>NZ_JAJAVB010000009.1 GCF_020615385.1 Jiella soli | reverse complement strand
TCTTCTCCATAACACCATCACAAAAGCCCCGCCCGGTCTTCCCGGCGGGGCTTTCCTGCGTCCGGAAACCGCAAAACCGCAAAACCGCAAGGACGTGGACGTCGACAAGGGGCCAGGGCCAGGGGGCCGCCTGCCTTCACCGGCAAGCCCTTTTGCTTCCTCGGTCAGAGCCAGGACTCCCCACGCCATATGACGCGGCGGGTCGGACCAGGCTCGAGCCAGACACCGCAAATCACGGCCGGGTTGGCGATGTCGCCGAAGATCGGCGGGTGAGCAAAAATCGCAAGCGACCCTTCAGGGGCGCTCGGTCCCCCGCGAGCAGGTGCGCGAGCTTTGCTCGTTCGTGAGGGTGTCCCGCCGGAAGGAAGGGTCTCGCGATCGGCCGACGAGCGGCCTCAGCCGGAGATGTCGATCACGCCGGCTTCTCCGCTCTCGGACCCGAAGGAGAGGAACTGGCCCTTGGCGTCCCAACCCATGGTGCGGACCGGGCTCGCGCCCCCGCGCCGCAGCAGCGCTTCCTTGGCATCGGCCAACCTGACGGCGAGGATCATGCCGTCCTGATAGCCGATTGCCAGCATGTCTTCGGCCGGGTGGCAGGCGACGGCGGTGACCAGGGTGTTGCCGCGCGTGCCGAGTTCCAGGGGCGCCTTGCCCATCGGTCCGTCCTTGGATGAGAACGGCCACAGGATCGCCGCCGGGGCGCCGGACGTCGCCAGGAACTTTCCCTTCGCCGACCAGGACCAGTCCTTCACCTTCGAAGGGTAGCCGGTCATGCGCATGTGCTTGCCGTCCGCCAGCCGCCAGCCGTGAAGCGCGTTCTCCTGCATGATCGTCACCAGGAAACGGCCGTCCGGCGAGAAGGCGACGCCGAGATGCGCCCCCTTCCACTCCAGCGAGACCGGTTCGGCATCGGTCGCCGGGAAGAACAGCGAAGCCCCGTCATAGCGCGCGATCGCCGCGCGCAGGCCCTTCGGGGCGAAGGCGATGTCCTCGACCGTGCGCGCATGGGAGGATTCGCGCATCGTCCCATCCGGAAGGCGCACATAGGCCGTGCGGCCGGACGCGAAACCGACCGCGCCACCGGGCCCGCCTGCGACGGCGGAGATCCACTTGCGGCCGAGCGCGGCGAGCTCCGTCGGTTCGGCCCGCTCGTCGACGGCGACCACGCGGCCATCCTCGCCGCCGCTGACGAGACGGCGCGAGAAGGCGTCGTAGCGCGCGGTGAGCAGCCCGCCTTCGTGCAGCGTCACGACCTCTTCGCCGCCGGCGGGCAGCCGCAGCGTTCCGTCCGCAAGCGCAAAGGCCGGTCGATCTTTCAGGAAGATGGCGGTTTCGACGAAGTCGGAAAAATCATAGGCCGCAATCGACGGCATCGGGCAAATCCCCTCAAGCAGGACGGAGTCGGAGCGTCGGAAGGTAAAGCTGAATCGGCCCCGACCTGTCTCCTTGTTATCGCATCGGATGAGGCCGAGTACCGGATCCCGCCGTTTGGGTCGACGCTCCAGCGGCGGGTCCGAAAGGCGTCACGCCCCGCCGCAACGGAGCTCGCTCGAGGTCGATCTCGATCCCGCTCTCTCTGTCCGCCTTGGAGCATGATGCCGTCGGAAAGCCAATGCCGACGGCATTATGCTTCGAAGAACTGCGAGGTCAGGCGTCGGCTCTCACCCGCGCGGCGCAGGCCTCGAATTCCGCCGACAGTGCGTCGGCGTCGAGCTCGCGGCCGATCAGCACGAGGCGGCTGAGACGCGTCTCGTCGTCCCGCCAGGGCCGCTGGTGGTCGCCCTCGACGATCATGTGCACGCCCTGCACGACATAGCGATCGGGATCGCCCGCAAAGGCGATGATCCCCTTCAGGCGCAGGATGTTCGGTCCCTGCTCCTGGGTGAGCGCCTGGATCCAGGGGAAGAACTTCTGTGGGTCGAGATCGCCGCCCTTCAGGGAGACCGACGTCACCGTCACGTCATGGATCGCCGAGGCTTCGCCATGATGGTGATGCCCATGGCCGTGGTCGTGCCCATGGTGATGATGGTCGTGATCGTGGTCGCAGTCCGGCCCGCAGACATGGTCGTCATGGGCGTGCTGCGCCTCTTCGAGGAAGTCCGGATCATTGTCGAGGACGCGCTTCAGGTCGAAGGCACCCTGGCCGAGAATGCGGGAGAGGTCGATGCCGGCGCGCTCTGTGTGGTGGATGACGGCGGTGGGGTTGATCGCCCTGACGATGGCCTCGACGCGGGCGAGCTCCCCGGGCGTGACGAGATCGGTCTTGTTGAGGAGGACGACGTCGGCAAACGCGATCTGGTCCTCGGCCTCGCGCGTATCCTTCAGCCGCAGTGGCAAATGCTTGGCGTCGACCAGCGCGACGACGGCGTCGAGCCGCGTCTTGGCGCGCACGTCCTCGTCCATGAAGAAGGTCTGGGCGACCGGCACCGGGTCGGCAAGGCCCGTCGTCTCGACGAGAATGGCGTCGAAGCGCCCCTTGCGGCGGGTGAGGCCCTCGACGACGCGGACGAGATCGCCGCGCACCGTGCAGCAGACGCAGCCATTGTTCATCTCGTAGATCTCCTCGTCGCTCTCGACGATGAGGTCGTTGTCGATGCCGATTTCGCCGAACTCGTTGACGATGACCGCATATTTGCGCCCGTGATCCTCGGACAGGATGCGGTTCAGGAGCGTCGTCTTGCCCGAGCCGAGATAGCCGGTGAGGACGGTGACGGGGATCTGGTCTGTTTCCGGGGCGGTGGCGGACATGAAAGTCTCCCTGATTGGGCCGGGCTCGATATAGGCGTCCATTGCGGCGAATGCACGGGGGGACTGGCCCGCGTCCCAGAGCAAACTTTTGGCGGACGTTCCGAAGGACGCTCAGTTTCGTCGATCTCGGGCTTAAGGCACCGATGCCGCTCGGGCGAGACGGGGGATAGGTCGTCTATCCTGCGGTCGCGGCTCGTGCCGGTCCGCCGGCCTCGCCGACGGGGGCGCTCTTGAACAGGCCGGTGTCGCCATGGTCGAGCAGCGCCTCGATGCCGGGCCGGTAGGCCTCGATGTCGATGTCATTCTCCCGCAGCCAGGCCGCGTCGTAATAGGTGGAGGCATAGCGGTCGCCGCTGTCGCAGATCAGCGAGACGAGCGAGCCTTGTTCGCCGGCTTCCAGCATCGCCGCGGCGAGAAAGCACAGGCCGACGAAATTGGCGCCGGTCGACCCGCCGACGCGCCGGAACAACCGCTCCGACAGGACGTGCATGGCCGCGATCGAGGCGGCGTCCGGCAGCTTGATCATGTGGTCGATGACGTCAGGCAGGAAGGACGGCTCGACCCGGGGCCGGCCGACGCCCTCGATGCGCGAGCCGCGCGGGCAGCGCGCCGTGCGGTCGCCGCTCGTATAGGCGTCGAAGAAGGCCGAATATTCGACGTCCACCACGAGCAGCCGCGTGTCGAAATTGCGGTAGCGGATGTAACGGCCGATCGTCGCCGAGGTGCCGCCGGTGCCCGCGCTCATCACCACCCAGCGCGGAACCGGGTGGGTCTCGGCCTGCATCTGCGAGAAGATGCTCTCGGCGATGTTGTTGTTGCCGCGCCAGTCGGTCGCCCGCTCGGCATGGGTGAACTGGTCGAGATAGTGGCCGCCGGTCTCGGCCGCGACCCGCATCGCCTCGTCGTAGATCGCGGCGGGATCGTCGACATAGTGGCAGCGGCCGCCGAAGCGCTCGATCGCCGCCACCTTCTGGCGGCTGGTCGAGCGCGGCATCACCGCGACGAAGGGCAGGCCGAGAAGATGGGCGAAATAGGCCTCGCTCACCGCGGTCGAGCCGGACGAGGCCTCGACCAAGGGCGTGCCTTCGCGGATCGCGCCGTTGCAGATCCCATAGAGGAAGAGCGAGCGGGCGAGGCGGTGCTTGAGGCTGCCGGTCGGATGGGTGGACTCGTCCTTCAGATAGATCGAGATGCCGGGAAGACCGGGGAATACCGGATTGACGAGATGGGTGTCGGCCGAGCGCCGTCCGTCGCCCTCCAGAAGCGCGATCGCGCGGCGCACGAAGTCGCGGTCGCAGCGGGCCGGAAGGCTGGCAGGGGAGGGCAATGCAAGGGAAGGCGGCATGGTCTCGGTATCGCTCATGATCGCTCGCAGGCTCCGCCGGTCGCTCCCCGCACCTGCAATCGCGAGAGATCGAAGGCCAGCAGGTCGTCGAGATATTCGATGAAGGCGGCGGCCTGGTGGTCGGCGATGGCACGGCCGGTCTCGGGGGTGGCGAGCGTCGCGTCGCCGACGACGCCGGCCGGGTTGAGATCGTCCGCCATCCAGCCGAAGCCGAGCCGGCCATGCGCCCGCAGTCTGAGGGCACGCTCGGCAAGCTCCGACTGGAGCGAGGCGAAGCGGGCGAGCCGGTCCTGGCGCACGAGGTCGGGTCGGAAATGCAGCATCAGGGCGGTCTCGACGGCGCCGCCATGGATGCCGGTAGCGATTTCCTCGGGCGGAAGAACCCCGTCCGGATAGCCGAAACGCAGCCAGGAACAGGTGCCGACGAGCATGCCGAGGTTCTGGCGCAGCTCCAGCGCCGCCGTGTCCATCACCGGCGTGTTGCCGCCATGGGCGTTGACGATGACGAGACGGCGAAAACCGCCGGCATGGAGCGAGGCGCCGACGGCGATCAGCTGCGCCGTCGCCGTCTGCCAGCCGAGGTCGAGCGTTCCGGGAAAATGCGTGTGCTCGATCGATTTGCCGATCCTGAGCGTTGAGAGAAACGTCACCGGGCGATCCTCGGGAAGCCGCGCGACGACCGCGTCGACCATGGCATCCGCGAGGATGGCGTCGGTGCCGAGCGGGAGGTGCGCCCCATGCTGCTCGACCGCGGCGATCGGCAGGACGGCCACTGCCGCGGCGAGATCGGGCACCTCCTCGAGTTCCCGGCTCGTCATCTCCTCGAAGCGTCGCCGCATCGGCCTCTCCCGAACCTCTTCATTCCGCTTGCGCCGCACGCGCTTCCGGCGCCGGCGATCGTAACCTACGCAACGGGTTCCGGTGGACAATACCGTTCCGCTTCGCCATTTTGCGCGCATCGGGAACGGGAGGCGTGATGGCCGGCAAGAAGAAGAAGCGGTCGGTGACCGGCCAGCTGAATCTCGCGGCCCGCAGCTTGCGTAGCGTGCTATCGCAGGAGCTTTCCCAGATCCAGCTCTATCCGGGCCAGGACGCGGTTCTCGTGGCGATTGGCGAGGAGGACGGCCTTTCGCTGCGCGATCTTGCGGACCGGCTCGCCGTGCGTCCGCCGACGGTGACCAAGACGGTGGCCCGGCTGATCGGGCAGGGGCTCGTCGAAAAGCGCTCCTCGCCAAGCGACGCGCGCCAGAGCCATGCCTTTCTCACGCCCGACGGCCATGCGATCGTCGATGCGGTCAAGGCCGCGCAGAAGGGGGCCGAGCGGGCTGCCCTCAAGGGGTTTTCGGCGAAGGAGCGCAAGGCGCTGCGCAAGCTTCTTTTCCGCGTGACCGCCAATCTCGATGCGCGCAGCGGCAAGTCGGAGATCGCCGAGCCGGATTGAGAGGCGGTCCGGCCGTCGACCGCGCTCCCCCTGTGCCGGAGCCGGATTGGGGGGCTGAAACGCCTGCTGGATGGGCGTTGCGACGGGAGATGCGAAACCTTGCCGGCGGCGGCTATTCGGCAAAGCGCGCGGCGCGGGCTTCCCGCCGGGGGCAAGCTTTGTCATAGATCGCCCGGGGCATCGGGCCGAGGGAGCGGAACGGGACGTCAGTGGCGCAGAAGGTGAAACTGTCGACGATCGCGGATGCGCTCGGGCTGTCGACCGCGACCGTATCGCTCGCTCTGCGCGACAGTCCGCTTGTGGCCGGCGTGACGCGCGAGCGCATCAAGGAGGCGGCGCGCGAGCTCGGCTACATCTACAATCGCCGAGCCGCCTCGCTCAGAACCTCCCGGTCCGGAATCCTCGGCGTCTGCGTCCACGACGTCATGAACCCCTTCTTCGGCGAGATCCTGCGCTCGATCGAGGACGAGCTCGATCGCCACCGCCAGACTTTCATCCTGTGCAACCATCAGGACCAACTCGCCAAGCAGCGCTCCTTCGTCGACACCATGCTGCAGCTCGGTGCCGACGGGCTGATCCTGTCGCCTTCGCTGGGCACCCCCGCTTCCGACATAAGGCTCGCCGAGGAGAACGACCTGCCGGTCATTCTGATCGCCCGCACCATCGAGGGGGCGGGCGTGCTCGGCTTTCGCGGCGACGATGCCTACGGCATGGGACTTGCCGTCGATCATCTGATCTCCCTCGGCCATCGCAGGATCGCCATGATCGGCGGTACCGACGCGACGTCCACCGGCCGCGAAAGGGCGCGGGGCTATCGCGTCGCGCTGGACCGGGCGGGAATCGAATTGCGGCCGGAATGGCGGATCGAGGGTCCGCGCGACCGGCATTCCGGCTTCGACGCCACGACCCGCTTTCTCGCCATCCCCGACCGCCCGACGGCGGCGGTCTGCTTTTCCGACCTGGTCGCCCTCGGCTTCATGTACGGACTGTCCCGCGCGGGGCTCAGGCCGGGGATCGACATCGCGGTCACCGGCTATGACGACATCGACGAGGCGGCGATCGCCACGCCGTCGCTGACGACGGTCGCCAACGGCCAGAGCGAAGTCGGAAGCCGGGCCGCCCGGGCGCTTCTCCAGCGTCTGGAAGGCCAGCCGGCGACGGACGAGACCGTCCTGATCCATCCCGAACTGAAGATCCGGCAATCCTGCGGCCATGGCCTGCAGGCACAAGCCGGCGATCGCGCATCCATTGCGGCAAAGGACTGCACATGACCGACCTCTCGACCGTTACGATCCTGGTTCCCGGCAAGATGAATCCCGACACGCTCGCGACCCTTCAGTCGACGTTCAGCGTGGTGCGCACGCCCGGCCGTGACATCTCGGACCTGTCCGATGACCAGCAGGCCGCGATCCGCGGCATCGCCCAGGCCGGCAGCGTGCCGGAGGCGCTGATCGATGCTCTGCCGGGGCTCGAGATCATCGCGAATTTCGGCGTCGGCTATGACGGCGTGCCGGCCGCCTATGCCGCAGAGAAGGGTATCGTGGTGACGAACACGCCGGACGTGCTGACCGAGGAGGTGGCGGACACCGCCGTCGGTCTCCTCCTGATGACCCTCCGCGAATTCCCCGCTGCGGAGCGCCACCTTCGCGAGGGCCGGTGGCACCGCGAGGGCGCCTATCCGCTGACGCAGATGACGCTGCGCGGACGGCACGTCGGCATCATGGGCCTCGGGCGGATCGGCCTTGCCATCGCGCGGCGGCTCGAGGCCTTCGGCGTGGAGATCGCCTATCACAACCGCTCGCCGCGCAGCGACGTGTCCTACGCCTATCATCCCGACCTCGCCGCGCTCGCATCGGCCGTCGACACGCTGATCATCGCGGCGCCGGGCGGTGCCTCGACCGAGAAGGCGGTCGACGCCGCCGTGCTGAAGGCGCTGGGGCCGCAGGGCGTTCTCATCAATATCGGCCGCGGCACGACGGTGGACGAGCCGGCGCTGATCGCAGCGCTGAAGGACGGGACCATCGCGGCCGCCGGCCTCGACGTCTTCGAGGACGAGCCGCATGTCCCCGAAGAGTTGATCGCGCTCGAAAACACGGTTCTCCTGCCGCATGTCGCTTCCGCCTCGCGGCATACCCGCAAGGCGATGGGCGATCTCGTGATCGCCAATCTCGAAGCCTGGTTCTCCGGCAAGGAACCGGTGACGCCGGTCTCCGAATGCGTCAGCGCCGGCATCACCTGCCGGAAATCCGCCGGAGCCTGAAGCGCCTCACCGCAGTCCGGCGACGGTCGCCCGACCGGGCGGCGCTGACGCTACCGTGCGGGACGGATCTCGCCTTGGCGGGGACCGCACCGGGGCGGCATCCGGTCGATAGCATGGGCATGCTATTGGAGTCCGAGCGGCGCCCCGCGCATCCGAAGTCGGCGTGTTGAGGAGCCGGCCGTTTCCTGTCAGAGGCCGGCCGACTTCAGGCAGGTGCCCGCCTCGACCGCCGCGGGTCGCGCTTGGGACCGCGACAGTCGTCCGGACAGCACCAGGCTCTTCGTCTTGGACGTCACCCGATCCTTCAGCGACGCCTTCGAGGGCGCCGCGACGACCGCGTCGAAGATCATGCGCGCGTTGGCCGAGAGACCGGCGGCGCATGCCGGCTCGGCCGAATGTGCCGACGAGGCCATCATCGGCGGGAGGAGGAGACAGACGAAAGCAGCGAGCAGATTTCGGCTCATGGAAAACACCCTTGTCCGTAGCGGGTATCGATCGGCCGTGGCGGCGCGGGCCGGCATCGACCGATAAAGGCGCGCCGGACTTTAAGACGTCCGAGCGTCGCTGGCGAGACGCCATCTGCCGCCATCGACGGTCCGATCCAAGGGTGCGACCGGAGGGAGAGTTTCTAACACATCGCTAACGTCGCGAGCGGGCGTCAACCTCGGCTTAAGGTTTTCAAGGATATAATCCAAAAAACGGGTTTTGAGGTGAGTATCATGAACTTTTCGGCAATCGTCCTCGGATCGGGGCTCGCCGCGGTCATGCTCGTCGCGCACCTGCATGGCGAGCCGCTGCCCGCCGGCGACACGCGTGCTTCCTCGAGCATGATCGACCCGATGATCGTCGGCTCGAACAAACCCGCCCAGGCCGCCGCTCCCTCGGGCCCCGCCAAGGCGATCCGGCTGATCGACCTGCGCAGCGGCGCGACCTGCAAGATGGCCAATCCCGACAATCTCGGCGACAATTACAGGCCGGCGCCGATCGGCCCGGACTGCGCCGGCTCGCCCGAGCTGAAGTCGGTCGTGCAATGGCGTTCCACGTCGGACGGTTCTTTGGAAATGGCCGACGTGACCGGCCGGACAGTGCTGCGCTTCATGCCGGGCGACGGAGTCCTCTACGAATCGGTCTATCCGGCGCAGACGCTGATCACCATCGTCCCCGCCCGTAGCTGACGAGGCCGCCCGCTTCCGCGAGGCGGCCCGGCGGGGCTTAAGCCGCGGAGCCGGCAGTCTCTGCGCAGATCGTGGCGAGGCTGCGGTACTGGCGGCCATCGGCGGAAAAGTTGTGCGGCGCGAGCCATTCGGCGAAGCCGGCCTTCAATTGCGGCCACTCGCTGTCGAGGATCGCGTACCACGCCGTGTCGCGGTTGCGACCCTTGACGATCATGTGCTGGCGGAAGAGCCCTTCATAGCGAAAGCCGAGCCGGATGGCGGCATTGCGGGAGGGAATGTTGCCGCTGTCGCACTTCCATTCCAGCCGGCGGTAGCCGAGCTCGTCGAAGACGCGCGTCATCATCAGGAAGAAGGCCTCGGTCGCCGCGACGGTCTTCTGGAGGCCGGGCGCGAAACAGACATGGCCGATTTCGGTGATGCCGTTCGCCCGGTCGGTGCGCATCAGCGCTGCGACGCCCTCGGCGCGGCCGCTGTGGCTCGGGACGATCGCATGGAAGACGATGTCCGGGCCGAGATAGGTCCGCTGCGCGAAGGCCTGGAACTCCGCGCGCTCACGAAAAGGCCCATAGGCCAGCCACGACCAGATCCCGCCCCCGGCATCGGTCGAGAAGGCCTCGTGGAGTTCATCGAAGCGCCGGTCGTCGCGGATCGGCTCCAGCGTGACGGTACGCCCGGCGATCGGTGCAAAACCCGGCGCGGGGCGAGGGGAGAAATCCGCGAGGTCGCTCATCGTGCATGGTCCCTGATGAAGTGAAGCGTCTGCGCCCGGATATCACGGTCGCCGAGCGGCAGGGTGGTGGCGAAGGCGGTGATCGCGCCGACATGGCTGACCCCGGGATAGAGGGTCTCCTCGACTGACCCGCCGGCCGCGCGCACCTTTGCCGCCAGCGAGCGCGTGTTCTTCGGGTCGACGGTCTCGTCGGCCGCCCCTGCGATCAAAAGCATGGGCGGCTCGTCGCCGTCGACGAAGTTCACCGGCTGGGAGGCCGCCCGAAGCTTCTCCGGGAAGATGCTTTTGTAGCGTTCGTCGGTGAGCGGCAGGAAGTCGTAGGGGCCGGCAAGGCCGATGAAGCCGGCGATCCGGCGAAGCGGCAGACCTTGCTGCGTGAGCCAGCGACCGTCGGTCGCGAGCAGTCCGGCGATCTCCGCGCCCGCCGAATGGCCCATCAGGAACAGCTTGTGACGTCCCCGCGGGATGCCGTTCTCGCCATTGCGCAAGGCCGAGGCGAAGGCGGCGGTGGCCTTCGCGGCATCCTCGACGAAGCCGGGGAAGCGGGTCTGCGGGTAGAGCCGATAGTTCGGGATCGCGACGATCACGCCGGCGCTCGCCAGCGACTGCCCGAGAAAGCGGTAGATTTCCTTGGAGCCGGTGTCCCAGCTGCCGCCATGGATGAACACGACGGCCGGAGCGTCGGCGCCCGCATCCTCGGGGCGGTAGAGGTCATAGGTCCCGCGTGTCCCGGGGGCATAGCGAATGTCGGAGACGACGTCGTAGCCGGCGCGGCTCGTCGCGGCGTTGAGCGCCGAGGCGCAGCCGGAAAGGCCGAAGGCCGCAAGCGCGGCTCCGAGGGCGATGACAGGGCGGAGAAGCGGGAAGGTCACTTGCGGGCACCGTGAAGAACAGGGGAACGTGTGTCGGTACCGCCATATAGGCCCGCAGGCCCAGCGATCATGACCGTCCGCGGCGAGACGCCGGTGCGTCGGGAGGACCGGGCAGGGCGCCTTGCCGGTTCGCTTGGGGCCTGCCGGCCGGGCATGCGGCAGAACGCCCCATCCCTCACTTCCCGCTGGTCAGCCGGGCGCTCAGCCGCTCGATCGCCGCGGCGGCCTCGTCGAGGGCCTCGACGAATTCCCGGCGCTCGCGCAAATGCTGCATCTCGCGCTCGCCCGCATCGGCCGGACCGAGATCGAGCCCGCCTTCGAGCTCGCGGATCTTGCGACGCGCCTCGAACAGCTCGTCGGCCGTTTGGATCGCCGCCATCACCGTCAGCCGGAGATCGCCGATCTGGCCGAAGGCCTCGCGCAATCCGGCGATCTTGCCGTCGACGTCGGCCGCGAGATCGGCGAGATGGTCCTCCTCGCCCTCCGCGCACGCCATGCGATAGGTCTTTCCGTCGATGGTGACGACCACCTGGGGCATTGCTTCAGTCTTTCACTTCATCACTTGTGCCGTTCGAGCACGCGGCGCACGTGCTCCATCGCGTCGACGAGGCGTTGGGAGACCTCGCGATTGGCCCGCTCCAGGCGCTGGCTCTGGGCGAGCGCGGCGTCCAGCTCGCGGGCAAGGCGCCCCCGGTCGGCGGTCTGGCGCTGGATCTCGACCTCGACGCTCTCGACGACGGTGTCGCGCGACAGCCGGAACTCGACCGCCTGGCCGAGGCCCTCGATCGCGGTTCGAAGGCGCGTGCGGGCCGCTTCGAACGGATCCTGCGACGGCATGGCGCAACCCTTCTACAAAGTCGGGCATGGCGGCCCGGTTCGCGGCGCGTCCCGTTCGCGGACGAGACGGGACACCAAAGCTCTAGAGGCTGACATGGACCTTCGGCAAGCCTTGAGCGGTCGGCAGGCGATCATTGACGGCGCGCGTGGCAGTGAGGCGGCTCGCGCTTCCAAGCCGCGGTCGATCAGACCTGAAACGACCCGCATGCCGGGGCTTTGCGGCATGTTGACACCGCTAAGGCCATGTGATTGCTCCCGCGCGTCCGGCCCGTGGGGCCGCAGCCGGAGCGAATTGCGATGACCACCGCCGACACCCAGCGCATGATGGCGAACGCCATCCGCTTCCTGTCTGCCGACGCCGTCGAGGCTGCCGGCTCGGGGCATCCCGGCCTGCCGATGGGCGCAGCCGACATCGCCACGGTCCTGTTTACCCGCTTCCTGACCTTCGATCCCAAGAAGCCGGACTGGGCCGACCGCGACCGCTTCGTCTTTTCGGCCGGACACGGCTCGATGCTGCTCTACAGCCTGCTTTATCTGCTTGGCTACGACGATATCGGCATCGACGAGATCAAGCGCTTCCGCCAGCTCGGCTCGCGGACGGCGGGACATCCCGAATGGGGCCATGCGAGCGGCATCGAGACGACGACCGGCCCGCTCGGCCAGGGCATCGGCAATGCCGTCGGCATGGCGCTCGCCGAGCGCATTCTCAACGCCCGCTTCGGCGATGACATCGTCGACCACCGGACCTATGTCCTGTGCGGCGACGGCGACCTGATGGAGGGGATCAGCCAGGAGGCGATCGCGCTCGCCGGCCATCTGAAGCTCGGCAAGCTGATCGTCCTGTGGGACGACAACGGCATCACCATCGACGGCAGCATCCAACTGTCCGATTCCACCGACCAGATCGCGCGCTTCGAGGCCTGCGGCTGGCATGCGATCCAGTGCGACGGCCACGACCATGACGCCATCGCTGCGGCGATCGAGGCCGCGCGAGAGGATGACCGGCCGAGCCTGATCGCGGCCAAGACAACGATCGGTTACGGCGCGCCGAACAAGGGCGGCACCAACAAGGCGCACGGCTCGCCGCTCGGCGCCGACGAGGTGGCCGCCGCCCGCCAGTCCCTCGGCTGGAATCATGAGGCGTTCGACGTTCCCTCCGAGATCCTCGACCAGTGGCGGATCGCCGGCCTGCGCTCCAGCGCCAGGCGCCGCGAATGGGAGGCGCGCTTCGCCGCGGTCGACCCCGAGACGCGCGGCGAGTTCGAGCGCCGCTTGCGCGGCGACCTGCCGAGCGGCTTCGTCGAGACTGTGCAGCGGGCCAAGCGCCAGCTCAACGAGAGCCGACCCAAGGTCGCCACCCGCAAGGCTTCGGAAATGGCGCTGGAGGTCATCAACGCCCTGGTGAGCGAGACGATCGGCGGTTCGGCGGACCTTACCGGCTCGAACAATACGCGCACGAGCCAGACGGAGGCGGTGGAGCCCGGCAATTATTCCGGCCGCTTCGTCCACTATGGCATCCGCGAGCACGCCATGGCCGCGGCGATGAACGGTCTCGCCCTTCATGGCGGCCTCATCCCCTATTCCGGCACCTTCCTGACCTTCTCCGACTATTGCCGCCCGGCCATGCGGCTCTCCGCGCTGATGGGGCTGCGCGTCATCTATGTGATGACGCATGATTCGATCGGTCTCGGCGAGGACGGGCCGACCCACCAGCCGGTCGAGCATCTGGCGGCGCTCAGGGCGATCCCGAACCTGAAGGTGTTCCGTCCGGCCGACGCGGTCGAGACGCTGGAATGCTGGCAGCTCGCGCTGGAATCGCGCGAGGCGCCCTCCGTCCTCGCGCTCTCGCGCCAGAACCTGCCGGCGCTGCGGACCGACGAGCAGGACAAGAACAGGTGCGCCCGCGGCGCCTACGAACTGGAGCCCGCCTCCGCCGAGACCGCCGTGACGATCTACGCGACCGGCTCGGAAGTGGAGATCGCGGTCGAGGCGCGGCAGCGGCTCGAAGCGGAGGGCGTGCCGACCCGCGTCGTCTCGGTGCCATGCTTCGAGCTTCTGGAGGCTCAGAGCGCCGAATATCGCCGCGCCATGCTGGACGACGACAGCCTGAAGGTCGCGATCGAGGCCGGCATTCGGCAAGGTTGGGACGCTCTGATCGGCCGCGAGGGGGTCTTCATCGGAATGACGTCGTTCGGTGCGTCCGGCCCGGCCGGCGAACTCTACCGGCATTTCGGGATTACCGCCGAAGCCGTGGTCGAGGCCGTGCGCGACCGGCGCGCTGCCGCGATCGCGGCGGAACAGTCCTGAGGCCGCACATGTTCGGCGCCAGGGGCTTATCGCGGCGCAAGCTCGCCGCGACCGCAGATTTCGGCCGCAGGGCATCACGGAAATCCATCGGCGGCCTTAGAAAAGCTTAGCGCCGCGCCATATTGATCGCGACGTCCTTCGGCTGTAGAGCCGGCTCAGAACCGTCCGGCTGGTTCGCCGCTCGCATCGATGGGCACGCTTGAAGGAGACAGAAGAATGGCAGTTCGCGTCGCAATCAACGGCTTCGGGCGCATCGGGCGCAATGTCCTCAGGGCGGTCATCGAGTCCGGCCGCACCGATATTGAAGTCGTGGCGATCAACGACCTCGGCCCGGTCGAGACCAATGCGCATCTGATCCGCTACGACAGCGTTCACGGGCGCTTTCCGGGCACGGTGACCGTCGAGGGCGACACGATCGACGTCGGCCGCGGGCCGATGAAGGTCTATGCCAAGCGCGATCCCAAGGAACTGCCCTGGGGCGATCTCGGCATCGATGTCGCGATGGAGTGCACCGGCATCTTCACGGACCCGCAGAAGGCGTCCCTGCACCTCGAGGCCGGCGCCAAGAAGGTGCTGATCTCCGGGCCGCTGTCGGGCACGCCCGGCAACGAGAAGACCATCGTCTACGGCGTCAACCACGACACGCTGACCACGGACGACCGGATCGTCTCCAACGCCTCCTGCACCACCAATTGCCTCGCCCCGATTGTCTACGTGCTCCATGCCGAATTCGGCATCGAGAAGGGCATGATGACGACGATCCATTCCTATACGGGCGACCAGCCGACGCTCGACACGCTGCACAAGGACCTCTATCGCGGCCGGGCGGCGGCGATGAGCCAAATCCCGACCTCGACCGGCGCTGCCAAGGCCATCGGCCTCGTCATGCCGGAACTGAAGGGCAAGCTCGACGGCATCTCCGTGCGCGTGCCGACCCCGAACGTCTCGCTCGTCGACTTCAAGTTCGTCCCGAAGAAGACGGTGACGGTCGAGGAGATCAACAACGCGCTGATCGCGGCGGCCGACGGCAAGCTGAAGAACATCCTGGCCTATACGCGCGATCCCAACGTCTCGATCGACTTCAACCACGATCCGCACTCCTCGACGGTCGCGTTGCCGCAGACCAAGGTGATGGAAGGCGATCTCGTTTCCGTGCTGTCCTGGTATGACAACGAGTGGGGCTTCTCCAACCGGATGAACGACACGGCCATCGCCATGGCCAAGATCGGCTGAGGCACGCTGGTTTCACTTTCCGGCATCCCTCTCGGATGCCGGTCCGTCGTGAAGGCCGTCCGAAGGGGCGGCCTTTTCTCGTCGGGGCGCATCGGAGCTTGGCACTTTTCCTTCGTGACGGCCGGACGCGGCGATGCCCCGGCGGCCGAGAGTCCCGGGATCTGCGAGGAGCATGCGAGGGGCCGGCGGAAATCGGGAAGCTGGAGCCGGCCCGATTTCTGCCGGCTTCAGCCGCGAAGCGGCATCGTAATCCGGCACGACAGCCCGCCCGGCTCGAAGGCGATGCTCGCGCTTGCGCTCAGCTGGTAGCGTAGCGTGCGTTGGAGCATTTCCATCCCGAAGCCGTGGCGGCGCGGCGCTTCGGGGTCCATGGTGACGCCGGTCTCCTTCCAGGAGAATTGCATGGTCTTTTCGTCGTCGCTCTCGATCTGCCAGCGCACCGCGATATGGCCGCCCGGCTCCGACAGGGCGCCGAATTTGATGGCGTTGGTGGTCAGTTCGTGGACCGCGAGGCCGAAGATCTCGGCCTGATCGAGCGCCAGCCGGACCGGCGGACCCTTGATGCTCACGTTCTCCCCCTCGCGGGCGGTTGCCGCGACCAGTTCGTCCGCGACGAGGTCGAGCAGGGAGAGATCCGTCCCGGGATTGTGCGTTGCCGCAGCCTGGACGCGGGCGAAGGAGTCGAGCCGGCCCTCGAAATGCATGGCGTAGTCTTCGGCCGTCTCACTGGTGTCGGCCGTCCTGCGGGCGATCGACCGGATGACGGCGAGCGAGTTGCGGACCCGGTGCTGCAATTCGCCGAGCAGCCACCGCTCGTGCTCCTGCAACCGCTTCAGATCGTCGACGTCGGTCGAGGTTCCGAACCATTCGACGATCGTACCGGCCTCGTCGAAGGATGGCGTGGCGCGCGTCTGGAACCAGCGATAGCGCCCGCTTGCCTCGCGGAGGCGGTAGTCGACGTCGAAGCTCCTGGAGGAACTCGCCTTCGCGAAGACCGCCTCCGCCACCGCCCGATCCTCTGGATGAACCGCCTCGAGCCAGCCGCGGCCGAGGCTCGCCTGTGCCGAAAGCCCGGTGAACGCCTCCCATTGCGGGCTCGCCCAGTTCCAGTTTCCGTTCGAATCTCCGGACCAGACGAGCTGCGGGATGCTCTCGACCAGCGTCTTCAGCCGCCGGCGCGTTTCGCGTGTCTCGGACCCGGGCGGTTCCCCGCTTGATGGCTCGGGGTCCGCGGCCCTCCCTTCCACCGGGCCGCGCGGCGTCGCGGCCAGGAACAGTCCGGCGACGTTCCCGCTCTGGTCCCGGATCACGGTGGCCCAAAAGGAGATCGCGCGGGTCTCCTCGTCGTCCTCGCCGAAGCCGAGTTCGAAGATGTCTCCGTCCGCTTCGCACTCCAGGGCGCAGAGGTCCGCCACTTTTGGCCCGAGCGACTGCCAGGCGGCCGCCCAGACGGTCGCGGCCGGCGTGCCCAGCCGCTCCGCAAGATCCGCCCGCAGGGCGCAGGCGGCGGCGTTCGGGATCTGAACGAGGCTCGTCCCCCACCAGATCAGGCAGGGAAAGGGCGAGCCGAGACAGATGTCGACGGCGGTTCTGAGGTTCGGTGCCCAGCCCCCGATGTCGCCGAGAGCGGTGCCGGCCCAGTCATGCGAACGGAGCCCCTGCGCGGACGGACCTCCCGGAAAGGTCCAGCCCGACGCGGAGGCGGTGCGCTTTGTCGTCAAAATTCACGCTCCTCCAATCATGCCCCTTTCCGGACGCTGTTGCGCATGCTCATCTGCCGCGCGAGGCGCGCGAGGAAAGAGTTCGATACCCGGCTAAAAGTTTGCCGCCAGATTGTCCCCGTCTCTCTCGAGATGCAGGTAGTTCGCGTTGAACATCGCGACCGCCTTCAGTTTCTCCAGATCGGGCACCGTCAGGATCCGGCCCTTGAGAGAGATGAGGTTCGACCGGCGCAGTTCCTGAAGGACGCGGTTGACGCTGACCGTCGTGAGGCCGGTCGCCTCGCCGATCTCGCTCTGCGACAGCGGCAGTGGACAGGTGTTACCCGCGGTGAGACCGACGCAGCGAAGCCGCACGAACAGTTCGCACAGGAGGTGGCAGACGCGCTCGCGGGCGTCGCGCTGGCCAAGGCTCGCCGTCCATTCCCGCTGGATCGCGACGGCGACCAGGGTTTCCCACCAAAGCGCCTGCGTCACCCGCGGATAGTCCGCGATGACGGCCTCGAAGGCCGAACGGGAGATCTCGGCGACCCTGGCCGGCGTGATGGCCGCGATCGAGTGATCCATCTGCTTCAGGATGAAGATGTTGACGTCGCAGAGATCGCCGGGGATGAACAGTGACAGGATCTGGCGCTTGCCGTTTTCCAGATCCTTGTAGCGGCAGGCCCAGCCGTCGAGAAAGAGATTGATGTACTGCGGACGGTCGCCTTCCAGGATCAGGTTTTCGCGCGGCCGGAATACCCGCACCCGGCTCTCGCACAGCTCGCTGAGAACCCGTTTGTCGGCTTCGGACAGCCTCGTGAAATGGCTGAGTTTCCGGATCAGATGAAAGTCGGCCACGCGGCGATCTTGTCCGTATGAGGGCGCTTCGATGCATCCTAGCTGGAAAGGTGGTCGAAAGAGAACACCTATAGTCGCAAGGGTCGAGCAAGGCGGGAGCCTTCGACCGGCAAGATTGTTTCGCCAGCTGGCTGCAAAAGGAGGGAAGAGCGCATGATCGACCTTCACAAAAGGTTGGAAGGGCGCACCGTTCTCGTCGTGGAGGACGAATACTACGTGGCGGACGACCTCCGCGGCGCATTGGAACGGCTCGGCGCGAGGGTGGCCGGCCCGGTGCCGTCGCCTGCCGAAGCGTGGGAGCAGTTGTCCAGGACCCCCGACATCAATGTCGCGGTGCTCGATGTGAACCTGCGCGGCGAACTCGTCTACGATCTCGCCGACGAGCTCGTCCGGCGCGAAATCCTCTGTGTCTTTGCGACCGGCTATGACGGCGCGCTGATTCCAGACCGGTTTCGCGATTGCCCGCGCTGGCAGAAGCCGTTCGATCCGAACGTCTTCGCCCGCTCCCTCCCGGCCGGCGTCGACGCCTAGACGGTCCATCGAACTCTGCCGGACACGGCGGGCGTCGCGGCGTTGCTGAAATGACTTGCCGCCGGGGGCAAGTCATTGTCATTGCAGAACAAGTCATTGTCATTGCAGAAGGTGCGAAGAGCGTCCGCGGCGATTCGCAGCGTCGCGGCCACGGGGCTGCTGGCGCAAGACGGCGAGGAGCCCGGCCTCCTGCGACCGGCCGCACGACGGCGATGAAGGAGCCTCCTTGTCCGAAGACCAAGCGACCGCTCTCGAGCGGATGAAGCGCCACACACCGGTCTGCGCGATCGGAGCGTCGGCGGGGGGCGTCGGCGCCCTGCGCGAATTCTTCCGCCATGTGCCGGACGATCTCGGGCTCGCCTATGTCGTGATTGTTCATCTCTCGCCGGACCATCCGAGCTCGATGAGCGAGATCCTGTCGCTGTGCACCAAGATGCCGGTGCACCAGGTCGGCGACGGCCCGCAGCTCAGCCCCAATTGCGTCTTCGTCATTCCGCCGGACCGCGAACTGGTGATCGACGGCGACAACGTCACCGCCCGTCCGTTCAGCGAGCCGCGCGGTCGGCGTGCGCCGATCGACATGTTCTTCCGTTCGATCGCGGCGGCCCGCGGCGACGGCATGGCGGTGATCCTCACCGGGGCCGGTTCGGACGGAGCGAACGGCGTGCGGGCCATGAAGGAGGCGGGCGGGGTCGTCTTCGTCCAGGATCCGGCCGATGCCGAGTTTCCGTCGATGCCGCAGAGCGCGATTGCGACGGGGGTCGCCGACTTCATCGGAACGATCTCAAGCCTGACGGAACGCATCGCCGAGGTCGCCCGCAGCAAGGAGGCGGTGCGCTCGCTCGACTACGACGCCGCCGCCAACGATCTGCGGCGCATCATCGGCTATCTCAGGGCGCGGACCGGACATGATTTCGGCAGCTACAAGCGGGCGACGGTGCTGCGGCGGGTGATGCGCCGCATGCATGTCTGCCGCATGGCCAGCCTGCCGCAATATGCCGAGTATCTGCGCGAGGCGCCGGAGGAGGCGCAGGAGCTGTTCGCCGACCTTCTGATCTCGGTGACGATGTTCTTCCGCGATCCGCCCTCCTTCGAGGCGCTGCACAAGACGGCCATCTGCCCCCTGTTCGAGGATGTGCCGGAGGAAGGCCTCCGGGTCTGGACGGTCGGATGCGCCACCGGCGAAGAGGCCTACAGCGTCGCCATGCTGCTCCTGGAGGAGGCGGCACTGCGCCGGGAAAAGGTGCCGATGCAGATCTTCGCCACCGATCTCGACGAGGGCGCGCTGGCGACGGCGCGCGAGGGGCGCTATCCCCGTTCGATCGAGGCGGACGTCTCCGCGGAGCGGCTGAAGCGCTTCTTCATCGACGAGGGCAGCCACTACCGGGTGCGCAAGGAATTGCGCGAAGTGGTGCTGTTTGCCTCGCACAGCGTGTTGAAGGACCCGCCCTTCCTGCGGCTCGACCTGATCACCTGCCGCAATCTGATGATCTATCTCGAGCGCTCGCTGCAGGAGCAGCTCTGCGCCCTGTTCCACTACGGCCTGAAGCCGGGCCGCTTCCTGTTTCTCGGCTCGGCCGAGACGGCCGACGCCGCGGGCGATTTGTTCATGCCGCTCGAGCGGGAGGCGCGGATCTATCGCAGCCGGCCGCGCACGGCGCACGGTCTGCCGCTCCTGCCGCAGCTGCCCGCCGACGCCGGCACGATGCGCTTTCAGGCCGCCCGGCAGAACCCGCGCGAACGCCGGGGCGAGGGGCCGGGCGAGGCGCATTCCGCGGCGCTGGAGCGCAGCGCGCCGCCGAGCGTCATCGTCGACGAGAGCCACAACGTCCTGCACCTGTCGCCGACCGCCGGGCGCTTCATCCAGCACTCGGCCGGCCCGTTCACCTCGCGCATCACCGTCGTCGTCCGTCCGGAGCTGCGCCTCGACCTGAAGCTCGCCCTCGACAAGGCCTTCGATCTGAAGCAGGCGAGCCTCACCCATCCCGTGCCGGTGGACTTCGACGGGCGCCAGCACCGGGTGGTCATGCACGTCGCGCCGATCCTCGCCGACGGCCAGCCGCCGGTCCAGGCGCTGGTATTCTTCATCGACACCGGTCCGGTGCCGGAAACGGAGGAGCCGGTGCCGGAGACGGCAGGCCGGCCGGACGAGGTCCGCCGGCTCTATGCGGAGCTGAAGTCGTCGCAGGAGGCTCTGATCGCCAGCCGCAACGAGCATGAGGCGGCGATCCAGGATCTGCGCGCGGCCAATGAAGAGCTGCAATCGATCAACGAGGAATACCGGTCCACCTCCGAGGAGCTGGAGACCTCCAAGGAGGAGCTCCAGTCGATCAACGAGGAATTGCAGACCGTCAATGTGGAGCTCAAGAACAAGCTCGAAAGCATCTCGACGGCCCATAGCGACCTGCAGAACCTGACGGCCGCGACAGAGATCGGCACGCTGTTCCTCGACGCCAAGCTCCGGATCCGGATGTTCACCCCGCCGGTGGTCGATCTCTTCAACATCACCGACAGCGACATCGGCCGCGCCATCACCGACTTCACCCACCGCCTCACCTATGGGGAGATCGAGGCCGACGTTTCACGGGTGCTGCGCGCCCTGACGCCGGTCGAGAGCGAGGTCCAGACCAAGGACGGCCGCTGGTACATGATGCGGCTGCGTCCCTACCGGACGGTCGAGGACCGCATCAGCGGCACCGTCCTTACCTTCATCGACATCACCGACCGGGTCAGGGCGGAACGCGACCTCAGGGATTCCGAGAGCCGCTTCCGGGCCCTGGTCCAGGCGAGTTCGCAGAGCCTCTACCGGATGAGCCCACGCTGGGACCAGATGCGCCAGCTCTTCGGCGGCGGCTTTCTGGCCGATACCGAGGAGCCGACCGGCGATTGGCTGGAACAGTACATCCTGCCGGAAGAGCAGCCGAAGGTGCGCGCGGCGATCGCCGAGGCGATCGGCAGAAAGGGTGTCTTCGAGCTGGAGCACCGCGTGCGTCGCGCCGACGGCACTTCCGGCTGGACGCTGTCGCGTGCCATTCCGATCCTCGACGAGGCCGGCGAAGTCGTGGAATGGTTCGGCGCCGCCACCGACGTCACGTCGGGGAAACTGGCGGAAGAGGCGCTGCGTGCCAGCGAGGAGCGTCTGCGCCTGGCGCTCGATGTCGGCGGCCTCGCCACCTGGGACCAGCAGCTCCTCACCGGCGAAACCGCCTGGTCGGACAACATGTACCGCATTCTCGGTCTGGGCGTCGGAGCGACCCGGCCGAGCGAGGGGAGATGGCTCGAAAGCGTCCATCCCGACGACCGGAAGAGCGTGATCGAGGCGCTCGATGCCGCCCGGCGCGAGCAGGAGCCGTTCGAGCGGGAATACCGGGTCGTCCATCCCGACGGCGCGATCCGCTGGTGCTTTGCGCGCGGCTCGTTCCACTATGACGACGCGGGCCGCGCGATCCGCATGATCGGCGTCGTCGAAGACGTGACCGAGCGCCGCGGATGGAACGAGCGCCAGCAGGTCATGGTCGCCGAACTCCAGCACCGGACCCGCAATCTTCTGGCGGTCGTGCAATCGATCGCCGACCAGACGATCAGTGCCAGCGCGAGCATGGAGGAGTTTCGGGAAGAACTCAGACACCGGCTGGCGGCACTGTCGAGGGTCCAGAGCCTGTTGTCGCGCTCCGATCGCGAGCCGATCACCATCACGGCCCTGCTCGAGGCCGAGTTGGATGCGCTCGGGGCCGCCGATCTGGGAGAGCGGGTCCGGATGGCCGGACCGCGCGTTGCCTTGCGCAATTCGACCGTCCAGACGCTCGCCCTCGCACTCCACGAACTGGCCACCAATGCCCGCAAATACGGGGCGCTTTCCGTCTCGGGAGGGCGGCTCGACATCGAGTGGCACGAGGAGAGCCGCCAGGATGGCCCCCGGCTCGTCATCGACTGGACCGAGGAATCCTCCCCGACTCCGGATGCGCGAAACGGAACCGCCCACAGCGGCTTCGGGAGGGATCTCATCGAACGGGCCTTGCCCTATGCGCTCGGCGCCCGCACAAGTTACAAGATCGGGGACAGCGGCGTGCGCTGCACGATCGACATTCCGCTGACCAAGCGGCAGCGAGGCGCTTGAGGGATGCTGAAGGGGCGCAGAATCCTGATCGTCGAGGACGACTACTTCCTCGCGGAGGACATGATGCTGCTGTTCACCGAGGCCGGCGCCACGGTGGCCGGGCCGGTGGCGACACTCGCGGAGGCGCTGGCCGCAGTCGAGGGCGAGGCGCAGCTCGACGGCGCCGTGCTCGACATCAACCTGCGCGGCGAGTTGAGCTTCCCGGTCGCCGACGCGCTGATATCGCGCGGCGTGCCGTTCGTCTTCGCCACGGGCTACGACTGCTCGCTGCTTCCGGAACGTTTCGCGAATGTCCCGGCTTGTGAAAAGCCGGTTGCGCCCGACTGGCTGACGGCTACCCTGTTCGGCAGCGGGAAGGACGCGGCCGATGTGACGGGCGCCGGCACATCCGCCTCGTCCGGCACCTGACGGTCAGTCGAGCCCGGCCGCGTGGCGGATCGCGCCGAGATCGGCGCCGATGAAGGACTGGATGCCGATCAGCGGCTGCCCCTCGGTGGCCAGTCGCACGAAGCCCCGGATGGTCTCTGTGTCCATCCCGCCGGTCCCGAACCATTCGCTGTGGCAGATCGGTTCGCCGATCGGATGGTGCCGGTCGGGGCGGGCCTCGACCTCGTCGACGAAGCGGATCGCGCGGGCAGCTTTCGCGCAGCGCGTCGATCGACGCGCGCATTCGGTTCGGCTCGAAGAACCGAGAACCATACCGGCACTGCAAAGAGGAAGGCATTGGTGGAGCTGAGCGGGATCGAACCGCTGACCTCGTCATTGCGAACGACGCGCTCTCCCAACTGAGCTACAGCCCCGTCCACCGTTGCGAGCGGCATTTAGTGCGCGGGCCGGGGCACTGTCAACGGCTTTCGGGACGCCGCCATGAAACTGTCGCGGTTGTGCCCTTCGCAATGGGGGGCCGATCGGCTAGGAAGGCGGGGTGTTGCGTGATGCGGGGGTCAGGCGCGGCGGAAGCGGTGCGTTTTCACTCCGCCCGGAGCCTTCGGCCCCTTGCTTCTGCCGACTGGTGGCTGCGGGCGCTGGTTGGCCCGGTGCGGGGTGGCCGGTGTGTTCGGTCCGGCCTGCCCGCTTCCCGCAAGAATCGATCAACCTTCCGCCGCTCCCCGATCGGTGGACCTTGCCCAATGAGGACAAGCGACATGAATTTCAGACGAACCTTCCTGACGGCCATCGCCGCCGCCGCCCTGGCAACGGGCTTTTCGGCAGCGCCCGCGCTCGCAGCCCAGTGCGGCAACTCGGCCGGCGGGTTCAACCAGTGGAAGCAGCAGATGGCCCAGGAGGCCGTGCGTGCCGGGATCTCCCAGCGCACCGTCGAGGCGGCGCTGATGCCGGCCCAGTACTCCTCCAAGGTGATCAGCCTCGATCGCAATCAGCATTCGATGAACCTGTCGCTCGACGCCTTCATGGCGCGGCGCGCGCCGGCCTCCTTCGTCTCGAAGGGCAAGCGCATCATCTCGCAGAACCGCCAGCTGCTCAATTCGATCGAGCAGCGCTACGGCGTGCAGAAGGAGGTGCTGGTCGCGATCTGGGGCATGGAGACCGGCTTCGGCTCCAATTCCGGCAACATGAACGTCTTCAACTCGCTGGCGACGCTCGCCTATGACTGCCGCCGCTCGGACTTCTTCACTGAGGAGCTCCTCGCCGCGCTCGGCATCGTCGATCGGGGCGACATGCGCCCGAACCAGATGCGCGGCGCCTGGGCCGGCGAAATCGGCCAGACCCAGTTTCTCGCCAAGAACTATCTGCGCTTCGCCGTGGACGGCGACGGCAACGGCCGCCGCGACCTGATCAATTCGAAGGCCGATGTCCTCGCCTCGACCGCGAACTTCCTGCGCCAGCACGGCTGGCAGCCGGGCGCCGGCTACCAGCCGGGCCAGCCGAACTTCTCGGTCCTGCGCGACTGGAACAGGGCCGGCGTCTACCAGAAGGCACTCGCCCTCTTCGCCTCCAAGCTCGCCAGCTGATGCGGATCGGCAGGGCGCTTGCCCTGCCGCCCAACCATCTGAAAGGCTTTTGCGCCCCGGCCTTCCGCCGGGGCGTTCGTTTGTCCGGCAGCTATTGTCCGGCAGCTATTCCGCGTCGAGCTCCGGATAGTGCCGGAAGATGCCGCTTTCGTTAAAGGGAAGGCGGCGCTCGCTGGCGAGATAGGCGGCGACCGCCTCATGCCTCGACACGCGCTCCACCAGGCTGCGGATCTTCGGATAGTCGCCCGCGATGTTCGCCATGCGCCGGGGGAATGCGTATTCCAGCCCGAGCCATGTCTGGAACAGGCCGAGATCGGCATAGGTCAGCCGGTCGCCGACGAGGAAGTCCGGACCCTCCGGGTTGTTCGACAGGAGCTTCTCGTACCAGCCAAGGAATTTCGGGATGCGCTCGTTGCGGAAGCCTTCCGCGCGGCGCTTGGATTCCGATTTCTGGTCCTCGTAATAGAGGCCCGTGCCGACCGGATGATGCACGTCGTGCGCTTCGGCGACGAGATCGGCGGTGGTGAAGGCGATCGAGCGGGCGAACTGCCGGTCGGCCTCGCGAAGCGGTGCGAGCCCGTGCTTCTCCCCGAGATAGGCGGAGGTTTCCGCCGCCTGAGAGATCACGAGATCGCCGTCGATCAGGAAGGGCGGGGCGAACGGAATGAGCGGACCGCGCTCGCCCGACAGGAAGGCCGTCATCGCCTTCATGCCGCCGCCTTCGCTTTCCGCCAGCCGTGCGACGTCGCGATAGGCGACTTCCGCCGCTTCGAGGACGAGCCGGGGATACTCGCCGCGTCCGGGCCCCATCGGCCAGTAGTAGAGATCGTAGCTCAAGATTTGCTCCTACGCTGGTTCGCGGCAGGAATGCGGTCCAGCCCGGATCGATCCACGCGACCGGGAGGGGCGTTCCTCGTGCTGAGACGAGAGGTGCCGTCCTTTCGATCACAACTTCGCGACCCATGGACGGAAAACCACGGCCGAACCGGTTTATCCTCGCTATCCACAGTCACGCTTCGACAATTTTTTCCTTTGCGTCATAGGCAGTGCGCGCGCCGTCCGATCGCGGGCGGAGCCGCTGTCCGCCTCGTTTTTGCAACCGCTAATGACGCTTCGTCAGCACTTTCCGCAGGCCGTTGCTGCGCAATCTTTGCCCAGTGTCCCTCTGGACAGCAGCGACCCCAATCGCGACAGATGCGCATCAAGGATGCGCCGCCGGCGCTACTTGTGGAGGCAGATTCCCATGAGCTTTTCGTTCAGAACATTCACGGGCGCGCTGGCGCTCTCGACCCTGTTGGCGGTTGGCGCTGCAGAGGCGAAGGAAATGGTCGTCTACAATGGCGGCGACGTCACCTCGCTCGATCCGCAGAAGCTTTCCGGCGACTGGGAAGACCGGGTCGCGGGCGACATCTACGAGGGCCTGTTCACCGAGGATGCCAACGCCAAGCCGGTGCTGGGCGTCGCCAAGAGCTACGAGGTCTCCGACGACGGCCTGACCTATACGTTCAAGCTGCGGGACGATGCGAAGTGGTCGGACGGCGAGCCGGTGACGGCGGAGGACTTCGTCTTCGCCTTCCGCCGGCTGATGGACCCGAAGAACGCCGCGCAATACGCCTATCTGCAATATCCGATGAAGAACGCCGAGGCGATCAACACCGGCAAGATCAAGGATACGTCCGAGCTGGGCATCAAGGCGGTCGACGACAAGACGCTTCAGATCACGCTCGAGCATGCGGTGCCGTACTATCCAAGCCTGTTGATGCACTACACCGCCTATCCGATCCCCAAGCACCTCGTCGACAAGGTCGGCGACGCCTGGGTCAAGATCGGCAACATCGTCACCGACGGGCCCTACAAGCCGGTCGAGTGGGTGCCGGGCAGCCATGTGCTCACCGCCAAGAACGACCAGTGGTACGACGTGAAGGATCTCGACATCGACGGCGTCCGCTTCCTGTCGATGGAGGACGTGTCGGCCGGCTTCCGACGCTACCAGGCCGGCGAGATCGACTGGATGACCGACTATCCGAAGGACCAGTTCAAGTTCATCGAGGCGAACCTGCCGGGGCAGGGGCATTTCGCGCCCTTCGCCGGCCTCTACTACTACGTCTTCAACACCTCCAAGCCGCCCTTCGACAATGCCAAGGTACGCCAGGCGCTGTCGATGGCGGTCTATCGCGAGGCGATCGGCCCGAAGGTGCTCGGCTCCGGCGAGCCCGCCGCCTTCGGCTGGGTGCCTCCGGGCATGAACAACTATCCGGAGGAGGGCGCCCGCTTCGACTGGAAGGACGAGCCCTATCCGCAGCGCGTCGAGGAAGCCAAGAAGCTCCTTGCCGAGGCTGGCTACGGGCCTGACAAGCCGCTGAACATCACGCTCAGCTACAACACCTCCGACAACCACAAGCGGATCGCCGTCGCGATCGCCGCCATGTGGAAGCCGCTCGGCATCAATGTCAGCCTGGTCAACGCCGAGGTGAAGGTCCACTACGCCAATCTGCGCGAGGGCGCCTTCGAGGTCGCCCGCGCCGGATGGCTCGCCGACTTCAACGATCCCGTCAATTTCCTCGACCTCCTGAAGACCGGTATCGAGATGAATTACGGACGCTGGTCGAACGAGAAATACGACGCCCTGCTCGAAGAGGCCTCGACCCAGCAGGACCTCGAAAAGCGCGCCGAGACGCTGGAAAGCGCCGAGAAGATCGCGCTGGACGACGATGCCGCGCTGCCGATCTACTTCTACCTGTCGGAGAACATCGTATCTCCGAAGATCAAGGGCTTCGAGGACAACGTCTTCGACAAGCACCGCACGCGCTGGATGTCGATGAGCGAATAGGCCAACCGCCACGACCGGCTGGCGACGAGTTCGCCGGCCGGCCATCGGCATGCGCCGGTTGGTGCATGCATCCCGCACCGGGGCCGATCAACGAGCCCCGGGCGAAAATCGAGACGATCCTGACATGCTGATCTTCGTCCTGAAGCGGCTCGCTTCGACGATCCCGGTGATCCTGATCGCGATCACCGCCTGCTTCTTCATCCTGCGGCTCGCGCCCGGCGGGCCGTTCGACCAGGAGCGGGCGCTGCCTCCGGAAGTTCTGGCGAACCTGCGCGCCTACTACCATCTCGACGATCCGCTCGTCGTCCAGTATTTGCGCTATCTCGGCCGGCTGATCCATCTCGACCTCGGCCCGTCCTTCGTCACCAAGGACTTCACCGTCGGCCAGCAGATCGCCATCGGCCTGCCCTACACGCTGATCCTCGGCGGCTCGGCCTTTCTTCTCGCCGTCGTCCTCGGCATCGCGGCCGGCATCTACGGCGCGCTCTACAAGAACCGGTCGGCGGACTATCTCATCGCCGCCATTGCGATGGCCGGGCTGGTCGTGCCGAACTTCCTGGTCGCGCCGATCCTGCAGCTCGTCTTCGGTGTCCATCTCGCCTGGCTGCCGGTGGGCGGCTGGGGCGACGGATCGCTCCGCTTCCTCCTGATGCCGGTGATCGTGCTGGCGCTGCCGCACATCGCGCGCATCTCGCGGCTGATGCGCGGCTCGCTGATCGAGACGCTCAACGCCAACTTCATCAAGACCGCGCGGGCGAAGGGGATCGGCGGACGCCGCGTGATCCTCAACCATGCGCTCCGTCCCGCGCTTACCCCGGTCGTCTCCTATCTCGGGCCGGCGGCGGGCTATCTCCTCACCGGGTCGATCGTGGTGGAACAGATCTTCGGTATTCCCGGCATCGGCCGCTATTTCGTCAACGCCGCGCTCAACCGCGACTACGGCATGGTGCTCGGTACGGTGATCTTCTACATGGCGCTGATCGTCGCCCTCAATCTCCTCGTCGATCTCGCCTATGCTTGGCTCGACCCGAAGGTGCGGCGCCGATGACCCTTTACGCAGACAAGCGCCGGGCGCTCGAAGAGGCCTTCATCGATCGCGAGGAGGACGCGGATCTGCCGCGCGGCAAGCCGCGTTCGCTCACCCGCGACGCCATGCGCAGGTTCCGCTCGAACGCCGCGGCGATGGTGGCGCTGGTCGTCCTTGTGTTCATCATCCTCGCCGCTCTCGTCGGGCCCTATCTCATCCCCTTCGACTACGAGACGCCGGACTGGTCGGCCTTCGGCGCGCCGCCCTCGATCGAGTCCGGCCACTATTTCGGCACCGACCAGAACGGCCGCGACCTTCTCGCCCGCTGCTTCTACGGCACGCGGATCTCGCTCCTCGTGGCGATCATCGCGACCACGGTCTCGGTCTGCGTCGGCGTTCTCTACGGCGCGGTCTCGGGCTTTGCCGGCGGCGTCGTCGATTCCGCCATGATGCGCTTCGTCGACGTCATGTACGCCCTGCCGTACATCCTGTTCGTCATTCTCCTGATGGTGATGTTCGGCCGCGACGTCTTCCTGCTGTTTGCCGCGATCGGCCTTCTGGAATGGCTGACCATGGCGCGGATCGTGCGTGGTCAGACGCTGTCGCTCAAGGAGAAGGAGTTCGTGGAGGCCGCGCGCGCCGCCGGCGTCTCGAGCTTCCCGATCATCCTGAGGCACATCGTGCCGAACCTGGTCGGCCCGGTGGTCATCTATGCGACGCTGACCATTCCGGAGATCGTCATCACCGAGAGCTTCCTGTCCTATCTCGGCTTCGGCGTTCAGGAACCGCTGACCTCGCTGGGCACGCTGATCTCCGAGGGCACGAAGGCGATCGGGGCGGCCGACTGGCTGCTCCTCTTCCCCGGCGGGATTCTCGTCACGCTGCTGCTCGCCTTCGCCTTCGTCGGCGACGGCCTGCGCGACGCGTTCGACCCGAAGGACCGGTGATGGCAATGTCCGACACACGCGACGCGCAGCCGCTTCTCCAGCTTTCCGACTACGCCATCCGCTTCGCCACCCCCGACGGGACGGTGAAGGCGGTGAACGGCCTCGACATCGCCGTCGCGCGCGGCGAGACGCTGGCCGTCGTCGGCGAATCGGGCTCCGGCAAGAGCCAGACCTTCAACGGCGTCTTCGGCCTTCTCGCCGGCAATGCGAAGACCGACGGCAAGGCGCTGTTCGAAGGCCGCGATCTGCTGTCGCTGTCGCCGCGCGAGCTCGACGGCATTCGCGGCGCCGATATGGCCATGGTGTTCCAGGACCCGATGACGGCGCTGAACCCGGCCATGAAGATCAGGCGCCAGCTGTCGGAGACGCTGACCATCCATCGCGGCATGATCCGGCGCGAGGCCGAGGCCGAGGCGCTGGCCATGCTGAAGAAGGTGGGCATTCCGGAGGCCGAGCGGCGCATCGACCAGTATCCGCACGAATTGTCCGGCGGCATGCGCCAGCGCATCGTCATCGCCATGGCGCTTCTGTGCCGGCCGAAGCTGATCGTCGCCGACGAGCCGACGACGGCCCTCGACGTCACCATCCAGGCGCAGATCCTCGACCTCTTCCGCGACCTCTCGGAAGATTTCGGCACGGCGCTGGTGCTGATCACCCACGACCTCGGCGTCGTCGCCGGCATCGCGGACCGGGTGGTGGTCATGTATGCCGGCCGCGTGGTCGAGGAGGCGGGGGTCGATGCGCTTTTCGAGCGTCCGGCGATGCCTTACACGGCGGCGCTGATCCGCTCGATCCCGCGCGTCGACCGCGAGGTCGAGGCGGTGGAGCCGATCCCCGGCCGGCCGCCGGATCTCATTCATCCGCCGACGGGCTGCCCCTTCCATCCCCGCTGCCGCTTCGCCGAGGACAAATGCCGGCGCGAACGCCCGCCGCTCGCCGAGGTGGAGCCGGGCCGACGGGCGGCCTGCTGGTTCCCCTTCGTCGATGCCGGGCCGAACCACGGCGAACGCGCCGGAACACCGGAGACGCTGAATGGCTGAGACGCTTCTGTCGGTCGAGCATCTGTCGACCGTGTTCGAGCTTCGCGGCAAGTCCCTCTTCGCCAAGCCGGTCCACCTCACCGCCGTCAACGACGTCTCCTTCGACCTCGTCGCGGGCGAGACGCTCGGCATCGTCGGCGAGTCAGGCTGCGGGAAGTCGACGCTCGGCCGCTCCATCCTCCGGCTGATCGAACCAACGGGCGGCCGCATCGTCTGGCAGGGCCGGTCGCTGACCGATCTCTCCGACAGCGAGATGCGCAAGGCGCGGCGGGACCTGTCGATCATCTTCCAGGACCCGATCGCCTCGCTCGATCCGCGCATGACCGTCGGCCAGATAATCGCCGAGCCGCTCAGGGTCGCTGAGCCAGACCTCGGCCGGGCGGAGCGGCGCGAACGGGTGTCGCGGGTGATGGAGGAGGTCGGGCTCGCGCCGGAGATGGCCAACCGCTATCCGCACGAGTTCTCCGGCGGCCAGGCTCAGCGCATCGGCATCGCCCGCGCGATCGTGACCGAGCCGAAACTAATCGTCTGCGACGAGCCAGTCTCGGCGCTCGACGTCTCGATCCAGGCGCAGATCGTCAACCTCCTCAAGGGGCTGAAGGAGCGGATGGGGCTGACGCTGATCTTCATCAGCCACGACCTGTCGGTCGTGCGCCTCGTCTCGGACCGGATCCTCGTCCTCTATCTCGGCCGGGTCGTCGAGATCGGACCGCGCAAGGACGTCTTCCAGAACCCTGGCCACCCCTATACCAAGGCGCTCCTGTCGGCGGCGCCCATCCCCGACCCGGTCGTGGCACGGGCACGTGAGCGCACGGTGCTGCAGGGCGATCCGCCGTCCCCGATCCGCCCGCCGTCCGGCTGCGCCTTCCGCACGCGGTGCCCGATCGCTCAGCCGGTGTGCGCCGAGAACCCGCCGCCGCTGATCCCGGTCGGTGACCGGCATCGCGCCGCCTGTCTGTTTGCGGAAGACGTGGTGCAGGCACCTAGCACTATGGCCGGATGATCTTTCTGCTTCGCAATTATAAGTAAAGTGTCGCAATTGTCTGCCATCGAAGAGTGAATGATTTCATCTTTGATCAATCCGTTGTTAATCGACCGGCGGCATGTTCCGAATCGAACAACCCGTCGAGATGCGGCTATGCGCAAGGGGTGCTGAGGCCGTCGACGTCAGCGTCGAGAACCCATATGTCCGTAAGCCAAACCGCAGATCTGTCCGCCGTTTCCATCGGTGAACTTGACGAGGCCGCCAAGGCTGCCATCCGCCGGATCACCCCGGTCGTCGAAGCGTCCCTCGACGAGTCGCTCGAGGATTTCTACGCGGTCGTGCGCGCGCATCCGAAGATGCGGAGCTTCTTTTCGGACGAGCAGCACCTGAAGATGGCCCAGGGCAAGCAACGGGCGCATTGGCAGGCCCTCGCACGCGGCGAGATCGACGCCGCCCATGCCGAGCGCACCCGCAAGATCGGCGCGGCCCATGCCCGGATCGGCCTTGAGCCGAAATATTTCGTCGCCGGCTATGGACGGCTGCTCGGCGCGATGGTGCACAAGGCGACTGTCGCGCTCTGGCCGAAAGGCATGTTCGGCAAGGGCAAGGCGGAGGAAGTCGGCGCATCGCTCGACGCGCTTGTCCGGGTCGGGCTGATCGACATGGAACTGTCGATCTCGAACTATCTCGACATCTTGACCAGGGAAGCCGCACAAAGGAGCATCGAGGCGGAGAAGGAACGCGCCGAAGCGGTCCGCAAGGGCGTCATGGGCCAGGTCGGATCGGCGCTGGAACGGCTCGCCAAGGGCGACCTGTCGCAGCCGATCACCGCCGATTTCCCGCCCGAGTTCCAGGCGCTGAAGGAGAATTTCAACCGCGCCCAGGAAGCCTTCGGCGACATGGTCGGCTCGGTGCGCGGCTCCGCCGACGCGGTCGGCACCGGCGCGGGCGAGATTTCCGTCGCCTCGGACGATCTCGCACGTCGGACCGAGCAGCAGGCGGCAAGCCTCGAAGAGACCACGGCGGCGTTGCAGGAACTTTCGAACTCCGTGCAGAGCGCCTCGAAGCGGGCACACCAGGCGTCCGAGACGGTGACGAGCTCAATGCAGGAGGCACAGACGGTCGAGGCGATCGTCAAAAAGGCGGTCGACGCCATGGGACGGATCGAGCAGTCGTCCAACAAGATCGGCATGATCATCGGCGTGATCGACGAGATCGCCTTCCAGACCAATCTCCTGGCGCTGAATGCCGGCGTCGAGGCGGCCCGTGCGGGCGAGGCCGGCAAGGGCTTCGCGGTCGTCGCCCAGGAGGTGCGCGGCCTTGCGCAGCGCTCGGCCGAGGCGGCCAAGGAAATCAAGGAACTGATCAACCGGAGCTCGGAGGAGATCGCCTCCGGGGTCGCGCTCGTGTCGAGCACGGGCACGGCTCTCGAGAAGATCGTGTCGCGTTCCGGCGAGATCACCGCCAGCGTCTCCGAGATCGCTGAGACCGCCAACACGCAGGCGAGCGCGATCGCCGAGGTGTCGACCGCGATCAACCAGATGGACCAGACGACGCAGCAGAACGCCGCGATGGTCGAGGAAGCCGCGGCGGTCGCCGTCAGCCTCAAGGATGCGGCCGCCGAGCTGCTCCAGGCGATGGCGATGATCCGAACCGCCGGCGCCAGGGGGGCGGGCGGGGAGGGACCGGCCCGCCAGCGCGCGGCCGACCTTCAGGACGGCCTGCGCCGCAAGGGCATGATCGCGGCGTAAAACGGTCTCAGACACGGCCGGCGAGGGCGGCGATACCGCAGTCGTCCCGCCGTCCTTCCGCCTATCAGACCGCCATCTGCTCCGGCGCCTTGGCGCCGGTCATCAGCGCCACGGCGTCGTTCATCGTCGCGGTCTTCGGGTCGATCACGCAGAGCCGCTTGCCGAGCCGGTGGATGTGGATCCGGTCGGCGATCTCGAAGACATGCGGCATGTTGTGCGAGATGAGCACGATGGGCAGACCGCGCGAACGCACTTCCTGGATGAGGTCTAGCACCTTGCGCGACTCCTTCACGCCGAGGGCGGCGGTCGGCTCGTCGAGCAACAGGACCTTCGAGCCGAAGGCGGCCGCCCGGGCGACGGCGACGCCCTGACGCTGGCCGCCCGACAGGGTCTCGACCGCCTGGTCGATGTTCTGGATGGTCAGGAGCCCGAGATCGGAGAGCTTCTCGCGCGCGGTCTGGCGCATCGCCGGCTTGTCGAGCATGCGCAGATATTTGCCGGCAAAGCCCCGCCGGCGGATCTCGCGGCCGAGAAACATGTTGTCGGCGATCGACAGGGCCGGAGACAGCGCCAGCTGCTGGTAGACCGTCTCGATCCCGGCTTCGCGCGCCGCGTTCGGGTGGTCGAAGAAGACCGGCTTGCCCTCCAGATGGATCGTGCCGCTGTCGGACCTCACCGCGCCGGTCAGCGCCTTGATCATCGTCGACTTGCCGGCGCCGTTGTCGCCGATAACGGCGAGGATTTCGCCCGGGTAGAGGTCGAAGTCGCAATTGTCCATCGCCACCACGCGGCCGTAGCGCTTGACGAGATTGCGGGCGGACAGGATCGGCTGCTTTGCGGATACGGGGCTCATGCCGAGACCTTTCTGATCCATTGATCGGCGGCGACGGCCGCGATGATGAGGGCGCCGACGGTAAGTCGCGTCCATTGTGGATCGGTGCCCCAGATCCTGAGGCCCATGGCGAAGACGCCGACGATCAGCGCACCGACCAGCGTGCCGACCACCGAGCCCCGGCCGCCGAACAGCGAGGTGCCGCCGATCACCACGGCGGTGATCGCCTGGATGTTGGCTTCGTAGCCGGAGGTGGGCGAGACCGAGCCGAGGCGGCCGATGATCGCCCAGCCGGCGAGACCGCAGATCAGACCCGCCGTGGCGTAGACGGCGATCAGCGTGCCGGAGAGGCTGATGCCTGACAGGCGCGCGGCATCCTGGTCGTCGCCGACGGCATAGACGTGCCGACCCCAGGCGGTATTGTTGAGGATGTACCAGAAGAGGGCGACCAGCAGCACCATGAACACGGCGCCGGTGGTGAAGGTCGCGCCTGCGAAGCGGAAGGTGGTGCCGAAGAACTGCAGGATCGGTGCGCTGGCGGCCACGTCCTGCGCGCGGATCGTCTCGTTCGCCGAATAGATGAAGTTGGTCGCCTCGAAGACGAACCAGGTGCCGAGCGTGACGATGAAGGGTGGCAGGCGCACGAGCGCGACAAGCGCACCGTTGATCAGGCCGCAGATCGTGCCGACGCCGAGGCCCGCGACCAGCGCGAGCGGCCCAGGCAGGCCGTAATGGAAGGCGAGCTGGCCCATGATGACCGAGGACAGCACCATGATCGCCCCGACCGACAGGTCGATGCCGGCGGTGAGGATCACCAGCGTCTGGGCGACGCCGATAATGCCGACGATTGTCACCTGTTGGAGAATCAGCGTCATCGTCAGCGGGTTGAAGAACCGGCTGCCGACGACGATGCCGAAGAAGGCGATGGCGACCACGAGCACGATCACCGGCACGAGCGTGGGATTGCCGTGCAGCGTATGCTGAAGGTTGCTCAGCGGGCCGCGGTGACCGGCAAAGCTCGCGACGCTCGTATCGCTCTTCGACAGACCCGCCTCGAAATCCTCGTTTTCGCCGTCGCGCCGTTTGGCCGTGCCGGTTGTTTCCGTCGTGGGCTTGCTCATCGCCGATCCTCCTCCCGAGGTGACGCGGAGAATGGCCGGGAGGGGCGGCGGCGTCGCCCGTCCCGGCGGCGGTCACGCGTCTTTCGACCGCCTCGGATCGTCGCGGGACCAAACGGCGATCGTCGCCGCCGTCCGGTCCGGGCTCTGGCCGATCAGCCCCAGCAGGCCTCGCTGCCGTAGGCCGTATCCTTGGAGGGAACGCCGTCGACCGGCTTGTCGGTGATCAGGTCGACGCCGGTATTGGTGAAGTCCAGACCCTCGGTCGTCTTCGGCTTCTCGCCGGTCTTGACGAAGTTCGCGATCGCCTCGACGCCGAGGGCGGCCATCTTCAGGGGATACTGCATCGACGTCGCGCCGATGATGCCTTCCTTGACGTTCTGGACGCCCGGGCAGCCGCCGTCGATCGAGACCAGCAGCGTGTCGGAATCCTTGCCCAGCGACTTCAGCGCCTGATAGGCGCCGGCCGCCGCCGGCTCATTGATCGTGTAGACGACGTTGATCGAGGGATCCTTCTGGAGAAGGTTCTCCATCGCCTGACGGCCGCCTTCCTCGTTGCCATTGGTGATGTCGTGGCCGGAGATGCGCGGATCGTCCTCGTCGCCGATGACGTTCTTGTTCTTCACGTCGATGCCGAAGCCCTCCATGAAGCCCTGATCGCGCATGACGTCGACAGAGGGCTGGGCCGGGATGAGGTCGAGGAAGGCGATGTGCGCGTCCTTGGCATCCTCGCCGAGCGTCGCCTTTGCCCACTGGCCGATCAGCTTGCCGGCCTCGAAATTGTCGGTGGCGAAGGTCGCGTCGGCCGCGTCGATCGGCTCGAAGGATGTGTCGAGGGCGATCACCAGGAGGCCGGCATCACGCGCCTTCTTGACTATCGGCACAAGGGCCTTGGTGTCGGTGGGCGTGATCAGGATGCCCTTGGCGCGGCCGGCGATGCAACTTTCGATGGCGGCGACCTGGCTTTCGGTGTCGCCGTCGATGCGACCGGCATAGGACTGCAGGTTGATGCCGAGTTCCTTGGCCTTCGCCTCGGCGCCCTCTTTCATCTTGACGAAGAACGGGTTGGTGTCAGTCTTGGTGATCAGGCACACGGTGTCTTCCGACTGTGCCAGGGCAGGAACCGCAAAGATTGTGGCTGCCACAAGAGCCGAGGATGCAAGAAGCGAACGGAATGTCACGAGATTTACCTCCCAGAATTGATCTTCGACAGCGCGCCGGGCGCATATCGGGCACCGATCGACCTCCACGCCAACCAGTGGACCAGATCGAACACCAGCCACGGCGGCATGTCAACGAATATAAATCAGATGGAGTTATTTATTGACGGCATCTTTACGGTCTGCGAGTGTCGGCTATTCGGCCTGGCTCTGCCCGTAGCGAATGAGGGTCCGAGCCTGCCGGTGATGAGAATTTGCCGACTCTTGCCTCCCCCGAAGGGCTCCTGCGAGCGCGGGGCGTGTTCGCGAGTTCGGCTGGTGGAATGTGACCGGCAGTCGATGCGCGCGTAGCGGCAGGCGTCGTCTCGTGTGCCGGGCGGGGACGCTCGATCGGGGACAGCGGATTGCCACTGGCGCCGAAGTCGGGCGACGGCATTGTCGTGAAGCGCTGCGGGCAGCTATCGGGAGAAGGTCACTGGCCGGTTCGATATGGAGAGGCGCATGGACGAAGTGACGGCGGCCGCTGACGCTCCGGAGGAATTCATCCAGGAAAGCCGCATGCGCGGCTCCAACCAGTCGGCATTGCGCGCCCACAACAAGCGCGCGGTGCTGACCCTGATCCGCCGGCACGGACGCCTGGCCAAGGCCGATATCGCGCGCCATACCGGCCTGTCGCCGCAGACGGCCTCGGTGATCATGCGCACGCTCGAGCAGGAGGAACTGGTCCTGCGCGGCAAGCCGCGCCGCGGCCGCGTCGGCCAGCCTTCGATCCCGATGCGCCTCAACCCCGACGGCGCCTTCGGGCTCGGCCTGAAGATCGGCCGGCGGTCGGTGGAACTCGTGCTGATGGACTTCGTCGGCCAGATCCGGGCGCGGGCCCGGCAGACCTACGCCCTGCCACGCCTCCAGCCGATCCTCGACTTCGTGCGCGGGGCCCATGCGCAATTGGTCGATTCGATCGGGCCGGAATTCGGAACGCGCATCGCCGGCCTTGGCGTGGCCATGCCGTTCGAACTGTGGTCCTGGGCGGAGGAGATCGGCGCGCCGGCCGAAACGATGGACGAGTGGCGCACGGTCGACGTCGTCGCAGCGCTTCAGGACGTCACCGGCCGCTCGGTGCATCTCGCCAACGACGCCACGGCCGCCTGCGCGGCCGAAAACGTCTTCGGCACCAGCGGGTCGACGGATTTCGTCTATTTCTTCGTGGGGGCCTTTGCCGGCGGCGGCATCGTCATGAATGGCGACCTCGTCCAGGGCCGCACCGGCAATGCGGGCGCGCTCGGCTCGATGCCCGTGCCCGCCGCGGATGGCGGCGTCGACCAGCTGATCAACTTCGCCTCGCTTCATGTCCTGGAGAAGATGATCGAGGCCGAGGGCGGCGATCCCCTGGGGATCTGGCGCGAGGACGCGACCTGGATACGGCTCGGACCGGTCCTCGATCGTTGGCTGGAGGTGGCGGCGAGGGGCCTCGCCTTCGCCATCGTCTCGGTGAACGCGGTCTACGACTTCGAATGCGCGATCATCGAGGGCAGCTTTCCTCCGCCGGTGCGCGAAAGGCTGGTGGATGCTACCGCGCGCGCGATCGCCCGGCTGAAGCGCCAGGGCCTGACGCCGATGGGCGTGCGGTCCGGTACGATCGGCTCCAGCGCCCGCGAGATCGGCTCGGCGAGCCTGCCCTTCTTCGCGCACTATCTGCTCGATCATCGGGTGCTCCTGACCGAGCCGGGCTGAGTGATCCCGAGCAAGCGTGACCGGCGCAATTCCCTCGGACGGAAGTTGTTGCGGCCCTTGCCCGAACCCGGCGGCGGCGAGATGCGTTTTCCGGTGCCTGTGAGATGGGAGGCGTGTGATGAGCGTTCGGCGGATCGTTGCCAATGTGGCGACCGACAGTCCTGAGGAAGCCCGGCGCTTCTATGGCGAAGTCCTGGGGCTCGAGGTGCTGATGGATATGGGCTGGATCGTGACCTACGGCTCCGGCGAGCCGGCGCCGGTGCAGATCAGCTTTGCCAGCGAAGGCGGTGCCGGGACCCCGGTTCCGGATCTGTCGATCGAGGTCGACGATCTCGTCTCGGTGCGCCGGCGAATGGAAGCGGCCGGCTTCAAGATAAAATACGGACCGGTCGCCGAGCCCTGGGGCGTCACCCGGTTCTTCGTGCGCGACCCCTTCGGGCGGTTGGTGAACATTCTCCAGCACGGCGCCGGACATGGCGGTGGATGAGGATCGCCAGCTTCAACGTCAACGGTGTCAACGGCCGCCTCGCCATTCTCCTCGACTGGCTGGCTGAGACGGAGCCCGACGTCGTGTGCCTTCAGGAACTGAAGGCGCCGGACGGCAAGTTCCCGCAGGACGCGATCAGCGCCGCGGGATATCAGGCGATCTGGCATGGCCAGCCCCGCTGGAACGGCGTCGCCATTCTCGCCCGCGGGACCGAGCCGCTGGAGACGCGCTGCGGCCTGCCGGACGGTCCGGACGATGGCCAGAGCCGCTATCTGGAGGCGGCGGTCCGGGGCGTCCTGATCGGCTGTCTCTATGCGCCGAACGGCAATCCGGCGCCGGGGCCGAAGTTCGATTACAAGCTTCGCTGGCTCGACCGCTTGAAAGCCCACGCCGGGGACCTTCTTGCGACCGGTGCGCCGGTGGTGCTGGCTGGCGACTACAACATCATTCCGAGCGAGATCGACGTTTACAGGCCGGAGCGATGGACCGACGACGCGCTGTTCCGTCCGCAGGTTCGCGAAGCGTTCGCCCGGCTTCTCGCCGATGGTTGGACGGATGCGGTCCGCGATCTTCATCCGCAGGAACGGATCTACACCTTCTGGGATTATCTGCGGAACGCCTTTGAGCGGGATGCCGGGCTGCGTCTCGACCACTTCCTCCTCAGCCCGTCGATCAAGGACCGGCTCATCGCCAGCGGCGTCGACCGATCAGTCCGGGGCTGGCAGAAGGCGAGCGATCATGCTCCGGCCTGGATCGAACTCGCCGACGCTCCAGCCCCGAAGTCCCCGCGCCGCCGGAAGCCGAAACTCGCTGGAAGGAAAGACGATGCCCGCCGGTGATCCCTTCGACCTCGACCGCTTCGTCACCGCGCAGGAGGGCGTCTTTGAGACGGCGCTCGCCGAACTCAGGGCCGGCCGAAAGCGGACGCACTGGATGTGGTTCGTCTTTCCGCAACTGCGGGGCCTCGGCCATTCGCCGACGGCGCAGCATTTCGGTATCGCCTCACTCGAGGAGGCACGGGCCTATCTGTCGCATGCCCTGCTCGGACCCCGCGTGACCGAGGCGACCGAGGCAGTTCTAGGCGTGACCGGATGCTCCCTTCACCAGATATTCGGCTCGCCCGACGACATGAAGTTCCGCTCGTCGATGACGCTGTTCGAGCGGGCGGCGGCGGAGGGCGGCGGCGGCCCGTTCGCGCGGGCACTCGACCAGTGGTGCGGCGGCGAACGCGATCCGAAGACTCATGCGATGCTCGGTCGGACGCTCTCGAAATCCTAAGCAACAAGTAATGTTGCATGAGAGATTATCCATGTATCAATTGTTGATCCACGGCGACTTCCGGTCGATGCGAAGTAGTGCTTTAGCCGTTAGTCAACGCTTGCCCGTTAATCTCTTGCGCATGGGATTGGACAAAACAGAGGGCGCGAACGGCCGGAAAGCGTTGTCATCGACGACGCACAACGAACTCGTAGCCTTTCTGTTCGACAACCGGTTTCCAATACTGCTCCTCACGCTGGCTCTCAACCTCGTGGCAATGGTCGCGGCGGTGGAGATCGGCGGCCCGTTCATGACGATCCTGGCGGTCGCGGCAGCCGGCGTCGGGGCCGCACGAATCTCGATCGTCTTCATCTATCACCGCGGGGCGAGCGGTCGCGACGTGCGATCGTGGGAGCGGCTCTATGCGGTGGGCTCCTTCCTGTTCGCGGCGATCGTCAGCCTGACCTGCGCGCTGATCCTCATGACCGGCGACCGCAGTCTGCATCTCATGGCTGTCGGCCTCCTCTATGCCTATGCGGCGGGAATCACGGCACGCTTGTCGGTGCGGCCATGGATCTGCAATCCCTGCCTCCTGATCGCGGCGCTTCCTCCGATCTTCGCGATGGTGATCCAGGGCGAGCCCGACTATCTGGCACTGGCGACCCTGACGCTCATCATGCTCGTCGCGGCCCTCGAAACGGTCAGCCATATCCACATCCACATCGTGCGAAGCCTCGAATCGCATCAGCGCCTCGCCGAGCTTGCCCAATCGGATCAGCTGACCCGCCTGCCCAACCGGCTGGTGCTCGAGACCCATCTCAGCCGGGCGCTGGAGCGGCGACATGAGGGGGCGCTGCTGGCCGTCCATTTTCTCGATCTCGACCGCTTCAAGGACGCGAACGACCGGTTCGGTCACGGCGTCGGCGATGCCGTCCTGAAGACGGTGGCGGCGCGGCTGCGTGGCCTCGTCCGGGAAGACGATCTCGTCGCGCGCTTCGGCGGGGACGAGTTCGTGATCGTGCAAGGCGACCTGCGGCAGGTCGAGGAAGCCGGGCTTCTGGCCATCCGGATCGTGAAGTCGCTTGAGGAGCCGATCGCGATCGAGGGAAGGATAGTCGCAATCGGCGCAACGGTCGGCGTCGCAGTCGCGCCGCTGGATGCCGACAAGCCGAGAGCCCTTATCGAGAAGGCGGACGCGGCGCTCTATGCCGCCAAGCGCCGCCGGCGCGGAACGGTGGCCTTCGCGAGCGAAGAGGTTCCCGTCGCCGCAGCGTAGCTGCTGGGCGGCCATTCGCGTGGCCTCTGGCGGAACCCTGCGGCTTGCCGCAGCCTCGGCCGACGCGGATCCGGCAGGGTGCAGCTCAGCCAGGCACGAACGCCGGCTCCGCCAGGTCTTCTTCCGAGCGAAAGCGCCGTCCGGAGCGCAGGCGCGGCGCGGTCAGCTCAGCGCCTTTTCCAGCTCGCGCTTCGACATCTTCGAGCGCCCGGAAATGTCGCGCTTCTTCGCCTCGTCGTAGAGTTCCGACTTTGTCTTGTCGGATCCTCCACCCGATCCGCTCGAACGCGTCGCCCCCTTCATCGTGCGGTCCTGGGCCTTCTTGCCCTCTGCCTCGGCCTCGGCGGTCTCGCCCTTGCGCTCCTTCTTCTTGGTCCGGGAGAGGTTCTGCCGGTTCTTCTTCGGGCTCTCCTGGTTCGTCGCGCCGGCCTCTTCCAGGGCGATGGCGACGGCCTGGTTGCGGTCCTTCACCTTCGGGCCGTTTTCGTTGATCGTCAGCTCGCCGTGCTTGTACTCGTGCATCACGCGCGAGATGGTCTCCTTCTGGGCTTTCGTCTGCTTGGCCATGATCGTCTCCCTTGGGTTTTGAGCCCATAACCCCGATCGTCGCGCGTGGTTCATTCGTCCGGCGACATGACGGCGATTCCTGCGGTGGAACGGCGGGGGAGGGACGAGGCGAATGAAGCGCAGGCCCGGGCGTGACGAAGAGCGCGCCCGAGCCCGAGGCCGCAGCCCGGCGCGCCGAAGGAGACAGGACGCCGTTCCTGCGCACAACCTGGACGGATGACACTTTTTCGACGAAGCGGACCTCAGGTGCTGGACAGCCCGCCGGAGCTTTCATATAAGGCACTCGCTTTCCCCGGCGCCGGGCCCGCAAGGGCCTACCGATTGCCGGCATGCGGGCGCCCAGGTAGCTCAGTTGGTAGAGCATGCGACTGAAAATCGCAGTGTCGGTGGTTCGATTCCACCCCTGGGCACCAACAATCTCAAGCACTTAGCGGCAATCTAACTAGCGCCGAAAAGACCGGATTTCGCTAGCGCAGCCTAGCACAGGACGTCTTTAACCACGTTATTAAACAACGCGTTAGAGCATCAGGCATTATGCTGTGTAGCACAGCGTTAACGCATTTGATTAGCAAATAACTCGGAAATATCCTGGCGTATTGGCGTGCACTGAGTGCGTCATTTCGGTTGTCTATTTCGAGTTTTGTCCATGCCAACGATCTTCAGCGGCGACGAGTATCAGCTTTTCACCCGCCCCGATAACCCTCAAATCAATGCGCGCTTCTCCATCCCTAACCAAGGGCAGCGCCGCGTCTCTCTCAGAACTTCCGATATCACAATCGCGCACGCCAGGGCCCAAGCCGAACTCTATAAATGCAGGGCGTTGGCCGAAGCCGGGCTGGTGGTCACGAACAAAAAATTCGAAGACATCGCCGAGGAGTTCATCGCTGGACTGCACCGGGCCGTCGAGCGTGGGGACAAGCCGGAATATCAGGTGAAGGGCTATCCCGGGGTGATTCGGCGCTTCTTCATCCCCTATTTCGGGAAGCGCCTCATGAGCGCGATTACCAGTGCCGACATCGAGAGGTTCTGGGATTGGCGGCGAGAGTATTGGCTGACAGGTCCAGGTTCGAAGGATCCCACCATCGTTTATTATCGCCGGAAGCGCGACGATGTTGGGCCGCCCGCGCGGATCGTGCGCCCGGTGAAAGAGAAGTCTCCTTCTCCCGCCACGATGAAGCTGGAAGGCTGGCTGCTCAAGCAGGTGTTCGAGCATGGCCAGCGCACTGGCTATGTGAAGCATCTGCCCGTGATCGCGCCGCCGAAGGACACCAGCCGCAGGGATCGATCACGCCCGGGCTTCACCCTGGAAGAGTTCGCACACCTCAAGAAGGTTAGTGAGGAGCGAGTGGCCGAATACGCTCAGAACCCCAACTGGAAGCCCGGCAAACGTGACAAGGCAGACGACGAACGCGGACGCAACCAGCGCATCTACTTGGATCGGATCAAACTACACGCTTACTGCATGATTGCCGGCTTCACCGGCCTTCGTCCCACTGAGTTGAAGAACCTCGACTGGGGCGACGTAGAAGCGCGGCGGTTTGACATCAAAGGCGGCACGCAGACCGATGCCATCGTTCTGCAGGTGAGGGGGAAAGGAAAAAGCCGGGAGATGGTGTCTCAGCCGGAGGCGCTCTCGTATTTCAACCTCCTCCGAAATGTCTGCGCCCTTGAGCTTGGTAGAGACGTTAAGGCTGAAGATCCTGTCTTCACTAACCGGGATGGCGAGCGCGCCACGTCGTACAAGAAGGGACTGATCGAGCTTCTGGAAGCGGCGAAGCTCAGGTTCAACCGCGAGGGCCGTCGCCGGGACAGCTTCTCGTTCCGCCACCTCTACATCACCGAGCAGATCCACGGCGGCGTGGACGTTCACATGCTTGCGCGGAACGCAGGGACGTCAACTCAAATGATCGACCGGTTCTATTCAAAATTCCTGCCTACCAGCAGCATCAAGACGCTGACCCCGGACTGGCTGAACCACCGGCCGAGTTGACCAGAAGGCCAGCGTCGTCGGAATTGTTGGAAACGGTCGCGTGGGGGCCGAAGAACGAACCCGCTTCGCGGGAGGGTGCCTGCGGTTGAGGTAGAGAGCACAAGAGGATTGCCGCGCTCGCCCGTGAGCTCCTGGATGTCGCCGCGCCGCCTGATGGCGGTACATCAGGCGTACCGGATGACCTCCGGCTGCCATGCCCCTGCTGTGGCGGGCGCATGATCGTCATCGAGGTGTTCGAACGGTGGAGGCAGCCGCGCGGACCGCCACATGCATCGGCGACGAACCCGGAGACCGTCCCATGACCCGGCATGGCAGCACCCAGCGATCAGCCGCGGGCGCCCAACCTTCGGCAACGGGTCCGCGCGTGCCCATGGTGACCATAAACGCCAGAACGCGCGTGTCTGTACCAATGCCGCGCTGGCACCATCGCGCGGGGGCGGAACGAAGCGGCCCGTCTGCATCCATCCCGGCGCTTGCCGATGACGCCCACGCCATCGCCGACATCAGCCGCACAGCGAAATCTCCATAGCCGTCGACTTGTGGCCCGCGGGTTCCTTCCTCGGGGACTGTCGTACGCCTGCCGACGCCCGAAACTCTTCACGGTAGCAGACCGACTGCCTTTTTACTACCGTTCGCTGTAAGCAGGCTCTCTCCTGAGGTATCGCTTATCTCATGGCCAGCGTGTCGTTGCACGGGTCGGTCCAGAAAGTTGATGGAGTAAATAGCTTCATGTCTGAGATGACCAACCCCCATGATGCGCTCATCGCGTTTCAAGCAGCGCTCATGCACTCTACATCAAAGCGATCGTGGGCCGCGACAATGCCGCTGGAGCGTACCCTGTTTTGACCGGACAGGCGGCATAGCCGATAAGGCATAGGCATCCGCATATGAGTACGACTATGTCGAAAGCTCCTGATGGCCCGTTTTCGCGGGTTGAAGTCATCACCTCCGTGCAGCGCCGGCGGCGATGGTCGACCGCCGAGAAGGTCCGCCTCGTGGAAGAGGCGATGCAGCCGGGAATGAGCGTGTCCTTCGTGGCACGGCAGGCGGGCGTCTCGCCGTCGCAGCTCTTTGCTTGGAAGCGCCGGATGCTGGAGGGCGGCCATGCCGCGGTTCAGGCCGACGATTGTTGTGAAGGCGTTGCCGCGACGCGTTCAGACCGATAACAGATTGTCGGCCTCTAGTGGCGCCAGAGCGAGCAACCGTCTGAAGACGAGCGCTGCAGGCACCAGCCTGTCGGGCCAGCCGCCGACTCCTCATTCTGCGGATTCGCGCATAAAGATTTCGAATCCCTGCGAAGGGGACCGCACAATATCTAGCCTTCGGAGTGACGCCTTCAACATGAGTACCCGAGAGCGCGACCTCGAGCAGTCACTAATTTCAAAGCTCCAGGCGCTCAAGTACAAGTATCGTCCCGATATCCTAGATCGCGCCATGCTAGAGCAGAATTTTCGTGAGAAGTTCGAGGCACTCAATCGCGTGCGCCTAACCGATGCCGAATTCTCGCGTCTCATAGATGAGATCGTCACGCCCGATGTTTTCACAGCCTCACGGACCCTTCGAGAGAGGAACAATTTCACTCGGGACGACGGCACGCCGCTGAACTACACGCTCGTCAACATCAAAGACTGGTGCAAAAATACCTTCGAAGTGGTCAATCAGCTCCGCATCAACACGGACAACAGCCACCATCGCTATGACGTTATTATTCTGATCAACGGGGTGCCGGTTGTTCAGATCGAACTGAAGACCCTCGGCATAAATCCACGTCGAGCCATGGAGCAGATCGTCGAATACAAGAACGACCCCGGGAACGGGTATGCCAAGACGATCTTGTGCTTCCTGCAGCTCTTCATCGCCAGCAACCGCGATCGGACGTTCTATTTCGCCAACAACAATGCGCGCCATTTCGCGTTTCATGCCGAAGAGCGCTTCCTGCCGGTCTATGAGTTCGCGGATGTCGACAACAAGAAGATTGTCCATCTCGACAGCTTCGCTGAGACCTTTCTGGTCAAATGCACGCTCGGCCAGACGATCAGCCGCTACATGGTTCTGGTCGCAGGAGAGCAGAAGCTCCTGATGATGCGGCCTTATCAGGTTTACGCGGTGAAGGCGATTGTCGACTCCATCGCCCACGACTGCGGCAACGGCTACATCTGGCACACCACAGGCAGCGGCAAGACGCTGACTTCCTTCAAGGCGTCAACGCTGCTGAAGGACAATCCGGACATTGAGAAGTGCCTCTTTGTCGTGGACCGCAAAGACCTGGACCGGCAAACCCGATTGGAATTCAACAGGTTCCAGGAAGGCTGCGTCGAGGAGAACACCAACACCGCGTCTCTCGTGCGTCGTCTTCTTTCGGACGACTATGCTGACAAAGTCATCGTCTGCACGATTCAGAAGCTTGGCCTGGCGCTGGATGAAAACAGCAAGCGCAACAAGCAGCAGACGAAGAACGGCAGGAAGAGCTTTAAGGAACAGCTTGAACCCCTGCGCGACAAGCGCATCGCTTTTATTTTCGACGAATGCCACCGGTCGCAGTTCGGCGAGAATCACAAGGCCATCAAGGAGTTCTTCCCGCGCGCCCAGCTCTTCGGGTTTACCGGAACACCCATCTTCGAGCAGAATGCGGCTCAGCAGAAGATCGAAGACACCCAGGCCAGCATGAAGACGACGGAAGACCTCTTCCAGCAGCGTCTTCACACCTACACGATTACCCACGCCATCGAGGACAGCAACGTCCTTCGCTTCCACGTCGACTACTATAAGCCGCAGGGCAAGACCCTGCCCAAGCCGGGCGAACCGCTGGCCAAGCGGGCGGTGATCGAGGCGATCCTGGCCAAACATAGCCAGGCCACGGGTCACCGCCGGTTCAACGCCTTGCTCGCCACGTCGTCGATCAATGACGCCATCGAATATCACTCCCTGTTCAAGACCATGCAGGCCGAGAAGCAGGCCGCCGATCCCAGCTTCCAACCGCTGAACATCGCCTGCGTCTTCTCTCCGCCGGCCGAGGGCGATCCTGACGTCAAGCAGATCCAAGAGGATTTGCCGCAGGAGAAGGAAGACAACGCGGTCGAGCCGGAAAAGAAGAAGGAAGCGCTGAAGGCTATCCTCGCGGACTACAATGCCATCTACGGCACGAACCACAAACTCGCTGAGTTCGATCTGTATTATCAGGACGTGCAGAAGCGCATTAAAGACCAGCAATGGCCGGACGCCGACCTGCGCGAGGCCTTTCCAAACCAGCCGCACCACAAGATCGACATCACGATCGTTGTGGACATGTTGCTCACCGGTTTCGACTCCAAATTCCTGAACACCCTCTATGTCGACAAGAACCTCAAGTATCACGGCCTGATCCAGGCCTTTTCGCGCACCAATCGGGTGCTGAACGCCACCAAACCCTATGGCAATATCCTCGACTTCCGCCAGCAGCAGGGCGCCGTCGACGCTGCCATCGCCCTGTTCTCGGGCGAAGCCGCTGCCGAAAAGGCCCGTGAAATCTGGCTGGTCGACAAAGCCCCCGTGGTCATCCAGAAACTGGAAACCGCAGTCCAGAAGCTCGATACCTTTATGAAATCGCAGGGTCTCGAATGCGCCCCTGAGGCGGTGCCCAATCTCAAGGGCGATGCGGCCCGCGCGGCCTTCATCGAGCATTTCAAGGAGGTGCAGCGGCTCAAGACCCAGCTTGACCAGTACACCGACCTGACCGAAGAGAACCGCAGTACGATCGAACAGGTCCTGCCGCACGACAACCTTCTGGGCTTCCGCGGCGCCTATCTGGAAACGGCCCAGCGCCTTCGCGCCCAGCAGGGTAAGGGCGCGGACAAGCCGACGCCTGACGTCGACCAACTGGATTTCGAGTTTGTCCTCTTCGCCTCGGCCGTCATCGACTATGACTACATCATGGGCCTGATCGCCCGCTATTCCGAAGCGACGCCCGGCAAGCAGAAGATGAGCCGCGAAGAGCTGATCGGCCTGATCCAGTCCGATGCCAAGTTCATGGACGAGCGGGAGGACATCGCGGCATACATCAACACCCTCAAGGCCGGCGAAGGCCTGAGCGAAAAGGCCATCCGCGAAGGCTACAGCCGCTTCAAGGCGGAGAAAAACGCGGCGGAGCTGGCGGGAATCGCGGGCAAGCACGGGCTTGCGACCGAGGCGCTGCAAGGCTTCGTCGACACCATCCTGCAACGCATGATCTTCGACGGCGAGGCGCTGACCGAACTTATGGAACCTCTGGGCCTCAACTGGAAGGCGCGGCGGGTGAAGGAACTGGACCTGATGGCCGACCTGATGCCACTGCTTTTGAAGCGCGCCAGCGGGCGCGAGATTTCAGGGCTGAGCGCTTATGAGCAGTAAGGGGAGAACATCTGCCGAAGCGGGCGATGGGGCCGCATTGGTTCCCAAGCTTCGCTTTCCTGAGTTTCAGAAAGCGGATGATTGGGAAACAGCGCCGGGCAACCACCTATTCCAACAATTCAACAACCGCGAAGTCCCGCCGGGCCTTCCTATCCTTGCCATCACGCAAGAACATGGCGCGATCCCGAGGCATATGATCGATTATCATGTTTCGGTGACAGACAAGAGCCTTGAGACATACAAGGAAGTGCGTCCCGGAGATTTCATTATCAGTCTGCGCTCCTTTCAAGGAGGCATCGAGTTTTCTGACTATCACGGAATCTGTAGCCCAGCCTATGTGATACTCCGTAAGCGTGGACGTTTGTCTGAGGAGTTCTACCGGCAGCATTTCAAATCACATGAATTCATCCAACAGCTGACTCGGAACATCGAAGGTCTGCGCGACGGGAAAATGATCAGCTACAAGCAGTTTTCCGAACTGCAACTGCTGAAACCGACCTTCCCGGAGCAACAAAAGATCGCCGCCTGTCTAAACTCGGCGGACGCGCTGATTATCGCTCAGGGGCGGAAGGTAGAGGCACTGAGGGCCCACAAGACGGGCCTGATGCAGCAGCTTTTCCCCCAAGAAGGCGAAACCCAGCCCCGCCTCCGCTTCCCCGAGTTCGAGGGCGCGGGTGAGTGGGAGGAAGAGCACCTCGAAAGTCTGGCCAAGAGAGGCTCTGGCCATACACCCAGCAAGAGCAAGCCGGAGTACTACGATGGCGGGGTCAAGTGGATCTCGCTCGCTGACTCGAAGCGCCTCGACAGAGGTCTGATTTTTGAGACGGAAGTTGAAATATCAGCGGAAGGTATCACGAACTCGTCTGCCGTGCTTCATAAGGCAGGTTCAGTTCTGATTAGCCGTGATGCTGGTATTGGCAAGAGCGCGGTAATGGCTTTGCCCATGGCAGTTAGCCAGCACTTCATTGTTTGGACATGCGACGACCGGAAGTTGAGCAATTGGTTCCTTTATCATCTGCTTCAGCAGTCGAAGCCGCTTTTTGACCGTGCGGCGACCGGGAGCACCATCAAGACGATCGGCTTGCAGTTCTTCATTGATCTGCGCTTCAGGATCCCATCTCGACCGGAGCAGCAGCGCATCGCCGACTGCCTCAACACCCTTGATGACCTCATCGCCGCTGAGACCCGAAAGCTTGACACGCTCAAGACCCACAAGAAGGGGCTGATGCAGCAGCTTTTCCCCCAGGTGAGGCCGGGTGATACATGAGCACCTACAAGAACCTGAAGAACTTGGTGATCAGGCTTCGTGACGATCTAAACAACCCCACGAAGCAGATCTCACTGCTCCTGATTTACGCCTATAACCGCACTGGCAAGACCCGCCTGTCGATGGAGTTCAAGGAGGCGGGCAAGCGCAAGAGCAAGAAGAACCCGACCGGGACGCCCGACACCCTTTACTTTAATGCCTTCACCGAGGATCTGTTCATCTGGGAAAACGACCTTGAAGGCGACAGCGTCCGCCGCCTTCAGTTGAACGAGAAGTCGTCCTTTTTCAATGCGATGGCAGAACTCGCGTTGGACGAAACGATTGCTCAGTATCTGTCACGATACGCAGATTTCGATTTTGATTTTACCTACAAAGAGGTTCAGCACGGCGAAGAGACCGTCTCCAAGCCAGATTTCGTGAGCTTTCGGAAGGGTGAGGAGCAAAACATAAAGGTTTCACGCGGTGAACAGAACATCTTTATATGGTGCATTTTTATGGCCATATTTGAACGGATGCTGGATGGGCATGAATCCTATCAAGGGAAGAATTATCTCTACATCGACGATCCGATCTCATCTCTGGACGATAACAATGCAATCTCCGTCGCCTGTGACCTAGCCAAGCTCCTTCGTCGGGCAGCCACGCGAAAAAATGCCGACGGCGCGCCTGCACCAATCAAGGTGATCTTCTCTTCCCATCACGCACTATTCTTCAACGTCATGTGCAACGAAATGGGCAGAAAGATTGATGATGCCCCGTCGATCGCCCATCGGCGCTATTTTCTGCACCGCCCGAGCGGTGACGGCAACTACACGCTCCAGGCGACGGAGGATACGCCGTTCTTCCACCACGTTGCCACCTTAGCCGAGTTGCAGCGTGCCGCCGATCCCGACAAGGGAAAGCTCTACACCTTCCATTTCAATGCACTGCGCAGCGTCATGGAGAAAACGGCATCCTTCTTCGGGCACTCAAGCATAGCATTCTGCCTAAGAGCGCTGGACAGTGAGGAAGATCGGGCGCTGTTCAACCGGGCCCTGAACCTTTTGAGCCACGGCGCCTATGCCATCCATGAACCCACCGAAATGGGCGAGGACAACAAAGAATTGTTCCGCCGCATCATGCGCGAGTTCATCACACGGTTCGAGTTCGCCCTACCGGGTGCCGTTCCCGCCCCACCCGCAGCGCCAGCGCCCGCTCCCGAGGAAGTACCCGCACAATGAACGAACAAACCCAAAAGCAATTGGGCAAGACGCTCTGGAACATCGCCGATAAGCTGCGCGGCGCGATGAATGCGGACGATTTTCGCGATTATATGCTGTCCTTCCTCTTTCTGCGCTACCTCTCGGACAACTACGAGGCGGCGGCGACGCGCGAGTTGGGGCCGGACTACCCCGATCTTCCGGACGTTCTCGCTCGCACCGGGGCCAGGACGCCGCTGCAGGCGTGGTACGAGGATAACTCCGACGACGTGGCAGAGTTCGAGAAGCAGATGCGCCGCAAGGTGCACTACGTCATCAAGCCGGAACACCTCTGGACCAGCATCGTCCATATGGCCCGCACCCAAGACGGCGAACTGCTGAACACCCTGCAGCAGGGCTTCAATTACATCGAGAACGAGTCCTTTCAGAGCACGTTCGGCGGCCTGTTCTCTGAGATCAATCTCGCCTCTGAAAAGCTCGGGCGGTCCTACCCTGATCGCAACACCAAACTCTGCGCCATCATCAGCGAGATCGCCAAAGGGCTCGCCAATTTCTCGTCGGAGGAGGATTATCTCGGCGATGCCTATGAATATCTGATCGGCCAGTTTGCCGCCGGCTCGGGTAAGAAGGCAGGCGAGTTCTACACCCCGCAGCAGGTGTCAGACATCCTTTCTGCGATCGTGACGCTGGACAGTCAGGAGCCCGCAACCGGAAAGAAGGAGCGGCTTGCCGGCGTGCTCGATTTCGCGTGCGGGTCCGGCTCGCTGCTGTTGAACGTGCGCAAGCGCATGGGGCCGCACGGCATCGGCAAAATCTACGGCCAAGAGAAGAACATCACCACCTACAACCTCGCGCGCATGAACATGCTGTTGCATGGCGTGAAGGACACCGAGTTCGAAATCTATCACGGCGACACGTTGGCCAATGACTGGGACCTCCTGCGCGAACCGAACCCCGCCAAGAAGCCATCCTTCGATGCCATCGTGGCCAATCCGCCCTTCAGCTTGCGCTGGAACCCCACGGAGGCGATGGGCGACGATGTGCGGTTCAAAAACTACGGCCTTGCGCCCAAGTCTGCCGCCGACTTTGCCTTCCTGCTGCACGGGTTCCATTACCTTAAGGATGAGGGCGTGATGGCCATCATCCTGCCGCACGGCGTGCTGTTCCGAGGTGGGGCAGAGGAGCGTATCCGCATTAAGCTGTTGAAGGATGGTCATATCGACACGATCATCGGCTTGCCCGCGAACCTGTTCTACTCGACCGGCATCCCGGTCTGCATTCTCGTGCTGAAAAAGTGCAAAAAGCCGGACGACGTACTCTTCATCAATGCGGCGGAGTATTTCGCAAAGGGCAAACGTCAGAATCAGCTCGCAGATGAGCACATCGACAAGATCATCGACACCTACCAATTCCGAAAGGAGGAAGACCGCTACTCCAAGCGGGTGAGCATGGAGCGAATCGAGGAGGAGAATTTTAACTTAAACATCTCCCGGTACATCAGCACATCCACGAAGGAGGCGGAAATCAATCTAGATAAAATCAACAGCGAATTGATTAATATCGAAGATAATATTCAAAAAGCAACATATAATCACAATAAATATTTGGTTGAACTTGGGCTATCCCTTCTACCTTCTCGAAGGCGTGATTGAGGCTGCAGCTGACCAGACGCTGCGGTCTAGGCATAACTCGAAAACGCCCAATTCCAACGTCCGCTCTCTCTCAACATCGACGTTCGCTCGAACGGTCGCTATGGGCGCGTAGCAGCCGCTGGGCTCAGCGACAGGATTCGGTTGCTCTTTGAGCTCATCGGCATCGTTATCCGGAACATCGACAACGATTTTCGGAGAACGACAGCATGGCATATCTCAAGGCGCTGAAGCTGGCACAAGCCGAGCCGGATCGCGCGCAGACGGACCCGGTGAAGCGGGCGCGTGACAAGGTCGTGGAGGCGCTGGCCGAGCAGAAGCGCGCCGCCGAGGCCAAGATGGCCGGTCAGGATTACGCTCCCACCCATAGGGTCTGGCGCAAGAACGAAGCCGGTGAGCGCGTGCAGGTGGAAATGCGCAAGCGGTTCCGGTCGGGCTGGTTCGAGAACGCTGCGGGTCAGACCTTCTTCTCCCTGCGCTATGCGGGCAAGACCATCGAGCTGGCCAAGGACAAGAACGCAATCGAGGTTGCGGATTTTACGAAGCTGCCGGGGATCATCGACACGCTGATTTCGGCGGTCCAGGCCGGGGAACTCGACGAACAGCTGACGGCTGCAGCCGAGGCGCGCGGGCAGATGCTGCGGAAGAAGTCCGCGTAATGGTGCCGTTGGGCGGAGGGACGAAACAACCCTCCGCCGAGCAAATGAAACTCTTCACGAACATGATGGAGGACCTCGCCGTGATCGACGAGGTCCACAAACGCCTGGCCCTCAAGATTGCCGCTGCCGACGTGAGCTGGCAGCAGCGGGCGGCGTTCCTGGACGTAACGAAATTTGCGACCGCCTCGATGCATCGTGCGTCGGATCTCCTGCTCAGCTGGAGCCTCGGCGAGAAAGCCCCCAGCATTCTCAATCTTGCCGGTAGCCGGGTCCGCCATTGAACCGCAACGCCAAGCTCGTCTTCCAGTTTCTGGCCCTGCCGATCGTTCTGGCGATCGCGGAGTTTCAGCTCCTCAGCCTGATCGGCGGGGGAGCCATCCTCGTTCTGACCTTCACCGATGTGGAACCGCTGCGGGTCCTCACGTATTCGGTGATGGCCTTCACGGCCTTCATGCTGGCAACGGCATTTCGGCACCTCGGCTCCAACATCCTGGCCACCGCCGTCATCATCATGGGCATCGTCTGCGCGTGGAAGTCGGAGGTCTTGCTCTCCCGAGTGATCCCCGCATCCGAGAGCTATCGGCTCACCAGCGACATCCCGATTGCGCTCACCCAGTCACTCTACCAACGCACGATCTACGTGTCCCTGGTGAACAACAGCTCGGATTACCTGGAGATGGCCGGCATCGCGTGTCACGGCTTCTACGCCGATGGTAGTCCCGTGGAAGGCGAATGGACGCGAACTGTCGCAGGAGGCCACTGGCAGGCACCGGGAGAACGCATCGTGGATGCCATGGCGCAAGAATTCTATCCTGATGAAGCGCCACGCTATGACGTCAGCCGCACGCGCTGCCGTGTGAGCTTCGCGGATTTCAGACGCATGGCAGAGGCCGTTCCGTCGTTCCGGTTTGATGACCAATCGATGCGCGGTCATTTCCTGTTCCACGTGACCGACGATACGCCCGTGACATTCACGCGGCTCTGGTTCTCATGCATCACCGGGCACGGCAGGCGCGAGGCAATCCCCACGAAGCCCGCCTATAGCGCGGACCTCGACTACAAGCTTGTTCCCGGCGCGACACTGACGCTCATGGCCAGCGAGTTCCGATCGGAGATGCGCGACTGCCGGATATACGCCGTAAAGACCCTGTGAGGGTCAGCAGCGAGCGTCCGATGTTGGGTGCTGCGCAGACAGCCCGCCGGACGGCGCCGCGCTCTACGATGCCCGTATGATGCTCACTGAGCCAAGCTTAACGCTGAGATCCGCATCCATCCATCACAGGCTTGCCTGTGATGGATGGACAAGGGAGGGGAACTGCCCCGGCGCATCAGTCATCGGCACCATGGATTGCCGCTGTTCGGCCAACGCTGAGCAAGGCCTTCCGCGAGAAGAACGTCGCCGGCGTCTCGTCCGTCGGCCAAGGTGATCGTGACGAGGGTTCGGCCGTAGTTCCCGACGCCGTTTCTGGTCAGCGTGTAGCCGCGCGACATCAGCGCCTGCAGTCGATTGCGCGCTTCAATGCCGGTCCGCTGCTCCAGCGCACATTCCGGGTGAGAAATCTCCGGCGTATCGATAGCCTCGGTCCGCCACTTTTCTCCATCCTGCCAGCCGGTATCTCCATCGACGATGCAGGTGACCCGGCGTTCTGCGCGGTGACCGCCTGAACAGATGCCGATTGGCCCGCGATGCTGGGGGGCGACAGTCTGCGGAGCTGCAACATGTGCAACAGCCGCTGGCCGACTGCTGACAACGAAAGATTGGACCGCCGCAAAATCCATCCGAGCAATCCGATCGGCCGCGAACGGCGCAGCGAACGCCAGCGCACATCCGCAACCAAGCACGGACCAAAAGAGACCGTTGAGCCGGGTTTTCTCACCGGCGCGCTCTTCAGCACGGAGCTGACGCGCAGCCCGGATAGGCTTCACGTCCTTATTCCATCCGTTCGCCCGCTTCTTAGAAGAAGGCTGGACCCTGGCGCCGAATTGCCTCATGCTGCAATGCTAAGGTGCAAGGTTAAAAGGCACGTTAACGGGATCGTTAAAGTGGTTTCTGATCCGCCACGATGGCGTGAACCAGTTCGACGATCTTACGCCGCAATGTGAGGTCGCTAATCGAGGCAAAAGATCGGTTCAGATCCAGACCGTCCTTTGTAGATAAGAACTCACCGAGCTCGTCGTCATGAACGGCGCTCTTGGACGTGTCGAAGAAGGCGCTTGCGGGCATATTCAAGGCGGTTGCCACCTTCTGCAGCCTGCTAGCGCTGACCCTGTTCGTGCCTTTCTCGTATTTCTGGACCTGCTGGAACGTGACGCCAATATCACGACCGAGGTCCGCCTGGCTCATCCTAAGCGAAATCCGGCGCTGCCTTATCCGACGCCCCACGGCGACATCGGCCACGTCGATTTCGGCTTTAGCCACTTCGTCACCCTCAGCGCAAATCCGGGATCAATTCGACACGAAAGGGTTGCAAATTCAAGTGCCGGTAGACGAAATCCGTCCTGACGCTGCCAAGTCAATCTCGCCGAATGAGGATCGACGACGTCTTCACTGAATGCCACCTTCGTGAGGCTCCAGGCACACCGTGAAGGACAGGAACTGATCGAACGTCGGAGCCTTTCGATACCGACGCAGCTTGATCGTCTTGAACTCCGGATGCGGAAGCGTCTCGACGTCGAGAAGGCCGAACCAAGAGACCGGCCTGAGAATGCGGTGCTCGAGAATATAGCCCCCGAGTTCTCCTCGGTATTGGTCTTCGAGAATTCCGTTGATCGGCACGGTACAGGAGCGAACTAGCATGTGCGGAGATTGCCAACGGTGAGCCGAGACGGAAAGACACCAGAGCACCAGACCGACGTCGCCCTGCGGCCACGGCGCCAGGGGATGGCCGTCGAAATAGGCGAGGTTCGTTTTCCAGAAGGCAGCGCGAAACAGCTCGCCGTGAAGCCGGCCGAAATCCTGAGCCGCCACAATCTGTTTGCCCGCCTTCGTCAGTCGCAGCTGTCCCTTGTAGACACGGATCAGCTTGGCGCGATCACAGAAAACGCGCATCGCATGAAGCGGAAGGAAGTCGCGCTCATTGATCACTTTGTGGAGCCAGAAGGCTTCCTCGGGATCGAAGGCGGGCCAACTCAGCGTCTCGATGGCTTCGGCTACAAATGCGCGGGTGAGATTGCCGGTTGCGGTCAGCTTTGCGCCATCCACGAGCCGAGACAGGAACAACATGGCATTCGTCGCCATGGGCGATGAATTGGATGTGCTCATGCTTATCGGGAAAGCGGGATCGTCCGGATCGGAATGCAACCGGCAGAAGCTCTCGAAATCAAGCGCGGTCCATGCGGGATGAACACCGTTGAGCCAGGCTTGGACGTCTGCGGATGACAAAAAACCCGGCTGCACCATGACCCGATAATCTCACACATGCTTCGCAGCGACAGCCACGGGCCAGCCGCCCAAGCAGTCAGTGAGCCTCTAAGAGCGTCACCAGGACGCGGCCTAGAGCCAAAGCTACAAGACTGCGTTCTGTCCGCCAACGCGCTGTGCGACCCTTTGTGGGCAAAAGCTGCAGCAGGCCGGCGACTTGACGGGTACCGATCTCTTCGCCCGTGACGTGGCTACCACGTCAGTCGACCCGAAGAGATGCTGACAATCTCGGTTCCCGGTATATGCTGGCGCCTACACGAATGGCACCAGAGAACCGAATGGAAGACGATCCCGAAATCGAATTCTCTCCGTATTCGGGCCTTGTCACAGACCATGGCCTGACGGTCACGGTGAACATATTCAGGTTCGCGGACAGCGGCGACGGCTGGATCCTCGAAGTTGTTGATAGCGCCAACACATCGACGGTGTGGGAAGACGAGTTCGCAACCGACGAAGAAGCGTTTGCGGAGTTCAAACGGGCCGTCGAAGCCGAAGGCATTCTAGAGTTTATCTCGGCGCCGAAGCGCGATATGCACTGAGCCGCGATCGCCGTCCATCACGCGAGTTCGAGGATCAAGATGAGCAGAGGGAGCAGGGGCGGCCAGCTTGCCCAGTCCGATCTCTTCTCGGTGATCGCAGAACCGGCTGACGCAGACGAAGCTCCAACGACCCTGCATAGTGCGAGACCTGCAGAGCGTCACAGTGAAGCCCCACCGGCGTTGCATGAGGAACAGCTGGTTCGGCAATTGGAAGCGACAGGGCGCTACCGCATTCTGCGGCAACTGGTTCCACGCGCCGTCGTTCAGAACTACGCACTTAATCCGGGTCAGCGCGTCGGCATTATTCTGGACACCGAGACGACCGGCCTAAACCACCTGCAGGACGAAATCATCGAACTCGGCATGGTCGCGTTCACCTATGACGAGAACGGCATTCAGGACGTCATCGGCACGTTCTCGGAACTGCGGGAGCCGTCAGTGCCGGTGAGTGCGGAAATTACGAGGATCACCGGCATCACCGATGAGATGGTGTCGGGCCGCACTATAGATCTGCATGCGGTCTCAGCGTTCATCGCGAATGCGGACCTCATCATCGCGCACAATGCGAGTTTCGACCGCACCTTCTGCGAGCGCTTCCATCCGCACTTCCAGCACAAGGCCTGGGCCTGCTCTGTCGCCGAGGTGGAATGGAGCGCGTTCGGCTTCGAGGGGAGCAAGCTTGTCTACCTCGTCGGACAGTGCGGGTTGTTCCATAACGGGCACCGCGCGGTCGATGACTGCCATGCTTTGCTAGAAGTTCTCGCAGCGGCTCCGGCCGACGCCGGCGAGACCGCGTTGCAGCGGCTTGTGACGTCAAGCTCGAAGAAGCGGCTCCGCGTCTTCGCGCAAGGCAGCCCGTTTGAGCTGAAAGACGTCTTGAAAGCGCGAGGCTATCGCTGGAACGACGGCTCGGACGGGCAGCCGAAGAGTTGGTGGACCGAAATCGACGAAGCGGCCTATGCCGACGAACTTATCTTCCTGCAGACGGACATCTACCGCGCGGACGTGGAGCCGATCGTCCAGATCAAGACGGCCTTCGACCGCTACAGGAAATAGCGGTGCCGCCACGCGGGCAGAGAATACGCCGAGAGTGGCTATAACGGACGGGAAACGCGTTCGGCGGCAATGGCGAGCAGTCGCATACGAAGTGGAATTGGGTCCGGTGCCGATGTGATAGCTTTTCCCGGTCCTGCCGGCCCTGTTCTGCACTCTTTCAGCCTGCGATCAGACAAATTCCCGAGCTTTATGCGCCCGTTGAATGTCCCTGCATGTGGAGCGTGCGCGGTGTTCGGGCCGCGTGCTTCTGGCAAGTTAGTATCTTGTATTGTATTGTCATACCTAACACTCTCACACACTACGTCTGATGTATCAGATATTAAGGCACTGATACCTTCTTTCGTTACGTCTTTCTTCTTAATCTGAAAGCGCAGCGAGCGAAAGCCACTGCGATCCGACATCAGCCACTCCGTATATGTCTTGATGTCCTTTGAGCTCCACCAGTTCCGGTCCACATTCGAACAACACTTGGTCTTCTCGTCTTCAGCGTAATCAAAGCCTCGCGGACATTTAAAATCGTTCTCTATGCGAAACTTCAAGGCATAGCGGACGACGCTCTGGATGTTCCTCCCAACTGGCCGCTTTGTGTCGAACTCCTGCACATCCACCTGATACGCCGAACCGTGACCATAATTGCGGAGCGTCTCGGCGAAATCCGCAGCGGTCAGACCACCAAGATATACGATGCCGTGTAAATGCGGCCGCCAGAGCGTCTGACCGGGCATCGCGAATACCGGCGCGTTGGTTTGTTCGTAGAACAGTCGGCTATTGCGTCCGGCTTCCGCCAGCTTCTCTGGATCTGTCCGGTCCATCTCCCACCAGCCGACGAAGTGAATGGCATTCCATCGATCATCATCGCGGCGCCGCCGAGCGAACATGTTACGAATGCGGCGCTTCTCAACCTCGATGATCTCGCCCACATCGCCGATAGCCGCCGTCAGGGGAAGCAGGATTGTGAAGAAGGCAAGGTCGTCGTTGGTGGCCCCCTCGAAGTCACGCTTAATCGCCTTGCCGGTCTCTTGAGCGCGGAACCGCATGAAACAACGGGGACAGGTCGGCACGCGGCAGTAATTGACCCCGCCCCAACGATCGTCATCTCCACAGTCACGCATGCGATGGAAGACATCGTGCATCATGCCCATCGCGTTCATCACGGCCTGCCGCTGGGCCTCCATTCCCGGTGCCAACCATCGGAGTTTACTTCGCTCTCTAATATTAAAATAATTTCCGCGCATCATTGCCGCGCGTAATTCAGCTATGTTCCACATCATAAGTCTCCAGTTTAGAACGTCTGCTATTTATAAAGCAGTTGGAAGCGAATATAAATATTCATGTGATGGAGGGCGAAAAAATGAACATCGAAGAAATATTCAATCAGCTTGTGGAAGCTAAAATGGTGGTATCGCAGACGGAATTTTCACGGATCTGGCTAGGCCGCAGCGGACGATACTTTTCGCACTTGCTGGCTACGAAGCAGGAGCCGGGTCTTGGCACATTGATCGCGCTTGAATTGCGTCTGCAACGTTTCGCCACCACGTTCACAAAAAGGGCGGATAAGGAGCTGCTAGTGCAACTTGCGCATCAGTTGAGGGGCTATATTGAACTGCGCAGCATTACCGCTATCCGTCGCCCCCACACCCGATCGACAGCGCACGCCAGCCTCGGGAACCCGTAACATGCAAATTAGAAACGCCGCGGCGTTCCCTTGATCAACGCGGCGCTGTTCCGTTGATTAAGAGACATCTCAGCGTGACCGCGCCGATTCGAACGTCGGCGTCCGACATCGCGGAAAGGGAGGCGCTCACCCCGTCTGTCGCCGCGGGAGATCGCGTTACACAGCCCGGCAAGTTTAGCCAGCAGGACCGGCCGCATCTGCAGACGGGTCAGTGCAAGAAGGGCTCAGCTTGGCGAAGGAATGGCGCCGCAGAGGATGATAATCACCTTCGGGTGGCTGGGTGTTGGGAGCACGCCAGCCATGCGATCACCCCGTCAATCTGGGGCATTGCTCGCGAGGCGATCGCGACCCGAAGGCACTTGCATGTTCATCCCCATCGCGATGCAGGACATGCCCAATTTGGGGTAGAACTGCCCAAAAGTGCGATCTGTTGCGATCATGCAACGATGCGATGTAGGAGTGCAACAAGTTCGGCTTGCCGCTTCGTTCCCGTCTTGTGCAGGATCGACTTGATATGCGTCCGAACCGTCGCTTCCGAGCCGCTTCGCTGCTCAGCGATTGCCTTCACGCTCACCCCCTCCTTCAGCAATGCCGCGATCGAGGCTTCCGCCTTGGTCAACCCGTAGCGAACCTTCAGAAGTTCAGTAATGTCGCGCTTGGGGGCCGGGCGACGTTCTATGTGGAAAGCGAGCGCATCCCCACACCCGGCAATCGAAGCAGCGACTGGCTCCGGCAGCTCCGTGATGATCCAGTTCTGGCCGGCGCGTCGCGTTGAAAACGGCGCGAGCACCGGAGCCTCGTCCCTGAAGCGGCATTGAAAAAGTCTGTCGGAACCAGGGTTAGACGAGCCGATCCTTCCAAACGCTGAGACGCGCAGTATCCCAGATGCGAAGGCCCTTTCAGCCTCGCCGGTCGCACGCAAAAGCCTCCCTTGACGAGAAGTGATCAGCATCCCGGTGCTCGTCTGAACCAAGAGCTGGTGCGCCGATCTCTCGCGGGCGGCAAGATCCATGAAGCGTCGGCGGACTGCAAATGCGCGACGCAGATGCGGAGCGAGTTCATTCAACATGCGAACGTCGCGTTCGGTGAAACTCCCGGCCCTGTCGCTTCGATAGATGAGCATGCTGCTCAAATGATCCGGCTCCCGATCGACAACGAGCAGAGTGCCTTCTGTGAAACCCTGTGGCGTGAGAATGTTCGCGACCGATGCGGCGCGATGCCAGGTCTCTGGCGCAATGCCCTGGTGCATATCGAAGGCTTGGCCAACCGGGCCCGTCTGTAGCTGGCGCATGCCGATATTGTCGCCGGCCGTGGCAAAGCGCTCGAAATGTATCCGGACTCTCTCCGTGTCGAAGCGATACGGAATTAGGAGCGGATGCTCGGACGCGACGACAGCCCCACTGTCGAAGATCACTGCGGCATCAGCCATGAGGCCACTGATCAGGGCCACTACAGCCTGCCATCCCTCGTCCGTTGGATCTGTCGCAGCGTCGTAGATCAGATCAACAAGATGGGAAATATCCACAGGTTAACTCGGTCTTCCTACGACAGTTCCGACAACTTAGCAGTGAGTCGTAGAGGCAGGTCAACTCCATTGATGCTCCCGGAGAGTTCAAATCGGGCATTGCCCTCGACATCCCAGCGCCGAGCGAAGCGAGAGCGCCTAGTGCGTCACCGGGCCACGTGGGACGATAGCCTCTCCTTAAGAGTTCCTAGGCAAGGATGCCGACGTTGCCTTGCCGTCAGGCAAGATATTTCTGCCGCCGCGGAACCTCAATGCTTGCGCTGATTGCCCAACACTCGCTGCCCTTGGTCCTGACCGCTCTGTTCGTCTGCGTCACGATGGCGGCGATTCTCGTTTACCTGATACGGCGAGCGCAAGCAGTTCGATCGTCGCGGCGCTACTTCTGGATGACAACAATCGCACTGGTCGCAGGCGTGGGGGTCTGGACCACCCATTTCGTCGCGATGCTCGGCTTCCGGCCGGACACGGCGCTTGGCTATGATCTGACCGTCACGCTCGCCTCGCTGGCGATCGGCGTCGTCGGCGTCGGTTTGCCGATGGCTCTGACGGTGATCGTCGCACGCCGCTGGCAGAGGGGGGTGCTCGGCGCACTGGCCGGTGCCGGCGTTGGCGCGATGCACTTCACTGGCATGGCAGCGCTGCAGGGGTGCCTCACCAGCTACAGCGTGCCTCTGACTGTCTTGGCGTTCGCCGCCGGCATGGTATTTCTTGCTTCCGCCGTCCTCATCGGCTCGCGCGGCGGCCGCGGATTCGTGATGGCCAGCCTTATCGTTGCCGGTGTCTGTGCGCTGCACTTCACAGCGATGAGCGGACTGACGATCACCCCCGTCGCCTCCCCGGGCCTCTCGTCGGTCGAGCCGGTCACCCTGTCGGTGTGCGTGGCTATGGCGGCGTTGATGTTGTTCGTAACGGCCATGGCCATCGCCGTCGGCGGTGCCCAGCGCGACGAGCGCATGCTGCACGAGACGCAGATGCGGACCGAGCACCTGGCGATGCTATCGACGGCCCTCGCCAACATGTCCAACGGCCTCGTCAAGATCTCGGCGCAGCGGACCATCGATCTCTACAATGACCAGGCTCGCGCGATGCTGCTTCTGAGCGAGGGCGCGATCTGCACCGGCATGGACCTCGACTCGTTCCTGTCGAAAGTCGGTGCGGCGAACGGCTGGAGCGCAGAGCGCATAGCGCGGACGATCCGCAACCACGACCGTTGGATGGCGCAGGAGACGACAACGCGGCTGGAGCACACCTTCGACGACGGTCGCATCTTGTCGATCTCCTGCCGACCGCTTGCAGAGGGCGGGGCGATCCTGACCTATGACGACGTGACAAGCGAGCGGGAGGTGCGCGCCGAGATGGCGCACATGGCCTTCCACGATGCCCTGACAGGCTTGCCGAACCGGCGCAACTTCAACGAGACGATCGAGGCGCGGCTGAAGAGCGGCGACGCCGTCACGGTGCTGATGCTGGATCTCGACCATTTCAAAGAGGTCAACGACACGCTCGGCCATCGGGTCGGTGATCAATTGCTCATCGTTGCAGCTCAAAGGCTACGCACGCTGTGTGGCCACGGCGACGCGATCTTCCGCATCGGTGGCGACGAGATCGCGATCGTGCCGGAGGTGGCCGACGAGGGCGAGGCACTTGCCTGCGCCGTGATCAGCGCCTTCCGGTCGCCCTTCCAGGTAGACCAGCACGCACTCTCGGTGGGCTGCAGCGTCGGCCTCGCTACCTCCGATCCGAGCGACGGCGCCGACCTTGCGGTGCAGAAAGCAGACTTGGCGCTCTACAGGGCCAAGGAACAGGGGCGATTCTGCTTCGCCGTCTATGCCGAGGGCATGTTGGAGAAGGCGGCGCAGCGGCGTCAGACCGAGCGGGAATTGGCCCGAGCGACAGCCTCTGGAGAGTTCGAACTTGTGTACCAGCCCCTATACGGGCTTCCCGACCGCTCCCTTGCCGGCTTCGAGGCGCTGATCCGCTGGCACCACCCAACGCGCGGCCTCGTATCGCCTGCCGAGTTCATTCCCCTCGCCGAGGCGAACGGCATAATCAGAGAGATCGGCGCCTGGGTGCTCGATGAGGCATGCCGGCAGGTCTCGCTCTGGCCGGCGCACATCCACGTCGCCGTGAACGTCTCGCCGGTACAGATGCGCTCCGCCGATCTGTTGCGCCAGGTGACGCAATGCCTGGACAGATACGGGTTGACGCCAGACCGGCTGGAGATTGAACTAACCGAGACAGCCATGGTCGAGGACGGCCATGCCATCGCTGCGACGCTCGCAGGCCTTAGAGCCCTCGGCATCCGCATCGCCATGGATGACTTCGGCACCGGCTACTCGTCGCTCGCCCATCTCAGAGACTTCCAACTCGACCGGATCAAGATCGACCGCAGCTTCGTCGACGCGGCGCCGGATGATGTCGGTGCGCAGGCGGTGCTGAGGGCGGTGACAGCAATGGCGCGGGAGTTGTCGATCCCAACGCTGGCGGAAGGCGTCGAACGCGGCGATCAGCTCGCTAAGCTGGTGGCGCTCGGCGTTAATGCCGCGCAGGGCTACCTGCTCGGCCGACCGATGCAGGCTGCCCAGGCCACGGATTTAGTTGTCTCCGCGGTCACCGTGCCGCGTCAGAAGCCCCGGAAGATCGCCTGACACGAGGTTCTCCTTCGTCAATGCGAAGGCCGGTTCCTCGAAGGCTTTGGCCATTCCGGCGAGGCCGAGCGCGATCAGCCTCTCTTGGGTCGGATGCGTGAGCATGACAGTCCTTTCGTTCATTGAAAGTAGCCCTGGCCGCGGATGTTGCGGTGGTTAAGAGGCTGGCGATGGGTCTGGGGATCTGGGTCGGCGCCGAGGAAGGCGCGATCGAGACCGTTTTTGAGGATCGATCGGATCGAGGCGACGGAGCGGGCCTTGATGGCGATGCCGCGCTGGCAGGCGGCATCGACGCGCGCCTTGCCGTAGCTTTTGACCAGCGACAGAACGCCGAGACAGGTTCGAAAGCCCTGTTCGGGATGCGGCCTGTCTTCGATGACGGCCTGGAAGAAGGCGGCGGTGGCAGGGCCGACCTTCTCGCGCTTCTTCGAGAGCTCTCCCTCCATGTCGAGCGCCGCAGCATTACGGACATCCGGACGAGATTGCCCGCCGCAGGCGGCGTCGCTACCTCAACAGGGCCTCGTAGAGCTTCGCACCGCTGAAGAAGCGCCGAGCAACCTGACGAGCGACCTCGTTGAGCTGCAGCTGCTCGTTCGGGTCGTGCGCCGCTTGCAGCGCTGCGCCGAGGGCCGCCACCAGATCCCGCTTATGCCGCCGATACGCCTCAGAGCTCTCAGTCCACGCGCTCGGATAGAGATACTCGGACGGGTACATCTCCGAATAGGAGAGTCGGGCTGGGGCGAAGGGGCGAGCCCCGCAGAGCAGTCCCTCGTATAGTCCGATACCCAGTGTCTCTTGGAGACTGGCGGAAAAAGCGAGCGCCGCCTCGCCGAGCAGGCCGTGGTACTCGCCCTTTGCTAGCGCGGTCTCCTGGCAGACTCGGAATTCGTAATCGGGGAACTCGCCGGCCAGATCGCGGAAGATGCCAACCTGCTTCTCGGGGGCCAGCCGGTGAGGGAACAGGACGAGCTTGCGCTTTGGCCGGCTACCATAGGGACGCAGGACAGCGCGCAGATATTCCATCGGCCAGCCACACCGAAGGATTCGGCCATCGGTTCTGATGCCGAGATTTTCTCGGAACAGGTCGACGTGAAAGTCAGTCGCGAAGCAGCTCAGATCGAGCGCCGCGTAAATTGAGCGCTCGAACTGCTTTGACCATTCAGGGTTTGGCACGCGGCCGAGGAAATCATGCGGATCGTAGGCCCCCGCGTGGAAGAGACCGATCTGCTTCACGGGAACCCTCAGTAGGTCGCTCATATAGCGCACCGCGATCACGCCGAAGTGCCACGCGTCAGTGAAGAGAAAGCGATCACCGGGCTTCACGGCGCCCTGCTGGAACGCCTCCGCGAACTCCCGCAATTGGGCCGCCTTGAAAATGTTGGTGGCGGCGAAGTCCAAGAATGCGCCCGGTGTGGTGCCTCCACCCACTGGCGGCCCCCCGATCACTTGTACCGCCTCTGGCGACCCGGCTGCGGCCAGAGCGTCGCCGATTTGATGCGGCAGGAACGCCTGCCACTCGCCCGTGTAGCGTTGCTCTACGGGCTCCAACGTGACGACCCAGATCGTCATGGCTTCCTCCCGTCACCGCAGTGGCGTTCCCGAGACAGATACCGCACACAGCAGCCGTTCTCCCCGTCCTCCGAGACCTCGATCCAAACCTCACGTCCGCCGTAAGCACCGGCAATCGAGGCGTAAAGCTCATCGGCGAGCATCTCGCAGCTACGGGATCCGAGTTGGAGCATACCGTCGTCGTAGAGCCCCTCGATCCACCTCAGGAACGCGTGGAACTCAACCTCACGATCGCCGTGAAACACCTCGATCCAGACCCGAAAGTGAAACACGTGGCGGTGCGGATGGCGAAGATAGTGGGTCCCCTCCGGGGCGTCGGGCCAGCAATGGATCCCGACGCGACGGAACGTCACCCAGATCATACGCAAGCTTCCAGCCGTCTCCGAACGCAGCGGGCCCGCCGTCGGCGAAGGCCCAGTCTCGGCCACCGTTGGCGCGATTGGTCTCCTGCTCATGACCGCGCCTCTCTGGCACGGAGGATGCGCCATGCGAGGAATGCCGCGACCATCTTCGCACCAACGCCGACTGCCAGTGAGAGCGGGTCGGTGATGCCGATCGCGGCGAAGAAGAGCACCGTGTCCGCCGGCACGCTCACGGCCGAAGAGATCAAGACGCGCTGGGACAGCGGCCGACGCGCGAAGGTGTAGACGAGGTAGTCCGCGATTTCAGCAATCGCGAAGCTACCGGCACTCGCAACGGCTACCGCCGGAGTGGCCAGTTCGAAGCTTAGTCCCGTGGCCACCACCATCGCCAGCAACACCCCGTGGCCGATTTCTCTTTGACTGAAATCGCGCAGGACGAAGACGGCACCGGCTAGCAGGACCGCCGGGGGCAGGGTTGCGCCGAAGAAGGGGACTGCCGGCAGGTCCGCATAGGCCGCATTGATGAAAGCGATAGAGACGACATAGCCTGCCGTCCAAAGCGGCAGTCTGGCGCTGGAGTGCTTCAGATGCTTTGGAAACTGCGCATGCGACATAGTTCGCTCCTTTTGAAAGCGTTGAAATTTCTTGACTATCGGGTGCTATGAGATCAGCGGCCGAGGCCGCCACGATCGTAGATCATGGTCGTGTTGCTGCTCCTGCTGCCGAGATGGTCGAGCAGTGCAGCATTCCGGTCAATCAACGTGGCCGGTCGTTCCGAGCGAAAGATCTCTCTGATGACTTGGGTCATTTCGACGAGGTCGCCGGGGAGCCAGCTCACAGCGTCGCCTTCGAAAAGGCGCAGGCGCCGGTTAGCTTCGGCGATGGCGGCGCAAAGAACCCAGACGTTGTGGGCGGCGAGCAGGACATGGGAATAGGCGTCCCATGTCGTTTGTCGATGACCGCGCCTGACATTGAGATCACCGAGCGTGAGCCTGTCCGCGAACGGGCTGCTGCATGGCCAAGGCATATCCGATCCCACATAGTCTTCGCCATGCGGCATTGGCATAACCGGCACGTGGAGCTTCTGTCGCGTGAGCGACGCGCCGCCGAGCGCCTTTTTGTACTGGCCGGCTAGCAGGAATGGGGTAGCGTTGTCGAATGAGACCAGCACGTCCTCGGCGAGGGTTTCGCGAAGACCGTCCTGCACGGCTGTGAGGGCCAAAGCGACCTCAGGATGCCCGGTCCCTAGGGTATGCAAACGGGCGCCGGGGGCGATAAGGCCATCGTCGCGGAGCTTGATCAAGATGGGAAGCTGCGAAGCAAAGCGAAGGCGCATCGCACCCGCCATAGCCCAACCAGTAAGGGCTCTGTCGCCGTATAATCGCCGGTCGTTGAACCCCTTGACCGCCTCAAACCATTCGAGCAGTTCCTGAGGAGAGCGTCCCTGCGACACGTTCAGGAGGCGCGTCTTTCCTGGGATACGATTTCGGATAGCATAGTGGGCGCTCTGGATTGTAAACTCCAAACAATCCCGCATCGAATTGAATTCGCTGCCTGATCGACCGATCGCGGATGTCGGTGCATCGAGAATACATGCCGCTTCGAATTCTTCGGAATAACGAAGCAGCTCACGCCGGAGGTTCTCGGTCAACCTAAGCTTGCCGCCGGAAATCTGATATCCGCCGCTGTCAGCGACACCCTGGCATCTAATACGATCGCGTTCTGAGACCATGCATCTGCGAGGGTTCAGGCCGTGCGGTGCGGATTGCAGAAAGTTTGGTAGTGTTAGAAGTCCCGTTCCGCTAAGAAGGTTGAGATCGTCTAACGCGATGCGCCCCTCGGTGCGTCGGACGTCAGCGTGCGAGCAGACGAACGCCGAATACCAAGGCTGCAGTGCAGGGCGATAGACGGCGCCCGTATGCGAAAGGGGAGGGGTATAAGCGAGGGTCACTGGCCACCCTCCGGGGCACCTTCGCTGCCTCCGCCGGATGCATCTGAATTAATTAGAATTTTGAGGAGGCCGAGTGCGTCGCTATGAGACTGGATCGGGCCTCTGAGGCGGAACATTGTACCCGCACGCTGAGCAACCAGCAGAAAGACCTTTCCTCTTGCAAGCTTCGTCAGAGGAATGGAAACGGTAGCGAGTGGGGGAAACCTCTCAACATCCCCGGAGTTGCACGCTTCCTCTGACGGTGTCTGATCCTCAGAGGGCGCTGCGCCGGTAGACACGGAAACGCGCCCAGGAGTGCCATAGTTGGCAGCTGCCCCATTCGCGACGGCGACATCGTCGCTCGTAGTAGTCTCCGCGACAGACTGAGCGTCGATCTCAGCATCGGCTGCTAATGCGTTCGCATCGGGTGATGAAGGCTCAGCTCGGGCGGGTTGTTCTGCGATCGCACACAGCTTGGTCCTCGACATTGACCGGACAAACGCGAAGATCGTGTCGGCATTTCCGATTGTCGGCGACATACCGTGCTCGTCGCACAGCCGCTCCAATCCGACCATTGCTAGCGCGCAACGCGAGATCCGATACTTGTCGGCTTGCGGATTGTTATGCGTTGCACTGAGAAGGCGCAGAACGGCGGCATTGATCGCCCGCCTTTCGGTTTTGGCATTCTGCGCGGGCACCAAGCCAGCCTCATCAAGCAGCGTCTCGAGATATCCGGGGACTGCGGACGCTTCGGCCTTGAATACGGTGGCTCTGACGAGATGCCGCAGGTCCGTCTCACGTCTGGTGACTTCTTGCGCATGTACAGAGAGCCTGTCTCTGCGCCTAATATAGGCGTGCAGCGCATTCAGGGCGGCTTCTGTGATCCTTCCGCTGACTGGAGCCTCAAGTCCTTCCCATAAGGAGGTGGCGTCTAACTCGTCCAGCAGCTCCCGAAACGCGTCCGAAGGACGGAATGCGGCATCCCCACTATCGATCGAACCGCTCTTTCCTGGTTTGCCTCGACTGCATTCGCCATGATCGTCACTCAATGCATTTTCCCATCGCTTGGTCTCGATAGGAACAATGTATCTCCCGTCAGAAGGTCAGCCGACGGGCTGCGAGTTCTCGAAAACTCTTTTGAATCAGTAGCTTAGTCGGAGCGTCCGATTTTGCGCAAACAGTCGCCCGCTGATAAGCCTCGCAGAATGTCGCAAAATAGGCGGCTATTTCCTGCCGGAGCTTGGATTCTGTCACGAACGCGTCGGCAGACGAAGAAGTGCGCCTCGCTGCTGCGATGCAGGTGGCAAGAACCAAGGCACGGTGAGCATGGGCGGCCGCTCTTGTGTCTTCTTCCTCCTTCGTGGCGCCAAATTTCTCAAAGCCTTCCGTCAGCTCGTCGGGCGTCAGTCCGGTCAGTGACTTCCAAAGGGCATCAAGGTTCCATAATGCTTGAAACAGATCATCGATGATCCATTTCCCTCGGTGACGTTCGACTTTCCACTGGCCGATACTGAGGCTAGGCCGCCGAACGTTCTTTGTTCGGCCGAGGTAGCGCTCGGTATTGGAGGGGAATGTATAGGCACGCAGGATGTTGAACCGCTTTCCAGCAGTAAGCGCTGAAATATAACGCCGCGTTTCGGGGCAGGTCCGTCCGGTCACGAAGATTTTGGCGTCCTCATCTGCCTGCCGCTGCAATCGGTCAATGAGGAGCTGGCGCTGCGCTTGCGTGAGTGGCTTCGCGTCAAGCATTGCGTCATAATCCAAAGGCTTTGGATGAGCTAATCTATATAGGACGCGCTTTCCCGGCGTGTCGAGCTTGACCCTATTCGGCAACTTTTTATCTTCCATGGCCGCTGCGAAGAGTGGCCACGCATGGTCGATCAGCTTCCGCATCGAGGCGTGCCGGTGCCAGCAGTCTTCACGGCGAAGCCGATGGCGCATCAATCGAGCCCTTGCCAAAGTGGGATTGTTAATTTGGGAGAATGCGCGAGGGTTTGACATCGGAAAAACCTGTTCAGACTGCAGAGGCATGCGAAGGGCTTTAACTTAGAGCGGTGAAATTATCTTAAACGGTGAGTAGCGCCGAGCAACCGCCCAGCTACTGTGAAGCCGCGGTTCGAGCGCATTCCGTCACGGGGAACAGAGCGCAGTCTGCGAAGGACAGATGGTGGCAGCCGCGCAAGATGTATTTTTATTCTATTATGCATAATCCAATAATATTAGTAGAAGAAATGTGGTCGATTTTTTTATTTTCCGTTGGGTAGGTAAAGGGACGGCTCTATGTGAGGCGTCTTCTGGTATTCGATGGATGAATGGTGAGGGATTTTAAAAATGCGACGCGCGTACTGTTGTTGGCAGCCGCGTGCCCCGTAGTGGCGACGTTGCAATCTGCAACGTCGTCCGACCGCGTCGTCAACCTTACCGAAAGGAATGCATGCTGACGATCGTGTAGCCCCGTGTCGCGGATTCGAACGGCGCGCAAAAAGGGAGCGTTCACGTCTGTTCTGCGAGGCGACCCATTTGTCGGGCTAGAGAATGACGGGGCCGGATGACGATAGGCAGATGCGCCTCCGCCACGACGGTCACGGCAGTGATGCACCTATGAGGACTGGCGAGGCGTCGGGGTCGTGCCGACACCGACGACCGTCTGCATCTTGGCCTGAGGGGCGAAACAGCAGGCCAGCCAGCAATTTTTGTGAGGAATGTCCGCTATTTTCGTGTCAGCATCCGCATCTCGTCAGCGGAGAGGAGCCATTGGCTAAAGTCGTTCGATGATTTTACCTTAATTGCATCATCAAAACTCGTGATTAATATTCCTGAATATGATGCGTCGATAAGCTCAAAATTCTTTTTCAGCGCCGCCCGGAAAAATAATATGTCATAATGAGGACCAATCAGACCGCGCACGCATTCAGCAAAATCATCGATATAATACTCAAATATTAAATGAAACAAATTAATTGCTTCTTGGGGCCGTTGGTATTTAAATTCTTCCATGAGCAAGCGAGCTCTAAGCAGTTCTCGGGAAGCGAAGGCATGCCGGATGTTGGATCGAATTTCCTCCCGGATGGTAGTGGTAGGAAGGTGTGAGCTGAAGCGCTGACATATTAAATCAAAAGTTATGATTTCGTCTCCCATACTCGCAAATGTGAGCTCACTAAATTTAAATAGCAAATCGTCAAATTTGCTGTATTCGTGGTCAGGGAATTCTGTACCTATCAGCATATGTCACCTTAAAGATCAATGGAAATTGACATGATTATATTTAATTAAATGAATAATTTTGATATGTCGACAGAATTTTTTGGTATCTCGTAAATTAAAAGCTACACGCAAATTATAGATGATAGAGATGTAGTGCTTATATAAATTTCCGCCCTACAGAAGGGATGGGACTTGGATAGCCGGTTTTCCGAACCTTCGTTCCATAGTCGACGTGGCTAGTGCAACGAAAAGGATTGCTTCTGAGTCTATAGTATCTCCACGGCCGCGCGCATCATGTCGTCATTCACGTCGATGTAGCGTTGGGTCGTGCCGAGATTCTTGTGACCCGCAAGCTGCATGATGACCTTCGCCGAAACGCCGGCGTGAGCGAGGCGGGTAATGAACCAGCGACGGCCACTGTGACTGGTCGCTCCATCGAGGCCGGCCTCGCGGTAAAGCTGCCCCATCAGCTGACACAGCGTGTTCGCACTAAAGGCTGAGCGCTTCTGCGTAATGAGCAGCGGCGTAAGGGGAGGGCCGGACACCCCCGCGCCAAAAAAGCGTTCGATTTCGCGGCGCAGCCGTTCATTAAGGAAGACGACTCTGGCATGCCCGCCCTTAGTGATCTCGCCCTTGAGGCGGAGCTGATCGCGTACGGCGCCGTCACGATCGACGACGTCCTCGACCCTCAAAGCGGCGATCTCTCCAACGCGAAGACCCGCCTGATAGGAAAGCATGAAGGCAAGGCGGTTGCGCGCGGAGTGTCTTCCCTGCGCGACCACCGCCATCAGCCGCTTGAATTCCGCATCCGTCGGAACGCGCGCCTGTTTCATCGAACCTCACAAAAGCCAGCCATTGCCGGCTTTCATGATGTATCCACTGAGCGTTTACCGCGACCGAAATGCCAGCGCGGGTGGAATGTCAGCAGGATCAGCGGCTTATGCCCGGTCCCACGTAAAACCTCACAATATGCATGTTCTATTAGATTCGCCGTCTGGGGAGGTTCCGCATCTACGATAAGGGCGTCTTCGCGTTCTTGTGTGTTCGAAGCCATTGGAGCATTCTGTGACGCTAAGCGGGACCACCTACAGCCTTTGACGGTAGGGGATCTAAAAGAAAATTAGGGAGGGGGACATGTCACGGTCGATTCTCGGTGGAGCAATCTCCGCCTTCGCGCTGCTTGCGCTCGCGGGCGCAGCCGCAGCCCAGGTAAGCGACGACACGGTCAAGATCGGTGTCCTGACGGACATGTCGGGGGTGACGGCGGATGCCACCGGGCAAGGATCCGTTACCGCCGCCAGGATGGCCGTTCATGAATTCGGCGACACGGTGCTCGGCAAGCCGATCGAAGTCGTCTTCGCGGATCACCAGCACAAGCCGGATGTCGGACTTCCCATCGCGCGGGAATGGTACGACGAGGATGGCGTGGACGTCGTCGTGGACGTACCGAACTCCAGCGTGGCGCTCGCGGTCCAAAGCCTCGCCAAGGAAAAGAAGAAGCTCGTTCTGTTTTCCAGCGCCGGTACCACCGCGCTGACGAACGAACAGTGTTCGCCCTATGGCTTCCATTGGACCTACGACACCTACGGCCTGTCGCACGGAACCGCCTCGGCGGTCGCCAAATCCGGCGGCGACACCTGGTTCATCGTCGCATCCGACTATGCGTTCGGCCATCAACTCCAGAAGGACGTCACCGACGTCGTCGAGGCAAACGGCGGAAAAGTGCTGGGAGCGGTGCGACATCCGCTCAACACCAGCGACTTCGCCTCCTATCTGCTTCAGGCGCAGGCCTCCGGCGCGAAGGTGGTGGCGCTCGCCAATGCCGGTGGCGACACCACTAACGCCTTGAAGCAGGCCGCCGAGTTCGGCCTGACGCAGGGCGGGCAGAGCCTCGCCGCGATGCTGCTGTTTGTCACCGACATCCACGGCCTGGGGCTCGAGAACACTCAGGGAACCTATCTGACCACCGGCTCCTATTGGGACATGAACGACAAGACGCGGGCGTGGTCGGAGAAGTTCGCCGCCCAGATGAACGGCGCGAAGCCATCCATGCTGCAGGCCGGCGTCTATGGGAGCGTGCTTCACTACCTGAAAGCGGTGAAGAAGGCCGGGACGGACGACGCCGACAAGGTCGCCGCCGCAATGCGGGAGATGCCGATCAACGATGCCTTCACCGAGAATGCCCACATCCGAGAGGACGGCCATGTCATCCGCGACATGTACCTTGCCAAGGTGAAGTCGCCAGACGCTTCGAAGGGACCTTGGGATCTCTTGGAGATCGTTCACAAGATCCCGGCTGATCAGGTCGTTTGGCCGTTGTCCGAGAGCAAGTGCCCGCTCGTTCAACGGTGATGGCCGAGTCCGTTCGAATTGCCCGGATGGGCAGCTTTTATGCCGGCGGCAGACAGGTCCGGATCGAGGGGGAGCCGGTCCGCGATATTGCCTTCACGCGAACGGCCTCTCTCACCTATGACCCGAACGGCCTCTATCACTTCGAACAAGCCTACGTTCAGTACTTCGTCCCGGAGACGCTCGTCTCGCCGCTGCCGCTGGTGCTTCTCCACGGGGGCGGGTTTACAGGGGCGATGTGGGAGACGACGCCAGACGGCCGACCCGGCTGGCTCCAGATCTTCCTTGAACTGGGCTTCGCCGTCTATGTGGTGGACAATGTCGAGCGCGGTCGCGCGGGATGGTGCCCTTTCCCGCAGGTCTGGCCAGGCGAGCCGATCATCAGGACTGCCGAAGAGGTGTGGAGCCTCTTCAGGTTCGGAAGTGCTGCAAACTTTAGTAGCCGCGAGCCATTTCCGGAGCTGCAGTTCCCGGTGAGCGCGCTCGACGAACTGATCAAAGGCTGCGTTCCGCGCTGGCAGACGAACAATGATGCGGCAGTCGAGACTTTCAGGTCTGTACTCGATCAGGTCGGGAAGTGCGTTGTGGTCACGCATAGCCACGGTGGAGAAATCGCTTTTCGTGCGGCTGAGCAGTGTCCCGAACTAGTTCCGAAGATCATTGCAGTTGAGCCCTCTGGGTTCGCTCAACGCCTAGGCGCCTACAAGGGCCGTGACGTCCTAATCCTGATGGGCGATTTTCTCGAAGCGACTCCATTGTGGATTCAGCTCACAAATAAAGTTCAGGATTTTTCTCGGCTTCTCGAAGATGCGGGGTGTGCGGTCGATCTGCTGTTTTTGAAAGACTTAAATATTCGTGGCAACTCGCACATGATGATGATGGACACTAATAATCAGTGGATAGCCGAAACCGTAGCGAAGTGGATCAGGAGAGAGGAAGATACACAAGGGAAATATTCTAAGCGCAGACACAGCACTACGGTCGCCCGGCCGGTGGAATGAACCCAATTCGCCAAACAATCGGCGGTTGGGTTCAGGCACTGAGGAGGATGAACTCCCAAGGGGAGCGGAACTTAAGGCCCGAGAGCGGACCGATCTCGCATGGTTTACGATCCAGGCGGGCACAGCGGCGAGGACCGAGGCAGACAGGGTATGATAGTGACGCGAACATAGTCGCGCTCGAACGTCTTTCCGAAGAACTCCAACATGCCCTTCGACGCCCGGCTGCGCACCGGGGAGAAAATTTCCGTGGCGCCGAGGATGGCCGTCGCGTCGCCTGCAGGGAGGCAATGTAAGCGTTCCCATTGTCGGACAACCAATCGACTGGATGCGGCGTCCTGGTGCCGCCGAAGCGCCGTTCGACAGCGTCGAACATCCGGTCGCTCACAAATTCTGTTCTAGTCATAACATTCACACCACGCTCCCGAACGCATAGGATAAAGCACGTTCACTCGGACTTCTCCGAGAGTCCCGCGCATACGCTACTGATGACCATAACCAAGCCAGAACGAACATCACCGAAGGCTCGAGCAAAAATGTTTGACTTAGAACAAAATATGTGAAAACGATGACACTCGCGACCATGTCTACAGTCTGGAGGAGGACCAATGGCAGTGGAGGTCGAAACGACAGATGGGCGCCGTACGCCCAGTTTGGGTGAACTCCGTATCTGGACCATCTGCGTGAACAGCTTGGTACCTATCGGGGCGTTCACCGCGGTTGTGGTCTTCTGGGCATTCTCCGTGCGTTATTTCGAGGTGCCCAAGTATCTTCTGCCGGGCCCCGGCGATATCATTGTGAGGTTGATCGAAACGCGGGAACCTCTTTGGCGGAACGGCCTCATAACGTTACAGGAGATATTCTATGGTTTTTTTCTGACGGTCGCCTCCGCAATCCCGCTCGGATTGCTAATTGCGTTGTCACCATTAGCTCGACGGGTAATTTATCCAATATTAGTGTTTCTTCAGCTGGTGCCGAAGATCGCCATCGCCCCACTTTTCATTGTATGGGTAGGGTTTGGGATGGAATCAAAGGTGTTGCTGACGGTGATGATGACCTTCTTCCCGCTGCTACTAGCAAGTATTGCTGGTTTTCAGACGCTGGATCCCCGTTTATTGTATTTGACTCGCTCAATGGGCGCTAGCGCCTGGCAAACCTTCAGAAATCTACGGCTGCCCGCTGCGCTGCCTATCGTTTTCTCCGGTCTCAAAGCCTCAGCGACAATTGCCGCGACCGCAGCGATTGTGGCAGAATTTGTTGGGGCCAACCAAGGACTTGGATATTACTTGCTTCAGGCAACATCGAATCTTGATACGACGCTCGTATTCGCCATTCTCGCGGTCTTGACCATAATTGGTTTGTCCTTGAACCTTCTGGTCGAACTGGCGGAGTACCTGATGACGCCTTGGCGTCGCAGTCAGCGAGAGAACTGAAAAAAATGAACAAATTCCGGGAGAAAACGATGGGTATGTTTGAATACAAGCAAGGATTAATGGCGTTCTCTGCTGCCCTGTCGGGAGCGGCGATGCTAGTGTCTACGTGTATAGCGGGGGCCCAAGAGCAAACGACCATTAACTTCATGATGAACTCGCCTGCTGCAGGATACAACTCCGGATTCGAGCTAGCGAAAGTTCGGGGCTATTACGAAGCCGAAGGGCTCAATGTTAACATCGAACCAGGCAACGGTTCGGCGGTTGCAGCTCAGCTCGTAGCTGCGGGACGTTACGATATAGCATTTGCCGACGCTGCTGCGGTCATGAATCTCGTTAAGGATGGCGCGCCTATCACGATCGTCGCGACTATTTTGCAAAGTAGCCCTAATCAAATTACCTTTCTTGCGGACTCAGGTGCGACCAAACCTACGGATATGAAGGGTAAGCGCGTCGCTATTCCCAATGGTTATTCGCAAGCAGCGATGTTTCCGCTTGTACTTGACCACATAGGCCTCACAGAGGACGACATAAACCTCATCAACATGCCCGCGGAATCGATGGTCGCATCTTTGTTGCAGGGGCAAGTAGATGTCATACTAGGGTCTATTGATAACTTCGGCGTTCTATTGAAGAAGCAGGGTGCAAAAACCGTAGACTTCTTATACAGCGACTATGGCGCTCCCGCTGTGTCGACAGGTGTAATCGTCCGGACGCCATACCTCCAGGAAAATCCTGATGTCGTGAGGGCATTCTTACGCGCTAGTCTTAAGGGGTGGAGCGATGCTATTGATGATAACGAAGCAGCACTGGCCGCGATGAGCGAAGTGTTTCCCGATGCCAATCGTGAGCTAGCTCCAGGGCAACTCGATGCTACTGAAGTTCTGATGTGTTCTAACGGCGCTCATTTCGTGGGGAAGGCTACGCAGGAGGCGTGGACGGGGACGATAAAGACACTTTCGGCGATTGGAATTCTGCCGTCTGATAAGCCTGCTAGCGAGTATTATTCTTACGAATACTTGCCAGAAGAATCCAAGTTGCGCAAATGCCCTTTAGGCGCTGCAGGCTGAAATCGCTGAAGTCGGAGGTTCTGGCAATGCTTCACGCCAATTCAGAAGGTTTAGCACCAGGCTCTGATGTCGTCGCAGTCAATGGCGGCATAGGGATCGACATCATTGGTGTGGATAAAATCTTCGGTGCAAGTGGCGCAAACGGCTTCAGAGCCCTCTCACCGATATCGCTCGGCATCAACGCTGGCGAATTCGTATCCGTGGTGGGGCCGAGCGGATGTGGGAAGAGCACATTGATGCTTATGGTCGCTGGTTTGATGAAGCCCACCAATGGACAAGTGAAGATCGAGGGGAGCGGCCTTACGGGGCCGCTCACTGAGATTGGAATAGTCTTTCAGGATCACTTGCTCTTAGATTTCCGTACAGCCGAAGCCAACGTTCTTCTGCAAGGGGAAATCCGTAAGCTGTCAATGGGGCCGGTGAGGAAACGCGCGGCAGAGCTCTTTGAAAGCCTTGGTCTACAAGCGTCAGCGGACAAGTATCCTAATCAATTATCGGGCGGTATGCGTCAGCGAGTGTCACTCGCGCGGGCTCTCGTGCACAATCCGCCGTTACTTCTGATGGATGAGCCGTTTGGTGCTCTGGACGCGTTGACGCGGCTACAGGTGCGTCGCGATCTAGAAACCCTCTGGCTGCAGCAACGCCCCACTGTCCTGTTTATCACGCATAGTGTTGAAGAGGCTGTTGGTTTGTCAGATAGAGTAATAGTAATGGGGCCTTCGCCTGGGGGGGTCGTGGAGGAGATACCTATTCAGCTGAAACGCCCGCGGCCCTTGGCGTTCGGCGAATCCCCTGAACTCAGAGATTACGCAAACCGCATCTATGCTCATTTTGAACGGCTGGGGGTATTGCATTGATCGTAGATGGTCGCGAGCCCGGACGCCCACATGTTAGGGAGGTAATTTGTGTCGGTTCTGCGAAGCAGGATTGTTTGGTCCGTATCGGGCATCAACTTTCTGAGGACGAACGTGTTGTTACCGATCGCATTGTAACGGCGGCTGGCGGCAATGCGAATACGGCGGCTGCGACAGTCGCGCGAATGGGTGTGCGAGTGGCTATTTGCACAACGATCGGCAATGATGCCGCAGGTAATTTTGTTTTGGCGAAAATGAGGGAGTGTGGCGTCGGGACGGAGTATGTTTCGCGGCGCGGTGACCTTGAAACCCCTCAGAGTATAAATATTGCAAATAGTGATAGCAACACGCGCTCGATCATCACAGTCCGGGCGCTTCCGTTCGAAACGGCTGAAGCGTTTAGCGCGTCTCCAAGCTGGTTTCATTTTGACGCCGAGGGGTTCAAGGCGTCGCAGAGAATGATCAACCTCAAGAGACTAGCGGGTCGTGTTAGCGTAGATGCCGGAATTTCGATTGGGACTGATGATCTTAGGGGAATAGATCTTTACGCGCCAACTCGGGAGGCTTTGATTCACACCTTCGGAGGGCCACTGGGCAAGGCCATGCTCGCCGCGCGAGAGGCAGGTGCCGGTGATGTTGTGGTCACTCTCGGAGAGGGAGGGGCAGCGTTTCTCGAAGGTGATCAGGTCGTTCGTATACCAGCGCATCAGGTTGAAGTAGTTAGTACGCTTGGCGCGGGGGATGTCTTCCACGGTGCGCTGGTAGCAAGCTTAACCCGTGAGCACTCGTTGGCATCGGCGGTCCACACTGCCTCAGTTTGCGCAGCTCTTTCATGCAGGGCGCTAGATGGGCAGTCTGCGATCCCGGATATGGAAACACTTATGAGTGAAGTAACTCGCTCGCGACGGGTCATTGAACCCAATTCGCGTGAGATATTCAATTAAACATCGAGGAAATGTGACATGGCGACGTACAACGATGAAAGAAGCGCGGTTGATGCACTTTGTGTAGACGGCCTTATGACGATGCTTGCGATCGATCAGCGCGGCTCAATGCGAACGATACTGGCAGCGGGACGCAGTGAAGATGCGGTATCGGACGCGGATGTAAGCGATTTCAAGAAAACCGCGGTCGATGTTCTAGCGCCAATGGCGTCTGGAGTGCTTTTAGACCTGGAGTTCGGACAGTCGGCGATTGCCGCACTTCCCAGGCAGACCCCACTGATCCTTTCGGCCGATCTATTCGACCAACCGCGAGGCCAGGCAGTTCAGGGATCGAGGCTGGATCCTGATGTTACAGAAGAAGCGATCCAGAAGAGTGGTGCTTCCGCGATCAAGTTCTTATCGATCTGGAAAAGCGGTGTGGATGTTCATTCACGGTCGGAAAATGTTTCGAAATTCGTGAAATTAGCACGCGACGCTGGCGTTGTGTCGCTTTTGGAGGCGATTGTTCGCCAGCCGGACGGATCTGGGTTTGATGACCCGGAAGCCCATGGCGATGCTGTCCTCGCTGCAGCTGATGAATTAGCGGCCTTCGGTCCTGATGTCTATAAGGCCGAGGTGCCCGCGTACAGAAAGGGAGATCTCTCTCGTGTTGAAGCTTTCTCCAAACGCTTGAGTGAGCGCTTGACAATCCCGTGGGTTGTTCTGTCAAGCGGCGTGGATGCAAGTGATTTCCCAGAAGCGGTCCGACTTGCTGTCTCTGGTGGGGCCAGCGGGTTTCTATGCGGTCGTGCTATCTGGGCAGATGCAGCTAGAAGCGATAATCCGCATGCGCAAATAACGGAGCTTAGCATCGGTCGATTTGCGAAGCTCATCGAGAGCGCAAAGGCCGGACGCCACGCGTAATGGCGGAGCAGATCGAAGCGGCTGAAGGCGAGTAATGTCAACAGAAGTTCCCAAGAGTTCTGATCTCAAATACGTTTCAGCCCCAAGCCGGCGTCAAACGTTAATGAGCATGATTGAGGATGTTGGGTTCTGCACGATAACGGAGCTCGCCGCAGCGCTCAAAGTGTCGGAGATGACCGTTAGGCGCGACGTTACTAAGCTCGCGGCTGGTAATTCGGCAATTCGTGTTGTTCACGGTGGGGTCAGTTCAGTCCCAGTAACATTATCGAATGGAACGGATTATGAGTTGCGTGCACGAGCGTTCCCAGCTGCTAAAGCCGCGGTGGCCACCGCCGCTGCTAGGCTTGTTGTTCCAGGATCGACAATTGCATTGGACTCAGGAACAACAGCGGTTAAAATAGCCGAGGCGCTTCCGACCGATTGCGAGCTAAACGTTGTGACGCAATCATTGGCAGTTGCAAATGCGCTAATACGAAAAGACAACATCGACCTGACGATTATCGGCGGAACTCTGGTGCGCTCGCTGCAAGCTTGTGTCGGTCCGAGCGCCATAAACGCGATCGCTGGGATCAGAATTGATACATTTTACCTTTCAGCAACCTCTATCGATCGGAGGGGAGTGCTTGCCGGAAACGATTATGACGCGGCGACGAAGCGCGAGCTAATTGAGGCATCAGATTCAGTAGTCTTAGTGTCGGATTCGAGCAAGTTTAATATAAGTTCGCGGTTTCGGGTCTGCCCACTAGAAAGGATAGGTACGCTCGTAACAGACTCAAACTTAGCGGATGAATATCGGCTGATGATTGAGAGTGTGGGCATCACAGTTGTGATCGCCTAGGAGTAAAAGGCATGGGTAACAGTCTGTTTATTCGGAAAAACGTAAAGCCGGAAAATCCGCTGTTTCTAAATACGCGCCCCGACCGCTACTGACCAAAGCGACGATCCGCATTTGCCGATCAAGCCTTACTTAAGATGTATCGCGCACATTTCAACATGACGATCGTTTTTTCATTTCTACATATATGCGAGTACGCCGAACATTATATTGTTATGCAAAAGCGCGGGAGAGCGCGCATGTGAAGTGTTCGTCCAGGGAAATGCTACGGCGTCCGTTCTGATTAACATGTATAAGACCATCATTGGTAGAGGTGCTATGAGTCTTCTTCTACCAAAAAACGCTTTGTTATAAACGCAAGGATGTAAGTGAATGGTGTACTCAGGTCAAGAGAAAGTTGGGTTCATCGGTGTTGGTTTGATGGGGCATGGCATCGCGAAAAACATTGTCGAGAATGGATACCAGCTCTTTGTTCTGGCGCATCGAAACCGCGCACCGGTAGATGACTTGGTTTCACGGGGTGCGACGGAGGTGGCTTCAGTGACGGAGATGGCAAAGATATGTCGTATTGTTTTCATATGCGTGTCTAATTCTGTGGTGGTCGAAGAGATTGTCAGAGGGGAGGGTGGTCTTGCTTACGGCTTAGCGCGTGGAAGTGTGATTATTGATTGCTCGACGTCTGACCCAAATTCTACGATTTCATTATATACGGAGTTGGCGTCAAAGGGCATCGAGCTAGTTGATGCTCCGTTGGGTCGAACACCCAAAGAAGCGTGGAATGGTACGCTGGATACTATGGTTGGCGCTTCCGACGAAGTGTTTGTCCGTATAAGACCCTTGCTCGACACTTGGGCGGAGCGTATTATTCACGTTGGAGGGGTGGGTTACGGTCGTAGAATGAAATTAATCAATAATTTCCTTGCTCTTGGCTTCGGCGCATTGATCGCGGAAGCCGTAGTTTTGGCCCAAAAGGTCGGAATAACATCTGAGCAGTTTGACAGGGTTATCCGCGGCGGTCGGCTCGATTGTGGGTTCTATCGAACCTTTATTGAATTTACGTTGAATGGAGATCGTGAGGCTCACAAGTTTACACTAAGTAACGGCCTGAAAGACTTGACTTATCTCGAAGCTATGTCTAATGCCGCAGGTGTTGCAAATCCAGTCGGTAACGCTGCTAAGAACGCCTTTACGGTGGCTGTAGCTGGTGGTGGATCGGGTGCAGAGGATTATGTGCCCATGCTTCCAATTTACACGGGACTAGCAAGCGGGGTCGATATGACGCCTCGTTCGTAAATGGTCCGCTGAATAATAAGGCGAGTAGAAGCATATTCTGGGGGATTTTTTGAAAGCCAAGAAGGCAAATGAATGGAGCCTGAAGGGCTACCACTCTGTCGGTAGCGGGTGCAGGCTTCGTTTTGTCTGTCCTTAGTCGTTCGAATCGATGTTTTACAACTCGGCTAAGCGCTGCCACTCACATTGAGGCACGATGAGAAACCGCGAGGTTCTACGTCAATCCCGCGGTAACTTCCGTTGTCGCCGATGCCACCGTGTCGATCTTACATTTAGTTCGTCACGCAAAGCGTTCAGTAGACACGCTTGCCAGTGTCATTTTGCGCCTGAGCCGGCAGATCGTTTACGCTCCTCGGCAGCTCTAATCTTACGTGGTGTCGTGACCTACCTCGTCTGACGTGCTGGTCGTTAGCGGGCAGCGTAAGTAAGGCTGAGAGTCTGTCCGGGAATTCATGAGGCCCGTCCGAGCCGTCGCACGAGGATCATGATGGAGGCGGCGTAGAGGAAGGCGGTTGCGGAGGCGATCGTGGCTTCGGGATCCTTCCAGAGGCGCCGGTTGCGACTGATCCAGGCGAAGAAGCGTTCGGCGACCCAGCGCCGAGGGTGAACGGCGAAGCCGACCTGGTCGGGCGGCTTTCGCACGATCTCCACGTCGATTAGGCAGGCGTTCTGTGGTCGATCGCCGGAATAACCCATATCGGCGAAGGCCTTCTCGACGAACGGGTAGGATTTGCGGGAGACCCGCAGGACAGGAACGGCGCCGTCACGATCCTGGATGTCGGCAGGCTGCGGATCGATGATGAGGGCTCGTCCATCCGTATCGACCAGCGCCTGACGTTTGCGCCCGGCGACCTTCTTACCGGCGTCGTATCCTTTCGGCCCGCCGCTCTCGGTCGTCTTTACGCTCTGGCTGTCGATGACGGCGGCGCTCGGCGAGGCCGCGCGTCCGACCCGTTCGCGATCGGCCATGACCAGACGATGATTGATGCTGGCAAAGACGCCGCCGTCGCGCCAGCGGCTGAAGTGATCGAAGACCGTGCTCTTGGGCGGCAGATCCTTGGGAATCAGCCGCCAGGGCACTCCGCCCCGCAGGACGTAGAAGATCGCATTGACGATCTCGCGTATCGACCACTTCCGTGGCCGTCCCGTCCCGCTCGAACGCGGCAGCATTGGTTCCAGAATTTCCCATTCCGCGTCCGTCAGGTCCGTTTCGTAGCGCAGGTGTTGGCGGTGATGCTGCGCACGAGTGGTCGGGGTCCACATGGCTCTTCCAGATCAGGCTTAGACACCCTCTGGATTCACGGCCATCCCGGCCATTCAACCCTTTCCGGACGGGCTCTGGGTCGTGACCACTGGACGCGACGACCAGTCGATCAGCAAGCTTCGCGCTGGGCAAATCCGCGCAGATTTGATTAAACGTTATAAATCGAGGGCATGAGTCTCGGCGATCGGGTCACTTCAGCCTGTTCGCCTTATCAAGCATATTAGGAATGGGACGAGGTGACAATGGGGCGGCTTGTTGTTCGGACGCGGGCTGATTGCGATAAACTCAAGGTCGCGGCGACTGATCTCGAGGATGCCGTATGGGGGCCGCTCGGGTTCCTAAACCACACGAGCGCTCATCGAGAGCACTATGATCGTGTTCTCGAGAATTTCGCCGATTTTCAACTTTGCCTGGTAGATCAGGAGACCGAAGCACCCGTTGCATTGGCCAATTGCGTTCCGATCCACTTCAGCGGAAACGAAACCTCACTTCCACAAGAGGGGTGGGATTGGCTAGTCGCGCTCGGAAGCTCGGTTCCCCAAAAAGGTAACATCAACGCCCTCGGAGCGTTAGCGATCTCGGTTCCGGTAGACGAACGAGGCCGTGGATATGCGTCCAGAATGATTGAAGAATTACAGCAGTTGGCGGTGCGGCGCGGCTACGCCAACATGATTGCTCCAGTGCGACCATCCGCGAAGCACCGCTTCCCGCATGCGGCGATGGCGGACTACATTGCTTGGAAGGATGCGTTCGGGCGCTGCTTCGACCCGTGGCTGCGAAGCCATCTCTCCCACGGCGCCGAAGTCGTGACGACCTGCGAAAAGTCAATGGTAGTTGATGAGCATATCGCGTTCTGGGAAACGTGGTCCGGAAGACGTTTCTCCACGACAGGAAGTTACCTCGTGGAGGGCGCACTTGCGCCGATCTCAGTGGACATCGAGAACCAGCGAGGCCGCTACGAGGAACCTAATGTCTGGGTCATCTATAAGCATTGAAATGCGGTTATCTGCCTCTGCTAAAGAGGCTCGATCGTGATCCGGTGGCTACATTCATTTCCTCATGATCGTCAACATCCGGAAGCGAGAGAGTCCCTGCTGCGAGAGGGTGGCCCTTCGACACTCGACATACCTGCCACATCCAAACACCACGCGACAGGATGTCGTTGGCGCTAGTAAACGGCTGTGCCAAGCGAAAAAGCTGGAATGTCTCCGTCGGCAGCGCCGACGGGAGGTTCACGATCTTCAATAGCTGAATCAATTTTTCCCTAGCGGAGATCGATCTGCCATCTGTGCCCTGCTGGGAAACACGATCAGAAGTGCATCGGAATTGAGCGCCTGGCGCGATGTAGGACATAAAGATCTCGATGTTTTCGACCTTCAACATCCGAGCAGCTACGAGGCCACGATGGGCGCCGATTTCGGCGTCGGACGGGTCAGTGCGGCTCGATACCCGATAGCTGTCAGCTACAAGAGTGGGAAGCCAGCTTCCGAAGGCATTGGAAAGGATGTTGATGGGCATGGAGAGTCCGCCTTCGGTAGCCGGCCGATCTCGGGTGCGGCGTTCTGCAGTCGTATCCAGCAATCGTTCAGGGAATCTTAGCGCGTCCGACCTAACGATGGGCTCCGGAGAAGCGACATGCCACACATGACAGCACACGACCGGGTTTCCAGAGGGAGCACGCGCCGCCTCACGCTCGTCGTCGGCGTTATGATCGTCCTCACCAGCCTCCTTCTGATTGGAGTCATAGCTTACGTCGGTAGAATCGCAGACGTTCAGGAAGCCTCTCAGGAAAAAAATAGGATTGAAAACGCACTCAATCAGAGTGTGGCGCGGGTCCTCGATCAGCAAAAAAGTGTCGCTTGGTGGGACGATGCAGTAAAATTTGTGACACAACAGCCAAACGATGAATTCATCGACAGCAATTTTGGAATTTTTTTAACTGAGACCTATGGTCACGACGAAGTCTATATTCTTAATGCACGCGACGTTCCGGTTTATTCATACTTTGGGATGAAGCGAGAGGAGCCGCAAGCTTTTGAGCGCCGGCGGAATCAACTTGCGTCAGTTATAGCCGCAGTGCGGGGGCAGAAAGATGTTCCTCTAACGGAGAGGCCTGATTTTTTTATCGGCCGGCAACAACACTACGACGTTCTCCGAAAGGTGTTGGCAGTCGCAGCGTGGAAGGGGGCTATTCTTACGATCGACAGGAGACCGGCTATTGTGGCGGCGATCACAATTGTCCCGAACGTCGACATGTCGCTCCTGACCGTACCTCCTGACGTACTTATAAGCATCGATTGGATCGATGCACCGTTTCTCACCCAGATAAGTCAGCTCCTCCTCATTCCCGATATCCGGCTGACGAATGCTGGTGTGACGAACTCTTCCGCAACTGTAACGGAGCCATTCGTCACCGACGATGGCCAAACTCCAAGCGTCCTTGCATGGACGACACGAAGGCCCGGCTGGCCGCTGTTGACACTGGTTCTTCCGCTCGTAGCCGCAGCTGCCATCGCTATGACGGCGCTCTCCGCGAACATGCTGCTGCGCCTGGTGAGAGCCGCAGACGCGCTGTCGTCGCGGGAGCGCGCCGCCAGACACGACGCCGCCCACGACTCCCTATCGGGATTGCCAAACAGGTACTTGTTTGTGCAGGCAATTTCAGAGGCGCTCGATGAACTCAATGCCGATCATGGCGATGTCGGTGTCATCGTCGGCTATCTCGATATCGACCGCTTCAAGGACATCAACGACACGCTCGGGCATAAGGTCGGCGATGAATTGATCCAAGCGGTAGGTCGAAGGCTGCGCGAACATCTCGCTCCATCAGATTTCCTTGCACGGTTCGGCGGCGACGAATTCGCAATCTTCCGCATCGAGCAGGGGGAATCTCACCAGACGCCAATTGAGACCCTCGTCGCGGACGCGTTGGGAAGCCCGCTGCGGGTCCTGAACCACGATATCTCCGTCTCCACTTCAGTCGGACTTGCTCAATCGCCAAGGGACGGTCGATCGACCGACACCTTGATGCGGCATGCTGACATCGCTCTTTACGAGGCTAAGAGACGTGGACGCGCCCAGTTCACTTGGTTCAGCGCTAAGTTAGCAGAAGAGCTCGAACGCAAACGAGAAATCGAGCTTGCGCTCCCGTCAGCACTGGAAAACGGTGAATTCGAGCTCCACTACCAGCCGATCGTCTCGGCGAGGAACAACCAGGTGGTAGGCGTGGAGGCACTTTCTCGCTGGCGACATCCTACAAAGGGCTTTATCCCTCCGGACCGCTTCATATCGGTTGCCGAAGAGATGGGCCTGATGCCGAAGCTGGGGGAGTGGGTCATTCGGGAGGCCCTGAAGCAGGCTGGGTCCTGGCCAGACCTGGAAATCGCTGTCAATCTGTCGCCAGCCCAAGTGCAACATACCGATCTCCTGGGTTTGCTGAAGCAGCTTTTGATTGATAGCGGGGCGCGGCCGGAAAGGATAACACTTGAGATAACCGAGAGCCTGCTTCTAGAGCCGACTCCAAAGACGAGGACCACACTCAAGGAGCTAAGGCAGCTTGGATTTCGAATAGCGCTTGACGACTTCGGGACCGGCTTTTCAAGCCTCAACTATTTGATCGAGTTCGGCTTCGACAAGCTCAAGATCGATCGGTCGCTCGTCAGCGCTCTTTCACAAGCGGGATCCGCCCAGACGGTGGTGCTGTCGGTTATCCAACTCGGCCACGCGCTGGGCATGGAGGTGGTGGCGGAAGGAATTGAAACTGAGGCAGAGGCTGTAACGATGCGATTCTGGGGAAGTGATCAACTACAAGGCTACCTTTTCTCCAAGGCACTGCCCGCCGATGACCTCCAGCATTTCGTCCGCGACTATAACACCCGCACCCCCCAATTGGATCATCACGAGGCCGTCGCCGTGTCCGGAGCGGGAGATTCCGTGTAGGCTGGCGCAGTTTTCCGAGCCGATTCGATGACGTTCGTTATTTTAATTTTCGAAGGAAATCATGCCAGACGAGAAGCTGAACCGCCGCAACGCCGATTTCTCGTGGTCCGAGTTTGATTCAGAGTACTACTTTCAGCACTATTATGGCGAGCCACATCGAGACGATGAAGACCTCGTCCGATTTACCTGTAGTGCATTTAAAGAATTGATGGACAAGGATCAATTGCTTGATATCCTTGATGTTGGGACAGGTCCAAGTCTTATTCCCCTCATGTGCGCATCGCCTCTAGCATCTAAGGTGACTGCGTGGGAATATTCTGAAAGCAACATTCGTTGGCTGCGGCACGAGTTGGCGAGCGCAGTGCCACGCCCGCAATGGGATCATTTCTGGGCCGTTGCAAGGGCGACATATGCGCCAGAATATCGCCTGCCTGAGAACCCTCTGGAATCGCTGCGTGGAAGGACGGAGATCCGGCACGGGTCAATATTCGACCTCCCAAAGCGATCCTGGGACGCAGCGACTATGTTCTTCTGCGCGGAATCGATCACTGGCAGTCGCGATGAATTCCGGCGTGCCTGCTCGCATTTCGCCCAAGCCGTTAAACAGGATGGTCTTCTCGTGGCGGCGTTCCTTGTAGGATCGTCGCGCTATGAGGTTGCCGATCGTCCATTTCCCATCCTGAATGTCTCCGACGCAGACATCAGGGAAGTATTCGAGCCTCTGGCCGCGGATATCCAAGCGACAACGATCGGCATCGTCGAAGAGGAGATCCGGAGCGGCTATTCCGGAATGCTGTTTATGACAGCACGATCTACGTAGCGCACCGTTAGCGCAGCAGGCTCAGGTACTATACGAAACAATGTCTTAGGAGCAGTATCTGCGAACTGAAAATCGCAGTGTCGGTGGTTCGATTCCACCCCTGGGCACCATCCATCATCTCCAAGTCCAGCTAGAGACATGGCACGCGAGGCGGTCCGAGGGTCGTGCGCGTTCGCTTTGGATCACGCGACGATCTTCCCCGAAGATGGTGCCGTCGGCTTACTGTTGGATCATCGACCGATTCTTTGCGGGTGCGGCCCCTCGGCGGGCCGTCGGAACGCCGAACGCCGAACGCTGAGCCCGATTCGGCGATGACGGAGCGGGAGGCCAATTCGGCCGCTCGCCGAACCGAACATCACGCTGTCAATCCGTCACCTTCGATCCTATCAATATCTCGGTGGCGCGATCCGACACCCGGTCGCATCCGCAGACACTCCGGGAGGATCGATCGGTCGCATGAGGAACAGGTTTGGATTGGCGGTTGTCGTCGCCGTCACGACGGTCGCCCATGCCGGTTTCGCTGGGGCGGCTCCGCGAACCGTCGTCGGGAAGTGGCGCTATGAAGACGGGTCCTGTCAGCGCCCGGCGGATGTGATCGTCATTGCGCCCAAAGGCATGGGCAGCGACGAATGGTTCTGCGAGTTCGACACGGTGTCCCGGACAGGCAACCGCGTCACCTGGACCGGGCGTTGCGAGAGTGCGAACGGCGAGTTGCTCGCGCGCCGTGTGGACGCGACCGAGAGACGGGGCCGGCTGACCATCGAATTCGACGGAGCGGCGAACGGTCCCTTCGTCCGCTGCGGGCGGTAACGGACCCTCCGTAGCCGCAGGCTTCGGGAAAAAGCAACCGCCCGGCGGGTATCCACCGGACGGTTCGCGCGATCGGCGCGGGGCGCCTTGCGTCAGTCGGTCTTCGGACCTTTGCCATAGACCCAGTAATGCGCGCCCTCTTCGGCGATGTAGCGCGCGTCCGGCAGCATGGTGACGAGATGGAGGATGCCCTCGCGCTCCACCGCCTCGCTGTCTTTCTTGTACTGGGTGTCGTCGAGATAGCTGTTGCGGGTCGAGACGATCAGATAGCCGCCATCGGCGAGGTAGCCGGCGAGCCGCTTCAGCGCCATTGGCTCGACATGGCCGAGCGTGAACACGCCGCAGCACACGATCATCTCATAGGTCTCGCCGAGCGGGTTCGGCTGATCCTTGTTGAGGTCGACGCCGCCTTCGAGCTTGCCGTAGATCTCGGCCCGTCTGGCGATGTCGACCATCTCCTGGGACAGGTCGAAGCCGTCGATGGCCGTGAACCCCTTCTTCGTCAGCTCGATCCCGGCGAGCCCGGTGCCGCAGCCGGCGTCCAGCACCTTGATCTCGGCCGGCGGCTTGCCGAGGAACGAATCGGCCACCATCGCGGCAAGGCTGGCCACGACGCGCGGCCCGCCATAGTCCTCGCTCCTGACGTCGTCGTCATAGCGAGCTGCCCATTCGGCATAGTATTCTTCGAGTTTCGTCGCGTTTCCAGATAGTTCATGCGAAGCATGAATCGTGTTAACGGAGTCCTCCAATACACAACCTTTCGTTTCTGTGAAACATCAGGACGAAGAAGCTTATACGGCAGTGCGAGACGGATTTCGACCCGACTTGCCGAATTAATTTTTGATGACGGTGATTGCTGGTTCACAAGATCCGAAATTACCTATTGTGAAACAAACGCTTGTCACGTTTCGAGCAGGACTTGATCGATGGTGCGTAGCGGCATCGAAAACCTGTCCGATCCGGCGCGCGGGGGTGCGTTCGGGCAGCCGCGGCTCGATCCTCTTGACCGGGGACGAGGACGCGCCGGGGCTCAGCAGCCGGGGTCGAGTGAGACGACCGGCCGGTCGAGAACCTCCCGCAGGGCGAAGGAGGAGTTGATCCGCACGACATGCGGAAAGGCCGAGAGATAGGTCTTGTGGATCCGCTCGAAGTCCTCCAGGTCGCGCGCGGCGACGCGCAGGATGTAGTCGTATTCACCGGACATCAGGAAGCAGACGAGGACGTTCGGGCAGCGGCGCACGGCCGCCTCGAATTCGGCAAGCTGACGCTCGCTCTGTCCGGACAACGCGATGTTGACGAGGACGGTGATCGGATGGCCGAGTGCGCGGTTCGACAGGCGCGCGTGATAGCCGGCGATCGCACCGTCCGCCTCCAGCCGGTCGAGCCGGCGCGAGCACGCCGATGGCGACAGGCCGACCCGTTCCGCAAGGGCATTGTTGGACAGCCGGCCCTCGCGCTGGAGGGTGCGCATGATGGCGATATCGAATCGATCGAGAGGCGGCATGTGGCGGATTGTTGCGGCATCGCGGGATGTGCGCAAGGATTTTGCGCTGGCAGCTCCGCTCACGGCCGGTTCGCCGGGACTTTGCGAACGATCTCACGCGTCATGTGTTCTCACCTGAGCAACGGAGAGCCTCAATGCGCGTCGGATGCCCGAAAGAGATCAAGAACCACGAATACCGGGTCGGGCTGACGCCGGCGGCCGCCCGCGAATATGTCGCCCATGGCCATCAGGTGCTGATCGAGGCCGGCGCCGGGGCGGGCATCGACGCGGCCGATGCGGATTACGAGGCCGCCGGCGCGACGATCGTCGCGACCGCCGCCGAGATCTTCTCGGGCGCCGACATGGTGGTGAAGGTCAAGGAGCCGCAGCCGGCCGAATGGGCGCAGCTGCGGGAGGGCCAGATCCTCTACACCTATCTTCATCTGGCACCGGACCCGAAGCAGACCGAGGGGTTGATCGCCTCCGGCGTCACCGCCGTCGCCTACGAGACCGTTACCGACGCACGCGGCGGGCTGCCGCTGCTCGCGCCGATGTCGGAGGTCGCCGGTCGCCTGTCGATCCAGGCCGCGGCAAGGGCGCTGGAAAAGGCGCATGGCGGACGCGGCGTCCTTCTCGGCGGCGTGCCCGGGGTTTCGCCGGGCAAGGTGGTGATCATCGGCGGCGGCGTCGTCGGCAAGGAAGCGGCCAAGATGGCGATCGGTCTCGGTGCCGACGTCACCATTCTCGACCGGTCGATCCCGCGGCTTCGCGAACTCGACGACCTCTTCGCCGGCCGGGTCCACACCCGCTTCTCGACGCCGACGGCGATCGAGGAGGAGGTGTTCGCGGCCGATGCCATCATCGGCGCCGTCTTGATCCCCGGCGCCTCGGCGCCGAAGCTCGTCACCCGCGCGATGCTGTCCGGCATGAAGAAGGGGGCCGTGCTGGTCGACGTCGCGATCGACCAGGGCGGCTGCTTCGAGACCTCGCATGCGACGACCCATGCCGAGCCGACCTTCGAGATCGACGGCGTGGTGCACTACTGCGTCGCCAACATGCCGGGCGCCGTGCCGATCACCTCGGCCCATGCGCTCAACAATGCGACGCTGCCCTTCGGCCTGGCGCTCGCCGATTGCGGCATCGAGGCGCTGAAGGCCGATCCGCATCTGATGGCCGGGCTCAACGTCCATCGCGGGCATGTCACCAATCGCGCGGTGGCGCAGTCTCTCGGGCGCGAGATGGTGGATGCGAGGGACGCGCTGACGGGTTGAGGCGAATACCGCCCGTCAGGAAATCGCCAAACTCATCTGCCGCTGGCGCTCGCGCAGCGCCGCGGCCTTTTCCTCGGTGAGCGTTCCCGCGCAATACGGGCAGGCGACGCCTTCCTCGTAGTCCGGGGCGGCGCGGTCGTCCGGCGACAGCGGCGCCCCGCAGCCATAGCAGGCGCTCCAGGCGGTCGGCGCGAGGCCGTGCCCGACGGCCACCCGCCCGTCGAAGACGTAGCAATCGCCCTGCCAGCGGCTTTCGTCGGCCGGGACCTCTTCCAGATATTTCAGGATGCCGCCCTTGAGGTGGTAGACGGTCTCGAAGCCCGCCGCGAGCATGAAGGCCGAGGCCTTCTCGCATCTGATGCCGCCGGTGCAGAACATCGCGACCTTGCGGTGCTTGCCGGGGTCGAGCCGATCCGCCACGAAGCCCTTCAACTCGGTGAAGCTCTCGATGCCCGGGTCGACCGCGCGCTCGAACGTGCCGACCTTGGTCTCGTAGACATTGCGCGTATCGAGGACGAGGACCTCCGGATCGGCGATCACCGCATTCCAGTCGCGGGCTTCGACATAGGTGCCGACGGCAACGCCCGGATCGGCTTCGGGTGCGCGCATGGTGATGATTTCGGGGCGGATGCGGACCTTCATGCGGGCGAAGGGCCAATCGGGCGCGGCCGAAAACTTCACCTCCTCGCACGGAAGGGCGAAGCGCCGGTGGAGCTCCGCGACCAGCGCTTCGATCGCGTCAGGCGAACCGGCCACCGTTCCGTTGACGCCTTCCGGCGCGATCAGGATCGTGCCGCGCAGGGCCCTGTCGCGGCAGAAGGCGAGGAGATCCTGCTTGAGGTCCGGAAGGTCCCGAAGCGACAGGAAGCGGTAGAAGGCGGCGACGGTGAGCGACATGGCGGTGACATAGCGAGCCGGCGCCACGCTGACAAACGCAGTTTTTGCGGGCGACGGCGGGGCGGGAAGGGCGTCTTCGCAGCGTCTCGGGATAGGCGGCTACCCCGCCTCTGCGGTCACGTCCTCCGGCCGAATGCGCCGGCTGCCGTGCAGCACGCGCAGGATCGTCCTCGGCGCGTTGCGTCAAAGCGATCGGCAACGAACCCATCAGCCCGCTTTGCGCGACTGCCTTTCGGCAAGCCGCTGCCGAGCCTTTGCAAGGAACGCTTCTCGGTCCCAGGGTTCTGCGGGACCGCTATCGATCTCCTCCTGGATGAGACGGCGCAGCTCGTCCCGGCTATAGCCGAAAAGATCGCGGCGCTCCTTCCACTCCCGCAATGCCTCGCCAATGACTTCGCTGGCGTTGCCGTATGCTCCCGCCTCGACGGCCTCATCGACCGCGGCGGCAAGTTCGCTGGAAAGGCTGATCGTGCGGTTGTCGGCTTTGGGCATGACATCAACTCCCCATTTCACGCTAGCACCGGGTCCGACCGGAGGCCTGCATCCTCCAGCGATCGCCAGCGGTCTTCGAAATTCACCTTTCGCCCGTGACGCCGGCGCCGAAGATGCTAAGACACCGGGAGCAATCCCGTCCGGAGCCTCCTTCCCGCCGTGCTCGACCGTGTCCTTGGAATCGTGCTGATCGCGACTGCGGTCGCCGTGGTATTACGCGAGTGGATCGGCAGCGAAATGGCGGCGCTGGTCGGATCGGCGGGGGTCGTCGTCTTCCTGGCGCTCGCCACGCCCACCGCCCGTCGGTCGCGCCAGGCTTTCGTCGCGATCGGGCTCGTGCTGATGCTCGCCGCCTTCGCTTTGCGCGCCGACTGGGTCAGGATCGTCCTGAAGGGGCTGGAGGAGGGGGCGTTCATCGCGACCTTCTTCATCGCCCTCGCCTCGCTCAGAAATCCCGCCTCGACCTCGCCGGCGATCGAGCGATGCGGCCAGTATCTCGCCAGCCAGCCGCCGGGCAAGCGCTATCTGTCGCTGACCATCGGCGGCCATCTCTTCGCGCTGCTTCTGTCCTACGGCTCGATCACGCTGCTCGGCGGCCTGACCGAGAGCATCGCCAACCGCGAGCCGAACGTGGAAGTGCGCGAGATCCGCAATCGCCGCATGCTGCTCGCGATCCAGCGCGGCTTCTGCGCCTCGCTCCTGTGGTCGCCGCTCGCCTTCGCGATCGCGATCTCGACCTCGATCATCCCCGGCTCGTCCTGGAGCGGCGTCGCGGGGCTGGCGATCTTCCATGCCGCGTTGATGACATTCATCGGCTGGGCGCTCGACACGATCTACAAGCCGAAGCTGACGGCCTCCGCCACGGCCTCGATCGCCGGCGCCCGGCAGACTCAAGGGAGCTGGCGGGACCTGCAGCCCCTCGTCCTCCTCCTCGCCTTGCTCTTTGCCGCGGTCGGAACGCTGGAAATCCTGACCGGGCTGAGGGTCATCGCGGTGGTCATGCTGATCGTACCGTTGATTTCGCTCGGCTGGATCGCCATCCAGGTCTCGGGCGGAGCCGGGCCGCATCTCGGCCTCGGCGGACGGCTGACCAAGCTCGCCTTCTCCGAGTTCCCGTCCTACCGCTCCGAACTCGTCCTCCTCGTCATGGCCGGCGTGATCGGTGCCATCGGCGGAGCGCTCCTGAAGCCGCTCACCGCCGGCCACGCGATCGACTTCGGCATCGCGCCGCCCTGGATCATACTGGTCGCCATGATCTGGATCATCCCGCTGCTCGGCCAGGCCGGCATGAACCCGATCCTGTCGGTCTCGCTTCTCGCGCCGCTCCTGCCCGACCCCGCGGCCATGGGCGTCTCTCCGAATGTCGTCGTGCTCGCGCTCACGGCCGGCTGGTCGCTGGCCGGCGCGACCTCGCCCTTCACGGCGACGACGCTGCTGATCGGCCGTCTCGGGCATACCACGGCGCTGAAGGTGGGGCTGGTCTGGAACCGCAGCTTCGTCCTGATCGCCGGCCTTGCCCTGTCGGCTTCGGTGGCGGTCGCGTCGATTTTCGTCTGAGGAGAATCCGCGCGATCGCGGGGCGCCGTCCCGTCATCCCGCAGGGCCGGAGCCCAAATTTTGCTTATGGAGAGCTTACAAATTCTCAGTTTACCGAAATCCGGCGATCTGCAAACTGTCCTTCGAGAGCCGAACCGGCGCAGAACGCAAAGGCTGCGGCGAAGCCATCCGGCCCGCCAGAGCGTGACGTTTTCAGGGGCAAGGGACAGGTCCGCAAATCTCAACGGTGCCCAACGGTGCGGGCCGGCCCTTTCCGGCCCGGCGCGGTTTTTCTGCCGCGCCGGGCCGTTCTGCGCCCGCTTCGTCCCGCATCGAACGGACAACGCGCCGGCGACCGCCGCGACTGGTGCTCGCCGGTGATGGACGCTCTCACGCTCCACGGGCTGATGGCCTTGGCCCAGGTGGTCTTCATCGACCTCGTTCTGGCGGGCGACAATGCGGTGGTGATCGGGCTCGCGGCGGCTGGCCTGCCGCCGGAGCAGCGTTCGAAGGCCGTGCTGATCGGCATCGCCGCGGCAACCCTCCTCAGGATCGGGTTCGCCGTTGTGGCAACGGAACTCCTCGAGATCGTGGGACTGCTTCTGGCCGGCGGTCTGCTCCTGCTCTGGGTCACCTGGAAGCTGTGGGCCGAACTGCGCGAGGGGGCGGGCGAAGGCGCTCTTGCCGAAGGCGCCGACGGCGCGGGGATGCCGCGAAAGAACCTCGCCTCGGCGGTCTGGACGATCATCGTCGCCGACGTGTCGATGTCGCTCGATAACGTCATCGCGGTCGCCGGGGCAGCTCGCGACCACCTCGTCGTGCTCGGCCTCGGCCTGGTCCTGTCGGTGGCGCTGATGGGACTGGCGGCCACCCTGATCGCGCGGCTGCTCGCGCGCCATCGCTGGATCGCCTATGCCGGGCTCCTGGTGATCCTCTTCGTCGCGCTGCGGATGATCGTCGAGGGCGCGATGGAGGTCGCGCCCCTGGTGGGCTGAGCGGACCGGAGAATTGCGGCTGACGAAGCGGACGGCGCGCCTAGATTGAGGGGCAGCTGCCCCCTTATGACGCAAGAGGCCGATGACCTTCCTTCGCCTTGTCCGCACGAGCCTGATCGGCTGGTGGAACGATCGCTGCCTCAGCCTTGGCGCGGCGCTTTCCTTCTACACCATCTTCTCGATGGCGCCGGTTCTGTTGATCTCCATCAACATCGCCGGCTTCTTCTTCGGCCGCGAAGCGACCCGCACCGCGATCGTCGGCCAGATCTCCGGGATCGTCGGCGAGGGCCCGTCGCAGGCGATCCAGACCATGCTCGAGAGCGCCGCGCATTTCGGCACCGGGCTGTGGACGACGCTCGTCGGCATCGTCGTCTTCATGGTCCTGGCGACTGGCGCGATCGTCGAACTGCGGGACGACCTCCACCAGATCTGGAAGACCGAACCGAACATCCCGCCGCTGACACTCGCGGTCAGAAGCCAGATCTTCGCCTTCTCGCTGGTGCTGACGATCGGTTTCCTCTTACTCGTCTCGCTGGTGATCAATACCGGCCTGACGGCGTTCGCCGCCTATCTGACCGGCCATGTGGAGGGGGCGTCGGTCCTCGTCTTCCTGGTCAATACGCTGTTCTCGATCGCCGCTTCGACGGCGCTCTTCTCGGTGATCTTCAAGATCCTCCCGGAGGTGCGCATCGCCACCTGGGACGTGTTCGTCGGGGCCTTCCTGACGGCGCTGCTGTTCGAGCTCGGCAAGTTCCTGATCGGCCTCTACATCGGCGCGATCGGTCTCGCCTCGACCTATGGCGCGGCCGGCTCGCTGGTGACGATCCTGCTCTGGGTCTACTACTCCTCGCAGATCCTCTTATTCGGCGCCGAGTTCACCAAGGCCTATGGCGAACATCGCGCCGGTCCGACGTCCGATCCGCACGCCGTGGCAGGGGATGCGCCGCCGCCGACGGAGGAGGAGGCGAAAGCCGAGGCCGAGGCGGACGCGGCGGCCGACACCGCCGAGCGCTCCGGCCAGAAGCCTGCGCCGAAGCGCATGCCGCGGACGCCCGACCGCGTGTAACGAGCGATCAAGGGCGCGGTTGCGCGCCGGACAGGTTTCCGTCGGTGCCTGCGCGCTTCAAGTCTCGGGATCGGAGATGGCGGCGAGTGGGCCGCGCCGCCGAGAACCGGCCGCCTTCGCGCATGCCTGCCTCGCGCGCATCGAAAGGCCCTTGTCAAAGACGGTCGGACCCTGGCATGGCGGTCGCGCAGGCCCCACCTGCCGTGAGGGCTGCATATCGGATTCCTTAACCGCGTGGCGTTATCAAATCTGCGACGCAGCCGGAGCGTGCTGCGGCGTATCGCGGCCGCCGGAGAGCATCAGCCTGCGGGGTCAGCGAAGGCTCCCGTGCATGTCGCTCGCGGCCTGAATTGCTGCACTGCATCTCGACAAGATCCAGTCGCGGGGGTATATGCGAACGATCGTTCGCTCTCATCCTGTCTGGAATGCCGTTGTCCGCGATTTCGTCCGCCCCGCAGACCCCGCCCGCCGAGCGCGTGCAGCCCAGCGCCCATGAGGAGCGCCAGGCTCATATCCTGATGGCGGCGCGCTCCTGCTTCGCCCGCGCCGGCTTCCATGGCGCGTCGATGCAGCAGATCTGCGCGGAAGCGAAGATGAGCCCCGGCGCGCTCTACCGCTATTTTCCGTCGAAGGACTCGATCATCGAGGCGATCGCGGAGGAGGAGCGGGTCCAGGCGGCCGAATGCATGGCTGCGCTCTCCTCGCACGGACCGCTGGTCGACCGGATCACGCAGGTCGGTGTCGATTATCTGCGTCAGATCCGGGACGACGAATCCGGCGGGCTGATGGTCGAGATCTGTTCGGAAAGCCTGCGCAACACGTCCGTGGGCCAGCGCTTCAAGGATATCGAGATGGAGGTGCGCGGCGCCATGCTGAGCGCCCTCAGGCGCGGTCAGGAGATGGGTGAGGTTGATCCGGCGATCGACCTCGAGGTCGTGCTGACCGTCCTGTTCGCGGTCGGGGACGGGCTGGTGATGCGGCTGCAGTTCGAGCCGACCGATCCGGAGACCATCCGTCCCTATCTGAGGCGGGTCGTCGCGGGCCTGCTTGCGCCCGGCGCGCCGGGCGAATGACGTAGGCCCGGCCGCGGCGCGCAGCCACATGGCGCAGCGCGGCGGCAGCGCCCAATTACGGTCCGCGAGGACCGTGCGTGAAATTGAGATTTCGAGGCATGCGTATGTCTATCCGTTCCTTCACCGCCCAGCTTGCAACGCTCGCGCTCTTTGGCGTGCTCAGCGTCGGCGCGGCGGTTTCAGCGGCCGCCGAGGACGCTCCCGCGGGGACGGTCCAAACGCCGCAGCCTCCGAGCATATCCGTCACGACCGCCCGCGTCCGGGAGCTCGTGTCGGCCCTCACCGTCACCGGCACGCTCACCCCGCGTGAGACGGTCGTCGTGGGCGCGGACGTGGAAGGCCTGCGCGTCGCCGAGCTCCTCGCCGAGGAGGGCGACATGGTGACCAGGGGCGAAGTCCTGGCGCGGCTCGAGACCGACATGATCGACACCGACCTAGCCCAGAACACCGCCCAGATCGCGCGGGCCGAGGCCGCGCTCGGCCAGGCGCAGACGCAGATCGAAAACGCACAATCGGTGGTCAAGGAGGCCGAGGCGGCGCTCGCCAGAGCCCAGCCGCTCGCCAAGAAGGGGATCGTCGGCCAGGATGTCCTCGACCAGCGCGTTCAGGCCGCGACCTCGGCCCGGGCGAGCCTTGCCAACGCCAGGCAGGGGGTCGCGGTGGCCGAGGCCGACAAGGCGGTCCTCGAGGCGACGCGCAAGCAGCTCGAGCTGAGGAAATCGAAAGCCGAGATCAAGGCGCCCACCGACGGCCTCGTCCTGTCCCGCTCGGTCAGGCTCGGCGGCATCGTCTCGTCGGCGAGCGGCGCGCTGTTCGAGATCGCCCGAGACGGCCTGATCGAACTCGCCGCCGCCGTCCCCGAGACGCAGCTTGCCGGGCTGTCCCAAGGCCAGCCCGTCACCGTCCACCTGCCCGGCAGCGAGAAGTCCTTCGAAGGCAAGATCCGCCTGGTGTCGCCCAAGGTCGACGAGACGACGCGGCTCGGCGATGTGCGTATCGCGCTGCCGAAGTCGGATGCGCTGCATGCCGGCTCGTTCGCCAGGGGCGTCGTCGAGATCGCGCGTGATCGCGGCGTCGTCGTGCCGCGCACTGCGGTCATCTTCGACGGGGACAAGGCCACCGTCCAGGTGGTCGAGAACGGAACCGTCAAGACCCGGACGGTCGAGACGGGGATTTCCGACGGCGATTCGATCGAGATAAGGACGGGCGTGAAGGAAGGCGAGGATGTCGTCGCGCTGGCCGGCACCTTCGTGCGCGACGGCGACGCCGTCACGCCCGTTCCGATGAAGACGGCGGAGGCCGAGTGATGAACTGGAACTTCTCCAGCTGGGCGATCCGCAACCCGGTTCCGCCGGTCCTGCTCTTCGTGGTCCTGATTGCGCTCGGGCTCGTCAGCTTCTCCGGGCTGCCGATCACCCGCTTTCCGAACATCGACGTGCCGGTGATCACCGTCCAGGTGACCGAATCCGGCTCGGCGCCCTCGGAGCTCGAGACCCAGGTCACCAAGAAGGTCGAAGACGCGATCTCGAGCGTCTCCGGCATCAAGCACGTCACCTCGACGATCACCGACGGCTCGTCGGTGACGGCGGCCGAGTTCCGGCTCGAGATCGACAGCAGCCGGGCGCTCGACGACGTCAAGGACGCTATCGCCAAGATCCGCTCCGACCTGCCGGCGACGATCGAGGAGCCGATCATCCAGCGGCTTAATGTCGAGGATCAGTCGATCGTCACCTATGGCGCTTATGCGCCGGGCAAGACGCCGGAACAGCTCTCCTGGTTCGTCGACGACACGGTGATCCGCGCCCTGCAGGGGCTGAAGGGCGTCGGCCGGGTCGAGCGCATGGGCGGTGTCGAACGCGAGATCCAGGTGCGGCTCGATCCGGACCGTCTCGCCGCGCTCGGCGTCACGGCGGCGCAGGTCAACGCGCAGCTGCGCTCGACCAATGTCGACCGCTCCGGCGGCCGGGCCGAGTTCGGCGGCCAGGAGCAGGCGATCCGCACGCTCGCCGCCGCCGACACGGTCTCGGGTCTCGCATCCACCAAGATCTCGCTCGCGGGCGGGCGCCAGGTGCGCCTGTCGGATCTCGGCGAGGTGATCGACGCCTGGGAGGAGCCGCGCTCCTTTGCCCGGCTCGACGGGCAGCCGGTCGTCGCCTTCTCGATCTATCGTGCCAAGGGCGCCTCCGACACGACCGTCGCCGACGCGGCGGCGGAGAAGGTTGCCGAACTCGCCAAGGCCTATCCGGACGTCACCTTCGCCAATATCGACGACAGCGTCACCTCGACCTTCGGCAACTATCAGTCGGCGATGGAGACGCTGGAGGAAGGCGCACTCCTCGCCGTCATCGTCGTTCTCCTGTTCCTGCGCGACTGGCGCGCGACGGCCGTCGCTGCGATCACCCTGCCGCTGGCGGCGATCCCGACCTTCTGGGCGATGGATTTGATGGGGTTCTCGCTCAACCTCGTCAGCCTTCTGGCGATCACCCTCGTCACCGGCATTCTCGTCGACGATGCGATCGTCGAGATCGAGAACATCGAGCGGCACATGGCGATGGGGAAGACGCCCTATCGTGCCGCGATGGAGGCGGCGGACGAGATCGGCCTCGCCGTCATCGCGATCACGGCGACGATCATGGCGGTCTTCGCGCCGGTCTCCTTCATGGGCGGTATCGCCGGGCAGTACTTCAAGCAGTTCGGCCTGACCGTCGCGATGGCCGTCTTCTTCTCGCTGCTCGTCGCGCGGCTGATCACGCCGATGCTCGCCGCCTATTTCTTCCGGCCGCACGCGACCGAGGGCCCGGGCTTCTTCCGGCTGTTCGGCAGGAAGCTCGGCCTCTTCGGCCCGCTGGCGGTGCTTGCGATCGGCGCGCTCTTCGCGCTCGTCTTCATCCCCGGCGCCGATCTCGGCAACGGCTTCGTGGCGACGGTCGCCTCCTATGCGGGAATGCTGCCCGAGGTGAGCTACGAGCGGGCGGTGGAGCTGTCGCTCGCCATCGGCGGCGGCGCGATCATCCTCGCCGCGCTTCTCGCCTATATCGCCCGGCCGCACCGGGTCGAGCATCGCGACGGGCTCGTCATGCGGGCCTATACCGGCATTTTGCGCGTGACCGTGCGCTGGCGCTGGCTGACGCTGATCGCCGGCATCGGTCTCTTCGTGCTGTCGATGATGAGCACGAAATACCTGCCGACGGGCTTCATTCCCAAGGAGGATTCCTCGCGCATCGTCGCCTCGCTCGAACTGCCGCCGGGCGCGACGCTCGAGGACACGCGTCAGGCGGCCGACAAGGCGATGCGGACCATCAAGGAACTGCCGGAGGTCCGGAGCGTCCTCGTCATCGGCGGGTCGAGCCCGACGGGAACGCTGGAACTGCGCCGGGCGGCGCTGACCATCAACCTGTCGCGCAAGTGGGAACGCACCCGCAGCCAGGCAGAGCTGGAGCCGATCATCGCCGACAAGCTGGCGGCCATTCCCGACATCCGCTCCTTCTACGTCAACGATCGCGGCGAGCGCGAACTCTCCGTCGGAATTCTCGGCGCTGACGGCGACAAGGTCGCCGACGTCGCCTCGCGCCTGGAAAGCGAGATGCGGCGCGACCCGATGTTCTCCAACCCTTCGGCGATGGCCTCATTCCCGCGCCCGGAGATCCGCATTCGGCCGCGCCTCGACCAGGCCGCCGATCTCGGCGTGACGCCCGACCAGATCTCGCAGACCGTCCGGGTCGCCACGATCGGCGATGTCGGCGCCAACCTTGCCAAGTTCAATGTCGGCGCGCGGCAGGTGCCGATCCGCGTCGAACTCGAGGAGAACGCCCGCAAGGACCTGTCGACGATCAAGAACCTGCGGGTCACGACGGCTGCCGGCGCCTCCGTGCCGCTCGACTCGGTCGCCGACATCCGCTTCGGCCAGGGCCCCTCGACGATCGACCGCTACGACCGGGATCGCCTGGTCAAGGTCGGCTCGTCGATGATGCCCGGCTACGAGATCGGACAGGGACTGGAGAAGATCAGGGAACTGCCGGCGGTCAAGAACATGCCCGAGGGCGTGCGGCTGCAGGAGACGGGCGATGCCGAGATCCAGGCCGAGGTGTTCGGCGGTTTTGCGCAGGCGATGGGCGCCGGCATCATGATGGTGCTCGTCGTCCTGATCCTCTTGTTCGGCAGCGTCTTCCTGCCGATCACCATTCTCGCCTCGCTGCCCCTTTCGGTCGGCGGCGTCGTCGGCGCGCTGCTCCTGACGCACAATGCCGTCTCGATGCCGGTCGTCATCGGCATTCTCATGTTGATGGGCATCGTCACCAAGAACGCCATCATGCTTGTCGACTTCGCGGTCGAGCAGGAAAAGCATGGCGTCAGCCAGACCGAGGCGATCATCGATGCCGGCCGCAAGCGGGCGCGCCCGATCATCATGACGACCCTCGCCATGGTCGCCGGCATGGTTCCGGCGGCGATGGCCTCGGGCGAGGGCGGCGAGTTCCGCGCGCCGATGGCGATCGCGGTGATCGGCGGCCTGGTGGTCTCGACCGTCCTGTCGCTGGTCTTCATCCCCTCAGTCTACACGCTGATGGACGATCTCAGCCATGTCACCGGCCGGCTGTTCCGGTGGATGCTGAAGCCGAACCGCGCGGAGGAAGAGCCGGGCCATGTCGGCGGCGAGCTGGCCGTGGCCTATTCCGGCCAGATCCTGCCGGCGAACCAGCCGGAGCTCCTGCCGGCCGCCCCGACCTGGCAGCGGGTGACCGAGTTCCCGCACAAGGTCCGGCCGGAACGCGATCAGCCCGCGGGACTGCAGCCGGCGGCCGAATAGAGGCATCGGCGGCAGCGCATAGCGTGCACAAGGCGCGACCGGGACTCCGCGTCGCACCGGCCGGATGCTACAGCATCGGCCCGAAAATCGGAATCGATTTTCGGAAAGCACGATGCGAAGATTCAATGAGTTAGAGCGTCCTTTGCGCGTCCAAACGGACGCGCGGCGCTCTAAGGCCTGTCGCCGAGTCATCGTCAAGCAGAGGTCGCAGCCGCCGCATGCAGCCCGTTCCGCCGAGAGCCAAGATCGCCTTCGTGGCGACCGAGGACTGGTTCGTCGCCTCGCATTTCCTGCCGATGATCCGCGCGGCCGCCGGGCTCGGGCTGGAGGTGATCGTCGCGACGCGGGTGCGCGATCATGCCGGCCCGATCGCGGCGGCCGGCGGGCGCCTGGTGCCGCTCGAGGCCGAGCGGCGCAGCCTCAGCCCGTTCGCGACGGCATCGGCGGTGTCGCGGCTCGCCGCGATCTTCCGGACGGAACGGCCGGACATCGTCCACTGCATTTCGCTGAAGGGCATCATGACCGGCGCTGCGGCGGCGCGGCTCGCCGGCATCGACCGGCGCATCCTCGCCGTCACCGGCTTCGGCCTTCTGGGCGCCAAGACCGACCTCGTCGGGCGATCCGCCCGGCTGGCCCTGCGCGCCGCGATCCGCAGCGGGCTCGCCTCTGCCGGCACGCACTTCCTCTTCGAGAACTCCGACGACCCCGCTCTGCTTGGCCTTGCGGCAACGGACCCGCGCGTGACCATCGTCGGCGGCGCCGGGGTCGATCCGCAGGCCTTCGCGGCGGCGCCGATGCCGCTGCAGCCGCCGCTGAAGGTCGCGCTCGTCTCGCGCATGCTCTGGTCGAAAGGGGCGGACATTGCCGTCGAGGCCGTGACCAGGGCGCGCGCCCGCGGTCATGACATCACGCTGTCGCTTTACGGCGCACCGGACCCCGACAATCCGAAGGCGATCCCCGGGGCGCGGCTGGCGGAGTGGCAGAGTCGCGACGGCATCGCCTGGCATGGCCGGACCCGCGACGTCGGGGCCGTCTGGCGCGGCTACCACGTCTGCTGCCTGCCCTCGCGGGGCGGCGAGGGTCTGCCGCGTTCGCTTCTGGAAGGCGCGGCCTGCGGGCGTGCGATCCTCACCACCGACGTCCCGGGGTGCCGCAGTTTCGTGCGCGACGGGGTGGAGGGCTTCGTGGTTCCGCCGGACGACGCGGCGGCGCTTGCCGAACGGCTCGCCGAACTCGCCGCCGATCCGGCCCGCGTCGCCGCCATGGGCGCGGCCGCCCGCGCAAGGGTTCTCGGCGGCTATACCGAGGAGGCGGTCATGGCGACCGTCGCCGATCTCTATCGCGGAATGCTGGCGCGGTAGGCGCGCGGGCCGTCAGTCGATGAGAACGCGCGCCGGCGGAAAGACGATCTCGAAGAGGGTCCCCTCGCCGGGGGACGAGGAAACCGTGAAGGTCGCCCGGTTGGCCTCGACCATCGCCTTGGTGAGGGCGAGCGCGAAGCCGCCTCCCTCGGCCGGTGCGCCCTGCGGCCCGCCCTCGTGCATCGGACGCATCAGCGCCGTGATCTCGTCCTCGCGCAGGCCACCCCCGCTATCGCGGACGCGCAGGGCGACGCCCTCCTGCGCGTCGTAGCGGGTGGAGACGATGACCTGGCCGCCGGCCGGCGTCGAGCGGATGGCGTTGGCGACGAGATTGCCGGCAACTTGCCGCAAGGTGGCGCGGTCGGCGACCACCGGCGGCACGGAAGAGGGCAGGTGGGTGCGCACGATCACCCGTTGGCGCTGGGCCTGCGGGCCCGTCACCGCCGCGACCTCGGTCACCACTTCGGTCAGGGAGATCGCCTCGAAGGCGAGGCTCAGACGGCCGGTCTCGATCTTCGAGATGTCGAAGAGCTCGTTGATAAGATCGAGCACGTGATGGCCCGAGCGCTTGATGTCTTCCAGATATTCCAGATAGCGCGGGTTCTCGATCGGTCCGAGGCTTTCCGAGACCATCAGGTCGGCAAAGCCGACGATGGCGTTCAGCGGCGTGCGCAGCTCGTGCGAGACGTTGGCGAGAAATGCGCTCTTGTGCATGCTCTCGGCCTCGGCCGCATTGCGCGCCCTGACGAGATCCTCCTCGATCTCCTTGAAGCGGGTGATGTCCCGCACGACGGCGGCAAAGCCGCGCCCTTCGGGCAGGCGCACCAGTCGGACGGCCATCGGGACGAAGCCGCCATCGGCGACCCGGCCGATGGCGTTGCGTTCCGCGATAGGCGAAGCCGGCGGACCGGCATCGCCAGCCTCTTCGCCATTGCCGCCATTGCTGGCGCGCAGCCGCTCGAGATCGCCGCGCAGGCCCTTCTGGCTCTCATGCGCGAACAATGCGGCAAAGGGTCTTCCCGCCACGTCGTCCTCGGGAATGGCGAACAGCGAATGCGCTGAAGAATTCATCGTCCGCACGGCGCCGGCCTCGTCGATCAGGACGACGCCATCGGCCGCCCGGTCGAGCACGGCTGCGAACTCCGCCGCGTCCTTGCCGCCCGCGTCGGCGCTCCCGCCGGCTTGGGCTTCGGCATCGGGGGCGACGGCCACCGCGGCCGGGCCGAGGCGGTCGAGCGTGGCGGCGCAGAGCCGGGGCGAAGCGAAATAGGACATCACCAGGCAGGACTGCCCGGCGATCGTCGCGCGCTGGAGATGCGCCCGGACCGACAGCCGGTCGCCATTCGCCCTTTGCAGCGTGACCGCGCCGTTGGCGCCCGTCACCGCGTCGGGCTCGCAGACGAGAGCGTCGAGGCCGCCCGCGGCGACGAGGGCGGTAAGGTCTCCATAGCCCGTGAGGTCCAGGAACTCGCGGTTGGCGTAGACGAGTTCGTCGCGGCGGCGCACCAGGATCGGCATCGGCAGGAAGCCGTATATCCGTTCCAGCCCGCTGCTGAACTGCGCGTCGTCCTCATCGGCAGGAGACGCTTCCCCCTCCTGCGCTGCCATGGCTTCGGCCGGCTGCATCTCGCGCCTCGGCGGATGCCCTGTCGCGGGCCGGTCGATCGCGGCGGGAGCCGCGTTCCGGGGGTCTGCCGTGGGGGTATCGGGTGCGTCCGGCGAACCGGCGGCATCCGCTTCCCCGCCAAGGATGTCGGCGGTCCCCGTGCGGCCTTCCTCGATCGCCTCGATACGGGCGGAGGCCAGCCTGACCGCCTCTTCGAGATCGCGCGGGCCCGGTCTGTCGGCCAGCCGCTCGCCGATCGCCCGGAAGGCGTCCTCCTCCGCCGGACTGAGGGTTCCATCCTTCAAGCGGCGACGCTCTTCCAGCCGGATGATCTTGCGCGCCTCCTCGGCGCCGTCCGGTCCGGCCGGCCGCTCGGACGGATCGCGGCGTCCGAACGGAACGTCGGCGGAATCGGGCGAAATGCTCTGGAGGAGGGCTTTTGCCATCCGGGCTTCGCCCGAGACCGGGGGATCGTCCTCTCTCCTCATCTCCGACCCGGCAGGCTCGCCCGCCATGGCCTGGCCGAGCGACAGGCCGAGCGCATCCGGATCGGCGACGGAATCGGCGAGCCGGGCGATGCCGAACCCGCGAAATCCGTCGAAGCTGCGGTCGCGCGCATAGACAGGAAGCGCGGCGAGATCGACCGGCGCCCGCATGGCGGCGTTCTGGACCGGCCAGAAGACCGTGCGGCCGGACCAGGTGTCCCGGCGCTGCAGCAGCCTTTCGACAGCGCCCTCGGGATCGAGCCGATAGGCGCGCGCCACCTCCGAAAAGCTGCGATCGAGAACATCGGCGGAAAGCGGCCCGACCGCCCGCGCGAATTCCGGCGACAGCGAGCGGAAGCGGCCTTCGGCGTCGAGCCGCCAGACGAAGCGGACCGGCGCAACGTCGAACAGCGGCAGGAAGGGTTCGTCCTCGCCCTCCGACAGCCCGCCGACATGCGGGAAGTCGGCCGCCGTCACCGGACGGACATCCGCCTTCTGCGCGCCAGTCGCCTCGGCGGCCGCTGCCACGGCTTCCGCCTCCGGCGCAGTTTCGTCGGGCTCGTCCGATGCGGTCCCGTCCTCGGCGGAGGGCTCGGCTTCGGGCGGTGGCGGCACGTCGGCCGTTTCCTCATCGGACGTCACCGCATCGTCCTCGGCGACAGGCTCGGGCCCGGCGGCAGCCGGCGCGGAGGCTTCCGGGGGCTCTGTTGCGGTCTCGGCGTCGGTCGCCGCATCCTGCGGTCCAACGCTCCAGAGCGAATGCCTGCGAAGCGGGCGCGACACGGTCTCCGCGTCCCCGCGCCGCGGACTCGCGGCCTCTTCCTGCATGTTGCCGGGCAAGGCGGGGGGCGCGCTCTCCTGTTCGTCGGGCTCCCCTTCGCCCGAAGCGGCGGCCGCGGGTTCATCCGCCTCTGTGCCGGCTTCCGGCGGACCATCTTCCTGCGCCGCCACTCGCCCGGTCGCCGCCTCGGCTGCACTGGCGCCCCAGCTTGAATGGAGGCGCTGGGGCCCGGTGGCCGCGAGCGGAGCCTCGGCCGCGACTTCCGTCACGGGTTCGTCCGGTGCCGCATCGTCCTGGCGCGGCGGGGACACCAGCCAGGCCGCGATGCGGTCCGCCGCGATGCGGGCGAGGCCGACCTGGGAGCCGTCCGCCGCCTCGAGGCTTCCCGTCTCCTCGTCCGAGGCGGCAAAGGCGCTGACCGCCTGCGCATCGAGCGTATCGGGAAAGGCCGTGGCGGGCGCAGCGGCAAGCTGGATGCCGTCGGATCCGTAGAGTCCTGCCGCTCCGGCCTCGGCCAAAAGCCGCGCATCGCGCGTCTCGGCCGTCTCCGGCGTCCGTCCGGCCATCTCGATCCGCATCAGCGCGCAAGCGCCTGCCTCCGGCACGTCGAATTGCGTGAGTTCGGCGGTCAGCGGTCTGGCGAAGCCCATGGCGGCCGGGCGGATCATGGCCGTTGCACGGCCCTTGCGGCTCAACGTACCCGCTGCGGCGCGCAGTTGCCGCAGCATGGCCGGCGAGGCGCCGGACGGCTCGGCCTTCGCGCCGGCCGAAGCGGGGCCAAAAAGCGCTGCCCCCGCCTGGTTGACCCAGACGAGAGCCGACATGTCCGCCGAGAACACGGCAAGCGCGGCAGAGGCGGTGTTGGCCGTCCGCACGAGCGGCGTTGCCATGATCGCCAACGCATTGGGCACCGTCGATGTCGCCATCGGTTACGCTTCCACTCTGGCCGCCCGCCTGCCGCGAGGGGCTCCTCCGCATTCGGATTCTTCGGCCGCTTTAAGAATGGATTCATAATAGCCTGCATCCGGCGAATAAAGCCGCCGACCATGCGAACCCGGCCCTAGTCGCCCGGAAGGGTTAACGTTTCCGCGAGAGCGAGCCGGAATCGTGGGGAGTATGTTGCACTGCACAAATAAAAATGATAAACAAAGAGGCATCCGCTGGTCGCAATACAGGCGGTGGTCCAGAGAATAATTCATAAGGAGACAGTCGAATGTCCGACGCCAGAGATCCGTTCGCGATGCCGAACCCGCAGTCGATGATGGGCATGGATCCCAGCCAGATGACCGAGACCTTCCGCGCCATGACGCAGAAGTCGATGGAGCAGTCGAAGGAAGCCTATGGTCGGATGAAGTCGGCCGCCGACGAGGCGACGCGCGCGCTTGAGTCGACGATGGAGAACGCCCACCAGGGTTCGCTCCAGCTGTCGAAGAAGGCCATCGACGCGATGCGCACGAATGCCGAGCTCGGTTTCCAGCATCTCGACCAGATGATGGCCGCCAAGTCCTTCGCCGACATCATCGAGATGCAGACCGCCTATGTGCGCAAGCAGATCGAGATGGCGACCGACCAGGTCAAGGACATGCAGTCGCTGACCCAGAGCGTCGCGCAGGACATGCTGAAGCCGGGCCGCGAAGCGTTCCAGAAGGCTTCCGGCAACCACTGACTTCGGACGGGCGGGATTTTTCCCGCAGTCGCCGCGGCACATCGAGACATGTCGCCGGTCGCGGGTTGCTTCCGCGGCCGAGCTGCCGTTCGGCGCATTAGCGTGGACGGCCTCTGCCCAGGCGGCTTAAGCTAGGCCGCGCCGCCGCCTCTTCATGCGCCGTGCCGCGATGCCGGATGCGCATTCTGCGGGCTTGCGCATGGCGGCGAAAAATCTTATTCCCAGCCTCAAGCGGCCTTGCCCGCGCGTGCGGTTGTAGCTCAGTTGGTTAGAGCGTCGGATTGTGGCTCCGAAGGTCGGTGGTTCGAACCCACCCAACCGTACCATTCTCTTAATCTTCTCTCGGACATCAGCTTAGCGCAGACCGCAGTGACCGCCTGTGTCCCGGTGTGCGCGCGTGATCCTTGTGCTCCGCCGCCAATCGTTGCGCGGCCGTCGTGAGACGTCGGTGCGGTAGCCCCTTCCATTCATCTCATCGTCGATAAGGCAGTCGGATTCCGGCACCCGGACCCCTTGCATCGCGGGCCGGAACTTCCGGGCATTTCCAGCCCGATCGATCTCGGCGGAGCCTTCCTTCCGGCGCCGATTGCCGTCTTCCGGCTGACGAATCCCGGCTCCGGCCTATGTGCGAGGGCATCAATCTGCATGGAGACGCCAGCATGAGCAAACCGATCGAGTCCTATGGTCTCATCGGCAACATGATCTCGTCGGCGCTTGTCGCAAGCGACGGGTCGGTCGACTGGATGTGCCTGCCCCGCTTCGATTCCCCGGCCTGCTTCGCGTCCCTGATCGGCGGCCCGCAGAACGGCTACTGGAAGATTGCGCCGGCGGACGAGACGGTTACCGTCGCCCGACGCTACCTTCCGGACACCGCCATCCTCGAGACCCGCTTTACGACGGAAACCGGGACCGTGGCGGTCACCGACTTCATGCCGCTCAGCGACGACGAGCAGAAGCTCGATCTCGTGCGCATCGTCACCGGCGTTTCGGGAACGGTCGAAATGTCGATGGAGCTCGTCCTGCGCTTCGGCTACGGGCGCGACGTGCCCTGGGTGCGCCGGCGCGACTACGGCCTGTCCGCGATCGCCGGTCCGCATGCGGTCGAGCTCCATACCAATGTGCCGCTCGAGGGGCGGGACATGCGCACGGTCGCCTCCTTCACGGTGGGCGAGGGGGACGTCGTGCCCATGACGCTCTCCTATCACCCGTCGCACCAGACGCCGCATTTCGCGCCCGACCGCTGCGAGAGCCTCGAGCGCACGGTGATCTGGTGGCGCGAATGGGTGAAGAGCGGCAGTTTCGAGACGATGCCGGACGAGTGGCGCGAGCCGGTCGTCCGCTCGCTGATCACGCTGAAGACGCTGATCTTCTCGCCGACCGGGGGGATCGTCGCCGCGCCGACGACCTCGCTGCCGGAGGCGATCGGCGGCTCGCGCAACTGGGACTACCGCTATTGCTGGCTGCGCGATTCCGCGCTGACGCTCTATGCGCTGCTGAACGCCGGCTATCGCGAGGAAGCGGAAGCCTGGCGGCAGTGGCTCTTGCGCGCCGTCGCGGGCGAGCCGGCGCAATTGCAGATCATGTACGGTCTTGCCGGCGAGCGCTGGCTCACGGAATGCGAGCTGCCCTGGCTCGCCGGATACGAGGCGAGCCTACCGGTCCGCGTCGGCAACGGTGCGGCCGACCAGACGCAGCTCGACGTCTTCGGCGAACTGATCGACACGCTGCATGCCGCGAGGGAGGCCGAACTGCAGCCGCAGGAGGAAGCCTGGCGCATGCAGAAGGTGCTGCTCGAACATCTGGAAATGGCGTGGCAGTCGCTCGACCGGGGCATCTGGGAGGTGCGCGGGCCGGAACGGGCCTTCACCCATTCGCGCATGATGTGCTGGGTCGCCTTCGATCGCGCCGTCGTCAGCGTCGAGCGCTTCGGCCTCGACGGGCCGGTGTATCGCTGGCGCGCCCTGCGGGACGAGATCCACGCCGAGATCTGCGAGAAGGGCTTCAATCGCGACAAGAACAGCTTCGTCCAATATTACGGCGGGGAGACTCTCGATGCGAGCCTCCTTCTGATGCCGCAGCTGGGCTTCCTGCCGCCGGACGACCCGCGCGTCGCCGGCACGATCGCCGCGGTCGAGCGGGAGCTGATGCGCGACGGCTTCGTGCTGCGCTATTCGACGGACCATTCCGACGATGGGGTCGGCGGCGAGGAGGGAGCCTTCCTCGCCTGCAGCTTCTGGCTGGCCGATGCCTACATCCTGTCGGGCCGCGTCGACGACGCCCTCGCGCTGTTCGGCAGGCTGCTCGGCATCGCCAACGATCTCGGGCTTCTGGCGGAGGAGTACGATCCGAAGGCGGGGCGGCTCGTCGGCAATTTCCCGCAGGCCTTCTCCCATATCGGCCTGATCAATACCGCCCACAATCTCGTCAAGGCGATGGGCCCGGCGCGCCAGCGCGCGCAACATCGGGCGCCTGACAGTGTCGAGACGGTCTCGCCCGGGGACGAGACGAGCCCGGTGGCGAAGGCCGGAGCCGGCTGAGAGCCGGCGCCGGCGCGCAGCAAGGCGAATCCTACCATGTCGTCCGACCCGATCCTCGGCTGCGCCCTCGCCAACCCCGTCAATGTCGCGCTTCTCGACCGGCTGGCGCGGCTCGGCCTGCCGCAATGCCATCTTGCGGCCGGCTGCATCTTTCAGGCGGTCTGGAACCAGAAGTCCGGCCGCGATGCCGGCTGGGGCGTCCGCGATTACGACGTCTTCTATTTCGACGCGGCCGATCTGAGCTTCGAAGCCGAGGACAGGGTGATCAGGCGGGTCGAAGCCGCGACCGCCGATCTCGGCGTGCGGGTCGAGGTGCGGAACCAGGCGCGGGTGCATCTCTGGTTCGAACGCCGGTTCGGCGTGACCTATCCGCCGCTCGGCTCGGCGCGAGAGTCGGTCGACCGCTTCCTCATCGCCTGCACCTGCGTCGCCGTCGAAGTGGGGTCGAGGACGGTCTATGCGCCGGACGGCTTCGGCGATCTCGAAGGCGGGATCCTCCGGATGAACGCGCATTTCCCACAGCCCGAACGGTTTCGGCTGAAGGCCGACGACTATCGCCCGCGCTGGCCGTGGCTGACCGTGGCCGGGTAAGGCCGGGGGTCAGGCGAGGTCCGCCACCACAGCATCGAGCACCAGCATGCCCGCGGGCGTCGCGCGGATGCGGTCCGGGCCGAGCCGCTCGATCATGCCGTGCGAACGAAGATCGGCCTCGCTCTCCCGGTCGATGTCGCGGCCGGCGAGCTTCCGCCAGCGGCTGAGGTCGATCCCCTCGCTGAGCCGGAGGCCCATCAGCAGCAGTTCGTCCGCCTGTTCCTCGGCCGTCAGCGGCTCGTCCTCCACGGCGCCCCAGTCCCAGGCCTCGACCATCTTCAGCCAGGTTTCGGGCAGCGTCTCGTTGGCGATCGCATGGCGGCCTCGCTCGCCCATGAGGCGGCCATGTGCGCCGGGCCCGACCCCGGCATAGAGCCCGTAGCGCCAATAGGTGAGGTTGTGGCGTGATTCCGCGCCCGGCACGGCATGGTTGGAGATCTCATAGGCGGGTAGGCCGCGTTCCGCCGTCAGACGCTGCGTCGACTCGTAGAGCAGGGCCGAGGTCTCGCCGTCCGGCACGATCAGCTTGCCCGCCTTGTAGAGAGCGTGAAAGGGCGTGCCCTGCTCGATCGTCAGCTGGTAGAGCGACAAGTGATCGGCGGCGAGGTCGATCGCCTGGGACAGTTCGGCCTCCCAGGCCTCGACCGTCTGATCGGGCCGGGCGTAGATCAGGTCAAACGATAGCCGCGGAAAGGTCTCGCGGGCGAGCCGGATCGCCCCCAGCGCCTGCTCGACGTCATGCAGGCGGCCGAGGCGGCGAAGGTCGGGGTCGTTCAGCGCCTGGACGCCGAGCGACACCCGATTGACGCCGGCCGCGCGGTAGCCGCGGAAGCGCTCTGCCTCGACGCTGGACGGATTCGCCTCGAGCGTGATCTCGGCGCCCTCCGCCACCGTCCAGTTGGCGGCGACCGCGTCGAGGATCCGGCCGACCGTCGCCGGCGCCATCAGCGAGGGCGTGCCGCCGCCGAGGAAGATCGAGGTCACCGTCTCGCCGGACGAACGGCGCGCCGCCTCCCTCAGTTCGCGCTCAAAGGCGCTCGCGTAGCGGTCCTGGTCGACCGGCTTGTGGCGGACATGGCTGTTGAAGTCGCAATAGGGGCATTTCGCCGCGCAGAACGGCCAGTGCACATAGACGCCGAAGCCGGGATCGCGAGGCACCGGCGAAAAGGACAGGATTTGCGAGCTAGGAGCTTGCATGTGGAGGGTCATTCGGCTCCGAGCGCCTCGCGGGCGAATTTCTGGAAGGCCCGGGCACGGTGCGACAGCGCGGTCTTCTGGCCCGGCTGCCAGGCGTGCTTCTCCGCCGACATCATCTCGCCGAAGGTCCTCTCCTCGCCATCCGGCAGGAAGATCGGATCATAGCCGAAGCCGAGCGTTCCGCGCGGCGGCCAGACGGCAGTGCCATGCACCTCGCCGCGAAAGAAATGCGTCTCGCCGCCCGGCAGCGCGAGGCAGAGCACGGCGACGAAGGTCGCGCGGCGCTTGTCGGGCGTCGTCGCGCCAGCCGCCTGCAGCTTCTCCTCGACATTGCGCATCGCCATGGCGAAGTCGCGCTCGGGTCCGCCCCAGCGGGCCGAATAGATGCCGGGATCGCCGTTCAATGCCTCGATGGCGATGCCGGAATCGTCCGACAGTGAGGGAAGGCCGGTCGCTTTCAGCGCAGCAAGCGCCTTCAGTTCGGCATTTTCTTCGAAGGTCGTGCCGGTCTCTTCCGGGTCTTCCAGGCCCTTTTCGGCGGCCGAAGTGATGGTGAAGCCGAAGGGCTCCATCAACTCGCGGATCTCCCAGATCTTGCCCTTGTTGTGACTGGCGACGAGCAGGGGGCCGTCTTCGGCCCTGAGGATCTTCACCAGGTCTCTCCGAGGACACGGCGCTGGGTGGAGACGAGTTCGTCGATACCCTTCTTGGCGAGCGCCAGGAGCTGCATCAGCTCGTCCTGCGAAAACGGCTCGCCCTCGGCCGTGCCCTGGATCTCGATGATGCCGCCGCCGCCGGTCATGACGAAATTGGCGTCGGTGTCGGCGGTGGAATCCTCGGCATAGTCGAGGTCGAGCACGGGTTCGCCGGCATGGATGCCGCAGGAGACGGCGGCGACATGGCCGAGCAGGACGTCGCGGCGCTTCACCATGGCCCGCTCCTCCATCCATTTCAGGCACTCGGCGAGCGCCACGAAGCCGCCGGTGATGCTCGCGGTGCGGGTGCCGCCATCGGCCTGGATGACATCGCAGTCAACGGTGATCTGGCGTTCGCCGAGCGCCTTCAGGTCGACGATGGCGCGCAGGGACCGGCCGATCAGGCGCTGGATTTCCTGGGTGCGGCCGGACTGCTTGCCGGAGGCGGCCTCGCGGCGCATGCGCTCGCCGGTGGCGCGGGGCAGCATGCCGTATTCGGCGGTCACCCAGCCCTTGCCGGAATTCTTCAGGAAGGGCGGCACGCGCTCTTCCAGGCTCGCCGTGCACAGCACCTCGGTATGGCCGAATCGCACGAGGCAGGAGCCCTCGGCGTGACGCGAGACGCCGGTGTCCATGGAGACGTCACGCATGGCGTCGGCGGGGCGTTTCGATGGGCGCATGGGGTCGTCCTGACTTCTTGTCTCAGCGATGATGATTATACGCGTCGGATTGAGCCGGGCTTGTAGCGGTGATGGGCCTGAGGATCAAAAGAATTTCGAAATCCTTTACGACGCCTGCGCCGGGGCCTGATCGACATGGCCGAGCCTGGGGACGATCGTGCCGGGCAGGAGGAGCGCGCCGGGAGCGATCACCGCATTCGCCCCGATCCTCGCGCCGTCGCCGACGAGGCTGCCGAATTTGACGATGCCGGTCTCGATCACGCCTCCGGCATGGCGAATTCTGATGCGCCGGTCCGTCCGCTCGTTGCGGTGATTGGCGATGACGGCGCCCGCCTCGATGTTGACGTTCGCGCCGAGGATCGAGTCGCCGACGAAGTTGAAATGGGCGATATGCGTTCCGGAAAAAACGAGGGTGGACTTCACCTCGCAGCCGGGGCCGACGCAGCAAGCCTCGTCAAGGAAGACGCCGCCGCGCAGATAGGCACCAGCGCCGACGAAACAGCCCGGCCCGACCACGAGCGGTCCCTTGAGGACGGCGCCCGGCTCGACGACGGCCGACAGCGCCACGGCGATGTCGCCCTCCACACGATAGGCGTCAGGCTCGAGGCGGGTAACCAGTCCGGCGACATGCTCTCTCGCGCGTCCGGTGATGAGCCAGGGCGCATCGCCGGCGATGGCCGCGAAGGGGCCGTTTGAGAAGCTTTCGATGAAATCGGCGAGCGCGACGGTCATGCCGGGCGGTGCTGCATCGGCCGGAACAAGGTCAGATCAGCGCCGGGCGCGTGCAAGCGTGTGTGCCTGCTGGCGCATCTCCCTGACGCACTGGGTAAAGGGTCCCGTGCCGGACCGGTAACCGAAGCGGGCGCATTCGGCCTCCGCCGACAGAGGCCGTTCGACCGCCGAGGACGTGGCGTTGCAGCCGGCAAGAGCCGCCAATACCAGGAGAAGGGAAAGGCGGGAGAGGGGGGAGAAGACGTTCATCTGATGTGACGGGCCATGGCGGGAATCGGACGCGCGGCGATTGCAGCGCCCGATTGTCCGTCGATCCGGACGAAAAAGCCATATGCCTTGAGAACGACATGCCGACCGAAACCGGCATGCCCGGAAACTTCGCGCGGGAGCGGGCGCTCCGGCAGCAAGGCCGGAACGCCGGCCGATCCTCAGTCCTGCGGACAGTGGGCGCCGGTGGCCGCCCAGGCTTCGTAGAGCTTGCCGAACTGTTCCTGGGTTCCCGGCACCTTCTCCCGGCCTTCACCCGGATGCCAGCCCCAGCCGACGAGGTCGTCATTGGCCATGTGGTCGACGAGTTCGGCCAGAGTCTTGCCGCCGTTGCGGTCCTGGTCCTTGATCTGCCGGCAGATCTCGCCCAGCGTCTTGCCCTGCCACGCCATTTCGATGGGTGCGAGGTGCCAGTTCGGATTGCCGGGGATCGACTTGATCCCCTCCGCCTGGGCGACGAGCTTGACGTTGTCGGGACCGTGGCAGGTGTTGCAGGTCATGCCGGGCACGCCGAAATTGGCGTCGCCCCGCTGGACCGGCGGCTGGTGCAGATGCATGTCCATGCCCTGCAGCGGCCGGTTTCCGGCCGGATGGCAGTTGACGCAGCGCGGATGCAGGAGAACCTTGCCGGTCTCCTTGAAGATCGCGATCGAGCGCTCCGTCTCGTCCTTGATGTTGTCGAACTCCGAGACCTGCTTCAGCGTGTCGGGCTTGATCTCCGACAGCGGCCTGACGGCCGGCGTCGACGGCTCCGGCGCCTCGGGCGCCCGCTCCTGCGCGCCCGAAAGGGCCGGCGCCAGGGCAAGGGCGGCAATAAGCGTGATGCCGGCCAGACGGCCGGCAGTTGAGAGATGTCGCATCACGTGTCGGTACTCGCTGTTAGGCCGTGAGGGCGCTGACGATCGGCAGGCGGCGGACGGGCTGACCCGTCAGCCTGCGCCAGGCATTGGCGACCGCCGGTCCGATCGGCGGCACGCCCGGCTCGCCGACGCCGGTCGGAGCCTCCTCGGAGGGGATGATCGCCACCTCGACCTCGGGCATCTCGTTGATGCGGAGCGAGCGGTAGTCGTGGAAGTTCGACTGGACCACCCCGCCGCCGTCGCCGAGCGTGATCTGGTCGAAGAGGATCGCGCCGAGCCCGTAGCCGATGCCGCCTTCCATCTGGGCGGTGATGATGTTCGGATTGACCGCGACGCCGCAGTCGACCGCGCACCAGACCTTGTGGACGCGCGGCATGCCGCCATCGCCGAGCGAGACCTCGGCGATCTCCGCCACATAGGTGTTGAAGCTCTTGTGGACGGCGACGCCCCGCTGCCGGCCGTCGGTCGGCGTCGAGCCCCAGGATGCCATCTCGGCGACCTTCTTCAGGACGCCCGCCTCGCGCGGGTGGTCCTTCAAGAGTGCCAGGCGCCCTTCCACCGGATCCTTGCCGGCCCGTTCGAGAAGCTCGTCGATGAAGGTCTCGACCGCGAAGCCCGTATGCGTGTGGCCGACCGAACGCCACCACAGGATCGGCACCTTCAGCTGTGGCTGATAGCCGGTGACGCGCAGGTTCTCGATCGCATAGGGCATGTCGGACGCGCCCTCGACCGTGGTCTCGTCGAGCCCGTCCTTCTTCATGATCGACTGGCCGACGATCTTGTGGTTCCAGCCGACGATGTTGCCGTCCTTGTCGATCGCGCCCTTGATGGAGTGGACGTAGATCGGACGGTAGAAGCCGCCCCGGATGTCGTCCTCGCGGGTCCAGACATGCTTCATCGGACGCGCCATGCCGGATGCCTTGAAGGCCTCCGCCGCCTCGCGCATGTAGGGCGAGCCGAACTGCGCGCGGCGCCCGAAGGAGCCGCCGGCGAGCTGCGTGTTGACGCGCACCTTGGCGGGGTCGACGCCGCAGACATCGGCAATCGCCGCCTTGTCCTGACCCGGGAACTGGGCGCCGTTGTAGCAGTCGATCGAGCCGTCCTCCGCCCGGATCAGCACCGCGTCGAGGGGCTCCATCGGCGCATGCGCCAGGAAGGGGAAGATCATCTCGGCTTCGAGCGTGGTGATGCCGCTGCCCGAAAGGGCGCTGTCGACATCGCCATTATTCGTCGCCGAGAGGCCTTCATTCGCCATTTCGCTCCGGTAGTCGGCGTAGATCTCCTCACTCGACCGCGTCTCGGCCTGCGACAGGTCCCACTCGATCTCGAGCGCGGCACGCGCCTTGAGTGCGGCGAAGGTGTTCTCGGCGAACACAGCCACCCCTTGCGGGATCGCCTTGATGTCGACGATGCCGGGCACCTTGCGGGCCTCCGCGTCGTCGAAGCTCTTCACCGTCGCGCCGAAATGATCGGGATGGGCGACCATGGCGATCAGCATGTCGTCGGCCAGGACGTCGAGCGTGAAGACGGCCTTGCCATTGGTCTTTTCCGGCGTGTCGAGCTTGTGGCGATCCTTTCCGATCAGGACGAAGTCCTTGGGATCCTTCAGCTTGACGTCGGAAGGCGCGTCCATGGTCGCGGCCTTGTCGGCGAATTCGCCGAACCCGCCCTCCTTGTTCTTGCCGGCGTGCCGGATGCGGCCCTTCTCGACCGTGATCTCGCCCGCCGGAACATCCCAGGCGTCGGCCGCCGCGGCGACGAGCATCGCGCGGGCAGTCGCGCCGGCCGTCCGCATCTGTTCGTAGGAATTGGCAATCGCGGTCGAACCGCCGGTTCCCTGCAGCCCGAAGGCGAGATTCTTGTAGAGGTCGTCGTCGGCAGGCGCCGCGGCGACGCGCATCTGGCTCCAGTCGGCGTCGAGTTCCTCGGCAACCAGCGTGGTGAGGCCGGTATAGGGACCCTGGCCGAATTCGATATGCTTGGACAGGACCGTCACCGTGCCGTCCGGAGCGACCCGGACGAAGGCGTTGAGGTCCTTGTGCGGGCCCTCGGCGCCGGCGGGTGCGCCCTGGATCAGCGAGCCGGCGAGCGCGTTGCGCCCGGCAAGGGCGACGCCGATGACGAGGCCGGCGCCGGCGAGAAAGCCGCGGCGCGTGGCCCGAACGTTCTGAATGCCCATGGTGTCAGCCCTCCAGCGTCTTGGCGGCGTCGTGGATCGCCTGGCGGATGCGCTTGTAGGTGGCGCAGCGGCAGATATTGCCGGCCATCGCGCCGTCGATGTCGTCGTCGCTCGGGCTCGGGTTGAACTGCAGGAGCGAGACCGCCGACATGATCTGGCCGGACTGGCAATAGCCGCATTGCGGCACGTCGATCGCGGTCCAGGCGGCCTGGACGGCCTTCGCCTCCGGTCCGTCGACCCCTTCGATCGTGGTGACCGACGAGCCATCGACGGTCGAGATCGGGGTCACGCAGGAGCGGCGGGTCATGCCGTCGAGATGGACCGTGCAGGCACCGCACTGCGCTATGCCGCAGCCATATTTGGTGCCGGTGAGCTTCTCGGCGTCGCGGATGACCCAGAGCAGCGGCGTGTCGGGATCGCCGTCGAAGGTCTTTTCCTCGCCGTTGAGGGTGAAGGTGATCAAGGGCGCCTCCTGTCGATGACTCGCCGATGCGATTGGTCAATGCGTCGCGCGCCAGCCGTCCGAACGGAGGGCCGGCTGCCAGACCTGGATCGCTTCTAAACTATCCGTAAGCCGGCCAACGGCAAGGCAGATCGGGATCGGTTCCCTCACTTGCGGGTGAACACTGCGTTTGTAGCGCCGTCTGTCCCGGAAAGGTGGAACGCGTGTCGCGGGAGGGCATTGCGTCGAACAGCGGGCACGGCAGAGCGTAACGAAAAGGGCCGCCCCGTTGCCGGGACGGCCCTTCATGATGTGATCGCCGTTGAGATCAGCTGGTCTGGTCGCGAACCGCGTCCTTGACCTTGCCGTAATTCTTCTGGGTCTTGCCCTCGACCTGATCGGCCTGGCCTTCGACTTCCATGTCGCGATCGTTGGTCGCGCCGCCCACGGCTTCCTTGATCTTGCCGCCGACTTCCTTGGCGCCGCCCTTGACTTCGTTCTTGTCGACCATTGTCGGAACCTCCTGGTTATCGGCATGAGTGCCGATTGTCGGGAGAGTAACGAACTGAAAGCAAAGGCGTTCCGTAGCGAGCTAGCACCGACGGCCGGAGCGGCTGGCGCCGATGCGGTGCGGGTGCGACATGCCTCAAGACGCAGAAAGGGGCCCGGCGATGCCGAGCCCCTTCCGATCGGTTCCGGAGGCGATCCGGGCGGGACTTCTTAGAAGTCCATGCCGCCCATGCCGCCCATTCCACCCATGCCGCCGGGCATGCCGCCGCCGCCGGCCGACTCCTTCTTCGGAGCCTCCGAGATCATGGCTTCGGTGGTGACCAGCAGGCCGGCGACCGAGGCCGCGTCCTGCAAGGCCGAGCGAACGACCTTGACCGGATCGACGATGCCCATCTGGATCATGTCGCCATACTCGCCCGTCGCGGCGTTGTAGCCGAAGGAGAGCGAGGAGTTCTCGAGGATCTTGCCGACGATGATCGAGCCCTCGGCACCGGCGTTCTGGACGATCTGACGGATCGGAGCCTGAAGCGCCTTGCGGACGATGGCGATGCCGGCGTCCTGGTCGGAGTTGATGCCCTTGAGGTCGACGGCGTTGGAAGCGCGCAGCAGCGCGACGCCGCCGCCCGGAACGATGCCTTCTTCGACGGCCGCGCGGGTCGCGTTGAGGGCGTCGTCAACGCGATCCTTCTTCTCCTTGACCTCGACCTCGGTCGCACCGCCGACGCGGATGACCGCGACGCCGCCGGCGAGCTTGGCCAGGCGCTCCTGGAGCTTCTCGCGGTCGTAGTCCGAGGTGGTCTCCTCGATCTGCGCCTTGATCTGACCGACGCGGGCCTTGATCTGCTCGGACTCACCGGCGCCATCGACGATGGTGGTGTTTTCCTTGGTGATCGAGACCTTCTTGGAGCGGCCAAGCATGTCGAGAGTGACGTTCTCGAGCTTGATGCCGACGTCCTCGGAGATGACCGTGCCGCCGGTGAGGATCGCGATGTCCTCGAGCATGGCCTTGCGGCGATCGCCGAAGCCCGGCGCCTTGACGGCGGCGATCTTCAGGCCGCCACGCAGCTTGTTGACGACGAGCGTGGCCAGGGCCTCGCCCTCGACGTCCTCGGCGATGATGACCAGCGGCTTCGAGGACTGGACGACAGCCTCGAGAACCGGCAGCAGCGCCTGGAGGTTGGAGAGCTTCTTCTCGTGCAGGAGGATGTAGGCGTCCTCGAGCTCGGCGACCATCTTCTCAGCATTGGTCACGAAGTAAGGCGACAGGTAGCCCCGATCGAACTGCATGCCCTCGACGACTTCGAGCTCGGTCTCGGCGGTCTTGGCTTCCTCGACAGTGATGACGCCCTCGTTGCCGACCTTCTGCATGGCGGCGGCGATCATCTCGCCGATTTCCTTCTCGCCATTGGCCGAGATGGTGCCGACCTGCGCGACTTCGTCAGAGGTGTCGATCGAGCGGGCGGCCGAGCCGAGCGCCTCGACGACCTTGGCGACCGCGGCGTCGATGCCGCGCTTGACGTCCATCGGGTTCATGCCGGCGGCAACCGCCTTGGCGCCCTCGCGGACGATCGCCTGGGCGAGAACGGTCGCGGTGGTGGTGCCGTCACCGGCCTTGTCGTTGGTCTTCGAGGCCACTTCGCGCACCATCTGGGCGCCCATGTTCTCGAACTTGTCCTCGAGCTCGATCTCCTTGGCGACGGTGACGCCGTCCTTGGTGATGCGCGGAGCGCCGAAGGACTTGTCGATGACGACGTTACGACCCTTCGGGCCGAGGGTCACCTTCACCGCGTCGGCGAGGATGTCGACGCCGCGCAGCATGCGCTCACGAGCGTCGCGGCCGAATTTTACGTCTTTAGCTGCCATGTTGATATTCTCCCGGGCGCGCCATGAAGGCCGGCGCCGTTTGAAGTTTCATCGTTGCGTGGATCGAAGAGACCGAAAGCTCGTCTCGCCTCAGGAGGCGACAACGCCCATGATGTCGGACTCTTTCATGATCAGGAGGTCTTCGCCGTTCAGCTTGACCTCGGTGCCGGACCACTTGCCGAAGAGGACGCGGTCGCCGGCCTTGACGTCGAGCGGCACGACCTTGCCGGACTCGTCACGCGCGCCGGAGCCGACGGCGACGATTTCGCCTTCCTGCGGCTTTTCCTTCGCGGTGTCGGGGATGATGATGCCGCCAGCGGTCTTGGCTTCGGACTCCACCCGGCGAACCACGACGCGGTCGTGCAGGGGACGGAAGTTCACAGCTGCCATGTTCGTTTGAACCCTTCGTTGGACGTAACGCCGGACCCGTTCCGGCATCCGGCTGAAGCTTGAGTAGCACTCAGTGGTGACGAGTGCTAACAGCCTCGACATAGGGATTGGCGCCAAGCGCTGTCAAGATGGCGTGAACGCAAAATTCGACATCGACACGCAGCCTGCGTTCGGCGGTGCAGCATTGACGGCCGCCCGCCCGGCCGCTGCCTTGACCCGTCGTCGCCCGGTCTCTATCGCCTGCGCGATCGCACTCATTCCAGGCGGATAGCGCATGGACCGCATCGATTCGCAACCGACCCGAAAGATCGCAGCCCTCGCGGAGGTGGCCGGCGGCTATGCCGCGATCTTCTGCGACATATGGGGCGTCGTGCACAATGGCGAGCGAAAACATCCTGCGGCAGAAGAGGCGCTTGTCGCGGCGCGCTCGGGCGGTGCGCGGGTCGTCCTCCTGACCAATTCGCCGCGCCCGGCGGCGGCGGTGATGGAGCAACTCGACGGCTTTGGCGTCACCCGGGAGGCCTATGATGCGGTGGTCACCTCGGGCGACGCCACGCGCGCGCTGATCGCCGAGAGCGGCGGTCCGGTCTTCCATATCGGGCCGGAGCGCGACCTCGACCTATTTGCCGGCCTCGACGTCGAGCGGACCGGCTCGCCAGATGCGGCGAGGGCGGCGGTGGCGACCGGCCTTTACCATGACGAGAAAGAAACCCCTGACGACTACCGCGACCTCCTCGCCGACCTGAAGGCCCGCGACCTTTCGATGATCTGCGCCAATCCGGACATCGTCGTGCATCGCGGCGAGCGCCTGATCTACTGCGCCGGCGCGCTCGCCCGCGACTACGCCGCGGCCGGCGGCAAGGTCGAACTCGCCGGCAAGCCGCATGCCCCGATCTATCGCCAGGCGATGCGGGTTGGCGATATCGCGCAGGACACGGGTATCCTCGCGATCGGTGACGGGCTGATGACGGACGTTAAGGGAGCCAACGACTTCGGCTGCGACGTGCTCCTGATCATCCACGGCATTCATGGCGCCGAGTTCGGCGCGGCGCCGGCGGAGGAGGTCGTTGCCCGTGTCCTCGCCGAAAAGGGCCTCGCCGCCCGATATTTCATGGCGGCCTTGGCGTGAGCAGAGGAGCGATCGCGCGGCTGCCGGGGGGCGAGACGCTTGCCCCCCATCTGTCCGGGGCTGTCGTCGCGATCGGCAATTTCGACGGCGTCCATCGCGGCCACCAGGCGGTCCTATCGGTCGCCCGCGAGATCGCCGGGGCGGAGGGCTGCCCGCTCGTCTGCATGACCTTCGAGCCGCATCCGCGCACCGTATTTTCTCCGGACCGGCCGGTCGCCCGGCTGACCCCGGCGCCGATGCGGGCGAAGCTTCTCGAGGCGCTCGGCTTCGACGCCGTGGTCGAGCAGGCCTTCGACCGCGAGTTTGCCGGACTGACTCCCGAGGCCTTCATCGAGACCGTCATCGTCGGCTGCCTGAAGGCGGCGCATGTGGTCGCGGGCTTCGACTTCCATTACGGCGCCAGGCGGGCCGGTACGCCGCAGACGCTGATCGCCGCTGGCGAGGCGCATCGCTTCGGCGCGACGCTCGTGCCGGCCTTTCAGGACGAGGGCGGCGAGACGGTGTCGTCCAGCCGCATCCGCGATCTTCTCTCGGCGGGCGAGGTGGCGGAGGCCGCCGGCCTGTTCGGCTATCGCTGGACCATTCGTGGCACGGTCCAGAAGGGGGCCCAACTCGGCCGCAAGCTCGGCTATCCGACCGCCAATATCACGCTCGAGCCGGAGACCATGCTGAAGTTCGGCATCTACGCCGTGCGTCTGCGCCTGGCCGACGGAACGCTCCATGACGGCGTCGCGAGCTTCGGGCGCCGGCCGACCTTCGACGACGGGGCGGCTCTGTTCGAGACCTTCCTCTTCGACTTTTCGGCCGACCTTTACGACGAGACGGTCGACGTCTCGCTATTCGCCTTCCTGCGAGGCGAGGAGAAGTTCGAAAGCGCCGAGGCGCTGATCGCCCAGATGGACCGCGACGCCGAAGAGGCGAGGGCGGTGCTGGCGGGAGCGGTGCCGCTGTCCGGGCTCGACGACGCGATCGCGTTCTGAGGCGCATCAGCCCTCATTTGTCGTCGTCCGGCATGCGCTGGCCCAGCATGATCGCGAAGCCGATCTGCACGCCGGAAAAGGTCAGGCCGAGAAAATAGACGACCAGCGCGAAGGCGAGCCATCCCAGGTCGGATTCGCGCATCACGCGGCCGAACCCGCCGACATCGATCATGACCAGCGCAAAGGTCACGAACGCTGCGGCCGCAAAGCCGATCAGCGCGTTGCGCAGAAGAAACCGCATGAGGGCCGGCATGGCGAAGCCTTTTGAGAGCCGGAGGCGGATGCGCCGGAGTTATCCGGAAGGATAGATGCCGGCGCATCCGCGGCAAAGTCCGATTTCCGTTGCCGGCGACGGGGCAGCGTCACGTGCCTTGCCGGTGGCGCGGCCATTCTCGTTCTTCCCTTCGCTCCGCCGAGTTGCTAAAGCCAGCGCCCATGTCGGGAACGTGCGCACGCCACGCCATTTTGCGAATTAGCCGCCCGGCCTTCTGACCGGCTCGCTGCGAGCCGGCGAAGGGCCGGGACGCTTTGCCTTCTCGCACCGACGCGGATTTCCTCGCGCCGCTCTCCTCTTCGCGGCGAACGATACGGTACCCCAGATGACCGACAAGACGACCGAAACCGGACCTTCCGACGCTGCCGAAACCGGCACGGTGGATTATTCCAAGACGCTGAACCTGCCGGAGACCGAGTTTCCGATGCGCGCCGGTCTTCCCAAGGCCGAGCCGGAATGGCTTGCCAAATGGGACGGCATGGACCTCTACGGCAGACTGCGTGAGGCCGCGAAGGGCCGGCCGAAATACGTCCTGCACGACGGGCCGCCCTATGCCAACGGCAATCTGCATATCGGCCACGCGCTGAACAAGATCCTGAAGGATGTCATCAACCGCTCCTTCCAGATGCGCGGTTACGACGCGAACTACGTTCCCGGCTGGGACTGCCACGGCCTGCCGATCGAGTGGAAGATCGAGGAGCAGTACCGGGCGAAGGGCAAGGACAAGGACGAGATCCCGGTCAACGAGTTCCGCAAGGAATGCCGCGACTTCGCGACCCACTGGGTCGGCGTCCAGACCGCGGAATTCCGCCGGCTCGGCGTCGAGGGTGATTTCAAGAACCCCTACCTCACCATGGCGCACGATGCCGAGGCGGTGATCGCTGGCGAACTCCTGAAGTTCGCCATGTCGGGTCAGCTCTATCGCGGCTCCAAGCCCGTGATGTGGTCGGTGGTGGAGCGCACCGCGCTCGCCGAGGCCGAGATCGAATACGAGGAACACGAGTCCGATACGGTCTGGGTGAAGTTTCCGATCGTGCGCAGCAGCGAGCCGGGCGAGCCGCTCGGCACCGGCGCGGCGTTTCGGGAGGCGGCCGTCAGCCAGAACGCTGAAGGGAGCGACGGTCCTCTCGGCCTCCTGCAGGGCGCGTCGATCGTCATCTGGACGACGACCCCCTGGACGATCCCCGGCAACCGGGCGATCGCGTTCTCCGATCGCATCGCCTACGGCCTTTATGAAGTGACCGCGCCGGACGACGCCGAGAATCCGCGCTGGGCGCGGAAGGGCGAGCGGTTTCTCATGGCCGACGCTCTGGCCGCCGACGTGTTCGCGAAGGCGCGTGTTCCGGAGGGCGGCTTCCGCCGCCTGCAGGACGTGCCGGCAGCACAGATCGCATCGCTCGTCTGCCTCCATCCGCTTCGCCAGTTTGGCGGTGGCTACGAGTTTCCGGTACCGCTCCTCGACGGCGATCACGTCACTGACGAAGCCGGCACGGGCTTCGTTCACACCGCGCCCGGGCACGGCCGGGAGGACTTCGACGTGTGGATGGACATGCGCCGCGATCTGGAAAAGCGGGGCATCGACACGGCCATTCCCTTCACCGTCGACGACGACGGCTTCTACACCAAAGACGCGCCGGGCTTCGGTCCGGATGCGCCGGAGGGGCCGGCCCGCGTCATCGACGACAAGGGCAAGAAGGGCGACGCCAACAAGCGCGTCATCGCGGCCCTGATCGAGGCCGGCAATCTCATTGCCCGCGGCCGGCTGAAGCATTCCTATCCGCACTCCTGGCGTTCCAAGAAGCCGGTGATCTTCCGCAATACGCCGCAGTGGTTCGTCCATATGGACCAGGATCTGGGCGGCTACGGGCTGGGCGGCCTTGATCTCGTGAAAGAGAAGCTCGGCCTCGAAGACGACACGCTGCGCAACCGGGCCCTCAAGGCCATCGACGACACCCGCTTTGTCCCCGCCTCCGGTCAGAACCGGCTGCGCGGCATGATCGCCGACCGGCCGGACTGGGTTCTCTCCCGCCAGCGCGCCTGGGGCGTGCCGATCTGCGTCTTCGTCGACGAGGACGGCCAGGTTCTCAAGGACGAGGCGGTGAACGAGCGCATCGTCGAAGCCTTCCGGCAGGAGGGCGCCGACGCCTGGTTCGCCGAGGGCGCCAAGGAACGCTTCCTGGGCAACGAGCACGATGCCGGCAAGTGGACCATGGTCCGCGACATCCTCGACGTCTGGTTCGATTCCGGCTCGACCCACGCCTTCTGCCTGGAGAAGCGGCCGGACCTCAAATGGCCGGCCGACCTCTATCTCGAGGGTTCCGACCAGCATCGCGGCTGGTTCCACTCCTCGCTGCTGGAATCCTGCGGAACCAGGGGCCGGGCGCCCTATGACGCGGTCCTCACCCATGGCTTCGTCATGGACGAGGAAGGGCGCAAGATGTCGAAGTCGCTCGGCAACGTCGTCACCCCGCAGGAGGTGATCAAGCAGTCCGGCGCCGACATCCTCCGGCTCTGGGTGGTCTCGTCCGACTATTCAGAGGATCTGAGGCTCGGCAAGACGATCCTGCAGACCAATATCGATAGCTATCGCAAGCTGCGGAACACCATCCGCTGGATGCTCGGCACGCTCGCCCACGATACCGGCGAGAACGTCCCGCTCGATCAGATGCCGGAGCTGGAGCGGCTGATGCTCCACCGCATCGCCGAACTCGACGACCTCGTGCGCAAGGGATACGACGGCTTCGACTTCAAGCGTATCTCGCGGGCGCTCATCGACTTCGTCGTGGTGGAACTGTCGGCCTTCTATTTCGACATCCGCAAGGACGCGCTCTACTGCGACCCGATCTCCTCCACCCGCCGCAAGGCGGCGCTGCAGGTGGTGCGGGAGCTCTTCGACCGTCTCGTCACCTGGCTCGCGCCGATGCTTCCCTTCACCATGGAGGAGGCATGGCTGTCGCGCCATCCGGGCGCCGAGTCCGTCCATCTGGAGCAGTTCCGCCCCGTTGATCCGGCCTGGCGCAATGGCGATCTCGCCGCGCGCTGGCAGAAACTCCGGCGGGTTCGTCGCGTGGTGATGGGGGCGCTCGAAGAGAAGCGCCGGGACAAGGTGATCGGCTCCTCGCTCGAGGCTTGGCCGACGGTCCACATCGCAGACCCGGAGCTGAAGGATCTCGCCGCCTCCGTGGACTTCGCCGAGATCGCCATCACCTCGGGATTGACCGTCACGGGCGACCCGGCTCCGGACGACGCGTTCCGGCTGGCCGATACGCCGGATGTCGCGGTCGTCTTCCACAAGGCCGAGGGCAGGAAATGCGCCCGGTCCTGGAAGATCACCGGAGATGTCGGCTCCGACCCGGAGTTCCCGGACGTCTCGGCACGCGACGCCAAGGCGCTGCGCGAGCTGCGGGCGGCGCAGGCGGACGCGGCCTAGCCGGCCTCGCGTGGCCTGCCGACGAAACCTCGCGGCCCGCCCCGTTCGCTTGCGGGGCGGGCCGCAAGTTCTTAAGAGAATGCCTGGAATTCGCCAGAATTTCGTGCAACTGGCTGTGATCGTCTGGATCGACCGGCGCCGCGTCAGGTGCCCTGGGGGTTCGATTGCAGCGCCGCAGGAATTGGGGCCGCGGCTTGCAGAATGGAAAAGTCAGCGTGATCCGCAGCGGCGAGCCATGATGGTTTCCGAGGGTCATGTCGCAGGGGGACGTACGAGAATGATCCCGAATCCCGTCCGCAACGCGCTCGGCGCCGCGGCCATCGTCGCTGGGTGCCTGTCGCTCGGCGGCTGTCTCGGCCCGACCTACGGCACCGGCAAGTCGCAGGGCGAGACGCTGTTCGACGACGTCAACAATTTCGTCGCGCTCGGCGATACCGACAAACCGCAGATCGCCTACACGCCGCGCCCCGAACTGGTGAAGCCGGAGAACACGAAGGTTCTGCCGCCACCGGCGCCGACCCGCAACACGGTCGACGATCCCAATTTCCCGGAATCGCCGGAAGCGCGCACGCGCCGGCTGCAGGCGGCGGCCTATCAGGGCGACGGTCCGCTGCCGGCCTCCGTCGCGACGGCCAGCAAGGAAGGCGTGACGCAGGACTATCTCGACCGCACAACGCGCGGGCAAGGCCGCTACAATGCGCAGACCGAGCACAGCGCCAATATCCTGTCGCCGCAGGAATTGCGCAGCCGCAAGGAGCTCATCCAGGCGCGCCTGAAGGAGCAGCGGCAGGGCAAGCCCACCGAGCGCAAATATCTGAGCGAGCCGCCCGTCGCCTATCGCCAGCCGGCCGCAAGCGCGCCGGTCGGCGACCCCGGCGAGGACGAGGAGACCAAGGCGCGGCGCCTCAAGGGCAATCGCGGCCTGTTCGAGCGGATCGGCGATCTGTTCTAAGGGGCGAAGGGACCAGCATCCGGCGGCCGCACGGGCCGGCGGATGCGGGCAGCGCTCAGCGCCTGTCCTGGAAGAAGCGCCGCAACAGGTCGGCGCTCCGGGTCGCGCCAATACCGGAATAGACCTCCGGCCGGTGGTGGCAGATGGCCTGCGAGAAGAAGCGCGGGCCCGATTCCACGGCGCCGCCCTTTTCGTCTGACGCACCGAAATAGAGCCGCCTCACGCGCGCGAAGGAGATCGCCGCCGTGCACATGGCGCAGGGCTCCAGCGTGACGTACAGATCGCACTCCGGCAGCCGCTCCGAGTTCAAGATCTGGCAGGCGGCACGGATCGCCAGCATCTCGGCATGGGCCGTGGGATCCGATCGACGCCGCGTCTCGTTGCCCGCGCGGGCAAGGACGGCGCCCTCCCTGACGACGACGGCACCGACCGGCGTCTCGTCGCGCTCGGCCGCAGCCAGTGCCTCGTCGAAGGCGAGGTCCATGAAATTCGGCCGAACCATCTTCAAGCTCTCTCGCACGAGGGGCCGCGACCTGCTAGTGGTCCGATTCCGACATTTTGCACCGGTCTTGTTGAGGGGCCTCAGCAAATGTCGAAATCGAAAGACCACTAGTCATGGTTCTTGTATCTGGTGATGTTTCGAATTCGACATTTGCCGCGGCGCTCGGCCCGGATCGGAGCCGAATGTCAGATCAATCCCCTAGGCGGTTGGTGACGATCAGGCAACCGTCGCGCGCGCTCCCGCGTCTTGACCAGGAGCGGGGTACTGCGCGACGCAGCACCGCAATGCGGCGCCGATGTGCATAGCGGCGACGCCGACACGGACATTCTTGAATTCGACGGCAGCGCCTGATGGCGGCTGCGGCAGAGAGATTGGCATGAGCGATACGACGAAGGGCGGCGGAAAAGGTCGCGACAGGCGGCCGGGCGGAACCGGACCGCGAGGTGGCGGTGGCCGGGGCGGCGGTGCCGGCCGAGGCGGACCGCGGCAGGACCGGCCGCGCGAGGGCGCGGAAGCAGGCGGGCGGCCGCGTGGTGGCAAGGAGCGACCGGCGCCAGCATCCGCCGGGGCAGGCGGCGCGCGCGACCGGGGAGATCCGCCTCGCTTTCAGCGCAAGCGTTCGCCGCGCGATGACGGCGCCGGTGAGGCCCGCGGTGAGAACCGCGCCGGCGGCATCGGCGGGCGGCCGTTCCGCAAGCGCGGCGATGGCGCCCCGGTGGAGCAGCGGTCCGGCGACAAGCCCCGCCGCTTTGCGCGCGGGGAACGACCGGCGCGCACGGCAGAGGGCGCGGCGGGCGAAGGGGCGGGCAAGGAGCGCAAGCCCTTCAAGCCGAAGAGTCGCGGCATGCTGTCCCATGGCGAAGGCCGGGGGGAGAACGCCGGGCGCGGCGACCGGCCGAAGAGCTATGGCCGGTTGAGCCACGGAAAGCCGCAGGGCGAGGGGAAGCCGGCAAGGGCGGGTGACGGCGAACGCAAGCCGCGTCCGGCCCGCCCGGACCGAGGCGGGGGCAGGGGCGAACGGACCGAGCGGGCGGAGCTTACGGAGACGCCGATCGCCGGCGAGACGGCCGCCTCGCAGGAGCCGATGCGCATCGCCCGACGCCTTGCTCGCGCCGGGCTCGCCTCGCGCCGCGACGCCGAGGCGATGATCGCCGAGGGGCGGGTCAGCGTGAACGGCGAGGTGCTCTCGTCGCCGGCGCGCGACGTCGGTCCAAAGGACAGGATCATCGTCGACGGCGAGCCGCTGCCTGCGATCGAGCGCACGAGGCTGTGGCTGTTCCACAAGCCGGCGGGACTCGTTACCACCAATCGCGATCCCGAAGGCCGGGCGACCGTCTTCGATCATCTGCCGAAGGACATGCCGCGTGTCCTCACCATCGGGCGGTTGGATATCACCACCGAGGGGCTCCTGCTCCTGACCAATGACGGCGGCCTCGCCCGCGTCCTGGAACTGCCCTCGACCGGCTGGCTGCGGCGCTACCGCGTGCGCGCCCACGGCTCGATCGATCAGGCGCGGCTCGACGAGTTGCGCCAGGGCATCGCCATCGACGGCGTCTTCTACGGCGCGATCGAGGCGACGCTCGACCGCGAGCAGGGTGCAAATGTCTGGCTGACTCTCGCCCTGCGCGAAGGCAAGAACCGCGAGGTGAAGCGCGTCCTCGGCCATCTCGGCCTCGACGTGAACCGGCTGATCCGCCTCTCCTACGGCCCGTTCCAGCTGTCCGACCTCCCCGAGGGGGCGGTGCGCGAGATCCACGGCCGGACCCTGCGCGATCAGCTGGGACCTCGGCTGATCGAGGAAGCGGGCGCCGATTTTGATGCTCCTGTCGTCACGCCCTTCTCGAACAAGGCCGTGGAAGGGGAGCGGATCGCCGACAAGGGCGGCCGGAGTCCAAAGGCGGCGACGCAGAGCACCTGGATCTCGGCTAGCGAGACTGCGCCCAACAAGAAGCGGGCGCGCGAGGGCAAGCGCGAGGATGCGCTCGGCCGGCTCGACACCAAGGCACGGCGCCCGGATCGCGAGCGGGGCGGCGAGGGCCGGACGGACAAGCCGCGCGGCGAGCGGCCGCAGCGCGCTGCCGACGCCGCGGCGCGGCCGGGCAAACGCTTCGACGGGCCGAAGAAGCCCTATGGCGACCGCGGGGCGGCCGGCGGCGACGATCGCGCCGCGGCGCCGAAGCGCCCGCCGCTGGGTGCCCGCCGTTCGGCCAATGTGTGGATCGCGCCGGGCGGACGGCCGCAGGGTCCGAAGAAGACCGAAGAGGCCGCCGAGCGGGCCGCCGGCCACAATTCCGTGGAACGGATGGAAAGGCCGGGATCGCGCAGCCGGAAGCCCGGGGGCGCGCCGCGCGACGCCAAACCCTCTGGTCCCCGCGGCAGCGAGCGGCCGCGCAGCGGCTCCAGGCCCTCGGGCGGCGATCGGCCGCGGGGCCCCGGCCGGCCCAAAAAGGACTGACGGGCATGCGGATCGTCGGCGGCGAGTTCCGGGGCCGCAAGCTCGCCGAGCCGAAATCGGACTCCATTCGCCCGACCACGGACCGCAACCGCGAGAGCCTGTTCAACATCCTGTCCCACCGGGCCGATATCCGGCTCGATGGGGCGCGGGTGCTCGATCTTTTCTCCGGCACCGGCGCGCTCGGCTTCGAGGCGCTGTCGCGCGGGGCGAAGTTCTGCCTCTTCGTCGAGGAAGGCGTCGAAGGCCGCGGGCTCATCCGCCAGAGCGTCGAGGCCTTCGGCCTGCAGGGGCGCTCGAAGATCTTCCGGCGCGACGCGACGCGCCTCGGCGCCGCCGGCACGATGGAGGCCTTCGACCTTCTCTTCGCCGATCCGCCCTATGGCCAACGGCTTGGCGAGGCGGCGCTCGCCGCGGCCAAGGCCGGCGGCTGGCTGAAGCCCGGCGCCCTCGCGGTTCTGGAAGAGGCAGGCGATTCGGCCTTCGACCTGCCGGAGGGTTTCGTCCTCGACGACGAACGGGCCATGGGCGGCACGGTTCTTCGGCTGCTGCGCCTCGAGGGGTGATCGCGCAGCATGCGGTTACACATGGGTGGCAGAGAAACGCGGGATCCACGCCGTGATGAGCGCATAGCGCAGGACAAGATGCCGCAGTGCCGTGTCTTGAAAGAACCCTCTACGTGGCCCACGAAACCTTGCCTGTTCTTCGGTAGCGGTTCGAGCATCGCAGATGCTCTAACGAAACCGTAACTGGTCAGGATTCCCGCAATTCGACATAGTCCGCGGCCAAGACATGCGGAAACGATCGAGAAGCGGACGTATCATGAGATTACTTTTGCGCATCGCCGGCTTGGCCACGCTCGCCGCCAGCCTGTCGCTGCAGGCTGCCCCCTCGGCGTTCGCGGCCGGAACCGAAGGGACGGCAAAGCCCGCCGCCGCGGCGCCTTCCGGCCATGAGACCGGAGCGGCCGCGGCGACCACGACGCAACCCTCCGACGACGCCACCTCGAAGGAGGACCCGCAGGTCGCCAGCTTCGAACTCGCCAACGGCATGCGGGTCGTCGTTCTGCCGGACCACCGGGCCCCGGTCGTCACCCAGATGGTCTATTACCGGGTCGGGGCGGCCGACGAGGCGCCGGGCGAGAGCGGCATCGCGCATTTCCTCGAACATCTGATGTTCAAGGGCACGACCAATCATCCCGAGGGCGAGTTCTCGCGCAGTGTCGCTGAGATCGGCGGCCAGGAGAATGCCTTCACCACGCAGGATTACACCGGCTATTATCAGCAGGTGCCGGCCGACTCCCTGGAAATGATGATGGCCTACGAGGCCGACCGGATGGAAAACCTCATCCTCACCGATGAGGTCGTTCTGCCGGAGCGCGACGTCATCCTGGAAGAGCGGCGGATGCGGATCGACAATGATCCCGCCGCGCAGCTGTCGGAGGCGGTGCAGGCGGCGCTGTTCGAGAACAGCCCCTACGGCATTCCCGTGATCGGCTGGCGCTCGGAGATGGAGAAGCTGAGCCGCCAGGACGCGATCGCCTTCTACGACAAGTACTACACGCCGAACAACGCGACGCTGCTCGTCGCCGGCGACGTCAGCGAGGCCGAGGTGCGGAAGCTCGCCGAAAAGACCTTCGGCAAGGTCCCGCAGCGCGCCGATCCGGGGCCGCGCATCCGCCCGCAGGAGCCACAGCCGCTCGCCGAGCGGACCGTGACGCTGCGCGATCCGAAGGTGACCCAGCCCTCGATGCAGCGCGTCTATCTCGTCCCCTCCGCGACGACGGCGGCACCGGGCGAGGCGGAAGCGCTCAACATCCTCGCCGATATTCTGGGCGGCGGCACCACAAGCCGGCTCTACCGCTCGCTGATCGTCGAGGAGGGGATCGCCGCCGGAACCGGCGCCTATTACGACGACACCGCGCTCTATGACGGCAGGTTTGCCGTCTATGGCACGCCGCGCGGCGCGGCAGACCTCGGCGCGGTGGAGAGCGCGATCGACGCCGAGATCGCGCGCATCGTCAAGGACGGCATCACCGAGGACGAGCTCGAACGGGCGAAGAACCGGGTGCGCAAGAACCTCATCTATCTGCGCGACAGCCAGACCGCCATGGCCCGCCGCTTCGGCGCGGCGCTGTCGACCGGCCAGACCATCGCCGAGGTCGAGGACTGGCCGAAGCGGATCGAGGCCGTCACCGTCGCCGACGTCGATCGCGTCGCCCGCGAATATCTGAAGCCCAAGCGCTCGGTCACCGGCTATCTGAAGCCGGAACCAGCCGCCGAGACGCGCTCCTGACGCCGTCTTTCCGCCCGCGGCTTCATCCCACGAAGAGTGGGCACGCATCCTGGAAGGAACGACAATCCATGGACTTCTCCAATCTCAAGCGGCCTCTTGCCGCGCTCGCCGCCTGCGGCTTCGCCCTCACGGGCTCGCTTGCGGCGACCCTGCCCGCCGCGGCCGTCGACATCCAGGAGGTGACGAGCCCCGGCGGCATCAAGGCGCTGCTCGTCGAGGATCATACCAATCCGCTGATCTCGATGAAATTTGCCTTCAAGGGCGCCGGCTCCACCCAGGACGCTCTCGGCAAGGAAGGCACCGCGAACCTGATGTCCGGTCTCCTCGATGAGGGCGCCGGCGACATCGAGAGCGCCGAGTTCCAGAAGCGTCTCGACGATACCGGCGTCTCGATGAGCTATGACGCGAGCCTCGACAATTTCACCGGTTCCTTCCGCACCATCACCGAGTTCGACGACGAGGCTTTCAATCTCCTGCGGCTGTCGCTCACCGAGCCACGCTTCGACCCGGAGCCGGTCGACCGCATCCGCGGCCAGATCGCGACGGGCATCATCGCCAACCGCAACGATCCGCGCGAGATCGCCTCGCGCACCTTCCGAGAGACGGTCTTCGCCGGCCATCCCTATGCCCGTCCCGTGGAGGGCACGGTCGACACCCTGAAGGCGGTGACGCCGGACGATCTGAAGGCTTTCCGTCAGCGGACCTTCGCCAAGGACGACCTCTATGTCGGAGTCGTCGGCGACATCACGCCCGAGGCGCTCGGCAAGCGGCTGGACGAGGTCTTCGGGGCGCTGCCGGAAAAGGCGGATCTGAAGACGATCCCGCAGACCCAGCCGATCATGGACAAGACGGTGCCGGTCGACCTCGCCGTGCCGCAGACGGTGATCCAGTTCGCGCTGCCGGGCGTGATGCGGGACGATGACGACTTCTTCGCCGCCTATCTGATGAACCACATTCTCGGCGGCGGCTCCTTCACCTCGCGCCTCTATACCGAGATCCGCGAGAAGCGCGGCCTCGCCTATGGCGCCTCCTCCTTCCTGGCAAGCTACGACCACGCCGCCGTCCTCGGCATCTCGACGGCGACCCGCTCCGACAAGGCGGCCGAGACCGTGCGGCTGATCCGCGAGGAGATCGAGAAGATGGCGAAGGACGGGCCCACCGACGAGGAGCTGAAGAAGGCGAAGGACTATGTGAAGGGCTCCTACGTCGTGCGCAATCTCGATTCCTCGCTCGCGGTCGCCTCGACGCTGGTCGGAATCCAGCTTGACGATCTCGGCATCGACTATATCGATCGTCGCCAGAAGCTCATCGACGAGGTCACCATGGATCAGGTCAAGGCTGCGGCCAAGAAGCTCCTGTCGGTCGAACCGACGGTCATCACCGTCGGTTCCGCCGGAGCCTGACGCTCCGGCCGCCGGCATGAGGATCGGTCTGGCCCTGGGCGGCGGCGGTGCCCGCGGCATCGCCCATATCCAGGTTCTCGAAGCGATGGACGAGCTCGGCGTCAGGCCTGACCGGATCGTCGGCTCGTCGATCGGGGCGATCGTCGGCGCGGGCTTTGCCGCGGGGATGCAGGGCCACGACATCCGCGCCTACATGGTCGACTGCTTCGCCTCCAAGCGCCTCGTCCTCGGGCGGCTCTGGCAGACCCGTCCGGCCAACTTTCAGGACTTTTTCGCCGAAGGCGGCTTCCGTCTGGGCCAGCTGAACGCCAAGCGTGTCGTCGCCGCCTTCCTGCCGCATGAGGTGCCGATCACCTTCGAGGCCCTGAAGATCCCGCTCGGCGTGATGGCGACCGATTTCTACGGCCGGGTCGAGTGTCGGATCGAGACCGGCGACATCCGCTCGGCGCTTGCCGCCTCGGCGGCGCTGCCGGCGCTGTTCCGTCCGGTGCGCCGCGACGGGCAGGTCCTGATCGACGGCGGCATCTTCAATCCGCTGCCCTTCGACAAGCTTGCGGGCGAGGTCGACCGGATCGTCGCCATCGACGTCAATGGCGGGCCGGAGCGCGATGGCGACAGGCTGCCGACGCCGCTCGAGGCGATGATGGGCGCGTCCCAACTGACCATGCAGGCGATCATCGAGAGCAAGTTGAAGATGTCTCCCCCCGACATTCTCCTGCGCCCGCCGGTTTCGCCCTACGGCGTCCTGGATTTCCTGCGAATCCGGGAGATCCTGGAGGAGACGGCGAGCTTCAAGGAAGAGGCCAAGCAGGCGATCGGGCGGATGATCGAGGCAGAGTCCCACCCCCAGACCGGCGCAGAAACCGGACTTCCGGTCTTCCGAGGGAACACGAAGTCCCAAGAACCGGCAGACTGACGGCCCGCTGGCGGCTCTGCCCACGGCCGCGCGACGGCACACATGTCGGGGGTGTCAGCGCGCTACCTCTTCCAGGAACCGCATCAGCCCCGTCTCCACCCGCGTCAGACCCTCGCGCCTGCGCCCTTTGAGAAGGTCCGGCGAAAGCCGCTCCTCCTCATAGGCCTCGATGATCTGCGGATGGACATAGGAAGACCGCGCGACCGTTGGCGTGTTGCGCAGGATCTGCGAGACCGACTTCATCGCCTTGGAGACGGCGCGCTTGCGCTTGGCGGCGGTGTTGGCGCAGACCGCCGGCTCGGCCTCGACCAGGAAGCGCAGGGCTTCGGCCGAACCGTGGAAGGTGCGGAAGTCCTTGGCCGAGATCGGCGCTCCCGATGCCTCATGCAGATAGTCGTTGAGGAGGTTGGCGGTGAGTTCGCGCTGCTGCTTCTTCTTGCCGGGAAAGCGGAAGAGGCGCTTGCCCTTGCCCTGGCGCATCGCCTTCAGGGAGGTGACCAGCGGCCTGTCTGCGATCTCGATCCGGTGCTCCTTGTTGGACTTGCCGACAAATTTCAGGACCGCCGTCTTGCCGATGATCCGCAGGTTCTGCTTGCGCAGCGAGGCGACGCCCCGTCCGCCATCCACGGCGTATTTCTCGTGCCCCGGCCGCATTGCGGAGACGTCGATGAGGCGCGTGGCCACCGCAGAGGTGCGGCGGCGGTCGGCCTTGCGGCGCCTGATGTCCTTCTGGATCTGCCCGCGAAGCGTCGGCAGCGCCCGGCCGAAACGCAGGAGCCGCTCGGTCTTCACGGCGTTCCGCACGTTCACCCAAGCGTCGTGATACCGGTATTGGAGCCGGCCTTTCTCGTCCCGGCCGATCGCCTGGATATGGCCGTTCTCCTCGACGCAGATCCTCACGTCCGTCCAGGCGGGCGGCAGCACCAGCGCCTTCATGCGCCGCTTCAGGCCCTTGTCCGTGATGGTCTCGCCATCGGACGTGCAGAGGCGAAAACCTTTGCCGGACCTGCGGCGGTGAAGACAGAACGATTCCGGGTCGACCACGACGAGGCCGAAGCGCTCGGCATGTTCGGCATGATGCTGATCCATGGGGGACTTGTTGCTCGGGCTTCCAACTGACGTCGTCAAACGCCCGCCCCCGCAGCCCCGTTCCGCCCCGACCCTGCGACGAATTGCGTCGTGGCTGCAAACCCGCGCCAGGAACGGGGACGGCGCCGCGCGGTTGGTGCTGATTGCGGCAACAGGGAGTTCAGCGCGATGACGAAGTACGATGTCGGCGAGACGGTCGCCTGGAACTGGGGCAATGGCACCGGGAGCGGCAAGGTCAGCGAGAAGTTCACCGACAAGGTGACCCGCAAGATCTCGGGCAAGGAGATCACCCGCAATGCCGACGAGGACAATCCGGCCTATCTGATCGAGCAGGAGGACGGCGACCAGGTGCTGAAGTCGCAGTCAGAACTCGAAAAGGCGCATTGACGGGGAGCGCGGATCCGTCTCGTCTCCCGCAGAGCCGGCGTCAGCTCGCGAAGACCGCGGCCATGTCGGAAAACCCCTTGAACTCGAGGGCATTGCCCGAGGGATCGCGGATGAAGAGCGTCGCCTGCTCGCCGGGCTCGCCCTTGAAGCGCACCATCGGCTTCTCGATCCAGTCGACGTCCTTTCGGGCCGACAGCCGGTCGGCGAGCCCCTGCCAGTCGCCCATGGCCAGAACCACGCCGAAATGCGGGATCGGCACGTTGTGGCCGTCGACCTGGCCCGAGACGCCTGACGCTGCGTCGGGTCCGTTCCGGCGATGCGCCGAGAGCTGGTGGCCGAAGAGGTCGAAATCGACCCATGTGTCGGACGACCGCCCGATCTTCGCGCCCAGCACGTCGCGGTAGAAGGCGCGGGTCTCCTCCAGGTCGCGGACGGGAAAGGCGAGGTGGAACGGGGTGATGCTCATCGGGACGTGACCTTGTCTGGTGTTCTGCGGCGCCCGGCGAAGGGCCGGCCGCGCCGGCGGCGAAGCGGGGCCTCGTCCTCGATGACGGGCCCGGACGAATCGGCTTCCGGCATCTTCTCGACAGCGTGCAATGACGGGCGCGGCTTGACCAGGGGCTCGGGCGTGACGACCCGGGTCGTCATCATGTCGCTGCCGGCATACATGCCCTCGGCCTCCTGCAGCTTCAGCCGGGCGGTGTCGCGCTGGCGAACATCGGCCACGATGCTTCGGGCGAGTTCTTCCTCGACGCCGAGGGCGGAGATCGTGGAGCCGCCGAAGGCGAGCGCCGATTCCACCGTCTCGCGAATCTCGTAGTCGACGCCTCTCGCCCTGAGCGAAAGGGCATGAGCCCGGTCGTAGGAGCGGACATAGAGGCTGACATTGGGAAATTCGGAGCGGATCAGATCGACGACGCGGTCGGTCGTCTCGCGCTTGTTGGTGCACACGGCGACGAGCTTCGCCCGTCGGATGCCGGCGGCTTCGAGAACGTCCTTGCGCATGCCGGAGCCGAAATAGATGCGGAAGCCGAAGAGCTCGGCCGTACGGATCCGGTCGGCCGAGGAATCGAGGATGGTCACGTCGATGCCGCTCGACAACAGGACCTGCGCGACGATCTGCCCGAAGCGCGAGAAGCCGATCATCAGGACGTCGGAGCCGGCGCCGTCGAAATTCTCCTCGAGCTGTTCGTCGGTGTCGGCAAAGATGAAGCGGCGGCCGAGATAGGTCGCGAGCGGCGTCAGCGCCATGGACAGTGTCACCACCGCGACGAGCAGCGAGGACGTCTCGGCGGGGAAGATCCGGTTCGCCGCGGCCGCGCTGAACAGGACGAAGCCGAACTCGCCGGACTGCGACAGGAGGGTCGCGACCCTCACTGCGGAGGGGTGGCTCTCCCCGAAGGCCCGCGACAGTCCGTAGAGGAACGCGGCCTTGATCGCCATCAGCACCGGCGCGACGACGATGATCGTCAACCAGAAGCGCTCGATGACGGCGAGATCGAGGGAGAGGCCAACGCCGATGAAGAACAGGCCGAGGAGAAGGCCGCGAAACGGCTCGATATTGGCCTCGAGCTCATGCCGGTAGGTCGATTCGGCGAGCAGCACGCCCGCGATGAAGGCGCCCATGGCCATCGAGAAGCCGGCGGCCGCCATCAGCATGGCCGAGCCGAGGACCACGAACAGGGCCGCGCCCAGCATCACCTCGCGGGCTCCCGAAGAGGCCATCAGCCGGAACAGCGGATTGAGCAGATAGCGGCCGCCGACGACGAGGACGAGCAGCGCGCCGACGGAGATCGCAACCTGCTTCAGTTCGATGCCGACTGCGCCGGAATAGGGCGCGAGGAAGGGCAGGACGGCGAGCAGGGGCACGACCGCCAGGTCCTGGAAGAGCAGGACCGAGAAGGCCGTCTGGCCGTGCCGCGTATTGGTCTCGCCTGCCTCGTCGAGAAGCTGCAGGCCGAAGGCGGTGGAGGAGAGGGCAAGGCCGAAGCCGATGACCACGGCCGCACCCCAGCCGACGCCGAGAAAGAACGCGATTGCCGCGAGCGCGAGGCCGGTCAGCGTCACCTGGGCGAGGCCGACGCCGAAGATCTGGCGCCGGAGCGCCCACAGCCGGCTCGCCTTCAGTTCGAGCCCGATGATGAACAGAAGGAAGACGACGCCGAGTTCGCCGATCGACAGGAGCTCCTCGCCTTCGACGATCAGCCGGAAAACCGGCCCGAGCAGGATGCCGGCGAAGAGATAGCCGAGCACGGTCCCGAGGCCGATCCGCTTGAACAGCGTGGCCGCCACGATGCCGCCGCCCAGAAGCAGCACCACTTCGAGGAAAATGGCGGTCGAGGTGTGTTCCAATTCGCTTCGCCCGCTCCTATCTCGGTGATATGTTGAAAGGTCGCGGCCCCGACCGGTGCCTTGATGGGCCTTGCGGCGCACAATAGATGGTTCCCGGTCAAAAACCAGCAGGCAGGACTATGGACGAGGATACGAAGCGGCTGCTCGACGTCGCCGAGCGACTGATCAATGCCGCCAAGGCGGCCGGCGCCGACGCCGCCGATGCCGCCGTGGTTCGCTCGTTCGGGCGATCCGTCTCGGTTCGGCTCGGCAAGGTCGAGGAGACGGAAAGCGCCGAGAGCGAGGATTTGTCGCTGCGCGTCTTCGTCGGACGCCGCGTCTCCACGGTGTCGGCCAATATCGACGCCGACGTCGCGCGTATCGCCGAGCGCGCCGTGGCGATGGCGCGGGTGTCGCCGGAGGACGCCTATGCCGGTCTCGCCGACCCGGCGCTTCTCGCCGGTGACGAGATCGACCTCGACCTCTACGACCCGACGGCGCTCGCCTCCGAGACGATGGTGGAACAGGCCCTGGCGCTCGAAGACGCCGCGCGTGCCGTTCCCGGCATCACCAATTCGGGCGGCGCCTCGGTCTCGGCCGGTGCGTCCGGCCTCGTGCTGGTGACGTCCTTCGGCTTTTCGGGCCATCGGATGCGCTCGGGCTTTTCGCGCTCGGTGAGCGTGATCGCCGGCGAGGGCGTCAAGATGGAGCGCGACTACGACTTCGATTCGCGCATCCACTATGGCGACCTCGAGGCGCCGGAGACGATCGGACGGCGCGCCGGCGAACGGACCGTGCGCCGTCTCGATCCCAAGATGCCGAAGACCGGCAGCTACCCGATCGTCTTCGATCCGCGGGTCGCGCGCGGGCTGATCGGCAGCCTCGTCGGCGCGATCAACGGGGCGGCGATCGCCCGGGGCACCAGCTTCCTGAAAAGCCGCATGGGCGAGCGTGTGCTGCCCGCCGGGATGACCATCACCGACGATCCGCTCTTGCCGCGCCGTCCCGGCTCGCGCTCCTTCGACGGCGAGGGTGTGCGCGGCGAAAAGCTCGTCCTGGTCGAGGACGGTATCCTGAAGACCTGGGTGCTCGACACCGCGACCGGGAAGGAACTTGGCCTTGCCACCAATGGCCGCGCCTCGCGCTCGTCCGGCGGCGTCTCGCCGTCCTCCAGCAACGTGATGCTTTCCGCGGGCGAACTCTCTCCCGAAGCGCTGATCCGCGATACCGAGAGCGGCATCTATGTCCATGAGCTGATCGGCCAGGGCACCAATCTCGTCACCGGCGACTATTCGCGCGGGGCGACCGGCTATCTGATCGAGAACGGCGAACTGACGACGCCCGTCTCCGAGCTGACCATTGCCGGCAATCTCCGGGACATGCTCCTCGCACTGACCGCGGCCGACGATCTCGACGAGCGCTTCTCGGTTGTGGCGCCGACGCTGAGGGTCGACAAGATGACCGTGGCGGGCCGCTGACCTTGACATACGAGGCGGATCTCGAGCTCATCGCGGCGGCTGCGGACGAGGCCGCCGGCATTGCCATGGGCTATTTCCGCAAGGATCCGAAGGTCTGGTACAAGGACGGCCATTCCCCGGTTTCGGAAGCGGATTTCGCCGTCGACGGCTTTCTGAAGGACGCGCTCCTCGCTGCACGCCCGGGCTATGGCTGGGTGTCGGAGGAGACCGCGCGGCCGGAGCGCGACGACGCGAAAGGACGGTTCTTCGTCGTCGATCCGATCGACGGGACCAGGGCCTATCTGCGCGGCGAGGACACGTGGTGCGTCTCGATCGCCGTCATCGAATCCGGCCGGCCGGTGGCGGGCGCCATCGTCGCTCCGGCGACCGGCGACCGTTTCCTGGCCACCGCTGAGGGCGCGACCGTCCGCAATGGCGCGGCCTGCCGGGTGACGGCGCCGGCACCGCACGAGGGATTGCGGCTGTCCGTTCCCGATTCGATGAAGCGCCATCTCGCCAGCGCCGAGGGACCGCCGATCCGGACGGAGAAGGCGATCCCCTCGCTCGCCTATCGCCTGGCACTGGTCGCCTGCGGGCAGATCGACGGAACGCTCGTGCGGCCGCGCGCCAACGACTGGGACATCGCCGCGGCCGATCTTCTGATCGAGCGGGCGGGCGGCCTGCTATGTGGCCGCGACGGCGAACCCACCCTTTACAGACGCGAAGGCAGACGGCATGGCCTGTTGATCGCCGGATCGCGGGATGCGACCGGGCGTCTCCGCCAGCTGGCCGAGACCATCCCGGATTGACGCCGGCCGTCACGGCACCGCTTTTCAGAAAGGATCGATCATCATGGAAGAGCAGAAGCCCAAGCAGCTACTCCACCTCGTCTTCGGGGGCGAGCTGACGAATCCCGGGGCTGTCGACTTCAAGGACCTCGACAGCCTTGATATCGTCGGAATTTTCCCCGACTACGCGTCTGCGCTCACGGCTTGGCGCAGCAAGGCGCAGCAGACGGTGGACAATGCCCACATGCGCTATTTCATCGTCCACATGCACAGGCTGCTGGACCCCGAAAAAGCGTGAGAAAAGGCCTCGACGATCGCAGTGTCACGTTTGATGTCGGATGACTCGATCGCGGGTCGGCGCACAGGATCTGCCGAACTCGCTGCCACCCCTGGGCGGCGGAAGCGCTCCCGCCGGCGCCGGCGGCTGCGCCGGCTGGTCCGCGACCTGTTCCGCTCGAAGGCAGGCACCGCCGGTCTTGGCGCGGCGATCTACCAGGTCCTGCGCTTCATTCATCTGACGCAGACGCCGGCTGATGGCTCGACCGACTGGTCCGGGCGGCTGGCGAGCGAACATCCCGCCATCGTCGGTCTTTGGCACGGCCAGCATCTGCTCGCGCCCTTCTTCCGGCCGCGCGAACTTGCCTATGTCGCGCTCCTGTCGCGCAACGCCGATGCCGAGATCAACGCCGCCGTCGTGGAGCGGTTCGGGATCCGGACCGTGCGCGGCTCCGGCGGGCGCGAGGGCGCGGCCGATCCCAAGAAGGGCGGCGCGCGGGCGCTGATCGCGCTGCGCCGGATGCTCGGCGCCGGCTACGGCGTCTGCATGATCGCCGACGTACCGAAGGGTACGCCGCGCGACGCCGGCCTCGGCATCGTGACGCTCGCCAAGATTTCCGGACGCCCGATCGTTCCGGCCGCTGCCGCAACGAGCCGGCGCTATGTGGTGAAGAGTTCCTGGGACAAGACGACCGTGCCGTTGCCCTTCGGCCGGATTGCCGTCGTGATGGGACCCTCGATCACCGTGCCCGCGGACGCCGATGCGGCGCTGCTCGAGGAAAAGCGCCACGAGGTCACCAAGGCCATCGAGGCGGCAAACGAGGCGGCGGACCGTCTTCTGAAGAGGGCCTCGTGACCGATGCCGTGATCCGTGCCGCGCTCGGCGCCTACGGTCTTGTGGGCCGGCTCGCCTATCCGGTCGTCGGCCCCTATGTCGGCTACCGGATCTCCCGCGGCAAGGAGGACCGCCGCCGCCGTCGCGAGCGCTACGGCTTTGCGAGCTACGAGCGCCCCGAGAACGGGCCGCTGGTCTGGGTCCACGCGGCGAGCGTCGGCGAAAGCGCGGCCGTCGCGCCGCTGGTCCGCTCGATCGCGGATGATGGCGTGAACGTGGTCATGACCACGGGGACGATGACGTCGGCCGAACTCGTGGCCGACCGGCTGTCCGACTGCGCGGTCCATCAATATGTGCCGCTCGATCTCAAGCCCTGCGTCTCGCGCTTCCTCGATCATTGGCGGCCGGATCTCGCGATCGTCGCCGAGAGCGAGATCTGGCCGATGACGATGATGGAACTGCGCCGGCGCCATGTCCCGCAGGTTCTGGTCAATGCCCGTCTGTCCGACCGCTCCTTCCAGCGCTGGAAGGGGGCGCCGCGTCTCGCCGAAGCCCTGTTCGAAGGCTTCGCCCATGTCGTGGCGCAATCGGACGTCGACGGCGAACGCTTCCATATTCTCGGCGCCCGCGCCGTCTCGGTCGCCGGCAATCTGAAGGCCGATGCCGGGCCGCTGCCGGCCGCCACCTCCTCGCTGACCGAAATCGTCGAGGCGCTCGGGTCGCGTCCGCGCTGGGCGGCGCTGTCCACCCATGCCGGTGAGGAAGCGATCGTCGCCAATGTGCACCTGGCCCTCGCGCCGCGCCATCCGGGCCTTTGCACCATCATCGTGCCGCGCCATCCGCACCGGGCCGAGGAGATCGAGAAGGCGCTGTCCGCCATGGGGCTGAAAGTCGCCCGGCGCAGCCGCGGCGAACGGCCGGCGGCGGACACCGAAATCTTCCTCGGCGACACGATGGGCGAGATGGGCCTCTATCTCCGGCTGACCGAGATCGCCTTTCTCGGCAAGTCCATGGCTGCCGAAGGCGGCCAGAACCCGCTGGAAGCCGCCATGCTGTCGACCGTCGTCGTCTCCGGACGCTATGTCCAGAACTTCCGCGATGTCTATCAGCGGCTCCTGCGCAAGGGTGGCGCCCGGATCGTGCGGGACGGGGAGGGGCTTACGGCGAGCGTCGACCAGTTCCTGAAGGAGCCCGCGACGCGGCTCGCTATGGCGAGGGCCGCCTCCGAGACGGTGGAGGAGATGCGCGGGGCGCTCGATCGCACCCTGCAGGCGCTGCATCCCTTCCTGCATCCGCTGAAGCTGTCGGTCAGCCTGGAGCGGCGGGGACGGGCCGCGCTCGCCAAATGATGGGTCGCGAGGCGCCGGACTTCTGGTGGCGCGAGAGCTCCTGGCCGGCGCGGCTCCTGTCGCCGGCCGCCGCACTCTACGGGCGGGCCGCACGGCGCAATCTCGATCGCGGGGCGCGCGCGGAGATCGCGGCTCCGGTTCTGTGCATCGGAAACTTCACCGTCGGCGGCGGCGGCAAGACGCCGACCGCGCTGGCGCTCGGCGAGGCCGCCCGCGCCAGCGGGCTGACCCCCGGCTTTGTCTCACGCGGCCATGGCCGCAGCCGATCCGAGGTGCTGATCATCGATCCCGAGCGTCACGGCCCCGCCGAGGCCGGCGACGAGCCGCTGCTCCTCGCCGCCGTTGCACCGACCGCCGTCGCGGTCGACCGGCGCCGCGCTGCCGAGCGGCTGATCGCCGAGCGCGGCTGCGACTTCGTCATCATGGACGACGGCTTCCAGTCGATGCGCTTGAGGATCGATTTCGCGCTTGTCACGCTCGACGCCCGGCGCGGCATTGGCAATGGCCGGGTCCTGCCCGCCGGGCCACTTCGCGCGCCGATCCTCGACCAGATCCGCCATGCCGACGCGCTGCTGGTGATCGGCACCGGCTCGGCCGGCGATGCCGCGATCCGGCAGACCGCCCGTGCCGGCAAGCCGATCTTCGAGGCGAGGTTCGAGCCGGTCGATGCCGGCCGCTTCGCGGGCCTGCGCGTCCTCGCCTTCGCCGGGATCGCCGATCCGGAAAAGTTCTATGACACGCTGCGCGAGGCCGGTGCCGAGATCGCCGCGACGCGCGAGTTTCCCGACCACCACATGTTCTCGAGGGAGGACATGCACGATCTCTCGGCCGCCGCCTGGCGCGATGGGCTGCAACTCGTCACCACGGCCAAGGACGCCGCGAGGCTGACGGGCGGCGGGGAGGCGGCGGAGCTGTTTCTCAAGGAATGCGACATCCTCGCGGGCCGGATCGCCTTCTCACCGGAGAGCGCCGGACGGCGGATCATCGCCGAAACAATCGCCGCCTATCGCCGGCGGACGCTCGGCTGACGCAAAGCGCGCCTGCCATGCGGTGGCTGGCTCGTCGTCGAAAATTCCAGGACGCAGAAATGCCGCGCGCCGCGAGGCGGGAGACCGATCAGGCGCGTCCAGTCGGTTGCAATCGTTCCCTCAGCTGCCGGCGTCGCTGCCGGACGTGCGGCTGAAGGAGGCGGCGGCGTCGACATAGGCTTCCTGGCGCTCGACGCTCCAATATTTCAACAGGTCGAGCGGGATCGCTTCGCCGGTGACGGCGCAGCGCACATAGGAGCCGGGACGCACGATCTGGAAGTCCGGGGTCGCGTATTTCAGCTTGGCTTCGCCGGTATTATCGATGCGGTTCATGGTGCGGTCTCGAAAAGGGGTTTCACCGCCAGAGGCGCGGGCCGGCGGCCCATGATCGTCGTCGGGAGGTATGGCCGTTTTACGCGAAAATCAATTGCCGCGACGCGTCTCATCCGAAATCCGCTGGATCGGCCCCAGACAACGGATATCTTGGACGTTCAGACGCCGAGGAGGCCGTGATGCGGCAACCGGCCGGATCAGCCGGCCGCGGTATCATCTGCGCCCGAACATCGTCTCGATGTCGGATAGCTTCAGCTCGATGAAGGTCGGCCGGCCGTGATTGCACTGCCCGGCGCCCGGCGTGCGCTCCATTTCGCGCAGGAGGGCGTTCATCTCTTCGGCGCGCAGCGCGCGTCCGGAGCGCACCGAGCCGTGGCAGGCGATCGTCGCGGCGACATGGTCGATGCGGCTCTTCACCGTGTCGGCGGTGCCGAACTCGGCGAGTTCGTCCGCGAGATCCCGGATCAGCCGGTGGATGTCCACCTGGCCGAGGATCGCCGGCGTTTCCCGCACGGCGACCGCACCGGGGCCAAAGCGCTCCAGAGACAGGCCGAGCCGCGCGAAGGTCTCGGCGTTTTCGGCCAGCCGCTCGGCATCGTCCTCGGGAAGATCGATGATCTCGGGGATCAAGAGAAGCTGCGAGGCGAGCGGCTTGTCGTAGAGCGCGCCCTTCAGCGCCTCGTAGACCAGCCGTTCATGGGCGGCGTGCTGATCGACGATGACCAGGCCGTCCTCGGTCTCGGCGACGATGAAATTGCCGTGGAGCTGGGCCCTCGCGGCGCCGAGCGGAAAGCGCTGATCATCGCTCGCATCCGCTTCGGCCGTCTCTGCCCGCGCGGCGAAGGCGGCGGCGCGGCGCGGCTCGCGCGGAGCCTCTTCTCTTTCCTCGACGGAAAACGGGCCACCGGCATCCTCGCGCTCGATGACGGCGAGGCCGGCAGGTTCGGCGAGCGGCCTGAAGGGCGAGGCGCCGGGATCGTAGGCGCTTTGGCGCGGGGCCGAGAAGCCGCCCGGCGCAAAGCCGTCGAAGCGCCGCGGCGCCGACGTCATCTCCGGTCCGGCGCCTTGCGGGCGCATGCGCGCCATCAGCCCGGAGGCGCCGGCGGTCGAGGACCGGAGCCCGGCCCCCGCAAAGGCCTCCTTCAGCGCCCCGACGACCAGCCCCCGCACGAGGCCGGGATCGCGGAACCGCACATCCGCCTTGGCGGGATGGACGTTGACGTCGACAAGGGCGGGATCGAGCGTCAGGAAGAGGACGGCCACCGGGTGGCGATCCCTTGCCATCAAATCCGCATAGGCGCCGCGCAGCGCCGACAGGAGCAGCCGGTCGCGCACCGGCCGGCCGTTGACGTAGAAATACTGCGCCAGCGCATTGCCGCGGTGATAGGTCGGCAGCCCGGCAAAGCCCGTGAGCCGGACATCCTCCCGCCCGGCATCGATCGGCACGGCGTTCTCGGCGAATTCCGCGGAAACGACGTCGGCGATGCGCCCCAAGGGATCGCCTCCCGCCGCCTCGAAGACTGTCGTCGAGCGGTCGGGGCCGGAGATCTCGAAGCGCACATGCGGCGTGGCGATTGCGAGGCGGCGCACGACGTCGGTGATCGCGGTGGACTCCGCCCGGTCCCTCTTGAGAAACTTCAGCCGCGCCGGGACCGTATGGAAGAGATCGCGGACTTCGACCACCGTTCCCTTCGACAGGGCCGCCGGGCGCGGACCCTCGCAATGGCCGTTCTGGACGGCGATCTCGAAGGCGTCGGCTGCGCCCGCCGCGCGCGACTTCAGCGTCAGCCTTGCGACCGAGCCGATCGAGGGCAAAGCCTCGCCGCGAAAGCCGAGGGTCGCGATCCGGTCGAGCCCGGCGGCGAGCTTGGAGGTGCAGTGACGGCGCACGGCGAGAAGCAGTTCGTCCTCGCAAATGCCACTACCGTCGTCGGTGACGCGAAGGAGCGTCTTGCCGCCGCCTGCGGTGGCGATTTCGATGCGGCCTGCGCCGGCGTCGAGGGCGTTCTCGACAAGCTCCTTGACGACGCTCGCCGGCCGTTCGACCACTTCGCCGGCAGCGATCTGGTCGATCAGGAATTCGTCGAGCTGGACGATGGGCAAGGGAAGGCTCCGGCCGGCATTCGCGCGAAAGGCACGCCCCTTCTAAGGCAGCGGGGGCCGGCGTTCAAATGCCGGCCGAACCGCGCTGTGGACAGAATGCGCTCTGGCAGCTTGATCCGCTCTCCATCGAAGGTCCGACGTCGAGCGCCGCACCGTGCCGTGCGGGCAGGGGCCCGGCTCCGGCGAATCGAGAAAGACCCGCCGCGGTGACGCGGCAGGTCCTTGCAGGATCAGCTAGCGGTGGAGGAGGCTCTTCTCAGAACTCTTCCCAAGTGTCCTCGCTGGCGGCGGGGGCGGGCTTCCGGGCGGCGCCGCCGGGGCCGGTCGCGCGCAGCTGCGCCACCGGCTTGGAGGCGGGCTTTTGCGCCGGGCGCGGCGCCGGCTGCTGGCTGGCTCCGGCGGGGCGGCCCGACGTCCTGAACCGGCCCATCGCCTGGGCGAGATCCTCGGTCTCGGCGGCCAGCGTCTGCGCCGCGGCGGTGGATTCCTCCACCATGGCCGCATTCTGCTGGGTCACCTTGTCCATCTGGTCGGCGGCAGTCGAAACCTCGCGCAGGCTCGTCGCCTGCTCGCGGGCGGAGGTCGCGATCGTGGCAATCACCTCGGTCATTGCCGAGACTTCCGCGACGATCTCCTCGAGCGACTTGCCCGAGGCGGTGACGAGGTCGACGCCCTGGCCGACCTGCTCGCTGGACGCCTGGATCAGGCCCTTGATCTCCTTGGCGGCCTCGGCCGAGCGCTGGGCGAGCCCGCGCACTTCCTGGGCGACGACGGCAAAGCCCTTGCCCGCTTCGCCGGCCCGCGCCGCCTCGACCCCGGCATTCAGGGCCAGGAGGTTGGTCTGGAAGGCGATTTCGTCGATCACGCCGATGATCTGCGAGATCTGGTTGGACGAGGTCTCGATCTGGCCCATCGCCTCGACCGCCTTCTGGACGATCGCGCCGCCCTTCTCGGCCTTCTGGCGCGCCGAGGTCGCGACCTTCTGGGCGTTGCCGGCGCCCTCGGCCGTGCGGTTGACGCCGCCGGTCACCTCGCCGAGCGCGGCGACCGTCTCCTCAAGGCTCGCCGCCTGCTGCTCGGTGCGCTGGGCGAGGTCGTTGGAGGCGACGGTGA
>NZ_JAJAVB010000008.1 GCF_020615385.1 Jiella soli | reverse complement strand
CTGGAACTACTTCAAAGCTGCAGGCTGCGTTGCAGATTAATCGCCCGACGCTCTAGTCCGCTCCCGCGCGACGCGCGGTGCGGCGACAATGGATCGAAGGAAGGACCATGGCCGAGCAGCCACCGACGAAGATCGCCGCGATCGGCGACGTGCACGGCGAAGCCGATCTGCTGCGAAGCCTCCTCGACGGCCTTGCCGCGCTCGACCCGGCGATGCCGATCTATTTCCTCGGCGATATCGTCGACCGGGGAGCAGAGAGCGCGCAGGCCTTCGACATCGTCGCGGAGACGCTGTCACGGCTTCCCGGATCCCGCCTGGTGCTCGGCAACCACGACGAATGGCTGCTGCGTTTTCTGAGCGACGATCTCGAAGTCGACGAGTTGTTCAGCTGGCTCGGCCAGGGCGGCGCCGAGACGCTTCGCTCCTACGGCTGCGACCCCGATTCGACGCCAGCTACGGCGCGCGCGCACATCGAAGCGACGCGTCCCGGCCACCACAAGATCCTGGCGGATGCGCCCGTCCTGCTCGTCGCGGGCCATTTCGCTTTCGTCCATGCCGGGATCGATCCGCAGCGCGCGATCGGAGAGCAGGATCGCCATGACTGCGTCTGGATCAGGGCGCCGTTCATGAATCATGTCGGGCAGCTCAGCCATGTGATCGTCCATGGCCACACGCCGCAGAAGAAGGGCCTTCCGGTTGTGACGGAGAACCGCGTCTCGATGGACACCGGCGCCGTCTTCACGGGCAGTCTGTCGGCCGTCGTCGTCGATCTCGCGACCGACGATCTCGCCTTCTATCGCTCGAAAAAGCACGTGCCCTTCGAGCCGATCGAGCCCATCCGACACGACCGCGGCCTTGGAACCGTGCTCGACCGGTGAGCGGGCATCGCAGGGTGGAGGCGGCCGCGGGCGAGAACCCGGCGGCCGCCCTGATCATCACATCGCGCCGGCTTTTTCCGCGATCGAGTTGAGCCCGGCGTCATAGATGCCTGCGATCACCTTCTCGGCGTCGGCGTCCGGCGCCCCCTTGGCATCGAATTCTCCGGTCCAGGAGATCGTCGAGCCGTCGCCGTTCGGGCCCACGGATATCGTCGACTGGTAGTTCTGAACCGGCAGCGGCCCCTCGACGATCTTGTAGGTGTAGGTCATCTTGTCGTCGTCGCGCGAGACGAGATCCTCGACCAGCGTTCCGCCGCCACCGGCGAGCGTCAGGGTCCGGCGCTTCGTCCCGTCGGCGTCGCTCTCCTCGCATTTCTCGACCGCGGGATGCCAATCGCCGATCCCGCAGAAGTCCCCGATCGTCTGCCAGACTGCGGCGGGCTTGGCATTGGTGGTGACGCTCTTGGAGACGTCGAGCGCAAAGGCAGGCGATGCCGCCATGATCAATCCGGCCGCGACGGCGACCACTCCAAACCGTTTCATCAATCCTCCCATCGCCGCAGCCAGCGCCGCGGCGTCTTCTGTGCCCGCAGGCAAGCTAGCGAAGTTCGGGACTTCGGCAAACCGGATGAGTGTCGAATGGACATGTCGGCGGCCTGTCCCAACGAGCGTTCGAATCGTGACCGCATGACTGATCGCCTCCCGGATCCAAATAGCTCGCTCGTGTACGCCCGCTCCTGCCAGGTCTCAGTTGGCAGGCCAACCGAAACTCCGGCCAAAAAAAGGGCGGCACGAGGCCGCCCAAGCTTGGCTGGAGTATCAGGTCAAAAGAAACCCGATATGCTGCAAACGCGGAAGCGCGGGCTTGGTTGCATCGGACGCGCCAGGTTATGGCCCCCTCCTGTTGCATCCCGATCGCAAGTCGGGGGGCTTGCGCTCCGACGCATCCGGATATTCATCGCGAACGCAACCATTGAAGCGGGATGGCGTTATCGCACTGAACATTGCCGCGCCGAGCGGGGGACGAGCTTGGCGGCCGTTCCTCCGGCGTGGCCAGACCTGCCCAGGAGTGAGACATGTTTCGGGACAAGCCCACCAGCACCGACAGCATCAGAGATGCAATCGCGGCTTTGGGAGAGCGCATAGGCGAGCTTGAGGAGCACGTGGTCGAGCGCTTCGACCCCACCCCCTCGCGCGGCGAGCGCATCCGCCGGGCCCTGGTCCGTTCGGTCCCCGGGCTGCACGAGGAGCCGACGGGCCTTTCGCGCTACATGCCGGATCTGTCGCAGTACTGGCCGCGTTCGGCCGAGAACGAGGCCCGGCGCCACGTTCGCCATCTGCGCGACAGTGCCGGTCACACGGCCGACGACGCGCGTGGCTATCTCAGCGATCTCCGCAGCCATCTGCCCGATATCCGGCTGCCGCAGACGATGGGCTTCCGTCGCGGGATGCAGACCCAGCGCGGGATCGACAGGGTTCGCGGCAATCCGGAGACGACCGCTCTCATCGTCGCCGGCGGTGTGGTGGTCGCTGTCGGCGCAGCCTATTTCATCACGAAGAAGTTGCAGGACCACTCCGAGGAGCCTGATTACGACGTCGTCCGCGACGACGGTCCGATCCAGATCCGGGATTACGACGCGATGATCGTCGCCGAGACGATCAAGAGCGGCTATCACGAAAAAGCCCGCCGCGTCGGCTTCGAGACCCTTGCCGACTATATCTTCGCCAAGAACCGGTCGGGCAAGAAGATCCACATGACCACGCCGGTGCTCCAGCAGCTCGCCGAGGGCGACGGGCGCACCAAGGGTTGGGCGGTCCGTTTCGTGATGCCGAAGAAGTTCACCATGGCCACGCTGCCGCAGCCGGGCAGCAGCGACGTGGAGCTGAAGGAAGTGCCGGCCCGGCGCATGGCGGCGGTGCGCTTCTCCGGCAATTTCAACGCGACTCTCGCCAGCAAGCATCTGATGACGCTCTACAACTACCTGGCGGACAGCAATCTGAAGCAGAAGGGCGATCCGGAATACGCCTTCTACAACCCGCCTTGGACGCCGGGCTTCATGAAGCGCAACGAGATCCTGATCGAGATCGAGCGCTGAGGCGGCGAAACCAGCAATCAGCACAAAAGCAAAGGAGGAGTTCCCATGGCGGATGGCAACTCAGCCAGAGAGACGGCACCGAAGGGCGGCGACAAGCCTGCCGGCACCACCGATCCCGACATCCTGAGCGAGGATCAGATCGCGCCGGAACGCATGGGCGACAACGCCCTGCAGGGGCGAGACCAGGGTGAGGTCCGCAACGAGCGGAAGGCCCAGGCCGATGCGAAGCGCGAGCCGGACGACAAGACGCTCGACGCCTTCCGCAAGATGGACGATTAAGTCGCTTCAAGAATGCTGGAAAAGGGCTCGGAGAAGATCCGAGCCCTTTTTCATGTTCTATGGCCAGCGCCGAAGATCATTCGAATTTTATCATTTACCCTAGATCGAGAACCCTGCAGCACAATGGTTGCCTTCTGCTGGCACAGCGTCACTGTTTCTCCGTATCAACGTGTGACGTCCGGAGAGACCAATGCTCTTGAAGCGCCTGATGACGTTTCTGACGGCCGCAAGTTCACTCCTGCTCGCAGGTCAGCCGAGCTTCGCGGGTGGCCGCGCGACGGCCTGCTACGAGCCGGTTGAGGAGCCCGCCGTCTGGGGCACAGCCGCCGAGACCGTTCTCGTCAGGCCGGCTTCCGTGACCTACGAGATCATCCCTGCCCGCTATGGCTACCAGACCCGCGAACTGATCGTGGAACCTGCGCGCACGTTCGATGAGATCACTCCGGCGCGCTACCAGACGGTCGAGCGCCCGGTCGTTCTTGAGCCGCAACGGCTCGTCACCCGGACGACGCCGCCGGTCTATCGCACGGTCACCGAGACCGTCATGGTCGCGCCGGCCGGCGAGCGCTGGGAATGGCGCGTCATCGGCGGCAAGCGGGTCTATTGCCGCGTTGTCGTCCCTGCCCGCTACGCGACGCAAACCCGGCAGGTCGTCGTCACGCCGGAGCGGACCTACACGGATGTGATCCCGCCACGCTACGGGGTCGAGCACGTACAGGTTCTCGTCCAGGCCAAGCAGGTCCGCACAAGGCTGATTCCGCCGGTGACGCGAACGGTGACGGAAAGGGTGGTGGTCGAACCGGAGCAGAGGATCGCCCATCCCCTGCCGGCCGAATACGAGACGCGGTACCGCCGGGTGAAGGTGCAGGACGAGCGCCAGGGCTGGCGGCAAGTCCATCTGCGCGGCTCCTGCTGAGGATTACGGGCCGCGGCATTCGGCGACAGGCTTGTCTTGCGCCGGTCGATCGGCGATCTCTCGCGCATGCCTGAGGCCGAACCCCATCCTCGCCTGCCGGAAACCGTTTCGCTGATCGAAGGCGATCTCTCCTTCGATCCCGGCGACCCTGCCTTCTATCAGGATCCCTACCCGCTCTACCGCGCGATCCACCGCCAGGGCGGCGTCATGCGCTGGCCGGCGTCACGAGCGCTTGCAATCGCCGATCACGCGCTGATGTCGCGGCTCCTGCGCGACCGACGGTTCGGGCGGATCGTTCCCGCCGACGCCTCCGGCCGACCGGATTATGCGCGAAAGCCCGCCCATCTCGCCGACTTCTACCGGATCGAGGCGAACTCGCTGCTCGATCTCGAGCCGCCGACGCATACGCGGCTTCGCGCCCTCGTCACCCGGGCCTTCGTCTCGCGGCAGATCGAGAAGCTCGCCCCGCGGATCGAGGCGCTCTCGCATCGATTGATCGACGGTTTCGCCGCGGCCCGCTCGGCCGAACTGGTCTCGCAATTCGCCTCGCCCCTACCCGTCCAGGTCATCGCCGCGCTGATCGGCGTGCCGAGGTCCGATGCCGAGCAGCTGGTCGACTGGTCGCACCGCATGGTCGCGATGTACCGCCTGCAGCCGAGCCGCGCCGAAGAGGATGGCGCCGCGGCCGCGGCCCGCGACTTCCACCTTTATCTCGGGGACGTCGTCGCGCAGAAGCGGCGGCGTCCGGGCGAGGATCTCGTCTCCGCCCTGATCGTGGAGGAATCCACCGAGGGCCGGCTCGACGAGGCCGAGATGATCTCGACGCTGGTCCTCCTCCTCAATGCCGGCCACGAGGCGACGGTCCACCAGATCGGCAATGCGGTGAAGGCGGTGCTGCAGTCCGGCCTCGATCCGGTGCGCCTCTTCGCGAGCGAGGAAGCGTCCGAAGCGACCGTCGAGGAGGCCTTGCGGTTCGACACGCCGCTCCATTTGTTCGAGCGTTTCGCTCTCGAAGACGTCGAGATCGCCGAGGACTGGAAGCTCAGGCGTGGCGAGAAGGTCGCGCTGTTCCTCGGCGCCGCCAATCACGACCCGGCCGTCTTCGCCGCGCCCGAGCGGTTCGATCCCGCACGGTCGGCGAACCCGCATGTCGCCTTCGGCGGCGGCATCCATTTCTGCATCGGCGCGCCGCTCGCCCGGCTGGAGTTGAAGATCGCGCTGAAGACGCTCTTTGCGCGGCTGCCGGACCTTCGGCTGGTGGAGGAGCCGCGCTATCGCAACTCCTGGCATTTTCGCGGGCTGGAGCGGTTGGACGTGACGGCGCAAGGCACATAACGCAGGCCGTCGCTGTGGCGGCTCGGCGCCACTTTGACGATACGCCCTCGCCCCGTCCATTGGCCCGGGATCGGCCGTTCCGGCGGTTCAGACCTTGACGACGTAATGCTTCTTGGTCGGCTCGACGACCTTCCAGCGGCCCTTGAAGCCCGGGCGGATGACGAAGCTGTCGCCGGCCGTCAGCTTGACCGGCTCGCCGCCCTCTTCGGTCAGGACCGACACGCCTTCGAGGATGTGGAAGAACTCCCACTCCGTGTAGTCGATCTCCCATTCGCCGGCCGAGCACTCCCAGATCCCGGCATAAAGGCCGTTGCCGTCGTCCTCGAAGTTCCACATCTTGTAGGCGGGCCGGCCGCTCTTGATCTTCTCCTTGTCGGGCGCTCCGGTTTCGACTTCGACGTCATCCTTGTCGAACTTGACGAAATGCTGGGCCATGGTGTCGCCTTCTGGAAGAGGATCGGGAGCGCCAGGAATGCGTGGCGCCCCGGCTCGTTCCGCATCGCAGCATGAACAGCCGGGCGGCCTCGCCGCCGCCCCGCCTTCCGCTCCGGGTCAGACCTTCGCCAGTGCCTGATCGAGGTCAGCGATGATGTCGGCGGCGTTCTCGATGCCGATCGACAGGCGCACGACGTCGGGACCGGCGCCGGCGGCGATCTTCTGCTCGTCGGCAAGCTGCTTGTGCGTGGTGGAGGCCGGATGGATCACCAGCGAGCGGGTGTCGCCGATATTGGCGAGGTGGGAGAAGAGCTCCAGCGCCTCGACGAAGGTGACGCCGGCCTCGAACCCGCCCTTCAGGCCAAAGGTGAAGACGGCGCCCGCCCCTTTCGGGCAGTATTTCTGCATCATCTCATAGGACGGATCGCCCTCGAGCCCGGCATAGGAGACCCAGGAGACCTTGTCGTGCCCCTTCAGCCAGGCCGCGACCTCACGGGCGTTGTCGGAGTGGCGCTGCATCCTCAAAGGCAGGGTCTCGATCCCGGTCAGGATCATGAAGGCGTTGAAGGGGGAGATCGCGGGACCGAGATCGCGCAGGCCGAGCACCCGGCAGGAAATGGCGAAGGCGAAATTGCCGAAGGTCTCGGCGAGGACGATGCCGTTATATTCCGGCCGCGGCTCCGTCAGCATCGGATAGCGACCCGAGGCCGTCCAGTCGAAGGTGCCGCCATCGACGATGACGCCGCCCATGGAATTGCCGTGGCCACCCATGAACTTGGTCAGCGAATGGACGACGATGTCGGCGCCGTGCTCGATCGGCCGGCAGAGATACGGTGTCGCCATGGTGTTGTCGACGATCAGCGGCAGGCCATGCTTGTGCGCGATGTCGGCGATCGCCTGGATGTCGACGACGACGCCGCCGGGATTGGCGATCGATTCGATGAAGATCGCCTTGGTCTTCTCGGTGATCTGAGCCTCGAAGCTCGACACGTCCGCAGGATCGGCCCACTTCACCCGCCAGTCGAAGGACTTGAAGGCATGGCCGAACTGGTTGATCGATCCGCCGTAGAGCTTGCGTGACGCCACGAACTCCTCGCCCGGCATCATCAGCGACTGGAAGACGAGAAGCTGGGCCGCATGGCCGGAGGCACAGGCGAGCGCCGCCGTGCCGCCTTCGAGCGCCGCCACCCGCTCCTCCAGGACCGCCTGGGTGGGGTTCATGATGCGGGTGTAGATATTGCCGAACTGCTGCAGGCCGAACAGCGAGGCGGCATGATCGACATCGTCGAAGACGAAGGACGTGGTCTGGTAGATCGGGGTCGCCCGCGCCCCTGTCGAAGGATCGGGCTGTGCGCCGGCATGGATCGCCAGGGTCTCGAAATTCGGTCCGCTCATCGTCGTTACTCCCGTTGTCATCGGCGCCCGGACGCGGGAGACCCGCGCGGGTGTGCCTGCCCCGGCCTCGCTTAGCACGAGAGCGAAGGGCCCGCGAGCCATGCCAACAGCAGCGGCCCGGCGAGCGGGAAGCGCTCTCGGGCGGTCTGCCGTCAGCCGGGATAATGCAGTTCCGCCGGCACGCGCGTCATCGTTCGGCGACCCCGCTTGAAGGCGCAGAGGACGGGCGAGAGTTCGGCGACCGCCGCCTGGGGGCTCTCCGCGTCGATCACCACGAGATCGGCCGAGCGGCCGACTTCCAGCCCGTAGTCGGAAAGGTTCATCAGCTTCGCCGCCCGGGTCGTGACCATGGAGAAGCATTCGGCGAGGTCGCTCGCCGCGCCGACATGGCAGATATTGGCGTTCAGATTGGCCATGCGGATCAGCGAGCAGTCGCCGAAGGGCGTGAACGGGTTGAGGACGTTGTTGGTCGACAGCGAGCAGTTCACCCCGTGGCGGACCATCTCGTGCGCCCGCGTGACGCCGCGGCTGTGGCCGTGGTCGTGCTCGCGCCCCATCAGGAAGAGATCGGTCGAGGGCAGCACGGTCAGCGCCACGCCCGCGTCGCGCATGCGCCGGGCGATCGCTTCGAGACGCTCCGGCGGCACATAGGCGAGCTTGGTGACATGGCCGATCGCCACCCGTCCGCCGCGCCCGTAGCGCTCGGCAAGCTCGCAGACCTTGAGGAGGTCGAGATCGGACGGATCGGCGCCGAAGTCGAGATGCATGTCGATATCGGCGTCGAACTCGCGCGCGATCTCGAAGACGCGCTCGATCTGACCGTGCGGATCGCTGTCGGTATAAGGTGCGGCGCCGACCACCTTGGCGCCGCTCCGCATGGCCTCGACCATCAGCTCGTCGGTGCCGGGATTGTTGAGGAGCCCCTCCTGCGGGAAGACGCAGATCTCGATGTCGATCGCGAAGGCGAAGTCCTCGACGAGTTTCCGGACGCCCTCGAAACCGCGCAGCCCGATGCCGGGATCGACCTCGAGCTGGGTGCGCATGTGGGTCGTGCCCTGCAGCATGCATTTCTCGATCGTCCTGCGGCCGCGCTCGTAGACGTCCTCGGCGGTAAACCCCGCCTTCACCCGCGCGACTTCCGCGATGGCTTCCTTGATGTCGCCGCGCGCCTGGCGGCAGCGGTCCATGATGCAGGATTTGTCGAGATGGAGATGCGTCTCGACGAAGCCAGGCGAGACCAGCCGTCCGGCGGCATCCAGCGTCTCGCCCTCGGCCGAAAGATCCGGCTCGATCACGGCAATGCGGCCGGCCTCGATGCCGATGTCGACGAGACCGGCAGGGTCACCCGCGAGGCGGGCGTTGCGCAGGATCAGATCCATCCGGGCATCCTTTCTGCGATTGCGGCCTCGCCACGTCGCCTGAGTTGGCGGCGGGGTGGCCTTTTGCACTGCATCATCCAGTCTGCGCACTGCGCCATGACTTCTGCAAATCTCTCTGCGGTGTGCAGCTTGCAATCCCGCTCCGGCGCTTGCAGGGGCTCGGAATGCCGGCGTTCCTGAACCGACTTGCCGCCATCAGCGGGGATTCCCCTGCTGGACGACGGGCAGGCGCAGCCTAGAACGGAGCTGGCCGCCCCTCACGAAGCGAAATCGTTCCCACGAAAGGACGCCCAATGCCCAGCCTCGAAGGAAAAATCCGCTACGGCGTCGTCGGCGCCGGCTGGATCTCGCAAGGAGCGTTCATGCCCGGAATCGGCCAAACGACGAACTCGATCATGACGGCTGTCGTCACCGGCGATCCGGAAAAGGCGCGCGGCCTGGGGACCCGCTACGGCCTCGATGGCTACAGCTATGACGAATACGACAGGATGCTGAAGAGCGGCACGGTGGACGCGGTCTATATCGCGACGCCGAATTTCCGCCACCGCGAATTCGCCGAGCCCGCGCTGAAGGCGGGCATCCACGTCCTCTTGGAAAAGCCGATGGCCTCGAGCGTCGAGGATGCCGAGGCGATCGCGGCGGCGGCCAGGGCGTCGGGCGCCAAACTGATGGTCGCCTATCGCCTGCACTGCGAGCCCGGCACGCTCGCCGTGGTCGAGGCGGTCCGCAAGGGCGAGATCGGGACGCCGCGCTTCTTCACCTCGACCTTCTCGCAGGTGGTCAGGGCGTCCAACCACCGCGCGACCAGCGGCTACTGGGCCGGACCCGTGCCGGACATGGGGACCTATCCGATCAATGCCGTGCGCAACCTCTTCGAGGCAGAGCCGATCGAGGCCATGGCCTTCGCCTCGAAAACCGGCCGCGAGCTCGGCTGCGACGACACGGTGAGCGTCATCCTGCGCTTCACCGAAGGGCGGCAGGCGAGCTTCACCCTCTCCTATTCCGCCGACAACATCGATCGCTTCCACATCGTGGGATCGGAAGGGCTGATCGAAGCCTCGCCCGCCTTCGGCTTCGGCGAGGGCACGTCGATCGACTTCCGGCTGACCCGGGACGGCAAGACCGAGGAACGCAAGGCGCCGGTCGTCGATCATTTCGGCGGCGAGACCGAATATTTCTCCGACTGCATCCTGGGTGGCCGCGAGCCGGAGCCCGACGGCGAGGAAGGCGTCCTCGACATGGTCGTTCTCGAAGCGATCGAACGAGCGATCGAGACCGGGGCGCCGCAGCGGCTCGACCCGCGCTCGCGCTCGCGCCGGATCGCGCCGGAGCAGCGGCGCGAACTGCCGCTCGCCAAGGTGCCGGACTTCGTCAACACCGAAGTGCCGATGGAGTAGGTCCAGCCGAACGATCCCGGCGTCCGCCCGCCCGCTTGTCAGCCGGCCGCCGTCCGCTCCAGGGCGGCGATGTCGAGCTTCACCATCTGGGTCATCGCCTCGAAGACGCGGGCCGCGACCGCCGGATCGGGATCGGCCAGGAGGCGCGGCAGGATCTCTGGCACGATCTGCCAGGGCACGCCCCATCTGTCGCGGAGCCAGCCGCACATGATCTCGGCCCCGCCATCGGCGGTGAGCGCTGCCCAGAGCCGGTCGACCTCCGCCTGATCGGCGCAGCTCACCGAGATCGAGGCGGCCGTCTCGTAGGTGACCGTCGTGCCGCCGTTCAGCGCCTGGAAGCTCTGCCCGCCGAGGTCGAATTCTAGCATGATCACATCCCCGGCCCGGCCGCCGGGCCAGTCGCCCGGCGCGCGGAGGATCTGGCCGATGCCGGAGCCGGGCACGAGAGAGACGTAGAAGCGGACCGCCGTTTCGGCGTCCCTCTCGAACCAGAGACAGGTGCTGACCTTCGACATGGCTGCGATTCCTCCTTTGGCGGCATCGCCGCCCAATGCCCTTCCGATCGCTGCCGGCCGTTCCTACCGGCAGTAGCGTCCGATCCCGTCCAGGATGTCCGAGATCAGCCGCTGACGATAGCGGGGCGTTCGAGATCGGCCTCCTCGTCCGGATTGACGATCACCCCGAGTCCCGCCTTGGTGATGCGGGCGCCGCCGCCCTGGGATTCCAGCAGTCTCGACAAATCGTTCAGAATGGCGATCTGCACCGGCTGGTCGAGTTTGATCTGGTCCCCGGTGATGCCGAGAATGTGGGTGCGCTCGATGCGGTTCGAGCCCGAAAAGCACTGCGAACGCGTCTCGAGCCCGAGAAGGTTGATCAGCGTCGTCGATTGCCATTGCGACAGCACCTGCTGCGCGGCGGCCGGCCGAACCGCGCCCGCCGCCAGCATCACGGACAGGACGATCCATGAAAGCGCCGGGAGCATCCTTGACCAGACCGCGGTGCTCTTCTTCATGGGAAGTGCGCCTCTGACCAAATCCGACATCGAAGGCTCCGGCAGGCGCCGGATCCCCTAACGTCAGAAGAGCAGATCGGCTGTCCGGACGCAACAGATCAGGGGCGCCGCGCACGCCGGGAAGGAGCCTCCGATTTCTCGGGGGAGTTGGGTCCTCAATCTCCCGCGGTCGTGACCAGACGGTGGCGGAAGAGCGCCTCGTAATCGTCGCGGCAGGCCTCCGCGATCGCCGCAAGCGACGGGGGGAGCGCGGCGGCGGGCTTTGGAGGAGGCGCGAAACCGATCGAGGCGTTCACCTGTCCGTACCAGTGCTTGCTCCACACCCCGTCCTCGCGATGGGGACCGGCCGTCCAGCGGAGCATCGCGTCGGTCCAGGGGATGTCGAGCGCGTCACAGAGGGCTTCCAGCGTCCCGGCGGGATCGGCGAGGACGTCGTCGGAATCGATCACCGCCGGCGTCCGGCCGGTGCGCTCCGCCTCGTGTTCGAAATAGCGCCGCATCACCCCATAGCCGAGGACCTCCGGGCGCGTGAGCTCGTGCTTGGCGGCATAGCTCGCGACGACGCGCTCCGGCGTGCGGATCAGGAAGGCGTGGCGATGGTCCGGCATGTCGGCGATCGACACATCGCCCACCATGTGGTGCGGCATGTGCTTCTGGTACCAGATCGACTTGCCTTCGGGCGCCGGGCCTTTCATCGCCGCCAGCACCGAGCGGAAATCGCAATCCATCGACGCCATGGTCTCGTCGGCCATCGGCTGGCGCTCGCCGGACGCCTTGAGATAGCAGCCGAAGAAGGGCTCGTCCGAGACCGCCGTGTCCGGCCGCGCGCCGAAGGAGCGCATCATCGCGGTCGAGATGTTGCGCGGCCCCGACCAGAGCGCGATCCGGATGGTCATCGGCCTCCCCCGCTCAGCGTTTGTCGCAGCGAGACCACGCGTCCGTCCATGCTTTACCCCCTCCTTGCCGCAGCCCGGCGGCTCACCCGCGCCGCGCCGGGTTCAGTCCGAAGCTCTGAAACCCCTTGCCGAGCGTCGGCTTCTTCGAGGACAGCACCCGCGAGTTGACGCCGTTCCAGCCGATCTCGCCGGACAGGCGCGCATATTCGATCTTCGGGCAGCGATCCATGATCACCGTCAGCCCCGCGTCCTCCGCCTTCGCCGCCGCCCCATCGTGGCGCACGGAGAGCTGCATCCAGATCACCTTCGGAAGCGGCTCCAGCGCCAGCGCCTCGTCGACGATGCCGGGCACGGCATCCGACGACCGGAAGATGTCGACCATGTCGATCGCTTCCGGCACGCTCGCAAGATCGGCATAGACCGTCTGGCCGAGGATCTGTCCGCCCGCCAGTCCCGGATTGATCGGGATGACATGAAAGCCCTTGGCCAGAAGGTATTTCAGGACGAAATAGGACGGCCGGATCTCCTTGGCGCTGGCGCCCACCATGGCGATTGTCTTCGTCTCCGACAGGACCGTCCGGATCATCGCGTCGTCATAGACGAGCCGCGCCGGCCTCGCGCCGGCATCCGCCGATGGCTGCCCGCTCATTGCCCGGTCCATTCCGGCCTGCGCTTTTCGAGGAAGGCGCCGATCCCCTCCTCCGCATCGCGCGCCAGCATGTTCTCGACCATGACCCGCGCCGCATAGTCGTAGGCGTCCGACAGGCCCATTTCGGCCTGGGCGTAGAACGCCTCCTTGCCGGTCCGCACCGTCAGCGCCGACTTGCCGGCGATGGTGGTCGCGTATTTGCCGACGACGGTGCCGAGATATTCCGGCGGCACGACCCGGTTGACGAGGCCGAACTCGCGGGCCGAGCGCGCGTCGATCGTCTCGCCGGTGAGCAGCATCTCCATCGCATGCTTGCGGGAGAGGTTGCGCGACAGCGCCACCATGGGAGTCGAGCAGAACAGGCCGATATTGACGCCCGGCGTGCAGAACTGCGCCTCCTCCGAGGCGATGGCGAGGTCGCAGGAGGCGACGAGCTGGCAGCCGGCGGCGGTGGCGAGCCCATTCACCTCGGCGATGACGGGGCAGCGGTGCCTGACGATCGCCTGCATCAGCTCGGCGCATTGCGCCATCGTCGTCTCGAAGAACGTCCGGCCCCGGTCCGCGTCCTTGCGGTGGGCGGTCAGTTCCTTGAGGTCGTGGCCGGCCGAGAAGATCTTGCCGGCGGCGGCGATGACGACCACCCGGCAGTCCGCATCCGCGGCGGCCTCGTCGAGCGCGGCCCTAAGCGCGTCCATCATCTTCAGCGACAGGGCGTTGGCCGGTGGGCTGGACAGGACGATCCGGGTGATTCCCGGCGCGTGCTGGACGTCGATCGGATGCGGAGCCGCGTCGGCCATGGGGAGTATGTCTGCCATGAAACTGAGTCTGTCCCTTGCGAGGAGGCAATCACTGCCGGCCGCGGCCACAGCGCGGCCGGGATGAAGTCCGGCCCCTGCGGTGGCGGCTTGGCAAGCTCAGTCGCCGAAGATAGGCCAGGAAGAGGCGGGATGCCACACGATGGCCCTGCCCTCGAAGCGCAAGGAGCATTGCCGTTGCAGCCGATCATGACCGCCGCCGAACTGGACGCGTTCCTGAAGGCCGAGTTCCCGCAGGCCGACGGCTATTCCGTCGTTTCCGTCGGCCCCGGTGCGGCGACGATGCAGCTTTTGGCCGAGGAGCGGCATCTTCGGCCGGGGGGCACCGTGTCCGGGCCGAGCCTCTTCTCGCTCGCCGACATCGCCGCCTATATTGCGATCCTCGCCCATATCGGCCCGGTGGCGCTGGCCGTCACCACCAATCTCACCATCAATTTCCTGAGGAAGCCCGAGCCCGGCCCGCTCCTCGGCCGCGGCACGATCCTGAAGCTCGGCAAGCGCCTCGCCGTGGTCGAGGTGGCGATCCAGAACGAGGGCGACGGCGTGACGGTCGCCCATGCGGTCGCGACCTATTCCATCCCGCCGCATTGACCCGGCGACGGAAATCTTATGGTAGCATGATACCAACGGCCCTCGAGCGCCTGCATGACAGGGGATACGCCGGAAGGTTCTTGGGCTCTTTGGCGTTGACAGACAGCGCGCCGACCCGTATGTGAGCCCTCAGGAAGAGCGGCCGTCGGCCGCCCTTTTCGTATGGCGGCCCCTGATGGCGCGCCGTTGAGACCCATCGACACCTGAGGGGCAACCCATGAAGACCTTCTCGCAAAAAGTCGAGACGGTGGAGAAGAAGTGGATTCTGATCGACGCCGAAGGGCTCGTCGTCGGCCGCCTCGCTTCCATCGTCGCGCTCCGCCTTCGCGGCAAGCACAAGCCGACCTTCACGCCGCATGTCGACGACGGTGACAACATCATCATCGTCAACGCCGACAAGATCGTGCTGACCGGCAAGAAGTACCACAACAAGACCTATTACTGGCACACCGGCTATGCCGGCGGCATCAAGGAGCGCACCGCGCGCGCCATCCTCGAGGGGCGCTTCCCGGAGCGCGTCGTCGAGAAGGCCGTGGAGCGCATGCTGCCGCGCGGGCCGCTTGGCCGTCGCCAGCTGAAGAACCTCCGCGTCTATGCCGGCGCGGAACATCCGCACGTGGCGCAGAACCCCGAGACGCTCGACGTCAAGGCCATGAACTCCAAGAATGCGAGGGCCGCATAATGTCCCAGCTCTCTTCGCTCGAGGAACTCGGCACCGCCGAGGTCGCGACCCAGCCTGACGCGCCGGTCCACGTCCAGAAGCTCGACCAGTACGGCCGTGCCTATGCGACCGGCAAGCGCAAGGACGCGGTCGCCCGCGTCTGGGTGAAGCCCGGCTCCGGCAAGATCATCGTCAACGACAAGGACTACACCGCCTATTTCGCGCGGCCGGTCCTGCAGATGGTGCTGCGCCAGCCGATCGTCGCGGCCAGCCGCGACGGCCAGTTCGACATCATCGCGACGGTCGCCGGCGGCGGCCTCTCCGGCCAAGCCGGCGCGGTTCGCCACGGCATCTCCAAGGCGCTGACCTATTACGAGCCGGGCCTGCGTCCGGTTTTGAAGAAGGGCGGCTTCCTGACCCGCGACTCGCGCACCGTGGAGCGCAAGAAGTACGGCAAGGCGAAGGCCCGCCGCTCCTTCCAGTTCTCCAAGCGCTAAGCGCCGGGACGAACGAAGCGAACATCGAAGCCGCGGGGGTCGTCTCCCGCGGCTTTTTCGTATCCGCCTGGATGTCTCCTACGGCCCGCCGCTGCGGCGCGCCCTATCGCGCCGAGGAAATTGCGGCCGTCGCCTTCGATGTGACGCCATTGTGATGACGCGCTTCAGGCCGGTGTCACACCCCTGCCCGGCGGGTCGGACAGAATCGGCGGATGACCAAGCCAATCCCCCGTCTTCGCCACCGCATCCTGCCTCTCCTCTGCCTCGTTGTCTTCGCGCTCGCATCCGGCATGCCGGCCTCTGCGCAGAAAGCCGAGAGCCCCGGCACCGGCATTCTGGCGCTCCTGCCGGAAGCCTCGCTCAGCCAGCACAGCCTCACGCTCGGCGACCGCACGCTGTCCTACCAGGCGGAAGCGGCGACGCTTCCGATCCGGGACGGCAGCGGCACGACGAATGCGGAGATGTTCTACGTTTCCTACACGGCGACGCCGGCCGACCGCGACCGTCCCGTCACCTTCATCTTCAATGGCGGCCCCGGCGCGGCCTCCGCCTATCTCCATATCGGCGCGATCGGGCCGCGGATCGTCGCGCTCGACAGGGACGGCAGCATTCCGCCACCGCCGGCGCGCCTCGTCGACAATCCCGACAGCTGGCTCGCCTTCACCGACCTCGTCTTCGTCGACCCGGTCGGCACCGGCTACAGCCGGGCCGCCGACCCGAAGAACGACAAGGACTTCTGGGGCGTCGACGCCGACAGGGAGACGATGGCGGCCTTCATCCGGCTCTATCTGTCGCGCAAGGAGCGGCAGACGTCGCCGGTCTTCCTCGCCGGCGAAAGCTATGGCGGCTTTCGCGCGGCGCTTCTCGCCAAGGCGCTGCCGGACGCGTCGGGCGTCGCGCCGAGCGGCCTCGTCCTGATCTCGCCGGCCCTGGATCTGTCGCTCGTCTTCGGCCATCAGACGTCGCAGATCCTGCCCTCCGCTGTGGTCCTCCCCTCGATGGCGGCCGTCAATTTCTTCGCCGAGGGCATCACCGACCGCGCGGCGCTGGAGGAGCGGCTCCAGCCCGTGGAGGACTACGCGCTCGGCGAATATCTCGTCGATCTCGCCGCCGGCCCGGCCGCGACGAGGGAGCGGGCCAGTGCGAAGGTGGCGGATCTGATCGGCCTGCCGCTCGATTTCGTCCAGCGCCGATTCGGTCAGGTCTCGCCCTCGGCCTTCACCAAGGCGTTCGCCAGCGAGGACGGCAGGGTCCTCAGCCGCTATGACGGCACGCTCGCCGGCCCCGATATCGATCCGGCCAGCGCCTTCCCGCACGGTCCCGACGCGGTGCTCGACCGCATGGGGCCGATCTGGACCGCAGCCTTCGTCGACTATGTGCGGCACGATCTCGGCTACAGAACGGACATCACCTACCGGCTCCTCGAGGGCGAGATCAGCCGCCGCTGGGACTACGGGAACAGCGGCAGCGACCAGGGCTATGCCGACGCCATGCCGGATCTTCAGGAGGCCCGTGCGTACAATCCGGATTTGAAGATCCTGATCGCCCACGGCCTCAGCGACCTCGTCACGCCCTATTTCGCCTCGCACTACCTCGTGAGCCAGTTGCCGCCGCTCGCCGGGGCGCGGGCGATCACGCTGAAAGACTATCTCGGCGGGCACATGATGTATCTGAGACGCGATTCACGCCATGCTCTGATGGAAGACGCAAGGGCGCTCTATCCTGCGGCCGACTCATCCGGCCGCTGACGCGGCGGATGCCGGCGCGGGCCGCAGATTCGCCGCCGACTTCGGCCATGCCGTGCAAAAGCAAAAGGCCAGAACGGATCGTCCCGAGGGGGATCGACGTCCTGGCCTTGAAGCTGGCTCCCCGGGCCGGATTCGAACCAGCGACCGATCGATTAACAGTCGAGTGCTCTACCACTGAGCTACCGGGGAAAAAGCGCCGCCGAAGCGCGCTGGGGTGCCTATAGCAAAGCCGTCCCGTGCTTGCAAAGGGTTGATCGCGAAAAAGTCCGCGCCTGGCGCATCGGGGCCGCCGGACTTTGCGAAAGGTCCGCCCGATCCCCATCTCATCGCGATGCGACGGCAGTTTACGGCAGAAGGACAGACGGTGACATACCAGCGATCGGCGGCCAGCCACCGGCACACCGCGCCCGAACCCGGCTCGACCACCGGCGCGGCGCCCCGGCAGGGAATCACCCTGTTCGGCCGACGCCTTCCTTTGCCGGCGAGCCGCGCAGGACGCGTCGCGATCGGTTCCGGCCTCGCCGCCGGCGGCGTCCTGGGCTTCCTGCCCGTGCTCGGTTTCTGGATGCTGCCGCTGGGTCTCCTGGTCCTGTCGGTCGATCTCCCCCCGGTTCGGCGGTTCCGCCGGCGAATGGATGTCAAATGGGGAAAGTGGCGGCAGCGGCGTGCCGCCCGCAACACCGCGAGCGAGCCGGAGTGACGTCTCGGCTTTGCGCGGCGCACAGCGCCGCTCAAGCCGTCAAACGAAGAGGTCGACGAGTTCAAATCGCTCGACGTCGACGATCCCCTTGTCGGAGATGCGCAGGGCCGGGATCACCACGAGCGCCAGCAGCGAATGCTGCATATAGGCGTTGTTGAGCGTGCAGCCCGCCGCCCGCATCGCGGCAATCAGCCGGTCGGCCTTCTCGGCGACGATCTCCGCGCGCTCGTCCGACATCAGTCCCGCGATTGGCATCTCGATCAGCGCCTGCTCCTCTCCGTCGGCGAAGAAAACGACGCCGCCGCCGGTCTCACCCAGGCGATTGGCCGCAAGGGCCATGTCCTCGGCGCTCGTTCCGACCACGATCATGTGATGCGAATCATGCGCGACCGTGGACGCCATGGCGCAGCGGCCGCGATAGCCGAAGCCGGAGACGAAGCCGTTGACCACCTCCCCCGACGCCCGGTGCCGCTCGACGAGCGCGATCCGGCACACGTCCTGGTCGGGGTCGGGACCGACGGCGCCCTCCTCGACCGGCAGATCCGCCGTCAGCGCCCGCGTGGGGGCCTGGTTCTCGACCACGCCGATGACCCGGGCCTTTACCGTGTCGCCGGCGCCGGCCGGAGCCGGAACCGTGAAGTCGCCGGCTTGCAGCCTGCGGCCGAGCTTCACGGTGTTCTTTGCCGTCTCCGGATAGGCATGGGCGGGCATATCGGCTTCGAGCCGCCCCTTCGCGGCAAGCCGCACGCCGCGGCCGTAGACTTCGTCGATCCGGAGTTCCGCGAGGTCGGAGACGAGGAGGAAGTCGGCGCGCCGGCCCGGCGTGACGGAGCCGATCTCACGCTCCAGCTTGAAATGCTCGGCGGTGTTAATCGTCGCCATCTGGATCGCCGTCATCGGCTTCAAGCCTTGGCTGATCGCGTGGCGCACGACGCGGTTCATATGGCCGTCGCGCACCAGCGTGCCGGAATGGCAGTCGTCGGTGCACAGGATGAAGTGGCGGGATGCGAGGCCCATCTCGGTGATGGCGCGGACCTGGGTCGCCACGTCGTACCAGGCCGAGCCGAGCCGCAGCATCGCCTTCATGCCCTGGCGCACGCGGGCCGCGGCGTCCTCCATGCGCGTGCCCTCGTGATCGTCCTCCGGCCCCCCGGCGACATAGCCGTGGAAGGCGCGGCCGAGATCCGGCGAGGCGTAGTGGCCGCCCACCGTGCGGCCGGCCCTGCGGGTCGCCGCGATCTCGCCGACCATGGTGGGATCGTTGGCCGCGACACCCGGAAAGTTCATCACCTCGCCGAGACCGATGATGCCGGGCCAGGTCATCGCCTCGGCCACCTCGGCGGGCCCAAGCACAGCCCCGCCCTCCTCCAGCCCCGGCGCCGAGGGAACGCATGACGGCATCTGCACCCAGACATTGACGGGCTGATCGAGCGCCTCGTCATGCATCAGGCGAACGCCCGCCAAGCCGAGCACATTGGCGATCTCATGCGGGTCGATGAACATCGAGGTCGTCCCGTGCGGGATCACCGCTCGGCAGAACTCGGTCACCGTCACCATGCCGCTCTCGACATGCATATGCGCGTCGCAAAGCCCGGGCACGACGTACCGGTCCACGGCGTCGACGACCACCGTCTCCGGCCCCACCGCGTGGCCGGCATCCGGGCCGCAATAGGCGAACCGACCGGCGGCGACGGCGAAATCCGTGCCGGGGATGATCTCGCCGGAATGAACGTTCACCCATCGCCCATTGCGAATCACCAGGTCGGCCGGGCGCCGCCCCATGGCGACATCGACCAGGATCGGGGCAATTTCTTCATATTGCAGGGGTTTGGTCATGATCCCTCCTCGTCCTTTCCGCCGGCATGGGCGAAGTGAGACATGCCGGCCGGGACGATACAAGCGGCAAGGCCGAGCGCTGCGTCGCACGATGCAGGACCCGTCTTGCGCGAAGCCTCCCCGCCGCAGCCCCGAGGAGACCCTTGGGCGACACAGGCGACCTCACTCGCCGTGCAGGAAGCGGCCCTCCTTTTCGAGCTGGAAGCCGGACTTGAAGGTGCTCGCGTCCGGAAGCCGGAACGGCGCGAAGGTGCCGTGCTTGCGCAGGACGAAATCGAACGAGATCCTGTAGGGATACGTGTCCAGATGTTCGAGTTCTGCCAAGTTGCGCCAGTGCTCCTCATAGAGCTGCCTCACCAGGGCCGGCGTGCAGTTCCATTTGTGGCCGAGCGTGTTCCGGTCGAACCGGGCGTCCCAGGTGTAGTGCCAGTCCGGCAAGACGATGCCGAGACCGCCGCCCGGCTTCAGAAGTGACAGCCAGTAGCGCACCAGCGACACCGGATCGCCGATATGCTCCAGCATGTGCAGGGCGACGATGTAGTCCAGACTCCCCTCCTTGAACGGCAGGTCGTCCGGCGCCGACAGGAGGGCGTTTTCCGACAGATGGGGATGGGAGCCTGCGATCTGGTCCGCCGGTGGCTTGCGCATGATGTCGACGGGCACGATCGCCGGATGGATCGTGCGGTTGCCGCAGCCGATATTGAGGCCGTTCAGTTCGCCGAGATCGTAGCCTTTCGGGAGCGCGCGGAGCGCCGCCTCCTCCTCGGCCGCTTGGGCCGCCGGCACCTCGTCCCCGAAATACAGAACCATCGTCTTGAACTTGCGGGCGAACTCCTCCCGCTCGGGGAGCGTGAGATCCTGCATCAGCGCCACATTGCCAGGGCTCCCGGGATCGCGGCGGTTCCATCGCGCCGCGCGCTCTTCGTCGGTCAGACGCGCAACCGGCACCGCCTCGCTCTCGGCCGGACAGGAGGCTGGCGGAGCCTTCGCGTCGATGCCCTCCGGCGCCGCCGAGAGCCGTTTCCAACCTTGTGTCAGATGCTTGATCGCCCGCCTGAACACCTAAGATCTCCGAATGAGCAGAGACCTGCAGTCTAGACGTGCAGCTTCCCGCAGGCCAGCGAGGGAGAGGCTGCCGGAACAACCCCGAGACGCCGACACATCAGCGACAGGCGGATGATAGGGAGAACCCCGACGAGACGGGTGGTACGGGCGGCGGGACTCGAACCCGCACGGCCAAGCCCAGGGATTTTAAGTCCCTTGCGTCTACCATTCCGCCACGCCCGCACGCTCCGGAACGGATGACCTCGCCCGACGAAAGGCTGATGTCAAGTTTTGTTGATTCGACGCCACAGCACGCAAAAAATCCCTTAGCACGAGCGGGAATTTTCTGTATCGTCTGTCCCATGCCTTGGAAGCGCCGAATTTATCAACGCGGCGAAGGGGGCGGTCCATGACAGAACAGGAAAGCTTCAAAAAGGTTCCCTGCATCGTCGAAGCGCCATGCATCGACGCTTTGGATCTGTTCGAAGACGAAGGCTTTATCTGGCGCCTGCGTGCCCAGAACACGGCCCTCGATTCCCTGCGGACAGCGCTCGAACGGGAATCGAAGCGTAGCAATTGGTCGCTCGCCTGCGTTTCCCACTGCGTGAGAGACTGATCGGTCCGGATTCATGCGGATGCTCGGCAGGGACGTTGAGGCTGTTTAGCTGACGAAGATCGTCCGCGCCGTCGTAGTCAATCAGGCAACAACGGGAGTAAACGGTAGAGCCGCTCTCCCGACCCACTGCTCACATGCCCGGCCTATTTTCGCGGGACATGACGGATCGGGGAGGGCGAGAGGGCGGCCGGCATTGCGATTGCCGCCCGAAAACCTCCCGCAATTGGCGGCCGCGGCGCTCAGCGCTTGCGGGCGATGACGAGATGGCCCGGCGCGGGCCGACCGTTCTCCTGGCGCACGGTGATGTCCCGTAGATCCAGAACTTCGAAGCCCGAAGCATCCAGCCGATCGCGCAGATATCCTTCGCGGTGGTGAAAGCGGTGGTCGCGGCCGACGACGATGTCGCGCGTGCCGAAATCCGGATCGGGAAGAGTCTCCGTCGACAGAGCGAGAGTCCCCCCGGGGGCCGAGCGGCGCGCGATTCCGGCAAGGAGCGGATCGAGATCGCCGAGATAGGGCAGCATGTCGGCCGCCACGATGAGGTCGAACAGCTCGTCCTCCTCGAAATCCTCCAGAAAGCCGACGGCTTCGCCGATATAGAGGTGGTCGTAGAGGCCCGTGTCGAAGCAGGTTTCGACCATGCCCTCGGAGAGATCGATGCCGATGATCGTGTCCACCCGCGGCCTGAGCGCCCTTCCGGCGAGCCCCGTTCCGCATCCGAGATCCAGCATGCGCGTGTAAGGACCGGGAGCGACATCTGCGATCCGCTCCGCGATCAGGCCCGGCACGCCATAGCCGAGCTGGCCCACCAGGATATCTTCGAAGGAATCGGCCGTCTGGTCGAACAGCGTCGCGACATAGGCATCGCCGGCCGATGGCGGCGTCTCTTCATGACCGAGCGCCGCCAGGCGAAGCCGGGCTCCGGCATGATCCTCGGGGTCGATCTCGATGCACTGCCGGTAGGCCTTGGCCGCATCGTCCGACCGCCCGGCCTTCTCGTGCCGCAGCGCGCGGGCATAGGCCTCTTCGAGAGCCGCTTCGTCGAACGTCGAATGGGTCGCTTCTTCCGACATCTGCGGATTTCCTCTTCGCTTGGCCAGGGTCGTAGCTGGGTTTGCGACGGCTATACGAAAAAAGGGCCCTCCGGCAATCGCCGGAGGGCCCCTCGTCACTTGGGACTGTCAGTCCCGGTTACTTCACTTCGGTCGAACCGTCTTCGCTGGTCTGACCCGGAACGATACCATCGGAAGGCGTGTCGCCACTCTGGTTGGCGGTCGCCGAACCCGAGGTATCGGTGCCCATGGTGCCGTCGGTGGTCGTCGCACCAGTGGTCATCGACTGGTCGGTGCCCGTCGCGGAACCCTGCGCGTCGGCGCAGCCGGCCGGCGTGCCCTCGCAGTCAACGGTCGCGGTACCGGTGTTGTTGGTCTGGCCCGGGACCATCTTGCTGGTGTTGTCGGTCTGGGCGAGAGCCGGACCGGCCATGAGAGCAATAACAGCGGCTGCAGTCAGCATCTTCATAATACATAATCCTTCTGAAGCGTTGTTGCGCGAGATCTTTCTCTTCCAAAAATCTCGGCATCATCGACCGAATAATGACTGGCCGCGGGAATGGTTTCATCGCAGCCAGACGAAATCGTCACGAAACCGTTATCGGAAACTCCTTCATGGGCGATGGCGCTGCCTGCGACATCAACACCTTGCGTGTCCCGCAGCAGAGCCGCGACCGAAAAGCCATCGATGCAACGGTCTGTTGGCCGTCTCCGGCACTATTTCTTCGGAGCCGGAATGCGGTGTGCAAGATAAAGTCTGGCCGAACTGTGGTCCCGAGATCCGGCGGTCCCTCCAGGGAGTGAACCGACGTCGCACCGCGGACGAAAGGCTGCATCGCCCTTCGGGTGCCAGCTCGAAGGATGGCTCTTCTTCCTGCGTCACCGCGCGAGGCGGTGGCGCAGCCATTTCGTCCGGGCACAGACATCGCCGGGCCGGCACCGGCTGGAGGCAGACAATCTGCGCCCCCTACTCGCCGAACCCCGCCTTCCCGCGCCATCATCATCATCATCCCTGAAGCGCGGTGAGCCTCACTCCGGGCTTCCGGCTCCGACCGGGACGCCGTCCAGCGTCTTCTGGTCCGGCGTCATGATGGGAACGGGATTCTCGCTGGAGGTCGAGGGCAGCGCCATGCCCGCCGCGCCCACATTGTTCTGCAGTCCGCCCGGCCCCCGCACATCCTCGCCTCCTCCCTCGAAATCGACCCCCGGCAGACCAGGAGACTTGATGTTCTTGGAGACAGGCGTCCCCTCGCCGGGATCGACCAGCGTGCCGTTCTGCGGAATCGGCGCCGAGGCAGGCGGGGAGGACTGCGCCCAGGCGGCTGCCGGGAGGAACACCGCGACGGCGGCGGCTGAGAGGATATGGCGGATCATGATCGGCTTCCTTTCGATTCTGCGGCCGTTTGGGCCGTTCCTCGAAGCCAATGCCGAAGCCGGCGGTGCCGATCCCTCGAGATCCCGGAAAGTTTGCGCTCCCTCGGGGCGAAAGGGTGCTGGCAGGCCGCATGCGCCTGCGAAGTGGATAGCGGCAGCGATCCGCGGACCGGGCGTCAGCGGGTTTCGTGGCCGCCCTCGAGGTCGCGGATCGTTGCGACCAGCGCCGACGCCGCGCGCTCGATGTCGGCGAAGGGCAGGCTCAGGAAGACCTCCGGCAGGCCGCCGGCCTGCGCACATTCCTCCACGCGCTCGTCGCTCATCGGCAGGTGGAACAGACCGTAGCGCTCGACGCCGAGCGCGGTGGCGGCGAAGGCCAGCCGATAGAGCGTGTCGTTCACGACATAGCCGCCGGCATGGGTCGACCATTCGAACGCAATCCCGGCCCCTCGGAGGGCCTCGGCCACGCGCGTCCATGGCAACCGCAGCGGCAGCGTCGCCGGGCCGTCGAGAATGGAGGGACCGGCAGGAAAACTTTCCACCGCATCGCCTCGGCCGAGCTCGCGAAAATTGCGGGCCTGCATTTCCACGCGGAAGCGTTCGGACCGTAGATGAAGCCCGAACAGGAGCACGGTCTGCGGCCTGACGGCCTCGATCGCGGTCCGCAGCACCGGCCAGCTTCGCCCCCACTCGACCGGCAGCACGACGGCATGGACCGGCGCGGCATCCGCTTCTGACGCTGCGGCGACCGTCTCGCCGCCCGCCCCCAGGCTGCGCGCAAGATCCCCGCTGGGGCTGGCGGGAATTCCGGGGAAGGCCGAGAAACCGGCGACGAGAATCGGCATGGACTAGGTGTCGTTCGTTGGTGAAGGAGAAGGAGGCGAGGCAGTGCGGAAGGCTTCCTCGTCCCGTAATGAAACGTGAAGCTCGTTAGAAAAGTTTTACTTGCAAACGTTGCCACACAATAGCAAGAATTATGCTGTTCGGGCAAATTCGCGAACACGGGTAATGGACGAATTGCGTGTCGGGAACGCCTTTCCCGAGTTGGTCGGTCAGTCCGGCTTACGATGTATCGGTTCCTATCCTAGTCAAGACTTGCCTGCCACCGCCTCTGGGCGACACGTTTATGCCGGGATAAGGATTCCGAGAATGGCACAGACCGGAACGGTCAAATTCTTCAACACCGAGAAGGGTTTCGGTTTCATCAAGCCGGACAATGGCGGGGCGGACATCTTCGTCCACATCTCCGCCGTGCAGGCCTCGGGCCTGCCGGGGCTGCAGGAGAACCAGAAGGTCTCCTTCGACACCGAGCCGGACAAGCGTGGCAAGGGCCCCAAGGCCGTCAACCTGCAGACCGCCTGAGAAGTTTTCGGCGTCCTTGCACGCGAAAGCGTCGTGGGCACCGATCTCCGAACGGACGTCACATGCGGCTCCCGCCCTTGCAGGACGTTGTGATGCCGCCGCAGGTCATGATGAACGTCTCGCCGGGCAAGTCCGGCGGGATTTTTGGCGCGGGTTCCGATACATCCATCAGCGCGGCTACGCCTCCAGCACCTGATGGCTCAAGCCGAAGACGCGCCTCAGGAATCAATCGCGCCTCAGACACCATCCGCGCGTCATGCCGCGCTCAGGTCGCTCCGCCGACTGAATATGCCGGCGGATCATGTGACGCTTTGGCGTAACCTGAGTTCGCAGATCACCTCCTCGCTCCTTCCATCGCTGCAAGCGACCGGACACGGGCAAGATCGCTCCTCGTCGTCGAGCGCAGCCGCGGGTCCCAGCCCCGACCTGCTCCTCCCCTTCTCGAAGACGGTCCGACCGCCGACCCGCGGCTGCGCTCGCGGCGGTGAGCTTGTCGCCCGCTCATGTCCTGCCCGAGCCAGTCCTGCCGAAAAAGATTTCGACGTCGGCGTCCGGAGGTCGAGGCGGCGCTGATGGGGCAGCTCGGACGACCTGTTCCCGCCATAGCTCCGTCAGCGCGTTTCGAAGCACGATACCGACGAAGAGTCATCCCATTCGCCGGTCGGCGGCCTGGCATCAGCGTACTCGGAGGATCCTCTGCCGCGGCGAGACCCAGCCAAATGATCCTCGGCTTCGGCGTCACACGCAGCGAGAGGCCCGACAATATGGGCATGTAAGGCTTAGAGAAGGTCCGCGGACAAGATCGACAGCCGTCCTGGGGCGCGATGCATTGCCGATGTGTCCGGGTCGGAGACTTTGAGCGTTGGTAGCGGAGGACCGTAGCAGACGGAACGGCCCCACCTGGGCGTTCTCGGCAAAAGCTGATGGCCGCCCCTCCAAATGTCTTAAGCGACCGAAGCCACCTTAGCAGCAGGTCCCTCGAAATCCCGAACAAGGAAGCCCCGCCGTTGACGCGACGGGGCTTTGGAAACGCCACGTAGGCGCAGCTTTCTGAAACACTGCAAATCTACCTACGGCGCTTCCCCGATGCAACACTGAGGAGCGACGCACATGACCCACGTTAGAACGAAGACCCGATATGACCACGCAAACTCGCGGGCTACGGGCCGAAGAGCGAGCAGGATTACCGACCCAGTTTGCTCCAGCTGCGCGACACCGCTGTCTACTGAGAAAATCGCCGAGAACCCGCAGCAACCGGGCTCCTTTCGCGCAGCCGGAAGCGGACCGGGTCACTGTCATAAGAAAAAGAAAAAAGCCTGTCGCGCCCGTGAGAAAGCCGACCGTGGAAGCGCCTCCGGCAGTCACCTCCTGCATTGCGAAAGCCTGACCCGCATGCAGCTTCGAGCCCGCTACCGAGCTGAGGCTTCGGCTCATAGGAACATGAAGAGCCGGTCCAAAACTTGCGGGGCCATCATCCATCCTGCGTTTTCTGACTTCCCGAGCTTCCTGCGGCACGTCGGCCCGGTCCCAGCGGCCGGAGCGACTTTGGACAGGATCGACAACAGCGATCCCGAATATGGCCCAGGCAAGGTGCGATGGGCGGACAGGCGGACGCAGAACAACAACAAATCCGACACGTTGATCTTTCACCACTCCCGTACTGCCGACGTCTACACGGCCTCCCGCCTAGCCAAGCTGCAGGGCGTTTCGCCGTCAACCATCAGGAAGCGTTTGGAACGCGGCTGGACGCACGACGAGATAATAGAGGGAAGACGCGGGTGCGCAGTGAACGGGGCGTTCGTTCGGTCGAGCGGGATGTCAGGCGCATCCGATTTCCACCCCCCTTCCATCAGCACTGAGGCCACCGAGCCGCGAGTTAGCGCTGCTAATGTTTTGTGGCAACGGATGGCCTCACAATGCCAGCGCCATAGAGAAGAGTACGGTGTAGAGGATTTCTTCATGACATATCAGGAGATAACTCAGGAGTTCTATGGCTTCCGGATACCTTCAGAGAAGGCATATAGGGAACGATGCGCTGCATATTGGAAGCTTATCAAGCCGCACATAATCGGCGCGAATTTGTCAGATGCACAACTTGATTGGCTCATGACAATTGATCCTCAATACGTCAAAATTACCCGACAGACCGCATCTACACGAATTAGTTTGGTCGAGCGGATTTGATCAGAAATCTTTTTGAAATTCTTCTCGACGGTTCGGCTGAATTTAACACGGAACTTCTATACAGCAGGTAACCCAATGAACGCCATCAACATCCGGCGCAAGCTAACGCGCTATCGGCGCGATCACGTCCATCTTCCGATCGAGCTCCAAAGGCCTCGACGCCTCAATGGGCAGTTTCGGTCGGCTGATGACCGTCGATATGCTCTACTCGCCAAAAAGCTCCTTTTGGGCCGGTACGGTCAGACGATGACCGATATTGAACTGTCCTACCTCCTCGACATGAGCGTGACCGATTTCGGATCACTGCTCCCCTCGCACCTGAAACCGGCACGCGTCGATGCAGAAGGGCTGCGACATTATGATTGGGCAATCTGCGTCCACAGCATCCTGCCGCATTTCGTGGGGGTTCGACAGCAGCAAGAGGCTAGGCCGCGCGAACTGCGGTACATCTAAAGACGTGACATCCATCTAGTCCTCGACTGGCTCCCAGATTGTGCGCGGAGCGAAAGTCTTTCTGTCTTTGAGACAGCTTCGGGGATGGCCAGGAGACCCTGCGAAATGCGACGGTTTCCCTCGAACTGGCTCCCATCTGGTGTTCAGCGTTCCATGGTGAGCGCTGTCCATCAGAAGAGACCCCGTCTTGCTGTCCCGATAATCCCGGCATCGCTTGCGTCGCTGCTATAACCGATGTTCGAAATTCTCATTGCCTTCGCCCCGCCTAAAGCTAACGTGAACTCGGGGTCTCTCGATCTTTGGCCCTCCTCGCTCGACAGGCAAGGAGGCACGATTGTCGAAAACCACATCAATCCTTTACGAGCAGCTGATCCCGCAGACTGATCTGGTGCCGCTGGAGCCGCTGCCGGCTGATCCATGGATCGCCAGCTCCGCTCTTCAGAAGGCCATCCGGCGTGGCGAAACCGAGGTCGCCGACCGCGCGATCCTTTCTCTTGTCCGGCATCGTCGGAGCGGCGTCTTCCGCCGACTGCTCGTCATCGCATTCGAGGACATCGGCATCGGCGCGCCTGATCTGCTGGTCGCCATGACAGCGCTCTGCACCCAGCCGTCCCTCCGTCGTTCGTACGGCGACACTGCCTTGGTGGCCCGATGGATAACGCGGGCGTTGACAGAGGCCCCAAAGGACCGCTCTGCCGACTACCTGATCTGCTCGGCGATCCATCGGGCAGAGTGGGAGGTATGTCGCGAGGCAGCTGGACGACAGGATGTCGCCGCCAGGATCGAAACGGCCATCGCCGCCGATCTGCCGATCGCCATGCGCGCCACGGCGACATGGTTCGCCTCAGGCGTCGAGAACGGCGGTGAGCATCGGATCGGCGCCGGTGACCTGCGCGGCCTCGTCGATGGCCTCGTCGGCTCTGGCATGTCAGCCGCCATGGGAGACGCCGTCATAGCGGCTGCGAAAGCGACCAAGGAGCCGATCGTGCTGATGATGCTGCCCCTGCTGCAGGAGGTCGGACGGTCGAAATCAGCAAGCGTGGTGAAGCCGGTCGCGGTCCCGCCAACGAGGTTCGTCGCTGGAGTGCCGACCTACGCGCTCGACAAGCACACCAGAGCGGGCCGCACGGCGATCGCGACCTTCGCCCGCGAGAACGCCGCTGTTCGCCGCGTCCTTGAGCGGCACGTGCCCGAGTTCCGCCACCGTGACGCGGCGCGGGTCGCAGCCTACTATGCCGACGCCGCTCCTGTCGCGCGACGGCTTGTCTGGGATCAGGCCGACAACCTCGAAGCTCTCGGCCTCGACACGGACATGCAGTGGGCGGGCGTCCCCTCGATCGGGATTAAAGAGCTCATGGCGGCGATCCTGGAGAGCATCGACCACCTGAACGGGGTCCGAGAGCGCGAGCTCCACGCCGTTCTGCTCGCGGGAGGACGGGCGTGACGGACGGCCTAACCCCGGATAACCTTCACTTATCACGAGCTACCCGCCAGCCGGATGTGAGTGCAATTGATTGCACACCTGACCATCCGGCAGCGGAGAGTGCAATTGATTGCACGGCTGCGAGCGGCTCCACGTGCAATCGGTTGCGCATACGGCACCAGTCCCGTGACCCAGACCTATTCCCTCGCCTCGCCGACCTCGCGAGAACAAGTGCAATTAATTGCACGCCCGATCAACGGTCGGCAGCGCATGTGTTTGATTGCGCAACCGCCTGTCGCTTCATGTGCAATCGATTGCACAAACCGAGATCGCCGCGCACCCATGATCTTCCTACCGGTGTCGCCGAGCTGGTCGCCAGCTCGCTCTCCGACAACAGCAAGCGAGCTTACCGGTCCGACTTGGCTCACTTCGAGCGGTGGGGCGGGGCAATTCCCTGTTCGGATGAGGTTCTGGCCGCGTACCTCTCGGCGCATGCCGACGAGCACACGGTAGCGACCCTTTCCCGCAGATTGGCATCGATCGCCAAGGCTCACGCCGTCGTCGGTGCGCAGAGCCCCACGACCAGCTTTCTGGTGAAGGCGACGATGCGCGGGATTGCCCGTCGCCACAGCGGGACACAGCGGCAGGCGAAGCCCCTTCTCCGGGAGGACCTGTTCGCCGTGCTAGCAGGGATGGGAGAAAGGCCGAAGGACATCCGCGATCGCGCGCTCCTCCTAATAGGGTTCGCAGGCGGCTTCCGGCGGTCGGAACTGGTGGGTCTTGACGTCGGCGACATTGAGCACGTTCGTCAAGGTTTTGTCGTTCGTCTGCGGCGATCGAAGACCGACCAGCTCGGCCAGGGCCGAAAGATCGGCATCCCGTTCGGCCGGACGAGATGGTGCCCGGTGGCGGCTCTCAGCCAGTTGGTAACGACCGCCGTACTCGAGGAGGGGCCGTTGTTCCGGCCGATTGACCGCCACGACCGGATGGCCGAGCAGCGTTTATCTGGTGAGGCCGTCTCGACTATCGTGCGCGAAAGACTGTCCGCTGCCGGTTTCGATCCAATAGGATATTCGGGCCATAGCCTCCGTGCTGGCTTTGCCACGAGCGCGGCCCAGGCGGGAGCTCCGTCATGGAAAATTAGGGCTCAGACAGGTCACGGGTCCGATGCGATGCTCGCGCGCTACATCCGAGACGGCGAGTTGTTCGTTGGAAACGCGGCGGCTGTAGTGCTTTGAGGCCAAATCCGTGTACCGTGATTTAACACAACTGCAATCCGAAACCAGCTATCTCGACCTCGACTTTGAGTTACACCAGTGTGAGCTGCCTCCCCTTTTCCGCGGATGCCGGCGACTTCGCGGTGCGGGGGGGGGGGAGCACATGCAAGCATCGGAAGTCGCGTTGGGATTTGATTGGTACGGAGGTCTGAATGATCCGCTTAACTCTCATCTTCTGCCTAATGAGTTCGTCGTCTATGGCGATCGAAACCGACACCTATGCGTCGGATGGCAATCTCATCGTCGAGGCAGTGCACTGGAAGCCGTCAGAATATGGCGGCGGAGACCTTCTCGTCCGGGCTAGCAATTTTTACAGCGCGCCCATGAACATCCATGGGGCCTGCAGCCTCTACGGGTCCAAAAACCAGCCGCTCGGCTCGACCGAATTCATCGTGGACGGCGTGCCACCGGTGTCCGGCGCCAATCCTGGCGAGGCGCTTAAGGACGTGGTTGTCGATGTGGTGGGAGTGAAACGGGCGGTGTGCCGGACGCTCGAATAGGGAGAGAGTTCAGCGGACCTATCAATCAGTCCTCGTTGTGAAGGGTAGCCGTGTATAGCGGGTTGGTGCGCTGGCGGCTTCCGCCCGGTCGGAGCTAGTCGGGCTGGACGTCGACCTGAGCAGGTCCGTCAGGGCATCGTCGTTCGTCTGCGGCAAGCAAAGGCCGAACGATCGGGTCAAGGCCGAAAGTTTGTCATCCTCTTCGGACGAACGAGATGGTGCCCAGTGGCGGCACTATCTGAATGGCTGAAAACCGCTTCGATTGACGACGGGCCATTGTTCCGCCCAATCACCCGTTGCGGGCACCTCGTACCACAGCGCCTTTCCGGCGACGCCGTTTCGTTCATCTTGCGAAATCGGCTGTCTGCTGCCGGCTTCGGCCCCGAAGGATATTCGGGACATAGCCTCCGAGCTGGATTAGCGACAAGCGCAGCGCAAGCCGGCGCATCTTCATGGAAGATCAGGCAGCAGACGGGCCATGCCCCCGAGGCCATGCTAACGCGATACATCCGCGATGGTGAACTGTTCATCGACAATGCGGCGGCACGACTTCTCTGAGACCTAAGCGCTATCGCTGAAATACTTCAACCGTGCGACCGTCAGGGTCTGAACAGATAAACGACAGACGGCCCGCGCGCCTTGCAATATCAGAAACGGGACGCAGCTCATTCCGGACTACCCGATCCCGGCAGATGACTATGTCATCGACATCCACATATATAACCGAGCTGTTAGCAGGGACGTTCACGCCGTCCTGCTGCTTTAATGCCAAATTACTCCCAAGCTGTATCAGCCGACCGGTATCTCGCGCGAGATTGACACCCAGAACATTTTTATAAAATCTTCGTATCGCCTCTATATTTCCCGTACTTAAGGTTACACCCGCGAGCCGGGCCGAGTGAGATCCACTTACGCCTTCATCAAATTCGTCTTCCTGTTTATTCCGAAGGCCGCCCTCTGAGCTCACACCTTCAAGAGGAGAGGCATCATTACGCTTTTCAAACGTCTTGATAAAAAATGTCTGGTTGCGTTCATCGAGGATGCGCCATGAATTGGCGACTAATTTGTCGCTCCTTCCCGTTACCCCTCCATCCCCGATAACACGCGCGTGCGTATTAATAGGAAGGACAACGTCACAATCCCCCGCCGAAAGTTTTGCCAGAAGCCGCTTGAGCTCCCTCGAGCCTACCCTCTCGACATCAGGCCTGTCTGTCACTTCGCCCGCATGGAGCATTAGCGCCAGCTGCGAGAGTAGGCTCGCATCCTGAAGCTGGTCGAGGCTGGGGCGCAACCAGTCCAGCCCGCTGACAGCGCCAGCCAGCGCACCTGTCATTGATGCGATTGTATCGGTATCGGCTCCTCTGGCATACGCCGCTCTACAAACCCCTTCAATCGGGGAAGCTGCGTACTTGGAAGCCAGGAAGATTGCCGCGCTTGCGGCTACCGTTCCAGCGCCAGACAGCCTTTTGTCAAAACAGCCGATGCGCTGCATTGCCTCATCATCGAAATCTAGAGCTCCATTGGATAGAGCAACTTCTGCAACATGAAGCTGCTGAAGAACTTCGTTTACGGCCTCATCCCAAGCTTGCTGAAATAGCGGGTTGCTCGACACGCAATCTTGCCAGGTGGGCCAGAGGTGAGCGATGCGAGGCACAGCGCCCCACACTCTTTGACCATGAAGTACCTCCTGAATTATCGCGCCATATTCTAGCGTGCCCTCAACCCGAAGCGCCTTCCAGAGCGCATACCCGAATGCCAGGGCTCCAACGAGAGCTCGAGGATGTCCGTGGGTCGTCACTCCATCACCGACGATGTCGCGAGCTACGTCAGCGAAATTCTCTTCTACGAACGCCGAAAGCACGTGCGGCGCCACTCTCATGGCCACACCGTTTCCTCCTGCCTCGAGGTAGCGTCGCCTATCGCTGTCGCTCGCTTCCCATGGGGCCGTTCCCTTGACCCAAAGTTTGGCCGCGCGCAGGGAGGCGCCTCCACCTCCACGTTGGTAAACCGTCCAGAACGGCAGCTCGACATAAGCAAGATGCCTCCACCAATCGGGAGCGTAAATACGTGACCTCGCGACAGCTATAGTGAGCTGCGTATCATCACTATACTGCCCTGCACCGATACGCTCTTCATGGGGCCGGAACCGTCCGCCAGATCGCTTCGTCCAACCCTGGAACGTCACGTCATCGATCACCGGCTGCTGACTTTTCGCATTGGCCCGTTGTTCATGGGGCCAGCCCAGAGCATCTCCGAAAGCTGCACCCAAGAGGACTGCTTCGTATCTCTCTGGACCAGAGCGACTTACGCCCTCTCTGAATATCGTTCTATCAAACTGCATTGGGTGGAACTACCATAGGCTCAGCCGGTCGGCGACCTTCTCTGATTGCCGCGCTCAATGCATGCTTTTGAAACATATGCTCGGCTACCACAAATCGGAAGAGATCCGGATCGACGCCATTCGTCCTCAGCCTAACACGCTCCAGCCTAGCCTGCTCCTCGTTCCGGACTGCAACGGCGATAATGTCGTCAGGATGCACCCGATCAAATATCAAGACTTCAGCCTGTTGATCGGTCGGACACGCGGGAATGTGCGTTTCCGATCGCCGGAACACTGTGTTCCGAGTACCTGTCACCCTCTCAGCGAAAAGACTTTCGAAGCCGTCGATGCCTTGGATGATATATCGACCGTATTCGGCTGCGGCGTTACGCGGGCAAAAAAGCGTCGTTTCTTCCCAAAGATATCGCGGATTGATCAGCAACACGACCCAATCCATAAAAAGGCGGTCTTGAGCGCGAGCGCGCTCGAAATACCAGCCATTCGGGTATTCGATAGAGGTGCAGATGTGTGTTTTACACTGATCCAACCGAGCAAGATCAGTTGCGTTGAATACCAGCCGCTCATCGCCTTCTAGAGCGCTTGTCGCGAGAATTCCTAGCTTCCCAGCAGCGATATGCTGAAGGTTCCGAGAGGGAGTGAAATGACAGAGACGAGTGATGCCGCGCGCTTTAGATGCCGCTTCAATGCCGCTATTCACCGATCCACCTTTGTGTATAACAAACTTTCTGTCGGCAACAGCTCAGAGATTTCACCGCTATACGTTAGAATTAGCGCGCGTCGAGCGCGAGTGACGCCGACGTACAACATACGGCCGTCTCCAGCCTTGGCCTCATCCTGCCCAAGGTCTGCCACAGATGCCGGGTCTGGAAGCGTTTCTGCCGATAAAAAGGGTAGAATTACCGCATCAAATTCGAGACCCTTCGCAGAGTGATAGGTCCCAATGAACAAATTGGGTCCCGGTCGCCAGCTTGCCGAGTTATCTCTCAGGTTGATGGCTGTTAACGGCGCGGCGCACCTCAAGGTTTCGACCTGCCTTACCGTACGTGCAAGAACCGCGACGGAGCGCGTTCGTGCTGTTCTTTTCGCCTGATCGAGTACGAACGGAACTTCATCAGGCGCGCTTGCGAAGTGGACTAAGGTTGGCTTTGGACCAGCAGCTTCAGGGGCCATCGGCTCAACCATATCAACGATGCCCTCGTAATAAGGCATCTTAGCAATAGCCAGTCCCAAAGCAGAAATTTCGCGCGTGTTTCTATAATTCTCTCGAAACTCCCACACTTCTCGTGGGCGCAGCCCAGCCGAGCGCCAAGACATCCGATGTCCGTAAATTTGCTGTGCGACGTCTCCGAAGAAGGTAAGCGAGCCATCGTTCGGCGCTGCAACTGAAAGCGAACGCAACATCTCAGGCGAAAGATCTTGGCCCTCATCGACGACGATATGACGATAGCGCCTTGGAGTGGGGTCCACTTCCAGCTCATCAGCTACGGCCGTAGCCAGGTCATCGAAGTCATAAGTGTATCCCGCTTCAGCCCGAATGCGAATATATGTCTGGTAGACGTCCCACATGGCATCCCGCAACTTCCGCTCAAGGCGCGCTTCAGCTCTTCCAACCCGATCGCGAGACTTATAGTCATCGGAAGACTGAATTCCATGCTTGGCAAGCCATGATATTTCGGTATCAAAGAAGGCTAGAGGCCTCTGAAAGAATGAATGCGGCTTGTAGCGACCTTTTGTCTGCTCAACAGCACTCTCTACAGCAGATGCTCTAGCCCAACCACTGATTATCGCGTTGTAACCCATCTTCTTTCTAAAATTCAGATATCCTCTAGCGAATTTATGGTAATTTTCAACTTTCACATTACAGATCACGTCACCTGAAATGCTTTGAATATAGGCTGCAAGCGCTTTGTTAAATGTCAGCAATAGCGTAGGGCCTGACTGGGGCATCTCCTGGTCTGCCAAAAAGGCGGCTCGCAGTATCGCCATCGTCGTTTTACCGCTGCCCGCAGTCCCAAGGACAACGTGATGGCCCACAGCGGGCAGGCAGACTACCTCACGCTGACGAGCCACCGGATTAGGCAGCGGCATACTTGGCAACTCGCTGATTAGTCATGCTAAATCCCACTGCGACGCCAACCTGACATCGAGGTTCACGATCAGATAATTGGAACGTAGTCACCCTTCATGCAGGTTGACGTTTTCCGGCTGCAAGCTAGAGCGACAAGCCATCATATTGCAACCCGCAAGGGAGCACTCTTCAGCGCCTCACCTGTGGAGTTCGGAGACCCGGCTACCTCCTTCGACCTCCGGAATGGCAAAATCAGGCTCTCCCATAGGAGACCTTGAGATGACGCGCGTAAGGAGGCCAGTCGGGTGATGACGCCCAAGAGTGACGTGCGATGTGGGTTTCTGGGCCGATGCTAGGCAATCAGCTTGGCCAAAAAAGGCGTCCTCACCCAACCTTTCTCTCAAGCGCTGCAACCCGCGCTTCATGGTCAGCAAGGCGCGCTTCGATCGCATCTAGCCGATCAGCATCCGGCTCGATCAAGCCAATCCGCATAAGCCGCTTCGCCGCCTGCTCTGAACGAGCCTCTGTTTCCAGCTCGTGCGTGGAAAAGCCCGAAGTCGCGTCGAAGCTCCACTTCAGCCGGGCGACGATTTCTGCGGTCATCGTCCTGCCATTCGCTTTCGCTGCGCCGCTGATCCGGTCACGCATTCCATCGGGCAGCCGCACGATGAACTTGTCTTGGGTCTGGCTAGAGCGCGTCGTCATCGCCGGCGATCTAGTATGGCACACAGCCATTTGACAAGTGCTGAGCATGCAGCCATACGTGAGATGGCACTTAGCCATATCGTCGTGGAGAGGCGCAGTTATGACCGCATCCGAGCACCCTAAGATGATCTTCCGAGTTCCGCCTGAGGTAAAGGCTTGGCTTGCAGCCAAGGCCGCTTCAAATCACGGCAGTATGAACGCGGAAATCCTACAAATCCTCGCTGCGGCTAGGCAGGCGGAACAGGCGCGAGCCGGTTGAAATCGGCGTCGACCTTCGGAGTAGCGATCATGGCTGAGGCCGACAAAGGCTACGCTTGTACACGGTGGGCGCGCGCGCGCGACCCCGAATGGAGCTACCCCGAAGACCTTGGCTCGGCTTTTCTTCTGATCGGAAAAGACGCGTGATGGATGAGCAACCAAGCGATCTCCGGGTCCCCGCAGCCATCTATTCTCGGTACAGCACCGAGCTGCAAAACGAGCGGAGCACTGAAGACCAGATCGACGTGTGCCGTGCGTTCGCCGACCGTGAGGGCCTCTGCATCGTGCGCGTCTATGCAGATAAGGCAATCTCAGGCGCTTCGTTGCACGGACGGAACGGCTTGGATCAGATGCTTCGAGCTGCTCGCGCGGGGGACTTCAAAGTCATCGTGGTTGAGGCGCTTGACCGCCTGTCCCGCGACATTGCCGATATGGCCAACATCCACAAGCAGATGGAATTCATAGGCGTCAAAATTGTTGCCGTGAACGACGGCGAAGCCACCACGATCAATGTCGCCTTACGCGGCCTCGTGGCCCAACTGTTCCGCGAGGACAATGTCCATAAGGTCAAGCGCGGTATGGGAGGCCTCGTAAAGCAAGGTCTCTCGGCAGGAGGCAAAGCCTATGGATACAGGCCCAACCCTGCCAATCGCGGCAAGCCGCGCATCGTCGACGACGAAGCTGCCAACGTACTGCGCATATTCCAAGAGTACGTCAGAGGCACCAGTCCAAAGACTATTTGCCGACAGCTGAACTCAGAAGGCGTGAAGGCGCCTCGCGGCAAGTTTTGGACGCCGTCTGCGCTAATCGGCTTTGAGAAGCGTGGCACCGGCATACTGCGGAACCCGCTTTATGCCGGCCGCCTCGTCTGGAACCGCGTCCGGATGGTCAAAGATCCGGCGACAGGGAAGCGCGTTTCAAGGCCCAATCAGCGGACTGAGTGGCATCATGCAGAAGTCCGCGAACTTCAGATCGTGCCAGAGGATCTCTTCGAGGCTGTTCAGACCCAGATAGCGGTACGTTCGCACCGCGCAAAAGGCGGCCGTATAGGAGCTAACAACCGCCCTAAGCGGCTCTTGTCGGGCCTAATTAAATGCGGCGCGTGCGGATCAGGCATGGCAGTCGCAGGCGTTGATAAGTCGGGGCGCACTAGGCTCCGCTGTTCCGCTCACACGAATAGCGGGGCATGTCCTGATCCTAAAACCTTCTATCTGGCGGATGTTGAGGAGCTGGTTATCGATGGTCTGACAAAGGAGTTGGCGAGCCCCGACACCATCAAGGTCTATGCCGAACGCTACATAAGGGCGCGCGCCAACCAGGACGCGCACGAGAACCGCCGTCGTGCCGTGATCGAAGCCCGATTGCAGGCTATCGCGAGAGACAATGATCGCTTGCTGGACATGCTCCTAAACCAGATCGGCGACCAGAACGCCATTGACGCGAGAATGAAGTCTCAGGGTCGGGAGCGACAGCAGCTAGTCCAGGAGCTCGGCAGCTTGCCGGCTGGTGGTAATGCCATTCTCCAACCGACAGCCATCAAGCGGTTATCAGAGAAGCTTTCAGCAAGGACAACCAACCCGCTCCGATCAACGAGGGCAGAGCTGGAAATGACGATCCATATGCTGGGAGACATGGATGAGCTTGGCTCAATTGTCCGCGAGCTAATTCACCAGATCACGCTGTACCGCGATGAAGACGATGGCCGTCTGCTTGCCCACATCGACGCCAATCTCACGCCATTCATGCAGGAGATGATCACGCCACTAGGGGCTGCCGCGATGGTAGCGGAGGAGGGACTTGAACCCCCGACACGCGGATTATGATTCCGCTGCTCTAACCAACTGAGCTACTCCGCCGTTCGCGCTCCGGCGCACCGGACAGAACGCGGGCGATATAGAAGTGGCGCGGCAGGCCTGTCAATGCCTCCGCCGTCGATCTCCAAGGCATCGCGCTCGTGTCTTTGCAGCTGACGGGCCGAAGACCCGCAGCGTCCATGCCGGCGACTGGTTCAAGGCGTCGTCGGCAGCGCGGAAACCGTCCTTGCAACGGCTCACCGCCCTCCCCTCACGGACGTTAGTCCCGGCTGCAGGGTGCCGCGGCACCGGGACGGGCCGCCGTCGCCTGGGATGTCATCCTCGATCGGCACGCGGAAACGATACTTCAGCCGCAACAAACGTCGTGGATCACCCGAGGACCATCTTGCTCGGCACGGCTCGAAACATAGTTAATGTCTTGTAAACGCTTCTCGCCGAGCCGGAAGGCCGGCATCCGCAACCATGCCACAGGATTGCGTGCCAAAACGGCACGCAATCCTGTGGCATGGAACCTGCACCGCGCACCCCAAAAGCACATGCAAGATGGGAAAGCGTCATGCTCTGGAACCACCGATCGACGATTCTCGCCGGCCTGGCCGGCATTGCGATCCTGACGACCACACCGCACGCGCCCGCCGAAGATTTTCTTCAGAACGGCGGCAGCATCACGGGAACGCCGGACATTGGCCCCGTTAACGGAGACGAGGGCTTCCTGCGCGACGGCGGAAGCGTACGCGTTCAGCCGAGGATCGGAATCGGCGTCGACAGCGGACCGCAGGACTTCCTGGAAGGGGGCGGCAGTATCCGAGAAGAGCCCGACATCGTCCTGCCGGACCGCCCGCCCCGTCTCCTGGGCGGCCGAGGGGCGACGACCCGTCCGGACATCCATTCCACCAGCGAGGACGAAGAGTTCCTGGAGGATGGCGGCTCGTTCGGCCGTGTCGAGAATGGACAGATCCGCATCGAGCGTCGTGGGCGCGCTCAGGGCTGGCACGACCTCCCGACACCGCGGACACGTGCCGTCACGCGCAACTCCTTCACGGTGTTCGATGTCGGCGACGGCGGCTCCAGCTCCTTCGTGACCGTGCCTGCCGCGACAAGCAGGGTCGCCGGCACGTCGATCGCCGGGCCGAGCGCCCGGATCATCGATGTCGAGCACGAGCGCCTCGATCGCCGGCCGATCCCCGCCTCCGGCATCGACATCATCTCCCGCGGCGGGCCGAAGATCATCCGGATCGCATCGGGCTACGACCGCAACAGCGACGCGGCAGCCGAGGCGCGTGCAAGAGAGCCGCGGCTCATCCCGTGGAGCGCGGCCTGGAGCGACTGGTGTCAGCGGAACTATGCGAGCTTCGACGCCGATCGTGGCACCTACGGCAGCGATGACGGCTCGCTCCGTTTCTGCACGGGCCAGTAGGAAGACGAGGAGGCGCAGCGGCGGCGGTAGACTGGTGCCGCCGCGCAGCAGCCCCTTTTCTGCGGACCCTCAGACCAGGAACGGGTTCGTGCGGCGTTCGTCCCCCAGCCGGCCGCCCGGGCCATGGCCGCAGAGGAAGCCGACATCGTCGCCGAGCGGCAGCACCTTCTCCTTGATCGACGCGATTAGCGCCGCATGATCGCCGCCCGGCAGGTCGGTCCGGCCGATCGAGCCGGAGAAGAGGACGTCGCCGGCATGCAGAAACCGCGCCTCGCGGTGAAAGAAGACCACATGGCCCGGCGCATGGCCGGGCGTGTGGAGAATTTCGAAGATATGGGAGCCGAAGGAGACGGTCTCGCCCTCCTCCAGAAACCGGTCCGGCGTGCAGTTGCGAACGGCGCCGGTCACCTGAAACATCTTCGCCTGCTCGGTCAGCGCGGCGAGCAGCGGCGCATCGGCCTTGTGCGGACCGAGGATCGGCACCCCGAGCCGCTCCTTGAGGTCCATCGCCCCGCCGGCATGGTCGATATGGCCGTGCGTGAGCCAGATGGCTTCGATCGAGACCCCCGTCGCCTCCACCGCCTCGACGATCCGGTCGACGTCTCCGCCCGGGTCCACCACGACGCCCAGCTTGTCGTCCTCGTCGAAGAGGATGCAGCAGTTCTGCGCAAAGATGGTTACGGGAACGATCTGGGCATTGAGACGGGTCAAGACGGGCTCGCTGATGGTTTCGCGCTCGAAGGCAGTCCCGTCTCATCTATCGCGCCGCGGCAAGAGTCAAAACAGACCACCCTGCGGGGGTACGTGACGGAACGCGGACTTCGCTGCCCTTGTGGGCTTGCGACGCGCGATCAGCCATCGCGAACGCTCCGCCCCGACCGCCCGCGTCAGACGGCACCGCGAGACGTCTTGTCCTCGCGAAAATGCGCCATCCAATCAAGACCGGCTTCGGTTGCGCCCCGCGGCTTGTACTCGGCGCCGAACGGTGCGTCGTAGCCGATCGCCTCCAGCGCCGGCAGCAGGCGGTCATAGGCGACCTCCCCCTCGTCCGGCTCCGCTCTCGACGGAACGGCGGCGAACTGCACGTGCCCGATCGTGCCGCGATGGGCAGCGAAGCGCTCGATCAGGTCGCCGCCGGTTATCTGCAGATGATAGCAGTCGAACATGATCTTCAGTTCCGGCCGGCCGAGGCGCTCGATCGTGGCCGCGGCCTTCTCGAGGCCGATCAGGAAATAGCCCGGCGCATCGCGCGGGTTGAGCGGCTCGATCAGCACGGTCATCCCGGCCTCGCGGGCACGGTCGCAGGCATAGGCGAGATTGGCGTCGAACACTTTTTCTGCCATCGGATCGCTGGTCCGGCCGGCCATGACGTGGACGGCCCCGGCACCGATCGCCGCGCCATAGTCGAACGCCTCGTCGATCGCGGCGCGCGCCTCGTCCTCGCGGCCCGGCAGGGCGGACAGCCCGAAATCCTGAGGCCCCGGTCCCTTCCGCGTGTTGAGGCCGAGCATCGGGAGGCCTGTCTCGCGGAGCGCCGCCTGGACGGCATCCCGGTCCTCGTCATAGGGCCAGTGGCATTCGACGGCGTCGAACCCAGCTGCCTTGGCCCGCCGGATCGCCTCGGCGAGCGGCATCCCCGTAAAGAGAAAGCCGAGATTGGCGGAAAACCGCATGTGTCACTCCCACTCCACGTCGAATGCGCGAACCACGCGGCCGATTTCCTCCCCGGTCAAGAGCCGGGCCCCCAGACCGCGCGTCAGGAGCGCCAGCCGCGCGGTCGCTTCCAGTTCCTCGACGGCATTGACGGCCGAGACCAGATCCCGGCCCGCGACCACCGGCCCGTGATTTGCGAGCATGACCGCCGCGCGTTTGCCGGCAAGGCCGCGGATCGCCTCGCCCATGCCCGGATCGCCCGGAACGAAGAACGGCAGAAGCTTCACCTTGCCGAGCTGCATGATCGCATAGGGCGTCAGCGGCGGCAGCATGTCGTCTGGATCGACGTCCGGCATGGTCGACAGCGCGACCGAATGCGCCGAATGGAGATGGACGACCGCGCCGGCCGTGGAGCGCGTCTCGTAGAAGGCCCGGTGCAGCGAGACTTCCTTCGTCGGCCTGTCGCCCTCGACGAGCCGGCCGTCGGCGTCGAGCCTGCTCAAACGGGCGGGATCGAGACGGCCGAAGGAGGAGCCGGTCGGCGTCACCAGCGTGCCGCCGTCCTCGAGACGCACCGAGATGTTGCCGGTCGCGCCGTGCGTGAGGCCACGCTCGAAGAGCGAGCGGGCAAACTCGACGATCGCCTCGCGCAGCCGCGCCATCTCGCTCATTGCGGCCTCCGCTTGAGAACCGCCAGCGCCTCCGCGAAGAAATCCTCGCCTCCGAAATTGCCGGACTTCAATGTGAGCCATAGCGGCCGGTCGCTCGCCTTGACGGCGGGCACGCCGGGGGCGATCTCCGGGCCGATCTGAAGCGCCGAGAGCCCGAGCCCTTCGACAACGGCGCCCGAGGTCTCGCCGCCGGCGACGACGAGGCGCGTCACGCCCGCTTCGGTCAGCTTGCGGGCGAGATCGGCGAAGAATCCTTCGATCGCGGTCGCGACCCGCTCCCTGCCGTGACGCGTCTGGGCCGCGTTCACCTGCGCGGGATCGGCGGAGGAATAGATCAGAGGCGCGGCCTTCGATGCCGCCGACGAGGCCCAGTCGGCGACGGTTTCGGCGGTCTGGTCGCCCGCAAGCAGCCGCGCGGCCTCGATCTCCAGCGCCGGGTGATCCGCCCGGTAGCGCCGGACCTGCGCCCGCGTCATCGCCGAGCACGAGCCGGAGAGGATCGCCGCGAGGCCGCCGTCGCCGCACCACTCGGTCCGGCGGGCCGCGAGCGTGTCGGGATCGAGGAGGTTGGCCGGCAGGCCGAGCGCGATCCCCGAACCGCCGGTGACGAGCACCAGGTCGCGAACCGCCGTTCCGATGGCGAACAGGTCCTCGTCGCGGATGGCATCGACCACGATGACGGGCCGCCCGGATTGCTGCTCGCGGCCGAGAGCCGAGCGGATCGCGTCCGGACCGGCAAGAACCGTCTGCATCGCCACATGGCCGACCCCCTGCCGGGTCTGCGGGGCAAGCAGGCGGCGCAGATCGGCGTCCCGCATCGGCGTCAGCGGGTGGTTCTCCATGCCGCTTTCGCTGAGGAGCCTGTCATTCACGAAGAGATGGCCCTGATAGACGCTGCGTCCGGCAGCCGGAAAGGCCGGGCACACGATGGTCGTCTCAGCGCCGAGGCGCTGCATCAATGCGTCGATGACCGGTCCGATATTGCCTTCGGACGTGGAATCGAAGGTCGAGCAATATTTGAAGAGGAATTGCCGGCACCCCTGCGCGGCGAGCCAGTCGAGAGCGTCGAGCGACTTCGCGACCGCGTCCGCGACCGGGATCGTCCGCGACTTCAGGGCGACGACCCCGGCCTCGACGGTCGCATCGGCATTTCCGCCGGGGACCCCGCAGTATTGGACGACCCGCATGCCGCGCTTCGCCAACGTGTTGGCGAGATCGGACGAGCCGGTGAAATCGTCGCCGATGCAACCCAAAAGCATTTCCACCTCCCTTGCCGGCGCGCGCTCGACCCTCTGAACATGGCCTGAACGCAGCGGAAGTCAGCCCCATGGCGAGATCGCCACGCGCGTCAGGACCTGCAGCACCGCCTCGCCGGCGACGATCCTACCATCGGCATTCCTTGATGAAATCGACGAAGGCTCGCAGCGGAGCTCGACCGGATCGGAACGGCGCGCACGGTTTGACCTTGCGCTGCCCTCCCGACCTCGAGGGGGTGCTGCCGGCGGCGACACGGTCGCCGGTGTGACGCCCCCATCTATCCGCCGGATCGGCGAAGCCGGGTCTTCGCGATCGCTTCACCGCTCGCGGCATGTATCGCAGCACCGGAGTCCGCGGGCGGGGGGCGAAGTCTGCCTATGCTTCGACGGGGCCAGGAACCCTTCGGCAGACGTGACGCGTCAGGAGGGCCGCCCCGCCAGCCAGATCACGTGGCGCGCCCCACGCTTGCCGCGATGCGCCTTCACCCGTTCCTCCTCGACCGCGAAGCCGACCTGGCGCAGCCGGCCGAGGAAGCGGCTGTCCGGCCCCTGCGACCACACCGCCAGCACGCCGCCCGGCCGCAGCGCCGACTTGGCATGGCCGAGCCCGACGAAGCTGTAGAGCGCGTCGTTACTCTCGCGCGTCAGACCTTCCGGCCCGTTGTCGACGTCGAGAAGGATCGCGTCGAAGCCGCCGGGAGCGCCATCCATGACCTCGGCGACGTCCGCCTCGACCACCCTCACCCGCTCGTCGTCTAGACTGCCGTCGAAGATGTGCACCATCGGTCCGCGCGCCCAGGCGACGACGGCCGGAACCAGTTCGGCGACGACGATCTCGGCGTCGGGGGCCGCCACCGCGAGCATGGCGCGCAGGGTAAAGCCCATGCCGAGGCCGCCGATCAGGATGCGCGGGCGCTCGCGCCCGGCGACCCGTTCCCAGGAAAGCCGCGCCAGCGCCTCTTCCGACCCCGAGAGCCGGCTGTTCATGAGTTCGATCTGGCCGAGCATGATCGAATATTCTGACCCGCGGCGCATGAGCTTCAGTTCGTCGGAGGTTCCGGGGATTTCTCCGGTGTCGAGATGTTCCCAAGGGATCATGGCTCTGCCTTTAAGGACTCTGGACGACGGGGCGGAAAGGTCTTGGGACGCTGCGCCCCCCGCCAACCGGCGTGCCCGTCTCGTGAAGAGGACTGCCCGTCTCATAGCGGATGGCCCGCGACATGCCAGCCCGGCAGGCGGCATAGACCCGATCCGCGCCCGGTGCGAAAAAACCTCGTTCGGACATGGGCCAACTGCGGCTTCTTCGATCCGGATGGTCGGTCGCGTAACCGGTCGACGCCCCCGGCGCGCGCTGCGAGATCCGCTTGCGGCAAGGGGGCCGGCAATTTCCGTTGCCGAGCCCGGCGAAGCCTCGTAAAGCGAGAATCGCCGGCGCGGGAATGCGCTCTGCAAATTCCCGTCATGCATCGATGTCTTCCGACTGAAGCCGGCCGGCCGCGACAGCCGCCGGCGAAGGGCTCTGGTCCCGGCGGAGATCGGTGCGACTGCTCCAGGCCCGAAGATGAACGCCCGTTTTGCCGTCCCGCTTCCCGTCCTCGGCCCGGTTGCCCTCGGCATCACCCTGATGCTCGTCGGCGACTTCATGTTCGCGCTCAACGACGCGATGGGCAAATGGCTCGTCGCGAGCTTTTCGGTCGGCCAGGTCCTGTTGATCCGCTCGCTCGGCGCCTTTCTGATCCTCGGCCCGCTTATCGCCCGTCAGGGAACGGCGAAGCTTCTCAAGGCGGAGCGGCCGGGACTGCAGCTGCTGCGCGCGTTCTTCGCCACGGCCGATACCGGCCTCTTCTATGCCGCGGTCGTCAACATGCCGCTCGCCGACGTGATGACCTTCTACATGGCCGGCCCGATCTACGTCGCCGCCCTGTCGCACGTCTTTCTCGGCGAACGGGTCGGCTGGCGGCGCTGGCTCGCCATCCTCGTCGGCTTTGCCGGCGTCGTGGTCGCGCTTCGACCGTCCAGCGCCTCCTTGTCGCTGCCTTCGCTCTTCGCGGTGCTCGGCAGCCTCTCCTTCGCCATGACGCTGGTGCTGGCCCGGGTCCTCCGCCGCACGAGTGACGCGGTTCTGGTCGGCTGGCAGACGCTTGCCGCGCTGCTCGCCGGCGCGGCCTTTTCCGTGACGACATGGATCACGCCGTCCGCCTTCGAACTCGGCGCGCTGCTCCTCCTCGGGCTCGTCTCCTGCGCCGCGCATCTGATGATGACGCGCTCCGTCAAGCTCGCGCCGGCCTCGCTGCTCGCGCCGCTGCAATACACGCTGCTCCTCTGGGCGGCGGTGTTCGGTCTCGTCTTCTTCGGCAATTGGCCGACGCCGCAGGTGCTCGTCGGCGCCGTCATCATCATCGTGGCCGGCCTCTTCATCTTCCACCGGCAGAACGTCGTCGACGACGGCGTGCCGCCGAAGACCCTGCCGCGCACGCTGCATTGAGACCGCGCGGCAACCGGATGATGCGTTTCCCCGCGGCAATGAGAGCGGGCGCCGCCCCTTCGGACGACGCCCGTTTCATTCGGTGAAGAGAGACTGCGGCTCGCCCCCCTACTCCGCAGCCATGCGCTTCGGCTGGACTTCTCGCGCATAGTCCTCGACGAGGCGCTGCGAGATCTCGCCGGGGGTGAAGCGCCAGTCGGCGATCTCGGAGACCGGGGTCACCTCGGCGGCCGTGCCGGTGAGGAAGCATTCGGAGAAGCCGGACAGTTCCTCCGGCATGATCGCCCGCTCGACGACCTCGATGCCGCGGCGTTTCGCGAGATCGATCACCGTGCGCCTCGTGATGCCGTCGAGGAAGCAGTCCGCCTTCGGCGTGTGAAGGACGCCGTCCTTGACGAAGAAGACGTTGGCGCCGGTTGCCTCGGCCACCTGGCCGCGCCAGTCGAGCATCAGCGCGTCGGCATAGCCCTTCTCCTCGGCGGCATGCTTGGAGATCGTGCAGATCATGTAGAGGCCGGCGGCCTTGGATTTCGACGGCGCGGTCTTCGGGTCCGGCCGGCGGTATTCGGCGAGGTCGAGCCTTATGCCCTTCATCTTCTGCTCGGGATCGAAATAGCTCGGCCACTGCCAGATCGCGATGGCGACGTTGATCCGGTTCTTCTGCGCCGAGACGCCCATCATCTCCGAGCCGCGGAAGGCGATCGGCCGGACATAGGCGTCGGTGAAGCCCTGGCGCTCCAGGAGTTCCTCGGTCGCCGCGTCGATCTCGTCCGCGGTGTAGGGCACCCTAAAGCCGAGGATCCGGCCGGACTCGATCAGCCGCTCGGTGTGCTCGCGCAGCTTGAACACCGTGCCCCCATAGGCCCGCTCGCCTTCGAAGACGGCGCTGGCATAATGCAGGCCGTGCGTGAGGACGTGGATCTTGGCGTCCTTCCACGGCAGGAACTCGCCATTGTACCAGATTTCGCCGTCGAGTTGATCGAATGGAACCGCGCTCATGATGTTCGCAACGCCTTTTTCCGGGCGTTCTCCCTATGATGATTGTATGCCATGGCCTGGCAGCCGAGACGGGGTTCGGCTCGAAAGCGCGGACCTCTCCGGTCGTCTCCATCGCAGCGAAGCGGACGACAGCTCTACGGCTGTTCCCAGCTTCTCCACTGCGTGTAACAATAGAAGCCAATTACGTCAATGGTGCTGACCTATTTTATGGATGATGCCCTGACCTCCGACGACATGCTGCGGGTGGACCGCGCCGAAATCGTGGATGAACCGCTGCCGACGCTCGGCACGGTCGATTTCCGGATCATCGAACTCTTCTTCTTCGCCTATCGCGAGTTCACCGGCGATGCGGACGAGATTCTGGCGGAATACGGCTTCGGACGGGCCCATCACCGGATCCTGCATTTCGTCAACCGCGCCCCCGGCATGACGATCGCCGACCTGCTCGACCTCCTGCAGATCACCAAGCAGTCGCTGTCGCGCGTGCTGCGCCAGCTGATCGACGAGGGTTTCATCCATCAGCTGCCCGGCGACGAGGACCGCCGGCAGCGCCGCCTCTATCCGACGCGAAAAGGCCGCGAACTGACGCTCGAACTGTCGCGCGCGCAGGTCCGGCGAATCGATGCGGCGCTGCAGATGACGCCGCCGCTCGACGTCAGGCAAGTCGGCGCCTTCCTCGGCCGCATGGCCTCCGACCGGCGTGCGGCCCAGGACTGGTTCGCCAGGAAAGAGATCAATTGGAAAGACCCGACATGACCGACGTCGTCTCGGCCACCCCCTCGACGCCTCCCCTTCTCGAGGACGACGCGCCGCACATCCTGATCGTCGACGACGACCGGCGCATCCGATCCCTGCTCTCGCGCTTCCTGGTCGAGAAGCGCTTCCGCGTCTCCGTCGCGGCCGATGCGATGGAGGCACGGCGGATCCTCGGAGGACTCGACTTCGACCTCGTCGTCGTCGACGTCATGATGCCCGGCGAGAACGGCATCGACCTCGTCCGGTCCATGCGCAAGACGCGGGATGCGCCGGTCTTGATGCTGACCGCGCGCTCGGAGACCGAGCATAGGATCGAGGGCCTGGAGGCCGGCGCCGACGACTATCTGTCGAAGCCCTTCGATCCGCGCGAGCTTCTCCTGCGCGTCAACAACATCCTCAGGCGCGGAACCCCGGCTCCGGTCCAGAAGCTCGAACATATCCGCTTCGGCCCGTTCACCTTCTTCCTGTCGCGCCGGGAGCTGAAACGCGGTCAGGAGGTGATCCGCCTGACCGAGCGCGAGCAGGAGATCATGAGCCAGTTTGCGGCCAAGCCCGGCGAGACCATCCCGCGCCAGGACCTTCTCGGCGACGAGAGCGAGGTCGGTGAGCGCACGGTCGACGTCCAGATCAACCGGCTGCGGCGCAAGATCGAGAGCGACCCGGCCAATCCCCTGTGGCTGCAGACGGTCCGCGGCATCGGCTACCGCCTGAACACCGATTGAGCGGGACACAGGGTCCCGTGACCATCCTGGAGCGCATCATCCGCCATCGCCCGGAGCGGCCGGCCGGGCAGGCCTGGCGCAAGCGCCTGAGGCTTCGCCTCCCCGGGCGCCGGGGCGGGTGGTCCTTGCCGAAGATCGACATCTGGCGCGGGCCGCTCCGCCCGGTTCCGCGCTTCGTCCAGCGCTTCATGCCGAAGGGCCTCTATGCCCGGTCGCTGATCATCATCATCGCGCCGATGGTGCTCCTGCAATGCGTCGTCACCGTCGTCTTCATGGAGCGGCACTGGCAGCTTGTCACCCAGCGCCTGTCGAAGGCGGTGATCCAGGACGTCGCCGCCGTCACCGATCTCGTCCAGGACCGTCGCGGCCCGCAGGAACTCGACCGGATCATCGACATCGCCCGCGAGCGGCTCGATCTCAACGTCGCGCTGCTGCCGCCGACCCCGCTTCCGGCCCCGGCTCCGAAGCCCTTCTTCAGCATTCTCGACGGCATCTTGAGCGACGAGATCAAGGATCAAATCGGCCGGCCGTTCTGGATCGACACGGTCGGCAATTCGCGGATCGTGGAAATCCGCATCCAGCTCGACGACGGCGTCCTGCGCGTGTTCGCCCCCCGCAACTCGGCCTATGCGTCCAACACCCATATCTTCCTGGTGTGGATGGTCTCGACCTCGCTCGTCCTCCTGATCATCGCCGTCCTCTTCCTGCGCAACCAGATCCGGCCGATCCAGGCGCTCGCCGCCGCGGCCGAGGGCTTCGGCCGCGGCCAGCCGATGCCGTCCGAGTTCCGGCCGCGCGGTGCGTCCGAGGTCCGCCGCGCCTCCCTCGCCTTCATCCAGATGCGCGACCGCATCGAGCGGCAGATCGAGCAGCGCACGCAGATGCTGAACGGCGTCAGCCACGATCTGCGCACGGTGCTCACGCGCTTTCGCCTTCAGCTCGCTCTGCTTCCCGAGGGCGAGGACCAGGACGAACTAAACTCCGACATCGACGAGATGCAGCGCATGCTCGAAGGCTATCTCGCCTTCGCCAAGGGCGAGGCCGGCGAGGAAGTCGGCGAACTCGACCTCGAAACGCTCCTGCAGAAGTTCCGCAGCGAGGCCGAGAGGAAGGGCAAGCGCCTGACCACCGATATCGTCGGCGATCCCCGCATCACGGTGCGGCCCGACGCCTTCTCCCGGATGATCACCAACCTCGTCGCCAACGCCATGCGCCACGGCGAGAGGGTCAAGGTCTCGGCCAACCACGAAGGCCGCTGGCTGACGATCGCGGTCGAGGACGACGGTCCGGGCATCGCAGCGGACAAGCGCGAGGAGGTCTTCAAGCCCTTCGTGCGGCTGGACCCCGCCCGCAACATCGATTCCGGCGGCACCGGCCTCGGCTTGGCGATCGCCCGCGACATCGCCCGGGCCCATGGCGGCGACATCCTCCTGTCGGACAGCAAGCTTGGGGGCCTCAGGGCGCTGATCCGGGTGCCGGGGTGAGCTGAACCGGGACGGGACGGATGGGGTCCGAGAGCGCGCGTCGCTGATGGGTGGGGAACTGCCAGTCCGCTCCTGGAGCGCCGGGCGAAAAAGTGGAAACCGGTTTTTCGGCCACCCGGCGCGCCACCAAGGAGATCGAGAGCATCGAGCCATGCCGATTCGTCGCCCGATGCTCTAGCCGAAGGCCAAGCTTGAACTGGCGGTTCAGCGCCTGCGAATGCCGATGACGGCTCGTCACCGGAGACTTCGCGCGAAAGCAGGAAGACGGCGACTCGCCGGCCGCGATCACCGCCCGCTCGGAATCGGCCGCGTGCGATACCCGCTGCCCGGCCCCGAGCCGTCCCCATCCGTCCCGGGCGTCCACGATGGCGCAATCACGCCAGGTCCGGCAGGCGGAGTGATGACGCGTCCTCCGCCTGCCCCTCGCGGGGTCGGCCTCCCCTCGCTGTTTCGCGGCCGGCTATCGATTGACGGCGATGGTGTCCGGCATGTCGAGGACCCTGCGTGTCACGGGATTCTCCGAGATTGTGCCGGACGAGGCATTGACCGAGAACTGCTTGACGAGGTTCGAGCCGATCGTGCTGCCGGCCTGGCGGATGAGCAGGCCGCCGCCGGAATCCAGTTCGAATTCCAGCTTGTCGGCCGCGGCCATCGCGCCGGTCAGGTGGACGGTCATGGTATCGTCGCGGCCTTCGACGCCGATCACCAGCGTGTCGGCCGAAATCCGGGCGAAGCTCACATTGGTCGGGGATGCCGCATCGCCGCCCATCAAGCCCTTGATGACCAGGGCGCCGTCCGTCTCGACGAGGTCGTCTCCTTGTCCGAAGATGACCGAGGAGGCGGTGCGGTCGTTGCCCTGGAAGACGATATGGTCGTTGCCGGCGCCGCCATCGACGAACTGGGGCGAGCCGATCACCCGGATGACGTCGTTGCCGGCGCCGCCCCGGATTCCGGCGGCCGAACCTGCGATGGTGATGTCGTCATCGCCGCTGCCCCCTTCGACCCCCGCGACGATACCCTGTGACGCAATGCGGATCTCGTCATTTCCGGTGCCGCCGGAGACCGCGAACACGCCCGCCTTGGACGAGATGGCGATGATGTCGTCGCCGTCGTCGCCGTCAACGCGCGTCACGCCGAGAAACAGGTTGGAATCCGCATCTTCTTCGATGCCGCTGGCGATGGTCAGAGCGTCATTACCCGCGCCTCCGGAGACGAAATCCACCGTGCCGTGGCTGTCGATGGCGACCCGGTCGTCGCCGGCGCCCGCCTGGACACGCGCCACGGCGTCCGCCATCCGCCCCTCGCCGTCATAGCTATAGCCGCCCCGGGTGACGATATTGATCAGATCGTTCCCGTCGCCGGAATAGATCTTGCGCGCGGTCTCGGCCCGAACGTCGATGTCGTCATTGCCTTCGCCCGTGGTCACCGACACGCTTCCCTCTTCGGACGTGACGGAAACAGAGGTATCGCCATTGCCCTGCATGACGATGGCAACGATCGCGGCGATCGCCTTTTGCGCCTGCGACTGGGTGGCATCGAAGGAACTTGTCGAAATTCCCGCGCTCGTTCCGTCTTCGCCCGTGGCTCCCCGAGAACCATACGCGTTCGGATCAGTGATCAGCACCAGCGCCGCCTGGTCGGACAATGATCCGGCGGAATAGGCGTTCACGTTCATCGCTTGCAACTCCCACGTCGGCTGCGGGCGAAGCGGGCGCCGATCCTCGGCCATTCGAGGATGATCCCGGACCGATCGTTCGCAAGACGATCTTTCAGTCAGGCAATGAATCTTCGGTTAATTTTCCGGGTTTCCGCCAATTTTACGCTGCAATTCGCGTGCGAATCCGCGACGACGTCTTGGTGGTTCCGCGCAGGTGCGCTCAGAACATCCGGCCGCCGTTGGGAACAGTGTGGCCCGGCCCCAGCAACACGACCTCGCCCGCCTCGTCCGGCACGCCGAGCGTCAGCACTTCCGAGCGCATCGGACCGATCTGGCGCGGCGGGAAGTTGACGACAGCGATCACCTGCCGGCCGACGAGGTCCTCGGGCTCGTAGTGCACTGTGATCTGGGCCGAGGACTTCTTGCGGCCGATCTCCTCGCCAAAATCGATGACCAGCCGGATCGCCGGCTTGCGCGCTTCGGGAAAGGGCGCAGCCTCGACGATCGTGCCGACGCGGATGTCGACCTTCAGGAAGTCGTCGAAGCCGATTTCCGGCGCCCGTTCGTCATGCGAAGCCATGCCAAGTCTCTCCCGGTGGGCGGCCGCAGCCTGTCGCCGTGCCGCCCGGACAATTCTGCGTTCGGATCCGGGTCCTGCCGGATGATCCGGCCGACCGCAAGAGGCGGCCAGTGTGTCCTAGCCCTTGGCCAGTTCCTCGGCCCGGTCCCGCGCCGCCGCCACCGCGCGGCTCATCAGCGGCGCCAGCCCGTCCTCGGCCATCAGAACGTCGAGCGCGGCCTGGGTGGTGCCGTTCGGCGACGTGACGTTCTTGCGGAGTTTGGCGGGCGTCTCCTCGGATCGGATCATCAGTTCGCCCGCCCCGGCCACCGTATGCCGGGCAAGCCGCATGGCAAGGTGCGCCGGGAGGCCCGCCGCTTCGCCCGCCTTGGCCAGGCATTCGGCGAGATAGAAGACATAGGCGGGGCCGCTGCCGGAAACGCCGGTGACGGCGTCGATCAGCGCCTCCGTCTCGACCCATTCGACCGGGCCGCTGGCCGACAGGAGCTGGTCCGCGGTCCCGCGTCCCTCGTCGGCGACGCGGGTGTTGGCATAGGCGCCGGTGATGCCGCGACCGATCAGCGCCGGCGTGTTGGGCATCGCCCGAACCACCGGCCGCTCGCCGAGATGCCGCTCGATCAGTCCGACCGTCGTGCCGGCCGCGATCGAGATCGCCAAGCTTTGGGGCTTCAGCGCATTCTTCAGGGGCGGCAGGGCCGCATCCATCATCTGCGGCTTCACCGCCAGGACGGCGATATCGAACGTCTCCGCCGGAATCGCTTCGGCATGCCGGACTCCTCTGGCGAGAAGCGGGCGGAGCGCGTCCCCGACCGTCGGATCGACGACCAGCACGCTTTCCGGCCGAAGGCCCGACTCCAGCCAGCCTCCGAGCAGGGCCGTGCCCATATTGCCGCCCCCGAGGAGCAGGATCGTCCCGACATCCGCCATGATCACGCCTCGCCGACCGTCTCGAACAGCGTGCAGGCTAGCGCATCTTCGGCGCTCTTGTCGGCCCATATCACGAACTGGAAGGCCTGATAGAAGCGCTCGCAGCTCTCCAGAGCAGACACCAGCATCCGCTCCGCCTGCTGGCCGGTCGCCTCGGCGCCGCCGGACAGGAGCAGCGCGTGCCGGAACATGACAGCGCCCTGCTTTTCCCAATGGTCGAAATGACCGATGACGAGCTTCTCGTTGATCGCTGCGATCAGCGCCAGGATTTCGCTCCGCCGATGCTGCGGCACCTTCAGGTCGAAGGCGCAGCCGATATGCAGCGCCTCGATCTCGTCGAGCCAGGAAAAGGAGACCGAATAGTCCGCCCAGACCCCGGCAACCGCTACCGCGATCTCGTCCTCGCAGGAGCGCTCGAACGCCCATTCCCGCGATGCCGCCACCCATTCGATCACATCCACCGGATGCGACTGCCGCAGTGCGGAAAGCTCTTCCAAAATCATCTAGATCCCCGTTGCGATTATTCGGGGCGATCGTCCGCCGCGACGCTCGCCCCTTGTTGGATGAGGATCGCCGCCAACGACGAATCACCCTTATGAATCAGCATACAGACGGGGAGTCTTCAGGCTAAGGGCGTTAACCTTATTTTCATGTTGAGAACCATTCGGCACGCGCATGGCGAGTGTCGGCCACCTGCATAAGCGACTCTGGCGAAAGGCGTTTCGTCCAGAAAAGCTTTGCCGAAGGTCCGCGGAAAATCTGTTGACGTCCTGTGGATAAGGCCTCAGGCGGGGTCGGAGGCGCCGCCGGCGACCTTCGCTTCAAGGTCCGCGATGCGCTTCTTCAGCGCTTCGTTCTCCATGCGCGCCTTCATCGCCATCTCACGCACCGCGTCGAATTCCTCGCGCTGGACGAGATCGAGCTGGTTGAGGAAGCGCTCGCCCTGGGCGCGGAAGACCGTCTCCATTTCGCGCCGCACACCCTGAGCCGCGCCCGCGGCGTCGGTCATCATCCGCGCAAATTCGTCGAGCATACGGTTGGGGGCTCGGTTGGGCATGTTGGCACTCCATTGTGGCGATTTCTCCTGAGGTAGAGAGAGCCCGGCGAATTGACAATGGCGCGGCGGCGCGCGCAAAGGACCGGCTGTCGCAATAGCTTGACCCTGTTCGGCCATAAGGCCACTGTCCGGCCGCTCCTTTAGGCGGCTCGCTGGCCGCGGTCTTTCGACGTCAATCCAAACCCGGCGGACCCATGCTTTCTCTTCCGACACTCGGCGTGCTCGCCTATCCGCAGATCGATCCGGTCTTTCTCGACCTCGGCATCGTCCAGCTGCGCTGGTACGGTCTCGCCTATGTCGCAGGGATCCTGTGCGGCTGGTTGTACGGCCGTTACCTCGCCGGCAATCCCCGGCTCTGGCCGGGGGGCGTCTCGCCGATCACCAAGCTCGATATCGACGACTTCATCCTCTACGTCACCCTCGGCATCGTGCTCGGCGGGCGGCTCGGCTCGGTCTTCTTCTACGACTTCGCCCGCTATGCGGCCGATCCGCTCGCCGTGTTCCGGGTCTGGGAGGGCGGCATGTCCTTCCATGGCGGACTGATCGGCGTCACCGTCGCCATCCTGATCTTCTGCAGGGTCCGCAAGGTGCCGCTCTGGAGCCTCGTCGATGTCGTCTCGGCCGCGGTCCCCTTCGGCCTATTCTTCGGGCGGATCGCCAATTTCATCAATGGCGAGCTGTGGGGCGCGCCCTCGACCGTGCCCTGGGCGATGGTGTTTCCCGATGCCGGCCCGCTGCCGCGCCATCCCAGCCAGCTCTACGAGGCGGCGCTCGAGGGCATCCTGCTCTGGATCATCCTGAGAATCGCCACGCACGGCTTCAAGATGTTCAAGCGCCCGCGCTTCACCGGCGGCCTGTTCATCTTCTGCTATGGCTGCGCCCGCATCTTCGTGGAGTTCTTCCGCATGCCGGACGTCCAGCTCGGCTATCTCTATGGCGGCTGGCTGACCATGGGCATGGTCCTGTCCATCCCGATGCTGCTCGTCGGGATCTGGGCGATGGCGACGGCCAGGAAGACGAGCTACGCGCCGGTGGATGCGCCCCGGGATGCCGATGACGCCAGCGACCCGCGCAGTTCGAAGGCCGGCCCCGCCCGCCCGTGACGCCGCTTGCCGAAGCCATCGCCGCGACGATCCGGACGCAGGGGCCGATGCGGCTCGACCGCTTCTGGAACACCGCGCTGTTCGACCGGTCGCACGGCTACTATGCCACGCAGGATCCGTTCGGCCGCGGCGGCGACTTCATCACCGCGCCAGAGGTCAGCCAGATCTTCGGCGAGCTGATCGGCGCCTGGATGGCCTCGGCCTGGCAGCAGCTCGGGCATCCTTCCCCGTTCATCCTTGCCGAGATCGGCCCCGGCCGCGGCACTCTGATGGCCGACATCCTGCGCACGGTCCGCCGCGTCGCGCCGCCATGCCTCGCCGCGGCGCAGGTGCGGCTGGTGGAAGTGAGCGAGCACCTCGCCGCCCTGCAGGCGGCGGCGCTCGAACGCTTCGATCTGCCGATCAAGCGCGTGCGCCGGCTGGCCGAGATCGACCGGGGACCGCTGATCGTCGTCGCCAACGAGCTGTTCGACGCCCTCGCCATCCGCCAGTTCGTCTTCGATGGCACCGACTGGCGCGAACGGTGCGTGTCGGTGTCGGAGAGCGGACGCTTCGAGTTCGTATTATCCGGCGCCATTTCTCAGCTTCCCGATGCCGCCGGCCGGTACGCAGCGATGCCTGCCAAGGCCGGTGCGGTCCTCGAAGGCTCGCCGGAGCGCGAGGCGCTGGCCGGCGAACTCGCCGCGCGGATCGCGGCAGAGGGTGGTGCGGGCCTCTTCATCGACTACGGCCATGCGCTCCCCGGCTATGGCGACACGCTGCAGGCGGTGCATGGCCATGCCTTCGCCGATCCGCTCGACCGGCCGGGGGAGTGCGACATCACCAGCCATGTCGACTTCGCCATGCTGGCCGAGAGGTTCCGCGCCGCCGGCCTTGCGGTCTCGCCGGTGGTCGAGCAGGGCGAGTTTCTTCTGGAACTCGGGCTTTTGGAACGGGCCGGCACCCTCGGCGCTCCGCTCGACGAGGCCGGCCGGGCCGAGATTCGCCGCGCGGTCCAGCGTCTCGCCGGAACGGGCGAATCGGAGATGGGCCGCCTGTTCAAGGTCGTCTGCGCCGCCTCCCGCCCCATGACCCTGCCGCCCTTCGGCCTTGCCGCCGCGGGCTGACGGTCGATCGTTGACTTCCCCTGCCCCCTCCACCACCATCCGCGCCATGAACGAGAGATCCACCGCTCCCGCGCTCGGCGAGGCAGACGTCATTCGCGCCGATTCGCTTGCGAGCGAACGTCTTAGCCATGCTTTCTTCACCCGGCGGGGCGGGGTGTCGGGCGGTCTTTATGCCGGCCTCAATGTGGGGATCGGCTCCAGTGACGATCCGGCCGACGTGACCGAGAACCGGGCGCGCGCCATGGTCCATCTCGGCCTCGATCCGTCCGACCTCGTCACGCCCTGGCAGGTGCATTCCGCCGAGGCGATCGTCGTGGAGGCGCCGTTCGCCGGCGAGCGGCCGAAGGTCGACGGCATCGTCACCAACCGGCCCGGCCTCGGCCTCGGCGTCGTGACCGCCGATTGCGGGCCGGTCCTGTTCGCAGACGCCGCGCATGGCGTGATCGGAGCCGCCCATGCCGGTTGGCGCGGCGCGCTCGGCGGCGTCCTCCAGGCGACGGTGGCGGCCATGGAAGACGCCGGCGCCAGGCGCGAGAGCATCACCGCCGTTCTCGGCCCGACCATCACCCAGCCGAACTACCAGGTCGGCCTCGACATGATGCGGGAATTCGTCCGCGGCGACCCGCAGCGCGAGCGCTTCTTTGCGCCGGGGGAAACGCCCGATCGGCGACAGTTCGACCTGCCCGGTTTCATTCTGTCGGTTCTTTCGGCAACGGGCGTGTCGGCCGAATTCGTCGGGCACTGCACCTATGGCGATGCCGACGCCTTCTTCTCGTTCCGCCGCACCACCCATCGCGGCGAGCCCGATTACGGTCGCCAGCTTGCCGCGATCACCCTACGGGATTGACGCCTGATGCTGCATTTTTCGCGAGATGAATTCGAGACGCGGCACGGCCGGTTGATGGTCGAGATGGCCGAGCGAAAGCTCGACGCCCTGCTCGTCTTCGCGCAGGAGTCGATGTACTGGCTCACGGGCTACGATACCTTCGGCTTCTGCTTCTTCCAGTGCCTCGTCGTGACGGCCGACGGCCGGATGCGCCTTCTCACCCGCTCGGCCGATCTGAGGCAGGCGCGACACACGTCGATCCTCGAAGAGATCACGATCTGGCGTGATCGCGGCACCGCCGATCCGGTGATCGAACTGCGCGACATGCTCAACGACATGGACCTCCTCGGCGCCCGCATCGGCGTCGAGTGGCTGACCCACGGAATGACCGGCCAGGTCGGCCTGCAGGTTCAGGAACGACTCGGCTCCTTCGCCTCGCTGAAGGATGCCTCAACGCTGATCCCGATGCTGCGCGCGGTGAAGAGCCCGGCGGAGATCGAGATGGTGCGGGCCGCCTCCGATCTCGCCGACGGCGCATTCGAGGCTGCGCTGCCGCTGATCGGGCCGGGCACCGACGAGGCCGAGATCCTCGCCGCCATGCAGGGGCACGTCTTCCGCCACGGCGGCGACTATCCGGCGAACCCGTTCATCGTCGGCTCCGGCCGCGACGCGCTTCTGTGCCGCTACAAGTCCGGACGGCGCGTTCTCGATGCGCAGGACCAGCTGACCCTCGAATGGGCCGGCGTAAAGGCGCAGTACCATGCCTGCCTCATGCGCACCGTCATCATCGGTGAGCCGAGCGAACGTCACCATGAGCTCTACGCCGCCGCGCGCGAAGCGCTCGATGCTGTCGAAGGAGCGATGCGACCCGGCAACAGCTTCGGCGCCGTCTTCGACGCGCATGCCGCGGTGATGGAAGCGCACGACCTCGCCCGCCACCGACTGGCGGCCTGCGGCTATTCGCTCGGTGCCCGCTTCGCCCCATCCTGGATGGACACGCCGATGTTCCACGCAGGCAATGGCGAGATGATCATGCCGTCGATGACGCTGTTCGCCCACATGATCATCATGGACTCGGAGACCGGTACCGCGATGACTCTCGGCCGTACCTATCTGACGACCGAGGATGCACCAGAGCCTTTGTCGCGTCTGTCTTTGGATCTTGTCGTGGTCTGAGCGCCGCGGTTTTCGAAAACCTTCCTCATCTGAGGCGGATTTTAACGGATTTTTGCGACTGCCCGCAGAGCATCGTTCCAGCAACGATCGCCGGTAATCCCTGAAGGGAGGTCGCACCCCGTGTCCGCCAGTCTCGCCCGACGCCTGCCTCTGCTTGTTTTCTTCCTCGTGGCAGCCCTGTCGGGCTGCACGGGCTCCGACATGACGATCGGTATGGGCCCGAATGGCCCGGTTCCGCCGGCCGAGATCGGGGCGACCATGACGAGCGGCGCACCCGTCACCTCGGCCGCGGCGCTCGCGCCATCCCCTGCCCCGACCTATCAGAGCCTGCCGCCGGCCCCTGCATCCGCCGAACCGCAGCGGCTGCCGCCGCCGGCCATCGCCGGGGGCGGGCCACTTCTGGCACCGCCGAGCACGGCTTCGAGCGAACCCGTCACTGCCGCGGGACCGGCACAGGTCGCGGCATCGCCGGCCGCGCTCCCGCAGCGCCGGGAAGCGGAGGCGGCGCGTGTTGAGGCGCCCTCGCCGCAAGTCCCGGCTCAGGAGGCAAGGGTCGCGGCGGTCGAGCCGTCGGGCGGCCCGCAGCAGGGCGGCGAGATCCAGTTCCTGCCCGTCGTCGGTGCGCCCGAGCGCAAGGCCGAGCTTCTGGCGCGCGCCCTCGCCGAAGCGGCGCCGGCCGCAGGGCTGGAGATCCGGCCGGCGAACGGGCCGAAGTCGACGATGCGGCTGAAGGGCTATTTCTCGGCCTTCTCGGACGGCGGCAAGACGACTCTCATTTATGTCTGGGACGTGCTCGATCGTGAGGACAAGCGCGTCCACCGCATCCAGGGGCAAGAGCGCGTCGCCGGCACCGCCGACGATCCCTGGTCGCTGGTGAGCGCCGGAACGCTGAAGGACGTTGCTCGCCGCACCCTCAAGGAAGCCGCGGGCCTCGGCTTTTCGGCCGGCTGAGGCGCCGGCCGGACCATGCACCCGCGCAACCCTTGCACGGGATTCTTCGCGCCTGCGAAAATGGCCGGGTTGAAGTTTCGCCCGACGGTGATATTGACCCGGTCGATCGACAGCCCCGCCAGGAAATTTCCGGAAGGACATCGGCTTGCGGCAGGACATCCCGTCAGGAAAATCGCCGACCGGAAAGAAGGCCATGAAACTGTTCAGCGGCAACGCCAATCGCCAGCTCGCAGAATCCATCGGGCGGTATCTGGAATTGCCGCTCGGCCAGGCGATGGTCCGGCGTTTCGCCGACCAGGAGATCTTCGTCGAAATCCAGGAGAACGTACGCGGCGAGGATGTCTTCATCATCCAGTCGACGTCCTATCCGGCCAACGACCATCTGATGGAACTCCTGATCATGATCGACGCCATGCGGCGCGCCTCGGCGCGGCGCATCACGGCGGTGCTTCCCTATTTCGGATATGCCCGGCAGGACCGGAAGGCGGGCGGCCGCACGCCGATCTCGGCCAAGCTGGTCTCCAATCTGATCACCGAGGCCGGCGCCGACCGCGTCATGACGCTCGATCTCCACGCGGGGCAGATCCAGGGCTTCTTCGACATCCCGACCGACAATCTCTTCGCCGTCCCGCTGATCGCGCGCGACGTCAAGGAACATCAGGACCTGTCGAACCTGATGGTGGTCTCGCCCGATGTCGGCGGCGTGGTGCGCGCCCGTGCGCTCGCCAAGCGGCTCGATGCGCCGCTCGCCATCGTCGACAAGCGGCGCGACCGGCCGGGCGAGTCGGAGGTGATGAACATCATCGGCGACGTCACCGGCCGCAACTGCATCCTCATCGACGACATCATCGATTCGGGCGGCACGCTCTGCAACGCGGCCGACGCGCTGATGAAGGCCGGCGCGCTCAGCGCCTCCGCCTATATCACCCATGGCGTCCTGTCCGGCGGCGCGGTCTCGCGCATTGCCGCCTCGCGCCTGAAGGAACTGGTGATCACCGATTCGATCCAGCCGACCAAGGCGATCACCGCGACCGAGAACATCCGCGTGGTGACGACGGCGAACCTCCTCGGCGAAGCCATCGCCCGCACCGCCTCCGAAGAATCGGTCTCGAGCCTGTTCGACTGACGCCGGACGGGGCCATCCGGCCGGCCTCCACAAAAGACTGGAATCCCCGATAGCCTGGGCGTAACCTTTCGCTGCAACCGGCAGCGGAGGCGGCGATGCTTGACAGGCTCGGACGGATCACCTTTCGCCATGTCGTGGCGGCGAGCCTCGGTCTCGTCGCCCTGCTCTTCGCCATCGGCCTTGCGCTGCGCGAGGACCTCTCCGAGACGCCCTATCTGAAGATCGCCGGCTCCGGCTTCATCTTCAACTACCGCGTCGCCGACGCGACCTACGGCTTCACCGCCCTCGTGCAGAAGCCGGTGAAGAATTTCTCGATCATCGCGGCCGATTTCGAGAACCCCGCCGGGGGGCCGCCGCTCCATGTCGAACACCGGCTCTCTCCGCGCACCACGCGCTACGGCCTGCAGACCCCCCCGGTGCGCGGCATCGAGAAGGGCAAGCCGTACAAGGTGACGGTCCAGCTGATCCAGAACGGCGACGGCGCCGTGCTGTTCAAGGACAGTTTCACCGTCACCTCCAATCTCTCGGACGCCGTGCTGCCGCCCGAGCCGCTGACGATCGGACCCGGCTATACGCGCAATCCGAACCTGCCGGACGGGTGGACGTCGCCCGAGGCCGGGCACCTGCTCTGACGCCGGCAGGGCGCCGCACCTCTCATCGCCCCCGACAGTTTTGCCCTTCGGTCAGTTGGATGCGGACCTGCAACAGCAGGTAAATTCCCAACGATTCCTGCCACATAACGACTCGTGTTCAGATTCCGTTAGGGTTTAGGAAGGATTGATGTCGGCAGGAGGAGGACGATCGAACGCGGGAATGCGAGATGACGCCTCATTGTGACGAACTGATCGAGTGCCGCGACCGCATCGCCACCGGCCGCGTCAGACAGAAACCCTCGCAGGCCGGCGACGAGCGCCAGCGACTGCGGCGGCCGGCCCTGCGGGCCGTCCTGGCGAGCCTTGCAGTCGTGTCGCTTCTCGCGGGCTTCGGCAATGACGATGCCGCCTCGGCGGGCGGGCTGGCTGGCCTGCCGGCCCTCGCCACCAATTCCGATCTGGTCGGCAGCTTCGAAGGCCAGAACGACATCGCACGGCGGATGGCTGCCACACAGCGCAGCAATTTCGGCGATCGCCTCGGCGAGTTGCGCGGCGACACCTGCCAGCGTCTCAGCGTCGACCTGTCGCTCTCGCAGCAGCGCGACGGCGCCGACGCGTGGGACAGGCTGATCACCGACAAGGACTCAACGCCCGAGGGTGCCAATCCGCGGCTCCAGTCGAACGCCAGTGCGAAGGACAAGGCGCTGTGCGGCGGCTGGAACACCCATGCCTGGACCAATGGTCACATCACCCTCGGCTCGCTCCAGGCGGAAAAGCCGAGACTCGGCTTCGACTATGTCGCGAGCGGCATCAGCACCGGCCTCGACCTCAGGCAGAGCACGGATCTGTCGGTGGGTGTCGGCGTCGGCTTCGACACCGACAAGACCAAGATCGGCGAAGCCGGAACCCGCATCGGCGCCACCGGCGTCAGTGCGGCGATCTACGGCTCCTATCATCCGAAGTCGTCGCAGTTCGTGGAAGGGCTCGCGGGGCTCGGGGGCGTCGAGCTCGACAACAGCCGGGCGACGAGCGACGGCAGCGCGATCGCCAACGGCCACCGCATCGCAGGCGTGGCTTTCGGCCAGATCTCTGCCGGTCTGGAGGAGCGCGCCGGGGACGTGACGCTCCGGCCTTACGGGCGCCTGGCCGTCGATGCCATCCATCTGCGGCCCTACCAGGAAGCGTCCGCGAACGAGGCGGTCGCCATGCGCGCCCAGTCGCAGGTCGCGCTGCGCTCCTCGATCGGCGTGAAGGCCTCCCTCCTCGCCACAAGGATCGCGGACTGGCTGCGGCTTGCGCCCTGGGTGGAAATCGAGGCCGGACGCGACCAGACCCTGGCGAGCAGCAGCGCCCTGTCGCTCGTCGCAAACCCCGCGGCCAACCACCACCGACTTACCGATCCCGCAACAGGGAACCGCCGGCTGAGCATCGGCGTCGGCACCGATGTCGCGGTCTTCGACGGCATCGACGTCAAGCTCAGCTACCGCCGGACGCGGGAGACCAGCGCGGGCATCTCGCAGCAGTTCGAGGTGAGTTCCAGGCTGCCGTTCTGACCGGCGCCGCGCTTGGTGCCCCGCCGCTGCGGCCTTGTCCGCGGCGAAGGCTTGCGCTATAGCCCGGGCGTCCGCGCAGACACCCTTGGAGGCAGCGCGGAGTTGAGCGGTTCCCGCCGGTTTTGACTGCGCGGACCGCTTTTCGTCGTTCCGGGCATGGGGTCCGTACGACCACCTCGACGAAAAAGGAACAAGCCATGAGCCAGGCCTTCACGGTCAAAGCCGAGGCGCGCGACAAGGTCGGCAAGGGGGCCGCCAGACATCTGCGCCGCAGCGGGATGATTCCCGCCGTCATCTACGGCGACAACAAAGAACCCCTGTCGATCGCCCTGCCCTACAAGGAAACCTTCCTGGCGCTGCACGCTGGCGGTTTCATGACACATGTGGCGACGATCGAGCTGAACGGGGAAAAGATCCAGGTCCTGCCGAAGGACTACCAGCTCGAGCCGGTCCGCGACTTCCTCATGCATGTCGACTTCCTCCGCGTCTCGGAGAAGAGCCGCGTGACCCTGGAAGTGCCGGTGCATTTCGAGAACGAGGAAAAGTCTCCGGGCCTGAAGCGCGGCGGCGTCCTCAACGTCGTGCGCCACGAGGTCGAGGTCGAGTGCCCGGCCAACGCGATCCCCGAGGCCTTCACCATCGACCTCACCGGGATCGATATCGGCGACTCGATCCACGCTTCGGCGCTCACGCTGCCGGCAAACGTGTCGCTGACCATCACCGACCGCGACTTCACCATCGCGACCATCGCCGCGCCGGCTGCGCTGCGCTCGGAAGAGGGTGAGGCCGACGAGGCCGAGGTCGAGACCGCCCCGGCGAGCGACGCCGAGGACGAGGAGTAGGATCGACCGCCCGGCCCGCGCCGGGCGCTCGGACCTGACACGACAAGGACCATGGGAGCCGGGGAATGCTGCTGATCGTCGGATTGGGCAATCCCGGCTCCCGCTATGCCGGCAACCGGCACAATATCGGCTTCATGGCGGTCGACGAGATCGCCAGGGAGCATCGGTTCTCGCCCTGGTCGAAGAAGTTTTCGGCGGAAATCTGCGAGGGCCAGATCGGCACCGAAAAGGTGCTGCTGCTCAAGCCGCAGACCTTCATGAACGAATCCGGCCGCTCGGTAGGCGAGGCCGCGCGCTTCTACAAGCTGGAGCCGGACCGGATCGTCGTCATCCATGACGAGCTCGACCTGTCTCCCGGCAAGCTCAGGGTCAAGACCGGCGGCGGCCATGGCGGCCACAACGGCCTGAAGTCGATCGACGCCCATCTTGGCGCCAAGGACTATCGCCGCGTCCGCCTCGGCATCGGCCATCCCGGCTCCAAGGAAAGGGTCAATCCGCACGTCCTCGGCGACTTCGCCAAGGTCGACCGCGAATGGCTGGACCCATTCCTCGAGGCCATCGCCCGCAATATCGGTCCGCTGGCCGAGGGCGAGGACGCCCTGTTCATGAACAAGGTCAGCGTGGCGACCGGCGGCCGCGAGGAGCCGGCCGGGGCCAAGGGTTCGGCTTCGGCGAACTCCGGAGCCAAGCCGGCGCCGAAGCCCGCCAAGGGCCAGAGCCACATTCGCCAGGCGCGCGGCGCCGGACCGCAGATCAAGGTGCCCGAAAAGGGCCCGATGGCCGACATGCTGAAGCGGCTGTTCGGCGGCAAGGAATAGGTCGGGCGAGCGATCGTCACGACAGGGCGGCTCCTCTCCCGCCGGCAATGTGCCGAACTGTCGGCACGCACCGCGCAAAGCCGTCTTTGGCGCCGGTTCGCGCTACGGTGTCCTGATCGTCCAGTCCCGCGGCGGGGTCGAGCAGCACCACAAATCGTCCGGGCCGGTCAGCGTGGTCACCAGCGTGATCCCGCCCTTCTTGAAACGGACGTCCCGCGGGTTCTGGCCGTCGATGTCGGCCGATCCGTCGAAGCGGAAGGTGCCGCCCACCGCGCGGAACATCGCCGCTTCCAGGACGACGCCGTCGCCGGGCTTGTGAAAGTAGTAGAGCGCCAGCGCATCGGCCGCGCCGTCGCCGGAATAGTCGCCATAGAAGATGCAGGTCTGGCGCGGGTCACCCGTCTCCGACAGCCAGTGGTTCTTGACCACCTGCGCCGCCGGGCTCGTCGTATCCCCGCATACCGCAAGGGCAGGCGTACTGAGAATGAAAAGTGCGATGAACAGGAGAAAGCGCATGGGGCCCATCCTTCCTCGAACGGCTTCTTCGCGAGAAACCCGCAAGCACGATACCACAGGGCTGATGAAACGCGAACGGCGTTAGACTTAGCGCTGACGGGAGAGGGAAAGGCGCGGGCCTCGCGGGGACACGCTCCGCCACCGGACCGCCGGCACAGGAAGCTCGTTGTCGCCCGGTGCTTGCCTGTCTCTTCGATATCGGACTTGCGCACCGGCGGGACGAGCGCCGCTGTTGACCGCTCGCCCCGAAGCCGGCAAACAGCGCGTCATGATCGGCGCCTCGGGCGCACCACCAGAATTTCCGAAGGATGACCCCCATGGGTTTCAGATGCGGGATCGTCGGCCTGCCGAATGTCGGCAAGTCGACGCTGTTCAACGCCCTCACCAAGACGGCGGCGGCGGCCGCCGCCAATTACCCCTTCTGCACCATCGAGCCGAACACCGGCGACGTGCCTGTGCCCGATCCGCGGCTGAAGGACATCGCCAGGATCGCCAAGTCGGCCGCCATCCTGCCGACGCGCATCACCTTCGTCGACATCGCCGGCCTGGTGCGCGGTGCCTCCAAGGGCGAAGGGCTCGGCAACCAGTTCCTCGCCAATATCCGCGAGGTAGACGCGATCGTCCACGTGCTGCGCTGCTTCGAGGATGACGACATCGTCCATGTCGAGGGGCGGGTCGACCCGGTCGCCGACGCCGAGACGGTCGAGACCGAGCTGATGCTCTCGGATCTGGAAAGCCTCGAACGCCGCGTCGTCGCCACCCGCAAGAAGGCGACCGGCAAGGACAAGGAGGCGATCGCCGTCCTCCCCGTCATGGAAAAGGCGCTGGCGGTCCTCAACGAGGGCAAGCCGGTGCGTGTGCTCCTTTCCGGAATGGACGAGGAGGAAAAGCGGCTCCTGCGGGCGCTCAACCTTTTGACGTCCAAGCCCGTCCTCTATGTCTGCAACGTCGCCGAAGCCGACGCCTCCGGCGGCAACGCCCATTCGGCGGCCGTCGCCGCGATGGCGGAAAAGCAGGGCGCCAGCTCGGTGATCATCTCCGCCGCGATCGAGGCGGAGATCGCGCAGCTGCCGGAGGAGGAGGTCGGGGACTATCTCGAAGCCATGGGCCTGACCGAGCCCGGCCTCGACCGGCTGATCCGCGCCGGCTACGAACTGCTCGACCTCATCACCTATTTCACCGCCGGGCCGAAGGAGACCCGCGCCTGGACCATCGACAAGGGCACCAAGGCCCCTCAGGCGGCGGGCGTGATCCACACCGACTTCGAGAAGGGCTTCATCCGCGCCCAGACCATCGGCTACGACGACTACGTCTCCCTCGGCGGCGAAACCGGCGCCAAGGAAGCAGGCAAGTCCCGCGACGAGGGCAAGGAATATGTCGTCGTCGACGGCGACGTGATGAACTTCAAGTTCAACGTCTAATCTTCCAGTGAAAGCCGAACCGGCTTTCACGTCCCGACAATGCGAAAAACAGGGCTCTAGAACATCTCCGGTGAACCCATGTTCGCCGGACATGTTCTAGTGATACGGGCACGGCTTGCGGCCGGAGTCGACAGGTCGTGTGGAAGCCGCAACTGCCACCGGAGCATCATGACCGTTGCGAGCGTTCTGCCGCGTAGCCGGGCACCACGTCAGCTTGCGGGGCGAAATCCCTCGGGCACCAGACGAGAGCTTTAGCGACGTTAAGCGGGGCCATGGTCGAGGTCGTGCGGCCGGGCGGAGCCTGCAACAGCGGCAGCGGCCTCCCGTGGGCTGAAACCTGTGTCGAGGAGTTGATCTAGCGTCAGAGGACACTCATCGGGCAAGGGCGGAACCGAAATGCCGTACTCCGCCAATGAGTCGGACGCGTTTCTCTTGGCCACCTTCCATATTTTCGACAGGTCCAGCCGCTGACCGAGTCCAGGTGAATAAGCGAGAACGGCGTCACCCTGGAATCCGGACGCTTCTCCGACCCAATGGGCAACGGACGGCGCCTTGGGATCGAAGGCGAACTTGACGAGGTGTACAAGCGTTTGACGAAGCAGGCTCGAGATTTCCTTGATCTCGGCACGCCCCATGTCCTCGATCTCCTCAGCCAGGTTATCGATATCGAGAAGATTGGAACTGCGCGGCAACCCACGCAGCAAGGCAGCCTGATCCTGCGTCCAGCGATAAAAATCGGCGTCGTGCTGCTGCGACGGGGTCATGACAACCTCATTCATTCCGCTCCCCCTCTGCAAGTTACTAGATTAAGACAAGTCCGCAGCTCACGAAAGGGACGTCGGGGAGGTGCTGGCTTGCGGCACCATGCCCGGGCCGGTATGCGGCACTTCAAGGGTACCCTCGCTTCGACAAGAATGTGCGGTACACGAGAACGCAATCGTCATCGCGGCATCGGGCTCGATGCCGCCCCCAGCGCAGCCTCTGCCACGTTTCCAAGAAGAGGCTGGTGCGTCGCCTAAATCTCGAACTGAGCCGCCTCCGCCTCCTTCAACACCAGCCCCAGTCCCGGCCGGCCGTTGGTGCCGACCGCGCCCTTCTCCGGCACGGGTGCGCCGTCGAAGAGCCTGTGCTCGATCCGCACATGGTCGTGGAACCACTCCATGTGCACGGCAGCGGGCGCGCAGAGGCAGGTGTGGAGGTGCAGCGCCGGCGCGCAATGGGACGACATCGTCACCTGATGCGCCTCGGCGAGCGCCGCCGCCTTCATGAAGCCGGTGAGGCCCATGCAGCGGGTGGCGTCCGCCTGAATCACGTCCACCGTCTGCGCCTCGAGAAGGTCGCGGAAGGTCCAGAGCGTGAAAGCGTATTCGCCGGTGGTGATCGCCATGCCGGCGGGCGCGCGATCGCGCATCAGCCGGAGCCCCTTCAGATCGTTCGACGACACCGGCTCCTCGAACCAGGTGACGCTGTAGCCAAGCGCCGCCTCCTCCGCGAAGGCCAGCGCCTGCTTTTCGCTCAGCGCTCCGTTGGCGTCGACGAAGAGCTCGACGTCCCGGCCGATCGCCTGCCGCGCGACCGTCATGCGGTGCGGATCGGCATCCGGGTCGCGGCCGACCTTCATCTTGACCGCGAACAGGCCCTCCTCCGCCCAGCCGCCGAGCTGCGAGGCGAGTTGTTCGTCGTCATAGGAGGTGAAGCCGCCGGAGCCGTAGATGGGGATCGTCTGCCGCACCTTGCCGATCAGGTCGGCGACGGGGACCCTGAGAAGCTTGCCCTTGAGGTCCCAGAGCGCGTTGTCGACGGCCGAGATCGCCACCGCCGCGATCCCGGACTGGCCGAGATTGCGCACCGCCGACAGCATCGCCATCCAGCTGCCATTTATGTCGAGCGCGTTGCGGCCCGAGACGACTCCGGCGAGCTTGTCGGCGATCAGCACCGCCGCCGCCTGATGGGCATAGGTGTAGCCGATGCCCATCTCACCGCCCGCCTCGATCGTGACGAGCACGAGCGTGGTCGAATCCCATTCGAGCGTGCCATCGGATTCCGGCGCGTCGGTCGGGATCTTGAAGGCCCGCGCCCCGATCTTTGCGATCGGGGCGCGGCTGTCTTGGATAGTCACGCCGGCCTCCTTTAAGAGAAGACCCGCTTGAAGGTCTGCTTGATGATCCCGGCCTCGTTCGGATCGCCGGACAGGAGCGCCTCGGTGTAGGATTCCGCCTGCGAGAAGGTGATGTGCGGCGGCAGTGTCGGCACGTCCGGATCGACGATGGCATCGATTACGCAAGGCCGGTCGGAGCGCAGCGCCTCGTCCCAGGCCGGGCTGATCTGCTCCGGCTTGTCCACCGTGATGCCCTTGAGGCCGAGCATCTCGGCATACTGCGCGAAGGCGAATTTCGGCACGTCCTGTGTCTTCGGAACCTTCGGTGAGTTAGCCATCGCCCTCAGTTCCCAGCTCACCTGATTGAGGTCCCGGTTAGAGAGGACACAGACGATCAGCCGGGGATCGAGCCATTCCTTCCAGTATTTGGACACGGTGATGAGGTCGGTGATCCCCAGCATCTGCATCGCGCCGTCGCCGACAAAGGCGATCGGGACCCGGCTCGGGAAAGCGAACTTCGCCGCCACCGCATATGGCAGGCCCGGGCACATCGTCGCGAGCGTGCCCGAGAGCGAGGCCTGCATGCCCGGCCGGATCTTCAGCGCGCGCGCGAACCAGTTGGCCGAGGAGCCGGAATCGGCGGTGATGATGGCGTTGTCCGGCAGCTTCGGCGAGAGTTCCCAGAAGACCCGCTCCGGGTTGACGGGCTTGGCCTCCTTCATGGCCCGCTCGCCCTCCTCGCGCCACCAGCGCGAGACGCGGCTCTCGATCTCGCCGCGCCAGGAGCGGTCCTCCTTGCGCTTCAGGAGCGGGATCAGCGCCTTGAGGGTCAGCTTGGCATCGCCGGCGAGCGCGACGTCCATCGGATAGCGGATTGACAGCATGGTCGGGTCGAGGTCGATCTGCACGCCCTTGGCCTTGCCGATCTTCGGCAGGAATTCCGAGTAGGGAAAGCGCGAGCCGATCATCAGCAGCGTATCGCAATGCTGCATCATCCAGTCGGACGGCTCGGTGCCGAGGAGACCGATCGAACCGGTGACGAAGGGCAGATCGTCCGGCAGTGCCGCCTTGCCGAGCAGCGCCTTGGCAACGCCCGCGCCGAGGAGGTTCGCGACCTCGGTCACCTCGTCGGCAGCACCGATCGCGCCGGCACCGATCAGGATGCCGACTTTCTTGCCCTCGTTGAGGAGCTTCGCCGCCTCGCGCAGCGACGCCTCGTCCGGCATGACCTCCCATTTGTTGTAGGCGTCGCTGGTATGGACGGTGCCATGCGCCTGCGGCGCCTCATCGACGGCCTTCGCCTCCTGCACATCGTTCGGGAAGACGAGAGCCGTGACGTTGCGCCGAGCCTTGGCGATGCGGAAGGCACGGTCGATCAGGTGCCGCGTCATCGCCGGGGACATGCAGGTCTGGACGTAGTCGCTGGCGACATCCTTGAAAAGGGTCTGCAGGTCGACCTCCTGCTGGTAGTTGCCGCCGATCGCCGAGCGCGACTGCTGACCCATGATCGCGACGACCGGCTGGTGGTCGAGCTTGGCGTCGTAGAGGCCGTTCAGGAGATGAATCGCGCCGGGGCCGGATGTCGCCATGCAGACGCCGACCTCGCCGGTGAACTTGGCATGCGCGCAGGCCATGAAGGCGGCGCTCTCCTCGTGGCGCACCTGGACGAATTCGATATCGTCATTGCGGCCGAGCGCGGCGACGAGACCGCCGATCCCGTCACCGGGAAAGCCGAAAATGCGCGATACGCCCCATCCGCGCAGCCGCTCCAGAATGAAATCACCGACAGTCTTGGCCATGGAAAGCTCCCTTCAGCTTTGGCCGCGCGAGGCGGATCGCAGAGGGAAGGGAACGCGCGATGTTCCGGTCTGGCGTCATGCGATCGCTGAGCCCGCGGGCGTTCAGGATGTCTCGCTCTCGCAATCGTCATGAGGCGTGATCGTTCCGGGCGCCTGAGCCGGAAACGGTTAGGCGCCTGCCGGTCGTCCCCTCGCCCACGGCAGTCTCGTCGGCGGCCGGATCGCCTGCACATCAGGCGCCCGGGCTGCCGGGCGCAGGTCCGTTGCGGCGCGCGATCGTTGTTGCGTCTAACCGATATTTAACATTCGTCTCCCGAACCGCTCACACGTTCGTGCATTGGCTTTCCGGTGACGGTGGATCCTCGGAACCTCCGTCCGGAACGGAAGGAGCTTCGCGAACGTGTCCTTGTTCAGAGCCGAAACCCGGGAGCCGCGACGCGGCCGCGCCTGGTCGCACGATGCCCGACCGGCTCCCTCCGGCGACCAGCCCAACATGAAGAGCGGGACGCTTCTCGCCGTGACCGGCGCAGGTCTCCTTGCCGCCGGTCTCGCCGGGACGGCACTTGCGAGCCGCGGCGGACGCCGGCCGGGACGCGCGGCGCAGCTCGCGGCCTATGGCTCGGCACTCCTCGCCGCGAGCGTTCTCGCCGACAGCGCGATGGAGCACTATCGCGGCAATTTCCGCCGCAAAGAGATGTTCATCGCGCCGATCGTCGCGGCGGGAACGGTCGCGACGGCGTTGGCGACCGCCTTCACCAGCCGCGCCGGCACCTACAAGAGCGCGCTGTTCGGCGGCACGATCGTCACCGGCCTGTTCGGCTTCAGCTTCCACATCAGGAACATCCTGTCGCGAGCCGGCGGCCTCTCCTGGAACAATCTGTTCTATCGCGCACCCTTCGGCGCGCCGGGAGCCCTGGCGCTGGCCGGCGCCGCCGGCGTCGGCGCCGTGGCGGCCGAGCGGGCGGAGTGGCGCGAGCGCTTCGGCCAGGTGGGTCATGGCCGGCGCGCCGGACGCGGCCTCGGCCTCTTCACCGCCGCCGGCCTGTTCGGGCTGACCAGCGAGGTCGGCCTCCTCCACTTTCGCGGCGCCTATCATGACAAGCTGATGTATGCGCCGGTGCTCGCCCTGCCGCTGACCGGCGTTGCCATGCTGGCGGCGACCGTCGACCCCGTTCCGTACAAGCGACGGCTCGCCCGCACGACGCTGGAGACCACCGCCGCGCTCGGCCTCATCGGCACCGGCCTGCACGCCTATGGCGTCAGCCGCAACATGGGCGGCTTCCATAATTGGACGCAGAACCTCTTCCAGGGCCCGCCGATCGCCGCGCCGCCGAGCCTAGCCGGTCTCGCCCTGATGGGCTTCTCCGCCCTCCATCTCCTCGACCGGCATGGGAGGCATCCGTCCGATGGCCGAGACTGACCGCGAACACGGGGCCTCCCCCTTCCGGACACCCTATCCGGACTATCGGGTGCTCGAGAAATGGGCCTCCCCCTCCTTCAACGAGCAGACGCGCCGCGTCGTGGCGGACCGTCTTGAGAACGTGCCCGAACGCCGCTTCTTCGACGAGGAGACTTACGCACTCCTGCGCAGCGTCATCGACTGCATCCTGCCGCAGCCGGAGCGAAGCGACGACGAGCGGATCCCGGTGGAGGCGTGGATCGACGCGCAGCTCGAAGCCGGCAAGAGCAACGGCACGCGCTATGCCGGAACGCCGACGCAGCGGGAAGCCTTTCGCCGCGGTCTTGCCGGCATCGACCACGAGGCGCGCCACCGCCACGGCAAGGGCTTCCGCGACCTCTCCCGTCAAGAGCAGCACGCGCTGCTGAAATGCGTCGACGAGGGCGATGTCGACGGCTCGGCCTGGAAAGGCCTCGAGCCGAAGCGCTTCTTCCGGTCGATCCTCCTGAAGGAGGCGGTGAAGATCTACTACGCCCATCCGGCCGCATGGAACGAGATGGGTTTCGGCGGCCCTGCCGCGCCCCGCGGCTATCTCCGGCTCGGCCCGGACGATCGCGATCCGTGGGAGGCGCGCGAAGACAGGGCGCCGCAGAAGGTGAGAGGACTGCCATGAGCACCGTCGTTTCCGACGCACAGGAGAAGATCCGCGCGACCAGAGGCCGTGCGCCCAACGTCTTCCGGTACGGCGAATGGGTGCCGATGAAGGAGTATCCGGAGAACGAACCGGTCGATTTCGCGATCGTCGGAACGGGGTGCGGCGGCAGCGTCCTGGCCGCACAGCTGGCCGAAGCCGGCTATTCCGTCGTCGCCTTCGACGCCGGCGCATTCTACCGCCCGCTCGAGGACTTCGCCTCCGACGAGCGCGAGCAGGAAAAGCTCTACTGGCTGGAGGAGCGCATCTCCGGCGGCGAGCACCCGATCGAGCTCGGCTCGAACAATTCCGGTCAGGCCGTCGGCGGATCGACCGTCCACTTCCAGATGGTGGCGCTGCGCTTCCGCCCGGAATGGTTCAAGTCGCGCTCCAACTTCGGCTATGGCCATGACTGGCCGGTCGACTGGCGCGAGATGTGGCACTACTACGCCAAGGCCGAGGACGCGATGAAGATCGCCGGCCCGATCCGCTATCCCTGGGGCCCGAAGCGCGGCCGCTACCCCTACCGGGAACACGAACTCTCGGCCTCCGCCCTGGTCCTCGCCCGCGGGGCCGAGGCGATGGGCGTGAAATGGTGCGCGACACCGACGGCCTCCCTTTCCGCGCCGCGCGGCGAGGCACCCCCTTGCGTCTATCGCGGCTTCTGCAAGATCGGATGCGCCACCAATGCCAAGCAGTCCATGCTCGTCACCTATGTGCCGAAGGCGCTGAAGAAGGGCGCCGAGATCCGCGACCTCGCAATGGTCGGCAAGATCGAGACGGGACCGGACGGGCGCGCGACCGGCGTCCATTACCACCGCCAGGGCGAGTGGCGCTTCCAGAAGGCCAAGAACGTCGTCGTCTCCGGCTATTCCATCGAGACGCCGCGCCTCCTCCTCAATTCCGCCTCGCCGCAGCATCCGGACGGTCTCGCCAATTCCTCCGGCCAGGTCGGCAAGAACCTGATGGTCCATCTCAACGACGCCGTCTGGGGGATCATGGAGGAGGAGATCCGCTGGTACAAAGGCCCGCCCTCCCTCGCCGTCTGCGAACACTGGAACTACGAGGACGAGGGCAAGGACTTCTTCGGCGGCTATTCCTTCATGAGCCAGGGGCCGCTGCCGACCGACTTCGCCACCTCGCTCGTCTCCAACGAAGGCGTCTTCGGCCACGAGCTTCGCAAGTGGATGAGCCACTACAACCACATGGCCGGCCTGAAGATGGTCGGTGAAACCATGCCGCAGGAGGAAAATCGCGTCGAACTGTCGGACGAGACCAACGAGATCGGGCTGCCGATCCCGAAGGTCACCTTCTCCTACTGCGACAACGACAAGAAGATGGCCAACCATGCCCGGGAATTCCAGGGCGAGATGCTGCGCGCGGCAGGGGCGAAGAGCCTCTACAACACCTCCAGCACCGCGCATCTGATGGGCGGCTGCCGCATGGGCGACGATCCCGGGTCGAGCGTGGTCAATGCCGCCGGCCGCTCCTGGGACATCGACAACCTCTTCGTCTGCGACGGCTCGCTGTTCCCGACCGCCGGGGGAGTGAATCCCTCAATGACCATCGTCGCGAACTCGCTGCGGATCGCCGACCGGATCATTGAGATGGGCAAGAGGGGCGAACTGCACTGAGCGAGGAGGACGACGGCTCCGGCAGACGGCCCGCGTATAGATGGCGGCGGAGGAGCAGGCCCAGCCGCCATCGGCCACAGCTTGGCTGTTGGCCGCCCCTATTCCGCGGCTTCGCGGCCCTCGGTCTTGAGGACGGACGCGACGCAATCCCTCCAATCATCGAGCGCCGCCGGATCGCCCGGGATGCCGTCGTCGAAGAGCTGCAGATCGCTGAGAAGGGCTCCGACGTCGTCCGAGCCTGTCCGCTCCCAATGGCGCTTCAGGAACTCGAACATCGCCCGGTAGGCTTGCTCATTCGTCAGTTCGGCCATGGCTTGGCTCCTCGGCTGACAATCCTGTTAGCGGATTGAAAACGCGGTGCCTCTCGTTGACACCACCATTTCGAATATAGCCGTTCCGCACCAGAACCCAAACCTGCTGAGTCCCGACCACACGCGCGTACCACTCGGACCCGAACTGGTCGGAGCCGAGCAGGAAGCGTTCATCGACGGTGTCGATCAGCAGTCGGCGATTAACTGGCGTATCCGACAGATGCCCGGACGCGCGCCGGAAGATATGCGCTGCGCTGACCGGATCGAACGCAGCCATCGGGACAGCTCACAACGGGATGTTGTCGTGCTTCTTCCAGGGGTTGTCGAGGTCCTTGTTGCGCAGCATGGCCAGCGCCCGCGCAATGCGACGGCGGGTCGAATGCGGCATGATCACCTCGTCGACATAGCCGCGCTCGGCGGCGACGAAGGGGGAGAGGAACCGCTCCTCATAGGCCCTGGTGTGGGCGGCGAGCTTGTCCGGATCGCCGGCATCCTTGCGGTGGATGATCTCGGCCGCGCCCTTGGCGCCCATCACCGCGATCTGCGCCGTCGGCCAGGCATAGTTGATGTCGCCGCGGAGGTGCTTCGAGGCCATCACGTCATAGGCGCCGCCGAAGGCCTTGCGGGTGATCAGCGTGACCTTGGGCACGGTCGCCTCGGCATAGGCGAAGAGGAGTTTGGCGCCGTGCTTGATCAGGCCGCCCTGCTCCTGCGCGGTGCCCGGCAGGAAGCCCGGGACGTCGACGAAGGTGACGACGGGAACCCCGAAGCAGTCGCAGAAGCGCACGAAGCGGGCCGCCTTGCGGGAGGCGTCGGAATCGAGGACGCCCGCCAGCACCATCGGCTGGTTCGCGACGATGCCGACGGTGCGCCCCTCGATCCGGCCGAAGCCGGTGACGAGGTTCTTCGCGAAACTCTCCTGAATCTCGAAGAAGTCGGCCTCGTCGACAGTCTTCCGGATCAGTTCCTTCATGTCGTAGGGCTTGTTGGCGTTGTCCGGCACCAGCGTGTCGAGCGAGGGATCCTCCTCGGTGACCGACTGCGTGTAGTCGAGTTCGGGCACGGGCGAGGTGTTGGAGGCCGGCAGGAAGTCGATCAGCCGGCGCATCTGCAGGAGCGCGTCGACGTCGTTGTCATAGGCGCCGTCGGCAATCGAGGACTTGACCGTGTGGACGGAGGCGCCGCCGAGTTCCTCGGCCGTCACCGTCTCGTTGGTCACGGTCTTCACCACGTCCGGCCCGGTAACGAACATGTAGGACGTGTCGCGGACCATGAAGATGAAGTCGGTCATCGCCGGCGAATAGACGTCACCGCCGGCGCAGGGGCCCATGATCACCGAGATCTGCGGGATGACGCCGGAGGCGAGCACATTGCGCTGGAAGATCTCGGCATAGCCGCCGAGCGCGGCGACGCCCTCCTGGATGCGTGCGCCGCCGGCATCGTAGAAGCCGATGATCGGCGCGCGGTTGCGCAGCGCGAGGTCCTGGACCTTCTGCACCTTCTCGGCATGGGCCTCGGAGAGCGAGCCGCCGAAGACGGTGAAGTCCTTGGCGAAGACGAAGACCGTGCGCCCGTTGACGGTGCCCCAGCCGGTGACGACGCCGTCGCCCGGAACATGGCTGTCCGCCATGCCGAAATCCGTCCCCCGATGCTGGACGAACATGTCGAACTCCTCGAAGGAGCCCTGGTCGAGGAAGACCGCGAGGCGCTCGCGCGCGGTCAGCTTGCCCTTGGCGTGCTGGGCCTCGATGCGCTTCTGGCCGCCGCCGGCCCGCGCCCGCTCCCGCCGCCCTTCCAGTTCCGCCAGCATGTCGCGCATAGATCCATCCTCCACCTGCCTGGCCGTCCCGGCCACCTCGACGCGCCGCACTTTGCCGTCCAGCGCGTGCCGGAGGCAAGAGCAGGGACGGCCGGCGAAGCTTCACCGGCCGGCTGCAGCAGCGTCAGCCACGGCCGAGGATCAGCGCCGCGACGCGCATCTCCTCCCAGCGCTTCGCCCGCATGGCCATCGCCTCCTCGTCGGCGCCCCACTGCTCGATGTTCCAGTCCTCGTCGAGATGGGCGAGATCCCAGGCCTCTTCCGCCGAGAGGCGCCCGTCCGCCAGCGCCAGCGCGACCAGCGAGGAGCCGGTGAGCGTCGTCGCCTGATGGAGCGCGGCGATGGCGAAGGGATCCTCGGTGCGGGCCAGATGCCGGCGCACGGCCTCGAGCGAGGCCTCCGGCTGGGCGACGTGCATGACGCCCTCGGCGAGGAGGAAGCGCGCGCCGAGCCGTTCATGCGCCCAGTCGAGGATCGGATCCCAGCGCTCGCGCTGGCGAGTCACCAGACGCTCCGGCTCGCCCGCCCGATAGAACAGCATGTCCGTCTCGGCATAGCGCGCAATGTCGTCGCGCACCGGCTCCGGATTGCCGACGATGCCGTCGACGATCGTGTTGACCAGCCGGGTCATCGGCATGGTCGCGGGATCGATATGCTCGCCCTGCGCCCGCCACTCCTGCGCAACCGCCTCGGCGACAGCCTTTGCGGGCATGGCGAGCAGCTTGCGGGCGGGCGTCTTCACCGGGCGGCCGTCGAGGGTGACGGAAAAGACGCCGTCATCGGCCGCGACCACCTCGGCGGTCTTGTAGAAGCGCTTGGGGAGTTCCGGCCGGGCTATCGCGGATTTCATCGTCTGTCTCTGCCTTCGAACGCCCCACCAGATGGTGCGGCCATATCCGGATCCGACAGGACCCGTCCTCGATCACTGCCGGCACAAGGCCGCCGGACCCGCGGATCGTCGTACTCACATCGGACCCGGCAGAGGCTTCTCCTGCCGGACGACCGCTGCCCAGCCTCGCCACCCACGTCTCAGCCGCCGACGGCTGCAGCTGCCGGTACCTCCGCCCCTATCCAATCGGCGATCAGGGCTTCGAGTTCCGAGACGTCGCCGGCCACGGCAAAGGCGCCGGCGGCGACCAGCGGCCCGGCCTCATGCGTGCCCCAGGCGACGCCGAGGGCATGCGCGCCCGCCGCACGGGCCATCTCGATATCGTAGATGGAGTCGCCGACCACCAGAGCGTCCGAGACCGCGACGCCGAGTTCGGCGCAGCATTCCTCGACCATCGCCGGATGCGGCTTGGAGGGGCAGTCGTCGGCCGTGCGCACGGCAAGGAAATGCCGCGTCAGCCCATGCGTCTCGCAGATCGCGGTGACGCCGCGGCGCGACTTGCCGGTGACCATGCCGAGCAGGGCGTCCTCGCGTGTCGCCAGCCGGTCGACGAGATCGCGCATGCCCGGAAACAGCGTCTCGCGATGCTCCGCCTCGCGCCGCATGGCCTGGAAGGCCTCGCGATAGGCGCCGGCCAGGCGCACATGGTGCTCGAGCCCGCCGTCCGGATGAAGCCGCGCCATCGCCGTCTCCAGCGACAGGCCGATGATCGCACGGGTGGCGGCGTCGTCCGGCTCCGGCAGCCCCTCGGCCAGAAAGGCACGGCGCATGACCGTGCAGATGGTTCCGCAGGAATCGGCGATCGTGCCGTCGCAGTCGAAGAGGATCGCCTTCATCAGTCGTTCAGCTCCGCCTCGTCGAACCCGAAGAGGTTGAAGGTCTGCACCATGTGCTGCGGCAGCGGCGCGATCTGGTCGACGAAGCCGCCGTCGGGATGCGGGATGACGATCCGACGGGCGTGAAGGTGCAGTCGCTTCTGGACGCCGCCGGGAAACTCGAAATTGGTGTCCGCCTCGAAATATTTGGGGTCGCCGAGGATCGGCGTGCCGATATGGACCGCATGAACGCGCAACTGGTGGGTTCGGCCGGTATAGGGCTCCATCTCCAGCCAGGAGAAGTTTTGCGCCACCTGGTCGATCACCCGGTAGTGCGTGAGCGCATGGTCGGCGCCCTCATCGCCATGCTTGGCGATGCGCATACGGTCGCCGTCCGGCGTCTGCTCCTTGACGAGATAGGTGGAGATCCGCCCGTCATGCGGCACCGGAACGCCTTTGACGATCGCCCAATAGTGTTTCTTGGTGTCGCGCTCGCGGAACGCCTTGGTCAGCGACACCGCCGCGCCTCTGGTGCGGGCGACGACGAGGACGCCGGAGGTATCGCGGTCGAGCCGGTGGACCAGCCGCGGCTTCTCTCCCTTCTTGCTGCGCCAGGCCTCCAGCATCTTGTCGACATTGCGATTGACGCCGGACCCGCCCTGCACGGCGAGGCCCGCCGGCTTGTTGAACACGAAGACCTTGTCGTCCTCGTAGATCAGCATCTGCGCGAGCACATCGCCATCGTGCTTGTCGCGCATGGTGTTGGGCGTGAGCGGCTTGCCGGTGGGCTGCCTCGCGTCGACGCCGATCGGCGGAATGCGGATCATCTGGCCGGGCTCGATCCGGGTGTCCGACTTCGCCCGGCCGCCGTCGACGCGCACCTGGCCGGACCGCAGCAGCTTCTGCAGATGGCCGAAACCGAGGCCCGGATAATGAAGCTTGAACCAGCGGTCGAGCCTTAAGCCCGCCTCGTCCTCCTCGACCCGTTTCTGTTCGACGCTCGCCATGGGATAGTTGCCTTGTCGTTTCGGCCCGGATCGGCAGCACAGGAGAAGCAGCGCGCGTGAAGATCAGGCTTTGGCCCGTTTCCTAAAGAAAGCCGGGGCAATGGGCAATGAAGGGCGGCGTCGGCGAGGACGCACCTTCGCATCGGGCATGGAAGGTGCCCCTGCGGGCCGACGGATCATGGCGCGCACCCGGTGGACGTCCGGCCCTGACGCGCCCCCCTCTGCCCTGCCGGGACCTACGATCAGCTCGAAGCAGCGACTTCCTTCGGCGAGACATAGGCCGGATCATAATGGAACGGCAGCGGCGCACCGTCGCGCAGCGCATCCAGCACCGCCCTGAAATCCGTCCGGCAGCGAAAACCGAGGACGCGTTCCATGCGCTGGGCGTCGTAGACCCGGCCGATCGTCTTCGGCAACTGCCAGCCGCGATCGCGGTAGAGCGCCGGCGCATCGGGAAAATGGCGGGCGATCACGGCGACAGCATCCGTCTTCAGCTCCCGCGCCTCTTCCCGCCGGAACGGCGTCGGCGCCGAGGCGACGAGTATGTCGAAGCCGATCTCCGCCGCCCGATCCAGCGCCGCAACATGGGCCGCGGCGGCATCCTCGACCGACAGGCGGCGGTTGAGAAACTCGTTCGCCTTCATGTTCTCGCCCGAGAGATCGCGATGGGTGTCGTCGTCCTCGGGGAAGAACCTCGCCGTCCGCAGCACGAGAACGCTCATCCCGTGCTCCAGATGATGCAGGCGGCAAAGACCTTCGGCCGAAAGCTTGGTGACGCCGTAGATGTTGCGGGGCGCGAGCGGTCCGACCGACTCGTCAAGAAAGACGGCCGCCTCCCCCGCCTCTTCGCGGATCTCGCGCGAGATCATCAGCGAGGTCGTCGAGGTGAAGACGAAGCGGTCGTTCCCCGCCTGCCGCGCCGCATCGAGAAGGTTCAGCGTGCCGGTCACGTTGACGTCGACGAAGGCCTGCGCCGGATAGCGCGCGACATCGGGCTTGTGCAGCGCCCCGCCATGGATCACCGCCTCAATGCCGTGCTCGCCGAAGATCCGATCGACCAGGGGCCGGTCGGCAACCGAGCCGACGATGGCGGTTTCCGTTCCCGGCGCAACGTCGAGTCCGGTGACTTCGTGGCCGCCCGCGCGCAGCATCGGCGCAAGGAAGCGGCCGAGCCAGCCGGACGAGCCAGTCAGAAGTACGCGCATTCGCCCCTCGGAGATCTCTTCGCCGCACCGGGCTCGCACGAGCCGGCCGGCAAGGACGTCAGGCCGGCGTCTTGGCCGTCTCGCCGCGCCGGTCGATCATCTTCCAGTTCTTGTAGAAGGCGGCCTTCAGCTTGTCCGCCACGGCCGAAACGCCGATCAGTAGCGTCGACAGGACCCCCGGGACAGGGCTCGGCCGGATCACGTCCATGAAGACGTTGTAGCGGCGCGCGTCGACCTCGTTCACCGAGCGATGGAACAGCGTGTCGTCGAAGATATAGAGCGGGTCGTCGCGCCACATGTGCTGGCGGCCGTTGCACTCGATGAAGACGCGGTCGCTGTCGGCCGGCGTCAGGTTGAGGAGCACGCGCAGGGTCAGCCGCAGCGGTCCAAAGTGCCAGGTCGTCGATTCCTTGCCCGAGAAGACCGAGACGGCGATCGTCTTGACGTATTTGAAGTCGCGATTGAACTCCGGGACGTTGTCGACGAAGCGCTTGCCGTACCACTGATAGACATACATGCCCCGCCGTCCCTCGGCGAACTGCGAATCGATGTCGGCGATGATCTCGCCCTTGCGCGCCCGGAACGTGTCGAGGACGGTGTCGATCTCGGCGCGCCATTCCGGCGGGAAATCCTCCGGCCGCCAGACGCCGGGATTGCGATGGCTGATCAGGTCGACGAAGAGATTGAAGGGCGACAACAGCCAGGTCGGAATGCCGTTGCCCATGAAATAGCGCGAAAACATCAGGCCGGTCCGGCCCTTGTTGCGCAGGATGTCGATCAGCCCGCAGACGATCCAGATCCCCGCTATCACCGGGATCAGCCAGAAGCCGAGGATCACCAGCGGGACCGCGATCGCGAACCGCCGGATCGTCTTCTTCTGGTTTCGGGTCATTTCGCCATTCTCTCCGCCGCAGCGTGTCTTCCCGTGCCACCGCCTGATCGTCCTTCGCGGCCAAAAAGAAGCATCGCCGCCCTCTCCTCCCCGCTCACCCGAGGCCGCGTACGAGCGCCAGCCCCGCAAAGAGCGCGGCGATGCCGAGGAGAAGCGTCCCGGCGACATAGACCGCCGCCAGGATCAGATCGCCGCGCTCGTAGAGCACGGCCGCATCGAGGGAGAAAGACGAAAAGGTCGTGAAGCCGCCGAGAAAGCCGGTGGCGAGGAACAGGCGGAGTTCGGTGGAGGCACCGGTGCGCCGGGCCAGCACTTCCACGAGCACACCCATCAGGAACGAGCCGACGACATTGACGAAGGCGGTGCCCCACGGAAACCCCGGCCCCAGAAGACGCAGCGCCGCGAGGCCGGAAAGATGACGGAACGCGGCCCCGAGGCCCCCGCCCGCCGCGACGATCAGAACGTTGAGCATAATCTCCCTATAGCCGCTGACGCGATGCGGTCAAAGAGAATGCTGCAACGCAAACCCGGCCGGATCGCCGGGCGGTGTCGCTCTCCCGGCGCGGCGAATCGGTGCCGCGGCGGGAGAACACCGTCTATTCCGCGGCGCGCGCCTCGGCGCGAGCGTTCTGCAGGAAGGGATGGCGCCGTTCCGCCAGAAGACCACGGAAGGTCGACCAGCAGAGGACCAGCAGGAGTATCGCGAAGGGAAAGCCCGTCGCGATGGCAGCCGCCTGCAGCGCCCCGAGACCGCCGCCGAGAAGCAGCGTGATCGCGACCAGCCCCTCGAAGGTCGCCCAGAAGATGCGCTGGGGAACCGGCGCGTCGACCTTCCCGCCGGCGGTGATCGTGTCGATCACCAGCGAGCCGGAATCCGAGGAGGTGACGAAGAAGACGATGACCAGGACGATGCCGATGAAGGACGTGATCGCGTTCAGCGGCAGCTGGGCCAGCATCTCGAAGAGCTTCACCTCGAGCGCGACATCGACGATGCCCGAAAAGCCGCCGATCGTCTCGGTCAGGGCGGTCCCGCCGAAGACGGTCATCCAGATGATCGAGACCGCCGTCGGGATGATCAGGACGCAGGTGATGAACTCGCGCACGGAACGGCCGCGGGAGACCCGGGCGATGAACATTCCGACGAAGGGTGACCAGCTCATCCACCAGGCCCAGTAGAAGGTCGTCCAGCCGGTGCGATAGCCGTCATCCATGCGGCCGAACGGGTTCGACAGCGGGATGACGTTCGTGAAATAGGCTACCGTGTTGCCGACGAAGCCCCGCAGAAGGTCGACCGTCGGACCGACGAAGAAGACGAAGAGCAGGAGGATGAGCGCCAGCACCATGTTGATCTCCGACAGCCGCTTCACGCCGCTGTCCAGGCCCGCGACGACCGAGGTCAACGCCGCGCCGGTGATCAGCACGATGAGCACGATGTTGGAGAGCATCGTGTCGGGCACGCCGAAGAGATAGTTGAGGCCGGCCACCGCCTGTTCGGCACCGAAGCCGAGTGAGGTGGCAAGGCCGAACAGCGTAGCGAACACCGCCAGGATGTCGATGAGATGGCCGGGCCAGCCCCAGACCCGCTCCTTCAGCAGCGGATAGAAGGCGGACCGCATGGTGAGCGGCAGGCCCCAATTGTAGCTGAAGAAGGCGAGCGCCAGCGCGACCACAGCGTAGATCGCCCAGGGATGCAGCGCCCAATGGTAGATCGTCGCGGCCATGCCGAGGCGGCGGGCCGCCTCGGTGTCGCCAGCAGCGCCCATCAGCGGCGCGTCAGGCCCGCCTGCCATCGACGTGGTGAAATGGGTGATTGGCTCCGAGACGCCGTAGAACATCAGGCCGATGCCCATGCCGGCGGCGAACAGCATGGCGAACCAGCCGAAATAGCCATATTCCGGCTGCGCGTCCTTGCCCCCGAGCCTGATCTTGCCGAGCGGCGAGGCGACGAGGACGAGACAGAAGAGAACGAAGACGTCACCCGCCAGCAGGAAGAGCCAGTCGAAGGTCGAGGTGATCGCGGGGCGCAGCCAGCCGAAGAAGCCGTCGGCCATGCCGGGGAAGAGAAGCGTGAAGGCGACGAGCGCGATGATCACGCTGGCGGAGATCGGGAAGACCGGATTGTGAATGTCCAGCCCGAACCTCTGCAGATTGTCCTGTCCGACTTCGTAGTCGGTAACGGAATATTCCGCCAGTTGGCTGGTGTCTTCTGACATCTGGACCTCGCGGTAGCGAACGGATTCTGGCAACTGCGCATGTCCGGCAGCGGAAGCGGCGCGCCGACGGCTGCCCTGTTGTTGCCATGATTTTGGAGCGCGAAAACGCCTTGGCAACATCGAACCCGCTTAAAACCCGTATATTCCCGCCGTTCAACCCCTCTCCTGCCGGTTCCGGCGTATTTCGGACCAATGCCTTAGCCGTTCGCCCAGTTTCTTTTCGGCTCCGCGCTCGGTCGGACGGTAGAAGTCGTGACGCCCCATGGCCTCGGGGAAATAATCCTGCCCCGAAAAACCGCCGGGCGCATCATGGTCGTATTCGTAACCACCACCATAGCCCTCGCTTTTCATCAGTTTCGTCGGGGCGTTCAGGATATGCTTCGGTGGCAGCAGCGATCCGTGCTCCTTCGCCGCCCGCATCGCCGCCTTGTAGGCGACGTAAACGGCGTTGGATTTCGGCGCGCTCGCCAGATAGACCGTCGCCTCGGCGAGCGCGAGTTCGCCCTCCGGCGAGCCGAGATAGTCGTAGGCGTCCTTGGCCGCGAGCGCGATCGTCAACGCGTGCGGATCGGCAAGTCCGATGTCTTCCGCCGCCATGCGCACCAGCCGGCGGCCGAGATAGAGCGGGTCCTCGCCGGCATCGAGCATCCGGCAAAGCCAGTAGAGCGCGGCGTCGGGATCCGATCCCCGCACCGATTTGTGGAGGGCCGAGATCAGATTGTAGTGGCCGTCCTGGCTCTTGTCGTAGACCGGCGCGCGGCGCTGGACCACGATTTGGACGCCATCGGCGTCGAAGATCTCATCCGATCCGGCGGCGCGCCAGACTTCTTCGGCAAGCGTCAGGATCGCCCTTCCGTCGCCGTCGGCAAGGCGCAGGAGCACGGCGCGGCCGCCCTCGTCTACCGGCAGCGGCCGGCCCATCGCGCGCTCGGCCCGTTCCAGAAGCCGGGCGAGGCTTTCGGGGCCGTGCGGGCGGAACGTCAGAACCCTTGCTCGCGACAAAAGCGCAGCGTTGAGCTCGAAGGACGGGTTCTCCGTCGTCGCCCCGACGAGGACAACCGTGCCGTCCTCCATCACCGGCAGAAACGAGTCCTGCTGGGCGCGGTTGAAGCGATGGATCTCGTCGACGAAGAGCAGCGTGCGCCGGCCATTGGAGCGCCGCAGCCGGGCAGCTTCGAACACCTTCTTCAGGTCCGCGACGCCGGAAAAGATCGCCGAGATCTGCTCGAAGGCGTAATCGACCTCGCCGGCCAGCAGCCGCGCGGCCGTCGTCTTGCCGGTGCCGGGCGGCCCCCAGAAGATCAGCGAGCCGAGGCTTCCCGCCGTCAGCATCCGCGACAGGACGCCTCCCTTGCCGGTCAGATGCTCCTGGCCGACGACGTCCGCAAGAGTCTGCGGTCGCAGCCGGTCGGCGAGCGGCCGCGAGCGGTCGTCGGCGGGGACCGGCGCGGCGCGCGGCGCGCTCTCCGCCGGGGTCTGGCGCGATGGCTTGGGATCGTCGCCGAAGAGATCCGCCATGTCAGCGAACGTACTGGGTGAGGCGCTGGCCGCCGCGGTCTATGTCGAAGCGCCAGCCGGAAAAATCGTGCCGCGACAATTCCTCAAGAGTGCTGGTGGAGTCGACCTTCTGGCCGTTCACCGCGAGGACGATGTCGCCCGGCCGCAGGCCCACACGCTGGGCGATCGATCCGGCAGCGATGGCCGAGACGATTACCCCTGTCTGGTCGGTCGAAAGCCCGAAGCTCTCCGCCACCCGAGGCGACAGGTTGAGGACGGTCGCGCCGGAAAAGGGTTCGTTGCCGGACAGCGTGCGCTCGTCTCGCGGCGGAATCTCGGGCGCGGCTTCGAGCGGCAGCGAGACATGCAGCCGATCTTCGCCGCGCAGGATCTCGAGATCGACGGTCTTGCCGATCCCGGTCGTTGCGAGCCGGTAGGAGAGCGCATCCGGACTGTCGATCGTGCGCCCGCCGACCGCGAGGACGACGTCGCCGACCTTCAGACCGGCATTCGCGGCCGGCCCCTTCTTTGTCACCGCCTGAATCAGCGCCCCGGTCGGCGTGCTCAACCCGATCGCCTCGGCGATGTCCGGCGTGACGGAAGCGAACTGCGCTCCGACATAGGGCCGCTGGAAGCCATGGCCGGCCTTGGCGGCGGCGATGAAGGTCTTCACCATGTTCGACGGGATCGCAAATCCGATGCCGTTCGAGCCGCCCGAGCGCGAGAAGATCGCCGAATTGACGCCGACGAGGCGCCCGCTCATGTCGATCAGCGCGCCGCCGGAATTGCCGGGATTGATGGCCGCGTCGGTCTGGATGAAGAAGCCGAAGTCATCGACGCCGATATGGCTGCGCGCCAAAGCGGAAACGATGCCGTTGGTCACGGTCTGGCCGATTCCGAACGGATTGCCGATGGCGAGTACGAGATCGCCGATCTGGAGATCGTCCGAATCGGCGATGGGAAGCGTCGGGAACGGCCCCTTCCCCTTGATCTTCAACACCGCCAGGTCGACGTCCTTGTCCTTCAAGAGGACCGTGGTCTGAAACTCGCGCCCGTCCGAAAAGGCGATCTTCACCTCGTCGGCGTTCTCGACGACGTGATTGTTGGTGATGACGAGCCCGGACTGGTCGATGATCACGCCGGAGCCGAGCGAGGCCTCCATTCGGGGCCGGCTCTGGTAGCGCTGGCCGAAGAACTGCTCGAAGAACGGATCACCAGCAAAGGGCGAGCGCTGTTGCGGCACGGCGCGCGCGGCATAGACATTGACCACGGCAGGAGCGGTCTCGCGAACCAGCGGTGCGAAGGTGAGATTGATCTCGGCCCGGCTCTGGGGAACTTGTTCCGCAGGCGCCGTCGCGGGCACGGGCACTGCCGGAACCGGCTGCGTCACCGAAGGCCGGGGGCCGGCGGCGCTGAGTTCGCCGCCCCCCGCTTGCGCCTGCATCTGCTCAGCCGGATCGGCCCGGGGTTCTGCAATTCCGCTTCGGGCGTGTGTGGATCCTGCATCAGGCGCAGCGGTGGCGGAGGAACTCTGCGAATCGCCGCGCAGCGACCAGGACCCGCTGTCGGTGAGGTTGGCCACCGCGAAGGCACCGCCGATGCCGACAAGCGCGACCAGAACGAGAACTATCGAGCGCATGGGCCGTCTTTTCGTCTGTCACCTTTGATCGGTATTGGCTTTAGAGCAGACGTGCGGCGCAAAAAAGGGGCCTTGCGGGCCCCTCTTTTCGATAGACTGGATTGAGGCGGGCTCAGCCGAGATCGGCAGCCGCCGCGGCCGGGACCTGTTCCGGCAGATCGGCGGTCGCATAACTCGCCGTCAGAATCCCGAAAGCGGCGATCGCTCCGAGGAGGGTCAACAGGGTACGACGCATGGAACTCCGGCCCGTGATGTTTTTGATTGTTGCATCATTCATTATAGTTGTTTCAACCGCGTAAACTCTGGCACGACTGCGTGCCGCACGCCCCTTTTTTGCCTTACAATAGTCCAGGGCGCAGAAGGTTGCCTCATCGCGAACAGATTCTCGCAGACCCCCGCTTCAGTGTCGGCTGCGCTATCGCACGGGCCGACGGCCGATACGATGACATCGGAGCCACAGTCCCGGATTTCAGCCGGATGACGGTAAACGGCCGGATCCGCCACGGCTCCTGATTTCCGTAGAGTAAGATAACCCCGTTCCGCCGTCGAGATCGCTCGTTCAGACTTCCTTAACGAGTCCGCGTTTCCCGAGGCTTTCGGCCATGTCGCGCACCGCAATCCGCGGGGAGCGAAACGACAGTCCGAGGATTCTCTGGGCGGGATCCGTGACCAGTTGCTTGCGCCGGCCAAGCTCGGCCCGCAGGGCGCGCGCCTCCGGCGCGACCAGCGCCGCGATCCGCACGAGCGCGTCGGGCAGGACGAAGCGGGGCAGCCGTCGCGCGAGATCCGGATATTCCGCCGCCATGACATTGGCGATCTCAAGCAGCGTCATCGATCCGCCCGACAGCAGGAACCGGTGCCCGGCGGCGCCGGGCACCGTCAGCGCCAACGCATGGGCCTCCGCGACATCGCGCACGTCGACGATCCCGAAGCTGGCATTCGGGACCGCCGGAAGCCGTCCGTTCATCATCATTGCGACGAGCCGGGCCGACGTTCCCGCCTCCCCGTCGAGCAAGGGACCGAGAACAAGCGCAGGATTGATCGCCGCCATCTGCAGCGCAGTCCCGTCGACGGCACCCCAGGCGGCGCGTTCGGCTTCGGTCTTGGAGACGGCATAGGCGGTGACCGAGCCATTGGTGACGTCGGTCCAGTCCTCTTCGCCAAAGCGCGGCTCCGTGCGCCTCGGATGGCCGTAATAGACGGAGGCCACCGAGGAAGTCAGCACCAACCGCTCCGCGCCGGCGGCAAGGGCAGCGCGCACGACACGCAGCGTGCCGCCCTTGGCAATGGGGACAAGCGCCTGTCGATCGCGGGGCTGCCGGGCCGGAAAGGGGGAGGCGGTATGGGCGACGAAGCGGCAGCCTTCGGCCGCCTCCTGCCATCCCTCATCCCGCGTCAGGTCGGCGACGGCGAATTCGACCCGGGCCGGATCGGCGCCCGCCTCCGCCAAGGCGGCGCGCACAGCCTCCGCCTTGCCCTGCGAGCGCAGCGTCCCGCGTACCAGGAAGCCGGCGCCAAGCATGGCGAGGGCCACATGCTTGCCGATGAAGCCGGAAATTCCGGTCAGAAGAACCCGATCGTCCGCCACGCTGGAGATCCTCTCGAAGCCGTACCCGATCTCAATCTAGGGCATCTGCGGACGGAGCGAATCGAAGCGGGCCGTCCTTCTGCATCGCCGCAGGGACGACGTCTCTCGAATCGACATCGTCCGAAACGACAAAGGGGGCCGCAAGGGCCCCCAAATCGCTAACGTCCGTCCATCGGATGCGCGCCGGCAGAAAAGCCCGGGCGCTGCCAGATCAGGCCGCGTCCTGCTCGCCTTCGGCCTCGAGCCGCTCACGATCAACGGCGCCGCGGGCGTTCGGATCACGGTCGACGAACTCGATGACAGCCAGCGGAGCGTTATCGCCGCGGCGAAAGCCGGCCTTGAGAACCCGGCAGTAGCCGCCATTGCGCTCGGCATAGCGGCTGGCGAGCGTGTCGAACAGCTTGATGGTCGCCGCATCGTCCTGGAGGCGGGACGCTGCGAGGCGGCGGGCATGGAGATCGCCGCGCTTGCCGAGCGTGATCAGCTTCTCGACGATCGGACGCAGGTCCTTCGCCTTCGGCAGCGTCGTCACGATCTGCTCGTGGGTGATCAGGGATACGGCCATGTTGGCGAACATCGCCTTACGATGACTGGCGGTACGATTGAGCTTACGGCCGCGTTTGGCGTGGCGCATGGTGGTGTTTCCTTCGGATAAGAAGCCGGACGTTGCCGGAGGTCGGTATCTTTGCGTCCCTGCCGCGAGGCGACAGGCCGCCGTGCCTTTGAATGATTGTGCATGCGAACGCCCCGCCCGCCTTGGGCGGGCGAGGCGTCAGATCCTAGTACTGGTCTTCGTAGCGCTTGGCCAGATCGTCGATGTTCTCCGGCGGCCAGGCCGGCACTTCCATACCGAGGTGCAGACCCATGGAGGCCAGGACCTCCTTGATCTCGTTCAGCGACTTGCGCCCGAAGTTCGGGGTGCGGAGCATTTCCGCCTCGGTCTTCTGGATCAGGTCGCCGATATAGACAATGTTGTCGTTCTTCAGGCAGTTCGCCGAGCGGACCGAAAGCTCCAGCTCGTCGACCTTCTTGAGGAGCGCCGGGTTGAAGGCGAGTTCGGCGATCTGCTCGTCCGCCGCACCGACACCGCCGCCGGCCCGCTGATCGCGCTGCGGCTCCTCGAAGTTGATGAAGACCGAAAGCTGGTCCTGCAGGATGCGCGCCGCATAGGCGACGGCGTCCTCGCCGGAGATCGAGCCATCGGTCTCGATCGTCATGGTCAGCTTGTCCTTGTTCAGGTCCTGACCCTCGCGGGTGTTCTCGACCTTGTAGGACACCTTCTTGACCGGCGAGAACAGCGAATCGACCGGGATCAGGCCGATCGGCGCATCCTCGGCGCGGTTCTGGTCGGCCGGGACGTAGCCCTTGCCGGTGTTGACCGTGAACTCCATCCGGATCTCCGCGCCCTCGTCGAGGGTGCAGATCTCATGCTCGGGGTTCAGGACCTCGATGTCGCCGACGGTCTGAATGTCGCCGGCGCGCACGACGCCCGGTCCCTGCTTGCGCACGACCATGCGCTTGGGACCCTCGCCCTGCATCGAGATGCAGATTTCCTTGACGTTGAGGACGATGTCGGTCACGTCCTCGCGCACGCCAGGGATCGAGGAGAACTCGTGCAGAACGCCGTCGATCTGGACGGCGGTCACCGAGGCGCCCCGCAGCGAGGACAGAAGAACGCGGCGCAGAGCGTTGCCGAGCGTCAGGCCGAAGCCCCGCTCCAGCGGCTCGGCCACGAGCGTCGCCTTCGACCGGCTGCCGTCGTTCTTGAAGACCAGCTGGTTGGGCTTGGTCAAATCTTGCCAGTTGCTAGCAATCATGAGGAATGCCTCTCAGTTTCCTCGCCACCATCCAATCGTGGCGAAAGGTCTGAATCCGGGGCACGGCGCGGAGCGTAACTCGTTTCCCGGAAATTCCGAGAGCGACGCCGGCCATCATGGCCGTCCGTCGCTCGAAATGGCCCAGCCGGCAGTGAATGCCAGCGGGAGCGCCCTGCCCGGCCGAGCTCGGCTCCTGCCGAACGCTCCCCGCGGCGGCGCCGCGTCAGACGCGGCGCTTCTTGCGCGGACGAACGCCGTTGTGCGGGATCGGGGTCACGTCGCGGATCGAGGTGATCGTAAAGCCCGCCGACTGCAGCGCGCGCAGAGCCGACTCGCGGCCCGAACCGGGCCCGCAGACCTCGACTTCCAGCGTACGCATGCCGTGCTCCTGCGCCTTCTTGGCGGCATCCTCGGCTGCGATCTGCGCCGCGAACGGCGTCGACTTGCGCGAGCCCTTGAAGCCCTGCGCACCGGCCGACGACCAGGCAATCGTGTTGCCCTGCGCGTCGGTGATCGTGATCAGCGTGTTGTTGAACGTCGAGTTCACATGCGCGACGCCCGACGAGATGTTCTTCCGCTCGCGGCGACGAACGCGCTGCGTTTCCTTGGCCATATTCACTCTGCCTTGTGTGATATCGACACCGCCGTAATTCCGGCGGCTACACCTGCGACGGACCGAACTGCCCGCCGCAACGTCTCATTCAAATCGATGGCCCAGAACGCTGACGTCCTGCAGCCGTATTCCCAATCGAGGATTCGACAACCAGGCACAGACCCGAGCGAAACCCGATATGGACCGAGAGGCGCGCAGGGCGTCTCGCGAGCTTACTTTTTCTTGCCGGCGATCGCCTTTGCCGGACCCTTGCGGGTGCGGGCATTGGTGTGGGTCCGCTGACCGCGCACCGGCAGGCCACGTCGATGGCGCAGACCGCGATAGCAGCCGAGATCCATCAGGCGCTTGATGTTCATCGCCGTCTCGCGGCGCAGATCGCCCTCGACCTGATAGTCGCGGTCGATCAACTCACGGATCTGCAGAACCTCGGCGTCGGTCAGGTCGTTGACCCGGCGTTCATCGCCGAGATTCGCCTTCGACATGATCTGCTTGGCAAAGGCGGGGCCGATGCCGTGAATGTACTGGAGCGCGATCACGACGCGCTTGTTGGACGGAATATTGACGCCAGCGATACGGGCCACGTCGTTCTCCTAGAATTAGATGGGCACAGGGCCCCAGCCATACAAGATCGGGAGCCGCTACGGCCAAAAACGACCGATGCCGATCTCCTCGAACGAAGACCCGCGCCGATCGCAAAGGATTCGCGTATGGCGCAGGCTATAAATCAAAAGGGCTTGACAAGTCAACCGAGCGGCACTCGCGTACCGCTTCGGCCTCAGCGCGAGACGATCGCCTCGATCGCCGCCGTCACCTCCTCCACCGACTGCATACCGTCGATGGAGCGCAGCAGCCCCTTGCAGTGATAATACCCGACCAGCGGCGAGGTATCCTTGTAGTAGTTCCACAGCCGCGTGCGCATGGTCTCGGCATTGTCGTCCGGCCGGCGCTTGAACTCCGTCGAACCGCACTGGTCGCAGATGCCCTCGACCGAGGGCTTGCGATCGGTGTCGTGATAAACGCTGCCGCACTTGGCGCAGGAATAGCGGCCGGCGACGCGCGTGATCAGCACCTCGTCATCGACGCGCATCTCGATGACATGATCGAGAGTCAGGTTTCGGTCCCTCAGCATCGCCTCGACCGCATCCGCCTGCTTCAGCGTGCGGGGATAGCCGTCGAGAATGAAGCCGTTGGCGCAGTCGGACTGGGCGATCCGCTCGGCAACGATCGCGTTGACGATCTCGTCGGAAACGAGATGCCCGGCGTCCATCACCTCCTTGGCCTTCACCCCGACTTCCGTCTTGGCGGCGACCGCCGCGCGCAGCATGTCGCCGGTCGATAGTTGCGGAATCGCGTACTGGTCGATCAGGCGCTGCGCCTGCGTTCCCTTCCCGGCTCCTGGCGGGCCAAGTAAAATCAGTCTCATCTGGCTCCTCGTCTCCCCCCTCTCAGCTTCGCCTTCTTGACGAGGCCCTCGTACTGATGCGCCAGAAGATGGCCCTGGATCTGCGCGACCGTATCCATCGTCACGCTCACCACGATCAGTAGCGATGTGCCTCCGAGATAGAACGGAACGCCAGCGGCCGAAATAAGAAATTCGGGCAATAGACAGATCAGGACCAGATAGATCGCGCCGACGACCGTGATGCGCGTGAGAACGTAGTCGATATATTCCGCGGTGCGCTCGCCTGGCCGGATGCCCGGAATGAACCCGCCATGCTTCTTCAGATTGTCGGCGGTGTCCTTCGGATTGAAGACCACGGCCGTGTAGAAGAAGGCGAAGAAGGCGATCAGCCCGGCATAGACCAGCATATAGAGCGGCTGGCCGTGGCCGAGCGATGCGATCACCGCCGTCGCCCAGTCGGGCAGATTCGCCGTGTTCGAGAAATTCGCGACCGTCACCGGCAAGAGAAGCAGCGAGGACGCGAAGATCGGCGGAATGACGCCCGACGTATTCGGCTTCAGCGGCAGGTGCGACGTGTCCCCCTGGAACATGCGATTGCCGACCTGGCGCTTCGGGTACTGGATCAGCAACCGGCGCTGCGCGCGCTCGAAGAACACGATGAACGCGATGCAGGCGATCGCGACGACGACGACCAGGAGGATCACCATGGTCGACAGCGCGCCAGTACGGCCGAGTTCGAGAAGATTCGCGATCGCAGACGGCAGATGGGCGACGATGCCGGCGAAGATGATCAGCGAGATGCCGTTGCCGATGCCGCGCGAGGTGATCTGTTCGCCGAGCCACATCAGGAACATCGTGCCGCCGACCAGCGTGATGACGGCTGAGACGCGGAAGAACCAGCCCGGATCGACAACGATGCCCGCCTGCGTCTCGAGGCCGGCGGCGATACCGTAGGCCTGGACGGTGGCGAGAAGAACCGTGCCGTAGCGGGTGTACTGGTTGATGACCTTGCGGCCCTGCTCGCCCTCCTTCTTGAGGTTCTCGAGCGAGGGGACGACGGAGGTCATCAGCTGAATGATGATCGAAGCCGAGATGTACGGCATGATCCCCAGCGCGAAGATCGCCATGCGACCGACGGCACCGCCCGAGAACATGTTGAACATGCCGAGGATGCCCGTCGACTGCTGCTCGAAGGCTTGGGCAAGAGCGTCGGGATTGATGCCCGGCATCGGAATGTAGGTGCCGAGCCGGTAGACCAGAAGCGCACCGAGCGTGAACCAGATGCGCTTCTTGAGGTCCTCGGCCTTGCCGAAGGCCGAGAAATTGAGATTGGCGGCAAGTTGTTCCGCTGCCGATGCCATATCGTGGAAGTCTCCGGTTGTCCCGCGGATCAGCCGGGAGTCGCGTCACGCGGCCGACCGGCCTCGGGCTGAGAAGACGGGCTTCGCTGCCGAGAGCCCGTCAGATAAGCGGCGCGGACGTCGCACGCAAGTCGAGGCTTACGCCTCGGCCGGGGCCTCGGACTTGGCCGGCACGGTGGTCGTGACCGAACCGCCGGCCTTCTCCACCTTCTCGATCGCCGACTTGGAGGCGCCCGCGACGGTGATCGTCAGCTTCACGGTGATCTCCCCGTCGCCGAGCAGGCGAACGCCGTCCTTCTCGCGGCGCAGGACGCCGGAGGCGACGAGCGCCGCGCCATCGACCGGCGCCTTCGCGTCGAGCTTGCCGGCGTCGACGGCCTGCTGAAGGCGGCCAACCGAAACGACATTGTAGTTCTTGGCGAAGATGTTGACGAAGCCGCGCTTCGGCAGGCGCCGAAAGAGCGGCATTTGGCCGCCCTCGAAGCCGTTGATGGCGACGCCGGAGCGCGCCTTCTGGCCCTTGACGCCGCGACCGCCGGTCTTGCCGCTGCCCGAACCGATGCCGCGTCCGAGACGCTTGCGGGAATGGGTGGCGCCGTCCTTGTCGGAAAGCTCGTTGAGTTTCATGACTTGTCTCCTGAAGCATCCGGCGGCCGGCCTGCATCGGGCCTTGCCGGCGAATGCCCTGGCAATTCGTGTTCCGTGACACCCGGATCGGCAGCGCAGGCCACCGGCCGGGACAGGCCCTTACGCCTCTTCGACCACCCGAACGAGATGGGCGACCTTGGCGATCATGCCGCGAACCGACGGCGTATCCTCGAGCGTCCGGCGGCGATGCATCTTGTTCAGCCCGAGGCCGACAAGCGTCTGGCGCTGATCGGCGGGGCGACGCAGCGGGCTTGCGATCTGTTCGACGGTGACCGTCTTGCCCGCGGATTTGGATTTGGCCATGATTTGGCTCCTTCAATCAAGGCGCGGGCCGCGTCTCGCGGCCCCGCGGGCGATCACTCTTCGGCGGAGGAAGCGGCGGCGCCGACGGCTTCGCGGCGGCGGGCCTGAAGCGTCGAGTACTTGATGCCGCGGCGAGCGGCGACATCCTTGGGATGCGTCGCGTTCTTCAGCGCGTCGAAAGTGGCGCGAACCATGTTGTACGGATTCGAGGAGCCGAGCGACTTGGCGACGACGTCATGCATGCCGACCGCTTCGAACACGGCGCGCATCGGACCACCGGCGATGATGCCGGTACCGGCCTCGGCGGTGCGCAGCAGCACCTTGCCTGCGCCGTGGCGCCCGGAAGCGTCGTGATGCAGCGTGCGGCCATCGCGCAGCGGCACGAAGATCAGGTCGCGCTTGGCCGATTCAGTCGCCTTGCGGATCGCCTCGGGCACTTCGCGGGCCTTGCCGTGGCCGAAGCCGACGCGGCCCTTGAGGTCGCCAACGACGACGAGAGCGGCAAAGCCGAAGCGACGGCCACCCTTGACCACCTTGGCGACGCGATTGATGTGGACGAGCTTATCGACGAAACCGTCGTCGTGATCGTCGCGGCGATCGTTGCGATCGTTACGAGGCGCCATATCCTGTTCCTTGTTTTTTTCCGGAGGCGTCCAAAGTTGACGGGCGCACTTGGCGCCCGCAGCGAAATCGTGCCGACGGGCGGCCCGGTGTTCCGGATCCGCCCGTCGGCATGGATGGGTTTAGAAGTTCAGCCCGCCTTCGCGCGCCGAATCGGCCAGGGCCTTGACCCGACCGTGGTAGATGAACGCGCCGCGATCGAAAACGACGTCGGTGACGCCCGCTTCCTTCGCACGTTCGGCGACGAGCTTGCCGACCGCCGCAGCGGCGGCGACGTCGGCGCCGGTCTTCAGCGCTTCGCGCAGCTTCGGATCGAGGGTCGAAGCGGCCGCGAGCGTGCGGCCGGCATCGTCGTCGATGACCTGGGCATAGATGTTCTTCGAAGAGCGATGCACGGACAGACGCGGACGGCCGTTCGCCACCTTCTTCAGCGAGCGGCGGATACGCGAGGCCCGGCGTCGCAGCATTTCCTTGGTGGTAGCCATGACGGACCTTACTTCTTCTTGCCTTCCTTGCGGACGATCGTCTCATCCGCGTACTTCACGCCCTTGCCCTTGTAGGGCTCGGGACCACGATATTCGCGGATTTCCGCCGCGACCTGGCCGACCTGCTGCTTGTTGATGCCGGAGACCACGATCTCGGTCGGCTTCGGCACCTGGATCTGGATGCCTTCCGGCACCTGATAGATCACATCGTGCGAAAAGCCCAGTGCCAGCTGCAGGTTCTTGCCCTGCATGGAGGCACGATAACCGACGCCGTTGATCTCGAGCTTCTTCTCGAAGCCTTTGGTCACGCCTGCCAGGATGTTCGCGATCATCGTGCGGGACATGCCCCACTTCGAGCGCGCCTCCTTCGACTGGTCGCGAGGATCGACCATGATCCCGTCGTCCTGCATCTTGACCAGGACTTCGTCGTTCACCACGAAGGAAAGCTCGCCCTTCGGCCCCTTGGCCTTGACGGTCTGTCCCTCGACGGTTGCGGTCACGCCGGCGGGGACGGCGACCGGCTTCTTACCAATACGAGACATTTCGAAACCCTGTCCGTTCGTAGGGCGAACGTGCTGCCGCGTCAGAAGACGCGGCAGAGCACCTCGCCGCCGACATTCTGTTCACGGGCGCTATGGTCGGCCATCACGCCCTTCGGGGTGGAGAGGACCGAGATGCCGAGGCCGTTGGCGACCTGCGGGATCGTCTTCGCCGAAACGTAGACCCGGCGACCGGGCTTCGACACGCGGGCGATCTCGCGGATGACCGGCGCGCCCTCGTAATACTTCAGCTCGATCTCGAACTCCGCCTTCCCGTTGCCGAAATCGGTCTCGGTGTAGCCGCGGATGTAGCCCTCTTCCTTGAGGACGTCGAGAACGCGCGCGCGCAGCTTGGACGCCGGCGTGAGCACCGACGACTTGTTGCGCATGACCGCGTTGCGGATTCGGGTCAGCATATCGCCGAGCGGATCAGACAATGCCATGACGATGCCTCCTTACCAGCTCGACTTGACGATGCCGGGGATCTGGCCGTTGTTGCCGAGTTCCCGCAGCGCGATACGGCTCATCTTGAGCTTGCGATAATAGGCGCGGGGGCGACCCGTCACCTCGCAGCGGTTGCGGATGCGAACCTTCGACCCGTTGCGCGGCAGTTCGGCGAGCGCAAGCTGCGCCCGGAACCGCTCGTCCATCGGAGCGTCGGCATTCTTGGTGATCGCCTTGAGAGCAGCCCGCTTGGCGGCGTATTTCGCCACCAGTTTCTCGCGGTGCTTGTTCTTCTCGATCATGCCCTTCTTGGCCATTTTGTCGTCCTTTGCTCGTCTGCCGTTACTGGCGACCGGTCACTGCCGGAACGGGAAGTTGAACGCCTTCAAAAGGGCGCGCGCTTCGTCGTCGTTCTGCGCCGTCGTACAGACGATGATGTCCATGCCCCACATCTGATCGACCTTGTCGTAGTTGATCTCGGGGAACACGATGTGCTCCTTGATGCCCATGGCGAAGTTGCCACAGCCATCGAAGCTCTTGGGATTGAGGCCGCGGAAATCGCGAACCCGCGGCAGTGCGATCTGGACCAGACGGTCCAGGAATTCGTACATCCGATCGCGCCGCAGCGTGACCTTGCAGCCGATCGGCATGCCCTCGCGGACCTTGAAGCCGGCGATCGACTTCGTGGCCTTGGTGATCACCGGCTTCTGGCCGGCGATCCGGGCGAGGTCCTCGGCGGCAACCGAAGGCTTCTTGGAATCGCCCGTGGCCTCGCCGACGCCCATGTTGATGACGACCTTGTCGATGCGCGGAATCTGCATCTCGCTCTTGTAGGAGAACTCCTCCTGGAGCGCCTTGCGGATGTCGTCGCGATAGACGCGCTTCAGCCGCGGCTCGTAGGCGGTTGCGGTCTCAGCCATTGATCTCTTCCCCGGAGCGCTTGGCGACGCGCACCTTGGTGCCGTCCTCAAGGATCTTGAAGCCGATCCGGGTGGCCTTGCCGTCCTTCGGGTCCGCGACCGCGAGATTCGACAGGTGGATCGGAGCTTCCTTCGAAATGATGCCGGCTTCCTGCGAAGCCGTCTGGCGCTGGTGGCGCTTGACCATGTTGACGCCGCGCACAAGCGCCTTGTCGTCCTTCGGCATCATCTTCATGACTTCGCCCGACCGGCCCTTGTCCTTGCCGGCGAGCACGACGACCGTGTCGCCCTTGCGGATCTTCTGCATCGTCCGCTCTCCTCTTATAGAACTTCGGGCGCCAGCGAGACGATCTTCATGTGGTTCTTGCCGCGAAGCTCGCGGGGAACCGGGCCGAAGATACGCGTGCCGACGGGCTCTTTCTTGTTGTCGATCAGGACGGCGGCGTTCCGGTCGAACCGGATCACCGAGCCGTCGGCGCGACGGATGTCCTTGGCGGTCCTGACCACCACGGCCTTCATCACGTCGCCCTTCTTCACGCGGCCGCGCGGAATGGCCTCCTTGACCGAGACGACGATGATGTCGCCGACGGAGGCATATTTCCGCTTCGAGCCGCCCAGAACCTTGATGCACATGACACGGCGCGCACCGGAATTGTCGGCGACGTCGAGGTTTGTTTGCATCTGAATCATGTCAGGCCGCCTTCAGAGCTAGCTGCCGGGATGCGCGCCTTGGGCGCCTCACCGGCCATGAGATTAACTGGCTGCTTGAGCGTCGCTCGAAACGACGACCCAGCTCTTGTCCTTGGAGATCGGCCGCGACTCCTCGATGGAGACGATGTCGCCGACCTTCACCTGGTTGGTCTCGTCATGCGCCTTGTAGCGCTTGGAGCGACGGACCGTCTTCTTGAACAGCGGGTGCGTGAAGCGGCGCTCCACCAGCACGACCACCGTCTTGTCGTTCTTATCGGAGACCACGGTCCCCTGGAGAATGCGTTTCGGCATGGTTTGGTCCTCAGGCCTCGGCCTTCGCCGCCTTCTGGCGGGAAATCGTCTTGATCCGCGCGATGTCGCGGCGCACCTGGCGCACGCGGGCGGTGTTCTCGAGCTGACCGGTGGCCCGCTGGAAACGCAGGTTGAACTGCTCTTTCTTCAGCTTGGCGAGCTCATCGGTGAGTTCGTCCTGAGTCATAGTGGTGACGTCGGAAGCTTTCACGTCAAACTCTCCTTACTCGGCGATGCGCTGGATGAAGCGCGTGCGGACCGGCAGCTTGGCCGCGCCCAGACGCAGGGCCTCGCGGGCGACATCCTCGGGCACGCCGTCGATCTCGAACATGATGCGCCCGGGATGAACGCGCGCGGCCCAGTAGTCAACGCCGCCCTTGCCCTTACCCATGCGGACTTCGGTCGGCTTTGACGTTACCGGCAGGTCCGGGAAGATCCGGATCCACACGCGCCCCTGGCGCTTCATCTGGCGGGTGATCGCGCGGCGGGCCGCCTCGATCTGCCGGGCGGTTACCCGCTCCGGCTCCATCGCCTTGAGGCCGAACGCGCCGAAATTCAGGCTGGTCCCGCCCTTGGCGTCACCGTGAATGCGTCCCTTGAACGCCTTCCGGTACTTCGTGCGCTTTGGCTGCAGCATCTTGTCTACTCCGAATTCTCAAAGCCGCTCAGGCGTGCTCGCGACGACGGCCACCGCCGCCACCATGGCTGTCGCCCTCGATCTGGCGGCGCTCGGACGCCATCGGGTCGTGCTCCAGGATCTCGCCCTTGAAGATCCACACCTTGACGCCGCAGATCCCGTAGGCCGTCACGGCTTCGGCCGTGCCGTAGTCGATGTCGGCGCGCAGCGTGTGTAGCGGCACCCGGCCCTCGCGGTACCATTCGGTGCGGGCGATCTCCGCACCACCGAGGCGGCCGCCGCAGTTGATGCGGATGCCCTCGGCGCCGAGCCGCATGGCCGACTGGACGGCGCGCTTCATCGCACGGCGGAAGGCCACACGGCGCTCCAGCTGCTGGGCGATCGACTGCGCAACCAGCGTCGCATCGGTCTCGGGCTTGCGGACCTCGACGATGTTGATGTGCGTCTCGGCCTTGGTCATCGTGGCGAGCTTCTTGCGAAGCTTCTCGATGTCAGCACCCTTCTTGCCGATCACGATACCCGGGCGCGCCGAGTGGATGGTGATGCGGCACTTCTTGTGCGGACGCTCGATCACGACCTTGGAGACCGCCGCCTGCTTCAGCTCTTCGAGCAGATAGCCGCGGATCTTCAGATCCTCGTGCAGGAGATCGCCGTACTCGCCGGTGTTTGCGTACCAGCGCGAATCCCAGGTGCGGTTGATGCCGAGCCGGAAACCGGTCGGATTGATCTTCTGACCCATTATGCGGCCTCCTCGGTTTCGGCCCTCTCGCGCACCACGATCGTCAGGTGCGAGAACGGCTTCTCGACCCGGCTGGCACGGCCTCGACCGCGAGCGTGGAAGCGCTTCATCGTGATCGACTTGCCGACATAGGCCTCGGCGACGAACAGCGCGTCGACGTCGAGGTCATGGTTGTTCTCGGCGTTCGCAATGGCGCTTTCCAGCGTCTTCTTGACGGTCTCGGCGATCCGCTTGCGCGAGAAGGTCAGATCGGCAAGCGCCATGTCGACCCTCTTGCCGCGGATCATCGCGGCGACGAGATTGAGTTTTTGCGGGCTGACGCGGATGGTACGGGCGACTGCTTTCGCCTCGTTATCCTTCAGCTGACGCTCGGCTTTCGCCTTGCCCATCGTTACTTCCTCTTCGCCTTCTTGTCGGCGCCGTGGCCGTAATAGGTCCGCGTCGGAGCGAACTCGCCGAACTTGTGCCCGATCATGTCTTCGTTGATCGCGACCGGGATGTGCTTGGAGCCGTTGTAGACCCCGAAGGTCAGTCCCACGAACTGCGGCAGGATCGTCGAGCGCCGGCTCCAGATCTTGATCACATCGTTGCGGCCGCTCTCGCGCGCCTTGTCGGCCTTCTTCAGAAGGTAGCCATCGACGAACGGGCCCTTCCAGACGGAACGTGTCATTTGGAGTTCCCCTTACTTCTTACGCTGATGGCGCGAGCGCATGATGAACTTGTCGGTCGCCTTGTTCTGGCGGGTCCGCTTGCCCTTGGTCGGCTTGCCCCACGGCGAGACCGGATGACGGCCGCCCGAGGTCCGGCCCTCACCGCCGCCATGCGGATGGTCGACCGGGTTCATGGCCACGCCGCGAACGTGCGGGCGCTTGCCGAGCCAACGCGACCGGCCGGCCTTGCCGAGATTGATGTTGCCGTGGTCCGGGTTCGATACCGCACCGACCGTGGCGAAGCACGAGGCCGGGACGAGGCGCTGCTCACCCGAGTTGAGGCGCAGGATCGCCATGCCGGCGTCGCGGCCGACGAGCTGGGCGTAGGACCCGGCGGACCGGGCGATCTGGCCGCCCTTCTCCGGCTTCATCTCCACATTGTGGATGATGGTGCCGACCGGGATCGCCGAGAGCGGCATCGCATTGCCGGGCTTGACGTCGACGCCGGACAGGCCTGCCACGATCTCGTCGCCGACCGACAGGCGCTGCGGCGCCAGGACGTAGGCGACCTCACCGTCGGAATACTTGATCAGCGCGATGAAGGCGGTGCGGTTCGGGTCGTACTCGATCCGCTCGACCTTACCGACCACGTCCAGCTTGCGCCGCTTGAAGTCGACGATCCGGTAGGTCCGCTTGTGGCCGCCGCCCTGGTAGCGCGCGGTCACACGGCCGGTGTTGTTGCGGCCGCCCTTCTGCGTCAGGCCCTCGGTGAGGGACTTGATGGGCTTGCCCTTCCACAGGTCCGAGCGATCGACGATGACCAGCTGGCGCTGGCTCGGCGTGTTCGGTTTGAAATTCTTCAGTGCCATGGCTTAAGTTCCTCCGGTCCCGATCAAAGGCCGGTCGAGACGTCGATCGACTGGCCCTCGGCCAGCGTGACGACGGCTTTCTTTTGATCGCTCTGGCGGCCGACCCGGCCCTTGAAGCGCTTGACCTTGCCCTTGCGGACCAGCGTGTTCACCGCGGTGACCTTGACCCCGAAGAGGCTCTCCACCGCCGCCTTGATCTCCGGCTTGGTCGCCGTCTTCGGGACGTTGAAGACCACCTGGTTGGATTCCGACAGAAGCGTCGACTTCTCGGTGATCACCGGGCTCGTGATGACGTCGTAATGGCGCAGATCGATCATTTGAACCGCTCCTCAAGAGCCTCGACCGCAGCCTTGGACAGAACCAGTGTCTGGCGGCGGAGAATGTCGTAGACGTTGATGCCCTGCACCGGCAGAACGTCGATATGCGGAATGTTGCGAGCCGACCGCGCGAAGTTCTGATCGAGCTCGGCGCCGCCGATGATCAGCGCGTTGGCAAGACCGAGACCCTGCAGCCGCTTGACTGTCGCCTTGGTCTTGGCTTCCGACGCGATCAGCTCGTCGATGACGACGATGCCGCCCGACTTCGCCTTGGCCGACAGCGCATGCCTCAGCGCCAGCGCCCGCACCTTCTTGGGAAGGTCATGCGCATGGCTGCGCGTCTGCGGGCCGTGGGCCTTGCCGCCGCCGCGGAACTGCGGAGCGCGCGCCGCGCCGTGACGGGCCCGGCCGGTGCCCTTCTGGCGGTACATCTTGGCACCGGTGCGCGCGATGTCGGCGCGGCCGAGCGTCTGATGCGTGCCCTGCTGCCGCTTGGCCAGCTGCCAGCGGACCATGCGCTGCAGGATGTCCTCGCGCGGATCGAGACCGAAGATCTCGTCGGCGAGTGTCACCGTGCCGGCATCGGCGCCGTCGAGGTTCTTGATGGTGATGTCCATTATTCCGCTCCCTCGGAAGCTTCCGCGGCCCCATCGGCGGTCTCGTTGTTCGCGGCCTGGCGCAGCGCAGCCGGCTTCGGCGCGTTGTCCGGAAGCGTCGCCTTGACGGCGTCCCGGATCTCGATCCAGCCGCCCTTCGAACCCGGCACCGCGCCGCGCACGAGGATCAGGCCCTTGTCAGGATCGGTCCGCACGATCTCGAGGTTCTGCGTGGTCACGCGAACCTGACCCATATGGCCGGCCATCTTCTTGTTCTTGAAGACCTTGCCCGGATCCTGGCGCTGTCCGGTCGAACCGTGCGAGCGGTGCGAGACCGACACGCCGTGGGTTGCCCTGAGGCCACCGAAGTTGTGGCGCTTCATCGCGCCGGCGAAGCCCTTACCGATGGACGTGCCGGTGACGTCGACCATCTGCCCGGGGACGAAGTGATCGGCCGTGATCTCGGCGCCAACATCGATCATGTTGTCGTCGGAGACGCGGAACTCGACCATCTTGCGCTTCGGCTCGACCGAGGCCTGAGCGAAGACGCCGCGCATGGCCTTCGACGTGTTCTTCACCTTCGCGAGACCCGCACCGAGCTGGACGGCGGTATAGCCGTTCTTCTCGACGGTCCGCTGGGCGACGACCTGCAGGTTTTCCACCTTCAGGACGGTGACCGGAACATGCTCGCCGGCGTCGTTGTAGACGCGGGTCATGCCGACCTTCTGTGCTATTACACCTGAACGCATTTCTCGTTCTCTCTTCAGAGGAACCTTAGGGGCCACAGTGGCCCGGTCGGTTCATGCCGCTCCTTAGAGCTTGATCTCGACGTCCACGCCAGCGGCGAGGTCGAGCTTCATCAGCGCATCGACCGTCTGCGGCGTCGGATCGACGATGTCGAGAAGCCGCTTGTGGGTGCGCATTTCGAACTGCTCGCGCGACTTCTTGTCGATGTGCGGCGAGCGGTTGACCGTGAATTTCTCGATCCGGGTCGGCAGCGGGATCGGGCCCCGCACATTCGCGCCGGTCCGCTTGGCGGTCGACACGATCTCGCGGGTCGAGGCGTCGAGGACCCGGTGGTCGAACGCCCTGAGGCGGATCCGGATATTCTGGCCGTTCATGTCTTTCGTCCTCTCGTCGGATCCGACCGGCGAACCGGTCCTGTCCGAACGCTTATCTTTCAAAGCAGCCAATTCGATTGCGGGAGAAGGCTCCCGCCCGCCGGTCGGCGATCGTCCAAACAACAGGCGCGTCCCGGCGGGCCGGGACGCGCCCAGTCAGTTTCGAGACTTACTCGACGATGGCAGCGACGATGCCGGCGCCGACGGTGCGGCCGCCCTCGCGGATCGCGAAGCGCAGGCGCTCTTCCATCGCGATCGGAACGATCAGCGTCACGTCCATGGTCACGTTGTCGC
>NZ_JAJAVB010000007.1 GCF_020615385.1 Jiella soli | reverse complement strand
GCGTGATTACGAACAGCGCATCGACGTCTCGGAAGCCATGATCCATGTCGCCATGGGCAGCCTCCTGCTCCGACGCATCAGCCATTGATACCATTCTCAAACGGACTCTTAATGAGGCTTCCCAGAGTTGAGGCTTGCAAATATTCCTGCTTCTGGAGAAGCTGCTCCCAGCGCTTAGCATCGTCACCAAGCGCCTTTTTTAGCTTAATGCGGCTGCACATGAGCATCGCCATGATGAGCGTAGACTCGAACTTGCCTATGGCGAGGTGAGTACCCGAAATTTCTTGACAGTATCGATACCGCGCGAAGTCGGGATCTGACATGCCGTCTACGAGATCTATAAACTCTTGCTTGTTCAGATCAGGTTTGAACATTTCTGGCGACACCGTCCTGTCGAAAAATGCTGTCATTCTGCTTATTGTAGCGTTACAATGTTCACGCGAAAAATGATTGCACGCTCACGCCTGTAGCGATGGTGAGGCTCGGGACCGATTGTGCCGGGTTAGGCTTGATGACCACGATCGGAGGCAGTCCATGACATGGGTGGTCGGAGCGTCGTCGATCCTGGGCTATGGACTCATGGCGTCAGATGTTCGGATTTCATTTGGAGATGGAACTGAGGCCGACTTGCTCCGTAAGTGCTTTCGTGTCGGGCCTTATCTGTTGGCGGGGTTTGCGGGCTCGGTCCAAATTGGTCTCCACCTTATCGATAGTCTGCAGCACGCGTTGCACAATCCTGACCAATCGGAGCCTGGCGCGTGGCGACCCGATTGGGTGGCAGAACAGTGGGCGCCTATTGCTGCCAAGCTGTTCGAATCAGCGCCCTCTGCCGAGCAGGACGAAGGCTGCCAGATACTCATGGTTGGCGTCTCTCCGAACGAAGACATGGGCGTTCCAGAATTTCCTCGAGTCTACGTCACGCGGTTCAATTGGCCTGACTTCACCCCCTCGCACATGGATAAGGGTTCGAGCGTCTGTCACATCGGCAGCGGTGCTGATGTCGAAAGCTATGAAGCCGGCATCGCGAGCTTCTTTGAACTCGGTTCACCTGCCATGATGGCTGGCATTCAAGCCGGCCCAACTGGCTCACTTGCGATGATCGGATCCAGGATCGGCCGCATCGTTTCAGAGCATCCCGTCCCTGGCATCAGTCCGCACGTTTTCATTGATGCCGTGAAACTCGGATCCTTTTGGAGCGGCACGAACGACCAGACACAGCACTATGCAGACGGTCGCAAAGTCGAGTTTAAGATGCCGAAGGTGGCTTCTAGCTACCCGCAATTTCTGGCCCTTTGCCAAGAATTAGGCAAGGCATCGGCGCGAGCTGTCGCGTAGCTCCTCATATTATCTCTGCAGGGCCACGTTGCTCGCATTCAGATTCTCAATGTTGGCGGAGAATTGAACTCGCGCTCGAAGGGCACTCTCCATTTCGGTGTAGCGTAGGCTGGCAGGCGTCGCGCTCTGACGGCGGCCGGAGGCCGGACGCCTGCCGCTCGCCGGGCGGAGCGATCGCGGCCGAGCGCCCTGCCTCCGCCGCCGCCGTGTCGCCCTGATCGGCTGACGGCACGAGCCTCGAACGCGATCGCGGACGTGCAGGATCGCGATCGAGGTCGAGACTGCCGGGGATTGCGGCGAGGGTCGGGGCATGAACGCTCATGCTCATCCCGACCCCGATCTCTCCGCGACGCTGGCGTCGCTCTCGCTGGCGGCACCGCGCGCCGCCCCGCCTCCGCCGAGACGCCTCGGCGGGAGCCTTCCGCTTCTCCTCGTCACGGTCGCGCTGCTCGCCGGCGGGGTGGCCTATGCTCTTCTGCCGCTTCGGTTCTTCGGCGCGGATGGCGAGCGCCCGGCCGCGGCGACGGCGGCGGTGCCGGCGGCCGATCAGCAAGCGCAGGCGGGAACCGCTCCTGCCGCTCACCTTGCGACCCCGTCCCGGGCGGTGACGGGTTCGGGCCACGTCGTCGCGCTGGCGCAGGCTTCGGTGCATGCGCGCCGCGGCGGCACGGTGGCGGAGCTTAGCGCCGACATCGGCACCCGCGTTTCGTCCGGACAGGTTCTCTTGCGCCTCGACGATCCAGACCTTCGCTTCGCTCTCAGCGCGGCCGAACTCGCCCGGGATCGGGCGCGGCTGGAACTGAAAGCCCGCCAGTTCGACGCCAAGGAAGCCGAGGCCGCCGCCCGCCGCGCATCGACCCTGTCGGCCAAAGGGGTGCTCGGCGAGCAGGCCGCGCGGGATGCGGGCGCCGCGGCAGAGCGGGCGGCGAGCCTCGCGGCCGAGGCCAAAGGGGGCCTCGCCGCGGCCGACCTTGCCGTGGCACGGGCGGTGCAGGCTCTGGACGAGCTGACGGTGCGGGCGCCGATTGCCGGGATCGTGACGGCGCGCGATGCGCGGCTCGGCGAAGCCGTCCTCGCGCAGGCCGATGCCCGCGGCGATGCCACGCTCTTCGCGATCACCGACCCGGACCGCCTGGCGCTCGACGTCGACATCGCCGAGACCGCGCTCGGCGATGTCAGGGCCGGCCAGCGCGGCGAGGCCGTGCTCGACGCCTATCCCGATCGCCCCTTCGCGGTCACCGTGACCCGCATCGCGCCGGTCGCCTCGGCCGAGCGCGGCACGATCGCTCTGCGCCTCGCCGTCCCCGATCCGCCGCCCGGCATGCGCCCGGCCATGGCCGCCCGCGTCACGATCCGGACCGCCGACGCTCTCGCCTCCATACCCTCAGGACGAACCCCATGACCGACGATCCCTCCTTCATCCACCTTCAAGGCGTCGCCAAGAGCTACGGTCGCGGCGGGGAGCGGCTGCCCATCTTCGACGGGCTCTCGCTGGACATCCCGCGCGGCGACTTCGTCGCGGTCATGGGCCCGTCCGGTTCCGGCAAGTCCACGCTCCTCAACCTCCTCGCCGGGCTCGACACGGCGGAGGCGGGGCAGGTTTCGATCGGCGGCTTCGACCTTTCAGCCATGGGCGAGGGGGCGAGAGGCCGCTGGCGGACCGAGATGCTCGGCATCGTCTTCCAGTTCTACAACCTCCTGCCCATGCTCACGGCGGCCGAGAACGTCGAACTGCCGCTTCTCCTGCGCCCGCTGTCGAAACGGGAGCGCCGGGAGAGGGTGGCGACGGTGCTGCGTCTTCTCGGCCTCGAGGCGCGCGCCCGGCACTATCCGCGGCAGATGTCGGGCGGCCAGCAGCAGCGCGTCGGCATCGCGCGGGCGATCGTCACCGACCCCGCCCTGCTTCTCTGCGACGAGCCGACGGGCGATCTCGACCGCGCCTCGGCCGACGAGGCGCTCGCCATGCTGGACCTCCTCAACCGCGAACTCGGCAAGACCATCGTGATGGTCACGCACGATCCCGCCGCTGCGGGCGTCGCCCGGCGGGTGCTGCATCTCGACAAGGGCACCTTCCGCCCCGAAGGCACGGAGGCGGCGCGATGAGCTTCCTCCGCCTCCTGCACCGCAACGTCTGGCGCAAGCCCTTCCGCACGCTCCTGATGATGCTCTCCGTCGCGGTCGCCTTCCTCGTCTACGGCCTTGGCCAGGGCTTCCTCGCCGGCTCGCAAGGGGCCGGCGGCGCCGACGAGAGCCGGCTCGTCGTCCAGAGCCGCAACGGCTCGGCGCAGCCGCTTCCGCAAGCCATGGTGGCCCGGATCGCCGCCATGCCGGACGTTGCGGCCGCCGCCGCTTCGGCCCGCATCCGCGGCTTTGTCACGACGGAGACGAACGTCGCGGCGGCCAGCGCCGTCGACCCGGAGGCGATGGCCGGCATCATGGGCGCGGAGCTCGGCCTGACACCCGACCTTCTCGCCGCGCTCGGCGCCGCCCGCGATAACGTGCTCGTCGGCCGGGCGCTGATGGCGGCGGAGGGCTGGCGCGTCGGCCAGCGGATCGCGCTCACGCCCTTCCAGATGAAGCGGGCGGACGGCGCTCCCTGGAGCTTCGAGATCGCCGGCACCTTCGCCGGCGCCCGGGCCGACGTCGACACCTACTTCATGATCGCCCGCTACGACTACGTGAACGCCGCCCGCGCGAAGGGGCGGGACACGGTGGACGGCATCCTCGTGCAGCCGCGCCCGAACGTCTCGCCGGGCGAGCTGGCGGCTCGGATCGACGCGGCCTTCCGGTCCTCCGCCGCGCCGACGCGCACCCAGTCCGAGAAGGCCTTCCTCGAAGCGCTCATCCGACAGATCGCCGACTTCGGGCTGATCGTCATGGCTGTCACCACCGCCTCCTTCGTCACGTTCCTGATGATCGTCGCCAACACCATGGCCTTCGCGGTGCGCGAGCGACGCTTCGAGATCGGCGTCCTGAAGGTGCTCGGCTTTTCCGGGCGCCGCGTGCTGACGCTCGTCCTAGGCGAGACGCTGTTCGTCTTCCTCGCCGGCGGGGCCGCGGGGCTCGGTCTCGCCAAGTTCGCGGAGGGTCTGGCGCCGGCCGAACTCGGCCTCGCCGTGACGCCGCTGGTTCTCGCCCGGGCGGTGCTCGTCCTCCTCGCGCTCGCCTGTCTCTCGGGCCTCGCGCCGGCGCTTCTCGCGCTCCGCACCTCCACCGCCAACGCCCTTCGTTCGAGGTAGCCTTCGATGTCCTCACTCTTCCGCCAGTCCCTCGTCCTCACCCGCGCCGCGCTCGCCGGCATTCCGCGGCGCGCCGCCGTCTCCCTGTCCATGATCCTGTCGATCGCCCTCGTCGTCGCGGTGCTGAGCGGCTTCCTCGCCATGGCCGCCGGCCTCGGGCAGACGCTGCGGTCCGGCGGGAGCGATGACGTCGCCGTGATCCTCGGCGGTGGCGGCACGCAGGAGATCACCTCGAGCATTCCGCCGGACGCCGTGCGCGGCCTCACGGGGCTGGGAGCCGCCGCAGGCATCGCGGTCGGCCCCGCCGGGCCCCTGCTCGGGCGCGAACTCCTGGTCCCGGTCGAGGTGAAAGCCGCGGACGGAACGCCCCGGACCGTCTCCCTGCGCGGGATGGATGCCGCCGGCCCGGTCCTGCGCGGTACTGCTATGATCTCCAGCGGCCGCCCGTTCGCGCCGGGATCCCGCGAAATCGTCGTCGGCGCGCGGTTGGCGCGGGACCTCGGGGTGGAGGCGCCCGGCGGAACGATCCGCCTCGGCCCGCTCGGCTGGACCGTTTCCGGCATCGTTTCGGCGAGCGGCGGCGCGGCGGAATCGGAAGTCTGGGCCGACCTCGACGCCGTCCGATCGGCCTTCGACCGGCAGGGGGAGGTCCAGGTGCTGCGCGTCCGCCTCGACGGGCCGAACGGGCTCGCAGAGCTTCGCGCTGCCTTGCCTCAGGTCTCCGCGACTCCGCTCGCGGCCCTGACCGAGGCCGAGATCCTGGCCGGCCAGTCGGCGCGGATGGAGCGGCTCGTCACGCACTTCGGCTGGCCGATCGCGGTGCTGATGGCGGTGGGCGCCATCGCCGGCGCCGTCAATACCATGGCGAGCTCGGTCTCCGACCGCACGGTGGAGATCGCGACGCTGCGCGTTCTCGGCTTCGGCCGGACAGCCGCCTTCGCCGCGACTCTCACGGAAGCCCTCGTCCTGGCGACCGTCGGGGCGATTCTCGGCGCCTTCGCGTCGTTCGCGATCCTCGACGGCTGGCAGGCTTCGACGCTGGGCGCCGACGGGACGCAGCTGGCATTCGGTCTGGCGGTGACGCCGACCGTTCTTCTCCAGGCGGGCGCACTGGCACTGCTCGTCGGCGCGCTCGGCGGCGTGTTTCCCGCGTTCGCCGCCACGCGCCTGCCCATCGTCGACGCGCTCAGGGGACGGGCCTGATCGAGCCGTCCTGTCGGGGGCGTGACCGGCGAAACCGCTGTTCGACCCGGCCCATCCGGAGCTCTCGGCGAGCCTCCCGCTAGATCGGCAGGGCCGAACGTCCCCAGGGGATAGCCGGCCCTACTTCGTCCCGTACATCCGGTCGCCCGCATCGCCGAGCCCCGGCACGATGTAGCCCTTCTCGTTGAGGTGGCTGTCGATCGCGGCGGTGTAGACGGGGATGTCGGGGTGGGCGGTGCGGAAGCGTTCGATGCCTTCGGGGGCGGCGAGGAGGCAGAGGAAGCGGATGTTGCTGGCGCCCCTTGCCTTCAGCCGGTCCATCGCGGCGGTCGCGGAATTTGCCGTCGCCAGCATCGGGTCGACCACGATGACCAGCCGGTTGGCGAGATCCTCCGGCGCCTTGAAGTAATATTCCACCGGCTGCAGCGTCTCGTGGTCGCGGTAGATGCCGACATGGGCGACGCGGGCGGCGGGGACGAGGTCGAGCATGCCTTCCAGAAGGCCGTTGCCGGCCCGAAGGATCGAGGCGAAGACCAGCTTCTTGCCTTCCAGCGTCGGCGCGTCCATCGGGCCCATCGGCGTCTCGATCCGCGTCGTCGTCAGGTCGAGATTGCGCGTGACCTCGTAGCACAGCAGCGTGGAAATCTCCCGCAAAAGGCGGCGGAAGCTCGCCGTCGAGGTCTCCTTGTTGCGCATGATGGTCAGCTTGTGCTGGACCAGCGGGTGATCGATGACGGTGACGCCGTCCATGGTGCCTCACTCTTCGCGTCTTTTGGTTTTTCCTGCGGGCCTTCCTACTGCGATGTGCCGGGCGCGCCAAGCGAAAGCGCCGCCAGCATCAGGCGGTCGATCAGCCGGCGCCGGGTCGTCTCGTCGACAAAGGCGGCCTCGATCGCGGTGCGGGTGAAGGCGAGGCGGCCGGGCGCGTCGATGCCGGCCTCGGCGGCGAGCCGGTATTCGGCAGCCAGGCTGGTGCGGAAGAAGGGCGGATCGTCGGCCCCGAGCGTCACCTTCACGCCGGCCGCAACGAGGCGCTTCAGCGGATGGGAGGCGATGTCCGGATAAAGGCCGAGCGCGAGATTGGAGCCGGGGCAGACTTCGAGAACGATGCCGCGCCGGGCGATCTCGGCGATGAGCGCTGCGTCCTCGATCGCCCGGACGCCATGGCCGATCCGGTGCGGCGCGACGGCGTCGATCGCGGCACGGACGCTCTCCGCCCCGCAGACCTCGCCGGCATGGATCGTCAGGCCGAGGCCGGCATCGCGCGCGATGTCGAACGCCTTCCGGAAATCGGCATGCGCGCCGATCCGCTCGTCGCCGGCCAGCCCGAAGCCGGTGATATCCCGGCGGCCGGGCCCGGCGGCGAATCTTGCGGCGCGTTCCACCGCCTCGACACCCAGATGGCGCACGCCGACGACGATCATCCGCGCCTCGATGCCGGTCGCCTCCCTTGCCCGGGCGATGCCGGTGGCAAGGCCAGCGGCATAGGCCTCGGGCGCGACACCGGAGAGTTTTGCGTGATCGGGCGAGATGAAGAATTCGGCATAGAGCGTGCCGGCGCTGGCGAGCCGGGTCAGATGGTCGGTGGCGAGCTCGGCGAAGTCCTCCTCGCTGCGGAACACGGTCGAAGCCCGGTCATAGGCGGCGAGGAAGCTCGAAAAATCGTGCCAGACATAGAAGTCGTCGCGGACGATGTCGCCGAGGTCGATGCCGTAGCGCCGCGCCAGCATGCAGACGAGGCCGGGATCGGCGGCGCCCTCGATATGGCAGTGGAGTTCGGCCATCGGAACGCAGCCGGCCGGCGTCGCTCGCCGGGCCGGTGCGCTGGCCTGCTCCCGGCTCACAGGAAGCTCTTGCCGTGCGGGCCGGGCGGCAGGCCGAGATGGGCGGCGACGCTCTCGCCGATATCGGCGAAGGTGTTGAGATCGCCGAGCGGCCCCGGGGCGAGGCCGGGGCCGAAGACGAGGACCGGCACGCGCTCGCGGGTGTGGTCGCTGCCGGTCCAGGTCGGATCGCAGCCGTGGTCGGCGGTGACGATGGCGATATCGCCGGGCTTCAGCCGGGCTTCGAGCTCGGGAATGCGCGTGTCGAAGGCTTCGAGCGCGGCGGCATAGCCGGGGACGTCGCGGCGATGGCCGTACTGCATGTCGAAATCGACGAAATTGGCGAAGACGAGGTCGCCGTCGCCCGCCGCGTCGACGGCTTCGAGCATGCGGTCGAACAGCGCCATGTTGCCGTCGCCCTTCAAGACTTTCGACACGCCGCGATGGGCGAAGATGTCGCCGATCTTGCCGATGCCGATCACCTGCCTGCCCTTCTCGAGGGCGCGGTCGAGGAGGGTGGGCTCGGGCGGCGGCACGGAATAGTCGCGCCGGTTGGCGGTGCGGCGGAAGTCGCCGGCAGTCTCGCCGACGAAGGGCCGGGCGATGACGCGGCCGATATTCAGGGGATCGACGTGCCGGCGCGCGGTGGCGCACAGTTCGTAGAGCCGGTCGAGACCGAAATGCGTCTCATGCGCCGCGATCTGCAGGACGCTGTCGGAGGAGGTGTAGAAGATCGGCTTGCCGGTGCGGATGCTCTCCTCGCCGAGTTCGGCGATGATCTCGGTGCCCGAGGCGTGGCGGTCGCCGAGAATGCCGGGAATGGCGCTGTCGTCGACGATCTGCTGGATCAGCGAGGCCGGGAAGGTCGGCACGGTCTCAGGAAAATAGCCCCAGTCGAAGGTGACGGGAACGCCGGCGATCTCCCAATGGCCGGACGGCGTGTCCTTGCCGTGCGAGACCTCGGCCGCCGTGCCCCAGCGCGCTTCGGGATCATTCTCGCTCTCGCGGCCGGCGGCGTGGAGGAGGCCGAGGCGCTGGAGGTTGGGAAGACGCAAAGGGCCTTTGCGAAGACCCTTGCGATCGGCCGAGCCCTGCCGGCCGGCATCGATGATGTGGCCGAGCGTGTCGGCGCCGTCGTCGCCATAGGCCGCCGCATCCGGCGCGCTGCCGATGCCGACGGAATCGAGGACCATCAGAACTGCCCGGGCCAATCATCCCTCCTGCGCTTGCGGGACGCAGCCCCAAGGCGGCGTCAGCAGCCGCTGCAGGTGATGCTCGTCCCGATCCGCGGGTAGAGATAGCTCGTTTCGCCCATTCTGATAGGCCCGGTCAGGCCATAGCCGCCGACCGGATGGAAGTCGAAATAGGCCTCGGTCACGATGACGTAGAGGCTGCGCTCGGCCTTGAAGTCCGTGGGCAGGCTGTAGGTGTCGCCCTTCTTGTAGATGGTGAAGCCGCTCTTGGGATTGCGCGAACGGGTCCAGTCGACGGTCTGCCTGCCGTTCGCGTCGATCTTCACCTGGGTGACGCGGATGAAGACTTCGTCCTGGTCGTAGGGCTCGACGAGCGAGGCGGTGACGTTCATCAGCGCGTCGAGCTCGCCGGACGTCATGCCCTCCGACTGCGTGACCAGATCGTCGATCGTGGCGGAGGCATTGTGGATCTTGCGGTTGACCGAAACCGCGATCGAGGTGTCCGAGCCCGCCATGTAGAGCATGGCGAGGAAGGGCAGCACGAGCGCGAACTCCACCGCGCTCACGCCGCGGCGGTCCCTGGCGAGCGCGGCGATCAGGGGAAGGCGGCGGGAGAGCCGACGGAAGGCGCGCATCAGAACGGCTCCGTGCGAAAGGCGGCGCTGGAGACGATCACGAAGGAGCGGTCGTCCATCTTGGTGGAGATCTCGCGCATGACGTCGGTGTAGAGCGGCCATTTGTAATAGACGCGCAGCGCGGTGATGGTCTGCGTGGCGGGCAGGCTGAAGCCGAGGGCGGCGGTGTCGATGTCGCCGTTCTTCACCGGGATGTTGGTCGGGATCGAGGCGAAGCTGCCGTAGGATCTGAGGTCGACATTGAGCTTGGAGCAATCCATCAGGAAGTTGACCCGGTCGCAGATCATCTGCTCGAACTGGGCCTTGCTGAGATTGGCGTTCGTCACCTGGCCCGTGCGCACCTCGCGGCCGACCCGCGCGACGGCGTGATCGAGGACCAGTTCCCCGATGAACACGGTCGACGTCTCCGCGAGCACCATCAGGAGCAGGAAGAAGGGCGCGGCGAGCAGAGTGAACTCGACCGCCGTCGCCGCCTGCCGATCCCTCAGGAATCTGCAAAATGCCCTGAAAGGTCCGTTTGCCTTCGCGTCCGTCGCGCCTTTGCCCGCCTGCATCGCCTCGCTCCTCGGCAAAAGGGTTCGCCGATCGCGGAGTTTAAGCAAGGGACGTAAGCAAACCCTTAGCAATCTCCGCGCAATCGCGTGTGCTGGCCGTGCGAAGGCCGCAATCGGTCATGGGAAGCGGGAATTTGGGCCGTCGCCGGCGGCGCTGACGCCCGGGAATGCCCGGTTATTTGCCGGCTGGGCGGTCTGGGGTGCGAGCGCTATGTCGGAGTCCTGCCCGCTGGCCGGCTCAAATGTGGTGATCGAACCGGCCGCCGGGAATCAGTGCTTTGCGGCCTCCGTCGCCATCTGCTGGCGCTGCTGATACTGCGTCAGCGCCTTGGCGAAGGCCTCCGGATCGTCGCCGATGGTGATCGTCGGCTCGCATTTGGGTGCGCAGGCGAAGGTCGTGCGGCTCGCCTGGCGGTAGACGCGCACGGTGCTGTCCTCGAAGGTCTGGACAGCGACCTGCTGGTCGAGGATCGCGTTGCCGTCGCTGTCGAGGATGACGACATTGGTGATCCCGTAGCTCTTGCCGGTGAGGACCAGGCGGTCGCTGCTCAGGACCTCTATGTCGACGATCGCGGGATTGCCGATGATCACGGTGGCGGCCGGCCGGTCGATCTTGAGAATGCGTGCATGATCGACGGCGACGCCGAGAACGGACGAACCGGCGGCGACGGCCTGCGGAGCGGGCAGGCACAGGGCCATGATGAGACCGGCAATCGCAAGGCTGAGGAAACGGGTCATCGGTGCATCCGGCAGGGCGTTCGTTGTCGACCGCCTCAACTTCTCCCGATAGCGTGAACGAAGGATTAAGGCCTGTTCCATCAGCCGAAAATTCCACCTTTCCTTCACCGACCGCCGGGAAAAGGAAAAATCAACCAGTTCCCTTAAGTCGATGGCAAGCTCGGCATACCTAGTGTCGCTCCATCCGATCGACGAAGAACAGTCGACGGGAGTGTTACAAACGGTTGTAAGGAGTTCCCATGTCCAAGATCTTCGTTCGTTTCCTCAAGGACGAATCCGGCGCCACCGCCATCGAATACGGTCTGATCGCCGGCATCATGGCGACCGCCATCATCGCCGCCTTCACCGCGCTCGGCGGCGACATCGGCACCGCCTTCACGTCCATCGGCGCCTCGATGCAGCCGAGCTGATCCTAGCCGCCGGCGGCGCTTTCCCTGTCGGGGCGCGCCGGCGGGAGATCAGGGGCCGGCTCGGGCTAGACGCCCGGGGCGGCCCATCATGATTCCAGCGGCTTTGCGGAGCGAACGGGATACTTCACTCCCGCCCGATGTCCGCCGCGCATCGAATGGCGATTGCGGCCTACCAGGCTGCCATTTCGGACCGTTTGCCGCGGTCCTTCCCGCGACGGAGCGAACCCATGATGATCGTTTCCCTTGGCCTCCTGGTGTTTCCGTTCGCGATGATCTACGCGGCCCTGTCCGACCTCGTGTCGATGACGATCGCCAACCGGGTGTCGGCCGTGCTGGCCCTTTCCTTCCCGCTTCTCGCCTGGCTGACCGGAATGCCCGCAGGGGAGATCGGCATGCATCTGGTGGCCGGTGTGGCTTGCCTCTCATTCGGCTTCGCGGCCTTCGCCGCCGGATGGATCGGCGGGGGCGACGCCAAGCTCTTCGCCGCGACGGCGGTCTGGTTCGGCCTTACCCCGGCCCTGTTCTCCTATGTCATGCTGGCTTCGGTGTTCGGCGCCGTCCTGACCATCCTCCTACTGCTTTCGCGGTCGCAGATCGCTCCGGCCACCGGCATCGGCTTCGTCGACCGCCTCCTCAGCGCCGAGACCGGCGTGCCCTATGGTATCGCGCTCGGCGGGGCCGGGCTCTTCGTGTTCTCGCAGAGCGCCTGGGTCGACAAGATCGCCGCCGGCCTCCTCGGCGCGTCGATGTAACCTCTTCGCCCGCCGATCCCCGGGCGGACGGCCGCCCATGCTCGCGAGCGGCCCGTCTTCGACAGAGTTTGTTAACCATACATTGAGGGTTTTGGGCCGATAACTGCCGGAGCAGCCGCAAACGTGCGGCGACGTTGCGGGAGTGATCGGATGAGCCTGGCTCGTGTCGCGGTAATCGGAGTCGCATTGCTTGCGGCTTTGGGCGCCGGACTACTCGCCCTCAGTCTTTCCAGTTCCAAGCCCAGGGACCAGGTGATCATCACCGCGGCCCCGGCCGAGCCGCCTGTGAAGCTCGAGGATGTCCTGGTCACCACGACGGCGCTGGAAATGGGCCAGCCGACCAATGGCGCGCTCGGCTGGCAGAAATGGCCGGAAGACGGCATCGGCCCAACCCTGATTCTGAAGAAGGACCGGCCGACCGCGGTCGAGGACCTCAAGGGGTCGATCGCCCGGCAGTCCTTCTTCGCCGGCGAGCCGGTGCGCGAAGCCAAGCTGATCCGCCCCGACCACGGCTTCATGTCGGCGATCCTGCCGGCCGGCAAGCGCGCGATCTCGGTGCGCATCGCGGTCGACACCGCTGCCGGCGGCTTCATCCTGCCCAACGACCATGTCGACGTCATCATGACCCGGCGCGTCGCCGATGCCGACGGGCAGAAGGAGCGCATGAACACCGAGACGGTGCTGCGCAATCTGCGCGTCCTGGCGATCGACCAGACCGTCGAGGAGAAGGACGGCGCCAAGGTCGTCGTCGGATCGACGGCGACGCTCGAGGTCGACCCCGAGCAGGCGGAGGCCCTGACCGCGGCCCAGCAGATGGCCGACCGGCTGGTGCTCTCGCTGCGCTCCCTGTCCGACTCGATCCCCGGAACCCCCGGCTACGCTGCCTTCCTGCTCGCCCAGGAGAGCCACAAGCGCAACACGATCCGGGTGGTCCGCTACGGCGAGTCCTCCGACGTCACCACGAACGCCAAATGACGGGCAGATCCATGACCGCTTCCATGCCGACACAGAGGATCGCGGCGGCTCTGCGCCAGTCGGTCCTGGGCCTTGCCGCGCTTTCCACGGCGCTCGTGCCCTTCGCCATGCCCGTGCCGGCCCTGGCCGAACAGGCGGTGGTCAATGCCCGGGCGGGTCAGCAGACGATCAATCTGGGGCTGAACAAGTCGAAGGTCATCGTCCTGTCGGCCGACGCCCACGACATCCTCGTCGCCAATCCCGCCGTCGCCGACGCGGTCACCCGCGACGCCCGCCGGATCTACATCTTCGGCAAGCAGATCGGCCAGACCAACATCGTCGTCTTCGACGCCCAGAACCGCCAGATCGCCTCGATCGACCTGAAGATCGAGCGCGACATCTCGGGGCTCGAGGCGACGATCCGCAAATACGTCCCCAATTCGAACGTTTCGGTCGAGATGCTGAACGACAACGTCGTTCTGACCGGCAGCGTCCAGACGCCGCAAGACGCATCGAAGGTCGAGCGCCTCGCCAGGGTGTTCGTGACCGGCGGCGAGGGGACCACCGGCCAGTACATCCAGTCGGCCACGGCCCCGGGCGGCTCGCAGGGCGGCAATGGCGACGTCGCCTTCGCCTCCGAGGACCGGCGCCAGAGCCAGATCATCAACCTTCTGCAGATCGCCGGCGAGGATCAGGTGACGCTGAAGGTGACGGTGGCGGAGGTGCAGCGCTCGGTCGTCAAGCAGCTCGGCCTCAACGGTTCGGTGAACGACGGCATCAGCTATGCCAACATGGACAACCCCTTCGCCTTCGGAAAGGCGCTGTCCAACAGCTATCTCGGCTTGAGCAAGTCCTTCGGCGACTACGACGTCACCGCGCAGCTCAACGCGCTGGAGCAGGCCGGGGTGATGAAGACGCTCGCCGAGCCGAGCCTGACCGCCATCTCCGGAGAGAAGGCGAGCTTCAAGGTCGGCGGCGAGTTCACCATACCGCAGGGGCAGGAATATTCGCCCGGCACGCCCGCATATCAGCAGTTCAAGGGCTATGACGGATCCGGCCAGCCGATCTACGAGACGGTGCCCGCGGTTCCCGCGACACGTCAGTTGGACAACACGCGGATCGAATACGGGATCGGGCTCGACTTCAGCCCCGTCGTCCTGTCCGCCGGTCGCATCAGCCTGAAGATCCGGACGTCCGTATCGGAGCCGACATTCGAAAATCCCTACCACGTGTCGGGCGGCGCGGACGGCGGCGTCGGAGCCGTCGGCATTCGCAAGCGCCTCGCCGACACCACCGTCGAGCTTCCCTCCGGCGGATCGCTGGTGATCGCAGGCCTGGTGCGCAACGAGACCCGGCAGGTCCTGTCCGGCTATCCCGGCCTGTCCAAGATCCCGGTCCTCGGCTCGCTGTTCAGAAGCCGCGACTTCCAGCACTACGAGACCGAACTCGTGGTCATCGTGACGCCCTATCTGGTGCGCCCCGTCGCGCGTCAGGCGCTGGCCCGGCCGGATGACGGCCTGAATTTCTCCAGCGACGGCTCCGCCAATTTCCTCGGCCGCCTCAACCGCGTCTACGGCCACATGGAAACCGATCTGCCGCCCGGCCGGTACCACGGCGTCGTCGGCTACATCTACAAATGACCGCTGCGAGGACCACGCCCGTGACGACACCTCCTGTCAGTTCCGCCGGCCGCTCGAACCGGCGTCGCCGGCACCTCGAGCGGTTCGGAGCGATCCTGCCCCTCGCGCTCCTGTCGGCCTTCGCCGGCTGCGCGAACGTCCACAATGTCGAGGTCGGCGCGATCCCCGACGACTACCGGACCCGCCATCCGATCGTGGTCTCGCAGGCCGAGACCGCCATCGACCTGCCGATCACTGCCTCGGAGGCCAGGCTGACGCTGTCCGCCCGCAGCCGGGTCGAGGAGTTCGCCGCCCGTTTCAAGGGCTCGGGCGCCGACACGATGCGGGTGATGCTGCCCTATGGCTCGGTCAATCAGGGCGCGGCGCAGGCGGTCTCGAATGACGTCGTCGCCATCCTGCACAGGAACGGCGTCGAGCGCAGCCGTATCATCGTCGTGCCGTACCAGGCGATCGGCGATCAGGGTGCGACGCCGATCCGCCTCGCCTTCGACACGCTCGTCGCCAAGACCGGTCCCTGCGGCCGCTGGCCGGACGATCTCGGCGATACGTCCGAGAACAAGGAATATTACAACTTCGGCTGCGCCAGCCAGCAGAACCTGGCGGCCCAGATCGCCGATCCGCGCGACCTCCTCGGACCGCGGGGGATGGACACGATCGATGCCGGCCGCCGCAACACCGTGCTCGACAACTATCGCAACGGCAAGAAGACCGTGTCCGAGCCCACCGAAACCGAATCGGACTACACGTGGAGCCGCTGACCATGAGCATCGACAGGGCTCACTCCGCCGGCGAGGCCGCCGAGGACGCCGAAGAGCGCGGCCGCCTCGACCGTGTCCGCCCGATCCCGCGGATCTCGATCCAGGCGTTCTGCGAATCCGAAGGGGTCGCTGGGCCGATCGAGAAGGCTGGCCGCGACCGGCGGATGGTCAAGGCCCATCTGAAGGTTCATCTCGGCGGGATCCGCGCTGCGGTCGAGCATTTCGGCTCGGCCCCGACGCCCAACCTCGTGATCCTGGAATCGCGCCAGCCGCCCGAGGAACTCGTCGCCGAACTCGAATCGCTGGCCGAGGTCTGCGACCCCGGCTCGCGGGTCGTCGTCATCGGCCACTACAACGACGTCCAGCTCTATCGCGACCTGATCAAGCGCGGCATCTCCGAATATCTCGTCGCGCCGATCTCGATCTCCGACGTGATGGGCGTGATCGGCGCGCTGTTCGTCGCCGAGGACAGCGAGCCGCTCGGCCGCACCGTCGCCTTTGTCGGCGCCAAGGGCGGCGTCGGCTCCTCGACGCTGGCGCACAACGTCTCCTGGTCGATCGCCAACCTCTTCAAGAGCGACGTCGTCCTGGCCGATCTCGACCTGCCCTTCGGCACGGCCAACATCAATTTCGATCAGGATCCGGCGCAGGGCATCGCGGAAGCGATCTTCTCCGCCGACCGCATGGACGACGTCCTGCTCGACCGCCTGTTGGCGCGCTGCGCCGACCATCTGTCGCTGCTCGCCGCGCCCTCGGTCCTCGACCGCACCTACGACTTCACGCCCGACGCCTTCCAGTCGCTGATCGAGACCGCCCAGCGCGGCGCGCCCGCCGTCGTGCTCGACGTTCCCCATGCCTGGAGCGACTGGACGAAGAACGTCCTGGCACAGGCCGACCAGATCGTGCTGACGGCGACGCCCGATCTTGCCAATCTGCGCAACGCCAAGAACCTCGTCGACACGCTGAAGAAGCTCAGGCCGAACGATGCTCCGCCGCATCTCGTGCTCAACCAGATCCAGATCCCGAAGCGACCGGAGATCTCGGCTTCGGAATTCTGCGAGCCGCTCGGCCTGACGCCGGTTGCCGAGATCGTCTTCGATCCGGCCGCCTTCGGCAACGCCGCCAATAGCGGGCGGATGATCGCCGAGACCGACCAGAAGCACCCGGCGATCGAGGCCTTTCACCACGTCGCCCACGTCCTCACCGGGCGCGGCGAGGTGAAGAAGCCGAAGCGGCCGGGCCTCTTGGGTCGCCTGCGCCTGAAATAGGCGCGCACCCAGCATCACTCTCAGGAGACTGCGCGACATGTTCGGAAAGCGCGGAAGCGACACCTCATCGACCGGCGACCTGTCGACGCTGCAGCAAAAGCCGCGGCCCGCTGCGGCGGCATCGTCGCCAGCTCCCTCGCGGCCGGCGCCCGAACCGGTCCGGCCGGTCGCCGCCGCGATGCGGCCGGAGCCGCAGGTCGATGCGCCGCGCCCGGCGCCGGTTCTCTCGGACGAATACTATCAGCGCAAGAGCCAGGTCTTCGCCGCGCTGATCGACACGATCGACCTGTCGCAGCTCGCCTCCATGGACCATGAGAGCGCGCGTGAGGAGATCCGCGACATCGTCAACGACATCGTCGCGATCAAGAACTTCGCCATGTCGATCGCCGAGCAGGAGGAACTGCTCTCGGACATCTGCAACGACGTGCTCGGCTACGGCCCGCTGGAGCCGCTGCTGGCGCGCGACGACATCGCCGACATCATGGTGAACGGCGCCAACCAGACCTTCATCGAAGTCGGCGGCAAGGTGCAGCAGACCGGTGTCCGCTTCCGCGACAACCAGCAGCTCCTCAACATCTGCCAGCGCATCGTCAGCCAGGTCGGCCGCCGCGTCGACGAGACCTCGCCGATCTGCGACGCCCGCCTTCCCGACGGCAGCCGCGTCAACGTCATCGCGCCGCCGCTGTCGATCGACGGCACCGCGCTCACCATCCGAAAGTTCAAGAAGGACAAGCTCACCCTCGACCAGCTTGTCAAGTTCGGCGCGATCACGCCGGAGGGCGCGACGATCCTGCAGATCATCGGCCGGGTGCGCTGCAACGTCGTCATCTCCGGCGGTACCGGCTCGGGCAAGACGACGCTCTTGAACTGCCTGACCCGCTATATCGACGCCGACGAGCGGATCATCACCTGCGAGGACTCGGCCGAGCTGCAGCTGCAGCAGCCGCATGTGGTGCGCCTGGAAACCCGCCCGCCCAATATCGAGGGCGAGGGCGAGATCACCATGCGCGACCTCGTCAAGAACTGCCTGCGCATGCGGCCCGAGCGGATCATCGTCGGCGAGGTGCGCGGACCGGAGGTCTTCGACCTCCTGCAGGCGATGAATACCGGCCATGACGGCTCGATGGGCACGATCCATTCCAACTCGCCGCGCGAGTGCCTGAACCGTATCGAATCGATGATCGCCATGGGCGGCTTCTCGCTGCCCTCGCGGACGGTGAAGGAGATCGTCACCGGCTCGATCGACGTCATCATCCAGGCGGCGCGCCTGCGCGACGGCTCGCGCCGGATCACCCACATCACCGAGGTGCTCGGCATGGAGGGCGATGTCATCACCACGCAGGACCTGCTCGTTTACGAGATCCTCGGCGAGGACGCGCAGGGGCGGATCATCGGGCGGCACCGCTCGACCGGGGTCGGCCGCCCGCACTTCTGGGAGCGGGCCCGCTATTACAACGAAGAGCAACGCCTCGCCGCGGCGATCGACGCCAGCGCCGTCTCCGACGAGGGAGTGAAGATCTGATGTCCGGCCCGGCGGCAATCCTCTTCGTCATCCTGTCGACGATCGCGGGGGGCGGTCTCGCCTTCGCGTTGCTGCAGCCGCTGCTCGCCCGCGAGAAGAAGGTCGAACAGCGGCGCTCCCAGTTCATCCGTGACGAAAGCGACCGCGCGGCCTCCAAGGCGGCGCGCGACCGGCTCCAGGAACAGGTGAAGCGGCGCAGGACCATCCAGTCCTCGCTGAAGGAGCTGGAGGTGCGCAACAAGGAGCGCGACAAGCATACCAGCAAGCTGAGCCTCGCCCGGCGGCTGGAACAGGCCGGCACGGCGATGACGCCGAAGCAGTTCATCTGGCTGAGCGCGGTCTTGGGCCTCGTCGCCCTCGTCCTCGCGCTGATGTTCAAGCTGCAGGTCTTCGCGGCGGTGGGCATCGCCTTCGTGGCCGGCTTCGGGCTGCCGCGCTTCTTCCTGTCGCGGGCGCGCAAGAAGCGGCTGCAGAAGTTCACTGACGAATTCCCGAACTCGGTCGATCTGATCGTGCGCGGCATCAAGTCGGGACTGCCGCTCAACGACACGCTGCGCATGGTGGCGAGCGAATCCCCCGAGCCGGTGGCGAGCGAGTTCCGCAAGATCGTGGAGTCCCAGCAGATGGGCATGCCGATCGGCGACGCCGTCGCCCGGCTCTACCGCAACATTCCGACCTCGGAAGCCAACTTCTTCTCGATCGTCATCGGCATTCAGGCCCAGGCCGGCGGCAACCTCTCGGAGGCGCTCGGCAATCTGTCCAAGGTTCTGCGCGAGCGCAAGAAGATGAAGGGCAAGATCCAGGCGATGTCGATGGAGGCCAAGGCCTCCGGCGCGATCATCGGCGCGCTGCCCTTCCTCGTCTTCCTGATCATCTGCGTGACGACGCCGGACTACATGGTAGCGCTCTACACGACCAATATCGGCAAGATCATGATGCTCGGCGGCGCGATCTGGATGGGGATGGGCATCTTCGTGATGAAGCAGATGATCAGCTTCGACTTCTGATCGGCAACAGAAACGGCCGCCCGGGCCGCGCGGGAACACCACGCGCGGATTCCGGGCGAACAGAAAAGGGCGATCGCCGCCATGGATTCGATGTTCGCCGTGATCGGCCTGTCGACGCAGATGGTCATCAGCCTGCTCGTCGCCGCGGCCGTATTCGCCACCTTTCTCTCGGTCGCCCTGCCCATCCTGTCCGGCAACGAGCTGAAGAACCGCATGAAGGCGGTGGCGCTCGAACGCGACCAGGTGCGGGCCCGCGAGCGCGCGCGGCTCGCCATCGAGAAGGAGCGCGGCCGCGGCATGGGGCTGCGCCAGCAGGACAACAAGGGCATCGCCAGCGTCGTCGTCGACCGGCTGAACCTGCGCAAGGCGCTGGTCGACGACAAGACGGTGTCGACCCTGCGCGGCGCCGGCTATCGCGGCCAGCGGCCGCTGACCCTGTTCCTCTTCGCGCGCGTCGCGCTGCCGCTCGTGCTGGTGTCGGTCGCCGCCTTCTATCTCTTCGGCCTCGGCGTCCTGCAGAACCGGCCGGGCGTCGTCCGGGTGATGGTCCTGCTTGGCGCGGTCTCGATCGGCTTCTACCTTCCGGTCCTCTACGTCAGCAACAAGGCGCAGAAGCGCCGGCAATCGATCACGCGGGCCTGGCCGGACGCGCTCGACCTGATGCTGATCTGCGTCGAATCCGGCTCCTCGATCGAATATGCGTTCCGCCGGGTCGCCGACGAGATCGGCATCCAGTCGATTCCGCTCGCCGAGGAGCTGATCCTCGTCTGCGCCGAGCTCTCCTACCTGCCGGACCGCAAGGCGGCCTACGACAATCTGGCCATCCGCACCGGCCTCGACGGGGTCAAGGCGGTCTGTACCGCGCTCGTCCAGGCGGAGCGCTACGGCACGCCGCTCGGCAACGCGCTGCGAGTGATGGCGCAGGAAAACCGCGACCTGCGGATGAACATGGCCGAGAAGAAGGCCGCCGCCCTGCCGCCGAAGCTTACCGTGCCGCTGATCGTGTTCTTCCTGCCGGTGCTGTTCGTGGTGATCATCGGCCCGGCGATCATCCGGGTCATGGGCTATCACTGAGCCTGCCGCCGCGCGGGAAGGGTGCGGCGATCGCCGCGCGGTTCCAGAAGCGGCTTGCGCGGAGCGGCAGCGGAGCCGTCCTCGAAGACGGATCAATCCTGCCGCCGGGTCGAGCTCGCTTGCCTCTACCAGCGTTCGCAGGCGCCAACGCGCCGGCCCGGGAAACACATCGGGATTTGAGGGCGCCAGGCTGGAGGCATGATGAAAATCCCGCTTTGGCAGCGAGCGTTTTCATCAATGCCGGAAAGGGATCGGCGAGATCGTCGCGCATGAAGGGAAAGGGCGCGCTGCGGCCGGGGGCCGGCGGCCGGCACAAGCGCCTCGCCTGATCACGGTCCTGATGCCGACGGAAAGGATGGTGCTCTGGCGCCTGTTTCCAACAATGGGCGATGCGGGACCGCCGGTTGGTCAGCGTCGTTTCTGGGAGCCGCGTTGCGAGGATGCCGTCCCCTGGCTGCCCGCCGTGCCGGATAAGACGACGGCGTGTGCGCGTGTTCCGTCCCGGCCGCGACGTCGCGGGCCGTTCCGACTGCTCGGTCCTGCGCGATGCTCACGCTTGGCCGGCAGGGCGCCGTACTCGGATGGCTGAGGGCGCGGCGCGGCGTCGATCCCGAGAGGCATCCGGGGTCGACATCGCGCGTTCGAAGCGGCGGCATGATCTCGCCGCCTCGGTCCCGGCGGGCGAACCCCGTTCGTGACGCGGGTGTCGGCGGCGGATCGAAGGGCCGGGGGCTTTGCCGCCCGCCCATCACACGGATGGCCGGATCGGCCGAACCGGGAGCGAACCCGTGACCGCGGCGCGGCCGGGATCAGCCGCCCTTCTTGTCCTTGTCCTTCAGCATGGACCAGGTGTTCTGCTGCGAGAGCATCTGCTTCAGATAGGTGACATTGGCTTCGGCCTCCTGCGGCGACAGGGCCGCCGAGGCGATCGTCTGGGCCTCGTCGAAGCGGCCCTGGAGGCCGACGACGAGGGCGAGGTTCTGGCGCACGCGGATGTCGGCCCCGGGCCGCGCCGCGGCGGCCCTGAGGTAGCTCTCGGCCGATTTCAAATCGTTTGCGAGAAGGTAGGACATGCCGAGATTGGACAGGATCGTCGGCTCGTTGGGCTCAATGTCGAGCGCCTTGCGGTAGAGGGTGCGCGCCTCGTCGGGCTTGCCCAACTGATCGAGGATCGCGCCTTCGGCCGACAGAAGCCGCCAATCCGGCGAATCCGGCGTCTGGGCCCGGCGGATGGTCTCGAGCGCCTTGGGCAGATCGCCCGCGGCGGCGAGCGCCTTGCCATAGGCCGACAGGACGTCGCGATCGGTCGGGTTGGTGATCGCCACCTGCCGCATGACGGCGAGCGACTGGTCGTTGCGGCCGGCCATCTGCAGGGCCGCGGCATAGCTCATGCCGATCCGCTTGTCCTTGGGCGAACGCTCATAGGCGGCGTCGTAGGAGCGCAGCGCGGTCTGGAGTTCGCCGGCGCTCATCTGCGACAGCGGGCGCTGGCTCTGCGAGCGGTTGATCGAGCCGGTCGTCTCGTTCGATACCGAGGCGCAACCCGCCGACAGAAGAAGCCCGGCGGCGGCCGCCGCGAGAAGGCCCTGTCGCATCCTGCGAATCGGTCTAGTTTCGCGCCCGAGCATGGACTGGCATCCCCATTTCCGTCCGACATGGATGCCAAGGCCTGTTCGGCCGGCCCCGGCACGCTGAGAATGACAGTATTTTGTTAACCCTAATGGTCGGTTAACGAGGACCGATCGAAACCCGAGGATCCCCGATGATCGTCAGCCTGACAAACGCCCCCGACGCGTCCGCCCGTCCGGTCCACACCGCCTTCGACGGCGCGCTCGGTGCGCTGCCCCCGGCCGCGCAGAGCTGGGCGAAGGCGATGCGCTTTTCCGGCGAGGCGGGGGCGGTCCTGGTCGTCCCGGGCGAGGGGGGCGAGCCGGCGGCGGCGGTTCTCGGTCTCGGCCGGCCAGGGCATGAGGACGGGGACGGCGAGGCGGAGCGCCGGTCGCTTGCCGCGGGCGCGCTCGCCGAGAAGCTGCCGGCCGGCGCCTGGCGGCTCGAGACGGACGATCTCTCGCCGACGCTGGCGCTCCTCTCGGCCCGGCTCGGCGGCTACCGCTTCACCCGCTATCGCAAGGGAGCGGCGGCGCGGGAGAACGACAGCGCTGTCTCGCTTTCCGCCGCGGGCGCCGACGTCGCGGAGGCCGAGCGGCTGGCCGCCGGCGTGTTCCTGGCGCGCGACCTGATCAACACGCCGACCAACGACATGGGCCCGGCGGACCTCGAGGCGGCGGCGCGGGCGCTGGCCGGAGAGTTCGGCGCGGAATTCTCCGTCGTCACCGGCGATGCGCTGCTCGAAGAGAACTTCCCGATGATCCACGCGGTGGGGCGCGCCAGCGCCTCGGCGCCGCGGCTTCTCGACATGCGCTGGGGGCCCGAAGACGCGCCGAAGGTGACGCTGGTCGGCAAGGGCGTCTGCTTCGACACCGGCGGGCTCGACATCAAGCCCTCGTCCGGCATGCTGTTGATGAAGAAGGACATGGGCGGCGCTGCCAATGTGCTCGGCCTCGCCCGCCTCGTCATGGCGGCGGGGCTGAGGCTCCGGCTGCGCGTCCTGATCCCGGCCGTCGAGAATTCGATCTCCGGCGCCGCCTTCCGCCCCGGCGACGTCCTGACCAGCCGCAAGGGCAAGACCGTCGAGATCGGCAACACCGACGCCGAGGGCCGGCTGGTGCTGGCCGACGCGCTGGCGCTCGCCGACGAGGAGGCGCCGCAGATGATCGTCGACATGGCGACGCTGACGGGCGCCGCCCGCGTCGCGCTCGGGCCGGACCTGCCGCCCTTCTACACAGGGGACGGCAGCTTTGCCGGCGAACTTTCCGCCGCGAGCCTTGCCGTCGCCGACCCGGTCTGGCGGCTGCCGCTCTGGCAGCCCTATCAGGCGAACCTTTCCTCCAAGATCGCCGACATCAACAATGTCACGTCGGACGGCTTCGCCGGCTCGATCACCGCAGCGCTGTTCCTCCAGGGCTTCGTCGAGAAGGCGAAGATCTGGGTGCATTTCGACATCTATGGCTGGCGCCCGAAGCCCTCGCCGATCGGCCCGGTGGGCGGCGAGGCGCAGGCCATCCGCGCGCTCTACTCCGTCCTGAAGGCGCGCTATCCCGGCTGACGCGCCGGCGCCGGCCGGCGCGGATTTGTGTGGCGGCGAGGACATGCCCGCCAAGAGGAATGCGACAAGACGATGAGCGGCATCAGATGACGGACGACAGGCTCGACCCCCGGATCAACGCGTTTCGCGACGACCTTGCCGATATCAGGCTGGAAGGCCGGGTGAGCGCCGCGCGCCATGTCGAAGGCGCGCCGTACCGGGTGACGCGCCCGGCGGCGCCGCTCCGCCGCCGGCCGGCGGACGACGCCCCGCTCGACACCGAGCTCCTCTTCGGCGAGACGGTCCGGCTGTTCGAGACGCGCGAGGACGGCTGGTCCTGGGTCCAGGCGGATCTCGACACCTATGTCGGCTATGTGCCGTCTGCCGCGCTGCAGCCGGTCGGTGAGGTCCCGCCGACGCACCGCGTCCCCGTTCCGCGAACGCTGGTCTTCCCGGCGCCCGACATCAAGCGGCCGCCGCTCTTCGACCTGCCGATGGGCGCGCTGGTCACGGTGACCGGTTCGGCCGAGGACCACAACGCCCGCTATTCGCAGATCGCCCCCGCCGGCTACATCGTCGAGCAGCATCTGGAGCCGGTCACGGCCAAGGCAGAGGACTTCGTGGCGGTGGCCGAGCGCTTTCTCGGCGTGCCTTATCTGTGGGGCGGGCGCACGGCGAACGGGATCGACTGCACCGGTCTCACCCAGCTCGCCCTCATGATGGCCGGAATTGCGACCCCGCGCGACAGCGACATGCAGGAGCGCGCGCTCGGCACGCGCCTTGCCGGGATCGAGGCGCTCAGGCGCGGCGACCTCGTCTTCTGGAAGGGCCATGTCGGCATCATGCTGGACGGCCGAAATCTCCTCCACGCCAACGCCTTCCACATGATGACGGCGATCGAGCCGCTGGAGACGGCGATCGCCCGGATTTCGGCAAAGGGGCTCGATGTCACCGGCGTGCGCCGGCTCGGCGCTGGCACGGCCGGCTGAGGGGTGGCGCGGGCGACTGAGGGCTGGCTGATAGCGGCCGGGGTCCCGGGATCGGGACCTTCCGGCCCGCGGGCCGGGGCCCGAAGCGGCCGGAAGCCGACGATTTTCGCCCCGATTGCGGCTTGGCCTCAGAGGGGCTTTTCGACTATGGTGCGCCCCGCGTGGTCCCGTAGCTCAGCAGGATAGAGCATCAGATTCCTAATCTGAGGGTCACTGGTTCGAATCCAGTCGGGATCACCAATCCGGAATAGCAGTGGGCACTCCTGTGCCGCCGGCCGGGAACTTCGAGATGAGGTCCTGTAGAACGTCGGTCCTGCCTTTGATCATGATCCGTTCGTCCTCGACGATGATGCGATCCACGACGATCTGACGTATGCCTTGCGGTAGGTACTCGCGGGTCACGCCTGGGGCCCGCTCTGCGGAGAGTGCGGGCCAGTCGTCACTACTTTGCGGTTATAGTGAATGTAACTTGCATTTTTCTGACCATCGGGAATCTGAATAAATAATGCTGTATCCGGGCACGCGCCGCTAACCCTTTGGCATCCAATTCCCTGTACATCTTGATCGATGCTCAAGGTGAGGCGGGATGGATATCCGGGTCACGCGGCTGACAGCCGCATTTTTTCTGCCGGTCCTCGGCCTTCTGATGCTGATCGGAGCCTTTGTCGCCTTCACGGCCCATTGGTCAGCGGGGGAGACCGATGCCGAGTCCATACAGCGGGAGACCACTCTGGTCCGGAGGCTGCTCGATCAGCGCATTGCCGACGTAACCAGGAACCAGCAGACCTCCACCACATGGGACGATGCCGTCAATGTGGTGATCGACGCACAAGATCCGGATTGGCTCGACGCAAACCTCGGCATCTGGATGCACGTCTATTTCGGCATCGACCGGGTCTTCATCCTGGATGGTGAGGACCATTCGATTTACGCCATGATCGGCGGCAGCCGGTCACGGCCAGATTCCTATTTCTCGCATGCAGGCTTGCTGGAGCCGATCGCGACGCAGCTTCGGCAACTAAGGACGGCTGCAGCTTCTCTCGATGAAGCGCCGACATTCGTCAGGCGGTACGTCCTCCTCGAAAATCGGCCGGCCGTTGTGAGTGCCGCGGCGATCCTCTCGGACACAGGAAATATCTCGCAGGTGGCAGGGGAGGAGCCGGTTCATCTGGCCGTCGAGTTCCTGGATGGTCCCTTCCTGGCAAAGCTGGCAGCAGACTTCCTGATCCAAAAGCCGCGGTTCTCCTGGACGGGCCGGATTGGCGACCATGAGGCGGCGTTCCCTCTGGCTGCGAATGGCGCCGATCTCGGCTATCTCGTCTGGACGGTTCAGCAGCCTGGCACGAAAGTCTTCGACCGGATGATGCCGATCCTGGTCGCGGCCGGGATGGTGATCCTGCTGCTTGCCGGGCTTCTCCTATTCCGGCTCTACCGCACCACAAGCAAGCTCATCAGCTCGCAAAGGCAGATCGAGTACATGGCGCACCACGACCCGCTGACCGGGCTTGCCAACCGCTTCGCCTTCGAGACCCGCCTGGGAGATCGCATTCGGGAATTCGAGCAGACGAGGCGGAGCTTCGCGGTGCTCTATCTCGACCTCGACCGGTTCAAGGACGTCAACGACACCCTCGGTCATCAGGCGGGTGACGAGCTTATCCGACAGGTGGCCGGGAGGCTGGCTTCGCTGGTTCGGCAGGAAGATATGGTCGCGCGCCTGGGCGGCGATGAGTTTGCAGTCCTGCGGGACTCCGTCGCGGATCGCGCCGAGATCGAGATCCTCTCACGTCGTATCGTCGACGCCATCCAGAATCCCTTCGAAATGGCCAAACAGCAGGTGATTATCGGCATCTCGATCGGTGTCGCCATCGCCTTCCGGGACACGCTGACGCAGATGGACCTTGTCCGCCGGGCAGACGTGGCGCTTTACCGGGTCAAGAATTCCGGCCGCGGCGGCTATGCGATCTTTGAAGAACGTATGGAGCGACCGACGTCGCGTAAGCTGGTGCGTGCATAGGAGAACCCGCCGCTTGGCGTCATCCTTGAGGAAAACCTGATGCCGAAATTTGTGACGATCGGATACGGTGACGAAGCAGGCTATGACCAAACGAGCCTGAAGGTCCGGGACGCCGCTCATGCTCATGACGCCGGGCTCGTCCGGGATGGCGCCCTGATGGGCATCGCTGGACAGCCTGTACAAGTCCGAAATCATGATGACCGCGGTGTCACGATCGAGCCCGGCGCCTATTCGTCGTCCGCCTTGCCAGTTGCGGGATTCGCGCTCATCGACGCTGCCGATCTCGCCGAAGCTGTTGAGCAAGTTTCGAAAAGCCCATGCGCCGTTGCTCGCGGCGTCGTCGAAGTGTGGCCTCTCGAAGAGGGTTTTGATGTCTGAACTTCCTGCATGGCCGCAGGCTACCACTCGGATCTTTCCATAGGCATTTCCCATGCCGGAGACCTGCAGGCTGCGCGGGAGGGATTGGTCAGCCGGGAGTGCACGGAGATCGCCATGCAGAGCTTGATGACCAGGCGCTCCATGCTGAACGGCTTCTCTGGGAATGTTGGAAGACAGCCCCGCTGGGAGCTATCGTGGTCGGAAAGGCGTCTGGACGCGGCCGCGATGCCGATTTCTGGCGGAATGGCATGAGCGTGCTGCGCCAGTCGAGGCCGTCCGCTGATCCGGACATGTTGATGTCGATCGCCATGACAGCGTGCAAAGCCACAGCTTTCGGCGATGGGAATGCCTTAGGCCAGAAGAGGGACGCTTCTTGAGAAAGTTGGGAGCGGTCTAGCCGCTCCCCTCCTTTGAGAGGAGCGAGAGAAATCAAAACTCCTCCCAGCTGTCCTGTTTCACTGCAGCGTTGCCATTGGTGGCGAAGGCCTTGCGTAGACCACTCTGGAGCATGCGCGCCGGTGCAGTTGCAGGCCTAGGGCGCCCGCCGGTCGCCGGTTTCGGCGTGATGGCCGGAAGAGACGTTGGCCTCTGGACCGAACCGGCTTCGCCGGAGAGGTCGAACTTGCCGAGAAGGGCGTTCAGTTCCTCCGTCTGCCGCGCGAGGCTATGGCAAGCCGCCGTCGATTCCTCGACCATGGTGGCGTTTTGCTGCGTGCCTTCATCGATCGAACTGACCGCCTTGTTGATCTCAGCGAGACCGACCGCCTGGCTGCGCGCCGACTCGACGATCGCCCTGACGTTCTCGTCGATCGCCTGAACCTCCGCGACGATTGCCTGAAGCGCCTTGCCTGTCTCGCCAACCAGCGCGACGCCTTCCGTCACTTGGGAGGTCGACTTCTGGATCAATCCCTTGATCTCCTTGGCCGCCTCGGCCGAGCGCTGGGCAAGCCCGCGCACTTCCTGGGCGACGACGGCGAAGCCCTTGCCGGCCTCGCCGGCGCGGGCCGCCTCGACGCCGGCATTCAGGGCGAGGAGGTTGGTCTGGAAGGCGATCTCGTCGATCACTCCGATGATCTGGTTGATCTGGTTCGACGAGGTTTCGATCTCCCCCATGGCGGCGACAGCTCGCCCGACGACGATGCCCGACTTCTCCGCGCCGGCCTTGGTGCGAGCGACGAGCGAGCCGGCGTCTTCGGCGCGAGCCGCGGAGGCGCGGACCGTATCGGTCAGTTCGCCGAGCGCGGCAGACGTCTCTTCGACCGAAGCGGCCTGTTGCTCGGTGCGGCGGGCGAGATCGTCGGAGGCAATCCGAATCTCGTCGGTCGCCATCTTGATGGTCTCCGCGGTCTCGCCGACATGGCCGAGGGTCTCATGGAGAACGCCCAGGGAGGCGTTGAAGTCGAGGCGTAGCTTGTCGAGGCTGGGTATGAACGGCTCGGCGATGCGCTGTGCGAGGTCCCCTTCGGCGAGCCTGCCGAGGCCCTTGGCCAGCGCGTTGACCGCATCGACGCGGCCGGTGACGTCACTGGCGAACTTCACCACCTTCATGACCTTGCCGTCGGCATCGAAGATCGGGTTGTAGGAGGCCTGGATATAGACGGCCCTGCTGCCCTTGCCGATCCGCTTGAACTCGTCGCTGACGAACTCGCCGCGGCCGAGCTTGGCCCAGAATTCGCGATAGTCGGCGCTCTGGGCATAGTCGGCTTCGACGAACATCGCGTGCTTGCGGCCCTTGATCTCGTCGAGCGAGTAGCCGAGCGCGCTGCAGAAATTCTCGTTGGCGGTGAGGATCGTGCCGTCGAGCGAGAACTCGATCACCGCCTGGGCCCGGGAGATCGCGTCGAGCTTGCCGGCATTTTCCGCCGCGGTCGTCTTGGCGGCGGTGATGTCGGTGGCGACCTTGACCACCTTGACGACCTTGCCGCCCTTGATGACCGGATTGTAAGACGCCTCGATCCAGATCTCGCGGCCGCCCTTGGCGATGCGCTTGTACTGGCGGGCGTCGAACTCGCCGCGGCCGAGCTTGGCCCAGAACTCGCGATAGTCGGCGCTCTTTACAAAGGCGGGCTCGACGAACATCGAGTGATGGCGGCCGGCCATCTCTGGAACGCTGTAGCCGATTGCCCGGCAGAAATTCTCGTTTGCCGTCAGGATCGTCCCGTCCGGCTTGAACTCGATGATTCCGAGCGAGCGAGACAGCGCCGCGAGCACCGCGTTGGCAGTCGAGCCGGATCCAATCTGCATCAGTGCCATTTCAAAGTCCTCAATTGTGGTTCGATGACGCAGCGGCCAAGGAGGTTCGCGGCACAGCTGATGATGTTGACCATTGGATGACGCGAGAATGAGGAGCAGCAATTGCAGCGATCGGCATGCCACTTGTTCATTCTGGACGATCTACCCAACACACCAATATCTGTCTTAGAGGTAATAATAAAATACCTAACAATTCCCTATTCTTTAAGCAGTCGAATGTTCACACAAAGCAACTACAAGAGGGAATGGTGCAATCCAAGGTGTTATAGGCCAATTGTAGAACGTAAGGGAAGCTTGTATTCACGTTTGAGGCCAGAGGGGCGATACGACGACGTGGGCAAGTCATTCTCTCGAGTGGTACCAAGATCCCGCCGGTTTCGGTCCATGGCCCGCGACGCCAGCCGCGGCTCCTGCCGTTCTATCGCTCGGGCGGATACCGCGAGCCACTGCACTATCCTTGTCCAGAACTCTCTCCGCCAAGGTCCAAATGTCCCGCCGCATCGTCTCCGTCCTGGTCCTGACCTCAGTCGCCATCCTCGTTCTCTGGCTTGCTCCCGACGTGCTGTTGGCCGTCTTCGCGGGCGTCTTGCTGGCCGTCTTTCTGAGGGGCGGAGGGGACTGGACAGCGAAGCACGTCGGAGCGGGGAGAAATATCGGGCTAACGGTCTTTTCAGTCGTGCTCCTCACCGCGATCGTCGCCTTCCTGGCTATTGCGGGAGCCGCTCTCGCAGATCAGGTCCAGAAGCTGATCGACAGTTTCCCCGAGGCACTCCAGGGGGCCCGCGGCTATGTGGACGAGCACGGCTGGCTCCGACGTCTGCTGGATCTGGTTGATGCCGGCAAGTTGCTCCCATCCGGGAGCGGTGCCACCACCGCCTTTTCCGCCACGTTCGGCGCGCTCGGAAATGCGGTCGTCATCGTGTTCGTCGGGCTCTATGGCGCCATCAGCCCCGGCATCTACGTCAGGGGCGCCACGCGCCTCCTTGCCCCCACTTTGCGGCCCAAGGCTGCCAAGATTCTAAGCGAGGCGGGTGTTGCCCTGCGAGGCTGGCTGAAGGCCCAATTCGTGTCGATGACCGTGGTCGGCGTGCTCACCGGACTTGGCCTGTGGGCGCTCGACGTTCCATTGGCTCTGGTTCTTGCCGTCATCGCGGCGATCCTCACCTTCGTCCCAAACATCGGACCCGTCTTGGCGGCGGTTCCTGCGGTCCTGCTCGGACTGTCGGAAGGTGTGTCTACCGCGCTGTGGATCGTCGCGCTCTATGTCGCCATCCAGACCGTCGAGAGCTACGTCATTACGCCTCGGGTCCAGGAGGAGGCGGTCTCGCTCCCGCCAGCGCTGACGATTTCGGTCCAGCTGCTTTTCGGCGTTCTCTTCGGAGTCCTGGGCCTGGCGCTCGCCACTCCGATCGCCGCTGTCCTTCTGCGGGTCGGAGAGAAGTTCTACGTGCGGAGTTATCTCGACCAAGAATCGTGACGGGCGTCTTTCGATCGGGGCTTTATCGGTCTTCTGGAATCGGCGGCGAGCATCAGCAACGGCCCCTGCATTGCCGTCTCGTCGGCGCTGCCTGTGTCGACGGTGACAGGCTCGGCGCAAATGTGCGGCATGACGCGTGCCCTCACGTTCGAAACCCCGCCTCTCGGCGGAAGGAGGTATTCCGGCCATGGCGCGGCGTCCTCATTGGGACGACACGAAAGGAAGCCAGACCCATAGCGCGACGAGGGCTGCGAGGAGGACCGGAGGTGTCAGAACAAGGCCGACCTTCATGTACTGCCCCCAAGTGATCCGCTGCCCCTTGCCGACGAGGACATGAAGCCAAAGAAGGGTCGCGAGGGACCCGATGGGTGTAAATTTCGGCCCGAGGTCGTTCCCGACGACATTGGCATAGATCATGAGTTCGCGCGTCATAGGCGCCACGTCCGCCTGGTCGATTGCGAGGGCCCCGACGAGGGTTGCAGGCATGTTGTTCATGATCGAAGCCAGGGCTGCCACGACAAAGCCCGTGCCGATGGTGGCGACGAACGTACCCTGAAGGGCAAGCCACCGCAGGATGTCTGCGGCAATGTCCGTGAGCCCGGCATTCCCGAGACCATAGACGACGAGATACATGCCTACCGAGAACAGGACGATCTGCCAGGGCGCGCCGCGAAGAACCCCGTAAATGTCCACTACCGCGCGTCCACCCCAAAGCCAGCGGCCAGCGACGGCCAGAAGGGCGAGGGCTGCAGCGCCAGTGACGAAGGCGATCGGAACGCCCAGCGGCCCCGTCACGAAGTAGGCGACAAGGAGAAGCCCCAGGAGGGGGAACGCCGTCCGGAAGACGGCGTGGTCGCGGATCGCGTGGCGCGGTTCATCCAATTCGTCGACGCGATAGGTAACCGGGATATCCCGGCGGAACCAAATCCATAGGACGAGAAGCGTTGCCATAAGCGAGACGAGGTTCACGGGAACCATGACTGCGGCATAGCGATCGAAGGAGATATTGAAGAAGTTCGCCGTGACGATGTTCACGAGGTTCGACACCACGAATGGAAGGCTGGTCGTGTCCGCGACGAAGCCGCAGGCAACCGTGAATGCCAATGCGCCGGCGGCAGGGAACCGAAGCCGCAGAAGAATGGCAAGGACGATCGGGGTGAGGAGCAGCGCCGCGCCGTCATTGGCGAAGAAGGCCGCGATTGCAGCGCCGAGGACAACGACGAGAGGGAACAGACGCCGCCCGTTCCCCCCGCCCCAGCGGGCGACGTGGAGAGCCGCCCAGGCGAAAAACCCAGCCTCGTCGAGGACGAGGGAGATGATGATCAAGGCAACGAAGGTGAAGGTCGCGTCCCAGACGATCTCCCAGACTGTCCCCACATCGCTCCAACCTACGACCCCGGTCGCAAGCGCAACGGCAGCGCCAGCCAGTGCGGACCACCCGATGCCGAGGCCCCGAGGCTGCCAGATTACGAAAACGAGTGTGGCGATGAAGATCGCGAGAGCGAGCATGGATACGTCCGCGGTTGCAGGAAGCAGGATGCCGGAGGGACCTGTGAGGGTGCGCCGGTTCGCGCGCTCGGACAGCTTCTGAGCACTTTCGATGCGCGTTCGGAGTAGCGGTTCGTCAAAGAGGCAGATCGACCGCTCACGAGACAGGTGAACTTCACCAATTCCTCGCAGACGCTGACAACGCGTTGGAGCAACCGGCGCGTCTACGTCAGTCCAGCGAGATTGGACGGGTCGACGCTCGGCAGGTTGAGGGAGGCAGGAGGAGTCATGTCGCTATGCCGGGCGCTGTGACGGTCTCGCCGTCCTCTTTCGTGAAGGAAGCGACAGGGCTCCGGAGGAGCGCCAGCACTTTCTCCGATGGGCGGCAGAGCGCAACACCCTTTTCCGTCACGACGACCGGCCGGTTGATCAGGATCGGGTGCGCCATCATCGCGTCGAGAAGGGCATCGTCCGAGAGGGATTCGTCGCCGAGGCCGAGCTCGGCGTAGGGCGTGCCCTTCTCTCTCAAGAGGTCTCGCGGTCGTACGCCCATAAGGCCTATCAGTTCCACCAGCCGCTCCCGGCTCGGCGGGGTCTTCAGGTACTCGATGACCTCAGGCTCTTCGCCCGACCGGCGGATCATCTCCAGCGTGTTGCGCGACGTTCCACAGGCGGGGTTGTGGTATATCGTGACGGTCATGGCGAATGCCTCAGGCGCGGTCGGGCGTGCGGAAGGAGGCGCCCTCGAGATGGCCGATTTCCTTCACCTTGGCGGCCAGACGGATCCGCTCCAGGCTTTCGACGGGCAAGGCGATGAAGGCAGAAATGCGGTTCTTCATGTAGCGGAATGCCTGCGTGAAGGCGGCCCGCTTCCAGATGTCGTCACGGACCTCGTGACTTGGATCCTCAATGCCCCAATGGGCTGAGATCGGTTGACCCGGCCAGATGGGGCAGGCCTCACCCGCAGCCTGGTCGCAGACCGTGAAGACGAAGTCCATGACGGGGGCGTCGGGCGCGGCGAACTCGTCCCAGGACTTCGACCGCATCCCGTCCGTCGGGTAGCCGAACTCGGCCAGCACCTCCAGCGCCATCGGGTTCACCTCGCCTTTCGGCCGGCTTCCGGCGGAGAAGGCGTTGAAGCGCCCGGCACCATCCTTGCGCAGGATGCTTTCGGCAAGGATCGAACGGGCGGAGTTGCCCGTGCAGAGAAACAGGACGCTGAAGGGCTGAATACTCATAGGCAGGTCTTCGGGGCGCAGGTGGAGGTGAAGGTGTCATGCAGGTTCCCGCAGATCTCGGGATTGCCGGAACAGCAGTCTTCGGTGAGGAAGGCGAGGAGCTGGCGCATGTCGTCGTAGCTCGCCGCATAGAGGATGCGCCGCCCGTCACGCCAGGAGTGCAGCAGCTTCGCACGTTCCAAGGTCGCAAGGTGGAAGCTCATCCGCGTTGGCGCGATGGCAAGCGCCTCGGCGATCTCACCGGACGGCATGCCGTTCGGCCCGGCACGGACGAGCATCCGGAAGGCCGCAAGGCGATCGGCGTGAGCGAGGGCGGAAAGGGCGGCAACGGCCGAGTCGTCGTTCATTCCTGCAACATTGCATACATGTTTGTAATGTTCAAGTGTTTGGCGCGCATGTCCGCTCTGGGCTGACAGCTTCAGCCGTGTCGAAAGTCCACGAGGGTGCAGGTTTTCGGATGCCGGCGAGCGCGATGATCGCCGCTTGGCGATGGGCCGGCGCCCGACAACCTTCCACCCGCATCGGCCCCGGACGGCGTATGATGTGCGAAGACTGGCTTCGTGAGCCGCCTTGTCGCGGAGGGCCGAGTTGACTGTCACGCCCCAGCCCGGCGCGCCGCCGACTTCGACACGGCCATCGGCTACCGTGAAGGCGTGTTGCAGGAACAGCCCCTTGGCTCAGCCCTGGCTGTAGGGCCTCTCGATGAAAACTCGAGACAAGGGCCGGCATTGGGAATGGCGAAGGACATGCATTGCCGTCAGCGTGGGCCCTTACGCCTCTCGCTGTCGAGATCGAATTCGGGCGGAGGGCCCTGCCGGCGGCGTCGTGGCCGGATGGCATGGACATTGCTCGTCCAACTTGCGAGCCTGAATGTGGTCCGAAGCGAATTCTGAGGAATGCGACATGCCCGACACGCTTGATGGCCCCGAATCCTTGCTGCAGGTCGCCGGCCTGACCGTGTCGCTGCCTTCGGGCATGGATCGCGGCTTTGCCGTGAAGGACGTCTCCTTCGATCTCGCTGCTGGCGAGATCTTGTGCATCGTGGGTGAATCCGGTTCGGGCAAATCGGTCACCGCCAACGCGATCATGGGTCTCCTGCCGGACGCGCTGACGGTCGAGAGCGGCTCGATCCGGCTGCGCGGGCAAGATCTGCTCACGGCCTCGCCATCGGAACTGCGCGGCTTGCGGGGCCGGATCGTCTCGATCGTCTTCCAGGACCCGCTGTCTGCGCTCAATCCGCTGATGACGATCGGTGATCAGGTCGCGGAGGTGATCGATGCCCACCGCCAGCACGTGAAATTGGACCGCAGGGCACGCGTCATCGAGCTTCTGGAGAAGGTCGGCCTGCCCACCCCCGAGGTGATAAGCAAGCAGTACCCGTTCCGGCTTTCGGGCGGGCAGCGCCAGCGCGTGATGATCGCGATGGCGCTCGCGCTCGAACCGGCGGTGCTGATCGCCGACGAGCCCACGACGGCTCTGGATGTGACGACGCAGGCTCAGATCCTCGACCTCATCCGGGACATCCAGCGCAGGGAAGGCATGGGCGTGATGTTCATCACCCACGACTTCGGCGTCGTCGCCGAGATCGCCGACCGGGTGATCGTCATGGAGAAGGGGCTGCTGGTCGAAGAGGGGCGGGCCGCAAGCGTTCTCGGCCATCCGGCTCATCCTTACACCCAGCGTCTGATCGCGGCGGTCCCGCGCATGAACGAGGTGGAGGTGGCGGTTGCGGATCAGGCGCCCGTCGTTCTCGATGCGCAGGGGCTGAAGAAGACATTCCACCTCCCAGGCTCGCTGTTCAAGGCGCCACGTATCGTCAGGGCGGTCGACGATGTCAGCCTCCTCGTGCGCAAGGGCCAGACCGTCGGCATCGTCGGCGAGTCAGGATCGGGCAAGTCGACGCTCGGCCGTCTCCTGATGAAGATCCTCGCCACGGATGGCGGGTCGATCTCCTTCAACGGCCGGGACGTCGCAGGCTTGTCGGAGGCGGAGTTCCGACATCATCGCCCGCTGATCCAGATGATCTTCCAGGATCCGTTCGCCTCGCTGAATCCGCGACACACCGTCGGCCGGATCCTGACCTGCGGCCCGAAGGCTCATGGCGTCTCCTCGGCAGAGGCCAAGACGCGGGCACTTCGCCTCCTGTCGAGGGTCGGACTGGATCCCTCGGCCTTCGACCGCTACCCGCACGAATTCTCCGGCGGCCAGCGTCAGCGCGTCGGAATCGCGCGGGCGCTGATGTTCGATCCCGAACTCATCATCGCGGACGAGGCGGTCTCGGCTCTGGACGTCTCGGTCCAGGCCCAGATCCTCGATCTCCTCGGCGAGATCCGGGACGAGATGAAATTGGCGATGATCTTCATCACGCATGACCTGCGGATCGCCAGCCGCATCTGCGACGAGATCATCGTGATGCAGAACGGCCGCGTCGTGGAAGCAGGGCCGCCGGCGCAGGTCTTTCAGGCCCCCCGCCACGACTATACGCGCAAGCTCGTGGCCGCGATCCCGGGTCGCCGCTGGGAACTGGCGGCCTGACAGTTTCCGCACACGACACGGCCCCGCCGTGGCGTGTGTGCTTTTCTTACCCACCCCACCGATCCGGCGGCTGCCAGCTGCTGGATGCACCCTCTTTTGCGCGAAGATGCCTAACTTCTTTGCAGCCTTCGTGAGAGAGGAATTCTTCGGCAAAAGTAGTTGACATCGTCCATCACTTTTCCGAAAGTCCTTCGTGAAGAGGGGGTGCAGCGTGAGGAACGGTGCAGACTCCCGCCAGGCGAGACGCCACCTCTTTTGGGGAGCCGGCGATGACGGTTGATCGCAGCCAGTCCAGATCCACGGTGACGCGCGTCGAAGACGTGGACCTCGGCATTCTCGACGAGACGCTGAGTTTCTTCATCCGCAGCCTCAACCTCGCGGTGACCCGGGACCTCGATGCTCGGCTCGAGGGGCTGGATGTCGCCCGCGGCACCGGAAAGGTGACGGCGCTGTTTCTGATCGGGCGCCATCCGGGGATCCGGCCGTCCCTCGTCGCGGCGGCGGCGATGAAGGATCGCTCGGCCATGGCGCGCGTGTTCGACGACATGGAGCGCCACGGCCTGATCCGCCGCGAGGCGGATGAAAGCGACGGCCGGGTTCAGGCGCTGTTCCTGACCGACAAGGGCGAAAAGCTGTCGGACGATGTCCGGGAGATCGTGCGGCAGTCGCGGGATTTCTTCCACGACATCTCGGACGAGGAATATGCGCAGGTGATCGACCTCCTGCGCGGCATCTACTGGCGCATCGTCAAGAGCAATGAGGGGCGGGGGTAGCGACGTGGAGACAAGGCCGGTGGCACTGATCTCGGGCGCCAATCGCGGCATCGGCGAGGCCGTGTCGCGCCGCCTGTCGCAGGACGGATGGGCGCTTTCGCTCGGCATGCGCCGGCCGGAGATGCCGGACTTCGCAGATCCGGAGCGCACTCATCTCTTCGCCTATGACGCGACGACGTCCGCGGAGGACGCGTGGGTGGCGGAAGCGATGGCGCGCTTCGGTCGGATCGACGCGGTCGTCGCCAATGCCGGGGTGATGATCCCGAAGACGGTCATCGAGGCGGAAGACGAGGACCTCGACCGGATGTTCGCGGTGAACGTCAAGGCGCCGCGCCGGCTGGTCAAGGCGGCGTTCGAGCCGCTGGCGGCCGGCGGGCGAGGGCGCGTGATCATCATCGCATCCCTGTCGGGAAAGCGCGTGAAGTCGGCGAAATCCGGCCTCTATGCCATGACCAAGTTCGCTGCCGTCGCGCTGGCGCATGGCATCCGCCAGTCGGGCTATGACAGGGGCATCCGCGCCACCGCGATCTGCCCCGGCTTCGTCGACACGCAGATGGCCCGATCCATCACCGATCGCGAGCCCGAGGCCATGACCGACCCCGCCGAACTCGCCGATGCCATCGCCATGCTGATCGGCCTGTCGAATACGGCGAGCGTCGCCGAATTCGCCGTGAACTGCCAGCTTGAGGAGCAGTACTGACATGCCCGGCCCGTTCGTCACGCCCGTCCATGGCGATCTCGATCTTCCCGAAGCCGTCGATGTCGTCGTCATCGGCGGCGGGATCGTCGGCGTCTCGACGGCGCTGGAGCTTGCCGAACGTGGGGTAAGCGTGGCGCTCTGCGAAAAGGGTGGCATCGCCCAGGAGCAGTCGAGCCGGAACTGGGGCTGGGTGCGGATCTCGCGCCGCGATCCACGTGAAGTGCCGCTGATGGCGGAGGCCCTGCGCATCTGGCGCGACCTCGACCGGCGCATCGGCCGCCCGACCGGCTACGCCCGTTCCGGCATCGTCTTCACCTGTCCGACCGACAAGGACGTCGAGAACTACACCAATTGGCAGCGGCATCTGGAGCCCTGGCAGATCGCGTCCCGGATGCTCGATCCGGGCGAGTTCAAGGCGATGTTCCCGGAAGCGAACCTGGAGGTGAAGGGCGCGCTCTACACGCCCGCCGACGGCCGTGCCGAGCCGCAGAGGGCTGCGCCTGCCATAGCGGAGGCGGCCCGCGACAGAGGCGCGTCGATCCTGACCGAATGCGCCGTGCGCGGCATCGAGACGACGGGCGGCCGGATCTCCGGTGTCGTCACCGAGCGCGGATCGATCGCCTGTTCCTCGGTGGTTCTGGCCGGCGGCGCCTGGTCGAACCTGTTCTGCGGCCTCTACGGCCTCGACCTGCCGCAGCTGACGGTGCTCGCCTCGGTGCTGCGGACCAAGCCGCTCGAAGGCGGACCCGAACAGGCCATCTGGGCGAAGGACTTCGCGTGCCGCAAGCGCCAGGACGGTGGCTACACGATCGCCTGCGGCCACGAGAACGTCGTCGACATCGTTCCGAACTCCTTCCGCTACGCGCGCCGTTTCCTGCCAGCCCTTCGCGAGGACTGGAACTCGCTGAATTTCCGGCTCTCCTGGCGCTTCCTGGAGGAGGCCCGCACGCCGCGAAAGTGGAAGCTCGACGCGGCGAGCCCCTTCGAATACTGCCGCGTTCTCGACCCCAAGCCGGACCGGCGAATGACCGAGCGTGCTCTCGGCGAGATGACGCGCGCCTTCCCGGCCTTCAAGAATGCGGAGATCGCACAGCATTGGGGCGGTCGCATCGATGTGACGCCGGACGCGATCCCGGTGATCTCCGCGATCGACGAGATTCCGGGCTTTCACGTCGCGACCGGGTTTTCCGGCCACGGCTTCGGCATCGGTCCCGGCGCCGGGCGGCTGATGGCCGATATCGTGATGAACCGCACGCCGGTCGTCGACCCCGCCGAGTTCCGCTTCTCCCGCTTCACCGACGGATCGAGGGTGGCCCCGATCAGCGGCTTTTAGAACCAAGTGCAGACCATCGACCAAACAGAAGGATATCAGACATGGCAGACCATCTCTTCCCTTCTTTGATCCGCCCGTCGCGGCGCCGGGTGCTGACGCTGATGGGTGCGTCGGCCGCGGGTCTCGTCATGCCCGCCCTGGTCGGCAAGGGGGCTTCGGCCCTGGCCGCACCGCCCGAAAAGCCGACCGGCCAGGTCATCGTCGGCTTCTCGCAGGAGCCGACCGTCTCCAATCCGCACATGCCGCACATCGAGGTCGACGAGGGCATCCACTTCTCCATTTTCGATCCGCTCTTCATCGTCGACGAGAAGGGCGAGTTCCAGCCGTCGCTCGCGCGGGAGGTCCCGAGCGTCGACAATGGCGGCATCTCCGAGGACGGCCTGCACTGGAAGATCCATCTGCGCGACGGCGTCAAATGGCACGATGGCAAGCCTTTCACCGCCGAGGACGTGAAGTTCACGCTGGAACTCCTGGTCGACCCGGACTTCAAGAGCTGGCGCCGCGCGGGACATGAACTCGTCGAAAACCTGACCGTCGTCTCCCCGACGGAGCTGACCTTCGATCTGAAGAGCCCTTACGCGCCCTATCCCTCGATCCTGGCCACGACCTTCATCGTGCCCAAGCACGCCTTCGAGGGCACCGACCCGAACAACGCCCCCTTCAACAACGCCCCGGTCGGCACCGGCCCGTTCAAATGGGTCGAGCGGATGGCCGGCGACCACATCACTCTCGATGCGAACAAGGACTATTTCGGCGAGGGACCGTATCTCGAACGCCTGATCTACAAGTACATCCCCGATCTCACCGTCCTCTACACCCAGTTCAAGACCGGCGACATCGACGTGATCGGGCTGCAGTGGATCACCCCGGACCACTACGACGAGGCCAAGGACCTGCCTGGCAAGACGGTTGCCGTCGTTCCCGCGTCGACGGTGGAGTCCCTCTCCTTCAACATGGAGCGGCCGCAGTTCAAGGAGCTGGCGGTTCGCCAGGCCCTCTACTACGGGCTCGACAAGAAGACGATCATCGACGCGCTGTATTACGGCCTGCCGTCGCCGACCGAAACCTTCATGCCGCAGCAGTCCTACTACTACAACAAGGACCTTCCGCAGCACGAATACGATCCGGAGAAGGCGAAGAGCCTGCTCGACGAGGCAGGCTGGAAGCCGGGCAGCGACGGCATCCGCGAGAAGGATGGCGTGAAGCTCGCCTTCACCAACTCCACCACCGCAGGAAACCATATCCGCGAGCAGGCACAGCAGTTCATCCAGCAGTCCTTCAAGGAGATCGGCGTCGAAATGACGATCTCGAACCTGCCGCCGGCGGTAATGTGGGGCGAATACTGGATGATGTCGAAATTCGACTCCGTCGTCGTCGGCATCAACTTCCTGACCGGGTCCGATCCGGATGTGTCGGACTATCTGGGGCCGGATTCGATACCCGCCCAGGGCGGCGCCGGGCAGAACACCTGGCAGTACAAGAACGAGGAGGTCGGCCAACTCCTGAAGAAGGGCGGCACGACCTTCAAGCCGGACGAGCGCAAGGCGGCCTATTCCGAACTGCAGGAAGTCGTCCGCGACGACCTGCCGTTCCTGCCGCTGTTCCAGTACGCGACGGTGCGCGGCCACAAGACGGGGCTCGAGGGCGTCGTCCCCAACACGAACGTCCGCATCGACAGCTGGGACGTCGCCACCTGGTATTGGGACAAGTGAACCGGCGTCCGCGCCCGCGCGGCCGAACGGACCGCGGTCGTCACGGCGGCTAACGCACGCAGCGAAGGAGGATCGCCGGCGAAACGCGGCCGGCGACCTCGCCAGTTCGAGATCCTGAACGGAAGGGAAGGGGCGAATGCTGCGCTTTCTGCTCGGACGGCTCTGGCAGAGCATCGTCCTACTTCTCATCGTGTCGGTGATCGGTTTCGCCGTGCTCAACCTCGCCCCCGGCGGCCCGCTCTCGCAATTCGCGCTGACGCCCGGCATGACGCAGGCGCAGCTGGCGCGGATCGCGCATCAGATGGGCCTCGATCGCCCGCTCCCGGTCCAGTACTGGGAGTGGTTCACCCGCCTCCTCGCAGGCGATTGGGGCCGGTCCTACCGGGACAACCAACCCGTCCTGGCCGTGATCTGGAGTCATCTTCTCGCCACGCTGCTGCTGATGGGTACCTCGACGCTCATCTCCATCCTGCTCGGAACCTGGATCGGCGTTTTGGGGGCCCTGCGGCGCTACTCGTTCTTCGACTACGCCGCCACCGTCGGAGCGATGATTGCGCTCTCGATCCCGACCTTCTGGTTCGGCCTCATCGCGATCTACCTGTTCTCGCTCAAGCTCGGCTGGCTGCCCGCCGGCAACATGTACACGATCGGCGACGGGTCCTTCCTCGACTATGCCGTGCATCTGATCATGCCGAGCCTGGTGCTGGCCCTCGTCAATGTCGCGGTCTGGAGCCGCTACATGCGGACGGCGGTCCTCGACGTGATGAACCAGGACTTCATCCGCACGGCGAAGGCGAAGGGGCTGAAGGGGTCGGCCATCCTGTCGCGTCATATCCTGCGCAATTCGCTCGTGCCGATGATCACGCTGCTCGGGCTGCAGCTGCCGACGATCCTCGGCGGCGCTCTCGTCACCGAGACGGTCTTCACCTGGCCGGGCATGGGCCGACTGTTCCTCGATAGCCTCGGATACAGCGACTACCCGGTCGTGATGGGGCTCTTGATGCTGTCGGCGATCCTCGTCCTGATCGGCAATCTCCTCGCCGACCTGGCGGTTGCCTTCATCGATCCGCGCATCCGGCTTGGCTGAGGAGGCAGGGAATGTCCGACGTGACCTTCAACTCCGGGACGGTCGCCGCCCAGCGCTGGTGGCACCGCCGCGCCGTCCGGCGCTTTCTGCGCCACCGCATGGCTCTGTTCGGACTGGCGATCATCGTGATCCTGATCCTCGCCTGCGTCTTGGGGCCCTATCTCCTGCCCTTCGACGATCTCTTCATCGACCTGCGGGCGCGGTTCTCGCCGCCCTTCACCGGCTACCACATCTTCGGCACCGATCCGCTCGGGCGCGACCTCGCCGCGCGACTGTTCATGGCCGGCCGCATCTCGCTTCTCGTCGGCTTCGCGGCCATGGTGATCAGCACCGTCTTCGGCAGCCTGATCGGCATCGTCGCCGGCTATTACGGCGGCAAGATCGGCGTCGTACTGATGCGTTTCGTCGACGCCATGCTGTCCTTTCCGAGTATCTTCCTGCTCCTGGCGCTCGCCGCCTTCATCAAGCCGAGCCCGATCATGATCACCGTCATCATCGCCGCGACGAGCTGGATGGAGATCGCGCGGATCGTCGAGGCCGAGATCAAGTCGCTGCGCGATCGCGACTTCATCCTCGCGGCCCGCACGCTCGGCCTGCCGAACTCCCAGATCATGTTCCGCGAGCTCTTGCCGAACGCGATCGGCCCGATCATCGTGGCCGCGACGCTCACCGTGGCGCGCGCGATCCTGCTCGAAGCCTATGTCAGCTTTCTCGGCTATGGCATCCAGCCGCCGCTGCCGAGCTGGGGCAACATGCTCAACGGTGCGCAGCAATATCTTGCCTCGGCGCCCTGGCTCGCCATCGTGCCCGGCGTCGCGATCACGCTGGCGGTCACCGGCTTCAACTTCGTCGGCGACGGCCTGCGCGACGCGCTCGACGCGCGCAGCGACATCACCTGAGCGAAGGGCCGCACGATGAACCGCTTCTCGCCCTTCGAAGACTCCCTCTGGTTCGCCACCGCCGAGCCGGCGCCGCCGACGCGCGCCCTGGACGAGACGGTCAAGGCGGACGTCTGCGTGGTCGGAGCGGGATATACCGGTCTCACCACCGCCCTCGAACTGGCGCGAAAGGGCGTGTCCGTCGTCGTTGTCGAAGCCCAGGAGGCCGGCTTCGGCGGCTCCGGCCGCAATGCCGGGCACTGCACGCCCACCTTTACCCACTACGACCTCGCCCAGTTGCGCAGGATGCTGGGAGAACCGTGGGCCGCGCGGCTGATCCGCCGCCAGACGCGCGCCAACGACAAGGTCGCGGAGATGATCCGCACCTATCAGATCACCTGCGAATGGCAGCAGAACGGCTATGTCATGGGCGCTCTGCAGCCCGGATCGATCCGCGCGCTCGAACACAAGGTCGCGGAATACAATGCGGTCGGTGCGAGGACCCGCCTGCTTGACCGCGGCGAAGCGGAGGCGATCACAGGCTCTCCGCGCCTGATGGGCGGCTGGCTGCATGAGGAGGGCGGGCATCTCAACCCGCTCGGCTATGCCCGCGGTCTCGCGCGCGCCGTCATGGCTGAAGGGGGCCGGCTCTACACCTCATCGCCCGCGAAATCGGTCGAGCGGCAGGGCGGACAATGGCGGGTGACGACCGCGAAGGGCTCGGTGACGGCCGACAAGGTGATCTTCGCCACCGGCGCCTATACGGTCGAGGGCTGGCCGGGTCTCGAGCGCACCTTCAAGATCATGCGCGTCTTCGTGGCCGCGACGCAGCCGCTTTCGGAAGAGACGCGCCGCAAGGTCCTGCCCAGCAATACCACGATGCACGACGGGCGGGGCGACATCTATGTCTACAAATATGATCGCGCGGGGCGCATCGTCGCCTCGATGTTTCCGATGGGGCGGCGCGGCGCCGACCTCGCCTACACCCGGCAGGTGATGACCGACCGGCTGAAATGGCTGCATCCGGACATTCGCGAGGAGATCCGCTGGGAGTATCTCTGGTTCGGCGAACTCGACATGCAATACCGCACGGTACCGCGCCTCTATGATCTCGCGCCGGGTGTGGTCGGCCTGACGGGCCTGTCCGGGCGCGGCGTGCCAACCGGCTCGATGCTCGGCGGGATCCTGTCGGAATGGGCGATGGACGTGCCGGTGGAGGATCTGGCGCTTCGGCTGGAGCCGCGGCGCTCAGCTCCCTTCTACATGGCGTTCGGACCGCAGCTTTCGCTGCGCTACCACCGGGTCCGGGACTGGCTGTCAGCAAAGGCTTCGGGCGCGCCGCTCCCGCCGCATGCCTGAAGCGCCGGGCGAAAAAGTGGAAACCGGTGTCTCGGCCACCCGGCGCGTTACCAAGGAGATCGAGAGCATCGAGCGATGCAGATTTGTCGCCCGATGCTCCAGCCGGCAGTGGAGTTGTGCCTGACGCTCCTCGACGATCCGACGGGCGGCATCCGATCGAACTGTCGGGACGTGCTCATGCTCGCCGGGCCGCTCGCCGACACCACGCTGCCGATGCGGCGTCTGGCGCCGAACCGGCGCCTCCTTTGCATGGCGCCCTCGTATCTGAAGGCTCGGGGTCATCCATCCTGTCCGCGAGGTCTCGCGCGGCATGCCCGCGACGTGATCCGAGAGGATCGGGCCGAGCGAAATCGTGCCGCCTCAACCCCATTGTTGCCAAGGCGATATGCTCTCGATCTCGAGGCAGACGGAGGGGGAGAAGGAGCCTCGGTTGATTACGACACTGGCCATATCGGGCTACCGCTCGTTGCGCGACCTCATCGTGCCGCTGGGGCGGCTGACGATCATTACCGGCGCGAATGGCAGCGGAAAGACCAGTCTCTACCGCGCTCTTCATCTGTTGGCCGAGACCGCGCAGGGTCGGCTCGTCGGTTCGCTTGCTTCAGAAGGAGGTTTGCCCTCGACGCTTTGGGCGGGACCGGAGGTGATAGGCCGAATGGTGCGGGCAGGCGTTCATCCTGTTCAGGGGACGGTGCGCAAGCGGCCGGTCGCCCTCAGGCTCGGTTTCGGGAGCGATGATTTCGGCTACGCGATCGACCTCGGGATGCCCAGCCCCGGGAACCCTTTCCCCCTCGACCCTGCAATCAAAGTCGAGGCGATGTGGACCGGAGAGACGCTTCGTCCTGCGGCGATGTTCGCCGAGCGTCGCGGGCCGTTCGTGCGGCTGCGAACTGCCCGCAGTCACTCGTGGCGCGAGGTCACGCACGACCTTTCGCCATTCGACTCGATGGTGACTCACTGTGCCGATCCGGTGGACGGCGCCGAGCTGCTGGCCATGCGCGAGCGAATGCGCGACTGGCGCTTCTATGATTCGCTGCGTACCGATCCCGCAGCACCTGCACGCCGTCGCCAAGTGATGACCTATACGCCAGTGCTGGCAGGCGACGGGGCGGATCTCGCCGCGGCGATCGCGACGATCCGAGCGATTGGTGACTGCGATGCGCTTGATGCGGCGATCGAGCACGCCTTCCCGGGCTCCAGCCTCACCACCGAGGCCGATGGTCATCATGGCGGCATCCAGTTCCACCAGCCGGGCCTCCTGCGGCCACTGGGGGCGGCCGAACTGTCTGACGGAACGCTACGCTTCCTGCTGCTCGTGGCGGCGCTTCTGTCGCCACGCCCGCCCGAACTGATGGTTCTGAACGAGCCGGAGGCAAGCCTTCACCAGTCGCTTATGCCCGCGCTGGCCCGCCTCGTGGTGACGGCGTCCCCTGAAAGGCAGATTGTCCTCGTAAGCCACAGCGACACGCTGATCCGTGCGATCGAACGCAAAGGCGCGGTGAACGAGATCCGCTTGGCGAAGAATTTCGGCGAAACCTTTTCCCCCGATCTGGATACGCCGACTTGGGTGTGGCCCAGACGGTAACGGTGCCCGTCGATAGACTTGATTATGCATCCGTGGCGTCAGGCCACGCAGATACCGGGTACTTCCACCTTGCGGAATAGGTGCGGGCTGGCTGTTGCGCTATCCGGATAAGCCCCGAGCTGCGCCTGAAATTCGCGATTGCTGAATGCCGCCCGGAAGTGGGCGGTAGACTGCCACACCGCGTAGTTCAGGAACATGCCGCTCCCTGCGATCCCCCTATGAAGCTGAGTCGAGATGAATCCCGGCTGCCGCTTCATCACGAAGGCGTCGTTCGTCCAAGCCTCAAGCAGCCTGTCGGCGTCTTCTGGGGGCACCACGAACGTGTTGATCAGGATCACAGGACCGCCCTCATCTGCCAGTTGGGACGCCAGCGATACGGTCGGGTCCATTTCTGCGAATTTCGCCATCTCAGACTCCTCTGCTGGTGGTCGGGTGCGTTTTGGCGGGGCGTCGGAAACGGCCCTTCATCTTGAAGCCGTCGCGCATGTTGAGGCCAAGCAGCGTGATGTTGACGGCACCGGCGAACAGTTCGAGCGCCTGCACCGCATAGAAAGCAGCGTCGAACTCTCCGGCTTGCGCCCTGGAGGCGAGGAACAGCGCCGAGGGCACGAGGACCAGGAGACCGTTGGCTGCGCTGACCGCCATGCGCCTGATCTTCGTGATGATCAGTTGGGGCCGTCGCCCCCTCGACAAATTGAAGCCGCTGCCACCAGTGGCCGCAAGCGCCGGGATGAGCAGCAGGAAGCCCCATGGGATCGCGGTTTTAACGGCAGCAACCGTCTCCGCCGAGGCGAACAGTTCGCTGAGGGCGGTGGCCAGCCAAAAGACTGCGATGGTCAGGACGGCAACCCCTCCCGCGACTGGATGCACGATCTTGATCATGGCTGCCTCGGTTCAATATGGTGCTATGATGTCAATCCAGCGCAAGGCTTAGCGGTATTGACATGATGTTGTCAATGACGCTGCTAAAACCCATATGGAAATGATGAAGCGATCACCAGCCGGAACAGCCTTGAGTGAGACGATTTTCGGCCTGTTGAGGCTGAACAGCCGTCTGCTTACGGCAGGTGACAGGCTTGTTGCGAGCCTCGGACTGACAAGCGCCCGATGGCAAATTCTCGGCACAATCGTAGCGGCGGAGCGTCCGCAGCCTGTGGCATGGATTGCCCGTGACATGGGCGCGAACCGGCAGAACATTCAGCGCATCGTCAACGACTTGGAGAGGGATGGGCTCGTCGAATTCCAGCCAAACCCTCATCATCGGAGGGCGCAGCTCGTCGTTCTGACCAACAAAGGAATGAAGGCTTACGACGACGCCATGCGGCTGCAAGCGCCGTGGGTGAATGCCCTATCCGAAGGCCTCCAGACCGAAGACGTCGAGGCGACCTATAGGGTCATCTCCGCTCTGAGGCTCAAGCTGGAAGAGGGCGACGCACCGTAAACGCTCGTTCCTGCGGAGCTGTAGCGCCTGATGATTTCGAGCGCTGGCGAGCCCAGCTCGGCGTCGAGCAGTTCGGCCACGGATCCATCCAACATGGTTGGCCGGATCACCTGAACCGTCTCATCAAAAACTACCCCGTGCCGCTCCGCGATCCGGTCGGCAACCAGCCCGCGATGGCCTTCGGTACCAACCAGCTTCCGGCCTCTTGCCGCACGGCAGCGCGCGATTATGTTTCAGTCATGATTTCGAAATCACAGCTTCCGACTGATTTGGTCTCGATCCTGGCGATGGTTTTTGGCGCCGCAGTGATCGTACCCAGCCTGATTGCGTTGGTCTTCGTCCTTACGGCCGTTGCCGGCCTGGTGTTCTGACCTTGAGGTGGCATTGGCTTCACTCGACTGATCGGGCCGGGCGCGCGACGGCCGGCGCGGTGAAGCGGGATCGCGCTTGGCAGGAGTGATCGGCTTGTCCTCGTCGATGAGGATGCGTTCGGCCGCGCCGTCGAGATCCCCGTATTGGCCGTTCCTGAGCGACCAGAGAAAGGCGCAGAGTCCGACAAGCCCCATGCCGAGGGCGATCGGGACGAGATAGATCAGGCTGCTCACGATATGGCCTGGACCGTGCGCCCCGAGCGGCGCACCTGCCGCTCCCCTTCGACGAACTCACTGCGGAACCTGTAGCGCCCCGGCCGGAGGGAGTTCGCCATCACCAGCAGGGACGATCCGGACATGGCGAGGGCCGAAAGCGTCACTTGCCGCACGCCGTCCGAAACAATTCGGCGCGCGAGCAGGATTTCCTGTTCCGCCCTGCTTCCCAGGTGCGGACCTTCGTCCGGAAAGACACAGGCGTTCTGGGCGCAGCAGCTCATGGCGTGCTCACCGGCTTAGTCCCGCGCAAGCTCGGCCGGGCCCGTAAAGTGCTCGCCGGACGCTGCAGGCAATGGAGCATCGCTTCTCGAAAGGTCCGGTCGGCAGATCGCTTCGTAGGCGTGCCACGTGGCATGGCCGAGCAGCGGGAACACCACGATCAGGCCCAGGAGCCCTGTCAGGAGGGCGATGGCTGACAATCCGAGCACGATTGCGCCCCAGGCCAGCATGACGGGCACGTTGTTCCAGACGAGCGCCATGCTGCGGCTCATGGCCGTGACGGCGTCTGTCCGCTCGTTCAGCAGCATGGGAATCGAGAAGGCGCCGGTGGCAAAGGAGAATGAGGCGAACAGGCCGCCGACGATCGTTCCCGTCAAGAGCATTCCCCAGCCCGTCCCGGTCGTCAGGAGGACCGCGGTCATGTGGTCGAAGCCCGGAAACGGGCGATAACCGAAGAACAGGGCGTAGATCAGCACGGCGGCGCGCACCCAAAGGAGCATCACCAGGCAGAGAAGAACCCCGACGAAGAAGATCTGGCCAGTCCCGGAACGGGCGCGAACGGCGAGCATGTCGTTGAGAGAAACCGGAGTCTCGGTCCGGATCGCACGGCTCTTCTGGTAGAGGCCGACCGCCAGGACTGGGCCGACGACCAGGAAGCCTGCGAGCGCCGGAAAGAGAATCTGCCCCCAGCCGTAGGAAAACAAGCCCGAAACGACCAGGACGGAAACGAGGAATACCGCGAGACCATAGGCCAGGCTGGGGCCCGGCTGCGCCATGAGATCCCGCCAGCCTGCACGCAGCCAGTTCAGAGCCGTGGCAGGCGGCAGATGGCGCTGCAGTTCTGGCGAGAGGGTTTCTCTCACATCCGAGGTTTCGGTGAGGAGACCGTATCTCTCGTCGTTTTCGTTCATGTCTTCCTCCTCGGCGTGATGATGTCCGGACATGGCGGCCGTCAGCAGGCAGATTTTGCTGCGCGGAATTGGCCGGGTTTGCTGCCGGGCTCCTTCAGATGCGCCACGCAGTCGGGTTGCGAAGTCAATGCAACATAGAACAGGTGCGCATTGGCTCCGGCGAAGATCAGCATGCCCGCCAGGACGAGAAGAATGACGAGCGGCCGGATTGCGAAAGATCTGCGCATCTGATCGTCCGGTTCTGGGTTACGGCCGTGCGACGCTCAATGAATGCACGTAGAGCGCCAAGATCTTGATATCGACGGGCGTCAGCCGCTCTTCCCAGGTGGGCATATGGCCCTGGCGACCGCCGTGGACGCTGCTGATGATCGTCGCAAGATCTCCGCCGTATATCCATGCCGTGTCCGTGAGGTTGGGTGCCCCGATTTCCTGGGAGCCTCGCGCGTCTTCACCATGGCAAGGCGCACAAGTCGTCACGAAGACTTCGTGTCCTGCCTCGATCCGGTCGATGTTCGCGGCAGTGGAATATTCGGGATGGCTGAGCGAATAGACGTAGTTCGCCACGTTGACCACCTGCTTGCGCTCGAGCATCTGGTCGCGTCCGAAGGCTGGCATCTGACCCATCCGGCTTTCGCCATGGGGCGAGTTGATGCCGACGCGCAGCGTTTCCGCGATGGTTTCCGGTTCGCCCCCCCAGATCCAGTCATCATCCGTCAGATCGGGGTAGTTGCTGCCCCCCGTTGCATCCGCCCGGTGGCAGGCTGCGCAATTGTCGCCGAAGAGCTTGTGTCCAGTCTGTCTGACGATGTCCATCAGTTGTTCGTTCGCTTGAATCTCGTCGAAGCTCAGCGAAGCGATCTTCTCTTCCCATGCCGACCTTGCGACGGCCGCCTGGGCGAGTTGCTGTTCGACCCGCTCGTGTTGGTTCGTTCCCAGGAGGCCCTTGGTGTAGGTCCACCCCAGCGGCCAGGCCGGCATCAGGAACCACCAGAGGATGGCGAATACGTGAGTCACGATGAGGAAGATGAGGATGCCCTTGGGGACGGGCGTATCGAGCTCCTTGATCCCGTTCCATTCGTGACCGGTGGTCTCGCGGCCGCTGACGGCGTCGCGTTCTCTGGCGGTCATGGCCTGTCCTCCTTGTCCAGGATCGTCTTCTTGGCCCGGTCGAACCGCTTCTTGTTCGAGGGCCGGAAGGTGTAGATCAGGACGCCGATGCTCAGGGCGATCAGATAGAACAACCCCCAGCTCTTCGAGAAGGCGACGACCGTGGCGTGGTCTATGTCCATGTTCATCGCCTTCCGGACGAAGTGGCGGATCCCGCTGCGAGGTCCTCGGCGTCCGGTGCTTCTTCCGGCGCGGCCGTGTTTTGGTACGCGGCATCCGTCAGGGTTCCCAGAACCTGAAGGTAGGCAACAAGAGCGTCCATCTCGGTCAGTTCCGTCGTCACCCCGTCGAAGGCACTGATCTGCGCCTTATCCCCATACCGTTCCTTCACGCCGGCGGCGTAGTCGCTGTCGGGCAAGGCTTGTCCCAGCGCGTCCCGGGCCGCGTTGGCGATCATCTCATCGGTGTAGGGAACACCGATCCGCTGCTGGGCCGCGAGATGAAGGCCAAGATCCTCGGTTCGCAGGGAGGTGCGGGCGAGCCACGGATAGCCCGGCATGTTCGACTGAGGCACGACGTCGCGGGGATTCGTCAGGTGCGCGACGTGCCAGATGTCGGAATACTTGCCGCCGATGCGCGCCAGGTCAGGCCCGGTTCGCTTCGAGCCCCACAACATCGGATGGTCATAACGCGACTCCACTGCGAGGGAGTAAGGACCGTAGCGATCGACGTCGTCCCGCAGTGTGCGGATCATCTGCGAGTGGCACGCATAGCATCCCTCCCGCATGTAGACGTTGCGGCCCGCCAGCTCGAGTGGCGTATATGGCCGCATGTCGGGAGCTTCCTCGACGGTCTCGTCGATCGTGAACAGAGGAGCGATCTCGATGATCCCGCCGACGCTCGCGGCCGCGATGATCGCGAGAACGAATCCGATGGCGGTTCGCTCGATCTTTCGGTGAAACAGTTCGGCCATGACTTCACTCCGCCGGGGTGGTCGCCGTGCCTTCGGCCCAGCGGGCGTCCGGCAGGTCCTTGAGCGCCGTCTCGGCGGCTGCGGGGCTGGCGCGGACCGTCATCCAGATGTTGTAACAGCCGACGATGGCGCCGAGCAGAAACAGAAGTCCTCCGATCGTCCGGGCAATGTAGTAGGGATACATGGCGACAAGGGAGTCGAGGAAGGAGTAGGCGAGGGTGCCGCTTTCCGTATAGGTGCGCCACATCAGCCCCTGGACGATCCCGGAGTTCCACATCGCGAAGACGTAGATCAGCGTGCCGATCAGCGCGAGCCAGAAATGGACCTCGACCAGCGCCGCCGAATACATCCTTTCCCGCTTCCAGAGCGACGGCACCAGCGTGTAGATCGAGCCGAACGTGATGAGTGCAACCCAGCCAAGCGCCCCGGCATGCACATGTCCGACGGTCCAGTCCGTGTAATGCGAGAGCGAGTTTACGGGACGGATGGCGAGGAAGGATCCTTCGAACGTCGATAGCCCGTAGAATACGGCCGCAACGAACATGAAGCGCAGCGTCGCGTCGTCGCGGACCTTGTGCCACGCGCCGTTGAGGGTCAGGATCGCGTTGCCGGCCGAGGCCCACGAGGGGACCAGCAGCATGACGGAAAACGTCATTCCGAGGGTCTGCACCCAGTGGGGCAGGGCCGTGTAGTGCAGGTGGTGAGAGCCCGCCCACATGTAGAAGAAGGTGATGCCCCAGAAGCTGAGGATCGACAGGCGGTAGGAGAAGATCGGCCGTTCGGCCCGCTTCGGCAGATAGTAGTACAACATGCCGAGAAAGCCGGCGGTCAGGAAGAAGGCCACGGCGTTGTGGCCATACCACCACTGCACCATCGCGTCCTGGACGCCCGACCAGATCGGATAGCTCCAGGCGTGACCAAGGGACACCGGTATCGCGAGGTTATTGACGATGTGCAGGATCGCCACGACCACGATGAACGCCATGAAGTACCAGTTGGCGACGTAGATGTGCGGTTCCTTCCGCCGGGCGATCGTCCGCAGAAAGAGGACGAAGTACGTCACCCAGACGACGACCAGCCACAGGTCGGCGTACCATTCCGGTTCGGCATACTCCTTCGACTGCGTCAGACCCATCAGGTAGCCGGTGACGGCAAGAAAGCAGAAGAGGTTGTAGCCGAGGAGCACGAACCAGGGGCTCACCTGGCCAGCAAGCCGCGCCCGCGATGTCCGCTGCACGACATGGAAGGATGTGGCGATCAGGGCATTGCCGCCGAAACCGAAGATGACGCCGGTCGTATGGGCAGGCCGGAGGCGACCGAAGCTGAGCCATGCCGTCTCGAAGTTGAGAAATGGCCAGGCCAGTTCCGCGGCGACCCAGACGCCGACGAACATGCCAAAGACGGCCCAAAGCATCGACAATGCGACACCGACCTTGATCGGGTCGTCGTAGTACTCCGACGGACGCCGGCTGACATCTGGCTCCGGGCTATCGAGGCGGGACAGCAGGAGGACGATCAGCGCGACGCTCCCGACGAGCACGAAGGCACCGTGGACGCCGAGGGGATCGTTGCGTCCCGCTATCGCGAGCGCCAGTCCGCACAGCGCAACCGCTGCTGCGATCAAGATGCCCACTTCCCGTTCGCCGCGTGTGAGTTGTGAAACCATCATCTGGTCTCCATTGATTTGGCTACCCTGCGGAGCACTCGCCGCGGATGGTCATCTGTCGCCGCCACGAATCGCCGCCTCATCTTTCTAGTGCAGGTGTTCGGAATGATAAAATCGCGATTCCCCGCTGGATCGCCTAAAGCAGTGAATTCATGGCGCTTACTTTTCAACAAGATCGGTTTCGCTCCTTGGGCCGGAACGACACCATTCGTTGGCTGCCGTCTTCAGCACCGAAACTTAGTTGCCGCCTATGTTTCTCGCGTTTTTTCCGGGGACTACGACGCGCTTCCCCGTCTCGTGAGAAGAAGTCCGGCATAACCGGCAGCAAAGCCGAGGAAGGCCGCCGCCCAGGCAAGTCCCGCCACATCGAGAAGGATGAGATAGGCGCCACCGGCATAAGGGGCGGCCATTCGGGCGAAGGTGCCAACTAGCACCAGCACGAACAGGGTCGTCTCGAAGGTACCGGCCGTCAACGGCCGTCCCGAGTGGCCGCGAGCGGCGCGGATCATCACCGCCAGCGTCATCAGGCCGAATGTGCCCGCCGTCCAGACATGCAGCGCCGCGGCCGGCTCGACGAGCGCCGGGGCGACGATCCCGGCTGTGACGGCGGCAAAGCCAAGAGGCACCGTGGCGAAGGCGACGTGAAGAACGAAGAGCAACGGCTCCGAGCGTGTCGCAAGACCGCACCAACGCGTCAGCCGCGCCGTGTTCAGGCCGGCCGCCGCAAAGAGCAGAGCCGCGGCCGAGAGATGGTCCGGCAGCGCCGTCCACACGCCCAGCGCGGCCAACGAGACGGTCAAGGCGACCGTATCGAGAGTGCTGAACGGGGCCGGAAGCCGGGTTGCCTCGCGCGCCTTGAGCCAGTTGCGGGTGAAGGCGGGGACGATGCGTCCGCCGATCAGCATGACGAGGGCGAGCACGAATGCGATGCCGGCCCGCACGCTCGTCTCCGCAAGCCCCGTGCTGGCAACTTCCATCTGAAAGCCGAAATCGGCGAGCGCGATCAGCACGATCAGGACGAGGACGCGCAGGTTGCGCCAGTTGCCGGCGGCGATCACCTCGCGGCCGAACACCAGGGCGAGACCGGGCAGGAACAGAAGATCGACAGCGGCGGCCGGCCAGAACCCGATAATGGTCGAGACCGACGTGGCGAGGCGACCCGCCAGCCACAAGATCACGAGAGCGAGCAGGAGCCCGCCCGAGACGGGCGGGCGGCCCGTCCAGTTGCTCACCGCCGTCAAGGAAAAGCCGGCGATGATGGCGGGTATCGCGCCAAAGAGCATCGTGTGAACGTGCCAGTCGCGCGGGATGAACGCGCTGGGCAGTTCGGCACCCGACAGGACGAAAAGCCAGACCAGCACCGAAGCCGCCATCGCCAGGGCGCCGAGGAAGAAGAAGGGCCGAAAGCTGACCGAAAGCCAGTGGGGATGGCGGGACAAGGAGCGTGCCGTCGCGGTCATCTGATTCCCCTTTCGGGGCTTGCGTTGGATTGTGCGCCCCGAGCCGGCTGGCCGATCCGGGCGGAACCGGGTTTTGCTTCACCGGCCGCGCCGGCGTCGGGGCCCTCGTCGGTTTTGCCGACCAGCGCCGTCATGGCCAGGAGTGCGCCGTAGAGGAGAATGGCGACGATCGTCGCCCAGGCCGCAACCGGCAGGATGTCGAAGCGGCCCGAAAGGTCGGCGCCCACTCGTAGCGCCACGGCTGCCTGGATAAGGGCCGTCGGCAGATAGAGCAGCGGCGTGTAACGAACCGTCGCTCCGGCGACCGCCGGAAGGATGATCGGCGCGTGCGCGAAGACCATGGACAGGACAAAGCCGAGGCCGATCGCGTGCACCGCCGCGTCGTGACCGAAGGCGGCGACGCCCGGTGGCGCGGCGACGACACCGAGCGCCGCGACCAGGAGCCAGACATATCCCGCGAGGAGGCAGAAGGCCGAATAGCGCGCCAGGCCCCTGGTGCGGACGGTCTTGCGGGCGATGTCGTGAACGAGCAGCCAGGTCGCCAGAGCGGCGAGTGACGCGCCGAAGAGCCATGAGCCGCTCCAGGGTTCGCCGCCGGCCAGCGCCATGGTGAAGAGAGCGATGATGCCGGTGATGACGAGTTTCGCCAGATCCGAGGTCGCCATCAGCCTGGACAATTCGATCCGTTCGCCGGCGATCGTCAGGATGAGAAAACCGAGCCAGATATAGGTGACGTCCGTGATGGTCCGGCCGCTGAGCCACAGCGCGTTCGCCCATACGAAAAAGGCCGCGCCCATCGTCATGACGGCGGCAAACAGCGTCGGCTGCCGCCAGCAGGCGAGACCCGTGAGTAGCGTAAGGCCCAGCCCGGCGAGGAGGAAGCCGGCCGCCGCCGCCTGCTCGAAACCGGTGACGAGGCTCACCACGCCTGCCAATGAAAGGAGCGGCACCATCAATGCCGCGCTCCGACCATCGGCGACGGCGCGCTCCAGGCCGATCAGGGTTCCGAAGAAGCCGGCGATCATCAGCGCGCCGTGAAACTCCATCGCCGAGGCGGGGGAGGGCGAAATGCCGAGACGCGCAAGCCCGCCCGTCAGGCCCATGACGAGCGAAGCGGCGGCAAGGCCGGCCGCGGCCGGGCGCAAGATGCGAGACGGGGTCATGCCAGCTTGAACAGGCGGGAAAAGGCGGCCTTCAATGCGCCTGCCACCGCTGACGGGTGAGGCTCGAAATGGGCCCGGACCTCGGGAGAGGCCAGCGCCGGACTCCACTCCGCCGAGCGATCGAGGGAAACGCTCACCCGCCAGTTACCACCGATGCGACTTTCCACGGCAACCTTCGCCGTTTCGGCGATCAACGAGCCGATCGGGCAGGTCGGTGTCGTCATCATCATCACGATGTCCACCCGATCCTCGTCGATCGCGACCGAACGAACGAGCCCGAGATCGACGACATTCACCCCGAGTTCCGGGTCGTCCACCGTCCGCAGGGCGCGGCGGACGGTGTTTTCAACAACGTCCATCGTTCAGCCCCGCGTGATCCTGACGCGCCATTCGCGCGGGCCGGCTTCGACATAGGTCCAGTCGTAGGAACCGTCGGCGCGTGCGTCGAAGTGGCCGCGCAGCGGCGCCGGATCGTGATCGTTGACGATCTCGAACGCCTGTCCGGATTCGAGAGCGTCGAACATCCCGAATATGGTCGCGCGGCGGGTGGTGCATGGCAAGCTGCGTAGGTCGAGTACCGCGCGGACGTCTGACATGGTGGTCATCGGCAGGAATCCTGTTTGACGAGGTTCCGGTTTTGCCAGCTTGGCCTGCGTGCATCGTTGTCCGGGCGCAAACTCGCCGCACAACCTTCTGGGTGGAGCGGCAAGGCCGTTCCGGCCGGCCTTGCCGCTCCACCTTTCCTGGATCGTTGTGGCGAGGCGGATCGTTGAGTAGAGGTGCCGGCTTGCAGGCGCGCACGAGAATCACGAGAGCGCCGATGGAGACGAAGGATGACAGCCCAGCGGATAGACAGGTCCGTGCTGAAGGAGCTCGACATCTTCGCCACGATGGCGGACGAGGACCTGGACGCGGTTCTGCAATCGGCCCACACGCGCCGACTGGCGACCGGTATGTCCGTCTTCAATCAGGGCGATCCGGCCGCCGAGTTCTTCGCACTCCTGCATGGCCGGTTGAAAGTGACCCAGACCGCTCCGGACGGCCAGCAGATCCTCGTTCGACACGTTCATCCGGGCGATATCTACGGCATCGCCAAGGCGATCCGCCGCAGCGACTATCCCGGCACGGCGACGGCCGTGGTCGAAAGCCTGACGATGGTCTGGCCCATGAGCCAGTGGGATTTTCTCGTCGCGCGCTGCCCGGCTCTGGCCGTCAATGCACTGGCGACGGTCGGCGAGCGCCTTCAGGAAGCCCATACGCGTATCCGCGAGCTTGGGACGGAAGGGGTCGAGCGGCGAGTGGCTCACGCGCTGCTGCGCCTCGTTCACCAGGCGGGGCGAAAGACGGAGGAGGGCATTCTGATCGACTTCCCCATCACGCGTCTCGATATCGCGGAGATGACCGGCGCAACGCTGCATACCGTCAGCCGTCTGTTGAGCGCCTGGGAAGGTCGGGGGCTGGTTTCCAGCTCCCGCAAGAAGATCGTCGTGTGCAATCCGCACGGCCTTGTCGCCCTCGCGGATGGCCAGGCCGAACAGGACTGAAATTCACGGTGCCGGACGGTGCAGCGCGGCGGGCAACTCCTCTCCCGCAAACGCGATCGAGGAGCGGCGCAGCACCTGGCCGCTCTCGTCGACGATCAGGGTCAGGCGAGTGCCACGATGGAAGAAGACGAGCCGAAACGTCCCGGCATCCTCGCCTCCGCCCTGATCCAGCCGGCTGGTGATCTTCCCTTCCCGCATCAGCAATTGAACATCCCCGACAGGGAGCTCGAAGCCTTCGGCGACGAGCGCCGCTTCTATGTCGAAGCCGTCTGGTGTGGGCGTGATTTGCGTCATGTCCAATTTTCCGTCCTCATCAGGCCAGGGATCCATCGACGGACAGGACGTCCGCCAGCTCCGCCAGCAACGACTCCAGCTCGACCCCATGCTCGAGACAGGCGTCGGCGATCGTGTGGATCGGGGCGAAGGGGCACCCGACGCAGAGCATCCGCCGTCGAATGAAGACCGGAATCGCGGCCTTGTGGCGTCTGAGAAGGTCGTCGACGGCGAGGTCGGGTCGGATGGCGGAAAGATGCGGCACGGCTGTCATCGGTTCATGAATTCAGGTGGCCTGATCAAAGGAGTGTAGCGCCGGTCATCGCGGTCTTCTTTGCTCGGGAACAACGTTGACGAGCATTCGTGCCTCTATTGCGCATGATCAGCACAACAGAGGGTGTCTGTCTCATGTCCGCGTCCCCGAGGCTGGTCGCATCCCGGATGAGGACGGAGGCGGGATGGCTGTTCGCCGCCTCTTTTCGTCCGTTCTTTCTCGGCGCCTGTCTTCATGCCGCCGCCGCCGTGCCGCTCTGGGCGTGGATGTTCGTTTCCGGAGTTGGCGAGGTCGCTCATCTGTCGCCGCTCACATGGCATGCCCACGAGATGGTGTTCGGATTTCTGCCCGCCGTCATTGCCGGTTATCTCCTGTCGGCGACGCCGAACTGGTCGGGCAAGCTGCCGGCTTCCGGCTATCGCCTCGCCGCGCTGTTCGCGCTCTGGCTCGCAGGGCGCGTCCTGCCGCTCGTCCTGCCGTTCTGGCCGGGGACGATCGTCGATGCGATCTTTCCGCTGACGCTGTTCCTGGTTCTTGCCCGCGAGGCGCGGGTCAAGTCGGCGCAGCAGTCGCGCCATGGCCTGATGCTGTTTCCGCTCCTGGCTCTCGCTTCGATCGCCCATCGTCTTTCGGCCGGCGACGCCGAAGCCGCAGCCATTCTCGCCCGCACGGGGATCAGCGTGGGTGCGCTGCTGATCGCGGCAGTCGGAGGCAGGTTGGTGCCGAGCTTCACCCGAAATGCCCTGTCCGGTGCGCGTGCCGAGCGGGTGCCGGAACCCTATGGCCGATTCGACATCGCCGTTCTGTTTGTCGCCTCCGCCGGACTGGTGTCCTTTGTCGTCGCACCGGCTCATCCGGTGACGGCTGCGACGATGATGGGGGCGGGCGTACTCCATGTCGTTCGCCTGCTGCGTTGGCGGGGATGGCTGCTCCGCGAAATGGGCCTTGCGGCGCTTCATCTGGGCTATGGATGGCTCGCGGCGGGGACGCTGCTCGCGGGGCTGGCCGCCCGGCCGTTTCTTCTGGTTCCGCCCGACAGCGCCCTCCATGCCCTGACTGCGGGCGCCATCGGCACGATGACGCTCGCCGTCATGGGGCGCCTGTCGGCGACGCGAGGGCAGGGACGCCGCGCCGCGCCGCAGCCGATACGCCTGGCCCTGATCGCCGCGAATCTGGCAGCTCTGGCGCGTGTGGCAGCGCCTCTGGTCGCGGAGTTTTACGTGCCGCTTCTCGGCATCAGCGCGGTGCTCTGGCTCCTCGCCTTCGCATTTCTGCCGCTAGCCCATCTGCGGCCGCCCCTCGGCGTGAAATGAGTGCCGAGTTTGCGCAACCGCAAAGTCGGCCCCGGTCTCCCGACCTACAGCAACGACACGAAGACCGGAGGCCGTTTCCGGAAAACGAAAGCACGATGCACAGAGGAATCCGATCATGGGTAGTTTCAGCATCTGGCATTGGCTCATTGTCCTGGCGGTTGTGATGCTGCTGTTCGGGCGCGGCAAGATTCCGGAGCTCATGGGCGATGTCGCCAAGGGCATCAAGGCCTTCAAGACGGGGCTGAACGAGGACGAACCCGCCGCCCTCGACAACGACCTTTCGCCTCGGCTTTGAGACGATACGGCCGCTGGACGCGGCTCGCTCAAGCGTTTCGGGCAACCAAGGAAGAAATCATGCAACGCCACGACACCGGCGCGAAACGCGCGCCCGGATGGAGCCTCCATGCGCTCGCGTTCCTGCTCCTGATGCTCTTGTCGCCGGTTCCGGCGCAGGCCGTGTCGGGCGGACCGCTCGTCGGCGAATATCTCGAGACGGTCGTTGCCGCCGATCTCGTGCCCGGCGCCGACGCCTACGGTGAAATCCGCGAGGATGTCCCGGTTGTGCCCGCGCTTTCGGGCGGCAAGACGATCGGCTGGGTGTTTCTCACCTCCGATTTCGTGCCCACGACCGGCTATTCCGGCAAGCCCATCCATGTCCTTGTCGGAATCTCCGACAAGGCGGTCGTGACCGGTGTGCGGCTCGTGAAACACTCCGAGCCGATCGTCCTGGTCGGGATTCCCGAGGCGAAGATCAAGGCGGTCACGGCACGATACGCCGGCCTCGACCTCAACAAGGAAGCGGCGGGCGAGGACACCGGCCACGATCTCGATATCGTCTCGGGCGCCACCGTCACCATCATGGTGATCGACGATTCGATCCGGCGCGCCGCCATCAAGGTGGCCAAGGCGCTTTCGCTCGGGAGTTTCGAGCCGGAGACCGGTCCGGCGGGGCCGCAGCAGGCCGTCGATCGCAGCGTCGACGCGGTGCAGGACTGGCAGACCCTCGCCGGTGACGGCTCGCTGCGGCACTTCGTGGTCGACGTCGCGGCCATCAACCAGGATTTCGCTGCCCTCGGCGACGAGCGCACCGAAAAGCGCGCCGAGGCCGGGCCGGAGACGGCCCCTTACATCGATTTGTGGGTCGGCCTCGCCAGCCAGCCCTCCATCGGCCGGAGCCTCCTTGGAGATGCGGCCTACGACAATCTCCAAGATCTGCTGGAGGAGGGCGACGAGGCGATCCTGATCGCCGGCAATGGCCGCTGGTCCTTCAAGGGATCGGGCTATGTGCGCGGCGGCATCTTCGACCGCATCCAGATGATTCAGGACGACGTCTCGCATCGCTTCCGCGACCGCGAGCACCGCCGGGTGGTGCGGATCGCGGCCGATGGTGCCCCCGGCTTCGAGGAGGCGGATCTGTTCATCGTGCCGGCCGGGACCGGGTTCGATCCGGCAAAGCCCTGGCGTCTCCAGCTGCTGGTGCAGCGCGCGGTCGGGGCGATCGAGAAAGTGTTCCTGACCTACGATGTCGGCTACGATCTGCCCGAGCGCTACCTGAAGACGGTCGCACCGCAGCCGCAAGCCGATACCGCCGCCGCCAGCAGCGACACTCCGGCCGAGACGATGGTCCCGGAAGACGCGGCGGATATCCGCAATGCGCTGTGGACGCGGATCTGGCAGGCCAAGCGGACCGAGATCGTCATCCTCGGCGGCGCGCTCGCCTTTCTGACGGGGTTGTTCTTCTTCCAGTCGCTCGCCACCCGAAACGAGCGGGTGTTCGGCATCATCCGCACCGTCTTCCTTGCCTTCACGCTGGTCTTCATCGGCTGGTACGCCAACGCCCAGCTCTCCGTGGTCAATGTGCTGGCCTTCGCCTCGGCGGTGTTTTCCGACTTCCGTTGGGAGACGTTCCTGATGGACCCGCTGATCTTCCTCCTGTGGTTCGCGGTGGCGGCAGCCCTTCTGTTCTGGGCGCGCGGCGCCTATTGCGGCTGGCTGTGTCCGTTCGGCGCCCTGCAGGAGCTGACCAACAAGATCGCCCGCGCCCTGAAGGTGCCTCAGGTCACGCTGCCCTGGGGGCTGCATGAACGCCTGTGGCCGGTGAAGTACATCATCTTTCTCGGCCTGTTCGGCCTGTCGCTCTACTCGTTGTCCGCCGCCGAGCACTATGCCGAGGTCGAGCCGTTCAAGACCGCGATCATCCTCAAGTTCGATCGCTCGTGGCCCTACGTCCTGTTCGCGCTGGCGTGCCTCGCTCCGGGCCTGTTCATCGAGCGCTTCTACTGCCGCTACGTCTGCCCGCTCGGCGCCGGCCTCGCGATCCCGGCCCGCCTCCACATGTTCCGCTGGCTCAAGCGCTACAAGGAATGCGGCAATCCCTGCCAGACCTGCGCGCATGAATGCCCGGTCCAGGCCATCCATCCCACCGGCGAGATCAATCCCAACGAGTGCATCTCCTGCCTCCACTGCCAGGTGCTCTACCAGCACACCAAGCGGTGCCCGGTGGTCGTCGCCCGTATCAAGAAGCGCGAGCGCTTCGAGAAGCAGATCGGCATCAAGCCGTCCGGACCGGCGAAGCCGGCCGTCCAAACGCCGGCCCGAGACGCGCCGGCTCCAGCATCCTGAGATTCAAGCAAGAGAGGGAAGACGAACATGTCGGACGAGAAGATGAAAATCTCACGGCGCACGCTGTTCAGCGGCACAGCCGGCGGAGCGGTGCTCGCCGGGGCGGTGCTGGCCGGCGGCAGGAGCCTGATCGGGCCCGCTGCCGCTCAGGAAGCGGGCAGTTTCGAGGTCAAGCCGGGCGAGCTCGACGAATATTACGGCTTCTGGTCGTCCGGTCAGTCGGGAGAGATCAGGGTCATCGGCATGCCGTCGATGCGCGAACTGGTTCGCATTCCGGTGTTCAACCGCTGTTCGGCCACCGGTTGGGGGTCCACCAACGAGAGCCTGAAGATCCTGACGGAAGGCCTCTTGCCGGAGACGAAGGAATTCCTCGGCAAGCGCGGCATGCAGACCTACCACAATGGCGACCTGCACCATCCGCACATGTCCTTCACCGAGGGCACCTATGACGGGCGCTACCTGTTCGCCAACGACAAGGCGAACACCCGCGTCGCGCGCATTCGCCTCGACGTCATGAAGACCGACAAGATCATCGAGATCCCGAACACGTCGGACATCCACGGTCTGCGCCCGCAGAAATGGCCGCGCACCGGCTACGTCTTCGCCAATGGCGAGCACCGGATCCCGCTGCCCAATGACGGCATCATCCTCGACGATCCGACGAAATACGTCTCCATCTTCACCGCTATCGACGGCGACACGATGGAAATCGCCTGGCAGGTGATCGTCGATGGCAATCTCGACAATTGCGATGCCGACTACGCGGGCAAATACGCCTTCTCGACCTGCTACAATTCGGAAGAGGGCGTGACGCTCGCCGAGATGACCGCCAAGGAGCAGGACTGGGTCGTCATCTTCAACATCAAGCGCATCGAAGAGGCGGTGGAGAAAGGCGACTACAAGGAATACCAGGGCGTCAAGGTGATCGACGGCCGTCACGGCTCGCCTTACACGGCCTACATCCCGGTCTCCAACAGCCCGCATGGCTGCAACATGGCGCCGGACAAGAAGCACCTTTGCATCAACGGCAAACTGTCGCCGACGGTGACGGTGATCGACGTCGATCTGCTCGACGCCGTGTTCGACGGCGCCGAGCCGCGTTCGGCCGTGGTCGCCGAGCCGGAACTGGGCCTCGGGCCGCTCCACACCGCCTTCGACGGCAAGGGCAACGCCTTCACCACGCTGTTCCTCGACAGCCAGGTGGCGATGTGGAACATCGACAAGGCCGTCCAGAAGTTCAAGGGCGAGGACGTCGATCCGATCCTTCAGAAGATCGACGTGCACTACCAGCCGGGCCACAACCACACCTCCATGGGCGAGACCCTGGAGGCCGACGGCAAATACCTCATCTCCCTGAACAAGTTCTCCAAGGACCGCTTCCTGAACGTCGGTCCGCTGAAGCCGGAGAACGACCAGCTCATCGACATCTCGAACGGCGACATGAAACTCGTCCATGACGGGCCGACCTTCGCCGAGCCGCATGACTGCATCATCGTGCGCGCCGACGTGGTCAATCCCGTGTCGGTCTGGGACCGCAAGGACCCGATGTTCGCCGAGGCCCGCAAACAGGCCGAAGCGGACGGCGTCGATCCCGACTGGCCGGCCGATGTGGTCCGCGACGGCAACAAGGTGCGCGTGTGGATGCACTCCGTGGCACCCGCCTTCTCGCTCGAGCAGTTCGAGGTCAACCAGGGCGACGAGGTCACGGTCTACGTCACCAACATGGACGAGGTGGACGACCTGACGCACGGCTTCACCCTCGGCAACCATGGCGTCGCCATGGAGGTCGCACCGCAGGCGACGGCCTCCATCACCTTCACGGCCGACCGGCCGGGCGTTCACTGGTACTACTGCCAGTGGTTCTGCCACGCGCTCCACATGGAGATGCGCGGCCGCATGCTGGTGAAACCGAAGAGCGCCTGAGGAGCGGCCCGATGCGACGCTTCATCGAACTCGTGGCGCTTGTCCTTCTGTTTGGCGGACCGCTCGATGCGGCCGCCGAAGAGATCGCCGTCGCGCCGGGAGCGGGAGCGATCGCGGCGGCCATCGACAGGGCCGAGCCGGGGGATGTCCTCCGGCTCGGCGCCGGCACCTATCCCGGGGCCATCACGGTCGACCGGCCGCTGACCATTCTCGGCGGCGGCCAGGCGCGGATCGTCGGTCCCGGAGAAGGCACCGTCATCATGGTCACCGCCGCCGACGTCACGGTTCGCGGTGTCGTCGTCACCGGATCCGGTGTCCGCCTCGACGAGCTCGATGCCGGCATCGCCATCGCCAAGGGCGCGGATCGGGCACGTATCCTCGACAACCATGTCGAGGGCAATCTGATCGGCATCGACGTTCAGGGCGGCGTCGACGCCATCGTCAGCGGCAACCGCATCGCCAATCGCAGCGATCTGCGCCGCAACGAGCGCGGCTCCGGCCTTTATGTGTGGAACGCGCCGGGTCTCCTGGCCGAGGACAACCAGATTTCCGGCGGCCGCGACGGCATCTTCATCACCACATCGCATCACGCGGTCTATCGGCGAAACCGGATCTCGGGACTGCGCTTCGCCTTCCATTCGATGTACGCCAACGACATCGAGGTGACCGGCAACGTCTCGCGCGGCAACGAGATGGGTTTTGCCTTCATGTATTCGAAGAAGCTCGCCGTGCGGGACAATCTGTCCGTCGGCGATCGGACCCACGGCATCTTCCTGAACTTCGTCAACAACTCGGTGTTCGAGCACAACGCGGTGCGCCAAGGCGGCGAGAAGTGCCTCTTCGTCTACAACGCCAATTCCGACCGCGTGAGCGGAAACCTCTTCGAGGGCTGCGGCATCGGCGTTCACTTCACCGCCGGATCGCAGAACGTCACGGTTGCCGGCAACGCCTTCGTGAACAATCGCACCCAGGTGAAGCACGTCGGCACAAGCTGGCTCGAATGGAGCGAGGACGGGCGCGGCAATTACTGGTCCGATCACGTCGCCTACGACATCGATGGCGACGGCATCGCCGACGCGCCTTACCGGCCGAACGACGCGATCGACCTGGTGACCTGGCGACAGCCGATGGCCAAGCTGCTCCTGGGGTCGCCGGCGATCCAGCTGATCCGCTGGTCCCAGTCGCGCTTTCCGGAACTGCTTCCCGGCGGCGTCGTCGACAGCCGTCCCCTGATGCGCCCCGAGGGCATCGGCGTGAGACCAGACACTCAACGACAGGCGGGTCAGCCATGACAAACGAGGTTCTTCTTGGCGTCGAGGATCTGACGATCGCCTTCGGTTCGCTGACAGCGCTCGAGCAAGTTTCGCTGTCGGTTCAAAAGGGCGAACGGCTGGCCTTGCTCGGCCATAACGGCGCGGGCAAATCGACGCTTTTTCGCGCGATCCTCGGCTTTCTCTCTCCGAATGCGGGCACCATTCGCATCGCGGGCGCTGCGCCCGGCAGCGAACGAGCGCGGCGCGCCGTCAGCTATCTTCCCGAAGCGGTCGCCTTTCCCAAAGCGCTAACAGGGTCTGAGGTGATCACCTATTTCGCCCGCCTCAAGGGCGAGCCCCCGAAGAAGGCGCTCGAACTCATGGAGATCGTCGGCATCGCAGATGCCTCGAAGCGGCGCGTCGGCACGTATTCCAAGGGCATGCGCCAGCGTCTCGGGCTCGCCCAGGCCCTTATTGGCCGGCCCGACCTCCTGCTTCTGGACGAACCGACCAGCGGCCTCGATCCCATCTCGCGGGGCGAATTCTACGATTTTGTCGACCGGGTCGCCAGGCAGGGCGCGGCCGTGCTGCTGTCCTCCCATTCGTTGACCGAGGTCGAGGCGAAGACCGACAGGATCGCGATCCTGTCGAAGGGGAGGCTGGTGGCCGAGGGCCGTCTGGCCGATCTCGCGGGGGCGGCCGCTTTGCCCATCAAGGTGCGCGTCAGGGCGAAGGGAGCCGACGCGGACGCACTGCACGCCAAGATCGGAGGGCGTCGCCTCAACGGTCGCTCGGTGGAACTCGACTGTGGGGCCGGCGACAAGATGGCGGTGCTGTCGCGTCTCGCCGCGCTCGGCGATGTCGTCGCCGATATCGACATCGACACCCCGCGGCTCGACGACGTCTATCGCCATTACAGCAAGCCGGCGGCCCCCGGAGACGCAGCATGAAATCTCTGTCCCGTATCGCCGCCGTGGCCAGCACGGAAACGCGGCTGGCCAGCCGCAACCGCTGGGTCCTGCTTGCAACCTTGATCCTGGTGCTGTTCGCGCTCGCGCTGGCCTTCCTCGGGGCGGGGCCGGCGGGTTCTCGCGGCGCGAGCGCGCTGACGCTGACGGCGGCGAGCCTTGCGACCCTGTCGGTCTATCTCATTCCGCTGATCGCGCTACTCCTCTCTTACGAGACGATCGCCGGCGAAATCGAGCGCAACACCCTGCCTCTGGTGCTGGCGACACCGGTCCGCCGCTCCGAGATCCTGATCGGCAAGTTCCTCGGCCATCTGGCGGTCCTGTCCGTGGCGATCGTCGTGGGCTACGGCATCGCCGGCGCCGCGGTGACGCTTGTCCATGGCTTCGATCCGGGCGGCGCACTTGCCTGGGCGAGGCTCATCGTCACGGGAATACTGCTCGGTGCGGTCTTCGTCGCGATCGGCATCCTTGTCTCCGCATCGACACCGCGGGTCGGAACGGCCGCCGCGCTTCTGGTGGGAATCTGGCTGCTTCTCGTCGTTCTTTACGATCTCGCTCTTCTGGCGGGATTGATCGTCGACGATGGCGGCATGTTCACCAAGACCATCTTCCCGCTGCTGGTGGTCGCCAATCCCGGCGATGCCTTCCGTCTTTTCAATCTGGCCGCCCTCGAGGCCTCAGCGCCTGTTGCCGGGATCGACGGGCTGGCACGCAGCCTGCCGTTTCCGCCCGCGCTGGCGCTGGTGGCCCTGGCGGGCTGGCTCGTCGTCATGCTGTCGGCCGGCCTTGTCCGCTTCCGGAGACTTCGTCCATGAAATCGCTCATCGTCGCCGCGGCTTTGGCCGCCGCTCTCGCGGCGCTTTCCGCCTGTTCGCAAGAGACGGACACCAAGCCGCTTCCCGTCGCCATGACCGATGAAGCGGTCGGACATTACTGTCAGATGTATGTGATGGACCATAACGGGCCGAAGGCGCAGATCCATCTGGCGCACACCGACCATCCGCTGTGGTTCGCTCAGGTCAGCGATGCCGTCGCCTATCTTCACGATCCCGAACGCGACGCCGAAATCCGCGCCGTCTATGTCAGCGACATGGGCGCAGCGCCGAGCTGGGGCGCCCCCGGCGTCGACAACTGGATCGATGCCGATGCGGCAAGCTACGTCATCGAGAGCCAACGGAAGGGCGGCATGGAAGTGCCCGAAGCCATTCCCTTCGGCACGCGTAAAGAGGCCGAAGCCTTCATTGCCAAAAAGGGTGGCCGCCTCGTCAGCCTCGCCGATATCCCCGACAGCTATGTGCGCGCCCCCGCCATGCCAGGCGCGGCCGAGGTGGATGGGGCGCAGTCGGGCGGGGCGATGCCGGCAGCACATGCAAGGATGTAGAATTATGGACGCGACCCTCTCGTCTCGGATCAGTCGGCGAAGGCTGCTCTTCATCGGCGCGGCCTTCGCCGGCTCGGCCGTTGCAAGCTCGTGGCCTGCCAGCGTTCTGGCAGCAGGAGCGCTTCAGCGCTGGACCGGCCAGGCTCTGGGAGCTCACGCGACGATCCAGCTCGCCGGCGCGCCGCAACCGCTGGCAGACGAGGCCTTCGCCGCGGTGACAGCCGAAATCCGCCGGCTGGAGGCGATTTTCAGCCTCTATCGGGCGGACAGCGAGTTGTCCCGTCTCAACCGCAAGGGAAAGCTCTCCGCACCATCGCCCGAACTCCTGGCGGTGTTGACACTCGCCGCGGCCGCGCACCGCGAGACGGGCGGTCTGTTCGATCCCACCGTACAGCCGTTGTTTGCGGCCTATGCCGAGCACTTCGCGAGAGCGGACACTCGGTCGACGGAGCTGCCGGAGAAAAGCCTCGACGCAGCCCTCGCCAAGGTCGGCTTTGAGGCGGTGCGGTTCGATGCGGACGCGGTGGCCTATGCGCGCCCCGCAATGGCCATGACACTGAACGGCATCGCCCAGGGCTTCATCACCGACCGGGTGGCGGCACTGCTCAAGGGGCGGGGCTTCGACAACGTCCTGCTCGACATCGGCGAGATCGTCGCCCTGGGAGGCGGGCGCGACGGGCGAGGATGGCGGATCGGTCTGAAACGGGCACCGGATCAAGATACGGTTTCGGATCGGTTGACCTTGACCGATCGGGCGGTGGCAACCTCCATGCCGCGCGGCACGACATTCGACGCGGCGGGCCGGTTCGGGCACATCATCCATCCGCGCCAGGGGCTGGTTACGTCTTCAGTCGCCCGCGCTTCGGTCGTTGCCGACAACGCGGCAAGAGCCGATGCCCTGTCGACGGCCGCCGTCCTGATGACGTTCGAGCAGATATCGCAATTGCGTGCGCGGGGCGTCGATATTCGCGTCTGATCGCCGGCCGAGGAGCCGAAAAAGGGGGCCGGTGGCTTATGACCACCGGCCCCTTTTTGTGCACTTGTCTGGTGCGCTTCTGGGCGGGTTACTGCTTTACCCGGTCGAACAGGTCGGCGAAATTCTTCTTGGCCTTGCCGGGATTCTTGACCTTCTCGGCTTCGGCCAGATTGGTCGGTTCTCCGACCACGATCAGCGCGACCATGCCCATGCCGTAATGGGGCGTGCATCGGATGCCGTAGACACCTTCCTCGTCGAGGGTCACCGTGACATCCTGGCTTGGCTTGCCCTTGAAGGTCTCCGCGCCTTCCGGGATCATCCCGCCGATCGTCTCGGCATTGTGGCCGGCATCGACGGCGATGAAATGGATCGTGTCGCCGGGTTCCGCACGCACGAGGTCGGGCTCGAAGACCATGATGCCCTTCTCGCCCTTGTTCAGCATCTTCACCTCGTGCTCGGCGGCATAGGCCGGCAGCGCCATGGCAGCGAAAGCGATGCCGGCGAAGACGGTGTTGAGGACGGGTTTGTAATTTCTCATCGCACAGATCCTAGTCTTGACATCGGCTTATGACCGATGCGGTCGTTCTAGGGGATCGACGGCGGCGGACTTTGCGGCCGCGCAAACACCATGTCGATCGTCATCCAGGCCTCGTCTGCGCGCAGGTTCATGGGGCTCGTCGCGCTCGATCTCGCCCGCTGGCATGGCTCGCGGGCGCACCGGATGCGGATCATCGCGGGCGTGCAACGCGCCAATCGCCGGCTCGCGGCGACTGGCCGTATCGACGCCGTCTAGAGCGCCGGGCGAAAAAGTGGAAACCGGTTTTTCGGCCACCCGGCGCGCCACCAAGGAGATCGAGAGCATCGAGCGATGCCGATTTGTCGCCCGATGCGCTAACGCGACATCGGCGGGTTCCTTGACTGCCTTGGAAGTGCCGGATCTCGGGACGCCTGAGCGCCGCCGTCTTTCTCGGCGCCGGATCGCTTCGACCGGACACCCTCTGACCACAAGGCACCTGGCTCGGGAGCGGAGCGCCAACCGTGGAAGGCGCGCTCAGAAGGACCATGTCTTGCGAAACGGCCGGATCGCTCGCGACCTTTCGGCGTCATCTTCGGCGGCGGCTGGAACGCCCGCTGGAGAGACGCGCTTGGTCTGCTATGACAGGGCGTGCGGCCAGGGCGGGGCCCCATGTCCCGGGAGGAACCAAGATGGACTTTTCGCTGAGCGAGGAACAGGCACACATCTTCCAGATGGCGCGGGACTTCGCGGTGGAGAAGATGGCGCCATTCGCGGCCAGATGGGAAGAGGACGAGCGCCTGCCGCGCGACGTCCTCGACGAACTCGCCGCGCTCGGCATGGCGGCGATCACCGTGCGCGACGACTACGGCACCGGGCTGACGCGGCTCGATTCGGCGCTGATCTTCGAGGCGCTGTCCTATGGCGATCCCTCGGTCTCGGCCTTCCTGTCGATCCACAACATGGTCGCCTGGATGGTGGATTCCTTCGGATCTGAAGAGCAGCGCGCCGAATGGCTGCCGAAGCTCGCCGGCATGCAGATCGTTGCGAGCTACTGCCTGACCGAGCGCGGCTCCGGCTCTGACGCGGCGGCGCTGAAGACGACGGCAAAGCGCGAGGGCAACGGCTATGTCCTCGATGGCGCCAAGAGCTTCATCTCCGGCGCCGGCACGTCCGACCTCTATGTCGTGATGGCGCGGACCGGCGAGGCGGGACCGAAGGGCATCTCGGCGCTGCTCGTCGAGAAGGGCACGGAGGGGCTCTCCTTCGGCGCGCCGGAGAAGAAGATGGGTTGGCGCGCCCAGCCGACGGCGGAAGTGCGCTTCGACGGCTGCCGCGTGCCGGGCTCGGCGCTCCTCGGCGAGGCCGGCAAGGGCTTTTCCTACGCCATGATGGGGCTCGACGGCGGAAGGCTCAACATCGCAGCCTGCGCGCTCGGCGCCGCGCAGGCCGCGCTCGACAAGGCGATCGCCTACATGCGCGAGCGCCAAGCCTTCCACAAGCAGCTCACCGATTTCCAGGCGCTGCAGTTCCGCCTGGCCGACATGGAGACCGGGCTCCAGGCCTCGCGCATCTTCCTCTACCAAGCGGCCTGGAAGCTCGACCGGAAGACGCCCGACGCCACCAAGTTCTGCGCCATGGCGAAGCGCCTCGTCACCGACACCAGCTTCGAGGTCGCCAACATGGCGCTGCAGCTGCATGGCGGCTACGGCTATCTCGCCGATTACGGCATCGAGAAGATCGTCCGCGATCTTCGCGTTCACCAGATCCTGGAAGGGACCAACGAGATCATGCGCCTGATCACCGCACGCGCGCTCCTGGCGGAGGCTTCGTGAGCCGATGACTGAGAATGACATGGCAGAGGTCATCGCCCGCATCGCCGGCCGGGCGGGCCGCATCACGCTGAACCGGCCGAAGGCGCTGAATGCGCTGTCGCACGCCATGGTGCGGACGATCGAGACGGTGCTGGAAGACTGGGCCGGGGACGAGAGCGTCCAACTCGTCCTGATCGACGGGTCCGGCGAGAAGGCCTTCTCGGCCGGCGGCGACATCGCCTCGATCTACGCTGACGGAAAGGCGGGGCGCTTCGAACCGGCCCGGCGTTTCTTTGCCGACGAATACCGGATGAACCGGCTGATCGCGCGCTACGGCAAGCCTGTTGTCGCGCTGATGGACGGGATCGTGATGGGCGGCGGCGTCGGCATTGCCGGCCATGCCAGCCACCGCATCGTCACAGAGCGCGTCATGGTGGCGATGCCCGAATGCGCGATCGGCCTCGTCCCCGATGTCGGGGCCTCGCTGCTTCTGGCCGAAGCGCCGGGCCGGCTCGGCGAATATCTCGCCCTCACCGGCCACCGCATGACGGCAGGGGACGCGATCCTCGCGGGCTTTGCCGACACCTTCGTGCCGTCGGAGCGCCTTCCCGCGCTGGCCGAGCGGCTGGAGGAGACGGGCGATCCCGCCGCGATCGCCGAATTTGCCGAAGCCGCGCCCGAAAGCGAACTCGCGGGCCGGCTGCCGGAGATCGACCGGCTGTTTTCCGGCGAGGATGCCGCCGCCATCCTGCGCGCGCTCGAGGCCGAGGCAGGCGACTTTTCCGCGAAGGCCGCGGCAACGATCCGCAAGGGCTCGCCGCTGTCGGTCGCAGCGACCCTGGCGCTGGTGCGCGCGGTGCGGGCGGAACCTGCCATCGAGACCGCGCTCGCCCACGAATACCGCTTCACCTATCGCGCGCAGTCGCATGGCGACTTCGTCGAGGGCACGCGCGCCGCGCTGATTGACAAGGACCGGTCGCCGCGCTGGCCGGAGGGGCGGGTCGAGGATCTGGAGTCAGAGCGCCTCGCCGCCGTGTTGGCGCCGCTCGGGGACGACGAGCTGGGTTTCGCTCAGGCGTGAACAATCGAAGGGAGGAGACAATCATGAAGATCGGATTCATCGGTCTTGGCAATATGGGCGCGCCGATGGCGCGGAACCTCGTCAAGGCCGGACATGACGTCGCCGGCTACGACACGGCGGCCGTCACCGTGGAGGGCGTCTCAAGGGCGGGCTCGCTCGCCGAGGCGGTCCGCGGCATGGAGGCGGTCGTGACCATGCTCCCGAACGGCGCGATCGTGCGCGCGGTCGCCGAGGAGATCCTTGCCGCGGCCGAGCCCGGCGCGCTCATGATCGACTGCTCGACCATCGACGTCGAGAGCGCCCGCGCCGTCCACGACATGGCCGAACAGGCGGGGCTCTTGTCGCTCGACGCGCCGGTCTCCGGCGGCACCGGCGGGGCGGAGGCGGGGACGCTGACATTCATGGTCGGCGGCAGCGAAGCAGCTTTCGAAAAGGGCAAGCCGCTCTTCGACATCATGGGGCAGAAGGCGGTGCATTGCGGACCGGCCGGCGCCGGCCAGGCCGCGAAGATCTGCAACAACATGATCCTCGGCATTTCGATGCTCGGCGTCTGCGAGGCCTTCCACCTCGCCGACAGGCTGGGGCTCGACCGGCAGGCGATGTTCGACGTCGCCTCGACCTCGTCGGGCTCCTGCTGGTCGCTCAACACCTATTGCCCGGCGCCTGGCGTCGGTCCGAAGAGCCCGTCCGACAACGGCTACAAGCCGGGCTTTGCGGCCGAATTGATGCTGAAGGACCTGGACCTGTCGCAGACCGCGGCGGACAAGACCGGCGCGGCGACCGCGATGGGCCGGCACGCCCGCGACATCTACAAAGAGTTCGTCGAGGACGGAGGCGGGCGCGGCCGCGACTTCTCCGCCATTCTCGAAACGCTTTCGGCAAAGTGAGGAGGGGCCGATGAGCGAGACCGCGAATTCGTCCGATGTCGTCCTCGAACGCCGCGAGGGGCGCGTCGCCATCCTCCAGCTCAACCGGCCGAAGGCGCTGAACGCGATCAACAGCGACGTGATGCGCCGGATCGTCGCGGCGACGGCCCGGCTCGACCGCGACTCCGGCGTCGGCGCGATCCTGATCACCGGTTCCGACAAGGCGTTCGCCGCCGGCGCCGACATCAAGGAGATGGAGGACCGCCGCGCGCTGGAGCTGATGGAAGTCGACTGGTTCGGCGACTGGGAGATGCTGGAGCGGGTGAGGACGCCGATGGTCGCCGCGGTGGCGGGCTTCGCGCTTGGCGGCGGTTGCGAACTCGCCATGATGTGCGACCTCATCATCGCCGCCGACACGGCGCGGTTCGGCCAGCCGGAGATCAAGCTCGGGGTCATTCCCGGCATGGGCGGCTCGCAGCGCCTGACCCGCGCCGTCGGCAAGTACAAGGCGATGGACATGATCCTGACCGGCCGGATGATCGAGGCCGAGGAGGCCGAACGGATCGGCCTCGTCTCGCGCCTCGTGCCCGCCGACCGGCTGATGGAGGAAGCGCTTGCCGCCGCCACCACGATCGCCAACTATTCCAAGCCCGCCGCCGTCAACGCCAAGGAGGCGACGAACCGGTCGTTCGAAGTGGGCCTGCGCGAGGGGCTGCTGCACGAGCGCCGGATCTTCCACGCGCTGTTCGCCGGGCCGGACCAGAAGGCGGGCATGTCGGCGTTTCGGGAAAAGCGCGCGGCGGACTTCCGGCATTATGACGGGGACGAGGAGGGGTAGGGGGGCCTAACCGATAGGCCGGGCGAACGCTCTTCGCGCTCGTCCTTTAGCCGTAGGCGCGGCACGCCCCCCCTCTGTCCTGCCGGACATCTCCCCCACAAGGGGGGAGATCGGGCCTGCATCTCACGCTTCGATAAATCCGGGCGCCGTCTGATCCCGCACGAGCGGTGGCGATGAGGATGCGGCCATCCGAACCGCCGATCTCCCCCCTTGTGGGGGAGATGCCGGCAGGCAGAGGGGGGGTGCGGCGCTGCCGGAGGCTTCGCCTGCCGAGCGAAGATCACCCGACAGGCCGCGCCACGCGGACGATCGCGCCGCCGCTACTCCGCCGCCACGTCGTATTCGGCGACCGGCGGGCAGGAGCAGACGAGGTTGCGGTCGCCGTAGACGTTGTCGACCCGGTTGACCGGTGCCCAGTACTTGTCGACGCGGAAGGCGCCGGGCGGGAAGCAGGCGGCCTCCCGCGAATAGGGCCGGTCCCACTCCCCGACGAGATCCTCGACCGTATGCGGGGCGTTCTTCAACGGGTTGTTCTGGGGGTCGATCCGCCCCTCCTCGATCGCCCTTGCCTCCTCGCGGATCGCCAGCATCGCCTCGCAGAAGCGGTCGAGCTCGGCCTTGGGCTCGGATTCGGTCGGCTCGATCATCAAGGTGCCGGCCACCGGCCAGCTCATCGTCGGGGCGTGGAAGCCGCAGTCGATCAGCCGCTTGGCGACGTCGTCGACCGTGACGCCGGCCGATTCCGCCAGCGGGCGCGTGTCGATGATGCACTCATGCGCGACCCGGCCGTTCGCCGCCTTGTAAAGCACGGGATAGGCGCCCTCGAGCCGCTTGGCGATGTAGTTGGCGTTGAGGATCGCGACCTTGGTCGCCTGGGTGAGGCCCGCCCCGCCCATCATCAGGCAGTAGCTCCAGGAGATCGGCAGGATCGAGGTCGAGCCGTAGGGCGCGGCCGAGACCGCGCCGGCCTCGCCGGTTTCCGGACGCGGCGGCAGATGCGCGGCGAGATGCGCCTTCACCGCGATCGGCCCCATGCCCGGCCCGCCGCCGCCATGCGGGATGCAGAAGGTCTTGTGGAGGTTGAGATGGCTGACGTCGGCGCCGATGTCGCCGGGCCGGGCGAGGCCGACCAGCGCGTTGAGATTGGCGCCGTCGAGATAGACCTGGCCGCCATGTTCGTGGACGATGTCGCAGATCTCGCGGACGTTCCGCTCGAACACGCCATGGGTCGAGGGATAGGTGATCATGCAGGCGGCGAGCCGGTCCGCATGCTCCTTCGCCTTGGCGCGGAAGTCCTCGACGTCGATGTCGCCGTTCGCCGCCGCCTTGACGACGACGACGCGCATGCCGGCCATCTGCGCCGAGGCGGGATTGGTGCCGTGCGCCGAGGTCGGGATCAGGCAGACGTCGCGACCGGCCTCGCCGCGCGCCGCGTGATAGGCGCGGATGGTCAGCAGCCCGGCATATTCGCCTTGCGCGCCGGAATTGGGCTGCATCGAGACCGCATCGTATCCGGTGATGCGGCAGAGCTTGTCCGAGAGGTCCTCGACCAGCGCCCGGTAGCCCTCGGCCTGGTCGGCCGGTGCGAAGGGGTGCAGCTCGGAGAATTCCGGCCAGGTGATCGGCAGCATCTCGACCGTCGCGTTCAGCTTCATCGTGCAGGAGCCGAGCGGGATCATCGAGCGGTCGAGGGCGAGGTCGCGGTCCGAGAGCCGGCGCATATAGCGCGTCATCTCGCTCTCGGCGCGGTTCATGTGGAAGACCGGGTGGGTCATGTAGTCGGTCTTGCGCAGGTCCGCATCGCCGAGCCGATAGACCGGCTGGAAGTCGGCGAAGGCGAAGTCGCCGCCGAAGGAGCGCCACACGGCCTCGATCTGGGCGGGGCGGGTGCGCTCGTCGACGGAGATGCCGATGCGGGTCTCGCCGACCTTGCGGAGATTGACGCCGCCGGCGACGGCCGCGTCGAGGATCACCCGCTGCAGGCGCCCGACTTCGATGGTCATGGTGTCGAAGAAGCGGTCCGGCTCGACGGTGTAGCCAAGCTTTTCCAGGCCCCCGGCGAGGGCCGCCGCGCGCTCATGCACCCGCTGGGCGATCGCCTTGATCCCCTCTGGCCCGTGGAACACGCCGTACATGGAGGCCATGACGGCGAGCAGCACCTGCGCCGTGCAGATGTTGGACGTCGCCTTCTCGCGGCGGATGTGTTGTTCGCGGGTCTGCAGCGCCAGGCGATAGGCGCGGTTGCCGCGCGCATCGACCGAGACGCCGACGAGCCGGCCGGGCATCGCCCGCTTGTGCGCGTCCTTCACCGACATATAGGCGGCATGCGGGCCGCCATAGCCCATCGGCACGCCGAAGCGCTGGGTCGAGCCGATGGCGATGTCGGCATTCATCTCGCCGGGCGTCTTCAGGAGAGCCAGCGACAGGGGATCGGCGGCCATGATTGCGAGGGCGTTCTCGCCATGCAGTGCCGCGATCGCGCCCGTGAAGTCGCGTACGTGGCCGTATGTCCCCGGATACTGGAAGATCGCGCCGAACACGGCTGCGGGGTCGAGGTCGGCGAAAGGATCGCCGACGGCGATCGTCCAGCCGAGCGGCTCGGCCCGGGTCTTCAGGACGGCGATCGTCTGCGGGTGGCAGTTCTCGTCGACGAAGAAGGCGTCGCGCTTCGATTTCGACACCCGGTGCGCCATCGCCATGGCTTCCGCCGCCGCGGTCGCCTCGTCGAGCAGCGAGGCGTTGGCGACGTCGAGCCCGGTGAGGTCGCAGATCATGGTCTGGAAGTTGAGGAGGGCTTCCAGCCGGCCCTGGCTGATCTCCGGCTGGTAGGGCGTATAGGCCGTGTACCAGGCGGGGTTTTCCAGGATGTTGCGCTGGATGACCGGCGGGGTGATCGTGCCGTAGTAGCCCTGGCCGATCAGCGAGACGAGGTTCTTGTTCCGGTCCGCGGTCTCGCGCAGGACGTCGAGCGCCTGGCGCTCGGTCAGCGGCGGGCCGAAGTCGAGCGGGGCCTCCTGCCGGATCGCGGCGGGAACGGTCTCGTCGATGAAGGCGTCGAGGCTTTCCGCGCCGACGACCTTCAGCATTTCCGCCATCTCGGCCGGCGAGGGGCCGATATGCCGGCGGTTGGCGAAGTCGTAGGGATCGTAGTCGGTGAATCGCTTGCTGACTGTCATGATGCGCCTCAGCCGACCATCGCCTTGTAGGCGTCCTCGTCCATCAGCGCATCGAGCGCCGAGAGGTCGTCGAGCTTCAGCTTGAAGAACCAGCCCCCGGCGAGCGGCTCGCGGTTGACCAGCGCGGGATCGGCCGCGATCTGGTCGTTGATCTCGGTCACTTCGCCGGCGGCCGGCGCGTAGATCTCGGACGCGGCCTTGACCGATTCCACCGTCGCCGCCTCGTCGCCCTTGGCGAACTTCGCGCCGACCTCAGGCAGTTCGACGAAGACGAGATCGCCGAGCTGGACCGATGCGTGCTCGGTGATGCCGACGGTCGCGACATCGCCTTCGACGCGCAGCCATTCGTGATCTTCGGTGAATTTCAGCATGGGGTGCCCTCCTGCTTTGCTGTCCGGCATTTGATGATGTCAGCGCTTGTAGCGCGTGGGAACGAAGGGAAGCGATGCGACCGTCGCGGGCAGGCGCTTGCCGCGCACTTCCGCAAAGACGCGCGTGCCCGCCTCGCTAAGGTCTGTGGGAAGATAGGCCATGGCCACCGGCGCTTCCCGGCTGGGCCCGAAACTTCCGGAGGTCACCGTGCCGATCGGCTCGCCGCCTTCGGCTTCGGCGAAGATCGGCGCACCAGCGCGGATCGGCGCGCGGCCTTCCGGCGCCAGGCCGACGCGGCGGCGGGCCGGGCCGTCCCGGAACTCGCGAAGAATACGCTCGGCGCCCGGGAACCCGCCGGCGCGGGCGCCGCCTTCCCGCCGCACCTTCTGGATCGCCCATTCCAGCGCCGCCTCGACCGGCGAGGTCGCCTCGTCGAGATCGTTGCCGTAGAGACAGAGGCCGGCCTCGAGCCGCAGCGAATCGCGCGCGCCGAGCCCGATCGGGCGCACCCGTTCGTCCGCGAGAAGCGCATCCCAGAGCGCCCCGGCGGCATCAGTCGGCACGGAGATCTCGAACCCGTCCTCGCCGGTATAGCCGGAGCGCAAGACGAGGCAGTCGGCGCCGACGAGATCGACCTTCCGGACGTCCATGAAGCGCATCTCGGCGACCTCTGGCGCGAGACCCGCGAGGACGGTCTCGGCCTCCGGCCCCTGCAGGGCGAGAAGCGCGCGATCGGAGAGCTCGACGACGTCGCAGCGCTCGGACAGGGCCGCGCGCAGATGGGCGAGGTCCTCCGCCTTGCGCGAGGCGTTGACGACGAGATGGAGATGGTCCGAGCGGTTGGCGATCATCAGGTCGTCGAGGATGCCGCCATCGGCATTCGTGAACAGGCCGTAGCGCTGGCGCCCCGGCTTCAGCCCGAGGATGTCGGCCGGAACCAGCGCCTCCAGCGCGAGGCTCGCTTCCGACAGGTCGCCCGACTTCGGCCGGATCGCCACCTGGCCCATATGCGAGACGTCGAAGAGGCCGGCCTGGGTACGCGTGTGGAGATGTTCCTTGAGGACGCCATCGGCATATTGCACCGGCATCTCATAGCCGGCGAAGGGGACCATGCGCGCGCCGAGCGCGAGGTGGCGGTCGTGAAGCGGCGTGCGCTTCAACGGGGCGTGGGAAGCGTCGGTCATCGGGACCCTGTCTTTGAAGAGGATGGGACGTCGGGGCGCGAGACGGCGCGGGAACGGCGGCAATCGGCCGGCCGTGCGGACGGCGCCGGTGCTCTCGCCGCCGGTCCCGGACCGCTGGCGGATACGGATAGGAGACAGAACGCAGAAATCGGCAAAAGGCGGACCTCCAAGCCGGCTCCGGGCCGGTTCGATTCACGCCCCTTCTGTCCTTTCGCCTGAGAGCGTTATCCCGTCGGCGGACGCGAGAAACTCGCGCCTCTTTCCAGAAGTCTATGCCGTCACGGTCCTTCTGCCTGAGAGTTTCCGGGGCGGTTGCTCCTTCGGCGCCGGCCTTTCGGCCGATCTCTCCCGTGACATCGCCGATCTAGCACGCGTCACCCGCAGGGTAAACGCAGAAGGACCGCGCTTGCCTTCCTGGCCGGCGGGAAGGGCTGCTGCCGATGCGCAAGCCGCGCCCGACCATCGCCGGCCGCCTGAGGGGAACGAAAAGCGCTTGTCCGGCCTGCTCGTGCGCGCCATAGTCCGACCTGCGGCAGGTCTGCCGCAACGGAAGGGCCGGCAGCTGAGCGGAGCGAAGGTTCACGTCGCCATGAGCGTCTATCGACTGGCCTATGTCTCGCGGCCGGCACCGTTGCTCACGGCGGTCGACATCGCCGACATCATGAAAGTGGCCGAACGGCGCAATGCCGAGCTCGGGATCACCGGTCTGCTCGTCCATGATTTCGGGCGCTTCGTCCAGCTGCTCGAAGGCCCGCTCGAATCCATCGAGACGCTGATGCGCGCGATCATCCTCGACCGCCGCCACAGCGACATCCGGATCTTCCTGCAGCAGACGGCGGAGCGCCGTTCGCTGGATCGCTGGGTCGTGTGGTCCGACTATGCGGCAAGCCGCCTCTCGGATGCCGAACTCCACCTTCACGAAGACATCGTGCAGGCGGCGCTCGAAAGCCTCGCCGACCTCGACCGCGACCGCCGCCCTCCGTCGCCGGGGAATTGAGCGGCCGGCGCGCGAAGGCCTCAGGAGTTCGGCTCGGCCTCGTCCAGGGTGGCGCCTGCGTGCGCCAGCATCGCCTCCCACCTGGCCTTCATCGCCGCGCCGCCATCGTCCGGGCCATGCTCATAGGCGAGTTCGCCCTCGCCGATCGGATAGAAGCCCTGCTTCGAGCTGACCCATATGTGGCCGGCCGGCACGAGCCAGCGGGCATCGTCCAGCGTGCCCGCCTTGATGTTGAGGCGGCCCGGGTCGCCTTCCGAGCGATGCTGGATCCTGACGCCGCATTGCGGGCAGAAGTCGCCGAGACGCACGGCGCCGCTTTCGGCGACACGCCGGGCGGTGGTCAGCGTCCCGGTGACGCTCACGCCGGCCGGATCGCAGCGCAGGCTCTCGCCGAAGGCGCTCGACGTCTGCTTCTGGCACTCCCGGCAGTGGCAGAGATAGAAATATAGCGGGGCCTCGCGGATCTCGTAGCGGACGGCGCCGCATTGGCAGCCGCCGGTCAGCGGCAAGGGCGGCATGCGGACGGCGGGCAGGGTCATGGACAACTCGGTTTCCGGTTCTGGACGTTTGGACCGACATTTTTTATATGAATGGCACTTTCCGCACGAAATTTCGTCCGACACGGGTTCGATATGGCCGGCCATTCACAGTTCAAGAACATCATGCATCGCAAGGGCCGCCAGGACGCGGTCCGGTCCAAGCTGTTTTCCAAGCTGGCGCGCGAGATCACGGTGGCGGCCAAGGCCGGCCTGCCCGACCCGGACATGAATCCGCGCCTGCGGCTCGCCATCAACAACGCCAAGGCGCAGTCGATGCCGAAGGACAACATCGACCGCGCCATCAAGAAGGCGGCGGGCGGCGAAGGCGACAATTACGACGAGGTCCGCTACGAGGGCTACGGGCCCGGTGGCGTCGCGGTCATCGTCGAGGCCCTGACCGACAACCGCAACCGCACCGCCTCCAACGTGCGGTCTTACTTCACCAAGTCCGGCGGGGCGCTCGGCGAGACCGGCTCGGTCGGCTTCATGTTCGACCGCGTCGGCGAGATCGTCTACCCGGCGTCGGCCGGCGACAACGACACGGTGATGGAAGCGGCCATCGAGGCCGGCGCCGACGATGTCATCTCCGACGAGAACGGCCACACCATCATCACCGCCTTCGAGGATCTCAACGAGGTGTCGACGGCGCTCGAGGCCTCCCTCGGCGAGGCCGAGAGCGTCCGGGCGATCTGGCGGCCGCAGACCGGCACGCCGGTCGACGAGGAGAAGGCGCAGAGCGTTCTGAAGCTGATCGCCAATCTCGACGACGACGACGACGTCCAGAACGTCTACGCCAATTTCGAGGTGGACGACGCGGTGATGGCCAAGCTGTCGGCCGCCTGAGGTTGATCGCCGGGATTTGCCCGACGGCCGGGCCGCCCAGGGCTCATGCAGATTGAGGAAGCGGACGGCGGCCATGGGCCGCCGTTTCTTTTTCGGCGCCGCTAGCCGCCGGTTCCGGTGCTGCGGTAATGAAGCGCCAAGAAATCCGCTAAACAATACTGATAAAATCATTCAAAGGCAGAGCAAGGCGGTAAGGCTCGAGTTGCTGCATAGACGCAACGTTCTCAGGTTAATCTTGGAACATTAGATAGACAGCTGACGAAACCCTGAAACCTTGGCGATTCATTAAGGAATGCCGACCGACAGTGGTCCTTACAGTGAGACGCGCGGAGGGATGGCACGCATGAGAGACGAGGTGATCCCAGACCCGAGTAACCGACGCCGGTGGCAGCGGCGACGGACCCGGCTGCGGCCCATAAAACTCCTGACCATCCAGCTCGTCTATCTCGAGGACGGCATGTGCGTGGACATCTCCGACGGCGGCATGCGGATTTCGAAGCAACATGACCGCGCCGTGCCCAAGAGCCTCGTGGTCTTCGACTGTTCGGACAGGACGTTCCGGGCCGGTGTCGTGCCCTGGGCGTCCGGCAAGCTGATCGGGTTCCGCTTCACCAGCGGTACGATCAAGGCGAGCCCGGCGCAGCTGAAGGCGCTCGGCGAGCGCGACGTGTACGACGCGGTCTACGTTCGCAAATAGGAGAGGAACGGAAGACCTGGCGGGTCTTCCGTCAGGCATCCTGCGGGCGAGGGTCAGGCCTTTGCCCGGGCTTCGCTCCGATCGAGGGCGACATCCTCGTAGATTTCAGCGAGCGGCAGCTCGCAGCCGATCTCGGGCAGGGCGATGACGGCCTCGAGGCCTTCGACGATCTCCGAGTGCCAGTTTCCGTCGCCACGGCGCCAGACGATGATCTCGGGGGCCTGCGTGTCGATCAGGAGCACGGTCTCGACCGCTGCGTTCGTCTTGTACTCCTCCACCTTGCGGAATCGGTCGAAGGCCATGGTCGACGGCGACAGGACCTCGATCAGGACGCGGGGCTCGCCGGTCTCCATCGAGCGGTCCGGACCGCCTGTGCAGTCGACGATGATGTCCGGCCGGCGGATGTTGCCGTTCGGATTCTTCACGGTCATGTCGTCGGTGTGCGGTCGGCAGGGCTTGCCGCGCAGCGTCTGCCGAAGAAGCGAAAGCACGTTCACCGTCACGATGTCGTGGCGTCGGCTGGCGCCGGTCTTCGCCTTCGGCGACAGCACGGGAATGCCGTCCACGAGTTCGGAATTCTGTTCCTGCTCGGACTGCCAGGCGTGGAACTGCTCCGGGGTCATCCGTTCGACCGATCGCGCCTGGCTCATGGTCCGTCTCCGCTCCTCAGGGGCCGATCATAGCAGTTTCGCCCTGCGGGCGAAGCGGGATGCGGTGCGGGAAGTCCCGCGATTCCCGCGGGAGCCAGGCGCCATGCATCTGTTCTGCCCTGTTTCCGATCCGTTCATGTTTCGTCTGTTCACTGGGGCCTGATTCGGGTAGAGCGTGAGGTTAAGACATTGTTGCAGGAGGCTCCCATTCGCATCGTCGGCATCGATCCGGGCCTGCGCCGCACCGGCTGGGGCGTGGTCGAAACGATCGGCAATTCGCTGCGCTTCGTGGCATCCGGGACCGTCACCTCCGACAACAAGCGGGACCTCGCCTCAAGGCTCTGCCAGCTGCACGAGGGGCTGACGGCGGTTCTCGCCCACCATCTTCCGGACGAGGCCGCGGTCGAGCAGACCTTCGTCAACAAGGATGCGGTGGCGACCCTGAAGCTCGGCCAGGCGCGGGGCATCGCGCTGCTCGTTCCCTCGCTCGCCGGGCTGCCGGTCGCCGAATATGCGCCCAACGCCGTGAAGAAGGCGGTGATCGGCGTCGGCCATGGCGAAAAGCGGCAGATCCACATGATGGTGAAAGTGCTGATGCCGAAGGCGAGCTTCGACACCGACGATGCCGCCGACGCGCTGGCGATCGCGATCTGCCACAGCCATCATCGCCAGTCGGCTCAAGCGCGGGCGGCGCTCGCCCTGCGCTGATGCACGGGCGGGTCGTAGTTTCGAGGAATTCGCCGGTTTCCGGCACGGTCGAAACGGCCACTCTGTACCCGATCTTCTGGCGAGATGACCGCAGAAGGCGAGATTCGTCCGGAAATCCGTCAGTTTTCTTATTGTACGATGCGCCGGATTGATCGATAGTCAATTCGAAAATCGGGAGTGCGGGGGTAAATCTCTTGTCGCTCCAAGCATTATGTGTGAAATCAATACTTTGATCTTCATCCGTTTGATGGATGAATCGCTGGGAGATGGATATGGTCTGGTTGAATATCAGGCGTTGCCTGGGTCTTGGAAGCGGTGGCGCGAACGCCCGGCCCGGCCTCTCGCGGCGGCAATTCCTCATGGGAGTTGGCTGTGCGGGCGCGTCGGTCGTCTTCGCCGGCGCGATGCTCGACGCGTCTCCCGCGGCTGCCGCAGCGGCATCGTCCGCAGCGCCGGCGGAGGCGGACGAGTTGCAGAATGGCGAGATCGAGCTTGCCCAGCGCCGCATGGACGACGACCGCCCGCGGGGCCGCCGCGATCGCCGCGACGACGATTTCGGACGAGACCGGCAGCGTCGCCGGGACGGGCGCCGCTTCCGTCGGCGTGACCTCGTCCGGCGCTGCCGCGACGATCGCCGTTTCCGCCGCGAGAATCGCAACCTGTGTCGAAGGGTGACGGGCGATTTCCGCCCTCGCCGGGGCGGCTGCATCAACATCGGTCCGATCACGATCTGCGAATAAGGGCCGATGGCGGCGGCGGAGGGGTTTCGCCGCATCGATCGGAGGGCGGCCGGCGGCCGCCTCGAACGCTCGTCGGGCGAGGAACGCCCTTCTGACGGGCGGCATGCCGGGAGGCATTGGAGATGGCTCCCGGTTCCGAAGTCCAGATTTTCGTCAAGCCTCTGGCTTGGCGTCGCAAATCGGCATCACGTGCAGCGGGCGGATGCGTCGGCATCCTCGCCCGCTGTTATCAGGCGTCTCGGCCGTCGTCATCGGCCGGGCGGCCGTCGAGCGCCAGGCGCATGTTGGAATAGCGCGGGTCGCCTGTGATCTCGTGGGAAAGAAAGGACGGCAGGTCGATCGCCTCGTCCGCCGATTCGAGTTCGATCTCGGCCAGCGCAAGGCCGGCGAGATCACCCTCGAAAATGTCGATCTCCACCTTTCGCGCTCCGAGCGACACGATGTGGCGGGTCTTCTCGATGATGTTCCCGATCCGGTCCGGCTGCATCTCTTCGGCATCTTTGAGGGGAATTTCATATTCGAACTCGCCGCGGTCGATGCCGGTGCCGGTCTTCAGCGTCAGCCAGGCGGACCTCTCCTCGATCACGCGGACCCGCAGCGACGCGTCCTCGCGGGCGAAGAGGTAGAACTGCTTCAGCCGCTTCACCTCGCCGACCTGATCGCGCCAGCCGTCGGACCCCAGCAGGAACTTGCGTTCGATCTCGCGTGCCATCGTCCTGCCCCCCGGACTCGACCATCCTCTAAGCGTTGCCGCGACCGTTCTTCGCGCATGCGGCCGACATGCGAAAGCGACGCTTCCAAGAATGCCTACAAATCTCTATATCGCGGGCGATGAGCACCATGCCCGCAAATACACCGCTGAGCCATATCCGCAACTTCTCGATCGTCGCCCATATCGACCACGGGAAGTCGACACTGGCCGACCGACTGATCCAGAACACGGGAGGCCTCGATACCCGCGAGATGAAGGATCAGGTGCTCGATTCGATGGACATCGAACGCGAGCGCGGCATCACCATCAAGGCTCAGACCGTCCGCCTGCACTACACGGCGCGGAACGGCGAGACCTATGTCCTCAACCTGATCGACACGCCGGGCCATGTCGATTTCGCCTATGAGGTCTCGCGTTCGCTGTCGGCCTGCGAGGGCGCGCTGCTCGTCGTCGACGCTGCGCAAGGCGTTGAGGCGCAGACGCTCGCCAATGTCTATCTCGCGCTCGACAACGATCTCGATATCGTCCCGGTCCTCAACAAGATCGATCTGCCGGCGGCCGAACCCGACAAGGTGAAGGAGCAGATCGAAGAGGTCATCGGCCTCGACGCCTCCGAAGCCGTGATGATCTCGGCGAAGTCCGGCATCGGCATCGAGGACGTGCTGGAGGCGATCGTGCACCGGTTGCCGCCGCCCAAGGAGGGCGACCGCAGCGCGCCCCTGAAGGCGATGCTGGTCGATAGCTGGTACGACGCCTATCTCGGCGTCATCGTGCTCGTGCGGATCATCGACGGCGAACTCAAGAAGGGCCAGACGATCCGGATGATGGGCACCGACGCCAAATATCCGGTCGACCGGGTCGGCGTCTTCACGCCCAAGATGGTGCAGGTGGACGCGCTCGGACCGGGCGAGCTCGGCTTCATCACGGCGAGCATCAAGGAGGTCGCCGACACCCGCGTCGGCGATACGATAACCGAGGACAAGCGCCAGACCGCAACGATGCTGCCCGGCTTCAAGCCGGCCCAGCCGGTCGTCTTCTGCGGCCTCTTCCCGGTCGACGCCGCCGATTTCGACGATCTGCGCGCCGCCATGGGCCGGCTGCGGCTGAACGATGCGAGCTTCTCCTTCGAGATGGAGTCCTCCGCCGCGCTCGGCTTCGGATTCCGCTGCGGCTTCCTCGGCCTGTTGCATCTCGAGATCATTCAGGAGCGTCTCAGCCGAGAGTTCGACCTCGATCTCATCGCGACCGCTCCCTCGGTGGTCTACAAGATCCATATGACCGATGGTTCGGACATTGAACTTCACAATCCCGCCGACATGCCCGACGTCGTCAAGATCGACCATATCCAGGAGCCCTGGATCAAGGCAACGATCCTCACCCCCGACGACTATCTTGGCAACATCCTGACCCTCTGCCAGGAGCGCCGCGGCATCCAGGTCGACCTCTCCTATGTCGGCAAGCGCGCCCTCGTCTCCTACGAATTGCCGCTGAACGAGGTGGTGTTCGACTTCTACGACCGGCTGAAGTCGATCTCGAAGGGCTATGCCAGCTTCGACTATCAGATGACCGACTATCGCGAAGGCGACCTCGTCAAGCTGTCGGTGCTGGTCAACGCAGAGCCGGTCGACGCCTTGTCCATGCTCGTCCACCGGACGCAGGCGGATCGGCGCGGCCGGGCGATGTGCGAGAAGCTGAAGGAGCTGATCCCGCATCACCTCTTCAAGATTCCGATCCAGGCGGCGATCGGCGGCAAGGTGATCGCGCGCGAGACGATCTCGGCGCTCAGGAAGGACGTCACCGCCAAATGCTATGGCGGCGACGCCACCCGCAAGCGCAAGCTCCTCGACAAGCAGAAGGAGGGCAAGAAGCGCATGCGCCAATTCGGCAAGGTGGAGATCCCGCAGGAGGCCTTCATCGCCGCGCTGAAGATGGATGGTTGAGGGCGACCGGGCGCGGGAGGCGGAGCGGATCTGAAAGCCCATGAAGCCGATCCGCTTCACCTTGCATGCGCGCAGGCCAAGCTCGCCGAAAGACGGATCTCGTCTCACTGGGTCGAAGCTGTGATCCGGCATCCAGATTGGGTCGAGCCGGAACCGCGCGATACGCAAGCCGAACGTCGATTCGGAGCCGTTCCCGCGTTTGGCGGCCGTGTCCTGCGCGTGGTATGTGCCGAGACCAGCTTGGACATTCGCGTCATTACCGCCACATTCGATCGCAGAGCGAGGCGACCATGATCGACACGACCTACGATCCCGAAGCTGATGCCGTGTATTTTCGCCTGGCGTCCGGAAAGATCGAACAAACCGACGAAGCCGGCCCGTTTCTCTACGACGTGGACGCCGAAGGCCGGGTCCTCGGTATCGAAATCCTGTCCGCCAGCAAGGTGCTTGCACCGGGAGAGTGGCGGAATGCGCCCCTTCCCGTCAGGCCTGAAGCGGATGCTGCGGAATAGGACATCGCACCCCGCAGGGTGCTTGAGGTTTTCGGCACAGGGGAAGGGGCCTGTCCGTAGCCTGAGCAAGAAGCGCATGCGCCAGTTCGGCAAGGTGGAGATCCCGCAGGAGGCCTTCATCGCCGCGCTGAAGATGGATGGTTGAGGGAGGCGGTCGTCAGGCGCTATCCTGCCTGACGCATCGCTTGCCTCGCCCGATCGGAGTTTCAGCGTGAACGACGTCGTCATTGACCCGGCCCTTTTGGCCGAAGCTGAAGAACTGAAGGTCGATATTTCGAAGGCGGCGTCGAAGGGTGTGGCGCAGGCCGTTCGTGCCTCTCGCCAAACCCGGTGGCGGGACGCGAATGCGGACGCTCTCACCTCGTCGAACGACTATGTCGAGCGGAGCGGCTTGCCGCTGGAGCGTTATCGGCTGCTTTGATGGCGCGCCACGACGTCTTCGTCCATGCGGACGGCTCGGTTTTTCTGTTGGATGTTCAGGCAGATCTTCTCGACATGTCGTTTCAGGGATTCTGATCGCTGCGCCGGCAGCGCGGTGCGCCGATTGGACCGACGAGTCTGCGGGATGGCGGCACGTCCCCAAGGATGGACGATGCCGCTTCCCGCGATCCTTTTCGTGCCGCCTCAGCCCATATGGTCCTTGATGCCCATGAAGGCCTTGTCGCCCCAGACGGATTGGATGCGGGCGTTGCGGCCGCAATTGTAGCGGTAGAACTTATATTTCACCGGGTTCTTCTTGTAATAGTCCTGGTGGTAGCCCTCCGCCGGCCAGAACTTTGGCGCGGGTTGAACCTCGGTCGCAACTTCGCCGAGGTCCTTCCGGACGGCCGCCTCGGAGGCCTTGGCCTTCTTCAGCTGGTTCTGGTCGGTCGCGTAGATCGCCGTCGTGTAGGCATGGCCGCGATCGCAGAACTGGCCGCCGGAATCGGTCGGATCGACCGAGTGCCAGTAGACGTCGAGCAGATGGTCGTAGCTGACCTTCGCGGGATCGAAGGTGATGCGCACCGCCTCGCGGAACCCCTCGTGGTCGTAATAGGTCGGGTTCTCCGCCTTGCCGCCGATATAGCCGGAGGTGGTGTCGAGGACGCCGGCCACATGGTCGAAGTCGCTCTCGACGCACCAGAAGCAGCCGCCGGCGAAGATCGCCGTCTTGGTGTTCTGCGCGCCGGCCGGCAGGGCGGACGCCGCCAGGCCGAGGCCGAACAGGGCGGCGCCCGTGAGGGTGAGGATCGATCGCATGCCGTTCTCCTTGCTCGCGAAAGCCGTGCCGGCCGGTCCCGCCGGAGCGATGGGCTCACTCAAGCGGCGGGCGGCGCAGCGCTCAAGACAAGCTTCGGTGAAACCCGGCCGATTGTTTCACCCGGGCCGAACGATTTTTGCACAAGCGGCTTCCATCCGCGTCCACCGTAGGGAATTGCCCTGAGGGGGGAGGGGAAACCCGCGGCTCAGCCGCCGTCGGCCGCAAGGCCCGCCGCCTCGATGCCGGCGACCGCTGCCGCCTCGTCATTGTCGGAGGTGTCGCCGGTGACGCCGACCGCGCCGAGGATGACGCCGCCTTCGCCGCGCACGAGGACGCCGCCGGGAACCGGAACCAGCACGCCGCCCGCGAGCGCGTTCATCGCCTGGATGAAATAGGGCTGTTCCTCGGCCCGCTTGAAGATCGCGCGCGATCCCATGCCGAGCGCGATCGCCCCGTTCGCCTTGCCGATGGCGATGTCCGGGCGCATGCGCGAGGCGCCGTCCGAACGCTCCAGCGCGATCAGCGCGCCGCCGGCGTCGAGGACGGCGATTGTCAGCGGCTTGAACCCTTTGGCGGCGCCGGCCTTGAGCGCCTCGGCGATGATGATGCGGGCGTGATGCAGCGTGAGCATGAGCGTGTTCCCTCCGTTTCCGCCGCTGACATAGCCCGCTATCGCGCATTGTCACGTCGCGGAACGCCGTTTCGAGCGGCTCTGCCGCCATCCGCTTCCCCCGGAGCCCTCCGACAGCCGCCGGCCAGGGTGAGGCCGGGGCGAAAAGAGCGTTGGTGGCGCTCTGGAATTTCCATTACAATCGTTAGCCGACCCGGCCGCCTCGCCGCGAGACCGGATCGGCTGCGCCGCGACGCCGGTGGACAGGAGTCCGCCCGAGCATTCCTGGCGCCGTTTCCGATCCCGGCAGCGTCGATCGGCGTCCGACAAGACGCGATCCAAACGTCCGCCCTGCTGCGACTTCCAATAAGGAAGCGCGGGAGGATTTTGAGTGCTCATCTTGGCCAAGCAGACCCGACCGCCCGTCGACCCGATGCTGCCGGTGCGCCGTCTCGCGACGATCCTCGTCGCCGATGCGTCGGGCTATGGCGGCCTGATGCAGGTCGATGAGGAGGGCACGTTCAAAAGCCTCAGGACCCTCATGCGAGCGGTCTTCGCGCCGGCTATTTCTCGCCATAACGGCCGGCTGGTGAAGACCACCGGCGACGGTCTCCTCGCCGAGTTCGCAAGCCCTGTGGAGGCGGTCCGCTGCGCCATCTGGGTGCAGACCGCGATCGCCGGCGGAAGCGGGGAACAGGCGGCGCCGAGCGATCTGCGGTTCCGGATCGGGATCAATCTCGGCGACATCCTGAGCGACGGCGACGACATTTTCGGCGACGGGGTCAACGTCGCCGCCCGGCTGGAGAGGCTCGCCGAACCGGGCGGCATCTGCCTCTCCGCTGCGGTTCACGACCTCGTCAAGGACCGGCTCGACGTCCGCTTCGGCGATCTCGGCGAACGCGCCGGCAAGCTTCGCGAACGGCCGATCCACGCCTTTCGGGTGGAGTTCGCAAGCCCGGGTGGCGGACGGACCGTCGGTGCGCCGCATTCTGCCGAGGTGGAGGCACCGGAGGCGATGCCGGAGGTAAGAGGGCGGCCGCGGATCGCGGTGCTGCGCTTTGCGACCGCGGGCTCGCAGCTGGACGACGAGGAATTCGCCGAGACGCTCGCCGAGGACATCGTCCGGCTGCTCGGCCGCAACCGCTGGCTCGAAGTGCTGAGCCAGGCTGGCAGTCATTTTGCAGGCCATGCCGATGCCGGCCAGATGGCCACGGCGCTGGGGTTGCGCTACCTCGTGCGGGGCCGGATCCGGCGCCGCGGCGACGAGACCAGCCTTGCCGCGGAACTGATCGACGGGACGACCGGCGGCCAGGTCTGGTCGGAGACGTTCGACCTCGGCGATGTCGATCTCCACGAGGTGCGCGACAGGATCGCCCAGCAGATCGCCGCCATGGTCGAGCCGGACATCTTGCGGCTGGAACAGCACCGGGCGATCCACGCGCCGCTGGCGGCGCTCGACGCCTGGGGGCTCTATCACCGCGGCTACTGGAACCTTTGGACCTACACGCGCACCGGACTTGCCGAGGCGCGGCGGCTGTTCGAGATGGCCGTCGCTGCCGATCCGGATCTGGCGCGCGCGCATGCCGGGCTGTCGCACGCGCTCCTGCAGGCGGCGCTCTACGGCAGTTCCGAGGAGCGGCCGACGCTCCTTGCCGCCGCCCTCGATGCGGCCGAGAGAGCCGCCTTTCTCGACGATCGCGACAGCCATGGCCTCACCATGCTCGGCCGCGTCTTCTGCCTGCTCGGGCGGTATGCGGATTCGATCGCGGTTCTGGAAGAGGCGATCGCCCTCAATCCGAGCCATGCCCAGGCGAGGTTCGCCCTCGCCTTCACCTTCGTGTGGTGCGGCCGGGCGGAAGAGGCGATCGCGCTCCTTGATCGCGCCGTCGAGCTCAGCCCGCGCGATCCGCAGCTCTGGAACTTCCACCATGTGCGGGCGATGGCGCATTTCGCGCTCGCCGAATACGACGTAGCGGAAAGCTTTGCGCGCGAGGCGATCAGGCAGCCGACGGCCACCTACTATCCTTACGCGCTCCTCGTCTCGCTGCTCGGGCTCACCGGCCGGCCGGAACTCTGCCCCGAGGCGATCGGCCAGCTGCGCCGCAAGCGTCCAGCCTACAGCCTGCGGACCGCCGCCGACTTCTTCCTGACCTTCGACGCGGGGCTTGCGGAGACCTTCCTGACGGGCCTGCGGCTCGCCGGGGTCCCCGAGGCGCCGCTCAGTTCACCGGATCCTTGAGGTCGACGCGCTCGAAGACGTGATAGCCGAGCGGATCCATGGTGAAGTTCTCGACCTCGGCGCGGGTGGCGACGAGGAACACCGAATGGGCGATCGGCACCCATGGCGCCTGGTCGTGGAAGATTTCCTGCGCCTCGTCGTAGAGCCGCTTGCGGGTCTCGCGGTCGGCGACCTCCTTTGCCCGGGTGACGCGGTCGTCGAAGGCGGGATCGCACCAGCGCGCGATGTTGTTGCCGCCGCGCCGCGCGGCGGTGCAGCTCAGGAGCGTGTGCATGAAATTATCCGGGTCGCCGTTGTCGCCGGTCCAGCCATAGAGCGACAGCGTACTCTCGCCGTTCTGCAGCTTCTCGCGATAGTCGTCCCAGTCGGCCGTCTTCAGCATCAGCCGGATGCCGAGCGGTTCGAGATCGGCGGCGATCATCTCGGCCATGCGCCGTCCGTTCGGATTGTAGGGCCGGCTCACCGGCATGTACCACAGGTCGGTGGTCAGCCCGCCGCCAACGCCGGCTTCGGTGAGCAGCCGCTGCGCCTCCGCGGGATCGTAGGGGTAGGGCTCGATGGCGTCGTTATAGGCCCAGAGCGTCGGCGGCAGCGGGTTCTTGGCGGCGGTGCCGGTGCCGGGGAAGATCGCCTGCAGGATCGCTGCCTTATCGATCGCGAGGTTGAGCGCCTTGCGGACGCGCAGGTCGTCGAAGGGCGGCTTGGTCGTGTTGATCGCCAGATAGCCGATGTTGAAGCCCTTGAGCTTCAGGAGCCTCAGCCGCGGATCGTTCTCGATCGTGCCGGTTTCCGACGGGCTCGGAAAGGCCATCACATGGCATTCCCCGGCCTTCAGCTTGGTCAGCCTCGCAGCCGGCGTCGCGGTGATCGAGAAGACCAGCGTGTCGATCGCCGGCCGGCCGCGCCAATAGTCGTCGAAGGCGCGGTAGCGGATCGCGACATCCTTGCGGAAGTCGGAGAATTTGTACGGGCCGGTGCCGATCGGGGCGAGGTCGAGCTTCTCCGGCGTTCCCGCCTTCAGCATCGCGTCCGCATATTCGGCGGAGAGGATGGCGTTGAAGGGCAAAGCGAGATCGGCGAGGAACGGCGCTTCCGGACGCTTCAGACGGATGCGCACGGTCATGTCATCGACGGCCTCGATCATCTCCAGAAGGTCGGGCATGCCCATGTCGAGGAAATAGTCGAAATGGCTGCCGCCGACGTCGTGGAACGGATTGTCCTCCTTCCATTGCCTGAGGAAGCTGAAGACGACGTCCGTCGCGTTCAGCATCCGCGTCGGCTTGAAGTCCGCATTGGCGTGGAAGTGGACGCCCTGGCGAAGCTTGAAGGTGTATTCGCGCCCGTCCGGCGAGATCGTCCAGCTCTCGGCGAGGGCCGGCCTGAGATCGGTGGTGCCGGGCGAGAACTCGACGAGGTTGTTGAACATCGGCCGCGCCGCATCCATCGCCGTCCCGGTGATCGCCAGCGGCGGCGAGACGGTTTCGGGGCTGCCTTCCGAGCAGAAGACGAGGGTCTTGGCGAGCGTCGGTGCCGGAAGCACCGAGGCGGCGAGGCCGAGGAGGAGGGCGGCGAGCGTGCTCCGCATGGCGTTGGTTCCTGCTTTCAAGATTGCGCGATGGCCTCGCCAGCGGCCGGGGCCTGCGAGCGCTGGCGCGGAATGTCGATGGTGAAGCGCGTGCCCTCGCCGGGCTCGCTGGCGCAGCCGATGGTGCCGCCGAGCGTCGCGGTGACGAGGTTGTAGACGATGTGGAGCCCGAGGCCGGTCGAGCCGCTGGCCCGGCGCGTGGTGAAGAAGGGATCGAAGATGCGCTCGCGGTTGCGCGACAGGATCCCGCGGCCGTCGTCGGAAAAGACGATCCTGACCAGGTCCTCGCCGTGGCGGGCGATCTCGATGCGCACCTTGCCGCCCTCGATCCCGTCGAAGCCGTGGACATAGGCGTTGGTCAGGAGATTGGTCAGAACCTGCGAGAGCGCGCCCGGATAGGACTGCATCTCGATCCCCGGTTCGCAGACGACGGTGACCTTGTGGCCCGCGCGCCGGCCCATGGGTCCGAGGCTGGTGAAGAGTTCGTCGGCAAAGGCATCCATCAGGAAGGCCCGCCGCTCGCCGCTCGCCTGGTCGGCGGCGACCTGCTTGAAGCTGACGACGAGATGGGCGGCGCGGTCGAGATTGGCCGCGATCAGCCGCGCGCCCTCGCCGGTCCTGGCGATGAAGTCGTCGAAGGCCTGCCGCGTGACTTTTCCGGCGCCGGCGGCGGATTGGAAGGCGGCGGTTTCCTCGCGCAGGACGGTGGCCGTGGTCAGCGCGACGCCGAGCGGGGTGTTGATCTCGTGGGCGACGCCGGCGACGAGCTGGCCGAGCGAGGCGAGCTTCTCGCTCTGGATCAGTTCGCGCTGGGCCCGCTTCAGCTGCGCGAGCGCCCGGTCGGTATCCTCCTTGGCGGCCATGAGCGCGCTCTCGCGCTTGCCGAGCTCGTCGAGGAAATGGTTCGTCGCGCGCGCCATCTGGCCGACCTCGTCGCGTCGTCCACGATCGGGCAGCGGCCCGGCGGCCGGGTTGATCGCGCGCTCCAGCATGTCGTGCTCCAGCCGCTTCAAGGGCCGCGTGATGGAATGGGCGACGACGAAACCGAAGAAGGCGGCTGCGACGAGGCCGAAGCCGGCGCTGAGCATCAGGATGCGCCGCGCCGCGGTCCCGGTGACGTCGGCGTTGGCCGAGAGCGCGGTGTTGAGGTTGGAGACCTCGAAGACCATCTCGCCCGAGGTCTGACTCATGCGCTGCAGGAGGTCGTTCTGCGTCGCCAAGCCGCCGCGGACATCGGTCAGGTCGCCGCGCCACAAGTCGAGCGCGTCGAGCATCTCGGTCTGGATCAGCGGCGAGATCGGCAGCGAGGCGATCTTGTCGGCAAGCTGGCGGCTTTCCTCGAGCACCGCGCTGATCGCGTCGATATTGCGCCGGCGCATGGCGTCGCTGGTCCGTTGCGACAGCTTCAGCGTCTCGACCGCGATGTTCTGCGTCGCTTGTTCGGTCTCATGCGCCTCCACTGTGTAGGTCAGGAGTTCGGCGACTTCCTCCTGCAGCGAGCGGGCAGCGGTGCCGTCGATCTTCAGCCGCCGGTCGATCCAGGCCAGCGCCGCGTCGGGGCTGCCGCCGGCCACGACCCCGTCGACGAGGGCCCGCAGCGGCGTCGTCTCGTCGAAGAGCCTTGCCGCGTCGAGCGTATCGCTGAGCGCGGCGGCGGCATTGGCGAGCCTGGCCCGTTCGGTCGCATCCTCCTCACCGAGACTGCGTCCGCCGGACTGGAGGCGCTTCGTCCAGGCGTCGACCACGGCGGTGCGCATGCGCTGCGCGGCGGCAGTCAGGTTCTGGGCCTCGCGCAGCTTGGCGTCGCGCGCCCGCAGGGTGTCGACCACGTCGACATTCGCCGCGTGCTGGCGGATCCGCGCCTCGTCGGTGAGCGCGATCAGCGAGGCAAGCTGCGCCTCGGTCGCCGCCAGCCGCTCGTCGTTCCTGCCGATCGCCGACTTCAGTTCGTCCATCGCAAGGCGGAAGCGATCCAGAGCGGTGATCGTCGCCGACACCGCCTCGGCATACATCGGATCCTCGATCCCGTCGGCGATCTCCTTCAGCCCGGCATTGGCTCCCGCGGTCGACGCGGCGAAGGCCGACTGATGACGGTCCCGCTCGCTCGGATCGGCAGCGATGAAGGCGTCGCGCTCGGCCATCGCGGCAACGACGTGGCGAAACACGGTTGCGACGGTCAGCGCGCCGCGCCGCGCCTCGTCGGCGCGGTCGAGCAGGATGATCGAGGCGATGCCGATGACCACGGCGAGCGCGATCGGAACCGCCCCGACGAGAAAGACGCGGTGGGCGATCGACAATCTGAGGATAGAGGCGTCGGATCCGCCGGTGCCGGTCGCCGGCAAGGAGGCGCGGCGCGGCAAGGTCAGGTCGTGGCGCATGCCGGCAGCCTCCGGATGTCCGGTCGCAGTGCCGCATCGAGGAAAAGCGCGGCTCGCCCGTCGCGCCGCGCTGGATCGTCACGTGTCATGTCGCGTCCCGGCCGGCCCCCGCCGGCGACGTTCGTTTCACGAGGTTTTCGCAGGCGGATGTTTCGTGGCGATTTCGTCGCTCGCCGCCTCCCGCCTTTTCAGCCTTCCGGCGAGAACAGGTAGCCGGCGCCGCGCACGGTGCGGATCACCGTCGGATGCGCGGGATCGGGCTCGACCTTCTTGCGGATGCGGGTGATCCTGACGTCGATCGCACGGTCGAACGGATCGCTGTCGCGGGCGCTGGCGAGATCGAGGAGCCGCTCGCGGGTGAGAACCCGGCGCGGATTCTCGGCGAAGGCCTTCAGCAGGCTGAATTCGCTCTGGACGAGCCCGATCTCCTCGCCGCTGTCGTCGCGCAGGAGCTGCGCATCGAGATCGAGCCATTTGGTTCCGAAGCGGATTTCCCGCCGCGGCGGCGGGGTCGTTCCTTCCGCCGCGGCGGCGCGCGCGGCGGCGCTGCGCCTGAGGACCGAGCGGATCCGGGCAAGCAGTTCGCGCAGCTCGCAGGGCTTGGCGACATAGTCGTCCGCGCCGAGCTCCAGCCCGACCACGCGGTCGACCAGGCTCGCCGTCGCGGTCAGCATGATCACCGGCAGGTCGTTTTCCGCCTTCAGGCTGCGCACGATCGACAGGCCGTCCTCGCCAGGCATGTTGAGGTCGAGCACAATGAGGTCCGGTCTGTCCTCGGCAAGGGCGGCCCTCAGCGCCGAGCCGCCGTCGAGCAGCCGCACGCAATAGCCGTTGAGGGCGAGATAGTCGCCGACCATGTCGCGCGTCGCCGCTTCGTCGTCGACGATGAAGATCCTCGGTTCGCTCATGCCTGCGTCATCCCCTGGCGAAGCGGCAGCGTGATGGTGAAGGACGCGCCGCCGAGCGGGCCGTTCTCCACCACCTCGACGTCGCCCTCGTGGAGGTCGACGATCCGGCGCACGATCGACAGGCCGAGCCCGGTCGAGCTCTCGCCGCCCGTCGGCTGCGCCGACAGCCGCTGGAAGCGCCCGAACAGGCGCATGATATCGTCGCCGCGCAGCCCGGGCCCGGAATCGGACACGCTGATGCGCGCGGTTCCGGCCTCCTCGACCGCCTCGATCGCGATGCGCCCGCCGATCGGCGCATATTTGACCGCATTGCTGACGAGATTGTCGATCGCCTCCGTCATCCGATCGGGATCGCAGACGACCGGCAGCCGCTGGTCGAGGCGGATTTCCAGCGCTTGGCTCTTGGCTTCGGCGAGATGGCTGTTGAGGTCGGCGACGCTGCGGGCGAGCTCTGCAAGGTCGGCGCGCCGGTGGTTGACATGGATGTCCATCGCATCGGCCAAGGCATCGGCGATCGAGACGTCGACGATCCGGGTCATGCGGTTGGCGGCGTTGCGCACATGCTCGATCTGGTTGGCGAGCATGGTCCGGGTCGGCTCGACGAGATCCTTGGACAGGGTCGCGAGCATCTCCGCGCGGCCAAGGACGACGGCCAGCGGGTTCTTCAGATCGTGGGCGATCGTGCCCAGCATCTCGTTCTTGAAGGCATTCACCCGCTTCAGGAGCGCGCTCTGCGCTTCCAGCCGCTCGTTGGCGGCAAGAAGCTCGGCGGTGCGCTGCTCGACCCGCGCCTCCAGCGCGTCGTTCGCCTGCCGCAGTTCGTCATAGAGCCGGGCATTGTCGAAGGCGATCGCAAGCTTGGCCGAGAAGACCGAGACCAGCGAGACCTGGGTGTCGCTCAGGACGGCGTCCGTCTCGAGCGCGACGAGGATTTCCGCGCCGCCGCCGGTCCTGACATAGAGGAAGATCAGCCCGTCCTTGCGCAGCGGACCCCCGGCGGCCGAAGCCTCGAGGAAGGCGGCGGCATAGTCGAAGCGGGGCAGGCTGGTCTCGGCGAAGCGACCGAGGCTGGCAAGGACGGCATGCGCGTCGGCGCCGCCCTCGCGCAGGACGAGGATGCCCGCGGTTTCCAGCGCGAGCAGCGCGTTCAGCTGGATGAGGACGCCATGGGCGAGGGTCTTCAGCGAACGGTCGTCGAACAGCGCCGCGGAAGCCGCGACGATCATTTCGAGGCCGATGCGGGTGTCGTCCAGGCGCTTCAGCTGCTCGTAGCTGCGCAGCGCCGCGGTCAGCGTCGTGAACAGCTTCTCCGCAGTCAGCTCGGTCTTGGCCTTGTAGTCGTTGATGTCGTAGTCGACGACGATCCGGTGCTCCGGCGCCTGACCCGGCTGGCCGGTGCGCAGGATGATGCGGACGATCTCGTTGCCGAGTTCCTGCCGGATCGCCCGCGCGAGGCGCAGGCCCGCGTCGTCGGTCTCCATCACCACGTCGAGCAGGATCACCGCCGTATCGGGATTGTCGCGCAAGAGCGTCAGGCCGGCTTCCGCCGATCGCGCGCCGATGAGGTCCATGCCGCGGCCGTTCAGCGAGAAATGCCTGAGGGCGAAGGCCGTGCCCTCGTGCACGGCCTCGTCGTCGTCGATGATCGCCAGCTTCCAGCCCGGCGACGCCGTCTTGTCGCTCGGCAAATCGACCGGATCGGCAAATTCCAGATATTCGCTCGACATGGTGACGAGGTCCGTCATGGTCGGCAGACCCGACGCCGCCGCAAACAACCGAAAATATCCATACACGGATCGCGGCGGCTCGCCAGTCGTCAGCCGCCGGTTTCCGCCGCGGCGTCTGCGGATCTACTCCGAGACTGACGCGATGTCGCCGGTCGGCCCGGCGGCCGTGCGGTTCCGGCTAGTCGAAGGCGATGCCGAGACTGTCTTCGGCGAGGTAGCGGCGACTGTCGCGGACCGGGCCGACCGGCGTCAGGCCGAGATCGGCCAGCATGTAGTCGCTGAGACGGGCGGTCGAGTGGGGCGCGCGACGGCGACCGAGGCTCTTGCCGCGAAGGCGCGCGGCGAGGGTGGACACCAGCGCCAGACGGCTGGCCGGAATGTTGGGGGATGCGGCACACATGGTATTCATCCAGTCAAAGGTCCGCCAGACCCTCTTGCAGGGGGAGGCGGGTTTCGATGGGACCGGCTTAGGGCGCCTCGGTTTCGTTATGACTTCGCGGCGAAGGAAAAGAGTTTCGTCTCCGTTTCAGGGCCGAGCATCCGCGCCGCCATTGCCGTTGCGGCCGATGCGGACTATCCCGGCCCGATGATCGAAGCCGACGAACTCGAACGGGAACTGGGTCTCTGGGCCGCCGCCGGCCGGCAGGTCGAAGTCTGGTGGCGCGACGACGACGCCGACCGCCCGGGCGGGCAGCTCGACCGCCTCCTCGCCGCCGCGGCGCGTCACGGCGTTCCGCTGGCGGTGGCGGCCGTGCCTGCCGCTCTCGACGAGCGTCTGGCCGACGTGCTGGCCGATCCGCTCGTCGCCGTCCTCCAGCATGGGTTTGCCCACAGGAACCACGCTGCGCCGGGCGGCCGGGCGGTCGAGTGCGGCGGCGACCGGACGGTGGATGCTGTCATGGCTGAGCTTGCTGCCGGCCGCGCGCGCCTTGCCGAGGTCTTCGGCGCGAGCTTCCTGCCGGTCATGGTGCCGCCCTGGAACCGCATCGAGCCCGCGGTGGCCGACGCCCTTCCGGCGGCCGGCTATCGCGGCCTCTCGGTCTTCGGGCCCTCGGACCCACATCGCCGGCCGACGGGTCTGCGCGAGGTCAACGCCCATCTCGATCTCCTGACATGGAAGGGCGGTGCGCGCTTTGCCGGCGCGGCCAAGCTGATCCGGCTTGCCGCCGAGCGCCTTGAGGCGCGCCGGCTCGCCGGGGCGGGTCCCGCCGAGCCCTTCGGCATCCTCACCCATCATCTGGACCACGACGCCGAGACCTGGGCGTTCTTGGAGGCGATCCTTTCACGCCTCGCAGGCCATCCGGCCGTGCGCTTCCTGAGCGCGGGGGATCTCTTCCGTTCGCCCGCCGGCGCCGGGGATGGGGTGGTCGCGCGATGAGTGCCGTCGTCAGGCCGGCCGGCGACGGCGATATCGACACCGTCGCTGCGCTGCTCCATGAACGGATGAACCGCAGGATCGCGCCGGAGCGCTGGCGCCTGATCCTCGACTATCCCTGGCGACCCGCCGACATGGAACGCGGCTGGCTGGTCGAGGATCGCGGGCAGGTGGTCGGCTTCATGGCGACGATCTACAGCGACCGTGACGTCGGCGGGGCGACGCGGCGCTTCTGCGACCTGTCCTCCTGGTATCTTCTCGCGGATTATCGCGGCGACGGTACCGGCGACGTGCTGCTGCGGTCCGGCATGGCGCGGCCTGAGGTCACCTATCACACGATGACCGCGCGCCGTGCCACTGGGCGCAAGATCCGGGCTCTCGGCTTCTCGATCCTCGACCAGTCGCGGAGCCTTTACCGGCCGCGCGAGATGCGCCGTCCGTTCGCCTCGATCACGGAGCCCGGCGCGATCCGAGACCGTCTCGCGCCGCCCGACCGGCGGACCTTCGACCTCCACCGCGGCTTCGACATCCACCAGGCGATCATCGGCGACAACGGCGTCTGGCTCGTCTGGCAGCGCAAGTTGAAGGGCGAAGCGGTGGCCTATCACGAGATCCTCCACTGTTCGGATCCCGGCTTCCTGTCGGCTCATGCGGCCGAGATCGCCGATACGATCGTCTCCCGCGAAAGCGGGGTCCTGGCCGTCGACAGTCGCTGGATCAGGGCTGGCGACGATCCCGGCGAGGTCGAGACGATCCCGCTCGCGCGCTGGTACCGGCCGGCGGCAGGGGTGCAGGCCGGGGACGTCGACCATCTGTTCTCGGAAGTCATCCTCCTCGACCAGAAACTGCCGTGACGGCGTTGGCTCTGCCCGAGACGGGCCGGACCGGGGCCGGAAGCGGCGAGACGAACGCTCCGTCGCCGGCCGCCGGCGCTTCCCTGCCCGGGACCATCGCCCAAATGCATCACCCGGCGTTGCATTCGTTTCGACGCCGACCCACGTCTTGCGCTGCGAAAGGAAAGAGGCCAGTGTGCCGACGCAATGATACGGTCCGTGCGCCAGGAGTGAGCATGCAGGCCAGGCCTCCGCGCGTGCTGATCTATAGTCACGACACGTTCGGCCTGGGGCATTTGCGGCGTTGCCGCGTCATCGCCCAGGCTCTCGTCGCGCACCGACCCGAGACGTCCGTGCTGATCATCGCCGGCTCGCCGGTGGTGGGCTCCTTCTCGTTCCCGCCGCAGGTCGACTTCATCCGGGTGCCCGGTGTGGTCAAGCTCGGGGCGGATTCCTATGCGCCGTCCAATCCGGGCCTGTCGATCGAGGACCTGACCGAGATCCGCTCGGCGATCATCAAGAAGACCGCCGAGATCTTCGATCCAGACGTCTTCCTGGTCGACAAGGAGCCGCTCGGCATGCGCGGCGAGGTCGAGGCCAGCCTGCATTATCTGAAGACGACCGGCACGCGGCTGGTGCTCGGCCTGCGCGACATCATGGACGAGCCGTCGCGCCTCGCCGAGGAATGGCGCCGAAAGGAAGCTTTCCCGGCGATCGAGCATCTCTACGACGACATCTGGGTCTACGGCCTGCCCGAGATCTGCGACCCGCTGGAGGGCGTCGGCGTCAGCCAGGCGGTGCGCGACAAGGCGGTCTTCACCGGCTACCTCCAGCGCGCGGACGATCCCTCGGGCGCCTTGCCGGCCGACGAGAGCGAGTTCGAGGAACCGCGGCCGTTCGTCCTCGTGACCACCGGCGGCGGCGGCGACGGCGCCATGCTCGTCGACTGGGTGCTGCGCGCCTATGAGAGCGGCGCCGAGATCGGCGTGCGTGCCAAGATCGTCATGGGGCCGTTCATGGACTCCGGCAACCAGGCGGATTTCCAGCGGCGCGTCGCCCGGCTTCCCGATGTCGACGCGATCACCTTCGCCGCCTCGATCGAACCGATGTTCGAGCATTCCGTCGGCGTCGTCGCCATGGGCGGCTACAACACATTCTGCGAGATCCTCTCCTTCGACAAGCCGGCGGTGATCGTGCCGCGCCAGCAGCCGCGGCTCGAGCAGGAGATCCGCGCCCGCCAGGCCGAAGTGCTCGGCCTGACGCGCATGCTGGACCCGGACACATCCGCCGATGCCGCGGTCATGGCCGCGGCGATTGGTGCCCTGCGGACGCAGGCCCGGCCGCGCTCGGCCGCGGTCGAGGGAATCCTCGGCGGCCTCGAAGTGATCTGCCGGCTGACCGACGAGACCATCGCCGCCGGGCGGCACGGACGAACCGCTCGCTCCGTCGACCGCCGCTGGGTCGGCCAGCGCGCGCGGCCCGCCTCCGGTGCCGGCCACGGATGAGAATCGCCTTCTATGCGCCGATGAAGGCGCCGGACGATCCAAGGCCGTCCGGCGACCGCACCGTCGCGCGCGGGCTGATCGCGGCGCTGCGCCTCGCCGGGCACGAGGTGGCGGTCGTCTCGCGCCTGCGCAGCTGGGATGCGGGAGACCCGGAGCGCCAGGCGCGGCTCCGCCGGCTCGGCGAACGCCTGGCGGATCGCATGGAGCGCAGGAGCGGCGGCAGGCCGCCGTATGATCTCTGGCTGACCTATCATTTCTATCACAAGGCACCGGACTGGCTCGGCCCGCGGCTGAGTGAAGCCTGGGGCATTCCCTATGTCGTCGCCGAGGCCTCGCTCGCCGGCAAGCAACGCGGCGGCCCCTGGGATCGCGGCTATCATGCGAGCCTCGATGCACTTTCCCGCGCCGATCTCGTCCTGGGTCTCAATCCAGCCGACCGGCCTTGCGTCCTGCCGGCGCTGCGGCCGGGGACCCCGTATCTCGATCTGCCGCCGTTTCTCGACGCCCGGCCCTTCGTCGCGGCGGCGGGCGAACGCGAGAACGCGCGGGCGCGGCTTCTGTCCCGCCTCGGCATCGCCGACGACGGGACGCCGCTGCTCCTCGCCGTCGGCATGATGCGGGCGGACCAAAAGCTGAAGTCCTACAGGATCCTCGCCGCGGCGCTGAAGAGGGTCGAGTCGCCCTTCCGGCTTGTTGTCGCCGGCGCGGGGCCGGCCGAGGCCGAGGTCCGGGCAGCCTTCGGGCAGGAGAACCCGCACGTCCACTATCTCGGGGCGGTGCCTGAGACGGACCTGCCGGAACTCTGTGCGGCCGTGGATCTCTATGTCTGGCCGGCGGTGAAGGAGGCCTTCGGCATGGCCTTCCTGGAAGCGCAGGCGGCAGGGCTGCCGGTCGTGGCGGGCCTGAGCGGCGGCGTCGCCAATGTCGTCTCGGGCGGCGTCACCGGCCTCTTGGCCCCGGAGGGCGACGCGGTGGCGTTCGCCGAGATGATAAGCCGGCTCATCGACGATGCGCCGCTCCGGTGGACGATGGGGGCCGCGGCCCAGCTTCATGTGCGCGAGCGCCACGATCTGCCGGTCGCCGCCGCGGCCCTCGACCGGGCGCTGACCGCTGCCGTAGAAGGCCAGCGGGAAGCCAAGTTTCGAAAGGCAGTCTGATGCGCGTCCTGTTCCACGTCCAGCATCTTCTCGGCGTCGGCCATCTGAGGCGCGGCGAGCTGATCACCAATGCGCTGGCGGATCGCGGCATCGAGGTGACCGTCGCGCTCGGCGGCCATCCCGTCGCGGAGATCCCGTTTGCGCGGGCGAACGTCGTGCAGCTGCCGCAGGTCTCGATCCGGGACGCCGACTTCAAGGTGCTCTATGACGAGGCCGGCGAGCCGGTGACCGAGGCCTGGCGGGCGATGCGGCGCGACGCGCTGCTCGACCTCTACCGGCGGACGCGGCCGGACGTCGTGCTCCTGGAAATGTATCCCTTCGGGCGCTGGCGGTTCGGCTTCGAGCTGGAACCGCTTCTTTCGCTCGCCGCCGAGGACAAGCCGCGGGTGAAATGCGCGACCTCGGTGCGCGACATCCTGGTCGCGACCAAGCATCCGGAGCGCGCCCGCAAGGGCCTCGACATCGCCCGCCGGACGCTCGACCGGGTGCTGGTCCATTCCGATCCGACGCTCTTCACCTTCGGCGAGACCTATCCGCATGCCGGCGAGATCGCGGAGCTGATCGGCTATACCGGCTATGTCACCGAGCCGGCGGGCGGGCGCTCGGGCGCGAAGACCGGCGACGTCATCGTCTCGGCCGGCGGCGGCGCGGCGGCCGGCGCCCTGTTCGAGGCGGCGATCGCGGCGCGGCCGCTGACGGCGCTCAAGGACCGGACCTGGCGGATCTTCACCGGTCCGCGCTTTCCGGAAGCGGACTTCCGGGCGCTGAAGCAGCAGGCCGGCGCAGGCATCGTCGTCGAACGCTTCGCCGCCGACTTCCAGGAACGGCTCGACGGCTGCGCCTTGTCGATCTCGCAGGCCGGCTACAACACGGTGATGAACCTCCTGCGCGCCGAGGCGCCGGCGATCGTCATCCCCTATGACGCGGCCGAGGAGACCGAACAGCTGTTCCGGGCCCGGCGGCTCGAGGAATTGGGGCTCCTCACCATTCTTGCAGCGGGAGATCTCGGGCCGCAGACGCTTTCCGGCGCGATCGCCAAGACGCTCGAACGCGAGAGCGGCGAGCGGCGCCGGATCGATCTGGACGGGGCCGAACATACGGCGGCGATGATCGAGGCGATGATCCGCGGCGAGGCGGGTGGCTAGGGTTAAGGCTGGTTAAGCTTTAGTCGTCGCTTTGTTACGGATCTGCTGCTAGCGTCCCATTCAAGTGGCAAGTCAAGGAAAGGACAGGGGGAGCAGTGGCTAGCGAGGCGCCGGTTCTGGAGTTTCGGGATGTCGTCCCCATGCCGGCTGCGGCCCACCGGCCAGCCCTCCTGGCCATCGACAATCTCTCGGTCGAATTCCGCTCGATGGCCGGCACCGTCAAGGCGGTGAACGGGCTCTCGCTGGCAGTCCCGCCCGGCCGCACGGTCGCCGTCGTCGGTGAATCCGGTTCCGGCAAGTCGGTGACCTCGCAGGCCATCCTCGGCCTGTTGCCGAAGAGCGGCGTGATCACCTCCGGCAGCATCCTGTTTCGCGACGATACGATGGGCGAGGTCGACCTCGCGACGCTGCCGCGCGTCTCGCCGCAGTTCCGCGCGATTCGCGGCCGCTCGATCGCCATGGTCTTCCAGGAGCCGATGACCGCCTTCTCGCCGCTGCATACGCTCGGCGACCAGATCGGCGAGGGGATCGCGATCCACGAGCGGGTCGGCCGGGCCGAGATCGCCGAACGGGTCAAGGAGACGCTGCGGCTGGTGCAGTTCCCCGAGCCCGACCGGGCGGTGAAGATGTATCCCTTCGAGCTCTCGGGGGGCCTCCGTCAGCGCGCGATGATCGCCATGGCGCTGATCTGCCGGCCCTCGCTCCTGATCGCCGACGAGCCGACCACTGCGCTGGACGTGACCCTCCAGGCCCAGGTGCTGAAGCTCCTGCGCGACCTTCAGCGTGAGCTGAAGATGGCGGTGCTCCTGATCACCCACGATCTCGGCGTCGTCGCCAATCTCGCCGAGGATGTCGTGGTGATGCATCACGGCAAGGTCGTCGAATCCGGCCCGACCGAGGCGATCTTCAACCGGCCGCGCCACCCCTATCTGATCTCGCTGATGAAGGCGGTGCCCGATTTCGAGCTCGGAGAGCAGCGCCGGTTGACCCCGATCCGCGAGATCAAGGTCGACCCCGACGCGCTGATGGGGCGCAAGTCCTCGGGGACGCCGGGCGAGACGCTGCTTTCGGTCTCGAACCTCAACAAGAGCTTCTCCCTGCGCGGCGACCGGCGGATCTTCGGCCGCTCGCCGCTCCTGAAGATCCACGCCCTCAGAGACGTCTCGCTGACGATCCGGCGGGGCGAGAGCGTCGGGCTCGTCGGCGAATCGGGATCCGGCAAGACGACGCTCGCCCGCGCCATCATGCGGGCGGTCGCGGTCGATTCGGGAGAGATCGTGATCGACGGGCCGGGCGGCCCGGTCGATCTCGTCGCGGCGGACCGCCAGACGCTCTTCGCCATACGCAAGCGCATGCAGTACGTCTTCCAGGATCCGTTCTCCTCGCTGGATCCGCGCATGACGGTCGGCGCGATCCTCGCCGAGCCCTTCGACGTCCACGGCCTCTGCGATCCCCGCGACACCGGGGCCAAAATCGAACGGCTCCTGAAGGCGGTGGGGCTGGAGCCTTCCTATGCCTCGCGCTATCCGCACTCGTTCTCGGGCGGTCAGCGCCAGCGCATCGGCATTGCCCGGGCGCTGGCGCTGGAGCCGGAAATCCTCATCTGCGACGAGCCGGTCGCCGCGCTCGACGTCTCGGTCCAGGCGCAGATCCTCAACCTCCTCAAGGACCTGCAGAAGCTCGCCGGCCTGACCTATCTGTTCATCTCGCACAATCTGGCGGTGGTGAACCATTTCGCCGACCGGATCGTGGTGATGTGCGACGGGGCGATCGTCGAGGTCGCGCCGCGCGAAGAACTCTTCCGCAAGCCGCTCCACCCCTATACCCGGCTGTTGATGCGGGCGGTTCCCCACGCCGATCCGGCCCGGCCGCTCGACTTCGACAATCTGCCGGCCGCCGGCAAGTTCGGCCGGCGCAACTGGCCGGCGCCGTTCACGGTCTCCACGGATGCGCCGCTGCCGCCGCTGCTCGAGGTGCGCCCCCGCCATTTCGTGCGCGCCGCCAGTCTCGACTTCCTCGCGCACGCGGCGGACGCCGCGGACGGGCAGGGGAGCGCGGGCTGACATGGCCGACAAGGACGTGCTCGACGAGAGCATCTTCGCCTATGTCTGGCGCCATACCCGCCCGCAGCAGCTCTGGCTCTTCGCGGTGCTTCTGGTTTCGCTGCCGCTCTACTATCTGACGCTCGACCTGCCGAAGCGGATCGTCAACGGCCCGATCCAGGGAAACTGGAGCCCGGGACAGACCGAGACGGTCTTCGCCGTCTCGATCCCGCTGCCGGGCTTCCTCGGCGGCGGCAGCTGGCAGCTGTCCGACGGCATCGAACTCGACCGGCTCGGCGTCCTGGTCAGCCTCAGCTGCACCTTCCTGTTCTTCGTCATCGTCAACGGCCTCTTCAAGTTCTACCTGTCGAACTACAAGGGCCAGCTCGGCGAGCGGCTCTTGCGCCGGCTGCGCTACCAACTGGTCGACCGCGTGCTGCGCTTCCCGACCGGCCGCTTCAAGCAGGTGCGCGGGCCCGAGATCGCGTCGATGATCAAGGACGAGACCGAGCCGGTCGGCGGCTTCGGCGGCTCGGCCTTCGCCGACCCCGCTCTGCTCCTCAGCCAGGCGGCGACGGCGCTGGTCTTCATCGTCCTGCAGAACTTCTGGCTGGGCATGCTCGCCGTCGCGATCGTCACCGTGCAGCTGCTCCTGATCCCGCGCATGCGCCGGCGGCTGGTGGTGCTCGCCCGCACCCGGCAGCTGACCGCGCGGCTCCTGTCGGGACGGATCGGCGAGATCGTAGAGAGCATTCCCTCGATCCGCACCAACGACACGTCCAACTGGGAACGGGCCGAACTCGGCGACCGGCTCGGCAAGATCCTCTGGATCCGCTACGACTTCTTCCGCTGGAAGTTCTTCGTGAACTTCCTCAACAACCTGCTCGCCCAGATGACGCCGTTCATCTTCTATCTCGGCGGCGGCTATCTGGTGATTTCCGGCCGGCTCGACATCGGCCAGCTCGTCGCCGTCATCGCCGCCTATAAGGACCTGCCGTCGCCGCTGAAGGAGCTGATCGCCTGGGACCAGTACCGGGTCGACGTCCAGTCGAAATACGCCCAGATCCGCGAGCAGTTCACCATGCCGGACCTGGTCGATCCGCAGATCCAGAGGGTCGTCTTCGACAGGCCGGCACATATCTCCCGCGAGGTGGCGGTGAGCGGACTGAAGATCACCGACGAAGCCGGCAACGAACTTCTCCAATCGACGAGCCTTCGGCTCGCCCCGGGCGAGACGGTGGCGCTCACCGGCTCGGTCGGCGGCGGCGGCGAGTATTTCGCCGACGCACTGGTCCGGCTGGCCGAGGCCGCCGGCGGGCGGATCAGCATCGACGGCCAGTCGCTGGAGGGACTGCCCGAAGCCTTTGTCGGCCGGCGGGTCGCCTATGCCGCCTCCGGTCTCTACTTCGCCCAGATGTCGATCCGCGACGCGCTCGTCTACGGCCTGCGCCACGTCCCCCTGCGGCGCGAGACGCGCACCGGCGAGGACGAGCGGGTCCGTCTGGAGGAGGCGCGCCTGTCGGGCAATCTCGACCTCGACATCCGCGACGACTGGATCGACTACGAGGCGGCCGGCGTCGCCGGGCCGGAAGAGCTGTCCGCGCGTCTCGCACAGGTCCTGGAAGTCTGCGACATGCGGATCGACATCGCCCGGCTCGGGCTGCGCAACCGGGTGCCGGAGGGCATGAGCCGGGATCTCGAAACCCGGATCCTCGAAGCGCGGGCCCGCTTCCGCGCCCGGCTCGACGAGGGCGGCGACGAGGATTATTTCGAGAGCTTCGACCCGGCCCGCTATTCGCATTACGCGACGCTCTTCGAGAACCTCGTCTTCGGCATCGCGCGGCCGGAATTCGACGACGGAGCGCCCGTCGCCGCGCGGCCGGAGATCGTCGCGGCCCTGGGCGAAACCGGGCTCGACGACACGCTGTTCGAGATGGGCCGGCAGATCGCGGGCACGCTGATCGACATCTTCGGCGAGCTGTCGCCGGACAATCCGCTGCTCGAGAACATGGATCTGATGAGCCCGGAGGAGGTCGAGTTCTTCCGGGCCGCGCTGCGGCGGGTGAGCGGCGACGGCGAGGTCTCCGCCAAGGACCGCCGCGCCTTTCACAAGCTCGCCTTCGGCTATGTCGAGCCGCGCCATCGCCTGGGGCTCCTCACCGACGAAATCCGCGAAGCCGTGCTCAGGGGCCGGCAGCGCTTCCTCGACGGGAACCGCAACGAGGCCTGCGACGCGATCGCGATCTACGATCCGGGGGCCATTAACCCGGCGGCGAGCGTCCAGGACAACATTCTCTTCGGCCGGATCGCGACCCGCTTTGCCGAGGCCGCCGCCCGCATCAACACGGTCATGATCGAGACCCTGAGGGAGACGGGCCTGTCGGAGGTGGTGTTCGAGATCGGGCTCGGCTTCGACATCGGCAGCGGCGCCAAGCGGCTCTCCGCCGGCCAGCAGCAGAAGCTCGGCCTCGCCCGGGCGCTCCTGAAACGGGCGGACCTCCTGGTCCTCAATCGGCCGATGTCGGCGCTGGACGGATCCAGCCAGCGCCAGATCATCGAAAAAGTGTTTGCTGCGCGCGAGACGCTGGATACGCCGCGGCAGACCATCGTCTGGGTCCTCAGCCATGCCGAGCACGCCGAGCTGTTCGACAGGGCGATCGAATTCCGGGAGGGTCGGATGATCGGCGAACGCAAGGCAGCGGACAGCCGTGTCGGAGAGCCGGCGTGAGGTCGCAGATGGTGCGCAGGACAGGCCGGGCGGTCGGAGGTATGATGTGACGCTGCTCAAATCCGAGATGAGTCTTCTGAGATCGGTTCCGCTGTTTGCCGGCATCGAGCCGACGCGGCTGAAACTGATCGCCTATACGTCGGACACCGTCGCCTACCGCGCTGGACAGACGCTCTGCCGCCAGGGCGATCCGGGCGATGCGGCCTATGTGATCGTCGAGGGCGAGGCCGCGGTGTCGATCGCCACCGAGGCCGGTGACTACGAGTTGGCGACGCTCAAGGTCGGCGACATCGTCGGCGAGGTCGCGATCCTCTGCGACGTCCCGCGCACCGCGACGGTCACGGCGCGGACGGGCCTGTCCGCCCTGCGCATCCGCAAGGAAGCGTTCCTCGAACTCGTCCGCCAGTTCCCGGAGATCGCCACCGAGGTGATGCGCGGCCTCGCGGTCCGCCTGTCGCGCACCAATGACGAACTCGCGCGGGCGCGCAATCTCGCCTCGGCCGGACGGGACGGCGGACGATGAAGCGCTTCGAGATGACGATCTGGGGCGCGCGCGGCAGCATTCCTGCGCCCGCGGAGCCGAATGTGTGCTTCGGCAGCGACACCAGCTGCGTGGAGCTGCGCTGCGGCGATCGGGTGGTCGTCCTCGACGCGGGCACCGGCATCGTCGGATGCGGGCGCAGGCTCTACGAGGAGCGGATCCACGACATCGACATCCTGCTCACCCATTGCCATTTCGACCACATCATCGGCCTGCCCTTCGTCATCCCGCTCTACAAGGACCACGTCTCGGCCCGGATCTTCGCCGGACATCTTGAGGGCGACGCGACGTGCCAGGAGATGGTCGAGGGCTTCATGTGCCCGCCCTATTTCCCGGTGAAGCCGAAGCAGTTCGCGGCGAGGATCGACTATCGCGACTTCCGCCCGCCCGACGTCCTCGATCTCGGCGGAGGCATTGCCGCGAGGACGGTGCGGCTGAACCATCCCAATGGCGCCGTCGGCTACCGGATCGACTTCGACGGCCGCTCGCTCTGCTACATCACCGACACCGAGCACGAGCCCGGCAAGCGCGACGAGGCGATCCTCGACCTGATCGCCGGCGCCGACGTGATGATCTACGACACCACCTATACGGACGAGGATTTCGCGCGCTATATCGGCTACGGGCACTCGACCTGGCAGGAGGGCGTTCGGCTCTGCCGCGCTGGCGAAGTGCCCCGACTGATCTTATTTCACCACGACATTATGCAGACCGACGAACGGCTGACGGCCCTCGAGGCGACCGCCAGGGCCGAGTTCGCGGGAGCGATGGTGGCGCGCACGGGGCTCACTCTGACGGTCGGGGAGGGCGGCGCGCCCATCTGAAAGGGGCACAGCATGGCGGGACTGGCGCAGCAGGTCGAAAACTGGCTCTTGCGTGCCGCGCTCGGCAAGCCGAGCGTCGAGACGATCTTCGAGAAGCTCTGCTCGCGGCTGACCGGAATCGGCATTCCGATCGCCCGGGCCCGGCTGAACTGGCCGACCCTGCATCCGCTGTTCCGCGCCGAAATGGTCAAGTGGCAGCGCGACACGGGCGCCGCGGAGCTCGAGCACTTCCATCACCAGGACACAAACAGCGACGCCTGGCAGAAGAGCCCGCTGCGCTACATGCTCGAGACCGATCTGCCGGTGCTGCGGCGCCGGCTCTCGGGCAAGGGCAAGCTTCTTGACTTCGCCCTGTTCGAGGAACTCGCCGAGCAGGGCTACACCGACTACATCGCCTTCAAGACCGAGTTCTCGCGGCCCGGCGTCTATCTCGACGACCGGATCAGCGGCATCTTTGTCATCTGGGCGACCGACCGGCAGACCGGGTTCACCGACGAGGACATTTCGGTCCTGCAGGAGATCCAGCTGACCTTCGCCCTGGTCTGCAAGTCGATCATCCAGACCCAGATCACCGGCAACATCGTCGAGACCTATCTCGGCCCGCAGGCCGGGCGCAGCGTCCTCGAAGGCAATATCCGGCTCGGCGACGGCGCGACGACGCGCGCCCTCGTCTGGTATTCGGACCTTCGCAATTCCACGCGGCTCACCGGAAGCCTGCCGAGCGAGGAGTTCCTGAAGCTCCTCAACGTCTATTTCGAATGCGCCGCTCGCCCGGCGATCAAGGCCGGCGGCGACGTTCTCGCCTTCATCGGCGATGCGGTACTCGTGATCTTCCCGATCAATGCGGAGACCGACATGTGCGCGCTCGCAAAGGGCGCCATTGAGGGCGTCGCCGAATCCTTCAGGATGCGCGATGCGGCGAACGCGCGGCGCCGGGCGGAGGGTCTGGAACAGATCGACTTCGGCATCGGGCTCAACATCGGCGACGTCGTCTTCGGCAATATCGGCGTGCCGGAGCGGCTCGCCTTCACCGTCATCGGATCGACCGTGACCGAGGTGGAGCGGATCGAGAAGCTGACCAAGACGATGCAGCCGAACGTTCTGGCGACCGGCGAGGTGGCGGCGCTGATGCCCAATCGCTGGATGTCCGTCGGCACCCACGCGCTGAACGGTGTCGAGCACCCTGTCGAACTGTTCACGCCGATCGGCATGGAGGCGCCGCGGCTTCGCATCGCCGCGGAGTAGGCCGCTGGCGTCTGCCTCGGGCCGTCTGTCGCCCGCCCGAGGCGCCGCTTCGGTGCGGCTCAATGCTGGTGCGGGTCGATCGCGTCTCTGAGGCCGTCGCCGACGAAGGAGAAGGCGAGCACCGTCAGGACCACCGGCAGCATCGGCAGCAGCAGCCAGGGATAGAGCGCCACCGCCTCGATGTTCTGCGCCTCCGACAGGAGCACGCCCCAGGAGGTGATCGGCGGCCTGAGGCCGAGCCCCAGGAAGGACAGCGCGGTCTCGGCGAGGATCATCGTCGGGATCGACAGCGAGGCCGAGGCGATCAGATGGCTCATGAAGTTCGGCAAAAGGTGCCGGAAGATGATCCGCCTGGGGCTCGCCCCCAGCATCTCGGCCGCGACGACGAAGTCCTCCTCGCGCAGGGCGAAGAGCTTGGAGCGCACCGCGCGGGCGAGGCCCGGCCAGTCGAGCAGGGCGAGGATCAGCGTGATGCCGAAATAGATCAGCAGCGGACTCCAGGTGACCGGCAGCGCCGCCGACAGGGCGAGCCACAGCGGAAGTTCCGGCAGCGAGCGCAGGATTTCCGTGACCCGCTGCACGCTCGCATCCACCCACCCCCCGAAATAGCCGGCGAGCCCGCCGATGGTGATGCCGAGGATGAAGCTCAAGGTCACGCCGACAAGGCCGACGGTAAGCGAGATGCGCGCGCCGTAGAGGACGCGGGACAGCATGTCCCGGCCCAGCCGGTCGGTGCCGAGCAGGAAGAGCGTGCCCTCCTGCGGCGGACAGACGAGATGGGTGTCGTCCGAAAACAGGCCCCACACCGAATAGCGGTCGCCGGCGCAGAAGAAGCGGATCGGAAGCGGACGGCTCCTATCCTCGGTGTAGTCCCGGCGCAGCGTCTCGAGATCGAGCTGGTAGTTCAGCGGATAGACGAAGGGGCCGACGAAGCGGCCTTCGTGGAAGAGGTGGACCGGCTGCGGCGGGGCGAAGATGAAGTCGGTGTGCCGGGACTGCAGCTCGTAGGGCGCCAGGAACTCGACGAAGAGGATCGAGGCATAGCTCAGGACCAGGAAGGCGAGCGACATGACCGCGATGCGGTGGCGCAGAAAGCGCCACCAGATCAGCTTCGCCTGCGAGGCCTTGGCGTATTTCTCGGAGACCACCGAGCCGCTGGCGATCGTCGCTTCCGGATCGAAGGGCGCGGTGGAGACGTAGTGCTCTGTCAGGCTCATCGGGCGGCGCGAACCCCGAGGCGGATGCGCGGATCGAGCGCGGCGAGGAGAAGGTCGGACACGAACATGCCGACCACGGTCAGGACCGCGAGGAACATCAGGAACGATCCTGCAAGATACATGTCCTGGCTCCTCAGCGAGGAGAGCAGCATCGGCCCCGTCGTCGGCAGGCTCATCACCGCGGAAATGATCACCGAGCCGGAGACGATCTGCGGCAGGATCGAGCCGAGATCGGCGATGAACGGATTGAGCGCCATGCGCAGCGGATATTTGAACAGGAGCCGGCGCTCGGAGAGGCCCTTGGCCCGGGCGGTGACGACATATTGCCGGTTGAGTTCGTCGAGGAGGTTGGCCCTCAGGCGGCGGATCATGCCGGCCGTTCCGGCCGTCCCGATGACGAGGACCGGCACCCAGAGATGCGAGAGCACCGAGCCGACCTTGGCGAGCGTCCAGGGCGCATCGATGTATTCGGGCCCCATCAGCCCGCCGATCGAGGTGCCGAACCAGACATTCGCGAGATAGAGCAGGATCAGCGCGAGCAGGAAGTTCGGCGTCGCCAGCCCGAGGAAGCCGAGGAAGGACAGGCCGTGGTCGCTCCAGGAATACTGGTGCGTGGCCGAGTATATGCCGATCGGGAAGGAGACGAGATAGACGAAGACGACCGTCGCGGCGTTGAGGAGCAGCGTCAGCGGCATGCGCTCGCCGACGACGTCGGCGACCGGCTGGTTGTATTCGAAGGAATAGCCGAGATCGCCGTGGAGAAGCCCGGTCACCCAGAGGAGGTATTGCTGCCACAGCGGCTTGTCCAGGCCGTACTGCTCGCGCAGGAAGGCGATCTTGTCGGCGGTGACCTTCTCGCCCTGCGCCTGGATCTCGGCGATGTAGCTGGTGAGGTAGTCGCCCGGCGGCAGCTGGATGATGATGAAGATCAGCGCGCTGATGACCAGCAGCGTCAGCATCATCGTGACGATGCGGCCAGCGAGCCAGCGGATCATGGGCGCTGCTCCGCCGTGTCTACCCCGGGACACGCAAAGAAGAACGTGTCCGGATGGTAGATGCCGAAATAGCCGCCCGGATCGAAATTGTAGACGCCGCGCTCGGGGACGTTCTCGAGATTGTCGGCGACGACGACGATCTGGTCGACGCCGGAGACGATGCCGATGGTGAAGACCTGGTTGGCGGAGATTTCCAGCATCTCCTTCCAGATCGCGGTGCGCTTTGCCGGATCGAGAGTCTCGCGCCACTCCTTCCTCAGCGCGATCAGCCGGCGGACGGCGACAAGGTCCGGATCGTCCGCGTCCGGCGCTTCGCCGCCGGTGCCGCCGGTCTCCACCCACATGCCGAAGCCTGGCCATTGCAGCTGTTCGGCGGTCGCGGGGGCGAGTTCGCTCGGATCGGTCGCCTGGTTCGGCAGGCCGTTGTCGAGGCCGGTCCAGACCGAGATCAGCGTCGAGCCGGCCTTGATGCGGTTTCGGAAGATCTCGCGCTGGGATTCGCGCAGGAGAAGATCGATGCCGATCTTCCGCCAGTCGTCGCGCACGAGCTGCAGGACATCGCTCTGTTCGCGGCCCTCGCCGGCGGTCTCGACGACGATGCGCATCTCGCGCCCGTCCGGCAGGAGCCGCAGCCCGTCCGGGCCCATCTTGTAGCCGAGCTTGTCGAGCAGCTGATTGGCCGCGGCGGTATCGTAGCGCGCCCACTTCGTCCTAAACTCCGGCTCGAACAGCGGGGAGTCCGGCAGGACCGTGTTGTTGCCCGGCTGGGCGAGGCCGTAGAAGATCGCCTTGTTGATGTCGTCGCGATTGATCGCCAGCGACAGCGCCCGGCGGAAATCGGCCTGCCGGATCACCTCGCGCCAGACCGGATCGGCGGCATTGAGGTTCGGATAGAGGGCGACATGCGAGCCGCGCCCCGATTCCCAGCGGCGGACCTCGTAATGCGAGCGCTTTTCGCCGCGCTTCAGGAACGGATAGTTCGGAAAGGCGAGATAGGCCGCCTGGAGATCGGCCTCGCCATTGGCGACCTTGGCCGGGATCAGCGCCGAGTTCGAGATCGTCAGCGCGACCTCGTCGATATAGGGCAGCTGCCGGCCCTCCTGGTCGACCCGGAAGAAGTATGGATTGCGCTTGAAGATCAGGCGCTCGGACGGCATCTCGCTGACCAGCATCCAGGGCTCGATCGTCGGCAGGTCCGGATTGTCGTTGCGCTGGGCCCGGTCCTTCTTGAAGTGCAGCGCCGCCCAGTTCCGCTGCCCGGACTTCTTCACCATGGCCTCGAGCTTGTCCGGCTTCTGGTAGCGCTCGTGATATTTCTTCAGGTAGTGCGCCGGCCGGAAGATCTCGAAGGGATTGGCGGCGGCAAGCGCGGCGAGGAAGTTCGGATTGGGCTTCGACCAGGCGTAGCGCACGGTGTAGGCATCGGGGAAGGTGACGTCCGGCTCCTCGCCGTCGACGAGGAGTTCGACCGGGACGCCGAACTTGGCGATCGCCGGGTTCTTCGCCATGTCCTCCCAGAAATAGCGGAAATCCTCGGCGGTGAACGGCGCGCCGTCCGACCATTTCATGCCGGGCCTGAGATGGAAGGTGAAGATCCGTCCCTCCTCGACCGTGTAGCTTTCGGCGATGTCCGGGACGATGTCGTAGGTCTCGTCATAGCCGACGAGGCGCGCATAGCCGTAGACCGGCATCATGCGCGTGTCCTTGGCGCTGCCGCCGAGCATGTTCAGCGTGCCGCCCAACTCAGCGGCCGGACAGGCGCTGTCGACCGGCATGACCCGTGGCGCCTCCGGCAGGCGCTCCTTCAGCGGCGGCAGGTCGCCCTTTTCGACGGCGGCGGCGAGCCCGGCCGGTTCCGGCGCGGGCGGTTGCGCGGCCTCGGCCCGGGCAAAGGGCGAGAGGCAGGAGACGGCGAGACACAGGAAGCCAGCGCGCAGGGCGCGGCCCGCCAGCGCACGTTCCAACCATCCTCCCATCCGTCGAAGCATTCCCTGTTCCCTCGTCTTCGGCGCGCGTCAGTAAGCTTGGCGCCGGCGGGCCTGTCAAATGGCTTCTGGCAGAAACGCAGCGTCAGGACGATGACGGCGGCTGGCCGACTGGCCGGGAAAGGCCCTTGCGGGGCAGGGGGTGGCGGGCCTACATGCCGGGGGGCGTCCTGGAGGAGACGATCCGCCGCAGCTGCGGAAGACAGCCACCATAGGACTTCGAAGCTTTTCGTGACCGGACGTATCGCCATTCTCGTCAAGGGCTATCCGCGCCTCTCCGAGACCTTCATCGCGCAGGAGATCGCCGGTCTTCAGGACCGGGGTATCCGGCAGCTGATCGTTTCCCTGCGCCAGCCGGCGGAGGGCAAGCTGCACCCCGTCCACCGGCGGATCACCGCGGACGTCCTCTACCTGCCGGAATATCTGAAGGACGATCCGGGGCGCGTCGCCGCCGGCCGGGCCTTCGCCGAGCGCCAGCCCGGCTATGGCGAGGCGCGCCGGATCTTCGAGGCGGACCTTTCCCGCGACAACACCGCGAACCGGCGTCGCCGCTTCGGCCAGGCCTGCGTCCTCGCCGCGGAACTGCCGGACGACGTCACCTGGCTCCACACCCATTATCTCCACACGCCGGCCTCGGTCGCCCGCTACGCCGCGGCCATCCGCGGGATGTCCTGGTCGTTTTCGGCGCATGCCAAGGACATCTGGACGAGCCCTGCCTGGGAGCTGGCGGAAAAGCTTGGCTCGGCCGCCTTCGGCGTGACCTGCACGGCGGGGAACCTCACCTATCTGCGCTCGCTCAGCCCGCGGCCGGACGCCGTCGAGCTCGTCTATCACGGCCTCGACCTTTCCGAAGTGCGCCCGCCGGCGAAGGCGCGGGACGGGGAAGCCGGCAAGACCGGACCGTTCCGCATCGTCTCGGTCGGCCGCACGGTCGAGAAGAAGGGCTTTGCCGATCTCATCCGGGCGCTGGCCCGGCTGAAGGACCGCGACTGGCGCTTCGACCATATCGGCGGCGGCCCGCTGACCGGGCAGCTCCACCTGCAGGCCGAAAAGGCCGGGATATCCGACCGCATCACCTGGCACGGCACAAGGGAACGCGGCGACGTCTACGCGCTGATGGCTGCGGCGGACCTCTTCGTCCTGCCGTCGCGGATCGCGCGCACCGGCGACCGGGACGGCCTACCTAATGTTCTCATGGAGGCGCAGGCGCACCGGCTGCCGGTCGTCTCCACACGGGTCTCGGCAATTCCGGAACTCGTCGAGGACGGGCAGACCGGCCTCCTCGTCGAGGAGCGCGACCCAAAGGCGCTTGCGAGCGCGATCGCGCGGCTGATGGACGATCCGGATCTTGCGCGGCGGCTCGGCGCGGCCGGCGCGGCGCGCGTGCGCCGGCGCTTTTCGCCCGAGCCCGGGATCGACCGTATCGCCGCGCTCCTGCGCGGCGCTGAGCGGGCGGATAAAGCCGCATGACGATTTTTTCGAAGACCCGCGCGCGGCTCGATGCGCTTTCAGGTGAAGGCCGGACGGTTTCCCTCTGGTGGCGCGACGACGACGCCCGCTGGTCGACGCGCGCGCTCGGCCGGCTGCTGGCGACGGCCGGCGAGGCGCGGCTGCCGCTCGCCCTCGCCGTCATCCCGGAAAAGGCCGAGGCGAGCCTTGCCGAGGCGATCGCGGACCGGCCGGAGGTGGCGGTCCTTCTCCATGGCTGGCGTCATGCCAACCATGCGCCGGCCGGCGAGAAGCGGGCCGAGTTCGGGGATCACCGGCCGGCCGCGGAAATGGCCGGGGAAATCGCCGAGGGACGGGACCGCCTCCAAGGCCTCTTCGGCGAGCGTCTGCTGCCGGTCTTCGTGCCGCCCTGGAACCGGATCGGCACCGCCGCGCTGGCCGAGCTCGTCCGCCCCGGCCTCTCCGTCCTGTCGGTCTACGGTCCGGCGCGCTGCGGCGGTCCGGCCGAGCTCAACGCCCATCTCGACATCATGGACTGGCGGGCGATGCGCGGCCTCGGCCTCGACGAACTCGACCGGCTGGCCGCCGATGCGCTCGAACTGTGGTCCTCGGACACCGGCCGGTCGCACGAGCCGCTCGGCCTTCTCACCCATCATCTCCAGCACGATGCCGGCGCCTGGTATGCGCTGGAACATCTCCTCGAAGTCCTCGCCGGCCATCCTTGCGTCCGCTGGCCACAGGTCGAGAGCCTCGTCGCGGCAGCGCTTGCCGGCGAACGCCGCCCGGGCGGGGAGGCGGAAGCGCGGGCCGGTGGTCCGCTTGTCCGGAAGGTGGCCTCGCAATGACGGAGAACCAGCCCGTTCTTGCCGTCATCGGCCTCGGCTATGTCGGCCTGCCGCTCGCCGTCGCCTTCGGCCGACATCGCGCGACGGTCGGCTACGACATCAAGGCCGGGCGGATCGCCGAACTGAAAGCCGGGCACGACGCGACGCTGGAGGTCGATTCCGCTGGTCTCACCGCCGCGCGGCATCTGACGCTCACCGACGATGTCGCGATGCTGGAGCGCTGCGGGATCTTCATCGTCACCGTGCCGACGCCGATCGACCGGGCCAAGCGCCCGGATCTCGTCGCGCTGAAGGCCGCGAGCGAGGAGGTCGGCCGCGCCATGCGCCCGGGCGCGCTGGTGATATACGAATCCACCGTCTATCCCGGCTGCACCCGCGAGGTCTGCGTGCCGATCCTCGAGGCCACCTCGGGCCTCGTTTTCGACCGCGACTTCTCCGTCGGCTACAGCCCCGAGCGCATGAATCCGGGCGATCGGACGCACCGTCTCGACACCATCGTCAAGGTGACGTCCGGCTCCACGCCCGAAGCGGCGGAGAGGGTCGACGCGCTCTACCGGGAGGTCGCGCTCGCGGGAACGCACAAGGCCGCCTCGATCGAGATCGCCGAGGCGGCCAAGGTCATCGAGAACACCCAGCGCGACCTCAACATCGCGCTGATGAACGAGCTCGCGGTGATCTTCGGAAAGCTCGGCATCGACACCGGGGCGGTGCTCGAGGCGGCGGGGACGAAGTGGAACTTCCTGCCGTTCCGGCCGGGCCTCGTCGGCGGCCACTGCATCGGCGTCGATCCCTATTACCTCACCCACCGGGCGCAGGAGATCGGCCACAATCCCGAGGTGATCCTCGCGGGCCGGCGGATCAACGATTCCATGGGGCCCTATGTCGTCGACCGGGTCGCGCGGCTGATGATGGGCCGCAAGTTTCCCGTCGTCGGCAGCCGCGTCCTGGTGATGGGCGCGGCCTACAAGGAGAACACGCCGGACCTGCGCAATTCGCGCGCACTGGACATCGCCATCGGGCTGAAGGATCTCAACGCCGAGGTCGAGGTCTGGGATCCGTTCGTTGCGCCCGAGGAGGTCCAGCGCGCGACCGGCTGCGTCGCCTTTGCCGAATGCCCGTCGGCCGGGCGCTACGACGCCATCGTCATCGCCGTCCCACACCGCCAGTTCGCCGAGGCCGGGATCACGGCGATCCGCGCACTCGGGCGGCCGGGCGCGGTGGTCTACGACGTCAAGAGCCTCTATCCGGCATCGCAGACCGACGGCCGGCTCTGATGCCGGCGGCCCCGGTCTTGACCGGCGCCTTCGGTAAATCAGATCCGCGCGACGCTTTAACGTGTTCAGCGGCACGATGTGCCAGCATTTCGGGCCGCTGATATGAAACGGGGCGGTCCGGCCGTCGGGTGCAGCCCAAACGAAAGCGGGGCCCGCCTGCCGGCCGGCCCCGCTTCTCTCAATCCTGGACTTGGACCGCTGGCCTGTAAGCCGGCGGTCTCAAGCGGCTCAGAACTCTTCCCAAGTGTCCTCGCTGGCGGCGGGGGCGGGCTTCCGGGCGGCGCCGCCGGGGCCGGTCGCGCGCAGCTGCGCCACCGGCTTGGAGGCGGGCTTTTGCGCCGGGCGCGGCGCCGGCTGCTGGCTGGCTCCGGCGGGGCGGCCCGACGTCCTGAACCGGCCCATCGCCTGGGCGAGATCCTCGGTCTCGGCGGCCAGCGTCTGCGCCGCGGCGGTGGATTCCTCCACCATGGCCGCATTCTGCTGCGTCACCTTGTCCATCTGGTCGGCGGCAGTCGAAACCTCGCGCAGGCTCGTCGCCTGCTCACGAGCGGAGGTCGCAATGGTGGCGATCACCTCGGTCATCGAGGAGACTTCTGCGACGATCTCATCGAGCGACTTGCCGGAGGCGGTGACGAGGTCGACGCCCTGGCCGACCTGCTCGCTGGAGGCCTGGATCAGGCCCTTGATCTCCTTGGCGGCCTCGGCCGAGCGCTGGGCGAGCCCTCGGACCTCCTGGGCGACGACGGCAAAGCCCTTGCCCGCTTCGCCGGCCCGCGCCGCCTCGACCCCGGCATTCAGCGCCAGGAGGTTGGTCTGGAAGGCGATTTCGTCGATCACGCCGATGATCTGCGAGATCTGGTTGGACGAGGCCTCGATCTGGCCCATCGCCTCGACCGCCTTCTGGACGATCGCGCCGCCCTTCTCGGCCTTCTGGCGCGCCGAGGTCGCGACCTTCTGGGCGTTCCCGGCGCCCTCGGCCGTGCGGTTGACGCCGCCGGTCACCTCGCCGAGCGCGGCGACGGTCTCTTCCAGGCTCGCCGCCTGCTGCTCGGTGCGCTGGGCGAGGTCGTTGGAGGCGACGGTGA
>NZ_JAJAVB010000006.1 GCF_020615385.1 Jiella soli | reverse complement strand
CGATCGTGCCGATGTTCACATGCGGCTTGTTGCGCTCGAATTTACCCTTGGCCATCGCCAACTCCCAACTCGGAAGAATGAAAGATGCGGCGCGACATAAAAGCTTGCGGCATCGGAAGCAAGCCCGACGGTGAGAGCGCTGCGTCGATCGTGCCGTCAAAGAGCGTGCGGGAGCTGTCGAGAGCGTGGGCGCGCGGACACCCTTCGGCCTCGTCTGCGGCCGTCCGCGCCGTTTGCGCGGATGCGGCGGCGAAGCTAAGGTCCTGCGGCGATTGGTGCCGGGTGCCCGGGCAGATCGCGTCAGAGGCTTTTGGGAGGAGCCGACGAATGAACGAAGGCGCAGGCGCCAGCACCCGCGATCCGACTGCCGATGTCCGGGAAGAACTGTACGACCCGCTGAGCGGCGGCTTTCCCATCGGGCTGGAAGGCCGCACCCTGTTCGCGATCGCCTTCGTCTTCTCGCTGTTCCAGCTCGCCACCTCGGCGCATCTGTGGGATCTGCCGAGCCAGATCGTCCGCGCCGTCCATGTGGGATTTCTCTGCCTCCTGGGGCTGCCGCTCGTCGCGGCGGTCAAACGCGAAAGCCTGCCCGTCCGCGCGTTGTTCTGGCTCCTCGGCGTCGCCGGCATGGCCGTCGCCGCCTATCAGTGGTGGGAATACAAGGCGCTGATCTTCAGGGCCGGCATGCCGGTGATCGAGGACACGGTCGTCGGCGTGGTCGCGCTCGTCGTCCTCTTCGTTGCGACCTGGCGCATCATGGGCCCGGCCCTGCCGATCATCGCCGGTCTGTTTCTTGCCTACTGCCTCTTCGGCCAGTATGCGCCCGGGCCCTTCGTGACGAGGGGCTACGACTTCTCCCAGGTCATCGACCACATGGCCTTCGGCACCGAAGGCATCTACGGCATCCCGGTCTACGTCTCCTCGACCTACATCTTCCTGTTCATCCTGTTCGGCTCGTTCCTCGAGCGCGCCGGCATGATCAGGCTGTTCACCGACATCGCGCTGGGCCTCGTCGGCCATGCCAAGGGCGGCGCCGCCAAGGTCGCGGTGATCTCGTCCGGACTGATGGGCACGATCTCGGGTTCCGGCGTCGCCAATGTGGTCACCACCGGCCAGTTCACCATCCCGCTGATGAAGCGCTTCGGTTATAGGCCGGCCTTTGCCGGCGGTGTCGAGGCCACCGCCTCGATGGGCGGGCAGATCATGCCGCCGGTGATGGGCGCCGTCGCCTTCATCATGGCCGAGACGCTGAACGTCGCCTACGCCGAAGTGGTCAAGGCCGCCCTGATCCCGGCAGTTCTCTATTTCGGCTCGGTCTTCTGGATGGTGCATCTGGAGGCCGGCAAGCGGAACCTCCTCGGCCTGAAGAAGTCCGAGCTGCCCTCTGCGCGTGCCGCGCTCGCCAAGGGCTGGTACCTTCTCCTGCCGCTCGTCGTCCTCGTCTGGCTGCTGTTTTCCGGCTACACGCCACTTTATGCCGGCACGATCGGCCTGGCGCTCACCGCCCTTCTTATCCTCGGCGCGCCGCTCGCCGCCCGGATGCCGCAGCTCGCCGTGCGCTTCGCCTTCTGGATCGCTCTCGGCCTCGCGGCAGCGGCCTTCTTCCAGTATGGCATCCTCCCGGTCATCGGCGCCCTCGCCGTCCTGATCGCCGCCTGCGGGCTTTTCCGCGGCGGCCGCGAGACCCTGATCATCACCCGCGACGCGCTGGCGGAAGGCGCCAAGACAGCGCTTCCCGTGGGCATCGCCTGTGCGATCGTCGGCATCATCGTCGGCACGATGACCCTTACGGGCGTCGCCAACACCTTCGGCCAGCTGATCGTCTCGGTCGGCGCAAGCTCGCTGTTCCTCTCGCTCGTCCTGACGATGATCACCTGCATCATCCTCGGCATGGGCATCCCGACCATCCCGAACTACATCATCACCTCGTCGATCGCCGGTCCCGCGCTTCTTGCCCTCGGCGTGCCGCTGATCGTCTCCCATATGTTCGTCTTCTATTTCGGCATCCTCGCCGATCTGACGCCGCCGGTCGCGCTCGCCTGCTTCGCCGCCGCCCCGATCGCCAAGGCACCGGGCCTGAAGATCTCGTTCGAGGCCGTGAAGGTGGCGCTCGCAGGCTTCGTCATACCCTTCATGGCCGTCTATACGCCCGCCCTGATGCTGCAGGACGGCGGCCCGCTGGCCGCAGAGATCGGCTACATCCCGGCCGTCCTCTACATCGTTCTCAAGGTCTGCCTCGCCATCGGTCTTTGGGGAGCCGCCGCGATCGGCTACCTGCTCGCGCCGCTGCGCTGGTGGGAGCGTCTCCTTTCGGCCGCCGCAGCGTTCACGCTCGTCGCGGCCTTGCCGGCGACCGACGAGATCGGCTTCGCTCTTTCTGCCTTCGTGATCGGCACCCATTGGTGGCGGGTGCGGCGCACGGCTGCGCCGGCGACGGCGGGACCTGGCAACGAGCGGCCAGCGGGCGCTGCGGAATGATCTGCGTTCTCACAGGGGCCAAGACGATCGCGCTCGCCGTTTCCGCATTCACCCTTGCCTGGACGCATTCGGTCGAAAAGACTCGCTGGGAGGAGCACTGGATCGCAACCCCGGCCGGACTTGAGGTCACCGAAGGCCGCATCGAGGGGTCGGGGGCGGGAATGGAGCCTCCGCCGGACGCCGTTCTGAAGGGGGGCGCCTATGTCTATGCGCCGCATCTGCCGGCGATACCGGAACTCGTCCTTGCCGCCTCCGGCGCCACGGGCGGCGGCTGGACCCTCTGCCCCGAAGGGCCGGACGCGGGCGGATCGTCGTCCTGTCTTACGCTCGGCGCGACGAGTTCCGCCCCGATCCACGTCCGCAGCTGCAACGGCGTCCCGCCGAAGACGAGCCGGTCGGCCCCGTAAGACCGCTACGATCCGCCGCTCTTACGGGCACCGCGTCAACCTGCATGGACAACCATTAGCCGGCTTCCGACCCCTATCTGGACTTGGCGGATCAAGCCGTTACGCTACCGCGGCACGGGGGATGGATTCGTTCGTCAGGCATGGCATTGCGGGTTTCCGCGTCGGAGGGCAGATGCGGCACATCGCCTATAGCAGCACCGCGGAGGGACTGACGCACGAAGAATTCGCGTCGATCGTCGAGCATGCGCGCGCGGCGAATGCCGAGCGGCAGATCTCCGGCGCGATCGCCTTCGACGGCCGCATCGTGACGCAGATCATCGAAGGACCGGCCAGACAGGTCGACGAACTCTTCCTCACGATCCGCAGGGACAGCCGTCACCGTGGGGTCGTCCTCCTGACCCGAGCCGACATCACCGAGTCGCGCTTCGACGGTTTCGGCCTCAGCCGGATGTCGCCGTCCGATCTCTATCTGATCTCGCTGGCGACCGAGGAGCGCCATGGCTCCGGCGACACCTCGCTCACGCCCCTTCCGATGGACCAGTGAGTGGCGCCGCCCTGCCTGCGGCGAATCTTCCCTGACCGGCTCCCCGTTCCCCGCCTCCTCATGGCGCCAGGCCCGCGTCATGGCGAATCTGTCGGATCTCGGTAACGATTTGTTCGCCATCGGGCGCCATCATCGCGCCAACGCAGGTCATGACGAGTGGCAAGGATGCCGGACTATCGCATCGCTCATATCCGGGAACGGAATGTCGACCTCATTATCGTGCCGCTCGACGCGAGATTCGGCACACTGCCGGACGATCAGCAGGAGAAGCAGATCGTCGCGATCCAGGCGCAGGCGGCGCGGATCGGGCTTGCCGGGACCGTCATTCCGGTCTGGGATCTCGGGCGGGGCCGGATGGGCTTTCGCGCGCCGCGCAACTTCCACCAGTTCTTCGAGACGATCAGCCTGAAATTCGTCTCGCAGAACATCAACCGGAAGCTTTCCTGGTAGCGGGTTCGCCGCTTGCCGCGCGATGGCCGGTCAATGGAACAAGGGCGCGGCAGCAGCCCTGCCCAGCGGAGGCGGCGCCCCGGTGTTCGGCGAACCGGCCAGGAGCCGATGATCCCGACAGAGATATCCGCTCGGGCGCGCCGAGACAGGCATGCCGAGGCATCCGGGACGGCCCCACGTTTCTCACGGTCCATCATCGCGCGAGCTTGCGCCGCCGGATCGACCGCGCAAGAGTTTCCGACAACGCATCGATGGAGGGTTTGGGGATGAAGCGTCTTCTTCTTATCGCGGCAGCTACGGCGACGCTCGCCGGTTGCAACACGAGTTCACCGGCGACCGCGGCCCGCACAACGCCCGAATCCGTTTGCTCGAGGTTCGGCTACCAGCCCGGGACCGAGGCGTTTTCGTCCTGCATTGCCCAGGTCAAGGACGATCAGCGGACGCTCGCGACATCGTACCGTTCGGGCTGAGGCGCCGGGACCGGGCGCGTCGAAATGCGGGGAAGGTTCATGCAGGCGACGCTTACCGCTCCCGATAACTTGTTTTTCGGAATTCGCCGAGAACTGACGTTCGGCAGCGCCGTCAGTGCTTCGATCTCGGCCTTCGACTTGGGCGGCGGCGCCTCGACGTAGGCGCGTCGAGGGGCGCCCGGCAGCCTCTCGCCGCTTCCAGGAATTGCTCACGGCTATCGAACCGGTCGGAGTTCGCGCGTTACGATGCGGAAGGATGCATGCCGGGCACCCGGCGCCTCGGTCAGACGGCGCTGTGCCGGAAACCCGGCGCCATCGCTCGATCATGCGGCGATGTGCTGAAAGACCTCGTAGCCTTCGAAGACAGGATGGCCGAGAGTGAGCCTCGGACCTGAGGTATTTGCGCGTTGGTGCGAGAGCCGGAAGGCCTCGGAGTGCGTCCAGGCATCGAAGGCGTCTCGGTCCGACCAGACCGTGTGGGAGGCGTAGAGGACGTGGTCGCCGCAGTCGGCGCCCCGCAGCATGTGGAATTCGACGAAACCTGGAACCTCCGCCAGGTAGGATTGCCGCGTGGCCCAGACGTCCTCGAAGGCCTTGGCCTGTTCCGGAGCGACCTTGAAGCGGTTCATGGCAATGTACATCACGTTGTTCCAGTCTCTCTTGCGAAGCCGAGATCGTGCGATCTTGCAGCCTCGGGCTTTGGGTTTTCCGCAAAGCCCCGGCCGCGGATTTCGCTCCTGAGCTTCGCGGTCGGGGCAGCGATCGGGAAAGCCGTCAGAACTGATAGGTCATGGCCGCGCGGATGCTTCGGCCGGGCTCGGAATAGAAGAGTTTCGGCTGAGTGGCGGTATCAGGCAGGTCCAGTGTGTCGTAGTAGGTCTCGTCGAAGACATTGTAGACGCCGGCTTGCAGCTTCAGCCCTTCCAACCGGGTCGGCTTCCACCAGACAGTCAGGTCGAGCAGCGCGTAGTCCGGAGTCTTCGAGATATCGTTCTCGACATCGTCCCGGCTTGCGGCGACCGTGAGATAGGCATCGCCGCCCCAGACGGTGTTGTCGTAGCCGAAATTGAAGATGCCTTTGGCCGCCGGCACCGAGTTGAGGTGGACACCGGTGTTGATATCCCGCCCGACATAGGCGGCGAGCGACGCGCTCGAATGCCAAACTTCGGTCATCTGCCAATAGGCGGAGGCCTCCAGGCCGTAGATCTCGACATCTTCGCGGTTGAAGTTCCGGGTGATGCCGAAGGGGTAGTCGCCGGGCGAGAGACCAAGCGTCGCCGGATCGACGGTCTCCTCGTCGAGGAAATTCTCGTAGCGGTTATAGAAGGTCGATACACTCCACTCGAAGGAGTCGTGCTTCGCCCTCAGCCCCACTTCGATACCATCGCTCGTCTCGGCCTCAAGATCCGGGTTGCCGATCCTGAGGTAGGTGCCGGGGCCGCCATAGCTCAGATAGAGTTCGCTCGCCGTCGGTGCGCGAAAGCCCCGTGCCCACTGGCCGTAGATCGTCGCGTTTTCGGTGATGTCGAATTCGGCACGCAGCTTCGGCGAAATCGCGTCGTCGCTGGAATCCGCCGGCAGTCCGACCACGGTCGGATTGCGGGTATAAGCGGCGGTTTCCTGCGGGTTCTGCCCGTAATAGTCGAAGCGAAGGCCGGGTGTCAGACGGAAGCGGTCGGTTATCGCGATCTCGTCGTCGATGAAGAGGCCGAAGGTGCCGCCACGAGTTTCCGGCATGTCGGCCTGGTTCGTGTGCAGGAAGTTGCAGGTAAAGAACATGGGCGGATAGGGGGCCGGCGGACAGGTATCCTCGCCGCTCGACATCTGTTCCGTCCGGTTCGTGAACGCCTCGCCACCGACGCTGACCTTGTGCGTCAGCCCGCCGAGGTCGAAGCGCTTCATGACGCTGCCGTTCAGACCGTAGGTCGTCTCCTCGATCTCGCTCAGGCGGGAATAATCGCCGAAGGGTGGCGCTAGGCGCACCCCGCGAGAATCGTCGGAAAGCTCCTGGCGCTGCCAATAGACCACCAGATCGGCCGCATCGAGCCATGCACCCGCGCCGGCTCCAAGCTCATAGCTGCTCGAGATCCGCTGGCGCTTCTCGACCTTATTCGCGAATGTCGAGCCCGTCTTGTAGGTCGCCGTCGCCAGACTGCGTGCATCGATGTCGTTCTCGCGGTCGTAGAGTTCGCCCGTGATACCGAAGACCTGATCGACGCCATAATGCTGGCGCAGCTTCACCAGGACGTTCGACTGGTCGTAGTCGAGCGGATCGGGCTCGCTGCGGGTTGCGCCATAGCCGCCGACATCGCCCTGGTTCTCCCGCTCGTGCCCCATGCGATAGCCGCCCTGCAGCAGCATGTAGGTATCGCCGAGGCGGGCCGCGAGCGCCTGGTCGACGCCCCAGCTCTCATCCTCGCTGTCGAACGTCGCGCGCGACAAGCCGCCGAAGGTCTTGTCACCCGGCAGGAGATCTTCCGGGTTCAGCGTTCGTACCGCGATGACTCCACCGAGCGCGCCGCCGCCGAAAACGCTGGAATCGCCGCCCTTGACGATGTCGAGGGCCGAAAGCGTGTCGAAGTCGAAGGTCGCGCTGCCACCCGTAACTCCACGTGCCCCATCGTCGAGCCATGGAATACGGATGCCGTCGATGGTGGTCAGCACGCGGCTCTCGCTGAGGCCCCGGACCGTGAAGCTTCCCGTCGAGCCGATATAGTCGACGCCAGGATCCAGGCGGGAAATGTCGTCCGCGTCGAAAATCTGGGCGTTTTCGAGCTCGGTGCGGGTCACGCGCGTTGTCAGAACGGTCTCCGCCCGGGGCGCGGGTTGATCGGTCGCAGCCCCCTCACCCTCTGCCCCCTCGATGACGACGGTACCCAGCATGATGGACGTGTCGCCCGTCGCAGCCTGCTGAGCGGATGCCGCTTGGGTGAGCACCAGTGAAATGACCAAGCCGGACGCAGCGCCGGCGAGCTGGCGCGAATAACGAGCCATCAAAACCCCCTTCCGAAAAGATGACAGGGACCTGGCTGGCTTGCGCGCGTCGCGACCCGGCTTGCTATCGTCCTCGGCCAGCGGTGCAACCCCTCGGTCAAGACCGCCAGCTCTTGACGTCGATATTTAATATGACTACGCAAGTCAACTTCTAATCCGTTGAAATTGCTGATGATTTATAGGAATTCTAAAGTGTCTGAAAATCGCGGTTTGCCGGACCCACCCGATCCGGATGGCTCACCCGCCGCGCTCGTCGAAGAGAGTCAGGCAGATGAGAGGCTTGTCCTGTCCTCCGACCGGCTCTTCGGCGATCGACGGGAAATCGAAATCCACCACCAGAGCACGGTCTATCGCCTGCGCCTCACGAAGGCCGGCAAGCTGATCCTCACGAAATAGGGCCTTGTGCCATGTCGAATCAAACTTCGTTCCCATCCGCCCTTTGCCGCGCCAAATCGCTCGCAGGCGCAGCCCTGATCGGCCTTTTCGTGATCTCGGCTGCTCGCGCGCAGACGACGCTCCCCGAGCGCATCGTTGCCATTGGCGGCGCCGTGACCGAAACGCTCTATGCCCTCGGGGTTGAAGATCGGATCGTCGCCGTCGATACGACAGCGGTCTATCCGCCGGAGGCCCGGCAAAAGCCGAATGTCGGCTATATGCGCGCGATCTCGGCCGAAGGGGTCCTCGCCCAGTCGCCCGATCTGATGCTGATCGAGGAAGGGGCCGGCCCCCCGAATGCGCTTGCGCTCCTCGAGGTCTCCGGCGTCCCGATTGAAACCGTGCCGGACGGTCATGCGATCGACAGCATCGGGACCAAGATCGAGGTGATCGCGAAGGCCGTCGGCAAGCCTGACGAGGGCAAAGCCCTATCGGAGGCGATCGAGCACGATCTCGCGACGCTGAAGGACGAGCTTGGGTCTATTGAGCGCAAGAGGCGCGTGCTCTTCGTCCTGTCGATCGTCGACGGGCGGCCGATGGCCGCGGGGCACGACACGGCGGCGGACGCAATGATGCGCCTTGCCGGCGGAGTGAACGTCTTCGGTGAAATCGAGGGTTACAAGACAATCTCGCCGGAATCGGCGACGGAACTCGCCCCAGACGTGGTGGTGATGATGACCGGCGCCGGTCGCGATCACCAGATCCGGGATCCCTTCGCGATTCCGGCCCTCGCGGCAACGCCCGCCGGCCAAGCCAACGCGCTGATCCGCATGGACGCCGCCTATCTTTTGGGCTTTGGGCCGCGCACCGCTCAGGCCGCCCGGGATCTGGCGTCCCGGCTCTATCCTGGCGAGATCGATGCGCACGCGCTCGGGGCAGCCGATTGACCGCTTTCTCCGGCCCATCCGAGATGCCCCCGTCGCCCGCCGCTCACGCAGCGGGAGATCGCTCGCTGCTCCAGGGGTTGGCGCTCGCGGCTCTCGCGGCCGCCGTGCTTGCGGCTGTCGTCCTGGCGATCGGGGTCGGACCATCGGCGCTTTCGCCGGCCCGCGTGGTCGACATCCTCCTCGCCGGGCCACACTCCACCGCCTTCCCGATCGGCGATCTGGTGATCGTCTGGCAGATCCGCCTGCCGCGCGCGATCATGGCCGCCCTGATCGGCGCGATGCTCGCCCTTGGCGGCGCGGTGATGCAGGGTCTGTTTCGAAACCCGCTCGCCGATCCGGCCATTCTCGGCGTCTCGGCCGGGGCAGCTCTTGGCGCCGTCTCGATGATCGTTCTCGGTGGAGGCGTCCTCGCGCCGCTGATGGTCCTTCTCGATGGCTACTCCCTGCCGCTCGCGGCCTTTCTGGGTGCCTTGACCGCGACGCTCATCCTTTATGCCATCGCCACGCGCGAAGGAGCGACATCGGTCGCGACCATGCTTCTCGCCGGCGTCGCGCTTGCCGCTTTCGCGGCCGCGATAATGGGCTATCTCGTGTTCCTGAGCGACGACACACAGCTTCGCGACGTGACCTTCTGGAATCTCGGCGGGCTCGGCGGTGTCACCTGGCAGAAGGTCTGGGTCTCAGCCCCGATCATGGTTCTCATCCTCCTCGCGGCACCGCTCCTTTCGCGCGGCCTCGACGCGCTGGTGCTCGGGGAGGCAGAAGCCTTCCATCTGGGGCTGAAGGTCGAACAGCTGAAGCGCCTCGCCATTCTCCTCGTCGCGGCGGCAACCGGCGTCGCCGTGGCGGTTGCGGGCACCATCGGCTTCGTCGGCATCGTCGTGCCGCATCTGCTGCGGCTCGGCATCGGCGCGGAACATCGGTTCCTCCTGCCGGCGTCCGCTCTTGGCGGCGCGCTTCTTCTTCTCGTCGCCGATATCGGCGCGCGCTTGCTGGTTGCCCCGGCCGAGCTTCCCATCGGCATCATCACCGCCGCGATCGGAGCTCCCTTCTTCCTCTGGCTTCTCGTCCGGCGCCGGGCTTTCGACGGATTTTGAGACGAATGACGATCGAGATCGATCAGGTCAGCATAATGGCTGGAGGGCGGCGGATCGTCGGGCCAGTCTGTACGCGGCTCCACGAAGGTGCGCTGACCACAATTGTCGGACCGAACGGGGCCGGCAAATCAAGCCTCGTCAAGGCGATGAGCGGAGAGATCCGGCCCGCCTCGGGGTCCGTTCGCTTGCACGGCAGAGACATCGCCGGGATCGCACCCGCGACGCTCGCCCGCCAACGCGCCGTGCTGCCGCAGGCAACTGCCATCGCCTTCCCCTTCACGGTCTTCGAGATCGTGAGCCTGGGCCTGCGCGTGAGGGCAGGCCTCGATGGAGCCGCCCGGCAGCGGCTCGTGGAAGGGGCGCTTGCGGCCGTCGATCTCGAGGCCTTCGGCGATCGTGCCTATCAGCGCCTGTCGGGCGGCGAACAGCAGCGGGTGCAGCTCGCCCGCATTCTCTGCCAGATCGGCGAGCCGGTGGAACGGGGACAGGCAAAACTTCTCATTCTCGACGAGCCGACGTCGAGCCTCGACGTGCGCCATCAGCTCGACGTCCTGAAGATCGCCCGGCGGTTTGCAGAAAACGGCGCGATCGTGGTGGCGGTCCTCCACGACCTCAATCTCGCTGCGAGCTTTTCCGATCGGATACTGGTGATGAGCGAGGGCTCGATCGTCGCCGACGACGCTCCGACCCAGATCCTGAAAAGCGGCATTCTGGCGCACATCTTCAGAACCGAGGTCACGGTGATAGAGCCGCCTGGCTGGAGCCGTCCGGCGATCCTGCCTGATCTTTCAAGGATATGAGGAAGCGGGCCGCTCCCCCTCCGATCTCCGCAACCGTCACGTCGAGAATCGCCTCGTGGATGGATCGCCTCGATCCTTTGGGGTATCCCTTGGAAGCGTCAGGGGATCCGTTCCTCCGGTCCTCGTCTTGTCCGGTCCGAAACAGGGCCACCTGCGCGACCAGCTCGTAGGTCTCGGTAGACAGCCTGCGGCTTGCGGTCGTCGCCTGCTCGACCATGGCCGCGTTCTGCTGAGTGACCTTGTCATCTGGTCCGCGGCCGCGGCGACCTCTATGAGACCGACTGCCGCCGAGACGACCGCCAGACGGGTGGCGAGGCGAATTTGAATGGAGGGACCTGGATATACCCGATTGATCCAGAAACCAGAATTCTCCGAAAATCCTAGAACCCTTCAACTCGTTCGCCATTCTTATGCTACCGCTCCAAACACGGCATGGCCTCTGCGAAAGGCAAGCTCACCGGGCACCCTGCCAAGCACCGTCACGTAACGATCGCCACCAGAAGCACCACCAAGAGCGCCGCGATCACGACGAGGCAAATCACAAGCCCGATCCGGACAGCGTCTTCGTCCTCTTGTGGTGGTGGCCGACCGAACAACATCTGCCGATAGATAAGCCTCGAACGGCAAAAAGCCCGTGGCCCCGGATGAGAGGAGCCAGCGTGTTGGTGCGGGAGGCACGGTCTTTGCCGATCTGTCAGTGCGCCTATCTCCGCGGACACGATTTGATCAGCGGAAGTGAGAGGTTGATGTTCGAACGATGGAAACGCCGCCTGATCCTCGCAACCGCGTTGGCCGTTGTCACGGTCGCGGGTCCCGCAGCATCGGATCAGGTCACACCGCCGCGAAGCCTTCAAGGGCTGCTTAGGGAAGCTCCGCCCGGGAAACGACCGGCGGCACAAGCTGAAAAGCCTTCTGACGCCGACATCCTCGTATTCGACAGCAACGGACGGGAGCTGGACCCCGCTTCATCAGGCGTTGCTGGAACTATGAAACGGCTGAAAGAGCTTTCCGACCTCCTTCGTTCGATGCAGAACGGCCGCTGAACGCGAGCCGAACTCAGGCCCCGTTTCGCATTCATCGGTCGCCACGCACGTCGGTCTGGACCTTGGCCTGGCCGCCTGCCAGAAGGGCTTCACCCTCGCCTTCACGACCGCCGCCCCGCTCGTGTCCTGCACTCGGAGTGGCTGACCGGCGCGCTGCTGGATCGCATCATCGCTGAGGGCGCCTGGATCATGATCAAAACAGGACCGACGATCTGCAGGACCTCGTCGCTAAGGCTCCGGCCAGCGGCACACAGGTGCCCACTGCTGTTTGAGCGGCCCGAGAGATAGGTGACGTTTTGTACCGGACACATGGGTAACGCTTCCGGCTTTTCGCGGGAGGTGTTGATGCCGTGGAAAGAGAGTTCGGTGATGGAGGAACGCTTACGTTTCGTGGCCCGTCTTCTCGACGGCGAAGGCATGAGCGATGTGTGCCGCGAGTTCGGCATATCGAGGAAGACCGGCTACAAGATCTTGGGCCGCTTCAAGGACGAGGGCGTGGAGGCGCTGAGCGACCGTTCGCGGCGGCCGAAGCGCTTGAATCGATGCGGGAGGCGCCGGTCATCGAAGCCTTCGTGAGCCTGTTCAAGGCGCGCGGCCTGCCGATCGGGATCAGGAGCGACAACGGAGCGCCGTTTGCCAGCCCGAACGGGCTCTACAACCTCTCGAAGCTCTCGGTCTGGTGGCCGCGGTCTCGGCATCGCCATTGAGCGCATCAAGCCGGGCCGTCCGCAACAGAACGGCCGGCACGAGCGCATGCATCTGACGCTGAAGAAGGAGGCGACCCGCCCGCCGGGCATGAACATCCTGCAGCAGCAAGCGATTCGACGCTTTCATGAGCGAATTCAACGAGGAGCGGCTGCACGAGGCACTTGCCATGAGCACGCCGAGCGAGGTCTATTTGCCCTCGTTACGGCCCTACGAAGGCCTGCCGGAGGTCGGTTACCCATTCCATGACAAAGATGTGCCGGTCACCGCTTGCGGGCGCATCTGCATGCACAGCAAGAAGATCAACGTCTCCACCGTCATGGCGGGTCAAAGGCTCGGCATCAAGGAAGTCGACGACGGCATTTGGCTCGTCGGCTTCATGACGTATGATCTGGGATATCTCGACCTGGAACAGAGAACCCTGCAGACCATCGACAATCCGTTCGGCACGAGGTTGTCACGCATGTCTTAGGAACGTTCTGTTACCCATGTCTCCGGGGCGGACACAGTTCCGGATTGGCGACCCCGGCAGGATTCGAACCTGCGACCATCGGCTTAGAAGGCCGGTGCTCTATCCACTGAGCTACGGGGCCGTTCCGGCGGCGAGCGTCATGCCGCCGCGTTTCCGGTCTATGAGCAGGGAACGGCGATCATCGTCCCGTCCCGACTGGTCGGCGACACCCTCTGGACGGCGCGCCACTCTTGCCCTCAGGACCGGCATCTAAGCAGCCGACGACCTCTTTGCGCACGCCGATGTCTCGATCCTGATCGGACCGCCGAGTCTTCTGCTTCTCCTGCACGCAGCGACGGATTCAGTGAGTCCAGGGCTGCCTGCGATCATATTTGAAATTGTCGGAATAGGCGATCTTGGCGCGCGCCTTCGCCACATGCGGCTCCTCGACCCGGTACGGAATGTCGTAGCGCTCGGCGTATTCGATCGCCTCTTCCTTGGTCTTGAAGCTGAGACGGACTTGCGAGCGCATGTCGCCCGAGGAGGTGTAACCCATCAGCGGCTCGACCCGCTTCTTTTCCTCGGGCTCGTAGACCAGCAGCCACTCGCGGCTCTTCGCCTTGCCGGACTGCATGGCGGTTCGGGACGGACGGTAGATTCGTGCAAGCATTCGGGCCTCGTCGCAGCGTTCCGCACCAGAACTGACATCAGGACATGTCGCAGCACCGGTCGTTGGTCGGAGCGGCAGGATTCGAACCTGCGACCCTCTGGTCCCAAACCAGATGCGCTACCAGGCTGCGCTACGCTCCGAAGCCACCAACGCGGTGCCGTGCAAGCGGATGTGCCGGGCTTGTCCGGCGAAGTCAAGCGGAGGCGGTCTTCACCGAAGGAAACATCGGGAGAATCCGACCGGCACAGTCTGCGCGCGGACCCTCCGCCGGCTGCCCGTCACTTCGGCGGGATGCTGTCGCTTTCGAGCCGGTCCCCCACCTTCGCGTCATAGCGCGCCGCGGCGCCGCCGTTCAGCTCGAGCACGTAGCGGACCGGGACGCCGGACGGGATCGGCGTCAGCGACAGCGGCGTCGTATTGGTCTTGATGCTCTTCACCGTACCGCTCTCGTCGATGAACAGCATGTCCAGCGGAATCAGCGTGTTCTTCATCCAGAACGCGACCGGCTGGGTCTGGTCGAAGACGAACAGCATGCCGTGGTCGGCCGGCATCGACGAGCGGTTCATCAGCCCGACCCTTCGATCTTCCTCGGTTGCCGCGATCTCGAGGTTCAGATCGTGCGATCCGCTGGCGGTGACGAGCGTCCCGCTCGTCGTATCGCCGGCGACCGCCAGATAGGCCGCCGCCAGAACGGCGACCACCGCGATAGCACTGCCGAGCACGATTTTCCGAGCGATCATCATGGTTCATCCGCAAGAGAGGGCCGACCCGTTCTAGCCGGCCGCATGGGCCTGGGAAAGGCCGAAGGATGTTCGGACAAGATCTCGCTCGACTGGTCTTTCGAGGGCCGGTCCACCGCCGCTCGCACTCCGCGGTGCCGCGCGCATCTCGTGGCCGACCACCGACCGAGGCGGCGGGCTCAGTGCGAGGCGGGCCTGGTCGGTCCTGTCGCAGGATGGATCTCGGCCGCCATCAGCCCCTTGGAACCGTCCCCGAAGCGCACGAGTACCTCCTGCCCCGGCCTCAATTCCGTCATTCCGAATCGCCGCAGGGTCTCCATGTGCACGAAGATGTCCTCCGTGCCCTCGCCGCGAGTGAGGAAGCCATAGCCCTTGGTTCGGTTGAACCATTTGACCACGGCCGCGACGAGATCGCTGGTCGGCACGACGGTGACATGCGTGCGCGACGGCGGCAGCTGCGAGGGATGAACCGCCGTCGTTTGATCCATCGACAGGATCCGGAATGCCTGGAGCCCCTTGTCGCCCTGTTGCACCTCGCAGACGAGGCGCGCACCCTCGGGCGCGGTGCTGAAACCGTCCCGGCGCAGGCAGGTGACGTGAAGCAGGACGTCCGCGCTGCGATCGTCCGGGACGATGAAGCCGAATCCCTTGGAAACGTCGAACCACTTGATGTGCCCCGAGATTACCGTCAGCCCGACGTCGCTGTTGCCCGACGCTTCGCTCTCGCCTCGTACCTGTGCAGAGATTCTCTCCGGCATTCGGGGGTTCCGCCTCTTACGCCAACCGAATCGCGACACGAAATCTTAGCATTAACTGTGCCGATCGAAGCAAGAGGCTTGCAACTGAATTTGCCGAATTTGCCCAGCATTACCGTTTGGTCATCCTTGATGACAACACAGAAGAGCATTGGTGAGGGGCAATCGCGTCAACTGCGCCAGAATCGTGGCTCCAGGGCGAATAGAACTGCGATTTTTTCGCAGTGCACCAACGCTTTGCGTCATTTAGTCGGAACAAACCCGTCTAGCGGCGGGTTCCGCTCGCCTGAGCACCGTTGATTCAACAACGAACTCTGGGAGAATTCCATATGACCAAGCTTCATGTTTTCGCCTCCGCTCTGACGATTTCGGCGGCAGCTCTCGCATCGGGTAGCGCCCTCGCCGATTGCTCGCAGGATCTGGCGGCGTTCAAGGGCAGCATGACCACGCAGTCGTCCGCTTCGACGGACACGAGCGGTCAGGCGGTGTCGACCGATGCGGGTCAGTCCGGCAAGGTGGCCGCGGACAAGACACCCGGTGACAAGGACCAGGCCGCGGTGAACAGCCCGGGCACCGAGACCTACACCGAGATGAACGCCGACAACACGATGGACGAGGGCAAGCAGTCGACCGGCGCGATGAGCGGCGTCGCACCGACCGCCGCGCTCGGCAAGGTCGCCAGCAGCAGCCAGGAAGAGGATTCGAACGCCTCGTCCAGCGGCCATACCACGGGCGGCGCTGCGGCGGCCAACGCGACAGGTGAAGCCTCCTCGCAGCAGGCGAGCAGCGCGAACGGCCAGTCCGGCGACGATGCGATGACGACTTCCTCCACCAATTCCGGCGCATTGGGGGGCATGGACCAGTCCGGCAGCGGCGACATGGTACAGACGCATCTCGCGGCAGCCCAGAAGGCGGCGGATGCCGGTAACGAAGAGGCCTGCATGACCGCGCTCGACGCTGCGAAGGCGGCGGCGAACCAGTAGGACTGAGAGCGGCCGGATGGATTCCTCCAGCCGGCCTCGCCGAGGTTGATGGTCCGCGGCGATTTGCCGATCTGCCAAGAATGGGGGCCCATCGCGGCCCCCTTTTCCTTGTTGCATGCTTGGTTTCGGTCGGTGCAGCGCTACCCTCCGGCACGCAATCGCGAACGGAGGTCATTTCATGCGCTACCTGCACACGATGGTGCGAGTGAGGGATATCGAGCAATCCCTCGACTTCTACTGCAACAAGCTGGGTCTGGTGGAGACCCGGCGAATCGAGAGCGAAAAGGGCCGCTTCACGCTGATCTTCCTGGCCGCACCCGGCGACATGCCCGGGGCCAAGGAAAACAAGGCGCCGCTGATGGAGCTCACCTACAACTGGGATCCCGAGGACTATGGCAGCGGCCGCAATTTCGGCCATCTCGCCTTCGAGGTCGACGATATCTACGACATCTGCCAGCGCCTGATGGATGCCGGCGTCACGATCAACCGGCCGCCGCGCGACGGGCACATGGCATTCGTGAAATCGCCCGACGGAATATCCTTCGAGCTCTTGCAGAAAGGTGACGCAAAGGCCCCGGCGGAGCCGTGGTCATCAATGCAGAATAGCGGAAGCTGGTAGAGACAAGGACGGGGCGGCAGGGCGCGGTGATCTTGCTCCTGCCGCAATCCGGCCATAGGAATGACTCGCCAGCAGTGGACGGGAGCTTTCGACAGGCTCTTGGCGGCTGTCCGGCGGCTGGTGGGGACCAGCAGCGGGGCAGGTTCGAATGGCAGAGGCAGACGGCGGCATCGAACGACCGTCGGCAGCGAGCGGGGAAGATAACGACAATGGGGGCATCGGGCATCCTTTCGATGCGGCGAGGACGCGGGATCATCGCGGTCGGGCTCGTGACGACGCTCCCGCTTCTCGCCTCCTGCGTCTCGGCGGTCGACGACACCGCCGCCTTCGGTTTCGGCTCGGCGCAGACGAAACTCGCGGCGAGTGAGACAGCCACGTCCTTGGACACCTCCGAAACCGCAGAATCGGGAAGCGTGACTGCACCACCGACCGAAACGGCTGCGGCCAGCGAAGCCGATGCCGCGCAAGTGGCAGATGCGGAAGCGGCAAAGGCGGCTGCGCCCTCCTCGACCAAGCTGTTGACCGAAGCGGCGACCCGGCCGAGCAACAAGGCGATCGCCGCTTATGCCGGCGCGCGGCTCGGCGAAGGCAATCAGGCGGGATCCGCCGGCCAATCGTCGTCGGGATCGCTGTTCACCTCGCTCTTCGCCAACGAGAAGGCTCGCACTCCGCTGCCCAACGCGGATAAGAATAAGAGCAAGCGGGTGATCGTCAGCCACGCGGTGGCCCCCAAAGCCGCCTACGACGACAATCTTCCGGGGGTCGACCCGACCTCGCTGTTCGAGATCGGCCAGCGCGAATCGGCGAACGAAGACGCGATGGAAGACGTCGTGACGTCGTTCCGCGTGGCCTCGCTCGGCGGCCTCGCCCGGATGGCGCCGAACGGTTTGATGGTTCAGCGGGACGACGTGCAGACGGCCTGTTTCCCGGCCAAGCTCGTCGGCATGTTGCGTTCTATCGAGCGCCGGTTCGGCAAGCGCGTCATCGTGACCTCCGGCTATCGCAGCCCGGCGCACAACCGCGCCGTCAACGGCGCCAAACATTCCCAGCACATGAACTGCAACGCCGCCGACATCGCGATTCCCGACGTCGATCGATTCGAAGTCGCATCCTATGTCCGGTCGCTTCCCGGTCGCGGCGGCGTCGGAACCTACTGCCACACCGCGGCGATTCACGTGGATGTCGGCCCGAAGCGCGATTGGAATTGGCGCTGCCGGCGTGCTCCCTCCCCCTGAAACGCCGGATATCGGCCTTTGGCAGCGCCGGATCGCCGGGGAAGCAGATGGATGAACCTCGGCTGCAATCCGGGGCTTGCGATCCGGAAAAATCCCCCCTATACAGCCACGCGCTGCGCCCATCGTCTATCGGTTAGGACGCCACCCTTTCACGGTGGAGAGAGGGGTTCGATTCCCCTTGGGCGTACCATTCCTCCCGGAATGGCTCACCTGTTCCCTGCGAAGTCAATCACTTACCGCCTCGAGGCACGGCTTGATTGGCAAGCCGATGCATAACATCATGTGCAACATGGCGGCTGATGTGGCGATCTCGAATCATCTCACGAAGCGCGGCGCCGTATGGCAGCACGTCCGCCGCGTGCCGAAAGACCCGCGCGGTAGCTTCCCCTCCTCGCAAATCCAGAAATCGCTTCAGAGGTCAGTCGACCGTCAGGCTCGAGAGGTGGCACTTGGCCTTCGACCAGCTTTGGGGAACGACTTCGCTCCGGGCCCGGCGCCAGCTCTGACCGATCGCTGCAGACTTGCGGCCCCATTCTCCTTCCTCGAAGGCCGTCAGGGCCTTTCCGGCCGCTTCGGCGTCCGTGGCTCGGTCGTCGCCGGGATCAGCCGGCCGCTACGCTCGAGCGCTACGATCTCCGCGATGGAATCTTGGCCTTGCGCGACAAGCACCCCGTCGACCAGTCCACAGTTCCAAGCGCGGCTCGGCATTGGCTTGCCGAGATACTGCGCGTTATGGTGCGCCCGGAAATCATCTTTGGTTCCATCGTCGACTCCTTTTCTGGACAGCGTCGCTAGACATCGGTGACACCACGGCGACGTCGCCCGGTCCTAGAAGAGGTCAAGCGTGAAGCGCTTCGAAACGCCCAACCCGAAGGTGAACTGGTTCTCGTCGCCGGCCTTCACGATCGGGGAATCCGCAGCATCGCCGACCAGCCGGCTGTAGGAGGCATCGGCATTGAGGAACCAGTCCTGCCGGAACTCGTATCGGGCGGAACCCGACATGCCGACACTCTTCAGGCCGCCCTTCGGATCGTAGGCGTCGAGACGAAAGCCGGTATTCGCCGATTCCGCGGCGGTCACGCCGAAATAGGTCTCAGTGTAATCCTCAGAAGCCAGGGTCGCAAAGGGACCGGCCTTCAGAACGAGTTGCGGCGTCGGCCGATAGATGGCGTTGGCACCCACCTCCCCGACCACGCCCTTGGCGCCGCCGAAGGCGTAGCGCGCCTCGCCGTAGATCTCTGCGAACTGCCATTCGTAACCGACGCTGATGCCCACCTCATATGTCGCGTCGACATCGTTAAGGCCGTCGAGAGCGTCGAAGTCATCGGCTTTCCGCTCGCCCCTGAACTCGAAGGCGGGGCTGATCGAGAGGCCGCCCTCCTCCGGGCCGGTGTCGCCGATATCGAACAGCCCCGGAATGTGGAGGTAGCCGAAGCCCACGATCGGCGAAGGAGAGATGGAATATTTGTCGGAGCCCTCGTATTCCGGCGAGACATCCCCACCGACGCCGAGTTCGATGATCAGGTCGACCCCGGGCGCAACTGCCGGCGCGTCCACAACCGGTGCTTCCGGATTTGTCGGTTCGTACTCCCCCGGATCGGCAGCCAGGGCGGCGGCGGAGACGGAGACTAGGGCAGACGTGGCGAGCAAGCACAGACGGAAGTTCATTTTTTCAGCCCCTTGGAAGTGGTGATTGGTCGAAACTGGTGGAAGGTTGCGGAAGTAGCTGCCGGCAGGGCCACGCGCCGGCGGGACCCCGCGAAACGCGTTCTACTGGGCGGCGAAGCATCAAGGCAGGCGCAGGATAGGCAGGCCCGGAACGAAAGTTCGGAGCCATTCCGGGTGTAGAACGCCGGGACGAAAGCGAGCAGGATCAGGCGTCCAACGCCGTCTGCCGATAGTGCTTCGGGTCGATCATCAGGATCGGCGCATCCTGCCACTGCGAAAGCCGCGGCAGAAAGCGCGGTACGCGCTTGCGATGGGCACCGTACTCGGCCTCGAAGATTGCGCGGGGCGCGATCTCCTCGTGCCGGTGGTCAGGCACGAGGAGCGGGCCGAGTGCTCCGACGACGGTCCAGATCGTCGTCTTGCGGCGCAACTGGAGTGCATCGAGATCGCGGGATGTGGTCGCTATGTCAGTCATTGCTGTCTCGCCGAGAAAGGAACGAAGATGGATGTCGTTCTCGTGCGAGATCAGTAGCCTCTGCGACGGCGGCCGTGAGCGTCGTTTTATGAAGAGATATTACTGGAAGCGACGAGCGGCATGCTTCGAGGCGCCGCTAGCCCGGGCAGCAATATCCGGGCGATCAGACCGCGGGGATGGTTGTCGTGGAACTCCAGTCGGCCGCCATGGGCGCGCACGATGTCGGTGACGATGGACAGGCCGAGGCCGAAGCTGGAACCACGACCGGTGCTTCGTGCGGAGTCCCCCTTGAAAAAGGGCTCGAGCACCTTGGCGCGCTGGTTGGCGGCGATCCCCGGCCCGTCGTCGGCGACGTCGATGCGGATCATCGAGCCGGCCCGTGCCAGCGTGATTGCGGCGCCACCGCCGAATTTAAGCGCGTTGTCACAGAGATTTGTCACCGCTCGGATCAGTGCGTTCGGCTTGCAGAGGCCGGTGAGACGATCCGGGCCTTCATAGGTCACTGCGAAGCCGACATCGGCGAAATTCGCCTGGATGGTCTGCATCAGGCTGGCGATATCGGTCCGCTCGGCTTCTTCGCCGGAAGCATCCGTCCTCAGATAATCCAGCGTTTCATTGACCAGCGCGTTTATGTGGTCGATGTCGGCGATCATCATCTCGCGCAATTCGCAGTCCTCCAGTCGCTCCGTTCGCAGCCGCAGCCGGGTCAAAGGCGTGCGCAGGTCATGGCTGACGCTGCGCAGCATGCGGGTGCGCGTGTCGACCATTTCCCTGATGCGGGTGCGCATGCCGTTGAGCGCGCGCGCGAGGCTGACGACCTCCTCGGAACCTCTTTCGTCGAACACCGTGTCCTCGCTGACGCCATCGGAGCGGTTCAGCTCCGCCGAGATACGCGCCAGCGGCGCCGTCACGCTGCGTACGGCGTAGATGGAGAAAAGCAGCATCAGCGTCACGAACGCGGAGACGTAGTAGCTCAGGGGGCTGATAACGTCGTCGGTTATGAACGCGCTCGGAAGGTTGCGCACCAGCAGCACGGTTTCGTCCTCGACGGGAAGCGACAGTGCCTGGCGCCCGTCGATGACGAAACTGCGCCCGCCGGCCGGCAACTCCGCGTCCGGCGGAAACAGCCAGCGGGTGAGCGTTTCAAGCCAGCCGGCCGGCGGCGAGGCAGCGATCATCGGCTTCAGCGCGGCATTGTCGGTGAGCGACAGGTTCAGAGTGGTCGCAGCCGCCGACCATCTGAGGATAATCGGGCGCTCGTCGGGGTCCGCCTGTTGCAGCAGGAGCGCCACCATCGACGCCCGCTCCATGATGACGTCGAAATCCTCGATGCCGAGATAGTCGCTTTTCCGCAGGCTCTCGATGCCCCGTCCGGTGATGACAACTGCCAAGACCGCAATGACGATGACCACGGTTATCTGGCTGCGGATGGTGCGGGGGGCCGTCCGTCGCCACAGCTTTGTCACGGTTCCACCGTCGCGGTGAACACGTAGCCACCGAGCCGCACCGTCTTCAGCAAGATTGGCTCGCCCGGATCCGCCTCGATCTTCTGCCGCAAGCGCCGCACATGCACGTCGACGCTGCGGTCGATCGGGCCAGCGAGCCCGGCATGGGTGTTGGCCAGCAATTGCTCCCGCGAAAGCACCTTTCCCGGATTTCGGCAGAACACCAGGAGCAGGTCGAACTCGGCCGTTGTCATGGCGACGCGTGCACCGGTCGGGTCGCGCACCTGGCGGCGCTGCGGGTCGAGCGTCCAGCCGTCAAAGCGCAGCGGCTTCAGGCTGTCGCGCTCGGCCGGCGCATAGGACGCACGGCGCAGCAGCGCCCGGATGCGCGCGGTGACCTCGCGGGCGCTGAACGGCTTGGTGACATAGTCGTCGGCGCCGATCTCCAGCCCGACGATGCGGTCGATCTCCTCGCCCTGGGCCGTCAGAATGATGATCGGAATGGTCAGCTCGGCCCGCAGCCGGCGGCATAGGCTGAGACCGTCCTCGCCCGGCAGCATCACGTCGAGCACGATCAAGTCGAAGTCCGATCGTCGTAGCAGCGCATCCATCTCGACGCCGTCGCCAGCGATTTCCGCCGACAGGCCGGCATCGGCCAGGGTAGCCGCCAGCAGGCGGGCTATCTCGAAATCATCCTCGACGATGAGAATGCAGGGTCGCTTGGTCGGTGGGCTCTGGCTCATGGCATTCCCGTTGAGGCCCAGGGTCGCCGAACTGTTCCGGGCGGTCATCAGGCCGATCCCTCTAGTTCTTCTGTCTCGACGGCATCAACCGTCGGACCGAAGCGCGACCATAGCCGATGGAGTAACGCGCCGACATCGCCGACGAGACAGTGGAGCGTCGGCACGACCACCAGCGACAGGATGGTCGACGCGACGAGGCCGCCTATCACGGCAATCGCCATCGGCGCGCGGAATTCGCCGCCGTCGCCGGACGCCATCGCTGCCGGGATCATGCCGGCGACCATGGCGAGCGTCGTCATCAGGATCGGCCGCACCCGCTCCGCCGCTGCCTCGGCCATCGCCGTGCGACGCGCCACCCCCGCCTTTTCGCGCTCGACCGCGAAGTCGACCAGCATGATGGCGTTCTTGGTGACGATCCCCATCAGCATCAGGATGCCGATGACCACCGGGAGCGAGATCGGCGTTGCCGTCGCCATCAGCGCCGCGACCACGCCGCCGACCGACAGCGGCAGCGTGACGAGGATCGTCAGCGGCGTCAGCACGCTGCCGAAAAGCAGGATCAGGACGATCATCACCAGGCCGAGCCCGGCGGTCATCGCGGTGGCGAAGCCGGCGAAGACATCGCCCTCGTCGTCGGAATCGCCCGTCGGCTGGAGCCTCACGCCGTCCGGCAGCGCCCGCACCGTCGCCAGCGACTGGATGGCATCGAGACCCTCTCCCGCAGTCATTCCCGCCGGGGTGTCGAAGCTGATCTCGATGCGCCGCTCGCGGTCGAAGCGATCGATATTGGCGACACTGGTGCCGAGCGTGATAGTCGCAATATCCGATAGCGGGGCCGCTGGCCCCCCGAGGCTGGGAATGCGCAACGACCGAAGCGTGCCGATGTCGTTGCGCGCCCAATTGGCGAGCTGCAGCCGGATCGGGATCCGGCGCCCATCCTCGACGAATTCCGGCAGGTCGCCGTCGCTGGCTCCGACGGTGGAAACGCGGATCGTGTCGGCGATGACCTTCGGGGAAATACCGGCATCCGCCGCACGTTCGGCGAGCGGCCGGATCTGGAGCTCGGGCCGTGCCGCCGCCGCAGTGGAGCTTGCTCCAACGGCAAAGCTGCTGGCCGCCAGCTCCTCGAGAATAGCGGCAGCGGCGTCTCCGGCGACCTGGCCCTCCTTGCCGAGGACGGCGAAGGACACGTCGCGGCCGCCCCGATCGTTGAGGATCTCGAACCTTATGTCCGGTACGGTACGCAGAATGTCCGCGACGACGGGTTCGAGCACATCCGTCGAACGCGCCCGCTCCGCCGCCGGACCGAAGTCGATGCGCACGGCCGCGCGCCGGACCTCCCTCAGGCCGGCGGCATTTGCCCCGCCCTGGATGAAGACAAGCCGCGCCTCGTCGATCGCGCCGATGCGCGATGCGATGAGCCCGGCGGTTTCCCGCGTCTCGGCCAGCGTCGCGCCCGGCGGCAGCTCGATCGAAACCGACATCCGGCCGTTGTCCTCCGGCGGGATGAACTCGCTCGGCAGGAACTGCGCCGACCAGATCGACACGGCGAACAGCGCGAACGCCGTACCGAGCGTAACCCACCGCCATGCCATCGAGAGGCGCAGCAGCCTGAGATAGCCCCGCATGATACGTCCCGGCGGGGCGTGTCTCGCCGGATGCGCGCGCAACAGATACGCCGCCATCAGCGGCGTGATCAGCCGCGCGACGAGCAGCGAGAAGAAGACGGCGATCGCCACCGTGAGGCCGAACTCGCGGAAGTACTGACCGACCACGCCGCTCATGAAGCCGACCGGCACGAAGACGGCGATGATCGTGGCGGAGATGGCCATGACGGCAAGGCCGATCTCGTCCGATGCGTCGATGGCGGCCCGGTACGGCTTCTTGCCGCTCTGGCCATGCCGGACGATGTTCTCGATCTCGACGATGGCGTCGTCGACGAGGATGCCGGTCACCAGGGTGATCGCAAGAAGGCTCAATATGTTCAGCGAGAAGCCGAGGAGGTCCATCGCCCAGAAGGTCGGGATCGCCGACAGCGGCAGCGCGACCGCGGCGATCAGCGTCGCGCGCCAGTCGCGCAGGAACAGGAAGACGACGACGACGGCGAGGATCGCCCCCTCGGCCAGGGTGCTCAGCGCGGCGTTGTAATTGCCGAGCGTCTGGGTGATGCTGTCGTCGATGCGCGTGAAGCGGGCATTGCCGTATTCGGCGGAAAGCTGCTCCAAAGCCGCCGCGACCTCTTCTGCCACGGTCACGTCGCTCGCCCCGCGGGCTCGGTAGACCGAGAAGCTGACGACGTCGCCGCCATCCAGCGTCGCGAAGCTTCGCGGCTCGGCAAAGCCGTCGACGACGATGGCGAGCTCGCCGAGCCTCGCCGTCGAACCATCGGGAAGCGCGATGGCCAGCCGTGCCAGTTCCTCGACGGTGTCGGTCGTCGCCACCACCGTGACCGCCCGCTCGCGCCCATCCACTTCGCTGCGGCCGCCGGAAAGGTCCAGATGCGTTGCGGAGAGCTGGGTATTGACCTGGCTTGCGGTTATCCCGAGGGCCAGCAGGCGGTCGGGATCGAGCTGCACCTGAATTTCGCGCGTCACGCCGCCCAGCCGGTCGATCCGGCCAACACCCGGCACGCCGCGCAACCGCCGGATGACGACATCGTCGACGAACCAGGAGAGCTCTTCCGCCGTCATGGCCTTGTCGGCGGCGGCGTATGTCACCACGGCCTCGCTCTCGACATCGACTCGTTCGATGACCGGCTCGTCGATCGTCGCGGGAAGGTCGCTGCGGATCTTCGCGACCGCATCGCGCACGTCCGCCACCGCCCTGTCGATGGGCACGCCGAGCTCAAAGTTGACCGAGCTCGTCGAAACGCCGTCGCTGATGGTCGAGCTCAGTTCGTCGACGCCCGACAGGGCCGAGATGGCATCCTCGACCAGACGCGTGACGCTGGTCTCCATCTCAGTCGGCCCCACACCGGAATCGGTGATCGTCAGGCTGACCTGCGGCACGTCGATCGTCGGAAAGAAGGTGATCGGCAGCTTCTGGAAGCTGTAGAGGCCGAGCGCCGTCAGCACCACGAACAGGAGGATGGACGGGATCGGGTTGCGGATCGCCCAGGCGGAGACGTTCATTGTACCGCGTCCGACGTCAGGATCGGGCGTTCGGACGAGGTCGCCATCGGATAGTCCACGCCGACAGGGGTCACATGGTCACCCTCGGCGAGGAAGTTTCCGGCGCGCAGCACGACTGTCTCGCCCGCCTCCACCCCCGAACGGATTTCGACGAGGCCGGCGGTCCGAAGGCCGGTTTCCAGGATACGGATTACAACGGTTCCGTCCTCGACGACCTGTGCGGTGACCCTGCCCGCCCGATCGCTCAGCGCCGTCGCCGGGAGGAACACGCCGCCGCGGCGCTCGATGTCCACCTCGCCGCGCGCAAAGGCACCGACACTGAGACTGCCGGCCTGCGGGATGCTGATGCGGGCGCGACCGAGACGGCTGCCCGCCTGCAACTCCGGCGCCAGCAAGCGTACGCGGCCTTCAAGCGGCGTGCCGCGCCCGAGCACCACGATGCCGGCTGCCTGGCCCACCGCCAGCCGCGCGAAATCCGCTTCCGGAATCTCCGCATCGAGTTCGATCTCGCCGTTCTCGGCTATCACGAACAGCGGCTCTGCGTTCGCGGACGTGAGTGCGCCCAGCTTGGCAGATCGCCGGAGGATGCGACCGTCGGTGGGCGCCGCTATCACCGTGCGCGCCAGCCGGGCTGCGATCTCCTGACCTTCGGCGACGATCACCCGGCGATCCGCCTGCGCCACCCCGAGCGATTGCTTTGCAAGCGCCAGTGCCGAAGCCGCCCGCTTCAGCATGGTCTGACGCAGTTCGAGCGTCTCGTCCGCGGTAAAGCCCCTGGCGCTCAGCTGCTTGCTGCGCTCCATGTCCGCGCGGGCCTGTACATGCGCCAGGGCGGCGTCCTCGATCTGGCTCTCCACCTGTTTTATCACCGCGTCGGCGCGGGCCAGACGGGCAGCGTTGGCACTCTGTTCGATGCTGATCAGCGTCGCGTCGAGCCGGGCCAGCACGTCGCCCCGCTGCACGATGTCGCCCGCCTCTGCCTCGACCGAGACTATGCGCACATCGGCAAGATCCACCTTCACGACGCTTTCCTCGCGCGCCACCAGCGAGCCGACGAAGTGGACACGGTCGGTCATGACACTCGTGCCCGCCGTCACGACACTGACGGCGGGCGGGCGTTCCTCAGCCATGGCCACGGTGCAACCGATGACGAGCGACGCAAGCACCAAGAAGGTCGCCCTTATTGGACGCAGGGATCCGACGCATCCGGCTGCAAGGCGGCACAGCATGAGCCAGGACATGATTGTCAAACTTGGAACCCGCAGACCCTTCAGATGCCGCTGACGCACCACCCTGGTAACTCGCTTTTGAGGCGCCCTCCTCCTGGTATCCAGGGACCGGCCCTCCCAAAAGTCGTGCCTAAATGAGACTGGGTGCATGCTGAACTCCGAGGACGACGGAGCCGCACGCAACGCATGACGTCAGCTCCGAGAACCCCAGAGCTACCCCGGACAACTACGGGTAGGGATGAAGAACAGTTAACTTATATTACAGCTCTACCACCCCTTTTCCTGGTCGGTCATCAGTCTGGCGCCTGAGGTAGACTCCAAGATCACACGACGCGATTTAACATTGCGTCCGGTTGCGAAACGGACCGACTGCTACGGCTTGTTTTATCCGGGAGAAAATCTGCCGCCGATATCGCGGTCCGGCACCTGTCCGCTCGCAACCCTTCGCGGCCATTCACCCGTCAGTGCACGTCCCTTGAGAGCGGACATCAAGTTCTCGAACTCATTGCGGGTGAAATGGCATTCATCCCTTTTTCTTCGCGGCCCTAGGTCGCGTCTGCATTCATTTTAGCCAGATCATGGCGCATGCGAGATGAACGAAGCCCATGAAGGCGGTGAGAGTTTTCTCACAGCGTAGGGTGATGCGCCGGAAGCGTTTGAGTTTGTTGAAAAAGCATTCGACTTGGTGTCGCTCCTTGTCGAGCGTCCAGTCGATGGGATGCACGCGTTTGCGGGTCGGGTT
>NZ_JAJAVB010000053.1 GCF_020615385.1 Jiella soli | reverse complement strand
GTTGGGCTTTGCGTGATTCATAGATGGTCGGCTTGCGGAGGGCCGACCATGGATGAGACCTGGAAGTGCGATCTTGAGGCTTGGCTGGCGCCGTTCGTGAGCGCCCTGCGGCATAAGGTGCGCGGGCGGATGTGCCCGGCCTATGTCGCGGGCCTGATCGGCGCGGGAGATCGCAAGAGCATCCAGCCGATGGCGTCGCGCGACGGCGAGGTCGGGTACGACCAGCTTCACCACTTCATCGCCAGCAGCGCATGGGACACGGCGCCGCTGGAGACGATCCTGCTCGCCGAAGCCAATCGCATGGTCGGCGGCGACGACGCTTGGCTGATTGTCGATGATACGGCGCTGCCGAAGAAGGGCGAGCACTCGGTTGGTGTCGCGCCGCAATATGCCTCTGCGCTCGGCAAGACGGCCAATTGTCAGTCGCTGGTCTCGCTGACGCTCGCGTCGCAAGAAGTCCCGGTGATGGTGGGCCTGCGGCTGTTCCTGCCGGAAGATTGGACGAGCAATCCCGAACGTATGGCGCGGGCGCGCGTGCCTGAGGAAAGACGGACTGCGCTGACGAAGCCGGAGATCGCCATCGAAGAGATCGACCGAATTGTCGCATCGGGCGCACGCTTTGGCTGCGTTCTCGCCGACGCTGGTTACGGGTCCAGCGCATCCTTCCGTCAGGCGCTGAGCGAGCGCGGTCTCAAATGGGCGGTTGGACTGTCGCGGCGCCAGAACGTCTATCCCGCCGACATCGCCTTGATCTTTCCCGTCGCCAAGGCGGGAAGGCCCCGCAAATACAGCATTCCGGAGCAACCGCCGATCTCCGCCGAAGTCGCCTTGGCTGGAGAGATCTGGCGAAGGATCAACTGGCGGCGAGGCACGAAGGGTCGCCTGACCTGCCTCTTTGCGGCCCGACGCGTCCGCGTCGCGGACGGTCACAAGCACCGCATGGCCGACAATCGCATGCAATGCATGCCGGGCGAGGAAGTCTGGCTCGTCGGCGAGCGTCGATCGACGGGCGAGCAGAAATACTACCTGTCCAATCTTCCCGCCGACATCAGCCTCAGGACGCTTGCCGCCGCGATCAAAGCCCGATGGGTCTGCGAACAGGCACATCAGCAGCTGAAGGAGGAGCTCGGCCTCGACCATTTTGAGGGCAGATCCTGGATCGGGCTGCACCGACACGCATTGATGACCATGATCGCCTACGCTTTCCTCCAAGCCCGCCGCCTCAATGCCGCGGGGCGGAAAAAAAAGAATCGGGGGACCGCCGCCGCAACCAAGCATGCCGGCCATCAGGCAGGCCATCCTTGATGTCATCGTGCGCCCTCCGCCCACGAAATGCCCGCA
>NZ_JAJAVB010000052.1:0-5000 GCF_020615385.1 Jiella soli | reverse complement strand
ACAAGGAATTTCGCTACCTTAGGACCGTTATAGTTACGGCCGCCGTTTACTGGGGCTTCGATTCAAAGCTTGCACCTCTCCTCTTAACCTTCCAGCACCGGGCAGGCGTCAGACCCTATACGTCGTCTTGCGACTTCGCAGAGCCCTGTGTTTTTGGTAAACAGTCGCTACCCCCTGGTCTGTGCCACCTCCACCCACTTGCGTGAATGGAGGTCACGCTTCTTCCGAAGTTACGCGTGCAATTTGCCGAGTTCCTTCAACATAGTTCTCTCAAGCGCCTTGGTATACTCTACCAGTCCACCTGTGTCGGTTTCGGGTACGGTCTATACGGTGGGGCTATTTCCTGGAACCGCTTCACCGCAGGATCAATCCGATAAGACCCTACGATACACGCGATCCGTCACTCTCCACCAGGCCCACGATTATTAACGTGGTTCCCATCGACTACGCCTTTCGGCCTCGCCTTAGGGGCCGGCTAACCCTGCTCAGATTAACTTTAAGCAGGAACCCTTGGACTTTCGGCGAGGGAGTCTCTCACTCCCTTTATCGTTACTCATGTCAGCATTCGCACTTCCGATACCTCCAGGATGCCTCACGGCTGTCCCTTCACAGGCCTACGGAACGCTCCGCTACCACTCACCTCCGAAGAGATGAATCCACAGCTTCGGTGTATGGCTTGAGCCCCGGTACATTTTCGGCGCAAAGTCTCTTATTTAGACCAGTGAGCTGTTACGCTTTCTTTAAATGATGGCTGCTTCTAAGCCAACATCCTGGTTGTTTTGGAAACTTCACATCCTTTCCCACTTAGCCATAACTTGGGGACCTTAGCTGGTGGTCAGGGTTGTTGCCCTCTCCACGACGGACGTTAGCACCCGCCGTGTGTCTGCCGGACAGCACTCGTGCGTATTCGGAGTTTGGTTAGGTTTGGTAAGACGGTGAGTCCCCCTAGCCCATCCAGTGCTCTACCCCGCACGGTGTTCATCCGACGCTCTACCTAAATAGATTTCGCGGAGAACCAGCTATTTCCGAGTTTGATTGGCCTTTCACCCCTAGCCACAAGTCATCCCGATCTATTGCAACAGATATGGGTTCGGTCCTTCAGTGCGTGTTACCGCACCTTCAACCTGCTCATGGCTAGATCACTCGGTTTCGGGTCTAATCCGACGAACTGAACGCCCTGTTCAGACTCGCTTTCGCTACGCCTCCACCTATCGGCTTAAGCTCGCTCGCCAGACTAAGTCGCTGACCCATTATACAAAAGGTACGCCGTCACCCTTGCGGGCTCCGACTGTTTGTAGGCATTCGGTTTCAGGTTCTCTTTCACTCCCCTTGTCGGGGTGCTTTTCACCTTTCCCTCACGGTACTGGTTCGCTATCGGTCATGCACGAGTACTTAGGCTTCGAGGGTGGTCCCCCGAATTTCAGACAGGATTTCACGTGTCCCGCCTTACTCATGGACCTCAAAGAGCATTGCGCCTACGGGGCTGTCACCCGATCTCGCCACGCTTTCCAACGTGTTCGGCTTCTCTCATATGAGGCCACTGGCCTGGTCCGCGTTCGCTCGCCACTACTTGCGGAGTCTCGGTTGATGTCCTTTCCTTCGGGTACTTAGATGTTTCAGTTCCCCGAGTTCGCTTCTAACCCCTATGGATTCAGAGTTAGATACCTTCACTGATCCCTGTTAATCGAAAGCGCTCACGCCAGATCGCTGTCGCGATCGGCTCCGCGAGGGCGGGCCACAAGGCCCGACGGCCGTTCGGCCTACAGCTGCCGCCTGCCCCTTCCGGACAAGACGTCAGTCGTAAGCTCGACCAGCTCAGCACTTTCAACTTAACAGGGATCGAAGGTGGGTTGCCCCATTCGGAAATTCACGGATCAAAGCTTATTCGCAGCTCCCCATGACTTATCGCAGCGTATCACGTCCTTCATCGCCTGTGCATGCCAAGGCATCCACCAAATGCCCTTTTGACACTTGATCGTTCTCATCGCCAATGCTCATCGGTTTCCTTTGCACTCACGCCAGGCCCCTTGCGGGGCCGGCTGCGCGGGCGCGGCCTGACCGGCCGACGCGCAGTCGCGCTTGCCTCGGGTCAAAAGACCCTCGGTTCAGCAGCTACTCGCCGAAGTCAGAAGGAAAGAGAGAGACGAACATTGCGATCATTCTCTTCAAAGGCACCGCAAACACCGGGCGGGTGTGCAACCCGTTCCAGCGTCCTGCAGCGGTGCCCTGTCGACTGGATGTTTATCCAATCGACGAAAGACCAGCTTCTCGAGACAGACCCCGACGATGTGCGGTCAGGCAACATCGATCAATGACGAAAGGCTTGTTATGACCGGCGCCGGGCGATGAACCCTTGGCCGGAACCTCTCGTCGACAGAACCGTGCTTGCCGCCTAAGCGGCGCCCCGGAGTAGAGGGGCAGCCATCCTTTCGAATGGCATTTCGCGACGATCCTTCGAGATCCGTCTTCTTCTTCACAATGGTATCGAGAACAGGCAGCAAAGGCATCGTAACGCCAAGGCTGCAAACCGTTATCTCACTTCCTGGATGGCCATTCACCTGCCTCGGCCTGCGAGCCGAAGGCTCTTCGGCATCCCACCGCTCCGATCGACATGCGATCGCTCGCCTTCGGCGAACGCGACGGGATGGTGGAGCTTGCCGGGATCGAACCGGCGACCCTCTGCTTGCAAAGCAGATGCTCTCCCAGCTGAGCTAAAGCCCCTATCCCGACATGTGACCCGTTGTACCAACCGCCTCGCAAGGCGGCGCACCCCAACACCCATTCGCAAACTCGCACAAACCTGTGCGGGTCGAATGGTGGGCCCGGGTAGATTCGAACTACCGACCTCACCCTTATCAGGGGTGCGCTCTAACCAACTGAGCTACGGGCCCGAACCGTGAGGTCCAGGACCGCGACACTGTCACACCAGATCATGACGATCGAGCGACAGGTCGGACGCGCACCGGGTCCGGCAATTCATCCAGGGAAGAAAGAGAAACGAAGGCGGCGGGGCCTGCCCTTACGCCGTACGCCCCGAAAGGCTCATTGGCGCTTTGTGTATGCGCGGCACCGTCTGACTGGACGAATGCCTTGTTCTAAAACAATCCGATACGGGAAGCCCGGCGGACCAGACCTAAAAGGCCTGATGGACCGGACGCCGTGAGGGATCGTCCTTAGAAAGGAGGTGATCCAGCCGCAGGTTCCCCTACGGCTACCTTGTTACGACTTCACCCCAGTCGCTGACCCTACCGTGGCTGGCTGCCTCCCTTGCGGGTTAGCGCACCATCTTCGGGTAGAACCAACTCCCATGGTGTGACGGGCGGTGTGTACAAGGCCCGGGAACGTATTCACCGTGGCATGCTGATCCACGATTACTAGCGATTCCAACTTCATGCACCCGAGTTGCAGAGTGCAATCCGAACTGAGACGGTTTTTTGGGATTAGCTCACTCTCGCGAGTTGGCTGCCCACTGTCACCGCCATTGTAGCACGTGTGTAGCCCAGCCCGTAAGGGCCATGAGGACTTGACGTCATCCCCACCTTCCTCTCGGCTTATCACCGGCAGTCCCCTTAGAGTGCCCAACTGAATGCTGGCAACTAAGGGCGAGGGTTGCGCTCGTTGCGGGACTTAACCCAACATCTCACGACACGAGCTGACGACAGCCATGCAGCACCTGTGTCCACGTCCCGAAGGAAGGAAACCGTCTCCGGTAACCGTCGTGGCATGTCAAGAGCTGGTAAGGTTCTGCGCGTTGCTTCGAATTAAACCACATGCTCCACCGCTTGTGCGGGCCCCCGTCAATTCCTTTGAGTTTTAATCTTGCGACCGTACTCCCCAGGCGGGAAGCTTAATGCGTTAACTGCGCCACCGAGGGATAAATCCCCCAACGGCTAGCTTCCATCGTTTACGGCGTGGACTACCAGGGTATCTAATCCTGTTTGCTCCCCACGCTTTCGCACCTCAGCGTCAGTTGTGGTCCAGTGAGCCGCCTTCGCCACTGGTGTTCCTGCGAATATCTACGAATTTCACCTCTACACTCGCAATTCCACTCACCTCTACCACACTCAAGACACCCAGTATCAGAGGCCGTTCCGGGGTTGAGCCCCGGGATTTCACCCCTGACTTAAATGTCCGCCTACGTGCGCTTTACGCCCAGTAATTCCGAACAACGCTAGCCCCCTTCGTATTACCGCGGCTGCTGGCACGAAGTTAGCCGGGGCTTCTTCTGTGGGTACCGTCATTATCGTCCCCACTGAAAGAGCTTTACAACCCTAGGGCCTTCATCACTCACGCGGCATGGCTGGATCAGGCTTGCGCCCATTGTCCAATATTCCCCACTGCTGCCTCCCGTAGGAGTTTGGGCCGTGTCTCAGTCCCAATGTGGCTGATCATCCTCTTAGACCAGCTATGGATCGTCGCCTTGGTAGGCCATTACCCCACCAACTAGCTAATCCAACGCGGGCTCATCCATCCCCGATAAATCTTTCTCCCGGAGGACGTATACGGTATTAATTCCAGTTTCCCGGAGCTATCCCGTAGAGATGGGTAGATTCCCACGCGTTACTCACCCGTCTGCCACTCACCCCGAAGGATGCGTTCGACTTGCATGTGTTAAGCCTGCCGCCAGCGTTCGTTCTGAGCCAGGATCAAACTCTCAGGTTTGATAAGAGCTGTTCCTGACCGTCACTGTCTCAAAGCATCGACGAGATTTCTCCAGCACCCAGACCCCAGCGCCAGCCGAAGCCAACACCGAAAGGCCCATGGACATCACTGCCCAAGGACCAGTCCAAGCACCGATCCGGAACCCTCAACCACTCAAGCCCTCCAACCCAGCCGATCCTCACGAACCCGCCAAACCAAAAAGACCCAAGCAATCCAGAGCTCCGCTCTCATCACTTAGCGAAACGTGAAACGATCAGTCTCGTCTCTTCAAACCTCAAGGGATCCGGAAAGGATACCAGTCCCTCGAGGCCGCAGACTTACCGCCGCCCACGCTTCTC
>NZ_JAJAVB010000051.1 GCF_020615385.1 Jiella soli | reverse complement strand
ACAGCACCTGGCCGCGCTCGACGCCCTCACGATCCACACCGCGGATCAGCGCGCCGATGTTGTCGCCAGCCTGGCCCTGGTCGAGCAGCTTGCGGAACATCTCGACGCCGGTCACCGTCGTCTTCTTGGTGTCGCGGATGCCGACGATCTCGACTTCCTCGCCCACCTTCACCACGCCGCGTTCGACGCGGCCGGTCACCACCGTGCCGCGACCCGAGATCGAGAACACGTCCTCGATCGGCATCAGGAAGGGCTGGTCGATCGGACGCTCAGGGGTCGGGATGTAGGCGTCGACTTCCTTCATCAGCGCCCGCACCGCGTCCTCGCCGATCTCCTTGTTGCTATCCTCGAGGGCGGCCAGCGCCGAGCCCTTGACGATCGGAATGTCGTCGCCCGGGAACTCGTAGGACGACAGCAGCTCGCGAACCTCGAGCTCGACCAGCTCCAGGAGCTCCTCGTCGTCGACCTGGTCGACCTTGTTGAGGAAGACGACGATCGCGGGAACGCCGACCTGGCGGGCGAGCAGGATGTGCTCGCGGGTCTGCGGCATCGGGCCGTCAGCCGCCGACACGACCAGGATCGCCCCGTCCATCTGCGCCGCGCCGGTGATCATGTTCTTCACGTAGTCGGCGTGCCCCGGGCAGTCGACATGCGCGTAGTGACGCGCTTCCGTCTCGTACTCGACATGCGCCGTCGAGATCGTGATGCCGCGCGCCTTCTCCTCCGGCGCCGCGTCGATCATGTCGTAGGCCCGGTACTCGCCGAAGTACTTGGTGATCGCAGCCGTCAGCGACGTCTTCCCGTGGTCGACGTGCC
>NZ_JAJAVB010000050.1 GCF_020615385.1 Jiella soli | reverse complement strand
CCTTTCGGGTCATGGCCATTGCGATCTTCTTGATGTTTTGGGCTGCGGCGGCGAGCAGGCATTGGCTGCGGACACGGATCAGACTTCGGAACCTGGCATAGCGGTGCCCGTGCAACTGCTTGGCGTCGGCGAAGGAGCGCTCCACTGTCTCCTTTCGGCGCGTGTAGATCGCCTTGCCCCAAGGCGTCAGACGATGGGCGTCGCTCTTCTCGCGAATCTCGGCCCAGACATGTCGAGTGATGGTCCGCTGCGCCTTGGCGTTCGTCGTGCAGGAGGCAAGAAGCGGGCAGGTCTGGCAGACGCTCGGATCGGAGCGATAGTGACGGTAGCCGTCGCGATCGGTGGTGGCGTAGGCGAGAACCTGCCCCTGCGGACAGCGGTATCCGTCGGCCTCGGCTTCAAAGACGAACTTCGACTTGCGCATCATGCCGGGCTTGGGCGGTGTCGGGTTGCGATAGCCCGTTACGCCCAGGATCTTGCGATCCTCCAGCCCCTTGGCGATGCCGGCCGTGGCATAGCCGGCGTCCAGCCCAACAGCGCCGACGTCGAAACCGAACCGGGCGCGCTGATGATCGAGACGAGAGAGGTAGACGATCGAGTCGTGCACGTTGGCCGGCGTCGCGTAGGTGTCGGTGATGATCGCCAGCTTGCCGTCGACGGTCCGATGGTCGAGGTAGAAGAAGCCTTTCGGCTTGCCGTCCCGCACCATGTAGCCGCTGTCCGGATCGGTGCGCGACACCTTGGTCTCCTTGACGACCGGCGCCCGCTCCTTGGACTTCAGCGGCTTCTGGTCATGCGCCGCCCGCTCGGCCTCGATCGCGGCGTCGAGGTCATCCCAATAGTCGGCCTGGCTCTTGGCGCGCAGCTCGAAGTCGAACCGCTTCTTGTTGGCATTGGCCTTCAGGTGGGTGGAGTCGGTGTAGAGCACCCGCCCGTCGACCAGGCCGTGTGCCATCGCCTGTTCGACGATCGCGTCGAAGATGGCCCGAGGGATGCTGTCGTCGGAGAAGCGGCGCCGACGGTTCTGGCTGATCGTCGAAGCATCGAAGACGGGGTCGGTGAGCTTCAGGCGCAGGAACCAGCGGTAGGCGACATTCACCTCGATCTCGCGCACCAGCTGGCGTTCGGAGCGGATGCCGAACAGGTACCCGATGAACAGCGCCTTGAACATCAAGGTCGGATCGAGCGGTGGACGGCCGTTGTCCGCGCAGTAAAGCCCGGCAACGCGATCGTGGATGAAGGAGAAGTCGATCACCTGGTCGATCTTGCGAAGCAGGTGATCCTTCGGGACCAGCGAATCGAGCGTCACCATCTCGATCGCCGTCTGTTCGGGAGCCGGTTTCTTCAAC
>NZ_JAJAVB010000005.1 GCF_020615385.1 Jiella soli | reverse complement strand
TGACCGAGTGAATCAAAAACCCCCGGCAATAGCCAGGGGTTTGTCAGCAGTCTGAGGGCCGGCTTGCGCCGGCCCATCCGCATGAAAGACGATCGAGGCTTTGCCTCGCCTCAGGAGGCGAGTGCCGCTTCCTTGTCGTCCTCGTCCTCGGCCATCAGCTCTTCCTTGGTGACCGTCTTGTCGTTGACCTCGACCTGCTCGAGGAGATGGTCGACCACCTTCTCCTCGTAGATCGGCGCGCGCAGGCTGGCGACAGCGTCCGGGTTCTCCTGGAACATCTTGTAGACTTCCTGTTCCTGGCCCGGATAGCGGCGGATCTGCTCGAACATCGCCCGCTGCAGTTCCTCGTCCGTCACCTGGACGCCGGCCTTCTCGCCGATCTCGGACAGGACGAGGCCGAGCCGCACGCGGCGTTCGGCGAGACGGCGATATTCCTCGCGCGCCTTCTCCTCGGTCGTGTCCTCGTCCTCGAAGCTCTTGCCGCTCTGCTTCAGCTCGTTCTGGACCTGATTCCAGATGTTGTTGAACTCGGCCTCGACCAGCTTCTCCGGCAATTCGAAGTCGTAGTCCTTGTCGAGAGCGTCGAGCAGCTGGCGCTTGACCTTCTGCCGAGTGGCCATGCCGTACTGGCTCTGGATCTGGTCGCGCACCAGCTTCTGCAGCTGCTCCAGCGATTCCAGGCCGAGCTTCTTGGCGGTCTCGTCGTCGATCGTCGTCTCGGTCGGCGCGGCAACGGCCTTCACCGTGACGTCGAACGTCGCGGCCTTGCCGGCCAGATGCCCCGCACCGTAATCCTCGGGGAAGGTCAGCTCGACGACCTTCTCGTCGCCCGCCTTGACGCCGACCAGCTGGTCCTCGAAGCCGGGAATGAACTGGCCCGAACCGATCACCAGATCGCTGTCGGTCGCCGCCCCGCCCTCGAAGGGCTCGCCATCGAGCTTGCCGACGAAGTCCATCGTCACCTTGTCGCCATCCTCGGCGGCACCGTCCTTGGGCTCGTAGGTGCGCGCATTCTGCGCGATCCGCTCGACCTGTTCGCTGACCTCCTCGTCGGAGACCTCGACGATCGGCCGCTCGATCTTGATGCCGCTCGTCTCCTTCAACTCGATCGCCGGCAGCGTCTCGTAGGACAGCGTGAACTTGAAGTCGCTCTCGCCGGACAGGACCTTCTCGGCCTCGCCCTCGTCCTCGGTCATGGCGACCTCGGGACGCATGGCGGAGCGCTCCTTGCGCTCGGCGATGATCGAGTTCGGCGTCTCGTTGAGGATCTGGTTGACGATCTCCGCCATCAGCGACTTGCCGTACATCTTGCGCAGGTGCGACACCGGCACCTTGCCCGGCCGGAAACCTTTCAGCTGCACCCGGTCCTTGGCTTCGAAAAGCCGCGTCTGAAGGCGCGCCTCAAGATCCGAGGCGGGCACGACAATCTCGATCTCGCGCTTCAGGCCCTCGGCCTTGGTTTCCGTTACCTGCATTCTCGATACCTTCTTGATCTTGTTATACCCGGCGGCGCTCCCGTCCGCCGGATCAGCGATGAAACCCTGGTGAAAACGGCAATGGTGCGGGTGGAGGGACTTGAACCCCCATGCCTCTCGGCGCTTGGACCTAAACCAAGTGCGTCTGCCAATTCCGCCACACCCGCACGGCGCGTCAGCCACGGACGTCGCGAGGCGCGCGACTCTATATCACCGCGAGTCTGGGCACGAAAGGGTAAATCCTGGCAGTTTTACCGGCTTTTCCGTCGGGCCGAGCCGTCTTAGCGGCCCGCCGCGATGGAGTTTCGGCGCATGGCGGCCGCTCCAGCCATGCGCCATCTGCCCCGCCTCGCCCGGCCGTGAAGCGCGGAGAGAACCACAAACATCTGAATAAATTGTCTTTTTCCCCTCTCTTGCTGCGTTGCACAAAATGCAATGCTGCCATGCGGAGGTGGCTCTGGTACGCGGCGGGGCGGGTCCATAAATTGCTGGTCAACGAGGCAAGGGCGCTGACCACCGCGCCGAGCCCCTAAATCGATTAGATAAGCATCCGGAGACTACCGATGAACCTGATCCGCTCCTACAGCAACTGGCGCCGCTACCGCGAGACCGTCAACGAGCTGAGCCGACTTTCGCAGCGCGAGCTTGCCGATCTCGGCATCTCCCGCACCGACATCCCGTCCGTGGCGCGCCGTACGGTCGCCTGACACGGACTTTAGGTTTCGCAAGGGCCCATCCTCCTCCCAGGGCCTGAGCGGAGCGGCCAAGCCCATCCTCCTCCCAGGGCAAGGCCATCATAAGTCGCCCGTCGGGTCCTCCCCCCGGCGAGCGCCAAGAGATCAAGGAATTCGCGAGGGTCCATCCTCCTCCCAAGGGCCCAAGCGGAGAGCGGCCCGTCCATCCTCCTCCCAGGACGGGTCATCAAAAGACGCTCGCCGGGTCCTCCCCCCGGCGAGCGCCAGAAATTCAAGGTTTCGTGTAGGCCCACCTCCTCCCGGGCCAAAGCGGAAACGGCCTGCCAACCTCCTCCCAATCGGCAGGCCATCATAAGTCGCCCGTCGGGTCCTCCCCCCGACGGGCGCCATGAGATCAAGGGATTCGCAAGGGCCCATCCTCCTCCCAGGGCCCGAGCGGAGAGCGGCCCGTCCATCCTCCTCCCAGGACGGGTCATCAAAACGACACCCGCCGGTCCTCCCCCGGCGGGTGTTGTTGTTTTCGGGGTGCTGCGCCGCCCTTTCACGACGCCTCCCGGGCTGATAAATTCCTGCAATGACAAACCAACCCATCCACATCGTCGGCGGCGGGCTCGCCGGCTCCGAAGCCGCGTTCCAGATCGCCGAACGCGGCATTCCCGTCATCCTCCACGAGATGCGGCCCGTCCGCGGCACCGACGCGCACAAGACGGACCGGCTGGCCGAACTCGTCTGCTCGAACTCGTTCCGCTCCGACGATGCCGAGGCCAATGCGGTCGGCGTCATCCATGCCGAGATGCGGCTCGCCGGCTCGCTGATCATGCGGATGGCCGATTCTCATCAGGTGCCGGCAGGCGGCGCGCTCGCGGTGGATCGCGAAGGTTTCGCGGATGCGGTGACGCAGGCGATCGCCGCGCATCCGTTGATCACGATCGAGCGTGAAGAGGTGCCAGGACTGCCGCCGCAGGAGTGGGGATCGGCCATCGTCGCGACGGGTCCGTTGACGGCGCCGGGGCTCGCCGCGTCGATCCGCGAGGCGACCGGTGCGGACGCCCTCGCCTTCTTCGACGCGATCGCCCCCATCGTCCATTTCGATTCGATCGACATGGACAAGGCCTGGTTCCAGTCGCGCTACGACAAGGTCGGCCCGGGCGGCACGGGCAAGGACTACATCAACTGCCCGCTCGACAGGGAGACCTACGAGCGCTTCGTCGCAGCTCTCGTCGAGGGCGACCGCGTCGCCTTCAAGGAATGGGAGGGCACGCCCTATTTCGATGGCTGCCTGCCGATCGAGGTGATGGCGGAGCGCGGACCGGAAACCCTGCGCCACGGTCCGATGAAGCCGATGGGCCTGACCAACGCCCATGATCCCGAGACGAAGGCATATGCCGTGGTGCAGCTGCGGCAGGACAACGCGCTGGGCACGCTCTACAACATGGTCGGCTTTCAGACGAAGCTGAAATACGGCGCACAGGCCGAGATCTTCCGGATGATTCCCGGTCTCGAGAAGGCCGAGTTCGCGCGCCTCGGCGGCCTTCACCGCAACACCTACCTCAACTCGCCTGTGCTGCTCGACGAGACGCTGCGCCTCAAGGCGCGCCCGCATGTGCGCTTCGCCGGACAGATCACCGGCTGCGAGGGTTATGTCGAATCGGCCGCGATCGGACTGATGGCGGGGATCTTCGCCAGCGCAGAGGCGCGCGGCGAACATGTCCCGCCGCCGCCGCAGACCACGGCGACGGGAGCGCTCATCGCCCACATCACCGGCGGCCATCTCTCCCACGAGGAGGACGGCGGCAAGCGGTCCTTCCAGCCGATGAACGTCAATTTCGGCCTGTTCGCGCCGCTGGAGCCCGGCGCAATCGAGAAGCCCGAGGGGCAGAAGCGCTTCCGCGGCAAGGAAAAGGCGATCGCCAAGAAGAAGGCGCTCGGGCGACGGGCGCTCACCGACTTTTCTGCGTGGCTCAATCGGCAGACGATCGCTCAAGCGGCCGAGTGACGGTCTTCCCCGCCGACGGGCGCGTTGTCGCCCGGTCGGCATCGGCCGGCGGTCCGGCGGGCGACCATTCGGCGGACCGGAAATAGAAAGACAGCGTGGCCGAAAGGATCGCGCCGCCCGGTGCCTGCTGAACCAGCTGCCGGATGGCCAGGCGGACGTGCCGGCCAGACGGGCTCGTCAGGTCGAGGACCGGCGCGCTGGTCGAGGCCGGATCGCCGGAGAAGATCGTCTCCGACAGTCCGCCGACGCCCTCAACGATCGGAAACCTGTCCTCCACGCCGCCGATCGCCGCGACAAGCTCCTCGTCGGAAAAGCGCAGCGCGACCTGACCGGCCTCAGTCTCCATGGCGGACGCATCGGTCTGGAGCGTGGAGGCAATAACGACCTGCTCCATGGTCGCCCGGTCGAAACCGGCGATATCGACGACCGGCTGGCGTAGCGCGGTGAAACCGCGGGCGGTCGACGCGGTGGCGACATGCACGAGTCCCAGCCCCCCGACGAGCACATCCATCGCATCGTCCGGGCGGCGCTCCTCTGCCATAGCGACGCGCGTGGCGAGTTCCGGCTCGAGATAGGGCAGGATCCGATCGAGTTCGCCCGCGTCGTCGAGCGCCGCGAGGCGGGAGCGGATCTGCGCATGCGCCGCATCCGAGCGCTTGGTGTTGCGCAGCCGGATCATCTCGGATCCGGGGACCCGCGTCGCATATTCGGCGATCAGCCGCGCCGACTGGCTTCGCCCGACCGTAGCGGCCGCACCCCATGGCCCAAAGGACGACAGCGCAAGGAGCAGGACGGGCACGCCTGCCATCACACGGACGTCGGAACGCCCGCGCGGCAGGAGTTGCGCTGCGAGCACGAGAGCCGCCGCAATCGCGGCCAGCGCCACGAAGTAGCGCGCCAGGGTGACGCCTTCCGAACCGAGCCGGGCCCCGATCGCCAGCGCCAGCAGCAGGAGGGGCAGGACAAGAATGCCGGCCCACACGCGCGAGAACAGGCGAATCGCCGGCCCGCGGTCGCGCAGGAACGGCTCGCCGGAGATCCTGAGCGACAGGACCAGGAAGGCGTAGAACGTCCCGATCCAGCCGATCTCATTCTTCGGCAGATGACCGGTGAGAGCGATCTTGGCGGCGTAGAGATGCAGGACGACCGCGGTTGCGAGCGCGAGCGGCGCGGCAATCCAGACCAGAAGGATCCTCAGGCCCGCGACCAGCCTGTCGCTGCCGTCCGTCGCGACCGTCTCGTCGAATTCCGCCGGGATGCGCCCGAGCGCGAAGAGCGGCCCGACCAGGGTGAAGGCGGTGACGAAGATGTGTTCGTAGGCCCGCGAAGACAGGCCGACCTCGAACAGGAACCGGATCATCTCCAGGATGGCCGACAGGCCGAGTACGAAGAGAAGCACGGACAGGAAGGCAAGCGCCGCGCCCACGACCGTCCACAGCGTGAAGGTCCAGAACCGCAGCTGGTCGCGGCGGAGCACATAGGGCGCAAGCGGCACCGCAAACGTCGCGGCGACCACCAGAGGCGGCGCGAAGATTCCGAAGTCACGCCCGAAATAGGTTGCGAGCCCGACCGCCCCGGCGACGATCGCGGAGGCGGCCAGCCGCAGCATTGCGCCAGCGCGCCGCGCTTCCAGCCCAACGACAGCGACGATCGAGCTTGCGCTGGCGCCGTAGAGCGCGGCCAGCAGCCAGGCGAGATTGGCCTCGTCGGGAACGTAGACGTCTTCGATCGCGAGATTCGACAGGAGCGCGATCAGGACGATCATCAGCGCCGCCAGCGGAAACCGGCTCGCCGCCTGCCCCGCACCGCGCGCCAACTGACCGGAGAACCGCGCCAGCCCGCGCTGTGCGCGTGTCGCCATCCCCTCGTTCATGCCCCTCGATTCGTCCCCATCTGCCGACCGAAGCGCACGACCCCTCGGGCCGTCCGGCCGCACTGCCGCTGTCCTGTGTCCAATGCGATTCCCCAATCGCATCCGGCGGGTCGAGCCTCAGCCCCTCTCCCGTCGCGGTGCCGGCGGGTGCTCGCCCCGGCAGTCAGCCGCGCATCGAGCGCCAGTAGCGATAGGATTTGCTCAGGGGGCCGATCTCGACGGGCCGGTTGAAGATGTCCGAACCTGCGCGTTCGATGCGGTCCAAATATGGCACCGCCAGAAGTGCCGGCAGGAAGGCAGGCCGGACCGAAGCGGGCACGGCGGCATAGTGTTCGTGGGCGGCCTTCGCGTGCTCGCGGCCGAAGGCCACCATCGCCGAGACCGCCCGCAAGGGCGCCTCGCCCGATCCGGCGATCAGTTCCTCGGTCGAACAGCCCACGGCCGAGAGCATGTCCTTCGGAATATAGACCTGCCGCCGCGCCCGATGGACCGGCAGAAGCCGCAGGACGCCGGCAACGGCCTGCGCGACGCCCGCATGGCCGGCAGCGTCGGCTATCCGATCGGCGTCGCTGCGCGACAGGATCGTGGCTGCGAGCACGATCAGCGTGGAGGCCGTCTCCCCGGCATAGGCTTCGAAGGCCGCGCGATCGGGCATAGGATCGTCGTAGAGATCGAAGATGCGGGCTTCGAAGAAGCGGTCGAACGCCGCCCGCGGCAGGTCGTGGCGGTGGATCGAACCCAGCAGCGCGGCGGCGACCGGATTGCCCGAGGACGAATTGGCCTCGTCCGTCAGCGTGTCGCGCCACCATTGGAGGCGGATCTCGCCCAGCATCGGCTGGCTGACCTGATCGCGCACCCGCGCGCTCTCGACATTGACGGCGTAGAGCGCGGCAAGATCTGCACGCACCTTCTGCGGCGCGAAGACGAGCGAGAGGGCCCGGTCGCGATCTTCGGCCTCCAGAAGGGCCATGGCCTCGTCGGGCGTGTCGGTCATGGCGTTCCTCGCAACCGGCGCGCAGATGCGCAGCGGCTTCGTCTCACTCGACGGCGATCAGTGCGGCGGCGACCGGACGGCCCTCGGACAGCATGATGTTGAAGGTCCGGACAGCCGCGCCGGTCGACATCGGATCACAGGAAATTCCCCCCTTGCGCAATCGTTCCGCCAGGGCGGCCGGCAGGCGGCGAATGTCCTTGCCCGTTCCGAACAGGAGGAAGCTGATCTCCTCTGCCTCCTCGAGGACCTTCTGCAGGCGCTCACCCGAGAAAGGCGCCTCTGCGGTGGCGCTCCATCCGTAGATCCCGGACGGCAGGCACAGGATCGAGCCGCGATGCGACATGTCGGCGAAGCGAAAGCCGCCATTGCCATAGGCGGTGATCGGCGCGCGGCCCGGGAAGTGGGCTTCCCGGATCTCGATTCCCTTGGCCATGATCCGCTCAGGCCTGACCGGGCGTCGCCGTTCCGGTGGTTCCGCTGCGCGCCGCCTCGGCATCCTCCTTGGCCGCAGCGAAGTCCGCCGGGCGCAGCTTGAAGAGGATCAGGATCGGCGCAGCGACGAAGATCGAGGAGAACGTCCCGATCACCACGCCGAAGAGCATGGACGCCACGAAGGACCGGATCACCTCACCGCCGAAGACGAACAGGGCGAGAAGCGCCAGCAGCGTCGTCAACGAGGTCATCGTCGTGCGCGACAGCATCTCGTTGTCCGACAGATCGAGCATCTGCCCGATCGGCATCTTCTTGAACCGTCTGAGATTCTCGCGGACCTTGTCGTAGATGACGACGGTGTCGTTCAGCGAATAGCCGACGATCGTCAGGATCGCCGCGACGGTCGAAAGATTGAACTCCAGCTGGGTGAGGACCAGGAAGCCGAGCGTCAGGATCACGTCGTTGATCGTGGCGATGATCGCTCCCATGGCAAACTGCCACTCGAAGCGGAACCAGACATAGATCAGGATGGCGAAGAGCGCGGTGACGACGCCGATGATCGCCGCCCAGGCCAGCTCGCCCGAAACCGTCGGCCCCACCAGCTCGGTGCGGCGGATATCGTAGTCGGCGGTAAGTGACTGCTGCGCGCTGGTCACGAGCGACGCCTGCGTCGCGTCGCCATCGGCGCCCTGCTGGCCGATCCGGATCAGCGCTTCCTGCGGCGTTCCGAACTCCTGGACCTGGGCATCCGCGACCCCGGCTGCGCCGAGGCGCTGGCGGATATCACCGATGTCGGCATTGCCGGACTTCGCCTGTACCTCGATCAGCGTGCCGCCGGTGAAGTCGATCCCGAAATTGAGCCCGACCGCCCCAAGGGCGACGATGGAGGCGAGGCAAAGCGCCATCGACACGCCGAACATCTGCAACCGCACCTTCATGAAGGGGATGCGGGTAACCTCCGGAACGAGGCGGACATAGCCCTTCGGAAGCTCCTTCGGGCGGCGGCGGCGGACCCATTCAGCGACCAGCCAGCGGGTCAGGGTGAAGGCGGTGAAGACGGTGGTGATGATACCGATGGCCAGCGTCACCGCGAAGCCGCGCACCGGGCCCGAGCCCAGGAAGAACAGGACCACGGCGGCGATCAGCGTGGTGATGTTGGCGTCGAGGATGGTCGCCAACGCCTTCTGGAAGCCGATGTCGATCGCCTGGATCACCGAACGGCCCTGCCGCCGCTCGTCGCGGATGCGCTCATAGATGAGCACGTTGGAATCGACCGCCATGCCGATGGTCAGGACGATGCCGGCGATGCCGGGCAGCGTCAGCGTCGAGCCGATCAGCGTCAGGATGGCGAAGAGCAGGATCACGTTCACCGTCAGCGCGATGTTGGCGATGACGCCGAGGAAGCCGTAGGCCGCCAGCATGAACACGACGACCAGCACCGCGCCGATGATGCCGGCATTCTCGCCCGCGGCGATCGAATCGGCGCCGAGGCCCGGCCCGACGGTACGCTCCTCGATGATGTTCAAGGTCGCCGGCAGGGCACCCGCGCGCAGCAGCACGGCGAGGTCGTTCGCCGACTGGACGGTGAAGTTGCCGCTGATCTGCGCCTGGCCGCCGAGAATCGCCTCGCGGATGTTGGGAGCCGAGAGCACCTTGTTGTCGAGGACGATCGCGAAGGGCTTGCCGACATTCTGCTGGGTGACCCGGCCGAAGCGCTGCGCGCCCTGCGAATCGAAGCGGATGTTGACGACCGGCTGGTTGGTCTGCTGGTCGAAGCCGGCCTGCGCGTCGGTGAGGTTTTCACCCGACACCATCACCTGCTTCTGGACGAGCACCGGCTGCGGCGGATTGTCGTTGGTGTAGAGGAGTTCGGAGCCGGCCGGCGCACGGCCACCCCTGGCGACCGCATCCGGCGACTCGCTCTGGTCGACCAGGCGGAAGGTCAGCTTGGCGGTCTGGTTGAGGAGCGCCTTCAGCCGCTGCGGATCGCCGAGGCCGGGCACCTGGACCATGATGCGGTCCTGCCCCTGGCGCTGGATCAGCGGCTCGGTCGTGCCGAGCTCGTCGACGCGGCGGCGGACCACCTCTATCGACTGCGAGACCGCGTTGGTTACACGGTAGCTGATGCCCTCCTCGGTGAGGGAGACGTTGAGGACGCCCGCCTGCGGCTGTTCGATCGCGACTTCCTGAACCGTGCCGCCGCTGAGGAGCCCGCCGGAGACGGGCTGGGTGAGATCCGCGAGAGCCTCGCGCGCCTGGTCAGCCTGGGACGGATCGCGCAGCCGCACGGTGACCGTGGTGCCGTTGTCGCTGATCGCCGAATATCCGACACGCGCCGTCCGCAGGATCTGCCGGACCTCGTCGCGCACCGACTGCAGGCGGTCCTTGATCAAGGATTCCCGGTCTACCTGCAGCAGGATGTAGGACCCGCCCTGCAGATCGAGGCCCAGCGTCACCTGATCCTTCGGCACGAAGGACGGCAGATCCGCCAGCGTCTGCTTGCCGAGGACGTTGGGCAGGGCGAAAACGACACCGACCAGGACGGTCAACCAGATGAGGATCGTCTTCCAGCGCGAGAAATACAGCATGGCGGTCTCGGGGGTCATCGGTCGCGTCGTTCAGACCGACGCAGGCCGCGCGCGGCTTTTCTTGCCGCAAGTGGCCGCGCTCATGCGGCCGGAATATCGTCATTCTAAGGCAAAACGTCCCACTTCCTCAAGGAAGGAGGCGCGTTGCGCTTGGGCAGACCTATTTCGCGTTTGCTGCGGTCGGCTCGCCCTTCACCCGCACTTCCGTCACCATCGACTGGAGCACCCGGACGCGAACCTGATCGGAGATTTGCACCTCCAGCTCGCCACTGTCGAGCACCTTCGTAACGCGGGCGATGATTCCGCCCCCGGTGATCACCGTATCGCCGCGGCGAATGTTCTTCAGCATCTCCTCCCGCTTCTTCATCTGCGAGCGCTGCGGCCGGATGATGAGGAAGTACATGATCGCGAAGACCGCGACGAAGGGAAGAACACTGATCAGAATCTCGCTTCCGCCGCCGGTGGCGCCACCGGTTGCCTGGGCGAAAGCCTCGGACACGAACATCATCGACCTCTTGGAAAATTGGCAGGCGTCTAAGCCTTTACGACGTCCGCGGAATATACGATCGGTCGCCCCTAATGCAACAAGCTGGCGCTCCGGGAGGGCTCCGGCGCACCGAATGAGGGGATCAGCATGGACGCGGCGGAACTGAAGAGCCTCGCCACCACGATGGAACGGATCGCCCAAAGCCTGGAAAGGCTGGCGCCCTCACCCGCTCCCTCGCCGGATTTCGAGGCGGCCGACTGCTTCGTCTTCGAGCCGCCGGCGGCGCTGAAGCCGATACGCCAGGTCAACCGCATCCCGATCGAGCTCCTGAAGGGGATCGACCGCTCCCGCGACATCCTCTTCGACAACACCGACCGCTTCGCGCGCGGGCTGGCCGCGAACAACGCGCTCCTGTGGGGCTCGCGCGGCATGGGCAAATCGTCACTCGTGAAGGCGGTTCACGCGGCGGTCGGCGCCGCCCTTCCCACTGACGCTTCCCGGCTGAAGCTGGTCGAGATCCACCGCGAGGACATCGAGCACTTGCCGCGGCTGATGGGCTTCCTGCGCGCCAGCAGCCATCGCTTCCTCCTGTTCTGCGACGATCTCTCCTTCGATACGGGCGACGCCTCCTACAAGTCGCTGAAGGCCGCACTTGAGGGCGGCGTCGAAGGCCGGCCAGCCAACGTCCTCTTCTACGCGACGTCCAACCGGCGCCATCTCCTGCCGCGCGACATGATCGAGAACGAGCGCGCGACGGCGATCAATCCGGGCGAAGCGGTGGAGGAGAAGGTCTCGCTGTCGGACCGCTTCGGTCTCTGGCTCGGCTTCCACAATTGCAGCCAGGACCAATATCTGGCGATGATCGACGCCTATGTCGCGGCCTATGGCCTCGATGCGGGCAGCGAGCGCGAGGCCATCCACCGCGAGGCGCTGGAATGGGCGACGACGCGCGGCAGCCGGTCCGGACGCGTCGCCTTCCAGTTCATCCAGGATCTCGCCGGCCGGCGCGGACAGAGCCTCTAGACGCAGCGCCAAGACCAAAAGAATTGACCCGGTCGCGCGAAACGTGCGCGGCCGGGTCTAGTCACGCCTGGAGGTCGGCGTTCAGGCCGGCTGCGGACATCGGAGATCCGTTGCCGGAAGGGCGGCGTTCGCTTTCCCGCGGCCAGGGCCGCGGGGGGAACGGCTATTGCAGATATTTGGTCGGATCGACCGGCGCGGAGTTCTTGCGCACCTCGAAGTGCAGGATCGGCACGTCGGTGTCGCCGGACATGCCGGACTTGGCGATCTGCTGGCCGCGCCGGACCTTATCGCCGCGCGACACTTCCAGGCTCTCGGCATTGCCATAGACCGTGACGAGACCGTCATCGTGCTTGACGAGCACCGTGTTGCCGAACTCCTTGAGCCCGTCGCCGGCATAGATGACGACGCCGTTCTCGGCGGCCTTGACCGGCGTTCCGCGCGGCACCGAGATGTTGAGGCCGTCATTGCGGCGCCCGCCGACCTTCTCGCCGAAGCGGTTGATCACCCGGCCCTGCACCGGCCAGCGGAAGCCGCTGATGCCGGTGGAGTTCGGCGCGACGGCAGCAACGTTGGTGCTGGTCTCCTGCTTGATCGTCGAAGCCGGAGCCGTCGGCGCCGGGGCGGCAACCGCGACGGACGGCCGGTCGCCCTTCTCCGCAGTCTGCGGCTCGGCGACCGGTGCCGACACAGGCTTCTCCTCGCGTTGCGCCGGGCGCTTGTCAGGTGTCGCCATCGCCGGTTCGGCGGTCGCGACACGCGTCGTCTCCTTCGCGGGGACACGGCCGCCCTGCGGCACGGCAATGGTCTGCCCGAGGCGGATCGTATCGCTGTCGAGGCCATTGGCCCGCTTCAGATCCGCGACGGAAACGCCGGTTCGACGCGAGATCGACAGGAGCGTATCGCCCGAACCGACCGTGACCGAGCCCGCAGTCCGTGCCGAAGCCGTCGGCGCGGGCCGAGGCTGCGAAACCCGCGGCTGGTCGGCCGGCCGCTCGGTCGGAGCGGCGATACGGGCGGCCTGTTCCTGCAGAGTGGTCGGCGGCGCACCGCGCGTCGGGCCGGCGTCGCTTGCCGAGACCGGCTGCGAGGCGGAGCCGCCGGCAGGCATCGCCTGCGCGGTCGGAGCCGGGCTGCGATAATCCGGCGCAGGCGGCGGCGGCAGGGTGTGCTGCTGCACGACCTGCGAAGAACCCGCGCCCGGGACCGCCTGGGGATAGCCGGGCGAATAGGTCGGCTGCGACGCACCCGGCCCCGGCCGCGAGATCGCGCCTGTGCTCATCTGGTCGACGCCGGCCGGATAGGCCTGGTTGCCCGGATACGGCTGGTTCGCCGGATAGGCCTGATTCGCGGCGGTCTGCGTCGGCACGCTCTGCGGCACGGAGCCGGTATAGAAACCGTCGTCGAACCGCACGGTATCGGCACTGCAGCCAGCCATCAGGCCCGCAACCAGGGCCACACCCACCGATCCGACGAGCTGTCGGCGCAAACGGCTCAGCACTTGGAAACGCATCGCAGTTCCTCTGGTACGCAAAACCCAATCGTCGACAATAGAACCGCGTTAGTATTACCGCCCGGTTAAGTCATCGCTTTAAAAGGCCGATTCCAGGCTTCGAGACATTTCCGCAACAGTCCGCGACCGGCCGTTTCGCCGGTCTTCGCGCCGGCTATCGCCAGCTATTGCAGTGGATGCACGGGAACTCGCGCCGAGGCTCGGCGCGCGTCGCGGACCCAGCTGCGCCGCCCGAGATGGAGCGCTCAGAGCATCTCCGCCTTGCCGAATCCGAGCGGCTGATAGCGCACCTTGCCGATCTCATCGCGCTCGAAGCGGCTGCCGACCTTGCGCAGGCGGACGAGGGACTGCTCGCCGTCTCCCGGGCCGATCGCGCAGATCATCATGGCCTGCGGGCCCAATTGTTCCAGAAACTGGCGCGGCTGTGCCGGAAACGCCGCATGGGCGATGATCCGGTGGAAGGGACTTCCGGCGACATACCCCTCGCGGCCGTCCTCGAAGAAAGTCGAGACATTGGAGATTCCCAGCTGCTTCAGGCGCTGGGAAGCCCGCTCGACCAGCCGGCGGTAGCGATCGAAGGTGGTGACATGCGAGCCCAGCCGGGCGAAAAGAGCGGTGAGATAGCCGCTGCCCGTGCCGATCTCCAGCACACGGTGCTCCGGTTCGACCTCCAGCAGCGCCGCCAGACGTACGGCGGTCAGCGCGCCGGGCATCGTCTCCCCACAATCGATTGGGGCCGTGCGGTCCTCATACGGATCTTCGACGTCCATCGGCACGAAGTTGCGCCGCGGAACGCTTTCGACGGCCTTCATGAGGTCGGGACCGACCAGAGGTTCGGACCGCAGCTGGGTCACGAACGCGGCCAGCCTTTCGCGATCGCGATTGACGACAATCATTCGAGCAGCGCCTCAAGTCCCTCCCGCGCCTCATGCGCCGTGAGGTCGAGCTTGAGCGGCGTCACCGAGATCCGCCCAGCATTGAGCGCCGCGATGTCCGACTGCGCGACGTCCGGCCCGGCCGAGCGGCCGAAGATCAGCCAGAAATACGGAAAGCCCCGGCCATCCCGTCGCTCCTCCATCCCCAGCGAATAGTCGAGCTTGCCCTGCCGCGTGACCTCGACGCCGGCCACCGCGTCTGCGGGTACTGCCGGAAAGTTGATGTTGAGGAGCTCGCCAGGGGCCAGTTCGTGGCCGGCAAGTTTCTCGATGAGAGCTGGCGCATGTGTTTCGGCCGTCTCGAACAGCGCCTGCCGCCCGCCGCCCGGCCGAAAGGCCTGGCTGAGTGCGATCGACTTCAGGCCGAGCATGGCGCCTTCCATCGCGCCGGCGACCGTCCCCGAATAGGTCACGTCGTCGCAGATGTTCTGGCCGGCGTTGACCCCCGACAGGACGAGATCCGGCGGCGCGTCCATCAGCCGCTTCACCGCCATGATGACGCAGTCCGTCGGGGTTCCCGACAGCGCATAGCGCTTCTCGGAAATCTCGCGCAGCCGCAGCGGCGACGACAAGGACAGCGAGTGGGACAGGCCGCTTTGGTCGGTCTCCGGCGCGACGATCCAGACATCGTCGCTCAGCTTTCGCGCAATGCGCTCGAGGACCGCGAGGCCCTCGGCGTGGATGCCGTCGTCATTCGTCAGAAGCAGCCGCATCAGGCCCCGCTCGCGATTCGTACCATGCCGCCCATATAGGGCCGCAGGACCTCCGGCACGGTGATCGAGCCGTCCTCGTTCTGATAATTCTCCATGACGGCGATGAGCGCCCGTCCGACGGCGACGCCGGAGCCGTTCAGCGTGTGGACGAAGTGCGGCGTCTTGTCGCCGGCAACCTTGTAGCGCGCGCCCATGCGCCGAGCCTGGAAGTCGCCGCAGACCGAACAGCTGGAAATCTCGCGATAGGTGCCCTGCCCCGGCAGCCAGACCTCGATGTCGTAGGTCTTGCGCGCGCCGAATCCCATGTCGCCGGTGCAAAGGACCACGGTGCGGTAGGCCAGGCCGAGGCGCTTGAGCACCTCCTCGGCGCAGGCGGTCATCCGCTCGTGCTCCTCGACCGCCGTCTCGGCGGACGTCATCGACACGAGCTCAACCTTGTAGAACTGGTGCTGGCGCAACATGCCGCGCGTGTCGCGGCCGGCCGAGCCGGCTTCGGAGCGGAAGCAGGGAGTCAGCGCCGTCACGCGGATCGGAAGCTCGGCCGAATCAAGCATGCGCTCGCGGACGATGTTGGTCAGCGGCACTTCCGCAGTCGGGATCAGCCAATGCCCCTCCGTCGTGTGGAAGAGGTCCTCGGAGAATTTCGGCAGCTGGCCCGTCCCGAACAGGGCCTCGTCCCGCACCAGGAGCGGAACCGCGGTCTCGACATAGCCGTGCTCGCCGGTGTGCAGATCGAGCATGAACTGGCCGAGCGCGCGTTCCAGCCGGGCGAGCGGGCCCTTCAGCATGGTGAAGCGGGAACCCGCCATCCGGCCCGCCTGCTCGAAGTCCATCAGGCCGAGCGCTTCGCCGAGCTCATAGTGCTCCTTCGGCGCAAAGCCGAACTCAGGCGGAATCCCCACTCGGCGGACCTCGACATTCGCCGTCTCGTCCGCCCCCTCCGGCACCTCGTCGAACGGCAGGTTCGGGATCCGTGCGAGAGCATCCTGCAGCTGCGCATCGATCCGCCGCTCGGTCTCCTCGCCCTCCTGGATGGCGGCCTTGATCTCGGCGACCTCGGCGATCAGTGCATCGGCTCTCACATTGTCGCCGGAGCCCTTCGCCTTGCCGATCTCCTTGGAGGCCTCGTTGCGCCGGTTCTGCAGATCCTGAAGCTTCTTCAGGTGGTCGCGCCGGGTTTCGTCGAGCTTGATCAGGTCGATCGCTGCAGGCGCCGCCGAGCGCTTGCGCAGCGCCTCGTCCAGCTTGCCCGGATTGTCGCGTATCCATTTGATGTCGAGCATAATCGTCCCGTCTCCGATCGAGAACTGACCGGAGATGCCAACGAACGCGTCAGACGCCGCTGTCCGCCTCGCTCTCGGCGAGCGCTTCGGCCCGCTTCTTCTCGATCAATCGCGCCAAAATGATCGAAATCTCGTAGAGAATGATGGTCGGCAGAGCAAGGCCGATCTGGGACATCGGATCAGGCGGCGTCAGCACGGCGGCCGCGACGAAGGCGAGCACGATCGCGTATTTGCGCTTCGCCACGAGCCCGTCCGCCGACGCTATCCCGACTCGGACCAGGAGCGAGGTGACCACCGGCAGCTGGAACACCATGCCGAAGGCGAAGATCAGCGTCATGATCAGCGACAGGTATTCCGACACCCGAGGCAGGAGCTGGATCGCCACCTCGCCATCCGTCCCCGACTGCTCCATCGACAGGAAGAACCACATCACCATCGGGGTGAAGAAGAAATAGACCAGCAGCGCCCCGATCAGGAACAGGATCGGCGTCGCGACCAGGAACGGGAGGAACGCATGCCGCTCGTTCTTGTAGAGGCCCGGCGCGACGAATTTGTAGATCTGGGTGGCGATCAGCGGGAAGGCCAGGAAGAAGCCGCCGAAGGCCGCGATCTTGACCTGGGTGAAGAAGAATTCCTGCGGCGCCGTATAGATCAGCTCGACCTGGCGATTGTCGACCCCCGCCCAATGGGTGGCCGTCTGATACGGGATCACCAGGATGTTGAAGATCGGCTTGGCGAAGAAGAAGCAGACCAGGAAGGCGACGAAGAAGCCGGCGATGCTCCAGATCAGTCGTGTCCGGAGCTCGATCAGGTGCTCGATCAGCGGGGCCGAGGACGCCTCGATATCGATATCGGTCCGACTCACGCCACACCTTCCGTCTTCTTGCCCGCCGTATCGCGGGCAGCGGTATCATGACCGGTATCAGCCGAGGGCGAATTGCCCGCAGACCCCGTCTCCTTTGCAGGAGAGGCAACATTTGACGCAGAGGAGTTCGTGGGCTGTGCGGCGGGTGCCGCGGCCGATGGAGCCGGAGACGCCGCGGGCGATGCCTTCGCCTCGTCCTTGGTCAGCGCCTCATCGGCGTCCGGCACTTTCGGCTCCGGCGCCTTGGTCGCCGTATTCAGCGAGGAGCGAATCTCGTCGCCGATCGCACGCATCGGATTCAGCGCCTCGCGCAGGTTCCGGCGCGGGTCGAGTTCGCGCATCTCGTTGACGGTCGTGCGCACGTCGTCGAGTTCGGCCTCCTTCAAGGCCTCGTCGAACTGACGACGGAAATCGCCGGCCATGGCGCGCAGCTGCTTGGTGGTGCGGCCGAAGGTCCGCAACATCCCGGGCAGGTCCTTTGGTCCCACGACGACCACAAGGACCACCGCGACTACCAGAAGTTCCGACCAGCCTATGTCGAACATAGAATTTTCTCAGACGCGAATGCCGGACAAACGAATGCGAGGAGACCGGCAATCTCCCCGCGGCAGACGACGTCCGGCTTAGCTGACCGACTTTTCCGTCTTGACGTCGCGTGCGACGACATCGCCCTCGTGATGATCGAGTGCGCGGCGCTCGCGCGCGGCCGCCTCGCTGTCATCGTCGGACATGCCCTTCTTGAAATTCTTGATGCCCTTCGCGACGTCGCCCATCAGTTCGGGGATCTTGCCGCGACCGAACAGGAGTAGCACGACGGCGAGGACGATGAGCCAATGCCAGATGCTGAAACTACCCATAACACTTCTCCATAGAAGGCGAGAGCCGTCCGCCCTCTTCATAGCTAGCGATCGCTCGCTGCCCTTTCAAACACGATAACGTCTTTTGGATCAACGAAAACGACGCGAGTGCCGGCGCAATGTTTGCGCCGCCTTTGCCGATCAGGCGGCGCACCGTGCATAGGGCCCTGCCGAGACCCGGTTGTCGCCCGATGCTCGCGGCCGCCTTTCGTGGCCCTGCGCTCTAGGAGAATTCACTAGGCCTGGAACATGGCAAGTCTGCGGCCCGGCCGATCCAGACGGGTCCGAACCGTCGGCCGGGCTCCGCCGGCTATCCCAGCCGCGCCATCAGATCGTCGTACTCGGCCCTCAGCGCCGCAACTGCCTGGCTGCCGCGCGGCGGCGCCAGCACGGCCTCTGCCGCCAGCGCGCGCCGCTCGGCATCGCCGGACAGCGGCTGTGCGGCCCGCGCGACGTGTCGCATTTCCTCCATGTCTCCATTGCAGTGGAGCACAACATCGCAGCCGGCCGTCAGGGCGCGGCTCGACAGATCGTAGAGATCGCCCTTCAGCGCCTTCATCGACATGTCGTCGCTCATCAGGAGGCCGTCGAAGCCGATCTCGGTGCGAATCACCTGGTCGATGACGATCGGAGACAAGGTCGCGGGCCGCGTGGGATCGATGTCCCGGTAGAGGATGTGGGCCGTCATTGCCGCCGGCAGGGTGTTGAGCGCCTTGAACGGCAGGAAGTCGGTGCGCGAGAGTTCGCTGCGCGGGGTCGAGACGTGCGGGAGTTCGAGATGGCTGTCGGCGGCGCCGCGGCCATGGCCGGGAACATGCTTCATCACCGGCAACGCACCGCCCGCAACCAGCCCATCGGCCATGGCCCGACCCAGCGTTGCCACCACCTGCGGGTCGGTCGCAAAGGCGCGGTCTCCGATCACCGAATGCGCGCCTTCCACGGGAACGTCGAGGCAGGGAACACAGTCGGCGTTGATCCCGTACGCGGCGAGATCGTCCGCAAGGAGCCGTCCCTGCAGCCAGGCGGCGCGCTGGCCCTCGGACGCATGGAGGCGGTAGAGGTGACCGAGCGCTTCGGCGGGCGGATAGCTCGGAGCGAGCGGCGGCCGCAGACGCTGGATCCGGCCGCCTTCCTGGTCGATGAAGATCGGAGTCGTCGGCCGGCCGCCGAGTTCGCGCAGTTCTGCAACGAGATCGGCGAGCTGCGGGCCGGAGAAGACGTTGCGAGCGAAGAGGATGTAGCCCCACGGGCGCTCGTCGGCGAAGAAGACGCGCTCGTCGGCGGTGAGGATGCGCCCGATCGGGGCGGCGATGAAGGATTTCGATCCGCTCAAACTGGTCTCCCGAAACGCTTCGAGCGAGCCGGCAGCGGCGCCGGCTCGCTCGCGATAGGCTGCGAAACTTGTGTCCCTGTCACCCAGCGGCCTCGCGGAAAGGCCGAGCGCCGTTCCGCTCAGTGCGAGACGAAGCAGCTGCCGCCGGCAGATTTCAGATGATCGCACAGGCGCGACGCCTCGTCCTTGGAGGCCGCGGCGATCCGGACCCGGTAGTAGGTGCCCTTCCCCGGAATGTCGGCAGGCTGGATCACCATCTGGCGCCCGTCGATCACCGAGGAGAAGCGCTGGCCCAGCCTCTGCGAGGACTGCTGCGCGAGCGGCTCGGACGGCTGCGACGAGATCTGGACGTAGTAGCCGCTCGACTGGCTGACGACCGGGACAGAACCGCTGGCGGCAGCCTGTGCGGAGGGTGCCGGCGTTTCCAGGGACGCGGTTTCGACCGAGTCCGTGCGAGCGACAGGCGCGGCCGGCGCCTGCTCTGCGGCTGGAACCGCGGGAGCGGTCGGCGCATAGGCCGCTGCCGTCACGACATCCGCCGGCGCCGCAGGCGCGTATCTCGGCCGGGCGCCCGGCACCGGCATTCCCGGTGCCGGCTGGCCGACAACCGGATCACCCGCGGCCACGTCCTCGGCAGCCGACGAGGCGCTCGCCGCCTCCGCTGCGGTCGCGGCCGGGCCCGGGACCTGTCCTTCGCCAAGCGTCTCCACGGAGACGGGCCGTGCCGATGCCTCGATCAGCGCGCCGCCGTTCTTCAGCGCGTCCATGCTCGTCTCAGGCACCGTGTCGGCAGCGACGAGGGTCCCATCCGGACGAACCGTCAGCGTGCGGACCCGGCGCGGCGTCAGCACCGCGATCGGTTCGTTGTCGTCGGAGGCGCTCGCCACCTGCACCGGTTCTGCGGCCTGGGCACTGGCGATCGTTCCGAACTCCACGCCGGGCAGGTCGCTCGGGCTGGGCTCTTCCGCCGGCAGATCCATCGGCCTCTCTTCCGACGTCACCAGCTTGCGCTGCGACGGCACCATGTCGGCACTGGCGCTTTCGACCCTCTCATAGACGGCCTTGTTCTGGTTCGGAATGTTGCGGCCGCCCGGATCATCGGGCTTCACCTTCACCGGATCCTTGTCGGCCTCGACGATCAGAACGCCCTTCGATCCGGTGAGAGACGAGGTCCCGCCGGAAAGCCAGTAGACGCCGGTGCCTGCGGCCAGCACAGCGGCGATGGCCCCGAATGCGACGCCCGCGCCGAGGGAACGCCGCGGGCGCAGACCCGTGACGACCCCGGCCGATCCGCGGGCGCTTCGAGCGCCGCGGCCGGTTTCGCCGGGCTCGAACCAACGGTCGTGATCGCTGGAAGCCGAGCGTTCGGTCTCCTCGGCTGCGGCCTCGCCCTCCTCGGGCTGCCAGACCGATTCGTAGTCGGCAAGATCGTCCTGCGCCGCCGCCGGTACTTCCTGCGACTGCTGCATGGCGGCAAGCTCGCTGGCGATCAGCTCGTCGAAATCATCGAACACCTTGGCGGGAGCGACGACAGGACCGGGCTCGCTCGTGCGGGCCGGCGCGAAGGGCTCGGAGCGGTGAATGACGGTATCGCGCGGATTGGCCGGAGCCGAGAGGCCGCGCAGCGCAACCTCGAATTCGTCCGCGACGGCAGCGTCAGGCTTCGGCGCCGCGCCACGACCGGAGGATGCGGAGACAGCCACTGCGGGCGCCGCCTCCTGCGACTGGCCGATCCATCGTCCGTAGGAAGACGTCCGAGCATCTGCCGCGCCAGTCGAAGGAACCGGCTTTGCCGCCTCCGACGTCGTCATTTCTCCGAGCTCGACATCCATCGCGGCCGCGAACTCCGCGGCAAGATCCGCGGAGATCGCGTCGTGTGGATCGCTCTGATCCTGAGCAAGCTGGTCGACACCTCCGCTCGCCTGAGGCTCGCCCTCGCGAGACGCCACCGCCGCAGCGCCGATGTCGAAGATCGGCTCCTGCCGCCCGCGCTCGGTCCTGGCCGGCGTTCCGACAGAGGCATCCGGACGCGTCACGGGTCCGGCGTTCCCGGACTGCGCGCCAGCATGCGAAAGCACCTGCGCCGGCTTCGGCTGCACGGTGATGGGCTCATCGAGAAGACGCGCAAGTTCTTCGAATGGATCGTCGAAATCGGCGCCCGTCGTCCGGCCGCCGTCACGGCCAGAGCCCGTCAAGTCCATCGACATGATAACCCCGCTCATTCCCCTCGCCGGGAGTTGCGAACTCCCCACACGTCGATCGCTAGGAGAGGATATTGACCAAAGCGTGATGATTTATCGCATTTCTTCCGGAGCGTCGGCCCCGATCAAGTGCAGTCCCGTCGCCACTACGATGGCGACGGCCTTCACTAGACCAAGGCGAGCCCGGGTGATCATCGGCTGGTCAGGGTTAACAAACCGTAAGTCCGGCAGGTCTTTGCCGCGATTGTACTGTCCGTGGAAGGCCGAGGCGAGATCGTTGAGGTAGAAGGCCAGCCGGTGCGGCTCCTTCGACTCGGCCGCCGACTGGATCAGCCGCGGGAATTCGGCGAGCTTGCGAATCAGCCCGAGTTCGCCCTCGTCCGTCAGGCCGGCGAGGTCCTGCGAATCGAACCGGGAAAAATCGGGCATGTCGATGCCGACTTCCTTGGCCTGGCGGAAGATCGCCGCGGCCCGTGCGTGGGCGTACTGCACGTAGAAGACCGGATTGTCCTTCGACTGCTCGGTCACCTTCTGGAAATCGAAGTCGAGCGGCGCGTCGCTCTTGCGGTAGAGCATCATGAAGCGGACGGGATCGCGGCCGACTTCCTCGACCACTTCCGCCAGCGTGACGAAGTCGCCGGAGCGCTTCGACATCTTCACCGGTTCGCCGTTGCGGTAGAGCTTGACCAGCTGGCAGAGGACGACGTCGACCTTGGCGGCCTCGCCGGCAACCGCCCGCGCCACGGCTTCGAGCCGCTTCACATAGCCGCCGTGATCGGCGCCGAGCACGTAGACCATCTCCTGAAAGCCGCGCTCGAACTTGTCGCGGAAATAGGCGACGTCGGCGGCGAAATAGGTGTAGGCGCCGCTCGACTTGACGAGCGGGCGATCCTGGTCGTCGCCGACCTCGGTCGAGCGCAGGAGTGTCTGCTCGCGCTCTTCCCAATCCTCCGGCAGCTGCCCCTTCGGCGGCGGCAGCACGCCCTTGTAGACGTAGCCTTTCGCCTCCAGCGCCGCGATGGTCTCGGCGATCTTGCCGCCATTGCCGGCGTGAAGGGTGCGCTCGGAGAAGAACACGTCCTGCTCGACGCCGAGCGTCTTCAGATCGTCCCGGATCATCGCCATCATCGCGTCGATGGCCCGGTCGCGCACCAGCGGCAACCATTCCTCCTCGGGCATGACGAGAAGCCTGTCGCCGAACTCGGCCTTCAGCGTGGTCCCGACCGGCTTCAGATAGTCGCCGGGATAGAGCCCGGCCGGGATCTCGCCGATCTCCTCGCCAAGCGCCTCTCGGTAACGCAGATAGGCCGAGCGGGCGAGGACGCTCACCTGCTCGCCGGCGTCGTTGATGTAGTACTCCCGCGTCACGTCCTCGCCGGCGAAGTCGAGGAGCCCCGCGATGACGTCGCCGACGACGGCGCCGCGGCAGTGCCCGACATGCATCGGCCCGGTCGGGTTGGCCGAGACATATTCGACGTTCACCTTGCGCCCGTTGCGCGGACCGCGGCCATAGTCGGCGGCGTCACCCAGGATCATCGCGAGATGCGTGGTCCAGAAGACGGGCGCCAGCCTCAGATTGATGAAGCCGGGACCGGCGACATCGACGGCCGCGACATCGGGATCGGCTGCCAGGCGATCGGCGATGACGCCAGCAAGGTCGCGCGGCTTGCGCCCGAGCGGCTTGGCGAGCACCATGGCGGCATTGGTCGCAAGGTCGCCATGGGAGGCGTCCCTTGGCGGCTCGACCGTCACCCGCGCAAGATCCGGCAGCGCCTGTCCGTCAGCCAGAACAATGGCTTCCACCGCCTTCTTCACGCGTTCTTCGAAGTCGGCAAAGATGTTCATTTCGGCCCTCGATAAAACTCCGCCCGGCGAGCATGGCGCGCCAGGGCAGGCTGGTGTCTGTCGCGTTTCCGCGGAATTGCGCCTTGCGGATCTTGTTCGTTCGATCGCGCCGGCGCGCCGGGTCGGTCCAGATGCTGCGACTGCCCGGCGCCGAGCGGCCAAAAACCCGGCGAACCCGCCTCTTCTGCCCCTCGGAAGGCCCGGCGGCTAGCGCAATTGCGGCCTCTCGTCAAACAGGCGCTCATATTCGGCAAGAGCATAAGTGTCGGTCATGCCGGACAGATAGTCCGCGACCCGCCGCGCGCGCTTCTCGGCGGGCAGGCGCTCGATGGCTTCGGGCCAGTCGCCCGGCATCAGGTCCGGACTCTCGGACAGCCGGCGAAAGAGCGCCTCGACCAGGGCCTCCGCCCGGCGCATCGGCGCCATCACCCGCTCGCAGCGATAGACGCGCGCGAACAGGAAGCGCTGGGTCTGGGCGACGGCCTCGCGCATCTCGTCCGAGAACATGATCAGCGGCTTCTCGGCGGCCCGCACGGCCGCGGCGTCCGCCGGCGCCAGCGCCGCGATGTTCTTGGCCGCGGTGATGATGACGTCCTCGACCAGCCGCGTGATGTGCCGGCGCATGATCTCGTGGATCGTGCGCGACGGGTCGAGCGCCGGATAGGCGGCGCGGACTTCGCGGAGGATGCCGCCCGCGAGGTCGAGTTCCGCCAGATCGTCGAGCTCGATCAGCCCGGCCCGCAAGCCGTCGTCGAGATCGTGGGTGTTGTAAGCGATGTCGTCGGAGATCGCCGCGGCCTGCGCCTCCAGTCCGGCGAAGGTGTCGAGGTCCAGCGGAAACAACGCGTCGAAATCGGCGATCGGGCGCGGCAGCCGCTCGCCGGGCTTTGCATGCGGCCCAACCAGAGGCCCGTTGTGCTTGACGAGCCCCTCCAGCGTCTCCCAGGCTAGGTTCAGCCCGTCGAACTCGGCATAGCGGCGCTCCAGCGCGGTGACGATCCGGAGCGATTGGGCATTGTGGTCGAAGCCGCCGAAGTCCGCCATGCAGCGGTCCAGTGCGCGTTCGCCGGCATGGCCGAAGGGCGTGTGGCCGAAGTCGTGGACGAGCGCCACCGCTTCGGTGAGGTCCTCGTCGAGCTGAAGCGCCCGCGCGAAGGCGCGGGCGATCTGCGAAACCTCGATCGTATGGGTCAGGCGGGTGCGGAAATGGTCGCCCTCGTAAGGCACGAACACCTGCGTCTTGTGCTTCAGCCGGCGAAAGGCGGTGGAGTGAACGATCCGGTCACGGTCACGCTCGAAGGGCGAGCGGGTCCGGCTCGGCGGCTCGGCATAAAGTCGCCCGCGTGAGCCGGCAGGCTGCGCGGCATAGGCGGCGCGCGCCCGAAGCCCCGTCCCGAGGCCCGGCAGATTCTGCCCAAACAAGGTGGTCTCGTCCATTCGGTTCGCGCCCCGCTCCCGATTGACCGGCCGTTCGCCCGTCCATACTTAAGGGCGTAGTCACGAACAAGGAGCGGCGCACGCCTTTCGGCCGGCGCCGAACATGCCGATGAGCGAGACAGCCACCCGTCCAGTCACCATTTCCGACAGCGCGGTCAAGCGCATCGCGTCGGTCCTCGCCAAGTCGGTCGGGGCCGAAGCTCTCAGGATTTCCGTCGAGGGCGGCGGCTGCTCGGGCTTTTCCTACAAATACGACCTGACCAGCGGGCAGGAGCCGGACGATCTCGTCATCGAGAAGGACGGCGCCCGCATCCTGATCGACGAGATGTCGCTCGCCTACATGGACGGCGCGGTGGTCGACTTCGTCGACGATCTGATGGGGCAGTCCTTCCAGATCCGCAATCCCAACGCGGTCGCCTCCTGCGGCTGCGGCACGTCGTTCTCGGTCTGAGCCGCTCCGTGCTGATCGCCACCTGGAACATCAACGGCGTCAAGGCGCGCCACGACGCGCTCCTCGCCTGGCTCGATTCCCGCAAGCCGGACATCGCCTGCCTGCAGGAGATCAAGAGCCAGGACGAGAGCTTCCCGCGGGAGGCGATCGAGGCGCTCGGCTATCATGTCGAGACGCATGGCCAGAAGGGCTTCAACGGTGTCGCCCTCCTCTCGCGCGAAAAGCCGATCGAGGTGATCCGCCGGCTGCCGGGCGACGACGGCGACGAACATGCCCGCTTCATCGAGGGGATCTGGCAGGGTGCGGGCGAGCGCCGGCTGCGGGTCGTCTCGCTGTACCTTCCGAACGGCAATCCGGTCGGAACCGAGAAATTCACCTACAAACTTGCGTGGATGGAACGGCTGATCGCTCATGCCACCAGCCTGCTCGAGACCGAGGACGAGCTCGTCCTCGCCGGCGACTACAACGTCATTCCCGAGCCTATCGACGTCGCCAACCCGCAGAATTGGCTCGGCGACGCGCTGTTCCAGCCCGAGTCGCGCCAGGCCTTCCGACGGCTCGTCAATCTCGGTTTCGTCGACGCCGTGCGCGCGGCGAGCGATGCGCAGAAGACCTATACGTTCTGGGATTATCAGGCCGGCGCCTGGCAGAAAAACAACGGCATCCGCATCGACCATCTGCTCCTGTCGCCGGAGGCGCAGGAACGGCTCGTTTCGGTCGGGATCGACAGCCATGTGCGCGGCTGGGAAAAGCCGTCCGACCACGTGCCGGCCCTGATCGAGCTCGCGCGCTGACTCAGGCTGAGAGAGGCCCGCGACTGCGCGCGGACCGGTCGCCCCTCTTGGTCAGTTCTTGACGCTCGGCGTCGGAATGGCCGAGGCCAGCTGCTGGTCGGCGAAGGCCTGAGCCGTGCGCCGATCATCCTCGGTCGCCAGCGAAAACACCTCTTCCTGCATCGGCCGGATCCATTGCTGGTCCTTCGGCGTCGCCTGCTTCAGGGCCATGGTCAACATGGCGAGGCCGCGCACCGGCTCGGCTCTCAGCGAGATCTTCTCGCCGTCGAACAGCAGGTAGCCGAGCAGCGCCTTGGCGCCGACATGGCCCTTTTCCGCCGAAAGCTTCAGCCAGCGCGCCGCCTGCCGGGGATTGGCCTTGCCGCCCTCCCCGTTGAGCAGCATGCGGCCAAGCTGGAACTGCGCCTCGGCATCGCCGAAATAGGAGGCGGCGTGGAAGAAGAACTGCCGGGCGCGCGGCAGGTCGATGGCGACGGGGCTGTTCGGAATGCCCCTACGCAGATATTCGGCTAGCGCGACGATGGCGCTCGAGACATAGGCGGCGTTGGAATAGCTGCCGGTGTCGTCGTCCTGGTCGCGGACGATCTGCTCGAAGATCTTGAACGCTTCGTAGTCGTTCTCGGGCACGCCGTCGCCATGGGCATACATCTGCCCGAGCTTCCAGCGCGCGCCGGGATGACCCTTGTCGGCGGCATAGCGCAGGGCCTGGAAAGCCTCGAGCTTCTCGCCGCGCTGATAGGCCTTGAATCCGAATGAGAACAGCTCCAGCGGACCTGCGTCCGGGTCGACCTTGGCCGCAGGATCGAGCGCCGACGTGACGCCGCTCGTCGCCACCAGCGAAGCTGATGCGATAGCGAGGGAGAGAAAGAGCCTAGATATCCGCATAGCAGTGCTTTTCCGCAGCGCCGCCAGGATGCGTCACCGCGCCCTTGCGGGCGGTGCCGACCTGCTGCGCGTATTTCCATATGGCTCCGGACGTAAAGTCCGTCTCTCGCGGCCGCCACTCCGCCGCTCGACGCTTCATTTCGTCATCGTCGACGGCGACATCAAGCGTGCCGGCAACGGCGTCGATCGTGACGATGTCGCCATCCTTAAGAAGGCCGATTGGGCCGCCCACGGCCGCTTCCGGGCCGACATGACCGACGCAGAAGCCGCGCGTCGCACCGGAAAACCGGCCATCCGTGATCAACGCGACCTTGTCGCCCATGCCCTGTCCGTAGAGAGCCGCCGTCGTCGCCAGCATCTCGCGCATGCCGGGCCCGCCCTTCGGGCCCTCATAGCGGATGACCAGCACCTCGCCTTCCTTATAGGAACGCTCAGAGACGGATTTGAAGCAGGCCTCTTCCGAATCGAAGCAGCGGGCCGGGCCGGAAAAGGTCAGCTTCTTCATGCCGGCGACCTTCACGATCGCCCCGTCGCTCGCGAGATTCCCCTTGAGCCCGACGACACCGCCGGTCGCCGTGATCGGCTGGTCCGCCGGTCGCACCACGTCCTGATGCGAATTCCAGGCGACCTTCTCCATGTTCTCGGCCATGGTCCGCCCGGTGACCGTCATGCAGTCGCCATGCAAATAACCGTGATCGAGCAGCGTCTTCATCAGAAGCGGTATGCCGCCCGCCTCGAACATGTCCTTGGCGACATAGCGACCGCCGGGCTTCAAATCCGCGATATAGGGGGTCTTCTTGAAGATCTCGGCGACGTCGAACAGATCGAACTCGATCCCCGCCTCGTGCGCGATGGCCGGCAGATGCAAGGCGCCATTGGTCGACCCGCCGGTGGCGGCGACCACCGCGGCGGCGTTTTCCAGCGCCCGGCGGGTGACGATGTCGCGCGGCCGGATGTTGCGGGCAAGAAGCTCCATCACGATCTCGCCCGAGGTGTAGCAGAACCTATCGCGGATCTCGTAGGGTGCGGGCGCACCGCAGGAATAAGGCAGCGCGAGGCCGATCGCCTCGGCGACCGTCGCCATGGTGTTGGCGGTGAACTGGGCGCCGCAGGACCCGGCCGAGGGACAGGCGACCTGCTCGATCTCGTCGAGATCGGCGTCGCTCATGTCGCCGACGGAATGCTTGCCCACCGCCTCGAACATGTCCTGAACCGTGACCTGCTGGCCGCGGAAATTGCCGGGCAGGATCGAGCCGCCATAGATGAAGACGGAGGGCACGTTCAGCCGGACCATCGCCATCATCATGCCCGGCAGCGACTTGTCGCAGCCAGCGAGGCCCACCAGCGCATCATAGGCATGACCGCGCATGGTCAGTTCGACCGAATCGGCGATGAGGTCGCGCGAGACCAGCGAGGCCTTCATGCCCTGATGGCCCATGGCAATGCCATCGGTGACGGTGATCGTGCAGAACTCGCGCGGCGTGCCCTTGGCCGAAGCGACGCCCCTCTTGACGACCTGCGCCTGACGCATCAGGGCGATGTTGCAGGGAGCCGCCTCGTTCCAGCAGGAAGCGACGCCCACCAGGGGTTGGTGGATCTCCTCCTTGGACAGGCCCATGGCATAGAGATATGAGCGGTGCGGCGCACGTGCCGGACCTTCCGTCACGTGCCGGCTGGGCAGGCGCTGCTTGTCGATCGTCCGCGCGTCCATCTTGTTCCCTCGTAGGCGTTGGCCGATTCCGCCGTCGGCCTTTCGTCTGTCTCGGACGTGCCGGTGTTTTGTGGCGGCAAGGGGGCGCTTTGGCCTTGCGCCCAGCATATCCGATGCAGGACTGCAATAGTGTTGCAAGAACCCCACAGAGCCATTTCACGCGCGTAGAATGCCGAAAGCGACGGAACCAAGGCATCGCAGGGGCGTTCAGGACGGTTGATCATGACATCAAGGCAGGATGCAAAGCTGGCCGGCTGCTCGCTGCACCGTCGCGCTCGGAGGTGACGAGGCTCAGTCCTGCCTTCTCGCTCGCGTGTCGCTTCGCGAACTTCCACCCCTTCGAGCTTTTCTGTCCGGCTCGGGCTCTCCGGGAGCTCTTTTTAGAAGCTGAGCTTCAGGGAGGCGTTGACGCCAAGGACGATGTCGTTGCCGACGTCGGCATCGAAGAAGGCGCCTTCGGCGATCGATTGCGAGCCGGAGGTCCAGTAGCCGACGAGACCGCCGAAGCGGATCTCCCCCCAGCTGTCGGGCCTGAAGGAGACGCCGCCGCTCAGGCTGTAGAGGTCGGTGTAGGTCGTGTCGGCACCGGTTGAAACGCCGCGGTCGTAGCCGATCGCCACGGCCCCGGCGAAGCGATCGGAGAACGCGCGTCCGAGGCCGATGGAGGCCGTATAGCCGTCTCGCCAGTAATAGGGCATCGCGCTCGACGTGGTCGAACCACCGATCGACATCGAGCTGACTGCGACCGAATTGGTGCTCCAGTCGGTCCAGCGGAAGCTGGCGAGCAGCAGGGTGCCCGTTGCGATGCCGGTTTGGGCGTTGATCGTGAGGCTCGCGGGAGAGATTGCGTCGCTGAGAGCGGATACGCCGGAATAGGTCGTCCCCACCTGCGGCAGCGCGCCGAGGATCGTGTCGCCCGCCGGCCCGAACACGGTCGGGATCGACGCGGTCGTTCCGTCCGCGAGTTGCACATAGGCAGTATCGCTCACCGTGGCGGAGCCGGTGCCCGTGATGTCGTCGTGAACGACCTCCGAGCGGTAGAGTGCCTGGATCCGAAGCGCGATCTCGGGCTTCTCATAGGCCATGCCGAGGCGCCAGCCGGGCTTGAAGCCGCCCTCGGAGGCAACGCTCGTCTCGGTCGGCACGATGATGGAAGACCCCGCCGCGGAAAGGCTCGCGCCAAACGGCGTGCCCGCCAAGCCCGCGGTCGCGTTGCGATAGCCGTAGGACGCCCCATCGAACGTGAAATCCTCGACGAATACGCCGCCGAGGAGGCTGAAGCGGCCGTAGTCGCTGGAATAGCTCGCGCGGCAGGTCACTGCGAACTCGTCGGAGGAAAACGCCGTCCGGCGGGCCCGCGCAAAGCTCGAGGCCCCCGCCAGGTTCAGCCGGTCGGCGGAGGAGACGCTTTCGGTCGAACTGACCTGCGAGGGCAGCGCCCCTCCCGGAACGCCTCCGTAATCGGCCTCACCGGCGAATGACTCCGTATAGGTTCCGGCGCAGCCGAACGGATCTCCGCCGAGATAGAACGAAAGCGAGGGGATCACATAGTCCCCGGTATAGTCGGAAAAGTCGCCGCTCCTCCCATTGATCGACTCGAAGCCGCGCTGGGGAGAGATGAAGGTCTCACCGGCCCTGACGGAGACGGTCCCGGGATCGAACAGAATGTCGGTATCGGCGGTGCCGCGCTGGAAGCCGCCGGCGAACGCCTGGGACCCGCTTGCGGCGACCAGAATGGCCGCCAGTGCCGGAACGATATTCTGCTTCACCGATTGTCCTCCTTCCCGATCCTGTCGGGCGACGGTCCCACCGCTTGAAGAAACGGTAGATCAAGGAGGAAAGCGCCGGAACGGCACGGCTTTCGGGCGCGCAGGCTTCGCGCAAGCCTTGCCGCCGCCTGCCTTCGATCAAACTGCTTCAGCCGATGCTCGTAACGGGCTTGGATGCCTACCGAATTCGTCTCATCGAGCGGCTTCCAAGCCACCTCTCCCTCTGCGGAAGCCGACGCAGAGACCAAGGCCTCGTGGAGAAGTTCGGGAAGTCGATGTGGCAATCCGGCCAAGCGCGTGCAGCCGCATCAAGGCCGCCATCGCGCACCGGAACCGCTTCGGCGTGCGGAAATCGGCGAATCGCGGGGGCGCAAAACGGTTGCAGAAGCGCCCTTGCGCCAACCGGAAGAAGCCCGTCGTGACATCTTGCCGTCAACTGGCCCAAGCTTTGAAGAGCTTAGAGTCCGTTTGAGAATGGTATCAATGGCTGATGCGTCGGAGCAGGAGGCTTCCCATGGCGACATGGATCATGGCTTCCGAGACGTCGATGCGCTGTTCGTAATCACGC
>NZ_JAJAVB010000049.1 GCF_020615385.1 Jiella soli | reverse complement strand
GCGTGGTGTGGTGACCACGGTGCAAGCAATGAGGATATCCACGTGACCTACCATCGGATTGATCTGGTTCGGGATGGCGGCGGCCGTCGGCACTGGCCGACAGTCCTGAAGGAGGAGATCGTGATGGCGGCGCTGGAGAAAGACGCCAGCGTCGCCGCCGTCGCCCGTCAGCACGATGTCGATCCGTCATCGATCTACCGTTGGATCCGGAAGTTACGTTTGGATGCGCAGGATCAAGGGCCGACCTTCCTGCCTGTGGCGGTGTCGCCCGAGATCGAACCCCACGAGGGACCGGGGCGGGATCGGGACGTTGCCGCCGACGCCCGTTCTTCCGAGCGCCAGCGCTGCGTCGAGATCGAGCTGTCCGGCAATCGGGTTATCCGGATAGATGCGGAGATCGACGCCCGTGCCCTTGCCCGCATTCTCGAGGTAGTCGATCGATTGGGTTCGCCGCCGGCCTCGTCAAAGACGAGAACGGGAGAATGATCCCGGTTCCGAGCGGGGTAAGGGTCTGGCTGGCGACGGGGCATGTCGACATGCGCAAGGGCTTTCCGGGCCTGTCGCTGCTGGTGCAGGAGGTGCTGAAGGGCGATCCGAACAGCGGCCATTTGTTCTGCTTTCGCGGCCGTCGAGGCGACCTTTTGAAGATCATCTGGCATGACGGCCAGGGCGCGTGCCTTTACACGAAGAAGCTTGAACGGGGGCGCTTTCTCTGGCCGTCGATCGCGGATGGCGCGGTGACGATATCCCCGGCGCAACTCGGTTATCTCTTGTCCGGAATCGACTGGCGAAATCCGCAGGAAACCTGGAGACCGACCTCGGTCGGATAGTTCAAAAGCCTTGCATTGCAGGGGTTCTGTGGCAGAATCGGCTTTGTCACGAACTGCTTCGAGCCTCCCGCCATGGCCGCCGCGCCGGACGACATCGCCGCCCTGAAGGCCGCCCTTGCAGCGGCTGAACGGCGTGCTGATCTGGTCCAGCATCATCTGTCTCAGGCCGAGCGGGACCGCGATGAGGCCGTGGCGGACGCAGCCCGGGTCAAGGCAGAAGCCTCTGGCGCCGAGGCCCTGATCGCGCATCTGACGCTGGAGATCGAGAAGCTCAAGCGTGAGCTCTACGGGACGCGGTCGGAGAAGAAGGCGCGTCTCCTCGACCAGATGGAGTTGCAGCTCGAGGACGCGCAGGCTGCCGCCACCGAGGACGAGCTTGCCGCCGAACAGGCCGCGGCAAAGACGACGACCGTTCACGCCTTCACCCGCAAGCGCCCCTCGAAGAAGCCATTCCCGGAGCATCTGCCGCGGGAACGGGTGGTGATCGAGGCGCCGACCTCATGCTCCTGCTGCGGTTCGACCAGACTGTCGAAGCTTGGCGAGGCCATCACCGAGACGCTGGAGGTGATCCCGCGCCAGTGGAAGGTGATCCAGACAGTCCGGGAGAAGTTCGCCTGCCGGGAGTGCGAGACGATCAGCCAGCCGCCGGCGCCGTTCCATCCCACGCCCCGCGGCTTCCTCGGTCCGAGCCTGCTCGCGATGATCCTGTTCGAGAAGTACGGGCAGCACCAGCCGCTGAACCGCCAGTCGGAACGCTACAGCCGGGAGGGGATCGACCTCAGCCTGTCGACGCTCGCCGACCAGGTCGGCGCCTGCGTTCATGCCATTCGCCCTCTTCACGGCCTGATCGAGCGGCATGTCCTCGCCGCCGAGCGGCTGCACGGCGATGACACGACGGTGCCGATCCTGGCCAAGGGCAAGACGGTGACCGGCCGGGTCTGGGTTTATGTCCGCGATGACCGGCCTTTTGGCGGCGCGGCGCCGCCGGCAGCCCTGTTCTACGCCTCCCGCGATCGAACGGCCGAGCATCCCGAGCGCCATCTCGCCGGCTATGGCGGGATTCTTCAGGCCGACGCCTATGCAGGATATGGTCGCCTATACGCCATGGAGCGAAGTCCGGGGCCCGTGACCGAGGCGCTGTGCTGGTCTCACGGACGCCGGAAGTTCTCTCATGACCATCCGTCAAGAGGAGGGCGCAATCGGTCCCGCCGGCAGAGAATGCCGGGGCAACAATATCGGGCGTCGAGAACAGGGGTCAGGGCACCGGGAGGAGTCGACGGTCGCTCATTCTCTCATTCGGGGATCGTTACCCCATAGTGACCATGCGTCGGAGGGCTGCCTCTATCTTCGATCTGAAGTGCCGCATTGGGCTTCTGATAACTTGCCGGAGGGTTCCCTCTACCGGTCCGGTGCCCTGGCTGTTGTTCTCGACGTGGGCATGCTTGCCTGGATCCGCTGGTGGCAGATCAGGAGATCTGAGGTTGTCGAGGTTGTATCTGCTGACCAATCGCCCAGATGAATCCCACGAGTTCGCGGGCGATCGCCGTCGTCACGAGCTGGCTCTTTTTGCCCCGTGCAATCAGATGCCGATAACGTCCGCACAATCGGACCTGCGCTTTCCAGGCGATTTCCTTCGCGACTTCCGGAACTCCGTCGCTACGTCGGCGCAATCGCTCTCCCACCTTTGCGCGAAGCCGATAACACCACGCTGCTTCGAGCATTAAGCTCCGCACGAACTTGTTGCCGCTCTTCGTGATGCCGCGTGGTCGCACAGCTGAACCACTCGAGCGCTCAGCCGGAACAAGGCCCAGATAGGCCATAAGGTGACGGGCCGTTTCGAAGCGCGAGATGTCGCCGATTTCCGCTACAACGCTGACGGCGATGATGAAGGCCACACCACGTAATGCCTGAAGCGCATCGACCAGCGGGCTCAGCGTCCAGCTTGGCATGAGCTCTCGGATTTGTTGGTCGAGCTCGGTCCGGCGATCAACGGCCTGACCCTCGGCGCTGAGGTAGTTTGCGAAGGCGATTTGTTGCGCCGGGTGATCAAAGCTCTGGTTGGCAAGCCAAGTTCGGTGCTGGCCGCCCCACGGCTTCCTGCTATAGCGCCTCCCGTGCTTCAGCAGAAACGACTGTATCCGCTGACGGGACTTCCGAATATCATTGGACGCAGCCTGCCGTGCACGGACCAAGTCACGCACCGCCTCATGGGTTACATCCGGAATCCAAAGCGGCGCCAACTCGCCAGCGCGCGACAAGCGGGCCAGCATCATGGCGTCACGGGTATCGTTCTTGATCCGATCGCCAGGCTGCTTCGGAATGCGCGATGGGGCAACAACACAACTCGCCTGTCCGAGCCGATCCAACTGTCGGTGCAGGCCATATCCGCACGGACTGCTTCATGGACGAAGTGGAGACGGCCGTGTCTTTCGCTCAATCGGCGAACCATCCGATTTATCGCATCCACGGTATTGGGAATTGGTCTCATTGGGAGGATTTGGCCGGTTCTTCCGGCCTCGGCCACCGCGATGGAGATTGAATCCTTATGGACGTCCAGTCCCACAAACGCGTCGAAGTCTGACATCAATACCTCCTGTATCTATCCTTAAGCCTTCGGCGAAGCGCAGGTCTTTCTTATCGAAAGACCGCCCCGAGGTGCGGACGCAGGATGGTCATGTCATCTTCGAGCTCGCCGACATCGCCAGGAGCGCCCGGCGGGGAAAGAACGCGGCGCCGATCTCGCCGCTGGCGCTGGAGGCGGTGAAGCGCATCGACGTCCTGTTCGACATCGAGCGCGGGATGAACGGCCGCTCGGCCGAAGAGCGTCTCGCCGTCCGGCAGCAGCGGAGCATCCCTGTTCTCGCCAACCTGGAAGAGTGGATGCGCACCGAACGGGCGCGCCTGTCGCGTCACGCGCCGGTCGCCAAGGCCATGGACTACATGCTGACGCGCTGGGAGGGCTTCGCCCGCTTCACCACCGACGGCAGGATTTGCCTCAGCAACAACGCGGCCGAGCGGGCGATCCGCGGACTGGCTCTCGGGCGCAAGTCGTGGACCTTCGCCGGCTCCGATCGCGGAGCGGATCGCTGCGCCTTCATGCTGACGCTGATCACGACGGCCAGGCTGAACGACATCGACCCGCAGGCCTGGCTCGCCGACGTCCTCGCCCGCATCGCCGATACACCGCAGACCCGCCTCGGCGATCTCCTGCCCTGGAACTGGGCAGCCCGAGCCGAGCGGATCAGACGGGCCGCCGCCTGACGGACGCATCCCAAAGCGTCACGGCGTATGCTTCATCCCCCCCGAACGCCCCCGTTACCTCTTCATACGCCGTATGCCGAGAAAGCTATACGGCGTATGCCGGCACCCGACTGTGATCCTTGCGTCTTTGTCGAGCCGCGAGGCGCGGCGCCGCCTCTTGCCCACTCGGCGCCGGCTCCGCGCCGAGTGGGCAACGCTTCGTTCCGACCCTGCGCCGCGTCGAAAGGGGTTGGCGAAAACTCAAAGTGGGTTGGCGCCAACCCGCGCTACAAAAACA
>NZ_JAJAVB010000048.1:172043-210364 GCF_020615385.1 Jiella soli | reverse complement strand
AAAAGTGTTACCCATGTCTCCGGTACGAAGTGTCACCTATGTCTCAGGTCGGGCAGGCATCGTCCATAAGAGAACCGCAATCCCATCCCCTCCGGCAACCCTGCGATGGTACGCCAACGTGGTGGCGGCGCGCAGCCGAAAGTCGGGGATCCACCTTCGACGAGCGATCCGGCGCGGGACCACCTCTGTCATGGTCCGGGGCGGACGATCCAGCCTGTGTTTCGGCGTGGAACATTCCGCGCCGATTGACAAGCAGCCCTGCCCTGATAGGCATCGGTCGACCCAGCGCTGCCTCGCTCAGCGATAGAATGAAGACTGAAGTAAGCCGCTTCCGTCGCACCGGCGGTAAGGCGGGGCGATCTGCGGTCACTCCCGGAAAGGATATTGATATGGCTTTGGCACGCATGACGGCCGAAAGTCGGTCGCTGCTGACCAGGCTCGTCCGCGAGCCTGCGGACCACCCGGACACCGGCTTGATTCCTGATCTTACGAAGCTCGGCTTCATCGAACGTCGCGACTCGAAGTGGTATCCGACGCGCGCGGGGAAGGACTATCTGAAAACCCAACGATGACGCTCCATCCAAACGGCGACAGCATCGGCCCGGAAATCGGACTCGATCTCGGAAAGCACGATGCGTCGATTCGATGCGCGTTCGAGCGTCCTTTGCGCGTCCGAATGGACGCGTGGCGCTCCAAGCGTTGAATGGTCCGCTGGCTGAACCGGCTCCGGTTCGCCAGTTCCTGCCGAAGAACAGGGTTCGCAACACCTCAGGAGACAGAATGGCCAGAAAGCCGAACTTCAACATGGAGCGTCAGGAACGCGACAAAGCCAAGGCCGCGAAGAAGGCCGCGAAACTGGACGCCAAGATCGCGAAGAAGGAAGACGATAGAGCGTCCGATCCCGACCGAGCGGCCGAGACGATCGCCATCAGGGAGGAGAAAGAATGAGCAACGGCTCAGATGCCCGGAAGAGCGCCGAGAGCCACTTCAAGCAGCTTCGAGACGACAAGACGACGAACAAGTCCCAAAAGCTGGAGGCCACCCGGGTGAAAGCGGACGTGGATAAGACGGCGCGCCTGAAGGCCGCCCGGGTGGCGAAGGCGGCCGAGACCCGAGAAGAAAACTAGATCTCACCTTCGAACGGTGAACCGGGCGCCCCACATGAAGCAGCCCGGTCCACTCTTGGCGCTCAGGCCATCTGAATGTTGACTGCCTTCGGCCCCTTGCCGCGATTGTCGGGCTCGGTATCGAAAGACACCTTGTCGCCGTCGTTCAGGGACCTGAGGCCGGATCTTTCGAGAGCCGAAGCGTGGACGAAGATATCACTGCCGCCGCTGTCGGGAGTGATGAAACCGAATCCCTTGTCCGCGTTGAAGAATTTTACTGTGCCTGTCTGGGCCATGTCTTTTCCGATTTGTAGCTTCCGAGCAGACCGTCGTGGCCTGCTCCGAGTACCATTGACGGCAAGCAGCAAGGACGCAAGTCGGTTTGATGGTCACAGTCTAATCCGGGACGATCGTGAATTCGAACGCAGCACTCGGTACCGGCGATACCGAGGCGTGAAGACGGGCTCCCGCAGCAGCATCTGCTTCGGCGCAATCGGCGAGCTCTTCCGGCGGCATGCCGACCGCAGCCTTGAAGTCCCGCTGGTGTTCAAGCGCGCGGAGCAATCGTGCGGCCCGTCTGGCGTGCCGTAAGGCAGGCACCTCCTTTCCCTCCCGCAGCTTAACGCCAGCGGCAGAGAGGAGAATCAGCGCGTGAAGGAAGGTCCGCTGCTCGGGGGCCTCCCGAGAAGCCTGCCACAGGCCTTCCCACGCTTCATGAGCTTCCCAGTAATAGCCGAAATTGAAGAGATCGACGCCCCATCGATACTCCTCTGACCTTAGCGCGGCATCCACACGCACCGTCGCGGCCGGCTCCGCGTCGTAGCTGTGGCCTTCTGGATGCCGCAGGGGATGCGGGAATCGTCCGGGAAGATAGGCGTAGGGCGGGAACGCTCGATGGGGCAGAAGTCGCGGGCGGGGTCCTGAACGGAGCATCATGCACGCGAATCTACCGCAGCCAATCGGGAAGACGAGTGATCCTGAACGACAGCGCTTTTAGCGTCGAGAGCGGCGTGCCCTTGCGTCGAGCGCTCAGCGGCTCGGATGCGATGCCTCCGCCCATTTCGTCCCGCCAGACATAGCTTTTCGACACCCGGTGAAATCAGTGGATACTCATCCCGCGAGCCATCGGCCAGCCGCCGTGTCAGAAGCTGCTCTTGAGGCGGACCCTCTTACGGGCGGCTGCCGCGCGCCAGCGCGCCCGCTTTTGCGGATCCAGTACCAGGGCGACGAGGCCGAGCGATCCGCCGGCGACGACCAAGGGGCCGAAACGGCCGGCCGCGAACGACAAGGTGATCAGCGCGGAGAGGGCGTATAGGGTTACGATCCCGAGCAACGCGACGCGAAGGCGGCTTTGCCCCGCCCACTCCCGCAGCCTTGTCCACGCCGCGCAGAGCGGGCTGCGGCGGGCTTCGATCTCGAAGAGGACTAAGAGCGCCTTGGGGTCCGACGCGTCCAGCGCGGCCGCGGCGCGGGCGAGATCGAGTGCCTCGGCGGTGCGGCCCTGCGTCAGCCGCGCTCTCGCCTCTGCGGTGATCGCCCGCAGATGACCGGGATCTGCCAGATAGGCCCGGCCGGCATAGGCGTTGGCCGTCTCGATCCGCCCGAGGCCGAAACAGTGTTCGGCCGCCAGCGCGAGAAGCGGCGGATCGTTCGGAGCCAGCGAAATCGCCTTCTCGAAGGAGGCGAGCGCCTTGCGCGGCTGCGACATCGCGGCTCTCAGGCCACCCATCGTGTAGTGGTTCCAGGCGTCTTCCGGCGCGAGGCGGATCGCTTCCTCGATGTGCTTCAGTGCCGCGCGGTGGCTGCGCCTGCGGCCCGAGAGAACGAGGCCGAGCATGCGATGGGCGACGTTGTCGGCGGGTGCCAGCCGCACGGCCTCACGGCAGGCCTCCACGGCCTGCTCGTGCTCGCCGAGGCAATCGCGATAGGCGCCGATCAGGTAATGGGCCGGCGCGTGGTCGGGGTTCGACGACAGCACCTGTTCCAGCGCGGCGAGCGCACGGCGCCAGTTGCGCGCCTCGGCGAAGGCCCGGGCGGCCCGCATGCCGGCCTCGAGCGCGCCGGCCTGCGCATCGTCAGCGAGCGTGTTTGTCGAGAAAGGCGGCGACATCGTCATAGAACCCGCCCTCATTGGCGAATTTTGCGTAGTTGCGGGCCTGGGTCAGCCATTCGCCCGTCGTCGGCTTCACCGTCTTCAGCGCCTCCCGGAGATCGGCCCCGGTGATCGGCGCGACGCTGTCCGCCGCGATCGAGCGCTCGATCGCAAGATCGCAGGCGGTCTCGACGAGATGGACGAGGTCGGCGCCGGAGAAGCCGCTGGTCCTGTCGGCAATGCCGGCGAGCGAAAGGGCGGAAGCCACAGGCCGGTCCTTGAGCGCGATCGACAGGATCGCCTCGCGCGCCACCCGGTCCGGCGGCGGCACGAACAGCGATCGGTCGAAGCGGCCGGGCCGGCGAAAGGCCGCATCGATCGCCCAGGGCGTGTTCGTCGCAGCGAGCACCAGGATCCCGTCATTGTCGTCCTTGAACCCGTCCATCTGATTGAGGAATGTCGACACCATGGACGACTGATAGCTGTGCTCGGAAAAGCGGCGGCGCGAGGCGAGCGCCTCGACCTCGTCGAAGAACAGGACGGCGGGACGGCGGGCGCGCGCCTCGGCAAACAGCGCGGCCACGTGCTTTTCCGATTCGCCCAGCCATTTGTCGAGGACGTCGGTGATCTCGACGGCGGTGAAGCTCGCGCCGCATTCGCTGGCCGTCGCCCGCGCCAAGAGCGTCTTGCCGCAGCCGGGAGGGCCGTAGAGGAGGACGCCGCCGCCGGCACGCCGCTTGAACCGGTCGAAGATCCCCCGCCGTTCGAAGGGCAGGATGATGCGGCGGCGGATCTGGTTCTTGACGTCGTCGAGACCGCCGATGCCTTGGAAGTCGACGCGGGCGTGGCCTGTATCGAAAGCCGGCTCCTCGCTGGCCATTTCGATGGCGCGGCGCCTCGGATCGAGCGCGACGACATTGCCGGATGCCGAGCCGCAAGGCGCCGCCGCGACGGCCTGCGCAGTAGCAAGGCTCTGGTCCAGCGCAGCGTCACGAAGCTGCGGAAAAAGCGCGAGCGCCGCCTGATAGCCCTCCCGTGCCTCACCGACGCGATCGAGGCGGAGAAGCGCCCGGGCCCTGAGGATCGCCAGCGCGCCCTCCTCGCCGCCGGTCCAGGCGAGCGCGGCCTGGGCCGCATCCTCGTCCAGAAGCAGGCGGGCGACCGTCTCGCGCAGGTCCGGATCGTAATTCTGCGGCGCCAGCCCTGCGAGGAAGCCCACGATCTCGGCGCCCTGGCCTCCGGCGCCGGCCGTGGCGATGACGATCCGCAAGAGGCCGGCACTCGGTCGCTGCCCCGCCGCCTCGATGAGTTCGTCGAGATCGCTCATGACTTCCGCATCCTTGCGCCTGACATGTCCCGCGGGGACATTCTTCACGCAATTGACGCAAGGGCAACGGACAATCTTCTGCGGCCGATCAATCCGCCGGGACGAGGGCGGCAGACAGGCCCCGGCGGGACCTCAGCTGACGATCCGGATGCGCTTCACCCGCTCGGCGATATCGGCAAAGACGCTGGTGAGCTGGCTCGCCGCGGTCACCGAATAATAGTGTCCGGCGTCGGTGGCGCAGTCCTGCAGGAGCGATGCGTTCCCCGCGACCAGCCGGATCGTATACATCTCCAGCGGGGTGCCGTCTGGATTCTTCATCGCCTTGGCGTTCTGGCAGGCGAGCTTCGTGCGTTCGTCGATCTTGCCGCTCTGGCTGGAATCGTACCAGCGGTCCTGCGTATTGTCGCCGTCCGTGAGGACGATCATGATCGCATGCCTGCGGGCATCGGTATTCGCGCCCGTCAGCGGGTAGGAGGTGGTCAGCGCCTCCATGCCCCACTGCACGCCGATGGCGATGTTGGTGTTGCCCGAGGGCGTGAGCTTCTGCACGGCCGTCTGGATGGCGGTGAGATCCGTCGTCAGGCCCTGCACCGGCTGCAGCGAGGAACTGGAATTGCAGTTGGCGGCCCGCGGGTAGAGCGTCGCGGTGACGCTCACCGACGGGGCATCGTTCTGCGTATCGTAGGGCTGCAGCCTGTCGAACACGCAGCCGGACCAGTTCCCCGTCACCTTGATGTTGGTGTAGACGCGGTTGTAGACGGTCGCGGTCGAGACCGAGCAGCTCGAGTAGCTCGAATACGCACAGCTGTAGGTGTCGCGCGAGACTACCAGCCTGGCGTCCGTCGTCTCCGTGGTTTCATATAAATATTTGATCCATTTGCGCGATGAATTGTTGTAGCCGGCATAGTAGACGCCCTGCGTGCCGATGCGGAATCCGTCCGCCGTCGAGCTGCAGTAGGACGTGTCCGGAGACGACATGAAGCTGCAGGTGACGGTGGGCGCCGTCACCATCGTCATGTTGAGGTTGTTGACGCGGACCTCGGTGTCGAAGGGCACCATCGCGACCTGGACGTTGGTCACGCCGGACGAGGCGTCGAAATTGCCGAGGAAGAGCTTCACCGCCGCCTGCATCTGCGTCATCTTGCCGGAGCTCGCCATCGAACCGGTCGAATCCAGGACGAGAACGATGTCGAGCGGAATGTCGGAATGCGCCGACACGGCCTCGACCGACATGGTCAGATCGTTGACGGCCATCAGCCCCAGGAAGGCGGTGGGAGACGAGAACTTGACGTCGTAGATGTAGCTCTTGCCGTTGATCTTGAGCTGTTTCGAAATGATCGTCACATCGCTCTCGAGATTGGCGTTGAACAGCATGTCGGCCTGACGGACGCGCTCGGTCTCGTCGTTGCCGGTATATTTCGCCGCCGCAAGCGCCGCCGCGTCCGCCGCCGTTTGCACGGACATGCGTTTGCGCAAGGCGTTGGAATAGTCGACCGCTCCGCCCATGCCGAGAATCAGCGGCACCGCCACGAGCGCCGCGATCACCCCGAAATTGCCCCGCCGATCCCCGAGGAAGCGGCCGAGAGCCGCGCCGAGAGCCGACTTCGCCATCATCCCAATCCTTCGCATCGGCGCCATGGCTGTTTCGATCCTCAAGGCAGACAGGAAATGCCCGGGATCGTTTCATGGAAGCCTTAAGAATCGATCGGAAAATTCGGTAAACTCGCGCGCAACACCTTCTGCGAGGAAGGATCGGTGCCGATATCGCGCCCGCCTGCCGGTCACTCCGCCTGGGCCGCGCTCCCGAGCGCCCTCTCGGCTCCGCCGCGGCGCTCATCGTTCAGACGCTGCGGCAGCCGGCGCAGGCTGCCCAGCCCGCGCATTCCGCTGAACTGGCAAACGAGAGGCGGCCGCCGCGGGATGCTGCGCTGCATCCTTGCGCTCTTGCCGAAGACCCGGTGCCGTAACGAAACGCCGCCATGGCCGACCGGCGTGCCTCACTGGTTGATTGACTGGCCAGTCAACGACGTTATGCTGCACGGCATGTCGTCACTCTTTACCCGCAGGGCGGGGCGCAGCACGGTCGAGACGGCGCGCCGCGAGACCCTCATCGCCGCCGCGGTCTCGGCCATCGAGGAGGCCGGGACCCTCGAGGTCACCATGGCCGAGATCGCCGCGCGGGCCGCCGTCTCGCCAGCGCTCATCCATCATTATTTCGGGACCAAGGACGATCTCCTGATCGCCGCGATGCGCCATCTCCTGCGCAATTTCCGAGCCAATGTGACGCGGCGGCTCGCCGCGGCACGGACCCCGCGCGAGCGGGTGAGCGCAATCGTCGCCGGCTGTTTCGACGACAGCCAGTTCACGCGCGAGACGATCGCGGCCTGGCTGGTCTTCTACGCCTATGCGCGGCGCTCGGGCGAGGCGGCGCGGCTCCTCAGGATCTACTTCCGGCGGCTCGAGACCAATCTCGTCTCGGCCCTGACGCCGCTCGCCGGCATGCCCGCCGCCGCCCGGATCGCTGCCGCCGCCGGCGCGATGATCGACGGGGTCTGGCTGCGCCAGGCGCTGACCCCGCTCACCCGGCCGGACCCCAAGGCCGCGGCCGCCATGATCGAACGGTATATCGAAGCGGAGATCGGATCATGACGCGAACCATCGACGAAGCCGACTATGTGATCGTCGGCTCCGGCTCGGCCGGATCCGCCCTCGCCTATCGCCTCTCGAACAACGGCGCGAACGAGGTCCTGGTGATCGAGGCCGGCGGCACCGACGCCGGGCCGTTCATCCAGATGCCGGGCGCGCTGTCCTTTCCGATGAACATGAAGCGCTACGACTGGGGCTATGTCGCGGAGGCCGAGAAGACGCTCGCCGGACGGCGGCTCGTCACCCCGCGCGGCCGCGTCATCGGCGGGTCCTCTTCGATCAACGGCATGGTCTATGTGCGCGGCCATGCGCTCGACTATGCGCATTGGGAGACGATGGGCGCAGCCGGCTGGGCCTATGCCGACGTCCTCCCCTATTTCAAGCGCATGGAGAATTTCCATGGCGGCGCCGGCCGCGGCGTCGACCCGGCCTGGCGCGGCACCGCCGGTCCGCTCAACGTCAAGAACGGCGACATGGAAAACCCGCTCTACGAGACCTTCGTCGAGGCCGGGCGGCAGGCCGGCTATCCGGTGACCGAGGACTACAATGCCGAGCGCCAGGAAGGCTTCGGCCCGATGCAGCAGACGATCTGGCAGGGTCGGCGCTGGTCCGCCGCCAACGCCTATCTGAGGCCCGCAATGGCGCGGGGCAACTGCCGCCTATTACAGGCGGAGGCGCTGTCCGTCGCCTTTGCGAGCGACAATCCGGCCCGCGCCATCGGCGTCACGGTGCGGCGCGGACGGCGGCAGACGGGGCTCATCAAGGCGCGCAAGGAAGTGGTCCTCGCCGCCGGCTCGATCAACTCGCCGGTCCTCCTCATGCATTCGGGCATCGGCGATCCCGCCGAACTCTCCCGCGTCGGCATCCGGACACGCGTGCCGCGGCCGGGGGTCGGGCAGAACCTGCAGGACCATCTCGAACTCTACATCCAGCAGACCTGCCTGCAGCCGATCACCCTCAACGGCTATCTCGGCCTCTTCTCCAAGGGCCGGGTCGGGCTCGAATGGATGCTGATGCACACCGGCTACGGCGCCACCAATCATTTCGAGGCAGCTGCCTTCATCCGCTCGGCGGCCGGCATCGAATATCCCGATATCCAGTACCATTTCCTGCCTGGCGCGATCCGCTACGACGGCAAGTCCGCCGCGCCCGGCCACGGCTTCCAGGCCCATGTCGGACCGATGCGGTCCAAGTCGCGCGGCACTGTGCGCCTGAAGAGCGCCGACCCGGCGGAAGCGCCCGCGATCCGCTTCAACTACATGTCGCATGAGGACGATTGGCGGGAATTCCGCGCCGCGATCCGCCTCACCCGCGAGATCTACGCCCAGCAAGCCTTCGATCCCTATCGCGGGCCGGAGATCCAGCCGGGCGCCGACGCCACCACCGACGAAGATCTCGACCGCTTCGTCGCCCATCATGCCGAAAGCGCCTATCACCCCTGCGGCACGGCCCGCCTCGGCGCGGTCGACGACGGCGAGGCGGTGGTCGATCCGGAATGCCGGGTAATCGGCACCGAAAACCTGCGCCTCGCCGATTCCTCGATCTTCCCGCGGATCACCAACGGCAATCTCAACGGCCCCTCGATCATGGTCGGCGAGAAGGCCGCCGACCACATTCTCGGCAAGGGAATGCTGGCGCCCGAGACGGAGCTGACCCCCTGGATCAACCCGAACTGGCGCGAGAAGCAGCGGTAGGCGTGGCTACGCGTCGAGAAAGGCCGCGATCCGATCTCGCAGACCGGCCGTCGCTCCGATCCAGCCGCCCATCTGCAGAAAGCCGTGGATCATGCCGGGCTCGCGTTGGCGAATCAGGGAAACACCGGCCTCGGCCAGTCTCGTGGCGAAGGCCTCGCCTTCGTCGCGCAGCGGGTCGCGCTCGCAGGTGACGAAAAGCGTTCTCGGCAGGCGGGAGAGATCGGGCGCGAGGAAGGGCGAGGCCTCGGGCGCATAGCGGTCGGCGCGGTCGGGAACATAGAGATCGTTCTCATAGGCGAGGGATTCGACCGTCATGACATGGCCGCTCTCCTCGGTCAGCGACGGCCAGTCCCGGTCCGGACGAAAATCGCTGTTGGGATAAAGGACGACCAGCGCCTCGGGGAGCGTCTCGCCGGCATCGCGCAGCTCCAGCGCGACGACCAGGGCGAACAGGCCACCGATCGAATCGCCGCCGATCGCGATGCGGCCGGGATCGCAGCCGAGCGCCTCCGCTTGCGCCGCCAAAGCGCGCGTTGCCGCGAAACAGTCCTCGTGCGGTGCGGGGAACGAATGGTCCGGCGCCAGGCGATAGTCGACCGCAGCGATCGCCCGAGCGGTCGAATTCGCCAGCGAGCGCAGGGCGGCGTCGTGGCTTTGAAGCGAGCCGGCCATGCCGCCGCCGCCATGATACCAGATGAGAAGCGGCAGCCTGCCTTCCCCGGCGGGTCGGTAGAGCCGCACCGGGATCGGTCCGGCCGGACTGTCGACGGCGATGTCCTCGACGGCCGCGACATCCTCCGGCGCGCCGGAGAAGTCGGCGAGGCCGCCGGTCATCGCCCGCGCATTGGCCAGCGCGTCGCCATCGTCCCGCGGTTCCGGCTGGGCGGATTGCCGCCTCGCCAGTTCGTCAAGAACGGCCTTCGCCTGCGGGTCGAGCATCGTCATATCCAACGCTTTCGTTTGAAGTAAGCCAGCAAACCAAGAGCAATCCCGGTCATGACGGCGAGCGCGACCGGATAGCCATAGGGGGACTGTGTCAGCGGCATGTTCCACTCCGAGATCTCGGGATTGAAGTTCATCCCCCAGAGCCCGGCGAGGAAGCCGAGGGGAATGAAGATCGTCGAGATGATCGTCAGGAGGTTGATCACCTCGTTGGTGCGGGCAGCCGACAGCGTCATGTGAAGATCGATCAGGCCCGAGGCGGTGTCCCGGTCGGTCTCGTTGAGATCGATCAGCTGGTCGGCATGGTCCTGGATATCGGCGAAGAAGGTCTTGGTCTCCTCGCGCAGGAACGGCCGGTCGATCCGCAGGATGACGCCGAGCGCGTCGCGCGTCGGGCGCAGCCAGCGCTTCAGCTGCAGCATGTCGCGGCGCATGGCATGGAGCTCGGGCACCTGGACGGCGTCGACATCGTCGAAGATCTCGTCCTCCAGCGCCTCCAGCCGGCCGGTCTGGGCGTCGACGACGGGAAAATAGCCGTCGACGACGGCGTCGATCAGCGCATAGGCGAGGTAGTCGGCCTGGCCGGCGAGAATGCGCGGCGCGCCCTTGGCGATGCGCGCGCGCACCGGTTCGAAGCTGTCGCCCGGCCGCTCCTGGAAGGTGAGGACGAAGCCTTCGCCGAAGAACAGCGAGATCTGCTCGGAATCCCCGTCGGGATTGAGCATGCGCATGACCACGAAGGCTAGGTCTGCGAAAACCTCGCATTTCGGCCGCTGGTCGGTGTTGACGACGTCTTCCAGCGCCAGCGGGTGAAGGCCGAAGGCGTCGCCAAGCCGGCGGATCAGCGAGATGTCGGCAAGGCCGGTGCAGTCGAGCCAGAGCTTCTGGCAGGATCCGCGGAGCGCGAGCGCCTCGTCGAGCGTGCAGCCCTCGAGCCGCTTCGTCTCCCCGTCGCCGATTCCGAAGGCGGTGAGACGCGTCACGGAGGCGTCGGGATCGGCCACCAATTGCCCGGGCGGGGCGCCGATGGCCGAGCGCTTGACCTTGTCCCGGCGCTTCGACCGCTTCCGTGTGAGCCCCGGGAGTCTCGCCATTACCGCTTGCGCCTCTCGCTTTCCTCGTCCCGCGCTCCCGTGACGGGAACGCCTAAGGGGTCATAAGGCGCAAGGCCGGTTTCGGAAGACCGGCGGGCAAGGATTGAGACTTGAGGTCGCAAGGGGGAAGCGCGGCGCGCGTCTCAGCCCCGGCCGCCGAAGACGCGCTTGGGCTTGAACGAGCCCTGCTCGATCGCGCCGAGCGCGATCAGCCGGCCATGGCCGGTGGCATAGGCCTCGTCGCAGAATACCGGCGCGTCGCGGCCCCGCAAGAGGACCTCGTTGCCCGACAGGACCCGGCCCGCCTGCTCGTCGGTCAGCGTCACCTCGTAGAGGTCGGCGAGCGCCGCCTCCGGGCTGACGATGTACTCGTCGAGCGGGCGGAAGTCGACGACGCGCGGCCGCGCGCCGGCCTCGATCGCCTCGGCGTCCAGCTGCTCCAGACCCTCTTCGGCGGCGGCCTCCAGTTCGTCCAGCGGTACGAGATCGTCCTCGCCGAAGGCGCCGACCGCGATCCGCCGGAGGTCGGCGACATGGCCGTAGCAGCCGAGCTCGCGCCCCATGTCGCGGGCGATCGAGCGGACATAGGTGCCCTTGCCGCATTCGGCCTCGAAGACCGTCGTGTCGGCGTCCGGCATGTCGACGATCTCCAGCCGGTGGACGGTGACGGTGCGCGCGGCGATCTCGACCGTCTCGCCCTCGCGGGCAAGGTCATAGGCGCGCTCGCCGGCGATCTTGATCGCCGAGAAGGTGGGCGGCACCTGGCTGATCTCGCCGAGATAGTCCGGGATGAGCGCCCGGATCTCGTCTTCTCCCGGCCGGGCGTCGGACGAGCGCACCACCGGCCCTTCCAGATCGTCGGTCGTCGTCTCGGCGCCCCAGCGCACGGCGAAGCGATAGGTCTTGCGCCCGTCCATGACGAAAGGAACGGTCTTCGTGGCATCGCCGAGCGCGATCGGCAGCATGCCGGAGGCGAGCGGATCGAGCGTGCCGGCATGGCCGGCCTTCTGCGCGAAGTAGAGCCATTTCAGCCGGCCGACCGCATCGGTCGAGCCCATGCCCCTCGGCTTGTCCAGGATGATCCAGCCGTTGATCGGCCGCCCCTTCGGCTTCTTGCCGCGCCGCGCCATCAGTCGTCGTCTCCGTCTCGTTCCGGTGTCGCCTTCGGCGCCGCGTCCTGCTCGCCGTCGCTATCGAGATCGCGCTGGACCTCGGGCGACTTCAGGAGCGCGTCGATCCGCGCGAAATTGTCGAAGGAGGTGTCGGTTCGGAACCGAACCTCCGGCATGTATTTCATCTGCCGCAAAGCCGGCGTCAGCCGACCGCGGATGAAGCGGGCGTTCTGGTTCAGCGCCTTGACGAAAGGCTCCGTCTCGTCCTGGCCGAGCACGGTGACATAGGCCGTCGCGATCTTCAGGTCGGGCGACATGCGCACTTCCGAGACCGAGACGACCGCCTTTTCGAGCAGCGGATCGGTGATCTCGCCGCGCTGGAAGATCTCCGTCAACGCGTGACGGACCTTCTCGCCCACCGACAGCATTCGCTGCGAAGGACCCTTCGCGTGTTTGGCCATGATTTTCGGATCCTATCCGCTGGTGACGTGCGGACGCTCCGGCCGCATCCGGTCACATATCGGGCGCCGACCGTCCCTGACGGCGCGGGAGCCCGGTGCCGACCATCCGGCGCCTCGGGGCCCGCCGACCGGCAGGCTCCATCGCCGCAACAGATGACGCCGTGCGAGAGGCGGCCGACCGGATCGGTCCGCCGCCTCGTGTCTTAGAGCGTGCGCGCCACGTGTTCGACGCGGAAGCACTCGATGACGTCGCCCTGGCGGATGTCCTCGTAGCGCTCGAAGGCCATGCCGCATTCCTGGCCGCTGACCACCTTCTGCACTTCGTCCTTGAAGCGCTTGAGCGTCTTGAGCGTACCTTCGTGGATGACGACGTTGTCGCGGATGAGGCGCACGCCCGCGCCGCGCTCGACCTCGCCCTCGGTGACCAGGCAGCCGGCGACCTTGCCGACCTTGGTGATGTTGAAGACCTCGCGGATCTCGGCATTGCCGAGGAAGGTCTCGCGGCGCTCCGGCGAGAGCAGGCCCGACATCGCGTCCTTCACGTCATCCACGAGGTCGTAGATGATGTTGTAGTAGCGGATCTCGATGCCCTCGCGCTCGGCCGCGTCGCGTGCCTGCTTGTTGGCGCGGACGTTGAAGCCGATGATCGCGGCGTTGGACGCCGCGGCGAGCGAAACGTCGGACTCGGTGATCGCGCCGGCGCCCGAATGGACGATGTTGGCACGCACCTCGTCGGTGCCGAGCGCGTCCAGCGCCCCGTCGATCGCCTCGATCGAGCCCTGCACGTCGCCCTTGATCAGGAGCGGGAACTGCTTCAGCCCGGTATCCTGCAGCTGCGACATCATCTGCTCGAGCGAGCCGCGCTGGCCGGCAGACTTCGCCACCTGCTTCTCGCGGGCGACACGCTGGCGGTACTCGGAGATCTCGCGGGCCTTGGCCTCGTTCTCGACGACGGCGAAGCGGTCGCCGGCATGCGGGGTTCCCTGCATGCCGAGCACTTCGACCGGCATCGACGGCGGGGCCTCCTTCAGCTGCGCGCCCTTGTCGTTGACCAGCGCACGCACCCGGCCCCACTCGTCGCCGGCGACGACGATGTCGCCGATCTTCAAGGTGCCGGTCTGGACGAGGACGGTCGCGACCGGGCCGCGGCCCTTGTCGAGCTGCGCCTCGATGACGACGCCTTCCGCGGTCCGCGCCGGATCGGCCTTGAGGTCGAGGACCTCGGACTGCAGCAGGATCGCCTCGAGCAGCTTGTCGAGACCCGTTCCCTTCAGCGCCGAGACCTCGACGTCGAGGACTTCGCCGCCCATGGATTCGACGAACACCTCGTGCTGCAGGAGCGCGCTGCGGACCTTGTTAGCGTCGGCGCCCGGCTTGTCGATCTTGTTGATCGCCACGATGATCGGGACACCTGCCGCCTTGGCGTGATTGATGGACTCGATCGTCTGCGGCATGACGCTGTCGTCGGCGGCGACCACGAGGATCGCAATGTCGGTCGCCTGCGCGCCTCTCGCTCGCATCGCCGTGAAGGCGGCATGGCCCGGCGTGTCGATGAACGAGATCTTCTGCCCGTCCTGCTCGACCTGATAGGCGCCGATATGCTGCGTGATGCCGCCGGCCTCGCCGGAGACGACGTGGGTCTTGCGGATCGCGTCGAGCAGCGAGGTCTTGCCGTGGTCGACATGGCCCATGATGGTCACGACCGGCGGTCGCGAAACCAGGTTCTCCGCCTTGTCCTGGACGTTGAAGATGCCTTCCTCGACGTCGGATTCCGCGACACGGCGCACAGTATGGCCGAATTCCGCCGCGATGAGCTCGGCGAGATCAGGCTCGATGATGTCGCCCGGCTTCATCATCTGGCCCTGCTGCATCAGGTACTTGATGACGTCGACGGAACGCTCCGACATGCGGTTGGCAAGTTCCTGGATGCTGATCGTCTCTGGAATAATCACTTCGCGTGCAATCTTCTCTCGCGGCTGGTTCTGCTGCGAGCGCTTGAATTTTTCCTGCCGGCGGCGGATCGAGGAGAGCGAGCGACCGCGCGCGCCCTCGTCGCCCGACAAGGCCTTGTCGAGCGTCAGCTTGCCGCGGCGACGTCCGTCGTCGCGATCCGGACGGGCCGGCTTGGCGGCCTCCGGCGTCGCCTTGCTGGGACGGCGCGGGCTGCCCGGACGGGCGCGACCGCTCTCCTCGTCGTCGACACCGCGGCGGCGGGAATCGACCCGGGGCGCCTTGGCCGCTGCGGCCTCGGCATCGGCCGGCGATGCGGGAGCGGCCGGAACAGCCTTCTGCCCGGGCGCCGTCTTGGCACGACGCTCCGCGTCCGCCTCGGCCTTGCGCTTGGCGGCCTGCTCGGCCTCGAGACGCGCCTGCTCCTCGGCCTGACGACGCTCGGATTCCTCGCGCTCTGCACGACGGCGTTCGTCGTCCGCGATCCGGCGGGCTTCTTCCTCCTGGAAGAGCCGCCGGGCCTCGACCTCGCGCTGCTTGGCGATCTCGAGCGCGCGGCGGCGCGCGTCCATCTCACGGGAAGACAGATCGCTCAGAACCGCGCCGCGGGGCTGGCGTCCGCCGGCATTGTTGTTGCCGGTCTGCTGCGGACCGCGACGATCGTCGCGGCCGCCGGGACGGTTGCCGGATTGGCCCTGGCGTCCCGCCTGCTGACCCTGATTACCGCCCGGGCGCCCGGACGACTGCCCGGGACCGCCGGGACGGCCGCGATTCTGCGGGCCCGAATCGGTGCGTCCGGTCTGGGCCGGGCGGTTGCCGGCGGCCTGCGTGGGCGTCGGCGCACGGTCGACACGAGCCTCGGCCCGGGGGGCCACAGTCTGGCGCGCCTCCGGCGGCGTCGGCTGGGCGGCAGCGGCCGGAGCTTCGGCCTGCGGCTTCGCCGCTACGGGTTCGGCGGCAGCAGGCGCTTCGACCGGCGCCTGGGCGGCAGGCGCTTCCGGTGCCTCGGCGGCCGGCTGCGGAGCCGGCGCGGCGGCAGGAGCCTCGGGAGCCGGCGCGGCTTCCGGCGCCTTGGCCTCCGGCTGCGGCGTCGCGGCCTGTGCTTCCGGCGCCGTCCCGTCCCGAGGCTCGGGCGCAGTCGCTGCCGCGGACTGCTGTCCCGGCTTCGGACCGATCTGGATCTGAGGGGGGCGACCACCGCTCGTCTGCGGCGGCATCGGCGGCGCGACATGCGGCTTCGCCGGCGCAGCGGACGAGGCCGGCTGCTGCGGCTGCTGCGGCTGAGCCTGCGCCGGGCGCGGCTTCAGACCCGCCGCGACCGCCGGGGCTGCCGGCTCGTCGGGCTTGTGGATCCGCCGCTTCTTGGTCTCGACCACGACATTCTTCGTGCGCCCGTGGCTGAAGTTCTGCCGAACCGTGGACTGCTCGACGCCGCCACGCTTCAAGGTCAGGGTCTTCTTCGTGCTCACGCTCAGCGTCTTGTCGTCGCCGGACTTGGTATCGCTCATCTACGCTTCCGCTTCCTGCGCGGGATCGATCCCGCACCCTTCATCTTGCCTGGAGCGTCGCTCGGAAGGCGCTCCCGTGTCGATTACAGTCTCAGTCCGGCCGTCGGTTCACCCCAAAAGGGCGTCGCCATCGGCCATATCGGGGCATAAGCCCCGGTATTTCGCCAGCGCTTCCAAGCGCTTTCGAGCAGCCGAGCCTGCATCACCGGCAAGGATGGCTGCATGTATCACATTCACCCCACCCAACGCCAAACCCAATTCGTCGGATTGGATAAGGCGGAGTGCCGGCACCATCTTCTCTACAATCCCTGCCGCAGCGGCAAGCCGCGCGGCATCGAGCTTGCGAATTCCATCCGGCGCGGCATCCACCGCATGAACCACCAGAACCGCACGGCCGGAGCGCACGGCGGTCGACACCTTCTCGGCGCCGGTCACCAGTTGCCCCGCCTTCTTGGCAAAGCCCAGCGACCCGCAGGCCAACTTCACCAGCAGCGCATCGACGCGCTCGCCGAGATCCGCCGGCACCTTCGTCTCCGCGCGGAAGGCCCGCGCGAACAGCTTGCGCCGCGCCGCCTCATCCACCGCCCGGCGGTCGAAGGCGACGTGCGCGCCCCGGCCCGGAAGCCGGCGGCGCAAATCGGGCACGACGTCGCCGTCGGGGCTGCGGACGAATCTCAGGAGATCCTCCGCCGACTGGGTCGTACGCGTGACGATGCAGGTGCGCTCGTTCAACCGGCTTTCCCCGTCGTCCTTGCCGCCTGCCTCGCCGGGATCCACCCGCAGCGCTTCGCCCGTCTCCTCGCCCGTCATCCCGGCCGTCCGTTCGATGGGCCTGTCCCTCAGACCGCCGCCTCGGCTTCCGCCGCCGCGTCCTGATCTTCGTCCTCGCCGATTTCTTCAGGACCGGCGAGATCGGCCTCCGTGATCCAGCCCGCCTTCAGACGCGCGGCGATGATCATCTGCTCGGCATCCGTACGCGAGACGTCGAAATTCGAGAGCGCGCCGGCAAACCGCTTGGTTTCTCCGTCCTTGCGCTCGGTCCAGCCCACGAGGTCGTCGGCGGCACAGCCGGCGAAGTCGTCGAGGCTCTTGATGCCGTCCTCGCCGAGCGCGACCAGCATCGGCGTCGTCAGGCCGGCGATCTCCTTGAGCTCGTCGGCAACGCCGAGTTCCACGCGCTTGGCCTCGTGCTCGGCCTCGATCCGATCGAGATATTCGCGGGCCCGCTCCTGGATCTCCGAGGCCGTGTCGTCGTCGAAGCCCTCGATCGAGGCCACCTCGTCCTGATCGACATAGGCCACTTCCTCCACCGACGTGAAGCCCTCGGAGGCGAGCAGCTGGCCAACCATCTCGTCGACGTTCAGCGCTTCCATGAAGGTTTCCGAACGCTCGACGAATTCCTTCTGCCGGCGCTCCGATTCCTCCTGCTCGGTGAGAATGTCGATATCCCAGCCGGTCAGCTGCGAGGCGAGACGCACGTTCTGGCCGCGCCGACCGATCGCAAGCGACAATTGGTCATCGGGGACGACGACTTCAATACGCTCGGCGTCCTCGTCGAGCACGACCTTGGCGACTTCCGCCGGCTGCAGCGCATTGACGAGGAAGGCCGCAGCGTCCGGCGACCAGGGAATGATGTCGATCTTCTCGCCCTGCAACTCGCCGACGACCGCCTGCACGCGCGAGCCGCGCATGCCGACGCAGGCGCCGACCGGATCGACCGAGGAATCGGAGGAGACCACGGCAATCTTGGCCCTCGACCCGGGATCGCGGGCAACCGCCTTGATGGTGATGATGCCGTCGTAGATCTCCGGCACTTCCATGGTGAAGAGCTTCGCCATGAACTGCGGATGGGTGCGCGACAGGAAGATCTGCGGGCCGCGCTGTTCGCGCCTGACGTCGTAGACGAAGGCGCGCACGCGATCGCCGTAGCGAAACGCCTCGCGCGGGATCTGCTCGTCGCGCCGGATGATGCCCTCGCCGCGGCCGAGGTCGACGATGACGTTGCCGTATTCGACGCGCTTGACGGTACCGTTGACGATCTCGCCGACGCGGTCCTTGAACTCGTCATACTGGCGGTCGCGCTCGGCCTCGCGGACCTTCTGCACGATGACCTGCTTGGCGGACTGGGCGGCGATACGGCCGAAATCCATCGGCGGCAGCTGCTCGGCGATGAAGTCGCCGGGCTCTGCGTCGGGATTCTTGTCGCGGGCGAGTTCCAGATAGATCTGGGTGTTCGGGTTCTCGACATCCTCGACCACTTCGAGCAGCCGCTGCAGCTTCATCTCGCCGGTCTTCTGGTTGATGTCGACCCGGATGTTGGTCTCCTGGCCATAGCGGCTGCGCGCCGCCTTCTGAATGGCGTCGGCCATGGCGCCGATGACGATCTCGCGATCGATCGACTTTTCGCGCGCGACGGCATCCGCGATCTGCAGAAGCTCCAGCCTGTTCGCACTGACTGCCATTGTCTTTCTCCTGATTTCAGGCCGCCAGCATCTTTCCTTGGCGGCGGCCCCATCACATTTTTGCGTTCGCGCCGCAGTCCCGCCACAGGCGGTCGCGCGCTTCCTCCGTCTTCAGCCTCAGTGGCCGGCGGGTCCGGCCGCCTCGTCGTCCTCGATCGTCTCGCCGCGCGCCTTGCGCGCCGCCTTGTCCGCCTTCAGTGCGGCCTGGATCAGGTCGTCGGTCAGGATCAGGCGTGCCTCGCCGATCGCATCGAAGGGAATCTCCACGGCGCTCGGCTCGCCATAGGCGACCTGATCGCGCTCGACGCGGATTCCCGCGTCGGTCACGTCGACGATGCGGCCCCGATAGCGCTTGCGCTCGTCGATCAGCCTGGACGTCTCGAGCTTCATCAGGAAGCCGGCCCAGGTTTCGAAGTCGCTCCGGCGCACCAGCGGCCGATCGATCCCCGGCGAGGAGATCTCGAGGTGATAGGCCTTATCGATCGGATCGGCGACGTCGAGCACCGGCGAAATGCCCCGCGAGACCGCCTCGCAGTCCTCGACCGACATCGTTCCGTCCGGCCGCTCGGCCATGATCTGCAGCGTGAAGCCGTTCAGGCCGGACGTGCGTACCCGCACCAGCCGATAGCCGAGCTGCTCGATCGCCGGCTCGACGATAGCGGCGACCTTGCCCTCCAGGCCCTGTTCCTTGACGATACGATCGTTTCGGTCCGACACGGTGCTCCAGAAATCTCGTGGTTCGGCCATCGATGGCCGGTTCTCCAGGATCCCGCAAGCGGCGCGGGGTCGACGGCCGGACGGCTGATCCGATCGGCGAGGCCCCAGTAACAAAAAAGAGCGGGACCGGCAGGACCCACTCTCTCGATGCCATCGCGAGAATTTCGCTGTCATATACACCCCTGGCCGAGACTCTTCAAGCCGCGCATCGGATCGAATGCGATCGCGCCGTCGACGCTCCGATAAGCCGCACGGAGGCGGAAGACGCGCCGAATTCGCCGCGGCGCCTTTCGTCAGACCCGCAGGAAGGTCAGATAGGCTGGCCGGCGCCCTTCCCGGATCGCCTTCGCCTCGTAGCGGGTGCCCGGCCAGCCGGCATAGGGCGCGTGCCAGTCCGCCACCGTCGTCGCGGTCCATTCGAAGGCCGGATGGTCGCGGCAGTGGATCAGCGTCCAGTCGACATAGGTGTCGATGTCGGAGGCGAAGCGGAAGGCGGCGCCTGGCCTCATCACGCGTGCGAGCCGATCGAGATTGCGATGACTGACGAAGCGGCGCTTGAAGTGCCGCTTCTTCGGCCAGGGATCCGGATAGAGGAGGTCGACGCCGGACAGGCTCGCCTCCGGCAGCCAGTCGAGGAGCCGGGTGGCATCGTCGTCATAGAGGCGGAGATTGGGCCGGGGCGCATCCTCCTGCGCCGAGAGGAGCTTGGCCATGCCATTGACGAAGGGCTCGACGCCGATGAAGCCGACCTGCGGCGCCTCGCCGGTCCGGTGGAGCAGATGCTCGCCGCCGCCGAAGCCGATCTCGAGGCGCACCGCCGTCACCGGCGCGGAAAACAGGCTTGCGAGGTCCTCCGGCGCAGGCCGATCGAGGTCGAGCCGCAGTTCCGGCAGCCGCGCCGCGATTAGCTCCGCCTGGTGCGGCCGCAGCTTCGGCCCCTTGAGGCGCCCGAAGAAGGCTTCGCGCTGGCGGGTCGGATGATGCTCGTCGGCCATGAGGATGCTCTCGATCGATCCTGGCAAAACGCATTCGGCCGCGCGGCGACTGGCCGCGCGGCCGAAGGGTGGCACCGGCGCCTCCGCATGGGGAGGGCCGGCAGGTATCAATATCAGCCGGCCTTGATCGCCGCCTTCAGCTTCGGCGCGAGATCGGTCTTCTCCCAGGAGAAGGAGCCGTCGCGGCCGGCCTTGCGGCCGAAATGGCCATAGGCGGAGGTGCGGGCATAGATCGGCTTGTTGAGGTCGAGATGCCGGCGGATGCCGGTCGGCGACAGATCCATCGCGGAGCGGATCGCCTTTTCGACCTGGACCTCGGTGACGTTGTGGCCGGTGTCGTGCAGGTTGACGTAGATCGCCAGCGGCTGCGCGACGCCGATCGCATAGGCGATCTGGATCGTGCACTTCTCGGCGAGCTTGGCCGCGACGACGTTCTTGGCGAGATAGCGCGCGGCATAGGCGGCCGAACGGTCGACCTTGGTCGTGTCCTTGCCAGAGAAGGCGCCGCCGCCATGCGGCGCTGCGCCGCCATAGGTGTCCACGATGATCTTGCGGCCGGTGAGACCGGCATCGCCGTCCGGCCCGCCGATGACGAACTTGCCGGTCGGGTTGATGTACCAGACGCAGTCCTCGGCGATCGGCATCTCGCCCATCGCCTCGCGGATATAAGGCTCGACGACTTCGCGGACCTTCTTGGAGTCCCAGCTCGCATCGACGTGCTGGGTCGACAGGACGATCGAGGTGACCTCGACCGGCATGTCGTTCTCGTAGCGGATCGTCACCTGGCTCTTGGCGTCGGGGCCAAGCTTGGCGACGTCGCCCTCGCCCTTTTTGCGGGCCGCGGCGAGCAGTTCCAGGATCTTGTGGGAATAGTAGATCGGCGCCGGCATCAGTTCCGGCGTCTCGCGGCAGGCATAGCCGAACATGATGCCTTGGTCGCCCGCGCCTTCGTTGATGTCGTTCGAGCCCGAATTGTCGCGCGTCTCATGCGACTTGTCGACGCCCTGGGCGATGTCGGCGGACTGCGAGTGCAGCAGGACGTCGATCTTGGCGGTCTTCCAGTGGAAGCCGTCCTGCTCGTAGCCGATGTCGCGGATCGCGCGGCGCGCCGCCGACTTGAAGCGCGACGGATTGATGACCTCCTTGCCGGTCTTGTCCGTCTTCATCAGCGAGGGCGGCAGGCGCACCTCGCCGGCGATCACTACGCGGTTGGTCGTCGCCAGCGTCTCGCAAGCGATGCGCACGGACCACGGATCCACCCCAGTTTTCTTCGCTTCCCGATAAACCAGGTCGACGATCTCGTCGGAGATGCGGTCGCAGACCTTGTCGGGATGACCTTCCGAAACGCTCTCACTGGTGAACAGATAGTCCGAACGCGGCATTCAAGTCCCCTTATCTTCTGCAAGAAACCGATCGACTGCACGGAATTGCGCGAACAGCAGCGCCCGCGGCCCGAACTGGACGCGGAACGCTGCGGTGTCCGGTCGATCTGGTCGGAATCTTCGCGGCGGGGTTTGCGGCATGCCCGGCGAGGCGTCAAGCCTCATTGACCACCGAACAACGCCAAAAAGCGGCCGATTTCAGCTTTCTTCGGCGAGATCCGAGGAGTCCGCAAGGGTGCGGACGAGCTCGATGACGCGCCGGCGAACCTTCGGATCGGAGATCTTCACGAAGGCGCGGTTCAGCTGCAACCCTTCGGAAGTAGAAAGGAAATCCACGACGTAGTCGGTTCCCGATTCCTGCAGTCCGCCCCGTTGCGCGTCGCTCCCCGGCACGTCCTCGAAGAAGAAGGAGACGGGGACGCCGAGAACTTCGGAAATTCGCTGCAGCCGGCTCGCTCCGATGCGATTGGAGCCCTTTTCGTATTTCTGGACCTGCTGGAACGTGATTCCGAGGGATTCGCCAAGCTTTTCCTGGCTCATGCCGAGCATGGTGCGACGCAACCGGACCCGCGAGCCGACATGCGTGTCGACCGGATTCGGCTTCTTCTTGTTTTCCTGCATCGCGCCCGCCTCTTCCATTCGTCACGTCGGCCGCCGATACGGACCCGCCTCGTCATCTCGGCGCGTCGTACGAAGCAGCGGAAAACGGCCTAAAATTGTCCGAGGACAATTTGCCCAATCTCCGCGTAAGCCGATGGCGAGGCGGCTGTCAACTCACCCTTGCAGCGATCCTTAACCGAAATGTGATCATCAGAGCCACAATTAGAGCGATCGCCGAAAAGAACGGAAGGTCGCCCCATTTCGCGTAGATCGTCACCTCCGCCGCACGTGGCAGGGCGGTCTCGATCGCCCCGGTCGAGCCGAGCGCAAGGGCGTCCAACTCGCGTCCATAGGCATCGTTGACGACGGAAATCCCCGTATTCGCGGCCCTCACGATCGGCAGGCCGAGGGCGACCGCCGTCATCTCGGCAAGCCTGAGATGCTGATACGGCCCGGACGTCTGGCCGAACCAGCCGTCATTGGTGTCGTTGATCAGGAAGCCGGGACGATCCTCCGGCGTTCCGGCCGCAATCTCCGCGGGGAAGATGACCTCGTAGCAGATCAGCGGCAGGAAGGACGGCGCCCCCTCGAGCTCGACCTTGCTGCGAACGGTGCCGGCCGAGAAGCCGCCGGGCAGTTCGGTCAGCTGGAAGATGCCGAGCGATTCCAGAAAGGACTGGAACGGCAGATATTCGCCGAACGGCACGAGATGCACCTTGTCGCGGGCATCGACGATCTCGCCATTGTCGCCGATCACGTAGATGGAGTTGTAGACGCGGGCGGTGGCGGGATCGGGGCCCTCCATGCGCGGCGCGCCGGCGATCAGCGTCTCGCCGGGCTTCAGCATGTCCGCGATGCGCGCGATCGCCTCGGGGTGGTCGGTGAGCAGGAACGGGATCGAGGATTCCGGCCAGACGACGAGAGTGCGCTCGGCCGCACCGATCCGGGTGATCCGCGGCCCGCCGGTGCCGGACGGTGCCTTGGTCATGGCGGGCTCGCCTTCTGTGGCCGCGGTCTCCATCTCGGTCAGGCTCACATGCCGGGCAAAGGTCCTCTGGGCCGCGCTCTCGTCGAACAGCAGCGACTGGGCGATGTTCGCCTGCACCACCTTGACCGCGACGCCAGGGACCGTCTCCGTCGGATGGGTCTGGAGCCGGATAATCCCATAGCCGACATGGCCGAGCGCGAGAGCGAGCGCCAAGGTCAGGATCGCCGCCCGGCCGCGCCGGTCGATCAGGACGGCCGGACTGGCGAAGACGATGATCGCGGCGAGCGTCAGCCCATGCGGGCCGACGAGGCTCAGCGACTGCATCAGTGCCGGCACCGGCGCCGCCATCACGGCGATCTCGTTCCAGGGAAAGCCGGTGAAGAGGATGCCGCGCAGATATTCGGCCAGCGCGAAGGCGGCAGCCAGCGGCAGGATGCGCCAGGCGCTGTCGCTCCAGACCCGGCGTGCGAGGAGCGTCGCGAGGCCGTAATAGATCGCGAGCACCGCCGGCAGGCCGATGACGGCGAACGGGATGAAGACGGCGAAGGCGGCGGCGTCGACCAGCATGGCCGCGCCCAGCCACCACAGGCCGGCGACGAAATAGCCGAAGCCGAACAGCCAGCCGGTGGAAAAGTCCGCACGCAGGCGGCGCAGCGGCGAGTTCGCGACGCCCGTGCCGTCGAGAAGCCAGACGAGGAGCGGGAAGCCGACGAAGCCGGCGGCCGGGAAATTGACCGGCGGCAGGGCCAAGGTGCAGGAGGCCCCCGCCGCGATCGTCAGGAGCGCGCGCGGCAGGCCTTCCAGAAGGATGACCCGACCGGCCAGGCGATCGACGAGCGAGGCTCGGTCGATCCGTTCGACGCGTTGGGAAAGAACGCTCACATATCCCCGCCCGCGGGAGGATGGTGCCCCGCTGCTGATAGACCCGTTTCGACGGTCCCATTATGGCGGCGACCGGCTTTCGCCAAGCTTTTTCCGCCCTCTCGGGGCGATCCCGCGGGAGGACTCAGGCCTGGTCGGCGAGGCCCTCGACGATGCGCCGGCGCTTTTCGCCCTGGCGAAAGCGGACGATGCGGACCCGCCGCACGCGCCGCGGATCGGCCTCCAGCACCTGGAACTCGAAGCCCGGCACGGCCTGCACGACCTCGCCTCTGGCCGGCACCCGGCCGAGCTCGGAAAACAGGAGGCCGCCGATCGTGTCCGCCTCGTCCTCATATTCCGAGATGTCGAAATCCGGCCCGATGACGCTCTTCACCTCGTCGAGATCGGCCCTCGCGTCCGCATAGAAGATGCCGTCGCCGCGCTCGGTGATCATCGGCGCCTCGTCGTCGTGCTCGTCCTCGATATTGCCGACGACCATCTCGATGACGTCCTCGAGCGAGACCAGACCGTCGGTTCCGCCATATTCGTCGATGACCAGCGCCATCTGGGTGCGCGTGGCCTGCATGCGCGCCATCAGGTCCGTGGCGAGCATCGAGGGCGGCACGAACAGCACCTTGCGGATGATGCCGAGATCCTGCACCCGCCGGGCGAGGTTGATCTGGCGGAGATCGAGACCGGCACGCGGCTTCTTCGGCGGCTGACCGTTGCCATTGCCGTTGCGCGCGGGCCGGGCGACGCGGGTGATATGGCCGACGACGTCGCGGATGTGGATCATGCCGCGGGGATCGTCGAGGCTCTCGCCATAGACCGGCATGCGCGAATGGCCGCTCGCCTCGAACTGCTTCATCAATTCGCCGAGCGTCGTCGTGATCTCGACTGCCTTGATGTCGGCGCGCGGAACCATGATGTCCTCTACGCGCACCTCGCGCAGCCTGAGGATATTGTTGAGCATGGCGCGTTCGGCAGGGGTGAATGAGTCCTCACCGCCGCTGCCCTGATGCAGGAGCGCCTTGGTGAGATCCTCGCGCATCAGCCGCGGCATGCGCGGGCGAACCCTGTCCAGGAGGCCGCCGAACATGCTGCGTCGGGGCTGCGGGGCAGCCGCCTTGCGACTTCGGTCCTCGCCGCCGCCTTCGTCGGCAGCGCGCTCCGGCGCCGCCTCATCGCTCCGCATGGGTCTGTTCATCGTCTCGTGTCGTCCGTTGATCCAAGATACGGGGTCAGGCGCCCGAATGTTCCAGATAGGGGTCGGCGATCCCGAACCCTTGAAGGATCGCCACTTCATGCGCCTCCATCACGTCGGCTTCGGCATCCTCGGCGTGGTCGAAGCCCATGAGATGCAGGAAGCCGTGGACGAGAAGGTGGCGGAAGTGATCGGCGAAGGCCTTGTCTTCCTCCCGGGCCTCGCGAGCCACGGTCTCATGGGCGAGGATGAGATCGCCCATCAGCGGGCCCGGCGGCTCGCCCGGACCGAGATCGGCCATCGGGAAGGACAGGATGTTGGTCGGCCGGTCCTTGTCCCGCCATTCGGCGTTGACGCCCCGCACCGTCTCGTCGTCGGCAAGCGTCAGCGCGATCTCGCTCGTCAGCGTTTCCGGCAGGCCGAGCCGGGCGGCCGCGGCGGCGAAGGTCTCCTGCGCGAGCCTCTCGATATCGCCGAGACCGGCCGCGGCCCAGGCCGGACACTCGACCGAGAGCGCAACCGTGAGGCCGGGATAGGCGGCAGCCGGCGAGCCGGAGGTGAGGGATTGGTCAGACATCACTTGTCCAGCGGCATCGCCGACGGGCGATGGCGCACCGTATCCTCTTCATAGGCTTCCACGATCGCCTGCACCAGCGGATGGCGAACGACGTCCGCCGCCTGGAAGCGGACGGTCACGATATTGGGCACGTCGGTGAGGACGCGAAGCGCCTCGATCAGGCCGGATTTCTGGCCCGGCGGCAGATCGACCTGCGAGGGATCGCCGGTCACCACCATGCGGGCGTTCTCGCCGAGCCGGGTCAGGAACATCTTCATCTGCATGGAGGTCGTGTTCTGCGCCTCGTCGAGGATGACCGCGGCATTGGCGAGCGTACGCCCGCGCATGAAGGCGAGCGGGGCAATCTCGATCGCCCCGGCGGCGAGCGCGCGTTCCACCTTCTCGGCCGGGATCATGTCATAGAGCGCGTCGTAGAGTGGCCGCAGATAAGGGTCGACCTTCTCCTTCATGTCGCCGGGCAGGAAGCCGAGCCGTTCGCCTGCCTCGACCGCCGGCCGCGACAGGATGATCCGGTCGACCTGGCCGCGCTCGAGCAGCATGGCGGCATGGGCGACGGCGAGATAGGTCTTGCCGGTGCCGGCCGGGCCGACGCCGAAGACCAGCTCGGCCCGCTCCAGCGCCCGCATATAGGCGTCCTGCGTAGGCGTGCGGGCGTGGATCGTCCGGCGGCGGGTGGAAATCTGCGCCAGCGCCATGCGCCCCTTCTTCTCCAGTGTCGGAAGATAGAGCTGGTCGTCCTGGGCGATCGCCATGCGAACGGCGCCGTCGACATCCTTGGTCCCGATCTCGGCTCCGCTCTGCAGCCGCTCGTAGAGCGTGTCGAGCGCGCGGCGCGCCTGCTCGCAGGCGGCCTGGTCGCCGCGGATCTCAACCTTGTTGCCCCGTGCCCGCGCGTCGATGCCCAACTTCTGCTCGATCAGTGCGAGATGTTCGTCGAACTGGCCGAACAGCGAGCTCGCCAGCCGATTGTCCTCGTAGGTGAGGACGATATGGGCCATGTCCGAGGCGCCGGAGGCCGGCGCGGCAGCGCTGCGGGGCGGCTTCACGCGACGTTCCTTTGCGCAGCGAGCGGCGCGGCCGACCGGTTGCCGCCCGAGCCGAGCGCATGCGCATGCGCCCTTCGTTCGGCCTCGTCTCCCGCCCCGTCGGCCATCAGCGAATTCGGCAGCGTGCCGGCGATCCGAACCCTCACCATATCGCCGATCTCTCCGGCAGAGGCGGGCAGCACCACGGGCTGCAGAAACGGGGAGCGGCCGACGCGCTGGCCGGGATGGCGGCCCGGCTTTTCGACGAGCACGTCCATCCAGCTTCCCACGAGACGCTCGGCGAAGGCGCCCTGTTGTTCGCGCAAGAGCGCCTGCAGGCGGGCCAGCCGCTCGGCCATCACCGTCTCCGCGACATGGCCGTCCATCGCCGCACCCGGAGTTCCCGGCCGCGGCGAGTATTTGAAGGAGAAGGCCGAGGCGTAGTCGACATCGGCGACCAGGCGCATCGTGTCCTCGAAATCGGCATCGCTCTCGCCCGGGAAGCCGACGATGAAGTCGCCGGACATCGCGATGTCCGGCCGCGCCGCACGGATCTTCTCGATGAGACGCAGATAGTCGGAGGCCGTGTGCCGGCGGTTCATCGCCTTCAGGATCCGGTCCGAGCCCGACTGAACCGGCAGGTGCAGATAGGGCATGACGATATCGAGGTCGCGATGCGCCGCGATCAGCGCGTCGTCCATGTCGCGCGGATGCGAGGTCGTGTAGCGCAGCCGGGCGATGCCGGGAATCTCGGCGAGAGCGTGGAGGAGCCCGCCGAGACCGATCGGGCGGCCGGCGCCGTCCTCGCCGTGCCAGGCATTGACGTTCTGGCCGAGCAGGGTGAGTTCGCGCACGCCCGCCCCGGCGAGGCGCCGCGCCTCGTCCATGATCTGTGCGACCGGCCGCGAAACCTCGGCGCCGCGCGTATAGGGCACGACGCAGAAGCTGCAGAACTTGTCGCAGCCTTCCTGGACGGTGAGAAAGGCGGTGACGCCGCGCGCCGTGACTTGCCGGGCCTCGACCTTCGGCAAGTGCTCGAACTTGTCCTCGACCGCATAGTCGGTGTCGACGACCGTCTCGCCCGCCGCGACCTTCGCCAGCGCCTGCGGCAGGCGGTGATAGGTCTGCGGCCCGATGACGAGATCGACCACCGGCGCCCGTGCGATGATCTCCGCCCCTTCCGCCTGGGCGACACAGCCGGTCACGCCGACGGCGAGATCGCCGCCCGCGGCCCGCCGCTCCGCCTTCAGCTGGCGGATGCGGCCGAGTTCCGAATAGATCTTCTCGGCAGCCTTCTCGCGGATATGGCAGGTGTTGAGGAGGATGAGATCGGCGTCCTCGATCGTCTCCGTCGCCACATAGCCGTCCTTCGCCAGCGCATCGCCCATGCGCTGCGAATCGTAGACGTTCATCTGACAGCCATAGGTCTTGATGAAGACTTTGCGGGACTTAACGCCGGCCGCCACCGGTGCTATCGCTTCGCTCGTTTCGGTCATGCGCCCTTCTGATCAGACCGGACAGGTCGGCCCTCGGGCCGACCGGAGTGAATTACCCCCCTATATCGACAGCATCGTGACGCAGCGCAAGCGGGTCGGCCTCCCCATTTGCCGATTGACCGGCCGGGAGCAGCGCCTCGATCCGGTCGCGGCCACGCAGGCTGGCAGCGAGCATGCGCCTCACGCTCTCCTCGCATTCGCGCGCGACGGCCTTGCGATTGGAGCGCTCGCTGAAGATCAGCGGCTCGCCGAAGGCGACGGTCACGTCCACCGCCCCCTCCTTCAGGAAGGCGAGAAGATGCGGCCCGAGCCCGACATCACCCGGCCAGGCGGCCATCGGCCGAAAGTACCGCCCGAGCGGCAGGCCATTCGCATGGGTGTAGGCGATCGCCACCGGCTGGATGGCGACCTCGGCCGCCTCTGAGGCCGCGAGCGCGAGCTGCGCGGCGCCGAACAAAGCCGTCTTGAAGGGCAGGACCTCGTTGCCGTCCGATGTCGTGCCTTCCGCGAACAGCACCATGGCGTCGCCGGATGACAGGCGCTCGGCGATCATGTTCGCCTGATGACCGGTCCTTCGCCGCGCCTCGCGCTCGACGAAGACGGTGCGCTGGAGCCGCGCCAGAAGGCCGAAGGCCGGCCAGCTGCGCACCTCTGCCTTGGCGATGAAGGACAGCGGCATCACCCGGCCGAGCACCATGATGTCCGACCAGGACTGATGGTTCGCCGCGATCAGGAGCGGGCGGCGGCGAGCCGGGGTTCCGACGATGTGGAGCCGGATGCCGGCCATGCGGCAGGCCACGAGGTGCCAGATATGCGGCAGGCGGCGGGCCAGCCGCCAGTCGCGGGCGATCGCCACGATCTGCAGCGGCCACAGGACCAGCGTCATCGTGACCAGGACGGCGGCCACCGCGACGACGCGCAGCCGGCCGATCATCGGGAGAGGCTCCCGCCGGCGCTCGTTCGTCTTCGGTGGATCACGCGCGGCGCAGCGTCCGCTTCAGGGTGAGCGCACTGGTGCGTCGTCCGTCCGGTTTGCGGTAATAGGCCGGCCGCCGTCCGACCTCCTCGAAGCGCAGGCGCCGGTAGAGCCGCAGCGCCGGCTCGTTTTCCTCGTCGACCTCCAGGAACAGGGATTCGGCGCGTTCGGAATGCAGTTCCTGCAGGACCCGGTCCATCAACAGCCGGCCGATGCCGCGATTGCGGGCTCGCCGCGACACCGCGATGGTGAGGATCTCCGCCTCGCCTTTGATGTTGCGGGCAAGGACGAAGCCGAGCGGCGGCGCATCCGGCTGGCCAACCAGCCGCGCGACATATCCGAAGCTGCCGCGCTGGGCGAGGAGCGTGCCGAGTTCGTCGCCCGACCAGGGCTGGTCGAAGGCCTCGCTGTGTAGCTCGGCCGCGGCGTCGAGATCGGCGTCGGTGAGTTCGGCCGTGATCGGCTCGCCCATTCCCAGCATGGCGTCGATCAGGGAGGTCGTCCAGATCCAGGGCAGATACCAATACATTCCCATCCCCTCCCTTGGCGCCCCCTTGTCCTCGCGCCGGGCAGAGCATTCGCCGCCGGCCGCCGCTCGCTACGAGCGGGCAGTCTAACCTAAACGGCATGGGATTAGAGAATGCTTTCCGAGGCTGCAAACAGGCCGCGCGCGGCGGAAGCGGGCTTGGCATCGGCCCCGCGCAGATAGATCGGCGCCGGCGGCCCGTCCGGCTCCTGAAGGGCCGCAAGCCGCGCCAGGATCTCGATGTCGATCACACTCGCCTCCGACAGGATTTTGCCCGCCCGCTCGCCGAGGGCGCCCCCGGCAATGCCCGCCCCCGTCCCGACCAGGTCGAGGGGCCCTTCGCCGATGGGCGCGACGAAGCCGGCAAGGGCGCCGGGCTCCACCGCCGCCGGGCCGGCGAAGCTGATTCCCGAGCTATGGAAGAGCTCGGCATAGAGTTCGCCGCGCCGGGCATCGAGAACGGAGAGAATTGGCCTGTCGCCGCCCAGATGCGACGCGGCGAGCGCCTCGAGCGTGTCGATGCCGATAGCGGGAATGTCGAGCGCGAGCGCCAGCCCGCGGGCAGCCGCGACCCCAACGCGGATGCCGGTGAATGAGCCAGGCCCGGCCGCGACGCCGATCCGGCGAAGGTCCGCATAGCCCGCCCCCGCCTCGGCGAGCACCGTCTCGACGATCCCCATCAGCTGCTCGGCATGGCCCTTGCCGATCTCCGGCTCGGCGCGCGCGCGCATCTTCCCGGTATCGAGGTCGAGAATGCCGGCCGAGCAGCGCTCGAAGGCGGTGTCGATGGCAAGGAGAAGGTCGGGCATCGGACGGGTCCGTCTCGGCGGATCAGAAAGGTCTGGGCGGACAAATGTCTTGGAGGCGCCTCGACCCAAACGCTGTCACATCCGGGCCTGATCCCGCATGAATCCGAACGTCTCCCGGAATCCTCGGGACAGCGCCCGAGGATGACCGCCTCAAGAAGGTCAGGGCAGCATCGCGCCTGCCGCCAGGATCACGCCGCTTCCATCGCCTCGACAGATTCCACTTCCGGCACGAAATGGCGCAGGAGGTTCTCGATGCCGTGCTTCAGTGTCGCGGTCGAGGACGGGCAGCCGGCACAGGAGCCGCGCATGTTGAGATAGACGGTGCCTTCCCGATAGCCGCGGAAGGTGATGTCGCCGCCGTCCTGGGCGACTGCCGGGCGCACCCGCGTGTCGAGAAGCTCCTTGATCGTGGCGACGAGATTGGCGTCGCCCTCCTCGTAGAACTCCTCGCCCGCGGAGGCCGGTTCGGCGCTGCCGCCGGGCGCCATGACCGGCGCGTCGGAGAGGAAATGCTCCATCAGCCCGGCCAGGATCGCCGGCTTCAGGTGCTGCCAGTCGCCGGAATCCTTGGTGACGGTGACGAAGTCGAAGCCGAAGAAGACGCCGGAGACTTCCGGAATCGCCATCAGCTTGGCCGCGAGCGGCGAGCGCGCCTCGGCATCGGCCTCGGAGGTGAACTCCGCCGTTCCCTCGTCCAGGACGACACGGCCCGGGAGGAATTTCAGCGTTGCCGGATTCGGAGTGACTTCGGTCTGAATGAACATCGCCTGCAACCTTTCGCGGCTCGCGCCGCCGGAAAATCGTTCGAGGCGGCCGGACGCATCGCGTCGCCACCCTTTTCACCAACATAAGCCCTTGAGGGCGCGATCAACAGAGGCTGACGATGTCCTCGTCCGTCAACGTAGCGGGAACGATGGTCACCGGGATCGGGAAGGCCGCCCCCTTGCCCGCGACCGAGGAGACCAGCGGCCCCGGCCCTTCCGAGGCCTCGCCGGAGGCGAGCACGAGGATCGCGATTTCGCGGTCCGCCTCGATCAGCTTGTGGATCTCCTCGATGATCTTGCCCTCGCGCACGGCCGTCTCGGGCTCGATGCCGACGCTTTCGCGCAGTTCCTCGGCGACCTTGGCGAGCCGCGATTCGGCCTCCTCCTCCGCCTCGGCGCGCATGATCTTCTCGACGCCCAGCCAGTGCTGGAAGTCACCGGGCTCGATCACGTAGAGCAGAACCGCCCCGCCGCCGCTCGCCTTGGCGCGATGCGCCGCATAGGACGCGGCGCGCGAGCACTCGGGCGTCTCGTCGATGATGGCCAGGAACTTGCGCTTGCCGCCGGCGTCCCGGCCAATGCGTTTGGAAACCATGGCCGCAAGATGGCAGGGGCGGCGACGATCGGCAAGGCATTGGAAGCGGCCACCGGCGGGCACGACCGGGCCGTGCGGCCTTTCGGCAGCGCGCGCAAACCGCGCTTGCGGCGGCGCAGCGGCCCCGAGCAAAGAATTTGCTTGTCCCGCTCATGTCTGCGGAGCCAACCGGACCGATCCTCGTTGTCGAAGCTCGATCAAGGAGACAATCATGGCAGACCAGACGAAGACGCTCGCCCAGTTTCAGCTGACACCAGCCGAGAACGGCCGTGGAGCGCGGCTTCATATCGAGGACGACGGCGGCGAGACGCTGGAACTCTCGGTGACGCGCGACCAGCTCGACGTCCTCGCCGACATGCTGGACGACTACCTGTCCGAAACGGAGGACGCGGACGAAGTCGATGATGAGGACGAGGAGGACTGACGGCGGCTTTCCGCTCGTCGCAAAGACAAGGAAGGCCGCGGCATGTCGCGGCCTTCCTGGTTGGGTCGGCCTGATTGGGTCGGCGAAGCAGCGCTTTTAGAGCGAGGCGCCGCTCCCGGCCGCTCAGTCCAGGAATCCGACGATCCGCTTGACGTCCTTCATGGTCGCTTCGGCGATCGCACTGGCGCGCTCACCGCCATCCCTCAGGACGGCGTCGATATGGCCGGGATCGTCGATCAGGCGGCGCATCTCGGAGGTGACCGGCGAAAGCACGTCGACGGCGAGATCGGCGAGCGCCGGCTTGAACTCGGAGAACTGCCGGCCGCCGAATTCGGAGAGGACGTCCGTCTTCGCCCGTTCGGCGAGCGCGGCGAAGATGCCGACGAGATTGTCCGCCTCGGGCCGTCCCGAAAGACCCGCGACCTCGGAGGGCAGCGCATCGGGATCGGTCCTCGCCTTGCGGATCTTCCTGGCGATCGCGTCGGGATCGTCGGTGAGATTGATGCGCGACAGGTCGGACGGGTCCGACTTCGACATCTTCTTCGATCCGTCCTTCAGGCTCATCACCCGCGTCGCCGGCCCCTCGATCAGCGGCTCGGTGAGCGGGAAATAGCCGCTTACCGTCTGCTCTTCGCCCCCTTGGCCCATCGGGATCGGCGTGCCGAGGCCGGCCGCCGCGATCTTGTCCGAGAAGTCGTTGTTGAACTTCGCCGCGATGTCGCGGGTCAGCTCCAGATGCTGCTTCTGGTCGTCGCCGACCGGCACATGGGTCGCCCGGTAGAGGAGAATGTCCGCGGCCATCAGGCTTGGATAGGCCAAAAGCCCCAGCGAGGCGTTCTCGCGGTCCTTGCCGGCCTTCTCCTTGAACTGGGTCATGCGGTTCATCCAGCCGATACGGGCGACGCAGTTGAACACCCAGGCGAGTTCGGCATGGCCGGAGACCCGGCTCTGGTTGAAGACGATGTGACGCTTCGGATCGATGCCGGCGGCGAGAAACGCCGCGGTGATCGAGCGGGTCTGGCCGGGCAGGTCCTCGTGCACGAGCTGCGCCGTGATCGAATGGAGATCAACGACGCAGTAGATGCAGTCATGGCTCTCCTGCAGGGCGACGAACTTCCGGATCGCACCGAGATAGTTGCCGAGATGCAGATTGCCCGTCGGCTGCACGCCGGAAAAGACGCGGGGGGAAATGGCGCTCATGGCGACGGCTCCAAGGGACTGACAGGCAGGGTGATTTCGCGGCGGGTTATGGCGGAGGGCGGGCCGGCGATCAAGCCGGGGACGAAGCAGCCTTTTCGATCACGCTCCCGGTCCCCTGGGCTTGGCGCGCCGGCGCTTCAGCATCGCCATGACCAGGCTGCGGTCGGCCGCGCCGGTCGCAAAGGCGAGGACGAAATAGACCGCCATCGCCGAGGCGACCATGATCGCCAGCGCCGCGACCTGAACCAGAAGCGCCGTGTGCGGCAGGAGCCAGTCGCGGAACCAGAAGAGTTCGAAGACCAGGACGGCGCCCATCAGGATCGAGCACAGAAGCACGAGCGCGGACCGCTTCAGGAGCGCGCCGTCGATCTCCCACAGGCCCCGTCGATAGAGCCCGGCGAAGAGGAGGCCGGCGTTCAGCCAGCCGGCGATGGTGGTGGCGAGCGCGATCCCCTGTTCGGCCATGACGTAGAAGAGGCCGAGCGACAGGACGATGTTCGAGCCGGCCGAGATCAGCGTGGCGACCATCGGCGTCTTGGTGTCCTCCCTGGCGAAGAAGCCCGGCGAGAATACCTTGATCATCACGAAGGCCGGCAGGCCGAGGGCGTAGAGGCCGAGGACGGCGGCGACGGCCGGGGTGGCGGACGGGTCGAACTGGCCGCGCTCGTAGATCACCCGGATGATCGGCTCGGGGATCAGGAACAGCGCGATCGCCGCCGGAAGGGTCAGGAACAGCGCGAATTCGAGCGACCTGTTCTGCGTGTGCTGAGCCTCGCGCAGATGGCCCGCCTTCAGCGCCCGGGAGAGTTCCGGCAGGAGCACGACGCCGATCGCCACGCCGACCATGCCGAGCGGGAGCTGATAGGGCCGGTCGGCATATTGCAGGATCGACACCGCCCCCGGCTTGAAGGAGGCGATCGCCTGGCCGACGAAGAGGTTGATCTGGGTGATGCCGCCGATCAGCGCCGCGGGCCCGGCGAGAACCAGGAGCCGCTTCAGCCCCTTGGTCCAGCGCGGGCGCCTCAAGGAGACGGCGAAGCCCGCCATGCGCATGGCGATTGTGACCATGGCGAGTTGGGCGGCGCCCGCGGCGAGGACGCCCCAGCTCATCAGGAAGCCGATGGTCTGCTTGTCGGCATTGGCATGCAGACACCAGCCGATGACGCCGATCAGGATGAAGTTGAGGAGCGTCGGCGCCGCGGCCGCCGCGAAGAAGCGCCGGAAGGCATTGAGGATGCCGCAGACCATCGCCATCAGCGACATGCAGGCGAGATAGGGAAACATGATGCGCGAGAACATCACGGTGATCTCGTAGCGCTCGGCGCAGGAGATGACGTTGCCGCCCGCGGCGGGATCGTCGATGCAGACCGACAGGCCCGGCGCGATGATCGTCTGGACCAGGAAAGGCATGAAGATCATCGCGAGCACGGTCAGCATCGTCAGGACCGTGAAGAGCGTCGAGAAGATCTCGTTGGCGAAACGCCGCGCGCCCTCTTCGCCGTCCTCTTCCAGCGCCCGCGAGAACAGGGGAATGAAGGCCGCGTTGAAGGCGCCCTCGGCGAACAGCCTCCGGAAGAGGTTGGGAAAGCGGAAGGCGAGGTTGAAGGCGTCCGCCACCGGCCCGACGCCGAGCGCCGAGGCCATCAGCATCTCGCGGAAGAAGCCGAAGAAGCGGGAAACGAGGGTCGCGCCGCCGACGGTCGCGAACTTCTTGACGAGACTCATCGATAGGCGATGCCGAAGGCCTTGGCGGAAGGCATGACGCTGGACGAGGTCTCCTCCCCCTCGGGATGTTCGAAGACCCGCGTCAGCCGCGCCTCGATCCGCTCGGCGCGACTTTCGCTGGTCACCTTCGAGCCGATCAGATCGGTGACGTAGAAGACGTCGACGACCTTCTCGCCATAGGTGGAGATGTGGGCCGAGCGGATGTCGAGATTGAGGTCGGAGATCGCCCTTGTGAGGTCGGACAGGAGGCCCGGCCGATCGAGCCCCTCGACCTCTATCACGGTAAACTGGTTCGACAGATCGTTGTCGACCTTCACCCGCGGCTTCAGGGTGAACAGGGCCTGGCCGCGCCCCGGCTTGCGGGCGGAGATGAGATTGGCCGAGATCTCGCGGCCCTGGAGGAGCTTCGAAATGTAGCCGCAGATGCGCTCGCCGCGGCGGATCTCGTCCTCGTCGGAGGCGAATTCGCGATTGAGCAGCATGACGTCGAGCGCTCGCCCGTCGGACATGGTGAAGATCTGGGCGTCAGCGATGTTGGCGCCCGCCCCTGCGCAGGCGCCGGCGAGCAACGATAGCAGCCGCGGATGATCCGGCGCCAGCACCATGATCTCGGTGATCTCCCGGAACCTGTCGGTGCCGACCCGCGTCGCGAGCGGCTGATTCGGGCTCGCCGCGCGCACGAAGGCGGCATGGCGGACCTGGTCCTCGAGCGGCGTCGTCAGGAAATAGTTCGGATAATGCAGGTCGAGATAGGCGTCGCGCTCCGACTTCGGCCAATCCGAAAGGCGTTCGGCCAGGCGCTCATGTGCCTGGGCGAGGCGCTGGCGGCGGCTGGAGCGGGTGAAGCCGCCCGTCAGCGTCGGCTCGGTCTCGAGATAGAGCGTTCTGAGAAGCTGGCCCTTCCAGCCGTTCCACACGCCCGGACCGACTGCCATGATGTCGCATGCCGTCAGCACCGTCAGAAGCTTCAGCCGGTCGAGCGTGCGGACCCTCTCGGCGAAGTCGAGAATGGTCTTGCGGTCGTTGATGTCGCGCTGCTGGGCGGTCATCGACATGACCAGGTGGTCTTCGACCAGCCAGGCCACCAGTTCGGTCTCGCGCTCGTCGAGCCCGAGCCGCGGGCAGAGCTGGCGGGCGATCTTGGCGCCGGCGACGGAGTGATCGACCGGACGCCCCTTGGCGATGTCGTGGAGCAGGAGCGCGACGAAGAGTGGCGTACGGTCCTTGATCGTGCGCATGAACTCGGTCGACAGCGGCAGGCCCTCGGCGAGCTGGCCATGCTCGATGCGCGAGAGCGTCCCGATCGAGCGCAACAGGTGCTCGTCCACCGTGTAGTGATGATACATGTTGAACTGCATCATCGCGACGATCTTGCCGAATTCCGGGATGAAGCGAGCGAGGACGCCGGCCTCGCTCATCCGGCGCAGGTGGAATTCGGGGTCCGACCGGTCGGTCAGGACGTCGATGAACAGGCTGTTGGCTTCGCTATTGGCGCGCAGGTCGTCATTGACGAGGCGGAGCGAGCGGCGGATCAGCTTCAGCGCGTCCGGATGATATTCGAGCCCGTGCAGAGCGGCCAGCCGGAAGATCCGGATCAGGTTGACCGGGTCGTCCTTGAAGACGTTCGGCCCGGAGACGTTGATGCGGTTGTTGTCGATATGGAAGTCGAGCGTGCCAGGGATCTTCCTGGCGCGGTTGCGCAGGGAGCGCACGAAACCGCGCAGACCCGGTGCCAGCTTGGCATGTTCCTCCTCGAGCGCCGCACAAAGAATGCGCGTGAGATCGCCGACGTCCTTGGCGATCAGGAAATAGTGCTTCATGAAGCGCTCGACGTCCTTCAGCCCCGGATGGGTGTTGTAGCCGAGCCGTTCGGCGATCTCCGGCTGCAGGTCGAAGGACAGCCGCTCCTCGGCCTTGCCGGTCGCAAAATGCATGTGGCAGCGGACCGCCCAGAGAAAGTCCTCCGCCTTGTGGAACAGCCGCTCCTCGCGCTTGGAGATCACGCCGGCCTCGACGAGCGCATCGGTCGTGTCGACGCGGTAGTGGTATTTGGCGATCCAGAAGAGGGTGTTGAGGTCGCGCAGGCCTCCCTTGCCCTCCTTGACGTTTGGCTCGACCAGGTAGCGGGTGTTGCCGGTCTTGGAATGACGGGCCGCACGCTCGGCAAGCTTTGCCGCAATGAATTCCTCGCTGGTCCCGGCCACGACCTCGTCGGCGAAGCGCCGGCCGAGCTCGGCGAAGAGCTCGGGATCGCCGGCGATCAGCCAGCGCTCGAGGATCGAGGTGCGGATCGTCATGTCGGCGCGCGAAAGCTTGATGCACTCGTCGACCGAGCGGGAGGCGTGGCCCACCTTGAAGCCGAGATCCCACAGGAGATAGAGCAGATATTCGACGATCTGCTCGCCGAGCGCGGTCTGCTTGTAGGGCAGGAGGAAGAGGAGGTCGATGTCGGAGCCGGGCGCCAGCGTGCCCCGGCCGTAGCCGCCCACGGCGACGATGGCCATGCGCTCGCCGGACGATAGATTGGCGGACTGGAAGACGTGGGTGTGGGCGAAGTCGTGCACCGTGCGGATCAAAACGTCCTGCAGCGTCGCCAGGCGGCGGGCACAGAGGAGGCCGCTGCCGTCGCTCGATAACAGCGCCTCGATCCGTAAGCGGCCTTCCCGGACGGTCTCGCGCAGGAGCGCCAGCACCTTGGCACGGGCCGCGTTGGACGCTCCCTTGGCCGAATCCTCCGCCGCGATCTGCCCGAGCTTCGCCTCCAGCTCGGCCGCGTCCACGATGCCGGTCAGGTCGATCTCGAGCGTATTCGGGTCTCGGGAAGCATCAGGGGAAGTCCTGACCGCGCCGACCTCGTCCTTAGCCATTGCCATTCCTAGGGCCTATCGATCGAGCCGCGGCTATAACGTATTCGGGAGGGAGAGGCGAGCCGGCAGGTTTCGGCTGGTCCCGCCGCGGGCGAAAGACCATGTGCGTTGCAACACTTCCGATCTTCCGATGCCTCGGGAAGCGCGGCGGGGTGTCGACCGCGAACGCAAAACGGCCGCGCCGGAAGATCCCGGC
>NZ_JAJAVB010000048.1:0-172033 GCF_020615385.1 Jiella soli | reverse complement strand
GTCATATCGATATCGAAGACTGAGCTTCTTAGCGGTTCTCGAGCAGCGGGGCCTGATCCTGGAGGGTCGCCGCCTTGCCGACCGCAGGGTCACCCGCGTGGAAGGTCGCGCCGGAACCGGGAACGATCGGCTCGCTTTCGACCTCGACCGAGCCGGTGGTCATGTCGTCGGTCATGGCGCCATCCCGGGTGGCGGTGCCATAGTCGGCCCGGCCAGTCGCCATCGTGTTCCCGGTCTGCATCGTATTCGTTTCAGACATCGTCGCTCTGTTCGACGTCGCGGCCGTCTGAGCCGACGCGCCGAAAGCAAAAACCGATGCACTGACAAGAGCTGCGGAGAAAATCGTAGCCATCTTCATGATGGAATTCCTTTACCTGTATTCACTCTGCACGATTCGAGCGGATCGAACCGCGCATTACCCTTTGAGGCTATTGCCCTTCTGGGTTCGGCATGACAACGGGATGAATGGCCGACGGTTCCGCGATTTCTTTTTGCACTGCATCAAACAGCGGGAGCGATGCGTTCGCTGCGCCTGGCTCCTCACACGACGGAACAAACGGTGCCGCCGACAGCGCGCGCAACGTCCGGCCCTTGCGAAGACTCGCAGCTATTTCAGCGGCTTGCGTCCTTCGGCCCCGACAGCCGTGCCGCCACGGCCGGCCGTGATCGCCTTCAGACGGTAGAGCGCCTCCAGCGCGTCGCGCGGCGTCATCGCGTCCGGATCCAGTGAACTCAACGCTTCGTGAAGGGCGGTCTCGGCAGGTGCGGCGGCGGGTTCGCTGCGACGGGCCGCCGCAGAGAACAGCGGCAGGTCGTCGATGAAGGCGGTGCGCTTCTCGCCCTGCTCGCCGCGTTCCAGTTCCTTCAGGACATGCCTGGCCCGTTCCACCACCGCTGCCGGCAGGCCGGCAAGCCGCGCCACCTGGATCCCGTAGGAGCGATCGGCGACGCCCGAGGCGACCTCGTGCAGGAAGACGACCTCGCCCTCCCATTCCTTGGCCCGCATGGTGGCGTTGTGCATGCGCGCCAGTCGCCCGGCAAGCGCCGTCATCTCGTGGAAATGGGTGGCGAAGATCGCCCGGCAGCGATTGACCTCGTGCAGGTGCTCGACGGCGGCGAAGGCGATCGAGAGCCCGTCATAGGTCGCCGTGCCCCGGCCGATCTCGTCGAGGATGACCAGCGCCCGCTCGCCGGCCTGATTGAGGATCGCCGCCGTCTCGACCATCTCCACCATGAAGGTCGAGCGGCCCTCGGCGAGATCGTCCGACGCGCCGACGCGGGAGAACAGGCGGTCGACGATCCCGACATGGGCTCTGGCGGCCGGGACGAAGCTGCCGATCTGGGCAAGGACGGCGATCAGCGCGTTCTGGCGCAAGAAGGTCGACTTGCCGCCCATGTTCGGCCCGGTCAGCAGCCACAGCGCACCCTTGCCGCCCGGCTCCTTCGGCGACAGGTCGCAGTCATTGGCGACGAACGGATCGCCGGAGCCCGCCTTCAGCGCCGCCTCCACCACCGGATGGCGACCGGCTTCCACGCAGAAGGCGAGGCTGTCGTCGACGAGCGGCTGCGTCCAGTCCTCGGCGACGGCGAGTTCGGCGAGCGCTGCGGAGACGTCGAGGACCGCGAGAGCCTGCGCCCCGCGCTGCAGGGCCTCGGCCTCGGAAAGGACGCCGCCCGCCAGCCGGTCGAAGATCTCCAGTTCGAGGCGCAGCGCCTCGGCCGCCGCGCCGGCGATGCGGGCTTCGAGTTCTGAAAGCTCGGCGCTGGTGAAGCGCATCGCCGAGGCCATGGTCTGGCGGTGGATGAAGCGCCCGGCGCCCTCGCCCGTGGTCAACGCCTTCGCCTGCGCCTCTCCGACCTCGACGAAATAGCCGAGGACGTTGTTGTGCTTGATCCTCAGATTGCGGACGCCGGTCTCGCTCGCATAGCGGCCCTGGAGTTCGGCTATCACCTTGCGCGAATCCTCGCGCAGCGCGCGCGCCTCGTCGAGCGCCGGTTCGGCGCCCTCGCGCACGAAGCCGCCATCGCGCTTCTGGACGGGCGCGGAATCGACCAGCGCCTCGGACAGCGCCTGGTGCAGCGCCCGCGGCAGGGACTCGAGGGCGCCGCGCGCCTCGGCAAGTTCCGCCGGCAGGTCGAGCGCGGAGAGATCATCGCCAAGCGCCAGCGCCGCGGTGAGCCCGCCCTGGATCGCGGCGAGATCGCGCGGTCCGCCGCGGCCGAGGGCGAGCCGCGACAAGGCGCGTTCCCAGTCCGGCAGGCCGGCGAGCGTCCGCCGCAGCTTCCGCCTGATGTCCGCATCGCCCAGAAACTCGGCGAGCGAGGCCTGGCGCCGGCGAATGGCGAGAGGGTCGGTGAGCGGCGCGGCGAGCCTGGCGCCGAGAAGCCTGGCACCGGCGCCGGTGACGGTGCGGTCGATCGCGGCGAGAAGGCTGCCCTGGCGCTTGCCGGACAGGGTGCGGGTGAGTTCGAGCGACCCGCGCGTCGCCGGATCGATCTCCATGACCGAGCCTGCGGCGACCTTCTGCGGGCGCTGCAGGATCGGCCGGGCGGCGAGCTGCGTCTTCGCGATATAGGCGGTGAGCGCGGCGGCCGCCGAAAGTTCGGCGCGCGAGAAGCGCCCGAGCCCCTCCAGGGTGGCGACGCCGAAGAAGCGGCAGACCCGCTCCTCGGCGCTCGCTCCGTCGAACAGGACCTGCGGTTCCGGCCGGACGGCGCGGCCGAACCGCTTCAGGACCGGCTTCAGGCCCGCATCGTTGAAGACCGGCTCGGCCAGGACGATCTCGCTCGGCTCGATCGCCGCAATCTCCGCCTCGAGCCTTGACCGGTCCGTCTCGGCGAGCCGGAAGGAGCCGGTCGAAAGGTCGGCCCAGGCGAGGCCGTAGGATGCTCCCTCGCCCGCCCCGCCGAGGCGCGCCAGAGCCATTAGGTAGTTCGGCCGGCCGGGATCGAGCAGCGCCTCCTCGGTGATCGTGCCGGGCGTGACGAGGCGCACGACGTCGCGCTTGACCACCGATTTGGAGCCGCGCTTCTTCGCCTCGGCCGGGTCCTCGACCTGTTCACAGACCGCAACGCGGTGCCCGAGCGAGATCAGCTTTTCCAGATAGTCGTCCGCGGCATGGACCGGGACGCCCGCCATGGGGATGTCCTCGCCAAGATGCTTGCCACGCTTCGTCAGCGCGATGCCGAGCGCGCGCGAGGCCTCGGCCGCGTCGTCGAAGAACAGTTCGTAGAAGTCGCCCATCCGGTAGAACAGGAGGCAGTCGGGATTGGCCGCCTTGATCTCGATATATTGCGCCATCATCGGCGTCAGGGCGGCGTCCTTCTCGGCTGGCATCGTGCGGCGGTTCTTCCCATTCCAGGCGGCGAGGCGAGCGAAAGCCCGCGCCGAGCGCTCCCCTCAGCCTTGGACGGGATCGGCCGGGGGATTCAAGAGGGCGGGACGTGTTTCAACAGTCTGCATGCGCGATGCGCTTCCGCGATGGACTCGGTCAGCGGCGTGCGGCGGCGAAGACGGGCCGGGAGTGGCCCCCCGGAAAGCCGCGGCCGGCTCCCGCCGGAGCAGCGAAGCGCGATGACCCTGGTCTCGTGGAAACAGCGGATCTCTCCCGCCGGCAGCGCGGCGGACGCCGCTGCCGAAGAACCCTGTCAGTCCTCTTCGCCCGTGTCGGACGGGGCGGACTCCTCGACCTCCACGGCGGCGCCGGGGATGACATAGGAGCCGGAGAGCCAGCGGTTGAGATCCACCGCCTTGCAGTGCGCCGAGCAGAACGGATAGGCCTCGCGCGTCGAGGGCCGGCCGCATTCGGGGCATTTCCGCTTCGGCCGCAGCGGCGTCAGATTGGCAGGTACGCTCACGCGTCCTCTCCTTCCCGCTCCCCCTCTGCGGGCTGGGAGCTCTCGTCGGCTCCGACCTCCGGCACGCGCCAGCGCGCATGGATGTCGTAGCCCTCGCCGGCGAGCAGGGCGAGCGTCTCGTAGAGCGGCAGCCCGACGACATTGGTGTAGGAGCCGACGAGGCGCACGACGAAGGCCCCGGCAAGGCCCTGGATGGCATAGCCGCCCGCCTTGCCGCGCCACTCGCCGGACCCGACATAGCTCTCGATGTCGAGCCGCGACAGCCGCTTGAAGCGGACCCGCGTCTCGATCAGGCGCTGGCTGACGGCGCCGCGCGGGCCGATCAGGCAGATGCCGGTATAGACGCGGTGCGTGCGCCCCGACAGCGTGCGCAGATTGGCGACCGCATCGTCGGCGAGCTCGGGCTTCGGCATGATCTGGCGGCCGACGGAGACGACCGTATCGGCGGCGAGCACGCAGGAGGGACCCACGTCCAGCTCGCGCAGACGGCCGGCCGCGACCTCGGCCTTGCCCTTGGACAGGCGCTTGGCGAGGGAACGGGGATGCTCGCCCTTCTGCGGCGTCTCGTCGAGATCGGCCGGCATCAGGCGATCGGGCTCGATGCCCGCCTGCTGCAACAGGGCCAGCCGCCTGGGAGAGCCCGAGGCCAGCACCAGCATGGGGCGGCTTGCTGCCATCGCCGTCACCTCTCGCTCGGCCTGCTACTTGAAGCGATAGGTGATGCGACCCTTGGTCAGGTCGTAGGGCGTCATCTCGACGAGCACCTTGTCACCGGTCAGAACGCGGATGCGGTTCTTGCGCATGCGCCCGGCTGTGTGCGCGATGATCTCGTGGTCATTCTCGAGCTTGATCCGGAACGTCGCGTTGGGCAGGAGTTCTGTGACGGTGCCGGGGAATTCGAGAACTTCTTCTTTTGCCATAAGGTATCTGGTCCTGAACGATGTCGGTTCGCCGGCGCTTCGCCGGCGGCATGCGGGTTCGCCGAGGTGCGGCGAGGAATTGGGGATCGCGCCTTAAATCGGGGCAAACGCGTCAAAAAGCAAGACTATACCGCCGGAGCGGCGAGAAGCCCTGGTATTGGCGACCGCTCGCGCGGCCGATGCGGCTCAGCCGGAGATGCGCTCGATCTCGGCGCCGCAGCCGGAAAGCTTCTCCTCCAGCCGCTCGAAGCCGCGGTCGAGGTGATAGACGCGATTGACCATGGTGTCGCCGTCCGCCGCAAGGCCGGCGATCACCAGCGAGACCGAGGCCCGAAGGTCGGTCGCCATCACCGGGGCGCCCTTCAGCCGCGAAACGCCCTCGACGCGCGCGACCTGTCCGGACAAATGGATCCGCGCGCCGAGCCGCGCCAGTTCCTGGACATGCATGAAGCGGTTCTCGAAGATCGTCTCGGTGATCTCGGCGGTGCCGTTCCCCATCGTCATGAGCGCCATGAACTGCGCCTGCAGGTCGGTCGGAAATCCCGGGAAGGGATCGGTGACGACGTCGACCGAAGAGATGCCGCCGCCATTGCGATAGATCCGCAGGCCATTCTCCACCTCGGAGACCGTGGCGCCGGCCTCGGCAAGCGTCGACAGAGCCGTCGGCAGAAGATCCGCGCGCGTGCCGGTGAGGACGACGTCGCCGCCGGTCATCGCCACCGCCATCGCATAGGTGCCGGTCTCGATGCGGTCCGGCAGCACCCGGTGGCGGGCACCGGACAGCGCCGAGACGCCCTCGATGACGATCCGTCCCGTCCCGGCTCCCGTGATCCGGGCGCCCATCGCGTTGAGGCAGTCGGCGAGATCGACGATCTCCGGTTCGCGCGCGGCGTTCTCGAGGACCGTCTCGCCCTTGGCGAGCGTCGCGGCCATCATCAGGACGTGAGTCGCGCCGACCGAGACCTTGGGAAAGACGAAGCGCGTGCCGACGAGGCCGCCCTTGGCCTCGGCCACGGCATAGCCGGCGTCGATGTCGATCGTCGCGCCCATCGCGCGCAGCCCGTCGATGAACAGGTCGACCGGGCGCGTGCCGATCGCGCAGCCGCCGGGCAGCGAGACCTTCGCCTTGTGCATGCGGGCGAGAAGCGGGCCGATCACCCAGAAGCTCGCGCGCATCTTGGAGACCAGCTCGTAGGGCGCGGTCGTGTCGACGATGTTGCGGGCGTTGAAATGGATCGTGCGACCGAGGCTCGGGTCGTGATGCAGCCGCTTGCCGACCACGGAGAAGTCGACGCCGTGATTGCCGAGGATGCGGGTCAGCTGCTCGACATCGGCGAGATGCGGGACGTTTTCCAGCGTCAGCGTGTCGTCGGTCAGAAGCGAGGCAATCATCAGCGGCAGGGCGGCGTTCTTCGCCCCCGAGATCGCAATCGTCCCATTGAGTTCGTTGCCGCCGCGAATGCGAATACGGTCCATCTCGGCACCCCACTCCTGCCCCTTGCGAGGGGCGTCTCTACACTAGAGGTCGAATGGTATCAAATCCATGGCGAAACCACGGCGGGCAAACCGGGATTGCGCCAGCGTTAACGCTGCGGAACTCGTGCGACGGCCGAACAGCGCGCGCCCGGGCGCCGCGATCAGTCCGGCCGCAGAAGCGCGGTGAGGCCGAAGACGACGATACCGACGAGCGCGAGCTTCCAGAAATCTCCCCGCCGCCTCAGGCCCGGCAGGCCGAAGGGGCGCACGAGATGGGCGGCCATCAGAAGGACGAACAGGACCGAGAAGAGTTTGCTCATGCCCAGCGGGCTAGCCGATACCGGCTGGGCGCGCCAGTCGCCCGCACCATCAGATCGAATGCAGCGCGCCGGAGGCGACGACCGGCCCGGTCGGTCGGCCGGTCGGCGAGCCGCCCTCGGGCTCCATCGAGACCGCGAGCGCGGCATTCGGGTCGGCAATCGCGCGCGACTTGATCTCGAGCCGCAGCGGCCGGGACATGTCGAGGAGGCCGAGCGAGCGGGGCGCGCCGCCCTGCGGCACCAGCCAGAGTTCCGGCACGCGGCCGCCTCCGTCGGGATTGGCGACGGGAACGAAGGTCGCCTGTCCGTTCACCGAATCGATGACGATGGTGGCGAGCGGCGAGCCGTTCTCCGCCGAAAGGGTCGCGGTGAAGGTCCCCGGCAGGCCCGGGCCGGGGCCCATGGCGCCGAACTCGCCGATCCCGGCGGCAACGACGATGAGCGCGGCGAGGCTCGCGGCAGCGAGCCCGATGCCGGCCAGGCCGATCCACTGCCAGATGCCGGAAACACGCCGGCCGCGCGGACGGACGGCTTCGGAGGCAGATCCGGGAGCGCGGCGGGTCATGTGATCGAGATCGGCCGCGATCCGTTGCCAGAGTCCCACTGGCGGCTCGGCTTCCGGAATCGCGGCTGTGAGCGGTGCGAGGCGCTCGGCCCACACATCGATCTCGGCGGCAAAGGCCGGGTCGTGGGCCGCCCGCCGCTCCGCCGACCGACGCGCGGCGCCGTCCAGCGTTCCGAGCACGTACTCGGCCGCAAGATCTGCATCCTCCCGTTCGTGGTCCTGCGGATCGCTCATCGCGACAGGCATCCCTTCAGTTTGACCAGGCCGCGGCGGATCAGGCTCTTCATCGTGCCGAGCGGCATGCCCGCGCGATGCGCCAATTCCTCATAGGTCAGGCCGCCGAAAAAGGCGTCGGTGATGGCCGAGCGCGTCCGGTCGTCGACCTCGCCGAGGCAATCCGACAGGCGGCGGGCTTCGTCGCTCCGGCCGAGAAGTTCGAGCGCGTCGGGCGAATCGTCCGCGACCTCGCCGGCATCCTCGATCGGCTGGCCGCCGGGGCGCGGCCCGAGCGCCCTCAGCCGGTCGATCGCCCGGTTCCGCGTGATCGTCGCCAGCCAGGTGATCGGGCTCGCGCGGGCGCCGTCATAGCGGTCGGCCCGGTTCCAGATGGTCAGGTACACGTCCTGCAACACGTCTTCGGCTTCCTCGCGATCCTTCAAGATACGCAGGCAGATGCCGAAAAGCTTCCCGGAGGTGCGCTGGTAGAGATCGGCGAGCGCCGCCCGGTCGCCCGCCGCGACCGCGCCGAGGCGTTCAACAAGATAGGCCCGTCCCTCGTCTCCCCTCAAAAGGGAACTCCCGTCCATCGATCCGTCCGCGCCCTCACCATGCCGACAGGGCAACAGCCTCGGCGGGAGAAAGTCAACGCGTCGGTGGGGAATGCCGACACGGTCCAGAGCCTGCTGCCGCCGGTCAGTACGGCGCCTCGCTGGCGCCCATCTCTACATAGACGGACTTCACCTGGCTGTAATGCTCAAGCGCCGCCCGGCCGTTCTCCCGGCCGATCCCCGACCGCTTGAAGCCGCCGAAGGGCATTTCGACGGGCGTCAGATTGTAGGCGTTGATCCAGCAGGTGCCAGCCTGAAGCCTGGCGACGACGCGGTGGCCGCGCTGGATGTCCTTGGTATAGACGCCCGCCGCGAGACCGAACTCGGTGGCGTTGGCGCGGGCGATCGCCTCCGCCTCGCCGTCGAAGTCGAGGACGCACATGACCGGGCCGAAGATCTCCTCGCGCGCGATCCGCATGGCGTCCGTCACGCCGGTGAAGACAGTCGGTTCGACGAACCAGCCCTCGGCGAAGTCGGGGACACGGGCCGCGCCGCCGCCGCAGGCGAGGGTCGCGCCCTCCTCCCGGCCGATCCGCATATAGTTCAGAACCTTGTCGTACTGGGCCTTGGAGACCAGCGGCCCGAGATCGGTCGAGGGATTCAGCGGGTCGCCGAGCTTGATCGTCCTTGCCCGCTCGACGAGCTTGGCGACGAAGGCCTCGCGCACCGCCCGCTCGACGAAGACGCGCGTGCCGTTCGAGCAGATCTGGCCGGTGGAGTAGAAATTGCCGAGGATCGCGCCGGAGACCGCCGCGTCGAGGTCGGCATCGGCAAAGACCAGGATCGGCGACTTCCCGCCGAGTTCGAGCGTAACGTGCTTGGTGGCCTTGGAGGCCGCCTCCATCACCTTGGCGCCGGTCGGCACCGAGCCGGTGACCGAGACCTTGGCGATCTTGGGATGGGAGGCGAGCGCGGCGCCGACCGCGCCGAAGCCCTGGACGACGTTGAAGACGCCGGCGGGCACCCCGGCCTCGGTCAGGACCTCGGCGAGCTTCAGCGCCGAGAGCGGCGTCACCTCCGAGGGCTTGAAGATCATCGCATTGCCGCAGGCGAGCGCCGGCGCCGACTTCCACGAGGCGATCTGGATCGGATAGTTCCAGGCGCCGATCCCCGCGCAGATGCCGAGCGGCTCGCGCCTCGTATAGGCGAAGGATCCGCCGAGATCGATGTATTCGCCTTTGATGTCGGCCGCGAGCGCGCCGAAATATTCGAGGCAATCGGCGCCCGAGGCGGCGTCGGCGACCAGCGTCTCGGCGAGCGCCTTGCCGGTGTCGAGGGTTTCGAGTTCGGACAGCGCCTCGTTGCGTTCGCGCATGATCGCGGCGGCGCGCCGAAGGATGCGGCCGCGCTCGGCCCCGGTCATCGCGGCCCAGGCCACCTGGCCCTTTTCGGCGGCGGCGATCGCCTTGTCGATGATGGCGGGGGTGGCGGCATGCAGCCTGGCGATCGTCTCCCCGGTCGCCGGGTATACGCTCTCGAAGGCCTCGCCGGAATCGTCCTCCTCGTAGCGGCCGTCGATATAATGGGAGGCTTGGGGTTGCGCGCGCATGGATGGGCCCTTCGCAATGTCTTTCTCTCAGACGCGTCTTAACCCGTGCGAACCCGTCGCCGCCACCGCCCTCGTCCCGCTCCTTGCAAACAAATTCGCGCCTCGCTATCTGATCCTCGGGTCGCGGGACCCGGCCGCTCGCGGGCGCAAGCCATGGTGAATTCCCGCTCCGTCATCCCGCCAGTCGATTTCCTCCCGAAGATCGCGCGCGGCCGACCGGCAATTCGCGGGCCCCGGACAGATGCCGCATGCGCATTCCCAGGCGGAAAGGCACTGACATGACCGGCATAACGACCCCCGACATCGCGACCCTGAAGACGCAGGCGAAGCGCCTGCGCTCCGGCCTCGGCGAGAGCGGACACGACATCTCCCACGGCGCCGCGCTGGAGCTCGTCGCGCGCCAGCACGGGTTCCGCGACTGGAACACCGCGCACGCCCGCGCCGACACCCCGGACGGGGCAAGCCCGGGTCGCGGCGTCTCGGCGCTGACCATCGGCTCGGCGGTGTCCGGCCGCTATCTCGGCCACGCCTTCACTGGCCGGCTGGTGGCGCTGCAGGCGCTCTCGGCAAGCGGGCGCTTTCGCGCGACGATCCAGTTCGACCAGCCGGTCGACGTCGTCGCCTTCGAGAGCTTTTCCTCGTTCCGGCGCCGCGTCACCGCCGTCGTCGACGGCGCCGGACGCACCCGCGAGAAGACCTCGGACGGCCGCCCGCATCTGGAACTGTCGCTCTAGCAAAGCGCGGGACATCTTCGCGTGAGCCCGTCGCCGCCCCGGCGGCGGGCGATAGATGAGCCGGCAGGCACCCCAACCAGGAGATCCGCCATGAGCGACGAGCGTACGGCCCAGATTCGCGAGCGCATCACCATCGAACCCGCGCCACGGACGGTCACCGCGACCTTCGAGGGAGCGACGCTGGCCCGCAGTGGCAAGGCGCTGCTGCTGAAGGAGCGCGGTCACGATCCGGTCTTCTACCTTCCCAAGGAGGACGTGGAGATGGCGCTGATGACGCCGACCGATCGCCACACCACCTGCCCCTGGAAGGGCGAGGCCCGCTACTGGTCGATCCGCGACGGCGAGAAGACGGCGGACAACGCCGTGTGGGCCTATGACACTCCCCATGACGGGGTCGGAGAGATCGCCGGCCATGTCGCCTTCGACAGGCGCTTCGTAGAGGTGGCGGAGACCGACTAGACCTAAGGATAGCGGGAGGGCATCGCTGCCCTCCCGCATCTTTCATCCAGCCTTTGTCGACCGTTTTGTCAGCCGATCAGTCCGCGCTGGTGCTGCCGGTCGTCGTCCGGTCGGAGCCGTCGGTTGCCTGTCCGACCGTGGAATTGGCGGTCTTCGCCTGCTGGCCGTCCTTGGTCTGATCGGTCGAGGAGGTCTTGGTGGCTGGCGTGCCCACCACGTTCACCGCGTCGAGCACCACGGAATCCTCGATCGCCTTCAGGTCGAGATTGGCCTCGTAGAACTTGTTGGCGTTCAGATCCTTGGCCGCCGCCTGAAGCTGGTTCCAGGTCTTGTCGACCGGCGCCAGTGCCATCGTGTACTGCACGTCGATGCCAGCGAGCTTCAGCGTATCGAGCGCGCCCTTGCGATCGCCCTGCTTCAGCGACTGGTTCGCCTTGTTGACTGACTGGGTGTTATCGGCCGTGACCGTATAGCCCTTGGCGAGGTTCACCTGGGCGTCGATCGGCAGCCAGTTTACGGGCTTGCCGTTGTCGTCGCCGGTCTGCGCGATCCGGGTCGTCTCGCCCTGCCCGCCGTTCGCAGCGGAGCTGGCGGTACTCTGGCCGGTATTGCCGTTCATGCCATTCTGGTTCGCGCCCTGCGGCGGCTTGATGTCGGCCATCGCCTTCATGAAGCTGGTGCGGTCGTTCTCGGCCTTCTTGAACGAGGCCTGGGCGCTGGAAACCAGCTTCACCGCCTGCTTGGTCTCGCCCTGGAAGATCGCAAGGCGCGCCAGCCGGATGTCGTGGAACGCGTTGAAGCCCTCCTTGGAGAGCTGGGTGAAGTCCCGGCTTGCCGCCTCGACGGGCTTGGCCGTCTGCGACTTCGAACTTGCCGTGGTCTGGTCGGACGTATTGCCGTTCGAGGCCGCGAAGGCGGCCGGTGCGAGGGCAGTCGCGGAAGCGAGAGCGGCGGCGAAAATCATGTTCCTGGTCATGCAAATCTCCCTTTCTCGAACCCGGCTCCTCTGCCTGTCGCTCACCATGAGCGCCATTGAAGGAGCGTCGGGTGTCGTCGGGGGTAAAACCTGAAGTGGGCCCGCAATGTTGCGTTACAATCGGGTCATGAACGATATGTCAGGAACGCCGCACAGAGCACCCGCGCGTCCGCCCGCGGCGGGCGCGGTCCGGCGTCAGGAGGAGGATCCCCGGCGGTCGCTGTGGCCGAGGTCGCGCTCGGGATCGAGACGGTCACGCACCCTCTGCTTCAGCACCTTCGCCTCCGGAAAGCCGCCATCGGCCTTGCGCTCCCAGACCCTCTCCCCCTCATAGGAGATCTCGAACACCCCGCCCGTCCCAGGGATCAGCGCCACCTCGCCCAGATCCGCCCCAAAGGTCGAGAGAAGTTCCTGCGCGAGCCAGGCGGCGCGTAGGAGCCATTGGCATTGGGTGCAGTAGGTGATGGTGATCCGGGGCTTCGCTGCGGGCAGGGTCGTCGTCATGTCCTCTCCTCGGTCGCGCGCGGGCGACCTTGGCATGCAGCGCTCACTGTAGACCAGATAGGGACCAGCGCTCTGAAAGGTGAGTCCGCAGAGGCAACACGATCATTACATTCTACAAGGATTGTTGTATAATTTGCGCCGATGACCGAGCCTGACCCGTCGCGGCGCTCACCGCCCTTGCCCATTCCGACCGCCTCGCTGACCATCACCGCCGCCTCCTGGCTCACGGCCTCGACGTCCTTCGCCAATCCCGCCGTCGCGCTCGCTCGCGCCTTCACCGACATCTTCTCCGGCATCAGGCCATCAGACCTTCCCGGCATCGTCCGTGCCGAATGCGCCGGAGGCCTCCTTGCTCTCGTCCTCTTCGTCTGGCTACTCAATCCCGGCATGCGCCTGACCATCCGCGGCGCCCTGCGCGGACAGGCCGAGTGACCAACCTGAAATCACCACCCGAGAAAGTGCCGAGATGACCGTCACCATCTACCACAATCCCGAATGCGGGACCTCGCGCAACACGCTGGCGATGATCCGCCAATCCGGCGAAGAGCCCGAGGTGATCGAGTACCTCAAGACGCCGCCGAGCCGCGAGACGCTGATCGAACTCCTCGACATGATGAAGATGAAACCGCGCGATCTCCTGCGCGAGAAGGGCACGCCCTACAAGGAACTCGGCCTCGACGACCCCAAGCTGAACGACGAGGAGATCCTGCAGGCAATGATGGAGCACCCGATCCTGATCAACCGCCCGATCGTCGTCACCGACAAGGGCGTCCGGCTCTGCCGGCCGTCGGAAAAGGTCCTGGAGATCCTGCCGAATGCCGCCATCGGCACCTTCACCAAGGAGGATGGCGGGGTCGTCGGGGCGGGAGACGCGCCGCATGGCTGACGGCGACCGCGGGCCAGCCACGGACGAGGCGGCGCGGGACGACGCCGAGCGGTTCGGCGACCTTCCCAATCTCGTCGCGGGCGCCTTCCGCCCGGTCGATCCGGCCAACTTCGTGGCGCCGGGGCACTCGCACCACCCGCCACGGATCCTGACGCTCTACGGCTCGCTGCGCACGCGGTCCTATTCGCGGCTGACGGCGGAGGAGGCCGGCCGGCTTCTGACCGCCTTCGGCTGCGAGGTCAGGACCTTCGATCCGCGCGGCCTGCCCTTGCCCGACGCCGCCGAGCCCGACCATGAGAAGGTCAAGGAATTGCGCGATCTTGCGACCTGGTCCGAGGGCATGGTCTGGGTCAGCCCGGAGCGGCACGGGGCGATGACCGGCATCATGAAGGCGCAGATCGACTGGCTACCCCTGTCGCTCGGCGGCATCCGCCCCACTCAGGGCAAGACGCTCGCCGTGATGGAGGTCTCCGGCGGCTCGCAGAGCTTCAATGCCGTCAACCAGATGCGCATTCTCGGCCGTTGGATGCGGATGGTGACGATCCCCAACCAGTCCTCGGTAGCCAAGGCCTTCAACGAGTTCGACGAGGCGGGCCGCATGCGGCCTTCGCCCTATTACAACCGCATCGTCGACGTCTGCGAGGAACTGGTGAAGTTCACCTATCTGACGCGCGGCCGCTCGGCGATGCTCACCGACCGCTATTCCGAACGGGTCGAGGGCGCCGCGGAACTGTCCGCGCGCGTCAACCAGCCCTCGCTCTGACGCGCGGCTCCGACCGGCGTCATATGAAATCCGTTTGATCGCTTCGCGATAACGGATTTCATAGACGCTCAAACGCCGCGCGCGCTGTGACACGGTCTCCGGCTGGACCAGCCGGAGACCGTATCAGACCGCCGGCCAGTGGTGGTGGAAGACGCCATCCTTGTCGAGCCGATGGAAGGTGTGCCCCCCGAAGAGGTCGCGTTGCGCCTGGGTGAGATTGGTGGTGCCGCGCGGCCGCCGGTAGTCGTCGAAATAGGCGAGCGCCGCCGACAGCGCCGGCACCGGAATGCCGGCGAGCGACGCGCTGGCGACCACCTTGCGCAGCGCCGCCTGCCCCTTCGACACCCGGCCGACAAAGGCCGGCGACTGCAGGAGGTTCACCACCTTCGCCCCGCCCTCATAGGCCTTGGCGATGTCGTCGAGGAAATGCGAGCGGATGATGCAGCCGGCCCGCCAGATCTCGGCGATCGTGCCGAGCGGCAAGTTCCAGGCAAATTCCTCCGAGGCCGAGGCCATGGTGGCATAGCCCTGCGCATAGGCGATGATCTTCGCGGTCTCCAGCGCCGCTTCCAGTTCGGCGAGGCCGTCCTCGTCGCCGGCGAACTCGGCCGGCTCCGTCTTCACCGCCTCGTAGACGCGCGCCGCCGCGATCCGCTCATCGCGCCTGGCCGAGACGCCGCGCGCAGACACCGCCGCCTCGATCGTGGTCGCGCCGACACCGAGCTTCTGCGCCTCGATGACCGCCCAGCGGCCGGTGCCCTTCTGGCCGGCCTCGTCGGTGATCAGCTCGACCATCGGCTTGTCGGTATCAGGGTCCTTTTCGGCGAGGTTCACCGCGGTGATCTCGATCAGATAGGAGGCGAGGCCGCGCGTGTTCCAGTCGCGGAAGATGTCGGCCATCCGGTCCGGCTGAAGCCCTAGCCCGTCGCGCATGATGCCGTAGATTTCGGCGATCATCTGCATGTCGGCATATTCGATGCCGTTGTGGAGCGTCTTGACGAAATGACCGGCACCGTCCGGTCCGAGCCAGGCGACGCACGGCTCGCCCTTGTACTGGGCCGCGATCTTCTCGAGGATCGGCTGGAGCGTGCCATAGGTGTGCTCGGCGCCGCCGACCATGATCGAGGGGCCGTGCCGCGCCCCGAGTTCGCCGCCCGAGACGCCCATGCCGACGAAGTGGAGCCCGGTCCCCTCGACCGCCTTCGAGCGGCGGACCGTGTCGTTGAAATCGGCATTGCCGGCGTCGATCATGACGTCGCCATCGGACAGGAGCGGCGAGACCTTCTCCATCTCCTCGTCGACCAGCGGACCGGCCGGCACCATGAACAGGACGCGGCGCGGCGACTTCAGGCTGGCGACGAAATCCTGAAGCGTCCCGGCCGGGAGGATGTTTTCGGCAAGCTCCGGATTGTCGGACTTCAGCGCATGGGCCTTGGCGACGGTGCGGTTGTAGACGGCGACCGTGAATCCCTTCTCGGCGATGTTGAGGGCGAGATTCGCCCCCATCGTGCCGAGTCCGATGACGCCGATATCGGCAGAAGCGGTGCCCATCATGTTCTCCCTTCGACAGAGCGGCGCCTTGGGGGGCGCCCTTCGCTTGACGACCTACCGGATCAGCTCTTCAGCCGCCAGCCGGTCTTGAAGATCCACCAGATCGCCGTGAGCGCGACGAACAGGAACACCGCGGTCATGGCGAGACTGATGGAGATCGTGACGTCCGAGGTTCCGTAGAACGCCCAGCGGAAGCCGCTGATGAGGTACACGACCGGATTGACAAGGCTAACGTCCTGCCAGAAGGGCGGCAGCATCCTGATCGAGTAGAAGCTGCCGCCGAGAAAGGTCAGCGGCGTGATGATCAGGAGCGGCACCAGCTGCAACTTCTCGAACCCGTCCGCCCAGATGCCGATGATGAAGCCGAACAGCGCGAAGGTCACCGCCGTCAGCACCAGGAAGGCGAGCATCCAGACCGGATGCTCGATCCTGAGATCGACGAACAAAGCGGCCGTGGCGAGGATGATCAGGCCCAGCATGATCGACTTCGTCGCCGCCGCACCGACATAGCCGAGCACGATCTCGAAGGCCGAGATCGGCGCCGACAGGAGCTCGTAGATGGTGCCGACGAATTTCGGGAAGTAGATGCCGAAGGCGGCGTTGGTCAGGCTCTGCTGCAGGAGCGACAGCATGATCAGGCCGGGCACGATGAAGGCGCCGTAGGAGATCCCGTCGACCTCCTGGATGCGCGAGCCGATCGCCGCGCCAAAGACGACGAAATAGAGCGAGGTCGAGATGACCGGCGAGATCACGCTCTGCAGGATGGTGCGGAAGGTCCGCGCCATCTCGAAGCGGTAGATGGCGGCGACGGCGGTGAGGTTCATGCCCGGTCCTCGACGAGGTTCACGAAGATCTCCTCCAGCGTCGACTGCTTGGTGGAGATGTCGCGGAAGCGTATCCCCTGTTCGGCGAGCCGCCGCATCAAGGTGGCGATCCCGGTTCGATCGGCATTGGTGTCGTAGGAATAGGTCAGCCGGTCGCCTTCCGGCGAAAGCGACAGATCGTAGTCGGAAAAGCCGTCCGGCACCGCGGACAGACTATCCTGCAGATGCAGCGTCAGCTCCTTGTGCCCGAGCTTGCGCATCAGCTCGGTCTTGTCCTCCACGAGGATCAGCTCGCCGCGCGAGATGACGCCGATCCGGTCGGCCATCATCTCGGCTTCCTCGATATAGTGGGTGGTGAGGATGATGGTGACGCCCGACTCGCGCAGTTTCCGCACCACCTCCCACATGTCGCGGCGAAGCGCGACGTCGACGCCGGCGGTCGGCTCGTCGAGGAACAGGACCTCCGGCTCGTGCGACAGCGCCTTGGCGATGAGGACGCGGCGCTTCATGCCGCCGGACAGCGTCATGATCTTGTTGTCGCGCTTTTCCCAGAGCGAAAGATCGCGCAGGACCTTCTCGATGTGGGCCGGGTTCTTCGGCTTGCCGAACAGCCCACGCGAGAAGGAGACGGTCGCCCACACGCTTTCGAAGGCGTCGGTGGTCAGCTCCTGCGGGACGAGACCGATCTTCGTGCGCGCCGCGCGGTAGTCGCGGGAGATGTCGTGGCCGTCGACCGTGACCGAGCCTTCCGAGCGGTTGACGATGCCGCAGACGATCGAGATCAGCGTCGTCTTGCCCGCACCGTTGGGCCCGAGGAGAGCGAATATCTCTCCCTTGGGGATTTCCAGATTGATCGATTTCAGCGCCTGAAATCCGCCCTCATAGGTCTTCGAGAGGTCGCGGATGGACAGGATCGGCGGGGAGGCGGTCGTCGAAGACATGAGAGCCCGTATGGGAGACGGCGAGATGCTCGGCCGACGACGGCCGGCCGAGTGACGCAGCGCCAGATAGGTGGTTGGGGCGCAACGGGAAGGCCGGGAGCCCGAAGCGCGGGGTGAACAGGGCGTTGCCACTCGTCGCCCGGCCGTCGTCGGCCCGTCTCAGGGCAGGCGGCCGATCCGGTCGGCGAGCAGCGAAAAGAACGCATCCGCATCGCCGGAGCGGATCCAGATCGCGTTCTTCGGCCGGTCGGTGACGCCCCAATAATCGGCGACGGTCATTCCGCGCGTCAGCGAACTTCCGGTTTCGATCTCGACATTGACGCTGCGGCCCTCGAAGATCTCGGGCGCCAGCACATAGGCGGTAACGCAGGGGTCGTGCAGCGGCGCGCCGTCCCAACCATATTTCCGGCGGTCGAAGGCCTCGGAGAAGCGCAGCATGGCGGCCACCGCTTCGCCGGCGCGATTGGACAGAGCCGCAAAGGCGTCGATGCGGGCCGGCGTCGAGATCATCCGGTGGGTGACGTCGAGCGGCAGGACGGTGATCTTGGCGCCGCTGGCAAACACGATCCGCGCGGCTTCCGGATCGACATAGATGTTGAATTCGGCCGTCGGAGTGATGTTGCCGACCTCGAAATAGGCCCCGCCCATCAGAACGATGTCCTTCAGCCGCGCGGCGATGTCCGGGGCCTTCGCGATGGCGAGCGCGACATTGGTGAGGGGTCCGAGCGCCATGATCCGGATCGTGCCCTCCGGATGGGCTCTCACCGTCTCGATCAGGAAATCGACGCCATGCTGCGCCCGTGGCGGCGTCGACGGCGCCGGCAGCTCGGGCCCGTCGAGGCCGCTCTCGCCGTGGACGTGCTCGGCTGTCACGAGGGTCCGCGAAAGCGGACGGTCCGCGCCGGCATAGACGCCGACATCCGTCCGCCCGGCCAGTTCGACGAGCTTCAGCGCGTTGCGCGTCGTCGCCGCCAGCGGAATATTGCCGGCGACGGTGACGATGCCGAGGACGGCAAGCTCCCGGGAGGCGAGCGCCGTCAGGATCGCGACGGCATCGTCCTGTCCCGGATCGGTGTCGAAAATGACGTTCTGCACCATGACGTGAATTTCCCGTGATGCCGGATTGGCAGGATCCTCGCCGATCCGGTGTCACGCCCCGATAGCGGCAGGCGGCGGCGCATTCAATGCGCGGCACGCTCCTTGTCCGTACAACAATCTTTTCGCCCGACGTTGCGAAGGCTTCACAGTCAAATGCTTCCGATCGGTGAGATTTCCCCTATATGACTGTCTCACGTAAGTTCGGCGCCCTGATTCGAACCCACGTTGCAAGATGCCGGACCCGCGCGCCGGTCTGAGATTTCGAGAAAAAATGGCCAAGACAAAGCGGCGCAAGCAGGTCGCCGCGCTCCCCTATCGATTGACCGACGACGGCGCCCTGGAGGTGCTGATGGTCACCTCCCGCGACACCGGACGCTGGGTGCTGCCGAAAGGCTGGCCGATGAAGCGCCGCCGGAAGCATCAGGCGGCCGCCATCGAGGCGTTCGAGGAAGCCGGCGTCGTCGGGAAGGCCAGAAAGACCGCGATCGGATCCTACGAGTATTACAAGCGCACGGAATGCGGCGATATTCCCTGCCGGGTCCTCGTCTATCCGCTGCCGGTCGTCGACCTGCAGGAAGAGTGGCCGGAGAGCCACCAGCGGACCCGCCGCTGGCACGACCCGAAGCTGGCGGCGGAGCTTGTGGACGAGCCGCATCTGCAGTCGCTGCTTTTGGCCTTCGGCGAGCGGCGCCGGCCATCCTGATCATCTACACCGGCCGACCGCGAGGCTCCTTGCCCCGAGTGATGCAACCGTTCGGCCGCAGCGCCGTTCGCTCTCCTCGACCGGGGGCCCCGCGGCAGCGGAGCCGGTGCGCTGCGGCCAGGCCGTGGACAGAGCCGTTCCCCGCCTCGTGACCACGACCAGGAAGGACCGCCTCATGCCTCTGCTCAAATCCATCCACACCGACGGCATCGTCGAACTCAGCGACGGCGTTCGCTACCGCGTCCTGAAGGGACAGGGCGATCTCGCCGGGCGCTGGCTGGAAGGGACGGACATCACCGTGCGCCAGCATCCCGAGCGCGCGGAGAACGAGGTGCATCTCGACAATCCGAGCGCCGGCGAGGGTGTCGAAGCGATCCGCGAGGACTGATCCGCGGACGCTCACGATCCCGGCGGCAGTCGGCGGACGGCCCCCGGACCGACGATCCGGCACCCGCCCCGCGGGTGCCGCGCCGCCTTCAGACCTGCGGACGGCGTCCGCGATAGGGATAGCGCGGATCGGCGTGACCGGCGACCGGCAGCTGTCCTGGCGCACAGAGGCCTGAGAGGAACGCCTCGTCCTCGGGGCCATAGGGGGTTTCGATCGCCTTCAGATAGCCCTCCAGCTGGTCGAGGGTCTTCGGTCCGATCAGGACGGACGGGATGCCCTCGTTCGCAAGAACCCAGCGGATCGCGAGCCCGGCTGGCGGCCGGCCGCTCCTGTCCGCATAGTCGGCGACCTCATTGGCGAGCGACACCGTCTGCGGAACGAACTCGACTTCGAGCATGCGCTTGTCGCCGCGGTCCGCGCGCGAGCCCTCGGGCGCCCCGTTCCGGTATTTCCCGGTGAGGATGCCGCGCCCGAGGGGCGAGTAGGGCACGACGCCGATCCCGAAATGCCGGCAGGCCGGCAGATACTCGGCCTCCACCACGCGGTTGAGGATGTGGTAGTAGGGCTGCGCGACGACCGGTCGGGGAATACCCAGCGCATCGGCGATCCGGATCATCTCGGCGATCTTCCAGGCCCGGAAATTCGAAAAGCCCCAATGCCGGATGGCGCCAGTCTCGATCAGCCCGCCGAGCGCGGCGACGATCTCTTCCAGCGGCGTCACCTCGTCGTCGAGATGGAGATAGTAGAGATCGATCGTCTCGCGTTGCAGCCGCTCGCGCGACATCTGCGCCGCCCGCGCGATCCATTCCGCGGAGAGCCCGCCGGAGCCCTGGACGCCGCTCACCGGGTTGCCGACCTTGGTCGCAAGGAAGAGATCGTCCGGCGCATCGCGGAGTTGGCGCCCGAGGATCTTCTCCGATTCCTGCCCGGCATAGGCATCGGCCGTGTCGACGAAATTGCCGCCGGACGACAGGAATCGCTCCAGGATCGCCCTCGACCCGGCCTCGTCGGTCTGGTCGCCGAACATCATCGAACCGAGGCAAAGGCGGCTGACGGCGGGACCGCCGGGAAAAAGGGGCATGCGCGGGAGTGTCGTCATGGGGTGATCCTTCCTACTACTGCCGGCCGGTCGCAGACCGCAGGCACGGGCCCGCTTATCGGCAACCGGCAAGTTAGGGTCCGTTCGTCCATGAGGCAGGGCAATGGCCTCCTCGCAAGAGGCGAGGCTGTCCGGGATCGCCGAGGGACGGGGCAGAGCACGAAGCCCGTCGGGCATCTGCCGCAATGCGCCTGCCCGATGCATTTGCCGACGCGACCACATATCTGAATGGCGTGGCCGCCTCGCACTTGCAAACTCGGGCCCTGTCAGGTGACGTTCATCGGGGCTCTGCGAGGAAGGACCGGAACTGTCCGCCCTCGCGCGGAACGGATCGAAAGAGGACATGATGCACAGAACCGCCCGTTTCGCCGCTGCCCTTCTCGCCGCCCTCAGCCTGGCGCCCGCCGCTTTCGCCGCGGACGAGAAGGTCAATGTGCTGCAATACGCCCTGGCGCATCCCACCGACAATGCGAGCCTGAAGAACTCGCCGAATCTGGGTGATTCGGTCCCTCCGGCAGTGAAGTTGCAGCAGCCCCCCGGCAGCAGCTCCTTCGCCTATTTCTATTATGCCGGACAGCCGATCATCGTGGATCTGAAGACCCGGTCGATCGTACGCATCGGCGGCTGACCGCCGCGCCGGACGCCCCGGCCGGGCCCCAGCACGAGGCAGCAGGCGACGCCGCGAGGGATACGGCCGACGCCATCAGGCGCGCTTTCCGAGGCAGAACCGCCGGCGGCATACGTTTCCAGCTGAGCGGGACCCGCAGACCCCGACTGTCGCTACCAGGCGGCCCGCGCGCCGGAATCCCGCTTCATCTCCGGGGAATGCGTCCGGGCGAGCGCCTCCCGTGGCACAGGTACCGGAACGCGCGGAACCGCCCTGTCCCGCGCCGCAGGAGTGGCGGTTGCCGCCGCCGCGATGACTGGCCGGCATGGCATCGGACCCCGCCCCTCGCCTCGAAGATCCAGACAGGGCTCCGCTGATTCGATGCTGCCCGTCGCCTGCAAAGCGCTCCCGGTCGACCAGCCGGCGAACAGGCCGGAGAGGCCGCCGATCACGGCGATCGCCATGATGGTGAGGCCAAGGACCGGCGCCGCGAGCTCCCTGCCGATATCCCGGACGGACCCCATGATCGTCTCGCCCGACAGGACGATGGAGCGGGCGATCAGCAGGAACCCGACGACGAAGATCAGACAGGATAGAAACAGCAGCAAATGGCCGGACGAATGCGCGAGGGTCCGGAATGTCTTCGCGATGACCGGCTGCGTCGCCAGATAGTTCTCCGCCAGGAAGTCGAAAGCGGTGGAGACAATGAAGGCCGCGGCCAGCCAGAGAAAAGGCGCGGCCAAAGCGATGGCGTGACGATATCGGCTGCCCCGGTCAAAGACTTCGTACGCGATGCAAAGAACCAGCGTCGCAAGAACGACGCAGATGACGGGATGTTCGATGACATTCCAGACGACGGCGCCGCCAAGAAGGGGAAGGACTTCGTGGAAATCGACCATTGCGAGGTTTCCACCTTGAACGGCTTTCGACTGATCGGGCGAACAGTCTCGATTTGCAGCTCACGTCCCGCAGATATATTGGCCAAGACCGAAGCTTCTTCCACGCTATCAGTCATTTTTCCGGAATGAATGGTTAAGTTTTCCGAATAGTAAATTCGAGACGGGGATCGACTGTCCTTAACCTTCTCAGGCATGGGAGGTCCTGCCAAGCGCATCCGCGTCCGAACCACCCGCGCACCCTCTACCGGAGCACGTATCTTATAGGACGATGTTCTCGCCCCGTTGGGACGGTTCGCCGAAGAAGGCCCTGCCGGTGAGAATATCCACCTGCTGCCCGCCGGGCGCCGGCACGCCCGGAAGCGAGCGGAGCGCGGAGCGTCTGCGATGATCGCAAAGACATGGAAGGCCGGCAGCGGGGACGAGGGCGCGGGGCGAGCCCGTAGAGGCTTCGTGTCGCCCCCAAGCTTGGTCCCGACCGGGCACCGTGGCGGCGCGAGTCTCAAGATGATTTGCGGAGCGAGTCGCTTACCGCCGCATCAGGCCAGCGCACAGTCCATCCGCCGATGGCGTCGCCGATTGCGGAGTAAGACCATGACGGCGGTTGGGAGCGCCCGGCCGTGGCGAAAGCACCCCCGATCCGGCTCCTCACCCGGCTTCCCGATGGCTCTTCCAGATTTGGCTTCAGACACCCTCTGCAATGATCGCGAACCGGGCCATTCAGCCCTCTCCTAACGGGCTCCGAGGCCGTAGTAGGCATGCGGCATGCTCTAATCCCACACACTTTGGCTCTTCGCGATCGGCGCCATCTGATCGTCATCGAGGATGCGCCAGCAAAGGAGCAGCCTGACCTCAGCGACCAAAATCAAGAAAGACGCTGAGCTTTCCAAGCAACGGGCAGGCCCATCTCCTTCAGCACGACGCGATCGCGGCGAAGCCTCCTCACCATCGCCCACGTGCTGACCAGAACCACGATCTCCGACACCAGGCTGCCAACCAGCGCGAAGACCGGCCCTTTCGCCAAGACCAGAGCGAAAACGAGGCAAAGGCCAACGGCAGCGCTCCAGGCACTGATCGAGGCGAGGCTCTGGAATGCGCGCCGCACTTCGAGAAGAATCCTCGGCATGACGTACAGCAGTGGCATCACCGAGATGCCCGAGCAAAGTGCCCCAATCAGAAGGATCGGTTGGCCTTGGAGTAACGGCGGGGTTTGGTACATGACGAAGCCGAAGGCCAACGCGCCGTAGAGAAGGCCGACCCCACCCGCGCCGAGCGACCATAGCGCGACAGATCTCGATATAGCCTTTTCTGCCCCTTGCGAATTGAGATAGGCGAGCTCGCGCTGCATCATGTTGGCGAGCGCCGAGGAGATCAGTCGCAGCGGCGCAAAGAACACCAGCATGGCCGCAATCGGAGCATAGGCCTCCGGCCCGGCGATCGCGGCGATCAGGAGGACCTGGCCCTGGGCCTGAAGATTGCCCATGGTCGTGCTGAACGAGGCCCACAGGATCGGCCGCGCCATGGCTGAAAAATGGCGCATCCGGCGGCGCCGATAGGAGAGCCGGAGCCTCTGGCGCTGAAGGAGAAGGCCGGCGAGGAGGCCACAGATGTTCGCTGCGGCCATCGCCCAGAAGATGCGCGCCAGCAGGTCGTTCGCAGGCGAGACCGTGAGAATTCCGAGGACGAAGACGACCCCGGTGAGGGTGAAGGTCAAATCGCTGATGCTTGCAAATCCGGGATGTCCCTTGGCGAACAGCATGCTGCGGACGTAGTTCCGCAAGGCCCAGGTCGCGATCAGGCAGCCGCCGGGAACGGCATATCCTCCGAGCCACACGTGCAGTGTCCCAGCCACGATGAGGCCCATCGACAGCGCGACGACGACCGCTACCGAGCCGAAGGCGATCTCGAAGGGCCACGTCCGCCTGGTGCCGGCCCTCGGTGGGATGAGAAGATTGACGGGCATGCCGACCAGCGACCGCACATAGGTCAGCGCCAGCCCTCCCATCACCAGCACGATCGCGAAGACGCCGTAGTCGACCGGATCAAGCATGTGCATCAGCATGAGGTTGATCGCAAAGTGGAAGGCGCTCTGCGACACCTCTCCGCCCAGCATGACGGCGCAGCGTTTGGCCAGGGCGACGACCCGATCCGGCAGGAGCATCGTCATTTCACCGCAGCGATCACTTCGCCGCGCGCCGGATCCCGCTCCGCTTCCGCCAGCATCTCGCCGATCAGCATTGCGATCTTCTCCGCAGCCGCCCCTTCGCTGAAGAGCGAAAGATATCGCGCATGCGCCGCCTGCGGAAAATGCCGCCAGGAGACCGGCGAGCGGATGATCTTGGCGAGCGCGTCCGCCAGAGATTCGATGTCGCCGGGCGGAACCACCCACCCTGTGGAGCCATCCTCGACGATTTCCGTCAAGCCGCCGATCGCCGAGACGATGGGAGGTCGTCCGTGGGCCATCGCCTCGATAGCAACCCGGCCGAGGGATTCTGGGCGCCGCGAAGGCACGGCGACGACGTCGGCCCACCGATAGTGGTCGGTCGGATCGGCCACGAAGGGGAGCAGCGAAATCACGCCGTCGAGGCCCTTCTCCGTGATCAGGCGCCGCAGACCGTCCTCGCGCGCCTCGTCCTCGAAGGCATTCCCGACGATTCGAACCGAAATGCTCTGCCGGACCGAGCGCGGAAGCCGCGCCACCGCCTCGATCAAAACCTCCTGCCCCTTGATGCGGCTGATGCGGCCGAGCATGAGCACCCGGAGAGGCCGGATGCCGTCGAAGGCCTGCACCGGCTCTGCCGCCTCGACGGCGATGCCGTTGTAGATGACGCACGACGTCGCGCTCGGCGGCAGGTCGAAGGCGTTCCGGGTGGCCTTTGAATTGAAGACGATGCGCGCTTTGCTCCAGCGCAAAAGGATCCGGAACGCAAAGAGTGCATTCCGCTCCGGGATCTCATGGACATGCAGGATCGCCCGTCCCGGAAAGAACCGCGACACGACAGCATGATCGATAACGACGCTCGTATTGACGTAGACGAGGTCGGATCTGCGGAAGCGGCGGGCAGCGGCCAAGAGCGCGGTCGGCAGGCGCAGCGGGGCCGAGAGGGCTAGCCGCAAGAGCCCGCGCCGCCGGAGGATCCAGAGGGGTTCGAACCGAATCTCCGTTGCGAGCGCCCGCAAGGGTTCGACGATCGGACCGTCCCGCGGCAGGACGACCTCGATGTTCGCCTCCGGATAGCAAGAGCGAATTACATGCACGCTTTCGATGAAGCACCTGTCCGAACCGTAGAGTTCAGACCCTTGATGCACACAAGAGATTCTCATGAGAACACCACCCTCTCCCGCGGATCATAAAAATATAATAAATTTGAATATTTAAGCATGGCCAGTGCTTAAAGAAGATTTCGCTATCTATCATGGAGTAGCGGATATTACTATTACAGGGCTGCATTCTTAGGTGAGTCTATGAAAAATTCGCAACCGATGAACAGGCAAGAGGGCATGGTCCAGCCCTCTATCCTGATTCTGGGGACGAGAGGCGTGCCGGCGGCCCATGGGGGTTTCGAAACATTCGCCGAGCGGCTGAGCCTCCACCTGAGGGACCAGGGCTGGAACGTCGGCGTCTACTGCCAGGAGGAGGTCGACGAGGTCGAAACCCGCGTCGAGTCGCAAAGTTGGAACGGCATCGAACGGATCGTGGTGAAGGTTGCGGCGCGTGGGCCGCTGGCGACGGTCCTGTTCGACTGGTACTGCGTGCGCGATGCGGCTCGTCGCAACGCGGTTTGTCTCGTGCTTGGCTACAACGGCGCCGCCTTCCTGCCCTACCTTCGTCTTTGGCGGAAGCGGGTCATCACCAACATGGACGGCATCGAGTGGCGACGGGCGAAATGGGGGCCGCTCGTCAAGACTTGGTTCTGGGTCAACGAATGGATTGCCGCCTGGACGTCGAACCGGCTCGTCGCCGATCACCCGGCGATCGCCGATCACCTCGCCTCCCGCCGGTCGCGCGATGCAATCGCGACCATACCCTATGGCGGCGAGATGGTGCTCGAAGCGTCGACGGATCCGCTCGGGCAGCTTGGGCTCGAAGCCGGGCAATATCTCGTTTCGATCGCGCGGATCGAACCCGACAACAACATTCTGACGCTGGTGAGCGCCTTCTCGCGGTGCAGGCGAGGAATGAAACTCGTCGTGCTGGGCAACATGGATCCGGACATCGCCTATCACAGGGCCGTCCGGGACGCTGCCAGCGATGACGTCGTCTTCCCCGGCGGTATCTACGACCCTGCCGTCGTGAAGGCCCTGCGTTTCCATGCCCGCGCCTATCTCCACGGCCACTCCGTCGGTGGCACCAACCCCTCCCTGGTCGAAGCACTTGGTGCTGGCAGCGCCGTCATTGCGCACGACAACCCGTTCAATCGCTGGACAGCGGGCAAAGCCGGCGTCTTCTTCCACGATGTCGACAGCTGCGCAGCCGCGATCGATACCATCGCAGGATCGCCGCTATCGGCGGAAGAGGTCCGAAATATCGCCTATGCGGAAGCGTCTAGATTCCGCTGGCAGGACGTCTTCGTCGCCTATAGGCGGGAGTTGTACGGCGTCCTGCTGGAGGGCCCCTTCGCACCCCTGCGGGATAGGCGGCGACAACAGGCTTCGACCTCTGCGATCCCCGCCCAGGTGTCGATCGTCGCGATCGATGTCGATCGGCGTGCGAAACCATCCGCCGCAGCCTCGCAGTGGGGCGGCGGAGCGGAGGAGTGACGGGCGGCGACGCCTTCCGGATCGACCGACGCCGGCTGCTCGCCGGCGCCGCCAGCACCCTCGTCCTGCCGAAGGCCGCCCGCGCGGCACCATCCAAAGTCGGCGCCAGCCCGCTGCGTCTTCGTCGCGGCGTGAACCTGTGGCCCTGGTTCTCGCTGACCACCGAATATCCGGCGCCGCGAACCGACTATGCCTGGCCGCCGTTGCAGAGCGACCGAGCCCTTCCGAGCCGGGAGGATCTCACGCTGCTGAGCGGCGTCGGGTTCGATTTCGTCCGGATCCCGGTCGATCCCGGCCCCATGCTCGCCTTCTCCGGCCAGCGCCGCGCCGCCCTCTTGCAGGATCTTTCGCGAGCGATCGCCGCCTGCCGGGACGCCGGGCTGAACGTCGTCGTCAACCTGCAGGCGAATGCCGCGACTCATTATTGGCGGCCCGAGCGGATGTTCACCAGCCGGAACTCGCCGGAGTTTTCGGCCTATCTTGAGCTCGTAGGCGATCTCGCGGCCATCCTCGACCGGAACCCGCCGGCGACGGTCGCGATCGAACCGGTGAACGAGCCCTTCCACGCTTGCGGGTCACGAGACTGGACGCGGGTGCAGGCCGCGATGCTCAAGGCGTCGCGAAAGGTCGCCCCGGATCTGACCTATGTCGCGACCAGCGCGTGCGGCAGCATCGTGCCGAGCTTTGCGGACTTCGATGCCGCATCGGTCGCTGACGGTGGGCCGATGTTGTTCACCTTCCACTTCTACGAGCCTTATCTCTTCACCCATCAGGGCGCCACGTGGATGTCGGAGCCGGTCTATCGCTGGCTGAACGCGGTGCCCTGGCCCGGATCGGCGGGAAGCCTCGAAGCAACGCTGGCAGCCGTCGAGGCACGCATGGCTGCTGATCCCGAGACGCCGGCCGCGACAAAGCAGGCGGCGATGCAGGAGACGAGGAGCGTCCTTGCGACCTATTTCGAGGCGCAGCCGGACCGTGCCTATATCCAGGGCTTCTTCGATACGATGCTGCAATGGGCCGATCGCAACGGCCTGAGCCCCGACAGCATTCTCATGGGCGAATTCGGCGCGCTGCGCTCGGGAGGGAACTACGTCGCCGCAGCCGCAGCCGACCAGGCTCGTTACGTCCGCGACGTGCGCCTGACGGCGGAAGTGTCCGGCTTCGGCTGGGCGTTCTGGAATCTCTTCGACGGCTTCGGCCTGATGGACGACGTCAGTCACCGCCTCGACGATAGCCTGCTCGATGCGCTGGGTCTGCTGCGGCTCTGACGGTCAGCGGCGGACGCCGGTAGAAGCAGATGATCATGATGGCGAACTTCGTCAGAAGAATCGTCTTCACCCCGATCGTCTCGGCGGTGTTCAGAAGGATCACGAAGGCCAGCACGGGGAAGAAGAGGCCCTTGCGCGAGCCTCTGACGATCTCGGAAATGAAGGCGACCACCGCGACGGTCTGCAGGACGGTGATCGCGAGGCCGTGGTAGAAGATCGTTCGCAGGATCGGGTTTTCGATGCCCCATTCTAGCCCGTTGACGCGCCGGATGCTGTCGACGAGGTCCGGGTTCGGCCCGAACAGGATGCTGCGAAACGGCAGCTGACTGAACATCTCGAACATCTTGATGCGGGCATTGGCACTCCCGCCATCGTCGACGAAGCGAGCCGCCAGTGCATCGAAGAATCCCTGCGCCGCAAGGCCCCCGATCGCGAGCGGGACGAGCGTCAGCAACAGGGCGGCGCCGGCGCATGCAAGCAGCGGAATGTGCCCGCGCGACAGGTTGCGATGGGCTTGGAGAAGGAGCGCGGCTCCACCCAGCACCACGGTGATGACCATGGCGGAGCGACCGCCGAACGCGACGAGTGCAAGGCACTGGAGCAGGACGATCGCGCCGCGAGCCCCCCCCGACAGCGTTCCACCGCCGCTTAGAACGGCCAGCGCATAGGTCGCGGTGATCATCGCGTTCGCCAGCGGATGGCCCTGCAGGGCCGTCGAGCGCAGGTCTGTTTCGAACACCGCCCCGTCGAACCTGTAGGGAAAGATGAGGTGCCCGGTTGCGAACTCGAATAGCGCCATGAGCGCGTTGATCGTCATGATCGCGTGGATGATCGTCTCGATCGGGCGCAAATCGCGTTCGCTGTAGCGACTTGTCAGGAGGACGATCAGCGCCGCAGGGATGAAGGTATCGATGATCCCAGCCATGCCGGGCGCATGCCGCAGCACCACCTGCAAGAAGAAGACCATCGTCGTCGCGATCAGGAATGCGCTGGCCGGCCGGCGTGCGGCCGCCGACAGGCAATAGCCGATGACGTCTCCCGAGGATGCGGCGGCCAAGGCGAAGAGCAGGATAATGAGATAGGTTGACGGATGAATCTTGGAGGCTGCGCCCCCGCTCAGACCTTCGTAGTTGATGCCGAGGTCCCACAAAAGGCCGCCGGACACCGCAAACAAGACGAGGACCGACAGCAGCGTCAGCCAGCGCACCATCGCCGGGACCTGCCGCGCGGGGGCCGCGACCGAAGTCCGCGCGGCCGAATCCTCGCGCGCGCCGGGCAGCGCCGCCGACGTCCTCATTTCACAGCTTCCCAGAAGGGTCGGACAGCGCCTTCGGGAGCGCCGATAGTCCGCCGCCCGCCACTGCCCCCGAAAGGCCGGACGCGCCGCACGCCGATGAGGAGACCTAACGTTCCAATCATGCCTAGTTGAGCACCGGGGCGGTGACGAGCATGGATCCCGAAATCCGTCGGCCGACCGCCCGCAGTACCTCGTTGGCCCGCATGACCTCCTTGCGCTTCGTCTCTCCGGCCCGCGCCACGAAGATGACCTCGTCGACCGCCGCGGCGATCGGCAGGATGTCCAGGTCGTCCGCAATCGCCGAACCGTCCAGGATGACCAGATCGAAACGCTTCAATGCTTCATCGAGCACGTCGCGCAGATGCGTGCTCGACGCGGCGTACCCGCGTCTTTGAACCGCGTCGCGGCCGCGCGTCATGATCGATAAGCCGGTCTCCGGGTCGATCAGCATAGCCGACGCCAGGGACTGCTCGCCGCGCGCGACCTCGAGCAGCCCCGTGCTCGGCAGGCCGGCGAGCTGGGCCGACCTGCCGTCGACATAGAGCACCTTGCGCGATAGCCGAAGCGCCACCATGGCGAAGGACATCAGGATCTCCGACCTCTCCCTTGCCTCCTGGCGTCCCGAGGTGATCAGGATGCTCCGACCGCGCGTCGCCGTCTCCCGGTCGAAGAGCAAGAGAGTCCGGGCAATGACGAGTTCGCTGCCCGACGACAGCCTCGAGGCGCCCCCCGATCGTGGCAGCTTGATCAGCGAACGCTTCTCCGGGGCGAGCCCCAGCGCACCGAGGTCCGCCGCGCCGGTCAGCCGCTTCATGTCTCCCGGCGAGAGGATCGTCGGCGAGGCATATTCCGCAACGAACGCGGCGAAGGCGCCAAGGCCCAGGCCCGTCGCCGCCGCGACGGCGACGAGGAGCCCAGTCTTGGGCCAGCTCTTTTCGAGCGGCGCCGAAGCCCACGAGATGATGCGGGCGTTGGTTGTGTCGATCCCTGCCTGCTCGCTGGTTTCCTGCGCACGCTTTGCAAAGCTCAAATAGACCGTCCGGTTGAGATCGAGGTCGTTCTCCAGTTGCCGCAGCCGGATCAGGGTCTCGTCACTCTCGACCTTCTTTCCCTTTGCTTCGTCATAGGCCTGTTGAAGAGACCTTTCGTATTTCAAGGCGCGGTCGTAGTCGTTGGCGCTCGACGCCTTGAGCCTGGCGAGTTCCTTGCCGATCAGAGCGTCTATATTCTTCAGCTGGATAGCAACATTGCGCAGCGTTGGATGCTTCGGGCCGTACTTGTCCCTCAGGCTCGATAGCTGCTGGACGAGCGTCGCTTCTTGGCTGCGCAACTGCGAGATCGTCGAGGACGTCATGGCCTCCGCAGTCGATGCCTCGCTCCCGCTGGAGTTTTCGGCGTTCTTCAACCGGGTCTGGAGCAGCGCGGTCGACGCCTTGGCCGCCTGCAGCTTCGCGGCGAGGTCTAGCAATTCCTGATCGGTGACAAGAACGTCGTTCGCCTGCATGACGCCGTGTTGCGCCTTGTAGCGCTCGAGCGCGTTTTCGGCGTCGCGCACCTTCTCCCTTTGCTTTTCAAGGCCCGCAGACAGAGCGTTAGCAGCCTTGCTCGCTGAATCCGTGCGCGCCTCCGCCTGATCTGCGAGATAGCTTTCGAGGATCGCGTTGACGACGCGGGAAGCCTTGTCGGGATCCTTGGACGCAAAGGAGACGGTGACGACGAAGACCTTGTCGGCCCGCTGGACGGTCAGCCGCTTGCGTATTTCCCGCAGAACAAGGGACATCTTCTCGTCGTCGGACTTTACCGCCTTGTCGATGCCGAGCCAGCCGGCGATCGTCGAAACCAGCTTGCTGTCGCTCTGACCGTCGAGTTCCGGATCCTGCTCGAGACCGAGCTTCTGGACCACGCGGGTCAGGACATTGGTCGACTCCAGCACTTTCGTCTGGCTTTCGACGAGCCCGATCCCGCCGTCAGCGGCGACTCCGCCCGGATTGACGTCGTCCTTCAGTACCTGCCGGTCCCGCGGATCGATGAATATCTGACCGGTGGCGGTGAATTCCGACGGCGTCAGCAGCGAATAGGCAACGGCCAGTGACACGAGCAACAGCGCCGACACGACGATCCACCGGCGCCGGCGCCACAAGACCCGGCCGAGGTCGGTCACCTCCATCATCCGATCCGGCTCGTCCTGGAAAGCCGGACTGTCCTTCGCGAGCGCCGGATACTGCTCTAACGTCGGGGCAAGATTGTCCATCTGATCGTCTTCCGTCGTCTTGACGCTGCATTTGGAAATGGCCGCATGGCCAACACGCGACGCAACTCTCCTTCCGGCCGCAGCAACCTACGGATCCCCCGTTAACAAAGCCGTTTTGCGCAAAGTCCTACAGTTTCGGCCCCGATAGCCGGTCCAGGGCGTCCGTCTCATCCCGGGGCACGAGCGGCCAGTGCTGGGAGCCGAGATGTTGCCGCCGCCACTGACGAGCCATGACCTCATGCCTGTGCCTTGGGAAAGGCATGGACCTTCGGAAGGTCGGCCAGTCGGCGCCCCGGCGGCTCGCGGCGCGCCCAGCGTAACGGCGCGTACTTCAAGGATGGCGGCGCCGAACTGTCGATGAATTCGAACGATCCGGAGCGGTTCAGCGTGTGCAGCCGCCGTCCCGGCCAGCCGTCGCGACCGGGATGCAGGACCGTTTCGACCTGCTGCTGGAAGACGTTTTCGTCGAGCGCCTCGATCCGGGCGAGCGCCAGCGCGCCGCCGTAGCGCACGCTGCAGTCCTGGACCGGCCGCCACCACACCCCGTCGCGCTCCACGATCCGGCCGGCGGGCCGGGCCGAGGCGATGTCGACCAGGACCGGATTCGAGTGGTGCTGCGTCCAGGGACCGCGGAAGGAAGGCGCATGCCAGATCCACAACGCGTCCGAGAAAGCGCCTTTGCGGCCGTCGCGAACCGTCGCGAACATCCACCACCGGTCGCCGTGCTGGATGAGGGTCGCGTCGCTCGCCTCGACGCCCGCGACCAGCGTCGTGACCCGCTTCCACCCGCCCGGAAACGCCGTCGCCCGATACAGGTCGATTCGCGACGCCGCGCTGCTTTCCGGGATCATCCAGATCTCGCCCTCGGCTTCGAAGACGAAGGGATAGGACAGGTGCCACGGTTCCTCGAGTACGGTTTGCGGCGTTCCCATCGGACCGTCGCGGTCGAACTCGACGACCGAGATGACACCTTTTTGGCGCCGGTGGGCGAAATCCTCTATGAACAGGAAGGTGCGCCCCCCCAATTCGATCGGAAAGGGATCGGCGTAAAAGCGGGTGCCGTCGTCGGGCAGGAATTCCCAGCCGCCCTCGGGATAGGCGCGCAGGTCGAAGAGGTCGCCGTCGACGATCCGGCGCCAGCCGACCCGCCAGTGCGGAGAATAGAACGCCGTTCGCAGCACGCGCTTCAGGGCGGCCTGCTTGAGGATCGAGATCGCCCGCTGCGTCAGCTCACTTATGCCGAGCTGGGTCGGGCCCTCTGCCGGTTCCGGCATGACCGCGGCCGGCGGCGAGGACGGCGAGCCGCCGAACCTTCGCCGAAGCGCGCCCTCGATGATCGTAGCCGTCCGGGCGAGGCAATCCTCGAAGGACCGCAGCAGCTCGCCCTGATGCTCCGTGCCGACCCGGCCGCTCTCGACCAGATTATAGCCGCAGCGTATCTCCACGACCGGCGTGCGCCCGGCCAAGAGCGCGGTGACGAGCCCCGGCTCGCCGCGCGTGCCGTCGAAGGTCAAATGCCAGAGATCGGCAGCGCTCGCATCGTCCAGTCCGGCTTCCGCCCCACCGGGGGTCAGGTCGAGAAGCAGCGTCGGCGTACCCACCATCGCCGCCCGGGCCTCCAGCGCGGAGGCCTCGATGTGCGTCGACGCGGCCGGCGTCAAAGAGCGATCGACCAGCGTCTCCAGCCGAAAGAGGCGCTCGACGCGGTCGGATAGCTGGCAGCTGTCGGCATCGGCAAAACCGACCGCACATTGCACGCCGGCCATGCAATCGATCCGGTCGGCGAGGTCCAGATGCCATCTGCGCAGGTCCGATCTGGCAAGGATGAGTTTCACGATCACGATGGTTCTCTCTCCCCGCTATGCGATGAGGCGCCAGGTCGCCTGGTGTCGGTCCTTGGAGCGCGCGAGACCCATGCGCGCGTTCCTTCTGCTTGCGATCGACCCTTCAGCCGGCTGGAACCCTCTGCTCAATGGCGACGGGTCCCTTCGAGCAGGCGCGACCGCGACCGGGCGATGCCGCAGGAGCGTTGTTCAGACACCGACAGCTGCTTCCTCGCGTTTAATGTCCGCAGCGGACCGACGGGCCGCCAGCCGCTCACGCAGCCTGCCGATCCTCCACGTCGTCTCGTCGGCGAAGACCGCCGCCATCCCTGCCAGCGTTCCGGCTCCCATCGCCGAGGCGAGGGTCACGTCGGTGTTGGCGTAGCGTTGCTTGAAGCCCTCGGAGCCGCACAAGAAGTCGACGGTCGACAGGCCCGCGTCGAACGCCCACTGGATGTAGTCGAGCATCAGCACCATACCGGGTGAGCCACGCTCGAATTCCGGATCGTATGTCGTGACGAAAGCCATCATCGTGCCCTGCTGGACGAAGTTGACGGACATCGCGATCGCCGTGCCGTCGAGTTCCAGAACGAAGAAATGCAGTATCCCGGCCTCTGCCAGCACTTCGATCAGCGCGGACAGCGTCTGCGACTCCGGGTCGAAGAGGTCGTTGGAGGAGAGATCGTGCCGCGTCAGCCAGGCTCGCTTGAATTCGGCCATCTGGGCGAGGACATCCGCACGCGGTTCATCCGCAGCAAGCATCCGCGAACGCAGCTGGCCGGTTCCCTCCAGCGTATTGCGGGAGTGGCGATAGGTCTTGCGAAACTTCTTCGACTGGGACTTCAGCCAGTCCGCACCCGTCGCCCAGTCGCCCGTAATGCGGAAGCTCTGCTCGAACCGGCGGTTCGGCCGCAGGCCGAAAGGCGCGGAATCCGCGCCGGCGAGGAAAATGCGGGCCGCCGCGTTCGGAAGCAGCCGATTGACGTAGGCGATGTCGAAGCGGGTCGACTTCGACAGGTGCCGGGCCATGTCTAGGAGGATCGCCGGATCGACGCCGGGCGCGACGAGTGCGTCACCGTAGTCGCTGTGATCCTTCGCTGCCCATTCGAGCACCCGAAGGCCATGCCGGCGACAGGTCGCCATCGGCAGGAGGGCGCGAAGGTGGTTCCCCTCCCAGGCCAGGACCACCTGCAATGTCCGGCGGTCACGATCCTGCAGGGTGCGCCACCATGCCGAGATCCAGGCGTGGCTCTGAAAGATCAGGCCGTTGGTTTCCCGCCACAACCCGTCCCAGGCCGGCCCGGCCGCAGCCAGGGCATCGGCGTCTGTTATGATCTCGAAATGCAGCGGACGCTTATCCATGCCGTTCATGACTGACGCTCCGCCGACAGCGAGGACCGCACGACCCTGCGCAGGCTTCGGCCGGCCTGCCGGCCCATCTTCACCAGGGGCAGGACGTAGAGGCCGTAAAGCGACTGGTAGTCGCCGACGTCCTTGTCGATCAGCCCGAATTCGAACTTCTCGTCGGGCTTCGGCACGCAGAGCGTCCCGAACCAGCGGTCCCAGAACGAGAACAGCAGCCCGAAATTCTTGTCGTAGTGCCGCGGATTGGTGCTGTGATGCAGCTGGTGCCAGTGCGGGCAGAGGACAAGCTTGTTCAGCGGCCCGAACGAGATCCGCAGATGGGTATGTCGGACGAAGTCCATCATCAGGATATTGCGGATGACATAGACGTTGATCCCGAAGATCGTCAGCTCCGTCAGGTTCATCTGGACGACGGCCCAGATGCCGAAGCAGATGCCGGGTATCACCCCGTCCCAAAGCCGGTTCATCAGTTCATCGAGGGGATGAACGCGGTCCTTGGTGATCCCGACCATCACCTGGGCAGAGTGATGGACCTTATGGAGCTCCCAAAGGATTGGAAAACGATGCTGAGCAATATGATAGAGATAATAGGACAGATCGTAGGCGAGAAGCATGGTGATGGTGAAGACGACCACCATTCCGAAACTCGCGGGCCCATCGAGAAGCGGCGCATCCAGGGCGAAGAGGGCCATGAGCGTCCATTTCGTAGCGAAGCCGACAGCGAAGACGAAGGTCACTCCCGCCGGGATGAGGAGAAACGGCATCATCAGCTTCTTGGTAATCCAGAACAACGCGTCGGCCTTCGCCGAGGGATGCAGGATCACTTCCTTCGGGATCGCGAACTCGAAGAACTCTTCGAAGGAACGCTCTTTGCTCACATGCAGATAGGCCGCGAGGGACGCGCCGAACGCGGTGGCAAATAACAGACCTGTCGCGACGATGCCGGACAAAGACAATTGTCGCTCAATCAGGTCGAGAACATTCTCCAGCACCACAACCTCCAGTAAGATGCACAGATGGCGGCAGGAAATCCATGAAAAGCAGAATTTCTCGCGTTACCGTTTTTCCGCCGAACCGGACCTTCGCGTAGCGAAAATCGCGGTGCATCATCCGGATACATACACCAAAAAAAGTCTTACATCATGATCTTAATTGATTAACAGGTCGAGAAATACAAATCATAGGAAATATCGCTGATTTTATTTGTTTTTTATTTATTATCGATTTATCCGCATTTTTATCGTTGTCATCCATATTCTTCGGCGAAGTTCTTCAAGCGCGCAATCATTTGAGTGGGCTGCTTGATGCGCATGGCAGGGCGATCGGGGATCTGGTTGCCTGGGCAGCGAGGGCGTCTCCGCCACCGGGCTCTGCGGGCGAGCGTCTTCCCCTACGTAGGACTCCGCGAGCTTCGACCGTCATCCGCTCTTGCGGCACACCGTTCACGACTTCGATCTGATCGACGGACTGACGGTCGGAGAACTGCGCCGGAGCGGCGAAGGCCAGTTGCTCGACACGCGCAACGACCTCGATCGACACGGGCGCCGGTGCCTGATCGCCGAAGTCGCGGAGCGAAACCTTGTGATAGAGCGCCGGGCGAAAAAGTGGAAACCCGTTTTTCGGCTACCCGGCGCGTTACCAAGGAGATCGAGAGCATCGAGCGATGCCGATTTGTCGCCCGATGCCTAGACCAGAAATTCCATCGCCGTGGACTGGCGCCAGATCGTCTGCCCGGCCTGCCCTCGCTTCCCGCTGGCAGCGGCGACGAACCGCGTTCGCTCGCCAGGTGCGAGCGTCCGGCAGACCTCGAAGTCCGGCAGGATGTCTGCCGGTCATCGGCCATCCTTGCAGCCCCTTTTGGATTCCTTGGGCGTGATGAGGCTGTCGCCATCACCGTGTTACTTCCGGGCAAGGGGGAGACGGCGCGCTCAGTACCGAAATCTGGGAGCGAGGAGGCCCGGGAATATCCGCGGACGAAAGAGAAGCGGGCGGTCCGCAATTATCGACGAAACGCGGCAAGTTTCATGAGGCATGGACGGGGACGTAGGCGTTCGGTCCAGTCATAAGACCACTTCGCCAACACGCTCACCAGGAGCGATTCGAAGGCCGCGTTCAACTTGCGTTCAACCCGGCCGTTTCCGGAAAGTTTTCCGGCGTCGCCGGATCCCGGAGCAAGGCCGATCTTTCTCACGAAGATCCAGGAGATGCGGATGGTGGGCGTGACAGGGATTGAACCTGTGACCCCTTCGATGTCAACGAAGTGCTCTCCCGCTGAGCTACACGCCCATCCGACGAAGCGGCATAGACCACAGGTCGGAAGCCGCCGTCAATAGGTCTTTGCCGGCTTTTCTGCCAACCCCTGCGGGCGCCGGAATCGGACGGTTTGCCGGCCTGGCCGCTCTTCAGGCGGCGTCGGCCAGCATCTTGCCGACTTCGTCGACGAGCTCGCGCAGATGGAAGGGCTTCGACAGGATCTTGGCGTCCTTCGGAGCTTTGGAATCCGGATTGAGAGCCACGGCCGCGAATCCGGTGATGAACATCACCTTCAGGTCCGGATCGAGCTCCGTCGCCCGGCGGGCCAGTTCGATCCCGTCCATTTCCGGCATGACGATATCGGTGAGGAGCAGCGAGAAGGGCTCCTCGCGCAGACGCTCATAGGCGCTGCCGCCATTGTCATAGGAGACGACCTCGTAGCCAGCACGCTCCAGCGCCTTGGCCAGGAAGCGGCGCATGTCGTTGTCGTCTTCTGCGAGTAGAATCTTTGACATTCGTGTTTTCCGGATTCGCCGGGGCAACTCGACCGGCGGCTGGTTCGTTCCTGTCCAAATGGCATAGCAGAATGACCCAACATTTTCTAAAAGAGAATGGACGCTCTTTGAGAAAGGGCGGGCTTTTTTTGCCAGACGCGGGTGGAAGGGGACAGATTGGCGACGATTCCGACACTGGGGACGGCAGCGGGCGTCGTGCCGGCTTTCGAAACCCTCGAGCCAGACGACCTCGCCCTCCCGTTCGTGTTCTGCTCGCCACACAGCGGCCGCGACTACCCGTCGCACTTCCTCGCAGCGACCCGGCTTTCCGGCGATGCCGTCAGGCGATCGGAGGATCTCTTCGTCGACGACCTGTTCGACTTCGTGCCGGCAATGGGCGCGCCGCTCCTCAAGGCGCGATTTCCCCGCGCCTTTCTCGACGTCAATCGTGAGCCCTACGAGCTCGACCCCAAGATGTTCGCCGATTCGCTGCCGGCCTTCGTCAATGCCGCCTCGGTGCGGGTCGCCGGCGGTCTCGGGACGATCCCGCGCATCGTGGCGGAGAACGAGGAGATCTACCGGGAGAGCCTGCCGCTGTCGGAGGGTCTGCGGCGGATCGAGGACATTTACAAGCCGTTCCACGCCACGCTCGAAGAACTCCTGAAGCGCACCCACGAGCGATTCGGCATGGCAATTCTCATCGACTGCCACTCCATGCCGTCGAGCGTCAGGGCGCTGCCCGGCGGCAGGCGGCCGGACATCGTCATCGGCGATCGATACGGCACCAGCGCCTCGGCGCGCTTCGTCGCGATGGCCAGCAGCCACTTCTCGTCGCTCGGCTACGACACCGCGCGCAACAAGCCCTATGCCGGCGGCTTCATCACCGAGCGCTATGGCCGGCCCTCGCTCGGCTTCCACGCCCTGCAGATCGAGATCAACCGCGCGCTCTATGCCGACGAGCGCAATTTCCGCCGCCACGAGGGCTTCATGATCCTGCGCGAGCGGCTGTGCCGCTTCGTGGAAGCCTTTTCCGACGATGTCGAGACCGATCATTCGCGCCCGGCCGCGGCCGAATAGACGCGGTCCGCGGAACGACACTGTGACTGCAACGTCCTGGTCGCAAGCGCCCGGTCGCGCGGTCCAAATTGTTGGCCTCTAAACTCGCCTTCTCGCTGCAGAAGGCGCCGCCGCAGCCAGCCGCAACAGCCGAAGTAGGGGCAAAAAAAACCGCACTGCGTTGAAGCAGCGCGGTCTGAAGTCTAGGGAGGAAACGCCCGTAAGGGCAGCGGCAAACCAATGCCGCAACGCAAAACTATGTTGCGTCGCCGAATATGTCAAGAAGGTTGACGCCTTGATTTTGTGCATGAGGAATCATTGCGCAGTTTGGCCCTGCTGAAGGGCGCCAGAGGCATCTCGGGAGACGGATCATGACGGGCAGGCCGGACGCTAGCTTCCTCAGGACATTGGCCGATGCGGCGGATGGCGAGACGCTGCCGCGCTTTCGCGCCGGCGGCCAGGTCGACAACAAGCTGGCAGCAGCGTTCGATCCCGTCACCGAGGCGGATCGGGCCGCAGAAGAGGCCATCGTCGCGGCGATCGCGGCGCGGTTTCCGGACCACGCGATCCTCGGAGAGGAATACGGCGCCTCCGGCACATCGGATCAATTGTGGGTGATCGATCCGATCGACGGCACACGGGCCTTCATCTCCGGGCTTCCGGTCTGGGGAACGCTGATCGGCTATTGCGAGGCCGAGCGGGCGCGGCTCGGGATCATGTCGCAGCCCTTCACCGGCGAGCGTTATCTGGCGGACGGCGAGAATGCATGGCTTGAGCGGGCGGGCGAACGCAGCCGCCTCGCGGTTCGCGGCACAAGGTCGATCGAGGCCGCCACCGTGTTCACCACCTCGCCGCGACTGTTTTCCGGCGGCCTTCTGCAGCGGTTCGAAACGCTCGAGGCGCGCGCCCGGCTGACCCGATTCGGAACCGACTGCTACGCCTTCGCCATGCTGGCGGCCGGTCATGTCGATCTCGTGGTGGAAAGCGGGCTGAAGCCCTACGATATCGTGGCGCTGATCCCGATCATCGAGCAGGCAGGTGGGATCATCACGACGCTGTCGGGCGGCCGGGCCGAGCAGGGCGGCGACGTCGTGGCGGCAGCGACGGCCGAGCTTCACGCCGCCGCGCTCGAACTCCTCGCCGGGTGAGCGCGCATATCGCCCGCTGATCGAAGCATGATGCCCGATGGCTGCATGGCGCTTCGGACGACATCATGCGCAAGAACAAGGGCTTGCACCGCCTTCGCCACGCGGCCTTTTCGCTCGTCGCTGGAGTGAGGTCAGTGGCGCGGCAGCGATTCGCCGACGAAGGCCTCGAAGGCGTCCAACAGGGGCAGGCGGAACCGGTCCGCCTCCTGCAGAATCTCGTGCCGCGCGAACGGCACCGAGAGGCTGGAGCCGCAGCGCATGCGCCATGCCAGACGTTCGGCGGCCTCGCTGGACACGACGCGGTCGCCGCCCGCCGTCACGATCAGGGCCGGCACGCCGAGCCGTGCGATCTCGTCGGAGTCGTTGAGGCGCAGCATGGCGCCGGTCACCGCCGCCAGCCAGGAAATGGTCGGCCGATCGAGGAAGAGGTGCGGCGCGTCCTCGGCGAGACGGCGATTGCGGCGATAGCGCCTGGAATCCGACGTCAGCGGATTGTCGGCCGGATCCGGCAGGCGCACGGCAACGCCGAGCCCGCCGAGGGAGAGGCGCCCGAAGCCGAAGAGGGTTGCGAGCCTGGCCAGGCGGTTGACCGTCCGCAGCCCGATCCGCCGGCGCCGAAAGCCGATCAGCGGGGCGACGAGCACCATCCGCTCGATGATGTTGCCGAGCTGTGGCGAGGCGGCGAGGGCGATGAGCCCGCCCATGGAATGGGCGAGAATGGCGTAGGGGCCACGGCAGTCCGGCAGAGCCACTTCGCGCAGGATGGTCTCGAGGTCGTCGACATAGTGGGCAAAGCGCTTCACATGGCCGAGCCGGCTGCCGCGGATGACCCGGTCGGAGCCGCCCTGACCGCGCCAGTCGAAGGTCAGCACCGCGAAACCGCGGGCATTGAGGTCGGCCATCGTCTCGAAATATTTCTCGATGGCCTCGTTGCGGCCTTGGAGGAGCACGACCGTGCCGCGCGTCCCCTCGAGCGCGCTGGGCGAGACGGCATAGCGCAGCCGCCGCCCGTCGAACGCCTTCACGGTGTCGACCCTCAGCCCTTGCGGGGCCGGATTGTCCTGCAGAACGGCCAGGCTCTTGGGATCGAAATGTTCGTTCATCGGCGAATGCGGCTTCGGCCTCGAGTGACCGGCCATGGCGAGCCGGGCGCGCGTTCCATCCGAGCGCGGCTCTCTACGTTTGCTTCAAAGTGGGGCCAAAGGCTACCGTCGATCCGAAAGACGGTGAAGAACGCGCGACGCTCTCGCGCCCAAAGCAGACCGGGGGCCGTTCAAGACCCCCGGCCCGCGCGGCCGCAACGGAAGGGACGGTACGTTGCGACCGTTTGGCGTCTCGCTCCACGTCCGGATGTGACGGCGACTGGAGGCCCGGGCGTCGTCCCGCGACGGGATCGAAGCGAAGCGTCACGGCCCACAATAGGCTGCGCGCCTGAACGGCCGCAGAAGGCGCCGTTCATCGCCCGTTCAGGAGAAGCCGTTCGAACTCAGGATCTTATCCGGGAGCACCGGCGTCGGAAAATTTCGCTGGCCGGCTCTTGAAGCTAAAAAATCGGGCACCCAACTCTTTGGTGCGGCCGCCAATTCGGGGCCGCTGGCCGGGCCGGATCGCCAAGATCGGGATCGAAGCCCACCGCCAAACGCAAACATTGTTGCTTCTGATGGAGAACACCATGCGTCACGTCGATTTTGCTCCGCTCTATCGCTCCACCGTCGGTTTCGACCGGCTCTTCTCGATGCTCGATGGGCTGTCGCAGCCGGAGAACAACGGCCAGACCTATCCGCCCTACAATATCGAGCGCACCGGCGAGAATGCTTACCGCATCACCATGGCGGTGGCGGGCTTTGCCGAGACCGAGCTGTCGCTCGAGTCGCGCGAGAACGTCCTGACCGTGAAGGGCGAGAAGAGCGATGCGAAGGACGAGCCCCAGTACGAGACCCTCTATCGCGGCATTGCCGGACGCGCCTTCGAGCGCCGCTTCCAGCTGGCCGAATATGTCGAGGTGAAGGGCGCGAGCCTCAAGAACGGTCTCCTGCACATCGATCTCGTCCGGGTGATTCCGGAGGCCATGAAGCCGCGCAAGATCGCGATCGCTTCGGTCGGCAACGAGAACGAGAAGCAGATCGAGGCCAACGCCGCCTGAGGCGTGCGAGCCAGCGGTGGCGCCCCTCCCGGCGCCACCCGATCCGCATCAGGATCGAACGAAGCCCCGACCTCGCGCCGGGGCTTTTCTGCGTCGGGGTATGAATGGAAGGTGGCCAGCGGGACGGAAACGGAGGAACTCCGCAGCTTGTCCATCGCGAGCCGCCGACGTGGAACGCGCCAAGGAGCGGGCAACATTCCCGCCGCGATCAGCTTCGAAGCAAATGCCGCTCAAGCGCAGCCGACGCGGCAGGGATCCCACCGCGCCAGCCTTGTCATTCCTACGCAGACGTGGGCGTCACGCCCGTCTCGTCCAGCGGCGTCAATCCCGGTCAGGACTCGTGAACGTCCGCCTCGTCGACATGGCTCGCCTTCCGGGCGTCCGCCATCATGCCGGAGCGGTGACTTGGTGCTCCTGCGGACGGGTCGGCGTTCTGAGCAGCATTCCAGCCGCGCATCCAGTCGGCGCGAAGCGTCGAATCGACCGGATAGCTGCAGGACGACATCGGATGATTGTTCTGGTAGGCGAGTTTACCCTGCTGGTACGCATCGGTGGCCATGATTGCCTCCCTTGCTTGATCGCACACTCCAGAACTTAGGAACGCCGCGCCCCGCTTCCAACCGGCATCCGCCCTCAGCCAGTCCCGGCAGGGCGCCGGTCGCGCACGCAGCCGGACATCGGCGAATCAGCCCGGCTCGTGGATCGGACAGCGGTTGAATGCCCCGCGGAACGCTGCCGAATGCTCGTAGACGCCGCACCGGGCCCGGTTGATGCCGCCAAGCGGCTGGTGCTCCTTCAGCCCCGTCCAGACGCTGAATCGCATCTCCTCGTCGACCGCCTGGACCTTAGCCTCGTCCCAGCTGTCCTGCGGCAGGGCCTCGACCGTGGCCACGGTCTGGAAGGGCGAGACGTCCTCGGACCATTCCACCGTCGGATCTTCGATCGGCTGCGCATCGGCGTCGCGGCAGAGCTGCACGCGGAACTCCCAGCGCGCGGTCACCTTGCGCATTTCCTTCTGCACGGTCGTGCGGATGGCGTCCCGCCGACCATCGATCGCGATCTCCTCGCCTTCCAGCGCCTTGAGGTCCGGCGATACGGGCACGAGCTGGAACTTGGCGACGTAATCGCCGTAGCGGAACGGCGTCGTGCTGTAATAGGTCTCGCCGAGCGGATCGACATTCGGCGCTCCGCCGAGCGACTTGACCGCCGGGCTGTCGAGGCCGACCGTTTCAAGCGCCTTGTTGACGCCCTGCAGCACGCTGGACAGCGCCACCTTCGCGCCCTCCAGCCGGTCCGTCGTCCCGGCGAGCAGCTTCAGGTTCGCATGAAAGGCCTTCGGGGACTTCGCCTGGAAGACCGGCGCGTTGACCATCACGAAATCCTGCGTGCGTCCCTCCGCGCCCTCCAGGCGCGCGCCGTCGACGTCGAGAACCTTGAGGGCGAGCCCGCGGGGCAGCGCGACCGCGTCGGGCAGGATGTCGCCGGCATTCGTCGAGAGGCGGATGACGACGTCGTGTTCTCCGGGCCCGGCGAACAGACCCTGTGCCAGTTCGGGCGGCAGGTCCGGCGCGATCGTCATCTTGCCGTGCAGAATGCCGTGGGATTTGGCATGGACGCCGCGCACCGCATGGCCGTAGTGCGGCGGCCGTCGTCTCAAGGATGGTGTCGAAGGTCTTGTTCATCGCCGCCACCGTTTCGGCCTCGTCGGGACGAATCTCTTCGAGGCCGGGCGTGTAGCGGATCGGGGATGGCAGCGGCATGGAATTTCGGACTCCTTTTGACAGGTTTGGCCAACTCGCCCGTCAAGAGGATGGTTCCGCTGCGCCGGCCGGAGCACCCGGCCGGCCGAAGAGCGGCTTCCCGCCGCTCGGCGCCCGTCAAGCTCGGCGGGCGCCGAGCGGCGGGAACGGCCTTACCCGGCCTCGGCCATCAATTTCGCGACATGCGCCTTCAGCTCGAAGGCGTGATGGGCGACGTCGGCCCTCGCGATCTTAAGGTCCTGGCCGAGGATGCGGCGGCCGAGCATGTGCTCGCCGGGCCGGTTCACCGTCTCGATCCCGAGCAGGCTCTCCCCCTTGAAGCAATAGGCGATCAGCTTGCCCTCCTCGCCGATCCGGGCGACTTCGACGTGATCCGCCCCGGCGGTCAGCCCGACGATCTGCAGCTTGAACGGCCCCTGGTCGCTCCAGAACCAGGGCACGCTGCGATAGGGCTCGGCGGTCCCCATGATGCGGGCCGCGACGGTCTTGGCCTGGTCGACGGCGTTCTGCACCGATTCCAGCCGCACCCGCCGCTCGGCGAAGGGGCTGTCGAAGGCTGCGCAGTCACCGATCGCGAAGATCTTCGGATCGCTCGTGGTCATGAAGGCGTCGACGACGATGCCGTTGTCGACGGTCAGCCCCGCCGCGCGGGCCAGCGCGTCGTTCGGCGTCACGCCCGCCGCGATCAGCACGAGATCGGCTGCAATGGTCTCGCCCGCCGCCGTGCGGATCGCCGTTGCCCGGTCGGTTCCCTCGATTGCCTGGAGGGCCGTTCCGAGGCGGATGTCGGTCTCCATCTGGAGGTGCCGGTCGAGGAAGAAGGCCGAGACCTCGCGCGAGACGGTGCGGCCCATCAGCCGGTCCGCCGCCTCCAGGAGCACGACGTCCTTGCCCAGCGCACGGACCGCCGCGGCGACCTCGAGGCCGATGAAGCCGCCGCCGATGATGGCGATCGTCCGCGCCTCGGCCACCCCGGCCCGCAAATGCTCCGCATCCTCGGCGGAACGCAGCTGGTGCACGCCGGCAAGCGTGGCGCCCGGCACGGGAAGCGAGCGGTTGGAGGCGCCGGTGGCGACCACCAGATGGTCGTAAGGGATGGTCTCGCCGGTCGAGAGCGTGACGGCGGAGGCGCCTCGGTCGATCGAGACGACGCGTTCGCCGCCCCGGAACGCGATCCGGTTCTTCTCGTAGAAGCTCTCCGGCCTGAGCAGGAGGGTGTCGAAGTCGGCGTCGGTCTTGATGTAGGTCTTCGACAGCGGCGGGCGCTGATAGGCGAGACGCGCTTCCTCGGAGACGATGGTGACGTCCCCGTCATAGCCGAGCTGCCGGAGACTGGCAGCAACCTGGAACCCGGCCTGGCCGCCGCCGGCGATGACGACGCCGGCCATCAGAAGCGCCCCGCCGGGCGACCGCCGGCTGCATCGCCGCCGGCAATGGACATGGTGCTGAACAAGATCATGATATTTAGTCCCGAAACCCTCTCCCCGGCCGCCCGCCTGACGGACCACGGCGTGTGGCGCCCGCATCGGCGTTCCGGGTCTTCTGCGTTCGCCTCCCCCATCCCCGCTTCGACGGAATCGCCGCTTCGAGGTGGCATGGCCGGATGCTAGCCCCTCGCCGCCCCCGCGCCAAGCAAACCATGGCGGGAATGGCCGCCGTGCCATCGACAGACACTCGGGCGGGAGCCTAGATAGGCGCATGACCAAGGCTGACGACAGGGATGCGCGCGACATGCCGGCCACGGCCGGCGGACAGGCTGCGGACGAAGCCGCACGGCGCTTCGTCCTGCGCGGCGCCGAGCACCGGGCCCCCCGCCCCGAACCCGGCCTCTATCTGGTGGCGACGCCGATCGGCAATCTCTCCGACGTCTCCGTGCGCGCGCTCGAGACGATCGCGGGGGCCGACCGGCTCGCCTGCGAGGATACGCGCGTCACCGGCAAGCTGCTCGCGCGCTTCGCCATCGAGCGGCGGATGAGCGCCTATCACGAACACAATGCGGCGGAGGCCGGCGAGAAGCTCCTCGCCGATCTCGAAGCCGGCCGGTCCGTCGCGCTTGTCTCGGACGCCGGCACGCCGCTCGTCTCCGATCCCGGCTACCGGCTGGTGCAGGACGCCCTCGACCGCGGCATCAGGGTGATCCCGATCCCGGGCGCCTCGGCGGTGATCGCCGCACTGCTCGCTTCCGGTCTTCCCTCGGATGCGTTCTTCTTCGCCGGCTTCCTGCCGCAGAAGGAACAGGCGCGGGCAAGGCGGCTGGAAGAGCTGATCCGCATTCCCGGCACGCTTCTCCTGTTCGAGGCGCCGCACCGGATCGCCGCGAGCCTTGCCGCGATGGCACAGGTTCTCGGCGAGCGCCCCGCCGCGGTCTGCCGCGAGCTCACCAAGCTGCACGAGACGGTCTACCGGGGCACGCTGCCGGAGCTTGCGGCGGAGTTTTCGGCGATGGAGGAGGTGCGCGGCGAAATCGTCGTATGCATCGCGCCGCCAGAGGCCGAGGCAGTCGCCGCGCCCGAAGATGCCGACGCGATCCTCTCCGGGCTGCTCGGCGAGATGAAGCCGGCCAAGGCCGCTCAGGAGGCCGCAAGGCTGACCGGCCTTGCCCGCCGCGACCTCTACCAGCGGGCGCTGGCGCTGAAGGATCGCGGGTGAGGCAGGAGCGAGCGCCCGATCCCAAGCGCCGGCGCAACGAGGCAAAGGGCCATCGCGGCGAGATGTTCGCCGCCATCGCGCTCAGGCTGAAGGGCTACCGGATCGTCGCGCGGCGCTACCGGGCGCCCGGCGGCGAGATCGATCTGATCGCCCGGCGCGGCGGCCTCGTCCTGATCGTCGAGGTGAAGGCGCGCGCGACGCTTCAGGCCGCGATGGATGCCGTCGGCCCATTCGCGGAGCGCCGGATCGAGGCGGCGGCGGATCACTGGCTGCGGCGACAGCCCGATTACGACCTTCTGTCCCTGCGCTTCGACCTCGTCGCCGTCCTGCCGCGCCGCTGGCCGGTCCATGTGGCCGACGCCTGGCGCGCCCGCCGATAGGAGATGCGCGGCGGCCCAACGGAATCGCGCGGTTTCTCGCCGCCCTGCCCCGATTTCGCGGCATTATTGCCGCAGTCGGGGCGGCGCGGGTGCAGCACACCGCCGCGACGGATAGGCAGCGGACGGCGGGCGCACTATAGGTCCCCGCGCGGGAGCAGGAACGACTGAAGACGGGCATCGGCCGGCGGCGTGAAGAAGATTTCCCTGAAAAAGCCTGAGAATCGCGGCCTCGTCGTGAAGCTGATCAAGCGGATCGCGGCCGAGAACGGGCGTCTGTTCGTGCGGCAATATGCGCTGGCGATCACCTGCCTCGTCCTCGTTGCGGCCTCCACCGCCTTCATGGCCTGGATCATGCGCGACGTGATCGACAAGATCTTCGTCCAGCAGAACCGCGCCGCGATCGTCACCCTGCCGCTGATCGTCTTCGTCTCCTTCGCGGTGCGCGGCATCGCGACCTACGGCCAGGGCGTGATCCTGGCGCGCATCGGCAACAACATCGTCGCGCGCTACCAGCGCCGGCTGTTCACCCATATCACCGAGCTGTCGGTCGACTTCTTCGCCGAGAACCGTTCGGCGCATCTTGCCGCACGGATCAACCAGAACGTCTCCGGCATCCGCGATACGCTCAACCTCACCGTCACCTCCATCGCCCGCGACGCGCTGACCCTGATCTTCCTCGTCTTCGTGATGATCTGGCAGGATCCGATCCTGTCGGGGATCGCGCTGCTCGCCGGCCCGCCGATCGCGCTGATGATCGGCAGCCTGGCCCGGCAGCTGCGGGTCGCGACGCGCCAGTCGATCGACATCAATGCCCGCGTCCTCGCCTCCATGCAGGAGACCGCGCAGGGCATCACCGTCGTGAAGGCCTTCACCATGGAGGCGCCGCTACGCGAGCGGATCGAACGGCTGATCGAGACCGCCGAGGAGCGCTCCAACCGCATCGCCGTCATCACCGAGCGCACGACGCCGGTGACCGAGATGGTGGCCGGCCTCGCGATCGCGGGGGTGATCGCCTATTCCGGCTATAGGGCAATCGTCTACGGCTATTCGCCGGGCTCGATGTTCGCCTTCATCACCGCCCTCCTCCTCGCCTACGATCCGGCCCGTCGCCTCGCCAAGCTGCAGGTGCAGCTCGAGCGCGCCCTGGTCAACGCCTCGATGATCTACGAGATCCTCGACATGGAGCCGCGCCAACCCGATGCGCCCGGCGCCGGCGCGCTCGTCGTCGACAAGGGCGAGATCGCCTTCGAGACCGTCGATTTCTCCTACTATCCCGGCGAACCCGTCCTCAATTCCCTCTCCTTCGTCGCGCCCGCTGGCAAGACGACGGCGCTGATCGGCGCGTCCGGCGGCGGCAAGTCGACCATCATCTCGCTGCTCCAGCGGCTCTACGACGTTGAGGGCGGGCGCATCCTTGTCGACGGGCAGGACATCCGCTCCGTCACCAAGCGGTCGCTGCGCTCGCAGATCGCCTATGTGCCGCAGACGCCTTATCTCTTCGAGGGGACGATCCGCGACAACATCCGGCTCGGGCGGCCGGACGCCACCGACGCCGAGATCGAGGAAGCGGCCCGCCAGGCCCAGGCCGACGAGTTCATCGTCGCGGCGCCCCAAGGCTACGACACGCCCGTCGGAGAGAACGGCATGACGCTGTCGGGCGGCCAGCGCCAGCGCCTGTCGATCGCCAGAGCCCTCGTGCGCGACGCGCCGATCCTGCTCCTCGACGAAGCGACATCGGCGCTCGACACCCGCTCCGAGACGCTGGTCCAGGCGGCGCTCGACGCGGCGATGCGCAACCGCACCGTCATCGTCGTCGCCCATCGCCTGTCGACCATCACCGGGGCCGACCAGATCCTCGTCGTCGACGGCGGCGAGATCGCCGAGCGCGGAACCCATCAGGAGCTTGTCCATCGCGCCGACGGGCTCTATGCCCGCTTCTACGGCCTGCAGTCCGGCGACAAGCGGCGAGGCGCCGAAGCCATCGCCGAGACGGTGCGGGGGTGACCGCGAGAGCGCGGCAGACGGAAGCTTGGGAGTGCGTGCGATGAGACTGGTCGTTCTCGGGGCCGCCGGCCGGATGGGCCGGACGCTGGTACAGATCGTCGCGCAGACGCCCGGCGCCGAGCTATCCGCCGCGCTGGAACAGCCGAACTCCCCGGCGCTCGGCCGGGACGCGGGAGCACTCGCGGGTGTCGACGAGCTCGGCGTGACGGTCGCCGCCGATCCGGAAGCGGCGCTTGAGGGCGCCGACGGCATCCTCGACTTCACCGTGCCTTCGGTCTCGACCGGCTATGCCCGGCGCGCTGCGGAGCGCGGCCTCGTCCATGTCATCGGCACGACCGGATTTTCCGCGGACGAGGAGGCCGAGATCGCCGCGGCGGCCGAGCGCGCGGTCATCGTCAAGTCCGGCAATATGAGCCTCGGCGTCAACCTCCTCGCCGGCCTCGTCGAACAGGCGGCGCGGGCGCTCGGGCCGGCAGCCTTCGACCTCGAGGTCCTGGAGATGCACCACAAGCACAAGGTGGACGCCCCGTCCGGCACCGCCCTCCTCCTTGGCGAGGCGGCCGCGAAGGGCCGCGGGATCGACCTTGCCGAGACCAGCGTGCGCTCGCGCGACGGCCACACCGGCGCCCGGCCCGAGGGCACGATCGGCTTTGCCACGCTGCGCGGCGGCTCGGTCGTCGGCGAGCACACGGTGATACTCGCCGGCGAAGGCGAGCGCATCGAACTCACCCACCGCGCGACCGACCGCGCGATCTTCGCCCGAGGCGCCGTCGCCGCCGCTCTGTGGGCGAAGGACCGGCCGGCGGGCCTTTATTCCATGCGCGACGTCCTCGGCCTGAACGGCTGAGCCCGGCGCCGCCGGAGCGCGGTGCGGCCGGATCGGCCGGCTTCGCGCTCCTTGCTTTTGTTGTCGCATGATCCTGCCGGAAGACCGGTCTTCCTCTGTCCGGATCATGCCTTGGAGCCAGGAAGGCAGAGCCCAATGTCCCGAACCCTCATCCTCGTCCGCCACGGCCAGAGCGAGTGGAACCTGAAGAACCTCTTCACCGGCTGGAAGGACCCCGACCTCACGGAGAAGGGCATCGAGGAGGCGAGAGATGCCGGGCGACGCCTGAAGGCGGCGGAGCTCAAGCCCGACATCGCCTTCACCAGCGTCCTGTCGCGGGCGCAGCGCACGCTGACGCTGATGCTGGAGGAACTCGGCCAGGAGGGGCTGGAGACGATCCGCAACGTAGCCCTCAACGAGCGCGACTACGGCGACCTCTCCGGCCTCAACAAGGACGATGCGCGGGAAAAATGGGGCGAGGAGCAGGTCCATATCTGGCGCCGCTCCTACGACACGCCGCCGCCGGGGGGCGAGAGCCTGAAGGACACCGGCGCGCGGGTCTGGCCCTATTACATCCACGACGTCCAACCGAAGGTGCTGGCCGGCGGCACCGTCCTCGTCGCAGCCCACGGCAATTCGCTGCGCGCCATGGTGATGGCCCTCGAAGGGCTTACGGGTGAGGAGATCGTCGGCCGCGAGATCGCCACGGGCGTGCCGATCGTCTACCGGCTGAACGCCGACTCGACCATCGCCGAGAAGACGATCCTCGAAGACTGAAATCCGGTCCTCGACAGCGAACGGCCGGCGGTCGAAGGCCCCGGCCGTGAACCGGGAGGCATGTCCGAATGCCTCTCGGCCTTGCGGCTGCCGCAGCCGCGGGCGGTTCGAAAGACGGCCGCATCCCCCAAATTTCACCACGGACGGAGAGATCCATGAGCGAGAAGATCATCATGCGCACCGGCGAGGCGCTCGTCGCGGGCGGCCCCCCCGGGACGGCCGCCGAGCCGGAAGTCGTCATCGGCGCGCTGGACGGCCCGGTCGGCACGGCGCTGGCGACGCTCACCGGCGACCAGGTGAAGGGCCACAGCCGCGTCTTCGCCCTCCTCAACACCGATATCATGGTCCGTCCGGTGACGCTCTGCGTCTCCAAGGTGACCGTCGATGATCCGAAATACACCAACATCCTGATGGGCACCGTGCAGTTCGCGATCGCCAACGGCGTCCTCGACGCGGTGCGCGAGGGCATCCTGCCGAAGGACCAGGTGAACGAACTCGGCATCATCTGCTCGGTCTGGCTGGCGCCGACAATCGTCGAGGCGAAGGATCTCGACCACAAGATCCTGTTCGACATCCACCGCGAGGGCATGAAGAAGGCGATCAAGAAGGCAATGGCGAACGAGCCCTCGATCGACTGGCTGCTCGAGAACCAGGACCAGATCGTCCACAAATATTACCAGATGGGGCTCGACGGAAAAATCTGAGCCGTCCGGCCGCCGGGGGAACTCTCTCGGCCGGAGACGATTCACTCCGGGCGCGGCGCCGCAATGCCTCGGCGGCGGCGTTCGCCTCTACCAGACTTTCCCGGTGGCAGGACGCGCCCGCAGAAGAACCCCGGACCGGGTATACCCGGTCCGGCGGGATTTCCTTGTCACAGGCGCCGGTTCCTGCCGGCGCCTGCCCGGCCTGCGGCGGAAACACCGTCCGCATGCCGAGCGCGACGCCGGGCGGGTGCATTCCAGATGATGGAGGACCGCAATGGCGGCTTTTGAGCTCAACGACCTCTCCGGCCAGGTCGCGATCGTGACCGGATCCTCGTCCGGCATCGGCGAGGCGACGGCCCGCGAACTCGGCAAGGCCGGAGCCGACGTGGTGGTCAACTACCATGGCGAGGAGCGCAATGCCGACGCCATCGTCTCCGACATCAGGGCGATGGGCCGCCGTGCCATCAAGGTGCAGGCCGACGTCTCCGACGAGGCGGACGTCGTCGCCATGTTCGACCGGGCCGAGGAGGAACTCGGACCAGTCGACATCGTCGTGTCGAATGCCGGCCTCCAGAAGGACGCCCGCCTGGCCGACATGAGCCTCGGCGACTGGAACACGGTGATTTCGGTCAATCTGACCGGCGGCTTCCTCGTCGGCCGCGAGGCGGTACGGCGCTTCCGCAAGAAGGGCCTGCGCGAACATGTCAGCCGGGCGCTCGGCAAGCTGGTCTTCGATTCCTCAGTGCACCAGGTCATCCCCTGGGCCTTCCATGTGAACTACGCGGCGTCCAAGGGCGGCATAAACCTGTTGATGCAGTCGATCGCGCAGGAAGTCGCCTGCGAGAAGATCCGGGTGAACGCGGTCGCGCCGGGAGCCATCGCGACGCCGATCAACGCCGGGGAGCGCGAAGCGCATCTCGACGACATGCTGAAGCTCATTCCGCATGGCCGGGTCGGAGATCCCGAGGATATCGGCCGCACCGTCGCCTGGCTCGTCTCCGACGCCGCCGACTACGTCACCGGCCAGACCTTCTTCGTCGACGGCGGCATGACGCTCTATCCGGGCTTTCGCGGCAATGGCTGAACTGCGGCCTCAGGCGGGCCGCCGGGGCCATGCCTGCCAATCGCGGGCGCTTCTGCTAGAAGGGGAGCGATAGCCGCGATGGGCGGCCGCATGACGAGGGAGACCCGCGATGGCACTCGACGGACGCGTCGCGATCGTAACCGGCGGAGCGAAGGGGATCGGCTATGCGATCGCCCGGCGCTTCCTGCATGACGGCGCCAAGGTCGTCATCGCCGATATCGACGAGAAGGCCGGGACCGCCGCCGCCAGCGAGTTGGCCGAACTCGGCGAGGTGCGGGCGGTGGTCTGCAACGTCGCCGAACGGCTGCATGTCCACAATCTCGTCGCCGCAGCGCTCGACCAGTTCGGCGATATCGACATCCTCGTCAACAATGCCGGCATGGTCCACAAGGGCGACTTCCTGGACTTGGAAGAGGCGGATTTCGACCGCGTGCTCGCGGTCAATCTGAAGGGCGCGTTCCTCTGCGGCCAGGCGGTCGCGCGCCATCTGGTCGACAAGGTGAAGTCCGGGGGCCCGGCCGGCACGATCGTCAACATGTCCTCGGTCAACGCGGTCTTCGCGCTTCCCGACCAGGTCGGCTATTCCGTCTCCAAGGGCGGCATCAACCAATTGACCAAGGTGATGGCCCTGTCGCTCGCCAAATACGGCATCCGCGTCAACGCCATCGGCCCCGGCTCGATCATGACCGACATCCTGAGAGCGGTCGCCGACGACGAGGCGGCGCAGAAGAAGATCCTGTCACGGACCCCGCTGGGGCGGATCGGCCAGCCGCGGGAAATCGCGGCGATCGCCGCCTTCCTCGCCTCGGACGATGCCAGCTACATGACCGGCCAGACGGTCTATGCCGATGGCGGGCGGATGCCGCTGAACTACACGGTCGAGGTCAAGGACGAAGACTAGAGCGCCGTGCGCCCGACCGGGCGCACAAAGACGCACTATCACTTTGAATCTACGTCCTCGCGCCCGCTTCGTCGTACGGCCGGCCGGAAGTGTGGAGGCCAATACTCCCGCCCCCGTGCCGCCAGTCGACACGCAGACGGCAGCCTGCGACGGGCGCTGGAGACACCAGAAAAAGCCGGGCGGATCAGCCCTGCTCGTCTTCGTCCTCGTCCGGCTCGCTGCGGCGCATGGAGGAGAGCTTGGCGAACACCGCCGCTTCGTCGATCTCGTCCTCCTCGCGCGGCTGCGGCCGGCCCCAGTTCTGGGTTTGGGAGGCGGACAGGAGACGCTCCTCCTCGTCGAGCTCCTCGGGCCGCGGCGGCAGGCCCCGCGTCGCCTTGTCGACCTCGAGGTCGAGATCGATCTGCGAGCACAGACCGAGCGTGACCGGATCCATCGGCTGCAGATTGGCCGAGTTCCAGTGGGTGCGCTCGCGGATCTGCTGAATGGTGTTCTTGGTCGTGCCGACCAGCCGCGAGATCTGCGCGTCCTTCAGCTCGGGATGATTGCGCACCAGCCAGAGGATGGCGTTCGGCCGGTCCTGTCGCTTGGAGACGGGGGTGTAGCGCGGACCCTTGCGCTTGGACTCGGGCACCCGGACCTTCGGCGCGGCGATCTTCAGCCGATGCTTGGTGTCGCGCTCGCCGCGCTCGATCTCGTCGCGCGTCAGCTGGCCGGTCATCACCGGGTCGAGGCCCTTGATCCCCTGCGCCGACTCGCCGTCGGCGATCGCCTTCACTTCGAGCGGATGCAGCGTGCAGAAATCGGCAATCTGTTCAAAAGAGAGCGAAGTGTTGTCGACCAGCCAGACTGCCGTCGCCTTCGGCATCAAAAGTTGCTGAGCCATGGATAAAATCCTCCTGTGCGCCTGCCCCGGGGAGACAGGCCGTGGATCGTCGCCACATGTCCGGAAATTCGTGATTCGATATAAAGAATGGCGACCAGTGGCGCAAGGAAGCGGCAACGATTTCCGCCCCGGCGCCCGAGAACCGGCATCTTCTAGACAAGAAGCACGAGCACCGAGAGGCCGTAGAGAACGAAGACGGCCACGCTCTCGAAGCCGATGTTGAACGGGCCCTTGCGATCGCGCTTCATCATGCCGAGTACGACGAGCGAGACCATCAGCATGGCGAACAGCGCCGTCGCCTGGTCGTCCGGTTTCATCTCGCTGTAGATCGACTGCGGATAAACGAAATCGGCAAGGCTGAGGAACAGGACCTCGAACGCGTTGCCGCCGATGATGTCGCCGACGGCAAGGCCGACCGCGCCAATCCTGACCGCCGCGATCGCCGTGACGAGTTCGGGCAGGGAGTTGGCGATGGCGGTGAAGGTCGTGCCGAACAGCGTCGAGGACAGCCCCGCTTCCGAGACGATGGCGATGCTGGTCTCGCCGACGACAAAGCCCGCGATCGCGGTAATTGCCGCCCACAGGAGAAACAGCGACCACAGCCGGCGGTTGCTGCGCTCGTCGTCGCTTTCCTCAGGATCGGAAGTCTCCTCGCGCGTCTCGTCCGTCACCGTCGCGCGCCACATATCCGCCTGGTGCACCGAGCGCAGGAGGAACAGGCCGAACCCGTAGCCGACCGGCAGGACAAAGGAGGCCGGGTGGATCCCGAAGATCGCGAGGTTCGGGATCGTCGAGGCGATGAGGGCGATGCACAGGAGCGCCAGGAGCAGGACGCCCTGCGCGACGGCGACGGGCGTTGCGGCCGCGTGTTCGAGATTGGCTCGGCGGTAGAACACGTCGGCGATCGCGATGAACAATGTCTGGGCAGTCAGTCCGCCGAGCGCATTGCCGATCGCGAGCGAGGGAAAGCCCTGCCAGGCGGTCGCCACCGAGGTGATCGCGCCCGGCAGCGAGGTCGAGGCGCCGACGAAGAGCGCTCCGGCCACGACTTCGCCGAGCCCGGTGCGATCGGCGAGTTCGTCGGCGATATAGGAGAGCCGCACGCCCGCGAAGGCGATCGCCGCCGCGGCCGCGGCGAAAAGCGCGATGTTCGCGTAGAGGCCGAACCCTTCGAAGTCGATCATCGGCTCCGCCCCCCGGCGCCATGCGGACGATGATGCAGGCAGCGACACCCGCGGCATGCGGAAGACATCGCGCCCGGCAAACGCCGGCCGATAGACGCCGCTGCGGGACGCCGGGACCTCAGTTCGAGCTCCCGCGCGTGGTCAGGATCACCTTGCCGATATGGTCGGCGTCCATGTGGCGGTGTGCCTCGGCGGCCTCGGCGAGCGGATAGGTCTTCTCGATCAGCGGCTTCACCGCGCCGCTCTCGAACAGGGGCACGACGTGCGTTGCCAGTTCGGCTGCAATTCCCGCCTTGAATGCGACGGGGCGGTTGCGCAGCGTCGAGCCGGTCAGGGTCAGCCGCTTGCGCATCACGAGGTTGAGGTCGATCTCGACCTTCGGGCCCTTCAGAAAGGCGATCTGGACGATGCGCCCGTCTTCCGCGGAGACCTTGAGATTGCGGTTGGTATAGTCGCCGCCGACCATGTCGAGGACAAGGTCGATGCCGCGTCCGCCGGTCGCCTCACGAAGCGTCTCGACGAAATCCGCCTCGCGGTAGTTGATGCAGGCGTCGGCGCCGAGCTTCTCGGCTGCCCGGCACTTCTCTGCGCTGCCGGCGGTGGCGAAGACCCGCGCGCCGAACTCCGTGGCGAGCTGGATCGCGGTCGTGCCGATCCCCGACGTGCCGCCATGGACGAGGAAGGTTTCGCCCGACCGGAGGCCGCCGCGCTGGAAGACGTTGTGCCAGACGGTGAAGAAGGTCTCCGGCACGCCGGCCGCTTCCTCCATGGAGAGGCTCGCCGGCACCGGCAGCGCGTTGGTCTCGTTCACGCAGGCATATTCGGCATAACCGCCGCCCGGCAGGAGCGCCATCACCCGGTCGCCGATGGAAAAGCGGCTCGCGCCATCGCCGGCCGCGGCGACCGTCCCCGCGATCTCGAGGCCCGGCCAGTCCGGCGCCCCTGCGGGCGGCGGATAGGCGCCCTGGCGCTGCAGGACATCGGGACGGTTGATGCCGGCGGCTGCGACGGCGACGAGGATCTCGCCCGGACCCGGCTTCGGCACCGGACGGCGGCCAGGCTCCAGAACCTCCGGGCCTCCCGGCTCGCGGATCAGGATCGCGTCCATTTCGTCGGGGATCGCCATTCTCGTGTCCTTCCATCCAATGAGGTCCGGTGATGCGAGACCCAAGCCTCCTGCCGCCGTTCCCAGGGCCCGGAAGGTAGAGGAATTCTTGCGAAGGCGAGCCCCCGTTAATCCTCGGGTAAGCTTTCTGATGTTTAACTCAAATCAGTCCAGTTCTCTGGATAGGCGGTGCGGTTCCCGCGCTGCTTGACGCCTCCCTGTTGAAACTCCTGAGAGCCGCCATCCCGCGGCTCTTTTTTTTTGCGCGCTCGGCCGGAAGATTGCGCCGATGCAGCTGGCGACGGCGCTCTGCGGAAAACATCCCGCGCGACGGCATCTTGCCGCGCCCGGCAACCGTTAACGACAGTTAAGCATTATCTAAACGGCGGCTTGCAAAGCGTGCGGCTTGGCATCACCCTGTTTTTTGCTGTCGGCTCCGCCGCGTCGGCAGGATTGTTTTTGAACCCGGACGGCGCTTTTGGAGTTTGTCTCAGGCGATGACGACGCAAATGACCGACTCAAGAGACGACGACCGAACCATTCGCCTGGCGGAGCACTTGGCCTTTTCCCGCTCGTTCCAGCCCCTGTTCAACGAGGGCATGGCGCTGGTCGACGAGACCGCCGTCTATCTCGACGGCGACGGGCGCAAGGACGCCAAGGACCTGTCCAAGGCGACGGCGACGCTTTACGCCGCCGAATCCATGCGGCTGACCACCCGGTTGATGCAGGTCGCCTCCTGGCTGCTCCTGCAGCGGGCGGCGAACCAGGGGGATATGTCCCGGGCGCAGGTCGAGGCGGAGAAGGTCAAGGTGCGGCTCGAAGGTCTCGGCAGCGCCAAGGATTCCCCGCAATATCCGGAACTGCCGGAGGACTTCCGCAGCCTCGTCGAGCGCGCTCAGAAGCTGGAGCGGCGGATCGCCATGCTCGACCGCGAGATCTACGGCGCGGCCGTCGAGAGTGAGGGCGAAAGCCCCAATCCAGTGGGCCAGCAGATCGATCTGTTGAAGACGGCATTTCACAGCTGAACTGCAGGACGGCCTCGTGCTCGACGTCCGTGCGTCCTCGGGCAGGAATGCGGTGCGTCCGCAGCGTCGGGGTCGTAGCTACGGGAGGGATGGACCTGCCGGGACGGCTTGATGCCCCCGGTGGGCGCCGAGACTTCTCCGCGTCGTCATTGTCGGGCTCCGTCGCGAGAATGACGAAGTTTCGACATTTGCGGCCAATCGCGGGTGCACGCGCATCATCCTCCTGAAGCGGCAGCAAAGCTCACAGTCGCCGACGTGTAACCGGCTCGCCGAGAGGGGGCTGGATGAGGGGACGCGCCCCATCCCACCAAAAGGCTGATGATGGGCAGGCGGCAGGCGGGGTGCGGATGCCCGCAGACGCCCTGCTGTCGTCCAACACACAGCCCCCCGCCGCCTTCGAATGACCGCAATCCCGGCCACGACAAAAGCCCGGCCCGCTTTTCCAGCGGCCGGGCCTTAAATCTTCGTCATGCGCCGGGGCAAAAGCCCGCCGAGACCCTCCGGCTTAGATGCCGAGGCCTTCGTAGCGCTTCTTGAAGCGCGAGACGCGGCCGCCGCGGTCCATCAGCTGCTGGTTGCCGCCGGTCCAGGCCGGATGGCTGGTCGGGTCGATGTCGAGATTCATCTTGTCGCCTTCCGAGCCCCAGGTCGAGCGGGTCTGGTACTCGGTGCCGTTGGTCATCACGACGGTGATGGTGTGGTAGTCGGGATGGATTTTCTGCTTCATCGGTCCGGGTCCTCTGGCCACTCGACCGCCCGGCAACACCCATCGCGGCGGACGACCGCATTCGTGTCGGGATGTGGCGGGGATCGAGAAGCTTAGATCGCTTTCAAAATCGGGTTCGAGCCTATACATGAGGGCCGGGTCTTGCACAAGCCCGACAGGCAAGGAGGCAGAATTGCCGGATGTGAAAGCGGTAAGCGGCGAAACCGAAAAACGGCGCCGCAATCTCAAGCCGCTCGCCCGTCTCAATCCCTATCTCATGCGGTACAAGGCCATGGCGGCCGGCGCGGCGATCTTCCTCACGCTCGCGGCCGTGACCACGCTGTCGCTGCCGCTCGCCGTCCGGCGGGTGATCGATCAGGGTTTCGTCCATTCCGACACCACCCTCATCGACGCCTATTTCATGACGCTGATCGCGCTCGCGGCCCTGCTCGCGATCGCCAGTGCCGGACGCTACTACTTCGTCATCACGCTCGGCGAGCGGGTGGTGGCGGATCTGAGGAAGGACGTTTTCACGCATGTGGCGCGGCTTTCGCCGTCCTTCTACGACCAGGCGCTGTCCGGCGAGATCGTCTCGCGGCTGACGGCGGACGCGACGCAGGTGAAGGCCGCCGTCGGCTCGACTGCCTCGGTGGCACTGAGAAACGCCATCATGTTCATCGGCGCGGTCGCGATGATGGTGTTCACCAGCCCCGGCCTCTCCCTCATCGTCATCGCCGCGATCCCGCTGATCGTCCTGCCGCTCGTCGCCTTCGGGCGAAACGTCCGCCGGCGCTCGCGCCAGGCGCAGGACACGCTCGCCGATGCCACCGCCTATGCCTCGGAGGCGATCGGCGCGATGCGCACCGTCCAGGCCTTCACCTTCGAGCGCGGGGTCGGACGGCGCTTCGGCAAGGCGGTCGACACCGCCTTCGAGGCGGCGCGGGCCTCGATCAGGGCGCGCGCGGTGCTCACAGCGATCGCGATCTTCCTGATCTTCGCCTCGGTCATCGCCGTCCTGTGGATCGGCTCGCAGCGGGTTGCGGCCGGGACGATCAGCGGCGGCACGCTCTCGCAGTTCCTGCTCTATGCGGTCTTCGCCGCGGCCGCGCTCGGCCAGCTTTCCGAGGTCTGGGGCGAGTTGTCGATCGCCGCCGGCGCCGCCGAGCGCCTGACCGAACTCCTCGCCGAGGAACCGGCGATCGCCGACAAGGCCGATCCGGTCCTCCTGCCCTCGCCCGCCAAGGGCGCGGTCGCCTTCGAGGGCGTCAGCTTCGCCTATCCGACGCGGCCGGGTGTCTCGGCGGTGCACGAACTGTCCTTCGCCGTCAGTCCCGGCGAGACCGTGGCAATCGTCGGCCCGTCCGGCGCCGGCAAGTCGACGATCTTCGGCCTTCTGGAGCGCTTCTACGACCCGCTGGCCGGCCGGATCCTCGTCGACGGCGTCGACATCCGCGACGCCTCGCTGGAGGCGCTGCGCCGGCGCATCGCGCTGGTGCCGCAGGACGTGACGATCTTTGCCGCGAGCGCCGCCGACAACATCGCCTTCGGCGATCCGGACGCCTCGCGCGAAAGAATCGAGGCGGCGGCGCAGACCGCGCTCGCGGACGGCTTCGTGCGGGCGATGGACAAGGGCTACGAGACCGTCATCGGCGAACGCGGCATCACGCTTTCCGGTGGCCAGCGCCAGCGTATCGCGATTGCCCGCGCGGTTCTTCGCGACGCGCCGATCCTGCTCCTCGACGAGGCGACCTCGGCGCTCGACGCCGAGAGCGAGACCGCCGTGCAGAAGGCGCTCGACCGGCTGATGGAAGGGCGCACGACGCTCGTCATCGCGCATCGCCTGGCGACCGTCCTCAAAGCCGACCGCATCCTCGTTCTCGACGGCGGACGGATCGTGGAGGACGGCACGCATCAGAGCCTGATCGCCAAGGGCGGCCTCTATGCCCGCCTCGCCCGGCTGCAGTTCGAGGCTGGCCGCGCTGACGCGATGCTGGCCGGCGCGGCGGAGTAGCGCCAACCGGCCGAGAAAAAGGCCCGGGGCGTCGTCCGGGCCCCTACTTTACCTCGGGCAGCGTCGCCTCGACCTCGATCGCGGAGAACCAGGCCGCGAGGTTGGCAATGTCTTCCTCGCTGAGGCTCTGAGCGATCAGCGACATCTGCTCGTGCTGGCGCTTGCCGGATTTGAACGCTTTTAGCTGCGCGGTGAGATAGTAAGCGCTGTCGCCGGCGATGTTCGGCGCGTCCGGCATGACCGCGAGCCCCTTCGGCCCGTGGCAGGTCGCGCACATCACCGCCTTGGCCTTGCCCGCGGCAAGGTCCGCCGCGTAGGCGGGCGGCGCTGTCAGCGCAAAAAGAAGAAGCGCGGCAGCCAAGAGCCGGCATGGGGTCATCTGGGACAGTCCTCGTCGCCCGATCGACCATCGCCGGGGCAATGAACCCGAACAGCCGATCGATGGTTGGGAGATTGGCGCAATCGGCCGGCGCCGGAACGGCTGGCACGGCGCCGGACGCTTCCCGCCCGGCGCCGCAAATGGCGATCGCCTACTTGTCGTAGGAGATCCGGTAGAGCGCGCCGGCCAGGTCGTCGGAGACCAGCAGCGAGCCGTCCTTCATCATCTCGACGTCGACCGGGCGGCCGAGATATTCGCCGCTGCCCGTCAGCCAGCCCGAGGCGAAGACCTCCGTCTCGCCGGCCGTTCCGTCGTCGTTTACCGGTGTGAACATCACCCTCGCGCCGACCGGCTCGGTCCGGTTCCAGGAGCCGTGCTGGGCGGAGAAGATGCCGCCGCGATATTTCTGCGGAAAGCTCTTGCCGGTGTAGAAGTCCATGCCAAGATCGGCGGCATGCGCGGTCATCTCGACCTGCGGCATCACCGCGTCCGCCGGCACTTCGGCATCCTTGTACTCGTTGGTCCTGACGCTGCCGCCACCATAGACCGGGAAGCCGAAGTTCTGGCCCGGCCCCGTCGAGCGGTTCAGTTCGCCCGGCGGAATGTCGTCGCCCATGCCGTCGACCTGGTTGTCGGTGAACCAGAGATCGCCATTTGCGGGATTGAACTGCATGCCGACCGAATTGCGGATGCCGGTGGCATAGACCTCGCGGCCGGTGCCGTCGCGGTTCATCCGGATGATCCCGCCGATGCCTTCCTTCCTGTACATGTCGAGCTTGTCGGCCGCCGGCACGTTGAAGGGCTGGCCGAGCGCGATGTAGAGCTTGTCGTCCGGGCCGATACGGCAGACGCGGGCCGTGTGGTTGAAGCTCTCCTCCGATGGGGGAATGAGCTTGCCCTGCTCGACCACGGTGCCGACCGCGACATCCGGGCTCTCATAGAAGAATTCCGCCGCCGGCATGACCAGGACGCGGTTCTGCTCGGCGATGAACAGGAAGCCGTCCTTGGAGAAGCAGACGCCGTTCGGGATGGCGAAGGAGATCGACGGCGCGAACTCCTTCACTTCGTCCGCAACGCGGTTCTTGTCGCGGTCGGTGACCACCCAGACATTCTGCTTGCGGGTGCCGACGAAGGTCGCGACACCCTGCGGGCCGACGGCGATGTGTCGGGCATCCGGCACCACCGCGTAAAGGTCGATCTTGAAGCCGTCCGGCAGCTGGACCTTCTTGAGGTTCTCCCGCAGCTGGTCGGCATACTCGCCGGTCTGCTCGATGGTCTTGAAGTCCATCGAGGTCCCGGTCTTCTGGAAGCCCTGGAGCTTCTTCATGTTGTCGTCCTGCGCGAACGCATGCGACGCCATCACGAGGCCGAGCGCGGCCACCGTGCTCATCAGCACCTGTTTCATGTCCAATTCCTCCCTGCCGCACTCCCGTCGCGGTCTTTTCAAGGGCTTATCTGCCCCTGCGGAATGGATGCTGACACAGCGCCGACAAAGCCGTCAATCTCGTTCGAAACGAACCGCGCCCGACCGCCGGTCTTCAGGCCACGCTGCGGGAAAAGACGCGGATCCGGTGTCCGTCAGACGTCGCGCCCGTCACGGCATAGCCGAAATCGAGCCGGGTCGGCGCCTGCAGGATCACGGCGCCTAGCTCGGCAAGGCGATCCCCCAGCCGCTGCACCGCCTCCTCGCTCTCGACGCGAAAGGCAACTTCCGATCCGCCGATCTCGGCCTCGGCCTTGGGTTCGACGCCGGAGCGGCGCCAGAGGCCGAGCATCATGCCGTCCAGGGCGAAGAGGGCGAAGGTGGCCGAACTGTCGATCGGCTCGCGGTCGAAGAGCGCCCCGAAGAAGCTCGCCGAGATCTCGGGGTCGGCAACGTAGAGAAGGGCATAAGGGGTCATGACTTGTGCTCCGTGGTGGTTGATGACGGAGGCATTGCTACGCGAGGTGAGTGTCAGCCTATGGCAGCAGCGGGTTCGTCACCCGCCCCGCTCGGCGCGGTAGAGGCGCCATTCGGCGAAAAGCAGGCGGTGGCGCCGGCCCATGGGGCCGCCGGTCGGCGTCGCGGAGAGGACCCGGTCGAGGCGGAAGTGGCGGAAGTCGGTACGAAGCTCGCACCAGGCGGCCAGCATCTCCGCCGCCTCGAAAAAGCCGACTGCAATCGGCCAGACTCGTCGCCGGCTTTCCCTCCCGTTCTTGTCGCGATAGGCGATGTCGAGGGATTCCTCCGTCCGGATAGCCCGACGGATTGCATCGAGTGAAACCGCTTCCCGCCGACCCCGCGGCGGAACCAAGAGCGCCACGTCCGTCGCAGTCCGCCCGGGCGGCAGCACGGCCTCGATCTTGGCAAGCGCGCCGCGGGCCTTTTCGCCGAGGAGATCGGGGAGCCTCTGTTCGATCATGCGCAGGCCGAGGACGAGCGCGTCGATCTCGTCCTCGTCGAACATCAGCGGCGGCAGGCTGAAGCCGGAGCCGAGGACATAGCCGAGACCGGCCTCCCCTTCGACCGGCACGCCCTGGCCCTGAAGCACCGCGACGTCGCGATAGAGCGTTCGCAGGCTCACGCCCAATTCCGCCGCGAGATCAGCGCCGCGCATCGGCCGACGGTGTCGGCGCAGGATCTCGATCAGGTCGAGCAGGCGTGCGGCGCGGGTCATCCTGCAACGGCGGTCATTGCGGGTCCGTCAGGCCGGCACCGGCGCCACCGGTGTCGTCGGCCCGGTCCCTGCGATCCGGCTCCACCACCCGTCTCACCAGCCGAACCGGTTCGGCCGCTCGTCACTGCGCCGACAGAAGAAGACGATGAGGATGATCGCGCCGACGACCGGGATGAGAAGGAGGAGGTAGTTCCAGCCGGACTTGCCGATGTCGTGCAGACGCCTGACCGAGATCGAGAGCGATGGAATGAGCGTCACCAGCCCGAAGATCTGGTCGACGGGCTGATCGGATCCCGGCCAGGCGAACGTCTCGAATATTGCCAGGACGATCCCGATCAACAGGATGGCGAGCTGCGCATACCAGAATTCCGAGCGGCTCGCCCGCCCGCGGAAGTCCAGTCCCCGCTTCCAGAAGCGCGTGAAAGCTTCGCCGAATGTCGCCCCGGGGAGCGAGCGGTCGGTCTCCCGGGGAGCGGACGCCGCAGCTCCGGATTGCCCCATGGGGCGGACGCCGATCGCACCCTCGGTGCCGCGCCGGGCGGCTTCTGGCACGAGTGGTAGATCCGGCGGCAGCTGGATCCGGCCGGCGAGCTCGGTTCGTTCCGCCGGCTCCCAGTCCGCCATGCCGTCGCGCCAGACCAGGGTGTCGCGACGCACCCGGCCAGTCCTGGCGAACTGCGCCATGTCATGCTCGTCATGCGGACCGACCTGCTGTCCGGCTTCGACGAAATACCACTCTGCCAAGACCATCCCCCTGAAACAGCCCCGCCCGGTCGCGGGGCGGCGAAGACTTCCGTCACGGCTTAGAGCTTGGCAAGTTCTGGCGACGAAGGACAGGGGGCCGGAGATCCAGCGACTTCGCCGAAAGACTCGACATGCGCCCGAGCGCGCCGGAGTGCGGCGCGGGCGCCCTCAGCGCTCGGTCAGCTTGAACTCGATGCGCCGGTTCTTCGCCCGTGCCTCCGGCGAATCGCCCTCCTCGAGCGGCTGGAATTCCCCGAAGCCGGTAGCGGCAAGCCGCTGCGGCGGCACGCCCTGGCTGATCAGGAAGCGGACCACCGCATCGGCGCGGGCGGTCGAAAGCTCCCAATTGTCCCTGAAGCGATTGCCCGAGGTCGGCACATTGTCGGTGTGGCCGTCGACTCGGATGATCCAGTTGATGTCGGAAGGGATCTCGCGGACGAGTTCCTTGATGGCGTCGGCGAGCTTGGCCATCTCGTCCTGGCCGGCAGGCTGGAGGTCCGCTGCGCCCGAGGGAAACAGGATTTCCGACTGGAAGACGAAGCGGTCGCCGACGACGCGGATGTTCTGGCGATCGGCGAGGATCTCGCGCAGGCGCCCGAAGAAGTCCGACCGGTAGCGCGACAGCTCCTGGACGCGCTGCGCGAGCGCGATGTTCAGCCGCTTGCCGAGATCGGCGATCTTGGTCTGGCTCTCCTTGTCGCGGCTCTCGGAGACGTCGAGCGCGTTTTCCAGCGCGGCGATCTGCTGGCGCAGCGCCGAAAGCTGCTGGTTGAGCAATTCGACCTGCGACTTCGCCCGCTGCGAAACCTGTTGCTCCTCGTCAAGCGCGCCCTCCAGCGCGCTGACCTGCTGGCTTGCCGCCGCGGCCGTGCCCGAACCCGATTCCAGCGCCTTCTGCAGCCGTGAGCGCTCGTCCTCCGACGAGGAGAGCGAGGCACGCAGCGTTGCGATCTGGTCCTGATAGTCCTGGCTGGAGGAGCGCTCCAGCGCCAGCATCTGGGTGAGCTCGTTGATCTGGCTGTTGAGCCGGTCGAGCACGGCGTCCTTGCCGGAGATTTCGCGGGTCAGGAGGAACTGCGCCAGCACGAACACCGACAGGAGGAACATGATGGCCAGGAGCAGCGTCGAGAGAGCGTCGACGAAGCCGGGCCAGTAGTCGATCGTGCGCTCGCTGCGGCGATTGCGGGAAAGCGCCATCGCCCTATTCCTTCTCCTCGACCCGCGCGCCCGTCTCGCCCTTGCCGAGCTGGCCGGCCAGCCTGTCGAGAACCTTCCGCATCTCGCGCTGCTCGCCGGCCTGCGCCTCGACGAAGTCGCGCAGAAGCTGCTGCTCCCCGCGCATGTGTTGGACGAGGCCCTGGATGCTCTCGGCGAGATTGGCCATGGCGGCACTGGTGCGCGGGCTCGCGGCCTGGTCATGGATCATCTTGTTCAGCCGCTCCGACAGGACACGGAGCTCTTCCGCGCCGTCCTGCGAGCCGCCAGGCGCCGGCGGCAGCACCATGTCGGAGCCGACGTCGGTGACCGAGGAGAGCCAGTTCTCGAGTTCGGTGTAGAACCGGTTCTGCGCCCGCCCGATCTGCAGGTCGAGAAAGCCGAGGACGAGCGAGCCGGAGAGGCCGAAGAGCGAGGAGGAAAAGGCCGTGCCCATGCCCGACAGCGGCGCGGCAAGCCCCGCCTTCAACGCGTCGAGAATGCTGGCCGTGTCGCCGCCACCGGGGTCCAGGCCCTGGATCGTCGCGCCGATCGAGCCGATGGTGCGCAAGAGACCCCAGAACGTGCCGAGCAGGCCGAGGAAGACCAGGAGGCCGATGAGATAGCGCGCAATGTCGCGCGTCTCGTCGAGGCGCGTCGCGATCGAATCGAGGATCGAGCGCATCGAGGTGGTCGACAGCGAGATCGAGCGGCGGCGGCCGATCAGGGCGCGCATGGGGGCGAGCAGGACCGGGTCGCGCAGACGGTCGAAATCGGCCGATCCGTCGCGATAGGCATTCACCCATCGCACCTCGCGCGACAGGCGCAGGACCTGCAGCAGTGCCAGGAAGATGCCGACGGCCAGGACACCGATGATCAGGCCGTTGAGCCCCGGATTGGTCGCGAACGCCGTCGAGATCTGCCGGCCGAGGATTGCCGCCACGAAGCCCGCAAGCGCCAGGAAGACCAGCATCGACCACAGGAAGACGACCGGGCTCGACAACCGCGTCGGGTCGTAGGCGTCGGGTCGCTCTGTCTTGTTCGTCGGCGCGTTGAAGACCTGCATCTGTTTCACTCAACCCATCGGAGCCGCACGGGCGTCGACACCCCCTTTGCCAGCGGGCCTTTCCGCCAATTATCCCTTACCTCGACCAGATGGCCGATCGGAGCAAGGGATTTCGGCCGGCCCAAGGCATCCGGCTGTAATCATGGGAAACAATAGGGAAGAATGCCGATCATTGAAACGCCGGGGCGAATTCGGGAACGAGCGTCCGCCTCGGGGGACGGAGCGCCGCTTGCGGGCAAGTCGCTGCGATCAGGCCGATCCCGTTTCCGCGCTCGTCGACGTCGCGCGCTTGCGCTTCTGCGCGGCCGTCTTCAGCTGATCCACCAGCGCCTTGTGCATGAACTCGTTGCCGCAGGCGACGTCGCCGCGCATGTGGTCGAACTTCTCGCCGGACAGGCCGGTGACGAAGCCGCCCGCCTCGCGCAGCAGGACGATGCCGGCGGCCACGTCCCAGGGCTGCAGCGCCTGTTCCCAGAAGCCGTCCAGGCGCCCGGCCGCCACATAGGCGAGGTCGAGCGAGGCCGCGCCCATGCGCCGGATGCCCGCCGTCTCCGACATGATCTGGCGCAGCTCGTAGAGGAAACCGGCATGGTCGCCCCGGCCGAGAAAGGGAATGCCGGTTCCGAACAGGCCCTCGGGCAGGGTCTTTCTCGCCGCGACGCGGATGCGCCGGTCGTTGAGGAAGGCGCCGCCGCCCTTTTCGGCCGTATAGAGCTCGTCCATCGCCGGGTTGAAGATCACGCCCGCCACCAGCTGGCCATCGCGCTCCAGCGCGATCGAGACCGAGAACATCGGAATGCCGTGCAGGAAATTCGTGGTGCCGTCGAGCGGATCGACGATCCAGCGATGCTGCGGATCGCGGCCCTCGATCTCGCCGCGCTCTTCCATCAGGAAGCCCCAATCGGGCCGCACCCGCGACAGTTCCTGGAAGACGATTTCCTCGGCCCGGCGATCGGCATTGGAGACGAAATCCGCCGGTCCCTTCATCGAGACCTGCAGATTCTGGACCTCGCCGAAATCGCGGGTCAGGGCGCGGCCGGCCTTCATGGCGGCCTGCGTCATCACGTTTAGCAGCGCGGAACGGGCCATCGAACGCTTTCTTCGGAATTTCTCGGATGCCGGGTGTCGTCAGATCGTCGGACGGCAGCGGTCAGTCGGCACGCCGCAGATAGGAGATCTCGTTGGTGTCCACCAGGATCTTCTCGCCGGTCTCGATGAACGGCGGCACCATCACCCGCATGCCGTTCTCCATCACCGCCGGCTTGTAGGACGACGCCGCGGTCTGTCCCTTCACCACCGGATCGGCCTCGACGATGGTCAGGACGACCTGGTCCGGCAGCTTGATGCCGATCGGCTTTTCCTCGTGGCTTTCCACCGTCACCATCATGCCGTCCTGCAGAAAGGCGGCGCGCTCGCCGACGAAGTCCTTCTGCAGTTCCAGCTGCTCGTAGGTCTCGGTGTCCATGAACACCAGCATCTCGCCCTCGGCATAGAGGAACTGGTAGTCCTTCTGCTCGAGGCGCACGCGCTCGACCGTCTCGGAGGCGCGGAAGCGCTCGTTCAGCTTGGTGCCGTCGATCAGGTTCTTGAGCTCGACCTGCGCGAAGGCGCCGCCCTTGCCGGGCTTCACATGCGCGGTCTTCACCGCGGCCCAGAGGCCACCGTTGTGCTCGATCACATTGCCGGGGCGGATTTCGTTGCCGTTGATCTTCATCGGGACTCTCAAGAGGATGGGCACGCCGCGCATCCGAAGGATCCGGGCCGGCGGCATTCGTTTCGGCCATGGCGCCGCGCCGGCGAGCCCTGGCGGTTTCGCTTCCGCATGGCGCGCGCGCAGTCACAAATTCGGCCGGCGAGGGCTCAAGACCATAAATCATCGCCGCATTCAAGCCTTGCGGCGCGCCCGGCGGGGGGAGGCCCTGCGCCAAGCGCCGTTGCCAGCCCGCCCGCCCGGCGCTACCACCTTGCGGAAATTTCGCTCTTACGGCCTTTCGCGAAGGATCAAGCCATGGCGCTCGATGTCGCGGTCCAGATGGACCATGTCTCCTCGATCTCGATCAAGGGGGATTCCACCTTCGCCCTGTGTCTCGAAGCGCAGCGGCGCGGGCACAGACTGTTCCACTACACGCCGGACCGCCTGTCGCTGCGCGACGGCCGGGCCACAGCCCGCGGCGAGCGGATGGAGGTGCGCGAGGAGGAAGGCAACCACTTTACCCTCGGCCCCTCGGAAAAGGTCGATCTGGCGGACTTCTCGGTGGTGCTCCTGCGCCAGGACCCGCCCTTCGACATGGCCTACATCACCTCGACGCACATTCTGGAGCGCGTCCAGCCGAAGACCCTCGTCGTCAACGACCCGGCCGCGGTGCGCAACGCGCCGGAAAAGATCTTCGTCACCGAGTTTCAGGATCTGATGCCCGAGACTCTGATCACCAAGGACATCCAGGAGGTCGCGGCCTTCCGCGCCGACTTCGGCGAGATCGTCCTGAAGCCGCTCTACGGAAACGGCGGCGCCGGCGTCTTCCACATCACAAGGGAAGACCGCAACCTCACCTCCTTCATGGAGACCTTCGCCCAGCTCTTCCGCGAGCCCTTCATCGTCCAGCGCTACCTCAAGGACGTGCGCCAGGGCGACAAGCGCATCATCCTCGTCGACGGCGAGTTCGCCGGGGCGATCAACCGCATCCCGGCCGAAACCGACGCGCGCTCCAACATGCATGTCGGCGGCAGGGCGGTGGCGACGGATCTGACGGACCGCGAGCGCGAGATCTGCGAGCGGATCGGGCCGGCCTTGAAGGAGCGGGGACTGATCTTCGTGGGGATCGACGTCATCGGCGGGTACCTCACCGAGATCAACGTCACCTCGCCGACGGGCATCCGCGAGGTCCAGCGCTTCGGCGGCGCCGACATCGCCGGCCTGATCTGGGACGCGATCGAGACCCGCCTCTGACGACCTCCCGCAATCGTCTCGCGCGGCCTTCCTGCCGCGACCGGCGCAAGGGCAGCAGGGCGGAACCGGGCAACGGCGGCCGGACGGGCGAATGGCCTCCCGCAGGCGGTCCGGCCGGGCCGCCGCAGGCTTCGGCGCCGGCGCGGCGAAGCTGAACCGCAGATAACAGCGCCGTTCCGGAACGGTTCGGGTGTGGCATGGCTTAATCCCAGCAATCAGCAACACCTCTGAAACGAGGGAAGGGAACTCACATGACTCTCAGGCTTCTCGCAGCCGCAGCAGCGCTCGGGGCTCTGGTCCTGCCGGGAACGGCGCTCGCGGCCGAACGCGCCATCGCCACGACGGACGTCAATCTGCGGGCCGGCCCATCGACCGACTATCCGGCGGTGAACGTCGTCGAACAGGGCGACTCCGTCCGGGTGTTCGGCTGCCTGCAGACCCGGTCCTGGTGCGACGTCGCCTATGACGGCCAGCGCGGCTGGCTCTCGGCCCACTACATCGCCTATGCCGGACGCCACGGCTATTCCGACCGCCGCGACTTCGATCCCTATCAGGCGCCGGTGATCACCTTCTCGATCGACAGCTACTGGAACGATCACTATCGCGGTCGCGATTTCTACAGCCGCCGGGACGATTACGACGGTCCGCGCTTCCGTCCGCGTCCGGACCACTGGCGCGACCGGCGCGACGCCCGCCGCGACTGGCGCGACGACAGGCGTGACTTCCGTCGCGACAGGCCCGAGGATCCCCTCGAATATCGCGACGGCCGCCGCGATCGCCGCGACAATTACCGCCGCCGCCATCATGACGATCGCGGGCCGGACCCCGTCGTGCCGCTCTATCGGGTCGACTGACTGCTCGCGGAGGCGGCGGCCCGCAACCTTCAGATTTTCTTAGCAAAGTCATGAACCGACCGGCCGAACGCGATTCGGCCGGTCTTTGTTCGTTCCCTGTTCTTGTTTTATTCCAGCCCCTGTGCTTAGCTGTGTCCGCCTGACATTCAACCCTGTCTTGCGGCGCCCTTAGCCGCGTTCTTGCGGGAGGGCAGCATGGTATCGCGGGTCAAGACCGTCGCCTTCCAGGGCATCGAGGCCGTTCCGGTCGACGTGCAGGTCATGGTGGCGCCCGGCAAGATGGGCATCCAGATCGTCGGGCTGCCGGACAAGGCGGTGGCGGAGAGCCGCGAGCGGGTGCAGGCGGCGCTCCATGCCTCCGGGCTGTCGATGCCGCCGAAGAAAGTGACGGTCAATCTGGCGCCGGCGGATCTGCCGAAGGAAGGCAGCCATTACGATCTGCCGATCGCCCTCGGCCTGATGGCGGCGCTGGGCGCGATTCCGTCCGATTCTCTCGCTGGCTACGTGGTTCTTGGCGAATTGTCGCTCGACGGGATGATCGCGCCGGTTGCTGGCGTCCTGCCGGCGGCGATGGGTGCCAATGCGATCGAACTCGGCCTGATCTGCCCGGCCGAATGCGGGGCGGAGGCGGCCTGGGCGAGCGGCGACATGGACATCGTGGCCGCCCGCAGCCTGATCCAGATCGCCAACCACTTTCGCGGGACACAAGTGATCGCCCGGCCGGAGCCGGCGATCCGGGCCGCCCCGGCGAACCTTCCGGATCTCGCCGAGATCAAGGGCCAGATCGTCGCCAAGCGGGCGCTGGAGATTTCCGCGGCCGGCGGCCACAATCTCCTGATGGTGGGGCCGCCGGGCTCGGGCAAGTCGATGCTGGCGCAGCGCCTGCCCTCGATCCTGCCGGCGCTGACCCCGCGTGAACTTCTCGAAGTGTCGATGATCGCGTCGATCGCCGGGGAACTCTCGGGCGGCAAGCTGTCGGACCGCCGGCCGTTCCGGGCACCGCACCATTCGGCCTCGATGGCCGCGATGGTCGGCGGCGGACTGCGGGCCCGGCCGGGGGAGGTCTCTCTCGCTCATCGCGGCGTTCTCTTCCTCGACGAATTTCCGGAATTCACGCCGGTCGTCCTCGATTCGCTGCGCCAGCCGCTGGAAAGCGGCGAGAGCGTGATCGCCAGGGCCAATCACCGCGTGACCTATCCGGCGAAGATCCAGCTCGTCGCGGCGATGAACCCGTGCCGCTGCGGCATGGCGGGCGAGCCCGGGCACAGCTGCCCGCGCGGGCCGCGCTGCGCTGCCGATTACCAGGCCCGGATCTCCGGCCCGCTGCTCGACCGGATCGACCTGCGCGTCGCCGTCCCGGCGGTCACAGCCGCAGACCTGATCCGGCCGGCCCCGGCCGAGACCTCGGAGACCGTGAAGACCCGCGTCGCGGCCGCGCGCCGGCGCCAGGCGGAGCGGTATGCGGCGCTCGGAATGGCGTCGGAGACGCTCAATGCCCATTGTTCGGCCGCGCTGATCGAGACCGTCGCCGAGCCGGATGCCGGTGGGCTGGCGCTCCTGCGCGAGGCGGCCGAGCAGATGAAGTTCTCGGCTCGGGCCTATCACCGGATCCTGAAGGTCGCCCGCACGCTCGCCGATCTCGGCGGGCAGGAGACCGTCGGGCGCATTCATCTGGCCGAGGCGATCTCCTACCGCGTCGCCGGCGAGCGGCTCGCGGCGGCGGCCTGATCGGCGATGGCGCGCGTTTGTCCGCCTGGGCGCCGATTGCTCCGGCGGTTCCGCCGATTATGGATTAGAGCCGCGGCCGGCTTCCGCCGGCGTCTCCGCTCAGTTGCGCAGCGTGCCGCCGGTCGCCTTTTCCACCTGTGCGACAATCCGGCCGGACACCGCTTCGAGATCCTCCTCGGTGAGCGTCCGGTCCACCGGCAGGAGCGTCACCTCGATCGCCACCGACTTCCTGCCCTCCCCGAGCGCTTCACCGGTGAAGACATCGAAGACCCGAACCTCGCGGACGAGCTTCTTGTCGGCCCCCTCGGCCGCCCGGACAATCTTCAGCGCGTCCACATCCGCCGCGACAAGGAAGGCGAAGTCCCGGCGTACCGGCTGGAAGGCAGACAGGGAGAGAACCGGCTTCGTGCGGGTCGGCCGCTCTCTCGGTTCCGGAATTGCGCCCAGGAACACCTCGAACCCGCAGAACGGTCCGGCGGCGTCGAGAGTCTTCAGCGTCTTCGGGTGGAACTCGCCGAATTCCGCGAGCACGACCTTCGGGCCGAGCTTGATCCGGCCGGAGCGGCCGGGATGATACCATTCGCTTGCCGGCGTCTCGATCATCAGCCGGTCGACGGGCGCCCCCGCCGCCTCGAGTGCCGCGATGGCGTCCTGCTTGGCGTCAAAGACGCCGACCGGCTCCAGCCGCTCGCCCCAGAAGCGGCCGGTCCCGGCCATGCGCGCCGTCCCCCGACGCACGCCGGCCGCGACCCGCCGCTGGCCGTCCGGCTCGTCGGAGACATAGCTTGCTGCGACCTCGAAGAGCGCGGTGTCGCCATAGCCCCGCGCCGCGTTGCGGCCGGCAGCGGCGATCAGGCCGGGCAGGAGCGACGGCCGCATGTCGGACATGTCTGCCGAGATCGGATTTTCGAGCTTCAGCGCTTCGGCCCCGCCGCCGAAGGCGACGGCGTACTCTTCCGCAATGAAGCTGTAGGTGACCGTCTCGACCATGCCGCGGGCGGCGAGCGCCCGCCGTGCCGCCCGGTCGCGGATCTGGGCGACCGTCAGGATCTTGGTGTTGACGCTCGCGGCCGCCGGCAGCGGCGCCGGCGCGATCCGTTCCACACCCTTCAGCCGCATGACCTCCTCGACGAGATCGGCCTTGCCGTCGATGTCCGGCCGCCAGGTCGGGGCGACGATTTCGGCCGCCTCGCCATTCGCTTCGACCGTGAAGCCGAGCGTTTCGAGGATGGCGATCTGCTCGTCCTTTTCGACGGCGAGCCCGGTGAGCCGCTCCACCTCGGCGAAGGGAAGCCGGATCGCCTTCGCCGACGGCGGATCGTAGGCGACGACGGTGCGCTCGGACGCCTGGCCGCCGCAGATGTCGAGGACGAGCTTGGTCGCGAGATCGAGGCCCGGCTCCATGTATTCCGGATCGACGCCGCGCTCGAAGCGGTAGCGCGCATCCGTGATGATGCCGAGCGCGCGCCCCGTGCGGGCGATGTCGATCGGCTCCCAGAGGGCCGATTCGATCAGGACGTCCGTCGTCGTCTCGTCGCAGCCGGAATGTTCGCCGCCCATGATGCCGGCGATCGATTCCACGCCGTTCTCGTCGGCAATGACGCACATGCCGGCCGAGAGCGTGTAGCTGCGCTGGTCGAGCGCGAGGATATCCTCGCCGTCCCGCGCGGCGCGCACGACGAGGTCGCCCTTGACCTTGGCCGCATCGAAGACGTGCAGCGGCCTGCCGCGGTCGAAGGTGACGTAGTTGGTGATGTCGACGAGCGCGTTGATCGGCCGAAGCCCGATCGCCTTCAGCCGCTTCTGCATCCAGTCCGGCGAAGCGCCGTTGGCAACGCCGGAAACCTGCCGGAGCGCGAAGCCGCGGCAGGTGGGCGTGTCGACCGTCACGGTCACCGGACAGGCACCCTCGCCTGCGACGCGGTCCGGGGCCGCCGTCTTCAGGCGGCCGAGGCCAGATGCCGCAAGGTCGCGCGCAATTCCGGCGACGCCCGTCGCATCCGGCCGGTTCGGCGTGAGGTTGATCTCGACCACCGGATCGGCGAGGTCGGCATAGTCGGCGAATTTCGCGCCCACAGGCGCGTCGGCGGGCAGGTCGATGATCCCGTCATGGCTGTCGGACAGGAGGAGCTCGCGCTCCGAACACATCATGCCGTTCGATTCGACGCCGCGGATCCTGCCGACGCCGAGGGTCGTGTCGATGCCAGGCACGTAGACTCCGGGAAGCGCCAGCACGCCGACAAGCCCCGCCCGGGCGTTCGGCGCGCCGCAGACGACCTGCAGCGGCTTGCCGCCATTCACGTCCGGTCCGGCCTCGACGGAGAGGACCTGCAGCCTATCGGCATCCGGATGGGGGGCGGCCGAAACGACCCTGGCGATCCGGAACGGCGAAAAAACGGCCCGGTCGTCCACGGATTCGACTTCGAGACCGATCATCGTCAGCCGTTCGCAGATATCGGCGAGCGGCGCGTCCGTCTCGAGATGGTCCTTCAGCCAGGAGAGCGTGAATTTCATGGGTCCGGATCGCAAATTTTGTCGAGCCAGCCAAAAGGGCTGCGGCTCAAGGAAGGCCTCGCCGGCAAGCCGGGCGGCCAGGGTTCGTTAAGGCGCGCGCGCAGGCCAGTCAACGCCGGGGCGATCTTCGCGGGGGCGTCCGCCGCGCGTTTCAGGGCGCGGCCCGCGCCGACGTCAGGACTGCCCGTCGCCGGGCGTGGTGACCCGCTCGGCCATGCCGCGCGCGGGAGCCCCGGCTCGCACAAACCGGTAGACGAACAGCGCCACGACCGCGAACACGACATAGAGGAACAGGAGCGAGGTGGTCGGCAGGCTGGACCCGAAGATCAGCTTTTCCGCGACGAGCGGCAGGACGACGCCGGTGAAGAAGGAGGCGAGCGCCGCGGCGGTCGTCGGCAGGACGCGGTAGTAGACGGCAAAGAGCGCGACGGTCAGGAGGATGATCACCCAGCGGCCGAGCGAGGCGACCATGCCTGCGATCGCCGTGCCGAGAAAGATCCAGGCGATGACATCGACCACGAACAGGGCGATGACCGCCCCGGCGAGGACGGATATCGCATCAAGGACGATCAGGCGGGTTGTCATGGGCAGAGTCCGGCTTCGGTTGCGGAAGGTTGCATCTGGGGCGGCGACCGGAGGATCAAGGTCGCGGGACACTCGTTCGGGCGTGACCTGGCAGGTCTACCGTCAATGCAGCGAAAGGCAGCCGCTCCGACAGAAAGGCCTGCTGATCGGGCGGGTAGCGCTCCGCCCTGTCCATGGCGCCGAGAACGACGAAGATCCGGTCCGGAAGACGTGCGTCCGCATAGGTCAGCGGGGAGCCGCAGTCTCCGCAGAACCCGCGCGAGACCGGAGCCTCTCCGAACGTCTTCAGCTCGGCGCCGACGAAGTGCAGATCGGCTCGCCGAAACCCGACAAAGGCCAGGAACGGCGCACCCGAAGCCCTCCGGCAGTCCCCGCAATGGCAGATGCCGAGAAAGTCCGGCGCGACCGTGGACGAAAAGCGGATACGCCCGCAGCGGCAGCCGCCGGCATGCTCGGTCTCGGTCGCGCGTCGTTCGCCCGCCATCGCCGCTCCCCGCATGGTCACCCGCTCAATCCCCCGAACAGCGTCGGCATGTCGAGCGGGCGGAAGCCGTAGTGCTCCAGCCAGCGCACGTCGGAATCGAAGAAGGCCCTGAGGTCCGGCATGCCATATTTCAGCATGGCGATGCGGTCGATGCCCATGCCCCAGGCAAAACCCTGATATTCGTCCGGATCGAGGCCGACGCCGCGAAGGACGTTCGGATGCACCATGCCGCAGCCGAGGATCTCCATCCAATCCGTGCCTTCGCCGAAGCGGATCTCGGACCCCGACCGATCGCACTGGATGTCGACCTCGAGGCTCGGCTCGGTGAAGGGGAAGAAGGAGGGCCGGAAGCGCATGTTGAGCGAGGGCACCTCGAAGAACGCCTTGCAGAATTCTTCCAGCACCCACTTCATGTTGGCGACATTGGCCGAGCGGTCGATCACCAGCCCCTCGACCTGATGGAACATCGGCGAGTGGGTGGCGTCCGAATCCTGCCGGTAGGTCTTGCCGGGGATGACGATGCGGATCGGCGGGGCCTGCCGCTCCATGGTGTGGATCTGAACCGGCGAGGTATGGGTGCGCAAGAGCTTGCGCTCGCCCGCCGCATTCGCCTTCAGGAAGAAGGTGTCGTGCATCTCCCGCGCCGGATGGCCCTCGGGAAAGTTCAGCGCCGTGAAATTGTAGTGGTCGGTCTCGATGTCCGGCCCTTCGGCAATGGAAAACCCCATATCGGCGAAGATCGCCGTGATCTCGTCGATCACCTGACTGATCGGATGGATGCGGCCGCGCGCCGCCGGTCCCATGCGCACGGGAAGCGTCACGTCGACGCGCTCGGCCTGAAGCCTCGCAGCGATCGCGGCGTCGGCGAGTTCCTCGCGGCGGGCGGCGACTGCCGCCTGGACGCGGTCGCGCAGACCGTTGAGCCGCGGGCCGACCTCGCGCCGCTCCTCCGGGCTCATCTTGCCGAGCCCCTTCAGGAGATCGGAAATCCGGCCCTTCTTGCCGAGTTCGGCGATGCGGATCTCTTCCAGCGCCGCCTCGTCGGTGGCAGCCGCGATCGCGCTGATCACCGCCTCTTCCAGCGCCTCGGGGGTGTCGGTCACGCTTTCGCTCCTTCAATCCGGTTCCTGCCGCACGAGCGCGTCAATAGCGTCGGCGCGGCGCGCAGGAAAGGGACCCGCCCGTGCCGAAGCCGCGCGCCCCATGCAAAAAAGCCCGCCGCCTTGCGGCAGCGGGCCCCCGTCATTCGGTTTCGCGGCGCCCGATCAGGCGGCGCGCTTCTCGCCGACGGCCCGCTCGTAGGCGCCGTCGAACTCGCTCTCCTTGAGATAGGCGAGCGACGCCTTCGACTGTTCGCACAGGGCCGCGAAGGCCTCGGGCTCATGGATGGCGATGTCGGACAGGACCTTGCGGTCGACTTCGATGCCGGCCTTGTTGAGGCCGTCGATGAAGCGCGCATAGGTGAGGCCGTGCTCGCGGACTGCGGCGTTGATGCGCTGGATCCACAGGGCGCGGAAATTGCGCTTCTTCACACGGCGGTCGCGCGTCGCATACTGCTTGGCGCGATCGACCGCCGCCTTGGCGGTGCGGATGGTGTTCTTGCGGCGGCCGTAGAAACCCTTGGCCTGCTTGAGAACCTTCTTGTGCTTGGCGTGGGACGTAACGCCCCGCTTGACGCGTGCCATGATCTAAGCTCCTGAAATCTTTGTGTCTGCCCGACCGCTCAGCGGTCGTAGGGCATGTAGACCTTGACGATGCGCTCGTCGGGCTTCGACAGAATCATCGTGCCCCGCGCATCGCGGATAAAGTCGTTGGAACGCTTGATCATGCCGTGGCGCTTGCCGGCGGCTCCCGCCTTCACGCGACCGGTGGCGGTCATCCTGAAGCGCTTCTTGGCGCTCGACTTCGTCTTCATCTTGGGCATTTTGCTCTCCTCGGTCGGGGATCGCGACGAGAAAGAAGCACCGCTCTGCGGCACCTGTTTCCTCCGGACGATGTCGGAAATGTCGCGACAGCATTGCGAGCCGCCACGGCATGCCCTGCCGGACGGCTCATCAGGGTCGGGCTCATACACCGCTTAGGGCCGGGTTGCAAGGCTCAGCGCGGGACAAGGCAGGTTCGAAGCCCGGGATCGGATCGTCCCGCCGTCTTGCAGGCGTCCGCGCCATCTCCAGCTACCGCACCGACGGATCGGCCTGCGCGAGTAGGATCGCCCGGCCCCGCTCGATGGAGATCTCGACGGGCCCGAGCGCTTCGTTCGACTGGGTGAGGATCGACTGGAAGGGGACCGTCAGGTCGGTCAGCGGCCATTTCGCTCCGGCGATGGTAAGGCCGGTGAGATCGGAGAATTTCAGGATGGAGAACTGCGTTCCCGGCGCGAGATCGAACCGGCGCGCAGACGGCAAGAGCGGCCAACCATGCTCGAAGCCGTCGAAAAGCTCGACGTCGAGGCCGGCTTCGGCGTAGCGCAGGGCGAGAACCAGATGGGTGAAGGCGTGGTCGCTGCGCCGCCCGCCGAGCGCGCCGACGAGGGTGAGATGCGTCGCGCCGCGCGCGATGGCCGCCTCGATCGCCAGTTCCCCATCGGTCTGGTCCTTGTCGCGCGGAAACGGCTCGCGCGTGATGCTGGTGAGTTCGATCGCCGGGTGCTGCGGCGTCGAATCGAAATCGCCGACCCATAGCTCCGGGGACAGGCCCAAGGCCGAGGCGTGGCGGATCCCGTCGTCGGCGGCGATCACGCGGCTGCCGGCAAGGGCGTCACGGAGAGCCGGCGTCGGATCGACCCGGCCGGCGAGAAGGATGGAGAATCGCGCCATCGGCCGCAGCACCTACAGCATCGGCCCGCGAACCGGAATCAATTTCCGACGCGCCACGGCAAGACCAGAGCGTCGGACGGCAGGCGCCGCCCTTGTCGTCTCCGAATGATCCTGTGCGGCATCTGCCGGCGCGCCTTGCCGGCCTTGCCAAGCCGGGCGAGGCCCGTACATATCGGTCCTGCTCACACGGGGTGCCCGAGAAGGGGCTGAGAGGCCGAGCGCCAACCCGTCGAACCTGATCCGGATCGTGCCGGCGGAGGGATTGCGAGCGTTGCAGGTCTTAAGGGCAGCGCGACCGCCTCCTCGGCACATAGCGAAAGATGTCGCAATGCCCGCATCCTCCGCCTCCCATTCCACACGACGGCTCGCGCCGCTGGTCCTTGGCGCCGCCCTCGCCTCGCTTTCGACGACGCATGCGCTGGCGCAGGACGACAAGCCGGTCCTGGCCGTCTACACCTATGACAGCTTCACCCCGGACTGGGGTCCCGGACCGAAGATCGAGAAGATGTTCGAAGAGGTCTGCGACTGCGACCTCCGCTTCGTCGGCCTGGAAGACGGGGTCGCCATCCTCAACCGGCTCAAGCTCGAAGGCGCCTCGACCGAGGCCGACGTCGCGCTCGGGCTCACCACCGATCTCATTCCTGAAGCCAAGGCAACCGGCCTGTTCGTCGACAGCCATGTCGATCAGTCCGACATCAGCGTGCCCACCGGCTTCTCCGATCCGGTCTTCGTTCCTTACGACTATTCCTATCTCGCCTTCGTCTACGACACGCAGACGATCAAGACCCCGCCGAAAAGCCTCGACGATCTCGTCACCGGCGACCCGCAAGTGAAGATCGCGATCGAGGATCCGCGCACCTCGACGCCCGGGCTCGGCTTCCTGCTCTGGATGAAGGCGATCTATGGCGACGAGGCCGCCGCCAAGTGGCAGACGCTGTCCGACCGCATCCTCACCGTCACCCCCGGCTGGAGCGAGGCCTATGGCCTGTTCACCAATGGCGAGGTGCCGATCGTCCTCAGCTACACGACTTCGCCCGCCTATCACCAGATCGAGGAGAAGTCCGACCGCTACCAGGCCGCGCGCTTCTCGGATGGGCAATATCTGCAGATCGAGGTGGGCGGCGCCTTGAAGAGCGCCGACAGGCCGGAGCTCGCCCGCAACTTCCTCGCCTTCATGCTGACTCCAGAGGTGCAAGAGATCCTGCCGACCACCAACTGGACGCTGCCGGTGCGGGACGACATCGCGCTGCCGCCGGAATTCGAGGCGCCGGCCAAGGTCGAGACGCCGATCTCGATCGACCCGCAGACGGTCGCGAAGAACCGCAAGGCCTGGACGCAGGAATGGCTGGAAGCGCTCGGCCGGCGATGATCCTTACCCCTTCCGCCGGGCCCCTCCCCGGCCGCCTCGCCCCGGCGGGCAGACGCTTCGTCGACGCGAATCTCGCCATCGCCGCAGGTCCCGGCCGGACGTCCGCGGGATCGTCTTGCAAGCGACGTCCGGCGCCATGATGCGGGGAACCGACCGGCGCGTGCGAATCGCCCTCGGCGCGGCGGCAACCGCGCTTCTCTTCGCCTTTCTCGGCGGTGCCTTCGTGCTTCTCGCCGCGAGCGGCGACACCGCCGGCAGCCTTCTTGCCGCCGTCGGCGACCCCTATATCCGCTCGCTCGTCTGGTTCACGCTCGAACAGGCGGTGCTTTCGACTGTCCTCTCGGTGGTCGGCGCGGTGCCGCTGGCGCTGGCGCTTCACCGCATCCGCTTCTTCGGCCGCGGCGCGGTGCTGCGGCTGTTCCTCCTGCCGCAGGCGCTGCCCGTCCTCGTCGGTGCGCTGGCGATCATCGCGGTCTGGGGCCGCAACGGCGCCGTCTCCTCGGCTCTCGCAGCGCTGGGCATGCCGCGGCTCGACGTCTACGGCCTGTCCGGCATTCTCATCGCCCATGTCTTCTTCAATCTGCCGCTGGCGGCACGGTTGATCCTGTCCGCGCTCGACCGGGTGCCGGCGGAAAGCTGGAAGCTCGCCGGCCAACTCGCTTTGCCCCCGCTCGCGACCTTCCGCCTGATCGAATGGCCGGCGATCCGGCCGAGCCTTCCCGGCGCCGCAGGCCTCGTCTTCATGCTCTGCGTCACAAGCTTCACGCTCGTCCTCGTCCTCGGCGGCGGTCCGGGCGCAACCACGCTCGAGGTCGCGATCTACCAGGCGCTGCGCTACGATTTCGATCCCGGCCGCGCCGTCGCCCTGTCGCTCCTGCAGGTCGCGCTCACCGCCGCGATCCTCCTTGCCGCAACACGGCTCGGCGGCGATCCGGCGGGCGGCTTCGGCCTCGGCGGCCGGGCGCGGCGCTACGACAGGCCGAGCCGGATCCGCGCGGGGCTAGACCGGGTCGTGCTCGTCATCGGGGTGGCCTTCGTGCTCTCACCCTTCCTGGCGGTTTTGATTTCCGGGCTTTCGGCCGATCTCCTCCGCCTCGTGTCGGAGGCGGCCGTCCGCGGCGCGGCGGTGACGAGCCTCGTCGTCGCGTTTTCGGCCGCCATTCTCGGCCTCCTCCTGTCGACCGCCATCCTTCTTGCGATCGAGGCGTTGCGCCCGCGGGTCCGGGGCAGGCGCCCTGACGGCGCCGACATGCCGCGCCTTGCCGGGGGCGCGATGGAGACGGCTGCAAGCCTCGTCCTCGTCGTCCCGCCCATCGTCGTCGGCGCCGGCTGGTTCCTCGCCCTGCGACGCTTCACCGACGTCTTCGCAACCGGGCCGTATGTGGTCGTTGCGACGAATGCCGCCATGGCCGTGCCGTTCATCGTGCGGATCGTCGGACCGGCCCTTCGCGAAGCTTCGGAGCGCAGCGGCCGGCTTGCCGACAGCCTCGGCCTGTCCGGCCTGTCGCGTGTCCGGCTTGTCGACTGGCCGGCAATCCGGGCGCCGCTCGGTCTCGCCTTTGCGTTCGCCCTGGCGATCTCGCTCGGCGATCTCGGTGCCATCGCCCTATTCGGGAGCCAGGATTTCGTGACCCTGCCCTACCTTCTTCTGCAGCGCATGGGCAGCTATCGCACGAGCGACGCCGCCGGCCTCGCGCTCATCCTCGGCTTCCTCTGCCTCGCCCTGATGACGCTTGCCGAAAGCGGCCTCAGCAGGGATCGGCGGCCGGCATGAGCGTAGATCGTCTAAAGACCAAGGAAGCTCCTGCGGCGGGTTCCGTGCCGGCCCTCGAAATGGCGGACGTGCGCTTCTCCTACGCGGATCTCGCCATGCGCTTCGACCTGCGGGTGGAGAGCGGCGAATGGCTGGCCGTCATCGGCCCGAGCGGCGCCGGCAAGTCCACCCTGTTCGATCTCGCCGCGGGCTTCGCGGAGCCGGAATCGGGGACAATCCGCATCGCCGGCGCCGACATGGAAGGTGTCGCCCCGGCCGAGCGGCCGCTGAGCCTCGTCTTCCAGGACAACAATCTGTTCCCCCATCTCGACGTCTTCCGCAACGTCGCACTCGGCGTGGCACCGAACCTGAAACTTCAAAGCGCACAGAAGGACGCGGTAGCCGAGGCGATCGCCGAGGTGGGTCTTACGGGTTTCGAGCGGCGCCGGCCTGCGGAGATGTCGGGCGGCGAACGCCAGCGCGTGGCGCTGGCGCGAGCCTTCGTCCGCCAGCGTCCGCTGCTGCTCCTCGACGAGCCCTTCGCCGCGCTCGGACCGGCGCTGCGGTCCGAGATGCTCGAGCTCATCGGGTCCCTGCGCCAGGCGAATGGACGCGACGCCGTCACCGTGATCATGATAACCCACGATCCGGAGGATGCCGCCGGCCGGACCGATCGAACCGCCTTCGTCGAGGCCGGACGAATCGCCGTCGTCGGGCCGACCGGGGAGATCCTGTCCGGAGCCGGGGATGAACGGGTGGCACGCTATCTCGGAAGTCGGCCGAACGATCGCCGACGCATTTCCGGCGAATTTGCTTGTTAGCTGCTATCCTATTGGAATCGAGGGGTTCCGTCACAATTTGAGACGTTCTGTTGCGGTTCTATCCTTCCGCAGCGAGAAACGATTCGGCACAGTCTGCGCAAGTGGCGCGACGAATACTGGTTGCGACGGGTGACGGGGGCGGCAATCGCGGCAATGATGGGAACGAGCGGGAATCGGTCGAGACGGCATGCGATGCGCTCCGTTCTGTGCAGCGCTTCGCTTCTCGTGCTGCTCGCGACCGGCGCCTGCACGACTGTTGAACAAGGCCTCGACGGCCTGACCAGCGGCGTCGGCGGAAGCAGCGTCCAGACCGGCTATGCCGCCCCGCCGCACGAGCCGATCAGCTTCGATCAGGTCCAGGCCGAGGACCCGCAATCGGTCATCGGCAAGTCCCAGCATCCGAAAATCCTGGCGGCCTATGGCGGCGCCTATTCCGATCCGAAGCTCGAGCGGATGCTGGCGACCGTCGTCGGGCGGCTGGCGGCGGTGACCGACGATCCGACTCGGGCCTACCGAATCACCATTCTCAACTCGCCGAACATCAACGCCTTCGCCCTGCCCGGCGGCTATGTCTACATTACCCGCGGCCTCCTCGCGCTCGCCACCGATTCGGCGGAAGTGGCCGCCGTGATCGGCCATGAGATGGGCCACATCACCGCCAATCACGGCATCGAGCGCCAGCAGCGCGAACAGGCGGCGGAAATCGCCAGCCGCGTGGTGACCGACGTCCTCCACAGCGATCCGGCCGGCCAGCTCGCGCTCGCCCGCAACAAGCTCAGCCTCGCGCAGTTCTCCCGCCAGCAGGAGCTGCAGGCGGACGCGCTCGGCATCAAGCATATCGCGCGCGCGGGCTACGATCCCTACGCCGCGGCGCGGTTCCTGGAGGCGATGGAGGACTTCCAGAAGTTCCGCAACGCCTTCCAGGCGAACAATCCCAATCTCGACTTCCTCGCCTCGCACCCCTCCGCGCCGCAGCGCATCCAACTCGCCAAGACGCTCGCCGGCCAGGCCGATCCGTCGGGCGGCGGCGCCACCGACCGCGACCATTATCTCTCGGGGATCGACGGCATGTTGTTCGGCGACTCGGCTGCCGAAGGCTATGTCCGCGAACATCGGTTCTACCATCCTGGCCTTGGCATCACCTTCGAGGTCCCGGCAGATTTCGTCATCGACAACACCGCCGAGGCGGTGCTGGCGACCGGTCCCGGCGACACCGCGATCCGCTTCGACGGCGTCGCGCTGCCGGCCAATCGCAGCCTCACCGACTATGTGAACTCGGGCTGGATCGGCGGCCTGGACAGGGACAGCATCCGGGAGCGGCGGATCGGCTCCCTGGAGGCGGTGTCGGCACGCGCTCGCGGCGGCGACTACGCCTTCGACGTCACGGTGATCCGCGTCGGCGGCCAGGTCTATCGCTTCCTGACGGCGGTTCCCGCGAGCTCCGCTAATTCGGCCAGCCGTATCGCCGACCAAGTGTCGGACTCCTTCCGGCTGCTCAGCCCGCAGGAGAAGGCCAATCTGAAGCCGTTGCGCATCCGGATCGTTGCGGCGGCGGCAGGCGACAGCGCCGCAACGATGGCCGGCAGGATGATCGGTGTCGACCGCAAGGAGGCAATGTTCCGCCTCTTGAACGAGCTTGGGTCGAACGACGGCATCGTGGCCGGACGGCGCTACAAGATCGTCGCGGAATAGACGCGGCGTCCCGGAGGGCGGCCACACGGCCGGCCCTTGTCCGCACTCCGGAGACCCGGGTTCAGCGCTTCGACGAGATCGTGCGAAACAGGGCGCCAGGCCGGGCGGACACGACCGAGTTGAGACGAGGCCCTGTCCTATCGCGGCGAAAGTCGTGTCCCGCTCAGGCCGGGCGTCGCAGCGGACCTTGAAGGGACTCGCCGGCTGGTGGATCGAATTCGAAATTCGAACGCCGCCGAAGCCGAGCGGCGAAATCTGCCCTATGAAATGGCCCGCACCGCATCCATCTCCTGTTCCTCGGTCGGATCGTCCATCTCCAGGGGATCGCCGATCGCGGAGAAACGGGCGGCGAGCTTGGCCGATTCCCGCTGCCGCACCACCTGCGACTTCCGCCGGCTCTCGACCTCGAGGAGAGGCTGGTAGGGCGCCGGCCGGTTGTGCATGCACTGGTCGCAGATCGTGCCTTCGAGCGCGCGGTCGAGGTGCTTCTGCCGGAGCCCGGCGATCAGCCGGTTGTTCCAGAGCGTGCGCAGCTTGTCCTTCTTGAAGTCGCCGAAGACGAGGTCGAGATCGTAGTCGACGCAGCAGCCCGACAGATATCCCTCCGCCGTCAGGTGATACCGGTTCCACAGCATGGCGCAGGGCTTGATCTTCTCGGTCGCGACCTCCTTGCCGATATTGCCGAAGACCGGCCGCTTCCAAGCCTCAGGTATCGCCAGTTCGAAAGACTGGCCGCCCTGGCTGCCGGCGTTCACGTAGAGGATGTCGTCGAAATATTCGGAAAACACCTTGCGATGCTCGTCCTTCAGATCGGGCAGGCTCGGAATGCAGACGCATGAGGCGAGCATCTGCAGCGCGATCCCTTCATCCTTCCGCCAGCGATTGATGGCCCTGACATTGGCCATGACGGTCTCGAAATCGTCGAAGCCGTGAACGGCGCGATAGTCCCGGCGATTGGCGGCGTTGATCGAGAACTTGATGCTGTCGAGCCCCGCCTCCACGCATTTCTGGACACGCTCCTGGCTGGCGAGCGCCCCATTGCTGGTGAGATAGATCCTCTCGATGCCGAGGCCCTTCGCGGCCGCGACATAGTCCTCGAGGTTCTTGGTCATGAAGGGCTCGCCGGTGGCGTAGAGCCCGACTTCCCGCAAGCCGAGCTCCACCGCCTGCTCGACGAAATCCCGGAATATCTCGAGCGGCAGATGGGTGTGCCGGCGCGCCTGATCGGAATTCTTGCAGAAGATGCAGGCGTGATTGCAGCCATTGGTCAGTTCGATGAGCGCGTTCTTCGGAAAGTCGGCGATCGCCGCCAGCCCGTCCGGTCGACTATTTTGATCCGAAAGCCGTCGATGAAAATAGCCAGGTGTCGTCATTTGCTTCCCGCCTGCCAAGAATTCCTCTTGGCGTAGGCAGTCGGCCTTGCGGCAACCTTGTCCGTCTCTCCTCCACCTTCGAGATCCTCAAGATCTTGGGAGGGGAGAAGACGCAGGGAGGCCTCCGATCGGAGAGACAAGCCTCAAACGAAAGGCGGGAAGATCGTACCCCACGATCTTCCCGCCTTTCGCGTCCCCGACGATTTTGTCTGCGCTCCCGCGTCAGCTTACATAGGCCGCGCGATCGGCATTGGTTTCCAGAAGCGCCGCACGCAGCTTTTCGAGCGCCCTCGTCTCGATCTGGCGGACCCGCTCCTTGGAGATGCCGAGCTTGAGGCCAAGAGCCTCCAGCGTCGCCCCGTCATCCTGAAGCCGGCGCTCGCGAATGATCTTCAGTTCGCGATCGGACAGAACGCCGAGGGCCGAATTCAGCCAGGTGACGCGGCGCTCGTCGTCGATCGAGCTCGACACCATCTCGTCGGGCAGCGGGTCGTGAGAAACCAGGAAATCCTGACGGTCAGCACTGCCGGATTCGTCCTCGACGAGTGGCGCATTGAGCGAGGAATCGGGACCCGACAGCCGCGAGTCCATCAGCGCGACATCGCCTTCGGACACTTTGAGCGCCGTCGCGATCTCCCGGTACATCGCCGTGCCGGAAAGGCTTTCGGACCCTTGGCTGAGACGGGCGCGGAGCCGGCGAAGGTTGAAGAACAGCGCCTTCTGGGCCGACGAGGTGCCGCCGCGGACGATCGACCAGTTGCGCAGGATATAATCCTGAATGGAGGCGCGGATCCACCAGGTGGCATAGGTGGAGAAGCGAACCTCCCGCTCCGGCTCGAAGCGGGCCGCCGCTTCCAGGAGCCCGACATGGCCTTCCTGGATGAGATCGCTCATCGCCAGGCCGAAATGCCGGAATTTGGAGGCCATCGAGATGACCAGGCGCATATGCGCGGAAGTGATCTTATGGAGGGCTTCCTGGTCGCGGTGTTCCTTCCACCGGACGGCGAGTTCGTATTCCTCTTCGCGCTGGAGATAGGGCGCGGCCATGGCGGCACGGATCATCGTGCGTCGAGCGGACTGAGACTTCATCTTGCAACCCTCCGGTCAAGCTATGCGGCGTTTAGGCCTACCGCGCGAGTCCAAGAGAAGATCGCGCGCCGGGTACCGGCGAAACGCACGGCCGGGCCAAACGTTCCCAGAGGGGCAAACTTTTCCAGCGAATGTAGAGGGAGCCAGCTTCGCGGCAAGACCGATCCGGGTCGCAACGCGCTGATCCGCAGAGATTAACACTTCTTCCCACGAAAAAAAAGACCGGCGGCCCAAAGGCCGCCGGTCCCGTCGCAAATCTGGTTCTGAACGCTGCGGGGAAGGCCTCACCGCGGACGGGCCGAAGCCCGCCCATGGTCGATCAGGCCGCCTCTTCGCGCTGCTGCTCGGAGCCCTCGACCGCGGCATCGTTGTCGCCTTCGGTCTCGGCGTCGCCTTCGCCTTCATCTTCGGCCGTCGCGCCCTTGGGCAGGCGCTTCGGACCCTTGTTCAGATTGACCTCGATGAGCTGCACCGCCTCGGTCTCGGAGACCTCGTTGACGGCTGCAAGCTCACGCGCCATGCGGCCGAGGGCCGCCTCGTAGAGCTGGCGCTCGGAATAGGACTGCTCCGGCTGGCTCTCTGCGCGATAGAGGTCGCGAACGACTTCGGCGATCTGGATCAGGTCGCCGGAATTGATCTTGGCGTCGTATTCCTGGGCGCGGCGGCTCCACATGGTCTTCTTGACCCGGGCGCGGCCCTGCACGACCTTGAGCGCGCGGTCGACGAAATCGGTTTCAGAGAGCTTGCGCATGCCGATCGAATTGGCCTTGGCCACCGGCACCTTCAGGCGCATCTTGTCCTTCTCGAAATCGATGACGAACAGTTCGAGCTTCATGCCCGCGACTTCCTGTTCCTCGATCGCGACGATCTGGCCGACGCCGTGCGCGGGGTAGACGATGCTCTCGCCGGTCTTGAAGCCCAGGCTGTTCGTCGCCTTCTTCTGACTGCTCATACGCTTCTTCTTACTCCCTGTTGTGTCCAGCCGCGACAGCCGCTAGACACGGGCAGCGACCGCTTGTCGCCGATTTGGACGACCCTTCGGGAGCCGTCAGACCGCAGTCGATGGGTATGATGTCGCCCTTTTCCTGCCACGGGCCGCGTGAAAAACCCGGCCCGGCAAGGGAACCGCCAAGTACGTGGCGATAAAGGAAACGTCCTTTCGGAAACCCGTGAGCGCCAAAGAGCGTGGCGCGATTGCCACAGCGCCCGACTGTGTGACGCATCCTACACGAGGCTGGCGAAAAATTCAAGGATTTCCGGCGGCTGGGGCGTGCGCGCACCACGGCGCACGGCGCGACCGCGTTTGTCAGCCGACCAATTCCGGTCCGCTGCCGGACCATATTCGCAAGAGACGATCCGGCCCGGCGGCAAGCTGCGCTGCGCCCCGCATCGCGGCCATTAGCCGATGAGCCGTCTCAATCGCCCTGGCCGGGCTCCGGCGAGAAGTACTTTTCGAACTTGCCCTCCTGCCCGTCGAATTCCTTCCCGTCCGCCGGGCCTTCCCGCTTGATCGTTATGTTGGGCCATTTGTCGGCGTATTCGGCGTTCACCTGCAGCCACTTGTCGAGGTTCGGTTCGGTGTCCGGCTTGATCGCCTCGGCTGGGCATTCCGGCTCGCAGACACCGCAGTCGATGCACTCGTCCGGGTGGATGACGAGCATGTTGTCGCCTTCGTAGAAGCAGTCGACCGGGCAGACCTCCACACAGTCCATGTACTTGCAGCGGATGCAGTTGTCGGTCACCACATAGGTCATGACGGGTCCTCAAGGTGGCGGTGGCCCGGCGCCGGGCCACCCGGTTCGCAGGCCGCGTGCGATGCGCAAGATGCGTCGCGCAAATCGTCGGGCCGAAGGTGGTGCCGCCGACGTAGCCACTCCGGAAATGCCATGCAAGCGCAAAGCTTGTCGCGTCCGGGGCGGATTTCGCAAAGATTTTCTGTCGGCTAGCGGATGAGTTGCGGCGGGAATGGAGAGGAAGCCGCATCGGCGAGCAGATATCGGCTCGGCCCACTTGCCGGCGTCACCCGGCCTCGCCGCGGCGCAGACGCTGCAGCGCGCACCGGTCGTGCTTGCCGGGGCGACCGCCGGGGCTCGGCGCCGGCTGGCCGAGCGAAAGGTCCGCGGGTCGCGCGTCCTCACGCGAGACGCTTGCGTCGGTGGCGGCCGCAGGGCTCGCGGCAGCGGTTCCCATCTCTTCGTAGAGGAGCGCCGCCTCGCTGGCTGGCCCCCGGCGTGTTCCCGGATCCAGCACCTTCAGGACGCGCACCCTGCCGCCGATCGACAGCGTCAGGACGTCGCCTGGCCGCACGATCCGCGCGGCATTGTTGATCTTCTCGCGGTTGACCCGAACCACCCCGGACTGAACCAGCTTCTGTGCAAGCGTGCGCGACTTCGCGACCCTTGCGAAGAAGAGCCATTTGTCGACGCGCTGGCCGGCGCCAGCCGCCGCTTCGCCGGTCGGATTATCGGCCAAGCTTCTCCTTCAGGGCGGCGAGTTTGGCGAAGGGCGAATCGGGATCGACGCGCTGCGGCTTGTTGTCGGGGCGGCGCGAGCCGCCATCCTGGCGGTCGTTTCGCTCGGGCCGGTCCGGACGATCCTTCTGGGGCCGTCCCTTGCCGCCCTTCGGACCGCCTTTGCCGAAGCGCTGCTGGCGCTCCTCCTGGCCAGGACGATCGCCGCCGCCCTTACCGTGGCGCTGATGGCGCGGCGGCCGGTCGCCGTCGACCCCTGCCGTCTCCTCGCCACCGGGCGCGCCCTGCGCCTGGCCGGGGGCCGGGCGGCGGTTGCGCCGTCCGTGCCGCTCGCGATTGGCGTTGCGATCACCGCCCCGATGCGGACGCCAGACCTGGACGATCCGCGGCTCCGCCGGCTGAGAAGCTTCGGCCTCAGCGGTTCCGGGAGCGGACGCTTCGGAGGCTTCGCCAGTCTCCTGCGTGGCCGCGGCCTCGCCGGCCTGTGCCTCGACTTCGGCCTCCGGCGCAGCGGACGCCTCTGCTTTCTCGGTCGCAGCGTCCTCCGGCGTCTCGGACGAGGACGCGACCGCCGTGGTCTCGTCGGATGCGGGAGCCTCGGGGGACTCGGTCTCCGCAGGGTCGGCTGCCGCCATCTCCGCCGGCGGCGTAGCCGTAGCAGCTTCGACAGCGGCCGGCGCGCCGTCGTCCGTCGCTACGCTCGCGGCGGTCTCTGCCGCTGCGTCCACGGCCACAAGTGCCGGTTCGGCAGCAGCCGGCTCGGCGGCGGCGGCATCCTCCGGCGCGGCGGTGTCAGCAGGCATCTCCGCAGACGCCGCTTCGGCGGGCTGCGGCGCCTCGGCCGAGGCAGCCGCCTCGGCGGCCGCCCGAGCGGCCTTTTCGGCGACTTCGGCCCTCTGGGCCTCTGCGGCCGCGGCGGCCTCCGCATCGAGCCGCTTCAGCTCCGATTCCACCCCGTCGGCTTCCATGCCCTGCGGACGATAGCCGAGGCCCTTCAGGATCTCGTCCATGTCCTCGGCGGTGGCGCCCAGGATCGACATCATTGCCGGGGTCACCAGGAATTGCGAGCCGTTAAAGGCGCCTTCCGGCCGCTTGCCGGAACCGGGCTTCCAGGCGAGCGCCGGGCGGATGAGGTCGGCGAGGCGCTCGAGAATATCGATTCGCACGGCGCGGCGACCGAGCAGCCGGTAGCCGGCCAGCGCGTAGAACACCGGGTCGAAGCTCGGATCGGCGACCGCCGAGGTGCGGCCCGTCGCCAGGAGATGCGTCACCTCGCCGAAGCCCGGCCGATCGCGGCCGTCGTTCTGGATCGCCCACAGAAGCGTCAGGAGGCTGGCCGGTGCCGGCTTGATCAGCGTCGGCACGAAGATATGGTAGGCGCCGAAGCGCACGCCGCAGCGCCTGAGCGCAGCGCGCGAGGCCTGATCGAGCGCGCGCACCTCCTCGGAGACGTCGCGGCGCTGCAGAAGGCCGAAATTCTCGGTCAGGCGGAAGGCGAGGCCGCGCGCCGTGCCCTCCAGCCCCTCGGCCGACTTCAGGTCGAGCAGCGGCTTCAGGATCGTCGAGACCTGGTAGGTGAGGAAGCGCTCGGCCCGCGCCGCGACCTTGTCGCGCGAAGGACCGGCCAACTGCTCGTCGGCCAGGATCACGACCTTCGGCTTCAGGGCGTCCTCGCCCGCCGAAAGGCTGGCGACCGGTGCACCGAGCCAGCGCACCAGCCCGTCCGATGCCAGCGCCAGATCGCCGTTCGGCGCGTTCGTGAAGCGCTCGGCGCGCTTGTCGAACTCGCCGGCGAGCGCCTTCTGCGCGGCCGCACGTACGGCCCTGCCGTCGGCGCCCTCGGCCTTGGTGTCCGGCGTGAACCGAAATCCCTGAAGTTCGCCAACGGGATGGCCTTCGACCACCACCGTGCCGTCGCTGGCGATTTCAGCTTCCATGAACGCGTTCTCTCTCAGCCGCCTCATCAAGACGCTTGTCCTGCGGTCTACGAAGCGTTTCGTCAACCTATCGTGTAGAGCGTCGGAAAGTCGGTCTTCAATGTCCCGTGTCTTTTCCTGCCAGTGTGTCGGATCGGCAAGCCAGTCGGGACGGTGGGAAATGTATGTCCAGGTGCGGATTTCCGCGATGCGCTGGGACAGGGTGTCGAGATCGCCCTCGGTCCGGTCGGCCCGATGCACCTGGGACGCCATGTAGTCCTCCGAGACATGGCCGTTGTCGGTCAGGTCGCCGTAGATCGCGGCGATGATCTCGGCATGCTGGGCCGGCGCGATGCGGCGATAGTCGGGAAGCTTGCAGGCCTCCCAGAGAAGCTCGACCCGGCGGCGGCCGGTCGCGCGGCGCTCGATTGCCGGGTCACGCGACAGAAACTGCAGCGCGCGCTGGTCGACCGAGGGCAGCGCGCGGGTGAGTTCGGCGGAGGGGGGCGGGCGTTCCAGGCTCGCCGTCAGCGCCGCGATCGAGGAGAAGTCGAGATCGCTGCTGCGCCACTGCAGCACCTTGATCGGCGCGAACCGGTGAGCTTCCAGCGCTTCGACGAGCTCGGTCGGCAGCGGATCGACGCGTCCGGTCACGCCGAAGGTGCCGTCCCTGACGTGGCGGCCCGCCCGGCCGGCGATCTGGCCGAACTCGGCCGGCGTCAGCTGGCGGTACTGGAAGCCATCGAATTTCCAGTCCTGGGCGAAGGCGACATGGTCGACGTCGAGATTGAGCCCCATGCCGATCGCGTCGGTGGCGACCAGGAAGTCGACGTCGCCGGACTGGTAGAGCGCCACCTGGGCGTTGCGGGTGCGCGGCGAGAGCGCCCCGAGGACCACCGCCGCCCCGCCCCGCTGCCGGCGAATCAGTTCGGCGATCGCATAGACCTCGTCGGCGGAGAAGGCGACGATGGCGCTCCGGCGCGGCAGCCGGGTTATCTTCTTGGAGCCGGCATAGGTCAGGTTCGACAGGCGCGGGCGCGTCGTCGTCTGGACGCCCTTCAGGAGCTTCGCCAGAACCGTCTGCATGGTTGGCGCACCGAGGAGCAGCGTCTCCTGGCTGCCCCGGCAATGCAGGATCCGATCGGTGAAGACGTGGCCGCGTTCCAGATCGTTCGCCAGCTGCACCTCGTCGATGGCGACGAAGGCGGTGCCGGGATTGCGCGGCATCGCCTCGACCGTGCAGACGAAATAGCGGGCGTTCGGTGGCTTGATCTTCTCCTCGCCGGTGATCAGCGCCACGGCACCGACACCGACCCGGTCGACCACCTTCGCGTAGACTTCCCGCGCGAGCAGCCGCAGCGGCAGGCCGATCGTTCCGGACGAATGCGCGATCATCCGCTCGATCGCGAGGAAGGTCTTGCCCGTATTCGTCGGCCCGAGGACCGCGGTCACATTGGTGCCGTCGAATCGGATCGTGTCGGGAACAGGTCGAAGCTCGGTCATGCGTACCGCTTAGATGGGATGCCGGAGCCGGTCTGAAAGGCTTAAGGCCATCTGTGCTACCGAACCGTCGCGTTCGACGCCGGCCGTGGCCGGTCTCGTCGGGTCGCGGCCGGCACCGGAGGCGCCTCGTCGTCCGGCGGCCGGGTGCGCTGCGAAGGGAGGCTCGATTGAAGACCGCCGTGGTACTCGGCGCCTATGGCCTGATCGGCTCGGCATGTATGCGGGCTCTCGAGGCGGACGGCTTTCGCACCGTCGGCGTGGGTCGGCGCCGGGCGGCGGCCCTCCGCTCGGCCCCGGATTCGATCTTCGTCGAGCGGGACATCGCGAAGACCGACGCATCGGACTGGCGATCGCTTCTCGCCGATACCGACGTGGTGGTCAACGCGTCCGGCGCGCTCCAGGACGGCGCGCGCGATAGTCTGTCGGCGATCCACGAGCGGGCGATCGGCGAACTCGTCGTCGCGCTCGGAGGAACCCGCACCCGGCTGATCCAGATTTCCGCCGCCGGCGTCTCGGAAGCGGCGACGACCGAATTCTTCCGGTCGAAGGCGAGGGGCGACGGCAAGATCATGGGCTCGGACCTCGACTGGGTCATCCTGCGCCCGACGCTGGTCGTCGGCGCCGAGGCCTATGGCGGCACGGCGCTCCTGCGCGCCGCCGCGGCGGTTCCCGCTTTCTTCCCGAAGATCCTGCCGGAAAGCCGCATCCAGACGGTCTTCCTCGGCGATGTCGCGGCGGCGGTCGTCAGCGCGGCCCGCGGCGAGGTGCCGAGCCGAACGCTCGCCGATCTCACCGAGCCGGAGGCGCGCTCCTTCGCCGACACGGTCCGCGCCCTTCGAAAATGGCAGGGCTTTGCGCCCTGGACACGAAGCGTCCCGGTTCCGATGCCGCTCGTCCGGTTCCTGGCTCTGGGAGCCGACGCGCTCGGCTGGCTCGGCTGGCGCTCGCCCCTGAGGACGACGGCGATCCGGTCGCTTCAGGCCGGCGTCCTCGGCGACCCCGCTGCCTGGCGCGCGGCGGGCGGAGCGGATTGCCGGCCGCTGACCGAGACCCTTGCCGCCCTGCCGTCGACCGCGCAGGAGCGCTGGTTTGCGAGGCTCTACCTCCTGATGCCGCTCTGCGTGGCGACCCTCTCGATCTTCTGGATTCTCTCCGGCCTGATCGGGCTCGCGGAGATCGGCGCCGCGGAAACGGTCCTCCTCACAAGGGGATTTTCTCCGTCGCTTGCCGGCACCGCGGCGCTCGGAGGAGCCGTGCTCGACCTCGCCCTCGGGCTCGCAATCCTCTACCGGCCGCTGGCGCAGCGGGCCTGTCTCGCCATGCTGGCGGCGGGCCTTGCCTATCTCCTTGCCGCGACGGTGTTCGCGCCGGACCTTTGGGCGGACCCGCTCGGCCCGCTGGTCAAGATCCTGCCGGCCTCGCTCCTCGCCCTCGTCACCGCGGCGCTGCTTGGCGAACGATGACCGAGGCGCTGCTCTTCCTCCATGTCGTCGGGGCCTGCGTGCTGCTCGGCACGGGCGCGGGCATCGCCTTCTTCATGGTGATCTCGAACCGCAGCGGCGATCCGGCGCTGATCGCCCACACCGCCGGCATCGTCGTCCTCGCCGACACGCTGTTCACGGCGACGGCGGCCGTGCTTCAGCCGGTGACCGGCTATCTCCTCGCCAGGCAGATCGGCTGGCCGCTCACCGAGGGCTGGATCCTCGCCGCGCTCGGCCTCTACGTCTTCGTCGGCCTGTTCTGGCTGCCGGTGGTCGTCATCCAGATCAGGCTGCGGCGCCTGGCGGCTGCCGCACGCGATGCCGGCGCGCCTTTGCCTGCCGCCTATCACCGGCTCTACCGGATCTGGTTCGCCTGCGGCTTTCCGGCCTTCGCGGCGATGCTCGCGATCGTCTGGCTCATGATCGCCAAGCCCGATCTCTGACCTTCGGCTGCGCGTTCCCTGATCAAGGCGCGTCATCCTTGCCGCAGGACAGCATGTCGAAGGCGAAGGGCGTCGCATCGGCCTCCTCGCGCCGGCGCAGCATCGAGCGGCCCGGCACGTAGCGGGCGTCGCAGGCGGCGACCAGACTGCCTTCGAGGGTCAGCGCATCGTCGAACAGGGCGAGGACCCGCCGGTTGGGATCGGCCGGATGCAGGCAACATGCGGTTCCGGCGCCGGCGGCCTCGGCGGGGCCGAGCTGCGCCGCGAGGATGCCGATCCCCACCGCCGGCGCGCGCCGCACGCCCTGCAGCCCGTGTACCAGAAGCCGCGCCTCGGCCGGCAGACGCGCGGCGAAGGCGAGGATCGCCGAGACCTGCTCAGCCGTCGGCCCGCCCGCCGCTCCGGCAGCTTCGACATCCTCGAACTCGACGATCAGATGGTGGTCTTCCGCAAGGTCCCGGGGCCCGAGATAATTTCGGCCGGGCGACTTGATCGAGATCACGTCAGTCGGGGCAAGCTCGGCAATGTTACGGCGCGCTTCGGATTGGCCGCAGACCATCAGCCTGCCCGGCCAGCCGTTCGGGTGCCGGCTCGCATCGCCGACGGCGCGAAACGAAGCAACCAACTCGGCCTCCTTTCGGATCCCTGCACAGAACGGACCCGAACGCGCCGCGAATGCTGCACTGCGTCCTGCCCCGCCCCACCTTATGCACCGATCAGGCGTGTCTTGCCATCCCTGCACGTGCCGACCAGGGGCAAGTCGCAGGTGACGATCGCGCCGGTGCCGGGGCCAGAGCGCGGGCCGGAAGCGGAACGGGAGACCCAGGCTTGAGCGAGGTCGCTGTGCGGCCAACGGGAGGATGCGAAAAAAAGTTTTCGAGCGACCAATTTTTTTGGAACCCCGAAATCAGTCACGCATTATCAGGACACCCCAAGCGATCATCCCCCTCGATCGCAAGCAGTCGAAAAAGGGCAGCTCCCCCTCGCTGCCCTTTTTCGTACCAGATCGCTCCCACCCGGCGGACGAGGTCGTTCCCTCCAGTCCGACATCGAACCGACGGGTGGGGCGCGGGTCCGGAGCCAACCCCTTCCCCAGAACATCCTGGGTCTTCCCAAAATATCTCCGGCCGCCACATGCGGCTTGCCTTGCGGGCGTCCAGGGCATATCCGGCACTGAAATCCCAGCCACCGGACCTTTCCATGCAAGCCGGCATCCTCCTTGCCTTCGCGGCCTATTTCGCGTTCGCCTGCGGCGATGCGACGGCCAAGGCCATCGGTGCGCGGCTGCCGGTGTTCGAGATCGGCTTCTTCATCTCGCTCATCGCCCTGGCGCCGGTCGCCTTCACCAAGCGGCCCGGCGACACCTGGTCCAACGTCTTCGTGCCGAAGCACCCGCTGCTTTTGACGCTCAGGATGGCGAGCGGCACGCTCGGCGGCATTCTCGGCATCTACGCCTTCACCACGCTGCCGCTTGCCGAAGCCTATGCGCTGATCTTCCTGTTGCCGCTCTTCGTCACCGTCTTCTCCTGGCTGGTCCTGAAGGAGCCGATCGGCTGGCGGCGCTGGCTCGCGGTCTTCGGCGGCCTCGCCGGCGTCCTTCTCGTCGTGCGGCCGGGGTTCCGGGAAGTGCTGCCCGGCCATTTCGCTGCCGTGGGCGTCGCCATCTGCGGCGCGATCACGGTCATCGTCCTGCGCGTCCTCGGCCCCGCCGAGCGCAGGATCACCCTGATCGGCGCCGTCCTCGTCGCCGCCATCGCGGTCAACGGCGTCCTGATGGTGCCGGACTTCGTCCCGCCGACGGCCGATCTCTGGCCGCTGCTCCTCTTTGGCGGCGTCGTCGTCGGCCTCGCCCATCTCCTCATCGTCTTCGCCACCCGCCTCGCCCCCGCCGCGCGCGTCGCACCGACCCAGTACAGCCAGATCGTCTGGGCCGCGCTGATCGGCGCGAGCTTCTTCGGCGAATATCCGGACGGCATCGCCGTCGCCGGCATGGTCCTCGTCGGCATGTCCGGCCTGTTCACCTTCGTGCGCGAGACCGAGAAGACGCCGTGGCCTCAGAAGACCCCGCTCATTCGCAACCGTTGAGGCGTCGGCCGCCCCGCACGGCCGCCCTTCGCACTTGCGAACCTCTCGCATCCGCCGCAAAGTTGAGCATTCGGGCCGACCCGCTATAAGTCGTGCGCCTTGTTCGAAGGGAGCGTTCCTTGGCCATCCGTAAGATTCTCGTTGCGAACCGATCCGAAATCGCCATTCGCGTATTCCGCGCTGCCAACGAGCTCGGGCTCCGGACGGTGGCGATCTGGGCGGAGGAGGACAAGCTGGCGCTCCACCGCTTCAAGGCGGACGAGAGCTACCAGGTCGGCCGCGGCTCGCATCTGGACAACGACATGGGCCCGATCGAGGCCTATCTGTCGATCGAGGAGATCCTGCGCGTCGCCAAGCTGTCGGGCGCCGACGCGATCCATCCCGGCTACGGTCTTCTGTCGGAGAGCCCGGAATTCGTCGATGCCTGCCGCGAGGCCGGCATCACCTTCATCGGCCCATCGGGCGATACGATGCGCCGGCTCGGCAACAAGGTCGCCGCGCGCAATCTCGCCGTCGAGGTCGGCGTGCCGGTGGTGCCGGCGACCGAGCCGCTGCCCGACGACATGGGACGTGTCCGCGAGATGGCAGCCGAGGTCGGCTTCCCGGTGATGCTGAAGGCGTCCTGGGGCGGCGGCGGGCGCGGCATGCGCGTCATCCGCGCCGAAAAGGACCTCGAGCGCGAGGTGACGGAAGCCAAGCGCGAGGCCAAGGCCGCCTTCGGCAAGGACGAGGTCTATCTCGAAAAGCTGGTCGAGCGGGCCCGCCATGTCGAGGTGCAGATCCTCGGCGACACCCATGGCAATGTCGTCGACCTCTTCGAGCGCGACTGCTCGATCCAGCGCCGCAACCAGAAGGTCGTCGAGCGCGCGCCGGCGCCGTATCTAGACCACGAGCAGCGCCGCGAACTGGCAGCCTACGCGCGCAAGCTCGCCGACGCGACCGATTATGTCGGCGCGGGCACGGTCGAGTTCCTGATGGATGCGGATACCGGCGCCTTCTACTTCATCGAGGTCAATCCGCGCATCCAGGTCGAGCATACCGTCACCGAAGAGGTGACCGGCATCGACATCGTCAAGGCGCAGATCCACATCCTCGATGGTCACGCGATTGGTACGCCCGAATCCGGCGTGCCCGCCCAAGAGGACATCAAGCTCAACGGCCATGCGCTGCAGTGCCGAATCACCACCGAGGACCCCGAGCACAATTTCATCCCGGACTATGGCCGCATCACCGCCTATCGCGGCGCCACCGGCTTCGGCATAAGGCTCGACGGCGGCACCGCCTATTCCGGCGCCGTGATCACCCGCTACTACGACCCGCTCCTCGAAAAGGTCACCGCCTGGGCGCCGACGCCGCAGGAGGCGATCGCCCGCATGGACCGGGCGCTGCGCGAGTTCCGCATCCGCGGCGTCGCGACGAACCTCACCTTCCTCGAGGCCATCATCGGCCACGAGAAGTTTCGGGACAATTCCTACACCACCAAATTCATCGACGAGACGCCCGAGCTGTTCCAGCAGGTCAAGCGAAGAGATCGCGCGACCAAGCTCCTGACCTATCTCGCCGACGTCACCGTCAACGGCCATCCCGAGACCAAGAACCGGCCGCGTCCCTCGGAAGACCACGCGCCGCCGGTGCCGCCGCTGTTCTCGGCGCCGATGGTCGACGGCACCCGTCAGAAGCTCGACCAGCTCGGCCCGCAAGGCTTCGCACAGTGGATGCGCGACCAGCCGGAAGTTCTCGTCACCGACACGACGATGCGCGACGGGCACCAGTCGCTCTTGGCGACGCGCATGCGCACGCATGACATCGTCGCCATTGCCGATGCCTATGCGCGGGCGCTGCCGCAACTTCTCAGCCTCGAATGCTGGGGCGGCGCGACCTTCGACGTCGCCATGCGCTTCCTCACCGAAGACCCGTGGGAGCGCCTCGCGCTGATCCGCGAGAAGGCGCCGAACATCCTCCTCCAGATGCTGCTGCGGGGCTCCAACGGCGTCGGCTATACGAACTATCCCGACAATGTCGTGAAGTACTTCGTCGCCGAGGCGGCGAAGGGCGGCGTCGACCTCTTCCGCGTCTTCGACTGCCTCAACTGGGTCGAGAACATGCGCGTCTCGATGGACGCGGTGCAGGAGGCCGGCAAGCTCTGCGAGGGAGCGATCTGCTACACTGGCGACCTCTTCGATCCCGAGCGGTCGAAGTACGATCTCAAATATTATGTCGCCCTCGCCAAGGAGATGGAGGCGGCGGGCGCCCACATCCTCGGCGTCAAGGACATGGCCGGCCTCCTGAAGCCGGCCGCCGCGCGCGTCCTGTTCAGGACGCTGAAGGAGGAGGTCGGCCTGCCGATCCACTTCCACACCCACGACACCTCGGGCATTTCGGCCGCGACGGTTCTCGCCGCGATCGATTCCGGGGTGGACGCGGTGGATGCGGCGATGGACGCCTTTTCCGGCAACACCGCCCAACCCTGCCTCGGCTCGATCGTCGAAGCGCTGAAGGGGACGGAGCGCGATCCGGGCCTCTCGGCCGAGGCGATCCGGCGCATCTCCTTCTACTGGGAAGCGGTGCGCAACCAGTACGCCGCCTTCGAGAGCGACCTCAAGGGGCCGGCCTCGGAGGTCTATCTCCACGAGATGCCGGGCGGCCAGTTCACCAACCTCAAGGAACAGGCGCGCTCGCTCGGCCTCGAGACCCGCTGGCACCAGGTCGCCCAGACCTATGCCGACGTCAACAAGCTGTTCGGCGACATCGTCAAGGTGACGCCCTCCTCCAAGGTCGTCGGCGACATGGCGCTGATGATGGTCAGCCAGGACCTCACCGTCGCCGACGTCATGGACCCGAAGAAGGACGTCTCCTTCCCCGACAGCGTCGTCTCCATGCTGCATGGCGATCTCGGACAGCCGCCGGCGGGCTGGCCGAAGGATATCCAGAAGCGCGTGCTCAAGGACAGGACGCCGATCACCGTGCGCCCCGGCTCGCTGATCGCCGACGCCGACCTTGCCGCCGAACGGCAGGAGATCGAGGAGAAGATCGAACGCAAGGTATCGGACGCCGAGTTCGCCTCCTATCTCATGTACCCCAAGGTCTTCACCGACTTCGCCCTGGCCTGCGAGACCTACGGCCCGGTCTCCATGCTGCCGACCCCGTCCTATTTCTACGGGATCGAGCAGGAAGAGGAGGTGCTGGTCGAGATCGAGCGCGGCAAGACGCTGGTCATCCGCTGCCTCGGCTTCGGCGAGACCGACGACAAGGGCATGCGCACCGTCTTCTTCGAGCTGAACGGCCAGCCGCGCCGCGTCAAGGTGCCGGACCGGGCGCACGGGGCTGCCGGCAACGGCGTCAAGCAGAAGGCCGACCCGACCAACACGAATCATGTCGGCGCGCCGATGCCGGGCGTCGTCTCGACGCTCGCGGTCGCGGCCGGCCAGCAGGTCAAGGCCGGCGACGTCCTCCTGTCGATCGAGGCGATGAAGATGGAGACCGCGCTCCACGCCGAACGCGACGGGACGATCGAATCCGTCCACGTCTCCGCCGGCGCCCAGATCGACGCCAAGGACCTCTTGGTGGTGTATCAGGGGTAAGCCCGCCGAAGCGGCTGTCTGCAGGTTCCGGCGGGTCGTGCGGAGGCGACCCCGCCGGAGCGGGCGGAGCCGTCGAGCGGAGGCGTCACGGCCGTGTCGCGACGCAGCGGACGACGCCGGCAGAGCGAGGAAGCGATAGCGTGCCGAGTGTCGGCCCGGCTGCCGACTGCGTCCGCTCTTCAATTTCCCGCCGCTATCGGGTAGAGACGGCGTCCGCCGGGGCGATGCCCCGATGTTTCCGTTTCTCGAACCGTCCGAACCCGCCCGCCGATCGCCGCGCCGCTTTCGGCGCGGGCGCGCCTGGGAACGGTTCGCGTCCGACCCCGAGAGCCCTGTCATGCTTCGAACCTTCGCCGGCCTCGATTTCGGCACCACCAATTCCACGCTCGGCCTTGCCGGGGCCGGGCGCGGCAACAATGCCGGGCCGCGGCTTCTGCCGGTCGAGGGCGAGGCGCCGACCCTGCCTTCGGCGCTGTTCTTCTCGCTGGAGGACGGCAAGACCTATTTCGGCCGCGCCGCCGTCTTCGAATATGTGGATGGCGCCGAAGGGCGGTTCATGCGGGCGCTGAAATCGGTGCTCGGTTCCTCGCTGATGGAGGAGACGACGCAGGTCGGGCGCATGCGGCTGACCTTCGTGGAGCTGATCGGCCGGTTCCTCGCGCATCTGAGGGAAAAGCTCGAGGCCGAGGCGCGGCGCGCGGAGGCGGCGGGCGAGGCGTCCGTGGCGCTGAGCGACGTGGTGCTCGGCCGTCCGGTCCGCTTCGTCGACGAGGACGACGACGCCGACCGGGCCGCGCAGGACCAGCTGGAGGCAGCGGCCCGCTCGCAGGGCTTCTCCAACATCGCCTTCCAGTTCGAGCCGGTCGCTGCCGCGCTCTATTATGAGAGCCGGATCGCGGCGGAGGAGCTGGCGCTGGTCGTCGACATCGGCGGCGGCACGTCCGACTTCTCGGTCGTCAGGCTATCTCCGGAACGCGCGCAGGCCGAGGACCGGCTGTCCGACATCCTCAGCTCCACCGGCGTCCATGTCGGCGGCACGGATTTCGACCGGCTCCTGTCGATCGCGGAAGTGATGCCGCATTTCGGCCTCGGCAGTTCAACCGACGACGGCAAGCGGCGGATGCCGGTCTGGTATTTCAACGACATGGCGACCTGGCACCGGATCAACACGCTCTACACGCCGAAGATCCGGCGCGACGTCTACGCCCTGCAGAAGGAAGCGGCCGAGCCCGAGAAGCTCGCCCGCTTCGGCCATCTCCTGGAGCATCGCTCCGGCCATCGCCTCGCCGGCGCGGTCGAGGCGGCGAAGATCGAGCTGTCCGACGCGGACGAGACGCTCATCCGGCTGGAGGAGCCCGGTCTCGACCTTCGGGCGCCGGCGACCCGGGAGGCGTTCGAAGCGGCGACGGCCGAGCTCGTCGCCCGTATCACCGGCGCTATCGACGCCGCGCTATCGGAGGCCGGCGTCAAGGCGGAGGCGATCGAGACGGTGATCCTGACCGGCGGCGGTGCGCAGGTCCCCGCCGTCAGGGCGGCCGCCGTCTCGCGCTTTTCCCATGCGCGGATCGCCCAGTCCGACGCCTTCGGCTCGGTCGGCCTCGGCCTTGCCATCGACGCCGCGCGCAAATTCGGCTGAGCTGGCTGCGGTCGTTTCGGCCGGCGGCAAATCACCGCCGGCCGAAAGGGCGTTAGCGTTGCGCGGTCGCTTGTTCGGCCGCGCTCACCCGCCAGACCGTATTGTCGACACCGTCCGCAATGAGCAGCGCGCCGGTCTTGTCGATCGCGACACCCACCGGCCGGCCGCGGGCATTGCCCTCGCCGCCGAGAAAGCCGGTAATGACGTCCTCGGCCTTGCCGTCAGGCTTGCCGTTCGCGAAGGGCACATAGACCACCTTGTAGCCGTTGAAGCGGTCGCGGTCCCAGCTGGCGTGCTCGCCGACGAAGGCGCCGCTCGCTTAGATCGGGAGGCAGCGAGCTGCCGGAGGAGAAGGCGCCGTCCTTCGCCACGGTCAGCCGTCGCGGCAAGGGATCTCGCCGCGACTGGGGGAGCCTCTGAAGCCCGCCTCCCTTCAGGGGAGGCGCTCTTCCTCAGGCGACCCGGCGCAGATGGGAGCCGGCCCCGCGTGAACCGGACGATCCCGCCTCCGTATCGTCGATCCGGAAGCGCTCGACGATGGTGCCGAGGCGATGGGCGTCGTTGGCGAGTGCCTGTGCGGCCGCGGTCGTCTCCTCGACCAGCGCGGCGTTCTGCTGGGTGATCTTGTCCATCTGGTCTGCGGTGCCCGACACCTCCTTCAGGCTCACCGCTTGTTCCCGGGCGGAATCGGCGATCTGGCCGATCACGCTGGCCATGGCCGTGACCTCCTCGACGATCTCGTCGAGGCTCTTGCCGGACGCTGTGACGAGGTCCACCCCGGCCTCGACCTCGGCGCTCGATGCGGAAATCAGCGTCTTGATCTCCTTGGCTGCCTCGGCCGAACGCTGCGCGAGCGCGCGCACTTCCTGGGCAACGACAGCAAAGCCCTTGCCCGCCTCGCCGGCCCGCGCGGCCTCGACGCCTGCATTCAGCGCCAGGAGGTTGGTCTGGAAGGCGATCTCGTCGATGACGCCGATGATGTGGTTGATCTTCTCGGAGGAAGCCTCGATCCGGCTCATCGCGTCGACCGCCTTGGCCACGATCTCGCCGCCCTTTTCCGCTTTCTGGCGGGCGGACGCGGCGGTCTTCTGAGCCTGGGCAGAACTTTCCGCGGTCCGGCCGACCGCGCCGCTCACTTCGCCCAGTGCGGCGACCGTCTCTTCGAGGCTCGCCGCCTGCCGTTCGGTGCGGTTCGCCAGGTCGCCGGAGGAATTAGCGATCTCCGTCGTCGCGCCCTGGACGGTCGCCACGGTCGAGGAAACCTCGCCGAGCGCCCGCGAGAGCGCGGAAATGGCAGTGTCGAAATCTGCGCCGATCTTGGCGAAGCTCTTCGGCAGGCGGCCGGAGAGCCGAACCCTGAGATCGCCGCCCGCGACATCCTTCAGCCCGGCCGCCAGCGCGTCCATCGCGTCCGATTGTTCCTTCGCGGCGGCCTCTTCGGCGGCCCGCGCCTTGGCCTGTTCCTCGCGCATGTCGACCATGATCGTCATGTCCACGAGGAAGACCAGTTCCGCCGGGCGTCCGTCGATCTCACCCATGATCAGCGTCACGAAACCCGGGAAGGTCGTTCCGTCGAGGCGCTTCACCGTCCACTCGAAGCGTTCGATACCGTTCTTCTTCAGGTTCTGGTCGTGCTGCTTCGCCCGCTCCGAGCTCTTCGTCCCGCAGGCCTGGGTCTCAGGCGAGATCGCGCTCGGCGAAAGCCCGACGATCTTGTCGCGACCGCCCCGCAGGAAGCGTTCCGTCGCCGGATTGCAGTCGCGGATTACTCCGTCCTGCACGACATAATAGGCATCCGGCGAGACCCGAAGGACCGCGTCCGCGAACTGTTCCTGATACGACCGCTTCTGCTTCCCGAATGCGCTTAACACGGATTATTCCCCCCTTATTGGACGAGGAGTAACCATAAGTTTCACGGGTGAAGAAATACTTAGCAGCCATTGGCCTGCCTCTGGCGAAGCCGGCCCCCAAGCGGGGATAGGCGCCCCGCCCGACGGCCCCGAGGGCGCCGCCGCCCCCCGGTGGCTTGGCGGGACGCCGACCGGCCCGTCACAGCATCGGTCGGCCGCCGGTGACCGGCACCAGCGCGCCGGTGATGTAGGTGGCATCATCCGAGGCGAGAAACACATAGGCGCCGGCGAGCTCCGCCGGCTGGCCCGCACGGCCGAGCGGCGTATTGGAGCCGAAGCTCTTCACCTTCTCCTCCGGCATGGTCGAGGGGATCAGCGGCGTCCAGATCGGCCCCGGCGCGACTGCGTTCACCCGGATCCCCCGGTCGGCGACATACTGGCCGAGCCCGGCGGTGAAGTTCGCGATCGCGCCCTTGGTGGTCGCATAGGCGAGAAGCTGCGGTGTCGGGCTCGTGGCATTGATCGAGCTGGTGTTGAGGATCACGCCGCCCGGCTCCATCCGGGCGACCGCGGCCTTCGACAAATAGAACATCGAATAGATGTTGGTGCGGAAGGTGACGTCCCATTCCTCGGCCGAGATGTCCTCGATCTTCTCAAAGGTCGCCTGGTGGGCGGCGTTGTTGACGAGGATGTCGAGCCGGCCGAACTCGGCATAGGCCTTGTCGATCAGGCCGTTGCAGAAGGCTTCGTCCTTGACGTCGCCGGCGACCGTGACCGCCTTGCGGCCGGCCTTCTCCACCCAGCGCGCGGTCTCCTTGGCGTCCTCGTGCTCGTCCCAATAGGCGACGATGACGTCGGCACCCTCGCGGGCATAGGCGATGGCGACGGCACGGCCGATGCCGGAATCGCCGCCGGTGATGATCGCCACGCGATCCTTGAGCTTGCCGGAGCCCTTGTAGCTCTCTTCGCCATGGTCGGGCTTCGGCGCCATGTCGCCGGTCGAACCGGGCATGCCCTGTTGCTGGTCGCGCTGCTCAGGGCGCGGATAGCAATTGCGGGGATCGAGAGCCATTGGGAGCATCCTTCATGTCGTAAGGCGGGTTAGGCAGCGCGCACCGCAAAATCCTCCGAGAAAACCCCGGGTCGCGCCAAGCCTTTGCGCCGACAAGCCGAAATCGGTGGCAGGGGTTCCGGATCGGAGCCGGCGCATCCGCTAGCCGGCCAAGCGACCTGTCGCGGTGCCCTCACCCAACCAAGGCCGCAACCCGTTCGAACCCGGGAAGGCCTTGCCGGATCATGCACGATCATGCATAAACCCGCATAACATTGCATGAATGGCGAGACCACGTGACCACATCCGCGACCACAGCCCCGCTCCTCACCCGCCAGCGCCAGGACCTCATCCGCCAGCGGCTCGAGCGGGACGGGCGTGTCCTGGCCGGTCCCCTGGCGCAGGAACTCGCCGTGTCCGAGGACACCATCCGCCGCGATCTGCGCGAACTCGCAGCGCTCGGCGCCTGCGAGCGCGTCTATGGCGGCGCGGTCAGGCGCGCGCCAAAGGCCGGGCTGATGGCGGACCGCGTCCTGGCGCAGACCGAGGAGAAATCGCGGCTCGGCAAGACGGTCGCCGGTCTGATCGAACCGGGCGAGACCGTCTTCATCGATGCCGGCTCGACCAATGTCGCGGTCGCCGCGGCGCTGCCGCACGGAGCGCGCCTGACGGTGGTCACCAATTCGCCGGCCGTCGCATCGGCGGTGCCGCCGGACGCCGGCATCGAGATCGTTCTTCTCGGGGGGCGGTTCGACCCCAGATTGGGGGCCTGCCTCGGGGCGCGGACGCTTCGCGAGGCCGGACGGCTGCGCCCCGACGTCATGATCATCGGGGCCTGCGGTATCGATCCGGTCGCGGGCATCACCGCTTCCGAGGTCGAAGAAGCCGAGCTGAAGCTGGCACTCGCGACGGCAAGCCACCAGGTCATGGTCGCGGCGACCGCAGACAAGCTCGGCACGGCCGCCCCCTTCGCCATCATCGCGGCCGATCGGCTGAACCGGCTGGTGGTCGAGGCCCATGCGGACCCGGTGCTCGTTTCCGCCTTCGAGGACAAGGGCGTGCGCGTCAGCCGCGTTTCCGGCTGACGGCCCCGCGCCATTTTGAAGATCAACCAGAGAAAGAATCCTCGCTTGACCGTCAACACCATGGCTCTCGACCGGGCCGGCTTCTTTCCGCCCGCCCGCACGGCGGTTGCAATCGCCTTCCTGGTCAACGGATTCGCCATCGGGTCCTGGGCGCCGCAGGTGCCGATCCTCGCCGGCCGGCTCGGCTTTTCCGAGGGCGCGCTGGGGCTCCTGATCCTCGTCTTCGGCCTCGGCGCAGTGGCGGCCATGCCGGCGATCGGGGCTGCGATCTCGCGCGGCGGCTCGCGCCGACCGCTGATCGCGACCCACCTCCTGCTCGCGCCCGCCCTGACGCTTCTCGTCGTCGCGCCGAGCCCGCTTCTCGCCGTCCCCGCGATCTTCTTCTTCGGCATGATGCTCGGCGGGATGGACGTCGCGATGAACGCCAATGCCGTCGCGGTCGAGCGCGGCATGGGCCGGGCGATCATGTCGTCCTGCCATGGCTTCTGGTCGATGGGCGGCATGATCGGAGCGGGGATCGGCGGTCCGGTCATCGCGGCGCTGGGCGCGCCGGCCCATGCCGTCCTTGCCGGCCTCCTGACCCTCGCCGCGCTCCTCGTCGTCGTGAAGCTCGGGCATGACGACCGGCTCGACCACGAGGCGGCGCAAGAAACGGGCGGCGGCGGGGGCCTTGCCGCGATCATCGCGGCGGCGCGGCGCGACCGCTCGGCGCTCGTGACGGCGCTCGCCATCGGCGTGTTCGCGCTGATCGCCATGCTGCCGGAGGGCGCGGCGATCGACTGGAGCGCGATCTATCTGCGCGGGACGCTCGGCGCCGACGTCGTCACGTCGGGGCTCGCCTTTGCAGCCTTCTCGGCGGCCATGGCGACCTTCCGCTTCCTCGGCGACGGCATCCGCGACCGGCTCGGCGCGGTCAACACGGTGCGGCTGTTCTCCCTCGTCGCGGCGAGCGGCCTCCTCCTCACCGGGCTCGGCGGCAGCCTGCCGATCGTCATCTGCGGCTTCGCGCTGACCGGTATCGGCCTGTCGAACATCGTGCCGATCGCCTTTTCCGCCGCCGGCAACGTTCCCGGCCTCAAGCCCGGCATCGGCATCTCGATCGCCACCGCCATCGGCTATTCCGGCGGGCTCTTGGCGCCCTCGGCGATCGGCCTCCTTGCCGAGAGCGTCGGCCTCGCCGACGTCTATGTCGGCATGTCCGCGCTCGTTCTCGTCGTTCTCGCCCTTTCCGGCATGATGGCGGGTGCCGACGCGCGCAAGGCCTGAGAGACCTCGATCACCGCACCCTGGCATCCTCCAGCATCATCTCGGCGCCCTTGTCGGCGATCATGATGGTCGGCGAATTGGTGTTGCCGGAGGTGATCGTTGGCATCACCGAAGCGTCGATCACCCTGAGGCCCCTGATGCCGCGGACGCGAAGCCGTTCGTCGACCACCGCCATCCTGTCGTCCTCGGTGCCCATCTTGGCGGTGCCGACCGGGTGGAAGATCGTCGTGCCGAGATCGCCGGCAGCCACCAGCATCTCCGCGTCCGAGGCGATGTGCGCGCCGGGCTTCACCTCCTCCGGCCGGTAGGCTTCGAGCGGCTTCTGCGACACGATGCGCCTTGCCCATTTCAGGGAATCCACTGCGACGCGCCTGTCGGTCTCGGTGGAGAGGTAGTTCGGGCGAATGTCCGGCCGGTCCTCGGCCTTGGGACCCGACATGTGGATCGAGCCGCGGCTCGTCGGCCTCAGATTGCAGACGCTGGCGGTGAAGGCCGAAAAGCGGTGCAGGCCATGGCCCCAGTCGTCCAGCGACAGCGGCTGGAAGTGGAATTCGAGATTGGCCGTCTCGTATTCGGGCGACGACTTCACGAAGGCGCCGACCTGGCTCGGCGCCATGGTCAGCGGCCCGCGCCGGCGGAACAGATAGCTCGCGCCCATCAACGCCCGGGAGACGAGGTTCCAGTATTCGGTGTTCAGCGTCTTGATGCCGTGGACCCTGTAGATCGGCCGGATCTGCAGATGGTCCTGGAGGTTCTCGCCGACGCCCGGCAGATGGTGGACCGCCTCGATGCCGTGCGCCTTCAGCCGCTCGGCCGCGCCGATGCCGGAGCGCTCGAGGATCAGCGGCGAGCCCACCGCCCCCGCGGCGAGCACGATTTCGCCGCGCACGCCGGCGGTCATCGTCTCGCCGGCCCTGCGATAGGTGACCGAGACCGCGCGCCCGTCCTCGAGGTTCACGCGCTCGACGGTCACGCCCGTCTCGACCCTGAGGTTCGGCCGCTTCATCGCCGGCTTCAGGAAGCCGCGCGCCGCGCTCCAGCGCCGGCCGGCCCTCTGGTTGACCTGGAAATAGGCGGAGCCCGTGTTGTCGCCGGTGTTGAAATCGGCGATCTTCTTCACCCCCGCCGCCTCCGCCGCGTCGCGCACGCGGTCGAGGATCTCCCAGCTTATGCGCGGATGCTCGACCCGCCACTCGCCGCCGGCACCGTGGAACGCGCTTTCGCCCTCCACATGGTCCTCGACCCGCTTGAACACCGGCAGGACGTCGCCCCAGCCCCAGCCCTGAAGCCCCAGCTGGCGCCAGTGGTCGTAGTCGGCGGCCTGGCCGCGCATGTAGATCATGGCGTTGATCGCCGAAGAGCCGCCCAGCACCTTTCCGCGCGGATAGGCGAGCGCACGCCCGTTCAGTCCGGTCTCGGCAGCGGTCTTGAACATCCAGTCGGCGCGCGGATTGCCGATGGCGAAGAGATAGCCGACCGGGATGTGGAACCAGATCCAATTGTCCTTGCCCCCGCCCTCCAGAAGCAGGACCCGGTTCTTCGGATCGGCCGACAGGCGGTTGGCGAGGACGCAGCCCGCCGACCCCGCGCCCGCGATCACGTAGTCGTAGGTCTCTGCCGGGTTCTTCCCGTTCATGGCGTCCTCCCGAAGCGTCTCCCGCAACCGGCATACAACGCCCCGCCGGGCGGCTCCACCCGGACGGAAGACGCAAGAAGGGCAACCCGGCCGGCCACGGCCGCCCTTTCGCTCCGGTAGCGTCGGGCCGCAGATCCCGTCGCGACGATGAAGGCTTCACCCGTCAAAGCCTGCGCCCTTCATTCGGCCAGCCGGCTTTACGGGGGAGAAAGGAGCGTCGCGCTAGCCTCCCCGCAATCGGCCCGGCGCGAAGGCGAAATCCGATGCACAAATTCCTTGTCCTGATGGTGTTCTCGTCGCTGGTGGCGCTTGCCGCCCCCTCGGTGTTCGAGCGTTACGAGGCGGCGATGCTGTCGGGCGAGGTCGAGGAACTCGATCCCGCGCCGAGCCTCGTCGAGGCGGCCGCGCCCGCCGCGCCGCGCCCCGCCGGCCGCACCACGGAACTTCAGGCTGACCGGGCCGGGCATTTCCGCACCGACGCACGGCTCAACGGCCAGTTCGTGCCGGTTCTGGTCGACACGGGCGCGACCCTCGTCGCGCTCGACGAGACGACGGCACGCCGGCTCGGTGTCGCACCCCCGCCCGCCGCATGGCGCGAAACGGTCCGAACCGCGAATGGCGAGGCGCCTGCCGCGCGCACGCGGATCGCCCGCGTGTCGCTCGGGCCGATCGAGATCACCAATGTCGATGCGATCGTGCTCCATGACGGGCAGCTGCCGGTGACGCTGCTCGGCATGAGCTTTCTCAACCGCCTCGATGGCTTTTCGATCGAGAACGGGCGGCTGGTGCTGAGGCAGTAGCGGCCGACCGCCGGCGAGCAGCCGAATCTCAGCCGACGCGGGCGATCACCGCCGGGCCCGGCGCCGCGACGGCCTCGTCGGACAGTCGATAGGCCGCACGCAGCATCGCGGCGGCGCGGGCAAAGGCGTCCTCGCTGCGGGCATGGATGGTGCCGAGCCGATCGCCCGCCTCCAGTTGCGAGCCGATGCGCGCAAGGCCGGTGAGCCCGACGGCATGGTCAATTTCGTCCTGCGGCCGGGTCCGCCCGCCGCCGAGCTCGACAACCGCGAGCCCAAGCGCGCGCGCGTCGACGGCAGCGACATGGCCGGCGGACTCCGCCGTCACCTCCCGCACCACCGGCGCCTTCGGCAGATACGCCCCCATCCGCTCCACGAAATCGCCGGGGCCGCCGAGCGCCTTGACCATGCGGCCGAAAACCTCCGCCGCTTGCCCGTCCGCGAGGGCCTTCGCCGCCATCGCCCGTCCCGCGTCCGGCGTTTCGGCAAGACGCGCCAGCACCAGCATCTCCGCGGCGAGCGCCAGCGTCACCGCTTCCAGCGCGCCGTCGTGATGGTCACCGGTGAGGAAGCGCACGGCGTTCTCCACTTCGACCGCATTGCCGGCGGCCGAGGCCAGAGCCTCGTCCATGCGGGTGAGGAGCGCGGTGGTCGCAAGGCCGGCGCCATTGGCGACCGCGACGAGGCCTTCGGCCAGCGCGCGGGCGTCCTCCTCCTTCGCCATGAAGGCGCCGGAGCCGGATTTGACGTCGAGGACGAGGCCCTGAAGCCCCGCCGCGAGCTTCTTCGACAGGATCGAGGCGGTGATCAGCGGGATCGATTCCACCGTCGCCGTCACGTCGCGGACGGCATAGAAGCGCTTGTCGGCCGGCGCGAGGCGGCCGGTCTGGCCGATGATCGCGCAGCCGACGTCGCGGACCGTGCGGCGGAAGGTCTCGTTGTCGGGCGTGACGCTGTAGCCGGGGATCGCCTCCATCTTGTCGAGCGTGCCGCCGGTATGGCCGAGGCCACGGCCGGAGATCATCGGCACGGCTGCCCCGCAGACGGCGACGATCGGGGCGAGCATCAGCGAGACATTGTCGCCGACGCCGCCGGTCGAGTGCTTGTCGACGACCGGGCGGTCGAGGCCGGACCAGTCGAGCGTGTCGCCGGAATCGCGCATCGCTTCGGTCAGCGCGACGGTCTCAGCCGAAGTCATCCCCCGAAAGAACACCGCCATGGCAAAGGCCGCGACCTGGCCCTCGGTGACCCGCTCGTCTTCGAACCCGGCGATAAAGGCCTTGATGGCCTCGGGGTCGAGCGCACCACCGTCGCGCTTTTGCCGGATCAGTTCCTGGGGGAGGATCATCGTGTGCGCCCCCGCATTCTCTCGCGACGGTCGTGCCCGAGGCGCCCCCCTCTGTCCTGCCGGACATCTCCCCCGCAAGGGGGGAGATCACGCGCTTCGTCGATGGCGCCCATTCTGTCGATGTTGCTGCGATCGGAGGGGCGAGCGAGCGGGCTGAGACGTCCGCGCAAGATCGATCTCCCCCCTTGCGGGGGAGATGGGCGGCAGCCCAGAGGGGGGCGTGCAGCCGCAGACGTAAGACGCATAGCCATCAATACCCCGCCTTCTCGCCGGCCCTCTCGCGCCCCTCGAATACCGCGAGGAGATCCCCCAGAACGCCGGAAGCGCCCAGCCGGAAGCGTTCAGCCGTCGGGTAGTCCTTGCCGCAGATCGATTCGGCGAGCGTCATGTAGCCGTCGGCGTCCTCGAAGGTCTTGATCCCGCCGGCCGGCTTGAAGCCCACCGTCGACCCGGCCTTGGCGATCTCCTCGAGGAGGATGCGCGCCGAGGCGGGGGTCGCGTTGACCTCCACCTTGCCGGTCGAGGTCTTCAGGAAGTCGGTGCCGCCGGCAAGCGCTGCGCGGCAGGCCGTGCGGATGGCGGGTTCGTCGAAGAGCTTGCCGGTCTCGAGGATCGTCTTCAGCCGTGCCGGACCGCAGGCGGCCTTCACCGTGCGAACCTGCGCCTCGACGAAGCCCGGATCCTCGACCAGGCGCGAATAGGCGATCACCATGTCGATCTCGTCGGCGCCGTCGGCGACCGCCTGCTTCGCCTCCATCACCGTTTCGTCGACATCGTCGCCGCCGGCCGGGAAGTTGACGACCGTGGCGATGCGGATGCCCGGCACGAGATGCTGGCGGGCATAGGCAACGAAACGTGGCCAGATGCAGATCGCGGCCGTCGGTCCCGCCGGCGTTGCCGCGCGCAGGCAGAGCGCGGCTATGTCGTCCTGCGTACAGTCGTCGTTGAGATTGGTGAGGTCCAGCCGACCGATCAGCTCGGCCGCCCGCCTGCGGCGCGCCACGTCATCCATCGAAAGCTCCATCGGCCAGCATGCGCTCGACGAGGCGCGCGAGCCGCGCACCGCCCATCGGCGCCATGGTCTTGGTCTCCTCGTGGGAGAGTTCGCCACCGGTCATGCCGGCGGCGAGATTGGTGATCACCGACGCCGCGACGACCCTGAGGCCGAAGAAGCGGGCAAGGATCGTCTCCGGCACGGTCGACATGCCGACCGCGTCGGCGCCGAGCGTCCTCGCCATCCGGATCTCCGCCGGCGTCTCGAATGAGGGGCCGGAGAACCACATGTAGACGCCGGTGGAGACCGGCTCACCGAGCGCCCCTGCCGCGGCCGAAAGCCTTTCCCGCAGATCCGGGTCGTAGGCGGCGGTCATGCCGACGAAGCGCCCGTCGGAGGCCTCGCCGATCAGGGGATTCATGCCGGAAAAGGCGATGTGATCCTCGACGATCATCACAGATCCCGGCGGCATGTCCTCGCGCACCGAGCCGGCGGAATTGGTGAGGAACAGTGCCCTGACGCCGAGATCGCGCAGCGCCTCGATCACCGGGCGCATCACCGCCGCATCGCCCTTCTCGTAATAGTGGACGCGGCCAGAGAGAAAGAGGACTTCGCGCCCGCCGAGCCGCCCCGCGATGACCTTGCCCGCATGGCCGGACACGCCGCTCGCGGGAAAGCCCGGCACTTCGGAGAACGGCACGTTCAGCGGCGCCTCGACCCTCTCCACCAGGCTGCCGAGACCGGAGCCCAGCACCATCGCCATCACCGGCCGGCGCTCGCCGAGCCGGAACCGCAGATATTCTGCCGACGGGCTCATCCGAGCGTGTCCGTGTCGAAGGCACGCGGCAGGAGTTCGCCCATCGAGACGCTCTCCTTCACCCCGCCGTCGATGTCGCAGAGATGGACGCGCGTCTCGGCCGAGGCGAATTCGGCGATGCGCTGCCGGCAGCCGCCGCAGGGCGAGCACAGCGGCAGCTTCTCGGCGACGACGGCGATCTCGGCGATCCGGCCACCGCCGTCCATCACCATGTGCGCGATCGCCGTCGTCTCGGCGCACCAGCCCTCGGGAAAGCTCACCACTTCGATGTTGCAGCCGGCAAAGATCCGCCCGTCCGTGGTCCGCAGCGCCGCCCCGACGGGAAATTTCGAATAGGGCGCGTGCGCCTTGCGCATGGCGGATTTCGCCTTGGCGAAGAGATCGTCGGCCATGGTCAAGAACCCCGATGCAGCATGAACACTTGCTACCTTTCCTTCACATAGGGCACGCCCCCGGCCTTGGGCGGCGTCGCCTTGCCGACGAAGCCGGCCAAGAGGATCACGGTCAGGATATAGGGCAGCGCCTGCACGAACTGCACCGAGATCTGGCCGACGACCGGGAGTTCGACACCCTGCACGCGGATCGAGATCGCGTCGAGGAAGCCGAACAAGAGGCAGGCGAACATCACCGGCACCGGCTTCCAATTGGCGAAGATCAGCGCGGCGAGCGCGATGTACCCCTTGCCGGCGGTCATGTCGCGGGTGAAGCCGGCGGCCTGCGCAACCGAGAGATAGGTGCCGGCAAAGCCGGTGAGGACGCCGCAGATGATGACCGCGCGATAGCGCAGGAAGGCGACCGATATGCCGGCGGTGTCGACCGCGGCGGGGTTCTCGCCGACGGCCCGAAGGCGCAGGCCGAAGCGGGTGCGAAACAGCACCCACCAGGTCAGCGGCACCATCGCGAAGGCGACATAGACGAGCAACGTCTGCCCGGAGATCACCTCCGAATAGATCGGCCCGAGGACGGGCACGCCTGCCAGCGCCTCCTCGCCCGGCAGGTGGATCGACGTGAAGCGGCCGCCGCCGAAGAGGCTCGGCGTGCGCCCGCCCTGGCCGAACCAGCTCTGGCCGAGAATGATCGTCAGGCCCGCGGCGATGAAGTTGATGGCGACGCCGGAGACGATCTGGTTGCCGCGATAGGTGATCGAGGCGAGGCCGTGGATGAGCGAGAAGAGGATCGCTGCGCCGATGCCGACGAGGAGGCCGAGGAAGGCGGATCCCCAGACGGCGGCGGCCGAGGCCGAGGCGAAGGCAGCGATCAGCATCTTGCCTTCGAGGGAGATGTCGAAGATGCCGGAGCGCTCGGAGTAGAGCCCGGCAAGCGCTGCGAAGAGCAGCGGCGTCGACAGGCGGATGGTGGAATCGACGATGTCGAGGGCGATGCCGAGATCCATCAGCGCGCCTCCGGAAGATTGGCGCCGGCCGGCTCCTCCTTGCGGAAGCGGACCCATTGATAGGCTGCGCCGACGCCCGGCCGGAACATGTTTTCCAGCGCGCCGGCGAAGAGGATGACGAGGCCCTGGATGATGACGATCATGTCGCGCGAGATCGACGGCATGTCGAAGGCGAGTTCCGCCCCACCCTGATAGAGCACGCCGAAGAGGAGGGCCGCCGGAATGATGCCGGCGGGATGGCCGCGGCCCATCAGCGCGACGGCGATGCCGACGAAACCGGCGCCGCCGGGAAAGTCGATGACGACGCGGTATTGGTCGCCCATCACCGGGTTGAGCGCCATCATGCCGGCGAGCCCGCCGGAGATCATCATGGTGACGACGATCAGCCGCGTCTCCGACATGCCGGCATAGCGCGCTGCGCGCGGCGAGAAGCCGAGCGTGCGGATCTCGTAGCCGAGCCGGGTGCGCCAGATCAGCACCCAGACGAGGAGGGCCGCGAGGAGCGCGACGAAGATCGAGACGTTGAGCGGCGCGCCGCCGAGATTCGAGCCGAACAGCGTAAAGAGCCCTTTCAGCTTCGGCAGCTGCCCGCCTTCGACGAAGGTCGCGGACTCCGGCGCCATCGTGCCCGCCGGCTTCAGCACCCCCACCAGGAGATAGACCATCAGCGCGGCGGCGATGAAGTTGAACATGATGGTGGTGATGACGATGTGGCTGCCGCGCCTGGCCTGGAGATAGGCCGGGATCAGCGCCCAGAGCGCACCGCAGGCAAAGGACAGGACGACCGCCAGCGGCAGGTTCAGCCACCAGGGCAGGACCGCCCCGAGCGACAGCGACACCACGGCGACGCCGAGCCCGCCGACATAGGCCTGTCCCTCACCGCCGATGTTGAACAGCCCGCCATGGAAGGCGACCGCGACGGCGAGGCCGGTGAAGATGAAATTGGTGGCGTAGTAGAGGGTGAAGCCGACGCCCTCGCCATAGCCGAAGGCGCCGCGCAGCATCAGCGCCGCGGCCTTGAGCGGGCTTTCGCCGACCGCGAGCACCACGAGACCCGCGACCGCGAAGGCAACGACGAGATTGATCAGAGGGATCAGGCCGTAGTCGATCCAGCGCGGGAGTTTCGCATAGGGGCGGCTCATCGGCGCGTCAGCCTTCGATGGGTGGAGAGGCCGGACTTGATGCCGGGCGATCGTCGGGCGGCGATCTCGGCGCGTCGAGCTCTGCTCCGTCTACGCCCTTCGGCTGCACCCCGCTCTGCCGCGCACCGTGGCGCTCCGCCATGGGCGCAATGGGTAGACGCCAGCATCATGACGCGCTCGTCAGATCGACCCGGCCATCGTCGCTGAGCCGCCAGAAGGGGTTGTGCGCGACCTCCCAGAGATGACCGTCCGGATCGCGGAAATTGCCGGAATAGCCGCCCCAGAACACCTTCTTGGGCGGTTTCACCGGGCTCGCACCGGCATCCACTGCGCGGGCGTAGAACGCATCGACCGCCTCAGGGCTCTCGAAGTTCACCGCCAGCGCCATTGAGCCGGAGCCTTCCGGCAGTTCGCCTTCGCCGCCGTCGGCGATCATCTCGGTGCGGTCCCAGAGCGACAGGATGATGCCCTCGCCGAGCATGAAGGCAGTCGATTCCACGCTCGCCTCGGACTTTTCCCATCCGAGCGCGGCGTAGAAGGCGACCGAGCGGGCGACATCCGCGACGCCGAGGGTTATCAGTGTCACGCGGGCGGAATTCACTCGGCAGCCTCCCTTTCCTCGACGCCGGCCATCAAGAGGCCGAGTTCGCCCTCGGCCGCCTCCGGCCCACGCTCGCCGACGATCTTGCCGGCAAACATCACCAGGATACGATCCGTCAGCGCGCGGATTTCGTCGAGCTCGACCGAGACCAGCAGGATCGCCTTGCCGGCGTCGCGCATGGCGACGATCCGCTTGTGGATGAACTCGATCGCCCCGACATCGACGCCCCGGGTCGGCTGGCCGATCAGGAGAACGTCGGGATCGCGCTCCATCTCTCGCGCCAGCACGATCTTCTGCTGATTGCCGCCGGAAAAGTTCGAGGTCTTCAGCCGGCAGTCCGGCGGACGGATGTCGTAGTCGGCGATCTTTTTCCTGGCATCGCGGCGCATGGCGTCGCGGTCGAGAAGCAGCCCCTTTCGAAAGCGCGCGTCGTCCTGATAGCCTAAAATGGCGTTCTCGTTTTCCTCGAAGGGCAGGACGAGGCCCATATAATGGCGGTCCTCGGGCACATGGGCGCAGCCGATCTTCCGGATCGCCGCCGGGTCGGCCTCGCGCACCGGGTCGATGTCGCGGCCGAGAAGGCGAATCTCGCCCCGCTCCGCCCGCCTGATCCCGGAAATCGCCTCGAGAAGCTCGCTCTGGCCGTTGCCGGCGACGCCGGCAATGCCGACGATCTCTCCGGCCCGGACGTCGAAGGAGACGTCGTCGACCATGACGACGCCGCGCCCGTCGCGGACGGTCAGGTTGCGGACGGAGAGCTTCACATCGGCCGGCCTCGCCTCGCCCTTGTCGACCGTCAGGAGGACGCGGCGTCCGACCATCAGCTCGGCGAGTTCCCCGACGGAGGTCTCGGCGGTCTTGCGCGTCGCCACCATCTCGCCCTGCCGCATGACCGAGACGGCGTCGGTGATCGCCATGATCTCCCGCAGCTTATGGGTGATCAGGATGATCGTCTTGCCCTCGTCGCGCAGTTGTTTCAGCACGGCGAAGAGGTGGTCGGCCTCGGCCGGGGTGAGGACGCCGGTCGGCTCGTCGAGGATCAGGACGTCGGCCCCGCGATAGAGCGCCTTCAGGATCTCGACCCGCTGCTGCAGGCCGACCGGCAGTTCCTCGACGACCGCGTCGGGATCGACATCGAGCGAATGCTCCTCGGCGAGCCGCTTCAGCTCGGCCCGCACGGCGGCGATGCCTTGCCTCAGGAGCGGCGACTTCTCGGCGCCGAGCATGACGTTCTCGACCACGGTGAAGTTGTGGACGAGCATGAAATGCTGGTGGACCATGCCGATGCCGGCGGCGATGGCCGCGTTCGGATCGACGATTTCGACCGCCTTCCCGCCGACCCGGATCTCGCCGCGATCGGCCTGGTAGAAGCCGTAGATGATCGACATCAGGGTCGATTTGCCCGCGCCGTTCTCGCCGACGATCCCGTGGATCGTGCCGCGCTCGACCTCGAGGTTGATGTTCCTGTTCGCCCGTACCGCGCCGAAGCTCTTGTCGATATCGATGAGTTCGATCGCGGGTTCAGCCATGCGGAGGGTGCTCAAACAACGGGTTGCGTCGGCCGAAGACTAGTTGGGCGGAACGCAGATTGCCAGTCTCCGGCAAATGAGTTTCCCCCGGCGGGAAAGGCGGCCATTGCGTCCCGTCCATGCCTCGCCGCATGATGCGCCGGCAGGACGAACGGGGGAGGCCGCCGCAGCGACGCCATGGAGGAGCAAGATCGACCGGCCGCAAAGCGACAGGCCCCGCCCCGGCGCGCCGCCTTCCGCGCCTTCGTGCCGCTGACCACGCGCTGGTCCGACAATGACGTCTACGGCCATATGAACAATGTCGTGCACTATCAGCTCTTCGACACGGCGGTGAATTCCTGGCTGATCGCCGAGGGGTTGCTCGATCTGTCCCAAGGCGAGACGATAGGCCTCGTCGTGGAAACCGGCTGCCGCTATCATCGCGAGATGGCCTTCCCGGATCGGGTGACGGCGGGTATCCGTGTCGGCCGGCTGGGGACGTCCTCGATCCGCTACGAGATCGGCCTGTTCCGAGAGGACGAGGAGTGCGCGGCAGCGGACGGCTTCTTCGTCCATGTCGCGGTCGACCAGACGACGCGGCGGCCGGTGGCCATCAGCGGGACAATGCGCGAAAAGCTTCAGGAGATCGCAGGATGAGCCAGTCTGAAGATGCGGACGGCAGCCGGATCGAGGACCTCGAGGTCATGGTCGCCCATCAGGCGAAGGAGATCGAGGAATTGTCGGGCGAGCTTGCCCAGGCCTTCGAGACGATCAAGCGGATGCAGCGTGCGATCCAGGGGCTGACCGACCGGGTCGGCACGGTCGAGGACATCGCGCTGCCGAAGCCGGAAGCGGGAAAGCCGCCGCACTACTGAGTGGCAGCCTTCCCCGGGCGAATGTCTGCGGAAGGCGCCCGGTACGCCTGCGGGACCTATTGCCGGTATTCGTAGGTATAGGACGCGCACATCTCGGCATCCGACTGCGGCACGTCCTGCGTCGTGAAGACCGCAACCATGACCAGGTCCGTTCCCCAGCTGGCGACATAGGTGACCTTGCCCTGGCCGCAGAGCCTGTTGCCATTGAGTAGGACAGGGTCGCCCGGCGTCTTGACGCTGTAGAGCGAGGCGGCGACCTGCTGCCCGTCGACCGTGAAACTGTCGGCGACCAGCTCGTCGAAGGCGAGTTGGTCGCCGTTCTCGAAGGTCATGCCGAAATCGTCCATGGTGACGTCGCCGGTGATCGACATCGCGGTGTTGCTGACCGCGACGAGATTCTCCGCATCCTGGGCGACGGCAGGCCCTCCCGCGATCATGAGAGCGCCGAGGGTGAGAGCTCGAAGGAGGTTCATCACAAATGGCCTTCCGACCGTCGATCCGCAGGGTCTGGCGGGACGACCGGCCACCGCGGACGGGCGGCCGCGAAGCATCCTTGGGTGGATCCGCCGCATTCGCGACCATCCATAGGATGGTTCGCCGCCGCCTTCCATATCTGCGCGTCCGCAGCTCTTGTCGCAGCGTCCGTCCGCCCGCACTGCGGCGCGCGCGGCTGGATCCCGGGCGAGGGCAGACGCGGGGGCGTCATCCTTCTTCGGCGAGGGTCTCCATGACGACGTTGCCGTTCGTGTAGATGCAGATCTCGCCGGCAATCTTCATCGCCCGGCGGGCGATTTCCTCGGCGTCGTAGCCGGTGTCGGCGAGCGCCCGCGCGGCGGCCAGCGCATAATTGCCGCCCGAGCCGATCGCCATCACGCCCTCCTCCGGCTCCAGCACGTCGCCATTGCCGGTCAAGGTGAGGGTGATGGTGCGGTCGGCGACGATCATCATCGCCTCGAGCCGCCTGAGATAGCGGTCCGTGCGCCAGTCCTTGGCGAGCTCGACACAGGCGCGCATCAGCTGGTCGGGATATTGTTCGAGCTTGGCCTCCAGCCGCTCCAGAAGCGTGAAGGCGTCGGCGGTCGCGCCGGCAAAGCCCGCGATCACCTGGCCCTTCTTGCCGATCCGGCGGACCTTGCGGGCATTCCCCTTGATCACCGTATTGCCGAGGGAGACCTGACCGTCGCCGGCGATCACCACCTTGCCGCCCTTGCGGACGGTAACGATCGTCGTCGCATACATCTGCGCCGGGTCGTGCTGTTCCATGCTCATGCTCAGAAAATCCTTCTCATCCGACGCCCGAACCCTCATGCGAGGCGAAGCGGGCCGTCGATCCGCCTCGCATGTGGGCGCGGCGGCGGGATTTGCCAAGCATGGCGTCGCGAGCTACTTCGCCCATCGCGGGATGTCCGGATCCCGCCGCCGGCCTGCCCGTTTCAACCGGGCCGCAATTTTTGCCGGCCGGCTCGCGGGAGTATCGCCATGGCGGACGACAACACGATCGAGCGCAAGACCGCGGTCAAGCCGAAGGTCGAGCGACCGCGCCTGTTCAAGGTCATCCTGATCAATGACGACTTCACGCCGCGCGAATTCGTCGTCAGGGTGCTGAAGGGCGAGTTCCGCCTGTCCGACGATCAGGCGCAGCGCGTGATGGTCACCGCCCATACCAAGGGCTCGTGCGTCGTCTCGGTCTATCCCAAGGACGTCGCGGAGACCAAGGCGAGCCGCGCCACCGAAGCCGGCCAGCGCCGCGGCTACCCGCTGATGTTCACGACCGAGCCCGAGGAATAGGGGCGGCCGCAGACGAGGCTCCACCTGCCTTTTGCCGGCTTACCTCCCTTTCGGGCGACCTTCTTGAACGGCCCTCGCCCCGGCTGCCGGAAAAGCCATAACGAAACGCCATGGCCGACCGTAAACGGATCGCGCGCCACCGGCCGATATGAAGACGGCCGGTGGCATTTCGGCGGCGGCGGCCGCCGCTTTCGTGAGGCTCAGCCCCTGCCGCCGGCTCGCAGAGGAACGACGATGCCGTCGCCACTTTGACGCCGGGCCGAGGAATGCGACCCCGAGACGCCTCCACTTCCTGACCGATCGGCGACGACCTTGAAGCTCGTGACCATGTCGGTCAGGCCCTCGGAGTCGCGCAGGAGCGCGTGGCAGGCCGCGGTCGACTGCTCGACCATGGCGGCGTTCTGCTGGACCACCTTGTCCATCTGCCCGACTGCGGCGTTGATTTCGCGCAGGGTCGAGGACTGGTTCTGTCCGGAGACGCTGATCTCGGCGATGAGCTTGTCGATCGCGCGGACCTGCTCGACCATATGCCGCAGAGCCTCGCCAGTCCGGCCGACCAGCGAGACACCTGTCTCGACCTGTGTCGAGGAGATCGAAATCAGGTCCTTGATCTCCTTGGCCGCTTCCGCCGAGCGCTGGGCGAGGCCGCGAACCTCCTGCGCGACGACGGCAAAGCCTCGGCCGGCTTCGCCGGCTCTGGCCGCCTCGACCCCGGCGTTCAACGCCAGAAGATTGGTCTGGAAGGCGATTTCGTCGATGACGCCGATGATGTTCCCGATCTTCCCGGAAGATTTTTCGATCTCCGCCATGGCCGATACCGCCTGCGTGACGATTTCGCCCGAGGCGTTCGCCTCCGCCGTGGTGGCGGCCGCCGTCCGCGCCGCCTCGGCCGCACCGCTCGCCGCCTGCTGGACGGTGTCGGTGATCTCTCGCAGAGCCGCGCTGGTCTCCTCCAGGCTCGCCGCCTGCTGCTCGGTGCGGCGCGCGAGGTCGTCGCTCGCCTGCGTCAGCTCCTGCGAACCGCCCTGGATGGCCGACGCGGTCTCCCGGATCTGCCCCATGGCCCCTTCGATCTGCTCAAGCGCCGCGTTCAGGTTGACCTTCAACTGCTCGACCCGCGGCGGCAAGCTGTCGGTGACGCGGAAGGAGAGATCTCGCTTGGCAATCGCCTGGAAGGCTTCGTCCAGGCAGGCGATGATCCGGGCATCGTCCGCAGCGGCCTCGGTCCGGGCCTGAGCCGCCAAGGTTGCCTCGTGAATGTCGGTGAGCGACCCGCAGGCGCGGATCGTGCCGTCGCCGGAATGGCGGCAGCCGCCCGTGGCGCGGAACCAGCGATACTCGCCGTCGCGCATCTTCAGGCGATAGTTCACATCGTAGCGAGCCTTGCCGGACTTGTCGCCGAGATGCCCACCGAAGGCGGCGAAGGTCGCCTCCACGTCGTCCGGATGCAGGCGGTCCGACCAGGACTGCACGACATTGGGAAATTCGGCCTCGGAGGAAAAGCCGATCAGCCGGCGAAACTCCGGCGACCAGGTCCATTGGCTCTGCGGGTGCATGGCGTCTGCCTGGTGGAGGACGGCCTCCCACAGGCCCACGCCGCAGGTCGTGTCCAGAAGGTTCCAGCGCTCTTCGAGCTTGCGATAGGTGTCGAGCTTGGCCTGGGTTTCGTCGTGACGCCGGGAAAAGGGCCGCATGAAGCTTCCTGTCGAAAGGGAGAAAGTTGCTACGATGTGATCCCCTTCGGTCTTCGGCGGGTTCGATTGAAAATTGGTTAATATCGCTGCATGCGACGCCACAAACTTCAGTGATACAATAAAAGCAAGTATGCCTGATATTCTCATCCTGCGCCGCACAGGTGATCGCGGGACTATCGACTGTCACCCGCGGGAGTTTTGCTGCAAGGAACCCGCATCGGCCGATCCGGAGGACGGCCGCGCCCTACTGACGCGGGAGGCAGGCTGGATGCGGCGTTCAGTCGCCTGCCGGCGCGGTGAACAGCAGGAACTGGCTTGCCTGGTGCCGGCTGAAATTGTTGTCCGAGGCGATGACGATCGAGCGCTCGCCGGCGATCTCAGGCCCGAAGGTCAGGCATTCGATATTGTCGATGTCGAGCCCGCCGAAATCGCCCTCGTCGATCTTGAACCACAGCGCCTTCTTCAAAGGCGTCGCGCCCGCGATGGTCGCCTTGCCGGAGATTTCGTCGGCGCCTTCGAGCGAGACGACGTAGAAGGCGATGTGGTTGCCGACGCCGGCGACATAGGACCGCTCGACGGTCACCAGACGGCCGTCCGGAAGCGAGAGCATCTCGCTGACGCCGTTGTCGGCGCTGCCCCCCGCCTGTTTCGGGCGAAACGGGATCCTGTCGGTCTCATAGACATATTCGGTGCCGGGCTTGCCGGTGTCGAGGTCGATCGCCAGCAGCCGCGACGGGCTGCCCACCTCAAAGGTCGCCTTGTCGCCATCCTGGACCAGCGCGTTCTCGGTGATGGCATAGAGCGTCGTTCCGTCCGGCGAGATCGCCAACCCCTCGAGGGCAAGGTTCGGGTTGATGCCGCGCGTTCCCCCGGCATTCGGCAGGAAGGCGTCGGGCAGGTCGAGCGTCTTCTCTGCCTTGCCGTTCATTCCGGCGACGAAGATCTGCGGCTTGCCGAAGGCGTCGCCCTCGCTCGACCAGTAGATCCGCTGGCGGGCCGCATCAACGCGAATCGCCTCGGGATCGATGCCGCCAACCGGAAACGGTTTGCCGTCGAGGCCGGTCAGCGTGTCGGTCGCGGCGATGTCGAGGCCGGCGATGCCCTTCTCGGACAGGTCCATTATCAGCCGGTAGAACCTCGCCGGCGCCTTTTCCGAACGATCGTCCGAGATTGCATAGAAGGTCCCGCTGGCCGCATCGTAGTCGAGGCCGGAGATCCCGCCGAATTCGGTGCCGGCGATCTTCAGGCCGGTCGGGATGACGATCTCGCCGCGATAGGTCGGCGCGGGGAGCGGCGCGGCGTCCTCGGCGAGCGCCGGCGCTGCGGCGAGGAAGGCCCCGACGAGGGCGGAGATCGAGGAAAGCCGGCGGATCGAACGCATGGCGCTTGCCTTTCAGGGACAGGATGCGATGTTCTCGCGCGCCAGGCTGACAGGGCGATGACAGGCAAAGCAGCGAGCCGTCTCGATGTCCGAGGATACCACTCGTCGCGTCGTCTATGCCACGGCCGCGCCCGACACGATCGCGGAATGGCTCGCCGATCGCTACCAGATTGCGGGCACGCCACGCGCCTCGCTTCTCAGCCGCGGCTTCAACGACACCTATGAGATCGCAGGCCGGAATGGCGAGCGCTTCATCGCCCGGCTGTCCGGCGAGCGCCTCGGTGGCATCCGCGACGTTCAGGCGGAGACGGCTTTCATCGCCTTTCTCGACCAGGCCGGCGTCCCGGTCGCGGCGCCAGTGCCGGCCGAGGACGGAACGCTCTTCCAGCTTGTCGACCTGCCGCAGGGGCCGCGCCCGCTCGTCCTCTTCCGCTTTCTTGACGGTCGGGTTCCCGACCTCGACTCGCCGCAGGACGCCCGGGCGCAAGGGATGACCCTCGCCCGCCTTCATGACGCGGCCGAAACCTATGGTGAATGGGAGACGGGCCTGCGGCGCTGCGACCTCGAGCAGCTGCTCCGCCGGCCGCTCGCCGCGATCCGGAGCCTCGGTCGTCTCGGGCCGGACGACGCCGGCGAACTCGCCGCCCTTGCCGAGCGGCTGGCGGAGCGCGTTACGGCGCTGGACGCGCATATGACGAAGACGCGCTGCCATGGCGACTGCCATGGGCTGAACGCCCGCATCGCCACCGCCGGTCCGAGGCCCGGCGAGGCCGCCTTCTTCGATTTCGACGATGGCGGTCCCGGCCCTCTCGCCTACGACCTCGCGGTGCATCTATGGGCGCAGATCTCCTTCGGCCGACGCCGGCACGCGATGTGGCATGCCTTCGAGGACGGCTATCGCTCGATCCGCCGGATCGCTCCGGCCGACGAGGCGGCCATCCTGCCCTTCGTCGCCATCCGCCACATCTGGCTGCTCGGCCAGTATGCCGGCAAGGCGGCGAGCGAATGGGGCATGGAACATCTGCCCGAGCCGGTCCTGCGCCGGGAGTTGGCCTTCCTCCTCGCCTTCGAGCAGGAGAGGCTGGGCCCGCGGCTGCTGTGAGCTGGCGGTATACCGGGCCGTGTCCGTTCGGCCACACTTCCCGGCAAATCGCCGACCCTGCCCGCAAGCCCTATTCCAGCCGTCTGTGCTGACTATCGGCAGACGCGAAGGACACCCGAAGCGGGCGATGAACGCCCGCGCTCACAGGCTGGAAGACGACCCGATGAAGAAGCTCGCCCTTGCACTCGCCATGACCGCCGCATTCGCCGGCTGCACCACCGATCCCTATACGGGCGAGGCCAAGCTCTCCAACACTGTCGGCGGAGCCGGCATCGGCGCGGGCCTCGGAGCGGGGGCCGGCTATCTGATCGGCCGCGCGACCGGCGTCGACGCGGGCCGCGCCGCGCTGGTCGGAGCGGGTGTCGGCCTCCTCAGCGGCGCCGGCGTCGGCGCCTATATGGACAATCAGGAGGCCAAGCTGCGCGCCCAGCTGCAGGGCACCGGCGTGTCGGTGACGCGCGTCGGCGACCGCATCATCCTCAACATGCCCTCCAACATCACCTTCCCGACCGACCAGGCGTCGATCCTGCCGGCCTTCTACCCGACGCTGGGCTCGGTCGCCCTCGTCCTGAAGGAATACGACCGGTCGATCGTCGACGTTTACGGCCATACCGACAGCCAGGGCTCGGACGCATACAATCTGCAGCTCTCGCAGCAGCGCGCCTCCTCCGTCGGCCAGTATCTGGCCAGCCAGGGCATCGATCCCCGGCGCCTCAACATGCAGGGCTTCGGCGAAAGCCGGCCGGTCGCTTCCAACGCCACGGAAGAGGGCCGCGCCCAGAACCGCCGGGTCGAGATCGCGATCTCGCCGCTCACCGCCGGCTGAGGCAGTCCCGTCTCGTGAAAAAGAGTGGCCGCGCCCGGGGCGCGGCCATCTGGCTTCGGCCTCTCTGAGCGATCAGTAGTTCCGGCCGACGACGCCGCCCACGACCGCACCGCCGACGCCGCCGACGATCGCGCCGCCCGAGCCGGCGACGGCATTGCCGATCACCGCGCCGCTCGCGCCGCCGATCCCGGCGCCGGCGAGCGTGCGCTCGGTCCGGGTGCAGCCGGAGGCTGCAGCCAGCGACACACCAAGTACAACCAGAAGTCCAGTCCGGAACTTGTTCATTCCCTGCATTTCGGATTCTCCATCGACCGGCGAGCAACTTGCTCCTGACGGGAAGAATTGTCGCAAAGTGTTGAGACGACAAGAACTGTTCGCGAAAATTCCTGCGCGCGGCGAGGATCTGGCGGGGCCACCATGTGGCGGCGGCCGGCGGTGGCCGCTCCCGCCGGCCATCGCGCGCTTCTGCAACGGGTTCTAAACCGATTTTTACCGCAGGGGCGCCCTTCCGATCCGCCGGTCGCCCCGTTATGGCAAGACGATCATCGGATAACGCGAGGAAGGGTTCGCCCATGACGACACGCACAGAGACCGATTCCATCGGTGCCATCGAGGTGGCGAGCGATCGCTATTGGGGGGCGCAGACCGAACGCTCGCGCAACAATTTCAAGATCGGCACCGACCGCCAGCCGCTGCCGCTGATCCACGCTCTGGCGACGATCAAGAAGGCCGCGGCGCGTGTCAGCGCGAGGAAGGGCCGGCTCTCCGAGGAGATCGCCGAGGCGATCGAGAACGCCGCGGACGAGATCATCGAAGGCAAGCTCGACGATCACTTCCCGCTGGTCGTCTATCAGACCGGCTCCGGCACCCAGACCAACATGAACGTCAACGAGGTCATCTCGAACCGCGCGATCGAGATGATGGGCGGGACGATGGGCTCCAAGAAGCCGGTCCACCCCAACGATCACGTCAATATGAGCCAGTCGTCGAACGACGTCTTTCCGACCGCGATGCATGTCGCGGCGGTGATGGAGACCGAGCGTCGCCTCCTGCCCGCCCTCGACCGGCTGCAGGCCGCCCTCGCCAAGAAGGCCGATGACTTCGCCGATATCATCAAGATCGGCCGCACCCACACGCAGGACGCGACCCCGGTCACGCTCGGCCAGGAATTCTCCGGCTATGCGGCGGCGCTAGAGCTTTCGAAGAAGCGCGTCGGCGACTCGCTGGAGGGCGTCTATTCGCTGGCCCAGGGCGGCACGGCGGTCGGCACCGGGCTCAACGCCCCGATCGGCTTCGACGCCGAGATCGCGATCGAGATCGCGAACCTGACCGGCCAGCCCTTCCGCACTGCGGAGAACAAGTTCGAGGCGCTTGCCTCGCACGGCGCGCTCGCCTTCTTCCACGGGTCGCTGAATACGCTCGCCGCCGACCTCTTCAAGATTGCCAACGACATCCGCTTCCTCGGCTCCGGTCCCCGCTCCGGCCTCGGCGAGCTCAACCTTCCCGCCAACGAGCCGGGTTCCTCGATCATGCCCGGCAAGGTCAACCCGACCCAGGCGGAAGCCCTCACAATGGTCGCGGCGGAAGTCTTCGGCCACGAGACGACGGTGACAGTTGGCGCCTCCCAGGGGCATTTCGAGCTGAACGTCTTCAAGCCGGTCATCGCCAACGCCGTCCTCTCCTCGATCCGGCTTCTCGCCGACGGCATGGAGAGCTTCGCCGAGCACTGCGTCGACGGCATCGAGGCGAACGAGGAGCGCATCAGGAGCCTCATGGAGCAGTCCTTGATGCTGGTGACGGCGCTCGCTCCGACGATCGGCTACGACAATGCCGCCAAGATCGCCAAGACCGCGCACCAGAACGGCACGACGCTGCGCGAGGAGGCGATCGCCTCCGGCCTCGTCTCCGGCGAGGACTACGACCGCATCGTCGACCCCAAGACGATGATTTCGCCGAACTGAACCGATGGCAGGGGCGGGCCTGCCGGACGAGCCCCTGCGGCAGATCCGGCGCTCCGCCCCACTCGCCCGCCCCGCCGACCGAGATTCCGACCTCGAGAAGCGGCGCGCGACAGCGCACCCCCGGAACCGTTGACCGCCTCAACGGTTGTCGCTGGTCTTTCGGCAGTGCGGAAGGCGGGGATCGATCCCGCGTGCTGCCGCATCATCATCCGGCAGAAGGGATCCCATCATGGCCAAGGCCGCCAAGACAAAGCTCCATCCGACCAAGAATCCGATCTCGGAGAACATCCGGGGCTCGATGGTCGAACTGCTCCAGACCCATCTCGCGACAGCGGTCGACATCACCTACCAGACCAAACAGGCGCACTGGAACGTCAAGGGCATGAACTTCATCGCCGTGCACAAGCTGTTCGACGAGCTGCACGAGCTGACCGAGGACTATGTCGACACCATCGCCGAGCGGCTCACCGCGCTCGGCGGCCAGGCGCACGGCACCGTCCAGGCGGCGACGGAAAACTCGGTGCTCGACCCCTATCCGCTCGATCTCGTCAAGTCCGAGGACCATCTGAAGCGGCTGACGGAAAGCTACGCCAAATGGAGCGCGGCAGTCGAAAAGGGTATCGAGGAAGCCTCCGAAGCGGGAGACCCGCTGACCGAAGACCTTCTGACGGGGGTCGGGCGCGGCCTCGACAAGTCGATCTACTTCATGGAAAGCCATTTCCAGGCCTAGACCGGGCCTCGATCACGAAGCGACCTTGCAAGGCCGGAAGCTTTCGCCTCCGGCCTTCTTCATGTCTTCCAGCGTTCCCCGGACCTAGCTGTGCGGGCCGCGGTCTACCCCCGCAGCCAATACGCGCCGAGTGCGCCGAGGTCGCTGGCGCGATCAGCCGATCGTCTGGCCGGTCTTCTTCCAGTCCGCCAGGAACTGATCGAGCCCCTTGTCGGTCAGGGGATGCTTGACGAGGCCCTTCAGCGTCGCCGGCGGCACGGTGCAGACGTCGGCGCCGATCAGCGCGGCCTCGCGTACATGGTTCATGGTGCGGATCGAGGCGGCGAGGATCTCCGTCTCGAACTCGTAATTGTCGTAGATGCGCCGGATGTCGGCGATCAGCTGCATGCCGTCGAGATTGATGTCGTCGAGCCGGCCGATGAAGGGCGAGATGAAGGTCGCGCCGGCCTTGGCGGCGAGCAGCGCCTGCACTGCCGAGAAGCAGAGCGTGACGTTGACGAGATAGCCCTCGCCCGTCAGGTCCTTGCAGGCCTTCAGCCCGTCCAGCGTCAACGGCAGCTTGATGCAGACGTTGTCGGCGATCTCCGCGAGGATCTTGCCCTCGCGAACCATGGACGCATAGTCGGTGGCCGTCACCTCGGCCGAGACCGGCCCGTCGACCACGTCGCAGATCTCGGCGACGATGTCCTTCATCGGCCGGTCCGCCTTCATGATCAGCGACGGGTTCGTGGTGACGCCGTCGAGGAGCCCGGCATCTGCGAGCTCGCGAATTTCGGCGATATCCGCCGTGTCGACGAAGAATTTCATGACTGTGCCCTCTTCGTGGCGTCTGGGTTGGGGTCTGAAGCGTCCCTTAACAGGAGTTGGGCCATCGGCGCCACATGCATGCTGTGCTGCCGTCGACGCGAGCCCTTGCACATGTTGATATAGGAAGCCGGTCGGTAAAGAGGAACGCGGCGGTCTCGGGGACAGGAAGCCGATATGTCAGATCAGAAAGTCGCCATCGTTACCGCAGGCGGAAGCGGCATGGGCGCGGCCGCCGCCCGCAAGCTGGCCGAGGACGGGTACCGGATCGCCGTGCTTTCTTCCTCCGGCAAGGGCGAGGCGCTCGCCGAAGAACTCGGCGGTTTCGGCGTCACCGGGTCGAACCGGTCGAACGAGGACCTGACGCGGCTGGTCGAGGGCACCATGGAGCGCTTCGGTCGGATCGACGTCCTCGTCAACAGCGCCGGCCACGGCCCCCGCGCCCCGGTCCTCGACCTCACCGACGAGGACTGGCACGAGGGGATGGACGTCTACCTCCTCAGCGCCGTGCGCCCGACGCGGCTGGTCACGCCGATCATGGTGAGCCAGCGATCCGGCTCGATCGTCAACATCTCGACCTTCGCGGCCTTCGAGCCGGACCCGGTGTTTCCCACCTCCGGCGTCTTCCGCGCCGGGCTTGCGGCCTTCACCAAGCTCTTCGCCGACAAATATGCGAGCGACAACGTGCGCATGAACAACGTCCTGCCCGGCTTCATCGACAGCCTGCCGGAAACCGAGGAGCGGCGCCGGCGCATCCCGATGGAACGCTACGGCCACAGCGCCGAAGTCGCCGCGACGATCGCCTTTCTCGCCTCCGAAGGCGCCGGCTACATCACCGGACAGAACATCCGGGTCGACGGCGGTATCACCCGATCGGTGTGATCGCGGCCGGGTCCGGTTCGAAGCCTTGATCGTCCGCCCGGTTGGCGGACGGGCCGTCGCCGCTTAAATCCGGGAAAGGACGACGGTCGCGATTCGCCGCCATGTCGCCCGCTGCGCCGCTCTGCCGGGGATGCCTTGAACTTCACGGACCAGCTCTTTGCGATCTCCACCGTCCCGGTCCTGGTGCCGCTGCCCAGCGAGCGCGCCTATTCCTATGCCGTACCAGAAGGTATGCTGGTCCAGCCGGGGTCGATCGTGCAGGTGCCGCTCGGGCCCCGGCAGGTCGCGGGCGTGGTCTGGGACGGACCGACGGATGCGGTCGATTCCAAGAAGCTCCGGCCGATCACGAAAGTCTTCGACTGCCCGCCCCTCGGCGCGGAGATGCGCCGCTTCGTCGACTGGGTGTCGGACTACACGCTGTCGCCGCCCGGCCTCGTCGTGCGCATGGCGCTGCGCGCACCGGCAGCCTTCGATCCGGAACCCTTCATCGACGGCATCGAGGCGACGGGTGTGCTGCCGGACCGCATGACCGACGCCCGCCGCCGGGTGATGGAAACTGCGGCAGAGGTCGGCGCCTGGTCGCGCTCGGGCCTCGCCCATGCCGCCGGGGTTACGCCGTCCGTCGTCGACGGGCTGATCAAGCAGGACGCCTTCCGGCCGGTGAAACTGCCCCCCGCCCCCGCGGTGGCCGAACCCGACACGGCCTACGGCCGGGCCGAACTCAGCGCCGAACAGGGCGCTGCGGCGGCCTCGCTGGTCGAGACTACGACGGCACCGGGATTTTACGTAACGCTCCTCGAGGGCGTCACGGGCGCCGGCAAGACGGAGGTCTATTTCGAGGCGATCGCCAATGTGCTCGATCAGGGCAGGCAGGTGCTGATCCTCCTGCCCGAGATCGCGCTCACCCAGGCCTTCATCGACCGGTTCCACGCCCGCTTCGGTGCGCCGCCGGCCGAATGGCATTCCGACGTCTCCCCCCGCCAGCGCGAGAAGATCTGGCGCCAGGTGGCGGAAGGGCGCGTGCGCATCGTCGCCGGCGCCCGCTCCGCGCTCTTCCTGCCGTTCAAGGAACTCGGCCTCGTCGTCGTCGACGAGGAGCACGACCCGGCCTACAAGCAGGAGGAGCGCACCTTCTACCACGCTCGCGACATGGCGGTGGTGCGCGGCTCGATCGGCGACTTCCCAGTCATTCTCGCCTCGGCCACCCCCTCGATCGAGACCCGGGTGAATGCGGCCCAGGGGCGCTATCGCCACGTCGCGCTTCCCGCCCGCTTCGGCGCCGCCGAACTGCCGAGCCTGTCGCTGGTCGATATGCGGCTGTCGCCGCCGCCGCGCGGCCGCTTCGTCTCGCCGGTGCTGCACACGGAAATCGCCGCGACGATCGCGCGTGGCGAACAGGCGCTCCTGTTCCTCAACCGCCGCGGCTATGCACCGCTGACGCTCTGCCGCGTGTGCGGCCATCGCTTCCAGTGCCCGGACTGCTCGACGTGGCTGGTCGACCATCGGCTGCGCGGCCGCCTGCAATGCCATCATTGCGGCTTCGAGGTGCCGCGGCCGGAAGCCTGCCCCGAATGCGGCACGTTCGATCACCTCGTCGCCTGCGGCCCCGGCGTCGAACGGATCGCCGAGGAGATGCTCACCGATTTTCCCGAGGCGCGCACCATCCTTTTGTCCTCCGACATGGCCGGCGGCGCGCGGCGGCTGCGGCGCGAACTGGAGGCGATCGCCGACGGCGAGGCCGACATCGTCATCGGCACCCAGCTCGTCGCCAAGGGCCACCACTTCCCGCTGATGACGCTGGTCGGCGCGGTCGACGCCGATCTCGGCCTTGCCAATGGCGATCCGCGCGCCGCAGAGCGGACCTTTCAGCTGCTTCACCAGGTGACCGGCCGGGCCGGACGCTCGGGCCTGAAGAGCCGCGGGCTGATCCAGACATTCCAGCCGGAGCACCCGGTGATGCAGGCGATCGCCTCCGGCAATGCGGACGCCTTCTACGACCGCGAGATCGAGGAGCGCGGACGGGCCGGCCTGCCGCCCTTCGGCCGGCTAGCCGCGATCATCGTCTCGGCGAACACGCGCCGCGAGGCGGAGGCGCACGGGCGGGCTCTGCGCGCCGCCGCGCCGGAGACGGGCGAGATCGAAATCCTCGGCCCCGCCGAGGCGCCGCTCGCGGTGCTGAGGGGCCGGCATCGGTTTCGCCTGCTCGTCCAGGCGAGCCGGCGCGCGCCGATCCAGGCCTATCTGAGGACGATGCTCGCAGCGGCACCGCCTCCGCGCGGATCGGTTCAGGTGCAAGTCGACATGGACCCGCAAAGCTTTCTGTGACACATCCTGTTGCAAATAAGGGAGATGGGAAGACGATGCGGTTCGGGCAAAGGATTCTGGCGGCACTCAGCCTGGCACTCGGTTCCTTCCTCTGCGTCGCGGCCGGGGCGCAACAGACGCCGCCGGCCGACCTGACGCCGGAATCTTCCCCCTTCGCTCAGCCCAAGCCCGGCCAGTCGCCGGACGCCGCCGCGCCCGCGACCCCGCAGGGCCTGTCGCTCGGCGTGCTCGACTGGGCTCCGATCGCCAGCCGCTGCACCTTCTTCGCCGCCAAGGGCGGTCCCGCGGAACTCGCGGTCGCTCCGGCCGACGACGGCGGCGACGACACGCACCGGCCCTTCGTCTTCGTGACCATGACCGAGACCGGAACGGCCGGCGGATCGCCGCTGGAACGCGGCTATGTGATGGCGAACGGCCTCGTGCGCGAACTGGAAAAGGGCAAGACCGCGGCCGACAAGGACGGCCGCGTCGTCACTGTCTGGCGCTCGGCGTCCGAGCCCCGCATCAACGTCAACCTGATGCTGCAGAGTGCCCAGAAGATGGATACGGCCCTCGAATATGCGGGCTCCATGACCGTGTTCTGGGGCGACAAGAAGGTGGAAGTTCCGATCCGCGGCTCCTGCGATTGACGCGACCCTCCAGCGGTGCCTGCCTCGGGCGCCGCGCCGGAGCTGTACGACACCCTCGACTACTCTGCCGGCCGCCCGTTCTTTCATTCGCCGGCTAAGCCGGCTGCCGCGTCAGCCGGACCCCGGCAGTGCAGAGTTCAGCGCCGGCGGCGCAATTTCCCAGTCCGCTCACAGAATTGGAACGACTCCAAATCTTCGCAGGACTGCAATCTGCCTGCCATGCGCAGCGACGAGTTTGCGGCCTCCATAAACTGGAGGTCCTCGCGATGATCGCACGCAGCCGATTCACCCTCTCCCGCCGCCGCTTCATGCTGACGTCAGGCGCCGCGGCGTTGACCGCCGGCGCCGGCCTCGCAATGCCGGCGATCAGCCGCGCGGCGAGCCGCCCGAGCTTCACCCACGGCGTCCAGTCGGGCGACGTCGACGCCTCCTCCGGCATGGTCTGGACCCGCACCGACCGCCCGGCGCGCGTCGAGTTCGAATGGGCGACGACCGACAGCTTCAAGAACCCGACGAAGCTGCACGCGCTGACCTCCTCGCCGCAGAGCGATCTTGCGGTGAAGCGTCTGCTGGATGGCCTGCCGTCCGACCAGGAGATCTTCTGGCGCGCGGTCGCGACCGACCTTGGCGACGTCAACGCCGTCTCCGATCCGATCGTCGGCCATTTCCGCACTGCGCCGGCCTCGCGCCGCTCGGTCAAGTTCGCCTGGTCGGGCGACACGGTCGGCCAGGGCTGGGGCATCGACGAGGCCCGTGGCGGCATGAAGTGCTACGGCACCATCGCCAGGCACGAGCCCGACTTCTTCCTGCATTCCGGCGACACGATCTATGCCGACGGCCCGCTGAAGGACGAGGTCGAGCTTGCCGACGGCAGCCTCTGGAAGAACATCGTCATTCCCGAAAAGACCAAGGTCGCCGAGACGCTGGACGAATATCGCGGCCAGTGGAAGTACAACATGATGGACAAGAACGTGCAGGCGCTCAGCGCCTCCGTCCCGACCTTCTTCCAGTGGGACGACCACGAGGTGATGAACAACTGGTCGTCGTCGAAGGACCTGTTGGCCGATGATCGCTATTCGGAGAAGAACATCGCGGTCCTGGCGGCGCGCTCGGCGCGGGCCTTCCACGAGATGATGCCGATCCGCTACGTGCCGCAGGAGCCGGGCCGGATCTATCGCAAGATCGCCTACGGGCCGATGCTCGACGTCTTCTTCCTCGACCTGCGCTCCTATCGCGGCGCCAATGGCGACAATCTGCAGACCGAAATGTCGGAGGCCGCGCAGATGATGGGCCCCGAGCAGATCAGATGGCTGAAGCGGGAACTGGCGAACTCCGACGCCACCTGGAAGGTCATCGCCTCCGACATGCCGATCGGCCTTCTGGTTCCGGACGGCGAGAAGTGGGAAGCGGTCGCCAATGGCGACAATGGAGCCGCGAAGGGCCGCGAACTGGAATTCGCCGACCTCCTGCGCTTCATCAAGGCCGCGAACATCACCAACACGGTGTGGCTGACCGCCGACGTCCACTACACGGCGGCGCATCACTACAGCCCCGAGCGCGCCGCCTTCCAGGACTTCGAGCCGTTCTGGGAGTTCGTCTCGGGCCCGATCCACGCCGGCACGTTCGGTCCCAACGATCTCGACATGACGTTCGGCCCGAAGGTGGAGTTCGTCAAGGCGCCGGAGGCCGGCCAGGCCAACCTGCCGCCGTCCGCCGGCCTGCAGTTCTTCGGCCTCGTCGAGATCGACGGCGACACCCAGGAAATGACCGTGCGCCTGATGGATACCGACGACAAGGAACTCTGGAAGACGACGCTGCAGCCGACGCTCGGCGCGTAGCCGGCACCGCAGGCGGCGCGTCCGCCTCACACGAAAGGACCGGAGGGGGGGCCTCCGGTCCTCCTTCCGCGGGGTTCGCGATCATCGCGAGCCCGGCAGGCGGCGCGGGCGAGCCGGCGGGGCGGCGACGGGCGGTAAGCCTTGGCGTCCGGTCCGGCTTCGCGGGAGGAATGCGAACTCCCGGCCTGCGCCATCTCTGTCGCGGCGGCGGCTGGAATGGCCGCCGCCGCCTTCAGGCATGTTCCGGCGGAGCGATCCTCGGAGCCACCGGCGTCCGGTGCTCCGCAGGGATCACTGGACCGTCGCGGAAGTGGAAGTCATCGGCGTCTTCGCCGACCTTTCGGGCTTCACCGGCCGGTTGCTCGCCAAGGCGATCTTGCTGGCGTCCAGCGCCCGCCCGTTGATCTGATAGCTGATCTTCACATGCTCGCCGGCTTTCAGCGCGGCGGTCTTGAAGCCTTTCGGCAGCTTGTAGACCTTGCCGTTCTTCAAGGTGACGGTATTGCCCGCCATGTCGACGGACTTCACCGTGCCGTTGGCGACATGGGTGGTCGCGGCGAGGGCGACGGGGGCGAAGCCGAGACCGACCGCGAGGGCAGTGGCGATGATGAGATGGCGCATGGCGCATCCTCATGGATAGGCCGGCGGACGGCTCGACCCGTTCGACCGGCGCAAAGGACGAAGCCGTCCGGTCACGTCGCGTCGCGGCCGGAAGGTTGCGGCCGCCGGCGTTCCCCGGCTTCGGATCGGAACGCTACGCCCGCTCGAACGCCCTCTCAAATGAACAAGAAATAATCTTCTTCGACCGCAAAATCGCCGGCAATCGCGCAATCGGCGCGAGCTCCAAGGTCGCTCTATGCCGGTTGCCGCCGCGCCTCGGGACGCCGGGCGGGGCTTCCTCGGACGCCGGTCCGCTGCTAGAGCGCTTCGAAACGTTGGGAGTATCGACATGCAGCAAAGACGGCTTGGCGGGGACGGACCGATGGTCGGGTCGATCGGCCTTGGCTGCATGAGCTTTGCCGGATTCTACGGCGCGACCGACCGTGCCGTGAGCCATCGCACCCTCGCCAGGGCGCTCGAGCTCGGCGTCACCCATCTCGACACCGCCCTCATCTACGGCGCTGGCCTTTCGGAAGAGGTGGTCGGCGACTTCATCAAGGACCATCCCGGCCGCTTCACCATCGCGACCAAGGGCGGCATCCGCACCCAGCCGGTGCGCAGCTTCGACAATTCGGAAGGCTTCCTGCGCGAGAGCCTGGAGGCCTCGCTCCGCCGGCTCGGCGTCGAGCATGTGGAACTCTACTACATCCATCGCCGCGACCAGACGATCCCGATCGAGGACGTCGTCGGCACGCTGCTCAAGTTCAAGGAAGAGGGCAAGATCGGCGGCATCGGCTTTTCCGAGATCGCGCCCGCCTCGCTGGAGCGTGCCGCCGCGATCCATCCGGTCATGGCGGTGCAGAGCGAATACTCCCTGTGGACGCGCCTGCCGGAACTCGGAATGATCCAGGCCTGCGAGCGGCTCGGCACCGCCTTCGTCGCCTTTTCGCCGGTCGGCCGCGGCATGTTCGGCGCCCGCCCGCTCGATCCCGCCGGCTTCGCCGAGACGGACTTCCGCAAGAGCAATCCGCGCTTCACCGAACCGAACTTCTCGGCCAACGAGGCCCGCATCGCCCGTTTCCGCGCCTTCGCCCGGGAGCGCGGCATCTCGCCGGCAACGCTCGCCATCGCCTGGACGCTCAATGCCGGCGAGCATGTCATCCCAATCCCGGGAACGCGCTCGCCCGAACATCTCGCCGAAGACGCCAAGGCAGCCGAGATTACGCTGACGGCCGGGGATCTCGCCGCGATCGAGGCGATCCTGCCGGCGGGCTTCGCCCATGGCGACCGCTACTCCCAAAAGCAGGCGGTGGGACCGGAGAACTATTGCTGACGGCGTAGCTGGCAGGCAACGCGGGTACGCAAAAAAAAAGACGAAGGCGGGATCACCGCCTTCGCCGTTGCGTCATGCTACTGGGCAAACAGCCGTCAGTCGGTGCTGCCGGAGCTGCTGTTGCCGCTATCGTCGTCAGACCCGGAATTCTTCTGGCGGTTCACCGTCTGATCCTCGCTGGAGGAGTCGTTGCCGGACGCGCTCGCCGAGTTCCCGCTTTCATTCGAGTTCCTGCCGGACGAGCCGCTGTTCTGCATCCAGACCTGGCCGTTCCGGCCGGGATTGTTGGCCTGGTTTTCGTCACTGTTCGACCCGGAGCTGCTGCTGCCCGACGAGGAATTGTCGGAGGCATTGCGCGGCGCGCGGACGACCATCAGGACATCCTCACCGTGCGGCGTCTCGGCCTGGATAAGATAGGACGCGCGGACGATCCTGATGTTGCTGTATCCGGCCCGCTGCAGCGCCTGGCGAGCCTGCGCGGCCGAGCCGACGGAGTCCGCGATCATGGACTGGTTCTGGTCGTTCTGGCCGCCCGAGCGGTTCTCGCCATAGCGGCTGTCATTGCCGGTCCGGTTCTGCTCGCCGGACCGGTTGCGGTTATCGTACCAGTCCTGGTCCTGGTCCTGGTTCTGGCTCCAGTTCCGGTTCTGATCGTTGTTCCAGCTCCGATTGCGGTCGTCGCTCGAGTTCCAGTTACGGTCCCGATCGCGCCAGTCGTGGCGCGAACCGTTGCGGTCGGAATAGGAATTGCCATCATTTCCGTATCGGCCGCGATCGCTGCCATGGCGATCCTGCTGTCCGTAGAGCTGGTCGCCGCCATAGGAGCGCCCGTCACGGTCGTCGCGGTACTGCTGGCCGTAGCCATCCCGCGATCCATAGGCATCATTGTTCCCATAGCGGTCGCGATCGTATCCCCGGCCGTCGTCATAATCGCGCTGAACACCGTACCCGTCGCGATCGCCATACTGGTTCTGGCCGCTGCGGCCCTGCCAGGACCGGTCCTGATCGCGGTTCCAGCCGCCGTAGCCCTGGTCGCTGGAATTATTCGTGGATGCGTTGGGATGATAAATGTTCTGATTTCCGGACTGCGCGAAGGCGGCCGCCGGTGCGGCGAGAAGAGCCCCAGCGGCGATCGTCGTCAAAAGATGATTCTTCATAAACTTGTCTCCCTCGGTGAATCGTTGTTCTGAAATCGGCGCCGAACCCGCGTGTGTTCTCGCGGCGAACCGATCCGTCTGCGCGCGCTCGCGCCTCCGGGGCGCGAGATCGTCGCTTCGATACGGCGCGACATCGCGCGCCCTTCGTGCGGGTTACTCGGTCAATGGGTGCCGCGCCCGGCCGTTCCCGGACGCATTCTGCCAATTTCTGTGGCGATGAAAGGAGTTCGGCGACGTCCGGGGAACCCGGCAGGTGGCCTCCGGAGCCGCGCCGGCGCCCCGGACCGGACGAAGCGCTCCGATGCAGGCGGCCATGCCGACGCGCCGCCGATTCGGGAGCCTTTCGCAGGCGCACATTTTCCTGTATACGCTCACGCGAAATCAGATTTTCGACCGTCTCCGCGCCCCTTCCGTTCCGGCGGGGGCTTTCGGCGCGTCCAACACCGGTAGTCCTATGAAGCTTCGCAACATCGCGATCATCGCGCATGTCGACCACGGCAAGACCACTCTCGTCGACAAGCTCCTCGCCCAGTCCGGCACCTTCCGCGACAACCAGCGCCAGGAAGAACGGGCGATGGATTCCAACGACCTCGAGAAGGAGCGCGGGATCACCATCCTCGCCAAGGCGACGTCGGTGGAGTGGAAGGACACGCGCATCAACATCGTCGACACCCCGGGCCACGCCGATTTCGGCGGCGAGGTCGAGCGCATCCTCAACATGGTGGACGGCGCGGTGATCCTGGTCGACGCGTCGGAAGGCCCGATGCCGCAGACCAAGTTCGTGCTCGGCAAGGCGCTGAAGGTCGGGCTGAAGCCGATCGTGGCGATCAACAAGATCGACCGCACCGACGAGCGCCACCAGGAAGTCCTGAACGAGATCTTCGACCTCTTCGTCGCGCTCGACGCGACGGAGGAGCAGCTCGACTTCCCGATCCTCTACGGGTCGGGCCGCGCCGGCTGGATGGCCGAAGAGCCGGAAGGCCCGCAGGACAAGGGGCTGGAGCCGCTGTTCGACCTGATCCTCAAGCATGTGCCGGAGCCGGACACTGCCGGCAAGGACGAGCCCTTCAAGATGATCGGCACGATCCTCGAAGCGAACCCCTTCCTGGGTCGGCTGATCACCGGCCGCATCCAGGCCGGCTCGATCAAGCCGAACCAGGCGGTCAAGGTGCTGGACCGCGAGGGAAAGCAGCTGGAATCGGGACGCATTTCCAAGATCCTCGCCTTCCGCGGCCTCGATCGCGTGCCGCTCGACTATGCCGAGGCGGGCGACATCGTCGCGATCGCCGGCCTGCAGAAGGGCACGGTCGCCGACACCTTCTGCGATCCGCAGGTCTCGGAGCCGCTGCACGCCCAGCCGATCGACCCGCCGACCGTGACGATGTCCTTCATCGTCAACGATTCCCCGCTCGCCGGCACCGAGGGCGACAAGGTCACGAGCCGCGTCATCCGCGACCGGCTCCTGAAGGAGGCCGAGGGCAATGTCGCGCTGAAGATCGAGGAGGCGGCCGAAAAGGACTCCTTCTACGTCTCCGGCCGCGGTGAGCTGCAGCTCGCCGTCCTCATCGAGACCATGCGCCGCGAGGGCTTCGAGCTCGGCATTTCGCGCCCGCGCGTCGTCATGAAGGAAGACGAGAACGGCGAGCTCCTAGAGCCGATCGAAGAGGTCGTGATCGACGTCGACGAGGAGCATTCCGGCGTCGTCGTGCAGAAGATGAGCGAGCGCAAGGCCGAGATGAAGGAGCTGCGCCCCTCCGGCGGCGATCGCCAGCGCCTCGTGTTCCACGCCCCGACAAGAGGCCTGATCGGCTATCAGTCGGAGCTTCTGACCGACACGCGCGGTACCGCCGTGATGAACCGGCTGTTCCACTCCTACGCGCCGTTCAAGGGCACCCTCGCCGGCCGCAACAACGGCGTGCTGATCTCGTCCGAAGACGGCGAGAGCGTCGCCTACGCGATGTTCAACCTGGAGGATCGCGGCCCGATGGTCATCGACGCCGGCGTCAAGGTCTATGCCGGTATGATCATCGGCATCCACACCCGCGAGAACGACCTCGAGGTCAACGTCCTCAAGGGCAAGAAGCTGACCAATATGCGCGCCTCCGGCAAGGACGAGGCGGTGAAGCTGACGCCGCCGATCCGCATGACGCTCGACCGCGCGCTCTCCTGGATTCAGGACGACGAGTTGGTCGAGGTGACGCCGAAGACCATCCGCCTGCGCAAGCTCTATCTCGACCCGCATGAGCGCAAGCGCTTCGAGAAGTCGAAGAAGGCGGCGTAAGGGACACGTCGCCGCAAAACTTCCGGGCGGCTTCTGGCCCCGGCTTCCAGCCGAGGTCCGAAGGCCGTCCTGGTCGGCATGGCTGGTGTCAGGGCAGGTCCGCTTCCCAGTCGGCTCCACCGTAAAACACACGCAGAATGACGACGCGTTCAGCCTCCGCCACGAATGCCACGGAGACCCGGCGCTCAAACCCGATCACGCGCAACCCAGGCCGGATGTCGTCGCGCCGTGACCCGCGCTCCGAGCGTATTCGAGACCGTCGCAAAATGCTCTGATACGTCGATCATATCGGTCCGCCGCGGTGGAGCTGCCGGCGCCTGCGATAATCTCATAGATCCGGTCGAGATCATCTGCTGCCTCGGGCGTAGAGATGACGGAGCGCCGTTTCACGCCTTTGCCTGCGAGCGGCGCTCGTGCCGCTTGCGTGCCCTCTCCGCCATCTCATCGGGCGTGATCGCGCCGCTTGGATCGGCCTTCCACCGATCGTAAGTGGGTGCCACTTCATCGCGCAGCCATCGCTCGACCGCGGCGTTACGCTCCTGAAGCGCCCGAAGCCCGTCGCGGATCACCTCGCTGCTGGTCGCGTAAGCTCCCGATTCCACGAGCTGATCGATGAACGCCGCCTGTTCCGCCGGAAGGCTGAAAGTCCGCTTTTCGCTCGCCGCCATCACACTCTCCACCAAGCCTGGTATGAATTTATCATACCAGACCTGGGGAGCGCATCCGTGTCGGAGACGAGAACGGATTTCTACGCCGCCCGCTCGTCCCGCGCCTCGGCCTTCTCCAGATACTCCTCGGACCGCATCTCGATCAGCCGCGAGACCGTACGGTCGAATTCGAAGGCTTCAGTGCCGTTTTGCGCGCGATAGAGTTCGTCCACCGGCGCCTCGGCCGAGACGACGAGGCGGCGGCCGGAATCGTAAAGCGCGTCGACGAGGGTGATGAAGCGCTTGGCCTCGTTGCGCTCGGCCTCCGCCATCACCGGCACGTCCTCCAGCACGATGGTGTGGAAGCGCCTGGCGAGCGCCAGATAGTCCTGCGCCCCGAGCGGCCGTTTCAGCAGATCGTCGAAGGCGAAGCGCGCCGCGCCGTTGCCGGCCCGCGGGACGGCGACCGTGCGGCCCTTTACCGACAGGGACGCCGTCCCCTCCTTAGAGCCGTTGATCAGCGTCTTCCAGATGGCGTCGATACGGGCCGCGGTCTCAGCGCCCAGCGGCGCAAGATAGACGTCGTCCCGGCCGAGCGTCGCCAGCCGGTAGTCCTCCGCCCCGTCGAGCTCGAAGACGTCGGCATGCGCCTTCAGATGGTCGACGAAGGGCAGGAAGAGCGGCCGGTTCAGCCCGTCGCGGTAAAGATCGTCCGGCGCGACGTTGGAGGTCGCGACGAGAACGACGCCTTCGGCAAAGAGCGCGTCGAAGAGGCGCGACAGGATCATCGCATCGGCGATGTCGGTGACGGTGAACTCGTCGAAGCACAGGAGCCGGGCTTCGGAGGCGATCGCGCTGGCAACGGGCGGGATCGGGTCGTCGCCCTTCGCCCGCCCCTCCTTCAGCGCCTTGCGATGCGCGCCGATCCGCTCGTGCACGTCCCCCATGAAGGCATGGAAATGCACGCGCCGCTTTTTCGCGACCGAGGTCTGCCGGTAGAACATGTCCATCAGCATGGTCTTGCCGCGGCCGACGGCGCCGTAGATGTAGAGGCCGCGGACGGGCTCCGCGGACTTCTTCTTGCCGAACAGCCAGCCGAGCGCGCTGCCCTTGGAGGCGACTGTCTCCAGCGACAGGGTCCGGTCGAGCCGGTCGAGCCGGTCGGCGAGGCGCCGCTGCAGCGTATCCGGCTCGATCTCGCCCTTCTCGATCAGACGCTCCAGCGCGGAGCGCACCGGCCCCGGTCTCGCTTTGCCCTCAGGCGGCTTCGGCGTCTGCATCCGTGCTCCGTCTCACCGCGCCGCACTGGACCGGTCCGCTCGACCGGCCGACGGCGCCATCTGCCCGACCGGCTCTAGCCGAATTCGGGATCCCGGTGCAATGCAGCGAAAGAAGGAAGGGCGGGCCGAAAGGCCCGCACTGCCGGGAGGATCCGGAGATCAGCGGTAGATGGTGACCTCCTGCCCGCCGGCGGTCCGGCCGGTGTATTTGGAGCCGCCGGCCGAGGAGAGGTTGGCGACGGTCGCGCCGCCGGAATCCTTCAGGACGACCTGGCTGCCCGACACGTCCCAGGCGGTCACATCGGCGATCTTGCCGGGACAGCCGCGCGAGGCGGCGCGGTAGCCGCCTGCCCACTTGGTGTAGGCGAGGCCGATCTGGCAGTTTCCGCCGGTCGTCGAAAGCTTGTAGAAACCGCTGACGCTGGCGCGCGAGAGCGGCTTGGAATCGAGCGAGGCGACCTGCGTGCCGCCGCCGCTGGACTGGCTCGAGTTGCTTCCGTTCGTGCCGGTTCCGGAGTTCGACCCGTTGGTGTTGCCCGTCCCGGCATCTGCCTGGTCGGTCGGCATCGTGCCGTCGGTGCCGGTCTGGTTCTGGGCGAGGTCGTTGGTGGTGGTCGAGGGCGGCGGCGGAGGCGGAGGCGGCGGCGGCAGCTGGTTGGCTGCCACCTGTCCGGTGGGTGCCGGCGTCAGCGGCGCTGGGCCGCTGCTCTCGAAGGGCGATACCGAGCGCGAGCATCCCGCCGCCGCAAGAAGGGCGACCAACGCCGCGCCCGTCATTGTCACTCGTGTCATGTTCGTTGCCTTCCCCGGCCTATCTCTTTCCCAGGATGGCGCGATTTGCCCCGACCACCCGTTCGATTCTCATAAAGAAGACCGCAGCGCCTGTTCGCAAGGCGGCCTTGTCCCAGAACGCAACAGAATGTTGCGTCTGTGACACGCTTTCCACGGAAACCGATGCGAGCGCTTGGCCTGATCCTGCACAGCATCGTGTCAGCGCGATGACCCGGCGCTCAACAAGCGGCCCTCGCGAGCCCGGCAAGGCGGACCGTCACGGTTCTCTCAGGAGACCTGGCCAGGTGAAGCTCCGGACCGATCGGCCAGCCGCTCAGTGGCCGGGGAAATTCCGACGCACCCGCGCGACGCGGCCTCGCAGGCTATCAGCCCTCTTCCACCGTGCGCTGGAAGTCGCCGCTGCCCGGATCCATCGCCCAGAGTTCGCCCGAGGCGATATCCACCCAGGCGCCGTGCAGCGAGAGCTTGCCCTCGTCCTCGAGCGCCTTGATCGCCGGAAAGGTCCTGAGATTGGCGATCGAGTGGCGAATGGCGATCCGCTCCAGCGCCGCCTGCCGTTCCCTAGCCGTCATCAGTTCGTTGGATCCGACGGCCTTGGCGACCGGGTCGAGCAGGCTCATCCACTTGCCGATGAAATCGCCCGGCGACAAGGGTTCAGCGGAGGGCGAGAGCGCGGCATGGATGCCGCCGCAGCCGCCATGGCCGAGGATGACGACATGCTCGACCTTCAAGGCATGGACCGCGAATTCCAGCGCCGCCGAGGTCGAGTGATACTCGCCGTCCGGCTCGTAGGGCGGCACGAGATTGGCGACGTTCCGCACGACGAAGATCTCGCCGGGCGCGGTGTCGAAGATCGTCTCAGGCGCCGTGCGCGAATCGCAGCAGGCGATGACCATCGTCTTCGGCTCCTGGCCGCTCTGGGCGAGCTGGCGGAAGCGCTGTCTCTCGCCCGGGAGACGCTTCTCCAGGAAGGACTGATAGCCGGTGACGAGGTGGTCGGGGAGGAAGCTCTGCATGATAGACAATTACCCACTTGCTGCAGCGCGATCAATCGGCGTTCGGCGGCCCGTCGCCATTCGCGCGAGGGCGGCACCGGGGCGGAAGGCCGGGACGGTCCGGCACGTCCCGCCGGCCGGCCTCAGGCCCGGCGGTTGCCACTCGGATGGGCGAGCCGGCGCATCTGGACCATCGCCATCGGATGCTTGAGGCTGTCGGCATCGGTCTCGAGCGTCAGTTCGTCGGCCCCGCGCTTGGTGGTGCGGGCGAGGATCTCGAAGACCGCCGCGGTGGTTGCCTGCAGCGCCTTTTCGGGCGTCGCGCCGGAAAGGATGCGGGCGAGGAAGACGGCGGAGGTGAGATCGCCGACGCCCTTCGGCGCGTTTTCGATCAGCCGGTGTTCGGCCAGAACCGTCTCGAAGTCGCGAACCAGGAGGTTTCCGGTGCCCCCGCGCAACATGGCGAAGGCGCTGGTGACGACGACGGTCCGCGGCCCGAGCGCGCTCGCCGCCTCCGCGAGGTCGCGATTGTCGGACAGTTCCAGGCCGCACAGGAATTCGAGCTCGAAGCGGTTCGGCGTCGCGATGTCGGCGATCGGCACCAGATGGTCCCTTATCGCCGCCAGCGTCTCCTCCGGCTGATAGAGGCGTCCGGCATCTCCCGTCGCGGGATCGCAGAGGACGATCGCCTCCGGATTGACGCGTCGCACGGCCTCGATCAGCCGGACCGTCGGCGCGATCTGGTCGGGCGAGCCGAAATAGCCGGTCAGGACCGCGCCAACCTCCTTCAGCCAGGGCGAACCGGCGAGGTCGTCGACAAGGCCGGCAAAGGCCTCCGCCGGCGGGACGATCCGCGTGCCCGGACCGTGACCGGGATGAAAGGGCAGCGTGACGGTGGGCACGGACCAGACCGGGAAGCCGAGCGCTTCCAGCGCGAAGGCGGCGGCCCGGTTGCCGACGCTGCCGCGAGCGACATGGCTCGAAATCGAGATGACCGCCGGCCGGTCTCGGCTTTCCACGCTACCTCCTGCCATTTCCGTTCAACCGGCCATCAGTTGGCGCGCCAGTAGAAGGATGAAGACGAGGAGGCCGGCGAGGCCGGCCAGCCGGCCGATCCGCGTGCCGAGCACCTCGATCCTGTCCTTCTGGTCGACGTCGCGGGCCAGGAAGTGCTCGCGCGTCTTCAGGAACATCGCCTGCGAATGCGCGCCCACCTGCGGCTCGGTCTCGAGGCGCACCCGTTCCAGGATGGCCTTCGCCTCGCGCTGGCGTTCGTCTTCGGGCGGCTGATGCATCATGGCCACCACCTCTCGCCGAAATGGCGGCGAAGGGCAACAGAAGATCGGCTGGGGCGGCTTCTGGAGCGCGCCGCGATGGGCTACAAGCGCGGGACCTCTTCCCATACCGGAGCCCCGATGTCGTCCGTCGCCCACCGCCATTTCCAGAGGCTGCGACCGATTTCGCTCGCCGTCATCCTCACCCTCGTCGCCGTCGTCCTGTCGGCCTGCGGGATCAATGCGATTCCGACCAATGAGGAACGGGCGAAGGCCGCCTGGGCCGAGGTCCAGAACCAGTACCAGCGCCGCAGCGACCTCATCCCCAATCTGGTGGAAACCGTGAAGGGCTATGCCAAGCAGGAGAAGGACGTGCTGACGGCCGTGGTCGAGGCCCGGGCCAAGGCGACGCAGACGCGGATCGACGCGAGCCAGCTGACCGACCCGGCGGCGGTGAAGCAGTTCCAGGCGGCGCAGGACCAGCTGTCCAGCACGCTGTCGCGGCTGCTCGCCACGGTCGAGGCCTATCCGGACCTCAAGTCGAACCAGAATTTCCTCGCCCTGCAGAGCCAGCTCGAGGGGACGGAGAACCGCATCGCCGTGGCGCGCCGCGACTATATCGAGGCCGTCCGGGTCTACAACACCGGCCTCAGGACGATCCCGAGCCGCTGGATCGCCGCGATCTTCTATCCCGACGCCCAGCCGATGCAGCCCTTCACCGCGACGCCGGGATCGGACACGCCGCCGAAGGTCGACTTCGGCAAATGACCGTCACCGCATCCCCGCTGACGGAACGCGCGCCGGTCCGCCCGCGCAGCCCGCAGGGAGCCTTTCCGCGGTTCGCCGCCATCGCGGCGCGGTGCGGTGCCGTTTTCCGGGGGCTCGCCCCCGCGCTGTTCGTCGTCATTCTCTTGGGTTCGCCTTCGGCCGCCCAGACCTTCCCGCCTCTCACCGGCCGGGTCGTCGACACGGCCGATCTACTCGACCCCGCGACCGAAGCCGCCATGACCGAAAAGCTCGCCGCCTTCGAGCAGAAATCGAGCGACCAAATCGTGGTCGCGACGATCCCCAGCCTCGAAGGCAATACGATCGAGGACTATGGCTATCGGCTCGGCCGGGCCTGGGGGATCGGGCAAGAAGGCGAGAACAACGGCGTCGTCCTCCTCGTCGCGCGCGACGACCACAAGGTGCGGATCGAGGTCGGCTACGGCCTCGAAGGCACGCTCACCGACGCGCTCTCCTCGGTCATCATCCAGACCGACATCCTGCCGGCCTTCCGCTCGGGCGATTATGCCGCCGGCATCTCGAAGGGCGTCGACGGGATCCTGACAGTGCTGTCGGGCAATGCGGCCGAGCTGGAAGCGCGAGCCGAGCGCAACAAGGGCTGGAGCGGCGACGACGTCGCCACCGGACTGTTCGTCCTCGTCTTCTTCGGCATCTGGGCGCTGGTCATCGCCATGTTCGTCCTGTCGCGCCTCGCCCGCCGGCGAGGCAAGAAGGTCGGGCCGAACCGCTATCGCTGGCTCGGCATGGTCTGGACGCTCGGCAACACCTCCTCCGCCTCCGGCTTCTCCCGCAGCAGCGGCAGTTCGTTCGGGGGCGGTTCGTCCAGCGGCGGCTTTTCGGGCGGCGGCGGCTCGTTCGGCGGCGGCGGATCCTCGGGGAGCTGGTGAAGATGGCGCATCTGACATTCACCCCCGCCGATCACGCCCGCATCGCCGCTGCGATCGGCCAGGCGGAAGCCGGGACGAGCGGCGAGATCTACGCCGTGTTCTCCCATGCAAGCGACGCCTACGGCTTCGTCGCGGCGACGGCGGCGCTGGCGCTTGCGCTGGCTGCGGCCTTCCTCGCTGCCCTCCTCGCCCCGCTCCTCGGCGCATCGGTTCAGGCGCTGACGCTCGTCTCATGCCAGCTCGCCGCCGCGCTCCTGCTCGCCGGGCTCTTCGCCGCGGCACCGGGATTGCGAATGGTCTTCGTGCCGCGCGGCATCGCCGCCGCAAGGGCCCATGCCGCCGCGCTCAAGCAGTTCGCCGCCCATGGCATCCACGTCACCGAAAACCGCACCGGCGTCCTGATCTTCGTCTCCGCGGCCGAGCGCCACGCGGAGATCGTCGCCGATGCCGGCATCGCGGAACGCGTGCCGCAGGAGGCCTGGGACGGCATCGTCGCCGACCTCCTGGAAGCCGCCCGCGCGGACCGCATCGCCGACGGCTATGTCGCGGCCGTCACGGCCGCCGGCGCACTGTTGTGCGAACATTTCCCCTCCAGCGGAAAGAACACCAACGAACTGCCGGACCGGCTGGTGGTGATCTGAGAGCGGGCGCTTCAGAAGGAAGGACTTACAAGCTCGAGCGTCTGGCCGGGACGACCCTCGTCGGAACGCCTCTTGCTGCGCGCTGGCACTCGTCTTCGGATGGCGGCGAAGAGCGCCAGACAATCGGCGGGCGGGCGGTGATGCGTGCCATCGTCTCCGAATGAACGCGCTGCAAAAAAACGAGCGTTCGAAGGAGCGAGTTGGGTGGAAAGGAGACAGTCCGGTTTGGGACGGATTCTTAAGAAAGTTGACTCGGCATGGTGACCCTGGGTGTCGCGAACGACATCGGCAGAATGCCGGCTTTCTCGCCGACTTGGCGAGAGAATTTTCCCTGCCTTTTCAGCGTCGGAGATCTGACCGCGATACTCAGGATTTCCGCGAGATTGTAGTCTACTTCGCGGGACAAAACGCGGCCCGGCGATGCACTGCAAACGCAACTCTAGAATTCAATCACCACTGACGGCGCACTGCGCTTTGCCTCGCCTTGGTAGACGGCCTCGATATTGTTGCCATCCGGGTCGAGGACGAAAGCCGCGTAGTATCCTGGGTGGTAGTTCCTCACGCCGGGCGCGCCGTTGTCGCGGCCGCCGTGGCCCAACGCCACGCTGTAGAAGGCATCCACCGTGGCGCGATCTTTAGCCTGAAAGGCCACGTGATGGCGCCCCGTCAACTCGCCCAAAGCCGTTGAGCTTTGCACCGAGGATACGATGAGTTCGTCGGCCAAGAAGTAGCCATTGTCCGTGCTGAGAATTGGGACACCCAGCACAGCCATGACTGCCGTGTAAAAATCCTGGCTCGCTTTGAGATCACGCACCACGAGCTGGATGTGGTCAATAAGTCGTCCCCTGTGCAGTTGAGTGGCTTCCATGTTGGTTCCTCGTGAGAAGGTCGTCACGAACAGATGTAAGATCGGTCTGAATGGTGGGTAAAGGCTCAAAGGCGATCGCGTGATCCCGATATCTACGCCGCGCTTTTTGTCTTCAGCCACTTCCGCAAACGGGCACGCGCGTTCGCATAAGGCGATGACGTGTTGAACTGGATCATGCGGCCCATCGTCCATTTCCCATACCAAGGGCGGCCATAGAGGTCGTCGTTGCTGCGGGCTTCGATCACCGAAACAATCCGCCCCTTCGCCGCCGCCAGACGCTCGATAAGCTGCGGATAGGGGACGTCCTCATAGTCATGATAGAATTTCTGAGCGAGCCGGCCCAACTCGTTCCACCTGAAGCCGCTTTCGGGAAGATCGACCTGTTCGCCCGCTGCGTCCCGGTCGAGCCACTTGAGCACCAGCTCGTTCCACCCGACTAGATAGGCTGCGAGATTGGCAACGCTCATCTGTGTTCCCTTCGCATGTCCTTCCAGGCTTCGTTCATCAACCACTGACAACGGGACGCTGCGCAGCTCGATGATAAACTTATCGAAGTTTGAATCGACCGCTTTGAGCAATTCGTCTTTGTCTGAAGGGGCAGTCATGTATTTATCCAATTTAAAACAATATTTAAAATCGCACGATATAACAACCTTATGCTTTGCAGTGTTCGGCAGTCAGGACAAATGCGCTCGGATTCCGGGAGTCATTTATCGTATGCCTCTAGGGCAATGGGTAGTGATTGGATCACCACGTTTCCAACTGCTGGCAATCCCGCAAGAATGGCGCTGATAATCTCATCGCGGCTTGCGCCGTGCTCTTTCGCCTCCAATACATGAAACGGAAGACCGCTATCCAGCCGCACCGCTGCAATTATACCTATATACACCAGCGCTTCTGTTTTTGCGTCCAGCTTTGACGATGCGCCAAGTTTTGCGACAACTTCTAACCATGCTTGCTGATGAGCGGGGGCTTCCTCGATGAATATTTGAAATGCATTACTGGTGCGTGTCGGATCCATCGTATATCCCCTGTTGTCTCAGCTCCGTCTGGAGCAATCGAGTCGCAAGTTTATGGGTCTGCCGTGTGCCACGTTCATCAAGCTTCCAGCCTGCAACGGCTCGCACGACAAGCTCCGGATGCCTCTTGCTGATGTCCCGCAGGGCGTTGCCTACCGACTTCCTAAGATATTCGCTGTCGTGGTTTCTAAACTGGCTGAGCAACCCAACTGCAACCTCGGGGTGATCGCGGAAATACGGCCGCCTCGTCCATATCCTAAGACCCTCCGTTACAGCCCGTCGAACGTTGGCGGAAGGATCCGCCAACCAGGTCCTGATAACCGGAAGCGCGGTTTCATATCCCCTATCCGCACAAAAGCGATCAAATGCTTTCGCAATGATTTCTTGAACCCGCCAGTCGCTGTCCCGGCGAGCCTGCTCCTTCAGAGCCGTTAAAGCGTCAACATACTGTGCTGCCACGATCCCGAGAATGAATATTCCAATGCATCGCGCTTGCGGCAAAGGCGCCTGCAGCAGAGTAAAGCCCAGATCTTTGGCTTCGGTCGCATGAACCATGTCGCAGACCTCAACGGCCGCCTTTTCCAGGTCTTTAAAGCCATGTTCGGTCTTACTTGCTCGTTCCAAAAGCGTTTGGATGGACTGCATTAAGCTGAAACCTTCACTATAGTCAGTCGCGAAATCCCGACTCAAACGAACAGTCCTGCACTCGACTTCTGCCACAGATGCGATCGATGACGACAGCCACCTGCAAGGGTCCGCTTTCAGAGTAGTCACTTCCTGGCATGAACGGCGGCGATGGGTCGGTAACTGCCGATCACCTATCCGGGCAAATCTGAAACAGCATCAGCAAACCTAATTCATTCAGCCCCACTGCTCCCACTTACCGGCTCATCCCATGATACTCCGCATTCGGCTTCATGTCGGTCGCCGAAGCCACCCTGTTCGACATCGCGAAAAACGCCGCGACGGCCGCGATGTCGAAGATTCCCCGGTTGGAAAAGCCGGCGTCCCGCAGCGCCTGCCGGTCGGCCTCGACGATGGTGTCGGGTCGCTCGGTGAGCTTGGTGACGAAATCCAGCATCGCTATGCGCTTGGCGTCGAGCCCGGCCGCCCGCCAGTTCTGGGCGATCTGCTCGCCGAAGGCGGGATCGCCGGAAAGCTGGCGCACCGCCGCGCCATGCGCCGTCAGGCAATAGTGGCAATGGTTGATGGCCGAGACGACCACCGCGATGATTTCGCGGTCGAGCTTCGACAATTCGCTCTCGGCCAGCATCAGATCGTTGTAGAAGTTTCCGAAGGCGTCGAGCTTCTTTTCGTCGAAGGCATAGGCGAGGAGGACGTTCGGCACGAGGCCGAGCTTCTCCTCGCATTTGGCGAAATAGGCCTTGGTGCGCTCCGACAACGGCTCGGCGACGCCGAGGTCGAGTGCCGTTACGCCTGCGTCATGGTTCTGGCTCATCTGGTCCTCCCGGGATCGAACGATCGCCTCGTCACGCCTTCTCGGGCTCGGCCGGCGTCGAAGCGAAGAGCTTTTCCGCTATGATAGGCCCGGAAGAGACGCAAAGCGACGAGCGGAGGGAGATTGCCATGGACCGGCCTGTCAACGAGAAGTCGGAGATGCTGCGGGCGGTGATCGAGAGCCTTGGACCGGAACGGCCGGGAGCGCTGCTCGCGCCGCTCCTGTTCGCCCGCCCGCCGGCCGACGATCTGGCGGCCTTCTCCACCGCCGCGCTCGCGGTCGCCGCCGAGGCCGGCGCCGAGGCGCTCGGAGCGCACCGTCCCGGCCAACCCGTGGTCCGCATCGCCCGCCCGGAGGACTTCCGGCGCAATGGCGAGGCGCAGGACCTCGTCACCGTCGTCAGCGACGACATGGCCTTCCTCTTCGATTCGGTGACCGCCGAGATCGCCGACAAGGCGACCGAGATCCACTACATCTCGCATCCGATCCTGGACGTTTCCCGCGGCACGGACGGAAGCGTCGAAAGCTTCTCGGCCTCCGGCAGCACCGAGCCGGGTGGCCGCGTCAGCGTCATCCAGTTCGCCATCGATCCGCTCTCCGACGACGAGGCACAACAAGCGCTTCGCGCGGCGCTGTCCACCATTCTCGCCCAGGTCGCGCATGCCAATCGCGACTTCCAGGCGATGCGCACCCGCGTCAGCGAAGCGGTCGAGGGTCTGAAGCAGCGCGCCCGCCAGGTCGGCGACGGCGAGCGCGCCATGGTCGAGGAATCGGCCGCGCTGCTCGAATGGCTGCACGACGACAATTTCATCTTCCTCGGCACCTGCGACTACGACTTCGTCGGCGAACAGGAAGGCGAGGTCCTGGAGGGCCGGCGCGAGGACGCGCTCGGCATCCTCGCCGATCCCGATGTCCGCATCCTCGGCCGCCCCGGCCGGCCGATGACCACCACGCCGGAGATCCGCGCCTTCCTGAAGGCGCCGAACCCGCTGATCGTCACCAAGGCGAACGCCAAGTCGCAGGTGCACCGCCGCGCCTATATGGACTATGTCGGGGTCAAGCAGTACGACGAGGCCGGAAACTTTGCCGGCGAACTTCGTATCGTCGGCCTGTTCACCTCCACCGCCTACACCCGCTCCATCCTCACCATTCCCTATGTCCGGTTGAAGGCCGAGACGGTGATCGCCAATTCCGGCTTCCGGCCCGGCTCGCATTCGGCCAAGGCCCTTCTCAACGCGCTCGAATCCTACCCGCGCGACGAGGTGTTCCAGATCGAGGCCGATGTCCTCGAACGCTTCGCCTCGGCCATCGTCGAACTCGGCGAGCGCCCGCGCATCCGGGTCCTTCCGCGCGTCGACCGCTTCGACCGCTTCGCGTCGGTAATCGTGTTCGTGCCGCGCGACCGCTACGATTCGCGGCTGCGCGAGCGCATCGGCCTGCTCCTCGCCGAAGCCTATGACGGGCATGTCTCGGCCTATTATCCGGCCTTCCCGGAGGGGCTGCTCGCCCGCGTCCACATCATCATCGGCCGCACCGAGGGCAAGACGCCGGAGGTCGAGCCGGAGCGGCTCGAGGCCCGGATCGCCGAGATGGCCAAGAACTGGGAGGACGAGTTCGCGCTCGCTCTGTCGCGCGGCGGCGAGCCGAGCGGTCTCGCCCGCTTCACCGCCGGGCTTCCCGACAGCTACCGGGACGTGATCGACCCGGTGGAAGCCGTCCGCGACGTCAAGGTCATCGACCATCTGTCGCCGGAGAGCCCGCTCTTCGTCGATTTCTACCGGCGCAGGCACGACGCGTCCGAGACGATCCGGCTGAAGATCTACCATCTCGGCCAGGCGGTCTCCCTCTCGACCCGCGTGCCCATCCTGGAGAACATGGGCTTCGGCGTCGTTTCCGAACGCACGCATCGCATCTCTCGGCCGGACGGCGACACCGTCCATCTCCACGACATGGACCTCACCCGCCAGCGTGGCGGCGACATCAGCCTGGAAGACGAGGGGGTCTCGCTGGAGGAGACCTTCGCTGCGGTCTGGCGCGGCGGCATCGAGAACGACGGCTTCAACGCCCTGGTTCTGGAAGCCGGGCTCTCCTTCCGCAAGGCGAACGTGCTCAGGGCCTATGCGCGCTATCTGCGCCAGGGGGGCCTGCCCTATTCGCCGGACTATCTCGCCGCGGCGCTGGTGCGCCAGCCGAAGATCGCCTCCCGGCTCTGGGACCTCTTTGCAGCAAGCTTCGATCCCGCAGAGGCGGGCAACGCCGCAGGGGCGCAGGCGCCGGAGAGCGGGGAGCACGACGACAATACCGACCCGCAGGCCGAGATCGCCGCCGAGCGCGGCGCACGCGCGATCTACGACGCAATCGTCGAGGCGCTCGACGCGGTGGATTCGATCGACGACGACCGCATCGTCCGCCGCTTCCTCAATGCGATCCTCGCAACGCTCCGGACCAATTTCTACGCCGTAGACGGCATCTCGGCGGACGCCTCCTCCGAACCCGGCCAAGTCGAGCCGGCACTCGCCTTCAAGCTCGATTCGCGCGCCGTCGAGGGGCTTCCCGCTCCGGTGCCCTACCGCGAGATCTTCGTCTTCGACGCCCGGGTCGAAGGCGTTCATCTGCGCTTCGGACCGGTGGCGCGCGGCGGGCTCAGATGGTCGGACCGCGCCCAGGACTACCGCACGGAGGTGCTGGGCCTCGTCAAGGCGCAGCAGGTCAAGAACGCCGTCATCGTGCCGGTCGGCGCCAAGGGCGGCTTCTTTCCCAAGCGCCTGCCGGATGCCGGCCAGCGCGACGCCTGGTTCGCCGCGGGTCGCTCGGCCTATGTCGTCTTCGTCGCCTCGCTCCTGTCGGTGACCGACAATCTCGTCGGCGACAAGCTGGTGACGCCCGACAAGATCCGCCGGCACGACGGCGACGATCCCTACTTCGTCGTCGCCGCCGACAAGGGCACGGCGACCTTCTCCGACACCGCCAACGCCATCGCCCAGTCCGAGGATTTCTGGCTCGACGACGCCTTCGCGTCGGGCGGTTCGGCCGGCTACGACCACAAGGCCATGGGCATCACCGCACGGGGCGCCTGGGAGGCGGTGAAGCGGCATTTCCGCGAGATGGGCCAGGGCGACAAGGCCTGGGACATCCAGGAGGAGCCTTTCACTGTCGCCGGCTGCGGCGACATGTCGGGCGACGTGTTCGGCAATGGCATGCTGCTCTCGCGCAAGACCCGCCTGATCGCCGCCTTCGACCATCGCGACATCTTCATCGATCCGGACCCCGATCCGGAGGCCTCCTTCGCCGAGCGCGAGCGGCTGTTCAACCAGCCCCGCTCGGCCTGGACCGACTATGACCGCGAAAAGATCTCTGCCGGCGGCGGCGTCTTCTCGCGGCGCGACAAGCGCATCCGCCTGTCGGAGGAAGCGGCCGCGGCGATCGGCTGGGACAAGCGCGAGGGCGCGCCGAGCGAGATCATCACCGCGATCCTCAAGAGCCCCGTCGACCTTCTCTGGTTCGGCGGCATCGGCACCTATATCCGCGCCGCGTCCGAGACCAATCCGGATGTCGGCGACCGCGCCAACGACGCCGTGCGCATCACCGGGCAGGACGTCAGGGCCAAAATCGTCGGAGAGGGCGCCAATCTCGCCGTCACCCAGAAGGGCCGCATCGAGGCGGCTCGCTGCGGCGTCAGGCTGAATTCCGACGCGATCGACAATTCGGCCGGCGTCAACACCTCGGACGTCGAGGTCAACATCAAGATCGCGCTGAAGTCGGCGATGAGCGACGGCAGGCTCAGCCGCGAGGACCGCAACAAGCTCCTTGCAGAAATGACCTCCGAAGTCGCCGATCTCGTCCTGTCCAACAATTACGAGCAGACGCTGGCGATCTCGCTGGAAGAGCGCGAGGGCGCCGGGTCGCTCGCCCTGCAGGCCCGCTTCATGGCGGTCCTCGAGGAGGCCGGCCTGCTCGACCGCACGGTCGAGAACCTCCCAGGAGAAGCTGCGATCGCCGATCTCAGGGGCTCGGGCCGCGGCCTCACCCGGCCGGAACTCGGCGTCCTCCTCGCCTATGCCAAGATCACCCTGTTCGACGAACTGACGGCGAGCGATCTGCCGGACGACCCTTATCTGGAAGACCGGCTGCACGATTATTTCCCCGTGCCCATGCGCCGCGACTTCGCCCGCGACATCGAAGGGCACCGCCTCGCGCGCGAGATCATTTCGACGGTCTTGGCCAACGAGGTGGTGAACCGCACGGGTCCGACCTTCGTCACCGTCCTGCGCGAGACCACAGGCGCCTCTCCGGCGGAGATCGTGCGCGCCTTCGTCGCCGCCAAGGACGGGCTCGACGCGCGCGACCTCTATCAGCGGGTCGACGCGCTGGACGGGACGTTGTCGGGCGCGACGCAGAATGCGCTCTATGCCGAGATCGGCCGCTTCCTGCGGCGTACCACCGGCTGGTATGTCCAGAACGAGCGCTTCGAGGGCGGCCTCACCGGCGCGGCGATCGACACGCGCGACGCGCTCGGCCGGCTGAAGCCGCAGCTGAAGGATCTTGCGACCGACATTGCCCGGCAGCAGGTCGAGTCGCGCTCCGCCGCCTGGGCCGAGAAGAACGTCCCGGAGGACCTGGCCGCCGATATCGCGCTTCTGCCGCTTCTCGCTCTCGTTCCGGACATCGCCTCCGTCTCACGTGAAACATCGACCTCCTTCGAGGACACGGTCGGCTGTTATTTCGCCATCACCGGCCTCTTCGAGATCGGCAGGCTGGAGGACGCGCTGTTCAAGCTGGACACGGCGGATTATTTCGAGACGCTCGCCCTGCAGCGGGCCGGCAGCGAGATCGCCGGCGCCCGCCGCCGGTTGACCCGAGCCGCCTTGCGCGACCATCGCGACGCCGCCGAATGGGCCGATGCCCGCCGCAGCGCCGTCGACCGAATCCGCAGCCAGATCTCGGCGCTGGCCGGTTCCGGCGAGACTTCGGTCGCGCGGCTGACGGTGGCGGCGGGTCTCCTCGGCGATCTTGCCGAGCAGTCTTAGCTCTCCCGGACGCCGCTCTCGGCGCGCGCCCCCTTCTCCCCCGGTGGCGGTTTTGCCGGCCGCACGATAGGCCTGGGATCGGCGCGCGCGCGACGCCGCCGACCCGCAGGAAGGTTCCCACGATGCAGCTCGGCTCCATCCACATATATCCCGTCAAGGGCGGCCGCGCGCTCGACCTCGATCACGCGGACGTCCAGCGCGCCGGCATTGCCCGTGACCGCCGCTGGATGGTGGTCGATGCGGGCGACCGCTTCGTCACCCAGCGCGAGCTGCCGAAGCTCGCGCTGCTTCATGCCGAGCCTGATCCGGACGGCCTGCATCTCGGGTTTGAAGAGGCGGGCGAACGCTTCGTGCCGACGCCCGACGGCGCCGAGCGCCTGACGGTGCGGGTCTGGGACGACAGGGTGGAGGCCGCCGTCGCCGACGAGACCACCAACCGCGCCCTGTCGGACTGGCTCGGAATGCCCGTACGCCTCGTCCATCAGGATGCGGGCGCGGGGCGAGAGGTCAGCCCGGATTGGGCGGAAGCCGGACGCCCCGTCACCTTCGCCGACGGATTTCCGCTGCTCGTCGCCAACAGACAGTCGCTGCGCGCTCTCAATGCGGAGATCGTCGGGAGCGGCAGCGAAGCCGTGCCGATGGGCCGGTTCCGGCCGAATGTCGTCATCGACGGGGCGGAGCCCTGGGCCGAGGACGGCTGGGCGACGATCCGTATCGGCGCCGTTCTCCTCGATCTCGTCAAGCCCTGCGCGCGCTGCACCGTCACCACGGTCGACCAGCAGACGGGAGACGTCGCGGGCTCGCAGCCGCTGGACGCCCTGCGCCGGATCCGCTTCTCGGCCGACCGGCGCGTGCCCGGCGTCCTGTTCGGCTGGAACGCCGTCCCGCGCGGCACCGGGCGCATCGATGTCGGGGATTTTGTGCGAGTCGAGGCGGAGCGGCCGGCCGGCGAGGTCGTGCGGGCACCGCGGGCGGGTTGAGGCTGGCCGCGAAATGCGACATTCGAGCCTGGCGACGTAGCGGGTGTTCGCCCCCCTCTGCCCTGCCGGGCATCTCCCCCACCAGGGGGGAGATCATCCTGCAGGACCGTCTTCTCCTACTCCCGACAGATGACACCCGCAGGCAGATGGATGGCGCACTACAGCATCGGCCTAAGATCGGACTAGACTTCCGGAAAGCACGATGCCGAGATTCGAGGCGTTAGAGGCTCTTTTCGCGTCACGATGAACGCATGACACTGCAAGGGAAGAGGCCGAAGGGCGACAAGCCCGAAGCTGCCGATCTCCCCCCTTGTGGGGAGATGCCCGGCAGGGCAGAGGGGGTTATAAGGCCGCCACCCGAGACGGTGAGCAGACCCTAACCTTCGCCGCCTCTGGACGCTTACCCCTCCCGCCGCTATGCGCAAGGATCAGCGACTGCGGGAGACGACGGCGTTGACCAGTGTATCGATCGGCGACCAGCCGCCCTATCGCCGGCCGCTGCGCCGCCCTGCCGTCTGGGGCTGGATGGCCTTCGACTTCGCCGCGCAACCCCTGTTCACCGTTGTCATCACCTTCGTCTTCGGCCCGTATTTCGTCTCGCAGCTCGCGCCCGATGTTGCGACCGGTCAGGCCTGGTGGGCGTTCGCCGCGACGGTGACCGGCATCATCGCCGCGTGTCTCTCGCCACTGATCGGCGCTATCGCCGACCGCGCCGGTCCGCGCAAGCCCTGGATCGCCGGGCTGGCGGTCGTCCAGATCTGCGCCCTGTCGCTTCTGTGGACGGCGGCGCCCGGCTCCTCGCTCGCGCTCGCCGCCACGCTCATCGTCGCCGCGCAGATCGCCGCGGAATTCTCGATCGTCTTCAACGACGCGATGATCCCCCGCCTCGTCCACCGCGCCGAGATCGGCCGCGTCTCCAACATTGCCTGGGGCCTCGGCTATGCCGGCGGCATCGTCTTCCTGATCTTCACCCTCGCCTGTCTCGCCGGCTCGCCGGAGACCGGGCGCACCATTCTCGGCCTCGTGCCGCTCTTCGATCTAGACCCAGCGGCGGGCGAAGGCGCGCGGGCGACCGGGCCTCTATCGGCGCTGTGGTATTGCGTCTTCGTCCTGCCGATGTTCCTGCTGACCCCGGACCGTCCGAGGGCCGAGCCGGTCGGCGCGGCCGTCCGCCACGGCTTTTCCGACCTTCTCGCGACCTTTCGCGAGCTCCGGGGGCGGCCGGCGCTCATGCGCTTCCTCATCGCCCGGATGATCTACCAGGACGGCGTCAACGCGCTGATCGTCCTCGGCGGCGCCTTTGCGGCCGGCATGTTCGGCTGGTCGATCACCGAGAGCGGCCTGTTCGGCATCATCCTCAACGTCACCGCGATCCTCGGCTGTCTCGGGGCAAGCCTCCTCGACGCGCGGCTGGGCTCGAAGGCCGTGGTCGTCGCGGCGATCCTCTGCCTCCTGATCGCGACCCTCGGCATCATCTCGACCGAACCGCGATCCACCCTCTTCGGCCTCGTCGCCTTCGCACCCAGCGAAGCGACCGGGCTCTTCGCGACGGCGGCGGAGAAGAGCTACATCCTGTGGGGCCTGTTCATCGGCCTCGCCTTCGGCCCGGTCCAGGCCTCCTCCCGCTCCTGGCTGGCGCAGTCGGTCACCCCCGACGAGGCCGGACGCTATTTCGGCTTCTACGCCCTCATCGGGCGGGCGACGTCCTTCCTGGCGCCGGCGACGGTCGCGGCTGTCACCGCCATCGCCGCGACAAGCACCGACCCTGTGACCGCCTCGCGCATCGGCATGTCGGCGCTGCTCGCCTTCTTCGTCGCGGGCGTGGCGATCCTACTCTTCACCAAAGGTCCCAACAGAGATCTGGGACTTTGAAGCTGAGCAGCGCCTGCCGGCCCGTGAGGCCGGCTGCCCCAGTGCCGTTTGCCGGCTAGCGATCTTCCGGACGAGGGGACTGGGCGACGGTCGTCTTTTCCTGTGCTGCACTATCTGGCTGGGGACCCGCGGCTCGTGCGGGCCCACAGGATCACCTGGGTCAACTCTCCCGCCCGACCCTCGCCAGCCGGGAGCCAATCATCTCGATGCCGTCCGATCTCGTCCGAAACCGGCTACTCACTGTCATCGCGGCCGTGGTGGCCGTTGCCGCACTGCGCTGGGGCGCCCCTGTGCTGATCCCGATCGTGGTCGCGATCTTCATCATTGCGGCGGCCTGGCCGATCCGTAAGCTCTTTCCAGGCAGCGTCCCGGCGGCGATCAGCTATGGCGGGACGATGCTCATCCTCCTCGCCATCTTCGCCGTCTTCTTCGCCGCGATCTATTTCTCGATGGCGCAGGTCGCGACGACCTTTATTGCCCATGACGAGCGGTTCCGGTCGATCTATTCGCGCTATGTCGAGTGGGCAGAGCCGATGGGCCTGCCGACTCTCGACGCATCCGGCGGCTACGACCGCCTCCTGGCGATCGGCCGCTCGCTTGTGGGCGACGTCTATACGATGCTGAGCTATCTCGGCATCATCGCGGTGATCGTCGTCCTCGGATTTCCCGAAGTCCCGGCGCTCAGCAAGAAGTTCCGCACGCAGTTCGGCCGCGACGAAAACCGCGAGATCTACGGCACCGTCACCGAGATCGCCCACAGCATCCAGCAATATCTCGGCATCACAGTCGTCACCAGCATCATCACCGGCCTTGCGACGGGCCTCTGGTCGTTCGCGATGGGTCTCGAGCTCGCCCTGATCTGGGGGATCTTGAACTTTCTCCTCAATTTCGTGCCGGTCATCGGCAATCTCGTCGGCATCATCCCGCCGACGCTCTACGCCTTCATCCAGTTCGGCGGCTACACCATGCCGCTCGCGGTGTTCGGCGGCCTTTTGCTGCTCAACCTGATCATCAGCAACTTCATCTATCCGATGCTGCAGGGGCGCGGCCTGTCGATGCCGCCCGTGACGATCATCATCTCGCTCCTGTTCTGGGGATGGGTCTGGGGCCTCGCGGGAGGCCTGCTCGCCGTTCCCCTCACCGCGGTCCTCGTCATCGTCTGCGAACGCTTCGAATCGACCAAGAAGTTCGCGCGGATCCTGGGCGAGGAACCGCGAAGCGAGACGGATTGAGCGGCATGCCGGCACGCACCGACGGCCAAGGCGCGTCTCGCCCGTAGATCATCCGGACGAAGACTGAGAACCGGTTCTCACGGAGACCGGCGCGACACGAAGAGATCGGCCGAAGGAGCGGCTCCGGCCGATCGCCCGACCGTTAATGCCGGAAGTGGCGCATGCCGGTGAACACCATGGCGAGGCCGGCCTCGTCCGCCGCCTTGATCACCTCGTCGTCGCGCATCGAGCCGCCGGGCTGGATCACCGCCGTCGCGCCCGCCTCCACCGCCGCAAGGAGCCCGTCGGCGAAGGGGAAGAAGGCGTCCGAGGCGACGACCGAGCCGCGGGTCAGGGGATCGGCGAGTCCTGCGGCTTTCGCCGCATCCTCGGCCTTGCGCGCCGCGATCATGGCCGAATCCACACGGCTCATCTGGCCGGCGCCGATGCCGACCGTGGCGAGATCCTTCGCATAGACGATCGCGTTCGACTTGACGTGCTTGGCGACCCGGAAGGCGAATTTGAGATCTAAAAGTTCAGCCTCGCTCGGCGCGCGGCGCGTGACGGTCCTGAGGTCGAGATCGTCGACCACCCCGTTGTCACGCGACTGGACGAGCAGTCCGCCGGCGACGGACTTCACGATCCGCCCCTTGGCACGCGGGTCCGGCAGGCCGCCGGTCAGGAGCAGGCGGAGGTTCTTCTTGGCCGCGACGATCGCGATCGCCGCCTCGTCGGCCTCCGGCGCGATGATCACTTCCGTGAACACCTTGACGATCTCCTCGGCAGCGGCCGCATCCAGCCTGCGGTTCAGCGCGACGATGCCGCCGAAGGCCGAGACGGGGTCGCAGGCGAGCGCCTGGCGGTAGGCCTGCGTCAGGTCCGCCGCTTCCGCAACGCCGCAGGGATTGGCATGCTTGATGATCGCGACGGCGGCGGTGCGCTCCGGGTCGAACTCGGCGACGAGATCGAAGGCCGCGTCGGTGTCGTTGATGTTGTTGTAGGACAGCGCCTTGCCCTGGACCTGCCGTGCCGTGGCAACGCCCGGCCGCGTGTCGCCGGTGCGGTAGAAGCCGGCCGACTGATGCGGGTTCTCGCCATAGCGCAGCGTCTCGGCCAGCGTTCCCGCAAAGCTCGTCCGCCGGGGCAACTTGTCCGATACTTCGCCGGCAAACCAGTCGGATACTGCGGCGTCATAGGCCGCAGTGCGGGCAAAGGCCCGCGCGGCGAGCTGCCGGCGCAGCGCGAGGCCTGTCTCGGCGCCGGTGCCGAGCGCGGCAAGCACCGCCGCATAATCCTCGGGATCGGTAACGACGGCGACATAGCCGTGGTTCTTGGCGCCGGCGCGGATCATCGCCGGACCGCCGATGTCGATGTTCTCGACGATGGTCGCGGCATCGGCGCCGCCCTTCAGGGTCTCCTCGAAGGGATAGAGATTGGAGACGAGGAGATCGATGCCGGCAATGCCGTGATCCGCCATCGCGGCGGCATGGGCGGCATCGTCCCTTATCGCCAGAAGACCGCCGTGAACGCCCGGATGCAGGGTCTTCACCCGCCCGTCCATGATCTCGGGAAAGCCGGTGAGCTCGGAGACGTCGCGGACGGCGATCCCGGCCTCGGCCAGGGCGCGCAGCGTGCCGCCTGTCGAGACGAGCTCGATCCCCTTGTCGGCGAGCGCCCGCGCGAAATCGACGAGGCCGGTCTTGTCGAAGACCGACAGAAGCGCGCGGCGGATCTCGACGCGGTCGGGAAGGGGCGTGGCATTGGCCTTGACGGACATTTCGAAGATTCCCTGCGATCGTGGAGAGGGACGGCGCGGCGACACTTCCGTCCTGCCGCTCCTGATAGGACTACACGCCCGCCGGGACAATGCCGGCCGGTCTCCATCCCCGCGAGGCTCGAAGCAGACGGGTTCCCCCGATGCGGGGGAGGCCGGAGTCAGTCCGCCGGGGTCTCCGCCGGCCCACCGGGAGCCGGAGCCGCAGCGGAATTGCCCCGCGACTTCGCGGCGAGGTCGTCGAGCGTGTTCGGGAGGACGCCGACCGCCCGGTTCATGCCGCCGCAGGCGGAGAGAAGGGTAAGGGCGGCGAGGAGGAGGACGAGACGCATGGCGTCCTATCTGGACCGCGACGGCGGCGGCGTCCAGCCGCCGGGTCAGCGCTCGCGCTCGAACCGCCAGCAGACCTCTTCGGTGAGGCCGGGATCGAACATCACAACGAGCTGCAGCGTCCGCCGCGCCCCGCCGGAATCGGCGAAGAGGATCGAGTCCTCAATGGTGAAGGGCTGGTCGGCCGCAAAGCGCCAGACCTGACCGCGCATCGTCAGCCGCGCCTCGCCGGCGCCGTGCATCTCGACGCTGACGCCCGGATGGAGATGAAAGCGCGCCGCCGCGGCGATCGCATGATCCTGATGCCGGGCGCGGCGGGTGCGGGAGAACCGGTCGCGTCCCTCCAGCGTCCATCCATCCTTCGACAGGATCATGCTGCGGCCGTGCAGGAGCCCGAAATCGCGGTCATAGCCGTCATGCGTGGCCAAGAAGCCCGCGCCCCCGCGCTGCGGATCGACATCGGGCTCGGCGAGGTCGATCCGGGTCGGGCCCGGCACCAGCGGGTTGCCGAGAAAGCGGTCGAGCCCTTTCGAGGCGGCAAAGCGCGAGGAGGACCGGTCGTCGAGGGTGACGGTGGAGTGGGCCGCCGTCGCGCGGGACAGGCGGCGCCATTCCGGCTTCTCGCCCACGGGGCGACCGCAATTCACGACGATCCGGCACGGCCCGCTCGAGAGTTCGAAGGCGAGCGTGCCCGCATGCGCTCCGTGCGAGACCTGGGCGGGAGGCGGCCGGCCGGTATCGGCGATGACCACCGTGCCGCCCGCGGCCAGCCTGTGAAAGCCGCTATGGCGCGCATGGGACAAGGGCTCGCCCAGCGTCTCGTCGAAGCGCAGGAGCGCCGTCATGAGCTGCATGTCGGAGACGCCGGCGCCGTTGAACAGCGCGAGCGAGCCGTCGCCATGGCGGAAGAAGCGAAGCGCCGGCAGCATCCGGTCGATCGCGGAATAGATGCCCTTCGGGATCGGCTGGCCCTGGCCGAGATAGGTCTCGCGCAGGGGCAGGAGCTCTGCAAGGATCGCGACAACCGCCGCTGGGTCGCGCGAGATATGGCCGCCGTCGGGGAAGACCTGCCGGTCCAGCTCGGCGGCAAGGTTCTCGGCCGCGGCGCGGATGCGCCCATTGCCGGTCGGCATGCAGAGCGAGGCGAAGGCGAGCGCGATGCGCACCATCAGCCGCGGAATACCGTCGGGCGCCTCCGCCGCGACCGAGCGCAGGAACCGCGCCTGCGCAGTCAGGCTGTTCATGAAGCGGCGATAGAACCGGTAGTCGGTCTCATTCGTCAGGAGATCGGCATGGCTCAGCCAGGCGATGACCCGGCGCGCGGCCACTTCCGGCTCGAAGGCCGGGCCGGACAGGCGGTGGCCGCTGATCCGGATCCAGTCGCAGACGAGCGCCCGCGCATTGTGGGCGGCCAGCGCATCGCCGGCGGCGGCGTGGTGGCGAAGCCAGGAAAAGCCGTTGAGTTCGGCGGTGAATGCCGCCGAGGGCGGCGGACACTGGAAGATCGACCCGTCCCCGGCCTCAAGCAGCTGGCCGGCGAAATAGAAGCGGCTGCCATAGACGGCCTCCGCGATCAGCGGGTCGCCATGACGCAGGCTCGGAGGAACGACTAGCAGCCGCGCCGCGCCCGTTCCGGCGAAGCGCAGCCGGTGGACCGGCCCGTTGCGCAGGCGCCGACGCAGGCGGCGCCAGGCCTCCTGGAACATCAGGGCCGCCAGAAGCGGCTTATCCACCAAGCTCGTCGACACTGCGACACCTTGCATCGGACAGCGGACTCGAAGTCCGGTTCGCCGCACTCCTTCAAGCCTGCCATCGCGCGGCACGAAGAGCGGCGGTTCGAACGCCAAGTTTCTGCCGATAAGGTAAACGCATTCTTACCAAGGCTGCGAGTCGGATAAATTACGCTGGGGAATACCTTGTATTTTTTCGCACCGAGTGTTGCCGAATCAGCAATCTACTGATCGCGAATCAGCCGTGCCGCATAGAATCCGTCGAGACCACCGGCCTTTCCCGCCTCGCCGGCCAGCATGTCCGGCGTCGTGCGCAGGTCTCCCGCGGCGCTGATCGCAAAGCCGAAGTCCGTTATTTCCTCGGGCAGGACCGGCAGCCGGCGGAATTCCGGATGGTCGGACAGGAAAGCCTCGACAACTGCTTCGCCCTCGGCCCGGTCGAGCGAACAATTGGAAAAGACGAGCCGGCCGCCGCGCTTCACCAGCCGCGCCGCCTCGCCGAGAAGCCGGGCCTGGACGCCGGCCAGCTTGTCGATCTCGGCGGCATCCTTGGTGTAGGCGACATCCGGATGCCGCCGGATCGTGCCGGTCGAGGAACAGGGCGCGTCGAGGAGCACGGCATCGAACGGCTCCGATGGGGAAAATGCCGAAAGATCGCCCACGACCGTCTCGGCCTCCAGGCCGAGGCGCGAGAGGTTTTCCGAAAGCCGCTTCATCCGCGAAGCCGAGAGGTCGAGCGCCGTGACGTTGGCGCCGGTAAGGGCGAGCTGCGCGGTCTTGCCGCCGGGCGCCGCGCAGAGGTCTGCGACCCGCTCCCCGGGCGCCGCCGCGACGAGGCGGGCCGGCAGCGCCGCGGCGACGTCCTGGACCCACCATTCGCCATCGGCAAAGCCGCCCAGTTCGGGCACCGGCGCCTCCAGCCGCTCGAGCCGCACGCTGCCACCGGCGATGACGCGGCCGCCGAGCCGTTCCGCCCAGCCGGCCGGATCGGACTTGACGGTGATGTCCACCGGCGCCGGCCGGCGATGGACGGCGGCGATCGCCCCGGCCCGCTCGACACCGTATTGCGCCTCCAGTCGTTCGCGCAGCCAGGCCGGACAATCGACCAGCGGGTCGGCCGCCGCCGTGCCGGACGCCGCCTCGCGGGCGATCCGGCGCAGGACGGCGTTGACGAGGTTCTTGAACCGGGCGGTACGCGGATCGGCTGCGGCGGACGCGACGGCGAGATCGACGGCGGCGGAGTCGGGAATGTCGAGATAGAGGATCTGCGCCGCCCCGACATGCAGCACATGACGCAGCGCCGACGCGTTGGGCGGCAGCGGCCGCTCGATGCGAGCGGCAATCTCCTGGTCGAGCGAGCCGCGAAAGCGCAGCGCCGTCTGCAGGATCGCCCGCACCAATCCCTGGTCGCGCGGCTCCAGCCGGCGGAACTGCGGATGACCATGGGAGGGATCTGTCAGGCCGTCGAGCGAGGTCTTCGCCTCGACGACCGCAGCAAGCAGCCTCGCCGCGACCTGGCGCGCGGGAAGCCCGGGACGCGGCGCGGACGCGGCGGGATCGGCCCCGCCGGCTTCCGAGCCGGCTCCCCGGCCCTTCACAGACGGGGCACCCCGCCCTTTAGGCTTGGAACTGCGCGGCCTTGCGGAAGCCGTGTTCCTGTCGCGGCCGCTGCCTGCTCTCTCCGCCCCGGTCAACCCCAGGGTCCCCGGCGCGAGCGATCGGTCTTGCCCGACGGCCGGCGGCCGCGATTGCTCCAAGGGCCTGGCACCGGCCCTTCCTTGTCCGCCCTGTCGGGCCGGCCGCCATCGCCCCAGGGGCCGGGTGCCGAATGGTCGATCGCGGTCGCCGGCTCGGGCGCGCGCGGCGCAATGCGCTCCGCAGCCGTATAGCCGGTTCGCGCGAAGCCCGCCCCGCCGCCGCCGCCGATCCGGCCAGCCAGTTCCTGCAGTGCCACGATGCGGTTCTCCGTGTCGGGATGGGTCGAGAACAGATTGTCCATTCGCTGTCCGCTCAAGGGGTTGATGATGAACATGTGGGCGGTCGCGGGATTGCGCTCGGCATCAGGGTTCGGAATCCGCCGGGCCGTGCTGGCGATCTTGCCAAGGGCCGAGGCGAGCCAGAGCGGATTGCCGCAGATTTCGGCGCCGCGCCGGTCGGCCGAATATTCCCGCGTCCGGCTGATCGCCATCTGCACCAGCATGGCGGCGAGCGGTGCGACGATGATCGCGACGAGAACGCCGACGAAGCCGAGCGGATTGTTGTTGTCTCTGCTGCCACCGAAGAAGAAGCCGAAATTGGCGAGCATGGAGATCGCGCCCGCAAGCGTCGCGGTGATCGTCATGATCAGCGTGTCGCGGTTTTCGACATGCGACAGTTCGTGCGCCATCACGCCGGCGACCTCCTCGGCCGTCAGCCGCTCCAGGAGGCCGGTCGAGGCGGCGACGGCCGCGTTCCGGGGGTTACGCCCGGTGGCAAAGGCGTTCGGCTGCGGGCTGTCGATGACATAGACCTTCGGCATGGGCAGGCCGGCATTGCCGGCAAGGCCCTCGACGATGCGGTAGAACTCAGGCGCCGTACGCGCATCGACCTCGCGCGCATGGTGCATGGACAGGACCAGCCGGTCCGCGTTCCAGTAGGTGTAGAGGTTCATGCCGGCGGCCAAGACGAAGGCGAACGCCATGCCGCCCGTGCCGCCGATCATAAAACCGACGCCCATGAAGAGGGCCGTCAGAAAGGCGATCAGCATCGCCGTCTTGATCATGTTCATGCGGGTGATTTCGCACCTCCGGAAAGGGGCGGCAAGTGCCGCCGTTTGCCGGGAATCTGGGAATTTCGCGGCCGGCCTTCAATGTCTCTCGGGACGTGTCCGCTGCCCTTGCCGCAATCGTTTAGCCGGCCACCGAGGATCTGCCTGTGAGCGCCTTTCGGGAAGCTTATCTCCCGCACCCAGGCCGGCGGGACACCCGCCTCGCCCGAGACGTGAAGGGCGGCCGAGGCTTTCCCTCGCGCCTCGCCCTCACGACCAACCGGCCGCAAGGAGATGGATCATGGCCCAGTACCGCCGCCTCGAAGGAACCCGCCAGGAAGGCCAGCTCGTCGTGCGGCTGGTCAGGGAGGGCGACCAGGTGAAGGCTTTCCTGATCGGCTTCGACGAGACCGGTGATCCGGCCGAAGCGTCCGTCTATCCGAGCGAGGAGATGGACCCCGAAGAGGCGTTCCGGATCGCCGAGAACAAGCGTCAGGCGATCGGCGACGCCGAAGTCCTGATCGAAAAGGAGGTCGACGTCGACTGGAACCCGGCATGGGGCGAATTGCGGGGCTGAGGCGGATCCCGCAATACGGGGGGAGACAGGGCTCAGCCCGCTGCCCCTGTTTCACGTGAAACTGGCAAAGGCCTGAAGTTTCTCGCGATCGAGCCGGAATTCGCGCGCACTCAGCCGGGCGAGGAGGCCCTCGCGCTCCAGCTTGGCGACGGCGCGGGTGATCGATTCGGCCGATGTGCCGAGATAGTCGGCGATGTCGCAGCGGGTCATCGGCAAGGTGAGAACGCCATCCTTCGCCTCGAAGAACGCGTCATGGGTCGAGCAGTCGAGAAGGAAGATCGCCAGGCGCTTGGAGACGTCGAATCGGCCCATCACGATCAGCTGGCGCTGCGCGGCACGCCATTCATGCAAGGCCTTGACGAAGAATCCGTACTGGATGCCCGGATTGGCTTCGAGGAGATCCTGCAGTTCGCGATAGGGAAACCGGTAGACGGTCGACGGGGTCACCGCTTCGGCCGACGCCACATAGCGCCCCTCCGCCGCCAGGCCGAAGAGATCGCCGGGCCAATGAAAGGCAAGGATCTGCCGATCGCCATTGGTCAGCGTGACATGCGTGCGCACGACGCCGGTCGCCAGGAGAAACAGGAAGCGGCTCGACTCGCCCTCGAGGAGGATCTGCGATCCCGGCGTGCGGTATTCCACGATTTCGGCGAGCCGCGCGAGCTCGGTCCGTTCGGACCCGGAGAGCGGCAGCACGCCCCGTCGCTCGCCCGGCGTGGGCGGCAAGCTTCCAACCGCACGGATCTTCAGATGGGCGCTCTTCGGCGTCTTGTCCTTCACTGCCGGACGCCCCCTTGCGCATGCCGACCGGCCCGGGCACCTTCGGCGAAAGAACGAGGCCAATACTGACTTTCGTCAGCGCGAGGATGCCAAGCAGCCGGTATAGGTCCGACCGGGGATCGGCAAGCTCGCCAGGAGAATCGGCTGCGACGCCCGTTCTTCGGCAGCGCGCCGGCGATGCGCCGCGCCCATGACAATTGCTCGAACCTCGGCGGAGAATCACAGTGGACGAGAGCATCGCGCAGCTGAACATCGAGCATTTCCGCAAGCTCCTGACGAAAGAGACGGACGCGAAGAAGCGCGAAATGATCCTGCGGCTCCTGGCCGAGGAGGAGGCCAAGCTGGCGGCCTGCCGCAAGCAGCCGCCAAGCCGCCAGTCGAAGACCTGATACCGCCGGCGGCTCAGTCACGCGGTTTGCGCCATTCGCGCCAATGACTCGGGCGGATGTCGATCTTCGCCCCGCCATCGCTCTGGACCCAGCCGAAGGACGTCCGCCGGCAAGGGAAGACGAGAGCGTGTTGCTCATCATGGTCGAGCACCGCCAGCTCGAGATCGCGATCGAACGGTGCGCTGGAGATCGGTTGCCACTCCACGGGTAGACGGACTCCTGCCTTGACAGCCCCTTTGTCAGCCAGAGATGACCGATCCGCATCCCCTCCACATTGATCCGGATCATTCGAGTGCCCATTTCCAATGTTCCGCTTCGACGCGGAGACGGGATTGCGGAGATCGCCGCCTATCGTCGCCGGCCCGCCCGAGGCATGGAGACGTGAGTGCGCCAGCCGCGATGGCTCGTGCTCGTGCGGGCGAGATGAATGGAGTCATGGACGTGACAGACGAGCCGACGGAACAGCGCACCGGAGAAGCCGCGCACGACAGCGTGGCGGGCGCGACTAGTCCGGCTCGCGGCCATAAAGGGCGGGAGCTTCCGCCCGCCGCCCTCCGCGCGCTTGCCGAAGCCGAGGAGCGCCGGCGTCGCGGCGCCGCGGAACGGGTGCAACCGGGCGAGTTGCCGAAGGAGCTTGCCGGCCGCGAGGGGCCTGAGCCGGTCCGCTACGGCGACTGGGAGAAGAACGGCATCATCTCCGACTTCTGAGACCGGCGCGCGAAACTCATCTTCAATCGCAATGGTTGTATGCCGGAAGTCCTAGATGGCATTCGGTCCGCGGCCGATGCGCGTCGTGCCTTAGAGCCAAGTTGCGGCCCCCGCTCATGCCCATTCGCCCTCTTTCTTTCGCCTTTGACTAGGAATATACTCCGATCTGTTGCAGGCCACCGAAACCGTCGCTTATGTACCGCCAGCATGCTGCTCTTTTTGGTTGCATTTTTCTCGCCCTCTCGGGTGACGCCGCATCCGCTTGGGCCGACGGCGAGTTCGCGAAGGCGATCACCGGGCCGGTCGAGGCGCGCGTCACCAAGGTTCGCGACGGCGACACTGTCGAGGTCGAGGCCTTCATCTGGCCGATGCAGACGGTCCATGTCGCCGTGCGGCTGAAGGGGATCGACGCACCGGAACATCGCGGCAAATGCCCCGCCGAAAAGCATGCCGCCGACGTCGCGACCAACCGCCTCGTGGCCCTGATCGGCGACGACAGGGTGAAGCTCTATGAAATCTCCGGCGGTAAATATTACGGCCGCGTCCTCGCCCGCATCGCCACCGATACGGAGAAGGACCTGTCGCGCACGCTGCTGAAGGAAGGGCTCGTTGCGCCCTACAAGGGCGGCAAGCGCCGCAACTGGTGCGATGGCTCGCGGCCCGAAACGTTCAGCGAAGCGGCCTCGTCAGTCCGCGAGCGCGGCTGATGCCGCGTCCGGCCGGACGCCCGCTCAAGTTCGGCGCGGCGGCTGGACTTCTCCGGGTCCCAATACTGCAGGGAATCGCCCAGGCCGCGCGAGATGGCCCGACGGCTATTCCTTTCCAGGCACTGGCACGTTGAAGCCGTTCAGCGTCACCGAAACGAGGCAGTAGAGCCCGACGAGATAGATCAATTCGTTGGCGCCGTGCTGGCCGAAGGTCTTCACCGCCATGTCGTAGGTCGGCCGCGGCAGGACGCTGCCGGTGACGAGGGCATGGGCGAGGTCATAGGCCACCTCCTCCTCGTCGGCGAGGCCGGTCGGCTTGACGCCGGCGACCAGGGTCGACAGCCGCTCCTCGGTCATGCCCTCCTTCTCGGCGACGGCGACATGGGCGTAGATCTCATAGGCCGCGTTGAAATGCGCGCCGGTGACGAGCATGGCGATCTGCCGCGCATTGTCGGGGAGTGTCGCCTGCATCGACATCGCCTTGGTGAGGTCCCAGATCGCCCCGCCGATCTCAGGCTCGTGCAGCCAGGGATTCCACGGCCCCCATCAGCGCGCCGTCCTCGCGGATTGCCTCGAAGGCGTTGAACTTCTCGCCGATGCCGGTCTTCATGTCCTCGTAGAGCGGCTTCTGGTCGTCGGACAGGCTGCCCGGCGCGATGAGAGGAAGGCGCATGGCTCGTCTCCTTGGCGTGAGTTCAAGAGCAGCGGCATGCTGCAGTGCAGCAGATACCGTCCGAGGGCCCCTTGCCGAGGGCGTGTCCGAAAATTCATGTTGAGCCCGGGCCGTGGTCCCGGCGCAATTGCCGCATCTTTCGCAAGCGGTTAAGCCACGCTCAGGACGATCAGCTGTTTCACGTGAGACTGGAGACTGCGCATGGCCACAGCCGAAGACAAACTGGCTGGCCTCGTGCGCCATGTCGTGGCCGCCTTCGAACCGAGGATGGCGGTGCGGCTATGGACCGGCGAGCGGATCGGCGGCGACGGGTCCCGGCCGGTGCTGGCGTTGAACGACCCGGCGGCGATCGCCAGGCTCGCCATCCGCCCGAACATCGCCAATGCCGTCGGGCTCTGGATGACCAAGGCGATCGACGTCGAGAACGGCACGATCTTCGATCTCGCCGCCGCGCGCTCCGACATCCGCACCAAGGCGGCGCTGAAGCGGATCGACAAGCTGAAGATGGCCCGCGCCCTCCCCGCCCTCTATGCGCTGTCGCGGCGCGCCAAGGGCGCCGGGCCGACATCCGGTGCGAACGCGGCGGCCAGCGGCTCCTCGAAGGAGGCGATCCAGTTCCACTACGACGTGTCGAACGATTTCTACCGGCTCTTCCTCGACAGCCGCATGCTCTATTCCTGCGGCTATTTCGACGGCTGGCACGAGGACATCGACAAGGCGCAGGCTGACAAGCTCGACATGATCTGCCGCAAGCTGCGGCTGAAGCCCGGCGAGCGTTTTCTCGACATCGGCTGCGGCTGGGGCGCGCTTCTGATTCACGCCGCCGAGCACTACGGAGTGTCAGGCGAAGGCGTGACGCTCAGCCAGGCGCAATACGACCTCGCCCGCGAGCGGGTTGCGGCAAAGGGCCTGTCGGACAGGATCACGATCGCGCTGAAGCCGTTCCAGGAGCTTGAAGGGACGTTCGACAAGATCGCCTCGATCGGCATGTTCGAGCATGTCGGCTGGGACAATCACGACACCTATTTCAAGGCGGTGCGCAAGCTCCTGAAGCCGAACGGGCTCTATCTCCACCACGCGATCACCCGGCCCGCCAAGCAGACGGACGCGAAGTTCCGCAAGGGCTCGCGGGAGTACCAGGCGATCATCCGCTACATCTTCCCCGGCGCAGAACTCGACCATATCGGCCACACCGCACAGCTTCTGGAGAAGCACCGTTTCGAGGTGCACGACGTCGAGGACTGGCGCGAACACTATGCCCGCACCTGCCGGCTCTGGCACGACCGGCTGCTGGCAAGGATGGACGAGGCCTCGGCGATCGCCGGTGAGGAGCGCGCGCGGCTGTGGCTCCTCTATCTCGCCGGCGTCTCGCTCGGCTTCGAACGTGGCGGCCTGCTGATCTACCAGACGCTGTCGTCGAAACGCTCCAAGGGCCCGAGCGGCCTGCCGCCGACGCGGCGGGACCTCTACGCTTGAGCCGGCGGCACGACCGGCGCCGCTCTGCCGACGGTCGCCGCTTTGTCAGAGAATGCGCCGCCATGTCCGCGGCCGATTTCGGCGCTATGATTTTCATCTGCCGGACCTGAGGGAGGCGCGGATGGGAGACGAGGCGATCTGGGCGGCCGAGCGGGCGCTGTGGATCGAAGGCGCGGATCGTTTCCGCGAGACGCTCGCGCCGGATTGCGTCATGGCCTTCGCCGAGCCGGTGGGGATCCTGCAGGGGCGGGAGACGATCATCGCAACGCTCGAGCAGGCCCCACGCTGGCGGTCGGTCGAGATGACCGACACTCGGACGGCGGTGACCGGACCGGTCGTGGTGCTCGCCTATCGTGCGCTGGCCCAGCGCGACGGCTCGCCTGACTACAGGGCCCTCTGCAGCTCGACCTATAGTCGCGAGCCCGCCGGCCTTTGCCTTCTTCAGCACCAGCAGACTCCCCTCACCTGACGGATCATCCCTTGCCGACATCCTTCCTCTGCACCGCCTGCGGAACCGGCTATCCGCCGGCCGAGACGCCTCCGAAGACCTGCCCGATCTGCCGCGACGAGCGCCAATACGTGCCGCCGTCCGGCCAGGGCTGGACGCCGTTCGAGGCAATGCGGGACGGCCACCGCGCGCTGATCGCCTATGACGGTGAATTCCTCGGGCTCGGCATGGCGCCGTCCTTCGCCATCGGCGAGCGCGCGCTGCTGGTGCGCACGCCGGCCGGCAACATTCTCTGGGACCTGATTCCGCTGATCGACCGGGCTATGGTCGAACTCATCGACGGGCTGGGCGGTCTCGCCGCGATCGCCATCTCGCACCCGCACTACTACACGACCATGGCCGAATGGTCCGAGGCCTTCGGCGGCATTCCGGTGCTCACACACGCCGCCGACAAGGCCTGGATCCAACGCCCCGGCCCGCATGTCGCGCTCTGGGAGGGCGAGCGCCGCGAGATCCTGCCGGGCGTGACCCTGATCCGCTGCGGCGGCCATTTCGCGGGCGGCACGGTTCTGCACGTTGCGGACGCAGCCGGCGGCAAGGGCGCGCTTCTGTCCGGCGACATCCTTCAGGTCACTCCCGGCTGCGACGGCTTCGGCTTCATGCGCAGCTATCCGCACTACATCCCGCTCGGGCAGAAGGCCGTCCGCCGGATCGAAGCCGCGCTGGATGGCCTTGCCTTCGAGACGGTCACCGGCGCCTTCTGGGGGCGAGTCGTTCCCCAGGACGGGCGGGCGGTGCTGAAGAAATCCGTCGAGCGGCATGTGAGATGGCTGGGCGAGAGCGCGGATATCTAGGCGCCGGTGTGGAAGGGTGGGACGGGTGCCTGCCTGAACGGAGCGGCCATTGATACCGGTCAGTCTCGCGGCGAGGTCTTACCCCCCTCTGCCTGCCGGCATCTCCCCCACAAGGGGGGAGATCGCTCTCGCGTGATACGCCGTGGCAGGCTTCCGACGACCACGAAGCCTGCGGCGGCGCTGCGGAGTTCGCGCCGTCCAGCGCCCCATCGATCTCCCCCCTTGTGGGGGAGATGGGCGGCAGCCAGAGCGGGGTGCTGCGCCAGCTCGCCAAGTTGAGGCTGGTGCGTCGTGGGTCTCTCTTGCGCTCATCGCGCTAATTACCGGCGCCACAAAATCAAAAGGCCGCTTCCTTGCGGAAGCGGCCCCAGACTGCTGACAAACCCCTGGCTATTGCCGGGGGTTTTTGATTCACTCGGTCAT
>NZ_JAJAVB010000047.1 GCF_020615385.1 Jiella soli | reverse complement strand
CGGCCATAGGGAATCAGCATTCACATCAAAAGGAAATCCTTCGATTCATACTTCCTGCCCGATGCTCTAGGCTGCACGGCCACCGGCGGATTATCTATTCGATCCCCTTCACCTCGATCATCGACCAGACGGCGACAATCTTCCGCGACGTCCTCGGCGCCGACAACGTCCTCGAACACTACTCGGCCATCGAGGACGAGGCGCCAAGGCGCGAGGGCTTCGCGGCGGCCGACAGCGAGCGCTCGTCGAAGGACAAGATGCGGCTCGCCATGGAGGATTGGGCGGCGCCGGTGGTCGTCACCACCCATGTCCAACTGTTCGAGAGCCTGTTCGCCGCCCGCACCTCGCGGGCGCGAAAACTCCACAACATCGCCGGCAGCGTCATCGTTCTCGACGAGGCCCAGGTCCTGCCGCGCCATCTCCTGGCGCCGACCGTGCGGGCGATCGACGAACTGGCGAAGAATTACGGCTGCTCGATCGTCCTGTGCACCGCGACCCAGCCGGCCTTCGACGCGCGCAAGCTGGAGAAGGGCCATGCGCTGGCGCTGGCCCTCGAAGGCCGGGAGCTCGCACCCGATCCCGCGAAGATGCACGCGGCCTTCCGGCGCAACACGCTGGTCCATGCCGGCGAGATGGACGACGAGGCCCTGGTCGAGGCGCTGGCGGATGCGCCGCAGGCGTTGGTCATCGTCAACAGCCGGGCGCATGCGCTGGAGCTGTTTCGCGCCGCGCAGGCGGCGGGCCTGGACGGGCTCGTCCACATGACGACGCGGCAATGCGCGGCGCATCGTCGAGAAATCCTCGCCGATGTGCGTGTGCGCCTCAAAACCGATGCACCCTGCCGACTGATCGCGACATCGCTGATCGAGGCCGGCGTCGACGTCGACTTCCCCGTCGCCTGGCGGGCCGAGGCGGGGCTCGACCAGATCGCCCAGGCGGCGGGCCGGGTGAACCGCGAGATGACGCGCCGGGCGGAGGATTCCACGGTCACCGTGTTCAAGGCCGCCGGCCGCAAGCCGCCGGCGGAGATCGCCGGTCTCGCCGGCGACATGCAGCGGATGATGGGCAAGCATGCCGACCTGTTCTCGCCGGATGCGATGGACGAGTATTTTCGCGAGACCTATTGGCGGCTCGGACTTGAAGGCCTGGATGGTGCGAAGCCGCTAACCGATGACGGGGAGAAGCCGGGGATACTGCACCTGATGCAGATGTCGCGTGGCCAAGGCCTGGACATCGCCTACCGCAAGATCGCCGCGCGCTACCGGATGGTCGAGACCGGCATGGTCCCGGTGGTGGTGGCGCGCGATGACGTTGCGCAAGCCGCTGTGGACAAGCTCGGCATCGCGGATATTCCGTCTGGTGCGCTGGCGCGCATTCTGCAACCCTACATCGTGCAGGTTCCGCCGAAGGCGCGGGCGCTGCTCATCGCCAACCGGCATGTCGCCTTCGCGGCGCCGAAGATCAGGGGGGATCAGTTCGCGGTGCTGAAGACGCCGTCGCTTTACGACGCGGCGGTTGGGCTGGTCTGGGAGGATGCGGACTATGCGGCGATCGAAGGGTTGGTGATCTGACGAGCAGTCGCGATACGAGAGGGAGGGGAAGCCATGAAGGTCGTCTACAAGGTCACCTGGCCGAACGGCAAGATCTATGTCGGCAGCGATACGACGGACTCGATCGCTTATTTCGGCTCACCGAGCAAGAGCGCGCGACGGGCCATCGAGGCCGATTTTCCCACCCGCACATCCCGGTAGACGATGACGATCCGCCGCGAGATCTTGTGGGAATCGGAAGACGCCGCTGACGACGAGGTTCGCCGCAAGGAGCGCGAACTGATCCTGGCCCTGCGTTCCAGCGATCCTGCCGTCGGCTACAATCTCAGGCCGAAGTGCGCACCGCGCGGAACCCTCATCAGTGTAGTGGGCCAAGATCAGGGGGCGCTTCTTTGACCTATGGCGTCCGCCTTCATGTGTCCGGACCCTTCGCTTGCTTCACCCGGCCGGAGATGAAGGTCGAGCGCGTCTCCTACGACGTGATGACGCCGTCGGCCGCACGCGGCATCCTCGAGGCGATCCACTGAAAGCCCGCGATCCGCTGGGTGATCGACGAGATCGCCGTGCCGAAGCCGATCCGCTTCCGCTCGATCCGCCGCAACGAGGTCGGCCACAGGGCCTCGGCCGCCAATGCCCGGAAGGCGATGAACCGCGGCGACATCGACGGGTTCGCGCTCATCGTCGACGAGGACCGCCAGCAGCGCGCCTCCACCGTGCTCGTCGACGTCGCCTATGTAATCTCGGCGCATTTCGAGATGACAGCACGCGCCGGCCCCGAGGACAACGAGGGCAAGCATCTTGACATATTCAACCGCCGGGCGACGGCCGGCCAGTGTTTTCACCAGCCCTGCCTCGGCACCCGCGAATTCGACGCCCGCTTCTCGCTGATCGGGCCGGACGATCCGATGCCGGAGCCGCGCGAAGAGGACAGGACCGCCGATCTCGGCTTCGGCGCGGCCCGCGATCTCGGCTTCATGCTGTGGGACATCGACCACCAAGCCAAGGGCCGGCCGTCGCTGTTCTTCCGGGCGAGGCTGATCGAGGGCGTTTTGAAGGTGCCGCAGCCGGGCTCGCCGGAGGTGCTGAAATGACCATCCTCTCCGCGCTGGCGCGCGCCTACGACCGGCTGCCTGACGCGCCGAAGCCGGGTTTTGCCGCTCAGAAGATCGGGCTGGTGATCGGGCTCGACCGCGACGGCACGCCGCTCACCGCGACGCGGCTGACGATCACCAACGGCAAGAAGGAAGTGGCGCAGACGATGTCCGTACCGGCGCCGGTCAAGCGCACGGCCGGCATCAAGCCGAATTCGTTTTGGGACAAGACTGCCTATGCGCTCGGTGTTAGCGCCGGAGCGGGCAAGCGGACGGCGGAGGAACACGCTGCCTTCGTCCGGCACAACACCGACCTGATCGGCGAGACCGCCGATCCCGGCCTTCTCGCCTTCCTGCGCTTCCTGGAAAGCTGGTCGCCGGATCGCTTCACCGAGCCGCTGTTCACCGAGGCGATGAAGGACGAGAACGTGGTCTTCGCCTTGGAGGAAGACCGTCTCGCCCGGATCTACCTGCACGACCGGCCGGCGGCCCGTGCCCTTCTCGAGACGGAGGCGCCGGAGGCGGACGACGGCGCGCCGATCTGCCTCGTCACCGGTGAGCACGGGAACGTCGCCCGGCTGCACCCCTCGATCAAGGGCGTGTGGGGCGGCCAGACCGCCGGCGGCTCGATCGTCTCCTTCAACCTCGACGCCTTCGAGAGCTACGGCCACAGCCAGGGCGACAACGCCCCGGTGTCCGAGGCGGCGGCGGCGAAATACACCGGCGCGCTCAACCGCTTCCTCGAGAAGGATTCCGGCCACCGCGTCCAGATCGGCGACGCCTCGACGGTGTTTTGGGCCGAGGCCCCCGACCAGGCGGACGCGGCCTTCGCCGAAAGCATCTTCGCCGCCATGGTAACCGATATGGCGGCCGAGGACGAAGCCGAGGCGCGGCAGGTCGGCGACGTCCTCGACCGCATCCGCAAGGGACAGCATCTGGACAGCGTCGCGCCGAAGGTCTCGAAGGGCGTGCGCTTCTTCGTGCTCGGTCTCGCGCCCAACGCCGCCCGCATCTCGATCCGCTACTGGCTGAACAGCGACTTCGGGACGCTTGCCGAAAACTACGCGCGCTTCAGCCGCGACATGGCGATTGCGCCGGCCGACCGGCAGGGCATGCCGGCACTCTGGCAATATCTCGCCGAGACGGCGGTGCTCGGCAAGCGGGAGAACGTCCCGCCGAACCTTGCCGGCGAATGGATGCGGGCGATCCTCGCCGGCACGGCCTATCCGCTCACCCTGATGTCGACCGTCCTGATGCGCATCCGTGCCGATGGCGGCGTCAACGCCCGCCGGGCCGCGATCCTGAAGGCGGTTCTCGTCCGCAATTTCCGCATGGAGAAGGAGGCGCCCGTGGGGCTGGACCCGGAAAACACCCGAAAGGGCTATCTGCTCGGTCGGCTCTTCGCCGCCTACGAGCAGGCGCAGACCGCTGCGCTTGGGCGCAACGTCAATGCGACGATCAAGGACAAGTTCTACGGCTCCGCCTCGGCGCAGCCGCGCAAGGTCTTCGCCATGCTGGAAAGCGGCTCGGCCAACCACCTGTCGAAGCTTGGCAAAGTGCGCCCCGGCCAGAGGGTCAATCTGGAGCGGACCATCGCCGGGATCATGGACAAGATGAAGCCGGGAGACACGCCGGACGAGGACCCGTTTCCCGCCAGCCTGCCGGCCGCCGAACAGGCGCTGTTCGGCCTCGGCTACTACCACCAGCGCAGCGCCTTCTTCGCCCGCAAGGACGCCCCCGCAGAGGACACGGACGCCAAATGACCGACCTTTCCCGCCGCCACGACTTCGTCCTTCTCTTCGACGTGAAGAACGGCAATCCGAACGGCGATCCCGACGCCGGCAACATGCCGCGCATCGACCCGGAAACCGGCCACGGCCTCGTCTCCGACGTCAGCCTGAAGCGCAAGATCCGCAACTATGTCGAGATCGCCCATGGCGGGGCGAGCGGCCGGGCGATCTACGTCCAGGAAGGCGCGATCCTCAACGAGCAGCATCGCAAGGCCTATGAGGTCGTTCGACCGGGAGAAAAGGTCGAGGGCGTCGCCAAGCTCAACCCGAAGAGCGACGATGAGGCCGAGAAGCTGCGACTTTGGATGTGCGCCAATTTCTTCGACGTCCGCACCTTCGGCGCGGTGATGTCCACCGGCATCAATTGCGGCCAGGTGCGCGGGCCGGTGCAGATGACCTTCGCCCAGTCCGCCGAGCCGATCGTGCCGCAGGAGATCTCGATCACCCGCATGGCCGCGACGACGGCCAAGGAAAAGGAGCAGCGCCGTGAGGGCGAGGCGGAGAGCGAGGGCGACGTGCGCACCGACAACCGCACCATGGGCCGCAAGCACATCGTGCCCTACGGGCTCTACCGGGCGCATGGCTTCGTCTCGGCGAAGCTCGCGGAGAAGACCCACTTCTCGGAAGAGGATCTCGACCTCCTAACCGAAGCCCTGGTCGCAATGTTCGAGCACGACCGCTCGGCGGCGCGGGGCGAGATGGCGGCGCGCAGGCTGATCGTCTTTCGCCACGACAGCGCCCTCGGCAACGCACCGGCGCATCAGCTGTTCGACCGCGTCAAGGTGAAGCGGGCGATCGACGGCGAGGCGAGGGCGATCGATTCCCGTCTCGACAACTATCCGCCGGCCCGCGCCTTCTCCGACTATGTCGTCAGCATCGACCGCGAGAACCTGCCGGCCGGCGTCGAGATCGTCGAGCGGCTGTGAGGGAAGCTCCGTCGCCGTTTGAGCGGCGTGGATCGAAACCAGCAAATCGTCGCGGTGATCTCGATCGCACTTGTCGCCGGCCGGGCATCGTCGCAGTCGATGACGCTCGGCCCGGCTAACCCGTGCGGGGAAGAGGTACGCTCGAACCAGATCCCATCCCCCTCTCCGCCCTGCAGCACGCCGTCTACTGCCTACGGCAGGCGGCGCTGATCCATCTCGAACGGATGTGGGCCGACAATCGCTTCACCGCCGAGGGCGACGTGATGCATCTTTCCGCCGACCGGCCCGGCCAGCGGCGGGGGCGCGGCGTGCGCCGGGTCCAGGCCTTACCGATCGCGAGCCGGCGGCTCGCCGTCGCCGGGGTCGCCGATCTCGTCGAGTTCCATGCCGACAAAATGGGGAATGAGACGCCGCTCCCCGTCGAATACAAGCGCGGCAAGCCGAAGGCGCATCGCGCCGACGAGGTGCAGCTCTGCGCGCAGGGGCTTTGCCTCGAAGAGATGTGCGGCGTCTCCGTGCCGGAAGGCGCGCTGTTCTACGGCGAGACCAAGCGGCGCGTCGCAGTCGCCTTCGACCCGGCCCTGCGGGCGCTGACCGAGGCGACGATCGGCGAACTCGCCGGGGTCTTTCGGAGCGGCGTCACGCCACCGCCGACGCGGCACAAGAGCCGCTGCCGCGCCTGTTCGCTCCTCGAGCTCTGCCGTCCCCAGGCGGTTTCGCGCTCCGCCGCCGCCTGGCGCAGCCGGGCGCTGGCCGACAGGCTCGCCGAGCCCTCCGCCACCGGGCTATCCGGACCGTGAAGAAGCTCCTCAACACACTCTACGTCACCACCGAGGGCGCGAGCCTGAAGAAGGACGGCGAGAACGCCGTCGTCTCCGTCGAGGGCGAGGAGCGGGCGCGCGTGCCCTTCCATATGCTGACCTCGATCGTCCTGTTCGGGCCGATCCTGGTCTCACCGGCGGTGATTGGCGCGGCGGCCGCGCAAGGCATGGCCATCGTGCTTCTCGACCGGGTTGGGCGGTTTCAGGCGCGGATCGAGGGGCCGGTCTCGGGCAATGTGCTCCTGCGCCGGGCGCAATATGCCGCGTCCGAGGCACCGGACGAGATCGTCCGCGGGGTTGTCCTCGGCAAGGTCTCCAACCAGCGCCAGGTGCTGATGCGGGCGCTGCGCGACCACGGCGCGGAAATGGCGGGCCGCGACGCGGTCGAGGCGGCGACGGTGCGCCTCGCGCATATCCTGCGGCGGGTGGAACTGGCCGGCGAGGGCACCGACGCATCGCGCGGGGCGGAGGGCGAGGCCGCGGCGGTGTATTTTGCCGTCTTCGACCAGATGATCCGCGTCAGCGAGCCCGATGCGGTTTTCCGGTCGCTCGCGCCGGCCGCCGCTCGACCCGGTCAACGCGTTGTTGTCGTTTCTCTACACGCTCCTGACGCATGACTGCCGCTCGGCGGCCGAGGCGGTGGGGCTCGATCCCGCCGTCGGCTTCCTGCATCGCGACAGGCCGGGCCGTCCGAGCCTGGCGCTCGACCTGATTGAGGAACTGCGCCCGGTGCTCGCCGACCGGCTCGCCCTGTCGCTGATCAACCGCCGCCAGCTCGGGCCGACCGACTTCGAGACCCGCGAGGGCGGGGCGGTGATGTTGACCGACGACGCCCGCCGAACGCTTTTGACGGCGTGGCAGGAGAGGAAGCGCGAGGAGCGCGTCCATCCCTTTCTCGGCGAGAAGGCGCCGCTCGGCCTCGTGCCCTATCTCCAGGCGCAGATGCTGTCGCGGCACCTGCGCGGCGATCTCGACGCCTATCCCCCCTGGTTCTGGAAGTGAACGATGCTGGTTCTCGTCACCTATGATGTCAGGACCAGCGATCCCGGCGGTGCCCGGCGCCTTCGTCGCATCGCCAAGGCCTGCCGCGACTTCGGCCAAAGGGTGCAGTATTCGGTCTTCGAGATCGAGGTCGACCCGGCCGCTTGGGTCAAGCTGAAAGTGCGGCTGGAGGCGATCATCGACCCCGCCGCCGACAGCCTGCGCTATTATCACCTCGGCGCGAATTGGCACCGCAAGGTCGAGCATGTCGGGGCAAAGCCTGCGGCCGACCTCGGCGGGCCACTGATCGTCTGAAGCGCCGGTCGGGCGGCGGCGCCTTCGGTGTAGCTTCGCTGCGGCGCGAACGCTAAGCGTGCCGGAATTTCCCGGCAGGTTCGCGCCGGGGCGAGTTCTTTGAAATCGTTCATTTTCTTTAAGGCTCTGCTTGTCGATTGGCGGCCGTCCGGCACGGCAGAGACCAGGTTCGCGTGCAGACGCCGCTTTTCGCAGGGCGAGCAAGCGGTTAGCCTGAGGCGGTCGCCCCCCGTGCGGGGGCGTGGATCGAAACCTCATAATAGGCATGCCACAAGGGAGATCGGCCGTCGCCCCCCGTGCGGGGGCGTGGATCGAAACTTCGACATCTGGCAGCCGGCCGCGGTCGAACTTGCTCAGGAAAAAGGCCCGGATGTCGCCATCCGGGCCCTCATGATTCTCGCATTGCCGATCCGGCCGGACCGGAGCCGTCCCGTTCAGGCGGCGCCCTTGATCCAGGCGACGAGCTTCGACTTCGACTGCGCGCCGACCTGCACCGAGGCCTGCTCGCCATTCTTGAACATCAGCAGCGTCGGGATCGAGCGGACGCCGTACTGCGCCGCGAGGTCCGGATTCTCGTCGATGTTCAGCTTGGCAATCTGGACATTGTCCATCTCCTCGGAGATCTCTTCGAGGCTCGGCGCGATCATCTTGCAGGGGCCGCACCATTCGGCCCAGAAGTCGACGACGACGGGCTTGTCGCTCTCGAGGACGTCGGTCTTGAAATTCGTGGAATCGACTTTCTTCGTGGCCATCATTCGGCTCCCGATATTGGTTCGCTCTCAGAGGTAGACGTGCCCCCGGCGCAAATCAAGCGAGGGCGCCCTCGCTCAACGCTCCGTCGCCGCGGGCGCGACGGTCCGCTCCCGCTTCAAGGCGGCGTCGAGCCGCTCTGCCGGCACCGCGATGAGGCGCGGCGCCTCGGTGAAGAGGAGGGCTGCCCCGATCGGGCGGCCCGGATAAAGCGGCTTCAACAGTTCTCGGTAGAGCGCGAGCTGGGTGACATAGGCCGGCGGCACGGCATCCAGCGTTTCCGGCGGCGGCCGGTTGGTCTTGTAGTCGACGATCAGCACCTCTTCCTCGGTCACCGCCAGCCGGTCGATCGTGCCGTTGACCCGGAAGGTCCGCCCGCCGAAGCGGACGTCGCCGGCGACCGAGATCTCCGCCCGGCTGGACGCCGAGAAGATCGGCGCGAAGGCCGGCTCGGCCATCACGGCGAGGACCTGTTCGACCAGCCGCGCCTGTTCCCGGTGAGAGAGGATGCCTCCCTTGGCCGCCACGTAGCGGGCGGCAATCTCTGCCCGCTCCTCTGGCGCGCGCTCGGGCAGCACCTGCAGCAGCCGGTGGGCGAGAATGCCGCGCTGGATGGCGAGAGAGGGCTGGTCGCCCCTGCGGCCGAGCACCGGCGAGACGAAGGACTTCTCCTCCGCAAGCGTCGTCTCCTGCGGCACCACGTCCGCGACGGCGCCCGCCGCCGAGGGAGAGAGCGGGCGCGGCGGCAGGATCTCCGGGGGCAGCGGCGACAGATCGAGCGGGAGGGTCGTCTCGGCTTCGGGCGCCTGTGCGACGAGCTTGCCGCCGGCGGGCGCCCCGCCGAAGCGCCAGGCGGAGACGCTGCCGTCCGCCGCCTCGATCCGCTGGCAGCGCTCATCTGCCGACAGGCTGGCCGCCACGCGCGAGAGCCACGACTTCTCGTCCGGCCCGCGCGTGCCGGAGATGCCGCAGACTACCAGCCGGTCGGCCGCCCTTGTCATGCCGACATAGAGGAGCCGGCGATATTCCTCCTCGGCGCGCTCCTTCTCTGCCTGTTTCAGCTCCGCGACGGCGTCGTTTTCGAGATCCTTGGCGGCGCGCCAGAGGAAGCCCGGCGCCTGGCCTGAGACGAGGCCGGGCATGGACGACCAGTCCATCAGCCTGGCGCCATGGCTGTGCGAGAAGGGAGCCGAGCCCGGATCGACCAGGAAGATCACCGGCGCCTCCAGCCCCTTGGAGGCATGGGCCGTCATGATCCGCACCTCGCCGCGGCCGTGCTCCATCTCGCGCTTGATCTGCGGTGGGCTGGAAAGCAGGCGCGACAGGAAGGCATCGAGCGAGACCTCGCCGGCCTCCTCTTCGGCGAGGGCGAGGTCGAGGAAGGCGTCGACCACCTCGCCGGCGTCGCCGCCGAGCCTTGCGGTGAGCCTGGCGCGTCCGCCTTCCGGCCCGAGAATGCGGGCGTAAAAGGAAAAGATCGTCTCGAAGCCGATCCGCTCGCGCAGCTCTTCCAGCCGGGCGCGGGCCGCCTTCGCCTTGGCGAGGAACGCCTCCGTCTCGCCGTCCGGCACGAAGGCGGGAACGCGGGCGCGGGCGTCGTCCTCGACGAGCCGCCTGAGGCCCAGCGACAAGGGCTCATGGGGCTCGCGCGACAAAGCGAGCGCCATCAGCTCGTCGTCCGAGAAGCCGAACAGCGGGCTCTTCAGCACCTCGGCGAGCGAGAGGTCGTCCTCGAAATTCGCCACCGCCCGGCCGAGCGCCATCAAATCCTTCACCGCGATATGGTCGGTGATGACGAGGCGGTCGGCGCCGGCGACGGGGATCGTCTCGTCGCGCAGCGCGCTCGCCATCGCCTCGACAAAGCCGGAGCGTTTGCGCACGAGGATGATGACGTCGCCCGCCGACAGCGGCCGCTCCTTGCCCTTCACGCGGATCGGATCGCCGATCCAGGCCTTGATCTGCCCGGCGATGCGCGATGCGAGGCGGTTGGCGGGCGAAGACTTCGGCTCCTCGTCGATCGGCTTCAGCCAGTCGTCCGGCTCGGCCTGCGCCTCGGCCCGGATCACCGGCCAGACCTCGACCAGGCCCGGGCCGTCGGCCCGGGCGGCCTGATGCGCCGGCGCGAGGCTGTCGGAGGAAAGGCCCACGCGGTTTTGAGGATCGGCGAAGACCGTGTCGACGGCGTCAAGCACTTCCTGCACGGTGCGGAAGGACTGGGTGAGCTGCACCGTCTCGAACAGGGCGTCGACGGCGGCCGCGCGTTCGCGCAGCGCCCGCTGCTCCTCGGCGAAGCGGCCGGGATCGGCGCCCTGGAAGGAGTAGATCGACTGTTTCTCGTCGCCGACGGCGAAGATCGTGCGCGGGGCGCGCCGCTCTTCGGCGTCCGCGAAGAACTCCGCGATGAGTTGGCGCATCACCTGCCACTGACGCGGGCTGGTATCCTGCGCCTCGTCGATGAGGACGTGGTCGATGCCCTTGTCGAGCTTGTAATGAACCCAGGCCGAGGCCTCGGACCGGGTCAGGAGATCGGCGGTCTTGACGATCAGGTCCTCGAAGTCGAGCCGGCCGCGGCGCTGCTTCAGCCGCGCATAGTCCCGCTCGAACGCGTCGGCGACGACGAGCGCGGCCCGGCTCGCGCGAAACAGCCGGCAGGTCGCGAGGCGCTCCTCGACGGAAGCGATATGGTCCGCGGCGGCGGCGAGCCTGTCGGCGAAGTCCTCGGCGAAGTCAGTAACCCATTTGGTCGCGACGGAGGAGGCCTTGTAGGGGGCGCCATCCTTCTTCAGGCAGAGCGCCCCCAGGGCCGCAAAGCGCTGCTCGCCGGTTCCGGCCGCGGCGAGGGCGTCGAGCCTGTCGGCGAATTTGCGGTCGGTCGGCTTGGAGCTGGTGCGGGCGATCTCCAGCATCCGCGCGCAGAAATCGTCGTCGAGGCCCGGCGCGGGAAAGGCTCCGCCGAGAACCGTGGCCTCGTCCTCGCCCTCGGAAAGCTTCAGCGCCCGGCGCAGGAGACCGACCGCGCCGTCCAGCCCGCCCGCCTCGTCGATATGGCGGCGGACGGCGTCGCGCTTCCGGACGATCTCGCCGATCAGCTGGTCGAGGCCCCATTCGCCGGCAAGCGACAGCGCGGTGGCAAACGCATCGGCGAGCGGTGCGGGATCCTCGTCCGGTCCCTGCGGACGGCTCGCCGAGACGATCAGCCGCTGGCGGGCCTCGGCGAGAAGCTTCGTCGATTCCGCTTCGTCCAGCACTTCGAAATGGCCGGGGACGTTCGCCTCCAGCGGAAACTGGTGGAGGATCGCCTCGCAGAAGGCATGGATCGTCTGGATCTTCAGCCCGCCCGGCGTCTCCAGCGCCTCGGCGAAGAGCCGCCGCGCGGTCTTCAGCCGCTCGGCGTCCGGACGCCGGCCGTCGATCTTTCCCAGCGCCTCCGCGAGCTCCGGCTCGGGCAGCGTCGTCCAGGCGGCGAGCCGGCCGAAGACGCGGTTCGACATCTCGGCGGCGGCCGCCTTGGTGTAGGTGAGGCAGAGGATCTTCGAGGCGTCGACGCCGTCGAGAAGCAGGCGCACGACCCGTTCGGTGAGGACGTGGGTCTTGCCGGAGCCGGCATTCGCCGAGACGAAGACCGAGCGGCGGGGATCGGCGGCGAGCGTCTGGCGCCGCGTCGTCTCCTCAATGCCGACGAACTGGCTCATGCCTCGCCTCCCGCATCGCCCGCCTCGTCGGTGCCGACCGCCCATTCCTGGACGCGGGCGAGGTGGTCGTAGATGCCGGAGACATCGCCGGTGCGGAACGGGCGCGTGCGCGAGGCGAAGGGATGGCTCTCCTGCCGGAAGCGCGCGGCAAGGCGCTTGAACCGCGAAAGCGCCTCTTCGGCGAGCGCGTCCGGCTCCACCGGCTCGCGGGTCTTGCTGCCGGCAAAGCCGAGACCCTCCTCGTAGAAGTCGCGCTCGCGCAGGCGGACATAGAGGAGCTCGGCGATCGCCTCCGCCTTGCCGACCGCCTCGAAGGCGCCGAGCTTCGCCATCGCGCCTTCCAGAGGCAATTGCGGGGCAAGCAGCGCCCTGGCCTGGGCGACCGAAGGGCCGGTGCCGGTCTTGTAGTCGATGATCTCGACCCCGCCGTCCACCATGAGGTCGATGCGGTCGGCATAGCCGGTGAGGCGCGTCTCGACATCGGGGAAGTCGATCCGGCCGCCGCATTCGGCAACGCGCTTCTCGACGCGCGCCGCACGTTCGCGTTCCCATTCGACATATTTGACGGCCAGCGTCTCCATGCGCGGCCACCACACCGCCTCGATGTCGGCAGGCAGCGCTTCCGCATCGAAATGGGCGCGGGCGATCGAGAGCAGCCTCGCCTCGGCGTCCGCCGCAACCGGGTCGCAGCCCTCCTCGACGAACTTCGCCAGGATCGCGTGATAGAGGCTGCCGCGCTCGGCGGCATGGGGATCACGCATCAGTTCGGGCAGCGGCTCGAGGCGCAGGACCTTCTTCGCATGGATGGCATAGGGATCGCGGATCAGCGTTTCGACCTCGGTCACGGAATACTGCTTCGGCCGGTCGGCAAGCGGCGGGCGCGGCTCCGGCCGGCGGATGCGAGGGACGGTCGCCGCCTGGTCCAGGGCTCTTGCGTGTGTGAGGTAGACCCGCCCCGCCGCGCGCATCCGGTCCGTCCCGTCCGCGCCGGCGCGGGCGGTGAGCCGCTGCAGCCAGCGCGAGGCGATCGTCGGTGCGCCGCCGGACCGGCCGGAGCGGGCGAGGACGACGCGCTTGGCCCCCATCGCCATCCAGAAGTCGTGCGCGGCAAGGCCGATCCGCCGCTCCGGCGGGTCGAGCTGGATCTCCCGGCGCATCAACCGGGAGAGGAAGGCGCCGCTCTTGGCGCCCGCCGGCCAGACGCCCTCGTTGAGCCCGCCGAGAATGGCGGTATCGACGCTCTGCAGCCGCGCCTCCAGCGCGCCCCAGACGAAGGCCCTGGCGGACAGGCCGCCGCGCGGCTTCACCGTCTCGCCGGCGATCATCGCCGCGAAGACGTCGGCGACTTCCTGCGCGGCGAAGGAAAAGCCGGTCTGCGGCGCGTCGACCAGCGACGCGAGGAAGCCGGCGAGCTGGTGCCCGGCCTCCTCGGCATAGAGATTGGACGCGTCGCCGTCGGGATCGCACGCGAGCGCTTCGAGGACCCGGGTGACCGCATCCGCCCAGACGGCGATTTCGCGCTCTTCGCCGCGGCGAAGTCTCGTCAGCGGACCGAGCGCCTCTTCGAGGCGCGCCGCCATCCGGTCCCCGAGGTCGCGTTCGGGATCAGAAAGGAGCCGGACCGGCAGGGGCACATGCGTCGCCTCAGCGATCTCGGCGCGCCGCTCCCGAAAGATCGTGGCGAGCCTTGCGCCGTCCGGCACGCCGACCGAGCCGCGCAGCGCGAGCATCTCGATGGTTCGGGCGGCACGGCGAGCCTCCCCCGTCGGCATGCCGAGCCGGACGAGCGGATGCTTCAGAAGCGAGATCAGCGCGATCGGATCGCCCGGCGACAGTGCCACGTCGAGCGCGGCCGACAGGAGCGTGCCCGGCGCGGTGGCGCCCAGCGGGCGGCCGGCGGAATCGTTGGCGGCGATGCCGAAGCGTTCGAGTTCGGAGACCACGCGGCGGGCGAGATTGCGGTCCGGCGTGATCAGCGCCGCGGTCCTGCCGTCCTCCGACAGCGCGTCCCGGATGGCGCAGGCGATGGCCAGCGCCTCCTCGCGGTCGTCCGCGGCCTCGATCAGCGCCAGCCCGTCGAGCGCTTCGCCGGCATGGGCGTGGCCGGTCTCGCTCCAGACATCGGTGGTCTCGGCGGGCCGCAGCGCGTCGGACAGAAGCGCCTCGCGGGCAGAGAGCGCTCCGCCGTCGCCGGCGAGGAGATGCTCGACGGTCTCGGGGCCGCGGGCGAAGCGGGCGAGGATGCGCTTCAGGCCATATTGCGGATGGCCGGGCGCGGCGATCGAGGCCTCGCGGGAGATCGCCGCGAAGGCGTCCCGTTCGAGGTGCCGGTCGAGGCCGGGAAGGACCAGCGCGCCCTCAGGCAGATGCGCGATCGCATGCATCAGCTCGATGGTCGCCGGCGCCGTCGCCGTGGAGCCGGCGAGGACGACCGGCCCCGGCGCGCCGTCGCGGCGCAGCCGCTCGGCCTCGACGTGCAGCCACTCGTTCTTCGCCGCGGCCTCGCTGACGACCCCGCGCTCGCTCAGGAGCGCCGGCCAGTGCTCGGTCACGATGGTGAGAAAGGTCAGCGTCAGCTGCCACCAGTGCGCGAGTTCGTCGGGCGCGAGGCCGGCAATGGCCGAGAGCGTCGTGCCCTCGGTCTCGACCTCGTCGAGCAGGCGGCCGAGATCGGCGGCAAGCCACAAAGCGTCGGCCGCCGAGGCGGGCAGGGCGATGTCCTCGCCGGTCAGCGCCTTCAGTTCGGCTTGCCGGGTCATCGTGCGCCAGGCCTGCGCGAGGCGGGCAAGATGCAGCCGCCGTTCCAGCTCGCCAAGGATCGGCGAGAGCGTCGGCCGGTCCTCGGCCGCCTGAAACAGCGAGGCGTCGTCGCTCTCGCCGATCGGCCGGATCGTCGGCAGGATCGCCGCCCCCGCACCGAGGATATCGGTGAAGGCGCCGGCGAGCGAGCGCGCCGCGCGCCGGGTCGGCACATAGATGGTGACGTCCGCAAGACTCAGCGGATCGCCGCCATAGCGGAAGGACGGCACGACCCGGCCCGCGAGGATGCCCTCGGCCAGCGTCTTCAGGAACGGCCGGCCGGGCGGGATCGAGAGAATGTTCGCCTGCATCGCGTAATGCTACCCGAGCGCGTGGTGATTCGCGATGGTCAGTACTTACTCCACATTGGGTTTGCTGCCATTATTTCACGAGAATGCAGGCTTTAACCAGTCCGCTTAGGGCTTGCCGAGACCGCGGCTCCCGGCTCTGCTTCATGAGAATCCGTAATGATGTATCTGCTATTTACAAATTTTACAAGATCATATAAAGTAAACTGGAATAAAAAAGTCACTAATACTATGATTATTTTCAGATATAACTCTCCCTTTCTACTGGAGTTCATCCATAATCTCGAACAAGCATAGTAGTAATAAATATTAAATATTTTACCGCATAGTGAGAAGTATATGATCGATAATCCGCCGCCGATCATGATGGCATTCATGCCATCATCGAAACTCTGAAAGAAATTCCTAAATCGGGTGATGATGACATAAATAAGTATTGCGGCAAATACGTTAAGAGAGATTGTGTCGACGAGAAATTTTGCGGACTTCAGCTCGCTCTCAGCCAATGACCTATAATCTTTTCTGGTTGCTTCCGTCTCATGAAGGGCGAGGTTTAAGACGGATCTCACTTCCTTAGAGACCGTTTGAGAATGGGTTTTGTCTGGATCTGATTTATGATTCACACTCTGG
>NZ_JAJAVB010000046.1 GCF_020615385.1 Jiella soli | reverse complement strand
CCGGAGTGTGAATCATAAATCAGATCCAGGCAAAACCCATTCTCAAACGGTCTCTGAGAGCCGCCGCGCGGTGAGGATCACCCGCCGGGCACTTTCTCCGCATTTCGGACACTCGCACGGGTCCGCCGCCTGCGCCATCGGGCGCAGGCTCGTGAAAGGCCCGCAGTCGCTGGAGGCATAGTCGTAGAACGGCATCGGATCACAGATCCTCGGCGATCGGCATGTCCACGGAGCCGTCGAGGAATCTCGTCGGCTCGTCGCTGCCCGGCATGATGTCGAACTCGAAGACATCGGTCGGCAGCCAGAGCGTCGCGCAGGCGTCCGGCACGTCCACGACGCCGGAGATGTGGCCCTGCACCGGCGCGGTGCCGAGGATCGAATAGGCCTGGGCGCCCGAATAGCCGAACTTCTTCAGATACTCGATGGCGTTGAGGCAGGCCTGGTGATAGGCGACGTGGACGTCGAGGAAGTGCTGCTTGCCGCCCTCGTCGACCGATATGCCCTCGAAGATCAGATAGTCGTCGTATTTCGGCGCGATCGGCGACGGGCGGAAGATCGGGTTCTTGATCCCGTATTTCGCCATGCCGCCCTTGATCAGCGAGACCTTGATGTGCAGCCAGCCGGCCATTTCGATGGCGCCGCAGAAGGTGATCTCGCCGTCGCCCTGGCTGACGTGCAGGTCGCCCATCGAGAGCCCGGCGCCGTCGACATAGACCGGGAAATGGACCTTCGAGCCGCGCGACAGGTCCTTGATGTCGCAATTGCCGCCGTGTTCGCGCGGGGGAACGGTGCGGGCGCCCTCGGCGGCGGCTTTCATCTTCGCTTCGCGCACCGAGGGACGGCTCGTCGTCCTCGCGGTCGAAGACTCGCCCGAGGCCGCGGCCTTCCTCGTCCAGGCGCTGGAACGCGAGGGCTTCACGGTTCTGGTCGCACCAGACGGCTCGCGCGCCGTCTCCATCGCCGAACGGGTCACGCTCGACGTGATCCTGGTGGATGCCGTCATGCCCGGACGGGACGGTTTCGAGACGACGCAGTGGATCAAAGCGAACGAGCGGCTCTCCGACATCCCGGTCATCTTCATGACGGGCCTCAGCGAGACCGAGCATATCGTGAGGGCCTTCGCCGCCGGCGGGGTCGACTATGTCACCAAGCCGATCAAGCCGGAGGAACTCGTCGCCCGCATCGGGGTCCACAATCAGATCGCCAAGGCGAGCCGCGGCGCGAAGCAGGCGCTCGACACTGCCGGGCGATATCTCTTCGCCGTCGATGGCACGGGCCAGCTCCTGTGGGCGACGCCGCAGGCGCGGCGCTTCTGGCGCTCGACGATCTGCTGGCGGAGGGAGCGCTTCCCGCGCCGCCGGAGATGCTCCGGCCGGGCGTGTCGAGGACGCTGGCCTCCGGCGTGACTGTGACCGTCGTCGGCCAGCCCGGGACAAGCGAATACCTGCTTCGCGTCACGCGCGAGAGCATGCAGGAGGACATCGCCAACCTGCAGCGCAGCCTGAACCTGACGGCGCGCGAAGCCGAGGTCGTGCTCTGGCTGGCCAAGGGAAAGGCCAATCGCGATATCGCGGACATCCTCGTCCTCAGCCCGCGGACCGTGAACAAGCACCTGGAAGTGGTCTTCCGCAAGCTCGGCGTCGAGAACCATGCCACCGCGACCGCGATCGCGGTCCGCCACCTCTCCGGCAACGGCTGATACGGTTTGCGATCGGACCGTTCGCTCTGCGTGCCACAGGTCTCCCGGTTGAAGGCCGGGAAGACGTCTGGCCCTGCCGCCGGCCGGAGAAGCCATCCCCACGGTTTCAATCTCCAAGGTGAAAGGCGCCGCAGAATTGCGTAAGGTCGCCGTGGCTTGGACATGAGGGAGACCAGGATGAGCGACGATCAGGGCCGGCACGAGGCCGAGGCGCGCTGGAAGCACGATGGCGTGCGCGTCATCAAGGGCGACAGGCTCGACAACAACACGCCCCAGACGCCGGGCATGTACCGGCAGGCGGCGATCGACCACGCCCGCGTCGGGGCCCAGAAGATCTGGGCCGGAACCGTCAGCATCGCACCCGATGCCAAGACCGGCGTCCACCATCACGGCGAACTCGAAAGCGTCATCTATGTCGTGCGCGGCCGCGCCCGCATGCGTTGGGGCGAGAAGCTCGAATTCGTCGCCGAAGCCGGTCCCGGCGACTTCATCTTCGTGCCGCCCTTCGTCCCGCATCAGGAGATCAACGCCGATCCGAGCGAGACCCTGGAATGCGTGCTGATGAGGTCGGACAACGAGGCCGTGGTGGTCAACATCACCGATGTCGACCCGGTCGAAAAGCCGGAGGAAGTCTACTGGGTCGACCCGATTCACAAGCATCCCTGAGCCGGGCCGCAGGCTCGCGCGGGAGGAGCACGGGGTATCGGACCAATCGTCTTCGCCCAGCTCCACCTCCCGAAGACGCCGCCCGCCGCAGGATGGCACGTCGGAGCGACATGCAGGGCGGCATTCCGACGAGCCTCTGCAAGGAGCCCGAGCCATCCCAGCCGCACCGTCATGTGTCGGCAGGGCGTTTCATCCGGCGAGGCCGGCATGCTCGCCGCCGGCCGAACGCGCTGCCCCGACACCCTAGAAGCTGCGGATGATCGCGGCGACCTCTCCATTCGCCGTCTGAAGCTCTGCCTCGGCTTTGTCCCTGTCGGCGGCGAGCGAGGCGAGCTCGCGCTCCTGGTTCGCCATGTCGGCGAGATATTTGGTGGCAAGTTCACTCTGCGACGGCACGGCCTGGAGGTTGTCGCGCACGCGCTCCTGGTTTCGCCGGACCCTCTCCGCCCGCTGGTCGAGACGGTCGATCTCGCGCTCGGCCTTGGTCGCGGCGGCCCGTGCAGTCGAGAGTGCCCGCAGCTTTTCGGCGGTCGCGGGATCGGCCGTGCTGTCCGCCCAGGTGGTCAGCAGCGCATCATTGGCATTCGTCAAAGCGTAGGCCTGGAGCGTGGTCGTCTCGTAGACGGCCCTGACGGTCCGTGTCTCACCGGCGGAAAGCTTCACCTTGAGCCGGTGGGCCGACGCCGTCGAGCCGTCGAGCGCCTCCGAGGTGAAGGTCCAGCCCTCGCGGCGTGGATGCTCGATCACGACCGTCCGCGAATTGTCGGCCGCCCCGCGGACGGTGTAGGTCGTGACGTCACGGGAGCGCACTTCCACACGCGCGGTCCCGTCGACGATCCTGACGCTGCTGATCGCCTCGTCGGGACGGTTCTCGCTCAGGATCTCAACCTTGCGGTCGGTTGCGAAGCTCGCCATCCGGGTCTCGCCCGCGGGAACGCCGAGAAGCTGGGCGTCCCCGACATAGCCGTCGCGCTCGTCATAGACGGTGAGGATCCCCGGCGGCAGGCTGGTGCCGGTGTCGTTGGAGATCATCAGCGCCGCGATCGGATGCGTCCCTGCGGTTGACGCCTGGAAGACCGAGACGCGCTCGGCGTCGACCTCGGCATCGACGATGGGCACGGAGAGCGTGCCGCCGGCCGTCAGGTCGACAGGTGCCGGGAGCGCATAGGTGGCACTGACATCGCCCTCGGTCGCCGTTCCCGTGTCCGTGGCCTGGGACACGTCGAGCATCGATTCCATGGCAGGCGCCGCAGCCACCACCGGGGGCGCGAAGGCGGCCATGCCCCGGGCCATGCGCGACCCGCCCTTGGGTGCCGGGCTGATCACGCCGCTGTCCGGCTCGGGGACGGCGTTCGCCTCGACGTCGACCGGCACTTCCGGGCGCTCGCGCCAGTAGCGCTTGTAAAGCTGCTGCTTCAATGTGACCGGCGCGCCGGAGGAGAGCGTGACGGCGACCTCGCGCCAGTCTTCGCCGGTGGCGTTCTCGATCACCGCCCACGCCTGCAGCCGGGCGCGATCGCCGGGGTGGCTGACGACGCGATAGGCCGACTTCCAGATCGGCGCCGCGACCACATAGGACACCGCCACATCGCGTTCGCCCTCGCCTTGCACACGGATCGCCACGACGCGGGGCGCATTCACCTTGCTCTTGCCGGCCGCCAGCGCGGCATCGGCGATCTTCGCCAGCATCGCCTCGTCGAGGATGGTGACAATGGCGTCCTGGCCGAGCGGCAGCGTGTGGATCGCGCCGTCACCGGTGAGCACGGAGAGGATCTGGACGGTGCCATTCTCCGTTCCGCCGTTCTGTTCGGCGACGCCGAGCACCTTGCCCTCGACTGTGCGCCCGCCGCTCTCGGCGCGCACGCGCGTGCCCTGGATCGTGCCGAGGAGGCTCGGCACCGACCGCATGTCCGCGGGGCTGAAGGGCAGCGTCCGGAAGGTCTCCTCGGCCTGGTCCATGCCGTCGAGCGTCATGGCGGTGACAGTGCCGGAGGGATCGCTGACGACGAGGCTCTTCAGGACGTCGTCGACCTGTTCGAACGGGACCGAGACCGCGATCTCGCCATGACCGTCGACATGCTGGGAGCGCGTCACCTGGGCAAGGCCGCCCGAGGACAGGGTCACCGAGCGAATTCCGTCGGCGGCCATGAGAGGATAAGGGGCGACGCCTGCCATGAGGGCGGCGAGGACGACGATGCGGATTCGCATGGAGTATCTCCTGACGGGTCTCCAGACATCATAGGCGAAAATGCCGTTGCTGGCGTCCATTACGTTAGGAGAGTTTCCGGAGTGTCCTCACCCAGGCGGAGACGAAGCTCGCCGCAGCCATCCCGGAGCCTCAGCCGGAGCGAGAACCCTCTCCTTCCCCGCATCGGGCCTCGCACCGCCGGATCGTGGCGCGAGCAGAAACGCGCGCGGCAGCAGGCGAATGCATCGATCCCAAAGCATCCGTCGCGACGAGTCCCGCCGGAAAACCGGGACAGCCTGGCCGAAACCTGCTTAAGCACCGATTGCGCGCCCAAAACCCCGGTCCCGCCCTCGGACGAAGGAGCCGACCCTCCATGCCCCATGCGATCTCCCCCAGCCCGATCACCGAATTGCCGATCCTTGGCAGCGACGACAGCTTTCCCGTCCGAAGGGTCTATTGCGTCGGGCGGAACTATGCGGACCACGCGATCGAGATGGGCCACGATCCGGACAGGGAGCCGCCCTTCTTCTTCCAGAAGAACCCGGACAATCTGGTGACGTCGGGCGTCTTTCCCTATCCGTCCGGCAGTTCGGACGTGCATCACGAGATCGAACTCGCCGTCTGCCTCGCCCGCGGTGGTAAAGACATCTCCCTCGAGACGGCGCTGTCGCATGTCTACGGCTACGCGGTCGGCCTCGACATGACCCGGCGCGACCTCCAGGCCGAGGCGAAGAAGCTCGGCCGGCCCTGGGAGATCGGCAAGGCCTTCGAACACTCCGCGCCGATCTCGCCGATCGTCCCGGCAGCAAGAATCGGGCATCCGGACAAGGGCGTGATCTGGCTCAAGGTGAATGGCGAGATCCGCCAGAGCGGCGACCTCGCGCAAATGATCTGGAAGACGCAAGAAGCCATTGCTTACCTCTCGCGCCTCTTCACGCTGGCGGCCGGCGACATCGTCATGACCGGCACGCCGGCAGGCGTCGGCCCGGTGAAGCGCGGCGACCGGCTCGAAGGTCACGTCGAGGGCGTCGGCGATCTCGTGGTCACCGTGGCCTGAGACACGCCGCTCCAGTGAGAGCCACGCGCTGGCGGCCTATCCTTGGGATGTTACCGACGGCCGAGTGAACACCGCCGACCGGCGTCTGCGGCATTCCATCGCAGATCTCGGTCCGGCCGCTGCCTGACCGGCGGAGCAGCGGAGCCGGGGCGCACCGTCATCGTGTACCGCGTTGACGTTGTTCCTGTTCTGTTCCATCTGGCTCGCATGGTCCGGCCAATCTCGAATCTCCAGGAAGCGTCAAAGCGAGGCATGGCGGTGCGCGTCTTGTGCCAGCGCTGTCACCGCGAGGCGCATTTTCTGGCCAGCGACCTTCTCGCACATGGCGCCCCCGCCGGGCACGACTTCGAGGACATCAGGTTCCGCTGCAGCGCCTGCGACAGCCGCAAGACGCGTGCCCATCCGGTCGATCTCGATGCGACTCCGGCCGGCTTCATCATCGTCCAGCGACTGGCAAAGCGCAGCTGAAAGCCCCGCTCGGATCAGTCCGTCCGGCAGACGACCAGCAATGGCCGCGACACGAACGAAAACGGCCGGGCGTTCAGCCCGGCCGCTTCGATTCCAACATGAAGGCGTCAGGCCTTACTTGTTGACCGCGTCCTTCAGGCCCTTGCCCGCCGCGAACTTCGGAACGTTGCGCGCGGGGATGTCGACCTCGGCGCCGGTGGAAGGATTGCGGCCCTTCGAGGCCGCCCTGTGCGAGACGGAGAACGTCCCGAAACCGACCAGGCGGATGTCGTCACCCTTGGCCATTGCATCCTGGATCACGTCGAACACCGCATCGACGGCAGCGCCTGCCTGCTGCTTCGACAGTTCAGACTTTTCCGAAACGGCCGAAACCAAGTCATTCTTGTTCATTAAAAAACCCTCCTTATAGGACCGAACCCTAACGATTCCGAAAGCGGACCAGTTTGGACTCTTGCGGATCGTAACAGGTTCGGCAACGGCAAGATGCCGGAATTGCGGGCTTTCGCAAAAAAAATGCCGCCCGAAAGGGCGGCATTTTCGACAAAATTGCCCCAGTGCGCTTAGTGCGCAACAGCCGTGGCACCATCCTCAACCGCCGGCTGTCCGGTCAGAGGCTCTTCCTCCTCCGACCACTGGACCGGCGTCGGAGTTTCCACCAGCGCGTGCTGGAGGACCTCCCCCATACGCGAGACGGGCACGATTTCCAGGCGATTCTTCACATTGTCCGGGATGTCCGCGAGATCCTTCGCGTTCTCCTCGGGAATCAGCACCTTCTTGATGCCGCCACGGAGCGCCGCCAGGAGCTTCTCCTTCAACCCGCCGATCGGCAGGACCCTGCCGCGCAGCGTGATCTCGCCGGTCATCGCGATATCCCGGCGCACCGGGATGCCGGTCATGACCGAGACGATGGCGGTTGCCATCGCCGTGCCCGCCGACGGCCCGTCCTTCGGGGTTGCCCCCTCCGGAACGTGGACGTGGATGTCGCGCTTCTCGAACAGCGGCGGCTTGATGCCGTAGTCCAGCGCCCGCGAGCGGACGTAGGATGCGGCCGCCGAAATCGACTCCTTCATCACTTCCTTGAGGTTTCCGGTCACGGTCATCTTGCCCTTGCCCGGCATCATGACCCCTTCGATCGTCAGGAGCTCGCCACCGACCTCCGTCCAAGCAAGACCGGTCACGACGCCGACCTGGTCGTCGAGTTCGGCCTCGCCGAAGCGGAACCGCGGAACGCCGAGATAATCCGAGATGTTCTCGGCGGTCACCTCGACCTTCGTCGCCTCACCCTTGAGGATCTGCGTGACGGCCTTGCGCGCAAGCGTCATCAGTTCCCGCTCGAAATTGCGAACGCCGGCCTCGCGGGTATAGCGCTGAGCAATCGTTCGCAGAGCGTCCTCGCTGACCGAGAACTCCTCTTCCTTCAGGGCGTGGTCGCGCACCGCCTTCGGCAGCAGATGGCGAAGGGCGATCTCGACCTTCTCATCCTCGGTGTAGCCGGCGATCCGGATGATCTCCATCCGGTCCATCAGCGGAGCCGGGATGTTCAGCGTATTTGCCGTCGTCACGAACATCGTCGAGGAGAGGTCGTACTCCACCTCGAGATAGTGATCCATGAAGGTCGCGTTCTGCTCGGGATCAAGCACCTCAAGCAGGGCCGACGACGGATCGCCGCGGAAATCCTGGCCCATCTTGTCGATCTCGTCGAGCAGGAAGAGCGGATTGGCCTTCTTCGCCTTCTTCATCGACTGGATGACCTTGCCGGGCATCGAGCCGATATAGGTGCGCCGATGGCCGCGGATCTCAGCCTCGTCGCGCACGCCGCCGAGCGCCATGCGGACATACTCACGGCCGGTCGCACGGGCGATCGACTTCGCCAGCGAGGTCTTGCCGACGCCCGGAGGTCCGACGAGGCACAGGATCGGCCCCTTCAGCTTGTTCTGGCGGCTTTGGACCGCGAGATACTCGACGATCCGCTCCTTGACCTTGTCGAGCCCGTAATGGTCCGCGTCGAGGATCTCCTCGGCCTTCTTCAGGTCGATCTTGACCTTCGACTTCACGCCCCAGGGCAGGCCCAGGAGCCAGTCGAGATAATTGCGCACCACCGTCGCCTCGGCAGACATCGGCGACATCTGCTTCAGCTTCTTCATCTCGGCGTTGGCCTTTTCACGGGCCTCCTTGGAGAGCTTGGTCTTCTTCACCCGCTCCTCGAGCTCGGCCATCTCGTCGCGGCCGTCCTCGCCGTCTCCGAGCTCCTTCTGGATCGCCTTCATCTGCTCGTTGAGATAGTACTCGCGCTGGGTCTTCTCCATCTGGCGCTTGACGCGCGAGCGGATGCGCTTTTCCACCTGCAGGACCGAGATCTCGGACTCCATGAAGCCGAGCGCGCGCTCCAGCCGCTCACGCACGCTGGTGAGCGCGAGCATCTCCTGCTTTTCCGGGATCTTGATCGCCAGATGCGAGGCGACGGTGTCGGCGAGCTTGGAGTAGTCGTCGATCTGACCAGCCGCACCAACCACTTCCGGCGAGATCTTCTTGTTCAGCTTGACGTAGTTCTCGAACTCCGACACCACCGAACGCGCAAGGGCCTCGACTTCGACGGCGTCATCCTCGGCGTCCTCGACGAGTACCGCCGAGGCCTCGTGCCAATCGGTGCGCGGCGAGAACTGATCGATCCGCGCCCGCGACATGCCCTCGACCAGCACCTTCACCGTACCATCGGGCAGCTTCAGCAGCTGCAGCACGTTCGCCACCGTGCCGACTTCGTAGATCGCGTCGGGCGCCGGATCCTCGTCGCTCGCATTCTTCTGGGTCGCCAGCAGGATCTGCTTGTCGGCACCCATCACCTCTTCCAGCGCCTTGATCGACTTCTCGCGGCCGACGAACAGCGGCACGATCATGTGCGGGAACACCACGATGTCGCGCAGAGGCAGCACGGGATAAAGCGTCGCCTCGTCGCTCCGATCTTCGCGTGTGTGGGACATGCTTCTTCCTTTCTGCGGCTTGGCGCCGCCATCGGCCCTTCGTCATCAAGTCTTCAAGAAGCCCTTGCGACGAACGCCTGTCTCGACCCTCTATGTGGGCTCGCAAGCCCTGCGCTTCAAGCGATTCGGAAGACAATCGGCCGGTCGGAACCGAGCGTATTTCCGCGCTGTCTCTCAGAGAAAAGCCCGCCCCGGCATGACGCCGGAACGGGCCTTCGGCTTACCGTTCACCGTGATCGGACGTGTGAGTGTCGGTCAGGCACTCACATTCTCCTTCTCGTCATTGCGCTCCGCATAGATGTAGAGCGGACGAGCATTGCCTTCGATCACATCCTCGGAAATCACAACTTCCTGAACGCCTTCCAGCGTCGGCAAGTCGAACATCGTGTCGAGCAGCATCGCTTCCATGATCGACCTAAGGCCACGGGCACCGGTCTTGCGCTCGATCGCCTTGCGGGCGATCGCCTTCAGCGCGTCCTCGTGGAAGGTCAGCTCGACATTCTCCATCTCGAACAGCCGCTGATACTGCTTCACCAGCGCGTTCTTCGGCTGCTCGAGGATCTGCACCAGGGCGATTTCATCGAGATCCTCAAGCGTCGCCAGAACCGGCAGACGGCCGACGAACTCGGGGATCAGGCCGAACTTGAGGAGATCCTCGGGCTCGACTAGGCGAAACACCTCGCCGGAACGGCGATCATCGGGCGACGCGACATTTGCCGCGAAGCCGATCGAGGTCTTGCGGCCGCGATCGGAGATGATCTTGTCCAGCCCGGCGAAGGCACCGCCGCAGATGAACAGGATGTTCGCCGTATCGACCTGGAGGAATTCCTGCTGCGGATGCTTGCGTCCGCCCTGCGGCGGAACCGAAGCAACCGTGCCCTCCATGATCTTCAGGAGCGCCTGCTGGACGCCCTCGCCCGACACGTCCCGGGTGATCGAGGGATTGTCCGACTTGCGGGAGATCTTGTCGATCTCGTCGATATAGACGATGCCGCGCTGCGCCCGTTCGACATTGTAGTCGGCCGACTGCAGGAGCTTCAGGATGATGTTCTCGACGTCCTCGCCGACATAGCCCGCTTCGGTCAGCGTCGTCGCGTCGGCCATCGTGAACGGCACATCGAGGATGCGGGCGAGCGTCTGCGCCAGAAGCGTCTTGCCGCAGCCGGTCGGTCCGATCAGAAGGATGTTGGACTTGGCAAGCTCGACGTCGTTGTTCTTGGCCGCGTGCGCCAAGCGCTTATAGTGGTTGTGAACCGCAACCGACAGGACCTTCTTCGCGTAGGACTGGCCGATCACATAATCGTCCAGGACCGCGATGATCTCCTGCGGCGTCGGCACGCCCTCTCTGGACTTCACCATCGAGGACTTGTTCTCCTCGCGAATGATGTCCATGCAGAGCTCGACACACTCGTCGCAGATGAAGACGGTCGGCCCGGCGATCAGCTTGCGGACTTCGTGCTGGCTCTTTCCGCAGAAAGAGCAATAGAGCGTGTTTTTGGAATCGCCGCCGCTCGTTTTGCTCATGCGCTTTTCCTTCCGATCGAGCCCTGACGGCCCGTTTCTCGCTTTCCCGCCGAACGTAACCCCGCTGGACACCCTCGCCGAGCGGAGCGGATACGCCGCATCACGGAGCTACCGTATCTGAGACACCATCCAAGATCATCCAGCATAAGGATGGAATGCTTGAGTGGCGCTTAACACCACTCCGTCATTATCGACTTCCAAGTGTGGCCGTGACGTGACGTGACAAGAGGGAGCCGCCTCAGCGGGTAGCCTCGCTCTCCAGTGCTTCGCGCGACGAGTAGACCTTGTCGATGATGCCGAACTCGCGGGCTTCGTTCGCAGTCATGAAATGGTCACGGTCGAGCGTCCGGTCAATGGTCTCGTAGTCCTGGCCGGTATGTTCGACATAGACCTCGTTCAGGCGCCGCTTCAGTTTGATGATGTCCTGCGCATGGCGCTCGATGTCCGAGGCCTGGCCGGAGAAGCCGCCGGAGGGCTGATGCACCATGATCCGCGCGTTGGGCGTCGCAAAGCGCATGTCCTTGTGGCCGGCGCAAAGGAGCAGCGAGCCCATCGAGGCGGCCTGGCCGACGCAAAGGGTCGAGACCGCCGGCTTGATGAACTGCATGGTATCGTAGATCGCCATGCCCGAGGTCACCACGCCGCCCGGCGAGTTGATGTAGAGCGCGATCTCCTTCTTCGGGTTCTCCGCCTCGAGGAACAGGAGCTGGGCGCACACGAGGGTCGCCATGCTGTCCTCGATCGGGCCGGTGATGAAGATCACCCGCTCCTTCAGGAGCCGCGAGAAAATGTCGTAGGCGCGCTCGCCGCGGTTGGTCTGCTCGACGACCATCGGGACGAGGTTCATCGCGGTTTCAACGGGATTCTTCATGGGGGCGTCTCACAGGTCGTTCAAATGGACGGACGGGATCGGCTGAGAGAATCAGCAGGCCGCCCTCTGCCGCTAGATAGGGCTTTCAAAAGCGGCCGCGCAAGGCATGCCTGGCTTGCGCGGCTTATTGCAGCCGTCACGCTGCGTTCACGGTGAATAGTCAGGCTGGCGAACGGCTGTCGCGATCCTCGCGGTGGGTCGCTCGCCTCAGCCGCGGCCGCCGCCCGCGCTGTCGAGGTCGTTGTCGCTCGGCGGGATCGGGTGGCCGCTATCGTCATAGGTGCCGTGACGCGAGCCGCCGTCCGAACGGCCGTCGGTGACCTCGGCGCGCTCTCCGGCGATCGTCTTTTCCGCCGACCGGCCGGAATCGCTGCGCAGACGGATCGGCGGCGCCTTGCCGCCCCGGTCCTCGCCGAACCAGACCGTCATATGCGGGAACGGGATCTCGATGCCGCGTTCGTCCGCCATGCGTTTCACGATCTCGCGATAAGCCCGGCCAACGCCCCACTGCGTCGACGGCTTGGTCATCACGCGCCCGCGCACGACCACGGCAGAATCGCCGAGCTCGTTGACGCCCCACATGTCGAAGCCGCTGATGAGGTTCTCGCCGACATCGCTCGCCTTCAGCTCGTCGAAGGCGTCGAACATCATCTGCTTCACGTCATCAATGTTCTCACGATAGGCGACGCCCACGTCCGCGACGTAATAGGCGAAGTCCTTCGAGAAGTTCGCGACCTTCTCGACCGAGGAGAACGGGATCAGATACCAGGTGCCGTCGAGGCTCCGTATCCCGACCGAGCGCACGGTCAGCTGCTCCACCACGCCCGAAACGCCGTTGAGCTCGACCACGTCGCCCTCGTTCATGGCGTTCTGGATTTGGATGAAGGCGCCGGTAATGATGTCCTGCACGAACTTCTGGGCGCCGAAACCGATAGCGAGGCCGACCACACCGGCACCGGCGAGGAGCGGTGCGATGTCGATGCCGATCTGCGACAGAACCAGCATCGCGATCACCACCACCATGGTGATGGTGAAGGCATTGCGGAACAAGGACAGGAGCGTGCGCTCGCGGGCGGTCGGCACCTTGCCGAAATTCGGATTGAGCCGGTATTCGATCCAGGAGGAGACTGCGATGTAGATCGCCGCGCCGATGGCGAGGATCAGCCCGGCGCCGATCAGGCTGCCGACGAATTCCTGTCCGATCGGCCGCGCAACCCACCCGCTGACGCTCACGAGGCTCCACGCCTCGAGGATCACCGCGACCACGACGATCACGACCAGCGTCCGGATCACGATGAGCGCATTCGGAATGAAGGAGTTCACCCGCCGCTCCAGGAGCGGCAGACGGTCCTTGGCACCCTGCGGGATCGGGATGCCGCTGGCGATCACCCGCGACAGAACCGACACCACGAGGCCGCCGACCGCCATGGCCGCGATCGATTTCAGCGTCGCCGTGGTCATGTAGGTGAAGCCGGTCTCCGGGCTGCGCAGCCAGACCCCGAACAGGGACAGGACGAAGACGATGGCGAGGATCCACCAGACCTGCCCTATCAACGCGTTGACCTGCGCGCGGAAGCTGCGATCTCCCCGGTGCTTGGCGCGTTTCAGACGCTCGCGCACTGTGCCGCGGTTCTTCAGGATGAGGCCGATCGTGAGCGCCGTGGAGAACAGGACCACGATCATGCGGACCGCATCGGCGGCGGCAAGGCTCGAAGACTGCTGCACGATCGGCGCGACGAACAGGAAGGTGTAGCCGAGGATCGAGACGAGGCGCGAGATCCAGAAGTACCAGTAGCTCGCCTGCCGGTTGGAGAACGGCGTCAGTCGCAGCTGCGGAAAGTTCGGCGCGACGAAAGCCGACAGGGCGACCTTGATCATCTCGATGAGCAGGAAAGCGTTGAGGAAGAGCGCCTGGTTGATACCCGGCTTGCCGCCGAGAAGGATCGCCGCGGCAAGGAAGCCGGAGGCCCAGCTCAAGGTCACGGCGACGACGTCGACGATCGCGGAGAGGACGAGGTTCAGGAGCTTGTGAAGCGGGCTCGCGTGTTCCGCGCCATGGGCCAGGCGGCGGAAGATCCGCGCCTCCAGCCGCCGGCAGCCGAACAGCATGATGAAGACGACCACGGCGACGAGCGCCACCGGCAGGATCGCCTCGACGATGTTCGGCAGGTTGATGGACCTTGCGCCCGCCAGCATCCCCACTGCGGCGTCCCACGTTGCTGGGATATCCTGGATGCTGTCGGTGACCGCTCCGATCGCGCCGCGGGTGTAGTCGGCGATCTGCCCCGGTAGCGAACGGATCACGGCGGCCGGCTCGGCGGGCGCGGCAACGCCCGGCGCCGCACCCGGCGCCTGGTAGGCCGCAGCCTTCAGGGATTCGACCAGCTTCTTCCGGCTCGCATCGTTCTCGAGGATCTTGATCAGATCGTCGAGCGAGGGCTCCGCGGAGGCACTGACATTCGCACCGGAGGTGGAGCTTGCCCCGCCGAGCGAGGGAATCTGCGCCTGGGCGGCGCCGGCGAAGAGGAAAAGTCCGACCGTAAAAGCCAGCACGATCTTCATCACGGAAGGCAGACGGAATGAAAGCTGCTGGCGTCGAGGCATGAACAGGTAGCCACCTTTGCTCGGACGTGGGGAGGAGCGCGCGCGTCGGGCCCGGCGATTCGTAGTCTGTGCGCCCCGGTGTCTGGGTGTGCCCTATCGGCGACGGCTTTGACGAGAGTGGGGCACGAACGCAAAAGGGCCGGCTTGCGCCGGCCCACAGACTGCTGACAAACCCCGTCATTTTGGCGGGGTTTTGTTTTGGTTGCCGTGAA
>NZ_JAJAVB010000045.1 GCF_020615385.1 Jiella soli | reverse complement strand
CTGGAACTACTTCAAAGCTGCAGGCTGCGTTGCAGATTAATCGCCCGACGCTCTAGAGCATCAGGCGACAAATCGGCATCGCTCGATGCTCTCGATCTCCTTGGTGACGCGCCGGGTGGCCGAAAAACCGGTTTCCACTCTTTCGCCCGGCGCTCTAATCAGCAGCGCCCATGAAAAAGGGCCGCACAATGGCGGCCCTCTTCCGATCTCCGTGACGGACCGGCTGCCTATTCGGCAGCGTCTCCGACCTGGGTCAGCATGCGGTCGGTCTCGACCACATTGGCCGCCTTGCGGCGATCCTCCAAGATCAGCTCGTCGCGCGAGGTCGCGATCCGGCGGACCTGGGTCATCATGCCGCCGGTGCCGGCCGGGATGAGACGGCCAACGATGACGTTCTCCTTCAGGCCCTGCAGCGTGTCCGACTTGCCGGCGACCGCCGCCTCGGTGAGGACGCGGGTGGTCTCCTGGAAGGAAGCCGCCGAGATGAAGGACGGCGTCTGCAGCGAGGCCTTGGTGATGCCGAGCAGGACCGGATTGCCGGAAGCCGGCTTCTTGCCCTCCTCGACGAGGCGCTCGTTGATCTCGGCGAGCTCGATCCGGTCGACATGGTCGCCCGGAATGTAGCCGGAATCACCCGACTCCACGATCTCGACCTTCTGCAGCATCTGCCGGACGATGACTTCGATGTGCTTGTCGTTGATCAGAACGCCCTGCAGCCGGTAGACCTCCTGGATCTCGTTGACGAGGTAGCTCGCGAGGGCCTCCACGCCTCGGATCGCCAGGATGTCGTGCGGAGCGGGATTGCCGTCGAGGATGTAGTCGCCCTTCTCGATGACGTCGCCTTCCTGCAGATGGAATGGCTTGCCCTTCGGGATCAGGTACTCCACCGGCTCGGCACCGTCCTCATGCGGCTCGATGATGATCCGGCGCTTGTTCTTGTAGTCGCGCCCGAACTTCACCGTACCGTCGATCTCGGCGATGACCGCGTTGTCCTTCGGCTTTCTGGCCTCGAACAGTTCCGCGACGCGCGGCAGACCGCCGGTGATGTCCTTCGTCTTCGCGCTTTCCATCGGAATGCGCGACAGGACGTCGCCGGCCTGCACACGCTGACCCGGCTCGACCGACAGGATCGCGTCGACCGACTGGAAGTAGCGAGCGTCGGACCCACGGGCGAGCTTCAGGATCTCGCCATTGTCGCCCTTGATGATGATCGCCGGCTTCAGGTCCTGGCCGCGCGGGCTGGCCCGCCAGTCGATGACCGCACGCTTGGTGATGCCGGTCGCCTCGTCGGCCTGCTCCGACACCGAGATGCCATCCACCATGTCCTCGAAGTCCACCGTGCCCTCGAGCTCGGTGAGCACCGGACGGGTGTAGGGATCCCATTCGGCGATACGCTGGCCGCGACGAACGGTGTCGCCGTCGTCGACATAGATGCGCGAACCGTAGGTGACCCGGTGCGAAGCCCGCTCCTTGCCGCCCTGATCGAGGATCAGGATCGCCATGTTGCGGCCCATCGCCACCAGCTTGCCGTCGGAATCGCGGACGACGTTGCGGTTGCGGATCTGCACCGTGCCCTCGTAGGAGGCCTCGAGGAACGACGAGTCCACCACCTGCGCCGTACCGCCCATGTGGAAGGTACGCATGGTGAGCTGGGTGCCCGGTTCGCCGATCGACTGCGCCGCGATGACGCCAACCGCCTCGCCCATGTTCACGGGCGTGCCGCGGGCGAGATCGCGCCCGTAGCAGGTGGCGCAGATGCCGGTGCGGATCTCGCAGGTCAGCGCCGAGCGGATCTTCACCGACTGGATGCTGGCCTTCTCGATCTTGTCGACATCGGCCTCTTCGATCATCCGGCCGCCCTCGACCAGCACCTCGCCCGAGAGCGGATGCATGATGTCCTCGAGCGCGGTCCGGCCGAGGATCCGCTGGCCGAGCGTCGCCACGACCTGGCCGGCGTCGACGATCGGCTGCATGGTCAGGCCGTTCTCGGTGCCGCAGTCCGACTGCGTGATGATGCAGTCCTGCGCCACGTCGACGAGACGACGGGTCAGGTAACCCGAGTTCGCGGTCTTCAGCGCCGTGTCCGCGAGGCCCTTCCGGGCACCGTGGGTGGAGTTGAAGTATTCGAGAACCGTGAGGCCCTCCTTGAAGTTGGAGATAATCGGCGTCTCGATGATCTCGCCGGACGGCTTGGTCATCAGGCCGCGCATCGCAGCGAGCTGGCGCATCTGGGTCGGCGAACCGCGGGCACCCGAATGCGACATCATGTAGATCGAGTTCATCGGCTTCTGACGGCCGGTCTCCTGGTCGAACTCGATCGCCTTGATGCGACCCATCATCTCCTCGGCGATCTTGTCGGTGCACTTCGCCCAGGCGTCGACCACCTTGTTGTACTTCTCACCCTGGGTGATCAGGCCGTCATTGTACTGCTGCTCGTATTCCTTAGCGAGCGCCTGCGTCTCGCCGATCATCTTCGCCTTGGTCTCCGGGATCAGCATGTCGTCCTTGCCGAACGAGATGCCGGCCATGCAGGCGTGCTTGAAGCCGAGCTGCATGATCCGGTCGCAGAAGATCACCGTCTCCTTCTGACCGCAGTGGCGATAGACCTGGTCGATCATCCTGGAGATGTTCTTCTTGGTCATCAGCTCGTTGCAGATGTCGAACGGAATCGCGGCGTTCTTCGGGAGAAGCTCGCCGATCAGCATGCGACCGGGGGTCGTCTCGAAGATCTGCGAAACCGGGTTGCCCTCGGCATCGACGGTCTTGAACCGGCCCTTGATCTTAGTGTGGAGCGTGACGGCCTTCGTGTAGATCGCCTGCTCCAGCTCGCCGATGTCGGAGAAGACCATCCCCTGCCCCGGCTCGTTCTCGTTCATGATCGAGAGATAGTAGAGGCCGAGAACCATGTCCTGCGACGGCACGATGATCGGTGCGCCGTTCGCCGGATGCAGGATGTTGTTGGTCGACATCATCAGGACGCGGGCTTCGAGCTGCGCCTCGATGGACAGCGGCACGTGCACCGCCATCTGGTCGCCGTCGAAGTCGGCGTTGAAGGCCGTGCAGACCAGCGGATGCAGCTGGATCGCCTTGCCCTCGATCAGCACCGGCTCGAAGGCCTGGATGCCGAGGCGGTGCAGCGTCGGCGCACGGTTCAAGAGCACCGGATGCTCGCGGATCACCTCGTCGAGGATGTCCCAGACCTCCGGACGCTCCTTCTCGACCAGCTTCTTGGCCTGCTTGACCGTCGAGGAATAGCCTTTTGCGTCGAGCCGCGCGTAGATGAACGGCTTGAACAGCTCCAGCGCCATCTTCTTCGGCAGGCCGCACTGATGCAGCTTCAGCTCGGGACCGGTCACGATGACCGAGCGGCCGGAATAGTCGACGCGCTTGCCGAGCAGGTTCTGGCGGAACCGGCCCTGCTTGCCCTTCAGCATGTCGGACAGCGACTTCAGCGGACGCTTGTTGGCGCCCGTGATGACGCGGCCGCGACGGCCGTTGTCGAACAGCGCGTCGACGGCCTCCTGCAGCATCCGCTTCTCGTTGCGGATGATGATGCCGGGGGCCCTCAGTTCGATCAGTCGCTTCAGACGGTTGTTACGGTTGATGACCCGGCGGTAGAGATCGTTGAGATCGGACGTCGCGAAGCGGCCGCCGTCCAGCGGGACGAGCGGACGCAGGTCCGGCGGGATCACCGGAACGACGGTCATGATCATCCATTCCGGCCGATTGCCCGATTCCAGGAAGTTCTCGACGATCTTCAGCCGCTTCATCAGCTTCTTGGTCTTGAGCTCGGACGTCGTCGTCGCAAGCTCCTCGCGCAGGCTTACGGCGATGTTCTCGAGCTCCATCGAGCCGAGCAGCTCCTGGATCGCCTCCGCGCCGATCAGCGCGGTGAACGAGTCCTCCCCGAACTCGTCGACCGAGAGCATGTACTCCTCCTCGGTCAGGAGCTGGTGCTCCTTCAGCGAGGTGAGACCCGGTTCTGTGACGATGTAGTTCTCGAAATAGAGAACCCGCTCGATGTCCTTGAGCGTCATGTCGAGCAGCGTGCCGATGCGGCTCGGCAGCGACTTCAGGAACCAGATGTGGGCGACCGGCGCGGCGAGCTCGATATGGCCCATGCGCTCGCGCCGCACACGCGACAGGGTGACCTCGACGCCGCACTTCTCGCAGATGATGCCCTTGTACTTCATCCGCTTGTACTTGCCGCACAGGCACTCGTAGTCCTTGATCGGACCGAAGATGCGCGCGCAGAACAGCCCGTCACGCTCGGGCTTGAACGTACGGTAGTTGATGGTTTCCGGCTTCTTGATCTCGCCGAAGGACCAGGAGAGGATCTTCTCAGGAGAGGCGAGCGAGATCCGAATGGAATCGAATGTCTGCGCCGCAACCTGCGGGTTGAAGATGTTCATGACCTCTTGGTTCATGGGCTTTCTCCTTCTGGGGCATCAGCCCCGGAACGCGGCGGCTGGGCCGACCGCTGAATCTTTCCTCGTCTGCGGACCGGCGCCAATGAAGGCGCCGGTCGGGGCCGCATTCGCGGCCCGTCGCGGGCGGTCCGTTACTCGGCCGCGTCCGGCAGGTCCGCCGGGGCCGGAAGTTCGGCCGCGGAATTGGCGAGATCGACGTCGAGGCCGAGCGAGCGCATTTCCTTCACGAGCACGTTGAAGCTCTCCGGAATGCCCGACTCGAAGGCATCGTCGCCTCGCACGATCGACTCGTACACCTTTGTGCGGCCCGCGACGTCGTCCGACTTCACCGTCAGCATCTCCTGCAGCGTGTAGGCCGCGCCATAGGCCTCGAGCGCCCAGACCTCCATCTCGCCGAAGCGCTGTCCGCCGAACTGCGCCTTGCCGCCCAGCGGCTGCTGGGTAACGAGCGAGTACGGGCCGATCGAACGGGCATGGATCTTGTCGTCCACCAGATGGTGCAGCTTGAGCATGTAGATATAGCCCACCGTCACCTGGCGGTCGAACGGTTCGCCCGTACGTCCGTCATACAGCGTCACCTGTCCGGAGCCGTTGAGCCCCGCCTTCTCCAGCATCTCGACGATGTCGTGCTCGACCGCGCCGTCGAAGACCGGCGTCGCGATGGAGACGCCCTTCTTCATCTGCTTGGCGAGCGTGATCACGCTCTCGTCGTCGTAGGTCTTGACCTTCTCGTTGCGATCGTTGTCGCCGAGAAGCCCCGAGATCTCCTGACGCAGCGGCTCGGCGTCGTGGTTCTGCTGGTAGGTCTCCAGCAACTCCCCGATACGCTTGCCCATGCCCGCACAGGCCCAGCCGAGATGCGTCTCGAGGATCTGCCCGACATTCATGCGGCTCGGCACGCCGAGCGGGTTCAGCACGATGTCGACATGCGTGCCGTCCTCGTTGAACGGCATGTCCTCGACCGGCAGGATACGCGAAACCACGCCCTTGTTGCCGTGACGGCCGGCCATCTTGTCGCCCGGCTGGATCTTGCGCTTCACGGCGACGAAGACCTTCACCTGCTTCATGACGCCCGGGGGCAGCTCGTCGCCGCGCTGGACCTTCTCGACCTTGTCCATGAAGCGCTGCTCGAGCGTCTTCTTCGCCTCGTCATAGACGTTGCGCAGATCCTCGAGCTCGCCCTGGAGCTTCTCGTCCTCGACGGCGAACATCCACCACTGCGAGCGCGGGAACTCCGCCATCGCCTCCGGCGAAAGCACCGACCCCTTCTTGAAGCCCTTCGGCCCGGCAATCGCCGCCTTGCCGTCGAGCATCTCGACCAGGCGGCCGTAGACGTTTCGGTCGAGGATGGCCTGTTCGTCGTCGCGGTCCTTGGCGAGGCGTTCGATCTCCTCGCGCTCGATCGCCATGGCGCGCTCGTCCTTCTCGACGCCGTGGCGGTTGAACACGCGGACCTCGACCACCGTGCCGTAGGCCCCGGGAGGCATGCGGCTCGACGTGTCGCGCACGTCCGAGGCCTTCTCGCCGAAGATGGCGCGCAGGAGTTTCTCCTCCGGCGTCATCGGGCTCTCGCCCTTCGGCGTGATCTTGCCGACCAGGATGTCGCCCGGCTGGACCTCGGCACCGATGTAGACGATGCCGGCCTCGTCGAGGTTCTTCAGCGCCTCTTCCGACACGTTCGGAATGTCGCGCGTGATCTCCTCGGGTCCGAGCTTGGTATCGCGCGCCATGACCTCGAACTCCTCGATGTGGATCGAGGTGAAGACGTCGTCGGCGACGATGCGCTCGGACAGGAGGATCGAGTCCTCGTAGTTATAGCCGTTCCACGGCATGAAAGCGACGAGCACGTTGCGGCCGAGAGCGAGATCGCCGAGATCGGTCGACGGGCCGTCCGCGATGATGTCGCCCTTCGACACCCGGTCGCCCACCGCGACCAGCGGGCGCTGGTTGATGCAGGTATTCTGGTTCGAGCGCTGGAACTTCATCAGCCGATAGATGTCGACGCCGGACTTGCCCTGCTGCAGGTCCTCCGTGGCGCGGATGACGATACGGGTCGCGTCGACCTGGTCGACGATGCCCGTCCGGCGCGCGCCGATCGCGGCACCCGAATCCCGGGCGACGATCGGCTCCATGCCGGTGCCGACGAAAGGCGCCTCCGCCCGGACCAGCGGCACCGCCTGGCGCTGCATGTTCGAGCCCATCAGAGCGCGGTTGGCGTCGTCGTTCTCGAGGAACGGGATCAGCGCCGCGGCGACCGATACCAACTGCTTCGGGGAGACGTCCATCAGGTCGACATTGTCGCGCGGCGTCATGAAGACGTCGCCCTGATGGCGGCAGACCACGAACTCGTTCTGGAACCGGTTCTCCTCGGTGAGGATCGCGTTTGCCTGCGCGACGTGGTGCTTGGACTCCTCCATCGCCGAGAGATAGACGACTTCCTTGGTGACGATCCCGTCAACGACCTTGCGATACGGGCTCTCGATGAAGCCGTATTTGTTGACGCGAGCAAACGTCGCCAATGAGTTGATAAGACCGATGTTCGGACCCTCCGGGGTCTCGATCGGGCAGATCCGGCCGTAGTGGGTCGGATGCACGTCGCGCACCTCGAAGCCGGCACGCTCGCGCGTCAGACCGCCGGGCCCAAGCGCCGAAAGACGACGCTTGTGCGTGATCTCCGACAGCGGGTTGGTCTGGTCCATGAACTGCGACAACTGCGAGGAACCGAAGAACTCGCGCACCGCGGCGGCCGCCGGCTTGGCGTTGATCAGGTCCTGCGGCATGACGGTGTCGATCTCGACCGACGACATGCGCTCCTTGATCGCCCGCTCCATGCGGAGCAGACCGACCCGGTACTGGTTCTCCATCAGCTCGCCGACCGAGCGCACCCGGCGATTGCCGAGATTGTCGATGTCGTCGATCTCGCCGCGGCCATCGCGCAGGTCCACCAGCGTCTTGACGACGGCGAGGATGTCCTCCTTGCGCAGAACGCGCACGGTGTCCTCGGCCTTGACGTCGAGGCGCATGTTCATCTTCACCCGGCCGACGGCCGAAAGGTCGTAGCGCTCGGAATCGAAGAACAGCGAATGGAACATCGCCTCGGCGGTCTCGATCGTCGGCGGCTCGCCCGGGCGCATGACCCGGTAGATGTCGAACAGCGCGTCCTGGCGACCCTCGTTCTTGTCGGCCGCGAGCGTGTTGCGGATGTAGCCGCCGACATTGACGTGGTCGATGTCGAGAACCTGGATCTCGTCATAGCCGGCGTCAATGAGGACCTTGAGCGTCTTCTCGTCGATCTCGTCGCCGGCTTCGAGATAGACCTCGCCCGTGGCGAAGTTGACGATGTCCTCGGCCAGATAATGGCCGTAAAGGTCCTCCTCGGTCGCCCGAAGCGCCTTGACGCCCTTCTCCTGCATCTGCCGCGCCTGGCGGGCAGTGACCTTCTTGCCGGCCTCGACCAGGACCTCGCCCGAGTCGGCGTCGATCAGGTCGACCGCGGCGTTCTGGCCGCGCACGCGCTCGACCGAGAACGGAACGCGCCAGCCGTTCTTGTCCTTTTCGAACTGCAGCACATTGTAGAAGGTCGACAGGATCTCCTCGCCGTCCATGCCGAGCGCCATCAGAAGGCTCGTCACCGGGATCTTCCGGCGACGGTCGATGCGCGCATAGACGACGTCCTTGGCGTCGAACTCGATGTCGAGCCACGAGCCGCGATAGGGGATGACGCGGGCGGCGAAGAGCAGCTTGCCCGACGAGTGCGACTTGCCCTTGTCGTGATCGAAGAAGACGCCCGGCGAGCGGTGCATCTGCGAGACGATCACGCGCTCGGTGCCGTTGACGATGAACGTGCCGTTCATCGTCATCAGCGGCATGTCGCCCATGTAGACGTCCTGCTCCTTGATGTCCTTAATGGACTTGGAGCCGGTATCCTCGTCGATATCGAACACGATGAGGCGCAGCGTGACCTTCAGCGGCGCGGCGTAGGTCAGGTCGCGCTGCCGGCATTCGTCGACGTCGAACTTCGGCGCTTCGAACTCGTATTTCACGAATTCAAGCATCGCCTGGCCCGAGAAGTCGGAGATCGGGAAGACGGACTTGAAGACGGCCTGCAGGCCCTCGTCGCCCCGCCCGCCCTTCGGCTCGTCGACCATCAGGAATTGATCGTAGGAGGCCTTCTGGACCTCGATCAGGTTCGGCATCTGCGCTACCTCCGGGATCGACCCGAAGAATTTCCGCACCCGCCTGCGACCGCTAAACGTCGTTGTCTGAGACATCGCCGCTCCTTCTCGTGACAGCGCCCTTGACCGAAGGGCTCGAATTCACCAAACCCTCTCCGGCAAGAGGGGAACCGCCCGCGCAAGGCTCGGCGGCCATGATCTAATCTACGGGACCGATCGCCCCGCATCTCCACACGGCTCAAAGAAGCCGTCGGGAGATGCGTCGTTGACCCCGCTTCGCGAGACCCGCCCAGCGCCTTCCGACGCAGCGCGCTCCGCGCATTCCTCCACCCGCTTTAGCGAGCACGGAAGGCGGAACGGCAAATCGCCGTCCCGCCCGCCAGATTTTCGAGCGTAAACGCGGAGAACCCGCGATTACTTGACTTCGACCGTCGCACCAGCCTTCTCGAGCTGGTCCTTGATCTTCTGAGCCTCGGCTTTGTCGACGCCTTCCTTGACCGGCTTCGGCGCGTTGTCGACGAGATCCTTCGCCTCCTTCAGGCCGAGACCGGTGATGGCGCGGACTTCCTTGATGACGTTGATCTTCTGAGCGCCGGCGCTCGCGAGGATGACGTTGAACTCCGTCTGCTCCTCTTCGACCGGAGCGGCAGCGCCCGCACCACCGGCAGCGGCCACGGCCACCGGAGCGGCGGCGGAGACGCCCCACTTCTCTTCCAGCATCTTCGACAGCTCGGCCGCCTCGAGGACGGTCAGGCTCGACAGGTCTTCAACGATCTTGGCGAGATCAGCCATTTTGATTTTCCTTCAGGTTCGAACTTTGAGTAGAGCAGCGAGGAACCATCCTCACGCCGCTTCGTCCTTCTTGGCATAGGCCCCGAAGACGCGTGCGAGCTGACCCGCAGGCGCCTGCAGAACTCCTGCGATGCGCGTGGCCGGCGTCTGAATCATGCCGACCAGCTTGGCGCGGAGTTCGTCGAGCGACGGCATGGTGGCAAGCGCCTTCACACCGTCCGCATCGAGGGTTGAGGCCCCCATCGCCCCGCCGAGGATCACGAGCTTGTCGTTACCCTTGGCGAAATCGTTGGTGACCTTTGCCGCCGCGACCGGATCGCTCGAATAAGCGATCAGCGTCTGGCCCTCGAACAGGTTCGAGATGCCTTCGGCGTCCGTGCCTTGAAGAGCGATCTTGACGAGGCGGTTCTTCGCGACTTTGACGGAGCCTCCCGCTTCGCGCATCTTCGACCGGTAGTCGTTCATCTGCGCGACGGTGAGCCCGGCATAGTGGGCCACCACGACGGTCCCCGAGGCCTTGAAGGTCTCGTTGAGGGTCGTGACGAATTCGCGTTTTTCCGCTCTGTCCACTGCCTCTCTCCAGTTGGCCCCGACACGATCGTGCCGAAGCCGGTTGCCTTTTGCCGCCCGGATCACCCGGGCGACGCTCGGAGATCCTGTCCCCTCGCGGACCTTGCCGGTTCCAACGGAACCAGCGGACGGCGCAAGGCATTCAGAGGTTCGAACCGAAGCTTGGGCATTCACCCGAATTTCGGACCTTCACCCCGTCTCATGAGGGCTATCTGACGATTATGACCGGCGCAGAAGCGCCGATCGCCCACAATCTCGGACAGGCATTCAGGAGGCCCGAAACGGACCTCCACGCACCGGGACGAGCCCGGAACCTATTGATGGCGAACGCCGCATATAGGTGCGACATTTGCCGATGGTAAGGGTCAGGCCGTGGCCGCAGCCACGATCGTCGACGGGTCGATCTTCACGCCCGGCCCCATGGTCGAGGTGATGGCGACGCGCTTGACGTAATTGCCCTTGGCGCCCGAAGGCTTGGCCTTCTGGACCGCATCCGCGAAGGCGCGGATGTTCTCGGCGATGGCGTTCGCATCGAAGGAAACCTTGCCGACGCCGGCATGAACGATGCCGGCCTTCTCGACGCGGAACTCGACGGCGCCGCCCTTGGAGGCCTTGACCGCCGCGGTGACGTCGGGCGTCACCGTGCCGACGCGCGGGTTCGGCATCAGGCCGCGCGGGCCGAGAACCTTGCCCAGGCGGCCGACGAGCGCCATCATGTCGGGCGTCGCGATCGCGCGGTCGAAATTGATGTTGCCGGCCTGGACCTCGGCGACGAGATCCTCGGCACCGACGATGTCGGCGCCGGCGGCCTTGGCCTCTTCGGCCTTGTCACCACGCGCGAACACGGCGACACGGACCGTGCGGCCGGTGCCGTTCGGCAGGTTGACGACGCCGCGGACCATCTGATCGGCGTGACGGGGGTCGACGCCGAGATTCATCGCGACCTCGACGGTCTCGTCGAACTTGGCGCTCGCCCGGCTCTTCAGCATGCCGATGGCCTCGTCCAGGCCGTACAGCTTGGTGCGCTCGATGCCCTCGCGGGCGGCGCGGATACGCTTTGCGATCTTGGCCATCGTCCTACTCCGCAACCTCGAGACCCATCGAACGGGCAGAGCCCTCGACCATCGCCATCGCCGCCTCGATCGTCGTGGCGTTGAGGTCCTTCATCTTCTTCTCGGCGATGTCGCGCACCTGGTCGCGACTGACCTGGCCGGCGACCGACTTGCCGGGCTCCTTCGAGCCGGACTTCAGGTTCGCCGCCTTCTTCAGGAAGTAGCTCACCGGCGGCGTTTTCATCGCGAAGGTGAAGGACTTGTCCTGGTAGTAGGTGATGACCACCGGGATCGGCTGACCCTTCTCCATCTCCTGGGTCTGCGCGTTAAACGACTTGCAGAACTCCATGATGTTGATGCCGCGCTGACCGAGCGCCGGGCCGATCGGCGGCGAAGGCGTCGCCGAGCCGGCGGGAACTTGCAGCTTCAGCTGCCCCACGATTTTCTTAGCCATTATCTCCTGCCTTTGTCGTAAGTGCCGGCGCCGCGGACAGCGGCGCTCCGGTCACATGCAGTTCGCGCGGTGCGGCATCTTCCGGCCGGCTTGAAGCCGGAACGCCTCCCGCACGGGGAAACGGGCGCAACGCCCGCACTGTCCGGATCAGACCTTCTCGACCTGCCCGAATTCGAGATCGACCGGCGTCGCGCGCCCGAAGATCGAAACTTCCACCTTGAGGCGGGTGCGCTCCTGGTCGACTTCCTGGACCACGCCGTTGAACGAGGCGAACGGCCCGTCCGAGACGCGCACCTGCTCCCCGATGTCGAAGGAGATCGTCGGCTTCGGCCGCTCGACACCGTCCTGCACCTGGGTCAGGATCTGCTCGGCCTCCTTGTCGGAGATCGGCACCGGCCGATTGTCCGGCCCAAGGAACCCGGTGACCTTCGGCGTGTTCTTGATCATCGAGAACACCTGGTCGGTGAGTTCGGCTTTGACCAGCACATAGCCGGGGAAGAACTTGCGTTCGGCATCGACCTTGCGGCCGCGACGCACCTCGACCACCTTCTCGGTCGGCACGAGAATCTTCTCGAACTTGTCGGAGAGCCCTTTCTGCCGGGCCTGCTCCTCGATCGATTCCGCCACCTTCTTCTCGAAGTTCGAATAGGCGTGGACGATGTACCAGCGGGCAGTCATGAAATTGTCGATTACTCCTGCGGCCTGGCGGCGTTCAGACGCCGGCGCTCATGATCAGGCCGACGGCATAGCCGAGCGCCTGATCCGCAATGAAGAAGAAGGCCGCAGCGAAGGCAACCATCAGGAAGACCATGAGCGTCGAGATCATCGTCTCCCGGCGTGTCGGCCAGGTGATCTTGGCGGTTTCCGACCGAACCTGCTGAAGGAATGTGAATGGGTTGGTCTTGGCCATAGCGTGCTCACGGCAAATACGCGTGCAGGCTTTAGGTCAGCCCCACGCGCGACGTGTCTGTTCAGCATCATTTAACGGGCATCGATGCGATTCACAAGGCCGCATGGGAAGGAAAATTCGCGGCGACTGGCAGGGGCAACAGGGCTCGAACCTGTGACCTGCGGTTTTGGAGACCGCCGCTCTACCAACTGAGCTATACCCCTTCGCACGGCGTCTCATTATGCCAACTTCGCTCTTTCATCAAGCGCTATCCTGCAACGCGATCGCATGACGCGCGCGAGGACGCGAAGCGCGGTCGTTCCGGCTATGCGAATCCCGGCTGGGCTCGCCTCCTCCTCGGTGGGCAAGATGCTCGGCAGGCGCAGGTCTGCGGAAGCAATCCCGCATCCGGCGGACAGCACAGAGCGGCTGAGCCTACGGGCAGCCGGGAAGAACGGCAGCCGGTCAGCGACAGGTCCCCGCGCCATCGGCTCGCCGTTCAAAGCACGTGGAAGCCTAACGCGGGAAGAATCACCGCCGCAACACGTTGCGACGATTCCCGTCCGGCGCATGAAGCCGTTCCTTGGCCGCGCTTGAACGAGAGCACATCCTATCCTTGCGTACCGCAACCAAGAGAGCGTCCGCGTCCGGACATGACGTCCGATCCCGTTCAGGGACCGACCTCACTCCCCTGCTCTCTCTCCGCTCGATCCGATGTACGACGCCCCGATGGCCCGGCCTCCCGTTGCCGCCGGGTCTTCTTACACTCGGCCTTTCTTCCCACTTCGGTCCAGGGCTCGCCCCCTCGACACCGACCCGGCGACCGCCCCGAGGCCCGCTTTGCCGGGAAACTGCGAAGAGCGGGTTGCGAAGCCCCACAAATATGCTATCCGGGCTGCGTGGAGAGGTGGCCGAGTGGTCGAAGGCGCTCCCCTGCTAAGGGAGTATACGGGAGACCGTATCGAGGGTTCGAATCCCTTCCTCTCCGCCATGAGTTTTCCACTCTCCGCCAATTGAATTCCCGCATTTTCCGGTGTTTTTGCCCTCCGGCACGCCCCTTCGGGAGTGTTTCGGATGGAAAAGTCAGGGCGTGTATCGTGCGGGGTATCGTCCCGTGTATCGCGGGAACGGCAGGAGAAGGCCGAGGGTGGACCACCTGCCCGGCCGCGCGGCGCGGGGCCGTATCTCGTCCGGTCAGGAACGACTTACCTTTTTCAGATTAGGTTGCCGAAGGATCTCGGCGGCGGAAGGGCCTCGGTGCCGATCCGGATCAGCCTCGGCGCCTGTCCGGCGCGCGAGGCTCGGCGCATGGCGGACCTTCTCGCCGCCGAATCGCGGCGGCGTTTCGACGAGATGAGGAAGAGGCGATTGGCGGAGGAGGACGACGGGCCCGAAGACGATGCGTTCGAGCCCAGCACCATTTTCTCCGGATCGACGCCGGAGGAAGCCTCGGCCGAGATGCGGGGATGGCTGAAGGCCCACAAGGCGTTCCTCAACAACGCACCTCCTGCGCCTTCGCCGGAAGAGGAGCGGCGCTTCGAAGGATGGCGCGGGCTCGTCGGCATTGCGAGAGAGGTCGCCAAGAGGGCGGACGGCAATCCGCTGATCGTCGATAACGTCGACGTCCTGAAGACGTCATATGTGGCAAAGCTGAGCGGCGCAGCCATTCCTGCTGAGGCCCCCGCGCAGCCGGCCCGGGAAGCTTATGAGTTCCTGAAGCCCGAGCAGCCGCCAGCGGCGGCGATGCCGACTGTGGATCGGCCCTTGCCGGACGCTTCGGGTCCCCGGGTCGCCTCAACGCCTGAAGCCGGCAACGATGGCGCCGCTGAGGGCCGGGAGCTCGACGAGCATGGTCGCCCGGTTCCGGCCCTCAAGCGCGACCGCCGCTTCGTCCCGCGTCCAGCCTCGCGCATGCCGCTGTTCAGCGACGTCTCCGAGGACTATCTGGCGGCCCGCGCGGGAGCTTCGGGCGAGACCAACAAGGATCTCAAGACGGCGCGCTTCCGGCGCGATCTCTTCATCGAACTGATCGGCGATCATCCGGTCGACACCTACACGCCCGCCGACCTCCAAGCCTATATCAGCCTCCTGACCTTCTGGCCCGCCCTGCAGTCGCAGCGGCCGAAGGAAGCGTCCGCCCGCGAGATCATCGAGGCGAACCGCGACCTGCATCTGAAGCCGCTGTCGCGCAACGCCCTGCAGCATGGCTATGTGAGCATCGTGAAGACGATGATCGGCTACCGGAGCGCGACCCTCGGCTATGCGGCTCCCCCGCACCCGCGGGGATCGACCCATGTCGAGGATTTCATCGTGAGCGCTGGCGAGGGCTCCCCCGCACCCGCGGGGATCGACCCGCCAACATCGATAAGTTCGTCAGGACATCCGGGGCTCCCCTGCGAACGGTGGTGAGCGAGCGGCGCGCCGAGGTCGACGAGGCTGCGCGAGTCCTTGGCCTGCTGGGCCGCCTCAAGAGGGCGGCGGAGCCTCGCGACAGGGATTCGATCGAATGCTTAAAATGATGGGCGTTCGGGTAACCGTCGCGTAACGCGCAGGCGTCCATAGACGCCTCCCCTAGCAAAGAGCTCACGATGTCCGATCGATTCCACATAGCGCCCGATGGCGAGCGGCACGACCCGGGTGCAGGAATGCACGCCAAAGGAACGACGGTCTCCGCGGCGTAGTCCAGCACCCCTTCGCTCCCCTCGCCGCCGGGACTGCCGGGACCGCCATGGCGTTCCGGCCGGCGGGAAGACGGACGAGATCCGACACCTCCCTCCATCGATCTCGAGCTGGGCCTCCGGGCCCCGTTCGAAACCGCGGCCGCCGGCCGCGGCGAAGCCGTCCCGCAATCAGGCGGGGCGGCGTGACCGGGCCGCCATCGGCGGCCCCAGCCAAGGGAGGCGACAGCAGATGACCATCTCGTTCGACGGCGCTTCCAGTCGCGGCCGCGGCCGCAGCGCAACCGCGCTCATCACGCTCCTCATAGCCGACTGACCCGGCGGACCTCGCGTCCGCCGCAACAGAGGAGCCATGCCCATCCGCGACGCGACCGAGGTCGGTGCATCCGATGCGGACATGGTGCAGATCCCGGCCGCGGCGGCGCGCGCCAACTGCTCGGCGGTCGAGATCGTGAACATGCTGATGGAGAGGAGGCTCGCGACGGTCCGCCGCCTCGCGGGCGAGCGCGGCTTCATGTCGGTCCTGGTCTCACCGGAGGAGGTGCGCCCGCTCGTGCGACTCGAGGACCACGGCGGCCTGTCGCTCAGGAAGGTGGAGAAGGCGCTCGGCACGACGACGAAGGTGGTGAAGGCACTGCTGGAGCACGGGTACCTCCCCTCGCGGATCGCCGGCAATCCGGTGAACCGCTGCCCGCAGACGATCGTGATGCAAACCGACCTCGACGGGTTCATGTCGAGGTACGTGACGCTCACGGGCCTGATGAGGGAAACCGGCGTCCATTTCCGGGCCATCGCGGCCACGCTGGGTGCGGTTGGGGTCGAACCGGCCTCGACCCCGCTGCCGTCCAGGCCACATTCTACGAGCGGAGCAGGGTCGCGACCGTCCCCATCAAGTGACGGTCAGCCAGACCGCTCCCGCTGGCCAGCAGATCCAGGCCCTCGGCACCGTCGTGCCGGGGGCTTTTTCTTGCGCGCTCGACGCCGGTCCGTGGGTGAGGCAGCCTGATGCGACGAGGGTGAGGCAGACTGATGGGGGTCAGCGCCTCTCCGCGAAGGCAAACCAGTGATTTCGGCGTAGGGATTACAGCGACTTGCAGGGTGCCTGAGGCATCCTTTAGGGGGTCCTACAGCCGGCATCCGAAAACCTTCACCGTGTCGGTCATTCACGAGCAGTTTGGCCTGCTCTGAAGCGGTCGTTCGACCAAAGCAAAGGAAGCGGAGTACGACCGGGATACCGCCTGCTGGACGCGCCTTCGGAAAGGCAGGACGCCGCTCTCTCCTCACAGGCATCGTGGTGGAAAGCCGCGACAGCACCCTCCTTGCGCTGGATCAAGGCTCTGCCCGCGGAAAGCCATATCGTTGTCATGTTCATCACGATGGCGGCAGTGATCGTCATTGCGTTCTGGATGATCTTCCAGAAGGCAGGCCACTCGAAATGGCTCAGCCTGCTGGTGGTCATTCCGCTGGTGAACGTCATCCCCCCTTTACTGGCTAGCCTCCTCCAGTTGGCCGCGCCTGCGGGATCGGGGCTGACCACGCCGACAACAGACGCGATGACCCGGAACGGGTGGTCAGTACAGGGCAAAACGGCAGCCGCACCTTCCGGGACGCCAAAGGGGGATCGGAGTGAAGAGGACCGATGATGAGGCGCTGCCGCTCGATCTCGACCTGCCGGACGCGGCGCAACCCGCGCGGCGGCGCTGGTTCCGCCCGGCCTACCTGCTGGTTCTGCTGATCCCTGTGTTTCTGTTCACCGGCGCGGTGATCGGCCTCTATTTCCAGCCGCCGGGGCTGCAAGCCTTCTTCGCCAGGACAGGCCTTCAGCCGGGCGGCGGAACCGGGACGCCCATCGCCTTGCCACCCGAGATCGTGATGCCGCAGGAGATGGTCGAGACCATGCTGCCTACGGACGTGGTAGGTCTGGCCCGGATCATGCCTCGTGGCGATATCGCGCTGGTCGCCGCACCTTATGGAGCCGGTGATGCCCGGATCGCCGAGATCCTCGTGGCGATCGGCGACAGGGTGGAGCGCGGCACGCCGCTGGCCCTGCTGGACAACGCTCAAGCGCTGGAGGGAGCGGTGCTGCAGGCCGAGGCGAACCTCGCGATCCGGCAGGCCACGCTGATCCAGACTCGCAGTGCCACCAAGGCGAGCCGCGCCGAGGCGCAGGCGACGCTGGAACAGCTCCGTACCGCCGCGCGCGAAGCCGCGACCAGTCTGACCCGCGCCGAAGACCTGTTCGAGCGCAACGTTTCCAGCAGCGTGACGCTGGACGCTGCCCGGACGGCGGCCAAGGAGGCCGCGTTCGCGGTCGTCCGAGCCGAGGCGACATTAACGCGATTCACATTCGGCGCCCTTGAAGAGCAACCCGATGTCGTCGTCGCAAGCCGCAACGTGGCCGCCGCCGAGGCGGAACTGGCCCGCGCGCAAATGGATCTCGGTCGTGCCGAGGTGCGTGCGCCCATCACGGGCACGATCCTCGACATCCGCGTCACGCCCGGCCAGCGCCCTCCGTCCGACGGTGTGATGGAGATGGGCGATACCAGCGGGATGATGGCCGAGGTCGAGGTCTGGCAGGATCGCATCGCCAGCGTCGCCGTCGGCCAGCCGGTGGAACTCGCTGCGGATGCCCTCGGGCAGACCTTGCGGGGCACGGTCGAAAGCATTGGGCTGATGGTCGGGCGACAGGGATTGATATCGGACGACGCCGCGGCCAATACCGACGCTCGCGTGATCCGGGTCCTGGTGGCGCTGGCCCCGGCCTCGACCGACATCGCGATGCGCTACACCAACCTCGAGGTGGTCGCGCGGATTGACACCGGAGCAGGCGCGCGGGCGGTGCAATGAGCCGCCTTCTGCACTTGATCTTCGGCCGCCTGCCGATCGGCTGGCTGCAACTGACCCACAGGCCCGGGCGCTTCGCGTCGGCGCTGCTCGGCGTCGCCTTCGCCAATGTGCTGGTGTTCGTGCAGCTTGGGATCATGAACGCGCTGTCGGTCGCGACGCTGCGGCCATACGAGTTCTTCTCGGCCGAGATCATGATCTCGGCGACGGACGCCAACACGCTCGTCGAGGGCAGCAATGTCGCCCGCCAATGGATGTTGCAGGCGCTCGCCGATCCGGATGTCGCCCAAGGCGTAGGGCTCTTCGTCGGCAAATTGCCCTGGGATCGGACCGGCGCCGCGATCGAACTGACGACCTTCGGGATCGACCCCTTCAACGCGGGCTTTCTCGCGCCCGAGATCGCCGATGACTTGCCCCTGCTCACGCTCAGGGATACCGCCTTGCTTGACCGTCTCGCCCGGGGCCTCGACCGCGAAGCGGCGGCGGGCATACGCCCGCAGACGCCGCTGCGCTTCGAGGCGCAGGGCCGCACCGTGACCGCCCTCGAAAGCTTCGCGGGCGGCAGCGGATTCGGAGGGGACGGCTACATGATCGTGTCCGACCAGACGTTTCTGGGCCTGTTTCCGACCCGCAGTTCGGCCGCACCGGATCACATCCTGCTCAAGCTGCGCGCCGGCGCGCAGACCGTCGCCGCGATCGCCCGGCTGAAGACCTTGATCTCGCATCCGGGCCTGCGCATCCGCAGCTATCGCGACGCGATGGCGGAGGAGTTGCGCTATCAGCAGATCCAGCGGCCCACGGGCGTTATCTTCGGCTTTGGCGTATTGATCGGGGTGCTGGTCGGGATTGTGATCGTCTATCAGGTCCTCTCGACCGACGTGGCCGATCACCTGCGTGAATACGCCACCTTCAAGGCCATGGGCTATGGCCGCCGATTCTTCCTCGGGATCGTGCTGGAGCAGGCACTGGTTTTGGGAGTGTTCGGCTTCATCCCCGGGCTCGCGGCGGGGTGGGGCATTCTGACGTTGATGAAGGCCATCACGCAGCTTCCGTTGGCGATGACCCCTGCCATCGCCATCGGCGTGTTCGGCGGCACCGTGGCTTTCTGCGCCCTGTCGGGCATTGTCGCAACGCGGAAACTCACCGCCGCCGATCCCGCGGACCTGTTCTGATGGAGGGGGGCACCCGCAGCGAAACGATCGTGGAGGCGCACGGGCTGAACCACTGGTTCGGCACCGGCGAGGCGCGAAAGCAGGCGCTCTTCGATATCACCCTGACACTGGCGCACGGAAGCTTCACCGCACTGATGGGGCCATCAGGTTCCGGCAAGACGACGCTGCTGACACTGATCGGCTGCCTGCGCGTGGTTCAGAACGGATCGGTGCGGTTGCTGGGAAGGGAACTGCACGGCGCGACCGAAGCCGACCTGACGGTGCTGCGCCAGAGGCTTGGCTTCATCTTTCAGGCCCACAACCTGCACGAAAGCCTGACGGCGATGCAGAACGTCATAATGGGCGTTCAGGTCCGAGCGGGTATGTCGGACGCCCTTGCCCAACAGGCGGCCGCGCGCGCTCTGGGCCTCGTCGGTCTCTCCGATCGGCTCGACTATCTGCCCGCGAACCTCTCCGGCGGGCAGAAACAGCGCGTTGCGGTGGCGCGTGCCCTGGCTGGCAATCCCGCCATGATTCTGGCCGATGAGCCGACTGCCGCCCTTGACAAGGACAGCGCCGCCGACGTGGTCGACCTGCTCAAGCGGCTCGGCGCCGAACGGGGCACCACGACCCTGCTCGTCACACACGATCCCCGGATCCTCGACCGCGCGGACCGTATTCTGACTCTGGAGGATGGACGGATCGTCTCGACCAAGGGCGAGGTGTGACCGGGCTGCTACCGCGCGATGGTACAGCAATGATCAGCAGAAAGGCCCGCGTCCCGTGCCCGACATGCCGGCCATGCGAACCGATGTCACCAGCGCCCTTAAACGGCTCGTCGGTTGTCATGAGGTGCGGAATTGGCGACGCAAAGAGGTTCACAGGAAGAGCGACTGCCTGCAGCTTGCGTGCTCGCTGTCGCACGTTGTGAAACGGCAGCTATCTGCCCGCTGCTGCCCCCGACCTGCCATTCCCCTTTCGGCCCCATTCCGTCCAAAAACTCGCCGTCTGTCGTGCAATTATGGTAATCGGCCGTCCGCGGCATCGGTGTCAGGCCAGAGGGGTACCCGTTGCGCTGGGCGAGCCGCTCGCCGCTCTTCTCGCCATAGCCGGCGCCGGTAGCTGCGCCAACCTCTAGTTCCATCAGCCGCTCGGCGGCAAAGCCGATCATCTCGCGCAACAGATCGGCGTCCGGGGTCTTCTCCAGGAGCCCGCGCAGGCTCATCATGTCGTCGGTCATCAGGGGATCTCCGGTTGCGGTTCGGTCTCGCGACCCAAGCCTAACCGGAAACCGCTGGTGACCACCGCGCCGCCAATCCCGTCCTACAGCGCGATGAAGGGCGCGGACGTGATCCGGGGCAAGATGTTCACCTCCGGCTACGGCTTCATCGTCGACTATCTCGCCGAGATCCTGCGCCATCTGCGCTCGCAGGACTTTGCGCTGCGCGTGGACCAGCACTTCACCGTTGGCAAGAGCATTTCCACGCGTGACCGCGATGCCGTCTATAAGACCGCGTCCGGGCTCTTGAGGGTTCTCTTTCCGAACGGCGAAGAATCCGTCGCGAAGGTCGATAAGCTTCTTCATCTCGCCATGGAATGCCGCAAGCGCGTGAAGGACCAGCTCTTCCCGGATCGACAGCACCTATCCCGAGGTCGACTTCCACTATGTCGGCCGGACGGGAAGAAGCGCCCGGTCGCGAGGATAGAGGAAGAGGAATATCCGCAGCTCTATGGCGGCGGACGTGCCAGTGCCTCTGAACCCGAAGAGACGAGCGAAGCCGCCGAGCCGGAGAATACCGCCGCCGCCGCCGACACGGCGCCGAGCCCTCTAGGTCACGAACTCATAAACGGGTAGCGGATTGGGTTGAGGGATGATTCAAGCT
>NZ_JAJAVB010000044.1 GCF_020615385.1 Jiella soli | reverse complement strand
TTTCTTCTCAATACCAACAATGTCAAAAAACACGCCGAAATCCTTCGGCGGTGGGTTCATCGCGACTTCCGTCGAAACCACCCTTTTTTTGAAGACCCTGCCGTTTCCGGCGAACTCTTCTGAAACTCGTTGGCGGGGCTAACTCCAGAGCGAACCGAAGGGCTCGCCGGCGGCGCCCTCGCCGTCGATGAGTGGCTTATAGGCCCTGACCGTTTTCCAAGTCAACAGCCTTTTTTCGAAAAAGCGACGAGGCCCGATTTTTTCTCCAAAGGCCCGAAAGCCCTGCGCTGTAGGCTTCCGCCGCGTCACGGCCCTGTCATGGGGCGCTCCGGGCCGTGTTTGCGCCGCGGCTCGTGCACGCCGCTTCCCGGGCGCAATCCCGTCCCCTCGATGCTCGAAGCGAGGGGTTCAGGCGCTGCCCGTCAGGATGAAGTCGTAGACGAGCTTGGCGTTGAGCCCGATGATCAGGAGCGAGATCGCGACCGCCAGAACCAGCATCCAAGCGGGGGCCCGGAAGCTCCCCATCTTGCGCCGATCGGCCGAGAACTGGACCAGCGGCACCACCGCGAAGGGCAGTTGCAGCGACAGGACGACCTGGCTCAGCACCAGAAGCTCGGCCGCGCCCTTCTCCCCATAGAGCACGATGATCACCGCGGCCGGAATGATGGCCAGGCCGCGCGTCACCAGCCGGCGCGCGACCAGCGGCATGCGCAGCCGCAGGAATCCCTGCATGACGATCTGCCCGGCCATTGTGGCGGTGACCGTCGAGGAAAGGCCCGAGGCGAGCAGCGCGACGGCGAAGAGAATCGGGGCGATCGCCGCGCCGAGCAGCGGTTCGAGCAGCGCATGCGCATCGGTCAGATCCTCGATCGGCCCGGTGCCGTTCGTGTGGAAGGCCGCGGCCGCCAGAATCAGGATCGACGCGTTGACGAGAAGGGCGAATCCGAGCGCGATCGTCGAATCGAGTGTGGCGAACTGGATCGCCTGCCGCCGTCCCGGCTCGTCCTCGTTATAGGCCCGCGTGTGCAGGATGCCGGTGTGAAGGTAGAGATTGTGGGGCATCACCGTCGCGCCGAGAATGCCGAGGGCGAGGTAGAGCATGCGCTCGTTCGTCACGATCTCCGGGGTCGGCAGGAAGCCTTCGAGGACCGCCGCGACCGAGGGCTGCGCCAGAATCAGCTCGCCGACGAAGCAGATCGCGATGACCAGGATCATCGCGGCGACGAAGGCCTCGACCCAGCGAAAGCCCCGCTGCTGCAGGTAGAGAATCAAGAGGACGTCGAGCGCGGTGATGACGACGCCGTAGACGAGCGGAATGCCGAACAGGAGCTGCAGGCCGATCGCGGTGCCGATGACCTCGGCAAGGTCGGTGGCGATGATCGCGAGTTCGGCGAGCACCCAGAGGCCGAAGGAGGCCGGCCGCGGATAGGAGTCGCGGCAGGCCTGGGCGAGGTCGCGGCCGGTGGCGATGGCGAGCCGCGCACACAATGCCTGCAGCAGGATCGCCATCAGCGAGGATAGCAGCACCGCGGTGAGCAGCGTGTAGCCGAACTCCGAGCCGCCGGCGATCGAGGTCGCCCAATTGCCGGGGTCCATATAGCCGACCGCGACCAGGAATCCCGGCCCGATGAAGGCCGCGAATCGGCGCATGAAGCTGCCGGAGCCGACCGCGATGCTGCGATGGGATTCGGCCAGCGACGGCTCGCCCGCAGGCATTCGGAAGCCGTCGCCCCCCGGTCTGGAAAAGCCCGAATCGTTCACCGAGAACCCCCGTCCGGTCGCATCCATCCGTCTCCTGCTCGAAGGCCCGCTGCGGCCGGAGAAAATCTCCGGTTCGGCCTGCGGATCGAAAGATCTTGGCCGCGCCGCTGATTCGCGAGCGTGATTCGCGCACCCTTTGCCGCTGCGGCGCACCATCCTAGCTACAGATGCAAATCATTTGCAAGAAGCGGATTTGCCGCGTGCTCTTTCCTCCCGCGCCCGAGTGTGCTGATGCAGCCGGGCAAAATCTTTGGCATGATCGCGGGCGACATGAACGAAAGAGACAATCCTCCCGCCCCCGCTTTCGAAACCGTGCTGCGGGCGGCGGGGGTGAGAATCACGCGTCAGCGCCGAACGATTCTCGAGATTCTCGGCGATGGCGGCGATCATCCGGATGCGCTGGAACTGTTCCGCCGCGCCAGCTCCGTCGATGCGACCATCTCGCTGTCCACCGTCTACCGGACGATGAAGCTCCTGGAGGAGAAGGGTGCGATCCAACGCCACACCTTCGAGGGCGGGCCGTCGCGATTCGAACAGGCCGCAGGCCAGCATCACGATCACCTGATCGACGTCGATACCGGCGAAGTCGTGGAGTTCCGCTCCGACCGGATCGAGCGGCTGCAGGAAGAGATCGCGCGCGAGCTCGGCTATGAGATCGTCTCCCACCGCCTGGAGCTTTACGGCCGCAAGCGCGGCTAGAATCGGATCCGCCGCGCGAACGGCTGAGCCAATCCCAGCGATGCGGCGCTGGCGGCGCTCGCTCCTCTGCCGCGCCGCCAGGCCTGCCGAATCAGACGAGTTTCGCCTCCAGCGTCACCGTGATCGTGCCCAGCGCCTTTGAGACGGGGCAGCCGGCCTTGGCCTTCTCCGCAAGCTCGTCGAATTTGGCGGCGGCGATTCCCGGTACCTTGGCTTCGAGGCTGATCGCGCTTTCCTTGATCTCGAAGCCGGCCGAGACCTGCTCGACCGTGACCACCGCCGTCGCCTTCAGCTCTTCGGCCGGTGTGCCGTTCTCGGCGAGGAAGTGCGACAGCTGCATGGCGAAACAGCCGGCATGGGCAGCCGCGAGCAATTCCTCCGGATTGGTCCCGGACTTGCCGCTTTCGTCCTCGAAGCGTGCCTTGAAGGAATAGCCGTGGTCCTGAAGGGCCCCCGACTGCGTGGTGATCTTGCCGGTCCCGTCGCCGAGAGCGCCCTTCCAGATTGCGGTCGCGTGCCGTTTCATGAGATTCTCCGTGCGTGTGAGATGAGCCGTGAAGCGGCGGCAAGGTCCCGGCTCGAGGACCGAGACGGAGCCCGGCAGGCCGCCATGCGCACCAGGAACAAGCACTTCGCCCGGCGGTTCCGGAACGGGCTGTTTACGATCGGTCGGCGACACTTGGCACCGGCTCGGGCGCGCCCTCTCCGCGGTCCCGGATCGGCGCCTGAAAGATTTCCCTCGGGAGGAGACGGGCCCGAACACACGGAGTGTCGAATGACTGACGGCCTTCTCGTCCATGCCAGCCGCGCCGTCCTCGATCACAAGGCGGCCTGGCTTGCCGCGCTCGCCAATGAGCGGGGAGCGAGCGAGCATACGGTCGCGGCCTATGAACGCGACCTTCGCCAATTCCTGACCTTCCTGACCTTCTACCACGCCCGCCCGGCGGAGCTTGCCGATCTCGCCGACGTGAAGACGGCGGATCTGCGCGCCTTTCTCGCCGCGCGTCGGCGCGATGGCGCCGGCGCGAAATCGCTCGGCCGGGGTCTTGCGGGCGTCCGCTCCTTCCTGCGCTATCTCGAACGGCAGGGGCTCGCCTCCTCGGCGGGCGCACGGGCGATGCGGGCTCCCAAGCAGCCGAAATCGCTGCCGCGGCCACTCTCCGTCGCCGATGCCGTCGACGTGACCGAAGAGGCCGGCAGCTTCGCGCTCGAGCCGTGGATCGCGGCGCGCGACGTTGCCGTCTTAACCCTCCTTTACGGCTGCGGCCTGCGCATTTCCGAGGCTCTGACCCTGCCGGGCGACGCCTTGAGCGATCCCGGACAGCGGGCGATGCCGATCACCGGCAAGGGCGGCAAGACACGGGTCGTGCCGCTTCTGCCGGCGGTGCTCGAGGCGGTCGCCGACTATCGCCGTCTCTGCCCCTTTGACCTGTCGCCGCAGGAGCCCTTGTTTCGCGGGGCGCGGGGCGGCCCGCTCCGGGCGCAGATCGTCCAGCGCGGCATGGCGCGGCTGCGCGGCGCGCTCGGCCTGCCGGAATCGGCGACGCCGCATGCCCTCCGCCACTCCTTCGCGACGCATCTTCTGTCGGCGGGCGGCGATCTCCGGACGATCCAGGATCTCCTCGGCCATGCCAGCCTGTCGACCACACAGAATTATACCGCTGTCGATTCGGCCCGGCTGATGGCGGTCTACGAATCGGCGCATCCGCGGGCGCGCCGCCGCCGGGCCTGAGCGCCCGACCGGCTTTTGCGGCACCAGCCGGTTCAGCCTTTGGTCGCTTTTCCCCTTTAGGCTGAGCGTCGAAAAGAAGGAGGCCCGCCCCATGACTGACTGGCCCGACAAGATCGCAGCGCTCCTCTGGCGCATGGCCCTCGCCCTGCCCGGGCTTGTCCTCCTCGCACTTCTGGTCGGGATCGCCGTCGCCAAGGCGGAGACGAAGGGTCCCGCGGATGATTCGTCCTGCCACGGAACCAGCCTCGTCGCGAGCCTTCAGGCAGAGGGCAAGCTAGCGGGCGTCGAGGCGGAGGCGAAGGCGGTGCCGAACGGCGAGGGCAGGCTGTTCCGGATCGAAAGGCCGGGCCTCGCAACGTCCTATCTCTTCGGAACTATGCACCTCACCGATCCGCGGATCCTGGCCCTGCCGACCTCGGTCGAGACGGCCTTCGATAAGGCCGACAGGCTGGTGATTGAGACGGTGGACGTGATGGACGAGAAGAAGGCGATGGCGGCGCTCTTCGCCCATCCCGAGATCCTCAACCTGCCGGCGGGCAAGACGCTTGCCGACTATCTCGATCCCGCGGAGAGGGCCGCGGTGGAGACGGGCCTTGCAGAGCACGGGATTCCGTTCCAGGCGGTCCAGACCCTGCAGCCCTGGTTCACCGCGATGGGCCTGATGCTGCCCGCCTGCGAGACCTCCCGCAAGAAGGAAGGCATGCCGGTTCTCGACACCGAGCTCGGCAAGATGGCGCAGGCCGAAGGCAAGCCGGTCGAAGGGCTGGAGAGCGCCGAGGAGCAGTTGCGCGCGATCGCCTCAATTCCGCTCGACATCCAGGCGGAGAGCCTGGTCGCGATGGTCTCCGTCGCCGACCGGATGCCGGACATTCTGGAGACGATGACGTCGCTCTATCTCGAGGGGCGAATCGGCATGATCCTGCCGGCGATCCAGGCGGCGGTGCCCGAGGGCGGACTGATCGTCGGAGCCGGTGAAGGCTATGGCGCCTTCGAGGAGAAGGTGGTGACCGCGCGGAACTATCGCATGGCCGAACGGCTCGCCCCGTTCCTGAAACAGGGCGGCACCTTCGCCGCCGTGGGCGCGCTGCACCTGCCGGGCGAGAAGGGCCTCGTGGCGCTGCTCCGCGAGGCCGGCTGGACCGTCACCCGGGCGGACTGAGACACGCCGCGCGTCCGCAGGGCTTTGAGTCCGACTGCAACGCGATCATGCAGAGCGGTAAAGAACAAGGCCACGCCATCGTGATTCGCGGCGAACCGTCCGCCGCTGTTCACCCGGCGGAAAGGCGCATAGGCTGAGGCTGTTGAAACCACCGCGGAGTGACAGCCTGATGAAAGCCTTCCTCGCAGTGACGACCAGCCTCGGCCTCCTCGCCGCCGCCTCGACCGGCGCGCTGGCCTGCAGCTTCCACAATGATGTCAGCGCAGAAGCGCCGATGACCCCGATCGTGACCGCCGAGCGGACCAAGGCGGATGCGCCCGTGACGCCGATCAAGCCGGCCACACCGACGGCCGATCAGACGGTCTCGCAGGACAAGGGCTGAGCGCCCTCGCCTTTCGTCCAACGATGCGTGGGGCGGCTTCGGCCGCCCTTTTCGCTTTTCGCGCCCGCTCCGCCTGATCCTCATCCTTGCGACGGATTCTCCTGTCCGGCAATCCGGCCGTAAGCCGGGGCACTTTGCCCAGGAACGAACGCCGCCCATGACGGCATCGGCCCGAAGACCGCTTCCAATCTTCGGGCCGATGCCAGGATGCAGGAGGTGAAGCTTCCCTTGTACGTCCTGCCGGACGTAATGCGCTTCAGATGTGGATCGGCTTGGCGAAGGCAGCGAAAGCCGCCTCGCGCATCGCCTCCGAGAGCGTCGGATGGGCGTGGCTGGTGCGGGCGAGATCCTCGGACGCGCCGCCGAACTCCATCAGGAGCGCGGCTTCCGCGATCATGTCGCCGGCGTCCGCCCCGAGGATGTGACAGCCGAGCACGCGGTCGGTTTTGGCGTCGACGAGGAACTTCACGAAGCCGTCAGTCTGCAGCATGGCGCGGGCGCGCCCATTGGCCATGAAGGGGAACTTGCCGACCTTGTATTCGACGCCGGCCTCTTTCAGCTCCTCCTCGGTCTTGCCGACCGAGGCGACCTCCGGAGACGTATAGACCACCGAGGGAATCGCGTCGTAGTTCACGTGGCCGGCCTGGCCGGCGAGGATTTCGGCGAGTGCGACGCCCTCGTCCTCCGCCTTGTGGGCGAGCATCGCGCCCTTCACGACGTCGCCGATGGCGTAGATCCCGTCGACATTGGTCTTGAAGTGCTGGTCGATCTCGACCCGGCCGCGATTGTCGAGGGAAACGCCTGCCTCTTCGAGCCCGAGTCCTTCCGTATAGGGCTTGCGGCCGGTCGCCACGAGCACGACGTCGGCGTTCAGCGTCTCGGCCTCGCCGCCCTTGGCCGGCTCGAAGGTCACCGCGGCGCCGCCGTCCTTTGCCTCGACCGCCGTCACCTTGGCGCCGAGATGGAATTTCAGGCCCTGCTTGACGAGGAGCTTCTGGAAGGCGGTCGAGACCTCGCCGTCCATCGGGCCGAGCACCTTGTCGAGATATTCGACGACGGTCACCTTGGCGCCGAGCCGCGCCCAGACCGAACCGAGTTCGAGGCCGATGACCCCGCCGCCGACGACGACCATCGCCTCCGGCACCTTGTCGAGCGCGATCGCGTGGTCGGAGGACACGATGGTCTTGTCGTCGAACTTGACGTCGACGCCGGGAATGCCGGCGACGTCGGAGCCGGTGGCGATGCAGATGTTGCGGGCCTGAAGCGTCTCGGTCGAGCCGTCGTCCTTCGTCACCTCGACCTCGCCGGCCGACTTGATCCGACCGGTGCCGATCACGCCGGTGATCTTGTTCTTCTTGAACAGGAAGGCGATGCCGTCGACATTCGACTTCACCGTCTTGTCCTTGTGCGACATCATCGCGGCAAGATCGAGCTTCGGCTCGGCGACGATCCCGAGCTCGGCGAAGGAATGGCCGGCCTCCTCGAACCGCTCGGACGCGTAGAGCAGCGCCTTCGACGGGATGCAGCCGATATTCAGACAGGTGCCGCCATAGGTCTTGCGCTTCTCGACGACCGCGACCTTGAGGCCCAGCTGCGCCGCCTTGATGGCGCAGACATAGCCGCCGGGTCCCGAACCGATAACGACGAGGTCGAAGGGATCAGCCATGAGGAAGAAGTCCTGTCAAATTCGGGACGGACCTCTCCGGCCCGTCAGGTGAGGAGGTCGAAGACCATGAGGATCAGCCCGAGGATCGAGCCGACAAAGACGAGGGTTCGGAGCCAGGGGATACCCGCATAATAGATGGGTGCATAGACCAAACGCGCCAAGAACCAAAGCTCGGCACCCCAGAGCCCGATGCCACCGGTCTGGCCCGAGACGACGAGACCGAGCGTCAGTGCGACGAACAGCGGATAGGTCTCCATGAAGTTCAGCCAAGCCCGCTTGGCGCGCCCGGCAAGCACGCCGGAAAGCTGCGGATTGTCGTCGCGCGGCTTGACGGCCGTCTTGAGCCCGAGGTCCGGGGTCGCCGTCAGGATGTGCACCGCCAGCATGACAAGGGCGAGGACGACGGACCAGCCGAGCAGCCACAGCTCGGTCGGCATGGCCAGGGCGGCAGCAGGTGTTGCGGTGTCCATCTCTTGCGCTCCGGTCCGGGAAGACAGCTGTAGGATGACAGGGTGTCGTTCCCTGAGGAATATGTCAAAACGCAGCGGGACCTCGGCGGACGCGAGGGGAAGCCGCTTCGCCGGACCGCTCTCCGTCCCGCTGCGAAACTCCGGCAACGCCACCGACGGCCGAGAAGGTCAGGGGGCCCGGAACGGTTCGGGAAAGCCCGCCTCCCATTCGAAGCCCCGTTCGACGATGCCGAAACTGGTGATCAGCCGCACCGGCGCACCGGATGAACCGTAGGCCCAATAGCAGGGATAGCTGCCGTCGCCGTCGCCGGTATGGAAGCAGAAGACGTTGAGCTCCGTGCCCTTGAACCGGTGTTCGGCGCCCTCATCGCTCGCAAAGGCGATCTCCAGGAGATTGACGTCATCGTCACCGTCCGGGTCGTAATTCTCTTCGGCGTGGACGAGATAGGGTTGCGCGGCGGCGTCGCAGAAGCAACCGGCCGCCGATTCCACCGAATAGTGGCGTCGTAGATGCTGGTTCCCGCCTTCTGTCCTTCACGAAGTGCCAGGGCAAAGGTGGCGGGCGGCTCGTCGGAGAGCCTGAGTTCGGCGAGCGCCAGGATGAAATAGTCCGAATCGCCGTAGCTGCAGCTCTTCTGGTAGGCGTGGACTGGATAGCGGCCGGGGGGCACGCGTTCGGCGAGCGGAACGAGATCGGCCGTGTAGGCAGTGGGATCGCCGACGAGAATGCGCCCCGTCGGCGGGTCGAAGCATGCCGAGCGCCAGCCTGCGGAGCCCGTGCCGCTTCAGGGTTCCGTCGGATAGCCGGGGATAGCGCAGTACCCGCCACGCATACCCTTCCGGCGGCTCCCGCCCGCGCAGCGTCACCCGAGGCCGCCTTGCGGGCAGTTCCCTTGCGTCTTCTTGAAGGGAGTCGTCGCCGGCTCCAGCTTCGCCTCGACGATCTGCAGCGGGGTAAAGGGCGGCGTCGCCTGGTTGGCCGGCTGGACGAAGCGGGTCTCGTAGCAGCCGGAGAAGACCGTCTTCCTGCCGTTGTTATCGGTCGCCTGGATGACGACGGGAAGCTTGGTGTAGATCGAGCCGGCGGCACCCTCCTCGATCGGCTTGCCGAGCTTTACGCGGACTTTCTTCGTCGTCTCGTAGCCCTTGGCGAAGGTCTCGAAGCTCCCCTGGCCCGCGCCTTCGGCAAAGTAGCCCCAGGCCCGCAGATATTCGTGCCGGTTGACGGCATTGTAGAGCGAGCGCACCAGCGTGACGGCCGTCGAACGGTTGTCGAGATATTTGGCCGGCCCGGCGGCGACGGCCGGCGCGGCGCTCGTTACCAAGCATGCGGCCGACAGAGCCGCGAAGATCGTCTTCGATTCGATCATCATAAGATGAGCCTTCCCCTGATCTGACCGTGAATTGCACCTGGACCACAGAGCGCGCGCCGACGATGAGCGCCAAGGCGGCTTCCCTCCTCGAGCGAGGTCCTCGGGGTCGGGCGGCGAAGCTTGGGCGATCGCGGACACGGTCCCATTCTCCATGGACGAGAGAACGAAACGTAAACATACTCGCCGTCAGATTGCAAGTCCCGGCACGGGCGCGACGGTGGCGTCTGGGTCTAGGGGAAGGATCTGTATCCGGTCACGGCAGGATCGACCTTGCACCGGAAACATCGAGGATCGCACCCGTCGAATAGCTCGCCTCGGGCGACAGGAGCCAGAGGATCGCGCGGGCGACTTCCTCGGCCGTTCCGGCGCGCCGCATCGGCAGGCCGGGACCCATTTCGGCGACCCGGTTCGGCTGGCCGCCGGAGGCGTGGATGTCGGTGTCGATGATCCCCGGCCGGACCGCGCAGACCCTTATCCCCTCCTCGATCACCTCCTTGGCGAGGCCGACGGTGAAGGTGTCGATCGCGCCCTTGGAGGCGGCGTAGTCGACATATTGGCCGGCGCCGCCGAGCTTTGCCGCAACGGAGGAGACGTTGACGATGCCGCCGCCCTTGCCCCCGCGCTTCGTCGACATGCGGCGCACCGCTTCGCGGGCGCAGACGAGGCTGCCGGTGAGGTTGACGCGCAGCATGCGCTCGATCCGCGCGGCACTCATCTCGGCGAGCGGCGCGGCCCCATCCACGATGCCGGCATTGTTGACGAGGGCGGCGAGCGGGCCGAAGCGGTCGCTCGCCTCGAAAAGAGCGAGGATGTCGGCCTCGCTGCCGACGTCGCCCTGAACGGCGATCGCCTTGCCGCCGCCCGCCTCGATCTCGGCGACGACCCGGTCCGCCGCCTCGCGGTTCGAGGCGTAATTCACGACGACGCCGTAGCCTGCCGCAGCACCGAGAATGGCGGTCGCCGCGCCGATGCCGCGCGAGCCGCCGGTGACGATCATGACACGATCGGCCATAGTCTATCCTTCGCCTGCAGGCGCCAAACTCGTCACTCTGCCGCTGCGCGCGTCAGCCGTGCAGGGTCAATGTAATCGGGAAGCCTGGTGGTCTCGTCGACAACGGCGCTCTGGAGCTGGTCCATCGTCGTGTTCTTCGCGCCGGTGAGATCGGCGCCGCGCAGGTCCGCACCACTTAGATCGGCGTGAAGAAAATTCACGCGAGCGAAGATCGTCTTGCGGGCATCGACCCGCTTGAGATTGGCGGAGGTCAGGTTGATGCCGGTGAAATCGAGTGTTCGGAGCACCGCTCCCTCGAAATCGAACTCGTGCGGCGGCCGGCTCGTCTTTCTATCGCTGAGATTCATCTGCCGCCCTCCTTCGCAGGACTTCGGCTATCGTCCGGGCATCTACTGGAGCGCTTCCGCTTTCAAAATCCGCCCCCATCGCGACGAGATGGTTGGATAGCAACTTGAACACCGGCCCCGAAAGATCGGGAAATCCGTGATCTCGCCGAGAATATAGATCGCGGCGAGAGGGACTTCCATCTTCTCGTCGCCAAGCTGGCCGGCGGCGCGGTTGAAGAGCTCCATAACATGAGCGCGGCGTGCGAGCGTCGCCTGGAAGACCGCGGATCCCGCCTGCGTCGTCTCCGGCCCGAGCTTCTTCCAGGCGAGCCAAGCGCCGACGGCGGCGGCGGCCGTCAGCGCGAGATTGTGCGGGATCTCCGAGATGTCGACCAGCGTCTCCATCCCGGGATCATGTCTCGTCCGAGATCAGAGGTCGAGCACCAGGCGCTCGGGATCCTCCAGGCTCTCCTTGACGCGCACCAGGAAGGTCACAGCCTCCTTGCCGTCGACGATCCGGTGGTCGTAGCTGACCGCCAGGTACATCATCGGGCGGATGACGACCTGGCCGCCGATCGCCATCGGCCGCTCCTGGATCTTGTGCATGCCGAGGATGCCGGACTGCGGGGCGTTGAGGATCGGCGTCGACATCAGGGAGCCGTAGACGCCGCCGTTCGAGATGGTGAAGGTGCCGCCCTGCATGTCGGCCATGGACAGCTTGCCGTCGCGCGCGGCCCGGCCGAGGCGGGAGATATCCTTCTCGATCTCGGCGATCGACATCTGGTCGGCATCGCGCACCACCGGCACGACGAGGCCCTTGTCCGTGCCGACGGCGACGCCGATGTGGCAGTAGTTCTTGTAGACGAGGTCGGTGCCGTCGATCTCGGCGTTGACCGCCGGGACTTCCTTCAGCGCGTGGCAGACGGCCTTGGTGAAGAAGCCCATGAAGCCGAGCTTGGTGCCGTGCTTCTTCTCGAAGAGGTCCTTGTACTTCTTGCGCAGCTCCATCGTCGCGGTCATGTCCACCTCGTTGAAGGTGGTCAGCATGGCGGCGGTGTCCTGCGCGTCCTTCAGCCGCCTGGCGATGGTCTGGCGGAGGCGCGTCATCTTGACCCGCTCCTCGCGGGCCTCGTCGCCCTCAGACGACGGTGCGCGCGGCGCCTTGGCCTCGGCCGGCTTTTCCTGTGCGCTCGACGGTGCGCCCCTGGCAATCGCGGCGAGAACGTCGCCCTTCAGCACCTGGCCCTTGCGGCCCGAACCCTCGACGTCGCCGGAGGAGAGGCCCTTCTCCTCCATGATCTTGCGGGCCGAAGGCGCCGGCGGACGGCCGCCATTCGCCTCCGCCTCGGCGGCGCGCCGCGGATGCTGGTCGGTCCCGGAGCCTGGATGGGAGGCGGCAGCGGCGGCTCCATTTCCGGACCCGGCAGATGCGCCTTCCTCGATCTTCAGGAGCAGCGCGCCGACTTTCACCTCGTCGCCCTGGCTGACGGCCATCTCGCGGATGACGCCGGCGACCGGCGAGGGAATCTCCTGGGCGGCCTTGTCGGTCTCGAGTTCGAGCAAGGATTCGTCGACCGCGACACTGTCGCCGACCTTCTTGAAGACCTGGCCGACGGTGGCCTCGGTGACCGATTCGCCAGCCGCCGGCACGTTGACCGCGACGAGTTCGCCGGAGGCGGCCGGAGCCGCGGCGTCGCCGGTCGCCCCGCCGCCGTAGTCGGCCCTGGTCTCGCCGGCCGCGTCCGCCTTGGCCTCGGCGCTCTTCGGCTTCTCGGTCGGCCGGGTTTCGCCGGACGCCCTACCCTCGCCCTCGCCGATCGCCCCGATGACGGCGCCGACCTCGACGGTCTCGCCCTCCTGGACGGTGACGTCCTGGAGCACGCCCGCCGCCGGCGCCGGCACTTCCACCGTCACCTTGTCGGTCTCCAGCTCGGCAATGGTCTCGTCGAGCTCGACGCGGTCGCCCGGCTTCTTGAACCATTGGCCGATGGTCGCCTCGGTGACGGACTCGCCCAGGGTCGGGACTTTGATTTCGGTGCTCATGGGTTCCGTTCGTTCTCTCGGGATCTCGTTCTGGGCCCGGCCGCGGTCAGCCGAGCGCGTCTTCCAGGAAGGCTGCAAGCTGCTTCTGATGGTTGGCCATGGTGCCGGCCGCGGGCGATGCCGATGCCTGGCGGCCGGTGTAGCGGACGCGGCGCTTTTCCGCGCCGATATGGTCGAGCACCCATTCCAGATAGGGATCGATGAAGGACCAGGCGCCCATGTTTTTGGGCTCTTCCTGACACCAGACCATCTCGGCCTGCTTGAAGCGGCCGAGTTCGTTGATCAGCGCCTTGGCCGGGAACGGATAGAGCTGTTCCAGACGCAGGAGGTAGACGTCGTTGATGCCGCGCTTCTCGCGCTCTTCCAGAAGGTCGTAATAGACCTTGCCGGTGCACATCACGACGCGCCGCATCTTGTCGTCCTTGACGAGCTTGATCGGCGAATCCTTCTGCATCTCCGCATCGTCCCACAGGAGGCGATGGAAGCTCGTCTCCCCGGCCATTTCTGCGAGGTTCGAGACCGCCCGCTTGTGGCGCAGCAGCGATTTCGGCGTCATCAGGATCAGCGGCTTGCGGAAATCGCGCTTCAGCTGCCGCCTGAGGATGTGGAAATAGTTCGCCGGCGTCGTGCAGTTGGCGACCTGCATGTTGTCCTCGGCGCACATCTGCAGGAAGCGCTCGAGCCGGGCCGAGGAGTGTTCCGGACCCTGGCCCTCATAGCCATGCGGCAGAAGGAGCACGAGGCCCGACATGCGCAGCCATTTGCGCTCGCCGGACGAGATGAACTGGTCGATGATCACCTGGGCGCCATTGGCGAAGTCGCCGAACTGGGCCTCCCACAGGGTCAGGGCGTTTGGCTCGGCGAGCGAGTAGCCGTATTCGTAGCCAAGGACGGCCTCTTCGGAGAGCATCGAATTGATGACCTCGTAGACGGCCTGGCCCTTGGCGAGATGGGCGAGCGGGATGTGCCGCGCCTCGGTCTCCTGGTCGTAGAGAACCGAGTGGCGCTGCGAGAAGGTGCCGCGCTCGGAATCCTGGCCGGACAGGCGGACCGGATGACCCTCGGTGACGATCGTGCCGAAGGCGAGTGCCTCGGCAGTCGCCCAGTCGATCCCCTCCCCGCTCTCGACCATCTTGGCGCGATTGTCGAGGAAGCGCTGGATCGTGCGGTGGACGTTGAAGCCCTCGGGCACGGTCGCGAGCTTGGCGCCCATTTCCTTCAGCGTCTTCATCGGCACGCCGGTCACGCCGCGGCGCGGCTCGTCCTCCTGCTCGGCCTTGCGCAGGCCGGACCAGGCGCCGTCGAGCCAATCGGCCTTGTTCGGCATGTAGGACTGGCCGGTCTCGAACTCCTCATCGAGTGTCTTGCGCCATTCGCCGCGTCGCTCGTCGATCTGCTCCTGGCTAAGCACGCCCTCGTCGACCAGCTTCTTGGCGTAGATCTCGAGCGTCGTCGGATGATCCTTGATCGTCCGATACATGATCGGCTGGGTGAACGCCGGCTCGTCGCCCTCGTTGTGGCCGTAGCGCCGGTAGCAGAACATGTCGATGACGACCGGCTTGTGGAACTTCATCCGGAATTCGGTCGCCACCTTCGCGGCATAGACGACCGCCTCCGGATCGTCGCCATTGACGTGGAAGATCGGCGCCTCGACGATCTTGGCGACGTCGGAGGGATAGGGCGAGGAGCGCGAGAAGCGCGGATTGGTCGTGAAGCCAATCTGGTTGTTGATGATGAAGTGAAGGGTGCCGGCGACGCGGTGGCCGCGCAGGCCCGACAGGCCGAAGCACTCGGCGACGACGCCCTGGCCCGCGAAGGCCGCGTCGCCATGGATGAGCAGCGGCAGGATCTGCGCCCGGGTCTCCAGAGGCACGATCTCGTTGCGCGAGCGGCCGGCGATCGCGTCCTGCTTGGCGCGGGCCTTGCCCATCACCACGGGATCGACGATCTCGAGATGCGACGGATTGGCGGTCAGCGACAGATGCACCTTGTTCTGGTCGAACTCGCGATCGGACGAGGCGCCGAGATGGTACTTCACGTCGCCCGAGCCTTCGACGTCCTCGGGCTTGAACGAGCCGCCCTTGAACTCGTGGAAGATCGCCCGGTGCGGCTTGCCCATCACCTGGGAGAGCACGTTGAGGCGGCCGCGATGGGCCATGCCGAGGACAATCTCCTTCAAGCCCATCGAGCCGCCGCGCTTGATGATCTGCTCGAGCGCCGGGATCAGCGCCTCGGCGCCGTCGAGGCCAAAGCGCTTGGTGCCCTTGTATTTGACGTCGAGGAACTTCTCGAAGCCCTCCGCCTCGATCAGCTTGTTGAGGATCGCGCGCTTGCCTTCATTGGTGAAGGCGACGCCCTTGTCCGGGCCCTCAATGCGCTCCTGCAGCCAACCCTTCTCGTCCGGGTTGGAGATGTGCATGAACTCGATGCCGAAGGTCGAGCAATAGGTGCGCTCGAGAATATCCACCATCTGCCGGATGGTCGCGAACTCCATGCCGAGCACGTTGTCGATGAAGATCTTGCGGTCGTAATCTTCCTCGGTGAAGCCGTAGGCCTTCGGCGACAGCTCATTGTAGTCGTCGTCGGCGGGCTTGGCGATGCCGAGCGGATCAAGCTTGGCGTGGAGATGGCCGCGCACGCGGTAGGCGCGGATCAGCATCAGCGCGCGCACCGAATCGCGTGTCGCCTGATGAACCGCCTCGCTGGAAATGTCGACGCCCTGCGCCTGTGCCTTTTCCTTGACCTTGGTCTCGATGCGCTGCTCGCTCGCGCCCCAGTCGCCGTCGAGCGCGGAGACGAGTTCGCCGTTCATCGGGATCGGCCAGTTCGCACGGCTCCAGGACGGGCCCTCGGCGTTCTTCAGGACGGTGCGCTTCTCGTCCTTCAGCTCCTTGAAGAACTCGCCCCATTCGGCCGCGACCGAGGCCGGGTCCTGCTCGTATCGAGCGTAGAGCTCGTCGATATAGTCGGCATTGCCGCCATAAAGGAAGGAAGTGAGCGCGAAGTTCTCGTTCGCCTGACTGCGTGCCATCGGTGCCGTCGCGACGCGCCTCGCGCCGCCCTCTGTCATTGTCCGCCTTGGGTCCCGGCGACCGCCTGTCGGCCGGGTATCTCGCGCGAACCGGATGGGCTCAGTTTCCGGCGAGGAAGTGGCACGCGAGCCCGTCGCGCCACCTTTTTCTGTCCATGTGCCGATACGTTCCATGAACGAAATCGGTTGCAGAATGATTGCGTCACCCGGCCGGATCGGGGCCCCGAGCGGATCGCCATCCGCTCTCACCTTCTGCTTCGCGCATGATGTGATCCGAAAAGTCATGCAACTTTTCGGCATCATGCTCCGGGCCCCGCACCGCCGCTCAGCCCTTGAGGACCTCGACCAGCGTCTTGCCGAGCTGCGCCGGCGACGGCGATACCCTGATGCCCGCCGCCTCCATCGCCGCGATCTTGTCCTCCGCACCGCCCTTGCCGCCGGAAACCACCGCGCCGGCATGGCCCATGGTGCGACCCTTGGGCGCGGTGCGGCCGGCGATGAAGCCGACCATCGGCTTCTTGCGGCCCTTGGCGGCTTCGTCCTTCAGAAACTGCGCCGCCTCCTCCTCGGCCGAGCCGCCGATCTCGCCGATCATGATGATCGACTGCGTCGCCTCATCGGCGAGGAACATTTCGAGGACGTCGATGAACTCGGTGCCCTTGACCGGATCGCCGCCGATGCCGACCGCCGTGGTCTGGCCGAGACCCTCATTGGTCGTCTGGAAGACCGCCTCGTATGTAAGCGTTCCCGAGCGCGATACGATCCCGACATTGCCCTTCTTGAAGATGTTGCCCGGCATGATGCCGATCTTGCACTCTTCCGGCGTCAGGACGCCCGGGCAGTTCGGCCCGATGAGGCGGGACTTCGACTTGTCGAGCTTGGCCTTCACCTTGACCATGTCCATCACCGGGATGCCCTCGGTGATGCAGACGATCAGGTCGATCTCGGCGTCGATCGCCTCCTCGATGGCGGCCGCGGCGCCTGCCGGGGGAACGTAGATGACCGAGGCGGTGGCGCCGGTCTTGTCCCTGGCCTCGGCGACCGAGGTGAAGATCGGCAGCTGCACGGTCTTGCCGTCGGCATTGCCTTCCCACATCTCGCCGCCCTTCTTGGGATGCGTGCCGCCCACCATCTGCGTGCCGTAATAGGCGAGCGCCTGCTCGGTGTGGAAGGTACCGGTCTTGCCGGTCAGCCCCTGCACGATGACCTTGGTGTTCTTGTCGACCAGAATGGACATGGGCTTTCTAACTCCTTGAAGGTCACCCTGCTTCGGGAGAAGGGCGTTACAGAAACGGGTTGATCGCAGTCACCGACCCGTAGGCCTGACAGTGGCTGAGATCTTCGGTGTAGAGCGTTTTCGCCCCAAGCCGCTCGGCCGCGGCGATGATGGCGCCATCCCAATAGGAGATCTGGTAGCGCTGGGAAACGTCGATGCCGGCGAGGACCAGACGCTCGTCGACAGTAACGCAGGGCTTGCGCCCGAGAAGCGAGACCCAACGCCGCGCGTCGTCCAGGGGCAGAGGCGGCTTCGCCTTCCGGGTCGCGTTGGCGTAAAACTCGGCGAGAACCTGCCCACTCGTGCCGAACGGAGTGGTAAGCAGACCGTGAGCGACCTGCCACTTAGCGGGTTCGTCAGCCTGACCGGTGGCGGCGTAGATGAGGATGTTGGTGTCGAGAAAAACATCAGCGCCAGCGATCAAACCGCGGCTCTCCGGAATAGGTATCCTCGCGGCTGGGGCGCCAATCACCCAGGCCCGCCTTGCTCTCACGAGATAGCTTCAGAAGCTCCTCGGTGACTTCGTCGCGCTCCTGCTCCTGCTCGACCAGCCGCTGCAGATAGGTGCGAACCATTTCGTTGACGCTCGTCCTGCGCATCGCGGCGAGGACGCGCACCTTGTCGAGGAGATCCTCGTCGATGGCGAGAGTGATGTTCTTGGCCATTGGCGTTTCGCCGATCAGCGTCTACACGGGTTATGTGGAGCACATATCCTGCGTGTCCATTCGCGGCAAGGGGATACTCACCCCGCCGGCTTCGCGCCAGACTTCTTGCCGAGCTCCGTCAGCTCCGCCCGTCCCATGTTGAGGACGAAGCGTCCGCTGCCGCCGGCCGGGATCGCGGTCATCGTCACGACCTGACCCTGATCGTCGACAAAGCTCCAGAAGCCGGCACCCTTCTGGGTCATGCCGACTACGCCGCCGCCGCCCTCGATGCCCTCGATCTCGCTCAGCTTGTCGGTGCCCAGATCGCCGGGCTTGGCCGCCAGCACCATCTGGCAGCTCGATGCGGCGACGTGAGGGAACTGCACCCGGCTGATCGTCAGAAAGCTGCCGTCGTCCTTGGTGGCGGAAAAGAGACCCGCGGCGGCGGCCACCCCGGCGGCGAGCCCGCCTCCGTTCGGATCCATCGACATCCAGCCGCGTTTCAGCGCCAGGCTGCCGGCGGCGGGAATGTTCGTCATCCCCGTCGAGCAGATCTCGAGGTAGTCGGCGAGCGTCTTCGACACGCCCTCGGGCGCCGTCAGCGGCAGCTTCAAGCTACCCGCCGCGAACGCTTGCGTCGCCAGCGCGATCGAAAGCCCGAATGCCAGCGCGGCCCGGGTCGTCTTGCCAGTCGCGCCATTCGCCCGATTGCCGGCCATGGCCTCTTCTCCGTCTATGTCTTGTCGCAAAGTTCCCCCGCGACGACCCTTTTTGCGGGTCGCGGCGGCGGTGCTTACGAACGATCCTCCAGGATCCTTCGGATCTGGCGCAGTTCTCGAACGGTCTCCTGACTGGCCTCGAGAATGCGATTGTTGATCGCCTCGGTATCGGCGACATGGCGATCCATGGCCCGGCGCGATCGCCGCATCAGCCAGATCGCCACCGCGATCAGCAACAGAAGCGGCAACCAGGCGGCCAGAATATCGGCGACGTCCATCAGCCGACGGCGGCGACGATCTTCTTGGCCGCGTCGTCGAGGTCGTCGGCGGCCGTGATGGCAAGACCGCTGTCGTTGAGGATCGCCTTGCCCTTGTCGACATTGGTGCCTTCGAGGCGCACCACCAGCGGCACCTTCAGCCCGACTTCCTTCACCGCCGCGACGACGCCCTCGGCGATGACGTCGCAGCGCATGATGCCGCCGAAGATGTTGACCAGGATGCCCTTCACGTTCGGATCGGCGGTGATGATCTTGAAGGCCGCGGTGACCTTCTCCTTGTTGGCGCCGCCGCCGACATCAAGGAAGTTCGCCGGCTCCTTGCCGTAGAGCTTGATGATGTCCATCGTCGCCATGGCGAGGCCTGCGCCGTTGACCATGCAGCCGATATCGCCGTCGAGCGCCACATAGGCGAGGTCGTATTTCGACGCCTCGATCTCCTTGGCGTCCTCCTCGCTCTCGTCGCGGAGCGCCTTGATGTCCTCATGGCGGAACAGCGCGTTGCCGTCGAAGGAGACCTTGGCGTCGAGGACCCTCAGATGCCCGTCGGTCATGACGATCAGCGGGTTGATCTCCAGAAGGCTCATGTCCTTCTCGGTGAAGGCCTTGTAGAGGATCGGGAAGAGCTGCATGCCGTCGACCTTGGCCGGGCCGCCGAGCTTCAGCGCGTCGCACAGCTTCTCGGCGTCGCTCGCCGTCACACCCTTCGTCGGGTCGATCGCGACGGTGACGATCTTCTCCGGCGTGTCGTGGGCGACCGTCTCGATGTCCATGCCGCCCTCGGTGGAGACGACGAAGGCGACCTTGCCGACCGCCCGGTCGACCAGGATCGAGAGATAGAGCTCACGGTCGATATCGGCGCCGTCCTCGATATAGAGGCGGTTCACCTGCTTGCCGGCTTCGCCCGTCTGCTTGGTGACGAGGGTGTTGCCGAGCATTTCGCGGGCGTTGGTGACGACCTCCTCGACGGATTTGGCGAGGCGCACGCCGCCCTTGGCCGCGGGCGAGAGTTCCTTGAACTTGCCCTTGCCGCGTCCGCCCGCATGGATCTGGCTCTTCACGACATAGAGCGGGCCGGGAAGCTGCTTCGCCGCGGCCTCGGCCTCGTCGGCGGAGGTGATCGCCACACCCTTGGCGACCGGCGCGCCGAAACCCTTGAGGACTTCCTTGGCCTGGTATTCGTGAATGTTCATCTTGGTCTCGTCCTCGTCGGAAGGCTCGAAAAAGGAACGGGCCGCTCATTGCGAGCGGCCCGGTGGAATCACTTGAGGTTCGGCGCGATGCCCTGGCAGGCTTCCATCAGGCCCTTGACCGAACCGATGGACTTCTCGAACTGCGCCTTCTCGTCGGAGTTCAGGTCGATCTCGATGACCCGCTCGACGCCCTCGGCACCGATCACGCAGGGAACGCCGACATACATGTCCTTGAGGCCGTATTCGCCCTTCAGCGCGGCGGCACAGGGCAGAACCCGCTTCTTGTCCTTGAGGTAGGCTTCCGCCATCTCGATCGCGGAGGCGGCCGGGGCGTAATAGGCCGAGCCGGTCTTCAGGAGACCGACGATCTCGGCGCCGCCGTCACGGGTGCGCTGGATGATCTCCTCCAGGCGCTCCTTGGTGCACCAGCCCATCTTCACGAGATCGGTCAGCGGAATGCCGGCGACCGTCGAATAGCGCGGCAGCGGCACCATGGTGTCGCCATGGCCACCGAGCACGAAGGCGGTCACGTCCTCGACGGAGACCTTGAACTCCTCGGCGAGGAAGGTGCGGAAGCGCGAGGAATCCAGCACGCCGGCCATGCCGACGACCTTGGCCTTGGGAAGCCCGGAGAACTTCTGCAGCGCCCAGACCATGGCGTCGAGCGGGTTGGTGATGCAGATCACGAAGGCGTTCGGCGCGTATTTCGCGAGGCCGGCGCCAACCTGCTCCATGACCTTCAGATTGGTGCCGAGGAGGTCGTCGCGGCTCATGCCGGGCTTGCGCGGCACGCCCGCCGTCACGATGCAGACGTCGGCGCCCTCGATGGCGGCGTAGTCGTTGGCGCCGGACAGGCGCGCATCGAAGCCCTCGACCGGGCCGCTCTCGGCGATGTCGAGCGCCTTGCCCTGCGGCGTGCCCTCGGAAATGTCGAACAGGACGATGTCGCCGAGTTCCTTCACGCTGGCCAGATGGGCGAGAGTGCCGCCGATCATGCCCGAACCGATGAGTGCGATCTTGCTACGCGCCAAGGTCTCTTTCCTCCGGTGGCTGCAGCCGCGCGCGGACGGATCGCCGTGGCGGCACGTTGATTTCGCGAATGCGGCAGCGGCGGGCGCAGGCCCACGTCGCCGGATCCAGGGTCACGACAGGGTCGCAAGGACTTGCCGCTCGGGAATGTGGCCGAAAGGCCGTCCCCGGCAATGGGTGCGATGCAACGGTGCCGCCGTCGCGCGGTGGCTTAGCCCCGTCGGCAGCCGCTTGCAACAATCAAAACGCGGGGTCAGAGATTACAATCGGTTAGATTTTTCTGGACTTACGTAAAAGTAAGAGTTTTGATCCGACCTCGGGCGCTTTTCCGGTTCCTCTCAGGGCCGGGCTCTCCTCCGGCGGCGGCGCTCCTCCTCCTCCGCCCGCGCTCCGGCCAGCTCCAGCTCCGCCAGCAGCCGCCGGATATCGTCCGGATGAAGGATCGCGATCGTCTCCGCCAGCCGGTTGGCCAGCGCCGTCGCCTCCGGTCCGAGGCCGGCCGTCTCGACCGTCACCTTGGGGTGGGAAAGTTCGGCCAGCCGCTCGAGTTCCTCCGCATCGTCCCAGATGACGTTGAGATAGCCGATGATGCGCTGCAACAGGTCCCAGCTCGGCCGCCCCCGCCTTCCGTGTTCGAGCGCCGAGAGATAGGCGCTGGACACGTTCAGCGCGGCGGCCATGTCGCGCTGGGTCACGCCCTTGGCCTTGCGCAGCGCGCGGATGCGTTCGCCGAAGGGCGTCATGAGCGCTTGCGGACGCGCACATAGAGCGCGCCCTCGCCGCCATGATGCCGCTCGGCACTGTCGAAGCCGGAGACGAGCGAGCGGAACTCCGGCCCGGAAAACCATTGCGGCACGACCCGGCGCAGGACGCCGCGCGAGCCGAAGGCCGAACCGCGGCCGGTGATCACCAGGACATGGCGGAGCCCCATGGCCTGGGCCTGCCTGAGGAAGCCGACCAGCGCGTCATGCGCCCGCGCCTGGGTCATCTCGTGGAGGTCGATCCGCGCTTCGATGGCGAGCCTGCCCTTGGCGAGCTTCTTTCGGGTCGGCCGTTCGAGCGGGTGCTGGCTGAGGCGGCGGCGCACGGCGTCGGACGGTGGCTGACCCGCCAGCGGCTGCTGCGCAGGCGGCGGCGGCGCGGCCGGCACCTTGGCGGGCGGTTCGGGCGTGTCGGGCAGTTCGGGAAAGCTCTTGCCCTTCAGCGGGATCGCCGAGCGCGCGACGCCGGCCCAGAGCCTTGCGTCGTCGGCGCTCAGGCCGCGGCGGCGTCTCATTCGGCGAGCCTTTCGGCCAGCGCCGGCGGGACGAAGAGGGTGAAATCGGCGGCATGCCGGATCCGGCCGGCGACCGCGCCCGCAACCGGGCCGGAGCCGATGAAGATGTCGGCGCGGGCGGGGCCGAGAATCGCCGAGCCGGTATCCTGCGCGATCATCAGACGGCGGAGCGGCGAACTGTCGAGGAGGAGTTCGGGAGCAGAAATGAAATAGGGCACGCCATAGGTCGCGAGCAGCCGGTCGACGGCGATCGAGGCGAGCGCCGTCAGCGGCACCTTGGCCGCGCCGACGGGACCGAGGCCGGGATCCTCGACCGGAAATTCGCGAAAGAAGATGAAGGACCGGTTACGGTGGAGGAGCGGCCGGACCTCGTCCGGATGGCTTGCGAGCCAGGCCCTGATGCCGTCCATGTCAGCCTCGACCCGGGTGAGTTCGCCGCGCTCGATCAGGACGCGCCCGATCGCGGTGAACTCGTGGCCGGTCTTGGCGGCGTAGCCGACCCGGACCTCGTGCCCGCCCGCGAAGCGCAGCCGGGCCGAACCCTGGACATGGATGAGGAAGGCCTCGACCGCATCGTCGAGCCAGGCGATCTCCAGCCCGCGCCCGGCGAGGAAGCCGTTCTCGATCGCCGCGCGGTCCGGATATTCGACGAGGTCGCCATCCGGCAGCCGCCGGGCGAAGCGGAAGGACGGGTCGAAGCCGAACGGCCGATTGTCGTCGTCGATCTTCACGAGATCGTCCGGCGGCTGATAGAGCGGAAAGCGGAAATGCTCGGTGCGCACCGGCGAAGCGTCGACCACCGGCTCGTAATAGCCCGTCACGAAGCCGGGCAGCGGGCCGTCCGCACCTTCCGGAACGATCCGCAACGGCACGAAGGCGCGCTCGAAGAATTCCCGTGCCTGCGGCCCCGCCAGATCACCGGACGCCAGGGCCGCCTCCGCCGCCTCGGCATAGTCGCTGACGGCGATGCCGAGGGAGCCGGTGGGAAAGGCGCCGGCGCGAAGCCGCTCGGCGCTGCGGCGGAAGGCCGCGAAAGCCAGAGCGTGGTCGGCTTCCTGCCAGCCCGAAAGATCGGAAAGGCTGCGGCGGACGAAGGCGGTCATGGCTCCCGCGCTCCGGATCAGGCGTCTTCGGATTCGGTCCCGACCAGCTTCCAGTTCGGGTCGCGCGAGCGGGTGTCGCGAGCGAAGGTCCACACGTCCTTCACCTCGACGACCGTCTCGGGATCGCCGTCGACCACCGCGCCGGAGGCATCCTGGACCGAGGAAATCAGCTGCGAGACGATGCGGATGGTCACGAGCGCCTCGCGATCCTTCATCTCGGCAGAGACCATGGTCGCCTCGTCGATGCCAACGAAGGAGGACTGCATGCGCTGGCCGAGCCGCTCGCGCTCGGCGATCGCCTTGTCGAAGCCGTCATAGACCTCTGCGGACAGAAGATTCTTCAGCAGGCGGCGGTCGCCGTCGGCAAAGGCGTTGACGATCATTTCGTAGGCGACCTTGGCGCCTTCGAGGAACTCTGCCGGCTCGAAGCTCGGATCGGCGTCGCGAATCCGGCGAAGCTCGACATTGAGCGCCGAGCCGGGCTTGGCGACCTTGTCGACCGCCTCGTAGCTGATCCGGCCCGCGCCGCTCTCGTCATCCGCGTTGCGGCGCTGCGGCAGCGTCACGACATTGCCGTTGCCGGCAACCTCTTCACGCGGGGTCTCCGGCCGCGAATACGGATCGAAGGGTGGTCGCTCATTTCCAGTGCGACGGCCCAGCACATTGCGAAGCTGAAACAGAACGATCGCCGCAAGCACTATAAAGAAGATCGTCCCGAAACTCATCGCGCGCTGTTACCTCGATCCGCTATATCGTTGTCCGGCCGACTTTTCATATAGAGATCGACGGCAACGCATTCAAACGAAAGACCGTGATCCCTATGTCATGGATGTCGCATCCGGCCGAGCGGTTTGTCACCGCCCGATGGATCGGCGCTCGTCCGCCCACGACTTCAAGGTCTGCGGGTATCCGAACTGGAGTGTCACGTCCATGCCCTTTGCCCTGATCCCTTTCGCGCTCCTCGTCATTCCGGTTCTGGAGATCGCGGTCTTCATTCTCGTCGGCAATCTCATCGGCCTGTGGGCGACGCTCGGGCTGGTCATCCTGACCGCCGCGATCGGCTCGATCCTTCTGCGACGCCAGGGCCTGGGAACGCTGCGGCGAATCCAGTCCGAGATCAATGCCGGCCGAATGCCGGGGCGCGAGCTCGTCGACGGCGTGATGATCGCCGTCGCCGGCGTCCTTCTGCTGACGCCGGGCCTCGTCACCGACACGATCGGCTTCCTCCTCTTCGTCCCGGGGATCCGCGAGGCGATCTGGTCGCAGCTGAAGCGCCGCGCCGTCGTCGTCGGCACCAGCGGGTTCCGCGCCGCTTCGCAGCAGGGCGAGACGCCGCGCGATCCGCGCCGGCGCCCGGCCGGGCCTGACGTCGTCGACCTGTCCGGCGAGGACTATCATCGCCATCCCGATCCGAACTCGCCGTGGCATGCGGGCGATGACCGGCCGGACAATCCGGGCAACCGTACGCTGCACTGAGCCCAGGCGCGGCTTTCGCCCGGGAAGCCCAGCCGGCGGGCCTGACAAGGCGATCGACGCGTGCCGCGCGCTCTTTTCGGGAGCGGCCGGCGTCCTTGTCCTCGCCCGCCCTTTAGTGATAGCCCTCCGCCGGAGATGCTTTTCCTGCCGGTCCGCGCCCGCCGCGAAGCCGGCGTCTTCCCGGACAGGCTCGGGCCAATCACCGGCCGGTTCGGGTTCCACATCCGATGGGAGACCCAATGTCCGACACCCAGGACCAGAACGCCGGCAACGGCGCCGCCGCCGAAGGCAGCAATCCGCCCGCGATCAACATCTTGACGCAGTATATCCGGGACCTTTCGTTCGAGAGTCCGAACGCACCGGGAGTTCTGCGCGGCCAGACGCGCGGGCCGGCGATCAATATCGGCGTCAATGTCGGCGCCAACCAGATCCCCAATACCGACGGCGAATACGACGTCCGCCTGACGCTGAACGCCAAGGCCGGCGAAGGTGCCGAGATGTTGTTTCACGTGGAACTGGAATATGGCGGCGTGTTCCGGCTGCAGAATTTCCCGCAGGAGCACCTCCTGCCGGTGCTGTTCATCGAATGCCCGCGGCTGCTCTTCCCGTTCGCGCGCCAGGTCGTCGCCGACATCACCCGGAACGGCGGCTTCCCGCCGCTGATGATCGACCCGATCGACTTCGCCCAGCTGTTCCAGCAGCGCATGGCCGAGGAGCGCGCGCGCCAGCAGGTTCAGACAAGCTGATCCGACAGCCGCCCCACGGCGGCGAGAGACGACATGTGAGACGCCGGTGCGGATCCCGCATCGGCGTTTTTTTGTGGGCCGTTCACTTTGTGGGCGTTGATTAAGAGCTGCGACGCCACGGCCCGCGCATGGGGTTGGGCGCCTTCCAGAGGCCGAAGCCTCAGTCGGCGGTCACGAGCGCCGCGTCTTCTGCAGCCCGACGTTCGAGATAGCGCCACCAGACCGCCTCGTCCCCGAGCGTCTCGACGAAGGCCCGGTGCGCCGCGATCTCCGCTGCGGTGAGCCGCGGCGGCAGAGGCGCGGGGCGCGGGCCGATGCGCAGGACCTGCCCGTTCTCCTCCTCCGAGCCGCCGCTACCGCTCTCCATGACCAGGCCGAGCGCCGCTTGGCGGCCGCCGATCAGCTCGATATAGACCTCGGCGAGAAGCTCGGAATCGAGCAGAGCGCCGTGCTTGTCGCGCCGGCTCGTGTCGACGCTGAAGCGCGAGCACAAGGCGTCGAGCGTCGCCGGCGCCATCGGAAACTTGCGCCGTGCCATCGGCAGCGTGTCGACGACGATCCCGGGATCGATCGGCGGCTGGCCGATCCGCGCCAGCTCGGCATTGAGGAATTGGACGTCGAAGGCGGCATTGTGGGCGATCAGCTTCGCCCCGGAGAAGAAGGCGAGGAACTCCTCGGCGATCTCCTCGAACAGCGGCTTGTCGGCGAGGAAGTCGTCGGAAATGCCGTGGACGTCGAAGGCGGCGGGATCGACCTTGCGGCCGGCGGGCCGGATGAAGGCGTGATAGTTCTTGCCGGTCGGGATGTGGTTCCAGAGTTCGACGCCGCCGATCTCGATCACCCGCTCGACCGCGGGGTCGAGGCCGGTGGTTTCCGTATCGAAGACGATCTCGCGCATGGCCGCACTCCCTGCTGCCCCTTCCGTCGCAAATGGACGGGGCCGGGGCAAGCGCGCGATGGCACTTGCCCTCTCATTCCACAGCCGATCGCAATCCGGTAAGGTCGGCGAGGCGAGAAATCGAGCGGCGAGGCTTTCCGCCAAGGAGGCGCCATGAACATCCAGGCACCAGCCATCCGCACGGCCGACGACTTCCTGCGTTGGAACGAAGGGCGCGAGGGGCGGCGCGAATTCGTCCGGGGGAGCATCGTCGAGATGATGACGGGCGGAACGAGGCGTCACGCCGAACTCATGCTGCAGCTGGCAATCGTGCTGAAATCGGCCCTGGCCTCATCCGACTACATGGTGGTCGCGGCCGACTATGCGATCAGAACGCCGGTCGGCGTGCGCTATCCGGATGTACTCGTCGAACCGGCCGCCGCCAGCGACGACAAGAGCCTGGCGACGGACCAGGCACTCCTCATTGCCGAGATCCTCTCGCCCTCCTCGCTCGCCACCGATTTCGGCGAGAAGGCGCAGGAATACACCGCGCTGGGCACGCTCCGCCACTATCTCGTCCTGTCGCAGGACGAGCCGCGGGTCTGGCTGTGGTCGCGTGGCGGAGACGGCGCGTTCGCAAAGCCGGAGATGATCGTCGGCGCGGACGAGACGATCGACCTCGCCGGGCTCCACATCCGCATTCCTCTTGCCGAACTCTATCGCGGCGTCGCATAAGCTGGCTCTGGAGCCCAGGGCGGGCGGCGGGGCTTCCCGCGCCCGGCGCTCTCAGTGCGGCGAATACGGCCGGCCTTTCGAGACCGGCGGATGACAGATGCCCGGGCGGGCATGACGGACGACAGACGCGAATGACCCTCAAAGCCCGCATCATCCCCTGTCTCGACGTCAAGGACGGCCGCGTCGTCAAGGGCGTCAACTTCGAAGGCCTGCGCGATGCCGGCGATCCGGTGGAGGCGGCGAAGGCCTATGATGCGGCCGGGGCGGACGAACTCTGCTTCCTCGACATCACCGCCTCTTCCGACGATCGCGAGACCATCTTCGACGTCGTCGCCAAGACCGCCGAGCAGTGCTTCATGCCGGTGACGGTCGGCGGCGGCGTACGGACCGTCCAGGATGTGCGCAAGCTCCTGCTCGCCGGCGCCGACAAGGTCTCGATCAACACCGCCGCCGTGAATCGCCCCGAATTCGTGGCCGAGGCCGCCGACAAGTTCGGCGATCAGTGCATCGTCGTGGCGATCGACGCCCGGCGGGTCACCGACGACGCGGCCGAACCGCGCTGGGAGATCTTCACCCATGGCGGCCGCACGCCGACCGGCATCGACGCCGTCACCTTCGCCCGCCGCGTCGTCTCGCTCGGCGCCGGCGAGATCCTTCTGACCTCGATGGACCGCGACGGCACCAAATCCGGTTTCGACATTGCGCTCACCCGCGCGGTCGCCGACGCCGTCGCCGTGCCGGTCATCGCGTCCGGCGGCGTCGGCACGCTCGACCATCTCACCGCCGGCATCCGCGACGGCCATGCGGGCGCCGTCCTCGCCGCCTCGATCTTCCACTTCGGCACCTATACGATCGCCGAGGCGAAAGCGCACATGGCGGCAGCGGGCGTCGCGATGCGGCTCGATCCGGCCGGCTGAACCCAAACGAACGCGCCTCGGAGCGCCGTCGACCAAGGGCATCGATGACAGACTTCACCCTCTCAGATCTCGAAACCATCGTCGCGGCGAGAGCCGCCTCGGACGATGCCTCCTCCTATACGGCCAAGCTCGCGGCCAAGGGCATCGGCCATGTCGCCAAGAAGCTCGGCGAGGAGGCGACGGAAACCGTGATCGCCGCCATCAGCGAGGACGACGAGCGTCTGGCCTCGGAGGCCGCCGACCTTCTCTATCATCTCCTGGTCGCACTCAATCTGCGCAAGGTCCCGCTCAGCGCGGTCATGGCCGAGCTCGGCCGGCGGACCACCCAGACCGGGCTTCAGGAGAAGGCGGGGCGCAGCGCCGGATGAACGGGGTCGTCGACCAGCTCGCGCCTGCCAAATATTCGCCCTACCGGGTGTTTTCGGCTGAGGACTGGGCGAAGTTCCGGGCCGATACCCCGATGACGCTGACGGCGGACGAGGTCGGCCGGCTACGCTCGCTCGGCGACCCGATCGACCTCGACGAGGTCTCGCGCATCTATCTCGCCGTGTCGCGGCTGATCTCCGCGCATGTGGAGTCTTCGCAGCTCCTATTCCGCCAGCGCCAGCGCTTCCTCTCCGGCGACGGAACCGGCCAGAAGACGCCCTTCATCATTGGCATCGCCGGATCGGTCGCCGTCGGCAAATCGACGACGGCCCGTATCCTGAAGGAGCTGATGACGAGGTGGCCGTCCTCGCCCAAGGTCGACCTCGTCACCACGGACGGCTTTCTCTTTCCGAACGTGGTCCTCCAGGCGGAGGAGATGATGCAGCGCAAGGGATTTCCGGAAAGCTACGACGTCGGCGCGATCCTGCGCTTTCTGTCCGACATCAAGGCCGGCCGGGAGCGCGTCGAGGCGCCGGTCTACTCGCATTTCGTCTACGACGTCGTGCCGAACGAGCATGTCGTCGTCGACCGGCCGGACATTCTGATCTTCGAGGGGCTCAACGTCCTGCAGGTGCACGAGATGCCGAAGGACGGCAAGGCGATCCCCTTCGTCTCGGACTTCTTCGACATCTCGATCTATATCGACGCGGACGAAGCGGCGATCCGGCGCTGGTACATCGACCGGTTCATGCGGCTGCGCGAAACCGCCTTCCGGCAGGAAGGCTCGTTCTTCCACCGCTATTCTAAGATTCCGGACGCCGAGGCGCTCGCCATCGCCGAGGGCCTGTGGGTCAACATCAACGGCAAGAATCTCCACGAGAACATCCTGCCGACGCGCCCGCGCGCCGACCTGATCCTGCGCAAGGGCGAGAACCATCTGATCGAGCAGGTCGCGCTGAGGAAGCTCTGACCCCTGCTCCCAGGGGTTCGCCCTTACCAACATTTCACCGCACGCCAGCCGCCGCGGCGTTTAGATAGCCCGGCAACACGCCGGCGGCAGGGCCGCTCGCGTCCGATCCCGTCCGAGCGAAGGACCAAGCCTTGTTCGTCTCCTTCTTCCCGAAACCCAAACCCTTCTTCATCTCCGCCGCGCTCTGGACGAGCTTCGCCATCGGCCTCTGGTACGCGATCGGGGAAAGCCTCGGCTCGATCTTCGGCTTCCCGCCACTCGCCGCCGGCGCCGCACCGATCGTCGGCGTCTCCGTCTTCTGGTCGGCGCCGTTCCTGTGGTTCTACCTCTATTACGCGGCGATGGTCGCGCTGTTCGCGGCCTTCTGGACGATCTACGCACCGCATCCCTGGGCGCGGTGGTCGATCTTCGGTTCGGCGCTGATCATCTTCACGACCTATTTCCAGGTCCAGGTCTCGGTCGCCATCAATTCCTGGTACGGCTCGTTCTACGACCTCATCCAGGCGGCGCTGTCGAAGTCCCGCCCGGTCACCGTCGAAGAATTCTATCAGGGCGTCTACACCTTCCTCAGCATCGCGCTCATCGCGGTGACGATCGCGGTCATCACCCGCTTCTTCATCAGCCACTATATCTTCCGCTGGCGTTCCGCGATGAACGACTTCTACATGAGCCATTGGGGCAAGCTCCGGCGCATCGAAGGCGCCTCGCAGCGCGTCCAGGAAGATACGATGCGCTTCTCGACGACGACCGAGGGCCTCGGCGTCAGCCTGATCGACTCGGTGATGACCCTGATCGCCTTCCTGCCGGTGCTCCTCGTCCTGTCGAAGGGCATCACGACCCTGCCGGTGGTCGGCGAAGTGCCCTATGCGCTGGTCTTCGCCGCCCTGGTCTGGTCGGCCTTCGGAACCGGCTTCCTGGCACTCGTCGGCATCAAGCTGCCGGGCCTGGAATTCCGCAACCAGCGGGTCGAGGCAGCCTACCGCAAGGAACTCGTCTATGGCGAGGACGATGCGGACCGGGCCCAGCCGCCGACGGTGCGCGAGCTGTTTTCGAACGTAAGGCACAATTACTTCCGGCTCTATTTCCACTACATGTATTTCAACGTCGCCCGGATCGGCTATCTCCAGACCGACAACATCTTCTCGCTGATCATTCTCGGTCCGACGATCGTCGCCGGCGCGATCACGCTCGGCACGATGAACCAGATCGTCAATTCCTTCGATCAGGTGCGCTCGTCCTTCCAGTACCTCATCAATTCCTGGACGACGATCGTCGAGCTGATCTCGATCTACAAGCGGCTCAGGGGGTTCGAGGCGGCGATCCACGACGAGCCGCTGCCCGAGATCGACCAGCGCTGGCTGGAAAGGCAGGAAAGCCCGGCGGAATAGCCGGCTTCGAACCGGCGCAGGTGCTGGAAAATATAGGGCTTTTGCCGGCTTGCCGGAACAATCGCGCGCGGCTAGGAAGAGGGGCAACTTCCATTAAGGAACCAACCCCCCATGCTTCGGCAACTCGTTGTCGCACTGCCGCTCGTCTGCATGACTTCCGCAGCGCTCGCCCAGGACTTGACCTTCAATCTGATCAACAACACGTCCTCGGCCGTGACGGAGTTCTACACCTCCCCGGTCTCGACCGACGACTGGGAGGAGAACATGGTCTCCGACCCGATTGCGCCCGGCGAGCAGGCCTCCGCGAACATCGCCGACGGTCGCGCCGTCTGCGAATACGACATCAAGGCGGTCTTCGCCGACGGCGATACGGTCACCGACAACAACATCAATCTGTGCGAGCTCGGCAGCTACACGCTGCACGAATAGCGCCGCGAGACGCGTGATACCGGCGGTCGCGGGCGCTGAAGGCGCTCCGTCCGCCGGACTTGACCGGCTTCCCGCAGAAGGCCTGAGAGCATCGGGAACGCCGGTCCAAGGCCGACTCCCTTTGCCGCCCGCCGCTACTCAAAAGCCGCCGGCCGCACCCGCCGCAAGGTGAGATTGATCCGGCCGCCATTCTTCAGAAGCGTCGAGGTCGCCGGGTAGATCCGGTCGACGCCGTGATAGACGAGCCGTCCCTCCCCGCCGAGCACCACGATATCGCCGGAGCGCAGCCGGATCGAGACCGTGCGCCCGCCGCGCGTCGTCTGTCCCACGCGAAACAGGCAGTCGTCGCCGAGCGAGACCGAGACGACCGGGGCGCCGAGATCCTCCTCGTCGCGGTCCTGGTGCAGGCCCATCTTCGCCGTCTCCTCGTAGAAGTTCACGAGACAGGCTTCGGGCGGTTGCGAATAGGCCCCGACCTCGTCCCACAGCGCCGTCAGGCGTTCCGGGATCGCCGGCCAGCGCGTGCCGGTGACGGGATGCTGTGGCTGGTAGCGATAGCCCGCGCGGTCGGCGACCCAGCCGAGCGGGCCGCAATTGGTCATCCGCACGGAGAGGGGCTTGCCGGTTCGCGGCATCACCGGCTGGAACAGGGGCGCCTGGCCGACCACGCCGCGGATGTCCTCGATGAGCGCAAGCTGCGCCTCGCGGTCGAGGAAGCCGGGCATGTGGCGCACGCCTTTGGGAAGAACCGTCATGCGTCAGAGATAGGCGCACCCGCTCCGTGCGGCCAACCCGCTTTGCCGGAGAGCGAGTGATCTACGACAGATAGCCGAGCTGCGCGGCGAGCGCGACGGCGTGGGTGCGGTTGGAGGCGTTCATCTTGCGCTGTGCCGCCGTCAGATATTGCGAGATCGTGTATTCCGACAGAGACAGGATCATGCCGATCTCGGACGAGGTCTTGCCCAGCATCGCGAGCTTCAGACAGTCGCGCTCGCGTGCCGACAGCGGATTGTTGCGCTGGTTCTCCTCGAAGCGGGCCGCCGCCAGCATGCCGAAGAAGGCGAAGGCGAAGAGCTGCAGCTCGCGCAGCGTCGCCGGCGAGAGGTCCGGGTCCTTGCCCGCGAAGGACAGGGCGCCGTTGAACGCCGTCAGGCCATGCACCGGGAACAGCGCCCCGGCGAGATAATCCTCCGACAGAAGCAGCTTGGCCGCCGGGCTCGGATCCGGATCGTCGGCTCCGTAGAGCGTGTCGATGTCCCAGACGAAGGGCATCGGATCGGTGCGAAGCGTGCCGACGACGATCTTGAAGCGGTTGAGCCCGTGCAGCTCGTAAGCGCGGGCAAAGCCGGGGGACCAGTTGCTGACGAGGAGACGCGTCGACAATCCGCCGTCGTCGGTCGACGGCATCGAGAAGGCCGCCGCGTGGGAGAAGCCGTAGTCCCGGCCGGTGGCGTCGAGAATCTCCGCAAGAACCACCGCGTCCCACGGCTCGCCCAGGCTGAGGAGCCTGTCCATCGGCCCGCTCATCGCCTTCTCCGAACGGTACCGGCAGATGCCGGCCCGCTCCCCGCCACCGCGGTCGTGGTGACGAACGCGGTCGCTGACGCTCCGGGTGGGAGAGGGAGAAAGTCTGCCGGGCCGGTGGAGGAGGACATGCCGCACCGCCTGTTCGTTTCGATCGCCCGTCGGCCACAGGCCGAATCGGCTTTTCCAGTTTGACCCCATTCCAGCCATGATTTGAAGTCCCGACTTCGACCGGCAGCGCGGGGGATGGTCGTAACGCACCCGTTCCCGGCGCCTCCAATCGGCCGGCCGGTCTAGCGGAGACGGGTCCGCACTCCCATCTAGCCCGGCATGAGGACGATCAGATCATCGAGGACGCACGAAGCGCGCCGGTCGGGTTTCCCGAAGCCGCAGGGCGATCATCCCGCTTCGACACGCGACGATCCGTCGCCGGACGGGAGGCGCGCCGCGGGCGCTCCGGCCCGCCCACCCGTCTGCGCTCCATGACAGCTGCGCGGCACGTCCTCCCCCGCCTTCACCTCCCGACCGGCCCGGCTCCCGTCGCGGCCGGGCCCTCACGAAGAAGACAGTGATGACCAATTTTTCCCCCCGCGAGATCGTCTCCGAACTCGACCGCCACATTATCGGCCAGAACGATGCCAAGCGCGCGGTCGCCGTCGCGCTGCGCAATCGCTGGCGGCGCCAGCAGCTCGACGATTCGCTCCGCGAAGAGGTGATGCCGAAGAACATCCTGATGATCGGCCCGACGGGCGTCGGCAAGACGGAGATCTCGCGCCGGCTCGCACGGCTTGCCGGCGCGCCCTTCATCAAGATCGAGGCGACCAAGTTCACCGAGGTCGGCTATGTCGGCCGCGACGTCGAGCAGATCATCCGCGACCTCGTCGAGATCGGCATCGGCCTCGTGCGCGAGAAGAAGCGCGAGGAGGTCAAGGCCAAGGCGCATCAAGGCGCCGAGGACCGGGTTCTCGACGCGCTCGTCGGCAAGACCGCTTCGCCGGCGACGCGGGATTCCTTCCGCAAGAAGCTGCGGGCCGGCGAACTCGACGACAAGGAGATCGACGTCGAGATCGCCGACACCGGCAATCCGATGGGCGGCATGGAGATCCCGGGCATGCCGGGCGCCAATATCGGCGTCCTCAACCTCTCCGAGATGTTCGGCAAGATGGGAGCCGGCCGCACCAAGCAGCGCCGCACCACCGTGCGCGAGAGCTATGGTCTCCTGATCGGCGAGGAGTCCGACAAGCTGCTCGACCAGGAGCAGGTGGTGCGCGAGGCGATCGCCGCCGTCGAGAACAACGGCATCGTCTTCCTGGATGAGATCGACAAGGTCGCCAACAAGGACGGCCATGGCGGCGGCGCCGGCGTGTCCCGCGAAGGCGTGCAGCGCGACCTCCTGCCGCTGGTCGAAGGCACGACCGTCGCCACCAAGCACGGGCCGGTGAAGACCGACCACATCCTGTTCATCGCGTCCGGCGCCTTCCACGTCGCCAAGCCTTCGGACCTCCTGCCGGAGCTGCAGGGCCGTCTGCCGATCCGCGTCGAGCTGAGGGCGCTCACCAAGGACGATTTCCGCCGGATCCTGACCGAGACGGAGGCTTCGCTGATCAAGCAGTATGTCGCCCTGATGAAGACCGAGGAGGTCGAACTCGAGATCACCGACGACGCGATCGACGCCATCGCCGACACCGCGGTCTCGCTCAACGGCTCGATCGAGAATATCGGCGCGCGGCGGCTGCAGACGGTGATGGAGCGGGTTCTCGACGAGATCTCCTTCGAGGCGCCCGACAAGCCGGGCCAGAGCTACCGGGTGGACGCGGCCTATGTCCACAAGGCGCTCGACGGCATCGCCGGGGACATCGACCTGTCACGCTACATCCTCTGACACGGCCGAGGGCGGCGATCACGCCGCCCTCACTTCCTTGCGGGCGATGTTGCGATCGCCCCCGCCGGTCTCCACGTCGCCAGGTGACGCGGCCATCCTGCCGCCGTCCGTTCAACGCGACGACAGGAGAAGAGACATGCGACCCATCGCCCTTTCCCTCGCCACCACGAGCCTCCTCGCGCTCTCGTTCGCAGGAGCCGCGATCGCGCAGCCGGCCCAGCCGGCGGAAACCGCCCGGCCGAACGCGCCCGGCCAGACTCCCGCCTTCGAAAACCAGACGCGCGCGCCGATGCCCGCCGAGGCGACCGACGTCGCCGTGGAGACGGTGGCCGAGGACCTGCCGCATCTGTGGTCGATGGAATTCCTGCCGGACGGGCGAATGCTGGTTGCGGCCAAGGAGGGCGCGATGCAAGTCGTCGGCAAGGACGGCAAGCCCGGCCCGGCGATCGCCGGCGTTCCGGAGGTGATGTCGCGCGGCCAGGGCGGCCTCCTCGACATCGCCCTGTCGCCTGGGTTCGACGAGAACCGGACGATCTTCTTCTCCTTCTCCGAACCCCGCGAGGACGGCAACGGCACCTCGGTCGCCCGGGCGACGCTCTCCGAGGACGCATCGTCGCTGGAAGACGTGGCGGTGATCTTCCGGCAGACGCCGACCTATGACGGCACCAAGCATTTCGGCTCGCGCCTCGCCTTCGGCCCGGACGGCAACCTCTTCGTCACTGTGGGCGAGCGCTCCGACACGCCGATCCGCGATCAGGCGCAGGATCCCCGCTCCGGCCTCGGCAAGGTCTTCCGGATCGATCCCGCGACCGGTCAGGCCGCGGAGGGCAATCCCTTCGCCGACGGCGAGACGGGCCTTCCCGAGATCTGGTCCTACGGCCACCGCAATCTGCAGGCGGCGACGGTCGATCCCGACGGGCGGCTGTGGACCGTCGAGCATGGACCGAAGGGCGGCGACGAGCTGAACCGGCCCGAGGCGGGCCTGAACTACGGCTGGCCGGTGATCACCTATGGCATCGACTACAGCGGCGCGCCGATCGGCCAAGGCATCACCGCGCGGGAGGGCCTGGAGCAGCCGGTCTATTACTGGGACCCGGTCATCGGACCGTCCGGCATGGCGTTCTACGAGGGCGAGGAGTTCCCGGACTGGCAGGGCGCCGTGCTGATCGGCGGGCTGGTCTCGAAGGGGCTGGTCGTCCTCAAGCTGGACGATGACGGCCGCGTCGCCAGCGAGGAGCGTATCCCGCTCGGCGCGCGCATCCGCGACGTCAAGATCGGACCGGACGGAGCGGTCTATGCGGTCACCGAGAGCCGCGGCGGCGCGAGCACGATCCTGCGCCTGACCCGCGACCGGGAGGCCTGATCCAGTCGGGCGCCGGTCGGTCGTCTCAGGCGGCCGGCGCCACCCTCCCCGGAGCTTTGGATGCGGTCGCAGACCGGTGCCGCCGCGCGGTGACCTCGAAGGACGACAGACGCATGGCGCCGTCCCGTCCGGCTGTGAGCACCGCGCCGGGCGGGACGATCCGCCAGTCCTCGCCGACTGAGCCGCAGGGCTCGGAGGCGACCACGACCCCGGTGCCGGTGCTGCGGTAATAGAGCGAGGGCGGCTCCTCGTCGCTTGCCCAGCGAACCGCCGAGAGCCGGCTGCCGTCGCTGTGGACGGCGGCGAAGCGGACCGCGACGGCGCCGTTGGTCGCCGCCATCACCGCATCGAGCGTCTCGGCCATGGCCGCGACTGGATCGACGTCGAGACCGCGGCCGAGCGCTGCGAGGAAGATCGCCTCCGAATCCGACGTGCCGCGCCGCAGATGATAGAGCCCGTCCGGGATCAGCGCGTCGACCCGGCGGCGCAGCTGCTCGTAGGAGGCGATCTGGCCGTTGTGCATGAAGAGATGCCGGCCGGCCGCAAACGGATGGCAATTGGCCGTCGAGACCTCGCCGGAGGTCGCCGCCCGGACATGGGCGAGGAACAGCGGCGAGCGGATCTGTCGGCAGAGCGAGACGAGATTGGCGTCGGACCATGCCGGCAGAATGCCCCGATAGAGTCCTGGTTCGGCCCGTTCACCATACCAGCCGACCCCGCAGCCGTCGCCATTGACGATGGTTCGCGCCTTGCGAGCCGCCTGGCTCTGCGCAATCAGCGAGGCTTCCGGCTCGACCAGCAGTGTATCGAGGAAGATCGGCGAGCCGACATAGGCGAGATGGCGGCACATGGCGAACGAGGCACCCTTTCCGAAAGGCTCGCGGCAATCCCGGCTCCGGCAGGTCGATGGCCGCCGCGCCGCCGTCCTGCCGGCCGGACTGCCTAATCTTGGTGGAAAGCCTGGAGCGAAGCTTGCGGGGCTGCGGCGAGCACCCTGCCGATGTTTCCCGTGAAACACCTCCAAAGGCGTGCAGCCGCCATGATCCCGACCGGCCGGATCAGTCCCGCCCGCCGGTAAGCTCTCGGATGATGGCGCCGACCTGCCGCCGTGCCGGATCGAGACCCTGCGACGTGTCGATGACGAAATCCGCCCGCGCGCGCTTTTCAGCGTCCGGCACCTGTTTCCCCAGGATCGCCGCGAACTTCTCCTCGCTCATGCCTGCCCGCCCAAGGACCCGCTCGCGCTGAATGGCGGCCGGTGCCGAGACGACGGCCACCTTGTCGCAGCGCATCTCGGCGCCGGTCTCGTAGAGCAGCGGGATATCGAGGACGGCAAGCGGCGCGCCGGATCGCCGCGCGGCCTCGAGGAAGGCCGCCTCCTCCTCGTGGACAAGCGGATGGACAACCGCCTCGAGGCGCTTCAGCGCCTGCGGATCGCCGAGAACGCGTGACGCCAGAGCCTGCCGATCCACAACGCCCCCGGAAACCGTTCCCGGAAAAGCTGCCTCGATGAGCGGGGCGGCGCGCCCCGCATAGAGCCGGTGGACGGAGGCGTCGGCGGAATGGACGGGCACGCCCTCCGCCTCGAACATGTCCGCGGTCGTCGACTTGCCCATGCCGATCGATCCGGTGAGGCCGAGGATGATCACCGGCAAATCGTCCGCGCGGTCAATCGTTGACCGCGAGCGCGATGAGCCAGTCGCCCGGCTCGCCCTCACCCGCAACCTGCCGGATCAGCGTGTAGTGGCAGGTGAATTCCAGCGCCGCATCGCCGCCCTCGCGCTCCTGGCGCCAGTCGAGCGTGACGAAAGCCGCCGCGCCCGCGGTGGCGGCGGAGCGGACGCGATAGGTCGAGCGGACGATCTCCTCGCGCTCGAAGACGGCAAGCAGCGCCTCGACATTCTCGCCGAGCTCCTCGGCGTCGAGGAAGACATTGCCCTTGCCCATCTGCCAGATCGTCGCCGGAAAGGCGAAGCAGTCGAGAATCCGCGCGGCATCGAAATCATCGAAGCCCTCCGCATAGTCGGTGAAGACCGCGGCGAGCGCGGCGTCGAGGACGGGTTCGAACCCGCCTGCCGTTCCATCTTCGGCCATGTCACGCCCCACTTTCGATATCGGCCTCGACCTTCGCCCTCAGGGTCTCGGTGACCGTCGGGCGCTGGCCGAACCATCGTTCGAAGCCGGGTACCGCCTGATGCAGCAGCATGCCCAGCCCATCCGCATATCTGAGGCCGCGCTCCCTGGCGGAAAGGAGGGTGGGCGTCATCAGCGGCGTATAGACGATGTCCGTCACCAGGGCCTGGTCCGGCAGAGCCGACAGATCCGGCAGCCTTTGCGGGAACCAGTCGGGCGTCTCGTCATCCGAGTCCTTCGGCGCGATCGGCACGGTGTTGACGAGGAGATCGGCCCGACCGAGCACCTCGCCGCGCGCCTCCTGGGAATGTCCCGCGACCCTCGATCCGAAACGCTCAGCAAGCTCTTCGGCCCGCTCCTTCGTCCGGTTGACGATCTCGACCCGCTTGAGGCCGCGCTTCAGCAGCGCATGAACGACGGCGCGCGCCGCCCCGCCCGCGCCGAGGACGACGGCGGTCTCCGCATCCACCCAGCCCGGCAGCCGCTCGTCGAGATTGGCGGCAAAGCCATGCGGATCAGTGTTGCCGCCGACCAGCCGGCCGGACTTGTCGAACCAGAGCGTGTTCACCGCCCCGGTTGCGTCCGCCGCGGCATCGCGCCGCGACACCGCCTTGAAGGCCGCGACCTTGTGCGGGATCGTGACGTTGCCGCCGACATAGCCACTGGCCTTCAACGTCCGGAAGAAGTCGGCGATCTCTTCCGGCGGCACGCCGACGCGGCGATAGGAGCCGGCGAGGCCGAGCTCCTTCAGCCAACTGCCGTGGATCATCGGCGAGCGCGAATGCCACACGGGCCAGCCGGTCACAAAGACCTTCGGGCCCTCGGCTTCCTCGCCTCCACGCGCCGGATCGAAGATCGAGCCCTCGCCGCGCGGTCGCGCCTCGCCGCTCACATAGGGCTTGGGGACCCAGTCGCCGTCCGTGTCAGCCATCGATTTCCCCCCGCGACCGCAGTTCCTTCATCAAGGGCAGGATCGGCAGACCGATGATGCTGAAGAAGTCGCCCTCAATGCTCTCCATCAGCTGGATCCCCTCCTTCTCGATCTGGTAGGCGCCGACGCTGGTCAGCACCTTTTGCCCGACATGCGCGAGATAGCGGCCGATGAAGCCCGGGTCGAGCGGGCGGAGCGTGATCCGCGCCGTCGAGACGTGCCGCCAGGTGACGGCGCCGTCCTCCACCAGCACCACCGCGCTGTTGAGGTTGTGGGTGCGGCCCGACAGCTTCAGAAGCGTCCTGCGCGCCGCCTCCATGTTCTCCGGCTTGTGGAAGATCTCGTCGCCGAGGGACAGGGTCTGGTCGGCGCCGATGACGATCTCGCCGGGATGGCGCTCGGAGACGTTGGTGGCCTTGGCCTCGGCCAGGATCTGCGCGACGTCGTCGGGCCCGATCCCGGTATCCGTCAGCGGCGCCTCCATCGCCCGCTCGTCGAGCGTCGAAGACTCGACGGTGAAGTCGACGCCCGCATTCTTCAGAAGCTCGCGGCGATGAATGCTGCCGGAAGCCAGAACGATGCCCTTGGCCATGGGCGGTTTCCTCCGATTTTAATCAAATCTTCACGTCCGAAGCGCTTGATAGCGCCGTGGCAGCGCGATGACCACGGCCGGCACGGACTCGATTCGGGGGTCGGAAGCAAGGGTGCAGTGCGAAAGCCCCCGGGATTCTCGGGTGGCTGTGGGTTAAGTGCTGGTAAACGGGACGAGCGGCGAGCGCCCGCCCGCCGGCTGTTCATGACACCGTCATAGTCCACAGCTGGAGATCTGCGGCGCTTGTGGAAGATGACGCTGTGAATCGGGGATTTCGCGGGCCGCCATTGGCTCTGCCCGTCGGATTAATTCCCAGATCGCGATCGCCTGAGCTCCAGTTCAACCCCTTGATTCGACACTACCAATGCGAGTCTTGCCCGTAATTCACCAGCCCTGATTCCAGACGGGCTGTGCCTCCTTGCGACAGCTGCGCCGGATGGGCCTGATTTGCGGCCAGCTGTGAATTCCGGCTATCCACCGACTCTAAGAATCAAAAAATCCTTTTCCAAAAGGATTCTTTCTTTATTGGAGCCCGGCCCGATGGCATCGCGCAAACTGATCCGTGTCCTCGAAGGCGAGACGGTATCACCGCCTCCGGTCTGGCTCATGCGGCAGGCGGGCCGTTATCTTCCCGAATATCGCGAGATCAGGGCGAAGGCAGGCGGCTTTCTCGATTTGTGCTACGATCCCGACTTCGCCACCGAGGTTACCCTCCAGCCAATCCGCCGCTTCGGCTTCGATGCGGCGATCCTGTTCTCCGATATCCTCGTCATTCCCGACGCCTTGAACCGCAACCTCGCCTTCGTGAAGGGCGAGGGACCGCAGCTGAGGCCGTTGCAGGTCGAAGAGATCGACCGCCTCGATCCGAGCAACGCCGAGACGCATCTCGCACCGGTGATCGCGACGGTCGGACGGCTGCGCTCCGAATTGCCGGACGAGACCGCGCTGATCGGCTTCTGCGGCGCACCGTGGACGGTCGCGACCTACATGATCGCCGGCCATGGCACGCCGGACCAGGCGCCGGCGCGGCTATTCGGCTACCGCCATCCGGAGGAGATGGAGCGGCTGCTCTTCCTCCTCGCCGAGATGAGCGCCGATTATCTGATCCGCCAGCTCCAGGCCGGCGCCGACTGCGTGCAGATCTTCGATTCCTGGGCGGGCGTCCTCGACGAGGCGTCCTTCGAGGCCTATGCGGTCGCGCCGGTCCGACGCATGGTGGACAAGGTCCGGGCCGCCGTTCCCGGCGCCAAGATCATCGGCTTCGCCAAGGGGGCCGGCGCGCTTTTGTCGACCTACCGCCAGAAGACCCTGGTCGACGCCGTCGGACTGGACTGGTCGGTGCCCTGGAGCCAGGCCAAGGCGCTCCAGAGCGAGGGCGCCGTCCAGGGCAATCTCGATCCGCTCCGGCTGATCGCCGGCGGGCGGGCGCTCGAGGAGGGCGTCGACCGGATTCTCGAGGCGCTTGGCGACGGCCCCTTGATCTTCAACCTCGGCCACGGCATCACCCCGGATGCCCCGATCGCGAATGTCGAGGCGCTCCTGAAGCGGGTTCGCGGCTGACCGGCCGCGCTTGACCGATCATCCCGACTGGGCCGCGGCGCCTTGCCGCAACCGCCCGCAATTCCTGCCGAAGCTGGATCGACATGCCATGAAGAATGCGATGATCGCCCTTGCCGTCACCCTCGTGATCGCGGCGCTCCTCTTCGTCCTGGTCCCGGCCTCCGGCTATCTCTGGATCAAGTCCATCCACATTTTCGCGGTGATCGCCTGGATGGCCGGAATGCTCTATCTGCCGCGGCTGTTCGTCTACCACGCCGAGGCGGGGCCGAAGACGCCGCAATCCGAGACCTTCAAGGTGATGGAGCGGCGGCTCCTGAAGGGGATCATCAATCCCTCGATGATCGCCACCTGGGTCGCCGGCGTCTGGCTCGCGGTGCAGGGCGACTGGTTCACGCCCGGCAACAGCTGGCTCCACGCCAAGATCCTGCTGGTAGTGGTCCTGTCCGGCATTCACGGCATGTTGTCGGCGGGCGTGCGGCGCTTCGCCGAGGACCGCAACACGAAGTCCTCGCGCTACTGGCGCATCCTCAACGAGGTGCCGGCGGTCCTGCTCGCGCTCATCATCGTTCTCGTCGTCGTCAAGCCGTTCTGATCCATCGGAAAGCCGCTTTGGAGGGGACTGGCGGCCGCCATCGACGCAGGCCTCGCCGAAGGAGCGGCCTTAGCGATGGCATCGCCGCCCCGCCACCCTAGTTTGCCCTCATCGATTGCCGCGCGGCGATGGCGGAGCGGGCGAGGAGCGTGACATGGCGGACGAGACGATGGCATTGGTGGTGATGGGCCCGTCGGGGGTCGGCAAGACGACCACGGCCGAAGGTCTCGCAGCCCATCTCGGCTGGCCCTTCGCGGAAGCCGACCAGTTCCATCCGCCTGCCAATATCGAGAAGATGACCAGCGGGACGCCGCTGAACGATGAGGACCGGGCTCCCTGGCTGGCGGCGATCCGCGACTGGATCACCTGCGAGGCCGAATCCGGCCGCTCCACCGTCCTCACCTGCTCGGCTCTCAAGCGCCGCTACAGAGACGTCCTGCGGGAGGCTCACGCGCGGGTGCGCTTCGTCTCGCTCGTCGCCGATCCGGAGCTCGTCGCGGGGCGGCTCGCCCATCGCAAGGGCCATTTCATGCCGGCCTCGCTCCTCAAATCGCAATTTGCCGATTTCGAACCGCTGCAGCCGGACGAGGACGGGGTGAACGTCACCGTCTCGATGCCGCCCGAGGAGGTCGTTGCGACCGTCTTGAAAGATCTCGGCATCGACTGATCCCGGACCACGAGCCGCGGCCTGCGGTTCGGATGCGAAACTTCAATTGGAGACGCTCGCGTGCCTGACGGATTCCAACAGACCCTCGGGGCTGGGCCCCTGCTCGCCATCGCCGCCGGAGCGATCGCGCTCCTCCTCGTCCTGATCATCCAGTTTCGTATCCACGCCTTCATCGCCCTCGTCCTGGTCAGCCTGATCACAGCCTTCGTCGCGGGGCTGCCGGCCAGCGCAATCATCGACACGCTGTCGAAGGGCTTCGGCTCGACGCTGGCCAGCGTCGCCCTCCTCGTCGGCTTCGGCGCCATGCTGGGGCGCCTCGTCGAGGTCTCTGGCGGCGCGCAGGCGCTCTCCGACGCGCTGATCGAAAAGTTCGGCGAGGAGCGCGCGCCGCTCGCGCTCGGCATTGCCTCCCTGATCTTCGGCTTTCCGATCTTCTTCGACGCCGGCCTCGTCGTCATGCTGCCAATCGTCTTCTCGGTGGCGCGGCGGCTCGGCGGCGGCGTGCTGAAATACGGCCTGCCGGTCGCAGGCGCCTTCTCTTGCATGCACGCCTTCGTCGCGCCGCATCCGGGCCCGGTGGCCAGCGCCGAACTCCTCGGCGCCGATATCGGCCTCCTGACCCTCGTCGGCCTGGTCGTCGCCGTCATCACCTGGTTCGTCGCCTCCTATCTCTTCAGCCTGTGGGCCGGGAAGGCCTTCGTCCTGCCGGTGCCGGACATTCTTGCCGGCGGCCGCCAGGAGGAGGATGTCGCCAATCCGCCCTCGCCCTCGACCGTGATCCTGCTCCTCCTCCTGCCGCTCGCCATCATCTTCATGAACACTGGGCTCGACGCGGCCCGGGCGGTCGGCTGGGTGAATGGCGAAGCCGGCTGGTACAAGGTTGGCCGCGCGCTCGGCGCGACCCCGATCGCGCTGATGGTCGCGGTTCTCGTCGCGAGCTATGTCCTCGGCTCGCGCCGCGGCATCGAGCGGCTGCGGGTGGAATCGCTCCTCGACGAGGCGCTCGGCCCGGTCTGCGCCATCATCCTGATCACCGGCGCGGGCGGCATGTTCGGCGGCGTCCTCCGGGCAACGGGTATCGGCGACGCGCTCGCCTCGAGCCTCGAAGGCGTCGGCCTGCCCCTGATCGTTTCGGGCTTCGTCATCGCGCTGGCGCTGCGCGTCGCGCAAGGGTCGGCGACCGTCGCGCTGATCACCTCGGCCGGGCTGATCCAGCCGGCCGTCGCGGCGCAGGGCATCGAGGGCATCCCGCTCACCGCCGTGGTCATCGCACTCGCGGCGGGTTCGCTGGCACTCAGCCATGTCAACGATTCCGGCTTCTGGCTCGTCGGCCGGTTCATGGACATGGACGTCAAGACGACGCTGAAGACCTGGACCGTGATGGAGACGCTGATCGGCCTCGTCAGCTTCGCCTTCGCCTGCGCGATCTTCGTCCTGTCGAGCTGAGCGGGCAAACCGGACACGCGTGGCGCGCCATTTTTCGAAGCGCGCCGCCTTGCGATGATTTTGATTGATAAGACCCGGTTTCAAAATCGGGTCCTATGCTTCAAGCGATTGGTTACGCATCGGATTTTTCGAAGACCGGTTCCCGCATTCCGGACCGATGACCTTAGGCGGAAGCGGAACCCTCTTGCGCTGGCGCAGGGATATGGCTATCTGGATTAAAGCATCCCGCCTACCAGGGCGCCGTGCGGCATTGCCGTCGCGCCCGACTTGCCGAATCCCATCGCAAGTTTACGGCTGAAGCGTTTTCTCAGACCTTCCCCGCCTCGTCCGACATTTTCGGTTCGGACCTCAGCCAAAGAGCCACATCCCGCATGAAACTTCAGGACCTGAAGAACAAGAGCGCACCCGAACTGATCGCGTTCGCCGAAGAGAACGAGGTCGAGAACGCTTCGGTTCTGCGCAAACAGGAACTGCTGTTCGCCATCTTGAAGCAGCTCGCGGCGCAAGAGGTGGAGATCATCGGCGAAGGCGTCGTTGAGATCCTGCAGGACGGTTTCGCCTTCCTGCGCTCGCCCGAGGCGAACTATCTGCCCGGCCCCGACGACATCTACGTCTCGCCCTCGCAGATCCGCAAGTTCCAGCTGAAGACCGGCGATACGGTCGAAGGCCCAATCCGCAGCCCTAAGGAAGGCGAACGATACTTCGCTCTTCTGAAGGTCAACACGATCAACTTCGACGACCCCGAGAAGATCCGGTACAAGAGCCATTTCGACAATCTGACGCCGCTCTACCCGAACGAGCGGTTCAAGATGGAACTCGAGGATCCGACCTCGAAGAAGGACATGTCGGCGCGGGTCATCGACCTCGTCGCGCCGCTCGGCAAGGGCCAGCGCGGGCTGATCGTGGCGCCGCCGCGCACCGGCAAGACGGTGCTCCTGCAGAATATCGCGCATTCGATCACCGCCAATCATCCAGAGTGCTACCTCATCGTGCTTTTGATCGACGAGCGGCCCGAGGAAGTCACCGACATGCAGCGCTCGGTGAAGGGCGAGGTCGTCTCCTCAACCTTCGACGAGCCGGCGACGCGCCACGTGCAGGTCGCGGAAATGGTGATCGAAAAGGCCAAGCGCCTCGTCGAGCACGGCCGGGACGTCGTCATCCTGCTCGATTCCATCACCCGCCTCGGCAGAGCCTACAACACGACCGTGCCCTCCTCCGGTAAGGTGCTTACCGGCGGTGTCGACGCCAACGCCCTGCAGCGCCCGAAGCGCTTCTTCGGCGCGGCGCGCAACATCGAGGAAGGCGGTTCGCTGACGATCATCGCGACGGCGCTGATCGACACCGGCAGCCGCATGGACGAGGTGATCTTCGAGGAGTTCAAGGGCACCGGCAATTCCGAGATCGTGCTCGACCGCAAGGTCGCCGACAAGCGGACCTATCCGGCGATGGACATCCTCAAGTCCGGCACGCGCAAGGAGGACCTCCTGGTCCCGCGGCAGGAGCTGCAGAAGATCTTCGTCCTGCGCCGCATCCTCGCGCCGATGGGCACGACCGATGCGATCGAATTCCTCAACGACAAGCTCAAGCAGACCAAGTCGAACGCCGAATTCTTCGATTCGATGAACACCTGAGGCGGCAGCGGCTCGGCACCGGCCGGGCCGAGGCGGCGGTTCTGCCTGTCACGCTCGTTGCTTTCCTAAAGGGGCTCCTTCGTGGGCCCCTTTTCTCGTTGTGAAGACTGGACTCCCGTCCGAGGCGGGAACATTGTCGCAGCTCTGCCGCCAATCGAGGCCTCTCGGTCATGGACGATTCACGGAACATCGGGGAGCGGTCGGAGGATTTCCGACGTCCCGCCGAGCTGTCGTCCGAGGCGCATTCGGCGGCTGCAGAGCTTCGTGACGTTCTCGCGCAGCAGAAGGCGACGGCCGAGGTCCTCAGGCTCATCAGCGGGTCGGCTTTCGATCTCGATGCTATCCTCACGACTCTCGTCGAATTGGCAATAGAGTTGTGTGAGGCGACGCGCGGGGTCGTTTGGCTGAAGCGCGGCGCCGATCTCTATCTCGCGGCGCATGTCAATTATCCCGCGGAATGGGTGGCATTCGCCCAAAACCTTGCGATCGAGCCTTCTCCGGACGCCACGACGGTGTCGGGCCGTGCGGCCTTCACCGGCGAAGTTCTCAACGTGGCAGACATCCTGACGGATCCGCGCTTCCGGACGCTTTCGGGACACCAGCTCGGCGTCTATCGCGGCGGTCTGGCGGTGCCGCTCAAGCAACGCGGAGCCGTGATCGGCGTGATTTCGCTCTCTCGGCCGGAGCCCCGTGCGTTCACCGACCGGCAAGTGGCTCTTGTCGAGACATTCGCGGATCAGGCCGTGATCGCTATCGAAAACACCCGTCTGATCAGGGAATTGGAGGCGCGCAACCGGGAAGTCCTTTCGCGCTACTTCTCGCCGGGCCTGGCCGCGCGCCTGGCGAACGATGCCGGCATGAAGGAGCTTTCGGCGAAGCGCCGGGAGATTTCCGTGGTGTTCACCGATGTGGCAGGGTTTACCGCCCTCGTGGAACGGATGGACCCCGCGGTGCTCGGCGAACTCCTGAACGCCTATCTCGCCGCGATGACGGCGATCGTCTTTGCGCATGAGGGAACCGTCGCCAAGATTGTCGGCGATGCCCTGCATATTCTCTTCGGCGCCCCGGACGAGCAGGCCGACCACTCCGAGCGAGCCGTTCTTTGTGCGCTTGCTCTGGACCGGTTCTCGGAAGAGCTGCGGGAAACCTGGCGGGCGAGGGGCGTGGCGCTTGGTGCCACCCGCATCGGCATTCATTCGGGTCCGGCGATCGTGGGGAATTTCGGCGGCGGTCGGATCTTCGACTACTCCGCCTATGGTGACACGATCAATGTCGCGGCGCGTCTCGAAGTGGCCAACAAGCGGCTCGGCACCCGCATCTGCGCGAGTTCTGCGGTGGCCGAGGGCCTGGCGTCGTTTCGTTGGCGCCCGATCGGCGATCTCCTTCTGAAGGGCCGGAGCGAGCCGCTGCGCGCCTACGAGCCGCAATCGCCGGGCGATGACATGGCGGCGTCGCTGGACGGCTACGTCGCCGCCTTCGAGAAGCTGCGCGGCGGCGACCCAGGCGCCATGGGAGCCTTCGCCGCCGAGGTCGGAAAACGGCCGGACGATCGACTCTGCAGCTTTCATCTCAAGCGGCTCTTGAATGGAGAGATCGGGACCACGATCCACATGGACGCTTGAAATGCCGCAGGTACCCAGCGGCTCATGGCGCGGTGCCCTGTGCAATCCCATCGTGCTCCGTCTTCCGCCCTGCAGCCTCCCCAGCGCAGGTCCGAAGCCGACGGCCGCCAGTGGTGGCGAAAGACTGCTGCGGGAATTTGACGGCCGGCGAGCCGGGTGCCAGACGTGACGTGTACCAACGAGAGTTCGAGGTCTTTCCCCGATGTCATCCGACGCCACGACGAATCACCCCGCAGCCGTTCAGCGGGTCGAGGCTGCGGCCGAGGAAAAGGGCATCAAGATCAAGGTCGTGAAGACCGAGAAGAGTGCCAGGACGGCCGAGGAAGCGGCGGAGGCCGTGGGCGCGCAGGTGGGCCAGATCGTCAAGTCGCTGGTGTTTCGCGGCAAGGACAGCGGCAAGCCCTTTCTTCTTCTCGTCTCGGGCGCCAACCGCGTGGAGTCCACGCGGACGATGGAACTGACCGGGGAGGAACTGGAGCGCCCCGACGCCGCTTTCGTGCGGGAGGCGACGGGCTTTGCCATCGGCGGCGTCTCGCCGCTCGGCGCGACGTCGGACCTCGTCGTGATCATGGACGAGGACCTGTTCCAGTTCGCCACCGTCTGGGCCGCCGCCGGCACGCCGAACCACGTTTTCGAGGTCGTGCCGCTGCAGCTCAGAAGTGCGACCGGCGCGACGGTCGGCGCAGTGTGCTGAGGCGCCGGCAGGCGCCTTACGGCCCCCGGTCGAGCAGGGCGGCCAGCGCGGCCGGTTCGTAGACAGGCGCGCGGCAGACGCGGCTTTCGCAGACAAAGGCCGCCGGCAGGCGCGTCGGATGCACCGAGGCGAGCGGCAGATCGTGCGGCAGGAGGTCGACCGAGGCCGCCACGAGGTCGAGCCGGTCGAGATCGAGCTGCGAATGAGCGGCCGCCAGCATCTCGGAAAAGGCGGCATCGTCCGCGGAGCCGAAAAGGCCGAGCTCGCTGCCGCGGCGAAGGCGTCCCGTCGCGGCGAGAATGCCCGGAGATCCCGTGGCCTCACCGCCGGTCCGGCCGGCGGCCAGCGCCGCCGCGGTCTCGGCATGTTCGGTGATCGCGATCGACCCCGTCGCCTGGGCGAGCATCGACAGCCCCTCGATGACGAACGCGGTGCCGCTCGGCACGGCGTCGTCCTGATCGCCGCGCAGCCGGATGAGGACATCGCTGGAATCGGATGCCGTCATGAAATGGCCGCCCTCGCCATCGCCATGCCAGAGCGTCAGTTCGCCGGCCAGCCATTCGGCCTTGTCGCGATAGTCGCCGTCCAGCGTCGCGGCGAAGAGGGCGACCGCGGCCTGGATGAGCGCGCCGTAGTCCGACGACAGAGCGAGGCCTGCGGTCCGGCCGCCCCGCGCCGCGTGCCGCAGCCGGCCGTCGACGACCATCTCGCGCATGACGAAGCCGAAGGCGTCCCTGGCGAGTTCCAGCGCCTCTTCATTGCCGGTCGAGCGCGAGACCTCGGTCAGCGCCCGGATCGCCATGCCGTTCCAGTCGGCGAGGACCTTGTCGTCGCGGCCGGGTGCGGCGCGGCCCTCACGGACGGTGAGCAGCGCCGCGCGCTCCTCGGCGAAGTCGGGATCGGAGGACTGTGCGCCGGGATGCAGCCGGTGCAGGATCGCCTTGCCCTCCCAATTGCCGCGCGCCGTGACGTCGTAGACCCGCTTGAAGGCGGTAGCCGACGCGCCGAGGCTCGAATCGATCTCGTCCTCGCGCCAGACGTAATAGGCGCCCTCCTCCGGATGGCCGTCCGCATCCGGACTGTCGGCGTCGAGCGAGGCGGCGAGCCCTCCGCCTTCGACGCGCATCTCGCGCTTCAGCCAGCCGACCGTCTCCGCGATCCGGGTCCGGAACAGGGGTTCGCCCGTCATCCGGAAGGCCCAGGAGAGATGCCGCAGGAACTGCGCATTGTCGTAGAGCATCTTCTCGAAATGCGGCACCAGCCAGCGATCGTCGGTCGAATAGCGATGCAGGCCGCCGCCGAGATGATCGTATATGCCGCCACAGGAGAGCGAGCGGATGGTCCTCAGGAACGCGTCGCGATGGGCGGCCCGCCCGTCCTCCAGCGCCGAGCGGGCGAGGATTTCCATATAGGGCGCGTTCGGGAATTTCGGCGCGCCGCGCATGCCGCCGCGAACCGGGTCCATCATCGTGCCGATGCGTTCCGCGGCGGCGGCGATGTCGAAGACCTTCAGGGGACCGGCCTTGTCCGAGCGTGAGAGAAATTCCCCGAGCCGGTCGGAGATCGTGCCGGCACTCGTCATGATCTCCTCGCGCCGGTCGCGCCAGGCGGCCGCGATCGCTTCCATCACCTGCACGAACCCCGGCCGGCCATAGCGCGGCTCGCGCGGATAGTAGGTGCCGCCGAAGAACGGCTTGCCGTCCGGGGTGAGAAACATGGTCATCGGCCAGCCGCCCTGTTCGCCGAGCGCATGGAGGGCGGTCATGTAGAGATGGTCGATGTCCGGGCGCTCTTCGCGATCGACCTTCACGTTGACGAAGAGGCGGTTCATCACCGCGGCGACCTCTTCGTTCTCGAAGCTCTCATGCGCCATGACATGGCACCAATGGCAGGCGGCATAGCCGACGGAGAGGAGGATCGGGCGGTCGAGCGCCTTGGCCTCCTCCAGCACCTGATCCGACCATTCGCGCCAGTGGACGGGATTGTCGCGGTGCTGCTGCAGATAGGGGCTGACGGCGTCGCCGAGCCGGTTTCCGGAAGTCTCGGTCATGATGTTCGCTCCGGCCTGTTCGGGGCGGAAGCCTATGGCGCCGGGGCCGGTTCGAAAAGGGCAAATTGGCGCGGAAGATGTCCGCGCCCCGTTCCGGCGGGCGACGCCGTCGCTTGCGTCCGCCGCCGGAAGCTGATCTCCTTTGGCCAGTCTTGAAGGCCCTCGACCCTTCGGAGAGTTTCCCGCTTATGCAGTCCGACACCATAGCCGCGCTCTCGTCCGGCGCCCTGCCCTCCGGTGTCGCGGTCGTCCGGGTCAGCGGGCCCGGCGCCCGCGCCGCCCTGGAACGGGTCGCAGGCGGCGTGCCGCCCGGCCGCCGCGCGAGCCTGCGCCGCTTTCGCGATGCCGCCGGCGAAACCATCGACCGGGGGATCGCGCTGTTCTTCGACGGGCCGCAGACGGCGACCGGCGAGGACATTGCCGAGTTCCACCTGCATGGCGGGTCGGCCGTGGTGGAGGCCACGCTCGCCGCGCTGACGGCGATCGACGGCGTGCGCCTCGCCGAGGCCGGCGAATTCACCCGCCGCGCCTTCGAGAACGGGCGGATCGACCTGACCGAGGCCGAGGGCCTGGCCGATCTCGTGGCGGCCGAGACGGAGGGCCAGCGCAAGGCCGCCGTCGCCCAGGCCGGAGGCTTGCTGCGCGGCCTCTACGGGGGCTGGATGGAGCGGCTGACCAGGATCCGGGCCGGGATCGAAGCGTCCTTCGACTTCTCCGACGAGGGCGATGTCGGCGATACCGTCGGCTCCGACGCCAAGGCAGCGGTTGCGGCGCTGCTCGGCGAGATGCGCGCCCATCTGGAGCGCGCCGATCGCGGCGAGATCCTGCGCTCCGGCTACAAGGTTGCGATCGTCGGCGCGCCGAATGCCGGCAAGTCGAGCCTCCTCAACGCGTTGGTCGACCGTGAGGTGGCGATCGTCACCGAGGTGCCGGGAACGACGCGCGACGTCATCGAGGCGACGCTCAATCTCCGCGGCATTCCCGTCCGCTTTTCCGACACGGCCGGGATCCGCGAGACCTCCGACGAGGTCGAAGCGATCGGGATCGAGCGGGCGAAGGCAGTGATGGACGAGGCCGATCTCGTCCTGGCGCTGGTCGACGCGCAGACGTCCGGGCATGGTCCTCTCGCCCGGATCACCGATCTATTGTCCCACGTGAAACATCCGATGCTGCTGGCCGCCGATGCCGCGCTCGAGGATATCGCGCAGGGGTCGGCCAGGGGCCGGCGCAAGATCCTGACCATCCGAACGAAGATGGATCGCCCGGCGCCGCGCGGCCTGACCGCCCGGCTCGGGAGCGAATGGACGAATTTCAAGTTCGACTTCGCCGTGTCGGCCAAGACCGGCGAAGGCCTGCCGGCGCTGGTCGAGCGGATCGCGGAACTCGCGAAGGAAGCCTTTGGCGGGGCCGAAAGCGGCATCCCGATCCGCACACGCCAGCGCGAACTCGTGACCGATGCCGTCCGGATCCTCGACGAGTTCGTCGAGCGCCCGGACGCGCCGGCCGAGGTCGGGGCTGAGACCTTGCGCCGCGCGTCGAACCGGCTCGGCGCGCTCACCGGCCAGATCGGTGTCGAAGATCTCCTCGACGTGATCTTCTCGGAGTTCTGCATCGGGAAGTGAGCCCATGACCGCCCTTTCCAAGCCGGACCTCGTCGTCCGTGCGGCCGAACCCGCCGATGCGGCCGGTCTCGCCGCGCTGGCGAACCTCCCGGGCTATCGTCGCAACACTCTGCGCCTGCCCTTCGAATCGGTCGAGGCCACGAAGCGCAGGCTGTTCGAGAGTGGCAAGCCGGGACCGACCCTCCTCGTCGCCTGCCGGGGCGAGACGATCGTGGGGACGGCCAGCCTCAACCGCCTCGCCGGTCGGCGGTCGCATGTCGGCCAGATCGGCATGGGCGTCCACGACGCCTATCTGCGTCAGGGAATCGGCTGGCGTCTTCTGACCGCATTGATCGACCTGGGTGACAATTGGCTGGGGCTCACCCGGCTCGAACTCGACGTGATGGTCGACAATGAGGCTGCGATCGCGCTCTACGAGCGGGCTGGCTTCGTCGAGGAAGGTGTCGCCCGTGCCGCAGTGATCCGGGACGGAGTGCTCGTCGACACGCTCTGGATGGCGCGCCTGAAGGATGCGCCGGTACGGCCGGACTGACGGAAGACCATGGCTTCCTGTGGCGCGAGCGCGAAAGCAGGACTGTCCCCCCGTGCGGCTCATATAGGATCCGGCTGATGCCTTCGAAATGAGGGACGTCGGGAGGCTCAGACGCCGGACGGGCTCCGACGGTATCCGAACTATCCGACCGGACACCGCACTCAGGCCGCCTCGCAGTGGATGGCCCGGATTTCCTCCGCGACCAGTTCCTGCAGGCGCCAGAGATTGCGGTCGCGGATGCCGAACTCTTCCAGATGCCGGACCGTATTGAAGAGATATTCGGCGCAGGAGCCGACATGGCCGCAGGCGCGCGCGAGAATATGCGCGACCTCATCGAGCGGCAGCTTGCTCGCGATGCGTTCGCCGCGCGGCCCCGCCCAGAAGGTCAGCGCCTTCACCTTGCCCTCCGCCGTATGGACCGGCACCCAGCGGGCCATCGACACGTTCTCGCGGAACCGGATCTCCCGGTGGAGCACCCGTCGGATCTGTGCGTGTCGATCCTCCTCGCGCAGGCGGTAGATGACGCCGTCGCAGCGCCCGCCCCGTTCGAGCGCCATCATCAGGCCGGGCTGCTCGGGCGAGCCCCGCCAGCGCGTCATCTTCAGGCAGAAGGAGCGATGCCAGCCATAGGCCGTCCCGCGCCTGTGAGCGACGGCGTCGAAGTCCGGCTTCCAGATCAGCGAGCCATAGGCGAAGATCCACAGCGGCTCGCCGTGGCTCTCCGCCCGATATTCCTCCGCGAGGGCGTCGAGTTCGGCCTCCGTCAAATGGGTCCAGCCAGGCTCCGGACCGAGGTCCGGCTTCTCGCGGATCGTCAGGGCGACGAGGTCCTGCGTCAGGGAGATCCCGGGCGGAGGGACGACAGGACGTTCTGGGGAATCGGCTGTCACGAAAAGGCGGTCCTGCACACCAGCTGCTGCAAGTTCGTCCGCTCTGGCCTATGCGGAGGTTTCAGGCGGGTCGGTCGATTGGAGCGTATCGGATCGGTGGGGGCGGTAAAGGCCCCTTACGGTTGACGTTGCGTCCAACGCAGCTCGCCACGCGGGGCCAATTGATCATACGGAATGGTATGAGATGCATACGCCGGCGGTTTGGCTGAACGAGCCGACCATGTCCGCGGCAGTGCATCACGATTCGAATGTCAGACGATCGTGGATTTCCGCCATGGGTAGCGTGATACCAATCGTGGCGAGCCCAACCGAACCGCCGAGACCGAGGATCTCCTCTGCCCGCCAGTCTCCGCCCTCCTCCCTGGACCCGACCAGGACCTGCGGGCGTGTCGGCTCGACGATCACGACGTGCCGGATCGTCGGGACCGCCTTGTATTCCTCCACCTTGCGCAGCCGGTCGAAGTCGGGAGTCGAGGGCGACAGAACCTCGAAGACCACCGTCGGCTCGGCCGCAAGATAGCCATCGGGATCGAACGCGCCGCAATCGATTCCGGCATCCGGCCGGCGGATCTGGCCGGGGCGCGTCTCGACGGCGCCGTCTCCGGTGAACGCACGGCAGGGCGTTCCCCGTAGCCTTGCGCCCAGCTCGCCGATGAGATTGGCGACAATAACATCATGCCGGTTCGACGCCCCGGTCATCATCTTCGCAGGGAAGCCTGAGACGAATTCATACCGCTCGTCCTGCCGCTCCTGCCATGCGAAGAACTCTTCGGGTGTCCAGGGCGTCATCTCCGACAGGCTCATGCTCGGTCGGCCTCCCTGTCGCCGGCGTTGTCCGCCCGGCCGGTTTCACCTATAGACAGTCTACCGCGAAAGACCGCTCAGCGAAAACGGCCGGCGATGGTCCTGCCGTGCGGACAGCACGCCCGCGGTCTCAGTTCCCTGCACCCGAACCCATTGTTGCCGCCATGACCGTTCTTGCCCCCGACCGGCCCCTCCCCTCGTCCTGCGACGTCGTCGTCGTCGGTGGCGGCCATGCCGGCTGCGAGGCTGCGAGTGCCGCTGCCCGGGCCGGCGCGAAGACGATCCTCGTCACCCACCGCTTCGATACGGTGGGCGCGATGAGCTGCAATCCGGCGATAGGCGGCATCGGCAAGGGCCATCTCGTGCGCGAGATCGACGCGCTGGGCGGGCTGATGGGACGCGTCGCGGATGCGGCGGGCATCCAGTTCCGGCTGCTCAACCGCTCGAAGGGCCCGGCCGTGCGCGGCCCCCGCACCCAGGCCGACCGCCGGCTCTACCGGGCGGCGATGCAGGCCGCGATCCGCGATCATCCTGGCCTCGACGTCGTCGAGGGCGACGTCTTCGATCTCGAACTCGACGGCGAGAACCGCGTCACCGGCGTCACGCTCGCCGATGGACGGCGGATCGCCTGCCGGGCGGTGGTCATCACCACCGGCACCTTCCTCTCCGGCCTGATCCATATCGGCGACCGGCAAATCCCGGCCGGTCGCATGGGCGAGGATCCGACGGTCGGCCTGTCGGGCACGCTCGCCCGGCTCGGGCTGAGGCTCGGCCGGCTGAAGACCGGCACGCCCGCCCGCCTGGACGGCCGCAGCATCGACTGGACCTCGCTGGAGATGCAGCGGCCGGATACGGATCCCGTCCCTTTCTCCTTCCTGACGACCGCCATCGCCAATCCGCAGATCGACTGCGGCATCACCCGCACGACGCCCGAGACGCACCGCATCATCCGCGACAACCTCGCGCGGTCGGCGCTCTATTCCGGCAGGATCGAGGGAACCGGCCCGCGCTATTGCCCGTCGATCGAGGACAAGGTGGTCAAGTTCGCCGACCGGGACGGCCACCAGGTCTTCCTGGAGCCGGAAGGTCTCGGCGACGACACGGTCTACCCCAACGGGCTGTCGACCTCGCTGCCGGAGGATGTGCAGGAAGCCTTCCTGCGCTCGATCCCCGGGCTCGAGACGGTCCGGATCCTGAAGCCCGGCTATGCCATCGAATACGACTATGTCGATCCGCGTGAACTCTCCCGCTCGCTGGCGGTGCTGAAGGCCGACGGCCTGTTCCTCGCCGGCCAGATCAACGGCACCACGGGATATGAGGAGGCCGCTGCGCAGGGGCTCGTCGCCGGCCTCAACGCCGCCCGCCTTGCCGGCGGGGCGGAGCCGGTCATCTTCGGGCGGGCCGACGCCTATATCGGCGTGATGATCGACGACCTCACCCGCACCGGCGTCACCGAGCCCTATCGCATGTTCACCTCGCGGGCGGAGTTCCGCCTGTCGCTCAGGGCCGACAATGCCGACCGCCGGCTGACCCCGCTGGCGATCTCGCTCGGGATCGCCAGCGCGGAACGCGGCGCCGTCTTCGAAGCGAGCGAGGCCGCGATCACTACGGCACGGAAGGCGCTGGAGGCCCTGACGCTGACGCCGCCGGAGGCCGGTTGCCACGGCATCGTGGTCAACCGGGACGGGCGCCGGCGCACGGCCTGGCAGCTTCTGTCGCAGGCAGATGTCGACCTGCCGCGCCTTGCCGTGATCTGGCCGGAACTCGGCGCGATCGACGCGAAGACGCAGGAGCGGATCGAGATCGAAGCGGCCTATGACGTCTATCTGGAGCGCCAGCAGCGCGACCAGGACAGGCTGCGCCGGGACGAGGCGCGGGCGATTCCCGACGGGCTCGACTTTTCGCAGCTGGCGGGCCTTTCGACCGAGCTGAAGCAGAAGCTGACCGCGCGCCGCCCCCGCTCAATCGCCGAGGCGGAGCGCATCGACGGCATGACGCCGGCGGCGCTGGCGCTGATTCTCCTGGCCGTCCGGCGCGAGGAGATCGCCCGTGCGGCGTGACCGCGATCCGCACGCCGACTGGACGTCGCCGCAGAAGCGCAGGCCGCAGAAGCCTGCCCGTTCGGCGCCGAAGCCCCGGCCCCGCGATGTCGCGCGGGCCCAGGAACTCGGCCGGGCGGAGTTCACGCGGCGCTTCGAGGTTTCACGTGAAACAATGGAGCGGCTCGATCGCTATGTCGCGCTGCTGACGGCGTGGCAGGATCGGATCAATCTCGTCGCGCCCTCGACGATCGGCGACGTCTGGATGCGCCATATCGCCGATTCGACCGTGCTGGAGCGGCTGCTTCCCTCCTTCGGCCGGAGCGTCGATCTCGGTTCCGGCGCCGGACTGCCAGGCCTCGTGATCGCCGCGTGCCGGCCGGGTGCATCCGTCGATCTCGTCGAGAGCAATGCCAAGAAGGCGGCCTTTCTCCGGACGGCGCAGCGCGAGATCGGCGCGGCCGGGACGGTGCTGGCCGCCCGGATCGAGGATTGCAGCGCGGCCCTTGAGGGGGCCGAGATCGTCACGGCCCGCGCCCTGGCCTCGCTCGACGAACTCCTCGGCCTCGTGGGCCCGCATCTTTCCGGTTCGGCGCGCTGCTTTTTCCCCAAGGGGCGCAATCATGAACAGGAAATTACCGAAGCGGCTGCCCATTGGCGATTCAGCGTGGTAAAGCACGAATCGGGGCTCGATGACGGATCGGTCGTTCTCGAAATCGGCGATATCGCGCCGCGCTGAGCAGCCGGTCGCGGCCAGCGACAAGCCTCCGGATGCAGGTGTGGGCGCTCTCTCACCCGCCGGCAAAGGGGTTTCTTCGTTCCTCGAGCTAAGACGGAGCTGAGCCGATGGATGCGGTGGCCGGACAACCTATGCGGATCATCACGATAGCCAACCAGAAGGGCGGCGTCGGCAAGACCACGACGGCCATCAATCTGTCGACCGCCCTCGCCGCGATCGACAAGCGCGCGCTGGTGATCGACCTCGACCCGCAGGGCAATGCCTCGACCGGGCTCGGGATCGACAAGGACGACCGCAGCCTGTCGACATATGATGTCCTGAAGGAGACCGCGTCGATCACTGAAGCGGCCATGCCGACAGCGGTGCCGAATCTCTCGATCATTCCCTCGACCATGGATCTTCTGGGCCTGGAGATGGAGATTTCCGGCGTGGCGGGGCGCGCCTATCGGCTGCGCGACGCGCTGCACTTCCATCAGGTCGAGGGCGCGCAATTCGACTTCGTCCTGATCGACTGCCCGCCCTCGCTCAATCTCCTGACGATCAATGCCATGGCCGCGGCCGATTCCATTCTGGTGCCGCTGCAATGCGAGTTCTTCGCGCTCGAAGGCCTCAGCCAGCTTCTCCAGACCGTCGAACAGGTGCGCGACAGCCTCAACCCGACGCTCGACCTCCACGGCATCGTGCTGACCATGTATGACGGGCGCAACAATCTCGCGGCGCAGGTCGTGCGCGACGTCCGCTCCTTCATGGGCGAGCATGTCTACGACACGGTCATCCCGCGCAATGTCCGCGTGTCCGAGGCGCCGTCCTTCGGCAAGCCGGCGATCCTCTACGACATGAAATGCCCCGGCAGCCAAGCCTACATCCAGCTGGCGTCGGAAATCATCCAGCGGGAGCGGCGGCTGACAGCGGCATGAGGTTCGCGATGCCCTGCCCTACTCTGCCTTCCCTAAGGATGCCGGCCCGGCCTGAGTGAACGAGGAGATCGGTGAATGAATGAAGACAGATCGCGCCAGCGCCTCGGACGCGGCCTGGCCTCGCTGATCGGGCCCGGTCTCGCCGCTCCGTCGCGGCCGGCCGGCGGTTATGAGGCGCAGCCGAAGGCGCCGAGCGTTCCCGCCGAGCGGACCGTGCCGATCGACCGCATCGTGCCGAACCCGCACAATCCGCGGCGCAGCTTCGACGAGGGCGAACTCGAAGATCTCGCAACGTCGATCCGGGTCCATGGAGTCGTCCAGCCGCTGCTCCTGCGCCCACGGGCCGGACGGATCGACAGTTTCGAGATCGTCGCCGGCGAGCGGCGCTGGCGGGCCGCGAAGCTTGCCGGACTCGACGCGGTGCCGGCCGTCCTGCGCGACATCAACGACCGCCAGTCGCTCGAGATCGCGATCATCGAGAACATCCAGCGCACCGACCTCAATGCGGTCGAGGAAGCGCTGGGCTACCAGACCCTGATCGACGAGCACGGCTATACCCAGAACGACCTCGCCGAAATCCTCGGCAAGAGCCGCAGCCATGTCGCCAATACACTGCGGCTCCTGAAGCTGCCGGAGGCGGTGCGGGCGATGATCGTCTCCGGCCAGTTGTCGGCCGGGGCGGCCCGCACTGTCGTCACGGCGGACAATCCCGTCGCGCTTGCAGAGCGGATCGTGGCCGAGGGCCTGAGCGTGCGCGAGGCGGAGGCGCTCGCACGCGAACCCGGGGCGTTGGCCGCAGGTGATAATAAGCCGGCAAATGAAGCGTCGGAGCGAGCACCCCGCGAGAAGGACGGAGACCTCGTCCAGCGCGAGCGATGGCTTTCGGACCGTCTGGGCCTGCCGGTTGCGATCAAGCCGAAGGGCAAGGGCGGCTCGCTCCGGATCGACTTCACCGACCGGGCGCAGCTGGAAGCGATCCTGTCGATGCTGCGGGCGCTCGAAGAGGACCCGGCCGACGAGCGCGTTCGCGCCGCCGGCTAAGGCGCGTCAGCCGCCTCTCCGGCCTCTGGCGCGCAGCCTCGCCGCCTCGACGGCGATGTCGAGAAGGGTCTTGCGGGTGATCGTCAGGGCGAGCCCCGACTCCTTGCGGCTTGCCAGGATGTCCGCCTCGATCCGTCCCAGCGCGGACGTGATCTCCTCGAGCGGCCAGGCCGCGAGCGCCGTCTCCATGGCGTGGCGGCGACGAAAGAAGGGCCGGCGGCGCTCGATCACCCGCGCGACGGTCTCGCCCTTTCGCTCCACCGCCTCGCGCATGGCAAGGAGCTGCTGGAAGTAGCGCAACAGCCCCTGGTGCAGCTGGAAGGTCTGGGTGCCGGCGGAAGTCAGCCGGTCGATCAGATGCGGCAGGCGCTTCACCTCGCCGCTCACCGCCGCGTCGATCGTCTCCTCCAGCGTGTCGGCCGAGACGTCGCCGACGATGGCGCGGACATCCTCCTCGGTGATCGTCGGTGTGCCGAGGGCGTAGAGGCAGAGCTTCTTCACCTCGCCGCGCGAGGCGATGCGATTGGCGCCGAGCCGGGAGCGGAGTTCCTCGCGGGCCTCCTTGTCCATCGAAAGCCCGGCCGCCTTCAGCTCCTCGTCGATGATCTGGTCGAGCGCCCTGCCCTCGTCCTGGTAGCAGGGCAGCGCGATGGCGAATTTCGCCCGTTCGATATTGAGCCGCAGGCCCGCCCCGCCCTTGAGGTCGCCGGCCTCGATGATGACGGTCGCGTCCTGGAGCTTTTCGGCGCCGAGATCGGCGGCGGCTTCGGCGAGCGACTTGCCGGCCCCTGCTCCGCGCACCCTGATCAGCCGGCGTCCGCCGAACATGGACACCGTGCGCGCCTCGTCGTAGAGGCGGCCGATATCCTTCTCGAGCTCGTCGGCCGCGAGCGTGACCGAGGCGAAGGGATCATCGCGGTCGACGCCGGAGGCTGCCGCGAGCCGGTCGGACCGCTCGGAGACGAGCCCGGGATCCGGCCCGTAGAGAAGGACGAGCGGGAAGGAGAAGTCCGGGCGCGAGAGGAACGCCTCGACTTCGGATGCCTTCTTCTGCGCCATCCTGCGGTCCTGTTTCCCTTAAGACTCAGATGGGCTGTACCAAGCGCCGGAAGCGCTCGTCAGCCTCTCCCGCGCTGCTGCCGCTCCCTCAGGCGCCGCCGGCGCCGTTCAGCGCGGATGCGACGGCAAGTTCGAGTTCGCCGGCAAGGAGTTCGCCGGCCTGCTGGCGCGCATCCAGAAGCGCGCGCTCACTCTGGAAGAGCTGCGATGTGCGGTCGAACGGAACGGTCGCGACGCGGTGGCCCTGGCTGATCAGCTTGTTGTCGCTCACCCTCAGAAGCCGGTATCGACCGTTCAGCGTGTAGATCGACGAGGTCGCCACGCCGCCGGGCTCGATCGAGATGCCTTGTTCGCCGCCGGAGACGACGAGCTGGATACGGTAGAGCGGCTCGGCCACCGGCGTGCCCCGGTTCAGGCGGAACAGGAGGTCGTTGCGCACGATCTGGGCGGTGCGCGTCTGCGCTTCGCTGATGGCGATCCGACCCTTGAGCGCCTGCACGGACGAGGCCGGAGACAGCGAGGCACCTGTGCCCGCGATCCCCCTGTCGCCATAGAGCGGTCCTGCGGTGCAGCCCGCGAGCGCGGCGGCGGCCGCTGCCGCGACAAGGAGGCCGGAATGGAGCCGGCTCGGCCGAACCCGGTCAGACGACGACATTGACGATTCTCCCGGGTACGACGACGAGACGCTTGGGCGGATTGCCAGCGAGGGCGGCGGCGACGAAGTCGAGCGCCAGCGTGGCCTCTTCGACATCAGCTTTGCTGGCGGAAGCCGGCACGGTCAAGTCGCCGCGCTTCTTGCCGTTGATCTGGACGGGCAGTGTGACCGTGTCGTCGACGAGAAGCGCGGGATCTGCGGCCGGCCATGGCGCGGCGGCGACGAGCCCGTCCTGTCCGAGAGCCTGCCAGCAAGCTTCGGCAAGATGGGGCATCATCGGCGCGATCAGCCGCGTCAGGAAAGAGAGGGCTTCGGCCGCGGCCGCCTTCTGCGCGGCGCTCGGTGTGCTGGTGAAGCCGGCAAAGGCCGAGGAAAGGGCGTTGACCAGCTCATGGATGCGGGCGATCGCCTTGTTGAAGGCCAACCGCTCGATGTCGTCGGCAACGCCCGTGGCCGCCCGATGCGCGGCGCGGCGGATCGCCGCCGCCGTCTGGTCGCCGTCCGAGGAGACCTGCGTAGCAAGGCCCGCGACCAGCGGCGCGGTTTCCGTCACCAGCCGCCACAGGCGTTGGACGAAGCGATGGGCGCCTTCGACACCGGCTTCCGACCAGATCACGTCGCGGTCCGGCGGCGAGTCCGACAGGACGAACCAGCGGGCCGTGTCGGCGCCGTAGGAGGCGAGAATGTCGTCGGGATCGACGACGTTCTTCTTCGACTTCGACATCTTCTCGATCGCGCCGATCTCGATCGGAGCGTCCGTCGAGATGCGGATCGCCCGGCGGCCGCCGTCCGCTTCCTCGATCCGGACATCGGCCGGCGCCACCCATTCGCGGCCGTCGCGATAGGTCTCGTGGACGACCATGCCCTGCGTGAACAGGCCCTTGAACGGCTCGTCGAGATCGAGATGGCCGCAGGCCTTCATCGCCCGCACGAAGAAGCGCGAATAGAGAAGATGCAGAATCGCGTGCTCGATGCCGCCGATATACTGGTCGACCGGCAGCCAGGCATTCGCGGCCTGCGGATCGGTCGGCTCGTCGGCGCGGGGAGCCGTGAAGCGGGCGAAATACCACGAGGAATCGACGAAAGTGTCCATCGTGTCGGTTTCCCGCAAAGCAGGCCCGCCGCATTTCGGACAGGTCGCCTTGCGCCAGGTCGGGTGACGGTCGAGCGGATTGCCCGGCCGGTCGAACTCGATGTCGTCGGGAAGCTTGACCGGCAGGTTCTCACGCGCCTCCGGCACGACGCCACAGGCCTCGCAGTGCAGGACCGGGATCGGGCAGCCCCAATAGCGCTGGCGCGAGATGCCCCAGTCGCGGAGGCGGAAATTCACCCGGCGCTCCGCCTGCGGCTTGCCGGCGAGGGTGGCCGCCTCCAGCCGGCGAGCCACCTCGTCGAAGGCCTCGGCTGGCGACATCCCGTCGAGGAAGGCCGAATTGAAGATCGTACCGTCGTCGACATAGGCCTCGTCATGAACGGAGAAGACCGTCGGGTCCTCCTTCGGCGGCAGGACGACGGGCCTGACCGGCAGGTCGTATTTGCGGGCGAAGTCGAGGTCGCGCTGGTCGTGCGCCGGGCAACCGAAGATCGCGCCCGTGCCGTAGTCCATCAGCACGAAGTTCGCGACATAGACGGGCAATGTCCAGTTCGGGTCGAAGGGATGCACGGCCTCGATGCCGGTCGCCATGCCGCGCTTTTCCGCCGTCTCGATCGCCTCGGCCGAGGTGCCGGTGCGGCGGATCTCGGCAATGAACTCCGCGAGCGCCGGGTTCGTCTCCGCCGCCTTCGCTGCCAGCGGATGATCGGCCGCGACAGCCAGGAAGGAGGCGCCGTAGAGCGTGTCCGGACGCGTGGTGAAGACCGTCAGCTCGCTCTCGCCGGCCGGTGCCGTGTCGGGCTCCAGCGCCCAGCGAACCATCAGGCCTTCCGACTTGCCGATCCAGTTCCTCTGCATCAGCCGGACCTTTTCCGGCCATTCCGGCAGGCGGTCCAGCGCGGACAGCAGATCCTCAGCAAAGTCCGTGATCTTGAAGAACCACTGGACGAGTTCGCGCTGTTCCACCAAGGCGTCCGAGCGCCAGCCGCGTCCGTCGATCACCTGCTCGTTGGCGAGCACGGTCATGTCGACCGGATCCCAGTTGACCTTCGACTTCTTGCGATAGGCGAGGCCGTTCTCCATCATGTCCAGGAACAGGACCTGCTGCTGATGGTAATAATCGGGGTCGCAGGTCGCGAATTCGCGCGACCAGTCCCAGGACAGGCCCATCGACTTCAGCTGCCGCTTCATCGCGTCGATATTGGCGTAGGTCCATTCTCGCGGGCTGACCCTGTTCTGCATCGCCGCGTTTTCGGCCGGCAGCCCGAAAGCGTCCCAGCCGATCGGGTGGAGGACGTTGAAACCCTTGGCCCGCTTGTAGCGCGCCAACACGTCGCCCAGCGTATAGTTGCGCACATGGCCCATATGGATGCGCCCGGACGGGTAGGGGAACATCTCCAGGACGTAGTATTTCTCGCCCGGCGCGGCCGTGTCGGTCTCGAAGAGCTTCTGCTCGGCCCAGGCCTCCTGCCATTTCGGTTCGGCGGCGCGGGGATTGTAGCGTTCGGTGGTCATGGTCGGGATGCTTCGTCGCTCGGACAGCGGGCCGGGAATGGCCGACAGGTTCGGTCGTCGTTCAACACGGCTTCTCGAAAGCCGTCAACCAACACCCGCCCGGCGTCTCCTTCGAACAAGCCGGTTACACGCGAGCCGGGGCGGAACAGGCATGACGCTCGATTGCCCGCTGCGCAGACGGGCTCTACTGTCGGCTGCATGGAACAGGAGTTCGAGTGGGACGAGGCGAAAGAGGGGGTCAATCGCAGTAAACATGGCATTGGTTTCGATCTTGCCATGCGGATATTCCTGGACCCGGACCGGGTCACCCGGGCCGATGTGCGTGGCGACTATGGCGAGGAGCGGTTCGTCACCGTCGGCTTCATCGAGAACCGCCTTTTCGTCGTCGTTCACATCATGCGTGGACGTGCTATACGGCTTATATCGGCTCGGAAGGCCAATGCACGCGAAAGGAGGCGACATGGCGACCGTCCGAAAATCGATTGATCTCAAGAGCTTTCCGGAACTGACCGATGACGAGCACGCCGAACTCGCGCGTCTGGACCGGATGAGCGACGAGGCGATCGACTATAGCGATATTGCCGAACTTGATGCCTCGTTTTGGCGGCCGCATGCAGCCCCGGAGGCGCCTGAGGCCGGAATCGACGAGACGGAGCCACGCTCTGCCGCAGCAGGCTTCAATTTCGTGATCTATCAGAGCCGAACGGGCACTTATTCTGTGCAGTTTCTACGCGGCCAAGAAGTGATCTTTGAGACCTCCGGTTTTGCCTCCGTGTCGCAGGCGCGCGGCGCGATCGAGTTGATCAAGACGCATGCGCCGAACATGCCGACCCGCCTCGTCGGCTAGCCTCATTTCTCTTGCAAGGCCGTCCCATGTCTACCGTGGATCAATATCATGCTGTCGCAACGGCGATCGCGAAGGCTGCCGAGGACGCAGGGCGCCGGCCCTCGGACGTCACCCTCGTCGCCGTCTCAAAGACCCACGACGCCGAGGCGATCCTGCCGGTCATCGAGGCCGGACAGCGCGTCTTCGGCGAGAACAAGGTCCAGGAGGCCAAGGCCAAGTGGCCGGCGCTGAAGGAGCGGTTCCCGGATATCGAACTGCACCTGATCGGGCCGCTGCAGTCCAACAAGGCGGCCGATGCCGTGGCGCTGTTCGACGTGATCGAGAGCGTCGACCGAGAGAAGATCGCGCGCGAGCTTGCCAAGGAGATGAAGAAGCAGGAGAGGGCGCCCCGGCTCTACGTCCAGGTCAACACCGGCGAGGAGGAGCAGAAGGCGGGAATTCCGCCGAAGGAGGCGGCCAGCTTCGTCGCCCGCTGCCGCGAGGAACATGGCCTCGCCATCGAGGGGCTGATGTGCATCCCGCCGGCGGACGAGAATCCCGGCCCGCATTTCGCGCTGCTTGCCAAGATCGCCGGGGAATGCGGGCTCGAGAAGCTGTCCATGGGCATGTCCGGTGACTTCGAGACCGCCATCCAGTTCGGCGCGACCTCGGTGCGGGTCGGCTCGGCGATCTTCGGCGCGCGCGATTACGGCTGACGGTCCTCGCCCGGCACGGGCTCGGCCGCCAGCTTGCGCCGTGAACGGAAGAACCAGACGACGCCGGCGACGAGCGCCGCGACGATCATGACGTCGGCGACATGGAAGGCGGTCTGCAGCGCCGGGCTGTCGCCCCAGTTCTTGCCGAGGATCTCGCCGATCCAGGCGAGGGCCAGGCACCAGGCGAACGAGCCGACGAAGGTGTAGATGTGGAACCGCGCCTGGTTCATCCGCGCCATGCCGGCAGGCAGCGCGATGAAGGTGCGCACCACCGGTAGGAGCCGGCCAATGAGCGTGGCGGAGGCGCCCCAGCGTTCGAAGAAGCGTTCCGCAAGATCGAGTTCGCGGGGGCCGAGGATCGAGTGATGGCTCCAGCGCTCGACCACCCTGCGCCCGCCATGAGCGCCGACGAGGAAGGCGGCGAGCGAGCCGAGATTGCAACCGATCGCACCCGCCAGCGCGACGGACCAGAGGTCGAACCGGCCGGTGGAGACGAGATAGCCGGCGAAGGGCATCACGATCTCGGACGGGATCGGCAGGCAGGCCGATTCCAGGGCCATCAGGAGCGCAACGCCCGGAAGGCCCATGAAGGAGATTACGTCCAGCAGCCATGAGGAGATCGTGGCGAGAAGAGAATGCATGAACGGGCTCGCAAGATGGCAATCGCCGGTGAGCCGACGCGGCGCCGCCGCGTAGGCCAGGCGACTATCTATACGAATCCGTTTGCCTTTTCCTGTCGGCCGAAGCCGAAAGCCGAGAGCCGCCGGCCCGACAGCCTTGACCCCGGGTCGGCCGGAGCGAGGGCCCGGCCCCGAGCCGAGCCCCGGCGCCCTGTTACCAGCTGTATTTCAGCGTGCCGCGGATCGAGCGCCCGTCGCCGTAATAGGCGGTGTCGGAATAGGTATCGACGTAGTTCACATATTCCTTGTCGAAGAGGTTGGTGGCGACGATCGAGGCCGAGGCATGCTCGGTGATCTTGTAGTGCACCGCCGCGTCCACCAGCGTGTGGCCGCCGACTTCCAGCGTGTTGGCGTTGTCGGCGAAGGTCGGGCCGACATAGCGTGCGCCGAGGCCGAGCGTCAGGTCGCCGAACGGTCCGCTGCCGGGAATCGTGTAGTCGGCCCAGAGCGAGGCGAGGTGTTCGGGCACCTGCTGCGGCCTGTTGCCCTTGTTGCCGGCGATCCCGTCCTCGACGATCTCCGCGTCCCAATAGGAATAGGCGGCCGTGAGGTTGACCCGGTCGGTCATCGCCACCTTGCTCTCGAACTCGACGCCCCTGACGTTCACCTCGCCGATCTGGCTCTGCGTCGTCTGGCTGACATAATAGGGAACGTTGGTCTGCGTCAGGTCGAAAAGGGCGAGGGTGAACAGGGCGTCGAGCCCCTCCGGCCGGTATTTGATCCCGGTCTCGTACTGGGTGCCTTCCTGCGGCTCGGGCTGGCCGATGAGGAAGGTCCGATCGGCCGAGATCGGCTGGAAGGATTCCGAATAATTGGCATAGACCGCAAGCCCGTCGATCGGCTTGTAGGTGAGGCCGAAGCGCTTGGTGAAGGCGTCGTCGCTTGCCGCGTATGCTGTGCCGGAATCGGGCAGGAAATTATCCGTGTCGACCTGATCGAAGCGGCCGCCGACGGTGGCGATCCAGCGCTCGTCGAAGGTCAGTTCCTCCTGCAGGTAGAGGCCGGTGGAGCGCTGTTCGTGGTTCCATCCCGTGCCCGCCGGCAGGGTCAGGCAGGAAAGGCCGCAATAGACGGGATCGGTGATGTCGATGCCGGCGGCCGACCCGAACACGCGGTATTCGTTCGTCTTGTCGTAGCTGTAGTCCGTCCCGAGCAGCGTCTTGGAGGCAAACCGCCCGAAGCTCGCATCGTATTGGAGCTGGGTGTCGATGGCGAAGCGCTTGGAATCGCCGTAGACCGCCCAGGCGCTGCGCGGAACGCCGGGATCGACGACCGCGCCATAGACCGATTCATAGGTGAGATCGAGGTCGGTGTAGCGTGCGCTCTGGCGCAGCTGCAGGCCGTTGCCGAAGTCGTGGCTGAGGAGATAGCCGACATTCTTCTCCTCGGTGTTCATCTTGTCGAAGTCCGGCTCGCCCAGATAGGTCTCGGGGTCGATGCCGGAGCCGCGCGGGATGCCGTGCGAGGTGTTGCCCTTGCGCCGGTTGAAATCGGCGAGGAGGGTGAAGGTCGTTGCCGCGTCCGGCGACCAGGTGATGGCCGGCGCCACATAGAGGCGGTCGTCATTGGTGTGGTCGGTTCCGTTGTCGCCGTCCTGCCATTTGGCGGTGAGGCGATAGGACCAGTCGCCCGTCGCCGTCAGCGGACCGCCGACATCCGTCCCAGTCTCGATATGGCCGTCCCCGAAGGTCGTGTAGATCTCGCCGAAGGGCGTGTCCGTCGGCCGCTTGGTGATGGCGTTGACGAGACCGCCCGGCGCGTTGAGCCCGAAGAGGGTGGATGTCGAGCCCTTCAGGACCTCGATCCGCTGCATTCCATAGGGTTCGAGCCGGCTGCCGGTGAAGCCGAAGACGCGTTGCGGCAGCCCGTCGCGGTAAAGGCCGGTCGAGGTCTGGTAGAAGCCGCGGATGAGCGTGAAATCGTAGCGGTCGTCGGAGCCGTAGATGTCGGTGGCAACGCCCGAGGTATAGGCCAGTGCCTCGTCGAGCGTCTCGACGCCCCGCGTCTCGAGCTCCTCCTCGGTGACGACCGAGATGGCGGCGGGAATGTCGAGGACCGGCGTGTCGGTCTTGGTGCCGACATTCGTGCGCTCGGCGACGATGCTGTCGTCGGGTCCGACGGCGGATCCGGCCGTGGTTCCGCTCCCGCTGGCCGCGTCGACCACGACGGCGTCGAGACGGATGCTGGCGCCCGTCTCAGCGGTCTCCTGCGCGAATGCGCCGCCGGATGCCGCGATCGCTGTTCCCGCCATGAGCGCCGCCAGCGTTCCCCTCAACGCCCGCCTATCGGCGCGGCACGTGGCCCATTCACTGCCGTCCGGCAGCATTCGCGGCATCGTCGCCATGGTTCACATCCCCTCTTGCTTAACCCCTCGTCGCTCTCGGCGGCAGGCATTTTGTCCCCGCGCTGCAGCCGGGCGGCTCCGGCGCCTAAAAACATGAGTCAATTAGTCAAGTAAAGAGAGATCATCGCAAGTGGCCCGGTTTGCTCACGCCCATGGCAGACTGGCACCAATCCTCCGATCTCGGATGCCCGATCCGGCGAGCCGGCGGACCTTGCGCATCACGGGCGAGTGGCCTGCCGCGCCAACTTCACCGCGTCCGCGGCCGTTGCCCGATCGGCGCGAGGAGATGGCGGCGAAAATGAAACCGCCGGCCGACAGCGCCGTTGGGCATGCAACCCCCGTCAACAGGAGCGAACTCCCATGGGCTTTTCCAATGTCAGCGTGCTCGGCGTCCTCGTCGCGGCGATCCTCTCCTTCGGCTTCGACTTCGCCTGGCATCGCGCCTTCGAAAAGCGCTGGATGACGGACCGGAACTATCGGGGCAAGCCGGCGCTGAAGCCGGGACCGCTCGCCATCGTCTTCGTCGCCTATGTCGTCATCGCCGGCATGCTGGCCGGGCTCACCGCCCATATCGGGCCGGTCAGGCTCACCGATACGCTGATCACCAGCATCCTCGTCTGGGCGGGCTTCATCCTGGCCGCCATGGTCGTCGATCATTCTTACGAAGCCCGGCCGAGAAAGCTGACCGCGATCAATGCCGCCCACTGGTTCGGCGTGTTCGTGATCATGGGGGTCGTCATCGGTCTCTTCGGCTGAGCGGAAGCCGGGGCGCCCGGCCTGCGAGAAAAGTATGAGGCGCCGAAACTGGACCCGGGCCAGCGATCTACCTTAAGTTCGCGGGCAAAGACGGGCGGCCGCCCGCCGGAAACGAAGCTGGGAGGCGAGACATGACGACGATCGCGGTGAAGGATTCCTGGAAAGCCCGTGCGAAGATCGACGAGGCGACCTATCAGGACTGGTATCGTCGAAGCATGAACGATCCCGAGGGCTTCTGGGGCGAGCACGGCAAGCGTCTCGACTGGATCAGGCCCTATACGAAGGTGAAGAACACCTCCTTCGCTCCCGGCGCGATCGACATTCGCTGGTTCGAGGACGGCACGCTGAACGTCGCGGCGAACTGCATCGACCGGCATCTGGCAAAGCGCGGCGACCAGACGGCGATCCTGTGGGAGGGGGACGACCCGTCGGAATCGAAGGCGATCAGCTACCGCAAACTCCACGAGGAAGTCTGCCGCATGGCGAACGTTCTCAAGGATCGCGGCGTCAGACGCGGCGACCGCGTCACCATCTACATGCCGATGATCCCCGAAGCGGCCTATGCCATGCTCGCCTGCGCGCGCATCGGGGCGATCCACTCGGTGGTCTTCGGCGGCTTCTCGCCGGACGCGCTCGCCGGCCGCCTGGAAGGCGCGGCATCCTCGGTGCTGATCACCGCCGATGAGGGCCTGCGCGGCGGCCGCAAGGTGTCGCTGAAGAAGAATGCCGACCGCGCCTGCGAGATCGCGAAGAAGGCCGGCCGGGACGTCGACACCGTCCTCGTCGTCCGGCGCACCGGCGCGGAAGTCGCCTTCGACAGCGCGCGCGATCTCTGGTGGCACGAGGCGCGCGAGAAGGTCTCCGCCGACTGCGCGCCGGAGGAGATGGGCGCGGAGGACCCGCTGTTCATCCTCTACACCTCGGGCTCGACCGGCAAGCCGAAGGGCGTCCAGCACACCTCCGGCGGCTATCTCGTCTATGCCGCGATGACCCACGAATACGTCTTCGACTATCACGAGGGCGACATCTACTGGTGCACGGCCGATGTCGGCTGGGTGACCGGCCACAGCTACATCGTCTACGGACCGCTCGCCAACGGCGCGACGACGCTGATGTTCGAGGGCGTGCCGAATTATCCGGACGCGGGCCGCATGTGGGAGGTCGTCGACAAGCACAAGGTCTCGATCTTCTACACCGCGCCGACCGCGATCCGCGCACTGATGGGCGCTGGCGACGACAAGGTGACACGTGCTTCACGTGAAACATTGAAGGTGCTGGGCTCCGTCGGTGAGCCGATCAATCCGGAAGCCTGGATCTGGTACTACAAGGTAGTCGGCGAGGAGCGCTGCCCGATCGTCGACACCTGGTGGCAGACCGAGACCGGCGGCATCCTGATCACCCCGCTGCCCGGCGCGACCGCTCTGAAGCCCGGCTCTGCGACCCGTCCCTTCTTCGGCGTCAAGCCGCAGCTCGTCGACAACGAAGGCAATGAGCTCACCGGCGCGACGGAGGGCAATCTCTGCATCACCGACTCCTGGCCCGGCCAGATGCGCACCGTCTATGGCGATCACGAGCGCTTCGAGCAGACCTATTTCGCGACCTACAAGAACAAGTACTTCACCGGCGACGGCGCCAAGCGCGACGAGGACGGCTATTACTGGATCACCGGCCGTGTCGACGACGTGATCAACGTGTCCGGCCACCGCATGGGCACGGCCGAGGTCGAATCGGCACTGGTCGCCCATCCCAAGGTCTCGGAAGCCGCCGTTGTCGGATATCCGCACGACATGAAGGGGCAGGGGATCTACTGCTACGTCACGCTCATGGAGGGCGAGGAGGAAACGGACGAGCTTCGCAAGGAACTCGTCGCCCATGTCAGGAACGAGATCGGCCCGATCGCCTCGCCGGACAAGATCCAGTTTGCGCCGGGCCTGCCGAAGACCCGCTCCGGCAAGATCATGCGGCGCATCCTGAGGAAGATCGCCGAGGACGATTTCGGCGCTCTCGGCGATACCTCGACGCTCGCCGACCCGGGCGTCGTCGACGATTTGATCGACAACCGCCAGAACCGGAAGGGGTAGCTCCGGCGGCGTCCGCGGTCCCGGCCGGTCTCGCGACCGGCAGGCCAGCAACAGGCCGGCGCCCAGATCGCCGGCGAGGCTGCGGCAGATCTGCCGCAGCTTTCATCACCCGGTGCAGCATCGCCGTGCGCGGGTGTGCCAGCGCACGCGAACAGCTATGCGGAATCAGAGGCTTGCGCGAGGCTGACGCTTTTTTCGACAGCCTCTTGCCAGATCCGATTTCCCACCCCATACTTCCTCTCGTGTTCAACGAAGCGAAAGGAGGTGATCCAATGTCGAGTGATTATCTGATGCCGGCTGGATCTTTGATTCTCGGTGGTACGACGGAGCAGCCTCCTCGCTTCGCCTGAGAATTGGAAGTCCGCTAGACGGTCTTCGAAGACCGCCGGCTGACGGAAATCACCGGGCCGCTTCCGCAAGGAAGCGGCCTCAGACTGCTGACAAACCCCGTCATTTTGGCGGGGTTTTGTTTTGGTTGCCGTGAAGGCTCGGTGCATGGACGGGATTGATCGCGGGGTTGAGGGAGCTTGTCGCCTCAGGCTGGGGCTGGATGGG
>NZ_JAJAVB010000043.1 GCF_020615385.1 Jiella soli | reverse complement strand
CGGCCATAGGGAATCAGCATTCACATCAAAAGGAAATCCTTCGATTCATACTTCCTGCCCGATGCTCTAGAGCGCCGTGCGTCCGTTTGGACGCGCAAAGCACGTTCTAACTTATTGAATCTACGCATCTTGCTTCCCGAAAATCGATTCCCGATTTTCGGGCCGATGCTATAGCGCGACGCACACGGTCTGGCGCTCGGCGTTGAGGCCGGTTCCGCCGATGGTCTTGGCGGCCGCCTCGCACGCGGCCTTGTCCTCGAAGCCGGTGACCTGGCTCGTCGACATCGACTGGATGGCGTCGAATTTCTGGCCCTCGGCCTGTCCCGCATGGACGTAGATGATGGTGGTGATGATGAGCGTATACACGTCGCCTCCTGATCCGGTTTGGTCACAGCGACGGCGCGATAGACGATAACGGAGCAAACGAAAACGCCCGGCACATGGCCGGGCGCTCGAAGCTTTAGAGAGTGCTGACGTAAGGCGCCGTCAGGCCATCGCCTTCTGGAGGTTCTCGTCGATCTTGTCGAGGAAGCCGGTCGTCGTCAGCCAGGACTGGTCCGGGCCGATCAGCAGCGCCAGATCCTTGGTCATGAAACCGCTCTCGACCGTCTGGATGCAGACCGTCTCCAGCGTGTTTGCGAACGCGGCCAGCGCGTCGTTGCCGTCGAGCTTGGCGCGGTGGGCAAGGCCCCTGGTCCAGGCGAAGATCGAGGCGATGGGGTTGGTCGAGGTCTGCTCGCCCTTCTGGTGCTGGCGATAGTGCCGGGTGACGGTGCCGTGCGCGGCCTCGGCCTCGACGGTCTGGCCGTCCGGGGTCATCAGCACGGACGTCATCAGGCCCAGCGAGCCGAAGCCCTGCGCCACGATGTCGGACTGGACGTCGCCGTCATAGTTCTTGCACGCCCAGACATAGCCGCCCGACCACTTCAGCGCCGCGGCGACCATGTCGTCGATCAGCCGGTGCTCATAGGTAATCTTCTTGGCGTCGAAGTCCTTCTTGAACTCGGCATCGAAGATCTCCTGGAAGAGGTCCTTGAAGCGGCCGTCATAGGCCTTCAGGATGGTGTTCTTGGTCGACAAATAGCAGGGCACGCCGCGCTGCAGGGCGTAGTTGAACGAGGCCCGCGCGAAGTCCTTGATCGATTCGTCGAGATTGTACATCGCCATCGCGACGCCGGAGGCCGGCGCGTCGAAGACGTCGTGCTCGATCGTCTGGCCGTCCTCTCCGACGAACTTGATCGTCAGCTTGCCCTTGCCGGGGAAGCGGAAGTCGGTGGCGCGGTATTGGTCGCCATAGGCGTGGCGGCCGACGATGATCGGCTTGGTCCAGCCGGGCACGAGCCGCGGCACGTTCTTCATGATGATCGGCTCGCGGAAGATGACGCCGCCGAGGATGTTGCGGATCGTGCCGTTTGGCGAACGCCACATCTTCTTCAGCCCGAACTCCTCGACGCGGGCCTCGTCCGGCGTAATCGTCGCACATTTGACGCCGACGCCGTGCTTCTTGATGGCATTGGCAGCGTCGATCGTGACCTGATCGTCGGTCGCGTCGCGATGCTCCATCCCAAGGTCGTAATATTCGAGATTGATGTCGAGATAGGGGTGGATCAGCTTGTCCTTGATGAACTGCCAGATGATCCGCGTCATCTCGTCCCCGTCGAGTTCCACGACCGGGTTATCGACCTTGATCTTTGCCATCGGTGCCTTCCTAGGAAATGAAATCGCGGCCGGGAAGCCGCCCGGTTACGGGCTCTTCGACGATGCCCGACACTGAGGGCGCCCTATAACACCCGCCTCCACAGACGCAAAGCTGGCGGGTTCTCCGAATTCCGGACGATGTCCGCCACCATCCGGCCGCGGCCCACCAAGATCGACACCAATCCCGGAGCATCCGATGGCAGCACCCGTAAGCGTCGAGGCGCCCTGCGGAGCCGTGCGCGGCTATCGCGAGGCGGAGATGGTCCGTTTCCTGGGCATTCCCTACGCCGAACCGCCGCTCGGCCGGCGGCGGTTCGCGGCGCCGGAGCCGCGCCGCCCGTTCGAGACCCTCTTCGACGCCGACACCTATGGCGCATCCGCCCCTCAGCGCCGCTCGATGCCGGGGCCGCTCGCCAAGATCGCGGGCGCAGCGGCCGACTTCAGCGAGGACTGCCTGTTCCTCAACGTCTGGACGCCCGACATGTCCGGCTCGCGCCCGGTCCTGGTCTTCATCCATGGCGGTGCCTTCATCATCGGCTCGGGCACGCAATATCCGGGCGACGACCTCGCAGCGCGGGGCGATGCCGTCGTCGTGACGCTCAACTACAGGCTCGGGCTCGTCGGCTTCAACGCCTTCGCCGAGCTGTTTCCCGAGGACGATCGCTTCCAGCCGAATGCCGGTCTCCTCGACCAGCGCCTGGCCCTGGAATGGGTGCGCGAGAACATCGCGGCCTTCGGAGGCGATCCCGGGAGGGTGACGCTCTGCGGGGAGTCGGCGGGCGCCGCCTCGGTCGCTTTCCATCTCGTCTCAGAGCGGTCGAAGCCGCTGTTCTCGCAGGCGATCCTGCAGTCGGGGGCATTCAATCTCTTCTATCCGCGCGACAAGGCCGTCACCGTCAATCGCGCCATCCTGAATAGTCTCGGCATCTCGAACGATCCGGACGCGCTGTTCGCCCTCAAGCCGCGCGATCTCAGCCGGGCGATGCGCTCCCTGTCGCAGGAACATCCCGGCATTCTCGCCCGGCCCTATTTCGACGGGACCGAAATGCCGGAGACGTCGATCGGCGAGCTCCTGCGGCGCATGAAGCCGGTTCCGACGATCATCGGCACGAATCGCGATGAGTTCACCTTCTTCTCCGACCTGCCCCTCATCCCGGCCGAAACCGGGCGTGAGGAGATGGTGACGTGGATCGCGAACATCGCCGGCGAAGGCGCGGCCGAACGCATAGCGCGGCTCTACCGCGACGACCGGCGCGGCAATATCGCCTTCGGCACGGATCTGTTGTTCCGCATGGCGGCCGTCCATCTGGCCGAGGCACAGGCGGCGCGGGAACCGCGCACCTTCATGTACCGCCTCGACTGGGAGGCGAAGGGTCTGCTCGCCTCGCTGGGCGCTACGCACTCGGTCGACCTGCCGCTCCTGTTCGAGGACTTCCTGAAGCCGTTCCGCTCCACCTATCTAGGCCTGTTTCCGGACCACCGTCGGCAGAAGCTTGCGGAACGCATGCGCCGGCACTGGATGGGCTTCGTGCGGGACGGTCATCCCGGCCCCGGCTGGCCTGCTTACAACCCGGTCACCCGGGAGACCAAGATCTTCGCCGAGCGCGACCGGCTGATCAGCGATCCCGACGCCGTCTACCGCACCGCCTGGCAGGGGATCGACGGCTACATGCTGTGAGGCGGGACCGCGGGATCGCGGCGGGTGCCGAACTCTCGATGCGCTCGCGAGCCGGAGCGTCGGGCGACGATCGAGACACAGGCTACCAGACAGTGTTCGTACCAAGCCCTTGGGGGTGGCGAGGGATCCGCCACCCGCGGGCGGGAGGGAACTCGAAGGACTCTCTCGCGGAATTGATCCTGCCCGGGGAACCTTGACCGCGGAACGAACGTCAGTGCGCGGCAGCTGCGCGCATCAATCCTTTTACATGTCTTGCTGCAACCAACCTCGATTGCGCTTTCCTGGGGAGCGGAGTATTCTTGGAGTATCAAGAGTTATTTGTAGATCGCAAGTGTATGCCGGCGTCACCTATTCGGTTTTCGTGCCTGATCGATCAAGAGCGGAGCTTTTCGGAACAGGCGATAAGATGGGCGCGGAGCCTGATCGAGATCGCCAAGATTCCCGTCGATGACATCGTCGTTCATTACACAGGAGATACGGACAGTATTTGCTTAAAGCCGCTATTGCAGCTCGGTGTCAGAACATGTGCCGTCGATGCGGTTTCTTTCGGTAATTACCCACGCCCTGGGTTCACCGTCCTTTGCGGTCAGGCGGTGACGGTTTTGAGGATGGTCTGGAAGGTGTTGGTGCCGAGGCGCAGCCTCGCCGTGTCGACGACGGTGCGGATGTCGGCCTCGCCCTCGGCGGCCCACATGGCGCGG
>NZ_JAJAVB010000042.1 GCF_020615385.1 Jiella soli | reverse complement strand
CCTCGATGATCCACAATTTCGAAGGGGACGGCAGCTTCGGCCGCCGCATCCAGGAGGCCGAGTTCGACTTCCTGGCAAGTTCGACCGCCGCCCAGACCGCGCTCGCCGAGAATTATGTCGGCCTGCCGTTCTGACGGCGATAAAAGCCGGCCGACCTTCCGGAGGCTGGGCTCCCCGCGGCGAAAGCCGGAGGTCGTCCTGCAGACAAGCCCGCCGGCCGGACGCGAGCCGCCGGCCTCCTCCTGGCGGGCGGCTGTAGCTGGTGGGCCCTCGGTCAGGCAGCGTCGTCACGGGCGGGCTCGTCCCGCCTCGTCTAGCACGATGCCAGCCGCAAAGCTCGGCCGCGACGGCAGCGACGGCCCAGCCGGATCGCGGATGTGCCGGCCGGCCCGCGCTTTCGATGGCTCACCTCGCTGCCTTGGCCCTTGCCGCCTTCGCCGCCGTCAACTCTCCCCAGAGCGCCCAGACGATCGAGGCGACGGCGATCACGAGGAAGACGAGGCAGATCGGCCGCGTGAGGAGCGGCAGGAAGCTGCCGTCATAGACCACCAGGCCCGATCGCAGGTTTTGTTCGGCCATCGGCGTCAGGATATAGGCGATGATGAAGGGACCGGTCGGGATCTTCGCCTTCTGCATGAGGTAGCCGAGCACGGCGAAGGCGAGCATGACGCCGACGTCGAAGAACCGGCTGGAGACGGAAAACGCACCGATGAAGCAGAAGACGACGATCGGCGGCAGGAGATAGGCCTTGTTGACGTACATCAGCTTGGCGAGCACCGGCGTCGCCACCCACATAATCGCCAGCATGGCGAAGTTCGACGCCAGCGCGCCAGCGATGACCGTATAGGCGATCTTCGGGTTCTGCGCGAAGAGCAGCGGCCCCGGATTGAGGTTGTGGATCACCATCGCGCCGAGCAGGACCGCGGTGATCACTGAGCCGGGAATACCGAGCGTGATCAGCGGCACCAGCGCTCCGACGGTTCCGGCATTGTTGGCCGTTTCCGCCGCGATCACGCCTTCCTCCGCGCCGTGGCCGAAGCGTTCGGGCGTCCGCGACAGCGCCTTGGCGACGGAATAGGCGGCGATCGAGGCCGTCGTGCCGCCGACGCCGGGAAGGATGCCGATCCACGTCCCGATGAGCGAGGAGCGGATATAGGTGCCGATGTAGCCCGTCAGGTCGCGCAGCTTCAGGGAGACCCAGGCCGTTCCACCCTGGCGCACGGCTCGCTGGTCCAGCGTCTCGCAGTCCAGCAGCACCTGGCTGAGAACGAGAGCGCCGAGGATCACCGGCAAAAGCGTGAAGCCGGTATCGACGCTGTGCATGCCGAAGGTCAGGCGCAGCGCTCCCGAGATCGGATCGATCCCCGGCAACGAGACCATCGCGCCCAGCGCGGCGGACAGGAGGCCGCTGAGCAGACTGCCGCGCGAGACCGAGGCGATCAGGCTGAGCGCGACGACCGCCATGGCGAATATCTCGTAGGGCCCGAAGCGCACCGCGACCAGCGAAAGCGGCGGCGACAGCACCGCCAGGATCGCCCAGGCCACCATCCCGCCGAAGAACGAGGCGAGGACACCGAGGCCGAGCGCGCGGGCCGGTTCGCCGCGAACCGCCATCGGATAGCCGTCGAGCGTCGTCATGATCGCGGCTTCCGTTCCCGGCATCCGCATCAGCGTGGCGCTGATCAGGCCGCCCGTCGTCGCTCCGACATACATGGAGATGAGCAGCAGCAGGGCGTCGCCACCGTCCATGAAGTAGGTCATCGGCAGCGACAGCGAGATGACTATGGCGCCGGAAAGGCCCGGGATCGACCCGATGAAGATGCCGACCGCCGTTCCGATGAAGATCCACAGAAGCCCGCTGGTGAAGACGTGCAGGTAGACGTCAAGCATCGACCGATCCTTGCCCGATGATGAAGATGATCTCAGAGATCGACGTAGAAAAGGTGTCGGAACACGAAGTCCATGGCGACTGCCAGCACCACGGAAGCGGCGAGCATCACCAGGACCTTCCGGATCGAAAGCCGGCCGCCGAGCAGGCAGAAGCTGAGGAACAGGTACGCCGATGTCGAAACGCGGAAATCCACCAGCGATTGTGACAGGATCCAGAGATAGGCGGCGGTGAGGACGAGCATCGCCAGAGCACGTCCGTGCCGCTGCCATTGCAGCACCGGCCCATCGGAGCCGCCCGGCTTCTCGCCAAAGCGCCGTTGCCGCACCCCAATAACGAGGATCGCAGCCTTGACCGCGACCAGCGCCAGCGTCGCGATGCCGAGGGCGAACGGAAAAGCCCCGCTGCCGATCCGCTCGAAGACCGGAGAGGGCAGGGCGGCTCCACCATAGAGGCTGATCGCAGCCACCAGGGCTACGATCAGGAGAAAGATCAGTTCAGCGCCGATCTTAGACGAAGAACGCTGCATCGGATGGTCTCCGGTCTTCGCTGAGGCACGACCTGGAATGGCGGGATCTGCCTCACGATCATGCGCGAACAGTGGAGAGAGCGAAATCGCCGCCTAACGCGGTTCCGCTCTCGCTATGGTCCCGTGGGATCAGCGGCCGGACGTCTTCTTCACCACATCCACGACATCGACATAGGACTGGTAGTCCTTCTGGATCGCTTCCTTGAGCGCGGCGCCTTCCAGGACCGTCGGCTGCTCGCCGTTGTTATCGAGGTAGCCCCGCACTTCCTCGGTCTCCACCGCCGCGGCGATCGCGTCGGCCAGCATCTTGATCCGGTCCTCCGGTGTCCCCTTCGGCGCCCAGTAGCGCCGCTTCAGGCAAGCGTCGACATCGTAGCCGAGCTCCTGGGCCGTCGGCAGATCCGGGGCTTCGGCGAAGCGTTGGGAGCCGAAGGCAGCCAGCGGCTTCAGGTCGTCCTTGCCGCGGGTGAGCCAGGGTGCCGACATCAGCGCCATGTCGGCAAAGCCGCCCTTGAGCGCCGCGAACCGCTTCGACGTGCCGCCCGTCGGCACGATCGTCCACTGCGTTCCCGCCTGCGACATCAGCTGCGCCGAGGGAAAATGCGTGGCGCTGCCGATATCGTCCGCCTGCTTCAGCTTGCCAGGGTGCGCCTTGGAGTAATCGAGCAGATCCTTCAGCGAGTTGAACTGCGAGTCCTTCGGGACTGCCAGGAACGTGCAGGACTGGCTCGCCTGGACGATCGGTTCGAGATCCGACGGCTTGTATTCGACCCGTCCGATCGCGGACGCGGCGAACATCTCCTGATGGATCTGCAGGATGGTGTAGCCGTCCGGCTCCGCTTGCAGGACCTGGCGGGTGCCGACCGTGCCGGCCGCGCCGTCTGCATTCACCACGACGACAGGCACCGGCAGGATGTCATGCTTCTCGATCGCCGCCTGGACGGCGCGTGCCAGGCCGTCGCTGCCGCCGCCGGCGCTGAACGGCACGACGATCTTGATCGGCTTTTCCGGAAATTGCGCCCAGGCCGGCATCGTGGCCGCCGACAGGCCGGTGACGGCCGCAATGAGAGCCGCTGCGATTGTCTTCATGAAATCCTCCCTTGGCACGACGAGCCCCCTCCAGGGCGTCGACCGGCGCCGATAGCCTGCTTTACAAATCATCTACATGTCAACTATCTCGAGATAGAGGAATCTGTCGACGGGAAGTCGACCGTGTCAGGGAGCACCGGCTTGAATCTTAACATCGACGCCATCACGGCCTATCCGGCCTACATCCCGGTCGATCTGACCTTCGGCCCGCTGCAGTCGAAGACCGCCCTGTCCTGCGCCGTCGTCGAGATTACGACGGCCGACGGTGCCGTCGGCCACGGATTCACGGCGATCACCGACGAGGAGGTGATCGTCGGGATCGTTCGGGATCTCGTGGCGCCGAACCTTCTCGGCATGAATGCGCTCGACCGCGAACGGATCGCTGAGCGGCTCTACTGGTTGATGACCCCGCGGGGACAGACCGGTTACGCCAGCCACGTCGCGTCGGCCGTCGACCTCGCCCTGTGGGACATTCTCGGCAAGGTGACGGGCCAGCCCTGCTGGCGGCTGCTCGGCGGCGCGCGCAGCGAGGTTCCGCTCTATGTCACCTTCGGCTTCGGGTCGCTCGACCGCGACCAGCTTGGGGAGGCGGCGCGCCATCTGAAGACCGACGGCGTGACCCGGTTCAAGATGGTGGTCGGCCATCACGGCCTGCAGCGCCGTAACGAGGGCGCCGACATCCGGTCGATCCTGCGCGAGGATGTGGAGCGCGTGCGTGTGGTGCGAGAGGCGATCGGAGAAGATTGCGAACTCTATGTCGACGCCAACTGCAGCCTCGATGCGTCCTCCGCCCGCACTCTCTGCGACCGGCTCGCGGAATTCGACATCAGCTTCTTCGAGGAGCCCGTACGCGACAATGACGCGGGTCGGCTGCAGGATCTGCGCCGGCAAACCGGCATGCGCCTTGCGGCCGGACAGAACGAGGGGCACCTCTCCCGCTTCGCGACGCTCATCGACAGCGGGGCCGTCGATGTGATCCAGCCGAACGCGGTGATCTGCGGCGGCTTCACCGCGGCGTCCAAGGTTGCCGCTCTGGCCCAGGCCCGAAATGTGGAGATGGCGAATGGGGGGGCCTTTCCCTTCCACAACATGCATCTTCATGCGGGCCTCGCACATGGCGGTCTGGTCGAATGGCACCTCATCTCCGTCGAAATGTGCAAGGCGCTCTATTCCGATCTGCCGGAGCGCAGGGGATCGACCCTTGCGCTTCCCGAGACGCCAGGCCTCGGCTTCGTCGCGCGACCGGACGCCCTTCGGGACTTCGCCGCGCGCGGCGGCTCGCGCGGCGTCGGGAAGGGCTGACGCGGATGACGCGCCACCTGATTTCGGTCGATGATTTGCGGCAGGAGGCGCGGCGCCGCCTGCCGCGTTTCGCCTTCGACTTCATCGATGGCGCGGCGGGAAGCGAGGCTGGTCTACGCCGCAACAGAGCGGCATTCGAAGACGCGGTCCTTCGTCCGCGGGCCCTGGTGGACGTCGACGGCGACCTGTCGACGACGGCCGAACTGCTCGGGCGCGAATGGGCAATGCCGTTCGGCGTTGCGCCGATCGGCCTTGCCGGTCTCGCCTGGCCGGGCATGGACCGGATCTTGGCCGAGGCCGCGCAAGCCGCCGGCGCGCCGTATGCCGCGTCCACTCCGGCGACGGCGACGCTCGAATCGCTGCGGCGGGCCGCGCCGACGTCGGCGTGGTTCCAACTCTATGTCGGCCGGTCGCAGGAGATCGTCGACGACCTCCTCGCGCGGGCGGCCGATGCCGGCTACGACACGCTGATCGTCACGGTCGACGTGCCTCGACCTGGGCGTCGGCGGCGGGATCTGCGCAATCGCTTTGCTCTCCCGCTGCGGTATACGCCGGCCTTCGTTTGGGATTTGGTGACCCATCCCGCCTGGTCGATGGCGGCGGCGCACAACGGGCCGCCGCGCTTCGCAAATCTGGAGCGGTATGCCGGTGCGTCGTCCAGCGCGGCATCCTTGGCGGAATTCCAGGCGGCGCAGTCGTCCGGCCGGCTGGACTGGCGCCTGCTCACCGAAATCCGTCGGGCCTGGAAGGGCAAGCTGATCGTCAAGGGGCTTCTCGCACCTTCGGACGCTGCCAGAGCCGCAAGCGAGGGCGCCGACGCCGTCGCGGTCTCCAACCACGGTGGCCGGCAATTGGACAGCGCGCCCGCAACGCTTCAGGTTCTGCCGGCCATCCGACAAGCTGTGCCTGACGGGTTCCCGCTCCTGCTCGACGGCGGCGTGCGTAGCGGCGAGGATATAGTTAAGGCGCTGGTAGCCGGTGCGGACTACGTCCTGATGGGCCGGCCGTTCCTCTATGCGGTTGCGGCGCGGGGCAGGACCGGCGCAAGCGATCTTTTCCACCTGCTTCGGATGGAACTTCTCGATGCGATGGCGCAGATGGGATGTCGAACGTTGCAGGAACTGACCATGCGCGGAAGCGAAGAGCGGCATACGTCTTTCGGCGAGCAGGGAATCATGACGAAGCGATGAGCAGCGAGATCAACGAGATCAACGTAGCGGAAAAGCTCGGCGCGGGGGCGTCTCGATCTCGGTCGGAGGACGTGGACCTCGGCCAACTGGATGATTTCGTCGGGTTCTACCTCCGGCTCGCCTATGAAGCGTGCTTCTCGGACTTCACGCAGCGACTGGGGCCTGACTCATTGAAGCCGGGAAATTTCGCGCTTCTGTCGTTGATCTCTGCCAATCCGGGCATCACGCAGGTGGAACTCGGCCGGTCGAGCGGGCGTGACAAATCGAGCGTGACGATCGGACTGCGGCAGATGGAGGACGAGGGGCTCATCGACAGGATCCGCCTCGAGGAAGATCGCCGCGTCTATGCCAGCTACATCACGCCCGCCGGCGCTGAACTCTTCGAGCGAATCTCCGCAACCGCTGCCGAACACATGGCAGTCCTCGATGCGATCGTCGGTCCGGAACGGAAGGGGCCGTTCCTCGGTGTCCTGAAGGATATCGTCGGCGGACTTGAGAGGGCGCGCAAAGGATAGCGGCCGCGCTTCGTAATAGGTATTGGCGACGTCGCAGCTTTCAGACAACCGGAAGATGGGAGAGCCTGAATTATGCGTATTCCAACGGCAGAGACGCTGCGCCGCATTGATCCGGACCCAAACGCAGTTCGACCGATCGGGATGATCGTCCCGCCTGCCGCGGGAGAGGTTCCGCCGGAAGCCCGCGCTGTCTATCCTGGTCTCGCATTCCGGGCGGTTGGCCTCGGACTACGCGAGATGTCTCCTGCAGATTACGCTCGCGTTACGGAGATAATCGGGGACGCCGCCAAGAGGCTGGGACGAAGCGGTGCTTGCGTCGTAGGCGTGATGGGAACGTCGCTCAGCTTCTATCGCGGCGCGGCGTTCAACAGTCGCCTCGCAGAGATCGTAGCGGAACGGTCAGGATGCCCGGCCTCGACCATGAGCAGCGCGATCGTGCGCGCGTTGGAGGCGGTCTCCGCCCGGCGCCTCGCTGTCCTCACGGCCTACGAGGACGATGTGAACGAACTCCTGCGGACGTTCCTGCAGGAGTCCGGCTTCGCCGTCCAGGCGCTGCATTCGCTCCGGATCAGGGCAGTGCAGGATGTCGCGGGTGTCTCGACGGGAGCGCTGGTCGAGGCGGGGCGACGCGTTCTGGCGGCCGCGGCGCCAGCCGATGCGTTGCTGATTTCCTGCGGCGGGCTGCAGACGATCGAGACGGTCGCGGCGCTCGAGGCGGAACAACCTCTCCCTGTGGTGACCAGTGCGACCGCTGGCGTCTGGGACTTGGCGCGACTGGCCGGCATGCACGCAAGCCGCCACGGGTTCGGGAGGCTCTTTGAGATAGGGTAGGCGCACTCTTCGCTGCTCTACAGGATGGCGCAGATCGACAATGGCCGCCTTCGAAATTGCACCTCATTGAAGGACGTTACCCCTCCGAGGATCGCGGTTCATAGCCGGCGGACCAGTTGGGAGGAAGCGTCAGAAAAAAAGCATCTAGACTTACTAAGCGATTTTCGTTGGGCTCGTCGGCGAGAATGACCTCGATCAGATTCTTTTTCCGACTTTCCGACTTCTGAGAGAGATGGATCAGGACCCTTTGGAGCGTCCTGATTCCGAATTTTATCTGCGCGAGATACGAACCGATCCGAAACGCAGCCGATGCTGGATCTAGAACAAAACATGGATTGCGATCGGGTGGACACGATCTCGAGCATTGTGACCGGGCCGCCGGGCTCTCGTCCTTGCAGGCGGTGTCCGCGCAGAAGGCATGCACGGGCAGCATATATCGCCCTTCAATGTTGGAGACTGCTTGCTTGCGGCGACCGAGAAAGCGGGGCTGAAACGTCGGCGGCGAGCCGCGATCGGAGCTGAACTTCTCGTCATTGCAACGCCCGAATTTTTCGTTCGCGACCGCGATATCGACACCAAGTCAAAGGCGGCAGCAACGCCGACGGATGTGGGCGGGCTCCTCGTGGACGGGGTGAAGGAGCGTCTGAGCCCGGACCTGCGGATCCAGTTGGCCGCCGCCGAGATCAAGTTCTGGGAAACACCCGACTTCAGCCAAGTCCGGAAAGTTCGCTGCGCAGGTCGGCGAGGACCGTAGGGCCGGGCGCCTCGATGAAGTCGCCGTTCGAGTGGGTCGGCAGCATCGTGCCGACGAGGGCCGTCTGCGAGCGCGAGAAGAGAGCCTCCGCCCCGGCCGACACGCCGGACGCCATCATGGCGACCAGACCGAGGCCGGCGAGAACCAGCATCGGCAGGAGCAGGAAGACGAAGAGCTTCAGAAGCGGAAACGGCGCGCCGAACTCAGAATAATGACTCGCCGGTCCGCCCATGCGTTTCGTCGTCCATTCCCATGTAGGCCCCGCCGCCGGCGCATCGTATCGGCAACTGAATCCACCGGCCGCCGCGCCGCTGGCGCTAGGAGTCTCGATCCTCCCGCGCCCGCAGGTTTCGGAATAGCTCTCCAAGGCGACGGAATGGCCCGACTACTCCTCCGCTCTCCTCTTGCACAGCCCGTCTTCCTTCGGGCCATGTTCGACACGGAGGCGCAACCGACCGAGAGCTCCGCCGGCATTTGGAACTTGGCCTGGCAGCGCCTCGGTGCGTCTGCCATCCCGGGCGATTCCCCTTGCGAAAGGGCGAATTTCCGTTGCCGAACAGTCTATCGGCCGGCGTTCTGCCGGCCCTCATACGAACATTGCGAAACCACAACCTGCCGGCCCGGAAACGGCAATGTACGGGTCTTATCTTTACTGGCGAGCGGAAAGGCCGCTCCGGAAAAAGGAGATGATCATGTACAGCTTCAAGAAGACAGTGGCCCCCTTCCTCGCTGCAGGCGCCATTCTCGGTCTGGCGTCGGCTCCGGCATTCGCCGGCGCTTACGGTCACATCACCACGATGCAGTCTTCGCCGTCGACTTACGGGTACAGCGACGAGGCACCGACGAACCAGCGCCGCTGCGAGAGCGTCGAGCAGCATTATGCGCATTTCCCCAAGGCCGGCTCGATGGCCCGCGAAGGCGGCACGCTCGTTCCCGGCGACGGCAACCTCGCCAGCGAAAAGGCTGCGCAGCTCGATCTCGCGATCGCCTCGGGTCCCGTCTGTGGATGAGGCTGGAAACCTCCAGACCGGCCATTTGCCGGTTCGAAAAGACTGCGCCGGGCTGTCTGCGCCCGGCGCAGATACGTCTGCGAGGGCGGTAAGCGTGCGGCCGAAAGCGATCGGACAGGTTTCCGGCGCTAGGCCGGACTCGGGAGGATCCCAGCGGTGGCCGATCGCCGGATTGCCCGTCGAGGCATGAGTGGCGTCCGACCGAAGGGTCTCATTCGCGGTTCAACATCCATCGGGGACGGTGCTCCGTGAGGATTTCCTGTTTTGGAGCGAAGCCTGGGAGCCATGCACGGCCTCTTTCGGCAGTGGCCGCAAATCCAATGGCTCTGGATCAGCGTGCGGACGTGGCCAGTAAGGCGACCCCGCCGGTCGCTCCCTCGCAAGGGCCGGACTACGGCGCCAGCCTGACGGTCGTGGTGCCGACACTCAACGAACGCGCCAACGTCCTGGCGCTGGTCGAGCGGTTGCACCTGGCTCTCGACGGGATCGACTGGGAAGCCGTCTTCGTCGACGACGATTCCGGCGACGGAACGCGCGAGGTGCTGCGTCAGGTGGCTCGGCGCGATCGCCGGGTCCGCTGCATCCGCCGCCTCCATCGGCGCGGCCTTGCCGGCGCCTGCATCGAAGGCATCCTCTCGAGCTCGGCGCCGATCGTTGCGGTCATGGATGCGGACCTGCAGCATGACGAAACGCTGCTTCCGGCCATCTTTGCGGTTCTCGAAGCGGACGAGGCGGATCTCGTCGTGGCCAGCCGCTACGCCGGCGGCTCCGCCGACGCGTCCGGGGGGCTGACCACCGGGCGCCTCTGGGGAAGTCTTCTGGCGACGAGGATCGCCGGTCTCATCATGAAGACGCCGCTCAGTGATCCAATGAGCGGCTTCTTCATGATCCGCCGCGAGATCGTGGAGTCCCTCGCGCCGAAACTCTCCGAGCACGGCTTCAAGATCCTCTTCGACATCGTCGCGTCGTCGCCAGAACCGCTGCGGGTGCGCGAAGTCCCATACGCGTTCCGGCCGCGTCTCGCCGGCGAGAGCAAGCTCGACGGCAACGTCGTCCTCGACTATCTCGGCCTCCTCGTCGCCAAGCTGTCCGGCGGGGTGATATCGCCGCGTCTCCTCGGCTTCGGCCTCGTCGGATCGGCCGGTGTCGCAGTTCACCTGACCATCCTGCGCATGGCGATCGTGTCCGGCATTCCCTTCCTCGGCGGACAGGCGGCCGCGATGACGACCGCCATGGTATTCAACTACACGCTGAACAACGCCTTCACCTTCCGCGACCGGCGCCGGCGCGGCTGGCGATTTCTCACCGGCCTTGCCGCCTTCTGCGGTCTCTGCAGCGTGGGCCTCGCAGGAGCGGCCTTGGGAGCGGTGTGGAACTATGTCACGAACCCGGCCATCACCTGGCGCGCCAGCTAGCGCGAACTTCGCGCTCGCGGAGCCCGATCTGGCCTTTGCCGCGGCCGTTGTTTTGGCGCTCGTCCTCTTCCGCCTGTGCGTGGCGGGTCTCGTCGATGTGGTGCCGGACGAGGCCTATTACTGGCTCTGGTCGCGCTCCCTCTCGACCGGCTATTACGACCACCCGCCGATGATCGCCTGGTGGATCCGCGCAGGCACGGCTCTGCTGGGAGCGACCAGCATCGGGATCCGGGTCGTGCCCGTCTTCTCCGGTCTCGTCGTCTCGGCCGCCGTGTACGGGATCTGCCGGGATCTGCGGCTCGACCGCCGGATCGCCGCGATGGCGGCGCTGTGGACGAACGCCACGTTTCTCATCGCCGGTGCCATGCTTCTGGCAACGCCGGACGCGCCATCGGTGATGTTCTGGTCTCTCGCGGTCTGGGGGCTGGCGAGGCTGCGCCGGACCGCAGTGGGGGCATGGTGGCTCGGTATCGGCGCCGTCGCCGGGCTCGGCTGCGTGGCGAAATACTCGAACCTCTTCCTCGGCCTCGGCATCGTCCTCTGGGTCTTCGCCGATCCGAAGGCGCGAGGCTGGCTCCGCTCGCCGTGGCCCTATCTCGGCGGCGTGATCGCGCTTGCGGTCTTCCTGCCGGTGATCATCTGGAACGCGCAGCACGACTGGGTGTCCTTCGCCAAGCAGTTCGGCCGCATCACCGACGGTCATCTGACGCTTCGCTATCTCGGCGAATTCGTCGGGGGTCAGTTCGCGCTCCTCAATCCGCTCGTTGCGATCTTCGCCGGCCTCGCCGTCTTCCGTCTGCGGCGAACGGACGTCCTCGGCGGGATCTCGCCGGCCGGCTTCCTCATGGTCCTTTCGGCTCCGCTCGCTCTCTACATGCTGGTGCATGCCTTCCACGACCGGGTCCAGGGGAATTGGCCGGCGCCGATCTATCCGGCCCTTGCGATCCTGGCGGCCATGGCCGCCGGCAACCCCACGAACGGAGGGCGCCTGCGCGGGCTGGCCCGCTGGGTGCTGCCGGTCGGTTTGGGGCTCCAGGTCGTGGGCCTCGGCTATGTCGCGGTCGCAGGGCCGGCCGGTCTGCCGTTCCGCACCCCGCTGGACCAGGTCGCCGGGTGGGACGGCCTGACCCGCACGCTCGACGATATGCGGGAAGACAGCAGCGGCGGCTGGATCGCCACGGTGGATTACGGACTGACCGGCGAACTCGCCCTTCACGCCGAAGACCCGGATCATGTGCAGGAAGTGATCGACCGGGACCGCTATTCCTTCGAGCGGCCAAATCCGGCGCTCGCGCGGCAGCCTGCACTCCTCGTCCTGCGGGGACGCGATCCCGAGACCTCCCGCTTCGCCGGTTGCTTTCAGTCCGTCGAGCCGCTTGGCTGGGTCGCCCGCACCGCCGGTTCCCGCGTCGCCGAGCGCTACAAGGTCTACCGCCCGGCGGGGCCGGCGGAAGACATCCTGTCGAAAGGCTGTACGCTGCGATGATCACGGTCCTAAGCATCTTCGGGAAGGACGGCCGCTGCGATTGTTCCGCACGTTGGAGCGCGATCCGGAGGTACCCGACGCGGCGGCAAACCGCCCCGTCCAGATCCCAAGAACGACCGCAGCGGCTCCTACAGGCAATCCCAGACGAAAGGTGAGGCGATGAAGATCCTGTTGATCGAGGACGACCGGTCGACGGCGGACTACGTGGCCGGCGGCCTCTCCGAAGACGGCCACGACCTCGATCACGCAGTCTCCGGCCCGACAGGGCTCGAACTTGCCTGCACCCGCGAATACGACGTGATGGTGATCGACCGGATGCTTCCCGGCCTCGACGGCCTGTCGGTGGTCCGAGCTCTGCGGTCCGGGGGCAAGGACACGCCGGTGATCTTCCTCACCTCGGTGAGCGGCATCGACGATCGGGTCGAGGGCTTGGAGGCGGGAGGCGACGACTATCTCGTCAAGCCCTTCGCCTTCTCCGAACTCCTCGCGCGGATCCATGCCCTCGGCCGCCGGGCACCGGGCCGCAAGGAAGAGACCGTGCTGAAGGTCGGCGACCTCGAAATGAACCTGATTGCCCGAACCGTCAGCCGTGCCGGCAAGCCCATTGAGCTGCAGCCCCGCGAATTCCGGCTTCTCGAATACATGATGCGCAACCGCGGCCGCGTGCTGACCCGCACGATGCTGCTGGAGCGGGTGTGGGACTTTCACTTCGATCCCAAGACCAATGTCGTCGAAACCCATGTGAGCCGCCTGCGGGCAAAAGTCGACAAGCCGTTCCCCACCGAGATGATCCGCACGGTGCGCAGCGCGGGATATGTGCTCAATGTTTCTGCCTGAGCAGTTCCGCTCGATCACCTTCCGCGTCGCGATGATCTACACGGTCTTCTTCGTGGGGTCCGTCGTGGCCATCCTCGGCACGACCTACCTGGCGGCGTCCTCGGAGATGGCGAGCATCCTGCGGTCGTCGATCTCCGACGACCTCGAGAGCCTCCGCAACGCCTATCGGACCGGCGGCGAGGCCATGCTTCGCCAGCACATGGACGATCTTGCGGAATCGGCCTCGGAAGACCGCTTCTTCCTGATGCGCGACAGCGAGACCAATTCGAGCGTCATCGGCAACGTGCCCGGGTCCCTGTGGTCGCCCGGATGGCAGGACTGGGTGGTGAGTGGTCCGGTCCTGAAACAGTCGACCGATCTCAGACTGGCCGCCTCGCGCAATGCCGACGGAGAGGTTCTCTTCCTCGGCCGCGGCGAACGGATCGGGCGCTACGACGTCCTGATCGGACGCAACGCGCACGTCCTCGACGAGACGCAGGAGATCATTCTCAAAGCGATGCTGTGGGGCGGCCTGGTGACGACGCTGCTTGCGCTTCTCGGCGGATTTCTGGTCAGCGTCGGGCCGACGCGCCGGGTCGACAAGATCGCTGCGACGACGCGGCAGATCGTCGAGGGACGCCTCGATCTCCGGCTGCCGGTTTCAGGCCGTGGCGACGAGTTGGACCGGCTGGCCCTCGACATCAACGCCATGCTCAGCCGGATCGAGGCATTGCTTTCGAGCCTGAAGCAGGTTTCGGCCGACATCGCTCACGACCTGCGGACGCCGCTGGCGCGATTGCGCCAGAAACTGGAGACGGCGCGACGGCAGAGGCGCGAGCCGGACGTCTATGAAGAGGTGATCGACGATGCCGTGGTCGAGGTCGATATGGCGATCGAGACCTTCAACGCATTGCTGCGGATCGCCCAGATCGAGGCGGGAACTCGGAAGGCGAAGTTCAGGCGGCTGGACCTCGCCGACGTCGCCCGCAAGGTCTGCGACGTCTACGGGGAAGTCGCCGCCGATGCGAACCATTCGCTGACCTGGCACGATCTGTCGCCCATGCCGATCGAAGGCGACGAGGAGCTTCTGACGCAGGCGCTCGCCAACCTCCTTGAGAATGCGATCAATCACGTGCCGCCTCCGGGAGCGATTGCGGTGGCGGGGAGGAGCGGCGACGGCGTAGCGATGCTCGACATCGCCGACGATGGCCCCGGCGTCCCGGAAGCCGAGCGCACGCGGATCTTCCAGCGGCTCTACAGGCTCGATCGAAGTCGCTCGACGCCGGGCAGCGGCCTCGGCCTGTCCCTCGTCGCCGCGATCGTCGAGCTGCATGGCGGCCGCGTCGAGGCGCTCGACAACGAACCCGGCCTGCGCGTCCGGCTCACGCTTCCGCAGGCGCGGCGCGGCTGAAAGGGAGGTGTGCCCTGGTGCTCCCTTCTGATCCAGACCGCCGGAGCCGCGAGCGGAGACTAATCGGATGATACGGCATTAGGTGCCACGGACCGGCGGCAGGGCGGCCATGCGACCGGTGAAGGTGCCGGCGCCTGCACGACCGGGGTGTGCCTCCGCTGGCAGTCGACGCCTAGCCACCGCTCTCCAGAAAGCTAGGACGAGTGTCGTGTTCGCGAGGCTGGCGGGCGAAGGTTCGTTCCGGCATGAAGAGGTGGTATATGCAAGAAGTGTGATATGAAAGGCGGGCGTTATGAGGGAGGGCAGCATGATCACGAGGCGGGAGGTCATCCTGGGAGCAGCAGCCTGCGGCGCGGCGAGCCTTGCCACCACGCGCCGGACGCAGGCGGCGGCACCATCGCTGCTGGAGACGCTGAGCGATGGTCACCTTGTTCTGCCGGTGGCCTTCCTTCTTCCGAAAGCGACGCCGGACGATCTTCGGGCGGTGGGACTCGAGCTGGAGACCAATACCGGATCTCTCGCCCCTGACTGCAACGTGACGCTCCACCGGAGCGATGGCAGGCTTGTTCTGTTCGATGCGGGGTCTGGTTCCAATTTCCTGCCGACGGCGGGCAAGCTGCCGGATAGCCTGGCCGCGGCGGGAATCGATCTCGCCGACGTCACCGACGTCGTCTTCACGCACGCCCACCCGGACCACATCTGGGGCGTCCTGGACGACTTCGACGAGTTATTGTTCCCCCAGGCGCGATATCATATCTCCGAAGCTGAGTGGGAATACTGGATCTCCGAGGCGGCACTTTCGGATTTGCCGGAGGAGCGGCACAGCTTCGTTGCCGGTGCCCGCAAGCGGTTCGCCGCGATCGAGGAGCGCGTCGTACGCTTCCGGTCGGGCGACGAGGTACTTCCAGGCATTGAGGCGGTCTCCGCGGCCGGACATACGCCCGGCCATACCGCCTTCGTCGTGCATGGCGAGGAGGCGGCGATGATCGTGGGCGATGCGATCTCCAACGACCCCGTTTCATTCGTTCGGCCGGACCTGCACTGGGGTGCGGATCAGGATCCGGATAAGGGCGCGGCGACGCGCGGGGCACTCCTCGACCGCCTCGCCGGGGACCGGCTGCGCTTCGTCGGCTTCCACCTGCCGGCCGGCGGCATTGGCCGCGTCGAGCGCTCCGCCAACACCTACCGTTTCGTTGCCGAGGCCTGAGGTTCTCGGCGATTGCAGGTGCGAGAATCGGACCCGACGCTCCTCGCGCAGGCCTTTGCGGCACGCTTCTTGTCGCGTTCGTGAGCGTTCTTCACAGTCGCAGTGCGGCTCTGCCTTAGCGACTTGGGAAGGGGCTGGGGACGTAATTACCCACGCCCTGGGTTCACCGTCCTTTGCGGTCAGGGGCTGACGGTTTTGAGGATGGTCTGGAAGGTGCTGGTTTCGGGATGGAGCCTCGCCGTGTCGACGACGGTGCGGATGTCGGCC
>NZ_JAJAVB010000041.1 GCF_020615385.1 Jiella soli | reverse complement strand
ATCTCGCAGGCCTCGTTGCCGGCAGAGCCGAGCCAGCTGCCGTCGTCGAAGGTGGCCCGGCGATACCATTGTCCGTCCCAGGCCGTCGCTTCGATCGCCGCAAGAACGGATGCGGCATGGGCGCGCCAGCGGGAAGCCCGCTCCGGGTCCCGGGTCTCCGCGAGGGGCGCGAACAGGTCGATCGTGGCGATCAGCAGCCAGCCGAGCCAGACGCTTTCGCCGCGGCCGGCTTCGCCGACCCGGTTCATGCCGTCGTTCCAGTCGCCGGTGCCGATCAACGGCAGGCCGTTCGCGCCGGTGAGGGTCAGGCACTGGTCGAGGCCGCGCGCTGAGTGTTCGTAGAGCGAGGCGGAACGTGCCGCCACGCCCGGGAGGAAGAAAGCGTCGTGCTCGCCCTCGCGCAGATCCGGCCCGTCCAGGAAGGGCACGTCCTCGTCGAGGACGGCGAGATCGCCGGACGTTGTGACATAGGTTGCCGCAGCGTAGGCGAGCCAGACGCGGTCGTCGGAGATCCGCGTGCGCACGCCCTGGCCGGAATGCGGCAGCCACCAATGCTGGACGTCGCCGGCCTCGAACTGACGCCCGGCCGCCCGCAGGAGATGGCGTCGCGTCTCGTCCGGCTGGACGAAGGTCAGCGCCATGCCGTCCTGCAGTTGATCGCGGAAACCGTAGGCACCGCTCGCCTGATAGAAGGCCGAGCGGGCGGTGATGCGGCAGGCGATGGTCTGGTAGAGCAGCCAGCCGTTCAGCATGATGTCCATGGAGCGGTCGGGTGTTTCGACCTCGACCGCGCCGAGCATTCTGCGCCAATGGTCATGGACCGCTTCAAGGACCGCGTCGAGATCGGCCTCGCGATACCGCGTGACCAGCGACCTGACGGCCTCGACCGTGTCGCATTGGCCGAGCAACCAGACGATCTCGATCGTCTCTCCGGGCGCGATCGTCAGGGAGCGTTGCAGCGCGGCGCAGGGATCGAGACCCGAGCCGCTGGCGCGCGACAGGCTCGCTCCCTGTATCAGGGCCGCCGGAGCTTGCGTCGTCCCCTCCTCGCCGAGGAAGGCGCGGCGGTCTGCCGTCCAGGCGGTCTGCCGTCCGGCGAGGTCGGCAAAGCCGACGCGGCCAGGGAATGCCAGGTTCCATGGGTTGCGGACGAGGAGCATGCCCTTCACCGCGTCGAGTTCGCTCGACAGGAAGGGGCCGGATGTGCCCCGCGCGGTCCCTAGTACCCATTCGGCATAGGCGGTCACCGTCAGCCGGCGCGTGACGGTCGACCGGTTGTGGAGCGTCAGGCGGGAGATCTTCACCGGGTCCGCCAGCGGCACGAACTGGGTCAGTTCGCTGGCGATGTCGTGCGCGGTGTGGCTGAAGCGGCTGTAGCCGAAGCCGTGCCGGGCGACATAAACCCCATCGTCGCGGATCGGCTGCGCGGTCGGGCTCCAGAGCGCGCCGCTCGCCTCGTCGCGGATGTAGATCGCCTCGCCCGAGGGGTCGGCGACCGGATCGTTCGACCATTGGGTCAGCTGGTTTTCGCGGCTGTTCTGCGACCAAGTGTAGCCGCTGCCCTTGGCCGAGACCTGGAAGCCGAAGCCGGCATTGGCGACGACGTTGATCCAAGGCGCGGGCGTTTCGTCGCCGGCTCTGAGAATGGTCACGTATTCGCGGCCGTCTTCAGCGAAACCGCCCAGCCCGTTGAAGAATTCGAGATCGCGGTCGAGCCCATCATCGGGGAGAGGTGCGACTTCAAGGTCGGACTTCCTGCCTAGCGGCGGCGGTGAGGCTTCTACCGCCGGTTCCGGTTCTCCAAGGCGCGCGAGCTGCTCGGCGATCGCGCCGTGTCGCGCCGAAAGGACGACGCGGGCGCAGGATCGAAGGAGGGCACGCGTCTCGGCGGCCATCCGGTCGGAGCGAAGCGGGAAGACCGAGCCCTGCGCCGGCGATCCGCCGAGCCTCGGGCGCGACTGGCTGCTGCGGACGGCGGTTTCGATCGCGACCTGAAGATCGGCCAGGTAGGACGAGGCGTGATCGTTGAGGATGACGAGGTCGACGGCGAGTTGCTTGGACCGCCAGTATTCATGGGCTCTGAGGAGCTGGCGGATCTGGGCAATATCCTCGACGTCGTCGATCGAGACGACGACCAGCGGCAGGTCGCCGGAAATCCCGAGCATCCAGAGCCCGGACTGCTGGCCCGCGCCGCGTGTGATTTCCTCCGAGGATGGCCGGAACCGCCTGTCGGCGTAGAGGATCGGCGCGGCGAGCTGCTGGAAGTCGCAGGCCTCGCCGGCTCCGATGCCGAGATGACGCAGCTGCACCTGAGCCTGGGTCCATGCGAGCGTCTTGGCGCGCTCGAAGGCGCTGCGCTCGTGATGCGTGTCGATGAGATCCATCAACTCGTCCCGGCTCGCCGCCACCACGGTCCAGAAGGCCACGCGGACGGTCTTGCCGGGCGGGACAGCGACGCGCTGCCGAAGCGAGAAGATCGGGTCGAGAACGGTTCCGACGGTGTTCGAGAGCGCCTGACCGTCGACGATCGCCGGGGAAGCCGCGAGGCACGACGCGCATCCGAAGAAGCGCGCCCGGTCGGTCTCGAACTGCGGCTCGGCGACGATTTCTCCCTCCACGACGGCAAAATGTGCCGCAAAGATGCTCGGATCGTCCGGCGACCGAGGGCGCCGCGTGGCGAGGACGGCGCCGAATTCGGCGAGATGCTCGGTCTCGACGAACATCTTGGCGAAGGCCGGATGGGCGGCGTCGGCCGCGGCCGTGGTCAGAACCAGCTCCGCGTAGCTGGTGAGCTCGATCTCCCGGACGCGGCGTCCGGTGTTGGCGAGCGAGATCCGGCGGACTTCCCCGTTATGCTCACCGGAGACCAGGACCTCCATCACGGTCGACAGCGTTCCTTCGCGCTGGTGGAAGGCTGCGTGATCCTCTCCGAACGTGACGCTGGATGTGTCACCCCCGGTACGATCCGGGCCATGTGCGGCTGCCCATGCCGTGCCGCTCTTGACGTCGCGCAGGAATATCCGGGCGCCCCAATCGTCGCGGGTCGTATCTTCCTTCCAACGTGTCACGGCGATCTCGCCCCAGCGACTGTAGCCGCCGCCCGTGGCGGTCGTCATGACGGAGTAGCGGCCGTTCGACAGGAGATGAGTGACCGGGGGGCCGGACGGTCGCGTGGCGAAGCGGCGAACGGTGGGGACACGCGTATCGGAAGCCGAAGCGGGCGATCGCACCTCTTCCGCACGCACCCGCAAAACCGCGACGTCGCGCGGGATGCGCTCCTGCAGCAGGAGCTCGCTGGCCTTGATCATCGGTTCGCGATGGAAGCGGTCCCGCATCAGGCCGTTCTGCAGGGCATTGGCGATCGCGACGATGGTCATGCCCTGGTGATGGGCCATGACATTGCGCACGATGGCGACGGCTTTATCCTTCGGAAGACGGGACTTGGTAAAGTCGAGCGCCTCGAAAAAGCCGAAGCGGCCGAGCGCGCCCATGGCGGCGAGACGCCGGTAGTTCGCCAGTGCTTCGGCCGGCTCGATCATCGCGGCGAGGCCGGTGGCGTAGGGAGCGACGACGGTATTGTCGGCGAGCCCGCGCTTCAGGCCGAGCCCGGGAACGCCGAAATTCGAATACTGGTAGGTGAATTCGAAGTCGCGGGCGTTGAAGGCGGATTCCGAAACACCCCACGGCACATCCAGCTCTGCGCCATAGGACCGTTGGCGCCGGACCGAAAGACGGCAGGTCTGTTCCAACAGGCTGCCGATCGGCGCCCGCATGACCAGCGGCGGCATCAGATACTCGAACATCGACCCGGACCAGGAGACCAGCGCGGAGCCGTTGCCGACCGGTGTTGCGCCGCGACCGAGCCGGAACCAGTGCCGCGTCTCGACATCGCCCTTGGCGATGGCGAAGAGGCTGGCCAGCCGGGCCTCGGACGCAAGGAGGTCGTAGCAGCTTCGGTCGAGCGCGTTTTCCTCCACCGCGTAGCCGATCGACAGGAGGCTGCGCTCGCCATCGACGAGAAAGGCGAAATCCATCGCCATCGCGAATGCGCGCGCCTCGGCCGCGATAGCATGCAGCCGGAGCGAAAGAGCGGTTTCGCCACCGGCGGGCGTCTGCCTATCCTGGATTCCCTCGTTCGCAAGCCTGGAGAGGGCGGTCGTCCAGAAGACGATGTCGGCCGAAGGCTCACCGGCTTCCGCGGGAGCCAGGCTGAGGGCCGCGTCTGCCGCCTTACCGGCCAATCGGCCGATGATCGGAAGCACGCTCTCGATCGCCACCGGATCTTGCAACCGGGCGCCGATCTCTGCGAGCGTGAGCTGAAGCTGCTGCTTGACCGGCCCCGCGCCGGCGCCGGCCTCCAAGGCCTCCTGCGCGAGCGAAAGCGCGTCGCGAAGGCCGCCGCGCACGGATTGGGTTTGAGGCGCCGCGCTCCATTCCTCGCAGGCGTTGGCGAGCGCGATCAGGTGGCCGGCGAGATTGCCGCTGTCGACCGAAGAGACATAGGCCGGCTCTAGCACCGAGAGATTCGCGGTGTCGTACCAGTTGAGGAAATGTCCCTTGAACCGCCGCATGCGCCGCATCGTGGCAAAGGTCGCCTCGATGCGATCCGCCGCCTGGGCGGTGCCGGTCCAGCCGAAATCGCGGGCCGTCACAGTGGCGAGAAGGTAGAGCCCGATATTGGTCGGCGATGTCCGGCGAGCGACGACGGGGTGCGGATCCTCCTGGAAATTGTCCGGCGGCAGCATGTTCTCGTCTGCCGTCACGAAGGTCTCGAAATATCGCCACGTCCGACGCGCGATGAGCCGGAGCGCCTTGGCCGTGTCCGATCCGGGCGCGGTGACGGCATGCGGCTTCGGCGCGCGGCTGGCCGCCCATGCGATGGCCGGCGCGGCCAGCCACAAGATGGCGAACGGCAGCAGCAGCGGCCAGGAAGCCGGGGCCAAAGCGACGGCGCTCCCGATTGCCAGGATGGCGAGGATCGTTCCGCCGGCCATGCTTCGGGCAAAGCCGCGAAGGCCGGCCCGAGCCGCCGCCGAGGAGCGTGCGGCGGTCGTCCATTCGAGCAGTAGCCGGCGCGTCACCAGGAGGCGGGTAAGGGTTCGCACGATCGCATCGCCCATCAGCCAGGCATGGTCGGGCAGGAAGGCGACGAGCATGGCCGTCTGCAGGAGCGCCATCCGGGTCTCGCGGAGGATGCGGACGAGATGGCCGCGCAGCATGACGCCGGAGCGGTGTGGGACGATCGAGAGGGCGATCGGCATCAGGGCGGGCGTGGCGATGGCCGCGAGGACCGCCAACGTGCCGATCAACGCGGCCGTCGGCGGCATCAGCCAGCACAGCCAGAGCGAGAGGAGCGCGAGGGGGGAGATCAGCGACCGCCGGAGATTGTCGACCATCTTCCACCGCCCGACGGCAGGCAGATGTTTCGGGCCGTTTCCGAACCGCAGGATCCACGGCAGAAGCTGCCAGTCGCCGCGCACCCAGCGGTGCTGGCGCCGCACCGAGACGTCGTAGCGGGAGGGAAATTCCTCCACGACCTCGATGTCGGAGACGAGGCCGGACCGGGCGAGCGCTCCCTCGAACAGGTCGTGGCTCAGCATGGTATTCTCGGGCACGCGCGCGGCGAGCGCCGCCTCGAATGCGTCGACGTCGTAGATGCCCTTGCCGGTGAACGAGCCCTCGTCGAAGAGATCCTGGTAGACGTCGGATGCGGCGGCCGAATAGGCGTCGATACCTCCGGGCGCCGAGAACACCCGCTGGTAGAGCGACCCTTCCGTGCCGACCGGCAGCGATGCCGTGACGCGGGGCTGCAGGATCGCATGACCGCCTACGACGCGCTGCGCCGCGGCCGACCACCGCGGCCGGTTCAGCGGATGCGCCATCTTGGCGATCAGGCGGTTGGCGGTGTCGCGCGGCAGCCGGGTGTCGGCGTCCAGCGTGATGACGTAGCGCACGTCGGCCGGCACGCTCGGGGAGGAACCGTCGGCGGCGGCATAGGACGTATCGGTCGCGCCGCGCAGCAGGCGGTTCAGCTCGTGCAGCTTGCCGCGCTTGCGCTCCCAGCCCATCCAGACGCCTTCCGCCGGGTTGAAGAGGCGCCTTCGATTGAGGAACAGGAATCGCGGACCGGAGGGGCCGGGGCCATGGCGGGTGTTGAGGCGCTCGATCGCGTCGGTTGCGATGGCGATCAGGTCGGCGTCACCGGCGAGGATCTCGCTCTCCGCGTCGACACCGTCCGCCAGAAGCGCGAAGGCGATGTCGCCGGCCGTGCCTGAAAGAAAGTGCACCTCCAGCCGCTCGATCTGCTCGCGAAGATCGTCCGCGCCTGTCAAAAGCGTCGGCACCACGACGAGCGTGCGCAGGGACGAAGGGACGCCCTTTCTCAGATCGAGGGCCGGCAGCGCGTTCGCGCTGAAACTGAAGGTCAGCGCCCGGTTGGCGACGGCCATCGCGACTTCGCTGGCCGGTATGACAGCCGCAAGGGCGAAGAGTGACGCGAGAACGAGGCCGGCACCGACGCTCGCCATCGCCCAGGCGGTCAGCAGCGCCAGGAGAACGCCCAGGGCGAGAACGGCGCCGACATAGCCGGCAATGCCCGCACGAACGCTGAAGCGGCTCCACCAGAGGCGAGCGGTAGGGCGAAAGCCGATCGACGTCTCCAGCGCCCGCCGGCCGTCGGAAATCAGGTGGTAGCCGGGATCTCCGACCCGCTCCGACTGAGCGACATCCGCCGCCGCTGCGGTCTCGGCTGCGTCCAGCGCCAGCTCTGCAATGTCCAGTTCGCTCGCGTTCGAGCCTCGCGACAACTGCTCGATCGCACTGCGGTAGAGATTGCGGGTGGCGAAATCCATGCGGGCGAAGCCGCTTCTGGCTCGAAGCCGCGCGTCGACGAGGCTGACGCTTTCAAACAGGTCGGCCCAGTCGATATCGGAGACCAGCCGCATGCTGGTGACGATATTGCGGACGGTGACATTCGAGGCACCCTGTCTGAGCTGCACATGGCGCACTACCTCGTCGCTGGAGGTCGATTGCTGGCCGAGCCGCTCTTCCAGCCAGACCAGGGCCGGGGTCGTCGAGGGATCGGCGTCGCGCATCCGCTTGGCAAGCTGAGCCGCGAACCGTTCTGACAGAGGCGCATCAGGAAGAGCCGAGACCAGCTCGGAGAGTTCCGTCCTCCCCCCGCTCGTCGCCCGAAGCCCGTCCACCCATCGATCGGCTTCCTGCCGCGCCAGCCGGCCGGCCGTGATCTGATCCGCCAGGCGCCGCAGGTTCTCGACGAGCACGATGCGCAGGGTGATCGGAACGGCCCACAGCTCTCCGATGGTCAGCGGCTGGACACGCTGATAGGCGGCGACGAAACGCCGAAGAGTGTCGGCTTCCAGATTGCTGTCGGTATGGGCGACATAGGCCCAGGCGAGGCCGAGGATGCGCGGGTAACCGGCGAAGGGGCCGGAAGCCAGTTTCGGAAGCTTGCGGTAGTAGCCGCTGGGCAGATCGTCCCGAATGTCGCGGATCTGCGTCTCGACGATATGATAGTTGTCGAGCAGCCATTCGGCGGCCGGCACGACGCTCCGGCCCTTTTCGAGTTCGGCCGCGTTCGCCCGGTAGGCGGCGAGCAGCACCGCCGCGTTCCGCTTGATACGGACATGCAGCGACAGGACGGCCGGCGGACGGTTGGTGACGGTCTGGGCACGCGCGAGGCTTTCCGCATGCTGCTCCAGGCGTTCGATGCCGAAGAGCTCCTGGCGTACCGGCGCGGGGTCGGACCATAGCGTCCGGCTTTCAGCGCGACCGAAAAACCGGTCGAGCCATTGCAGCGACGAACTTGCCGGCGCCATAGGCGCGGCCGGCGTATAGGCATCGGGGTGCATGACGATCCGTCCATCCTGGGCGATGCAGCCTGTCGGCTGCAGCCTCGCCTCAGACGACTTGCCGATTGTCGGACGTCATGGAGCCGAAGCGGACGTGCCCGCGCCGGCGTCGCGCACCTGTTGGATCAGCGCGCGCTCGGAGCCGGTATCACGCGGCCTTGGCAGTGCGCGTTCTCTTGCGTGCCTTCGCGGCAGGGAGCGTGATCGTCGCGTCGCGCTCGAGGCGCAGCGCCTTCAATTTCGCGGACTTGGCCTGGATGAGGATCCGCCCGGACTCGATCGTCCGCATGGCCGAGCCCTTCTCGTCCTGCTCGATCTTCGGCAGGAAACTGCGTTCTGCGCGTTCGCGCGCAATTCTGGACTTGACCATGGTGTCACCTTTAAGAAAAAGCCGAGCTTTTGCCGTCGAATTCGCCGAAGGCAGCCCGGCTTTCGGATCGGGATCTGGCAGCATGTTCGAGGCCCTGCCTTCGGCTCGTTTTTGCCGGAGAGGGTCGTATGAGGCTGCGGAACTGTGAGAGACGCTGACGGCAGGTCGAAATCGCGGTACGCATTCCGCCACCGGCTACGCTGGTCTCCTGCGTTCGCGAGAAGTTGGCTATCTTCGTCGGCTTGAGCGGCCGAGCGAACCGTTGCTCAGCACCGAGACCGCCGCGTCTGCGGCAGGGGTATCGGCTTATCGGCTTTCGCTCGCGGACGTCACGATTGCCTGCCACTTGGATCTGTTGATCGCCGTGCGCCGGTCCGGCGGGTAGATCCGCCGCGGTGCGGAGACGTATCCATTTGTGGTGCAGGCGCAGCGCGCGGTTGGCGCGCTGCGTCCCGGGCGTCGCGTGCCGGGGTTCGCCAGTACATCCGTGGTCGACCCTGTCGCGACGCCGTATCGAGCTCGCAACCAAATGGTCGCGAGCCGTATCATCAGGCGATGGCGGCGAGATTCTCGGCCGACATCTTGCCGCTCTTGCGATCGGCGACGAGTTCGTAGGAGACCTTCTGGCCGTCCTGCAGGCTGCTCATGCCGGAGCGCTCGACGGCGCTGATGTGGACGAAGGCATCGCCGCCGCCATTGTCAGGCGCGATGAAGCCGAAGCCCTTGTCGGCATTAAACCATTTTACGGTTCCCGTGGTCATGGGACACCCTTTCGTTAGCAAATCTGTGGGCCCGAAGAATTCTGGCCCCGAGGAAATCGATATTTCGCAAGAAATTCTTGGATCAAGCGTTTGGACCGCATAAGGCCAATTTTTTCGGACAACTACCGACCGACATGAAATGCGCCTTTTATTCCGAAGTTACAAGTCCAGTCCAGAAGTTTGCGTCCCGGCGGCCGATCGTCGCCCCGGGTTTTTCTCCAATTGGACGGTCGCCTCGGCCCGGGATCAGGCGAAATCCCGGTCGGTGAGGACATACATCTTCTTGCGACCGCGGGCATAGGCTTTGGCGGCGACCTTCAGAACGGTGTCGCGCGCCGCGTCGAACGCCTTGAGCAGGCCGATCTCCGATCGGGCCTCTACCGCTCCGGAGGATGACAGCGCGGTCTCCTCGACGAAGAAGGGCACTTCCATCATGCCGTCATAGCCCACGAACCGGACCCGGTGGCCGTGCTCGTCGTAGCTTCGCGATCGATTGGGAAAGGTGAGGGGCATGGCGATGGACTCGTTCTGCAGGAGGGACGCGGCAGGCGGAACAGCGCTGCGGCGAAGCGACGATCGCTATCCGTTTCTCGCTCCATCCGACATACGGCGAGCATCTGCTGTCGTCTCGGAACAAAGAAAACGTCAAATCAGAGATGGGTCTTTCTTCTGCGCATTCAATCGAAATCAATCAGCCTGAAAATAAATAACGCGCCAGAACACGAAACGTCTTGGCACTCCTGTCAATCGATTGCCAGGACGGCTATGTATTGAACGCAACGTGCGCCCAATGCCGGCTGCAGAAAGATCACTCCCATGAAATTTCGACCGCTCCATGATCGCGTCGTCCTCCGTCGCATCGACGCCGAGGCGAAATCCTCCGGCGGCATCCTCATTCCAGATACCGCACAGAAGAAGCCGCAGCAGGGCGAAGTGCTGGCGGTAGGGCCGGGCTCTCGAAATGAAGCTGGTGCACTCGTCCCGGTCGACGCCAAGGCGGGCGACATCGTGCTGTTCGGCCAATGGTCCGGCACCGAGGTCAAGCTCGACGGCGAGGATCTCCTCATCATGAAGGAGTCCGACCTCATGGGCATTGTCGAGCAGGCCGCCCCGGCTGGCGCCTGACGGTCGAGCACGTTCCCCAATCGATTCCCTCACTCCGTACCGCACTGGAATAACCGATGTCCGCCAAGGAAATCCGCTTCAATGGTCATGCCCGCGACAGCATTCTGCGCGGCGTGGAACTCCTCAACAATGCGGTGAAGGTGACGCTGGGGCCGAAGGGTCGCAACGTTGTGATCGACAAGTCCTTTGGTTCGCCGCGCATCACCAAGGATGGCGTTACCGTCGCCAAGGAGATCGAACTCGAGGACAAGTTCGAGAACATGGGCGCCCAGATGGTGCGCGAAGTGGCTTCGAAGACCAACGACAAGGCCGGCGACGGCACGACCACCGCGACGGTCCTTGCCGCCTCGATCCTTCGCGAAGGGGCCAAGCTGGTCGCCGCCGGGATGAACCCGATGGATCTGAAGCGCGGCATCGACATTGCCGTCGCCGCCGTCGTCAAGGATATCGGCGAGCGTGCCGCAAAGGTAAATTCCTCCGCCGAAATCGCCCAGGTCGGCACCATCGCAGCCAATGGCGACGCTTCGGTCGGAGAGATGATTGCCAGAGCGATGGACAAGGTCGGCAAGGAAGGCGTCATCACGGTCGAGGAAGCCAAGACCGCCGAGACCGAACTCGAAGTCGTCGAGGGCATGCAGTTCGATCGCGGCTATCTCAGCCCATATTTCGTCACCAATGCCGAGAAGATGCGCGCCGAGTTGGAGGAGCCCCATGTCCTCCTGCACGAGAAGAAGCTCTCCAATCTGCAGGCGCTGCTGCCGATCCTGGAGGCCGTGGTGCAATCCGGTCGGCCGCTGTTGATCGTATCCGAAGACGTCGAGGGCGAGGCGCTCGCCACGCTCGTCGTCAACAAGCTGCGCGGCGGCCTGAAGGTCGCCGCCGTCAAGGCGCCGGGATTCGGCGACCGCCGCAAGGCCATGCTCGAGGACCTCGCAATCCTGACCGGCGGCACGGTCATTTCCGAGGACGTCGGCATCAAGCTCGAGAACGTGACTCTCGACATGCTCGGCCGCGCCAAGCGGGTGATCATCGACAAGGACGCGACGACGATCGTCGACGGGGGCGGCGACGGCGAGGCGATCAAGGCGCGCGTCACGCAGCTGAAGGCGCAGGTCGAGGAGACTACCTCCGACTACGACAGGGAAAAGCTGCAGGAGCGGCTGGCCAAGCTCGCCGGCGGCGTCGCGGTGATCCGCGTCGGCGGCGTCACCGAGACGGAGGTCAAGGAACGCAAGGACCGCATCGACGACGCGCTCAACGCGACCCGCGCGGCCGTCGAGGAAGGCATCGTCCCCGGCGGCGGCATGGCGCTCCTGCGGGCAAGGGCTTCGCTCCGGGGGCTCAACGGCGCGAATGCGGACATTGCCGCTGGTATCTCCGTCATCGCCAGAGCGCTCGAAGCGCCCATCCGGCAGATCGCGGAGAACGCCGGCGTCGAGGGCTCGATCGTGATCGGGAAGCTGGAGGACGCCGCTGCCAATTACGGCTTCGATGCCCAGAGCGAGGCGTATGTCGACATGATTGCGGCAGGCATCGTCGATCCGGCGAAGGTGGTGCGCACGGCGCTGCAGGACGCCGGTTCCATTGCCGCAATGCTGATCACGGCCGAGGCGATGATCGCCAACACCCCCGGCGACCATGCTGCGGCGATGAGTGGCGCTGGCGGCATGGGCTACTGAGACTTTTGAGTGAGCGCCCGGAACGAGCCAGCGCCGTTTCGGGCGAGCCCAAACCTCTCCTCAGGATCTCGAGTTCCTGGCGGAGGGTCTCGTTCTCACGCTCGAGCCGCTTCAACTCGCCCGCCAGATCCTCCTGCCGATCGGGAGGAGCTTCCAATTCCTTTTCCCGGTGCTTCTCGAGCCACCGACACAGCGTCGACAGCCCGAGGGCGAGATCCTCGGCGATCTCCTCTCTGCGTGCGGCCACTCGTCTCGAACAAGCGGACGGCCTCCGCTTCAAATTCCTTCCAGGTCAAGGCGATCGCGCATGCGCGGATCAAGACCGACAAGATTGAGGCTGGAGTCCTGGCTCAGCTTCGGGCGAGCGGCTGTTGGTCATGGATCGTCCATTGCTCGCCGCGGCTCACGCCAGATGCGTACGGCGTGAAGGGCTTCATCCACTTGCGACCAAACGCCTGTTGCCTGACATTGCCGCCGTAAAGCCGCCATTCTGCAATCGGCCCATTTCGGCGTCACGAGCAGCCTGCAGGGACTGTGCCGACCGATCCTGTTGGCCTCCGATGGTCAGGTCCTCGCGCTCAACAGCGGGTCAATCGGTGTTCGTATGCCTCCGCACCGAAGCTCCACAGCCTTGATGACGGCGGCGATGATGACATCCGGTCCGTAAGGCTTTGCCACAAAAAACGCATTGGACGGAAGGTCGGCGGCCTCGACCCGCCTATGGCCTGAGACCACGATGATCGCTGTCTGCGGCCAGCCGTTTCTTGTCAGCCGCGCCAGCTCAATGCCGTCCATTGTCCCCGGCATATGGACGTCGGTAAGGAGAACCTCCACGGACCGAATGGCCTTGAGGGTCCGCATTGCCTCGTCAGCATTCGCCGCTTCGAGACAAGCGAAGCCCGCATCCTCGAGCGTATCGACGAGGTCCATGCGCAGGAAGGGTTCGTCCTCGACGACGAGGACGGTGCCGGCTTTGGGCGTGGGGAAAGGCTTCATCGAGGGGAAGGGCTCTTGACCCCGGAACGTTCCCCCTCGGGGGGCGATCCGAACAACGAATAGACGATTCCGCTGCCTGCGTAGTCCATGCTCGCCCGGCCGTCGAAGTAGAAAGGCACCACGCGCGTCGTCAGCTTCGTGCCGAAGCCCTTCTTCTCGGGAACGATTACCGGGGGGCCGTCATGCTCGCTCCAACAGAAGACCAGACCGCCGTTCTCGGCGTCGCTCCACGCGATCCGCACGCTGCCACGTTCGTTCGACAGGGCCCCATATTTCACCGCATTCGTGGCGAGCTCGTGGATCGCAAGCGAAAGGCCGAGCGCCTGCTGGGCTGTGAGAGCGTGTTCCGGGCCGTCTAAGCGGATGCGTCCGGTGTCATCGAGATGCGGCGCAATGGCTGCCTCGACGACCTCCCTGATGTCGGCAGTCTCCCAGGTCGTCTCAGTGAGCATGTCCTGCGCCCGGGAAAGGGCTTCGATGCGCTGTGCGGCCAGTTTCGCTCCCGTTTCGACGTCGTCCGAATGTCGCAGACTTTGCGTGACGACGGACTGGACCATCGCGAGCGTGTTCTTCATGCGGTGCGTCAGTTCTCGCTGCAGGACGCGTTGCCGCTTCTCGGAAACCCTGAGCGACTCGAGCGCCGCTTTCGTGCGGTCAATTTCCGAAGCCAGAGCCTCGCGGTTGCGAACCGCCTGCGTCGTCTCCGTAACGATGTTCATCACTCCGGCGATCTCGCCCTCGTCGTCGTAGAGCGGGCTGTACGAGAACGTCCAGGAGGTCGGAACGGTCTTTCCGCCGCGGACCATCTGTAGGGGTAAGTCCTCGATCCAGGTTCCGCGCCCGGCAAAAGCCTCGTCGACGAACGGCCTCACGCCGTCCCAGACGTCGGCCCAGAATCGTTGGAACGGGGCGCCGAGCGCTTCGTCGGCACGTTCGGCGATCACCGGAAGGTATGCGTCGTTGTGGAACTGGAGAAGGTCCGGACCCCACCAAAAACAGATCGGCTGGCGCGTCGCGAGGATGGTTCGAAGCGTGTTCAGGAGAGACTCGGGCCATCCTTCGATAGGCCCAAGCGATGTTCCCGCCCACTCGAATGCACGGATGGCATCACCCATGTCGCCGCCGCCTTTAAGGCGAACGCTCGAATCGTGATGTATCCTATTGGGTTTGCTAGACAAACCGGAACTCCTCAAGCCCTCCCAAATTCGGGCCAAAACGATGAGCCACAGTTATTTGCGGGACGGGCAATTGGCAATCCGGGTCGAGAACCGAGGGGCAGCTTTTCGCCGGCCATGCCCGGAAGGCGACAGTCTCGTCTCGGCCCCATCCCTTAGGATCCGACCGGTCCACATGCCGCCAATTTTTGCCGGCTGGTGTCGATGGTCCGGAGGCCGTCATTGGCTGTGCGGGGCATCGCAACTCCCTTGGTAGTCTGAGCATGGGGCCGCCCGGCCGATCAGCCGAGGAAGCGGTAGCCGACGCCCGGCTCGTTGAGGATGAAGCGCGGGGCGGCGGGGTCGTCCTTTAACTTCGCCCGGATGCGGCCGATGAACACGCGGAGATACTGGACATCGTTGCGATGGGCCGGTCCCCAGATCTCCGTCAGCAGCGCGTGGTGGGTGACAATCCGCCCGGCATGCGCCGCGAGATAGCGCAGGAGGTCGAATTCCTTGCGGGTGAGGCGGACGGGGCTGCCTTCGAGCGTCACCTCGTGCTTTGGCAGATCGAGCGTGAGGGAGCCGAACGTCATCTGCGGGCTCTCCTGAGACCCTTGCCGCGCTTCCTGCGCGCGCAGGAGGACGCGCACACGGGCCAGGAGCTCGGCGATGCCGAAGGGCTTGACGACATAGTCGTTGGCGCCGGCATCGAGCGCCGCGACCTTCTCGGTTTCCGCCTGGCGGACCGAAAGGATCAGGATCGGCACTCGCGACCATTCGCGTACGCGGCGAACGACCTCCTTGCCGTCGATGTCCGGCAGGCCGAGGTCGAGGACGACAAGGTCCGGGGTCTGGGAAGCACTCCTCTCGATCGCTTCTGTGCCGCGTCCGGCTTCCGACACTTCAAACTGATGCGCCTCCAGCGCGATGCGCAGGAATTTTCGGATCTGCGGTTCGTCGTCCACAACCAGGATGCGCCCGGCGCTCATTCGCCATCTCCCTGAGGAGCGTTCACCGAGGAGGGCTCAGTCTCCGCCGACCGTCGGACGATGGGAAGTTCGACCACGATTCGTGTTCCCGTCCTGCCGCTGCTGGCCGATTGCGCCCTGATGCTGCCGCCGTGCGCCTCCAGAATTCCCTGGCAGATGGCAAGCCCGAGGCCGGTTCCGGCCTTCTGGCCATCGCCGGCGCGTACCCGGTAGAACATGTCGAAGATCTTGTCGCGGTCCTCGGCCGGAATGCCCGGCCCCTCGTCGGTGACCGACAGGACGAGGGTCCGCGCTCCAGCCCGTCCGGCGATGGTGATCGCCGTTCCCGGCTCCGAATATTTCGCGGCATTGTCGAGGATGTTCGTCACCACCTGCTCGAGCAGGACGGGATCGCCGTCCGCCAGCGGAAGGTCGAGGGCGAGATCGAGCACGATCCGGTGGCCGGCGAGGCTGTGCTTGAGGCGCATCATCGCCCGCCCGACCGTCTCGCGCAGGTCGACCGCCTCGTGCCTGACCTCAAGGGCGCCGTAGCCGAGCCTGGTCATGTCGAGAAGGTTCTGAACGTAGCGGTTGAGCCGTTCCCCCTCCTCGAAGATCGTCTCGGCCATGGCGCGTCGGCCAGCGGCGCCAAGCGCCGCATCCGCTTCGATCAGGCTGGACGCGGCGCCGATGATCGAGACCAGCGGAGTGCGAAGGTCGTGGCTGACCGAGGAGAGGAGCGCTGCCCGCAGGCGCTCGGTCTCGGACAGGAGCCGCGTCTCCTCCATGTCGCTGGCAAGCCGCGTACGCTCCAATGCCACCGCGATCTGATCCACCAGGGCATCGAGGAGCCGGCGCTCTGCGGGACCTGGCGCCGCCCCCTGGCGAAACTTCACGCCGAGAAGGCCGATCGGCGTCGCCCCCGCGCCAAGCGGGAGGAACAGCCAGGAGGCTGCCGGCAGCGTGACCGACCGCCAGCCTGCCGGCTCCTTGTGCTCGAAGGCCCATTCGGCAGCGCCCCAGTCTTTTACGTCGAGCTGGTCTTCCGGCGGGAAGCCGCCGAGAATCGTCAGGCGGTGGTGTTCGTCCGGTCCCAGCAGCAGGGCGTCGCACTTCAGTGTGGAAGCGACGTGATGGACGGCGGCCCAGACGACGTCGTCCAGCGATGCCGCGCTGGCGATCTTTCGGCTGAATTCGTAGAGCCGCATCGTGCGCTCCGCGATTGCTCGCTGGGCGGTGGCCTGCGTGCGCAGCCGAGCCGCCTGGTTGCCGGTGACGATGGACACGACGAGGAAAAGGAAGAGCGTCAGAACCTCGCTCTCGTTGTAGACGTTGAAGGTGTAGTACGGGTCAGTGAAGAAGAAGTTGTAGGCGAAGAATGCCATCACGCTGGCGAAGATCGAGGGCGCCAGCCCATATTGCGCGGCGGCGAAGAGAACTGCCGGCAGGAAGACCAGCGCGAGGCTTTCGACTGGGATGGCCACCAGTACGACCTGCGCTGCAAGGCAGGCCAGCGCCACCGCCACCGTAGTCCAGAGATACGCCGTCGGCTTCGACGCGAGCGTGGGGATCGGGAGTTTCAGACGGGCTTCGCGAGCGGCCCGTTCGTCCGGCGAAACCACCGTCACCTCGAAATCTGTCGCCCGCTTCAGGAGCGTCTCGGCAACCGTCTCGCGAACGAAACCCGGAACCCAGCGACGCTGACGCGGCCGGCCGATCAGAATGCGGCTGACGTTTCGCGTGCGCGCATAGGCGAGGATCTCGTCGGCGACGTTGGCGCTGACGCTCAGCGTCACCACCTCGGCCCCGAGCGTCTCGGCGAGCCGCAGCGTCTCGACAAGCGAATCCTTCTCCTTCTCGCGCAGACTCTCCGTCGTCGCCGTCGCGACGCTGAGCGCGATCCAGGGCAGGCGCGCGCGTTCGGCCATGCGCTTGGCCGCTCGCACCACGCTTTTGGAGACCGGGGCCTCATTGATGCATACGAGGATGCGCTCTTGCGCGGGCCACGGTCCGGGGATCGCATGGGAGCGCATATGCGCCGTCATCTGCGCGTCTACCCGGTCGGCGGCAATGCGCATCGCCAGTTCACGCAGGGCCGTCAGGTTGCCCTTGGAGAAGAAGTTCTGGATCGCCCGGGCAATCTGTTCCTGGACATAGACCTTGCCCTGCCGCAGCCGCGCGATCAGTTCCTCCGGCGGCAGGTCGATCAGTTCGATCTCGTCCGCGAGTTCCAGAATCGTGTCGGGAACGGTCTCGCGGACGCGCACGCCGGAGATCCGGGCGACGACGTCGTTGAGGCTTTCCAGATGCTGGATGTTCAGCGTCGAATAGACGTCGATCCCTGCTACGAGCAGTTCCTCCACATCCTGCCAGCGCTTGGCGTGGCGGCTGCCCTCGACATTGGTATGCGCAAGCTCGTCGACGAGCGCGAGCTTCGGACGGCGGGCAAGCAGCCCGTCTAAGTCCATCTCGGGCAGGGCACGGCCCCGGTAGAAGAGGCGGCTGCGAGGCAGGATCTCCAGCCCCGCCAGCAGCCGCTCGGTCTCGGCGCGGCCGTGCGCCTCCACCACCCCGACGACGACGTCCACGCCCTCGTTCTGCCGGATCCGCGCCGCCTCCAGCATGGCGAAGGTCTTGCCGACGCCGGGCGCGGCGCCGAGAAAGATCTTCAGCTGGCCGCGACCCTCCCGTCTGGCTTCTGCGAGAAGGGCTTCCGGCTCGGGGCGGACGTCGGGATGGGCCACGGCGTGTGCCTACCGGACACTGCCGCTGGCTGCCACGGGCTCGCTCGCCCGCGGAGCCGGAACGGCTGGCGGCGCCAGCCTGTCCAAGGCGAGGTTCAGCGCCAGGACGTTCACCCGCGGCTCTCCGAGTAGGCCGAAGGTGCGGCCCCTTGCGGTCTGGCGGACGAGGTCGCGGACCTGACCGACCGCGAGGCCACGAGCCGAGGCGATTCGGGGCGCCTGGAATTCGGCCGCCGCGGGCGAGATGTCCGGGTCGAGGCCGCTGCCCGAGGTCGTCACGAGGTCGACCGGGATCGGAGTTCCGGGATTCTCCTTCGACAGCCGGGCCGTATCGGCGGTGATGCGCTCCTGCAGCGCCGCGCTGGTCGGGCCCAAATTGCTGCCGCCGCTGGAGCCACCGTCGTAGTTCGCGGCGGAGGGGCGCGGATGGAAATAGCCGGGCTGCGTGAATGACTGGGCGACCAGTGCGGAGCCGATCACCTTGCCGTTTTCGCTCACCAGGCTGCCATTCGCCTGGTCCGGGAACAGCGCCTGCGAGACGCCCGTCATCGCAAGCGGATAGGCGACGCCGGTGAGGAGCGTCATCGCGGTGATCATCACCAAGGCGGGCCGGAACTCGGAAAACATGGAAGCAGTCCTTACGCGAGGGCGAGGGCGCTGACCACGAGGTCGATCGCCTTGATGCCGATGAAGGGGACAATGAGGCCGCCGAGGCCGTAGACGAGGAGGTTGCGCCTGAGCAGGCTGGCGGCCGAGGCGGGGGCGTAACGCACGCCCTTCAGAGCGAGCGGGATCAGCGCGATGATGACGAGGGCGTTGAAGACCACCGCCGAGAGGATGGCGCTGCCAGGGCTCGACAGGCCCATGACGTTGAGCGCGCCGAGGCCGGGATAGGCTGTGACGAACAGCGCCGGCAGGATCGCGAAATACTTCGCGACGTCGTTGGCGATCGAGAAGGTGGTCAGCGCGCCGCGCGAGATCAGAAGCTGCTTGCCGACCATGACGATCTCGATCAGCTTCGTCGGATCGCTGTCCAGGTCGATGAGGTTGCCGGCCTCCTTGGCGGCCGGGGTGCCGGTGTTCATGGCGACGCCGACATCGGCCTGGGCGAGCGCCGGCGCGTCGTTCGAGCCGTCGCCGCACATGGCGACCAGCTTGCCCTCGGCCTGCTCCTTGCGGATCAGCTCCAGCTTGTTCTCCGGCGTCGCCTCGGCCAGGAAGTCGTCGACGCCGGCTTCCGCGGCGATCGCCGCCGCGGTCAGCGGATTGTCGCCGGTGATCATCACCGTCCGGACGCCCATGCGGCGCAATTCGGCGAAGCGCTCGCGGATGCCGGGCTTGACGATGTCCTTCAGGTGGACGACGCCGAGCGGGCGCTTGTCCTTCGCCACGACGAGCGGCGTGCCGCCCGAGCGGGCGATCCGCTCGACCAAATCGTTCAGCGGCTTGGGACGATCGCCGCCGCACCAGGCGAGCACCGCATCCGCAGCGCCTTTGCGCAGGCTGGTGCCGTCCGAAAGGTTGGCGCCGGACAGCCGGGTCTGCGCGGAGAAGGCGATGGTCTCCGCGACGGCTGCGGCATCACTGCCGAGACGCGGCGAGAGCTTGTGTGCGTAGTCGAGGATGGAGCGCCCCTCCGGGGTCTCGTCGCCGCCAGAGGCGACGAAGGCGGCTTGCGCGAATTCCGTTTCCGACACCCCGGGCAGCGGCAGGAAGGCATCCGCCCGGCGGGCGCCGAAGGTGATCGTGCCGGTCTTGTCGAGAAGCAGCGTGTCGACGTCACCAGCCGCTTCCACGGCGCGGCCCGACTTGGCGACGACGTTTGCCTTCACCAGCCGGTCCATTCCCGCGACGCCGATCGCCGACAGGAGGCCCCCGATCGTCGTCGGGATCAGCGTAACGAGCAGCGCGATCAGGAAGGCGACCGGCACGAAGGCGCCGGAATAGACGACGAAAGGCTCCAGCGTCACGACGACCAGAAGGAAGATGATCGTCATGCCGACGAGGAGGATGTTGAGGGCGATCTCGTTCGGCGTCTTCTGGCGCTGGGCTCCTTCGACCAGCGCGATCATACGGTCGAGAAAGCTCTCTCCCGGCTTGGCCGTCACCCTTACCTTCAGCCAGTCGGACACGATGCGGGTGCCGCCGGTGACCGAGGAGCGGTCGCCGCCTGCCTCGCGGATCACCGGAGCGCTCTCGCCGGTGATGGCCGATTCGTCGACCGAGGCGACGCCGTCGATCGCCTCGCCGTCGGCAGGCACGATGTCGCCGGCTTCGACGAGGACGATGTCGCCGGTCGTCAGGCTGCGGCTGGAGACTTCGGTGAAGTCACTTGCGTCGGTGGAGCCGAGCTTCTTGGCCGGCGTCTCGCTCTGCGTCGCCCGCAGCGTGTCCGCGCGGGCCTTGCCGCGGCCTTCCGCCATCGCCTCGGCGAGATTGGCGAAGTAGACGGTGAACCACAGCCACACCGCGATCTGGCCCACCAGAAAGGCGCCGTCGACGCCGAAGGCGAGGTTGCGCAGGAACAGCAGCGTTGTGAGCGCCGCGACGATCTCGGTGACGAACATCACCGGGTTCCTTGCGAGGATCCGAGGATCGAGCTTGGAGGCTGCTGCTCTGAGCGCCGGCCTTACGATCCCCGGGTCGAAGAGGGATGTGTCCTTGGTGCTTGTCATGGGAATGTCCTTAGAAGCCGAAGGCCTGACGGATGCCGCGAGCGGCTCCGGGAACCTGCTGCATGGTGACGAAGAGGCGGAAGGCGACGAAGACCACGATCAGCGTCGAGGCTCCGACGATGATCGGGCTGGCCTTCAGAAGCGTCCGCAGAAGGGGCACGTGTCGGCGGCGAGCGCCGACACGAAGATAGTTCCAGACGGACATGACCCAGCTCAGTAGGTCTGTCCGACCAGCATCGCCGTCTGCTCGGCGATCGGACCGAGCGCAAGCGCCGGGAAGAAGGTCAGGCCGCCGATGATCAGGATTACCGCCACCAAAAGGCCGACGAACAGCGGCGTGTGGGTCGGGAATGTCCCAGCCGAGGCGGGCACAGTCTTCTTGGCCGCCAGCGAGCCGGCGATCGCCAGCATCGGCACGATGAAGACGTAGCGACCGAGGAGCATGGCGATGCCCTGCATCGTGTTGTGGTAGGGCACCCCGGCACCGAAGCCCGCGAAGGCCGAGCCGTTATTCCCCGTCGCCGAGGAATAGGCGTAGAGGATCTCCGACAGTCCATGCGGTCCGGCGTCCTGGACCGAGGCCAAGGCGGTGGGAATGACCGCCGCCATGGCGCCAAAGACGAGGACGCCGACGGGCATGACCAGGAAGGCGATGATGGAGAGTTTGACCTCCTTCGCCTCGATCTTCTTTCCGAGATATTCCGGCGTTCGGCCGACCATCAGGCCCGCAATGAACACCGTCAATAGAACGAAGGCGAGCATGCCGTAGAAGCCGGAACCGACGCCGCCGAAGACGATCTCGCCGAGCTGCATCTGCAGCATCGGAGCGAGCATACCGAGCGGAGTGTAGGAGTCGTGCATGGAATTAACCGAACCGCTGGACGCCGCAGTCGTCGCGGTGGCCCACAGCGCCGAATTTCCGGTGCCGAAGCGAACCTCCTTGCCTTCCATGCTGCCAGCGGCTTGGTCGATCGGAAGTTGGGCGTAGATTGGGTTGCCCTGGATCTCGGAGCCGTAGGTCAGGCCGAGCGCGGCGACGAAGAGCACCAGCATCGCCGCGAAGATCGCGGCGCCCTGCCGCATGTCCTTGACCATCTTCCCGAACATGAAGGGAAAGGCCGCCGGGATCAGGAGGATCGCCAGCATCTCGAAGAAGTTCGCGAGCGGCGTCGGATTCTCATACGGGACGGCCGAGTTGGCGTTGAAGAAGCCGCCGCCATTGGTGCCAAGCTGCTTGATCGCGATCTGTGCGGCTGCCGGCCCCTGCGCGATGGTCTGCCTGGCCCCTTCAAGCGTCGTGGCGTCGACGTAGGAGGCAAGGTTCTGCGGCACGCCCTGCCAGACGAGAAACAGGCCGAACAGGATCGACAGCGGCAGAAGAAGGTAAAGGATCGAGCGAGCGAGATCGACCCAGAAATTGCCGATCCCGCGCGTCTCGCGCCCGGCAAGGCCCCGGATCACCGCGGCGCCGATCGCGATTCCCGTTCCGGCCGAGACGAAGTTCTGGACGGTCAGTCCAGCCATCTGGCTGAGATACGACATGGTCGTCTCGCCGCCATAGGCCTGCCAGTTGGTGTTGGTGACGAAGCTGACCGCCGTGTTGAAGGCGAGATCCGGCGACAGGCCAGGCAGGCCCTGCGGGTTGAACGGCAGGAAGCCCTGCAGGCGCAGGATGGCGTAGAGCACCAGCCAGCCCGCGAGATTGAAGGCGAGCGCGGCGAGGGCATAGCGCGTCCAGTGCTGGTTGCTCTTGCCGAGATCGACGCCGCAGCCCCGTGCGAGGCCGGCCTCGACAGGATCGAGGAGGGGCGAAAGCACGGTGCGCTCGCCCGAGAAGACACGTGCCATGTACAGGCCGAGTGGCCAGGCCAGCACCGTCAGGAGCACACAGTAGAGGATGAACTGGAGGATATCGGGTGCCATGGCGCTTACCCCTCAGAAGCGTTCGGGGCGCATGAGCGCGTAGGACAGGTAGACAAGAAGGCCGACGGCCGTCAGCCCTCCGAGGACGAGGTCGAAGCTCATGGGCATACCTCAGATCCGCTCGCAGCCGCGCACGGACAGAGCCGCGGCCAGAAAGAATCCGACGGTGAGGGCTATGTAGACGATGTCGAACATGACTGCTCTCCAGTTGTGGGAGCAGTTTAGGTAGCTTCGGCCGCCATCAACGCGCCATTATCATTTTAGCGCGGCAAGCATAAAGGGCGCGTAGATTGTTTATGCGCCGTTTATGATGACAATTCGCCTACAGCCGCCTGCCTATCGAGCGCTTCCTGTTCGATCTTGAGGGGCAATGGCTTAGGGTCGAAACCCAATCAGCCTGTTGAAGGTGCGTAGCAAATCAACTTCCCTCCGGTTGTTTTGCGAGCGAGGCGATGATGGGCAGGCTATTCTGGTTGAGTGACGAGGCGTGGGCGGCGATCGAGCCGCACCTTCCGAAGAACCAGCCGGGCGCACGCGGGGTCCACGATCGCCAGCTCATCAGCGGCATCCTGTATGTACTGAAGACAGGCTGCGGCTGGCAGGACTGCCCGGCCGAATACGGTCCGTCGACGACGATCCACAATCGCTTCAACCGCTGGTCCCGTCGACAACTCTGGACCGCATCCTCGATGCTCTTGTTGCCAGCGGCGTGTTCGCGCTATCGGCTTCGTTCGACTCCAGCTATGTGAAGATGCACCGTTCTGCTCACGGGGAAAGGTGGGCGAAGGCTCAAGCCATCGGGCCCTCGCGCGGCGGTCAAACACGAATATCCACGCTGTGACGGACCTTTTGAGGCGACCGGCCATTCTGCGGCTGACAGCCGGCACGTTGCCGACGTGACCATGGCCGGGCTGGTGATGGACGCGGCAGGACGGGTGCGCGGCGACCGCGGCGCGTTCGAGGTCGCCGCAGAGTGCATGCGCTTATTCGATCCGGGCGCTTTGGCTAATTTTGCCGTGACACGTAGCCGGCGCTGCGCAGGCAAGCTTATCTGGTTTAAAGACCGGGCCACCCCATAGCCTTAGATGACTGATCGACGATTGCGGGGGAGGCGAAGCGTTGGTCGGTCAGGACCGGGATCTAGCGGCAGAGATCGCTTCGGCGTGGCGCGAGCGTCACGTGTGGGTCGAGGGGCGGAATGCGTGCCGGGGGAGGGGCACCGCCGCCGAGAATCCGTATGCGCCTCGTACGGCCGAGCATCGGCTATGGGCCCAAGGGTTCGAGTCTGAGGAGGGTCACCAATCGCGTCGGTGTCCGCCCCGGAGACATGGGTAACAGAACGTTCCTAAGACATGGGTGACAATCT
>NZ_JAJAVB010000040.1:37360-42175 GCF_020615385.1 Jiella soli | reverse complement strand
ATCTCGCAGGCCTCGTTGCCGGCAGAGCCGAGCCAGCTGCCGTCGTCGAAGGTGGTCCGGCGATACCATTGTCCGTCCCAGGCCGTCGCTTCGATCGCCGCAAGAACGGATGCCGCATGGGCGCGCCAGCGGGAAGCCCGGTCCGGGTCCCGGGTCTCCGCGAGGGGCGCGAACAGGTCGACGGTGGCGATCAGCAGCCAGCCGAGCCAGACGCTTTCGCCGCGGCCGGCTTCGCCGACCCGGTTCATGCCGTCGTTCCAGTCGCCGGTGCCGATCAACGGCAGGCCGTTCGCGCCGGTGAGGGTCAGGCACTGGTCGAGGCCGCGCGCTGAGTGTTCGTGGAGCGAGGCGGAGGCGATGACGATGGCCGACAAGATCGTCGTCATGCGCGGCGGCCATGTCGTGCAGATTGGCACGCCGCTCGACCTCTACGACAGGCCGGCCAACGTCTTCGTGGCGGGGTTCATCGGCTCGCCGGCGATGAATCTTCTCACGGGAAGCGTCCACCCTTCGGGAACCGCCTTCGTCTCACAGGTGGGCGCAAGGATCGCTTTTCCGGCTCCGGTCGGCGTCGGTGCGGGCCGGGACGTCGTCCTCGGCCTGAGGCCGGAGGACATCGCGATCGCCGAGAGCGGCCTCGACGCTAGGGTGCGGATCGTCGAGCCGACTGGTGCCGAACTCCAGGTGATCCTGGACTTTCAAGGCGAGACACTGACCGCGGTGCTGCACGGCCGACCTGATATCAGGGAAGGGGAGACGATCAAGATCGCCTTGCCGCACGAGACGCTGCACCTTTTCGACAAGCAATCCGGCGACCGTCTCGCCGCCACCCGCTGACCCGATACGGCACCGCTTGGCGGCGATCGCGCGGCGCAGCTTCAGCCGCCCGTGTGCTCCGGGGCGAGTTCCACGGCATAGCGGATCGCGGCCACGAGGCTGTCGGCGCGGGCGATGCCCTGTCCGGCGATGTCGAAGCCATGCCGTGATCGACCGAGGTGCGGATGATCCCGCCGTTCAGCCCGAACGTGACATTGACCCCCTCGTCGAAGAACATCGCCTTCGCCGGAGCGTGGCCCTGATCGTGGTCGCAGGCGACGACGACGTCGAAATTCCCGCGCGAGGCGCGATAGAACAGCGTGTCGGCCGGAAAGGGGCGCTGGCGTCGATGCCCTCCTGGCGCGCCCGCGCGATATGCCGGGGGCGAGTTTCTCTTCCTCTTCGCCCTCTCCGAACAGCCCGTTCTCGCCGGCATGAGGATTGATGCCGCAGACGGCGATCCGCGGGCGCTTCTGCCGGCGCGCTCCAGCTTATCGTGGACAAGGCGAGTGACCTGATAGCTCCGCTCAGGATTGATCCGGCGGATGGCCTCGATCAGGCCGATATGGGTGGTCAGGTGGATGACCTTCATCTTCGGCGTCGCCAGCATCATCGAGTAGTTTTGCGTCCCGGTCAGTCCGCCAGGATCTCCGTGTGACCGGGAAACACGTAGCCCCCGGCGTGCAGCGCTTCCTTGTTCAACGGCGCGGTGACGATGGCGTCAATCTGCCCGGCCTTGGCCATGTCGACCGCCGCTTCGATGAAATGATAGGCCGCCGCGCCGGCCCGGCCGTCGATTGCTCCGAAGGGGAGGGTGCCAACACCAAGGCCGGGAACCGCGCAGGCCACGGCGCCGTCGCCGGTCTCAGGGATCGGGTCGCCGGGCCTGAACGTCACGATCTCGAACCCGGCGTTCACGATGTCGCGCGCCCTCGCGAGGACTCCGGCGTCGCCGATGACGCAGGGGCGGGCGATGGACTGCACCTTCGGATCGACAAGCGCACGAGCGGTGATCTCGGGGCCGACGCCGCAGACGTCGCCCATGGTGATGCCGATTCTGGTCTTCATGGCTTGCTCCCGGTTCGGTTGGCAACACTCTGGCGACGGTTTTGGCGGCGGCCGAGGCCGGCTTGCTCGCTTGCCAGGGCGAGATCGCGCCAGGATTGCCCGTTTCTCGGATCGCCGACGGTCGGATGGCCGGTGTGGAACTCGTGACAACGTCCGGCGGCTTCGGCGCGCCCGATCTTTTCACTCAACTGTGCAGCCGAGGCAGGTCGTCACCGTCGGAGGAGGGCTGAACTTCCTTCCTCTCATTCCCCTCTCCAATTCCGTTAAAATCCCTATCTCGGTGTCCCACGAAACCGGCAGAAAGACGCCTCTTCGCGCTCTCACATCTGGCGTACGTCTAAGTTTCCGGAGGCGAGTGCGGGTCACATGCATCGCACCTGCGAGGCGGTAATACCAGCGTGCGTGAAGGCTGACTCGCGGAGGATTCCCATCGTGATGGAAGTCTGAATCATTGGTGGCAAACGGAGGTTTGCCATGACGATACCGATCCCGCTTCGGACAGATTTCGACGGGCCGGCCCTCAGACGGCCCGCGAAGGCGACGAAGAACGCCGCCCAGGCTCGGCGCATTTTGGCGCTGGCTGAGATCTACGACGGCGGCTCGCGCAGCGACGCCGGCCGGCTCCGTGATGTGACGGTGCAGATCATCCGGAACTGGGTGGTGCGGTTCAACGCCCGCGGCCCGGACGGCTGATCAACGGCAAGGCGCCGGGCAACCGGCCGAAGCTGAACGACGCGCAGCGTCAGGCGCTGGTGGACGTGGTCGAGCGGGGACCGATCCCAGCGATCCACGGCGTGGTGCGATGGCGCCGCAAGGATCTTGTGCGCTGGATCTTCGAGGAGTTCCGCATCGAGATCGACGAGACGCTTGACAGCGCCCATCGCTTGTCGGACTGTCACCAAACTGGTCCGCTGGTCGGGCCAGAGAAACAGTTGCGGTCGCCATGTCGCTGACGAACTTCGTCTTGGAGAACGCCCCTGAACTGCGGGAGGCCATCCTACGCCGCAGCATCCGCGATGTTGTCGCCGCGAAGATCGCGGCATTGATCGCTTCGGGAATTCTCAAGGTCGGCGATGACCTGCCGAGCGAGCGCGATCTCGCCATGGCGCTCCAGGTCAGCCGGGAGACCGTGCGCGGTGGCATTCAGATCTTGGCCGCCAAGGGTCTCCTGGCCGTCGTCCACGGGGCGCGCACCAAAGTGGTGTCCGACGCTGTCGGACAGGATTTCATCGGCCTCCGTGAGGCCCGTCTGATCAACAGCTACGACATCGAGGACATTCACGCTTCGCGGTGGATGGTCGAGCGGCAGGTCGTGGGCGACGCGGCGCGGCGAATGGACGACGAAACCCTTGGGTTTCTTGCGGAGTCGCTGAAGGCTCAGCAAAAGGCGACCGATGACCCTGTCCGCTTCCTGATCATCGACCGCGAGTTTCACCTCACCGTCTATCGCTGCTGCGGCAATGCGGTCCTCGCCGACTTCGTCGCCGACCTATACGGCTACATGATGGAGCATCGCCGCAAAGCGGTGGCTGAGCCGGGTGCGATGGCAAACAGCTATGCCGACCACGAGGCTATCGTCGCGGCGCTCTCCCGCAGGGATGCCGAGGCGACCGTTGCGGCTTTCGAAGTCCATCTCGATCGCATCTACCGTACCACCATGACGATCCTCGCCGGCGCGGGGCGCGCCATGGCGAGAGAGCATCAGTCGACCGTTCGACGGGAGGATACCTCGGACGGGAACTGAGAGTGCCGAAGGTCCCCGGCCAGAGGGACCGCAAAGGGAGGATAGCATGCTCAAGCGCAATATGTTGAAGGCGATCGCGGTGATCGCGCTCGCAACGGGTGTCGGTCTTACGGGTGCCTTGCCGGCGGCCGCGCAGTCGAAGGAGATCGTCTATCTGACGCCGGGTCTTGACCTGCCGTTCTGGCGCTATCTGTCGAAGGGCGTCGAGTCAGTCGCGCAGAAGAACGGTTACGGCTTTCAGGCACTGGATTCGCGCAACAGCGCCCAGACCCAGCTGCAGAACGCTCAGGATGCCATCGCCCGAGGCGTAGCCGGGATCGTCATCTCGCCGACGGATTCATCCACTGCGCCGAGCGTCCTGCAACTGGCCGCATCCAAGAATATACCGGTGGTGATCGCCGACATCGGCACAAACGAGGGCGACTACGTCTCCTTCATCATCTCCGACAATTACGAGGGCGCAAAAGGTGTGGGCGAGGCGCTCGCCGCCGCGATGAAGGAGAAGGGCTGGCAGGACGCCTCGGTCGGCCTCGTCACTATCTCGCAGGCCCGCAAGAACGGCCAGGCTCGAACCAAGGGGTTCCGTGACGGACTGAAGGACGGCGGAGTGACAGGCAAGGAGGCGGGTCTGCAGCAGATGCAGTCCTACACCGCCGACGAGACCTTCAAATTTGTTCAGGACATGCTGACTGCCAATCCCGGCATGCGCGGTCTCTTCATCCAGACCGACCAGCCGGCGCTCGGCGCACTGAGGGCCATCAAGGCCGGCCGCCGCCAGGGCGAGGTGCTCGTTGCCGCTTTTGACGGCATTCCGGACTTCGTCGACCTTCTGAAGTCCGGCGACATCGTCGCGACCGGCATGCAGCAGCCATACCTCATGGGGCAGAAGTCGGCCGAGGCGCTGTTCGAGCATCTGAACGGCGGCACGCCCGAAAAGCAGATCACCGTGCCGATCCTGGTCGTGACATCGAAGAACATCGACGAGGTGCTGCCGACGGTGAAGGAGACGGTCTTCGCCAACGAGATGGAGTGAGAAGAGCGATGCGCGCCCAGCTGCAGAGACGCGGCCGGGCCGCCCGCCCGCGGGAAGAGGTTTCTCCGGCTCCTTCCCCCGTCGCACTCCGTCATCAGGATAGTCGAGATGACAGTTTCTTCGTTTCGCGGCTCGAGCTCGAGGACCGGCGCCG
>NZ_JAJAVB010000040.1:0-37315 GCF_020615385.1 Jiella soli | reverse complement strand
CCCTTGCCTGAGCTGACTTCCAGCACCGAGGTGGTGCCGTTGGTCGAGGCCTCGGGGATCGAAAAGTCCTTCGGGCGAACGCGCGCGCTGGCTGGTGCGTCTCTCGTCGTCGGAAAGGGCGAGATTCACGCGCTTCTCGGCGCCAATGGAGCCGGGAAGTCGACGCTGTCCAAGGTCGTCTCCGGTCATCTGCGGCCGGAGCAGGGCAGGCTGGTCTATCGCGGGCGGGAGCTTCACCTGCGCTCGACACGCGACGCGCTGACGGCTGGCATCGCCATCGTGATGCAGGAGACCACGCTCGCGCCGGATCTCAGCGTTCTGGAGAACATCTTTCTGCCCGAGCTTGGAAAGGGCGGCTTTCTTGCCGGCACCGGAAAGCGGCGGAGAGCGGCCGCGATCCTCGACGATCTCGGCCAAAGCGGCACGCTGCCGCTTGAAATCGAGGTGCGGCGACTGTCGACGGCGCAGCGCCAGCTAGTCGAGATCGCCAAGGCACTCGCACTCGATGCCGAACTGATGATCTTCGACGAACCTACCGCCTCGCTCAGCGCCGGTGAGGTCGAACGCCTGTTCGACGTCATGGCGCGGCTGAAGGAGGGGGGCCGCTCGCTAATCTTCGTGTCGCACCGGCTTGAGGAAGTCCTCGCCATCACCGATCGCGCCACGGTCATGCGGGAGGGGACGACGGTCGCTGCCGGCCGCGAAACTCATTCGCTGACGCAGGCCGAGATCATCAAACTGATGGTCGGCCGGGAAATCGGTGCGATCCACGCCGCCCGTGCCGTGTCGGAGAGCGCCGGGAAGGCGCCTGTCGTCTTCGAGGTCGCAAACATGGCGGCGCCGCCCGCGGTGCACGATGTTTCATTTTCGGTTCGCCGCGGAGAGATCCTTGGCCTGGGCGGTCTCGTCGGGGCCGGACGTTCCGAGACGGCGGAGGCGATCTTCGGACTGCGCCCGCGCGGCGGCGGAACCATGTCTCTCGCCGGTCGCCCGGTGACGTTCCGACGGCCGGCCGAAGGGATGCGTGCCGGGCTCGGCTTCGTTCCGGAGGACCGGCGCGTCCAGAACATCGTCCCCGACTTCTCCGTCCGCGAGAACCTGCTACTCGCCCATCTCGGCGCGCATCGCGGCTTCGGGCTCGGCTACGGCGCGCGGCGGGCGAAGGTCGATGAACTGATGGGCCTTCTCGATCTTCCCGCGGACAGGCTGCTCGACGACTCCCTGCTGAATTTTTCCGGTGGCATGCAGCAAAAGATCATCATCGCTCGATGGCTGCTGCTCGACCCCAAGGTGCTGATCCTCGACGAACCGACCAGGGGTGTCGATATCAGGACCCGGCAGGCGATCTACGCCATCCTGCGCAGGCTCGCCGAGGCCGGAACGGCAGTCGTCGTCATCTCATCGGACTTCGAGGAACTGCTAGGACTGTCGAACCGCATCGTCGTGATCAGCGACGGCCGCTCCGTCGCGGACCTTCCGAGCGCGGCCCTCGACGAGGAAAAGCTGACGCTGCTCGCCGCTCCGCGCACCTCCATGCGGAAGAACACGGCGGTTCTCGACGAGATTGCTTCGCAGAACGGCGGTGCCGGCTTCTGGGTCCTGATGGACGAGGAACGTCTCGTCTGCCTCAACAGCGTCGTCGTCGACCCTGCCGCTTCGCCGGGCTTTGCGACCGGTGAGGCTGTGCGATTCGCCCAGAGCCGGATCCCCGTCGGTCTCGAGCTGCGCGGCCAAGGGTTCGTCACTGAACCGGACGGCAGTCGCTCGACCCTCGTCGTGCCGATCCACAGCCATCGCGGCCACGATCTTGGCTGGGTCGGCCTCTCCGTGCCGGGCCTACCCGGGCGCCGGTCAGCTGACGCCATCAGACAGAGAATCGAGAGCCTCAATGCTTGAGCAAGCTGAGACGCCGGGCCGCGTCGATCGCCCACGGCCCGCCTCCACCTCGCGTCATGGCGGGTCGACGACGCCGTTCGCGGCGCGCATCTTCAAGCAGCTTGAGTTCCGAATGCTCGGTCTCGCCTTGGTGATCGCGGTCGGACTGTCGTTCGCGTCGCCCTATTTCCTGACCCAGAACAATGTCTTCAACATTCTCGACCAGTCCGTCGTCATCGGCCTCGTCTCGATCGGCATGACGTTCGTCATCCTGACCGGAGGGATTGATCTGTCCGTCGGATCGGTCGCCGGGCTGACGGGGATCGTTCTCGGCCTGACGCTGAAGGACTTTCCAATCCCCGTCGCCATCCTGATGGCGGTCCTGTCGGGCGCCGCGATCGGCCTCGTCTCCGGCATCCTCATCGCCCATTTCGGGCTCGCCGCCTTCGTCGTCACGCTCGGCATGATGGCGATCGCGCGAAGCCTCGCCTACATCGTCTCTGGGCAGACGGCGATCTCGGGGATACCGTCGGAACTTTCGAACATCGTCTACACGTCGGTTCTCGGCGTCCCGTCTAACGTCTTCTTCCTGGGCGTGATGTATCTTCTCGCCTGGCTCTACCTGACATACACGAAGGGCGGGCGCACGATCTACGCGATCGGCTCCAACCGGGAGGCGGCCCGGGCCGCAGGCCTAAGCGTCCTGTTCTATTCGGTCCTGCCCTATGTCGTGTCCGGTGCCTTTGCGGCTGTCGCGATCACATTCTCGATCGCCCAGATCATGTCGGCCGATCCACTCGCCGGCAACATGATGGAGCTCGATGCGATCGCCGCCGTGGTGATCGGCGGGGCGAGCCTGTTCGGTGGACGCGGCTCGATCATCGGGACGTTGATCGGCGTCCTGATCATGGTGATGATCCGCAACGGCCTCAATCTGCTCGGCGTATCACCGTTCTGGCAGGGGTCGGCGATCGGCTCGATCATCATCCTGGCGCTTTTGGTGGAACGCCTTGTAAGCAGCCGCGCCGATCGCTGAGGCGCGGAGCTGCTCTTGAAAGTCAGGAAAGCTGCCGTCCACCATCCACCGGAACGATGCTTCCGGTCGTGAAAGTCAGCACGGTCGAGGTCACCAAGACGGCTTCGGCGACTTCCATCGGGCTGCAGAGGCGTCCGAGGGGCGTCGATGCCTCCTGCTGGTTTCGCCATGCGGTATCAAGGCCGCGTACGAACTCCGTGTCCACGAGGCCGGGTGAGATCGACACGACGCGGATCGACGGAGCCAGAGCCCTGGCGAGGGACTTCGTCAGATTGTCCAAAGCGGCCTTGGACGCGCAATAAGCGATGTTGCTGCCCATACCCGTCTGGGCTGCGATGGACGAAATGTTGACGATCAAGCCGTCTTCGGACTTGGCCAAAAGGGGCTTTGCCGCTCGGACTGCCGCGATCGCGCCCCGGACGTTGGTGGCGAGAATGCCGTCGATCAGCGCGTCGTCCAGGGTGTCCAGATCATCATGAGGCACGAACCGGGTCGTTCCGGCGCAGTTTACGAGAATGTCGAGCTTGCCGTATCGCGCGTCGACTTCGACCATGACCCCGACGAGATCGGAGGTGTCCGTCACGTCGAGCTTCGCGATCATGTGCCCGTCGCCATCGAGCTTCTGCATGAGGGCTTCGGCGTCCTGCTGCGAGGAACGATAGCCGAGGATCAGCTTCGCCCCGGCCTGCGAGAGCCGCATGCCGATCGCCGAGCCGATCCCGCCCGTCGCCCCCGTCAAGAGGACGACCCGTCCGAAGAGTGGTTGCGTCATCGTCGCCCCCTATTGCGGCTGGTCTTTCTGATGGGCGACGAGCGCCATCAGGCGCCGGTCTCGCCACTCGCTGCGCCGGCGAAGTTCCGTCTCCGGGAGGACCGAGCGGCGCTCCGCCTCGACGCGGGCGATCAGGTCGTCAGACCAGACCTTTGGATCGGTCCGCGACTTCGCGATCGACTGGTAGAGCGGGCCGAACCGTTCAGCATAGTCGCGCACCCCGCAGGGCGCGTTGAGATCGATCGTCTCGAAGGGCCCGGCAAAGGACCATCGCATTCCGAGCCCCTTGGAGATCGTCAGATCGATGTCGGCGGCGCTGGCATAGCCCTCTTCGAACAGCTTCCAGGCCTCCATCAGGAGAACGCCTTGAAGCCGGTTCAGGATGAAGCCTTCGATCTCGCGGTCGACGGCGATCGGGGCCTGGCCGGTCCGTTCCATCTCGCCGCGCAGCCACGGCATGATGTCCCTGTCGGTCCACGGTGCCGGCACGAGCTCGACGACGGGCACGAGATGCGGCGGATTGACGGGATGGGCGATCAGGAACCGGCTGCGGTTGCGGCACTCCTGCGTGAAGGCCGAGGCCGGGATTCCCGAACTCGAACTGCCGACGACCGCATCGCTGCGCATGACCGCGTCGATCGCCAGGCTCGCCTCCTTCTTGACGTCCGTGCGCTCGAGGACCGACTCCTGAACGTAGTCGGCCTCGGCCACCGCCTCTTCCAGCCCGTCGACGACGCTGACGCGGGCGAGGATTCCGGCAACGTCGTCAATCAGTCCGGCCGACTTCATGTCGGCAAGGCTCGCGGCGATGCGATCCCTGGCTTCGGCCCGGATGCCGGCGTTGCTGTCATAGACGGCGACGTCGATGCCGGCGCGGGCGAACACGATGGTCCAGCCGCGGCCGACGAGACCCGATCCGACGATCGCGACCTTCTCGATTGGTTTCATGAGGGGACTCAGACCTTCGAGCTTTCACCGTCGGCGAGGCAGATCTCCGAGATCCGCAGCCCGTCCTCGGTGATCCGGCAGGGGAACGTGTCCTTCAGACGCTCCTCGTGGATCGGGATGACGCGGCGGGCCTCGTAGCCGGTCTGCTTCATCATCTCCTCGGTGGCGAGCACAAGGTTCGTCTGGCTGCCCGCGGCGAGGCCGACTGGCACGTAGAGCGTGTCGACGTCGACCGCCCAGCCGCTTCCCTCGACGTTTTCGAAGACATAGACGAGGTCGCCGGCGAGAACCCAGGTGTCGTCGGACTGCTTCTTGCCGTCGTTGCGCACCGTCACCCACATCGAGCCGTAGGTGTGGCTGTCGACGGCCGCGTGCAGATCGATCCCCGGCAGCGCGTCCTCGAGCGATCCGTCGACCATGGTCAGGCGCTTCTGCTGCGCAAGGCCTACGCCGCGCAGGATGTCGCCCGGATCGACCGCCGTCATCATCCAGCGCATCCGGTCGGGCAGGGCCATGGCCCAGACGTTCTTCGAGATCTCGCGCTCCTGGATATAGAAATGCGCGTTCGGAAACGCCTCGACATTGCCGAAGTGATCGAAGTGGGAATGGGTGACGAAGACCGTGTCGACGTCCTCGGGCCGGACGCCGACGCCGGCAAGAACGTCTTTGGGGGAATGCCAGTTCTCGACGCCGAACTTGTCGGCAAGGTGCTTGCCGTAGTCCTTGTCATTGTAGCCGACGTCCACCATCGCCGTATGGCCGTTGCCCTTGATCAGGACGTAGCAGTAAGGCAGCTTGACGTAGCCCTGGTTGTGGGCGCCGTAGAGAACGCCGCTCTTGTGGTAGTCTTTCACGTAGCTGTATTCGAGCACCCAGATCGAATAGTCTGCCATGGTTTCCTCCCGTTTATTGTCTTGAGAAATCACCCGCCCGTTGCATGCTTTCCGCAGCTGCAGCATGCGTGAGAGAAATCGACCATCGTCATTCCCGCTTGCGGTTCGGCGATGCCTTGCAGAATGCGATAGGCCCGATTGAGCCGTGCCGAGATCGCAGGGCCGCTGTCCTTTCCCGGAAGCCCGATCCGGCCGAAATCGGCGAGGGCCTCGCCGATCGCCTGATGGGCCAGAAGCAGGCCGTCCCGGTGGTGCTCCAGCCGCGGCGGCGTCTTCGTGGTGTCGAGGACGTCGCGGATCGTCTCCCACTTCTCCGTCGCGTCCGACAGCGCGGCAACGGCGAGGACCTCGCGTCCTCCGGCTTCCGCGAGGATGAGAAGGCCGGCGAGATGGCCGATCTGGCGGCGCATCCCGTCATAGGCCCGCCGTGCGGCAAGGACGTAGCCGGCCACGGCGTCCTCGAGATCGGGAGGCAGCGGCGTTTCGGCGGCGGCCAAGAAACCGGACGAGTCGGACTTCAGGGCGAGCGTCTCGCAGTCGGCGCGGTGGATGGTGACGGCGCGCTCGAAGAAGCCGGAATGCGTTCTGGCGTCAGCCATGACGTCTCCTCGTCGTCTTGCGCTCGATGACATCGCCGGGCGCGATGCGCCGGATAAAGGGCTCGTGGGAAATCCGGGTGGAGCCGAGGCTCTCGAGGACCGTCAGGGTTTCGGCGAGCATTTCGTCGACGGGCTGCGGGATGGTCGTCAGCGCATGAGACGGCCACGCCGCCATCGCGATGTCGTCGAAGCCGACGACCGACAGATCCAGCGGAATGCGCAGGCTCGTTTCCTGGCGGATCCCCTCGATGAAGCCGATCGCCAGAATGTCGTTGGCGCAGAAGTAGCCGTCGCAGGCGCCGGGTGCCGCGAGCTTTGCGGCCGCGTGATATCCCGCTTCGTAGGAGAACGATCCCGCCTCGACGACGATCGGCTCGTCCAGCCCGAGCTCGGCGCACCGTTCCTGGAACCCGCGGTAGCGCTCGATATTGGTCGAGGCGTCCCTGAGGGCCGAGACGTAGGCGAGCTTTCGATGGCCGCGATCGAACAGGAACTGCGCCACCCGTCGCCCGCCCTCGACGTTGTCGCAGGTGATGCCGAAGGACTGGGGATCGCTGGAAAGCCGGTTGAAGAACACCACCGGTATGCCCGCCCGTCGGCAGTCCATGGCGGCGGCGGAGGAAAGCGTCGCGGCCATCACCACGACTGCGTCCGGCTGGTAGTCGAGGAGCATGCGCACCGCGTCGTCGATCATCTCGTCGGGGTTCGATGCCTGCAGCATCGCGTTCATGCCGGCATCCCGAAGGCTCGATGTGAACCGCGCCATCATCTCAGGATAGAACGGATTGACGACGTCGGAGACGACGAGGCCGATGATCCGGGTGCGCCGTGTGACGAGGCTCCGGGCGAGGGGATTGGGCGAATAGCCGATTTCGGCTGCCCGCTCCAGCACCCGGCGACGGGTGGTGGAGGCGACCACCGATTTCGGATCGAATGCCCGCGAAACGGTCGAGATCGACATGCCGAGGTCGCGGGCGAGTTCCTTGGCGGTAATTCTTGCCCGCATTTCCTGGTCGTTCGAAAAGGTGGTCAACGCCCGATCCAGCCTGTCAGGCGTTGTTCCGTCCGCCATAGCGGCGTGCACGGATGTTGGCCTGCTCGGCGTGTCCGGCAAACCCTTCGAGCATGCACAGGCGCGAGCACCGCTCGCCGATCTCGGCACTGGCCTCGTCGGTGAGGACCTTCTGGTACGTGCAGGTCTTGAGGAACTTGCCGACCCACAGACCGCCGGTGTAGCGGGCCGCCTTCTTCGTCGGCAGCGTGTGGTTCGTGCCGATGACCTTGTCGCCATAGGCGACGTTGGTGCGCGGACCGAGGAACAGTGCACCGTAGTTGCGCATGTTGTTGAGGAAAAAGTCGGGGTCGCGGGTCATGACCTGCACGTGCTCGGACGCTATGCGATCGGCTTCCTTCAGCATCTCCTCCTCGCTGTCGCAGACGATGACCTCGCCAAAGGTCTCCCAGGCCTGCCGGGCGGTCTCGCCGGTCGGCAACACCTTCAGCTGGCGCTCGATCTCCCCCATCGTGTCGCGGGCGAGCTTTTCGGAATTGGTCAAAAGCACCGCGGGCGAGGTCGGCCCGTGCTCGGCCTGGCCGAGGAGGTCGGTCGCGCAGAGCTCGCCATCGACGGTGTCGTCTGCAATGACGAGGGTCTCCGTCGGCCCGGCGAACAGGTCGATGCCGATACGGCCGTAGAGCTGCCGCTTGGCTTCTGCGACGAAGGCGTTGCCGGGGCCGACCAGCATGTCGACCGGCGCGATCGTCTCGGTGCCGATCGCCATTGCGCCGACGGCCTGAACGCCGCCGAGAACATAGATTTCGTCAGCTCCCGCAAGATGCATGGCCGTGACGATTGCCGGATGCGGGCCACCCTCGAACGGCGGGGCGCAGGCAATGATGCGCTTGACGCCGGCCACCTTTGCGGTGACGACGCTCATATGGGCCGAGGCCACCATCGGATACTTGCCGCCGGGCACGTAGCATCCGACGGACTCGACCGGCACGTTGCGATGCCCGAGGATGACGCCGGGAAGGGTCTCCACTTCCAGATCCTTCAGGCACTCACGCTGCTTCTGCGCGAAGTTCCGCACCTGTGCCTGGGCGAACTTGATGTCGTCGAGGTCGCGCTCGGAGACTTTCGACATCGCCTCCGCGATCTCATCCTCGGTCAGCCTGAACGCCTTGGGCGACCACTTGTCGAACTTTTCGGACAGCTCGCGGATTGCGGCGTCGCCGCGGCTTTCGATGTCGGACAGAATGCCCTCGACCGTCTCGCGAGTCTTCTTGTCGGCCGCGGCCGTCTCGTCGGGATTCTGACCCTTCTTGAGAAAGGTAGGCATCGGAGTTCCTCATCAGTTCGAGCGTAACGGCTCTATGATCGCGTGGGCGTCGCCGGAAGGGCACCGGGGCGGCCGACGAGGGCCGTCCCGGCGGGGCAGGGATCAGGGTTGGACCGTGGCCTTGACCTTTTTCAACTCATACTGGTTTTCCGGGGCCTCGCAACGCTGGCAGTTGATGCCCGGCGAGTCCGGTGCCTGCGTAATCTCCTCGGGAAGCGGCTGGATGGTCGCGCCCGGCGTCGGATTGCCGTCGAGGGCCGACGTCAGGGACAGTTCCGGCAGGAGCGTCGGGTTGAAGACCTCGGTGACGAAGGAGGAAGGCACCTTTTCGGACGGGAAGACGTTGCAGCCGTCCTCGAAGGTGTCGCCCTTGCAAAGCTTGACGTCGGCGGCCGGTACCCAGGGAAGCGGATACTGGATGTTCATCGGCTTGAGGTCGCGCTTGCCCGTCAGGATCTCCATCATGACCTTGAAGGCATAGCCGGCGGAAGCCGGGGGCGAACCCGAGGACACGCCCTTCAGGCCCATCTCCTGCATCTTCGGATCGGCCAGCGCGAGGCGGAAACCGTCCGAATTCTCGCCGGTGATCGGAACCAGCTTGTCGCCCTTGTCGAGGAGCGCCTGGACGGCACCGTATTCGCCGGCTTGTGCCCAGATGCCGTCGACGTCCGGATGCGCGGCGAGCGCCTTGGCGGTTTCCTGCTGCGTCGTGCGATCGTCCCAGTAGCTGTAATACTCGGCGACGACCGAGATGCCGGGATACTGGTTGAAGATATGCATGGCGCCGTCGGTATGGCGCTTGTCGACCGAATTGCCCGGAACGCCTCGCGAGAGGAAGATCTTGCCCTTCCCGCCGAGCTCGTTGACGAGCGCCTGGGCGGTGTTCTCGCCGAAGCCCGCCGTGATGAAGCTGACATTGTAGGCGCAGGGCTCGGTGACCGTTGCGTCGTACATGAAGAACTTCACGCCCTGGTCGCAGCCGCGCTTGATCGTGCGGTTGAGGGCGGTGGCGGAGATCGGGAAGCTGATGACGCCGTCGGCGCCGGCCTGGATCATGCTCTCATAGGCGGAGATCTGGGCCTGCGGATCGGTTCCCGAGATGACCTCGGTAAGTTCGACCTCCTTGTCGTAGGGCGGGGTCTTGGCCAGCGCCTTGACGATGTTGGCGGCTTCCGACTGCCAGGAATTGCCGCTGTAGCTCATCGCGAGATAGATCTTGTACTTCTTGTCGGCTCCCGCGTCCTGAGCCTGCGCCAGCGTGGCACTGAGCGTTGCGGCCAGTCCCGCGATCGTGGCTGCGGACGCCACGCCTTTCATCAGATTGTTCAACCTCATTCCGTCTCACTCCCTGTTGGTGCCCGTCCCCTGGGGCGGGGACGTGACAGGTCGATGGAACCTCCCTCCATCGGGGTCGAAGCGGTCCTCCCAGATGGTCCGCTTTCATGCTTTCCGGCTGCGCAGGCGAAGCCCTGAGAACAGGTCCTCGCGCAGCAGGATGAGGGCGACGAGGATGATCGAACCCTCGATGATCGTGCGATATCCCTGGTCGAGACCGATCGCGGCGATGACGGTGCCGAGCGTGGTCAGCAGGATCGCGCCGCCGACGGTGCCGATGAAGCTTCCGCTTCCGCCGAGGATCGAGGATCCGCCGATCACCACGGCGGCGATCCCGGGTAGCAGGTAGCTGTCGCCCATCCGGAGCGTCGCGCCGTCGGAATAGCCGACGAGCATCATGCCGACGAAGCCGGCACAGGCCGCGCTGACGGCATAGGGAATGGCCTCGACGACGCCGACGTTGACCCCGGCGATGCGTGCGGCCTCGCGGTTGACGCCGATCGCGTAGAGACGGCGTCCGAGCGTCGTCCGGCTCTGGACGATCCAGCCGAGGACGGCGAACAGCACGACGAAGTAGACGACGACCGGGACGCCGAGCCAACGCTCCTTCATCAGGAAGGCGAGGATCTCCGGAGAGTTGCCCCGCGGCGTGCCGCCGGTGAGTCCGAGGGCCGCCGAGGCGACGAAGATCGACGAGGCGAGCGTCATGATGAAGGGTGGTATGCCCAGGAGGACGACGCCGGCGCCGTTGACCAGCCCGACCAGCGCACAGACGCACAGGGCGAGCGGCAGGATGTAGAAGGCCCCGCCGTCGCTGCCGTAGACGGTGGCGAGCACGCCGCCGATGACGACCAGCGAAGGGGTCGAGAGATCGAGCCCGCCCACCAGGATGACCAGACCCTGGCCGAAGGACAGGACGATCAGGAAGGACGACAGCGTCAGGATCGTCAGGACCTGGCTCCAGGACCCCAGCGCAGGGCTGACGAAACGCGAGCACAGGATCAGGACAGCCGAAAGAGCGAAGACTGCGATGACGTTGACGAGATCCCGGTCGATGCCGCTCGATCCGCGCTTGTCCTCGGAATTCGCGAACGCGTCCTTGCCGGAAGCTTCGTGTCCGGTGGTCGGCTTCATCGCACCGCTCCCTTGGAGAACGTCCGCCCGATCAGGTTGCCGAAGATGATCGCGGCGACCAGGATGACCGACTGGAACATGCCCGTGTAGAAGGACGAGACGCCGGCGGCGAAGAGCACCTTCTGCAGCAGCATGAGAACGCCGGCACCGAAGATCGATCCGAGGATGCCGCCACGACCGCCCGCGAGCGAGGTTCCGCCGAGCGCTACGGCGGCGAAGGCGAGCAGCAGGAAGGACTCGCCGGCCTTCGGATCGCCGGTCGCGGTCTGGGCGCTGAGCATGTAGCCCGCGAGGCCATAGAGCATGCCGGCCCCGACGAAGGCGGCAAAGCGCGTCCGCGTCACCGAAATGCCGGAGAGGGACGCCGCCTGCTCGTCCGCGCCGACGGCATAGATGCTGAGCCCGGTATTGGTCCGCGAAAAGGCCGCCCACAGAAGCGCGACGGCGAGGACGATGAGGCCCGAGATCGGCAGGACGCCGAACAGCGTGTCTGTCAGCTCGTAGGAGACCCACTGGGCGACATAGCCGCCCGGCGCGTCGAGGAAGACCAGCGAAAGGCCCTGGCAGACGATCATCGTGCCGAGGGTCGCGGCAATGGTCTGGAGACCCAGCTTTGCCACCAGAAACCCGTTGATCACCCCGACGACCGCGCCGATCGCGATGCAGATCGCAAGGCTTGCGAGCGCGCCGAGCGGGCCTTCGATCGGATAGAGCGCCATGAAGACGTTGGTGAGCGAGATCACGCCGGCGACGGAGAGGTCGAAGCCTCTCGCCAGGACCACCATCGTCTCGCCCGCCGCTGCGATGGCGAGCGGCGCGGAATTGTTCATCAGATTGGTGAAGGTGTAGAGCGACAGCGCCGATGGCTCGAACCAGGCGTAGAGCGCGTACATCGCCAGATACAGGACGAAGACCACCGCCGCGCCACCGGACAGCATGCGCTTCAGGCGCACCGCCGGCCGGCTCGCGCGTTCGCTCGTGAGGCTGGCGGCAACGCTCACGCGTACGCTCCCTTCGACGCCGCATTGTCCTCGCGATGTCCGATCATCGCACCGACGAGGTTCTGCTCCTCGATGGCGTCCCCTTCGAAGGCTTCGACGATCCGGCCGCCGTAAAGGACGAGGCATCGCTGGGCGAGGCTGGTGATTTCGGGAAGTTCGGACGAGTAGAACAGGACCGATCCGCCATCCTCGGTGAACCGCTGGACGGCTTCATAGATCGACTGCTTGGTCCCGACGTCGACACCACGGGTCGGGTCGAACAGAAGCAGGATGCCGGCGCCCGTCATCATGGTCCGGGCCAGAAGCGCCTTCTGCTGATTGCCGCCCGACAGGTTCGAGATCTTGAACGGCAGGTAACGGCGGGCGAGATCGACCACGTCCGCCGTCTTCCCGGCGGCACTCTGCTCCCTGGTGCCGGAGACGACGCCGAAGGATGCGACGTTCCCGACGACGGGCAGGGTCATGTTCGATGCCGTCGTCAGGCTCGCAAAGATCCCTTCCGTCTTCCGCTCCTCGGGAAGGAAGGCAAGGCCCCGACCGGAGGCGAGGGCGCCCTTGGGGCTGCGGATGTCGACGGCTTTGCCATCGACCGAAATCGAGCCGGAATGGCGCTTCTCGAGGCCGACCAGGCTGCGGAACAGGTCTCGCTGCCCTTGCCCCTCGAGCGCCGCCACACCGAGGATTTCGCCTTCCTTCAGATCGAAGGAGACCTTGTCGAGCATGTCGGTCGTCAGATCGCTGACCGACAGCACCGTCTTCGAGCTTCTCGGCTTTGCAGCATGGGTGGTGAGGCTCTTCTTTGCGGAACGGCCGACCATCATCTCGAAGATGCGGCTGTCGTCGGCTCCGGAGAGATCGACCGTATCGATGCTCCGGCCGTTGCGCAGCACCGTCGCCCGGCTGCAGATCGCGCGGACCTCGGCCAGACGGTGGGAAATGTAAAGGACTGCGGTTCCTGACTTTCTGGCGTTCTCGATCAGTCGGAACAGCCAGTCGACATCCGACAGCGAGGCCGTCGGCTCGTCGAGGACGAGAAGCCGCGTCCCATGTGAGAATGCGCGGACGATCTCCAGTCTCTGGCGATCCGGCAACGAAAGCTGCCCGACGGCCTCCTCCGGATCGAGCGGCAGGTCGAAGCGCGCGAGGATCTTAGACGCCGTCTCCACCGTCCTCCTGCGCGAAAAGAGGCCGGCTTTGGCCGCCGGCAGCTTGGGCAGGCACAGGTTCTCCGACACCGTGAGGTTCTGCAGCAGACTGAGTTCCTGGAAGGCGATGGCGACGCCGCAGCGGCGCGCGTCGATGATCGAGCCGGGGGCGTAGGTCTCACCCGCCAGCGACATCGAGCCGCTGTCCGGCCGCACGACGCCGCCGAGGATCTTCACCAATGTCGACTTGCCGGCGCCGTTCTCGCCGAGAAGCGCATGGACCTCGCCGGGGCCGATGGCGATCGAGACATCCTCGAGGGCGACTGTCGCCCCATAGGATTTCGAAACGCCACGGCATTCGACGGATGCCATCCTCGCTTCGCTCATGATGGCCCTCCTCCCAAAGGTCGCATGCCGCGATGCAAACGTTTGCTGCAAACGTTCTCATTATGAAATGCTCATCTGCGCGACCTGTCAACAGGGCTTTTGCGAATGAGGCTGGAGGTCTCGTCAGGCGGTGGCGTGAGCCGCTTCGGGCTTCGGCGCGAGTTCGCAGGCGTAGCGGATCGCCGCAACGAGGCTTTCGTAGCGGGCGATCCCCTTGCCGGCGATATCGAATGCGGTGCCGTGATCCACGGAGGTGCGGATGATGCCGCCCTTGAGGCCGACAGTGATGTTGATGCCTTCGTCGAAGGCGACGGCCTTCACGGGCGCATGGCCCTGATCGTGATAGCAGGCGACGACCACGTCGAAATCGCCGCGCATCGCCCGGTAGAAGAGGGTGTCGGCCGGCAGAGGACCTTTGACGTCGATGCCTTCGCCCAGCGCCCGCTCGATCCCGGGAACAAGTTTTTCCTCCTCCTCGCCCTCGCCGAAGAGCCCGTTCTCGCCTGCATGAGGATTGATGCCGCAGACGGCGATCTTCGGATGAGGCGTTCCGGCCGCCGCGAGCGTATCCTGCGCCAGGCGGATGACCTGATAGGTCCGCTCCGGGTTGATCCGGCGGATCGCCTCCAGGAGGCCGACATGGGTGGTGAGGTGAATGACCTTCATCTTCGGCGTCGCCAGCATCATCGAATAGCTGTCGGTCCCGGTCAGTTCGGCGAGGATCTCGGTATGGCCGGGATAGAGGTGGCCGCCCGCATGGAGGGCTTCCTTGTTCAGCGGCGCCGTCGCGATCGCCGCGACCTTTCCGGCCTTCGCCATGTCGACCGCGGCCTTGAGGAACTGGAACGATCCGTTGCCTGCCTCCGCCCGCACTTCGCCGAACGGGAGGCCACCCAGATCGAGCCCCGGATCGGCGCAGAGCACCTCGTTCGCCTCGGCCTCCGGGATGGCGTCTTCGGGCTTGAACGAGCGAATGCTGAACTCGGCCCCGACGATCGCCCGGGCCTTTTCGAGCACGGCGGCGTCACCGACGACGACCGGACGGCAGAGCTCGAGCGTTTTCGGATCGGCGACCGTCCGTGCGATGATCTCGGGACCGATGCCGCAAACGTCCCCCATGGTGATGGCAATAATCGGATTCATGGGTTCGCCCTTCCTTCGATCAGATAAGTCAACGCTTCCGCCAGCGCTTCGCGGTGTCCGAAGCCGCCGGCCTTGGTCACAATATGGCACTCCGGCGGCCCGATTGCCGTGACGAGCGGCATTCCCGGCAGAACGGTTCCGCGGATCTCGACGGCCGCGATCCCGCAGGCCTCCATCGTGGCGCGGGCCGTATCGCCGCCGGTCGCGACGAGCCGCCCGATCGTGCCGGAATCCAGAAGGAGCTTGGCGACGCGGCCAAGACCCCTGGCGACCAGCCGGCTGGCATCGCGGCGGGTGAGGCCTTTGTCCGCCGCGATCTCCATGACCCGGCGGATGTGCGAGCTCTCATGGGAGGTCGTCAGGACCGCGATCTTTCCGGACTCTGCGTAGATCGCTTCGATCCTGTCGGCGCAGCGTCTGGCTTCCGCCTCCAACGCATCGTCGATCAGGGCTTCGGCCGACATTACGACCGGCTCGATCCCGTGCGCCTCACAGACGGCGTCGATCTGTTCGATCGCCACGGGATTGACGCTGCCGCAAACGAGGAGGGCCGGATGCGTTGCAGGCGGAAGTGCGGTCGGCCCGGTGCCGGCCGAGCCTCCCCAGACCCTGGAGAGGTGTTCGGCAATCCCGGCGGAACCGGCCCAGAGAAGCGGACCCGTCGCTGCCTCGATGTGGCGGCCGAGCGTGGCTGCGCGCCTCAGATCGTCGTCGGTCTCAGCGTCGACGACGAGGCAAAGATAGGTGCCCGCGCGGGTCGCCTCCTCGGCCCAGGGCCGGATCCTTTCGAGGTCGGCCAGCTCGTCCGGAGAGACCGAGACGATGCGGACGTCCGGCATTTGCGGGCCGAGCAGGTCGATGATCTGGCTTTCGTGGACGGGGGTTGCGGGATCCTCGGCGATGGATGTCTTGGCCACCGGAACGCCGTCGACCAGAAGAACGCCCTCTGACACCGTCCGCCCCATGGAGGGGTAGGCGGGTGTCACGAGAACGGTCCGGCATTGCGACGCGCGGGCCATCGCATCGATCTCGGCGCCGACATTCCCGCGCATCGTCGAATCGATCTTCTTGAACAGCCGCAGCCCGTCCAGGGAAACACCATTCAGCGCGCTGTCGATCGCAGCCCGGGAGGCATGGGTTTCCAGCGCCCGGCTTTCGCAGTCGATGACGATCGCGTCGCAGCCAGCCGTTTCAGCCTTCGCCGCCGAGTTCAGAAACACCCGGGTTTTCAGGCCGGCCGCCGTGAACTGGAGCCCGCAATCGGCCGCCCCGGTCAGATCGTCCGCAAGGACGAGGATCGAGGGAGTACGGGGGCGCGATCCGGCTTCGGCAGGGGCGGTCATCGCGCCCGGGCTCCTTCCGCCGGTGCGTCCAATGCCTCTTCGTCCCGCGTCGCCGCGATCCGCTTGGGATCGGTCCGGGACACCAGAAACGACACGAACAGGGGCAGAAGGATAGCGGTCGTCACCGTCGAGGCCGCGACCTGAACGGTGGCGAGCTTCGCGACGCTCTCGAAGACGGGGTTGGCCGCCGCGATCGCCATCGGCGTCGCGACGGCATTGCCCGCAGTCGAGCCTTCGGCCGAGCCGACGATCGGGTTCCAGCCGAGCGTGCGGAACACGAAGTAGCCGACGGTTCCCGTGAAGAGCGTGGTCATGACGCCGATCGCAATGCCGGCGAGGCCACCCTCGATGATCGCTCCGAAATCGATGCCCATGCCGAGCGCGAATGCGAAGAACGGGATCAGCATGTCGCTCCCCTTGGCGAGGAAGCTCCGCAGGTCAGGATCGAGGTTGCCGAGCACGATGCCGACGACGATCGGCAGCAGGACGCTGATGAAGGAGACGATCGAGAAGAGGCCGTTCACGAAGCCCATGGCACCGAAGATCGACAGGGCGACCATGGTCAGGAACGGCCCGTCATTCAGCGCGAGCAGCGAATAGGCCGCCTTGTCGTCCGCCCGGCCGTACTGACCGACGATCGCGACGTAGAGGCCGCCGTTCGAATTGGTCATCGCCGCGATGATCGCGAGCGGCACCATGCCCAGGAAAAGACCTTTGGGGCCCGCGAACGCATAGGCCAAGAGGCCTATTGCAGCGCCGACGATCCATTTCAGGGCGAGAAGCGTTGCACCCTTCGCTGCAGCCGAACCGACATTCGTCAGATTGATCTGGGCGCCGGCGCACAAGAGGAAGAGTGCAATTAGCGCACCGGCGCTATCGACGAAGAGCGCCTGGGTGAAATTTCCGATCCGAAGCAGGTCCGGCAAGAACGTGTTGATCGTTGCGCCGAGGAGAAGCGGTACGACCATCATGCCCCCGGGGATGCGGTCGAGAGTAGCCTTAATTTTCATCTGATTTATCCACTGCAAACGCTTTCATGAGGTAACGCTCGCCCGACGGTCAGCAAGCCCTTCTTCCCTTGCAATCCATTGAAACACCAGCAGATCGCTCGCTCGGCAACACGGTAATCGCTCCGGAGGAACGGCTGGGCATCAGGCTGTTCAACAGGACGACCCGCAGCGTCGGCCTGACCGAAGCCGGCGAGACGTTCGTCGAGCAGGTGGCTCCAGCGGAGCCTCGGGCAGCGCTCCGCGCGCGAGATCGGCCGCCAGCTCGTCGCCTCGCTCGACGATGCCGGGCGCGGCCTCGTCATCATCGGAGTGCTGCTCGCCGACGCGCAGATCCTCGTCGCGATGATCAACCTCACCGGCATCGGCGAGACGCTGTCCTCGCTGATCGTCGCCATCGCCGGCAACTCCGTCTTCCTCGTCGCGCTGATCGTCGGGCTGGTCTGCCTGATCATCGGCATGGGCCTGCCGACGACGGCGGCTTACGTCCTCGTTGCCGCCGTGCTGGCGCCGGCGCTGACGGCGGTCGGCATCGAGCCGCTCGCCGCCCACATGTTCGCCTTCTACTTCACGACGATCTCGGTCATAACGCCGCCGGTCTGCGTCGCGGTCTTCGTCGCCGCGGGCATCGCCCAGACCAACTGGCTGCCGGCGGCGCGCGAGACGGTCTGGCTCGGGGCGATGACCTATGTCGTGCCGTTCCTGCTGCTGCTCTATCCCGACACGATCCGCGAGGGCGGCACGATGGCGATCGTCGACGCGCTGATGACCGGCCTCGTCCTAGTGATCGCGATCCCCTGTCTGCTCGGCCGGATGCCGCTGTTCGGGCAGGGCGTCCTCGACGTCGCGATCTACTTCGTCGTCATCGCGCTCGCCTTCGTGCCGGTGATTGGACTGCTGTCGGGAACCGATCTGGCCGATAACTAACGGCGGTCCGGATTGGGATGCCGAGAGCGCCAGGTGTGGCTATCACCGCTTCCAGGCAAGGTACGAGCGCGTCTGAGACGGCTGGCTCGTTCACGCCCTCCCAAGCCACCGATTTATTCTACGGTCGATCGAGCTGGAGGGCGCAGGCGTTGACGCCGACGGCCTCCGACACACGTGCGCCGGTGCGGACGAGGACCAACAGCAGGGCCCGATCGCGGCGACCGCGCGGGGTACGCTGATCCGGCGCGGTGATGAGAGCGTCGACTTCGCGTCGCACGAGATGATGCGTTACCTCAGTGTGCGACTTCTTTATCGGAATGGCGAGGACGCGTTGGGCGACGCCCAACGATGCCGGGTCGTTCGCCGCTACATGATGGAAGAACGACCGGATCGCCGTCAGGCCCGCATTGCGTGTCGAATCGAATTCTTTCGCTTCTGCTCGATCTCGTCCAGAAAGGCGAGAACGGGGTGGCGGTCGAGATCCTCGACTGCCACCTTACAGGGCTTGCGCCCGGTGCGTTCGGCGGCGAACAGGATCAGCATGCGCAAGGCATCGCGATAGCTGGCGACGGTGGAACGGCTCGCGTTCCTTTGCTTGGGCAGCCGGTCGCGGAAGAAGGACTCCAGGAGCGGCGGGAGCGAGGAACATGGGCTCATGAGACACCTCCACCGGCGAACGCGCGATCAGCCGCCATACCCAGAAGGTCCGCGGTGACGGTCACGCAATAGGCGGTGTCGGCGTAGCGGGCATGGCCGAGATATGTCGCCAACAAAGGCAGCAGCGCTTGCACATCGGCGTTCTCTCGATGCCAGACGGCAAGACGCGTGATGGCGAAACGATGTCGCAGATCATGCGGCCTCAATGCCTTTCCGCTGCCGAGCCCGGCAAGCTTACAGGCTGCGCGGAACGCTATCGAGAGTCCTGAGGGCGACAACCGGTTGCCGCGCGAGCAGAGGAAAAACGTCGAGTCCTTCGGCGCCGGGAACGCCGCATCGCGCTGCAGCGCATAGTTGCGTAGCGCCGCCAGCGTCGTGGCGTGGACCGGGACCAGGCGATCATTGCGGAACTTGGTCTTCCTGATGTGCAGGACGCCGTCGACGAGATCGACATCGGCACGGTCGAGGCGCAGCGCTTCTCGCCCATGGCCTTGGAAGCGGTGAAGCGGATCGACGCCCTGTTCGATATCGAGCGCGCCATCAACGGCCTGTCCGCCGATGAACGCCTGGCCGTCCGCCAGAACAAGAGCCTGCCGATCCTTACCGAGATCGAAACGTGGATGCGCACCGAACGAACGCGCCTGTCGCGCCATGCCCCGGTCGCCAAAGCCATGGACTACATGTTGACCAAGTGGGACAGCTTCGCCTGCTTCACCAAGGATGGCAGGGTTTGCCTGACGAACAATGCGGCAGAGCGAGCGCTCAGGGGCTTGGCCTTGGGTCGCTGTTCCTGGACCTTCGCCGGCTCCGATCGCGGCGTGGACCGCTGCGCCTTCATGCTGACGCTGATCATGACGGCCAAGCTGAACGACATCGACCCGCAGGCCTGGCTCGCCGACATCCTCGCTCGCATCGCCGACATGCCGCAGACCCGCCTCGACGAGCTCCTGTCCTGGAACTGGGCGGCCCGAGCCGAGAGGATCAGACGGGTCGCCGCCTGACGGACGCATCCCAAAGCGTCACGGCGTATGCTTCATCCCCCGGAACGCCCCCGTTACCTCTTCATACGCCGTATGCCGAGAAACCTATACGGCGCATGCCGGCCCCGGACTGTGATCCTTGCGTCTTTGTCGAGCCGAAAGACGCGGCGCCGCCTCTTGCCAACTCGGCGTCGGCTCCGCGCCGAGTTGGCAACGCTTCGTTCCGACCCTGCGCCACGTCGAAAGTGGTTGCGAAAACTCAAAATGGGTTGGCGCCAACCCGCGCTACGAAAACAAGAAAGACGAAAGACCAAAAGCGCAACATCACCGCGGTCCTCGCCGCAGGGGTATTTCCAGAGCATCGAGGACGAAGTCGGCGTGGGCTGGGCGGTTGTCGGACGCCGGCCCATCATAACGCGGTGATCGTCGCGCTCGCCGGCATCCGAAAACCTTCACCGATCCGGCCAGAAATGATTGCCGCTGTGCGCCAATCCAGTCACCGCCGCCGTGTCTACAGCTTACCGGAAGCAGACATCGGCGTATGGCTGCTGACCAAAGCGGCAACGGCGCCGCCCGTTTGCGCGGCGGGACCGCCGGGCCCGAGAAAGCCAAGGCGAAAGAGGGCGATGTTCTCCAGCTCCGAAGCCATCCGGGGCGAGCAGCGCCGGCGGTAGCGGCGTGCCGGCGACCGGCGCGTCCTGGATCATCACCGGATCGTTATCGCGTCCGATATCGTCCGGAAGAACTCCAAGCCCTGGGCCTCGCTCACCCGGAAGGTCGCGCCGTGATAGGGCGGCATCACCATGACCATCGCCGCTCCTGGGGCCTCGGCCGCCCTGCAGCACTCGACGCAGATGTCGGTCGAGAGGTGGCTGGTCGTGACGATCACCGGCACCCGGCCGGCGACGTGCTCGAGGACGAGCTTCATCTGGTCGTCGCGCACGGCGTCGGACAGGACGAACTGCTTGGAGAAGTTGGCGAGGATGCAGATGCCGGTCGAGCGGGCGTCGATCATGAAGTCGATCGCCCGGCGCTGGCCGTCGGGATCGGGCGTGCCGTCCTCGTGGAAGATGGTCGGCGCGACCGGATAGACACCGCGGAAGGGGCGGACGGCGGAACAGGCGGTCATGAGAGCACTCCTGATTCGACGCGTTTTGCGTCAGTGGGACGGCCGGAGTAGGTGAGGAAACGGTCGCTACGCCGGCCGTCCCTGACGCATGCGCTCGATCAGGTGGCGCTCCGCGCCCCGTGCATGCTTCGCGACGACCTTGGCGGCCCCCTCGACGTCGTGGCGCTCCACCGCGGCGAGGATCTCCTGGTGCTCGGCGATCATCGCTAGGCGTCGGGCCGGACTCGCCGGGTGGCGCCGCGCCAGCGCACGGACGACCTCGCCGTGCCTCTGTCGGATCGACAGCGCCTCGTGGTTGAAGTGGCGCCCGTACATCACGCCGTGGAAACCCTCGTCGAGTGCATCCAGCACGACCTGGTCCCGAGGCATCGCCTCAATCTGTCGCTGGAAGGAGCGGGCCTCCTCAATGTCCGCCTCGGAGGCCTGCTCTACGAACAACCGGATGAGATACGGCTCGATCAGAGCCCTTATGTCGAAGATGTTCCGGACGAACGGTTCGTCAAGCATTCGGACCCGGGCGCCGCGATTGCGGATCAGGACGACGAAGCCCTCGCCGCTGAGTTGATGGAGGGCTTCCCTGATCGGATTGGTGCTGACGCCGTAGCGGCCGGCGAGGTCGTGCGTCTTCAGCCACGACCCCTCGGACAGGTCGCCGCTGATGATGTCCTCGCGCATGCGCTCGTGCAGAGGCCGGAAAGCGGAGTTCTCGACCGTCGCTTCGCGGGTCTTCCGCCTCGTCTTCGGTTCGTCCTCGGCTGCATCGACCCGTCGGGCTTCGGCCAATTTGGTGACTCCATGTGCCATGACAGTCTCATGCCACAATTCGGATAGAACACAAAGTGGCCTTGACTTTGTATAATCGGATGATTTTCATGGGGAAGTCAGGGTGAGGAGTCCCTGCCACCGAGGAGGAATCATGCAGTTTTTCACCAGCACCGCTCTTGCGGGGCGTGCGGCGCTTGCCGCCCTCGCACTCGTCGCCGGAATCACCGCCGCCGAGGCCAAGGAAATCAAGTTCGCGTTCGAGATGTACGAAGGGGACAACCCGGAATACAACGCGGCCACGGCGTTCAAGAACTATGTCGAGAGCAAGAGCGGCGGGGACCTGACGGTCCGTCTGTTCCCCGGCAATCAGCTGGGCTCGGTCCGTGACACGACCGAGATGGTGCAGCAGGGCACGCTCGAGATGACGCTGCCGTCGGACGGCGCGTTTGCTGGCTTCTATAAGCCGATCCAGGTCTGGTCCCTGCCGTATCTCTTCAAGTCCGCTCCCATCGCCTGGGAGGTCATGAACGGCGAGTTCGGCCAGTGGATGCTCGATGACATCCACGACAAGACGGGCATCCGCGCGCTGGCGTTCTCCCAGAACGGCTTCCGCTCGTTCGTCAACAACGTCCATCCCATCGTCACGCCGGACGACATGAAGGATCTGAAGATCCGGACCATGGAGAGTCCGGTCTACATGAAGATGGTCGAGGCGCTCGGAGCCCATCCGACGCCGATCGCGGGCTCCGAGGCCGTGATGGCTCTCCAGCAGGGCGTCGTGGACGGCCTCGAGAGCCCTCCGCCGGTCCTCTATGCCGGCGGCGCCACGGATGTCGCCAAGTACATGACGCTCAACGAACACGTCTTCGGGCTGCACATCATCGTCGCCAACGATGCGTGGTTCAAGTCGTTGACGCCCGAGGAGCAGAAGATCGTCGTCGACGGCGCAAAGCTCATGGCGGCGACCGAGGACGTCCAGAAGACGCGTGGCGACTACAGCTACGTCAAGCAGATCGAGGAGGAGAAGGGCGTGAAGGTGCACGTCTCCACGCCGAAGGAAAAGGAGATGTTCCGCGACGCCGTCTACAAGCCGGTGCGCGAGTACATCTCCAAAGAGGTCGGCGATGACCTCCTGAAGCGCATCGAGTCGGCCGTCAACAAGGCTGAGGACAAGCTCTACCCGTCAGCCGAGTGAGCCTTCGAGGCGGGCTTGCACGCTGACAAGCCCGCTTCCGCTTTTCCCTCCGACGATCTTCCTGGCCCGACACGGCGGCCGAGCAGTACGGTTGGCACTTCATGACCCTGAGCAATCTCTCCAGGCGTCTCGCGCAGGTCTGCGAGATCGCGGCGGCGCTGATCTTCCTGTTCGTCTGCGTCCTGAACTTCACCCAGGTGATCGGCCGCTACGCCACCGGGACCTCGCTCACCTGGGCCGAGGAGATCATGCGCTACACTATGATGTGGGTCATGATGCTCGGAGGCTCCGCCGCGATCTACCGGGCCGAGCACATGGCGGTAGACGGGGTCGTGGACATGGTCCCGGAGCGGCTGCGCCATCTCGTCCGCAGCATCCTTTATGGCATTGCCGGGATCTTTTGCGTCCTGCTTCTGGTCTACGGCTGGCCCGCCGCGCTCGCCAATCAGTCCCAGCGCGCGGCCGCCTCGGGCATTCCGATGCTGCTGCCGTATCTCGCCATCCCCGTCGGCGCCGCGATTATGCTGGTCCAGATCGTCCTTTGCTGGATCACCGGCTTCCGCGAGGCGCCGGTGGAAGAAGAAGCCTGGTGAGAACGCCGAACGCGCTCCGCTTCGTCCTGTCCCAACATCGCGAGACGACACAATGATCTGGGTGGCGGTCCTCTCCCTCGGCCTTCTTCTCTCCGGCGTGCCCATCGCCTTCGCCCTCGGCCTCGGCGGCACGCTTGGCGTCTGGCTGTTCGGCATTCCGCTGCCGGTCATCATCACCCGCTTCTTCTCGGGCGTGGACAGCTTCGTCTTCATCGCGATGCCGTTCTACATCCTCGCCGCGGAAATCATGAACCGCAGCGACATCACGGTCCGGCTGATCCGCATATCGTCGCTGCTCATGGGCCGCTTTCCGGGCGGCACGGCCTATACCAACACCGGCGCGTCCGTTCTCTTCGCCGGCATCTCGGGCTCGGCGGTTGCCGACGCGAGCGCGCTCGGGCGCTTCTTCATGAACGTCATGCCGAAGGAAGGCTACACCAAGGAGTATTCGGCGGCGGTCACGGCCGCGACGGCGATCATCGGTCCGATCATCCCGCCTTCGGGCCTTGCGATCATCATGGCCGCGGTCACTGGCCTGTCGATCGTCGACCTCTTCGTCGCAGGCATCATTCCCGGCCTCATGATGGGCGGCGCGTGCATCGTCATGATCTGGATACGGAGCCTCACCTCCGGACTGCCGCAGTCGAGGATCGTCGTGGAGCAGTCGCAGATACCGCGCCTGGTGATCGAGGGTGTACTCGTCGGCATCCTGCCGGTGGTGATCGTCGGCGGCATGGTCGTCGGCGCCTTCACCGCCACCGAGGGCGGCGGCATCGCGGTGTTCGTGGCCGCGGTCCTGGGGCTGGTGGTGTTCCGCTCGATCTCCCTGAAGGACCTTTGGGACTCGCTCATCGTCGCGGCGCGGGTCACCGCCACCGTCTACCTGCTGGTCGCCGCCGCCTCGATCCTGTCCTACGCGCTTAACCTTCTCGGCATCTCGTCGCTGGTGACGAGCCTTGCCCCGTATTTCGAAGGCACGCCGACGCTGTTCCTGGTCGGCGTCATGCTGCTGATGCTGGTGCTCGGGATGTTCCTCGACATCGGGGCGGCGCTGATCATCTTTGTGCCGCTGCTGATGCCGACGATCACCCATCTCGGCATCGACCCGATCCAGGCAGCGATGGTCATTATCCTGACCCTCGCGATCGGGTTGATCACCCCACCCGTCGGCGTCGTCCTCTTCATCCTGATGAAGATCGGCGACGTCCCGATGATGCCCTTCATCCGGGAGCTCCTGCCGTTCCTCGCAGCCGAGCTGTGCGCGGTGCTGCTCCTGATCTTCTTTCCGAGCCTGTCGACCTGGCTCCCCCACGTGCTCGGCTGAAGGTCGCGCTCAACCTCCAATCCCGGAACCGGACATGAAAATCACAGCGATCAAATCGTATGCGGTGCGCGTCGGCGTGCGCAATCAGCTCGTCGTCAAGGTCGAGACGGACGAGGGCATTCACGGCTGGGGCGAATCCGGCATGTCCTACCGCGAGAGGGCGGTCCAGGGCGTCCTCGAACATTACAGCCAGTTCCTCGTCGGCCGTGACCCCATGCGTTGTGGAGCCCTCTGGCAGGAGATGTATCGCAGCCAGTATTTCGAGGGCGGACGGGTGCTGACCGCCGCGATCGCCGCGCTCGACATCGCCTTCCACGACATCAAGGGCAAGGCCCTCGGCGTGCCGGTTTATCAGCTTCTTGGCGGCAAGCAGCGGGACCTGGTGCCGGCGTTCGCGACGACCTCGGTCGAACCGGGCCCGGAGATGATCGAGCAGGGCCGGCTCCTGCGCGACGAAGGCTGGAACTGCGTGCGCTTCATCGCAGCGGGTCAGGAGAGCACCGACCTCTTCGAGCCGCGGGAGTCGATCGCAGCGACTGCCGAATGGGTCACGAGGGCGCGTGAGGAACTGGGCCACGAGATGGTGCTGGGCGTCGAGTACCACCACCGTCTCAGCGTCGCGGAAGCTGCGTCCTTCTGCCAGAAGCTGCCGCACGGTACGCTCGACTTTCTCGAGGAGCCGATCCGCGACGAGGCCCCCACCGCCTACGAGGCGCTCCGCCGGATGACCGATGTCCCGTTCGCGATCGGCGAGGAATTCTCCTCGAAGTGGCAGTTCGTGCCGTATGTGGAGAACGACATCCTGCAGTTCGCCCGGATCGACATCTGCAACGTCGGAGGCTTCACCGAGGCCATGAAGGTCGCGGGCTGGTGCGAGGCACACTACGTCGACCTGATGCCCCACAATCCGCTCGGGCCGATCTGCACGGCGGCTTCCGTCCATCTCGGCGCCGCGGTTGCGAACTTCGCCTGGCTGGAGTGCCGGACGAGCCCGGTCGAGACCCGGCTCGGCTTCGACAGGGCCGATTTCTTCCCGACGCAGATGCAGATGTCGGCCTCCTCCTATGTCGTGCCCGATGCCCCCGGACTGGGCATCGAGGTCGACGAGGAGAGGCTTGAGGCAGAGCAGTTCTCCTATTCCGAACCGCCGCACCTACGGCGGCGCGATGGTTCATTCACCAACTGGTGACCGCAGCCGCAAGGCTGCCTGACGTGAGACGCATTCTTGAAAATCGAATCAATCAAGGCCCACCCCCTGTGGGTGGGCGACCGCAACCAGCTCCTGGTGAAGGTCACGACCGAGTGCGGCGTCCATGGCTGGGGCGAGGCTGGGCTTTCGAGCCGGGAACTGGCCGTGGCCGGTGCGGTCGAGCATTTCGCTCGCTTCCTGGTCGGCCGGTGCCCCCTGGAGCCGGCCCGGCTCTGGCAGGAGCTCTACCGCAGCCAGTACTTCGAAGGCGGACGCTCGCTGACCGCGGCCATGTCGGCCATCGACATCGCCCTCCACGACATCGCCGGCAAGGCGCTCGATCTGCCGGTCCATCGTCTCCTCGGCGGCAAGCAGCGGGACGTCGTGCCGACCTTTGGCTGCGTCCGCTCGGACGACGTGGACGAGCTCGTCGCCTTCGCCCGCAATGCCATGGACGTCGGCTGGAACTGCCTGAGGCTCGGCTGGAAGGAGGACGCTCCCGAAGTCTTCGAGCCGCGGCCGGCCATCGCGTGGGCCGCGCGGGCGATGACTGCCGCGCGTCGGGCGCTCGGACCGCAGGTGACGCTCGGCACCGATCTTCACCACCGCTTCAGCGTCGCCGAGGCCGCCTCCTTCTGCTCCAAGCTGCCGCAAGGCACGCTCGACTTCGTCGAGGAGCCGATCCGGGACGAAACCCCGTCAGCCTATGCGAGCCTGCGGAGGATGACGGACGTTCCCTTCGCGATCGGCGAGGAGTTCGCGTCGAAGTGGCAGTTCGCGCCCTATGTCGAGCGGCAGCTTCTGGATCATGCGCGCGTCGACATCTGCAACGTCGGGGGCTTCACCGAGGCGATGAAGGTCGCGGGCTGGTGCGAGGCCCACTACGTCGACCTGATGCCCCACAATCCGCTCGGGCCCATCTGCACGGCGGCGACCGTGCATCTGGCGGCTGCGGTTCCGAATCTCTCCTGGGTCGAATGCTGGGAAACGCCGGATGAGGCGTTGGCGCGCCAGGAATCGCCGGTGTTCCTGGATCGCCTGCGGTTGGACGACGCCGTCTATCCCGTGCCGGACGCTCCCGGACTGGGCGTCGACGTCGACGAAACGCGGCTCTGCCAGGATGAACCCTTCCGGCATTCCGAGATGCCGCACCTGCGGCGGGCTGACGGCTCGCACACCAACTGGTGAACTGGTGCGGTTATTACCGCTGAATGGTCGCTTGAGGGAGTTTGCACTTAAGTCGTGGCTCTTCGCCGGTTCCGATCGCGGAGCCGACCGCTGCGCCTTCATGCTGACGCTGATCGCCACAGCGAAGCTGAACGACATCGATCCGCAAGCCTGGCTCGCCGACGTGCTCACCCGCATCGCCGACACACCGCAGTCCCGGCTCGGCGAACTCCTGCCGTGGAACTGGTCGGCCAGCGGCGGGCCGACAGATCGCGGCGCTACCAGCGGTCATAGTCGCCCTGCCAGTCGTCCTTGAGGCGGCCGATGACGGAGGGCGAGAGGCCAAGTGCGTCCTTGCCGAGCAGCGCCGCAAGAGCTTCCTGGAAATCGCCGGTCGAGATGCCGCGCAGGTAGAGGACCGGCGGCAGCGCATCGAGGCTCTTCGTCCGGCGCGCCCATTTTGGCAGGATTGCCGACGTGAATGTGACGCGCTCACCGCCCTTGCCAGAACCGTCATCAGCCTCGGCGCCGCGGTCGCGAACCTTCGCTCTGCGAACCGGAACCGGACCGATCCTGGTCTGGATCACTCGCTCCGGGCGATGGCCGTGGCGCACGAAGCGAGCCCGGCCGTCGCAAAGTCGCTGCTCCTGCATCGTGGCCAGGAATGCCTCGGCTTCCGCCTCGATCGCCTCTGCGAGCAAGCGGCGGGCGCCTTCACGAAGCACAGAGGTCAGGGGATTCTCGATCGTGTCGGGATGTAGGAAAGCGGAAATGGTGGTATCCGTCGTCAAGGCGTATCGCTCCTCTGGAGGTTCGGGCTGGCTTCAACAACCGCCTCGATACGCCGCCTTTCTCACACCGTCATCACCCAGGTTCCGCCATAGCTCCGAGCGGGCAGCAGCGTAGCCGACGCATCCCAAAGCGTCACGGCGTATGCTTCATCCCCCGGAACGCCCCGTTGCCTCTTCATACGCCGTATGCCGAGAAACCTTTACGGCGCATGCCGGCCCCGGACTGTGATCCTTGCGTCTTTGTCGAGCCGAAAGACGCGGCGCCGCCTCTTGCCAACTCGGCGCCGGCTCCGCGCCGAGTTGGCAACGCTTCGTTCCGACCCTGCGCCACGTCGAAATAGGTTGGCGAAAACTCAAAATGGGTTGGCGCCAACCCGCGCTACGAAAACAAGAAAGACGAAAGACCAAAAGCGCAACATCACCGCGGTCCTCGCCGCAGGGGTACGCCGCTGGGGCCATAAACTTGCGCACGTTTCTCCCGTAAGCGCGCGAATGACGTCTACCAGACTACACAGATAAGCTATCCCCTCAAGCTATTGAATCTTCTTTCCGCTTTGTTTCGCTGCACTCACGTCAAGAAATATCGGAATAAGCAGAACCACCGGTCTGCCCTGAAGGTCGGCTGGCGTGATCACCTGCTTGAGCGCCCGGGTTATCCTTCGGTTCGGCGCGTGAACGGTATCCTGACTGCGGACGCGACCTAAGGGCGAAGCGCGAAGACCGGTTCGGGCCTGCCGCGGGTACCGGGACGCAGAGCGAAGAGGCCGCCATCGGCCGTATCGGCGCTGTCTGGAGGACGCAGCGACGTGACGAAGAGGAGGTCGAGATCCGCTCCGCCGAAGCCACACATGGTGGGGCGTTCGGCCGGCATTTCGATGACCATTTCCAAGCTGCCGTCGGGCAATCGTCTTTCCAACCGGGCGCCACGAGCGATCGCGACCCAAAGCGCGCCTTCGGCGTCGAGGCAAGCGCCGTCAGGAATGCCAGGACGCTCAGTGTCGAGAGCGAAGAACTCCTCCTGCGAACCGATGGTGCCGGTCGCCTGGTCATAACGGTAGCAACGGACCCGTCGTTGGAGTGAATCGGAGAAGTACATTGTTCTCCCGTCGAGACTCCATGCGAGCGTGTTGGGGATGCTGAGCGCGTTCGACACCTCCGTGACCTTCACCGCAAGGTTCCGCTCGGCCTCCAAACGATAGAGACTGCCCACCGGCGGCTGGGGCGGGCCATGCCGGGTCATCGTCGAGGTCCAGAGCCGACCGGAGCCGTCGCAGCGGCTGTCGTTGATCCGCAGATTTGGGTCTTCGGTGATGGTGACATACCGCTCGCGTGCCCCGCGTTCAGGGTCGAAGAGCCAGAACGTACCGCCGATCCCCAAGAGCAGACGAGGCCCTTCCGTCGGGATTCAGGCACCGACAGGCTCGTCGAAGGTCCAGGACTGGTGATCGCCCGTCGCGGGATCGTAGCGGCGCAGTTCCTGCCCGTGGATGTCGCAGTAGTAAAGGCATTGATGCGCTGCATGCCAGCGCACGCTCTCCCCGACCTGCGCCAGCGGCACGTCGACCAGGAGCGGCGGGTCGCCGGGACGCAGCGCGTCCAGCCGATCGGGGGAGCCCATCAACGGGTCTCCTCCTGCGGGAATTCCGCTGCCAGCGCCCGGGCGCCGCCGAAGAGGAGGCCACAGTCGCTGCCCACTGAGACGAAGTCGAAGCCCGCGTCGAGATAGCGCCGGGCAGTGGCGGGCGAGGGGGCGAGCACGCCTGCATCCTTGCCTGTTGCCGCGACCTTTTCGCGGGCGGCAATGATCATCTCCGTCACCTCCGGATCGTCCATCCGGCCGAGGCGCCCGAGGCTTGCGGACAAGTCGCCGGGCCCGAAAAAGACGGCGTCGACGCCCGGCACGTCGGCGATCTCGTCAAGGCGGTCCATTGCCTCTCCGGTCTCGACCTGGACGATGAGATAGAGCCCCTCCGAGGCGCGGTGGACGTACTCCTTCATATGTCCGAATCGGCTCGCCCTGTGCATGCCTGCAAAGCCTCGGATACCGGCACCTGGATATTGGATAGCCGCGACCGCGGCACGGGCGGCATCCGGCGACTGGACATAGGGGACCATGATCGTGCGCGCGCCGGCGTCGAGATAGCGCTTGAGCAGCACGGGATTGTTCTCTGCCACGCGGACGAGGGGTACCGCCGGCGTCGTCTCGATTGCGCGCATGTGATGTATGGCCTCGCCCAGGCTGACGGGCGAGTGCTCCCCGTCGATCAGGAGCCAGTCGAAGCCGGACCAGCCGAGACCCTCTGCGGCGTTGGCGGAGTTCAGCATCAGCCAGAGGCCGCGGAGCGGGCGCTTGACGGACAGCGCTTCTCGGAAGGGGTTGCTATAAAGGGCCTCGTCGCCCGTCTCAGCTTTGCTCATCGTCCTATACCGTTCCGTGGGGCCTCGATACCGGGCTTGCAAGGCTCACCATTCCGCGAAGGTCCCGTCCTCGTGGCGCCAGCCGGCATCGGGCAGCGACCAGTCGGTCTCGGCCGAAGCGACCTTTTCGGCATCGATCTCGATCCCGAGGCCCGGGCCTTGCGGCCGGGCGAAGCGGCCGGACTCGGTGCCGAGCGGGGCGGTGTCGGCGAGGTAGTCGAGAAGGTCCGCCGCCGGCAGGTTGGCGTAGCCCTTGTTGTAGTGAAGGCCGAGGCTCTGCTCCTGGATCGAAACATTGGCGCAGCAGAAACCCACCTGGAGGGAGGCGGCTAGGGAGACAGGCCCGTTGGGGCAATGGGGCGCGACGGCTACGTCGAAGGCTTCGGCCATGCGTGCGATCTTTTCGAGCTCGAACAGCCCCGTGATGGAGACGTCGGGCTGGACGATGTCGACGCCGCCCTGCGTCATCAGGCGCTTGAAGTCCCAACGGTCCAGCAGCCGCTCGCCGGTGGCGATGGGGATATGCGGACAGAGCCGGGCGAGCATGGCGGCGCTGTCTTCGGCCTCGGGCAGCGTCGCCTCCTCGATCCACATGGGGCGGAAAGGCTCAATCTCCCGGATGAGCTGCTTCAGCACCGTGCGCGGCACGCGGCCGTGGAGATCGAGGGCGATGTCGATCGACATGCCGTACGCATCCCGCAGGCTGCCCATGCGTTCGACTAGTTCGTCGATGGCCGTTGCCGCTCCGAGAGTCGGGACGGAGGCCGTGGCGTTCATCTTCACCGCGTCAAAGCCGGCCTGGATGCGCTCCCTCGCATGAGCTACAACATCACCGGGCTTGTCGCCGCCGATCCAGCAGTAGGAGCGCAGCGTCTCGCGCACGGGGCCGCCCAGCATGTCGTGGACGGCCATCCCCGCGCGCTTGCCCTTGAGATCCCACAGCGCCGTCTCGATCGACGCGGCGGCAGTGCCGATGATCGGCCCGCGGCGGAAAAAGCCGCCTTTGCGCATGGCCTGGGCATGGTCCTCGATCCGGCCGGCCTCCTTGCCGACGAGGCCGCGGGTGAGATCCGCCACCGCGCCGAGAACGGCGGACTTGCGCTTGGGAACGATCGCCTCGCCCCAGCCGGTGAGCCCGTCGTCGGTGGTCACGCTGACGAAGATCCAGCGCGGCGGGACCGTATGGCAGCGGATCTCGATGATCAGAGGGCTCACGCGTGGATCCTCCGCTCGGTCGCGGCGTCGAAGAAGTGCAGGGCGGAGGTGTCGACGGAAAAGCTTGCCGCCTCGCCGGTCCGGTAATGACCGCCGCGCGGCAGACGGGCCGAAAGACGGGACTCGTCGGCCGCGAAGAAATGGACCACCTGTTCGGCGCCCAGCATCTCGGCGACGTCTACGGCGCCGGAGAGCCGGGCATCCTCGCCCGTCTCGTCTGCATGCAGATGTTCGGGCCGAATGCCGAGAATCACGCGGTCGCGCACGCCGATCAGCCGCGCCTGTTCGGGCGAGAGCGGTAAGGTGCCGGCGGGGGTGCGCACGCGCACCGACTGGCTCTCGCGCTCCACCTCGCCTTTGAGGATGCCCATGGCCGGGGTGCCGATGAACTCCGCGACGAAGCGGTTGACGGGACGGTCGTAGAGTTCTTCCGGCGTCCCGACCTGCTGGATCCGGCCCTCATGCATGACGACGATGCGGTCGCCCATGGTCATCGCCTCGACCTGGTCGTGGGTGACATAGACGGCGGTGGCGTCGACGCGGCGATGGACCCTCAAGATCTCCGAGCGCATCTGCACCCGCAACTGCGCGTCGAGGTTCGAGAGCGGCTCGTCGAGCAGGAACACTTCCGGGTCGCGGACGATCGCCCGGCCGAGCGCCACGCGCTGGCGCTGCCCGCCCGAAAGCTGCTTGGGCCGGCGCTTTAGGTAGTCGCCGAGATTCAGAAGATCGGCGGTCGAGCGCACCTTCTCGTCGATGACGGATTTTTCCAGCCCCCGGCGGCGCAGGCCGAAGGCCATGTTGTCGTAGACCGACATGTGCGGGTAGAGACCGTAGTTCTGGAACACCATGGCGATGTCGCGGTCGCTGACGTCGAGGTCGTTCACCAGCTGATCGTCGAAATACAGATCCCCCCGCGAGATTGTCTCGAGACCGGCGATCAGGCGAAGGAGGGTTGTCTTGCCGGAGCCCGAGGGGCCGACGAGAACCAAGAATTCGTTGTCGTGAATATCGAGGTTGCAGTCGTGCAGCACCGTCAGGGCGCCGTAGTCCTTCTCGACGTGGCTGATATGGATTCTAGCCATCCGACCGTCCCTCAGGCTTTGCATTGGTTTCGTTGTTCTGGAAAGGGTCGGTGCGGCGGCTGATCGCCCGCCCGCCTTCGACGTCGAGCACCGTGCCGGTGACGAAGGAGGCGCGGGGGCTCGCGAGGAAAGCGACGGCCTCGGCTACCTCCTCGGGCAGGCCGGCGCGGCCGAGGAGCGAGGCCATGCGCGGCGCCTCATGCCCGTTCCCTGTAAGGGTTTCGAGATTCCTGCGGTAGTTCTCGGTGCCGATGACGCCGGGTGCCACGCAGTTCACCCGGATGCCGAAATTGCCGAGTTCGACGGCGAGTGCCCGGGTCATCCCCTCGACGGCGCCCTTGGAGGCGACATAGGCGGCATAGCTCGGCACCGGCAGGCGGAGCTGGACGGATGAGATGTTGACGATCGCACCCTCGCCGCGGCGGGCCATGTCGCGTGCGGCGAGCCGGGCCAAGTCGGCCGCGGCAAGGACGTTGACGGCGAAGATCTCCTCCCACTCCGACCGCGGAGCGTCGAGAACCGACCGTCTTTCGCCGTGGAAGGCGGCGTTGTTGACGAGGACGTCGATGCGGCCGAAGGCGGCGAGCACCGTTTCGGTCAGGGCGGTCGGCGCTGCCGGGTCCGCGAGGTCGGCGTGATGGACGGAGGCGTCGAGATCCTCTGCCGCGAATTCGGCTGCAAGGGCGTCGAGCGCTTCGCCGGGGCGGTCGGTGGCGGCGACGTGGCACCCCTCGCGCGCCAGTCGGCGCACGAGAGCATGGCCGATGCCGCCCGCGGCTCCCGTGACGAGCGCGATGCGTGTGGTGGTCATGGCTCGGCTCATGTTCCCGTGACGGATCCTGCCGTGAGCCCGCGCACCATCGAGCGCTGCACGGCGAAGAAGGCGATCATCAGCGGCAGGGTGGTAATCGTCGAGGCGGCCATCATGCCCCCCCAATCGGTCTTGAACTGACCGGTGAAGGTCAGCACCAGCGCCGCCGGAAGGGTCTGCTTTTCAAGGCTCGTGATGAAGGTGAGGGGATAGATGAGGTTGTTCCAGGCCTCCATGAGGACGAAGATCCCCGTGGTGATGAGGCCCGGATAGATCAGCGGCACGACGATCCGCAGGAGCACCTGCCAGCGCGGATAGCCGTCGACCCGGGCGGCCTCCTCGATCTCGATCGGGACGGCGTCGATGAAGCCCTTGATCATCCAGACCGCGAAGGGCAGCCCGAAGGTGGTGTAGCCGACGACGAGGCCGAACAGCGTGTCGAGCGTGCCGGTGTTCAAAAGCATCAGGTAGAGGGGCGCCAGGAGCACCACCATCGGGAACATCCGCACCACCAGGACCATGGTGCCGGCTTCGCGGGCCAGCCGGAAGCGCCGGCGCGAGAGCGCATAGGCGGCCGGGATGGCGATGACGACGGCGACCACTGCCGCGAGCAGACAGCTTCCGACCGAGTTCACGAAGAACCGCAGGAAGGGCAGGGACCCGCCGGCGAGACCGACGTAGTTCTGCAGCGTCGGGTCTCGCGGGATCAGCGTCGGGTGGAGAAGCGAGGCTTCGAGCTCGTTCTTGAGCGAGGTCGATAGCATCCAGTAGATCGGCACCAGCGTCCAGACCAGGCCGATCGCGATGCACAGATACTGCACGATCCGACCGATCCGGCGGCGCTGGCGCACGAAGCCGTGCGCGGCGCTGGCGCCATGCGTCACAGCGGTGGCGGTCATGGATTCTTTCCCCACAGGAGCCGGATGTAGCCGGCCGCGACGACGAGCAGCAGCAACAGCCAGATGACGCCAAGAGCCGAGGCGTAGCCCAGTTCGAAGTTCTCGAAGGCCATGCGGTAGACATAGACGACGAGCGTCGTCGAAGCGTATCCCGGACCCCCTTGGGTCATCACCCAGACCTTGGCGAAGTCGTTGAAATTCATGATGATCATCAAGAGGCTGCCGATCACCAGCGGATTGCGCAGGAAGGGCAGCTTGATGTGCCAGAATGTCGACCAGAGGCCGGCCCGGTCGACCCGCGCGCTTTCGAGGACAGAATCGGGGATCGCCACGAGAGCCGAGGCCACCAGGAGAAAGAAGAACGGGGCGGTGCCCCAGATGTTGGCGACGATGATCGACGGCAGCGCGAGATCGGAATCGTTAAGCCAGGCGACCGGCGAGGCGATCAGTCCGATTTCGAGCAGGACCTCGTTCACCACGCCGCCGTTCTGCATGTACATCAGCCGGAACAGGAAGGCCGTGACGACGAAGGGCACGGCCCAGGGCGCCACCACGAAGGCGCGGATCCAGCCCGCGAACCGGCCCTGGAGATTTTCCAGCAAGAGGGCAATGCCGCCGCCGATCAGGACCGAGACCACGACCGTGCCGAAGGTGTACCAGAGAGTGTTGGTGAGGGCCTCCCAGAACACCCGGTCGGACCAGATGGACCCGAAGTTTTCAAGCCCGATGAAGCTCGGCGGACTGAGATCCAGCAGGTTGTAGTCCCGCGTCGACAGCACGAAGGTCGAGACGACGGGATAACCGACGATCAGCGCGAGGATCGCGATCGTCGGAAGCATCATCCCGTCGATGAGGGGGAGCCGCCCGCCGGCGCGGCGGGAGGTCCTCGGCCCTGCCTCGGTCTGCGACATGGCGGATCAGCGGTCGAGCTGAGACTGGATGTCTGCGGTGATCTGGTCGATCGGCCGCTCGCTCGTCACCGCTTCCTGGACACCCGCCATGATCGCCGTCGCTGCCTTGGAGAAGTCCGGCCCGTAGGGCTGCGAGACGATAGTCGGAATGATCTCGTTCGAATAGGCTTCGATCACCGGCGTATCGAGCATGGCCTTGACGTCCGGGTCCTGGAAAGTGGCGGCCGGGGGCAGCGACTTGTTGGCACCGATGGTGTAGGTCTTCACCGCGTCCTCGTTGAGGGCGAGGAACTTGATGAACTTCCAGGCGGCGTCCTTGTGCTCGCTGTCCTTGAAGATCACCAGCTGATGACCGCCCTCCATGGCGTAAGGCTTGCCGCTGGGTCCGGCTGGCATGGTCGTGACGCCGTAGGTGTTGTTGAACTCCTCGTCGCTCATTCCGTTGGTCGATTGGATGACGCCCTGCACGAGCACCTGGTCCCACAGGAAGGCGACCTGGCCGTTGGCGATCATTGGACGGAACTCGCCGATCTTGCGGCCGGGGTCGATATAGCCGTTCTTCGAAAGCATCCGCATCCAGTCGAGGTAGTCGGCCATCTCCTTGGTTTCGGCGCCCGTGGCGTCGGGACCGGCAGGGAGAGCCCCGAAGGTCCGCATCCACGGCCAGTTCGATTGGAGCGAGAAGGCCCGGTTAGTCGTGTCGAGACCCAGCGGAATGACGTTGGGCTCCTTCTCTTTGATGGCCGCCAGATCCTTGTCGAGCTCTTCGATCGTCCTCGGCGGATTTTCCGGGTCGAGACCGGCGTCCGCCATGATCTTCTTGTTGTACCAGAAACCGGCGGTGGCCTGATTCCACGGGAAGGCAATGAGGTTCCCGTCGACCATGTAGGACTCGTAGGAGCCCTTCTTGAGCTGGGACAGGACGTCCTTGCCCGCATATTCGTTCAGCGGCGCGAGCGCTCCGGCGGCGGCGAGAACGAAGGTCGTGTTGCCCGCGACCTGGGCCACGTCCGGCGGGTTGCCTGAACGCAGGCGCAGGACGAGCTGACGCTCGATCTCCGAGAAAGCGATGGACTCACTTTCGATGTTGATGTCCGGGTTCGCCTCTTCGAAGGCGGCGATCACTTTCTCTATGCCGTCGCGTGTGGTCCCTTCTGCCGACGCCCAGTTGGCGAAAGTCAGCGTGACCTCCTGCGCGGCGGCGGGACCTGCAGCTGCCGTTGCGGCCAGAAGCGCGCCTAATAGGTGACCGGCCGTCCGAGACGACAGTTTCATGATTTCCTCCCAATCCTCAACGCCGTCCTCCCGGCGCATTGCGATGTGTGTCGAAAACTGGCATATCAGATATCAACTGTCAATTTGACCGGATGCGATCGGAGGCTTCTGAAAGGTCCGATAACCGGACAAACCCGCGAGAGGAGAAGGGAATGGCGATCAAGCCGCTTGAAAGGCCGCAATCCCTATTCGAATTGGCTCTCGACGGCATCCGGGGGGCGATTATCGACGGCACCATTCAACTCGGCGAGCACCTATCGGAGCTTCGCATCTCGGAATGGTTAGGGGTCAGCAAGACGCCTGTCCGGGAGGCGCTGCAGGAGCTCCGGAGGGAGGGGCTTGTCCGGATCGGGCCAAAGAGCGGGACGGTGGTCTTCCTGCCGGACGAGACCGAACTTCGCGAGATCTTCGATTACCGTGCCATGCTGGAGCTGGGAGCCGCTCGGCGGATGTTCGAGCGGAACCGCGCTGAGGCCACAGCGGACATGGCCAAAATCGTCCGTCAGATGCACGAAGCCCTCGGGCGGCAGGACCATGCGGGGTATCGCAAACTCGATTCCAGGTTTCACAACACCATCATCGCCGCGTCCGGCAACAGCCTGATCGTCGAAGCCTACGCGCCGCTCACCGCGAAGGTCGATGCACTGCGCAATCGTGGGCTCGAGGATCTCGACGTAGTGCGCCGCTCTCTGGCCTTTCACGAGAAACTACTCGCCCTTCTCCAAGCCGAGGAAGCCGATGGGTTCTGCAGCGGATTGGCGCAGCACATCGCAAACTCCCGGCGTGACTACACCAATTGGCTCTCCCGCAGCCTCCCGGACAATTCGCGCTGAGCGGCGTCTGCGCCGACAGCGTCCTGCCTAACCGGTGGACGAGCCGAGCCCGCGGGTTCACTTCACGATAGAGAGGAACTGACGATCTCAGTGTGGAGCAAGATTGGCTCCCTGGTCTTCCGAAGGGTCCGCTTTTAGACTAGGTCACGAACTCATAAACGGGTAGCGGATTGGGTTGAGGGATGATTCAAGCT
>NZ_JAJAVB010000004.1 GCF_020615385.1 Jiella soli | reverse complement strand
CGATCGTGCCGATGTTCACATGCGGCTTGTTGCGCTCGAATTTACCCTTGGCCATGATGCCACTCCGTTATCTTCTTCGGCCCTCGAAGAGCCTGATCTTCTTGTCGATGCCCGAACCGGTCAGGCGTACTTTTTCTGGATCTCGTCCGCGACCTGGTTCGGAACCTGCTCGTAGTGATCGAACTGCATCGTGTACTGAGCCCGGCCCTGCGACATCGAACGCAGCGTGTTGACGTAGCCGAACATGTTGGCGAGGGGCACCATGGCGTTCACCACCTGGGCGATGCCGCGGGGCTCGGTGCCCTGGATCTGGCCGCGCCGCGAGTTGAGGTCGCCGATCACGTCGCCGACATAATCCTCGGGCGTCACCACCTCGACCTTCATGACCGGCTCGAGGAGCCGCGGGCCGGCCTTCTGGATGGCCTCGCGGAAACCAGCGCGCGAGGCGATCTCGAAGGCGAGGACCGAGGAGTCGACGTCGTGGAAGGCACCGTCAATCAGTTCGGCCTTGATGTCGACCATCGGGAAGCCCGCGAGCGGACCCGCCCCCATGACCGACTTGATACCCTTCTCGACGCCCGGGACGTATTCCTTCGGAACCGAACCACCGACGACCTTCGACTCGAAGGAGAAGCCCGCGCCGATCTCGGCCGGCTCGAAGACCATCTTGACGCGGGCGAACTGGCCCGTGCCACCGGTCTGCTTCTTATGGGTGTAGTCGACCTCGGCACGGCGCGTGATGGTCTCGCGATAGGCCACCTGCGGGGCGCCGATATTCGCCTCGACCTTGAACTCGCGCCGCATGCGGTCGACGAGAATGTCGAGATGAAGCTCGCCCATGCCGGCGATGATCGTCTGGCCGCTTTCCTCGTCGGTCTTGACGCGGAAGGACGGATCCTCGGCCGCGAGACGGTTGAGCGCGAGGCCCATCTTCTCCTGGTCGGCCTTGGTCTTCGGCTCGATCGCGATCTCGATGACCGGATCGGGGAATTCCATGCGCTCCAGGATGACCGGCTTCAGCGGATCGCAGAGCGTGTCGCCCGTGGTCGTGTCCTTCAGGCCGGCCAGAGCGACGATGTCGCCGGCATAGGCCTCTTCGATGTCTTCGCGAGAATTGGAGTGCATCTGCAGCATGCGGCCGATGCGCTCCTTCTTCTCCTTGACGGTGTTCTGGAGAGACGAGCCCTTGGTCAGAACGCCGGAGTAGATGCGAGCAAAGGTGAGCGAGCCGACGAACGGGTCGTTCATGATCTTGAAGGCCAGCATCGACAGCGGCTCGTCGTCAGAAGACTTGCGGACGATCTCGCCGTCGGTCTTCGGATCGATGCCCTTGATCGGCTTGACCTCGATCGGCGACGGCAGGAAGTCGACGACAGCGTCGAGAAGCGGCTGGACGCCCTTGTTCTTGAATGCGGAGCCGCAGAGGACCGGCGTAAACCAGACATCGCAAGTACCCTTGCGGATCAGGCGGCGCAACTCGTCGTTGTCAGGCATCTCACCTTCGAGATACCGCTCCATCGCGCCTTCGTCGATCTCGACAGCCGCCTCGATCATCGCCTCGCGATATTCTTCGGCCTGAGCCTTCATATCCTCGGGGATCTCGAGAATGTCCCACTCAGCGCCGAGGTTCTCGTTGCGCCAGACAAGCGCCTTCATCTCGATGAGATCGATGACGCCCTTGAGCTCGGTCTCAGCGCCGATCGGCAGCTGGATGACGACGGGACGAGCACCAAGGCGGGACTTGATCATCTCGACGCAGCGGAAGAAGTCCGCGCCCGTCTTGTCCATCTTGTTGACGAAGATCATCCGCGGGACCTGGTACTTGTCGGCCTGGCGCCAGACAGTCTCGGTCTGCGGCTCGACGCCGGCATTGGCGTCGAGAAGAGCGATCGCACCGTCGAGCACGCGCAGCGAACGCTCGACTTCGATCGTGAAGTCGACGTGGCCCGGCGTGTCGATGATGTTGAAGCGGCGCTTCTTGCCGTCGCGGCCCTGCCAGAAGGTCGTGGTCGCGGCGGACGTGATGGTGATGCCGCGCTCCTGCTCCTGCTCCATCCAGTCCATGGTCGCGGCGCCGTCGTGAACTTCGCCGATCTTGTGGGACTTGCCGGTGTAGAAGAGAATCCGCTCGGTCGTCGTCGTCTTGCCGGCATCGATGTGGGCCATGATGCCGAAATTGCGGTAGTCTTCGATCTTATAGTCGCGTGCCATGGGGCGTCGCCTTTCGGACGGAAGCTTGAATTACCAGCGATAGTGCGAGAACGCCCGGTTGGCCTCGGCCATCCGGTGGGTATCTTCGCGCTTCTTCACCGCGGTGCCGCGGTTGTTCGCGGCATCCATCAGCTCACCGGAGAGACGATCGACCATCGTCGTCTCATTGCGATTGCGGGCAGCCGTGATCAGCCAGCGGATCGCCAGCGCCTGCCGGCGCTCGGGCCGCACGTCGACCGGCACCTGATAGGTCGCACCGCCGACGCGCCGCGACCGGACCTCCACATGCGGCGCGATGTTCTCGAGCGCCTGGTGGAAGATCGCCACCGAGTCCTGGCGGGTCTTGTCGTGCACGACGTCGAACGCGCCGTAGACGATCCGCTCGGCGACGGACTTCTTGCCGTCGTACATGACGGCGTTCATGAACTTCGACACAACGAGATCGCCGAACTTCGGGTCCGGGTTGATCTCGCGCTTTTCGGCTTTATGGCGGCGGGACATTCTATCGTCTCTTCAACTGGTCGGCGGGCTTACTTCGGACGCTTGGCGCCGTACTTGGACCGGCGCTGCTTGCGGTTCTTGACGCCCTGCGTATCGAGCACGCCGCGGATGATGTGGTAACGCACACCGGGAAGGTCCTTCACGCGCCCGCCGCGGATCATCACCACGGAGTGCTCCTGAAGGTTATGCCCCTCGCCCGGGATGTAACCGATGACTTCGTACCCGTTGACGAGACGGACCTTTGCGACCTTACGAAGCGCCGAGTTCGGCTTCTTCGGCGTGGTCGTGTAGACGCGCGTGCAAACGCCGCGCTTCTGCGGATTTGCCTCGAGCGCCGGAACCGTGTTGCGCTCCGTCGGACGAATGCGCGGCTTCCGGATCAGCTGGTTGATGGTCGGCATTCCAACCTTTCCTCTACTTTCCAATCCCAGGTTCGTAACGAAACGCCACAAATCGCACATCGGCGGAACCCGCCATGCGCGAAACCGGGCATCGATCCGCTTGACTAGCGGACTGCCCGGCGAGAAGCAGAGGACCACATATGCGGTCGTGCGCCAGAGATGTGTCGTCTCGTTGAACGAAGCCTTGTTTGAAGCGCTTTATGTCCCGGACGCGGCGTCAACGGAACGAGTCGGCCTCACATCGGCTCTGTTGACGCGCTACTTAATGGTTTCCCGAAGTCGGGTCAACCCGGCGTCAACATCGGTGGCGGGTGATTTCCGCGAGAAATCCGAGGTTCGGCGGTTTTTCGCCGCGCAGACCGGCGCCGCCGGAGCTGGAGAGCGCTCTTAGAGCCGGCCCTAATCGTTACCGGTCCTCCGGATCGCTGGCGAGGGCCGTGACCGGCACGATCTCGATTCCGCGCTTCTCCGCCTCCGGAATCCACGCGGCGATCGTCCTGATCGAACCCTCGAAGGCCGATGCGACGCCGATCGCCTGGCCCTGGCCTCGGGCGACGCGCTCGAGGACGTCGAGCTGCTTCTTGATCTCGTTCGGATCCTGCGCGGCATCGAGAAGGACATTCGCGCCGGCATATGGCACCTTCTCCAGCGCCGCCGTGTCCTTCGCCACGGAGCGGGAGGAGGAGGCGTCGTCGAGATACATCAGGCCGCGGCGCCCGAGCTCGGAGATCAGCGGCTGCATTGCGGCCGGGTCTGCGGTGAAGCGGCCGCCCATATAATTCATGACGCCGACATAGTTGGTGATGCGGCCCATCGCGGCATAGAGCGCGGCGAAATCGTTCTCGGACGCCGCTTTCACGGTCAGCGTGTCGGCACCGGGATCGACCTGCGGATAGCCGATCGGCTCGAGCGGCGCCTGCAAGAGCAGTTCGTGTCCGCCGCGCCGGGCGGCCTGCATCCACCGGTCCAGGCTGTTGCCGGTCGGCGCAAACGCCAGCGTGACGCCGCGCGGCAGCGTGTCGACTGCGGCCATGCTGGAGGTCTGGCTGATTCCGATGCCGCCGACGATAATTGCAATCCGCGTCGCCGGCTTGCCGCTCCAGGTACCGGCATAGACGTCGAACGGACGACGGCCGTCGGCGCCGCGCACCGGGAGCTGGCCGAACTCGGTGTCTTCGAGGAGGCCTGGATCCGGCATATGCGCCATGGACGGAGCCTGGCGCAGCGAGACCGCGTCCTCGACGCGGAAGGTCACGGGTCCCGAGGGACTGCTCGGCCCGATGATCGTCGGTCCGCCAGTTCGCGTTACGGGGGGAAGCCTGGACTGCGCGACTTTGGAGTCCGGCACGGTGGTGGCGGTGGACGTCGGGTTCGAGGCGGTGGGAGCCGACCGAGGCGCCAGCTGGTCGACGACGCGGCGCGCAGGCTGCCCGGCGAGCGCGGCCCAGAGCGACGCAGCAGCGACAAGACCTGCAACACCGACTAGGCGCCAGGAATCGGCCAGGGGCGCGGCTCGTCGCTTCTGGCGGGCTCCGGACGTCATGCCGAGGGGCCGATAGAGTTCGCCGTCCATGCTCCGTCCCTCAACAGGCTTCGGAAGGATGTCCCGCAGTCCTTCCGCCCGAACCCTGCGAGAGCACCACGATCTGGCCGAGGTTCGACGATGCGGCCCGGGCGCCCGCGAACTTCGGTGATGATCTACCCACTAGCCGGTCAAGCTGGAGCGGGCCTCGCAGGCCTCGCGTCCCGCCTCGGAGCACCCGCCCTGCCCGGACGCGAAAAGGCCCGGACATCGTCGATGTCCGGGCCTTCGCTTTTCGTGACCGTTTGTCGATCGCGATCGATCAGTTGGCGGCGTTGTTCGCCTCGCGCTTCGGCGGGAACATGGCGTTGGTCTTGACGCCGTTCAGGAGGTCGATCCCGTACTGCATCTGCAGATCGTCCTTCTTCTCCGGCGGCACGTAGTCGAGCGAACCGGAGCCCTCGTCGGTCTCGTCGACGCCCTGGATGTGACCGCGCAGGGAGGACTCGCCGCGCACCAGTTCCTCGGTGGAGTCGAGGCCCATCTGCTTCTTGATGTCGTCCGGGAGCGGCTGCTGGACCGTGATGTCCGGATCGATGCCGTGGCCCTGGATCGAGCGGCCGGACGGCGTGTAGTAGAGCGCCGTGGTCAAACGCAACGCGCCGTTCTGGCCGAGCGGGATGATCGTCTGCACCGATCCCTTGCCGAAGGAGCGCGTGCCGACGATGGTCGCGCGGCGCTGGTCCTGCAGCGCTCCGGCGACGATCTCCGAGGCCGAGGCGGATCCACCATTGACCAGCACGACCAGCGGCTTGCCGTCGATATCGTCGCCCGAGCGGGCGTTGTAGCGGCGCGTCTCGTCGGCGTTGCGGCCGCGGGTAGAGACGATCTCGCCATTGTCCAGGAAAGCGTCGGAGACCGACACCGCCTCGTCGAGAAGACCGCCCGGATTGCGGCGCAGATCGAGGATGTAGCCCTTCAGCTTGTCCTCGCCGACCTTCGCCTTGATGTCGGCGATCGCCTCTTCCATCCCGACAGTGGTCTGCTCGTTGAACTTCAGCAGCTTGATATAGCCGACATCGCCCTCGACGGAGTGGCGCACCGACGGCACCTTGATCTCGTCGCGGGTCAGCGTGACGCGGATCGGCTTCTTGGCGCCCTCGCGCACGAGCGTCAGCGTCACCTTGGAGCCGATGTCGCCCTTCATCTTGTCGACAGCCTGGCCAAGGGTGAGGCCGCGCACCTGCTCGCCGTCGATCTCGGCGATCAGGTCGCCCGCGAGAATGCCGGCCTTGTCGGCGGGCGTTCCCTCGAAGGGCGAGACCACCTTGACCAGCTCGTCCTGCATGGTGACTTCGATGCCGAGCCCGCCGAACTGGCCGCGCGTCTCGGTGCGCATCTCGGCCGCTTCCTTGGCGTTCATGTAGCTGGAATGCGGGTCGAGCGAGGTCAGCATTCCGTTGATCGCTGTCTCGACCAGCTTCTGATCGTCGGGCTTGTCCACATACTGGGCCCGCACGCGCTCGAAGACGTCGCCGAAGATCGCAAGCTGACGATAGGTGTCGGACCCCGCCGCATTGGCTACGCCCGGGTTCTGGCTGACAACGGTCATCGCCGTCGCCCCCATCAGCGCCCCGGCGAAGAGTATCGAAAGCTTACGAATCATTCCTCGTCCTTCCAGAGGGTTCGTCCATCCACCAGGGTGACGGATCGACCGGTTTTCCGTCCTTGCGAAACTCGACGTACAGTGCGGGTTTGGTTGCCCCAAACTCTGCCATCTGCACGCTGGCGATTCGCCGGGCTCCCATCAGTGCGACCGGTTCACCTGCCGATACGAATTGGCCACTTTCGACATCGATGCGTTCCATGCCCGCAAGAACGACATGATAGCCGTCGCCCGCATCCAGGATCAAGACTTGTCCGTAGGAGCGAAACGGTCCCGAATACAGGACCCTTGCGTCCGCCGGCGCGGTCACGACGTCGCCGGGACGCGTCGCGAAGGATTCACCGGTCGTCTCGCGCCCGATATCGTCTCTCTCGCCGAATCCTATGATCTGCTTACCCGCCACGGGCTTCGACAATGATGCTTTGAGTGTCGAAAATGGGGCGGCTGGCGCGAGCTGGGCAGTTTCACGGCGAAGTGACGCAATATCATAGGTTTGCTGGACCGGCGCAGGCGCCGCGCTCGGCTCCAGCGAGGCCACGCGCACATCCTCCGCATCGCTCTCACCCTCAGGCTCTTCAGATCCATCGGCGGTCGGAGCCGCGGGCTCGGACGGTGCGGCTGCAGCGCTCCCGGCCTCTTCGGTCTCCGCCTCCGTCTCGGCGGGGGATGCGGCAGTTTGTCCTGGCAGCACCCGTGAGCCGGTGCCCTCGCCTGCCGCCGCCTCCGCCGGGCGCGCTTCGGCGAGTTGTTGCTCATCCTGGTCTGGCTCGTGTGCGCGCCGTTCGTCCTCGCGCAGCTTGGCGAGCTTTTCCGCAGCGGCGGCACGCTCGGCCGCGAGGCGCTTCTCCTCCTCCGCCCGGCGCCTTTCTTCGGCCAGCCTGCGCTCTTCGGCCAGCTTGCGCGCCGCCTCCTCCTTCTCCCGCGCCGCGTCGAGGTCCGACTGCAGGCTGGAGATGAGGTCCTGAAGATCGTCGGCGCGCGCCGCCAGTTCGGAGGCATGCGCCGCTTCGGCCGCGCGCCTGTCGCGGCTTTCGGCTTCCAGCCGCTGCTTTTCCGCAAACAGGCGGGACAGGCGGGCTTCTTCCTCGCGATGCCGCGTCAGCTGCTCAGCAAAATTGGTCTTTTCCTGAAGGATGGACTTCTTGACGCTGGCCAGTTGCTCCAGATCGGCGAGCAGCACCTCGGTCTCCCTGCGCAGCCTCGGTATGACGGCCCCCAGGAGGATGGCGCTGCGCACCGAACCTAGCGCATCGCGCGGCTTGACGAGAAGCGCCGGGGGCGGTGTTCGCCCCATCCGCTCCAGCGCCGCCAGCACTTCCATCAGGACGCCGCGCCGCTTGCCGAGCGAGGTCTTGATACCGGCTTCCTTGACCGACAGGTCGTCGATGCGGCGCTCGGTCGCGGCTAGCTCACGGCTGACCGTCTTCTGTTTGTCCGCCGCGTCGACCAGCGCGGCGTCGAGTTGCGCCCGATCGGCTGCCAGAGCGGCGATTTCCGCATCAAGGGCGCTGATCTTATCCTTCGACAGCTCGATGCCGGAGGCGACGCGGGCGAGATCGGCTGCCGTCTTCGCGCGCTCGCGCTCCAGAAGGCTAGACGCAGCATCCGCCGGATTCAGTGCCCCGACCTCGATCGGATCCGTCTGCTGCTGCGGCCCGGTCTTGTCGCCACCGGCCGGTTCGGAGGCCGGCCTCGGTCCCTTGTCGGACTGCGTACCCGGCGAGGCACCGGCCGGCCAGGCGATGGCGGCCACAAGCGCGGCGGCGGCGACCACGCCGCACCACCGGCTCTTCACGCAACCGTCCTCTTTCCGTTCGCGCAATGCTCTGCCTCGAATGCCCTTCCGGCGATCATAGGCGCAGGCCGTTAACAATCGATCAACCATCCGGACCCGCCGACGGCCCCCGGAAACGTCAGCGAGACAGGTTTCGCGATGCGCCGCGGTCACGACGCATTGGGCGGTGTCTTCCGCAGCCCTCCCGCGCTGTCCCACCTGCGCAAAGACGGCAGCCGCCTCCGCCGGATCCGCACTGATTTGCCGGGGACAGTAATGCCGTTCGCGGCGGGAAACAAACCGCCGGCTCTGGACGGATCGGCGCACGACCACGCCCGGCAGAGCGCCCTGCCTGCTCAGCTGCGGTGATAGGGATGGCCGGCGAGGATGGTGGCTGAGCGATAGATCTGCTCGGCGAGAAGAATCCGCGCGATCTGATGCGGAAAAGTCATGCGCCCGAGCGACAGGACGAGGTCCGCGGACGACGTCAGCGAAGGATCGTGCCCGTCCGGTCCGCCGATCAGAAAGACGAGGTCCCGGCGGCCAGTGTCGCGGAATTTCGCCAGCGCTTCGGCGAAGTCCTCAGAGGTGAGAGTCTTCCCCGTCTCGTCGAGAACCACGCGGACGGCGCCCTCGGGTATCGCTGCGCCAAGCCGCTCGGCCTCGTCGCGGCGGCGCTCGGTGACCGAGCCCAGCCGCGATTCGGGATATTCGGCAAGGCTTTGGAACTCGAACGCGACGGCAGGCCCGGCCTTCTTCAGCCGGTCGAAATACCGCTCGGACAGCTCTCGCTCGGGCCCGGCCTTCATTCGGCCGACAGCCGCAACAGCAAGCCTCATCGACCGGCCTCGTGCGCCGGTCGAGCCAATTGGCATCCCATCATCTCGACGGTCAATGGACCGTCGAGTCTCCGACGTCGCCGACGGTCCACATCTTCTCGATATTGTAGAAGCTGCGGATTTCGGGCCGGAAGATATGGACGATGATATCGCCCGTATCGATCAGGACCCAATCGCCGTTCTGAAGGCCCTCGACCCGGGACGGGCCGAAACCGCCGTCCTTGAGGTCGCGCAGGACGTGGTCGGCGACGGCGACGACATGGCGATGCGAGCGTCCGGAGACAATCACCATGTGGTCGGCAAGGGCCGACTTGCCCTTCATGTCGATGGAGACGATGTCCTCGCCCTTCGAGTCTTCAAGGCTCCGAATGACGAGATCGAGTGCGGACCGGCCATCCGACAATTCGGTGGCGGGCGCGTCGGAAGGTGCAGTCTGGTAGACGTCCTTCGCTTCAGCCGCAGGTCTCAGTGTCGTTTTCCCTTTCCTCGGGCAAGATTACCGACCGCCAGATGCGTCCGGTAATAGCAATGTAGGCAGTGTTCCGTGTCCGTTTCAAGACGAGGAGCCAACCTTGTCGCGAATGAGCGTGGAGGAAATCGGCGTCCGCGGCCCGTGCAGGAAGACCCAGGCGGGTGCCCGGCGGAAAGCGAGAGCCGTGGCTGCAGACTCCGGGAGCCTGGCAAACCCGTATGTCCGCGCCATCGGAGAGGACAGGGCCGCAAGCGTCGCGCCGGGCCGGTCGACCACCGCAATCGGCGTCGTCTCGACGATCCAGCGCCAGTCCTGCCAGCGGTGGATGGTGCCGAGGCTGTCGGCCCCGATGATCCAGACGAACCGCACGTCTGGCCGGCGCGCCTGGAGGATCCGCAGCGCATCGGCAGTGAAACGGACCCGATGTACAGCCTCGAAGGCGGTGACGTCGAAGCGGGGCGAGAAGGCCAGCTTTCGGCTCGCCGCCACCCGCTCGGCGATCGGGCGCAGGATGCCGTGGTCCTTCAGGGGATTGCCCGGGCTGACCATCCACCAGACGCGATCGAGACCAAGGCGGCGGAACGCCGTCTCGGCCACGAGAAGATGGCCCGCATGCGGCGGGTTGAACGAGCCGCCGAAGAGGCCGATCGCCATGCCCGGTTCGGTATGTGGAATGACCAGCGCCCGCCGGTCGAGACCGGCCGGATCGGACTGCGAAGCCGATGCTCTCACGGTCGCGTCTGACCGGCGCCGCGAACCCGGTAGTTGAAGCTCGTCAGCTGCTCGACGCCGACCGGACCGCGCGCATGCATCTTGCCGGTGGCGATCCCGATTTCCGCCCCCATGCCGAACTCGCCGCCGTCGGCGAACTGGGTGGAGGCATTGTGGAGAAGGATCGCGGAATCGATCCCCGCGAAAAAGGCATCGGCCGCCGCCTGATCGTCGGCGACGATCGCCTCTGTATGATGCGATGAGTGCGTCTCGATATGGGCAATCGCGCCATCGACGCCGTCGACGAGGTCGACCGAGATGATCGCGTCGAGATATTCGGTGTCGAAGTCCTCCGCGCTCGCGAGCAGCGCCGCGGGAAAATACTCGCGCACCGCGCCGCTCGCGCGGATTTCGCAGCCCGCCACCCGCAGCGCCTCGAGGATCGGCCGAAGATGCGTGTCGGCGGCCGCCCGATCGACGAGCAACGTCTCGGCTGCGCCGCAGATGCCGGTGCGCCGCATCTTCGAATTGACGACCAGCGAAACCGCCATGTCGACATTCGCCGAGCGATCGACATAGACGTGGCAGAGGCCTTCGAGATGCGCGAAGACCGGCACGCGCGCCTCCTCCTGGACGCGGGCCACCAGCGAGCGGCCGCCACGCGGCACGATGACGTCGAGATTGCCGCCGAGGCCTTTCAGCATTTCGCCTACGGCAGAGCGGTCGCTCGTGGGTACGATCTGGATCGCCTCTTCCGGCAGACCGGCACGGCGAAGCCCTGCAACCATGGCCGCATGGATCGCAGCGGAAGACCGCGCGGAATCCGAGCCGCCGCGCAGGATGACGGCATTGCCGGACTTCAGGCACAGGGCGCCGGCATCGGCGGTGACGTTCGGCCGGCTCTCGTAGATGACGCCGATGACACCGAGCGGCGTCCTGACGCGCTCGATCTTGAGCCCGTTCGGCCGATCCCAGGCTGCGATCACCTGCCCGACCGGATCGTCCAGCGCCGCGACCTGCCGCAGGCCCTCGGCAATCGCCGCGACCCGCTCCTCGGTCAGCGTCAGCCGGTCGAGAAACGAGCCGGTCATGCCGGCGGCCTCGGCGCGTTCGACATCGGCGGCGTTCTCGGCGAGGATGATGATTGAATTCACAAGAACGGCATCGGCCATGGCGTTCAACGCCGCGTTCTTCCTGTCGCCCGGGACGAGTGCCAACGCGCGGGCGGCCTTGCGGGCCTTTGCACCCAGGTCCTGCATCAGGCCCGCAATTGAGCCTGTCTCCGTCGTCGCCCTGTCGAGCATCGTCTCCCCTTCCCTTCAGGCCGTGCCGAAAGCCGCCTCGCGGCGATCGTCCACGTTCAGATCCATCACCAAATCGTCGCGATGGACCATGGCGCTGCGTCCCTCATAGCCGAGGGCCTCCGTAATTTCGGACGAACGCAGACCGGCGACCCGCCTCGCCTCGGCGGCATCGTAGGCGACGATGCCGCGCGCGACCTCATGGCCGTCCGGTCCCGCGATCACCAGCGTATCGCCGCGCTCGAATTCGCCCTCGACGCCGACCACCCCGGCCGGAAGCAGGCTCTTGCCGGCGGCGAGCGCCTGGACGGCGCCGGCATCGACGAGGAGCCGTCCGGCGGTGTTGAGATGGCCAGCGATCCAGCGCTTGCGGGCGGTGACCGGATTGCCGGAGGCGCGGAACAGCGTCGCGCGCTCGCCCCGCTCGATCGCCGTGAGCGGATAGAGCCGGTGGCCGGCGGTGATGATCATCGCCGATCCCGAGGCGGTGGCGATCTTGCCGGCGTCGATCTTGGTCTTCATGCCGCCGCGCGAGAGTTCCGAACCGGCCGAGCCGGCCATCGCCTCGATCTGCGGCGTGATCTGCTCGACCAGCGGAATGTGACGCGCGTCCGGCTGAAGGGCGGGCGGCGCCGTATAGAGGCCGTCGACGTCGGAAAGCAGGACGAGGAGGTCGGCGTCCACCATGGTCGCGACGCGCGCGGCCAGCCGGTCGTTGTCGCCGTAGCGGATCTCCGACGTCGCGACTGTGTCGTTCTCGTTGATCACCGGGACGGCGCCGAGCCCGATCAACGTTCCGATCGTCGCGCGGGCGTTGAGATAGCGCCGCCGCTCCTCGGTATCGCCGAGCGTCAGCAGGATCTGGCCGGTCTCGATGCCGTGCCGGCCGAAGATCTCGCAATAGGTCCGCGACAGGGCGATCTGTCCGACGGCCGCCGCCGCCTGGCTCTCCTCGAGCCGCAACGGTCCGCCCGGCATCTTCAGGAGCTTGCGTCCGAGCGCGATGGCCCCGGAGGAGACGACGAGGATCTCGCGCCCCTCCTCCTTCAGCCGTGCGATGTCCTCGCCGAAGGATTCGAGCCAGGTCCGCTTCAGGCCGCGTTCGCGATCGACGAGCAGCGCCGAGCCGACCTTGACGACGATGCGGCGGTGACCGGCCAGAAGATTGCTCATCGTCCTCCCTCGGTCTCCTTGGCTGCCGCAATCCGCGGATCCTCATGCGGCGGTTCGCTGGGGTTCAGGCGGCCGATCGCATCACGCAGTGCCCGCAGCGCCTCGGTCATGCCCTCGCGGCTGACAGCCGAGAGCTCCAGCGGCCTGCGGCCGCACGCCTCCCGGAGCGCCTCAAGCTTCTCCGCCCGGTCCTCCTCGGTCAGCGTATCGACCTTGGACAGGGCGACGATCTCGGGCTTCTCGGCAAGCCCGTGCTCATAGGCCTCCAATTCGCGCCGGACGGTGCGGTAGGCCTGCGCGACGTCCTCCTCCGTCGCCGAAACGAGGTGGAGCAGCACCGATGTCCGCTCGACATGGCCGAGGAACCGGTCGCCGATGCCGACGCCCTCATGCGCGCCCTCGATCAGGCCGGGAATATCGGCGATGACGAATTCGGTCTCGTCGATCGTGGCGACCCCAAGGCCGGGATGCAGCGTCGTGAACGGATAGTCGGCGATCTTCGGCCGGGCGCGCGTCACGGTCGCGAGGAAGGTCGACTTGCCGGCATTGGGCAGTCCCACGAGCCCGGCATCCGCGATGAGCTTCAGCCGCAGCCAGATCGTCAGCTCCTCGCCTTCGAGGCCCGGATTGGCACGGCGCGGCGCCTGGTTCACGGACGACTTGAAATAGGCGTTGCCGAAGCCGCCATTGCCGCCGGCAGCGATGCGGTGGCGCTCGCCTACCGTGGTCAGGTCGCAGATCAGCGTCTCGTTGTCCTCGGCGAAGACCTGGGTGCCGGCGGGCACTTTCAGCGTCACGTCAGAGCCCTTGCCGCCGTTGCGGTTGCGGCCCATGCCGTGCATGCCGGTCTTGGCCTTGAAATGCTGCTGATAGCGATAGTCGATCAGCGTGTTGAGACCGGCGACGGCCTCCACCCAGACGTCGCCGCCGCGGCCGCCATCGCCGCCGTCCGGCCCGCCGAACTCGATGAACTTCTCGCGGCGGAACGAGACCGAGCCGGCCCCGCCGTCACCAGAGCGGATATAGACCTTGGCCTGGTCGAGAAACTTCATGGATCAACTCTTTCGCGTCTTGCGTCCGAAAGGGGTCGGCCTCGCGACCGCCTCTCATAACCGCGTCGGCGGCGATTGAAAACGGCGGCGCCGGTCACGACTGGCCGGCCGGAAGGCGCCGCTTCGAAAAGACGACCGTCGACGAGGCGACGGGAATGGCGAATTTCGAGACGGTGACATGGTTTGTCACCGTCCCGTCCGGCTGCGGCGTCAACACGTGGCGAAAGCCGAGCAGCGTCTCGCCACCGCCGGGGGCGTAGCCGTCATAGCGAAGGACGACACCGCCATCCATCGACTGGCCCTTCACCCGCACCCTCGGCGACATGCGGCCCGTCTCCAGCTCGGTCGAGACCGTGCCTGAATAGACGCCACCAGGCGTCCGCCTCAGCTCCCAATGCTGCAGGCGGGTGGCGTCCTTAAAGCGGAAACGCTCGTCGAGAACGAATTTGTCGCCTTGCCGCTCGCCGTGAAAGCGGGCGGTGAAGGCCTCGGTCGAGACCAGCGCCGTCGTCGTCTCGCCCCGGGAATAGGTCCTGCCGTCGAAGAACGAGAGCAGGGAGAAATCCGTCGCGGCGGGCGCTGCCGAACGAGCCCCCGCCGAGTACGGCACCGCGAGACCGGCGAGGATCACCAGTGCGGACAGGAGGCCCGTCCGGCACCGGCGCAGCAGAGCGAAGACACTCTCGCCTCGCGACGCTCTGCCGCTCATTTGCCGCAACCCCAGGCCTTCAGCGAGGTCCAGCAGCTGCGATCCATGGTGAAGTGCTCGCTCGCCACTCGTCCGGAGGCGACCGTGTCGATCATCCCGTTGCCGCAGAAGTGGAAGCCACACTTCCAGATGACCCGGCGCGAGGCCTCGTTGATCACCCGGCAGCTGACGTCGATCGCCCGGAGATCGAGAGCCACGAAGCCGTAGTCGATCACCGACTGCGCGGCCTCCGTGGCGTAGCCATTGCCCCAATAGGGCCGGCCGATCCAATAGCCGATCTCGGCCCGGCGCACCTCGGGATTCAACTTCAGCGAACACAGGCCGGCAAGATCGCCGCCCGCCTTCGGGCAGATCGCGAAGACGATCTCGTCGCCGTGGTTGGCGATGAAGGCCTCGGCATCCTCGAGGTGGTAGGGCCAGGGCACGCGCGACAGCATTTTCGCAACGTCGCGGTCACTGATCAGATTCGCGATCGCCTCGGCATCAGTCTTGGCCACTGGCCGCAGCCGGAGCCGCGGCGTCACCAGCGCGCGGGTCGCCCGGCGCTCGCTCAGATCCTCGCGCCTTTCGGTCAGGTCCTCGGTCATCGCATCGTCCCTCCTGCATGCGAAAAAGGGGAGACGGCGGTCCATCTCCCCTTTCGCTGCCTGAGATCCGATGTGCTTCGGAGGTCTAGAGCGCCGGGTCGGTGGAACGCCGGCGCTTAGAAGCTCCGGTCATTCGGCGGCTTCTGCTTTCGGCATAATGGCTACGTAGGTTCGGCCGTTGGCCTTCTTCTGGAAGGCCACGGTTCCCTCGGCAGTGGCGAACAGCGTATGGTCCTTGCCCATGCCGACATTGACGCCCGGGTGCCAGCGCGTGCCGCGCTGACGAATGATGATATTGCCGGGAATGACGGCCTCGCCGCCGAACTTCTTCACGCCGAGGCGCTTGGATTCCGAATCGCGACCATTGCGCGAGGAACCGCCTGCTTTCTTATGTGCCATCCACTAATCTCCTTGCCCCTGAAGGCCGGGGAACGCCGCAGCGTTCCCGCTCGAAACTCTTACCTGCCGTCGCCGGCCGCTTAGCTGGCGTCGGCGCCTTCGGCCTCAGCACCCGGACCATCCGTTGCGGCCGTCTTCTTCGGCGCCTCGGACTTGGCTTCCGCCTTGGCCGCGGCCTTCTTCGGCGCTGCCTTGCCGCCGGTCAGGATCTCCGAGACGCGGATCAGCGTCAGGTCCTGGCGATGGCCGCGCGTGCGCTTGGAATTCTGGCGCCGGCGCTTCTTGAAGGAGATCACCTTCTTGCCGCGCGTCTGCTCGACGATCTCGGCGGTGACGCTCGCGCCCTCGACGAGGGGAGCACCGATGGTCGAATCGACCATCAGGACCTCGCCGAACGTCACGGTGTCGCCGGCCTCGCCGGGCACGCGTTCGATGGTGAACTGGTCTTCCGGGGCGACGCGGTACTGCTTGCCGCCGGTTTTGATGACTGCGAACATTTTGTCTCCGTTCGTCGATCGACTCTCGAGCCGGAGGGCCCGGGCCGTCTTCTTGTCAGTCGGTTGCGAATAGGGCGAAAAGAACGGGCGCAGCCATGCGACGCCCATAATCAGGCCGCCCTATAGCAATGCGCTCCCGCAGGGTCAAGGTGAACGCCACGTTGAACGCCGGCAATGTCCGCGCGGCGTGGACAGAACGGGCACCGGAGCCATGTCCGGCCCGGACCGCGGCCCCTCGGGATCGCCCGAAGACCGCCCACGCTTGGGAGATTCACATGGCAAAACAGGACATCACGATCAAGACGTCGGACGGCACCGTTCCCGCCGGCATCTTCACGCCGTCGGAGACGACTGCCGGGGCCCGGGCCGGCGTCATACTCTACATGGACGCCTTCGGCCTACGCCCCGCCCTCGACGGCATGGCCGAGCGACTCGCCGAGGCCGGCTATGTCGTCCTCGTGCCCGACCTCTTCTACCGGTTCGGCGACTACGGACCGCTCGACGCCAAGACCGCCTTCTCCGAGCCCGATACCAAGGCAAAGATCATGGGCATGATCGGCGACACCACGCAGGCGAAGGTGAAAGGGGACACCGGACATTTCCTCCGGACGCTTGTTGAGAACGGCGTCGATGGTCCGGTCGGCACGGTCGGCTATTGCATGGGCGGCAAGTTCGCCCTGGGCGCCGCGGCCTATTATCCCGACAAGGTCGCCGCCGGCGCGAGTTTTCACGGCGGCGGGCTCGCCAATGACGATCCGGACGCGCCGCATCGGCTTGCCGGTGAGATACGCGGCCGGATCTATGTCGGGGCCGCCAGCACCGACCGCAGCTTTCCGCCGGAGCAGTCGACCAAGCTCGCCGACGCCATGCGCCTCGCCGAGGTCGACTTCACTCTCGAAAACTACAAGGGGATGCAGCACGGCTGGACCGTTCCCGACCACGGCGTCTACGACGAGGGCGGCGCCGAACGGCACTGGCGGCGGCTCCTGACCTTCTTCGAAGAGACCCTCAAGGCCTGATCCACCGGCCGGAGGACGGCGGCCCCGCCATCAGGCGCGACGAGGCTTCCTCCCGCGCCGATCCGGGAACTTGCGGCGTTGCGGCCGGTTTGAAGAGCGGATGCCGAACGCGCATCCGCCACATCCCCTCCCCGCCCGGCGCCATCAAGGTGGCGGGCGTGCCGAACAAGGAGCTCATGCCGCATGGCCCGTGTCCCGACTTTTATCGCCGCCGCCGCCCTTCTTCTGCCCGGGCTCGCCGGTTCGGCCCTCGCGCAGGACGCCACCGGCGCCTCCGCCCAGCGGACCGTCTCGGCCTGCCAGAGCGAACAGGACCTGCAGCAGGTCATCAACAGTGACGGACAGCTCAGCCCGGACGGCTGCCGCCAGATCACCATCACCCCGGTCAGGAGCGAAAACGGCCAGCTCTGCGTCCTCGACTTCGCCAATGGCGATGAGGGCATCATCAATCAGCTGCGGTCCGCCGCCATGCCCGACAAATGGTGGGTCCGCTGCGACAGCCTGACCGGAGCGGGCTGACGCCGATGTTCTTTGACGGATGGCACGATCTCGGCCGCATCCTGATCGTTGGGACCCTCGCCTATGTCGGGCTCGTCTTTATGCTGAGGGTGACCGGCAAGCGGACCCTCTCCAAGATGAACGCGTTCGACCTCGTTGTGACGGTGGCGCTGGGCTCGACCCTCGCCACCATCCTCCTCTCAGATTCGGTTTCCCTGTCGGAGGGGATGATGGCGTTCGCCCTTCTCTGCCTTCTGCAATACGGGGTCGCCCAGGGCTCGGTCTATTCGAACCGCTTCCAGAGCGTGATCAAGGCCGAGCCGAGCCTTCTCTACTTCCGCGGCAGTTTCCTGAATGCCATGCTGAAGCGTGAGCGGGTCACCGAGGAGGAGGTGCTGTCCGCTGCGCGAAGCGAGGGCCATGCGGACATGGGATCGGTCTCCGCAGTGGTGCTGGAGACGGACGGCTCGTTCAGCGTGATCAGCGGCGAGGCGGAGGCGCATGTAGGAACGCTGACCGATGTCAGGCCGCCAAACCCGGCCGCCGCTCGGTGAGCCTGAGCACCTTACCGGGCGCGCCGTCGAGCTGACGGCCTCGTCCTGAGGGCGAAGCCGGCGCGGCGGCGCGTATTTTCGTAAAAGCTTAACCATCTCAACTCATTACCCGGCCGATGCGGCATTCGCGCACGACCCGTTAAGGCCTTGTGAGCCAAGCTGCGGCATCGAGACGTCTGCGGACGTAACTGACGCCTTGAGTTGTAGCGATGGCATTTCCGATCTCGGCCCCCGGCCTTCGAACCGTCTTCTCGGTGACGCTGCTTGCGCTGCTGGGCGCCTGCGCCAGCCGCCCCACCATCACCATGAGCGCGCATGAATGCATGACCCGGGTCATGTATTTCGAATCGAACCGCTCCAGCGAGGAAGGCATGATCGCGGTCGGGACCGTGGTGATGAACCGCGTCGCCGATCCGCGTTATCCGAGCGACGTATGCTCCGTCGTCGGGCAGAAGAACCAGTTCGCGCCGGGCGTCCTGACGCGGTCCATGGCCAAGGGCCGGGACCTCGCCTCACGGACGGCGACGAAGGTGCTCGCCAGGGGCTGGCGGCACTCCTACGTGGGCAATGCCAAGTTCTTCCACACCGCAGGAATGACCTTCCCCTACACCAACATGCACTATCTGGTCGAAGCCGGCGGAAACGTCTTTTACGAGAAGCGCAAGAACGCCCGGCGGCTGACCGATCCGCCGTTCCGCAACCCGCCGCAATACGCGTCCCGGTTCGAGCCGCGCAGCACGGCTTACGCCGCGCCGGCCCCGCAGCCCTCGCGCCCTCCCGAGCCGGCCTCCCGATCCGCCCCCTTGCCGCAGGCCCAGCAGCGAGCTGCCGCCGCCGTCAGCGCCGGCCGGCCCGAACCGATGTCGGTGGCAGATCTGATCGCGATCAACGGCGGGTGAGCCTGCGCGTTCATCGGCCCGCTCGGCGTCATGCGAAGATCCGAGCGCCCCGTCCCTCAAGCTCGCGGAACTCTTCGCCGACATGCGCCGCGAGCGCATCGGCGACGGCACCGCCAGCCTCGCGCTTCATCATGTAGACGCGATAGGTTCCGAGCGAGGGCAACGCCGACCCCTCCCCGTCAAGCCGCACCAGACGGTTCGAGGCGACGCTGAGCGGCAGTGCCGCAATCGCGAGATCGGCTTCGACCGCCGCAATCTGAGCCTGGCAGTTCTCGCTGGAATAGGCCACGCGGTAGCGAATACCTGCCGCGTCGAGCCCCGCGAGCGCCGCGCCGCGCCAAGCACAGCCCTGATCCGCCACAGCCAGCGGCAGGGGATCGCGCTCCACGGCCGCACCGTTTTTCAGACCGATCCAGACCAAGGCCTCGCGATACACTTCCACGGCGAGGAAGCCGGGATGGTCGTCGGTGGCGAGCAAGGCGACGTCGATCTCGCCTGCCGCGCAACGCCGACGCAGTTCGGCGCTGGAATCCAGCCTGACATCGACCTCGACATGCGGATGCGTCGTGGCAAAGCGCCGCAGGATCGAGGGGATCGCGTAGATCCCGGCATCGTAGGGCGCGCCGAAGCAGACCTTGCCCTCCATCGCCGGCATGCGGAAGAACTCCATCGCCTCGTCATTGAGGCGCAGAAGCTTGCGCGCATAGCCGAGCAGATGCTCCCCGTCGCCGGTGAGTTCCACCAGACGGGTCTCGCGGCGAAACAGCGCCCGGCCGACGGTTTCCTCCAGCTTCTTCACCTGCAGGCTGACCGCCGACGGCGTGCGAAACACCCGCTCGGCCGCGCGGGAGAAATTGCCGGTCTCGCAGATCGCCACGAAGGTCCGGGCGAGGTCGATGTCGAGATTGGGCAGAGCGGAGCTGGTTCGGCTCATCGGACGCCCTCCTCTATATGTTTGAAACGCTCACATATACGATTAGCCTTTATCGTTCGACTCATCAATCCCTCGCACTCATATTGCCTCCAACGAGACACGACGGAGGTTCTCATGTTGCAGTCGATCTTCACCCAGCGCCCCGGGGAGAACGCCCTCCCCGCACGCAGCGCCAGCGTCGGCGGCTGGCTGCGGACGTTCACGGAAGAATGGCGGCGCCAGCGGCTTCGCCGGCAGGCGTTCTCCACGCTTCTCAGGGTCGACAACGACATCCTCAGGGATGTTACCGGGCTCGACCGCTCACAGATCGAGGCGATCGCGAACATGCCGCTGGAAAAGGACGCGCTCGAAGCGTTGCGGTCGCTGGAGCGAGCGGAGCACGGGGAAGTCAAAAAGTCAGGGCGATTGTTGGCGTTCCGGCGGTAAACGGCCGCCGCCATGCCTGACGTGGGACGCAAGCTGCTGCGATAGTCGCCATGGCGGCGGGGCCTTTTCGAAGCGCCACCGCCGCCACTTTGAGAGGGGTGATGCCCAAAGAGAACGAAGCATCACTCTCTCGCCTGGCGCTGCTTGGCACCGAGAACGTCCGATCGCCGCAAAGACGGCGTGGGCCGCAATGCCTGTGGAGGCCGTCTTTTTCCGAGCGGAAGACCCAAGGTTGCGAACAGAGATTGTCAGTCGGCCCGACCGTTACACTTGCATACGTTATTTCTCTGCAACCTATAGGGATAATTTAAGGTGTGATGGGCAAGGTCTGTGACAGTCGTCGGAACAGTCGCCGTGTTTCGAGGCTGCTTCCTCTTGTTTCTCTGGGACAATCCGATGGCCCTCATGCCCGCGCGACACAACGCAGCCCTCCTGGCAGCGATCGACCGATCGCTCGCGACCATCGAATTCACGCCGGATGGACGGATCGTCGATGCCAACGAAAACTTCTGTCGATGCCTCGGCTACGAGCGCGCCGACATCGTCGGCAAGCATCACAGCATGTTTCTGGATCCGTCAGAGGCCCAGTCAGCCGAATATCGCGGCTTCTGGCAAAAGCTGGCGCAGGGCGACTTCCACTCCGGCTGCTATCTGCGGATCGGCAAGGGTGGCAAAGAGGTCTTCATCCAGGCGACCTACAACCCGATCAAGAATGCCCTCGGCCGCGTGGTCAAAGTGGTCAAGCTGGCGAGTGACATCACCGAGGCCAAGCGTGAGGCCTTCGACAACCAAGGCAAGCTCGACGCGATTTCGCGCGTCCAGGCGGTCATAGAGTTCGCTCCTGATGGCACCATCCTCAGCGCCAACGACAATTTCCTCAAGGCCGTCGGCTATCGCCGCGACGAGGTGGTGGGCCGCCATCACAAGATGTTCGTCGACCCGGCCCATGCCGGCTCTGCCGACTATCGCGAATTCTGGGCGAGGCTGAACCGCGGCGAGTTCGTCTCCGGCGAGTTCTCCCGGATCGGCAATAGCGGCACGAAGGTCCAGATCCAGGCGTCCTACAACCCGATCTTCGACTTCAAGGGTCGGATCGTCAAAGTCGTCAAGTTCGCCACCGACACGACCGAGCTTTCGGCAAGGCAGGCGGCGGTCAGCGCTCTTGCGGAGGGCCTGGGGCAACTCGCGGACGGCCGGATGCGGTACCGCATTGAGACGCCCTTCCCGGCCACGCTCGAGCAGCTGCGCGAGAATTTCAATACCTCTATGGCGACGCTCGAAGCGGCGCTCGGCAAGGTCGGAGCATCCGCGAGCATGGTCGATGCGGCGAGCGCGGAGATCCGCGTCGGCTCGACGGAGCTTGCGCAGAGGACGGAACGCCAGGCGGCCTCCGTCGAGGAGACGACCGCTGCGGTTCGCGAACTCGCCGCCTCCGTGAAGGTGGCCAGTAGCCGCGCCGACGAGGTCGGCGAGATGGTAGCGAAGGCTCGGACCGACGCCGAGCGGTCCGGCTCCGTCGTCGCCCGCGCGGTGGCGGCCATGCACGAGATCTCAGGCTCCTCCACTCAGATCGTCAACATCATCGGCGCCATCGACGAGATCGCCTTCCAGACCAACCTCCTGGCGCTCAACGCCGGGGTCGAGGCGGCGCGCGCGGGCGAAGCCGGCAAGGGCTTCGCCGTCGTCGCCCAGGAAGTCCGTGAACTCGCCCAGCGCTCGGCGAACGCTGCACGCGAGATCAAGTCGCTGATCACGACATCGTCCGAAAGGGTGCGCTCGGGCGTGGCGCTTGTCGGCGAGACGGGAAGCGTGCTCGAAGCCATCGCCGCGGAGGTCCTGGAAATCGACCGCAACGTCCGGGCCATCGTCGACGCGTCCCGCGAACAGGCGGGCAGCCTGTCCGAGATCGACCGTGCTATCGCGGCGATCGATGAGGGCACCCAGCAGAATGCGGCCATGTCGGAGGAGGCGAATGCCGCCTGCCACAACCTTTCCACTCAGACCGAGGAGTTGAACGCACTCCTGGCGGAGTTCGAATTCGATGCGCGAGAGGCGGTGAGCCAGGCGCCGCATCGGCCGGCGGCCGTGTCCGGTGGCGCGACTGCCGCCTCCCGGCGGGTAACGCAGCGCGTGACGCCGCCTTCCGGGCGGACGGTGCAAGCCTATCCGACCGCCGGCAATGCCGCCATCAAGCATCACGAATGGGAGGACTTCTGATGTCCGTCCACACCCCGCAGATCCCGCAGCAAGGCGCTGCGCCGATCGAGATCATCGCCTTCTGCCTCGGCGATCAGCACTTCTGCCTGCGCACGAGATCCATCCGCGAGATCCGCGGCTGGGCGCGCACCACCTCGCTTCCGCATTCGCTGCCGGAGGTGATGGGCATGCTGAACCTGCGCGGTTCGGTGATCCCGGTGATCAACACCACGCGCAAGCTCGGTCTCGGCTCATCCGAACCGACCGAGCGCAGCGCGGTCGTCGTCGCCGAGATCGGCGGCTGCGTCTTCGGCCTGCTCGTCGACAAGGTCTCCGACATCCTGACCATCGACCAGGCCATCGTGCAGCCGGCACCGGAGATGACCTCGGGCTTCGAGCGAAGCTATGTCGAGGGGATCGTGGCGCTTTCCGGCGACATGATCTGCTTCCTCAACCTCGAGCGGATGTTCCCCGAATCGGTCCGGCAGGAACTGGCGGCCTGACCGCCGGAGCTCACGTTCCGCCCCCTCTCAGGACGGCCAATCCGCGTCGACGTCGACCGCTTTCCTGCGGTCGCGTTGGCGCGTTGGCGCGTGAGGAACGCTGGCGGCTGTCCCGGACAATCGTGGCTGATCGTGCCGAGCCTGCTTCGGGATGTCCGCCGAGTATCCGGGCGGTCGGCCCTTCCCCCTGGTATCAACAAGAACATCGCGGCTGAACCGCTCGAGGCGATCGTCCCGGACCTGAACCGGCGAAGGCGACCGTTCGCAGGCATCCTTGTGACCAACCGCTTTCGTCGGGATCGAGAGCGCCGAGGTCCCTCCCCCACCCTCACATGAAAACGGCGGGCCAATCGCCCGCCGCCTGCTTCTCACCAGTCTCGAGTCGTCTTCGACAGGCCCTCAGCCGAACAGTTCCAGATCGCCGTCGTCGTCCGCGCCATCATTCGCCGAGAGCTGCGCGTCGTTCGCCGCCGGATGCAGCCGCCGCTTGAGCTCCGAAAGCCTGATCGTGCCGAGCGCAGTTTCCAGCGCGACGTTCCATTCCTCGTTCGCCTCCTCGCCGATCGCGGCAAGGAACGTCGAGAGATTGTCGAGGATCTGAGTCGTACGGTCGATGCTCTGCACGGTCTGGATGTAATCCACGTCGTGCTCGAGATGATCGTGGCAGACGAGCCGGTGCAGGTCTTCGGTCGAACCGGCGAGATTCCGCAGCTCTTCCGCCACCGACTGGATCAGGGCGGCCATCGGGCGAATGCTCATGCGGCACCTGTCGGCGACGAGATCGCGGCACGTCTTGGATCGCGGAGATAGGAGGCGGTCATGGTCATGCGGATCTCGGCACTCGAGGTTGAAAGGCTTAGAACAGGTCGACGTCGCCGATCGATTGGGGCGGCCGTGCCTGCGGCGCCACCGGGATCTTCGGCATGGTCGTCTGCTCGAAGAAGATCTGGCGGGCCCGGCCGGAATGCGGCCAGTATTCGATGCGCCGGCCGCGGTCGCCGCCGAGGCTGCCACCCAGATAGCGGATGCCTTCCATCTGCAGGAATCGCTCGGCGAAGGCGCCGTTCTTGGCGCCGACGTCGGACAAGCCGTCGACCGTGCGGGCCCCGCCGAAGAGCTTGGCTTCCAGATGTCCGCGCCGGGCCCCATTCTGCAGGAGGCCGTTGACGAGGAGTTCCATCAGATAGAGGCCGAAGCTTTCGGCCCGTCCGCCTTCCTGGCCGCTGCTGCCGGGCAGCAGGAAGTGGTTGATGCCGCCGATCCCAGCCCCGGGGTCGCGGATGCAGGCCGCCACGCACGATCCGAGGAGGGTCGTCAGGACGACGTCCGGATGGCTTTCGACCCTTGCCTCGCCCTGCATCACATGGATGCGCTTTGGGTTCGACTGTACGAGGGACATTACTGCAGACGCCCGACGACCGCTTCGATCGTCTTCTTGAGAACAGGAACGGTGATCGGTTTGGCGAGGAAGTTGTTCACGCCGAGCATCGCAGCCTTCTGAACCAGTTCGCGATCACCCTTCGAGGTAAGGATGATGAACGGGGTCTTCTTGGTCGGACCGTAGGACCGAATCGCCTTGAGCAGCTGGATGCCATCGAGCTTCGGCATGTTGAAGTCCGAGATGATGATATGACAGGGAGTCGCCATCATCGCCTTCAAAGCTTCCTCACCGTCGACAGCGAACACGATCTGCTTGATGCCCAACTGCTCAAGCGCATCGCGGATCAGCATCCGGCTAGTGCGGTGATCGTCAACGATCAGAACTTTAAGGTGATCTTTGATACTCATGGCGTCGTTCCTTTCGGTGCCCAATAGACACGAATTTGATGAACGAAGTCTCTCAATCGGTCGGGTCCTTTGAGCGACATCTTGTGTGGTCGGCTCATGCGAATATTTGCCGGGCAACGCGCGAGAGAGGCAGTCGCTTCTCGACCGCGCCGATCTCGTACGCCACCCGGGGCATGCCGTAGACCAGGGAGGTTTCCTCATCCTGGCCGAAGGTTTGCGAACCCGCCTGGCGCATTTCCAAGAGGCCCTGAGCGCCATCGCGGCCCATGCCAGTCAGGATGACACCAGTCGAGCGGCCGCGGAAATGCTTGGCCACGGAAGCAAAGAGCATGTCCACCGAAGGCCGGTGGCCGGATACGGGCGCTTCGGCGACCAGGGTGATGGACGTCTTGCCTGGCCGCAGGATCATGTGCCGTTCGCCGCCAGGAGCGAGATATACGCGTCCGCGCTGCAGCGGGTCGCCGTCCTTCGCCTCGCTCACGCTCGCCGGGCAGATCCGGTCGAGGCGGGCTGCGAAGGATGCCGTGAAGGCCGCCGGCAGGTGCTGGACGATCAGCGTCGGCGGGCAGTCGCGCGGGAACTCCGCAAGCACCTGCATCAACGCTTCCACGCCGCCCGTCGACGATCCGATGGTGATGAGGTCCGGCCAGCCATTCGCGCTGCGTTCGACCGGGCTCACGGCCTGGTCGGGACGCTCCGCCCGCGTCGGCCTGTGGCCGCTGCGCCGCCGGACGAGACCCGGCTTGGCACGCGCCGCCTCCTTGACGAGGCCCGGCAGCGATTCGAACATGTTCTCGCGCGCGCTCGGCTTGGCGATGCAGTCGAACGCCCCGATTTCGAGCGCCGCAAGTGTCGTCGCGGCGCCAGGCGCGGTCAGGTTGGAGACCATGACCACCGGCGTCGGCCGAAGCGTCATGATCTTCTCGAGAAACTCGATGCCGTTCATGTTCGGCATCTCGACATCCAGCGTCACCACGTCCGGATCGAGCGCCTTCATCTTCTCGCGGGCTTCGTAGGGATTGGCGGCCTCGCCCACCACCCTGATGTCCGGATCCCGGCTCAGGGCATGGCGAATCAAGGCGCGCATCGTCATGGAGTCGTCGACGACCAGGACACTAGCCGGGGACATCTGCGCCGTTCCTTCCCTCTCCCGCGAGACCGGCCGTTTCGGCCACTCGCTGCCTTCGTTGGCCGGCATCATTCGCCGAATGATCCCGCGATGGTCCTTCGGCGCCATCCACCGTCTGAACTGCCAGGCAAAGGCTGCCGCCAAGCGGCCAGACCGGCGCGATCATGACTTGCGATACATGGTGTTGGCCTCGAAGCGCAGGCCTTCCAACGCAGGGCCGGTGACGCGTTCGGAGTGCCCCACATAGAGGAAGCCTTCCGGAAGGATCCGTTCGCCGAACCGCTTCCAGACGCGCTCGCGCGTCGGCTGGTCGAAGTAGATCGTGACGTTGCGGCAGAAGATGGCGTCGAACATGCCCCGCATCGGCCAGTCGCCGACGAGGTTCAGTTCGCGGAACGCCACGAGATCGCGCATGGCGTCGACCACTTCGAACTTCATCTCCGCGGTTCCGCGCGCCGAGCGAGCCTCGCCTTCCTCATAGGTCGGCCGGAAAAACTTGCGGCGGAACTCCGTCGGCACGCTTTCCAGAAGATTGGAGGGATAGACGCCGGCGCGGCCAGTCGCCACCACGTTCGGATCGATGTCGCTCGCCAGGATCCTCACGTCATAATCGGCCGCATCGGGCATCATCGACAGGATCGTCATGGCGATCGAATAGGGCTCGTGGCCGATCGAGCAGCCGGCCGACCAGATCCGCACCCGGCCGCCCTTCTTGGCCGCGGCCAGCAGCGGCGGCAGCAGGTCGGTGCGCAGATGGTCGAAATGATGCTGCTCGCGGAAGAAATGCGTGACGTTGGTGGTCAGCGCCGCCAGCATGGCGATCCGCTCGCTGGCGCCGTTGCTGTCGGCGACATAGGAGCAGTAGTCGCGAAAGCTCTGCAGCCCGAGCGAGCGCAGCCGCTTCGACAGGCGCGAATAGACGAAGGTCGCCTTGGATTCGGCCAGGAAGATGCCGGCATCTTCGTAGAGCAGCTTCGCGATCGTCGTGAAGTCCGCCTCGGTCATCGGGAATTCGCCGCCGACGACGGCCGACTTCGAAGTCGTCGGCGTCCGGGAGCCCCCTTTGATCGCCTGTTCGCGCGAAGCATTCACCTTGCGGTCTCCCACCTAATGCGATTGCCGCGGCTCGATCGTCCGGGGCCGGCTTGCGAGTTGCTCGGGGAGCAGGAAGCAGCCCGCCCCATCCCTGAATGTATCCGTCCGCCTCACGAGGCGGGACCACCTTGAGGCCGTCTCCGGCCCGCCGGCAGCATCCGAAGTCCCGCACGCCAGGCAGCGCTTGTCGCGAGCCGGACCGAGGGGCATGGCCGTCCGCCTTAGGCGGCGGACTGCAGCTGCGGCAGCACGCTGTCGGTCGCGATCAGCGAGATCATCCGTCCCTCGATCGCCATCACGCCGCGCACGAAGGTCTTGGCGAGGTCGGAGGCGAGGTCCGGCGTCGGCTGCAGCAGATCGTCGGTGACCGTCAGTATGTCCGACACCGCGTCGACCAGGAGGCCGAACAGCTGCTGCTCGACGCGGACGACGATGATCACGCTGCGGGCCGTCGGCTCGGTGCGCGGAAAGCCGAGGCGCGCCGCAAGGTCGACGATCGGCAGGACCGCGCCGCGCAGATTGATCACGCCGTTCACATAGGACGGCGAGTGCGGCAGCGGCGTCGCAGCGGCCCAGCCGCGGATTTCGCGAACCGACATGATGTCGACGCAGAACTCCTGTTCGCCGATCCGAAAGGCGATCAGCTCGCGGGCCATTGCACTGTCTGTACGGTTATCGTTCACTGGAGGCGTTGCCACCGGTTGCGTCGTCATGACGATTACTCCGCTGCGTGCTGCATACCGTTGTTGAAGAAGTTGCCCTCGACCCGAGACGTCGCGACCACTGCGTCGACGTCGAGGATCAGGGCCACGCGGCCGTCGCCGAGGATGGTCGCAGCCGCGATGCCGGGCACGCGTCCGTAGTTCGCCTCGAGGCTCTTGATGACGACCTGGCGCTGACCCTGGATGGCGTCGACGAGGAGCGCCGAGCGGGCGCCGTTCTCGGCCTCGACCAGGATGGCGACGCCCGCCGTTGCGGAGGCCGGCTCGTAGGAATAGCCGAGCTCGCGGGCAACGTCGACGAGCGGCAGGAAGGCGTCGCGAACCTGGATCAGCCTCGCGTCGCCGCCGAAGTTCTTTACCTCGCTCGGCTTCGGCTGCAGGGTCTCGATGATCGCCGTCAGCGGCACCACGACGGTCTGCTGACCGACCGAGACGATCATGCCGTCGAGAACCGCCAGCGTCAGCGGCAGGCTCATCGTGAAGGTCGACCCCTTGCCGGGCTTGGAGGAGATCGAGACTCGCCCGCCGAGCGCCTGGATCGAGCGCTTGACGACGTCCATGCCGACGCCGCGGCCCGACAGTTCGGAGATCTTGTCGGCGGTCGAGAAGCCCGGCATGAAGATCAGATTGTCGATCTCCTCGTCCGAAAGATTGGCATCCTGCGGCACGAGGCCCTTCTTGATGCCGATCTCCTTGACCTTCTTGCGGTTGATGCCAGCGCCGTCGTCGGAGATCTCGATCACGATGCGGCCGGAGCGGTGCATCGCCGCGACCCTGACCGTGCCCTCCTCCGCCTTGCCGGCCTCGAGCCGCGCCTCGGGCTTTTCCAGGCCGTGGTCGATCGCATTGCGGATCATGTGGGTGAGCGGGTCGGCGAGACGCTCGATCACAGTCTTGTCGACCTCGGTCCATTCACCCTCGGTGACGAGGCGCACGGTCTTGCCGGAGATGTCGGCAACCTCGCGCACCAGCCGCGGCAGGCGCTGGAACACCGACTTCACTGGCTGCGCGCGGATCGCCATGACACTGTCCTGGATCTCGCGGGTAAGCTGTTCCAGCTCGTCGAGCCCGACGGCGACCTCGGAGGCGCGGGCCAGCCCCGCCTGATAGGCGCGCTGCGACAGCATGACCTGGTGGATCACCAGCTCGCCGACGAGGTCGATCAGCCGGTCGACGCGCTCGAGATCGACGCGGATCGTCTGCGACGGGCTGCCGCCTGCCTGGCCGCCCTTGGCATCGCCGGCGTCACCCTTGCCGGCGGCAGCGTCGCCCGCCGCCGGAGCGGGTGCGGCGGGCTTGGCGGGCGCGGCAGGCTTGGCGGCCACAGGTTCCGCCGGCTTGGCTGCGACCGGCTCGCTGGCGGCCTCTACGGGCTCGGGAGTGGCCTCCGCCTCGTCGGCGGGCGACTCCTCGGTGCTCGTCATCCGGGCCAGAAGCTCGGCGATGTCCGGATCGACACCCTCGAGGTCGAGTTCGAGAGGCCCGCTCTCGGGGATGATCCGCTCGATCGTCAGGTCGCTGTCCCATTCGACGAATTCGAAGACTTCGCGGACCTTGTCCTCGCCATGCTCCGTCGACAGGTTTATCTCGAAGGTCAGATAGGCGCCTTCCGGATCGAGGTTGCCGAGAAGCGGCACCTCGTCCGTGTGGCAGACGATCGTGGCTTCGCCGAGCTCGATCACGTCGCGCAGAACGCGTGTCGCCTCATTGGCCTTGGCGTACATCCGCGTTTGCGGCTTGAAGACGATCCGGAAATTGTTCTCGCCGGCGGAGCCGCCGAGAAGGTCGTCCAGGTCGACCGCGATCGGCGTGAAATCGAGATCGCCCATGCCGTCGTCATATTCGGGCCCGGAGGCGCTCGGGGTGCTACCGCCGGCGGAGGGCGCCTCGCCCTTGGCCTCGGCGACCAGCGCCTTCAGCTCGTCGGCAAGCCCCGCATTCTTCTCCGCATCCGTCTTGCCGCCATCGCGTGCGGCAGTGACGAGATCGGCAAGCGCGTCTGCCGAGCGCAGCATGATCTTGATCACGCGGTCGCTGGCCGGCAGCCTGTTGGAGCGCAGCTCGTCGAGGGTGGTTTCGAAGATGTGTGCGAAGTGGACAAGCTCGTCGAGGGAGAACGCGCCGGCGCCGCCCTTGATCGAATGCACTGCCCGAAACACCGCATTTACGGTATCGGAGTCCGCTTCGCCGTTCTCGATGGCGAGCAGTCCCGCTTCCAGATCGGCAAGCTGCTCGGCGCATTCCTCAAAGAAGGTCTGCCGAATTTCCGCCATCGCGTCCATGATGTAATCCTATCCCCACCCTCGACCCGGCATAGAACGGCCGGTATGTTGCCCTGAGCTTGCCCGCCATGGGCGACGGGCGGCCTTGCTACGCGGCGACCCGGTTGATCGCGTCCACCAGTTTGGTCGGATCGAACGGCTTTACGATCCATCCGGTCGCGCCAGCCTGTCGTGCCCGCTGCTTCTTCTCCGCGTCGCTCTCCGTGGTCAGCACCAGGATCGGAATTGCGCGTCGCTCGGGATTGCCGCGGACCTGCTCGATGAACTGAAATCCGTCCATGCGGGGCATGTTGATGTCGGTGATGATCACGTCCGGCTCGACGTCCATCCCTTGCAACACCTCGATGCCATGCTGCCCGTCTTCGGCCTGCACCACGGTGAAGCCTGACGTCGACAAAGTCGCGCGCAGCATTTCGCGCATGGTGCGCGAGTCATCGATCGTCAGAATCGTGCGTTTCATTGTGCGATGTCCTTTTCCATCACGGTTTCGGGCGAGAGCCCCAGGAGTTTCAGTCCGGCGCAAAAGGCGTCGGAAGGATTTGCGATCGCGAGCGGGGTCATGTCGTCTTTCCAGGTGGCCGCCGCCGAGAGCAGGATCTGGACGCATTGCGTACCGACCCGTTCGACCTTCGATGCATCGATCACCACGTTCTGGCCCCGCAGCCCGAGGAACTTTTCGGCCAGCGGCCCCGTCGCCTTCAGGTCGAGCACGGCGGGCAGCTCAAAGGTGGTGGCGTCCATGTTTGCACTCCTAGCCATTAAAATTCTTCCCAGCTCTCTTGCGAATTTTCCCCGATCGCCGCAGCGGCGGCGCCGCCCCTGCCGACCGTCCGCATCTGAACGCGCGGAGCAGATCGCGTGGATTGGGTGGCGTTATCGGCCGGGCGACCCTGCACCGCTCCGCGTGACGCCATAAGAACAGCCGAGGTCTTAAAATTCGACATAGCTGCCGCGAGCTCGTTCGTTTCTTTGGAGAGATTCTGAGCGGCCGCCGTCGACTGTTCGACCATGGCCGCATTCTGCTGCGTCACCTTGTCCATCTGGTCGGCGGCGGTCGAAACCTCGCGCAGGCTCGTCGCCTGCTCACGAGCGGAGGTCGCAATGGTGGCGATCACCTCGGTCATCGAGGAGACTTCTGCGACGATCTCATCGAGCGACTTGCCGGAGGCGGTGACGAGGTCGACGCCCTGACCGACCTGCTCGCTGGAGGCCTGGATCAGGCCCTTGATCTCCTTGGCGGCCTCGGCCGAGCGCTGGGCGAGCCCGCGCACTTCCTGGGCGACGACGGCAAAGCCCTTGCCCGCCTCGCCGGCCCGCGCCGCCTCGACCCCGGCATTCAGCGCCAGGAGGTTGGTCTGGAAGGCGATTTCGTCGATCACGCCGATGATCTGCGAGATCTGGTTGGACGAGGCCTCGATCTGGCCCATCGCATCGACCGCCTTCTGGACGATCGCACCGCCCTTTTCGGCCTTCTGGCGCGCCGAGGTCGCGACCTTCTGGGCGTTGCCGGCGCCGTCGGCCGTGCGGTTGACCACCGTTGTCACCTCGCCGAGCGCGGCGACGGTCTCTTCCAGGCTCGCCGCCTGCTGCTCGGTGCGATGAGCGAGATCGTTGGAGGCGGTGGTGATCTCTCCCAGGCCGCCGCGGATCGAGCCGATTGCTCGAAGGACATGTCCGATGGCGCCCTCCAGCGATTCGACGCTGACATTGAACTTGGCCCGGATCGGCTCGAATTCCGGTGCGACCTGATCGGCCATGCGCACCGTGAGATCTCCCGCTGCCAGGCGTTCGAACCCAACCTCGACCATGCCGACGAAGGCCTTCAGATCCTCGGCCTTGGCGTTGTCGAGCGCGGCCTGGCGCTGCTTGGCTTGGTCGCGGTTGATGCGCGCGGCCTCGGCCTCCTCGGCCAGCCGGTCGCGTTCGATCGCGGCCTCCTTGAAGGTCACGACAGCCGCGGCCATCTCACCGACCTCATCACCGCGATCCGCCCCCGGCACGTCGACCGTCTTGTCGCCGGAGGCCAGGCGACGCATCGCACCCGTCATCTCGCTGATCGGCCTGGCGATGCCGCGCGACAACAGCCATCCCAGAGAAATCGCGGCCAGGACCAGGAAGCTCATCCCGAGGCCGACTGCCCACTTGGCGGCCCGGATCGCCGCATTCTCTTCGACGGCCGTTGCCTTGATCTGCGCCATCTCGCCGTCGCGCAGTTCGTCGAGGATCGTTTCGATTGGTTCGATGAATTCGTCGGCCTTTCCGGAATTGAAGATGGCAAGCGCCTGCGGGTAGGTCGCGTCGTTGCGGGCATTGGCGATCACCGGATCGGCGATTTCAGCCTGCCACGCCTTCATCGCGGTTTCGGCCTGGGCCGCCTTGGATGTGAAGACCGGACCGGCGAGGCTGCGAAGCTCGTCCATCGCCTTTTCGAAGCTGGCGTAATGTTCCTTGACCCGCTTCGCGAAGTATTCGTCGCGCGTGATCATGAAGCCGCGCATCGAGTTCTCCTGACGTGCCACCGTGAAGCGCGCAGCAACGGCAGCATTGCCGAGATCGACATGATGATTCTTGTTGTGCGCGGCAACGTCGAGCCGGTTCATCGACCAGAGCAGAACGCCACCCATCGCGGCAGCACCGAGCGTCATTACCAGGAAGGCAGCACCAATCTTCCGGGACAACTTCAGGTCTGCGAATTTCATCGACATCTTTCCCCTCTCGACGTCTAAATCTTTAGTGACCGGCAGCGCACCCTAGACGCAACTCGTTAAACGGCAGTTATTTTTGAGATTTAATCTCGTGAAAGGTCATAGAAAACAACATACCGCCGGCTTATAATCAGAATAACTAGCGGGTAGTTCTTACGGCGTCTTTCCATAAGTTTGACTTATGTTATCCTGACTTGCTGCCAGGACCTTACGCAGCGAATCGTTAGCAAGTCGTTTACCCTGTTCGGGAAGCCGGTGGCGGCGCTGCGCGACAGGCAGGCACTGGTGCGGGTGATCCACAGACGGCCCGCCCGCGAAACGCGGGACGCAGCCTGCATGCGGCATTATGCAAAATCCGGCCGCCCCGGACTTGAGCGTCCGGCGCGATTGGCGGACAACTCGCTGCGGCGGGCTCGGACCATGGACATGGCTGCCTCCGTCAGCAAACCGACGAATGCGCGAGACCGTCATGAGCGAGATTTCCGGTAGCAGTCCGCCGAACGAGACGACCGTCCTCGTCTTCGGATCGGCCAATGTCGATCTCATCTGCAGGGTTCGCTCGATCGCGAGACCCGGCGAAACCGTCCTTGCGCCACGCTACGAGCAGCTCTTCGGCGGCAAGGGCGCCAACCAGGCCGTCGCCGCGGCGCGGGCGCTCGGGCAAAGCGGCCTTGTCGCGCTTGCCGCCGCCGTCGGAGAGGACGAATTCGGCACCGGGATAAGACAAGCCCTCGCCGCCGAAGGCATCGATCTCTCCGATCTGCAGATAGCCGCCGAGCCGACCGGATGCGCCTTCATCAGCATCGATCGCAGCGGCGAGAACGCCATCACCGTGGCGAGCGGCGCAAACGGGCTCCTGAAGGCGGCCGCCGTCTCCCCTGCCCGCTTCGGGGCGAAGGTGCTGGTCCTCCAGATGGAGACGCCGCTTTCGGAAAATCTCGCTGCGGCAGACGCCGTGCGCGCGGCCGGCGGGATCGTGGTCGTCAATCTGGCGCCCGTGCCGGCCGACCTCGGCGAGGCCGACCTGTCGCATCTGCTTGCCGCCAGCGATGTCCTGATCGTCAACGAAAGCGAGCTGACGGCCGCCGCGATGCTGTGCGGCGTCGGCGGAAAGGAGCCGGCGGCGAGCGCGGAAAACCTCGCCCGCCACGCCGACGTCACGGTGATCGCCACGCTCGGGTCCAAGGGTGCCATCCTCGTGTCCGCGGGCGAGACTGCCGAGCCCGTTCCCGCCTGCCCGGTCGAGGTCATCGACACGACCGGCGCGGGCGACACCTTCGTCGGGGTCTTCGCGGCGGCTCTGTCGCAAGGTCTTGCAGCCCCGCAGGCCGCGAGGCGGGCGGCCGTCGCCGCGTCTCTCGCCTGTCGCAAGGTCGGTGCCCAGACCGCGATGCCGAGCGCGGCGGAAATCGACGAAGCGCTGCGGGAAATCCGATGATCTGTCGCCGGCACGGCGCCGCCGCTCGCCAGATCCCGCGGGCGCCCTCGTCTCCCGCTCGCCCCGCTTCGCTCTGACATGGCGGAGACGACAGTACCGTCGCCGCCCGCCCTCGGCCATCTGCGCGTCAGCCTCGATGGCCGCACCAGCATCGGGCCGGGCAAGGCGAACCTTCTGGAGGCGATCGGCGAGACCGGCTCGATCGCGGCCGCGGGGCGCCGGCTGAAGATGAGCTACAAGCGCGCCTGGAGCCTCGTCGATGATCTCAATGCGGCCTTCCGGGAGCCGCTCGTCGCCTCCTCGCGCGGCGGTAGCGCCGGAGGCGGCGCGGTCCTGACGCCGGCGGGGGAACGCGTCCTGGCGGCCTACCGGGCGATGCAGGCGGCAGCCGAACGCGCCATCGCGCAAGAAGCGGCGGATTTGCGGGGACTTCTCGCGGATCCGACGCAAAGCGATGTGTCCAAATGAAAATAACGTTTGCAGGCTTGCCAAACGCCAGAGTACGATATGTATCATCAAACATATCGACTTGGAGGATCCGCTTGCCCCTCGCGAACCGCCTCGCCGCCGCCTGCGGCTTTGCCCTCGCCGCCGTCATACCCCTGTCGGCGCATGCCGCCTCGACCTCGGTCGCCGTCGCCGCGAATTTCACCGAGGCCGCCAAGGAGATCGCCGAGGCCTTCCATGAGAAGACCGGCGACACGGCGGAGCTCAGCTTCGGCTCGACCGGCACGCTCTACGCCCAGATCTCGCAGGCCGCGCCCTTCGACGTGTTTCTCGCCGCCGACGACGTACGCCCGGAAAAGGCGGTGACTGAAGGCTATGGCGTGAAGGGCACGACCTTCACCTACGCCATCGGCAAGATCGTCCTCTATTCCGCCGATCCCGAACTGGTGATGGGCGAGGCGACCCTCGAGAAGGGCGCCTTCGACAGGATCGCCATCGCCAATCCGAAGACCGCCCCCTATGGCGCGGCGGCCATCGAGGCGATGCGGGCGCTGAACGTCTATGACGAGCTCCAGCCGAAGATCGTCCAGGGAACCAATATCGCCCAGACCCACCAGTTCGTGATGACCGGCAATGCCGAGCTCGGATTCGTCGCACTGTCACAGGTCGCCGGAACCGAGGCCGGCTCGCGCTGGGAGGTTCCGGCTGACCTCTATCGGCCGATCCGCCAGGATGCCGTGCTCCTGAAGACCGGCGCGGACAATGAGGCCGCACAAGCCTTCATCGACTTTCTCAAGGGGCCGGAGGCTGGCAAGATCATCGCCAGATACGGCTACGGGACGGGAAGCTGACGCAAGCGTGCTCCAGCTCGGGGACATCATCACACCGGTCCGGCTGACGCTGGAGTTGGCGACGACGACGACGCTGATCCTGCTCGTCGTCGGAACCCCGCTCGCCTGGTGGCTAGCGCGCTCGAAGTCCTTGTGGAGCGAGGTGGTCGGTACGCTGGTCGCCCTTCCGCTCGTCCTGCCGCCGACCGTGCTCGGCTTCTACCTCCTGATCGCCCTCGGTCCGGAGGGCCTCGGCGGGTTTCTCGGCGTCAGGACCCTCGCCTTCTCCTTCGAGGGCCTGGTCATCGGCTCGGTCGTTTACTCGCTGCCCTTCGTCGTGCAGCCGGTCCGCAACGCCTTCGAGGCGATCGGCGACCGTCCGCTGGAAGTCGCGGCCACCTTGCGGGCCGCGCCGCTCGACCGGTTCGCCACCGTCGCCCTGCCGCTCGCGCGCTCGGGCTTTCTCACCGGCGCCGTTCTCGGCTTTGCCCATACGGTGGGCGAATTCGGCGTCGTCCTGATGATCGGCGGCAATGTGCCGGGCGAGACCAAGGTGCTGTCCGTGGCGATCTACGACTATGTCGAAAGCCTGCAATATGCCGAAGCCCACATCCTGGCCGGCGGCATGCTGGTCTTCTCCTTCCTGATCCTCCTTGCCATGAGCCTGATCGGGCGCCGGCTCGGACAGCTTCGCTCATGAGCGCCCGCGACGGCCTCGCCGAAGACCGCGCGAGCGGCGTTTCCGTCTCGCTCGCCGGAAAACTCGGCGCGTTCTCGATCGACGCCGCCTTCGAGGCGCCGGCCTCGGGCGTCACGGCCCTGTTCGGCCCGTCCGGCTCCGGCAAGACCTCGCTCCTGCGCGCGATCGCGGGCCTCACGCGGCTCACCGGCTTCGTGACCGTCGCCGGAGAGACCTGGCAGGATGCCGGACGCTATCTGCCGCCGCATCGCCGCGCGACCGGCTACGTCTTCCAGGAGGCGAGCCTGTTTCCACATCTGTCCGTGGAGAAGAACCTCACCTTCGGCGCCCGCCGCAGCCCCGGCGGGATCGACCCGGCAGGACTGAACGAGGTCGTGGCCATGCTGGGCCTCGCCCCGCTGCTTTGCCGGGCCACTGCGGCGCTCTCCGGCGGCGAGCGCCAGCGCGTGGCGCTCGGCCGGGCCATCCTGTCGCGGCCGAAGCTTCTCCTGATGGACGAGCCGCTCTCGGCGCTCGACCGGGCGGCGAAGGACGAGATCCTGCCCTATCTCGAACGGCTGAACGCCGGCCTCTCCCTGCCCATCCTCTATGTCAGCCACGACATCTCGGAGGTGGAGCGGCTCGCCGACCGTATCGTCGTCCTCGAAGCGGGGCGGGTGAAGGCGGCGGGCCCGCTGAACGCGGCCCTGACCGATGTGGCGCTCGGTTTCGTGCGCGATCCGCATGCGGCCGCCGTCCTTCCGGCGAAGGTCGTCGGCTTCGACGCCGCCGACGAGCTGGCCGAACTCGACCTCGGCGGCCAGCGGGTCTTCGTCGACGGCAGCGGACCGGACGAGATCGGCAGCATCCGCCGCCTGAGGATCGAGGCGAGCGATGTCAGCCTGACGCGCGAGACGCCCGCGCTGTCGACCATCCTCAACACGCTGCGGGTGAAGATCCTGGCGATCGAGCCGGCCGCCCCGGCCAAGCTGGCGATACTCCTCGCGCTCGACGGCGCCGAGGACTTCACCTTCATGGCGACGGTGACGCGCCGCTCGGCCGGGCTTCTCGCGCTTTCTGCGGGCGACAGGCTGATCGCGCAGATCAAGTCCGTCTCGCTCGCAACGGCTCCGCAGGCCGGCGGATGACGGCCTGCGGGGCGCCCGTTGCGAGCTCCCGACATGCCGCGACCTTCCAACACCCTACCGCCAAGGCGCCGAATCCGCTTTACTAGCCGCCAATGCATCGAGAGCGAGATGACGATGGCCGTTCCCTACGACCACCTATCCGAAAGCTGGCGCTATCCGGTCGCCTCACGGGTGTTCCACTGGCTGGTTGCGCTCCTGGTCCTCATCGTCTGGCCCTTCGGCATGGTGATCGAGTTCGTGAAGGAGGACGTGAAGCTCGACTTCTACTTCATCCACGAATCCTTCGGCTTCCTGATCCTCTGGCTGATGCTGGCGCGGCTGGCTGTCCGGCTCATCAACCCGCCGCCGCCACGCCCTCCCCTGCCCGTCTGGCAGGAGCGGATTGCCGGGCTCAACCACGCCCTCCTCTATGTCGCGCTGATCGCCCAGCCGGTCTTCGGCTTCCTCGCGACCAACGCCTTCGGCTTTCCGCTGGACTGGTTCGGTCTCGTCACCGTCCCGAGCCCGATCGGCAAGTCCGATCTCGCGCCGACGCTGATGTCGGTCCACGTCTTCCTCGGCTGGTCGATCCTGGTCCTCTTCGCCCTGCACATCGCTGGCGTCCTGCACCACCATCTCATCCGCCGCGATCCAATGCTCGAACGCATGCTCTGATACGAGCGAGCAAAGAGGTAGGGAGGGCCGAAGAGCGGCGCGGTCGCTTTGAGGTCAGCCCTTCGGCAGGGCCAGGATGTCGAGATGGCCGATCACGCACCGGCCGGTCGAAACAGACGCAAGGCGCGCGGCGAGCCACGTTTCGACGTCTTCAGGTTCCAGCATCTCCGTCTGCGACACGGCGCTCGCCATGCCCTCGACGAAGGCTGCCTGCAGATCCGCGTCGTCGGGCCCAAGGGTCCACGGACTTTCAGCTGATCTCACGTCGAAGCCGCGCTGCCCGAATGCAGTGGCAAGTTCGGCGCCGGCCCCCGGTCCCAATGCGGGCCCGAGCCCCTTGTCGCCGCGCTGGTGGCGGTTGAAGGCGGCGACCACCGCGATATCGAGCGGATGCGTCTTGCTCCACCGGGCCGTGCCGTCATAGCTGAGGGCTGCGTAGAACCCGGTGCCCTCTGCTGCGAGGCGCTCGGCAAGCGCCGCCACCATCTCCCGGGAGGCAAGGTCAAATAGCGCGGATGCGGTGACGAGCCGCGCTCCGGCGAGCGGGGTGGCGGCGACATCCCGGAGATCCGCCTCCGCCGTTTCGACGGCATCGTTTGCTGCGCGCCGCTTTGCCTCGGCAAGCAGCGCCGGATCGTTGTCGACCAGCCGCCATGAGGCGGCAGGGACTAGCGGCGACAGCGTGCGCAGCGTCGAGCCGGTGCCGCAGCCGAGATCGACGATCAGAGGGTTCGCGACGCTGTTCGCATGGGATGCGGCGGCAGACAGCAGCGCCTGATCCCGCGCCGCCCGGTCCGCCGGCTCGCGCAGCGCCAGCCAGGTCGAGGCGAACGCGCTCATGCCGCCAGCCTTTCGAGGATCTCGGACAGGGCCGCGGCGGACTGCGGCCAGTTCGGCAGTGCCTGGCCCGCCTTGCGGGAGGCGGCGGCCGCGAGGGCGCGTCGCTCGGGATCTGCCAGCAGTCCGCGAAGCGCTGCGGCAAGCCCGGCCGCATCGCCCGGCTTGAAGCGCGCCCCGGCCTCGGCCGGCACGAACTCTTCCGGCGCTCCCTTGGCGCAGGCGACGATGGGGAGCCCGTGCGCCATCGCCTCGGCGAAGACCATGCCGAAGCCTTCATAGTGGCTGGCCAGGACGAAGATCGCGGCCGCCCGATACTCCGCCGCAAGGTCCCGGATCGCGCCGGTGAGTTCGACGCGGGACTGAAGGCCGAGTTCCCCGATCTGCCGCTTCAGCTCAGCGGCCGTCCCGCCGCCCTGGATGTCGCTACCGACGATCCGGCAGTGCCAGTCGAGATCGAGCAGAGCGCCGAGCGCTGCGACCAGCGTCGCATGGTCCTTGCGCGGGATCAGGCTGCCGACGGAAAGGATCAGCGGCGGCCCGTCAGCTGCGGACGTCGGGGAGGACGGGTCCGGCCTGTCCGTGCCGGGAAGGATGACATTCAGTCGATCCTGCGGAACGCCGTAGTCGCGGCGGAGCGTCGCCGCCGTCGCCGGGCTCGTCACCACTACCGCCCGGGCCGCGGTGAGCGCCGCCCGCTCACTCGTCGCCAGATGCTTCGCCGCCGCCTCGGAGATGCCGGTCTCCAGCGCCAGCGGGTGATGGACCAGCGCGACCAGCCGCAGCCGCTTCGCCTCGTGCCGCGCGATCTCCGGCATGGCGCCGAAGGCGAGGCCGTCGACCATCACCAGCGCATCGTCGGGAAGCTTGCCGAACTGGCCGGCGACGCTCGCCATCGCATGGGCGTCGGGCTCGGGAAACTGTCCGGGCAGGCCAAGATGATCGACCTGCCAGCCGAGCGCAGCGAGTTCGGCCATCATGCGCCGGTCATAGGCGTAGCCGCCGCTCGGCGTGGCGAGATCGCCGGGAATGGCAAAGACGAGGCGGCGGCTCACAGCGCCGCCTCGTACCAGGCCCTCGCCACATGCGATTCATGCAGCGTGATGCGCAGCCGGCGGATGCGGCCGCCGCCCTCGCCGAGTTCGCCGGCGGCGATCTTGCCGGCGATCTCCCCGAAGAGGTGCCTTGCCAGGAATTCCGTCGTCGTCACCTTGCCGGCAAACGCCTCGACCTCGTCGAGGTTCTGGTAGTTCAGCGGCTTCAGCACCTCGGCGAGGACTTTCGTCGCAAGCCCGATATCGATGCCGAGGCCGTCCTCGTCGAGTTCCTCGGTGAAGAAAGCGGCGTCGACCACGAAGGTCGCGCCGTGCATGCCTTGCGCCGGCCCGAAGACCGGGCGTTTCAGGCTGTGGGCGATCATCATGTGGTCGCGGACTTCGACGGCGAACATGGGCTGGGTCTCCGGGGTCAGGCGTAGCGGATGCGGTGGCAGAGGGTCGCCGGATCGGCGAGGATTTTTGCGTAGACGGCGGGAAGGTCGCAAAACGCCGTCTCGCCCGAGATCAGGGCGTCGAGCCGCGGATCGGCACAGAGCCGCAACGCCGTCTCGAGGCGCCGGCGATTGTCCCAGCGCGCGCGCCGGTCCGGCGCGATCGAGCCGACCTGCGAGCCGACGATCGAAAGCCGCTGCGAATGAAAGGCGCCGCCAAGCGGCACGATGACGCTGCGGTCGCCATACCAGGAGAGTTCGACGATCCGCCCCTCGAAGCCCGCGGCGGCGATCGCGCTCGCAAGCCCGTCCTCGCTCGCCGAGGCGTTGACGACGACGTCGCAGCCTGACGGCGCAGTTTCGGGGGTCGCAAAGCCGATGCCCAGCCGCTCGGCGAGAGCCGCGCGGTCGGAATTGATGTCGACGAGCACGGTGTCGGTCGCCGGAATGCGTGCCGCAATATAGGCGACGAGCGTCCCGACGAGGCCGCCGCCGATCACCGCCACCCTGTCGCCGGGCGAGATCTGCGCATCCCAGACTGCGTTCAGCGCCGTCTCCATATTGGCGCCGAGCACAGCCCGCTCCGCCGGCACGTCGGCCGGCAGCGGGATCACCGCCTCCGCCGGCACGCGGAACCGATCCTGATGCGGATGGAGGCAGAAGACGGTGCGGCCGGCAAGGTCAGCGGGCCCGTCCAGAACGTCCCCCACGGCCGCATAGCCGTATTTGACCGGAAACGGGAACTCGCCCTCCTGGAACGGCGCGCGCATGCGATCCGCCTCGTCCTTGGGAACGCGCCCGGCGGCAACGAGCGCCTCGGTACCGCGGCTGATCGCCCCGAACCGGTTCGCAATGGTCACTGCCTCGCCCGCCTCGGCGAGCGTCTCGTCTCGAAGCTCGGCACGGCCAACGCCGATCAACCAGAGAGCGCGACATTGTGTCGTCATCGCTGCGGCCATCCGCTTCGCCGGATTGGCGACGGCATCCCCGACCGGCCTCCACAAAAAAGCGGCACAGCCCTGTCAGGAACCGGACGAACGTTCGGAAGGCGTTCCAATTGCTTGCAGTTTCCCAAGAGGTAAAGGGCACCGGGCCGCCCGAGCGACGGCCGTGTCGGCTCCGAAACTGGGTCCGAGCCGCGCGCGGTCAACCGCCTCGCCCGCTGCCGTTCACCTCCCGGCAACAGACTGACGCGCCGCGAGAGCATGGCCATTCGCCGTCTCGCCAATAGATGGAGCAGAACAGTGTTGTTCCGGCCGATCTCGAGCCCGGCAAACGAAGGCGAGTGACGTGAGTGAAATCTTGTCAGAGAAAGAGATGCGGGACGAGCCGGCCTCGGCCGCGATCCGCTGCGAGCGTGCCGCCGCCGAACTGCGCTACGGTCGGCCGCTGCGCGTCCTTTACGGCAACGGCCGGGCGCTCGTCGCCCTGGCGCTCGATACGGTGACGCGGGCGGGCTATGACAGTTTCGCGGCGGCTCTGCGCAATCGCCATCTCCTCTTCCTCACCCCGCCCCGTGCCGGCGTCCTCGGCATCGACGCGCCGCAGGGCGCGCTGGTGCCGCTTGCCGGCGTCAGCCATGAGGACGCCTGCCACACCGGCTATCTGAGGGGCGCCGTCATTCCGCAGACCTGGCGCGCCGGGACGGCGCCTGCGCGCGAGGCGGCGGGCCTTGCGCGGCTTGCCCTGCTTCTGCCGGCGATCGTCGTCGGCGAGATTGAGGCGGACGATCCCGCCTTCGCCGACACCGTGACGATCCGGCCGGGCGACCTTGCCGCGGCGGAAAAGGCGGAGACCGGCCGGTTTTCCGTCGTCGCCGAGACAGACGTGCCGCTGAAGGACATCGGCCTTGCGCGCTTCGTCGTCTTTCGCGGTGGGCTCGCGCAGCGCGACCAGATCGCCATCGTCGTCGGCGATCCGGACCGCTCCAAGGTCGTGCCGGTCAGGGTGCATTCCTCCTGCATCACCGGCGATCTCTTCGGCTCGCTCAAATGCGATTGCGGCGACCAGCTTCGCAATGGCCTGAAAGCGCTGAAGAAGAAGGGCGGCGGCGTCATGCTCTATCTCGACCAGGAAGGTCGCGGCACGGGCATCGCCGCGAAGATGCGGGCCTACGGCCTGCAGGCGCAGGGCCTCGACACGATCGACGCCGATGCCGAACTCGGCTTCGGCGCCGACGAGCGCCGCTACGAGGCGGCCGCGGCGATGCTCTCGGGCCTCGAGATCGCGCGCATCGATCTTCTCACCAACAACCCGCGCAAGATCGCCTTCCTGCGGGCCTGCGGGATCGACGTCGTGGAGCGCACGTCGCTGACCGGAACGGTGACGGCGGAGAACGAGAACTATCTGAGGACCAAGGCAGCCAAGGCCGGCCACATGATCGACATCGCGAGCCTGGCCGCAGGTCCCTCGAGCTGATCCTTCGGCCCGCCCGGCGCGCGGGGCGGGCCAGCCTCAAAGATAGCAGTAGACATCGCCCGAATTGGCTTCCACGGGCAGCGAGCGAATCTGATCGGCGATCCCGGCGGCAGAGATCGGCCCGTCATGGCTCATCACATGGCTCTCGCCGAGCGACAGCCCAAAGCGGCGGTAGCCGAGCACCTCGCAGCGCGCCAGCGCCCGCAGGGCGACGTCGCGCTGCAGGATCGTGAACTCGAAGGAAAGACACCGGACGGGCTCGCTGAGGCCGGCGAGGACACGGTCCTCCAGCCCCTCGACGTCGATCTTCACGAAGGCCGGCCGACCATGCTCGGCGATCAGCCGGTCGAGCGTCGTCGCCTGTACCTCGACCGTCTCGTCCCAGCGTTCTCCCTCCCATTCCGGGCTCGCTGCGGCAGCGTCCACGAAGGATGCGCAGGCAGTCGAGACGGTCGGGTTGGAACGGTTGACGCGGAGAGCGATCACGCCGGGCGCGTCCGCGACGGCGGCCGCCACGACGCTGACGCCACGATCGAAGGCGAACATCGTCCGGAGCAACCGGGCAAGCCGGGGCTGCGGCTCGACCGCGACGACGCGTGCTCCGAGCCGCCGGCAGACGCGGACGCGATCGCCGACATGCGCCCCGACGTCGAAGACCAGGTCGCCGGGCCCGACATGCGCCCGGTAGAGCCGTTCAAGCCCGGCGAGATGATCGCGGTCTCCGTGATAGATACGCAGGCTGCGCACGATACCGGCGAGAGCCGTCAGGCCGGACAAGGCGCCGCGCCCACCCATCAGCCGCCGCGGCCCTGGCCTTCGGAGCTTGCCGTGATCGCGGCAAGGGGCGCTTTCGAGACAGCGAGGCGCCGCTCCGGCCGGCGCCAGCGCCTTGCCGCATGCGGGACGAGATTGCCGAGAACGCGCGGCAGCGCCGTCTCCTCCGGGATCGCGAAGAGGCCGGTGCGAGCGATCACGCGTCCGAACCACGGCGCCGCGGTGACGACGGTGAACGGCACGGCCAGCGCGAGACCGGCGACGAAAGGCGAGGCCCAGAGGAGAGCCGAGGGCTTGTGCGCAAAAAGGATCGCGGCGAGCCCGAGACCGAGCATGGTCTGGGGCGTCATCGCGCGCACCGCGCTCCACCAGCCGATGCCGAGGCGGTCGCGGTTCTGTCCGCTCCAGGTGACGGTCTGCCCGAAACAGAGGCCCGCCAGGAATAGCGTGACGGCGAGAGCCACAATCGGCGCGATCAGCATCGAGGCGGCGACCTCCAGGAGACCTGCCACCGCGAAGCGGGACACCCCTCCATAGGCTCTGAGGGCGCCGGGGGTGAGGAAGACGTCGGCCATTCCGGCGAGCTTCGGCGCGATGCTGAGGAAGAAGATCGTGAGGAACAGGGCGATGCCGAATGCCAGCATGGCCGGGTCGAAGCCGCCGGCGATCGCCTTGGCGCTCGCCGCGAGGGTCATCGCGATCCAGGCGGCGGGCGCGACATACATCAGGATCGCCTGCGCCAGCTGGAAGCGGCTGAGCGGCTTCAGGCCGGGCGCAAACAGGAAGCGCCAATACTGCATGTTGCCCTGGCACCATCGCAGGTCGCGCTTGATGAAGTCGGGCAGCGTCGGCGGATTTGTCTCGTAGCTCCGCGTCTCGATCGGGATCACCCGCACCTCGTAGCCGGCCCGCCGCATGAAGACCGCCTCCAGCTGGTCATGCGACAGGACCGGGCCGCCGAGCGGCGGCCTTCCGGGAAGGTGCGGCAGTCGGCAGTGCTCGGCGAAGGCCCGCGTGCGGATCAACGCATTGTGGCCCCAGTAGGACCCGCAATCGGCGTTCCACCAGGTCGCGCCCATGGTGAAGACGCGCATGCCGTGCCGCATGCCGAACTGGAAGATACGGGCAAAGCCGCCGGCCGCCGGCATGCCGACGACGAGGCTCTGCAGGATGCCGATTTCCTCGTGCCTCTCCATCGCCGCGACCATGCGCAGGATCGCCTCGCCGCCCATCACGCTGTCGGAATCCAGCGGCAGGAAGTAGTCGAACGCTTCGCCCTTCGTCTCCAGAAAATCGCGGATATTGCCGGCCTTGAAGTCCGTGTTGACGGCCCGGCGGCGGTAGGAGGGAGCGGCCATCCGCCCATCGCCGGCAATGCGTGCGACGAAGCGGGCAAAGGCCTGCCGCTCGAGCGCGGCGATGTCGGGCTCGTCCGTGTCGCTCAGGAGGAAGTACTCGAAATGCTGCGCGAATCCCGTCGCGATCAGGCTCCGGCGCATCGCCTCCAGCCTCTGGAAGATCGGCTCGGGATCTTCGTTGCGAAGGCAGAGGAGGATCGCCGTGCGGCTCGAAAGCCCCTTCGGACGGCCGTCCGGTCCGTCCCGGAAATAGGGATGGACGCTCTCCTCTGGCCTTGCCGGCCCGTGCAGCAGCCACAGACCGATCGCCGCGTTCCAGAAGCCGAGCACCGTCCAGGGCGTCGCAAGGCAGAAGCCGGCAAGAACCACGGCGTCCAGCCAGTCGACCCCGTCGGTCGACAGCAGCGCCGCCACTGCAAGGCAGAGCGCGAGGATCGTCGCCGCATTCAGGCCGAGGACGAGCATTCGGCGCCTGCGGACCGGCCAGCCCGAGGCCCCGGGCAAGCGGCGCCCGGCCTCGCGATCCCTGCTGGTGCCTGCACCGTTGCAGGCCATCCCGGCGTCGGTCTCGGCCGGTGATTGTCTCGACATGGATACGTCCATCCTGGATTCGTGTTGCGACCGCCGGTCGCAACGCAACATGGGAAGTGAGCGTGCGATAAGAAGCGCGGCAATTTGCATCGGCTCGCCAGCGACGCCGCCGGCGCCGCACCCGGCTCACTGCTCCGCGAACGGCAGGCGGCGCGACACCTGCGTCAATCCAGGCGCCATCAGCTTGATTCAGTTCACAAGATACTTTTGCAGCGCAAATTCATTCCACCGCAGCGCATGATAATCCCGCAGAAGACGCCCCACTATACTCAGCCGGACAACTCGTGTTATTGTTGCTCTTTGATCTCATGCTGGGAGGGCACACCGGATGAAGATCAAGGACAGGCCGGAATTCCGCGACAAGCCAAAACCGTTGAGCTTTGGGCCGGACGACACTGCAATGGCAGCGGTCACGGCGATGAACGAGCGCAATGTCGGCTCGGTGATGATCTGCGACGGCAATGAAAAGCTGATCGGCGTCGTGACGGAACGCGACATTTTGAACCGCCTCGTCGCCCGGCGGCGCGATCCTGAGACGACGAAGCTCTCCGAGATCATGACGGCCAATCCGCGTGTGGCGCGGGCCGACGACGACCTGATCGACTGGATGCGGATCATGTCGAACGAGCGCTTCCGGCGCCTTCCGATTGTCGACGAGGGCGGTCGCGTCGTCTCGATCATGACGCAGGGCGACTTCGTCTCCTATACTTGGCCAAACCTCCTGCATCAGGCGCGCGAGGTGACGCGGTCTAGCCTCAACCGCAACTATCAGATCGTGCTCGTGGCCGGCAGCGTCGCGCTTTACACGATCATTCTCGTCGCCGTGCTCGCCGCCTTCTTCACCGGCGAGGCGTAGACAGCCTGAAGCCCCGCCGTTCGCAAGTGCGCCAACACACGAAAAAGGGGAGACCGGCGGCCTCCCCTCTTCACACGAATGCAGATCGCGAGCTCGCCGCCCTGACAGTGGGCGGCGAGTGCGGTCCTGCGGCCTTTGATCAGCCGACGATCTCGGTCTCGGCGAACCAGTAGGCGATCTCCTGCTTCGCGGTCTCCGGCGCGTCGGACCCGTGCACCGAATTCTCGCCGATCGACAGCGCATGGGTCTTGCGGATCGTGCCTTCCGCGGCGTCGGACGGATTGGTCGCGCCCATGACTTCACGGTTCCTGGCGATGGCGTTCTCGCCCTGCAGCACCTGAACGACCGTCGGGCCGGAGGTCATGCCCTCGACGAGTTCGCCGAAGAAGGGACGATCCTTGTGGACGGCGTAGAAGCCCTCGGCCTCGCGACGGCTCATCCACACGCGCTTGGAGGCGACAACCGTCAGGCCGGAATCCTCCAGCATCTTGGTGATCGCGCCCGTCAAATTGCGGCGGGTCGCGTCCGGCTTGATCATCGAGAAGGTGCGTTCGAGCGCCATGGGAATGTCCTTGTCCTGAAAACTCTGGTTGGGAGGTGGCGGGACCTATAGCCGCGACATTCCGCGCGGGCAAGGCAGGCTGGGACCGCGTTTTCAGGCTGCAGCTGCCGCCGGCACCGAGCGCCCGTGACCTTCGTACAGATCGAGACAACGCTCGAACCAGTGCGCGACCGGATCCTCGGCCGGCAGCAGCGGGAAGCCGGAGACCACGCGCAGCCACTGGAAGGCGCCGAAGACGATGTAGTCGGCAAAGAGCGGCGTTTCGCCTCCGAGGAAGGGCTGTCCCTCCACCATCTTGCGCAGCGGCGCGAGCGAGGCGAGGAAGTGCGCGACGCGCGCCTCCCGCCCTTCGACGACCGTCTCGAGCGGCCGCCCCATGCGCGCCTCGCGGCTCTGGCGAAAATAGGCCTGGTCCGGCTCGGCCAGGCAATCGTGGATGTCCATGATCACGAAGCCCGGCAGCGCCGCGTGGATGGTCGCCATCGACCATGCCTCGACGAAGCGGGCGAGCCGCCGGCCGCCCTCGCCGCCGAAGAGTGACGGCGCATCGGGATAGGCCGCCTCCAGATATTCCGCGATGGCGAAGGAATCGGCGACCAGCGTCTCTGCGTCCTTCAGGAGCGGGACGATCTTCGAAGCTCCGCCCTCGATCTCGGGGATTGCGGTGAACGGCACGGGGACGGTCACGAAATCGAGCCCCTTGTGCTTCAGCGCCAGCCGCGCCTTCCAGCAATGCGGCGAAAAGGGGCGGCCGGCATCGCGGCCGACGAGTTCATAGAGCTGGATGGCCATCTGCGGGACGCTCCTCTCTTTGGCGGTCGCCGTTCGTCATAATCCGTCGCGCGCCGCCGGTCAGGACTTCGGCCGCTTTTCCCGGCGCGGCTTGTCGCGGGGCCGGTCTGCGGGTGCCTCGGCGCGAGCGGCGTTCCGGCCGCCCGCAGACGGCTTCGCGCCCTTGCGGTGCGGCGGCTTCTTGCCCTGGGGCGGACGGTCTCCGCCCTTGCCGGGTCCGGTCCGGACCTTGCCGCGCGGACCGCGGGCGCCCTCTGCCGGCGCTTCGGCAGGCGAGATCGTGATGTCGTCGCCGTCGCTCACCTCGGCCGCTGCGGCGAATTTCCTGGCGACGCTCTCGGCGATCTCGACCTTCGTCTCGCGGTCGAAGATGCGGATCGCGCCGATGTCCTGACGCGAGATCTTGCCGCGCCTGCACAGGAGCGGAAGGATCCACTTGGGATCGGCGTTGTTGCGCCGGCCAACATCCATGCGGAACCAGACGACAGGCCCCCGCGGCTCGGCGCGCTCCTTGCGGCCGGGACGCTCCCCGCCCTCGAATCCGTCCCTGCCACCCTTCGGATCGGGTCCGAAGCCGGGGTCGAACACGTCCTCCGGAGCCGGCAGCCGCGAGCGGTAGAGCCGCGCGAGCGCTGCCGCGATCTCCTCCGGCCCACGTGTCTCCAGGAGGCGCCTTGCGGCGGTCAGGTCTTCCTCGCTCGGCTCATCGGTCAGGACCGGGTCCGACAGGAGCCGCTCCTCGTCGAGGCGGCGGATTTCCTCCGCGGAGGGCGCTGCGAGCCAAGTGGCCTTCAGCCGCGCCTCGGCAAGCAGCCGCTCCGCCTTGCGGCGCCGGGAGATCGGCACGAGAAGCACCGACACCCCCTTGCGTCCGGCCCGGCCGGTGCGCCCCGAGCGATGCTGGAGTGTCTCGGCATCGCCCGGAAGCTCGGCATGGATGACGAGGCCGAGACTTGGCAGATCGATGCCGCGCGCCGCGACGTCGGTCGCCACGCACACCCGCGCCCGCCCGTCCCTGAGCGCCTGCATCGCCTGGTTCCGCTCGGCCTGGCCGAGTTCCCCCGACAGCGTCACCGCCGCAAAGCCCCTCTCGATCAGGCCGGAGGAGAGATGGCGCACCGATTCCCGCGTATTGCAGAAGACGATCGCGCTCGGCGCCTCGGCCTGCCGCAGGACGTTGACGATCGCATGTTCCACCTCGTTGGGCGCGATGCGCACCGCCCGGTAGTCGATGTCGGCATGGCCGGCGGTGCCGCGGGCGACCTCGATCCTCAAGGCATCGCGCTGATATTTCCGCGCCATCGCCGCGATGGTCTTCGGCAGCGTGGCGGAGAAGAGCAGCGTGCGCCGCTCGGCGGGCGTCGCTTCCAGGAGAAATTCGAGATCCTCGCGGAAACCGAGATTGAGCATTTCGTCGGCCTCGTCGAGGACCAGCGCCGTCAGGCCGCCGATCTGCAGAGCGCCGCGCTCGAGATGATCGCGCAACCGGCCGGGCGTGCCGACGACGATATGGGCGCCTTCGGCGAGCCGGCGCCGCTCCGCCCGCGGATCCATGCCGCCGACCAGGGTGACGACGCGCGCGCCGGTCTCCGCATAGAGCCAGCCGAGCTCCGTCGTCACCTGCATGGCAAGTTCGCGCGTTGGCGCCACGATCAGCGCGAGCGGCGCCCCGGCCGGCTCGAAGCGCTCGGCATCGCCGAGAAGGGTCGAGGCGATCGCGAGACCATAGGCGATGGTCTTGCCGGAGCCGGTCTGCGCCGAGACGAGGAGGTCGCGTCCGGCGGTCCCCTCCTCCAGCACCGCATCCTGGACCGGCGTCGGCTCCTCATAGCCTCGGGCGGCGAGAGCACGGGCGAGCGGCTGGGAAGTCAGGCGGAACGGCATGAAATGTCCTTGAAGCGGCGGCGGCATGACGGCGCGAGGCGCCCGATGCGGGGGGCTGGAACGATCCCTGCCACGGCCTCGTATGACACAGCCCGCCGCCGGGCTCAAATCATGCGGACGGCAGAGCCGCACGCCCGACAGGCCGGGCCGTTCCAGGACACTCGCGCGGGTGCCGGACCGCGTCCCGCATCCCGGACTTCGGGGCGATCACCACAGGGGCGGCCGGAGGGCTCTTGTCGCCGGGGCGTCGGAAAGGGATCATCGACCGGACGGAAGGTCGAGATCCCGATTCCCGACCCGTTCCGACCATCGCCAAGAGGGAGCTGCCGCATGATTTCGCCAGACACGGCCGGAATGTTCGCCCGCTACAATCGCTGGTGCAACGAACGGCTCTACGATGCGGCCGCCGAGCTGTCCGACGCGGACTTTACCGCGGATCGCGGCGTCTTCTTCGGCTCGATGATGGGCACGCTCAACCATCTCCTCGTCACCGACCGGATCTGGATGAAGCGCTTCACCGGACGGGGCGAGGCGCCGGCGACGCTCGACGCCATCCTGTTCGAGGCGCTCGCGCCGCTTCGGGCCGCACGCCGGGCCGAGGACGAGCGCATCATCGCCTGGATCGACAGCCTGTCGGAGAGCGACCTTGCGGCAACCTTCACCTACCAGCCTGTCACCAATCCCCGCGACATCACCCAGCCCCTGTCGCCGGCGCTCAGCCATCTCTTCAACCACCAGACCCACCACCGCGGCCAGGCGCATGCGATCCTGACCGGCCTGAAGCGAAGCGCGCCCAGCTTCGACATGATCGCATTTCAGCGCGAGACGGGGATCGGAATGGGGTGACGACTGTCGCGCGGCGCTTGCCGCCGTAACGGACATCAGCCGTCGACATGCGGGATCAGCCCGAGCTCGCCTTCCATCACCGTCATATCGCGGTCGTTGTGTATGATGGTGGCCCCATTGACGATACACCATGTGGCGAGGATGACGTCGACAGTCCCTCGGATCGTGATCCCGCGGCGCCGAAGGTGGCGGAAGTTCGCCGCCGCCTGCTCGACGACGCCGAACCCGCACATCGATTCACGGCGTAGGAGAAGCAGCGTCTCGCGCGTCGCAGCCACGGTCTTGGGATCGCGGATTCCCTGGAGAATCTCGACGAGAATCAGGTCTCCGAGCACGACTTGGCGGCTCGGGATCGCCCTTCGGACGCTGCGCGCCGTCTCGGAGCCCGTCCCGTTGAGATATTCGATCCAGGCGGAGGTATCGACGAGGATCACCTGTCCCGTCGCAGCGCGTCAAGGTCCCCTTCCCAGTTCACAGCACCCTCCAGAGCCAGCAACCTTTCTTCCGCCGCGCGCCATGCGACATATTCCTCGAGCGCCTTCTGGACGATCTCTCGTTTGGTCTTGAGTCCCGAGACGCGCTTGGCAAGGCTCATCAATTCGTCGTCGATCTCGATATTGGTTCGCATGGCCGACTCAATGGTGTAATGTCCGCACCATTATACACATCCGAAAGGCCGTTCCAACGGGATGCGTTGGGACACGGCCCGGCTCGATGCGGCAGGCTCTTGCCCGTCGGGCGCGATCGTGCCAACTCGGCGCGAAGGGTACGGGGATCATGGCGGACAAGAACTCACTCACCTACCGCGATGCGGGCGTCGACATCGATGCGGGCAACGAACTCGTCCGGCGCATCAAGCCGCTCGTCAGGTCCACCGCCCGGCCGGGCGCCGACGGCGAGATCGGCGGCTTCGGCGGCCTGTTCGACCTGAAGGCCGCCGGCTTCACCGACCCGGTCCTCGTCGCGGCGAATGACGGCGTCGGCACCAAGCTGAAGATCGCGATCGAGACCGGCCTCCACGACACGATCGGGATCGACCTCGTGGCGATGTGCGTCAACGACCTCGTCGTCCAGGGCGCCGAGCCCTTGTTCTTCCTCGACTATTTCGCCACCGGCCGGCTCGATCCGGCCGAGGGCGAGGCGATCGTCAAGGGGATCGCGGAAGGCTGCCGAATGGCGGGCTGCGCGCTGATCGGCGGCGAGACGGCGGAGATGCCCGGCGTCTATGCCGGCAAGGATTACGACCTTGCGGGCTTTGCCGTCGGCGCGGCCGAGCGCGGCCGGCTCCTGCCGAGGACGGATACGCTGGAATCGGGCGACATGTTGCTCGGTCTCGCCTCTTCCGGGGTCCACTCCAACGGCTATTCGCTGGTGCGCCGGATCGTCGGGACGACCGGCCTCGCCTTCGATGCGGCCGCGCCCTTCGACGCCGCGCAAAGCCTCGGCGAGGCGCTGATCACGCCGACGCGCATCTATGTGAAGCCGCTGCTTGCGGCGATCGGCGAGACTGGCGGCATCAAGGCCCTCGCCCACATCACCGGCGGCGGTTTCGTCGAAAACATCCCGCGCGCCCTGCCGGATCATCTGCGCGCCGACATCGACCTCTTCGCGGTCTCCCCGCCCCCCGTCTTCGGCTGGCTGTCGCGCGAGGGCGGCGTCACACAGGCCGAGATGCTGCGGACCTTCAACTGCGGCGTCGGCATGGTCGTCGTCGTCTCCGAGGCGGACGCGGCGACGGTGAGCGCCCTCCTCCAGAGCGCCGGCGAGACGGTCGTGCCGCTCGGGCGCCTCAGGCCGCGCCAGGACGCGGCGGTCACCTTCAACGGCGCGCTGGACCTGTCGTGAGACGGTCGGCAGAAGGGACGCGGTGATGAGCCAGACAAGGCGCAAGCGGATCGTCGTCCTGATCTCCGGCCGGGGATCGAACATGAGCGCACTGATCGCCGCCTGCATGGATCCGGCCTTTCCCGGCCAGATCGTCGGCGTCCTCTCCAACCGGCCCGATGCGCCGGGCCTCGACACCGCGCGTCGCTACGACATCCCCGCCTTCGCGATCGACCAGAAGGCCTATCAGGGCCGCGCCGCGCACGAAGCAGCCGTCCTGGAACGCCTCGACGCGCTGAAGCCCGACGTCATCTGCCTCGCCGGCTATATGCGGCTCCTGTCGGACGGCTTCGTGCGCCGCTATGCCGGCCGGATGATCAACATCCACCCCTCGCTGCTGCCGCTGTTTCCGGGCCTCGACACCCATGCCAGGGCCCTTCACGCCGGCATGCGGGTTCATGGCTGCACCGTGCATTTCGTGACCGAACGCATGGACGAGGGCCCGATCATCGCGCAGGCGGCGATCGCCATCGAGCCCGGCGACACGCCGGACACCCTCGCCGAACGCCTGCTCCGGGCCGAGCACCGGCTCTACCCGCATGCCCTGAAGCTCGTCCTCGACGGCGATGTCAGGATGTCGAACGGCCGCGCGATCGTGCGGGTGCCTCCGCCGAAGCCGGACGACGAAGACGACCCCGTCCGCATCGCCGGCGGCGCACCGATCCTGGTGTCGCCGGATGCAAGGCGGAATTGAAGACTACCCTGAAGCATCTAGACACGCCGCAGCGGATCACGAATGTAAGCCCTGTCAATCCCACCAGCTAATCTGATTCTATCAGGCTTTTTTGGGGCTAAAGCACAAGTCTTAGAGACGCACAGATGTCGGCTTAAGTCAGCTCAAGAAATCCGTGATGATCTCGTCGTGCGTCATACCGACCGAGAGAGCCACGCCAGAATGGGGCAAGGCAATTTACGAGCCCCAGATCGTCGGACTTCCGCCGCGTTTCCGATATCGCGTGATGACTGTTTCGGCAGAGTGATCCACGTCGCAAGCTCCTGATCGAACGGATCGCAGATTCAGCCCATGCGTGATCTCCGAGCGAGAGCGCCTTTCATCATGTGTCTGCCTATCCCCTCAGCCACACCCGGTTGTCGTGAAACGCCGCACCGCCGAAGGGCGCCACGGGATCGGCGCCGGTGAGCGTGTTGATCCCCTCCCCGTCAAGAAAGTCGGAGTTCGCCCACAGCCCCTCGTGGACGAGGACGCCCGGCTTCACCGTGTCGCTGACCGATAGGGCGAGGCGGACGGCGCCGCGCGCATTGCCGATGGTGACGAGCGCACCGCTGGCGAGGCCTTCCCGCGCGGCGTCCTGCGGATGGATGAGGAGTTGCGGCCCGCCTTCGCGCTGCCGCGATCCCTTCGTCTCGGCAAAGGTCGAGTTCAGGAACTGGCGCGCCGGCGACGTCGCCAGCCGGTAGGGATGCGCGGCATCCGCCGTCTCGATCAACACCGCATGGTCGGGAAACTCCGGCAGGTCCGCCACCGGTCCCTGCGGGCCGAGGCTCTCCGGCGGCCGGTTCGGCGCGCGGCTCCCGGCCCAGTCAGGCTTGAACCGGAACTTGCCGTCCGGCCAGTCGAAACCGGTCAGGAAATGCGCGGTCTCGAAATCCGGCTGCTTGTCGATCCAGCGCTCGCGCGACAGCGCGTCGAAGCCGCCGTCATAGCCGGCCTTCTTCAGCATCCGGTCGATCAGCTGGCGCTCCGACAGGCCGAAGCCCGGGCGGTCGGCGACGCCGAGCCGCCGCGCCAGCTCCTCGATCACGAAATGATTGGTGCGCACGGTCGACGGCGCGTCGACGACGCGGGGGCCGAGCACGATGTGGTTCTGGCCACCGCCACGATAGATGTCGTCATGCTCGAGGAACATCGTCGCCGGCAGGACGAGATCGGCGAGCTTGGCCGTGTCGGTCATGAACTGCTCATGGACGCAGACGAAGAGATCCTCGCGCATGAGGCCCTGCCGCACCAGCCGCTGCTCCGGGCAGACATTCGCCGGATTGGTGTTCTGGATCAGCATCGCCGCGACCGGCGGCCCGTTCGAGAGCGCCGCGGCGTCGCCGGTCAGCACCGCGCCGATCCGCGACTGGTCGAGCGCGCGCACCGACGGGTCGCGGTCGGCCGCGCCCATGATCTCCGACTTGTCGAGGCCGAAGATGTCGGAGTTGGAGTGGAAGGCGCCGCCGCCCTCGTGCCGCCAGTGCCCGTAGACAGCCGGCACCGACAGCGCCGCGTGCATGGCGACCGCGCCGTTGCGCTGCCGCGTGAAGCCGTAGCCGAGGCGGAAGAAGGTGCGCGGCGTCCGGCCGATCAGCGCGGCGAAGGCCTCGATCTCCTCCACCGACAGGCCGGTGATCGCCGCCGCCCATTGCGGCGAGCGCGTGCGCAGATGCGCTTCCAGCCCCTCGGGATCGTCGGTGTAGCGGGCGAGATAGGCGCAGTCGGCCGTCCCGTCCCTGAAAGCCACATGCATCAGCGCGCAGGCGAGCGCGGCGTCGGTCCCGGGCCGCAGCTTCAAGGCGAGATCGGCCTGCTTCATCGTCGCGTTGTCGTAGATGTCGATCACGACGATCGAAGCGCCGCGCTCCTTTCGCGCCCTGACCGCATGGGTCATGACGTTCACCTGGGTGGCGACCGCATTGGTGCCCCAGATCACCACGCAGTCGGACACCGCCATCTCGCGCGGATCGCTCCCTCGCATTGCGCCGGTGCCGGCGAACCAGCCGGTCCAGGCCATGTTGGTGCAGATCGTATCGAACTGGTTCGAATAGCGCTTGGCGTGGCGCAGGCGGTGGATGCCGTCGCGCTGCACGAGGCCCATCGTGCCGGCATAGTGATAGGGCCACACCGCTTCAGAGCCATGCCGCGCCTCGGCCTTCAGGAATTCCTCGGCGAGCCGGTCGAGCGCGTCCTCCCAGGAGATCTCGCGCCATTCGCCGGCACCCTTCGCCCCGACCCGCTGCAGCGGCTTCAACAGCCGCGCCGGGTGGTGGATCCGTTCGGCATAGCGCGCGACCTTGGCGCAGATGACGCCGGCCGTATAGCTGTTCTCGACTGCGCCCCGCACCCGGCCGACGGTCGTGGCGTCCAATAGCTCGACGTCGAGCGCGCAGGTCGACGGGCAGTCGTGGGGACAGGCGGATGGAAGCGTGACGGCGGAAAGCGGCTTGTTCATGGGCCGAGCGTTAGCGCAATCGCCCGCTTCACCCAAATCAGTTTTTGCTGCGGACTTCAGCCGGGCAAACCGCCGGCGCCCTTCGCGCGCCGCCAGCCAGGGTTCCAACGCAGCCTTGGGCAGAAAAGAGCGCTCTTCGATATAACGATCTTGCCAACACGAATCCGATCTGCCATATATCAGTAATCGATATATCTAAGAAAGGACGAAGACATGTTCGGACATCATCACGATCACAGCCGTCACGGCTGCCGGTCAGACCGAGGGCGCGGGTTCGGCCGCGAGGCGCGCGACCACGCGCCATTCGAGGAGGACGACGAGGCATTCGGCCAGGACCGGCCGGAGGGCGACGACATCGAGGCGATGCGCGAGGCGAAGCTGCGCTGGCGTGCCATGTTCGGCGGCGACCGCCACGGGCCGCGCGAGCGCTTCATGCGGGAAGGCTTCGGCCGCGGCCCCTGGCGGGGCCGGGGTGGGCCTGGCGGCCCCGGCGGCCGGGGCGGTCCCGGCGGACGCCGCCGACCGCTCGAACAGGGCGACCTCCGCTGGCTGACGCTCAACCTCATCGCCGCCGAGCCGCGCCATGGCTACGAGATCATCAAGGCGATCGAGGAGGCCTTCGGCGGCCATTACAGCCCGAGCCCCGGCGTCATCTATCCGACGCTGACGCTGCTCGAGGAGACCGGGCTGATCGCAGGCGAGGCGCAAGGGGCCAAGAAGCTCTATTCGCTGACGGCGGAAGGCCGGGCCGAGCTCGATGCTCACGCCGAGGAGGTCCAGGCGGTGCGCGCGCGGCTCGAAGAGGCGCGCGCGCGTTTCGGCGAGGCTCCGGCGCCTGAGGTGATGCGGGCCATGCACAATCTGCGCGCCGCCCTTCAGGTTCGGCTGGCCAAGGGCGAGGTCTCGCCCGAAAGCGTGCAGGCGATCACCGCGGCGCTCGATCGGGCCGCCGGCGAGATCGAGCGGAGCTGAGACGTCCGCCACGGCTGCCCATCGCCGGCACGCCAAGAGGCCCGAAAATGCGAAAGCCGGGGCGTGATACCCCGGCTTTCGTCGTTTTCGACTCTTGAAGAAGGCTGCTCGCTCCCCGTCTCAGGCGGCCTTGGCGGCGTAGCGGGCCTTCTCCTCCTCGCTCAGCGCGGGATAGTCGACATAGCCCTCGGCACCGCCACCATAGAAGGTCTTCTCGTCCCATTCGGCGAGCGGCGCGCCGAGTTTCATCCGCTCGACGAGGTCCGGATTGGAGATGAAATCCCGGCCGAAACAGACGAGATCGATCTCGCCCTTCTCGACGCGCTCGATCGCGAGTTCGGGCGTGTAGCTGTTGTTGCCCATATAGGCGCCCTTGAAGTGATCGCGCAGCGACCAGGCCTTGAAGCCGTGCGGATCGCGGTCGCCGCGCGTCGCGCCCTCGATGACATGCAGATAGGCAAGGCCGCGCTTCGACAGTTCCTCGACATAAGGGACGAACACCTTCTCCGGGTCGCTGTCGGCGAGATCGTTGGCCGGGCTGACCGGCGAGATCCGGATGCCGACGCGGTCGGCTCCCCACACGTCGACCACGGCATCGACCACTTCGAGCGGGAAGCGCATGCGGTTTTCGACCGAGCCGCCATAATCGTCGGTGCGCTTGTTGGCGCCGTCGCGCAGGAACTGGTCGAGGAGATAACCATTGGCCGAATGGATCTCGACACCGTCGAAACCGGCGGCCTTGCAGTTCTTCGCAGCCTTGACGTAGTCCGCGACGACCCGCGGCAACTCGTCGCGGTCGAGCGCCCGCGGCGCCGGGATGTCCTTGAAGCCATCCTTGGTGAAGGCCTTCATCTCCGGCTTCACCGCCGATGGCGCGACGGGCAGCGTCCCGCCCGGCTGCAGGTCGGGATGCGAGATCCGGCCGACATGCCAGAGCTGCAGGAACATCTTGCCGCCCTCGGCGTGGACGGCGTCAGTGACCTTCTTCCAGGCTTCCACCTGCTCATCGGAGAAGATCCCGGGCGTAAAGGCATAACCGCGACCTTCCGGCGAGATGTTGGTCGCCTCGGTGATGATCAGGCCGGCGCCGGCGCGCTGGCGGTAATATTCGACATGGATGTCCTTCGGAACCTGCTCGTCGCTGGCGCGAGAGCGCGTCAGCGGCGCCATGACGACGCGGTTCGACAGGCGGTTCGGGCCGAGGTCGTAGGGCTCGAAGAGTTTGGATGCGACCATTGCGGTCTCCCTTGCTGGATGCCAAGACGCCTCACGCGCGGTCTCGGCGTTGTCGCGACAGATGGGTGGCCGCTGCACTGCGGAAAGACGCGTGAACACTGCGTTCTTGCGCCGGAGCGGATCGAGGCACCGCGAGATCGTGGCGGCGAATCTTAAACCGGCTGCAGCAACAGGGACTTGGCCCAACACACGTGAACTACCGCCACGCCTTTCACGCCGGAAACTTCGCCGATGTGGTGAAGCATGTCCTGTTGGCGCGTCTCGTCGCCTATCTCCAGCGCAAGGATAAACCGTTCCGCGTCTTCGACACTCATGGCGGCCGCGGCCTCTACGACCTCGGCGGCGACGAGGCGAGACGAACCGGCGAAGCCGAGGACGGCATCCGGCGCCTTGCGACGGCCTCCACTGAGATCCTGTCCGACCCGCTATTTGCCTCTTATTGGGAAGCCGTGCGCGAGGACGTTGCGGCCGGCCGCTATCCCGGCTCGCCGCTTCTCGTGCGCCGGCTCCTGCGGCCGCAGGACCGCCTCTCTGCCTACGAGCTCCACCCCGCCGACGCCGCTGCGCTGAGGGCGCTCTTTGCCGGTGACACGCAGGTCAAGACGATCGAACTCGATGCCTGGCTGGCGCTCGGCGCGCACCTGCCGCCCAAGGAGAAGCGCGGCCTCGTCTTCATCGATCCGCCCTTCGAAAAGCCGAGCGAGGTCGACGATATCGCCACCGCGCTCGCCCGCGCCATGAAGCGCTGGCCGGGCGGCACCTATGCCGTCTGGTATCCGATGAAGCGGCAAGCGATGGTCGCAGCGCTCCGCGAACGCCTCGCGGCGCTCGCCCCGGAGGGGGTCCTCTTTGCCGAGTTTCTGCGCGAGGCCTATGCGCCGGAGGAGCGATTCGTCGGCTCGGGCCTTGCCGTCCTCAACCCGCCATTCATCTTCCCCGACGAGGCGGAGGCCATCCTGACACGCCTGTTGCCGGTCTTCGAGCGCGGCATGGGCGCAACATCTGACGTTTTTACGCGTCGCTAGCAGCCTCATCGACACCATTCACGGACGCTTTGGTGATAGCCTCCGCGCGATCCGGACATGTGCTCGTGGAAAGTTTGGTCATGCGTTTTCTCCCCACCGCCCTCCTCGCGGCGCTTGTTGCCGCCGGCACCCTTGCCCGGCCGGCCGCCGCCGCCGACCTCGGCACCTATTCCGCACCGCCGGTCGAGGCTCATGTCCCGGCATGCGACGACGCGGGCGTCCTTGGCGAGGTCGAGGACCAGTTCGAATATGGCGCGCCGCGCGTCCTGGAACGCCAGCTCGAGATCCTGGAGTTCAGCGGGATGCACGAGCGGGCCTTCATCCCGCAATATGCGCCGGCCGAGGACGACATTCCCCCGGCGCAGCCGATCGAGCGCCGCTGGTGCGAGGCGCAGGCGCTGATCTCCGACGGCAAGCGCCGCACGGTCTATTACATCATCGAATATCCTATGGGCTTTGCCGCGGCCGGCCAGTATCTCGGCATCTTCTCGCCGGCGCCGGGCTGGCGCGCCGAGGGTTGCGTACTCGGCCTCGACGAATGGCACGTCTACGGCGCCAACTGCCAGTCGCTTCGTCGCTATCCGCCGGAAGGGCGGAGCTACCAGACCTATCAGGGCTTCGTGTCGAAGGGCTGAACCGGAATGACCATGCGCCTCTTTTATTCGCCGGCCTCGCCCTTCGCAGCCAAGACCCGGATGGCCGCGCACCATTGCGACCTTCCCGTCGAAGCCGTGCCGACCGTCACCTCCGACGAGCCCGCCGACCTCCTCGCCGCCAATCCTCTCGGCAAGATCCCGGTGCTCGTCCTCGATGACGGGTCCACGGTCTATGACAGCAAGGTCATCTGCGACCTGTTCGACCGGATGAGCGGCAACCAGCTCGTGCCCCAGAGCCTCGACGCCTGGCGGTTCGTGAAGACCTTCGAGGCGCTGGCGGACGGGGTCGGCGACGCACTGATCCTCACCGTCTACGAGGTCCGCTACCGCCCGGAGGACAAGCGCTATACGGGCTGGATCGACAAGCAGATGAACAAGGCCGATCGCGGCCTGGCGAAGCTGGAAGAGATGCTCGACCAACTTCCCGCAGAGCCGACCACGGCGCATTTCGCGCTGGCCGGCCTCCTCGGCTGGATGCGCTTCCGCATGGAAGGCAAGATCGAAGCGGAGCGGCCGAAGCTCGCGGCCTGGCTCGACGCGTTCCCGACCGTCTTTCCGGCCTTCACCGAGCTCGGCCCGCGCCAGGCCTGATCGGGCCCGGCAAACCTAAAGCGGGCCGCAGGGACCGGCAGCCGTGGCCCGCTTCATCACTCAGAACTTCAGTGCGACGCCGGCGCGGATCGAGTGCTCGTCGAAGCCTGACGACACGCTGGTATTGCCGAGATCGTAGGTCTCCTTGCCGTAGTCCGAATAGCGATATTCGAGCCGGGCGGAGACATTGTCGGTGATCTTTGCGTCGATGCCGCCGCCCACCGTGTAGCCGGTGCTGGTCTTGGTGTCCGATGCGCTGCCGAGCGTGAGCTTGTTGTTGGAGACCGCCGCGCCGCCGGTGGCAAAGACCAGGAATGGATCGGCCGCGACGCCGACCCGGGCCCTCAGCGAGCCGAAGACGTTCTCCTCGGCGCCGGTCTGCGCGCCGGCGGCCGCATTGTAGCCGTTCCCGTCCACGCCGGAGCCGCCGAAATCGGCTTCGAGGCCATAGACCAGCGGACCGTCCTGGAAATTGTAGCCGGAATAGACGCCGCCGACGAAACCGTCGGCATCGAAGGACGCACCGCCGCTCTGGTTGAAATTCGTGGTGTTGTAGCCGACGAAGGCGCCGGCATAGGCACCGGTCCAGACATAGACTGGCTGCGCCGCCTCGGCGGGAGCCGGCGGCAGCCGGTCTTCGAGCGTCGCAATATCCGCCGCCTGCGCGGGAAAGCCCGAGGCAAGGCCGAAAAGCGCGGCAGCGAGAAGCGAAGTTCCGAGATGCTTGCGCATGGCTGGCACCACCGTTGCGATATCACCAGGAAGAGGTGGGGAGTGACGAGAGCTAAAGAAGAGCCGGGTGCGGATTCTGTGGCGGCTCGGCCAAGTTTTCAGGAAATGTTGCAGACCTGCAACGCGCGTGAACCCTCCGTCCCCACCCCGGCTTGTTCGGCAGAGGGCGCCCCCCTGCATTCGGGCGGCGAAAGAATCATATAAGGACGAACACCGGATGAAGGATCGCCCGTGAACCGTCGGAGACCACAACGCTGGTCGAGGCGGCCGGCGAGAGCGCTGATGCCCCGCATGCCCGAACAGGACGAGATGACAGACGAAGCCGAACCGTTCGACGACGAGGACCTGCAGGAGACCGAGGACAGCGAGCCGGCATCGACCGCGGGGGCGAGCGCCACGCTGCTCGCGGCGATCGAGTGGGATGACGGCGGCAAGGCGATCGACGGCGACCTCGTCGGGGCCGAACTCATCGCGGCCTTCGCGAAGCGGCTGCCGAACCGGCCGGGCGTCTACCGCATGTTCGGCGCCGACGGCGAAATCCTCTATGTCGGCAAGGCGCGGTCTCTGAAGAAGCGCGTCGCGAACTACACCCGCCTCGGCGGTCACACCCAGCGCATCGCGCGGATGATCGCCAAGACCCGGCACATGGAGTTCGTGACGGTCCGCACCGAGACCGAGGCGCTGCTTCTCGAGGCGAACCTCATCAAGCGGCTGCGCCCGCGCTTCAACGTTCTGATGCGGGACGACAAGTCGTTCCCCTACATCCTGGTCTCGGAGGATCACGAGGCGCCGGCGATCATGAAGCATCGCGGCGCGCGCTCGCGAAAGGGCACCTATTTCGGCCCCTTCGCCTCGGCCGGCGCGGTCGGGCGCACGATCAACTCGCTGCAGCGCGCCTTCCTGCTGCGCACCTGCACCGATTCGGTCTATGAGAGCCGCACGCGCCCATGCCTGCTCTACCAGATCAAGCGCTGCTCCGGCCCCTGCACCGGCGAGATCTCCCGCGAGGACTATGCCGGGCTTGTGGGCGAAGCGAAGGCCTTCCTCTCCGGCCGCTCGAACCAGATCAAGAGCGGCATGGCGTCGGCGATGCAGGAGGCCTCGGACGATCTCGACTTCGAGCGTGCTGCGATCTACCGGGACCGCCTCTCCGCCCTCTCCCATGTCCAGAGCCACCAGGGCATCAATCCGCAGGGGATCGAGGAGGCCGACGTCTTCGCCATCCATCAGGAGGGCGGCCTCACCTGCATCCAGGTCTTCTTCTTCCGCACCGGCCAGAACTGGGGCAACCGCGCCTATTTCCCCAAGGCCGATTCCTCGCTCGAGCCGGAGGCGGTGCTCGGCGCCTTCCTCGCCCAGTTCTACGACGACAAGCCGGCGCCGCGGCTGATGCTCCTGCCGATCAAGGTCGAGGACGAGACGCTGCTCGCCGAGGCCTTGAGCCTTCGGGCCGAGCGACGCGTCGAGATCGCCGTTCCCGCGCGCGGGCTCAAGAAGGAGCTCGTCGACCATGCGAGCGCCAATGCCCGGGAAGCGCTCGGACGAAGGCTCGCCGAGACGTCCTCGCAGGCGCGGCTTCTGAAGGGTCTCGAGGAAACCTTCGGCCTCGCCCGGACGCCGCGGCGGATCGAGGTCTACGACAACTCCCATATCATGGGGACCAACGCCGTCGGCGCCATGATCGTCGCCGGCCCGGAGGGGTTCGCCAAGAACCAGTACCGCAAGTTCAACATCAAGGGCGCGGACATCACCCCCGGCGACGATTTCGGCATGATGAAGGAGGTCATGCGCCGACGCTTCTCGCGTCTCCTGAAGGAACATGGCGAGGAGGCGCCGGCCCCGTCGGATCCCGATCAGGCCGCGCCGGAAGCGGCAGGCTCGCTCGCGGTCGCCGCGCAGTCGCCCGAGCCGCCGGAGAGCGAGGAGGACGACGCGCTCGCGGATGCCGCCATGCCGGCCTGGCCGGACCTCGTCCTGATCGACGGCGGCAAGGGGCAGATCTCGGCCGTCCGCGCGATCCTTGAAGAGCTCGGCATCGCCGACAAGGTGACGACGATCGGCGTCGCCAAGGGTGTCGACCGCGATGCCGGGCGCGAGCGCTTCGTGACCGAGGGGCGCGAGCCCTTCTCGCTGCCGCCGCGCGACCCGGTGCTCTATTTCGTCCAGCGCCTGCGCGACGAGGCGCACCGCTTCGCCATCGGCTCGCACCGGGCACGGCGCAAGAAGGAACTCACCAAGAACCCGCTCGACGAGATCGGCGGCATCGGCCCCTCTCGCAAGCGCGCGCTCCTGCACCACTTCGGAACGGCGAAGGCCGTCTCGCGGGCCGCGCTCAGCGATCTCACCGCGGTCGAGGGGATTTCCGCGGCCATGGCCCGGTCGATCTACGACCATTTCCACGAGCGCGATTAGCGAAACATCATCATTTCACGGGCTAGCGACGGTTGACGCGGGGCGTCCTGCCACGCTTTGACTGTCGCGCCTTTCCGGATCGGACCGTCTCATGGCATCTCGGGCCTTAAGCCTTCCAAATCTGCTCACCTATTTCCGCATCGTCTGCGTGCCGTTGGTCGTGCTCACCTTCTTCATGGAGGGGCACCTGCACAGTCCGGACTATGCCCGCTGGTCGGCGCTGACGATCTTCCTCATCGCCTCGGTCACCGACTATTTCGACGGCTATCTCGCCCGCGCCTGGCAACAGACCTCGACCATCGGCCGGATGCTCGACCCGATCGCCGACAAGCTGCTGGTCGCCGCCGCCCTCCTCCTGCTCGCGGCCGACGGCACCATCGCCGGCTGGAGCCTGTGGGCGGCGATCGTGATTTTATGCCGCGAGATCCTCGTCTCCGGCCTCAGGGAATATCTCGCCGAGCTGAAGGTCTCGGTCCCCGTCACCCGCCTCGCCAAGTGGAAGACGACGATGCAGATGATCGCCATCGGCTTCCTGCTCCTCGGCCCCGCCGGCGACAAGATCGTGCCGGGCGTGACCATCGCCGGCATCCTCCTCCTCTGGGTCTCCGCGGTGATCACGCTCTACACCGGCTGGGACTATTTTCGCGCCGGGCTGCGGCATATCGAGGATTGAGGAAGAGGGCGGCCGCAGGATTCGCGCCGGCCCCTTCGATCGAAACGAGCCCGACAGTCGCAAGCCTCCGCCAATCGCAGGGCGATCCTCCTTGCTGCCATACGGGTCCCGTCGATCGTCCGCGGCTATTTCCGAGAGCCATCCTTGCCTGGCAGCGCCTTCACCCACTCAACGATGCGCTCGGCCAGTTCGTCGGTCGTCTGCGGCGAGAGGATCGCGCCGGCGAGGACGTGGTTCGACCGATCGCCCGAGACCGGCACGTCCACCGCCTGGTGCGGGCCGCCCCACTCGGACAGGACGCGCTCCGTCGCGTTCGGATCGACCACCTTGTCGTTCTGCGAATACAAGACGAGCAGCGGCAGCCTGATCGCCGAGAGGTCGAGCCGGCTCGCGGCCCGGATCAGCGCCGCCATGGGGACCAGCGCGCCGATCGGATAGCGCGTCGTCCAGTTCTCAGCATGGCCCTGGTTGCGCGGCTCGAAGCCGTAGGTCTCGCCGCCGATCATCGGCAGGATCCTGCGCGCATAGGGCATGTCGAGAAGGAAGGCCCAGCGGTCCTTGATCGCGAAATTGGGCGAGATCATCACGATGCCCTCGACGCCGTCCATCAGCTGCGGACGGCTGGCGCCGAGCGTTGCCAGCGTGCCGCCCGTCGAGGACGCGATCACCACCACCCGGTCGCCGATCCGCCGGCCGATCGCCACGGCTTCCGCGAGATCGTTCAGCCAGTCATTGACCGAGGCCTGCTCCATCGCCGCGCCGTCGCGGCCATGGCCGGTCAGGCGCGTATAGAAGAGGTTGGCGCCGAGCGCCTTGGCCACCTCGTCGGGGAGCGGCCTCACCTCCGCCTTGGCGGCGGAAAAGCCGTGAATATAGACGATGGCGAGCGGCGTCTTGGCGCGCGAGGCGGGATAGGCCCAGACGATCTCCTTCTGGGCGTTGCGCCTCAGATTCGGGATGTCGGCCTCCTCGCGCGCGAGATAGGCATCGGGGTCGCTGCCGATCGTCTTCGGGTCGAAGCGGATCGTCGTATCGACGGGCTCGCGCGGAGCCAGGAACCAGAAGCCGGCGGCGGCAACGGCCAAGACGATGATAAGGACGAGGATGGCGAGGAGAATGCGTGCGATCAAAGCTCTGCGTCCGGTTCGCGGGACCTTCGGCGCGAAGCTCTAGCGCGTCTGCGGGCGGGGTGGAACCGTCATGGCCGCCGATCGCTGGCCGCCGCCCCAGCTGTGGAGCGGAAGGCCGGCGCGAATTGCCTCGCGCCGGCAGCGCTTCGGCATCCAGCATCGGCCCGAAAATCGGAATCGATTTGCGGAAAGCACGATGCGTGGATTCAACGAGTTAGAGCGTCCTTTGCGCGTCCAAACGGACGCGCGGCGCTCTAAAGATTGAGCCGGTAGAGCGCGAAGCCGTCCTTCTCCTGGCCGGTCGGCTCGACGTCGACGCTCTCGACCATCGAGACATACTGCTTGGCCGCCGGTCCGGTCTCGAACAGGACGCTGGTGCCTTCGGCGGGTGCAAAGCGCCAGTTGCCGTCGGCGGACGGGTTGATCGTCCCCTGGTCGTGGATGTAGCGCACGATCACGTCGCGATTGGCGTCGGGCGCGACGAAGACGATCTTGTCGGCCGTGACGCCCGGAAAATTGCCGCCGCCGCCGGCGCGGTAGTTGTTGGTCGCAACGATGAATTCCTGCTCCGGATCGATCGGTTTGCCCTGGTATTGCAGGTCGAGGATGCGGCTCGATCCTTCATTGGCGAGATTGCCCTCGGGCGAGTATTTCGGCGGCTGCGTGACGTCGATCAAATAGGTGACGCCGTCGATCACGTCGAAGTTGTAGGACGGGAAGTCGTTGGCGAGAAGCGCCTGGTCGGCCTTGCCCTTTTCCACTTGGCGGAACATGCCGGCCGCCATTTCCAGCCATTCCTTCACCGTGGCGCCGGTCACCTTCACCGCGCGCACCGTGTTCGGATAGAGGTAGAGGTCGGAAACGTTCTTGATCGCGACCGGGCCTGCCGGCACGTCGGTGAAGTAGCTCGGGCCGCCGCGCCCGCCTGCCTTGAACGGCGCCGCCGCCGACAGGAGCGGGAGATCCGCGAACTCGGTCGGTTTCAGGATGTCCTTCATGTACCAGGTCTGCGCCTGGTTGACGATCTGCCCCGAGGGATCGTCCGCGACCAGCGCAAAGTACGAGAACAGCGGCGCGGAAGTCTCTCCGACCGGCGTGCGGATGTAGGTCAGCGTCGCCTCGTGCTCCGTCTCGGCCGCGTCCAGAACCTTCTGGTCGCTGGCGACGGTGGGCGTGACCTTCTTTTCCACCCGCTCGTAGATCGGACGTAGCTCGACCGAGGAGTCGGCGATGCGCCAGGCCTTGCCGTCATGCTCGAGGAGGAGGTCGACGAGGCCGAGATCGGAGCCCCAGAAGCCGGCCATCACCGCCGGCTTGCCGTGGAGCGTGCCCTTCTTCGGATCGGCGCCGTCGATGCCCTGAAAGTCCTTTTCGCCGGGAAAGCGCAGATGCTGGTGGCCGGTGAAGACGACGTCGATGCCGTCCACCTTGGCGAGCTGCAGCGAGGCGTTCTCGGGCGCCTCCTCCTGTTCCGCCTCGGCGGAGATGCCCGAATGGGACAGGGCGAGCACGAGGTCGACGCCTTCGGCGCGAAGTTTCGGCACCCATGCCTCGGCGGTCTCGACGATGCCGCGCGTGTTCGCCTTGCCCTTCAGGTTCGCCTGGTCCCAAACCATGATCTGCGGCGGCACAAAGCCGATGACGCCGATCCTGATCGGCTTTTTCGAGCCGTCGCCGAGTTCGATCTCGCGGTCGAGGACGAGATAGGGCGGGACGAAATGCTCGTCCTCCAGCGGCGTCGCGGCCAGCTCGCCCTTGACCAGATTGGCGCAGGTATAAGGAAATTCGGCGCCGGCGAGCACCTTCTCCATGAAGGGCAGGCCGTAGTTGAATTCGTGATTGCCGAGCGTGCCGGCCTCGTAGCGAAGGACGTTCATCGCCTTGATCACGGGATGGACGTCGCCGTCCTTCATGCCGCGCTCATAGGCGATGTAGTCGCCCATGGGATTGCCCTGCAGGAAGTCGCCATTGTCGAACAGAAGCGCGTTCTTCGCCTCGGCGCGGATCGCATCGACAATCGTCGCTGTGCGCGCGAGGCCGACCGTGTCCGATTCCTTGTCGGCGTAATAGTCGTAGGGAAAGACGTGGACATGGATGTCCGTCGTCTCCATCAGCCTGAGATGCGCCTGGTTGGACGCGGCGCGAACCGAATAGGGATGCAGGAGGATAGCGGCCCCGGCGGCGGCCGTCCCGGCGAGGAAGCGGCGGCGGGAGAGCGGCAGCAGGATCTTGGTGGGCATTTCCAGGCCTCTTCGCGATTCGATGGTGCAAGCTTATGAAACTCCACCACACGACGCGAGCGTGACGGGGGCGAGGGTCGCGGGACCTCCCTGCTAGCGGGAAGCCGGCGCCTCCACGAGGCGGCGGACGAGATCGGCCACCATCAGGTCGAGATGGGCGCCGCCGCCATTCTTGAAGACGGTGATGGCATCGGGGCCGCTGCGGCCCGCCCGGCCGGCGACGAGTTCGGCGAGGTCGCCGCGGATGTCGTCGCGCGCGATCGTCCCGGCGCGGAGCGGGATCTCGATCTCGCCGATATGGCCGATCGTCGTGTCGAAGGAATCGACGAAGAGCTCGCCGCGTTTCAGCAGGGCATCGTCCGCTTCGCGCATGTCCGGTCGGTAGGCGCCGATGAGGTCGACATGGGCGCCCGGCTTCAGCCATTCGCCGCGCAGGAAGGGCTCCACCGCCATGGTGGCCGTAGAGACCATGTCGGCGGTCGCCGCGGCCTCGGAAAGGTCGCCGGCGGCGGCGACCGGAGCGCCCTCCCCGGCGAGTTCCGCGGCAAGCTGTTCGGCCCTTTCCGGCGTCCGGTTCCAGATCCGGATCCGGTCGATCGCGGGAAACAGCTCGCGATAGGCCGCGACGAGATTGCGCGCCACGGTGCCGGCGCCGCAGATCAGAAGTTCGCGCGGGTCCGGCCGGGCGAGCAGTCGGGCGCCGAGGACGGAATCGCCCGCCGTTTTCCACTTGGTGACGAGGATGCCGTCGATCAGCGCCGAGGGCGCGCCGGTCGTCTCGTCGAAGAGGAGGACGCTGCCCTGCACCGAGGGACGCGGCGGCGATTGCCCGGGATTGTCCGGATAGACCGTGACCGACTTCAGGGCGATCCCCAACCCATTGATCCAGGCGGCCCGGTTGAGGAGGCTCCGGCCGTCCTTCTGCAAGAGGAGATCGCCGATCTCGGCCGCCCCGCGGCGGTGTCCCTCGGCGATCGCGTCCGCCACGGCCGTCCAGGTCAGGCGATGATCGGCGTCGTCGAAACCGACGATCTTCATGACACACCTCTTGCCGGCTGACGGACGGCCTCGATCGCCGGCGTCTTGACGTCACGGGTCGCATAGGGCCGGAAGCCGTGACTGACATAGAGTTTGAGCGCGGCGGGATGGTCGAGCGTGTTGGTCTCGATGGTGAGGCGCGTCGCCCCTTCCGCAAAGCCGGCGAGAATCGCCTGCGACAGCATGAAGTGCGCCAGGCCGCGGCCGCGAAAGCCCGGCATGATGCCGAAATGGACGATCCGGGCCTCATCGATCTCGCGCCGCACTTCCAGTTCGAACCAGCCGGCGGTCGCCGCGCCGACCGTCATGACGAAGAGACGCGTGCGGGCCCCATGGATCTCGCGTTTCAGACGGGCATCCGGCAACAGGCGGGAAGTCCAGTGATGGGCGGCGCCGACAGCCTTGTAGAGCGTCCGGTAGCGCTCGATCGGCATGTTGCGGACCGGGTTGATCGCGACCGGCGCACCCAGTTCCGGAACCTTGGCCGGTTCGGCGGGGCGTTGGCGCATCTCCAGGCTGGTGACGCGGGTCGTCAGAAGGCGCATGGCAGTCAACGCACGGTCGCGGGCCCGGTTTCCACGGGCGTGTCCGGCGCCGAGCCCCATTCGGTCCAGGACCCGTCGTAGAGCTGAACCTGCCGATTGCCGAGACTTGCCAGCGCAAGATTGATCACCGCGGCCGTCACGCCGGAGCCGCAGCTCGTGACCACCGGCTGGTCCGGGTCGATGCCCGCTTCGGCGAAGACGGCACGCAGCGCGCCCGCGTCCTTCAGCCGCCCGTCCTCGGCGAGCGAGAGAAACGGCAGATTGTGGGCGCCGGGCATGTGACCGGCCCTGACGCCGGCGCGCGGTTCGGCCGCCCTGCCCTCGAACCGGTCGGCGGGCCGCGCATCGGCGATCTGCGTGTCGGCCCGGGCGACCGTCTCGCGCATGGCCGCAAGGCTTGCGACCGCGCTGGGGTCGCATTTCGCCTGGAACGGCGCCGGCCGGGTCCTGGCGACGCCCTGCTCGACGGGTAGGCCGGCCGCCTTCCAGGCCGGAAAACCGCCGTCGAGGACGCGAACGTCTCCGGCACCGAAGGTCCGGAACATCCACCAGACCCGCGGCGCGGAGAACAGGCCCATCCCGTCATAGACGACGATCGTATCCGTCTCCCTGATGCCCAGTTCTCCCACGGCGGCGGCGAAGATGTCGGCCGAGGGAAGCGTGTGCGGCAGGTTCGAACCGGGCTCCACGATCTTGTCATGGTCGAAGAAGACGGCGCCGGGGATATGGGCGGCCTCGAATTCGGCCGCCGCCATCCGCTTCTGCGCCGGCAGGTACCAGGAGGCGTCGACGACGGAGAGGCCCGCCCGCCCGAGCGTCGGGGCAAGGTCCTGCGGAGCGATCAGGAACGGGTTCTGGCTCATGCGTTCGTCTTCTTCTTGTCCGTCGGACCGAGGGGCCCGGTCATGCCTTTGCGGAGAGCCGGTCCGGCCGGCCGCTCGCAGCGTCGCTCGAACTCAGGCCGGTACCGGGCCGAAGCGGATGCGGAACCGCCGGTTGGTCTTGCCCTTGTTCTCGATCTTGCCGATGTGGATCTCGCCGACCTCTGAGGTCTCCTGGACATGCGTGCCGCCGCAGGGCTGGGTATCCACCGAGCCGTTCTCCCCGATGCAGACCAGCCGGATGCGGCCGGAGCCGCGTGGCGGCCGGACATTTGCCGACTTGACGAGACCGGGGTTGGCGTCGAGCTCTTCTTCGGTGATCCAGCGGCTGAAGACGGGATGGTTGGCGGCCACGAGCTCCAGCAGCGCATCGGTGACAGACGCCTTGTCGGGAACGGCGTCCGCAATGTCGAAGTCGATGCGGCTCTCTTCCTCGCCGACCGCGGCCCCGGTGATCGGGAAGGGACACGCCACGGTCAGGAGGTGGCAGGCCGTGTGCATGCGCATCAGCCGGTAGCGCCGTTTCCAGTCGACATGCAGCACCACGGTCGCGCCCGGCTCCGGCAGGGTCGTCCCCGCCTCGGCCATCATGACCACGTCCTCCTTGTCCTCCGAATAGACGGTCCCGACGATCTTCAGGCGGTCGCCATCCTCGCTCTCGACGAAACCGATGTCGCCCGGCTGGCCGCCGCCGGTCGCGAAGAAATTGGTCCGGTCGAAGACGAGGCCGCTCTCGCCCTCGTGCCGCACCAGCGTCGCTTCCATCGTCGAGAGGTATGCATCCTCCTGGTAGACCCGCTCGCTCGCCATCGTACCGCCCTCAGCCGACCGGCTCGAACGGCACGTCGAACGCGTGCGTCTCCTCGAGCCAAGCCGGCACCGGCAGGTTCTTGCCGCGCAGGAAGGCCGGGTTGAACAGCTTCGACTGGTAGCGGTTGCCGTAGTCGCACAGCACCGTCACGATGGTGTGCCCCGGTCCCATCTCCTTCGCCATGCGGATGGCGCCGGCGATGTTGATGCCGGAAGAGCCGCCGAGACAGAGCCCCTCCTCCGGCACGAGGTCGAAGACGATCCGCAGCGCTTCTTCGTCCGGGATCTGATAGGCGAAATCCGGCTCGAAGCCCTCGAGATTGCCGGTGATCCGGCCCTGACCGATCCCCTCGGTGATCGAAGAGCCTTCCGACTTCAGCTCGCCATGGGCATAGAATTCGTAGAGCGCCGCGCCCATCGGATCGGCGATGCCGATCTTGATCTGGCCGGAATGGCGCTTCAGCCCCATCGCCGTGCCGGCCAGCGTGCCGCCGGTGCCGACGGCGCAAATGAAGCCGTCGACCGTACCGCCGGTCTGGTGCCAGATCTCCTCGGCGGTCGTCACCACATGGCCGTCGCGATTGGCGGTGTTGTCGAACTGGTTGGCCCAGATCGCGCCGGCCGGATGCGACTTCGCCAGTTTCTCGGCGAGCCGGCCGGACAGCTTCACGTAGTTGTTGGGGTTCTTGTAGGGAACGGCCGGCACCTCGATCAGCGCCGCCCCCATCAGCCGCAACGCGTCCTTCTTCTCCTCGCTCTGCGTCTCCGGAATGACGATCACCGTCTTGTAGCCGAGCGCGTTGGCGACCAGCGACAGCCCGATCCCGGTATTGCCCGCAGTGCCCTCGACGATCAGGCCGCCGGGCTCGATCAGGCCCTTTTCCTCGGCATCGCGGATGATGAACAGCCCGGCGCGGTCCTTGACCGACTGGCCGGGATTGAGGAACTCCGCCTTGCCGTAGATCTCGCAGCCGGTCTCATCCGACGCCCGGTTGAGGCGGATCAATGGCGTATTGCCGATGGCATCGATGACGGAATTGTAGCGGGACATGTCGGACTCGGGATGGGGCGCTGCGGAACGGCTCGCTGGGAACCTATGACCGGGCTGCATCCAAGGCAAGGCGAGGATGCGTCGCCGGCGAGCGACGCCTCGCCCGGCATCGCCCCGCCGCGGGTGGCCGGCCGCGGCGGCAAGGGTGTCAGGCGCCGCCGATGATGATGCCTGCCGCCAGCACCAGCGCACCGCCGAGCACGACCTGGAAGGCCGCCCGCGCGAACGGCGTCTCCATGAAGCGGTTCTGGATCCAGGCGATCGCCCAGAGTTCGAAGAACACGACCGCGAAGGCGATCGCCGTGGCCGTCCAGAAGTTCGGGATGAGGTAGGGCAGCGCATGTCCGAGGCCGCCGATCGCGGTCATCACGCCGGACGCGATGCCGCGCTTGATCGGCGAGCCGCGTCCGGAAATCTTGCCGTCGTCGTGGGCCGCCTCGGTGAAGCCCATGGAGATGCCGGCGCCGACCGAGGCGGACAGGCCGACGAGGAAGGTGGTCCAGGGGTCCTCGGTGGCGAAGGCCGTGGCGAAGATCGGCGCCAGCGTCGAGACGGAGCCATCCATCAGGCCGGCAAGGCCCGGCTGTACCCAGGTCAGCACGAACTGGCGCCGGGCGGCGAGATCCTCTTCCTCGCGCCGGTCCTCCGGCAGGTTCTCTTCCGTCAGACTCTGGGCGCTGTGGATGTGCCCGGCCTCGGCCATGGCGAGATCGCCGAGCAGCTTGCGTGTGGCCGCATCGGTCGCCCGACTCGCCGCGGCGACATAGAAGTCGCGGGCCTGCCGCTCCATGTCGGCGGCCTCTTCGCGGATCCGCTCCAGCCCGAGATTCTGGACCAGCCACACCGGCTTGCGGTGATAGAAATCGGCGACGTGCTCGCGCCGGATCGGCAGGACGAGATCGCCGAAACGGCTGCGATAGGTCTCGATCAGCATGCGCCGGTGCTCGCTCTCCTCCGCCGCCATCCCGTCGAACACCGCCGCGGAATCGGGGAATTCCGGACGCAGCTGCGCGGCATAGGTCGCGTAGATCTGGCCGTCCTCCTCCTCCGAGGAGATCGCCAGCGCGAGAATCTCCTGTTCGGACAGCGTGTCGAAACGGCGCCGGCCGGAAAAGCCGGGAAGAGACAGGCGGGGGAGCATTCGTGGCCTCAGATTAGAAAGCTTCTAAACTGCACTGAACCTATGGAAGCATGAGCGTCGGAGCAAGAGCCCGCCCGGGGAGATTCGGGCAATACGAGACGCCTCGGAGTCAGCAAGCGGCCCCGCGCCGCCAATCGCTCGCATCCCGTCAGGCAACCGGGAGATCGAGATGCACGGTCGTGCCCTCGCCTGGCACGGAGGACACCGCCAACGTGCCCTTGTGGAGCACGGCGATCCGCTCCGCGATCTTCAACCCGACACCCAGGGAGCCGCTGCGCTTGACGGAGGCGAGTTCGACATCGGCCATCGCGGCGCCCTCGCTGAAGCCGGGGCCGTCGTCGCTGACCGAGATCCGGCCCGGCGCGTCGACTCGGACCGTGATCGCCGTGCCCTGCGGCGTGTGCTTCATGGCGTTCTCGACCAGATTGCGCACCAGGATCACGATCAGGGTCCGCGAGACCTCGCAGCAGGGATCGCCCGACTGCTCGTAGGCAACGGTCCGCCCGCCCGCAAAGACCAGAGGCGCGAGCTGCTCGACCGTATCCTCCACCAGCGGTCCCAGCCTCTGGGGGATAAAGGCTTCGCCCTCGGCCGCGTCGAGCCGGGCGAGCGCAGTCAGCTGCTCCAGAGTGTGGGTCAGGGAATCGAGATCCGTCTCGGCCTTGCGCGCGCGCTCGCCGGGAATGTGTGCAAGCTCGAGCTTGACGATCGAGACGGGTGTCCGGATCTCGTGGGCGATCGAGGCGGCGAACACCTTCTGCGAGCGGATCAGTTCGCCGATTCTCGCAAAGGCCCGGTTCACGGCGGCGACGAGATGCGCCACCTCGCTCGGCAGGTCCGCGTCGGGAAGCGCCTTCAGCGGACGCTGCGGATCGAGCGCGTCGACGGCTTGGACCACCGCGTCCACCGGGTTGAGCGCCAGGCGGATCGAGGCGATCGTGGCGCCGATGACGATCACGAGCATCAGCCCCATCGGCCAGATCATGTGGTCGACCATCTCGCGCAGGATGACGTCCCAGACCAGGTGTTTGGGATCCCCGATGCTGGCGAAGTCGACGACCAGGGTCGCGCCATCGTCGAAGCCGACCGTGCGCCCGCCGACGAGGGTCAGCGGCTTGCCGGGCACGATGGTGCGGCTCCAGAAGTCCGGCGGGTTCACCTCGACCGGCAGGAAGTGCTCCATGCATTCCTGGCCGCAATTGGTGAAGACGAGCTGGCCGTCCGCGCTTCGCAGCCGCATCCAGTAACCGGGCGCGAAGTGGTCGTCCTCCCTGTCCGGCTGCGGCACGGCGAGGCCGCCGTAGCGCTCGGAGAGATCCGGCGGCGGGAACGGTCGGCCCGCCTCGACGCCGTGGTGGTACACTTCGGCGATCCGCTCGGTCTCGTGCTCGATGAACAGCCGGCCGAGCTCGGAATCGTCGAACCAGTAGTCGGCGAAGACGAGGCCGGTCTGCAAAAGCATTGCGAGGATGGCGAAAGCCAGGATGCGCTTGGCGACGAGCGCGATCAGCGAGCCGTCACGCCTCATGGGGCGAGTGTGCGCAGCATGTAGCCGATGCCCCGGACCGTCTCGATGACGGCACCGGCGGGCACTTCCGCGAAACGCTTGCGCAACCGCGAGACGGCGAGTTCCAGCGCATTGGTGCTGAGAATCTCCTCATATTCCGACAGCGCGCTTTCCAGCCGCCGCTTGGAGACGACGCGGTCGACGTCGCGCATCAGGAGTTCGGCGAGCTGGCGCTCGCGCGGCGGCAGCGGGATCACCGTGCCGTCACAGGTGAGCGCGGCCGTCGCCGGATCGTAACGCAGCCGCCCGGCCGAAAGGACCGGCGCCGCGCTCGTACCGCCGCGCCGCGCGAGCGCCCGGCAGCGAGCCAGGAATTCGCGATGATGGAAGGGCTTGGCGAGATAGTCGTCGGCGCCGGCATCGAGGCCCGCGATCCGCGATTCGACGTCGCCCATGGCGGTGACGATCAGCGTCGGCAGGCTGACGCCGCCCGCGCGCAGTTCCTTCAGGAGATCGATCCCGTTACCGTCGGGCAGGCCGAGGTCGAGGACGAGGAGATCGTGTTCGCCGCTTGCCAAGGCATTGCGCGCGTCCTCCAGGGAGCCGACCGCGTCGATCCGCCAGCCGGCACCATGGACGGATTCCTTCAGGAGTTCGGTCAGCCGGTCACTGTCCTCGACAAGCAGCAGGCGCATCGTCAGGCATCCGCTCTCTTGCGGCCGGTTACCATCGCAAGGACGAGGTTTTCCCGATGCCGGACGCTCTCGACGATCGCCGCGAAGGCGTGGACGCCCGCCAGAACGAGGATGGCATTCGCCAGCACGGCATGCAGCTCCTTCACCCATTTGACGCCCCAAAAGGCATCGAGCGTCATCATGAAACCCGATCCGGCCGTCAAGGCAAGCAGCAGCATCAGGGCCAGCATCATCAGGGCGCCCAACGGGTTGTGGCCGACGAAACGCGGCTCGCGGCCGCGCACCAGGGCGCTCCCATAGGCGAGCACCGCCGAAGGGCGCGGCACGAAGTCGGCAAAGCGCGCATGACGGGTTCCGACGAAGCCCCAGACGATGCGCAAGGTCACCAGTGCGGCGATGGTATAGCCGACATAGCGGTGAAGGGCCTTGCCCTCCTCCAGGATGAACAGGTTGAGCACGCAGCCGGTGACCACGGCCCAGTGGAAGAGGCGAACCGCCGGGTCCCAGACCCGCACGGTTTCACCTTTGTGGAGGGGCTGGATCGCCCCTCCCTCGCCAGTCAGGATCGACATGGCTCAATCGTCTTCTTCGGACTGGAAGATCTTGGCGGTCGCCGGATCGACGTAGATCTCGGCCCGCTTCCCGTCCTTGGTGAAGGCGTAGATCTCGTAGCAGGAGCCGCGCAGGTCCATGCTGCGGATGTCCTTGTAGCCGGCCTCCTCGACCTTCTGCTTCAGCGCCGCTTCGCTCATCCACTGAGACTTCGGCGCGCTCGTGCAGTCTTCGCGCTCGACTTCCGCCATGGCCAGCGTCGGCGTCAAAGCAATGAGCAGGATCGCGGCAGTGATCGTCTTCGACATGATTGCGTTTTCCTATGCATCACCGGCATCGATGTTGCCGGCCTGCATCTGATGCCGCAAAACGTCTGTCTGGTTCCTGTCAGTTCCGGACCATCATCCTCAGGGTCTCCGAGGCGCCCCGACGTCGCGCAAGGATGGCGGGACGGATCGTGCCGGCATGGTCGACGAGCAGACGCGCCTTCGGTCGTAGGCGGTATCGGAAAGCCGGGTGCGATGGCGAAGAGCGGCGGACTTCCGGCTGCGACGACCAATCGCGCTGCGCAGGATGAATCGTGCCCGCAGGATCGGATCCGCCGCGAGCGCCTCACAGCGCATGGTCGCGCTGTATCGCGCGCGCGCCGGGGGAGGCATGCGTCGACCCTGGAGGCGCGCCGACCTGTCCGGCGCGCCTCCGTCTCAAATTAAATCGGGCGGGACTGTCAGCCCTTCTTCTTCGGCGGGTTGCCCCCGGCCGGCGCATTGCCCTTGGCAAAGACATTGGTCGGCGCCGCCGCCGCGGCGACCACCTTCTTGTCTGCCTTCGGCTTGCGAGTCTCGCGATTGCCGCGCATCTGTCCCTTGGCCATGATCTGTTCCTGACGGTTGCGGATCTGTGATCCCGTGATGCCAGCCCGGATAGGCGCATGCGCATGGCTTCGCGCGGCTAGGATCTGCCGCGCGGAAGTCGTCCGCCTGGTTTTTCTCGAGCAGCCGCGATGTTGTCCTGATCTGCGACTGTCAGATAGATGCGCCTGTTCGCGCGCACCGACAAGGGCGGCCGCACGGATTTCGCCAGGCGCTACCCCTTCACGTCGTCATAGGCCGCGAGCGCGCGCTTGCGGGCCTTGCCGTGATCGACGATCGGCTTCGGATAGGTCTTGCCGAGCGTCACGCCGGCCCTGTTCAGGACATCCGCCTCCGCCTCCCAAGGCGCATGGATCGCCTTGGCGGGAAGGTCTTTCAGCTCCGGCACGAAGCGGCGGATATAGGCGCCGTCCCTGTCGAACTTCTCGCTTTGGGTGATCGGGTTGAAGATGCGGAAGAAGGGTTGGGCATCGGCCCCGGACCCGCCGATCCACTGCCACTGCGACGTGTTGGAGGCGATGTCGCCGTCGACCAGCGTGTCCCAGAACCAGCGTTCGCCCTCGCGCCAGTCGATCAGGAGGTCCTTCGTCAGGAATGACCCGACGATCATCCGGACGCGGTTGTGCATCCAGCCGCATTCCCAGAGCTGGCGCATGCCCGCATCGACGATCGGATAGCCGGTCAGGCCCTTCTGCCAGGCCTTGAGGTCTGATTTCGAACCTTGCCAGGCAAAGCCGTCGAAGCGGCCGTTGAAGTTGGCGGTCGCCAGCGGTCCGAAATGGTAGAGGAGATGATAGTTGAAGTCGCGCCAGACGAGTTCCTGGCAGAAGGTGCGGATCGCCTCGTCCGGGATCCTCTTGCGGCGGCTGGCATAGGCCTTGGCGCTGTGCCACAGGCGGTAGGGCGAGATCTCGCCCCATCTCAGATGCGGCGACATGCGCGAGGTGGCGTCGTCGAAGGGCCGCTCCCGGCCGTTGTGGTAATCGGCCAGGAGATCGTCGCAAAAGGTCTCGAAGCGGTCGTGAGCCGCCGTCTCGCCCACCTCCCAGAAATCTGCAATGCCGCCGGACCAGTCCGGCCGCGTCGGCAGGAGTCCCCAGTCTTTCAAATCGTCGGACTTTGGGAATTCCGCCGGCTGCTTGAAGCTCGACGGCGCGTCGATCGGATCGCGCGGCTCCTCAGAAGAAACGTTCTTCCAGAACGGCGTGTAGACCTTGTAATAGCCGCCGGTCTTGGTCTCGACCAGGTCCGGATCGTGCAGGATGTTGCCGGTGAAGCGCTCCACCTGGACGTCGTCGCCGAGCCGGTCCGCGATGGTATCGTCGACGGTTCGCGAGGCCGTGTCATAGCGGCGGTTGAAGAACAGCGCCGTCGCGCCGACGGCATCGATCACGTCCAGCACTTCCTGCTCGGCGGGGCCCCGCCTCAGGGTGAGCTGCGATCCCTTCCCCCGCAGCGAGCGCGCAAAACTGTCCAGCGAATGATGGAGCCACCATTTATGCGCGCCGCCGAGCGCGCGCACGCCATCGGACTCCTCGTCGAGCACGACCAGCGGAACCACCGGCCGACCGGCCTCGGCGGCATGGGCGAGCGCCGGATTGTCGTCGAGCCTCATATCGTCCCGCAGCCAGACGACGATCGGACCGTCCTTTTGCGCTCGCATGTCCTTCGCCATTCTCGAACCGTCATCCTTCCGTCGCTTGCGGGAGGGCGTTAGCTGTTGCACCGGCGGGAGGCGAACAGTGCGCTGCGACGAATTGCCGGAAGACGTCCGCCGACAGGCGAAATGCGCCGTCAGCGCAGCGCCGGATCGGCCTCGCGGTACCAGTCGACGAAAGCCTTCACGCCCGTCTCGACGTCGGTCTGCGGCTTGTAGCCGGTCAACGCTTCCAGGAGGTCGGGGCTGGCATAAGTCCGCGGCACGTCGCCGTCCTGCATCGGCAGCATCTTGCGCTTGGCCGACTTGCCGACGATCCGCTCGATCGTCTCGACGAAGTCCATCAGACCGACCGGCTGGCCGCCGCCGATATTGACCACCCGGTAGGGCGCCTCGCGGGACAGGGTGTCGAGTCCGGCCGCCTGCCGGTTCTCCTCCGAAGGCGGCAGGGCGGCGAGCCGAGTGATCGCCTCGACGAGATCCTCCACATAGGTGAAGTCGCGGCTCATCTTGCCTTCGCCGTAGATCTCGATCTCCTCGTCCTGGAGGATCGCCTTCACGAACTTGAACAGCGCCATGTCCGGCCGGCCCCAGGGGCCGTAGACGGTGAAGAAGCGGAAGGCCGTCGTCGGAACGCGGTAGAGATGGGCGTTCGAATGCGCCATCAGCTCCATCGCCCGCTTGGTTGCGGCATAGATGGTGAGCGGTTCGTCGGCCTTGTCGGTCTCGTGGAACGGCACCTCCGGACTGGCGCCATAGACCGAGGAGGTCGAGGCCAGAAGCAGGTGCTTGACGCCGATCTCGCGGGCAAGGTCGAGGACGTTGAACGAGCCGATGACGTTGGAATCGACATAGGCGCGCGGGTTCTGGAGGCTGTAGCGGACGCCCGCCTGCGCCGCGAGATGGACGATCACGTCCGGCCGGGCGCGCTCGACCGCGCGGGCAAGCGCCTCCCGGTCCTCCAGCATGGCGATCTCGGGCGTGAAATCCTGAAACTGCGAGAGCGCGGCGTGCCGCGCCTCCTTCAGTCGGACGTTGTAATAGGCCGTCATCCCGTCATAGCCGGTGACGGCATGCCCGTCCTCCAGGAGCCGCCTGGCGAGATGGAAGCCGATGAAGCCGGCGGTCCCGGTGATGAAGGTGCGCATGATCCTCAGCCCTCCGCCGGGCCGGCGCGTCCGACGCCGCTGTAGGAGAAGCCGTGGCGCACGACCTCCTGCGGCGGGTAGACGTTCCTGAGATCGACGAGGACGGGCGCGGCCATCAGCGCCTTCAGCCGGTCGAGATCGAGCGCGCGGAACTCGTCCCATTCGGTGACGAGCACGATCGCGTCGGCGCCCTCGGCGATCTCATAGGCGCTGCCGCCGAATTCGACGCCGGAGAGCATCCCTCGGGCCGCCTCAACGCCTTCCGGATCATAGGCCGTCACCCGGGCGCCCTTGTCCTGCAGCACCTGGATGATCGAGATCGCCGGAGATTCGCGCATGTCGTCGGTGTTCGGCTTGAAGGTCAGGCCGAGGATTGCGACCGTCTTGCCGCGAACCTCGCCGCCGCAGGCCGCGATCACCTTGCGCGCCATCGCGCGCTTGCGGTTGTCGTTGACGGCGACGGTCGCCTCGATGAGCCGCATCGGGCTCTCGGCGTCCTGCGCGGTCTTGACGAGGGCCAGCGTGTCCTTCGGGAAGCACGAGCCGCCGAAGCCGGGGCCGGCATGCAGGAACTTGTCGCCGATGCGCTTGTCGAGGCCGATGCCCTTGGCGACCTTCTGGACGTCCGCCCCGACCTTTTCGCAGAGATCGGCGATCTCGTTGATGAAGGTGATCTTCATCGCCAGGAAAGCGTTGCCGGCATATTTGATCAGCTCGGAGGTGCGCCGCTCGCAGAAGAGCAGCGGCGATTCGTTGAGATAGAGCGGCCGGTAGACCTGCCGCATCACCTGTATCGCGCGCGGCTCCTCGGTTCCGATGACGATCCGGTCCGGCCGCTTGAAGTCGGTGATTGCGGCGCCCTCGCGCAGGAATTCCGGATTGGAGACGACGGCGATGTCGGCCTCCGGGTTCTCCTCCCGGATGATCCGCTCGACCTCGTCGCCGGTGCCGACGGGCACGGTCGACTTGGTGACGACGACGGTGAAGCCCCTGACCGACCGGGCGATCTCGCGCGCCGCGCCATAGACGTAGGAGAGGTCCGCATGGCCGTCGCCGCGCCTGGACGGCGTTCCGACGGCAATGAAGACGACGTCGGCGTCGGCGACCGATCCGGCGAGATCGGTGGTGAAGTGGAGCCGCCCCGCGGCCGCGTTCGACTGCACGATCTGGTCCAGGCCGGGCTCGAAGATCGGGATCTTGCCGGCCTTCAGGGCCGCGATCTTCTCCTCGACGAGGTCGACGCAGACGACGTCGTGGCCGAAGTCGGCAAAACAGGCCCCGGAGACGAGCCCGACATAGCCCGCGCCGATCATGACAAGACGCATGTGAGGAAGTCCTTGTGTCGTTCGCTTCGGACCGGCCCGGCACCGCCGGCGGCCGGAAGACTCGGCCCCATATAGCCGGCGCGCCCGCCGAGGAAAATGCCGGGGCAAGGTGGCGGTCGCAGGCGCACCGGCTTCGCCCTGCAAGGCGTCTCCCAAGATCGGCTCAGACGGGCTCCAGCGGCCAGACCAGCGGCACCGTCAGCACGGTCACCACGCCGGCAAGCACGTTGAGCGGCAGCCCGACCCGGATGAAGTCCATGAACCGGTAGCCGCCGGCGGAATAGACCAGCGTGTTGGTCTGGTAGCCGACCGGTGTCGCAAAGCTCGCGCTCGCGGCGAACATCACCGTCGCCACGAAGGGGCGCGGGTCGAGGCCGAGCGAAGCGGCAAGCCCCATGGCCATCGGCGTCACGACGACGGCGACGGCGTTGTTCGTGACGATCTCCGTCAGGATCGAGGCGATGGCGTAGACGACCGCCAGGATCGCCAGCGGCGGCAGGCTGACGAGCGTGCCGCGCAACGCCTCCACGACCATCTGCGCACTGCCGGCCTTCTCCAGCGACTTGCCGACGACCAGCATGGCGAAGATCAAGAGGATGATGCCCCAGTCGACGGAGGCGACCGCCTCCTCCGAATCGATGCAGCGGGTCAGAAGCACGAAGGCGACCGCCACCCAGGCAATCCCCGCGATCGGCATCAGCCCGAACGCATTGCCGAGGACAACGGCGGCGAGCGCCAGCAGCGCCAGCGGCGCCTTTGTCCGTCGCACCGCGCGCTCGGCGGGCGCTGTGAGGTTGACCAGCCGCATGTCGTCGGCAAGCCGCTTCAGATCCTCGGGCGCGCCCTCGATCATCAGGGTGTCGCCGACTTCGAGACGCACGTCCTCGAGCCGCTGTTCGCTTTCTCCATGACGGTGCAGCGCGAAGGGATAGACGCCGTAGCGACGGCGCAGCCGCGCCTCCCGAAGGCGCCGGCCGATCAGCCGCGCGCCGGGCGTCAGAAGCACTTCGACGACGACGGAGGAGCGCGCCGCGACGGGTTCGAGCTCGTGCTCCATCTCGAACTCGACATCCTTCGTCTCCCTGAGGGACAGAAGGTTCGCGCGCTCGGAATGGAGGACGACGATGTCTCCGGCCTGAAGCGTCACCGGCAGTTCCCGGCGAAGGGACAGATCGCCGCGCAGAACGTCGAGTACGCGCCGGTCCTGTCCCTGGAAGAAGGCGACCTTGTCGCTGGCCCGGCCGGCGAACGAGCTGCCCGCAGGGATCAACAGCTCGACCAGGAACCTCGACGGGTCCTGGCGGGCAAGGAGCTGCGAGACGTTCACCCGGTCGGGGACGAGGAAGCGCGCTGCGAACAGAAGATAGAGCCCGCCCGCGACCGCGAGCGCGAGTCCGACGGGGGTGATCTCGAACAGCGAGAACTTCTCCAGCCCCGCCGCCGAGGCGACGCCGTCGACGAGAAGATTGGTGGAGGTGCCGATCAGCGTGCATGTGCCGCCGAGGATCGCCGCGAAGGACAGCGGCATCAGAAGCCGCGACGGATTGGATCCCACCGACCTTGCGAGACCGGTTGCGAGCGGGATCAGCATGACCACCAGCGGCGTGTTGTTGACGAAGGCCGAGGCAACGATCGCGAGCAGGATGAAGGCGCCGATCGCGACGCCCTTCCCGTACCCCGCGAGGCGGTCGAGGCGTCCGGCGAGGTCCGCGAGCACGCCGGTGCGCACCAGCGAGCCGCTGAGCATGAACATCGCGATGATCGTCCAGGGCGCGGAATTGGCGAGAGCGCCGACCATGTCCTTGGAATCGATCAGGCCGAGAAGGAGCGCCGCCGCCATGCCGCCGATCGCGACGACTTCGGGGCGGAAGCGCTCGCTCGCGAAGGCCGCGAAGAGGAGGCCGACGAGAACGAGCGCGATTTCGCCAGCATGGGCCTGAAGGCCGACTGTCGCGAGCAGCATGGAAGGACCGGAGACCCGAGGGATCGGAAAGACGCCCGCATCATAGTCTTGTGCGCTGCCGCACGGCAGGCGGCTTCTTGCCCTTTTGACGGCCCGCCGGAATACGGGCATGCGCGCAAATGCCGGTTCAGGGCAAATGCATGTCTCGCCACACCCTCCGGCGTAGGTGCGGTATGGCAGCCGGGGCGCTGTCAAAAGTGTCGCCGCCCGCCCTGCCCCGGACCCTTATTTCAGATAGCCGTGGCTGCGCAGATGCTCGACGACGGCATCGGCGAGTTCCTCGGGCGAGGTCGTCCCGGCAGCGAGACGGATCTCCGGGTTCTCCGGCGCCTCGTAGGGGCTGTCGATGCCGGTGAAGTTCTTGATCGCGCCGGCCCTCGCCTTCTTGTAGAGGCCCTTGGGATCGCGCTTTTCGGCGACGTGCAGCGGCGTGTCGACGAAGACCTCGACGAACTCGCCCGGCTCCATCAGCTCGCGCGCCATCCGCCGTTCGGAGCGGAAGGGCGAGATGAAGGAGCAGAGCACGATCACCCCGGCGTCGACGAAGAGCTTCGCCGTCTCGCCGACCCGGCGGATGTTCTCGACCCGGTCCGCCTCGGTGAAGCCGAGGTCGCGGTTGAGCCCGTGCCGGACGTTGTCGCCGTCGAGGAGATAGGTGTGCTTGCCCATCGCGAACAGCCGCTTCTCGACGAGGTTGGCGATGGTCGACTTGCCGGCGCCCGAAAGCCCGGTGAACCAGACCACCGCCGGGCGCTGGCCCATCGCCTCGCCGCGCATCGTCTTGGTGAGGTCGATGGACTGCCAGTGGATGTTGGTGGCGCGCCTGAGCGCGAAGTCGATCGTCCCGGCGCCGACGGTGAGATTGCTCAGCCGGTCGATGACGATGAAGCTCCCCGTGCCGGGGATCGCTTCGTAGGGGTCGAAGGCGACCGGCTCGCGGAAGGAGAGGTTCACCTGCGCGACGCCGTTCAGCGGCAGCGCCTTGGCGGCCAGGTGCTGGAAGGTGTTGACGTCGATCTGGTGCTTGATCTCGGTCACCGAGCCGGCCACCGTCCGCGTGCCGATCTTGAAGAGATAGGCCCGCCCCGGCATCAGCGGTTCGTCATGCATCCAGATGACATGCGCCGCGAACTGGTCTGCGACGTCCGGCCTCGCGAAGGCCGCGGCGAGGATGTCGCCGCGCGAGACGTCGGTCTCGTCCGCAAGCACCAGCGTTACCGCCTCGCCGGCGCCCGCCGATGGCCGGTCGCCATCATAGGTGACGATCCGCTTCACCGCCGAGGTGCGGCCAGAGACGGCGACGGCCACCTGTTCTCCGACCGCGATCCTGCCGCTGGCGATCGTGCCGCAATAGCCGCGGAAGTCGAGATTCGGCCGGTTCACCCATTGCACCGGCATGCGGAAGGGCCGCGCGCTCTCGTCCTTGGCGACCTCGACCGTCTCCAGATGCTGCAGCAGCGTCGGGCCATCGTACCAGCCGAGGTTCTCGCCCCGCTCGGTGACGTTGTCGCCGAAGCGCGCCGAAAGCGGGATCGGCTGCAGCGTCTCGAAGTTCAGTTCGCCCGCAAAGGCCCGGAAGTCCGCCACGATCGCGTCGAAGACGTCCCTGGAATAGCCGGCAAGGTCGATCTTGTTGACCGCGAGAATCACGTGCCGGATTCCGAGGAGCGAGGCGATATAGGCGTGCCGCCGTGTCTGGGTCAGAACGCCCTTGCGCGCGTCGATCAGGATCACCGCGAGATCGGCATTGGAGGCGCCGGTCGCCATGTTGCGGGTGTACTGCTCGTGGCCCGGCGTGTCGGCGACGATGAACTTGCGCTTCTCGGTCGCGAAGAAGCGGTAGGCGACGTCGATGGTGATGCCCTGCTCGCGCTCGGCCTCCAGCCCGTCGACGAGAAGCGCGAAGTCGATGTCCTCGCCGACCGTGCCGTGCTTGGCCGAATCCTTCTGGAGCGTCGCCAGCTGGTCCTCGAACAGGAGCTTGGTGTCGTAGAGCAGCCGGCCGATCAGGGTCGACTTGCCGTCGTCGACCGAGCCGCAGGTCAGGAAGCGCAGGAGGCCCTTGGTCTCGTGGCGATGGAGATAGTCGGCGAAGGCGGCCGGATCGAAGTCCGCGGTGTCCATCAGAAATATCCCTCGCGCTTCTTCTTCTCCATTGAGCCGGCCTCATCATGGTCGATCAGCCGGCCGGACCGCTCGGAAGTGCGAGCGAGAAGCATTTCGTGGACGATCTCCGGCAGCGTCGCGGCTGGGGACTCCATCGCCGCCGTCAGCGGATAGCAGCCGAGCGTGCGGAAGCGGATCATCCGCATCTCAGGCGTCTCGCCGGGCTCCATCGGAAGACGGTCGTCATCGACCATGATCCACTGCCCGCCGCGCTCCACCACCGGCCGCTTGGCCGCGAAGTAGAGCGGCACGATCTCGATGTTCTCCTTCAGGATATACTGCCAGATGTCGAGTTCGGTCCAGTTCGACAGCGGGAAGGCCCGGATCGACTCGCCCTTGCGGATCCTTGCGTTGTAGAGGTTCCAAAGCTCGGGCCGCTGGTTCTTGGGATCCCAGCCATGGCTCTCGGAGCGGAAGGAGAAGATCCGCTCCTTCGCCCTCGACTTCTCCTCGTCGCGCCGGGCGCCGCCGAAGGCCGCGTCGAAGCCGTATTGGGTCAGCGCCTGCTTGAGCGCCTCGGTCTTCATGATGCCGGTATAGGCCGAGGAGCCGTGGGTGAAGGGGGTGATCCTGGCCCTGACGCCCTCCTGGTTGGTATGGACGATGAGGTCCATCCCGGCGCGCCTCGCTGCCTCGTCGCGAAAGGCGATCATCTCCCCGAACTTCCAGGTCGTGTCGACATGGAGCAGCGGGAATGGCGGCTTGGCGGGATAGAACGCCTTCATCGCCAGATGCAGCATGACCGACGAATCCTTGCCGATCGAATAGAGCATCACCGGATTGGAGAACTCGGCCGCGACCTCGCGCATGATGTGGATCGATTCCGCCTCGAGCCGCTGCAGATGCGTCATTGCGGTGTCGTCGGTCATCGTGCGTTCGTCGGGCATCCGCGAAAATCCCTGGTCAGGCTCGGCCGGGATCGGCCCGGTCTTGGCCGCTCCCCTAGCCGATTTGGCCGCCTTGCGACAGACGATCTTGCGAGGACGCCACCGGCGGGCGGCTGGCGTCCGCGCTCAGCCATTCCACCGCCACGTTGCGATCAGACGACGGCAGCGGCCCGGAGCGCGTCGATCTCCTCGCGCGAATAGCCCGCCTCGGCAAGAACCGCGTCGGTGTCCGCGCCGAGATCCGGCGCCGGATGGCGAACGCGGCAGGGCGTCTTCGAAAATTTCACCGGAAACCCGGTCATCCGAACCGTGCCGTGGCCGGGATGGTCGACGTCAAGGACCATCTCCTGCGCCTCGACCTGCGGATCCTCGAACACTTCGCCCAGCGTCTGCACCCTTCCGCAGGGAACGCCCGCCGCGTTCAGCCGCTCGATCCAGACCGCCTGTGTCTCGTGGCGCATCGCCTCGTCGATCTGCGCGTTGAGATCGGCCCGGTTCGCGACACGCTTGGCATTGGTGTCGAAGCGCTCGTCCTCCAGAAGATGCGACAGGCCGATCGCCTGCAGGAAGCGGGAGAGCGTCGGCGTGGTCGAGGGCGCGACCGCCACCGGCCCGTCGGAGCCGTGGAAGAGGCCGTAGGGCGAGGCGATCGGATGGTCGTTCCCGGTCGGCGGCGGGACCTGCCCCGTCGCGAGCTGCGCTGCCGAGAGATAGGCGAGCATCGAGATCATGCCGTTCATCATCGAGGATTCGACCGCCTGGCCGCGACCGTCCCGATCGCGGACCCGAAGCGCGGCGACGATGCCGAGCGCAGTGTAGAGCCCGGCGATGAGGTCGGTCAGCGGCGGCGCGGCGCGGATCGGCCCGCTCTCCTCGCTCCCGTTGACCGCCATGAAGCCGGACATCGCCTGGGTGATGAAGTCGAAGGCCGGCCGCTTCACGTATGGGCCACTCGAGCCGTAGCCGTTGACCGAGCCGACGACGAGCCGGGGATTGATCTCCTGAAGCGTCTCGGCGTCGAACCCCATGGCGGCAAGGACGCCCGGCCGGAAGTTCTCGACGAGCACGTCGGCGTCCATCAGGAGCCGACGCAGCACCGCCTTGCCGTCCTCGCTCTTCAGATCCAGCGTCAGCGAGCGCTTGTTGCGGTTGAAGCTCGCGAAATACCAGGACATGCCGTCGATGATCGCGCCCTGCGTGCGGACATGATCGCCGCCGCCCGGCGACTCGATCTTGACGACGTCGGCGCCGAGATCGCCGAGGAGCATCGAGCAGAACGGACCGGACAGGATGCGGGTGAGGTCGACGACCCTGACACCGGAGAGCGGCTGATCCATCGTCCTCACCCTGCCGCGGTCGAGACGTCGTCGAGCCCGTGGCGGGTCAGCCGCGGCCCGGCCTTCATCACCTGGCCCGGCAGTTCGCGCCCGATCACGTCCTGCGTCAGCCGCGCGACCCCGATCAGCCGGTCGAGATCGACGCCGGTCCGGTAGCCGCTCTCCTGAAGGAGGTAGACGAGGTCCTCGGTGCAGATGTTGCCGGTGGCGCCTGCCGCGAAGGGACAGCCTCCGAGACCGCCGATCGAGGAATCATAGCGGGTGATCCCCTCGCTGAGGCCGACCATGACATTGGCGAGGCCGACGCCGCGGGTGTTGTGGAAGTGCAGCGTCACGGCCATCTCCGGCACGGCCTGGCGCAGCGCGGCGAGCACCGCCTTCACCGTCGCCGGCGTCGCCATTCCCGTGGTGTCGCCGAGATTGAGGTCGACGATGCCGAGGTCCCGGTAGAACCGCGCGATCCGCACCACCGCCTCCGGCGGCACCTCGCCCTCGAACGGACAGCCGAAGACCGTCGCGACACCGCCCTGGACTCGCTTGCCGGCAGCCTTGGCGATCTCGACCACCGGCGGGAAGCGGGCGAGCGTCGCCTCGATCGAGGCGTTGACGTTCTTCAGGCTGTGCGCCTCCGAGGCCGAGCAGAACAGGCCCATGATGTCGACCTGCGTCTTCGCGGCGCGCTCGGCGCCCTTGGCATTCGGCACCAGCGCGGAGAGAACGACGCCCGGCTTCTTCTCGACCCCGGCCAGGACCTCGGCGGCATCGGCAAGCTGCGGCACGGCGCGTGGCGAGACGAAGGAGGTGACCTGGATCTTCTTCAGGCCGGCGTCGATCAGCTCGTTGACGATGGCGATCTTGCGGTCGGTGGGGATGATCGCCTTCTCGATCTGGAACCCGTCGCGCGGGCCGACCTCGCAGATCTCGATCGCCGCGCCGTCCGGCACCGGCATGGCTATGATCTCGCCATTCTGCGCCATGGTCTCTTCTCCCGTTCCAGGCTGATCCCCCGCCATAGACCTGCGAAAGCGCGATGCAAAGGCCGGAAAGATCCCGCACTGCGGGATAGCCGGACTGCCGCATTGCAGCACGGATAGTCGGCCCGTTCCGCTTGACCGGATGCGCGCATCGGTGCCATCCAACCTGAACGCGGCGCCGTTTTGAACGGCTTCGCAGGGAGGACGATCGACTGCGATGGCACGCCGGACGCGCCCGCATTCGAAAATTTTGGGAGGAAGTTCCGGATGTTTTTGAAGCGCCTGTTGATGGCGGCCGCCGTCGCCGCCGTCGCCTTGCCCGCCTCGGCTTTCGAGCCGAAAAACGTCGAGTGCATCGCGCCGGCCAATCCCGGCGGCGGCTGGGACTTCACCTGCCGGACCGCGGGCCGCCTCCTTACCGAGGAGAAGCTCGTGCCGGGCAACGTCCAGGTGACCAACATGGCAGGCGCGACCGGCGCCGTCGCCTATGCCAACATCGCCTCCAAGCGCAACGATGATCCCGACCTCATCGTCGCAACCTCGACCGTCGGCATCACCCAGCTCGCCCAGGGCAAGTATCCGGCCGACTTCGACGCCATGCGCTGGGTCGCCATGCTCGGCGCCGACGTCGGCGTGGTGATGACGAAGAGCGGCTCGAAATATGAGAGCCTCGACGCGCTGATGAAGGCGATCAAGGAAGACCCGACCAAGATCGTCGCGGGCGGCTCGTCCGGCATCGGCGGCTACGACCACCTGCGCTTCCTGATGCTGGCGCAGGCGGCGGGCGTGCCCGACGACGCGCTGAAGTCGATCCGCTGGGTGCAGTTCGAGGGCGGCGGCGACGCGGTGACCCAGCTTCTCGGCGACAAGCTGGACGTCGTCCTGGTCGACATCGGCGAGATCGGCGGCTTCATCAAGTCCGGCGACGTCGACGCGCTGGCGGTCCTCGGCGCCGACCGTCTCGAAGCCTATCCCGAGGTCAAGACCGCCAAGGAGCAGGGCTTCGACGTCGAGGGCTACAACTGGCGCGGCTTCTACATGGGCGGCAAGGTCGACGACGCGGCCTATCAGGGCTGGGTCGACATCCTGCACAAGCTCTACGAGTCCGACGCCTGGAAGGAAGCCGCAAGCAAGTCCGGCCTGACCCCGATCTGGCGCGGCGGCGAGGAGTTTGAGACCTTCGCCAAGGAGTCGGAAGACAAGATGCACCAGCTGTCCCAGGCGATCGGCGTCATCAAGTAAGGGCACGCGCTGATGGCCGCTCGGCTGAGCGATCGCATCGCGGGGGCGATCCTTCTCGCCCTCGCGATCTGGTACTGGATCACCGCCGGCGACTACACGGTCGCCTTCGGCGATCCGGCCGGACCGTCGCTGTTTCCCCGCATCGTGGCCGTTCCCCTTGGCCTCTTCGCGCTGTTCCTGGTGGTGCGGCCGGACCCCGATCCCGAATGGATCCGCTGGCCGCAGGCGCTCGGCCAGATCGGCACGATCGCCGCGCTGTTCGTCTATCCGTTCATCCTCGAACCGCTCGGCTTTCCGCTCTCGACGGTGCTGATCTCGATCGTCCTCGCCAAGATCCTCGGCGCGACCTGGCTGCAATCGGTCGTGACCGGCCTTCTCATCGGCTTCGGCCTCTACGTCCTGTTCAACTTCGGTTTCGATCTGCCGCTGCCGGTCGGTCCGATCTTCGGCTGACGGCCAGCGCCGCATCGCCGGCCTGAAGGAGCTTCGGTGGAAACCCTCGGCTTTCTGTTGCACGGCTTCGAGGAAGCGCTGACGCCGCTCAACATCGCGCTCGCGCTGACCGGCTGCTTCGTCGGCACGATCGTCGGCGCGCTGCCGGGCCTCGGGCCGGTCAACGGCGTCGCCATCCTGATCCCGCTCGCCTTTTCGCTGCAATTGCCGGCGGGCTCGGCGCTGATCCTTCTGTCCTGCGTCTATTACGGCTGCATGTATGGCGGGCGCATCTCGTCGATCATGCTCAACATTCCTGGCGACGAGCCGGCGATGATGACATGCCTCGACGGCTATCCCATGGCCAAGAACGGCAAGGCGCCGGAGGCCCTGGCGATCTCCGGCATCGCCTCCTTCGTCGGCGCCATCACCTCGACCATCGGGCTGATGCTGTTCGCTCCGATTCTCGTCCGCTTCGCCATCCATTTCGGACCGGCCGAGTATTTCGCGCTCTACCTCCTCGCCTTCGCGACGATCGGCGGCGTCACCGGCTCCAATCCCGCAAAGACCCTGCTCGGCGCGGCGATCGGCCTGGCGCTCGGCACGGTCGGCATCGACCCGCAGAGCGGCACGGCGCGCTTCACCTTCGACGACATCCACCTTTACGACGGCTTCCAGGCGATCATCGCCATCGTCGGCCTGTTCGCGATCTCCGAAGTGCTGGTCCTGCTCGAGACGCAGGTGGGCGAGCGCACCGGCGCGATTGCCGTCAACCGCGCCTTCGCCCGCTGGAAGGACATCAGGGGCACGATCCCGACCATGATCCGCGGCTCGCTGGTCGGTTTCGTCTCGGGCATCCTGCCGGGCGCCGGCGCCTCGCTCGGCTCCTTCCTCGCCTATACGGTCGAGCGGCGCATCTCCGACAAGGACCACACCTTCGGGACCGGCGATCCCAAGGGCGTCGCGGCGCCGGAAGCCGGCAACAACGCGGCCGCCGGCGGCGCGCTGGTGCCGATGCTGGCCCTCGGCGTGCCCGGCTCGGGAACGACGGCGGTGCTGCTCGCCCTCCTCATCTCGCTCAACATCACGCCCGGCCCCCTCCTCTTCCAGGACCAGCCGCAGATCGTCTGGGGCCTGATCGCCTCGCTGTTCATGGCGAACGTCTTCCTGCTCCTCCTCAACCTGCCGCTGGTCGGCGTCTTCACGCGGATGCTGTCGATCCCGCTGTGGGCGCTGATGCCCTTCGTGGTGATGATCTCCTTCGTCGGCGTCTATTCGCTCAGCCATTCGACCTTCGATCTCGTGGTGATGGTCGGCTTCGGGCTTCTCGGCTTCATCCTGAGGAAGCTCGACATTGCGGTCGTGCCGGTAGTGCTGGGCCTCCTCCTCGGCGGCGAGATGGAGGCGAACATGCGCCGGGCGCTGGCGATCTCGGCCGGCGATCCCTGGGTGTTCGTCGAGAGCTGGATCTCGATCGTGCTCTATGCCGCGACGTTCCTCTTCCTCGGCCTCGCCGTTTTCTTCGCCCTGCGGAAGCGACGCAGCAAGCCGCCGGTCGTCGATCCGGAAGCGGCGATGGCCGATTGATGGCGCCTGGCGGCGTCGACCGTCCAACGCCCCCGCCGCCGTTCCCTCGGCTGCCCTGTCCGTTCGACGGTCTCGATCCTCGGCGGCGGACTTGTGCCGTTCGGCATGGTCCGGCTATTCGGATCGCTTCCGGTCGATACGCTTCCTGCAACGATGCTCTGGCGGCCGACAGCAACCCGATGGTGAAATCTCATGCTGCATAGCGCCAAGGGCCTCAACGGCTGCGTCACGGCCCCGCATCTCTCGGCCGCCCTCGCCGGCCGCGACATCCTCGCCTGCGGCGGAACCGCGATCGAGGCGATGGTCGCGGCGGCGGCGACAATCGCCGTGGTCTATCCGCACATGAACTCGATCGGCGGGGACGGTTTCTGGATCATCCAGCGGCCCGGCGAGAGGCCCGTCGGGATCTCCGCCTGCGGCAGGGCCGCCGGACTCGCGACGCCCGACTGGTATCGCGAGCGCGGCCATGGCGAGGCAATTCCGACGCGGGGGCCGCATGCCGCGCTGACCGTGCCGGCGACGATCTCCGGCTGGGCGAAAGCGCTGGACATGGTCGACGCATCCCGCCGCCTGCCGCTCGGCGACCTCCTCGCGGCCGCGATCGGCTATGCAAGGGACGGCATGGTCGTCACCGGCAACCAGGCCGACACGACGGCCGCCAAGCTGGGTGGGCTGAAGGACGTGCCGGGCTTTGCCGACATCTTCCTGCCCGGCGGCAACGTCCCCCGCGAGGGGAACATCCTCAAGCAGCCGGCGCTTGCGGAGACGCTTCAGACGCTCGCCCGCGAAGGCCTCGACTGCTATTATCGCGGCAGCATCGCCAAGGCCCACGGTGCCTTCCTGGAAGCCGCCGGCTCGCCGCTGCGGCTCTCCGACTTCGAGCGCTTCTCGGCCGAGATCGTCGAGCCGCTGTCGGTCGAGCTCTCCGTCGGCACGGTCTTCAACATGCCGCCCCCGACGCAAGGGGTCTCCTCGCTGATGATCCTGGCGCTGTTCGACCGGCTGAAGGTGACGGCCGGCGAGAGCTTCGACCATCTGCACGGGCTGATCGAGGCGACCAAGCAGGCCTTCATCCTGAGGAATGCCGGGCTCGGCGATCCCGACCACATGGACCCGCCGGCGGCCGACTGGCTCGCCGCCGCCGCGCTCGACGCGCTGCACGAAAAGATCGACCGAAAGACCGCCCTTCCCTGGCCGCACAAGGCCAAGCCCGGCGACACCATCTGGATGGGCGCGGCGGACAAGGACGGCACCGTCGTCTCCTTCATCCAGAGCGTCTTCTGGGAGTTCGGCTCGGGGCTGACCTGCCCCGACACCGGCGTCTTCTTCCAGAACCGCGGCGCCGGCTTCTCGCTGACGCCCGGGCCGAACCAGCTCGGGCCCTTCCGCCGGCCGTTCCACACGCTCAACCCGGCGCTCGCCCATCTGAAAGACGGGCGCGTCATGGCCTACGGCACGATGGGCGGCGAGGGCCAGCCGCAGACCCAGGCCGCCGTCTTCTCGCGCTATGCGATGTTCGGGCAGGGCCTGCAGCAGGCGGTCACCGCGCCGCGCTGGCTGCTCGGCCGCACCTGGGGCGACGTCACGACGACGCTGAAGCTGGAGGATCGCTTTCCGGCCGAACTCGTCTCCGAGCTGAAGGCGAGCGGCCACGAGGTGGAGATCATCGCGCCCTTCTCCGACGCCGCCGGACATGCCGGCGCGCTGGTGCGCCATCCCTCCGGCGTCGTCGAAGGCGCGAGCGACCCCCGCGCCGACGGCGGCGCCATGGCCTTCTGACGGGACGGGGAGGAAGATGGCGGCGGTTTCATCAGACTGTCACGGGCTGCACGTTAGCCATGGCGCTCCTCGCCGGGGGCTGACGCCTCCCCAAACGAACCCGACGATCCAACACAGGAGTCCGCGATGATCCGCACCCTCGCGCTCGCGATCGCCCTTGCCGGGCTGTCCGCCCTACCCGCCGCCGCCGCCGATGGCACGCTCGTTCTGTATACGAGCCAGCCGAACGAGGACGCGCAGAAGACCGTCGACGCCTTCAAGGCGAAGAATCCGGGCATCGACGTGCAGTGGGTCCGCGACGGCACCACCAAGATGATGGCCAAGCTGCAGGCCGAGTTCGCCGCCGGCAATCCGCAGCCCGACGTCCTCCTCATCGCCGACAGCGTCACCATGGCCGGGCTGAAGCGCGACGACCGCCTGATGGCCTATCCCGGCGCCGACACGACCGGCTACGAGGACGGTCTCTTCGACAAGGACAAGACTTGGTTCTCGACCAAGCTGATCACCACCGGCATCGTGAACAACACGCGCTCCGAGATTACGCCGTCCTCCTGGAAGGACCTCACCAAGCCGGAGGCCAAGGGCCAGGTGACGATGCCGAGCCCGCTGACCTCGGGCGCTGCGCTCGTCCATGTCGCGACGCTGGTCCAGAACCCCGACTTCGGCTGGGACTACATCCAGGCCCTGGCCGAGAACGGCGCGACCGCCTCCGGCGGCAATGGCGGCGTCTTCAAGGCGGTCGCCGGCGGGGAGAAGGCCTATGGCGTCGTCGTCGACTTCCTGCCGATCCGCGAATCGGCCAAGGGCGCGCCGGTGAACTTCACCTTCCCGACCGAGGGCGTCTCGGCGGTGACCGAGCCGGTCGCGATCCTGAAGACCGCCAAGAACCCGGAGGCCGCCAAGGCTTTCGTCGACTTCCTCATCTCCGAGGGCGGACAGAAGCTCGCGTCCGACATGGGCTATCTGCCGGCCCGCGAGGGGATCGCGCCGCCGGAGGGCTTTCCCTCGCGCGACAAGATCAAGCTGATGCCCTTCGATCCCGATCAAGCACTGAAGAACGAAGAGGAGAACAAGAAGCGCTTCTCCGAGATCTTCGGCGGCTGACCGGGCGCACTTGTTCGCAGTCTTTTCCAAACGTGCGAATGGCGAGAGCGTCGCTCTCGCCATTCTCGTCCTGTTCGTCGCGGCCCTCAGCGCGCTGCCGGTCGGTCGGCTGATCCTGGAGGCGGTCGCGCCTGCCGGCCGCTTCGATCTCTCCGTCATGGCCGCGGTCCTGTCGGCCGGCTCGACATGGACCGCCGCCTGGCATTCGCTGGTCACCGCCACCGTCGGGACAGCGATCTCGCTTGTCCTCGGAACCTTCTTCGCGCTCCTCGTCGCGCTGACCGACATGCGCGGCAAGCCGGTGCTGGTCTTTTCCTTCCTCCTGCCGCTGATGATCCCGCCGCAGGTGACGGCGCTCTCCTGGGCGCAGCTCTTCGGCCCGGCGAGCCCGCTCCTCATCACGCTCGGCCTCGCCCCGCCACTCGGGAGCCCGAACCCGATCTACAGCCCCGGCGGGATCATCCTCCTCCTCGGCATCCAGCACGCCCCGCTGGTCTTCCTCACCGTGCGCGCCGGCCTCAGATCGCTGCCGCGCGAGATGATCGAGGCGGCGCGCTCCTGCGGCGGCGGCCGGCTTTCCGTGCTCTCCACCATCGTCCTGCCGATGATGACGCCGCCGCTCGTCGCCGGCGCGGCGCTCGCCTATGTCTCGGCCATCGGCAATTTCGGCATTCCGGCCCTGCTCGGCATTCCCGCCGGCTACACCGTGCTGCCGACCCTCATCTATGAGCGGCTGGCGAGCTTCGGCCCGTCGATCATCTCCGACGTCGCGGTCCTGTCGATCCTCGTCGGCGCGCTCGCGGTCCTCGGATTCGCCGTCCAGTCGCTGCTGGTCGGGCGCCGCGACTACCGCACGACAGGCGCCCCGTCGCAGGCCCTGAGCTATCCGCTCGGCCGTGCCCGACCCTTCGTCGAGGCCGGCGCCTGGGCGATCATCGTCCTCATCCTCGTCGTCCCGCTCATCGCACTCCTTGCCACCTCGCTGGTCAGCGCCTATGGAGTCGCCCTTTCTCAGAAGACGGTGACGCTGGCGAATTACGCCGAAGTCCTGTTCCGCCAGGACGCGACGGTCCGGGCCTTCCGGAACTCGTTCCTCCTCGCCGGCGGCGCCTCGGCTCTCCTGATGATCGTCGCCGTGCCCTTCGCCGCCTTTGTCGTCTGGCGGCCGAGCCGGCTCCTGCGCGGCCTCGCCATGCTCGCCGAAGTGCCCTACGCCCTGCCCGGCATCGTCCTCGGCATCGCCGCGATCCTGATCTTCATCATGCCGCTGCCCTTCGTCGGGATCAGCCTCTACAACACGATCTGGATCATCTTCTTCGCCTATCTCGCGCGCTTTCTCACGCTGTCGCTGCGGCCGGTCATCGGCGCGGTCCAGCAGACCGATCCGGCCCTCGAGGAAGCCGCGCGGATGACCGGCGCCGGCTATCTCTTCCGGCTGCGCACCGTGCTCTACCCGCTGCTCGCGCCCGCCGCGGCGGCCGGAGCGATCCTCACCTTCATGACCAGCTTCAACGAGCTGACCGTCTCCGCGCTGCTGTGGTCGGCCGGCAACGAGACGCTCGGCGTCGTCGTCTTCAACCTCGACGACGGCGGCTACACCGTGCTCGCCTCGGCGGTTGCCGCGGTGACCGTGGCGGTGATCGTCGCGATCATGGGCGTCACCGCGCTGTTCGCGAGACGGCTCCCGCGCGGCGTCCTGCCCTGGCTGTGATCCGCCCGCTCAGGCGATCAGCCAGCCGTCATGGATCTGGAGGTCCAGGCGCTCGCGCGGCCTGAGGCCGACCGCGACATTGGCTTCCAGCAGCAAGTCGCCGGCGCCGTCCTTCGGCGCGACGGAGACGGCGAAATGCCCGCCGCGAAACACCGAGCGATGCACGATTGTCTCGATCGCCGCACCGCCATTCAGCCCATTGGCGGGCGCGAGATCCTTCGCCCTGAGACTGAGGCGCACGGGTCCGGGCCCGAGCCCGGCCGGCCCGCGCACCGTCGCGCGCGCACCGAGCGTGTCGACGCGGTAAAGCCCGTCCCCGGCCGCCTCGATCAGCATCGCCGGCACGACCTGGCCGCCGCCGATGAATCGTGCGACCGCCTCGCTGGCGGGGCGCGCATAGAGTTCCGTCGGCGCATCGCACTGGACGATCCGGCCCCGTTCCATCACTGCGACCCGGTCGGCGAGCGCCATCGCCTCGGCCTGGTCGTGGGTGACGTAGACCATGGTCGCGCCGGTGCGCTCGTGGAAGCTGCGGAAGGTCTCCTCCATCGAGGCCCTCAGCGCGACGTCGAGATTGGCGAGCGGCTCGTCGAGAAGGACGATCCGCGGCTCCATGACGAGGCAACGCGCGAGCGCGACGCGCTGACGCTGACCGCCGGACAGGTCCGCGGGCCGGCGGTCGGCAAAGCCGCCGAGGTCGACGCTTCCCAGCGCCTCGGCCACCTTGCGGTCGCGGTCGGCGCGCGAGACGCCGCGCACCCTCAGCGGGTAGCCGACATTCTGCGCGACGCTCATATGCGGCCACAGCGCGTAGGACTGGAAGACGATCGCGACATTGCGCCGTTCCGGCGGCATGTGCCGGCCGGGGCCGGAAAAGAGGTCCGGGCCGACCGAGATCGCGCCCTCGCTCAGCGCCTCGAATCCCGCGATCAGCCTAAGGAGCGTAGTCTTGCCGCAGCCCGATGGCCCCAGCAGCGCGACGAACTCGCCCTTGGCGACGTCCAGCGAGACCGCGTTCACCGCGGCGGTCTCGCCGAACCGCTTGGTCACCTGTTCAAGGCGCAGTCCATCCATCCCGCTCACCCCCTCTCCGGCGCTCCCGACGCCGATCGGCCGCGACGCGAATCGATCGCGCAGCCGTCGGGAGACCGCGGCATCTGCCACCAGATCGATGTCAGCCGTTCGACAGGCACGGGCAACGCCGATCTCCCGCCTCACCCCTGCTTCAGAAGCCGCTGCTTCTGCCGGTTCCAGTCGCGCTCCTTGATGGTCTGGCGCTTGTCGGGCGCGTTCTTGCCCTTGGCCAGAGCAAGGAGGAGCTTAGCCGTGCCCTTGTCGTTGAAGTAGATCCTGAGCGGGACGAGCGTCATTCCGTCCTTCTGCACGGCGCCCGCGAGCTTTGCGAGCTGCGAACGGTGGACGAGGATCTTCCGGCGGCGCTTCGGATTGTGGTTGAAGCGGTTGGCCTGGAGATATTCCGGCAGGTTGGAGTTGATCAGCCAGAGCTCGCCGCCCTCTTCGGTCGCATAGGATTCGGCGATCGAGGCCTTGCCGCCGCGCAGCGACTTCACCTCGGTGCCGGTGAGCACGAGGCCAGCCTCCAGCGTGTCGACGATCTCGTAGTTGAACCGGGCCTTGCGGTTCTCCGCCGCGACATTGGAGTCCGGGGCTTTCTTCTTGGCCATTCACTCTCCTGCACGCGCTCAAGCCATTCGGCCGCGCGTGCCCTTTCTCGCGATCATCGGACGTCGGGCTGGGCCTCTCAAGATGCGCATGCCCGGCCGGAAATTCAATTGAGGAGGCCGGCGTGGCGAAGCGCTGCGTCGATCGCCTCTTCCGTCGACGGATCGACGGTCACCAGCGGCGAACGCACCGAGTTGCGCGCCTTGCCGAGCTTCGACAGCGCATATTTCACGCCGGTCGGATTGGGCTCGATGAACAGCGCCTTGTGGAGCGGCATCAGCCGGTCCTGACAGGCGAGCGCCTTGGCGTAATCGCCGGCCGCGCAGGCAGCCTGCATGTCGGCGCAAAGGCGCGGCGCCACATTGGCCGTGACCGAGATGCAGCCATGCCCGCCATGGGCGTTGAAGCCGAGCGCGGTGGCGTCCTCGCCGGAAAGCTGGATGAAGCCCTCGCCGCAGGTCTGGCGCTGCTCGGAGACCCGGTCGACCTTGGCCGTGGCGTCCTTGACCCCGACGATATTGGCAAAGTCCGCAGCAAGCCGGCCCATCGTCTCCGGCGTCATGTCGATCACCGAGCGGCCGGGAATGTTGTAGATCAGGATCGGCAGCGAGACCGCCTTGGCGATCGCCGAGAAGTGGGCGTAGAGCCCTTTCTGGTTCGGCTTGTTGTAATAGGGCGTGACGACGAGCAGGCCGTCGGCGCCGGCCTTCTCGGCGAAGCGGGCGAGATCGATCGCCTCTTCCGTATTGTTCGAACCCGCGCCCGCGATCACCGGCACCCGGCCCGCCGTCGCCTTCACGCAGATCTCGACGACGCGCTTGTGCTCGTCATGCGTGAGCGTCGGGCTCTCGCCGGTGGTTCCGACCGGCACCACCCCGCTCGATCCTTCCGCGATCTGCCAGGCGACGAACTCCGCGAAGGTCTCTTCCGCGAGCGAGCCATCCTCCGAGAACGGCGTGATCAGCGCCGGTATCGAACCCTTGAACATCGTTTCCATGACTCCCAAACTCCCGGAATGCGCGCCTTATCCCGGAAGCACACCCCGCTCAAGGTCGGGATCCATTGCATCGCCGGGCCGCCGGCCTCAAACTGGCCACCAGAGCGGGGCACATTATTGAAGCCCCTGAGGCGACACAAGCGGGGCGCGGCCGATGCAGGCGGCCGATACAGAAGGCCGGAGCCGAGCGGTAACGGCGCCTTAATCGCAGATGTGAGAGATTGGGAAACCATTCCGGCAGATGGCTGCCGGACGTATAGACTTTCCACTGACCCTCCGAAAGGTTGGCCATGACAGGACATAAGCGCGCTCGCCGGATCGTCACCGCCGTGGTCGCCGCGTCGATGCTGCCCGGCATCGTTTTCGCGGACGAGATCCCGGTGCTGCCGGCGACCGGCCCGATTCCGACCGCGCGCCCGTCTACGGGCGATGCGGCTGTTTCGCTGGATACGAGGCGGTTCGGTGGACCGGTCGCCGTGCCGCAGGCCAACCCGTTCCTGTCTTCGGCCGGCCAGCAACGCGCGGCGGCTCCCGCCACCAGCACCGCCTTCACCGCATCGATCGCGGCGATGCCGCGGGTGAATGCGTCGGTGCGCCCGCAGGACGGCGTGCTCAAGGACGGCCTGCAGGCCCTGTCGGACAACAATCCCGACAAGGCGCGGGCCATTCGCGAAGGGATGATGCCGGGTTCGCTCGACCGCGAGATCCTGACCTGGGCGATCGCGCTCTCCGGCGGGTCGCGGGTTCCGGCCGCCGACATCGCGTCCGCCGCCCGTCAGCTCAAGGGCTGGCCCGGACTGAAGGACCTCAGGGTCAACAGCGAGCGCGCGCTCTACCAGGAGGACCGCCCGGCCGCCGAAGTCATCGGCGCGTTTAACGGGAGCGCGCCCGAAAGCCCGCGCGGCGCGATGGCACTAGCCCGCGCCTATATCGGAGTCGGCGAGGTCGGCCGCGCAAGCCGCCTCATCTCCGCCGTCTGGCGCAAGGAAGACCTCGACCGTTCGACGGAGAGCGAACTCCTCAAGGTCTTCGGGACGCTGCTCACCCGCGCCGATCACAAATACCGCATGGACAGGCTGCTCTATGCCGAGCGGGTCAGCGATGCGAGCCGGGTCGCCGACCTCGCTGGCGCGACGGCGCTCTACCGGGCCCGGGCGGCCGTGATCCGCAACGAGGCGAGCGCGGCCAAGCTGATCAACGCCGTGCCTGCGGCCCAGCGCTCCGATCCGAGCTTCCAGCTCGCCCTCGTCGAGTATTACCGCAAGCACCACAAGACCGACGATGCGGCATCGATCCTGCTGAGCGCTCCGACCGATCCGGCAGCGCTCATCGATCCCGACGCCTGGTGGAACGAGCGGCGGATCGTCGCCCGCGACCTTCTGGATCTCAATCAGCCGAAACTCGCCTACCGGGTCGCCGCCCGCCATTCGGTGGAGACCGGAAGCGAGGCCGTCGAAGCCGAGTTCCATGCCGGCTGGATCGCGCTGCGCTTCCTGAATGATCCGAGAACGGCGCTCGCGCACTTCGCCAGGATCGTCAAGCTGTCGAACATGCCGCTGTCCCTGTCGCGCGGCTATTACTGGCTGGGCCGCGCCGCCGAGGCCGCCGGCTCCCGCGATGCCGGCACCTATTACACGCGGGCGGCGCATTACGGTGCGACCTATTACGGCCAGCTTGCCGCCGCCCGTCTCGGCCGCAGACCCGACGCGATCGTCTTTCCCGAACCGTCATCGGCGGAGCGGCAGCGCTTCGCCAGCCGGCCCGCCGTCAGGGCCATCCAGCGGCTCGAGGAGATCGGCTCCGACTGGCGCGCCGACATCCTCTACAAGGATCTTGCCGAGGAGCTCGACAGCCCTGGCGAACTCGCCCTCCTCTCGGTCATGGCGGAGCGCCGCGGAGACCACCACCTCGCTCTCAGGGTCGGCAAGATCGCCTATTGGCGCGGCATCGACGCGCCGGCCCTCGCCTTCCCGATCGGCGTGATCCCGAGCGACGCCAACATCTCGGCCGCCGGAAAGGCGCTCGCCTATGCGATCGCCCGCCAGGAAAGCGCCTTCAATCCGCGTGCGCGCTCGTCGGCGGGCGCGCTCGGCCTGCTCCAGCTGATGCCCGGCACCGCCCGAAACATGGCGCGCAAGGTGGGCGTCTCCTACTCGCCGGACCGGCTGACCTCGGACCCCGGCTACAACGCCATGCTCGGCGCGCAATATCTCGGCGAGCAGATCGACAATTTCGCCGGCTCGTACGTCCTGACTTTCGCCGCCTATAATGCCGGTCCGCGCCGGGCGCGCGAATGGATTGACCGGTTCGGCGATCCGCGCGGCAAGTCGCTGGAAGACGTGGTCGACTGGGTCGAGCGCATCCCGTTCACGGAGACCCGCAACTATGTGCAGCGCGTGCTCGAGAACTACGAGGTCTACAAGATCCGTCTGGGTGCCGGTTTCGACGTCGTGCGCGACCTCAGATTCGGGCGGGCGAACGGCTCCTGAGGCGCTTCACTCGCCTACGCCGCGCATGACCGGCGCGAGAGGCGGCACCCCCTCCTGCACAGGCCTAGTGAGGTCATGAGCGATCCGGCGTTCCAGGACATCCGCTACCGCAATGACGGTCTGGAACTTGCTGGGCGGCTCTATGGATCGCCGGATGAGTCCCGCCTGCCGCTGGTCTGCCTCTCGGGGCTGACGCGCAACGCCCGCGATTTTCATCCGCTGGCCGCGTTGATCCGCTCAGGGAACAGCAAGCGGGCGGTCGTGGCCTTCGACTATCGCGGTCGTGGACGCTCCGATCACGCGGAAGGCCCGGACGCCTACACCATTCCGGCCGAGGCCGGGGATATCGCCGCCGGGCTCGACCATCTCGGGATCGGCCGGGCGATCTTCCTCGGCACCTCCCGCGGCGCGCTCGTCATCCAGATGCTGGCGGCCGTCCGCCCCGACCTCATCGCCGGCGCGATCTTCAACGATGCCGGGCCGCGCCTCGAGCCGGACGGCCTGAGGCTCATCCGCGACACCGTCGGCCGCATCGAATCATTTCCGGACTGGCAATCCGCCGTCAATGCGGTCGAAAGCGCCAATGCGCGCACGTTTCCGATTGTCCGCCGTCCCGACTTCGAGCGCTTCGCGCGCGCGGGCTTCGCCGAAAGGGACGGCAGGATCGTCGGCGACTATGATTCGCGTCTGCTCGAACCGCTTCGGACGCTGGACCTTGAGGCGGACCTGCCGGAACTCTGGGATCTCTTCGCTCTGCTCCGCGAGGTGCCGCTGCTCGTCATCCGCGGCGAATTCTCGACGCTGTTCGCCGCCGCGACGGTCGAGCGCATGCACCGCGAGCATCGAGAGATGCAGAGCCTGCTCGCAATCGGTCAGGGCCATGCGCCCATGCTGGAAGTCGGAGGGCTCGCCGACCGGATCGACGCCTTCCTGGCGATGGTGGACGAGCGCTCCCGCCCCTAAGAGGTCCGGTCAGCCCGCCCCTCCGCCTCGAGCGTCTTTGCCTGATCGACCCAGCGCTCTTCGGCGATTCGGCCGGAAAAGCCGAGCTTGTCGTCCAGCCACCGCGCTTCCGCTTCGCCGAGCGCGGCGATCTGATCGTAGTGGAAGATGCCGAGATCATGCAGAAGCCGCTCGATCGCGGGACCGATCCCGGCGATGCGCGTCAGATCGTCCGGCGTTCCGCCTCGCGGATGGTCCCGGCGTTGCGGCTCGCGAGCCTCCCGCTCCGGGCCGCCGGAAGCGGCGTCCCCGCTTCGGCCCGCGCCGCCTTCGTCCGCCGTCTGCGGTGCGCCTATGACCGGGCCGCTGACGCCGCTGACCCGAAAGCTCGCGGCTGCGGGCTCGCCGGCAGGAGGTCCGTCGGCCTGGGGGTCACCGGCCGTGCCGGACGGCTTGGACTGCTCGGCCCCGGTTTTCGAGGCGTTGAGGCGGCGATAGTCGAGCGTGCGAAAATCCTTGTCGAAGCGCTCCGCCTTGTGCTTCTCCGCCAGCGGATCACTCGGCAGGCCCTTGCGGGCATCGCGTGAAGGCGTAGGCCCGTCGGGATTGGGGGCGCTGATTGCGTGCCGACCCGTTTCGGAACGACGGGAGGACGCACCTCGACCGGCCTCTTGCTGCGGTCCGGAAGGTGACCCCTCTCCCGGCAGCGTCGGCATCATGTCCGGCGCCCTGTCGCTCCGTCCCCTGATGACCTCTGCCGAGATGGTACTGCCGCCAAAGGGCGAGAATTGGGCTTCCTTGACCGGCTCGCATCGCTTGGAGCCGGGCTTGGCCGGGTGCCAGCTCGAATGTTGCCGCGTCCGGCGGCGCCGCTCCGTCTCGCGCTCGGCTTCGTCGCGCGAGAGATTGGCGTAGTCGAGCGTTCGGAAGTCCCGGTCGAATCGCGTCGCCTTGTGCTTTGCCGCGAGCGGATCTTCTGCCGCCCCTTTCGGTCCTTCCGGGACCGGCGCGGTTCGGCTTGCAGCCGCGACCCGGCTCGTCTCCCGCCAGGCTTCGACCGGATGTTCAGGCGGCTCGTCGGTCACGGCCTCAGCGCGCGGTTCGCCATCGGGTGATTGGCCCGGAACAATGGTCTTGGAGGAGCTTTCGTCGGACATCGTCTGCGTCTCCCTTTCCAAGGGGTGACGCGGTGCGGCCGCGTCGGTTCCCTGCCGGGAAGCGATCCTGGGATCGACATCGGCACCTGCGGCTTCACCTAATCCTGTGCTTCCGGGGGGCGGCCCGGTGCCCGCATCGCTCTGCCCGTTCGGCGGCGCGTCCGAGCGATCGGCTCGGTTGCGGTCCGACATCACCTTGCCGAGACCCAAGACACCGCCGGCGACCAGAAGCAATCTTCCCATGACGCGCCACATTCAGGATCTCCGCTCGGCGGGGACGATGGCGTGGAAGCTAGGCGTTTCTGCCGGGACGGCAACTGGGAACGCGGGTTGGACGATCAGAGCAGACGCAAAAAGGGCCCGGCGCGAACGCCAGGCCCCAATTCTTCAGACTGTCGCTCTATTAGAAGGAGCGGACGAAGCGGAGGAAGCCCGCGGTCTGGTCGAACGAGTTGTCGTTCGCCGAGTTGTTGCCGCTGAAGTCGAAGTTGGCGTAGGAAACTTCCGCCAGCATATCGAAGTTCTTCGTGATGTTGTAGCCGACGTTGCCGACCAGCTTGTAGTAGGAGCCGTCGCCGTACTGCACGAAGTTGCCCGCGCCGTTGTACGTGCCGTAGTCGAAGGTCTCGCCATAGGCACCCGCCAGAGCGAAGCCGAGCTTGCCGAACTTCTGGGCGTAGCCGGCGCCGATCTGCCACTCGACCGGGATCGTGCCGGTCAGCGTGTCGTTCTGGATACCCAGGGTCGCGACGTTGTTGAAGATACCGATCGTCGAGTAGGACGACGGATCGAAGGCGTACGAACCCTCAACCTTCAGCTCGGAGTCGGTCGCGATCAGGTCCTTGAGCGACAGAGCGCCCTTCAGAGCGAACGCGCCATCGTCGTCGCTGTTGCCGTAGGTCGCGGTCGAGAAGGCGGTGTTGTAGCTGTAGAAGTAGCCGCTGCCGTAGTCGACGAAGCCGTCCGGCAGGAGGCCGTTGCGCTGCTGCTCGTCATAAGAAGCAGCGATGTAAGCGTAACCCCAACCACCCTCGTACTTCAGGAGGCCGACGGCGTCCGGAGCGAAGTCACCGGTCCCATCGTCTTCGAGCGACAGAGCCGCCGAGAAGCCGTTGTCGGCATAGGTGTAGGAGACCCGGTTCAGCTGATAGTCGCCAACCGCGAGGTCGGTATCCGTCAGCAGGCCGTCGTCCTGGGTCCACAGGCTGTCGGTGTAGCCCATGGTCAGGCCGCCGAGCTGCAGGTAACCCTGGTCCATCGCGTAGACCTGGTCGGCGGAGTAGGCACCGAAGGTGTTGGTCGCCTGGATACGAGCGAAGGCGCGCAGGGTGCCGAGCTCGGTCTCTTCGCGGGCATCGAAGTTCAGACGGACGCGGACCTGCGAACCAGCCTGGTAGTCGTCGCCTTCGGAGTTGGTGACGTAACGGTTACCGAAGTCATCCTCGACCGAGCCAGCAACGTTGTACTGGAACCGGACGTAGCCGCTGATCGAGAGGCAGGTCTCGGTGCCCGGGATGTAGTAGAAGCCTGCGCCGTAAACGTCGCAAACCTTGACGTAGTTAGCCGGCTCGGGCTCGGCAACCGGCACGATGACGTCCGCAGCGCGGGCGCCGGAGACTGCGACGAGGGCCGCAGCGGAGCCGAGAAGAAGGCTCTTGATGTTCATGTCCTGACCTCCAGTCAATTTATAGGTTAGGGTTGGGCCTTTTATGAAGGACAGCCTTCCCTGCCCCATCCCCTCTGCGAAAGTCCGAAGCGCTTGGCCCCCGCTTTCTGAAGGCGACATTAGCCAGCAGCGGATTTGATGCAATCGCCTAAATGCCACAATGGCCCCCGTGGGACGCTTTGGTCACACCCGTGTTGCGCCGATGCCACTTTTCCGGTCACCACCCGTTAACCATTTCGCCAAAAGTGCCGGATTTGAAGGGTTTTGACGTCGATCGGCGGGCCGAAGGGGCAGATGGACGGTGTTTCGCGGATGGATTCCCGTCCCGGAGGATGCGCCCGAGGCGACATCCCGCAGATCCCCCGGTTGGTGCGCGCTTTGCTTCGCGGGGACTTCAGAGCCGGAAGATCGGCGCGCCCAGATCGCGGAAGTCGCGTTCGCGGCAGGTGAGCACGATCACCTGCAGGTCGCGCGCCGCGCGCTCGAGGACCCGGTGCATGCGCTCGAGCCGTTTCTCGTCGGTGTTGACTAGCGCATCGTCGAGAATCACCGCCGCGGGATGGCCGCCGGTCTTCAGCACGTGCGCGAGCGCCAGCCGGGTGACCACGGCAACCTGCTCGCGCGCGCCGGCCGACAGCCGCTTGAAGTCCTCGGCGACGCCGGCACGGTGCAGCGCCTTGATCTCCAGCGTTTCCTCGTCGAGCTCGACCTCGCTCTCGGGGTGGATCAGCTTCAGATAGGGCCCCACCCGCGACTTGATCGGACCCAGCCAGTGCTCGCGCGCCTCGCGCTGGGCGCGGACGAGTTCGCCATAGAGCAGCCGCGAGGCGTCGGCCTCCCGTTGCAGGCGGCTGCGGCGGATCTCCAGCGCGTCGATCTCCCCGTCGAGCCCGGTGATCGCCTCGCCGAGGCCCTTGCCGCCTTCGGCCCGCAGTTCGGCTTCGAGCGACAGCACCTCGTCGCGCAGCGCCGTCACCGTCTGATTGATTCGCTTCAGCCCCGCCCGCCGCGCCTCCAGCGCTTCGGCCGCGGCCTTGGGATCGGCGGCCTCGCGTTCGCGCAGGCGCAGCGCCACCAGTTCGGCCTTCGCCGTCCGGTCGGCCTCGGCGCCGGCCACGGCAGCGGCGAGCGCCGCCCGCAGCTCGGCCGATTCGGCGGTATCAAGTTCCGCACGCAGGCGCTCCGCCTCGCCGGCACGATGCGTCACCTCGGCTTCGGCCGTGGCGCGGCGGAGCGCGGCGTCCGAGGCGGCGCGGCGTGCCGCCTCCACGGCGGCGTCCGCCACCTGCAGCGCCTTGCGCGCGCGTTCCAGCCGCTCGCGGATCGCGGCCGGCGGATCCTCGGGGGATACCCCTTCCCCGCCTGCTTCGGCCAGCCGGTCCGCCAGCCGCTCCACGCTGGCCGCAGCCGCATCGCGCGCGGCGACCGCCCGGTCCATCCCATCAGGAATCAGCGCATCGCGGCGCGCGCCGAGCGCACGGATCTCGGCATCGAAGTCCCGGGCACGCTGAAGAGCGGCCCGCCCGGCCTCGACCGATTCCAGCCGGAAGCGTTCGAGCAGGGCGGCGAGCGCCCGCTCGCAAGCCTGATGCTCTTCGGCGAGCACGGCCGCGTCCCCGCCGGGCTCGATCGTCACGAGGCCGAACCCGTCGAGATGGAACTGCGAGCGCTTCGTCACACGATACGCCGTCTCTGCGGCGATCGCGGCCCCGTCCGCGTTCCGGATGGCGCCGCCTGCCGCCTTCGGCGAGAAGGTCACCGCCGGGGCGCCGACGCTGAGGCGCGCCGCGCTCTCGCGGCGTCGTTCCTCCGCCGTCTCGAGCGCCGCCATCGCCTTGGCGTCGAGCGTGATCGCCGCGCGGCTGCGCTGGCGCGCCTTGATCTCTTCGCCCACGGCATTCGCCGCGGCGATGGCTTCGCCGAGCCTTGCGAGCTCTCGCCGTTCGCGCTCGAGTTCATGGCGCAGCCGCCCCGCCTCTTCCGCCCGCTCGGCGGATCGGGCCTCGTCTCGCGCGCGCTCGCGCTCTTCCGTTCTCTCAAGGACCGCCGCTGCGGCCTCGCGCGATTCGGCGTCCACCTCGGCGAAGAGGGTCCGCACCGTTTCGGCCCGTTCCGCCGCCTTCGCCGTCGCCTCGGCCAGGGCGTCGCGCCGGGCGAGCCGGTCGAGCGTGCTCTGGCGAACCGATTCGGAGTGCTTCAGCGCGGCGTCGGCGGCCTGCCATTCGCGGTCCCGCTCGGCCGCCCTGCGGGCCTCCTCCTCGGCCGCCTGAAGCGCCGCCTCTGCCTTGGCGATCGTTTCGGCTTCCTCATAGCCGCCCAGCCGGTGGCGCCGATCCGCAAGACGGTCGAGCTTGTCCTCCAGTTCGCGCAGCGCCGCCGCCTTCTCCGCCCGCTCTTCCCTTGCTGCAGCGAGCCGATCCTCGACCGCCTTCAGCGGCGAGCCGGTCTTTGCCCGAAGCGTGTCCGTGAAGAACCGGTCCTGCAGCGCCTTGGCGCTCGCGGTCAGGGTGCGGCCTCGCTCGCCGCCGAGGATTTGGCCGACCTCGCCTTCGAGCGATGCCGTCAGCGCATCCTTGCCCGCACCGAGATCGAGGCCGGCATTCGAGCGCCCCTGCTCGACCCAGAGCAGGCCAAAGGCGCCCTGGTGTTCGGATAGCTTCGGATCGCCGCGGCCGGGCGGCGAGAAGCGTAAGAGCTCGGCGAGCTTTTCCTCCACCGCATCGCCCGAGATCCGGTTCGCCGCCCAGGCGAGCTCCGCCGAAGGCTTGGAGAGGAAGGCCTTGGCCAGCGAAAAAGCGATCTCACCCAGCTCGAATTCGATCGCGACCGATGGCCGCCCGCTCCCGCCATAGGGCAGAAAGGCCTGCACGGCGGCGCCGGTCGCACGATGCTTCTGGAAGAAGGCGGCGCGCAGCGCTGTGAGAAGCGTCGACTTGCCGACCTCGTTGTCGCCGACGACGATGTTGAGTCCGGGCTCCAGCGCGCCGATCTCGGCGCGGACGAGACCTGCGAAATCGGTGACGGTGAGCGACTTCAGATACATGGCGCCCCTCGTACCATTGTCTCAATTGCCCTCGCCGGCGAGCCGGCGATGTTCGACATAAGCCATCCGGAGCGCGAGCGCGGCCGCCTCCCGCTCCGGATCGGCCGGGTCCGCAGCCTTCTCGCGCAGCCGCTCGATAGCGACGCGCACGAAGCCGGAGACGTCGATCGCGTCGAGATCCTCGACGTCCGGTTCGTCAAAGAGACCGGTGTCATCGACGGCAAGGTCGAAGAGCCGGGCCGTCCACGTTTCGATCAGCGCGTCGAGCGCTACCCGGTCGCGCAGCGACAAGGCACCCGACAACGTCAGCTTGACCAGCGTCTCACCCGGCCGTTCGATCGCCTCCAGCGTCTCCGTCAGCGCACCGGTATCCCCGTCGAGGCGCACGGCGAGCGCGCGCCAGTCGTAACGCGCCGTGCGCACCCGCTCGACCCGCGGCGCCTCGCCCGGCCCGTCGATCTCGACCAGCGCGACATGGCCGGGCTCGTTGGCCGGGTAGCGGTCGGGTTCGGGCGTGCCGGCATAGACGGTCTTTTCCGCGATCTCGACGAAGCCGTGCCAGTCGCCGAGGGCGAGATAGTCGAGCCGCGCCCGCGCCGCCCGGTCGTCGGCGATCGGATTGCCGGACTCGGCGGCCTCCGGCAGGCGGTTGGCGACGGCACCATGGGCAAGGCCGAGGCGGATCGCGCCCGGCGGCGTGGCTTCCTCGTCGAACCAGCCGGTGAGGTCGGCCCCTTCGTGGCGGCGAGTCAGCGGCGCCGGCAGGATTGCGAGGCGCCCATCGCACAAAAAGATCGTCTCCGGCCGGTCGGCGACGACGAGATTGGTGACGCCGAGCCGCTCGGCGAGACGCGAAAGCCTCGTCCAGACGCTGACGGACAGCGCCGCATCGTGATTGCCCGGCAGCATCACCCAGGGGCCGCCGAAGCCCTTCATGGCCTCCAGCGTGCGATTGATCTCGCGATCGGAGACGGTGTTGTCGTCGAAGGCGTCGCCCGCCACCACGACCGCGTCGCAGGACCGCTCGGCCGCCAGCGCCGCGATCCGCGCGACGACGTTGAAGCGCTCGTCGCGCAGCCGGAAGCGCGCTTCCGGCTCGAACCCGCCGAACGGCTTGCCGATCTGCCAGTCGGCCGTGTGCAGAAACCGGATCACCGTCGCTTAACCGCCGCTCGTCCGCCGTTTCGAATCGCCAATCTGTCGGGTCCGCCCTTGCTAACCCATTGAGCGCGCTCCGCAAGGGCGGCTGCGGCGATCCTTGAGTCTTTTCAACGGCTTTCGCGCGGCCAAGATTCTGAAATGACTCGGCTTTTCCGAGGGAACGACTCCGCCGAGGCGCCGTTTGTGACCAAGTTGCGGCAGTCTTCCGGGCAGGATCACCCTGCCCGAATGTGTCAGGAGTTGAGGAATGGCGCCACGGCCCGTCTGGAAGGGACAGATCCGTCTGTCGCTGGTCTCGATCCCGGTCGAGATGTACACGGCGACGAGTTCGTCCGAGACGATCAGCTTCCGGCAGATCCACCGCGAAACCGGCAAGCGCATCCACTACGACAAGGTCGTGGAGGGAATCGGCCCCGTCGACAAGGACGACATCGTCAAGGGCTACGAGATCGCCAAGGACGAATATGTCATCCTCTCCGACGAGGAGATCGAGGACGTCAAGCTGGAGACGAAGAAGACGCTGGAGCTCGTCCAGTTCGTCGATTCCTGCTCGATCCCGCCGCTCTATTTCGACAAGCCCTATTATGTCGTGCCGCAGGACGAACTCGCCGAAGACGCCTTTCGCGTGGTGCGCGACGCGCTGCGACAGTCGCAGAAGACCGGGCTCGGCCAGCTGGCGCTGCGCGGCAAGGAGTATCTCGTCGCCGTGCGCCCCTGCGGCTCGGGCCTTCTCCTCGAAACCCTCCATTACGAGAACGAGGTGAGAAAAGCCGATTCGCTCTTCTCCGAGATTTCCGAGGACGAGGCCGACGAGGATCTTCTCGCCGTCGCCTCCCAGTTGATCGAGAAGAAGACCTCGGACTTCAACGCCTCGAACTACAAGAACCATTATACGGCGGCGCTGAAGGAGCTGATCGCGGAGAAGCGCAAGAGCGGCGGCAAGGCGATCACCCGTAGCGAGGATGACGAGGCGCCGCGTCAGACGAAGGGCAACGTCGTCGACCTGATGGCGACGCTGAAGAAGAGCCTGGAGACCGGCGGCGCGAAGGACGATACGGACGCCGACAGCGGCAAGTCCGCGAAGAAGGGGGCGGGCACGAGCAGCCGGCGCACCAAGTCCTCCAGCACCTCTGCGTCGCGCTCCAAGACCGCAAGCTCGAAATCCTCGGCCTCCGGATCGAAGTCCTCGTCCTCCGCGAAGTCCGGAAGCGGCAAGGCGGCACCGTCGAAGTCGGCCAGCCGAAGCCGCAAGAGCGCCTGACCCGAGGCCCTGCGATGACCGGGAAATCCGCCAATCAGACGAAGGCCCGCGCGGGCGGCGAGACGCTGCTGAAGACCTACCGGGAGAAGCGCGACTTCTCGCGGACCCGGGAGCCGGCCGGCGGCGGCGAAGCCACGCCGTTCGGCGAGGGGCTGTATTTCTGCGTCCAGAAGCACGACGCGACGCGGCTCCACTACGACTTCCGCATCGAATGGGACGGCGTCCTGAAGAGCTGGGCGGTCACCAAGGGCCCCAGCCTCGACCCGGCCGACAAGCGCCTCGCCGTCAGGACCGAAGACCACCCGATGGAATACGGGGACTTCGAGGGCACGATCCCGCAGAAGGAATATGGCGGCGGCACCGTGATGCTGTGGGACCGCGGCACCTGGGAGCCCCGCGAGGACCCTGTGGCGGGGTTTAAGAAGGGCAGCCTGAAGATGGACCTTCACGGCGAGCGCATGCACGGCCATTGGGCGCTCGTCCGGATGAAGCCGCGCGGCAAGGAAAAGCGCGAGAATTGGCTCCTGATCAAGGAGAAGGACGAGGAGGCCCATCCCGGCGAGGGCGAGGACATCCTCAAGGCGGACAGGAGCGTGAAGACCGGCCGCGCCATGGCGGAGATCGCCGTGGCGAAGGACGATGTCTGGGACGATACGCGCGCACCCGGCGAGACGGAAACGGCCGCGCCCCAGACAAAGCCGAAGGCCGAGCCCAAGCGATCCCGCGCCGGGAAGGAGCCGGCCGGCACCAAGGCGAAGACGCCATCCTCCGCTGCGAAGACCGCCAAGCGCGACGCCGGCGGCAAGGCGCTGCCGCTGCCGCGCTTTCATCCGCCGCAGCTCGCCACCCTCGTCGACGCGGCGCCGGAGGGGCGTGAATGGCTGCACGAGATGAAGTATGACGGCTACCGCGTCGTCATCGCGGCCGGCGGCGGCGATGTTCGCTGCTACACCCGCAACGGCCTCGACTGGACGGAGAAGTTCGGCCCCATCTCCGAGGCCGCGAAGGGCCTCCCCTGCCGCTCGGCTCTGATCGACGGCGAGATCGTCGCCTTCGACGACAACGGCAAGACCGACTTCTCGACCCTCCAGCAGCATCTTTCCGAGGGTGGGCCCCTTACCTGCTTCTGCTTCGACCTCATGGCGCTCGACGGCGAGGATCTGACGTCGCAGCCGCTGACCGAACGCAAAGCCGCGCTGAAGGCGCTTCTCGGCGAGGCGAAATCGGAGACGCTTCTCTACAGCGAACACGTCACCAGCAACGGCCCGGCGGTGTTCTCGCAGATCTGCGCGTCCGGGCATGAAGGCATCGTGTCGAAACGGGCCGACGTACCCTATCGCTCCGGCCGGTCGAAGAGCTGGCTGAAGGTGAAGTGCTCCAGGCGCCAGGAATTCGTCATCGGAGGCTTCAGGCCCTCCGACAAGCGCGGCCGGCCGTTCTCCTCGATCCTTATCGGCGTGATGGAGGGCGGCGACCTCGTCTATCGCGGCCGCGTCGGCTCCGGCTTCGACGAGGCGCGGATGGACGAACTGGCCGCCAGGTTCGACGGGCTCGCCCGCAAGACCTCGCCCTTCGCGTCAATCCCACCGGACGTTCGGCGCCAGGCGCGTTTCGTGACGCCCTCCCTCGTCGCCGAGGTGGAGTTCGCGGAGCTGACCGCCGACGGCCATGTCCGACACGGCGTCTTCAAGGGCCTGCGCGAGGACAAGGGAGCGAACGAGGTGACGGACGAGACGCCGCAGCCGAAGGACGGAAAGACGGCCGACGCGAGGGGACCGGCGAAAGCGCAGCCGGGCGGCGGGTCACGCGGCAGGAGCGCCAAGGGCGGCAAGGGCGGCGACCCCGTCGAGATCGCCGGCATCCGCATCACCCATCCGGACCGGATCGTCTTCGAAGGCCAGGGCGTCACCAAGGGCGATCTCGCCCGCTATTACGAGGAAGTGGCGGAGCGCATGCTGGTTCACGCCGGCGACCGGCCGGTCTCGCTGGTGCGCTGCCCGGACGGCCCGGCCAAGCATTGCTTCTTCCAGAAGCACGACAGCGGCGGGTTCCCCGATGCGGTCAAGACCGTCACGATCGCAGAGAAGGAAGGCGGAACCGCCGAATACCTGACCATGCCGAGCGCCGCGGCGCTCGTCGGCGCAGTGCAGATGTCGACCCTCGAATTCCACATCTGGGGCGCGCGCAACGATCGGCTGGAAAGGCCGGACCGGCTGGTGTTTGACCTCGACCCGGACGAGGGTCTGGCCTTTTCCGACGTCAAGGCGGCGGCAACCGACCTGCGGGACGCGCTGGCCCATCTCGGCCTCGAAACCTTTCCGATGGTGACCGGGGGCAAGGGTGTCCACATCGTCGCGCCGCTGGAGCGCCGGCAGGGCTGGGACGACCTGAAGGGGTTTGCTCGGGCCTTCGCCCAGCATCTGGCGGCGGAAGAGCCAGGCCGGTTCGTCGCGACGATGTCCAAGGCCAAGCGCAAGGGCAAGATCTTCGTCGACTGGCTGCGCAACGAGCGCGGCTCCACCGCGATCGCCCCCTATTCGACGCGCTCGCGGGCCGGCGCGCCGGTTGCGACGCCGGTCACGTGGGACGAGCTTTCGTCGCTCTCCGCGGCCAACGGCTTCGACATCGACGCGGTGCTGAAGCGGCTGGACGAGGCCGACCCATGGGCCGGCTATGGCGATGTCCGCCAGTCGCTGACGAAGAAGATGCTGGCGGCGATCGGCGCTTAGGCTCGTGGACGCCGCGCGGTCGCGGCCTCAAGTGCCTCCGGCGAACTCGCCGATCAGCATCTCGCGCTCGCGCGGCAGGTAGGCGGGGCGATCGGGGATCTGCTCGGAGCTTTCCGATTCCAGCTTCGCGGCGGCCTTCAGCATCTCCTCGCGCAGGCGGCAGTGCATCCCCCAGGCCGCGACCGGATCCTCGCCCGTCACCATGAAGCGCACGATCATACCCTGCCAGTCCTGGTCGATCACCTGGACCTTCGCCTGGTCCTTGTCGATGACGTCGTCGGCCTCGTCGACGAAGCGCTGAAACGCCTCGCGGAGCCTGTCCACATCGGCCCGGTGGTCGAGATGCAGGACCACCGGCTTGATCAGGGTCGGATCCTGCTTGGTCCAGTTCTCCATCGTGTTCGAGACGAACTCGGCGACCGGCACCATCAGGCGGCGGTTGTCCCAGCTCTTCAGCTGGACATAGGTGAAGTTGATCTTCTCCACATAGCACCAGTCGCCCTTGTAGAGGACGGCGTCGCCGATGCGCGCCGTCTTGGCGAATGCGATCTGCAGGCTCGACATGATATTGGCAAGGATGCTGCGTGCGGCGAAGGCGAAGATCAGTCCGATGACGCCGGCCGAGGCAAGCAATGAGAAACCGAGCATCTGAAAGGCGTTGATCTGGATCAGCACCAGCGCCGTGCCGATCAGGACGGCGAGCACGATGGCAACCCGGCGGGCGGCGGAGATGTTCGTGTAGAGGTTGCGCTGCTCGGCCGCCTCGGCTTCTCCCAGCTCGCGGATGTTGTGCCGGACGACGCGTTCGAGCACCGCGTCGACGATCCGCACCGCGATGAGGGCCAGCGCGATCACGAAGAGCACGGTCTGCAGCGGACCGAGGAAGGCGTTCACCGCACCCGAGAAGGTGAAGAGGAGGCTCCGGACGATCGAGAACGTCCAGACGCAGACGAGCAGAGCCACCGACATCTGGACGGCATCGAGGATTCGGCCGGCGATGCCGAAGCGCTTCCAGCGCTTCAGGCGGCCGATCCCGACATAGGCGAGCGCCGCCGCCACGAGGGCGATGATCAGGACGACGGGCAGCGCGATCACTTCCCACCAGGCGAGCGTCCAGAAGGCGGTCTTCTGCATCCAGGTCGGCAAGGACTGCTCGAACTGCGTCGGCCCGTAATAGGCATACATCTCGTTGATGTTGCCGACCGTCTGGCGCGAGAACAGCCAGACGGGTTCGCCGTTCTCGGGCTTCACGCGGGCGATACGGATCGAGACCGGGCGTTCCGGGAGGTCGATGATCGAGAGCCGGATGCTGCGCCGCGGCTCCCCGGCCATGGGATTCTTGCTCGACGCGTTGGCTTCGAGGGCGTCTGGCCGGTCGGGCAATTCGCCCCAGTCGAGCCACATGGCATGCTGGACGATCTGGTACAGGCGCCGCGCCAGGATTGGACCGAGATCGGCCTGCTGCGCCTTGTCGATGTTGGACAGATCCAGCATATGCGCCGCCGTCTTCCAGGCCTCTGCCTCGGCAGAGAAGAGAAAGCTTTCCATCATCGCCTGCGGCGTCTCGCGATTGACGGAATCGGGCGCCGGTGGGAGGCCCGCATTGATCGTCTTCTCCGAATAGGCCTTCATACCGCCGCCCGAATCCTGGGCAGGCGCCTGACCGGACATCGCGAGGACGAGGAGGATGGCTGCGAGAAGGCGGGGGCCGAGATGCACGGCGGCTCCTGTCTGACTGCTCCTGACGCTGCGTCGGATCGATCGGGGCGTCAGATCGATCGGGGCGTGCGACCTAAGATGGGTCACGGATCGTCATGAAAAGACAGGGCGCAGCGCGATCGCGCTGCTGCCTTCCGCGCCCAGTCGGAAAGCCAAGCAAACGCGGCATGTTAACGACCGGCCGGCAAAACCTTAGCCGACCAGTTAATCTGGGCCGCACCGAACGGCCGCGGAAGCCGGTCGAGGCATTCCTCGTCCCGTCTGCCTACGGAACGACAGCTTCGTTCTGGCCGCCGCCGAACTCCACCGTCACCCGCGCGGTGTCGGCGCCGGCTTCGGCGCCATCCAGATGGAAGCCCAGTTCGCGCGCCATCCGCAGCATGGTCGCATTCTCGCGCAGCACCTCGCCATAGATCCGGGCGAGCCCGCGATTGCGGCCATAGGCAAGGATTTCGTTCATCAGCGCGTAGCCGAGGCCGTGGCCCTTCATGTCCGAGCGCACGAGGACGGCGAACTCCGCTGCCTCGTTCTCGGGGTCGGCCACGAGGCGCACGACGCCGGAAATCGGGCCCTCGCCATAGGAAGAGCCGGGCGCGACGGCGACGAAGGCCATCTCGCGGTCGTAGTCGATCTGCGAGAAGCGCGCCGCGGTCTGGTGCGGGAACACCTTGATCGGCCCCATGAAACGAAGCCGGAGATCATGGTCGGTGCAATGCGCCACCATGTCGGCGAGCGCGAGTTCGTCCTCGGGCCGGATCGGCCGGAGCAGAAAGCGCTCGGCGTCACGGATGGTGATCTCGCGTTCGAGCTCACGCGGATAGGGTCGGATGGCCGGTCCCACCACCCTGGTGCCGTCAGCTCGCAGCGTCACCCGCGCGTCGAGCGCAACCACCCCCTCGGCATCGGCGAGAAGCGGGTTGATGTCGAGTTCGGCCACCTCCGGCAGGAGGACGGCGAGTTCGGCGAGCCGGATGAGGACGTCGGCGATCGGATCGAGCGGCACGGCGGGCACGTCGCGATAGCCCGCAAGCAGTTTGGCGATCTCGGTTTCGCGGATCATCTCGCGGGCAAGGACCGAGTTGAGCGGCGGCAGGCCGATGGCCCGGTCGCCGATCACCTCCGTCGCCTTGCCGCCGCGCCCGAACAGGACGACCGGGCCGAAGGTCGCGTCGGTCGCCAGTCCCGCGATCAACTCGTACGCGTCGGGCCGCGACACCATCCGCTGGACGGTGAAGCCGGTGATCCGGGCCTCGGGCGCCGCGGCCTGCACCGCGTCGCGCATCTCCGCGACAGCGGTCCGCATCGCCGCGGCGGAGGCGATGTCGAGACGCACGCCGCCGACGTCCGACTTGTGGGTGATGTCGGGCGAAACGATCTTCAGCGCCGCGGGTGCGCCGATCTCGCGGAAACGCGCCTCCGCTTCCTCGTCCGTCGTCACGAGGAAGGTCTCGACGGCCGGAATGCCGAAGAGCTTAAGGACGGCCTTGGCCTCCCACTCGCTCAGGGTGCGATGGCCTGCCGCCTTCGCCGCCTCGATGACCTTGCGGGCGCGCTCGACCGCCTCCGGCGCGATCGCGACACCGGCCGTCGGCGTCTCCATCAGGAGTTCCTGGTTGCGGCGATAGCGCACGAGATGGGTGAAGGCACGAACGGCCTTGTCCGGGCTCTCGAAGGTCGGGATCCGTTCGGACGCAAAGAATTGTCGGACCGGAGCAGCGGCGGTTCCGCCAAGCCAGTTGGTGAGCACGGGAAAGCGTGGCCGCTTCGCCTTGGCGGCGATGACGGCCTTGCCGGCCTCCATGACGTCGGCCACTGCGGTCGGGCAGTTGATGACGAGGATCGCGTCGCTCTCGCGGTCCTTCAGCAGAGCCTCCAGCGCGGCACCGTAGCGCGCACCGGTTGCATCGCCGATGATGTCGACGGGATTGCCGTGCGACCAGGTTGGCGGCAGCACCGCGTCCAGCTCCTTGAGCGTCGCCTCGGAGATCGTTGCAAGGGTGCCGCCGCGCGCCTTCAGCGCGTCGACGGCGAGAACGCCAGCGCCGCCGCCATTGGTCAGGATGGTCAGCCGGTCGCCGGTGATGCGGATACCGGTCGAGAGCGTCGACGCCGCCTCGAACAGCTCCTCCAGCTCGCCCACCCGAAGGACGCCAGCGCGGCGGAAGGCACCGTCATAGACCTTGTCGGAGCCCGCAAGCGCGCCGGTATGCGACAGCGCCGCCTTGGCGCCCTCGGCGCTGCGGCCGGCCTTGATCACCACGACCGGCTTCGAGCGGGCGGCGATGCGGGCGGCAGACATGAACTTCTTGGCGAAGGTGATGTTCTCGACATAGAGCAGGATCGAACGGGTCGCCCGGTCGGTCGACAGGAAGTCGAGCATGTCGCCGAAATCGACGTCGCACATGTCGCCCAGCGAGACGACGTGGCTGAAACCGATCCCGCGCTCGTCCGCCCAGTCTAGGATGGCGGTGACGATCGCGCCGGACTGGCTGACGAGGGCGATATCGCCCGCCTTCGGCGACAGATGCGAAAAGCTCCCATTGATGCCGAGCGGCTGCGACAGAATGCCGAGGCAGTTCGGCCCGACGATACGCATCAGATGCGGCCGCGCCGCGTCGAGCATCGCCTGGCGGAGGGTCGCACCATCCCGGGTCTCCCCGAGCCCGGCGGAGATCACCACCGCCGCCCGGCAGCCGCGGGCGGCAAGTTCCCCGACGATGCCGGGCACGGTGGGCGCCGGCGTCGCCACGATGGCAAGGTCCGGCACCAGCGGCAGGGCGGACACCGAGGTGAAGCTCTTTCGCCCCGCGATCGCGGCCTCATGCGGGTTCACCGGCATGATCGGGCCGGAGAACCCGCCCTCGAACAAATTGCGGGCGATCACGTTGCCGACGCTGTGCGGCTCGTTGCTCGCGCCGATCAGCGCGATCGAGCGCGGCGAAAACAGCGCGTCGAAATTCCGGGTGCTCATCTCTTCGTCGTTCCCTCAAGGGTCGCCGCGACCTTCAGGACGGTCCTCCCAAGCCGTCCCGATGGCGCACCCGCTTCGATCAATCGTCTGCCGGGCGTGGAACCGTCACGGCGTGATCGCGACCTTGAGGACGCCGTCGCGCTGATTTGCGAAGAGATCGTAGGCAGCCTCGATCTCTTCCAGCTTGTAACGATGGGTCACAAGCGGCCGCGTGTCGAGCCGCGAGGATTCGATTACCGACATCAGGCGGCGCATGCGTTCCTTGCCGCCGGGGCAGAGCGTGGTCACGATCTTGTTGTCGCCGAGCCCGGCGGAGAAGGGGCCGAGCGGGATCACGAGGTCGGAGGAATAGACGCCGAGCGAGGAGAGCGTTCCGCCCGGGCGCAGGACCCGCAGCGCGCCCTGGAAGGTCTCCTGGCGGCCGAGTGCCTCGATCGCGACGTCGACGCCGCGACCGTCGGTCAGCGCCATGATCTGGTCCACCACGTCGCCCTTGGTGAAGTCGACGACGTGATCGGCGCCCATCTTGCGCGAGATCTCCATGCGGGCCGGCACCGATTCCACCGTGATGATCGTCGTCGCGCCCATCAGCTTGGCGCCGGCCGTGGCGCAGAGACCGATCGGACCCTGGGCGAAGACGGCCACCGTGTCGCCGATCTTCACCGCGCCGCTCTCGGCGCCGGAAAAGCCGGTCGACATGATGTCCGGACACATCAGGACCTGCTCGTCGGTAAGTCCGTCCGGGATCGGCGCAAGATTGGTCATCGCGTCCGGCACCAGGAGATACTCCGCCTGGGCGCCGTCGATCGTATTGCCGAAGCGCCAGCCGCCCATCGGCTTGAAGCCGTGCTTGGTGCCCGCCCCGTCCTGGGAATGACAGCCGCACAGGCAGGCGTTGGAATGGCCGCTCGGCGTGATCGCCCCGGCTATCACCCGCTGGCCTTCGGCATAGCCGCTCACCGCCGAGCCCAGCTTTTCGATCACCCCGACGGGCTCATGGCCGATGGTGAGGCCCCGTTCGACGGGATATTCGCCCTTGAGGATGTGAATGTCGGTGCCGCAGATCGTCGTGGTCGTGATGCGGATCAGGGCGTCGAGCGGACCGACGTCCGGCATCTTCTTGTCTTCCAGCACGATCCGGTTCGGTTCGACGAAGACCGCCGCTTTCATCATGGTCATGGCAGGGCTCTCTCGGATGGCCGACGGCGTACGCCGGGTTTCGATGCCCCGCACCCTCTTCGAACCCGCTCCCACCGGCATTGACCTCGATCAAGCCGTCAGGGCCCCTTGCGATCGGCCGCACCGGCGCGCGGCGCCTCGGCCTGTCGGAGCGGCGCCCGACGAAAAAAAAGGGGCGGATCGGCTGATGTCGCCGTTCCGCCCCCTGCCCAGCCGCTGCCGGTACCCGGTACGCGTCTACTCGGCCGAAACCGGCGCGGCGGAATCCTTCGACACCGCCGGGCGCGCTCCGCGGCCGGCGAACAGGCGGTAGAACAGCGGGATAAAGAAGATCGCGACGAAGGTCGCCACCAGCATGCCACCGATGACGCCCGTGCCGATCGAATGACGCGAGGCGGATCCGGCACCCGTCGAAATCGCCAGCGGCAGGACGCCGAGGATGAAGGCGAGCGAGGTCATGACGATCGGCCGGAACCGGAGCTTCGCCCCGGCAAGCGCCGCATCGAAGGCCGACATGCCCCTATCCCGCTGCAGGACGGCGAACTCGACGATCAGGATCGCGTTCTTGGCGGCTAGGCCGACCAGGGTCACGAGGCCGATCTGGAAGTAGACGTCGTTGTCGAGCCCGCGCAGGTAGATCGCCAGCAGCGCGCCGCCCACCGCGAAGGGAACGGCGAGGAGAACGGCGACCGGCAGCGTCCAGCGCTCGTAGAGCGCGGCAAGGATCAGGAACACCATCAGGATGCCGAAGCCGATCGCGGTGGCGCCGGTGCCGCCGGAAGCGATCTCCTGATAGGCCGAACCCGTCCAGGCGACGTCGTAGCCCTCCGGCAGCGTCTCGGCCGCCGCCGCCTGGATCGCGGCGAGCGCCTGGCCCGAGGAGAAGCCCGGCGCCGGGCCGCCGGAGACCTTGGCCGACTGGAAGCCGTTGAAGCGCTCGATGAGGTCCGGCCCGATCACTCGCTTGACGTTCAGGAGCGAGTCCAGCGGGATCATCGAGCCGTTCGACGCCTGGACATAGACGAAGCGCAGATCCTCCGGCCGCTCGCGGAAATTCGCCTCGGACTGCAGCGTGACCCGGTAGTTGCGGCCGAGCAGCGTGAAGTCGTTCACATAGAGCGAACCGAAGGTCGACTGCATGGTGGAGAAGATCGAGGAGATCGGCACGTTCAGCGCCTTGGCCTTCACCCGGTCGACGTCGATCTTGTACTGCGGCACGTTGGCGACGAAGGTGGTACGCACCCCAGCCAGTTCCGGCCGATTGGATGTCGCCTCGACCAGCTTCTGCGTCGCCTCGATCAGCCCCTGCGAGCCCCGGCCGCGCCGGTCCTGCACGTAGAGCTCGAAGCCACCGGTGGTCGACAGGCCCTGGATCGGCGGCGGGTTGAAGGCGAGCACCATGCCGTCCTTGATGCCGGCGTTCATGCCCATGAAGGCGCCGGTCAGGTTGCGCGCGTCGAGCGAGGGATCGGTGCGCTCGGACCAGTCCTTCAGCGTGATGAAGGCGACGCCTGCGCTCGACTTCTGCGAACCGGACAGGAGGTCGAAGCCGGCGAAGGTGACGACGTCCTTCACCGCCGGATGCTTCATGAGATTGTCGGAGACCCGTTTCATCACCTCCGTCGTGCGCGACAGCGAGGCGGCGGGAGGCAGGATGGCGACGGCGAAGTTGACGCCCTGGTCCTCGTCGGGGACGAGCGAGCCCGGCAGGGTCTGGAACAGATAGACGATCCCGCCGATCAGCCCGGCGAAGAGGACGATGGAAAGGAGCGCCCGCCGCATGATGAAGACGACGCCCGCCCCATAGGCGTCGGTCAGCTTCTCGAAGCCGGCGTTGAACCAACGAAACGGCGCCAGCGGGCGGCTGTGCGACTGGCGCAGGACAACGCCGCACAGCGCCGGCGTCAGCGTCAGCGCCACGATGCCCGAGATCGTCACCGACACGGCGATCGTCACCGCGAACTGCCGGTACATCGTGCCGGCGAGACCGCCCAGGAAGGCGACCGGCACGAACACGGCGCATAGAACGAGCACGATCGCGATCACCGGCCCCGCGACCTCGGTCATCGCCTTGGCCGTCGCCTCCTTCGGCGGCAGCCCCTCGCTCGACATGATCCGCTCGACATTCTCGAGGACGACGATCGCGTCGTCGACGACGATGCCGATGGCGAGCACCAGGCCGAACAGCGTCAAGAGGTTGATGGAGAAGCCGAGCGCGAGGAGCACGCCGAACGTGCCGATGATCGACACGGGAACCGCGATCATCGGGATCAGCGTCGCGCGGAAGCTCTGCAGGAAGACGAAGACGACGACGAAGACCAGGATCATCGCCTCGATGAAGGTCTGGATCACCTCGTCGATCGACGCCTCGATGAACTTCGTCGTGTCGAAGGGAATGGCGTAGCTGATCCCGTTCGGAAACGATTTCGACAATTCGTCCATGCGCGAGCGCACGGCGGCCAGCGTGTCGAGCGCATTCGCGCCCGGCTGCAGGTAGAGGCCGATCGGGACTGTGGGGCTGCCGTCATAGGTGGCGTTGAAGGCGTAGTCCTGCGCGCCGAGTTCGACCCGCGCGACGTCCTTCAGGAGCAGCGACGCCCCGTCGGCGCTCGACCGCAGGATGATGTTCTCGAAGGCCTCGGCGTCCGGCAGACGTCCCTCGGTCGTCACCGAATAGGTGAAGGCGAGATCGGAATTGGTGGGCGGCGCGCCGAACTGGCCGGCGGCGAACTGCGCATTCTGGTCCGAGATCGCGCTGGCGACGTCGGTCGGAGTCAGCCCGTACTGGGCCAGGCGGTCCGGCCGCAGCCAGATGCGCATGGAATAGTCGCGCGCGCCGAAGAGCTGCGCCTGGCCGACGCCCGGCGTACGCTTCAATTCGTCGAGCACGTAGAGCAGCGCGTAGTTCGACACATAGGTCGCATCGTAGCGCGGGTCGTTCGACGTCATCGTCGCGACGGCGAGGATGGACGAATTCTGCTTCGTCACCGTGACGCCGAGACGCTGGACCTCCTGCGGCAGCGAAGCCTGGGCCTGCTGGACGCGGTTGTTGACGTTGATCGTCGCCTGGTCCGGATCGGTGCCCGAGGCGAAGGTGACGGTGATCGTCGCGGTGCCCGACGAGGAGTTCGCGGACTGCATGTAGAGCATGTCCTCGACGCCGTTGATCTGCTGTTCGATCGGCGCCGAAACGGTCTGGGCGATCGTCTCCGCGCTCGCGCCGGGATAGGTCGCCCGGATCTGCACCTGCGGCGGGACGAGTTGCGGGTACTGTTCGATCGGCAGGCTCGTTATCGAGAGCAGCCCGCCGAGCGTGATCAGGATCGAGATGACCGCCGCGAAGATCGGCCGGTCGACGAAGAAGCGTGCATTCATCGGGCCGCGTCCGCCTGCTCGGTCTCACCGCGCGTCGCGCGCCTGGCATCGGCCCCGTCCGGAAGTGCCGAAAGCGGCACCGGCGGCTGCCGTCCCGTGGGATCGTCCGTAACGCCCTTGGCGACGCCGGCAGGGTCCTTGTCCGTCTGGCTGAGCGCGAGCGCCTGCGATGCCTCGCCGGTGCCGGCCTCCGTCTTCCGCTCGGTGCCCGGCCCCTGTTGGGGCGCGGTTCCCTCCTCGGCGGCGGCCGCGGGCGCGGCACCCGCCTCCGCAGGCTGTTCCTGCGGGGCTGCCGGCTGCGGCGCGACCGGCGCCCCCGGCCGAACCTTCACCACGCCCTCGGTGATGACGCGGTCGCCTTCGCCGAGGCCGGAGGAGACGACGATCTGGTCGTCGATCGTCCGGCTGACGGTGATCGGTCGAACCGCCGCGACGTTCTTGTCGTCGACGACGTAGACGAAGGTTCCCTGCGGCCCCTGCATCAGCGCTTCGGTCGGGACGGTGATGGCATCCTTGATCGACAGGCCCTTCACCTCCACCCGCACGAACTGTCCGGGCAGAAGCTGGCTCTTGGAATTCGGGAAGACGGCGCGCGACAGGATCGTGCCGGTGTCCGTGTCGATGGTCGTCGAGGTGAAGTCGATGCGGCCGGTCTGCGAATAGGTCTGGCCGTCGCCGAACATCAGCGTCACGTCGAGATCCGCAATGCCCTTCGCTCTCGAAAACTTGCCCTCTTCCAGCATTTCCCGGATCGTCGCGGCCTCGGTATCGGCAGCCGAGAAGTTCACGTAGATCGGGTCGAGCTGGTTGATCTTGGTGAGGAGGTCGCCGGTGCTGAGCAGGCTGCCCTCGGGCACCTGTTCCAGGCTGGTGATCCCGGCGACCGGCGCCTTCACGGTCGCGTAGTCGAGCGAGAGATTGGCCGTGCGAAGCTGCGCCTCGGCGGCCGCCACCTGGGCCTCGGCGAGCTCGCGTGCCGACACCGCGTCGTCCAGCGTCGACTGGCTGGAGGCGCCGCTCCTGGCGAGCGTGCGGGCTCGTGCTTCGGCGCGCCGCGCCTGCGAGAGCTGGGCCTCGGCCTGACCGACCTGGGCCTGCGCCAGCGCCACCTGCGCCTGATAGGTCGCGGGATCGATCTTGAAGAGCAGTTCGCCCGGCTTCACCCGGGCGCCTTCATCGAACTCGCGCGTCAGGAGAATGCCGCCGACGCGGGCGCGCACCTCGACCTCGCGCGAGGCCGCCACGCGCCCGGGATAGTCGTAGGTCACCGGCACCGTCCGGCTCGTCACCGTCTCGACCGACACGGCGGGCGGCGGCGGCGCCGCGCCGCCCTGGGCGAGCGCGAATCCCTTCGGGCCGACAACAAGCATCATGGCCGCCAAGAGGGCGGACCGAAACACACTAAGCCGATGCATCTGAACGTCTTTCCTCGCCAGCGGGCAGAAGCGCGCTATTGCATTGCAACAAACATACATGCATAAATGTATCGGGGCAAGGGAACGACGAGTTGCGACGGACCAAACAGGATGCGCTGCGGACGCGCGAGGCGATCCTCGATGCTGCCGAGACATTGTTTTACGAGAACGGCGTGGCCTCGACCACGCTGACGCAGATCGCGGCGGCGGCGGGCCTGACCCGCGGCGCGATCTATTGGCACTTCCCCAACAAGCTCGAACTATTCCGCGCCATGCATAAGCGCGCCAAGCTGCCGCAGGAGGAATTCTTCCTCGAGCGGCCACTGGAGGAGCGCCCCTCGCTCGCCGATCTCTATCGGCACGCGCTTCTGGCGCTTCGCCATCTCGCTGAAAACGAGCGGGCGCAGCGTGTGGTAACGATCTTCCTGTTTCGCTGCGAGTATGTCGGCGAGATGGAGGCGGCGCTGACCCGCCGCAACGAGGCCGACGAGGCCATGCGCCGGGTGATCGCCGGGATCTTCGAAAAGGCGTGCCGCGACGGCGAGCTGAAGGCCGGTTGGTGTCCGGCGGTCGCGGCGAACATCTTCTTCAGCGCCGTCGCCGGGCTGATCTCCGAATGGCTGCGCTCCGGCCGCAGCTTCGACCTCGAGCGCAACGGGCGCGCGATGATCGAGACGGTTCTTGGGGGGTGCGCCTGCGCGCGCTTTCTTGCGGGCGAGAGCGGCGCTTCGACGGACCTCGTACCGCCGCATGCCGCTCAACGGGCGCCTGGCGCCTCATAGGTCGCCGGAGGCAAAGCCCGGAATAACGGAAATGCGGCCCTTCGCGCGGCGCTGGCACGATCACCGCCAAAATGGTCCGAGGCGTCCCAGCTTAGTTGGTAGAATGCTGCGCCTAAGGCCGGTGCGGATGGCCGCTGCAACTGCGATGGCCGCTCCGCCTGCGGCCGCGCATTCCGTCATCCCCCGATTTCTGCATCAGTTCAGCGGGCTGATGTCGGAAATCCGGTGCCTCTCATAGCCGAAGCCTTCCTGCCAGAGCTGATATTCCAGCGACCGCAATCCGTATGGATTGATCGCTTGCGCGCCACGACGGCGAAAAGCCTTGCGCCCCTCGATCCAGATCGACGTCTCCGCGCGCGCCTCCGAAATTGCCGCCACAAGATCTTGATAGTCCATGACAACCCCCTCACTCAACCTGAGCTGCCGCATCGGCAGGCAAGCTGCATCCGCCGTGCCGTGGAGTCGAGTCGGTTTTTGCTTGCGTGTGCAAACAACTTGTGATTCCAGACGCGAATCACACACTTTCCCAGTCTGCCTGATGAATTATGAGGCGGCGCGATGCGCCGTCGCGGCCACGATCCGGCGGGCGGGCGGCTTTGCTCGTGCGGCTTGCCTGGAACAAAACTCCGTGCGGGGACTATCCTAGGGCGACGGCGGCCGGCTCACGCCATGGCCGCCCCGTTCGAACATGCTTGGCAGCCCGGGCCCGAGGGAACCGATGATCTCAGTCGCATCATACAATATCCGCAAGAGCGTCGGCACCGACTGGCGCCGACGGCCGCAGCAGATCCTCGACGTCTTGAACGAGATCGATGCCGACGTCATCGCATTGCAGGAGGTCGATCGCCGCTTCGGAGCCAAGATCTCGTCCCTGTCCCCGGCCGCGATCCGCGACGCGACATCCTATCGCCCCATCCATTTCGGCCTGAAGCCATACAGTCTTGGCTGGCACGGCAACACGCTCCTCGTGCGCGAGGGGATCGAGGTCCTGCGGACCAAGCGGCTGACCCTGCCGGCCCTCGAGCCGCGCGGCGCCGTCCTCGCCGACGTCCGCATCGGTGACGAAAAGCTGCGGATCGTCGGTATGCATCTCGGCCTCGTCAGCCTCTGGCGCAAACGCCAGGCCCGGGCGGTCCTCGACCATCTGGCCGATCTGGAGGACGCCCTGCCGACGGTGATGATGGGCGATCTCAACCAGTGGAACACGGATGGCGGCTGCCTGGCGCATTTCGCCCAGGATCATCACGTCGTCTCGCCGGGCCTCAGCTTCCACTCGCAACTGCCCTTCGTCTCCTTCGACCGGATCATCCTCTCGATCGACATCGACGTCGTCGACGCGGGCGTGCATGCATCATCGCGCGCCCGCATCGCCTCGGATCACCTGCCGGTCTGGGCGAAGATCGCAGTCTCCCACTCGGCTTCGTCTCAGAAGCGCGTGGAAGTCGCGACGTCGCACTCGTACTGATCGAGGAGCGCCCGCCGGAACCGGGCGGAGCGGCTCGCCAGCCCGTTCTCGACATTGAGGCCGATGCTCAGCATGTCGAGGTTGAAGCTCGACACCATCGCCCAGTCGTCGATCACGGCGACCTTGGCGTGGATCATCGACGGCTCGTAGCCGAAGACCTCGACACCGTGCTTTGCCAGCGCCCGGGCGAACCGCTGGGAGAAGAAGTCGACGGAGGGATGGTCGCTCACCGCCGGAATGATCAGGCGGACGGCAACGCCGCGCCGCGTGGCCTTGGTCAGGGCGTGCCAGATCTTGCGGTCGGGCATGAGATAGGGCGAGGTCAGTGCCATCGTCTCGCGCGCGCTGCTCAGCTTCTTCAGGAGCGTGCGGTAGATCTCCTGCCGCGTCGGCCGGCGCGGCTCGCTGGTCAGATAGGCCCAGGCCTCCGGATCGATCTCGCTGAGCTCGCCGCGGCTCGCCGGGCCACGGCGCTCCTCGTGCCGGCCATAGCGCCAGACCCGTTCGAAGGCCAGTTCCGCCGAGGTCACGATGTCGCCCGAGGCCAGCACCATCGTGTCCCGCCAGTCTGCCATCCTGTCCTCGAAGCAGGAGCCGCCGACCATCATCTGCCGCCCGTCGCACAAGATCGACTTGCGGTGCAGGCGATGGACGCCGGCAAACGGGTTCTTCACGAGGTGCAGCAGCGCATTGTAGTAGACGAGTTCGCCCCCAGCCTTGCAGAAGGCCCGCCCGGCCTCGCTCGGCGCGAGGCCGAGGCTGCCGTAACCATCGACGAGCAGCCGGACGCGGACGCCGGCACGCGCGCGCTCGGTGAGGACGGACATAAGATCGGCCCCGATCCCCTTGCGGGAAAAGATGTACTGCTCGACGTCGAGCGTCTGCTGGGCCGACGCGCAAAGGTCGAGCACCGCCGGCCAGATGGTCCTGTTGGCGTGGAACAGCTGCCATGTCGGCTCGACCCCAGGCGCAGCCGCGGTCTGCCGCCGCGCGGTTATGCTCTGATCGTCGTTGATCGTCCCAGCCTTTCGACGCGTTTGCAGACCTCTTCCCGGATGCGGGAACTGCGACGTTTCACCGCCGCCAAACGTGCGAAGCGAGGTCTCGATCTTCAAGATGGGCCGGGCGAATTGGGTGAGCGGAGGCCGTGACCGGGATTGCCTGCAGGTCGTGGCGAAAGGCCTCGCAGTTGCGCAATGGTGCTCCCGGCAAACCCTATCGGCCGGAGAAAATCGTGACGACGATCACCAGGACGACGATGCCGGCCAGGCCCGCGATGAAGATCGTCCGCCGCCACAGCGTCTTCAGGACGATCTCGCCCTGGCGCGTATCTTCGGGCGCATAGGAACGCCGGGTCCCGCCATGTTCGATCTGTTCGTCGGGTGTCGCCACGGCGCATCTCGTTCTGTTCAAGCGATCGTGTCCCCGGCAAACGCCGCGCACCAGCCGCAGTTCCGCATGCCCCGGATCTGCCGGATCGACTTGGCGGGCCGACGGGGACGGGGACGGCGCATCGTGCGGCGCCCGCCCGAATTGGCAGCCGCCAACAGGAAAAGCCGGGACCCCAATGCGGCCGTAGCGAGTTAGCCGCGGGAATCGAGCCTGGACCAGCGAGATCCCGGCCCTCCCCGCCGGGGGCGCCTCGTGCCGGGCCCCGGCGGCAACAGGACCGCCGTCGACAACACCGCAAAGGAGCACCTCATGAAGGCAGTCGTCTTTCACGGCGTCCGCGACATCCGTCTCGAAAACGTCCCCGACCCGAAGATCGCCGAGCCGACCGACGCGATCGTGCGCATGACCTCGAGCGCCATCTGCGGCACGGACCTCCACATGATCCGCGGCACCATGCCCGGCATGAAGGAGGGCACGATCATGGGCCACGAGGGCATCGGCATCGTCGAGGAGGTCGGCAAGGAGGTGCGCAACCTGAAGGCCGGCGATCGCGTCGTGATCCCCTCGACCATCGCCTGCGGCCACTGCTCCTACTGCCGGTCCGGCTATACCGCGCAGTGCGACGATGCCAATCCGAACGGCCCCTCCGCCGGCACGTCCTTCTTCGGCGGCCCGGCCCAGACCGGCCCCTTCAACGGCCTGCAGGCGCAGTACGCCCGCATCCCCTTCGCCAACGCCAACCTCGTGCCGCTGCATCCGGAGATCACCGACCACCAGGCGATCTGCCTGTCGGACATCGCGCCGACCGGCTGGTTCGGTGCCGACATCGCCGACATCGAGCCCGGCCGCGGCAAGGTGGTCCTGGTGATGGGCTGCGGCCCCGTCGGCCTCTTCTCCATCCTCGCCGCCTGGCACAAGGGCGCCCAGCGCGTCATCGCCGTCGATCGCCGGCCGGACCGCCTCGCCAAGGCGCGCGAACTCGGCGCCGAGATCGTCAATTTCGAGGAGGAGAACCCGCTCGAAGTGGTCAAGGACCTCACTGGCGGCATCGGCCCGGACCGGGTGATCGACGTCGTCGGCGTCGACGCCTTCAAGCCGACCAAGGGACCGATGCTGGCCGAGGTCGAAAAGCGCGCCGACATCTACGCCCAGCAGGTCAAGCGCCTCGCCGAAGGATCAGCCTCGACCGAGGCCGAGCATTACGCGGCGGGCGACGCCCCGTCGCTGGCGCTCGAATGGTCGGTGGAAATGCTCGCCAAGGCCGGCACGCTCTCGATCATCGGCGTCTACCCGCAGACGCACGAATTCTTCCCCATCGGCGCCGCCATGAACAAGAACATCTCGATGCGCATGGGCAACGCCAACCACAAGAAATACGTGCAGGAACTCGTCGAACTGGTGCGCCGCGGCGGGCTGAAGCCGGAGCACATCCTCACCGAGGACGAGCCGATGACCGACGTCATCTCCGCCTACGAGACCTTCGACAGCCAGAAGAAGGGCTGGATCAAGGTCGAGCTCGAGCCGGCCGCCTGAGGCAACTCCCCGGGGACGGACTGCGTTTCTCCGACAACTCCAACACCAGAGCCGGCGACCTTCGTGGCCGCCGACCAAGATCGAACGGAGACGACCATATGGATACGATCAAGGAACGAAAGTCCGGCCCCTTCGCGATCGAGAAGATCGACGCGCCGGTGACCGTCTACTTCCACGACGACATCATCGCGACGACAGACCACGCCCTCCTCGTGCGCGAAGACGGCGCCGAGCCGGTCTACTACATCCCGCGGGACCGCGTGGAGATGGCCTTTCTCGTCGAGAGCGACGCGCATGCCTCGACGCCCGACAAGGGCGAAGCGCGGCTGTGGTCGGTATCGGCGATGAACCGGGCTGCGCCGGACGCGGTCTGGTCCTACGACCATCCGACCGAGCCGCTGCGGGCCGTCGCCGGCTACATGGCCTTCGATCCCGCGCAGTTCCGGATCGAGGCCGGCGGGCCGCCGCGCGGAGCCATGAGCGACCGCATCTGACCGTAGCGCTGCGCCGGCGCACCGATCGGTTCGACATGATCCTGTGAAGCCATGAGAGGGCGGCGATCTTTGCCGTCCTCTTAATCTTTGTCGCCTTCTTTTTTGACTGCTGCCATCGAAGCACCTGTCGAATGCGGTCAGACGAACTGTTCCCGGCTACGATATAAACTTGCAGGTCAGCGCGTTATGCGGAACTGCACTTGGGATATATTTGTTCTCCCCGAGATTAGGGGAAAGGGCGGCCGATGACCGGCGTCTTTCCCAATTCAACCCCAGCAGACCGGCGGATGTCGACGCGCACCGTCCTTGCCATGCTCTCGAACGTGGCGGCTGCGGGACAATCGAAACGGAGGACAATGATGGCGACCACCGTCGGAAACGAGACCGATATCAAGAGCTTGGTGAAGGACCTCATCTATCTCGAGCACGACGCGATCGCGGCCTATGAGAGCACGATCGACAAGCTCGGCGAGACCCGCCTCAGCGCACAGGTCTCCGAGTTCCGGAACGACCACCTGCAGCACATGGACGTCCTGCGCGAGATGGCCGCCGAGTTGGGGATCGAGGCACCCGCACAGGGCGATGCCAAGCAGTATCTCACCACCGGCAAGATCGCCCTCGCCGATCTCATGGGCGACAAGCAGATCCTGCAGGCGATGAAAACCAATGAGGACGACACCGTCACCGCCTATGAGCGTGCATCCCAGCACCCGGACGCGGTGCCGAAGTCGAAGTCCTTCTTCGAGAAGGCGCTGGCCGACGAACGGCGGCATCGCGAATGGATGAGCTCGACGGCGGCGTCGCTCTGAGACGACCCCGCAGACAAGAGGGTAATGCGCGGCGCGCGGCGATTTTCGCCGTGCGCCGTTTCCTTGTCGGCGATGGCAGCTAATGTCTGCAGACCTGTCCCGCCCACCGCCTGGAAATCATGCTGTCCATCTTCGATCTCATCTCCATCCTCCTCGTCGTCACCGCGCTGTTCGCCTGGATCAACCATCGGCTGATCCGCCTGCCGGGCACGATCGGCCTGCTGGTCGTCGGTCTAGGGGCGTCGCTCCTTGTCATCGGATTGGAATTCGCGGTTCCCAACGTCGAGATCTACGGCAGGATGACGGCCTTCATCCGGCAGATCGACTTCCGCTCGGCCGTTCTCGACGGCATGCTGGCCTTCCTGCTCTTCGCCGGCGCCATGCACGTCAATCTCGCGCGGCTGAAGAGCCGGGCCGGCGCGGTCGGCGCGATGGCGACGATCGGCGTCCTGATCTCCACCGCCATCGTCGGCACCGGCTTCTACTATGCCGCGGGCCTGACGGGGCTCGCGATGACGCTTGGCTGGGCCTTCGTCTTCGGCGCCCTGATCAGCCCGACCGACCCCGTGGCGGTCCTCTCGACGCTGAAGGAGGTCAAGGTTCCCGAGGCGCTCGAGACCGACATGACCGGGGAATCGCTCTTCAACGACGGCATCGGCGTCGTGGTCTTCACCGTCATGCTGGCGATCGCGGCCGGCGGCGGCGAAGGCGGCGAACCGGTCGGCGTCGGGCGTGTCGCCGAGCTCTTCTTCGTCGAGGCGCTGGGAGGCGCGGTCCTCGGCCTCGTCGCGGGCTACATCGCCTATCGCTCGATGCGGGCGATAGACGATTATCCGATCGAGGTCCTGACCTCGCTGGCCCTGGTCGCGGGGACCTATGCGCTCGCCGGCCATCTCCATATGAGCGGCCCGATCGCCGTCGTCGTCGCCGGTCTCCTGATCGGCAATCGCGGCCCGCACGACGCCTTCAGCGATCTCACCCAGCGCTACATGTTCGGCTTCTGGCAGCTGATCGACGAGGTGCTCAACGCCGTTCTCTTCCTGCTGATCGGCCTCGAAGTCCTGGTGCTGCGCTTCGACGCCACCTTCGGCTGGGTCGCGCTCCTGGCGATCCCGCTCGTCTTCGTCGCCCGGCTGACCTCCGTCTCGCTGCCGGTGTTGGCGCTGCAGAGCCGCCAGAGCTTCGTCCGGGGCACGATCCCGGTTCTGACCTGGGGCGGCCTGCGCGGCGGCATCTCGATCGCGCTCGCCCTGTCGATCCCGGAGACGCCGGAGAAGTCGGCGATCCTCGCCGCGACCTATGCGGTCGTGCTGTTCACGATCATCGTCCAGGGCCTCACCCTGAAGCGGCTGGTCACGAAGGTGGTTCGCGAGGCGTGATGCGACGGCCGGTCAGTCCGCCTTGCCGCTCTCCCCGGACTGCTCTTCCGGCGCCATGAAGGCCCGCGTCGCGAGGCCCGCCAGCGCGCCGCCCGCGAGCGGCGCCAGGATGTAGAGCCAGAGCTGCGAGAGCGCCGAGACCCCGGCGAACAGCGCCGGGCCGAGCGAGCGGGCGGGATTGAGCGAGGGCCCGGAGACCGGGCCGATGGCGATGTGCAGCGCGGCGACCGCGGCGCCGATGACCAGGCCGTCGAGCGGCGTCTTGCGGCTTTCGTGACGGATGACGAGGAAGATGGAGACGAAGGCGAAGCTCGCGACGAATTCGGCGACGAACGCGGCCCACCAGGGCACGGTCAAGCCCCAGCTCCATCCGTTGGCGCCGAAGTGGTGCGCCTCGGCCCGGGCGAGCGCTTCCGGGCTCGAATGGGCGATCACCGCCACCACCCCCGCCCCGACGATCGCGCCGAGGCATTGCGCGCCGATATGCGGCAGGACGCTGCCGCGCGGAAACCGCTTGGCGACGAAGAAGCCGACAGTGACCGCCGGGTTGATATGGCCGCCCGAGGATTTGCCGATCACGTAGATCATCGTGCCGACGGCCATGCCGAAGGCGATGCCGGCGCCCACCGTTCCCATTGGCTCGGAAGGGGCAAGATTCGACAGCGCGATCGTGCCCGCGCCGACGAAGACCATGAAAAACGTGCCGAACGCCTCGGCGATGCACTGTCTCAGCAAGAGCCAGCCGGTCCTTTCCCGGTATCGATGCGGAGACCCGTTTCAGGCGCAAAAGCCCACCGCGCCCGCGCAGCCGCCGACCGGAAAAGGGGAACATGCAGCACCGGTTCCTATTCATAGCCGGCAAGCAGACCATCCGCGGTCCGCTCCCGCGCCGGCCGCGCCCGCGGACGCGATGCCCGCCGCGCCCCCTCCTTCTCTCTCTGCCGGCCGACCGTCGCTGCCGCGCTACAGCGTCTTCAGCATTCCGCCGTCGACGAAATAGGTCGAGCCGACGCTGTAGCTCGCCTTGTCGGAGCACAGGAAGACGAAGAAATGCGCGAGTTCCTCCGGCGAGGCGAAGCGCTTGATCGGGGCGAGTTCGTCCGCGACGCCCTGGAGATGGGCTTGCCAGTCGCCGCCGGTCTCGGCGGTCAGCTCTTTGGCGGTCTTGATCCAGTCGGGCGTCAGGACGAGGCCGGGATTGACGCAGTTCACCCTTATGCCGTCACCGACGACCTCGTTGGCAAGCGTCTTGGAAAACATCATCAACGCCGACTTCGTGACATTGTATATCGGCTCGTACCAGAGCGGCTGGGCCGCGCAGATCGAGGCGTTGTGGAGGATCACGCCGCCGCCGCGCCGGCGCATCTGCGGCACGATCCCCTTGGCGAGACGCACCGCCGCCATGACGTGAAGATCCCAATAGGCCTGCCATTTGTCGTCGGGCGCGTCCATGATCGTCTCGTTGGAGCCGGTGCCGGCATTGTTGATCAGGATGTCCGCCCCGCCGAAGCGTTCTTCGGCCGCCTGCACGACGGCCTCGACGCCGGCAGCCGTCGCGACGTCCGCGGCCACGCCCATGGCCGTCACGCCGTAGGTCTCGGCGATGCGTGCCGCCTCCGCCTCGACCCGATCCTGACCACGCGCCACCAGGACGAGATCGGCGCCCTCCGCAGCGAGCCCCTCGGCCACCGCAAGCCCGATGCCGACCGACCCGCCGGTGATCACCGCGACCTTGTTCTTCAAACCGAGATCCATGGCGTCTCCTCCTCCTTCGCCGCCTTCAAGGAGGCGCCACTATCGGCCGGACGGGCGGTGAAAGGAAAGCGGCCCATGCAAAGGCTGGGCACCGGGTGATAGCCCGGAAGCCGACCGCGCCCGGAGTTCTCAGATGCTGCGGCGCTCGGCAAAGACCGCATGCATCGGAGAGCGCAGCCGGAAGCCCAGCGCCTCGTAGAGCCGGATCGCGTTCGCGTTCGATGCATAGGCATGCAGGAAAACGCCTTCGCCGCGCACCGAGATCTGTCCGGCAACGAAGTTGAGAAGCAGCCTGCCGAGCCCCCTGCCCTGTTCGTCCGGATGGGTGCACAGGCCGCTGAGCTCGGTCAGCCCCGGCACCTTCAGTCGCTCGCCGGCCATGGCGGTCAGCCGGCCGCCCGACTTCACGCCCCAGAAGCGCCCGAGCGTCTGCGCCTTCAGCGAGAAGGGCCCCGGCTTCGTCAGCTCGGCCAGCGCCAGCATCTCCTCCGCATCATCGAGGCCGAGCTGGGCGATCCGCGGATCCGCGATCTCTGGAAAAGCACCCTCGGCGACCATCTGCACGGCATCCGCCGTCTGGATCGCGACGAGTTCGGCGGGAAGCGCCGGAACGCTCGCCTGCAGGAACAGGAGGGTTCCGCCCGGCGCTCGCAGCTCGGCAAGCGCCCGCAGGCTCTCCGGTCCGTCGTCGCGCGAGGCGGCGAAGGGATGAGTGTCGGCCGCGTAGCAGCGCGCATCGGCGCCGCCCTGGGCGAGATCGGCATGCCGCGTGGTGAGGGCCGTCCAGATCGGCCGGTCGAGGCTCTCGGTCATGGCAGTTTTGCATCCTTCTCGGCTGGCTTGCGGCGGCGGGAAAGCGGGGCTTCGGCAAGCGCGTCCTCGATCGCGGCGAGCTGCGACAGGAGCGGCCCGTCGAGACCTTCGCAGATCTCGGCGACGGCGGCCGCCACCTGCGTCCACAGCTCCCCCTTGCCGATCTCGACGACCCGGCGTCCCTCCGCCGTGAGGCGGACGATCTTGCGGCGCTGGTCGCCCTCAGCCGGAGCCGCCTCGACCAGTCCCTGCCGCGTCAGAAGGTTGATGCTGCGCGTCGCCCCAGGCTGGCTCACCCCGAGCGCCTGGGCGAGTTCGCCGACGGTGAGCGGCCCCAGCCGGTCGAGGCTGGCGAGACAGGGATACTGGCTGGCGCTGACGGAGAGGCCGTGTGCGGAAATGATCGCGTCCGTTTCGGACTGAAACCGCTCGCCGAGGCGCTTCAGCCGCGTGCCGAGGCAGAGATATCCGAGCGCGCGAACGACATCCTCGGTCATTGGGCACCTCCGTTTACATAAGCACTTATATAATGCTGTATGGAAATAACCGCAAGCCGGACGCGCCTCCGCCCGGCGCCCCCTTTCATCCTCGCGCGAGGGCTCCAGACCCACGCCGCCCGCTGCCGCTCGGCGGTCTCCCGGACCTATTCCGCCTCGTCCTCATAGCCGACGAGATGCAGCGGCCGGGCGCGGATCTGCCGCAGTTCGCACCAGCGCACCAGCGCCTCCTCGCGGCCGTGGGTGACCCAGACCTCCTCGGGCCGGATCTCGTCGATCGTCGCCGTCAGCTCGTCCCAGTCGCAGTGGTCGGACAGGATCAGCGGCAGTTCGACGCCGCGCTGGCGCGCCCTCTGGCGCACCCGCATCCAGCCGGATGCGAAACAGGAGACCGGATCGGGAAAGCGCCGCGCCCAGCGGTCGGCGAAGGCCGAGGGCGGACCGACCACGATGGCGCCGACAAAATCGCCCTTCTTCCCGCCCTCGACGGTCGCCGGGCGAAGCTCGCCGAGATCGATTCCCTCGTCCTGATAGAAGTCGCAGAGCTTCTTCAGGGCGCCGTGGATGTAGATCGGCGCGCCGTAGCCGGCCTCGCGCAGATGCCGGATCACCCGCTGCGCCTTTCCCAGCGCATAGGCGCCGACGAGATGCGCCCGCTCGGGAAACTGGCGGACGGATGCGAGGAGCTTTTCGACCTCCGCCTCGGTCGGCGGATGCCGGAACACCGGCAGGGCAAAGGTCGCCTCGGTAATGAAGATGTCGCACGGAACGGGCTCGAACCCCATGCAGGTCGGATCCGGCCGCCGCTTGTAGTCACCGGAGGCGACGATCCGCAGCCCCTGCCATTCGACCGCGATCTGCGCCGAGCCGAGCACGTGGCCGGCGGGATGGAAGGAGACGTCCACCGCGCCGATCCGCATCCTTTCGCCGAGCCGCGCCTCCTGGCGCTCGGTGCAGAAGTCCTCGCCATAGCGCAGCGCCATGATGGCGAGCGTCTGCCGCGTCGCCATCACCTTCACGCTGCCGGGCCTGGCATGATCGGCATGGCCGTGGGTGACCAGCGCGCGCTCCACCGGCCGCACCGGATCGATGAAGAATTCACCGGGCGGGCAGTAGAGGCCTTGCGGGGTCGGGCGGAGAAGGTCTTCGGGCTTAATCATCCGCAGGCAAGATAGGGCCCTGATCCGGTTCGCGAAACCGCTTGCAAATCCTTGGCCGGCGGCGCATATGCCGCGCCGCCGAAGCGCTCATGCTGCGGCGCCCACCCTTCCGGATTTCCCCCGACATGCAGACCGATTACCGTTGCGGCGACGCGCTCGCAGAGCGCCGCATGGACTATGCCGAAGCGCATCTGGAGGGCGGCGAGCCGCTGGCCGCGGCCGAGGTCATGGAGCAGGCGCTGGAGCGCGTCCCGCAATTCGGCGCTGGCCATGCCCGCCATGGCGAGATGCTGGAGGCGGCCGGCCTCCTCGACAGGGCGGCGGACGCCTATGTCCGCGCCCTCGCCTCGCCCGGCGGCGAGCGGCTGGGGGCCGAAATGAAGCTTGCCAGGCTCGGTCGCATGCCGGTCCCCGAGACGGCGCCGCCGGCCTTCGTCGCCAGCCTGTTCGATCAGTATGCGCCGCGCTTCGAGGCATCGCTTGTCGGCAAGCTCGCCTATCGCGGCCCCGACGTCCTCGAAGCCGCGCTGACCAGCGTCGCGGGCGATGATGCGCGCTTTGCCGAAGCGCTCGATGTCGGCTGCGGCACCGGGCTGATGGGCGAGCGCCTGAGGGCCCGCTCCAGCCGGCTGTCGGGGATCGACCTGTCGGAGAAGATGCTGGCGGTTGCTTCCCGCAAGCGTGTCTACGACCATCTGGAGGCAGCCGACCTTCTCGCCTGGCAGGGCCCGGCCGGCGCCTTCGACCTCATCGCTGCGGCCGACGTCCTGATCTATGTCGGCGATCTCGCTCCGGTCTTCATCCATCTCGCCGCGCTCGCCGCGCCGGGCGCCCTCTTCGCCTTCACGCTCGAGGCGCATGGCGGGCCGGAAGCCTATGTCCTCCGCGACAGCCTGCGCTTCGCCCACAGCCGCGCCCATACCGCGGAGGCGCTCGAAGCCGCCGGTTTCACGCTCCGCTTCGAGGAGCAGCAGACCATCCGCCACGACCGCGGCCAGCCGGTGGAGGCCTTGGTCATGGTGGCGGAGCGGCGACCGACACAGCAGAGCACCCTGCCGATCCCCGCCGCAGAGGCCCTCTTGCCGGCCGCTGCGCTGACTCCGATGACCTGAATGCTTGGCGGAAGACGGACTCAGTCTTGGAACGCTCCGTCACACCCGAAGGAACTACCGTTGGTTTGGTAGACGAAAAATAAAACCAGTGCTAGCTTCCCCTAGGGTACATTCCTCGGGAGCTTTCCATGTCGAATTCCTATCACGGTCTCAGCAGGGTCGATCATCTCATCAAGGAATGTCTGGACGGCCGCGCCGCAAACGTTCCCTTTCCGAACGTCTTCGGCCGGCTGCTGCCGGAAAATCCGCTGACCGGCTCGCTTTCCGACAAGACCATCCGGGACGCCTATATCGCGCTCGCCGACAGCATGAAGACATCGACGCCGAAGGACGGGGCAGCCGAGGCCGGAATGACCTTCTTCGGCCAGTTCGTCGACCACGACATTACGCTGGACGCGCAGAGCGCGATCGGGACCAAGCTCGATCCACGCTCGATCCGCAATGTGCGCACGCCGAGCCTCGACCTCGACAATGTCTATGGCGACGGTCCGGACGGCTCACCGCATCTCTATTCGGAGAAGTATGACGGCTACCTCCTGTTCGGCCGCAAGGACAATCCGCTCGACCTCGCGCGCAACGACCGCGGCCGCGCCCTGATCGGTGATCCGCGCAATGACGAGAACATTATCGTCAGCCAGATCCAGGGCGCCTTCATCTGCCTTCACAACATCCTGATGACCCAGGTCGAAAACAAGCCTGACACGAAATCCGACGTCCACAACTGCGCGACGATGAACATCCGCAGCACGGTGTGGAACGACATGATCCCTGGACACCTGAAGGATTTCGAGGAAGTGCGGCGCTTCATCCGCCTGCACTACCAATATCTGGTCCTGCACGACCTCCTGCCCGCCTTCGTCGACAAGAAGGTCGTCACGGCCGTTCTGGATCACGACCCGTTCCATGATCTCGGCCCGATCATGCCGGTCGAGTTCTCCGGCGCCGCCTACCGCTTCGGCCATGCGACGGTCCGCCCGCAATACGTGCTGAAGGACGGCGGATCTCCGGTCGAACTCTTCACGATGAGAGGGTTCGAGAGGCGCGACCACCACTCGGATGTTGCCTTCGACCATCTGTTCGATCTCGGCAACGGCAAGGCACAGCGCGCTGCTCCAGTGGGCCCGGCCATGGCGCCATCCCTGTTCGACCTGCCCTTCGTCACCAAGGGCATGAAGTTTCTTTCGCTCGACCTCGATGTCAAAGAGGCCAAGAAGCTCGCGCTGCGCAACATCCTTCGTGATCGCGGCACCTACCTTCTGCCCTCCGGCCAGCAGGTCGCCCGCACGCTGGGCATCGACGAACTCGCGCCGCCCAAGCCGCTTACCGAGCATCACGTGAGCAAGACGCCGCTTTGGTACTACTGCCTTCAGGAGGCCGGCGAGAAGGGCGGCGGGCGGCTTACCGGGGTCGGGGGCGCGATCGTCGCCTCGGTCTTCATCCGGCTCTTGAAGCTCGATCCGGAAAGCGTGCTGCACGTGCCGGATTTCAAACCTTGGAGCGGTTTCGGCGGCACCGGCATCACGGTCGGCAAGGTGATGAAATTCGTGGAGGAGCACCGCGGCAAGATCGCCCATGCGGACGAGCTTACAAGCGGCAACTGAACGGGGGGCTGCGCCGGCGAGCGCAGCCCGCCTTCACCACCTCCGCGTCCGCGCAAAAAACCGTTCCGCCTCCTCCCCGAAGGCTTCCCGCAGCATCGCCTCCTCGCGCCGCACGAAGCGGATGTGGATCACGATGGGGAAGATCGCCGCGAGGAGGAAGGACGAGAACGCTCCGAGCCACAGGGCGATGCCGAACAGGACGAGCGCCATGCCGGAGTAGATCGGGTTGCGGTTGAAACGGTAGGGGCCCTCGACGATCAGCTGCCTCGGCGTCTCGCCCGGCTCGATCGGCGTCCGCTTGCGCCGGAACCATAGAGCTGCCCAGCCAGCAAGCGCGACGCCGCCGATGACGAGGACGATGCCGGCAAGGGCCGCCGGAGGACTCCAGAAGCTGCCGAGCGGAAGGAAGCGGGCGCCGAGCCATTCGAGAACGGCCGTGCCGAGAGCCCATACGGGTGGAAGATCGGGAAAGTCGCGGCGGATGGACATGCTCTCACCCAGAAAGGAAACGGCACGGCGAAACCAATAGGCGATGCCCGGCCTTTGAGCCTTGACGGGCCTCAAGCGGGGCGCAGACGCGCCCGACCCTGGCGTCCTTTCGATCAGGAGCCGAGAGCTCGGGCGGGAAACCGGAGCCGCCCCTTTGAGCCGGCTCATGGTTACCGCATCGAACTTCCCGAAGATCCGTTCCCGCCTTTCGGTCCTGTGCCCTACCCGGCGCTTGCGACCTTCACCACCAGCTTGCCGAAATTCTCGCCCTTCAGCAGGCCGGCCAGCGCCTTCGGCGCGGCCTCCAGTCCGTCAACCACCTGTTCCTTGTAGGCGATCTTCCCGGCCTCGACCCAGCCGCCCATCTCCTTGGCGAAATCGGGAAAGAGATGCCCGAAGTCCTGGAAGATGATGAAGCCGCGGATGGTGAGGCGCTTGCTGAGGATCTGGCCCATCAGCCAGCTCAACCGGTCCGGACCGTCCGGCAGCCCGGTCGCGTTGTACTGCGAGACGAGGCCGCAGACCGGGATGCGCGCTGCCGTGTTGAGGAGCGGCACGACCGCGTCGAAGACCTTGCCGCCGACATTTTCGAAATAGACGTCGATCCCGTCCGGCGCCGCCGCCTTCAGATCGGCCGCGAAGCTCTCCGCCTTGTGGTCGATACAGGCGTCGAAGCCGAGCGTCTCGACCGCGTGCCGGCACTTCTCCGCCCCGCCGGCAATGCCGACGACGCGGCAGCCGAGGATCTTGCCGATCTGGCCGACGGTCGCGCCGACAGGCCCGGTCGCCGCGGCGACCGCGATCGTCTCGCCGGCCTTCGGCGCGCCGATCTCCTTCAGCCCGGCCCAGGCGGTAAAGCCGGGCATGCCGAGAATGCCGAGATACCAGGACGCGTTCTTCGGATCGCGGCCGAGATTCTGGACGCCGGCGCCGTCGGAGACCGCATAATCCTGCCAGCCATTGCCCGACAGGACGAGATCGCCTTGCGAGAACCCCTCGCGGTTCGACGCCACGACCCGTGCCACCGTCGCGCCGACCATGACCTCGCCGAGTTCGACCGGCTTGGCATAGGAGGGTGCGTCGCTCATCCGCCCGCGCATATAGGGGTCGAGCGAGAGGAATTCGGTGCGCAGCAGCATCTCACCCTTCCCCGGCTTCGGCACGGCCGCCTCCTCCATGCGGAAGCAGGCGTCGGTCGGCTCGCCCTTCGGGCGCTCGGCGAGAAGGAGACGGCGGTTGACGGTGTCGGTCTGGGGCATGGAATCTGTCCTTGGCGATTGCGGGCGCCGAAACGGCGCCACCCGTTCGCCTCCGATCTAGCGGACGATCGCATGGATCAATCCGCCATGGTCTCCAGGCTGGCGTAGCCCTCGGCCGCCTCGCCCTCGTCGAAGGGCGTCGTCACCTCGATGAAGGTATCGGGATAAAACCCGTTGAAGCGGGTCCTGAGCGACAGCGAATAGGCCCCGATATGGCCGATCTCGATCCAGTCGCCGGTGTCGACCGTCTCCGGCAGCCAGAACGGTCGCGACAGGATGTCGACCGAATCGCAGGTCGCCCCACACACCTTGAAGGCCGCGATCTTCGCCGGATCGCCGTTGCGGCTGGTGCGCGCAGGGTCCGGGATGAAGCGCGCCGGCAGGGTGATCTTGCCGGTCCACGAATCCGACAGCGAGGCCCAGATCCCGTCATTGATGTAGAGCCGCTTGCCCTTTCTGAGCAGCACCCTGACGATCAGCGAAAAGGCACGTGCGACGATGACGCGGCCGGGCTCGGCGACGAGCGGCATGTCGTCGAAGCCCCATTCGGCGATGTCGGAGTTCAACCGCGACATGATCTGGCCGAAGCCCGGCATCACCTGCTTCTTGCGGTTCGGGTCATGGCCGTATTCCGCCGGAAAGCCGCCGCCGACATCGAGCCCGGCGAGCGGCACGTCGGCCCGGTTGCGCACCCAGTCGGCCGAGGCGAGCGCCCGCTCATAGGTGTCGGGATCCTCGATCTGCGATCCGACATGGAAGCAGATGCCCACCTTGAACCCGATCTTGTGGCAGCGCTGGAGGAGTTCCACCGCATGGGCGGGCGCCGCGCCGAACTTCTTGGAGAGTTCGTAGGCCGCGTGGCCCTTGGTCTGGATCCGCACGAAGAGGGTGATCGTCCCGGGGTCGAGATCGAGCGCCCGGACGATCCGCAGGATCTTCGCCACCTCGTCCTCGTGGTCGAGTGACAGGACGCGGATGCCGTAAGTCTCCAGCGCCAGCCGGATGTCAGACTGCGCCTTGACCGGGTGCATGTAGAGCATCTCGGCGTCGGGCTTGGCGGCCTTGACCGCTGCGAACTCGCCCGGCGAGGCGACGTCGAAGATCTTCACGCCCGCCTTCGCCACGGTCTCCAGCACCATCGGCTCGCCATTGGTCTTCACCGCATAGGCGGTTTCGCCGGGAAAGGCGTCGATGAAAGCGCGCGCGTCGGCAGCGAGTACCGCCGGGCGGAAGCAGTAGACCGGCACGTCCGGGCGCAGCGTGAGGGCGGCCTCCTTCGCCGTCGGAAAACTCTGCACGAATACCTCTTTCTGCGATTCTGAGGGCGCGACGCGGCTCCACCTAGGGCGCGACAGCCGAAGTCGCAGGGTATGAAGCAGCGAATGTCGCCCGTCGCGGCCTTCCGCGGCATCAAAGATCGCTTGCCGCAGGCCCGCGCGCGCCCCTAAAACCGGCGCTCAACATCGGAGCCGCCATGTACGCACGCCCTGTCTCTCTTGCCGCCCGCCTCGCCGATCTCGACTCGGGCCGCATCGGCGTCGAGGCCAGCCTCCGCGAGAGCCTCGAACGGATCGAGGCCGTCGACGGCGACCTCGCCGCTTTCGTCAGCCGGGCGCCCGAGGAAAGCCTTGCCGCCGCGCACTCGGCGAGCGGCCCGCTCGCGGGCATCGCCTTCGGCGTGAAGGACATCTTCGACACGGCCGACATGCCGACCGAACATGGCTCGCCGATCTATCGCGGCTCCCGGCCGCGTGCGGACGCCGCCCTCGTCGCGATGGCGCGAACGAAAGGCGCCTGCATCATCGGCAAGACCGCGACCACCGAGTTTGCCTCGATGGATCCGGCGGCGACGCGCAATCCGCACGATCCCGCCCACACGCCCGGCGGCTCCTCATCGGGCTCGGCCGCCGCCGTGGCGGCCGGCATGGTTCCCGCCGCCTGCGGCTCGCAGACCGGCGGGTCGGTGATCCGCCCCGCCTCCTTTTGCGGCGTCGCCGGATACAAGCCGAGCTTCCGGCTGCTGCCGACCGTCGGCATGAAGACCTTCGCCTGGTCGCTCGACACCGCCGGCCTCTTCGCGGCAAGCGTCGCGGACGTGGCGCTCCTGGCCGAGCTTCTCACCGGCCGGCCGCTCAAGGTTCCGCCGCTGAGCGGTGCCGGCGGGATCAGCATCGGGCTCTATCGCAGCGGCAAGGACGGAGATCTCGACCCGCAGATGCAGGCGGCGTGGGATCAGGCGGCCGCGACGTTCGAGGCCGCCGGCGCCCGCCTCGTCGAGATCGAGGAGCCGGCGGCGCTTGTCGCCGCGCGGGAGGCTCATGGAACCGTGCAGGGCTTTGAGGCCGCGCACGCCCTCCTCGACGAACGCAGCCGCCACCGCGGCGCCATGGGCCCCAAAATCCTCGCCACCCTCGACGCCGGCGCCGCGATCCTGCCGGCAGAGTATGACGCGGCACGGCGGATAGCGCGGATCGGGCGCAAGGCGGCGACGGCCCTGTTCGAGGAGGTCGACGCGTTGCTCGTCCCCTCCGCGGTCGGCCCGGCTCCGAAGGGGCACGCTTTCACCGGCGATCCGGTGATGAACAAGCTCTGGACGCTGACCGGCAATCCGGTGGTCAACGTGCCCGGCCTCCTCGCGCAGGGCGGTCTTCCGCTCGGCGTCTCCATCGTCACCCGGTTCGGCCGTGATGCCGAGGCTCTGGCCATCGGAGATCTTCTGGAACGCGCCCTGGCGCGACAATGAGCGATTCGGAAGATGCGGACCGCCCGCTGGGTGGTCCCCGCCGGATCGTGTGCCGGGAACCGGCCTCTCCGGCCGGCGCCCACTAGGGTTTCCGGCCTGCCGTCCTCTTCAAGAACCGTCCCCAATTCCGGCCCTGCGCCGTGCCGGACCGAATATCCCTTGACGATACTGTGGCAAAATGGGCCAGCCCGGGCCCATAGCGGCACGCCAACCCGAAAAAGTTTGACGTCTCCTTCGCACTTGCAACGCCTGCGCTTTCAGGAGCTTCAGAGGATGCATGCAAGAGCGTTCGCAGCGCAGCAACGAAAGCCTCTTTACGAGCGCTGTTGCTTGGGTAACGTTCACCGCTGGTTCAAATAGGGAGCCGATACTATGGAACTCACGCGTTCACTGAACCTGTTGATGATCTGCGCCGTGTTCGCATTCCTGATCGCGATGGTCGCGGGCTATCTTCCGTAAGATCGGGTCCGGCCGGCCGGTCGCGGCCGTCGGGGCAAAACAGCGACGGAGAGCCGGGCCGCGAGGCCCGGCTCTCCTTTTTTATGGAAGCTCTCGCGATTGGAGAATAGCAGCCGTCAGGCCGCGGCGACCGCTTCGCCCTGCGCCGCTTCCGCCCGGGCCCTGAGGCCGAGGATGTGGCAGATCGAGTAGACGAGATCGGCGCGGTTCATCGTGTAGAAGTGGAAGTCCGTGATACCGCGCCGGGTGAGGTCGAGAACCTGCTCGGCGCAGAAGGCCGCCGCGACATGGCTGCGGGTCTCGACATCCGTTTCCAGTCCCTCGAACCGTTCGGCCAGCCAGAGCGGGATCGTCGCCCCGCAGGCCTTGGAGAAACGGGAAACCTTGGTGAAGTCGTGGATCGGCACGATGCCGGGGACGATCGGGATGTAGATCCCCGCCCGGCGCACCCGTTCGACATAGCGTTCGAAAATATCGTTGTCGAAGAAGAACTGGGTGATGGCGCGCGTGGCGCCATTGTCGACCTTGCGCTTCAGAAGATCGATATCGGTGGCGAAGTCCGAGCTCTCGGGATGCTTTTCCGGATAGGCCGAGACCGAGATCTCGAAATCGTCGATCGCCCGCAGGCCGGCGACCAGCTCGACCGCGTTCCGGTAGCCGTCGGAGCGCGGCACATAGGTCTGGCCGACGCCGGCCTGGCTGTCGCCGCGCAGCGCCACGAAATGCCTGACGCCGGTGTCGCGATACTGGCGCACGACCTCGTCGACCTCCTCGCGCGAGGCGTCGACGCAGGTCAGATGCGCCGCAGGCTGGAGATCCGTTTCCTTCAGGATCCGCTCGATCGTCGAATGCGTGCGCTCGCGGGTCGAGCCGCCGGCGCCGTAGGTCACGGAGACGAAGTGCGGCGACAGCGGCGCCAGACGCTCGATCGAGCGCCACAGGTTCTCCTCCATCTTTTCGGTCTTCGGCGGAAAGAACTCGAAGGAAACATTGATGCCGCTGGCCGGCAGCGCGTTGATCTGGCTCATGCTGTGGGCCCTTCTTCACTGGATCGGATGGCGTGCGCAGGCTCGGCGCCCGCCACGAGGCGCAGCCTGTCCTGCGCAATCAGGATGGTGACGGTCAGGTCCCCGGTCTCACCGCCCTTGGAGACGAGATGATCGATCGAAATCGTTTCCAAACCCGCCGCCTCGGCATATCCGGTGAGGGTCTCGTCGGAGAAGCCGAGCCTCATATGGGCGTGGTCGGAGCGCAGGAACTCCAGTTCGTGCGGCGCAAAGTCGATGACCGCCAGCCGGCCTCCGGGGGAAAGCGCCGCCGCCGCCTCGCGGACCGCCGCGGCGGGATCGTCGAGGAAATGCAGCACCTGGTGAACCACCGCGAGGTCGAACCCGTGCCGGTCCACCGGCAGGTGATAGGCATCGCCGAGCCGCACCTGCGCATTGGCGATGCCGGCCGTATCGAGTTTGGCTCTCGCAACGCCCAGCATCTCGCGCGAGGCGTCGATGCCGACAGCGCGCTCGGCCCGCGGGGCGAGCAGTTCCAGCATCCGGCCGGTTCCGGTTCCGATGTCGAGCAGCGTGTCGAAGCGCTTCCTGCCGAGCGCGGCCAGAAGCGCCGCCTCGACATCGGTGTCGGAGGCATGCAGGGCGCGAATCCGGTCCCAGCTCGCCGCGTTGCGGGCGAAATAGTCCGCCGCGCGCTGCGCGCGCTGCCGGCGCACCTCCTCGAGCCGCTCGGCATCCCGCCGGATGACGGGATCGGCCTCGTCGACCCAGCCCAGCATCGACCGCACGAGGCCGGCGCTGGAGGCTTCGTGCGAGACCCGGAAATAGGCCCAGGCGCCCTCCTGATAGCGCACGACGAGACCGGCTTCGGCCAGAAGCTTGAGATGGCGCGATATCCGCGGCTGCGACTGGCCGAGAATCGCCGTAAGCTCGCTCACGGTGAGATCGAATTCGCTGAGCAGGATCACCAGCCGAAGGCGCGTCGGCTCGGCCACGGCCTTCAACGCGTCCACCAGGGGGTCGAAAGGAAATCTCGGAATGTCCAGCATGCCCACGCTCAATCAGGATATAAACATATCTTTATGTGAAACCCGAAGGATTGGCAAGGGGTGCTTGCCGTCTCGCAGGGTGCAGGCACAGATCCGGCCGAACCGCCGGATGCGGGGTGGGCGGGCAGCCACGCGATGACCGGAAACGAACCAGCCGAGGATCCGACCGCCGCGCGGTCGCTCCGCGATACGGCCCGCGAGGGAGAAGTCCGGTTCGACGGCCCGCCTCCTGCCTATGACGATGCCGGCCTCGTCTTCATCGGCCGCATCAGGTCGCCGTGGAAGACCTGTGAGACCTGCCCGAAGAATCGGCGGGCTGCGCTCGAGGCGGGCGAGACGGGGGTGCTGGAGATCGACCCGCGCTGGCGCCCCGCCCTTGCCGGACTCGCGGTCGGAGACGTCGTCTGGTGCCTGACCTTCCTCGACGGGGCCGACCGCGACCTTGCCCTGCAGAAACCGCGCCATTCGGGCGACGTCCGGGCGACGTTCACGCTGCGCTCGCCGGCGCGGCCCAATCCGATCGGCCTTCATCTGGCGAGGATCGAGGCGATCGACCCCGAGGCCGGTCGCGTGACCATCGACGCCGTCGACGTCCTCGACGGAACGCCGCTTCTCGACATCAAGCCCTATTATCCGTCAGTGGACGCCCCATCGGCGGGGACCAGCGAAGGGTGACGCCATGGCGACCGAGCGGCAGAAGCGGATCGCCCGGGCCCTGACGGCGACGATCCCCCGCGCGCCTTTCCTCGATGCCGAAGCGATCCGCGAGGCGGCCCGCGCCAAGCACATGCGCAGCCTGACGCCGGAAAGCGCCGTCTGGCTCGCGGCGGTGGCGCAAATCCGGCACATGCACACCGACTACGACGCGCTGATGGACGACGGCTACGACCGCGACGCCGCGCGCTTCTTCGTGCTCGACGACATCAACGCCGTCCTCGGCGATTGGGGCGCTACCCGGCACCTCGATCCGGACGAGGCGGAACCCGACGGACCGGCCGGGCCGACGGATGCGGCTCCCGCCGATTCCGACGAAGACGAAGACGAAGACTCGGATCGTAGAGCGACGATCAGCTCTCCTGCAGGGACTTCAACGCCTCGGGCTTGACCAGATAGAGCGCCAGCGCTCCGACCATCGCGAGCCCCAGCGTCATGGCCGCAGCAGCAGCCATGGTCGCCACCCGCTCGAAGGCGAGCGTGTCGATGTCCGAGGCAATGTCCAGAAAGCAGAGGATCGCGACGGTGAGGAGCGTGATGAAGCCGGTATAGCTCGCCGGCAGGACGCGAAAGCCGAGCGGCAGGGCGATCGCGCCGACGCCGGCAATCCACCACGTGCCCGGCAGAACGAGAGCGATGGCGAAGGCGATCCCGGTTCCGACCAGCGTGCCGACGCCGCGCTGCAGCGTGCGCGAGAACAGCGCCCCGTGCGGCGGCAGGCACAGCGCCACGAAGGTCAGCGGAAACCAGAAGCCATGCCGGCCGAAATAATTCTGGCTGACATAGACCGAGATCGTCAGGCCCGTGGCAAAGACGACGCCGAAGACCGCCGCATAGCGATGCGATTCCGGCTCTTCCTTCGGCAGGGTCGCGTCGAGGCCCGCCAGGCGCGTCACGGCGAGGCTCCACGCCATCGCGGCGAAATAGGTGACGAACAGCGCCTCCGGCCGCTCGGCCGGCATCAGCGTCGAGGTGAAGATCGTCCAGAAGATCAGGCCCCGGATGACCGGACGCGCCAGCCCGTAGCTTCCCGCCGCGCCGGCTGCGCCCGCGATGACCGGCGTCACCAGAAGCGCCATCTCCGGCGCGCCGAGGGCGACGAAGCCGGCAAGACCGGTGAAGGTCACGATCAGGCCGGCAATGCCGATGCCGACGTCCTTGGCCGCCAGATGGGCCGACATCGCGGCGATCAGCCCGGCGATCGCGGCGCGGCCGAGGAGCGTGCCGGCGACGGCCGGCGGAACCGCGACGGCAAGCAGCGTGAACATCACGCTCTTCCACGGCATTGGATCGCCCGAGATCGCCACCAGGCTCTTCAGCGAGTCCCCCAGGCGTCGGGTCAGGTGCATGGCGGTCTCCCTGCCCCCGGCGCCATACTGCAGCCAGGGTCGCCCGCGGGCTCGGCGCTCGCTACTGCGTTCTCGGCTCGAACCTCGGACGGAAAACGGGAAACCGGCTTTCGGAAAGACCCGCTGCGACAACAAAGAGATCGGCCAGCGGAGCGCACCCGGTCCGCCGCCAGGCGCTCTAGGGATAGACCCATTGCTCGGGGATGCGCGCTTCGAAGGTCTCGCCCATTGTCACGACGCCCGGTTTCTCCACCCAAGCCACGAGGCCGCGCCGATGCCGGGCGAGCTTCGGAAAGTCGAACTCCGCCCGCGGCCGGCCGCAATGCGCCGCGATCGCTCGTCCGGCAAGCCGGCAGGGCGCGTTGTCGCCGTCGATCCGGATGCTCGCCCCGGAAGCGAAAAAGAGCACCGTGCGCGGCGGCAGGAGCGAGAGCCGCGCGATCCCCTCGACGAGCAGATTGCCGCCGATCCATTCCGGCATCAGCCGGTCGATCTCGAGATCCGTCGCGACCCCGTCCAGTTCGTCCTGGGAAAGGAGCGACAATTGCCGCTCGTTGCGCATCTCGGTGCCGCGCGGGTACCAGGGCTCGCGCCCGCCCGACCGCCGGGTGACGCCCTCGTGCCGATCGCCCGCTATGCCGGAGAACGTCAGGGTGAGCTGCTCGACGGGTGTCGTCTCGAACCCATTTCCCGCAGTCTGGTAAAGCCCGGCGACGCGCCCCTTCAACCGCCGCCCCCGCCTGATCTCGACCTCCATCTCCATCGCCCGAGCCCTCTACCGGAAACATGGCCCGCACCGCAAACCGGCGCATCCTCCGATCCGAGCGGGCTGCGGCGTCAAGCGAGCCACCGGCGGGTCTCACCCGTCCGCCTGCCGTGCCTCCTCTTGACGGCGCTGGCGCTTGCCGAAGGTCGCGACGCGGTAGACGTAGATGATGGCGATGATGATGAAAACGGCGTTCGAAACCGGCCCGACATAATCCGCCACCAGATCGTATTGCTGGCCGAGCAGATAGCCGACCCCGGCGAGGAAACTGGTCCAGACGGCGCTGCCGATGGCGGAATAGACGAGGAACGTCGCGAGCGGCATGTGGGCGACGCCCGCGGGAACCGAGATCAGGGTGCGCACCGTCGGAACCAGTCGCCCGAACAGCACCGCCAGCGCGCCATGGCGACGGAACCAGTCGTCGGCGCGGCCGACATCCTCGGGCGAAAGCGTCAGCCAGCGGCCATGTCGCTCAGCGAGGCGCTCGAGCCTCCGTCGGCCGAGGATCGACCCGGCATAATACCAAGGCACGACGCCGAGCAGCGAGCCGATGGTTCCCGACAAGATCACCAGCCAGAGCGACATCTGTCCGGACGCGGCCTGATATCCGGCGAGCGGCATGATCAGCTCTGACGGGATCGGCGGGAAGATGTTCTCCAGGAACATCAACAGCGCGATGCCAAAGGCGCCGAGCGTTTCCATCATGGTCTGGACGAAGACATCCATGGAATGATCCCATTTTCTCGATCGTGGGCGTCCGCACGATGCCCTCAGCCCACCTGAAAGCTTAACAGACAGGCGGCGGAGACGTTTCGTCGGAAACGATGCCGAAATCGTGATCGAGCTGTCGCTATCTTGCGGGACGACGCGCCGAATGGTTTCGTTCGCCCATGAGCCGGGGCCTTGACACGTTTGACGCATTTTCCTGGGCGAGCCTTCTCGCCGGCAAGGACGTTCTTGTCTGCGACGTGGACGAAAGGCGCGCCTTCAGGATGTCCGATGCGCTGGAAGAGGCCGGCGCCCGCGCGACCATCGCCGGCTCGCAGCGGACCGCGATCGACCGGCTGGCGCGTCGATCCTTCGCTATCTCGGTCGTCGCCTTGCCGGAAGGGATGGACCTCGAGCGCAACCTCGCTGTCGGCCTGGAATCGTCCGGTACGAGGCTGGTGATCCTTGCAGCACCCGGCATGGAGGAGGCGACCGCCGCGGCGCACCCGGCGGCGACGGTCCTGCGCCTCACTCTGTCGCCCCGGCAACTCGTGATGAGCATCACCGGCACGGCCGACGAATAGAGGGCCTGGCAAGATCAAGAATGTCGGATTTCGGCAAGATGGAGGCAGAAGGGGAGCCGGGCGGCATCCAGCACCCGGAGTCTCGCAACGCTTTAGCTAATCCCGCCCCTGCGGCAGTCCCGGCTGCCGCAGGCCGTGCGGCTCAGTTCCGGCTGCGCTCGATCGAGCTTTCGATCTGCTCCATCGTGTAGGGCTTCTGGACGATCTGGCAGCCGTGCCAGCGCGGGTCGACGCCCTCCTTGCCGTAGCCTGTCGCGAAGACTACCGGCACACCGGCCTTTTCGAGACGCTCGGCGACCGGATAGACCGTCTCACCACTGACATTGACGTCGAGGATGGCGAGGTCCATCGCGACACCGGAATCGATGATCTCGTGCGCGCCCTTGATACGCATGGCGAGCCCGACGACGTCGCATCCCAGATCGAACAGCATGTCTTCGAGTTGCATGGCGACGAGACTCTCGTCCTCGACGATCATGATGCGCAGGCCGTTCAGGCCGCCCCCCTCATTGCGCCCCTGAACCTGCAATGTCGCCGACCTCGGAAAGTTTGATCACAAATCGGCAAATGAGACCGCTCTCCTGAAGGTCAAGGGACAGGGACCCCACGAGTTCGCCTTCGATGATCCGCGTCAGGACGCGGATGCCGTAGCCAGGCCGCAGAGGCCCCGGTGCCTCCGCCAGCGACCGCCGGCATTGCTCGGTCCAGGAGAAGGCCAGCGTCTGCCCGTCCGGCTCCGTGGAATGCGACCAGATCACCTCCAGCGATCCCGCATCGTCCTTCAGGGCGCCATGGCGCTGCGCGTTGGCGGTGAGTTCGTGGAAGACGATCGCCAGCGAGATCCCGACATTTGCCGGAAGGGTGATCTCCGGTCCGACCATGCTGACCCGGTCGGCCCCGAAATCGGCGAGTTCCTCCTTGAGGAGCGCGGAGAGCGGCGCGAACTCCCAGCGCCGGTCGGACAGGATGTTGTGGGCGTGGCTCAGCGCCATCAGCCGCGATTCGAAGGCGTAGCGGGCTTCGGCAATGTCCTCGGTGTTGCGGAAGCTCTGCCGGGCCATGGCCTGGATCGTCGCCAGCGTGTTCTTCACGCGGTGATTGAGCTCGTCGATCAGCGTGCGCTGGTGCTTGGTGGCGCGCACTGCCTCGGTTCGGTCGGCGCCTTGCACGAAGACGCCGATCACTGCGCCCTCCCCGTCCCGGATCGGATTGCAGGTGAAGTCGACGAAGGCTTCCTTGGGAAGGACGCCGGCATCGGCGCGAATGACCGTCGGCACCGCCTCGCCCGATACCTGCCGGCCTTCGCGGTACGCCTCCTGGACCATCTCCGCAAAGCCCTGGTCGCAGATCTCCGGCAGCGCCTCGTGCAGCGGCCGGCCGATCAGGTCGCGTTCGCCGACGAAGCGCTGGTAGCTGTCGTTGACGAAGGTGAAGACCTGGTCCTCCCCCTCGAGGACGGCGATCATGCCCGGCGCTTGGCGGAAGAGCTGCCGGAACTCTTCGCTCTCGGATACGCGCTCCTGATAGGCTTCCTCGACATCCTGCGCATTCTTGAGGAGCGCGAGCTCACCGGGGACGGTCCGGAAGGGCAGCGCATTGGCTTCCCTCAGCCGGACGATCTCGGTCACGTCGACGGTGTTCTGGACGATGAAGCGAACTTTGCCGAGCGCGTCCTTCACCGGAGAATGGGTGGCGCTCCAATAGCGCTGCTCCATCCCGCCGCCCTTCGATGCCGGCCGGGGAATGGCGTAGGAGAGGAAGGCGATCGTGTCCGGTTCGCCTGTCGCCATCACCTGCTCGAGGGACCGGCGCAGGCGCCGCCCGCTCTCGCCGGGATTGGGAAAAAGGTCGAACAGGCGCTGGCCGAGAAGTTCCTCCCGGGTGCGGAACGTCGCCTCTTCATAGGCCGCGTTGGCGGCGACGTATCTCAGCTCGGCATCTAGAACCATGTAGGGGGTGGTCAGGGCGTCGAAGACCTTGGCGAAGTCGATCTCGTCTGCCGCGGGCTCGCCGGCCGACGCGGATGCGGGGCCCGCGGCGAACCCGCCGCCCGGCGGGGCTCCGGGGTCCGCCGCGAAACTGTCGAGGAAGGCTTCACCATTAAGCTGCTGCATGACACCCGACGCTTTGCGGCTGCGCGAGGAGCTGCGGAAGCGGCCGCCCTGCCCCGAACAGGCTGTCCCCAGGTCCGGCGGAAGCCGCTGCTCGAGACGTGTCAACGCGCATATCCCCGCCCTGCCTTCTCATCGTTTCGCCCTTGCCTCGCGTCCTGAGCCAAGCGGCCGGCGCGCAATTGCAGGGCAGCTTCGGGTCCCAACGAAAATGATTGTTGGACGCCAACCGATCGGCGCGTCAATACGCCAGCGTGGCAAGAGGTTCCAGAGAAATCAGACACATCCCCCGGAATCTCTCCCCGGAGCATGGTCGGCCGCTACCAGGCGCAGATCCTCGTATCGGTCTGCGCATTCGCCCAGCAGGCCGGATCCTCCGTCTCGCGAACGTAGAGCCCGGGCAGCGACACGTTGCGCTCGCCAAGATTGACGAAGGCGTAGGCAGTGCCCGGGCTGTCGATGTTCACGATGTAGGTGGCGGCCGGCCCTTCGATCGTGAAGCTCCCGTCCCGATCCGTGCTCCGGAATTCGCAGTCGAAATAGCCGTCGTCGGTCGTAAAGCAGCGGGCGGGCTTCGCCTCGGCGGAGGCCGCCCACAGCACGACTAACGCCGCCGCCATCGCGGCCGAATATAAGACGCTCTCTCCGCGCATGTCCGTCTCCACGCTCCCTGCCCTAACGGCAGACGACCCAGCCTAGCACAGCGCCGGGCCGGGTCGGAAACGGATTCGAGAGCAGCCGCTCAGCGCGTCAGGCGCTTGTAGGTCGGGCGCTTGGGGTTGACCGATTCCGGGCCGAGGCGGCGGATCTTGTCCTGCTCGTAGTCCTCGAAATTGCCCTCGAACCATTCGACATGGCTGTCGCCCTCGAAGGCGAGGATGTGGGTGGCGAGCCGGTCGAGGAACATGCGATCGTGGCTGATCACCACGGCGCAGCCGGCGTATTCCTCCAGCGCATCCTCGAGCGCGGTCAGCGTCTCGGTGTCGAGATCATTGGTCGGCTCGTCGAGCAGGATGACATTGGCGCCGGACTTCAGCATCTTGGCCAGATGCACGCGGTTGCGCTGGCCACCCGAGAGCGTGCCAACCTTCTGCTGCTGGTTCGGGCCCTTGAAGTTGAAGTTGCCGACATAGGCGCGGCTGTTCATCTCGTACTTGCCGAGCTTCATGATGTCGACGCCGCCGGAGATCTCTTCCCAGACGTTGTGGTTCGGATCGAGGTCGTCGCGGCTCTGGTCGACATAGCCGAGATCGACGGTCTCGCCGATGTCGATCTTGCCCGAGTCGGGCTTCTCCTGGCCGGTGATCATCCTGAACAGCGTCGACTTGCCGGCGCCGTTCGGCCCGATGATGCCGACGATGCCGCCGGCCGGCAGCTTGAAGGACAGGTTCTCGATCAGCACCCGGTCGCCGAAGCTCTTCGTCAGGTTCTCGACCTCGATCACCTTGTTGCCGAGCCGCTCGCCGGTCGGGATGACGATCTTGCCGTCCGCCGGCTTTCTGTTCTCGGCAGCCTCGACCAGCTCGTTATAGGCCTTGATGCGGGCCTTCGACTTGGTTTGGCGGGCCTTGGCGCCCTGCTGGATCCACTCGCGCTCTCTCGTGATGGCGCGCATGCGGGCGTCGTCCTCGCGGCCCTCCTGCTGCATGCGCTTCTGCTTCTTCTCCAGATAGACGGAGTAGTTGCCCTCGTAGGGCACGCCATGGCCGCGGTCGAGCTCAAGGATCCAGCCGGTGACGTTGTCGAGGAAGTAGCGATCATGGGTGACCATCAGCACCGAGCCCTCGTACTCGCGCAGGTGCTTTTCGAGCCAGAGAATGGTCTCGGCGTCGAGATGGTTGGTCGGCTCGTCGAGGAGCAGGATGTCGGGCTTGGACAGGAGCAGCTTGCAGAGCGCGACACGGCGGCGCTCGCCACCCGACAGCGGCCCGATCTCGGCATCGGCCGGCGGGCAGCGCAGCGCGTCCATCGCCATCTCGACCTGGTTTTCCAGGTCCCAGAGGTTCTGCGCGTCGATGACGTCCTGGAGCTTCGCCCCCTCCTCCGCCGTCTCCTCTGAGTAGTTCATCATCAGTTCGTTGTAGCGGTCGAGGATCGCCTGCTTGTCGGCGACGCCCTCCATCACGTTCTCGAACACCGTCTTGTCGGTGTTGAGATGCGGCTCCTGCGGCAGATAGCCGACGGTGGCGCCTTCGGCTGCCCAAGCCTCGCCGGTGAACTCCTTGTCCTCGCCGGCCATGATCTTCAGGAGCGTCGACTTACCCGCGCCGTTCGGTCCGAGAATGCCGATCTTGGCGTCCGGGTAGAAGGACAGGTGGATGTTGTCGAGAACCTTCTTGTTCCCGTAGGCCTTGGAGAGGCCCGACATGTGATAGATGAACTGGCGAGCCATGGCGCGCTGCTGCTCCGTATCGCGAAAACTGGAATGACGAATTGGCGCCGTCTCTAAGCCATCGCGCCGATGGCCGCAACGCTGCCCTGTCCCGACCGCTGGGAAAGCCGCACCTCTCGCCCGGCCCGAGCGTGCCTCTTCCGCCGCAAGGGTGGCCGCTATCGCATGATCGCAAACCGCCTCCGGCTGGCGCTTCCGCCTGCGCGGCCCATATCGCGTCGAACCCATGCAATGCCGGAGAATGGCCATGTCCATCGCACTGATCGTCGGCGTCGGGGACGGCCTGTCCGCCTCGCTCGCCCGCAAGCTCGCCGCACGCGGCTTCAAGCTCGTCCTTGCCGCCCGCAATGTCGACAAGCTCGGCGAACTGGCAAAGGAGACGAACGCCCACATCGTCGCCTGCGACGCGGCCGACCCGGGGGCGGTCACCCGCCTCTTCGGCGAGGTTGATGGCCTCGGCGACGATCTCCCCGTCGCGGTCTACAATCCCTCGGCAAGGGTGCGCGGGCCGTTGACCGAACTCGATCCGGCAGATGTCAGACGAGCGATCGAGGTTTCAGCCTTCGGCGCCTTCCTCGTCGCGCAACAGGCGGCGCGGCGGATGCTGCCGAAAAAGGCCGGAACCATCCTCTTCACCGGCGCCTCGGCGGGCGTGAAGGGTTTTGCCAATTCGGCGCCCTTCGCCATGGGCAAGTTCGCGCTGCGCGGGCTTGCGCAGTCGATCGCCCGCGAGCTTCACCCGCAGGGCGTCCATGTTGGCCACGTCGTCATCGACGGCGTAATCCGCAATCCCGGCCGCACGGAGCCGCCGGACGCCCCCGATTCCATGCTGGATCCGGAGGCGATCGCCGACAGCTATCTTGCGCTGATCGACCAGCACCGCTCGGCCTGGTCCTGGGAAATCGAGCTTCGGCCCTTCGTCGAACGGTTCTGAGCGAAGGCGCGGCAGGAAGCTCCTGGGTCGGAGCGGACGGCCCTCGGCGCCGGGCCCTTCCGGACCCAGCCCCGGCCGCCCGCCTGCGACCGCTTACTCGCAGTCAGAGACGACGATCTTGCAGGACTTGTTGCCGCACTCTTTGAGCGCGGCGGACTCTGCGGCCTTCTCGCTCTTGCCGTAGCCGATCCCGTAATAGTCGGCCGAGCCGGCATAGGCGCCGCAGGTGTCGAAGCGGACGACGACCTTGCAGGCCGAATTGCCCTCGTCCTGGCAGTTCTTGAGCGCAGCGGCGGCGGCGGCTTCACGCGACGAATAGCCCGTCGCCGTCCCGTAGCCGACGTCGCCCGCCTTCATGCCCTCTTCGTCGTCGACGGCGATCGCGCCAGCCGCCAGAGCGGGTCCGGCAAGGACCGAGATCAGGGCGCAGATGGCGAGGCGAGACAGAAGCGATGTTGTCATGGATACAGACCCTGAAAGAAAACAAGCCGGAAATCGCTCCGGCAGGACACTCTTACGGGACGATCCGGCGGGCCTTGAAGCTCCGGCCGTCCAGATTTCTTGCCCCACCGTCCGGCCAGAGTTTGCGTGCGACCGGCCGCGGGCGTCCGTCGCGGCGCAGAGGCAAGCGCAGACGGACGCCTCTTCGCGCTTCTCGATCCTTTCCGACACCGGCCGCTGCCATCGCCAATGGTCAAGCCGCCGCGGCGCCGCGTAGTCTTTTGAAATATTGTGCAATTCCCTATCCGGGCCAGATGACAGCCACCCGAAAGGCGATTACGTTGCGGCGCCTGTCCGCACTGCCAACGGAGGGCCTTGAGACAGGCACGGCAGGTGGTCCCAGAACTGCGATGGCGCCCTACACCCGCGACAATCCGCTTTCTCTTCTCACGTCTTGCATGCCTCAGGCCGAAGACCGGTGCGCAGCTCCCCGAGACCCTCGTACTTTCAGGCCCGGCGCAGCGGTCGGTGCGGTATTCGCGGGCGAAGCCGGAGCGCGGCAGCTTGGCCCTATGGTGATGTTCGAGCGCCGGCGGACGGGACGCGGGCACGAACGACCGGCGCGAATAGAACTCCGCAACGACCCCGGGCAATTCGTCCTCCAACTCCTCCTGTCGGGCGAGTTCGTCGGTGGTGCGCCTGACAACGCTGTCCTCGCTGGCCCTGGCGATATCGTCGTCTTCGACGCCGGGCGTCCGCATCGCGCGCGGTTCAAGAATGCCCATATCCTGGCTGTCTCGATCCCGCAGGACGAGCTGAGGCCCTTCGTCGAGGACTGCGCCGGCCTGCACGGTATTGTCTTGAAGACACCGGCCTCCGCCCTTCTCGGCGACATGATGGTCTCGCTCGACCGGCATCTCGTCCGGCTCGGACCACGCGAGATCGCCGGTGCCGTCCAGGCCTTCCGCGAACTCCTGGCGATCGCGCTCATGCCCTCGCCGGGAAAGGATGCCGCACGGGCCGGCACGTTCGACAAGTTCGACCAGGCGCGCGCCGCCATCGAGCGGCGCCTTGCCAGCCCCGGCCTCAGCCCGGCGGCGATCGCGTCGGAGATTGGCCTGTCGCGGTCGCGGCTCTATGAGCTCTTCCGGCCCTTCGGCGGCGTCGCCAGCCATATTCAGGAGCGCCGGGCCGTACGGCTGAAGGCGCTGCTCGAGGATCCGCTGGAGCCGCGCAGCATCGCCGCCCTCGCCTTCGCCGTCGGCTTTGCCAGCGAGAGCCATGCCAGCCGGACGTTTCGCCAGATGTTCGGAGCCCCGCCCGGCCAGTTCCGGCGCGAGATGCGCGGCGCCGCCGCAACGAGCGCGCTGCCCTTCGAAGCCCGGCCGCCGCAAGTGTCCCTGGTGGCGGCACCGGGCTGAAATATCGGCATAGGCGGAGACCGGCGTCGGGCCGACGCCGCCTCAGGCTCGAGGGTTGCGCCCGCTTCAGGCGGCGCGGAAGCTTCCCCCAGTCACCATTTCCGGCTTGAAGCTGCGGTAAGTGCCGCGTCCGGCCGCCTTCGCAGCATAAAGCGCGAGGTCGGCCCGCACGAAGAGATCGGACGGCAGGCAATCGCCGAGGCGGGCGATCCCGACGGAGGCCCCGATCTGGATGGAATGGCGCTCGCAGACGATCGGCTTGCGGAATGCGGCGACGATCTTCGCGGCCAGCTGCGTGGTGGCCCCGCGTGCGGGCGCCTTGAGGATGACGGCAAACTCGTCCCCGCCGATGCGCGAGACGAGGTCCGCTTCCGGGCAGGCCGCCTCGAGTCGGCGAGCAGCCTCTCTCAGGCATTCGTCGCCGAAGGCGTGGCCCATCGTGTCGTTGACCTGCTTGAAGCCATCGAGGTCGACGAGGAGGAGCGCCGCCCGCGACTGCGCGTCGAGGCCCCCGAGACAGGTCTGGAAGCTGGCGCGATTGGCGAGCCCGGTCATCACGTCATATTCCGCGAGATAGCGCGTGCGGTCCGAGAGGAGCTTTTCCTCGGTGATGTCCTGCTTCATGCCGAAGATGCGGACGGGCACGTCGCCCTCGCATTCGACGGTTGCCGTGATCCTGATCCAGCGATGGGCATCCTTCGCCGTGACGATCTCGGCATCGAGGGTGAAGCCGCTGCGCTCGGCGATCGCCCGGGCGCGCGCCTCTTCCATGGCCCGCCGCGAGTCCTCCGGGTAGCAAAGGACGGTCGCGCCACGGTCGAGCGCCGAGCCGCGCGGAAGTTCGAAAATGTCGTAGACGACGTCGGTCCAGGTCAGATGCTCATCGGCCAGCCGGCATTCCCAGACGCCGATCCGGGCCGCGGCGGAAGCGCGCTCGAAGATCTTGCGGCTGTGGGCGAGCATCTCGGCCTGTTCGCGGATGGTCTCCGCCTGCGCCGCGACGTCCGCCTCGAGCGCCGCGATCCGCGCGAGATCGCTCCCGTCCTGCGGCTGCGGCGTCCTCATGCGCCCGCCCCCGAAAGAGCGGCATTGCCGGCCGCATTGCGGAGAGTGACGATCGTTCCACGGTCCCGTGCAAAGAAGGACAAGCGGGCGCCGCCCCGCGGCAGCGGCCGGACCTTCGCATGGTCACGGATCCTGGCAAGATCAGCCATAAAGGGAAAATTCCTCAAACGTCTGCCCCGTCAAGATTAGGACGAACGCGTTTAAGACTTTCTATCCGCAGAGTGCCGAAAGGCCCGCGCGGCTCCGCCTGACTCCAGCCGCAGGCGTCCGGGAGACCGGGGCAGGCGTCATCCCCCGTTCGCGAAACCGCTTGCTTTTAAACAGCTTGTGAGCACGCAAGCCCCGGCGCCGCCAGGCCCGCTCTGGCCGTCGGCCGTGCGACAGGGTGCCGCACCCGCGCCGCCGCAAGGCGGTCCCCTTCGTCTATTGCAGCCCCGCCGCGTCGACGATCCCATCGGTGCAGCCGGGGCTGGTCGGCCGCGCGGCCATGATCAGCGCCTTCATGTCGGGCTCCGGCGTGATCTCGCCGACGAGGCCGATGGTGAGTTCGGAAATGAGCCGGCGATCGCCGTCGCGGTCGCAGGCGATCTTCACGCGCGATCCGGCGCCCGGCCCGAAGGCCTGGTCGAAGGCCGCGCGGATCTTGTCGGCCGACAGCGGCCGCTCCAGCGCGCCGGCAAACAGCGCGCCCACCGCGGAGGCATCGATCGCTTCGAGCGCCGCGATGGAGTCCCGGAAATATTCGTTCGCATCGGCTCCGTAGCAGGTCCCGTGGCGGGTCCATTCATGCCGTTCGAGCCGCGACTGCGTGCCGGGCATGAACTTGTCGAGTTTCGTCTTCACCTCCGGATCGAGCGCGACCGCCGGCAGCCGATCCCAGCGGCCGCGCCTGTCGTCCGCCTTCTGGTCCTCCGGGACGCCGCAATACTCCGTCCCGCGCGGCTGCGGCCAGAGCCCGTGCAGCGAGAAATGGCGGGCGTCGAAGGAGGTGTCGGTCATGCTCCGGCATTCCGGCTTGCGCTCGTGCGTTTCGCAGAAGGCGGGCTCCCAGCTGATGGCGAGAAGGAGGTTGCGGTGCGCCGCGCCCGCCTGCGCGCCGTTTCCGGAATCGGCCACATCCGAAGCAGGCTCGTCCTCGGGCAGCTGCGAATTTGCGCCCTCGATCGCCTCACCGTCCGATCCGCCGGACGCGGAGCCGGCGTCCACCGCGGCAACGCGCTCGCCGCAGCGCTTTTCGATCCAGCGCTGCTCGGGCTTGGCGCCGGGCACTTCGATCAGATAATGCGTCCCGTCCTTTTTGTTCTCGCCGACCAGTCTGTAGGCGCGCTCGACCTCCAGAGGCAGCGAGGGGTCGTTGGCGGCGCTGCGGATCGAAGGCGTGGCCGCGCAGGCCGAGCGGGCGATCACATAGCCGTCGAGCGGCGACTGCGCGAAGGCCGCACCCACGGGCAGGGCCGCGATCACTGCCAGTATCCACCAAGTCTTCCGCGCCATGACGACCTCCCGCTCCCGCCCCGTTTCTTGAACCTGTAGCTTGCCGACATGACGATTGCATCGCAAGTCCGGTTCGACGCCTGGTCGTCGCTTCCGATCCCGCCGCCTCGCCCCGCGCCGGTCCTTTTTCCCTGACGTTCGGATGCCGCGCGCCCTATAGTCGTCAGCCGGAACGGATGAGGAGCCGGGTGTGGCATTCGATCGCGAAGAGACTTTGGACAGCCGTACGGGTGCGGCGCTGCATCTCTATTCGCATCGCCCGGTCGGCGAGGCGGAGGGCATCGTCCTGATCTTCCACGGTCTCGCCGAGCATGCCGGCCGCTACGGCCGCTTCGCCGCCGAACTCGCCGCCCGCGGGTTCTGCGTCCTTGCGCACGATCATCGCGGCCACGGCTCGACGGTCGCGCCGGATGCGCCGTTTCGCCGCTTCGCCAAGGGCAGCGGAGTCGACAAGGTGCTGATGGACTGCCGCGCGGTCCATCTTCACGCGGTGGAGCGCTTCGGCGCGCTTCCGGTCGTGGTCTTCGGCCATTCCATGGGCGGGCTGATCGCGCTGAACTATGGCGAGCGACACGGCAGGGATTTCGCCGGCCTCGCGGTCTGGAACGCCGATTTCGAGACCGGCCTGGAGGAACGGGTCGGCCGCTTCGCGCTCAAGGCCGAGCGGGCGTTGAAGGGATCCGACGTCGCCAGCGCGATCGCCCGCCGCGCCACCTTCGACGCCTGGGGCCGGACGATCAACCCGCGCCGGACGATGTTCGACTGGCTGTCGCACGATCCGGCCGCAGTCGACGACTATCTTGCCGATCCGCTCTGTGGCTTCTCGCCGACCGTTTCGATGATGGAGGACATCCTGACCCTGATCTTCCAGGGCGGGTCCGCGGCCGGCCTGTCGATGCTGCCGCCGGACCTGCCGGTCCACCTTCTCGGGGGCACAGGAGATCCCGTCACGCGCTCCGGCGCCGCCATGCGCTGGCTCGAAGGGCGGCTGCGCCAGACCGGCCTCGACGACGTGACCCTCGCCCTCGTCGAGGGGGCGCGGCACGAGACGCTGCAGGAGACCGAGGCCTTCCGCAGCCAGGCGACGGCGAGCCTCCTGCCCTGGCTCGACCGGGTGGTTTCTGCTTAGAGCATAGGCCGAAGATGCAACGCATTGCTATTTCTTCGAAAGCGCGCGGCCTCGCGAAAGCCGGAGCAAGGCCGGCGGCCGTGCAGAGCAGTACCAACTGCCGTACTGAAGCGCGCGAGGCAAAAAATTGGAGACGATGAGGCGCAGATGTGGGAGTGGATCACGAGTTCCTCGATCTTTGCCGATTTCATCAGGCTGGCGACGGCGGCCGTGCTCACCGGCATCGTCGGCTACGAGCGCGAGCGGCACGACCATGCGGCGGGGCTGCGCACGCATATGCTGGTCGGGATCGGCGCCTGCCTGTTCACGATCCTGATGACGATCCTGATCGCCCGCTTCGACGACGTCTCTGCGGCCCGCGCCGATCCGGTGCGGATCGTCTCGGCGATCACCTCCGGCGTCGCGTTCCTCGCCGCCGGCGTCATCATCCAGGCGCGCGGCGAGGTGAAGGGGCTGACCACCGGCGCCTCGCTCTGGCTGACCGGCGCGGTCGGCCTCGGCTGCGGCCTCGGGGAATATGCGCTGTCCGCCGTGGCGGTCGCGATTACCCTTGTCGTTCTGCGTCTGGTGAAGGTTCTGGAATAGCCGGCGCGGCGCGCGCCGGGCCAGCGTCGGCGGAAGCCGGCTTCTCCGCCGTCTTCTCCGGCTTCGGTTCGAGCAGCCAGGCCGGAGCGATCGGGCCGATGAACGTCTCGTCGTCCGGAAACGGCCGCTCCATCCGGTATTTGGAAAGTTCCGCTTCGGTCAGGACGTAAAGCTGGTCGGCGGGCGTCTGCATCGCCTTGATCCAGACCACCGGATCGACGCCCATGTCGACGAGAAGGTTCTGGCAGCGGGCGGTGGTCGCCTGGATGTCGGCAATCGAGCGCTCGATGTCGTGCGGGAGCCCCGCGCCCGGATTCTCCACAGCATAGACCTGGTGGACGCCGATCCAGGCCCCCTCTCCCGCGCCACGCGTCACGCCGCCGGAAAGGACCAGCGGACAGGCCGAGGCGCAATAGCCGTCCGCCGGCACGCGCGTCGACAGATGCTGGGAGCGGATGTCGCGCGCCATCTCGATCGCGTCGTCGACGGATCCGCCCGGCGAATGCAGGACGACCGTGCGCACCGATCGGCCTTCGGACGTCGCCAGATATTCGCGGAAATGCTCGGCCGTGCCGATGTCGATCCGGCCGAGCGCGGTCAGCTCCCCGTCCGGTCCGGGGATGAAGCGCATGGAGGCGGCGAGCGCGTCGCCCTCGACCGGCCCGTCATAGCCCGGCAGCTTCGGCTCGCCGCGGTCGGGCGCGACCGGGATCGTATGCGGCAGGTAGGGACGGATCTGGTCGCCGGGCCGCGGCCGGGCGAGCGGCATCGGCTCGGTTCGCGTCAGCCGCGCCGCGTCGAGCGCGGCGGCCTCCATCTTCTGATAGTCGAGATAGACGATGCTGCCGGAGACGCCGACCAGCGCCAGGAAGATGCCGCGCAATACGGCCCCCTCGGGCAGCGCGTTGATGGCGCGCTCCAACCAGCCGGGCGATGCCTCCTCGCCGATCATGCCGGAACGACCCCCTATCGCACGACGGTCTTCGGGAAAGGCGTCGCGCCGCCCGGCTGATTGCGCTGGACGATGTCCTCGTCCTCCGACGTCGCCACCGCCTCCCGCGCGGATGCGCCGTCGTCGGCGTCGACCGCCCTCAGCTTGCGCTGGATCCTCAGCGCCCGCATCAACTCGGCGGCGCTCATGTCGCCGAGTTCGGCCTCCTCGCCGTCCTCGCGGCGGATGACGTCCTGGACGATGCAGAGGATGAAGATCAGGACCGCCGGCAAAAGGTCGATCGAGATCGCACCGGCCCAGGAGGGCAGGAAGTCGCGGGCGTAGCGGATCACCGCCTCCGGCGCCGAGAGCGGCGTGAAGCGCAAGGGTTCCACTACCGGCCGCGCCAGGATCTCGTCGGCCGCCTCGGCCAGCGCCTTGCTCTGTGCGGCGACGGCGCCCTCGATCGTATTGACGACGCGGCTCTGCCTCGTCCTCAGATCCTCGTCGCCCCCGTCGGCGATCGGCGCGATGAAGGTGCGGCCGAGATCTTCCGCGGCACGCCGCACCGCCGGCGCGACCGAAGTCTGCTGCAGCGCGGTGATCAGGCCCGACAGTTCGACCGCCTGTTCGGAATAGGCGTTGGCGCGGTCCGCGACCGGCCCTTGCGAAGTGACCAGCTGGCGCATCGCCGACAGCCGCCGGCCGCCTTCGTCGAACAGCGTCTTGACCTTGTCGCGCGAGGCCTCGATCTCGCCCTGCAGGCCGGCGAGCTGGTTGCCCATCTGCCGGAGCAGCTGCACCACGGTGCCGGAGCCCGACGTGCCGGTGAGCGCGCCCGACTGCGCCTCCTGGTCGGCGAGGCGCGAGAAGCGCTGCGAGGCGAGCTGGATGTCCGGCAACAGGCTCTGCGCGGCGAGCGCGTTCTCATGCGCCTCGTTCAACTTCTGCTCATAGGCCTCCGTCGTCACCGAAAGATGCTGCTCCAGAGCCGCCGACCCGGCGAGCGCGGAGGCGTTCAGCCAGGACGACATGGCGACGATCATCGCCGCGCCGATCAGCATGGCGAGGTAGAGCATGCCGCGGCTGCCCGGCTGGCGCACATGCGGCATGAAGCGCATGAGGTAGGACCAGAAGGCGTAGATCGCGACGGAGACCGCCGAGGAATAGACGAGCGCGCCGAGGAAGACGGTGGTCGCCGTCCCGTCGAGAAGGTCGCGCACGCCGAGATAGGTGTAGACGCCGCTGGCGAGCGCGAGGACCGCGAGCGTCACCCGCGTCGTCGTGTCGAGGCGGGTCAGTTGTCCGCGCAACGTATAGGACTGCGAAGCGCTCATCGGCGGCGACCTCTCTCTCTCGCAGGCCCGGCACGCGGCCTTTGGCGGGGAGCCTTAAGCAGACATTAAGGCTTTCGGGAGATCGGCGTAAGGTCTTGCCGGCGGCAAACCGCCGCCCGCGCGCTGCGACCGGGCGAAAGGGTTAATCGCGCGAGCCGGGAGCGCTGGAGCGGCGGCCGGCCCGGATCCAGAGATCGCAAGTCGCGGAGAGCTCCGCATGTTCCGCATAGCTCACCAGCAATTTGATAGAGGAATTCTATTGCCTGGTTGGAAGAGGCTTTCGATCCCCTTGGAATTCCTTGGGGTCGATCGAAAAAAGCTATTCCGTCAGCGCATAGCTGCCATGTGAGATCCGCGATTGTTCCGTCCCAAACAATCGCTATTTTCTCAACTAGTCGGACTGATCAATACCTCCTCCCATTGATCTCCGGCTGTTTCCTCCCAAGGGTTTGCTTTTTCGAAAGCCCCTTTAATTTCAGCCGGGTTCGCAAGAGCCCGGCTTTTTTCTTGCGCAAAGATCCCTGCGAGACCGCCGCGCTTCCCGGACCCGCCCCTGCCCGCGCGAGCCCGCCTGCCGCCAGCCCCTGTTAAACGCCGGCGGGCGGCCCCGTTTGGGACCGCCCGCTATCGAGAGCGCTACGGTGCGAGTCGACCGGTCAGTCGTTCAGGCTGCCGCAGAAGCGCTGGATCCGCGAGCAGGCTTCTTCGAGCTGGGCTTCGGACGTCGCATAGGAAATGCGGAAGTTCGGGCCGAGGCCGAAGGCCGAGCCGTGGACGACGGCGACGCCCTCGGCCTCGAGCAGCTCGGTGACGAAATCCTGGTCCGTCTCGATCTTCTTGCCCGACGGCGCGGTCTTGCCGATCAGCCCCTTGCAGGACGGATAGACGTAGAAGGCCCCCTCCGGCGACGGGCACTCGATGCCGCGCGCCTGGTTCAGCATGCCGACGACGAGATCGCGCCGCCCCTGGAAGATCTCGCGATTCTTCGAGATGAAGTCCTGCGGCCCATTCAGCGCTTCCACCGCCGCCCATTGCGCGATCGAGCAGGCGCCGGAGGTCTGCTGGCCCTGGATCATGTCCATCGCCTTGATCAGCTCGATCGGCCCGGCCCCGTAGCCGATCCGCCAGCCGGTCATCGCATAGGCCTTGGAGACGCCGTTCATCGTCAGCGTGCGCTCGTAGAGGCCAGGCTCGACCTGCGCCGGCGTCGTGAAGACGAAGTCGCCATAGACGAGATGCTCATACATGTCGTCGGTCAGTACCCAGACATGCGGATGGCGCATCAGGACCTCGGCGAGCGCCTTCAGCTCCGTCTTCGTATAGGCCGCGCCCGACGGGTTCGACGGCGAGTTGAACAGGAACCACTTGGTCTTCGGCGTGATCGCCGCCTCCAGCGCTTCCGGCGTCAGCTTGAAATTGTCGGCGATCTTGGTTTCGACGAAGACCGAGGTGCCGTTGCAGATCGCCACCATCTCCGGATAGCTCACCCAGTACGGCGCGGGGATGATCACCTCGTCGCCGGGGTTCAGCGTCGCCATGAAGGCGTTGAACAGGATCTGCTTGCCGCCGGTGCCGACGATCGTCTGTTCCGGCTTGTAGTCGAGGCCGTTCTCGCGCTTGAACTTCGCGGCGATCGCCTGGCGCAGCTCGGGAATGCCGGAGACCGGCGTGTACTTCGTCTCGCCGCGCCGGATCGCGTCGATCGCGGCGTTCTTGATGTTGTCGGGCGTATCGAAATCGGGCTCGCCCGCGCCGAGCCCGATGACGTCGCGGCCTTTCGCCTTCAGTTCGCGCGCCTTCTGGCTGACGGCGATGGTGGCGGACGGTTTCACGCGGTCGAGGGCGTCGGCAAGGAATGCCATGGGAATAAACTCCGAAATCCTGGGCTGGTCGGTTCGGACGTCCCGTCACAAACCGGCGGGGACGGTAGTCTCCTCCTTGCCGCAGCGCAAGACGCGAGTTCGCAGCCGAATCCGGATATGGCACCGCGCTGCGCGACCGACGGGCGGCGGCGGCCGACCGCCCCGCCCTTGCCCAAATGCACGCAAGAAATACGGACGAAACGTCGAAGACATTCCGGCGGAACGGTGGGTGGTTAGGGTCTTCTCACCGGACCGAAACCGGACCGGAGTTTCCGGCTGCGGCGTCAAACGCCCCAAGGCGCCGCAGCCGCCTCTTCGCGCCGGCCCATCGCGCGCCGCCGTCCTGCTACGCAGGCAGCGGGCCGAAGGGCCGGCGTCTTCTCTGCGTCGTGGATGCATTCCGCTCGGCACTGCGTCCTCCGGGCGTCTCAGCCGAATGACCCGCAGCGGGCGCTGCCCCCCTGTTTCCAGGCGCCTCTCGACGGACGCGTTCGAGCAGCCCGTCTCCCCCGCCGATGGCCCGCATCCATGGACGGCGTCGATCACTTGCCCAACGCAAATGAATTGGATCGATCGTGCCCCACGGGGCATGGTGGCGCCCGAACAAGGAGACCGCGATGATCACCCTCTACGGCATGACCGACAGCGGCAATTGCTACAAGCCGCGCCTCCTGATGGCGCTCACCGGCCGTCCGTTCCGCCATGTCGAGGTGTCGGCGCATGACGGCACGACGCGCAGCGCCGAATGGCTGGCGAAGAACCCGAACGGCCAGGTGCCGCTGATGGAGCTGGAGGACGGCCGCCTCCTTCCCGAATCCGACGCCATGCTCTGCTATCTCGGCGCCGGCACGGTCTTCGACCGATCCGAGCCCTTCGAGCGGGCGGCCATGCTGCGCTGGATGTTCTTCGAACAGAACAGTCACGAAGGAGCGGTCGCGGTGCGCCGCGCGCTCACCGTCTATCCCTCGCGCCGCGCCGCGGCGACGCCGGAACGCATGGCCCTGACGCTCGCAAGCGGCACCAGCGCGCTGACCGTGATGGACACCCATCTCGGCCGCGAACCGTTCTTCGGCGGAAACACGCCGAGCCTCGCCGACATCGCGCTCTATCCCTACACCGCGACGGCGGAAGAAGGCGGCTTCGACCTTGAGCCTCTCGGCAAGCTGCGCGCCTGGCTCATGCGGATCGAGTCCCTGCCCGGCTTTCGGCCGAAGACCTGGCTGCCGGAGACTTAACCCGAGCCGGCCGTCCCGAGTTCGCGGGCGGCCGCGCCGAATGCCCGAAAGAGCCTTCGCGCTGAGGCTATTTCGGCGGGTAGATCACGCCGCAGGCGACACGGCCGCCGGCCGCCCCGGAGGGCTGCGAGTGATAGTCGTCCGCCCCTGCATGGACGACCAGTGCCGAGCCGTCGGCATCGTTGAGCGGGGCGCCGCTGCCCGACATGACGCTGTTCGCGTCGCCGGCGGCGAGACCCAGGTCGGACTGGAAGACCGTGAAATCCGCCTTGCCGTTCGCCGCGGTCACGTTCGGCATGTCGCCGGCATGCGGCCCTTTTTCGACGAGGTAGCCGTGGTCGGAACTTGCCGGATTGAAATGGCCGCCGGCCGAGGAGAAATCGCCCTCGCAGCGGCCGGTCTCGTGGATGTGGAAGGCGTGCGTTCCATCGGCGAGGCCCGTGAGCTGTGCCTCGAGGAGCAGGCCGTGCGGCGTCGGGACGATCGAGACCGTCCCGCGGTCGGAGCCGTCCGGTCCCGTCATGGTCACGTTCACCGGATCCGGCAGGCTCGCGGCATTGGCCCCGATTCCCGGAAGGGCGGCGCCTGCAAGAAGGAAGGCGGTCGTTAGGGCGGTCGTGGCGATCGTCTTCATCTGTTCCATGTTCCTGTCTCGAGAGGGAGAGGCCCTGCGCCGGACGAAGATGAAGCCGGCGCGCTCCGGCGGTCGGATTGATCCGCTGCGGCAGGCGATCATCGCCTGCCTGGAGCCCGGCGTCCACACCTCCTATCGCGACGTCGAACGGCCGGACGATCGATCGGCCGCAAGGATCGAGGCAATGGCCGCCGATCGCCGCCGAACGGAACCCTGATGAAACTCGTCACGCGTATCGCCGCCGCTCTCGGCCTTGCCGCACTCCTCGCGACGGTCGGGCTCTTCGCCATCGGGCGGGACCGGGTCTGGAAGATGATCGCCGGACCTGCCGACCAGGGGCCGGCCGACTTCGCGAACCTCGAACGCCGGGCGTCGGGCAATGATGCCCTCGCCTGCTCGCCGGGCGCCTGCGGGCCGCTGAAGCCGGACGTGATCCTGCCGGTCGTGAAGGCGGCACCGCCCGAAATCCTTAGGAGTCTCGACCGCATCCTTCTCGCCGAGCCCGGCGCCGAGCGCGTCGACGGCGGCAAGCGCCCGGGCTATCGTCGCTATGTCGTGCGCACCAGGATCCTGCGCTTTCCCGATACCGTCGACGCGGAAGCGGTCGCGACCATGGGCGGCACCGCGCTCAAGATCTATTCGCGCTCGCTCCTCGGCCGGGGCGATTTCGGCGCCAACCGCCGCCGGCTGGAAGCGATCGCAGAACGGCTGGAGGCGGGGACGACGAAGCCCTGACCTTCCCGGAGACATGAGCGGCCGTCGGCGCCGCTGCCGGCTCTGGTCAGGACGAGCGTGGCTCTGCTAGGAGGCGGGCCGCTGAATGCCCCCCGCATTGCATCCCTTCCGTCGGTCTTTCTTTCCGCGAGTTCCGCCCTGTCCCGTCTTCGCGCCAATTGTCTGTTGCTCCTTGCCGGAGCCGTCTGGGGGATGGGCTTCGTCGCCCAGTCGACGGCGATGGATGCCGTCGGCCCGTGGACCTACACCGCCGCCAAGTTCGCGCTTGCGGCGCTGACGCTCCTGCCCTTTGCCCTGTGGGAGAGCCGGCGCGTCTCGGTCCGGATCCCCACATGGACCTGGGGCGGCTTTGCCCTGGTCGGCGCGGCGCTGTTTCTCGCGGCGATCACCCAACAGATCGGCCTCCTCGAGACCACCGTCACCAATTCCGGCTTCCTCACCGGTCTTTACGTCGTCCTGACCCCGGTTCTTGCGCTCGTCCTGTTGAGGAGCCACCCGCACTGGATCGTCTGGCCGGCGGCGCTCGCCGCCTTCGCCGGCATCGTGCTTCTCGGCGGCGGCAGCCTGTCGGCGCTCGGTCCCGGCGATCTCTGGACGATCGTCTCCGCCGTCTTCTGGTCCGTGCAGATCCTCCTGATCGGGATCTTCGCCAGCCGCGGCGGCCGGCCCTACACGCTCTCGCTTGCACAGTTCACCGTGACCGCCGTCCTCGCCGCGGTCGGGGCGGGGATCATGGAAACGCCGGACCTTGCCGCGATGACAGCAGCCTGGCCCGAGATCGTCTATGGCGGCGTCTTCTCCTCGGGCCTCGCCTTCACGCTCCAGATCCTCGGCCAGCGCCACACAACGGCGGCGCAGGCCTCGATCTTTCTGTCCTCCGAAGCGCTGTTTGCCGCCCTGTTCGGCGCGCTTCTCCTCGGCGAGCGCATCCCCTCGATCGGCTTCCTCGGCTGCGGCCTGATCTTCGCCGCAATGCTCGCCGTGGAACTCGTGCCGGTCATCGCTCGCAGGGGCGACCGGCGGCATGACCGACGGCAGCTCGACGACGGGCAGGCTTCGACGCCGTCCGGGTGACCGGCGCCGGAACCGCTGCCAAATCCCCCGCGCATTTGCTAAGGCTCGACGCGATCACCACTGCGGAGACGAGCGATGGACGAGAGCGACGAACAGCCGAGGGGCGAACTGACGGTGCGCATTCCGGCGATGCCCGCCGACGCCAATGCCAATGGCGACATCTTCGGCGGCTGGGTGATGTCGCAGATGGACCTCGCCGCCGGCATCCGCGCCTCGGAGCGCGCCAGAGGCCGGGTCGCGACGGTCGCCGTCAACGCGCTGACCTTCAAGCGTCCGGTGAAGATCGGCGACACGCTCTGCGTCTACTCGACGATCGAGAAGGTCGGGCGCACCTCGATCACGCTCGCCATCGAAGCCTGGTCCAAGGGCCGCGCCAAGCACGATCGCACCAAGGTCACCGAGGCGACCTTCGTCATGGTGGCGATCGACGATGACGGCCGCCCGGCCGCCGTTCCGCCGGAAACGATCGAGGGCTGAGCGCCGCGTTCCCCGCCCCGCCACCGGCCGGAGCCATCGCCTACAACCGCGCAACCGGCACCGCGTTCGCCGCGTTTTCGGCGAAGAAGCCATTCCGCTTCATCCCATCGACGCCGGCCGAATGCCGCCTGGAGATGGATCCTGCGAACCCCGTTTCCGCAATACAACCGAATAGCGCTAGGTTGAGGGGATGGGACTGCGATGGGACGGTAGCGTGTAGCCCGATGGAGGAGGATCCAGCAGACCGGAATGCGCGAGCCGACCGCCTGCGGACAGCGCTACGCAAGCGGGGAATCTCGAAACTCTACGCCCTGGCTGCCGACCTCAACGTCGACCAGAGCACTGTCAGCCGGTGGACGACGGGCGGCCGCATGTCGCTCGACCATTCGGTCGCCCTCGCGCTGCACCTGAACCTGTCGCTCGACTGGCTCATCCTCGGCCGCGGCCAGATGGAGATCGACGCGCGATCCGACGATCCCGCGGCGGCCCATCCGGATCGCGTCAGGCAGCTGACGCCGATCCTCGCCGAACTCCCTGCCGAGATCCTGGAACCGTTGGCAGCCTTGGCGCAAGCCTTGCACGCCACCCGGACCTGATCGCGCCGGCGCACGGCGGCGCGTCGCGCCGCTCGATCGCTTCCCACGATCCCGCCCCGGATCCGGGCGCGGCCTCTCCCTATGCGCATCCGGCGCGACCGGCACCATGCATCACGCGCATTTTTCAACCGTGAGCCTGCACGCAGCGCAAATAATTCTCATTGCTCCGATGCACACCACAAGGTAGTAATTGCTCAATAGTCACACGCATTGCGATTGATGCCGAGCATCGTCCGGAAAGCGCGTCGACTAGACGTCCCCTTTCGGCAATGGAGTGTAGAAATGACGACTTTCACGATCGATTTCGACTTCAATTCGGCGGATCAGAACAAGGTGCTCTCCGCCCTGCAGCAGGGAAACTACAATCTCATCGGCTTCAAGGGCGCGATGGGGCCGAGCCAGATCGCGGCGGGCGTTCCCGCCTGGTTCGTGGTGCCGTTCGGAAACATGTTCGGCCAGACGCAGATCCAGTACGAGCCGCAGTACAAGGTCTACATCTTCAACAGCGCCCAGATCGCCGCGCAGACGACGATCACGATGCAGAGCCTGTCCAACCCGATGGGTCTCAGCTCGGCGGTGACCTTCACCTCCACCGGCCAGTTCGCCACCGGCGGCGTCGACGGCGTTCCGGCCGACAGCATCGGCGTCCTCAACGACCGGCCAGCTTCGACCCCGGCCGTCACCGTCGGTCTCGCCGGCCTCGTCACGACCCCGACGGGGCAGCAATACCTGCCGTTCTGCGCCTTCACGCTGCCGCCGCAGAACTCCATCATCATGAAGCCGCTGGAACAGGTGCTCCTCGTCGCCGCGCAGCTCAATCTGACGTCCGGCAACGTGCAGGCGAACCTCTCGGCGCCGGGCTGCAAATTCGCCTTCGACGCCACCAACCAGGACTATCCGCTGATCATCAAGCCGGGGACTTTCGAGATCACCGGGGCTCCCGGCAAGGCGCCCACCATTCCGGTCGGCTCCGGATCGAGCGTCGCTCTGATCAACCAGCCGCTCTAGGCGGGCGGGCACCGCGGGTGGAGCCGCATCGCCACTTCGCAGAGGCGTGGCGATGAAGGTCAGCATCGATAAGGCAGGCCTGTCCTACCTTCAGGCCCAGCGGCTGGCGGTCGCCATCGCCAGGCCGCAACCTTCGCCGGAGGTCGGTTCCGCCCTCGTCTTCAGCCTTCCGGCGCTCGACATCATCGGCGGCGACTTCACCGTCGCCCCGACACCCGACGTCCAGGCGATGGCGGCGAGCCCCACCTACGGCAATTGGCAGCGGGTGCCGCTGCAGTTGACGTCGCGCGTCTTTTCCCGTGCCGACGTCTCCGGCCCCGGCATCGTCTGCTCGTTCGACGGGACCACCATCACGGCAACGACACAGGACGCCATCGCGGGCGAGCTCCTGATCTCGAACGACAGCCCGACCAGCAATCTGACCTTCGGCCTCGTCGAGACGTTCACGAACAGCGCGGACAACCAGAATACCGCGGCCCCGTCGCTGGTCAGGCCGCTCGATGCGGACATGCGATGGGACCTGTCGCTCCCCTCGGCGGCATGGGTCTTCACGCTTTCGGACGACCAGGCGGTCGGGACGATCGTCCCGCCGCAGCTCTACCGGCCGAAGCTGATGGCCATGGCAAGAAGGGCCGTCAGCACCGTCGCGGGTCGAGCGCTCAGCGTCGATCTTTCCGACCCCGCGCTCGCCATCGCCTACGACATGAAGACCCATGCCTTTGTCCTTGCGTGACCGCCCGGCGCCTCGGCCGGGCGGAGATCTTTCAACCAGGCCGGGCTCTTCGCCTCAAGAGCCGCCGGCACAGGAGAACCGACGATGCGCGTCCAACCGTTCCTGACGACGATCCTCCAGGCCTACCAGGACAATCCCCGCTATATCGACCTCGACAAGGCGTCCTATTTCGCCTCGACCGTGCAGCTGCGTGGCGGCTGGGAGGTCTGGCTGCAGCTCGAGATCGCCTCGGTGTTCATGCAGGCCTCGCAAGGCTCCCAGACCTGCGACCGCGAATATCCCTATCCGGCCCAGGGCGGCGGATATCTCGCCTATAACGCCGCGAACGGGGCCGTGACGGTCGTGCCCAATGCCAATGCGGCGTCACGGTGCGACTTCTTCCTCCACCGCACCGCCGGCATGGCCGACGACACCTATCTGGAACTGAAGTGCATCCTGGCGGCCGGGCCCGATCCGCTGAACAATGCCTGGAACCGCTTTCACGCCGACGTCGCCAAGCAACAGGCCCTCCAAAACGCCAATGGCGGGCTGAACTGCATCTCGCTTCTGGCGACCTTCGGCACCTTCACCGATCCGCAGGTGAAAGGCCCCAGCCCCAGTCTCGGATATTTCTGGAGCGGCGGGCGGACCGCCTATGTGATCGACCTCGCCAACCTCGCGGTCACTACTCTCGCGAATGTCGCGACCGGGGGCGCGGCGCGCTTCTTTCTGGTCGGAGTCTCGGTCTGACGCGGCGAGGAGAAGCGCCCCGACGAAGGGATCGGCCGGCCGGGACCGGGCGGGCACCACCCTTGACCCTCGCCTCGGCTTCACTGTAGCCGGAAGGCCTTCGGCCTTGGGGCGCCGCGTCCCCGGGTCTCCTGCCGGTTCCGTCCGCAAGTTGAGACTATCATGCTGCAAGCCCTCGTCCGCGACTATTCCTGGATCCATCTGGGACTCGGACTGATCGGCAATTTCTGCTTCGTGGTCGGCTCGGTGCTGTTCTTCAAGACCTTCGATGCCTGGTACACGACCGGCGTCTGGCTGTTCGTCATCGGCTCGATCGGCATGTTCGTCGGCTCGCTCGGCGAACTCGCCAAGTCGCTCTACGAACGCCGGGAAAAGCGGGAGAGCTGACGGGGGGCGGTCTCGCCCGCCCTGCTCGCTCAGTGGTAGCGCAGCTTGAAGCCGACGATCACCAGCACGAAGACCAGCGTCACCGCATTGGCGCCGATCACCGGCATCGAGCCGATCGCCAGCCCGTAGATCAGCCAGAGCGCGACCCCGCTCGCGAAGAAGGCGTTGCTGGCCAGCGAGATGCCGGCGGTCTGGCGGGTCCGCGCCAGTTGCAGGATCTGCGGCAACCAGCAGAAGGAGGTGATGGCGGCGGCGAGCGCGCCGATCCATTCGAGCGACATGAGGAGCAAGTCCGAAAGATGAGCCGGGGCGACCGGCGCCCGCTCCTCCCGATGCGTCGCTGCTCGCCCGGCGCTCTCTACGCCATCTTCGCAGCCGCGAAAAGTGGCCCCGCCGCGATTGCGCCCACGGCCGCAATCCCGGCGCAAGCTGGCCGGTCACCGGCCGCTCGCACCGCCGTCAGCGCTGGGCTGCGACCAGCGCGAAGAACGCTCCCACCGGATCGAGACACTGCACGATCCAGCTGCCGCCCGGCACCTCGTGCGGCCCGTTGACGACCGTGCCGCCGGCCTTCGTCACGCGGGCGAGCGCGGCGTCGATCGCCTCGACCTGGAAATAGTAGCCCCAATAGGGCATGGGCAGCGAAGCCGGCTTCGTCATCATGCCGCCGATCGCCGGACCGCCGCTCCTCGGCGCGAAGGTCTGGTAGATCCCCATCGCCCCCATGTCGACGGCCTCGGCCTTCTGCCAGCCGAACTGTTCCGCATAGAAGGCGAAGGCGGTCTCGAGGTCGCCGGCCATCAGCTCGCGCCAGCCGGCATGGCCGATCGTGCCTTGGGGCGGCGGCCCGTCGCCGTTCCCGCCCGGCTCGAACAGCGCGAGCACCGCGCCATGCGGATCGGCGACGATGGCGAAGCGCCCGACGCCGGGAATGTCCGCCGGCGCGCGGTGGACCCTGCCGCCCTTCTCCGCAAAGCTCCCCGCCGACGCGTCGACGTCCTCGACCGCCACATAGCCGATCCAGCCGCGGCGCGCGCCGGCGGCAAGCATGTCGTCGCCGAGCGTCATCATCCCGCCGGCATCCCGCCCGCCCGCCGAAAACAGCGTGTAGGTCATGCCGGACATGCCGGAGTCGCGCGCCTGCCAGCCGACCACCTCGCCATAGAAGGCGCTCGCCCTGCCCGCGTCCGTCGTCATCAGCTCGTACCAGACGAACCGTCCATGCCATTCGCTCATGCCATCGTCCTCCTGACGAATTCCCATTCCTGCGAGATCCCGGCGGCCGGCCAGCGGGGCCGGCGCCCGGCCGATCCCGCCAGCCTGCGTCAGCCGGCCACGGCGAAGGCCTTCGCCTGCGGCTCGTATTCATCGTGGCGGCGCACGAAATCCATGGTGCCGGACTCGTTGCGGCCGAGCGGCGCCCGGTCGAGGATCATCAGCGTGCCGATCAGTTCCTCCGGCCCGCGCGCATAGCTCGAATAGGTGTGGAAGACCGAACCGTCCGGGTCGCGGTAGAAGGCGCTGAGGCCCGGAAGCTCGGAGACCTCCTTCTCCGCAAGCCCCTCGGCGTAATTGTAGCCGGCGATTCCGGCGACGATGTCCGCGGCATCGAAGGACACGCCGAAATCGCGGTTGAACGGCGTGCCATGCGAGGAGACCCAGGGAAACCGCCAGCCCATCCGCGCCTTGTAGCATTCGATCTCGGGGAGCGGCGCCCGCGATACCGCGACCAGCGTCACGTCGTGATGGTTGAGATGGACGAGCGCGCCGTCCAGATGGTCGGCCAGGAAGGAACAGCCGGGGCAGCCCGCCGCCCAGCCCGTGCCGAGCATGAAGTGATAGACGATCAGCTGGCTGCGCCCGTCGAACAGCTCGGCGAGGCGCCGCTCGCCTGCTTCCGTGTCGAAGCGATAGTCCGCCTCGACCCTCATCCATGGCAGGGCCAGGCGTTCCGCATTGACCGCGTCGCGCATATGCGTCGCGGCCTTCTCCCGCGCCAGAAGCGCCCGCCGCGCACGCATCCATTCCGTCCGCGAAACCACCCGATGATCCGGCATGTCGACCTCCCGTATCCGGCCGCGATTTGCCGGCCGTGCAAAAGATTGATATCAACATTCTTCGATGGAGTCAAAGTCGTCGCCCGCTACACGCCGCTCCGGGTGGCCGGCATGCCGAGATCGGGACCGACGCCATGACGAGCGCCCGCCGGAGCCGGACCGGCGGCGGCAACCGGGCCGGCGAAGACCAGGCGATCGACCCGCTGCGGCGAGCCGGGGCTTGCCTTTCGAAGATCATGCGGAGAGGACGTTCACGCGCCGCCCGCTCCACCCGGCGGTCGCAAGAAGCAGAAAAAGTGCCGATGACGACCAGAGACAGCGACAGACGCCGCAACCGCCCTGCCGCCGGAGCCGCCGGGACAGGCGCCCCGGCCCGCCGGAACCGGCCGACCGAGCAGGCGGAATCGCCGCGCCCGGCGCCTTCGGACGCGGCGGACATCGCGGCGCCCGACGCCGCCCCGCCGGTTCCCTATGCGACGACGCTGTTCGTGCGCGACCATTGCCTCTGTCTGCACGTCCAGCGCGCCGCGCGCGCGCTCGCCCGCCGGTTCGACGCGGCGCTGAAACCCTTCGGCCTGACCAACGGCCAGTTCTCGCTGCTGATGTCGCTCAACCGTCCGCAGCCCGCGCCCTTCGGCCCGGTCGCCGACCTCCTCGCCATGGACCGCACGACGCTGACGGCGGCACTGAAGCCGCTGGAGCGCCAGGGCCTCCTTACCATCTCCGTCGACCCCAGGGACCGCCGCTCGCGGCTCCTGTCGCTCACGCCCGAAGGCCGCCAGCGCCTCGCCGCAGCCCTGCCCGCCTGGCGTGAAACCCATGCGGCGATCGACGCGGAACACCCGGACGTCGACCCCGACCGCCTGCGAGCCGATCTGAAGGCGCTGGGTTAGCGCGCCGCCGAAATCCGTGCGCTTCCCCTCGATACTTGAGGTCCCGGATAGTAACGCTCTGCGAAAGATGCGGACAGGAAAAGACGGCAAAACACGTCCTTGAGGCAGATAGCCCCCTTGTATCATCTGGCGGAGTTTTTCGAGTGATCGTGTGAAATTGGCATTGACGAAGTGGAGTTTAAGCTGCGGAATATCGTACTTAAATCAAAGTGATCTTAGGATTCTTGCTTCCATGTCTTTCCGTGACCGGTATCAATACGCCGCACCTTGGATAGTGTCGGCCGTGGGCGTAGCGTTTTTTGCGGCGGTATCATACTGGATATTCTACTCAAAGGGCTATCAAGCCTCCAACGAATACCATGCCGCTCAAAGCGCCGCCCGCGATGAATCAGAGAAAAATAAAGAAGAATGCCTTTCCAAACAAAATATCAAGGAAGCGGTTGAGTGTAGCTTCAGATCTCGCAACGCTACTATGGAGGATCAACGCGCCGTTGGCAATTTGAACACGCAACGGGAGCTTTCGGATTGGGCCGAGGGTACATTGTGGGCCACATGGATCATCGGCACCGCGACGGTCTTTGTCGCAGCTCCTGGCGCTTGGTGGGTGAAAGAAACCTTGGTCGAGACGCGCAAAGCAGTGATTGCGGCTCAAGACGCAGTTGTAGTAAATCGTGAAATTGGAGAATTGCAGGTTCGCGGCTACCTTCAGCCTACCGAGACCGACATCCGAATTGTTGAACAGCCGGACGGATCACGAATAGTCCACGATTTCTGGGTCACGTGGTCGAATACAGGTGCATCTCCAGTTAGAAAGTGTGCCTTTGATACCGCTGTCGTCGTTGCAAATCGGGATGTGGAAATCGATATAATTGATTCATTCGAGGGAAAATTAGAAAATCTTGCAAAAGGAAACTTCTGGATTTCCCCCAACAAGGCAGTAACCGTAAAGCATCTTGGCAATCTTGCAGCTGATCAAACCATATCCAAATCACTTATCCGAGCGGAGAGAGTTGCTTACGTATATGCATTTGCTGTATATGAAGATATATTCAGAAAAACACACCGAATAGGCATTTGCCTCAGAGCGGAGGCGGCCAATGGCAAGGAAGGAGTCAAGTTCTTTTACAAGGCTCACAATCGGTATAACGACGAATACGAAGAAATCTAAAACAAGGTCCCGCCACTACCGGCACACCACCCGTCGGCGCGGGCGGATGTCGAGATGCAGGTGGTTGCGGTGGTCCCAGTTGTAGCCGGGGCCGAGGACGGTGCCGAAATAGCGGCAGCCGGCCGTGCGGATCGCGCGCTGGAAGCGCTTTTCGCCGAAGGAGAACATGCCCTTCTTCTCGACCACGAAGCGGCGGCCGTCGGCGAAGACGAAACCGCGCAGGTCGAGCGCGCTGCCGCTCGCATGCTGCGAGATCCGGTTGGTACCGGCGACGCGCGAGCAGCGATAGGAGGAGCTGGCGAGAAGCGTCGAAGGCCGTGTCCCGAGCGCCGAAAGGGCCGCGGGCTTGACCGCCCCCTCCACCCATTGCGACAGGCGCGCGGCCGCCGGGCAGTTCAGCACCGCCGCCGGCGAGATCTTCACGTCGCCGGCAAGCGCCAGCACCTTCACCGGATGGGCGATGCCGCAGCTGCGGCCCCTTTGGACCGGCGCCACCTCGGCAAAGCGGACGCCGAGCCGGTGGAGCGCCGCCCGGCACTGCGCTTCGGCCCGCGGCAGCGCCTGATAGCCGCCGGGCGTCTCGCCCTCCAGCGCGCCGCGGCCGGGTAGCTGCGTGCCGTGAGCGACCCCGGCCATCGGCTCCAGCGAGGCGACGCGGCTGCCACGATCCTCCGGCGCGTCCGCCTCCGCCAGATCGTGGTCCCGCGCTCCGGGCGTGATATCCTTCAGCCCTGCCCAGGGATCGTCCTCGGCATCTTCCGGCAGATCTTCGCCGATCGCGACGGTGGTGGTTCCGAAGACGTAAGGCGCGACGAGCGGCGCTGGTGCCGCGGCAAGGGATCGGGCGAGACCGCCGCCGGCCCCTGCCCCGTCGTCCGCCTCGTCCGTCTCGGGCCTGTCCGTCCCGTCAGGGGCGGCAAGGTTCGCGAAACCTGGCGATGTCGTACGCATACCGGGGCCGGTTCCCGCCAAACCGCCGGCGGCCGGACCAAGTTCGATCGGTGCCCCGGTTCCCTGCCGCGGCCGGCGGCGTCCGAGGATATCGTCCTCCAGCGACCAGCCGGTCGTGGCGGCCGATGCCGGCTGCTGCGGCGCGCGGGGCGCGCTGCCGGCGGCCTCGCGAGATCGGCCGGGCATTGACGCCGGTTCCGACCATGATGACGAGGACGCGTTTCCGGCGGCCGCATCCGGAAGGACGCTCCGCCGGATGGGCTGGGGCGCATAGGCCGCGGCTGGGGCCGACTGCGCAGCCCGGTCCGCCGGGTCAGGAACGCTCGGCACATAGCCCTCGCCCGGCTGCGGAAGGCGCCCGCCCCAGACGAGCGAGCCCCCGGCCGGAGCGGACATGTCGGCCTGAAAGCCCTGTGCGGCCGCCGGGCTGTGAACACTCGCCGCCGCGATCCATGCGACGGCGAGTACACAGAACTGCCGGGCGCCTCGACGCAATACCATGCTGGCCCCTCGTTTTCCGCGACGCGAGCGGACCCCGGAACCCTAGCCAAGCCTGGTAACCGAACCGTCAACCGGCCGAAGGCCGGCGAGTACCCGGCCGGCGCGTCACACCAGGAGGCACTGGAAATGCCCCCTGGTCCGGATCCCGATTGTCGCAAGCCTTCGGCCTGGCGGCGGAAATCGGGATCACGTTCAGCCGGCGGATGCGTCAGCATCCTCGCCTGCTGGTATCAGACCGTTGCGGCGGTCGGCGTCGGGCGCTTGCTGATGGCGACGCCGATGACCTCCGACAGGTAGCCGAGCACCGAGCCGATCACCATCGATGCGACGATGTTGATCAGCGGGTTGTCGACGATGTTCCCGGCATAGAGCGTCCCGAGCTTGCCCGCGAGCAGCGCATAGCCGGCGACGCAGGCGAAGCCGTAGACGCTCGACGGGATCGAGCCGAACAGCGGCAGGTTGGCCGCCATCACCATGGCCGCCGCGCCGATCCCGACGCAGATCCCGGCCGCGACCGGCACGCCGAGCCCGCCGGCGAGGCTGGTCGTGCCGACCAGCGCCAGCCAGCCGACGACGGCGCCGAGGATATGAGCGGGGATGTTGGCGCGCAGCGCCGCCATCTTGCCGCCGGAGTGGTAGAAGGCGGCCCAGGCGACGAAGGCCGCCCAGATCTGCAGGCCGACGCCGGCCGCCGGCCCCACGAAGGCCCAGGTTGCGACGCCCCCGAGGACGCCGATCGACAATGCGAGTGCAGTCAGTAGTGGCATGTCATTCCTCCCAGTTTGGCCCACCATCAGCATGCCATGACCGGACGAACGCCCACCGTTCTCGTCGGGTGAATACTCGCGTATTCGGTGAAATTCTATCACATGGATGTGACGCGACAAGTCGCTTCGGTAGGAAATTGGTGAATAATGCCGCATTGCCTATAGGGAAGAGGAGGCTTCCCGTGCGCGATGATCCGCAAATACCGCTGCCAACCGCGCGGTCGGGTCAGTCAACCCAGGAGTTGCACCCAGCCGATGGAAGGGCCGGCTCGAGGCTGCATCACCCGGTCGACCGGCGACGGTCGCGGCGCGTGTCGCCGAGCAGAATGTGGAGCCCCAGGAACAGGATGAACGGCAGCGAGGGCCAGTAGAACCATAGATTCGACAGCCCCGAGGTGATCAGGTTCAGGACGAAGAAGGCGCCGATCATCGCCACGCTGGCACGGACGCGCCGGGGCTGGCTCATCAGCCAGGCCCGGGCCTGATCGAGGCCGTTCTCGTGCGGCGGCAATGCGTCGTCCCTGTGCTCCGGCAGCGGCCCTGCCGCTTCCTGCTGCGGCGGGGACGCAGCGGTCCCGACCGCATCGCTGTTCTGACCCCGCGGGCGGATCGCATAGGCCGTCTTCGGCTCGGCGATGTTGTGCAGGCGCAGCGGCCCGACCGGCACGACGCTCAGCGCCAGATGACCGTGCACCTGTTCGTAGACCACCTGCGACAGGAGGATACCGCCCACCGGCGCCAGTTCCTGCAGCCGGGCGGCGACATTGACGCCGTCCCCGTAGATGTCGTCGCCCTCGACCATGAGGTCGCCGATATTGATGCCGATGCGAAACGCCATGGTTTCGAGATCGGACCGCGACGCATTCTGCGCCGCCATCGCGTCCTGGATCGCCACGGCACATCTTACGGCTTCGGTCGCGCTCGAAACCTCGAAGATCAGCGCATCGCCCCAGGAGTTGACGAGGCGTCCGTCGTGACTGGCGACGAGTTCGACCATCAGCGCGCGGCAGGTTCTCAGCCGGGCGAGCGTGCCCTCTTCGTCGACCTCCATCAGCCGGGAATATCCGGCCACGTCGGCGCAGATCACTGCGGTCAACCGTCGCTTCGCCTGCTTCATGGCGCCGTTCCCGTCTCCGTGCCTCCTGCAAAGGAATGGGCAAGCGCGACCGCGATTGCAATGGGCCGGGTTCTTCTCCCGCCGCGTCCGGCGGGCGGTGGAGGGGGCGGGGCGATGCAAGGCGGTGTTCCGCCGCTGCCGTCCGCGACCGGTGGAAACGAGCCCGCGGCAGAGCAGCGGCACCTTCCATCCCCTTGCCGCGGTCTCTATATGTTCCGCCATGGCTCCCCCGAAGAAATCCCGCCGCAGTCCGATCACCGACTTCTCCGACGCCTCCGAGCCGATCCGGCCCGACGGGCGCGGGCCCGGCAGCGGGTTCGAGGAGGCGCCGCAGGCCGCGTTCGACGCATCCGAGGCGTTTTCCGGCCCGGTCTCCGGCTGGGCCGACGAGATCGCCCGCGCCGCCGAGACCACGGCCGAGAGAGCCGCCGACGCCGGCGGCGAGCCAGCCGCCGGCGACGCCGGCAGGCCGACCCGGACGCGCAAGTCGCTGGCCGGCGTCAACGACAGGGTCCGGCCCGGCAAGTCCGCCCGCGGCACCTCCATGGGCGGCACGTCCGATCCGAAGCAGCGCGCCGCCGCGGGGCTCAACCCGGTCGCCGGCCTCGACATCAGCCTGGAGGATGCCAAGGGCCTGCCCGAGGGCGGCGTCACCGCCACCGTCGAGGCGCTGACCAAGCTGATCTCCGAGGGCAACCCGCTGATCAAGAACGGCGAGGTCTGGCTGCCGCACCGCCCCGCCCGGCCGGACAAGTCGGAAGGCGGCGTCGCCTTCGAGATCGCCTCCGACTACACCCCGCAGGGCGACCAGCCGACCGCGATCCGCGACCTCGTCGCCGGCATATCCGACCACGACCAGACCCAGGTCCTGCTCGGCGTCACCGGCTCCGGCAAGACCTTCACCGTTGCCAACGTCATCGAGCAGACGCAACGCCCGGCGCTGATCCTCGCGCCGAACAAGACGCTGGCCGCCCAGCTCTACGGGGAGTTCAAGAACTTCTTCCCGAACAACGCCGTCGAATATTTCGTCTCCTATTACGACTACTACCAGCCCGAGGCCTACGTCCCGCGCTCAGACACCTATATCGAGAAGGAATCCTCGATCAACGAGCAGATCGACCGGATGCGCCATGCCGCCACCCGTGCCCTGCTCGAGCGCGACGACGTCATCATCGTCGCCTCCGTCTCCTGCATCTACGGTATCGGCTCGGTCGAGACCTATACGGCGATGACCTTCCAGATGGCGGTCGGCGACCGGCTCGACCAGCGCCAGCTCCTCGCCGACCTCGTCGCCCAGCAGTACAAGCGCCGCGACATGGATTTCCAGCGCGGCTCCTTCCGCGTTAGAGGCGACACGATCGAGATCTTCCCCGCCCACCTCGAAGACCGCGCCTGGCGCATCTCGCTCTTCGGCGACGAGATCGAGGCGATCCAGGAGTTCGACCCGCTTTCCGGCCAGAAGACCGACGACCTGAAGTCGGTCAAGATCTACGCCAATTCGCACTACGTCACGCCGCGCCCGACCCTGCAGCAGGCGGTCAAATCGATCAAGGAGGAGCTGAAGCACCGCCTCGCCGAGCTCGAAAAGGCCGGCCGCCTGCTCGAGGCCCAGCGGCTCGAACAGCGCACCCGCTTCGACATCGAGATGATCGAGGCCACTGGTTCTTGTGCGGGCATCGAGAACTATTCGCGCTATCTCACCGGCCGCCAGCCCGGCCACCCGCCGCCGACCCTGTTCGAATACCTGCCCGACAACGCCCTCGTCTTCATCGACGAGAGTCACGTCACCGTGCCGCAGATCGGCGCCATGTATCGCGGCGACTTCCGCCGCAAGGCGACGCTCGCCGAATACGGCTTCCGCCTGCCCTCCTGCATGGACAACCGCCCGCTTCGCTTCGAGGAGTGGAACGCGATGCGCCCGCAGACGGTCGCGGTCTCCGCCACGCCCGGCTCCTGGGAGCTGGAGGAGGCCGGCGGCGTCTTCGCCGAGCAGGTGATCCGCCCGACCGGCCTCACCGATCCCCCGGTCGAGATCCGCCCGGCCCGCTCCCAGGTCGACGACCTCCTCGGCGAGATCCGCGAGACCGTCGCCCAGGGCTACCGCGTGCTGTGCACCGTGCTCACCAAGCGCATGGCCGAGGACCTCACCGAATATCTCCACGAGCAGGGCATCCGCGTGCGCTACATGCACTCGGACATCGACACGCTGGAGCGCATCGAGATCATCCGCGATCTCCGCCTCGGCGCCTTCGACGTGCTGGTCGGCATCAACCTCCTGCGCGAGGGCCTCGACATCCCCGAATGCGGCCTCGTCACCATTCTCGACGCCGACAAGGAAGGGTTCCTGCGCTCCGAGACCTCGCTGATCCAGACCATCGGCCGCGCCGCGCGCAATGTCGACGGCAAGGTCATCCTCTATGCCGACCAGGTCACCGGCTCGATGGAGCGCGCCATCGCCGAGACCAACCGGCGCCGCGAGAAGCAGGAGGCGTTCAACGCCGAGAACGGCATCACGCCTGCCTCGGTGAAGGCGAAGATCGCCGACATCCTCGACAGCTATTACGAGAAGGACCACGTCCGCGTCGACGTGAAGGGCCTGGCCGACGCCGGCGCCCTCGTCGGCAACAATCTGCGCGCCCATCTGGAGGCGCTCGAAAAGCAGATGCGCGACGCCGCCGCCGATCTCGACTTCGAGACCGCCGCGCGCCTGCGCGACGAGATCAAGCGGCTGCAGGCCAAGGAGCTGGAGTTCGGCCCCGCCGATGGCGGCGGCAAGGGCGGCAAGGGCGCCCGCTCCGCCGTCGACGAGGCCGACCCGCTCACCGGCGCCGCCGAGCTCGAGGAGGAGATGATCTCCCCGGTCACCGGCAAGTCGAAATACGGCAAGAAGGCCAAGCGCGACCGCCAGTCCGCCGAGCCCACCCGCTTCGGCCCGCGCGGCGAGCCGCTGAAGGAACGCGGCACCGGCGACGGCGCCGCCCCCGCCTCGCTGTTCCGCAAGCCGTCCCTCGACGACATGGGCCCCGGCACCGACACGGCGGTGCCGAGCCGACCCTCCCTCTTCCGCAAGAACACGCTCGACGAAATGACCGTCGGCCGCACCGAAAAGCCCACCGGCAAGACCCCGCCGAAAAAGCCGGCGCCGTCATCGAGCCAGCCGATCTCCCCCCCTGCGGGGGAGATGTCCGGCAGGACAGAGGGGGGCGCGAAGGGCGCGGCGTCAAATGACTCGTCTTCTCCCCGGGGGGGAGAAGGTCCCGGCAGGGGGATGAGGGGACCCGAGCGCAGCGAGGCCGACTCCCCCGCCCCGATCCGCCGCGAACGCGTCGGCCGCGGCTCCTACGAGGACCCCGGCGACCAGAAGCGCAAGCGCCGGCCCAGCAAGACCGGGCGTCCGGGGCGGTGACCGACCGGCCGGATGGCGAGCCCGCACCGAAAGCGGGTCGCCATCCCTGAGGATCGCTCGGCTGGTGGGTCGCCGGCGTCGTCGCGGCCCTCCTCGCCCTCGCCGCCGCGTCCGTGATTCGCATGCGGCCGTCTTTGACTCGCTCCGCGACGAACGAAAGCTCGACTTCGTAGGCGTTTAGATCGGTATTATAAGCAGTACCGGCGCAAGGTTGATGTAGCGCTGGAGCAAACGCTCGTGCCGCGTTACTCCATTAAATTCGCAACCCCAACGATTACAACCCGCAATTTGCCGAAATTATCGGATTCTGAAACCGGCAAACCGCACAGGGACCCACCTACCAAGGCTGACAATCACCTGAGTACTGCAGCAACATATAAATCTTCAGACCTTCATCTAACTGCCTAGCCAGATGAATTAACAGTTTTTCGGAATCAACTACGACCGCCTTATTCAGATAAGCATTGCCGCCTTGTAATTACCCACCCCCTTGCCAACGGGGCCGATCGCTGAATCCATGTGCGGATGGATCG
>NZ_JAJAVB010000039.1 GCF_020615385.1 Jiella soli | reverse complement strand
CCTCGATGATCCACAATTTCGAAGGGGACGGCAGCTTCGGCCGCCGCATCCAGGAAGCCGAATTCGATTTCCTGGCAAGTTCCAGGGCCGCGCAGACCGCGCTTGCGGAGAACTATGTTGGACTGCCGTTCTAAGGGGCGGGGCGCCGGCAGACCGCGCCAGGGCTGGGCGTTGCGCGTCGAAAGCCGGTAGCTCTCTCCGCGGCCTCGTTTGGCGGGACATGGACCGCCGGTCTCCTGGATCGGCGCAAGCGGATGATGACGGCCGCTTCACGCGACTGTCAGGGTCGCCGGGCTGGCAATGTCCCTGCGCCGTCCAAGGTCTGGGAGCGTTGCCGCTCGATTCCCGGAGACCTCATGCGACAGGCCGCCTCGCTTCTTTCGATCGCCCTGATCTGGCTGACCGCCTCACTGAACCCGGCCGCCGCAGCGGACGCCTGGCAGGCCGCGCGCGCCGAGGGAACGCACATCCTGATGCGGCATGCGATCGCGCCGGGGACCGGCGATCCCGCCGACTTCGCGCTCGGCGATTGCTCGACCCAGCGCAATCTTTCGCAAGAAGGGCGCGAGCAGGCACGCCGGATCGGCGAGCGGCTGCAGGAGAAGCGCGTGCCGGTCGCCGCCGTGCTCACCAGCCAGTGGTGCCGGGCGCGGGACACGGCCGAAGAGCTGGATCTCGGTGCGCCTGCAGCCGAACCGGCGCTCAACTCCTTCTTCGGCGACCGGCCCCGGGAGGCGGACCAGACGGCGGCGCTGAAGGCGCGCCTGCGGGAACTGGACGAGGCCGGCCGCAAGGCGGTGCTGGTCACCCACCAGGTCAACATCACCGCGCTCACCGGCGTCTTCCCCGCATCCGGCGAGATCGTCGTGATCTCGCTCGGCCCGAACGGTGCAGTGACCGTCGACGGGCGGATCAGGACGGAGTGAGGCGAGAGCCGTCCGTCATCCGGCCACCCCGCGGCGGATGTCGTCGATCGCGGCGGGATCCTCGATCGTCGCCGGCGTGTCGAAGGGCGTTTCGTCGACGATCGCCTTGATCGTCCGCCTGAGGATCTTGCCGGAGCGGGTCTTCGGCAGCCGGTCCACCACGATCACCCGCCGGAATGCCGCGACCGGTCCGATCCGGTCGCGCACGATCTCGATCAGCTCGCGCTCGATCGCTTCGCGCTCGAGGCCGGAATCCTTCTTCAGGACCACGAAGCCGCAGGGGATCTCGCCCTTGATGGCGTCGCGCATGCCGATGACCGCGCATTCGGCGACCGCCGGATGGCCGCCCACCGCCTCCTCCATCTCGCCGGTCGACAGGCGGTGGCCGGCGACATTGATGACGTCGTCGGTGCGCCCCATCACATAGAGATAGCCCTCGTCGTCGATGAAGCCGGCATCGGAGGTCGCGTAGTAGCCGGGGAAGGCGGAGAGGTAGCTCTCCCTGAAGCGATCGTCGGCCTTCCACAAGGTCGGCAGCGCCCCCGGCGGCAGCGGCAGCTTGACCGCGATGGCCCCCATCTCGCCGGCCGGCACCGCATCGCCGAACCCGTCGAGAATCTGGATGTCGAAGCCGGGCATCGCCACCGCCGGGCTGCCCCGCTTGACCGGCAGGAGGCCGAGGCCCATCGGATTGGCGGCCATCGGCCAGCCGGATTCGGTCTGCCACCAATGGTCGATGACCGGCCGCTCCAGCGCCTTTTCCGCCCAGACGATCGTCTCCGGGTCGGCGCGCTCGCCGGCGAGGTAGAGCGCCTTGAACCGCGACAGGTCGTACTCCTTGGTCAGCGCCCCCTCGGGATCCTCCTTACGGATACCGCGGATCGCGGTCGGCGCGGTGAACAGCACCTTCACGCCGTGCTCGGCGATCACCCGCCAATAGGCGCCGGCATCGGGCGTGCCGATCGGCTTGCCCTCATAGAGGATGCTCGTGCAGCCCTTCAGGAGCGGCGCGTAGACGATGTAGCAGTGGCCGACCACCCAGCCGACGTCGGAGGCGGCCCAGAAGGTCTCGCCGGCCTTGGTGCCGAAGATCGCGTCCATCGACCAGTGAAGCGCGACCATGTGGCCGCCATTGTCGCGAACCACGCCCTTCGGCTTGCCGGTCGTGCCGGAGGTGTAGAGCACGTAGAGCGGATCGGTCGCCTTCACGGCCACACAGGGCACCTCCCGCCCCGCCGCGATCTCGGCGAGCGCCTTGTCCCGCATCTGCGCCCAATCGTGATCGCGTCCGGGGACGAGGTCGCAGGACAGTTGCGGCCGATCGAGGATGATCGTCGCCTTCGGCTTGTGCGCGGAGAGTTCGATCGCCTTGTCGAGCAGCGGCTTGTACTCGACTTTGCGGGCCGGCTCGATGCCGCAGGAGGCCGAGAGGATGACCTTGGGTTCGGCATCCTCGATCCGTGTCGCGAGTTCCCGCGCCGCGAAACCTCCGAACACGACCGAGTGGATCGCGCCGATCCGGGCGCAGGCGAGCATGGAGACGATCGCTTCCGGCACCATCGGCATGTAGACGATCACCCGGTCGCCCTTCTTCACGCCGAGATCGGTGAGCGAAGCCGCGAGCGCCTTCACCTCCGACAGGAGTTCGCGATAGCTGATCGTCCGCTTCGTGCCAGTCACCGGGGAATCGTACACGATCGCGGCCTGCTCGCCGCGACCGGCCTCGACGTGCCGGTCGAGCGCGTTGAAGCAGGTATTGCACTCGGCATCCGGAAACCAACGGCCGTAGACGCCGGCATCGGGGTCGAAGGCGCGGTCCGGCTTGCGAATCCAGTCGATGGCCTCCGCCGCCTTCATCCAGAACGCCGCCGGATTGTCCCGCCAGACCTTGTAGGTCGCGTGGTAGCCGCTCGCCATGAAATCCTCCCGCATGTTTCAACCGGCCTCCCGCCGGCCGCCGCGGTCTCTCGCCGCAGCTTCGAACGGCCGCAGTCTAGTCCTCTCGTTCCCGCTTCGAAATGCTGCTTTCGATCTGGCATCGCCAAGCGTTGGACGAGCCTGTTCCCTGTCCATTCACCCGCCATTCACCATGAAGTTGCAATCTGAAATATCATCAGCCCATTATTCAACCCCTTTGGGTGCGTCGGTTGTATCGGTTGTGATAGGTGGCGGACATGCTGCGGTCATGCGGATCGGATGTTGTGGGCCGGGCGGCAATCCTGTCGCTCATCGTCCTGTGCGCGTTTCCGAGGCAAGGCCGGGCAGGAGCCTGGACGCTGGAGGAGAGGACAGGGCAGGCGATCGTGACAGGTCTCTATTCGGGCGCGAACGAGTCCTATGGGGCCGACGGGCGAGCCGGCCCGCGCCCGGATTTCGAGAAGGGATCGGCCAGCGCGCTGGTGGAATACGGCCTCACCGATGCCGTGACGCTGCTGGGCTCGGGCGAGATCGGCAGCGAGCGGGAGGGAAACTATCCCTTCGCGCGCCCGGCTCTTTCCCAACTCGCCATCGGCGTTCGCGTCAGGATGTACGAGGCGGACGGGTTCGTCGCCTCGGTGCAGCTCTCCGGTCTCGTGCAGGACGCACAGAAGGTCGGGGACGAAGCCACGGACACGTTCGGCTGGACCGCGCCGGTGATCGAGCCGCGAGCGCTTCTCGGCTACGGCTTCACGATTTGCGGCCTGCCCGCCTTTGTCAATGCCGAAGCCGGCTATCGGGCGGCAACGGGCGAGGGGCCCGACGAGACGAAGATCGACCTGACCGCCGGGATCCGACCGCTGCCCGATCTGCTCGTCCTGGCGCAGTCCTTTTCCACGCTCTCGGCCGGCCGAGGAGGCGGGGAAGACGCGGCGGGCTACAGCTATCACAAGGCCCAGCTCTCCGCGGTCTACGACATGTCGGAGACCTGGTCTCTTCAGGTGGGCGGCTTTGCGACCGTGGCCGGCACCGATGCGCTGAAGGAGCGCGGGCTGATCACGGCGCTCTGGTACCGCTTCTGACCCGTTTGCTTCCGCCATGCCGCCGGTTTCGGCAATGGCGACGGGGGAAGGACATGGCGAAGCAGAGAGAGCCTCCCGTCACGTCTGCCTCGCGTTCGGCCTTCGGTCCTTCGATCGGATGTCCGGCAAACGCAAGTTTTGAGTTGCGCAACTCAACCGGCGGCGGCTAGCCTCGCGCCATGGAAGACCCGTCACGCCCCACGCTCGTCGATGTCGCTCGCGCCGCGGGGGTGTCGCGCGCGACGGTGGACCGCGTCGTCAACGGTCGCCCGAATGTGAGGCCGGGGACCGTCGCGCGGGTGCGGGCGGCGATGGCGAAGCTGAGCTACCGCCCCGATCCGCTCGCCGCCGGGCTGGCGCGGCGGGCCCGCCGGCGGTTCTGCTTCATCCTTCCCAGCGGCCGCAATGCCTTCATGGCCGATCTCGCCGGGGAGATCGGGGCGATGTCGGACTGGCTCGACCGCAATCGCGCGGTGATCGACTGCCGCAAGGTCGACGTCTTCGACCCCGTCGCGCTCGCCGCGGCGATCGACGCGGTCGAGCGGTCGGCGTCCGGCGCCGCGATCGTGGCGCTCGACCATCCGCTCGTGCGCGCCGCGATCGACCGCCTCGTCGCGGACGGCGTCGAGGTGGTGACGCTCGTCTCCGACGCTCCGACCTCGCGGCGTGCCCAATTCGTCGGGATCGACAATTCCGCCGCCGGGCGCACGGCGGGCTTGCTGGTCGGGCGGTTCCTCGGCGGGCGCGCCGGCAGCGTGGGCATTCTGGTCGGCTCGCTCGCGCTGCGCGACCATATGGAGCGCTGCTTCGGCTTCTCGCAACTCATCGGCCGGGACCATCCGCACCTCACCATCCTGCCGATCGTGGAAACCCGCGACGACGACGCGCTGGCCGAAGCTGCCGCATCCCAAATGATCGCCGAGCGGGCCGATCTCGTGGCGCTCTACAATGCCGGGGCCGGCAATGCCGGCGTCGCGGCGGCTCTCGCTGCCGCCGCGTCGGAAGCGCGCCTCGTCTTCGTCGGCCATGAACTCACGCCGGCCTCGCGGGCCGAACTCCTGGGCGGCCGCTTCGACGCTGTCATCGCCCAGAACGCCGGCCACGAGGTGCGCTCGGCCGCAAGGCGCCTGCTGGCCTCTGCGGCGGGGGAGGCGCTCATCGACGAACAGGAACGCATCCGGATCGACATCTTCGTTCGCGAGAACCTGCCGGAGAGCGCCGGATAGATTTTTGAGTTGCGCACTTCAAAAATCGGCCGGCCTGTGCGACCCTCCGCTCAACGATCGCGCCGCGGACCGGCTGCGTCCGACTGGGCGCAGCCATGGGAAGGTCCGCTCCGGGAGGGAAGAATGATCGGCAAGAACCGCCGCCCGTGCCGCCGCGCGGACCTTGCTCCCGTTCAGGTTGCCGCTCCGGTCAAAGCCCGGTCGATCGTCCCTTCGTTCTTCACCTGGGGGCTCGCGCCCCATCACTTCGAAAGATGACAGCATGGCCGACAAGAGCTTCTTCGACCGCAGCGAACCGATCGCCTATGAGGGCCCGGAAAGCCGCAACGCGCTCGCCTATCGCCATTACGACAAGGACCGCATGGTGCTCGGCAAGCGGATGGAGGACCATCTGCGCTTCTCCGTCGCCTACTGGCACTCCTTCACCTGGCCGGGCGGCGATCCGTTCGGCGGGGAGACCTTCAACCGGCCCTGGATGCATGGCGGCGACCCGCTGGAACTCGCCAAGCAGAAGGCGGAAATCGCCTTCGAGATGTTCCGGCTGCTGGACGTTCCCTTCTTCGCCTTCCACGACGTCGACGTCGCGCCGGAGGGCGCCACGCTGCAGGAATCGAACGACAATCTGAAGGTGATCACCGACATCTTCGAGGAGAAGATGGAGAGCGCCAAGGTGCGGCTCCTCTGGGGCACCGCCAACCTCTTCTCCAACCGGCGCTACATGGCCGGTGCGGCGACCAATCCCGACCCGGACGTGTTCGCCTATGCCTGCGGGCAGATCAAAGCGGCGATCGACGCGACGCACCGGCTCGGCGGCGCGAACTATGTCTGCTGGGGCGGGCGCGAGGGCTACGAGACGCTGCTCAACACGAATATGGCGCGCGAACTCGACCAACTCGGCCGCTTCCTCTCGATGCTCGTCGACTACAAGCACAAGATCGGCTTCAAGGGCCCGATCCTGATCGAGCCGAAGCCGAAGGAGCCGACCAAGCATCAATACGACTTCGACGCGGCGACGGTGATCGGCTTCCTGCGCAAGTATGATCTCGTCAATGACGTGAAGCTCAATCTCGAGCAGAACCACGCGATCCTCGCCGGCCATTCCTTCGAGCACGAGGTGAAGGTCGCTTATGCCAACGACCTCTTCGGCTCGCTCGACATCAATCGCGGCGACGACCTTCTTGGCTGGGATACCGACCAGTTCGCCATGGACGTCAAGGAGATCGCGCTCGTCTTCCACGAGATGCTGCAGCATGGCGGCTTCTCGACGGGCGGGCTCAACTTCGACGCCAAGATCCGTCGCCAGTCGATCGATCCGGACGACCTCCTCATCGCGCATGTCGCCTCGATGGACGCCTGCGCCCGCGGCCTTCTCGCCGCCGAGGCGATGCTGAACGACAAGGCGCTGAGCGGGCCGCTCGCCGAGCGCTATGCCGGCTGGGACTCGGCCGAGGCGAAGGCGATCATGGCCGGCGAGCGCACGCTGGAACAGGTGGCGGAGAAGGCGCTTCAGCTGAACCCGCAGCCGCGCTCGGGGCGCCAGGAATATCTCGAAGGCGTCGTGAACCGCTACGTGTGAGCCTACGACTTCAGCCCGGCGAGCGGTCGCTCGACCGTTCGCCGGGCGAGGTGCGTCGACATACCCGGCGGAACGGAAAGATGGGAGAAACACCCTTTCCCGTACTTTCGCGCGCGGAGAGCGCGGTCATTCGCTAGACTGACATTCCGGCTATGGCATAGTTCCCATGCGACGCGGCAGTCCTCCTGTCGCCTCTACTTCGCGCCTGATCGTTTGCGCGCAATGCGTCCTGTTCCAGAAGGCACCGACCGCCCATGACCACCTATCTCGGCCTCGACCTCGGCACCTCTTCGCTGAAGGCGCTTCTGATCGACGAGGCTCAGCGCCCCATCGCCTCGGTTTCGGTGCCGCTCACCGTCGAGCGGCCGGCCTTCGGCTGGTCGGAGCAGAATCCGCAAAGCTGGATCGTCGCCTGCGAGGAGGCGCTCGGCAAGCTGCATAAGAGCCATGGCAAGGAACTTTCCGCCGTCGCCGGCATCGGCCTGTCCGGTCACATGCACGGGGCGACGCTGATCGACGAGTTCGGCGCGGTCCTGCGTCCCTGCATCCTGTGGAACGATACGCGCAGCCATGTGGAGGCCCGTGACCTCGACGACGAGGAATCGCGCGCGATCACCGGCAATATCGTCTTTCCCGGCTTCACCGCGCCGAAGCTCCTCTGGGTCGAGCGGAACGAGCCGGAGATCTTCGCCAAGGTCGCTCACGTCCTCCTGCCGAAGGACTATCTGAGGCTCTGGCTGACGGGCGAGTGCGTTTCGGAGATGTCGGACGCGGCCGGCACGTCCTGGCTCGACACCGGCAAGCGCGCCTGGTCCGAGCGCATGCTCGAGAAGACGCATCTGTCCCTGTCGCATATGCCGAGCCTCGTCGAGGGCACCGAGGTCTCGGGATGCCTGCGCACGAAGATCGCGGACAAATACGGCATGAAGCCGCAGACGCCGGTCGCGGGCGGCGGCGGCGACAACGCGGCCTCGGCCTGCGGCGTCGGCGTCGCCGAGCCCGGCACCGGCTTTCTTTCGCTCGGCACCTCCGGCGTCCTCTTCACCGCCGTCGCCGGCTACGATCCCGTGCCGGAGACAGCGCTCCACACCTTCTGCCACGCCATTCCCGGGCTCTGGCACCAGATGGGCGTCACCCTGTCGGCGGCCGGCTCGATCGAATGGCTGTCGAAGCTTCTCAAGGAGGAGCCCGGCACGCTCACCGGCGCGCTCGGCGACAGGATCGCCGGGCCGAGCCGGCTCCTGTTCCTGCCTTATCTGTCCGGAGAGCGCACGCCGCACAATGACGCCGACATTCGCGGCGTCTTCGCCGGGCTCGAGGCCGACACCGGCCGCGAGGCGATGACGAGGGCCATTCTGGAGGGCGTCGCATTTTCCATGCGGGACTGCCTCGAGGCCGCCGGCGAGGGCGCGCGTCCGAGCCGGCTGATCGCCGTCGGCGCCGGTTCGCGCTCGGCCTATTGGCTGAGCCTGATGGCGACGGTGCTCCAAACGGAGATCGTGCTGCCCGAAGCGGGCGATTTCGGCGCGGCCTTCGGCGCCGCGCGGCTCGGCCTGACCGCAGCCTCGGGTGCGGACCCGAAGACGGTGATGACCGCTCCGCCGGCCGCGCGCAGCTTCGAGCCGGATGCGAGCCGGGTCGAGGCCTATGAGGCTGCCTTCCGCCGCTACCGCGCGCTCTATCCGGCGGTCAAGGCGGCGTTGGCCGGCTAGAGGGGCCGCCCGATGCGCGGCTCGCCGGTCCGCTGGGCCGTCTGCGGCACCGGCGGGATCGCCGGGCGCTTTGCCGCCGACATGCGGTTTTCCCGCTGCGGCCGGATCGCGGCCGTCGCGTCGCGCGATGGGGGGCGGGCCCGAGCGTTCGCCGCCTCGCTCGGCCCCGACGTCGTTGCCGGAAGCTTGTCGCAGATCCTGTCGCGTGACGACATCGACGCGGTCTATCTGGCGACGCCCAATGCGACCCATGCCGAGCTCGGCTTGGAGATCCTTTCGGCCGGCAAGCCGCTGATGGTCGAAAAGCCCCTGGCGACGCGGGCGGAGGATGCCGAGCGCATCGCAGCCGCCGCCCGCGAGCGGGGCCTTCTCGCCATGGAAGCGATGTGGATGCGCTTCACGCCGGGCATCGTCCTGATGCGGCGCTGGCTCGGCGAAGGGCGGATCGGAGAGATCCGCTCCGTCACCGCAGGCCTCGGCTTCGCCAACGCCTACCGCCGGGACGCCGCGCTGTTCGATCCCGTCCATGGCGGCGCGTTGCTCGATCTCGGCGTCTACGCGGTGTCGCTGGCGCAGATGGTCGCGGGCCCTGTCCGCTCGATCAGTGCCGGGACGATCCGGGCGGATAACGGCGCCGTGGTCGCGGCATCGCTTTCGGGCGTTCATCGCGCGACCCTGTCGAACCTATCCTGCAGCCTCCGTGAGGAGGGCGCCAACGACGCCGTCATCACCGGTTCGCGCGGCTTCATCCGGCTGCATCGCCCGTTTTTCTGCCCGCCGATGGTCACGATGCGGACGACACCGGAGGCGGAGGCTGCAATCGGTTCGGAGGAAGCGAGGGGACACAGCGCAGCGGTCCCGTCCCGCAGCGGTTTCACCGCGCGCCTCGGCTCGCTGCGGCAGATCGCGTCCGGCCTGAAGGCGAAGCGGGTCCCCACGCTCTTCGAAGGGACCGGCCTCCACTACCAGGCCGACCATTTCGCCGAATGCCTGGAGGCGGGGCTGACGGACAGCCCGGTCATGCCGCTTGCCGACACGATCGCCGCGCTGCGGGTGATCGAGGCCGCGATGGCTCCGGGCTCACAAGGGGCGGTGCTCGAAGCTTGAGCGCGGCCGGTACGGCATTGAGAATTTGTTAGCATTTTGAGCGACAAGCGCGAGTTCGGTAATGTGGAGCGCGAAGTCGGCGCCGTAGCCGAGCGGCCGCCCTTCGCGCAGAGCCGCGGCCATTGCGGCCGGCCCGCGGCTGAAATCCATCCGCGAGGACGTCCCGGGCACCTTGGCGCCGCTTTTCGGCACCGCGATCCGCCGGCCGAACCAGTGCCGGCCGGGCCGGCCGCGCTCGATGCGGCGCAGGAGCTTGCCCAGGATCGCGGGACGCGAGTCCCAGTGCCCCTGCGTGTCGCGCTGGTAGATCGGCGAGGCATAGTCCCAGGCCTCGGTAAGCGACAGGATCCCCTCCGTCCCGATCACATGCAGCGAGCGGTCCTTCGGCGCGGCGAGGCCGCAGGTGAGGCGCGCGACGACGCCTGACCGGAAGGTGAGGCAGGAGACCGAGAGATCGTTGGCAAGCTCTTCCGGCGGCTGGCCGGTGCCCTTGTCGTCGAAGCAGCGGGCGGCGAAGGCTGTCATTTCCGCGACCGGGCCGAAATAGGCGCAGAGCCAGGAGAGGTAGTAGCCGGCATGTTCGAGCGTCGCGCCGACCGAGAACTCGTCCTTGGACGGCCAGGGCGCGCCGGACGGGCTCACCCAGTCCTGATGGCGCTCGCGGAACACCATGCCGTCTTCCATCTCGGCATAAACGAGGCGGACATCGCCGATCCGCCCGTCGGCGATCGCCCTACCGAGGGTCTGTGCCGCCTCGCCGAGATAGGAGCAGGGGGCGGCGGACAGAAGCAATCGCCGCTCGTGTGCGATCCGCACGAGCTCCTCGGCTTCGTCGATCGCCATGGCGAGCGGCTTTTCCGAGTAGACGTGCAGGCCCGCTTCGAGCGCCGCCTTCGAGACGGCGTAGTGGCTCTTCGGATTGGTGAGGTTGAGGACGAGTTCGAGGCCGGGATCGGCGAGTAGCGCCTCCAGCGTGTCGAACATCGGAACGCCGAAATGGCCACCGAACCGCGTGCGCGCGACGGGGTCGCGGTCGAACGCGCCGACGAGTTCGAGGTCGGGATGGTTGCCGAGGGTCAGCATGTAGTAGTCGGCGACGAAGCCGCAGCCGACGATCGCGATCTTCATGACGGTCCGCTCCGTACGACGCTGCGGCTGTTGTCGCATGCGGAGTGGAAAGAAAGCGTCAAGCCGGAGCCGGCCGGCCGCCCCTCTGCGACGATGCGCGTGCGCTGCCGCTGCGAGGGCGAAATCGCGGATGCGCACCGGTCGGTTCCGATCGGGCGGATCTGCCGACGCAGGGCCGAGGCCGCAAATGTTCCGGCTTCGCCGGCCCCTCCGGCGGCCTATTCGCGCATCGCGCCGGGGCCGGGCGTCGCCCCCGGCGGGCACTTGCCGAGGATGATCATGCCGAGCACCTCGTCCTTGGTGACGTCCTCGGTGAGCGCGCTGCCGACGACCTGACCGTTCTTCATCACCACCACGCGGTCGGCAAGGTCGAAGACGTCGTGGATGTCGTGGCTGATCAGGAAGATGCCGATCTGGTCCTTCTTCAACTCCTTGATCAAATCGGCGACCTGGGCGGTCTCCTGAGGCCCGAGTGCGGCCGTCGGCTCGTCCATGATCAGGATCTTGGCGTTGAAGAGGATCGCCCGGGCGATCGCCACCGACTGCCGCTGCCCGCCCGACAGAGCCTTCACCGGCTCCTTGAAGCGGCGGAAGTTGGGGTTGAGGCGGCCCATGACCTTGCGCGCCTCGGCTTCCATCGCGCCGTCGTCGAGCGTGCCCCAGGACGTGAGGATCTCGCGGCCGAGGAAGAGGTTGGCCGCCGCGTCGACATTGTCGGCCAGCGCGAGCGTCTGGTAGATCGTCTCGATGCCGTAGGCTTTCGCATCGCGGGGGTTGGCGATCGTCGCCTTGTCGCCGCGCACGAAGATCTCGCCGGAATCGCGCTTGTAGGCGCCGGACAGGATCTTGATCAGCGTCGACTTGCCGGCCCCGTTATGGCCGAGGAGCGCGACCACCTCGCCGGGGAAGAGATCGATCGAGGCCTGATCGACGGCATGGATGCCGCCGAAGGCGATCGAGATGTCTTCCATCTTGATGAGAGGCGCGCCGGACCTGTCGACCTCGCTGTGGTGATGGGCCCGGCCATGGTCCTCAATTTCCTGCATCGTGGTGCTCATGCGGCCCTCCTGCGGTAGATGGTGTCGAGCCAGACGGCGACGACCAGGACCGCGCCGACGACGATGTTCTGGAGCGGCGTGTCCATGCCGAGAAGCACCATGCCCGACTGCAGGCTCTGCATGACGAGCGCGCCCAGCATCGCGCCGGCGATGGTGCCGGCGCCGCCGGCAAGCGATGTTCCGCCGATCACCGCCGCGGCGATCGTGTAGAGTTCGTCGAGCGTGCCCTGGGCATTGGTCGCCGACGAGAGGCGGGCGGTGGAGATCGCCGCCGCCACGGCCGCCAGCATGCCCATCAGCATGAACACCATCATGGTGACGCGCTTGGTGTTGATGCCGGCAAGCTCGGCGGCCTCCGGATTGCCGCCGATGGCAAAGACATAGCGGCCGAAACGCGTGCGCTTGGCGATGAAGGTCATGACGATGCCGACGCCGATGAACAGGAGCACGGGGATCGCATAGCCGAAGCTGATCTCCAGCCCTGCGTCGGGAACGGCGATGCCGTTCGCTTCCGCATAGCGCCGCGCGAGCGGGCCTGGCAGGAGGTAGGAATTGACAATGATTGTGGAGACGATGACGGCAACGATCGAGATGCCGACGGTGATGGCCTCGGCCCAGACTGGCTTCTGCGCAAAGCTGAAGCGCTTGCGCTGGCGGCGGGCCGCGAGTGCGCCGACGATGATGAGGACGATGGCGACGGCGGCGAGGATCCAGCTCCAGGTATAGCCGATCGACCCGTCGCTGCCGCCCCCGAGCAGCTTGAAATTGTCGTCCGTAAGCGGGATCGTGCGGCCCGAGGCGACCCACCAGGCCGCGCCGCGCCAGACGAGCAGGCCGCCGAGCGTGACGATGAAGGCGGGAACGCCGAGAAAGGCGATGACAAAGCCCTGCAGCGCGCCGATGAGAAGCCCGCAGAGCAATCCGACGGCGAGCGTCGCGATCCAGACGAAGCCGGAATCATAGCCGAGCATGGGCGAGATGTACTGGGTCTGCGCGACCGCCATCACCATGCCGGTGACGCCGAGGATCGAGCCGACCGACAGGTCGATGTTGCGCGTGACGATGACGAGCACCATGCCCGTCGCCATGACGCCGACGGACGCTGTCTGCACCGACAGGTTCCACAGATTGCGCGGCGTCAGGAAGGTGCCGCCTGACAGGACGTGGAAGCCGATCCAGATGACCAGCAGGGCGCCGATCATGCCGAGCATGCGCGTATCGATCTCCGTCGCGCGCATGAAACCCTTAAATCCGCCGGCGCCGACCGCCTGGCTGGATCTGGTCACGGACGTATCCGAGGTCGCCTCGCTCAATGCCGCCTCCCTTGCGCGATCGTCGCGGTCCGGCTCGTCACCGGAAATTCCGCAGGCGGTCGCTCGGTCTTGTTCTCGTTGAAGCCGCAGCGCCTGGCGCCGGCTCGTTCAGGGGCCGCTGCCCGGTTTTTCGGCAGGATGGCCCAGTTGCCCATCTCAGTCGAGCGGGACATCTTGAAAAATGGCCGCGGCTTTGCCGCCGCGGCCACGCATGCGATGGGTCTCAGGCTGTTAGCCGCAGACGGGGACCGAACCCGGCTTGACGCCCTGGCAGACTTCGTCCTTGGAAATCCAGCCGGCGTCGATAACGACGTCGAGGTTGTCCTTGGTGATCGGAACCGGCTTCAGGAAGATCGACTCGAGCTTCTTGCCGTTCGGGCTGTCCCATGCCTCGGCACCGTCGACTTCGTCCATCTTCTTGCCAGCGGCGAGCTGGAGGGCGATTTCAGCGGCGCGCTTGCCAAGCTCGCGGGAGTCCTTCCAGACCGAGACGGTCTGCGTGCCCTGGGCGATGCGGTTGAGCGCGGCATGGTCGGCGTCCTGACCGGAGACCGGGACCGAGCCGGCGAGGCCCTGTGCCTCGAGCGCCGCGATGGCGCCGCCGGCGGTGCCGTCGTTGGAAGCGACCACGGCGTCGACCTTGTTGTTGTTGGCCGTCAGGATCTGTTCCATGTTCTGCTGGGCGTTGGCCGGCAGCCAGCCGTCCGTATACGCCTCGCCGACATTCTTGATCTTGCCGGAGTCGATCGCGTCCTTCAGGACCTCCATCTGGCCGGAGAACAGGAAGTCGGCATTGGGATCGGACGACGAGCCCTTGATGAAGGCGTAATTGCCGCTCGGCTGCGCCTCCTGGACTGCGCGGGCCTGCATGCGGCCGACTTCCTTGTTGTCGAAGGTGATGTAGAAGGCGTTCGGATCCTCGATCAGGCGGTCATAGCCGACCACCGGGATGCCGTTGTTGGCGGCCGTCTGGACGGCCGGGCCGATCGCCGCCGAATCCTGCGCGAGAATGATCAGGGCGTCCGCCCCTTGCGTGATCAGCGACTCGACGTCCGTCAGCTGCTTGGCGGCCGAGGACTGCGCGTCGGCGGAGATGTAGTTGGCGCCGGCGGCCTCGAGCGCCTTCTTGATCGCCGCCTCGTCGGTCTTCCAGCGCTCTTCCTGGAAGTTCGACCAGGAAACGCCGACCGTCTTGCCCTTGGCGTCCTGGGCGTAGGCCGAACCGGCGACAGCCATCGAGAACACCGCGCCGGCAAGCGCGAGCTTCAAAATCTTCATGAAATCCTCCCATGCGCATTACGCGCGAAATGGCACGAAGCCGGCCCGTCTCCCGGCCGGCAAGACTTTTTCCAAGTCTCGGAAAAAATGGTGACAGCAAATCCGATCCGTGTCAACGTTGTGGCGGAGGCGTCCGACGAACCGCCGCAGAGCGGGCCCGGACGACAAGGGAGGAATGCCTTGCGGGTGCTTGCCAAGACCGACGCGGACGCGGTGCGTGCGCACAATCGCCGTGCCGTGCTCGACCATCTGCGCCGGGTCAGGACGGCGAGCCGCAAGTCCATCAGCGAGGCCACGGGCCTCTCCGTTTCCGCCGCCTCCGCCATCGCCAACACGCTGATCAAGGCCGGCCTTCTGACCGAGATCGAGGAGGACGAGCGCCTCGCGCGCCGCGGCCGGCCGGGCAAGGGACTGCAGATCGCCGGGCCGGCGGCCATCGTCGCCGCGGCGAAGATCGCCGTCGGCGAGGTCGCGCTTCGCGTCTCAGACTATTCCGGCGCCACGCTCGGCGAGACGCGGAGCGAGCACGAGCTGGCGGGCTGGGGAGAGAGGGAAATCGTCGGCGAGATCGTCGCGCTGTTGCGAGAGCTCGGCTTCCACGGAGGCGGATGCCCGCTGCCGAGGAAGATCGTGGTGTCGGTGCAGGGCAAGACCGATAGCGGTCTGACGAAGATCCTGTGGTCGCCGGCGCTGAAGGCGCGCGACATCGCGATTGCCGCGCCGCTCTCGGCGCTGACCGGCGCCGATGTCAGCGTCTTCAATGACTGTTCGATGATGCCCGAGGCGTTCCGCTGGAACGAAGAATTCGAGGCGCTCGACTTCGCCACTCTGTTCATGGGTTTCGGCGTCGGCATGGGGCTGAGGCTCGGCGGCGCCACCTTTCAGGGCAAGCGGTCCTCGGCGGTGGAGTTCGGCCATATCAACCACATTCCCGGCGGCGCGCTCTGCCGCTGCGGCAATCGCGGCTGCATCGAGGCCTATGCGGGCGACTACGCGATCTGGCGCCGCGCGACGGGGCGGCCGGGCGAGGTTCCGACGCGGCGCATCAGCGACGCGGAGATGGGCCGGCTTGCCGACGCGGCGCGGGCCGGCGAGCCGGCGCCGCTGGCCGCCTTCGAGGAGGCGGGGACTGCGATCGGCTACGGGCTCGGCCGGATCTTCACGCTGATCGACCCGCTGCCGATCGTCTTCACGGGGTCCGGCGCCGATGCCATGGACCTGATGGAGCCGGCGATCCGCCGCGGCATCTTCGAAAGTTCGATCGACGGCTTCGGGAAGGACATGCGGTTCACCCTCGCCGAGGATGTGGACGCATTAATCTTCGATGCGGCGACGGCCTATGCGCTCGCCGCGCTCGACGAGACGTTCGCGCGCGCCGGCGCCGAAACGCGGGAGGCAGCCTGATGCGCAAGATGGTGGTGACTTTACTGGCCGCGGGCCTTGCCGGCTCGCTGCCCGCGGCAGCTTTCGGGCAGGAGACGCCCTGGAGCGAGCACGCGATCAAGGAACGGGTGGACCAGAACGGCTTGACCGGCCGGATCGGCGGCCAGGCGCTCATCGACCTCGCCGAGAAGGGGCGGGCGTTGTTCGAGGCGCGTTTCACCGTGCTCGACGGGGCAGGGCGCCCCGCGGCGACGCAGGCGATCGTGCCGACTGCAGCACGCCGCCCCTCCGAGCACGCCTTCCAGCGTCTCGCAGGTCCCGATGCCAACGCCTGCTCCTCCTGTCACAATGAGCCCGTCGCCGGCGGAGCGGGCGGCTTCGTGCAGAACGCCTTCGTGTCCGAGGGCTTCGAGAGCGCCGACTTCGATACGCTCGACCCGCAGTTTTCCAACGAGCGCGGAACGGTGCATCTCTTCGGCTCCGGCCTGATCGAGCTTCTCGCCCGCGAGATGACCGCCGATCTGAAGGCCGAGCGCGCTGCGGCCCTCACCGAGGCGCGCGCGAGCGGCGAGCCGATGCGCAGAGACCTTTCGACCAAGGGCGTCGCCTTTGGCAGGATCACCGCGCTGCCGGACGGATCGGTCGACCTGTCCGAACTCGACGGGGTGGACGGCGATCTCGTCGTCAGGCCCTTCACCCAGAAGGGCGTGATGACCTCGCTGCGCCAGTTTACGGTGAACGCGCTCAACCAGCACCACGGCATCCAGTCGGACGAGCGCTGGGGCGCGCGCTGGACCGGCACGGCGGATTTCGACGGCGACGGCCATCCGGACGAGTTCGGCGAGGGCGACGTCTCGGCGCTGACCGCCTTCCAGGCGGCGCTGCCGCCGCCGGTGGAACAGGCGCCGGACGATCCGGCCTGGCGGGAAGCGGCAAAGCGTGGGCGAGCGGTCTTCGCCGAACTCGGCTGCGAGAGCTGCCACCGCCCGTCGCTGCCGCTGAAGAGCCTCACCTTCGAGGATCCCGGCCCGCTCGACATGGCCGGCACGCTACGCTCGAGCGATGTCGCTGCGCCGGCGACCTACGATCTCGCCTCGCTTCCCTTTGCCAAGGACCTGCCGCGCAACGACAAGGGCGAGGTGTTGGTGCCGCTGTTCGGCGATCTCAAGCGCCACCGCATCGCCGATACCCGCACGGCCGAACTCGGCAACGAGACGCTGGCCCAGCGCTTCGTCGAGCGCGACGTGTTCATGACCGCCGAGCTCTGGGGCCTCGCCGATACCGCGCCCTATGGCCATCGCGGCGACGTCACGACGCTCAACGAGGTCATCCGCGCCCATGGCGGCGAGGCGGAGGCGAGCGGCCGCGCCTATGGCGACCTGCCCGAAGCCGACCGCTCCGCGCTGATCGCCTGGCTGAAGACGCTGAAGGTGGGGGAGTGAGGGGATGAGGTCGAGACCGGAAGCAGCTATGCCGGGATTGTCAGCGCCAGACACCCCCCTCTGTCCTGCCGGACTCCAGGGCGAGCCCGGCAGGACAGAGGGGGGCGCGGCGGGCGCCGAGGTCCGCCTTTCAGCCGAAATTTCACGACCCCTTCTGCCGATAGTCGCCGCCCTTCTTCTCACCACCCCAGCCTTTGCCGTCGACACCGCGCCAAAACCCTTCGCCGGCGACGTCCCGGTCATGCGAGAAGAAGCCGCCGCCGCCGGCATCGACCACACCTATGGCGGACCGTGGGAGTATTTCGTCGGGGGCGGCGGCGCCGCGTTCGACTGCAATGGCGACCGCTTTCCCGACCTTTTCCTCGCCGGTGGCAAGGGCGACGGCGCGTTCTACGTGAACCGTTCGCAGGCCGGCGGGCGCCTCGCCTTCGAGAAGGCCGCCGTCGACGTCGATCCGAAGGATCTTCGAAACGTCACCGGCGCCTATCCGCTCGACATCGACCAGGACGGAATAGAGGACCTCGTTCTCTTGCGCGTGGGGCAGAACATCCTCCTCAAGGGAGGAAAGGACTGCCGCTTCGAAAAGGCGAATTTCCCCTGGAAGTTCGATGGCGGCCGCGCCTGGACGACGGCCTTCTCCGCGACCTTCGAGGCGGGCAACGCCTATCCGACGCTCGCCTTCGGCAATTATGTCGACCGCGCCGCGCCGGGCTCGCCCTGGGGCACCTGCGCCGACAACGTGCTGATCCGCCCGAAGGCGGAGGCGAAGGCGAAGGAGACGCCCGACTATTCCGAACAGGTGGCGCTCACGCCCGGCTATTGCGCGCTGTCGATGCTGTTTACCGACTGGAACCGTTCTGGCGAGCCGAGCCTGAGGATCGCCAACGACCGGCAGTATTATCGCGGCGGCGAGGAGCAGCTCTGGCGGATCGAGCCCAGCCGCGCGCCGCGGCCCTATCGCAAGGCCGATGGCTGGCAGCATCTTTCGATCTGGGGCATGGGGATCGCCGAGGGCGACGTCGACAATGACGGCTTCCCCGACTACGCGCTGACCTCAATGGGCGACACCAAGCTGCAGTTCCTCGACCGCGAATTCGAGGACGCGCCAACCTATCGCGACGAGGCCTATGAGCGCGGCGCGACGGCGCACCGTCCATACGTGCGCGACGCCGGCAAGCCTTCCACCGGCTGGCATGCGGGCTTTGCCGACTTCAACAACGACACGGCGCTCGACCTCTTCATCGCCAAGGGCAATGTCGAGGCGATGCCGGATTTCGCTTCGGACGATCCGGACAATCTCCTGATGGGCGGCTTCGACGGACGCTTCACCGAAGAGGGCGCTCCGGCCGGAATTGCGCTGCCGACCAAGGGGCGGGGCGCGCTGATCGCCGACTTCAATCTCGACGGCGCGCCGGACCTCCTCGTCGTCAATCGCGGCCAGAAGGCGAGCCTCTTCCGCAACCTGGGCGGCAAGTCGGACTTCGGCACCCGCCCGCTCGGCAATTTCCTCGAAATCGCGCTGACCCAGAAGGGCGGCAATATCGATGCGATCGGCGCGAAGCTCGCGGTGAAGATCGGCGCGAAGACGCTGAACCGGACGATCAAAATCGGCGGCGGCCATGCCTCCGGCACCTCCGGCTTCGTCCATGTCGGACTGGGTACGGCGGAACGCGCCGAGATCCGGATCCAGTGGCCGGACGGCGAATGGAGCCATCCCTACCGGGTCTTTGCCGACAATTTCGTGCTGATCGAGCGCGGCGCAGTCGAGGCGCGCTACTGGTATCCCGACGCCGACCGCCCGGCGATGGCCCAGCCCGCGACCACCGCCGGACGCTGACGGTCGGGGCGAGGCGCAGGCCTGGGTGGGGCCGCTTCGCCTCGGCTGCTCCCGGAGGGGAAGATCATGCCGGCGGGCCTGAGAGCGGTGGCGCCGATCGGCGCCTTTCCGGCCGGGGCGCGATCCGAGGCCTCAGATCCCGGCGAACCACTCGTAGCCGTGGTCTTCCCAATAGCCGCCGCCGCCCTTGCCGAAGCTGTCGAGCGTGTCGGTGAGCGTGATCGAGCGGATGAATTTCGCCATCTTGTAGCCCAGCTGGCGCTCCACCCGTACCCTCAGCGGCGCGCCGTTGGAAACGGGAAGCGTCTCGCCGTTCAGCCCGTAGGCGAGGATGGTCTGCGGATGGCGCGCATCGCGCAGGTCGATCGACTCATAGTATTTGATCGGCCCGTTGAAGCCGCTTTCCATCGTGTCGAAGCACTCGAACAGCGCGAAGCGCGCGGCGGGCTTCACGCCGGCCCGATCGAGCAACGGGCCGAGCGGCGTTCCGGTCCACTGGGCGATGCAGCTCCAGCCCTCGACACAGTCGTGCCGGGTGATCTGGGTCCTCGCCGGCATGGCGCGGATCTCGTCCAACGATAGCGTCAGCGGCTTGTCGACGAGGCCCTTCACCTCCAGCCGATAGTCGGTAAAGCCGTTCCGGGCGAGGGCGAGATAGTCGCCGTCGCGCGGATTGGTCGAGCCGTTCGGTCGCTGCGGCTGGCGGATCTCGCTCGCCGCATATTCGCGGGCGAGGTCGTCGCTGCCGAGGAGCAGCCGCTGCGCCCGGTAGGTGAGCGAATTCGCCGTTTCCAGCACATTACGCACTGTGCCGTCGCGATCGCCAAGGAAGTCGAAGCAGCCGGAGAGCGGCACGGTCGAGGCGACGGCGGCACCGGTCAGGAAGCGGCGGCGGCTCAGCTGGAAGTTCGGCATCATTCGGCCTCCGGATCGGTGCGGTACCAGCCGGTGACGATCGAGCGCAGCTCGTTCAGCGGGCCGGCGAGGACGACCATGAGAATGTGGACGACGAAGAACAGGATCAGCGCGAGCATCACCAGGAAGTGGATGGTGCGGGCCGTCTGGCGGCCGCCGAAGACGTCGAGCAGCCAGGGCGCGAAGGACACGACCCCCGGCGACATGGTCAGCCCCGTCGCGATCATCACGGGGAGCGCGACGAAGAGGACGCCCGCATAGGAGAGCTTCTGCAGGACGTTGTAGCGCCCGTCGTGGTGAAAGCGCAGGCGGGCGTGGTCGGCGACGTCGCGCGGCAGGTTCTTCAGGTCCCGCCCCGTCGGCACGAGCTCGCGCGCGTGCCGGTTGACGAGGCTCGCTACGAGCCAGACGAGCAGCGTTCCCGCGAGGATCCAGGCAAAGAAGAAGTGGACGACGCGGCCGGTGGCAAGGTCGCGGTAGCCGGGGATGGTCAGCCAGCCGGGAAAGGTCTTCGATTGCAGGCTGCCGTCTTGGGAAACGGCGCCGAGCCAGCCGGTGGTGTCGAAGGTCTGGCCGAAGAGGGTTGTGCGCCCGGCGAGCGAGCCGCCGTCCCGCACCGCGCCGATCGTCAGGATGGCGTTGTCGAAGGAGAAGCCCGACTGCTGGCCGATATAGAGGTTCGGCCGTGCCATGAAGATCTGCAGGCCGGACAGGACCATGAAGAAGAGCGCCACGACCCAGACCCAATGCGTGATCCGGGTGGCGAGCCGCTGCCGGTAGATCAGCCGGCCAAGCCGACGCGCATCGGCGGGCGCGGTATCCTGATCCGGAACGACGGTGTCGGCGGCCATTGCCTCTGCCGCGGCGCCGGCGGTCGAATCAGTCATTCCCATGGCCCATGTCATCGCCCGAGCCCGGTTCGACCCGCTGCTTTGACGCGATTGTGTCTCCGCCCGGCGCAACGAAAGCGGGTCCTCGCGATTGGCTTCCTGCAAATGCTCAGTCAAGGTGCCACCCTGCATGACCGTCTCCCATCCCTTGCCGCGAATTGCCGGTATCGCGACCGCCGTTCCGCCTCACGTCCTGCCGCAGAGCGAGGTCGTGGCCCACGCCGCCGAGATGTTCGGCAAGCGGTTCCGCGACTTCGAGCGGTTACGCCCGGTCTTCGAGAACACCGGGATCATGGTACGGTATTCGGTGCGCCCCTTCGATTGGTTTCACCGATCACAGAATTGGCAACAGCGCACTGAGGCGTATCTCGACGGCGCGACGGAACTCTTCGTCAAGGCTGCGACGGCCGCGCTCGAGAGGGCGGGCGTGTCCGCTGGCGAGATCGATACAGTGGTGACGGTCTCCTCGACGGGTATCGCGACGCCGTCGCTGGAGGCCAGGGCGCATCAGGCGATGGGGTTCCGGCCGGATGTTCATCGCGTGCCCGTCTTCGGCCTCGGCTGCGCCGGCGGGGTGTCCGGCTTGTCGCTGGCCGCCCGCTTGGCGCGGGCCGATCCCGGCTCCAAGGTGCTGCTCGTCGCGGTCGAGATCTGCACGCTCGCCTTCCGGGACGACGAACTGACCAAGAGCAACATCGTCGCGACCGCGCTCTTCGGGGACGGCGCCGCGGGTCTCGTGCTGACCGCCGACGGCCGCGAGGAGGGCGCGGATGTCATCTCGGCGGGCGAGCACCTGTGGCCGGAAACGCTCGGCGTCATGGGCTGGCAGGTCGATCCCGAGGGCTTCGGCGCGATCTTCTCGGCCTCGATCCCTGATCTCGTGAGCGAGCGCATGCGCCCGGCTGTGGGGGAGTTCCTCGAACGGCAGGGCGAGAGCGTTGACGATCTCGGCGGCTTCGTCTTTCACCCGGGCGGGGCGAAGGTCGTGGACGCGCTGGAAGGAGCGTTCCGGCTTCCGCAGGGCACGCTGAACGTCGAGCGCGAGATCCTGCGCGACTTCGGCAACATGTCGGCGCCCACGGTGCTCTTCGTGCTCGAACGCAAGCTGCGCGAGGGGCTTGCCGGTCGGGCTCTGGTCTCGGCGCTCGGCCCGGGCTTCACCGGCAGTTTCGTGCGGCTCGATGCCTGAGTCCTTTGCAGGTCCTGCCGCGCCGGTTTGGGCGACCGCCGCAGTCCTCCTCTACGTGACGCTCCAGCGGCTGGCCGAGCTCTGGTTCGCGCGGCGCAATACGAGACGGCTCAAGGCGGAGGGCGCCATCGAAATGGAGGCGCCGCATTATCCGCTGATCGTCGCGGTGCATGCCGCCTGGCTCGGCCTGATGTGGCTCTTCGCCTTCGGCCAACCGATCTCGCTCGGTCTCCTGGCGCTCTTCGCGCTCGTCCAACTGGCCCGGTTCTGGACGCTCGTCTCGATCGGCCGGCGCTGGACGACGCGAATCGTGGTGAAACCCGGGGAACGGTTGATCGCGAAGGGGCCGTATCGTTTCTTTCCGCATCCGAACTATGCCGTCGTGGTCTGCGAGATCTTCCTGCTGCCGGCGGTCTTCGGCCTCTGGGCGATCGCGCTGCTGTTCACACTGATCAATGCCGGCGTCCTCGCGATCCGCATTCCGGCCGAGGAGCGGGCGCTGAAGGCTCACACGCTGGGGCGGCAGACTTCCGCGGACCGGCCCTGAGGAAGGACTTGCTCAGCTTCCGGCGGCGGTCCGTTTCAGGATCTGGTCGAGCGCCTGGCGGAAGCGCGAGCGGTCGGCGGCAGTGAAGCTGGCATTGTAGCCCTTCGATTCGCCGGTCTCGCGCAGATGCTGCTTGAAGGCCCGCATCGACAGGGCAGTGCCGATGGTCTCGTCGGTGAAGGGGCGCCCGGTAGGCCCGAGCACGGCCGCGCCCTTTTCGAGCGCACGCGCGGCGAGCGGAATGTCGGCGGTCACAACGACGTCGTCCGGTTCGGCCGCGTCGACGATCCAGTCGTCGGCGGCGTCCGGCCCTTCCGGCACGGCAACGATCCGCGCGTCCGGATAGCGCGAGGGCCGCATGCCGCCATTGGAGACGAGCACCGCTTCGGCGCCGTGACGGACCGCGATCTCGATCGCCTCGTCCTTCACCGGACAGGCATCGGCGTCGATCAGGAGCTTGGTCATCGTCGTCTTTCCTGCAGCCCAGATTCACGTTCGGCCGTTTCCCTAACGCCAACTTATCAATGGCGAGGGCCGTTTTTCCATGCGATCAAAGCGCATGGCAACGATCACCGAGACCCTCGAGAACACGCCGGCCGAGACCATTCGCGGCATCGTCATCATGGCGAGCGGCGCGGCCTTCATTCCGCTGCTCGATGCGTTTGGCAAGATCCTGGTCACCACCTATGAAGTTCCTCCCGGAGAAGTCTCGCTGATCCGGCTGATCCTCCAGGCGGTGATGATCCTGCCGCTTCTCCTCCTGCGCCATGGCATCAAGGGGCTTGCGACCCGCCATCCGCGGACGAACTTCCTGCGGGGCGCGCTGCTCGGGATCGGCGGCATCGCCTTTTTCGGAGCGCTCAAATTCATGCCGCTCGCCGACGCGGTGGCGGTGTTCCTGGTCGAGCCGATGATCGTGACGCTTCTCTCGGCGCTGCTCCTGAAGGAGAGCGTCGGCTGGCGCCGGATCCTCGCGGTGCTCGCCGGGTTTGTCGGCGCGTTGATCATTATCCGGCCGAGCTATGCCGTATTCGGCCTCGCCTCGTTGCTGCCGCTCGCCGCGGCGATCGCTGTCGGCCTCTACCTCATCCTCAGCCGCCGGGTCTCGCGCGGGACGACGCCGATGGGAATGCTGTTCTACGCCGGGCTCGGGGGCGCCGCGGTCGTGGCGCTGCTGATCGCCGTCGGCGAAGCCCTGGCTATCCCGGACCTGTCGTTCCGCTGGCCGCGCGAGGCCGCGGTCTGGGGGATATTCCTCGTGATGGGGGCCGTCGGCACGGCCGGCCATCTCTGCTTCATCGAGGCCTATCGGCTCGCGCCGGCCTCGCTGCTCGCCCCGTTCGGCTATATCGAGATCGTCTCGGCGATCATCCTCGGCTACCTCTTCTTCTCGGAATTGCCGGATGCGCCGAAATTCCTCGGCATTGCGATCATCGTCGGCTCTGGCCTCTTCATCTATCTGCGTGAGCGGCGCCTCGCGGTCGGCGTCGAACGCGTCCCGGCCGAACACTAAAGCATCGGGCGGGAAATCGGGATTGCGCCTCCGGCCTCTCTCATTGTTCTCGCATCGGATCGTTCCGAAAACCGGTTCCCACTTTTCGGTCCGATGCTTTAGCCGGTCTGGGCGAGGAGCGCTTCGAGGCGCTGGATCTGCTGGTCGATCGCCGCGCGCTGGCGCCGCAGCTCCTCGAGCCTGAGGCTCGCCGCCGCGTGGTCGAGGCCGACCTCCTCGTCCGGTTCGCCGAGACCCTCCATGAGCCAGGCCGGATTGACGCCGAAGGCGCCGGCCAGCGCGACCAGCCGCTCAGGACCGGGAGCCGCACGGTCGCGCTCCCAGTCCCGCATGGTTTCCGCATCGACGCCGATCCGGGCGGCGAGGGCCTCCGTCGACAGTCCGAACCGCGCGCGCATCCGCTCGATCCGGCCGCCCATCGTGTCGTCGTCCGTGCGCATGATCGGCTGATCCATCATCGCTATTCCCCTCGTCTCGGTGTTGATCCCTCGCTCCCATCACGGAACATGATGCGACTGACTTGCGGGATTTCAGCACAAAGGTCAAAACCGATGCCTTGTCTTTGATCATTTCCCGCCGGAGTCGAAGCATCGACATGTTCGAGACCATCCTGATTGCCAATCGCGGCGAGATAGCCTGCCGCGTGATCCGGACCGCCCGCGCCATGGGGATCCGCACCGTCGCCGTCTATTCCGACGCCGACCGGAACGCGGTCCATGCGCGCATGGCGGACACCGCGGTGCATATCGGCGCGGCGCCGGCCTCCGAGAGCTATCTTCTCGGCGAGAAGATCCTTCAGGCGTGCCGCGAGACCGGCGCAGAGGCGGTGCATCCCGGCTACGGCTTCCTGTCCGAACGGGCCGCCTTCTGCGAACTCCTTGAGGACAACGGCATCACCTTCATCGGGCCGAAGCCGAAGGCGATCCGGGCGATGGGCGACAAGATCGAATCGAAGCGCTTCGCCGAGGCCGCCGGCGTCAATGTCGTGCCCGGCCATCTCGGCATCATCGAGGATGCCGACGAGGCGGTGCGGATCGCCGGGGAGATCGGCTATCCGGTGATGATCAAGGCCTCGGCCGGCGGTGGCGGCAAGGGTATGCGCATAGCCTTTAACGAGCGCGAATGCCGCGACGGCTTCGACCGCGCCCGTTCGGAGGCGCGCTCTTCCTTCGGCGACGACCGCGTGTTCATCGAGAAGTTCGTGGTCGAGCCGCGCCATATCGAGATCCAGGTGCTCGCCGACGCCCACGGCAATGCCATCCATCTCGGCGAGCGCGAGTGTTCGATCCAGCGCCGCAACCAGAAGGTCGTCGAAGAAGCGCCGTCGCCCTTTCTCGATGCCGAGACGCGGGCGGCGATGGGCGCCCAGGCCGTCGCGCTCGCTCAGGCCGTCGACTATCAGAGCGCAGGGACGGTCGAGTTCATCGTCGACAAGGAGCGTAATTTCTATTTCCTGGAAATGAACACGCGGCTGCAGGTGGAGCATCCGGTCACCGAACTCGTCACCGGCATCGACATCGTCGCGGAGATGCTGAAGATCGCGGCCGGCGAGCCGCTGGCGATCCACCAGGAGGACGTCAGGTTGGACGGCTGGGCGGTGGAGAGCCGGATCTACGCCGAGGATCCCTTCCGCGGCTTCCTGCCCTCGATCGGCCGGCTCAGCCGCTACCGCCCGCCTGAGGTGTCGATCGCGCCGGGCGCGACGGTGCGCAACGACACCGGCGTCGAGGAGGGCTCGGAGATTTCGCTCTACTACGACCCGATGATTGCCAAGCTCTGCACCCATGCCGACACCCGCGAGAAGGCGATCGACGCCATGGGGCGGGCGCTGGGCGCCTTCGAGATCGACGGCATCTCGCACAACATCCCTTTCCTCGCAGCCCTCATGCAGCATCCGCGCTGGCGCGAAGGGCGGCTGTCGACCGCGTTCATCGCGGAGGAATATCCGGACGGTTTCGAGCGGCCGGAGCCTTCGGCGGACACGAAGCGCCGCGCCGCGCTGATCGCCACCACGATCGAGATCGCGCGGAAGCGGCGGCTCGACCGGCATGTCGACCGGCTGCGGCCGCATTCGGGCCAATTGCAGCGCGACTGGGTCGCCAGGATCGAGGGCGGCTATCTGCCGGTCTCGGTCAAGCGGCCGGACGAGCTGGCGCCCGGCGAGGACATCTACCGCGCGGCCTGCGACGGCCGCGCCTCGCTGATCGCCACCGCCTACCGGCCGGGGGAATCCCCCTGGACCGGCACGATCGACGGCGTCGCCGAGACCGCGCAGGTGAGGACGCGCGGCAATGGCGTCTCGCTGTTTCTCGACGGCGTCTGGATCGATGTCGCCGTCATGGTTCCCGCCATCGCCGAGCTCGACCGGCTGATGCCGGAAAAGCAGGCGCCCGACACGTCCAAGCTCCTGCTCTGCCCCATGCCGGGGCTCGTCGTCTCCATCGCGGTCGAGGAAGGGCAGGCGGTCAAGGCGGGCGAAACGCTGGCCGTGGTCGAGGCGATGAAGATGGAGAACATCCTGCGGGCGGAGCGCGACCTGACGGTTGCGAGCCTCAAGGCGAAGCCGGGGGACAGCCTTGCCGTCGATGCGGTGATCATGGAGTTCGAATAGCGGCGCTCCGCCGCTATCATTGTTCCGGGCCTGTCATCGCGTGACGGTCAACCACGACCTTGCACGGGAGCTCCCATGACGACCTTCACCCATGTCGAGATATCCGGTCGCGTGCAGGGCGTCGGCTATCGGGCCTGGTGCCATGGCGAAGCGACGCATCGCGGCCTGTCGGGCTGGGTGCGCAACCGGCGCTCCGGCACCGTCGAGGCCGTCTTCTCAGGGGAGGCCGCCGGGGTCGAGGACATGCTGTCGGCCCTGTGGACGGGTCCCTCAGGCGCAACGGTGACGGCGATTGACGCGACGCCGTCGCAGGAGCGCCCGGCAGAGGGCTTCATCCTGCGCGACACGGTGTGAGCCTCCAGGCTCACCGCCTCCACTGCGACGAGACTGCTGGCGCGCGTGAGGGCTATGCCGTCGCCCCGAACACCGCCTCGAAATTCTTGCGGAGCAGGCCGTCCACCTCCGGCATCGAGACGAGGATGCCGAGATCGGCGAGGCTGGTCACGCCGTGGCCGCGGATGCCGCAGGGCACGATGCCGGAAAAATGCGACAGATCCGGATCGACATTGAGGGAAATGCCGTGGAACGTCACCCAGCGGCGGACCCTGATGCCGATCGCCGCGATCTTGTCCTCGGCCATGGAGCCGTCCAGACCCACCGGCCGTTCCGGCCGCTGCACCCAGACGCCGACGCGGTCCTCGCGCCGCTCCCCGCGCACCTGGAATTCGGCAAGGGTCGCAATGATCCAGGCCTCCAGCGCCGCCACGAAGGCACGAACGTCCTGGCGGCGGCGCTTCAGGTCGAGCAGCACGTAGGCGACCCGTTGTCCCGGCCCGTGATAGGTGTATTCGCCGCCGCGCCCGGCCGGAAAGACGGGGAATCGCGCATCGAGAAGATCCTCGGCCCGGGCACTGGTGCCGGCAGTATAGAGCGGCGGGTGTTCGACCAGAAACACCGTCTCTTCGGCCTCGCCATCGGCGATCGCCGCGACTCGCGCCTCCATCATCGCAAGGGCATCCGCATAAGGCGTCAGCCCGTCGAGAACCGTCCAGGCCACGGGTGGCGATTCGGGCGCGGCAAGGAAGCGCTCGGCCGAGGTGGCAAGACGAGGCGTCGGCGAGGCGAGAGGAAGGGCAGTGTCCATTCCGCTCATTTAGCATCGTTCCAAGCCGATTTTGAGATCCTGAGCGATCGATCGGTGCGCCGCGGGCCACAACGATCATCGGATCGTCACAAGCCCCTTGTGCGGCGCCGGAACTCTTGTTAGATGCGCTTCACCGATGGCCGAGCGGCCAGTCGGTACACGGCGTGCGGTCGTGGCGGAATTGGTAGACGCGCAGCGTTGAGGTCGCTGTGGGGCAACCCGTGGAAGTTCGAGTCTTCTCGACCGCACCAGCCATCTTCGGAACTCCTGGAAATTTGCGATCGCTCTCTGTGAGGCGACATGCGCGACGCGCCTCTTCGGCGGAAGCGATATCGTTTCTTCGCCATCCGGCGGGTCGCATCAGCTTGCGCGATTCCCGGTAGCGCCTGACGGGCGCGGCTCTCTCTGACCCATGGCCAAACGCGTTTCGACGCCCGATGCGGACATCGGACGTCGAATTCGTTGTGGAAGAATTTGGCGGCACCGCTTCGTCGCGAAGGGAAGGTCAGCGCCCGGGTTCGGGTCCCATCTGTCGGACATCCGCTCGGCATTCGCCTGGAGCGGATGTCGCTCGTTCGTCGTACCTGCAAAATCTGAGACGTTGGGGCGCCCGGCCGTCGTCAGGGCCGGAGCGCCCATTCGCGTCGCTAGACGTAGAGATCGCCTGCATCGAGGTAGGCATCGCCATAGACGACGATCTGTTCGGTCGTCTCGGCATTGATGGTGATGAGGGTCTGGTAGACGCCGCCGGAATTCGAGACGGCTGTGACCGACACGTCGGTGGCGAGGAGGTCCGTCGTCGCACCGGCGTTGTTGTAGGTGTAGAGAGACAGATCGATCACGTCGACATCGTGCTCGAAGCCGTAGACCGTGTCGGATCCGGTCAGGTAGTTCGAGCCGGTGCCGGTCTGCCCGGCTTGGTAGAAGACCCGATCGGAGCTGTTGTAGTCGTAAAGCACGATGTAGTCTGCATCCCCGCCGCCCCAGATCTTGTTGGAGTATGACTGGTAGGCATAGATGTAGTCGTGGCCGGAGCCGCCATAGATGGTGTTGCTGGAAGCGGTGTAGCCGGTCGTCGTCTGGATGGTATCGTCGCCGGAACCGCCACCGAACTGGCCATTGGTGCCGGAGATGTAGATCAGGTCGTCTTCGGTCCCGGAATAGACAGTGTCCTGTCCCTGGCCGCTGTAGATGAGGTCGTTGCCCTGGCTTCCGAAGATCTGGTCGCTGCCGTACTGCGTGCCGCCCGACAGATCGCCATAGATCGTGTCGCTTCCGAGGCCGCCGCCGATCGTGTCGTCGCCGCCGCCGCCTTGGGCGTAGTCTGCGCCGTCATTCAAATAGATCTGATCGTCGCCGACCTGGCCCGTCGAGGCGCCCGATCCGTCGCCGTAGATCGTGTCCGCGCCGCTGTCGGTCGAACCGCCAAACAGGATGTCGTCGCTATTGCCACCCTGGATGTAGTCGTTGCCATTGCCGCCGAAGATGTAATCCTTGCCGTCGTCTCCGTAGAGATAGTCGGGGAACCCGTAACCGATAAGGGTATCCGCGCCGCCATTCCCGTAGAGGTAGTCCGTTTCTTCCGTTCCGACAAGTGATTCGGAATTGTTCGTGCCGACGATAGTGGTCATGATACGTTCTCACTTTTACAAAATGACGTAAGGTCACTGTAGCTTGAATGGAAAGCTATTCCTAGAGAATTTTTTCGGTTAATCGGCTGAATCTCGATGGATTTCGGTGGATTACGATTGCTGACTTGAGGGATTTGGAATAACGCTGCGGAATCTAGGGCTGGCATGCAAGTCGGCCGCCCGGTCGCGACAGCCCCTTTGTCTTGGGAATTGCGGAGACTGCCATCCTGATCGCCGGTGGGTGCACCGGAGGAACGGGCCTGGCGGTGGCGGTTGGAAGCGGCGTACCTGCCCAGTGCGCTCCCGCAAGATTAGTACTTGGCCCGGGCTCTGTCCTTGTCGCAGCGGGCGAAATCTTCCGGACCGCTCTTCGCCGCGGCGCAAGCCATTGTCGTCCCCCGCCTTTCCGACCCGGCCCAATTGCTCTAGACGCAGTGCCCATGCGCGCCGCGGCCGCGCCGCGACATTTTTCCGTCTGAAGAGGAGGGTGCATGGCTGACACACAGCTCGCGAACGGCGCGCCCGCCATCGAAGCGCAGTCGGAAATCTACGACGAGGACGGCTATATCGCCGAGGACTTCCTCGACAGAGTCCGTGCGGCGATCGAAGAGGAAGACGCCGACTTCCTGCGCGAGCGCGTCGGGCGCCTGCACGAATCCGAGCTCGGCGACCTTCTCTCGACGCTGAACAACGATCAGCGCCAGACGCTCGTTCGGCTGATGGGCGAGGAGTTCGATTATACTTCGCTGACCGAGGTCGACGAGGCGATCCGCCTGTCGATCGTCGACGCGATGCCGAACGAGCAGGTCGCCGAGGCCCTGCGCGAGCTCGATTCCGACGACGCGGTCTACATTCTGGAGGACCTCGAGGAGGACGACCGCAAGGAAATCCTCGCCCAGCTGCCGTTTCGCGAGCGGCTGCGGCTGCGCCGGTCGCTGGAGTATCCGGAAGAATCGGCCGGTCGGCGCATGCAGACGGAGTTCGTCGCGGTGCCGCCCTATTGGACCGTCGGCCAGACTATCGACTACATGCGCGAGGAGGAGGACCTGCCGGAATCCTTCGCGCAGATCTTCGTCATCGATCCGACCTTCAAGCTGCTCGGCGCCGTCGACCTCGACCGGATCCTCAGGGCCAAGCGCCCGGAGAAGATCGAGGACATCATGCACGAGACGCGCCATGCGATCCCGGCCGAGACCGATCAGGAGGAAGCGGCGCAGATCATCGAGCAGTACGATCTGCTCTCGGCCGCGGTGATCGATTCCAGCGAGAGGCTGGTCGGCATCCTGACCATCGACGATGTCATCGACATCCTTCAGCAGGAGGCCGACGAGGACATCAAGCGCCTCGGCGGCGTCGGCGACGAAGAGATTTCCGACACCGTCCTGACGGCGGCCCGCTCCCGCTTCCTGTGGCTCCTCGTCAATCTCGCGACGGCAATTCTCGCTTCGCTCGTCATCGGTCTCTTCGATGCGACCATCCAGCAGATGGTGGCGCTCGCCGTCCTGATGCCGATCGTCGCCTCCATGGGCGGCAATGCCGGCACCCAGACCATGACGGTCGCGGTCCGGGCGCTCTCGGCCCGGGAGATCGACATCTACAATGCCGGCCGGATCGTGCGCAGAGAGGTCCTGATCGGCCTTCTCAACGGCCTGCTCTTCGCGGTTCTCATCGCCGGGGTCGCCTGGCTGTGGTTCGGAAACAGCAATCTGGGCGCCGTGATCGGCTGCGCCATGATCTTCAACATGCTGGCCGCCGCGCTGGCGGGCATCCTGATCCCGCTCATCCTCGACCATTTCGGCGCCGACCCGGCGATCGCCTCCGGCACCTTCGTCACGACGGTCACGGACGTCGTCGGCTTCTTCGCCTTTCTCGGCCTTGCCAGCTGGTGGTTCGGCATTTCCTGAGCGCTACGCCCCGTGCGGCCGCGATCCCGTGCTGCCGGCTTGCCATGCCGTAAGTTTGACTTCGCTCCGAAACCTCGGGCAAGCATGGCCGGGCGCGTGATTTTTGGGAAGCATGGCCGCTGATGCGGGAGCACTATACGATTACCGAGCTGACCCGCGAGTTCGGGATCTCGACGCGGACGATCCGATTCTACGAGGACGAGGGGCTGATCGCGCCGATCCGCCGCGGGCGGACCCGGCTGTTCCGGCATTCCGACCGGCAGCTCCTGCGCAACATCCTGCGCGGCAAACGGCTGGGCTTCTCGATCGCCGAGATCCGCGAGATCATCGCCATGTACAAGGCGCCGCCGGGCGAGGCCGGCCAACTGCGCACCATTCTCGCGCGGGTCGCCGAGCGGCGCGACGAGCTTCAGCAGAAGAAGCGCGACATCGAGGACATGCTGCGCGAGCTCGACGCGGCCGAAGAAGCCTGCCTCACGCGCATGGCCGAACTCGGCATCGGCCAGCGCGCCCGCAGCGGCTGAGGCACCTTTTCGCGTGCGTTGCGGCAGAACTCCCTCCGGTCACTGCAGCGCCTTGATCGAGCACTGGTTGGTGACCTGTCTGATGCGGGTCATGTCCTTCGCGCCGATATCGCCCGCGATCAGGGTGTCGAACAGCTTCTCCGCCTTCAACTCGTCACGCGCGCAGGCGCAATAGCGGTCGCAGAAATCGGCCGGCCGATCACCGATGCAGGCGCGCATGCAGTCGGCGGCGAACACCTTGTTCGTGTCGGGCGGCGCAACCTGGGCGAACGCGAAGACGAGGCCGAAGAGAATCGGCTGGTGGAGAAGGTAGAAGACGAGGGTGTGGCGACCGAGCACCGCCACCGGCTGGAGCGGGCGCAAGGCGGGGTTGAGGGCGCGCAGACGATCGAGAAAACCGGTGTCGGTGGCAAGCCGGCCGGCGGCGATGCCGGCGAGCACGGCGCCGAAGAACGGAAAGAGCGGAACGAGATCGTTCGACAGGGGCGGGGCCGGTGCGAAGCCGATCCAGGCAAGCAGCGGCGTGTCGAAGGCGGGATCGGAGAAGAAGGCGGGAAGCGCGATGACGAGTGCCGCCGCCAGCGCCGTGACGAAGAAGGGCAGCCGCAGGAAAAGAAGGCCGATGAGGCTCGCCAGCACGATCTCGTGCAGGATGCCGAAGAAGACGAAGCTGTTTGGCGTGACGAACAGCGTGATCGCGGTGACGGCGAGGGCGCCCGCCGCGACCTGCGCCAGGCGGAGGAGGAATGGCCGCCAGCGAATCCTGCGCCCATGCGCAAGGACCAGGCTGAAGCCGACGAGGAAAAGGAAGCTCGAGGCGATCGCCCGCGCGAAGATCCGCCAGCCGCCGGAGCCGGTCAGACCGTGCTCGACATAGGAGAAGTGTTCGAGGTCCCAGGTGAAGTGGAACACGACCATGGCCAGGAGGGCGATGGCGCGGGCGATGTCGATGATCTCGATGCGGCCGCGGGCGGCCGGATTGGGGAGGTCGGACACGAAATTCCTCGGCGCTGGAAACGGGGTCGCCCCGCCTATCTTCCTGAGGCGACACATGAACGACACGTGCCGCGCTCGCGACACGGCTTCCCGGAAAGGCTCTACATGAAGATCATCGAGGCGCACGGTGCGCATATCCCCGCGATCGGTTTCGGCACCTATACACTCGAAGGGGGCGCTTGCGTCGAGATGGTGGCCGAGGCGATCCGAACCGGCTACCGCCATATCGACACGGCTCGCATGTACGGCAATGAGAGGGAGGTCGGCGAAGGCATCCGCCAGGCCGGCATCGATCGCGACGAATTGTTCGTCACCACCAAGGTCTGGTGGACGGAGCTTTCGGAGGACAAGTTCCTGCCGTCGGCCGAACGGGCGGTCGAGGCGCTCGGCATCAACGCGGTCGACCTCCTGCTGATCCACTGGCCGAACGGCTCCATCCCGCTGGAGGAATCGATCGATGCGCTCAACGCGGTCGCCGACAGGGGGCTGACGCGGCATATCGGCGTTGCCAACTTCACCAGCGCGCTGCTCGACGAGGCCTGTGCCATGTCGTCGCGTCCGCTGGTGTGCAATCAGGTCGAATACCACCCGTTCCTCAGCCAGGAGGCTGTGCTGTCGGCCTGCCGCCGCCACGACATGGCGCTGATCGCGTATTCGCCGGTCGGGCAGGGCGGGGCGGTTCTCGATCATCCGGTGATCCGGGAGGCGGCTGAGAGGCACGGGCGCACACCGGCGCAGATCGTGCTGGCCTGGGAGGTCGCGCAGGAAGGGGTTGGCGCGATTCCGCGGACGAAGAACAAGGAGCGTCTGGCGGAAAACCTCGACGTCTTCGATCTTGCGCTGTCCGATGAGGAGATGCGGGCGATCACGGAGCTGACGCATCGGCGCCAGCGGCTCGTCGACCCGTCCTTCGCGCCCAATTGGGATCGCAACTGATGGATCCGGAGACGTTGCGGCGGATCGCCGCCGGCGTCTCCGAATGGGGACGAGAGGCGCTCCGCTTCTTCTATCAGCCGTCCTCGCTGGCGCAGATCGGCGTCGTGGCGCTCTGCGTCATCCTCGCCTTTGCGTTCGATCGCGTCACGCGCCACCCGATCGAACGCCAGGCCCGCCGGATCAAGGGCGCACCGGGCGTGCTTCGGATCGTCGTCGCGATCCGCCGGCGCATGAAGCTCGTCTATTTCGTCGCGCTCCTGTGGTTCGCCACGCTGTTCGATCTCGCCGCGGGCGGTCCTCGCTCGCAGATCGTTTCCGTCGTCTTCAAGCTGGCGCTCGCCTATCTGGTCATCGCCGTCGCCTCGCGCATCGTGCGCAACCGCCTCGCCTCGCGGCTGATCAAGTTCGCCGCCTGGACGCTTGCCGCGCTATCGATCCTCGATCTCCTCGACCCGGTATCGCGGATCCTCGACCAGACCGCGGTGGCGGTCGGCCAGTCGCGCATCTCCGCCCTTCTCGTCATCAAGACGATCGCGGTGCTGGCGATCACGCTCTGGCTCGCCTCGATCGTGGGCAAGTTCCTCGACGCACGCGTCCAGCGCAGCGAGGAACTCACCCCGACGCTCCGGGTCCTGATCGGCAAGGTGCTGAAGATCGGGCTGATCCTGATCGCCCTCGTCGTGGCGCTTGCCTCCGTCGGCGTCGATCTGACTGCGCTGACGGTGTTCTCCGGCGCGATCGGCGTCGGCCTCGGCTTCGGCCTTCAGAAGGTCGTCTCGAACTTCATCTCCGGGATCATCATCCTGCTCGACCGCTCCATCAAGCCGGGCGACACGATCTCGCTCGGCGAGACGTTCGGCTGGATCCGCGAGCTTCGGGCGCGCTTCGTCTCGGTCGTCACCCGCGACGGCAAGGAATATCTGATCCCGAACGAGGACTTCATCACCAACCAGGTGATCAACTGGTCCTTCTCCAACGACCTCGTGCGCATCGACGTCCATTTCGGCGTCTCCTACGATTCCGATCCGCATGAGGTGATACGGATCTCCAAGGAGGCGGCCGCGGCCGTGCCGCGCGTGATCGAGGCCAAGCCGGTGGTCTGCTGGCTGACCGGCTTCGGCGACTCTTCACTCGACTTCATCCTGCGGTTCTGGATCTCCGATCCTCCCGGCGGCCTCACCAATGTGAAGGGCCAGGTGCTCCTCGCCCTGTGGGACGCGTTCAAGGCCAACGGCATCGGCATACCGTTCCCGCATCGCGAAGTGCTCCTGCGCACGCCGATCGTGGTTCAGGAGGGCGGGGCAGGCGCCGCCCGAGCCGAAGTCGCAAGCAAGGCGAAATTTGGCGACACGGATTGATGGCGGTCCCCCCTCCACGCCACCGCGCCGGCCCGATTTGATTATCAGCCAGCCAGCGCCGAACGGCTGGCGAAGGCTTCGTGCGCCAGAGTTCGGCCTTGCCTCTCGTCCGGATCCGGCCGCAAGCAGGGAGTTCCAGGCCTTTGTTCTTCTACCTCGCCAAGATCGGCTGGTTCGTCCTGCAGCCGCTGGTCGCCGTCATGGTGCTCGCGCTGGCAGCCTTACTCGCCCGGCGGCTGCGGCTGCGCCGCATTGGCACGGCGTTCCTCGCCCTCTCGGCGCTTCTTCTCGTCATCTGCAGCCTGAGCCCGCTCGGCCTCCTGATGATGGCCGCGCTCGAGGACCGGATTCCGCGCCCCGATCTGCCTGAGAACGTAGCCGGCATCGTCGTCCTCGGCGGCGCCTTGGATACGCGTGTCGCCCGCACGCGCGGAGAGCCGGAGCTCAACGAGGCGGCCGACCGGATGACCGCGGCGATGGCGCTCTCCCGGCGTTATCCAAAGGCCAAGATTCTCTTCAGCGGCGGGCAGGCGGCTGTCTTGGAGGACGACATTCCCGAGGCCCAGCCGGCCGAGGCGCTCCTGCTCTCGCTCGGCCTGCCACCGGACCGGCTGCTGCTCGATTCGCGCTCGCGCGACACCTATGAGAACGCGGTGTATTCGAAGGAGCTTGCCGATCCGAAGTCCGGCGAGACATGGCTCCTCGTCACCTCGGCCTATCACATGCCCCGCGCCCTCGGCTGCTTTCGCCGCGCCGGCTTTCCGGTCGTGCCGGTTCCGGTGGACTACCGCACGCCCGCCGGGCAGGCGGTCTGGCGGCCGTCGCGGGATGCCGTCCGCAATCTGGAAAAGGTTCATTTCGCCATTCGCGAATATCTCGGCCTCTTCGCCTATTGGATCGACGGGCGCACCGGCGCCCTGTTTCCGGGGCCGGATCCGGCATCGGCTGGTTAGCGAGATCCGAGAAGGGGCGGGCGTCACGAGCTCCGGCGCGGCAGAAAAGTCACGGCCACACCAAGAATCACCGGACGCTGCCGCCGGCCTTCGGGAACTCTTGCAGTCCGGCCGATCCGACTCAGCCGGGCTTTCCGCGCGGTCAGCGATCGCCGGTCAGGCCTAACCCTTGGAAGGCGCAAGGAGGTATCGCGAGACCAGTCAAAGGCGGCTTCGATAGTTAAGTCTGGAGCAAGCGAGTCATGCATAAATCCGGAGCTGAGAATTATTCCGTGAGTGGCTTGTGACCGCGTGCGTTAATCGATATTTAACGACCACGAGCCAGCGGACGGGGGGTCGTTGGATGGCTCGTGGTTCAGGGTTTCAGGACAGTTTCTGATCATGGATGACAGCGTGCAGAAGTCGTGCTGGGGCGTGACTGTGTGGACGGTTGCGATTTTCTCGGTGCTCTTGGTTATCGGCTTTCTCTTCACCAACGCCGAGACCGTTGCGATCGCCGCCAATTAGGTCGCGATCCTATTCTCTTGCGGTGCAGGTGACGATCGGTCGCCGCGGCGCTACCCGGTGATTTCCATCACATTCCAGACAATGGCGTGAATCTGCGTCCTCGTCGGCGACAGCCGGTCTTGGCTGGCCGGCATCGCTGAGTCATAGGAAGCGTCATGCCGCTTCACCTGATCAAGCTCTGCGTCGGCGTCGAGACGCCGGACGAACTCGCAGCCTATGTGGAACACCGTCTCGCCTCGGCTCGCGCCGGCGGATCTGTCGCCGAACAGATCCATACGACCAGGATGGTGCCGAAGCGGGCCGAGGAGATCATCGACGGCGGATCGCTCTATTGGGTGATGCGTGGTCAGGTGCAGGTGCGGCAGCCGATCCTCGACATCCGTCCGTTCACGGACGGGGAGGGGATCGGTCGCTGCCGGCTCGTGCTGGAGCCGGTGTTCGTGCGGACCCGGTTGCAGCCGCGCCGCCCGTTCCAGGGCTGGCGCTATTTGAAGCCGGAGGATGCGCCGCCGGATCTGTCCGCCGGAGCGTCCGACGACGACCAGTTGCCGCCGGACCTGTCTCGCGAGCTGCAGGCGCTCGGTCTGTTGTGAGATGCGGACCCGGCGAAAGCCGCCGATGGTCCGTCGTCGGCTTGCTTCAGTGGAAGCGCATCCGGACCGCGGAGCGTCCGGCAGGTGAGTAGGCGCGGACACGGCTGTGGCTGACCGGCTGCGAAGCCCGCCATGCGCGGGCGCCGTAGGACAGGAGCAGGCCGACGAGTTCCTTCGCCTTCAGCCGCGAACGGCCATCGCGAGCATCGCCCAGGCGCAGGGCCGCCTGCTGTAGTGGATGCATGCCGGCGGGAAATGCCGGCCGCTCCGGCTGCGCGCCACTCGCCGCTTGCGTCAGACCGCGGCCTTGTTGCTCGATCGACATTTCCAACCCCTCGTTACGCAGAACACATGCTGTCATGGCATCGGGCGGCGACTGGCGAGCCTTGGCCGCCCGACTTCCCTCGCGAGCTTCGGTCGCTCCCGGCCGAAGCTGGTCTTCATGCCGGCCACCCCCGCGGCCGGCATGAAGGGGTCAATTTGCTACGGCGTAGCAGCTGTAGTCGGCCCGCTTCAGCGCCGTGCAGGCGTTCCAGGCCTGGTCCTTGCTGGAGAAGCCGGCAAAGCGGGCACGATGCAGGACCTGCGAACCGCTGCGAACGGTCTCGGTGAACGGCTCGGCCTTGGCGAGCGGGCGGCCGACCTTCTGCTTGGCCTCGGTCAGCATCGAGATGGCGCGCCCCTTGTCGTCGGTCGCGGCGATCTGGACGACCCAGGGCGAATTCGGCGTCTGATCCGAAGCGATCGAACCGGTGCGGCTGGTGTCGAGGCCGCGATCCTGCGGGATTGCCGCGGCGGGCGTGGGGACCGGGCGGGCCGCCGCCGGTCTCACGAGCGGAAGGATCGCATTGGCGGCACCGACCGGACGCTCTTCGACCAGTGCGGCGCGGATCGCGTCGCGGCCGAGGATCGGCCGGTTGCTCGGCTCGGGAATGGCGGCGATGCGTGTCGCGGTCTCGGTGCCGTAGGCCTCGGCGATGCGATCATTGATCGACATGCCGCCCACCGGTCGCGAGCCGGGAACCGGCACTTCCTCGGGAAGCGAAGCGACCCTCATCGTATCGCGGCTTGCGATCAGCGGACCGGTGTCCTTGGTGCTTGCCTCGGGCAGGTAGCGGCGCAGCAGCTCGACCATGTGGTCGTCGCGCGAACGGCCGGACGTGCCGCCCATCACCACGGCGACGACACTCTTGCCGTCGCGCTTGACCGAGGTGACGAGGTTGAAGCCGGAGGCGTTGATATAGCCGGTCTTGATGCCGTCGGCGCCGTCGACGCGGAAGAGCACGCGGTTGTGATTGCCGAGCCTGCGGCCTCGGAAGCTGTAGGACCGGGTGGAGAAGTAGCCGTAATATTCCGGGAAATGCTCGCGGAGCGCGATACCGAGCTTGGAGAGGTCGCGAGCCGTCGTGTGCTGGTCGGAATTCGGCAGGCCGTTGGCGTTCTTGAACACCGTGTGCGCCATGCCGAGCTGGCGCGCTCGCTCCGTCATCCGTCGTGCGAAGGCCGCTTCGGAACCCGCCTGGTACTCGGCCAGCACCACCGCGGCGTCGTTCGCCGACTTGGTGACCAGCGAATAGATCGCTTCTTCGACCTTCAGCGTCGATCCGGGCTTCAGGCCGAGCTTCGACGGCGGGCGCGATGCCGCATAGGACGAGACCGGCATCGCATCGTTTTTCGAGATCCGACCGCTCTTCATCGCCTCGAAGGTGAGATAGAGCGTCATCATCTTGGTCAGCGACGCCGGAAAGCGCAGCTCGTCGGCCCGGTCGGCATAAAGCACGTGGCCGTTGTTCGCGTCGATGACGAAACCCGCATATTTCGGGTTAACAGCCGCAGCACTGCCCGTCATGGAAAGCAACAGGCCAGCGCCCACTGCGGCCATGCCTGCGAGTTTCGCAACTGTCTCGGCGGCGGTTTTGAGTCTCGTGAGTTCGAATTGCACGCGAATACTCTCGCTGATCGTGGAAAATGCGGCGTCGCGAAATCGGGTCACTAAAAGAAGCCTTGCTGGCATCTCGTCATCCACCGCGGATGCGCCGAATTGATGGCCAAACGATAGTTCGGGGGGGATTACCAATCGGTTTATGGTTGCCGAACCCTTCTTTGCGCCGGGAAACTTTCCGCCAGCAGCCTTAACGGGCTTGCATCCGGCCGATCCGCTAGGTCCCCGCCGGGACGTGATTCTCCCGCGCCGCAGCGAGACCTTGAAAACTTTTGTGCAGTGCAATATCTGAAGGCCGTAAGAAGACGACGCCGTGGCGCCCGACGCCAGCGGCAGAGGAAATGGCCAGTTTTCAGCAAGGGAAAGGACAGTTCTATGAACATGTACGAAGACGCCAACACGATGACCAGGGAAGCCATGGACAACGCGATGAAGTCGCTTTCGGCGATGACGAAGGGGTTCCAGCAGATCACTTCCGAGACCGCCGACTTCACCAAGCGGTCCTATGAGCAGCAGACGGCGATGATCGAGAAGCTTCTGCAGGCCAAGACGGTCGAGAAGTCGATCGAGGTGCAGAACGAATATGCCAAGACGGCGTATGAGAACTGGATCGCGCAGATGAACAAGGTCAGCGAGATCTATACCGGCATCGCCAAGGACACCTATCGTCCGTTCGAGCAGACGGCGTCGATGGCGCTCCGCACCGGTACCAAGGCGGCCCAGCAGACGGCGGCGAACGCCGAAGCTGCGATGAACGAGCAGGCTGCGGCCTGATCACGGCGATCCCCGGCGCTTTCGAGGCGCGGGGGCGGTCCCGGTCCACAGACCCGATCAAATTGCACGAGGCCCGGTTCCAGCCGGGCCTTTTTGCGTTAATCTTCATGGTCGAAGCGCCCTTCGCGATCAACGGCATCCGGCGCGCCTGCGGCGGGATGGCGCCATCTTAAAATCCGATGAATGACACATACATAGACGCGATGACGATGGTGGTGGAATTGAACGAGGGCCCTCTGGAAACGCTACAAGGATGGCGCGTCGTCACGTCGCAGGCAGGCAAGGACGACGGGCCGGGGACGGACCGGAGTACGTCCGTCATCACGCGAACGAAACCGAAAACCAAGCGCCCGAGCCTTTACAGAGTGCTGCTTCTGAACGACGATTACACTCCGATGGAGTTCGTCATTCACGTGCTCGAACGGTTCTTCCAGAAGGATCGGGAGGCAGCCACCAGGATCATGCTGCATGTGCACAACCACGGCGTTGGCGAGTGCGGGATCTATACCTACGAGGTTGCGGAGACCAAGGTCACGCAGGTCATGGATTTCGCCCGCCAGCACCAGCATCCGCTGCAATGCGTGATGGAAAAGAATTGAGGTGAAGCTTGCCGACATTTTCGCAAAGCCTAGAGAAGTCGCTCCATCAGGCGCTGACATTCGCCAATGAGCGCCGACAGGAGTTTGCGACGCTGGAGCATCTGCTCCTGGCGCTTCTCGAGGACAAGGACGCGGCGGCGGTGATGCGGGGCTGCAGCGTCGACATCGACCTGCTCAGGCGAAACCTGACTTCCTACATCGATACCGAACTGTCCAACCTCGTCACCGGGCATGACGAGGATTCCAAGCCGACGGCCGGATTCCACCGGGTGATCCAGCGCGCCGTCATTCATGTCCAGTCGTCCGGTCGCGAGGAAGTGACGGGCGCCAACGTGCTCGTCGCCATCTTCGCGGAACGCGAGAGTCACGCGGCCTATTTCCTGCAGGAGCAGGAAATGACCCGTTACGACGCGGTGAATTTCATTTCGCATGGGATTTCCAAGCGTCCTGGCGCCTCTGAGAGCCGGCCGCTGCGCGGGGCGGAGGATGAACAGTCGACCGTGGGCCAGGATGAGGACGGCAAGCGCAAGGCGGCTCCGGACGCCCTTAGCGCCTATTGCATCAATCTGAACGAGAAGGCCCGCAACGGCCGGATCGATCCGCTCATCGGCCGTGCCGAGGAGATCAACCGGACGATCCAGGTGCTCTGCCGGCGTTCCAAGAACAATCCGCTGTACGTCGGTGATCCCGGCGTCGGCAAGACCGCCATCGCCGAGGGCCTCGCCAAGCGCGTCGTCGACGGCGACGTGCCTGAAGTGCTGGCGGACGCCACGATCTTCTCGCTCGACATGGGCACGCTGCTCGCCGGAACCCGCTATCGCGGCGACTTCGAGGAGCGGCTGAAGCAGGTCGTCAAGGAGCTCGAGGACTATCCGGGCGCGGTCCTGTTCATCGACGAGATCCACACCGTGATCGGCGCGGGCGCGACCTCGGGCGGGGCCATGGACGCCTCGAACCTGTTGAAGCCGGCGCTCTCCTCCGGCGCGATCCGTTGCATCGGCTCGACGACCTACAAGGAGTACCGGCAGTTCTTCGAGAAGGACCGGGCGCTCGTGCGCAGGTTCCAGAAGATCGACGTGAAGGAGCCGTCGATCGACGACGCCGTGTCGATCCTCAAGGGCCTGAAGCCGTATTTCGAGGACTTCCACAAGGTGAAGTTCACCAACGACGCCATCAAGTCGGCGGTGGAACTCTCGGCCCGCTACATCAACGACCGCAAGCTGCCGGACAAGGCGATCGACGTGATCGACGAAAGCGGCGCCTCGCAGATGCTCCTGCCGGAAAACAAGCGCAAGAAGCAGATCGGCGTGAAGGAGATCGAGGCGACCGTCGCCACCATGGCGCGGATCCCGCCCAAGGCCGTCTCCAAGGACGACGAGGAAGTGCTCGCCCATCTCGACGAGCAGCTGAAGCGCGTCGTCTACGGTCAGGATGCGGCGATCGAGAATCTCGCCTCGGCGATCAAGCTGTCGCGCGCAGGTCTGCGCGAGCCCGACAAGCCGATTGGCTCCTATCTCTTCTCCGGCCCGACGGGCGTCGGCAAGACCGAGGTCGCGCGCCAGCTGGCCTCTGCGCTCGGTGTCGAGCTCCTGCGCTTCGACATGTCGGAGTACATGGAGCGGCATACGGTCTCGCGGCTCATCGGCGCGCCTCCGGGTTATGTCGGCTTCGACCAGGGCGGCCTTTTGACCGACGGGATCGACCAGCATCCGCACTGCGTGCTCCTGCTGGACGAGATCGAAAAGGCCCATCCGGACCTCTTCAACATCCTCCTGCAGGTCATGGACCACGGCAAGCTGACGGATCACAACGGCAAGCAGATCGACTTCCGTAACGTGATCCTCATCATGACGACCAATGCGGGTGCCGCCGACATGGCCAAGGCCAACATCGGCTTCGGGCATTCCAAGCGCACCGGCGCGGACGAGGAGGCGATCAACCGCCTGTTCACGCCGGAGTTCCGTAACCGCCTCGACGCGATCATCCCGTTCGGTGCGCTGCCGACGCCGGTGATCCATCAGGTGGTCGAGAAGTTCGTCATGCAGCTTGAGGCCCAGCTGTCCGAGCGTGGCGTCATCTTCGAGTTGTCGCCGGATGCCGTCTCTTGGCTGGCCGAGAAGGGCTATGACGAGAACATGGGTGCGCGGCCGCTGGGCCGGGTCATCCAGGAGCACATCAAGCGGCCGCTCGCCGACGAGGTTTTGTTCGGCAAGCTGAAGCGCGGCGGCACGGTCAAGGTCACCGTCGTCGAAGACGAGGCCGGCGCCAAGACGCTGGCGCTCGAGGCGATCGCCGACGAAGTTCCGCCGGGCAAGCCGAAGAAGGGCGGCGAGTCGCGGCGCCGGGCCAAGGTCGCGGCCGATGGCTCGGACATCGAGGACGAGATCGAGGCGGACGAGGACTTCGACGACGGTGCCGATGAGGACGATGGCGAGGATGGTAATGGCGAGACGGAGACGCGCTCCGATCGCCGCACCGGCTCGGCGGTTCCGCGGGTTCCGCGCCGGAACTAGGCCGTCCGCTGCACTGACCTGAGAAACGGGCCGTCTCCTTCGAGGCGGCCCGTTTTCGTTGTCGAGGAAGCACGGACGACGTCCCGCTAACGATCTGCCGGCCGCGCGGCCGGCCTGGATCAGGCGGCCACGAGGGCCTTGCGGATCTTTTCGGCCTGCTCGGCGATCGCGGCCTTGTCGCCGCTCGCCTCGCCGTGCTGGCCGAGCGGGATCCCGTCGAACATCGGCAGGATGTGGAAATGAAGGTGGAAGACGGTCTGGCCCGCCGTCGCTTCGTTGAACTGCGCGATTCGCACGCCGTCCGCGTTCATCGCGGACTTGGCGGCCCGCGCCAGCTTCGCCACGATCGGCATGACCGTGGCCAGCGTCTCGTCCGAGGCGTCGAGGAGGTTGCGAGAGGGCGCCTTGGGGATTACCAGGCAGTGGCCCTTGGTCTGCGGCATGATGTCCATGATCGCGACCGCGGCCTGGTCTTCATAGAGCTTTTCGCTCGGAATCTCGCCCTTGATGATCTTGGCGAAGATGTTGCCGTCGTCATAAGCGGTCATGAATCGGTCCCTCCATGGCTGATGGAGGACAAAGATTAGGCGCGGGGCGGACCTTGTCCAAGCGCTATCCGACCGGCGCCGGAGGCGAGGGCGCTACTCGGCGTCCCCCTTCTTGTAGGGCGTGTGACCGCTCAGGATCTCGCCGACCTGTTCCACTTCCTCACGTTCGGCTTCCAGATAGTCCTCGATGGCATGGCGCAGCCCCGGATGGGCGATGAAGTGCGCGGAATGGGTGGTCACCGGCTCGTAGCCGCGCGCCAGCTTGTGCTGCCCCTGGGCCCCGGCCTCGACCACCTCCAGCTTATGGGCGATCGCATAGTCGATGGCCTGGTGGTAGCAGACCTCGAAATGCAGGAACGGGTGTTCCTCGATGCAGCCCCAGTTGCGCCCGAAGATCGTGTCCGTGCCGAGAAGGTTCAGCGCGCCGGCGATGTAGCGCCCCGCACGCTTGGCCATGATCAGGAGGACGCGGTCTCCCATCCGCTCGCCGATCAGGCTGAAGAAGCGGCGGTTGAGATAGGGGCGGCCCCATTTGCGCCCGCCCGTGTCGAGGTAGAATTCGAAGAAGGCGTCCCACGCCGCCTCGGTGAGGTCGCGACCGGTGAGCCACTCGATCGAGATGTCGTTCGCCAGCGCCTCGCGGCGCTCCTTCTTCAGCGCCTTGCGCTTGCGTGAGGCAAGGGTCGCGAGGAAGTCGTCATAGCTTCCATAGCCGCGGTTTCGGAAATGGAACTGCTGGTCGGTGCGGTGCAGCCAGTCCGAGCCGGTGAGGGCGGTCAGATCGTCCTCGGTCACGAAGGTGGCGTGGACGGAGGAGACGCCGGTCTTGGCGACATAGGCCTTCGCGCCCTCGGCCAGCGCCTGCCGGCGAACCTCGGCGCCGGGCAGGCCGCCGACGAGCAGCCGCGGTCCGGTCGCCGGGGTGAAGGGCACCGACATCTGCAGCTTCGGATAATAGCGTCCGCCGGCCCGCTGGAAGGCGTCGGCCCAGCCATAGTCGAAGACGTATTCGCCCTGGCTGTGGCTCTTCAGATAGGCCGGCGCGACGGCGATCGGCACGCCGTCATCGCCTTCGAGCACCAGATGCTGCGGCAGCCAGCCGGCTCTTTGGCCGACACAGCCTGAGTCCTCCAGAGCCGACAGGAATTCATGCGTGACGAAGGGATTTTCCGGATGCGGCTGTACCGCGCCGCCAGTCGCGGCGAGCCCGTTCCAGACGTTGGGATCGACGGCTGCGATCCGTTCGACGATCCGGATCGCGAAGGAGGCTTGGCCAGAGTCGGACCCGTTCGAATTGTTCCACATGCGGTGGAAACTAAGGCTTCGCTGCCGCAGCGCAAGCGATCATTGCTGCGGCGCAAAGCCCTCGAACGTAATTTGATCGGCATGGCGGACGCTGTGGGCGGCTTCGTCCGCCGTCTTGACCGTCCAGGATATCACCGGGGCGCCGCGATCTGTGCGGACCCAGTCGACGAAGCCGTTCGGCAGATGGGCGAGGTTGTAGGAGACGAAGTCGCAGCCAAGCGAAAAGATCGCGCGGTGGGCGGCGAGAACCGGTTCCTCGACGCCTTCCGCGGTCAGACCGATCGGGCGGTCCGCCGGCCGCATGGCGAGCATTGCGTCGATCAGCCAGTGATCGAAGGACATCAGGGCGAGTTTGCCGCGATAGGCCGCGACGAGAGGGCTCAGCTTCGCCAGGAACTCGGCGTCGCGCTGCGGGTCGCGGCCCTTCAGCTCCATCACGATCGGCACCCGGCCGTCGACGAGGTCGAGGAATTCCTCCACCGTCGGAATGCCGGCGTCCGTTCCTGCGAGCCGCAGGTTCGCGATCTCGGGATCGGACAGGGTCTCGAAGGAGCCCTGCCGATCGGTCAGCCGGTCGGTGACGGCGTCATGGAAGACATGCGGCGTGCCGCTCGCCGACATCTGCACGTCGCACTCGATCGCGTAGCCCGCCTCGATCGCCGCTTGCGCCGCCGGGAGAGAGTTCTCCGGCACATGCCGAATGCCGTCATGCAGTCCGCGATGGGCAATCGGCCGCTCGACGAGCCACTGGAAGTCGCCGCGATAACCTTCGGACATGTCAGGCGATCTCGAAGAGCGCTTCGATCTCGACCGCGGCGTCCATCGGAAGCACCGGCACCCCGACGGCCGAGCGGGCATGCCGGCCGGCATCGCCGAGGATCTCGACGAGGAAGTCGGACGCGCCGTTCGCCACCTTGTGCTGCTCAGTGAAGCTGGCATCGCTCGCGACGAAGACCGTCAGCTTGAGGAGCCGGCCGATCCGAGAAAGATCGCCGCCGAGAGCGGTCCTGGCCTGGGCGAGGATGTTGATGGCGCAAAGCCGGGCCGCCTTCTGCCCATCCGCCAGCGAGACGCCGCCGCCGAGCTTGCCGGTGACGGCGAGGGCGCCGTTCTCCATCGGCAGCTGGCCGGAGGTCTGGAGCAGATTGCCCCAGGAGATGGTCGGCACGTAGTTGGCCGCGGGAGCCGCGGCTTCGGGGAGGGTGACGCCGGCAGAGGCGAGGCGGGATTCGATGGAATCGGCCATGATGTTGTCTTCCTTCAAGCTGACGGATAACACCAGACCACCATGCACGCCCGCAGCGCGGCGCAAGTCGGCGGATCTGGCCCGGGGTTCGAAACAGCGGTAGCCGATCTCGCCGATCAGCGAAAGATCGTCAGTTTATGCAGTCCGGCACCTTCCTGTTCCTAGCGGCTCCCATCCTCCTTCTGGCTCCGGGAGAGGCCGGCGCCGTGCCGCTCGCCCCGCATCGCGCCTCCTACGACCTGACGCTTCAGGGCGAGGCGGAGGGTCTCGTCAATGTCGACGGACGCATTGCGATCGAGATGCGGGAGGACAAGTGCGAGGCCTACAAGCTCGACTATCGCTTCGTCGCCCGGTTCCAGAAGGACCAGGAACTGATCGTCACCGATCAGCAGACCAGGACGCGGGAAAGCCTCGACGGCCAGTCTTTCTCCTTTGAGACCAAGTCCTTCGTCGATGCTCAGGAAAACGGTATGGTGAGCGGCTCGGCGACGACGAAGGACGGCCAGACCGAGGTCACCTTCACGCAGCCGGAGGCTCGCACCCTCGTGCTGCCGAAGTCGCTCTTCCCGATGCAGCATACGAGCGAGATCATCGAGCGGGCGAAGAAGGGTGAACGGATCGCCGAGTTCTCCGTCTTCGACGGCGACGCGGATGCCGGCAAGCTCCTGACCAGCACGGCCGTCATCGCGCCCGTCGACGCGGATGGAGCGCCAGCAAAGGACGTGCCGGCAAAGGACGACGGCTCGACCGGTGCCGACGCGGCGGGGACCGGAGGCTTCGAGGGGTCGCCCTCGGCTCCGACGCCGGAAGAAGGGACTGTGGGCCCGGCGCCGGGAGACGCGACGGCGGACGAACCGCAGGACAGCGCAGCGGCCGCGCAAGGCCCAGAGGCCAAGCTGAAGGGCCTCAAATCCTGGCGCGTCAGCGAATCCTACTACAATTCCGACAGCGATCCGGACGGGCTTCCGATCTTCCAGACCCGCTACACGCTCTACGAGAACGGCGTCTCCGACGATCTCCTGCTGAAGTTCGACGGCTATGCGCTCGCCGGCGGGCTTTCGAGCCTCGACCTCCTGCCGCGGCCGGACTGCCCGTAGGGGCTGCAGGCGGACGGGCCATATCCGGCCCGCCCTAGGGAGCGGTTGCGGGGCGGAGAGTGGACAATTGCGCCCAGTCGCCCCGCCTCGGACGCCAGACCGCCTTCGCGCCGCGGCCGCGGGGTGTTGGTCAGGCGATGAGCGAGGCCGCCTCATCTTCACCCAGGAAGGACGGTCTCGTGCAACGCTGGCTGACTTCGACGCTCCTGCCCGAGATCGCGGCCTCGATGATCGCCGCCATGACCGCCAGCACATGCAGGGCGACATCGCCATTCGCCCGATGCGGCCGGCCCTCGGCGATCGCCCGGGCCATCTCGGCAAGGCCGGCCCCGCGATAATTGGCGTGCTCCGGCCGGCCTGCCGGCCAGTTCGCGGCGCCGAGCACATGGTCGGCGGTGCGGGTCTTCGCCCAGTCGCCGCGCTCACGGGCGATTTCCAGCTCGCCGCCGAACCAGTTCGGGTCGGGCACGCGCAGCGAGCCTTCCGTGCCGTGGAGTTCGATCGGCCGAAGCCCGTGGTTCCAGACGTCCCAGCTTGCAAGGAACGTCACTTGCGCTCCGCTCTCGAAGCTGAGCAGCGCCTGGACCGTCGTCAGCGTCTCCACCCGGATTGCCTGGCCGAGCATCGGCGAGCCTTCGGTCGTCACCGTCCGGGTCGTAAAGCCGATCTGGCCGTTCGCCTGGATCAGGGCGACCGGACCAAGGAGATTGACGAGCGTCGAGAGGTAATAGGGCCCCATGTCGAAGACCGGACCGCCGCCGGGTTTGAAGAAGAAGGTCGGGTCCGGATGCCAGTGTTCCATGCCATGCGACAGCACCGCCGCGAGGCCGAGAAGCGGCCGGCCGATCGCGCCGGCGTCGATCTGCCGCCGCGCCTCCTGGACGGAGGCGCCGAGAACGGTGTCGGGGGCGCAGCCGACGCGCAGACCCTTGGCGCGGGCGGCCTCGACGATGGCGGCACCGTCCGCGACCGTGGTCGCCAGCGGCTTTTCGCAATAGACGTGCTTGCCCCCTTCGAGCGCGGCGAGCGACACCTCGGCATGGGCGGCGGGGACGGTCAGGTTGAGGACGATGTCGATGTCGCCCTGGGCGAGGAGACGGTCGACGCTCGTCGCCTCGATCCCGTACTTTGCCGCCTTCCGCTCCGCGGCCTCGGCGCGCAGATCCGCACAGGCGACGATTTCGATGTCGCGGAACCGCGCGGCGTTGACGAGGTAGATGTCGGAGATGTTGCCGCAGCCGATCAGGCCTATGCGCATGGACATGGGGACGTCTTTCCTGTTCAGCGGTTCGCCGCGAGAAGCTGCGTCAACTTGGCGCCGCTGACGCGGGCGCAGCGGGCAAAGTCGGAGGGATTGTCGTGCTCGGCGATCATCAACGACGCGCCGGAGCCCACCGCGAGCGGCCAGAGCCGGTCCCAGTCGACCACACCCGCGCCGACATCGGCCCAGCCGTCCTCGCCGGCGTTTTCGCCCTCTGGCGCGATGTCCTTCACATGCACCGCGACGATGCGGCCGGCATAGCGCTCGAGCCATGCCGCCGGCTCGGCGCCGGCGCGCACCATCCAGGCGACGTCCGCTTCCCACAGGACACCGTCCTTGAGGAGATGCTCGATCGGCAGCGAGCCGTCGGCAAGGGCGGCGAATTCGAAGTCGTGATTGTGCCAGGCAAAGCGCAGGCCTTCGTCGGCGCAGTCGGCGGCGAGCCGGCCCAGCCGGTCGCCCAGGGCCTGCCATTCCGCCTTGTCGTCAGGGCGGTCTTCCGCCGCGAGATAGGGGGCGACGACGATCTCGATGCCCAGCACGCGGCAGATCGAAATGACCCGATCAAGTTCGGCTCCGATCATCTGGAGCGGGAAATGGCCGCTCTTGGCGGTCAGGCCCGCCGCATTGAGGCGCTTGCGGAAACCCTCCGGGTCATCGTGGTTCGGCCCGAAGGTCTCGACATTGGTAAAGCCGGCAGAGGCGATCGTTCCGAGGACATCGGCGTCCTGAGGGGCGTTGCGGGCGGAATAGAGCTGGAAGGAGAGGGGGGCGGTCAATGCCATGAGGGTACGGGCCTTGCGGGTTTAAGCGGGAGGATCACAGGCGGGCTTCGTTCGCTGCGTCGAAGATGCAGGCGACGGCTGGATCGAAGGAGAAGGTGATGGTGTCGCCGGCGCGCACGCGGCTCTCGCCATCGGTGCGGATGGTCAGCGGTTGGCCGGCATAGCGGGTCCACACGATCGTATCAGCGCCCATTGGCTCGACGATCTCGACCGGGCCCGTGGCCGCCACCTGCCCGTCGCGCGCGCCGGCGATGGCGATGTGTTCCGGCCTGAGGCCGAAGGCGACCTTGCGGCCGGGTTCCGGCCGATCGGCAAAGGCGTAGCGGGAAAGATCCACCCGCTCGCCCTTAAGCGCGACGGAGAGGCCGTCGCCGGTCCCGACGATTTCGCCGTCGAAGAAGTTCATGCCGGGCGAGCCGATGAAGCTGGCGACGAAGCGATTGACGGGCCGGCGGTAGATCTCCTGCGGCGGTCCCAGCTGCTGGATCACGCCGGAGCGCATGACGGCGATGCGGTCGGCGAGGGTCATCGCCTCGACCTGGTCGTGGGTGACGTAGATCATCGTGTTGCCGAGCTGCTGATGCAGCTTCTTGACCTCGACCCGCAGCTCGTTGCGCAGCTTGGCGTCGAGGTTCGACAGGGGTTCGTCGAAGAGGAACACATCCACCTGGCGCACCAGGGCGCGGCCGATCGCGACGCGTTGGCGCTGGCCGCCGGAAAGTTCGGCCGGCTTGCGCTTCAGAAGCTCTGAGAGATGCAGGAGCGCCGCCGCCTTCTCGACGCGCGCGGCGATCTCCGCCTTGGGCAGGCCCGCGATCTTCAGCCCGAAGGACAGGTTCTGTTCGACCGACATCCGCGGATAGAGGGCGTAGGACTGGAACACCATGCCGATGCCGCGATCCTTCGGTTCGGCCCAGGTCACGTTCTCCCCGGAAATCCAGATCTCGCCGTCGGCGATGTCGATCAGTCCCGCAATGGCGTTGAGGAGGGTGGACTTGCCGCAGCCGGAGGGCCCGAGCAGCACCAGGAACTCTCCGCGGGCGATTTCGAGGTCGAGGTCGGCGATCACCTTGTGGGCGCCGAAGGCGATGTCGAGATCGCGCACCGAGACGGAGGGCTCGGCGACGAACTGGTGCGTTGCGCTCATCTGGTTCATCCCTTGACGGCTCCCGCTGCGATGCCGCGCACGAACCAGCGGCCGGATACGAAGTAGACGAGGAGCGGCACCGCAGCGGTCAGCAGCGTGGCGGCCATGTTGAGGTTGTAGGCACGCTCCCCGGTGGTGGAGTTGACGACGTTGTTGAGCTGGACCGTCATCGGCAGATTGTCCCGGCCGGCGAAGACGAGGCCGAGGATGAAGTCGTTCCAGATGTTGGTGATCTGCAGGATCGCCGTGACGATCAGGATCGGCGTCGACATCGGCAGCATGACGTAGGCGAAGATCCGCCAGAAGCCGCCGCCGTCGACGCGCGCGGCGTTGAACAGTTCGCGCGGCAGGCCGGCATAGAAGTTGCGGAAGATGAGCGTCATGATCGGCAGGCCGAAGATGACGTGGACGATGACGATGCAGGCGAGCGTGTTGTAGATGCCGAGCGTCGAGAAGGCCCGGACCATCGGGTAGATGAAGATCTGGTAGGGCAGGAACGCACCGAGCAGGAGGATGGCAAAGAGCAGATCGGCGCCGCGCACCCGCCAGAAGGAGAGGGCGTAGCCGAGGGTCGCGCCGGCAGAGATCGAGAGGACGACGCTCGGCACGGTGATCACCACCGAATTCCAGAAGCCGACGCGGATCCCCTCGCAGTTGAGCCCGGTGCAGGCGCCGGACCACGCCTTGACCCAGGCGGTGAGATCGAGATTCGCGGGCAGGGCGAAGATCGACCCTTGCCTGATCTCGTCCATGGTCTTCAGCGAGGTCAGCACCATGATCGCCGCCGGCAGGAGGAAAAAGGCCGCCGCGACGAGGAGGAAGGCGTAGAGCCCGATGCGTCCGGGGGTGAGCTGTCGCGGCCGCTTGCCGCGCGGCCCGGGCTGCGCCCTGGTGGGATCGGCGAGGTCGCCGCGGTTGGGCAGGGCCTCGGCGGGCGTTGCGTCGATGGTCATGCCGCCCCCCTCGCGCGCGCCTTGCGGAAGTATTCGAAGTAGATCCAGGGGACGAGCACGGCGGCGACGGTGATCAGCATGACCGTCGCGGCGGCCGTCGCCAGGCCGATGTTCTGGCGGGTGAAGAGATTGTCCATGATGAACTTCGCCGGCAGTTCGGTGGCGATGCCCGGCCCGCCATTCGTCAGCGCGACGACGAGGTCGTAGGCCTTGACGACGCTGATCGAGAGCAGCACCACCGCGGTGACGATCAGCGGCCGCAGCATCGGCACGATGATGAAGAGGTAGACCCGCCAGGCGGGGATGCCGTCGACGCGGGCGGCTTTCCAGATCTCGCCGTCGATGCCGCGAAGGCCCGCCAGCATCAGCGCCATCACGAGGCCCGAGGCCTGCCAGAGACCGGCGAGCACCAGGGCATAGAGCGCCATGTCGCGGTCGACCACCCAGTCGAAGCGGAAGCTCGAAAAGCCCCAGTCCTGCACCGCCTTCTGGATGCCGAGCGTTGGGTTCATCAGCCACTGCCAGATCAGGCCGGTGACGATGAATGACATCGCGTAAGGGTAGAGAAAGACGGTTCGCAGCGTGTTCTCGAAGCGCACATGCTGGTCGAGCGCCGCCGCCAGGAGAAAGCCGAGGACGAGGCAGCCGCCGACGAACAGGACGCCGAAGATCGCGACGTTTTCGAGCGAGACGATCCAGCGCGTGCTGGAGAACAGCCGCTCGTACTGGGCAAAGCCGACATAGCGGTCGACCGGCAGGAGCTTGGAGGCGGTGAAGGAGATCTGGACGGTCCAGAGCATGGCGCCGACATAAGCGGCGAGCACCACCGCCCAGAAGGGCAGGAGCACAAGGGTGGCCATGCGGAAACGCGGGGCGCGCGCCGACATTGAGCGACCTTTCGGCTGGATGGCTGCGGAGCCGGGCGCGAGCGCCCGGCTGCTCAGGCTGGCAGGCTGGGTGTCAGCCCTCGAGCTCGAAGGCATTGACGAAGCCTGCCACCACATTGTCCGCCGGCGCGTCCGGATTGTTCCAGAACTGGGTGAGGACGTCGTCGACGGACCCGACGAGGCTGGCGCTGACGAGGATGTCGAACACTGGGACCTGGCGGTCCTTCTCCTTCAGGAGCTTCAGGCCCTTCTTCGCGCAGGCGTCGAAGGCGTTGGTGTCGACATCGTTGCGGATCGGCATCGAGCCCTTGGCGAGATTGAAGGCCACCTGAGCCTCGGGATCCATCATCGTATTGGCCAGAAGATCCTGGGCCTTCCGCTTTTCCGGATCGTCGACCTTCGGGAAGACGAAGACGTCGCCGCCGACCATCAGCATGGAATCGTCGAGGCCGATGGTGCAGCCGTAGTCCTGTCCCGCCTTTTCGCCGGCGCTGGTGAATTCGCCCTTGGCCCAGTCGCCCATCACCTGGATGCCGGCCTTGTCGGTGATGAGGAGATTGGTCGCGTCGTTCCAGTTGCGGCCCGGCGAGCCGGCGTCGACGAGACCGCGCAGCCTGCCGAAGGTCTCGACCGCTTTGCGGAATCCGTCCGAGCGGACCGCGTCCTCGTCCTTGTCACGGTAGACCTTCATGTAGAGGTCCTTGCCGCCGACCGACAGGAGGATCGAATTGAACAGGACGTGCTCCTGCCAGGGCTGGCCGCCCAGGGCGAGCGGTGTGAAGCCGGCCTGCTTGATCTTCTCGAGCGCCGGGATGAGGTCGTCCCAATTGTCAGGCAGTTCGGAGATGCCGGCCTTCTCCAGGACGTCCTTGGAATAGAACGTCCAGTTCTGGCCATGGACGTTGACGGGAAGGGCATAGAGCTTGCCGTCGCGGCTCGCGGCCGACACGAGCGCCGGCGGCATCTTGTCCTTCCAGCCGCCCTGTTCGGCGAGATCCTCGATTGGCCGGATCAGGCCCTGGCTGACGAGGTCGTCGAACTGCTTGCCGGTGTTGAACTGGGCCGCCGCCGGCGGATTGCCGCCGACCATGCGGTTGATCGCGGCCGCGCGCGCGTTCTCTCCGCCCGCCGTCGCCGAGTCGACCCATTCCCCGCCGGCCTTCTCATAGGCCTTGGCGAAGGTCTTGATGGCGGCGGATTCGCCGCCCGACGTCCACCAGTGCATCACTTCGGCCTTGGGCTTGTCTTGCGCAAAGCCCGGACCGGCCATCATGCAGAGCGCCGTCCCGACGAGGAACGCCTGTGCGATCGATTTCATGATTTTTCCTCCCACGATTGGATCTTGGTGATCTCTGTAATCGATTACATCGATGGTATGTCAGAAAGTAATCGATTACAAGAGCCTCAATCAGTGATCGTGACGAAGGCACCGGACATGAACCAGATCAGACGCCTGCCGCGCATCGGCGACGTCGCCGAGGCGGCGGGCGTGTCGGTGGCGACCGTCAGCCGGGCCCTGTCTGCGCCGGAAAAGCTGCGCAAGGAGACGCGGGAGCGCGTCATGGCCGCCGTCACGGCGCTCGGCTACACGCCGAACTCCGTCGCCCGGCAGCTGAGGGGCGGCAATTCCCAGCTCGTCCTGGTGATCGTGCCGCGGCGGTCGAACCCGCCCTTCTTCTCCGAGGTCCTGCACGGCATCGATGTGACGCTGGCCGAGGCGGGCTATGTGCTGATCACCGGCTATATGGAGGGCGTCGACCGCGACCTGCGGCTGATCGAACTCGCGACGTCGGGACATCTGGCGGGGCTTCTGACAACATCAGGCCAGCTTCCGCAGGTCAGCGGCCGCTCGATCCTCGATGCGGGCCTGCCGGCGGTCGCGATCTGCGCCGATCCGCAGGTTCCGGGCCTGCCGCCGGTCCTCCTCGACGACGCGGCGGCGGCGCGCCTGCAGGTGAACCACCTCCTGGAACTCGGACACCGGCACATCTTCTACCTCACCGGGCCGACCGGCAATTACAATGAGACGGTGCGCCATCGCGGCATCGTCGCCGCCATCGGGGAGGCGGGCCTGCCGCCGGACGCGCTGGTCGAGCATCCTGGCAATTACGTCTTTTCCGGCGGCGCTGCCGGGGCAAACGCCTATCTCGCCCTCGAAGACCGGCCGACGGGCGTCATCTGCGGCAATGACGAGAGCGCCATCGCCTTCATCAAGACGGTGAGGCGCGCCGGCCTGTCGGTGCCGCGCGACCTGTCGGTCGTCGGCTTCGACGGGATCGAGTTCGCCGATTATTGCGAGCCGACGCTGACGACCATCGCCCAGCCGCGATTCGAACTCGGTGCGGCCGGTGCGAAGCTCCTCATCGACCTTCTTGCGGGCAAGACGCGGGAAGAACTCATGGCCGGAGAGGACCGGATCCTGATGCAGGGCCGGTTGCTCGCGCGGGACAGCACTGCCGCCCCGTCACGCTGATCCCTCGCACAGAGGCGCGGCGGCGCCTGCCGCGTTCTGCGAAAGGCCTTTGGCCGCACGGCCCATTCTCGACGTTAGAGCATCGGGCGACAAATGGGCATCGCTCGATGCTCTCGATCTCCCTGGTGACGCGCCAAGTGGCCGAATAACTAGATTCCACTTTTTCGCCCGGCGCTCTAGTCGGACCGGAGTTGGCGCGTCAGGGACTGCAGCTTGTGCATCAGATGCTCGCGCATCAGCTTGCCGAGTCTGGTGCCGTCGCGGGATTCGAGTGCGGCCTGGATCGCTTCGTGCTCCTCCGTCGCCGCGCGCCAGCGCTCGGCCGACAGGTTGGCCTGGTAACGCGCCCGGTAGACGCGGGCGGCGAGCGTCGCGTGATGCCGAACGAGGGTCGGATTCCCGGCCGCTTCGAGGATGCCGGCATGGATCTGCTGATTGATGTCGAAATAGGTCGGCCGATCGGCGGACTCGTAGGCCCGGCGGAGCGCGGCGCAGCGGGTGCCGAGCGCCACGATCGCCGCATCGCTGGCGTGCTCCGCCGCCAGCTCGCCCGCCGCGCCCTCGAGCGCGGCGATGACGGGGAACAGCTCGCGCAATTCGTCCGCCGTCTGGTGCGCGACGATCGCGCCCCGGTTCTGCACGAGAACGACGAAACCTTCATGGGCGAGGATCTTGACCGCCTCGCGGACCGGTGTGCGCGACACGCCGAAACGCTCCGTCAGCGCCTTTTCCGGCACCTTCTCGCCGGGCTTCAGATCGCCTTCCATGATCATGCGCCGCATGCGATCGCTGATCTCGGCGGACAGGGCAGGCCGCACCACCGGCGTGTCGAGGTCGAGAATGCTCATGGGACGGTCTTGCTCTCGCTCATCGTTCCGTGACTGCCGCTGCATCGGGACTACCAAGATGGCTCCCTATCATTGCCCGGTGATCCGGTCCGACGTGTCGGTCGAGGCGAGGGCGGCGGCCAGCGCCTCGGCGACATGTATAGCCCGGCGGCCAGCGCCGTCATGGATCTGATGGCGGCAGGACGTGCCGTCCGCAACGATCAAGGCGTCGTCCGGCGCCTGCCGGACCGCGGGCAGAAGCGACAATTCGCCCATCGCCAGGGAGATGTCGATCGTCTCGGCATCGTAGCCGAAGGCGCCGGCCATGCCACAGCACGAGCTTTCGATCGTGACGAGCTCGATGTCGGGGATCAGCCGCATCGCCGCCTCCACCGCCGGCATCGCGCCGAAGGCCTTCTGGTGGCAATGGCCGTGGAGATAGGCTTTCCGGCCGATCGGCTTAAGCGGCAAGGACAGGCGTCCGGCCTTGGCCTCGCGGGCGAGGAACTCTTCGAAGAGAAGCGCGGCGCCGGCAAGCGCGTCGGCGTCCTTGCCCGGGACGAGGGCCGGAAACTCGTCGCGCAGGGTGAGGAGGCAGGACGGCTCCAGCCCGACCACGGCCTTGCCGGCCCGCACATGCGGGATCAGCGCGGCGATGGTGCGCTCCGCCTCCTGCCTAGCGCGGTCCGCCATGCCCCCGGCGATATAGGTTCGGCCGCAGCAGAGCGGGTTCCTTCCCGACACCGGCCGGGCGGTCTCGACACGATATCCGCCGGCGCTCAGGACAGCGATCGCGGCCCGCAGGGTCTGCGGATCCAGCCACCGGCCGAACGTGTCGGCGAAGAGCACTACGTCCGGCTTATTGGCCGGCGCCGGGGCAGGCGCCGCACTGCCCTGATCGGTCGCGCCCCTCGCGGCCGCCCTGTCACCTTCCTCGTCCCGGAAGAAGTCCCGGCGAAAGGCCGGGAGCGTGCGTTTCCTGGAAAAGCCGAGCGTGCGCTCCGACAGCGCGGCGAGCGCCGGGATCCTGTTGCGCAGGCCCAGGAGGCCGCCGGCCCGTGCTGCCACCGGCGCCGTGCGCGGCAGGTTCGCGATCAGCCGGTCCTTCGCCGAAAAGCCCTTCGCCTTGCCGCGCTGGTAGAGGATCTCGGCCTTCATCTTCGCCATGTCGACACCTGTCGGGCATTCCCGCCGGCACGCCTTGCACGAGACGCAGAGCTTCAGCGTCTCGGCCATCTCGTCCGAAAGGAGCGCGTCGCGGCCCAACTGCCCGGACAGCGCCAGGCGCAGCGTATTCGCCCGCCCGCGCGTGACGTCGCGCTCGTTGCGGGTGACGCGATAGCTCGGGCACATCACGGCGCCGGCGGATTTGCGGCAGGCGCCGTTGTTGTTGCACATCTCGGCCGCGCCCTGGAGCCCGCCCGATGCGCCCGGCCAGGCTGACCAGTCGAAGACGGTCTCAAAATCGTCCGCCCGATAGCCCGGCGGGTAGCGCATGAGCCTGCGGTCGTCCATCTTCGGCGGATCGACGATCTTGCCGGGATTGAGGAGGCCGGCCGGGTCGAAAGCGGTCTTCACCTCCTTGAAGGCCGAGACGATCCGCTCGCCGAACATGGCCGTGTGGAATTCGGAGCGCACGATCCCGTCGCCATGCTCGCCGGAATGCGAGCCCTTGTATTCGCGCACCATGGCGAAGGCCTCCTCGGCGATCGCGCGCATGGTGGCGACGTCTTTTTGCAGCTTGACGTTGAGCACCGGCCGAACGTGGAGACAGCCCTCCGAGGCGTGCGCGTACCAGGTGCCGCGCGTGCCGTGGCGCTCGAAGATCGCCGTGAGCCGGTCGGTGTAGTCGGCAAGATGGTCGAGGGGCACGGCGCAATCCTCGACGAAGGAGACCGGCTTTCCCTCTTCCTTCATCGACATCATGATGTTGAGGCCGGCGGCGCGCAGCTCGGCGATCGCCCCCTGCAGCTTCGCTTCGCGGATGGCGACGACGCCGCCCTCGCGGACGCCGCCGCGACCGAAGCCGTAGCCGAGGTCGCTCATCGTGTCTTCCAGCGCCGCAAGGCTCGCCTCGTTTTCCTCCGGCTCGTCGGCGAATTCGGTGAGGAGCAGCGCTGCCGGCTCGCCCCGCACGAAGGCGTCGAGCGTCGGCACGAACATGTCGATCTTGCGGGCGAGCCCGATCATGGTCGAATCGACCAGCTCGACCGAGGTCGGTTTCAGCGCGACCAGATGCTTGGCGGCCTCCATCGCGGACCGGAAGGTCGGGAAATGGCAGGCGGCGAGGATCTTCTTGCCCTTCGGCAGCGGCGACAGCCTGATCTCGATCGCGGTGGAGATGCCGAGCGTTCCCTCCGAACCGACCAGGAGATGGGCGAGATTGATCGGTTCGTCGCCCGGCGTCAGGGCGTCGAGATTGTAGCCGCCGACACGCCGCTGCACCTTCGGGAAGCGCCGCGCCACTTCCTCCGCCTCGCGCCGGCCGAGGGAGAGAAGGGCGGCGACGAGATCGCGGGGCGGCTCCTGCGATGCGTACTGGTCGAGTGCCGCAAAACGGCCTTTCGTGCCGTCCGAAAGGATCGCGTCGATCGCGATGACGTTGTCGCGCATCGTCCCGTAGCGCAGCGAGCGCGAGCCGCAGGAATTGTTGCCGGCCATGCCGCCGATCGTCGCGCGCGAGGCGGTCGAGACGTCGACCGGGAACCACAACCCGTGCGGTCTGAGAAGCCGGTTGAGGTCGTCGAGCACGATGCCCGGCTCGACCAGCGCGCGCCGGCCCGCGACGTCGAGCTCGAGCAGCCGGTTCAGATATTTCGACGTGTCGACGATGAGGCCGGAATTCACCGTCTGGCCGCATTGCGAGGAGCCGCCGCCGCGCATGGTGAGCGGCAGCCCTTCTTCCCGCGCGGCGTCGAGCGAGGCGGCGACGTCCTCCACCGTCCTTGCGACCACCACGGCCGCCGGCATGATCTGGTAGATCGAGGCATCCGTCGCATAGCGGCCGCGATCGAAGGCGCTGAAATATGCGTCGCCGGCAATCGATGCCGAGAGCCTGCGGGCGAGGCCCGGCCGGATCGTCTCTGCCATTCTGGCGGTCCCTCCCGACGCGATCGCGATATTCGAGTCTTGACACGAATAATGAATTCATAATCCAATCGGATTGCAAGGGAGGCGGTCGCGATAAGCGTTCGTCAGGCGGTTCGGCCGCAAAGGCGGCCGCCGCGGCCGAGGGAGATGAGATCCGTGACCTATCAGCCCGGCAGGCATTTCCTGCAGATTCCCGGTCCGTCCAACGTGCCGGATCGCATTCTGAGGGCAATGGACCGACCGACGATCGACCATCGCGGACCCGAATTCCAGGCGATGGCGAAGCGTGTCCTCGCCGGGATCAAGACGATCTTTCAGACGACGAACCCGGTGATCATCTATCCGGCCTCGGGGACGGGCGCCTGGGAAGCGGCGCTGGTCAACACGCTGTCGCCGGGCGATCTCGTCCTGATGTCCGAAACCGGACAGTTCGCAAGCCTGTGGAAGAAGCTTGCCGAACGCGTTGGACTGAAGACGGAATTCCTCCCGGGTGACTGGCGCCATGGCGCCGATCCCGCGGCGATCGGCGAGAGGCTTGCCGCCGATACGGACCATCGGATCAAGGCGGTCTGCGTCGTCCACAACGAAACCTCGACCGGCTGCGTGTCGCCGGTCGCCGAGGTCCGCAAGGCGATCGACGCTGCGCGGCATCCGGCGCTGTTCATGGTCGATACCATCTCCTCGCTCGGCTCGCTCGACTACCGGCATGACACCTGGGGCGTCGACGTCACGGTCGGCGGGTCGCAGAAGGGGCTGATGCTGCCGCCTGGCCTGTCGTTCAACGCGGTCTCGGACAAGGCGATTGCGGCCTCGAAATCCGCTGGCCTCGCGCGGTCCTACTGGGCCTGGGACGAGATGCTGGAGATGAACGCCAACGGCTTCTTTCCGTTCACGCCGGCGACCAACCTTCTCTATGGCCTCGAGGCGGCGATCGAGATGCTCCACGAGGAGGGGCTCGATGCGGTATTCGCGCGCCATCGGCGCCATGGCGCGGCGACGCGGGCCGCGGTCGAGGCGTGGGGGCTCGAAGTCCTCTGCGCCGACCCGGCCCAGCATTCCGGCGTGCTCACCGCAGTGATGATGCCTGGCGGCAAGGGCGCCGACGCGCTGCGCAAGACGATCCTGTCGCGCTTCGACATGTCACTCGGCGCGGGACTCGCCAAGCTCGCCGACAAGGTCTTCAGGATCGGTCATCTCGGCGATTTCAACGATCTCACCCTGATCGGAACGCTGGGGGGCGTCGAGATGGGGCTTCAGGCGGCGGGGGTCCCGCATCGAAAGGGCGGTGTCGATGCGGCCATGGCCGTGCTGGCCGCGGCGGCGTCGGGAAGCGAGGCGCGTCAGGCGGCGGAATAGCAGGAGTTGAAGACTGCGGGGCGGAAGAGGAGCCGCCCCGAAAAGCATCAAAACCGGGAGGAAAAGATGAACTATCGTACGCTCATGCTCGGCGTCGCGGCTGCGGCGCTTCTCGGCTCGGCGGCAAGGGCCGAGCCCACGCTCAAACTTGGCCATGTCGGCGATCCCGGCTCGCTCTACGAGGCGACGGCCAACCATTTCGCCGAATGCGTCGCCGCCACCGGCAAGGCCAAGGTCGAGACCTACGGCTCTTCGCAGCTCGGCACCGACGAGGAGATGCTGCAGAAGCTGAAGCTCGGCCAGATCGCCTTCTCGATCCCGTCCTCGGTGATGAGCTCGGTCGCGCCGACCTTCGGCGTGTTCGAGATGCCCTATCTGATCAAGAGCCGCGACCACATGAGGAAGGTGCGCGACGACATGCGCTCGACCTTCGTCGATGCCGCGGACGCCAAGGGCTACCAGATCCTCGGCTTCTGGGAGAACGGCTTTCGCAACGTCACCAACAATGTCCGTCCGATCAATGTGCCGGCCGATCTGGAAGGCATCAAGCTGAGGACGCCGAAGGGCGAATGGCGGGTGAAGATGTTCCAGAGCTACGGCGCCAACCCGACGCCGATGTCCTTCTCCGAGGTCTTCACGGCGCTGAAGACTGGTGTCATCGACGGGCAAGAGAACCCGCTCGCCCAGATCTATTCGGGCAAGTTCCAGGAAGTGCAGAAATATCTGTCGATGACCGGCCATGTCTATTCGCCGGCCTATCTCGTGACGTCTGCCCGCCAGTGGAAAGGCTGGGATGACGAGGTCAAGACGGCGGTCCAGGACTGCGCCACGAAGGCGAGCGACTTCGCCTACAAGACCTCGGCGCAGATGGACGACGATCTCGTCGGCAAGATCAAGGAAGCTGGCGTAACCGTCAACGACGCCGACAAGGACGCCTTCATCAAGGCCTCGAAGCCGATCTACGAGCAGTTCGGCAAGGAAGTCGACGGCGGCCAGAAGCTGATCGACGACATCCAGGCGCTTTCCTCGGGAACCTGATGATCTCCGACGCGCAAAGGGGGAGACCCCTTTGCGGCCATGCCGGTCCGATGCGGATGTCGATGCCGATGTCGGGCCGGCCCCTTTCCGATTGTGTCGAAGACGGCGCCCGTCGGGGCGATGGGAGGACGCATTGCGCCTGATGGCGAAAGTTCTGGGCGAGTGCCTGACCTGGCTGGTCATTGCCCTCATGGTCACGCTGACGAGCGTCGTGATCGTGGCGGTCGTCTATCGCAAGCTCGGCCACTCGCTGTCCTGGTATGACGAGGTGGCCTCGGTGCTGCTCGCCTGGATCACCTATTACGGCTCGGCCCTGGCGGCGCTGAAGCGCAGCCATATCGGCTTCGACGACGTGCTCCTGGCGCTGCCGCACACCTTGCGCGGCATCGCCGTCATCGTCTCGGAGATCCTGGTGATCTTCTTTTTCGCGCTCCTGGCCTGGGCCGGCTACGAGGTGCTGCAGGTCCTGGCGGGCGAGACGCTGGTCAGTCTCACCTGGGTCCCGGTCTCCGTCACCCAATCGGTCATCCCGATCGGGGCGGCCCTGTTCATCATCGCGGAGATCCTCTCCTTTCCGGACTATTGGCGCGACGTCATGGCCGGACGATCGGTGGAGCATGCGGTGATGGCGCATGGCGCGACGCCCGGCGAGGAACGTGTCTGATGGTTCTCGGATCGATCTTTCTCGCGCTCGTCGCGATGGTCTGCATCAACATGCCGATCGCGATCGCTCTCGCGCTCTCCGCCGTGCTCGCAATCGCCATGACCGACGGCTTTTCGGCGCTCGTCACCATCGCGCTCGACATGTATGCCGGGGCAAAGTCCTTCTCGCTTACGGCGATCCCGATGTTCGTCCTCGCCGGCGCGATCATGAATGCCACGGGCATCACCCGGAGGCTGATCGCCTTCGTCTCGGCGATCGTCGGTTTCGTGCGCGGCGGCCTGTCCATGGTAACGATCGGGGTGTCCCTGTTCTTCGCCGAGATCTCCGGCTCGGCCGTTGCCGACGTCGCGGCGATCGGCTCGATTCTGATTCCGTCCATGAAGAAGCGCGGCTATCCCGCGCCCTTCGCGGCTGCCGTCACCTCGTCGGCGGCCTCGCTCGCGATCATCATTCCGCCGTCCATCCCGATGATCCTCTATGGCGTCTCGGCCGGCGCCTCGATCGAACAGCTCTTCGTCGCCGGCATCGTGCCGGGCCTCATCGGCGCCGGCGGGCTGATGGGCGTCGCCTACTTCTTCGCCCGCCGCTACAATTTCCCCAAGGAAGCCGCCTTCGAATCCGCCAAGCTGCGGCGCACCTTCATCGATGCGCTCCCGGCCTTCGCCCTGCCGCTGATCATTCTCGGCGGCATCTTCGGCGGCTTCGTCACCGCGACGGAAGGTGCGGGGCTCGCCGTCGTCGCCGCGATCCTGGTCGGCCTGTGGTACCGGGAGGTCGACTGGGGCCAGCTGAAGGAAGCGATGCTCGAAGGCGGGATCCAGACCGCCGTGGTCATGCTGCTCGTTGCATCCTCGATCCTGATGGGATCCTATCTGACGACCGCCCGCGTCCCGCAGGAACTGGCCGCCGGGATCCTCGACCTCACGACCAACAAATACCTGATCCTCCTTATCCTCAACGTCTTCTTCCTGGTCATCGGCTTCTTCCTGCATTCCTCGGCGGCGATCATCCTGGTCGTGCCGATCATCGTGCCGCTGATCAACCAGGCGGGGATCGACCCGGTCCATTTCGGCCTGGTGGTGACCCTAAACCTCGCGATCGGTCAGCAGACGCCGCCGGTCGCCTCGGTGCTGATCACCGCCTGCTCGATCGCCAAGGCGAACATCTGGGACGTCTCGCGCTGGAATCTGCCCTTCGTGGCGGTCCTCCTCTTCGTCTTGTTCCTGTGCACCTATGTGCCGGCGATCCCGATGTTCCTGGTCGATGCGTTCTACAGGTGAGACCGATGTCAAACGATGAACTTCTCTACGAACTGCGCGGCACGACCGGCTGGATCACGCTGAACCGGCCGCAGGCGCGCAACGCGCTCACCTTCGCCATGTACGAGCGCCTCGCCGACATTTGCCGGAACGTTCCGACGGACGGGTCGGTGAAGTGCCTCGTCGTGACTGGTGCGGGCGAGAAGGCCTTCGCGGCGGGCACCGACATGACCCAGTTCCGCGGCTTTTCGACCGACAAGGTCGCGCTCGACTACGAGCACAGCATGGACGTCGTCCTCGGCGCGGTCGAAACCTGCCCGCTGCCGATTATCGCCGCGATCTCCGGCGCCTGCACGGGCGGCGGCGCGGGCATCGCGGCAGCCTGCGACATCCGGATCGCGACGGCCGACCTCCGGTTCGGCTTCCCGATCGCCCGCACGCTCGGCAACTGCCTGTCGATCGCCAATCTCTCGCGGCTCTCCGGCCTGATGGGGGCCGGCCGCACCAAGGAGGTGATCTTCACCGCTCGGCTGGTCGGGGCCGAGGAGGCCAAATCCGTCGGCCTGATCTCGGAAGTCGTGCCGGACCATGCTGCGCTGATGGCGCGGGCGGAGGAGCTTGCCGAAACGCTGGCGGGCCATGCGCCGATCACGCTGCGTACGACCAAGGAGGCGCTGCGGCGCCTGCGCACCGAGGGCGCGGCGGCCAACGACCGCGACCTCGTCGTCCAGGCCTATATGAGCGAGGACTTCAAGGAGGGCATGGAGGCCTTTCTCGGCAAGCGCAAGCCGCAATGGAAGGGGCGCTGAGATGGCCGCGGGAAAAGGTCCGCTTGCCGGCATGAAGGTCGTCGAGCTCGCCCATATCATGGCCGGGCCGGTCTGCGGGCTGATGCTGGCCGACATGGGCGCCGATGTCGTCAAGGTGGAAAAGCCCGAGGGCGACGACACCCGCCGTTTCCTGCCGCCGGACATCAACGGCGAATCCGCCGCCTATCTGATGATGAACCGCAACAAGCGCGGCATCGTCCTCGATTTGAAGAGCGAGGACGGCAAGTCGGCGCTGAAGCGGCTGCTTGCGAACGCCGACGTCGTCATCGAGAACTACCGCATGGGGACGATGGAGAAGCTCGGCCTCGGCTATGACGAGCTGAAGACCATCAATCCCGGTCTCATCTACTGCGAGATCTCCGGCTTCGGACGCACCGGACCCTATGCGACGCGCGGCGGTTTCGATCTGATCGCGCAGGGGATGAGCGGCCTCATGTCGATCACCGGCGAGGCGCCGGGCCGGCCGCCTGTGAAGTCGGGCGCCCCGGTCTCCGATATCACCGCCGGCATTCTCGGCGCCCTCGGCTGCGTTTCCGCCTATGCCCGAAAGCTTCAGACGGGGGAGGGCCAGAAGGTCGACACATCCTTGTTCGAGGCCGGCATCACGCTGACCTACTGGCAGTCGGCGATCGCCTTCGCGACCGGCGTCTCGCCGGGGCCGCTCGGCTCTGCCCACCCGCTGAACGCGCCCTATCAGGCGTTCCGCACCAGCGATGGCTGGATCAATCTCGGCGCCGCGAACCAGAAGAACTGGGAGCGGATGCTGACGGTCATCGGCGCGGAGCATCTTGCGGCGGACGAGCGCTTCTCCAGCAATCACGGCCGCATGACGAATCTTTCCGCGCTCGAGGCGATTCTGAACGAGTATTTCGCGAAGGACAGTTCGGACGCGTGGCTGGAGCGCCTCGAGAAGGCAGGCGTTCCCGCCGGGCCGGTTCTCGACATCCGCGAGATGCACGAGGATCCCCAGGCGCTCGCCCGCGAGATGATCGTGACGACGAGCCATCCCGTTGCAGGCGAGGTGAAGGCGATCGGGCTGCCGGTCAAATTCTCCGAGACCCCCGGCGGGATCGCGAAGCCTGCCCCGCTGCTCGGCGAGCACAGCCGGGAGATCCTGGCGGAAAACGGGTTTTCGGCGGAAGAGATCGAGCGGATGGTGTCCGGCGGAGCGGTCCGCGCGGCGCCCGATCGTCGGGCACAGTAAACCGGAGGGATCCGCCGGCGACGGTCAGTCCTGTGTCTGGGGGCTGCCGTTCTGAATCGCGGAAAAGCGGGGATCGAACCGTCGCGCGATCGACTCTGCCCCGGCACCGATGGCGACCATCCAGGGATCCGCGCGGCCGGGCGTCAGCCGGGGCAATGTCCGGCCGGGGCGGTCCACATGCGAGGGCAGAAGCGACGTCATCCGCGCTCGCAGCGCGTCGAGGAGGGCGGCGGGCGCCGCGCCGCCGAAGACGATCGTCTCCGGGTCGAGCAGTGTCTCGACGACCTGCACCACCCATAGCAATCGCGTCGCCGCGTCGTCGAGCCAGGTATCCGCCGCGCCGGAGGCGACCGCCTGTTCGATGGCGGAAAACAGATCGGGCAGCGACGGGTCGATCCGCAGCCGGCGGCAGAGTCCCGCCAGCGACGCGACGTGCTCGATCGGCTCGCCCGTCCGCTGTTCCGCAAGGAAGGGCAGGGCCATGCCGATCTCGCCGGCGTTGCGATGGTGACCCGTATGAATTTCGCCGCGCACGAAGATGCCGGCGCCGAGCCCGTAGCCGAAATAGAGATAGACGAAGTCGTCGAGCCCGCGGGCGGCGCCCGACAGTTTCTCGGCGGCTGCAGCCGCGGCCGCGTCGTTCTGCAGGGCGACGTCGAAGCCGGTCGCCGAGGAAAGCTCCTCGACCGTCGGTCGGTTTTGCCAGGCCGACATCATCCAGGGATCATCCTCGGCGCCGGCAATGCCGAAGGGGCCGGGCATGGCGAGCCCGAGACCGACCAGCCGAGAGCGGGCCCCCGGATGCAATTCTTCCAGCCGCCGGCAGGCCGTGTCGACGAGACCGGCGATGATCGGCAGCCCGGTATCGGGCCCGCCGTCCGGAAGCGGAGCGTCGAGCCGCAGGATGTCGTGGCCCAGAAGATCGACGACGACGACGCGCGTGCAGTGGCGGTCGATCTGCACGCCGAGGGCGAAGGCGCCCGTCGCGACGAGACGATAGGGGATCGCCGGCTGTCCCCGCGCGATCCGGACCGGGGCCCCCGACACCACCAGACCGGCATCGGTCAGGTCCGCCACGAGGTTCGACACGGTCTGGCCGGTCAGATGCGTCGCGCGCGCGAGCTCGGCGCGCGACAGCGGGCCATTGACGCGCAGGGCGTCGATGACGACGCGCCGGTTGTGCGCGTTCGCACCGCCGAGATTGGTGCCCTGCTTCGCCCTGATCCGGCTGCCCGTGTTCATTTTCCCCGCATCGGTTGACAATGCCGATCTTTCCGGCAACCATTAACCCAAATTGTTTGAGTTAATCGAGTCCAGTCCAGCAATGTTCTTGTCCGGCCCGGCATCCGGCCGCTTCGGAGGGAACCAAATAGGGTGAAATTCGACATGTCTCATCGCCTTTGTTCGACGATCCTGGGGACCGTGCTGGCCGCTTGTGCCTTCACGGCGCCGGCGCTTGCGGAAACGACCCTCCATGCGCTCTTCATGGCGCAGGCCGCCTATAGTGAGGCCGACGTGCGGGCCATGACCGACGGCTTCATGAAGGCCCATCCCGACGTCAAGGTGGAGCTCGAATTCGTTCCCTATGAGGGGCTGCACGACAAGACGGTGCTGGCGCAGGGGTCCGGCGGCGGCTACGACGTCGTCCTGTTCGACGTGATCTGGCCGGCAGAATACGCCAAGAACGACATTCTCGTCGACCAGACCGACAAGATCACGCCGGAGATGAAGGACGGCGTCCTCCCCGGCGCCTGGACCACGGTCGAATATGACGGCAAGCGCTATGGCATGCCGTGGATCCTCGACACCAAATACCTGTTCTACAACAAGGACATCCTCTCCAAGGCAGGGATCGAGGAGCCGCCCCACACCTGGGAGGAACTGGCGGACCAGGCGAAGACGATCAAGGACAAGGGGCTGCTCGACTTCCCGATCGTCTGGAGCTGGTCGCAGGCCGAGGCGGCGATCTGCGACTACACCACGATCCTGTCGGCTTATGGCGGCTCGTTCCTCGGCAAGGACGGACATCCGGTCTTCCAGACCGATGGCGGGCTGGAAGCGCTCCAATACATGGTCTCGACCATGAAGAGCGGCATCACCAATCCCAATTCGAAGGAATATCTCGAAGAGGACGTCCGCCGGGTGTTCGAGAACGGCGAAGCCGCCTTCGCCCTCAACTGGACCTACATGTACAACCTCGCCAACGACGCCAAGGAATCGAAGGTCGCGGGCAAGGTCGGCGTCGTGCCGGCGCCGGGCCATGAGGGCGCGAGCGAGGTCTCTGCGGTCAACGGATCGATGGGACTCGGCGTCACGACGACGAGCGAGCATCCCGAGGAGGCCTGGAATTACGTCGTCTACATGACCTCGCAGCCGGTGCAGAACCAGTACGCCAAGCTCAGCCTGCCGATCTGGGCCTCGTCCTACGACGATCCTGCCGTCACAAAGGGGCAGGAGGATCTGGTCGCGGCGGCGAAGACGGCGCTTGCCGCGATGTTCCCGCGCCCGACGACACCGCGCTATCAGGAACTCTCGGTCGCCCTGCAGCAGGCGATCCAGGCGGCGATCCTCGACATGTCGAGCCCGAAGGATGCGCTCGAAGAGGCGGCGGCCAACAGCGGCCTCTGACGCGAACCGCATGAAGGAGGCGCGGCGCCGCGACCGCCGCGCCTCCTTCATTTTCACCGTCAATCCGTCGCTTCCGAAGAGGTCGCCGTGTCGAGCGCCTGGATCTCCACCCGCGCCTGGCTTTTGATGCTGCCGCTGCTGATCGTGATGGTCGCGGTCGTCGGCTGGCCCATGGCCGACACGATCCGGCTGTCCTTCACCGACGCACGGCTCGTGGGCACGTCGGGCGAGTATGTCGGCCTTGCCAACTACGCCAAGCTCCTCGGCAGCGCGCCGTTTCTCGGCGCGCTGCGCACGACATGCCTGTTCGCGGTTCTGTCCGTGGCGGCGGAGATGCTGCTCGGCGTCCTGGCGGCGCTTCTCCTCGACCAGCAATTCCGGGGGCGGGGCATCGTGCGGGCGTTGATGATCCTGCCCTGGGCGCTGCCGACCGTCGTCAACGCCATGCTGTGGCGGCTGATCTACAATCCCGAATATGGCGCGCTGAACAGCGCCCTCACGCAGATCGGCCTCTTGGGCGATTACCGGTCCTGGCTCGGCGAGCCCGGCTCCGCCCTGTGGGCCATCGTGGCGGCCGATTGCTGGAAGAACTTCCCGCTGGTGGCGCTGATCGGGCTCGCCGCCCTGCAGGCCGTGCCGCGCGACGTCAAGGCCGCCGCGATCGTCGACGGGGCGGGCCCCTTCGCGCGCTTCCGCTTCGTGACCTGGCCCTACCTTGCCGGGCCGCTGACCATCGCGCTCGTCCTGCGCACGATCGAGGCCTTCAAGGTGTTCGACATCATCTGGGTGATGACCCGGGGCGGTCCGGTCAATTCGACGCGAACGCTCTCGATCCTCGTCTATCAGGAAGCGTTCTCCTTCCAGCGCGCCGGGTCGGGGGCGTCGATGGCGCTGGTGGTGACCTTGATCGTGACGGTCTTCGCGGTGGCCTACATCGCCATGATGCGTAAGAGCGGATCGAGGGCCTGACCGATGGAACGCCGCTCGCTGATCGCCAGCCTTGCCGTCTACGGCTTCGCCATCCTCTTGTCGCTCATGATCCTGGCGCCGCTGGTCTGGCTCTTCCTGATGAGCATCTCGTCCTCGGCCGATCTCAGCGCCAAGCCGCTCCACTGGTGGCCCGATACGGTCGACCTGTCGCGCTACCGCCAGCTCGTCTCGCTTGCCGCAAACAGCGCCGGAGAGGCCTTCCTCGCCGCGCTGCGCAACAGCCTGTTCGTCGCCGGCCTCGCGACCCTGGGCGCGATCCTCGTCGCCGTTCCCGCCGGCTGGGCGGTGTCGCGGACGCCGGCGGTCCAATGGTCGCTCTTTGCCGTCATCGCGACCTACATGCTGCCGCCGGTCTCGCTTTCGGTCTCGCTCTACATGACGCTCGCCGCCTTCGGGCTTCTCAACACGATCGTCGGTCTCGCGCTGGTCTATCTGACCATCCTCGCGCCCTTCGCGACCTGGCTCTTGAAGACCGGCTTCGACACGATCCCTCAGGAGATCGAGAGCGCCGCAATGATCGACGGCGCGCGGCTCGACCAGACATGGCGCATCGTCACCCTGCCGCTGGCGGCGCCGATGGTCGCGACCGCCGCGCTGTTCGCCTTCCTTCTCGCCTGGGACGAGTTCTTCTACGCGCTTCTGTTCACCTCGGACCAGCGCGCGAAGACGGTCACGGTCGCGATCGCCGATCTCGCGGGCGGGCGCGTCGCCGATTACGGGCTGATCGCAACGGCGGGGATCCTGGCCGCCCTGCCGCCCGTCCTGATCGGACTTGTCATGCAGAGGGCGGTGATCTCCGGCCTTGCCGATAGTGGAGTAAAGGGATGAGCGAAGCGACGGCGTCCCCGCGGCCCGGGGGGCTGCAGGCGATCGAACGCGAGATGGCGCGGCAGGCCGTGGATGCGCGTGCCTCCTTCGAGGCCGGGCGCGAGGTGGCGGAGAGGATCGCGGCGTCGCTGCGGCAGACCGGACGGCTCCTTTTTCTCGGCATGGGCGGCTCGCATGCGGTCGGCCGCGCCGTCGAGCCGTTCTATCGCGAACGCGGCATCGACGCGGTGGCGATCCCGCTGTCGGAACAGCTCATCTCGCCGCTCCCGACCGGCCGCCGGACGATCCTCGTCACCTCACAGTCCGGCGAGAGCGCCGAGGTCCTGCGCTGGTTCCGCGAGGGCGGAGCGAACGCGGAGACCTTCGGCCTGACGCTGGAGGGCGGCTCGAGCCTCGGCAAGACGCTGCCCTGCCTCGTCGGCACCGGCGGGACGGAGCTCGCATTTGCAGCCACCCGCAGCCTCACCATCACCTTCGCCCAGCACCTCGCCATCCTCGCCGCGCTGGGAGCCGACCCGGCGCCGGCGCTGGCGGCGCTCGCGGGGAATACGGATGTTGCGGTGGGCGAGGCGGTCGACGCCTTCGCTGGCGTCGACACCGTCGTCACGTCCGGCCGCCTTCTGCGCGGGCTCGCCGAGGCGATCGCGCTCGGTTTCACCGAACTGTCCCGCGAGCCGTCCTATGCGCTCGAAGGCGGGCAGTTGCGGCATGGGCCGATGGAGATGCTGGGGCCGCGGGTCGGGATCCTGCAGTTCGCGGCGCAGGAGTCGTCTGCCGGCCTCGTTTCGGGCCTGTCGTCGGCTTGCGTCGAAGCGGGCTCGCCGGTCGTCGTCCTCGACGCGTCCGGCGAGAAGGCCGTGCCCGGCGCGGTGACGGTAAGCCTCGAGCCGACGGCCGGCTTCGCCGCGATCTTCAGGATCCTGCCGGTCGCGCAACGTCTCATGGTGGCGCATGCCGCCCGCCGGGTTCGGGACGTCGGCACGCCCCGGCGCTCCAGCAAGATCACGCGGGACGAATGAGGCCGATGCGACCGCTGGCCGTCCTCGGCAATGTGAATGTCGATCTGATCCTCGGCCCGGTGCCGCCTTGGCCTCGGCCCGGCACCGAGGTCATCGTTGAGCATGACGACCTTCGCATCGGAGGCGCGGCTGGCAATACCGCGCTCGCCTGGCAGGGGCTCGGCAGGCAACACCGGATCTTCGCCAATCTGGGAACCGACATGTTCGGGACCTGGCTTGCCGACGGGTTCGGCTCTCAGGCGGAATGCTGGCCGCGGGAGGATTCGGCGACCACGGTCTCCGTCGGCATCACCCATCCCGGCGGGGAGCGCACCTTCGTCACCTCGCGGGGCCATTTGCCGTTGTTCTCCTGGGACGGCCTGGAGGCGATGCTGGATGGCGCAGACCTCAAGGGCGGGATCCTGCTCGTCTGCGGGTGCTTCCTGACCGAGAAGCTGACGGGCGACTATCATCGCCTCTTCGAATGGGCAGCCGCTGAGGACGTGGAAATCGCGCTGGACACCGGCTGGCCTCTGGATGGTTGGACGCCGAGGGTTCGCGAAGAGGCGCTCGGCTGGTTGCCGCACTGCCGATACCTTCTCCTGAACGAGATCGAGACGACGCATCTTGCCGATGCCCCGACGGTCGAGGCCGCCGCGGAAGCGCTGCTGCCGCGGCTTCGGCCGGACGGGGTCGTCGTTTCCAAGCTCGGACCGCGCGGTGCGGCGGCGCGGGCCGCGGACGGACGGGTGATCGACGTCGCCGCCCCCGGGGTTGCCGTGATCGACACGATCGGGGCGGGCGACGTCTTCAATGCCGGCTTCTTGGCGAGCATCGCCGCGGGCGGGGACCTTCGGGACGCGCTCACCTTCGGGATTTCTCTCGCCTCGCGGGCGGTCTCGAGCTCGCCGCGGCGCTACGATCTCGAGGACCAATCATGAGCACGCTCGAACTCGCCGGTATCCGCAAGCGCTACGGCAATCTGGAAACATTGAAGGGCATAGATCTGACGCTGGAAAGCGGCGAGTTCCTGGTCCTGCTCGGGCCGTCGGGCTGCGGGAAGTCGACGCTCCTGAACATCATCGCCGGTCTCCTCGAACCCAGCGCCGGCGAGGTGCGCATCGACGGGCGGGCGATGACCCGCGTGCACCCGAAGAACCGCGACATCGCCATGGTCTTCCAGTCCTATGCGCTCTATCCCAATCTGACGGTCGCCCGGAACATCGGCTTCGGCCTGGAGATGCGCAAGGTCGCCAAGGCCGAGCGCGAGGCGGCGGTGAAGAAGGCCGCGGAGATCCTGCAGATCGAGCCCCTGCTCGGGCGCAAGCCGAGCGAACTCTCCGGCGGACAGCGCCAGCGCGTGGCGATCGGCCGGGCCCTGGTGCGCGACCCCAAGGTCTTCCTGTTCGACGAGCCGCTGTCGAACCTCGACGCCAAGCTGCGCACCGAGATGCGCACCGAGCTGAAGCGCCTGCATCAGCAGCTGAAGGCGACCGTGGTCTATGTCACGCACGACCAGGTCGAGGCGATGACGCTGGCGACGCGCATCGCCGTGATGCGGCAGGGCCGGGTCGAACAGGTCGGAGCTCCCAAAGCGATCTACGATCATCCCGCCAACCTCTATGTCGCCGGCTTCATGGGATCGCCCCCGATGAACGTCCTCACCGGCACCGTCGCGCCCGAGGGGGACATCTGGCAGGCGGACGGCGCCGAGGGCCGGGTGGCGATCCCGCACTTCCTTCGAGCAAGGCTCCAGCCCGGGCAGGCGCTTACGCTCGGCGTGCGCCCGGAGCGGCTGCAGATCGCGGCAGGAGAGGGGGCGGCCGACCTCGTCATGGACGTCGAGGTAACGGAACTGACCGGAGCGGAGACGCTGGTCATCGGCAGCGTCGGCGGCCAGCCCCTGATCGGCAGCGTCGAGCCGGAGCTGGCTCCCCGGCCGGGTGAGCGGCTGCCGCTCGTCTTCCGGGAGGACGCGCTGCGCTGGTTCGATGCCGAGACCGGCGAGGCGCTCGCCGACACCCGGGGAGACTAGCGGCGGGGTGATCGGCGGGGACGGCAGGCATTCAGGCTAGGCTTCGGTCCGCGCCGTTCCTCGCGGCGCGCCCGCTTCACGACAGGAGGTTGGGCAGCAAGAGGACGAGGCTCGGAAACGCGACCATCAGCGACACCACGACGAGGTCGGCGAGGAGGAACGGCGTCACGCCCCGGAAGATCTGCATGACCGAGGTGTCGCCGCCGGGGACGACCGATCGGATGACGAAGACGTTGAGGCCGACCGGTGGGGTGATCATCCCGATCTCCAGGAGCTTGACCACCAGCACGCCGAACCAGACGAGGCTGATCGCCTCCGCCTTGAAGATCGGCAGGAGCACCGGGAGGGTCACCAGCATGGCGCCGAACGGCTCCATCACGGTGCCGAGGGCGAGGTAGATCAGGACGACGATCACCATCAGCTGGACATAGCCGAGGTCGGCGCCGGCCACCGCCTGGCCGATGAAGCTCGACAGTCCGGTGATGCCGAGGAAGCGGGTGAACATCGAGGCGCCGATGCCGATGATGAACAGCGAGGCGGCGGTGAGCAGCGTCTCGACGAGGGAGTTCTTCAGGACGCTCCAGCTCAGCCGGCCGATCACCAGCGAGACGACGATGGCGCCGAGGGCGCCGACGGCGCCGGCCTCCGTGGCGGTGAAGAAGCCGGAGAACAGCCCGCCGAAGACGAGCACGATCAGCACCAGCACCGGCCAGATGTCGATCAGCGCCCGGGTGGCGCTGAGGTGCTCCGCGCCGACCGGGGTGCGCGGGGCGATGTCGGGCCGCAGCCAGCAGTAAAGCAGGACGACGACGGAATAGCCGACCGCGGTGACGAGGCCGACGGCGATCCCGCCCAGGAACACCTGGGTGATCGAGGTCTCGGCGAAGACGCCGTAGATGATCATCAGGATCGAGGGCGGGATCAGCGCGCCGATGGTGCCGCCGGCGGCGATCGAACCGCAGGCGAAGCTCGAGCGGTAGCCGGCCCGGGTCATCTCGGGGATGGCGATCCGTCCCATCGCCGCCGCGCAGGCGAGGCTCGATCCGCACACCGAGGCAAAGCCCGAACAGGCGAAGATGGAGGCGATGGCGAGACCGCCCGGGACGCGGCGGAAGATCGCCTTGCCGGCCTCGAACAGGCCGCCGGTGAGCCCGGCGTGATAGGCGACGAAGCCCATCAGCAGGAACATCGGGACCGCGCTCATGGTCCAGCTCGCGACGAAGCTGTAGGGCGTCGAGGAGACGACGCCGAGCGCCGGCTCGAAGCCGATCAGATAGGCGATGCCGCCGAAGGACACCGCGATCAGGGCGAGCGCGACGGGGACGCGCAGCACCAGGAGGACGAACAGGGCGATGACGCCGCAGAAGCCGACCTCGACGCTCATGACGCGGCGCCTTCGCGGGCCGCGGGTCCGCCCGCTAGCTGCATCGCCGCCCTCAGTAGCGTCGCAAGGGCAGCCAGCCCGAAGCCGAGCGGCGGCAGGAAGTAGGTCGGCCAGACCGGCACGCGCGTCTCAAGCGCCAGCACATAGGTGCCCGTTGCCCATTCGCGCAGCGCAACCCGCCACGTGGTGTAGGTGAGCACCGCATAGACGCAGGTCACGAGCAGCGAGACGAGGGCGTCGGATATCCGCAGCATGCGCGGAGACAGCGCCGCGTCGGTGATCTCGACGCTGACCATGGCGTTGCGCCGCTCGATCCAGGCGAGCGGCAGGAAGGCGATCAGCACCATGTAGTAGCGTGAAACGATTTCGACTGTAGCCGGCACCGGCGCGTCGAAGAGCGTCCTCAGCACGATATCGGCGCAGATGTGCAGCATCATGACGAGGACGCCGAGGGAGGCGAGCGCGGCCAGCGCGCCCACCGCCCTTCCTGTCCAGCGGGAAAGCGCGTTCATCGGGATATCCGGCTTGGGCATCGGAGCGAAAAGCGGGAACCGGTTTTCGGAAAATCCGCTGCGATACTGATAACTCGAAGCGTCAGACCCGATGCCGAAACCGGGCCGTACGGTCCAAGTCAGGGAAGATGAGGGCCTGCCGGGGGCCTCCCGGCAGGCGCTTCGATCACAGGCCGTAGGCGTTCGGATCGACCTTGTCCCAGACCTCGGCCTGGACGCGCTCGGCGACGGCCTTGGGATCGGGGCCGGTCTCCTTGACGATCTTGTCCCATTTGTCGACGAGGTCGAGGAAGCGCTGGACCCGCTGATCGGCGTCGGCGAGGCCGTAGCGGTCCTTGGCGAGCGAGGCGACCGTCTTGGCGTCGGACTGGGCGAAGTCCTGCACCTCCTTGAGGAGCGCCGGATCGGCCTCGACGATTTCGAGCCCAGCGTCCTTCGCCGCCTTGCGCGCCTCATCGGGCATCTCATAGCCCCAGCGATAGGTGAAGTCGGCATTGGCCCGGTTGGCGGCGCGGATCACCTCGGCCCGCTCCTCGGGGCTGAAGCTCTGCCAGGTCGCGTTGCCGACAGAAAAGTCGGAGGTGGCGTGGTAGGTGCCGAGGGGCAGGGTGGACACCGAGCCGACCAGCTCGATCAGCCGGAACGACAGGAGGTCGGCGATCGAGGCCATCGACCCGTCGATCACGCCCTGCGAGAGGGATTCGAAGGTGTCGTTCACCGCGACACTGACCGGGACCGCGCCGAAATGCTCGGCGAAGCGCGAGAAGGGCGCGCCGCCGCTTCGCAACCGCAGCCCCTTCATGTCGGCCGCGGTGCGGACCGGCTTCTTGGTGAGCAGCGTATAGACGTCCGACGATCCGGACCCGAGATAGACGATGCCGAAGCGGTTCAGCTCCTGCTGGCAGGTCTCGCAGGTGACGATGTATTCCGTCATGGCGGCGGCCATCGCCTGCGGCTCGCGGCCGGCCAGCGCCAGCTCCCCCGCGAGCGACATGTTCGGCAGGTCGGCCGGGAAGTAGAGCGGCAGAAGATTGCCGATCTCGACGAGCTGGCTCTGCAGCGCGTCCTTCATCTGCGACAGGCTGACCACCTCCGGTCCGAGGACCCGGGCCGTCAGATCGCCGTTCGATTCCTCGGCGATGTATTTGGCGAAGTTGACGTAGAGCGTCCCGTTCGAGGGATGGACCGGCGGAGCGCCGGGCGCGATGCGCAGCTCGCGCGCCTCACCGGCCTGCGCGGCGAGGACGGCCGTCAAAGTGGCGGCCGCCAGGATGGCAAGTTTCTTCATGGTGTCTCCTCCCGTGGATCATGAAGTCAGAGATTCAGCAGCTTCTTGGCATTCTCCTTGAGGATCAGCGGTCTGACCTCCTCACGGATGTCGATCTTGGCGAAGTCCGCCAGCCAACGGTCGGGGGTGATCGCCGGCCAGTCCGATCCGAACAGCATCTTGTGCTTCAGAAGCGTGTTGGCGTAGCGCACCAGGATGGGCGGGAAGTATTTCGGCGACCAGCCGGACATGTCGATGTAGACGTTCGGCTTGTGGGTCGCGACCGACAGCGCCTCCTCCTGCCAGGGAAAGGAGGGGTGGGCGAGGATGATCGGCATGTCCGGAAAGTCGGCGGCGACGTCGTCGAGATAGATGGGATTGGAGTATTTCAGCCGCATCCCCATGCCGCCGCGCATGCCGGCGCCGACCCCGGTCTGGCCGGTGTGGAACAGCGTGATCGCCCCTTCTTCCGCGATCGCCTCGTAGAGCGGATATGCGCTGCGGTCGTTCGGGTAGAAGCCCTGCATCGTCGGGTGGAACTTGAAGCCCCTGACGCCGAACTCCCGCACCAGCCGGCGCGCCTCCCGCGCGCCCGCTCTGCCCTTGGCCGGATCGATCGAGGCGAAGGGGATCATGATGTCGCTGTTTTCGGCCGCGATCTCCGCGACTTCCTCGTTGGAGTAGCGGCGGAACCCGGTCTCGCGCTCGGAATCGACCGGGAAGATCACGCAGCCGATCTTGCGCTCGCGATAGTAGGCCGCTGTCTCCCGCACCGTCGGCAGCATGCCGCTGGCGCCGGCCGGGTTCTTGAAGTACTGCGCCATTCCGGCCTGGAACTCGTCATAGCCGTCGTCGCGAGGCCCGCAGCACGGCTCCTCCGCATGCGTGTGGATGTCGATCGCCGTGAGCTGGTCAAGATCCATCGTCATCAGCCTATAGATCGGTGAGTTTGCGCAGGAGCGCCATGAGCTCGGCCTTCTCGGCCGGCGTCAGCCGCTCCGCGTTGATTTCCTCGAATGCCTGGAAGAAGCCGAGGTTGTTTTCCACGAACTCGTGCCCTTTGGGGGTCAGGCTGAGTTCGACGGAACGCCGGTCGTCGTCGGGAATGGTCCGCTCGACGAGGCCGCGATCCTCCAGCGCCCGGATCAGCTTGGTCATGTGGGCGCGCTTGATCATCAGCCGCTGTGCGAGAACGCCCTGCCGCACGCGGACATTGCGATGCATCACCATCAGCACGGAAAACTCGCCCGGCCTCAGTCCATGGTCGGCTAGGGCGGCGTAGAAATTCTCGAAGTTCTTGACCTGCGCGATGCGCAGCAGGAAGCCGAGCGACGAGGTCAGCGCGCCGAGGTCGAGTGCGTCGGCGGCAAGCGGAGGGGCGAAAACGTCGTCCATGACCTCAATCCGCCTTGGGGATGTTGAGACGGGCCGCCCGCTTCTGGAGAAAGGCGTCGAGCCGCTCGCGGGCCTCGGGACTGGTCGTGGTGAAGGCCGAGACGAAGGATTCCACGAACAGGCCGTCCTCCTTCGCCATGTCCTGGATGCGCGGCAGCGCGTTGATCACCGCGTAGTTCGACAGAGGCGCGTTCTGCGCCGCCGCCTTGGCGAGCTCGGCCGCCTTTTCACGCGCCTTGCCCTTTCCGACGACGTACTGGACGAGGTTCCAGCGCTCCGCCTCCTCGGCCGCGACCACGCGGCCGGTCAGCATCATGTCCGTCATCCGCGCGACGCCCATCAGGCGGGCAGCGCGCACCGAGCCGCCACCGCCGACGAAGATGCCGCGCTGGCCCTCCGGCAGGGCGAAGAATGCGCCGGCGTCGGCGACCCGGATATGGGTCGCGGATGCAAGTTCGAGACCGCCGCCGACCACCGCCCCGTGCAGCGCCGAGATCCAGGGAATGGTGCCGTGCTCGATCTCGCCGAAGACCGCATGCCAGCGCCGCGATCCGCGCACGCCCTCGATCGGCGTTTTGTCGGCATGTTCGGCAAGATCGAGCCCGGCGCAGAAATGATCGCCATGCCCGAAGATTACCGCGGCCTTGGCTTCCTTCTCCGCGCGCATCACCGCGTCATGAAGGGCTTCGACGAAGCGGTCGCTGATTGCATTGCGCTTTTGCGGGCGGTTGAGTCCGACATGGGCCACCTGGTCCTGAAGCTCGTAGGTGACGAAATCCTGGGCTGGTGTGCCGTCCATCGATCCGCTGCTGCTTTCGTTCTGCGCTGCGTTGCGCGTCTTGATGCGCATGGCTGGTCGCGATGTGGAATGTTTCCGGACAATTCTGTTTCCATGTAGACAAAAGCTGCGTGGTGGAGTCAATCTTCCCCATGATGTTTCGCCGCCGGGAGGAGATCGGTGGCGGGACTTCCGGCCAAGAGCCGGCACGGCATCACGTCTGAGGAGGAGACGAATGGCGAAGGCAGGCTTGCGCGAGGTCAAGCTCTGGTCCCCGCGTCTGGCGGTCGAGAGCCGGGAGGACGGCACCATCCTCGTCCGGCAGACCGAACCGCTGGGACCCTATCCGGACAGACTGAACGAGCGGTTGGTGCATTGGGCGGAGACCGCGCCGGACCGGGTCTGGATGGCCGAGCGGCATGCCTCCGGCGCTTGGCGCGAGGTGACCTATCGCGGGGCGCTCGACGCCGTGCGGCGCCTTGGGCAGGCACTGATCGATCGCGGGCTGTCGGTCGAGCGCCCACTGCTGATCCTGTCCGGCAACGATACCGAGCACGCGCTGATGGCGCTCGCCGCCCAGCATGTCGGCGTGCCCTCGGCGGCGGTGTCGACCGCCTATTCGCTGGTCTCGACCGACTACGGCAAGCTGCGCGACATCGCGGGACAGCTGACTCCGGGGCTCGTCTTTACCGCCGATGGGGAGCCGTTCCGGCCGGCGATCGAGGCTGTCTTCGGCCCGGAGGTAGAGGTCGCGGTAACGCGCAACCCGGTCCCCGGGCGCGCCTGCGTGACCTTCGCGGATCTCGCCGCCACCGAGGCGACCGGGGCCGTGGACGACGCCTTCGCGGCTCTCGGTCCCGACACCATCGCCAAATTCCTGTTCACCTCCGGCACCACCGGCAGCCCGAAGGCGGTGATCCAGACCCAGCGCCTCATCTGCTCCAACCAGGAGATGGTCGCCGATTGCTACGCCTTCATGCGGGAGGAACCGCCCGTGGTGGTCGACTGGGCGCCGTGGAACCACACCGCCAGCGGCAACAAGGTCTTCAACCTCGTCCTCTACAATGGCGGCACCTACTATATCGACAGCGGCAAGCCCTCGCCGAGGGGCATGGCGGAGACGATCCGGAACCTGCGCGAGGTCTCGCCCACCTGGTACTTCAACGTGCCGATCGGCTACGAGATGCTGGTCGAGGCGATGGAGCGGGACACAGGTCTGCGGGAGCGCTTCTTCGCGCGCCTCAAGATGATGATGTATGCCGGCGCCGGCATGGCCCAGCACACCTGGGACCGGCTGTCGTCCATGGCCGAGGAAACGATCGGCTCGCGCGTGCTGCTGGCCACCGGTCTCGGCTCGACCGAGACCGGCCCCTTCGCCCTGAAATGCACGCAGGAGCAGGAAAAGGCCGGCAATATCGGCATTCCCGCGCGCGGCGTGACGCTGAAGCTCGTTCCTCATGAAGACAAGCTGGAGGCGCGGGTAAAGGGCCCCGCGATCACGCCGGGCTATTGGCGGCGGCCGGACCTGACGGCGGAGGCGTTCGACGAGGAAGGCTTCTACAAGCTGGGCGATGCCCTGCGTTTCGCCGTCCCCGGCGATGCCGCTGCCGGCTTCTTCTTCGACGGGCGCCTGGCCGAGAATTTCAAGCTCGCCACCGGCACCTGGGTGCCGGTGGGGGACGTCAGAGCCAAGCTGGTCAACGCGCTCGGCGGCCTTGCCCGCGACGCTGCGATCGCCGGGGAGGATCGCGACGAGGTCGGCGCGATCCTGATCCCCTTCATGCCGGCAGTGCGGGGGCTGGTGCCCGAGGAGGCCTCGCTCGACGACGAAAAGGTGCTGTGCCATCCGCGGGTCCGCGAGCGATTGCAGAAACTCCTCGCAGAGCATGCGGCGAAGTCGACCGGCTCGGCGACGCGGGTGATGCGGGCGATCTTCATGGAAGAGGCGCCGTCGCTCGACAAAGGCGAGGTGACCGACAAGGGGTCGATCAACCAGCGGGCTCTCCTGCGTGGGCATCCGGATCTGGTCGAAGCGCTGTACAGCTCCGACGATCCGCGGATCGTCCATGCGCGTCGGCGCGAGGTGGCGGCGTGACGGCTCGCGTCTCGGTGCGCCGTCTTCGTGACGCCATCCGCCGGCAGCCGAGATAGGTCATGGCGGGTTTTCTCGACCAGGCGGGGGACACCGTCCGGCTTCTTGAGGCCACGCCCGGTTGGACCCGCGTCCTCGCCCTTCTGCCCGATCTCGACTCCGAGACGGTCGCCGCAGTGATCGGCGAGGCGGCCAGGACCGCCGAGCGGCTGGTCGCGCCGCTCAATCCTCCGGCCGACCGAACGGGATGCCGGATCGAACAGGGGCGGGTGGTGACGCCGCCCGGCTTTACCGAGGCCTATCGCCGCTTCGCCGCAGACGGCTGGCTCGGGCTGGACATTCCCGCATCCTTCGGTGGACAGGATCTGCCGATCGCGCTTCAGGCGGCGGTGGAGCCGCTGTTCGAGCGCGCCTGTCCGGCCTTCATGATGGCGGCAGGGGCCAGCCGCGCCGCCGCCCATCTCATCGCCGAGACGGCCGATCCGGCCATCGCACAGGATTGGGTGCTCCGCCTTGTCGCAGGCGAATGGGCGGCGACGATCTGCATTTCCGAGCCGGGAGCCGGCTCCGATGTCGGGCGCATTCGCACCCGCGCACGCCGCGAGGGGCGGGTCTGGCGGATCGACGGCGACAAGTGCTGGATCTCCTTCGGCGATCACGACATGGCCAGCCGCATCGGCCATTGCCTCCTCGCCCGCACCAGCGACGCGCCGGGAACGCGCGGCCTCAGCCTGTTCCTGGTCCCCGACCGGCGGGCGGACGGAACCGCCAACGGGGTCGTGCTGCAGCGGATCGAGGAGAAGCTCGGCCTGCACGGCTCGCCGACCTGCGTGCTCGGCTTCGACGGCAGCGAAGCGACGCTGCTCGGAGAGGAAGGGCGCGGTCTGCCGCAGCTCTTCACGATGATCGAGCGCATGCGCCTCCTCACCGGCTGCCAAGGCGCCGGCATCGCCATGGGCAGCCTCGACGTCGCCAGCCGCTATGCCGAGGAGCGTCGGCAGGGCGGCGCGCCGGACCTCGAACCGGCGCCGATCCTCGACCATGCCGATGTGCGCCGGCAGATCCTCGCGATGGAGGCCGAGACCCAAATCCTGATGGCCGCGGTGCTGGAACTCGGCGCGGAGATGGATCTCGCCCGCATCGAGGCGGACGAGACGGCGCGCGCAGAGAACGCGGCCTTCGCCGCCTGGCTTATGCCGATGGTCAAGACCTTCGGTGCCGAAGCCGGCTTCTCCGTCTCCAGCGCCGCGATCCAGGTGCTCGGCGGCGCCGGCTACACGCGCGAATTTCCGGTCGAGCAGGCGCTGCGCGATGCGCGTGTGCTCGCGGTCTACGAGGGCACGACCGGAATGCAGGCGCTCGACTTTCTCGTCCGCCGGCTGTGGCGCGAGGAGGGGCGGGGCCTTTCGGTCTTTCTGAAGCGTGCCCGCGAGGAAGCGGGGCGGGCCGCGATCACCGAGGCTGCATGTGCTCTGCGGACGCTCGACGCCTTCGCGGCACTGTCGCGAGAGGTGGCGGACCTCGCTGCGACGCCGCGGACCGGCGAGGCGATCGCCGACAGCTACATGCGCGCCGCCTGGATCGCGGTCTCGGCGATGATGGCGCTCCGGCTCGTCCTGGCCGATGCTCAGACGGCCGCGTTCGCTGCTATCGGACGGTTTCGGCTGCATGCGATCGAGGAGGAGATGGCCTTGATGGCGGCGCGCTGCCGGCTGACGGCGGATGAGATCGACCGGCGTTTCTCCGACGGCCGATAGATCGAGGCCGTGCCGCTCGGATTAACGCGATTGCCTTCCTCTCTCACGCCCGAGAGACGGTCGCCCGATTGTTCCGCCCCGCGACGAATGCGAGTCCGGGCGATCTGTCTGGGCGCGAGCCGGCGTAGCGGCGCACGCCGCCGGAAGAACCCCATTTGAACCCGTGCTTTACCGGGGTAAGGGTAGGCCTTCCACGGGGATCAAGGAGCGGGCTTGGACGAGGCAGTGCCGCGGCGGACGCGCCGCACCAGTCAGGCGATCAAGATGAGCGACGTCGCGAAGGCCGCCGATGTCTCGCCGTCGACCGTCTCGCTCTTCCTGAGGCAACCGGGCGCCGTTGCCAAGAAGACGGGCGCGGCGATCGAGGCCGCCATCGAGCGTCTCGGCTACGTCCCCAATCTCATGGCCGGCGGTCTGGCGGCGGCCCGTTCGCGCGTCGTCGGCGTCATCGTTCCGTCGATGCGCAACGCCTTCTTTGCCGAGACCGTCTCCGCGCTGCAGGCGATCCTGTGGGATGACGGGTTCCAGATCATGTTCGGCAACACCGATTATGACGAGGAGGCGGAACTGGCGCTCGTGCGGGCCTATCTCTCATGGTCGCCCTCGGCGCTGATCCTGACCGGGCTCCATCATTCGCCGCAGACGCGCAATCTCCTGAAGCACGCCGACTGCCCGGTCGTGGAAATGTGGGAACTGGGCGACGATCCCGTCGATCTCGCCGTCGGTTTTTCGCATGATCAGGCGGGCCGTGCCGCTGCGCATCATCTCATCCGCAAGGGCCGCCGCCGCCTCGCCTTTCTCGGCGCGCGCATGCACGAGGATCGAAGGGCGATGCAGCGGGCGGAAGGCTTCGCGGCCGAGGCGGCGGAAGCGGGCATACAAGCGGAGATCGTCCATCACATCAGGCCGGCGAGCACCGAGGCGGCAGCGACGCTGCTCGCCAAGGCCCTGTCCGAGGATCCCGGCATCGACGGTGTCGCCACGTCGAACGATACGCTGGCGCTGGGTCTTCTCTTCGAGTGCGCGCGGCGCGCGATCACCGTGCCGGAGCGACTTGCGATCGTCGGCTTCGGCGACCTCGAATTCACCGCCTTCAGCAATCCCTCGCTGACCACGATCCGGCCCTTCGGCGACGTGATCGGCGAGGAGATCGCCCGGCTGGTTTCCGGCATCCTGGCAGGCAAGGGGCGCCCTCAGAGCCCTTTCGTCAACACGGGTTTCGTCGTCATCGAGCGCGGCAGCGCCTGAGCGGCGCGGGCTCTCTGGAACTGGCGCGGTCAGTAGGCCGACACGACCTTCTCCGTCTTCCCGCTCGGCTGTCCGCGCAATTCGCCGAGCCAGTCGCGGGCTCGTCCGGTCATCATGGCGATGTCCGAGGCCATGGCGGAGAAGCTGTAGCCATAGTCGAGGAACCGGCGGACCATCGCCGGGTTCGGCCCGACGATCCCGATCGGGATGCCGGCGTCCCGGGCCTCGCGCGCGGCGTGCTGCAGGAGCGCCTGCACCTCGTCATGGCCGATGTCGCCGATATGTCCCATCGCGGCCGAAAGGTCGCCCGGTCCGACGAACAGCGCATCGACGCCGGGGACCGACGCGATCTCCTTCAGGCGCGCCACCGCTTCGGGCGTTTCCAGCTGGACGATGACCATCGTCTCCGCATTCGCCCGGCGCAGATAGTCGGGCAGGGCGCCATAGCGCGAGGCGCGGTGAATGGCGGCAACACCTCGCACGCCCTCCGGCGGATATTTGGCCGACGCGACGGCGCGGGCGGCATCCTCCGCGGTCTCCACGAAGGGAAGCATGATCGTCTGGGCGCCGGCGTCGAGCGCCTTCTTGATCATCACCGCATCGTTCCAGGCGAGGCGCACGACGGGTTCGGCCGGCGTGCAGCCCACGGCCCTCAGGATATCGGGCAGCTGCGCCACCTCGACCGGAACATGCTCCATATCGACGACGACGAAGTCGAAGCCGCAATGACCGATCGCCTCGGAGGGCCCCGGCGCGGCCGACATCAGCCAGGTTCCGAGCGGCGGCATCCGGCGCTCTTCGGTGAGCATGCGGCGGAAGCGGTTGGAAGCGTCAAAGGTCATGAGCGTGCCTTCAGTAGATTGCGGGTTCCGGCAGGTTCCGCACGCCGGAGAGGAAGTCGAAGTCGCAGCCCTGGTGGGCCTGGCTGACATGGCGCTGATAGAGCGCTGCGAAGGAGGTCTCGTAGAGCGGCTTGGGCGGCTCGAGCGCCGCGCGGCGCCGTTCGAGTTCGTCTTCGCCGACCCGCATGTCGAGACGACCCGCCTCCACATCGAGGACGATCGTGTCGCCGGTGCGAAGCAGCGCCAGCGGGCCGCCGACTGCCGATTCCGGCGAGACGTGCAGGATGCAGGTGCCGTAGTGGGTCCCGCTCATGCGTCCGTCGCAGATCCGCACGATGTCCTTGACGCCGCGTTTCAGGAGCGCCTTCGGGATCGGGAGATTGCCCCATTCCGGCATGCCCGGCGCGCCGATCGGCCCGGCATTGCGCAGGACGAGCACGGTGTCCTCGGTGATGTCGAGCTCGGGATCGTCGAGCACCCGCATCATCGTGCCGGGATCGTCGAAGACGAGCGCCGGTCCTTCGTGCTGGAAGAACTTCGGATCGGCGGCCGACGATTTCATGACCGCGCCGTTCGGCGCGAGATTGCCCTTCAGGAGGGCCAGCGTGCGGCCCTTCGACAGCGGCACCGCAGGGTTGTCGAGGCCGCGGATGACGTCGTCGTCATAGCATTCTGCGCCGGCGATCGCCTCTCCGAGCGTCCGGTTCTCGACGGTCCGCGCGTCGAGATGGAGATGGTCCGAGAGCTTGGAGAGAAGCGCGGGCAGGCCGCCGGCGAAGTGGAAGTCCTCCATCAGATGGGTGCCGGCCGGGAAGAGATTGGCGAGCACCGGGATCCGCGCCGACATTTCGGCCATGTCTTCGAGGCCGAGCACGATGCCCGCCCGGCCCGCGAGCGCGATCAAATGGATCGCCGCATTGGTCGAGCCGCCGAGCGCCATATAGGCGGTCAGCCCGTTCATGAAGCTCTCGCGGGTGAGGATGTCGCGCGGCTTCAAATCCTCCCAGACCATGGCGACGATACGCTCCCCGCATAGCGAGGCCATGCGGGGGTGACCCGAATCGACCGCCGGAATCGAGGATGCGCCGGTCAGCGTCAGGCCCATCGCATCGACGATCGAGGTCATCGTGGAGGCCGTGCCCATGGTGTTGCAGGTGCCCGCCGAACGGGTCATCCGGCTTTCGAGGTCGACCCAGTCCTTTTCGGTGATCTCGCCGCGGCGCAGCTTGTCGAAATAGGTCTTGGTGTGGGTGCCGGCGCCGGTCTTGGTTCCCCGCCATTGCCCGTTGGACATCGGGCCGGCCGGACAGAAGATCGCCGGCAGGTTCATCGAGATCGCGCCCATGAGAAGGGCGGGGGTCGACTTGTCGCAGCCGCCGAGCAGCACGCAGCCATCGATCGGGTGGGAGCGCAGGATCTCCTCCGCCTCCATCGCCAGGAAGTTGCGATAGAGCATCGTCGTCGGCTTCACCATCACCTCGCCGACCGAGAGCGCCGGCAGTTCCACGGGATAGCCGCCGGCCTGCCAGACGCCGCGCTTCACCGCCTCGGCGCGGTCGCGCAGATGGGCGTGGCACGGGCTCATTTCGCTCCAGGTGTTGATGATCCCGATCACCGGCTTGCCCATGAACTCCTCGCGCCTCAGCCCCATCTGCTGGGTCCTCTGGCGGTGGGCGAAGCCGCGAATGTCGGCCGAGGCGAACCATCTCTGGCTGCGAAGATCGGAGAGAGGTCTGGTCATGTGCGGATCGTCTTCTGTCTGGAATTCTTGCTGTTCGGCCGCCTGCCGCCTTGCCTCGCTGCCGTCCGGCAGCGGCTCATGCAGTCGGGTCCGGGTGAAGTCCGCCCTCGGAAGCGCCGTCACCACCCTGCGAACATAGAGCACCGAACCCGGACGTTGCGGTCGGCGCCGTGCGCGCTGCCTTGCCGAATGCGTCCGCACCGATGGTTCGGCGGTTCATCGTCGCCATCCAATCGGCGGTTGCGGCAGGGCGCCTCTCGACATCGGTTGCTCCTCCCAGGCTGATGGGAAAATCTCCCGGCCAAGTGTCTAGTTTCGTACCGCTGCGATTTTTTCGTGTCAAAGACTCTTTCTGGTGCGGGACGCTGCAAACTCGCCATGAGAGGTCAAGGGAGCACTGCATTGACGGTTTTCTCTGGCCGGCCTGTCTGTAGCTTGCGTCGTCTCATGAGGCGCCGCGCTCCGAGGAAGCGAGAATGCGCAAGGTTGATCGCATCGCTACGATCTGTTCTAGTGACTTCGGGTCAAGGGAGACGATCCTGCGCCTCGACATCGCTGCCTGGCGGCGAGACAGGACGAATTTGGGAGGAAACGATGAAGACAAGGTCGATCGCACTTGCGCTCGCCATGACGGCGTTCTGCGGAGCCGCCTATGCCCAGACAGTTGAAATGGTCGTTCCGTTCAGTGCCGGTGGCGGCACCGATACGGTGGCGCGGGTGTTCGAGCCCGGCTTTTCCGAAGCGCTCGGCCAGACGGTGGTCATCCGCAACATCGACGGCGCCAGCGGCACGATCGGCGCGGCGGCGGTCGCCGATGCCGCGGCGGACGGCTCGACGGTGGGCTATCTGCCGATCGGCCCCCTGGCGATCCAGCCCTCGCTGCGCGACACGTCCTACAAGCCGGACGACTTCGCCTATATCTGCCAGACCACTTCGACTCCGGTCTTCCTGCTCGCCAAGAAGGATTCCGAGCTTTCGTCCGTTCAGGATTTCGTCGATCGCGGCAAGGATGGCCGGATCGTCTACGGCTCGTCGGGCCCGGGCACGATCCCTCATCTCGCCATGGCCGCCTTCGCCTCCGGCGCAGGGCTCAACGCCGTGCACCTTCCCTTCAAGGGGACCGGTCCGGCGATGAACGCCATGGCCGGCGGCGAGATCGATCTGTTCGTCGACACGGCGACGGTCCTGGAAAACAACGACGTCAAGGCGCTCGCGGTCTTTGCGCCGAAGCGCCTGGAAGCCTATCCGGACATTCCGACCATGGCCGAACTCGGCTACGACCTCGACTTCTCCGTCTGGCAGGGTCTGGTGGCGCCCAAGGGCCTGCCGCAGGAGAAGCTGGCCGCCTTCTCCGATGCCTGCCAGAAGGCGCTCGATGCGGATCGCTTCAAGGAACTGGCCGAGAAGACCAATACGGGCGTCATGTATCGTGGTCCCGAAGAGTTCGCAGCCTTCGTCAAGAAGAACGCGGAGCAGAACCGCGAAATCCTGAAGGACGCCGGTCTCGTCAAGTGAACGGCCGCGTTCTGCTCGGGGCTTCTCCGGGCCGCTTCGGGAGCCGGACCACCGTCAGGGCCTCCTGATGGCTCTGACAGAGGCATGGGGCAGGGCGACGCATCCCATGCCTCTGTCGGCCGAGGCGCCGAACGCGGCCTTGGTCGGTTCGGATCACGCGCGAGCGACGACCTCCGGCCGTCCGACCTGCATTGCGGGTCGGGCGGCCTTCTTCCCACAGCAAACGAAGAACGGCTGATCCGCATGCGGGTCGCCGGCGCATCGGAGCGTTTCCCGTGACGCATGTCCGCTCAAGCCGTTTCCTGATCTCCGCAGGCTTCACCCTCGTCGGCGTCGTCTTCCTGGTGGCCGCCTTTGCCGGGGGTGGCGCAGGCAGCGGGAATCTGGCGGCGGGCGACACGCCGGACGCGCTGCCGCGCATCCTCCTCTTCGCCTGGGTGGGGCTCGGCCTCGCGGATCTGGTGCGGCAGCTGTTCGCCGGCCGGGGCAGGGCGGAAGTGGCCGATGGCGGCGTGGCCGGCGAGACCGCGCAATCGGGCGTGCTTGGCGTCATGGCGCTGGCGCTGCTGCTTGCGGTCGCAATTGTCTTTGCGGGCTATCTCGTGCCCGTCCTCGTCGTGCTGCCGCTTCTCCTCTACGCGACGGGCACGCGCAGCCCGTTCGCCTTCCTTCTGTCCTTCCTCGTTCTCGGGCCCGGGCTCTGGTTCCTGTTCCAGCACGTGCTCGAGATCCGTCTTCCCAGCCTTCTGCCGGGTGGTCTCTTGTGATGATCGACTTCGCCTTTCTCGCCGAGGCCCTCTCGCCGGCGACCCTTCTTGCCATCCTCGTCGGCACGACGCTCGGCGTCGTCATCGGAGCGCTGCCCGGCCTCGGCTCGGTCGTGGGGTTGTCGATCTGCCTGCCCTTCACCTTCGGGATGGACACGGTTCCGAGCCTGGCGCTGCTTCTCGGGGTCTATTGCGGCTCGGTCTATGGCGGCTCGATCTCGGCAATCCTCATCAATTCGCCGGGCACGCCGCAATCGGCCGCCACCATGCTCGACGGCTATCCGATGGCGCAGCGCGGCGAGGCGGGGATGGCGCTCGGCTGGGCGACGGTGTCCTCGGTCATCGGTGGCCTGATCTCCTGCGTCGTCCTGATCCTCGCCGCCCCGCAGCTCGCGCGTTTCGCCACGCGCTTCGGCTCGGTGGAGATCTTCGCGCTGATCCTGCTCGCGCTGACCTGCATCGCCGCCGTCTCGCGCGGCAGCATGATCAAGGGCCTCGCCATGGGCGCGGCCGGCCTGTTCATCTCGTTGATCGGCACGGATCCCGTCACGGGCGCGGCCCGGTTCACCTTCGACATCGAGTTCCTGACCGCCGGTCTCGACCTGATTTCCGTCGTCATCGGGCTGTTCGCATTGTCCGAAGCGTTCCTGCGCCTGGCGTCGCGTCACGGCGGCGCGCCGGTCGTCGCCAATGCGCGCCTCGTCATCCCGCCTCTGGCGGCCTGGCGGGGGCGGATCGTCAATCTCCTGCGCAGTTCCTTCATCGGCTGCCTGATCGGAGCCCTGCCGGGAACGGGCGCCGCCACCGCCGCCTTCATCAGCTACGCCTCCGCGAAACAGGCCTCGCCGCGCCGGGACGAATTCGGCAAGGGCGAGCCGGACGGGCTGATCGCCGCGGAATCGGCCAACAACGCGGTGACCGGCAGCGCGATGATCCCGACGCTCGCCCTCGGCATTCCGGGCGACGTCGTGACCGCCATCCTTCTCTCGGCCATGGTCGTCCACGGCATCACGCCGGGCGTCCGGCTGATGAGCGAGCATCTCGACGTCGTCAACGCGATCTTCGTCGTCCTGATCATCGTCAACATCGTGATGCTGATCGTCGCCTTCCCAATCGTGCGGGCCTTCGGCAAGATCCTGTCGATCCCGGAGCCGATCATCATGGTCGGCGTCGTCGTCTTCTCGCTCATCGGTGCGGTCACCGTCCGCGGCAATGCGCTGGACGGGGTCGTGGCGATGCTCTTCGGAGTGGTAGGCTACGGCCTGCGGCTCGGCGGCTTCCCGCTCGCGCCCTTCGTCATCGGGCTGGTTCTGGGGCCGCAGTTCGAGCAGAACCTGAGGCGGGGCCTGCTCCTGAACGACGGCGACATATTGCAGTTTCCCACCGCGAGTTGGATCTCGGCGACGATCTTCGCGGTCATTGCCCTGCTCTTCGTCGCCAACGCGGCCAGAGGTATCGTCGCGGGGCTGAGGGCACGGCCTGAGGCAGCCGACACCTGACAGGCGAGGGACGATGAGCCCGCCGGAGCACTCGCCACGCCGCGTCGACTATCCGGCAAATCGTCGCGATGAAGCCGACAATGAGGCGATGGGCGTGATCGACCTACGCCCCGTCCGGCAGTCTTTCGAGGCGGCAACGCGCCGGGAGCCAGCGCTTCAGATCTGGTCGGCTTCCAGGATGCCCGGCGTCTGCGACGCGTTGGTGCTGATCATGGCACGGATCTGCGGGTCGACGTCGCTCGCATCGAACATGCCGACCTGTCTGAGGGCACGGCGATAGTCCACCTGCGCCCCGAGATATTCTAGCAGCACCAGCGATGCCGCCGGCTTGCGGCCGCGCTTGGTCGGGCCGCCCGTCTGCACGCCGACGAGATAGTCGATGCGCGTCTGATAGCTCGGATAGAGCAGCAACTGGGTGATCGAGCTTGCCATGAAGGTCTCGTGCTCGATGATGTGGAGGCGCTCGCCGAGCAGGAAGGCGGCTCCCTCGTATTTCGAGATCGTGCGCCCGCCGCGTCCCTCGTCGATGATCTCGAGGTTCTTCCAGAAGAAATTGTCGTTCTCGGAACTCAGGGTGGCGAAGGACTTGATGATCTTGCCGGGATGGCTGAACGCGAAGAAATACCGGTAGTAGCAGCCGAGATAGCGCTGCAGGCTGCCGGATTCGCGGAACAGGGTCTCGACCAGTCTCAGGGGCCGGCCGGCCGTCTGTTCCAGGGTCGAACCCCTGCGCAGCGAGAAAAGCTCGGCAAACCGCGGCGGCTCGTAGAGAAGCTCCGACTCCGTCACGCCGAAGAAGTCGCAGATCTTGCGCATGTTGTGCCGCGACGGCCGCACCTGCCCGGCGAGGTATTTGTTGAATTGCTGGCGATTGACGTCGATGCGCCGACAGACATGGGCGACGGAGGGATAAAGGCTGCAGGCATAGGCGAGATTGGTCGGAATGGGTGCTGCGGCTGACATGCCGCTAACGCTACCTGACGCAGTTTCCGGGTCAAGTCGATAAGGGATGCGAAATTGAACGGTGCCCGGCGATCGGGTCTCTAGCAGTCAGCAACCGCCAGCGGCTCAAGGACTGCATCCCATGAAAACCGTCACCGAATTCCCCTTTGCCGTCCGCGAGGTCGAGCATTTCGAGATCGTGATGCCCGACGGCTGCCGCCTGGCCGCCCGGATGTGGCTGCCTGACAATGCGGATGCGGAGCCGGTGCCGGCCATTCTCGAATACATTCCCTATCGCAAGAACGACGGGACGCTTGCGCGGGACATGGTGAGCGCCCGCTACGTCGCGGGTCACGGCTATGCCTATGTCCGGCTAGACCTTCGCGGAACCGGCGATTCCGAGGGCGTGATGCTCGACGAGTACACGCAGCAGGAACTCGACGATGGCTGCGATGCCATCGCCTGGATCGCCTCGCAGCCCTGGTGCGACGGTAATATCGGCATGATCGGGATATCCTGGGGTGGCTTCAACGGGCTGCAGATCGCCGCCATGCAGCCGCCGGCGCTGAAGGCCGTCATCACCTGCTGCTCCACCGACGACCGCTATGCCGACGACATCCACTACATGGGCGGGACCTTCCTGATCGACCAGATTTCCTGGGCCTCGGTGATGTTCGCGGGCAATACGCTGCCGCCAGATCCCCGCAATGTCGGTGAGCGCTGGCGGAAGGACTGGCTGCGCCGCCTCGACGAGAGCGGATTGTGGCTGGAGACCTGGCTCCGGCACCAGCGGCGCGACGCCTTCTGGCAGCACGGGTCGATCTGCGAGGACTACGCGGCGGTCAAGGTCCCGGTCTACGCGGTCAGCGGCTGGGCCGACGGCTATTGCCGTTCGGTGTTCAGGCTGCTCGAGAACCTGTCTGGACCGACCAAGGGGCTGATCGGACCCTGGGCGCACAAATATCCCAATCTCGGCGTTCCCGGACCGGCGATCGGATTCCTGCAGGAAGAGCTGCGCTGGTGGGACCAGTGGCTGAAGAGGCGCGAGACCGGCATCATGGACGAGCCGCCGCTGCGCCTGTTCATGCAGGATCACGCGGCACCGGCCGGCAGCTATCGCGAGCGGGCAGGGCGCTGGATCGCCGAGCCCTCCTGGCCCTCCCCGAACGTCGCGCGGACGCCGTTCCGTCTGACGCAGGACGGGCGGCTCCGGCTAGAAGCCGACGAGGCAAGAAATTCCGAAGCGGCCAACGCGCATGAAGGCGGCCTGGATGTCTCCTCACCGCTTCGCGTCGGTCTCGGTGGCGGCAAGTGGTGCTCCTACGCGGTGCCGGGCGACCAGCCCGTCGATCAGCGGGAAGACGATTCCGGAAGTCTCGTCTTCGAGACGGCGCCGCTGGGCGACGCGCTGGAGATCGCGGGCGACGCCGCGTTGGACCTGTCGTTCAGGAGCGACCGTCCCGTTGCCATCGTCGCCGTGAGGCTTTCCGACGTCGCGCCGGACGGATCGGCGACCCGCGTGTCATACGGGCTTTTCAACCTGACCCATCGCAACGGCCACGACGCGCCTGAGTCCCTGGAGCCGGGGCGGAGCTATCTCGTCCGCATCCCCTTCAAGCCGGTCGCCCAGAGCTTCCGTCCCGGGCATCGCCTGCGGCTTTCGATCTCGACGACTTATTTCCCGCTGGCCTGGCCGGCGCCCGAGCCCGTGCGGCTCACCGTCGATCCCGCAAAATCGAGCCTGGACCTTCCCGTCCGCGATTGCGGTGCGCAGGATTTCGGTCTTCCCGATTTCGGCGAACCCGAAGGTGCGGAGCCGCTGGCCGTGGAGTGGATCGCCGAGCCGACTTCGAGTTGGCGCGTCATCGAGGATCTGGCCGAGGGCGCAACCCGCGTCGAGATCGTCGAGGACGATGGCACAGCCAGGATCATCGGCAACGATCTGACGGTCACGCAGCGTGCCGAAGAGACCTATGGCTTCTCCGGAAACGACTACCGGTCGGTCATGGGGGAGACGCTGCGGACCTGTGCCATGCAGCGGGGCGACTGGTCGGTTCGGTCGCGGACCTGGATGAAGGTCACGTCGACGGAAGAGCATTTCGTCATCGAGGCGAAACTCGAGGCATGGGAAGGCGAGGAGCCGGTCCGAACCCAGGAATGGTCGACGCGGGTGGAGCGCGACCTCGTCTGACTTCGCAATATGACGCACCATTGGGTTCATGAATTTCATGCTGCGAAATTGATAGCGCAGCCGACGTCGCCTCTTATCGAGGCACGACCGCCGATTGACATTTTACTGATCACAGGAGCCGCGACATGCAAAGCCACGGAAAGCCCTTCCTGCCCCTCGATCGACGGACGTTTCTGCGCGGATCGGCGGTCGCCGGCCTGGTGGCGGCGACCACTTCGATCACCCGCACCGTCTGGGCGCAGTCCGGCAAGGTGCTGAAGGTCCGCAACTACGCCGATATCGACGAGCTGGATCCCGGTTTCTACCAGAACCCCTACAATGTCGACGTGATGAACTGCCTCTACTCGAAGCTGACGCGCTACAAGCCGGGCCGCGAGTGGGAGACCGAGCTCGATGCCGCCGAGGAACTCGAAGCGGTCGACGCCAATCATATCCGCTTCAAGCTGAAGCCCGGCATCATGTTCAGCGGCGATTTCGGCGAGATGACCGCCGAGGACGTGAAGTTCTCCTTCGAACGGGCGCTCGAGCACGATTCCCCGGTCAAGAGCGACTGGGGTCCGCTCGAAGGGGTCGAGGTCACCGGCAAGTACACCGGCGTGATCAATTTCCGCGAGCCGTTCGAGCCGGTCTGGCTCGTCACCTTCCCCTTCGGCGTCGGGCACATCGTCTCCAAGAAGGCGGTCATGCAGGCCACGGGCGGCGGCGACTTCAAGATGAACCCACCGGCCTTCTCCGGTCCATATATGCTCGACGAATGGGTGCCGAACCAGCACATCCGGCTGAAGCGCAATCCGGCCTGGACCGGCGAGGCGCCGGGCTATGACGAGATCATGATCCTGCCGATCGCGGACGAGAAGAGCGCCGAACTGGCCTATGAGGCGGGCGATATCGACTTCACCTGGATCAGCCTCGCTTCCCTCGCGAATTATCAGGCCTCGCCTCCGGCAAATACGACGATCGCGGTCTATCCGGCGCTGAGCTATGTCTGGCTCGGCATGAACATCGACAATTCCGCCCTGTCCGATATCAACCTGCGCAAGGCGATCCAGTACGCCGTCAATGTCGAGCAGGTGGTCGAAGCGGCCTATTTCGGGGGAGCCGAGCCCTCGACCGGCATCATCGCGCCGGGCCTGGTCGGCCACCGCGAGAACACGCTCGTGCCGATCGAGGGGGATCTCGACAAGGCGCGGGAGTATCTGGAGAAGGCGGGCGGTCCGCCGTCCGAACCTCTGACCATCGACATTTCGAGCGAATCGAAGTGGAAGACGATGGCGGAGATCATTCAGGCCCAGCTTCTCCAGATCGGGATCCAGACGCAGATCAACGTGCAGGACAGCGGGTCCTTCAACACGCTCGGCATGGAGAGCGAGGGCCAGCGATGGAAGAACGTCCAGCTGATCCTCAACCGGTTCTCCATGCAGCCGGACCCGTTCTATGCCACGAGCTGGTTCGTGTCGGGTCAGGCGGGCATCTGGAACTGGGAGCGGTTCCGCAACGAAGAGTTCGACCAGCTCGAGAAGAAGGCGCTCCTGGAACAGGACCCCGCCAAGCGCGCGGCCATGTACGAGAAGATGCAGGATCTGATGGAGGAGAGCGGCGCCTACCGCTTCCTGACGCACGAGGCGACGCCGCTGATGTATCGCAACACGGTGGATGCGGCGGTGCGTCCCGATGGACGCGCCCTTCTGACCCGCTTCGAGCCGGCAAAGAGCTGAGGGCGGCGCAGGGCGCGATGGCGCAGGAACCGGTGAGGGGCTTTCAACGGTGCTGATCTTCATCCTGCGTCGACTGGCGCTGTCGGTGGCGATCGTCGTGATCGCCATCGTGCTCCTCAACACGATGCTCCACCTCGTGCCGGGCGACCCGACGGTGATGCTCCTCGGACCCCGCGCGACGCCGGAGCTCATCGAGCGAACGCGTGAAGCGATGGGGCTCGACCGGCCCTTCTACGTGCAGACGCTGACCTTCTTCGGCAATCTCCTGCGGGGCGACATGGGGGTCGACGTCTTCACCGGCCGCAGCGTCGCCTCGATCGTCTTGAGCCAATTGCCCTACACGCTGGTCCTGATCGCCGTGTCGATCGTCTGGTCGGCGGCGCTCGGGATCGTGATCGGCTGCTATTCGGCGCTCCGCCGCGGCAGCTGGCTCGACCTGTCGGCCGGCATCCTCTCGGTGTCGACGATCTCGGTGCCGTCCTTCGTGATGGCGCTCTACGGACTTCTCGTCTTCGCGGTCGGTCTCCACTGGTTTCCGGCCGTGGGGGCAGGGACCGGCTTCTGGGGCCAGGCCCACTACCTTGTCCTTCCCGCGCTTGCGATCGGCATTTCCTGGGTCGGCTATGTCGCGCGCGTGGTCCGAGCCTCGATGCTGGAGATCCTCGACGCCAATCACGTCCGCATGGCGCGCGCCTTCGGACTGACCGAGAGCAAGATCGTGTTCTCCTATGCCCTGAAGATCGCCGTCCTGCCGGCGGTGACGCTGATCGGCACCGGCGTCGTGCACCTGTTCTCTGCGGCGGTCTTCGCGGAAGTCATCTTCTCGCGTCCGGGCATCGGCGCCTTGATCGTCAATGCGGTGAACGAGCGAAACTATCCGATCGTGCTCGGCTGCATCCTGGTGACGACGATCGTCATCGTGCTGGCGACGCTGGTGTCCGATCTCGTCAACGCCTGGCTCGACCCGCGCATCCGCGAGGCGCTGTGATGATCGCATATTCGCTGCAGGGGCTGGGCGCATGAGCCTCGCATCGACGACCGGTTCCTCCCGCACGAGTGTCCGTGCGGGCCGATGGCGGTGGGCATGGCGCCGTCTTGCCGCCGACAGGCTTGGCTTCCTCGGCTTCGTCCTCGTCGCCCTGTTCATCGCGGCGGCGATCCTCGCTCCGTGGATCGCGCCCTATTCGCCGACGCAGATCATGACCGGGCCGCGCCTCGGGTCACCGTCGTGGGCGCACTGGCTCGGCACAGACCAGATCGGGCGGGATCTCCTCTCGCGGGTGCTTCTGGGAGGCCGCGTGGCGCTGACCGTCGCCTTCGCGACCATCGCAGCCGCACTGACGATCGGCTTTGCGCTCGGTCTGGCGGCCGGGTTCGGTCCCGTCTGGCTCGACAACATCCTCGTGCTCCTGTTCGACGCGGTACGCTCGTTCCCGACGATCGTCTTCGGCCTTGCCGTCGTCACACTCGTCGGACCCGGCCTGTCGACCATCGTGCTCGTCGTCTCGGTCACGTCGATCCCGATCTATGCCCGCATCGTGCGCACCCAGACGCAGGCGCTCCGCAATGCCGACTATGTCGACGCCGAACGCGTGATGGGTGCCGGCACGCTGCGGATCCTGTTCGTGCACATTCTGCCGAACGTCGTGGGGCCGCTCGTCGTGCTCGCCTCCATGGACGTGCCTCTGGTCATCGCCACGGAGGCCGGGCTGAGCTTCCTCGGTCTCGGCGTGCGCCCGCCAATGGCGTCCTGGGGAACCATCCTGAACGACGGCTACACCTTCATCCGCAATTCGCCCTGGCCGGTGATCGCCGGCTCGATCCCGATCGTCCTCGTCACGCTCGGCTTCACCTTCTTCGGCGAGGCGTTGCGCGACATCTTTGACCCCAAGCTCAGGCAGGACACCTGAACATGGCGGACGACACGCTGCTCTCGGTCCGCGACCTTTCGATCGACTTCTCCACGGCCGGCAACCGGTTGCACGCCCTGCGCAACGTCGATCTCGAGGTGTCGCCCGGCCGCATCGTCGGGATCGTCGGCGAGTCCGGCTGCGGAAAATCGACGCTCGCCTCCAGCCTCATCGGGCTGCTTGCCGCCAATGCCGAGATCGTCTCGGGAGCCATCGAATTCGAGGGGCAGGATCTTGCGCGGCTTTCGGCGGGTCAGATGCGTGCGGTCAGGGGACGGCGGATCTCGATGGTCTTCCAGGATCCGATGACCTCGCTGAACCCGGTCGTGACGATCGGGCGCCAGATGACCGACATCCAGTATCGGGAGAAACGGTCGGCCGCGGAAAAGCGGCGTGTGGCCTCCGATATGCTCCGGACGGTCGGCATTCCCGATGCCGAAAGCCGTCTCTCGGCCTACCCGCACCAGTTCTCCGGCGGCATGCGCCAGCGAATCTGCATCGGCATGGCGCTGCTGATGGAGCCCGCGCTGCTCATTGCCGACGAGCCGACGACGGCGCTGGATGCGACGCTGGAAGTCCAGGTCATCAAGCTCCTGAAGGAGCTGCAGCGGCAGTTCGGCTGCGCGATCGTCTTCGTCTCGCACCATCTCGGGACCGTTGCGGAACTCTGCGACGAGGTTGTGGTGATGTATGCCGGCGAGGTCGTGGAGCGCGGGCTGGTGCGCGATATCTTCCGAAGGCCGTCGCATCCCTATACGCAAGCGCTTCTCGAATGCGATCCGGCCCGGATCACGGCGCCGACCCGCAAGCTGCCGACCATCCCCGGGACGCTGCCGAACCTCGTTCGCCCGCCCAATGGCTGCATCTTCCGCGAACGGTGCCCCAAGGCCTTCGCGCGCTGCGCGGTGGAAGCGCCGCCGGAATATTCCGGCGCGGGCGCCGGTCACCGGGCGCGCTGCCACCTTCTCGACGAGACGGCGGAAGGGACGGCATGAGCCCGCTTCTTGACGTTGCCAACATGCGCGTGCGCTACCGGACCGCAGGCCGCTTCGAGGCCAAGGTGAAGGGCATTGGCGATCCGTTCATCGACGCCGTCTGCGACGTGTCCTTCTCGATCGAGCCGGGGCAGACGCTCGGCCTTGTCGGGGAGAGCGGCTCGGGCAAGTCGACGATCGCGCGGGCGCTGCTCGGCCTCAAGGACATCGCGGAGGGCAGCGTGCGCTTCGACGGGCGGGACCTGCGCAGCCTCGATGCGCGCTCGCTTGCCGAAGTCCGACGAAGCATCGCGATGATGTGGCAGGATCCGGTCGGCTCGCTCTCGCCGAGGCTGACGGTGAAGTCCCTCGTCACGGAGCCGTTCAGGATTCACGGCCGCGACGGTCGCGACCTCGACGAGGAGGCCGCACGGCTCCTGACCATGGTGGGGCTGACGCCGGACTTCGGCTCGCGCTATCCGCACCAGCTTTCCGGCGGACAGGCCCGCCGCGTCGGCGTCGCCCGCGCGCTGGCGCTGGATCCGAAGCTGGTCGTCGCCGACGAGCCGACGGCCGGACTCGACGTCTCGGTGCAGGCGGAGGTGCTCAACCTCCTGGCGGATCTCCAGAAGCGGCTGGGGATCGCGATCCTCGTGATCACCCACAATCTCAGCGTCGTGCGGCACATCACCGATCGCATGGCGACGATGTATCTCGGCCGTTTCGTGGAGCAGGGACCGACGCAGGCCGTCTTCGGGCAGCCCCGCCATCCCTATACGGAGGCGCTTCTGTCAGCCAATCCGGATCCCGATCCCGATGTGGCAAAGCACAGGGTCGAGATATCGGGCGAGGTGCCCAGCCTGATGGACCGGCCGAGCGGCTGCGAGTTCCACACGCGCTGTCCGCATGTGCGCGACATCTGCCGAACCGTCCGCCCAATGGTCACGACGGAAGGCGGGGAACACAGCTTCACCTGCCACTTCCCGCTGTCCCGCGCGCCGCATGAGGATCGGAGTGCTGGAAGGACAGGGCAGTCCGGCGAGTAGAGGCCGCACGCCGACCGGCGGCATCCCAGCTCGCATCTCCCGATAGCGCTCCGCAATCGCCAACACGCTCCGCGCAAAGCGGCCGTTGCTGCCGCGCCGAAACCATCCCGACAGCTTCCGGCGTAAACTTAGCCTATCGACAAAGTTTTTGCTTGCATCGTCGCCGGGTGGCGCGATAGTTAGCGAGATGACTAAGCATGATCCCGAACTCTCGCTGCTCTTCCACGCGCTCGCAGACCCGACCCGCCGATCGATCCTGACCCGGCTCGCCGAAGCGCCAGCGCGGGTGACGGATCTTGCCGAGCCCACCGGGCTGCGGCTGCCTACGGTGATGCGGCACCTGTCCGTGCTGGAGGAGGCGGGGCTGATCGTCACGTCGAAGGACGGGCGGGTTCGCACCTGCGCCATCGTCCCCGAGGCGTTCGATCCGATGCGCACCTGGCTCGACGAACAGCGTGCCATCTGGGAAGCCCGGCTCGATCGGCTGGATGCGTATGTGATGAAGCTGATGAAGGAACGTGACACATGACCCCGGATCTCGATCCGAACACCGATCTGAGTTTCACCCGCACGCTCGCGGTGCCGCGGCACCTGATCTGGGAGTGCTGGACGAAGCCGGAGCACATCCCGCACTTCTTCATTCCCGCCCCGCACAGGGTGACCGGCGTAGAGATCGACCTCCGCGTCGGCGGACGGTTCAACACGACCTTCGAAGTCGAGGGCAATGTGATGGACAATAAGGGGGTCTATCTGGAGGTGGTGGAGAACGAGAAGCTCGTCTTCACCGATGCCTATACGGAAGGCTGGAAACCCGCGCCCGATCCGTTCATGACCGCGATCCTGCTCCTGGCGGATGCGCCGCGCGGCGGCACGACCTACACGGCGATCGCCCGGCACCGGAATCCGGACACGCGCAAGGTCCATGAAGACATGGGCTTTTATGGCGGATGGGGCACGGTCGCGACGCAGCTCGAAGCCTATGCGAAGGGATTGGTTCGATGAGCGGCAATTTCGCAACCTTGACCTTCGAGCGGGAGATGGCTGCGCCGCCGTCGGTCCTGTGGCAAGCCTGGACCGCCCCGGCCGCGCGGGCGATCTGGGCCGCGCCGACGCCTGCGGTAACCGTCGAGTTCCTCGAGGCCGATCCCCGGATCGGCGGGCGCGAGGTATCGCTCTGCAAGGTAGCCGGCGAGCCCGACATCCGCTGCGAAGCGGGCTGGCTGGAAATGCAGCCGCCGGCTCGCAGCGTGAACTACGAGGTGATCTCCCGCGAGGGCGTGCGGCAATCGGCTGCGCTGGTGACCGCGGATATCGTCGGCGCCGGCGAGCACAGCCGCCTGGCCGTGACCGTGCAACTGTCCTCGCTCGCGAGCGACATGGCGCAAGGCTATCGGGAGGGCTTCGGCGCGGGGCTGGACAATCTCGCGGCCGTGGCCGAACGCACCATGGTCCTGGAGCGGGTGATCCAGGCGCCCCGCTCCCTGGTGTGGGGCGCATGGATGAACGAGGAGGCGCTGCCGCAATGGTGGGGACCGGAGGGCTATTCCTGCCGGACGAAACGGATCGACCTGCGGGCGGGCGGCGAATGGGTCTTCGACATGATCGCCGCCGACGGCACCGTCTACCCGAACCATCACCGCTACAACGAGGTCCGGCCCGAGAAGCGGTTCGGCTACACGCTGCATTGGGGCGAGGACGGGCCCAAGCATGCCGATGCCTGGGCCTCGTTCGAGGATCAGGGCGGGGCGACGCGGGTGACGCTGGCCATGATCTTCAGCACGGCTGAACAGTTCCGCGAGGCGAAGGGCTTCGGCGCGGTCGAACTGGGGCATCAAACCCTCGGCAAGCTGGACCGCTTCGTCGCATCGCGCTGAAACTCGGCGTCTTCCCGGCGCCTCGAGACGGGTGTGGCGAAACGGAGCGACACGGCGGGGCTCGGCGCCGGAATGGCTACCGAATGACTTGGTTGCCATCGTTCTTGCCGCGAACCGGCCAGGCCTTCAGTCCCTCTTGCGACGACGTTGTGCCGACGAAGTCGGCAGGACGTCGCTCTCCTCGGAAAGAGAGTTGCGGGCGCCCAGGATGTGCGAGCGCATGATCGCCTCGGCCCAGGCCGCGTCGCGGGTTTCGATGGCGACGAGAAGCCGGCGGTGGTCCGAAAGGCTCCGCTCGATCTCCTCGGGGCCGAAATTGGCATAGCTGTTGATCAGGAAGCCGATCTCCATCAGCCGGATAGCCGAATCCGCCAGCGTCGAATTGCGTGAGGCCGACAGGATCGCCTGATGGAAGTCGCGATTGAGGATCGACAGCTGTTCGGTCCTTGCCTCGCTCTCTTGCCCGTTCGCCGCGAGCGCGTCGAGTTCGCCCTGCACGGCCTTGAGCCGGGCGAGGTCGGCCGCGTCGCGGCGCTCGCTCGCAAGCCGCGCCGCCTCGCTCTCGAGCAACGCGCGAACGTCGTAGATCTCGCCGATCTCGCGCGCGCTGCGCTGTTTCACGATCGTCCCAGAGCGCGGCGTCATCTCGACGAACCCGTCGCCGGCAAGGCGCACCAGGGCCGAGCGGACCGGTGTGCGGCTCGCGCCGAAGCGCTCGGCCAGAAGCTCTTCGGTGATCCGTTCGCCCGGCTTGATCAGGCCGCTCAAAATGCCCTGGCGCGTGGCCTCGTAGACGCGATCCGCGGTGCGCTTGCCAGCCTTGCTGCCGTGCTTCCGGTTCGTCATCTTCCGACCCTATTGGATACATTCTGGCCGTCAACGTCGCGCGAACGGCGCCCAACTTGACAAATTGGATACAGGAGACCAATGCTCGCGGGAAGGGACGCGGGTCGGCAGATCGGCGTTTCGGCGGCACGGAGGAGAGCCGCCGGCTGGGAGGACATCGTGAAGCCGTTGACAGGGATTCGCGTCCTGGAAATGGGACAGCTGATCGCCGGGCCGTTCTGCGGCCAGCTTCTGGCCGATTTCGGCGCCGAGGTCGTCAAGATCGAGCCGCCGGAAACCGGCGACGCCATGCGCCAGTGGGGCCGGACGGACGAGGCGGGACATACGCTCTGGTGGCCGGTGATCGCCCGGGGCAAGAAATCGCTGACGCTCGACCTGCGCAAGCCGGAGGCCCAAGCGGTCGTCCGGGAGCTCTCCGCGAAGGCCGACATCCTGGTCGAGAATTTCCGCGTCGGACGCATGGAGGAGTGGGGGCTCGGCTATGACGTGCTGAAGGCCGCCAATCCCGGCCTGATCATGGTGCGGGTGACCGGGTTCGGCCAGACCGGCCCCTATGCCGACCGGGCCGGATTTGCCTCGGTCTGCGAGGCGATGGGCGGGATGCGCTATATCGCCGGCTATCCGGACCGGCCGCCGGTGCGCGCCGGGATCTCGATCGGCGATTCGCTCGCGGGCCAGAGCGGTTTCCAGGGAGCGCTGCTCGCGCTCCAGCATCGCCACCGCACCGGGGAGGGCCAGGTCGTCGACGCCTCGATCTACGAGGCCGTGCTGTCCGTGATGGAAGGCGTGATCTCCGAATATGACGGCGGCGGCCATGTGCGCGAGCGCTCCGGCAGCTTCCTGCCGGGCATCGCGCCGTCCAACGCCTATCCGACCCGGGACGGCGAGACCGTCATCATCGGCGCCAACCAGGACAGCCTGTTCAAGCGGCTCTGCAAGGTGATGGGCCAGCCGGAACTCGCCGAAGACGAGCGCTATTCCACGCACCGGGCCCGGGGACGGAATCAGGCCGAGATCGACGAGATCATTGCCAAATGGTCGGCCGGGCACGCCGCCGCCGAGATCGTCGAGATGCTGGCCGAGAACGGCGTTCCGGCGGGGCTGACCTACAAGGCCCCGGACATGCTGGCTGACCGCCATTTCCAGGCGCGGGAGTCGATCACCCGGGTGGAGGATCCGGAGATCGGCAAGGTCGCGATGCAGAACGTCTTTCCCAAGCTATCGGCCTCGCCCGGAGGCATCGAGCGCACCGGACCGAAGCTCGGCGAGCATACGGAGGCGGTCCTGACGGACTGGCTGGGCTATGACGGTGCGGCGATCGCGGCCCTGAGGGCGAACCATGTCATCTGACCGGCGGCCGCTCCTTGCCTCGTCCGGGGCGGGGCGGACGCGATGATCGAACCAGTCGTCGTCGTCCTCGTCCTGCTCGGCCTGATCGCGCTCGGCGCGCCGATCTTCCTGGCCCTCGGCGCCGCCGGCCTCATCGGTCTCTACATGGCGCGCGGCGCCATGGCCTTCTTCTTCGGACCGACATCGCTGTTCGGCCAGTTGAACAGCTTCGAACTGCTCGCCCTGCCGCTCTTCGTGCTGATGGGCAACTTCCTGGCCGCGACGCCGGTCGGAGCCAATCTGTTTCGCGCCGCGGTGATCTGGCTGCAATGGCTGCGCGGCGGCCTCGCGATCGCGACGGTTGGGGCTTCTGCGGTGTTCGGCGCCGTCAGCGGCGTCTCGATCGCCGGCGTCGCCGCAGTCGGCTCGATCGCCGTGCCGCAAATGCTCGAGCGCGGCTATTCGCGCACCCTGGCGGCGGGAAGCGTCGTCTCCTCGGGCGCGCTCGCCATGCTGATCCCGCCGAGCGTGCCGCTGATCATCTACGGCGCGGTCTCCTCGGTCTCGGTCGCCGATCTCTTCATCGGAGGGATCGTGCCCGGCATCGCCCTGGCCCTGGCGCTCTGCGTCTATGTCTATGTCCGGGCGCTGCTCAATCCGGCGGATGCGCCGAGGTCCGAACGGGTGGCCTATGGCTGGGGAGAAAGGCTGCGGGCGCTCGGCGGCATCTGGCATGCGATGGTGCTGATCGTGATCGTCCTCGGCGCGATCTATTCCGGCATCGCGACGCCCAGCGAGGCGGCCGCCTTTGGCGCGATGGGGGCGTTCCTGATCGCCGTCGGCATCTTTCGCTGCCTCGACTGGCGCGGCGTCCTCGGCGTCCTCGGTGCCAGCGCGCGCATCTCCGGCGCGATCCTGATCATCATGGGCTGCGCGCGGATCTTCGGCGATTATCTCAACCTCGTCCGCGTACCGGATGCGGTCAGCGGAGCGCTGATCGGTACGGATCTGCCGCCGGAAGCGATCCTGATGCTGATCATGCTGATCCTCGTCGGGCTCGGCATGCTGGTCGACGCCGTCTCGCTGATCGTGGTGACGACACCGATCCTTTTGCCGCTCGTCAAGACACTCGGCTACGACCCTTTGTGGTTCGGCATCATCCTGGTCATGAACCTGGAGATCGCGGTGATCACGCCGCCGGTCGGCCTCAATCTCTATACGCTGAAGGCCGTCGTGCCGAGCCTGAGGATCGAGGAGATCATCCGGTCGGTGGTGCCCTTCGTGATCATCCAGTTCCTGATGCTGGCGCTGTTCGTGCTGGTCCCGTCGCTCAGCCTGTGGTTGCCCAATCTCGTCAGATAACAGTTCTAAAAGGGAGGAACATCGACATGACACTCGACAGAAGACACTTTCTCGCCGGAACCGCGGCCCTGTCGGCGGGGGCCGCATTCGGCCTGCGCACCAGCCCAGCTTTCGCCGCGCAGAAGCTGACCGGCGTCACCTACCTGCCGCCGTCCTATGCCGATCTCGCCTACGGCTCCCAGGGCTTCGTCGATTACGTCAACAAGAATGCGCCCGACGCGGTCGAGATCGACTTCTACGATTCCGGACGTCTTCTTTCGGCCGACGAGCAGCTTCCAGCGCTGCGCGCCGGCACCATCGACTTCATGTTCCACACCACGAGCTACATCACCCGCTCGCTGCCGATCCTCGGCGTGATGGGGCTGCCGGGCGTCGTGGGCCCGCTCTACGACAATCCCGACCGCCTCAAGCGCGGCGCGCCGCTGTTCGAGCTCATCAATTCGGAGCTGAACAAGCAGGGGCTGACCGTCCTGTCGCTGGGCGGCGGCATCATGGAGCCGGAATATATCTGGTCGGTCGGCGATCCCGGCATTCGCGATCTCGATGCGATCGAGGGCAAGAAGGTCCGCGTCGTCTCCTTCGAGGCGACCAAGGCGATCGAGGATTTCGGCGGCGCCTCCGTGCGCATCCCGTCGTCCGAGCTCTATCTCGCGCTCCAGCGCGGCACGGTCGACGCGGCGGTCGCCAACATCTCGACCATCAACGGCCGCTCGATCCAGGAGCAGGTCAAGCAGGTCCTGAAGGTGCCGGTCACGGCCTTCGCCATCGGCATTTTCGTGCAGACGGATCGCTGGAACGCGATGTCCGACGAGGTGAAGTCGGCGATGATCGACGGCGCCAAATGGTTCGACGAGAACAGCGCCAAGGTCGCCAACCAGGACTATTTCGACAAGCAGTACTGGCCGAAGTTCAAGGAGGGCGGCCTCGAGGTGATCGATCCCGACCAGGCCATGCTCGACCGATTCGCCGAGGTCAGCGTCAATGTCCGCGACGCCTGGGTGTCGGAGGTCGGCGGCGACGTCGGCAAGAAGGCGATCGCCCTCGCCATGGGTGAGGCCGGCTGACGGCCCAATCGGCCGCGCGCGCCCGGAGCAGAACAGGGCGCGTGCTTTCAGGAGGAGGAGGCCATGAAGTCGGCAGTGATCAAGGCGATCGACGGCCTCGCCCGCATTCTTGCGATGGGCGGGGTGGTGGCGCTCGCATTCATGGCGGTGACCGTCACATACGATGCGCTGATGCGCTACGTCCTTGCGGCGCCGACCTCCTGGAGCCTGGAGATCAACTCCTTCCTCGTCGTCTATCTCGCGCTGATGTGCGCCGCCGACGTCGAGCGCCGCGGCGAGCATATCGGGATCTCGCTCCTGCCCGACGCCCTGTCTCCGCTCCGCCGGCGTATTCTGAGGGCAGTGATCAGCGTCATCGGCATCGTCTTCTGTGCCATCCTGACATGGCGCGGATATCTGATGGCGCACGATGCCTGGGCCTATGGCGAGCGGGTCTCCTCGGCCTTCGGAACGCCCAACTGGATCCCGTATTCCATGTTCCCGATCGGATTCGGGGCGCTCGGGCTGCAATTCGCCCTCGACATCGTCAGGCCGGAAAAGCCGAGATCGGACGGCGCCGCGCATGTCTGAGAGCCTCCTGCGCAGCCCGTTCGACGATCGAAGCGGCAAGGAGACCGCATGAGCCACAAGACCACCGTCACGCTTCTGGAAGTCGCGCCACGCGACGGCTTCCAGTCGATCGCCGAGCCGCTTCCGACAGACGAGAAGATCGCCGTGATCGAGATGCTACTCGACGCCGGCGTGACGCGCATGGAACTCGGGTCCTTCGTCAGCCCCAAGGCGATCCCGCAGATGGCCGACATGGCGAAGATCGCCGAGCATTTCAAAGGGCGCGAGGGCGCCCGACTGTCGGTCCTCGTGCCGAACGCCAAAGGCGCGAGTCTCGCGCTCGAAGCCGGCTATGGCGATCTCGTCTTCGTCGTCTCCGTCTCAGAGCCGCACAATCTCAACAATGTCCGCCAGACCGTCGCCCAGTCGCTCGATCAGCTTCGCGCGATCGTCTCGGAATCCGGCACCGACGGCGAGGGGATCCGCGTCGATCTCGCCACCGCCTTCGACTGCCCCTTCGCCGGAACCGTTCCGCTCGACGATGTCCGCCGCGTCTTCGCCGAAGCGCTCGAGATCGCGCCGAAGGCGGAGTTCGCACTTTGCGACACGACCGGCCGCGCCGACCCGATGACGGTCGCAAGGCGTTTCGAGACGGCCATGGCAGAGGGGCCGACCGATGCGGTTTGGGCGTTTCACGGGCACGACACCTTCGGCATGGGTGTCGCCAACGCGCTGTTTGCCCATTCGGTCGGGGTCTGCGTCATCGAAGGGGCCGCAGCAGGTCTCGGCGGCTGCCCCTTCGCACCGGGCGCAACCGGCAATACGGCGAGCGAAGACCTGCATTTCGCCTTCGAGGAGGGCGGGATCGCGACCGGCATCGATCGCGCGAAGCTTCTGGCGGCCGCGGACCGCGTCGCGGCGTTGCCTGGCGGCAAAACGGCCAGCCATCTTCGGATCGTGCCCCGCCAGCGCGCCCTTTTGTAACGGCCGCGTCGCGGGTGCCGGCGTCAGACTGCGGGCACGGACGGTCTTGACTGTTGGCGGCGGAGCCCGGCAGCAGTCGCATCAGCTCGTCCTCCGGGTATCCGGAAGGACGGCGGCAATGACGCGGGCCGATCGGCCCGCGTCATTGCCTGAGGGCGTCATTTTTTCACGGTGTCTTCGAGGAAGAAGCGACCGAGCGGGTTCTGGTAGAAGTTCTCGACGTTCTTGCGGGTCACGTTGATATAGGGGCTGTAGTAGAGGTCGACCCAGTTGACGTCTTCCTTCGCCTGCTTCTGCATCTCGACATACATCTCTTCGCGCTTCTTCGGATCCATCTCGACGCGGGCGTCGGCGACGAGCTTGGCTAGATCGGGATCGTCGTAACGCGTCATGTAATTCATGTTGGTGTCGTTGCCGAGGACGAAGGTGGTCTTCTGGTCCGGGTCGAGAATGTCGTTGGTCCAGTAGCCGACCGCGATATCGTAGTCGCCGTTGACCAGCATGTCCCACTGCTGGGAGGCGTCGATCTTCTGGATGTTCAGCGTGATCCCCGCCTTGGCATATTGCTGCTGGAGGAGCACGGCGGTCTGCTCGTCGACCTCGTCGCCGGCCTTGACGAGGTAGGTCACCGAAAGGTCGGAGACACCGGCATCGCTGAGGATCTGCTTGGCCTTCTCCGGGTCGTAGGGCCGGCGCAGATTGTCGGCATAGTAGTAGAGCGCGCCCTTTGGAATGTAGGAATTCGCCACTTCGCCGATGCCGAAGGTGACGGCGTCGACGATCGCCTGCTTGTCGGTCGCGAGATCGAGGGCCTGGCGGACTTCCTTCTTGCCGAGATCGCCATGCGAATGGTTGATCAGCAGCGCGTCTTCGCGGGTCGAGGGTTCGAGCAGGACATTGAGCTCCGGATCCTGCTTCAATTGCGCGACGCGGGAGAACGGCACGAAGATCGCCGCGTCGATTTGGCCAGCCTGGACGTTGAGCATGCGGGTGTTGTCATCGGGGATCGAGAGCCATTCGACGCCGTCGAGCTTCACGCGGTCGGCCTGCCAGAAGTTCGGGTTCTTCTCCAGGATGACCCTGTCACCACGAAGCCAGTCCTTGACGGTGAAGGCTCCGGAAGCGACCGGCTTCTGCGCATAGGCTTCCTCGCCCATCTCCTCCATGGCCTTCTTGGAGATGATCGAGGCGCCGGGCATCGCCAGCGTCGAGAGGAAGGGCGCGGAAGGCGACGCCAGCTTGACGACCAGCGTCTTGGCGTCCGGTGTCTGCATGTCCTCGATGATCTTGTAGGAATCGGCCCAGAGCGAAAGCTCGTCGTCGCGGATGCGGGTGAGGGAGTATTTCGCGTCCTCGGAGGTGATCGGCGATCCGTCGGAGAACTTGGCGTCGCGCATCTTGAACGTATAGGTCAGATTGTCGTCGGAGACCGTCCAGCTTTCGGCCAGGCCCGGCTCGAGCTTGGTGCCGGTCTTGTCGACGCGCACGAGGACGTCGAAGACGTTGGCGAAGACCCAGAAATCGACGTTCTGGGCCGTCGCTATGGGATCGAAAGTGGTCGAATCCTCGCGCCGTCCGATGGTCAGGATGCCGGCGGCCTCGGCGATGCTCGTTCCGAGCGTCAGCACGGTTAGCGCCGTCGCGGTCAAAAGCTTCAATTGGCTTCGGTTCATGGGTGCTCTCCTTGTGGGGACTGAAGGTGGGGTGCGGGGTGGAGCCGGTCCGCCGTCTGCGGGCGCGGCAGATCGCCGGGTTCCAGGATGCAGGCCCAGCCATGGTCGTCGCGACGTCGCAGCTCTGGCGGCGGGTCAGCGCGGCACTGCTGGCGGGCATGGGGACAACGCGGGTGGAAGGCACAGCCGGGCGGCAGGTTCATCGGGCTCGGCGGCTCGCCCTGCATCGGCGCTTCGGGCAGCGGAATGTCTGGATCGATCTCCGGGATCGATTCGATCAGTGCCGCGGTGTAGGGATGGCGCGGCGACGAGAAGACCTTCTCGGTCGGTCCTTCCTCGACGATCCGGCCGAGATACATCACCGCCACCCGGTCGCAGAGCCGTCGCACGATCGCCAGGTCGTGGGCGATGAAGACCACCGTCAGCTTCATCCGGTCCTTCAGGTCGATGAAGAGGTTGATGATCTGCCCCTGGATCGAGACGTCGAGTGCGGCGACGCATTCGTCGGCGACGATCAGCTTCGGCTCGATCGCCAGCGCCCGCGCGATCCCGACGCGCTGGCACTGGCCGCCGCTGAGCGCCTGCGGCTTGCGGCGCGCGAGTGAGGGGCCGAGCCCGACCAGCGTCAGGAGCTCGTCGACCCGCCCGGCGATTTCATCCTTCGGCACTTTCCGGTGGACCCGCAGGACCTCCGCGATCGCCTCGCCGGCGGTCAGCCGCGGGTTGAGCGCGTTCAGCGGATCCTGGAACACCATCGCGGTCTCGCGGCGCAGGCGCGCAAGATCCTGACGCTTGCCGGCGCTGACGCTCGTGCCGTCGAAAACGACATGGCCGGAGGTGATGGGTTCGAGCCCGAGCAGCGCCCGCCCGAGCGTCGACTTGCCGGATCCGCTCTCGCCGACGAGCCCGACCGTCTCGCCGGGGCGCACGGTGAGCGAGACACCGTTCAAGGCCTTCACGAAGCGGCGCGACAGGCCGAGCGGCCCGCCGCCGGAGACCGGGAAATGCAGGACCACGTCGTCGGTCTCCACGAGCGGCGCTTGCGGTCTCATGCGTCCTCCGTCACCGGCGCCGGGGCGGCGTCGACCGGGTTGTGGCAGGCGGCGGCGTGATCGCCCGCGAATGTCTCGAGCGGCGGCTGGACCTTTGCACAGGCGAGGAGAGCGTTCGGACAGCGCGGGTGGAAGCGGCAGCCGGGCGGCATCTGGTCCAGCGTCGGCGGATAGCCGGCGATCGTTGCAAGCCGGCCGCCGCCGCTCGCCAGTCCCGGCTGGCAGGCGAGCAGCCCGGTCGTGTAGGGGTGTCGCGCGTCCTTGAGGATCGCGCGCTTCGGGCCGAGTTCGCAGACCCGGCCGCCATAGAGAACGCAGATCCGGTCGCAGAGCTGCGCCACCACGCCGAGATCGTGGGTGATGAAGACGATCGAGAGCCCCCGACTGTCGCGCAATTCCTTCAGAAGCCGCAGGATCTGCGCCTGGACGGTCACGTCGAGCGCCGTCGTCGGCTCGTCGGCGATGAGGACGTCGGGGTCCGGAGCGAGGGCGAGGGCGATCATCGCGCGCTGGCGCATGCCGCCGGAAAATTCGTGCGGAAAGGCCCGGGCCCGTTCGCCGGGATCGGGAATGCCGACCTGCTGCAGGAGCTCGATCGCCCGCGCCGTCGCGGACTTGCGTCCCCCGCCGTGATGGAAGCGCACGCTTTCGGCGATCTGGTCGCCGATCGTCATGACGGGGTCGAGATGGCTCGCAGGATTCTGGAAGATCATGCCGATCCGTGCCCCGCGGATCTTGCGGAAGGCGGCGTCCGGCAGATCCAGGATCTCCTTTCCGTCCAGCCTCACGCTGCCGGCCTGGATCGACAGGCTCCGGCTCGGAAGGAGCTTCAAGAGCGCGCGGCAAGCCATGGTCTTGCCCGAACCGCTTTCGCCGACGAGGCCGAGGATCTCGCCTCTGGCAAGGTCGAAGGAGACGCCGTCGACGACGCGGTGGCGGCCGGTCGGTGTCTCCGCCACCACGGTCAGCCCCTTCGCCTCTAGCAGCGGCGCGGTCATGCGCGCACCCCGAGCTTCTCGCCCAGACCGTCGGCGAGGAGGCTGAAGCCGAAGGCGAGGAGCACGATGGCGAGGCCCGGAAAGGTCGCGATCCACCAGGCCGAGGAGATGAAGGCCTGGCCGTCGGCGACCATTATGCCCCATTCGGCCGTCGGCGGCTGCACGCCGAGCCCGAGATAGCTGATCGCCGCGCCGTTCAAGAGCACGAGCACTGCGTCGGACATCGAGAAGACGATCGAGCCGATCATCGCGTTCGGCAGGAGATGCCGGAACATGATCCTGACATGCGAGAAGCCGAGGCTCTTGGCCGCCATCGCGAAGTCGCTCTGGCGCAGGACCAGGATCTGGGCCCGGATCAGCCGCGCATAGGAGACCCAGCCGACCAGCGCCATCGCGATGTAGAAGCTCGCAAGCCCCGGACCGAGGATGGCGATGATCGCCAGCATCAGGACGAGGAAGGGGAAGGCGAGGATGATGTCGACGAGCCGCATGAAAAGGGTGTCGGTCAGCCCGCCGAAATAGCCGGCGATGGTGCCGGCCGTCGTGCCGATGACGAAGGGGAAGACGACGCCGAGGACGGCGATCTGCAGGTCGATCCGCGCGCTCCAGATCACCCGGGAAAGGATGTCGCGTCCGAAATTGTCGGTGCCGAAGGGATGCGCGGCGCTCGGCCCGGTCAGCCGTGCGGCGACGTCCTGATAGATCGGGTCGTAGGGTGCGATGACGGGCGCGCCGACCGCCAGGACCAGAAAGAAGAGAAGCAGGCCGCCGCCGACGAGCAGCGGCTGCGGAACGGCGCGGGTCAGACGGCGTCGCGCCGCCGGCTGGCCGGGCGCTGCGGCGGCCGCCTCGCTCACAGCTTCACCCGCGGGTCGAGCGTCACGGTCAGGACGTCGGCGAGAAAGTTGACGAGGACGGAAGCGACGGCAAACACCATGGCGACGCCCTGGACCACCATGTAGTCGCGCGTGAAGATCGCCCGGATCAGGAGCTGGCCCATGCCGGGAATGGCGAAGACGCTCTCGACGACGACCGTGCCGCCGATCAGCCAGCCGATGTTCACGGCGAGGAGGTTGAGCGTCGGGATCAGCGAGTTCGGCAGGACGTGGCGGCGGAACACCATCGCTTCCGGCAGGCCTCTCGCCCGTGCCGCGGTCGAGGCGTCCGACTGCATCTCGGCGATCAGACTCGCCCTGAGGCTGCGCGTGAGGACCGCCGACAGCGACAGCGCGATGGTGAGGCAGGGCAGCACCATGTGGTGCGCCTTTTCGGCGAGCGTCGAGCCGTAGCCCGAGACCGGAAACAGGTCGAGCCGGACGCTGAACAGGATGATCAGCATGATGCCAAGCCAGAAGGAGGGCAGGCCGAGGCCACCGGTGGAGATCATCCGCACGGTGTGGTCGACGGCGCCGCCCCGGTTGCGCGCAGCCAGCGTCGCCAGCGGAACCGCGAGCAGCAGCGAGAGGAAGACGCTGCCGAATACGAGGACAATGGTCGGCTCCAGCCGGCCGAAGATCAGGCCGATGACGTCGACCTTGTAGAGGATCGAGCGGCCCATCTCGCCATTGGCGAGGTTCTTGAGAAAGTAGAGATACTGCATCCACAGGGGATCATCGAGGCCGTACTGGGCGCGGATGCGGGCGATGGCCGAGGCCGTCGCGCGCGTGCCGAGCAGGATCCTCGCCGGGTCGCCCGGGATCGAACGCACCAGGACGAAGGTGATGATGCTGATGCCGAGGAGCACCGGCAGGAGCTGCAGCGGGCGTGTGATGACGAAGCGGTAACGGTGCATTCCCTGATCAGCCTCGATGCGTCATGAAGCGACCCTAACCGTTGCCGCGCCGCTTCAGGAAGTCGACCAGCACCGGGAAGAAGGCCTGCGGCTCCTCGAAGAAGGGCATGTGGCTGGAATTCGGGAAGACCTTCAGCTCGGCATCGGGCAGGGAATGCTTCATCCTGGCGGCGCAGGCGGGCGTCAGCTCGTCATGCTGACCGACGGTGATCAGCGTCGGAACGGTGATGCGGTGCATGTCCGGGATGCGGTTCCAGTCCTTGAGGTTGCCCGTATAGAGAAATTCGTTCGGGCCCTGGATGGTCCCGTACGGGCCCATGTTCCAATCGTCGAGCGAGCGCTGGACAGGCGCCGGCCACTCGGCGAGACGGCAGACATGGCGGTAGTTCAGGAGCGTGATCGCGGCCTGGTACTCGGGATGGTCGAGCGTCCCCTCCGCCTCGTGCCGCTGCATCATCGCCACCGTCTGCGGCCCGAGCGCGGCGCGCAGCCGCTCCAGTTCCGAGACGAGATGGGGAATGTCGGCCGCGGTGTTTTCCAGGACCAGCGTCTTCAGCGCGTCCGGATAGGTGAGGGCGTATTCGATCGACAGCCAGCCGCCCCAGGACTGCCCGACGAGATGAACTTTGCCGAGGCCGAGCGACCGGCGCACGGTCTCGACCTCCTCGACATAGCGAGTGATCGTCCACAGCGCCGGATCGGTCGGCCGGTCTGACTTGCCGGTGCCGAGCTGGTCGAAGGCGACGACGCGGTATCCATGGTCGATCAGGCAGGAGTGGGAATCGCGCAGATAGTCGCAAGGCAGGCCCGGACCGCCATTGAGACAGAAGACGACGTCGTCGCCGGAGCCGAAGCTGTAGGTGACGACCTTGTATCCTTCGACCTCGACGTCCCTTGTCTCATCCGGTTCGATCTCACGCCACACGCTGCCTCTCCTCGCTCGCTGTCCGGCGAGCCTGTGCCGGAGCTTGAGGACGAAGCCTAGCGGCCGGGCAGGGACGCGCGCCAGCTATCAGATTTGATAGGTTCGCGGCAGTTCGTCTTGCACCTCGGCGCCTAGGATGTAAACATGGCGCGAAAATAGTCAGATGAAGTGACCGTCGATGTTTTCCGGTATAGCGGATATCGATAGCTACCTGTCGGCCGGCGCTGATGTCGATGCCCGGATGCGGCTTGCAAGGAACGCCCTTGCAGGGTTCGAGCTATCGTCGCTGCTCTACGATTTCACCCCGGTGAAATACGACCACGACGGATCGGTCTCGCTGCCGTCCTTCATCTCGATGCAGAATCTGCCGGCGGACATGGTGAAGGTCTGGCGGGACGACGGCTTCTACCACATCGATCCGGTGCAGCAGCTGGCGTTCCGCTCGCATCTGCCCTTCGTCTGGTCCTATCGCGTCGGCGACCGGACGCCGCTCAACCGCATCCTGGAAGGCAAGCACGCGCCCGTCGTCGACTATGTCCACGACATGAAGATCACCTGCGGACTGTCCGTCCCCGTTCATATGCCGAACGGCGAATGTGCCGTGGTCACGGGCATAAGACAGGACGCGGCCGGCGACTTTGAGGATGTGATCGCCCGGCGCGTTGCGGATTTCACCCTGTTCGCCCACGTCCTGCACGAGAAGATCTATCCGCTGTTCGATCCGGAGACCCTTTCGGCGCGTCCGATCAATCTGACACCGCGCGAGCGCGAATGCGTGGCCTTCGCGGCGGAGGGACTGTCGGCGAAGGAGATCTCGCTACGGCTGTCGCGCTCGGTGCCGACCGTGGTCATGCATCTCAATGCCGCCGCGCGAAAGCTCTCGGCGGCGAACCGCGCCCAGATGATCGCGCGTGCTGCCCATTACCGGCTGCTCGGCTGACCGGCCACGCTGCACACTAGCCCTTCGCGTGGAACTGGAGCTGGCGTATCTGGTGCCGGATTTCGTCGAGCAGGCTGGTCGCAAGGAGGGACATTGGTTCGCCGCGCGGGGTCATCAGCCAGGATTTCATCCCGAACGGCTCGCGCAGCGGCCGGAACGCAAGCCGATCGTCCTCAGTGCCGGCATGGGTGATCGACAGGACGATGGCGACGCCGGCCCCCGCCGCCACCATGGCGCAGGCGGCGTCGGCCATATGCACCTCGGCAACGGCGTTCATACGCGCGCCGACCCGCTGGAAGGCGGCTTCGGTGAGAGGGTAGGACAGATCATCGCGTCCCAGCGCGATGAAGCGCTCGCCGTCTAGATCCATGATGCTCACATGGTCCTTCACGGCGAGAGGGTGATGCGCGGGAAGCGCAGCAACGAAATGGAGATCCTCGAACTCCTCGGCGATGAGCGACGGAGCGGTCGAGGGGCGCAGTCCGATCCCGAAGTCGGCTCGCCCGGTGATCATCGAGTCCTCGATGCTGCGCGAGGTGCGGCTGAAGAGCTGGACCAGAACGTCGGGAGACCGCTTCAGGAGAACCGCCGCCGCCTGCGGCGCGATGTGCATACTCAGCGCCGGAAAGGTCACCGCCGAGACCTCTCCCCGCTCCAGATTGCGGATCGATTCGGCCAGGCGCGAGATCCGCATCATGCCGGATTCCAGCTTCTCGGTCTCTGCGAAAAGCTGGCGCGCCTCGGCGGTCGGCTTCAGGCGCCCCTGTCCCCGCTCGAACAGCGACAAGCCGCAGGACTCCTCGAAGCCCTTGAGAAGCTTCGTTACCGCCGGCTGGGTGACGAACAGTCGTTCGGCCGCCTCGGTGACCGAGCCGGCCTTCATCACGGCGTTGAAGGCGCTCAGCTGCCGGAAGTTCAGCGGGGTCATCAGGCGGGGCTCATTACCGTTTAGAATGAGTCCATCCTTTAATTTCATTTGCCCGGAATATGAAATGCCTAAAGGATCGCCTTGCTCAAAAACTGGCATCGGCAGGGATCTCCATGAAGAAACACATGCTCATGCTCGCTGCGGCGGGATCGCTCCTCGCATGCGTCGGCGCCCAGGCGCAGACCAAGACCTTGACGGTCGGCGGCTATGGCGGCTCCTTCGAGACCTTGATGAAGGACCTGATCATCCCGCAGTTCGAGAAGACCCACGACGTCAAGATCCAGTTCGTGGCCGGCAACTCGACCGAGAACCTTGCCCGACTCCAGGCTCAGAAGGGCAACCAGGAACTGGACGTGGTCATCCTCGACGACGGCCCGATGTACCAGGCCGACGCGTTGGGCTTCTGTGCGCCTCTCGACAAGGACGTCGCATCGGACGACGTTTACGACCTCGCCAAGATCGGTCCGAACTCGATCGGCATCGGCTTCGTCGCCACCGGCTTCACCTACAATGCCGACTGGTTCAAGGAGAAGGGCTGGGAGCCGCCGTCGAGCTGGAAGGATCTCGAAGATCCGAAGTTCGAGCAGATCCTGTCGGTCCCGCCGATCTCCAACACCTACGGCCTCCACACCCTCGTCATGATGGCCCGCCTCAACGGCGGCGGCGAGAAGGACATCGATCCCGGCTTCACCGCGATGGCCGACGACGTCGCGCCGAATGTCCTCGTCTTCGAGCCGTCCTCGGGCAAGATGTCGGAGCTCTTCCAGTCGAAGGAGATCGCCCTGTCGATCTGGGGTTCGGGCCGCACCAAGTCGCTCGCCGACACCGGCTTTCCGGCGAAGTTCGCCTATCCGAAGGAAGGTGCCGTGGCGCTGATGCTCGCGGCCTGCCCGGTGGTGGAAAGCGACGCGCCGCAGGCCGCGCAGGACTTCATCAAATATCTCCTCGACCCCGAGATTCAGGTGAAGCTCGGCGATGCGATGGGGTCGGGACCGGTCAACAAGACCGCCAAGCTGCCGCCGGAGCTTGCCGAGACGCTGCCCTACGGCCCGGAGAAGATCTCCCAGCTGGTGACGGTCGACTGGGACACGATCAACCCGAACCGCCAGGAGTGGACCCAGCGCTGGGCCCGCGAGGTCGAGCGCTGAGTGCTTCGGCGTCCTAGCCCCGACGGGGGCGGCCGCGAGCCGCCTCCGTCCGACGATCCTTCGGCGGGTTGAACGAACGACAATGGCAATTCTCGAACTCAGCGGTCTGACCAAGCGCTTCGGCGAGACGGTCGCGGTCGATCGCTTTACGCTGTCGGTGGAAAAGGGCGAGTTCGTCTCGCTGCTCGGACCGTCCGGCTGCGGCAAGACCACGACGCTGCAGATGATCGCCGGGTTCGAGACGCCGAGCGGCGGCTCGATCGCCCTCAATGGCCGCGACCTGTCGCAGGTCCCGGCGCGAGCCCGCGGGCTCGGCATCGTCTTCCAGACCTATGCGCTGTTCCCGCACATGACGGTCGAGGAGAATGTCGGCTTCGGCCTGGAAATGCGAAAAGTGCCGGCGGAGGAGCGCAAGCGGCGGATCGCTGCGACGCTCGACCTCGTCCACCTGTCGCATCTGTCCAAGCGCTATCCACGCCAGATGTCCGGCGGCCAGCGCCAGCGCGTGGCGCTCGCTCGGGCGCTCGTGATCGAGCCGGAGCTCCTTCTGCTCGACGAACCGCTCTCCAACCTCGACGCCAAGTTGCGCGAGGAGATGCAGCTGGAGCTGCGGCGCATCCAGCAGGAGGCCGGGGTCACGACGCTGCTCGTCACCCACGACCAGTCCGAGGCGATGGCGCTCTCGGACCGGATCGCGGTGATGCAGGGTGGCAGGCTGATCCAGGAGGCCTCGCCCTTCGATGCCTACGACCGGCCGGCCAACGGCTTCGTCTCCTCCTTCCTCGGCAAGAGCAACGCGATCTCCGCGCATCTGGAAAACGGCGCGACCGGCACCAGGCTGCGCTGCCGCGACCTGACCCTCGAGGCCCCCGATACCGGCGAGGCGCCGGGCCCGGTTCTGATCTCGCTCCGCCCCGAGCGGATCGAGTTCGCCGGCGAGGCCGACGGCATCGTCGCCGGCCGCGTCGTCGAGCGGATTTTCCTCGGCGACCAGTGGCTGTTCAAGGTCGAGACCGGGCTCGGCGAACTCCTCGTCGTGCGCCGCAACAGCGGTCGCCGCGAGCCCGAACTCGGCGAGACCGTGCATCTTGCCTGGCAGGCCGAGCATCTGCGCATCCTCGCGGAGCCGGCGGCATGACGACCGGCGCTCGCCCCTGGATCCTGAGCGCCCCCGCGCTCATCCTGTTCGCGGTGATGCTGGTGACGCCGCTCGTCATGACGGCGATCCTGTCCTTCAACAGCTTCGACTTCTACGGCGGCATCCAGCCGACCTTCGGCCTCGGCAATTATGCCGATGTCCTCAGCGACTCCTATTTCTACGAGATCTTCGGCCGCACCTTCCTCATCGCGCTCGCAACCACCGTGGTCTGCGCGCTGATCGGCACGCCGCAGGCCTATTTCATGCTCCGCATGCATCCGTTCTGGCGCTCGGTGATGATCCTCGTCGTGCTCGGCCCGCTGCTGATCTCGGTGGTGGTGCGGACCCTCGGCTGGGCGATCCTCCTCGGCAACAACGGCGTCATCAACGAGGCGCTGCGCAATCTCCACCTGATCGATCGCCCGCTGAAGATGATGTACACCTCCGGCGGCATCGTGCTGGCGCTCGTCCACGTCATGGTGCCGTTCATGATCCTCGCCGTGTGGGCGGCGCTGCAGCGCCAGGACCCGGCGACGGAGAGGGCCGCGGAGTCGCTCGGGGCAGGGGCCTTCACCGTCTTCCGGCGGATCGTCCTGCCGCAGGCGATGCCCGGCATCCTGTCCGGATCGCTGATCGTCTTCTCGCTCTCGGCCAGCGCGTTTGCGACGCCGGCGATCCTCGGCGGCCGGCGGGTGAAGGTGGTCTCGACGACGGTCTACGACGAGTTCCTCAACACGCTGAACTGGCCGCTCGGCGCCGCCATCGCGATCATCCTCCTCGTTGCCGTCCTCGCCATCATGGTGGCCTGGAACCGGCTGGTCGAGAAGCGCTTCGCGGGGGTATTCCAATGACGCGGAACGGTCTCTTCGCCAAGTTCTTCAGCTTCGTCTTCGCCGCCTTCATGCTTGCGCCGCTGGTGGTCGTCGTCGGCGTGGCCTTCACGCCGGAAGGCTTCCTGGAGTTCCCGCCGAGCGGCATCTCGCTGCGCTGGTTCCAGGCAATCCTCGACAATCCCGACTTCATCGACGCGGCGATCGTCAGCCTTCAGCTCGGCGTCGCCTCGGCCACCATCGCGACAGTCGTCTGCATTCCGGCGGCGCTCGCCATCGGCGGCGGCAGGTTCGCCGGCCGCGAGGCGCTGCAGGCGCTGTTCCTCTCGCCGCTGACGGTGCCGACCGTGGTGCTGGGCATCGCCTTCCTGCGCTTCCTGTCGATGATGGGGCTGAACGGCACCTTCTGGGGCCTCGTCTTCTGCCACGTCGTCATCATCGTGCCCTTCGTGCTGAGGCTCGTGCTGGCCTCGGTCACCGGTCTCGACCCCTCGATCGCAAGGGCCGCCACGTCGCTCGGCGCCGGCGAATGGACCGTCTTCCGGCGGATCACCCTGCCGGCGATCATCCCCGGCGTCGTCGGCGGCTGGGTCCTCGCCTTCATCACCAGCTTCGACGAACTGACCGTCACCGTCTTCATCGTCAATCCGGCGACGACGACGCTGCCCGTCAAGCTGTTTTCCCACATCACCCAGACCACCGACCCGTTGGTCGCCTCGGTCTCGACGGTGGCCATCCTGTTCACGGTCGGGCTGATGCTGATCGTCGACCGGATCTACGGGCTGGACCGTCTGCTCATCGGAGAAGGATCGCGCTGATGCAGAGCGATGCGATCGTCATCGGCGGCGGCCTCGTCGGCGCCGCGACCGCCTATGGCTTGGCGAAGGAAGGCCTCGCGGTCACCGTTCTCGACGAGGGCGACGTCGCCTTCCGGGCCTCGCGGGGCAATTTCGGCCTCGTCTGGGTCCAGTCGAAGGGCGACGGCTATCCCGACTATGCCATCTGGACGCGGCGCAGCGCCGATCTGTGGCCGGAACTCGACGCGATGCTGAAGGAGGAGACGGGCGTCTCGACCTTCTACGAGAAGCCCGGCGGCCTGCATTTCTGCCTGTCCGAGGAGGAACTGGAGAAGCGCAAGGCGCTGATCGCCCGGCTCCACAACGTCCACGGCGCCGCCAATTACGGCGCCCGCATTCTCGACCGGCAGGAGGTGCACGACATGATGCCCGGCCTTGGGCCGGACGTGGTGGGCGGCACCTATTGCGAGCATGACGGCCACGCGAGCCCGCTCTATCTCCTGCGTGCGCTCCATGACGGGCTGAAGCGCCGTGGCGGCCGCATCGTCGCCGACGCCGGCGCGCGGGACATCAGCCGCGACGGCGAGGGCTATGCGGTGGCGACGCCCGCCGGCACCTTCCGCGCCGGCCGCGTCGTCCTCGCTGCCGGCCTCGGCAACAAGCCGCTCGGCGAGACCGTCGGGCTCCGGCTCCCCATTGCGCCGCTCAAGGGCCAGATCCTCGTCACCGAGCGCACCCGGCCGCGCCTTTCGATGCCGACCCATGTGGTGCGCCAGACCGGCGAAGGCTCGATCATGATCGGCGACAGCCATGAGGACGTCGGCTTCGACATCTCCTCCTCGAGCGACGTCATGGCGCAGCTCGCCGCCCGGGCGATCCGCATGTTCCCGTTCCTGAAGGATCTGAGGATCGTCCGCTCCTGGGCGGCGCTGCGGATCATGAGCCCGGACGGCTATCCGATCTACCAGCAATCCGAGACCCATCCCGGCGTCTTCTCGGTCAACTGCCATTCCGGCGTGACGCTTGCCGGCTCCCACGCACTGGCGCTCGCGCCGATGATCGCGAAGGGCGCGCTGGACGAGGATCTCGCCGCCTTTTCTGCAAGGAGATTCGATGCCCCAGCGAATTGACGGGAGCGGCGAGACGATCCGCTTCACCTTCGAAGGCCGGGAGATCGCGGCTCGGGCCGGCGACACGATCGCCGCGGCGCTGATCGCGGCCGGCGAGACGGCGACTCGGCAGTCCGTGGTGTCCGGCGCGCCGCGCGGGCCTTTCTGCATGATGGGCGTATGCTTCGAATGCCTGGTCGAGATCGACGGCGTGCCGAACCGCCAGGCCTGCATGATCGAGGCCGCGCCCGGCATCACGGTGACGCGCCAGACGGCGGACGAGGTGGTGGCATGAGACGCTACGACGTCGTCGTCATCGGCGCCGGCCCGGCGGGCATGGCCTGTGCGGCCGAAGCGAGCCGGGCCGGGCTGTCGACCCTCGTCCTCGACGAGCAGTGCCGCCCCGGCGGCCAGATCTATCGCGACATCGAGGCTGCCGACGCAAGGCGCCGCGGCATTCTCGGGTCGGACTACGAGACGGGCGCCGATCTCGCGGCCGAGCTGCGCGCGTCCAAGGCCGAGTACCTGCCAGGCGCCGTCGTCTGGAACATCGACAGCGAGAAGCAGATCGACTTTTCGATGGACGGAGGGTCGCGCAGCGTCGAGGCGGGGCACATCGTCGTCGCGACCGGCGCGATCGAGCGGCCGACGCCGATGCCGGGCTGGACACTGCCGGGCGTGACGACGGTCGGGGCGGCGCAGATTCTCCTGAAGACCTCCGGCGTCGTCATGGAGGACCTCGTCCTCGTCGGCTCCGGCCCGCTGCTATGGCTGGCTGCGACGCAGCTCATCGCCGCAGGCGCTCCTCCCAAGGCCATCGTCGAGACCGTTCCGAAGGCCCGCTACCGCGCGGCCGCGAAGCATCTTGCGAAGGCTCTGCCCGGCTGGCGCTACCTCGCCAAGGGCTTTGCGATGATGCGGGCGGTCAAGCGGGCCGGCGTGCCGGTCCATCGCGCCGCGGAAGAGATCGTGATCGAGGGCGAGACGGCAGCGCGCACCGTCGCCTTCACCAGCGGGGGCATGCGGCAGCGCATCGAAACCGCCCATGTCGCGCTCCATCAGGGCGTGGTGCCGAACCAGCAGATCACCCGGCTGATCAATTGCCGGCATCGCTTCGACCGCAGCCAGCGGGCCTTCCTGCCGGTCCTCGACGCGCATTTCGAGACGAGCGTTCCAGGCGTCTTCGTCGCCGGCGACGGTGCCGGGATCGGCGGAGCCAAGTCGGCGGCGATGCGCGGCCGCCTCGTCGCCATGCGGATCGCCGAGAAGGCCGGCAAGTCCGTCGCGAAAGGGCGGGAGACGCTTCAGGCGGAGCTTCGCCGTGATTCTGCGGTGCGCCCGCTGCTCGAAGCGCTGTACGCGCCCTCCGAGGACATCCTGTCGCCGGCCGACGGCACGCTGGTCTGTCGCTGCGAGGAGATCACCGCCGGCCAGATCCGCGAGGCGGTGGCGCTCGGTGCGCCGGGGCCGAACCAGGTGAAATCCTTCCTGCGGGCCGGCATGGGCCCCTGCCAGGGCCGCATGTGCGGTCTCGCCGTCAGCGAGATCATCGCGGCGGCGAAGGGCGAGGAACCCTCGAGTGTCGACTATTACCGCATCCGCCCGCCGCTGAAGCCGCTGCTCCTGTCGGAACTCGCTGCCTTCGAGGCCGGCGAGCCGCCGCGGGAAGCGGCCGAATAACCGGTCACGGAGCGGCCGGACGGAAGCCGAAGCCAGAAGGGCCTCATCCATGGCAAATCGCACGGTCGACCTCGTCGTCATTGGCGGCGGCATTCACGGCTGCTCGGCGGCGCTCCACGCCGCCCTGCGGGGCCTTGAGGTGGTGGTTCTGGAAAAGGACACGGTCGCCCGCCATGCCTCCGGCGTGAACGCTGGCGGCGTGCGCCGGCTCGGCCGCGACTATCCCGAAGTGCCGATCTCCCAGAGGTCGATGGAGATCTGGCACCGGATCGAGGAACTCGTCGACGACGATTGCGGCTTCCAGCGCGCGCCCCAGATCAAGGTCGCGGAGACCGAGGCCGATTTCGAGGCGCTGAAGGCCCGGGCCGCGCATCTTCGCGCCATGGGCTTCGAACACGAGATCGTCCTCGAACGCTCCGAGCTGCGCGAGCACCTGCCTGCGGTCGCCGAGCATTGCGTCGGCGGGCTCGCCAGCCTCGACGACGGCTTCGCGCTGCCCTACCAGACGACCTTCGCCTTCCAGCGCAAGGCCCGCTCGCTGGGTGTCCGGTTCGAGGAGAACTGCCGGGCGCGGAAGGTGGAGCGCGTCGGCGCCGATTTTCGCGTCTCCACCGATCGCGGCGTCTTCACCTCGCGCAAGCTTCTGAACTGCAGCGGCGCTTGGGCCGGCGAGATCGCCCGGCAGCTCGGCGAATACGCACCCGTTGCGGCGACCGCGCCGATGATGCTGGTGACATCGCGAATGCCGCGCTTCTGCACCGCCGTCGTCGGCAATGAGACCCGGCCGCTCTCCTTCAAGCAGATGCAGAACGGCACCGTCGTCATCGGCGGCGGGCGTCGGGGACGGCCGAACCCCGAGACCAACGCCTCGGAGCTGATCTTCTCCGAACTGCGCCAGACCGCCGCGACAGCCATCGCGGTCTTCCCGATCATGAAGGGGGCGACGATCGTCCGTTCCTGGGCCGGCATCGAAGGGCGCATGCCCGACGGCATTCCGGTGATCTCTCCGTCCGCGACCGAAGAGGGTGCCTATCACGCCTTCGGCTTTTCCTCCCACGGCTTCCAGCTCGGTCCCGGCGTCGGCGAGATCATGGGCGAGCTGATCGCCACCGGCCGGACGAACGCGCCGATCGCGCCCTTCTCCATCACCCGTTTCGCCCCGGGGGCCGACGCCTCCGGATCATCCCTCACGCATGCTCAAGGACATTCCGCGTGATTACCCGCCACATCCAGACCAAGATCAACCACCGCGTCGTCGAGCACAACGGCGTCCTCTATTTCGGCGGCCTCGTCGCCGACGACAAGTCGAAGGACATGAAGGGCCAGACCGCCGAGATCTGCGCCAAGATCGACGATCTCCTCGCCAAGGTCGGCTCGTCGAAGGAGAAGCTCCTGACGGCGATGATCTACATCTCCGACTTCTCGCAGAAGGACGGCATGAACGAGGCCTGGCTCGAATGGATCCCGGCCGAGCACCTGCCGACCCGCGCGACGATCGGCGTGGCCGAGCTCGGCAAGGACGTTCTGATCGAGGTCGTCGTCTCCGCCGCCAAATAGGGGCAGCGCCGCAAGCTGCGATGTCTGGATCGGCGCCGGGTCCCGGCGCCGATCTGCGAGATCGGTGGTCGACGAAGTTCGGGCGAGCAGGGCGCTGCGCCTGCGAACAATATTTCCCGCGCGACCCGCCATGCAGCGGGGGGCGGCCGGTTCTCCTGGGGCCGTGGCGCCGACACCGTCCGGGACGATGAAACCAACCTGTACCGAACCCGCTTCGGCAATGAGTTCTGGCAGTCCCTGCGCGAAATCCCTCGCCTCTTGGTCCAGAAAGGGAAGTCGCGATGTCCAACCAGGGCCTATGTGCCGCGGCGAACGCCGCAGCATGATCGTGGACGAACTGGTCGAGACGAGACCGCCGCGCCGACCTCTCCGCCAGGATCCTCCGATCATCGAGGCTGTTCACCATGGCGAACGATCCGCTCTTCCGGCCCCTGGTCATCAACGGGCTTGCCCTGCGCAACCGCGTGATGAGCACCAGCCACGCCATCGGCTATGTCGACGACGGCTATCCCAAGGAGCGCTACCAGCTCTACCACGAGGAAAAGGCGAAGGGCGGCATCGCGCTGACCATGTTCGGCGGGTCGTCGAACGTTTCGGCCGATTCCGGTTCGGTGTTCGGCCAGATCGACGTCACCGACGATGCGATCGTGCCGATCTTCCGGCAGTTCGCGGCCCGCATCCATGAGCATGGCGCGGCGCTGATGTGCCAACTCACCCATCTCGGCGCGCGCAGCCATTGGCGCGCCGACCGCTGGCTGCCGACGATCGCGCCCTCGCGCTACCGCGAGCCGGCGCATCGGGGCTTCGCCAAGGCGGCCGACCGCCACGACATCGATCGCATCGTCGCGGATTTCGGGGCGGCGGCGCGTCGCTGCCGCGAGGGCGGGCTCGACGGGATCGAACTGCATGTGCCCGGCCATCTGATCGGCCAGTTCTGGTCGCCGGCGATCAACACGCGCGAGGACGAGTTCGGCGGCACGCTCGAGAACCGTTGCCGCTTCGGCATGATGGTTCTCGAAGCGGTGCGCCGGCAGGTGGGGCCGGACTATCCGGTCGGCCTGCGCATGGCGGTCGGCGACGGCGGCGCCAGCGGCCTCGCCGACGAGGACTATGCCGCGATCGCGCGGCTGCACGATGCGTCCGGCCTCGTCGATTTCTTCAACCTGACCTATGGCCGGCTCGACACGGATGTCGGGCGCGCCGAATACATGCCGGGCATGTATGTCGGCCTCGCGCCGCAACTTTCCCATGTCGCGGCGTTCAACGACCGGGCGAAGCTGTCGAAGCCGATCTTCCATGCCGCCCGCATCAACGATCTCGCCACGGCGCGCTACGCCCTCGCAGAAGGCATCGTCGACATGGTCGGCATGACGCGGGCGCACATTGCCGACCCGCATATCGTCAAGAAGATCGAGGCCGGGGAGGAGGGCCGCATCCGCCCTTGCGTCGGCGCCACCTATTGCTCATGGAAGCGACGCTGCATCCACAATGTCTCCGTCGGGCGCGAGGCGGTGCTGCCGCACGCGATTCCGCCGGCCGCGGAGAGCCGCCGCGTCGTCGTCGTCGGCGCGGGGCCGGCGGGCCTGGAGGCGGCGCGCGTCGCCGCCGAGCGCGGCCATCGCGTCACCGTCTTCGAGGCGGCAGCGGAGGCCGGCGGCCAGGTCCGCCTTGCGGCGAGCGTGCCAGCGCGCCGCGACATGATCGGCATCGTCGACTGGCGCCTTTCCGAACTGGACCGCCTGGGCGTCGAGATCCGCTACAACCTGCTGGCCGAGAGGGAGGATGTCGAACAGGAAGAGCCGGACGTCGTGATCATCGCCTGCGGCGGCCTGCCCGACACGATGGAGGCGATGGTTCCCGGCGCGCAGGACCTTGCCGAGACGGTCTGGGACCTGCTGGCGGCGCCGCGCCGGAAGGATCAGACCATCCTTCTCTACGATGTCCTCGGCGCGATCAGCGGCACGTCGTCTGCCGAGATGCTGGCAGGTGAGGGAACCTCCTTCGTCTACGTCACCCCGGACGGCGCCATCGGCCAGGACACGAGCTATCTCGACATGCCCTTCGTGATGCGCTCGCTCTATCGGGCGGGCGTGCCGATCCATCGCGACCTGACCCTTTCCTCGCTCTCGCGCAGCGGCAATGCCATCCGCGCCGAGTTCGTCAACGAGTTCACCGGCGAGCGAACCGGCCTGGACTGCGACCGCTTCGTCCTGGACCACGGCACGGTGCCGATGGATGAGCTGTATGAGGAACTGCGCGAGAATGCCTGGAATTTCGGTGTGACGGATCTCGATGCCGCCGTCGCCGGCCGGAAGCAGGGCGATGCCGGCGCCGCGGCAAAAAACGGGCGCTACGAACTCCACCGCATCGGCGATGCCGTCTCGTCGCGCGACATCCATGCTGCTATGCTCGACGCCATGCGGATCTGCATCGCCTTGTAGCGATGCGGCCCGCGCCGGGCCGGGGCCCGCAGCCCGGTGCCAGCCGATACGGTTCGTCTGCCAGGGAGAGATGTCATCTACAGGATCGCTTTCCTGCTTCTTCCGGAGTTTTCGCTCCTGGGTGTGGTCGGGGCGCTGGAGACCTTGCGGGTGGCGAATTCTCTCGGCTCGGACCCGGTCTTCCAGACGCGGCTCGTCCATGACGCCGCGCCGCTGGTCAGATCCAGCGGCGGGATCGCGTTGGAGGCCTCGTGCCATCTGCGCGACCTCGTGGATTTCGACGCGCTGATCGTCTGCGCGAGCTTCCGCGCCGACAGCTACGAGCGCGAGGAAACGCAGGCGCTTTTGCGCCGCTTCGCCCGCCACGGCAAGGCGATCGGCGCGATAGAGAGCGGCGTCTACCACATCGCCCGGGCCGGGCTGCTCGACGGCCATGTCGCGACGGCTCACTTCAACAATTTGCCCTATTTCGCCCAGCTCTTCCCGGCCGTGCGCTTCGAGCGCCGCGTCTGCGCCATCGACCGAAGGCGGATGACCTGCGCCGGCGGTTCGGCAGCGGTCGACATGATGCTGCATCTGGTGAAGGAGCATCTCGGTCCGCTCGGCGCGAGCCGCGTCGCCAATCTGATCATCCACCCCTATCGCCGCGAGGCCGAATCCTTTCTCGACGACGTCTTCACCTCGGCGCATTCCGACCTGCCGCTGCCGGTGCGCAAGGCCTGCCGGAAGATGGCCGAAGCGGTCGAAGCCGGCTGTGATATCGAGGTGGTCGCCACGGATCTCTCGATGTCGCGGCGTCATCTCGACCGGCTGTTCCGAGCGGCGTTCTCCCGCACGGCGGCCGAGCACTACCGGATGATGCGGCTGGCGCGCGCCCGCAAGCTGATCAAGGCGACGCGTGCCGACCTGTCGACGATCGCCGCGCGCTGCGGCTTCGCCTCCTATTCGCATTTTCTGCGCCGCTACAAGGCGGCCTTCGGCGTATCGCCGACCGAGGATCGCCGCTCGAACCTCCCGGTGCCCGCCGCGCCGGGCGCGATGTCGCCGCTCGACGATCTGCACCCCTACCAGAACCAGCTCGACCCCGTCCGAATGGTGTGAGCCCTTCCGTAAGGGGCGAAGGCCGAAGCGGCGAGAGAGCGCGGTCATCGATCCGCAGCGTCGGCCATCCGCCGGGGGACCGGTGCCGTCATAATCCGCTCCACGCGGGCGGCTGCGCGGAGGAATGTGCCAAGGGCGGCCGGTCTTCACCATGTCCTGTCGCACCCGCCGGGTTAGCGTCGCCGCATCGTCCCGATGCCTTGCTCCGGAAGGTGCGCCATGTCCCTCAGTTTCGATCCCGCCGCGATCGATTGTCCCGTCGGCCATCACATCGGCGGCCGGCTCGTTGCCGCCGAGCCGGAGCTTGCGGTCCGGCGTCCCTCCGACGGCGTGGCCCAGGCCGGCTGTCCGGTCGCCGATGTCGCGGTGGTCGATCGGGCGGTGGCGGCCGCGAATGCGGCGCTGAAGGCCAGCCGCTGGGGCGAGGTGAGGCCGCGCGAGCGGGTGAGGGCGCTGCACGCCTTCGCCGACCTGATCGAGCGGGAAGCGACCATGCTCGGCCGGCTCGAATCCGTCGTCTCCACCCGGCCGATCGCCCAGTCGATCGCGGGGGACGTGGCCGTGACCGCCGAGCAGATCCGCTTCTTCGCCGAGTTCGCCGACAAGGAGGGCGGCGACCTCGTCCCCACCGGCTCGGACAGGCTCGGCATGATCGACAGCGAGCCCTACGGCGTTGTCGGAGCGATCACGCCCTGGAACTTTCCGGTGTCGATGGCCGGCTGGAAGCTCGGTCCGGCGCTCGCAGCGGGAAACGCCGTCCTGCTGAAGCCGTCGGAAATGACGCCCTTTTCCGCGCTGATGCTGGCCGAACTCTCGGTGCGCGCCGGCATTCCCGCCGGCCTCGTCAACGTCGTCCTTGGCGACGGGCCGACCACCGGCAACGCCATTACTGGCCATCCCGGGATCGCCAAGGTCTCCTTCACCGGCTCGACCGTGGCCGGCGCCGCGATCATGGCCAATGTCGCACGGACCGGCATCAAGCCGATGACGCTCGAACTCGGCGGCAAGAGCCCGCAGATCGTCTTTGCCGATGCCGACCTCGACCTCGCCGCCGACTGCATCGCCAGGGGCATCCTCGCCAATGCCGGCCAGGTCTGCGTCGCGGGCTCGCGGGTGATCGCGGCGGCCGGCATCGCGGACGCCTTGCTCGATCGCCTTCTCGCGCGTTTCGCGGCGATCGCGCCGGGAGCCACCTGGGACGAGGGCACGAACTTCTCGCCGATCATATCGCAGCGGCAGCTCGGCCGGATCACCGGCATCGTCGAGGCGGCCGTCGACGCCGGCGCGGACATCGTCACGGGCGGCAGGCCGCTCGACCGGGACGGCTCCTTCTATGCGCCGACGATCCTGACGGCAGTCACGCCGCAGTCGCCCGCCGTCACCGAGGAGATCTTCGGCCCGGTCCTGACGCTGCAGGCCTTCGCGGAGGAGGAGGAGGCGCTGGCGCTTGCCGATCATCCGACCTACGGGCTCTGCGCCGGTCTCTATACGCGTGATTTTTCGCGGGCAATGCGGACGTCGCGCAGGCTGCAGGCGGGGACCGTCTGGATCAACCGCTACGGCCGGTCCACCGATCACATCCTGCCGACCGGCGGCTACAAGGGCTCCGGCATCGGCAAGGATCTCGGCCGCGAGGCCTATCGCGCCAACCGACGGACGAAGTCCGTCCTGATCGACCTTTGATCTGCGCAGCAAGAGGACAGGCATGAAGTCGTATCGCATCGCGCTCATTCCCGGCGACGGCATCGGGCCGGACGTCGTCGCGGCCGCCTGGCAGGTGGCCGAGGCCGTCGCTGCGAAGGAGAGGTTTGCGCTGGAGGGGACCGGCTTCCCATGGTCCTGCGACCATTATCTTGAGACCGGGACGATGATGCCGGACGACGGAATCGAGACGCTGCGGGGCTTCGACGCCATCCTGCTCGGTGCCGTTGGCTGGCCGGCGAGCGTGCCGGATTCGGTCTCGCTGCACGGTCTGCTGCTGCCGATCCGCAAGGCCTTCGTCCAATACGCCAATGTCCGCCCGCATCGGCTGCTGCCGGGCGTCGAGGGGCCGTTGAAGAAGGACGGCTTCGACATCCTCTGCATCCGCGAGAACACCGAGGGCGAGTATTCCGGCGCCGGCGGTCGGGTCCATGCGGGTGCTCCGAACGAGGTGGCGGTGGAGACCGCGATCTTCACGAGGGCTGGTGTCGAGCGCATCCTGCGCTTCGCCTTCGAGAAGGCCCGCGAGCGCTCGGGACGCCTCGCCTCGGTGACGAAGTCGAATGCCCAGAAGCATTCCATGGTCTTCTGGGACGAGATCACCCGGGAGCTTGCGGCCGAGTATCCGGACGTCGCGGTGACATCCTACCATATCGACGCCATGGCCGCCCGCATGGTGATGGCGCCGGAAACGCTCGACGTGGTCGTGGCGTCGAACCTCTTCGGCGACATCCTCACCGATCTCGGCGCGGCGATCCAGGGCGGCCTCGGCTTTGCCGCCTCCGCCAACATCGATCCGACCCGGGCCGGGCCATCGATGTTCGAGCCGGTGCACGGTTCGGCGCCGGACATCATCGGGCAGGGGATCGCCAATCCGCTCGCGGCGATCTGGTCGGCGGCGATGATGCTGGAGCATCTCGGAGAAACGGGCGCGGCGAGCCGGATCATGCGGGCCATGGAGCACGCGACGGCGAACGGCATCGGTATCCGTCCGGGCGAGCACAGGACGGGGGCCTTCACCGAAGCCGTCCTGAACGCCATCGAAAGGGAATAAGCGTATGAATACGTTCGAGAGTCCGTCACTGCTGCGGCAGAAGGGTTGGGTCGGCGGCAACTGGATCGCCTCCGACAGCGGCGAGACCATCGCGGTGACAAATCCGGCAACGGGCGAGACGCTGGGAACCGTCCCGGCCATGGGCGCGGCCGAGACGAGGCGCGCGGTCGACGCCGCCGAAACGGCGTTCGCGAGCTGGCGCAAACGGACCAATGCCGAGCGGGCCGGGCTGCTGATGGCCTGGTACGATCTGATGCTGAAGCATGCTGACGAGCTCGCACTCATCCTCACGCTGGAGCAGGGCAAGCCGCTCGCCGAGGCGAAGGGGGAGATCGCCTACGGCGCGTCCTTCGTCAGATGGTTTGCCGAGGAGGCCCGGCGGATCGAGGGCGGCATCATTCCCTCGCCGACGCCCGATCGCCGGATCGCCGTCCTGAAGGAGCCGGTCGGCGTCTGCGGCGTCATCACGCCGTGGAATTTCCCGAATGCGATGATCACGCGCAAGGTCGGCCCGGCACTCGCCGCCGGCTGCACCGTGGTGATCAAGCCCTCGGAGCTGACGCCCTTCTCCGCGCTCGCCATCGCCGCGCTGGCCGAACAGGCTGGGATCCCGCCCGGCGTCGTCAACGTCGTCACCGGTCTTCCCGCGGATATCGGAGGCGAGCTGACCGGCAACCCGGCCGTGCGCAAGCTGAGCTTCACCGGATCGACCAGGGTCGGCTCGCTCCTGATGGCGCAATGCGCCCCGACCGTGAAGCGGCTCAGCCTCGAACTCGGCGGGAACGCGCCCTTCATCGTCTTCGACGATGCCGATCTCGACAAGGCGGTCGAGGGCGCTCTGATCTCCAAGTTCCGCAATGGCGGCCAGACCTGCGTCTGTGCCAACCGCATCCTCGTCCAGGCCGGCATCCACGATGCCTTCGTGGAGAAACTGTCGGCAAGGGTCGCGGCGATGAGGGTCGGGCCGGGAACGGAGGAGGGCGTGACGATCGGGCCGATGATCAACCAGGCGGCGCTCGACAAGATCAACCGCCATCTCGACGATGCGGTGGCGCACGGGGCGCGGCTCGCCAACGAGCCGGCCAAATTGCCGCAGGGGCCGCAATATGTCGCGCCGGTCGTCCTCACCGGCGCCACCACGAAGATGCAGCTCGCCTGCGAGGAGACCTTCGGCCCGGTCGCGCCGATCTTCCGCTTCGAGACGGAGGAGGAGGCCATCGCCGTCGCCAACGGCACGCCCTTCGGCCTTGCGGCCTATTTCTACACCCGGGATCTGGCCCGCAGCTGGCGGGTCGGCGAGGCGCTCGAGTTCGGCATGATCGGGCTCAACACCGGCCTGATCTCGACCGAGGTCGCGCCCTTCGGCGGCGTCAAGCAGTCCGGCCTCGGCCGCGAGGGCGCAAGGATCGGCATCGAGGAATATCTGGAGACCAAGGCGTTCCACATCGGCGGTCTCGGCTGAGGCGGGCTCGTCTCGCATGGCGCGGCCGGCGCGAGGGCTCGGCGGCCGCGCTCCAAGGGCGCGCGGAAGGGGCTACCGGATCCGGTCGAGCACGCGGTAGTAGAGGCCGACGAGCGGCAGGAACCACGGTTTGCCGAAATGACCGGGAACGGCCTCCCAGCTCATGCCCTCCATCGGGTTGCGGTTGCCCTTGCCGGCCATCGCCTCGCCCATGATCTCGCCGATATGGGTGGAAAGCTGGGCGCCATGGCCGGAATAACCCATGGCGTAGTAGAGGCCGTCCGCTTCGCCGGCGCGGGGAAACCGGTCCTTGGTCATGCCGACCAGCCCGCCCCAGCAATAGTCGATCTCGACCTCGGCCAGCCGCGGAAAGATCCGGGCGAGGCTGTCGCGCAGGATGCGGCCGGACTTCTCGTCCGAAGTCGCATCGGACACGGCGGAAAAGCGAGCGCGGCCGCCGAAGATCAGCCGATCGTCGGGCGAAAGGCGGAAATAATTGCCGACATTGAGCGAGGTCACGCAGGTCCGGTTTCCCGGCATCGTCGCCGCGATCGCATCGGCGCCCAGAGGCCGCGTCGCGAGCACGAAGCTGCCGACCGGGATGACCCGGCGGCGGAAATGGCCGAAAGGCCCTGCAGTATAGGCATTGGTGGCAAGGAAGACGCGTTCGGCGGTGAGGCTTCCGCGCGGCGTGGTCAGCCGCCAGCCTGAGCCGTCCGTCTCGCGCGCCGTCACCGGCGCGTCTTCGTAGATCACGCCGCCTTTCCGCTTCACGGCATCAGCCATGCCGTGGACGAAGCGCCCCATATGCATCATCGCGCTCTTCTTCGACAGCATGGCGCCATGGAAGGCGTCGGAGCCGATCTCGGCGCGCAGATCCGCCTTCGACAGGAGTGCGGTATCGGGATCGACCTCGCGGTGGACCGCCTCGAAATTCTTCGCGATCGAGTCGAAATGCGCTGGCTTGGAGGCGAGCTTCAGCTTGCCGGCGCGCCGGAAACTGCAGTCGATCCCTTCCTCCGCGACGATCCGCTCGATCGTGTCCACCGCGTCGTCGAAGGCGCGGTAGAGCGCCTTCGCCCGCGCCTCGCCGAGATGCTGCTTGGCGGAGAGGTAGCTGTGGGCGAGCCCGTTGTTGAGGTGGCCGCCATTGCGTCCCGACCCGCCATGGCCGACATGGCGCGCTTCCAGAAGCGCGACCCGCACACCGGCCTTGGCCAGCGTGCGCGCGGCCGACAGGCCGGTGAAGCCGCCGCCGACCACCGCGACGTCGAATCTGCCTTCGACCGGACCTTGCGCCCCGCCGCAAAAGCGCGGAGCGGTCTCGTGCCAGTAGGATTTCAGCTGCATGGCCTCACAGGCCCAGGACGGCCGGAAGACCGGAGATGTCCGGGATCTCGACATAGCCGTAATAGGGATTGGCCGGCTCGTGGCCGCGATTGACCCAGACCTTGTTCGCGATGCCGAGGTCGTGCGCCGACATCAGATCGTAGCGGAAAGACGAGGAGCAGTGCAGGATGTCCGCGGGACCGCAGCCGAGCTCGTCGAGCATGTATTCGAACGCCTGGAAGCGCGGCTTGTAGGCGTTCGCCTGCTGGGCGGTGAAGACATGAGCGAAGGGCGCGCCGAGCTTCTCGACATTCGACATGATCTGCGCGTCCATGGCGTTGGACAGGACCACCAGCGGGATCTCCTTCGCGACCTTCGCCAGGCCCTCGGGCACGTCGGGATGCGGCCCCCATGTCGGCACCGCCTCGTAGAACTGCCGGGCCTCGCTCTCGTCGAAGGCGACGTCGTTGCGCCTGCAGGTCCGTTCGACGGCGTTGACCAGGACCTGATCGTAGGCCTTCCAGTCGCCGAGGATCTCGTCGAGACGATAGGCCGCGAAATTCTTGATGAACTGTTCCAGTCGATCCGCCGAGAGGCGCGGGCCGTAAATCTCCCGAGTCTTCTCGGCCATCTGGAAATGCGTGAGGGTCCCGTAGCAGTCGAAGGTAATAAATTTGGGGCGGAACACGAGCGTCTTGCCTCTCAAGGGTGGGGATCGTCGGCCTGCCCAATGCTGGGGCGGGACATGCGCGATGGTAGCGCTCAAGAGCGGCGCGGTTTCTAGTCTTTGGCGGGGCGGACGAAGCAGATTCTTCCAAATGCGCGGGACATGACGGCAAGGGCTGCCGGTCGTTTCGCGGCAGTCTTCCAGCGCCCCGCCAGCTCTGCTGCGGGCCGATTCTGCCATCGGAGCGAGATCCCGGCGATGAACCTGCAGTCCATGTTGTCCAGCCTGGTGGCGTTCCGTTCCGTCGTCGGCACGCATAACGGTGCCCTGGTCGACTACATCCGCGACTTCCTCGCCACGCAAGGCGTCGAATCCGTCGTGGTGGGGGGACCGGAAGGGGACCGCTTCAACCTCTTCGCGACGATCGGGCCGCCAGACGTGCCGGGCTACATCCTGTCCGGCCACCTTGACGTCGTTCCCGCCAACGAGCCAGCCTGGGAGGGCGATCCGTTTCGGCTGCGCGAGGTCGAGGGACGCCTCGTCGGCCGCGGCGCCGTCGACATGAAGGGCTTCGTCGCGGCGGTGCTGTCGGCGGTGCCGGATCTCGTCGCCATGAACCTCACCCGGCCGATCCATATCGCCCTTTCCTACGACGAGGAGGCGGGCTGCCGCGGCGTTCCGCATCTCATCGCGAAGCTGCCGACGCTCTGCGCCCCGCCGCTCGGCTGCATCGTCGGCGAGCCATCCGGGCTGGTGCCGGTTCTCAGACACAAGGGCAAGGCGGCCCTGCGGATCGTCGCGGCGGGGAAATCCGGTCATTCGTCACGACCCGACCTCGGGCGCAACGCAATCCACGCCATCCTGCCGGCCTTGGCCGCGATGGCCGACGAAGCCGAGGCGCAGCGTGTCGGCGGGCCCAGCGACAGCCATTTCGCACCACCCTATTCGACCATCCAGATCGGCAGGATCAGCGGCGGCGAGGCGCTCAACATCATCCCGGACCGGGCGGAAGCGGAGATCGAGGCGCGGGCGATCGCCGGCGTCGATCCGCTGGCGCTTCTCGAACCGGCGCTGAGGATCGTCGCCGCCGACGATGCCCTTTCGGCGGAGATCGTCGCCAGCTACCCCGGGCTTGCCATCGGGGAGGACCATCCGCTGGCGGAGCTGGTGAGCGATCTGTCCGGCAACAAGCCGCTGGCGGCCGTCAGCTACGGCACCGAGGCGGGGCTCTACCAGGCCGCCGGCGTTCCCGCGATCGTCTGCGGGCCCGGCGACATCTCCCGCGCCCATAAGCCGGAGGAGTACATCACGGTGCAGGAGTTGAGGGCGGCGGCCGAGATGGTGCTGCGCCTCGGCCGCAGACTGACCGCCGGCCAGAGCCGTCCGCGCGCCGTCGGGACCGGGTGACCGGCGGGCTCCGCCGTCGCAATAAGCTGCGGCCATCGCCATCGGCGACGGCCGGATATTCCGTCACCCGGCCGGACGCCGAAACCATCTTTCCCTCCTGCGCTGCTATCCCTGAGCGGCATAAACTTCCGGATCGACTGAAGAATGTCCGATATCCAGATCCTGCCGTTCACGACCGGCCATCTCGAAAGCGCCGTCGCGCTGTCACGCAACGAAGGCTGGCCGCATCGGGCCGAGGATTGGGCGCTGGTCGCCGAAATATCGAAGGCCTTCGTTGCCGCGGAAGGCGGGAGGGTCGTCGGCACGGCCTTCTGCACGCCGTTCGGGAGCGATCTTGCGATGCTGGACATGATCATCGTCGACGGAGCGATGCGCGGGCGCGGTCTCGGGCGTCGCCTGGTCGAGCGGGTCATGGCCGAGGCCGGCGACCGGTCGCTGCGGCTCGTCGCCACCGAGGCCGGACTGCCGCTTTATGCGAAGCTCGGCTTTGTCGAGGACGAACAGATCCTGCAGCATCAGGGCGAAGCCGCTGCCGTCCTCCGTCCGCAGGGCGTCACCGAAGTCGCCTCCGATGACTGGCCAGCGATCGTCGAGCTCGACCGGACCGCTTTTGGCGGCGACCGCACCTTGCTTTTCGAGCACTTGCAGGCCGTCGGCGAAGCGGTCGTGATGCGGGGCGAGGCGGGCCGGATTGCCGGCTTCGCCATCTGCCGGCCCTTCGGGCGCGGTTTCGTGGTCGGGCCGGTCGTCGCGCCGGACGCCGAAGCCGCCAAGCGCCTGATCGCGGCCTATCTTCACCGCCACGCCGGCAGCTTCGTCCGCGTCGATGTCCCGGCCTCCAGCGGCCTTGCGCCCTGGCTGGCCGAAAACGGGCTGGCTCACGTCGGCGGCGGCATGAAGATGGCTTCTCCCGTTCCCCGTTCCGCACCGTCGTCGAACGTCGTGCAGACCTTCGCCCTGGCCTCGCAGGCTCTCGGCTGATCCATTCCGGAGACACCACCATGCTCGCCAACTCGCTCGTCGAACTCGACAGACAGCATCTGATCCACCCGCTGAGCTCCTTCCGCGGTCATGAGCAGGGCGGGCTCCGCGTCCTTCGCTCCGCCAAGGGCGCGACGCTGACCGACAGCGAAGGCAATCAGCTGCTCGACGGCTTCGCCGGCCTGTGGTGCGTCAATGCCGGCTACGGCCATGAGAGCGTCGTCGAGGCGGCGGCCGAACAGATGCGGCGGCTTCCCTACGCGACCGGCTATTTCGACATGGGCTCCGAGCCGGCCATCCGCCTGGCGGCGGAACTCGCCGAGCGCGCGCCGGGCGATCTCGATCATGTCTACTTCACCCTCGGCGGGTCGGATGCGGTGGACAGCACGATCCGCTTCATCCGCTACTACAACCATGCCCGCGGCATGCCGCAAAAGGACCAGTTCATCTCGCTGTCGCAAGGGTTCCACGGCTCGTCGACGGCCGGGGCGGGTCTGACGGCGCTGCCCGGCTTTCATGCCGGCTTCGGCGTACCGTTCGGCTGGCAGCACAAGATCTCGTCGCACTACGTGTACCGCAATCCGGTGGGGCCGGATCCGGAGGCGATCATCGCGGCCTCGGTGGCCGAATTGCGGGCAAAGGTCGAGGAACTGGGCGCCGAGCGTGTGGCCGCGTTCTATGCCGAGCCGATCCAGGGATCGGGCGGCGTTCTCGTTCCCCCGCCTGGTTGGATGAAGGCGATGGCAAAGGTCTGCCGGGAGATGGACATCCTGTTCGTCGCCGACGAGGTCATCACCGCCTTCGGTCGCACCGGCCCGCTCTTCGCCTGCGAAGACGAAGACATCGTGCCTGACTTCATCACCGTCGCGAAGGGTCTCACCTCCGGCTATGCCCCGCTTGGCGCTGTCCTAATGGCCGATCACGTCTACCAGGTCATTGCCGAGGGCGCCGGCGAGGCCCTGATCGGCCACGGCTATACCTATTCCGGCCATCCGGTCAGCGCTGCCGTCGCGCTCGCCGTCCTCAGGCTCTACGAAGGCGGGCTTCTGGAGAACGGGCGCCGGGCCGGCGAGCGGCTGATGGCCGGCCTTCACGGCCTCGCCGACCATCCGCTGGTCGGTGACGTCAGGGGCCGCGGCATGCTCGCGGCGATCGAACTCGTCACCGACAAGGGCGCGAAGACGCCGCTGCCGGCGGCGGCCGAGGCGTCCCGGCGCATCTTCGACCGCGCCTATCGCAACGGCCTGATCGTGCGCGCCTTCGGCAGCGGCGCGATCGGCTTCGCGCCGCCCCTGTGCTGCACCCTCGACGAGATCGACGAGATGGTCGCGCGCACCCGCCGCGTCCTCGACGAAACGCTCGATGATCCGGACGTGGGCGCGGCGATGACAGGCGCCTGAGCGCATGGCGCTGCTCTACCTATCCAGCGCCGAACGGGCCGCGGTCTGGCGGCCGATCTTCCGGGACGCACTGCCGGACGTGCCGTTTGTCGAAGGCGAGGCCGCGGTCGCCGATCCGGCCAGCGTCCGCTTCATCGCCGCCTGGACGCTGCCTGATGGCATCATCGACCGCTATCCGAACCTTGAGATGATCCTCTCGGTCGGCGCCGGCGTCGACCAGTTCGACTTCGCCGCGCTGCCGGAGCATGTGACGGTGGCGCGGATGGTCACGCCGTCGATCGGCGCGATGATGCGCGACTATGCGCTCCTCGGCGTCCTTGCCATGCATCGGCAGTTGCCGCGCTACATTGCGCAGCAGCGAAGCAGGGTCTGGGAGGCTGGCCCGGTGGATCTCGCCAGCCGCCGCCGCGTCGGCGTGCTGGGGCTCGGGCAGCTCGGCCGCGCGACGCTCCACGCGCTCCTACCCCTCGGCTTTCCGCTGGCCGGCTGGTCGCGGACGCCGCGCACCGTCCAGGGCGTCGAAACCTTCCACGGTCCGGATGGCCTGCAGCCGTTTCTTGCGCGCAGCGACATCCTGGTCTGCCTGTTGCCGCTGACGCCCGAGACCCGGAACATTCTCGATGCGGATCTGTTCGCGGCGCTTCCGGAGGGTGCCTGCCTGGTGCATGCCGGCCGCGGCCGCCAGCTGGATCACGATGCGCTTCTGGCCGCCTTGGACAGCGGCCGGATGGGCGGCGTCTTCCTCGACGTGACCGAGCCGGAGCCTCTGCCGGCCGAGCATCGCCTGTGGAGCCATCCGAAGGTGATCCTGACGCCGCATGTCGCAACGGTAACCGATTTCGAGGAAGGTGCACATTGTGCGGTCGACTGTATCCGCGCGCAGTTGAACGCCCAGCCTGTGCCCGGCCGTGTCCACCGGTCCAAGGGCTATTGAATAGGCACTGCGGAAAATATCGCCATGCCGCGAATTTCAAAACAAAATGCCGCGGCGGCTGCGCGTTTCGGCTTTTCTTAAGTCGCAGTCCTGCGACAGTCTTGGAACGGAAGGCGGTCGCAGACAGCAGGAAGGCTGGAACAGCGCCAGATTACAAGCTCCGGATCCTGCGCATCGCCGCGTTTCGAAGGCGCGGACCGAAAACGGCTGGCGCGGAATAAAATGCCGAACGACATCCGCTTCTCCTGGCTCACGGACGGAGAGTATCTGGTGGACAGAGTGCTGACGCGTTTCAAGGTCCTGACCTTCGATGTCGTGGGGACGTTGATCGATTTCGAGGCGGGACTGACCGGTGGGCTCGAGGCCATTGCCGCCGAGCATGGCGTCCCGGTCGACGGCGAGGCGGCTCTGGCGATCTACCGCGACTGCCGTCGGGACCCAGAGGCTGGCAAGTTTCCGGACGACGTCGCCCGCTGCTACGAGATCATCGCCGACAAGACCGGCCTGCCGCGAGGAGCCGAATATGGCGCGCGGATGGTCGAAGCGGTCGCCGCCGCCCCGGCGTTCCCGGACAGCGTGGAAGCGCTTGCGAGGCTCGGCCGCCGCTTTCGGCTGGTGGCGATGACCAATGCCCAGCGCTGGGCATTCGAACGCTTCGGGGCGGAACTCGGCAATCCGTTCCACAAGGGCTTCACCACCGACGACACCGGCACCGAGAAGCCGGACCCGGCGTTCTTCGAATTCGTGCTGGCGGACCTCGGCTCGGAAGGTGTGGCCAAGGCAGACATCCTGCACGTGGCGCAGAGCCAGTACCACGACATCGGCATCTCGCGGCAGTTGGGGCTGACCAATTGCTGGATCGAACGACGGCATGGCCGGTCCGGCTATGGCGGCACGATCGCGCCGGAGAGCTTCACCGAGCCGGATTTCCATTTCACCTCGCTCGCCGCTTTGGCGGACGCCGTCGAGGCGCAGTGACACCTGAACCACGCCCACGCCTGGTAGCCACTTCCTGACACGAAAAGGGGTCGACGCATGAGCCATAAGACTGTGACGAACTGGACCGGTCGCGACGATGCGATGGTCGAGGATGCGCTCCGCCGCGGCGCCACCCGTCGCGACCTCCTGCGGCTCCTGATGGCGAGCGGGATTGGCCTGGCCGCCGGCGGCACGATCATCGGCCGCGCCAGCCAGGCCTGGGCCGACACGCCGAAATCCGGCGGCTCGATCACGGCGGCTGGCTGGTCGGCATCGACGGCCGACACGCTCGACCCCGCCAAGGGCTCGCTGTCGACCGACTATGTCCGCGCCTGCGCCTTCTACAATCGCCTGACCTTCCTGGAAGAGGGCGGCAGCATCCGCATGGAGCTCGCCGACAGGCTCGAGACGAAGGACGCCAAGACCTGGACCCTGACGCTGCGCAAGGGCGTGACGTTCCACGACGGCAAGCCCCTGACCACCGACGACGTCATCTACTCGCTGCAGCGCCACAAGGACCCCGCCGTCGGCTCCAAGGTCAATGCGATGGCCAAGCAGATGGAAAGCTTCAAGAAGGTCGACGACGGGACGATGGAGATCGTCTTGGCCGCGCCCAACGCCGACCTGCCGATCATCCTGTCGCTGCATCATTTCATGATCATCGCGGACGGCACGACCGACTTTTCGACCGCGAACGGGACGGGCGCCTTCAAATGCGAGGTGTTCGAGCCCGGCGTGCGGTCGGTCGGCGTGAAGAACGAGACCTATTGGAAGGACAAGCTGCCCTATCTCGACAGCTTCGAATTCATCGCGATCTCCGACGAGCCGGCCCGCGTCAACGCGCTTCTGTCCGGCGACATCGCGCTCGCCGCCTCGATCAACCCGCGCTCGATCCGCCGCCTCGACACGGTGAGCGGGGTGACGCTGTCGAAGACCACGTCGGGCAACTACACCGACCTCAATGTCCGGCTCGACGTCGATCCGGGCGCCAAGGCGGGCTTCGTCGAGGGCATGAAGTATCTGATCAACCGCGAAGTCATCCAGCGCTCGGTCATGCGCGATCTCGCCGTCATCGCGAACGATCAGCCGGTTTCGCCCAACGACCGCTATTACAACAAGGATCTGAAGCCCAGGGAATACGATCCCGAAAAGGCCAAGAGCCTGTTCCAGAAGGCCGGCGTGCTCGGCCGGTCGATCCCGATTGTCGCCTCCGATGCCGCCACCTCGTCGATCGACATGGCGACCGTCGTGCAGCAGGCCGGCCAGGAGATCGGCATGCCCTTCGACGTGCAGCGCGTGCCCTCCGACGGCTACTGGTCGAACTATTGGCTCAAGGCGCCGGTCCATTTCGGCAACATCAACCCGCGCCCGACGCCGGACATCCTGTTCTCGCTGCTCTACACCTCGGACGCCCCGTGGAACGAGAGCCACTACAAATCCGACAAGTTCGACAAAATGCTGGTCGAGGCGCGCGGCTCGCTCGACGAGGCCAAGCGCAAGGAGATCTACGACGAGATGCAGGTGATGATCTCCGAAGAGGCAGGGACGATCATCCCGGTGTGGATCTCCAATGTCGACGCGCTGTCCTCCAAGCTGAAGGGGCTGAAGCCGAACCCGCTCGGCGGCATGATGGGGTATGCATTCGCCGAATATGTCTGGCTCGACGCCTGACATCGCCATCACGGCCGGGCGAATTCCGCCCGGCCGTTCATGCATCCCGCCACAACGAGGCTGTCCGTCGCAATGAATGCCGTCATCGCCCGGCTCGTGCTGAAGCGGCTGGGAATCATGCTGATCTCCCTGGTCATCGTCGCCTTCGCGGTCTTCTTCGCGACCGAACTCCTGCCGGGAGACGTCGCGCAGATCCTTCTCGGCCAATCGGCGACGCCCGAGGCCGTGGCGGGGCTTCGGCATGCGATGCATCTCGACGAGCCGGCGATCCTGCGCTTCTTCCGCTGGCTGGGCGGCCTGGCGACGGGCGATCTCGGGCGCTCCTACGCCAACAACCGGGACGTCGCGGAGCTCGTCTCCGGCCGGCTCGTGAACTCGCTGGAACTCGCGGGCGTGACGACGCTGTTCTCCGTCCCGATCGCTCTGGCGCTCGGCATCACCGCGGCGATGTTCCGCGGCACGATCTACGACCGCATCGTCTCGGTCTTCACCGTCACCGTGATCTCGGTCCCCGAGTTCATGGTCGCCACCCTGGCCGTCCTGATCTTCGCCGTCTATCTCAGATGGCTTCCGGCGCTGTCCGTCGCGGCCGACGTGCACGGCATCGGCGAATTGCTCCGGATCTATGCGATGCCGGTCATCACGCTGTCCTTCGTCATCTCAGCGCAGATGATCAGGATGACGCGGGCTGCGGTGATCGACACTTTGAACACGCCCTATGTCGAGATGGCGCTGTTGAAGGGGGCTTCGCGCCGGCGCATGGTGCTGCGGCACGCTCTTCCCAACGCACTCGGGCCGATCGCCAATGCGGTGGCACTCTCTCTGTCCTACCTCCTCGGAGGGGTGATCATCGTCGAGACCATCTTCAACTATCCCGGCGTCGCCAAGCTGATGGTCGACGCGGTGTCGACGCGCGACCTGCCGCTGATCCAGTCCTGTGCGATGATCTTCTGCGTCAGCTACCTCCTCCTGATCCTGACTGCCGACGTCGTCGCGATCATGTCGAACCCGCGGCTGCGCAACCAATGACCCTGACTGCTCCAGCTGCCCGCCGCCTCGGCTTCCGGATGAATGCCGTCGGCGCCGTGGGCGCAGCGATCATCCTCTTCTGGATCGTCGTCGCGATCTTCGCGCCCCTGCTGAGCCCCTATCCGGTCGGCAAGATCGTCGACTTCGACTATTATGGCCCGATGTCCGCGAAGTTCTGGCTGGGGACCGACTATCTCGGGCGCGACATGCTCTCCCGCATCATGATGGGCGCGCGCTACACGGTCGGCATCTCGCTCGCCGGTGTCACCTTCGCCTGTTTCATCGGCGTGACGCTCGGCATGATCGCGGCGGTGGTCGGAGGCTGGTTCGACGCCGCTCTGTCCCGGTTCCTGGACGCGCTGAATTCCATTCCGTCGCTGATGTTCGGCCTCGTCGTCGTCGCCGCCGTCGGCAGTTCCCTGACGGTGCTGATCGTCACGCTCGCCGTGATCTATGCCCCGGGCAGCTATCGCTTCGCCCGCGCCCTCGCGGTGAACATCAATGCGATGGACTTCGTCACGGTCGCGCGGGCGCGGGGCGAGGGGATCGTCTACACCATCCGCGAAGAGATCCTGCCGAACATCGTCGGGCCCGTGCTCGCCGATCTGGGCCTGCGCTTCGTCTTCATCGTGCTTCTGCTCTCCGGCCTGTCCTTCCTGGGGCTCGGCGTGCAGCCGCCGGAGGCCGACTGGGGCGCGCTGGTGCGCGAGAACATCGGCGGGCTCTCCTTCGGCGCGCCGGCCGTGGTCTTTCCCTCGATCGCGATCGCCAGCCTGACGATCTCGGTCAACATGCTGATCGACAATCTGCCCCGGCGGATCCGCGACAGGAGCGAATGATGGGCAACGCCGTCGAGATCCGCGATCTGCACGTCACCGCAAGGACCGATTCCGGACGCCAAGTCGAGATCATCCGGGGCGTCGACCTCGACGTCGGCGAAGGCGAGATGGTTGCACTGATCGGCGAGAGCGGTTCCGGCAAGACGACGATCGCGCTGACGCTTCTTGGCCATACGCGCCCCGGCTGCTCGATCCGCCGAGGCTCGGTGCGCGTCGCGGGGCGGGACGTCGTCGCGATGACGACGGCGGAGCGGCGGCGGCTGCGCGGCCGGCAGGTCGCCTACGTCCCGCAGTCGGCCGCAGCTGCCTTCAACCCCTCGCAGACGATCATGGAGCAGGTCGTAGAGGTTGCCAAGATCCACGATCTGATGCCGATGGAGGCGGCCCGGCGAAAGGCGGTGAAGCTCTTCCGGGCGCTGGCGCTGCCAGAGCCGGAGACGATCGGCAAAAGGTTTCCGCATCAGGTGTCGGGCGGCCAGCTGCAGCGTCTTGCGGCCGCGATGGCCCTGATCGGCGATCCCGAGGTGATGGTGTTCGACGAGCCAACCACGGCGCTGGACGTCACCACCCAGATCGAGGTGCTGCGAGCGTTCAAGTCGGTCATGCGCCAGCGCGGCATGGCGGGCGTCTATGTCTCCCACGACCTCGCCGTCGTCGCGCAGATCGCCGACCGCATCGTCGTCCTGAAGGGCGGCGAGGTCCAGGAGGTAGGGTCAACCGAGCAGATCGTCACGGCGCCGACGCACGGCTACACCAAGGCGCTGATCGCGGCATTCCATCCGACGTCCCACGATCTCGCCGGCAAGGGCGGCGCCGAGCCCGAGACGGCCGTTCTTGAGGTGTCGAACCTATCGGCGGGCTATGGCGAGATCGACAGGAACGGCTACCCGAAATATCTCGCCCTGAAGGACATCGGCTTCCGCCTGGAGCGGGGGAAGAGCCTCGGCGTGATCGGCGAATCCGGCAGCGGCAAGTCGACGCTGGCGCGGGCGATCGCCGGCCTTCTGCCGCCGGCGTTCGGCGAGATAAGGTTGGATGGAGTGCAACTCGCGGGGCGGACGAAGGACCGCTCGAAGGAGGATCTGCGCAAGCTGCAGATCGTCTTCCAGCTGGCCGACACCGCGCTCAATCCCAATCGGCCCGTTGGAACCATCCTGGCGCGCCCGCTGGCCTTCTACCACGGCATGAAAGGTGGCGAACGCGAGGCGGAGGTCGACCGGCTACTCGACATGGTCCGGCTGCCGCGGGCGCTGAAACACCGGCTGCCGTCGGAACTGTCGGGCGGCCAGAAGCAGCGGGTCAACTTTGCCCGAGCACTCGCAGCCAAGCCGGATCTGATCCTGTGCGACGAGATCACCTCGGCGCTCGACACGGTGGTCGCTGCGGCGGTGCTCGATCTCCTCGACGAATTGCAGCGCGAACTCGGCCTGACCTACATGTTCATCAGTCACGACCTGTCGACGGTGGAGGCGATCTGCGACCGGGTCCTGGTGATGTATCAGGGCGAGAAGGTGGAGGAGATGCCGACCTCGCGCATGAAGTCGGGCGCCGAGCATCCCTATTCGAAGCTCCTGATCGCTTCGGTCCCGCAGCTCGACACGGGCTGGCTGGACGGCCTGCGGCAGGATCCGGTTGTGACCGACGCGATGAGCGGCCGCTGAACGCCCGGCGGTCGGCATGCGGCTGCTCGCCCGTACTCCGTCACCAATGCGCCGGGCCCGCGACGGCTAGGCCGGGACCTTGTCGGCGAAGAGATTGTTCAGCGGCAGGTGGTTCTTGATGAACGGCGACTTGATCACCACGAAGCTGAAATATTTGTCGATGCCGACGTCCTGGTCGAGCAGGTTTTCGATGATCGTCTGATAGTGCACGATGCCGGCGGTGATGAATTTCAGCAGATAATCGTAGCCGCCGGACACCAGATGGCATTCGACGCAGGCGTCGATCTTGCGCACCGCCGCCTGGAAGCGGTCGAAGTCGACATGCCGATGGTTCTTCAGCGTCACCTCGGTGAAGACGGTCAGAATCTCCCCGAGCTTGCCGATGTCGATCTGGGCGGAGTAGCCGGTGATGTATCCGGCGGCCTGCAGCCGCTTCATGCGCGTCAGGCAGGGGCTGGGAGACAGGTTCACCAACTCGGCGAGCTCCACATTGGTGATGCGCCCGTTCTTCTGAAGCTCGCACAGGATCTTCACGTCGATCATGTCGAGCTTCATCCGCGTCCCGTTGGTAAGCATGGTCTCTCCGCTGCAAGGCCTACGGCAGATAATTCCGCCAGCTTGAGCCGACTCGGTGCCACTGACAAGCCGATATCGGACCAGCCGATTGAAAATGAACTACCGCGTTCCCGGTCGAAGGCGGCAGATCATGCCGAGCCACGCCGCCGATCCGTCGACCCTTCATGCGCCGTCCCCGCTAGATTGGCGCGAGCGTCAGGAGTCGAGACATGCCCGCCCCACTGGTCACCATCCAATCCTCCACGCATCTGCCTGCGCAAGCCGACGTGGTCGTCATCGGCGGCGGCATCGTCGGGGCCTGCGCAGCCTATTTCCTGGCGCGCCGTGGGCTCCAGGTGGCTCTTGTCGAGAAGGGCCGCATCGGCGCCGAGCAGTCCAGCCGGAACTGGGGCTGGTGCCGGCAGCAGAACCGCGATGCGCGCGAACTGCCGATGGCGACGCAGAGCCTGTCGCTGTGGGAAGAAATTTCCGCCGAAACCGGCGCGGATCTCGGCTTTCGGCGCTGTGGCCTGCTCTATCTCTCCGACGACGAGGCCGAAATCGCCGGCTGGGCGAAATGGCGCGACTTCGCGGCAACGCAGGGCGTCACCACGCACATGCTGACGGCGGCGGAGGCGAGCGCGCGCGGTGCGGCCACCGGCAAGCCCTGGAAGGGCGGGGTGTTCTCGCCGAGCGACGGCATCGCCGATCCCGCCCGCGCGGCGCCGATGATCGCCGCCGCCGTGATCGGGCGCGGCGGCACGGTGCACCAGTTCTGCGCCGCCCGCGGACTGGAGACGGAGGGCGGCAAGATCTCGGCCGTCGTGACCGAGCACGGCACCATCCGCACCCGCCAGGTCGTGCTCGCCGGCGGCGCCTGGGCCTCCTCCTTCTGCCGGCAGCTCGGGATCGCCTTCCCGCAGTCCTCGGTGCGCTCGCCGATCCTCTCGGTGATGCCGGGCGCCAAGGGGATCCCGGATGCGCTGCATACGTCCGCGGTGTCGGTGACGCGGCGCGGCGACGGCGGCTACACGCTCGCCGTCTCCGGCCTGGCGAGCATCGACCCGACGCTGCAGCAGCTGCGCTTCGCCCGCAGCTTCCTGCCGATGTTCGCCAAGCGCTGGCGGGTTCTTTCGCCCGGCAATCTGTCCGGCCTCAAGGCCGGCCACGAGACGCTGAAGCGCTGGGCGCTCGACCAGCCGACGCCGATGGAGAGGATGCGCATCCTCGATCCGCGGCCCTCGCGCCGGGCGATCGAGATGATCCTCGAACGGGCGCGGCAGCTGCTGCCGGAACTTGCGACGATCCCGATGCAGGCCGCCTGGGCCGGCTATATCGATTCGACGCCCGACGGTGTGCCCGTGATCGATCCGGAGGCGGGACCCGAGGGTTTCCTGCTCGCGGCCGGCTTTTCCGGACATGGCTTCGGGATCGGCCCCGGCGCGGGACGCCTCATCGCCGATCTCGTCGCCGGAGACAGGCCGAGCGTCGCGCATCGCCAATACGCCCTGTCGCGCCTTTCGCGCGGCGCCTGGGGCAAGGTCTCCGAATTCTGATGGCGTCCCTCTCATGCGGCCGCGAAGCGGGCGATGCAGTAGGGCGCGATCGGGGTGGGGGTCTCGCCGGTGGCGATCAGCTCCGCCATGACGTCGCCGACGCCCGGGCCGAGCTGGAAGCCGTGGCCGCAAAAGCCGAAGGCGTGGAAAACGCCGGGTGCGGTGCGGCTCGGTCCCATCACCGGCAGCATGTCGCCGGTATAACCTTCGCAGCCGGACCATGTCCGGATGACCTGCACCCTGGCGATGGCCGGGCAGAGCCGCGCCAGTTGCGGCAGCTGCGCCAGCGTGTTGGCGGGGTCGACCTTGGCGTGGCCGGGGTCCAGCGCCACCGGTTCGCGCTTGCCGCCGCCGAAGACGATGTTGCCGCGTTCCACCTGACGGAAATAGACCCCTTCCGCCTTCACCCGCGACCAGATTCCGACCACCGGCAGAATGCGGTGGGGCAGGGGCTCCGTCACGCCCATCTGCGGCCCGTAGGCCTCGATCGGCACAGGCTCGCCCAGCCTCTCCGCCAGCCTTGCGCCCCAGGCGCCGGCCGCATTGAGGACCGCGTCGGCGGGGAAGGTCCCGCGCGCGGTCTCGACCCGGAGCCCGTTGCCGCTGCTTTCGATTGCCGTCACCGGACAGTCTTCGGCGATCTCGGCGCCGAGGCGCGCGGCCGCCCGGGCGAAGGCCGGCGCGATCAGCCGCGGATTGGCCGAGCCGTCCTCAGGCGAGAAGGAGGCGGCGATGGCGCCCGGCCCGGCCCAGGGAAACCGGGCGCGCAGCTCGTTGCGTCCGAGGATCTCCAGCGTCAGGCCCAAGGGGGCGGCGTCGCGGGCGAAGGCTTCCATGTCGGCGACCGCGCCCTCGTCGAAGGCGAAGCGGACATGACCGGTGGCGCGGAACTCGACATCCTCGTCCAGAAGCGCGAGGGTCTCGCCCCAGAGCGCCCGCGAGCGATGCGCCAGCGGCAGCTGTGGCAGGTGGCGCCCCTGGCGGCGGATGTTCCCGAAGCTCGCATTGGTCGCCGCCTGACCGACGCGGTCGCGCTCGATCAGCGTCACGCCGATCCCGCGACGCGCGAGGAAGAATGCCGTCGCCGCGCCCATCAATCCACCGCCGACGATGACGACCCGCATGGCGTACCTCCTCGCTTCCGATCTGACCGACGAGCTTCGCCGCCATCGGCCCCGCTGTCCAATCGCACTTGCGGCTGCAGGCATAAGGGCGCCCTATGGGCCCGGGGGCGGAGGTAAGGCATGCGCGCACGTCAGCTCGAGGTGTTCTGCGCGGTCATGCGGGCCGGCACCGTGACCGGCGCGGCACGGGCGCTGAACATCTCGCAGCCGGCACTGAGCCAGGTTCTTCTGCACGCCGAGGACGAGCTCGGATTTCGCCTGTTCGAGCGGGTGAAGGGCCGTCTCGTCCCGACGCTCGCCGCCGAGGAACTCTATCCGGAGGCTCAGCACGTCTTCGCTGGGCTCGACGCATTGCGGCGACGAACCGAGGACATGCGCAAGGGCCGCACCGGCCTCGTGCGCCTCGCCGCATCGCCGCCGCCGGCGATCGGCCTCGTTCCCGCCGCCCTGCAACGCTTCCGCGGCGACCGGCCCGACGTGACGGTGCGCTCGATGATCGCGCCGGTCGAGACGCTGGTGCCGATGGTGCTCGGCGGCGATGCCGAACTCGCCGTGGCCATGGACGACGGGCCGCGGCCGGGGCTCGACATCGAGACGGTCGGCCGGGCCGGGATCGTCTGCGTCATGCCGGCCGGCCACGCGCTGGCGGGCCGCGAGCCTCTGGATTTCGCGGCGATCGGCGACTTTCCGCTGATCTCCTATCGCCAGGACACGCGCCCCGGCCGCGAACTTGCTCGCATGGCCGGGGCGGCGGGGCTGGCCTATCGGCCGGACATCGAGATCGACGTCTCGCTCTCCGCCATGGCGTTTGTCCAGCAGGGGCTCGGGATCGCGCTCGTCGACGGCCTTCTGCCGTGGCGAAAGTTCGAAGGTGTCGAGGCGCGGCCGTTCGCCGCCGATTTCCAGCTTCCGGTCGCGATCCTCACCCGCACCGATCGCGCGCTGTCGGCGGCCTCGGACCGCCTGCGCGATCATCTGCGGGCGGTGTGCGCCGCGATCTCGGGTTCGCCCCCATAAGTCCGGCCTATGCGAGATGCGCGCATCCGACTTGGACGCCGGGCGCGGCCGGCGGCATCGTGCCGGAACGGACAAAAGGGGCGGTGCAAATGGCTTGGAAGATCGGCGTCGACATAGGCGGGACCTTCATCGACTTCTGCGCGCTCGAGCAGGACGAGCAGCGTCTGGTGACGCTGAAGGTCCTGACGACGCCGGACGATCCCGGCCGCGAACTCCTGACCGGCATCGAGCGGCTGCGGGAGACGGAGGGCGTCGTACCGGAGGCGATCGAAGCTTTCGTTCACGGGACCACCATCGGCCTCAACACCGTCATCCAGCGCAAGGGCGCCCGGCTGGCGCTGATCACCAATGCCGGCTTCGAGGATGTGGTGGAGCTCGCGCGGCTGCGGCTGCCGGACATGTATTCGCTGTTCTGCGCGCAGCCGGAGCCGCTGGTCCAAAGGGACATGATCTTCGGCATTTCCGGGCGCATGCTCGCCGACGGCAGCGAAGCGGCAGGGCTCGCGCCCGGCGATCTCGGGCCGATCGTCGGGGCCGCCCGCGCCAGGGGCGCCGAGGGTTTCATCGTCTCGCTGCTGCACGCCTATGTCGCGCCTTCGCACGAACGGGCTGTGAAGCGGGAGATCGAGCGGCTGGCTCCGGACCTCTTCGTCTTCACCTCGTCCGAGGTCTGGCCGGTAATCCGCGAATACGAGCGCTCGGTGACGACGATCCTCAACGGCTACGTCCATCCGCGCGTCGCCGGCTATCTGAGCGGGCTGGAAGCGGCGCTCGCTTCGCGCGGCGTTCCGGCACGCCCGCTCCTGACCAAGTCCAACGGCGGTCTGATGAACGCCGCCGAGGGCAAGACGGCCTGCGTCAACATGCTCCTGTCGGGCACGGCCTCCGGCGTGATCGGCGCGGCCTATCTCGCCCGGCAGGCAGGGCTCGGGAACGTCTTGACGCTCGATGTCGGCGGCACCTCCGCGGACCTCGCGCTGATCATCGACGGCGAACCGCAGTTCGGCACCGGCGAGGCGGTCGGCGAGTTTCCGCTCTACATCCCCTCCGTCTCCGTCAGCTCGATCGGCATCGGCGGCGGTTCGGTCGCCCGGGTCGACGAGTTCGGCGTCCTGAAGGTCGGGCCGGAAAGCGCCGGATCTATCCCCGGTCCCGCCTGCTACGGCCGCGGCGGCGACGAGGCGACGATCACCGATGCGATGGCGGTGCTCGGCATCCTCGGCCAGGCGCCGATGGCCTACGGCCAGTTCCAGCTGGACCGAGACCTGGCCGTGCGCGTCGTCGAAAGGCTCGCGAAGCGGCTTGGCCGCACCGCCGAGGAGACGGCCGAGGCGATCCTCGACGTCGCGGTCTCCGAAATGTTCGTCGAGGTGGAGAAGCTCGCATCGCGGGCGGGCGTCGACCTGCGCGATTTCACGCTGATGCCGTTCGGCGGCGGCGGGCCGATGCTCGGCTGCTTCCTCGCCCGCGAGATCGGCGTGACGCGGATCGTCGCCCCGCGCCGGCCGGGCGTCGTCAGCGCGCTCGGTGGCCTCGTCGCCGATCTGAAGGGCGACTTCATCCGCACGGTCTTTTCCCCTTGCGAGGATCTCGCGATGCCGTCGCTGGAGCAAAGCCTCGAAGAGCTGACCGCCGAGGGAGAAACCTGGCTGCGCGAGGGTCAGCAATTTGCCGGCCGGATCCGCACCGAACTCTTCGCCGACATGCGCTATGCCGGCCAGTCGTTCGAGATCGAGGTGCCGGTCGCGCGGCGCTGGATCGAAGCGGGCGACGCGGCGGCGATACGCGATGCCTTCCACCGGCAGCACCGTGCGGTCTACGATTTCGACGATCCCTCCGGCGCGGCGGAAATCGTCAACCTGCGGCTCGTCGCGATCGGCGAGAGCGACCCGGTCGAGTTTCCGGCGTCGGCGCCTGCGGACCAGCCGGCTTCATCGGTGCGGGACATCTCGGTCTTCCTTGCGGGCAAGTGGCTGAGCGTCCCGCTCTATCTGCGCGCGGACCTTGAGGCGGGCGCGACATTCGCCGGCCCGGCCGTGGTCGCGCAGGAGGACACCACGCTTGCCGTTCCCGCGGGGCTTTCGGCGCGCGTCGACGCCTTCCTCAACATTCATCTGGAAGCGGCGGAGTAAGTCCGAGATGTTCGACGCGGTCACCCTGCAGGTCCTCGCCAATCACAGCCGCGCCGCGGCCGAGAACATGGCGCGCACGCTGTTTCGCACGGCCCATTCGGCCTTCGTCAAGGAGACCCAGGATTTCACGGTGATGCTGCTCGACCCCGGCGGCAGAACCTTCGCCGTGCCGCTGGACCTCGGCGCGACCTGGTATCCCGGTCTCACCTTCGGCCGGGCGATCGACATGATCGACGACTACCGGCCCGGGGACGTCGCCTTCACCAACGATCCCTATAGCGGCCACGTCGCCACGCACGCGCCGGACACGCATCTGTGGAAGCCGGTGTTCCACGAAGGCGAGATCGTCGCCTGGAGCGCAGGCCATATCCACAACACCGACATGGGCGGGGCGGTGCCGGCCTCGCTCTCGCGCTCCCTGACAGAGATCCATCAGGAGGGGCTTCGCTTCCCGCCGATGAAGCTGATGAAGGAAGGCGTCTTCGACGAGCAGATCCTCTCCATCATGACGACGAATGTCCGCAAGCCCGACCTGAACATCGGCGATATCAAGGCGCTGGTCGGCGCGCTCGCCACCGGCGAGCGCAAGATCCTGGCGATGATCGAGAAGTTCGGCATCGCCACGTTCCGCGAGGGGCTCGCCGGCCTGCTCGACTATGCCGAGGCGCAGGCGCGCGGCGTGTTGTCGGTCATTCCCGACGGCCGCTACGTCTTTTCCGACTATGCCGACGAGGACAGCGTCGATGGCAATCCCTGCCGCCTCCACCTGACGCTGACGATCGAGGGCGAAGATGCGATCCTCGACTTCACCGGCTCCGATCCGCAGCTCGCCTCCAGCCTCAACGTGCCGTCCGGCGGCGATCCGCGCCACACCATCCTGCTCGTCGGCATCTACTACGTGCTCTACACGCTGAAGCCGGGCATCCTGTTGAACCAGGGCCTGACGCGACCCTTCACCTGCATCGCGCCGGAGGGCACCGTCCTCAATCCGCAATTTCCCGCCGCCGTGGGGATGCGCAGCCTGACCTGCGCGCGGCTGCGCTCGGTGATCTTCGGCGCCTTCTCGCAGGCCGTGCCGGAGAGAATGCCGGCCGCTCCCGCCGGCAACAACTGCATCGTCAACGTCATGACCACCGACGAGCGGCGCAAGCGCACGGTGATCGCCGCGGTGAACCCCGTCGTCGGCGGCGGCGGCGCGATGCCGCATCGCGACGGCTCCAACGGTTCCGGAGCCGATGCCGCCTATCTGAAGAACACGCCGATCGAGATCACCGAAGCGGAAACGCCGATCCGCTTCGTGCGCTACGGCCTGAAGCCCGACAGCGGCGGGGCCGGCCGCTGGCGCGGCGGGTTGGCGACGGAGATGGCGTTCCAGGTGTTCGCGCCGGACACGCGCATCACCGCCCGCAACCGCGATCGGTCGTTCTTTCGGCCCTGGGGCGTGCTCGGCGGCCGTGCCGCCGGTCTGTCGGACATGGCGGTCAATCCCGGTACCCCGGAGGAAAATCGCCTCGGCAACACCGACATCGCCGTCCTGCAGCCGGGCGATATCCTGTCGATCCACTCCGCCGGCGGCGGCGGGCGCGGCGATCCCTTCGAGCGCGAGGCCTGGCGCGTCGCGCTCGACGTCGCGCGGGGCTATGTCGGCGAGGCGGCCGCCCGCGACGATTACGGCGTCGTAATCCGCGACGGCCGGCTGGATGAAGACGCGACGCAGGCGCTGCGGGCAGGGCGCACCCGGCCGGAGCCCGTGCCGCACTTCCATTTCGGCCCGGAGCGCGAAGGCTATGAACGCGCATGGACCAGCGCCGCCTATGACGCGCTGACCGCGATCCTGATGGCCCTGCCGGTGCACTGGCGCTTCTTCGTCAAGACGCAGATCTTCGCCGCGCGCCGGGCGGCGGCGGAGCCGGTCGCTGTCGCCGAGGCTTATCGCCGGGTGCGCGCGCGCTTTCCGCAGGTGCCCGATGTCGGGGACGCAAAAGGATGATCCGGCCACGCTTCGTCAGGCTGGCCGAGACCGGCCGGCCTGCCGTCCGCTTCCGGCTCGACGGGCGCGACGTCGCAGCGCTTGAGGGCGACACGGTGCTGACCGCCGTCCTGATGAACGCGGGCAGTCTGAGACGGTCCGAATTCGGCGATGGTCCGCGGGCGGGCTTCTGTCTGATGGCAGCGTGCCAGGACTGCTGGATATGGACGGAGGAGGGCGGGCGCCTGCGCGCCTGCGACACGGCGGTGGCCGAGGGCATGGCGCTGCTGACCGCCCCGCCGCAGGAGACGACATGGCCGACCAGCGCATCGTGATCGTCGGCGCCGGGCCGGCCGGCTGCCGGGCGGCCGAAAGGCTCGCCGCCTCGGGCCTCAGACCGACGGTGATCGACGAGGCACCGGCCGCCGGCGGACAGATCTATCGGCGCCCGCCCGCCGGCTTCGGGCGGACGGCCGAAACCCTCTACGGATCGGAGGCCGGAAAGGCGAAGAAGCTGCATGCCGCCTTCGATGGTCTGGCAGATCGGGTCGACTATCGTCCGGGCACCAGCGTCTGGGGCCTCGCCGGCAACCGCTTGTTCCTGCGGCGCGGCGGCTGTGCCGAGGTCCTCTCCTTCGACCGGTTGATCCTGGCGACGGGCGCGACCGACCGGGTGATGCCGGTGCCGGGCTGGACCCGGCCGGGCGTCTATACGCTGGGGGCCGCCCAGATCGCGCTGAAGGCGCAAGGCGTGGCGATCGGTTCGCCGGTCGTGTTCCTCGGTTCGGGGCCGCTGCTCCTCCTGGTCGCGTATCAATATGCCAGCGCGGGCGCGGCGGTTGCCGCGGTGTTGGACACCTCGCGGCTCCGCGACCAGGTGACGGCTCTGCCGCGGCTGGCAGCCCGGCCGCGGCTTCTGGCACGGGGCATCGCCCTGCGGCGCGGCTTGCGGCGAATGGGTGTCTGCCTGCACCAGGGCGTTCGCCCGGACGAGATCCTCGGCGACGAAACAGGTGTGACGGGCGTTCGCTGGCGTGACGCCGGGGGCATCTCGCATCGGACCGAGGCGAGCGCCGTGGGTCTGGGTTGGCATCTGCGCTCCGAAACCCAGCTGGCTCAACTCGCCGGCTGCGACCTCGCCTTCGACCCCGTCTGGCGACAGTGGTCCCCCGTGGTCGATGCGATGGGACGGTCCGGACGTCCGGACGTCTATCTCGCCGGCGACGGGACCCGCATCCTCGGCGCGGATGGTGCGGAAGTGGCGGGGCGCCTTGCGGCCCTTGCTCTCCTGCAGGATGCGGGTCTGCCGGCTTCACCGACCGAAGTTCACAATCTCCTGCGGCTTCGTAAACGGCTGGACCGGTTTTCGCGCGGAGTCTCGCGCGCCTTTCCCTGGCCGGCAAAAGCATGCGCCGCGCTTCCCGATGAGGCGATCCTATGCCGCTGCGAAGCCGTGACCGCCGGCGCGTATCGGCAAACGCTGAAGCGATCCGGCGCTGGCGAACTCAACCGGGCAAAGGCACAGTCACGCGTCGGCATGGGCCGCTGCCAAGGTCGCTATTGCGGGGCCGCCGCGGCGGAGATCGTCGCGCAGGCGGGCGGGGACGTGGCCGATGCCGGATGGCTTCGTCCGCAGGCGCCGGTCAAGCCGCTGCCGGCGAACGCGTCTATTCCCGAGCTTTGAGAGGCTGACCCGACGCCAGCAAAAGCGGACGGATATCGGGACGATCGGTGCAGATGCGCCAACTCCGGCGCTGCGCAGATTCCGTGTCTGTCGCCAAGGGGAAAGAATTCGTCGGCGACCTGCGCAATCCGCATCGAGCGTGCGGCTCCTGCGGATCTAGCTCCTTGTGTCAGCGGTGCGGAGAGTGGCGAGGCTGCGGCGACGCCGTTCGCGTCGCCTTCTGAGGAAGGCTTCGCTGGTGCGGACCGAGATCGGTCCTGCCTGCGAAAGCAGAGGAGCGTCGGCGGCCATCCTGGCCGCATTGTTACGTGGCGGTCCGGCAGGGCACGGCTTTCGCTTCGACCGTCCCCTACGCGATTTCTTGGGCAATTGAACACTGTACAATATCGCGCGGCTTCGCTATGCCTGTGCGATACGGTCTTGCAGTGCATGACGCTCAAAATTGTCATCGCCACAGGGAGCGCGCAGATGCGGAAGCGGATTTCATGACGGAACCCTGCGATCTTCCCGCGGTGGCGGCGCGCCGCCTGATCGGCCGCAAGCAGCTGTCGCCGGTCGACCTCGTCGAAAGCTGCATCGCTCGGATCGAGGCGGTCGATCCCGCCATCAACGCCTTCGTCGCGCGCGACTTCGACCGAGCCAGAGGCGTCGCCCGCGAGCATGAGGCGGCGGTGATGCGCGGCGGTCGGCTCGGGCCGCTGCACGGGCTTCCCCTCGGGGTCAAGGACATGGTCAACGTAGAGGGGCTGGTGACCTCCTTCGGCAGCCCGGCCCATCGCGACAATGTTGCGGCGGGCGACGAGCGCCTGGTGGCGGTCCTGAAGGCGGCCGGCGCGGTCGTCATGGGCAAGACCAATGTTCCCGAATGGGGCGCCGGCGGCAATTCCCGCAATGCCGTCTACGGCACCACCGGCAATCCGTTCGACCCGTCGAAGAACGCCGCCGGCTCCTCCGGCGGCTCGGCGGCCGCATTGGCGACCGGCATGGTTCCGCTTGCGACCGGTTCGGATACCGGCGGCTCGCTTCGAAATCCAGCCGCCTATTGCGGCATCGTCGGCTTTCGTCCGACCGCCGGCCTCGTCCCCTCGGAACTGCGCGGCATGGCCTGGCTGCAGCTTTCGACGCTCGGACCCATGGGCCGCACCGTCGAGGACGTGGCTCTGATGCTGTCGACGATCGTCGGCGACGACAAGCGCGATCCGCTGGCCAGGACCGTCCATGGCGAGCCCATGACGGGCCTGGATCGCTTCGCCAGGCTTCCGAGCGTGGATCTCTCCTCGCTGAAAACCGCCTATACAAGCGATTTCGGCTTTGCCCCCACGGAGAAGGCGCTTGCCGCCGCATTTTTTGAAAAGCTCGACGGGTTCAAGTCCGTCTTCAAGGCGGCCGATGCCGCGCATCCCGACTGCAGCGGCGCCGACGACGCCTTCGCCCGGCTGCGGGCGGTTCTGTTCCTGGGACCGCATCGGCGGCTGATGGAAAAGGATCCGGGCCTCGTGGGCGAAAACGTCCGCCTGAACGTCGAGGAGGGCCTTGGCTATTCGGCGGCCGACATCGCCCAGGGCTTCGAGCTGCAGACCGCGCTCTACCGCCGCTGGCAGGCCTTCTACGACGAATACGACTTCGTCGTCTCGCCGGCCGTCACGCTCAGCCCGCGTCCCTGGACCGAGCTTTATCCGACGGCAATCGATGGCGCGCCGACGCGCAGCTATTACCATTGGCTGGCGATGGCCTACGCGCCGACGCTGGCCGGTCATCCGGCGATCAGCCTTCCCGTTGGCCTTGATCACGCCGGCATGCCGTTCGGGCTGCAGATCGTCGGTCCGCGCGGCGGCGATCTGGTTCTGCTCGCCATGGCGGCGGAGCTCGAAAGCCTGCTCGCCGCCGACCCCGCGCTCAAGCGGCCGGTCCCCGACATTGCTCGGCTGAAGGCCGCGCCGCCGATCGCCGGAATGCCGGGCTTCATGCCGGCAGCCGGTACTGCCGGCAGCGTGTAATCTCCTCAAACACTTCGGGAACAGCTCCATGGCGATGCAATCCGGTGTAGCCTCGAATGCCATCGCAATCGCTCTGGAAGAGGTCGAGCGGCGCTACCGGGACCGGAACCCGGAGAGCCAGGCGCTCCTTCAGCGGGCGGCGGCGGTGATGCCGGGCGGGAACACGCGATCCTCCCTGTGGTCGGACCCGTTCCCGCTCTACTTCGTCTCGGGCGAGGGCTGCCGTGTCGAGGACGCCGACGGCCACACCTATGTCGACCTTCTGGGAGAGTTCACCGCCGGCATCTTCGGGCACTCCTCGACGGTGCTGAAGGACGCCGTCTGCGCCGCGCATTCGAACGGCATCAATCTGTCCTCGCACAATCGGTACGAGGTGCGCCTCGCGGAACTCCTGACGTCCCGCTTTCCGTCGATGGACCTCCTGCGCTTCTGCAACTCGGGAACCGAAGCCAATCTGATGGCGGTCGCGCTCGCCAAGATCGCAACGGGCAGAGAGCGCGTCGTCGTGTTCGAGAGGGGCTACCATGGCGGGCTCCTGACCTTCGGTGCGGCCAGCGCCAAGGTCAACGCGCCGCATGACTTCGAGATTCTCCCCTATGACGACGTCGACGCGGCAAGGGCGCTTTTCGAAACGGAAGGGGCGGAGATCGCCTGCGTCCTGGTCGAGCCGATGCAGGGTGCCGGCGGCTGCCGGGTGCCCTCTCCGGCGTTTCTTCAGGCGCTCCGGGACCTGACCGCCGAACACGGCGCCGTCCTGATCTTCGACGAAGTCCAGACGGCCCGCATGGGGGACGGCGGGATGCAGAAGCGCCTGGGGATCATCCCGGATCTGACGACCATCGGGAAGTTCTTCGGCGGGGGCCTGGGCTTCGGATGCTTCGGCGGCCGGCGGGCGCTGATGGAGCGGCTCGACCCGCGCCGGCCCGACGCGGTCTCCCATGCCGGCACCTTCAATAACAATACGCTGACGATGGCCGCCGGGATCGCCGCGGCAGAGCATTATCTGACAGCGGCAAACCTGGATGCGCTATTCGAACGCGGGGAAGCGCTGCGTGCGCGCCTTGAGGCGCTGTTTGCGAACCGGAACGCGCCCTTCACGGTGACGGGTATGGGCTCGATCATGAACATCCATGGGCAGGCCGCCGACCCGGCGGACGCCACGCGGCTTCTCAAGCTCGCGCATTTCGCCCTCGCCGAGCGCGGCTATTACTTCGCCTCGCGCGGGCTGATCGCCCTGTCGCTGGCGGTCGGCGATACCGAGATCGACGGCTTCCTGGACGCGATGGGCGCCTTCCTCGACGACTGTTCGAGCGTGCTCGAATCCGTCGACTGGAGTGCGTGACATGGCCTCGTTCAGCAATCTGACGGGCAAGGTCCAGACCGTCACCGGCCCGATCGACCCGAGCGAACTTGGTATGACGCTGATGCACGAGCATCTGGCGATCGACCTCAACGCGCCGCGGTTTCGCACCGAGACGGTCCCGGACGGCGTCTCGGACGCGCCGATCGATCTGTGCAACTGCTTTCGGGCCCGCTACGGTCAGGGCTATTTCCGCGACAACTTCCGCCTCGACTGCCAGGACGTCGTCACGGACGAACTCCGCGAGATGCGCCGGGCGGGCGGCCGGACGGTGGTCGATCTCACCGTCGGCGGGCTCGCCCCGCGGCCCGAGCATCTGCGCCGAATGGCGCAGGACGCCGACGTCCAGATCGTCATGGGCTGCGGCTACTATGTCGACGAGTACCAGCCGGCCGAGAACGCCGGCAGATCGGTCGACGACTTCGCGGCGCTGATGATCGCGCAGCTTCTCGAAGGCGCTTGGGATACCGACGTCAAAGCCGGCATCATCGGCGAAATCGGCTGCCAGTCACCCTGGACCGACAAGGAAAAGCGGGTGATGCGCGGGGCGATTGAAGCCCAGAGGGCGAGCGGCGCCGCGCTCAACGTCCATCCCGGACGCCACGAAGACCAGCCGCAGGAGGTGGCGGATTTCGTGCGGGCGGCGGGTGGCCCGATGGACCGGCTGATCATCAGCCATATCGACCGCACGATCTTCGATGCCGATCGCCTCTTCCGGCTGGCCGATACCGGCTGCGTCCTCGAATACGACCTCTTCGGCTGGGAGGAGAGCCACTACGCTCCCAATCCGGACATCGACCTGCCGAACGATGCGATGCGGCTCAAATGGCTGAAGATGCTGATCGAACGCGGCCATCGCGACCAGATCCTGATCAGCCACGATATCTGCACCAAGGGCCGGCTGGAGCATTTCGGCGGGCACGGCTACCAGCACATCTTCGCCAATGTCGTGCCGCTGATGCGCCGGCGCGGCTTCAGCGAGGAGGACATTCGCACGATCCTCGTCGAGACGCCGAAACGCCTGTTGACCTTCGTCTCGCCGAGCTGAGAACCGGGGGTTCGTCGGCTTTCGCTGTAACGCGAGAAAACTCGGTCAGATCGCCTTCAGCCGGGTCGGGGCGAGCATGCGCGCGAGCGGGTCTTCGGCGCCATCCATTGCGTCCGCGAGGAGCGCGGCAGTGGTCGGTCCGAGCGTGAAGCCCTGATGCCCATGGCCGAAATTCATCCACAAGCCGGGATGGCGTGGTGCCTCGCCGACGAGCGGCAGCATGTCCGGCAGGCAGGGCCGCGTCCCGTGCCACGGCGTGTCTTCCACCCGTTTGCCGAGAGGCAGGAGTTCGCGGACGGCAGCCTCGGCGACGGCCAGCTGCCGCGGCGCCGAAGGGGCGCCCATCGCCGTCAGCTCGGCGCCGGTCGCGATCCGCAGCCCGGTCCTCATGGGGGACAGAACCACCCCGCTGGCGACGTCCATCATCGGCAGGTTCAGGGTCGGCTCGCAGGCGTAATGGGCGTGGTAGCCGCGCTTTTTCACCATGTGGATGCGGTAGCCGAACCGGCGGAGGAGATCCGGCGACCACGGCCCGAGAGCGACGACGACGTTCCGCGCCGAAACCGGTCCGTCGCGCGTCTCGATCCGCCAGCCCTTGCCCTCAGAACGGAGCGACAGGGCGTCGCCGGTCGTGATGGTTCCGCCGCGCCGCTCGAAGAGCTCCGCATAGGCCGTCACAAGTCCGCCCGGGTCGGAACAGGTCCACGAGTCCATCCAGTGCACGGCACCGGCAAGCGGACGCTCGAGAACCGGTTCCGCCGTCGCGAGCTCGGCGCCGCCCAGTCGTCTCGCGCGAACGCCATAGTCGCGGTCGAGCCTCTCGGCCTCCGTCCACGCCGCGTCGAGCGCCGCCTCGCTGCGATAGGCCTGGCGAAAGCCTTCTCGCTTGATCTGGTTATCGGCGCCCGCCGCAGCGACGAGCGGTGCGTGGTCGGTCGTCGCCCGTTCCACCAGTTTGGAATAGGCAGCCGAGATCGCCTGGTGGCGGCTCGGCGCGGAATGCCAGAAATAGCGGGCTAGGCTTCCCGCGACGCCCGGCAGGGCCCGCAGGCTGTAGCGCACGGAGTTGTCGCGGTTGAGCGCGATCTGGAAGAGCGTCGCCAGATCCCGGGGCATCGCGTAGGGCTCGACCGCCTCGGCCTGGATGATCCCGGCATTGCCGTAGCTGGTTTCGCGCCCCGGCTCGCGGCGGTCGACGAGCAGGACCGACCGGCCCCGCGCCTGAAGCGCCAGAGCCGAGGACACGCCGACCATGCCGGCCCCGAGGACGATCACATCGGCCATCTGACTGTCGCTCATGGTTGCAAACGCGCTCTGGGCTTGGTGTTAAACCGCCGGAGCCTCAGGCCGAGGCGGCGGCGATCACGGTGATCTCGACCAGGGCGTCGATCATCAGCGGGGCCTCGACGGTGGTGCGCACCGGCAGCGGATCGGCGAAATAGGTCTTGTAGGCCGCGTTGAAGGCAGCGAAGTCGGCCTTGTTCGCGAGGTAGCAGGTGCAGGAGACTACGTCGGAAAGCGACAGGCCTTCGCCCTTCAAGGTGGCGGCGATGCGGTCCAGCGTCTGGCGGGTCTGCGCCTCGATTCCGGCCGGCACGGTCCCGTCGTCGAGAAGGCCCAGTTCGCCGGAGAGATAGACCGTGGTTCCGACGCGGCGGACCTTGGAGAAGGGAAGGGCGGGTGCGGACATCTAAAGCCTCCTGGATCGCAATCGGTCGGACGGACCATCATCGAACCGGCCGGTTATTGCACGTCGTACAATTAACGGCAACGCCCGAATCGCCGCACCCGCCCTGCAAGATTACGACGCCATGTCTGCCGCGGCGCGCAGCTCGAGCCCCTTGAGCAGCGACTCCAGGAGCGCGTCGAATCCCGTATCCAGCGGAGCCTCCGAGCCGTTCTTCCAGCGCATGACGAAGGCCCTGTTCCGCATCAGCGGCAGGGTCGCGCGGGTCAGCGGAAAGCGCTCCTCGTCGAGTTCTTCGAGCCGCGTCTCGAAGCTTCTCTCCCATTCGACGGTCTGTTCCGCGGGTCCCGGCGCAAGTTCCATGGTGACGAAGCCGACCAGCCCGCCGACCAGCGCGTTGAACGCATCGACCATCGCCTGGTCGCGAAAGCCGGCCTGGCTCAGCGCGGTGAGGATGATTTCCACCCAATGCGCGTTCGGGGCGCCGTTCGACTGCATCTGCGCGCCGAGAAGCGGTGCGGCGTTGGGATGGCGATGGACGCGCTCGCGAAACCGGCGGAACAACAGGCGCAGCGTGTCGCGCCAGTCGGCGCAGATGTCCTCCGGGCCGATCATGCCGGCGGTCAGCTCGCCGGCGATCTCGGAGAAGAGGTCGGCCTTGGAGCCGCCGATATGCCAGTAGATGGCGGTCGGATAGACGTCGAGCTGGCGGGACAGCTCGCGCATCGTCAGGGCATCGAGGCCGTTGCGGTCGATCAGGTCGATCGCCGCGGAGACGATCCGCTCGCGCGTCAGGCCGACCGCCGCCGCGCGCCCGAGTTGGCGGGACGCCTGCGCCCGATCCTTCGCCGGCGCGCTCGCGCCGTTGTTTTCCCTCTTGGCCATCACTTCCTGCTCGAAAAAAGGCGCGCACAAAAAAACCGCAGCTGCACAATTGCACGAAGTACAATTAACATGCATGCTGCCTTCAGCCGAGGAAGGATAGCCGCGGCAGACAGAGATTTACCACCCGCGGTCCGTGCATGTGCGGATTCGCGCAAGAGGCCTGATTGATGGCAGCACTGCCGATCCTCTTCGTGTCCGCCGCACTCCTGATGACCGGGGCGGTTCTCGCGCATCTGATCGGCGCCGCCTCGATCGCCAGCTTCATCGCCGCGGACCGTGGCCGGTTTCTCGCGGCCGTGCCGCAGCGGATCATCGCCAACATCGACCTGTTCTCCATCATGTCCATGCCGCTGTTCATCCTGGCGGGAGAGGTGATGAACCGGGCCGGCGTCACCGAGGCGCTTCTGAATTTCGCCATGTCGATCGCCGCTCGTCTGAAGGGCGGACTCGGGCACGTGAACATCCTGACTTCGGTGTTCTTCGCCGGGATCTCGGGCTCCGCCGTCGCCGATGCGGCCTCCATCTCCAACACGCTCGTCCCGGCCATGCACAAGTCGGGCTATTCGCTCAGCTATGCCGGCGCGATCACGGCGGCGTCCTCGGTCATCGGGCCGATCATTCCGCCGTCGATCATCATGATCTTCTATTGCGCGCTGGTTCAGACCTCGGTCACGGCGCTCTTCATCGCCGGCATCGTGCCCGGGCTGTTGATGGCGGTGGTTCTCTTCCTCGCCAACGGCTATCTCGCCCACAAGCACGACCACCCGCGCGGCGAAAGCGTCGATCTCGCCGAGTTCGGGAACCGATTCGTGCGGGCAGTGCCGGCGCTGGTCATCCCGCTGGTGATCATGGGCGGCATCATCTTCGGCGTGACGACGCCGACCGAGGCTGCGGCGGTCGCCGTGCTATGCGCCATCCTGGCCGGCATGGTCTACCGCTCGATGTCGGTCTCGGCGCTCTACGAGGCGCTGAAGCGGACGGCCTCGCTGTCGGGCTCGATCTTCATCCTTCTCGCCGCCGTTGCCATCTTCAGCTATCTGGCGGGGATCGAGCAGATCCCGCTCGCTTTGGCGAAACTCCTGGATTCGCTCGGGCTCGAGGGCTGGAAATATCTCCTGCTCCTGAACGGCATCTTCCTCGTCGCCGGCATGTTTCTCGAGGTGCCGGTCGCGCTCGCCTTGTTCGTACCGCTTCTCGTGCCGCCCGCGATCGCCTCCGGCGCCGATCCCATCCATCTCGGCATCGTCATCGTGGTCAATCTGACGCTCGGCATGGTCACGCCGCCCTTCGGTGCCGCGCTCCTCGTCGTCTCCGCCGTGAGCAACGCGCCCTATTGGGCGATCGCCAGGGCGGCGCTCCCCTTCCTCGCCGTCCAGCTCGTGCTGCTCGGCGTGCTCACCTATGTGCCGGAAATCACGCTCGTCCTCCCACGAGCCCTCGGCTACGTGAACTGAGAGGACCGGCGATGAAGCAGCTGGCGATGATGTTCCACGCCCTGTCCGACCGGCTCAACCTGGCGGCGGAAGTCCTGTCGGCCCTGTTGTTCCTGGGCATGCTGTTGACGGTGCTGCTCCAGGTCGTTGCCCGCTACATCTTCCACTCGCCGCCGTTCTGGACCGAGGAGCTGGCGCGCTGGCTAATGGTCTGGGGCGGGCTCCTCGGGGCGACCGTCGCCTTCCACACGCGCACCGATCCCGCGATCGTCAATCCTCCGAAGGATCACCCCGGCCGGCAGAAGGTGCAGATCGTTTCGCGCTTCATTGCGGCGTGGCTGTTCTTCCTGCCGGTCATCTGGTTCTCCTACCCGTTCGTCCTGCGCCAGATCGACCGGCCGTCGGAAGGCCTGCACATCTCCACGGCCTGGATGGCGATGGCGCTGCCGGTGTCCGCGATCCTCACGTGCCTGCACGGTCTGTCCGGCCTTCTCAGCCTCTCGCTCTACGCCGACGGATCGGCGCGAACGGATGCCATCGAGAGCGACCTCGAAATCGGAATCTAGCCAAACGCAACCGGAGACCATGATGAAATCACTGCTGACGACTTGCGCCTTCCTCGGCCTGATGCTGGCGAGCCCGGCCCTGGCACAACATGTCAGTCTCGCCGAGGACAGCGTTCAGGATCTGGAGAATTCCGGCACCGCGCGCTGGGCGCGCACCTTCATCGAGACGCTCGACCAGAAGGGTTGGGAGACCGAGACCTTCCCTGTCAACACCATCGGCGGAGAGGACGAGCGCCTCGACCAGATCCGCTCGGGCATCCTCGACGTCTCGATGTCGGATTACCAGAAGGCCGTCCAGTTCGATCCGGACATGTTCGTTCTGCGCCTTCCCTACCTGTTCCAGAGCCAGGAACAGTATACCCGGTTCATGACGGAGTCGGACTTCGTCAAGGCGGTGAACGAAAAGCTCGCAGGCGACGGCTTGCATGTGCTGTCTATCGTCCCGCTCGGCCCTTTCATGGCGATTTTCAACAACAAGAAGGAGGTGAAGACCGCCGACGACATGAAGGGCCTGCGCATGCGTGCGCTCGACGAGTCGCAGATGGTGCTCTTCAGAAATCTCGGCGCGTCCGGCGTCGTCATTCCGTTCCCCGAAGTGCCGAACGCGATCCAGACCGGCGTCGCGGACGGCTATGTCAACCCTCTCGGCGTTCCCCTGACCTTCGGCCAGGCCGACCTGTTCACGAATGCGACCGATGCGCGCGTTTTCCCGTCGATGCGCGTCGCGCTCGCTTCGCGTGCCTGGTGGGACGGCCTCTCGGACGAAGAGAAGGCGCAGGTGACGGAGGCCGCCGACGCCGCGCTGAAGGACGTTCTCGACTGGGTGCCGAAGGTGCATGACCGGCAGGTTCAAGATCTCAAGGACGCCGGTATCGCTGTCTACGAACCGACGCCTGAAGAGCTGAAGACCTTCCGAGACGCGACGTCCGACATGTCGAAGGACGTCCCGAACGTGGATCCGGCCCGTGTGGACGAGATCGTCAAGATGGTCGACGGCTACGCGCAGTAGACGGGCTTCAGACCGGGGAGGGCTGCTGCCTTCCCCGGCTTCACTTCGATTAGCCGCGGATGGATCGAGATGGCACTGAACCGAGAAGAGGCCGGTGACGGCATGTTCGACATCGTGATCCGGGGCGGCCGCGTCATGGATCCGGAAAGCGGCCGGGACGAGATTGCCGACGTCGCGATCCGGGGCGACACGATCGTGGCGATCGGCCTGGATCTTGGCCCCGCCAGCCACGTCATCGAAGCCCGCGGCCTCGTCGTCGCACCCGGCTTCGTCGATCTCCATGCCCACGGCCAGTCCGTCCCGGCCGACCGCATGCAGGCCTTCGACGGCGTCACCACCACGCTGGAACTCGAAGTCGGCGCCCTGCCGGTGGGCGAATGGTACGACGTCCATGCCCGCATGGGCCGCGTCCTGAACTACGGCACGGCGGCTGCCTGGCTGTTCGCGCGCAAATCCGTGATGATCGGCCTCGACCTCGACGCCAGCCAGTCCTCCATCGCCTTCATGGGCGCGGGATCGGATGACATGCGCTGGTCGGTGGAGGTGGCCGAGGACCGCGAGGTCGACGAGATCGTCGCGCTGGTCCGCGAGGGCCTCGACGAGGGCGCGATCGGCATCGGCATTCCCAATGGCTATGCGCCGGGAGCGGGCCTGAAGGAGCTGACGCGGATCTGCGATCAGGCCTATGAGGCCGGCTGCCCGACCTACACCCACATTCCCTACGCCTCGAACATCGATCCGAAAAGCGCGGTGGAATCCTATGTGCGGCTCATCGGCCTTGCCGGTGCGACGGGCGCGCATATGCATGTGTGCCATCTGAACTCGACCAGCCTTCAGGATATCGAGCGCGCCGCCGAGATCCTCAAGCGGGCGCAGGCGCAGGGCCTGCCAGTGACGGTCGAGGCCTATCCCTACGGCACCGGCTCGACGGTGGTCGGAGCCGGGTTCTTCACCGATCCCGAATTCACCAAGCGCACCGGAACCGGCTACGACGCCATCCAGCTGGTGCGCAACGGCCATCGCTTCACCGATGTCGGGGATCTCGTGACGGCGCGGGAGAGGGACCCCTCGGACCTCGTGCTCTGGCACTTCCTCGATGTCGAGGCGAACGATCGCCATCGCGAGCTTCTCGACGTGTCGATCAACTATCCCGGCGGCGCGATCGCCTCGGACGCCGTGCCCTGGAGCTTGCCGGACGGCTCGCTCTATTTCGGGGACGAATGGCCGCTGCCGGAAGAAGTCTCCTCCCACCCGCGCTCCTCGGGGACCTTCACGCGGTTCCTGCGCCAATATGTGCGCGAGCGCGGCGCCGTCTCCCTGATGGAGGCGATCGCGAAATGCACGCTGATCCCCGCGCGGGTGATCGAGGGCTGCGCGCCGCAGATGACGAAGAAGGCGCGGCTGCAGCCCGGATGCGACGCGGACATCGTCGTCTTCGATCCCGAGACGGTGACCGACAGGGCGACCTTCGAGGAAATGAACCGGGCGTCGGAGGGCATGGTGCACGTCTTGGTCAACGGTCAGTCCGTCATCGCCGGAGGAGAGCTCGATCGCGCGGCAGCGCCCGGGCGGCCGGTGCGGCGCGAGCCGCGGTGAGCGGCGTTCCGATCCTCCTGGTGACCGGGTTTCTCGGCGCCGGGAAGACGACGCTGATCAACGCGATCCTCCAGGCCGGACACGGCCGCCGCATCGCGGCGATCGTCAACGACTTCGGCTCCATCAACATCGATGCCGAGATCCTGGCCGAGGCGAACGACGGCGTCATCGGGCTCAAGAACGGCTGCATCTGCTGCTCGCTGCAGGGCGATCTCCTGCGCACGCTTAAGACGGTCCTGACCCGCAGGCCGCGGCCGGATGCGATCGTCATCGAGGCGAGCGGCGTCGCCGATCCCCGCGGCATCGTCGAGGCGCTGCTCGATCCGGTCATCTGGCAAAGCGCCAATCTCGATGCGGTCCTTTGCGTGGTGGACGCCGAGGACGTCTCGGGCGGTCCGGAACGGCGGGCCGACGAACTCTGGCTCGCCCAGTTGCGGGCGGCGGATTTCGTGTTCCTCGCAAAGACGAAGCACCTCGATGCCGAGGCGCTCGCGGAGCTGCGCGCTGCGCTTGCGAGGCAGACGAAGCGGCTGATCTTCGATCCGGACCGGGAGGGCCTGCCGCTGGACGTCCTGTTCGCGCCGTCCGCGGAGCGCGAGCGCCAACCGGCTGCCGACACTCCGTCCGCAACGCGCGCCTTCCGTTTCGAGACCCTCGAATGGCGCTGCGGGTCGGCCGTGCCGATGGCGGCCTTCCAGGCCGCGATCGGCCGGCTCGCGCCGGACCTCGCCCGGGCGAAGGGCTTTCTCCGGTTTCGCGAGCAGCCCGGCCGCACGCTGCTGTTCCAGATGGTCGGAAGCCGGGCCTCTCTCGCACCGGCCGCGGATCATTCCGGCGAGACCGGGTGCCGCCTCGTCCTGATCGGGGAACGCGCCCGCTTCGACCCCGAGGCGGCCCGGCTCGTCCTCGATGGTCTGGGCGGAGCCGGCGACGCGGTTCCGGGAGCCCGCGGCGGCGAGACATGGACGACGGGCAGGAGGCAGACATGAACATCTTCATCGCGGCGCTCGCCACCGAGACCAACACGTTCTCGCCGATCCCCACCGGCCGGGCGGCATTCTGCGAGCGCGAATATTTCAGGAACGACGGCAGCCGCCGGCCGCCGCGCCTCGGCAATATCCCGCTGATCGAATGGCGCGCCATGGGCGAGGGGGACGGCCACCGCGTCGTCGAAAGCCTTTCCACCTTCGCCCAGCCGGCCGGGATCACCTTGCGCCATGTCTACGAGGAGCTTCGCGATACGCTGCTGGCCGACCTGAAGGCCGCGATGCCCGTCGACGTCGTCCTCCTCTTCATGCACGGCGCCATGGTCGCGGAGGGATACGACGACTGCGAGGGCGACACGCTGGCGCGGGTGCGCGAGATCGTCGGGCCGGGCGCGAAGATCGGCATCGAGCTCGATCTCCACTGCCACCTGACCGAAGAGATTCGGGTGAGCGCCGATGCCATCGTCACCTTCAAGGAATATCCGCATACGGACATCCCCGACCGGGCGCGGGAACTCTACCGCCTCTGTACCGCCGCGAAGCGCGGCGAGATCGCGCCGGTCATGGCCTATTACGACTGCCGGATGATCGCCATGTGGCGCACCTCCGAGGAGCCGATGCGATCCTTCGTCAGGCGGATGGAGGCCCTTGAAGGACAGGACGGCATCCTCTCGGTGTCCTTCGGCCACGGCTTCCCCTGGGGCGACGTCGCCGATGTCGGCGCGAAGATGCTGGTGATCGCCGACGGTGACGAGGCCAAGGCCGCCGCGCTCGCCCGCTCCCTCGGCGAGGAGATCTGGTCGCTGCGCGAGGCGACGCGAACCCCCTACGATACGATCGACGAGGGGATCGACGCGGCAATGGATTCGATGGGCGGTGCGGGGCCACTCGTGCTTGCCGACGTCGCCGACAATGCCGGGGGCGGCGCCCCGTCGGACAGCACCGCGATCCTGCGCCGTCTGGTCGAGCGCGGCGTCCGCGATGTCGCCACCGGCTGCTACTGGGATCGGGGCGCAGTGGAGATCTGCCGGACGGCCGGTGTCGGAGCGACGCTCGACCTGCGCATCGGCGGCAAGCTCGGCCCCGCCTCCGGCGATCCCGTCGATCTCACCGTGACGGTGCGCGGCATGTCCGAAAGCCACAGCCAGGCCGGGCTCAGCGGCGGTCGCGCGGAACTCGGACCGAGCGTCTGGGTCGAAGCAGACGGCATCCACATCATCCTCGTCTCCGTCCGGCAGCAGACCTTCGCGCCGGATGCCTTTACGGGGCTCGGCTGCGAGCTTGGAGACAAGAACCTGGTAATCGTGAAGTCCACCCAGCACTTCTACGCCGCCTTCGCGCCGATCGCGCGCGCGGTCCGCTACGTCGCCGCCCCCGGAGCGGTCGCGCCGGACTATGCCGCGATCCCGTACAGAAAGCGGGTCGCGCCCTATTGGCCGAGAGTTTCGGACCCTTTCGAACTCGGGGGGTAATCTGCCGGATCGATCCGGGCGACGCGAGACGCCTATGCGCCCTTCGGCTCGTAGGTTGCGGCGCAGGGCTCTGCGACCGTCGACAGGTTCTTTCATTACCGCGACCGGCTTGGCATCCGGAATGATTGCCTTAACCTCGACGGTGGCGCAATCTCGATCGGTCATCCCCGACGGGACGCCCATCTCCCGTCCGGCGGTCCGGCGGTCCGGCGCCGCCGGCGGAGCGCGTTCCGCAGACCGGCAAAGCGGGGCTCACCCCACCGTGCCGAAACGCCCGTCGGCGAAGACGAGTGTCCGCTCGGCGTCCTCGCTCATATGGACGTCGGTGACGAGGCCGATGGCGGCGCGGTGGGTGCCGTAGTCGAGGAAGCCGGCGACGCGGCATTCGAAGGACGCGCGGGCGCCGACGAGGAGCGGCACGTCGTGCTCGCTACGATACCATTCGCCGTAGACGAAGCGGTCGCGCCCGGCGACGCCCTTCTGCCCCCCGAAAGCCTTGGCGATATCCTCCTGGCCCTCCGAGAGGATGCTCACGCTGAAGCGGGCATCTTCGAAGAGGCCGCTCGCGAGCAGCGAACCGCGGTTGATGCAGGCGATCAACGAGGGTGGTTCGGCCGACAACGAACAGACCGCCGTTGCGGTGACGCCGAGAAGCGTACCGCCGACGCCCTGCAGGGCGACGACCGTCACCGAACCGGCAAGGCACCGCATCCCCAGCTTGAAGCGCGGCGCGCCCGTCGCCCCGTGCCGGACGCTCGAAGGTGTGTCGGCCATGGCAGGCTCCTGGTGCTCGACCTGGCGGTTGGCGGTCGCCGGCGCCGTCATCGGCGGCAGCCCCGCCGACGCACGCCGCTCACGACCGCATGCCCGACTGGCGCAGGAGCGGCAATACCCGGTCGCAGAAGAAGGGCAGTTCGTAGGTGTAGTTCACGAAGGACAGCGCGATGCCGGCATAGCCGAGTTCCGCGATCTTGATCATGTCGGCGGCGATCTTCTCCGGCGTGCCGACCAGCGGATAGCTGCCCGCGCCGCCGGCGAAGCGCTGGCGATAGCGGTCGTAGGCTTCCCTGTCGTGCGAGGAGGAAAACTCCTTCTTGCCGGCCATGTGGGTTTCGACCGCGGCGTGATCGGCCTCCTTGAGCGCGTATCGCTCGTAGTAGGCGTCGGCCTCGGCCTGTGTCTCGCGGCAGACGACATGGCAGACGGTGTAGAGGCCGACATGCCGGTTGTTCTTCGCCGCCCGCTCGTGGACGTCGGCGACATGCTTGCCGGCATCCTCCAACTCGCTGAAGGTGGTGAAGATGTATTCGCAGTGCTTGGCCGCGAAGTCCCGGCCGGGGCCGCCGAAGGCGGCGTTCATCGTCACCGGTCGCGGCACCTGCAGGCTCGCTGGCCGGCTGACGACCTGCTTCAGCTGGTAGTAGGTGCCCTCGTAGTCGAAGGGCTCGTTGGAGGCATAGGCCTTCTCCAGGATCTCCAGCCATTCGCCAGCCTGGTCGTAGCCCTTCTCGCCGAGCTTCACCCCGAACATGGCGAACTCCGAGGGGTTCCAGCCGCAGACGATGTTGAGGCCGGCGCGCCCCTTGGAGATATGGTCGACGGTAGCGAGTGCCTTTGCCGCATAGAGCGGATGCATGACCGGCACGTGCACGGTCATGAACAGACCGATCCGCTCGGTGACGGCGGCGAGCGCCGCCGCCCATGTGAAGGTCTCGAACGACCATTCCCGCGCATGCGTCTGCCCGCCGAAGCCCTTCCAGCGGGCGATCGGCAGCATGAACTCCAGCCCGGCCCGGTCGGCGATCTGCGCCGCGTTGAGATTGTCGTCCCAGCGGGCCTTCCAGCGTTCCTCGACCGTCGTGATGGCGAGCCCGCCATCGGCATTGGTGGAAAAGACGCCGAGCTTCAGCCGGTTGGCACCCTTCAGCGGATGTCGCTTGATCATCGAAAACCCCCGATTTCCGCGGCAAGGCAGTCGCGGCCCGCCGCGATCCGGCCAGGCCGACGGCGCCGGAGCCGACGCCGGCATCTTCGACGATGCCGGGGGGATGTTGAAGACCCGCCGCAAAAAATAGTTTAAGAGTGAAATAGATTGCGGCAGGGGGGATAACGCGATGTCTCACAGCGGGTTCAGGAAAAAGGGGCGGTCCGGCGCGCTTCTGTGCGGCACCTTCGCCGCGATCCCGCATCCGGTCGCCGCCGAGGTGACGGCGCGTTCCGGCGCCGACTTCGTCTGCATCGACTGGGAACACGCGCAGATCGGCCGCGGCGAGATCGAGAACCTCGTCCGGGCGATCGAGGCGGGCGGCGCCGTGCCCATGGTTCGCGTGCCCGGCAACAACGCCGAGGCGATCGCCGCGGCGCTGGATTCCGGCGCGCAAGGGATACTCGTGCCGCGCGTGTCGAGCGCGGCGGAGGCGACCGCGGCCGCTCGCGCCATGCGCTATCCGCCGGATGGCGAGCGCGGCGCAGGGCCGGGCCGGGCGTCCGCCTATGGCTACGACATCGCCAGCTATATCGAGAAGGCCAACCGGAGGCTTCTCCTCGCCGTCCAGGTCGAGACGGGCCGGGCGGTCGAGGCGATCGAGGAGATCGTCGCGGTGGAGGAGGTGGACGTCGTGTTCATCGGCCCGGGAGACCTCGCTGTCTCGCTCGGCGCCCTCGGCACCGACGGCGCCGCGACGCTCGAGGCGGCGATGGAGCGGGTGCTGAGCGCCTGCCGCTCGGCGCGCAAGGCGGTCGGCCTGTTTCGCCCCGACGCTTCGGATATCGCGCGCTGGAAGGCCGCCGGCGCCAGCTTCTTCATCATCGCCTCGGACACGATGTTCCTCGGCGCGGCCGCGGCGGCGTCGCTCGGTACGGCCGGCGAGAGCTGAGACCGGGCGGCCTCGAAGCGCATCCGGCGCCCGGGCGGCACTGCCTCTCATAAGCCGCGAGCGCTCACCGGGTGCGCGCGGCACTGCGCCGACGGTGCGGACGCAAGCCGGCCGCCTCGTTCCGCCTCTTCCCACACCGGAGTATCCTCATCATGCGTGCCATCCGATACGACCGATATGGCGGCTCTGACGTGCTGCAGCTTCTCGATCTGCCCCGGGCGCCCATGGCGCCGGACGAGATCCGGGTCGCGCTCAGCCATGCGAGCGTGACGCCGCTCGACTGCAAGCTGCGCGCCGGCCTCCTGAAGGCGCATTTCACGGTGGACTTCCCGAAGGTTCCCGGCCGGGACGGGGCGGGCACGGTTTCCGAAGTCGGCGCGGCCGTGACGGACTTCGCCGTCGGCGACCGGGTCTGCGTCCTCGCCCGGCACGGCACGCAGGGAAGCTATGCCAGCGAACGGGTCTCGCGGGCGGACGACCTCGTCCCCATCCCCGGCGGCCTGTCCGACGAGGCGGCGGCGAGCCTCGTGAATGCCGGGCTCAGCGCCTGGGTCTCTGTGTTCGAGACCGCGCGGATCGAGCCGGGGACGAAGGTTCTCGTCCATGCCGGCGCGGGCGCCGTCGGCGGATTGATCGTCCAGCTCTGCCGCAATCTCGGCGCGGAGGTGACAGCGACCTGCCGCGCCGCCAACTGCGACTATGTGCGCTCGCTGGGCGCTTCCCGCGCGGTCGCCTACGACACGGAGGATTTCGGCAAGCTGTGCGACCAGGACGTGGTCTTCGATCTCGTCGGCGGCGAGACCCATGCCCGGTCCTATCCGATCCTGAAGAAGGGCGGCCATCTGGTCTGGCTCGTCGCCGCGCCGATCGTCGATCGGGGCGCCGAGTATGGTGTGGAGGTCACCCGCGCGATGATCACGGATCGGCGCGAGCCGGTCGAGGCGATCCTGACGATGGCGGCCAAAGGCGAGATCGCCCCGCAGATCGCCGGCGTCCTGCCGCTCGCAGAGGCCGCCGAAGCGCATCGACGGATGGAGGCGGGCGAGGTCACGCGGGGGCGGATGCTGCTCGCGACGGGGTGAGACGGAATACGATGAAAGTGTTTCAAGAACGAGCGATCAGACCGGGTCGGCCGTTTGATCCGCGCGCGGCGTAATCGCATCGAGAATACGACAATTCGATATCGTCCCGCCGCCCGAGCATCGGGATGAGATTTGCCGGAGCTCATTCGCCAACGCCTGGAGATCGGTGATCTTCCGTTCGACTTCGGCCAGATGCGTCTCGGTGATTGCGTCCACGTCACTGCAGGCGCGTTCCTCGTGCGAGGAGAGTTCGAGAAGCTCGCGGATCTGGTCGACCGAGAAGCCCAGATCCCGGCACCGTCGGATGAATCGAAGGCGTTCGAGAGCCTCGCGATCGTAAGTCCGATAATTGCCGGAACTGCGCGGCGGCGACGCCAGGAGACCTACCTTTTCATAATACCGGATCGTCACGACCTTGGTTTTGGTCTCTCGCGACAAATCGCCAATCTTCATCTCGCTGCGTTCCATGCCTTGACCCTATAGCCACTATAGCCTGCATATGAAAGGAACGATCGGAAAAGTGAGATCCGTCCATGCCATGCTGTTCCAACGATAGCTGCTCGTCCAACGCCGCGACGAGCGAGCGATACCGCACCATTCTCTGGGTCGTTCTGGCGATCAACGCGGTGATGTTCGTGGTGGAGATCATCGCCGGTCTTGCCGCCGGATCAGCGGCGCTGCAGGCCGACGCGCTCGACTTCTTCGCCGATGCCGCGAACTACGCAATCAGCCTGTTCGTCCTGGGGCTGAGCCTTCGCTGGCGTGCGAGTGCTGCTCTTGTGAAGGGTGCCTCGATGGGCCTCTTCGGTCTCTGGGTCGTCGGCAGCGTCGTCTGGCACGCGGTGAACGGCACCGTTCCGGGTTGGGGCACCATGAGCCTCGTCGGTACAGTCGCGCTTGTCGCCAACGCCGCCTGCCTCGCTCTTCTCTACGCTTGGCGGAAAGGCGATGCGAACATGCGCTCGGTCTGGATCTGCTCCCGCAACGATGTGATCGCCAATCTTGCGGTCCTGGCGGCCGCGTTTGGGGTTTTCGGCACGGGGACGGGGTGGCCCGACATCATCGTGGCAGGCGTGATGGCGGCACTGGCGTTGCAAGGAGCGGCAACGATCGTCCGGCAGGCTCTGTCCGAGCTCCAGGATGATCGTCAGATGAGCCTCCTGCCCAGTCCTCGCTGAGGCCGTCTTGTCGGTCAGGCCGCCCAGTGGCACACCCTGGCGATGACCTTGCTCGCTTACATCGCGGCCGCTCTTGCCGAAATCGCCGGGTGTTTCGGCTTCTGGGCGTGGTTGCGGCTCGGCAGAAGCGCTGTCTGGCTGGTTCCCGCGATCGCGTCCCTCAGCCTGTTCGCCTATCTCCTGACGCTCGTCGAAGTCGATCAGGCGGGACGAGCCTATGCCGCATACGGGGGCGTCTACATCGTGTCCTCGATCGCCTGGCTTTGGCTGGCCGAAGGGGTCCGCCCCGATCGCTGGGACGTATCAGGGGCTGCCATCTGCCTTCTCGGTGCGGCTGTCATCCTTTGGGCTCCACGCACTGGGTGACTGCGCCTCTGAAACGGAATTGGCAATTCTGTTCCACCCCAACCCGAACGCTCACACCCTCGGCAACACCTCCTCCGTCGCCACCGGATAATGGAAATTCCCGCCCTCATAGGGCGGGAAGTCGCCGAAGTCGGCGCGCATCTCGTGGCGGACCGGCGAGTGAAGCGCGTCTTCCAGGGCCTTGGCAGAATCGAACAGGATGCGGTTGCGCTGGAGGTGGTTCACGCGGCGCCAGGGAAGCGCGTCGATCCAGTCGATCCGCGTCAGGATCTCCAGCTCCCGGACGCCGGGAAACCGCCGCATGATCGGCGGGTGGTGGTGGATGTAGTGCGAGAGCCAGGCATTGGTGTCCGCCGCCGGGCCGGGATAGTGGACGACATAGCTGCAGGCCTTCGGCGAGAGCGCGGCGGGGTCCGGGACATGGAAGCTGCGAACCAGCATCGCCTGCTGTGCAGCCTGCGCGCCTGAAAGGCTCGGCAGCGCGCCGGGGACCGCGAGCGCCTGGAGCGCGCCCGTCTGGCCGATCGCAGCTTCCAGCGCCTCGATCCCGTCGAAGTAGAGTTGGAAGCCGAAGACCGGGGAATGGCCGTCGTCGTTGTAGAGGTCGGAGGCGGTCTCCGGCGTGTAGAGCCGCGCCCGGTCGAGGCCGGGCAGCGCGCCGAAGACCTCGCGGACCGCTTCGAGATCGGTCCCGGAAATGCGCGCGGCCGGGTCCTCGGCGGAGAAGAAGACGAGGTGGGAAAACGTCATCGCAGCGGCCTCATAACAGGTTCGGCAGGAACAGCGCGAGTTGCGGGAAGGCGACGATCAGCACGATCAGCAGAAGCGTGCAGGCGATGAAGGGCGCCGCGGCGAAGGCGACCGTCTTAAGGCTGGTGCCGGGCGGGGCGACGCCAATCATCACGAAGAGCAGGAGGCCGAAGGGCGGGGTCGTGAAGCCGACCTCGTAGGAAAGGAGCAGGATCAGCGCGAACCAGACCGGGTCGAAGCCGAAATGGGTCGCGATCGGCAGGAAGATCGGCAAAGTGATCAGCATCATCGACACCTGATCCATGAACATGCCGAGGACGAGGATCACCAGCACCATCAGGAACAGGAAGGTGTACGGTCCGGGATCGAAGCCGGTGACGTAGTCGATGAAGCCGTTCGAGGCGCCGGAGAAGGCGAAGACCTGGGAGAAGGTGGTGGAGGCCGAGATGACCAGGAAGGTCATGCCGGTCACCTTCATCGCGTCGTCGAGCGCCGCCCAGACGGACTTCCACGAGAACCGACGATAGACGACAAGCAGGCCGAAGACGCCGGCGCAGCCGAGCGCGGCCGATTCCGTCGGCGTGGCGATGCCGAGCAGGATCGTGCCGACGACGAGGAAGACGATGACGCCCATCGGCACGACGTTGATCGCGACGGCCTTCAGCTTCTGGCCGAGCGAGATCTCCTCGACGGGGTAGAGCGGCGCGCAGTCCGGGTCGAGCCGGGTCTGCACGTAGATGAGGCCGGCGAAGATCAGGCAGAGCAGGAGACCGGGAATGGCGCCGGCGATCAACAGCGCGCCGACATTGATGTTGGCGAGCGAGCCGAGGAGAACGCCGAGCGAGGAGGGCGGGATGATGACGGCGAGGCTGCCGGCGCCGAGGATCGGCCCATAGGCCATCTTCGGCTTGTAGCCGCGCTTCAGCATCTCCGGGACCATCAGCGATCCCATCATGCCGGTATTGGCGAGGCTCGAGCCGGAGAGGGCCGAGAACACCGCGCCGGCGGCGAGCACCACGTAGGAGAGGCGGGCGCGCAGATTGCCGATGCACAGGTCCAGCGCGTGCATCACGCCGTCGCCGAGGCCGGAGCGGAAGAACAGGCTGCCCATGATCAGGAACAGCGGTAGCGGCGCCAGCGAATAGGTGGCGATCGCGTCCGAGAAGTTCGAGATCATCTGGGTGACGCCGGCCGAGCCGCCGAAGAACAAATAGAGGCCGACGATGTTGGTGACGAAGAAGGCGAAGGCGACGGGCAGGCCGACGCCCATGAAGAACAGGATCAGCCCGACCATCAGGGCGAAGGGAAACAGCCAGTCCACGGGTCAGAGCCCTTCTCTGTCGAGTATGTCGACGTCGTAGAGGCTGTCATGGCCAAGGAGATAGCGGCTCCATTCGAGCGCCGAGAGGAAGAAGCCGATGGCGATCGGCAGGAAGATCAGCCATTTCGGCATGTCGAAGGTCTTTGTCTCGTAGGCGCCGGTCGCAAGTGCGTTGAGAAATGCGTCGAAGGCGTACCAGGTGAGGTAGAGGCTCAGCGCGATGCAGAGCGCATAGACGAGCTTCTCCAGCACCAGTCGGCCGGCCGGCGGCAGGGCGCGGCGCAGGAACTCGACGAAGACGTGACCCTTGGTGCGCACCAGCCAGGGCATCGGCAGGAAGGCGGAATAGAGGAGGCCGTACTCGGTCGCCGAGACGCCCCAGGAGATCGGCCGGTAGTCGAGGTTGCGCAGGACGACGTCCGAGACGACCTCCACGACCATCGCGGCGAGGATCAGCTTGACCAGCGATGCGAGCGCGAGGCTCAGCCAGCCGACGAGCTTGAAGAAGGTGCCCATGTTCGGGAATTCACTCCGGCAGACCGCCGGCGCCCATAGCGAGCGCCGGCGGCGATTGTCTGTTATGGCTCAGTCCTGGAAGAGCTTGCGGAGCTGCGGCACGTAGGTCGGGTCGCGTGCTTCCATGCGGTCCCAGCTCGCCTTGGCGGCCTTGGCGAGGAAATCGTCGCGGCCCTTGCCCTTCAGCTCGAAGATCTTCTGGCCCTCGTCCTCCATCACCTTCGCCTGCCGGGCGTTTTCCGCCTCGATCGCCTTGCGGCTCTCCTCCTCGTACTGCAGCGAGACGTCGGTCAGGATCTTCTGCGCCTCGGGCGACAGGCTGTCCCACTTGTCCTTGTTCATCGAGATCAGGACGTCGGTCTGGAAGAAGGTCGGCTCGACCCGCCACTTGGTGAACTTGTCCCAGCCGAAGGACTTGTAGCCGAACACCGGATAGGCGTTGGCGTTGATGACGCCGCGCTCGAGCGCCGTGTAGACCTCGCCCGGGGGCATCACGATCACGGTCATGCCCAGCGACTCGAAGAACTGCCGGTAGAGCGGCGAGGAGCGGATCTTCAGCGTCGACCAGTCGATGCCGCCGTCGGCATTGCCCTTGGGCTCGTCGACCGTGAAGATGCTGAAGCCGGTGCCGGAATCGACATGGGCAAGCAGATGGGCATTGCCCTTCTTGCCGTAGATCTCCTGCATCAGATCCCAGCCGCCGTTCTTGCGGACCTCCTCCGGCGACTTGGTCGATGCGGAGAACACCTCGCCTTCCGGCACGAGTTCCAGATACTGGCCGGCCGGATTGTCGATCATGTCGATCAGGCCGTTCTTCTGGGCGAGACCCAGCTGGCCCGGCGGGATGACCTCCGGTCCGCCGCGCACCTTGATCTGCACGACGCCCTTGCCGGCCTTGTTCACCTCGTCAACGAACTTCAGGAAGCTCTGGGCATAGGAGTTCTGCGCCGGGGTAAAGTGGGCGGCGTTGAGCGTCACTTCCTCGGCCTTGGCGGTCGCTGCGGACAGCGCGAGCAGTCCGCAGGCGAGCGCTAATCTGAGGGCGGTTCGCATGATGCTGGTCCTTTCGGTTCTTGTGGGAAGGTCGGGCGGGACGACCGGCGAGGAGCCGGGTCGGCCCATCGGGGTTCAAGGGACGGGTGTCATGGCGCCGGGCCCGGCGGGGCCGCCGCGCTCCAGCCAGCCGGGGTCGGGAACGGGCGAAGGGATGGCGTCGAGAAGCTCGCGCGTATAGGCGGTCTTCGGCGCCTCGAAGAGTTCGGCACACGGGCCTTCCTCGATGATCCGCCCGGCCCGCATGACGACGACGCGGTCGCAGAGCGTGCGGATCACGGAGAGGTCGTGGCTGATGAAGGCGAGCGACAGCGATAGCTCCGCCGCCAGATGCCTCAGCAGCGCCAGCACCTGCGCCTGCGTCGAGACGTCGAGGCCGGAGACGATCTCGTCGGCGAGGACGAATTCGGGCCGCGTCGCGATCGCCCGGGCGATGCCGACACGCTGGCGCTGGCCGCCCGACAGCTCATGCGGGAAGCGGTCGGCGAGCACCGGGTCGAGCCCCACCTCGACCATGATGCGAGCGAGGGCGCTGTGGCGGTCTTCGGCGGGAGCGGGCGGTGCGAGGTCGAGCGCGGCGCCGAGGATCGTGCGGATCCGGTGCCGGGGATTGAGCGAGGATTGCGGATCCTGGAAGATCATCTGCATGCGGCGGCGGAAGGGCCGGAGCGCGGCCTCGCCGGCATGGGTGATGTCGGTGCCGTCGAAGACGAGCCGCCCACCGGTCGGCTCGTAGAGCCTAAGCAGCGCGCGACCGAGCGAGGACTTGCCGGAGCCGGACTCGCCGACGATGCCGAGGATCTCGCCGCGCCGGACCGTCAGCGAGACCGGATGGAGGATGCGGGCGCGCGGCCGGGTCCCGAAGCCCTTGCGGGCGTTCATGTCCGGCAGTTCGAGTTCGAGATCTCTCGCCTCGATCAGGATCGGCGCGTCGTTCGGGGCGGGAGCGCCGGTGTCGCCAGACGCGGTGTTCCGAATGGGAGCGTGGATCTCAGACATGGGCGCCGGGTCCCATGCCGTAGCGCGCCACCTCCGCCTGAAGCGCCGCCGCGACGCTCGCCGGGATCGGCGTCATGCCGGTTCCGGTGCGGTCGTGGCGCGGCGTCGCGTCGATGAGCGCCTGGGTGTAGGCGTGCGACGGCGCGGCGAGGATCGCCGCCGTTTCGCCCTGCTCGACGACCATGCCGCCGTAAAGCACCGTCAGCCGGTCGCAGACCTGCGCGACGACGCCGAGATCGTGCGTCACGAAGACGACGCCGGTGCCGTGCGTCCTCTGCATCTTCCGGATCAGCCGGAGCACTTCCTTCTGCACGGTCACGTCCAGGGCCGTCGTCGGCTCGTCGGCGATGATCAGCTTCGGATCGAGTGAGAAGGCGGCGGCGATCAGGACGCGCTGGCGCATGCCGCCGGAGATTTCGTGCGGATAGCGCTTCAGGACGGCTTCCGGCTCCGGAATCTGCACGTCCTCCAGAAGCGCGACGGCCTTTTCCCGGAGCGCCCTGCCGCGCAGGCTGCGCTTCAGCCGGAGCCCGTCGGTCAGCTGGTCGAAGATCCGCCGCGACGGGTTGAGCGCGGTCATCGGGTCCTGCGGGATCAGCGCGATCTCGGTGCCGAGGACGGCGTCGAGCCGGGCGGGGGAGAGGCCGAGAAGGTCCGTGCCGGCAAAGCGGATCGTGCCGCCGCAGAGTTCGATCGGGCGCGGCAGGATGCCGAGCACCGCCTTGCCGATCGTCGACTTGCCGGCGCCGCTCTCGCCGACCAGCGCATGGACCTCGCCAGGGCGGACGGACAGGCTGACGGAACGCAAGAGCGGGCGGCGCGGCGGCGCGCGCAGCCGGGCCGACAGGCCGTCGATGGCAAGCAGCGGCGCCGTCATCGCCGCAGCACCGGATCGGTCAGCCGGCGGATCCCGTCGCCGAGCTGGTTGAAGGCGAGGACGGTGGCGGTGAGGAGCACGAGCGGAAACACCAGCACCCACCAGGCCTGGTAGATGATCTGCCGTCCCTCGGCGATCATGCCGCCCCAGGTCGGCGTGTCCGAGGAGACCGACAGGCCGACGAAGGAGAGCACCGCTTCGACGATGACGGCGATGCCCATCTCCAGGCTGAGGAGCACGACGACGACCGGCAGGACGTTCGGCAGCACCTCCTTCAGGAGGATCTTCCAACGGCTGGTGCCGAGCGTCACCGCCGCGTCGACATAGTCCATCTTGGCCTGCTGCAGCGTCTCCGAGCGCACGACGCGGCAGAACCGCGTCCAGTCGATGATGACGATGGCGAGGATGACGGAGGTGACGCCGGTGCCGATCACCGCGACGAGCAGGATCGACAGGAGCACCGGTGGAAACGCCATCCAGATATCGATCAGCCGCGACACGACCGCGTCGATCCAGCCGCCGAAATAGCCGGCGAGGAGCCCGAGCACCGTGCCGATCAGTCCGGCCGCCAGCGCCGCGACGACGGCGACGGTGAGGGCGACCCGGGTCCCGTGGATCAGCCGCGAGAGGACGTCGCGCCCGAGACTGTCGGTGCCAAGAAGATAGCCCGGCTCGGCATCCGCCAGCCAGGCCGGCGGCAGCGTGTTCAGCATCAGGTCCTGCTCGAGCGGGTCGTGCGGGGCGACGAGCGGCGCGAAGATCGCCGCGAAGACGAGGAGGAGCAGGAAGCCCCCGGCGAAGACCACACGCGGCTCCTTGAGGACCGCGGCGAGCCCGGCCGAGCGGCACGGGACCGCGGCCGGATCGGCCGGCGTCGCCGCCATGGCGGCCGCCTCGGGGAGTGCGCGCTCAACCATGCCGGAGCCTCGGGTTGAGCAGGCCGAAACTCGCCTCGACCGCGAGATTGATGAGGATGAAGACGAGGCCAAAGGTCAGGATCAGGCCCTGGATCAGCGGCAGGTCGCGATTGATCACCGCGTCGATGGCGAGGTTGCCGATACCGGGATAGGCGAAGATCCGCTCGACGATCACCGTGCCGCCGAAGAGGAAGGTGAACTGGACGCCCGTCAGGGAAAGGGTTGGGATCAGGGCGTTGCGCAGCGTCTCCTCCAGCGTGACGCGCAGGCGCGACTTGCCGCGGATGCGCGCGAGCAGCGCGTAGTCCTGATGCGCCTCGACCTCCAGAGCCCCTTTGAGCACCCGCAGGATCACGGCCGCGAGCGGCAGGGCGAGCGCCATCGCCGGCATGATCATGTGCGACAGGACGTCAAGGGTGACCGCGAAGCGCAGGCGCAGGAGGCTTTCGAAGAAGATGAAGGGCGTCGCGAAGTCGAGCGGCAGGCGCGGGTCGACGCGGCCGGAGATCGGCAGGATTGGCAGCACGACGCCGAACAGGACGACGAAGGCGAGCGCCCAGACGAAATCGGGAACGGCAAGGAGGATGCCGTTGGCGTTGTCGACCATCGAGCCGACCAGCCGCCGCCGCGCCAGCGTCGTCAGGACCGCCGTGCCGATGCCGAGCGCGAGGGCGACGAGGAGGGCGAAGAGCGCCAGCTCGATCGTCGCCGGCAGGCGCTCGGCGATGATATGGGTGACGTCCTGGCGCATGGAGATCGAGGTGCCGAAATCGCCGGTCAAAGCATGGCCGAGCCAGATGGCGAACTGCACGGGGATGCTACGGTCGAGCCCGTAGGAGGCGCGCAGCGCGGCGATGTCCGCCTCGCTTGCGCCCGGCGCGATCATCATGGCGACTGGATCACCCGGGACGACGCGCAGGAGCACGAAGGAGATCACCGCCACGCCGAACAGGGTGACGACCGCCAGGAGCAGCGATCGCCATGGCAGGAAGGCAAGGGGCATCATGCGCATCGCATGGGCTCCGTCAGCGGGCCGTCCTCTTCCGTCTCAGCTCTTGGAGATCAGCGTCGGCTGCAGTGCCTCGGACTCGTTGGGCGTGACCTTCAGTCCCTTCCGGAAGACGATGGGCTGGGCGTATTGCAGGAGCGGCAGGACATACCCCTCCTCGGCGATGTATTTGTCGACCGCCTTCCAGCCGGCGATCCGCTTCTCCTCGTCCTTTTCGCCCCAGAGCAGCGCGATCTTGGAGTCGAGGTCGTCGGTGTTCCAGACCGAGTGCGGGGAGGGGCCGAACATGGCGAAGCCCGTCGAGGTCGCCGGATCGCCGATCGCGTTGCCCCAATTGTAGAAGGCAAAGGGCGCCAACTGGTCGGCCGCGCGCAGCTCGTAGTGCTTGGCGATCTCGTAGACCTCGATATTCGCCTCGATGCCGACCTTGCGCCACATGCCGACGATCGCCTGGATCATCTCGTAATCCTTCGGCATGTAGCCGCGGGTGGTCTGAATGGTCACCGTGACCGGATTGTCCGGCGAAAAGCCGCTGTCGGCAAGGAGCTTCTTCGCCAGATCGGGGTCGTAGGGGACCGTGATCGAGGCGTCGTAGGCGGCGTAGCCCGGCGCCTCCAGCGTATCGATTGGCGTGCCGTAGCCGCGCAGCAGCCGCTTGATGATCGCCTCCTTGTCGACCGCATGGGTCGCCGCGAGGCGAACGTTCTTGTCGAGAAGCGGACCGACATTGTTGATGAAGATCATGCCGATATCGGAGACCGGCTCGCAGGTGCCGTCGAACTGGCCGCTCTTGGTCAGCCGGTCGTACTCCTCGTAGGGGATCTGCAGCGTCACGTCGGAGCCGCCGCTCTCGATTTCGGCGACGCGGCTCGTCGGGTCGGTGACGAACTTGAAGATCACCGTCTCGAAGGCCGGCTTGTCGCCCCAATAGTGCGGGTTGCGCTTCAGGCGCAGGAAGCCGTTCGACTGGAACTCGTCGACCATGTACGGCCCGGTGCCGACCGGCTTCTGTTCGAAGCCCTGCGCGCCGACCTTCTCGTAATAGGCCTTCGGCATGACGTAGCCGGTGAGAAACGCCATCCACTTGAACAGCGTCGGGTCGTAGGACTTTACGTCGGCGGTGATCTTGTTGCCGTCGACCTTGAAGTTGTCGATCGTCGACCAGACGAACTGGATCGGGTTGCCGGTCTTCGGATCGCCCGCCCGCTTCAGCGACCAGACGACGTCCTCGGGCGTCATGTCCGACCCGTCGTGCCACTTCACGCCCTCGCGGACGGTCATGTGGACCTTGGTCTTGTCGTCGTTCCAGCCCCAGTCGGTCAGCAGGCCCGACTCGAAGGAGAGGTCCGGCTTCTGCCCGACATACTGGTCGAACACGGCCCGGTAGATCGCCTGGATCGTCGGGTTAACCGCGGAGGGGCCGACGGTCGGGTCGAAGGCCGGCAGGTTGACGTTGTAGGCGATCGTCACGGTATCGGCGTCCGCCGCGAAGGCGCCGCCGCCCTTGAGGAAGCTCGTCAGGACGACGCCCGCTCCCGCGATCTTCAGGAAATCCCGTCTCGTGGTGCCGGTCATGTCGATCGCTCCCCTCGAAGATGGTCGGGTCGGGCGGATCCGCTCCGCCGATACCCGCTGAACCGCCTGTCGCAGCACTTGATCGGCCAGACTGCTTTAGGCTTAAAATTCTTCCGCCATTAAGTCCCAAGTCCCGCCGCTTGCCAAGAGGGGTTTCTAGGCATTTTCTGTTTCGCCGATTTTTTGTGCAGAGCGGAAAGAAATGCGGCAGCGCGAAGTGTGGAGGGGCAGTGGCGAAGAATGGCGACGACCGGATGCCGCGACGGTCAGCCGGCGCGACCCTTCGCGACGAGGGCCCGGAAATCCGCCTTCGCCCGTTCCGGCGCCAGCGCGAAGCTCGGCCCGCGGGAGGGCTCCAGCCCGTTCAACCGGTGCAGCTGCACCCACATCTCCGCGCTCTTCAGCCCGACGGCGGCGCAATTGACCACCGGTGCGTGGCCGACGGTGAAGCCGTGCTCGCCGCCGCATAGCAGCCCCGGCAGGACGCCCGCCGGCACGATGACGTCGGCGCCTTCCTCGACCAGCGGCATGGCGCACTTCGTGAAGTCGTCGAGCATCCGCCGCCGCGCCTCGTCATTGCCGGCGAAAGCCTCGGAGAAGTCCTCCGGCCGGCAGGCCATGGCGGTGACATGGCGGACACGGTCGCCCAGTCCGTAGCGCTCGGCCTGCTCCCGGTGCCAGACCTCGAAGACCGGGTCGAGCGTCACGAGACCGAGCCGGCGGCCGAGCTGGGCTGCGGCGAACAGCGTCGCCTCGCCGACGCCGACGATGGGGATCTGCAAGGCGGAGCGCAGCTCGTAAAGGCCGGGATCCTGGAAATGCCCCATGACGACGGCGTCGTAGCCCTCCGCCTCCGCAGCGATGCCGTTGTCGACTGCAAGGACCGCGCAGCGCATCTCGGCGAGGCGTCCGAAGTCGCGGTCGGGCGGCGAGATGCCGGCGACCTCGACGGTCGTGCCGGGGGCCGCGATCTCGTTCAGATAGGCCGACAGCCGCTGCATGTACGGGCGGCTGGCGGTCTCGTCGATGAAGCTCTGCCAGAAGATCCTCATCGCTCGACGAGCCCCTTGATCAGGAACATCTCGGCTTCGTGCGACGTCGCGGTCTGGAGCCAGGCGGCCTCGCTCTGATCGGCCATGCGCCAGGAGAGAAGGGTCACCACGCAGCGGTCGGCCTCCATGTTCAGGACCGGGCCGGGGATCACCCGCGACATGTTGCGGAAGCGCATGGTCTCGAGGCTGGGGCCGACGTCGTAATCGACCATGAGACGCGGCCGGTCGACCTTGAGACGGACAAAGGTCTGCTTGCCGGAGAAGAGCGACGTGCCGACGAAGACGCCGGGCTCGAGCTCGCGCCGGTCGTAGCTGCCGAGCGTCCAGCGGCCCTGGCTCAGCCCCTCGGCCATGATCTCGAAGACGGTCTCGGCCGGCCGGTCGACCGCAATGCTGCTGGAATGGCAATGTGGATCCTGCATCGGGGTCTCCGGAAAGATGGTGGGCACGGAAGGTCGAAACGACCGCGCCAATCGGCGTCGCGAAACTTTAAGCTTAAACTGATCGCGCTTGTCGGGCCTGTCAACGAGGGCTGATGCGTCGGAGGTTGGACCAACGGAGCGGCGGGTCGAGGCGCTCGCTTGGCGGCGCTCTCCGACGAAGCCCGTAAACGCGACAAAAGAGAGGGCAAGTCTGCCTGCGGGAGACGGGCCGGCGGCAATGCGCTCCAGCCGATCCGGAAAAATCGCCCCCGTCTGGGCTTGAAAACTTTAAGCCTAAAGCATTTACTGCCAGCCGTTGGACTGGAGGAAGGCGGATCATGAAGATTGCGGTTCTCGGCGGCGGCAATGGCTCGCATGCGGCGGCGGCGGATCTCTCCGAGGCCGGTCACGCCGTCCGCTTCTGGCGACGCGACGGCGCCGCCTTCGGGCCGATGATCGAAACGCGCACGATCGCCCTTCGCGACTTCAAGGGCCTGCGCGACGTCTCGATCCCGGTCGTCACCGACGATCTCGCGGAGGCCGTGCGCGGCGCCGAACTGATCGTGGCACCGGTGCCGGCCTTCGCGCAGGAGGACCTTGCCCGGCGGCTGGCCCCGCATCTGTCCGATGGCCAGGTGATCTACCTGCCGCCCGGCACCTTCGGCTCCTACCTCATGACGAAGATCCTGCGCGATGCCGGCTCCACCGCCGACGTCGCCATCGCCGAGACCGGCACGCTGCCCTGGCTGACCCGCAAGCACGGCCCGGGCGAGATCGCCATCACCACAAGAGCGACGCGGCTGCCGACCGGCGTCTTTCCCGCCCGCCATTCGAACCACGCCCTTGCGGTCATCTCGCAGGCCTTCCCGGATGCCATCGAGCCGGTCGAGGATGCGCTGTCCGGCGCGTTGATGAATGCCGGGCCCATCATCCATCCGCCGTTGATCCTGATGAATGCCGGGCCGATCGAGCATTTCGACCGATGGGACATCCACAATGAGGGTACGCAAGCCTCGATCCGCCGCGTCCACTCCGCGCTCGACGCCGAGCGGATCGCCGTGCGCGAGGCGCTCGGCTACGGCGCACCGCACTTCCCACTTGCCGACCACTACGAGACGTCGAACTGGATGTACGGCAATCTCGCCCACGACAAGCTGGTCGGCTCCGGCGACTGGCACGAGCATCTCGACCTGAAGGCGCACCGCTACATGCTGGAGGACGTGGCCTGCGGCCTTGCGCTCCTCGTTTCGATCGGGGAATGGGCCGGGGTGCCGGTGCCGGTCGCGGCGGGACTTCTGGCGATCGCCGGCGCGGCCACCGGCAACGACTTCCGCCGGAGCGGCCGCACGCTGGAAGGGCTCGGACTTTCCGAAACGTCGCGCGCGGAGATGCAGGCGCTCCTGAGGGACGGATTGTGATGGCGGCGGCGAGCGCCAGGCCGGTTGTCGCCTGCGTCGGGGCGGGCCGCATGGGCCGCGGCATCGCCCATGCCTTTGCCTATGCCGGCTATGTCGTGCGCCTGATCGACGCCAAGCCGCGCGAGCCGCAGGCATTTGCGGAGATGGCCGATGCGGCGCGGGCGGAGATCCGCGGCAGCCTCGCCATGGTCGCGGGGCTCGGCGGCTTCGATGCGGGCGCGATCGAGCCGATCATGGCGCGCATCTCGATCGTGCCCCTCGACGAGGCGGAGACGGCTCTCGCCGACGCGCGCTTCGTCTTCGAAGCGGTGCCGGAGACGGACGCGGCCAAGCGCGCCGGCCTTGAGCTGATCGACCGCCTCGCCTCGGCGGACGCGATCGTCGCCTCGACGACCTCAACCTATCTCTCGACGCAGCTCGCTGCCTGGAGCGGCCGGCCGGGCCGCTTCCTCAACGCGCACTGGCTCAATCCCGCCTTCATCGTGCCGCTGGTCGAGGTGAGCCCGACCGGCGAGACCGATCCGGCCGTGGTGACCGAACTCAACGCTCTCTTCGAGGCGATCGGCAAGGTCCCGGTCGTCTGCAAGGCCTCGCCCGGCTACATCGTGCCGCGCATCCAGGCGCTCGCGATGAATGAGGCTGCGCGGCTCGTCGAGGAGGGCGTCGCTTCGGCTGAGGACATCGACAAGGCGGTGAAATACGGCTTCGGCTTCCGCTTCGCCGTGCTCGGCCTCCTCGAATTCATCGACTGGGGCGGCGGCGACATACTCTACCATGCCAGCCGCTACATGACCGATGCGATGGGCGACAGGCGGTTCGCGGCGCCGGCAATCGTCGAGGCGAACATGGCGGAAGGCCGCAACGGCCTGCGCGACGGCGTCGGCTTCTACGACTATGCCGCGATGGACGTCCCGGCCTACCGGCAGGAGCGGATGGCGGAATTCCTGGGCATGCTGACGCGCTCGGGCCTCCACCGGCCGCCGGCCCAGCCGGCCGAGGAGAAGGGCGCGGCATGACCGGTCTTCCCGACGCGCCATGTCGGCGAGGGCCGCCGGCCCCGATCTTCCAGGCGGCCATGCCGGCTGTGCGCGGTCGGCGCGATACAGGCGCCGCCTCGATGTGCATGATGAGGAAAATCCGAGCCGGCGTATCCCGCCGACGCCCGTGAACCGATCCAGGAGGCTGATGCAATGTCCCGCTACCAGGCCGATCCCTCTTCCGTGAAGGCGCTCGTCACGCCCGAGCGCGTGCATCGCGACGTTTATACGAGCCCGGAGATCTTTCGGCTGGAGATGGAGCATCTCTTCGCCAACACCTGGGTCTATGTCGGCCATGCGAGCCAGATCCCCAATCCCGGCGACTATCTCTCGAGCGAGATCGGCAACAAGCCGGTGCTGGCCTCTCGGCACAAGGACGGTTCAATCCACGTCCTGCACAATCGCTGCCCGCACAAGGGCACCAAGATCGTCTCCGAGGCCTGCGGCAATACCGGCTTCGTCTTCCGCTGCCCCTATCACGCCTGGCTGTTCAAGACCGACGGCGCGCTGCACGCGATCCCCTATCACCGCGGCTACCAGGACACCGACCTGATGGAGAGCGAGGCGGCGACGGGCCTTCCCCGGGTCGGCGCCTTCAAGGTCTATCGCGACTTCATCTTCGCGCGGCTCGCCAAGGACGGCGTCGACTTCGAGACCTTCTTCGGCGACAGCCTCTCCTCGATCGACAACATGGTCGACCGCTCGCCGGCCGGAAAGCTCGTCCTCGAAGGCGCACCGCTGCGCTACATGCATCCCTGTAACTGGAAGATGCTGGTCGAGAACCAGACCGACACCTGCCACCCCATGGTCGCGCACGAATCCTCGGCCGGCACCGCGGTCTCGGTCTGGGAGCGCGAACAGGCCAAGGGCGGCAAGAAGCCGATGGCCGTCGAGGTCTATGCGCCCTTCATGGCGCCCTATGACTTCTTCGAGAAGATGGGGCTGCGGGTCTGGCCGAACGGCCATGGCCACACCGGCGTCACCACCTCGATCCACGCGGACTACTCCGCCATCCCCGGCTACTTCGACCAGATGGTCGCGGCTTATGGCGAGGAGCGGGCGAAGGCGATCCTCGGCGAGAACCGGCACAACACCTGCTACTTCCCCAACATCATGGTGAAGGGGCCGATCCAGACGCTGCGCGTCTTCAAGCCGATCGCCGCGGACAAGACGCTGGTCGAGAGCTACACCTTCCGCCTCGTCGACGCGCCGGACATGCTGTTCGAGCGGACGCTGATGTACAACCGGCTGATCAACGCTCCGACCTCGATCGTCGGGCACGACGATCTCGAAATGTACGAGCGCGCCCAGCTCGGCCTGATGTCCGACGGCTACGAATGGGTCAACATCCAGCGGCTCTACAAGCCGGGCGAGGCGGACGACGTCACCGAAATTGCCGGCGGCACCTCGGAGCGGCAGATGCGCAACCAGTTCCATGCGTGGGTCAAGTATATGACGATGTCGATGACGCCGGCCGGCCACGGCCTGCAGGAGGCAGCCGAGTGATGACAGAGATCACCGAGAAGGACCTCGTCGACTTCGTCTACCGCGAGGCGCGGCTCCTCGACGAGCTTCGCTACGAGGAATGGCTGTCGCTCTATGCCGAGGACGCGCATTACTGGATGCCGGCTGAATGGCAGCAGACCGATCCGAGGCTGCAGCCCTCGCTGATGTACGAGGACATGCTGCTCCTCAGGATTCGGGTCGAGCGGCTCGCCGGCAACCGCACCTATAGCCAGAAGCCCAGGAGCCGTGCCCAGCACCTGTTGCAGGCGCCGCAGATCGACGAGATGAACGCGGCCGAGAACCGCTACCGCACCTGGACGAGCTTCCACTATGCGGAGACGCGCGGCGACGAGTTCTCCACCTATGCCGGCTGGGCGCGGCACGAGCTGCGGGTCGAAGACGGAGAGCTGAAGATCGTCCTGAAGCGCGTCGACCTCGTCAATTTCGATGCGCCTTTCGGCAATATCCAGCTGTTCATGTGAGCGGGTGACGATGAGCCTTCTTTCCGGCGTCATAGAGGACGCCACGGTCTTCGCCCGCTTCGAACGCACGGCGACCCGCTTTCCGGAACGGCTCTTCCTTGCCGTCCTGCCGGAAACCGCCGCCGTCTACGGGATTCCCTCTGGTGTCGTCACCTATGGCGAGGCGCTGAACCGCGTAAGCCTTCTTGCCGAGGCCTACCGCCGGGCGGGCTATGGGGAGGGCCACCGCGTCGGCCTGCTGCTGCAGAACCGGCCGGATTTCGTCTTCCACTGGTTCGCACTGAACGCCCTCGGCGCCTCAGTCGTGCCGATCAATCCGGATCTTCGGTCCGCCGAACTCGAGTACCTGATCGCACACTCGGAGATGTGCCTGGCGGTGGCGATCCGTGAGCGGATCGAGGATCTTCGGTCGGCCGCAGCGGCGACGGGCGCAGCGCTTGCGGTGATCGCGCCGGACGACGCGCCGCCCGTGGCATCCCGTCCGGCGACTTCGCACGACGATCTCACGCGCGAGACCGAATGCGCGCTGCTCTACACCTCCGGCACGACGGGTAAGCCGAAGGGATGCCTGCTGACCAACGCCTATTTCCTGATCGCCGGCGAATGGTATGCCACGGTCGGCGGGCTCTGCGACCTTCGCGCCGAACCGCCGGAACGCATGCTGACGCCGCTGCCGCTCTTCCACATGAACGCCATGGCCTATTCGCTGATCGCGACGGTAACCGTCGCCGGTTCGACCGCCATCCTCGACCGCTTCCATCCGAAGAGCTGGTGGGACAGCGTGCGGAAATTCGATGCGACCGTCGTCCATTATCTCGGCGTCATGCCGGCCATGCTGATGTCGGCGCCGGAAGGTCCCTCCGATAAGGCACACAAGGTGCGCTTCGGCTTCGGCGCGGGGGTCGACAAGGGCCTCCATGCTCCGTTCGAGGCGCGCTTCGGCTTTCCGTTGCTGGAGGCGTGGGCGATGACCGAGACCGGCGCCGGCGCGGTGATCATCGCGTCCGAAGAGCCGCGGCAGATCGGCACCAGCTGCTTCGGGCGACCGAAGCGGGAGGTCGAGGTCTCGATCCGCACCGATGCAGGGCAGGAGGCCGCTTCGGGCGAGCCGGGCGAACTTCTGGTGCGCGCGGCGGGCGCCGACCCGCGCCGCGGATTCTTCCGCGAATATCTGAAGGACGAGGCGGCCACCACCGCCGCCTGGGCGGACGACTGGTTTCACACGGGTGACGTCGTTTCGCGGGACGCCGAGGGACAGCTGCATTTCGTCGACCGCAAGAAGAACGTCATCCGCCGCTCCGGCGAGAACATCGCTGCGGTCGAGGTGGAGAGCGTGCTCGGACGCCATCCGGCCGTCGCGCAGGTCGCGGTCGCGCCGACGCCGGACCCGGTGCGCGGCGAGGAGGTGGTCGCGCTGATCGTGCCGAAGGAGCCGGACAAGGCCGGGCGAGACCTGGCGGAGGAGATCACGCGCTGGTGCCTGACCCGGCTCGCCTATTACAAGGCGCCGGGCTTCGTCGCCTTCGTGCCCGCGATCCCGCTCACCTCGACCGAGAAGATCCAGCGCGGCGCGTTGAAGGCGGCCGTGGCGGCGGCGCTCGGCAAGGGCGACGCGATCGACACGACGGCCCTGAAGAAGCGGACGGCCTGAGGTGGCGGAGGCAGTCCGACCCTTGCGCGGCAATCCCCGCCGGCCGTATCGCGACGTCGCCGTCGCGGTTCCCGTCAGCATTCCCTATGTCCGCTATTCGACCGATACCGCGCATGCGTGGATCGCTCGGGCGCTGGAGGAGCTGACGAGCCGCGCCGGCATCGCGCCGGCCGATCTCGACGGCCTCTCCGTCTCGAGCTTCACGCTCGCCCCCGACACCGCCGTCGGTCTCACCCAGCATCTCGGCCTCTCGCCGCGCTGGCTCGACAACATTCCGATGGGCGGCGCCAGCGCGGTCGTGGCGCTGCGCCGGGCCGCGCGTGCGGTGGAGGCCGGCGACGCCTCGATCGTCGCCTGCGTCGGCGGCGACGCCAACGAGGTCGACTCGTTCCGCAAGCTGCTCTCGTCCTTCTCGCGCTTCGCCCAGGATGCGAGCTACCCTTATGGCTATGGCGGGCCGAACGGCTCCTTCGCGCTCCTGACCGACCATTACATGCGGGCGTATGGCGCGACCCGCGAGGATTTCGGCAAGATCTGCGTCGCCCAGCGCGACAACGCGCTGACCTATCCCCAGGCGATCATGCGCAAGCCCCTGACGCTCGACGACTACATGAACGCTCGGCCGATCGCCGACCCGATCCACCTCTTCGACTGCGTCATGCCCTGCGCCGGGGCCGAGGCCTTCCTGGTGACCACTGAAGACATCGCCCGCGATCTCGGCTTGAAGCATGCGACGCTGCTCTCCACCATTGAGCGCCACAACGCGTTTCCCGACGATCCCATCCAGATGCGTGGAGGCTGGGCGATGGATGTGGACGAACTCTACGCCATGGCCGGTGCGAAGCCGGACGACGTCGACGTGCTCGAAACCTATGACGACTATCCCGTGATCGTGATGATGCAGTTCGAGGATCTCGGCTTCTGCGGCAAGGGCGAGGGGCCTGAGTTCGTGCGCGGGCATGATCTCACCAATGCCGGCAGCTTCCCGCAGAACACCTCCGGCGGGCAGCTGTCGGCGGGCCAGGCGGGCGCAGCCGGCGGCTATCTGGGCCTGGTCGAGGCGCTGCGCCAGGTGACCGGCCAGTCGCTCTCCTGGCAAGTGGAGAACGCCAGAACCGCACTCGTTTCCGGCTTCGGCATGATCAACTACGATCGTGGGCTCTGCTCCGGTGCGGCGATCCTGCGGGGGGATGGCGCATGACGCACCCGCTCAGCCCCCCGCCCAAGAAGGACCCGCAGCGGGTCACGCGGCCGCCGGAACTGCCGCCGGTGCAGCGCAGCCGCGCCGCGCTCGGCCTCACAGCGGCCGCCGCCCGCGGCGTCTTCGCGCTGCAGGTCTGCGACGAATGCGGCGCGGTCGCCTATCCGCCGCGCGATGCCTGCGGCAAGTGCTTGTCGACCGAACTGCGCTTCCGCCCGGTGCCGGACGGCGGGAACGTCATCGCCGAGACGGTGATCCGCACCAGCACCGATCTCTATTTCCGCGAGCGCACGCCCTGGCGGGTCGGCATGGTGAAGATGGACTGCGGCCCGTCGATCGTTGCCCATCTCCATGGCGATGTCGCGGTTCCCGGGCGCTGCCGCATGGTCGCAAAGCTCGACAAGAGCGGCAATGCCGTCCTGATGGCACAGCCCGAGAAATGGAGCGAGGCGATGGCCGACGATCCGGAATGGCGCGAACTCACCGCGCATCCGAAGTTCCGCCGCGTGCTCGTGACCAGCGGCCGCGAGCCGGTGGGGCAGGCGGTGGCGGCAGCGCTGTCGAAGGCTGGCGCGGCGATCATCTTCGTCGGCATCGCCGAGCCGTGGAAGCCGTTCCCGGGAGAGGCGCAACTGCGGGCGATCCCGAACGTCCAGATCATGCCGCTCGACCTCACCGACACGTCCTCGGTGAGCGAGCTTGCCGGCGAGATTGGCGGCAAGACCGACATCATCGTCAACACCGTGGATCACGTGCGACCCGGCGGGTTCGTTGACGCAGGCAGCCTCGTCACCGCCCGCGAGGCCTTCGATGTCAACGTGTTCGGACTGCAGCGCCTCGCGCAGGCCTTCGGCCCGGGCATGCGGGCGCGCGGCGCCGACGGCGTCAACTCGGCGGCGGCGATCGTCGACGTGCTGCCGGTCCATGCGCTGGCGAATTCGCCGGACTACGGCTTCTACTCCGCCAGCGCCGCGGCCCGCCTTTCGCTGCTGCAGTGCCTCAGGGCCGAGATGCGTCCCGGCGGCGTGCGCGTCATGGGCGTCTTTACGGGGCCCGTCGAGGACGAATGGCGCCAGAACGTGCCGCCGCCGAAGGTCGCGCCGGCGCAGATCGCAAAGGCCGTGGTCACGGCGCTCGCCGAGGGGATCGAGGAGAGCTTCGTCGGCGACGTCGCCAAGGACATCGCGGCACGATTTGCGGCCGATCCGAAGGTGCTGGAACGGGAACTCGGACAATGACGACAGCCGCAGCGCCCTCCGGCGCCGAGCTTCTGCAGGCGCTCGCCGCCGGCATCGTGTCCGGCGGCGTCGAGATCGTCGACCTCACGCATACGCTGTCGCCGGACTTTCCAGTCATGGTCCTGCCGCCGGAATTCGGCCAGTGCCAGCCCTTCCGCATGGAGGAGGTGTCGCGCTACGACGGCCGCGGTCCCGGCTGGTACTGGAACAACATCTCCATGTCCGAGCATGCCGGCACGCATTTCGACGCGCCGGCGCACTGGATTTCCGGCCGCAACCTGCCGCAGGGGACGGTCGACGCTATTCCACTCGACCGACTGACCCGCCCGGCAGTTGTGCTCGACTTCTCGCAGGAGAGCGCGGAAGACGAGGATTTTCTCCTGACCCGCGCACACATCGAAGCCTGGGAAGACAAGCACGGCGCGATCGAACCGGGGGCCTGGGTCCTCTTCCGCACCGACTGGTCGAAGCATCTCGGCAGCGCGAAATATCTCAACCTGCGCGAGAATGGGGCCCATTCGCCAGGCCCGGCGCCGGATGCGATGGAGTTCCTCGTCAAGGAGCGCGGCATCATCGGCTTCGGCACCGAGACGATCGGCACCGACGCTGGGCAGGGCAGCCACCTCTCTCCGCCATATCCCGCGCATTTCATCCTGCACGGCCATGGCCGCTACGGCCTGCAGTGCCTTGCCGGCCTCGATCGCCTGCCGGCCCGCGGTGCCATGCTCTTCGCCGCGCCGCTGAAGATCCGCAACGGATCGGGCAGTCCGCTCCGGGTCTTCGCGCTGGTGCCGCAGAACGAGGAAAGGACCAGCGCATGAGCGAGACGCCGTTCACCGCCGTCGTCACCGGCACGAGTTCCGGCATCGGCCGCGACATCGCGCGACGCATGCTGGAGCGCGGGTGGCGCGTCGTGGGCCTCTCCTGGCAGCCGCACGACTTCGAGCATGCGAACTTCGAGTCGGTCGAAGTCGACCTCCTCGACGAGGCGGCGACCAAGCGCGTCGCCGACGATATCGCCGCGCGTCATGCCGTCAGCCACGTCGTCCACTGCGCCGGCCTGATCTGGCCGAACCTCCTCAGCGACGTGAAGCCGGAGGAGATCGACGGGCTGACCCGGCTGCACGTGACCTCGCCGATGATCCTCAGCCAAGCGATGCTGCCGAAGATGCGCGCGGCCGGATTCGGCCGCATCGTCTTCATCTCGTCGCGTGCGTCCATGGGCGCTGCCTCGCGCACCGCCTATTCCGCCACCAAGGCCGCGGTCCACGGCATGGCGCGGACCTGGGCGCACGAGCTCGGGCCGGACGGCATCACCGTCAACGTCGTCGCGCCCGGCCCGATCCTCACCGACAATTTCTGGGGCATCATCCCGAAGGATTCGGAGCGCCAGCAGCGCCTTGCCGAACAATTGCCGGTGCGCCGCCTCGGCACGGTCGAGGACGTCTCGCGCGCCGTGATGTTCTTCGCCGAGCCCGACGCCGGCTATGTGACGGGGCAGGTGCTCTTTGTCTGTGGCGGCTCCAGCCTCGGCGGTCTGTCGCTGTAGGGACCGGAAGGCGACTCGTCCGTCGCCGGGCCGCAAGTTGGTTGAGTGCCGCTGGCCTCTTGCGGGCGTAGGGGGTCTTTGCGCTTCACGAAAGGCCGAAGGATTATCTGGCGCAGACGGAGGCGCATGAAGTGCCACCCTCGCCGCTTCGTCATTCTCGGGCCCCGTCCCGAGAATCCAGAACACCGCTGCCACGGGCTCTTCTCCTGGTAGGCAGTTCTGCCTCAGCCCGTGTCCGAGGCCGCGACTGGATCCTCGGGACGAGGCCCGAGGATGACGACGGGTAGGGATGGCCGCTGCTCATCTCCAACCTCTGCATTCGACACATTCGTCGACGGCCCTAATGACACAAGAGGCCGGCCAACGCCCTCGTCACTGGTCACAGTCTCCGGCGCCGAGCCATCACCATCCGTGCCGCAAGACGTCCATTGAAATCCAGATATTTTAATCCTAAACTAATCCGACGAGATCCGAGAGGAGACAGCCATGCGCATCACGGTGATCGGCGGCGGGCCGGGCGGGCTCTATTTTGCGCTCCTGACCAAGAAGCGCCGGCCGGACTGGCAGATCGCGGTCTACGAGCAGAACCAGGCGGACGACACGTTCGGCTTCGGCGTCGTCTTTTCCGACGAGACGCTGCACGAGTTCCTGTCACGAGACGCGAAATCCTTCGACCGCATCCGCGGCGACTTCGCCTACTGGGACGACGTCGCGATCCACAAGCAGGGCACGGAGATGCGCTGCGCCGGCAATGGCTTTGCCGGCATCTCGCGCATGAAGCTCCTCGCCATCCTGCAGCAACGTTGCCGGGAGGAGGGCGTCGAGATGCATTTCGGCGTCTCGATCCCGCCGGAGGAGATCGCAACCCGCTTCGCCGACAGCGACGTGATCGTCGCTTCGGACGGCGTGAACTCCCGTATCCGCGAGCACTTCAAGGAGAGTTTCCGGCCGGAGGTGGCGATCAAGTCGAACCGCTTCTGCTGGATGGGCTCCACCCGGCCGATGGACGAGTTCAACTACTTCTTCCGCGAGACCGAGCACGGCATCATCTGCGCCCATACCTATCAGTATGAGGCGGGCCGCTCGACCTGGATCTTCGAGATGGACGATTCCTGCTGGCGCGGCCACGGCTTCGACGGCATGGACGAAGAGCACTCCAGGGACGTTCTCGAGCAGCTCTATGCCGAGGAGTTGCAGGGCCACGGGCTGCTCCTCAACCGCTCGAACTGGCGGCAGTTTCCTCGGATCTTCTGCCATGACTGGAGCCACGAGAACATCGTCCTGCTCGGCGACGCCAAGGCTTCGGCGCACTACTCCATCGGCTCGGGCACCAAGCTTGCGATGGAATGCGCGATCTCGCTGTCGGACGCGGTCGTCGATCATGCGGAGACCAGTGTCAACGCGGCCTTCAAGGCCTATGAGGACGAGCGGCGCACGCCCTGCCAGATCATCCAGCACAATGCCGACGTCTCGCTCGCCTGGTTCGAGCACATGAACCGTTCCTGGGACATGGAGCCGGAACAGTTCGCCATGGTGGTGATGTGCCGGGCGAAGTCGATCACCTACGACAACCTCATGGTCCGCGATCCCGGCTTCGTGGAGAAGGTCGACACCGCCTTCTACGAGCGGCTGCTCGCCGAGACCGGCGAGGATTACCGCGAGACCCGGCCGACGCCGATGTTCACGAAGTTCAGGCTGCGCGACATGGTGGTCGAGAACCGCGTCGTCATGTCGCCGATGGCGCAGTATTCGGCGGACGAGGGCGGCAACCTCACCGACTGGCACTTCGTCCACTATACCAGCCACGCCCTCGGCGGCGCCGGCATGGTGTTCGTCGAGATGACCTGCCCCTCTGCCGATGCGCGGATCACGCCCGGCTGCCCGGGACTGTGGACCGATGCCCACGAGGCGCAGTTCAAGCGCATCGTCGACTTCGTGCACGCCAATTCGAAGACCAAGATGGTGATGCAGCTCGGCCATGCCGGCCGCAAGGGCTCGACCCAGCTCGGCTGGGAGAAGATGGACGTGCCGCTGGAGGACAAGGCGAAGAACTGGCCGCTCTTCTCGGCCTCCGACATCCCCTACATGGACGGCATCAGCCAGGCGCCGAAGGCGATGGACCGGGCCGACATGGACCGGATCAAGGCGGATTTCGCGCAAGGCACGGAGCGTGCGGACCGCGCTGGCTTCGACATGCTCGAACTCCACTGCGCCCACGGCTATCTGCTGGCGTCCTTCCTGTCGCCGCTCACCAACCGGCGCACCGACGAATATGGCGGCTCGATCGAGAACCGCCTGCGCTACCCGCTGGAGGTCTTCCAGGCGATGCGCGAGGTCTGGCCGGCGTACAAGCCCATGTCGGTGCGCGTCTCCGCGACCGACTGGGCCGAGGGCGGCATCAGCGAGGAAGACACTTTCGCGATTTCCAAGGCCTTCGCCGAGGCCGGCTGCGATTTGATCGACGTCTCCGCCGGGCAGACCATCGCCGAACAGAAGCCGGTCTATGGCCGCATGTTCCAGGTGCAGTTCGCCGAGAGCATCCGCAACGTGCCGAAGCTGGCGGTGATGGCCGTCGGCGCGATCACCGAGCCGGCGCAGGTCAACACCATCCTTCACACCCGCCGGGCCGATCTCGTGGCGCTCGGGCGCCCGCATATGTGGAACCCGTATTTCACGCGGGAGGCGTCCGCCTGGTACGACGCCCGCAACCAGCATTGGCCGAAGCAGTATCTCGCCGGCCGCGATCAGGCGCATCGCGAGCTGACGAAGAAGCGCGAGCAGGAGATGGAGCTCAAGCGAAAGGCGCGGCCGCGTCCGCACGAGCTGCAGGAGGACCTGCTTGAGGCCCGCGAGGCCGCCGAATAATGGGAGGATCGTGATGCCGGGGGAGGTCTTCGAGGCCCGCTACAAGCTGCGCTTCGGCCAGTGCGATCCGGCCGGCATCGCCTTCTTCCCGCGGTTGGTGGAAATGGTGAACTGGACCGTCGAGGACTGGTTCGACACCGCGCTCGGCGACAGCTTCCGCCACATCCACATGGAGGAGAAGCGCGGCGTGCCGGCGGTGTCGGTCGCGGTCGACTTCCTCGGGCCGGCGCGGCTGGGAGACATGGTCGTCTTTCGCCTCGCCGTCACTGCCATCGGCCGCAGCTCCATAATGCTCGACATCCGGGCCGAGCGCGAGGACGGGCAGAAGGTGCTTTCCGCCCGCCACACCATCGTCCACTGCGACCTCTCGAACGAGGCGCCGAAGTCGCTGCCTCTGCCGGACGATCTCCGGCAGGCCGTCGAGCGCTTCCGGGTCGAGGACGCGGCTGTCGATGGATAGGCGCGTTCTCCCGGACCTTCTGACAATGCAGGCGGAGCGCTATGGCGACCGGGAGCTGGTCGTCGTCGATGGCGTCCGCTGGAGCTTCGCCGAAGCGGCCGGGATCGCGGCGCGCCGTGCCTCGGCGCTGGCCGCGGCGGGCATCCAACGCGGCGACCGCGTCGCGATCATCTGCTCGAACCGGCCGGAATTCCTCGACGTCTTCTTCGGCTGCGCCTGGCTCGGCGCCGTCGCGGTGCCGATCAACGTTGCCTCGCGCGGCGCCCAGCTTCAGCACATCCTCGCGAACTCCGGCTCGCGGCTCCTGGTGATCGAGGATGCGCTCGCCGAGAGCCTGGGCACGATCGAGATCGGGACGCTGGCGCTGGAGGCGATCTGGGTGATCGGCGATCCCGCGGCGGTGGCGCATCCGCTTGCAGGCTTGCTGCCCGAGCCAGGCGAACCCGTGCCGCCGGCATCGCAGATTGCCGGCGACCTTGCCGCGATCATCTACACTTCGGGCACGACCGGCCCGTCCAAGGGCGTCTGCTGCCCGCACGGCCAGCTTTACTGGTGGGGCGCCAACACCGCCGACATCCTCGGCTTATCCGAGGGGGAGCGGCTCTACACCTGCCTGCCGCTGTTCCACGTCAACGCGCTCAACACCGTCTATCAGGCGCTGATCACCGGCTCGACGGCGATCGTCGGCCGGCGCTTCTCGGCCTCCGGCCTATGGCCGGCGCTCGTCGAGCATGGCGCGACCGCCACCTATCTCCTCGGCGCCATGGTCCCGATCCTTCTTTCCCGGCCGGCGTCCGATCTCGACCGCGCCCACAGCGTCCGCGTCGCGCTGGGGCCGGGCGTGCCGGCGCGCTTCCACGAGCCGTTCGAGCAGCGCTTCGGCTTCTCGCTCGTCGAGGGCTATGGCTCGACCGAGACCAATTTCGTGATCGCCGGCAAGCCGGGCGAGGGCATCTCCGGCACGATGGGCCGGCTCCGGCCCGGCTTCGATGCGCGCGTCGTCGACGCTGAGGACGAGCCGGTGCCGCCCGGCGAAGCGGGCGAGCTGGTGCTGCGGGCCGACGAGCCCTTCGCCTTTTCGAGCGGCTATTTCGGCATGCCGGACAAGGCTGTCGAGGCCTGGCGGAACCTCTGGTTCCACACCGGCGACCGCGTCGTGCAGGACGAGGACGGCCGCTTCCGCTTCATCGACCGGATGAAGGACGCGATCCGGCGGCGCGGCGAGAACATCTCCTCCTATGAGGTCGAGCAGGTGCTCCTCGCGTTCCCCGCCGTCGCCTCGGCCGCGGTCTTCCCGGTGCGCTCGGAGATGGCCGAGGACGAGGTCGCGGCGGCGATCGTGGCGGAGGAGGGCGCCCGGGTCGATCCGGCGGAGCTGATCGCCTTCTGCCGCCCGCGCCTCTCCTATTTCGCCATTCCCCGCTTCATCGAGATCGTCGACAGCCTGCCGGTGACCGAAAACGGCAAGGTGAAGAAATACGCGCTCACCGAGCGCGGTGTCACGGATGCGACATTCGACCGGGAAGCGCACGGCATCCTGATCCGCTGAAGACGGGCGGCGCGCCGCCCGCACGAGCCCTCAGGCGACGCTCAGCGTCACGTCGATATTTCCGCGTGTGGCGTTGGAATAAGGGCAGCGCTCATGCGCCTTGGCCATCAGATCTTCCGCCGCCGCACGGTCGAGGCCGGGGATCGTCGCCGTCAGCGCGACCGCGAGGCCGTAGCCGGTCGCGACCGGGCCGATGCCGACCTTGGCGGTGACCGTGGTCTCCTTCGGCAGCGCGACCTTGCCCTGCCGCGCGACGAGGCCGAGGGCGCCGAGGAAGCAGGCCGCATAGCCGGCGGCAAAGAGCTGTTCGGGATTGGTGCCGTCGCCGCCGGGGCCGCCCAGACCCTTCGGGATCGACAGGTCGAGCGAGAAGCCTCCGTCCGGGCTGACGGCGCGCCCCTCGCGGCCTCCGGTCGCGGTCATCTCGGCCTCGTAGAGGATCTTTTCGGGGGTCGTCATGCTTCGTTCTTCCTCTGATGGAGTGCGTTTTAGGCAGGCAAGGCGCCAATGGAGGATCTGCCGGCGGCGTCCCGCCTCGACTGGCTGCGAAACAGCTTCTGAAGCGAGGCGGCGACTTGTCTCGGCGGGCGGTTGCGGGAAGGCTGTTCTGCGGCGCGAACGGACCGAAGATGTTTCGGCTGTGCCTTCCGGTCCGCCGCAGCGGCGCTATTCGCCCTCGCTGCCGCCGAGATAGGTGGAGATCAGCCGCGGATCGTGGATCAGCTCCTTCGCCGGGCCGGAGTGATTGATCTCGCCGGTCTCCATGACATGGCCGAAATCGGCGGTCTCCAACGCCGCCTTGGCGTTCTGTTCCACCAGGAGGATCGACACGCCGAGGTCTCGCAGCGAGGCGATGATCAGGAAGATCTCGCGGATGATCAGCGGCGCGAGCCCGAGGCTCGGCTCGTCCAGCATCAGGAGCTTCGGCTTGGCCATCAGCGCCCGGCCGAGCGCCAGCATCTGCCGCTCACCGCCGGACAACGTTCCAGCCATCTGCGAACGTCGCTCGGCAAGCCGCGGAAAGCGTTCGAAGATCTCGCCCATGTCCCGCTTGATCGCCGCCCCATCGCCGCGGCGCGCGAAGGCGCCGAGCAGAAGATTGTCGTGAACGGACATGTCGGCGAAGAGCTCGCGCTTTTCCGGCACGAGACAGAGGCCCATTTCGACCCGGCCCTCGGTCTCCAGCCGCGTGACGTCGGCGCCGTCGAAGTGGATCGTGCCGGACGGCCGCAACAGGCCAATCGCGGCGGTGAGCAGGCTGGTCTTGCCGGCGCCGTTCGGTCCGATGACGGTGACGATCTCGCCCTTCTCCACCGACAGCGAGACCCCGCGCACCGCTTCGGCTTTGCCGTATGAGACGGACACGTTTTGGAGCGACAGGAGAGCCATCAGGCAACTCCCCCGAGATAGGCTTCCTGCACGCGCGGATCGGCCCGCACCACGGCCGGCACGCCTTCGGTCAGCTTGGCGCCGAATTCCATGACGACGATCCGGTCGACGAGGCCCATGACGAATTCCATGTCGTGCTCGACGATCAGGATGGTGAGGCCTTCCTCGCGCAGCGATCGAAGCAGGGTGGCGAGCGCCAGTTTCTCGGGTCGTCTCAGTCCCGCCGCCGGCTCGTCGAGGACGAGCAGGACAGGGTCGGCGGCGAGCGCGCGGGCGATCTCGAGGATGCGCTGGTTGCCGAGGGGCAAATTGCCGGCCAGCTCGTAGGGCTTGTCGCCGAGCCCGACGCGCTCGAGCTGACGCTGCGCCTCGGCGCGTGCCCGTCGCTCCTCTTCCCGGTCGAGCGTCAGCGCACCGGCGAGGAAGCCGGCCCGGGTGCGGGTGTAGGTGCCGAGAAGGACGTTGTCGAGAAGCGACATCTTCGGCCTCAGCTTCACATGCTGGAAGGTGCGGGCGATGCCGGCTTTCGCGATCGTGCGCTGCGCGGCGCGGGTGATGTCCTTTTCCGCGAAGGTGATCCTGCCGGCCGTGGCAGGCAGGGCGCCGGTCAGGAGATTGAACATCGTGCTCTTGCCGGCACCGTTCGGGCCGATCAGGCCGAGGATCTCGCCGGATTTGAGCTCGAAGCTGACGTCGTTGACCGCGACCAGCCCGCCGAAGCGGCGCACGCAGCCTTCTGCCTTCAGCAGCGTCTCACCGGCCGGCGGCTGGGTCCGGCGGGGCAGCGGCTCGGCCGGCTCCGGCGGCTTGCGCCGGCGCTCCGGCAGGCGGTGCGCGACGAAGGGCACGATGCCCTCGCGCGCATATTGCAGGAACAGGATGAACAGGAGCGAGAAGACGACGATCTCCATCTGCCCGGCCGACGTTGGCGCGATCAGCGGCAAATAGTCCTGCACGGCGTTCTTCAGGAGCGTGATCAGCGCGGCGCCGACGACGGCGCCGAGGAGATAGCCGGAGCCGCCGACCATCGCCATCATCAGGAACTCGATGCCCTTCGTAGCGTCGAAGGGCGTCGGGCTGACGAAGCGGCTCATATGGGCGTAGAGCCAGCCGGCAAGTGCCGCGAGCAGCGCCGCGACGACGAAGGTGACGAGCTTGATGCGGAAGGCGTCGACGCCGAGCGATTCCACCATCGCCTTGCCGCCGCGCAGCGCCCGCATCGCCCGACCGACCCGCGAGTTGAGGAGGTTGTGGGAGAGGAGCATCGCGACGATCAGGATCGCCCAGATCAGATAATAGATCTCGTCGCTCGCCAGAAGCGCATGCGAGCCGATCGAAATGGGCGGCACGCCGGGAATGCCGTTGAAGCCGCCGAGGCCGGGAAAGTTGCCGAAGGTGAAGTAGATCGCCAGCCCCCAGGCGATCGTCGAGAGCGACAGGAAATGCCCGTGCAGCCGGAGCGTGACGGCGCCGAGGATCGCGGCGACGAGGCCGGTCAGCACCAGCGCGAAGAGGAGGCCGAGCCAGGGCGAAACGCCCATCAGCGCCGTGGCCGATGCCGTGGCATAGGCCGCGACGCCCATGAAGGCGGCCTGGCCGAAGGAGACCATCCCGGCGACGCCGGTCAGGAGCACGAGCCCGAGCGCCACCAGCGAATAGATGCCGATGTAGTCGAACAGCGTGATGGTGAAGGGCGCGAGGTAGTAAGGCGCGGTGGCCACGAGCAGGATGGCCAGGACCGTCGCGATCCGCGCGGTTTGCGCGCTCATTCGTCGATGTCCTCTTCGGAATGGGCGACGGTATAGGAGCGCCACAGAAGGACCGGGATCAGGATCGAGAAGACGATCACCTCCTTGAAGGACGAGCTCTGGAAGGCGGCGAAGCTCTCCAGAATGCCGACGAACAGCGATCCGATCGCGGTGACGGGGAAGCTGACGAGGCCGCCGATGATCGCGCCGACGAAGGCCTTGAGCCCGAGCAGGAAACCGGAATCGTAGAAGATCGTGTTGACCGGCGAGATCAGGATGCCGGAGACGCCGGCAAGAAGCGAGCCTAGGAGATAGGCGATGGTGCCCGTGCGTTCGGGCCGGATGCCCATCAGCCGCGCGCCGGTGCGGTTCACGGCCGTCGCGTGCAGCGATTTGCCGGCCAGGGTGAACTCGAAGAACAGGAACAAGAGGCCGCTGAACAGGATGGCCGCCGCGACGATCAGGATCGACTGGCCCGCGATCGGGATCTCGCCGAGGATCAGCGTGTAGTCGGTCAGCGCCTCGGTGCGCACGCCCTCCGGCCCGAAGAACAGAAGGCCGAGCCCGACAAGGGCGAAATGCAGCGCCACCGAGACGGTGAGGAGGAGGAGCACCGTGGCGTCGGCGATCGGCCGGAAGATCAGCCGGTCGAGAAGCGGCGCGATCGGCAGGATCAGCGCCAGCGCCAGGACGATGCGTAGGGCAATCGGCAGGACCATGCCGGCAGTCAGGAAGACCGCGGCTGCCGGGATCATCGGCAGGACCAGGTAGAAGAGGAGGGCCCGGGGGATCTGCGCCCCCCGGCCCGCCCTGAGGAGACTGACACTTTCGACCAGGGTTGCCAGCACCGCCAGCACCGCGACGAGGCCGACGGTTCCCGGCAGCTGGCCGGTCTCCAGTCCCGCCAGCGTCAGCGCCGCGAAGGCGGCGATGTCGCCGAAGGGTACGAAGATGACCCGCGTGACCGCGAAGATCAGCACGATGCCGAGCGCGATCAGGACGTAGATCGCGCCGGTCGCCACCCCGTCGATCGTCAGAAAGGCGGCAATTTGAGAGTTCATCGCATGTCAGGCCGTTGCGCGGGTCAGCAGGAGGCGGTGGATCAGGGCTGGTAGACCCATTTGCCGTCCTGCAGCTGGACGACGACAAGGCTTCGCGCATCGACGCCATAGGCGGAGTCGGGGCTGAAATTGTAGACCGAGTGCACGCCCTTCAGATCCTTGGTGGCGTAGATCCCGTCCATCAGCGCCTTGCGGAACTCTTCGGTGCCGGGCTCGGCGGTCTTCAGCGCCTTTTCGGCCGCGCTGAGGAAGAGCAGCCAGCCGTCGAAGGAATAGCCGGAGAAGCCGTCGTCGGCATCGCCGCCGTTCACCTTCTGGAAGACCTCGTGGAACTTCGTCCCGATCTCCTTGGAGAAGTGGTCGTCCGGCAGCTGGCTGGTCACGATCACCGGGCCGGCCGAGACCTTGACGCCCTCGACCTGCTTGCCGCCGACGCGCACGAAGTCGGCATTGAGCATTGCCGGCGTGCCGTAGAACGGACCCTTGTAGCCGAGCTTCTTCAGGGCGAGGATCGGCAGCGCCGCCTGCGTCGCCGAGCCGCCGATCAGGACGCCGTCGGGCTTGGTCGCCATGACCTTCAGCGCCTGCGCCGTCACCGAGGAATCGGTGCGGGAATAGCGCTCGTTGGTGGTGATCTTCGCGTCGCCTTCGGCCTCCGCCGCCTTGGCACCGTTGTAGACGAGGTCGCCCCAGGCGTCGGAGAAGCCGATATAGCCGGCGGTGTCGATGCCTTCCTTCTTCATCCGGTCGGCGATGACCTTGACCATCAGCGAAGGCGTCTGGGGCATCGCGACGCCCCACAGATGACCGTTCTCCGGCACCTTGATGTTGACCGGCGAGATCGCGATGAACGGCACGTGCAGCTCGTTCGCGACGGCCATCATGGCGTTGGTCGAAGGCGCCGTCGCCGTGCCGATCAGGATGTCGACATGATCCTGCTGGATCAGCTTGCGCGCGTTCTGCGTCGCCGCCGTCGGATCGGACCCGTCGTCGAGCTCGATCAGCTCGATCTTCTGGCCGTCGATCTCGCTCTGATAGGCGAAGGCCGCCTTCATGCCTCTGTCGTAGAGGGTGCCGATCGAGGCACCGGGACCGCTGAGGGAGGTCACGAATCCGACCTTGATGTCGGCTCGGGCCGCCGTCGCCGCGAGGGTGAGGCCGGTCAGGGCAGTGAGGGTCAGGAGCAGTCTCTTCACAGTGTCCTCCGGGAAAGCGTTGCGATGTCTGAAGGGCAGGCGAGAATGTCGGGCGTCCCGCCGCCGGGCGGGAGCGCATGATCTCGGGCAAGGGTGCCCGGATGCGGAAAGCGGATGCCGCTTCGCCACGCTTCCCTTGCAGGAAGATCGCGACGCTGCGGTCCCGGAAGGCCGTCGAGGGCCTCCGATGCGAACCGATATTTCAAGCTTAAAGAGATTGCCTCCAAGGTGTCAACAAGCCTGCGGAGACGCGGGACGTCTGCTCGGGCAGACTGAGCGACCAGACGTAGGCCCGGCAGACGGAAGTTGTCGTGGGGGCGGCTGATGCCGTCACTTCCGCGGCTTGCCTTCGGCCGATAAAAGTTCAAGCTTAAAGCGATTTGCCGGCCGGCGGCGACGATCGAGTCTTGCGGGACCCGGCGCGGCGCGGGAGCATCTAAGGGAGCCGCGGGATGGACGAGACTCTGGTCGAAACGGGCGGTGACGGGGTCGCCATCGTCCACATGAACCGGCCTCAGACCCGCAACGCGCTGTCGGCCGAGATGCGGGCGCAACTGGCAGGCCATTTCGAGGCTCTGGCCGTAGACGAGGGCGTGAACGTCGTCGTGCTGACAGGCGGGCCCGACTGCTTCGCGGCGGGAGCGGATATCCGGGCCATGGCATCGGCGTCCCCGACCCAGATTGCGCTGCGACGCACGGAAAAGCTCTGGGAGCCGATCCGGACCTTTCCGAAGCCGCTGATCGCGGCGGTGAACGGCTGGGCGCTCGGTGGCGGCTGCGAACTCGCCATGCATGCCGACATCATCGTGGCCGGAGAGAGCGCTCGCTTCGGCCAGCCGGAGATCAAGGTCGGCATCATGCCGGGAGCCGGCGGAACCCAGCGGCTGGTGCGCGCCGTCGGCAAGTTCAAGGCGATGAAGATGCTCCTCACCGGCGAGCCGGTCTCGGCGATAGAGGCCGAGGCGATGGGGCTGGTGTCCGAGGTCGTGCCGGACCGCGAGACGTTGGAGCGGGCTCTTCACCTTGCGCGGGCGATCGCCAAGCTGCCGCCGCTTGCGGCGCGCAAGATCAAGGAAGTGGTCCTGGCGGGCGCCGACCAGTCTCTGGATTCGGCGCTGTTGACGGAGCGGCAGGCCTTCCAGCTCCTGTTCGACACGCGCGACCAGAAGGAAGGCATGGCGGCCTTCCTGGAAAAGCGGAAGCCGGATTTCACCGGCCGCTGAGCGACAGCGAGGCATCGAAAGGAAGACGAACATGGTCGAAACCGCATCCCGCTTTGGCGATGGCAAGGAGCCGCTGACGCTCGGTATCGTCGGCGCTGGCATCATGGGACGCGGCATTGCGCAGATCGCAGCGGAAGCCGGACTGACCGTGCTTATCGCCGACGCCAAGCCGGAAGCGGCCGAGGAGGCCCGGACCTTCGTCGGCGGAATGCTCGATCGCAAGCGGGCGAAGGGACGTTTGAGCGAGGCCGACGCGGCGGCGGCCCTGTCCCGGATCCGCGTCGTCCCGATCGCGGGACCCGGCGGATACGAGGCGATGCGAGGCTGCGATGCCGTCGTCGAGGCGGTCGTGGAGCGCATCGAGGTGAAGCGGGCGGTGCTTGCCGGGCTCGAGGCGGTCGTCGAGCCGTCCTGCATCCTGGCGAGCAACACCTCCTCCCTGTCGGTCACCGAGCTCGGAGCCGACGCCCGGCGTCCCGAGCGGGTCGCCGGGTTCCACTTCTTCAATCCGGTGCCGCTGATGCGCGTGGTGGAGGTGGTGGCAGGGGCCCGCACGGAGGCCTTTGCGGTCGAGGCGCTGGAGGCGCTTGCAAAGCGCATGGGCCACCGGCCGGTGCGGGCCAGCGATTCTCCCGGCTTCCTCGTCAACCATGCCGGCCGCGCCTATACGTCGGAGGCGATGCGCATCGTCGGCGAGGGCGTCTGCGCCTTCGGCGACGTCGACAGGGTCATGGTCGAGGCCGCCGGCTTCGGAATGGGCCCGTTCCAGCTGATCGATCTCGTCGGGATGGATGTCGTCCAGACGGTCAGCGAATCCGTCTACCACCAGTATTTCGAGGAGCCGCGATACCGGCCGGTGCATATGGGCGCCTTGCGCCGCTCCGCGGGCCTTCTCGGCCGCAAGAGCGGTGCCGGCTTCTACCGCTATGGCGACGGCAAGCCGGTCGCACCTGCCGAGGCGGAGCCGCCCGCGGTTGCCCCGAACAACCGTCCGGTCTGGGTTTCGGGCCGGTACGAGGCCGAGGCGAAGGAGCTCAGGGGCGCCCTTGCGCAGGCGGGCGCTGCCTTGGAGGACAGCGAGCGTCCCTCAGCGGCGGCACTCTGCTTGGTGACGCCCTTTGGGCTCGACGCAAGCATGGCAGCGCTGGAAGAGGGGCTGGATCCGCAGCGCACGGTGGCAGTCGACATGCTGCTGCCGCTGGGTGGCCGGCGCACGATCATGGCCGGCGTCGCGACGCTGCCCGAGATCCGTGATCTCGCCCATGCGCTGCTGGCCGCCGGCGAGCATCCGGTCACCGTCATCCACGACAGCCCCGGGTTCCTCGCCCAGCGCGTCATCGCAAGCATCGTCAACCTCGGCTGCGATATCGCGCAACAGCGCATCGCGGCGCCTGCCGATATCGATGTCGGGGTCAAGCTCGCCCTCGGCTATCCGAAAGGGCCGCTGGAATGGGGGGACGCGCTCGGGCCGCGGCGCATCCTCGCCATCCTCGAAGCCATGCACGACTTCTACGGCGATCCGCGCTACCGTCCCAGCCCGTGGCTGAAACGACGCGCTTTGCTGGATCTGCCTCTGGCGACGCCGGAGAATTGACGGGGCGTGCGACAGGCCAAGGGCAGGAGGAGGATCACCGAGCGATGACCGCAACCGGGATGGGCCGCGCCCCGTCGAACCGTGAGGAAGCGGAGGCGCTCGATCGAAGCGATCCGCTCGCCGGAATGCGCGATGCCTTCCACATGCCGGAAGGGCTGATCTATCTCGACGGCAATTCGCTCGGGCCGCTGGCGCACAACGTCCGCGAGCGCGTCCGCGATGTCGTCGAGCGGGAATGGGGCGACGGGCTGATCGGCTCCTGGAACGCGGCCGGCTGGGTCGATCTGCCGCGCCGGGTCGGCGACAAGATCGCCCGCCTGATCGGGGCGCCCGAGGCGAGCGTCGTGGCGGCCGACTCGACCTCGGTCAACCTCTTCAAGGTGCTGGCCGCCGCGATCGCGCTCAATCCGTCCCGCCGGGTGATCGTCTCCGAACGCAGCAATTTTCCCACCGACCTTTACATCGCCGAGGGCTTGGCGGCCCTGGCGGGGCAGGGCCACGAGCTCCGGCTGGTGAACGATCCCGCGGACATTCCCGCGGTCCTCGACGAGACGGTCGCTGCGGTGATGCTGACCCATGTCAGCTATCGCACCGGCCTGGTTCACGACATGGCGGCGACGACCCGGATGGCCCACGATTGCGGGGCGCTCGCGATCTGGGATCTCGCCCATTCCGCCGGCGCCATGCCACTCGATCTCACGGGCGCGGATGCGGATTTCGCGATCGGCTGCGGTTACAAATATCTCAATGGCGGCCCGGGCGCGCCGGCCTTCCTCTATGTCGCGCCGCGGCTGCAGGGGCGGGCGGTGCAGCCCCTGTCCGGCTGGTTCGGCCATGCCGCACCGTTCCGTTTCGACAGCTCCTACCAGCCGGCGGACGGCATCGACCGCTTCCTGACCGGAACGCCGGCCGTCCTGTCGATGAGCGCGCTCGACGCGGCGCTCGACCTCTTCGAAACGGTGGATATGGCGGGGCTGCGCGAGAAGTCCGTGGCTCTCTGCGAACTGTTCCTCGCCCGGGTCGAGGCGCTCTGCGGGGAGTTCGACGTGACCCTCGTCAGCCCGCGCGACGCGTCCGTGCGGGGCAGCCAGATCTCCTTCGCGCATCCGGGCGCATACGCGGTGATGCAGGCCCTGATCGCACGCGGCGTGATCGGCGACTTCCGCGCGCCGGACATTCTCCGCTTCGGCTTTGCACCGCTCTATACGCGCTTCGTCGACGCCTTCGATGCCGCAGAGATCCTCAGCGAAGTGCTCGCCTCCGGCGAATGGCGGCGGCCCGAATTCGGCGTCCGCCGGGCGGTGACCTGACACCGTCAAGCCGATGGCGGTCGTTCAGGCCCGCGTATCGGGCGGCTTGCGCCATCCGGCGGCCGGCGAGTGCCGGCGCCAAGCTCGTCAAAACCGCCTGCGAGGCGACCGGCGCCGCCAGCGCAGCGACCGGCCGGACCCTGTCGGGGTTAGAAGAAGGCCTGGATTCCCGTCTGGGCCTTGCCGAGGATCAGCGCGTGGACGTCGTGCGTGCCCTCGTAGGTGTTGACGGTCTCGAGGTTCTGGGCGTGGCGCATGACGTGGTACTCGCCCATGATGCCGTTGCCGCCATGCATGTCGCGGGCGGTCCGGGCGATGTCGAGCGCCTTGCCGCAATTGTTGCGCTTGACGAGCGAGATCATCTCCGGCGCCATCTTGCCATCGTCGAAGAGGCGGCCGACCCGGAGCGAGGCCTGCAGGCCGAGCGCGATCTCGGTCTGCATGTCCGCGAGCTTCTTCTGCACGAGCTGCGTGGCGGCCAGCGGCCGGCCGAACTGGATGCGCTCCAGCGTGTAGTCGCGGGCACGCTTCCAGCAGTCCTCGGCGGCGCCCATCGCGCCCCAGGAAATCCCGTAGCGGGCCCGGTTGAGGCAGCCGAAGGGGCCGCGCAGGCCGGAGACGTTGGGCAAAAGGTTCTCCTCCGGCACCTCGACCCCGTCCATCACGATCTCGCCGGTCACCGAGGCGCGCAAGCTCAGCTTGCCCTCGATCTTCGGCGCCGAAAGGCCCTTCATCCCCTTCTCCAGGATGAAGCCGCGGATCTTGCCGTCATGGGCGGCCGACTTCGCCCAGACGACGAAGACGTCGGCGATCGGCGAGTTGGAGATCCACATCTTGGCGCCGGAGAGGCGATAGCCGCCGTCGATCTTCTCGGCCTTGGTCTTCATGCCCGCGGGGTCGGAGCCGGCGTCGGGCTCGGTCAGGCCGAAGCAGCCGACGAATTCGCCGGTCGCGAGCTTCGGCAAGTACTTCTTGCGCTGAGCTTCGTCGCCATAGGCGTAGATCGGGTACATCACCAGCGAGGACTGGACGCTCATCATTGAGCGGTAGCCCGAATCCACCGCCTCGACCGCACGGGCGACGAGCCCGTAGGAGACGTAGGACGCGCCGGCGCAGCCGTAGTCCTCGGGAACGGTGATGCCGAGCAGGCCGAGCTCGCCCATCTCGTTGAAGATGGAGCGGTCGGTCGTCTCGTTCTGATAGGCGGCGATCACTCGCGGCCGCAGCTTCTCCTCGGCGAAGGAGCGGGCGGTCTCGAAGATCAGCCGCTCGTCCTCGGTCAGCTGATCCTCCAGCCGGAACGGGTCGGCCCAGTCGAATTCGGCCGTCGGGGCGGCCTGCGCGGGAGTCTGCGCGGGGGCGGTGGACATGGCGTCGGTCCTCTCGTCTTGTTCTCTTATGGCTTGCCCGCAGACGCAGCCTCAGTCCGGCACAATGGCCGTCGCTTCGATCTCGACCAGCGCCTGCGGTTCGACGAGGTCGGCGACCTCGACCAGCGCCATCGCCGGGTAGTGGCGGCCGATCACCTCGCGATAGACCCCGCCGAGCTCGGCCAGCGAGGCGCGATAGGTCGCGATGCTCTTCACGTACCAGGTGAGCCGCGCGATGTGCTCCGGCCCGCCGCCGGCCTCCGCGACGATCGCAACGACGTTCTTCAACGTCTGTTCGACCTGCGGGACGAACCCGTCCGCGAGCGTTTCGGTCTCGTCCCAGCCGATCAGTCCACCGGTCAGAACGATCCGGCCGCGTCCCATCATGCCGTTGGCATAGCCCTTCGGCTTTTTCCAGCCGGCGGGCTGCAGCACGGTCAGACCATCATCTTCCATGCGTCCGTCGGACGCTGCGTCCTCGCCGACGACCGGCCGAGAAAGGTTCACGCGTTTTCTCCCTTTTTCGCCGCTTCTTCCTGCGCCTTCTGGCGCAGTGCGAAGCGTTGCAGCTTGCCCGATCCGGTCTTCGGCAAAGCATCGACGAAGACGATCGACCGGGGGTACTTATATGGCGCGAGCTCCTGCTTGACATGCTCCTGCAGGGCTTCGGCGAGCGCCGGGGACGCTTCATGCCCCTCGGCAAGCACGACATAGGCCTTGACGATCCGGCCGCGGTCGGGATCCGGCGCGCCGACGACACCGGCTTCCATGACGTCGGGGTGGGCGAGCAGCGCCGCCTCGACCTCGGGCCCGGCGATGTTGTAGCCGGCCGAGACGATCATGTCGTCGTTGCGCGCCTGGAACCAGAAATAGCCGTCCTCGTCCTCGACATAGGTGTCGCCGGTGACGTTCCAGCCCTTCTCGACATAGACTGCCTGGCGCTCGTCGGCGAGATAGCGGCAGCCGATCGGCCCGCGCACCGCCAGCCGTCCAGGCGTGCCGCGCGGCAACTCGTTGCCTTCGCCGTCGATCACCTTCGCCTCGTAGCCCGGCACCGGCTTGCCGGTGGAGCCGGGGCGGATCTCGTCCTCGCGGGCGGCGATGAAGATGTGCAGCATCTCCGTCGCGCCGATCCCGTCCATCAGCCGGATGCCCGTCTTCTCATACCAGGCATCGAAGGTCGGCTTCGGCAGCGTCTCGCCGGCCGAGACGCATTTGCGCAGCGAGGACAGGTCGTATTCGTCCGCCTTGGCGAGGATCGCACGGTAGGCCGTGGGGGCGGTGAAGGAGATCGTCGCCTTGTACTCGCCGATCGCCTTGGCAAGGTCCGGCGGACCGGCCTTCTCCAGGAGAACGGCGGAGGCACCGACCCGGAAGGGGAAGAGGACGAGGCCGCCGAGACCGAAGGTGAAGGCGAGCGGCGGCGAGCCGATGAAGATGTCGTCCTCGTTCGGCCTGAGCACCTCGCGGGAATAGCAGTCGCAGATGACGAGAAGGTCGCGATGGGTGTGGATCGTCGCCTTGGGAAGGCCGGTCGTGCCCGAGGTGAAGCCGAGAAGACAGGGATCGTCTCCCCGCGACGGCGCGGCGTCGAAAGTCTCGGCCGACCCTTCGAGAAGTGCGCCGAGCTCACCGCCGGCCGTGCCGGACCAGGTGACGATGCGGGGCCGCTCCGCCGCAGCGCCCGCCGCCTTCTCCATCTCCTCGGCAAGGGTCGCGTCGCAGAGGGCGAGGCCGATCTTGGCCTTGTCGAGCACCTGGACCAGCTCACGCGACCTCAGCAGCGGCATGGTCGCGACGACGATGCCGCCCGCCTTGATGATCGCCATGTAGAGTGCGACCTTGGTCGGATTGTTCGCCGAGCGCAGGAGAATGCGGTTGCCGGGGACGAGGCCGAGCTTGCCGGTCAGCGCGTTCGCCATCTTATCGATGGTGCGGGCAAGGTCGGCATAGGTCCAGCGGACCCCGCCGGGGGCGACGAGCGCCGGCCGGTCGCCCCGTCCTTCCGCCACGTTCCGGTCGACCAGCTCGGCCGCCGCGTTCAGACGCTCCGGGTAGCCGAGGCGGTCGAGATTGATGAAGTCCGGCATCAGCTCGGCCGGCGGCATGTTGTCGAGGACGAAGGTGTCGATATGGCAGGTCCCGGACATGGCGAGGCTCCTCAGGCCGGCTGCGACAGGAGTTGGCGGGCTATGATCAGCTTCTGCACCTCGGTCGCGCCTTCGTAGATCCTGAGCGCGCGGATCTCCCGGTACAGCGTCTCCGGCACCGAGCCGGAGCGCACGCCTTCGCCGCCATGGAGCTGCACGGCGCGGTCGATGACGCCTTGCGCGCTCTCGGTCGCGACCATCTTGGCCATCGCCGCCTCGCGGGTGATGCGGGGAGCGCCGGCGTCCCTGGTCCAGGCGGCGCGATAGACGAGGAGGGCGGAGGTATCGATCGCCGTCGCCATCTCGGCGAGCGCCGTCTGCGTCAGCTGCATGTCCGCCAGGGGTGCGCCGAAGAGTTTTCGCGAACGGGTGCGATCGACCGTCACATCGAGCGCCCGGCGCGCGAAGCCGAGAGCGGCAGCGCCGACGGTCGAGCGGAAGACGTCGAGCGTCGCCATGGCGATCTTGAAGCCGGCGCCGGCCTCGCCGATGCGGTTCGACGCCGGGATGCGGCAGTCCTCGAACTTCAGCCGGGCGAGGGGATGCGGCGCGATCGTCTCCAGCCGCTCGGCGATGGTGAGGCCCGGCGTGTCGGCGGGGACGGAGAAGGCGGAGAGGCCGCGGGCGCCCGGTGCCTCGCCGGTGCGGGCGAAGACGACGTAATGGCCGGCGATGCCGCCATTGGAGATCCAGGTCTTCTCGCCGTCGAGCCGGACCATGTCGTTGCCGGCGGGCGTCGCGGCGAGCGCGATCTCGGCGACGTCGGAGCCGGCCTCGGGTTCGGTCAGCGCGAAGGCGGCGATCGTCCTGCCGTTGCGGACGCCGGGCAGGACGGCCTCCTTCAGCGCCTCGCTGCCGAAGAGTGTCAGCGCGCCAGTGCCGAGGCCCTGCATGGCGAAGGCGAAGTCGGCGAGGCCGTCGTGCCGCGCGAAGGTCTCGCGCAGGATGCAGAGGCTGCGGACGTCGAAGCGGCCGTCCTCGGGCGCCGCATGGGCGAGGAAGCCGGCCTCGCCCATCGCCGCGACCAGCCGCCGGCAGCTTCCGTCGACGTCGTGATGGTCGACGAGGCCCGGCACGTGCTCGCTCGCCCAGGTGTCGGCCGCCGCAGCCAGCTCGCGATGGCGCGGCTCGAAGAACGGCCAGTCGAGGAAGCTCGTATCCGCCACGCCGTCAGTTCCCCTCGAAGACGGGTTTCTGCTTCGCCGCGAAGGCTTCGAAGGCGCGCCGGAAGTCGCCGGTCTTCATGCACAGCGCCTGGGCGATCGCCTCGGCGTCGATCGCCTCCTCGACGCCCATCGCCCATTCCATCTGCAGCATCTTCTTGGTGACGGAATTGGCGTAGGTCGGCCCCTCCGTCAGCGCCTTCGCCAACTCCGTCGCGCCGGCAAGCGCGCCGCCCGCCTCGGTCAGCCGGTTGAAGAAGCCCCAGCGTTCGCCCTCTTCGGCGCTCATGAAGCGGCCGGTATAGAGGAGTTCCGAGGCGCGGCCCTGGCCGATGATGCGCGGCAGGATCGCGCAGGCGCCCATGTCGCAGCCGGCAAGGCCGACCCGGTTGAACAGGAAGGCGACCTTCGCGCCCGAGGCGCCGACCCGCATGTCGGACGCCATGGCGACGATCGCGCCGGCGCCGGCGCAGATCCCTTCGACCGCGGACACGATCGGCTGCGGGCAGGCGCGCATCTCCTTGACGAGATCGCCGGTCATCGTCGTGAAGGCGTGAAGCTCGGCCGCCTCCATTTTCGTCAGCGGCTCGATGATCTCGAAGACGTCGCCGCCTGACGAGAAATTGCCGCCGGCGCCGGTGATCACCACGGCGGTGACGGCGTCGTCGAAGCGCAGAGCGTGGAAGGTGTCGCGCAGCTCGGCATAGCTCTCGAAGGTGAGCGGGTTCTTCTTCTGCGGCCGGTTCAGCGTGACGGTGGCGATGCCGCCCTCGATCGCGAGCTGGAAATGCTCCGGCGAAAACTCGCCAAGCGGCGCGGCGATGGCGTTGTGGCGCTTCATGATGTCTCCTCCGGTCCGGCGGCGCCGGCCGCCTCGTGGGTCGCGGCATGGACCGACAGCTTCAGGTCGCCGAGCTGCTGCCAGAGCGTCTTCTGCTCCTCGGTCGAAAGCCCGCCGAGGAGTTCGGCGACCCAGTCGCTGTGGGCGCGTGCCATGTCGGCGAATACGGTCCGACCGTGCGGCGTCAGGCGCACCAGCGCCGCCCGCCGGTCTCGCTCCGATACCTGCCGCTCGATCAGCCCCTCCTGGACGAGACGCTCGACGAGGCCGGTGATGTTGCCGTTCGAGACCATCATGCGGCGCGACAGTTCGCCGAGCAGGATGCCGTCGGGCGCCCGCTCCAGCTGGGCCATCAGATCGAAGCGCGGCAGCGTCGTGCCGAAGGTCTCGCGCAGGCGCTTGCGGATCTCGGCCTCGATGAGGTTGGCGACGGTGAGGAGCCGCAGCCAGAGGCGTAGCTCGGCGCGGTGATGCTGCGGGCTCTCGCCGACCTTGGACTCGGCGTCGATATGCTTGAGGGAAGCCGCGCGCGTCGAATTCAAATCTCGCCTCCCGCAACTGCGATCGCTTGGCCCGTGATCGCGCCGGCCAGCGGCCCGGCGAGCCAGACGGCACAATCGGCCACCTCTTCGGGCCGGATCAGCCGGCCGAGCGGGTTGACCTTGGTGAAGTCCTTCAGGAGCGCCTCGCGCGTGCGGCCGGTCTTGGCTTCCAGCCGGTCGAGCGACTCGGCCATCAATGCCGTGTCGGTATAGCCGGGGCAGACGGCATTGACCGTGATTCCGGCGCTCGCGAGTTCCAGCGCGAAAGACTTCGTCAGGCCGACCACCGCATGCTTGGCGGCCGTATAGGCGCCGACATAGGCGTAGCCCTTGAGGCCCGCGGTCGAAGCGATCGTGACGATCCGGCCGCCGCCGTTTTCCTTCATGGCCGGAACGACGGCCCGGATCGCGGTCAGGACCGGCTCGACATTGAGCGCCATCATGCGGCGCAGCGCATCGACGTCGAGCCGCGCGAGCGGCGCGGTCTCCACGCCCCCGGCATTGTTGACGAGGACTTCGACCGGTCCGTTCCGCTCGGCTGCGGCGGCGATTGCAGCCTCGAGCGCCACAGCGTCGGCGACGTCGACGCCGATCGCGCCCGCCGCGCCGAGCTCGGCCATCGCGCGGCTCGCGCTTTCCTCGCTCCGGCCGTGCACCGTGACGCGTTCGCCGGCCGCGACGAAGGCAGCCGCGATCGCCTGGCCGATGCCGCGGGACGAACCGGTTACGAGGATGTGGCGAGGGGCGGATGTCGAAGGCAAAGGCGCTGTCCGATGGAAGTTCTTTTAATCTTAAACTATTTTGCCGCGGCTCGGCAACCTGTCACCTTGCACAACCACAAATGCAAGCCGAAATCGGCGAGCGCCCAGCCGCTTACGGCCAGCAAGGCGCGGCCGATCATGCCGGGAAGCCTCTCGGGAGAGCCCTCAGCGGGCGTGTGTGAAGCGCTTCTCCAGAAGCGAGACCATGCGCACCGCCGGCCAGAGGATGATGAGGTACATCAGCGCCGCGGCGATCAGCGGCGAGGGGTTGGCAGTCAGAGCCTGGGCGTCGGTCGCCTGCTTGAGGAGATCCGGCATGGCGACCACCGAAGCGAGCGAGGTGTCCTTGGCGATGGCGACGCAGTTGGAGGTGTGCGGCGGTGTCGCGATCCGCAGGGCCTGCGGCAGGATGACCTTCCACAGGACCGCCGGGAAGTGCATGCCGAGCGAGCGCGCGGCCTCGGTCTGGCCCGCCGGGATCGCCTGGATGCCGGCGCGGAACACCTCGGCGGTGAAGGCGGACAGGACCAGCGCCAGCGCAAAGACCGCGGAGGTGAAGGACGACAGGCGGACGCCCATGAAGGGCAGGGCGTAGTAGACGAGGACGAGCACGACGAGGATCGGCAGCGCTCGGAAGATGTCGATGATGGCAACGGCGCCGTAGGCGAGCGGCTTCGGCGCGTAGAGCCTCAGAATGCACAGGATGATCCCGCCGATCGAGCCGATGATGAGGGTCGTCACGGCCAGGAGCAGGGTGTTCTTCAGCCCCGCGATCAGCATCGGGAAGACCCGGAGCATGACGTCGGTGTTGAAGAAGGTATCGAGGAATCCCATGGATGCTCCGGAGATCGCGCCGGGCCGCGGCGGCGGAAGGCGTGTTCGGGCGGATACGAGCGCGGCAACGCTGCCGCGCCCGCGCTTGCGCGGGGTAGAGCCGAGGGCTCTTCCGGCTTATTCGGCCTTCGGGATCGGCAGGACGTCGACGGTCGAGGTGCCCTTGTCCGGCGCGACGCCGAGCCATTTCTCGTGCAGCTTGGCCATCGTGCCGTCCTGCTTGATGGCGCTGATTGCGTCGTTGACCTTTTCCAGGAGCGGCGAGCCCTTCGGCATCATGATCGCGAAGCGGTCGCCCGTCTGAATGCGCTGGGCGATCTGGAGCTGCGGCAGCTGCTTCATGGCGTATTGGAACCCGCCGATATCGCTGACGCCGCCGGCGACGCGCCCGTTCTGGACGTCGAGCAGAAGGTTCTGGAAGGTGTCGTAGCCCTTGTAATCGCCGAAGCCGTATTTCTCCTGGTTCTCCTTGATCCAGGTCTCGCCGGTCGAGGTGGAGAGCGCGCCGACGGTCTTGCCTTTCAAGTCGTCGACCGACTTCACGTCCGAACCGACCTGGGTGACCAGAGCGAGATCGGAATCGTAATAGCCCTGCGTGAAATCCTGGTTCTTCAGCCGGTCATTGGTGATCGAGATGGTCGAGATCGCCATGTCGATGCGCTGCGAGGCGGTTGCGGCGAAGAGCGCCTGGAACCCGAGATCCTGGAGATCCACGTCGGCGCCGAGCCGCTTGCCGATCTCGTTGATAAGGTCGACCTCGAAGCCTTCGAAGGAACCGTCTTCCTTCTTCATCTCCCAGGGCGGGTTCGCCGGATAGGCGCCGACCGTCAGCGTGTCCGCCATGGCCGCTCCGGGTGTCCCGGCAAGGCCGGCCAGAGTAAAGCCGATCGCCACAAGGACCGTCTTCATCGTTCTCATCTGGTTTTCTCTTCCCCTATCGCAACTGACCGAGACGCCGGCCGACCGGAGGCACGTTCCTCCGCAGACATCTGACGACGTCTGCAATTCCTTCGCAATCTCTATTCTGAGGCAGCCGTCCGGCCGGCATCGGGGCAGGTACCTGCAAAGGACGCGACCGTCTTCAACGCGCCGTCCAGCGTCGTGCCCTTCTCGTCCTTCAGCGCCGCCTCGCGCAGCCGCCGCAGCCAGGCGCCGGCGTCGTCGCGTCCCTCCAGCATCGGCAGGGCGGACAGCACGCGGTCGAACTTCGACAGGCCGCGCGCATGGGTGTCGCTGTAGCCCTTGATCAGGCGGCGGCACTTCAGGATCTCGGTGGCAAGCTCGTAGTCGCGCGCGGCCGTCCCCAGCGCCAGGCGGTACCAGCGGTCGATATGCGCCGTCTCCACCTGATGGCGCAGCAGCTTGCGGCGAAAGCGACGCAGCCCGCCGACCGCCCAGAGCAGGCCGAAGCCGAACATCGAATCGGTGCGGATGTGCCGACCCCTGTTGAGCCGCTTGTCGAGCCAGGCGGAAACGCCGGGCCGAGCCTCGATCCACCGCCCCATCCCGGCCGGCATCGTGCCGCAGAACTCCTCGATCCGCGGGTGGAAATACTCCGTCACCTGAAGGACCGCATCCTCGCCGACGCCGATCTCGCGGCGCACCCGCGCCTGCCGGCTGGATCGGGTCTTCAGGTCGGCGACGCGGATGATGTCGTCATAGGCGAAGGCGTTGGCGAGATATTTCGCGGCGGCCTGCGACAGGGCGAAGCCGTGCGCTGCGTCGTCCTTGGCCAGCGCCTCGTCGAGGCGATCGAGATATTCCCGGCCGTAGGCGAGGTCCTGATAGTCGACGACTTTGCGCAGGCCGAGGCGGGCGAGTTCGCCTACGCTCTCCGGCAGCCCTTCGATGCGGGCAGAAAGACCGCGCCATTCGGCAACGAGGCGCGCCTCTCCGCTCGGTGCCGCGGCCGTGTCCGCAGGTGTTCCGTCCGTATCGCGGTCCTCGCTCTCCGGCTGTCCGCCGAGCGGCAGCGGCGCTTCGGACGTCCGCTCGGCGGCGGGCGCGGACGGCGCGCCGGCCGTATCGCCGCCCTGCCGGCGTGCCGCCTCGTCACAGGCCATGGCGAAGGCGCGCAGGCTGGCCTCGACGCCGCGGCCGGATGCCTTGATCGTCGCCTCGAAGCTCTCGCGCGGGAACGGCAGGACGCCGGCTCCCGCGAGCGCGCCGAACAGGCTCGACGAGATGACGGAGCCGGCCTCGACCGCCATGGTCTCCATGTCGAATGACACGAAGGCCTTGGCTGCCTTCAGCGCCGCGGCCTCGACATCGGGACCCGACGCACGCCCGTCACCGGGCACGATCTTCTCCGAGACGGCGGCGATGCGATGGGACGAGGCGATCAGCGTCGTGCGGTTCGGTGTCACGAATCCGCGCAGGATCGCCCGTCCGGCCTCCATCAGCTCGGCGGCGATGAGGACGTCGACGTCGCCGGGAGACGGCGACAGCGAGAACACCGGCTGGCGTCCGCGGTCCGGGCACATCTCGATATAGTAGATCGTGGCGCCGGTGCGCTGGGCGACGCCGGCCACCGAAGTCGACTGGGCGCGGTAGCCGTTCCTCTCGGCGACGGCGACGACCCAGTCCGTGAGGACGCCGCCGCCCTGGCCACCGACGGCGAGGATCGCGACGCTCAAGATCCGGTCGGACAGCTCCGAGCCCGGGCGGTGGTCGAGGGCAATGGTCATGCGGCAGCTCCCCCGAAATTAAGGCGCTTGCCTTCGCGGCGCTGCTGCAGCCAGCCGATCACCCGCCGGCTCATCTTCGCGGAGAACCGCTCGGCGCCGGTCGGATTGTGGACGGTGTCGGCGCGGTAGAAGGACGGGCAGAGAACGGCGGCGTCCGCCACCTCGCCGCAATTGCCGCAGCCGACGCAGGTATGGTCGATATGGGCGACCGGATCGTCGCGCAGCGGATCGTCGAGCGTCTTCACCGAGAGCGAGGGGCAGCCGGACAGGCGCATGCAGGCGTGGTCGCCCGTGCAGACGTCCTCGTCGACGCCGAAGCGCGGCTTCACCACCCGTTCGCCGCCCTTGATCGCCTTGGCGGCGAGCGGCTTCTCGCGTCGCTGCCGGTTCAGCATGCATTCCGAAGAGGCGATGATGACCTTCGGCCCGCTCTCCTCGGTCGTCAGCGCCTCCTTCAGCGTCGCCTGCATCTTGGTCACGTCGTAGGTGCGGTCGAGGTGCCGCACCCATTTGACGCCCATGCCCTTCACCGCCTCGGTGATCGGGTGCTTGGTAGACTTCGACTTGTTGGTGGCGCGGGACGACAGGATGTCCTGCCCGCCGGTCGCTGCCGAATAATAGTTGTCGACGATGACGATGACGCCGTCGTTCCGGTTGAACACGGCATTGCCGATCGAGGATGTCAGGCCGTTGTGCCAGAAGCCCCCGTCGCCGACGAAGGAGATCGAGCGGCGCTTGGCGTCCGGCGAGTTGAAGGCCGAGGCGGAGGCGGGCCCGAGACCGTAGCCCATGGTCGTCGCGCCGAGTTCGAAGGGCGGCATGATCGAGAAGAGATGGCAGCCGATGTCCGAGGCGATGTGATGGGGGCCGAGCTCGTTCTCGACGAGCTTGGTCGCCGCGAAGATCGGCCGCTCCGGACAGCCGGTGCAGAAGCCGGGCGGGCGCCCCGGCACGACCTTGGCGAGTTCGGGCAGGTCGACCGGGCTTTCGTCCGGCCGGTTGGGCGCACGGATGGCGTCGGGCAGGACGTCCGGCGCATGCTCGCGCAGGAAATCGCCGATCCCGTCGAGCATGACCTGGCCGGTGTATTCGCCGGCGACCGGCAGGTAGCCCTTGCCGAGGAGGCGGGTCGTGCCGCCGTTTCGGTAGAGCAGGGAGCCGAAGGCCTGCTCGATATAGTTCGGCTGGCCTTCCTCGATGACGAGGACGGCGTCCTTGCCCTCGCAGAATTCCAGGAACTCGTCGTCGATCAGCGGGTAGACCGCGTTGAGGACGTAGAGCGGCACCTCGGTGTCGCCGTAGATGTCGGCGAGGCCGAGCCGCTGCAGCGCCCGGATGACGCTATTATACATGCCGCCCTGCATCACCAGGCCGATCTTGCCGGTGCTTGCGCCGAAGACCTCGTTGATCTGCCGCGACTTGATGAAGTCGACGGCGGCCGGCCAGCGCTTCTCGACCTTCTCCTTCTCGTGGTTGAAGGAGGCGGGCGGCAGAACGATGCGGCCGGTGTCGCGGCGCGGGTTCTCCAGCGCGTCGGCGACGGTCATGGTCGGGCGCTGGTTGTCCTTGGCGACGAACTTGCCGTGGACATGGCAGCACTTGATGCGCACCTGCAGCATGACCGGCGTGTTCGAAGCCTCCGACAGCTCGAAGCCGTCCTCGACCGCCTTGACGATCGAGGGCAGGTTCGGCCGTGGGTCGAGCAGCCAGACCTGGCTCTTCATCGCAAACGCGTGGCTGCGCTCCTGCATGATCGAGGAGCCTTCGCCATAGTCCTCGCCGACGATGATCAGCGCGCCGCCGGTGACGCCGCCGGAGGCGAGGTTGGCGAGCGCGTCGGAGGCGACATTGGTGCCGACGGTGGACTTGTAGGTGCAGGCGCCGCGGATCGGGTAATGGACCGAGGCGGCGAGCATCGCCGTCGCTGTCGCCTCGGAGGCCGAGGCCTCGAAGTGGACGCCGAGTTCGCCGAGAATCTCCTGCGCGTCGGCGAGGACGTCCATCAGATGGCTGATCGGCGCGCCCTGATAGCCGCCGACATAGCCGACGCCGCACTGGAGCAGCGCCTTGGTGATCGCGAGAATGCCCTCGCCGGAGAATTCCTCGCCGGCGCCGAGCCGAAGCTTCTGCACTTCCTTGGCGAACGATCGTTCAGCCATGCCGCCGCTCCTTCATCATGTCTGTCTTCTGAAAAGTCACTTGGCCGGATCGCGTGTCGACCAGAGCACGGTGTCGGCGCCCTTTTCGTAGGCCATGCCGCCGGGATAGCTGATCGCCTCCAGCTGCAGGCCCCAGGGCGCGAAGAAGTAGAGGATCGACTGGCCGGCGGCCGGACCCGCATCGATCGGCACCGGCCCCATCAGTGTGCGCACGCCGTTCGCGTCGAAATAGGTCTTCGCCGCCTTGATGTCGTCGACGTAGAAGGCGAGGTGGTGCCCGCCGATGTCGCTGTTCTTCGGCCCGGTCTTCGCCTGGTCCGGCGCGGTATACTGGAAGAGCTCGATATTGCTGCCATTGCCGCAGCGCACCAGCGTGATCTTCTCGATGACGGCGCGCGGATCGACGTCGACGAGGTCGTGCATGAAGGTGCCCGTGTCGTCGCGGAACGGACCGAAGGACATCGCCTTCCGGCAGCCGAGGACATCGGTGAAGAAGGTCTCGGCCTGAGCGATGTCGGGCACGGTGATGCCGACATGGTCGATGCCGCGCATGCCGGGCAGCGTGTCGGCCGCCGCGGCCGGGCCGAAGAGGGCGCATGCGGCGGCCGTGGCGGCAAGGCCGGCCAGGAGGCCGGCGGAAAGGCGGCGGGCGAGGCGGCCGGGTTCCTGATCCAGCATTCTGGAAAATCCCCTCAGAAATCGTGCTGCCGGACATTGCGCAGAACCTTCTGCAGCACGGCGACGAAGGCTGCGTATTCGGGGTCGTCGACGCCGAGGAACATCCGCTCGAAGGCGGAGCGCATCACCGGCCACACGGCCTCGAACAGGGCGCGGCCCTTGTCTGTGAGGTAGATCCGCCGGACGCGGTTGTCCGAGGTCTCCGTTTCCCGCCGCAACAGCCCCTGAGCCTCCATCGTGTCGAGCGTCCGGCTCATGGTCGACTGCTCGATCACCGCGTAGACGGCGACCTCGTTGATCGTCAGCCCGTCGATGGCGGACAGGATCGCCAGCGTCCGCATTTGCGGCGTCGTCAGGCCGTGCGCCTTCAGATCGTCGCGCAGAGTCGCGTTGTAGCGCCCCATGATCCGGTTCATGAGATAGGGCGCGAATTGCTGCAGCCCGATCTCGCCGAGGGCGTAGGATCTGTCGTCCGCCGACCGCGGGACGTCGTCCATCAGCGCTCACCCGCGCCGCCGTGGCGAGCCGCCGGCGCCTTGTTGCAAAGGGCGAGGCCTGCGAGCCGAGACGCCGCCTTTCGGCAGCGGCCGGATCCGTTCAGTCCGGCCATCCGCTCCACCGTCTTCAGGCCTCGCACCATCGAATTCCCGCTTGTTAGCTCTTTGGGACGAGGGCCAGGGCGCGGATCGGGCTGCCCGTGCCATGCTCGATCTTCAGCGGCGCCGCGATCAGGATCGCGCCCTTCGCCGGAAGCTTGTCGAGATTGCAGAGGCTGGCGAGGCCGTAGCGATTGGCCTTGTGCATCAGGTTGTGGGCGGGGAAGGGGATCTCCATGCCCGCCGCCTGGCCAGCGTCCGTGCCGATGCACTGCGTGCCCCAGCCGATCGCGCCCTTTTCGATGATGTACTGGATGCAGTCGACGGTCGGTCCGGGCGAGTGCGGACCGGTCTCGTCGGCGTTGAGGAAGGTCTCCTCCGAGCCGTTGCGCCGATCCCAGTCGGTCCGCATCACCACCCATTCGCCGGCCTTAATCTCGCCATGCTCGGCCTCCCAGGCCTTCACGTCGTCCGCCGTCAGGAGGTAGTCGTGGTTCTCGGCCGATTTGGCCGAGCAGTCGATGACGTTGACCGGCGCGACGAAGTTCTTGACCGGAATCGAGTCGGTCGCGCCATCCGGATAGTCCTTGCCGGTGATCCAGTGATGCGGCGCATCGAAATGCGTGCCGGAATGCTCGCCCACCTTCAGCCAGTTCCATGCCCACCAGGGGCCGTTCTTGTCATATTCTGAGATCTTGTGGATCTCGATCTTCGGCGTGTCGACCGCGAGTTCCGGCGGCAGCTTCAACAGCGGAGTCGAGGGCCCCAGCACCGCGGTGAGATCGACCACCTCGACCGCGCCGCTGACAAGCATCTCCGCCAAACCCGACAGACCTTGCGAACCGGCCATCCTCGCCTCCCTTATTCAACTGCCCCGTCCCAGGGCGTCTGACATGCCTGCACGCTATCGCGGCAAATATGCGGATGCAAGTATTTCTTGGAGCATTTCCATTGTTGCACTGCGGTTGCGCAGGATGACCAGGAATTGGGCTGGATGTGGCGCTAATGTCGGCAGAGTCTTCGCGGTCGCGGCACTTTCAGTGCAGCGCGGAATCGGGGCTTTCCGGCATGCACTTGACGAGGCATGCCTTCCCTCGCTGGTATCGGTACGATACCGTATGCAAATGGATATAATTCCGTGCGCAGGCACGGAGCGGGCGGCAGGCAGGCCGACCGGGAGTCGCGGTGCCGGAGGGATGGGATCATGGCCATGCGGATTGCAGAACTCCTGATGGAGCGGCTCGGCGGGGAAATCGTCACGCTGGGGGATGAGATCCCCGAGCGCGCCCGGCACGACTGGAGCGGCCAGGAGCCGGTGCGCCCGCTCGCGCTGATCAGGCCGCGCAGCACCGAGGAGGTCTCGGCGACCTTGAAGCTCTGCAGCGAGGCGGGGATCGGTGTCGTGCCGCAGGGCGGGCTCACCGGTCTCGCCGGCGGTGCCCATCCGACGAAGGGCTGCGTGGCGCTGTCGCTGGAGCGGCTCAACCGGATCGAGGAGATCGACCCGGCCATGGCGACGATGACGGCCGGGGCCGGGGTGGTGCTGCAGACGGCTCAGGCTGCGGCGGAGGAGGCGGGCCTGTTCCTCGCCCTCGATCTCGGCGCGCGCGGCTCCTGCACCGTGGGCGGCGTCCTGTCCACCAATGCCGGCGGAAACCGGGTGATCCGCTACGGCATGGCGCGCGAGCACGTGCTCGGCCTCGAGATCGTCCTCGCGGACGGGACGGTCGTCAGCTCGCTGAACAAGATGCTGAAGAACAATGCCGGATACGATTCCAAGCAACTGTTCATCGGCTCGGAAGGAACGCTCGGCGTCATCACCCGGGCCGTCCTGCGCCTGCAGCCGCAGCCGACCTTCTCGACCAGCGCGCTCTGCGGCTGCCGCGACTTCGACGCCGTCCTGTCGCTTCTGAAGGCGGCCCGCGCTGGCCTCGGCCCCTCGCTCACCGCCTTCGAGGTGATGTGGCCGAGCTTCTACCACTTCATGGGCGACAGCCTGCCGTCGCTGCCGCAGCCGCTCAGCGGAAGGCACGGGATCTACGTGCTGATCGAGGTCAGCGGCTTCGATGCCGAACGGGATGCGGCACGACTGGAATCCCTGCTCGAGGGACGGCTGGAGGCGGGCGACGTCGAGGATGCGGTGATCGCCGCCTCCGGCAAGGACGTGGCCGCGCTCTGGGCGATCCGCGAGAGCGTCTCGGAATATACCAAGGTGCTCGGGCCGATCGCGGCCTTCGACGTGGGCGTCTCCTCGCATGTCACGGGCGCCGTGGTCGAGCAGCTCGAAGCCGGGATGGCCGAGCGCTGGCCGGACGCGATCTCGCTGTCCTACGGCCATGTCGGCGACAGCAACCTGCACTTCGTCGCCAACGTTCCCTCCGCCGGCGCCGCGCAGCCGGGCGGCGAGATCGCCGATTTCGTCTACGCGACCGTCCGGGCGGCCGGCGGGACGATCTCGGCCGAGCATGGAATCGGAACGCTGAAGCGCAAATATCTCGCCTATTCGCGCTCGCCCGCCGAACTCGATCTCATGCGGCGGATGAAGGCGGCGCTCGACCCGAAGGGCATCCTCAACCCCGGCAAAGTGCTGGGATAGGGGCGTCGCTGTAGGGATCCAGAGGTGAGGGTGCGGCGACGGTAGTGCGAGGATCGACTGCCCCTTCGTAGAGGGGCGGCCCGCCCTCAGCGGCCCGCGAGCTCCTTTGCAAGCATGTATCCCGAGCCCGCACCCAGCCCGCCGCCCGGCCAGGTCGAGGCGCCGATGAGATAAAGCTTGTCGACGGGCGTCCTGTAGCGGGCCCAGCCAGGGAACGGCCGGAACAGGAAGTTCTGCGACAGGTGGTGGCTGCCGGCGATACTGTCGCCGCCGACGAGGTTGGGATTGCGGCGCTCTAGATCGGCCGGCGTCTCGACATAGCGGCCGAGGATCTTCGCCTTGGTTCCCGGCGCGTAGGTCTCGATGATGTCGAGCACCCGGTCGGCATAGGCTTCGCCGGCATCCGCCCAGTCGGTCGCGGCGATCGTTCCCGCCGCATCGCCGCGGATCGTGCCGGGCACCATGCGGACCTGGACCCAGAGCGTGTGCTGACCCTCCGGTGCGCGCGAGGGATCGACGGCGGTCTGCTGTCCGACGACGATCAGCGGCTTCTCCGGCAGGAGACCCGCCATCGCCTGCGCATAGGCGATCGCCATCATGTCGAGGTCAGGGGCAAGGTGGACATAGAGGAAGCGCTTGAGCTCTTCGCCTGCCGACCAGTCGGGGAGGGCGGACATCGCCAGATGCACCATCATCGCGCCCGGCCCGTGCCGGAACTTTCGCGCCCCCGCATCGAAACTCGCGTTCCCGCTCGTGCCGGCGAGCAGCCGGTCGACGAGCGCGCCGGGCGCTACGCCTGCGACGACGGCGCGCCTCGCCGTCACCTCGGTCCCGTCGGCGAGGCGGATGCCGTCGGCTTTCCCGAAGCGGTGGCGGATCGCGGTGACCTCGGCGCCGGTGTCGACCCGGCCGCCGAGTTCCTCGATCCGTGCGACCATCGCCCTGACGATGGTGTCGGCGCCGCCCTTGCCGATGACCATGCCGTTCGCCTGGTCGGCCATGCCTTCGAGATAAGGGAACAGCGCGCCGCCGGCGATGTCCGGCGCGAAGTCGAGATGCATGCCCCAGGCGCCCAGCGCGGCGCGCACTTCCGGCGCCTCGAACTCGCGCTCCAGGAATTCGCGCGGCGAGGAGGCAAGGAGCCGCGCGAGGTCGAGGCTGCCGCGGGCGCCCTTCGCGCGCCAGGCCGCCCAGCCGAGGCGCGCCAGCGAGCGCCAGGACATCGGCGCGCCGAGAAGGCCGAAGAGATGCGGCGCCTCCGCCGGGAACGCGGCGAACATGGCGCGCCAGCGCTCGCCGTCCTGCGGCGACAGGGCGGCGGCGCGCGCCGCGGTCTTCTCGATGTCCTTGGATACGCCGAACCAGCGGCCGGATGGCGTCGGCGAGGCGAAGCAATCCTCCGCCGGCACCAGATCGAGCCCATGCGGTTTCAGCGCCGCTCCGTGCTCGGCGAAGAAGGGCGAGCCGGCGAAGAGGCCGAGATTGGTTGCATAGAGGTCGTGGCGGAAGCCGGGAAGCGTCGCTTCCTCGGTGCGGCAGGCGCCGCCGGCCGTCTCGTTCTTCTCGAAGACTCCGACCCGCCAGCCCCTGGAGCCGAGATGAATGGCGGCAGCGAGCGCGTTGTGGCCAGCCCCCACGAACACCGCATCGAATTCCTCGGCCATAAGCGTCTCCCGTCGATCGGCTTGCGCTGCCCCCGCGGGCCCGCTTCGTTCGAGATTATTTTAAGCTTAGACATTTGCAAACGCATCCGCCGGCCATAGGCTGGATTTCGCGGGACGCGCGCGGACGGGCTGCCGCGCCGCCGCTTGCATTCGAACGGGAGCGAAGCGTCATGGCCGTCGACTACGTGATCGTGGGTTCGGGCATCAACGGGCTGACCTGCGCGGCCCTGCTCGCCAAGAAGGGCAAGAGCGTCCTCGTGCTCGAACGCGAGAGCGTTGCCGGCGGCTGCATGCGCACCGAGGAAATCACCGTCCCCGGCTTCCGACACGATGTGATGGCGGCGACCTTCGTCTTGTTCGTGACCTCGCCGGCCTTTGCCGAACTCGGCTCCGATCTCGCCCGCCACGGCCTGGACTTCGCAAATACGTCGCATCCGACCGCCGTGCTCCTGCCGGACGGGCGCAGCCTCGCGCTCGCGACCGATCGGGCCGAGAACGTCGCGCATCTCGATCGTCTCGCCGCGGGCGAGGGCGAACGCTACCGCGCCGAGATGGAGGCCGTCGAGCGCGACGCGGGCCTGCTCTTCGGCCTGCTCGGGAGCGCGTTGTGGAGCTTTCCGACCGCGAGCCTCCTCCTCGGCGAGGCGCGGCGCCGCGGTCCACGCGCGCTTCTCGCCCGGCTCGGCGAGGCGCTGCGGCCCGGCCGCGCCTGGCTGGAGCACAGCTTCCGCTCCGAGCTGACCCGTGCGCTCCTGGCGCCCTGGGTCCTGCATGCCGGTCTCGGCCCGGAAAGTGCCTTCTCAGGCGAGATGGCCCGGATCATCGCCTTCGCGCTTGAAGCGGCAGGCGCACCGGTGGCGATCGGCGGGGCCAGCCGTGCCGTGGAGGCCTTCGAGGGCCTGATCCGCGAACATGGCGGCACGATCCGGACCTCCGCCGACGTGGCCGAGATCTGCGTGTCGGGCCGGCGCGCCACCGGCGTCAGGCTTGCCGACGGCAGCACGATCGATGCCCGCGAAGGCGTCGTCTGTTCCGTGACCCCGACGCAGCTCTACGGCCGGCTGATGCCAGCCGGAGCCAGCGATGCCGCGACGCAGGATAGCGCCGCCGCCTTTCGCTATGGCAAGGGGAACATGCAGATCCACTACGCCTTGAAGCACCCGCCGCGCTGGAAGTCGGATGGTCTTGGCCATGTCGCCCTGATCCACCTGACGCCCGGCCTCGACGGCGTCTCCAAGGCGGTCAACGAATGCGAGCGGGGCATGCTGCCGGACGTTCCGACGATCTGCGTCGGCCAGCCGCATGCACTGGACCCGTCGCGTTGTCCGGAGGGCGCCGGCATCCTGTGGCTTCAGCTTCCCGAAGCGCCGCGGCAGGTCAGGGGAGACGCCGCCGGAACGATCGCGACACCGGCCGACGGGCGCTGGACGGACGGACTGCGCGAAGCCTATGCCGATCGGGCAGAGGCGATCCTCGCCGGGCATATCGAAGGCTTCGCCGAGAGCGTCATCGCCCGCAAGGCCTATTCGCCGGCGGATCTCGAAGCGATGAACATGAACCTCGTCGGCGGCGATCCCTATGGCGGCTCGGCCGCGCTCGACCAGTTCTTCATCTGGCGACCGTTCGCCAATTCGCGCAACCACGCAACCGGCGTCAAAAGCCTCTACCACATCGGCGCGTCCACCCATCCCGGACCCGGCCTCGGCGGAGGATCCGGCTTCGCACTCGCGCAGAAACTGCGCTGAGGCCGGCCGATCTGCCGACCATATCGAGGGGAACGCTGCTCCGCAGGGCTGCTGCCGTCGCTGCATCGAGGCCGGCTTTTGCCAGGGGAAACCAGCGCGTTGGCGACCGCTTCCGGCTCTTTCGCCACCAGTCGACCAGGCTACATGCAACGCAAGAAGTTCCTGCGATGAAGATGTAAGATCGAAGGCCAGGCGTCAACGAGCGTTCCAATCGAGTTGTCGTCTGACACCCGAGTCTGCTATTGCATCGAACATGAAGAGCGCTCTCGCCATAGCAGGCATCCTGACACGGCTTCTCGTCGTGCTTGCCGTGCTGTCGGGCGCCAGTCTTCAGTCGCCGGCTTCGGAATGGGCTCGTTTCGACGCGTCCGCGTCCGAAATGTCTGAGGCCCGTCTTGACCCGGCAACGCGTCGTCACGGCAATGATGCCGGGCATGCGATGTCGCACGTGACGGATACTCATGAGCATACGAGTTCCGACGATGGCGACTGCAGTCTTCACTGCGCCACCGCGCTGCCGCAAGCCGCTACCGTCCGGACGTCGACACAGATCGTCCGCACCATCGTCTATGCCGCATTTTCCGAGCATCGCGCCGGTCGTACCGCTCCGGCACTCGAACGTCCTCCACGCGCCTGAACTCCTCGCGTCTTTCTTGGCGCTGATAGTGTGCCGGCTGCGATAGCGGCTGCGCGCTTCGTGCTCCGTGCCGCCGTCCATCGGCGCGTGGCTTGGCAGGAATTCAATCGGCCCTTCCCGAAGCCGGTGCGCATCGGGGATGTCGGCGGATGACGGTGTCTCAACGATCATGTTCACCTTCCAACGGATCGGCCTTCTCGCCGGTCTCGCTCTCGCCGGCTGCGCGCCGGCGCCTCCCGGGCTGCTGGACATGGCGGCCTTCCCATCTCCTGACGATCCGGCCATCGTCTCGCCGATGCGGCGATCCAGGTCGCGATCCTCAACAACAAGCGTCTGCAGGCGACCCATGCGGAGGTGGGACTGTCGGTTGCCGATCTCTGGCAGGAGGGTCTTCTCGCCGACCCGACGATTTCCGTCGGCTAAAGCGGCATCGGCGTCGGAACCATGCCGGCGGTCACCGCGAGGACGCCGGTGACAAGGGCCACATGGACGGAATGGGCCATCAAGACGAGATGGCCATCGGCGAGCCCGGCACGGCCGCCGAAGCGAGCCGCACCATCGCGGTTTCGATGCGAGAGACGGACGACGGCGCGATGGTCTTCGAGCCCTCCCGCATCGAGGTCGGTGCCCGCGAGACGGTTCGCCTCGCGATCACCAATGACGGCGAGACCGAGCACGAATTCGTCATGGACGGCACGGGCGCGATCCGGGAGCACAAGGCGCTCATGGAGAAGTTCCCGGAGATGGAACACGCCGACCCGAACGCCGTGCGGCTTCAGCCCGGCGAGAGCGGCGAGATCGTCTGGACCTTCGGCAAGGCGGGGGACTTCGAGTTCGCCTGCCTGATCCCCGGCCACTACGAGAGCGGCATGCACGGCCCGCTCGTCGTTACGAAGAACTGAACCGAACCAATCAAGGACAAGACCATGAAGTCGTTCATTCGCATTTCGCTCGCCGCCGCTCTCTCGCTCGGTGCCCTGTCCGCGGTCTCGGCCGCCGAATTCACCAAGGGCGTCGTCCAGAAGGTCGACACCAAAGGCAAGTAGCTGACCATCAAGCACGAGGAACTGACCAATCTCGACATGCTGGCGATGACGATGGTCTTCTCCGTCGCCGACCCGGCGATGCGGGAGAAAGTCAAGGAAGGCAAGACGTTCCAATTCGTCGCCGAGCGCCTGCGCGGCAAGCTGACCGTCCCCGATATGAAGTGACGCTTCAGCCAGCCGACGGCGGGTGAAAAAGGGTCGGTGTCTGAGGTCGGGCGCCGACTGGACTGACGGAGGAGGGGTGCCGGTCTTTGCGCATTCGCCGTGCGGAGTGATCAGCTTGGTTCGCGCTGGCCGGCGATCGGTGGTCGGCCCGATGCGGCAGTGCTTGCGAACCGCCGCAAACCGTTCGCCCACCCGTCCCAAAAAAGGAATCGAAGGATGAAGATGACGAAAACCAAAGGTCTGACGCTCATCGCTATCATGGCGATCGGCGTGTTCATGGTCTGGAGAGCGACTTCCCCACGTCCGGGCGCGGCGGATCAAATCGTCGACGTGACCGTGCCGGAGCTTTCGGCCCAGGCGTCGCATGGCCAGAAGCTGTTCGCCGAAAGTTGCGCCGCCTGCCACGGCGCGAACGGCGGCGGCACCGACCAAGGGCCGCCGCTGATCCACGGGATCTACGAGCCGAACCACCATGGTGACCAGGCTTTCCTGATCGCGGCGATGCAAGGAGCGCGGGCCCATCACTGGCAATTCGGAAACATGCCGCCGGTCGAGGGCATCACGCCCCGCCAAGTCCAGGATATCGTCGCCTACGTGCGCGAAGTGCAAAAGGCCAATGGCATCTTCTGACCGCCGGCGGAGCGGCCGAAACGCGCAGCGACTGGCAAGCCGTCCACTTCCGTCTCGGCGGCAGATCCTACGCCTCCTACGCCGGGTCAGCTCTCTCATTCCGAGTCCGCTGGTGGACGATCAGCAAAGAATGCAGCCGGCTGACGATCCGACAGATCGCAACACATTCAAAAACTTGAACGTTTTTGGAGATGCGCTGCGCACGCCGGCCGTCGGCTCCGGGCCCGGCTTTGCGGTTGAAGCCGCGTCACCGCGCTTTATTGATTGGATCTTGCCACAGGGGGCAATGTGAGGGAGTGCGCCGTGGAGCTGGTGACGAAAATCCTGGTCGTTTCGGCGGTCTCGATCATCGCGATCCTTCCCCTCATGCGCTGGGTCGGGCAGGATCGCGCAACGGCGCCCCAGCAGCTTCCGTTTCTCGGCGGAGGCACGCCCGACACGCACGCCTGGCAGCGTTACCATGTGCGCTACTATTCCATGACGCTGCTCTTCATCGCCTTCGAGATGGAGATGATGTTCATGTATCCCTGGGCGGTCGTCTTCGTCGAGGAGGGCGGCAAGGCGATGATGGAAATGGGGATGTTCCTCGCGATCCTTTCCATCGGCATCGTCTATGCCTGGCGCGAGGGCCTGTTCCGGTGGCAGTGAACGCGCTTCGGGGGTTTGCGCGCGAGGCGCCTGCGCCGGTTTTCGCCGCGGCCGGCGAGGCGATGCGGGACCGTCTGGACCTTCTGTTTACGGACTCCCGCCTGGAGCGCGTTGCAACCCCGCGCCATGCTGCCATCCTGTTCATCGCCGGGCCAATGCGGCTCGAAGACCGGGAAGACCTGCGTCGCCTGCACGACCAGATGCCGCATCCGCGCGCGACGCTGCTCTGGGATGCCGAAGTCGGCGAAGCGCTGGGGGATGCGGAACGTCTGGTGACAGGCGCGCATGCTGTGGACCCAAGCCGTGTGGTCGAGGCGGCGATTGACCGTCTCACCCTGCTCTGGCGCGAACTGGTCGAGGGCGAGCGGGACAGCGAGGCGGATCTTTTGAAGGACGAGCCGGCCAACCCCTGGGAGGGCATCGGCCCCCACGGTCAGGGCGGCAAGGGCATGATGGGCGGCACGCCCTATGGCCGACCGATGGCGATGACAGCGGACGATCTGCGGGACGGCCTCGCGCTCGACGCCTATACGGCGCGCTTCGGTCCTTTCCTGCCAATGTTTCCGCCGGGTCTATTGCTGGAAATGACGCTTCAGGGCGACATGATTCAATCGGCCGCGGTGTTGCGGCCGCCATTGGCGCAAGCGGTGGATGACGTTGAAAGCGCGTCTCTGCTGCGGCTGGCGCGGCTTCTCGATCTCCTCGGCCTGTCTGCGTTAGCCCTTCGTGCGCGGCTCACGGCGGCGGGTGATCCGTCATCGAAGGCAAGGGGCAGTTTCGAGCGCGCGATCCGCTGGTCGGGCGCGCCGCTCGCCATCCCGCCGGGCCTCGGCGCCATGGGCGGGACGGATGTGCGGGCGCGTTTTCTCGATCTCGTCGCGGCATCGGACGGAAGGGCTGCCGCGAGGCCGCCTGTCGCGGCGGACACTGATCACCTCTCCTCGCTTCTGCCCGGTCTCGAATGGACCGAAGCCTTGCTTCTCCTCAACAGCTTCGACAACGTCACCCTGGCGGCGCTGGCCGCACTCAGCGACGAAAAGGAGGAGGAGGAGGGCGGTCGCGACGAGCATGAGGGTGGTCACATGCACCCGAAGCATGATCACCACGAGCATGGTGGGCATCAGGGGCAGGGCGATCGTGCAGGCCATGACGGGCAAAAGTCTCGCGGCGAACATGATGGCCATCATCATCACGGCCATGGAGGCAGCGCATGACGACGCTCCTTGCCGCCCTTCTACTGATCCTCTTCCTGTCGATCGGGTTTGCCGGCGCGGCACTCGCCGATCGGGCCGTTCCGGCACTCCTCGCCGGGCGGAATGCGCCGTCCTGGCGCCTTGCCGTCGCCGATGCCGCGCGGCTTCTGACGGCCCAGCGCGTCCGCACCGAAGCACCGGACGCTCTTCTCTGGGGTCTTGCACCGGCGCTCTATCTGGCGCTCGCGATCATCGGCCTCGCCGTCGTGCCTTTCGGTCCAAATCTCGTTGCGATCCCGAGCGATGTCGGCATCGTCGTCTGGGGAAGCTGCGAGGCGCTGACCATCGTGGCCGTCTTCATGTTCGGCTGGTCGGCGAACGCACCGTTGCCGTTGATTGGCGCCTACCGCTACGTGGCGATTGCCCTGCCGGGGATGCTTCTGTCCATGTTCGTGCTGATCGGTGCGGCCCTGCCTGCTGAATCTCTCGGCTTTACCGAGATTGTCGAGGCACAGCGCACGGTCTGGAACGTCGTGCGTCAGCCGGCGGGGCTGATCCTCTTTCTGATGCTCGGCCTTGCGATCAGCCTGCGTGGCCCCTTCGACTATGCCAGCCCGCAAGACCTGGCAGGCGGCGTAACGGCGGATGTTTCCGGCCCGGCACTGCTCGCCTGGCGCATCGCGCGGCTCACCATGCTCGTCTCGGTCTCGGCCGTGACGGCGACGGCCTTTCTCGGCGGCTATCTCGGTCCGCTCCTGCCGGGCTTCGTCTGGCTGGCCCTCAAGACGGCATTGGTCCTTCTGATGCTCGTTGGCGCCGGTAGTGTCTTCGCCCGCCTGCCACCGGCGCGCGTGATGGGCGTGATCTGGACGATGCTCCTGCCGCTCTCTTTCCTCATGCTTCTCGCGGTCGGTGTGGAGTTGCTTCTATGGGCCTGAACGATCTCATCTTCTTCGCCTTGTCGGCCGTTGCGATCGTCGCCGGATGGCGGGTTTTCGCCACCGATTCCATGGTGCGGGCGTCCTTCCTCCTGCTGCTCTCATTCGTCGCGGTCGGGCTGATCATCGTCATGCTCGCCGCACCCTATATCGGCGTCGCCACCGTCTTCATGATGGCGGTCGAGATGATGGTCATGGCCCTCTTCATGGTCATGTTCATGATGAACCCGGCCGGTCTCAACCCGATGATGATGGTACATCAGCACCGCTTCTCGATCGTCGCCGGCGTCCTCGCCTTCGCCGGGCTGACCACCGCGATCCTGTTCACGCACTTTCCCGAGAACCCCGTCGACCCGGCCGCGCCGGTGGTCCGCGATCTCGGCATCGAGCTTTTGGGCTCGTCCATGTTGATCTTCGAGACAGCAGGGGTGACGCTGCTCGCCACGATGATCGGCTCTGTCATCCTCTCCGCCCGCTCCGGCCGCTTCGGGATGGCCGATCAGGGCTCCATGCCGCCCGGCCTCGAGCCGGACGGCGAACCCGCCGGACGCCAGCCCGATGAGGGCGGCGGTGGCCATCATCACCATCACTAGAAGGGACCGACCCGTGACGCTCACCAGTGTTCTCATCGTCGCCGTGGCCCTGATCGGGATCGGCCTCTACGGCGCCCTGTCGCAGCAGAGTTTCGTCATGCTGATGATGGGCCTCGAACTGATGCTGAACGGCGGGCTTCTCGCCGTGATCGGCCTCTGGGCGCACACGATGGGCGGCGCGCCGGAAGGCCAACTCCTGGCGATCATCATCATGGCGGTGATGGCGGTCGACATGGCGATCGGCTTCGCCCTGGTGACGGCCGTCTATCGCAAGCGGCAGGCCGACGTGACCGAGAGCCTTGCGACGATGAAGCACTGAGCGATGGCGTTTCTTCTTCCGCTCTTGCCCCTCATCTTCGCCATCGCGGCGGCTTTCTCCCCGCGCGGAGAAGACGGGCGCCAGCGCCTTTGGCTGACCGGCCTTGCCGCTACCGCCATGGCGCTGACGGCGCTCGTCGCGGGCCTCGGGGTGGTGGGTGGATGGACAGGCCAACTCGCCTGGCATGGACCGCTCGGCCTGACGGCCGCCCTGCCGCCGCTCGCCGGCGCGATGGCGGTTCTCGTGCCACTGATCGCGCTGCCCGTCCTCGCTTATGCCGCCTTCCACGAGGAAAGCCAAGGACTGCACCGGCTTCTCGGCATCCTTCTCGTCTTCGTCGCCGGCATGGAACTCCTGGTCGTCGCGGCCGACTTCCTGACGCTCCTGATGGGCTGGGAGCTGGTCGGCGTCTGCTCCTATCTGCTGATCGGCCATGAATGGCGCGCGCGAGAGAATGTTGCCTCCGGCCTTTACGCATTCCTGACGACGCGCTTCGGCGATCTCGGCCTCTTCGCTGCCGCCATGGCGGTCTTTGCCGCAACCGGCTCGTTTTCCTATGACGGCCTCTCCGGCATGAGCGGCGTCCCGGCCGCGGTCGCGGGCTTCGGCCTGCTGCTTGCCGCCGCCTCGAAATCCGGCCAGATCCCTTTCGCGCCCTGGCTGTTCCGGGCAATGGCGGGGCCGACCTCGGTCTCGGCGCTGCTCCATGCCGCGACCATGGTCGCCGCCGGGGCCTTCATCCTCCTGCGCCTCCAGCCCTTCCTCGCCACCGTACCCGGCTTGTCCGGAGCCATCATTGCCGTTGGCGCCGTGACCGCCATTGCCGGCGGGCTCGTCGCTCTCCTTCAGACCCACGCCAAGCGCCTTCTCGCCGCGTCCACCTCCGCCCATTACGGGCTGATGTTCGTGGCGGTCGGGGCGGGCTATCCGGGAGTCGCCTTCCTGCATCTTGTGGCTCACGCGGCCTTCAAGGCGCAGCTCTTTCTCGCCGCCGGCCTCGCCCACGAAAAGACCGGCAGCTATGACCTGTCGGCCATGCGCCTCGGCCGCGCTCTGCCGCTGGCTGGGCTCTTGACCCTGATCTGCGCCCTCTCGCTTGCGGGCGTCCCGCCATTTGGCGGGGGCTGGACCAAGGAGGCTGTCGCGACGGCGGCGGAACACTGGAGCTTCGTGGCGGCCGGAGTGGTGATCCTCGCGGGAGCGTTCAGCGCAGCCTATGCCGCCCGCTTCCAGCTTTCCGCCTTCGGCCAGCCCGAAGACGGGAGCGAGGATGACGAAGAGAAAGGTGAAACCGCGCCCCTCTTGCCGCAGACCCGCGCCCTCCGGGTCGAGACCGGCGCGATGGCGGGGCTTGCCCTGTTCCTCCTCCTGACCTCGCTGCTATGGCTCCCACCGGCCCGATCTGTCGTCGAGGACGCGCTGCAAACAGCGCTTCCTCAGGCGAGCGTAGCGACGCTTGTCCTCTCCCTCATCGCTGTCGGGATCGGCCTCCTCGCCGGGGCCCTGATTGCGCGGCAATACCGGCACCTCGGCGCGGAAGGACCGGCGGCCGGGGCGGCCGGCTGGCTGGGTCTGCTGTTCTTGATCGACACCGCGATCACCAAACCCGTGCTCCGGCTTTCCCGGGAGGCCGCCAAGTTCGACGACCGGCTCATCGACGGAGCGGTTAGCCTCGTGACGCTGGGCGGACGGGGCGCCTCCTGGATCCTGCGCCAGAGGGGCGAGGCGGGCGCGGAAAGCCTCGTCTTCCGTACTGCCGGCCTCGTCGGCATGGTGTCTGGCGCGGTGAGCCGTTTCGGCGAATGGCTGACCGACGGCGTCGTCGAAGGCCTCGCGCTCACCGTCGGACAGAGCGGCCGCGACGCAAGGCGGCTTCAGACCGGCCTTTCCCACCATTATTACGCCATCGCCACGCTCGGCGCCGGCGCAGCCATACTCCTGCTGATGAGTTTGTCCTGATCCATGCTGACGCTTTCGATCCTCATCCCGCTTCTCGCTGCGCTCGGACTGTTTCTCTGGCCAGACGCAGGAAAGCATCGCGCCCGTCCGGTCGCTCTCGGCGCGTCGGCCCTGTCGCTTCTCTGCCTGGTCGTCGTTTGGATCGGCTTCGACACCGGCCCTGAGGCGGCCGCTTTCCAATCCGTCAGCGAGATCGGCTGGATCGACGCGCTCGGCGTCGCCTGGCGGGTGGGCGTCGACGGCATGTCGCTCGCCATTTCCCTGATGAGCGGCCTCCTGTTCCTCTGCGCCATCGCCTGGCCCGCCGAGACCAAGGGGCGGGCCCGACAGTATTACGGCTGGTTCCTGTTCCTGCAGGGCGTCTCGCTCGGCCTCTTCCTGACGCTCGATCTCCTGGTCTTCTACGTCTTCTTCGACCTGACGCTGGTCGGCATGTATTTTCTGATCGGCCGCTGGGGGCACGAAAAGGCCGAGTACGCGGCGCTGAAATTCTTCGTCTATACGCTCGCCGGCTCGCTCGCGATCCTGCTCGCCATCCTCGGGCTCGTTGTCGCCAACGGCACGCTCACCTTCGACATGCGCGCGCTGATCGCCGCCCAGCCGCTCGGCGGAGCGGACTTGCGCTCCAGCCTGATCCTCCTCGGCTTTCTCGTCGGTTTCGCCATCAAGACGCCGCTGGTGCCGTTTCACACCTGGCTGCCGCTCGCCCATGTGGAGGCGCCGGGACCGGCCTCGGCCGTCCTGGCGGGCGTCCTTCTGAAGATGGGGACCTATGGCATGGTGCGCATTCCCTTCCAGATGATGCGCGAGACCTTCGCCGCCTATGCCTTCCCGCTTGCGCTCGTCGCCCTCGTCGCGATCCTCTGGGGCTCGCTCGTCGCGCTCGGTCAGACGAACCTGAAGCGCCGCATCGCCTACACCTCGGTCAATCACATGGGCTATACCGTGCTCGGCATCGCCGCCGCCGGCGCGATGATCGGCAGCGAGAGCGTACGGACTCTCGCCCTGTCCGGCGCGGTGACGGAGATGGTCGCCCACGGCCTCATCACCGGCGCGCTGTTCTTGATCGCCGGCAGCTTCTATACCCGCACCGGCACCTATGAGCTGTCGCGCTATGGCGGTCTCGCCCGTGTGACGCCGCTCTTGATGGTGGCCTATTTTCTTGCCGCCTTCGCGAGCTTCGGCTTGCCGGGGCTCGCGGGCTTCGTCGCCGAGTTCCAGATCTTCGCCGGCAGTTTCGGCGTCTATCCGCTCGTAGCTGCGATCGGGCTGATCGGCCTCATCGTCACAGCCGCGCTCTTCCTGATGATGGGCCAGACGATCTTCTTCGGCGAGACGAAGCCCGGGATCGCTGCGCTCCAGGATCTGAAGCCCGCCGAGATATGGCCGCTCGCGGCCCTTCTTGCACTCGTCGTTCTCATCGGCATCCTCCCTGGCAGGCTGCTCGACATGATCCAGACCGGTTCTGCCTTCGCCCCCTTCCGGGCCGCCGGCGGGCCGCAATAGCATGGCGATGCCGCTTGGAGACATTCTGCCGGAGATCGCCGTCCTGCTGACGGCAGTCTCCATCGTCCTTCTTGCAAGTTTCCTGCCGCGCCGCCTGCAATGGACGGGCGCACCGGTAGCGCTCGCGGGCCTCGCCATCGCGGCGATCTTCCTTTTCGTCCAGGCGAATAGCGACGCTCGCACGACCTTTTCTGCGACCTACGCGCTGGACATGGTGAGCATTGAGGGCCGGCTTCTCATCCTCTTCGTCACCGCTGTCACAGTGCTTCTGTCCCCGCGCTGGTTTGCGGCCGATCAACGGCACGGCGAATACTACGCCATGCTCCTGTTCTCTGCGCTCGGCGCGATGGTGCTCGCGGGGGCGCTGGATCTGCTTCTCGTCCTGATCGGCGTCCTCCTTTCGTCCGCCACGGGCTATGTACTCGCAGCTTATCACCGTGACTGGGCGCTTTCGGTGGAGGCGGGGATGAAATACTTCCTCGTCGGCGCACTGGCGAACACCGCGCTCGCCCTCGGCGCAACCTTCATGATCGGCATGCTTGGCGGGCCGGGTTTCGGCGAGATGGAGGCGGTCCTCGCCACCCAAAAGTCGTCGCCGCTTCTCCTCGCCGGCCTCGGCCTCGTCGCGATCGGCATGGCCTACAAGATCGGCGCCGCGCCCGCCCATGCCTGGCTGCCGGATGTCGCCGAAGGCGCACCGGCTCCTTCCGCCGCCTTCCTGACCGTCGCACCGAAGATCGGGGCGGCGATCGCGCTCGCCCGGCTTGTCTCGCTCTTTCCCGAGACGGGTTTCGCCATCCGGCCACTCATCGCCACGCTTGCCGTCATCACCATGACCCTCGGCAATCTCGCGGCCCTGTGGCAGGACGACTTACGGCGCATGCTCGGCTGGTCCTCGATCAGCCAGGCCGGCTACCTGCTCATGGCGGTGACGGTTGCAGGGCTCAGCGACCAGGCGTTTCCGGCCCTGATTATCTTCCTCGCCGGTTACACCGCGGCCAATCTCACCGCCTTCGCGGCCGTCACTGATCTGCGAGGCCGCTCCGACCGGAGCGACTATGCCGGCCTCGCCAAATCCGCGCCTTTCGCCGCGATCGCGCTCACCGTCGCCTTTCTGTCGCTGGTCGGCATCCCTCCGCTCGGCGGCTTCGTCGGCAAACTGGAGCTGTTTCTCGCAACGATCGACGGCGGCTATGCCTGGCTGGCAGTCGCCGCACTGTTCAACACCGTACTCTCGCTCGTGTATTATCTGCGCTTCGTCGCGCCGATGATCTTTCGCGAGCCCGCCGGAGTGGTGCACCGACTGGGATCGTGGTCTGCGGTTGCTCTCTGGATCTGCCTTGCCGCCGTTCTGGCGACCGGGATTCTCGCAGGCCTCATACTCGGTCCGCTTATGGAAGTGGCTGTTCTCCCCATTTGACCTTATGCCGCCATTGCGACGTTGTCCCGGGAGACGAACCGAAGGACATCGATATCGAGGTTTCCGGAGCCAGCGGTGACCATTTGGCCGGCGCCGATTGCCAGGAGAGGGATCGCCGAGTGCTCGCGCTCATGCCGTCGCTCGGGGCGGTCGTCGGATTGGCTCCCGCGTTCGGCGCGCCGTTCACCGGCGCGGGCCTTGCGACGGCGATCGCCTGCACGCGGGCCGAACCGGCGGTCCTTTCGCGGGAAGCATTGCTGTCGATCGGAGTCTCGTGCTCGGCACGGGCTCTGCGCCTGAATGAAAGTCCTCCTGAAGACCTGCATCGTCAGGGGTGTCTCGCCGGGTCTTCTCATCTGCGTCGCTGCAGATCTTTCAATGGGGCGCGGCATCGGCCGGCTGAAGGCGATGGTCGGCCTCAGGGTGCATAAAGGAACCGGTGAGGCCTTGCCTGCGGTCTCACATTGCGCGGCGCCCGTGGTGTGGTATCCCGTTCGGCCGCTTGCCCCGGACGGAAGGCTCTCCGCTCAGCGCACCAGCCAGCGAGGAATTGTCCTTCACAAGATCTGATCTGCAGCAATTGCTGCCTGCAGCCCCGGGAGTGCCCGGACCGGCCGCCGCGTGCAGTGTGTCGGCGATGGCCGTATGCCCGATGACAATGGCGCCTTGGCCGGTCGCCGACCAGCCGAAGCCGGTCGTCCGCACGAGGGCGAACGACCGGAGGACTGCAGGATGACGGCCCATCGGCGACCTACGATCGATCACCCAGGTCGGCACATCCGTAACAATTCCCAGGCCGGGAGGGGTTGCGGGGCAGGCTTGGTTGCGCCACCTCATATGCAGCGAAACTAATGTATGGGGGCAGGGATGCTCGACCGGCACCCGGACTTGAACAGCGCGATGAGGCCATGGCTGTGGCGGCTCGCCGTCTTTGCCGTGGCGGCGGCGTTCGTCGTCGCCTTCACGCCCATGGCGCCTGCCTCGGCGGCGACCATGGCGGCATGCAGCGTGCAGGAGGGGCCGATGGTCTCGGGGGGCACGGTGCACTGCCGCCGAGGTGCGGCAACGTCCGACTGCCTCGGCCGACCTGGCCACTTCGCCTGCTATCCCTTTCTCCCGTCTCCGATTTTCCAGCTCCTCCAGCAGACCGACCCCGGATCCTGGCCGACACCGGCGGCCGCCGCGTGGTGCGACTTCGTCCGGGCTCCCGAAGGGCCGCCGCCGCGGACCAACCAAGCCAGGCGCCGCGACCTTTTGCGGCATTCAGACCCAACTTCGAACGGGAGCGCGTGAAGCGAATCCGCATTCCCGGCACACAGGAGACTGACATGAAGAAGCTTTCGATCCTCGCCCTTTCCGCCGCCGTCCTCGCGGGCGGCCTCGTCGCCGCCCATGCCCAGCAGGGCCAGATGATGGGCGGCACCGGCGGCCCGAACGCCCAAAACCAGGACGGGCGTCCCTATGGACGGATGCCGTGGGGCGGTCGCTGGGGCATGGGGCCCGGCATGATGGGCGACGACGACTGGGGCCCTGGCATGATGGGCCCCGGCATGATGATGGGGCGCGGCATGATGGGGCCGCAGATGATGATCATCATGATGGACACCAACAGCGACGGGAAGCTGTCGCTGGACGAGTTCCAGTCGATGCACAAGCGCATGTTCGACTATCTCGACGCGAACGGCGACGGTCAGATCGAGATGGACGAACTCGGACCCCGCTCGAGCCGCAACGCCGACGACAAGTAGCCGAGCGGAGGAGGGGCCGGCCGCCGGCCCCTCCGTGCCCGTCGCCGCCGTGTGCGAGCTGCGGCCGATGCCGCGTGTCGCCCGCGCGCGACCACGGGCGCATTCAAATTGCCGGAGGAGCCCGCGGGGCCGCGGCATGCTTCGGCGACGCCACCGGCAATCGGGCCGCAGGAGTAAAGCGTGCTCCGCTGCGCCAGTCGCCGGCTGCCACCTTCGACGGCATCCCCGACAGAGGAGACAAACCATGGCCTACTACTTCGCCAAGACCCTTTCCGGCGTCGCCTTCGACGATGCTGTCGCCCGCACGACCGAGGCGCTGAAGGAGCACGGCTTCGGAGTCTTGACGGAGATCGATGTCCGCGCCACGATGAAGAAGAAGCTCGGCGTCGATTTCCGGAACTACCGCATTCTCGGAGCATGCAATCCCGAGCTTGCGCATCGGGCGCTTCAGCAGGAGGACAAGATCGGCACCATGCTGCCCTGCAACGTCATCGTGCAGGAGACTGACGGCGGCTCCGTCGAGGTCGCGGCCGTCGATCCGGTCGCCTCCATGCAGGCGGTCGGGAACCCGGGGCTGGGGGACGTGGCCCAGCAGGTGCGGGGCCGGTTGCAGGAAGTCATCGCGGCGCTTTGAGATGTCTGGAACACGATAGTGGATGTCGACCAAGCGCAGGCTTGCCTGTCGGTCGGTCGACATCTCCAAAAGTGGAGACTGTGTGATCTGCCGACATCGCATCAGCCTATGTGCGCTCGTTGTTTTGAGCCTCTCGCTCGCCGGCTGCCTCACAACCCCCTCGTCTTCGCCTCTCGAGCCTTTGACGGACGAGTCTCTGGCGCCGGAGCCGATACGCAGTCTCGGCCTCGCCATCCACAGCCTCTGCATTCTTTCCGGCGTCTATGCGCTCGACGGTGGGCCGACGAACGACGCCCCCGTCTCCGACGAACGATCCCGATCCTCTCGGCGCAATGGAACCGTCCGCGCGACTTGGCTCGGCCATTCGTCGATGTTGCTGGACGTGGGAGGAGTGAGGATCCTCACGGACCCTGTTCTGGCGGACGGCGCTTCGCTTGCTAGCCCGCTGCCGCCGATCCTTGTGCGACGTCAAGACCGCACAGCGAACTTGCCTCAGCTCGATGCGGTCGTCATCTCGCATGGCGACTACGATCACCTCCACGAGCCGTCCCTGAGGGCAATCGCCAGCCGCTTTCCCAAGGCCACCATCTTCCTGCCGGAAAGGCTCGGACATCTGGCTCGGGCAGCGGGCTTCCAGCGCGTCAGGGAAGTCGCGGTGGGAAGCTCCTCACAACTTGGGCGTGTCGTCTTCACCGCGCTTCCAGCTCTTCACGCCACGCGCCGAAACATCGTCGGAATCGTCGATGGGGGGGCGGTTTCCTGGGAATTTCGCACGCGCTCGCGGCGCGTCCTGTTCGTCGGAGACACGGCATACGGCCCGGTCTTCAAGAGGATAGGGTGCCAGCGAGGTCCCTATGATCTGGTGCTTGTTCCGATCGGCGCCTCCGAGCCCCATTATTTCGTCGGTGATATGCATATTTCGCCGGAGGACGCCGTCCGGCTCGTCCAGGACGTCCGTGCGGCCGTGGCGATCGGCATTCACTGGGGAACGTTTGCGCTGTCACCAGAACCGCGGGAAGCGCCGGCGCGACGCTTCCGCAAGGCCGCCGCGGGCCGCATCGACGCACGAACACTGCGCATCGGCGACAGTCTGGTTCTACCATGAGGCTTCATCGGCCGTGATGCGCCTTTTCGGATGATGGCTTGAGAGGAATCCGGTTCGGCGAGGGCGCGCTTATTGGAGAGGGTCCTACGCCGTCCGGGATCATGTCCCGGACGATCAAGCTGGGTCGGGCGCCTGCGGAGGATTTCGCCTATCTGGCCTGCTGCCGGTTTCGTGGACACCGAGATAAGGTGTTTAACGGAACTGGAGAGTGGGAATGCGAAGAAGGAAGTTCAGCCGAGAGTTCAAGCTTGAGGCAGTGAGATTGGTGAAGGAACGGAGCGTTGCGGTGGCGCAGGCTGCCCGTGATCTGGATCTCCATGAGAATGTTCTGCGCAAATGGGTGCGCGAGCTATCGGCCGATCCGCAGCATGCGTTTCCCGGCCAGGGTCAGGTGAAGCCGGAGCAATTGGAGATTGACCGGCTGCGCAAGGAAGTCGCGAAGCTCAAGGCGGAGCGCGACATTCTAAAAAAGGCCGCAGCCTTCTTCGCGAGGGAAGCGATATGAGGTTCGCTTTCATTGCGAGGCACCGGGGCATCTGGCGGTGACATGGCTGTGTGACGCGCTGGATGTCTCCCGCTCGGGCTTTCATGCCTGGCTCAACCGCAGCCCCAGTGCCCGTTCCCGGCACGATGAGGTGCTGGTGACGGCGATCGACCGCAGCTTCAAGAGCAGCGATCGAACCTATGGCGCTCGCCGTGTCTGGCATGACGTGCTGGCCGAGGGTCTTTCCTGCGGACTGCATTGTGTCGAGAGGCTCATGCGGGAGAACGGGCTGCGTGCTCGGCCTCGGCGTCGTGGGCTGCCGAAGGATACCGGGGAGCGAGCGGCAGTATCGGACAATATCCTCGATCGCGCCTTCGAGGCTTCGGCACCGAACCAGAAGTGGGTGGCCGACTTCACCTACATCTGGACCGCCGAAGGATGGCTCTACGTTGCGGCCGTCGTCGACCTGTTCTCCCGGCGCGTCGTCGGCTGGGCGATGAAGGCGGAGATGACGGCGCAGCTCGTCACCGACGCCCTCATCGTGGCGATCTGGCGCGGAGGCAAGCCCGATAGTCTGCTGCACCATTCCGGCCAGGGATCGCAATACACCAGTGAGCAGTTCCAGCGCCTGATGGCCGACCACGGCATCACCTGCTCGATGAGCCGGTCGGGAAACGTCTGGGACAATGCCGCGATGGAGAGCTTCTTCTCGTCGCTGAAGACCGAGCGCACGGCCCGCAAAGTCTACAGGATGAGGGATGACGCGAGGGCGGATGTGTTCGATTACATCGAGCGCTTCTACAACCCTCGCGAAGGCACTCGACACTGGGCTATCTGAGCCCCGTCGAGTTCGAGGAGCAAGCTATGCTAGCTTAACCTGGTGTCCGAAAAACCGGCAGCAGGCCATATCGCTTCGGCGCGCGGTCCGCCTGCTCTTCGAGCGCCGCCTCCAGCGAGGCGATCCGGTCGAGCAGGCTGTCGACGCCCGCGTCCCGCAGGATGTCGAAGGGTTCGTAGGCGTAGCCCGCGAGCCGGGCATAATTGATCGCCGCACGGTATCGGGCCTTGGCGTCGGGATCGTCGCCTTGGGCGAGCGCGCGCCAGTAGGCTACCGTTGCCGCGTTGATTCTGTCGCGCGCGATCAGGGCCTTGCCGACATCGTCTGTCTCGCATGAGGCCGTAACGTAGACGCGGCGATCGAGACGGGCGTAGCGGCCGGGCACGCGGCGCACGTAATGGATGCGACCACCGCGACGAACGAGCCATTTCGGGAGGGGCTCTCGGGCCATATCGAAGGATGTCGCTGTTAGAGCATCGGGCGACAAATCGGCATCGCTCGATGCTCTCGATCTCCTTGGCAACGCGCCGGCTGGCCGAAAACCGGTTTCCACTTCTTCGCCCGGCGCTCTAGGTCGCGTCTGCATTCAGGGATTCCGTTTTACCTTGGAATTTGATTCAAGATCGCAAACGGAGAGCGATCTTGAGCCGACGAAC
>NZ_JAJAVB010000038.1 GCF_020615385.1 Jiella soli | reverse complement strand
CCGGAGTGTGAATCATAAATCAGATCCAGGCAAAACCCATTCTCAAACGGTCTCTTACCAATGGAACAGTAGACATGTTCGTGTCCGCAAGGCTCGCGGCGTTTGTTGGCCGGGGCGGGCGTCATCGCTGCCGGATCGTCTGAACGAGCCCGCAAAGCTCGCAGAGCGGTCGACCCAACGGCCGCCCTGCGAGCTGAATTGTCGTAGGTCAGGCTGTCACCCGATGCCGAACAGTGCCCTTAGCCGATCGGGCGGCCGAGAACATCCAAGCAGATGGCCACGGCATCGGCGCCGGTCGGCGTGTCGGGTCGGCCCGGCGACGGTGCCGTTGCGCTTGACATAGGAAACGATCATTTCCTATATGCGGCATGAGCAAACTTTCTCCGACTCGCAGCCCACCGATGGGACGACCTCGCACTTTCAAAATGGAAGCGGTTCTGGCCAGTGCCGTGCCCGTCTTCCGCGAGCATGGATACGACGGCGCATCCATCGACCTCCTCAAGGAGGCGACCGGTCTCACGGCGGGAAGCCTCTACAAGGCGTTCAAGGACAAGAAGGGCGTCTTCGCAGCTGCCTTCACATACTATGTGGAGGATCGGCAGCAGCAGCTTGCCGAGCGGCTGCGCGGATCGCGCACCGGGCGCGAGCGCATTGCAGAAACCCTGCGGTTTTATCTGGACTCCGCTTCCGGCCCGGAAGGGCGGCAAGGCTGTCTCGTTCTGGCCGGGCTGATCGAGGCGACGACCTTGGACGGCGCGCTGCATGATGCGCTCGGGAAAGCCTTGGCGAACAACCGGTCAGCGCTGATCGCCATGCTTCGCGAGGGGCAAGAAGACGGGTCGATCCGCAGCGATCTGGTGGTCGAGCCCTGCGCCGACATTCTCCTCGGCCTTCTGCAAGGGCTCAGGGCCGTCGGAAAGCTGCATGATCCGGCCGATCATGATGCCTTGATAGCCACGGCCCTCAAGATACTCGATTGAACATCCCAGGAAACGTCATGACCTTACATGCCCATGTCCAGCCGCCTGTCGATGCGGCCTCCTTCAACCATGAATTCGAGACAATCGACGGCGTGCGTCTGCACTATGTCACGGCGGGCCAGGAAGGCGCGGAGCCTCTGGTGCTGCTGGCCGGCTATCCCCAAAGCTGGTACGCGTGGCGGAAGGTGATGCCCATCCTGGCAGAACGCTTCCGGCTCATTGCCCTTGATCTTCCCGGGCAGGGCGACTCCGACAAGCCGTCGGACGGCTACGACACGGGAACGGTTGCACGGCGCATCCATGCTTTGCTTGGGCGCCTTGGCCTCTCCCGCTACGGCCTTGCCGCCCACGATATCGGCGCCTGGGTCGGCTTGCCCTATGCGTTGATGTTCCCGGAGGAGGTCAGCCGGCTTGCCCTTCTCGACGCCGGCATCCCTGGGGTCACGCTGCCCGACATGCTGCCGGCGACGTCCGATAAGGCATGGAAGACGTGGCATTTCGCGTTCCATGCCGTCCCCGATCTTCCCGAAGCGCTTATCTCCGGCCGCGAGCGCGTTTATCTGGACTGGTTCCTGCGCCGCAAAGCGGCCAACCCGCTAAGCTTCGGCGAGGTCGATCTCGATGAATACGTCCGTATCTTCAGCCAACCGGGGGCGCTGCGAGCGGGACTTGCCTTCTATCGTTCGGTTGCTCTGTCGGCCGAGCAGAATCGCGCGCTGATAAGTGATGCCAAGCTCGCCATGCCGGTCCTGGCAGTCAGCGCAGACCAAGGCTCGATCCCCGACATGGCCAGTCCACTGCGGCCTTTTGCGGCTGACATTCGTGGCGAAACCATCGCCCGGAGCGGCCACTTCATTCCCGAGGAACAACCTGAAGCTCTCGCCCGATTGTTCGACGACTTCTTCGGACGGCAGTGATGGAAAAGGCTGCTTTGTCATCCAGCATGGCAGAACGCCGCGACACCCCGAGCCGCGAGCGAGCGGGTGCCGTGCCGACCCTGCTGCTGGCACTCGCATGCGCAATCATCGCTGCCAACATCTACTATCTGCAGCCCCTCGTGGCGGCTGTTGCCCAATCTGTCGGGCTTTCCGATAGCGCCGCCGGACTGGTCGCCAGCATGACCCAGATCGGCTACGGCATGGGCCTCGTTCTGATCGTGCCGCTTGCAGACCTGGTGGAGAACCGGCGGCTCGTCGCGATGGTCCTCGCTCTGTCGGTCGTTGCTCTGGCTTCGGCTGCCTTAGCGCCTCAAGCATCCGTTCTACTGCTCGCCACTTTCGTCATCGGGCTCGGTTCTGTCGGGGTGCAGCTCATAGTCGTCTACGCGGCCCATCTTGCCTCCGAACTGGAACGAGGGCGGGTCATCGGAGCAGTGACGTCCGGGTTGATGTTCGGCATCATGGTGTCGCGCCCCGTAGCGAGCGCGCTGGCGGAGCTCACCTCGTGGCGCGTCGTGCTGGGTGTCGCGGCCTTCCTGACCGCAGCCATCGCGCTCGGTCTGCAAAGCGCTCTCCCGAAGCGGCAACCACGCTCTTGCGAGACATATCGTGGCCTACTTGCAGGTCTGCCCAAGCTCTATCGGGAAAGCCCGATCGTACAATGGCGGACGGTGATCCATTGCAACCTGTTCTTCGGGTTCGGGCTGTTCTGGACCGCCGTTCCGCTCGTCCTGCTGGATCGATTCCAGTTCTCGCAGAGCGGCATTGCCGTGTACGCCCTCACCGGAATCGCTAGCGTACTGGCCGCTCCGGTAGCCGGGCGCCTGGCCGACCGGGGCCATGCCTCAATCGGTTCCGCAGCCTCGATTGCTCTCGTTGGAACGGGATTCGCCGCGGCGATCCTGGGAATGCCCGGGCAAGGCGGCGTGTGGCTGCTTGCCGTCGCTTCCCTGCTCATCGGGGCGGGGGTCACCGGTCACGCCGTGTTCGGGCAGCGCGACGTGTTCAGCATGCCCGCATCGAACCGGGCCCGCCTCAATGGCGTGTTCATGGCCGCCTATTTCGCTGCAGGCGCCATCGGCTCGGCCATCGCCAGCCTGGCATAATGCAAATTGGGGCTGGCAGATGACCTGCATGCTCGGCGTGGTGACGGCTGGCGTCGCGATGGTCCGCTTCATTAGAGGGCGTCCCCATAAACGGGTTCATTTGAGCGGCATGATCTGATTCACTCTCCTTGAAAGGAGAGCGTCATGCGTCGCCATGAACTGACCGATCAGGAATGGGCGGTGGTGTTGACGCCGAACAGCCTGTCGAAATCCGTCTCGGCGAACCCGGTCGCGCTACGTCAGACGCGTTCAATGCCCGCATTGGCGACGACGATGTCGAGACGGTCGAAGCTTTGCCTGGCGACGTCAAACAGCTGGTCGATCTCCGCGACCTTTGATACGTCAGCGCGGACGGCGATAGCTCTTCCGCCCCGGCCTTCAATGCGGCTGACCAGTTCGCCGGCTGCCTGCTCACTCCCAGCATAGTTGACCACTATAGCTGCACCAAGCGCAGCATAACGCTCGGCGATTGCTCGCCCAAGCCCGCGGGCCGAGCCAGTGACCAGTGCCACCTTGTCCGTAAGATCGGTCACGCAAACTCCTCCGGCCCACCGCTTTGTCGAGCGGTGGGTACGCGTTTGTTTTCAACTAAAGCTTCATGCCGCCGGATACCTCGATACGCTGCGCATTAATCCAGTGATTCCCCCCGGAAAGCAGTGACGCGATCATCCGGCCGATATCGTCCGGAAGGCCGGGGCGGCCCAGTGCCGTCATCTCGGACACCATCTTATTGACCGCTGGATTGTCGCGAACGACGCCGCCGCTGAAATCGGTCTGGATAGCGCCCGGAGCCACTGAGTTCACGTTAATATTGCGCTTGCCCACGTCATGCGCGAGGTATCGCGTAAAGACTTCCACAGCGCCCTTGAACACCGCGTAGGCGACGCTGTCCGGATTGACGAAACGAGTGACGCCCGACGAAACGTTGACGATGCTCCCACCATCCTTGATGAGCGGCAGCAGCTTCTGGGTGAGGAAGAAAACGCCCTTGAAATTGACGCCATAAAGCTTGTCCAGCTCCTCGGGCGTCACATCGCCGAACGCCGTGTGGTTCGAAATTCCGGCATTGTTGACCAGGTAATCGAACCGGTCCGCGCCGAGCGTGGTCAGTGTTTCTCGCACCTGATCCACGAATGTATCGAACGATCCAACTTCGCCGGTGTCGAGCTTGAGCGCCACGGCCTTCGCGCCGACTTCTCCGACAGCGGCGACCACCTTGTCCGCGTCGTCGGCGGCTGAGTTGTAGGTGAAGATGCTGTGAACGCCGCGCTGGGCCAGGTTCAGCACGGTGCTGCGGCCCAGGCCACGGCTGCCGCCGGTTACGATCGCGATTTGCTTTGGATTTGTCATAACGGATCTCCTTCGAGCAGAGACATAAGCGCTTCAATTGCGATGAATAAGATGCTAATCACACTACATGTTGTACGAATTTTTGAACAATGGTCGCTGACTTATCTGCTGCTCGCGCCTTCGTCGCGGTCGCGACGGCGGGCGGCTTTCGCGATGCGGCTCAAGCGACCGGCATCAGCGCGTCCAGTCTCAGTGGGGCCGTGAAACGGCTCGAAGATCAACTGGGGCTCCGTCTTCTCAATCGGACAACGCGAAGCGTCGTCCCGACCGAGGCGGGCGCCCACCTGCTCGAGCGGTTACAGATCGCAATGGCCGACGTTGAGGCCGCGCTTGAGCGCGCCAACGACTATCGCGAAACACCTAACGGCACGATCCGCCTTAACGTGCCCGTTAACGCGGCACGCCTCGTGCTGCCGCGCCTTCTACCAGGCTTTATGGCGGCCTTCCCCTACGTTCGCGTTGAGGTGGTGGTCGAGCACGGCGTCGTGGATATCCTCGCTGCCGGCTGCGATGCCGGCATTCGCTACGACGAGCGGCTGACCAAGAATATGGTCGCGGTGCCAATCGGGCCGAGGAGACAGCGCTTCGCGACCGCTGCCTCGCCCGCCTATCTCGCCCAGCACGGCCACCCACGGCATCCTAACGATCTTCTCGACCACGCTTGCCTGCCGGGCAAGTCCGGCAGCGGTGCAATCGCACCGTGGGAATTCGAGCGTGACGGTGAAAGCGTCCGTATCGAACCGACCGGAGCTTTGGTGGTTGACGTAAACGCAATGGACCTCGCAGTCTCCGCTGCGATCGACGGATGCGGCGTGGTGCAGCTCTTTGAGGAGTGGTTGATGCCGGCGCTCGATAGCGGAGCACTGCAACCGGTGCTGGAGCCTTGGTGGCAGAGCTTTAGCGGACCGTTCCTGTACTATCACGGGCGAGAGCATGTGCCTGCACCGCTCAAGGCATTCATCGATTATGCGCAGGAACACCGCTGGTAAGAAGGTTCCCGAAACTGCTACCCGATCGGACAGGTCGGCAACAGGGCGCGGCGGGGCTTTGCCCAATGTCCGCATCCAGCGGATCTGCGTCTGCCATTCGTGTTGGCTTCGAGGAGGACAACGCCGATGAGGCGGATGATGGAGCCCTCGTTCGGGAAGATGCCGAGCTGGGGCATTTCCCCGAACCTGGTCCGGGACGAGAATGGCTACCGCGGTGTCGAACATCCGTTCATCTCCCGCTGTTGGCGGCCGGGGCGCTCGCGAAATACGCGACGATGTTCGCTGCGCATACGTCCATGTAGCCTTTCCATTGGCTCTTCACGAACAGCCGGAGCGGGAGCCCCACAAGACCATTCCTCGCCTGGAACGTGTAGGTCCACTCCACCTTCGTGCCGCCATCCGCTGGTTCGAACCAGAACTCTCCGCGCGCCTGGGTCATGAGGTGCTTTAGCGCGAAGCTCGGGTCACTCACCCGGTACGCGAAGCAGGACGGCCGATCATAATGAGTCAGACCTTCGCTCAAGGTACTGCCGTCCGCCAAGTGCACGATCCGGTGCGAACCGGGACGATCCCACGGGCCCGAGACGTCGGAGGTGGATGCGACGCCAGGCACCATTCCATAGCCCGTAAGGATCTTCGCCAGCACATCCTCTGCCGAAACGAAGTCGAAGACCTCCAGTATCGGGCGCGGCACGTATACTTCTCGTGTCACTGCTATGTTCAGCCTCACGGCTGCGCTGCTATAGTCATGGCTCGAGATGACATGTCTCCGGGAAATATTGTTGAAAACTCGCTTGTCTCGACAGGGCCCGCGGTTGGGACCCGGGCCATGATCTCGTCATAGGCCGGCCGGCTCTCCGGTTTCGGCTCCGGCGCAGGCGAGATCGCCAGTGCGGCCCGCGTCGCCGCCAACACCACCCGATCCGTGCGGCTTTCGTCGCGGGTTATCACGGTCATTGCTCTTACCCTTGTGTCCGATGCTGGTTTGCGCTGCGCCTCTCGGGCAGGTGAAGATGCCGGGTCTCCGATCTGCGACGGGTGGTGAGGATGGCCGGATCGGGGCATCGCGACCCGGCCGTTCGCGCCTATTTGAGGAACGGGTTGATCGCCGCCAGCGTATCGTCGAAGTGGCCTTCGGCCTCGGCATTGCGCATGAAGCCGGTGCCTTCCACGAGGATCTCGCGCGGTGTGGGCGTCTGCTGGAAGAGCGTCATAACCTGGTCGGCGAAAGCGTCGAGCGACATAAAGCGCTCGTTATCCTGCTGGCCGGGGGTCAGGGTCGTCTGCACCGCGGGCGGGACCAGTTCGATGACCTCGATCCTGCCCTTCAGGACCACACGGAGCGATTCCGTGTAGTTGTGAATGGCAGCCGTGATCGCCGAGTAGGTCGGGGCGATCACCAGCGGCACGAAGGCGAGGCCCGAGCTGACATTGACGATCACCGCATCGCTCTGGCGGCCCAGATGCTCGATCAGCGCATTGGTCAGCCGGATGGGACCAAGCATATTGCTGGTGACAGAGGCCTCGGCGTCGCCCAGATCGCGGAGTTTTTTATCGGCATTTCTCCGACAAAGGCGATCTCATGGATGCAATCGCCGAGGCCATCATCGGTGAGGTGCAATTGGATGAGCTGTCGGGCAAGGCTCCGCTCTGCGGCCTGGCCGAGCTCATAGGCCGCTTCAGACGCACGATCCTCACGCATCGCGAAGGCGCGGATCATCGGCGGAAGCTACACCGCCAAAAGCAACATATTGCGTATGGCAGAGGTCATAATGGGACTACGGACAGAAGTGGGACTTTCCCCGGACAAGGCAGTCTGGACGATGACGAGCCTGCTGTCCTTTGTACTCGGCGAGACACTGGAACAGCAGGGACTGCCCGAAGGCCCCGCAGAGGCCGTTTCACCGGCGCGCGCCGCGATATCAGGCGCGTTGTCCGACGGCGAATACCGCCACCTCGACACAAGCGTCATCACACAGCACTTCTTCGATTTCGACGGCCGGTTCGAGTTTGGCCTGATGCTGTTGCTCAACGGAATTGATACTACTGTGAGCGCTGATTGATATTGGCCATGCTCCGAGGCGTTGCAATGACTAGCTCTCCATCCTCGCAGCTGAACCGTCCCGAACAAAAGTAGCGAGTCGCTACCCGCAACACCGACGATGGAGCTTGGCAGGACGAACCGATGACCAGAGTCGTGCTCTATGCCCGCTACTCCTGCGACAATCAGCGCGAAGCGTCGATCGAGGACCAGTTCCGAATTTGCCGGGAACAGGCAGAGCGGGAGAAGTGGAAGATCGCCGGGACCTACAAGGATGCGGGAATCTCATGGCCAGCATGATCCTGCGGCCAGGAATCCAGTGGCTCCTACAGGACGCCCAGGCAGGGAAGTTCGACATGCTGGTAGCCGAAGCGCTGAACCGGGTCAGCCGCGACCACGCCGATGTCGCCACCTACTACAAACATCTGAAGTTCGCCGGCGTCCCCCTCGTCACCCAGTCGGAAGGCGAGATCAGCGAGTTGCATGTCGGGCGGAGGCGCGTGCGACGGTGCGCTTCGAGACGCGCCCGGGCGAGCAGATGCAGATCGACTTCGGCGAGCGCCGTGTCGATATCGGCGGCACGCAGCGCCGCATCTCGTTCTTTGTGGCGACGCTCGGCTACTCCCGTCGACTGCACGTGCGCGCCTTTGAGCACGAGCGCCAGGAGCACTGGTTCGAAGGCATGGAGAGTGCCTTCCGGAGCTTTGGCGGCCTTACTGAGGAGGTGCTGCTCGACAACGCCCGTGCGCTGATCCTGCGGCACGACGCGGCGAGCCGGGAGGTCGTGCTCAATCCGCGGCTTCACGCCTTCGCCAGGCACTGGGGCTTCCGGATCCGCGCCTGCGCACCCTACCGCGCCCGCACGAAGGGCAAGGACGAGCGCGGCGTCGGCTACGTGAAGCGCAACGCCGTTGCGGGCCGATCCTTCCCGAGCTTCGCCGCTCTCGAGGCGCATCTCGATCGCTGGACGCGCGACGTGGCCGACGTCCGCATCCACGGAACGACCGGCGAGGCCCCGGCGGTGCGCTTCGCCCGCGACGAGGCGGGGAGGCTGAAGCCGATCGACGGGATCCCGCCGTTCCTCGCTGCTCGGGACCTCGTGCGGCGGGTTAGTGCCGACTGCGCCGTCGAAGTCGACGGTGCTGCCTACTCGGTCCCCTGGCGCCTGATCGGAGAACGGGTGCGGGTGACGGTATCCGGCGGCACGATCCGGATCGCCCATGGCGGTCAAGAGGTCGCCGTTCATCCCGTCTCCGAGGTCCGTCGGGCTCGGATCGTCGATCCCGCCCACTTCGTCGGCGTCGCCGGCGCCGACGGCAAGCCGATCAGGATCCCCAAGCCAGAGGACACCGCCGTCGACACTCCGCCGGCCAACGAGCTCCTGCGCCCGCTGGCCGAGTATGAGGCGCTGGTCGGAGGGAGTTGGTGATGATGCCCGACATGCACGAGCACCTCGAGCGGATGCTGACCCGCCTGAAGCTGACGGCCATCCGCGATCACCTCGACAGCCTTCTCGACGAGGCCGGCCGGCACGAGCTGACGATACGCGAGGCGCTGACGCTGTTCTGCGAACGGGAGATCGCCCGCAAGGACCAGCGTCGCATCGACATGGGAATGGGGCTGGCGAAGTTCCCCTTCGTGCGCGATCTCGCCGGCTTCGACTTCGACGCACAGCCGTCGGTCGACAAGGCGCAGATCCGCGAGCTCACCACCGGGCGCTTCGTCGCCAACGGCCAGGCGGTTCTTCTTCTCGGCCCGCCCGGCGTGGGCAAGTCGCACCTCGCCGTGGCGATCGGCCGGGAGGTCATCGTCGCCGGCTACGGCGTCCTGTTCGCCCAGGCCACCACGCTCGTTGCGAGCCTGGCCAAGGCGCACGCCGAGAACAGGCTCGAGGAGCGGCTCACCCACTTCGCCAAGCCGAAGCTGCTGATCGTCGACGAACTCGGCTACCTACCGTTCGAACCGGACGCTGCGCACCTGTTCTTCCAGCTTGTCAGCCGGCGCTACGAGCGCGGCGCCATGCTCGTCACCTCGAACAGGGCGATCGGCGAGTGGGGCACGGTGTTCGGGGATCCCGTTGTCGCCACGGCAATCCTTGACCGACTGCTGCACCACAGCCACGTCATCACCATCCGGGGAGAGAGCTACAGGCTACGCGAAAAGCGCCGGAGCGGCCTTCTGCAGAGGGCCGCTCCGGCGCAAACCTCATCATAATCAGCATCAACCCAATCGGCGCAGGGGGGCAGTTCCTCGTGTCGCCAAGGGACCAGTTCCGGATGTCGCTGGACACGGCGAACTGGGTCAGATCCTGGCGTGGACGGAACGAAGCCCTCGGAAAGGCTTCAAAAACAAACACTCCCGGAGGGGGTTCCTCGGGAGTGTTGGTATCGATGGTTGCGGGGAGAGGATTTGAACCTCTGACCTTCAGGTTATGAGTCGTACCGATCGAACCATGAACAAACGCGTAGGATCGCGAGTTGTTGCGCGGTTTCCGCCAGTTGCGAGGCGGGTCAACCGGAGGGGCCTGCGCGCGGATTGTCAGGATTGCGCAGCGGTTTTTCCCCTCGTGCTTCCACCATGCTTCCATTGGGTGGCGGAATGATTTTCCGGTAGCACGGCCATCATCCGTCCATCCGCGACCAGAAGCCGGTCTTCTTGCCATGTTCGGCCTTCAGGCGCGCGGCATAGGCGTGGTGCGGCTCGACTGGTCCGAAGTCCTCGATCCGTCCGGCGAGATCGGCACAGGCGGCCAGGTGCTGAGCAGCATAGCCATAACGCTTCTGCCTCGCCTCGGTCAGCGTGAAATCGATCATCGCCCGCAACGCCACCGTCGCTGCAAGCGGATGCTTCTCGGCCAATGTCTCGGCCGCCGGTGCCAGGAATTCGTAGTGATCGCCGTCGACCTCGTCCTGCCTGTCGATCAGCAGGCGCGCGGCATGGGCAAGCGATGGCCAGTTCAGAAAGAAGGCCAACGCAGCCAGCAGGTCGGGATGGGCAACGGCATGCGCCATCGCGCGTTCCTCGGCCTCGATGTCTTCGAAATCCGGCAGCCGTTTCAGATATGCCCGCAGGTGCTCAACCAACAGGTCGCGTTCGAAGCACGCCCAGCGGAATGCTTGCGCCTCATCCTTCCGGTCGAGCGCCTCGAGCACGGCAAGGCGGGCGTCCTGCCACTCGGGCGGGATCCAGCGCGCATCTTTCACCTCCGCCCGCTCGATGAAGCCAAGCGCGTCCCCTGCCCTGCCCGCCGCCAGCAAGCGATGCGCGATCTCGGCCGCGATCTTCGGCACCTTGCGGGTCTTTGGGTCGTACTGGGCGATGAAGCCATCGACGTCGCCCTGCACGTCTGCGATGTCCTTCAGCGCCATTTCGACCGTGCTTTGCCGCGCGCGTTCCCCCATCTCGTGGGCATAGCGCGTGCCGCCGCTGCCCCAGCCGACGGCCTGCCATTCGCTCTTTGGCGGCACCGGCACGGGCGTGCGTCCAAGCTCCTCGACCAGTGTCTTCAGATGCGCGACGCCCTCGGGGCCCAGCGCCGGGGCGATGATGGCAATCAGCCCGTCGTACTGGCCAAACCCGTTGTCCTGCAGCGCGTCGAGAACCTGCCGCGCCAGCGCCTCGGGCGTAGCACCCGCCGCCTTGGCCACCTCGCCCAGATCGGCGCAGGCCTGGTGGAAGATGTCAATGACGGTGCCGCTGCTGTCATCGCAGCGTTCGAACACGGGCGTGGCCAGTCCCATGAACCGCCACAACAGCGCCAGCGCCTCACCTGGATCATGCGGGGCGATCTGTTCCATGATGGCGCTGCGCTGGGTCTGAAGATCCTTCACCAGCGGCTTGCGGTTCTTCCACGTGATGAAGCTGCGGGCGCGGGCGATGCTTGTCAGCCGCTTGGTGATCTCCCGCGCGGCGTCCCTCGGGCTCTGGGCGCCCGCCAGCGCGAGCCGCAGCTTGCGCTTGGCGGCGGCGTTGCCCGTGCTGACCTCGATCAGCAATTGCGCCAGGCGCTCGGCGCCCAGCGCTTCGAGGTTCTTCGCATTGAGGGTGGTCTTCGAAGCCATCGGATCGCCAGTTTCTTTTCCCCGAGCCTAACAGCGGTCCACGGGGTGCGGAACCTGCGTTCTGATTCGCGCGGCTCGTCAATTTCCCGCGCCAGTGCGCCGAAACGCCCTGCGCGGAAACGCGAGCCACTTCCTTTTTCTTCGCGATTTCAATGTGTTCGTTGACTGTCGCCCGCGCTTCAGCACTGCGGAACGGCGAAAGAACCAGCGAAGAGTGCCATGCCCAAGATCACCAAACGCCTCGTCGACGCCGCAGAAGCCCGCTCCGCCGAATACTTCGTCTGGGACAGCGAGATCCCCGGGTTCGGGCTGCGCGTGCTGCCGAGCGGGCGCAAGGGCTACGTGGTCCAGTATCGAGCAGGACGCCGATCCCGGCGGATCAGCCTCGGGCCCAGCACGGTGCTTACATGCGAGCAGGCCCGCAACCGCGCCATCTCCATCGTCGCCGCCGCGCGCAACGGCGCGGACCCCGCCGCCGAACGCGACGCTGGGCGCAAGGCGATCACGGTGAAGGAGCTGGCGGAGCGGTTCGACAAGGAGCACATCGCGATCCGCGTGAAGGCGAGCACGGCCAAGGAGTATCGCCGGAACCTCGACCGCTTCATCCTGCCCGCGCTCGGGCAGCTCACGGTCACCGGCATCACCCGCGCGGACGTGGCGAAATTCCATCACGACCTCCGCCACATCCCCTATCAGGCGAACCGCTGCCTCGAGGTGGTCTCGAAGATGTTCAGCCTCGCCGAGATGTGGGGGCTGCGTCCAGACGGCACCAATCCGCGAAAGCACATCCGGAAGTACCCCGAGGAGAAGCGCGAGCGCTTCCTAAGTGCGGCGGAACTGCGCCGGATCGGCGAGGTGCTGCGCGAGATGGAGGCGGAGGGGATCGAATTGCCGTCGGCCATCCTCGCCGCCCGCCTTCGCGACGAAATGCTCAATGAGACGCTGTTCTCGTCGCTTGCCCACGCCCGGGAGAAGCTGGCGTGCTGGCGGGCCGACTACAACACATCGCGCCCCCATTCCGGGATCGGCTGGCGCACTCCGGCCGCGTTCGCCGCGACCTTCAGACCGCGACGGGCTCCGGCGCTGCACTCGATGGATGGCTCCGCGCCGAAGCCCGCGGCATACCAAGCCCATCAGGGCAACAAAAACGCCGGAAACGAACTCCCGGCTGGATAAAACTTGGGGGCAACGTCACTCGCTAAGCGGCGACGGCGGTTTCACGGGCGCCGAATAGGCTGATGATCGCGATCTGGAGGAAGGCGACAAAAAGCTTCAGCCAGGCGAGGATGCGG
>NZ_JAJAVB010000037.1 GCF_020615385.1 Jiella soli | reverse complement strand
CGGCCATAGGGAATCAGCATTCACATCAAAAGGAAATCCTTCGATTCATACTTCCTGCCCGATGCTCTAGCCGCTACCCGGCGCCGGGCGAGGGATGGCGGTCACCAGAGCCGCGCGTCGGGGTCGAAGGCGCTGAGCACGGTGTCGAGATAGACCCGCCGTCCGGCGAGCTGTGTGTCCAGGATGAGAATGGCGATGCCGTCGGCATCGGCCGCGACATAACAGGCGTCGTAGTAATAGCCGCCGCCGCGCTTGAGCCCGAGGCGGACGAAGCGCATTGCGGCGGTCGGATAGAACACTTCGCCGGCGACGAAGCTGACGAAGTCCGCTGGCGCGAGGGAGGCGAGCAGCCTGCCGCGGGCGTCATCTGCAGGGTAGGGCTCGCGCAGATCGTCGGATATTGCCGCCGCGAATGCCGAGAGGTCCGCCAGCGGGCGGTCCGTCTTCTCCACCCGGTTTTCCACCCCGCCGAGCGCGTCCGTCGGCGAGAGCATGCGTGAGACGGCGGTCTTGCAGGCATTGCGTGCCCAGGCTTGCGGCGGGCTCATATAGTCGAGAAGCGTCGAGTCTTCCGCGAGTCCGTGGAGCTCGATCCCGAGACCGCGCACCAGGCGCGGGGTGTCGATTTCCGCGAGGTCGGCCTTACGCATCAGCGCGGCGAAGATTTCGGCGTCGACACCGCCGAGAGAGATCACATAATCGAAGGCTTTGGCGTCGGCCGAGCGCTGCAGGGCGAGGCCCTCGTTCACCCGGACCAGAGTCTCGTCGTCGCCGGAGGAGACGGCGTGAAAGGCGAGGCGGCCGCCTGGCTCCAGGATCCGGCGGATCGTGAAGCCGTTCGGCAGGGTCTCGCTGCCGCCGAGAAAGGCGAGCGCACAGGCCGACAGGCAGGCGTCGGAGGAGCGCACGACGGTCTTCAGCATGTTTTCGCGGAACAGTTGGCCGAGCGCCATCCCTTCGAGGAAGCTGCCGCCGGGCGAATTGAGGGCTACCGTGGCGTTGTAACGCAGCTTCTCTTTGCCCTCGGCCCGCGCCAGCAATGCACGCAGACGGTCCGCGTCGCCCTGGCCGATCGTCCCGGCCAAGGTGATCAACGGCCTTCCGCCATCTTGTCGCGAGACGGAAAACGTTGCCGCGGCGCCGCCACGGCTCTCCGACCAGAGGAAGACCAGCGTCAGCGACGCGAACAACAGCCGGGCGATCACTCTCATACTGTCCCTCCACCGGGACCCGGTCGCGACATAAGAAACCTAACCGACTGGCCCACGATAGAAATGCCCTCACGGAAGGAATATGCGCGCTGCCGAGCGCGCTTGACCGCTCCCGATCTCGTCGTCTGGCTTGATTCTCCGGGCAGCCGCGTGCAGATCCGATGGTGCCGAAAGGTGACGGGTGTGGGTTCCAGCCGGTGTTAATAAGGATCCGATCGAGGCTGCGCCTTCGCTGCGGGTCGGGCGGTGCGGCGCTTTCTTCAATCGTCGATTCGGAGACATGCGATTGGTCATGCGCCGGCAGGCAGAAACACTGCCTGCGCCGTCACGACTCCGGTTCTGAAACGTGCGGGGAGAGGGATCTCGGCGCCGCAAATCGGCCGATCGCAAAGAGAATCCGGCAAAGAGGCGATTCCGGCTTGCGGCCCCGGACGACGCTCGTTATATACCGCGCCGCAGGTCGCGGAGTGTAGCGCAGTCTGGTAGCGCACCTCGTTCGGGACGAGGGGGTCGCAGGTTCAAATCCTGCCACTCCGACCAGCGCCCGCCCTTGCAGGGCAGGGGTTTTCCCGAAAAGCGATTTCCCGAGTTTTCGGCCGGCCGACAGATTTGCCGACAGATACGCCCGAGGGGCGGTGTCAGAAATTCCCGACATTAAGCCGCTTAGCGACTGAAATTTCCGACATGCCCCGCGCCAGCCGCCGGCGCTATCGAGATGTCATGGCCGAAGAACGCGACCCCGAAATTCTGACCGACGACCCGGCACACTACCGCTTCCTGGCGCTCTTGAAGCGGCTCACCGGCGGTATCTGGGTCGACGACACGATGTTCGCGCTGTCCGTCGCGAAGCGGACGGCGGAGCGCTGGATGGGTGGCAAGCCCGTCCCGGACGCGGTCATCGAGCGGATGGAGCGCGAAGCCGACCAGGTTGAGGCCTTCACCCGCGACGTCGCCGACCTCGTCGCCAGGCACCGGAAGGCTGGCATGTCCGAGCATCTGATGCGGCTGCGGCTCCGGCAGTATTCGAAAGCGCTGTCGGAGAAGCCGACGAACCGCGACGATTAGGGACTTCGAAAGGATTTCCGGCTAGCCTCTTTATCCTTGAATGACCTCGAGGACCGCTCTTCAGCGGCGACGGGGGTATTGGAAAGGCTGCTCCTATGAAGACGACGCCCCTGCGCGCCGTCGGCGGCGGACGTTCGCAGCAAGCGCACGAGTCCGACGACGATCACGACCCTCACGACCTCGCCTCCGACTTTCTCCACGCGTTCTCCGACGACGATATCGACCTTGCGCCAGCGCCGAACTCGCTCGCGCCCAGCGTCGAACTCATCCTCGCCTCGATCCGCGCGACGATCTCGCCGGAAGGCGCCGCGAAGATCCTCAAGCGCCGCACGAACGGCACCGGCGCCGTCATCGCCCTCCGCTTGCCGCACGGCTGGGGTTCGTCCTCGGAAACCGCGATCACCGAGTACCTCGCCGCGATCGGCGCCGGTGGCGCCCGCGACGACGTCTTCATGCTCAGCGTCGATGAGGAAACCGGGCGAAACCCGGTTCACGAAGTCCTTCACGCCACCGCTCGTCGCCACGGCATCCTCCGCGTCTGGCCCGACGACACTCTGACGGAGGGCGTCGTCAGCCTCGTCGACGTCGACCTCGACCTGTCGGCGCCGGATCGCCGGATCCTTGAAGCGATCGTCCGCCGACGGTTCAACTCGCCGGATTTCGCCTGGCCGACCGACCTCCAGCCGAAGCGCTTCCGTGACTACGAACTCGACTACGCGATCAAGCGCGGCAGCGACGCCGCCGACGCAGTCCGGATCGCGCGGATCCAACTCGTTCATCGCGCGAAGTTCGACAAGAAGGAGCGTGAGCGGGAGCGGCGCGAGGAGAAGAGAAAGTCCTCCTCGTCGTCCTCGTCGCTCGACTGGAAGCGCCCGGCGAGGATCGAGGCGCAGCGTCCGACCGAGCCGCGTCTCGAAGACCTTCACGGCTACGGCGCGCTGAAGACCTGGGGTCTCGATCTTTTGCGCGATCTCGACGAGTACGTCCGCAAGACGCTCGCCTGGTGCGACGTCGACGCCGGCGCGCTCATCGTCGGCCCGCCTGGCACCGGAAAAACCCAGTTCGCGACCGCCCTCGCGGCGAGCGCGGGCCTGCCGCTTATCGCGACCTCATATGCCGCGTGGCAGGCGAGCGGCGAAGCACACCTCGGCACGCTGATCAAAGCGATGCGGCAGACTTTCGAGACCGCGGCCGCGAGCGCCCCCTGCATCGTCTTCATCGACGAGATCGACGCGATACCGAAGCGCGGCAGCCCAACGTCTGGCCGGCATGACGATTGGTGGACCGCGATCGTCGCTGCGCTGTTGGAGTGCCTCGACGGCACTTCACGGCGCGAGGGCGTGATCGTCATCGCAGCCTGCAACAACGCCGACAACCTCGACCCCGCGATCATCAGGTCTGGCCGCCTCGACCGCCGCTTCGACATCGCGTTGCCGGACGCCGCGTCGCTCGCTCGGATCATCGCGCACCACGCGCCCGACGTTGACGCCGCGGCGATCGAGCCGGTGGCGGTCTCGCTCGCGGGCACGGCGTCCGGCGCCGACGTCGCGAGGTTCGCGCGCGAGGCCCGACGGATCGCGAGGCGCGAGCGCCGCTCGGTGACCGGGCGCGACCTCCTGTCTGTCGCGCTGCCGGCGGAGACGCGCCCGCGCGAGGTCGTCCTGCGGTGCGCGGTGCATGAAGCGGGGCATGCGGTCGCGATGATGCTCGCGGGACGTCCGCCGCGTGCACTGTCTGTCGTCGCAGCCGGCAATGCCGGAGGCTATGTCGAGCAGATCTACGGCGTGAGCGAAAACCGGCTCCGCGATGCGCACGGCTTCATCATGCCGGTGCTCGCCGGCCGCGCCGCCGAGGACGTCCTCCTCGGCGAGCCGTCCGCGGGCGCGTCTTCCGACCTCGCGCTCGCGACCGAGATGCTGGGCGCGGTCGACCGCGGCGGGCTCGGCGGCTTGCTGACGCCCGCCCAGGCGGACGCCGGCCGGACGGAAGCGCGGCTGCGGCGGCTGTACGCGGAAGCGCTCATGCTGGTGATGCGGCATCGCGGCGCGATCCTCGATCTCGCCATGCTCGCGATCGAGCGCCGGGTCCTCGGCGAAGCCGCGCTGCGGGAGTTCGCGGTCGAGAGGGGGCTCGCATGAGAACGCTGCGGGTCGACCTCCCCGACGACCTCGAGCCGCGCCTTGCCGCCATCGCCCGGCGCCAGGGCAGGGCGCTCCGCGACGTCGTGCGGGACGCGCTCGCTCTCTACGTCATGAACGACGCGCTCGTTCCGCGCATCGAAAACAGGGACACTGGCCGATGAACAACGTGCACAACCTCCGCGAGCCCGTCACGATTGATCTGAAGCCGGAGACCGCTGCTCGGATCGCCGTCGCGCAGACCACCGGCAGGCACGACATCGTCGAGATGCTCCGGATCATCGCGGATGTCGTCTCGCAGATGTCGGAAGATGAAAGCGCGGTCTACGCCTGGCATGGCGTCGAAATTCTTGCACGGCGCGGCCGGCAGAATCTTGCTGACCGGAAGGATACGGTCGTCCCCATCGACCACTTGGATAGGAATTCCAGCCCATGACCCGCATCCACATCCTCAGCGACATCCACGACGACATCTGCAAAGCGGCCATTAAGCACGAGTTCGAGATCGACGACGTGGGCGCGGACGTTCTCGTCGTCGCCGGCGACATTGACGGCCGCCTCTCGACGAGCGGCCGGTTGCTCCTGGAGCGCACTCGGCGCCGGCTCGGCATTCCGATCGTCGCCGTGGCGGGCAACCACGACTACTGGAAGGGCTCCGTCGACCGCGAGATCGCGCGGACGCGCGAGCGGCTCCAGGATGACGGCATCCACATCCTCGACTGCGACACCGTCGTGATCGGCGGCGTGCGCTTCGTCGGCGCGTCGTTGTGGACGGACTACAACGTGACCGGCGAGGGCTACCTCGCGCGGCTCGAATGCCGGAAAAGGATGAACGATTTCAAATATATGACGCACGGTGTCAGAAACGTTCGGTCGAAGGCCACGCCGGAGTATCTCGCTACCGTCCATGCTCGCCACCGGGGCTATATCGAGCGCAACTTGGCGGTTCCGTTCGCGGGTCCGACGGTCGTCGTAACGCACCACGCGCCGTCGCCGCGCTCGCTCCAGCACGGCGAGGTCCGGGAGACCGTGGACGCGGCGTACGCGTCCGATCTCGAAGACGTCATGCTGCGCGGCCGGCCGGATCTGTGGGTGCATGGGCACGTGCACACCGCGCACGACTACACGATCGGGAGCACGCGGGTCGTCTCGAACCCCCGCGGCTACACGATCAGGATGGACCAGCGTTACGGCGGCGGGCTTGAAGTCGAGAAGAGCGGTTTCGACCCGCGGAAGACGATCGACCTGCCGACGCCGGCGCCGCGGGAGACCGCGACGGCCGACCCGATGAAGGCGTTCCGCCAGATCGGCGACGACGTCGCGCGCAGCCGGCCGGCGACGGAATACCCGCGCGAGGGGATCGAGGTTCTGCGCGGGATGGAGCCGACGCGGCGGCGGCCGAAATGACCGCCGACGCGCTCGACCGCTGGATCACGTTCGAGGTCAGGTTCTGGCGCGGTCTCGTTACTAGTCCCGGTGATAAGGCTTTCCTCTCGACGTGGGCGGATCTCGTCCGGAGGACGGCGCCGCACGTCACCGGCCGCGTGGTCTTCCTGCCACGCGTCGAAGCCGACTCCGCGTTCACGCCGCCGCAGCCGTACCTGTCGATGCCGGCTGCGCTCGAGGCCGAGTGGCAAGGATACGAAGCCGCCTGGCAAGGATTTCTGGACCGCAATCCACGCGCCCGTCTCGCGCATTTCCTCGGCTGGATCTCGGAGACGAACCATGCGGCCTCGTGGCCGACCGGATGGGAGACGGCGATCCGCGACTGGGTGCGCGCCGGCTGTCCGGATCCGCGCCCGTTCGACGACCGGATCGGCATCGGCTCGCCGGGTTGGCGGCGGGAACTGGTCGAGACGGCGGCCGCTGCCGGCCCGGGATGGCCGGTCGAATGGAATGACAGGCTGGCGTGGCTGCCGGACGGCGAGAACGAGCCGACGCCGGATCCCGCGCTCGACGGCCTGGGCTTACGCGCAGAATAGAGACGGCGGGCGAGGCTTACGCGCACTTTAGAGCGGGATGACTTTAGGTTGGGCATAGCCGGAGTTTTCGAAATAGTTGGCGCATTCGGTTGGTGAGACGGTTGCCAGGGTTTTTGCTATGGCGTCGCAGAGCGCGTCGCGATTGCGCTCGGCGGCGTCTCGCAGCCAGTGCTTCAGCTTGGCAAAGAGCTGCTCGATCGGATTGAGATCGGGGGAGTATTTCGGCAGGAACAGCAGCCGAGCCCCGACGCCCCGGATTGCCCGGCGCACCGCCTTACCCTTGTGGCTGCCGAGATTGTCCATGATGACGATGTCACCGGGGTTCAGCGTCGGACAGAGCACCTTCTCGACGTAGAGCAGGAAACGCTCGCCGTTGATCGGCCCGTCGATGAGCCAGGGTGCCTCGAGGCGATCCCTGCGCAACGCGGCGACGAAGGTTGAGGTATGCCAGTGCCCGAAAGGCACCTTGGCCTTCAGCCGCTGGCCGCAGGGCGCCCAACCCCGCAGCGGCGCCATATTGGTCTTGCTCCAGGTCTCGTCGATGAAGACCAAGCGGCCGGGGTCGATGCGCTCCCGATACTTCATCCATTGCTGGCGCCGGCGGGCGACGTCGGGACGATCTTGCTCGGCAGCGATCAGCGTCTTTTTTTGAAGGACAGCTTCTCGGCGTGGACGAAGGCCCAGACCGAGCGATAGTCGACCTTCAGGCCGCGTTCGTCGGCCAGTTCCCGCACCAGGCTGCGCAGTGTGAACGGCCGATCGAGGCAGCGCTGCCGCAGCCACTCGGCATGGGCTCCCGCCAGCGTCTTCGGCTTGTGCCCACCCATCTGGCCGGGCGCCGCGCTGCCGGTTTCTTCAAAGCGCTTGATCCAGTGAATTGCCGTGCTGATCGCAATACCGAAGCGATCGGCAGCTTGGCGCCGCGACTGTCCGTCATGCTTGACCGCCGCAACCACACGCTCGCGAAGGTCCATCGAATACGGTCTCGCCATTCCTGCCGCCCTCCCACCCGGCAAGCATGTTGAATCCGCTTTCACGGCCGTTGGGAATCGCACCGATTCAGCAAGAAGTCATCCCGCTCTAGCGACGTCAGCCATGACCGCCGCGAGCGCCGGAACCCCGGTATTCGCAGTCGATGCTGCGGCGGATCCGGACGACGAGGTGCTCCGCGATCGCGCGCCGGGCAGCGTCGTAGTCGGACCAGTCGTGGCGCGGCCGCTTGCCGGCGATGCGGGCTTTCAGGGCAGGGGGCAGTTCTTCGAACGCGAGCAGGAGGATCGTGCGCATTTCGTGATCTGTCGTGTCGACGGTGCGGTCGGAGAAGGTGCCGATGGGTACGCGGAAGCGGGCGCGTGCGGGCATGAAAAGGGGCTCCGATTCGGGAGCCCCTGACATAGGTTTGTTCGCGTTTTGATCTAGCCATCGATCGCAGTAGGACCCCTGCACAATTTTGTGGAGGGGTCCTACTGCGGGAGCCTTTCGCCTTCTATTCTTCCGGCCGCCCCTCGGCCATGACGGCGAGCGGCTCCCCCCGATCCTTCTCGCGCAGCCAGTGTTCGAGCGCTCGCCGGGTGTCCTGCATCTCCTCGACGATCTGCTCGTACGTCTCCCCGTTCGCTATCCTGCGGAGGACCGCGCCGTAGGACCTGCTGACGGTGGAATACCGCCCGAGGTTCTCGATCGCTTCTTGAAGCTGGGGCGGCATCGGGTTCGCACCAGAACGCCACCGCTCGACCGTCCGCCGGTTGACGTGGAGGACTTCCGAGACGGGAGCGATCCAGTCGCTCCCCCACAGGCGTTCACAGACCTGCTGCCATCCCATTCTCATTTTTCCGCGTAGAACTTCAGGTAGGAGACGACCGACAGCGGGCTTTCGGTGTGATCGAGCCAGAACGCGGCGTCGGTGTTGGTCTCGATCTCCGCCAGCGCACGCTCGACGTAGTCGGTCTTGGACATCCGGTCCTGCCGCGCGAGGAGCGAGTCGGACGGTAGATCCTCGATCAGCATCTTGTAGCGCTCGCGGCGGATCTTCTCAGCGTACGCCGCCTGCTTCTCCGAGACACCGACGATCGGCGCGAGATGAGCGGACGCCTCGGCACCGGCGGCGGCCTCACGGGCATTCCGGTCGAGGACCGAGCGGCGGACCATGATCTCGCCCTCGACCTGCTTGAGCGCGTAACCGGTGACCGTCAGCCTGTCTCCGTCGACGGCGATCGATCCGGTGTCCGTTTTGGTCATCGAGATGCGCACATCCAGAGGACCGACCTCGGTATCGATGACGCCGGCGAAGGTGGCGATCATCCCGCTCTTCAGGCGGCGGACGGTGTCTTCGCGGACGATGGTGAAAGCATTGTTCGGCTGCATCTTCTTCGCTCCATGGAGTTCGCGGAGCGCGATGCCGAACGTCGCTCTGTAGGAGATGCCGGGCACGACGACCGATCTGGTGAGACGATGCGCGGTCGCGAAGAGTTCGGATTTGGTCATCGTCGGCTTCTGCCGTTCAGGGCCGGCTCGATGCCGCAACCATGTCGTATATCTATGCGACATAGAAGGGCGCGTCAATGGCATGTCGCTATCGCATGCGACATAAATTCAGATGAGGAGGGCCGAAAACGAAAAAGGCTCCCTCGAGGGAGCCTTTGTCAACCGCCTATCCGGCGGCGAATGTAGGTAGAAAACGGGAAGCCCCGTTTTCTGTCTTCTCAGCCGCCTACCCGGCGGCGAAGACCCCCTGTGCGGCGGCTATACCCCGCATTTGGGTCGCCATCATCCCACCCGCAAGAGCCGCCGTCCAAAAAAATCACGCCGGCGCCCTCCGCCTCGCGGTCGGCTGCGCTTTCGCCGGCGGCAGCACGGGCAGCACGGTGACGATCCGGCCGCCGACGATCCTGAGAACGCGGTCCGCACCCCCGCACGACGCCGCCTCGGCCGAGGTTGAGGCCGGCATGCAGCCTCGGCGGGCAGACCAGGTCTCGCGCTTCGGCGAGCGTCAGGCCCAGAACGCGGCAGCCGGCGAGGGCGCGGACGCGGTCGATCGAGCTGGCGGGGCAGAGCGCGTCGAGATCGAGGCCGCGAACGCGCTCCAACCAGCGCGCCACCGCGTGATCCGTGGCTGGGTGCGGCGCCATGACCGGCTCGCCGAGTGAAGCAGAATGCGTTGCGGCGGATCCGAAAACGACGCGCCCGGCGGCGGCGGCGGACCGAACTCGGCCACCACCTTTCTCCCCTCGCGCTTCTGGCCCGCCGCGGTCATCGTCCAGAGTTGGCTGTAACTTCGGATCCGGATCGTGTCGCCGTCGGCGCTCAAGGTCTTCCTGGCCTGCGTCCCGTCCGGCCGAAAGAACGGCGACGGCGGGGGCACGCCGACGTTGTCCGGATCCGAGAAGTCGACCCAGACTGGGCCGCGGCCGCTCTGCAGGTCGTAGGACTGGAGATTGAGCCCGTCCGACTTTAGTAAGCGATTTGAAACCTCGTCGAGTTACGGTTCGCTTACCGAATTCGTCACGTCGGCCCTTGGCTGCATCCATCGCGCCTTCGTGGCGGTTTTCGGCCTGTAGGACGGTCGAAGCCGTGGCGTCGCACGAACGCCTGGAAGGAGTGCTCTGCACATCCCGGCCGGTGAGGCCTACCCGACCGTTTCTCGGCCTCCTCCTGCGACGAAGGGGTGATCGACGCCGACTGCGTCGAAGCGTGCGGACTTTGAATACTGCTGACAGGAGAGTTCTCGAGATGATCGCCAGCCGTTTTCTGCCAGCCCTGGCATCCGGCTTTCTGTTCGTGCTGGCTGGCTGCAGTGTGACGGACATTGCCCCGTCCGCGGCCGCAGAGCCGCAAGGCAATGTGCCGGGATGGCTGGCAGCCCATATCGGCGACGAGGACGGCGAGATTTCCGATGTCGTCCTGCAGAGGGCCCGGGCGCTTTATCAGCGCAAAACTCGCGAAGGCAGGATCGACAATGGATGCTACTTCGCGATGGACGCGACGCGGCCCAGCGTGTCGCCCAATGGCGAGCGTGGTCGCCGCTTCTACATGATTTGCGAAGGGCAGCACACGTTCCGGGCGATGTCGTCCGGCTACGGAAGCGGTCGCAAGCTTGCCGGTGTCGTCGACTTCTCGAATGGGCAGCAATGCGCCCAGAATTTCGGCAACGCGATGGATTCGTCGCTCACCACCGGCGGCGGCTATGTGACCGCGGAGACCCGCGACTCGTTCAAGGGCTATCATCGTTCAGCATCCGGCAAGGATGTGCCGTTCGTCCGCTCCTTCGTGCAGTTCGAAGGCGAGGGCGCCACGGCGAATGCTCGTGAACGCGTGATTGGCGGCCATCAGGCGACCCTTGTGCGGGCCCAGTGCCGCCGCCTGAGCCCTGGAGACCAATACGCCGACGACGAGGGCTACGTCGCCTTCGGCAAGCTCGTCGACTACGCGGCCGGACGCAGCAACGGCTGCACGAGCTGGTCGGCGGCCGAAAACGATGTCATCCTCTCCACCGTCAAGAACGATCCGACGACGGTCTACATCTATCCGGAGGCTCGGGACATCGAAGCCGTCTCGCAAGCCGTCGCCTCCGGTCGCTCTCCTTCCGAGGCTGGCAGCTACTGGAACGCGATGTGTCTCAAAGCCATCGGCAAGCCGCGCTACTGGCCGGCCTCGACGCTCAAGCCGTTGATTGCCCGGTTCAAGGCCAGTCAGCCTGTCAGGCCCACGGCACCCCTTCCGATCTGCAGTCAGCCTTGACGTCTCTTGCCCTGTGAGGTTGGGGTCGAATGGTCTCGATGGCATCGCGGCCCGGGGAAGGCGATCATCGAGCAAGAGGACAACGCTGTCATTACGCCCAATGTAGTGACCCCACTAGTTTCCACGCGGTCAGCGGCTTACCGCGCCGATCGGCTTCGGGACCCTACGCCGATCCACACGATACCGGCCAAATACCTTTCTAGCCGCAGGCCAGAGTCCCTGTCCTGTGGGCTCCAGGATGATCACGATACTATTACGCGCGAAAGTAGAGCGAGAAAGGCAGCAAGCGCGCGAGCGCGTCGCAGCATGCCGCGTTCTCCGCTGAGGCAGCGGGCTCGCACGGGATACGTACACAGCATCGGGCTCGCGTCGTAGTATGTGCCATCGCATTTCGTATTGCAGCCGAGATGAACCTATCCTTGCGCATCACTCATCCTGTCTTCCGAGCCAAGCGACTGACACCGCGCATCAAAATAGCGTCGCGGAGGCCGCACCTTGAGCGGCAAGTCAAAAGGAGAGACACATGAGCCTAGACAACACCTCACATTTCGACAGGCCGGGAGCTGGCGAGCTGGTTCCTTCGCGCTATGCGGTGCAGGTCGGCGACATCGGCGTTCTCGTCGTCAGCGATGGGGTGCTCCCCCTTCCTACCGAGATGCTGGGCTACAATGCGGATCCGGATGCACGCGCGGCGTGGCTCAGCGACATGTTTCTGCCGCCGGACGCGTTCGACTGGTCGCTCAACGTCGTCGTGGTGCGCAGCGGCGATCAGACCATTCTGATCGATGCAGGGCTCGGTTTGGACCCGAACCTGAACCTGCCGCGCGCCGGGCAATTGATCCAGCGGCTGGGAAGCGCCGGCATCGATCTGGCCTCCGTGACAGACGTGGTGCTGACCCACATGCATATGGACCATATCGGCGGGCTGCTCGTCGAGGGGGTGAAGGAGCGTCTGAGGCCGGACTTGCGGATCCATGTTGCCGCCGCCGAGATCAAGTTCTGGGAAGCGCCGGATTTCAGCCACGTCTTCATGCCGCCGGGCTTCCCGGACGCATTGCAATCGACCGCCACGCGGTTCGTGCAACTGTATCGCGCCAATCTGCGACCGTTCGAGGAAGAGCACGAGGTGGCACCGGGGGTGATCGTGCGGCGCACCGGCGGCCACACGCCCGGGCACAGTGTGGTCCGTCTAGCGTCCGGAGACGAACGGCTGACCTTCGCCGGCGACGCTGTGTTCACGGTCGGGTTTGAAAAGCCCGAATGGCACAACGGCTTCGAGCATGACCCCGAAGAGGCGGCTCGAGTCCGGATCCGGCTTCTGCGCGAACTCGCGGCGACGGGCGAACAGTTGGTGGCCACTCACCTGCCGTTCCCTTCCGTCGGACGGGTGGCGGTCGATGGCGACGCCTTTCGCTGGGTCCCGGCCTTCTGGGATTACTGACCGCGGGTCTGACCGCTCCGGTCAAGAGGCGGGTGCGTGCTCGAACCGTCGAGTACGCACCCGAGATCGTTTCCGCTGGTGCCATTGGGATCAGGTAGGCCGGACTGCCGCCGACGAAGCACAGGAAACGAGGCGGATCGCGAACAGTTACCCGACAGTTCTCCGTCGAAGACTGCGAAGCGGCGTATCTCTACCGCCTCGCGCCCGTTGTCTCTGCTCCATAGCTTGGTCCATTTACTGGAGTGGTCTGAGTTCCAGCGCGAGGTGCAACACCCCCTGGCCGATGTAGGATCGGCATGGGTTTGGGAGTGTTGCCGTGCGATCCTATTCGCACCTTTCCAGCTGGGAAAGGGAGCAGCCTGCTGCGTTGAAGGCCGTCGGGGCCTCAAGCAATTCCATCACCAAGGTACTCGGGCGTTCCGCCGCCACGATCAGCCGGGAGCTGCGCCGAAATTGCCTGCCCAGTGGTGGTTATTCGCCGCGTCAGGCCGACGGAGCCTATCTCGAGCGACGGCGGCATGACGCCATTCTCGAGCAGGACGCGAGATTGCGCCAGTTCGTCACCGACCGCCTTGTCGAGGGCTGGTCCCCCGAGCAGATCGCCGGTTGACTCAAACGAGGCGGCGAGCCGAGATTGCGCAGCCTCGTCACCGAGACGATCTACGCCTTCATCTACCGGGCCGCTTAAAAACCAGAGAGGCTGTGGCACTCTCTGGTTAGGCGGCGGCCACGGCGTCGCCCGCTGCGGGCGCGCCCCTCCCGCGACACCATCAAGAACCGCCGCTCCATCCATGATCGTCCAGCCTCGGCCGGAGATTGAAGCCACGCGGGACATTGGGAGGCCGACCTCATCATCTGCAAGCACACCCGACCGGTCCTGGTGCTGCACGAGCGCAAGACGCGCATCACGCTCGCGACGATGATGAGCGGCAAGACCGCTGCGGAGACCATCTCGTCAATGATGGCGATCTTCCGCCGCGTCGATGCGAGCCTGCGCGGCTCGGTCACCTTCGACAACGACACCACCTTCGCCCGCCATGGCCTCCTGACCGACCTCTTCGGCATGTCAACCTGGTTCTGCGACGCCTACGCCTCCTGGCAGAAAGGCGGGATCGGAAACGCCAACGGGCGCCTGCGACGCTGGCTCCCGCGCTGGCTCGATATCGATGCCATCGACGAGGCCGATCTCCAGGATGCTGTCATCACCCTCAACACCACACCCCGGAAGTGCCTGGGCTTCCTCACTCGCCTCCAGGCCCTCCTCAACAAGCTTGGCAAGGACGTCCAGATACGCTCCTCATGAACCCGTTGCACTTCGCGGCGGAATCCACCGTGGTCAGCGCGTGCGTCCCGCTGCTGCGGAAGAAAGACAATGACCATCGGTTCTCTGACGCGTCCGTTCAGGCAACCATGACCGACTTGATCCGCCCCAGAAGCCCTGGTTTCTTAATCACCTCTTCCGGCGGTCTCTCGGCCGCGTCAGGCCCGGTTGCTCCGCTTGGCAGCAGGTCAGCCAAACTGTTCGCTAATTCCGGGTGAGCGACGAGAAGCGAGGCAAAGAAGTCGCGATCGAACTCAAGAACAGTAACGTGGCCGACCGCGATCGACGTCGAATCCTCAGCGCGGTCAAAAAGGATGCTGCCGGCACCAAGGATGTCACCGGGCGCAAGATGGTGGAAGGGCGGAACATTCGCCTTAGCGTCGTCGCGCTGCCTTGCGACGATGCCGGAGCGCACGATCATTGGAGACGGCAGCACGTCGCCCAAGCGGGCTATGACATCTTCGTTTTGGAACGTTCGCGAGGTAGCGGTAGACGTGAGCGTTCGCAACTCGGCATCCTCAAGCTCCGCAAAGACCGGCATTGCCGCGATGAGATCGGGTGCAGATCCGGATCCGTTACGGCGAGCCTGAAGCGGAGGGAGATCCGTCATCGCAACCAGTGTGGAACCCTGGACCGCAAGCACGAGCCCGGCGGATCGGACATGGCGATAGAGAAGGTCGTAGATGTCGTTCATCGCCGCCAACCGCTTGCCGACGTCGCTGACGCGGAAAATGAGGCCGACTTCGATCACAGTAGAATCAAGGCCCCTGATTGCGACGGCGGGAGGCGGCTCCCTGACGATGAGGTCGCAGCTTTGCAGCACCGCCTTCATGACGTCGACGACGGCTGCCGGGGAACGTGTCGGTGCAACGCGGACGTTGATCGAGAGGCCGTGAGTCTCATCCGGCGTACTGACATTGGTGATCCCGAGCTTGGCAAGGACGCTGTTAGGCAGGACGACGACGTTGTTGGGAAATCCGAGCAGCAGGGTCGCGCGCCAATTGGTCTCGATGACCCGGCCTTCCGTTCCGTCGCTGAGCACGACCCAGTCACCCAGCCTGAAGGGCCGTCCGAGGTTGAGCGCGATCCCTGAGAAGACGTCGGCAAGGGTGCTCTGAAGCGCGAGGCCGAGCACGACGGCAATCGCTCCCGAGGTCGCGATCAGCGTGGCGATTGGAACCGCGAAGACGAACGCCAGAATCGACAGCACCGTGCCGGCATAGACGACGCCGATGACGACCTGCTGAAGCAGTCGCGCTTCGCGCGGCTTGTGCTCGATGACGAGGGAGATGCTAACGACCCCAATGATCGCCCATGCGAGATGCAGCCACCAGAGTAGCTTGACGACCCCAACCAGAAGCGCGGCAGACGTCGTCGCCTGGCCGTCCGGTGGCGCCGTGGGGAGGATATGCCAGGCGAGGAGCATCGCGGACATGGCGAGAAAGAACGGGATCTGAGCGATCAGTCGCGTATTGACGCGACGTTCTGGGATCAGGTGCCAGACGGCAATTCCGGCCAGACCAACAAACGCCGTCATCAGGAGCGAGTTCATCCCAGGGTCGGGAATTGAGCCTAGCCCGCTCATGGGATGATGCTCGATTTCAAAGCGGCAGTCGACTGGCTCGTGCGACCTCCGAGCAGTCTGGCCGTACCGACTTTCACGAGAATCAGTATCGGCGCGGCGACGACGAAGAGCAGGGCGACCGCGATGAAGGCCGTATCAAAGGCAATGATATTGGCTTGGCCGGTCATGGCCTTTGCCAAGATGCCGGTTGCGGCTCGGCTGGCCGCGCCGGCATCAAGGCCTTTTGCCACGAGCGTTGCAGCCATCGCTTCGAGCCGCTCGCGCACCGCCTGGGAGCCCGTCACCACATGGGAGGCCAGCACCGCGGCGTTGTTCGCGAGATTGTGGTCTATCAGCGCCTGGAGGCCGGCCACGCCCATCAGGCCGCCCAACTGCCGCCCGGCGTTGAAGAGGCCGATGCCAGTGGCCAGCGCCCGGGCGGGCAGGGTGTCGAAGGCAATCAGCGTGATCGAAAGAAACAGGAAGCCTAGACCGAGGCCGCGCAGGAGGATGGCCGGGATCAGGTCGTCGGAGCCGCTCTCGCCGGCCGATCCCGACAGAAGGTACATCGCGGTCATGACCAGCAGGATGCCGATCGGCACGGTGGCGAAGGGAGGGACGTGAAGCGCCTGTATGACCGCCGCCGCAAGAAGCAGGGCGCATGCGAACAGACCGCTGCTCGGCAGCAGCAGAAGCCCGGCATCGGTCGGAGGAAAGGCGAGAACGGATACGGCAAATGCCGGGATCAAATAGGCGCTGCCGAACAACGCGGCGCCAGCGACGAAGCTGACGACGAAGGCAAAAGTGAAATCCGCTGAGCGGAAGGGGGTGGGATCGATCGCTCGCGAGCGCCGGGAAAGCATCTCCCACCCGCAGAATGTGAGCAGCGATGCCAGCGCCGCGAGACTCAGCCAGCCGATCCGGTCGGCATCGAACCAGTTCCAGCGATTGCCCAGCGTCAGGCCATAGGTGAGACTGGAAAGGAGGATGGCCAACAGGGCAAAGCCGATGCCGTCGAATGCCCGCGGCGCGGAATGATCCGGCTCGGGCCGGTCCGCGACGAGCAGCAGCCCCGCGGCTGCGAGGGCCAGGGGAACGACGCTGAGGAAGATCCACTTCCAGGAAAAGCTGTCGAGCATCCAGCCCTCGAATGCCGGAGCGACCGTGGCAGGCGCAACCACGGCTCCCATCGCGAAGAAAGCCTGCAGGACGGGCTGATACTTTCTCGGGTAGCCGAGAAAGATCACAACCTGACCCGCCACGAGAAGGAGCGCCCCCGAGAATCCCTGCACGCCGCGCAAGAGGACGAGGGCATCGAGACGCGTCGCGAGCGGCGAGGCGGCGCATGCCGCGCTCAAGGTCAGCGCCACGACGACCAGGACTCGCCGCGCGTCGACATGGCCGATCAGCCATCCCACCACGACGAAGCCGAACAGCTTGGCGGCCGTGTAGCTGATGTCCAGCCAGGCAAACTCGTCGGGGGTGACATGCAAATCCCCCATCATGTCCGCCCGTCCGAGAGAGAGGACCGTGCTGGCGAGAGCATCCGCTAAGGCAGCGAGCACCACGCCGACAAGCAGCAGAACGCTCCCGCGCTTCTCCGCCGCCGCGGGGCTCATCGATTGACCTCGATCGGTATCGGACGTGCGGCAAGCGATCGTGATGTCGTCTCGCCAGCGCGAGCGCGAGCGGGAGCGAAAAGGCAGGGCGTCGTGTAGAGTTCGACCGGGTCGACGAAGCCGGGCAGGACATGGCATCCGATCGCCACTACCCGCGTCGGCGCGATCAGCGTGGCGAAGCGCTCGGACATCAGCAGTGGTATGCCGCTCGCGCTGCAGACGCTCTGGATGCGGCTTACCAGATTGACGTCGCGGCCAATCACCGTGAAGTCGAGACGCCGGCCCGACCCGATGTTGCCGTAACCGACCTTTCCATAATGAAGCGCGACTCCGGCGCGAAGCGTGACGCCGTCCACGCTAATGTCGCTCACGCCCTCCAAGGCCTTGAGAGCGCCACCCAGTGCAGCGATGCACGATGAGGCAGCGTCCCCGGTGGAGAAGAAGGCGAGGGCGGCGTCACCCATGAACTTGATGACTTCGCCACCGGCCTCGGTGATCGCCGGAACGACGCGATCGAAATAGGCATTCAGCAATTCCAGCATCGACTGCCCCGGCAGGCGATTGGAAAGTTCCGTGAAGCCGCGCAGGTCACAGAGCAGCAAGCCGGCGTCGAGGGCTTCGAATTCCCCCCGCCGGACATGACCTGCCATGACGCGGCCCGCCGTCGTCGCCCCGACATAGGTTTCGAGCAGCACCAATTCGGTCGTCTTGTGGGCCAGCAACTCGCAGACGTTGCGCAAGGCCGGTCTGACACGGTCGAGCACACGGCGATCCCATGCCGAGAAGCCGTCGCTGCGCTCCGTCGAAAAACTGGCGGCATTGACCAGGCCGTCAGAGTTCCGCAGCGGCAGCGCAATGAACTCTACGACGTCCCGGCCATCGTTGACATTGGGACCGGTCCGAACAGCCTTGCTCGAACGACCGAGGCGAAGCGTCTGCGGCATGCCCGATTCCATCGCCCGCAATACCGTGCTGTCGCCAAACCCCGGATTGACGTCCGTCCCCGACAGCCTGTCCTGCGATACGAGGGCCTTGCCAGGGGACCAGGTGATGCTGCGCCTCATGAACTCCGGATAAAGGGTCCCGAGGTGAAGGGTCAGCCCGTCCACCGGTAAGCCGGCGGCGCGGAGGCGCTCACCCAGACATCGAGCCAGGCCCGCGGCATCCAGATCGTGGCATTCCTCGCCCGCGAGCCATTCTATCAGCTCTTGAACCGCTGCCGCGTCGTCCGCCGCGGCAATTGCTGGAGGTCCACCATTGCCGGCGAAGACGGGACGACCGCCGTCGGTCTTTCTCACTCTACTTGGCTGGTACATGGGGCTGATCGATCTGTACTCGCGCGGAGAGGCCTGGAACGAGGCGCCCGCGCGGAAGATTGCCGACGAACCGGATCTTGACCGGGACCCGCTGAACAATGCGGATGAAGTTGCCGGTGGCGTTGTCCGGCGGGAGCAGGCTGAAAGCCGCCCCGCTCCCCGGCGCGAAGCTGTCGACGGTGCCCTCGAACGTCTCATCGGGAAAGCCGTCGACGTCGATCCGGACACTCAGGCCGGGCACGATGTGCTCGATCTCAGTCTCCTTGAAATTCGCCACCAGCCAGAGTTTCTCGACGGGAACGAGATCCAGGACGGATGGCCCTGGCGCGACGAGCCGGCCGACACGGACCTGCCGGTTTCCGACGACGCCATCGACCGGTGCCCTCACGACGGTGCTTTCGAGATCGATTAAGGCGAGATCGCGCGCTGCCCGCATCTGGTCGAGCGAGGCGAGGGCCGCGTCCCGCTCGGCGGCCAGCACGGTGATCCGCTGCTTCTGCGCCTCGACCGTCGCGACCGCGGCATCGACGCTCGCGGCGGCGCGATCACGGGCCGAATCCTTCTCGTCGATTTGCGCTTGGCTCACGGCATTGCTGCCGCGCAGATGATGATGGCGATCGGACGCCTTGACGGCGAAGGCCAACTCCGCGGCCGCCAAGGCCTGCTGGGCTTCTGCCTGGCGGATCAGGGCGCGCTGGAGCTGAGTCCCCGCGTCGACATTGGCAAGCCGTGCCTGCGCCGCCGCGACATTGGCTTCCGCCTGCGCCACCCGCACCCGGTAGTCCCGGTCGTCGATGCGGAAAAGAACGTCTCCAGCATGAACGGCCTGATTGTCCTCGACTTCCACGGCGGTCACGTAGCCGCCGACCCGCGAGGAGATCGCAGTGACGTCGCCGCGCACATAGGCGTTGTCGGTCGAGACCTCACCGCCCGCCATGCCCCATGCCCATCCCGTTGCCGCCACGATGATGGCCGCAAGGCAGAGCGCTAGTCCGATGCGCGTTGAACGTCTGGAACGTGCCATGACAGACTCCGGTAATAGCCATTACCATTGACGCGTATGGTAACCGACGTTACCAGTCAGGACGCGTGATAAAAGGGCCGGCCGTCGATGACTGCATCCAAATCTCAGGGGCCGGAAAGCCGACGCGAGCGGCTGCTGCAGGCCGCTGCCGAGGTGTTTTTCGAACAGGGTTACGCAGCAGCCAGCGTCGACGCGATTATCGCGCGCGCCGGGGGCTCCAAGCGGAACATCTACAGCGAGTTCGGGAACAAGGAGGGGCTGTTCACGGCCATCGTCAGGCAGAACTCCGACGAGGCATTGGCGACCCTGCCTATCGACGTGCAAGGCGATCTGAGCTTGCAGCAGTCGCTGACGGCTTTCGGCCGGCACCTCATGGCGGTCTACATGTCGCCCGCCGTGATCGGCGTCTACCAGATCGTGGTGACGGAGGCGAAGCGGTTCCCGGAACTGGTCAGGACGTTCTACGAACAAGGTCCCGGAAGAACCACGCGCAGGCTGGCCGAAGTGCTCGAAGCGGCTCGCAGCCGCGATCTCGTCCGCATCGATGACTGCGAACTCGCGGCCGGGCACTTCGTCGGGATGATCCGCGACAACCTTCATCTGCAGGTCGTGCTCGGACTGCGCGCGGCGCCGACAAAGGCCGAAGCGGAGGCCGCCGTCGCCTCGGCGGTGGACGTCTTCCTGCACGGCATCTGCGCCGAGCGAACGAGTCGATAATCCCACGCGGGCAACGGTTCGCGAGCCGAACGGAGCGGTGTGGGCATGCCGGGATGCCAGGCTGGCGCCAGGGCCTTTCCGATTGTCGGGGCTGGTGAGACGCCGCATGTCGGATTTCATCCTTCCGTGGTCGATCAGATCGATCGGTGGCGGAACGATGCTCGGGATCAGCCGGGCGTGACATCACGCCCACAGGCACGTGGGATAGGCTTGAAGTGTCGCCGGCTCTGGACCGAGGGTTAGGTGGACCGCTTGGCAACCGGCATCTCATGGATTTCCATCAGGTGCTTCGGCGTTCCCCCAGGCTTATGGTGTCGCGGAAAAACCTGATCCCGGATGGCGGCGATCAACTTCAGGAAGAAATCGATGTCGCTCGGCGTTTCTTCTTCAGCGGGGGCGATCGGCCCATGGATATGAAGCTTCCAGATGGCCGGTCGGCCATCGCGCTGGCTGCGTCGGCCGCAGGATTCACCCTCGCCGTGATGACGATGTCGCCTGAAGGACTGCTCGCTCCGATCGCCGCGCTCTTTTTGTCTCCGCGCGAGAGAGTATCGAAAACACTCGGCTGCCTCCTGGCGGTGGCGCTCGGATGCGTTCTTCTCCTCGCCGCTGTCGACGTCGATCTAAGAGTCTCGTCGTTGTCAGTCGCGGCGTTCTTGGCTGTGGCACTTTCGGTCGGCAGCATCGTCTCCGCCGGTGTCCTCTTCCCAACGGCATCCGCCGCTGCCTCATCGGCTGGCTTTTGCGGAAGTGCGTTCTCAGGCGAAGAAGCACCGCTGCTCGCCCACGTTCATCCCGCGGACAGGGAGGCCGCCGAGCAGGCGATCTCGCGGTCATCCCGCAGCGGCGTGCCGCAGATCATCACCTGCCGGCAACGGCAAGCCGACGGCACCTATCGGCATGCCGAGTTTCGCGCCGACCCGGGCTACAGCGTCAGCGTCGCGGTCGATCCGATGGTTCAGACACCGACGGAACGATGGACGACGGCCCGCTCGCTGCGGGGAACGGCTGAGGCCGTGCGCGCCGCCAAGGTAATCGAGACGCTGCATGGTGCCGCCTTCGCGTTCGATCCGCTCGGGACGTTCACCTACGCGACCCCGATCGCGCAAACCTCCATCGCCATGACCCTGGAGGATCTGAACCGGCCGCTGGGAGGCGGTTCCTTCATCGAGGGCGGCGACCTCGGCTGGAAGCTCGGCGTCCATCCCGACGACTACGAGCCTGCCGCTCGAAGACTGCGGCACTGCCTGCGCACCGGCGAGCACTTCAACTTCGAATACCGGGTCCTGCGCGCGACCGGAGACTATGTCTGGCATCAGTTCGCGATCCGGCCGACCCGGGGAGACGACGGTGCGATCACGGGATGGTACGGGATCGGCTTCGACATCGACGTCTACAAGAAGACCGAAGCGGCGTTGCGTGAAAGCCGACAGGAGTTGGTGCAACTGATCGACACGGTTCCAGCTTTGATCTGGAGTTGCACCCCAGAGGGCAGGCCGACTTACGTCAACAGGCAATTCACCGAAGCGACCGGCGCGACGCTTTCCGATCTCGCCGGGCCGGACGGGTCGGCAACCCTCAATGTCGTGCACCCGGACGACCGCCCCGACGCCCTCGACAACTTCAACCGCTCGGTGGCGAATGGTTTTTCCTACGTCGCGAAGTACCGTCAGCAACGGTCCGACGGCTCCTATCGGTGGACGGAGACCCGCGCGCAGCCGCTACGCGATGAAACCGGTGCCATCCGCCAGTGGTACGGTGTCAGCGTCGATATCGACGACCTCGTCCTGGCCAAGGCGGCGCTGCAGGAACGAGAGCGCGAACTCGCCCAACTGGTCGACATCGTCCCCGTTCATCTCTGGCGGCTCACTCCGGCCGGCGAGCCGATGTACTTCAACCGGCGGATGATCGACTTTCTCGGCCTCGGCGTCGACGACATCGCAGGTGTGGGCATCGGCAAGCTCGAGGCGGTGATCGAAGCCACCGTCCATCGCGAAGACGCGGCCGAATTCCGGGCCGCGCTCGGACGCAGTCTGGCAAGCGGCGGCGGATTCGCCATGCGGTATCGGCTGCGGCGCGCCGACGGCACCTATCGCTGGATGTCGAGCCGCGCCGAGCCGATGCGCGATCACACCGGGCGGATCGTCCAGTGGTACGGCCTTTGTCATGACATCGACGATCAGGTGCACGCCGAGAACGCATTGCGCGCAAGCGAACGCACCTTGCGGCAGCTCGTCGAGACACTTCCCGCGATGATCGACTGCGCCGCCCCGGACGGCGAGCCGATCTACCGCAGCCGACAGTTGCGGGAATTTCTGGGCTATGAGCTCGAGGTGCTCGACGAGACGTCCAGGTCCCGGCTGTCGGGTACGCTCGAGGCCGGAGTTCATCCCGACGACCTGTCTGGTGTCCGGGAGATCTATGGCCGCTCCCTCGCGACCGGTGCTCCCTATGCCCGCCGGCACCGTCTCCGGCGGTTCGATGGTGCGTATCGCTGGGTCGAGACGCGAGCCGCCGCGATGCGCGATGAGGACGGCAATGTCGTGCAGTGGAACGTCATCTGCCTCGACATCGACGGGGAGGTGAGGGCGCAGGAGGAACTGCGACTGGCCCGGGAAGGGCTTGCGAGGGCGAGCCAGGCAGCGAGCCTTGCCGAATTGTCCGCGTCGATCGCGCATGAGGTCAATCAGCCTCTGATGGCCATCGTCGCCTACGCGAACGCGACCCAGCGATGGCTTGCTGCAAATCCGCCGAATGTCGAGCGGGCACAGCGGACCGTTGAGCTCGCGATCCAGAGCGCGACGACCGCCGCCGATGTCGTCAGCCGCATCCGCTCGCTGTTCAGCCAGTCGACCGACGCTCGCCAAGACACCGCGTTGGAGAGCATCGTCACCGTCGTGAGCGATCTCATGGCCGAAGAGGCGATCCGGCATCATGTCCGCCTGGAGGTCGAGATCGAGAGCGATCTGCCGGTCCTCATGCTGGACCGTGTTCAGATCCAGCAGGTGCTGGTCAATCTGATGCGCAATGGCATGGAGGCGATGGATGCCGTCCCGAGCGGCAGGGTGCTCCAGCTTCATGTGCGCCGTGAGTCGGACATGGCCCGCAGCGAGATCATCGATTGCGGTATGGGCATCGAAATCGCCGACAGAATCTTCGAGCCCTTCTTCACCACTAAGGCGGGGGGGATGGGAATGGGGCTGGCGATCTGTCGGTCGATCGTCGAGGCCCATGGGGGACGACTGTGGGTCGAGAACAACGAGCCGCGTGGCGCCCGCTTTGTCTTCACATTGCCGTTTTCGAATTCGGTGACGGCATGAACCTCGAAGAACCCATAGTATTCATCCTCGACGACGATGCCGCTATCAGGGACTCGCTCCGCGAACTCCTGGAAGCTCAAGACATGCGGTCCCTCGCATTTGGCTCGGCCGGGGAGTACGTCGCGGCGGAAAAGCCGGACTGTCCGAGCTGCCTGATCCTCGACCTGGAATTGCCGGATATCAACGGGCTCGATCTGCAAGGGCAGTTCGCGGCAGGCGATCACCCACCCATCGTCTTCCTGACGGGGCACGGCGACATTCCATCTTCCGTCAGGGCCATCAAGCATGGGGCCATCGACTTCCTGACCAAGCCGGCTCGGATTTCAGATCTCATGGCCGCGATCGAAGCGGCGATCGCGCAGGATCGCGAGAGGAGATCGGATCGCGCGGGCATCGAAAACCTGAAGCAGCGCCATCTCGCCCTGACGCCGCGCGAACGAGAGGTGCTGCCGCTCGTCGTCAGCGGCCTTCTCAACAAGCAGGCCGCCGCTGAACTGGGGATCAGTGAAACGACACTCGAAGTGCATAGAAGAAATGTGATGCACAAGATGATGGCGGCTTCGTTCGCCGATCTCGTGCGTATGGCGCAGCGACTGGGAATACCCGTCACCCATTCCCGCCGGTTACGGGGGGAGCCAGATTGAGCGACGCAAGACCGGTGGTGGCGATCGTCGACGACGATCCGACAGTCCTCGGAGCGCTGGAGGAACTTCTGGAATCCAGCGGCTATGAAGCGTTCTGCTTCCTGTCCGCACGGGATCTGCTCGCAAGTGGGCTGTCCCGCCTCGACGTGCTCATCACCGACATCGGCATGCCTGGGATGGATGGTTTCGCCCTTCGCGATCTGGTGAAGGAGGAGCGTCCGGAGCTTCCGGTCTTCCTGATCACCGGGCGCCACGAACTGGCGGAGCAGGGGCGAGCACGGGGCATCCAAGGCCTGTTTCGCAAGCCTTTCGATGCGCAGAACCTGCTCACCGCCATTGGCGAAGCAATGGATCGAACCGACAAAGGAGAGTGACATGCGAGCTGATCATCGACCCGTCCGCGAACCGCGGGGCATAGGGAACATGCCCGAGCATACGGACCGAGCGCTCGTCATCATCGTGGATGACGACGCCGCCGTTCGGGATTCCCTGTCGGAGCTGATCCTTTCGGCGGGATTCCAGGCGCTCGGTTTCGCGTCGACCCATGCCCTCCTGGACGCCGACGTTCTGGACAGGCCGGGATGTCTGGTGCTGGACGTGCGCATGCCGGGAGCGAGCGGACTGGACCTGCAGCGTCAGTTGACCCGGCACGGCAATCCGAAGCCGATCGTCTTCCTGACGGGGCATGGCGACATCCCGATGACCGTCGAGGCGATGAAGGCCGGAGCGGTCGACTTCCTGACCAAGCCCGTCAGGGATCAGACGCTGCTGGACGCGATTGCCGCGGGCATCGCTCTGGACGCCGATCGCCGGGCGAAACAGGTCGTCGTGAATCTCAATATCGAGCGCCACGCAACGCTCACGCCACGTGAGAAGGAAGTCCTGTCTCACGTGGCCAAGGGACAGATGAACAAGCAGATCGCGTTCACGCTCGGCATCAGCGAAGTCACGGTCAAGCTGCATCGCGGCAACGCCATGCGCAAGATGGAGGTGAACTCGATCGGAGCGCTGATCAGGGCCTGGGAGACCTTGCCTGCATCGGTGCGTGAAGTGAGGGTCGGCGCGTCACTGGCTCTTTCAGAGCCAAGATGAGCTCGGCCGCTGCCGGATGAAGGGTGGCAGTGCCGCGAATGGCTCTGTTGGCCGGCGGCGTATCGCGATGGAATGTGCCGCCGAACCGTGCTCCGGCAGAAAGCTCAAGTCAGGCCGAGGCCGCCGTCGATGGAGATGACCTGGCCGGTCACCCAGTCGCAGGCCGGATCGGCGAGGTTGAGGATCCATCTGGCGACATCTTCCGGCCTGCCGCGGCGGCCGAGCGGGATCTGCTCGCGCTCCGCTGCCTCCAGAGCAGCCGCCTGCTCCGCGGAGAGGCCCATCATCCCGGTCAGAGCTCCCGACTCGGTTGGGCCGGCGGCCACCGCATTCACCCGGATCCCCTGCGCGGCGAGTTCGAGCGCCCAGCAGCGGGCCAGATGCTCCAGTGCGGCCTTGCTGGCTGCGTAGTGTGACAGACCCGCGCCTGCCTTGTGGCCGAACGTGCTCGAGACGTTGACGATGCATCCCTTCGTGGCAGCGAGATGGGGCAGGGCCTCACGCGCCAGAATACTCGGTCCGACGACGTTGACGGCGACGATCCCCGCAATCGCCTCCGCATCGGCCTCGCCGAGCGGCATGATGGCACCCGCGCCGGCATTGTTCACCAGCAGGTCGAGGCGGCCCCATCTGCCGACGGCTTCATCGATCGTGCGCCTGGCGTCGCCGGGATCGGCAACGTCGGCAATGAGACCAGCCACGTTCACGTGCGTATTGACCGCCTTGTCGAGCGCCTCCTGGCGGCGCCCGGTCACCAGAACCTTCGCTCCCTGCCTCGCGAGGCCGATGGCAGTCGCCAGACCGATGCCCGAACTGCCTCCAGTGACCAGGGCAACCCGCCCTTCGAATGTCGTCATCGTCTTTCTCCTCAGTGAGATCGGGATTGATCGAAAAGGTCGAGATCATCGACGAAGGCTGCGGCGACGTGGCGGTCGGTTGTCCGGACTGAAAGGATCGCGCCGCATCACGTCCTTCCTTCATCGCCGCCGAGGCGCGAGGCGATCGTGCAGCCGTATCGCAGTTGCGGGTTTCCTGACCCCAACGTGGCTCGTTCGGAATGGACGCTTCCTAGCGATAACCGACGCCGGCAACGTAGTCGGACAGCATGATCTTCAGGCGTTGCTCCTGCTCGAATAGCGCTTGCATCGCGTCGCGAATATCGAGGATGCCGACGGGCTTCGTTCCCGCCTCGAGGACGGGAATGTTGCGGAGCCTCAGATGGGTCATCGCCTTCCACACGGCGTGAAGGTCATCCTCCGGTGCGCAGGACGTGATCGTCCGTGACATCAGCAACGGCAGCGCCCTGTTCGACGGAGGCGTGCTTGTCAGGTACCGGACGACATCCGATTTGCTGAGCACCCCTTCGGCATTCCCGGCCTCGTCGCAGACCACGACGAGACCGACGCCGGGCGCACACAGAGCAAGCGCCGCAGCGCCGATGCTCGAATGGCGATCAATCACCGCCAGGCGCCGCAAGGTGCGATGGTGGAGGTTGCGGACGAGCATCGGGGTCTCCTTGTCCTTGTCCGCCGTGCCCGGAAATTCCAACGATTCCTTGGGACGGCATCACGATCGTGCTCGGCATCGCTCTGGCGCGGTTCGTTGCCGAAAGGGACGTTCGGTTTCCGCGGTATCGACGGCTACGACGACAGGGCGCGTCGCGCGCTTGGCTGGCCTGACGGACTCACAGGCCGGATGGCGTTCGCCAGGTTTCCGAAGATGATTCCATCAACGATGCAGCGCGTCGTCACATCGTCATTCACAGCAACTGTGAAAGCTTTCCCAAATTTCGACGGGAAGGGTGATCGCCGGCCGAGCGGAAACGGCCGGCGATCCTCGGGCTCGCGGGGAGGGGGCAGCGAGCCTAAGAGGCGATGAATGCCAGCAGGTCGCGGTTCACGACCTCGGCATGGGTGGTGCACATGCCGTGCGGAAGATCCTCGTAGACCTTGAGGCTCGCGTTCCTCAGGAGCTTCGCCGAGAGAGGAGCGGAATCGGCGAAGGGCACGATCTGGTCGTCTCGGCTGTGCATGACCAGCGCCGGCAACTCGATGCTCTTCAGGTCATCCGTGAAATCGGTCTCCGAGAACGCCTTGATCCCGTCATAGTGCGCCTTCGCACCGCCCATCATGCCCTGCCGCCACCAGTTCTGGATGATGCTCTGCACGGGATGGGCGCCCGGCCGGTTGAAGCCGTAGAAGGGGCCGGACGGGAAGTCGACGTAGAACTGCGCCCGGTTGCCGGCGAGATCCTTGCGCAGGCCATCGAATACCGCGATCGGCAGTCCGCCTGGATTGGCGGGCGTTTCCACCATGAGCGGCGGCACCGCGGCAATGAGAACGAGCTTCGACGCTCGGTCCCTGCCATGGCGGGCGACATAGCGGGCCGCTTCGCCGCCGCCGGTGGAGTGGCCGATATGGATGGTATCCCTGAGATCGAGATGCTCGACCACCGCCGCTGCATCGGCGGCGTAATGGTCCATGTCGTGGCCGTCGCTCACCTGAGCGGAGCGTCCGTGGCCGCGCCGGTCATGGGCGACGACGCGATAGCCCTTTTCCAGGAAGAACAGCATCTGGGTGTCCCAGTCATCGGAACTCAGAGGCCAGCCGTGATGGAAAACGAGGGGGCGGCCGTCCCTGGGACCCCAGTCCTTGTAGAAGATCTCGGTGCCGTCCGTGGTGATGATGGTGCTCATGGCGAGGGGATCCTTTTTTGCCGGGAGAAGAGAGGTGGTGCGGGGCGCGATCTGTGCTTTCGCGACCCTGTCGAGGCCTGCGATGGCGGCTGCGGCCAAGGCTGTCTGGAGGAGCGCACGGCGCGTCACCGTGGCCGCAAACGGATGTTCCGTGTTCATGAAGTTGGCTCCTTTGCTTTGCGTTCTGGCGATGTTCGGGTGGGGCAAGGCGAAGCAGGCAAGCTGCGCCCGGATCAGCGTCGCAGCAGCGGTGCGCGACTGAACCAGTCCAGGAAGCGAATCTTGCTGAGGCAGGCACCTTTTCCAGGAACTAAGGATCGTTCGGCGAGCTCGGTGCCCAAGTAGCGAGCCTGTGGATCGGCGGTTGCCATGCAGGTGTCAGTCGTCATCTTGAGGAACCGTTCGACAGGGTCGCTCATGGGCACCTCGTTCGGCCTGCCGATCTCAACCACGCCCTTGGCCGGCTCGGCCAGCGCGACCTCGGTCATGGCTTCGGTGACATCGTCGGAAAGCAGCTTGATTGATGTCTGCCGTCCGTTTTCGGTGGCCTAGGTGAGCGAATGTCGAGCGTAGATATTCGTCCACCGCGTTGACCGTCACTCTCGGACATTCCATCAGTGATGTGCTTCCGCGAGGAATCCCCGGGGGGCTGCGTCCCTTGAGTCATGGCGCCATCAAGAAAGAGGTCGGCCGAGTCGCGCGCGTGGGATTCCATCTCGAACCGCGTTGGCGGGGAGGTGACCTGGAGAACGGCGTCCAGATGGAAGCTGGCGCGCAGCATTCCCAAGAATTGCCGAGCGCCGGCCTCGCAGTCCAGGAGATCGACTTCGCCCCGTAGTTTTGCAGCGGTCAGAATTTTCGCCACCGCATCGACAGCCAGCATGGTCCCCTGTCGATCGAAGATGTCGGCCGCATGGGGATAGCGTTGTCCTTCCGCGAAGACGGCATGAAACAGATCCAGCAGCGACGGTGTCATCATTGCTTCTAGGACAGCGCATCCGACGATGAAGAGCCGCTCCTTGAGAGGTAGCGCCAAATGCTCCGCGCCGAGGCTCAGTGCCCCAAATTGCCGCCGCATCGTCGCTGCGATTTCATTGCCGAGAATGTTCTCGACGGTCTCTTGCTGCGTCGACTCTTCTTCGAGCAATTGCCGATACAGACCATGCGGTGTCCAGGTCCGGCTGGATCGGCCGAGTAACAGGGAGATCAGGACCGCACAGTTGGACCAACCGCGAAACTGGCTGGCTCTGCCCGGAATGGCTTCGCGCACGCGCAGCATGTCGCCGGTTTCAGCCCACCGGAGAAATTTTACGGCCTCGGCCGAGCTCAAGGTCGTGACCATAATCCGCGACCACCAGGGCTCGAAGAGCAGCCAGCTTCCGCTGCCCGTCGGTCGTATGGCAAAGACGTGCTTGTGCCTGACATTCGCAAGGAAATGCCACCACTGCCGTTGCAGGCCAGGGACGAAGCATACGATCCAGTCAGTGGCATCGACCGTCACGAGCGAGCCATCCTTGTCGACAAGCCGTCCGAGATCCTCGAGAACGCTGCCTGCGATTGACCGTGATGACGCACTGGCCGCGTGGCTCCTCGTCCGCGAGAGTGTGGACTGAGGAACCCGATCAATCCAGCTCATGGACGTTTCCCTTCACGCGTCCGCACCCATGGACGAAACTCTGGACGCTTTCTTGAACATGGTCGTTTGCCGTGTGCTTCGGAGGACGAAGGTGAACTAGGGCCTGATAGAGGGGCTCTCTCAGCATCCCCATCAACTGCTGGGCCTGCGCCTGGGCATCCGAGACGCGGAGGATACCGGCCTCATCGGCTTGCGAAAGAAATTGGCGAAGTCTGCTTGCGACCAAAGCCGGGCCGGCGTCGAAAACCCGCTGCTTCAGCGTGGGATTTCGCTGCCCCTCGGCCGCCAGCAGCCGGACGAGCCCGGGAAGGGTCGTTGAATACTCGTTCCAGGCAGCCAGTCCGAATGCCACGAGCGTCTCTCGGGCGACATCCTCGCTGCGGGGGTACCCTCCGGTGTTCAGGGCCTGCGTCATCAGAGATGCCTTTTGCTCGGCGATCGCGACGACGAGTTCATCGGCGTCTTCGAATTCGGCAGCGAGCTCTTCTTCACTATGCCCAATGCTCCGCCACAGAGACCGCACACAGGCGGGCGCGCCTCTCGGGTCGGCAAGAGCCTCGCTGGCGGCAAGGACGGCAGCAGTGCGTCTCGTCGGTATCGGCGCCGCGAGATTGTGCGGCACGACGTTTGCCGCTGGCGCGGACCCCCTGGCGCCGCCTTGTTCTGTGCGCGTCAGGAAGCGAAGACGATCGTGTCCAAAAAACTGATCCAGCATCAGGATATCCTCCGGCTTCGGCCAGGCCGCCCGCGAAGAACCAATGACATTCGGCCAAGGTCGAAGATTGATCGCGTACGCGGTCGCCCCGGAACGCATTAGTTTCATCCGTCGATGCGGCCGGCGCGAATGGATGCTCGTGAACGGTCGGCGAAGCGGTGTGTTGGCGTCACGCGCACAGCTTGCGGATGACCATCAAGCCAGCCAGGGTGCCTTTGCTGGCGGGTCGAATGACCCGGCAATCTGTTTACGCAGCAAGACCGCAACGATTTCCCCGATGGACGCCGCGGCGCCGGCATCGACGGCGACGTCGTGTCAGTGGGCGGGCGTCGCTACCGGCTCACCCTCGTTCTTGAACAGAACGACCAAGAATCTGGCAGGCTTGGTCAGGCTGGCGTTGTGCCCGATGGTATGCACGTCGTTCGGGCCTTCGTAGAACGTCTGGCCTGGCGACAGCGTGACGGTCTTGCCGCCGCGCAGACCCATCACGATCGATCCCTCCAGCACATAGACGAAGGCATGCGCGTCGTGGCGGTGCACGGGATCGACCGCGCCCGGCGGGTAGACGACGGTGAGGACCAGGGCCTCCTTGCCCGGGTACTCCGGCAGCGCCTTGGTCATCAGTGGCATGACGATGGCTTCCGCCGGGGCTTGCTGCCCATAGGCGGCGCCGGCCACGAGGAGCAGCGGCAACACGGCGAGGCTTTTCAATAGGGTCATGGCTCGTTCCTCGGGTGAATTGAAGCGTTCGATCTGGGGGATGTTCGGCTGACGCGGCCGGGCACGGTCAAATAACCGCGCCGGCGCTCACTCAGGCCAGGCCGGATTTGTCGATGCCGTAGGCCTTGTCGAAGGTGCCGGGCACGGTCTGAAAGGCGATGTTGACGCGGTTCCAGGCGTTGATCGCCATGACCAAGAAGGTCAGATCCGACAGTTCCAGCTCGGACAGTTGCGTGCGAACGCGTTCGTAGACGCTGTTGGGCACGCCGTCGGCAGGAAGTCGGGTCAAGGCTTCGGTCCAGGCCAGGGCGGCGCGTTCGCGCGGGCTGAACAGGTTCGATTCCCGCCAGATGACGACATGGTGAAGCCGCAGCGGCCGTTCGCCATGGATGGTCGCCGCCTTAATGTGCATGTCCAGGCAGAACGCGCAGCCGTTGATCTGCGAGGCCCGGATGTCGACCAGATCGCGGATCGGTTCTTCGATCGCTGACTGTTCGAAGGCCATGCTGAAGGCGAGAAACTTCCGGAACAGCTCGGGGGATTGCTTCTGGTAGTCGATACGCTGGGTCATGATGAGTCCTTTCTGAAGGGCAGGGCCCGTTGAAGTTGGATGGCGCGGTAGAGGGCGATCGCATGGTCGCCGGGACCGGCGCGATGACGGCCATTTCCTCGCCGTCGTCGATGGCTATGCGCCTGCACCGAGGGAGGGGTGGGATTGCTAGTCAGCGGCGAGGAAGCCGCGCGTGGCTGAACCACTCCTGGAAGCGGACCTTGCCGAGACGCGCGCCCGCACCCGGCACGAGCGATCCGTCATCCAGTTCGGCGCCGAAGTAGCGGGCATGGGGATCGGCTTTCACCGTCCGGGTGTCGTTCGTCATGTCGAGATATCGTTCGACGAGGTCGCTCATGCGCATCGTGTCCGGGCCGCCGATCTCGATCACGCCGTTCACCGGAGCGGCCACCGCGACGTCGGCCATCACGTCGGCGACGTCGTCGGAGGCGATCGGCTGGAAGTAGGCGGACGAAACCGTGACCGTGTCTCCGGCTGTCGCGGACTGGGCGATGCCGGGGAGGAACTCGAAGAACTGTGTCGAATGGACGATCGTGTAGGGGATGCCGGACGTCTTGATCAGCCTTTCCTGGGCCAGCTTGGCCTGCAGGTAGCCGCTGGCCGGCAGTCGTTCGGCACCGACCACCGAGAGCGCGACGTGGTGCCTGACACCGGCCTTCATTTCCGCCGTGGCGAGGTTTCGCCCCGCTGTCTCGAAGAACGCGAGAACCGCTGCGTCCTCGAAGGACGGCGAATTGGCGAGATCGATCACCACCTGCGTGTCTTCCAACGCCTCGTCCAGGCCTTCGCCGGTGATGGTGTCGACGCCGCTGCTGGGCGAGGCCGCGAGGACCTCGTGCCCTTTCTTGCGCAGACGTTCGACCGTCTTCGAGCCGATGAGGCCGGTGCCGCCGATGATGACGATACGCATGGAATTGTCCTTTCCTGGTGACGCGAAGAGGCGTTCGAGCAGCCGGTGGCGGCCCTCGGTGTCGGTTGTCTTGCCTTGATGAAGGTCTTGTTGGGGCCGCTGGTCGCCGCTTACCGGACGGCCTTCGCCGGAAGCATCGCTTCAGGCCCTTCGAACGGCCGGTGATGGCACGCGCTGGTGCATCTCTTTCGAGGACAGCTCGACGGATCGCTCGATGCGGGCTGAGAAATCGCTGCGAATGCGGTCGAGGCCGATGCGGCGAAGGGCGCGCCCATCACGTTTCGAGGGTTACACATCGTGTTCTCCATGGGCCGGTTGGCCGATGGGCAAACAATGCGTCGAAGCCGGTGGTCGAGGCTACTCGACCTGAGCGTCGATCCTGCACACCGAAGGTCGAGGTTCGGCTATTCGCATCGAAGCGTCAGTCACGTTGCACCCCGGAAGAACCTCTACGCTCCGGTCGCTTCTCGGCAGAAAATGACGGTGGATGCATCCGGCCAGAGGGCCGGGCGGAACCTGCATCGTGGCGAAGTCGGTTTTCGGGGGCACCACCGTCGGTGCTGAATCACTTCGTCGAGGAATTATCGGGTCGCGGTCCGCGATGGCTCGCGATTGGGTGCCGTGGCCGCTTCTCGACTCGTGGCATTCTGGCCGGATGACGAAGAAGGCTGCGGCCAGGAATGGGAGGCGGCTATCCACCGCGAGCCGTCGGCCGATTTCCTCCGGCCGACGGCTGATTTGCGGAAGGGAGCCTCGGAGCGCCTGCTTCAGCTCAAAGAGCGAAGCCTCCGTCGATCGTCAGGCTCGATCCCGTCATGTAGCCGGACTGCGGACCCGCGAGATAGAGCGCGAGCTCGGCGATCTCCGCGCCTTGACCGACGCGTCCGATGGGAACCATCGCGGCCAGATCGGAGACCATCGACGCCGTCATGTCGGTCTCCGTCGGGCCGGGCTGGATGTTGTTGACGGTGATGCCCCTCGGCGCAAGGTCGAGCGCGATGCCCTTGACCATGGTGGCGACGGCCGCCTTGCTCATGGCGTAGATGCTGCTTCCCCGTACCACGTGCTTGGCTGCATTGCTGCCGATGGTAATGATGCGTCCGCCGTCCTGCATTTCGGTCGCGGCCGCCTGGATCGCCAGGAAGACGCCTCGGACGTTAACGGCGAGCGTCAGATCGAGGTCTTCGAGCGACAGTTCGTCGATCGTTCCGAGGCGGAGGACACCGGCGTTGACGACCGCGACGTCGAGGCGGCCGAACCGCTCGATGGTGCCTGCGACGGCGGCTCGGATTGCGCCGGGATCGGAACTGTCGGCCTCGATGGCCACGGCCTCGCCACCCTCGGCCGCAATCGTCGCGGCAACATCATGCGCCTTGTCGGGCCGTGAGACATAGGTCAGCGCGACGCGGTATCCGGCCTGCGCCAACCGGGTGGCGATGGCCGCGCCGATCCCGCGGGAACCGCCGAAGATCAACGCGACGCCGGCGGAATTTTGTTCATTCGCGCTCATGGACGTTCTCCAGTCTGGCGGGGGTGGCGGTCGCTCATCGGCCAGCGTCGTCGGCGGCCGAGATGATCGCGTCGGCGACAGCCTTCGGATGGCTGAGCATCGCCACATGGCTCGAAGCGACTTTCACGACCTTGGCCTCCATCGCCGCCGCCATCTCTTCCTGGAAAGACGGCGGGATCATCCGGTCGTTCTCGGTGACGACGTCGACGACGGGCTTGTCATGCCAAGCTGCGTGCGAGACCTTCGCGTCGATGCATTCGGCCGCCCACGGCCCCTGGGTGATGGCGACGAGTTCGGCCTCGGCCGGCGGCAGATCCTGGGCGAAGTCTGTCTTCACGCCCTCTTCGGTCAGGGTGAGGTAGCCACCGCCATCCTTGCGCAGGTAGGGCGCATAGGCCGGCGGCAGTGAGCCGGCGGTCATCGTGGTGATCGACTGGCCGTCGTCCGGGGCGAACGCCGCGACATAGACGAGGGAGGCCACCTTCGGATCGTTGCCGGCCTCGGTGATGACCACGCCGCCCCAGCTGTGGCCGACGAGAACAACCGGCCCGTGAACCGCATCGATGGCCCGCCGGGTCGCGTCGACATCGTCCTCCAGCGAAGAGAGCGGGTTCTGGACGGCCACCACGCCGAGGCCCTGCGCCCGCAGGAGAGGAATCACCTTCTGCCAGCTCGATCCGTCGGCAAAGGCCCCGTGCACGAGGACGATCGTGGGGTTCTGGGCAGCGGCCGAAGTGACGGCTGTGCCGAGCATTACCGAGGCGAGCATCAGCCCGGCGATGAGCTTTTTCATCGTGTCGTTTCTTTCGTTCGAGACGTGGGGCGGACAGGCCTCACAGCCTGTCGGCGTCGATGACAGCCTTGGCGAAGGCCTGCGGCGCTTCCTGCGGCAGGTTGTGACCAATGCCGCCTTCGATGGTGCGGTGGACGTATTTGCCGGAGAACCGTTCGGCATAGGATGCCGGGGCCGGATGAGGGGCGCCGTTGGCATCGCCCTCGAGCGTGATGGTCGGCACGGTGATCGCCGGGAATGTCGCGAGCCGCTGTTCGAGCGCGTCGAATGCCGGATCGCCCTCGGCGAGCCCCAGGCGCCAGCGATAGTTGTGGATCACGATGGCGACATGGTCGGGATTGTCGAGCGCCGCCGCGCTGCGCGCGAAGGTGGCGTCGTCGAAGTGCCAGTCGGGGGAGGCGATCCGCCAGATGAGCCTGGCGAAGTCGTGCCGGTACTTGTCGTATCCGGCGCGGCCGCGTTCGGTGGCGAAGTAGTATTGGTACCACCATTGCAGCTCGGCCCTCGGCGGTAGAGGCTCGGCGCCCGCCGTCTGGCTGCCGATCAGATAGCCGCTGACCGAGACGAGAGCCTTGCAGCGCTCCGGCCAAAGCGCCGCCATGATGGCGGCCGTCCGCGCACCCCAATCGTAGCCGGCGATGATGGCCGTCTTGATGGCGAGCGCATCCATCAGCGCGATGCCGTCCGCCGCGACGACCGACTGCTGGCCGTTGCGCATCGTCGCCTCGGACAGGAAGCGGGTCGAGCCATGACCCCGAAGATAGGGAATGACGACGCGGTAGCCGGCGGTGGCGAGGATCGGGGCGACGTCGCCATAGCTGTGGATGTCGTAGGGCCAGCCATGCAGAAGGAGCACCGCCGGGCCGTCGGCGGGGCCGGCCTCGGCATAGCCGACATTCAGGACGCCGGCCTCGATCTGATGGATCGCCGCGAAGGATGCCCCCGGACCGGGCCTTGCTGGATTCTCGGCGGCCGCCTCCGTGGAGGCGCTGCGCGCATGGGCATCGACGATGCTCCCGAGTTGTGCCGCGGCCATCGCCGCCGCTGCGACGCCGATCAGTCCGCGCCTGTTTCGATCGACGGGTTCGGCCGTGCCAGGACCGGCGAGATGTCGCTCTTCCATGTTCAGGTCTCCTGTGGTGCCAGTTCTCTGGTGGACGAGGTCGGTTGCGGCTATCCGGCTCCCACTGCGGGACGGCCGAGCCTCCCATGCCGCGAACGCGTCCAGACGTTGCCGCCGGCGCGGTCTCCGGTCGCGCCGCTCGTCCGGCCGGATCGTCGTGGGCGGGTGGATCGTCTCAGTAGAAATCCGTGATGCAGCCCTGGCCCCGCCAAGGCTGCGCCGCGGCGTCCTGGGGTTTCGCGTGTTCGCGAACGATCGCCTTCGGTTCGAGGAAGGACTCCAGGCCGAAGAGGCCGAATTCGCGGCCGATGCCGGACTGCTTGACGCCGCCGAACGGCGCCCGCAGGTCGGGCGTCACCCGGTTGATCAGGATCGATCCGGCCATCAGCCGTTCGCCGACGCGGCTCGCCCGCTCGACGTCGCGGGAATAGACGTAGGCTTGCAGGCCGTAGGCGGAGTCGTTGGCTTTTGCGACCGCATCGTCGTCGTCGCTATAGGCGATGATCGAGAGGACGGGCCCGAAGATTTCCTCGCGGGCGATGTCCATGTCGTTGCCGACGTCGGCAAACACGGTCGGCCGGACAAAATAGCCTTGGGCGAGACCCTCCGGCCGGCCGGGCCCGCCGGCGATCAGGGTCGCGCCTTGCTCGATGCCCCGGGCGATGTATCGCTGGACGCGGTCGAACTGGGCGGCGCTCGCCAGCGGGCCGAGCGTCGTTCCGGGATCGGCCGGATCGCCGACCTTCCATGCGCCCATCGCCGCGCGGACGATCGCCTCGACCTCCTCCAGCCGGCCATGCGGGACGAGAATGCGGGTTCCCGCGATGCAGGCCTGGCCGTTGTTCTGGAAGCCGCTGCTCAGCGCCATTGGAACGGCTGTCTCGAAATCGGCGTCGTCGAGGAGGATCGCCGCCGACTTGCCGGAAAGCGACAGGCTGACGCGCTTCATCGTCTCGCTCGCAGCCCGCGCAATGGCCTTGCCCGTTGCCGTCGACCCCGTGAAGGAGATGCGAGCGACGTCGGGATTGGTGGCGAGTTCGTCGCCGACGTCGCTGCCGCGCCCGACGACGACGTTGAAGATGCCGGCCGGAAGTCCGGCGGAATGCAGCGCTTCCGTGACCATCTGCGACTGCAGTCCGCTGAGTTCGCTCGGCTTGATCACCGAGGCGCATCCCGCGGCGAGCGCCGAGGCGAGCTTGCTGCAGATCGTGCCGGCAGCAGCGTTCCAGGGGGCGATGAGGGCGGCAACGCCGACCGGTTCCATGCGGACGGTCGCATCGCCGATCCTGCGGCTGAACTGGTATCTCTGCAGGGCGTCTGCGGCATAGCCGAAGCAGTCTGAGGCGTACTGGCTGATCCAGCGGGCCCGGCTGATCGGAGCGCCGTATTCCTCGATCGTGACGTCGCGGATCTCGTCGGCGCGGCGAAGGACGGCAGCCTGGAGGCTTCTCAGCATGTCGAGCCGCTCGGCCTTCGTGCTTTGCGAGAGCGCTGCCTGTGCGCGGCTTGCCGCGGCGATCGCGCGTCTTGCGTCCTGCCGGCCGGCGAGCCGCTGTCGGACGATCGGTTCACCGTTGGCCGGATTGACGATCTCGAGGATCTCGTCGCCCGAAACCGGGACGAAGGCCCCATCGATGTAGGCGGTGTCGATCGAACGCATCGGACGCTCCTCTTCGAGCGGTTGGCTTGGGATGCGGCCGATGTAATGGAGGAGGGGATGTGCGATAATCGGGACGTTGCGCGATGACTTATCCAGGAAATCCGGACGATGCACAAAACCGGGCTTGTCGAACTGGAAGCCGTGCTTGCCGTTGCGCGGCACCGGAGCTTTCGCGCAGCCGCCCGTGAGCTCGACATGTCGACGTCGGCGCTCAGCAACGCGGTGATCGCTCTGGAGGAGCGGCTGGGAATCAGGCTGTTCAACAGGACGACCCGCAGCGTCGGCCTGACCGAAGCCGGCGAGACCTTCGTCGAGCAGGTGGCTCCAGCGGTCGCCGACATCAATCTTGCCATGGACGTCTTGAACCAGCGGCGCGGCAGCCCGAAGGGAACGCTGCGGATCAACGCCTCGTCGGGTGCCGCGCGCCGGATCCTCTCGCCGGTGATCGTCGACTACTTGCGGGCCTACCCCGACATGGAGGTGGTCATCGCCACCGACGGGCGCCTCGTCGACATCGTCGCCGAAGGATGGGACGCGGGCATTCGACCGGCGGCGGTCGTGCCCCGCGACATGGTCTCGGTCCCGCTTGGAGACGAAGTGCGGTTCGTCGTGGTCGGAACACCCAAATATTTCGCCGCACGCGACGTGCCGGCATCTCCCGGCGATCTTCTGCGGCACGAATGCATCCGGGCTCGCATGCCGAGCGGGGCTCTCTCGCCGTGGGAATTCTGGCGGGACGGGAAGCTTGAGACGATCGACGTCCCCGGCAGACTGACGTTGGACGAGCCGAACGTCATGCTGGAAGGCTCGCGCGCCGGTTTCGGCCTTGCCTACCTGCCGGACAAGACTTGCGCCGACGATCTGAAGACGGGTCGGCTGGTGCAGGTGCTCGGCGACTGGATGCCGCCCGCCTATGATCTCTGCCTGTATTATCCGGGTCGCAGGCACGTGCCAGCGGGACTACGGGCCCTGGTCGAGTTGATCGGGCAGCATCGCCGGCGCAGTAATCGAGCTTAGGCCACAATCATTCGCCGCCGGCTTCGATCAAGGCATGCACGCCGTAGGATCGTTCGGATCGTCGCAGTCGCCATCGCCGCGTTATGCCGATGGCGTCGAGGAACGCGTCGTCGTGGCTGACGACTAGCAATGCCCCGTCATAGGCGCGAAGTCCGGCCTCGATCGTTTCGAGGGAAGCGACGTCGAGATGGTTGGTCGGCTCGTCGAGGATGAGGAGGGAAGGTGGGCGCGGCCCCCCGAGCACGCAGGCAAGCCCGGCCCGCAACATCTCGCCGCCGCTCAGTGTCCCGACAATCTGCTCGGCCGCCCCCGCCCGGAAGGTGAAGCGGGCGAGGGACGCGCGGCAGGCATTCGCATCGACCTCCGGATTGATGCAGCGGAAGTTCTCCAGGATCGACGTTTCCGGGTTCAGGAGGCCGAGGGTCTGGTCGAGCATGGCGACGTCCGCCGTGATCCACATGCGCCCCGATCGCGGCCGGAGATCGCCGACGAGGAGCTTCAGAAGCGTCGTTTTGCCGACACCGTTCGGCCCTGTCAAAGCCACGCGCTCGGGCCCGACGATCGATAGCGAGACGTTTTGCAGGAGCGGCTCGGCGGCATCGTAGCCGGCAGACACGTCGTCGAGCTTCAGGACCTCCTTGCGGGAGGCAAGTCCGGTCGGCGCGAGCGTCACCGCGAAGGGCTGCAGGATCTCGATCCGCTCGCGGGCCTCGGACAGCGCGCCGAAGGCCCGCTCCCGTCTGCGAGCGGTGATCCGGGCATCGACGCCGCCCGAATCCTCGCTCCGATCCTTGCGCAGGCCTGCGATGATGCGCGGCATCCCGCCCTTTGCCGCCGCGCCGCGGCCGCGGCGGTCCTTTCGCGCCTTCGTCTCGACGCTGCGTTGGGCGCCTCGGTCGATCTCGGCGATCTGCTTCTCGGCATCCGCGAGATCATGTTTGGCAGCCTCCAGCGCGATCGCCTTCTCCCTGCGAAAGTGGCTCCAGTTGCCGCCATAGCGTGTCGCGCCGAGCGACGTCAGCTCGACGATCGCATCCATCGCCTCCAATAGTTCGCGATCGTGGCTGACGACGATCGCACCACCCTTCCAGCCGGCGAGGAGCGCGATCATCGCCTGGCGCCCCTCGCGATCGAGATTGTTGGTCGGCTCGTCCAGGAGAAGGACGTCGGGGGAGGCGAAGGTCAGGGCTGCAAGGCGAACCCTCGTGGCCTGGCCACCGGATAAACCGGCGATAGGCGTATCGAGCGGCGCCTCGACGCCGACGGCGACGAGCGCCGTGGCAACGCGCTCTTCCAGCGTCCAGTCGGCATCCGCCAGTTCGTCCACCGAGGCGGTTCCCGCCTCTGCCCGGCGCAGCACCGCAAGGCCTGCCCGAACCCCGAACAGATCGGCGATCGTCTCGCCGGGCCGATGTTGGACGGCCTGCCTGAGCAGCCCGACGCTGCCGCCGACGGCGACTTTGCCGGCGGCGACCGGCAGATCGCCGGCGAGCACCCGAAGAAGTGTCGTCTTGCCGACGCCGTTGCGGCCGACGAGTCCGGTTCGCTCGCAGCCGAAAGTCAGGTCGAGGTCGGTGGAAAGGATGCGTCCGTCAGGCGTGGAGAGCGAGAGGGCGGACAGTGAGATCGTCGCAGGCATGGGTGTGGAAATCCCTGATGGCAAGGCAAATCTGCGTTGCGGTCAGGTGGAAATCCATCGCGGCGGTGATCCTCTGCGTTCGGTCGCGGCAAGCGAGGTAAGCCCGTTGCAGGGCAAAATCAACCGGCCCGCCTTTCGCAGGATCCACAGATTGACGCTGGTCTCAATAATGTCCTTGCTCGGCAGAGCGGGCAAAATTGTCAGGATCGCATCGCCGGCCGACGCGGTGACTGGACAACACGGCCGCGGTTGCCCGCTCGAGACCATTCCGCGCTCATGTCCGTGACGATCCACGAACTTGCCGGCACGAGCGACTGACCAATTTCACCGCCCTGGTCGTCGGACGTTGCCAGAGTCCGTCCGAGATCGCAGCAGAGTAGCCAATTCCTCTTTCGTCAGCTTCGTCCGATCGGTCTTGAACATGCCTCATTCACTGCCGCCTGCGGATGTCGCGAAAATCTTCGCCGGGCTCCCCCAGGCTTATCTCGTCCTCGACGCCGACCTGACGATCGTCGCCGCCAGCGACCTCTACTTGAAGACGACGGACCGGACTCGCGCCGACATCGTCGGCCGGCACATCCTCGAGGCGTTCCCGGAGAATCCCGAGGAGGCCGGCGCGGTGGAGCAGGGGCCGCTGGAGGTCTCGCTTCGCCACGTGCTGGCCACCGGCAAGACGCACGAAATGAACGTCATCCAGTACGACATCCCCCGGCCGACGGAAGAAGGGGGCGGCTTTCAGAAGCGCTACTGGACACCGATCCATACGCCGATCCTGAACGAGGACGGCGCGGTGCGCTACATCGTCCAGACCCCGATGGACGTGACGGAGAGCGTCCTGAAGGAGCGCGAAGCCGATGCGCGGCTGCGGATCGCGATGCATGCGGGTTCGCTGGGATCTTGGGAATACGAGCCCGAAACAGACATCTGGCGGCGCAATGCCGTCGTCGACGAGATGTTCGGTTTTGCGCCGGGGGAAGGCGGTCCCGTCGCGGCGCCATTCTTTGCTCGGATGCATCCGGACGACCTTCCGCGCGTCCGGGAAATCGTGGAGGCCGCCATCGATAGCCCCGATAGGACGTCGCTGCGTTTCGACTACCGCGTGATCCGTCCGGACGGTTACATCCGGCACCTTGCGTCGCGTGGCGAGGTTCTCCGAACGTCGAAGGGTCAGTCGCGCCTGATCGGCGTCGCCATGGACGTCACTGCGGACAAAATGCGGGAAGAGGCCCTGGAGGAGGCCCTCTCGCTGCAGAAAAGCCTGCTGGAACAGAAGGATCTGCTCCTCGCTGAGGTCAATCACCGGGTCAAGAACAGCCTGCAACTCGTCGTTAGCACCCTCAGCCTGCAGAGTCGGCGCGTCGAGGACGCCGTCACGAAGATGGCATTCGAACAGGCGATATCCCGTGTCAGAGCGATCACGTCGGTTCACGAGCGCCTCTACAGGAGCGACGACCCCCTCGTCGTCGACATGCAGGATTATCTAGACGGCCTCTGCCGCGATCTCGCTGACACTTCAGACCTGAAGGAGCAAGTCCGGACCGAGGTCGAGCCGATCCGGCTCCGGACCGAGAAGGCGATCCCGATTGCGCTGATCGTCAACGAACTCGTCACCAACGCCCTGAAGTATGCGTACCCGGAGGGGACCGCAGGACCGATCGTTCTGACGCTCAAGGAAGTGCCGGACGGCATGCTCGAACTCTGCGTCGCCGACGAGGGCGTCGGCTTCGACGGACAGGCGATCAAACCGGGGCTCGGCTCCCGCCTCGTGCGGACGATGGCGGCGCAACTCGGCGGCCGGTTCGAGGAGCGTGCCACGGCTAAGGGATACCATGCCGCCGTCGTATTCGCGAAGGATGCGTGATGCCCTGCACCATCCTCATCGTCGAGGACGAGATGCTGCTGGCGATGGACCTGGAAGACGTTCTCGTCGAGGCGGGGTACTCGGTGATCGGGAACGCCGTCGACATGCATCAGGCCATCGCTTTCGCGGAGCGCCACGGCAGCCTGATCGACGCCGCGATCATGGACGTCAATCTCGCACGAGGCACCAACGGCGTGGAGACGGCAGGTCGTCTTCGGGAAGGCTGGAACATCCCTTCGCTGTTCGTCAGCGGCAATCTGGACGAGAAGACGCGTACCCGGGCGATGCAGTGGGCGCCGATCGGGTTCGTCGGCAAGCCCTATTCGGAGCGGGAGCTGCTGAGCGCTCTGAAGATGGCACTGTCCCGAGCGGTGGACGAAGATCCCTGAATACCCGCTCTCGACCGTTCCACGGACGACGCCGGCGCAGCCGCGTATTTGTGCCGGCCTGATGAACGGGCGGGCTCTCGCATAAGCCGTGATGGGGCGCGGAGGCTCCCCGAGGGTCGATCACCCCAGTCAGGCCTGAACGGCATAAGTCGCCCTATGTCCTTGGGTGGCACGCTGCCCCTGCCGACCTCAGATTGGTCAAGGAGTTGTCACACCGATCGGCGTCTAGACCCTGTGCCAATACACACCTAGCAAGCCGGGTCGAGCGGAAGATAAGCTCGGTAAGCGTCACCGGCGTCCTGACGGACCTCTTCATCCTGCCTAGCATCCCCGGATACGTCCGTTTCGACCACGTTCGGAATTCTTCGCAAGGGCGGTGCGCCGATGATCGACGACGTCGGGGCACGAACCGCGTTCATCGAGCCGACGGTGTCTGAAAGAACGGCTAATGGTATAGCTTCAACGCCCGGCTCCGGGACGAGCTCCTCGATGGCGAGAACTCCTATTTCACGTCCGGAGTCACGGTCGTGATTGAGTTTTGGCGGCGCCAGCCGCCTGCACCTGCGATGACAGGGCATCCGATTTGCTACGCCCGGTACCAGACTTACTAGGCTTCCACCCGAGGGAATGATCGATTACCGGCTGAAATTCGTGTTTGCTTAGCGGATCCCGTCGAGGAATTTCTTGTACAAAACCCATTAGGTTCTTTCTGTCGAGCTTATTTCTGGTATCCGGTGGAAGCTTACTCATGATGGTGTTTATGCGATCCCATAGCAACGCATCCCGCTCCGCGCCACGAAGCTTTTTGATATTCATCCTGACGAATTCAAGTTCTTCTTCGCTTACAACATGATCCATGTCGTTGAGGATATCGACAAGTTTTTCGAGATTTTTCAATATTTTCTTCGCATAACCGTAGAACACGGTACCTTTAGATGTAGGTGTCGGAAGCCTGCGTCCACCAGGTCCTCTAAAAAATATTGGCCCGAAGATCTCCTCTACACGAGCGATTCTGGAGGACAGTGTGGTTTTTTTTATATGAAGCCGCTCAGATGCACTTTCAAAACTTCCAACTTCGTCGCTCAAATCGATGACTAACAGCACGACAATAAGGTCCGAGACCGAGAGGTCCTGCAGTTTCCGGCTCCTGTCGCTGTTCATTCTCCCCTCCAAATTGATTCGGTCTCCATCGAGAGAGTACTCTGTGCAAAATTCTTGTACAGGCATATTGCCGGCGAGGACTGCTATGGGTGCGACTGGAGGCCGCTTCGACACCCCGATTTTGGGATCTGGCAGAGCAGCCAGATTCGAGATAGCCACATCTCCTCCTTTGTTTTGTTCGAGAAATTCGTACTGAATTTGCAATGGACCGTGGAGAAATGACGGCATTGCATATTCAATCGGGGGGGCGCAATAATTTCCTCATTTAGGCAGAAATCAACTTCAGGTAAATTACTAAAAATTGCTTTGAAGACATGATGCTACTTCAAATTGGCCAAAGATAGTACGAAAATCTCGCACGGAATGCGGTTCAAGTTGTGGGGTGGAGGCACCTTTTTTGGGGGGAAATCGAAAGATGGCATCTAAAAGGCAAGTAATTCCAGAGGCTTAGGCGTGGGGGGAAATGGCTGAATCTATATGAAGAGGGGCGCGGTCTGGCGAACGAGCCACCGTCGACATGGACGAGATCGCCCGGGCCGTATGGAAGGCCGCTCGCTCACGCGTCGCTCCGGCGCCGGGGTCGGGATCTTCAGGGTGCGTGCCATCGTGTCCTTCGCGTTCTGCATGCCGAGGAACAGGAACGGACGTTTGTAGCGCTTTGGGAAGGATTCCTTCGGCGGTAGGACGGGCCGCCGGCCGAATCCTTCCTTCGCGCCGCGGACGGCAGTGATGCGGAGTTGCGTGGAGCGCGCCTTAGCGCAAAATCGTTGAGGGGGTAGAGACGCTCGGAGATGGCAGGGAAGGTCGAGGCCGGCGGGAATAGCGAAATCCCGTGCTTTGCGGCTGAGAAGGCTCCCAGACGCGACTGGAGGGCAATCGGGGGCAACGGCACGGCTTACAACACCGCCGGGTGGGGCGGCGCGAGACTGTTGAAGGTGGTTAGCAGGCGGTTGACGCGAAGAGGCCGCCCGGAACGTGTCCAGACGGCCTCTCATGGCGTGGATTGTATCGTCGCGGGTCAGGCGGCGTCGGCCTACTTCCGGCGTTCTCCGCGCCTCCCGGGGCGGCCATCGACGAGACCGGGGATGTCGTCCGTCCCGCGGAGCGCTCGGAGGGCGTGGGACGCCATAACGGCGCCGGCGTGGTATCGTTCGCCCCGGCCGGCAGAAATCTCCGAGTAGATCAGCCGGAGTCTCCGCAAGTCCTGCCGGGAGATCTTCGCGCGGCCGCTCGACATGCTCGCGGCATGCGCTTCGGAACACCCAAGCAACGCGGCGGCGTCGGGAATCGTCATGCCGAGGACGCCCAGCATCGATGAGAAAACGGTGCCGCTCATGCCGCGATCGCCCGGTCGAAGCCCGCGCCGTACCCGTGGTGGTACGCCTGCACCGCCGCCGCCGCGATGTCGCTGGCGACGACCCAAGCGTTGATGAGCCAGTACTCGACAGGCATGAAATCGAGCATCGAGAACTCGATCTGATGATCGACCCGCTCCGACCTCGCGACGACGTCGATCCGGCGCGTCGACGGCGCGGGATGCACCGTCATCTCGATTCGGATGCGGTGCCCAGCGGCCGAAACGACGACGTCATTCCCACGCTGCGTGACGGCGGTGATCTCGAAGTTCGGCTGCATGGTCATCCGCTTCAGGAAATCCGCCGCCGGTCCGTATTCCTCGTAAGCCACTTTCGTCATGTCGTCTCCTGTCCGGCGTCGACTTCGCGAGCGCCGATAGGAGAGGCCCTAATACATTTTTCTTGTATTAGCCACTGATACAAGAAAATTGTATCAGCGAAATGTGCAACGCTTTTCCAGACTCTCCGCCCGACACCTCGAACGCAGACCGCCGCCGGCCCGGTCAGGCGCGACGGCGGTCTGGAAAAGCGATTCGAAACGCTGAGTCTGGTACGGCGTATGCGGGAGTAACGGGAGCGTCCTGGCACCACCCGCTTACGCCGACACGCCGCGCTTCCTGGCAGCCCGCACGCTCCCCGAGCCGACGCCAGGCCCCGCCGTGAGATACCGCAGCCTCCGCGCGACCTCCCGCCGAGCGTCGCCGGTCGGGAAGCCTTGGAAGACGAGCCCGCTGGTCGCGTCGTCGAGGATCCGCTTCATTAGGTGCTCGCTGCCGGGCGTCGTCCGCAGGTACTCGACGAGCGCCTCCACGATCACGCGGTCGCACCTCCTCGTGTCCGGTCTGTGCTCGTGGGTTTCGCGCCAGCGTCGCGTTCGATCCGCGGCTTCGACGCGCTTGCGCATGACGTCCATTTCGTCCGACATTGACGTCTCCTTAATCCTTTCGTGCCATTGTTCTTCCCTCGCAGCCCGTCCCTCGGAGGTTCGCATGTCTCTCGAAAACCGCGTGATCTTCGGCGGCCTCGCGGCGACTTCCTGCCTCGCGAGCGCCATCCAGGATGGCTTCGACAGGATGGCTTCCGCGGCGCCCATCGACGATACCGGCCCCGCCGCCGTCGCTCGCCTCGCCGCCGCGCTTCGCCGCGAGCGGCTGGCCCGCCAGGCGGTCGAGGAGGAGCGCAACATGCTCATCGAGGAACTCAATCAAGCTCGTCGGGCGTTGGCGTCTCGTCCGCTCCCCCGTCCTCGTCGTCAGGCCTAGGACCGGGCGTCCGGATCCAGACCAGATCGGCGACAGTGACCTCGGCTTCGGCGTGTCGATCGACCTCTTCGTGGAATGCCTCGGGATCGACCGCGCCGCCGTCGCCGTCGTGCTCCAAGATCATGCGGAGCATCACGGCGTCGTGTATCTCGCGCAGCGTCGCGGGCTCGCCGGGCCATCTCGGCTCGTCGTCTTCGGACGGCACGACGGACGGCACGCCGGGCATCAGCCGCACGCCTTCGAGATGCGGCTCGATCACGTGCACCCGCGCCGCCGCGATAGCGCCGAGATGAAACGCGGCCGGACCACGTAGCCATTCCAGGATCTGCGCCTCCGCTGGCACCGACGGATCGAGCGGCCCGGTGACGGCCGTGCTGTCCGCCGTCACCATCATCGCGGCAGCCCGCCGGGTCTTCTCCGCGAGCGAGGCCTCCACGACCGGCCGCGGGTTCTCTCGCCGCCACCGCTCCGCATCGCACTCTTCCTCGACCTCGACGACCTCCGCCGCGGCCTCCAGCACCGGCCGCGGCGTCGTGCCGCGAAACGGCGACGCCATCCAATCGGTGAGCCTGGCGAGCCACCTCGCGATCGCCGCCGCAATCCTTCCGATCCTTCTCAGCATGCTCCAATCCTTCCCGGTTTTCCTTGCTGGCTGCGTGTCGCCGTATGCAACCAAGATAGCGGCCCGCGTAGCAAGAAAGGAGCGCCCGTCCGCACCGCAAGAAATCGTACGAAAGTTGCACGATATCGGCGGCAGGAAGGATTGTCGTATTGTAAATCTGATTTACAACACGGGTCTCGCCGTTAAGCAAGTTTTTCAGAGGCTCTTGAAGGCGTCTTTCATGCTCGGCATTTTGTTCTAGGCTACGTGATTCGCACGTCGCCGAAGACGCGCAGGCAGGGGCAGCGAGATGACGGAGTTCGGGGGCTACACGGAAGAAGAGGACGAGGTGCACGTCGCCCGGTTTGTAGCGGGCGACGACGCACGCCAGATCGCCGCGGTCGTCGGCAGGTCGGCGGCGAGCGCCCAGTTGCGGACGTCGCGGCTGAGCCTCGTCGACAGGATCGGATCGGCGGCGCGCGAGCGCATCGTCGAGCGCCACGTCGAAGGCTGGACGGTGTCGCGGATCGCCCGCCAGCACGGCGTCAAGCCGCCGGTGGTGGAGCGCCTGCTGCGGAAGGCCGGCCTCGAGCCGCGCTTGCGGCCGGCCGCGGCCGCCTGGATCCCCGGCGACATGCATCCCGAGACCGGCGCTTATGGGCGCATCGTGCCGACGTTCGGGGACGGCAAGGCTGAGGACCCGCTCAAGGTCGTCCTGCGACACTGGCCGATTGCCCGTGAGGACGAGGTCGAGATCGGACCTATCGAGAACGACGGCGCCAATCCGCCCCGCTACTACATCCCGCTCGCCGGCGGCTGGGAGATCCAGACGAAGGGCAGCGGCTCAACGTTTCGGTTGGGGAACAGCGTCACAAAGCGTCAGATCGCGCTGACCACAGCCGGCTATGACGCCGCGCACCTCGAGATGATGGCGCGCGAGGTGAACGCGGTGACCTGCGCGATGCAGAATGAGATCGTCTCGCTCCGGGCGCGGCTCGCCGAGATCGAGGGGAGGGCGGCGGCATGACCGAAAATCGCGACCACGCCGCCGTGCCGGCGGTCTACGCATGCGAATGCCGTTCGTGCGGTCAGCCGCTCCGACGCGTGTTCTGGAACCGCGCTTGCGATCCCTCGGGCGCGGAGGACGAGTTCGGGATCCAGTGCACCGCTTACGACTGCGACCCTCGAATCGAGACGATCGCAGACCGCGTCTGGCCCGGCGAGCCCGGGTACCACTACGCCCTTCGGCGATTCGCGCGGCCGCAGTTCTAGCGGCTCGGTTCTTGCGACCGCGCGAGTAGCATGAATGCGGGTCGCCGCCGGCGGCCCGTCCAGGGACCGGCCAGACGCCGGCAGGAAAGGAATCCCATGAAGGTTGAGAAGCGTCAGCACACCATAGCTTTCGGCGAGGCTTTCTGCCTCATGAAGTACCGCGAACCGGTCGATGGCGGCCGCGTCGAATGGATCTGGAACTCGCGCGACGGCATCACGCCGTTCTGCGTCCTCGATCGCGAGCAGGCCGGCCGGTCGCCGCGCGAGGGCGAGCGGCCGATCCTGTGGCAGCACGTCGACTGGAACGAGGACGTTCGCGTGCCGAACTGGATCCCGCCGGTCGGGTCCCGGATCTTCGCCGATATCCCCGACTTCGATCCTGCGGTCGACGACCACAACGTCCAGACCGTCGTCGTCGACGAGGAGATGCAGGAACAGTTCCGGCAGCGTGCGGAGCGGTTCCAAATCGACATCTCGAAGCGCCCGACGAGAGCCGCATGACGCTCCTTCTTCGAAACCGGCGCACCGGGGAGGTGATAGACGGTGGCAGCGTGCTCCTCGCGTGCGGGCAGACGCTCGGCGAGCGCTACGACGTCGTCGAGCCGAAGCCGTCCGTGATCCGCGGCGGACACCAGCCGGGCGGGACGGGGGCGCCGCGCAACCCGCCGCACGCGGGCCCGACGGGGACGGCGGAATGACCACGCTCCATCCCGACTTCTTCGGCACCGATCTCGAAATCGAAGCCTCGCGCCTCGACGCCGGCGAGCCCGACGCTTGGTGTCGGATCGCCGGGCTCCAGTACTACGGCTACGGCCGCAGCGACGGCCTGGACGGCGTCGTCATGCCCCGCGTCGGGCAGCGCCTCAGCCTCGTCCGCCGGCCGGACAACCCGTCGGACCCGAACGCGATCGAGATATGGCTCGGCAACCAGCATCACATCGGGCACATCCCGCGCGAGGACGCCGAGCATCTCGCGCCGATCCTCGACGCCGGCGGCGCGGTGCGGGCCTACTGCGGCAACCCGGGCAACGGGACAGCGTGGAGCGCGACCGTCGTTCTGGTCGGAACCGGCGTCGGGATGGCGCTCGCGGCGATCGAGACGGAGAGGGCGGCGGAATACTCGACCGAAGACGGCGAGGTCTCGTTCTGAACGAACGGGCTCCGGCGTGGTGCGTCCGGAGCCCTTCGCCAGCCCTTCAGCGAGGACCTCGTCGGCATGGCCGTGACGACACCAAGCCCGATTCGGGAGATCGCAGCAATGACCTTGAGCACGCGAAACGACGAGATCTCCGGCAGGCTCCGCGATCTCGTCGACGGTTTCTTCGTTCCCCCGGCTTCTCCGACGGCGCCCGCCTTCGTTCCAGCGACCGTAGAGGGCGTTCCGGGGGAGGGGCCCGAAATGCGGGTCGAGGCGCGCCACCACCCGAAGACGCCGAAGCGGCGAGGGGCTTATGCGCTTCGGCACGTTCTTCGATGCGACCTCGATCGGGTCAGGGCTGCGTGGGAGTCGGTCGGCGAGCAGACGGTCGGCCGTCGGATAATCCTCGGCGCCACTGTCATCGAGGCGACGAGGGACCGGACCATTTATGCCTTCGTCGGTCTACGACAGAGCCATCACGGCGGCGCCGTCGACATCTCCTACGTCGCGAGGACTTCGAAAGAGGCCCTGGTGTGGGCGCAGACTCTCCGCGGCGTCCGCACGGTGGCGACGCGACATGACCGCAGCGGTCTCGACGTCGACTGGCAGGCGGTTCGGTATCGGGGCAGGAGGCTCTTCACGTATTATCCACCGCGACTTGAAGGCGGCAGGCTGGTGCCCGGCTCCAATCGCAGTGAATGCCGAAATGACTGGTCGCCGCAGCCGTTCACGGTGACGAACGTTTTCGTCGACGTCGGCGAGACACCGGGGGTCACTATCTCGGGCCGCTGGAACGACATCGCCCGTGCTGAGGACATCAGGGTAGGGCGGGCTAGCGATGGCGAGTGGATCCCGGACAATCTCATACGCGAGTATGAAGAGCATATCGTAGCAGAAGCCATGCGCGAAGAGTCCGGACTGGCACTCGACGACCTCGTGCTTTGAAGGACGCCCCGCGAGTTGGCGCTCGCGGGGCACTTGCCAGATTGCAGTCCGGCAAGGATTTGCTCCGCGGGGGATTGCCGTCCTGGCCGCGGCTGCCGCCGGCATTTTCGCCGTCGGCACGGGAGGTAATTTGGCGCCTCCCGTCATGCTCGGAGATCAAGTCGGTTCTGAATCGCTCTTCCATGCACGATCCCGGCGGGACCGCATCGCCAGATTGCAGCATAACGTAGGTCAGCGCAAGCCTACATTCTGGGTTGGGGCCCACAGGCAACCATGCCTTCCGTGTCGAATGCTTGCTAAGTCGCTCTAGCACGCATAAGGTCCGCGCAGTTCAAGCACGCATGGAAGCGAATCATGACGACGAAGCAGAGCAAGGGCGGGAAGGCGAGGGCGGAAGCGATGACGGCGGAGGAGCGGAAGGAGAATGCGTCGGCGGCGGCGCGGTCGCGGTGGGCGAAGGAGAAGGCTGAAGGACCCTTTCCAAAGGCGACTCATAGAGGCACGGTCCGGATCGGATCCTCGGAGATTCCCTGCGCGGTCCTCGAGGACGGGCGCCGCATCCTGTCGGAGTTCGGGATCACGCAGGCGCTGGGGTCCCGGAGTGGTGCGTCGAAGCGGATCAAAGCGGCGCAGGTGGCCAACCCCGGGGATGATCTTCCAACGCCGATCTTTCTCGCTCCCAGAGCGCTTCGGCCGTTCATTACGCAGGACCTGCTCGACGGGCCCCTGAAGCCCGTGATCTACAAGGATGCGCGCCGGACCCTGATTGGGTACGAGGCAAGGGCTCTCACCAAGATCTGCGACGTCTGGCTGAGGGCCCGCGATGCCAATGCCCTCCAGCCGCAGCAGCAGGAGAAAGCCTATAAGGCGGAAATCCTGATCCGGGCCCTGGCCGACGTGGCGATCGACGCGCTCGTCGACGAGGCGACCGGCTTCCAGGATGAGCGGGCCCGCGACGAACTGCATCGGCTTCTCTCCGTCTACCTCGCCGAAGAGAGGCTGGCGTGGGCGAAGAGATTCCCGGACGAGTTCTATAAGCAGGTCTACCGTTTGATGGGATGGGACTGGCCCGTGACGAACGCGAAGTCTCCGTACCTCGGGCGCATCACCAACGACGTCGTCTACGACCGCCTGCCTGATGGCGTCCTCGAGAAGCTCCGCGAACTCAATCCCACGGACGAGGCGACGAAGCGGCGCAAGTACAAGCACCACCAGTTCCTCTCGGCCGACGTCGGCCAGCCGGATTTGCGCGATCACATCCTTCAGATCATCCCGCTGATGCGGATCTCGAAAGACTGGGCAACGTTCAAGCGGCACCTCGATGCCGCCTTCCCGACGCGAGGAACCCAAGGCGATATGCTGGTCGGCGTGGAGGCCTGAGGTTTCCCCACCGCCGGCGACGAATTTCACCCACGCTATCCCCACATGCGAGTGGGAGAACTGTGTGGTGAAATCGCCCGCCGGCGTGGGGAAATCCTTTACCGTGCCGGCGATCGCGTCTTGATCCTCGCGGCGGCCGGCCGTATCATCTCCATGCATCGCCAACGGCGGTGTCGTTTAGTGACGGGGCCCAGCCCTCTGCCGGCTTTCGCCGATGCGATATCAGCCCCTCCGCCGGCGCCGGCGCGAGGGGCTTTCGTTTACCATGCTCCGACACCGCACGTTGATTGCTGTCCCGCGACCCGCATAGTCTGCGGCACGGACATGACCGGCTCTCGCCGGCGCGTCCCGAACCGGAGACTGCCGCGATGTTCGAACTCGTCGTCGAGACGACGTTCCTCCCGAATCCTTCCGACGCCCACCTCGACGCGCCCTTGCGTCTCGCCGAGGCGGCGTGGCTGCCGGAGTTGGGCGGGCAGTTCTCCGAAAAGATGCTCAGGACCGCAATCGGGGAAGGACTTCTGCCGGCCGAAAGGCATGTGCGGACGCTCTTCGTGACGAGACGCGGCGTCGAGGAATGGAGAACCGCATGCCGCGTGAGCGCAAACCGGCCAGACTCTGGCTTGAACCGGCCCGATACCGGCCGGACGGAACACTCCGTCAGGCTGCCGTCTGGGTCATCCGAGACGGCGGAAAGAAGCACAGCACTGGCTGCGGCGCGCAGGACCGCGATGGCGCTGAGAGGGCGCTCCGCGAGCACCTGATCGCCCGGCACCAGGCGGCGGCCCCGACGCCTCGGCAGCGGGCGGAGGACGTCTACTGCGCGGACGTCATCGCGCACTACGTCCAGAAGGTGACCGTCGCCAGACCGACCGAACTCGGCGCCCGGGCAGAGAGACTCCTCGACTTCTGGGGCGAGAAGACGCTCGCCGACGTGACGGGCTATTCCTGCCGCGCCTACGCCGAGCAGCGCTCGACGCCCTCCGCCGCCCGCCGCGAACTCGCGGACTTCCGGGCCGCGGTCCGGCTCTATGCCGCGGACGGGCTGTTGCGCGACCACATCGTCGTGACGCTTCCGGACAAGGAAGACGCCAGGTTGGAGTATTTCACCCGCGATCAGATAGCGGCTCTCCTCTGGTACTGCTGGCGGGCGAAGGAAATCCAGGAGGGAAAGGAGACGGGAAAGCGGCACCTTCGGCATGTCTGCCGGTACATCCTTACGGCGGTCTACACCGGGTCAAGATCGGCGCGCATCTGGAACGCGTCGTTCGAGCGCGAGGTTGGGCGCCCGTGGCTCGACTTGGAGGGCGGCGTCTATCATCGTCGGCCGGCCGGCGAGCGGGCGACGAAGAAGCGAGCGGGCAGCGTCCGTATCCCCGATCGGCTACTCGCGCATATGCGTCGGTGGCGCCGGGGCGTGATGAGGCAGGACACGAAGACGAAGGAATGGTCGCGGGCGCCGGCGTCGTACCTCGTCGAATGGCGCGGGAGGCCGTCGAACCCGAAGAAGGCAGTCGCCAAGGCCATGGACGCGGTCTTCGGCGAGGACCATCCTTACGTCGCGCATAGCTTCAGGCATACCTGCGCGACGTGGTTGATGTGGTCTCGAGCCGACGTCGGCGATATCGCGGCCTATCTCAGCATGACGCGCGAAATGGTCGTCGAGGTCTACGGACACGAGCATCCCGACGCCGATCGCGCCGTCGGCGAGATCTTCTCGACGGGCCGCGCCGGACGCCGGCCGACAGTTTCCGACAGAAACGCCGGGAACGAACGGGGAAACCGGGGCATTCGGGAGGAGGCGTAAGCCCTGTGCCGCAAGGATTTCGGCGTTGCGGCTTCTCCTTCGGGACGAGGGGGTCGCAGGTTCAAATCCTGCCACTCCGACCAGCACCTTCGGCTTCGGCCGATTTCCCGACATCGCAGGCAATTCGGCTTGGCTGCACCACCCGGCGCCGCGGACGTTTGTCCTGCAAGCGCGGCCGCGTTCTTCTGAAAATTTGGGTGCTTTGGGCGCCAGAGTCGTTTCGACCCCATCGCGCATGGGCTGTCGAAAAATAGGGCCCGTGGTGTGGTCCCGTCCGAGGAACAGGGCGGCGGACGGGCGACGCCCTTGCGGCGGCGCCCCGCGCGCTTTGGTTCAGCTCAGAGACCGCGTCCGGCCACGAGCTTGTAGATGACGACGATCACCGCGATGACCAGCAGGATATGGATCAGCCCACCCGCGATATGGAAGGCCAGGAATCCCAGTACCCATAGAATCACGAGAATGACGGCAATCGTCCAAAGCATCAGATATGTCCTCGAAGGTTGGGTCGAATCGACCGATGGAATGGTTGGCAAACGGGCGGACCTTACTCCCGTTCCCCTTCATCGCGACATTCTGGCGCGCGGTTTCTCGTCTGGCCTGTGGTGGACGGTCGGGCACCGGGTCGCTTCGAGGAGACACACTGCTCGATCCAGACCGATCCCCGCGGACGGATTCAAACAGCGTTATTGCGATTGCGAAAACAACCTTGCCGTGCCTTGCGGCGGAGGCTAGTGTCGCCTCGCCGCATCCGGCAATACCGAGAACCGCCCGGCTGGCAGCCGGTGCGTGCCGATCCGATCAAGCAAGGGCAGGCAGATGTCCCTTCTTCGCCTTTCGGCGTTCTTCGTCCTCCTGGCGGTCCCCGTCTCGTCCGCGCTGGCGCAGGATGCGTTTCCGCTGGAGATGCTCCGCTCCGCCTGGTTCGACGGGATCCGAAAGGCGGATCGGTTGCAGGCGGCGGCGCAGCCGGCCGTCTCGCAGCGCGCGCCGCGATCGGTGAAAACCTCGCAAGACTGCCGGCGGGATTGGCATGTCGGCCTGGCGCCCCATGCCTCTAATGGCAGTCGCGACCGCGAGGCGGCGCGCCGCTGGGACAAGCCCCGGTAGATCGGGTGCGGCGACCTGCGTGACGGCGGCGAGCGCAAACCCGCAGCGTTCGCGACACCAGCTTAAAGTAGGCTTGGCAACCTAGAAACGCTTCCGGCTACTGCGGAGGCGTCCATGAATGCACCTGTTTTCCTCGCGTCGAAGAGCGCCCAGGCGACGTCCGGCGAGATCGATCAATCGATCGCCGTCGACCGGCGGCACCGGGCGTCGACGATCTTTCCGATCTTCGTGCGCAAGGACACGATTTGCGTCCTGAGTTTCCTGAGCTACTGGGCCTGGAAACACGACACCTGCGTCGTCATCCAGCTGACCTTGCGCAGGGCCGATGGCGGCGAACTCGGCATCCGGCTCCTGTCCATCGAGGACGTGCGGTCGCACAATCTCGACCTCAACGCCCTGTTCGGGATCGGCGGGTTGGGGCTCTCGGACGGCTTCTCGGCCTCGCTCGAAGTCGAAGTCTTCTCCGAACGGGCGCCGCTGTACAGCTATCCCGCCGTCACGCTGTTCTACCAGTCGGCGGACGGGCTGTCCGCGGTCCATAGCTGCGCCAGGACCTACAATGACGGCGAGACCATCAAGGACTACGCGATCGGGGCGCCGCAGACGGGCTTCGACGTCGTCTTCGCCGCGGCGACTCGCAACTACGTATCGTTCCCCGGCGGCCATGCCGGACGCTACCATCTGACGATCCATCTCGACCGGGCCGATGGCCGGTGCTTCACGACGACGCTCGAGCCGGCGAACGCCGCCTATGCGCGACTGCACACCATTTTCCTCGAGGACCTGTTCGAGGCCGAGGCGAAGACACCCGGTCTCGCCAAGGTCCGTATCGCGCATGACATCGTCGACGTCTTCCCGCGGCTCTATTGCGGGCAGATCAGCCGGGACAACGTGCCGACGCTGACCCACAGCTTCTTCGACACGTCGGACCAGATCCTGGAAGCGCTCGACGTCGCCGAGGACGCGGTCACCTGCACGAACATGTCGGACGGCGCGCTGTTCGATGCGGCCTTCGCGATACCGCTGATCGATCCCGCGCAGTTCCGCACCGAGCTCGTCTCCTACGGCTCGAACAAGTCGTTCCGCGGCGAAATCCTGGTCCGGCTCTATGCGGAAGACGGCACGCTCCTGGAAAGCCGGACGATCCTGACGGGCGAGGGGGCGGATGATGCTTCCGCGCCTCTGCAGGCCCATGCCGTCTTCGACCTCGACAGCTTGCGGAATGTCGGCGAAGCATTTGGCGGCGCCGAGGGCGTCAAGAGCGCCTTCTTCGGCTTCCGCACGCCGGATTCGTCCTTTCCCAGGCGTTTCAAGCTCGGGCTGAACATCGCCAGGCGCGGCGGAGCGCTCGGCACCAATATCTGCTTCTCGCCTCTCGCGCTCGGGCCGGCGACGACCGCCAAACCGTTCAACCGGCGCTGGATGCCGGTCGGAGGGGCGCGCAACGTCCTTGCCTGGTTCTCCAACACCTCGCTCTCGGTCGAGCCCGACCCGGAAGGCCAGCTGGTGCGCTGGGAGGTGATCAACGAGGCGGGCGAGAAGATGCCGGGCGAGGCGCTCCTGAAGCCCAATGCAAGCCTGGTCTTCGATCCGGCGAAGGATGGCGCGCTGGCGGAATTCCTGGGCGGCGAGACCGGCTGGGTGACGGTGACGGCCGAATCCTACATGAGCGACGCCTTCTACGTCTCCACCGACGGCGCACAGGTCGGCGGCGACCATGCGTTCTGATGTCCTCTCAGCCGCCGAAACGGAAAACTGACGCCATGACCTTTGAAACTGAACAGGAACGCTTCTGGGCCGGCGACTTCGGTGCCGGCTACCGCGAACGCAACCAATCGGAGCGGTGGCTCCTGTCGAAGATCGCGATGTGGAGCCGGATCCTGCGGGGCGCGCACGGCGTCGAATCGATCTGCGAACTCGGGTGCAATATCGGACTCAATCTCCAGGCGCTGAGCAAGATCGCGCCGGACGTCGCGCTGCGCGCTATCGAGATCAATTCCCAATCGGCCGAGGAAGCGCGAAAGCTCGGCGTCGCGGAGGTGACCACCGGCACGATCCTCTCGCCGCTCGACCTGCCGGCCGCCGACCTCACCTTCACCTGCGGCGTGCTTATCCATATCAGCCCGGACCATCTCGCTGCAGCCTACGACAATCTCGTTGCGCTCTCCCGGCGCTATGTCGTCGTCGCCGAATACTACAACCCGACGCCGGTGGCCGTGCCCTATCGCGGGCATCAGGACCGTCTGTTCAAGCGCGACTTCGCCGGTGATCTGATGGATCGCTACGGCTTGAAGCTCGTCGACTATGGCTTCGTCTGGCACCGCGACAATTGGGCGCCGCAGGACGACGTGACCTGGTTCTTGCTGGAGAAGTGAGGCAGGGCGGGAAAGGGATGTCCCGCACCCTTCCAGGCCTCGACAGAGCCGGCAGTCGCCTCCGGTAGCGGCGGCCACCCATCTCGGTGCGCCCGCCGTGCCGGAAGCCGAGGCCGACCGGAGTTCCTGCTTTGAGGCTTGAGGCGTCCACCGGCGGAGGCTCATCGGAGAAGGGCGGGCAATTGAACGGAGGGGTCTCGCCGGCTCCTCCGATCGCAGCTGCACGTCGCCTGATGGCCGATTCAGGACGTCTGTCCCGGCACTGGCCGCAGGTCTGGCGGCCTTGATCGAAGAGGAAGCCGGCGATGGAAACGTCCGCGCCGAGGCCTCCCACCGGAGTCGGAACGGGCTGATCGCGACATCCGCAAGCTGTTCGGGTGATGCCGCGCACAGCCGCGGGTAACTGGCCCGCGACACGCCGAGGCCGCGGCCGTCCGAGACGCAGATCCCGCTCGACCGACGTCAAAGCGGGCGTCAGTCGCCAGAATGGGCACGCCACGCCTTCTCCAATTTGCCCCAGAGAATTTTCGACACTGATTGCTCGCCGACACGGCCCGGTCGGGAAACGCTTGGGGCCGGGCATATCGACGGTTCCGTCGCGAACAGTCCGCAATCGGAACAATAGTGCCGATCAACGCATATCAAATTCGATTAGCTTTTGAATTATATAAAGTTTTAATTAAATTCAAAGCATAATTTTCGGTTAAAGCCATTCTTATCATCTAGTCGGCAGTGTTCATCTCTCGGTCTTGTTTTCAGATCTGAAGGTGACGCATGCTGGTCCTGATCTCGGGAGTGTTTCTGATCTCGCTCGTGCTTCTGGACGTCTTTCTGACGGTCCTCGACACGAACGGGCGGAGCCTGTTTTCGAGAAGGATCTACCGGTCCCTGTGGTGGGGATTCCGGCAGCTTGCCCGGCTGGTGCCGCCGCAGGGCCACCACGACATGCTGAGCTTCGCGGCGCCCCTGATGATCCCGGTGATGATCGGCGTCTGGACGATCGGTCTCGTCTTCGGTTTCGCCTTGGTCTATTTCGGCGGGCTGCAGCCGGACGACTATTTCACCGGCGGCAACTCCCAGCCGGATCTCGCCAATGCCCTGCGTCTGAGCTTCGTCACTCTCTCGACAATCGGCTTCGTCGAGATCAGTCCGTCCAACATGGCCTATTCGGTCACGGTGGCGCTGGAAGCGATCCTCGGCAGCATCATCATCACGCTGACCGTCACCTACTATCTCGGCGTCCAGGGCGTCCTCTCCGCCTTCAGCCGCGCGGGCACGCTCCTGTCGCAGCGGCTGGATGTCACGGACGAGCAGTCTTCGCGGGCTGTCTCCCTCGCCATCGCGCGCGACGGGACAGACCTGCAGACCCGGCTCCAGGAGATGCAGGATCTCGTCGTCGATCTGCACGAGGGACTGAACCGCTATCCGATTGTCTATTTCTTCCGCCCGAAGCGGAAGGAGCGCGGCTATCCCCAGACCTTGCGGCGTATTGCGCAGACCTGCGCCGCACTGACCTGGCAGGTCCCGGCGAGCCGGGCGGCGGGCCTTGAGCCTCTTCTGTCGGCGCTGCGCCGGTCGCTCCTCGAACTTGCGGGCGATCTGCGCGACGAGATCGTGCCGGTGCGCCGCCAGACACGGGTGGTCCCCGTCTCGCTCGAGAGCTTCGCGGCAGCGCGCAGCGGCGAACTCTATGCTCCCGATGCCTGGGTCGAGCGGTTCCTGACCGAGCGCGCGGACGTCCGGGCCGGCCAGCAGGCGCAGGGAGGTGAAGGGCTCAAGGAGGACTTTTCCGTCTACCGCCAATGGCTCTGCTTCGCCGTGTCGATGCACGATCTCGAAGAGGCGATGCTGGCGGATCTCGGCTACTCGGAACGGCTGCGGCCGGGCCGATCCTCGTCGCTCGTCTCGATCATTTCGCGCGGGCCGAAAGACAGGCCGCAGCCGCTCGAACATGTCGCCGGAGCCGGGTCGTGATCACTCGGCTGCGAGCAAAGACGCTTCTCGCCCGGCTGAAGCTGTCCTTCGCGAACGCCGTCTGGGTGGTGCCGGTGACCCTGGCGCTCCTGGCCCTCGGCGCCGCCCAGGCGCTGATCGAGGTCGGGTTCACCATGCCGAGCCAGCTCAGCTTCTTCCTTTCGACGGGAGGAGCGGCCGGCGCCCGCGACTTCGTCCAGACGGTCGCCACGACCTCGCTGACCGTCGCGACGCTCGTCTTCTCCATCGCGATGGTCGTCCTGCAGCTCGCCAGCTCGCAGTACTCGCCCCGGCTGCCGGGACAGTTCCTGCGCAGCCGTGGGACGCAGATCATCATCGGCATCTTCATCTTCACCTTCGTCTACAGCCTGACCGTGGTGAGGGCGATCCGTGCCGACGAGTCCTTCGTGCCGAGCTTTGCGGTGACGGTGGCCTTCGTCCTGATCCTCTGCTGCATCGTCGCGCTGATCGTCTTCATCCACCACGTGGTGCAGTCGATCCGGGTCGAGAGCATCCTCGGCTACATCGAACGCAAGACCCGCAAGGCGATCGGCGAAGCCTTCGAGCGCCTCGACGACCACGAAGACGGTGACGGCGCCGAAGGCGCGGAGAGCGCCGTCGAGATCCCGGAGCAGGCAGAGCCGATCGTCCTCGACAAATCCGGTATCGTGCGTCGGATCGACGGGAAGGACCTCGTCCGCTTTGCCAGGAAGCGCGACGTCGTCCTCTGCCTCGTGCGCACGATCGGCGAGCATGTCGCGGCCGGCACGCCGATCGGCTGGACCTGGTCTAATGGCGAGGGGAGCAAGCCGCCGCCGGCCGAGGACACGCGAGACGAGTTCACGGTCGCGATCCAGCTGACCGCTGATCGCTCGCTGGAGGACGACGTCGCCTTCGGCTTCGTCCAACTGACCGACGTCGCCCTGAGGGCGCTGTCGCCGGCCATCAACGATCCGACGACCGCCTGCAACGCGATCTCCTCGCTGGAGATCCTCCTGGTGAAGCTCACGGGTTTTCGCCTCGGGGACCGCAGGTTCCACGACGAGGACGGTGTCCTTCGGGTCATCGTCCCCCAGCCGACCTTCACGGACCTTCTCGACCGCGTCGTTACGCCGATCCGCCAGGCCGCGCCCGACGACATCACCATCGGGGTCTGCCTCTGCGACATGCTCGCCGACATCGCCCGCGTCGCAGCGACGCAGGAGCAGCGAGACGCCGTGCGAACGCAGCTCGAGCGGATCGAGCAGGCATTCAAAGGCGCTGCCCAGCAATCCGTCGATGTCGACCGTCTCACCGACGCGGCGAGACGGGTCCGTTCCGCCCTGACAGGCCAGACGCCGAGGTCGCCATGACGCTGCGAAGCTGGATCGCCATCCGCGCCCTTCTCGTCTACCTGATCGGCCACCTGACGAGCCGCGTCCTCCTGACGATCATCGGGATCGCCGTCTCGCTCATCCTGATCCTCCTGTCGGTATGGGCCTATACGGAAATCCTCTGGTACGACGCGATCGGCTATCTCGACGTCCTCATGACGATGTTCGAGGTGCAGTTCTGGATGGCGATCTGCCCATTCGTGCTGATGAGCACCTTCGTCATCGTCAACATGAACATTGCCCGCCGGACGGCGCCGCTCGACCGGGTGATCTCGGCAGGCGAACGGCGGATCGACCGCTGGCGGCGCATACTCGCGCCGGTCGCCCGCCCAATCATCACGGCGATCGGGCTCCTGTGCGGCCTGATCATCGCGCTCTCGGTCTACGTCCACTGGGACACCTATCTCCTGTGGTCGAACGGGCCGGAATGGGGGCGCCAGGATCCGCAGTTCGGGCGCGATCTCGGCTACTTCATGTTCCGGCTGCCGATGTACACGCTGGTCCATCGCTGGGCCTTCGTCGGCCTCCTCGTCACGCTCGTCCTCACCTCCCTGACGAGCTACCTCTTCGGAGGCCTGCGCCCGCAGGCGCCGGGCGCCAAGATCCCGTTCCTCGTCAATCTCCATCTCTCCGCGCTGATGATCGGGCTGATGGTTCTCCTCGGCTGGGGCATGGTGCTCGAGCTCCATCTCCTCAGCTATTCGGAGCGCGGCGTCATCACCGGGCTCGGCTTCACCGATTCCAATGCCAGCCTCGTCGCCTACAAATTCGTGGCGACGGCGGTCGTGACAGGCTTTATCCTGTTCCAGATCAACATCCGCAAGCCGGGCTGGATCATCTCCACCCTGGCTCTTATCTGGCTGTTCCTGATCGGCCTCTCGGTCGCGCGGTTCTATCCGCACATCTACCAGCTCCTCGTCGTCGAGCCGCAGGAGCTCGAGCGCGAATATCCCTTCATCGAGGACCATCTCACCTTCACCCGATACGGCTTCGGCCTCGACAGGGTGGAGAGGCGGGACGTCGCCGGAACCGGCGAGCTGACCCCGGAGGATCTCGAAACCTACCGGTCCGCCATAGAGCAGACGCGGCTCTGGGATCCCGACACGATGACGATCAACTTCCGCGAGCTGCAGGCCCTTCGGACCTATTTCGACTTCGGCCCGGTCGACGTGGACCGCTACGAAATCGATGGCAAGAAGACGCTGCTTTTGATCGGCGCGAGAGAGGTCGCGATCGATCGCCTGCCCGAAGATTCCCGGCGATGGGAAACCGCCAAGCTGATCTACAGCCACGGATACGGGCTCGCCGCCGCGTCCGGCACGCAATTCACGCCGGCGGGACTGCCGGAGTTCCTCGTGCGCGACATGCCCGCAACGGGGCTGGAGGCGGTCCGCTCGGTCAACCCGCGCATCTATTATGGCGAACGATCGCCGGATCATTCCATCGTCACCACCAGCACGATCGAGCTCGACAGGCCGATCGACGCCGGTTCGGTGCCGCCTCCGGACGGCCGACCGGCCACCGCGGACAAGCAGCGCGACTGCGCCGACGCCGCCCCGGACGAGGCCGCCGGCTCTGACTGTCGCCCGGAGCGGGTGGGTTTCGCCTTCACCGACTATTCCGGAACGGGCGGCGTCGCGGTCGACGGCCTGTTTCGCCGGCTCTTATTCGCCATCCGCTTCTGGGATATCCGGCTGTCGCTGACCTGGCTGCTCGACCAGGACACGAAGGTGCTCTTCCATCGCGAGATCCGCGACCGCATCCACCGCGTCGCGCCTTATCTCAAGCTCGATCGCAATCCCTATCCCGTCGCGGTCGACGGGCGGATCAAGTGGATCGTCGAGGGCTACACCGTCTCCGACATGATGCCCTATTCGCGGCGGATCAATCTTGCCGATCTGACGCAGGTCGACCAGCCCAAGCAGGGCGCCGGCGGGCTGATCGCGGACGTGTTCATGAGCAAGGAGGCCTCACTTTCGGGAACGGCCAACTACATCCGCGGCAGCGTCAAGGCGGTGGTCGATGCCTATGACGGCTCGGTGACGCTCTATGTCGTCGATCCGCAGGACAAGGTCCTTCAGGCCTGGAGAAAGGTCTTCCCGGACTCGTTCACGCCGCTCGAAGAGGCCTCCGCTGAGCTGAGGGCGCATCTGCGCTATCCGCAGGACCTCTTCCGGATCCAGTCCGTGATGTGGGCGGACTACCATATGCGCACGCCGGAGGCCTACTACACCCGGGAGGCCGCATGGCGGATCCCCCCGGACAGCGCCTTCATCTCGCTGCGCAGCGAGCGAAAGACACCGGATTACGAAAGACGCCGCCAGGGCCTGAGGCCCTACTGGCTGATCGCGCGCTTTCCCGGAGAGGACGAGGATGAATTCGCGATCGTCCAGCCCTTCAGTCCGGACAAGCGCAATCTCCTCAGCGGCTATCTCGTCGGCTTCAGCGACGGGGAGAGCTACGGCCGGCTCGTCTCCTACGACTTCCCGCCGACGACGCCGGTGCTGGGTCCCGCCCAGGCGCAGGCCCGCATAGACCAGGACACGCGGATTTCCGCCTGGATGACGCTGCGCATGCAATCCGGCTCGCGCGTCTCGCGCGGACAGCTCGTCACGCTGCCGGTCGCCGATGCGCTTCTCTATGTCCAGCCGCTCTTCGTCCAGGCCGACAAGTCCTCCGTCTCGGAACTTCTCGGAGCCGATCTCTCGTCGCTCCCCGAGTTGAAGAAGGTGGTGGTGGTCTACGGGGACCGGATCGTCATGCGCGACACGCTGCAGGCCGCGCTCAGCGCCGCCATCGGCGATGACGAGTCCGGCCTTCGGCCGGCATCGGGTTCCGTGCCGTCGCGCAGGCAGTCCTCGCGGTCATCCACGACAGGCGAGGACGACGCCACGGCCGTGCCGCCCGACGAGCCGCATTCAACGGACTCTCCCCAAGACCAGGAAGAAAGGTGCCCGCAATGCTGACGCTGATCCTCGTCGTCGCGCTCCTGGTCCTCCTCGTGACCGTTCTGGTGGCGGCGATGCGCCGCTACGACGCGAACAACTATTTCGACCAGGACCGGCAGCCCTTCTATGCCGAGCCAGACATGCTGGTCGCAGCCGGGCTTCTCTATTCCCAGAAGGACCGGGACCGGAACGAGCAGCGCACCTACACCGTCACGCCCGCCGGAGAGGCGGGGCTGCGGGCCTGGCTGCGGGAGCCCTCGAACGATCCCGGCTTCCTCGAACACCATTTCGCCGGACTGATCCAGCCCTTCGACAAGGCCCGCATCGTCGAGCGGCGCCTGGCGCTCCATCGCTCCCGCCTTGCCGAATACGAGCGGCTCGAACTCCTGCTCGTGAACCGGCCGGAATGGCGCTACGCGCTCGCCGCCGCCCGCATCGGCGTGCGCTTCGAACGCCGGTGCCTCGACTTCTGGACGGCGGTCCGCAGCGAGGATTCGCTCGAGAAGCGGCAGGGCGAGGGCGGGATGGACGAGAGGCCAGAAGGCGCGGCGAGCGATGCCGATGAAGCCGCCCGGCTGGCGGAGGAGGGCACGAGCGCGCAGGCGACTGAGGGCGGGCAAGAGACCGACGATCAAAGCGGCCGTGACAGCCGGAAGGAGAACGGCGGCGCTGACGCCTCAAAGGGCGGGGGAGACGGGCGATGAAACGCATCACGCCGAGGCGCGACAAGGAAAGCCGCTTCAAGGTCAGGCGCTGGCTGTTCCTCGCGATGCTCTTCCTGTCGCTGCTGGTCGGCTGGATCGCCGTCGGCCTGCTCCTGCCCTGGTTCGACACGACCTTCTCGACGCCCGCGCTGAACTGAGGCTCGCCTCTCTCTCTGATGGAATGCTTCGAGACCGACTGAAAGGAGAAGCCGATGCTCGTCATCATCCTCATCGTCGCCTTCATGCTGCTTCTGATCATCTATCTGGTCTCCGCCGTCAGGCGGCACGATCCCGACAGCTATGTCGATCAGGACCGCGACCCGTTTTTTTCCGAAATGGGACGGCTCGCGGCCGCGGGGCTTCTCTACGAGCAGGAGGAGACGTCGTTCGGCCGGCCGCGCAAGTCCTACACGATCACGCCCGCCGGGGAGGCCGCCCTCAGAACCTGGCTTCGCGAGCCGATGAACGATCCTGGCATGGTCCGTCTCTATTTTGCCGGCATCGTCGGCCCGGCGGACGTGATGGCGCTCGCCCGCCAGCAACGGCAGCGACATCAGGATCGGCTGGAAAAATACGACGCCGTCGATGCGCTGCTCGACGGCCATGCGGACGATTTTTCCTCGGCCGTCGAGACGGCTCGCCTCGGACGCCGCTTCGAAGAGATGTGCGTCAGGTTCTGGGCCGACGAGGTCGACATCCCCATCAACACCGGCGCGACGGGCACGGAGGCGAGAGCGGCATGAGCATGATCCAGACTTCCCGCCACCAGGCGGTCTCACCACGAATGAGCCTTGCCCGGGCGCGCCGTGCGGCGAAATCGGCGGGCGCCGGTGCCGTGCTTTTCGCTCTCTGCGCTGTCCCCGCACCGCTTGCCGCTCAGGAAAGTCAGACCGGCGATGCGGCCAACCGGGCGAAAATCGTCCAGGCCGACGAAGAGACCCGCGCCGCCAGCACCGCGCGCATCGACCAGACCGGCGTCCGCAACCGGGCCGATGGGAATATCGGCGAGGCCTCGGGCTTCGTCTTCTTCGACGGAACGGAGCTTTCGACAGCGCCGGAAGACGCGGGGATCTATCAGGACGGGGAAAGCTCGAACTCGCTCATCCGGCAGTTCGGAGCGGCGAACCGCGCCGCGATCCGCCAAGCCGACTCCGTCGGCGGCGGGGCGGATGCCTCCATCGTGCGGATCCTCCAGGGTGAGAGCGGCGCCAAGGCCGAGGATAGCCTCGTGCTGGTCGAGCAGAAGGGCGACGGCAGCAATGTCACGATCGAGCAGAACGGGAGGGACAATCGCTCCTATGCTGCCCAGACCGGCAATCTCGGTCCCGACGCCTTCGACCGGGAGGCCGTCGAGAAGGCGAGGGACGCGGCCGAGATTCCCGTTTCGCAAGGTGGGAACAAGCAGACCCAGAAGCTCTCCGGAGATGGCAATGAAAGCCAGATCGCCCAGGACGGGACGGGCCTCGAAGCGGAGGTAAGCCTCCTCGACGCCAGGAAGGACGCCGGGCGGATCAGCCAGTCGGGCGCCGGCCACAAGGCGTCCTATTCGGCCAAGGCCGGGGAAGGGCGTCTCGGCGAGATCGTCCAGAAGGGGCCTGCCGGCAACAATGCCGACGCCGACGTCACCGGGGCGGACCACCGCGCCGAGATCCGCCAGGACGGAGAGGGTGGACGCAGCACCGCAAGTCTCGTTCAGGCGGGCAGCGGTCATGATGCTGCGATCCATCAGACCGGGGCCCAAGGCGGAAAGAGCGGCAACAAGGCCTCCGTCGATCAGGCCGGAGACGGCAATTCCGGACGCGTGGAGCAGACGGAGAGCAGCGCCAATGTCGCCGATATCGGGCAGGAGGGCGAGGCGTCCTCGCAGCTCTCGGCCACGGTGCGGCAATCCGGCCCGGGCGGGGCGAGCAAGGCGGACATCGACCAGACCGGCCGGGCGCAGTCGGCGATCGTCGAACAATCGGGTGATGGCGGAGGAAGCATCGCCGCCATCGATCAGTCGACGGATGGCAGCCACGACAATGCGGCGAGGGCGGTCCAGGAGATCGACGCATCGACCGGCACGGACGAGATCGACATCGACCAGGGCGGCAATGCCAATCGCGCAAAGGCGCATCAGACGCGCCGCGAGGGCGGGACGGGCAGCGTCGCGACGCTCGCCCAACCCGGCACGAAGAACAACGTCACGCTCCGCCAGAACGGTCAGGCCCATGTCGCCAATGCCAGCCAGGCCGGAACGGCAAATCGCGCCGATCTCTCACAAAAGGGCTCGGGTGGACACAAGAGCGATCTCGACCAGAACGGAAAGGACAATCGCGGCACCATCGCCCAGAGCGGCGATGGCGGCACCAACAAGGCGGCCATCGATCAGTCCGCCGCGGACGCGAAGAACAATGAAGCGGTCATCGCCCAGTCCGGCCAGCGCGGCCTGAACACCGCCGACATCGATCAGGCCCAGGCGGGCAGTCATGCGGAGATCAGCCAGGACGGCGATCGGGGCGGTACCGGCGCCAAGGCGACCATCAGCCAGCCCGGCCGCGACAACGAAGCTTCGATCGCGCAGGACGGTCCCTCGCTCGAGGCGTCGATCAGCCAGAACGGTCGGGGCAACGACGGCGCCGTCGTCCAGGCCGGCGAGGGAGCCGCCGGCAAGGCGCAGATCTCGACGGGGAGCGGCGCGCGGGACAATCGCGCGCGGATTGAGCAGGCGACCGGCGGCAACATCTCGTCCATCGACCAGACGAGCAGCGGCAACAGCGCCGAGATCAGGGCGAAGAACGCCGCTCCGCAGCGGGCGAGCAACAAGGCCGACATCGACCAGGGCGGCGGCGGCGACAACGCGGCGCGCGTGCGCATCGGCGGTGACGGCGTCGGCCGGACCGTCGCCGTGACGCAGGATGCCACCGCCTCGCGCGCCGAGATCTCGCTGTCCGGGCCGAGCGACACGATCAAGACGGTGGTCCAGCAGACCGGCAGGGACAACGAAATCGTCGTGACGGCCAGTGCCAGGAATGGCGGCGGCCTGACGAGCGAGCTGCAACAGGACGGCGAGGCCAACACCGCGCGCGCGACGCTCGACGGCAAGGAGCTGAAGCTGAAGCTGAAACAGGACGGCAGCGGCCACCGCGTCGACGTGACCCTCAGCGGCAGCGGCTACTCCGTCACGATCGAGCAGATCGGCTCGAACCAGGTCTTCCGCCGCCATTTCGACGGGCCCGCCAAAGGCGGCGGCGACTACGCGATCGTGCAGAAGCCGTGAGGCTCTTGGAGTCGCGACTAGCCACGTCGACCCGTTTATGAGTTCTCGGTGTCTCGCCCGTCAGACTCAGTTGCCACGCCCTTGTAATCCCCTCGGTCTGCTGTGCGCTCAGATCGTCTGCTCCTTCTTCTTGCTGCTCAGCTTAAATCTTAATGTCGGCCGCTCTCCTTTTGTTCGCATTGCGAGAAGGCCCCCGAGAAGCCGTAGCTACTCGTCCCAGCGGCATTTTGATTTGCCTCGGTTCGCCCATTAAGTTACTGATTTATATTAATTCGAACCTTGCATTCGCATGTAGGTTGGGCAGGATGGCACGTTATTTGTGCCTCGGTTGGGCATTACGAGCTCCTGGAGCCAGGCAAAAAAGCCCCCGCTCGAGGCGGGGCTTGTCAACGGCTGCTGGTGGCACTGATCAGACTGCGTGGTCGATGCCCCTGATTGCAGCCCGGCTGTAGAAGGTCGCTGGCACGTCGGCGAATGCAGGGTCTGGCTCGATGCCTTTCGCGATGAGTTCGGCCTTCAGCTTCTTAAAGTGAACCCCGCGTTCGTCGGCCAGCGAGTGGAAAGACACAAAGGATTCGTCGAACGCGGCAAGGTCGACCTCCAAGACGATGCGCTGCGGGCACCTGTTCACCGGGTTCACCGTCACGGACGACGGCAGGTGCCCGGCGCCGATCAATGTCGTCAGCACGCGCGTCGACCAGTTCATGCGCTTCTCGACAACCTGGAAGGCGAGGCCGCCATGATCCTCGCGACGGACGAGCGACTTCACCTCGTCGGGGTCGCCGGCGCCGACGCCGGCGCGGTGCTCGGGACGGCGCTTGCGATCAAGGTGATCGCGTATGTGAGTGTCTCGCAGTTCGCCGGGGTCTTGATCGACGACCACCACGCGGCCTGGCCGACCGGCACCGCCGGTGGGTGACCCCCCGGCTTCCCCGAACACGGGTCGGTTTCAGGAGTAGGGAAGTTGTAGCTCCGGGCCAGGCGCGTCCCACGAGGGCAGGGCCCTGAGAATGGACGCCTCTTCGAGTTCATGATATCCACAGCTCGATGATGTTTCACCGATCCCATGCTCGGACGCCTGCTCGGCTGCTGACTGCTATCGCGGTCATGCTGAGCATGCTGTTCGCATCCGTCGGGTCGGTAGGGGCGGAAACCCTCATCATGTCGTCGCAGTCCCTCGCCATGGCGATGGTCGCCCAAGCGGATATGGCCGGCGAACCTGGCCATGCGCACGATGGCCACCATGCGCCCGCGAAAGCTCATGATCACGAGGCCGCCGGCGGAAGTGACTGTGCGGCGCACTGCTTGACGGCGGTCCCACAGGCCTTCGGGCCGACCGACACTATGCCAGTCAGCCGCAATCTGGCCTATCCGATCCTCACGACGGATCTGACCGGACAGTCCGGCCCCACCACCGAGCGTCCTCCTCGAATCTGATCGTCCAGGGCTTCCATCAGCCTTATTGCGTCTTCCGGCCATCCCTTGGTCGCAAGCGTGGACGTCAGGAATTTGCCCACGGCGAAGCCTGATCCTCTTCCTCCATGACCGATGCCGCGAGGCGCATCTCGCTGCGAACGGTGTGGCGTTCAGGTTCAACAATGAGATTCTCCATCATTGCCGGCATCCTGCCCGGCCTGCTTCTGGCGGGCTGTGCGGACGCTGCTCGGGGTCTGCCCGAAACAACCGTATTCCCCTCGCCTGAGGACCCGAGCATCCTTGGCGGAACACCCAGTCGTGCTTCCGTCGTCGGCGCCTATACCCATCGCACTGTCCGCGAGCCGGACGGTTGGCGCGGTACTGGCCTGGACATATCCCCCGTTGCCGGCCGGGAGCCGGCACGATGAGGCCGCTGTTCAAGGTGAGCAGCGTCATTCTCCTGCCGCTGATCATGTCCGGCTGCGTCGCGGCTTCGGAGACATTCGAGCCGGATCTCGGCTTCAGTGTCGTGTCGGTAGACGCCGGACGTCGTCTGGGAAAGCAAACGGTCTGGGTCCAAAATCAGGCGCAGGCTGCGGCGGCCAATGAGCGGGTCCGGAACCTGCTCGCGGCGAAATATATCGGCGCCGACGCGGCCGTGCAGGTCGCCCTTCTCAGCAACAAGACATTGCAGGCGGACTATGCAGAGGTCGGATTGTCGGTTGCCGAACTCTGGCAGGAAGGGCTCCCCGTCAATCCGAGGCTTTCGCTCTCCTACAGCGGGATTGGTGTCGGACGGACGATCGAGGGGCTGATCGCCACCAACATTATCCGGATGCTGACCCGGGAACAGCGCCTCGACGTTGCGGAGGTTCGGGTCCTCCAGGCGCAATTGCGGGCGGTCGACGCAACGCTGGCGCTTGCGGCCAGAACGCGTGAGGCATGGATCGAAGCTGTCGCGGCCTGGGAGACGGTCGCCTTTCTGAACCGTGCGAAGGTCGCCGCGGACGCTGCCGCGGAACTGGCCAGCGAACTGGGTCGGACCGGAGCGATGCCGAAGGTCGAGCAGGCCCGCGAACAGGCCTTCTATGCTGAATTGACCGGGCGGACGGCCGAAGCGCGACTGACCGCGCAACTGGCGAAGGAGAAGCTCTCCCGGGTAATGGGCGTATGGGGGAAGAATCTCGATTTCGAGGTTCCGAACGCTCTGCCCGGACTCCCCGGCAAGCTGAAGGGCTTCAACGCCATCGAGGCGGAAGCTCTTCGCAACCGCGTCGACCTTCAGGTCGCGCGTCTCGAACTCGAGGCGCTTGCACGGTCCTACGGCCTGACCAAGGCCACGCGATATGTGTCCGACCTCGAGTTGGCTGCTGGCGTGGAAGTCGAACGCGAGATCGAGGAACGCGACGACGGATCCGAAGCGGCAAAGAACGTCGTGTCCGCATCCGTGGAGGTAGGGCTCGAAATCCCGATCTTCGACAGTGGGCAGGCTCGACTTCGAAAGGCGGAATTCCAGTACCTGAAGGCAGCCAACCAGTTGGCAGCCAAAGCGGTCGACATCCGGTCCCAGGCACGAGCTGCCTACAAGGCCTATCGCGGTCGCAGCGAGATCGCTCGCCACTACCGCTCTCGCGTCGTGCAATTGCGTACGACGATCGAGAAGGAAGCTCTTCTCACCTACAACGGGATGATCACGAGCACCTTTGATCTCCTCGTCGATACGCGGGCGAAGCTCGACGCGATCCTGCTCTCCCTCAACGCAAAGCGCGAATTCCACCTCGCCGACGCCGCCCTCACCGCGGCCGTTTACGGCGGTGGCGAAGATGCGTCCGAAGCCGCTGGTAGCGCCGAGATGGCGTCCGCCTTTGGCGACCATTGATCGAAAGGATCTGAACGATGGTTTCGAGACGACAATTCATTGGAGCCGGAGCGGCTCTTGCAGGCGTCGCCGCCTGGTCGAAGACGTCGGCCATGGGGCTTCCGGAAGCGCCGATCATGGAAACGGCGGCCACCCAGCCGCCGCTGATGCCGACGGCCGGGCCGGACTACAATCCCGTGGTGACGCTGAACGGCTGGTCGCTGCCCTTTCGCATGAACAACGGCGTCAAGGAGTTCCACCTCGTTGCCGAACCGGTGGAGCGGGAGATGGGCGAGGGGATGACCGCCTATCTGTGGGGTTACAACGGCCAGGCGCCGGGACCGACCATCGAATGCGTCGAAGGCGACCGGGTGCGGATCTTCGTATCGAACCGGTTGAAGGAGCACACGACCGTTCACTGGCACGGCGTGATCCTGCCCTGTGGCATGGACGGCGTGACCGGCCTGACCCAGCCGGGAATCCCGCCGGGCAAGACGTTCGTCTACGAGTTCGACGCCATGAAAAGCGGGACCTTCATGTACCATCCGCACGGCGATGAGATGGTCCAGATGGCCATGGGGATGATGGGCATGTTCATCATCCATCCGAAGGACCCGGCCTTCATGCCGGTCGATCGGGACTTCGTTTTCATGCTGTCGGCCTACGACATCGATCCCGGTGCGTATTTGCCGAAGGTCATGGAGATGACCGATTTCAATCTATGGGCGATCAACGCCCGGGTTTTTCCAGATGTTGCACCTCTCGTTGCGTCGACCGGCGACCGGGTACGGGTGCGGGTCGGAAACCTGACGATGACAAATCATCCGATCCACATGCACGGTTACGACTTCGAGGTGACCTGCACTGACGGTGGATGGGTGAAGCCCGAGGCACGCTGGCCGGAGGTCTCGATCGACATTCCCGTGGGTGCGATGCGGGCCTACGAGTTCGACGCGGTTTATCCGGGCGACTGGGCTTTGCACTGCCACAAGTCGCACCACACGATGAACGCGATGGGGCACGACATCCCGACGCCGATGAACGCCAACAAGGCCAAGGTTGCAGCGAAGATCCGTCAGATCCAACCGGACTACATGCCGATGGGCGAAACCGGGATGGCCGAAATGGCCGAGATGGCGATGCCACTGCCGGACAACACGATCCCGATGATGGCCGGCTGGGGGCAGTTCGGGGCGCTCGAAATGGGCGGCATGTTCACCGTGATGAAGGTCCGGAACGGGATTGCGGCCGACGATTATGCCGATCCGGGCGACTACGAGTTTCCCGCCGGAACGGTGGCGTACGAATGGACCGGATCACTCCCGGAAGCACCTGTCGCGCCGGCTGGCAGCGCCGACGGTGCTGCACTCCCCCACACGCCATCCGCCAGACGCGTCATGCCGGCTGGCGGCGATCATTCCGGCCATTGAGGCCGGGAGGCAAGGGACACCAACCACAATCAGAGAGGACCATTCATGCGCAAACTTGCGATGCTGCTGCTCGCCGCCGTGTTGCCGCTTGCTCCAGCCACCGCTCTGGCGGCCGGGAGCCATTCTGGGGGGCACCACGATGAGATGATGCTCGGCAAGCCGGCGGAGCCCGCGGAAGCGGAGCGAACCATTGCCGTGCGGATGCTGGAGACCGACGACGGCGAGATGCTGTTCGAGCCGTCGTCGATCGCGGTCAAGCGGGGCGAGACCATACTTCTGGACATCCGCAACGATGGCGAGATCGAACACGAATTCGTCATGGACGGGCGCGAGATGATCCAGGAGCACAAGGCGCTCATGGAGAAGTTCCCGGAGATGGAGCACGCCGATCCGAACTCCGTGCGCCTGGAGCCCGGCGAGAGCGGCCAGATCGCCTGGACCTTCACGAATGACGGCAGCTTCGAGTTCGCCTGTCTGATCCCCGGCCACTACGAATCCGGCATGCACGGTCCGCTGACCGTTGCCGCCGAATAACTGCCGACCCGAACAAATTCGCAGGAGAGATCCATGCCCAAATTCGCGAAATCCCTCGCCCTGGTGCTCGTTGCGCTCCCTCTGGCCCTGCCGGCCTTCGCCGCCGACTACACCAAGGGCACCGTCCAGAAGGTCGATGCCAGGGCCAAGAAGCTGACGATCAAACATGAGGAACTGGCCAATCTCGACATGCCGGCGATGACGATGGTGTTCGTTGTCGCCGATCCGTCGATGCTGGAAAAGGCAAAGGAAGGTCAGGCGATCGAGTTCGTTGCGGAACGGATCCGCGGCAAGCTGACCGTCATCGAAATGAAATAAGCAGCGTTCCCGCCGGGCGGCCACAGCCGTTCGGGGGCTCCGCTCACGCAACCCGTCCGTCGCCATAGGAAAATCTCCGTTGACCCTTCCGATCAGTCGCCGGAGCTTCCTGCTGGGAACGGCCGCGATGTTTGCCACGCCCTACCGGCCGCATCCGCCGCGCCGCGGCGCCGTCTCGTCGCAGCCCCAGGCCAGACACAGATCGTACCCGAGAGATCCGCAGGCCCAACGCCTGTCTGGTCGTTCAACGGCACCGCGCCGGGTCCGGTCCTTCGGGCTCGCGCAGGCGATCGTCTGGCCGTCGATGTCGACACTGGCGTTTTGGAAACATGCCGCGGGTCGAGGGAGTCAGTCAGCGCCAGGTCGAGGACATCGTCGCCTATGTCCGCGAGGTCCAGAAGGCGAACGGCATCTTCTGATCCCTTACGCTCAGCGGCGCAGGTATTTCACCAGCGCCGCGATCACAACGACAAGGATGACCAAGACGAGAAGGGCCCAAAACCCCCATGCCGAGAGGCATCCAGCCCATGTAATCCGCGTGCTGATCCATCATCATAGCTCTCTCCTTGGCAAATCGGCTTGCCTGATACCCCTCGATATCAACGCGGGAAGAATGGCCGGGGCTCGAGGAGGCAGTCGCAAGCCGACACGATTTCGCACCGAATTTCCGCTACTGGCAGAGCGTTCGAACGCCGATCCTCAGCCACCCCAGACCAGCATCCGGACCGGCATCCACAGGCCCATGCCGATCATGACCATCATCATGACGCAACCGACATCGAAGAGATATTCGCCGGAGGTCCGTGAGCGGACTGTCCGAATGGTTCGGGAGCATCGCGCCGATCACGCGTCGCTCGCTGAGCGGCGCATCAGGCGAGACGACGCCTGGCCGCTTCTCGACAGGGAAAGAATCGCCGGTGAGGCTCGCCTCTGAGACGAGGAAGTCCCTTGCTGCGAGGTATAAGCCCGTCCGCCGCGACGAGGTTGCCGGCGGACAGAAGCACGATGTCTCCCGGCACTTTGTCCGCGACTGGCACCTCGGTCTCGGTTCCCTCGCGAAGCACGCGGGCGCTCAGCGCCAGGCGTTGACGCAGTTGTGCGATCACACGAGAGGCGCGGAACTCCTGAAAGAAGCCGAGCATCGTGCTCGCCGCAATGATGGCGAGGATGATGACGGCGTCGGCCCATTCGCGAAGGATCAACGAGATGCAGGATCCAAAGTGGAGAATGAGAACCAACGGGCATTCCACCTGCCGGAGAAGCAGCTTGGTGACGCTCTGCGTCTCGCGGGAGGTGCCAAGGTTGGCGGCGTGCCGCTTCAGTCGATCGGCCGCTTCCTTTGAGCTGAGGCCGATCGATGTCCCGCCAAGTTCCGTCAACAGATTGGGCGGTGCAGCTCCAGAAAGGGGCTGCTTCCGCGGCGGCTGGCGGTCCGTCAGGCTGGCGTCCGGCCGGGCAGCCTGCGGGGAGGGATCCGAGACAGGTTCCAATGAGCCGACGGAGCCCCGGCGCGGCGGCAACGTCTATCGTCCCAGGAACAGCGGCAGGGTTGGGTTCTCGACCATCGACCGGGTGACGCCGCCGAAGGCCCACTCGCGCAGGCGAGAGTGCCCGTAGGCGCCCATCATGATCATCTCCGCGCCGCAGTCCGTCGCATGCTGGCGCAGGACTTCGGCGACAGGCTTGCCGCCGCTCGGCAGACGGTCGACCGTGACCCTGGCACCATGGCGGGCGAGATAGGTCGCGATCTCCGCTCCCGGTTCAGGCCCATTGGCCCATTCGCTCGCCTGCGGATCGACCATCGTAACGTGCACGGCCTCGGCCGCGGCGAGGATCTCGATGCCCTCGCGCACGGTCCGGGAGGCTTCGACATGCGACGACCAGGCGACGAGGACGCGCTTCGGCCGCAGCGTTGCCTCGCCCTTCTCGGGCGCCATCAGGACCGGCCGTTCGGCCTCGAACAGCGCGCCCGCCAGAGTGGCTCGCTTGAGGTGCCAATCCGTCGGCGCGAGCTCTGGCCCGACGAAGATGAGGTCCGCATAAAGGGCATGGAGCCCGACCGTTGCAGCAATCGCCGACCTCTCGGCAAGGACGCTATCGAGGTCCGAGGAGAGGTCGCTTCCGGCGAGGATCGTCTTCACCGCCTCGGCGCGCTCCCCGAGTGCGTTCGCCGCCTCCTCGCGCGCCTGCACCCAATAGTCCGCGACGGCGGCATATTCCTCGACGGGCGGCGGCGGCGCCTCGCCGACGAGGAGGAGCGACAGATGCGAGCCGTCCTGCTCGCACAGCCGGAGCGCCGCCTGAATATCGCAGTCCGTCCCGCCGGTCCCGATGACGCCGAGTACCGTCCTGAATCGCATGGTCATTCCTCCTCAATCACGCCGGGCGATCAGTCCGCTCAGCTTTGCTCGCAAGCCAGTCTACGAACGTCGGGTCGAAATGGGATTGCGCCGGATCAAGGGCGCCAGACGGACCCTTCCGGCAGCGCGGGATGAGGCGCCAGCGGCGTCTACAGTCGCAGTGATCTTCTATCATCGCCGGAATAACCGAGTTGACCGCATCTTTGCTCGATGCAGACCCGCTCGGGGTCGAACGCCATCGGGGCCACAGGTGCCACTGCTTCCTTCAACATGAGGTGCTTCCAAACAGGCGACAGTGACAATTTCTCCGAGCGCGGCCCCGTCCGAGGCGGCGCGGTCACGCCAGGCGACAAGGACCATTGCGAGAATGGACGCCGGTCCGGGCGAAATCCGCTCCGACTTGATCCCGATCAAAGCGGTGCTGGGATCCTCATGGCTTCCTGCATCTACAGGTGGACTCCGGGCGCCAGCGCGGCGATTGGGCCGGGCGACGGATCACGATCTGCCCTGCAGTTGGGGGAGTTCGCTTCAACTTGGAAGAAGGCGTAAGCCCGATGGTACTTTCCTGGAAATCCGGAGGCATCCTGCTTGGCCTCGTCTTCCTTGCCGCCGTTGCTCTCGTCAAGCCAATTGGCGTCTCGACACAATTCGTAATCGTCGATGGCATTCTCTGGAACGCCGTCGACCCGTCGATCGTCACGCCGGCGCCAGGAGACGAGGCCGACTTCGCGAGCACCAATGCCTACCTGAACAAGAGCGGCGGGGCTTATGCGGAGGAGGTGGCAAAGCCGCTCAACTACGGGCTCGTATTCGTGCTCGCGATCATCGCAGGAGCGGGGCTTTCGGCTCTCGTGCGAGGCGGCGTCCCGCGGGCGGATCGGACCATGCCCGCGATCTGGCGGGCCAACTTCGGCGATGCGGCGTGGAAGCGATACGTTGCCAGCTTCGGCGCGGGGTTCGTCGTTCTCTACGGAGCGAGGCTCGCCGGCGGATGCACGAGCGGGCACATGATGAGTGGCATGATGCAGACCGCCTTGTCCGGTTACATCTTCGCCGCTGGCGTCTTCGTCGTGGGCATTCCGGCCGCGATCGCCCTATTCCGCAGAGAGGCTTGACCTGTCATGACAATGATCATTCTCGCCATCGTGTTGGGCGCCGCTTTCGGCTTCGCGCTCGACCGGATAGGCGCCACCAACCCCGACTACATCATCGGGATGTTGCGTCTGAGCCGGATGCACCTGATGAAGACGATCCTTCTCGCGATCGGCGTCGCTTCCGTACTGATGTTCGCCGGTCTGCTGGCCGGCCTCATTGATCCAGCCCACCTTGGCGTCAAGACGGCCTATTTCGGCGTCTTCGCCGGCGGCGCGCTTCTCGGCCTCGGCTTCGCCGTTGCCGGCTATTGCCCAGGGACGGGCCTTGCCGCAGCGGCAACGGGACGTAAGGATGCCATGTTCTTCGTGATTGGCGGACTGGGCGGCGCAGCGGCCTATATGGCGACTTACGCCGGCGTGGCGGCGACCGGTGTTCTTGCCCCGATCGCCGGCGGCAAAACGACGATCGGCGCAATTGCCGGCACCAGCTATCCCGCAGTCTTACAGGCCTCGGGCGAAGTGCTTGGCATCGTGCTCGGCCTGGTGCTGATCGGGGTCGCCTACCTCATTCCCGATCGGATTCGGGGAAAGACGAGCCCGGCCGGTCGAGATCCCGGTGTCCGAACCCGTGCAGGATTGGCAGGATAACAGACGCTCATCGACCGCCTCGCGTTGTCGGCACGGTGCCGCCATGAGGTGAGCGCGCCAAGCGACCGCGTGCGGTGCCGGCGACGAGTTGCCGCGGGACGGGCGATGGCGAACAACGAGACCCGGCGCATGACCACAGTGTCTGCGCACCCGGTCTTCCAGGGAGGCAGTAAGGATGACTGACGCGGTTCGCGAGGCTGTCGGGGTCTTTCATGACGCCAAGCAGTTCCAGAACGCCATCGACGAACTCCTGATGTCCGGGTTCGACCGCGCCGATCTCAGCCTTCTGGCGAGCCGGGCCACGGTCGAAGAGAAGCTCGGTCATGGCTATCGGTCGGTGCGGGAGTTGGAGGACGACGCCGCCGTGCCGGTCGTCGCGTACGTCGCCAACGAGTCCATCGGCGACGCCGAGGGCGCGGTGGCGGGCATCCTCATCTATGTCGGATCCGTGGCCACCGCAGGCGCAATCCTCGCCTCGGGGGGCACATTAGGTGCCGCCATCGCGGCTGCGGCGGCATCCGGCTATGTCTGCGCTTCGCTCGGCCTGCTGCTCGATCGCATGATCGAGAGGAGCCACCTGCAGCGCATCGAGGAACAGGTCGCGGCCGGTGGCCTGCTTCTTTGGGTGCATCTGCGTGACGACGCCCATGCCGAACGCGCGACTGCGATACTCACGAAGGCCGGCGGCCAGGACGTCCATGTCCATGAACTGACGACAGCGGCACGAGAAGGCGCCGCCATGAGGCAGCGAATCGACGACCTCATCGACGAGGCGGGTGCGGAGTCTTTCCCCGCCAGCGATGCACCCGCTTTCAGCCCAAGCACCGCGGGCGGTCCGCATTGACTGAGAGCGGGACTGACGCGCGAAGCATCGGCGATGTCCCGCTCCGTCCGTCTGCCGGTATGGCGTTAAATGCTCGGCCAGCCTCCAGGGCGAGCCCACAGCCAGCAGCGTCTCGATCGCGTGCCGCGTACGGTGCGGACGCGTTGAGCCAGTGAAGGGGGCCGGCACGCAAAAAATCTGACTTTGAGCAACGACTGAAGATCAACGCCAGATGCTCGCGCCGACCCCCGAGATCGAAACTGTCCTCGAGCTGAACGGCTCCGGCCGGACCTCCCGCCGCGCTGCGCTACGCGCCGCCCGAAGAGGCGACGACGTCCGACAAAAGGCAACTGTTCCTGCGGATGATGCCGCGCCCCGGCGCTACCTCAAAGCCCGAGACGGCCGACAAGGCGGTCGCCAACGAAAGGCGCGTCTTCGTTCTCCGGCAGGGTCAGCCGGAGGCGGTCGTGGTCGCCGTCGGGTTCACCGACGGCAGTTGGACCGAAATCGTCGGCGGCGACATCGGTGAGGGCGATCCCCTCGTCGTCGGCTCGGTCGAGGGGAGTTGACGATGGACGGCACGCCGGGCGAACTGATCCGGCTCCAGGATCTCGCCAAGATCTACGGGGGCGGGACAGCCGCCGTCAGCGCCCTACGGGGCGTGACCCTGCATCTCAGGGAAGGCGAGTTCGTGGCGATCATGGGCCCAACGGATCGAAGCCGACAACGTCCTGCCGGCGGAGGAGAGCCGCCGACGCATGCGCAAGGCCGTCTGGCGGCGCTACGCTGCGCCGGCCCCGAAGTGATCGCCATCGGGGGGGGGGCGTCGGAATCCTTTCAGGGTGAAATGCCGCACAAGGCGGGCTAGTGTCCGCGCTGGGGGTCGAAACTCGGACCATAAGCGGTGCGACGGAGGTGGCCACCGGATGGACCGGCTGAAGCGGGATCGCGGGACTTCGAGCCGATCGCTGAACCGGCTGACCAAGGACAGCCGACCGCTCGCCGAGCACGCGCCGGCTGGCCCGGACGCCCGCCAGGTCCCGATCGACCGGAAGCCGGTTGCGCCAGATCAATTCGGCAGCGCGAAGTCTCGTTCATTCTCTGCGCAGATCGACAATCCGCTTCGGACCGACGACTTTAGCCGGGAGCCCATCATGGCCAACGACCTCGACATCCTGATCCTGCGCTGCAAGGAAGCCGCGGAAACCGACGAGGCGCTGGCGCGGGACCTGCGCGCTGCTTTGGCTGAGCATGTGCGGCCAGTCGAGACTGCGGCCGATGCAAGCCGCGCGCTCGCGTCGACGGATGGCGCGATCGAACTGGCAGTCAAGGCCCTTCCAGGCTGGAACCTTCAACTGGACGGCACGACGCTCGGCGGGGCGCAGTGGAGCTGCATCCTGCGGGAAGGGCGGGATGACGAGGAGACGGTAGGCGCCGGTCTCGGCGCGACGCCCGCCATTGCGATCAACGCTGCAATCCTTGGCGTCATCCGCGGGTTCGAGGGCGGCTTCAAGTAGGCCCGGGCCGCGCAAGCAGCGGAGCGGAAGGGCGAGGCTAAGAGCATTCCTGCTCTCCAGAGCATCGGCTTCGCGGCCACGGCGCCATCGCGCAGGCGAAGACCTTGAGGCAAATCGGTAGGAGGCAGACCATGCCCGACAGTGAGATCCTTTCGTTCGAAGAGACCGGCCGTCATGACGTCGCGAAAGTCGGCGGCAAGAACGCGTCGCTTGGCGAGATGGTGCGCACGCTGGCGTCGCGGGGCGTTGCCGTGCCTCCGGGTTTCGCGACGACGGCGGCGATGTTCCGCCGCTTCGTTGAAACCAACGGGCTCGCCGACATGATCGCGGGCGTCCTTGCCGACGAGGCTGCAGGCAAGATCCCGCTCGCCGAGGCCGGGCGGACTATCCGCGCAGCATTCCTGCGCGGCGACTTCCCGGCCGAATCTGCGGCTGCGATCCGGGCGGCATATGCCGAACTTGGGCGCCGCTCCGGGACGGACGACGTAAACGTGGCGGTGCGATCCAGCGCGACCGCCGAGGATCTGCCGGATGCGAGCTTCGCCGGCCAGCAGGAGACCTTCCTCAACATCTCCGGCGCCGACGCAGTGCTTGACGCCTGCCGGCGCTGCTACGCCTCGCTGTTTACCGACCGAGCGATCAGCTACCGCAAGGCCACGGGCTACAGCCACATGAAGATCGCGCTATCGATCGGCGTGCAGCGCATGGTGCGCTCCGATCTCGGGGGCTCCGGCGTCATGTTCTCGCTCGACACCGAGACCGGCTGCGATCGGGTGGTCCTGATCAACGCCGCATTCGGGCTTGGCGAAAACGTCGTGCAAGGGGCCGTCGATCCCGACGAGTTCCAGGTGTTCAAGCCGTTCCTCGACGACCCCAAGCTGAAGCCGATCATCCATAAGGCGCTCGGTGCCAAGGAAAAGAAGATGATCTACGCGCGTGGCGGGGAGCGGCCGGTAAAGAATGTGCCGACCTCGCTCGCCGAACGCCGCAGCTTTGTCCTTTCGGACGACGAGATTCTCGCCCTGGCGCGTTGGGCGGTGACCATCGAGGCGCATTACGGCTACCCGATGGACATGGAATGGGCCAAGGACGGGCGCGACGGGTCGCTGTTCATCGTCCAGGCGCGGCCGGAGACTGTGCAGTCGCGACGCCGGGCCGGTGCCTTGAAGAGCTACCATGTCGGCGCCCATGGTCGCGCGCTCTGTACGGGCCTGTCGATTGGCGAGGCCGCGGTCTCGGGACCGGTCTGCCTGATCCGCGACGCCAGCGAGATCGATCGCTTCGTCGAGGGCTCGGTGCTCGTCACCGAGATCACCGACCCCGACTGGGTGCCGATCATGAAGCGCGCGGCGGGCATCGTCACTGACCACGGCGGGCGCACCTCGCATGCCGCCATCGTCAGCCGCGAACTTGGTCTGCCGGCGATCGTGGGGACCGGCAACGCGACCGAGATCCTGCATGACGAGCAGGACGTGACGGTTTGTTGCGCCGAAGGCGAGACTGGCTTCGTGTACGAGGGCGCGGCCGAGATCCAGGTCGAGGAGTTGGACCTCGACAAGGTTGTCGCGACCCGGACGCATGTGATGCTCAACCTCGCCAACCCGGACGCGGCGATGCGCTGGTGGCGACTGCCGGCGAACGGGGTCGGCCTCGCCCGCATGGAATTCGTCATCAACAATGCCATCAAGATTCATCCGATGGCGCTGATCCATCCCGAACGGGTCGCCGACGCCGCGGCGCAAGCGGAGATCGCCGAGATCACCCGCGGCTATGACGACAAGCCGGCCTTCTTCGTCGATCGGCTTGCCCGGGGTCTCGCCCGTATCGCAGCGACGGTCCATCCGGCGCCCTGCATCGTGCGGATGAGCGACTTCAAGACCAACGAGTACTCGCATCTCATCGGCGGCCGGGAGTTCGAGCCCGAGGAGGCCAACCCGATGCTCGGCTTTCGCGGCGCCTCGCGCTACTATTCGCCGCGCTATCGCGAAGGCTTCGCACTGGAATGCCGGGCCATCAAGCGGCTGCGCGAGGAGATAGGCTTCGACAACGTCGTGGTGATGATCCCGTTCTGCCGCACGCTTGCCGAGGCCGACCAGGTGCTTGCCGTGATGCGCGAGAACGGGCTGGTTCGCGGCGAGAACGGGCTGGAGGTCTACGTGATGTGCGAGATCCCCTCGAACGTCATTCTCGCCAAGGGCTTTGCCGAGCGCTTCGACGGGTTCTCGATCGGCTCCAACGACCTGACGCAGCTCACCCTCGGCATCGATCGCGACTCCGATCTTCTCTCGACGCTGTTCGACGAGGAGGACGAGGCCGTCAAGTGGATGATCCGAAGCCTGATCACCGCCGCGCATGCGGCGGGCGCTAAGGTCGGGCTGTGCGGCCAAGCGCCGAGCGACAATCCGGGCTTCGCCGCCTTCCTCGTCGAATGCGGCATCGACTCGATCTCGGTGACGCCCGACAGCTTTCTTGCCGTGAAGGATCACGTCGCCCGGGCGGAAGCGGAGAAGGCGCGACAGCGCGAGGCGCCGATGCCGTTGAAGTCGGCCTGAGCGCAGCCGGCGCCGAACCATGGCCTAGCCGCTGCGACCGGGTGCATGAACCTGGAATACGGAATCTGATCGCGCAGGTGGAAGGGCGTCAGAAAAGGACTGCCGTGACAGCCATCGTGACGACCGCGAGGACGCTGGCTGCGACGACGGGGATGCCGACCGGTCGTCGGCCGACCCAGAGCGCCATCGCCGCCTTGACCGCGGTGTTGACGCTGACGGCGATGAGGATGGCTTGTCCGGCGACGCCGCGGCCGCCCGGGCGGGAAGCTAGCTCGGCCATGGAAATCGAGATCGCGTCGACATCCGCCAGACCAGACACGGCCGCGAGAGCGAGGATACCGGCATTGCCGAGCACCTGCCGCATCAGCACGCTCGCTATCAGGATCAGCGCGATGAAGCCCGCCATCTTCATGGCTGCGCCCAGCTGCAGAGGATTGGAAAGTTTGAGCTCGGTCTTCTCCGCCGCCCGGTTCCGGAACAGGAGCACGACCGCGAATGCGACGAGGACCACCGACAGAACGGCAAGCTCCGGCGCAATGGAAAACAGCAGGTCACGGTCGATAACGCTGACGACGATGATGATCCGCGCCGTCATCACGACGCCGGCGATCAGAATTCCGGCGGCAATCAGCCCGGCCGAATGCGGCCGCTCGCATCCGAGACGGGCGAGGGTCAGCGTCGTTGCCGTGGACGACGCCATGGCGCCGGCGACCGCGGCAATGAGGACGCCCAGCCGGTCCCCGAGCGCCTTGATCGCGACGTAGCCGCCGAAGGAGAGCGCCGCGATGAAGATGGTCAGCATCCAGATCCGCGCCGGATTGAGCGCGCCCCACGGATCTACGCTCCGATCGGGCAGGATCGGCAGCAGGAGAAAGGTCATCGCGAGGAGCGTCAGGACGGCGCGGATCTCCGTCCAGGAGAGCGCCTGCACCCAACGGTGCAAGGGCTCGCGCAGCGCCAGGAGCAGCGTCATGGCTACGGCTCCCGCTGCCGCGACCGGGACGGACCCGATGATCGCGTAGGTCCCGAGGACGAAGGTCAAGAGCCCGGCGACCGCCGACGTGGCGGAGAAGTTGCGGCTCGCCCGCGCCTCCAGCGCATGGAAGGTGGTGAAGGCGAAGGCGAATCCGAGAAAGCCGAGGCCAATTACCAGCGGCGCGGACAAAGCTGCGGCGGCGGCGCCGCAGATCCCGCCCAGCAGCCCCGTCAGTGCGAAGGTGCGAAGGCCCGCGGCGCGAAGATGCGGCTCCTCCTCGCGGGTCTGCCATCCCCGCTCAAGGCCGACGAGAAGCCCGATCGACAGCGACACGGCGAGGCGGCTGAGGAGATCGAGGTCGTTCATGTGGACGGCCTTCGGGCGGGCTGGCGGGCCGGACGGGTAGGCTCGAATGACGACCGGCCCGCTTCCCAGCCTTTGTTGCCTCGCAAGCCGCTTACCCCTCCGCGAGGTGGGACGGCAACAGAATGCGGAAGAAAGCAGCGCCTTGAGGGATGTGGGCGAAGGTGCAGCCGTGCCCGCGGGCGAAGTTGCGCAGCCGACCCGCCGAGTCATCGTCGACGCCGAACAGCCGCTCGCAATCGGCGCACCGAAGGGCAAGCGTCACGCCGACCCTCATCAGGTCCAACTTCGCCTGACGATCGGGAACGGTGAAGTGTTCGCGCATCTGACAAGCTCCATCTGCGGCGGGCGAGCATCGGCTGCGGGTGTGCTCGATCCCTAATTCGAACCCGCCGGTCCCGCATTGATCCACATCAACGCGGGACCGGTGGAGGCAAGGAACTGCGTCCGATCAAGGCGCATCGCGCGGACGAATTACAGTCGTTCCAAAGAAGGGGTCTGCGCGTGCCATCTTCCGAACCTTCCGTCCTGCGGCGCTTCGGCGCCTTCACGAAGACCCTGCTCCTGCCGATCACCTTGGCGGCGCTCGCAAGCGGCGGGCTCTTCTGGTTCGCCGATCGTGCGGGACTTGACGCGTCGCGGTGGGCCGCGGGAACCGTGCTCGTGCTCGTCCATCTCCTGGGAGAGATCCTGGTCGGCCTCAGACGCGGCGAGTTCGGCCTCGACGTCATCGCGGCTCTCGCCATGGGCGGCGCCCTCCTGCTCGACGAGTATCTGGCAGGCGTCATGATCGCCCTGATGTCTTCCGGCGGCGGGGCGCTGGAAGCCTTTGCGCAACGGCGGGCCGGGAGCGAACTCGCGGCGCTGCTCGGCCGCATGCCGCGGAAGGCGGCGATCGGGCTCCGGCCGACCTGCGCCTCCTCGACGCCGCCAAGGTCCAGGCCGACGATCCTCGCTCACCGGCGAGTCGCTGCCGGTCGACAAGGTGGCGGACGGAGCCCTTGCCGCCGACACGCCGCTCGCCGAGCGGCTGACCATGCTGTTTGCCGGCTCCACCTTCAGCGTGGCCGCACGCGGGCGCTGGTCGTCGCCCACCGGCAGCCGGACCGAACTCGGCGCCATCGCCGGCGCCCTGCAGGCACCGGCCGCGGCGCCGCCGCTGACGCGGCGCCTAGACCGCTTCACCCAGATCCTCGGGATCGTCTCGTTCGGCCTCATTCTGGCGGTTATCGCGCTGCAGCTCGGCGCCGGAGCAACGCTGCGCGAGACCTTCATCGTCCCCATCGCGCTCGCGGTCTCGGTGATCTCCGAAGGCCTGCCGGTCGCGGTCACCATTGCCCTGTCGATCGCCACCCGGCGTATGGCGCGCCGCAACGTGATCGTGAGACACCTGCCGGCTGCGCAATCTCCTCGGGCTCTCGCCACTGCCGCTGTCGGAATGGCTGATGCTTGTGCTGCTGGCGCTGTCGGTGCTCCTCGTCATGGAGGCTGACAAGCTGCTGCGCTCGCGGCTCGCTCGCAAGCCTGACGGCGGGAACGCAGGATTGGCCAAGTCGGTGCTACCGCGCCTCGGCGCAAACCGGAACCGGAAGAGCCGCGGTGGGGCCGGTGTTTGATCGCGATACGCCTCCTCCGAAGACGCTTTCGACGCTGATCCTGATCGCAGCCGGGATGGTCGGCTTCTACCTCTGCCTCCTGCTGGCGGTGCCGTTCCTGCCGGCGATCGTCTGGGCCCTCGTCCTCGCGGTGCTGGCAAGGCCGCTGCATCTGAGGCTGCGCCGGCGGATCGCGGGGAGGGCGGTGCCGGCTGGGCTGACGGTGGCGCTCATGGCGGCCCTCGTCGTCTTCCCTGGTCTGGTCCTGGGGCACGCTTCTGTCGGAGGCCGTGCGCAGCGCAATCGGCGTCTGAGCTTGCCGCACCGGTCCCGCTCCGCAGCCCCTTGCGGACCGCAAGACTTCAGCCGTCCACCGCCGCCAGCATGGACGATCCGCCCCAGAAGCCGTCGCGGTCGGTGAGGTATCTGGCGGCGATGGCGTTGGCAGGGCCAACCGCGTCGACTGGCGATGCGCCCGTCAGCTGCGCGTCGATCAATCCCGCCACGAACGCGTCGCCCGCGCCCGTCGTATCGGCCGGCGCCCTTGGCAGAGGCGGCACCGGGATTCGTGTCTCCCCGCCCTCGCTCCAGAGGCGGACGGCGCCGGCTCCCCCGGTCAAGATAAAGGAGGAAAGCCCATCTCCGGCTATCCGGCGCGCTTCGACGAAGGCCTCCCGGCTCACCACCGCGTGGTCGGAGGCTGCGCCGATGAGGACATGGCTCGGCCGGCGCTGGCCCCTCTCCAGCGGCATCTGCGCGACGACGGGCATGCGCGAACACAGTTCCGTCAGCAGAGCCGGATCGGCGCGCCGGACATTGACATAGGCAATGTTCGCCGCGACCGGCGGCAGTTCGGCAAGCGTATGGCTTTCCGCCGCCACAGGCGCGGCGATGGTCCGGTTGCCGGAGGGCTCGACGAGAATCTGCAGCGGCCGTGTCGACCCGGTCTCCCAGCGCACCGCCTCTGTCCCGATGCCGAAGGCGCGGAGCGTTTCGAGGGTGGCACGACCGAGGGCGTCGTCGCACAGCCTCGTGCAAAGGGTAACGGTGTGGCCGAGAGCGACGAGGCTCGCCGCCGTGTTGAAGCCGCCGCCGCCGCAGCGAGTCTGCATCTCGCGATAGGTGAAGCGGCCGCCAACAGTGATCGGCTCGTCGAGCCGCCAGATCCGGTCGACATTCGCGCTTCCGATCACCAGGACGTGCGCCATGGGCGTTCCTTTCGTCTCCGGGTTTGCGGCGGAGGCCTGATCGCCGGGCGGACCTCCCGGATCGACACCATCATCGATGGCGCCGTTGCCGGCATCGCAACGGTGATGGAGAGCCACCACAGGCTGCCCGCGTTCTTTTGCCGCGGGAAGTTGATGCGCGTCAAAGTCCGCCCGGCAGAAAGCCTTACCGTCTTCCTCAACGGCGCGAAATGAAGCGCCGTCGCGCTCCCCGACCTCGGATGCTTGGAGAATGTCAGTCATGACCGCGCCAGCCGATTTCAAGGACCTGCTTCTCGCAACCATTCCGAGCCTACGAGCCTATGCGTACGGGCTGGCGCGGGGCGACGCGAGCCGCGCCGACGACCTGACGCAGGCGACGCTGGTGAAGGCTTGGGGCTGCCAGGCAAGCTTCGAGCCGGGGACGAACCTGACGGCCTGGCTGTTCACCATCCTGCGGAACGAGTTCTACGATCAACTGCGTCAGTCGCGGCGGGAAGTCGCGGACATCGGCGGAGAGATGGCGGGACGGCTGACGGTCCGAGCGAGCCAGGAGGGCGCGCTCGACCTCTCCGATTTCCATACGGCGCTCGCGACTCTGCCTGTCGACCATCGCGAGGCGTTGATCCTCGTTGGCGCGTCGGGCTTCTCCTATGAGGAGGCGGCCGAGATCTGCGGCTGCCCCGCCGGCACGATGAAGAGCCGCGTCAGCCGCGCCCGTGACCGGCTGGCGCAACTGCTCCAGCTCCGCGGCCCGGCCGCACTACGCACCGGCCGGGCTCGCCGGCGTCTGGAGAACGGTCGGCAGGCTGTGGCGGGCATGGTCGCCGCTGCCGGAACGGCCTGATCATCGTTCGCCGGAGCTTCTTCGCTCCAGGCCATGATCGCGAATGCCCTGCCAAGGCGGCACACGCGCACCCTGAAAGGGTCGTTGGATGACAGCGCTATGTCGCAGTTTCCTCGCTGCGGTTGTCCTTGCGGCGGCGGCGCCAGCATGGATCGCGAGCGCCGAACCGCCTGCCGTCGCCCACCGTCTCGTCCAGCCGACGCTCGCGCCGATGCTCGAAGGCGTTCTGCCCGGCGTCGTCAGCATCGATGCCGTGAGCGAGGGAGCCTCCGCAGAAAGCCCGATGCCGGCCGATTCACTCCTGCTCCGGTTCTTTGATCTGCCGGAAAACTCCCCGCCGCAGACCTATCCGACGCAGCGCGTGGGGTCCGGGATGATAGTGGATGCGGCGAAGGGATTTATCCTCACCAACAGTCACCTCGTCGACCGGGCAATCGTCATTGCTGTTGTCCTCTCCGACGGTCGAGCGGTACAGGCGGAAATCGTCGGGTCGGATCCGGAAACCGATCTTGCCGTCATCAAGATCGAGGCCGATGGTCTGACTGAGATTCCATTCGGCGATTCCGGACAACTCCGCGTCGGCGATTATGTGATCGCCGTCGGCAGTCCCTTCGGCCTCGGCCAGAGTGCCACGCTCGGGATCGTCTGCGCTCTTTGCCGGGCCGACCTTGGACTGGATTCCTACGAGAAGTTCATCCAGACCGATGCGTCCATAAACCCGGGAAGCTCCGGAGGTGCACGTGTCGATCTCGACGGTGCCGCCGGTGCGGCGACAGGGGCGGGCGCCTGTCTCTTCGCCGGCGGCGGCCATCGCGCTCGGAGGCTCTAGCCAGGCATGCCATTCCGCTATCGGTCCATCCTGACCGACATGGGGAAGGAGGGCCTCGACCGCATTTGAAGGCCTGGCACCAACTGCCAATTGTCAGAATTCCTTGAACGAGCAGCTGAAGTCCCCTCCAAAGGGGTCGTCCTCCATCTTCCAGAAGACAATCCGATCCTGCTGATCCACTTCCAGGATCATCGACGATGTGATGTCATCACCGTAGACCGCGAAGAAGCCATAGGTTCTCCCCCCTGAGACCGGCAGGCTGGTTCGAACAATGTGCGGCATTTGTCGCCGCTTGCACTGAGCAATCACATCAAGAACGGCGGCATTGGAATATCTCGATTTCAGTTCAGGCGACATCAGGCGGCGGATGCGGTCGGCGCTTCCACGGTTGTAGGCCGACACAAGCCGTTGCGAGACCTCGAAGAGCCCGCTGCCCGAGCCTGTCGCCGCCGAGGCTTCAAGCGTCGACAGGCCGTTGACCGCGAAAAGGACTGCCGCTGAAGTAGGCTTGAGCGCAACCAGCGCAGTCAAACGTCGAGCCCGCATCACTCCGGTTCCCGATCGACGAAAACGAGATGATTGCCTGACACGGCGACGCGGTTGATGTCGATGCCGAGAAGCGTCCAGTCCGCCTGTCGGACAAGGACTTCCGTCTGCGATCCGCCAACAGGGCGCCGCTCAATCCGCTCGACGATACCGATCCGGTCTCCCGCTTCGGTGGTCAGCGCCACGCCGATCCATCCCTCCCCGGGGACCGGGCTCTTTCGATCCGGCTTTGGCGTCGGGCCCGGCACGCTCTTGAAGTGTGCATTGCCGCCTTGTGTTCGGTTCGTTTCGGCTTTCGTGGAGAGAGACGAGGCGACAAGCAGAGAAGCGGCGGCGCTCGCACCGATGAACTTGCCGAATACCGCCCGTGCCGTTGCCCGCGGATATGGGGCTACCGGTCTAACCGCCACCGCCACCGGCGCATGCGGCTCGATCTCTGTTGGTCCGCTTACGGTATCCGGTATCATCGCGGCCCCGGACACAGGTTTCGATCGGCCTCGAAATTCGACCATACGCAGACGAGATGTGGATCTTCGGCAAGACTTGCGGGGGTTATGACCGACTGACGACGAACGATGTCCCAGCACGCCGTCTCGCTGGCATGTCGCACTTTACAGTCCGGATGATTCCGCCAAACCCCGTGGAACCAGTCTCGGATTGCAGGTGTTTTCACTGCCAGACCTCCGAAGGTTGTCGTCTTTCCGAGCTTGATGCCCAAGGCTGCAAAGGAGAGCCTGGCCAGTTCGACGCCGGACAGTTCGGAGCGGCCCGGCCTCAGATACGGATCGTCCGGGGTGTTGAGGTAGCCATTGGCGACACGCGGCGGCGTGAAGGCCGCATTCGTCGACAGGCCGCGCAGCGCGTAAACGGCATAGCGGCCACTGACGGCCTTGGCGATAAATTCTTCGACGAAGTTCTCCCATAGGCTAGGATTGGTGTCGAGAGCGACCGCTCCGCCGCCGGTTATGCGAACCATTCCGACATGGGTATAGGGCCGGCCCGTAGCCGCTCTCAGCGCCTTGGAGATAGCGCGTCCATCATCCTCAAAGATCAGTTGTCCGTTGGCCCAATCCGTGAAATCCGAAACCGGACGCTCTTGGGACGCTACACTTGCAGGGGCCATCCAGGACAGAAGCGACAGGATGGCGATCGCCGTTCGTATGACACATGGATGCAAAGCTTCGTTCCCTCCGTTTCGCCGCTTCGGGTTCTCCGCGACGCTCGCTCTCGCCCGGCCGCAACTCTGCCGCATGGAGCTAAGCACAGAGGCGATGGCCCACGCGCTTTAGCAGGGGGGTCTGAAGCGCGTCCAAGTCATTGTTCGACTGACAGAAGTTCAAACGGGACTGATGTCGCCCGTCCGGCGCGAAGACGGGGCGAGCGCCCGGTTCGGATCCTGTTCGATCGCCTGCCAAAGCTCCCGCGCCTTCGGGCTCGCCTCGGGCGCGCAGTAAAGCACCAAGTCGTAGTCGATCGGCAAAACGTCGTCCTCGATCAGGAGACGGCCGAGCGCGACGTCGGCTTCGATCAGGCTGAAGGGCAGAACACCGGCCCCTGCGCCGGAGAGACAACTCGCTCTGATATCGACCGCCATGCCCAGTTCGATCTCGGGCTTGCGCGTGGCCGATCCGGCAGCCTGCCAGACTCTTCCAAGATATGTACCCCGGTGCGGAATGAAGCAGCGCTCGTCCGAGCGCGCCTGACCTTGCCCCGGTCTGACCAAGACAAGCCGGTCGCTGGCGATTTTCGCTCCTTTGAACACGGCAAGACCGTCCGCATGAGCGACCGTCTCGTGGTGGTGAACGAGCGCGAGATCGCATTGCGAGCGGGAGATCATCTGCGCGGCCGTATCCTCGTTAGCGATCAAGGGAATGAGGTACGTCCCGTTCAGCTTTTCCTGAACTCTCAACTTGAAATGCGGGAAAACGTCAACGCTCGCGCCATGCGGCATCGCAATCCGCAAGGCGCCTTCGCTTACCCACCAGGGCAGTGCGTCGATCCGCAGACCTTCCAGTTGATCGAGAGCTCGCCTCGCCCGCTTGGCGAAGCTCTCGCCGGCGGAGGTCAATGTCATAGGCCGGCTGGTTCGATCGATGAGATCCTGACCGATTGAGGTCTCAAGGCTACGGAGTCGCTTACTGAGATTGGACTGTGTGGTGTGACGTCGTGCGGCAGCCGCCGTCATGTTCATCGTCTCGCAGACGCAGAGAAAATCCCGCAGATGTTCAATATTCAAAGTCGCTCTCCGACTTTAACACAATCGTACTTCCATAAACTGGGGTGCAATTGTTGGAGCTATGGCCGGATTTGGGTGATGGAGTCGATCAGGCGGCGCGTTGATCGGCGTCCGGTGTGACCGCGACGCCGTCGGTGAGCTTGACGCCTGCGATGACCATCGGCAAGCGATTTTCGCCCTTCAGCCTTCGCCAGTACTTGGCGGCGGCCATGACGAGCTTGAAGACCATCAGCCGCGCGGTCTTATGCGACAGGGCACCCTTCATCCGCACCGTTCGATGCCGGACAGTGGCAAAGACGTTCTCGATGGGGGTGGCCGTGCGTAAATGGTCCCAATGCTCGGCCGGCCCTTCGACGAGCTCAGGAGTCGAAGAAGGCCAGGAACGGCTCGCGGTCCTTGACGAGGCATTCGACGGCCTTGGGGTGTTTGGTGCCGTATTTCTCCTGGAAGACCGCGATGGCCGCCTCGGCGTCCGCCCGGTCCGGCGCGTCGCGGATCTCGAAGGTCGACCTTCATGTTCGGCTGTACCGACTTCGGCACCCTGTTGAGGACGTTGTCGATCTTGTGGACCCCGCAGCGCTGATGCCTCGTTCTGGGAAAGATCTCGTCGAGCGCCTTCCAGAAGCCCATGGCGCCGTCCCCGACCGCGATCTCGGGGCAACGGAAAGGCCGTGGGCCTTCAGGTCGACGAGCAGTTCCCGCCAGCTCTGGGCGCTCTCGCGGACGCCGACCTGGAAGCGGACGAGTTCCTTCTTGCCCTCGGGCGTCGCGCCGATGACGACCAGCATGCAGGCGGCTGCGTCTTCCATGCGGACCTGGAGGTAGACACCGTCTGCCCAGATGTAGACGTAGCGGCGCACTGAGAGATCGCGGCGTTGCCAGCGGTCATATTCGCCCTGCCAGTCGTCCTTCAGGCAGCAAATGACGGAGGGTGAGAGGCCAGGCGCGTCCTTGCCGAGCAGCGCCGCAAGGGCTTCCTGAAAGTCGCCAGTCGAGATCCCGCGCAGATACAGGATCGGCAGCAGCGCATCGAGGCTCTTCGTGATAAAGATGTAAGAAATCGGCGGGAAGGGCAATTGAAACAGGTGCTTGAAGCGTTCTAACGACGGCGTCGAAGATGGCGCTGGAAGGCAAGCCGCTATCTCTTAATCAGCGGGTCGTAGGTTCGATCCCTACATCACCCACCACTTTCTTCCTCTGTAGATTCGCGCGGTGCGAGCTTTCGCTCTCGCGGGAATGCTTGCACTCCAGAATATACGTCTTGGCGCCTCCCGACCGGCGGAATCGCTCTTCCCGCGGACCGGCGACGGGTTCCAGAATCGCGCGATGGCAAATGGCTGCATGCGAGGTCCAGACCGGTCGGCGCGGTCCGAGAGAGCTGGCCGCTGGGCCCGCGTTCTCGCGACCTCAGCGAGGCTTGTGGGCCTTCTCCGACGTCCGGCCGCCAGTGGAGATCGGCCAGCAGATGTCGGAGTTGAAGTTCGCGGCCTATGCCATTGTTCGCACGGAGTTTCGCGGCGTTCCATGTCGACGTGCCGCTGGGCGCGGAGTCGAATGCGTGATCCTGGCTCTCAGAACGTCTTCGCGCCGTTGACGGCGAGCCGTACGCCGTAGAGCGATGTCGTGCCGCAGATGTAGAGGTAGTTCCGCTTCGGCCCGCCGAAGCAGACATTCGCCACGACCTCAGGGACCTTCACCTTGCCGATCAGCGTGCCGTCCGGGTCGTAGCAGTGGACGCCGTCGCCCGCGCTGGTCCAGATGCGCCCAGCTTCGTCGAGGCGCAATCCGTCGAACAGCCCGACACTGGATTCGGCGAAGACCTCGCCGCCGGTGAGCCGGCCATCCTGCGATACCGCGAAGCGGCGGATGTGGCGGGGGCCGTCCTCGCGATGGGTGAGGCCCGTATCGACGATGTACAGCGTCCGCTCGTCGGGCGAGAAGGCGATGCCGTTCGGCTTTTCGAAATCATCGGCGACCGCCGTCAGGCTGCCGTCCTTCGGGTCGAATCGATAGACGTAGCAGCCGGCCTGCTCGCTCTCGGCGCGATGACCCTCATAGTCGGAATCGATGCCGTAGGTGGGGTCGGTGAACCATAGCGTGCCGTCCGACTTCTCGACGATGTCGTTCGGGCTGTTCAGCCGCCTGCCCTCGTAGGAATCGACCAGCGTGACGACGCTGCCGTCGATCTCGGTGCGCGAAATCCGCCGCCCGCCATGTTCGCAGGAGACGAGCCGGCCGATCCGGTCGACCGTATTGCCGTTGGAATGATTTGCCGGATGCCGGAAGACGCCGACCGTGCCGGTGCATTCGTCATAGCGCAGCATGCGGTCGTTCGGGATGTCGGACCAGACGAGGGTGCGCGAGGCCGCGAAATAGGCCGGACCCTCGGCCCAGCGGCAGCCCTGGTAGAGATGATCGAGCCGCGCCGTCGGGACGAAGAGGCGCTTGAACCGCTTGTCGAGTGTCTCGAAGATCTCCGCTGCCATGCGTCCCTCCTCCCAGGATATGTGCGAAGCGTTATCCGCCCGCCTTGGGAGCGGAGCATAGCGATACCGCGACGGATGTGCATCCGCCGCGTTGCAATTATCGGGATGACGAGGGCACAGGGCGATCCGGAAGTCTGAGGCTACCGGGCCGGCGCCGCCTCTCCGCTGTCCGGCGCGCCCTGTGTCGGCATTTCCGTATCCGGCGTGTCGTCATTGGGAAGCACGATGGTTCCCGACGCTTCGCCCGTCGTCGCTTCGGGAGCAGCGGTGGAATCGGGGGCTGCCGGCGCGGAGTTCGGCGAAGCGTGCTCTGGCCGCGGCTCGGTCGCCTGCGGTTCGATCGGCTTCGGCTCGTTGCTGGGAACGGCTTCCTCGATGGCGTCGCTTTCGGGCTGGGAAAGCGCCGGGGGAGTCGGTCCGGCCGCCGGAGCCGGTGTCGTTTCGGCCGGTGCGAGATCGGGAGCGGAGGACTGCGCGGCCTTGGGGATCACGCGGCCGCTCTTGCCGTCGGCACCGGTGTCCTCGGCTAGAGCGCTACCCGCGACGGCACCGGAAAGCGCCAGCGAGGCGAGGAAAAGCGCGAAGGGACGTGTGCGGCGGTGAGACGGCATGAGCGCAAAGCGCGGCATCGAAGTTCCTTCTTGAAGCCCGGGCCGACGGCCGGGTCCCGAAGGTGCCAGATCGTTTGCCGCCGAGGGATCGAAGCGGTTTGGCGGCGCGACCCGGTCCAACCGGAAGCCGCTATCCGCCAGTTCCCGCTCCCGACATTCTCAGGAAACGCGACGTCTCGCAATTGCGTTCCGTTGGGATACCCGGGCGAACGCACCCGGCGATCCTCGATCAGCCGGCTGTCTGAGCCCCGGCTGCAGGCGGGCGCCAGTCGTAGAGCCAGGCGAGGTCGCCGCGCAGGCTCGCCTTGGGACGGGCCGCAATGACAGCGTCGCGGGCAAGCCCGAGCGGGAAGGGCAAGTGGTAGACCCGGCGATGGAAGGCGACGCGTTCGCGAACGCGCGTGATCCGCGGCCGGCGCGCTGCCTCGTATGCGGCGAGCGCCGAAGAAAGGTCCGGCGCCTCGGCGAGGCATGCGGCAAGGACAGCCGCGTCCTCGATCGCCATCGCGGCGCCCTGGGCGGCGTAGGGCAGCATCGCATGCGCGGCGTCGCCGATCAGGACGATGCGGTCGTCCATATGGCGCCATGGCCGCGCGGCCGGGACTTCGAGCAGCGGCCAGAAGGTCGGCTGCTTCGCCGCACGGATCAGTTCCTTCAGCGTCCTGTCCCAGCCGGAGAAGCGCTCGAGCATCGCCGCAGGATCGGCGTCGGGCGCGGCCGCGGCCGGCTCGATCAGCACGAGATTGGTCTGCGTGCCGCCGCGGATCGGGTACGCGACGGCATGGCGGCTCCTGCCGAGCCAGGCGTTGATCCCGGAAAATCCCGTGCCCGGAACCGCGGCGCGCCAGGCGACCGCGCCGCTTGGACGGGACGGGGGAAGCCCGAGCTGGCTGGCGATCGCCGAATTCACGCCGTCGGCGGCCACGACGAGATCGGCCTCGCAGCGGCTTTCCCGCCCGGTCTCGCGGATCGTCAGGGACAGGCCTTCGGGCGCGGGAGCGATCGCAGCGAGTTCGCATCCCAGGCGGAGATCGATTTCGCGGCGCGCCCTGACCGCCTCGACCAGGACGGTCTGCAGATCGGCCCGGTGGATCGAGAGGTAAGGCGTGCCGTCATCGGCCTCGACCGGGACCTTCGCGATCAGCCGGCCGGTGCGACCGCTGCGCAGGCTGACTTCGCGGGCACGGGTGCCGGTCGCGCCGAGCGCCGCCGACAGGCCGAGTCGCTCCAGCACGCGCAGCGCATTGGCCGAGAGCTGGATCCCGGCGCCGACGCTTTCAAGCCGGGCGGCCCGCTCGAACACCGTCACCGGCCATCCGAGCATGGAGAACTCCAGCGCCGCGGTCAGACCGGCAATGCCGGCCCCGACAAAGGCGATCCTGGGCGGCGGACCTTTTAAAGTTGACATGGCAACGTGCCTTCGGCGCAGGCCGGTGTCAGGCCGCGCGCTCCTCGAACAGGCAGCCCGCCGGATTGGTCTCGTTCGGCTTCAGCGTCGTGTTCAGCCGGTAGAGCGTCGAGCAGTAGCCGCAGACGATCTCGGCTTCGTCGCCCATGTCGAGAAATACGTGCGGATGGTCGTGCGGCGGGTTCGCCCCGCAGCACATGAATTCACTCACACCGACTTCGATGCTCGAATGACCGGCGTCGTTCTGGAAATGCGGGATCAGATGTCCGGCCATGCCGTTTTCCCTCGGCTCGTTCGCGTCGCGCCGGACCATAGTGGCGAGGAGACGGAATGAGAAGGGGTGGCGAAAACGCGGCATCGCGCCTATCCAGAGCGCGCTGCCTCAAATCCGATTTCCGCCGGAAGATCTGTGATGGATAATTTTGCTCACGACGGACTGACTTTCGCCTATATCGACGAGGGCGATCGGAATGCGCCCGCCGTCATGCTCCTGCACGGCTTCGCCTCGTCGATGCGGGTCAACTGGATCGATCCCGGCTGGATCGAAACGCTCACCGGGGCCGGGTATCGCGCTGTCGCCTTCGACCATCGCGGCCATGGGATGAGCGACAAGCCAACCGATCCGGCCGCCTACACGCCGGAAAAGATGGCGGGCGACGCGATTGCGCTCGCCGATCATCTCGCGATCGAACGCGCGACGCTGTTCGGCTACTCCATGGGGGCGCGGGTCGCCGCCTTCGCGGCCTTGTCCCATCCCGATCGCGTCGAGAAGCTCGTCCTCGGCGGGCTCGGCATCGGCCTCGTCGAAGGCGTGGGCGACTGGGACCCGATCGCGGCGGCATTGCGGGCACCCTCGCTCGACGATGTGTCGGACGAGCGCGGGCGGATGTTCCGCGCCTTTGCCGATCGCACCAGGAGCGACCGCCACGCGCTTGCCGCCTGTATCGAGACGTCGCGCAAGGAACTGACGGCGGAGGATGTCGCCCGGATCGAACAGCCGGTGTTCATCGGCGTCGGCACCAAGGACGAGATCGCCGGATCGCCCGTCGCGCTCGCCGCCATGATGCCGCATGCCCAGGTCTTTGCGATCGAGAACCGCGACCACATGCTGTCCGTCGGCGACCGGACCTTCAAGGCTGCCGTCACCGATTTCCTGAAGGCGACGGCCTGATCAGCCGGGCGCTCCGGCAATCGGGTGCTCGAAGCGGCCGCGATAGATGAACGCGTCGTGCACCACCGGCATCTTTTCGCGCGGCTGGCGATCGCCTATGTCATCTGCGGAGACGGTCGCCGGTTCCTGCGGCAGGACGCTTCCGGCCGGCGCGCCGCGACAAGATCACGGGTCCGGCAGCATTCCCGGGTGGAACCGGATGATCGGGTCAGCGCACTAGGGAGAACGCCATGAGCGTCAGCAGCCCGCAGGTTCACGAGAAGCTCCAGGCGGTCGATCCGATCTGGGCGCAGGTCCGGCGTGAAGCGGAGGAGGCGGCCGAGGGCGAACCCATGCTCTCCGGCTTCTTCTATGCGACCGTCCTCAACCATCGCAGCCTGGAATCGGCGCTGGTCCACCGCGTCTCGCAGCGGCTCGACCATCCCGACGTTCCGGCGGTGCTGATCGCCCAGGCTTTCGACGAGATGCTGGCCGAAAGCGGCAGCTTTGGCGAGAGCCTGCGCACCGACATCCAGGCGGTCTACGACCGGGACCCGGCATGCGAGCGCTATCTTGAGCCGCTCCTCTTCTTCAAGGGGTTTCACGCCATCCAGACGCATCGGCTGGCGCACTGGCTGTGGAAGGAGGGACGGCGCGATTTCGCGCTCTATCTCCAGTCGCGGTCCTCGGCCGTCTTCCAGACCGACATCCATCCGAACGCGCGCATGGGACGGGGCATCTTCCTCGACCACGCGACCGGCCTCGTCGTCGGCTTCACCGCGGTGATCGGCGACAACGTCTCCATCCTTCAGGACGTGACGCTCGGCGGAACCGGCAAGGAATTCGGGGATCGTCATCCCAAGATCGGCTGCGGCGTCCTCATCGGGGCGGGAGCGAAGATCCTCGGCAACATCAAGATCGGCGACTGCTCGAAGATCGCCTCAGGCTCGGTCGTCCTGAAGCCGGTGCCGCCGCATTCGACGGTGGCCGGCGTTCCCGCGAAGGTCGTCGGGACGACCGGAGGATGCGACGAGCCGGCACGCGCCATGGATCAGAGTTTCGACAGGGCCGAATGATCGACGGGAGGATTGAAACTCCCGCCTCCTCCCTATCTTCGAGCCCTCGAAATCTGAGAGGGAGTACGCCGTGAAGCCCGACGAGATCCGTAAGCTCGAAGGCTATTTGAAGAAAACCTTCAAGGGCGCGGACCTCCAAGTCCGTGCCATGCCGCGCAAGTCCGATACGGCCGAGGTCTATCTGAACGACGAATTCGCCGGCCTGATCTCCAAGGATACGGAGGAAGGCGAAGTCTCCTACCACTTCACGATGACGATCCTCGACATCGATCTGGAGTAGCGCGGGATCACGCTCCCTTCTCGTTGGGAGAGGACGCGCCTCCATAGAGCATCGCAAAAAGTAAGGAGCCGGTCCCCCCTGGTAGGACCGGCTCCTTTGGTGCGCGCGGAGCAGGACGGGGTTCCCCGGGCGCACCGAACCATTGCCTCTGATCCCTGTCGGTCGCGATTGCGGGACCGCAGGTGCGGGGCAGGCGACCGATCGTCGCCGCCCCGGGCAAGCGTCAGCGGACGCTGCCGACCAGGAGGTTGCGGTCATCAGTGATCGTGGCCCACTTGCCCGGATCGCGCTCCGATTGACGCTTCAGATACTGGTAGTCGGTGGCGTCCCAGGCGAGGACGCGGTTGTCGAGATTGTCGAGGATGAAGTCGCCCTGGTCAGTCCGCACCGTGAGGACCGCATGGCCTTCGCCATTGGTCTGGCGGACGACCGTGATCAGGAGGGCCGATGCCGGAATGCCTTGCTGCTCGAGCATGTACTGCTTCAAGAGCGCGAAGTCCTCGCAGTCTCCCTCGACAGTCGGATAGGCCCAGTATTCCGGGATGCCGTAAATGTCCTGGTCCGTGCGAGGCATGATGCTGCGGTTCACCGCATTGTTGACGTCGAGCATCTTGCTCCACACCGTGCGGGACAGCTTCACCAGAGCGGCCGCGCCGCTCGGCCGGCAGGTTCCGGGGTAGCGCTTGCAGAATTCGTAATGCCCGACCGGCTGCGACGTGATGCCGGCAGTCAGCATTGCAGAACCGCGGGCGTTCGCGGATGTCGCCATGGTCGAAGCGGCCAGAAGTCCGATTGCGAAGGCGATTTGCTTGACGATTTTTTTCATTGCACTCTCCCCGTCGATGGAGAGACTATGGCAGTGCGATTTTACTATCGCTCCAAAGCAAGCTCGGCAGTTTGATTCAAAATGTCGGAGAACTTGAAGCAATTTATACTATAAAACTCTCTAATCGAAGACGGAGAATTTGCCCGTTTCCGTTTACCGTTTGTTAACCTCGCGGCCCATGGGGCCGGAAAAGCCGGCCCATTGCAAGAGGCGGAATGTCATTCCGCCGGGGAAAACCCCGGGAATCCGGCCTTGCGTTCTGACAGCATGGTTAATCGCGGCGCTTCTGGAGCGGCCGGGATCGCAATGGGTTGGAAAGGATGAGGGAAAGAGGCGGCCATCTGCGGGGCGAAGGAAGCAGTAGGGGCGCGGGGGCGGCCCCTCTTCGGCCAAAGCCGCCGCACGGCCGAGGTCGTCATGTGAGGAAAAGGAGGAATTCCTCCGACCGCGGCGTCTGAGGTTGCTGGACGAGACGAGCGCAGGCCTGGGGGGAGTTCATAGAAGGCCAATACCAGGAGGCATTGGACATGACTCCTGGTTCCGAATCCCGAATTTCGTCAAGCCTTTGGCTTGGCGTCGATAATCGGGATGTGTTCAGCGGGCGGATGCGTCAGCATCCATGCGCGCCGGTATAAGGAGGGCCGGCTCGGCCAACCGGGCGTGCTCACGCCAGGTTTAGGGAGGTCCGCACGGTGCGGATGATGCCGGTGGCGAGCGCTAGGGCCGCCAATCTGTTGAGGAAGCCGGCTATCCGCCGCTGCGGGAATCCCGCCCGCGGCCTGGATGCCGTCTTTCGTCAAAGAGCGCAGACCGTTCGGCCCGCGGCCCCGACCTCAAAGAGCTGCCACGATGCGGGATCGAGCGCGGCGAAGGAGAGCGGCGGCTATAGCGTCGCGGCCGTTAGCGGAACAGCCGCTCGAGCGACTCGCGCGCCTGGACGTTTGCGAACTCGATCGCAAAGCCCTCGTCGAGGTGGCGGACGACGCGGCCCTGCATGGTACCGAGTGTCACGCGCGCGCCGAGGGCAGGGCGCACCGTCGCCTGGACTGCGGCGCCCGAGAGCGACAGGTCGATGATCTGGACCTGATAGCGTCGCCCATCCTCCAGCACGATGTCCGCGAACGGGTCTGTCGGCATGATGCGCTCGTGGCGACGGTCTTCCGGCAGGTCCAACTCGCTGCGATTGGCGAGCCATGTCAGCCGCGCCGCGAGCCTTTCGCGCTTGCGCTCGCTGTTGACGAGGTCGACGGCGAACCCGCCCTTGAAGAGCCGCGCCACGGTTCCTTCCAGCCGACCGATATGATCGATGTAGAAGATGATCCGTTCCTTCGGCTGCGGCGTGACCTGCGTGAGCACGGCGACCCCGCCGGGCGACATGTTCTCGATGCGACAGGGATATTCGCTGAGGTCCTGACGCATGAAGCGGCCGTGGAGATCGACGGAGACGCGCTGGAAGCGGCGACGCTCGACGAAATCCGTCAGTGGCGGTTGGGCCGTCATCGTCGTCTGCATCGGGCTGGCCGTCCTGTGGTCGTATTAAGGGCAGAGTTCCTCAGCGACGATTCTTGCAGGGGAAGGTTAATCTTGCGTGGATATACCCTCCGCCTTGAGCGAAACCGCCGCGCCGCCCGGGATGTTAACCGTTTGCGCTCGTTGTCTTTGCCGAGCTTCAGCATCCGCGCTAACTGATTGGCAGGACAAGCTCGTCCCCGTTTGCAAACACGATCGTTGCGGCGTTGCGGCCATGCCGGAACCCGCGAGACGAAATTTTTGGCCGCCCGGTTCGGGCGGCCTTTTTCGTCGCGTCCATTTCATTTTGTCCCGCAGGGCCCATGTGGAGCGCTGGCCGCCGGCTGGCTCAGGCGCCGGCAGCCGAGGGGTTCACCAGAAGGAAGCAAGTGATGGTTGGCAGGGAAGATGGGAGTGGCGTCGCGGATGAGACCAGCCCACGACCGCACCCGCCGATCTTCAATATTCCCGGGATCATCGCCGTCCTGATCGTCGCCTTCGCCGCTGTCCACATCCTGCGGACGATGGTGCTGGGCGACATCGCCGAGGCGCGCTTTCTGATCGACTTCTCCTTCATTCCCGGCTGCTATGCCGGACTCGACGACGTCTGCCGGTTTCGTGATGCGGGAGCCGGGGTCTGGTCGCCGCTCACCTATGCCTTCCTGCATGGCGGCTGGATGCATTTCGGCGTGAATTCGCTGTGGCTCGTCGCCTTCGGCGCGCCGGTCGCGCGGCGGCTCGGCACCGGCCGGTTCCTCGTCTATTCGGCCCTCGGTGCGATCGCCGGGGCTGCCGTCTTCTATCTCGTCAATCCGGCGCTCATCGTGCCGGTGATCGGTGCATCCGGCGTCGTTTCGGCACTGATGGGCGGCGCCTGCCGGTTCGCCTTCACGGGGCAGGACCCATCCGGCCGCCTGCCGGCCGAAGAGCACCGGCCGCGCGCCTCGATAGCCGAGGCTTTGTCGAACCGGACGGTGCTGATCTTCATCATCGTCTTCTTCGCGACGAATCTCTTGATCGGAAGCGGCGTCGGCGGTGCGCTGGGCGGCGGCGAGGTGGCCTGGGAGGCCCATCTCGGCGGCTTCCTCTTCGGATTTCTCGCGCTGCCGGCCTTCGATCCCGTTCCGGCCACAAGGGGGTGATCCCGCGGCGGCGCGACGGGATCGCCAGGACTGAGCGCGTCATCGCGCGGTGTAATCTCCGCGAAGATCGCCCGTTCCGGCTTTACCAAGCGTACGGCTGGATCGCGTCGTTATGCCGGCGAAGTTGTCATCGGCGAAATCTGGGCTTGCTCTCGTCTTCTCCCTGACACACCTTCACGGAAGGCACTGATGGGAGGAGCGAATATGTCAGTGGGCCAGATTCTCGGCGGCAAGCAAAGGGGCGTCGTCACGCTTGATCCAGGCGTGAGCGTGGAAGAAGCGGCAAGGGTCATGTCCGAGAAGCGCATCGGCGCCATCGTCCTTCTCGGCGAAGGGGGCCGCGTCGACGGCATCATCTCCGAGCGCGACATCGTCAGGACGCTCGCCAAGGTGGGCATCTCGTGTCTCACCCAGGCGGTCAAGGACGTCATGACGCTCCGGGTGACGACCTGCACGATGAAGACCACGGTAGACGAGGCGATGCAGATCATGACGAACGGCCGCTTCCGTCATCTGCCGGTCTGCGATGGAGACGAGCTCATCGGCATCATCTCGATCGGCGACGTCGTCAAGCAGAAGATCGAGGATGCCGAGCGCGAGGCACGGGAGATGCGCGACTACATCGCGGCAGGCTGAGTGAGCATCCGCAACTGCATGGTGCGGACGGCTTCAGCGTGATCTGGTTGGCGACGCAACCTCTTCCGGAAGTTGATTGCGCGCGAGGAACCGGAGCGGGTTGGCGCCGCAACGAAGGCGCAGTCCGGTCCGGGGAACGGCTCGCGTCGAAAGGCTCGGAAAGTCGGGATCAAGTGTCGGCGAGCCGCGGCTCGGGGCGCGGCCGGCCGTCATCCCGGGCAAGCCTCAGTCGTTGACGGTGAGGGCGTGCGCCTCGACCATGCGGCGGATATCGGCGATGCGGCTGATCGTCGTCTCGTAGCCGATCGCGATCGCTTCCTCGGCGCGGAAAAATTCCCAAAGGCCGATGTCGCGGACCCTAGGCTGCAAGGACAAATCCGGCGGGTCGCCGGCCAGGCGCGATCGCGAGATCCGGTCCTGGATGATGTTGAAGGCGTCGACCATAGAGCGTGTGACGCCGAGCTTCTCGCGCCGCTTCGCCGAGGCTTCCGCACGGGGCTCCGAGGCTGCCGGGGCGCCTGCCGCTCCGGCCTCGTGCAAACCGTCGTCCTCCGCCCGCATGCGCAGAACCGCGGCTCGGCCGAACAAATCGTAATGGAGGTTCACCGCCATCACCATCTGGTGCTCGAAGACGCGGCACACATTCACCGGCACTGGATTGACCAGCGCCCCGTCCATCAGCCTCCGGCCGCCGCAGACGACCGGCTCGAACACACCGGGCAGCGCATAGGATGCGCGCATGGCCAGGACCAGCGACCCCGAATCCAGCCACACCTCGTGGCCGGTCTGCGCGTCCGATGCGACGCAGATCAGCCGGCGGTCGAGGTCTTCGATGCGGATGTCCTGAAGCTCCACCGCCAGTCGCCGGCTGAGGCGCAGACCGCCGATCAGGCCACCGCGGCCGAAGCGGAAGTCGAGGAAGCGGATCAGCCCGCGCCGGGTCAGGGAGAGGGCGAAGGCCTCCAGTTCGTCCAGCTTGCCGGCGAGATAGCACCCGCCGACCAGCGCGCCGATCGAGGTGCCCGCGATCATCGAGACGCGGATGCCGCTTTCGTCGAGCGCCTTGAGGACACCGATATGCGCCCAGCCACGGGCTGCCCCTCCGCCGAGGGCTAGGGCAATTCCGGGAGCTCCATCCTGCGGTACGGAGAGCCGGACTGGGTTGATCGAGGATGGCTCTTCCCGCCACCCGAATACGCGGTCGAGCATCTTGCGTCGTCCCGGCTGTCCTTCGTTCGAAGGTACAGTCTGGCTTGGACCCTTGACCATCCGGTTAAGACCGGCACGCTACGCCTTCGGCCAGCTTAAGCGTGTGGCCGTCATCGGCAACCGTTCGATAGAAGCAGGTCGACCGGCCGGTGTGGCAGGTCTCGGTGGGAACCGCGACGTCGACGCGCAGCCACACGGCATCCTGATCGCAGTCGAGGCGCATTTCGCGAACCGTCTGCAGTCCGCCCGAGGTCTCGCCCTTCTTCCAGAGCGCCTGTCGCGAGCGCGACCAATAATGGGCCTTGCGCGTCTCGAGCGTCAGCTCCAGCGCCTCGGCGTTCATATGGGCGACCATCAGCAATTCGCCCGAGGCATGGTCGGTGACCACCGCCGTCACGAGGCCTGCCGCGTCGAAGCGCGGCCGCAGTTCGTCGCCTTCCTCCTGAACCGACGGTTCGGCGGAGGGATCAGCAAAGCTCGTCTGCGTCACGATCGATGGCCGGAGAGGGAGAGGAAGCGATCCTTCAGCGCGGAGTCCTCGGCAAAGGCGCCCTGGAAGGAAGAGGTGATCGTGAGCGAGCCCTTGGTGCGGATGCCGCGCATCGACATGCACATGTGCTCGGCCGCGATCAGAACCGCGACGCCGCGCGGCCGCAGCACGCCGACGAGAGCCGCCGCGATCTGCGCCGTCATCGACTCCTGCGTCTGAAGCCTCCGGCCGTAGATGTCGACCAGGCGGGCGATCTTCGATAGGCCGAGGACGCGGTCCTCCGGCAGATAGGCGACATGCGCCTTGCCGATGATCGGCACCATGTGGTGTTCGCAGTGCGAGTGGAAGTCGATGTCCTTGACGAGCACCATGTCGTCATAGCCGGAGACGTCCTTGAAGGTGCGGCCGAGTACGTCGCCCGCCTCGAGCTTGTAGCCTCCGAACAGTTCCTCATAGGCCTTCACCACGCGGGCGGGAGTCTCGCGCAGGCCTTCGCGGCTCGGATCCTCGCCGATCCAGCGCAGAAGGGTATCGACGGCTGCCTCCGCCTCGGCGCGACTTGGCCGGTCGGTGCGCCGATCCTCGGCAAGGTCCGGGAATTTCTTCACGACGGCGTCCATGGTGTCTCGTCTCGCTCTGGTCGGAATCCGCGCGGCGATCCATTCCGAATGATGATCGGGAGCCGAAACCGGCCGATCGTCGCTGTTTGCGATCGGGTTCTTAATCACGCTTCTCGTTCTCGTCGTTCCTGAACCGGCGGTGCCGGCAAACTCCTCGCGGACGCACCGTCGACGGTCTCCGACTTTCGAAGCGCCACCCAGCCGCCTATATAGTCGGAGGAAACGGGCAGTAACAGCCCGCCGGCGAAAAACCAGTGTGGTGATCTCGTGATCGACGACGTCTACAATGCCAGGATCCTCGAATTCGCTGGCAACATCCCCCGGATCGGCCGGCTCGACTTGCCCGATGCCAGCGCGACCGCCCATTCCAAGCTCTGCGGCTCGACGGTGACGGTGGATCTGAAGCTGACGGATGGCGTCGTCTCCGATTTCGCGCAGGAGGTGAAGGCGTGCGCGCTCGGCCAGGCCTCCTCATCGGTGATGGCGCGCAACATTCTCGGCGCGACGCCGAAGGAGTTGCGCGAGGTGCGCGAGCGCATGCGCGCAATGCTGAAGGAGAACGGCGCGCCGCCGGAGGGCCGCTTTGCGGACCTGAAATATCTGGAGCCCGTGCGCGACTACAAGGCGCGGCACGCCTCGACGCTCCTCACCTTCGACGCGGTGGTTGACTGCCTCGACCAGATCGAGCGCCGCCGCGACAGCGCGGCGGCCTGAGGGCGCGGGATCCGGCCGATCCCACGACCGATCCCGCCGATCCAGCGAACCGGCATGGCGCCTCATCCTTCCCGCAACTATACCGGCCCCTGGCCGAAGACGCCGGGGCGCCTTCTCGGCGTCGGGCTGGTGCGGCTCTATCAGCTGACCTTCTCGCCGCTCGTCGGAGGGCATTGCCGGCATCTGCCGACCTGCTCCGAATATGCCTATGAGGCGGTGGCGCGGCACGGGCTCCTGCGCGGCGGCTGGCTCTCGGCGAAGCGCGTCGCCAAATGCGGACCGTTCGGCACGTCGGGGATCGACAACGTCCCGGATTGATCAGCCCTCCGCGATTGCCGTGCGGAGGAACGCTTGCATCTCGTCCGGAAACAGGGGAGCGCTTCGAAGCTCCGGCAGGCCAACCCATCGGATCGATGTCGCGACCCCGTGATCCTGAAAATCGATCCTGGTCTCGCGATCGGCGGGCGGCGCCTCGTCCGGTCGCTTGCCTTGGAAAACGAAGGCGATTTCGTGCCCGGCCGATCCGTTGTGCTTGAACAGGTTCTCACAGACCGTCAGAAGCTTGAGGTCGAGCGGTTCCCAGCCAAGTTCCTCGCGAAATTCGCGCGCGACTGCCTGCGCGGCGGTCTCTCCGAATTCGATGCCGCCTCCCACCGGGCGAAAGCCCTTCAGCAATCCGGTGTGATCACGGACCTCCATCAACAGGGCGTGGTTGCCGTCGCAAATCAGCGCGATCGCGATCGGGCGGATCCGCTGCGGCGGAGTCCAGTCACTTGCGAGTTTCGGATCCGTGTCAGTCATCGTCAGCCTTTCGCTTGAGCCGCTCAAATCTTCCACCTATACCGGCGGCGAGCTTATGACCCGTTCGGGCGCTCACGGACAATCCCACCCGCGCTCGTAGGCGGGACTGGAACAGGAGAGACAAGATGGCCGAGGCCGTTTCCCTCGTATTTCCCGACAATTCGCGCCGCGAGGTTTCCGCCGGTCAGACCGGCCAGGAGATCGCCGCCGGCATTTCCAAGTCGCTCGCCAAGAAGGCCGTCGCCTATGCGCTCGACGGCGAGGTGCGCGATCTTTCCGATCCCGTCGGCCATGGCGGCGCGATCGAGATCATCACCCGCGACGACCCGCGAGCGCTGGAGCTGATCCGCCACGACGCGGCCCATGTGATGGCCGAAGCCGTGCAGGAGCTCTGGCCGGGCACGCAGGTGACGATCGGCCCGGTCATCGAGAACGGCTTCTATTACGATTTCGCCCGCAACCAGCCCTTCACGCCCGAGGACCTGCCGGTCATCGAGAAGAAGATGGCCGAGATCATCCGCCGCAACGCGCCCTTCAAGAAGGATGTCTGGTCGCGGGACAAGGCGAAGGCGGTCTTCGCGGAGAAGGGCGAGGCCTACAAGGTCGAACTCGTCGACGCGATCCCCGAGGGCGAGGACGTCAAGATCTACAGCCAGGGCGACTGGTTCGATCTGTGCCGCGGCCCGCACATGGCCTCGACCGGCCAGATCGGCGACGCCTTCAAGCTGATGAAGGTGGCCGGCGCCTATTGGCGCGGCGATTCCAACAACGCCATGCTCACCCGCATCTACGCGACCGCCTGGGCGACCAAGGAGCAGCTGTCGGCTTATCTCACCATGCTGGAGGAGGCCGAGAAGCGCGACCATCGCCGGCTCGGCCGCGAGATGGACCTGTTCCACTTCCAGGAGGAGGGGCCGGGCGTCGTCTTCTGGCATTCGCGCGGCTGGCGGATGTTCCAGACCCTCGTCTCCTATATGCGCCGGCGTCTCGACGGTCCCTATGAGGAGGTCAACGCGCCGCAGATCCTCGACAAGTCGCTGTGGGAGACCTCTGGCCACTGGGGCTGGTACCAGGAGAACATGTTCGCGGTGAAGTCGGCTCACGCCTTCACCCATCCGGACGACGAGGAGGCCGATCACCGGGTCTTCGCGATCAAGCCGATGAACTGCCCGGGCCATGTCCAGATCTTCAAGCACGGCCTGAAGAGCTACCGCGATCTGCCGATCCGCTATGCGGAGTTCGGCAATGTCCACCGCTACGAGCCGTCCGGCGCGCTGCACGGGCTGATGCGCGTGCGCGGCTTCACGCAGGACGACGCCCATGTGTTCTGCACCGAGGAGCAGCTCGCCGCTGAATGCCTGAGGATCAACGACCTGATCCTGTCGACCTATGCCGACTTCGGCTTCGACGAGATCACGGTGAAGCTCTCGACCCGCCCGGAGAAGCGCGTCGGCTCCGATGAGAACTGGGACCATGCCGAAGCGATCATGTCGAAGGTCCTGGAGCAGATCGCGGCCGAATCCGGCGGACGGATCAAGACCGGCATCCTGCCGGGCGAGGGCGCGTTCTACGGGCCGAAGTTCGAATACACCCTGCGCGACGCCATCGGCCGCGAATGGCAGTGCGGCACGACCCAGGTCGACTTCAACCTGCCGGAGCGCTTCGGCGCCTTCTACATCGACAAGGATTCCGAGAAGAAGCAGCCGGTGATGATCCACCGGGCGATCTGCGGCTCGATGGAGCGGTTCCTCGGCATCCTGATCGAGAACTATGCCGGGCACCTGCCGCTCTGGCTCGCGCCCCTGCAGGCCGTGGTCACGACCATCACCTCGGATGCCGACGCCTATGCCGAGGAGGTCGCGGCCGAGCTGCGCGAGGCCGGGCTCAAGGTCGAGCTCGATCTTCGCAACGAGAAGATCAACTACAAGGTCCGCGAACACTCGCTGGCCAAGGTGCCGGTGATCCTCGTCTGCGGCAAGCGCGAAGCCGAGGAGCGGACGGTCAACATTCGCCGGCTCGGGTCGCGCGACCAAAGCTCGGCGAGCCTGCCCGATGCCGTTGCAGCGCTGACGGACGAGGCGCTGCCCCCGGATGTCCGGCGCCGCCGGACGGCCCGCCAGAACGCGGCCGCCTGACGACCCGCCGCGTGCGCCGCTCGGCGCCGCGGCAAGGCTTCATGGCGGCATGAAGCTGTGATGATAGAACATGGATGACGGGCGGCCGCCCGTCATCGCCGCGTCATCGATCTCGGATACGCGCTGGCAAAGTCCAGATCGTACCGGCTGCGGCGCATGCGAGATTATCCCGAACTCACCTATGCGAGACCGACCGACCGTCTCCTGAAACGATACGCCATCCGTTCGATCGAGCAGTTGTCCGGGCGCAAGCGCCTGTCCCGCCTCTACGGCATCTGGCGCGCACGGGTGGGCAACGGGTCGCCGACGGCTTTCCGCGAGATGCTCAGCCTGATGCGGATCCGGCTCGACTGCACCGGCCAGCTTCCGGCGCCCGAGGACCTGCCCGAGCGGCTGGTGATGATCGCCAACCACCCGTTCGGCATCGGCGACGGCGCGGCGCTGCTCGCCACCGCCGAACGGCTGGAGCGGCCGTTCCGTATCCTGATCAACAACGACCTGATGAAGATCCCGGAAATGGCCGCCTACGGCCTGCCGGTCTCCTTCGAGGAGACCAAGGAGGCGCTGGCGCTCAACATGGCGACACGCAAGGAGGCGATCCGCCTGCTCGCGTCGGGGACCACCATCGTCGTCTTTCCCGCCGGCGGGGTCGCTACGGCCGACAGGGTGTTCGGCCCGGCCGACGACCTGCCCTGGAAGCTGTTCACCGCCCGCCTGATCCAGACCGGCGGCGCCGCCGTCCTGCCGATCCATTTCCACGGCCAGTGCGGCCCGCTGTTCCACCTGATCAGCAAATGGTCGATGTCGCTGCGGGTCGGTCTTCTGATCGGCGAGTTCCGCCGCATGTACGGCCGCGCGATCCGCCTGACCATCGGGCGCGTGATGCCGTTCGAGGAACTGGCCGCGATCGGCGACCGCAAGCTTCTGACCGAACATCTGCGGGACGCCGTCTACGAGCTGGCCGGCGAGCAGCGGGGCCGGTTCCGCATCGCGCGGCTGCGCGCCGCCTGAGGGCCGGCGGGAGCGCGGGCAAAGGCTAGAGCATCAGGCGACGAATCGGCATCGCTCGATGCTCGCGATCACCTTGGTGACGCTCCGGATGGCCGAGAAACCGGTTTCCACTTTTTCGCACGGCGCTTCGATCGGAGCAGCTCGGCTGGGCGCGGCGACCGCCTCTGCGCGCAAGAGCCACGTCGAAAATCAGTCGCCGGAGCTCTCGTCGGCGCCGTCCGGCGCCGACACGTCCGATGTCAGCACCTCGACGTCGGTGTTCTCGCCGGAGTGGACGGTGAAGGGCCGTTGGTAGACCTTGTCGCGGTTCTTGGCGACGATGAGGTATTCCCCCTCGGCGAGCACCATGGAGGGAAACGCGCCGACGCTCTCGCGCACGACGTCGCCGGAACTGGTGCTGATCGACCAGGCCGTGTCTGCGATCGCCTCGCCGCCATGGTCGCGCACGAGCTTCAATGTCACCTGAGCCGCCCGCTGCTGGAGCGTCGCCTCGGTGATCTTGCCGGCCTCGACGCGGATGTCGGCCCGCACGGAAGCGTTCACCGAGCCGTAGCTGGAGACCACGTGATAGGTTCCGGCGTTGAGCCGCACGACCCTTCCGGGGGGAACGTCGCTGGCGATCAGCTTGCGATCGGATTCGTCCTTGGCATTGGAATAGATGTCGAAGCTGAGGCGGGTTGCGGGGGCCTCGCCGCCATTTCCCACCACCGCGTCGAGCTTCAGGCCACCAGCGTTGAGCACCACGGTTTCGCGGGTCCTGACGCCGGTGAAGTCGATCCGCTTGACGAGGCCCGCCCGCCCGAAGCCCACATGCAGGACATAGGAGCCGGGCGGGATGTCGAAATCGGCGGTGCCGTTCTCCGAGGAGGCGACCATGGAAGGGCGTCCGTCGAGCGATGGAATCGCCGCGAACAGCCGCCAGACCAGGCCGCCGGGCACGAGCGTTCCTTCATTCGTCAATTTCGCCTGCAGCGTCAGGCGCGAGCGTGACCGCATGACGTCCCGCTGCGGATTGGGCTGCGGTGCGTAGGCGGGAAGTCCCGGAAGATCAATCTTCGGCGCCGTCGGGATGCCTGGCTGCTTCGGAAGTGCGATCGGCTCGTACTTGTCCAGCGGCCGGATCGGGGGCGCGCCGACATCGCGCGCATTGGGCAGAAGCTCGTTGGCGGAGGGGGAGACGTAGGCGCCGGGCTTGTCGGGCTTGCCGTCGCCGAACAGGCCGCCGTCGAAGAAGCCGCGCCTGCCGGTATTGTCCTGTGCAAGGCCAGGAACCGACGTCGCGAGCATCAGGCTCGCAATGGTCGCGATTTTCAGTCCGCATGGCAGCGGTGACATGCCGATCCCCGTAACACATTCCCCCTTCGACTATCCTTGACCCGAGATGCGGGACAAATTCAAGGCAAGGAAGAACGGCCGTGCCGCATGCGGGCGCTTCGCAGCGAATTGAAAAGCTGCCCGATGAGGGTTAGCTGCAGGCCGATGAAGGAAGGATGCTGCCCTTGACCGACGCCATCACGCTGCTGTCCACCCGCCGTTCGATCCCGATCCCGATGCTCGCCGAACCCGCGCCGGAAGGGGCGGAGCTCGACGAGATCCTGACCATCGCCGCGCGGGTGCCCGATCACGGCAAGCTCGCGCCCTGGCGCTTCATCCTCTATCGGCGGGAAGCGGCGGCAAGGATAGGCGAAGCGCTCGCCGATCTCGTCGCCCGGCGCGAGGCGGCCGACGCCACCGAGACGCGGCTGCGCGTGGAAAGAGGACGGTTCACCCGCGCGCCGCTCGTCGTCGGCGTGATCTCGCGGGCCGGGGAGCATGTGAAGATCCCGGTCTGGGAGCAGGTCCTGTCCGGCGCCGCGGCCGCGATGAACCTCGTCAACGCGGCCCATGCAAAGGGTTATGCCGCCAATTGGGTGACCGAATGGGTCGCCTATGACGAGCAGGCCAAGGCGATCCTGTCGATCGCGCCCGAGGAAAAGGTGATCGGCTTCATTCACATCGGCACGCCGCAGGAGCCGCCTTCGGACAGGCCGCGTCCGGCGCTGGCGGACATCGTTTCGGAAGCCCGCGGCCCGGGAGAAGCAGGCTGATGCGCTTCTACACGACGGACACCAACGAGCACGGCCTGCCGCACGATCCGTTCAAGGCCATCGTCGCCCCGCGTCCGATCGGCTGGATCTCCACCCGGTCGAAGGAGGGCACGGTCAATCTTGCGCCCTACAGCTTCTTCAACGCGATCAGCGACCGGCCCAAGCTGGTGATGTTCTCCTCGGCGGGCATGAAGGATTCGGCGAGCCTGGCGATCGAGAGCGGCGAGTTTGTCGTCAATCTCGCGACGGGCCCGCTCGCCGAGCATGTGAACAGGACGTCGGCGCCGGCCCCGCTCGGGACGAGCGAGTTCTCCTTCTCCGGCCTCACCGAGGCGCCGTGCCGGCTCGTCTCCGCCCCCCGCGTCGCCGAAAGTCCGGCGGCGCTCGAATGCCGCGTGACCGAGTGGTTCCAGCCAAAAGGGCTCGACGGAACGGCCTCGCAGAACACCGTGGTGATCGGCCAGGTCGTCGCCATCCATATCGACGATTCCATCCTCGTGGACGGGATGATCGACATGGGCCGGGCCCAGCCGCTCTCGCGTCTCGGCTATCTCGACTATGCGGTGACGGACAGCGTCTTCCAGATGCATCGGCCGAGGATGCCCGACGCGAGCGATGTCTGACGGGCGAGCCCGCTGATGCGGGTGCGCGCCGGATTATGGTGAACGAAACCTAAACCTTTGCATCCGACACTGACGGGCGAAGCATCCCGGAATGCAAAGGTCGCCGCGTCATGATCCTGCAACGATTCGCCCGCTGGTCCGAAACCGCCACCACCAGGCAGCGCGTCGAGGCGGCCGAGACACTGGCCATTTCGCTCGTCGACGGGGAGTTGGAGGCCGAGGACCGCGAGATCGTCACGCAGACGCTGACGCTGATGCTGGACGATCCCGCGCCGCAGGTCCGCCAGACGATCGCCGCGGTCCTGGCCGAGGGCCTGGATGTGCCGTCTGCGATCCTCCTTTCGCTCTGTGCCGATACCGATCCGATCGCCTGCCTCGTCGCCGGCCGCTCGCTCTGCCTTCGCGATGACGATCTCGCCGATCTCGTCCTGACCGGGTCTGCGAAGCTGCATGCGGCGATCGCGACCCGATTCGTCGTGCCGCCGACGGTCGCGGCGCTGCTTGCCGAGCTCGCCGAAAAGGATGCCGTCCTGGCGCTCTGCGACAACCAGGGCGCGGCCCTGACGGATGCCGCGTTTCGCCGTATCGCCGAGCGGTTCGGAGCGGACGGGGAAATTCGCGGCGCACTGCTGGATCGGGTCGATCTGCCGTGCGCTGTGCGCCAGACCCTGATCCTGCGGACGGGCGAGGCGCTGGCAAGCCTGCCGCTCCTTCGCAATCTTCTCGGCGAGAGCCGGGCCGAGACGATCGTCCAGGACGCCTGCGAGCATGCGACCGGGCTGCTTGCCGACGAGCTTGCGGAGGCGGCTCTGCCGCAGCTTGCGAACCATCTGCGCGAGAGCGGCCAAGTAACCATGGCGCTCCTGATCAGGACGGTCTGCTTCGGCCACATCGATCTCTTCACCGCGCTTCTGGCGCAGATCTCGCCGCTGTCGGAGCGCCGGGTTCGGGCCGTCGTCGCTGAGGGCCGCGAGGCGGCCTTCCGCTCTCTCGTCTCCGGCTGCGGGCTGCCGTCGGCGGCCGCACCCATCTTCCGGGTGGCGGTCGGGCTCTGGCGCAATGTGGCGCGCGGGAAGCTCGCTGATTCTGACATGGTGCCGCGGCTCATCGTCGAGCATCTTGCCGCCGGCGACCGCGATCATCGCCGTCTCGACGGTTTCACAGAGGTGATGCGTCACCTGCGCCGGATCGCGGGCGAGGCGAGTTGCGAGGCGGCCAAGGACCGGGTGCGCAGGCTCGCGGCTTGACCGCACGCCTGGCCGGCTGACGGCCTATCGACGCCGCGGCGGGCTCGCATTCGCGCGCGCCCGGGTCGGCGCCACCGTACCGTCCTTTGGGAGAGGGCTACCTGCGGTCCGGCGGCAGCGGTTCAGTAGCGGAACTGTTCGGCCAGGATCCGCTCGTCCCAGGAATGATCGCGGTCGAACAGGATGATCGCCTTGTCTTCAAGGGATTCGCGGATGAGGACGCGCACGACCGATTTCACCTCGGTCGCGTCGGCGACGGCGTTCACCGGCCGCTTCTCCGATTCGAGGGCCACGATCTCGACCGTCTGGCGATTGCGCAGCAGCGCTCCGCGCCAGCGGCGCGGACGGAACGGGCTGACTGGCGTCAAGGCGAGCAGCGGCGCGTCGATCGGAATGATCGGCCCTTGCGCCGAGAGATTGTAGGCGGTGGAACCAGTCGGCGTCGCCACCATCACCCCGTCGCAGACGAGCTCCTCCAGCCGCACGGTCCCGTCGATCGAAATCTGCAGCCGCGCCGCCTGGTAGGACTGGCGGAAGATCGAGACCTCGTTGATCGCCAGCGATTCGAACGGCTCTCCGTCCTGGTCGAAGGCGGTCATTTCCAGGGGATGGATGACGTTCTCGACGGCCGCCTCCAGCCGCTCGCGAAGCCCGTCCTCCCGGTAGAAGTTCATCAGAAAGCCGACCGTGCCCTTGTTCATCCCGTAGATCGGCTTGCCCGTGTCCATGAACTGGTGCAGCGTCTGCAGCATGAAGCCGTCGCCGCCGAGCGCCACGATGATGTCGGCCTGATCGACATCGTCGTTGCCGTAAAGAGCCGAAAGACGATGGGCGGCTTCCTGGGCGAGCGGGTTCTCGCTGGCGACGAAGGCGATGGACTGGAAGTTTCGCGACATGCTCTCGGCTGATCTCGTCAAAAGCGGCGGGACCTGTGACCGCGCACCGGCGCTCACCTAGCGCCAGCCTGCCCAAAGGCCAAGCTCGGCCGGAGAAATCTGCCAAAGGCGGCGTGCCGGCAGAGCAAATTCGGGCTGCAAAACCGCCGACGATATGTTATCTGCTGCGCCGCGCCGGCGTAGCACAGCGGTAGTGCAGCGGTTTTGTAAACCGAAGGTCGGGAGTTCGATCCTCTCCGCCGGCACCAAAAACTCCCGAACTGAGCCTGTCGGGGTCGCGGGAATGTCGCCGGTTCTCTCAGGTATCTGCCCGTCTCGTTGCTCGCCTGCCGCGGCCAAGGCTCGGCACGTCTGTGCCGGACCGATCCTGCCGCACGCGTTTTGAATGCCTCTGACGCTTCCACTGTCCAGACGTTGGTCATCACCAAAGGACAGGTTCCATGGCTCCGCTCGTTCAGATCGCCTTCGCCAAGCGCTACCTCATCACCGATCTGCCGCGGCCGAAGTGACGGGCGGCTTTCGCCCGAGTGCAAGGCCCGAAGATAGGCGCCTCCGGCGACGGCGGAGATAAGTCTGGGCCGATTCGGTGCCTCCTTTTCTCGAGCGTCTGCCGGCGCCTGTCGCGTCATGCCGCGCCCCACGCATCTTAAGGCTCCGTTGACCCCGTTACCCTCCCGCGCCTTGCCAAGCCTGCAGGCGGACCGAATCTCCTTCCAAAACAGGAGGTTCGGCATGGAACTCATTCAATCGGTCATCGAAGAGCTGGGCATCAACCTCGCCTGCGCGGGTATTCGGAGCGGCGACGAGGTGACGGTCGAACTCTGGACCTCGGACGGCCAATTCGTCGACGATGTGGGCCGAGGCGTGAAGGTCACCTTCGGCCTGCGGCGCTTCAAGTGCGAACCCGCCACCGACCTGAATGGCAGCGAAGAGCTTCCCCTGGCGGATTGGCCGCCGGCGTCGAAGCGCGATGCGGCGATGGGCGGGTCAGCCTCGCGCAAGTCTTCGCGCGGATGATCGGGGTCCGCGCAAGTCGGATCCCATCTGGATTTGCGACCGGTCTTGCTGACCACGGATGTACTGGCAGTCGAGACCCTGGAGCGTCCTTTGTGCTTCCGTTCGGACGCCCAAAGGACGCTCACGCGTGGACGTCTCACTGGTCCCCGCCGACCGGACGTCGGTCCTGGCTCTCCGCCCCCCTCTGAAGCTGGCATCTGGCCCGCCGAATTTCGGCGGTCAGGCCGTCGAAATTCGGCTCGACGCGGTAGCGCTGGTCGCCTGCGTCCATGCGCGATTCCAACCCGTGCGGCGTCTTTTCCCATTTATGCGGCGTGACGAAAAGCTGCGCGATGGCCCGCAGCGTCGCAGCGGCGATCAGCACCCAATAGAGCGGCAGGAAGACGTAGAACCAAGGCAGCGATCGTCGCTCCTGCCGGTCGAGCGCGCTCACGGACAGGAGGACGAACATCGTATAGCCGCCGGCCGCGTTGAAGAGGTCGAGCGCCAAAAGCGGGCCGCAGGCCTCGATCGTCATGGCGCCGCAGAGCAGGCGAAAAACCAGAAGGCCGGCGATCGCCAGGAACACCGGATGCGCCAGTGCCGGCGTCAACATGCCGAGAAACAACAAATGGAAGCAGGCCGCGCCCTTCAGCCCGAGTTCGGCATGCAGGCGGCGCGGATTTCGCATGTGCAGGAAATAGGTCTGGAACCAGCCCTTCATCCATCGCGTGCGCTGCCTCGTCCATACGCCGAGGCGTTCCGGCGCGTCCTCGAAGGTCGGCCGCGTGATCGTTCCGACCGAATGGCCCTTGCGGGCGAGACGGAGGCCGAGATCGGCGTCCTCGGTGACGTTGTGGGAATCCCAGCCGCCGACGGCGATCAGGCGGGCGCGGACGAAGTGGTTCGAGGTTCCGCCAAGCGGGAGCGGCAGCCCGTGCGCCGCGAGCCAGGGCAGGAACCGGCGGAAGAGCAGGGCGTATTCGAGCGCGAAGAGGCCGGTGAGCCAGTTCCGGTCGCCATTGCGAATGACGAGCGGTGCCTGCAGGCAGGCAAGGTCGCCGGGTCCGGAGCGGAACGCCCGATAGGCCTCGCGCAACTGGCCGGGATCGGGCTCGTCCTCGGCGTCGTAAAGGACGACGAATTCGCCTGACACGAGCGGCAGGGCGTAGTTCAGCGCCTTCGGCTTGGTGCGCGGCTCGCAAGGCGGCACGAGCACGATGTCGAAATGCGGGCGCCCGGCGATCGCCCGCTCTACCGCGCCAATCGTATCGACATCGTCCGCCTCGCAGATCAGCTTGATCTCGAGCCGGCTCGTCGGCCAGTCGAGGCGCGACAGCGCCGCGACCAGCCTCGGCACCACGGTCGTCTCATGATGCAGCGCGACCAGGATCGAATAGACCGGCAAAGGTTCGTTGGCCGCCGCCGGCCGATCGATCCGCTCCACCGGCCGCCGCCCGGCAATCGCGGCCAGGCGGAAGGCGAGACACGCGCCGAAGAGGATGGCCGCCCCCGCGTGCAGGAGTTGGAGGAAGAATCCCGGAGAGTGGGTGAGGGCGATCGCGACGAGGCAGGCGGCGAGGATCAGCGATGCGGCCTGCGGAGCGGTCATGACACGGCGGGCCGACAGGTCCGGCTGGGTGGCGGAAAGGCTGAGCACGGCCGCCGACTGCCGGTCGCGGGACGTCTGCCGATCGATCGCGCCACGGATGATGGACGGGGTCGTGATCCGGACGAACGCCTTAAGCGACGGATGGGCGGCAAGCAGACGGGCGATCGCGTCGAGGCTTTCGAGCCGCGGTAGCATGAAGACCTTGACGTCGAGACGGTCGCTGCAGGTTCTGATCAGACGCGGCGTCGGCAGGCCGTGGAACGTGCTGGCGCCGAGGATCCGGTCTCCCTCTCGCAAGGCTTCGAACGGGACGTCGAGCGCCTTTGCGCAGGCGTCGGCGAGCGCTTGTTCGCTGGTCGCGCCGGCTGCGACGAGCTCGGCGGCGAGATCCGTCGCGTTCCGCGAGGCGGCATCAACGGCTTCCTGCACCGCAAGGCGATCGAGGCCGAGAGCGAGGAGCACGTGGCGACGAAGGTCGGGCGCCGGCGCCGATTGCGCGGCAGCCGGGCGGGTCCAGACGTCGGGGAGGCCATTTGCATCCGCCGGACCGTCGCCGTCGATCGACCCGTTGCGCAGCTCGTCGGCGAACGCGTAAGAAGCGGTGGTGACGTCGCATTCCGGACTGTCGCGCACTCGGCCATACCCGGCGAAAGAACTTCCGCTGCGCCGCTCACGGTTGTGCAACGGCAGGATGATTTTGCGGGGCTTGACAATCCAAGGAAACAAACCAATGCGGGAACGAATCGCGCTAAAGTTGCTTTTGATCGGTGCGGTCGCGTTTTGTTCCGTATCGGTGCTCCTGCTCGGGCAGGCCGCGCGAGCGCAGCAATCCATCGTCCCGACGCCGAACTTCTTCGATCAGCGCCAGCGCATGACCAAGCCCGACCTCAGCGGCCGGCAGCGGATCCGCTTCCTGACGACGACGGACTATCCGCCGTTCAACTTCCTCGATGCGCGCGGCCGCCTCACCGGGTTCAATGTCGAGCTCGCCAGGGGCATCTGCGAGGAACTGGATATCCTGGCGCGTTGCCAGATCGAGGCGATGGCGTTCAAGGATCTGGTGCCGGCCCTGAAGCGGGGCGACGGCGAGGCGATCATCGCCGGCCTCGCGATGACCCCGGCCACACGCGCCGACTTCGCGTTCTCCGAGCCCTATTTCCGCTATCCGGCTCGTTTCGTGGCGCGCAAGGACCACGCAATCGCCGCGCCGATCGCGGATCACCTGAAGAACAAGGTGGTGGGCGTCGAGAAGGGCAGCTCGCATTCTGCAATGCTGCAGGCCTTCTTCCCGGATGCGCAGGTCCAGCCCTTCGAAAGCCGCGACGAGGGACTGTCTGCAATGAAGGAGGGAAAGATCGACGCCTTCTTCGGCGACGGCGTCAGCCTCTCCTTCTGGCTCGAAAGCGAGGCGGCGGCCGATTGCTGCGCTTTCTCGGGCGGGCCTTTCCTCTCCGATCGGTTTCTCGGAGAGGGGCTGGCGGTGGCCGTGGCGCCCAACGACACCGCGCTTGCCGATTCCATCGACTACGCGATCGGCCAGATGGTCGAGAAGAAGCGCTTCTCCGACCTGATGCTGCGTTATTTCCCGGTCAGCGCCTTCTGACCGACGAGGGGAGGCTCAGGGGCAGGTCCTGTCGACGAAACGCGCCGAAAGCCGGCGCGGCACCGACCGTCGCTTCCGGGCAGGAGCCGGAAAAGGGATGCGCCCGCGCAAGTGAGGGTCAGAGCCGGCGGTAGCGCACCCGCGCCGAGTGCTCGATCGCGCCGGACGTCAGCCGGTCGAGCTCGAACGCGTCGCGCAGCATTTCCAGAAACCGCAGTTCCGGCTGGTTGGCATTGACGTCCGAGGCGGCGACTTCAACGGCCAGGGCGTAGGCGGTTTCGTAGAGATTTGCCGGGACGGCGGCCGTCACATTGCCGATGATCTCGTCGATGCCGTCCTCGCGATCGAGAATGGCGCTGCAATGGCGGACCATGTCGTCGAGGGCGGAGAGGTCGAAGTCGGAGAACACCGGCAGCGTCTGCAGGAGCAGCGACAGTTCGCGCAATTCCGTCTCGCGGACGGCGCCGTCCGCGGCGGCCATCGCCACCATCAAATGGACCAGCGCCTCTTGCGGTTCGAGATCGGCCATCTGCTGCTGCCTCCATGCGTTCCAAGGGAAGCCGAAGCTAGGAATGCTCGTGCGACGCAACAAGACGCCGGCAGCGCGTTTGTTGACGGCCCGCCGCCTTCTTTCTAGACGTCCGTGGCGCGTGCGGCCGGTCGCGACCGGCGCCCAGCCCCTGCGGCCGCGACCCCGTTCCATGATCTGAGGACAGACGATGCCGACCCCGCCGATCGATGCCGATGCCGCGACGCTGCGTGATGAGGCCATAGCTTCCAACGCCTGGCCGTTCGAGGAGGCACGAAAGCTTCTCAAGCGCTTCGAGACGTCGGGAATGCCGGCGGAGGTGCTGTTCGAGACCGGCTACGGCCCGTCCGGCCTGCCGCATATCGGGACGTTCGGGGAGGTCGCGCGGACCTCGATGGTGCGGCATGCCTTCCGCGTCCTGACCGGCGACGCCGTGCCCACCCGGCTCCTGTGCTTTTCCGACGACATGGACGGCCTGCGCAAGGTGCCGGAGAATGTTCCGAACCGCGACATGATGCTCAGCCATCTCGGCAAGCCGCTGTCGCGTGTCCCCGATCCCTTCTCGAACGAGCACCCGTCCTTCGGCGCGGCCAACAATGCGCGGCTGCGGGCCTTTCTCGACGGTTTCGACTTCGACTACACCTTCGCTTCGTCGACCGAATATTACACGGCGGGACGCTTCGACGCGACGCTCCTGACGATGCTCGCCGCCTATGACGAGGTGATGGAGATCATCCTGCCGACGCTCGGGCCCGATCGGCGCGCCACCTATTCGCCCTTCCTGCCGATCCATCCGAAGACCGGGATCGTCCTGCAGGTGCCGATGGTCGAGCGCGACGTCGAGCGGGGAATGATCGCCTATCTCGACCCCGACACCGGCGAGCGGATCGAGACGGCGGTGACCGGCGGCGCGGTGAAGTGCCAGTGGAAGGCGGACTGGGCGATGCGCTGGGCGGCGCTCGGTGTCGACTACGAGATGGCCGGCAAGGACCTGATCGACAGCGTCAATCTCTCCTCGCAGATCTGCCGGGCGCTGGGCGCCAACCCGCCGGAGGGCTTCAACTACGAGCTCTTCCTGGACGAGAAGGGCCAGAAGATCTCCAAGTCGAAGGGCAACGGCCTGACCATCGACGATTGGCTCGCCTATGCCTCGCCGGAGAGTCTCGCCTTCTACATGTTCGGCAAGCCGAAGGCGGCGAAGCGGCTCTATTTCGACGTCATCCCGAAGGCGGTCGACGACTATTACGCATTCGTCTCGGCCTATCAGCGCCAGGATCTGAAGCAGCGGCTGCAGAACCCGGTCTGGCACATCCATGACGGCCGCCCGCCCGAGAGCGCCGTGCCGGTGCCCTTCGCGATGCTGCTCAACCTCGTCTCGGCCTCGAACGCGTCGAACAAGGCGACGCTCTGGGGCTTCATCACCCGCTACGCACCGGGTGTCACGCCGGAGACCGCGCCGGAGCTCGACCGGCTCGTCGGCTATGCCATCCGCTATTACGACGACTTCGTGAAGCCGGCGAAGCGGTTCCGCGCGCCGGACGATGTCGAGCGCCGGGCGCTGGAGAAACTCGACGCCAAGCTCGCGGGCCTGCCGGCGGACGCCGACGGCGAGACCATCCAGAACGCCATGCTCGACGTCGCCCGCCCGATCGAGCGCTATCAGGACCTGAAGAAGAAGGGACCGGAAGGCGGCCCCGGCGTTTCGGTGGAATGGTTCCAGGCGCTCTACCAGATCCTCCTCGGCCAGGAGCGGGGTCCGCGCTTCGGCTCGTTCGTGGCGCTCTACGGCATCTGCGAGACGCGCGAGCTGATCCGTGCGGCGCTGGAGGGGAGCCTCGCAGGGGCGGCCTGACGGGCTGGTTTCCGGGCTTGAGACCGGTGGCTGCGCGACCGAATCCGGGCCGCCCTCGACCGGCTTTTCGGCCGCTCGCGCTTCGTTGACGCTTTCCTGACCATCCACTACGGTCCGCGCCGACTGGCGGGGCCGATCCCCGCAGATTCCCGCTGACCGAGGAGCCCTGCCGATGACCGCGCCCGACCGCGCCGCTCTCGAATCGACGATCGACCGTGCCTTCGAGGAGCGCGACCGGATTTCCGCCTCGACGACGGGCGAAGTGCGGGACGCGGTGGATGCGGCGCTGAAGCTTCTGGACAACGGCGAGGCGCGTGTCGCGACGCGTGGCGAGGACGGCGCCTGGACCGTGCACCAATGGCTGAAGAAGGCGGTGCTCCTGTCCTTCCGGCTCAACGACATGAGCGTCATCGAGGGCGGCGCCGGCGGCGCCACCTGGTGGGACAAGGTCCCCTCCAAGTTTGCCGGCTGGGGCGAGAATCGTTTCCGCGAGGCAGGCTTCCGGGCGGTCCCCGGCTCTATCGTCCGCAGGGGCTCCTTCATCGGCAAGGACGTCGTCCTGATGCCGTCCTTCGTCAATCTCGGCGCCTATGTGGACACGGGTTCGATGGTCGACGGCTGGGCGACGGTCGGCTCCTGCGCCCAGATCGGCAAGAACGTGCATCTGTCCGGCGGCGTCGGCATCGGTGGCGTGCTCGAGCCGCTGCAGGCCGGCCCGACCATCATCGAGGACAATTGCTTCATCGGCGCGCGCTCCGAGGTGGTCGAGGGCTGCATCGTCCGCGAGGGCTCCGTCCTCGGCATGGGCGTCTATATCGGCCAGTCCACCAAGATCGTCGACCGCGCCACCGGCTCGGTCACCTATGGCGAGGTGCCGCCCTATTCGGTGGTCGTCGCTGGCGCCATGCCCGGCAAGCCGATGGGGAACGGCGAGCCCGGCCCGAGCCTCTACTGCGCCGTCATCGTCAAGCGCGTCGATGAGCGCACGCGCTCCAAGACGTCGATCAACGAGCTGCTTCGAAGCTGAACCGGCAGGACGGACGCAGCTGCGTCCGAGGATCCCGTTTCCATGCCCAGACTTCTTTCGATCTGGCCGCTATCCTTCCTGGCCGCCGGCGGGCTGTTCGGACTGTTCTCTGGCGTGCCCTCGCTGCCGGCCGATCATGACGGCCTCTGCCGCATCGAGCGCGCGGGCGGCGTCGAATACATCGTCTGCGACGTGCCGCTGTCGCGCTACCGGATCGCGCTGCGCGCCGAGGACGCGGCGGGCGAACCGTACGGGACCTTCGACAAGGCGGCCGCGAGCCTTGGCGATGCGCCGGTCCGGCTGATCATGAATGCCGGCATGTATCACGAGGACCGCCGCCCGGTCGGCCTCGCGGTCCAGGACGGGCGCAAGCTGAAGGACGCCGTGACCGGGGCAGGGACCGGCAATTTCTCCATGCACCCGAACGGCATCTTCTACATCGAGGACGGGCGCGCCCATGTCGCGGAGACCGGTCGCTATCGCGCCGGCCGCCATCGTCCCGAACTCGCCACCCAGTCCGGGCCCATGCTCCTCGTCGATGGCAAACTGCATCCGCGCTTCATCGAAGGATCGGACAGCCGCTATGTGCGCAACGGCGTGTGCGCCGGCGACGAGGGCCGCACGGTCCATCTCGTCCTGTCGCGCTCGCCGGTGAATTTTTGGGACTTCGCCGTCGTCTTCCGCGACCGGCTGGGCTGCCGGGACGCTCTGTTCTTCGACGGCCACGTCTCCAGCCTGCTCTATCCCGCCGGCGGCATCGATTATCGCCGGGATCGGCTCGGCCCGATGCTGGTCGTCACCGACCGGGCGGGCTGACTCTCACGGCCGCGCAAGGCTTCCGGGTTGCACGGAGCCAATCTTCGTTCGCAGCGCTCTATTCGGGTCCGCGAAGGTCCATCGCGGGCTATTCGCCGAAGCCGGCCATCCGGGCCGCCAAACTGTCCTCGGCGACCTTGACCTTCGGCTCTGCCGGCCGCGCACCCTTGTCCGGCTCTGTCGCCGCGACGGCCTGCTTCTTGCGCTCGGGAGCCTTGGCCGGCTCCGCACGCCTCGACTGCTCGCCTGGCACCGGAATGGCTCGCGCGTCTGCCGGCGCGAAGGCTGCGGCGGAGACGAGCGAGTCCTTCCGGTCATTGGCATCGCGGCCACGCGGGGCAGGCACCTTCGCCGCGGCTGCTGCCTTGGTCCTCGCCGGCGCATGCGGCGTCTCGGATGCAGTCTCAGCCGGTTCTTCCGCTGGGGCTACGGCCGCGACGAGCGTGTCGAGCAGACCCTTCGATTCGCCATCGTCGCCCTTCTGCCGGCGCTGCGCGATCGCCGCCATATGCGCCTTGACGGCGGAACAGTAGCGTGCGGCGGCCCGGCTCATATGCGTGGTCCGGTGGCCGCCCTTGTATTTCATCGCCGCGCGGCAGACGTCGTGGCCGCCTTGTTCCCAGGCGCCCTTCAGATACCGCATGCCGTAGGTGAGATTGACGTCGGGGTCGTAAAGGGCGCTTGCCGGGCCGGAAAAGCCGAGGCTGCGGGCCGTCGCCGGCTTGATCTGCGACAGGCCGTAGACGCCGACGCCGTGGGCGCGCGGATTGTAGCGGCTCTCGACCCGGACCACGGCATAGGCGAGGGCAGGCGGAATGTCGTTCTCTTTGGCATGTTTCTCGATCAGCCGGTCGATCGCGGCGCTTCCCGAGATGGTTCCGCTTTCGGCGGCGGCCTCCCGCTCGGCAATCCGCCGGTCCGAGGCCGAAGCCTTGATCACCCGGCCGGAGCGCCCGTCTGTCTCTTCGCCGGCCGTCTCGTCCGCGGCGGCGACTTCCGTCCCGCCGGAGCGCTGCTGTGCCGAGTCGGCAGCGAAGTTCACCCCGAGCGGCCCGCCGCCCGGCCCATCGGCAAGGCAGCCTCCGAACACCGACAGAATCGCCACCAGCGGCACGAGGCGCAGCGCGCAAGCGCCGACTGCGCCGGTCTCACCTCGATCGGATTCCATGAGGCCCTCACTCGTCACTCTTCCCCAGCCGCCGGTCTCCCGTCCAATCGGGGCGGAACAGTGGCCGAGCCTGCCGCACTCATGTCACATATTAACGGACTGTTACTCTCTTTGAGGTCCTGTGGCCGCGCTGCATCAATTGCTCTATGTCCCGCACCGATGACCGACCCGACCGATCCCGCCGCCGTCCTTGCCCGTCTTATCAGATGCCCGTCGGTGACCCCGCAGGAGGCGGGCGCGCTCGCGGTCATGGAAGATCTGTTGACGCCGCTCGGCTTTTCCGTCGCGCGACCGGTATTTTCGGAGCCGGGCACTCCGGATGTCGAGAACCTCTTCGCCAAGGTTGGGGCGACGGGACCCCATCTCGTCTTTGCCGGCCACACCGATGTAGTTCCGCCGGGCGAGGAGGCCGACTGGTCGAAAGGGCCATTTTCCGCCGCGATCGTCGATGGCGAGATGATCGGCCGCGGCGCCGTCGACATGAAGGGCGGCATCGCGGCCTTCGTCGCGGCCTATGCGCGGCACGCGGCGAAGCATGGCGCGCCGGACGGCCAGGTCTCGCTCCTGATCACCGGCGACGAGGAGGGGCCGGGGATCAACGGCACGGCAAAGCTCCTCGAATGGGCGGGGGAGAAGGGCGAGCGGTTCGATGCCTGCCTCCTCGGCGAGCCGACCAATCCGGATGCGCTGGGGGACATGATCAAGGTCGGCCGGCGCGGCTCGCTGTCGGCAGAGGTGCGGGTCACCGGCCGCCAGGGCCACGTCGCCTATCCGCATCTTGCCGACAATCCCGTCCGTGCGGTTCTTTCGATCGCCGACCGCCTTCTGGCAGAGCCGCTCGACGCGGGCTCGGAGCGGTTCCAGCCGTCGAACCTCGAGATCACCGCCATCGAAACGGGAAACCCTTCGGTCAACGTCATCCCGGCGCGGTGCCGCCTGTTCTTCAACGTTCGCTTTTCCGACGCCTGGACGCCGGAGACGCTGAAGGCGGAACTCGAGGACCGGATCAGGCTCGCTGCGGAGGACACGCGCCTGCGGCCGGGGCGGGCGCCGGCCGCTGTGGAAATCGTCTGGCGCGATCGTCCGTCGCCGGTCTTCTTCACCAGGAGCGGCCCGTTGACGCAGGCGCTGTCGGATGCCGTGGAGGCCGTGACCGGCCGTCGTCCCGAGCTGTCGACCTCGGGCGGCACGTCCGACGCACGCTTCATCAAGGATCATTGCCCGGTTGTCGAATTCGGACTTGTCGGCAAGACCATGCACATGTCCAATGAGCGCGTTGCCCTTGCCGATCTGGAAGGACTGACGAGGATCTATGAAACCTTCATCGCCCGCTGGTTCGCCGCCGACGCCTGATCTGGTGCCGGGCTTCGAGGACATCGTCCGCTTCTTCTCCGGTGCGCTCCTGCTGATGGCGGGCAAGACCGACGGGCTCCGGCGGCTCGACGTCTCGGCCGACGGGTTCTGGCAGTCGTTTTCCGCGATCATCGTCGCGCTGCCGCCGGTGGCGCTGTCCTGGGTCGAGTTCGAGGGGGTCGAGCGGGTGGGGCCGCGGGCAGAACTCGGCGTGCTTCACGTCTATGGCGCTCATGCCTTCGCCGATCTCCTCGCCTGGCTGCTGCCGATCTTCATCCTGATGATCACGGCCAGACATATCGGCTATTCGAAGAAGATCGCGCCGCTGGTCATCGCGACCAATTGGGGCGGGGCGCTGCTTGCCTGGGCCTTCGCGCCCTACTGGGTGATTCTGATGCTGTTCGGGCAGAACGAGGCAACCGCAGTGGTCGGGCTTCTCGTCACCATCGCCTCGATCGCGCTGACCATGCGGCTGATCTTCTTCTCGATCGGCAAGGATTTCGCCGGCGCCACGGCGATCACCGCGCTCATGGTCGTCAGCTCCCTGGTCAGCTACGGCGCGGTGATGGACGTCACCGGCGTCAGGCTGATGTGAGCACGGAAGCGTCGATCTTGGCCGTCATGCAAAGCGCTTGGCTCCGGCGACGCAGAGGACGACGACGCCGCAGATCGTCGCCATGAGCCAGTCGACCGGTTCGCCCAGAAGGAGGCCCGCAAGCGCGAGGCCGAAGAAGGGCTGCAGGAGCTGAAGCTGGCTGACGCCGGCAATGCCGCCCAGCGCCAGGCCCCGATACCAGAAGACGAACCCGATCAGCATGCTGAAGACCGAGACATAGCCGAGGCCGAGCCAGGCCGAGGGAGCGATCGCGCCCCAATGCGTCGGCAGCGTCAGGAGGGTGGCGACCGTCATGACCGGCAGGGCGATGGCGAGCGCCCAGGAGATCACCTGCCATCCGCCGAGACGACGCGCCAGCGAGGCGCCTTCGGCGTAGCCGAGGCCGCAGACGACGATCGCCGCCAGCATCAGACAATCGCCCGGTACCGACCCGGACGAGCTCCGGGACAGCGCGAAGCCGGCCACCAACGCGCTTCCTAATGCGGAGAACACCCAGAAGGCCGGTTTCGGCCGGTCGCCGCCGCGCAGGACGCCGAAGAGAGCGGTCGAGATCGGCAGAAGTCCGATGAAGACGATCGAATGCGCCGCCGTGACATGCTGGAGGGCGAGGGCGGTCAGAAGCGGGAAGCCGACGACCACCCCGAGCGCTACGACGATGAGGGAGCCGACGTCGGCACGGGCCGGCCGCTTCTGGCGCAGCGTGGCCAGGAGGCAGAGCGCCAGCGCCGCAGCGATGACGGCCCTCGCCGAGGTGAGGAACAGCGGCGAAAAGCCGGCGACCGCCACGCGGGTCGCGGGCAGCGAGCCGCTGAAGATCACGACGCCCAAGAGGCCGCTGATCCATCCGTCCGCTTCCGTTCGCATCTCGCTCCCCCGTTTGCTCTGCTGGAGTGCTAGCGCGAGCGGGGAGAACGGACCCAGAGACACTTCCATACAATCGGGCCAAACTGTATGGTCACGCGCGCCGATACAATCTGGCTCGTTCTTCGTGGAGACGCGTATGGTCGCTCTGACCGTCCAGGCGATGGAGGCGATCCGCCGCAGGATCGCGAGCCGGGCTCTGACTGCCGGCGATCGGCTGCCCTCGATCCGCAGCTTCGCGGCCGAGATGGGCATCTCTCCCTCGACCGTCGTGGAAGCCTATGATCGTCTTGCGGCAGACGGCGTGATCCACGCTCGCCGTGGTTCGGGTTTCTACGTTTCCACCGCCACCCAGCCGATGACGCTTGCCGACATCGGTCCGAAGCTCGAGCGGGAGGTTGACCCGCTCTGGGTCTCGCGACAGTCTCTCGATACCGGTCCAGGCGCCGCCAAGCCGGGCTGCGGCTGGCTGCCGGCGGATTGGCTGCCGGCGGGCGCCCTTCGGCGCGCCGTCCGCTCGCTTGCCAGGGCGGAGGAGAGCACGCTGTTCGACTACGGCTCGGCACGCGGATCCTTCGCGCTGCGCCGTCTCCTGGCGCGCCAGTTCGCGGTCGAAGGGTTGGAAGTCCCTCCCGATCAGATACTCCTGACGGGGTCGGGCACGCAGGCCATCGACCTGATCTGCCGCCTGCTCATCACGCCCGGCGACTCGGTGCTGGTCGACGATCCCTGCTACTTCAACTTTCGGGCTCTGCTGCGGGCTCATCGCGCGGTCGTCGTCGGCGTTCCCGCGACGCCGACGGGGCCAGACGTCGAAGCCTTCGCCGCAGCCGTCGAACGCAGCCGCCCCCGCCTCTACATCACCAATTCCGCCATCCATAACCCGACCACGGCGACGCTCAGCCCGCAGAAGGCGCACCGGATCCTGACTGTTGCCGCCCGCCACGACATGGTCATCGTCGAGGACGACATCTTCGCCGATTTCGAGCCTGAGCCCTCGGTGCGGCTGGCGGTGCTGGACGGCCTTTCGCAGGTGATCCGCGTCGGCAGCTTTTCCAAGACGCTGTCTGCATCGATCCGCTGCGGCTACATCGCGGCAAGGCCGGATTGGATCGAGGCGCTGATCGACCTGCAGATCGCGACGAACTTCGGGGCGGTCAGCCCGTTCGCGGCCGAACTGATCTTCAACGTTCTCAGCGACGGCGGCTATCGCAAGCAGATGGATGGTTTGCGCCGGCGGCTGGCGCGGGCGCGGCGGGAGACGGCAGCCCGTCTCGGCCGTCTCGGAATGGTGCCCTGGCTGATGCCGCGCGGCGGCTTCTACCTCTGGTGCGCCATGCCGCCCGGTCGGGACGCTTCCGATCTCGCCCGGACGGCGATCGCTGACAGTGTCGTGCTGGCGCCCGGAAACGTCTTCAGCGTTTCGCAGAACGCCGATGGCTTCATGCGCTTCAACGTGGCGCAGATGGGGGACGAGCGCGTCTTCGACGTCCTGGAACAGGCCCTGCGCTCGCCCCTGGCGAACGGGTCCGCCGGAGCCGCCGATGCCGGACCCCGTCAGCCCGGATAGGGCGGCAGCGTCCGCTTCGGCTGGGTGCCGTATTCGACGCGGGTGAGATAGAGCCCGTCCGGCGGCGCGACCGGACCGCAGCGGGTGCGGTCCCGGGCTTCGAGCGCCGCGGAGACGTCGCCCGCGCTCCAGCGTCTTTCCCCGACGAGCTTCAGCGTGCCCGCGAAGGAGCGGATCTGGTTGTGCAGGAAGGACTGCGCCATGGCGTGGATATGGATCTCCTCGCCCGGCCCCTTCACGACGTCCAGCCGCTCCAGCGTGCGGATCGGGTTCTTCGCCTGGCAGTGGGTGGAGCGGAACGTGTCGAAATCGTGCGTGCCGACGAGCCGCTGGGCGGCCTCGTGCATCGCGTCGACATCGAGCTCCTTCCACACCCACCAGACCTGGCCGGACAGGAGCGCCGGCGGGGCCCGGCGATTGAAGATGCGGTAGAGATAGTACCGCTTCCTGGCCGAAAACCGCGCGTCGAAATCGTCCGGCACCCGTTCGGCCCCGAGAATGCTGACCGCCGTTTCCCGAAGATGCGCGTTCAGCGCGTCGCGCACCGTGTCCGTCTCCCATTCGCGCGCGAGATCGACATGCGCGACCTGACCGGTGGCATGGACACCGGCATCGGTGCGCCCGGCGCCGAACAGCGTCACCGTCTCGCCAGTGAAGCCGTGAAGCGCCGTCTCGATGACCTCCTGGACCGAAAGACCATTCGCCTGGCGCTGCCAGCCGCAATAGGGCTTGCCGTCATATTCCACGGTGAGCTTGTATCGAGGCATTAGAAAGAGAAGGTCCAGTTATGGCTTTGATTCGACGGCTGACAGCAAAACCTATGGAGCGGAATTCGCTTCATGAGGAGATTGAAGCGACCTACACGATATTTCGATGGGAGGATCGGGTGTTTGTTCAACTGAACACCTATGGCCGAGCCAGTCGAGAAATTCCCGGGAAAACCAGCCAGACCCTGCAGCTTGATCGCGAGGGCGCAACACAACTGCACCGGATACTCTCAGAGGCCTTCGACCTTTAGACCCAGCATCGTGCCCTTCGGAACCTCGACGCCGCGCAGGAGCGTGCCGGCATCGAGCCGCTTGCCGCCGGCGCGCTGCAGTTCGAGAAGGCGCACCGCACCGGTTCCGCAGGCAACGAGGAGGCCGTCGTCGAGAACCGTGCCCGGCGCGCCGGTCCCGGCCTCGGTCCGCGCGCGCAGGATCTTCACCCGCTCCGGCCCGGCCGCAAAGGGGATCGTCGTCCAGGCGCCGGGAAACGGCGAGAAGGCGTTGATCTTGCGGGCAAGCACGCCGGACTCCTGCGAGAAGTCGAGTGCGGCCTCCGCCTTGTCGATCTTCCTGGCATAAACGGGTTCTCGGCCGGTGCGCGCGGCGATCGCGGCTTGATCCTCGAAGACGAGCCTGCCCGCCTCCAGCCGCTCCAACGCCTCGACCATCAAGTCGGCGGAGAGCGCGGAGAGGCGGTCGTGTAGCTCGCCGGCGGTGTCGGTCTCGCCGATTTCCGTCTCGGCGGTCAGGGCGACGGGCCCGGTATCGAGCCCGGCTTCCATCTTCATCACCATCATGCCGGTCGTCCGGTCGCCGGCCTCGATCGCCCGCTGGATCGGCGCGGCGCCGCGCCAGCGCGGCAGGAGCGAGCCATGGCCGTTGAGGCAGCCGAAGCGCGGCGCATCGAGGACGGCCTGCGGCAGGAGGAGGCCGTAGGCGACGACCACTGCGACATCGGCATTGAGCGCCGTGAAGGCCTCGCGCTCGGCCGCATCCTTGAAGTTCGCGGGCGTGCGGACGGGAATCCCGAGGCGCTCGGCCTCGGCCTGGACCGGCGAGGGCGTCAGCGTCAGGCCGCGGCGCCCGGCTTTTCTCGGCGGCTGCGTGTAGACTGCGGCGACGGCATGGCCTGCGGCATGGACGGCGCGCAGCGTCGGCACCGAGAAGTCCGGCGTGCCCATGAAGACGACGGTGAGCGCCATTGCCTCAGGCCGTGGCCCGGCGGGCCTGCTTGGTGAACTTCTTGACCACCATCTCCCGCTTCAGCTTGGAAATGTGGTCGATGAACAGCACGCCGTTGAGGTGGTCGATCTCATGCTGCAGGCAGGTTGCGAGGATGCCGTCCGCGGTCTCCTCGTGCATCTGGCCATCAAGCCCGAGATAGCGCACCGTGACCGTCGCCGGCCGCTCGACCTCGGCATAATAGTCGGGAATCGACAGGCAGCCTTCCTCATAGGTGCTGCGGTCGTCCGACGTCGACAGGATCTCCGGATTGAGGAAGACGCGCGGCGCCTTGTCCTCGTCTTCCTGCGACACGTCGATGACCAGCATACGCAGGGGCTCGCCGACCTGGATCGCGGCCAGTCCGATCCCCGGCGCATCGTACATCGTCTCGAGCATGTCGTCGGCGAGCGTCTTCACGGCCTGGTCGAGTTTTTCGACCGGCTTCGACTGCAGACGCAGAACGGGATCGGGCAGGATGATGAGCGGCTTGATGGTCATGGCCGTCAGGTAATCGCTGTCGGATTTACGGTCAATCCGGGCCGGGGCCGGAGACCGCTCGGAAACTGGCGCGCAGCGATCTTCTGTTTCGGCCACTTGCGACGCGATGACCGGGAAGTTATGCCTAGGACTGTTCTTGTTTTAGTCCATTCCGTTAACCTCTTCACCATAGAGTCCGAGCATGGACACCCGCATCTCCGCCAGCTGGAACGCGCCGATCGCCAGCCTCGCCGGCCTGGCCGTGACACCGGCGCTCGTTATGGCCGCGGGACTGGCGCTGGTGTTCTTCCTGCTCTGGCGCCGGGCCGTGAGCACTGCCCGCGTGGCGGAAGCCGCACTGGACGCGACGCAGAGCGAGGCCGACCGGCTGGACGCCGTCCTCCGGGCGCAGGCGGAAATCACCGGCCGCATGCAGACCATGACGGAGGTCTTCGGCTCGCGGCAGGCCGATCTCACGCGGACGCTCGCCGACCGCTTCGACGGGCTGTCCTCGCGGGTCGGGCAGTCCATTCTGCAGACTACGCATGAAACCAAGGCGTCGCTGTCCGCACTGGCGGAGCGGCTCGCCGTGATCGACCGGGCGCAGGGCGAGATCCGCGGCCTTGCCGGCGAGGTCGTCCGGCTGCAGGACATCCTCGCCAACAAGCAGACCCGCGGCGCGTTCGGGGAAGGCCGCATGCAGGCGATCGTCGCCGACGCCCTGCCGGCCGGCAGCTTCCAGTTCCAGGCGACGCTGTCGAACGGCAAGCGGCCGGACTGCCTGATCCGCATGCCGAACGGGGCGCCGTCGCTGGCAATCGACGCGAAATTTCCGCTCGAAGCCTATGGCGCGCTGCGCGCCGCCGAGACCGAAGAGACACGGTCCTTCGCCGCGAGCCGGCTGAGGCGGGATATGGATGTCCATATCCGCGCGATCTCGGAGAAATATCTCGTCGCTGGCGAGACTCAGGAGACGGCCTTCCTCTTCGTCCCCTCAGAGACGATCTTCGCCGAACTGCACGAGCATTTCGAGGACGTCGTCCAGAAGGCGTATCGGGCGCGCGTGGTCATCGTCTCGCCCTCGCTCCTCCTGCTGGCGATCCAGGTCATCCAGGCGATCATGAAGGACGCCCGCATGCGGGCCGAGGCCGGCAGGATCCAGACCGAGGTGCGGCTCCTGACCGAAGACCTCCAGCGTCTCGACGCCAGGGTTGCCGCGCTGAAGAACCATTTCGGCCAGTCGGCGCGGGACATCGACCAGATCCTCGTCTCGACCGAAAAGCTGACACGGCGCGGCGAGCGGATTGCAGCCGTTGACCTTGGGGAAGACTCGGGGTTGCCTCTATCGGAAACTGGCCGGCGAACCGGCTCTTAGCGGCCGATTACAAGCATTGATCGTTCAAGGTCTCTGGCGTCCGACAGGCCGGCAGCAACGGAATGCGCGGATATCTTAAAAAAAGATGAAGGGGAACGGGATCGAATCGCATCTTGCCGCGTTGCTGTGGGGAACCGCGATGTGACAGGGGGACAAGATGCGGCGCGTGGCGCGGAAAATGTTGACGGCGATTGCACTGGCGACCTTGCCGGTATCGCTCTCGACTGTTGCCAGCCCGGCTTCCGAGCTGTCTGACGCATATAATGCGCAGACCGACCCCGCCTTCCGAAAGGGGCTGCAGATTCGCCTCACCTGGACGGGCGATTACGCGGGCCCCTTTACCGGTACGATCGACACCGCATCGCTCAGGGCGATTCGCGACTTCGAGGCGCGCCACGGCATGAAGCCCGATGGCGTGATCGACGAGCCCATGCTGAAGCTGCTGATTTCGCAGTCCGATGAAGCTCAGTCCCCGCTTGGCGTCAAGCTCGTCGACGACGTGGCCACCGGCGTGCGACTTCCGATGCCGCTTTCCCTGGTGAGCGATCACGGCGCGACCGCTGTCGGTAGCCTGTGGCGGTCCGAAGATCAGGCCGTGGAGATCGAGAGCATCCGGATCGACAGCGGCCAGACGCTGGACGGGCTCTACGCAGTCCTGTCTGAGCCTACGCAGGATCGCACCGTCACTGCCGCTGAGAATGCCGGCGACTGGTTCACGGTCTCCGGCAAGGAGCAGGGTCGATCCTATTTCATGCGCTTTGCGGCGCGGGACGGCGATCTCCGGGGCTTCTCGGTCTCCTATCCGCCGGCCGATGCCCGCGAACTCGACCCCTATGTGCGCGTCGCTTCGAACATGTTCGAGCCGTTCGCCTCCGAGCCGCAGCCGCCGCTGGTCGCGTCCAACGAGCCTAGGACATTCTCGTCGCTGCTCGAGCGTCGTCGGGAGAGCGCATCGGCCGACACCCGCTACGCGATGGCGTCGATCGAGCCCGGCCGGCCCAATCTCTTCGAGATGCCGCCGGTTGAAGCGCCGGCGACGGCGGAGCGTGATCCGGTCGCTGCAAGGTCGTCGGAATTCGACATGGCCGGGAGCGGCTTCGTGGTCTCCTCGGATGGCTGGCTCCTGACCAATGCCCATGTCGTCAAGGCCTGCAAGACCGTGACGGTTGGCAGCGGCACTGTTGCCCAGGAAATCCGCATCGATCCGAAGAACGATCTGGCGCTCATCAAGGTCGGGGAGTCGCTTGGCGAGCCGTTGAAGATCTCTGCCGCCAAGCCGCGCCTCGGCGAAGATATCCTCGCTCTTGGCTATCCGCTGCGCTCCATCCTCGCGGATTCCCTCAACGTTACCCGCGGCAACGTCTCTTCGCTGCTCGGCCTGATGAACGACCCGCGCTATTTGCAGATTTCGGCCCCGGTCCAGCCCGGCAATTCCGGCGGTCCGCTGGTCGATCTCGCGGGACGAGTGGTCGGTGTCGTGACTGCGAAGCTGAATGCGGTCGCCGTGGCGGACGCGACGGGTGACATCCCGCAGTCGATCAACTTCGCGATCCGGCCGGACGCCGTCACGTCCTTCCTGCATGCCAACGACGTTGCCTTCCGAACCGCCGACCCGGATGCCTCGCTGGAAAGCGTGCCGGATGCGACGGCTGCGGTTAAGGACTCGGTCTTCCCGGTCGTCTGTTTCGACCATTGACCGTCAGCCTCGATGCCGGGCGGCAAGCTAGATGCTTTCCCTCACGCATTTCTGAGCGCAGCTCGTTAATGGCGCGGTCCGTCCGCGCCATTACGATTTCCGGATCAAAACGCGCATTGGCTGCTGCCGGCGCGTTTCCCGGGAGGTGCGCGCTTCTACCCGAGTGTCGCCGATAACACCGCCAGGCGCTCCGGCGGAACCGCTGTTGCACGGTTTCGTTTGCCAATCATGATCTGCCAGGCTGACAGGCCGATCGCCGAGGGAATGGCGCAGTCGCGCTGCCGCACCCGACCTTGTCCTTTTCTCTCCGTGCGTTCGATACCACTTCGTCAGCCGGCGTTCCACAGACGCGGCCGAGGGGAATGACCATGCCCGATTTCGACACCGACCCGAAGATGATGCGCGAACAGCAGGACAAGGATACGCCGGAGCATCTCGCGAGAGACGAGACGCTGGCCCATCCCGGCGCGAGCGACAGCGACGCTGCAAGCCGGGACGATCGCCGCAAGGCACTTCGAACCGGAACCGGCGATTCAACGGCCCAGATGGACGCCATCCTCGACGCGAACCATGCCGAAGCCGGCGCCGGCGGCACACCGAGCGGAGAGGACGAGGAGGCAGCGGAGAAGTCTGCGTCCCACCGCGCAGGCCTTGCCCGGTCCGGCCGCTCACGCCTCGACGACTGACGGCGCGCCACCAGTCGAAAGCGGAGCAGCCGGTCAGGTGCGCCTCGACCGGCAGCAGGCGCCGTTGATCCGTTCTTCTTGAGCTCGTGGATGCCCGCGTTCAAGGTGACCGAGCGCGGTCGCAGTCATGTCTGGCATCGAGACCTCGGTGAGAACCACGCGTCTCCAGCGCGTGGCTGATTTTGTCCGCAGTTTGGCGGCGGTGCGTCTTTCCGATCGCTGCGCTGGATGGTTCAACTGGCTTCGTCAGCTGCTTGCGATGGAGCGCAGAAAATGCCCGTTTCCGCCACCGCCCTCCTGGTGATCGACGTTCAGGAGAGCTTCCGCCACCGCCCCTATTGGCAGGAGGACCACCTCCCGCGCTTTCAAAGTGCGCTGAACCGGCTCGTTTCAGGCGCGGCCGAACGCAAGATCCCGGTCGTTCAGATCTTCCACGTCGAGGATGCCGGTCCGTTTTCGCAAGGTTCCGGCCATGTGCGGACGATGGACGGGATCGACGTCGCTCCGGGCAAGGTCTTTTCGAAGCGGCGGCACAGTGCACTCGTCGGCAGCGGCCTCGACGTCTGGCTGGTCCAGAACGGCGTCCGCCGGGTGATCGTCGCGGGCATCCGCACCGAGCAGTGCTGCGAGACGACGACCCGGCATCTGTCCGATCTCGGCTATGAGGTGGACTTCGTATCCGAGGCCACGCTGACATTCGACATGACCGCGGCGGACGGGCGGCTCTACACGGCAGACGACATCCGTCAGAGGACGGAGCTCGTCCTTGCCGGCCGCTTCGCGCGGATCCTCTCGGTCGACGAGGCGCTTGCGCCGCCGGCCGCGGCTCGGGCCGCCGCCTGAGTGGGCCCCGCCGAGATGAAGACGCGGCCGGTTCTGCTCGTCGTTCCGCCTCGTCCGCTCCTCCTCGACATCGCCGGCCCGGCGGAGGTCCTTCGCCGCGCCAACATGGTTGAGCCTCCCCGTCCGTTCGAACTGCGCTTCGTTTCGCCTTCGCGCGAACTCGTGACCTCCGTCGGCCTGCCGATCGGTCCGCTCGAGCAACTGCCGAACGAGCTTCCGCCGGGGGTGATCGTGATCGTCGTCGGTGCTGCCGATACGGTCCTCGGTGCGGCTGGGCCGAGGGAGAGCGATGCGGAACGCGATCTCGGCCGACGCGCGATCGTCGGCTGGCTGCGCGACGTCGTCGCGCCGTCGCTCCGATCCGACGGCGAGGCGTTGATCGTCTCGATCTGCTCCGGCGCCCTTCTTCTCGGCGAGGCAGGACTTCTGCATCGCCGACACTGCACGACGCATTTCGGCATGCTGGAAGACCTCGCCCGCGCGGCGCCCACGGCGACCGTCTTCGCCGATCGGCTGTTCGTCGAGGACGGCGCGGTCTGGACGAGCGCCGGCGTTACCGCCGGCATCGACCTGACGCTGCATCTCGTCTCGCGGCTGTGCGGGCCGGCCGTCGCCAGCGATGCGGCCAAGCATCTGGTCGTCTATCTGAGGCGGTCGGGAGGCGACCCCCAGCTCTCGCCCTGGCTCGAAGGCCGCAATCATCTGCATCCGGCGGTCCACCTTGTGCAGGACGCGATCTGCGCGGCGCCCGGCCGCGACTGGACCGTGGCCGAACTTGCCGGCATCGCGGCGGCGAGCGAGCGGACCCTGTCCCGGCTCTTCCGCCAGAATGTCGGCACGACCATTCCCGGCTATGTCAACCGGCTGCGCGCCACGCTCGCTGCCGAAATGCTTGCCCATTCCGGCCTCGGCCTCGAACAGGTGGCAGAGCGCTGCGGCTTCGGTTCGGCGCGCCAGCTTCGCCGCGTCTTCGCGCAGCATCACGCCGCAAGCCCGAGCGTTCACCGCGCCAATCTCAGACAGGCTGCGTCGACGGCAGAGCCTTAAGTTTGGCGATCAGCGAATCTTGCGCAGGAAGGTCACCAGATCGTCGGTGACATAGTCGATATGCTGGCCCTCGCGGCCCTCATGTTCCCACACGTCTCCGAACGTGTCCTCGAAATTCTGCGGGACGATCAGCACGGTACGCATGCCGAGCCGCTTGGGGACTTCCAGATTACGCGCAAGGTCCTCGAACATTGCGGCGTGGGCGGCATCGACCCGGTGCAGTCCCATGAACTTGTCATAGGTCTCGGAGGCCGGTTTCGGCACGAGATCGGCGGCGACGAGGTCGAAGATATCCTCGAAATGGTCGAGGATGCCGAGCTGGCGGGCAGCCCTTTCGGCATGGCGCCGATCACCATTGGTGAAGATGAACTTGCGGCCCGGCAGCGCCTTGATCTCGTCACCGAGCGCCGGATCGGGGGAAATCCACGAATAGTCGATGTCGTGGACGAACTGCAGGAAGCTGTCGGAATCGACCTTGTGCTCCTGCATCAACCCGCGCAGCGTCGTCCCGTAGCGGCGGTAGAAGTCCTTCTGGACCCGGCGCGCTTCATCCTTCGGAAGGGACAGGAGGTCCGCCACGAACGACGTCATGCGTTCGTCAATCTGGGAAAACAGGTTCGAGTGGCGGGGATAGAGCGTGTTGTCGAGATCGAAGACCCAGTCGCGCACATGGGCAAAATCCCGCGGCGTCGCGTCTTCTGTCTGGCGGAGGGCGGGCTGCGATGACATGGCGTCCAATCTGAGGGCTGCCGGCAGGCTGGGCCGGGAGCCGTAGATGATAGACCTCGAAGCTTGAGACAAGCCGAACGGTCGAAATCGGACGCCCGGCACCGCGAAATCGCCCCGGCCGAGGCCCAGCCGACGTCGACGCCGCGGACCCAGCGGCAGCGCGTTTGCCGAAATGTCGGTTCCGGCCGGGCGGGATCAGCGCACGATGAGCGTGCCGGCCCCGTGTTCGGTGAGGAGTTCGAGCAGGACGGCATGGCGGGTCTTGCCGTTGAGGATCACGACGCCCTCGACGCCGCGCTCGATCGCCTCGATGCAGGTCTCGACCTTGGGGATCATGCCGCCGGAGATCGTGCCGTCGCGAATGAGGTTCTTGGCTTCCGAGACCGACAGCTCCTTGATCAGCTGTCCGGACCTGTCGAGAACGCCGGGCACGTCGGTGAGGAAGAGCAGGCGCGTCGCCTCCAGTGCTCCGGCGATGGCGCCCGCGAAGGTGTCGGCGTTGATGTTGTAAGTGGCGCCGTCACGGCCGGGTGCGACCGGCGCGATCACCGGGATCATCTCGGAGCGGGCGAGAAGGTCGAGCAGGGTGCGGTCGACCTCGACCGGCTCGCCGACGAAGCCGAGATCGAGCACGCGCTCGATGTTGGAATCCGGATCGACCACCGTCTTCCTGGCCTTTTCGGCGAAGACCATGTTGCCGTCCTTGCCGCACAGGCCGATCGCCCATTCGCCCTCGGCGTTGATGAGCGCGACGATCTCCTTGTTGATCGAGCCGGCGAGGACCATCTCGACGATCTTGACCGTCTCCTCGTCGGTGACGCGCAGGCCGCCCTCGAAGCGCGATTCGATGCCCATCTGGTTCAGCATGCGGCCGATCTGCGGCCCGCCGCCGTGAACGACGATCGGGTTGACGCCCGACTGCTTCAGCAGGGCGATGTCGCGGGCGAAGGCCTGTCCCAACGCCGCATCGCCCATGGCGTGGCCGCCATATTTCACCACGACGGTCTTGTTCTCATAGGCCTGCATGAAGGGCAGGGCCTCGGCGAGGAGGGCGGCCTTTGTCTCGCCGTTGTCGTTCGGCGTCGCGGCACTGGTCATGGCGGTTCGTCTCCGTCGCGGCTCTATCGGCGCGGCTTCTAGCGGGAAAACGCGGCGAGAGGAACCGGCGCGCCGCGTCGCCGCAAGCGTGCCGGCCTGCCGCTTTACGGCGGGAGTCAGACTGCTGCGGCGGCGCGGAAGCCTGTCTCCATGTCGTCCCGGAGATCAACGACGTCTTCGAGACCGATCTGCAGTCGGATCAGCGTCCCCTTGCCATCGCCGGCGCTTTGCGGGCCCGTCGCGATCGTGCGGTCGGACAGGTCGACCGGCACGGCCAGGCTCTCGTGACCGCCCCAGGAATAGCCGAGGCCGAAGAGTTCGAGCGCGTCGAGGAAGGCGTTCGCCCGGGCGAGGCTTCCTTCGAGGACGAAACCGAACAGGCCGCTGGAGCCTGAGAACTGCCGCTTCCAGAGCGCGTGGCCCGGGAAGGAGGGGAGGGCCGGATGCAGGACCTCGGCGACCTCCGGCCGGCCCGCGAGCCATTCGGCGAGTTCCAGAGCCGAGGCCTGGTGCCGCGCGAGCCGCACGCCCATGGTCTTCAGGCCGCGCAGGACGAGGTAGGTGTCGTCCGGTGCGGCATTGATCCCCAGCTGCAACTGCGTCGCCCGCAGCCGCTTGTAGGTCTCTGCCGTTGCCGAGACGCTGCCCATCATCACGTCGGAATGACCGCCCGGATATTTCGTCAGGGCGTGGATCGACAGGTCGACGCCGTGTTCGAGCGGCCGGAAGAACAGCGGCGTCGCCCACGTGTTGTCGATCATGGTCACCGCGCCGCCGGCATGAGCAGCTTCGCAGACCGCGGCGACATCCATCATCTCGAAGGTGTTGGAGCCGGGCGATTCCAGGAAGACGACCTTGGTTTCGGGGCGCATCAGCTCGGCGATGCTGGCCCCGACATGGGGGTCGAAATAGTCGACGGAGACGCCCATGCGGCGTAGCGTCCCGTTGCAGAACTGCCGGGTCGGCGAGTAGACGGAATCGACGACCAGGCAGTGGTCGCCGGCAGAAAGGAAGGCGAGAAGGGGCACGGTCACCGCCGCGAGACCCGAGGGAACCAGGATGGTTCCGGCCGATCCTTCCAGCTGGTCGAGCGCTTCTTCCAGAGCGGTCGTCGTCGGCGTGCCGCGCAGCCCGTAGGTGTATTGGCTGCTTGCCCGGTCCCGCAGGCGGGCAGTGTCCTCAAACAGCACGGTCGAGGCGTGGACTACGGGAGGATTGACGAAACCATGCAAGGAATACGGATCGTAAGGACCGTGGGCGAGGGTCGTGTTCGCCCCCTTGTGAAGCGTCTTTCGACTTTCGGTGCTCAATCTTCCTGCTTTCTGCTCTGCTGTTAATCGGTTTGGCTCGAAGTCGCTGAAATAGACGGAAAAAAGCGTCAGCTTCTTGACCTGCCCATTTTTATGACATGGAATTGCCACGGTCGACCGAACGGCTCGCAAGCGCGGCGGCTGCTGCGCATCGGTCTCGAGCGTCGATCCGAGAGTTACAAACCAAAACCCAAATGGGGAAGGCTTCCTGATGAAATCGACGCTTTTGAGCGCAATAATCGGTCTTTCGATCGCAGGTCTCGCGGCGGGTGCCGCCTCGGCGCAGACGCTGCAGACCGTGAAGGACCGCGGCATGCTGCGGTGTGGTGTCAATACCGGCCTGCCGGGCTTCGCCTCCCAGAACGACCAGGGCGAGTGGCAGGGCCTCGACGTCGACTACTGCAAGGCCGTCGCCGCCGCCGTCTTCGGTGACGCTTCCAAGGTCCAGTACGTTCCGCTCTCGGCCGTCCAGCGCTTCCCGGCGCTGCAGAACAACGAGATCGACATGCTCGCCCGCAACACGACGTGGACGATGGACCGCGACACCACGCTCGGTCTCGCCTTCGCCGGCGTCAACTATTACGACGGCCAGGGCTTCATGGTGAAGAAGGACCTCGGCGTGAACTCGGCGCTGGAGCTTTCGGGCGCGACGGTCTGCGTCCAGAGCGGTACCACCACCGAGTTGAACCTCGCGGACTACTTCAAGTCCAACAACATGAACTACAACCCGGTCGTCATCGAGGCGCAGTCCAGCGTGAACTCGGCCTATGACAGCGGCCGCTGCGACGTCCTGACCACCGACGCTTCCGGCCTTGCCGCCTCGCGGCTCGAAATGGGCAATCCGGACGAGCACGTCATCCTGCCGGAGATCATCTCCAAGGAGCCGCTCGGACCGGCCGTGCGCCAGGGCGACCCGCAGTGGTTCAACATCGTCAAGTGGACGCATTTCGCCCTTCTCGACGCCGAGGAACTGGGCGTCACCAAGGACAATGTCGACCAGATGATGACCTCTGACAATCCGGAGATCCGGCGCCTGCTCGGCCAGGACAAGAACTTCGGCGAGTCGATCGGCCTGCCGAAGGAGTGGTCGGTCAATATCATCAAGGCCGTCGGCAATTACGGCGAGATCTTCGAGCGCAACATCGGCGTCAACACGCCGCTGAAGATCCAGCGCGGCCAGAACGCGCTGTGGACCAAGGGCGGCCTGCAGTACGGCATGCCGGTTCGCTGATCGATGCTGGCAGGCGGGCGCTCGACACGAGCGTCCGCCACCGGCGGGCCGCGTGCCCGCCCGGGTGACGGGCCCGGTCCTCGTCGTCGGCGTGAAAGGGTCCTTGCGTGACTGTCGATAGCCAATCGTTACCGCGCGGCGGCGGGTCGTCTCTTTTGACCAATCCGACCGTCAGAAGCGCGGTGATCCAGATCGCGCTCGTGGTTTTCCTGGTCGGGTTCACCTGGTGGATCGTCGACAATACGGCGCGCAACCTCGCCGCGGCGAACATCGCGTCCGGCTTCGGCTTCCTCAATTCGCGCTCCGGCTTCGACATCGCCATCACGCCGATCGCCTATTCCTCCAACGGCACCTACGGGCAGGCGATCCTCGTCGGTATCGCCAACACGCTGATCATCGCCGGCAGCGGCGTCTTCTTAGCCACCATCCTCGGCTTCCTCGTCGGCATCGGCCGGCTGTCGCAGAATTTCCTGATCCGCTCGCTGTCGACCATCTATGTCGAGATCTTCCGCAACATCCCGCCGCTGCTCGTCATCCTGTTCTGGTATTTCGGTGTTCTCTCGGTCCTCAGCGGTCCGCGCGGGATCCCCGAGAATTTCTTTGGCGTCTATCTCACCAATCGCGGCCTGCAGGTGCCGAGCATCCTGTTGGACCCGCTTGCCTGGGTCACCTTCGGCGCCTTCGTCTTCGGCCTCGTTGCGGTGGTGGTCCTCGCCCGACGCAACAAGCGAATCCAGCTCGCCACGGGGGAGCGCAAGCCGCTTCTCTGGACGGCGCTCGGGCTGATCGTCGGCCTGCCGATCCTCGCCTTCCTGGTCACCGGCCTGCCGGCGGTGCTGGAGTTCCCGACGGCGACCCGCTTCAATCTCGCCGGCGGCATCCAGATCCGGCCGGAATACATCGCCCTTCTCCTGGCGCTGTCGATCTACACAGGCGCCTTCATCGCCGAGATCGTGCGTGCCGGCATCATGTCGGTATCCAAGGGCCAGACCGAGGCGGCTTCCGCCCTCGGCCTCAAGCGCGGCCAGCTGTTGCGGCTCGTCGTCGTGCCTCAGGCCTTCCGCGTGATCATCCCGCCGCTGACCAGCCAGTATCTGAACCTCACGAAGAATTCCTCGCTCGGCCTCGCGATCGGCTACCCTGAACTGGTCGCCGTCGGCTCGACCGTGCTCAACCAGTCCGGCCAGTCGATCGAAGTCGTCTGCATCTGGATGGTCGTCTATCTCGGCATCAGCCTTTCCGTGTCGGTGTTCATGAACTGGTTCAACGCGAAAATGTCGCTGGTCGAGCGCTGAGAGGGAACGACGATGGAAGAACAGGTCGCCCCCTACACCCCGTATATCGCGCGTGACCAGAAGCAGCCGCTGCCGCCGCCGTCGAGCGACGTCGGCATCGTCGGCACCGTGCGCCGCAATCTCTTCGCCACCCCGGTCGATTCGGTCCTGTCGGTCCTCGGCGGTATCTTCGTCGTCTGGGCCGTCTGGCACATCCTCGACTGGGCGTGGTTCAACGCCGTCTTCATCGGCTCGGACCGCGAGGCCTGCACGCCGGAAGGCGGCGGTGGGGGCGGCGCGTGCTGGGCCTTCATCTCGGCGAAGTTCGGCCAGTTCATGTATGGCACCTATCCGCTCGATCAGCGCTGGCGAGTCGACACCGTGCTGATCATGCTCGTCATCCTGTCGGCCGGGGTCGCGATCCCCAAGATCCCGTACAAGCGGCTGAACGCGACCCTGCTCCTTGCGGTCTTCCCGGTGGTCACGCTGGTGCTGCTGACGGGGGGCGAGTTCGACTTTTCCGGCGGCACGATCTCGCTCCTGCTGCTGATCGCCGCGGGCGTGACGATCAGCGACGTCGCGGCGGATCCCGCCGTCGGCTTCCACCGGCTGCCGGTGAAGGCGGCTGCGGCCGCGGCGCTGTTCGCGCTCCTGGCGCTCCTGTTGTCCGCCTTCGTCAACGGTACGACCATCCGCTTCCTCGACATGGCCTTCAGCCCGCTCAGCCTTGTCGCCCTGATCGCCAGCATCGGCGCGCTAGTGGCGGTCGTCGCGGTCGGAGTCGGCTCGCGCCGCGGCGGCGGCAATGTCGTCGGCGTCTTCCTTCCGACGGTGGCGGTGCTCGCCTTCATCTTCGTCCTTTCGGCGGATTTCGGGCTTCAGCACGTGCCGACCAACATCTGGGGCGGCCTGATGCTGACCCTCGTCGTGGCGCTCACCGGTATCGCGGCCTCGCTGCCGCTCGGCATCCTGCTCGCCCTCGGGCGGCGATCGCAGATGCCGGCGGTCAAGCTGCTCTCGATCGTCTTCATCGAGTTCTGGCGCGGCGTGCCGCTGATCACCGTCTTGTTCATGGCGAACTTCATGCTGCCGCTGTTCATGCCGGAAGGGGTCACCTTCAACCAGCTCCTCAGGGCGCTGGTCGGTGTCGCGCTGTTCTCGGCCGCCTACATGGCCGAGGTGATCCGCGGCGGTCTGCAGGCGATCCCCAAGGGCCAGTACGAGGGCGCCGACGCCATGGCGCTCACCTATTGGCAGAAGATGCGGATGATCATCCTGCCGCAGGCGCTGAAGCTCGTGATCCCAGGCATCGTCAACACCTTCATCGGGCTCTTCAAGGACACGAGCCTCGTCTACATCATCGGCCTCGCCGATCTTCTCGGCACGGTCCGCCGCGGCTTCAGCGATCCCTCCTGGATCACCGTCTCGACGCCGGCGACCGGACTGATCTTTGCCGCATTCGTCTACTGGATCTTCTGTTTCTCGATGTCGCGCTACTCCATCTATACGGAGCGGCGGCTGGACACCGGGCACAAGCGCTGAAGGAGCGACTTCATGGCCGTCGACGTCGAAACCAAACCCGCCGAGCCGCGGAAGCTCGAGATCTCCAAGGAGGTCGCCGTCCAGCTCGCCAACGTCAACAAATGGTACGGCGAGTTCCACGTCCTGCGGGACATCAATCTCACCGTGCGGCGCGGCGAGCGCATCGTCATCTGCGGGCCGTCCGGCTCCGGCAAGTCGACGATGATCCGCTGCATCAACCGGCTTGAAGAGCATCAGAAGGGCAAGATCGTCGTCGACGGCATCGAGCTCACCGGCGATCTGAAGAAGATCGACGAGGTGCGGCGCGAAGTCGGCATGGTGTTCCAGCACTTCAACCTCTTCCCGCATCTGACCATCCTCGAGAACTGCACGCTGGCACCGATCTGGGTGCGCAAGATGCCGAAGAAGAAGGCCGAGGAGGTCGCCATGCACTATCTTTCCCGGGTCAAGATCCCGGAGCAGGCGCACAAATATCCCGGCCAGCTTTCCGGCGGTCAGCAGCAGCGCGTGGCCATCGCCCGCTCGCTCTGCATGAGCCCGAAGATCATGCTGTTCGACGAGCCGACCTCGGCGCTCGATCCCGAGATGATCAAGGAGGTGCTCGACGTGATGGTCGGGCTCGCGGAGGAGGGCATGACCATGCTGTGCGTGACGCACGAGATGGGTTTTGCCCGCCAGGTGGCGAACCGGGTGATCTTCATGGATGCCGGCCAGATCGTGGAGGAGAACGAGCCGCACGCCTTCTTCACCAATCCGCAGCACGAGCGCACCAAGCTCTTCCTGTCGCAGATTCTCCACTGATGCGGCGGCGCCCGGTTGGACCTTCGTCCGAGTGAAGCGCTGGCGTGCCGTACCCGCGACTTGGCGGCGATAGATCGGCTTGAAGTCCGGCATATCCCAGGGATCGGCCGGACCTCGCATGAGCTGCTTTGCGGGCCGCCGGCCGAGGTGAACCGCGCTGTCTCGCCGGCACGCGCGAGCGGCGCCAGATGCGGCGTTCGGGCAGACTGATAGGCGGGAACCGACAGCTCACGAAGCCGTTAACACCGCGCGATCGGGAGGGTGAGCTTGTCGGAACGAAGCAGCGAGAAGACGCCTGACTCCCGCGGGACGACCATCGCGCCCACCATCGGACTGGTCAACAAGCAGAAATTCGAGCACGGCCCCCGCTGGGCGGTGATCGGGATCTTCCTGATTCTGTCCTTCGGTGCGCTCTATCTGACCGCCAGCTTCGTCCTTCCGGTCATCATCGCCATCCTGTTCGCGCTGGTCATGAGCCCGATCGTCCGGTTCCTGAGGCGGCGGCTGCACATATGGGAGCCGATCTCGGCATTCGTGCTGGTGATCGGGTCGCTTCTCACCCTCGTCCTCGGCTTCTACATGCTGAGTGACCCCATCACCAACATCATCAACAATGCGCCGCGATACGCGGCTGCCGTCGATCACGAACTGCGGTCCGTGCAGCAGAGGCTGCAGCGTCTGCAGACCGCCCAGAAGCAGGTGCAGGAGGCGGCGAACGACGCGCAGACGCCGAGCGCGCCGGCGGGTGGGGACCAGCCCCAGGAAGTGGTGGTGAAGAACCCGGGCCTGCTCGACAACGTCACGGTGATCGTTCCGCAGGTCATCGCCTCAGTCGCCTTCTCGCTGGTCTTCCTGTTCTTCCTGCTGGCGTCCGGGGATCTCTTCTACCAGAAGCTTGTGCGCGCCATGCCAACGCTGTCGGACAAGAAGCGGGCGCTGCACATCGCGCATGACATCGAGCGCGAGCTTTCGCGCTACCTCCTCACCATCACGCTGATCAATATCGGCCTCGGCGCCGCGGTGGGTACGGCCCTGTGGTGGGTCTCCGTGCCGACGCCCGTGATCTTCGGTGCGCTGGCGACCCTCCTCAACTTCATTCCCTATATCGGCGCGGTGATGGGGATGGGCATCGTCGGCGTGGTCTCGCTCGCCGAGTTCGGCAATCTCGGCGGTGCCCTCGTGCCGGTGCTTCTCTATCTCGCCTGCACGACCGTGGAAGGCCAGTTCCTGACCCCGATGATCGTCGGGCGCAGGCTGGAGATGAATGCCGCGGCGATCTTCCTGTCCGTTGCCTTCTGGGGCTGGATCTGGGGTCTTGTCGGTATGTTTCTGGCCGTTCCGCTCATGGTCGCGATGAAGGTCTTCGCGAGCTATATCGAGCCGCTCGGTCCTCTCGGCGACTTCCTCTCCGCCGAGGCGCAGGCGCATGACGAGGACGACTGACGCGTTCCACCGCGCGTTCCGCCCTAGCACGCCCCAGCCTCATCACAGTTCGGCAGAACCGACGGCGCCTTCGGACAAAAGCCAAGGCTGGCGAATGGTTCGTCTGGCATACGGGTAGCTGCAGCACACTCACCAACTCCCGTCGACTCCAGCCGAGTCGGCGGGTTTTTTGGGCAGACGTGCCGAAAATGCCGACCTGCCTGTGACAGGCAGTGCGGCAAGCGCCGCCGCGCTCGCATCGGGCCACGAAGCCGCATCGTGGCCCGATGAGCGCAATCCCGGCCGGTTTCGTTGACAGCGCCGAAAGCAAGGCGCTAACCGGAAGGCAACGCTATAACGCCTTCTGGACAATTCATGATCGACAAGACCTATGACGCGGCCGCCATCGAGCCGAGGATCGCTGCCCGCTGGGATCAGGCAAACGCCTTCGCCGCCGGAGCCGGCGCGAAGGCGGGCGCCGAAGCCTATTCCATCGTGATTCCGCCGCCGAACGTGACCGGCTCGCTCCATATGGGGCACGCGCTGAACGACACGCTTCAGGACGTGTTGATCCGCTTCGAGCGGATGCGTGGCAAGAACGTCCTCTGGCAGCCGGGTCTCGACCATGCCGGCATCGCGACGCAGATGGTCGTCGAGCGGCAGATGGCGGCGTCCGGCGAGAACGTCACCCGCCGCGAGCTCGGCCGCGAACGCTTCATCGAGCGCGTCTGGCAGTGGAAGGCGGAATCGGGCGGCGCGATCCTCGGCCAGTTGAAGCGGCTCGGCGCCTCCTGCGACTGGTCCAGAGAGCGCTTCACCATGGACGAGGGCCTGTCCAAGGCGGTGCTGCACGTCTTCGTGGAGCTCTACCGCAAGGGCTGGATCTACCGCGACAAGCGGCTCGTCAACTGGGATCCGAAGTTCGAGACTGCGATCTCCGACCTCGAGGTCGAGAACCGCGAAATCGCCGGCCACATGTGGCACTTCAAGTACCCGTTGGCGGGCGGCGAGACCTACGAATATGTCGAGAAGGATTCGGACGGGAACGTCACCCTGCGCGAGACGCGGGACTATATCTCGATCGCGACGACGCGGCCGGAGACCATGCTCGGCGACGGCGCGGTCGCGGTGCATCCGGACGACGAGCGCTATGCCCCGATCGTCGGAAAGCTCTGCGAGATCCCGGTCGGCCCCAAGGAACACCGCCGGCTGATCCCCATCATCACCGACGAATATCCCGATCCCGACTTCGGCTCTGGCGCGGTGAAGATCACCGGCGCGCATGATTTCAACGACTATCAGGTCGCCCGGCGCAACGACATTCCGCTCTACCGGCTGATGGACACCCGCGGCGCCATGCGGTCCGACGGCGCCCCTTACGCGGAGGCCGCGGCGCGGGCGGCGGAGATCGTTGCCTCCGGCGGATCGCCAGATGCCGCGGTGGTCGACGAGATCAACCTCGTTCCCGATGCCTTCCGCGGCCTCGACCGCTTCGCGGCGCGTGAAAAGGTGGTCGCCGAGATCGATGCCGAAGGCCTGATGATCAAGGTCGAGGACAGGCCGATCATGCAGCCCTTCGGCGACCGCTCCGGCGTCGTCATCGAGCCGATGCTCACCGACCAGTGGTTCGCCAATGCGGCCGAACTCGCCAAGCCTGCGATCGCGAGCGTGCGCGAAGGACGCACAGCGATCGTGCCGAAAACCTATGAGAAGACCTATTTCGACTGGATGGAGAACATCCAGCCCTGGTGCGTGTCGCGCCAGCTCTGGTGGGGGCACCAGATCCCGGCCTGGTACGGTGACTCAAAAGAGTCAATCGAGCGTTGGGTCAGACAAGATACTAATTCACGTGCCCCCCACTTTAACTACAAGTGCTTTGTCGGGAAAGATGAAGAAGAGGTCCGTGGTCTTGCAAGGCAGGAATATGGAGAGAATGTAGAGATAAACTTCGGAGATGCCTTCGCCTACTCATATGGATCCAAAGGGTTGGAGCGGGTAACGCTTCGGCGCGACGAGGATGTCCTCGACACCTGGTTCTCGTCGGCGCTCTGGCCGTTCTCGACGCTCGGCTGGCCCGACGAGACGCCGGAGCTCGCGACCTATTATCCGACCTCGGTCCTCGTCACCGGCTTCGACATCATCTTCTTCTGGGTCGCGCGGATGATGATGATGGGGCTCGAATTCACCGGCACCGAGCCCTTCCACACGATCTACATGCATGCACTCGTTCGCGACAAGAACGGCGCCAAGATGTCGAAGTCGAAGGGCAATGTCGTCGATCCGCTCGATCTGATCGACGAATATGGCGCCGACGCGCTGCGCTTCACCCTGGCGATCATGACCGCGCAGGGCAGGGACGTGAAGCTCGATACCCAGCGCATCGCCGGCTACCGCAATTTCGGCACCAAGCTCTGGAACGCGACGCGCTTCGCCGAGATGAACGGAGCCGTGCACGGCGAGGCGATCGACCCGGACAGCCTGACCCAGCCGCTCAACCGCTGGATCGTCACCGAACTGTCCCGCGCGATCGCCGAGACGAATGCGGCGCTGGAGGGCTATCGCTTCAACGATGCGGCGGCGACGCTCTACCGCTTCGTCTGGAACCTCTTCTGCGACTGGTATGTCGAACTCGCCAAGCCGGCGCTGAACGATACAGACGAGGCGGCGGCGGCAGAAGTTCGGTCCGTCATGGGCTTCGTCCTCGACCGGATCTACGCGCTCCTGCACCCCTTCATGCCCTTCATTACGGAGGAGCTCTGGTCGACGACCGCTGAGGGAGGGCGCGCCACGCTGCTCTGCCATGCCGACTGGCCGGCGGTCGATTTCACCGACCGGGAGGCCGCCGACGACATCAACTGGCTGGTCGATCTCGTCAGCGAGATCCGCTCCGTGCGCGCTGAGATGAACGTTCCGCCGGGCGCTCAGGCCGAACTCCAGGCGATCGCGCCGGACGAGGCGACCCGCGCCCGGATCGAACGGCACCGCTCTGCCCTGCAGCGACTGGCGCGGTTGAGCAAGATCGAGACGGCAGGCAGCGCGCCGGAGCAATCGGCCCAGATCGTCGTCGGCGGCCAGACCTTTGCCCTGCCGCTCGCCGGAATGATCGACATCGCCGCCGAGCGCGCCCGTCTGACGAAGGCGCACGCCAAGGCCGAGGGCGAGATGGCGCGGATCGACAAGAAGCTGTCGAACGAAAGGTTCATCGCCAACGCGCCGGACGACGTGGTCGAGCAGGAACGGACCAAGCGGGAAGGCTACCGTCTGGAGGCCGAGAAGCTCGCAGCTGCGCTTACGCGTCTGCAATAGCGAGCGCGCTGATCGGTGAGAGGCGAGGGTGCTTCGCGGCGCCTTCGCGCCGACGCACACCAGCCGACGCTAACCGACTGGCCTAAGAGACCGTTTGAGAATGGGTTTTGTCTGGATCTGATTTATGATTCACACTCTGG
>NZ_JAJAVB010000036.1 GCF_020615385.1 Jiella soli | reverse complement strand
TCTCACCGCCGGGCAAGCTCATGACGGCCGCTCGGCCGCCGGCATGCTCGACACCATCGGTCCGGGGCAGGCCTTGCTTGCCGATGCGGCCTACGACAGCGACGCCTTGCGTCGGCAGATGAAGGCACAAGGCGGCTGGGCCTGTGTAAAGCCGATGCCCAACCGCCGCGAAAAGCCGCCCTTCAGCCGCTATCTCTATCGCTTCCGGAACATTGTCGAGCGGTTCTTCAACCGCATCAAACACTACCGCGCCATCGCTACCCGCTACGAAAAGCACGACGCAAATTATCTCGCACTCGTCAAACTCGCCTCCATCCGAATATGGATCGCGGCTAATGAGTCGGTGGCCTAGTCCCGGCGCGCTGGTCCTGTTCCGCATGAAGCCCCGCGCCATCGCCAAGCATGTCGAGATCCTCACCGGTCCCGGCTCCTTCCTCCACGCCTATGAGCGGCTCGGCGTGATCGAAGAACCGCTGACTCAATCCTGGCGGCGGCGCATCGCCTTTGCTTTCCTTTTTCCGCAACGCTGAGACCCCGACATGGCAACGCTCGTCCTCGGTGCCGCTGGCGCCGCCATTGGCGGCAGCATCGGCGGCGCGATCCTCGGCGTCAGCGCCGCGACCATCGGCGGCTTCATCGGCTCCAGCATCGGCTCGGTCGTCGACAGCTGGATCGTCTCCTCGCTCGCGCCCACGCAGCGCATCGAGGGCGCGCGGCTCGACACGCTGCGCATCACCTCGGCGACCGAAGGCGCGGTCATCCCGCGGCTCTATGGGCGGATGCGGCTGGGCGGCAACATCATCTGGGCGACTGATTTCCGCGAGGAGACGAAGACCACCACGCAGGGCGGCGGCAAGGGCGGCGGGGGCGGCAAGGTCAAGACGACCGAGTATCTGTACTACGCCAGCTTCGCCGTCGCCTTGTGCGAGGGCCCGATCACCGGGATCGGGCGCATCTGGGCCGACGGCAAGCCGATGGACCTCTCCGGCGTCACCTGGCGCTGGTATCGGGGCGACGAGGCGCAGACGGCGGACCCGTTCATCGCGGCCAGGATGGGCGCGGCCAGCACGCCTGCCTATCGCGGCACGGCCTATGTGGTCTTCGAGGAGTTGGCGCTCTCGACCTACGGCAACCGCCTGCCGCAGCTGTCCTTCGAGGTGTTCCGCCCGCTCGCCGATCCCGACACCGCCGAGGGGCTGACCAGCGCCGTCACCATGATCCCGGCCTCGGGCGAGTTCACCTACGCGACGCAGGCGATCCGCAAGACCGATGGCGGCGCGACGGTGCCGGAGAACCTGAACGCGCTGGCAGACTCCACCGACATGGTGGAGGCGCTTGACCGGCTGCAGGCCATGGCGCCGAAGGTGAAGAGCGTCAGCCTGGTCGTTGCCTGGTTCGGCGACGATCTGCGGGCGGGCTCCTGCAAGGTGCGGCCGGGCGTCGAGGTGTCGGCCAAATCCACCACGCCCGCCAGCTGGTCGGTGAACGGCGTGAGCCGCGCCAACGCCTTCCTCGTCAGCCGCGACGACCAGGATCGTCCGGTCTATGGCGGCACGCCGTCCGACTTCGCGGTGGTGCAGGCGATCCAGGAGATGAAGGCGCGCGGGCTGCGCGTGACCTTCTATCCGTTCATCCTGATGGACGTGCCGCCCGGCAACACCCTGCCGAACCCGTATTCCGACAACGCCGCGGAGACGGGCCAGCCCGCGTTCCCTTGGCGCGGCCGGATTACCTGCTCGCCTGCAGCGGTGTTCGCAGGGACCGCGGACAAGACCGCCACGGCCGCAAGCCAGGTCGCGGCGCTGTTCGGCGCGGCGACGCCCGCCAGCTTCAGCGTCTCGGGTCAGTCAGTTTCGTGGACCGGGCCATCCGGCGACTGGGGCCTGCGCCGCATGGTGCTGCACTATGCCCATCTCTGTGCGGCGGCGGGCGGGGTGGATGCCTTCCTGATCGGTACCGAGATGCCGGGGCTGACGACGATCCGCTCTGGGGCCAGCGCCTATCCGGCGGTGCAGGCCTATCGGGACCTCCTTGCGGATGTGCGGTCCATCCTCGGGTCCGGGACGAACATCGGCTACGCGGCGGACTGGAGCGAGTATTTTGGGCACCAGCCGGGCGATGGCAGCGGCGACGTGTTCTTCCACATCGACCCGCTCTGGGCCGATCCGGAGATCGATTTCGTCGGCATCGACAACTACATGCCGCTGTCGGACTGGCGGGACGGGTTCGAGCATGCCGACGCGGCCGAGGGCTGGCCCGCGATCTACGACCGGGCCTATCTGCAGGCGAACATCGCGGGCGGCGAAGGCTTCGACTGGTTCTATGCCAGCGCGGCCGACCGCACCGCGCAGGTCCGGACCGCGATCACCGACGGCGCGGCCGCCAAGCCATGGGTCTTCCGCTACAAGGATCTGCGCGCCTGGTGGTCGAACCCGCATTACGACCGTCCGGGCGGCATAGAGAGCGCGACGCCGACGGCGTGGGCCCCGCAGTCCAAGCCGATCTGGTTCACCGAACTGGGCTGCCCCGCCATCGACCGGGCCACCAATCAGCCGAACGTCTTCTTCGACCCGAAATCGTCCGAGAGCTTCACGCCGCATTTCTCGCGGGGCTGGCGCGACGACGCGATCCAGCGCGCCTATCTCGAGGCGACTTACTTGTTCTGGAACGACGCCACGAACAACCCGGTCTCATCGGTCTACGGCGGCCGGATGGTGCACGTCCCCGAATGCGCCGCCTGGACCTGGGACGCGCGGCCCTATCCGTTCTTTCCGGCGCTGACCGACGTCTGGACGGACGGCGCGAACTGGCGGCTCGGCCACTGGCTGACCGGGCGGCTGGGAGCGGTGTCGTTGGCCGCACTTGTCCGGCACCTCTGCCTGCGCGCCGGGCTCCCCGAGGACCGCATCGACGTCTCCGGCCTCTGGGGCGCAGTGGAAGGCTACGCGATCACTGCGCTCGAAAGCCCGCGCGCCTCGATCACCACGCTGTCGCGCCACTTCGGCTTCGACGCAGTCGAGACCGAGGGCGTGATCCGCTTCATCATGCGCGGCCGGGCCTCCGTCGCGACCCTCGCACCCGATGATCTGGTGGCACCCCGCGAGGGCGACCTGCTGGAGCTGACGCGCGGCCAGGAGACGGAACTGCCGCAGGCGCTGAAATGGCAGGTCGCGCGGGCGGACGAGGACTACGACGCGGCCCTCGTCGAGGCGCGGCGCATCACCGTCGACACGACCCGGATCGCCTCCGAGTCCTTCCCGATGGCGGTGCCGCCCGAGGAGGCCGAGCGCCGCTGCCGCCGCGCGCTGATGGAGGCATGGGTGGGGCGCGAGACGGCGGCGTTCCGTCTGCCGCCCTCGCGGCTCGCGCTCGATCCGGCCGACGCGATCCGGCTGGAGCATGACGGGCGGCTGGTGGACCTCCGGCTCGTTTCCATCGCCGATGCCGAGGCACGCGGGATCGAGGCGGTCCGGCAGGATCGCGCGACCTACGACCTGCCGCCCGGCGATCCCCGCGCGGCATCGCTGACTCGCGCCGTCGTGTTCGGCGCGCCGGACGCGGTGCTGATGGACCTGCCGCAGCTGACCGAGGACCAGCCCGCGCACCGGCCGCTGATCGCCGCGCACGCGGTTCCCTGGCCCGGCGAGTTGGCGGTGTTTCGCAGCCCTTCGACCGATGGCTTCGAGCTGCTGACGACGTTCGGCAGTCGCGCCCGGATTGGGGCTCTCGTCTCGGACTTCTTCGCAGGCCCCACCTCGCGCTTCGACCTCGGCAATGCGCTGGTGGTCGACTTGCTGACAGGCACGCTGGAGAGCGTCACGGACCTGACGCTGTTCGGCGGGGCCAACGCGCTGGCGATCGAAAGTGCGCCCGGCGTCTGGGAGATCGTCCAGGCGGGCGCGGCCGAGCTGATCGCGCCCGGCCGGTATCGCCTGACTCGGCTCTTGCGCGGCCAGCGTGGGACCGAAAGCGCCATGAGCAATCCGGCGCCCGCAGGCGCGCGTGTCGTCGTGCTGGACGACAGCCTCGCGTCGCTGCCGATCGCCGAGGCCGATCTCGGCATCCCGTGGAACTGGCGCATCGGTCCAGCCAGCCGCCCGGTCAGCGACGAGACCTACGTGGCGCAGACCTTCACGCCCGAGGGCGTCGGTCTCCGACCGTTCTCCGTTGCCCATGTTGAGCAGCCATGGCGCACGCCGCGCACGTCCGGCGATCTGATGATCCGCTGGACGCGCCGGTCCCGGTCGCTCGCGGCCGACAACTGGGGCGGGCTTGAGGTGCCGCTCGGAGAAGAACTCGAAGCCTATGAGGTCGAAATCCTCGACGGCGCGACCGTGAAGCGCGTGCTGAGCGCGACCACGACCAGCCCGATTTACACCGCCGCCCACCAGACCGCCGACTGGGGCGCGCTGCTCGGCCCCGGCGACACGCTCGACATCCGCATTTTCCAGCTCTCCGCCCTCGTGGGACGGGGCGCGCCGAAAACCGTCACGCTGACATTCTGAGGGCCCCATGTCCGATGCCACGACCCATCTGCTGCTGCCCTACATCCTGGCGGCGCAGGCCCAGAAGCACGTCACCCACAACGAGACGCTGCGGATCCTCGACGGGCTCGTCCAGCTCTCCGTCCTCGACCGGGACCTTACCGCGCCGCCTGCCAGCCCCGCCGACGGTGACCGCTACATCGTCGGCTCGGGCCCGACGGGCGACTGGGCGGGGTGGGACCTGAATGTCGCGATCTGGACCGATGGCGCCTGGCTCCGCCTGCCGCCACGGACCGGTTGGCGGGCATGGGTCGAGGACGAGGGCCTGCTGCTGGTCTACGACGGCGCGGGCTGGATCGGGACTACGCCCGCGGCGCTGCAGAACATGGCGCTCCTCGGAGTCGGTACGACGGCGGATGCGTCGAACCCGTTCTCGGCCAAACTCAACGCTGCGCTCTGGACGGCGAAGACCGCGGCCGAGGGCGGCACCGGCGACCTGTTCTACACCATGAACAAGGAGGCTGCTGGCGACGATCTCGGGCTGACGCTGCAGACCGGCTTCGTGACCAAGGCGCTGGTGGGGCTGTTCGGGTCGGACCGTTTCCGGCTCGCGGTCTCCGCCGACGGCAGCACCTTCTTCGACGGCCTCAGCGTCGACAACGCCACCGGCATCGTCGATCAGCCCCGGCTGCCCCGCTTCAAGGCCTGGACGAACTACGACAACTATGTTGGCGTCGGCACCTGGACGAAGATCGGCCTGAACAACACCGACACCAACGATCAGGGGGCGTTCGACGCCGCGAACAACCACTTCGTGGCGCCCGTCGACGGCACCTACCTGTTCGGCGCGACGCTCCTCTACAAGATCAACGCCAGCGCCACGGCCCGCATGCGCGGGCGGCTCGTCCTGAACGGCACGACGGAAATCCGCGGCTCCCTCGGCGAAATCTCCGCCACCCACGTCTCGCTCGCCACCGCGATCTGGCTGCAGACCATGGTGCCGCTGGCCGCGGGCGACACCGTCGAGCTGCAGGGGGATTTCCGGGTCGCGGACGGCTATTTCGCCGCCGATCGCACCTCCTTCTGGGGCTGCAAGATCGGCTGAGCGGCGGAAGGAGGATCCAATGACACCACGCCGATCCGAGGGGTTCGTGCGCATGCCCGACGCTGAGTTCGAGGCGATCCTGACACGGGCGGCCGAGGAAGGCGCGAAGCGCGCGCTCGCAGATGTGGGCCTCGACGGCGACGACGAGGCCGCGCTCGACATCCGCGATCTGCGCTCCCTCGTGGATTGCATCCGACTGGTGCGGCGGACGGCCATGCAGACCGCCGTCCGCATGATCACCACCGGCGTCATGCTGGCGCTGCTCGCGGGCATCGCCATCAAGCTCAAGATCTTCGGCGGCGGCCCGTAGTCGCTCCCCATCCCCATTCATCAGCCCAACCGCACCCGCCCTTGAGGCGGGTTTTTCGTTTCTGGAGGACCCCATGACGACCACCTTCCACCGCCATTGGCGCGACGTGTCCGAGAGCACCTGGCGCTGGCCGAATTTCAGCCCGGCCGAAACCGCCTGCCGGGGCACCGGCAAGCTGCTCATCAACGAATCCGCGCTCGACAAGCTGCAGGCGCTCCGCGACCGGCTGGGCAAGCCGCTGATCGTCCGCTCGGCCTATCGGAGCCCCGAGCACAACCGCGCCGTGGGCGGCGCGCCCCGGTCGAAGCACCTCGACGGCGCCGCCTTCGACATTGACATGGCGAACCACGACCCGGTGGCGTTCGAGGCCGCGGCACGGGAGGTGGGGTTCCTCGGCTTCGGCTTCTATCCGCGCTCGGGTTTCATCCATGTCGACCTCGGGCCCGCACGACAATGGGGCGAGCGCTTCCCGGTCCGGGCGACGGCCTTCGCTGCCGAGACGCCGCTCGCACGCGAAGTGCTGGCCGAGAGCCGCAGCATGAAGGGTGGTGGCGCGGCAGGCGTGGCGACGCTGGGTGCGGCCGGGGTCGAGGTGGCGCAGAACGTCCTGGCCGAGACCCAGACCGCGATCCTGCCGCTGGTGCCGTATCTCGACACCCTGCGCTGGGTGTTCATCGCCGTGGCGCTCGGGGGGATCGCGGTCACGATCTACGCGCGCCTCGACGACTGGAAACGGGGGCGGCGGGGATCGCCGGGCTGCTCACCGGGGTCGCCGTCAGCCCATGGATGCGAGCCGCGCTACGCTACGGCGCCATCGCCCTCGCTGTGCTCCTCTTCCTGCTCTCGCTTCGGCGGTCCGGCGAGCGAGCGGGACGCCTCGCCGAACGCCTTGAGACCACGGAGAATGTCAATGATGTCCAACGCCAGATGCTGGAAGCAGCAGCTCGCCGTCCTCATTCTCGCGACGATCTGGCTGAGCGGCTGCGCGACGGGCGCTTCTGACCTCGGCGGCCTCGGGACGTGTCCGCCTGTCGTCGAGTACAGTCAGGAGTTCCAGGCGCGGGCGGCCGAGCAATTGACCCTGCTGCCCGAGGGATCGGCGATCGAGGAGATGCTCAGCGACTACGCCGTAATGCGAGAGCAGGCACGGGTGTGCGGAGCCTCGCCGTGATGTCGGCTCGCTGCACCAGTTCCAAGCGATGTTGGCGACCCACTCCGGGTCAATTCCAGCGCCTCACGGCGCGCGGACCAAGTCCCGCTTCGGTCGACATGTATGTCGCGCGCGCGGGAGGTTGGCGGAGGTTGATATGGATCAAGGCGCATATGCGCAGCGACGCATAATCATCCCGCCATGCAGGATGTACTGACCGCCATTTGCGACCCGACCCGCCGCGCCGCGCTCGCCCTTCTCTGGGATGGGGGTGAGCACTGTGTCTGCGAATTGATGGTGAGGCTCGACGCAAGCCAGAGCCGGATGTCGCGGCACATGAAGGTGCTGCGGGAGGCCGGCCTCGTGCTGGACAGACGCGACGCGCAATGGGTGCGCTACCGCCGGAACCCCGACCTCGCGCCGGAATTCGCGGCCGTGATCGACGCTGTGCTGACCGCCGAATTCAATCTTGAAAGGAAGGTCGCATGACCGTCGAGACACTTGACCCGGCCCCGCATCGCGGCGCGCCCGACTGGCTCTGGTATGTCGGCGTCCCCGCCGTCGGCGCGGTCCTCTACCTGCTCTATGGTCAGCTGATCCCGATTTCGGAATGGGTGACGGCGCTGTTTCCGGTGGCGCGCGACAGCCACACTGGAGAGGCGATCGCCTTTTTCGTCTACGATGTGCCGAAGGTGCTGCTGCTGCTGACGGGCATCGTCTTCGTCACCGGCGTGCTGCGCAGCTGGTTCAGCCCGGAAAAGACCCGCGCGATCCTGGCGGGCAAACGCGAGATCTGGGGCTATCCGCTGGCCTCGCTTCTGGGCGTGCTGACGCCGTTCTGCTCGTGCTCCTCGGTGCCGCTCTTCATCGGCTTTGTCTCGGCAGGCATCCCGCTGGGCGTGACGTCTTCCTTCCTGATCGCGGGGCCGATGGTCGGGCCGGTGGGCCTTGGATTGCTCTACGGCCTGGTCGGCTGGCAGATCGCCACGATCTATCTCGTCTTCGGATTCACCATTGCCACCGTGGCGGGGTTCATCCTCGGGCGCATGGGACTGGAGCGCTACCTTCAGGACTGGGTTCGCGAGCTGAACGCGGGCCCCGTGGGCGATCTGCCTGAAGAACGGCTGACGCTGGTGGACCGGCTGAAGATCGGTGTCGAACAGGTGCGCGAGATCGTCGGCAAGGTCTGGATCTGGGTGCTGGTCGGCATCGGCATCGGCGCGGCGATCCACGGCTACGTCCCCGAGGAGATGATGCTGCGGATCATGGGCGGCGAGGCTTGGTGGTCGGTGCCCGCCGCCGTCGTCGTGGGCGTGCCGATGTACACCAATGCGGCCGGTGTCATTCCCATCGTGGAGGCGCTGCTGGGCAAGGGCGCGGCGCTTGGCACGACGCTGGCCTTCATGATGTCGGTGATCGCGCTGTCGCTGCCCGAGATGATCATCCTGAAGCAGGTGCTGAAACTTCGCCTCATCGCGATCTTCATCGCGGTCGTCTCGGGGGGCATTCTCGCCACCGGCTTTCTCTTCAACGCCATTCTCTGAAAGGGCTCTCCAATGAAAACCGTCAATGTCTACGGCCCCGGCTGCAAGCGCTGCGAGGCGACCGAAACCATGGTCAAGGACGCGGCATCCCGCTTGGGCGTCGAGGTCGAAGTCGTGAAGATCACCGACGCGCGATCCATCGCCATGGCGGGCGTCATGTCCACGCCGGGCATCTCGGTCGACGGCAAGCTTGTCCACGCTGGCGGCTTGCCGGACGCGGGAAAGCTCGAAGGCTGGCTCCGCGCATGATCCGCGCTCTGGTCGCCGCCGTTGCCGTCCTCACTTGTCCGACCGTCGCCTTGGCGGATGTCCTCGAGGTCCAACCGGTCACGGATGATGTCTGGGCGATCGTCGGCCCGCTGGAACAGCGCAGCCCGGAAAACCTCGCCAACAACGCCACCTTCGGACTGGTCGTGACGCCCGAGGGGGCGGTCCTGATCGACCCGGGCGGGTCCTGGCAGGGTGCCGAGATGCTGCACGCCGTCATCCGCACCGTCACCGATCAGCCGGTGGTTCATGTCATCAATACGGGCGGACAGGATCACCGCTGGCTCGGCAACAGCTACTGGCAGGCGCAGGGCGCCACGGTGATCGCCTCGGAAGCGGCGGTCGAGGATCATCGCGCCCGCGCCGACGACCACATGATCGCACTGTCGCAGTTTCTGGGCGAAGGGCTGAACGGGACCGAACCGGCCTATGCCGATGTGACCTTTGAGACCGATTACACGCTCGAGTTTGGAGGCCTCACCTTCCAGATCATGCATCGCGGCGCGGCCCACACGCCGGGCGACAGCTTCGTCTGGCTGGACGAGCGCGATGTGATGTTCACCGGCGACATCGTCTATGTCGACCGCCTGCTGGGCAACGGCCCCGCACGCGACACCGACAGCTGGATCGCGGTCTTCGAGACGATGGCGGCGTTTGGACCCGCGCATATCGTGCCCGGCCATGGCCGGGCGACCGATCTTTCCAAGGCCACGCGCGACACCCACGACTACCTCGTGAACCTGCGCGGCCGAATCGGGGCGCTGATCGAGGCTGGCGGGGACATCATGGACGCGCCGCAGATCGACCAGTCGGCCTGGGCCTATCTCGACCAGTTCGAGGCGCTGGCGGGCCGCAACGCGCAGGCGACCTTTGAGGAAATGGAGTGGGAGTGATGTTGGAGTATCGCGTCACCGCCCGCCGCATCGACAGCCATGGCTCGGAGGCGGAGACGAAAGCGGCGCGTCTGGTGCTCGACACCGACATGGCGGGGCGGGATGACGCCTTCAATCCCGCCGAGATGCTGCTGGCCAGCCTTGCGGCCTGCCTTCTGAAGGGGTCCGAGCGGGTGACGCCGATGCTCAAGTTTGATCTGCGCGGCATCGAGGTCAGCCTGCACGGCGTTCGTCAGGACAGCCCGCCGAAGATGGTCCGCATCGACTACGAGATCGTGGTCGATACCGACGAAACCGACCAGCGGCTGGACCTTTTGCATCGCAACCTGCGCAAGTACGGCACGATCTCGAATACGCTGGCCGAGGCGACCGAGCTTGTCGGTACGATCCGGCGGAAAGTCTGATCCATGCCCCATGACCATTCCCACGATCACGCGCCGCCTGCTGATCTTGGCCCGGCCTTTGGTTGGGCTGTGGGGCTCAATACCGGCTACGTGATCATCGAGGCCATCGCGGGGTTCCTTACCGGGTCGCTGGCGCTGCTGGCGGATGCGGCGCACAACCTGACCGACGTGGCGGGGCTGCTGATCGCCTGGGCGGCGGCGGTTCTGGCGAAACGCGTGGCGACGCAGGCGCACAGCTGGGGGCTGGGCCGGGCCACGATCATGGCGGCGATGCTGAACGCGCTCGCCATCCTGATCGGCGTGGTCTGGGTGATCTGGGAGGCGTCGCAGCGGTTCCAGTCGCCGGTCGAGGTGCCGGGGCTGACCATCCTGATCGTGGCGCTGGTGGGGATCGGCGTGAACACCGGTTCGGCGCTCCTGTTCATGCGCGCGCAGAAGGACGATCTGAACGCCAAAGGGGCCTTTCTGCACATGGCGGCCGATGCGGCGGTTTCGGGCGCCGTGGTGCTTGCCGCCATCGGGATCATGCTGACCGGCTGGACATGGCTCGATCCCGCCGTCGCCATCGCCGTCAGCCTGCTGATCGCCATCACGGCTGCAGGATTGTTCCGCGAAGCGCTGCACCTCAGCCTCGATGGCCTCCCCGACCGGGTGGACCCGGGCGAGGTCACCGCGTGGCTTGCCCGGCAGGAGGGCATTCGCGATGTGCATGACCTGCATATCTGGCCGCTCTCGACCACCCGCACGGCGCTCGCGGTGCATGTGGTCAGCGGGGCGCAGGACACCGATGCGGTGCTGCACGACCTTGCCGAGGGGTTGGAGCACGGGTTCGGGATCGCGCACAGCACGATTCAGGTCGAGCGCGAGCCCTGCGGCGCCAGCTGCCTTCGGGCCCACGCGTAACGCAGGGCATCCATTCCGGGCGCAGCACCAGGTCCGCCCAGAAGAATCATTTACAAAACTAGGATTGTGGTTATTTTGACGTCATGACCACGACCAGTCCCAACGCCCGCGCCCTTGCCGCCCTTGGCCATGATGCCCGCCTTTCGATCTTTCGCTTGCTGGTGAAGGCCGGGGACGACGGGCTGCGGGTCAGCGATATCGGCGAGCACTTGGGGCTCGCCCCGTCGACCTTGGCGCATCACCTCTCAACGCTGGTCGATGCGGGGCTGGTGCTGCAGGACAAGCAGGGCCGCGAGGTGTTCAACCGGGTCGATTTTCCCGCGATGCACCGTGTTGTCGGATTCCTGACCTCCGAATGCTGCGTCGGTGTTGCGGTCCGCGCGTCGGAGGATGCGGCGTGAGATGCGCGTGCTCTTTTCCTTGCTCTGAAACAACTGCAATTCCGGAGATTTGGTGATGACTGACACAACCCTCCCGACACCCGGCCTCCGGTCCACGCTGCGCCATCTGTGGCAGGACCAGCGGGTCTGGCTCGCTTCGGCGCTGATCCTTGCGGCGCTGGCGGTGTTCGACGCGCCCCAGGCCGCGGACAGCGCCCTGTTCGCGGGCAATGCGCTGCTGGGCACGGCGCCCTTTCTGATCCTGTCGATCGCCATCGCCGCGTGGGCCAACGCTACCGGCGCCGACAACCTGATCGCCAGGGCCTTCACCGGCGCGCCGATCCTGATGATCGGGCTGGGCGCGCTGGCGGGGGGCATCTCCCCCTTCTGCTCCTGCGGGGTGATCCCGCTGATCGCGGCGCTGCTGGCGATGGGGGTGCCGCTCTCGGCGGTGATGGCCTTCTGGCTTGCCTCGCCGATCATGGACCCGTCGATGTTCGTGCTGACGGCGGGCGTGCTGGACCTCGAGTTCGCTGTGGCTAAGACCATTGCCGCCATCGGTCTTGGCGTATTCGGCGGGACGGTGGTGCACCTGATGATGAAGGGCGGCGCCTTTGCCGACCCGCTGCGCGACGGGATCGGGAACGGCGGCTGCGGCGGCGCGAAGATCCGCGCGCCGAAGCCGGTGGTCTGGCGGTTCTGGACCGATGCGGACCGCCGGGCGAAGTTCGGCAAGACGGCGCTGACCACGACGCTGTTCCTCGCCAAATGGCTGACGCTGGCCTTCATCCTCGAGAGCCTGATGCTGGCGTGGATCCCGGCGGAAACCGTCTCCGCGGCGCTTGGGGGCGAGGGGCTGTTGCCCATCGTGACCGCAACGCTGGTGGGCGTGCCCGCCTATCTGAACGGCTATGCCGCTCTGCCACTTGTGGGTGGGTTGATCGAACAGGGCATGGCGCCGGGGGCGGGCATGGCCTTTCTCGTCGCGGGTGGCGTCACCTCGATCCCGGCGGCCATGGCGGTCTGGGCGCTGGCGCGGCCACAGGTCTTTGCAGTCTATATCGGCCTGTCCCTGACTGGCGCTTTTGCATCGGGGCTGCTGTTCCAGCTCTGGACGCAAATGGCATGAACACCTGCGGCGAGACGCGTTGTCTCGCCGCACCCTTCCTGATCGAAGCCCCATCATGATCCCAAGACTGTCACCGGCGCGGCGCGCACCTGTCGTCGCCGCCCTCGGCTCTTCCCTCACCGTCAGCTGGGCTTCCAGCTACTACATCCCGGCCGTTCTGGCCGTGCCCATGGCCGAAGACCTCAGCCTCTCACCTGTCTGGGTGTTCGGCGCGTTTTCCATGGCGATGGTGGTTTCGGCCATGGTCGGACCCTGGGCGGGAGCGCGGATCGACGGCTTTGGCGGCCGGGGCGTGCTGATGCTGTCGAACCTCGTCTTCGCGGCGGGCCTCGGGTTGCTCGCCGTGGCGCCGTCGTCCCTCGTCCTCTTCGCGGGCTGGGCTGTCATCGGGCTCGGCATGGGGATCGGGCTTTACGAGGCGGGGTTCGCCACGCTGGCGGGGATCTACGGCAAGGAGGCGCGCGGGCCGATCACCGGGATCACCCTGATCGCCGGGTTCGCGAGCACCGTCGGCTGGCCACTGTCCGGGCTGATGCTGGCGACGTGGGGCTGGCGGGAAGCCTGCATCGGTTGGGCACTGATCCATCTGACCGTGGCCTTGCCGCTGAACGCGTGGCTGCCGAAAGGCACCAGGACGCTCGCCGCAGAGGCAACGCCGGTTGAGGAGGGACCGTTACCGTCGCGCCTGGCGCTCTGGCTGCTGGCCTTCGTCTTTGCCGCTACCTGGTTCAACTCGACCGCCATGGCCGCGCACCTGCCGGGGCTGCTTCAAGCCGCAGGGGCCAGCACGGCGGTCGCCATCGCGGCCGGCGCGCTGATCGGCCCGGCGCAGGTCGCGGCGCGGGTGCTGGAGTTCGGGCTGCTGCGCCGGTTCCATCCGCTTGTCTCGACCCGCGTGGCGGCCGCGGCGCATCCCGTCGCTGCGGTGGCGCTGGTGAGTTTCGGGGGACCGGCTGCCTATGCCTTCGCCCTCCTGCACGGGGCGGGAAACGGCATCCTGACCATCGCCAAGGGCACGCTGCCGCTGGCGCTGTTCGGCGCGGCGGGATACGGGCGGCGGATCGGCTGGCTCAATGCTCCTGCCCGAATCCTTCAGGCTGCGGCGCCCCTCATCTTCGGCGCCGCGCTGACGGCCTGGGGCCTCTCGGCGATCTGGCTGACAGCAGGGATCGGCATCGCCTCGTTCATCGCTCTGCTGGCACTCAGGCGGACATGAGGCGGCGCGAACGGGCCTCGCGAACCCGCCGCGCGCTCAGGTTGCGGCGGAGAGGTTCACCCGCTTCATGAGCGCGGCCGCTGTTTCCTTGCGCTCCGAGTAGCGGTCCACGAGATACGCCTTCCGGTCGCGCGTGAGCAGCGTGAACTTCACCAATTCCTCCATGACATCCACGATCCGGTCGTAGAGCGGCGACGGGCGCATCCGTCCCGCCTCGTCGAACTCCTGAAACGCCTTGGGGATGGAGGACTGGTTGGGAATGGTCAGCATCCGCATTCAGCGCCCCAGCAGCCGCATCTGGTTCACGGCGTTGAAGCTCTGCGATCCGCCAGACACCTGCATGACCGCCAGAGTCTTGCCCTGCGTCGGGCGCACCGCGCCCGGAGCGAGCCGTAGAGGATCAGAATGCGGGGCGGATGCGTGCTGATGGCAGGGGACAGCAGCCGGTCGTGGTCGATTGCGGCGGAACTCGTCTCGTCGAGCTGTGGTGTGGTCAGATCGGTCAGGGTGTCAGGCAATCCGGTTTCCCTCGGAGTCGATGATCAATTGGCCGTCCTCCTTGGCGAAAGGACCCGGAGGGAGCTTGTCGAGCAGATCGAGGACAGTCTCGGACGGGCGGCAGAGCCTGACGCCCTTCGGCGTGCAGACGATCGGGCGGTTCACGAGGATCGGGTGGCGCGTCATGGCGTCCACGAGCGCGTAGTCTGAGAGACCGTTTGAGAATGGGTTTTGTCTGGATCTGATTTATGATTCACACTCTGGATGTGGACACGACAGACCCGAGCGAGAATGGCTTCGATCG
>NZ_JAJAVB010000035.1 GCF_020615385.1 Jiella soli | reverse complement strand
AGATTGTCACCCATGTCTTAGGAACGTTCTGTTACCCATGTCTCCGGGGCGGACATTGGAAAATTTGGAGCGGGCGATGGGATTCGAACCCACGACCCCAACCTTGGCAAGGTTGTGCTCTACCCCTGAGCTACACCCGCCCGCTCCTGGCGGCGCTTCGTTCAGCGCCGCGGACGGGGGCTATATGACGGAAAGCGTGAGGGAATGCAACAGCCAAATGAAGCTTTGTTGGTCGAACCGCGCAGACCCGCCGGCCAGTACGCCCTCGCCCGGAATCCGGCTCGCTGGGACGAATTTTCCGGGTCTGCCGGGCAGGGGTCGGGAAGGCTCCAGGCAGGCGCTGTCCCGGCGCCTGCGGGCGCTCCGATTCGCTTGCGGTCGAATCACGCGTTCACCGCAGCTGCGCCGCGCCGAGGCCGAAGCCTGAGCGGGCGCTGGCGGCGGAGGCTGACCGCGTGAGAGGCGATCAGCGCTTGCGCGGGTTGTCGCGGGAGGAAGGCGCCGAGCCGCCCCGCCCCTTGCGGCGCGGAGGACTGGCGAGCGGGGTCGGTCGATCCTGCCCCTGTCCACCGGGTGTTTCGGCCACCGATTCGCCCGCGGCCGTCTTGGCGGCACTGGCCGGCTTCGCGGAAGTGTTCTCGCGGTTTGCCTTGGCCGCGGCCTTCGCCGCCTTGCGGACCGCTGCTGGTCCGGGGCCGCGGTTCACCGCTTTGCCCGGGGAGGGGATCGGCGCCGCTGCCGGGATCGTCCGAACTTTCTTGGCCGAGCGGGCGGGCGACGGCTCCGCCCCCGCCGTCATGCGGTCCGAGCTGCCGACGGCTCGCGGCGAGGCGTCCGGCGCCGGCTGGGGGCGTCTGTCCACGGCAGGTCCGGCATCGGCGCGGGACGTGGCAGCGGGCGGCATTTCATGCGCCGGCTCCGTGGCCGGGCCGCCCGAAGCGATGTCGACAGCCTCTGCGGCTGGCTCGCCGGGTGCTGCCGCGGGCGCCACGGCTTCCGCATCGATTGGAGTGACCGGAGCCGGCGGCGCCGCTTCAGCTGCCGGCGACGCGTCGACAGGGGAGGACGCATCGGTCGCCTTCGCCCCATTGCGGTGGCGGGGCGCGGAGAAGCCGGCATTGTTCGAGCCGGCAAAGGCGCCGAACGGATAGGCCATGGCCTCCATGGCGGTGTCCATCAGCGCCTGGGCGGGGCCCGCCATGGCGCGCATGGCCGAATCGGGTGAGCCGAGGCCCGCGACGCCCAATCCCATCTCGCCACCCATCGTGCGGTCGCGGCCGAGCTGACCGGCCTTGGCGCGGCGCTCGGCATAGGCGCCGATGCGCTGCAGGCCCTTTGCAGGCTCGGCCGACTTCGGCGGCGTGGCGCCCGCATGGGTCGTGCCGTGCGTGAGGGCGAAGTCGACGATGCGCGGCGCGATTTCGGCGCGATAGCGCGACCCGTTGAAGACGCCGTAATGGCCGACCTTTGCCTGCACATAGTGGACGCGCTTGTCGTCGGGGATGTTGACGCAGAGCGTCTGGGCGGCCTCGGTCTGGCCGACGCCGGAAATATCGTCGTTCTCGCCCTCGACCGTGAGGAGCGCGGTCCGCTTGATGGCAGTCAGGTCGACGCGCCGGCCGCGATGGGTGATCTCGCCCTTGGGCAGCGAGTGCTTGATGAAGACCTCGTCGACGGTCTGCAGGTAGAACTCGGCCGCCAGATCCATCACCGCATTGTATTCGTCATAGAAGGTGCGGTGCTTGTCGGCCGAATCGCCATCATCCTTGACGAGGTGCCAGAAGAACTCCTTGTGCGCGATCAGGTGCCGGTCGAGGTTCATCGACATGAAGCCGGTGAGCTGAAGGAAGCCGGGATAGACCGGCCGCATGAAGCCCGGCTGCGGAAACGGCACCTGCATGATCACATTGTCGCGGAACCAGTCGATGCCCTTCTCCTGGGCGAGCTCGTTGACAGCGGTCGGATTGATCCGCGTGTCGATCGGGCCGCCCATGAGCGTCATCGTGGCCGGCGCGCAGGGATCGCCGCCTTCCTCCATCAGCGCCGTGGCGATCAGCACCGGCACGGCCGGCTGGCAGACGCCGATGACATGCGTGTCGGGCCCGAGGAAGCGCAGCATATCCACGACGTAGTCGACATAGTCGTCGAGGTCGAAACGCCCGTCGGACAGGGGCACTTTTCGGGCGTCGGTCCAGTCGGTGATGTAGACGTCGGCATAGGGCAGGAGCGCCTCGACCGTGCCGCGCAGCAGCGTCGCGTAATGGCCGGACATCGGGGCGACGATGAGGATGCGCGGGTCGGCGGCGCGGCCCTTGGGCAGTTCGCGCTCGAAATGCAGGAGCCTGCAGAACGGCTTCTGCCAGACGGGCCGGTCCTGGACCGGCACCCGGCGGCCGTTGATCACCGTCTCGTCGAGCCCGAATTCGGGTTTGCCGTAGACCCTGGTGGTGCGTTCGAACAATTCGGCCGCCGCAGCCATCGAGCGGCCGGCGGTCGTGTGGGACATGGGATTGAGCGGATTCTGGTAGAACAGCCGGGTGGCGTCCGCCACGGCGCGAAACGGCGTCAGCGCGGCATGATTCCATTCATAGAGCTGATACAACATCGAATCCTGCTTTCCGTTTCGAACGAATTTCCTGCCGCTTGCTGCACTGCAAATATAGGGCGAATCGGTTTCGATCCAAAGCTGGCCGCGGCGCCTTGCCAGTTCATGCCGCTCGCGCGGCGGCACATCCGGCCCCTTTAAGCGTTCTGCTGGCTGGCAGGAACGGCCCGCATGTCAGTCCCTTGCCGCCGATGTCGCGCCGCCTTTAAAGCCGCTGCCGGCGACCCCGTGTCGACCCCGCCGCGAGAGCCAGCGGATCATCACCGTCCGGTCGGATCCGTCACTGCCCGGCGGGGTCTCCGCGATTCGCCGCCGTGTCAACCATTCCGTACAATCCTTGTCCGGAACTCGAAGGAAGTGAAGGCGCTCGTAGAAGAACGCGCCGCAGGGAAGGTCGCAATAGGTCGAAAGTCCGACGGCGCGGTAAAAATACCACGCGGCCCGCTGCGCGACGGCCTCGACGAGCGCCGAGCCGATCCCGCGGCGTCCATGGGCCGGATCGACCGAGAGCTCCGCCAGCCAGTAGAGATCGTCCGTGTCACGGGCGGCGGCAAAGCCGACCGCCTTCGACGTCGCCTTGTCTTCCGCCACGAACACCTCGTGGTCGAGAAGGAAATCGACATAGGCCATGAGCGCGGGGACCGGTTCATCCGCGAGCCCACTTTTGCCGGCGGCGATAAGGACGGAGTTCCCTGCCTGTTCGATCTCGAGCAGGCGCTCCGCCTCGCCGGGCTCCATCATGCGGATGCGATACCCGTCGGGAGCCAGTCCCTTGAACGCCTTGCGTCCGGCCCTGGCCCCGGACGGCGCGGCCTCGTCAGCCGTCATAGCCCTCGACGATATACATGTCCGCCGTCGCGACCTTGCGGCGGATGGCGGCGGCCTTCTGGTACTGCTCGCTGTCGAAGCAGGCCTTGGCGGTCTCGACGCTGTCGAATTCGATCACGACGTTGCGCGGGCGCGCCGTGCCTTCGAGTTCCGTGACCGGTCCGCCCCGGGCGAGGAATTTCGCGCCATATTCGCGAAAGGCAGGCGCCGCCGTCTCGACATAGGCCTTGTAGCCCTCGGGGTCGTGGACCTCAACGCGGGCGATCCAGTAGCCTTTGGCCATGTGCGTTCCTCCCTCTTTCCGGTCGTTCGGGTCAGCGGTCCGCGACAGGGGCGGACTGCATCTCCTCGAGAATGGCCTTCGCGGCCCGAAGCGGATCTCCTGCCGCGACGATCGGGCGTCCGACGACGAGATGCGTAGCACCCGACGTCAGGGCGTCGGCCGGCGTCGCGATCCGCTTCTGGTCGCCGGCCTCGCCGCCGGCCGGGCGAATGCCGGGCGTCACCAGCGCCATGTCCGGCCCGATCAGCGTACGGAGCGCTGCGGCCTCGGTCGGCGCCGCGACGATCCCGCCCATGCCGATCTCTCGGGCCTGGCCGGCGCGCTGCCGGACGAGTTCGTCGACACCCATCCGGTAGCCGGCGGCATCGAGATCGCGATCGTCGAGCGAGGTCAGCACTGTGACGCCGAGCAGTGTCACGTCGGTGCCGCCTGCCGCCGAAACCGCCGCGCGCATGGCATGCGGATAGGCGTGGATCGTGAGCATGGACGCGCCGAGCGACAGCGCGCTCTCGACGCCCTTGGCGACGGTGTTGGGGATGTCGAGGAGCTTCAGGTCCAGGAAGACCCGCTTGCCGGCGGCGGCAAGCTCGGCGACCAGCGGCAGGCCGCCGGCATAGGCCAGCTGATAGCCGATCTTGTACCAGAGGACGCTCTCGCCGAGCGTCTCCACGATCGCCTCGGCCTCCTTGCGGGACGACAGGTCGAGCCCGACGATGAGACGCTCGCGCGGCTCCATGCTCATGCGGCGGCGCCCTCCGGCGGGATGTCGACGGTCACCGTGGTGCCGACCGTGTCCGAGTTGACGTCGAGCCGGGCATCGAGGCCGCGCACGAGCGAGATGGCGATCCGCCCGCCGAGCCCTCCGGACCCCTCCCTGGCGCGCTTTCTGCGCGCCGCGTTATCACCCGATTCCACAATCTCACTGCCGGATGCCGAGCCGTCGCGCGCCATGCCCAGGGAGCCGGCGATCTCCCGCGCGGTGTTCTCGCCGCCGCCGGCCTCCGCGATCTCGTGTTCCGCCGCTTCCTTGACGTCGGCTTCGACGGCGCGTGTCGACTGGTAGGGCCAGTTGCTCCCCGGCGGCAGGCCGATGCCGTCGTCGGTGACGGTCATGCGGATGATCCCGGAGGACAGCATCTTCAGCCTTGCCTCGACCAGGCCTTCCTCGCGATCCTCGAAAGCGTGCTTCAGGGCATTGGTCAAAAGTTCTGAGAACAGCAGGCCGATGCGCGCCGCGCGATCGACATTGACGTCGATGGCATCGCAGTCGACGTTGATGCGCACCGAACGCCGGCCGTCGAGATGGCCGATCGTCGCCGCGACCCGGCTGACATAGGCGCCGAGCGGAACGCGCTTGGAGTGCGAAGACCCGACGCCGGCCTCGGACATCTCCTGATAGAGGAGCTGCAGGCTCTCGATCCGGCGAGCGAGCGCATGGAAGGCCTCCTCGCTGGTCTGCGAGCGCGCCTGCATCCGGATCATGCCGATGATCATGGCGAGATGGTTCTTGACCCGGTGCTGGATCTCCCCGAGCGTCGCATCGATCGGCGAGGGAGCGGCCGCATCGCCCTTGGCGACCGTGAGATCCTCGCCCTCGCTCATGTCGCGCTGCACGCCGAGGAAGCATTGAAGCTTGTCCTCCTGATCGTAGAGCGGCGTGATCATCAGCCGATTGAGGAAACGCGTCCCGTCCGCCCGGTAGTTGACGATGTCGACCGAAATCTCGCGTTCGGCCTTCAGCGCCTCGCCGATCTGCCGAACGTGGTCGGGATCGGTCTCGTCGCCCTGCAGGAAGCGGCAGTTGCGGCCGATCGCCGCCTCCGCCGCATACCGGGTCATGCGTTCGAAGGCGCGGTTGGCGTAGACGATGGGATTGTCGTCGAGGTACGGATTGGTGAGGACCAGCGCCAATGGCAACTTGGCCAGGGCCGCCGTGCTGATGCCCTCGGGCATCGTGCCGGACTGGTCCCTTGAAAACCCTTCTTCTCCCATTCCGTCCCCTGTACCCGCCGACAGATCCGCTCGGGGCGGATCATGCGATTCGAACACGCCTGATACATCGTCCGCGTGCGTCGTGGTGCACCACAGCACACAACAGACCGATCGGAAAGATCATGAAGGCTTGCATGAATTCAAGACCTTCGGTCGCGCGACCGTATGTCGCCGGGTAACCGCGCCTGGTCAGTGAGCTTCTTCCCAGTTGTCGGCGGCCTTGGCTTCCACCTCCAGCGGCACCGATAGCGAGACGCGCGGGGATGCTGCGCCCTCCATCACCTCGCGGATCACCGGCAGGCTCGCCTCAACCTCCTCATCCGGCACCTCGAACACAAGTTCGTCATGGACCTGCAGGAGCATCCTCGCCGACAGCCCGGCCGCGATGAGGGCGGTCTCCATCCGGATCATCGCGCGGCGGATGATGTCGGCGGCCGTGCCCTGGATCGGCGCGTTGATCGCGGCGCGCTCGACGGCCGCGCGCACAGAGGCGTTGGCGTGAGAGATGTCCGGATAATGCGCGCGGCGGCCGAACAGCGTCTCGACATAGCCGTGCTCCTTACAGAACGCCTTGGTGGCGTTCATGTAGTCGCGGATGCCGGGGAAGCGCTCGAAATAGCGCTTGATGTAGGCGCCCGCTTCCTCACGCGGGATCGACAGCTGGTTGGCGAGGCCGAAGGCCGAGATGCCGTAGACGATGCCGAAATTGATCGCCTTGGCGCGGCGCCGCACCTCGCCCGGCATGCCCTCCACCGGGACGCCGAACATTTCCGACGCTGTCATGGCGTGAATGTCGAGACCTTCCTGGAAGGCCGCCTTCAGCTGCGGGATGTCGGCGACATGGGCGAGGATGCGGAGCTCGATCTGGCTGTAGTCGGCCGAGACGAGCTTCGTGCCTTGCGGAGCGACGAAGGCGGTGCGAATCGCCCGGCCTTCCTCGGTGCGCACCGGGATGTTCTGGAGGTTCGGCTCGGAGGAGGAGAGGCGGCCGGTGGTGGTGGACGCCATCGAGTAGGAGGTGTGGATCCGGCCCTCGGAATCCAGATAGGCCGGCAGCGCGTCGGTATAGGTGCCCTTCAGCTTGGTGAGCTGGCGCCAGTCGACAACCCGGCGCGGCAGTTCGTGTCCCTCCGCGGCGAGTTCCTCCAGGACGCGGACATCGGTCGACCACTGGCCGGTCTTGGTCTTCTTGCCGCCGGGAAGGCCGAGCTTGCCGAACAGGATCTCGCCGAGCTGCTTGGGCGAGCCGGGATTGAACTCCTCGCCGGCCATCTCGGCGATCTCGGCCTCGAGCCCGGCTTGTTTCTGGGCGAAGCGGCCGGACAGGCGCGACAGGATCTGACGGTCAGTCTTGATGCCGCGATGCTCCATCCGCGCGAGCACTGGCACCAGCGGCCGCTCCAGCCGCTCGTAGACGGAGGCGAGGCCTTCCGCTGCCAGTCGCGGCTTGAGCACCTGCCAGAGCCGCAGCGTCACGTCGGCGTCCTCGGCCGCGTATTCGGTCACCTTCTCAATGGCGCAGGAGGCGATCGGCTTGGCGCCTTTGCCCGAGCCGCAAAGATCCTTGTAGGCGATCGGCTTGTGACCGAGGAAGCGCTCGGACAACTCGTCCATGCCATGGCCCTCGAGCGAGGACGAGGCGTCCAGCGCATAGGAGATCAGCATGGTGTCGTCGAAGGGCTCCACGGTGATCGCGTGGCGCAGCATGACGAGATAGTCGTATTTGAAGTTCTGCCCGATCTTCAGGACCGAGGCGTCCTGAAGCACCGGCTTCAGGATCGCCAGCGCCTCGTCCATCGGGATCTGCGGCCCGACCTCGTCCTCGGCCGCCGCCTTGTCCGAGAGAAGGTCGGCGTCGCCGGAGGGCGGGACATGGGCGAGCGGCACATAGGCCGCGCGCCCCGGACGCGTCGCGAAGGAGACGCCGACGAGTTCGCCGGTCATCGCCGACAGCGAATTCGTCTCGGTGTCGAAGGCGAGGATCCCGGCTTCGCGCGCCTCCTCCATCCAGGCCCTCAGCGTCTCGGTGTCGCGGATCGTCTCGTAGCCGGAGTGATCGAATGGCAGCGCGGCGACCGCCGCCCTGCGGTTTTCGACCAGTGCCTTCGGCCGCAGCGGCAGTGCCGCCTCCCCGGCCTCGGTCGACGAAGCGGCGGCCGAGGCGGTGGCGGGATCGAGGTCCGGACCGCGTGCCGGACCCTCCACGGAAAGGCTTGCGGCCTCCACGTCGGAGGCCTCGGTGCCGAGCTGGGCGGCGACGCGGCGGGTGAGGGTGGTGAACTCCATCGCCTTCAGGAAGGCGATCAGCTTTTCTCCGTCCGGCTCGTGGATGAAGAGATCGTCGAGTGCGACATCCAGCGGCGTCTCGCAATCCAGCGTCACGAGGGTCTTCGACAGCCGCGCCTGCTCGGCGAACTGGATGAGGTTCTCGCGGCGCTTGGCCTGCTTGATCTCGGAGGCCCGCGAAAGCAGCGTTTCGAGATCGCCATATTCGGTGAGGAGCTGGGCCGCCGTCTTCGGCCCTATGCCCGGCACACCCGGCACGTTGTCGGAGGTGTCGCCGACCAGGGCCTGAAGGTCGATCATCTTGTCCGGATAGACGCCGAACTTCTCCTTCACTTCCTCCGGGCCGAGACGCTTGTCCTTCATCTGGTCGTAGAGGATGACGCCGGGCCCGACGAGCTGCATCAGGTCCTTGTCCGAGGACACGATGGTGACGTCGCCGCCGGCCGCTACCGCCTGGCGCGTATAGGTCGCGATCAGATCGTCGGCCTCAAATCCCTGCTTCTCGATGCAGGCGAGGTCGAAGGCGCGAACGGCCTCGCGGATCAGCGAGAATTGCGGGACGAGATCTTCGGGCGGTGCCGTCCGGTTGGCCTTGTAGTCGGCGTAGAGCGCATTGCGGAACGTCGTCGAGGAATGGTCGAAGATCACCGCGAAATGCGTCGGCGCGACGCCGACCGAGGTGTCGCGTGCTTCCTCGACGAGTTTCCAAAGCATGTTGCAGAAGCCGGAGACGGCGCCGACGGGCAGCCCGTCGGACTTGCGGGTCAGCGGCGGCAGCGCGTGATAGGCCCGGAAGATGTAGGCTGAGCCATCAACGAGAAAGAGGTGATCGCCTTTGTTCATGGGGCGGTGGTAGCTTGCGGCCCTGCCGGAGTCCATCGGCCCGAGCCGTGCGGGCGCGCGTCGCCTTCTGGAGCCGGAGCCGGTGGCACGATGGACACAGGGCGAAGATTTCCTGCCGAAAATCGCGCCCGGGGTCTTGCATGCAGTGCACTCATCATGTTTCTGTCCAAATGTTTATGATTTAATCACACCTATGTGACCGCGCGCGCATGCGTTCGGCTTGATTTCCGGCCCGCCGAGTCGCATCTTGGTCGTGACGGCGCCACTGGCGTCGTGTTCGGCCAAGGCACGTCCCCCGCTTTAGAGCCGAATTCAGGCGATCGGTCCTCTTCCCCCTCTCCGGGACCATTGCCGCTAGAAAGCGAGAGAGTCGTTACGGCGAATCCCCCTCCAGGCCGTGGCGGCTCTCTCTGCATTTCCAGACTTCCATCCCATCTCTCGCACTGGATTTGTCGCGCTCCTCGCCGCCGGCAAGGCGTCGAAATCGCCCGGCCTGCCGCTTGATCAGACCGCCCGGGCTCCGCTACCCATGGGCGGAAACGGGCGGCGTCTTTCCAGCCGCCGATTCCCTTCCGGCCGCGGCATCGCTCCCGGCCTCAGCGGAAAGCGTCCCATGGCCAATCTCGACAGCGTCCTCGCCTGCCTCGATCTCAATCTCGACCGCTCGGTCGGCCGGCTGAACGATCTCCTGAAGATCCCGTCGATCTCGACCGACCCCGCCTATGCGGCCGACTGCCGGCGGGCGGCCGAATACCTTGCGGGGGATCTTTCGGCGATCGGCTTTACGGCGTCGGTGCGCGACACGCCGGGCCATCCGATGGTCGTCGCCCACCGTGACGGGCCCGAGGGTGCGCCTCACGTCCTCTTCTACGGTCATTACGACGTGCAGCCCGTTGATCCTCTCGACGAGTGGCACACCGGCCCATTCGAGCCGGAGGTGAAGACCATGCCGGACGGCTCGAAGCGGATCGTCGCCAGGGGCTCGGCCGACGACAAGGGCCAGCTGATGACCTTCGTCGAGGCGTGTCGGGCCTATATCGCGGAGACCGGCGGGCTGCCCTGCAAGGTCACCATCTTCCTGGAGGGCGAGGAGGAGTCCGGCTCGGAATCTCTGATCCCCTTCCTCGACGCAAACCGCGGCGAGCTGTCGGCCGACATCGCGCTGGTCTGCGACACCAATATGTGGGACCGCGAGACGCCGGCGATCGCCACCAGCCTGCGCGGGCTCGTCGGCGAGGAAGTGGTGATCAAGGCCGCGAGCCGCGACCTCCATTCGGGCTATTACGGCGGCGCGGCGGCGAACCCGGTGCGGGTGCTTTCGAAGATCCTCGCCGAGATCCACGACGACAACGGCCGCGTCACCATTCCCGGCTTCTACGACGGCATTCCCGAACTCCCCGAGGAGGTGAGGCGGATCTGGGACGATCTCGGCTTCTCGGAGGCGGAATTCCTCGGCGAGGTCGGCCTCTCGGTTCCCTCCGGCGAACAGGACCGCTCGGTCCTCGAGCAGCTCTGGTCGCGCCCGACGGCAGAGTTCAACGGCATATCCGGCGGCTATACCGGCAAGGGCTTCAAGACGGTGATTGCTGCCGAAGCCTTCGCCAAGATCTCGTTCCGCCTCGTCGCCGGCCAGGACCCGGACAAGATCCGCGCCGCCTTCCGCGCCTTCGTGAACGAGCGTCTGCCGGCAGACTGCAAGGCGGAATTCCACCCGCATGGCGGCTCGCCGGCGATCCAGCTGGCCTTCGACTCGCCCTATCTCGCCGCCGCCCGAACCGCCCTCTCCGAGGAATGGCCGAAGCCGGCGGTGATGATCGGCATGGGCGGCTCGATTCCGGTGGTCGGCGAGTTCAAGGACCGGCTCGGCATGGAATCGCTGCTCGTCGGCTTCGGCCTCGGCGACGACGCCATCCACTCGCCGAACGAGAAGTACGAGATGACCTCCTTTCACAAGGGCCAGCGCTCCTGGGCGCGCATTCTCGCAGCCCTCGGCGAGCGGCGCTGAGCGTCAGCGCGGAGCAGGGCATGTGCCGGGCAAGGGCAGGGCCCGCCCTGTCAGCCCTGCGCAAGCTGCCGGATCTATTAACGTTGTCTTAACGAACTGCCTCTAGTTTGAATTTCGAAGGGGACACTGAAAAAGGCCACGAATTCGCGACGACTGACCGATTTTTGGTCACGATCATGCGATAGGCCGATTTGCGGTGTGGGGATGACCGAACCTCGAAAGAGGAGCGGGGGACTGCTGGAAGGGCGCGGCTATCGGGGGATCGCCGCGCCCTTCTTGCGTTCGCGCGTCAGGATGCCCCGCTTCGTCCCGCGATCGTGCCAGCCGCAACGCCGGGCGGCAACGCGGCTGCGCGGGCGCTCCGGCGCGCCCTGTGCCTCTCCTGCAACGCCTTGTTTCGAATGATCTTGCGGCGGCGCTTTTCGCTTGCTGTGTGAATTGCGTTCGGCCGGGGTTCGCGGCACTCATTCTCCCACAACATGCCCGTCGGGGCGCGCCGCGAGGCGACGCTTCGAGCGTTCGAAAAGAGGCATGTGTCCAGGCTGGAGTATCAGGACATGACCATTCGCACCGGCGGTTTCGCGCTCGCGCTTCTCTTCGGCACGACGCTTGGCGCCCATGCAGCGGACGTGGTCGGTCCCTACGAGACGGCGCCGGCGCCCGCGACCGAAGCAACGGTCGACTATGCCGGCGCCGATTTCGTCTTCGAACTCGGGATTCAGGGCATCGTGCAGCCGGAATATCTGGGGTCGGAAGACTACCAGATCGCGCCGTCGGCGATCTTCTCGGTCGAATATGTCAACCTGCCGGGGATCGGCTCCTTCGGCGGGCCGGACGGGCTCGGCTTCTCGATCGGTCCCTCCTTCAATTACCAGCCGAAGCGCGATTCCTCCGACTATGCGACGCTGAAGGGGCTCGACGACATCGACCCGTCCTACGAGGTCGGCCTCAAGGCGAGCTACGAGTGGGAATATGCCGATGTCTACGGCGATGTCCGCTACGCCTTCGGCGGCGGCGAGGGCTTTGTCGGTGAATTCGGCGCCCGCGCCATTGCCCGTCCGACCGAGAAGCTCACGCTGAAGTTCGGCCCGACGGTCTCGCTTGCCTCCAGCGAGTACATGGACACCTATTTCGGCGTCAGCGTCCGGGAATCGGTCAATACCGGCGGCCGGCTTGCGCCCTACAGCCCTTCGGGCGGCTTCAAGAGCGTCGGCCTCGAGGCCGAGGCGCGCTACGAGATCTTCACCGACTACTTCATCACCGCCGAAGGCACCTATGACCGGCTCGTCGGCGACGCCAAGGATTCGCCGATCGTCAAGGCCGGCGACGCCAACCAGTATTATTTCGGCCTCGGCCTGTCGAAGCGCTTCTCGCTCGACCTGTTCTGATCTTAGCTGCTGAACGCGCCCGCCGCCGCGTCGAGCGCGGCGGCCTCCAGAGGCGCCCGGCTGCGCCTCGCCGGGCGGGCCCTTTTCCGCAGGCACTTAAGGCACGATCGAATCGACGACGCCGCCGTCAACCCTGAGGGCGCCGCCGCTCGTCGCCGAGGCTTCCTTCGAGCAGACATAGACGATCATGTTGGCGACTTCCTGGGTTGTCGCGGGTCGCTGGATGATCGAACTCGGCCGCTCGGATTTGACGAACTCCACGCCGGCCTCCTCGACCGTGAGACCCTTCTCCGCGGCCATCTCCTTCAGCATCTCGCCGACGCCTTCCGACATGGTCGGCCCGGGCAGGACCGAATTGACGGTGACGCCCGAACCGCTCGCAAGCTTGGCGAGGCCGCGCGACAGCGACAGCAGGGCCGTCTTGGTGAAGCCGTAATGGATCATGTCGGCCGGGATGTTGAGCGCCGATTCCGATGAGATGAAGACCACCCGGCCCCAGCCGCGCTCCATCATGCCCTTCATGTAGGCCCGCGACAGCCGGACCCCCGACATCACGTTCAGCTGGAAGAACCGCTCCCAGGTCGCGTCGTCGATCTCGAAGAACGGCTTCGGGCCGAAGATGCCGACATTGTTGACGAGGATGTCGGTGTTCGGAAGCTCTCCGGCGAGCTTGTCGCAGCCCTCGGCGGTGGAGAGGTCGGCCGGGATCCCCGCGACATCGGCGCCGGGAACTGCCTCGAGCAGCGTCCTCACGGCGGCTTCGACCCGGTCCTCGTCGCGGCCGTTGAGGATGACCGCCGCGCCGGCTCCGGCAAGGCCGATGGCGGCCGCCAGTCCGATGCCGCCGGTCGAGCCGGTGACCACTGCCGTCTTGCCGTCGAGATCGATCTTCATCGCGATGCTCCTGTTCGTTGGGCGGGCCGCGGGGGTCGGCGGCCTTTTCGCCGGCGCTCTTCGCGCGTTCTCGCAGCCATCTAGGCTCGGGCCGTCCGTATCCAGTCGCCCCGTCCCTCTGGCGGCCGCCAGGGCCGCGGCAAGATCCTTAAGGGCCCGTTAAATCGCCGCATTTAGAACGTTAGCGTCAAACCGAAGATAGGCGCCGCTGCGGATCCGTTTCCGACCGGCGTTCAGAGGACGAGGGGTCGTCCGAATGCGTCCGCGCTGCGTCGCGGGCGACGAGGGGATGATGTTGGGGGTGGGGCCGCGTGAAGCGCGGAGCGCCTCGCCGACTGGCGAAGACGGAAGGCAGTTGATGGCGGCGAGAGGGTGCGAGCGCATCGAACCCAGCTTCGAGACCGCGCGGGACGACGGCGACGAACTTCGCGTCAGCGCCGACGATCGGGCCGTGCCGACGGCGGCCAACGACCAGCGCCGCAAGAAGCCGGCAAAGCGCAGTTCCACGAAGGCGGCTAAGCCGGCGGCGGCGAGCCGCGGCTCGGCAAGGCGCTCCGGCTCCGGCGGATCGGATGGCGGCTCGGGGCGGGGCGGTCGCCGCAGGAAGCGCAGCTTCCTCGGCCATCTCTTCCGGCTTGGTCTCGGCGTCGGCCTTTGGGGCGCCCTCGCGACGGCGGCGATCGTCGGCTATTTTGCGGTCAGGCTGCCGCAGGAGGCCTGGAAGATTCCGGACCGGCCGCCGAACGTGAAGATCGTCTCCGTCGGCGGAGACCTTCTCGCCAATCGCGGCGTCACCGGCGGCGCGGCCGTCTCGCTCGACGAGATGTCGCCCTATATCCCGCAGGCGGTCGTGGCGATCGAGGACAGGCGCTTCTACGAGCACTGGGGCGTCGACCCGATCGGCATCGTGCGCGCCTTCGTGAAGAACATGGCGGCAGGCGAGACCGTGGAGGGCGGGTCCACGCTCACCCAGCAGCTCGCCAAGAACATCTTCCTCAATCCCGAGCAGACCATGGAGCGCAAGATCCAGGAAGCGATCCTGGCGCTCTGGCTGGAGCACAAGTTCACCAAGGACCAGATCCTCGAAATGTACCTCAACCGGGTCTATTTCGGATCGGGGGCCACCGGCGTGGAAGCGGCCGCGCGGCGCTACTTCAACGAGTCGGCGAAGGACGTGACGCTGGCCCAGGCGGCGCTGCTCGCCGGGCTCCTCAAGGCGCCCTCGCGGCTGTCGCCCGCACGCGATCCCCAGGCCGCCAAGGCGAGAGCCGAGGTCGTGCTCGCGGCCATGCGCGAGGAGAACGTCATTTCCGAGGCCGACTACGAGGCGGCCAAGGCGCAGAAGGCGACCAAGGCCAAGAGCTACTGGACCGGTGCCGAGAACTATGCTGCCGATCTCGTCATGCGCGACCTCAAGAGCCTCGTCGGGGACGTCAAGCAGGACGTCGTGGTCGAGACGACCATCGACCTGTCGCTCGAAAAGGCCGCCGAGAAGGTGATCCGCGGCACGATCGACGGCGCCAAGCAGAATGTCAGTCAGGGAGCGCTCGTCGCCCTCGACGGAACCGGGGCGATCCGCGCCCTCGTCGGCGGGCGCGACTATGCCGAGAGCCAGTTCGACCGGGCGGTCGACGCGCGGCGCCAGCCGGGTTCGGCGTTCAAGCCCTTCGTCTACGCGACCGCCATGGAAAAGGGCTACCGGCCGGAATCGGTGATGGTCGACGGTCCGGTGAGGATCGGCAACTGGTCGCCTGAAAATTACGAGCGGGACTATCGTGGGCCGGTGACGCTGGCCTACGCGCTGCAGCATTCGCTGAACACGATCGCCGCCAAGCTCGCCGACGTCGTCGGGCCGCCGGCGGTCATCGATACGGCCAAGCGCCTCGGCATCAAGTCGACGATGGAGAACAACGCCTCGATCGCGCTCGGCACGTCGGAGGTTTCGCTGCTCGAAATCACCGGCGCCTACGCGACATTTTCCAATGGCGGCTACCAGGTCACGCCGCATCTCGTAAACCGGGTGACGACCACGACCGGCAAGGTCCTGTGGGAGCGCGGCGCCGAGGTTCCCCCGACGGTGCTGTCGCCGGAGATCGTCGGCATGATGAATGCCATGCTGTCCAAGGTCGTCAGCGGCGGCACCGGGCGCCGCGCCGCGCTGGATGGCTGGCAGGCCGCCGGCAAGACCGGCACCACGCAGGACTTCAAGGACGCCTGGTTCGTCGGCTACACGGCCGACATGACCACCGGCGTCTGGCTGGGCAACGACAATGGCGCCAAGATGAAGCGCGTCACCGGCGGTTCGCTGCCGGCCGAGGCGTGGAACAAGTTCATGACCGCCGCGCACACGGACACGACGCCGGTGCCGCTGCCGGGCGACTATCGGATCGGCGAGCCGCAGCAGCCGCTGACCGCGGATTCCAGCCTTCCCACCGAAGACGGCTACAGCGACGACGGCTTCTACGGATCCGCGGATCCGAACGACAATGGCTATTATCAGCGCGCCGGCGAACTGCCGCCGCGGCGCATTCCGCAACAGGGGGGCCGAGCCTTCGATCGCGCGCCACCGCCCGGCGTGACCGTCGAAGGCCGGGTCCAGGGGGGCCGCGAAAGCGATCAATCGCTGTTCCGCCGGATCTTCGGCGGCTGAGCGTGACGAAAAAAGCCCGCTTGTCCGGCGACAGGCGGGCTTTCGTATTGTCGGAGCAGGCGATCAGGCCCGCTCAGAAGTCTTGATCGGCCTCAGGTGAGGCCTTCCTTCTTCGCCTCGGACTTGGCCGCGTCGCTGGCGGCCCGGCCGACATCGCCGACCTTTTCCGCCAGCGTCTCGCCTTCGCCCGGCTTCGGCTTCAGCCCCTTGGCATCCGCCTCTTCGCTGCCCGCCTGATAGGCCCGCTCGGCCACGTGCTCGGCGCGATGCAGGGTATCGCGTCCCCGCTCGAAGGCCTCGTCGCGAAGACGGTCGCGGGTCTCGCCCATCCATTCGTCCTCGCGCCGGGTCGACGGAAGGGCTGCGCCGATGGCGGCACCGACGGCGACGGCAATCGCACCGAACACCAGCGGCTCCTCCTGAAGGGCGTCGATCAGGCCGCGGCCCGTTCGACGACCCATCCGGTAGACGTCTTCGCCCGCATGGCGCATGCCGTCCGCCGCATAGCGCCCGCCGCGCCAGGCGGCGTCGGAGGCGTCATGCGATGCCCGGCGCATCGAGTCGGCGGCAGCTCCCGCGGCACTCGAAGCCGCGTGGCCGGCCCGGCCGGCGGCATCGGACGCGGAGTGCGAGGCGCGGCTTGCAGCGTCAGCGGCCGAATGGCCGGCATTGCTGGCTGCGGACCCCACGGAGGATGCCGCGCTCGACGCCCCATGCCGGGCCGAGCTTGCCGCATCCGACGCTCGTGAACCAGCGCCCGAGAGGCTCGAGCCGGCACTCGACCCGGTGGGTGACGCGGAGCCCGCTTCGGTTCTGTAGACGCCAGCCGGGCCGTAGTCCCGTACCGGCTGCGCGCGTCCTTCGGCAAGGTGATGGTCATCGCCGTCACGGTGCGGAGGGAATGCTTCGCCGAAGCGGTCGTAGCGTCGGTCCTCCCATTCGTGCCGCAGCCGGTCACCTTCGGCCCTCACGCCGGAGCCGGCGAACAGCCAGGCGATGCCGGCGCCGACGAGCCCGAGGGCGAGCGGATTGTCGCGCACCTGTCGGCCGAAATTGTGGACCATGTCGGCGCCCTGACCTTTGCGGACGTAGGACGACAACTCATCGACGATCTGGCCGACGGACAGCTTGCCGCGCAGTTCATCCAGCGTCGCATCGAGATGCGAACGCTGCTGGTCTGCCTCCTGCGCGAGGCGGTCTGTTTCGGTACTCATCGGGTCTGCTCCTTCGCGAGACGGGTGTCCTCGCGCAGTTCGTGCGCGCTACGCTTGGGCATGAGGTTGCCGGGTTTCAGATCGCTCCGCCCCTTGGCGAGCAGCGCGACGCCGATGAGTGCGATTACGACGCCGACGATCAGCGCGGCCCAGCCGGCGCCCATGTCGCCGATATGGGCGACGGCGCTGACGAGGGCGCCGGTCAGCGTGATCAGCGCCACCAGAAGGCAGATTGCGCCCGCGGCGATGGACCCGCCGCCCATCTCCACCTGGCGAACCTTGTCGGAGATCTCGGCTCGCACCAGCCGTGACTCGGTAGAGACGAGTTCGCGGATTTCCCTCAGGAGATCGATGAGGAGGTCCGGTACGGAGCGGCTTTCGTGGGGCTCAGCGGCCATGGTTTCCTCCGCTCGTGGTGGGAGTGGTGGTTGAAGGCCGTACGGGCGTTGTGCCGCCAGCGGCCGGGGTCGACGTTCGCACCCCCGCCGGTCCGGAGACGCCGGCCGAGGAGACGGACGCGGCGTCGCTCACCGGGCGCGACATTCCGGGCGTGCTGCCCGGGCGGGCTGGCTCGGTCGAGGAAACCGGGCTGCGGACGGGCACGCCGCTGCGTGCCGGCTGCTGCGGCCGCTCGTCCTGCCGGGGCCCGCGATAGGGCCCGGCCGGACCGTCATGTTCGCCGGACGCGCGGGCGAAGCGCCCGAGCGCGACGCCGGCAAGGGCTGCGCCGAGGAGGAAGGTGGTCGGCCGGCTGCGTGCGAACCCTGCCACGGAGCGCACCATTTCGTCGACGCTGCGGCCGTGGATCGAGCGTGAAGCGTCGCCGAGGCCGGTGGCCATCTCGCGCACGAGATGAGCGGCCATCGACTGGTCGCGTTCGCCGAGTTCGTCGGCTGCCTTACCGACTGCGGCGGCGAAATCGTCGAGGCTGCCCGCGACGCTCTCCTTGCCCTGGTCGGCGCCCTGACGAGCTCGCTCCCGGGCCGCCCCGGCGAGACCTTCGGCCTCTTCGCGGGCGGAATTCATAGCGGAGCGAGCCTCGGTTCCGGCCGCGTGGGCCTCGCGGCTGGCGCGCTCGCTGGCATTCGAAAGGTCATCGCGCGCCTCTTGCGGCGTCGACGACCGGTTGGGGTCGGATGTCATGTCGCGCTTCTCCTAGTTGAGTCCCAATAAGGACAGAATCGCGAGGATCACGACAATCAGTCCTATAAGATAGATGATGCTGTTCATTGCGTCGGTGACTCCCTCGAGTCGTCGGCTTGACTTGAAACGCCGCGGATTGATTTCACCGCGGTCCGTGATGTTCTGGAAGTGAGCCTTGCGGCATCCGGTTCCGTCTCGGTGGCTGGCAAACGGTTTCGGAACGCGGGCGCGGACGGGGAGAGCGGGCCCGGCAATCGGCAAGCGGCTGTCTTGCAGGTCTAAAAGGCACTTCATATATAGCCGCAAGCACCGGGAAGCCGGCCATTTCGGACGGAATCGGCCCGGCGTGAATCCAACGTAGTCGGGGGCTGCCCATCCCGGAATGCCTCGTCGAGGGTCCAGGGCGGCTCGCTTGAGAAGGAGAATGCAAGATGGCGAAGGTGATCGGTATCGACCTTGGCACCACGAATTCCTGCGTCGCCGTCATGGACGGCAAGAATGCGAAGGTGATCGAAAATGCGGAGGGCGCCCGCACCACGCCTTCCATGGTCGCCTTCACCGAAGACGGCGAGCGTCTCGTCGGCCAGCCGGCCAAGCGCCAGGCGGTCACCAATCCCGAGAACACGCTCTTTGCGGTCAAGCGCCTGATCGGCCGCCGCTACGATGATCCGACCGTCGCCAAGGACAAGGATCTCGTTCCCTACAAGATTACCCGCGCCGACAATGGCGACGCCTGGGTCGAGGCGCATAGCGAAAAGTACTCGCCCTCGCAGATCTCGGCCATGGTCCTTCAGAAGATGAAGGAGACCGCCGAATCCTATCTTGGCGAGAAGGTCGAGAAGGCGGTCATCACGGTTCCGGCCTACTTCAACGACGCGCAGCGCCAGGCGACCAAGGATGCCGGCAAGATCGCGGGCCTCGAAGTCCTGCGCATCATCAACGAGCCGACTGCCGCGGCGCTCGCCTACGGGCTTGAGAAGAACGATGGCAAGACGATCGCGGTCTACGACCTCGGCGGCGGCACGTTCGACGTGTCGGTCCTGGAGATCGGCGACGGCGTCTTCGAGGTGAAGTCGACCAATGGCGACACCTTCCTCGGCGGCGAAGACTTCGACATGCGGCTCGTCGACTACTTCGCGGCGGAGTTCAAGAAGGACCAGGGCATCGACCTGAAGAAGGACAAGCTGGCTCTGCAGCGTCTGAAGGAAGCTGCCGAGAAGGCGAAGATCGAACTCTCCTCGGCCTCGCAGACCGAGATCAACCTGCCCTTCATCACCGCCGACCAGTCGGGTCCGAAGCACCTGACGATGAAGCTGACGCGCTCCAAATTCGAGAGCCTGGTCGACGACCTCGTCCAGCGCACGGTCGACCCGTGCAAGGCGGCGCTGAAGGATGCGGGCCTCTCGGCCTCCGACATCGACGAAGTGGTTCTCGTCGGCGGCATGACGCGCATGCCGAAGGTGCAGGAGACGGTGAAGAACCTCTTCGGCAAGGAGCCGCACAAGGGCGTGAACCCGGACGAAGTCGTCGCCATGGGCGCCGCCATTCAGGCCGGCGTGCTGCAGGGCGACGTCAAGGACGTCCTGCTGCTCGACGTGACCCCGCTGTCGCTCGGCATCGAGACTCTGGGCGGCGTGTTCACCCGGCTGATCGACCGCAACACGACCATCCCGACCAAGAAGAGCCAGGTGTTCTCGACCGCCGAGGACAACCAGAACGCCGTGACCATCCAGGTCTTCCAGGGTGAACGCGAGATGGCGGCGGATAACAAGATGCTCGGTCGCTTCAATCTCGAGGGCCTGCCGCCGGCACCGCGCGGCGTGCCGCAGATCGAGGTGACCTTCGACATCGACGCCAACGGCATCGTCAACGTGTCGGCCAAGGACAAGGGCACCAACAAGGAGCAGCGGATCACGATCCAGGCCTCCGGTGGTCTTAGCGACGCCGACATCGAGAAGATGGTCAAGGACGCCGAGGCGAACGCCGACAGCGACAAGAAGCGCCGGGCAGGCGTCGAGGCGAAGAACCAGGCCGAGAGCCTTGTCCATTCGGCCGAGAAGTCGCTCGCCGACTATGGCGACAAGGTCTCCGAAGCTGACCGCGGCGCCATCCGCGCGGCGATCGACGATCTGAAGGCCGAGCTCGAGAAGGACGAGGCCGACGCCGAGGTGATCAAGGCCAAGAGCGAGAAACTCGCCGAGGCCTCGATGAAGCTCGGCCAGGCGATGTACGAAGCCGCTCAGGCCAGCGAAGGCGAGGAGGGCCAGAGCGCATCCTCCGAGGCCAAGGACGATGTGGTCGACGCCGACTACGAGGAAGTTGACGACGAGCAGGATCGCAAGAAGTCGGCCTGATCTTTCGACGGAGCAAAGCCGCTCCGTCTTCTTCAGGGCCCCGGCGGGAAACCGCCGGGGCTTTTTTGCATCGCCGGAGGCGATGTCTCTTCGGCACGATGCCTCTTGGGCAAGTGTGTCAGACGCACAGCGGCCGGTTGTGGCTTAAGTTTTCGGAAGGCAAGTTCAGGGTAGGAATCTCGCGCATCTGTTTTGCACTGCGATAGCAGCCGGAGCCGCGACCTTGATGAGCCTTCGTTCCCTCTCCTCCAAGCTTCTTCTCCTTGCCGGCGGAACCGTCGGCATCATCGTGCTCGGCGCGGTCGGCTATTCCGCCTGGCAGACCAAGAACGAGGCCGAGAGCCGCGTCTACGAGCAGGCGAAGGACGAGGCGCGCGATGTCGCCGGCCAGATCGGCGCCCAGATCGGCCAGGCCGCGGCCGCCGGCAAGACCATGTCGGGCATCATCGCCGCCGGTCACGAGGCGGGCGAGCGCAGCCGGCAGGCGGTGATTGCCATGCTGAAGTCGGTCGCCCTGCGCAACGACACGGTATTCGGCGCCTGGATGGCCGAGGCGAAGGGCGCCTATGACGGCTTCTCGATGAGGGGTGCGCCGGGCGCGAACGAGGACGGCATCTTCACCCCCTACTGGACGAAGACGCAGTCCGGCGACGTCACCTTCTCCACCTTCAACGCGGACTACGACGCGCCTTGGTACAAGATGGCGGCGAGCACCGGCCAAGGCGCGGTCACCGAGCCCTACATGGCCTCAGAGGTGAAGGTCCTGATGGCGTCGGCGGCCTTCCCCGTCGTCGCCGGCAGCAAGACGATCGGCGTCGCTGGCGTCGACTTCAGCCTCGGCCGGTTGTCGGCGATGCTGGGCGGCCTCTCCCCCTTCGACGGCGGCCGGGTCATGCTGGTCTCGGGAAGCGGCAACTGGCTGGTAAATCCCGATGTCGGGCTCCTGACGAAGCCCTATGACGGGGAGGGGGCGGAGGCCGTCACGAAGGCGCTTGAGGGCGGCGAGGCCGGGATCATCCCCGGTGTCGCCGACGGCGCGTACGAGCGGATCGTCTATCCCTTCGTCCTGCCTGAACTGAATGCCACCTGGGCGGTGCTGGTCGACGTTCCCCGGGCAACCTTCACCGCGCCGGTCGAGGCCGCTGTTTTGAAGCTCCTCGTCGGCGGCGGTATTGTCCTCGCTGGTGTCCTGATCGTGCTCATGGCGTCGGTGCGCGGCGTCGTCACGCGTCCGCTCGGCCGGCTCCTCGCTTCGGTCGAGACGCTGAAGCGGGGCGACTACGATGCCGAGGTCGAAGGGCGTGAACAGACCGACGAGATCGGCACGCTCGCCCAGGCGCTCGAGGGCTTCCGTCACCAGCTGAAGAGCGGCGTCGCGGCCGAGCTTGCCGCCGATGTCGAGCGGCAGAAGGCCAACCGGGCGCGTGAAGAAGGCGAAGCCGAGCGGCAGGCAGCCGCCGCCGAACAGGCGCGGATCGTGGCCGCCGTGGGCGCCGGGCTCGCGCGCCTTGCTCATGGCGATCTGGCGCATTCGCTGGACGGCCGCTTCGAGGGCCCGTACCGCCGGCTCAAGGAGGATTACGACGCCGCCGTTACGCAGCTGCGGACGACGATTGCGGCCGTCGCCGGCTCCGTGACCAGCATCGAGAGCGGGACGCAGGAGATCAGCCAGGCGACCGACAACATGACGCGCCGCATCGAGAGCCAGGCCGCCAGCGTGGAGGAGGCCGCGGCCGCGCTCGACGATATCACCTCGCGCGTCAGCCAGAGCGCCGGCCTCGCCGAGGCCGCGGCGACGGTGGTCGGCGCGGCGCGCGGAGACGCCGAGACGACCGACGAGGTGGTCCACCAGGCGATCGAGGCAATGCAGGGGATCGCGACCTCTTCGCGGCAGATCGAGACCATCATCGGCGTTATCGACGAGATCGCCTTCCAGACCAACCTCCTGGCGCTCAATGCGGGCGTCGAGGCAGCCCGTGCAGGCGAGGCCGGCAAGGGCTTTGCGGTTGTCGCGCAGGAGGTGCGCGAACTCGCCCAGCGCTCCGCAAGCGCCGCCCGCGAGATCAAGTCGCTGATCGCCTCCGCCTCCGGCCAAGTGGATCTCGGTGTCGAGCACGTCGGCAAGGCCGGCGAGGCGCTGCAGCGGATCGCGGGGCAGGTTCTGGAGATCGACGGCAAGGTGCGGGCGATCGCCGAGGGCGCGCGCGATCAGGCGAGCGGCCTCAAGGAGATCAACGGCGCGGTCGGCCAGATGGATCAGGTCACGCAGCAGAACGCCGCGATGATCGAGGAGGCGAATGCGGCGACGCAGGCGTTGCGCGGCGAGGCGGCCGAGCTGGAACGTCTGGTTGCGCGCTTCGAGGTCGGCGTGGACGGCGCGCGCCGCCCGGGCCCCCGCCTCGTTCGAGCCGCCTGAAGGCGGTCCGGGGCGCCGGGCCGTTAAGCCTAAGGACACTCCGGACTTGTAGAGTCCGGCTTGATCGGGGACCTATGGAAGCTGGCCCCGGATGAAGGGGCCGTCTTTCCAGGCGGGCGGCAGGACGAGGGAGCGGCCCCATGCACTATCGCGTCTTCGACTGCTGGCGGTTACTCGCGGCCCTGTTGATCATGGCCTACCACTTCGTCTTCTGGGCACCTTACGGCGCCGCGACGGGGGCTGAGATGCTGCACCGGCTCCTGCCGCTGCTCGACATGTTCTTCATGATCTCCGGCTATCTGATCACCACCCGCTACGCCGGCACCGTCACCGGCCTGTCGAGCTACGGCACCTTCCTCAGGCGCCGGATCGCGCGGCTCTATCCGCTGCACGTCCTGATCACCCTGTTCTTCGCCGCCCTGGCGGTGGCCGCGATGGTGTACGGAGCGCGCCATTACGACTGGCGCCACGACCTGGAGGCGCTGCCGGCGCATCTCCTCGTGCTGCACGCGCTCGGCACCACGAACGGCCTGGCGCTGAACTACGTCTCCTGGTCGATCAGCGCCGAATTCTTTTCCTACGCGCTGTTCCCGGTGATCGTCCTGGCGCTGCGCTGGCGGGGGATGAGCGGTCTTCTCCTGGTGCTCGCCGGCTGGATCGCCGGTCTCGAAATCGCCTCGTGGGAAGGGCTGTTTCCGTCCGGCCACTGGACGACGGCCGACTCGATGGGCGCCTATCGCGCCTTTGCCGACTTCATGATCGGCGGGGTTCTGGCCGAATTCGTGCGGCGCCGCCCGATTGCGCTGACCTCCCACTGGCCGGGAGTGCTGTTCCTTGCGGCGGCCGTCTGGTCGATGTTCGATGAACTGCCCTATCCGGTCACCTTCGCGCTTCTGGCCGCCTCTCTGGCCGCGACCGCCCTGGCGGAGACGGCCACGCCGAGATCGACCGCCTTCCTCTCGCCGATCATGCCGCTGGCTCGGGTCTCCTTCGGCATCTATCTCTGGCATCCGGTGATGGAGTTCTTCTTCCTGACGCTGCTGTGGGACCGGTTCGTCGAGCCGCACCAGCTCGTCGACTTCTACATATACTGGACCCTGCCGATGGCGGCCTCCATCGCCGTCGCCCTCTTATCCGCGCGTCATCTGGAGCCGCGTCTTGCCACGCTGATCGCGGGTCCGCGTCCGCGGCAAAGCGCCAAGGCGGATGTCCTGGCATCCGCCTGACCGGAAGGCTGCCGAACTTTGCTTCGGCGCGACGCTATGGTATCGGGCCTCAAACGTTCCTAGATAAAGGTCTCGAAATTTCGAGGTGTGGGATCCACCGCCGGTTCCGCACCCTTCGGAGCATGGTGTGGCAACGTCATGCTCTCGCTGATTGCCTGTCACAAAACCCATGGAAGCGTGAATGAAGGCCGATTACTACGAAATGCTCGGCGTGTCCCGCGAAGTCGATGAGAAGGGACTGAAAAGTGCGTTTCGCAAGCTCGCCATGCAGTATCATCCCGATCGCAATCCGGGCGACACTCAGGCTGAGGTGAAGTTCAAGGAGCTCGGCGAAGCCTACGAGGTCCTGAAGGATCCGCAGAAGCGGGCAGCCTACGACCGGTTCGGCCACGCGGCCTTCCAGAACGGCGGCGGAGGGGCTGCAGGTGGCTTTCGCGGCGACTTCGCCTCCTCCATGGCCGACATCTTCGACGACATCTTCGGCGAGATGATGGGCGGGCGCGCCAGGGGCCGGCAGGCCGGCGGTTCCGGCCGCGAGCGCGGTTCCGATCTTCGCTACAACATGGAGATATCGCTGGAGGAGGCCTTCGCCGGCAAGACCGCGGAGATCGGCGTTCCCACCACGATCCAGTGCGACGAATGCGCGGGCAGCGGCGCCGAGCCGGGCACCAGCCCGCAGGCCTGCCCGACCTGCGGCGGCGTCGGCCGAGTGCGCGCGGCGCAAGGCTTCTTCTCGATCGAGCGGACCTGCCCGGCCTGCCAGGGCCGCGGCCAGGTGATCACCGATCCCTGCGGCAAGTGCGGCGGCGACGGGAGGCTGCCGGAAGAGCGCACGCTTTCGGTGAACATCCCGGCGGGGATCGAGGACGGCACCCGAATTCGCCTTGCCGGCGAGGGCGAAGCGGGGCTGCGCGGCGGACCTGCGGGTGACCTCTACATCTTCCTGTCGATCAAGCCGCACGAATTCTTCCAGCGGGACGGCGCGGATCTGTTCTGCAAGGCCCCGGTCTCGATGGTGACGGCCGCGCTCGGCGGTCATTTCGACGTCACGACGCTCGACGGCAATACCAGCCGCGTGAAGGTGCCGGAGGGCACGCAGACCGGCAAGCAGTTCCGGCTGCGTGGCAAGGGCATGCCGGTGCTGCGCTCCGGCCAGGCCGGCGACCTCTTCATCCAGGTGGCGGTCGAGACGCCGCAGAACCTGTCGCGCCGCCAGCGCGAACTCCTGGAGGAGTTCGAACAGATCTCCTCTTCGGAGAACTCGCCCCAGTCGAACGGCTTCTTCGCTCGCATGAAGGAGTTCTTCGAAGGCTTGAGCGAAAGCTGACGCGCACTAAGTCCGTTCGGCCTTGCTGCCCGTCGTGAAAGGTTTACGTCGGGCAGGCATCAAGGCGATACGACGCGAATCGCCTTTCCGAGGACGGAGGAAACCTGGTGCTGGACATTCCGCAGCCGCGGCCGAGACGAAGCCCGCGCCCCCGCCTCAAGGTCAGCGACGAGGCGCGCTTCTTTAAAGGCTGGCTGCAGCGTCCGCTGATCATGGGCGCCGTATCGCCCTCTTCGCGCAGCCTCGGCCGGGCAATGGCCGCCTATGTGCCCGATCCCTCCGCTTTCGACGAGACGTCGAGGGTGCTCGAGCTCGGACCCGGCACCGGCGTCGTCACCCAGTGTCTCGTGGATCGCGGCGTGCCGGAATCCGCTCTCGTGCTCGTCGAGTACAGCCGCGAATTCTGCGTCCTGCTCAAGGCGCGGTTCCCTAAGGCGCACGTCATTCAGGGCGATGCCTACGACGCCGCAGTCACGCTCGGCCCCTGGCTCGATGGGTGCCGCCTGGAGGCCGTCGTCTCCAGCCTACCGCTGTTCACCAAGCCCGACGGCAAGCGCGAGCAGGTCGTCGGCGGCTCGCTGAAGGAGATGCGGCCTGGCGCCCCGTTCATCCAGTTTTCCTATGCGCTGACGCTGCCGGTGAAGCCGGAGCGGATCGAGGCGCAGCTGCAGACGAGCCCGTGGGTGAAGCGCAATCTTCCGCCTGCGCGCGTCCTCGTCTACCGGGCGGCGTAAGGCGAGCGGTCACCGGTCGGGCCCACAGGCAAGAGAGTTTTCCGATGGCGAGCAAGACTGACGCGGATTTCGGCAGGCGCGAGAGCGACTGGTTGCCCTTTCTGGCGACCTGGGTGCGCCATCCGATCAAGATGGGGGCCGTGGCGCCGTCGAGCCGCTCCTATTGCGGCATGATGGTGAAGCACGCCACGACCGAGCTCGACGGCCCGATCCTCGAACTCGGCCCGGGCCTGGGTGTCGTCACCCGCACGCTCCTGGAACAGGGCGTCGCGCCCGAGCGCATCACCTCGATCGAGTACGATGCCGACTTCGCCCGCAAGCTGAAGCGCCGTTTCCCGAAGGTCGACGTCATCCAGGGCGACGGCTTCAATCTCGACAAGACGCTGGGCAGCCGGGCCGGCGAGAAGTTCGCCGCGATCCTCTTTGCGATCCCCATCGTCAGCTTCCCTCAGGAAAAACGCCAGAAGCTCTTCGTCGACTACTTCAAGAGGCTGAGGCCGGGCGGGAACCTCACCCAGCTCTCCTACATGCTGACCCCGCCGGTCCGCTCCGTGCCAGGCGTCTTCACCGTGTCCTCCTCGCCGCGCGTCTGGAACAACGTGCCGCCGGCCCGGGTCTGGATCTATTCGCAGGACGGAGTCGGAAAAAGCGACGCTGCCTCCGCGACCGAGGCCGATGTCAGCGAGGCGCATCCTTCTTGAGCGCCAACATCCTCGTCCTGCCGGGCTCGCTCCGGGTCGGCTCGCACAATCGCAAGCTCGCCGCCGAGGCGACGCGCATCCTGTCGCTGACGGACGCGGTGGTGGCCCGGCTCGACCTGTCCGACTACCCGCTGCCGATCTACGACGGGGACCTGGAAACCGAGAGCGGTGTTCCGCAGAACGCGCAGCTTCTGGCCCAGCGCATCGCGGCGCAGGACGGCCTCCTGATCGTGAGCCCCGAATACAATCACTCGATCCCGCCGCTCCTGAAGAACGCCATCGACTGGACGAGCCGCGTTCGCAAGGTCCAGGGGCGCCCGGTCCAGCCGTTCAAGGGGCTCGTCGTCGGCCTCGCCTCGGCCTCATCCGGACGGTTCGGCGGCATGCGGGCGCTGGAGGCGGTGCGCATCGTCATGCGGGCGCTCGGTGCCGACGTCATCACCCAGCAATGCAGCGTGCCGAATGCGGCAACAGGCTTCGACGAAGACGGCCGTCTCGCCGACGACGTCGCGCGGACCAATCTGGAAACGCTCGTCGACAAGCTCCTGGACACGACGCGCAGTCTCAGCCGACACGCCTGACCCTTGCGCTGGCTGGCCGGTCCGCTCTTGCGGGCTGGAACCGCGCACCGCGCGCGACATTTGACCGTTAGACGAGAGGGACGGGGGACCGCACGCGGTTCCCCCGGCGAGGGAGCCCCGAAATGACCATCGATCCGGACAGAATGGACGCAGCAACCCAGCGCGACGTGACGCGAAAGGTCCAGCGGCACCTCCACGATCACTGGAAGTCCTACGCCTTCCAGGGCGGGCTGATGATCGTCGTCGGTTTCCTGGCCATCCTCGCACCCTTCGTCGCGACTCTCGCCTCGACGCTGTTCTTCGGCTGGCTCCTGATCTTCGGCGGCATCGTCGGCCTGATCTCGGCATTCCGGGCGAGGGGCGCACCGGGCTTTCTCTCGAGCATTCTCCTTGCCGTGCTGGCGATCATCCTTGGCGGAGTGATCATCTACGATCCGCTGGCCGGCGCGGTGACGCTGACCTGGCTGCTCGCCGCCTTCTTCCTTCTCTCGGGCATTTTCAACCTGTCGATCGCCCGGGCGCTTCGCACCTCCACCGGCCGCTTCTGGCTGGTCGTCCTCTCCGGCATCATCGACATCGTTCTCGCCGTCTTCCTGATCTTCGGACTGCCCGGCACGGCGGTGTGGGCGGTCGGCGTCTTCCTCGGCATTTCCTTCATGACCTCGGGCTTCGGCCTTCTGTTCTCGGCGCTCGACGCACGCAACAACCCGCCGGCATCGCGGATTTGAGCCATGGGCGGCCGGGATGCAGAGGCGATCGTCCGCACGCTGCTCGAGCGGACGGACAAGACCTTCGCCGGGGAAATGGGTCTCGACCTTGAGCGGAACACGCCGATGCCGCTGTTCCTGTGGCTGGTTGCGGCAAACCTCTTCTCGGCACGCATCTCGGCGGATCAGGCGCTGCGTGCCGCCAAAGCGCTGAAGGATGCCGGGCTGACGACCGCCGACCACATGGCCGAGGCCACCTGGAAGGAGCGCGTGATCATCCTCAACCGCAACGGCTATGCCCGTTTCGACGAGAAGACCTCGCGCTTTCTTCAGGACATGGCCGACCATTGCCTTTCCGACTATGGCGGCGACCTCAGGAAATTGCGCGAGGCCGCCGGCCGCGACCCCGCCGAGGAACGGCGCCTCCTGAAGGCGTTCAAGGGAATCGGCGACACCGGGGCCGACATCTTCTTCCGGGAGGTGCAGATCGCCTGGGAGGAGCTTTACCCCTTCGCCGACGCCCGCGCGCTGGAGGCGGCCGGCAAGCTCGGCCTCGGCCGGGAGGCCGAGAGGCTGGCGAGCCTCGTCGACCGCAAGGATTATCCTAGGTTTCTCACCGCCCTCCTGCGGGCCGACCTCGACGGCGTGCTGGACGAGATCGCGTCCGGCTGAGCCAAGGCCCGGATGCCGCCATATGGACGGCGCCGCCCTCTGCCGGCCGGTCGGGCCGCGCGCCCGCTACGTCCGCTTTGCGTCGCGATGCGCCCGGCACGCCGCGCCGAAGGCCTCGAAGATCGCGGCCGAGGGCGCGTCGGTTTCCGCCCAATATTCCGGATGCCATTGGACCCCGAGGGCGAAAGCCTTCGCGCCTTCGACCGAAACCGCCTCGACGGTTCCGTCCGGCGCGCTCGCCTCGACTGCGAGGCCGTCGGCAAGCCGGTCGATCGCCTGGCGGTGCAGCGAATTCACCCGGATCGTCTCGGCGCCGACGATGCCGGCCAGTTTGCCGGCCGGCGCGATCGCGACGTCGTGGCGGACCGCGAAGCGCTCGCGCTGTTCCCGGTTCGGCAGGGCGCGGTGATCCATCCGGCCGTCGAGTTCCTGGATCTCGGTCGCGAGCGTCCCGCCGAGCGCGACGTTCAGCTCCTGATGGCCGCGGCACACGCACAGGAGCGGCACGCCCTTCTCGATCGCACCACGGATCAGGGCCTCGGTCAGCCGGTCGCGGTCGGGGTCGAAGGGCTCGTGGGCAACGCTCGGCGCGACCCCATAGCGGTCGGGGTGGACGTTCGAGGCCGAGCCGGTCATCAGCAGGCCGTCGACCCGGTCGAGCAGGGCGTCGACGGAGAACTCCTCCTCCATCGCCGGGACGATCACCGGGACCGCTCCCGCGACGCGCGCCAGCGCCTTCAGATAGGTATCGGGCGTTGCGTGCCAGCGGTAGTTCTCGAATTCGCGGACATCCGCAGGGACGGCGACAAGGATGGGGGAGGCAGACATCGAGGATCCGATCGGCGCGAAAGAAAGAAGGCCGGCGTCGAGATAAGGGTCGCAGGCCGGCTTGTCGATGCCGCCGGGCCCGAAGCGCCGGGATCGCCCGCTCAGTGGTCCGGGGCGTAGCGCTCCACGAGATCGGTCCACATGCTGTCCGTCGTGAGCTGGAGGATCGACACGTTCACCGGCTCGCGCAATGGCGACAGCCGCGGCAGCGCAAAGGTGACGCTGACAGGGTTGGCCCCGGAGGGCGAGACGGTCAGCTTGGTGCGCTCGGACTTGTTGGTCTGCCGCAGCAGCGGAACCGGTCCGACGGCCGCTTCGATGCGATCGTCGGCAACGGCTCGCAATGCCGCGCCCATGTCGTCGAACGTCTGGAACGGGAAGCCTTCCGACCGCAGGAAGGCGGCGGTCGTCGAGCCTTCGACGGCGCCGAGGCTTTTGCCCGTCAGATCACCCGGCAGCTGGAGCCGCCCGAGCGTCTGCAGGTTGGTCGCGGCGACGATCGAGGCCGTCAGGCTCGATGTCAGCGCCATGGCCACCAGCATCCAGAGCATTGCGACGCCGCGTCCGAGCATGGTCTTTGGCGCCTTGTCGCCATAGCCGATCGTGGTCATGGTGACGCCCGACCACCAGAAGCCGTTGCCGATCCCGTGCAGGCAGCCGCGAAGGCGGCCGACCCCGTCGTCGGCCGCCCCGAACTCCTCGGCGTTTTTCTTACGTTCGATCGCCCACATGATCGCGCCGACGACCAAGAGGAGCGCCGTGATCAGGAGGACGATGCGAAGGAACTGCCAGGACACGAAGGTCTTGGCGATGGCGACCGGGTCGACGCTGTGGATGCCGGCGGCCCCGAGCGTCGCGGTGAAGAACGGCATCGTGTAGTCGACCGTCCGCGCTCCCTGGGGCGTCGCGGTGACCGGCAGGGCGATGTCCACCTTCCCGTCGGCGACTGCGTCGTGCCCGTCGCCCGGCAGTCTGACGAAATCATAGGAATACGCGTTCGTCTCGGCGATCATTCGCCAGAGGTCGATGCCGATCCCGGTCCAGCCGCCGCTGTCGGACTGCATCGCGAAGGGCGGGCGCTCGACGATGCCGACGCGCAGCTGCCGCTCGGCGTCCCTCCCGTCGTTCGCGCCGGTCTGCGCTTGCGCAATGCTGGTCGACAGGAGCCCGGCGATCGCGAGCGCGGCGAAGATGATGGTTCGGATCGACATCTACGGCCAACGCATCGCTGTTCCTCGTGTTCCCGGCTTAGGCGCGGCTATCGCGCTGGGCCAGCACGAGGGCGCGCGGCGGCCCTGTCGCCGCAAAAGCGACCGGACCATCTCGAACGTCCAGCTGCGCTCCATCGGTTCCGCCGCTGCCCATCTCCGGCGCGGGATCTGCCGTCATGGCGCCTTCCCCAATGGGAAGCGGTCGGATATTCAGGAAGATGGGGTGTGATCAAAGAAAAAGCCGCATCCCGGACACCAAAATTAGTAATGGGAGGATACGGATTTGGATCGTCGTTCGTTCATCAAGCAGGCCGGCGGCCTCGGGGCCGGGGTCGCCGCCACCACACTCGCCGCACCGGCCATCGCACAGGAAAATCCGAAGATCACCTGGCGCTGTACTTCGTCGTTCCCGAAATCGCTCGACACGATCTACGGTGCGGCGGAAACCATGGCGAACTACGTCAAGGGCGCGAGCGACGGCAAGTTCGACATCCAGGTCTTCGCCGCCGGCGAGATCGTCCCGGGCCTGCAGGCGGCGGACGCGGCGGCCGGCGGCACGGTCCAGATGTGCCACACCGCCTCCTATTATTACTGGGGCAAGGACCCGGTCTACGCCCTCGGCACAGCGATCCCCTTCGGCCTCAATGCCCGCCAGACCAATGCCTGGTACTATTACGGCGACGGCATCGACCAGATGAACAAGTTCTTCGCCACGCAGGGCCTCTTCAGCCTGCCCTGCGGCAATACCGGCGTCCAGATGGGCGGCTGGTACCGCAAGGAGATCAAGTCGCTCGACGAGCTCAAGGGCTTGAAGATGCGCATCGGCGGCATGGGCGGCAAGATCATCGAGAAGCTCGGCGTCGTCCCGCAGCAGATCGCCGGCGGCGACATCTATCCGTCTCTGGAAAAGGGCGTGATCGACGCGGCCGAATGGGTCGGGCCCTATGACGACGAGAAGCTCGGCTTCGTCAAGGTCGCGCCGTACTACTACTATCCCGGCTGGTGGGAGGGGGGCCCGGCGCTCAACACCATGATCAATCTCGACGAGTGGAACGGCCTGCCGAAGAACTACCAGGTGATCCTGCGCGCCGCCTGCCAGGCGGCCAACTGCGACATGATGGCCTCCTACGACTACAAGAATCCCGCGGCGATCAAGAAGCTGGTCGGGCAGGGCGCCCAGCTGCGCTCGTTCAGCCAGGAGATGATGCAGGCGGCCTATGACGCGGCCAAGGAGACCTATGCGGAGATCTCGGCCCAGAACCCGACCTTCAAGGAGATCTACGAGAACCAGCTGGCCTTCAAGAAGGACGCCTATCTCTGGGCGCAGCTGTCGGAATACACGTTCGACACCTTCATGATGATCCAGCAGCGCAACGGCACGATGTGATCCGTCTGCCGGCGGCGGTCACCGCTGTCCGGTCGTTCCGGCGAGCCCGCGAATGGTCTCTCGCGGGCTCGATTTCGTTTCCCGTCCCGGCGCCTCTTGCCTGCGGGGACATGCGCCGAAGTCCCGCACCCGCTTGCCTTTTCGTCCCTCATGCTTAAGGTCGCGCGCGAATTGCCGGGGGAGCCGGCGAGGACCGCGCGCCGCCGCTGCAGGCGGCGCCGTGCATTCAGGGAGGCATTCATGGACAGACGGAAATTCCTCGGTGGCGCCGCCACCGGCGCGGCCGGCTTCGGCATCGCGTCGACCCTCGCGGCCCCGGCCATCGCGCAGAGCAATCCCAAGATCCAGTGGCGGGTGACCTCGTCCTTCCCGAAATCGCTGGACACGCTCTACGGCACGGCCGAGAAGATCGCCAAATACGTGCATGACGTGTCGGACGGCCAGTTCGACATCCAGGTCTTCGCGGCCGGCGAGATCGTGCCGGGCGGCCAGGTGCTCGACGCAGTGCAGAACGACACGGTCGAACTCGGCCACACCGCTTCCTACTACTATGTCGGCAAGAATCCGGCCTATGCCTTCGGCACCGCCGTGCCCTTCGGCCTCAACGCCCGCCAGATGAACGCCTGGTTCTACGAGGGCGGCGGCAACGATCTCCTGAACACTTTCTACGCCAAGAACGGCATCTATGCGATGCCGGCAGGCAATACCGGCGCCCAGATGGGCGGCTGGTACCGCAAGGAGATCAACACGCTCGACGATCTCAAGGGCCTGAAGCTGAGGATCGCCGGTCTCGCCGGTCGCGTCGTCGAGAAGCTCGGCGTCGTGCCGCAGCAGATCGCGGCGGGCGACATCTACGCCTCGCTTGAGCGCGGCACGCTGGATGCGGTCGAGTTTGTCGGGCCCTATGACGACGAGAAGCTCGGCTTCGTGAAGGTCGCACCGTTCTACTACTATCCGGCCTGGTGGGAGGGCGGAGCGTCGCTCCACCTGATGGTCAATCTCGACAAGTGGAACTCGCTGCCGAAAAACTATCAGGCGCTGCTCCAGGCGGCGAGCCAGGCGGCCAACTGCGCGATGCTTGCCGACTACGACTACAAGAATCCCGCAGCGCTGAAGCGTCTCGTGGCCCAGGGCGCCAAGCTGCGCCCGTTCAGCCAGGACATCATGGAGGCGAGCTTCAAGGCCGCTCAGGAGGTCCACAAGGAGATCGCGGCCGAGAACGCTGACTACAAGACGCTGCTCGACAGCCAGAACGCGTTCAAGAACGACGCCTATCTCTGGGCGCAGCTCTCCGAATACACCTTCGACACCTTCATGATGATCCAGCAGCGCAACGGCACGCTGTTGAAGGGCTGAGGCCCCGCCAAGGCCGGCATCCCGGCCGTGGCTCTCGCCGCGGCCGATTGCCGGAACGAAAGCGCAGCCTACCATCCGCGTGAGGGACCCGGCAAAAGACCGCCGGACCGACGACGACAGACGATCCGGCCGCCCGGCCGGACCCTTCGCCAATCGGTCGCCGACGATCAACCGTCCGCGACGCCCAGGGAGATCTGATCCAAGATGGACAGACGCAAATTCATCAAGAATTCCGCCATCGGAGCGTTCGGCGCCGCCGGTGCCACCACGCTGGCGGCTCCGGCCATCGCCCAGTCGCTGCCAAAGGTTCAGTGGCGCTGCACCTCGTCCTTCCCGAAGTCGCTCGACACGATCTACGGCGGCGCCGAGGATCTGGCCAATTACGTGCGCGAGGCGACGGACGGTAATTTCGACATCCAGGTCTTTGCCGCCGGCGAGATCGTGCCGGGCCTGCAGGCTGCCGACGCGGTGATCGACGGCACCGTCCAGATGTGCCACACCGCCTCCTACTACTATGTCGGCAAGGACCCGACCTATGCGCTCGGCGCCACGGTCCCGTTCACGCTGAACGCCCGCGGCCTCAATGCCTGGCTTTATTACGGCGGTGGCGTCGACCTTCTGAACGAATATTTCAACGGCCAGGGTCTGCAATACATGCCGGGCGGCAATACCGGCACCCAAATGGGCGGCTGGTTCCGCAAGGAGATCAAGACCGTCGATGACCTGAAGGGCCTGAAGATGCGCATCGCGGGCCTTGCCGGCCGCGCGATGGAGAAGCTCGGCGTCGTGCCGCAGCAGATCGCCGGCGGCGACATCTATCCCTCGCTCGAAAAGGGCGTGATCGACGCGGCCGAGTGGATCGGCCCCTATGACGACGAGAAGCTCGGCTTCTACAAGGTCGCCCCCTACTACTACTATCCCGGCTGGTGGGAGGGGAGCCTGGCGCTCTGCTTCTTCAACAACAAGAACGAGTTCGACAAGCTGCCGAAGGCTTATCAGAGCCTTCTCCAGACCGCCGCGCGGGCGGCCAATGTCGAGATGCTCGCCGAATACGACTACAAGAACCCGCAGGCGATCAAGCGCCTCGCCAGCGAGGGCGCGCAGCTGCGCCCGTTCAGCCAGGAGATCCTGGAGGCGAGCTTCAACGCCACCCAGGAGGTCTACGAGGAGATCAACGGCCAGAACGCCTCGTTCAAGAAGATCTACGACTCCATGGTCGGCTTCCGGAACGACACCTATCTCTGGCAGCAGGTCGCCGAATACACCTTCGACACCTTCATGATGATCAAGCAGCGCGAGGGTGCGCTGAAGCCCTGAGGGCTCTGCCTCCTCGCAGCATCCGGCATTTCGGCTCCAAGGCCCGGCACGCATTCCCGCGTGCCGGGCCTTTTCCTTGCCGAGAGCTTAACGCGGCGCGGCCTGGTTAACTTCTCGTTAACCATGACGGGGAACAATCACCGCAGATCCGAAGACCGGAACCGATCGCCTTTCTCCCAAGGGCGCGGGGCCGGTCCCGGCGGTGCGGCAATGCCGCCACCGCCGCGGGCGATCGCCAGAGTCCCATCCCGCGGGCACGTCCTGCCCGCGCCAATGAGAGCCCCTTCATGCTTCCTGTCGTTTCCATCGGCTCGCTCAAGACGTCGGGTACCTCGACCTTGGCCCTGACTCTTGCCAGCGTTGCCGCCGCCGCCGAAATCCCCGTCATTCTCATCGATGCCGCCCGCGACGGCGATCTCTCCGCCTGGGCGAAACTCGCCGGCAGCCCGAAGCGCATCTGCGTCGAGCGCACGCGCGACGAAGGCGAGATCGAGCGGCTGGTCCGCGGCGCCCGCCGGCGCGGCGACTTCGCCGTGATCGACGCCGGCGACATGGGCTCGACGATTCAGGCCGCCGCCCGCCAGGCCGACCGTGCGCTGATCCCCGTCCGCTTCTCGCCCCTGTCCGCCCGATATGCGGTCGAGACCGACAACATGCTGACGGAAGATGCCGGCTATGGCCGGCGCGGACGCGACTGGTGCTTCGTCGCCACCGCCGTGACGACGATCCCGAGCCGCATCGCCCGCAATGTCGAGACGATCATCGAGACGAGCCACGCCCGTCGCCTGCCGATCGGTCTGGTCCAGCGCGCGGCCTACGAGGCGCCCTTCCTCTATGGCGGGACGATCTTCACGCTGCCGGACGAGATCGCGCCGGGCCTCGACCGGGCACGGGCGGAGGCGGCGAGCCTTGCCTATGAGATCGGCATTCTCGGCCATCATCGCCGGGAGGAGAGGCCTGCGGTCCAGGACGAGGCGCTTTCGGTCGCAGCCTGAGCCGGCCCTCAATCCCCATATTACCATCGACATGCGAAAGGTCGTACGGCCCAATGGCAGCGCGGCCTTTCATGCGTCTCGACCATCCGATGATTTATGGCTGGCTCGGGGTGAGGATCAGGATCGACAGGTCCGATGTCGGCGTGAAGTCGGTCTTCGTCACCTCGAACTTCGTCGGAGAGACCTTTCTAACGCCGTCGGCGCAGAAGCTGACGAGGTTCTTCGGATCGCCCTTGTCGACGGTCAGCTTGAACGAGCCGATCGGCTTCGCCCAATTGGCGCCCGTCGTCAGCACGTAGTCGATCCAGCGCTCCTGATAGGCGATCCCGCTCTCGCCGACGGCCCTGGTCCGGCGCTTGACCGTCCGGACGATGTCGTCGTCGATGCAGTAGCGCTTGCGCTGCGCCGCGAGATCCTCGGACGAAGCGTAGGAGGAGCCGATGAGGGTCGAGACGAAGCTTCCGACCGAGGGCTTGTAGCTGTGGCTGATGCGGACCTTGCGCCCGGGCGGGAAGGTCTGCTGCCAGTGATAGGTGATCCGAAAGGCCCAGGAGGGCGACAGATGGGTCTCCCATCCGCGGCCGGCGTCGAAGCTGTTCGTCGCGGCGATCCCGGCCTTCTCGATCCGCTCCCATTCGCTCTTCGGCAGTGCATCGAGAATTCGCGAGGTTTCTTCCGTCGGCGGCGCGAAGGCGAGGCCGAGTTTCTCCAACTCGGCCGTTACGTTCTCGCCGTTCGCGAAGGCCGCGCGATCGACCGTCATGCCGATCGGCTGACCGTCGACCATGGTCTCGAAGGCGAAGGGATTGTCGGGTTCCTCGCTCGGAATGTCGACGTTGAAGTCGAACGGGTCGAGCCGGATCTCGGGCAGCGGGAAGGCGACGGTGGTCGTTACCGGTTCGTCGCTGGTGTTGACGAAGACGTAGTCGACGGCGATGCGCTCGAGCGAGATCGACAGGTCTTCCGAGCGCATCTCGATGGCGTCGGTCTTGGTGAAGACCAGGCCACCGGCCGCCAGATTGGCGGTGGAATCATTGGCCCGGGCCGCCGACGCAAGGCCGGTCGCAAGAGCAAGGGCAAGCAACGGGCGAATCATGGCGGAACACCTTCGGGAAACGTTCCGCGATCCTAGCCGGTGGTCACCATGAGCGGAAGCCGCCGCCCCGTCAGTTGAACGAGGGCGGCTGCGACAGATCCACGGCCGGCGGCGAGGCCTGCCCGGAAGGGGCGGGCGCCGGCGTCTGCGCCGGCCCGGCTTCCGCAGGCGCGGCTGGTGCCTGCGTCCCCGTCCCGGTCCCGCCATTGCTGCCGCCAAGGGCGGAGTTGAAGTCGAGCGGCGGCAGGCCGATCGCCGGCTGCGACGAGGACGATCCGCCCGTGCCAGTGGCCGGCGCCGCAGGAGTTGCCGGAGCCGGGGCCGGCGATGGGGCCGAGGGCGCGGCGACGCCCGGAGGCTGGCCGGGCAGGCCCAGCGGCGGCAGGCCGAGCGGATTGTTCTGCGGCGTGCTTCCTCCGGTGCCGGTTCCCGACGCGCCGCCCAGCGGCGGCAGGCCGAAGCTGCCGCCTTCGCCGCCGAGGCCCGGCAGCTGCAGCTGGATGTTCTCGGTGTCGACCGCCGGCCCGGTCGTCTTGTAGCGCATCACCATCTGCGGGAAGAGGATGGTCAGCGCCACCATGACGATCTGGATGCAGACGAAGGGCACCGCGCCCCAGTAGATCTGGCCGGTGGTCACCGGCTCCATCCGCTGGCCGGTGATGCGGTCGAGATAGGGCACGCGCGCCGCCACCGAGCGCAGGTAGAACAGCGCGAAGCCGAAGGGCGGATGCATGAAGCTCGTCTGCATGTTGATGCCGAGCAGGACGCCGAACCAGATGAGGTCGATGCCGAGCTTGTCGGCGGCCGGCGCGAGCAGCGGCACGATGATGAAGGCGAGCTCGAAGAAGTCGAGGAAGAACGCCAGGAAGAAGACGAGAAGGTTGACGACGATCAGGAAGCCGGTCTCGCCGCCGGGCACCGAGGTGAGCAGCTCCTCGACCCAGATGTGGCCGTTGACCCCGTAGAAGGTCAGGGAGAACACCCGCGCGCCGATCAGGATGAACAGGACGAAGGCCGACAGCTTGGTCGTCGACTCCATCGCCTGGACCATCAGGCCGACGTTCAGCTTGCGCTTGCCGAAGGCGAGGATGAGCGCGCCCACCGCGCCCATCGCGCCGCCTTCCGTCGGGGTCGCGACGCCGAGGAAGATCGTGCCGAGGACGAGGAAGATCAGCGCCAGCGGCGGGATCATGACGATGATCACCTGCTGGCTGAGATAGGACAGGAGCTTGAGCTTGAAGACCTTGTTGAGGACTGCGGCGAGGTAGACCGCGAGGACGCCGACGCAGGCGCCCCAGATGACCGCGCCCTGCTGGACCTTGTCCTCCAGATAGACGCTTGCCGCCCAGCTGATCGCGACGGCGAGGACGACGGCGACGATCAGCGAGGTAACCCCGCGCCCGAGCGTGCGGGCTTCGATCGGCAGCGCCGGGGCGGATTTGGCCCGGAACATCGTCATGCCGACGATGTAGAGGACGTAGAGCCCGGTCAGCACCAGCGCCGGAACGAGCGCGCCCGAATACATGTCGCCGACCGAGCGGCCGAGCTGGTCGGCGAGAACGATCAGGACGAGCGAAGGCGGCACGATCTGCGCCAGCGTGCCGGAGGCGACGATGACACCCGAGGCGAGCCGCCGGTCGTAGCCGTAGCGCAGCATGATCGGCAGCGAGATCAGGCCCATGGCGATGACGGACGCGGCGACGACGCCGGTGGTCGCGGCGAGCAGCGCGCCGACGAAGATCACCGCATAGGCGAGGCCGCCGCGCAGCGGGCCGAAGAGCTGCCCGACGGTCTCGAGGAGATCCTCGGCCATGCCGGAGCGTTCGAGGATCAGGCCCATGAAGGTGAAGAACGGGATCGCGAGCAGCGTATCGTTCGACATGACGCCGCCGAAGAAGCGGTCGGGCAGGGCCCCAAGGAGCGGCCAGAAGAGGTTGATGTCGTTCGAATAGGGTGCGAGCTCCACGCCGACGACGAAATAGCCGAGGCCGATCGCGGCGAGCGAGAATGCGACCGGATAGCCGAGCAGAAGCACGATCACGAGCGAACCAAACATGATCGGCGCAAGATTGTGCGCGATGAACTCGATCATCTGGCGGCTCCTGCATCGCGCGCCGGGGTGCGCGTATGGTCGGGCGCGTCCGCACCGCCCTCCGGTTCGTTGGGTTCGAGGGTGGAAAGCTCGGCGGCCTCGGCGTGGGAAGTCGCCATGGGCGTCTTGTCCTCCATGCCGAAGAAGAGGACGCCGGTGCGCTTGATCAGCTCCGAGATCGCCTGGGCGAGAAGCAGAAGGAAGCCTGCGAGAAGCAGCGCCTTGGCCGGCCAGACGATCAGGCCGCCGGCGTTCGGCGAATATTCCTGCCGTGAGACGGACTGGATGACGTAGGGGACGAGCAGCCAGGTCATCAGCCCGCAGAACGGCAGCAGGAAGAAGATGTGGCCGAGGAAGTCGATCCAGTCGCGCGTCCGCTTCGACAGGGCGTTCGAGACGATGTCGACGCGGATGTGTTCGTTGCGCTGCAGCGTCCAGGCGGCGGCGAGCATGAAGATCGCGCCGAAGAGATACCACTGGAGTTCGAGCCAGGCGTTCGACGACATGTCGAAGATCTTGCGGATGACCGCGTTGCCGGCGCTGACCAGGACGACCACCAGCACCAGCCAGGCGACGCCGCGGCCGATGAAGGTCGTCACACGGTCGATCCCGCGTGCGAATGACATGAGAGCCGTCATGCGGCGTAGCCTCCCTCGTACTGCCCGAGGATGATGCGGCATCTCGGCAGGGTCAGGACCGCCGGCACCGTCTGTTTCGTCTTTTGCCGATCGTGACGGTCCGGCTCCGGCAGGCCGGTCGTGCCTCGAACGGCATGACGCGCCGATGCCCGAGGGCCCACGCAAAAAGGCGTCTGTCCGATAAGGGGTATTTCCCGCCGGTGCAAGCGGGCCCGTCGCGCAGATGCCTGCCGCAACCGGCCATCCTCGCGACCGATCGCCGCGCCAATGGTGGTCTTCTTGCGCCTCGTCAGCGGGCGCCCGGCCCGGGCGGCGAGGGCGGACCGTCACGGAGACGGCGCGCCTTCAGCGACGAAACGCTTTGACCTTCCGCGAACAAGGTTCCAAAACAGGGGCTTGGGAGGAGGTGCCGGCGGCAGCGCCCGTCGTGCACCGCTGCGCAGTCCCCGAGGAGGAGTTGCGATGGCTTTGCGGACCGTCTCGCTTGGTGACAAATACGATATCGGCGTTCCCGACGTCTTTCTTTCGGGCGCGCAGGCGATCGTCCGGCTGACCTTGATGCAGGCGGCGCGGGACCGGCAGGCGGGGCTTGCCACCGCCGGCTACGTTACCGGCTATCGGGGCTCGCCGCTCGGCGGGCTCGACCAGCAGTTCCAGCGCTCCGAAGCGGCTCTGCGCGTCGCGAACGTCGTCTTCGAGCCCGGCCTCAACGAGGACCTTGCGGCGACCGCCCTCTGGGGCGCGCAGCAGGCCGAGATCCGCGGCGAGGGCCGTTATGACGGCGTCTTCGGCATCTGGTACGGCAAGGGCCCCGGCGTCGACCGGTCGGGGGACGCCTTCCGCCATGCCAATCTCGCGGGCACCTCGCGCCATGGCGGCGTCCTGGCGCTGCTCGGAGACGACCACACCTGCGAATCCTCGACCTCGGCGCATCAGTCGGAATTCGCCGCGATCGACGCGATGATGCCGATCTTCCATCCCGCCGGGGTCCAGGAGATCCTCGACTACGGCCTTGCCGCCTTCGCCCTGTCGCGCTTTGCGGGGCTGTGGACGACGATGAAATGCGTCAAGGACACGATCGAATCGACGGCGACCGTGGCGGCGGCGCCTGACCGGCTGTCGGTCACGCTCCCGGACATCGCCACCCCGCCCGGCGGGCGCAACATCCGCCGCGCCGCCCATCCGCTCGAACAGGAGGCGATGCTCCACGACTTCCGCCTGCCGGCCGCGCTCTCTTTCATCGCGGCCAACGGGCTCAACCGCATCGTCCATTCCGGCGGGCGCAAGGCGCGCATCGGTGTTCTGTCGCTCGGCAAGTCCTGGCTCGACGTCGAGCAGGCGCTGGCGAGCCTCGGGATCGACGAGGTTGCGGCAGCGGATCTTGGGTTGAGGCTCGGCAAAGTCGGCGTGCCCTGGCCGCTCGAGCCGGACTTCGTGCGACGATTTGCGGCCGGCCTCGAGACGATCCTCGTCGTCGAGGAGAAGCGCGGCGTCGTCGAGCCGCAGCTGAAGGAGATTCTTTATCGCACCGCCGGTGCGCCGGCCGTCATCGGCAAGCTGGACGAGGCCGGACGGACGCTGTTTGCGCCGAAGGCCGCCCTCGACGCCAACGACATCGCGGTTGCGATCGGCAATCGGCTGGCGGAGCGGACCGGGAGCGAAGCGCTCACCAAGCGCGTCGGCGATCTCACCGCTCTTCAGGGGCGCTTGCACGAGATGCCGGAGATCGCGGCGCGCACCCCCTATTTCTGCGCCGGCTGTCCGCACAATTCCTCGACCCGCGTGCCGGACGGCGCGAGGGCATACGCAGGGATCGGCTGCCACTACATGGTCCAATGGATGGACCGGGCGACCGAGGGCTACACCCAGATGGGTGCGGAAGGCGCCAACTGGATCGGCGAGCGGCATTTTTCCAAGCGCGGCCACGTCTTCCAGAATCTCGGCGACGGCACCTACAACCATTCCGGCGCCCTGGCGCTGCGGGCGGCGGCCGCTTCGGGCGCCAACGTCACCTACAAGATCCTCTTCAACGACGCCGTCGCGATGACCGGCGGCCAGGGGCACGAAGGCGGCCTCACCGTTCCCATGATTGCCGCGCAGGTGGCGGCCGAGGGCGCGAAGCGGATCGCCATCGTCTCCGACGAGCCGGACAAGCATCGCGGCGCCCCCGGCCTGCCGTCCGGTGTGACGCTGCATCACCGCTCCCAGCTCGACACCGTACAGCGGAGCCTTGCCGAAACGGAGGGGCTCACCGTCCTCGTCTACGACCAGACCTGCGCGGCCGAGAAGCGCCGCCGCCGCAAGCGCGGCAAGTTTCCCGATCCGGACCGCCGGGTGGTGATCAACGAGCGGGTCTGCGAGGGCTGCGGCGATTGCGGCGTCCAGTCGAACTGCGTCGCGGTGATCGCGGTGGAGACCGAATTCGGCCGCAAGCGCCAGATCGACCAGTCCGCCTGCAACAAGGACTTCTCCTGCCTCGAAGGATTCTGCCCCTCCTTCGTCACCGTCCATGGCGCGAAGTCGAAGAAGGCGGAGACGCGGCGAAAGGAGGCGCCGAGGGTCCCGGAGCCGATGGTGGCGGAACTCGACGGCTCGACCGGCATCGTCATCACGGGGGTTGGCGGCACCGGCGTCGTCACCATCGGCGCGATCATCGGCATGGCGGCACATCTCGACGGCAAGGGCGCCGGCGTCATCGACATGGCCGGCCTCGCCCAGAAGGGCGGGCCGGTGACGAGCCATGTGCGGATCGCGCCGAGCCCGCGCGACGTCAAGGCGATCCGTGTCGCGGCCGGCGAGGCGCGGCTGGTCATCGGCTGCGATCTCGTCACCGCCGCCTCGGCCAAGGTCCGCTCGGGTATCCGGACCGGCGAGACCGCCGTCGTCCTCAACACGCACGAGACCCTGTCCGGTGAATTCACGCGCAATGTCGACTTCTCCTTCCCGACGCGCCGGCTGGTCGCCGCGGTCCGGGAGGCCGCCGGGGCTGGCAATGTGGTCCTTGCCGATGCCAATGCCGCGGCACTCGCGCTGTTTGGCGATGCGATCTTCGCTAATATGCTGATGCTGGGCCTTGCCTGGCAGAGCGGTGCGCTGCCGATCGGCCGCGACGCGATCCACCGGGCGATCGCGCTCAATGGCGTCGACGTGGAGGCCAACCGCTCCGCCTTCGAATGGGGCCGGGCGCTGGCGCACGATCCGCAGGCCGTTCCGACAGCCGCGGAGCCCGACACGGCGCTGGCGCACCGGCGCCTGTCGGAGACGCTCGACGAGGCGATCGCGCGTCGCGTCGAGGATCTCTCGGCCTATCAGGACGCGGCCTACGCCGAACGCTATCGCGAGACGGTGGCGGCGATCCGTGCGGCCGAGCAGCGCGTCGCGCCGGGGCGGGACGCGCTTGCGGGCGCTGCGGCACGCCAGCTCTACCGGCTGATGGCGGTCAAGGACGAATACGAGGTGGGGCGCCTCTTCACCGATGGCGGCTTTGCCGCGCAGCTGAGCGACGCGTTCTCCGGCTACGAGCGGCTGAGCTTTCACCTCGCGCCGCCGTCGCTGGGCGAGGACGGGCCCGGCGGGCGGGCGAGGAAGCGGGAGTTCGGGCCGTGGATGATGCGCGGCTTCCGGCTGCTCGCCCGGGCAAGGCGCCTGCGCGGGACCCGTCTCGACCCGTTCCGCTTCTCGGCCGAACGGCGCGCCGAGCGGGACGAGCGCGCGGCCTATGAAAGGACGCTCCGCATGATCCTCGCGGAGCTTTCGCCGGAGAATTACGAAGCCGCCGTCGAGCTTGCGAAATGGCCGGAGACGCTGAAGGGCTTCGGCCCCGTGCGCCGACGCTTCGCGGAAGAGGCAGAGGCACGCCGGGAGTCCGCCGAGGCGGCCTTCGCGGGCGCGGACAAGGTGATGGAAGCGGCCGAATAGATAGATCAGGCCGCCCCCGCCATATGGCGAGAGCGGCCTGATGGATGGCTGTCGTCGCCGGACCAGAGGCCCGGCGGTGATCGTCAGAAGTCGGCCTCGGAGCCGGGCACCAAGACGCCGCTGCGGGCCCCTTCGTCCGCCGCGGCGGGCGTCTGGTAGGTCGCGGCGGCTTCGCGGGCCGTCACTTGCGGCATGCGATAGATCCGGCTCGGCTGGGTCCTGGTGGAGTCCGTCGGCCGGGTCAATACGCTCTCGCTCCGCGCCGCGTCGGGAACGGAATAGAAGGTTGCGCCGGAGCCCGGAATGAGGGCGTCCGCCATGGCACCTACGGGGATGCCCAGAAGTGCCACGGCCGCTACGGCCGACATCGTCCGCATCTTGCTCATCACTGTCCCTTTCTCGGAAAGACGGAGCCGCCCGTTCGGCCGGACAGGCCGTTGCCGAGCGGCTCGCTAGTGGTCTATCCTTGGGACGTGATTAGCTGTAGTCCGGCTTTTGGGACGTCTTGTCCCGGAAATGAAACACGAAATGCATGATTTCAACGATTTCCGATATTTCGAGGCCGTGGTCCGCAATGGCGGGTTCAATGCCGCCGCGCGCGACATCGGCGTGGGAAAGTCGACGCTGTCCCGCCGGGTCCTGGCGCTCGAGGAGGATCTCGGCGTCCGTCTGATCGAGCGCACGACGCACAGCTTCAACGTCACGGCGATCGGCCGGCAATTTTACGAGCGCTGCCGGTCGGCGGTGACCGAGATGCAGGCGGCCGAACAGATGGCGACGTCGATGAGTTCGCAGCCGCGTGGTCTGGTGACGGTTGCGACCCTGCCCGGGGGCTGCGCGGCGACGCTCGGCGCGGGTCTGCCCGAGTTTCTCGCGACCTATCCCGAGGTGCGGGTGCGGCTGCTGGTCGGCATGCGCCGCTTCGATCTCGCCGAGGAGCATGTCGATCTCGCGATCCGCGCCGGCCGGCTCGACCAGCCCGGCGACACCGATCTGGTGATCAAGAAGATCGCCGACGTCTCGCGGGGACTCGTGGCGAGCCCTGGCTATGTTGCGCAGGCCGGATGCCCACTGTCACCTGAGGAGCTTTCCCGCTTTGCCACGATCGGCCGCGATGGCGTCGATGGCGAGACTTGGCGGCTGCTGACCAAGGACGGCCGCGCGGCCGCCGTGCGGCTGACCCCGCGCATCCTGTCCCATTCGCTGTCCGTGCATGCCCAGGCGGCCAAGAGCGGCGGCGGCATCGCGCTTCTGCCGGAGGTGTTCACCGCCGGGATGATACGGTCGGGCGAGCTGGTGAGCGTGCTGCCCGAGTGGCGCGGCGAGGAAGAGGTGCTGCACATCGCATTCACCTCGCGGCGCGGCATGCTGCCGGCCGTCCGCGTGTTCATCGACTTCGCCCATGACAGGCTGAAGCGTCTCGTCCTCGGCAAGTGCGACAGCCTCGGCGACTTCGTCGACGCCGCCTGAGAACTGGACCCTCCGACGGCGGCGGACCGGTGCGACACAAGGGGACGGACGGGCTGGAAAGGTGGGCGCGATCGTCGTGGTCTTGCCGGCCAATGCGAAACGCACACTTCCTCCCGATGACCCAGATCGACAAGGACCGGGCGGACCGCATCGCTCATGAGCTGCATCGTGTGGACGGGGCGCGGCCTGGAGTCGGCGAGCCGGATCGCAAGCACGCGAAGATGGCGGCCGACCCGTTCCATTTCTTCCGCGGATCGGCGCAGCTCTTCTATGCGGATCTGAAGGAGGGGACGCTGAGCCTGCCGGGTCCGCTTGTCGAGACGGTCACCCCGACTGCCGTCATCGGTGACTGTCACATGGCGAATTTCGGCTTCATGACCGAGAAGGGCTCGCACGGCTCGACTATCATCTTCGCGCCGGACGACTTCGACGACGCCTGCATCGGCACTGCCGGCTGGGATCTCCTGCGCTTTCTCGTCTCGATCTTCCTCGCCGTCGACCTCTCGCGCGGCGTCGTCGAGGGGCGCTACGCGACCGAGGAGGTCGACGACCTGTCCGGACTGAAGGCGCCGAGCGAAGCCGAGACGCTCGAGGCGGCGCACGCCTTTCTGAAGCGCTATCGCAAGACCTCCAGAAAGATCAGTCGGGATCCGGGCAAGCGGCGCGAGGTCCTGAGTTCGTTTCCGAGGCACCATGTGCTTTGTCCGACGATGAAGAAGGCGCGCAAGCGGGCGATTGGCGGCAAGAAGTTCGAAACCAAGAGCAAGCTCGGAAAGGCGGTCGAGGCGACCAGCGAGGGCCTCCGGTTCCGGAACCGGCCGGGCCGCTACAAGCGGTTGGACGCGGCCATGGCCGCCCAGATCCGCTCGGTGTTCCGGCCTTACGTCGACGACGAGATCCTCGACATCGTCGAGCGTCTGGGCGCGGGCACCGGCTCGGTGAATGTCGATCGCTACTACCTCCTGGTCGGGCCGAAGGGAGCCTCGACGGTGGCCGAACTGCCGATGTGCCATCTCGTCGAGGTCAAGCAGCAGCGCACCGCCGCGCCGCTCGCCCACTTCCCCGACATCGATCCGCGCAACACGCTGGAGCCGGCGCATCTGACGGTCGCCGTGCAGCAGCTCGTCCAGCGCGAGCCGGACCTGCTCCTTGATGAGGTGACCTGGCAGGGCGTGCAGTGGCTGGTGCGCTCGCGCCACCACGCCAAGGTCAGCCTCGAACCGGAGGAAGTCTGTCTTGCCAGGAAGCACAGCGGCAGACGGCTGCGCCAGTATGTCGAAGCCTGTGGCGAGGCGCTCGCCCTGACGCATGCGCGCGCCGATACCCGCTCGACACGGTTCGAAGTGGCGGTCGCTGCCGCCGTCGGCCAGTCGGCAGAGGCGCTGATCGAGACGGCCGAAGCCTATGCCGGCCGCACGCTCGCCGACTGGGGCCTGCTCAACCATCTCCATCAGGCGGAATGAGGCGCTCCGCCGGGATGTCGGCGGTTGCGCGAGGGACCAGACCTGGCGGCGTGCGGGGCGGCGGCATTGTCCGACCTGTCTGACTGGCTTTAAGAACGCCGCATGGCCAGGGATGATTCACCCCCGAAACCGATCGACGCCGGCTGGCTGATGCGCTCCGCGGCGCATTACCTCGAGCGCTATGCGAGTTCGACCGAGAACCTTCGCCGCGTGCTCGAGCGCAAGGTCATGCGGCGGGCAGCGGCCCGCGGCGAGTCGCCGGAGGGGCACGAGCCGCTGATCGCTGCGACGGTGGACCGCTTTGTCGAGCTCGGCCTGCTCGACGACCGCAGCTTCGCCGAAGCCCGCATGGCGAGCCTGAGGCGACGCGGGACGTCGCGCGTGATGACCGCGGCCAAGTTGCGCGAGAAGGGCGTCAACGCCGAGACGGTTGCGGCCGTCCTGTCGGGGGATGAAACCGACGAGGCGGCCGCTGCGCGCGCCTATGCCCGGCGCCGGCGGCTCGGACCATGGCGCCTGCGCGAGCGCTCCGAGCGGCGCGAACGCGACATCGCAGCGATGATCCGCGCCGGATATGCCTATGGGCTGGCCGCGACCGTGATCGACGGGCAGACCGACGAGGCGGCGGAGGCGGGCGAGGGGCTCTGACGCATCGGCATCGTTCTGAAAGCCCTCACCGAAACCGTCCCGCCGTTCACGATCGGCGCACGCTTCGTTTCCCCGCTCACCTCGCACCTGCGGGAACATGTTGGCGTCCCATGTGTTTTTCCTCCGAACACAACAGACAAGCGCAATCTGCCATACCCCCTTGGAACCCGATCGCGGGTCAGGGCGCGAAATGGCGTTGCCGAATGGAAGGACGACACCATGCCGAGCATCAAGGAAGCCAAGATCGCTATCCTCGCCACAGACGGTTTCGAGCAGGCGGAACTGACCGAACCTCTGGCCAAGCTGAAGGAAGCCGGCGCCGAGGTCCATGTGATCTCCACCAAGGCCGGCTCGATTAAGGGCTGGGACAAGGATCACTGGGACAAGGACATCCCGGTGGACAAGCAGCTTTCCGAGGTCCGCGTCACCGACTATGACGCCCTGGTCCTGCCGGGCGGCCAGATCAACCCGGACAAGCTGCGCGCCGACCCGAAGGTCGTCAGCTTCGTGCGCGAGTTCTTCAACTCCAAGAAGCCGCTCGCGGCCATCTGCCACGCCCCCTGGCTGCTGATCGAGGCAGATGTGGTGCGCGGCCGCGACATCACCTCCTTCGCCTCGATCAAGACCGATGTGAAGAACGCCGGCGGCAACTGGGTCGACAAGGAAGTCGTGGTGCACCAGGCGCTGATCACCTCGCGCAATCCGGGCGACATCCCGGCCTTCGTCGCCAAGATCATCGAGGAGGTCGAGGAAGGTCGCCACGAGGATCGCAAGGTCGCCTGAGCCGATTCATGCTTTCGACCTGACTGAGCAAGAGGGGCTGGCGCCATCGGTGCCGGTCCCTTTTCTTATGCCCGAAGCGATCGGATTGCGTGGCGGAAAGCCTCGGGATCAGCCCGCCTGTTCTTGGAACCGCCCGAAATCGCCGAGGAGGCCGGGGAGCGCCTCGCGATAGGTCGGGTGGCGGAAGACGTAGCCCGCGGCCTTCAGCTTGGCGTTCGAGACGCGCTTGTTCTCGCCGTAGAAGGAGCGCGCCATCGGCGAAAGTTCGGCCTCGTCGAACGGCACCTCCGGCGGCGGCTCGATTCCGGCCAGCGCCGCGGCATGCGCGACGACGTCCTGCGGCGGCGCCGGTTCGTCGTCGGTGACGTTGAAGACGCCGCCGAGCCGCCTTTCGGCCAGGAGTTCCAGAGCGCCGGCGATATCGTCCACATGGATGCGGTTGAACACTTGGCCGGGCTTGACGAGGCGCTTGGCCGTGCCCTTGGCGAGGTTGACGAAACCATTGCGCCCGGGGCCGTAAATGCCGGAAAGGCGCAGGATCGCGAGCGGCACCCCCCGCGTCTTCGCCAGCGCACGCCACGCCGCCTCGGCCTCGACCCGAGCCTTGGAGCGCTTTGAGACCGGCCGCAGCTCGCTTTCCTCGTCCACCCAGCCGCCCTCATGGTCGCCATAGACGCCGACGGTCGACAGATAGCCGATCCATTCGAGCTTCGGCGACCCATGTCCGATCTCGTCGGCATACCAGCGCAGCACCGGGTCGCCGGGCGCGGCATTCGCTCCGCCGACGGCGGCGCCCTTCGGAGCGCGATGGCCGGGCGGCACCGAGACCAGGAGATGCGTCGCCCGGTAGAGCGTCGAGGCGATGCCGTCGCAGGGATGCTCCCCGTCGAAGACGAAGGGCTTCAGCCCATGGGCGGCGAGCGAGGCCGCCTTGTCTCGGGACCGGACGGTTGTGCCGACGATGTCGGAGGGCTTCAGCCTGGCGGCGAAATGGCCCGCCGAATAGCCATGGCCGAAGATGAAGACCTGCGGCGCCGTCATGCGCCGAAACGCGGCATGCGCCAGGCCGGCCGGACCAGCTCGTCCACTTCCAGCCGGCCGATCCTGAGGCGTCCGATCTCGGCTTCGCCGATCCGAGCCCGGCCGACCGACAGCCGGCCGATCGCGAAGGCGCCGACCGCCACCGCTCCGATCGCGAAGGCACCGAGGGCAAGAGCGCCGACGGCTCCGGCGCCGAGCGCCGCCGATCCCACCGCGACATCCGGCCGGAATGCGCCGGAATGCGCCTGCAACTGGCGCAGCGCGCGGCGCGCCTTGGCCTCGACGGTCTCAGCCGGCGGCTCGGTCATCGCCGCTCCAGGCTCGCTCATCACGCCGGCCCGCGGGCCGGCCGGTTCAGTCTTCGTTCGTCTCCAGGCCATGCCATTCGCTCCTGACCATCGGTTCCGCCTCACTATCAAGTGCGGCGGGGCGCCGCTGCAAGGCATCAGCCGGGTCGAGACGGGAAAGCGCCCACACGGCCATGGCCCGGACCAGCGGTGCCGGGTCGCCGAGAAGCCGGAGGACTTGCGGCACGAAACCCTCATTTGAGGAGTTTCCCGCGGCGATCAGGCAGTTGGAGACGAATTTGTCGCGGCCGATCCGCTTGATCGGCGAGCCGGCAAAGAGCGTCCGAAAGGCCGGATCGTCGAGGGCGAGGAGATCGGCGAGACGCGGCGCCCTGAGGTCGTCGCGGGCAATCAGCTTCGCCTCCTGCGCCCGGCTCGCGAACTTGTTCCAGGGGCAGACGGCGAGGCAATCGTCGCAGCCATAGATGCGGTTGCCCATCGCCGCGCGGAATTCCTGCGGGATCACCGCCTTCGTCTCGATGGTGAGGTAGGAGATGCATCGCCGCGCATCGAGCTGGTAGGGCCGCGGGAAGGCGTCTGTCGGGCAGACGTCCTGACAGGCCCGGCAGGAGCCGCAGAGGTCGCGGCCCGGCGCGTCCGGGGCGAGTTCGAGCGTGGTGAAGATCGAGCCGAGGAACAGCCAGGAGCCGTGGTCGCGGGAAACGAGATTGGTGTGCTTGCCCTGCCAGCCGAGGCCCGCCATCGCGCCCAGCGGCTTTTCCATCACCGGGGCGGTGTCGACGAAGACCTTGGCGTCGTGTTCGCCGAGACCGGCCTGCCGGGCCCTTGCGATCATCCGGCCGGCGAGTTCCTTCAGCCGCCCCTTGACGACATCGTGGTAGTCGCGGTGGCGGGCATAGACCGAGATTGCGCCACGGTCCGACCGGCCAAGGATTTCCAACGGCTCCTCGTCCGGTCCGTAATTCATGCCGAGGACCACGATCGAGCGGACGTCCGGCCACAGCGCCTTGGCGGAACGGCGGCGGTCGGCCGTCTCCGGAAGCCAGTCCATCGTGCCGTGGCGGCCATGCGCGACGAACGCGTCGAGCCGCTCTGCGGAGGCGACGTCGCCCTCGCCGGGCGCGATGCCGCAGGCCGAAAAGCCGAGGCGGTGGGCGTCGGATACCAGGAAGTTCTTCAAGCCGTTGGCCGTGGCAGGCGTCATGGGACGGATATGGCGCGAGGAGCCTGAGGCCCGCAAGGTCTCGCCGTCGCGCGATCTCGCGCAATCCTTACCCCGCCTGAGTCGACTAAGAGCGGAAGTGGCTCGCTTCCAAGCATCGGCGGACTTCGTGGCCTGGCACGCTCCCCAAGCGGGCGGTGGTGGCGCCCTTACGGATTGCGCTCTGTCCACTCCGCAAAGTCCCGCCGCAGCGGCGCCATGTCCTCGGGTCCGGGAAACTGCGGAAACCGCTTCGGCGCGCCGGTCTCGGCGAAGGCGAGCTTCTCGTCGGTCCACGTCTCGATGAAGGGTGCGATGTCGCTCGTATCGTCCAGCATCGTGGCGCGAAGATTGATGAAGCCCGGGACGCGCTGCGGCTTCGAGAAGATCCATGTCAGGCAGGACGGGCAGAAGAAATGTCGAACGGTGTCGCCCTTCAGCCCGCCGAGCACGGGCTCGCCGGCGGTGACCGTCAGTCCGTCCTCGGGCAGCATCAGGGTGAGGGAGTACGAACTCGCCGACATCTTCTGGCAGCCCCGACAGTGGCAGGCGGCCGTCAGGATTGCGGGCTTCGTCATCGTCAGACGCACGGCGCCGCAGCGGCAGCTTCCCTCACGTGGCAGATTCCAGTCCTTGGTCATCGCATTCCCCCTCCTGTCATGGCAAAGCTCCCCTCAGGTCCGTGGAGCCTTAGCGAAGCTGGCGCTCGTGCCTCGCCGCCTCGTCTTCGCTGGTAACGGGGACATGGTGTGGGCCGGCGCGGGAGAAAGGCGCGGGCCCCCTCAGGCGATCAGAAATCAAGTTCGGCGTATTGCGCCGAGGGCGGCAGGCCGCGCACGCGCTCGGTCAGGAGCGGGCGGAAGGAGGGCCGCGACTTCAGCCGCATGTACCAGTCCTTGACCGCGGGCTCGGCGTCCCAGGCGACCTCGCCGATATAGTCGAGCGCCGACAGGGCGCCGGCAGCGGCGATGTCGGCATAGGAGAGGCGGGCGCCGGCAAGCCAGTCGCGGCTTTCCGCCAGCCAGCCGAGATAGCGCAGGTGGTGCTTGAGATTGGCGCGGGCGGCGCGGATCGCCGAGGCGTCGGGCGGACCGCCGCCTTCGGTCGGCTTCATCTCCAGCTTGAACACGCGCTCGCGGATGAGATAGCGCGTGACCTCGCTGTCGAGCTTGTGCAGGAACCATTCGGTCAGCCGGCGCGCCTCGGCGCGCTCGATCGGCTTTTCCGACATCAGCCGCTTGTCGCGCTGGAAGGCGCCGCGGGTCTCGTCGAGATATTCTCCGATGATGATGCCGCCGACGATGGCCGGCCCGTTGTCCTCGATCATCACCGGCAGGGTCGCGGCCGGATTGAGGGCGAGGAAGTCGCGGCGGCGCTCCCAGGGCCGCTCCTCCACCAGTTCGCAGCGCTCGCCATACTCGCCGAGGACGATCCGGACGAAGCGGGAGGCGGCGGACATCGGATGGTGGTGGAGTTTCAGCATCAATCGGGGTTGGGCTCTCGGGCCTTCTCAGAGCGGCCCTTCATATGATTCGGCAGTCCCCATGGCTCGCTTTTAGAGCATCGGGGCACTGCCACGCGTGTCGATCGTCGCAGAATTTCGTCAACGAAGTGCGAAGAGCCGTTCTGCGTTTGAGGGCGGGCACATAGCAATTCCCTGGTGTGTGGCAAGTGGCTTGCTTCGCGGCGCAAAATCCCCCAGGGAAGCGCCCCGGCGGCACGGCTCAGGTCCGCACCAGCCTTGAAGGGCTAGAAGGTGCGGTCATTCAAAGAAGAGATCGACGATGGATATCGGGGCATATGTCAACGCCGTGATCCTCGGTATCGTCGAGGGGCTGACCGAGTTCATCCCGGTTTCCTCGACCGGACACATCCTGCTCCTCGGCCATTTCCTCGGCTTCCGCTCGACCGGCCACGTCTTCGAGATCGTCATCCAGCTGGGCGCGATCCTGGCCATCCTGATCGTCTATTTCCAGCGGCTCTGGCATCTCTTCATCACCCTGCCGACAAGCGCGACGAGCCGCCACTTCGCCGCCGCGCTGTTGATCGCCTTCCTTCCGGCCGTGGTGATCGGCGTCCTCGCCCACGACTTCATCAAGCGGGTCCTGTTCGAATCGCCGATGGTGATCTGCATCGCGCTTGTCGTCGGCGGCATCCTTCTCCTGATCATCGACAAGCTGCCGCGCAAGATCCGCTACAACGACATCATGAAATATCCGCTGTCGCTGAGCCTCAAGATCGGCATCTTCCAGTGCCTGGCGATGATCCCGGGCACGTCGCGGTCGGGCGCGACGATCGCCGGCGCGCTCCTGATGGGCACCGACAAGCGCTCGGCGGCGGAATTCTCCTTCTTCCTGGCGATCCCGACCATGATCGGCGCCACCGCCTACGATTTGTTCAAGAACCGCGCGCTTCTCTCGATGGACGATCTCGGCCTGATCGCCGTCGGCTTCGTCATGGCCTTCGTCGCTGCCCTGTTCGTGGTGCGCACGCTGCTCGACTTTGTCTCCCGGCACGGTTTTGCGCCCTTCGCCTGGTGGCGCATCGGGGTCGGAACGCTAGGGATCATCCTGCTCGTGACGATCGCGCCGGCCGAGCCGCCGCTCGCCGCCCCCGCGGCCAGCGCCGCCGCGCAGCAGGCGGAACCCGCCCCTCCCGGCGATCCTGAACTCGCCGGCAAGGAAGCCCGGGTAAAGCCGTAGGCCGCCAAGCCTTTACTCGCCGCATCGCCGGCCGCGCTCCGTCGAGGGCGTTCGAGCGCCCGACGACGCTTCCGATGGAGGGCAAAGGCGGTCTGCCGTCGGCAGGCGCGCGAACGCGGTCACGCGGCGCGCCACGGCCGCGTTTCGCGGATGCCCACGTCTGCCGCAGGATCGACACCGTTTCTCCCGTCCGGCCGAACCTCCGGACGCGAAGCTTAATTCTCAGACGACGTCCTTCTGCTGCTCGGGATCGAGCCCGCCGCCCTGGGGCTGCGGCAGGGTGAACTGCCCCTGCGGCCGGAAGCGGATGAGATAGGTCGGCAGGATCGCCTCCAGCGAGCGCGGCGTGCGGCCGAAGGCTTCGAGCGTGCGGCCCTCCGCCTTGGCGGCGTCGGAGACGATGTTGTCGTGCTGGAGCTGGCGGACCTGGTCCTCGGTGAGCGGCGCGAAGGGCAGGAAGCGCATCGCGCGCGCCATGGTCGATGCCGTCCCGAAGCCGATCGAGACGAAGCGGCGCTTGCGGCCGATCACCCGCAGCATCTCCTCCATCATCTCCCGGAAGGTCAAGACTTCCGGGCCGCCGAGTTCGTAGATCCGGCCGCGCGGCACGGTGCCGTCGACCGTATCCGCGATCGCCTCGGCGACGTCGCCGACGAAGACCGGCTGGAACTTCGTCGTACCGCCGCCGATCAGCGGCAGGACCGGCGCAAAGCGCGCCATCTGGGCGAAGCGGTTGAAGAACTGGTCCTCCGCGCCGAAGACGATCGACGGGCGGATGACGGTGGCGTCGGGCAGCGTCTCGAACACCGCCTTCTCGCCCGCCGCCTTCGTCCTGGCATAGGCCGAATCGGAATTCTCGTCCGCGCCGATCGCCGAAATCTGGGTCATTGGCGCGCCGACGCCGCGGGCGGCCTCCGCCACGGCCCGCGCGCCGAAGGACTGCAGCGCGTCGAAGGTCTGGCGGCCGCTCTCGGCGAGAATGCCGACGAGATTGACGACATGATCGGCATTCTCCACCGCCCGGTCGACCGACCAGCGGTGCCTGAGATTGGCCTGGATCGGCAGGATCTGGCCGAGATTGCCGTTGGTCTGGAGATGATAGGCGAGGTCCGGCCGGCGGCAGGCGACGCGGATGCGATGCCCCCTTTTGGCGAGCGCCCGCGTCACGTAGCGGCCGAGAAAGCCCGATCCGCCGAAGACCACCACCGTCTTGTTCGTGTCGACCGTCATCTGCCCTCGCCCTCTATCTCTGCCTTTGCCTCAGCCGTCACCGGCAGGCGCGCCGCCGGACTTTCCGGCTGCACCTGCTCCGGGGCCGGCTCCACCGCCTGTGTCTGGCGTGCTCATAACCCGTTCGCGGAGCAAGGTGAAGGCGGCAGAAGCGCCTGCAACCCGGTTGGGGCATTTCCGGCGCGGGCAGGGGTTCCGGCTGCCGGACGGGCGGCGTTCGCAAACTTCGACGCGAATCGCGTTGACAGCCGATCGATCCCCCTCTACAGGTCCCCGCCGAGCCCAGGTGGCGGAATTGGTAGACGCGCACGGTTCAGGTCCGTGTGCCGCGAGGCGTGAAGGTTCGAGTCCTTTCCTGGGCACCATTCCCCGATAACGTATTGAAATGCTGGAAACCAAGGAATTGCAGGCCGCCCACTGGGGCACAAGGCCGAGCACATGGTTCTCCGGATGACACGACCGACTACGCGAGAGAACTCCTCATCAGCGCAGTTTCGAAGGCGGGTCCCGACCGACATCGCCGCTCGTGCGCGGGGCGAGTACTTCCAAGTTGAGGTACCTGCGTCGTCCTCCTCGCCTGCGATCACGTTCACGGCCCGAGCCGGCATCTATCTGAAATTCAGTCTCCGGACCCGCGACCCTGCCGTCGCCAGTTACCGTCTTTCCGTCGCAAATTCTCAGGCGGAACGCTGGTTCGATGCCCTCCGCCGCGAACCGTCCGGTTTATCGCACAAGATGCTGGTCGCCCTCTCTGGCGAGATCTACCGGCTGTATGTCGACAAGTTCGAGGAAAATCCCGGCTCGTCCGACCAATGGGCAGCGCTCAAGGCGTTTAATCGCGCGGCGAGGGAGGGCCGCTTGTTGAACGACGTCCCTGTCTTGTCGGCCGGCGAAATTGATCCTGCCGGTGCCGCCGCAGAGCGGTTTGGTGAAAACCTTACCGCCGGTGTGAACGCGTTGCCGAAGCGCGATGAGGTTTCTGGGTTGGAGCGGCGCTACGGCCTCCTGGCAAGCTGGGTTCTCCAGAAGCACTGTCTTGTCGTCGATCACGACACCCGCGCTCGGCTCCTTGTCCAGGTCGATCAAGCACTGACGGATGCGGCGCTCACACTCAAGAGGCATGCTCGTGGCGACTACTCGCCCGATCCGAAGGCAGCCCGGTTTCCCGTCTTCTCGAAGTCGACAGGCGCAGTTTCACTGGACGGACTTTTCGAGAAATGGGCGGAGGAAGTTAAGCCAGCCGCCTCAACGCTATCTACGTGGCGGGGCGTCGTTCGGAACCTCTCGCTGCATCTGGGCGGGAAAGCGAATGACATCCGTCAGATCAATCCCGAAGACATTGTCGCGTGGAAAGACAAGGCCGTCGCGAACGGGCGCTCGGCGAAGACCGTGAACGACAGCTATCTGGGCTGCGCCAAGACACTCTTCAGCTACGCCTGCCGAAACAGGCTCCTTGTCGAGAACCCTGCAGACGGCGTCCGGGTGGCGAGGAAGAGCCAAGCCGGGACTTCAATGCTGCCGTACGCGGATGAGGAAGTCGCACGTCTTCTCACACTCGCTGCGAAAGAGGAAAGAGCGGATCGGAGATGGCTTCCTCTATTGCTTGCCTGCACTGGCGCCCGCGTAGGCGAATTGGCACAGCTCTGGGGCAAGCGCGTGGTCGAAAAGGAAGGGCTCCACGTGCTGAAGATTGCGCCGGCGGAGGACGGCGGGAGCCTGAAGAACGAAGGAAGTGAGAGGGAAGTCCCTTTGCACCCGGACCTCGTCTCGTCGGGCTTCCTCGACTTCGTCAAGGCAAAGGGCGACGGCCCTCTCTTCTATCGCCGATCTTCGGGGAAGGCGGGAAGAAAGCATGCGAGCAAGGGTGTCACGAACCGGCTCGCTGCCTGGATACGCGAGCAAGGCTTCAGGGATCGACGCAAAGCACCGAACCATGCGTTCCGCCATTGGTTCAAAACGGTGGCAATCAGGGTCGGCGTCGCTGACAGCATCGCCGACACCATCCAGGGACACGTCACGGCCGGCGAAGCCAGCAAATATCGCCATGCCGATCTGAAATCACTCGCGGATGCCGTGGCCAGGATTCCCATCCCGCCTTGTTGAATGCAACGGCAGGGGGCGGCTATGCCACCGCCCGCGCTGCCCATGCCATCGCCTCCGCGTTCGCCAGACGGTCGGCTTCTTCGTTCTCCGGGGTCCCCGCATGGCCCTTTGTCCACTTCCATTCGATATCCCGGCCGGCCGTGAGGTGATCGAGCTCCTCCCATAGATCCCGGTTCTTCACCGCCTTGCCCTCGGCGTTGCGCCAGCCGCGCGACTTCCAAGGTCGAAGCCACTCGGTGATCCCCTTGATGACGTATTGGCTATCGCTGACGATCCGCAGCGTGCCCTTCGGAAGGGCGCGGAGAGCGCCGATGACGGCAGCCATTTCCATTCGATTGTTCGTCGTGTCGGGGTGCCCGCCTGAGACCGTACGGGTCTGCGACGTTGCACGGTTGTCGCCGGGCACATGGATGACTGCCGCCCAGCCTCCAGGCCCCGGATTGCCGACGCAGGCGCCGTCAGTGTGAACGACCGTTCGCGGACGCTCGATGCTTGTTGAAGTCATGTGTCTCCTATTTCCGCGCTTGGCGGTGGACGTTTTTCGGGAGGTTGTGGGCTTAGGTAATATGTCCGTAACAGCACGGGGTGTTCTGATGATTTCCGATTGACGGTCGGACGAGGTGCCCTGCATCGACAGACCCCCTCCGCCTCGTCCTCCTCAATCCTTCCCTCTCCGATCACGCGGATGAGGGCCCCAGCGAGGACCGCCAATTGAGAGTAGAGCACCGCGGGCAGCGAGCTGCGTCATACGTTTGGTGCGAGCCTTGCTGACGAGTTGCTGGGTAACGTCGACGACCAGCGCGACTTCCGTCTGAGAGAGGTACGGAAAGTGATCGGCGAGCCATAGGATCGACGTTGCAGGGTCGAGCTTCTCAACTCCGCGCCGCCGCGTGAAAGCCGCTAGCGCTTCTTTCGCCACGGAAACGGACGAACTCGCTCGCTCTCGTTCCTCGAGAGACGTGACTGCATCCGACCACCTGCTTTCGATCCACCTTTGACCGGCCGGCGAGATGACATCGAAAGGAAACTTGCCTCTCCGATCGTGTCTGAGCCCGAGCCCGGCATCGACAGCACCCGGCGTTATCCGGTGACGCGAGTGGTAGCCGGTTCCCTCGATCTGAAGAAAGCCCATCTCTCGAAGAACCGACCTCACTCGGCGGCTGCCGACACCCATCATCTCGCCGAATTCTGTCACTGTGATCCACTGACCGAGGCTTACTGTCTCAAGCATCCCCGTGGAGCGGTCTAACTCCTCGCGTACGTACTCCATTTACGCGACCTCGCGAGCGGTGAACTCGGAAGGTTCAATTGCTGTCGTCGCCGTTCGCCGGGCCGACGCCGCCCTCCCGAACTCCGCCGCGTCCTGCGCCGCCCGGACGATCGCCCCGTCCGCCCGTTTTGCTCTGCCCTTCGCCAGCCGAAGGTTCGAATGCCGAAGGTCGAGGTGGTCCGTCGTGACGTACCGTACGACCTCTTTAGGTCCGGCCCGCAGGATGATGCGCGGGACAGAGACGAGCCTGCCGCTCGCGCCGGCTTGCGATGCTTTGACATAGGCCCGGCTCGGCCCCGATGCGTTCAGAAACCAAGTTAGGCTCACGCCCTCGGCCACGAGCCGATCAAAGTCGGCGGCCTCTACGATCGCCCACCGGTCCCCATTCCGGTCCATTGGGACGCGCACGATGGCGCGACCATACACGTCATGCGTCCGCATTGGGGAGGGGCGTTGTGATGATTTCATTAATCTCTTTCAGGTTGTGGAGCCGGTCAAAGAAAAGGCCCCGCCGGGATGATCCGCACGGGGCCTGTGGGTATGGTTTCGGACTGCCGTGAAGGCTTCGCCGGTCCGCTACATGCTTGAAAACAGCTAGACGCGGGCTGCCGTTTGCGGCGGATCGTCCAAGAGCACGTGCAAATGCTGGAACGTGGCCGTCAGGTATGAAATCGGGCCACGAGGCACCGGCCGGTGGCCAGTTTGCAACACCCGCAAGATAGCTCTCGGCGGCAGTAATTGCTCACTTGCAGTTTGCCTTCGATGCGGACAGGGTCCTGCTATTGAGGGTTGCTAAGGGTATTTTACGTTGAGTAATAAATCACACATCGCGGCGCTCGACGGGCTCCGTGGAGTGGCGGCCTCTGCCGTCCTCGCCAGTCATGTTCACCTTGCCCCCGAGCCCACCGGTACAGTCGCCGTGTGGGCCTTCTTCGTCCTCAGCGCCTTCCTCCTGACGACGCCGTTCGTGTCCAGCGACGAGGCATACCGGCCTCTCAACGTCCTCGCGTTTCTGGTGCGGCGCGTGATGCGCATCCTGCCGCTCTACGCAGTCTTCGTGGTCTCCTACGGCTACGCCGCCGGGATGACGAGCGAGTTCGTCTACAATCAGCTCGTCCTCTTCCGAGGCGCCGGCCATCTCTGGACGATCAATCAGGAGCTTCTCTTCTACGGCGTGCTGCCGTTCCTGGCGCTCCTCATCCTCCCGTTGCGCCGCTTCCCGCTGGCGGTTGCCGGGCTCCTTCTGGCGGCGGCGGCTGTGGTCGGCCGGGTTCTCACCGTGGACGTGGTCGCGGTGCCGGCAATCAGCGCGTACATGCCGTTCTTCGTCGCGCCATTCCTGATCGGGATGGCCCTGTGCTTCGCCTATCCCGTCGTCCAGCCCTGGCTCCGCACCCTGCGCCCGCTGGTCGCCAACGCGGGAATGGCTGGCCTCGTCGCGGGCTTCGCTGCTGTGCTCTACTGGCTGTCCCTGCGGGCCGGCCCCGGCGTGAACTTCGCTGCCCAGAGCCCGGCACCCATCGCGGCCTGCGTGGGGGCCTGCATGGTCTGGGCGCTTGGCACCGAGCGGAACTTCCTGAAGGCGCTCCTGAGCGTCACCCCGCTTCGGAAGATTGGCGAGGTCGGCTACGGCTTCTACCTCTTCCATTGGACCTTCGTGCAGCTCTTCCCGCACGAAGCGACCCTAGGCTGGTTCCTCCTGTTCGGAGCCATGACGTACAGCGTGGCACGGTTCGCCTACGTCGTCGTCGAGAAGCCTGGGATCGAGCTGGGAAGGAGCATCTCAACGCTCCTCCATAGCTTCGGAGATCGGAAGGCGGTGGGCCACCCCGCTGCCGGCTGACCCCTCCAACACCTGACCACCACCTCTTAAGGGCTCCATCCGGGGCCCTTTTTCTTTGCCCGAAAGGGCCTCTTAAATGCAGAACGCAAACGACAACACCTTCGCCTTCGACTTCCAGGGCGTTACGCTGCGGGCGCTGACCCTCGCCGGGGCCCCGTGGTTCGTGGCCGCCGACGTCTGCCGCGTCCTGGAGATCGCCAACAAGACGACGGCGATCCGGCCGCTCTCGTCGGACGAGAAGGGGGTAGAACCGATCTACACCCCCGGCGGAACACAGCGGACAAGCGTCATCTCCGAAAGCGGCCTCTACAAGCTCGTCATGCGCAGCGACAAGCCGCAGGCGAGGGCCTTTCAGGACTGGGTGACGCGCGACGTCCTCCCGGCGATCCGCAAGGACGGCGCCTACGTGATGGGCGAGGAGAAGGTCGCCACGGGCGAGATGAGCGAGGACGCTCGTGTCCTAGGAGTGTCCCCGAAAAAGGGGACACAATGGTTGTGCTATCTCGCGTCCCGCTCGCTACGCCTTCCGTCGGCGCTGTCACGGCCAGAACAGGCTGCGGATCACAAAGAAGGTGCCGGCCCCAAAGAGGAAGCATTGAAGAATGATAGCGAACGTTGTCATCTTCCGACCCCTTTCTATGCCGACCATGCCGCGAGCGCCGCGTCCGTGCCGGCCGGATCGTCCTTGATCCGATAGACCGTCTGGCGCGATAGCCCGACCGTACGCGCGATCTCCGCGATGCCAGTTTCCTTCCCGAGCAAGCCCCTCACAGCCTCCACTTGCTCACGCGTGAACGATGGTTTCCGCCCCCGGTACGCCGCCCCGGCGCCTCCCTCTGCCTTGCCCTTTGCAGCCTCAATACCGGCCCGCTGAGCCTCTTTCGTGGCCTCTGCCTGCGCCTGTGCCGTTGCCGCCATAAAGGCTATCAGCGCGTCTCTCACGGCCTCCTGCATTGGGTCCTTAGGCCGCCCGTCGAAGATCATCCCGTTGATGATGGTGCGGATGGTGACGCCCCGCCGCACGAACTCCCGGATGGTGTCGGTGACGTCCTGATAGTTGCGACCCAGGCGGTCCACCCAGCGGACCACAAGCGTGTCACCGGGGCGGAGCATGTCGAAGAGCCGCCGGCCCTCCGGCCGATCCCGCATCCTCACGGCAACGCCCGACACGCCGTGATCGGCCACAACGGCGTCGAAGGTGAAACCCGCCGCCTCCGCTTGAACCTGTTGATGCGAGAGCGTCTGTTCCGACGTTGACACGCGGGCATAAAAGATGGTCGCCATAGGCTGTTCCGGACTGTCCGTTGAGTTCACGTCCGAAAAGATGAACGTCCGAAATGCGGATGTCAACCCTAGCGGACGCTTAGCAGAGGCCGCTGGGCCTGTCCGATGAGGTATGCCCTAGCGGACAGATCCTGCCGATCGAAAGGCAGGGTTGTCAGCCGTGTTTTGCCCACGCTGTGGAGCCGCCGTCGCTGCATCACTGGGGACGCAGCTCGGCCGTGCGAGCAAGCCGGCAACCAAGAGCCACCCGGCGGACCATGCGCCCTGTCTGTAATGATCAATCGAGCTGCGGACGACGCAAGGGGATGCGCTCGGCGGTCCGGGAAGATCGAGCACAGGTGGCGCCCGCTTTCCCGAAGCGCTGACGTGGTGGAGATCCATAGGGGGCACGGGGGGAGGCTCTGCCGCAAAACTATCGAGGGGGCGCTTCAGATTTTTTCGTCAAATTCAGAAGGCCGGCCCTGTCTGCACCCGCAATCTTGGCTTGCCTTCCACACGTCAATCGCGAGACTGCGCGGCAGGCATCAGGAAATCACGGTACGCATGCCCCCCACGAGTTCATTACGAGATGGTCGAACTCCAAATTGAAGGAGCGCTCGGCAGCACAATCGCACTTCAATGACCTCTGCCGGCTCCTTGGTGAACTGACACCCACCGAAGCGGACCCTGAGGGGAACGACTACGCTTTCGAGTTCGGGGCGACCAAGACGACGGGGGGACACGGCTTCGCCGACGTGTTTAAGCGCGGGCACTTCGGATGGGATATAAAGGGACCCACGCCAACCTCGACACGGCGTTCGCTCAGCTCCAGCGCTATGCCGTCGCCCTCGACAATCCGCCCCTCCTCATCGTGTCCGACATCGGCACCACGATCCGCATCCACACCAACTGGACCAACTCCGTCTCCACGGTCTACGAAGTCGCAATTGCCGACCTTGAGGACCCCGAGAAGCGGCAATGGCTAAAGGACGCCTTCACCGATCCGGACCTCCTCCGGCCAAGGAAGACCCGGCAGGAACTCACTGAGGAAGTCGCCGGGGAATTCGCCGAGTTGGCCCGCTCGCTGCGCTCCAGGGGCCACACGGCTGAAGAGGTCGCCCATTTCATCAACCGGCTCGTGTTCTGCATGTTCGCCGAGGACGTGAAGCTTCTCTCGGGCAACCTCTTCACGCGCATGATTGAGCGAGCCCTTGAGGAGCCGAAGGAGTTCGAGGATTTCGCCCGCTCGCTGTTCGTTGCGTTGAAGGACGGCGGTCGCGTAGACTTCGAGAAGGTCGCCTGGTTCAACGGCGGCCTGTTCAATGACGACCTCGTGTTCACGATAACGAAGGATGGGCTGAAGATCGTCCACCGGGCGGCGGTCCAGTATTGGGGATATTGACCCGTCCATCCTCGGGACCCTCTTTGAGCGCGGCATTGATCCCGACAAGCGCAGCCAGCTCGGGGCGCATTATACCGACCGCGACAAAATCTTACGTTTGTGGACGGTGCCATCGTCGACATCGACGTTATAACGTTCGATGCATGACCGATAAAAATTGGAAGCGCCTTCATCCAATCGATGACATCGCTGAGCGATCCGCAAGCCTGCAGGAAATGCGGCGCTCGATCTGCAGTGCGATACCTTGCTATCCCGATACCGACGCTGTTCGCGAGCAGCTCGCGAAGATGTCGTTCAACGAATTGCTCTGCCGCTATATGAATTGGGTTGATCGGGTTATCGCCCCCCGCAAACGGGAGGCTCTGATTTGGGAAGGGTTCTGGAGTAGAGGGACGCCCGCAAAATTCGCTTCGTCGCTCAACGCAATCATCGACTTGTCCCGAGAAGGTGAGAACCTAAAGCCCTTCCTATCCGAGAGGGTCGACAAGATAGGGTTTGCTCCAAGAGATCAGAAGCGGCGGGGTATCAATTGGGGCGATAAAGATCGCGCTTTGAATGCCTACGGCGTGCATCATCTTCATCTGAAGCCGGTAAGTCAGAAAGGCGGCAGGTCAGGAGGCAGCAAGGAGCTTTTGTTCGCGAGTTTCAGCCGTACGCATATGTTGCTCCTGATGCTGGGCGACCACAACAGCTTCGATGATGGGAAGGTGAGGCAAGCGGTGTCCGACATGATGGCTGATAACGACCGGCATATCAGAGGTATTGAGGAGCCATCCCGCGTTGTGACGTCCGCTGAGGGAGCGAAGTTGGTGATCCAAGGCGTGAACACCTTCGGAGCATCTCAGGGAAAATTTACGATGCCAACAAGCATCACTTCCTCCGGAGCGGCAACGGCACATGTCCGGCACGCCGATGCGATCACGATCGCCATAGAGGATATAGACCTCAAATTACAGTCGAGTGAGGGAGAGGATTGGATACGTCATCACGTAGGCGATAAGATGCCAAGGGACCCGGACTGGGGCTGGGGACTTTGGTATGGTGACCTCTTTCTCGTTGATCGTCGGACAAAGCGTGGGGTGCTTTGCGTCACCCCATGGCAACGTTGAACCCCTTTGATGAAACCAATCGGATGTTGCTCAATTAGCGACAGTGAGGCCCCTACCGGGGGCATTTCTCCATTGAGTCCCATACATCAGCTGGACTATCGAGGGGCGCTTCAGATTTTTTCGCCACTTATGGATCACACGCACCAACATTGTTGAACGTCAGGGGCTCAATTTGGGGCTGACAGTGACTATTCGAAAATCGCGCATGTGGGGCGATTTACGACTCCACATAAGAGCGAACTTTCGATAATTCTCATCCCATGGGTAGAAAGTGGAAGTCGGCATTCCTGCTTCTTGGCGCAGCTATGTCTCTCCTACTATGGGGGAGAGAGCCGATTCTATTCGTTCTTGGCATCCCTGGCACCGTAGGCGACGCTAAGGATTGGTTCCGCCTGCTGACTGCGGACAACATCGCCATCTTCTATGCGATTCTTAACACAGGTCTGGCAGGATATTTCTTTTTTGACGACAGACTCTTCGGCTACCTAGTTAACAAGAAGCTTCGGGACAATCCCAGCCTTATAAGAACATATCCGAGTTATGAGATATTACGACTGAAATACGGAATAGAGAATTCATTATCCCCTCAAGCTCGAGCAATTGGATCGCGAGCGGAGTTTCAGGAAAAGATAGACGCCGCTTTGAAAGGTGATTATGAGAGTTACCTATTGTCTATCAATATGGCTGAATGGGTAGTAAGTGCGGCGGTTAAATACTGGGGGCACGGACAGCCACATTATGCGGAAGTCCAAAGCGACGTACTTGCTTTGCTCGATAAGGCTCACGCTGTTATTACAAGTAAATTTCAATCAACTGATGTTCCTGAGCCCTCAAAACCGAGAGGATTTGTGGCGGAGAAGTAGCAATGAATCTTCGCGCTCAATCAGGAGCGATCGGCGAGGCAATCGAGCGGCTCGTGAGATCGTTGTCGGCCGGTTCAAAATGGGATACGTGCTGGGGCACAAACGAAACGGCGGCCCAAATTTCGGTCCAGCCAATTCAATAGTTTATGGGATTTTTGCCTTGGTCTGACCAATCCTTTCCTGGGCACCATTCCCCTGTTTGATACGGTCCGCAGAGACCCAAACAGCAGCCAAAATCCCCGAAAACGTTGAATTGTTCGTCCGGCATCGTCCGGCGTGGGGTGTTGGTATCCGAAAAGTTTGTTGGTACATTCGTTGGTATCTACCGAGTTGCCTCTAGCGCGGCGCCTTTCGATACCAACAAGCGAGTGCCGGCTTGCCGCTCTCCGACCTGCAAATCAAGGCTTTCAGACCTTCCGGCCGCCCCTTCAAACACAGCGACGGTGGGGGGCTTCATCTGTTGGTATCGCCGACCGGTTCGAAACTCTGGCGGGTGTCTTATCGATACGGCGGAAAACAGAAGCTACTCGCGCTTGGATCCTATCCGACAGTCTCGCTTCTCAATACCCGCGCCGGCGGAAAGCGATCTTCATAAAATTAGCTACGGAGGCAGTCGGCTGATCGCGGCTAGCGCGGTATCGGCCATGCTCGATGGGGATGAGGAAGCCCGCCGTAAAGTAGACGACGCCGTCGTTACGAAGAAGGCTATCGACTGGGGATACGAGCGAGAATGGCGGCTTATCGGCCCGCGCGGCCCGCAACGTTCACCGCTTGAGTCGGAAGAGGTCGTATTTGGGATGCGCTGCTCTCACACCGTCAAATTTGCCATAGTAAAAGCGCTCTCGGCGCGCAGCCGCCCAATTCGGTTTTACAAGATACGCGAACGCCACGGGCGATTTCTGTTAGGCCGCTACGTGCTTGACACAGACGAGCTCTCTGTCTCACTGCCGCATCGAGCTTTAGATTTCTATGATGCGTTTGAGGGCCTGTAAGTTAAGTCCTAAGAAAAACATGTTTAGATACCGTCTTGCCAAAAAATTCTGCAACTAGACTACGGAATTATCGTAAATATGTCGATGGTTATCTCAGTTTACACGGAATCTATTTGGAAGTTGGCCTCTATAAAATCCTTCAATATCAAAGGACCGTATCCATCGCCGTTATCGGCAGGACGAGGCGGTGCCGCGTGTTGGTAAGACGGCGAAACCCGAACCCCTCATAGAAGGCAGCGGCCTTCTCGTCCTTGGCCTCGACGATCATGCCGAGGATGCCGATCTGCGCCGCAGCCGTGCGGGTCGTGTGGAAGGCATGAACGATGAGTGCATCGCCATAGCCCTGGCCCTGAAAACGGCGATCGACGGCAAGCCGGCCGAGCAGCAGAAACGGGATGTCTTCGTAAGGACCGGCCTGCACGTCGGCCGGCAGGTTGTCGCGGCGCACCGAATGGGCGCTGATCGAGTAATAGCCGATGATCGTCCGGCCATCGGCGAGGACATAGATCCGCGTCAGGCTGCGCTTGAGGTCCTGGTTCGCATAGCGCTGGAGGTACTGGCTCAGCGCCGGCACGCCGCAATCGAAGCTCTTGCGGTCATGCCCCTTCGGATCGAGCGCGGCGAATTCCACCTTAGCCCTGGATGTCGCGGAATTTCTGTGCGGCCTTCGTCATGCGGCGCGTCGGCGCGGCCGGCGCATCAAGCGCGCCGAAGAAGGCCGCCCAGTCCCCAGGCGAGAACTGCGTCTTCTGGTGCTGGGCGATCACCGACTCCGCCTTCTCGCGAACGCTCTCCCGGATGAACTTGCTCTTGTCCAGATTGAGATAGGCGCGCGCCGTATCCATCATGGACAGCGTGGCCGCGTCCATGCGGACTTTGAGCATGTCGCCCTTGTCGGCTGTGTTTGTCATCGTTTGGTCCATTATACAACCTGCCTTCTCTTGATTATTATACCCACAGATGTGGGCTCTTCGCAATAAGATTCAGATTGGGCTGCCCGCGCCTGGCGCACCGCGCTCTATTCCGGCGGGAGGCCGCCTCCACCGAACCCGCAGGGGCGGTTTCGGCCCATCCGGGTGACGATCGCTGGCAGAGATCAAAGGACGGACTCCGCCCGAACGGAGCCCGGCTTATGGCTCGAGCGCGCGTAGTCACGCGCTTGGAACCCCTCTTTCCAGCTTACATGAAATCCGAGGACGCCTACGGCTGTGGGTCAACGGCCTTCCGCCGTAAGGCGGGGCTAAGGCGCGTAGCCGCACCAAGCCCGCCTAACGGTTCCCGAGAAGACCGTTGACCCATCCCCGGAATTTCATCGAACGCCCCGAATGCGGCCGCGCGCACGCGCGCGTTTCTTTGCTTTTGGTTTTTCGGGTCGCTCGCCGCTGGGCAAGGGTTCAGGCGCGAAGGAAGATCCCTCCCGGAGGGGGAAGTCTAGCGCCGGTACATCAACCCTTGAGGCGAAAGGCGTCACCCCATGAAACAGGATATCTATTCGAAGATCACCAATCACATCATTGCCGATCTGGAGCGCGGCGTCAGGCCGTGGCTGAAGCCATGGAGCGGCGAGCACGCCGCCGGGCGTATCACAAGGCCCTTGCGGGCGAACGGTGAGGCCTATCGCGGCATCAACGTCATCATGCTGTGGTCAGAGGCTGTGACCAAAGGCTTTGCGGCGCCGATCTGGATGACCTTCAAGCAGGCGCAGGAGTTGGGCGGGCATGTCCGGAAAGGCGAAAAGGGCAGCCCGGTGGTCTATGCCAGCACCTTTTCCAAGACCGAGACGGACGAAGCCAGCGGCGCCGAGACCGAGCGGGATATTCCTTTCATGAAGGGCTACACCGTCTTCAATGCCGAGCAGGTCGAGGACTTGCCGGAGCGGTTTTACCAGCTCGCCGCCCCGCAGCTTGATCCGGTGGAGCGCAACGCCGAAGCCGAGGCCTTCTTTGCCGCCACGGGCGCCGATATCCGCCATGGTGGGAATTCCGCGCATTATTGCGGCGGGACAGACCATATCCAGATGCCGCCTTTCGAGGCGTTCCGGGATGCGGAAAGCTACTATGCCACGCTTGCCCATGAGGCGACCCACTGGACCAAGCACAAGAACCGGCTGGACCGGGATTTGGGCCGCAAGCGCTGGGGCGATGCCGGCTATGCCGCCGAGGAGTTGGTTGCCGAGCTTGGCGCTGACTTCCTCTCTGCCGATCTCAGCCTGACTCCGGAGGTGCGGGACGACCACGCCGCTTATATCGGGCACTGGCTGAAGGTCTTGAAACAGGATGCCCGCGCGATCTTCACCGCTGCCGCCCATGCGCAAAAGGCCGCTGATTATCTGAACGCGTTCAGTGCGGCGGACGAAGGCACCGAGGGCGAGGCTGACACCGGGCTGCACCAGGCAGCGGCGTAAGGGAAGCGGCCATGACGATCCACACCGCTCCGCAGCTGGGCATCGACGATCTTCTCGCATAAGCCGCCGATACCAACCTCGAAGCCACCTTTAATCGGGACACCTTGCAGGTCGACAATTAGGATGAGAGGTGCACAGTCAGAATGAGAGATTGCTGAAGCGGGGTTGGGAGGTTCTCATCTTCTACGCCCACTCGAACAAGCCGAACGATCCGTCGGACTGGGAACCGCTCGCTAAGCATCTCTTTCGTGTGGCCGAGCAGGCGGAAGCCTTCGGCGCGCCGCTCGAGATCGCTGCAGCGGCGAAAGTTGCCGGGCTCCTGCACGACTTGGGGAAGTACACCCCGGCCTTTCAGGCACGGCTCTCCGGATCGGCGTCCCGCGTCGATCATTCCACCGCCGGCGCCAAGCTGGTCTTCGATCTCGCGGCCAAGGCGGACGATAGCTGGGTCGCGGCGCTGATCGCCCACGCGATCGCCGGGCACCATGCGGGCCTTCCCGACACGCGGGGCTCCGACGACGCCAATCTCGATCGCCGGCTCGCGGGCTTCGACCTCGCCGTCCTCGACTCCGGCCACCGTGATATCGTGCCGGAGAGGGCGGAAGGCCTCTTGCCCGCCTTCTCCTGGGGAACCTCGCCGGACGCTCTCGCACGCCAACTCGCCATGCTCGGCAGGATGATCTTCTCCTGCCTCGTCGATGCCGACTTCAAGACCACCGAACGCTACTACGAGTCGATCGGCGAACGAACGAAGGATCGCGACTGGCCGGCGCTGAAGGACCGTCTGCCGGTCTTCCTCGCAGGGTTCGACGAGGAGATTGCCGGCTTCGGACCGCCGGAAACGGACATCGCCGCCCACCGGGCGGAAATCCTGGCGACGGTGCGCGAGCGGGCCGCAATGGCGCCGGGCCTCTTCACCCTCAACGTTCCGACCGGCGGCGGCAAGACGCTCGCCTCGCTCGGCTTCGCACTGGACCACGCTAGAGCGTCGGGCGATTAATCTGCAACGCAGCCTGCAGCTTTGAAGTAGTTCCA
>NZ_JAJAVB010000034.1 GCF_020615385.1 Jiella soli | reverse complement strand
ACAGCGCATCGACGTCTCGGAAGCCATGATCCATGTCGCCATGGGAAGCCTCCTGCTCCGACGCATCAGCCATTGAGACCTTTCTCAAACGGACTCTTACGCTCTATCGGCAACCGGAAGGTCGACATGCGGTATTTGCCGGCACCTTCCGGACCCGAAAATTCCGGCTTCTACTGCTGGACGCCGGCTTCCAGGGACTCTGCGCCGCTACCCAGGCATACTCGGATGGTTTTTGGGCATCGCTGTCTTGTTACTATCCGCCTGCGCCTGCCTAAAGCGATTGCGACGACTGGCTCAGATTAGGTATCGAAGTATCCCAGCTACCCGAGAATTTCTTCGCAACATCAACGAATGCGCGAAGCTTGGGAGCAAGCGATGCGCGGCGCGGGTAATACAAAAATAGGCCGTCCAGATCTGTCGAACTGTGCGGTAGTATTTGCTCAAGCCGGCCATCGAGCAGGTGGGCTCGAACCAGCGGCTCGAACATGTATGCGATCCCTAATCCGGCAATTGCGAGATCGCGAGCATGCCCGGCATCGGAGACCAACGCCGTCCCGGTCGTCTTAAACGTCCGGATCTGGCCACAATCGTTCAGCGGCCAGTCGTAAACGCCTCCCGAACTTGAGCTCCGGAAGCCGATACAGTTATGGCCGGCGAGATCCTCCAAGGACTGTGGTGTCCCATTCGCTTCCAGATACTGCTTCGAGGCCACCAGGGCCGATCTGAACGAGGGAGTCAGCCGCAGCGCGACCATATCCTGCTGTATCGTTTCCCCCAATCTTATCCCTGCATCGAACCGGGTCTCGACAATATCAACCAGGGCATCTTCGGCATGCAGCTCGACCGTCAGATGAGGGTGCAGCTTCGAAAGGTGGACGAGGATCGGCGTCAAACCCATGTCGAGCACAAACTGCGGCACGGTAAGCCGCAGCAATCCCGTTATCTCGCCGCCCCTCGCGGTAATTCCTTCCGACGCCTTGGCAATATCGTCCAGGGCAGGTCCCACGGCTGCTAGAAAGCTCTCGCCGGCCTGCGTCAACGATACGCTACGCGTCGTCCGTGCGAACAACGGTTCTCCGAGCCGATCCTCGACCGCGCGTACGGCGTGACTGACGGCAGACGGGCTCATGCCGAGTTCGGCAGCCGCCGCGGCAAAGCCGGACTTGCGAGCGACCGCCAGCAATATGGGGAGGTGAGGGAGGAGCATTCTGTCCATTGATGCATCGTATCGCACAATGCATGCGATTTCGATCGTATTATCGCGCACGTGGATTTCAGGCATCTACTTGAGTTGGCGGGTTGTCCGTCGCAAAGATGGAGAAATAAATGATTGCCACACCGACGTGGTTCATCACGGGTGCGTCTTCGGGTTTCGGCCTAGCATTCGCGCACTACGCCCTTGATCACGGCTACAACGTCGTGGCGACCGCCCGTTCTTTATCCAAGCTTGAAGCGCTCCTCGAGAAGAACTCCGACCGGCTTCTGCTTGCAAGGCTCGACGTAACCGTTCCAACTGAGGTCAGCGATAGCGTCAAAGCAGCCATCTTCCGCTTCGGCCGGATCGACGTCCTCATCAACAACGCGGGTTACGGCGCCATCGGCGCGGTCGAAGAAACGCCGGACGAAGTGTTCCGGTCACGGATGGAGACTAATTTCTTCGGGGCGCTTTCGACCATTAAAGCGGTTCTGCCTCACATGCGGCAGCAGAAAGCCGGAGCCATCGTGAACTTTTCGAGCCTCGGCGGGAAGCTATCCTTCCCGGGAATTGGCGCTGTTTCCGCCTCAAAATTTGCACTGGAGGGCATCTCGGAAGCACTGGCGCAAGAAGTCGCTCCGTTGAACATCAAGGTAATGATACTTGAGCCTGGCGCGTTCCGCACCAACTTCAATGACTTGGAAATCCTCCCGGAAATAGATGACTATAAGAAGGTGATGTCGGGGATCAGAACCGCCGTGGGTCAGTATCATGGCCGGCAACCGGGAGACCCGTACAAGGCAGCACGGGCAGTCGATACGGCTTTGGCGTCGGACAAGACACCTTTGCGACTACAAGTGGGGGCGGACGCAATCGAGGGCCTGCGGGCACATGGCGAAAAGTTTCTTGCCGACCTGTCCGCGTGGGAGAGCGTTGCGATCGACACCCAGCTCGATGAGATGCTCCCTTCTGTCAAATAGCAATGTCTAAGGCCCTAGGTTGCGTCTGCATTCAGGGATTCCGCTTTACCTTGGAATTTGATTCAAGATCGCAAACGGAGAGCGAT
>NZ_JAJAVB010000033.1 GCF_020615385.1 Jiella soli | reverse complement strand
TTTCTTCTCAATACCAACAATGTCAAAAAACACGCCGAAATCCTTCGGCGGTGGGGACTTTCAGAACGAATTCTTCCGTTCCCCTAGGAGGGCCGCTGCATGAGCAACACTCAAATGATACAAACGATAGCGGCGCAAAACCGAACCGGCCGAATTTTTCGTTCGAACCAGTTCCTCGGTGGGGCCGTCCGGCCCGCCCGGCGCCACCGCCGTCGTCGATGAGCGCCATATAGGAGATGGTCGGATCACCTGTCAACGGCCTTGTTCGCAAAAACTTCAAAAACTTCGATCGGCCCCGTCGCGACGCCCTGCGCAGCCTGCCCGCAACGCCAGCACAGCAGGGTTCGGGATGAGAGTGCCGATGGTCTTCTTGGAACGGCGCGACCAGTCGCCTCTCCTCTTACGCCTCACCCCGTCGAGGATCACGGGGCACACCCGTCCGTCACGAGGCACGTACGCCCCGGGGTGCGAGTGAGCCGCCCTTAAGGCGAACGGCTGAAGGCGCGGGACAATCTTATGCACGGCCGCGGACGCAGACGGCGGACAGTCTCGGGCAACGCGTACCGTCTCTTATGCAGTGTGCCACGCCATAGGGATGGGCGCCGGTCCCATCGAAAGGCTGAGCGCTGAGGCCGCCAGCCGGGCAGTTCCAGGCCACCTTACCGCCGGACCTGTGCGGCCTTGCCGGGCGTCGCGGCTTGAAGGATGCCGATCACGCCCGTATGGCACGTTGCAATCTTCTGTTAAGATCGGGGAGATGCGGTCGGGATTTCGCCACCTTGTCGGGGGACAGGGGGGAGACGATCGGGGAAGGGGATGCACCGTTTGCCGCAAGACAAGCCGGCCTTTGGAGACGAACCGCCACTGATAGCGGATCGCCGGCGCAGGCCGGATCGCCGCCAGGTGTCGGCCCGGTGGCTGGCGGGGACGCTTTTGACCGGCGTGACCTCGACTGCGCTGATGGGTATCGCGCTGTCGGCGGCGCTCGACGGGCATCAGGGCGCGGCGAGTCCCGCGGGCCTCGCCCTCGTCTTCGATCCCGACGACGATGCGGACACTCTCGCCAAGGGGCAAAGGGTGGTCGCCACGGCGATGCCGGTTGCCAGAAGCCGCCAGGTGCTAGAGCTCTCGACGGTCACGCGCGACGGCGACCGCGAGGTGATCCGCACCCTGCCCTTCGGCTATGTCAACATGCTGCTCGCCGCGCGCTATCCGGCCAATGCCGACTATCCGCGCTTCGATCCGCTGAAGATCTTCGCGAGGCCGAGTGCGGGCGAGACCGCGGACGAGAGCTCCAAGGACGACGACGGCGCGCAGGCCGCGTCCGCGGGCGCGGCGGAACCCGCCCAGATCTATGGTGCGCGGGTGGAATCGGAGGTGCGGCTGAAGGTCGGGCCCTTCGTCTTCGACAGCGCCTCCTACGAGCGGACCGAACCACTCGACGCGGCCCAGGCGGAAAGCCTGGTGCGCTCGGTCGAGCCGCGCCTGGGTAGTGGCGGCCCGGTCCAGGTGGCCTCGCTCTCCACCGTCGACCCCGGCCGCTTCAACCTGACCAGCGACGTCACCGAATACGAACCCGGCTCCGCCTTCCGGGTGATCGAGGAGAACGTCTCGCTCGCCGTATCGGACCCGACCGACGATCCGCTGCCGCGCTTCCACGAAGAGATTCTGCCCCTTCGCGAAAAGATGTCGGTCGCCGACATGCTCGCCCGCTCGGGCCATGAGGAAATCGGGCACGAGGACGCGGTCTCTGCCCTCGCCGAGCTTCTCGGAGACGACAAGCTCGCGGCGGGGGACGCGCTGCGTCTGGGAATCGAGACGAGGGACGGCAAGGACGAGATCGTCCGGCTTTCGGCCTATCGCGGCGACAAGCATCTCGGCACGGTGGCCGCCACGCAGGACGGCCCCTTCGAGCCGGCGGCGGCGCCCGAAATGGCCGATTCGGTCGCCGAAGCCTTCGGCGACAATCAGGACGAGGCACCGCTTCGCGCCGATATGCCCAGCGTCTACGATGGCATCTACCAGGCCGCCCTTTCCTATGGGCTCAACAGTCGGCTCTGCCAGCAGCTCGTGCGCATGCTGGCAAGCGATGTCGACCTCCAGGCTCGTCTCAGCCCGAGCGATCGGCTCGCCGTCTTCTACTCCATGGAGAAGGGGAAGGAGGAGGCGAGCGACGCTTCGGAGATCCTCTTTGCGGAAATCAGCTTCGGCGGGTCGGTCAAGCGCTTCTACCGCTACCGGCCGACGGGAACCGAGAGCGCCGACTATTTCGATGCCGACGGCAAGAGCGCCAAGCAGTTCCTGATGCGCAAGCCGGTGCCGAACGCCCGCTTCTCGTCCGGCTATTCGACCGGCCGCAAGCATCCCGTGCTCGGCTATGTCCGCCCGCACTGGGGCGTCGACTGGGCGGCCCCGCGCGGCACGCCGATTCTGGCGGCCGGCGACGGTGTCGTCGAAAAGGCCGGCTGGTCATCCGGCTATGGCCGCGAAACGGCGATCCGCCATTCCAATGGCTACGAAACCGTCTACGGCCATCAGAGCGCCATCGCCAAGGGGATCAAGCCGGGCACGCGTATCCGCCAGGGCCAAGTGATCGGCTATGTCGGCTCGACCGGCCTTTCGACCGGCAATCACCTGCACTTCGAGATCCTGGTGAACGGCACGCATGTCGACCCGATGCGGATCAAGCTGCCGTCGGGAATCGTGCTCGCCGGCGACGACCTTGCCAAGTTCAAGCGTGAGCGCGACCGGATCGACAAGCTTCTCGAGGAACGCGTCGAGAGCCCGCTGGTCGCCGACCGCTGACCCGCTTTTCCTTTCCCGGCGGGGCCCGGAGCATCGGGCGACAAATCGGCATCGCTCGATGCTCTCGATCTCCTTGGCAACGCGCCGGGTGGCCGAAAACCGGTTTCCACTTCTTCGCCCGGCGCTCTAAGCGGCCCGGCCGGCCGGAGCCGAGGGGCTGCCGTCATAGATGGCCGCCGGACATCGCGAATCACGAGTGGATCCGCCTGCCTCACTTGCAATAGGTCCCGCCACTGCGCCGCGCGGCGATGTCGAGATGGAAATGGCTGGCATGGTCGGCGTCCGTCCCCGGCCCGAGCACGGTCTTGAACGGGCCGCAGGCGCCGGAGCGGACGGCATGCTGGAACCGCGCCTTGGGCGTGTCCTCATCGCGCCCGACGACGGGGATGTCGGTGCCGTCGGACAGCTTGATCGAGCCGATGTCGACCGCGCTGCCGCGGGCATGCTCGGAGATCTTGTCCTGCGAAGACCGGGCCCGGCAGGTGTAGGTGCCTTCGAGGCGCATGGCCTTCGGCGGATTGTTGGGGAAGGCCGCGCGCGCTGCCGGCAGGATGCTGCCGGACGCCCACTCGTCGAGCGCGAGAGCGGTCCGGCAGAGGATCACCGTCTGCGGCTCGATCGCGATACCCGAACTCAGCCGCGAGATCGAAACAGGCCGCAGGACACCGCAAGCCCCCTCGGAAATGCTGGGCCCGACCGAGAATTCGGCGCCGCGGCTGGCAAGGACCGCCTCGCAGGCCTTAGCGTCGACGACCGCGGCGGCGGCGAGAACGTCCCCCTCCGGCGTCACGCGCTCCTCGGTCGCCCGCAGGGCCGCTGGCGTGTTGATGGTCGCACCAGCCGCAGCGCCTGATGCGGCGGTGCCGGGGCGCGGCGCGCCTTCTGCGGCATCACGGCGGTCGGGACGCGCCTCCGGCACCGGTCCGACCTGCGGCAGGTCTTCGTCGTCTTCGGCGGCGCGCGCCGCCGGTTCTTCGCCCGCATCATCGGTGCGAGCCACGGGCTCGCGCCCTGAGCGCGTTTCCTTCGGCTGCGATTCGCGCGGTTCTGATTCGCGCGGTTCTAAATCGTGCGCGTCCCCAGGGGCTTCGCGCGGCGCGGGCGTCGGTGGGACCGGCGTTGCCGCTTCCTGTTCGGGCCGCTCGGGTCCTTCCTCGGGGCTGCGAGCGCGATCATTCTCCGATTCCCCGGTTGTCGGCGATCGCGTCCGGTCAGCCCCGCGCTCATTTCCCTCCGTCTCACCGTCGACCGTTGCGTCCCCGCGCCTGTCCGGCCGGCTCGTCGGGACCGGCGGTTCGTCGGGGAGCAGACTTTGTGCATCGGGTGCCGCGCGGGCGAACCTGCGCCTGCGCGGGTGATGACGGTGGCGCGATTCCGCATGCGCCCGCTCCGGCCCCGACAGGAGCCGCGACAGGAAGCTTTCGGCATGCGCGCCGCCGCCCGCCGCAGGCAAGAGCAAGGCGGCGGCGAGGAGCGCGGCCGTCATGGATCGCACTCCGCTCACCCCTTGAACTCCACCGTGGTCTTCTGAGGCTCGACGAGCTTTGCGAGCGCCTCGGCGTCCCAATTGGTCAGCCGCACGCAGCCATGGCTGACGCTCTTGTCGATCAGCGCCGGATGGGCCGTCCCGTGGATTCCGTAGGTCGGCTTCGACAGGTCGATCCACATCGAACCGACCGGCCCGTTCGGTCCCGGAGGAAGCGTGAGTTCGCTCGTGTTCGAGCCCTGCGTGAAGTTCTTCTGCGGATCGTAGCTGTAGGTCGGGTCCGGCGCGACTCCAACGACCGTCACCGTCCCGGTCGGCGAAGGCGTATCCGCCGATCCGATCGTCGCCGGAGCGGATAGGACGATCGCGCCCGCTCCATCGAAGGCGGTGAGTTCGCCCTTCTGCTTGTCGACCACGACGCGCAGGACCTTGGCGGTTGCCGCCTTGCCGACCTCCGCGACCAGGATGACGTCGCCCGGCGTCTTGAAGTCGGTCTGCGAGTTGAGGGCCTTCAGCAGTTCCTCATCCATGTGGAACCGCTCGGCCAGCATCTCGACCGGACCATGGAAGCCGAGCCAGTCCATCTTGGCGAGTTCGGCATAGTCGTCCGGCAGCGAATCGATATAGCGCCCTTCGACGTCGTCCTTGGTGATTCGATAGGTCGTCATTGCACGGCCCTTATCGACCGTCAGCACGTTCCAGAGGTCGGCATCGGGCTCGCCGTCGACGGGAAGGCCGCGCATTTCCTCGTAGGACCGGATCGCCTTCTTGGTATTCTCGCCGAAATAGCCGTCGATGACGCCCGGCGAGGCATTCGCCCGGTCGAGCAGAACCTGAAGCCGGACCATGAAGGGGTCGGGCGCCTCCGGCTCGTCGGCCGATTCCAGACCCGCTTCGTCCGGCAGGTCGGTGGAATAGTCCGGCGTCGCCACCGCCTTGTCCGGTTCTCCGGTCACCTCGACCTTGGGCGCCGCCACGGAATTCTCCGCGCTCGTTGACGGCGATCCGTTCGACGTCGTTCCCGGCGCGGGAGCACCGCTTGCAGGGGCTTCTGTCGTATCAGGGATCGTCGGATCGGCCTCGGCCGTCGCGGCGACAGCTTCCGCATCGTGCCGGCGCGCCTGCCACTGCTGGAAGGTCGCGCTGTCGAGGGCTTCCTGCGTCAGCGGTGCGGGAGCCGCGGCGGATGGCGCCGCGGGCAGCACGGAAAGCGCACCGGCTGCCGCGAAGAAAAGAACTTTCATCAAATGCCCCATTTCCAAAGACCAGAAGCCTAGGAAACGGTCTGGGCGCCCGCTTGGCTCCCAGACCGCACGGTTTTCCCGTTTATGATGATGAAATCGTTAGTGGATCGGACCGAAGGGCGGGACCCGGTTCGGAAACCCGAGGCGATGATGAAGAGATGGAGGGATAAGCGATCCTTGTTCGCTGTCCGATGCTGCGGCGCCCATCTTCCGGGTCGGCTCCAACATCCGACGGTCACCCGTGACGCGAACCGAACCTCCTCATGCCAAGGCGGCCGCGGCGCATAACAGTCGCTCGATAATCTTTTGCGCCGCGGCGCCAGCCCCTTTTCGGGGCCGACGCCGACGACGGCAGAGCCCGGCAAGCGGGCCGAGCTGCTATTCCATGAACTCCACGGTGACCCCCGGCTTGACCATCTTGGCGAGTTCCGTGGCGTCCCAATTGGTGAGGCGCACGCAGCCATGGCTGTTGGTCTTGCCGATCTTGGAGGGCTCCGGCGTGCCGTGAATGCCGTAGGTCGGCTTCGACAACGCGATCCAGATCGAGCCGACCGGGCCGTTCGGACCGGCCGGAATGGTCAGGATCTTGTCGTTGGCGCCCTGCTTGAAGTTGATCTTCGGATTGTAGGTGTAGGTCGGGTCGAAGGCGATGCGGCTGACCTCGACCGTGCCGGTGGGCGACGGCGTGTCGGATGAGCCGATGGTCGCGGGATAGGCGGCGAGGAGCGTGCCGTCCGCGCCATAGGCGCGAACCTGCTCGCGCCCCTTGTCCGCGATGATCTTCGCGACCCCGCCCGATACGTTCGTGCCGACATTGGCGACCTTGATCCGGGTGCCCTGGCGATTGAAGTCCGCGCCGGGATTGATCTCCTTCAGATACTCCTCGTCCATGTGGAACTTCTCGGCGAGCTTTTCGGAGACCCGCTCGTAGCTGAGCGCCGGCAGTTGCGCCTTCTCGCCGTAGTCCGAGGGGATCGACGCCACATAGGGCCCGGCGACATCCTCGGCCGTGATCTCATATTCGACGATCGCCGGCCCGCCGGTCTCGTCGAGATTTTCCGCCAGCGCCTTGGAATCGCCCGTCGGCAGGTCGCGGCCGAACTTCTCGCGATAGGCGGCGACCGCCTTGTTCACATTGCCGCCCATGCGCCCGTCGATGACGCCCGGCGACATTCCCGCCCGGTCGAGCAGGATCTGCAGCGCCGCCACCTCGACCTTGACGTTCTTTCCCTTGGGCATCGCCACCTGGGGAGCAGGATCGGACTCCTGGATCGTCTGGCCTTCGGATTCGATGATCGACTCGCCCGGCTTGGGCAGGGCCGCATCGACGCCTTGCGGAGGCAGGTCGCCGCCGGCAGGGGTCCGGGTGGCAGGGATCTGGGTGGCAGGCGTTGCCTGCGGCAGTTCCGCCTCGCGCCGCGGATTGGCCGCCGGCGCGTCCGGCAGCGGCGAAGCCTCGATCGGGGCATTGTCCTGGCGACGGCCGCCGCCGAAATCGTCGAGATCATTGTAGTCGCTATAGGGATCGGCAGAGCGCGGCCGCCTGACATTCCGATAGCCGCGGTCGCCATAAGGATCCACCGCCCCGAGATCGGCCGGGCCTTCGAGCGTCACGCCCGGCGGCGGCGGAGCGTCGATGATCGCGCCGCGGCGTTCGTCGAAACGCTGCCGGCGCTCGCGGAACCGGTCGCGGCGCGAGCCCTCGATGCCGATGATTCGCCCGCTGGCGTCCAGGAAGACTCTCTGGCCGTACTGATCGACATAGACTTCGACGGCGCCGTCCGGACTGCCATAGGGCGCGTCGAACTGCGCGAGACGAACCGGCCCGGCCGGCGAACCGGCAGCGACCGTCTGTGCCTCTGCGGCGCAGAGCGGCAAGGCCATCGCCAGAAATCCCACGAACAGCCCTGCGATTGGTCTCTTCATCCTCGTCCTGCCTTCCTGCACTCGGCTCGATCGGCCCGCCAGACGACGCCGCCACGCGCGTGGCACGGCCGTCGTGATGAGCAATCGCCGATCCTCGACTAGATCATGCCACATGAACCGGACATGAAAATGGCCGGCACGGCGGTCTGGTTCGCAAGACAGTGAAAATGCGAGAGCAATTCGCGCTGGACTCGCCAGGGGTTATTCTTCCGGCTTGGCAGGGCGACCCGCCGGCTCTATGTCAGGCGCCACTTCCGCAGCGAGACGAAAGCACGATGTCCGACACCCTTCCCGACCGCCTTTCCTCCGATCCGACGAGCCCCCATTACGACGCCGACCTCCTGACGCGCGGCGTCGGCGTCCGCTTCAAGGGGGCGGAAAAGACCAATGTCGAGGAATATTGCGTCAGTGAAGGCTGGATCAGGGTCCAGGCCGGCAAGGCCAAGGATCGCAAGGGCAATCCGCTGACGATCAAGCTCTCCGGCCCGGTCGAGGTCTTCCTGAAAGAGGACGACGCATAGAGCCAGGCGGCAAAGGCGCGGCGCGCCGCTTCCTTCGCCCTATCTGCTCCGCGGCCTGCGGCAAGGCCAAACCGCCGCTCGATGCGCCGGATTGCCCGTGGTGGAGGGGAACGAGTCAACCCCTGTCCGCGGGCTTCCCGAGACCCAGGCGAAGGAACCGCTTCCTATGGCCGGAGCAATGGGTTACGGCCGGGCCGAAAGGCGGCCCAGCTGAAATGCGATCCCCAAGCTCTCTCCTTACCGGCATCCTGCTGACACTGTGTGCCGGCAGCATTTTCTCCGGCCAGGATGCCCTCGGCAAACATCTGACGAGCCTGGTTCCGGTGGTGGAGGTGATCTGGGGGCGCTACGTCTTTCAGACGCTGATCATGACCGCCTATCTCTCGGCGACCACGGGACGGCGATTCCTGAAGACCCGGCATCCCTTCCTGCAGGTGGCGCGCGGCTCGATGCTCCTGTCGGCGACGGCATGCATGTATTTCGCGCTGTCGCAGGTACCGCTCGCCGACGCGACCGCGGTGCTGTTCTTCGCGCCGATCCTCGTGACCGTCCTGTCGGTCGTCATTTTGAAGGAGCGCATCGGCATCCACCGGATCTCGGCGGTCGTCGCGGGCTTCCTCGGGATGCTGCTGGTCCTGCGCCCGGGCTTTGGAGACATCGACCCGGCGCTGTTCCTCGCCCTCGCCGCTTCGGCCTTCAACGCCTGCTATCTGATGCTGACGCGGCAGCTGTCCGGGCGGGAGGACGCCGCCTCGACCCAGTTCAACACGACGGCGACCGGCGCTGTCGTCCTGACGATCGTCGTCATCCCCTTCTGGCAGACGCCGGATCTTCCGACGCTGGGGCTCATGCTCGCGATCGGAACGGTCGGATCGCTCGGGCACTTCACGCTGGTGAATGCCTTCTCGCACGCCCCGGCCTCGCTCCTGTCGCCGTTTCTCTACGTGCAGGTGCTGACCGCAAGCCTTCTGAGCGTCGGCCTGTTCGGCGATCCGCTGAGCCCGACAATGCTGGTCGGCACCGCGATCCTGGTCGCGAGCGGGCTCTACATCTGGTGGCGGGAAAACCGCTGAGCGGTTGCGATCCTCAGAAAGGATAGCTGCGGGCGCGGAAGCGGCCGGAATCGACCTCGCGCTGGCGGCGCTCCAGATCGGCCATCGAAACGGAGCGTTCGAGATAGGCACGGACGCGTTCCTGCTCGCTGGTGGCGCCGACCGCGCTGCGGATGATGTCGGTGATCTTCATGGCTGTTCTCCTGTCTGCTTCACCAAACAAGCTAAGCACCATACTGCAGCGCAGCAATGCACTCTCATGCAAAGCTGCCATCGTCCCGATGCAAGGCAGCGGCCCTCGCCGGAAAGGGATCGTTTAAGAATTCGTGCGCGAGACCGCCCGCCGGGGCGTCCGTCGCCGCGGGAACGAAGGTGCGTCATCGAGATGTCTCCGGCCACGGGCCAGGAGTTGCCGAAGGAGCGGACGCGCCGGCGGCGGCGCTCCGCGGTCTCAACCGGCGAGGAGCGCGGCCGCCCTCGCCATATCCACATTGCCGCCGGAAACGATCACCCCCACCCGCTGTCCGCGGCAGTCGACCGCCTCCGACAGCGCGGCGGCGAGCGACAGGCAGCCGGTCGGCTCGACGACGATCTTCATGCGCTCGAAGAAGATGCGCATCGCGGCGAGGAGATCGGCGTCGCCGACGGTGACGATCCGCTCGACATGGCGGCGGATGATCGGAAAGGTCAGCGCGCCGAGATGCGTCGTCTGGGCACCGTCCGCAATGGTCCGGGGAACGGGGATAGTGACGATCCGCCCCGCTTCGAGCGACTGGCGGCCATCGTCGCCGGCCTCCGGCTCGACGCCGACGACGCGGCAGTCCGGCGACAGGGCCGCGGCCGAAAGCGACGAGCCCGCGAGCAAGCCGCCGCCGCCGAGGCAGACGAGCAGGAGATCGAGCGGGCCGGTCTCCTCGAAGAGCTCGGCCGCCGCGGTGCCCTGGCCGGCGATGACGGCTTCATGGTCGAAGGGCGGAATGAGCGTCAGGCCGCGCTTGCCGGCAAGCTCGGCTCCCAGCACCTCGCGATCCTGTGCATAGCGGTCATAGGTGACGACCTCGGCGCCGTAGCTGCGGGTCGCGGCAAGTTTCACGGCCGGCGAATCCTCGGGCATCAGGATCACGGCGGGCGTGTCCTGCAGACTGGCGGCGAGCGCTATCGCCTGGGCGTGGTTGCCGGAGGAATAGGCCGCAACGCCGCGCCGGCGCTGGTCGGGCGTCAGCGAGGCGATGGCATTGTAGGCGCCGCGGAACTTGAAGGCACCGGCCCGCTGCAGGTTCTCGCATTTGAAGAACAGCTGGCCGCCGACCAGGGAATCGACATAGCGCGACGTCATGACCGGCGTGCGATGGGCGACGCCCGCGAGGCGCTCGCGCGCCTTCGTCACATCGTCGAAGGTCGGCGTCGTGGCCGTCCCTGTCGTGCTCACGGCTGCATCCGGCATCTCGTTCCCCTCGCCCGACATGAAGCTGATCGCTGATGCGCCGAAACGGCGCCGCAGGCAAGCGCCGCCCTCGGACCCGGCGCGGCAAGATGGCCGCTGCCCGCAGGCCGCCGACGCGCGACGCGGGACCCACTTCTCTCAGGCTTGCCGGAAGGCTGGAGGTCTCAGGCCTCCTCGACCATGATCGCCCGGTGGCCGATGTCGGAGCGCCAGAAGCCGCCGTCCCAGTCCACAGCATCGACGGCGAGGTAGGCCCGGCGCGCCGCCTCGCGCACCGTCTTGCCGCGAGCCGTGACGTTGAGGACGCGGCCGCCGCTGGCGACGAGCCCGGCCTCGGACATCGCGGTGCCGGCCTGGAAGACCCGCACCGTCTCGCCGCCGCGCGGCAGATGGCGGATCGGCGTTCCCTTGCGATAGGAGCCCGGATAGCCTTCGGCCGCCATCACCACGGTCAGCGCCCGGTCCTCCGACCAGCGGAGATCGACGCCGGAGACGTCTCCATCCGCTGCGGCGACGAGCACCGGCAGGAGGTCGCTCGCGAGGCGCATCATCAGGACCTGGCACTCCGGATCGCCGAAGCGAACATTGTATTCGATCAGCTTCGGCCCCTGCTCGGTCAGCATCAGGCCGGCATAGAGCACCCCGCGAAAGGGCGAGCCGGCCTCCTTCATGCCGGCGAGGGTCGGCTCGACGATCTCGCGCATCACCCGCTTCACCATCTGCTCGCTGAGGCAGAGAGCCGGCGAATAGGCGCCCATGCCGCCGGTATTGGGTCCCCGGTCGCCGTCGAAGGCGCGCTTGTGGTCCTGCGCCGTGCCGAAAAGGAGCGCTCGCTCGCCATCGCAGATGCAGAAGAGGCTCGCCTCCTCGCCTTCCAGGAACTCTTCGACCACGATCTCCGAACCCGGGCCCGCAAAATCGCCTTCGAAGCAATTGTCGACGGCCTTCAGCGCCTCGTCCTTGGTGATCGCGACCGTGACGCCCTTGCCGGCGGCAAGACCGTCGGCCTTGATGACGACCGGCACGCCGGTCTCCTGGACATAGGTCCGAGCGTCCGCGGCGCTCACGAACCGTCGGTAGCGGGCAGTCGGAATGTCGTGGAGGCTGCACAGATCCTTGGTGAACCCCTTGGAGCCCTCAAGCCGGGCCGCCGCCGCAGAGGGCCCGAAGACGCGGATCCCGGCTGCTGAAAGATCGTCAACGAAGCCGGCGACGAGCGGCGCTTCCGGACCGACGACGACGAGGCCGATGTCCTTCGCCTTGCAGAAGGCGGCGACGGCCGCATGATCGGCCAGGTCGAGCGTCACGAGGTCCGCATGTTCGGAAATGCCGGGGTTGCCCGGGGCCGCATAGAACGCTCCGAGTTCGGAGGACTGGGCGAGCTTCCAGGCGAGCGCGTGCTCGCGTCCTCCAGACCCGATGAGAAGTACGTTGATCGTCATATGATGCCCGTCCGAAATCTGTCGCCGGTTGCCCAGAGGTTGCGCATTAGGAGGGCCGCCCGGGCCAGGTCAACAGCGGCGGCCAGAAGCCAACCAAAGGAAGTGACATAAAAAAGCACGAAAAATGCCTTGACTGAGGCGGCTATGCACTGACTCTGGCGGCATGTCGAATCTCAAAGGCGGTTACGCCGACCGAACCGATCGTGTGGCCGATGCGCCGGCCTACAACTGGGTGTACCGGTGGCTGCCGCGCGGCGTCTGGCCCTATGCGCAGCTGGCGCGCTGGGACCGGCCGATCGGCTGGCAGCTGCTGCTGTGGCCCTGCTGGTGGTCGGCGGCGCTGGCGCCGCAGGCCGTCGTGCCGAGCGCGGTGCATACCGGCCTGCCAAGCCTGTGGCATCTGTTCCTGTTCCTCGTCGGCGCCATCGCCATGCGCGGGGCTGGTTGCACCTACAACGATCTGGTCGACCAGAAGATCGACGAGGCGGTTGCGCGCACGCGCTCGCGGCCGCTTCCCTCCGGCCGGGTGTCGCGGCTCCAGGCCAAGCTCTTCCTGGTGATCCAGGCGCTGGTCGGCTTCCTGGTCCTCCTGCAGTTCAACGCCTTCGCGATCCTGCTCGGCATCGCCTCCCTCGCGACCGTCGCGATCTACCCGTTTCTCAAGCGCTTCACGGACTGGCCGCAGCTCGGCCTCGGCCTCGCCTTTTCCTGGGGCGCGCTGATGGGATGGGCCGCCCATTGGGGCGGTCTCGCCCTGCCGGCCTTCCTCCTCTACGCGGCCGCGATCCTGTGGACGATCGGCTACGACACGATCTATGCCCATCAGGACAAGGAGGACGACGCGCTGGTGGGCGTGCGCTCGACGGCGCGGCTGTTCGGCCGGCATACGCGCAAGGCGCTCACCGTCCTCTATCTCGGCGCGGTCGGCCTCTTCCTGGCGGCCTTCCTGACCACCGGCAGCGCCGCCGGCGCCGGTCCTTCCTGGCCGGCCTATGCCGCCCTCGCCATCGGCGCCGTCCAGATGCTCTGGCAGATCCTCAGCCTCGACATCGATGACGGGGACCAGTGTCTCGACCTGTTCAAGTCGAACTCGATGTTCGGCTGGATCCTGTTCTTCGGGCTGGTCTTCTCGACGCTCTGGTCGCTTTCCTTCCCGCCGCTGGCCATTTAAGGCGCCGACCCAACGGCCCTTCGCGATCCCTGACAGCACTCGGTCGGCCTCCGTCGCATTCATCACGGCCGGCCGGGGAACAGCTAGGCCTCCCAGTCCCGGCTTCTGCCGGGAATTGAAGGGCGACGACGAAAGCCGGGCCCCGCTCACGGGCTATGGCCCGGTCACCTGCCCGACCACATTCCTGGCAAACGAGCGCCTGCTTCATCCGCCTGTCCGGCAGCGGCGAATCCGTTCATGAACATTCCTGGACTCGAGCGCCGGGCGAAAAAGTGGAATCCGGTTATTCGGCCACTTGGCGCGTCACCAGGGAGATCGAGAGCATCGAGCGATGCCCATTTGTCGCCCGATGCTCTCGGTGCGCGCGGATCGGTGCCGGCGCGATCGCATGAGCGAAGTGCGCGGCACGGTCGCCATCAAGCCCGCCCGCCTGCGGCCGCCAAATGCAGAACGCCCGCGGCACAATCGGCGCGCGGGCGTTCGTTCGGGATCGAGCCGTGCAGCCGAGCGGCAACTTATGCTGCCGGATGCGGGCGGTGAACGGCTTCAGAACCGGTCAGAATCTCCCGGCGGCGACGGCGACGCCGTCCGCCGAACAGACGCCTCAGTGGCGGGCGATGATCTCCTCGCCGCTGACGATCATGCGGATGCCGAGGCCGGGCTTGCGGCGGGCGAGGAAGCGCGGGCGGCGCTGGCGGTTCGCCGAGCGGCGACGCGGGGCGGGCGCGGCCGCCTTGACGCTGCCGAAGCTCTCTTCCAGCGTGCAGATGCTGCCGTCGGCCTCGATCATCAGCATGGGCAGGTCGAAGAGCTCGGCCCAGCCGCGCCAATCGGCGGCGACATCGTAGAGGTCGCAGGCGACCAGCAGCGGGACCGTGCAGTTCGGATCCTCGTGATAGAGTTCGAGCGTGACGGTCACCTGTCCGGCGCCGTCTTCCATTGCCCGCGCGGCGACGCCGCGGAAGGCCCTGGCGGGCAGCGCGATCGAGATCGGCAGCCCGGATTGGGAAAGTCTGCGCCGGATCACCGCGCCACGGCGATCGACCCAGTAGGTGACGGCCTCGCCGTCCTCGATCATTTCCACTGTCTGGCGCCGGGCGCTATCGGCCGGATCGAGACGGACCGGCACGCTCGCCCAGTTCGGTCGAATGGTCTGTTGCGTATTCGGAGCAATGCTCATGACTGACGCCTTCTGCCTCTCCTGAGAGCCGGTTTCCCGGTCTCCTGTGTCCCTGTCGGCCGATGTGTCCCGGCCTTTGATGAGGTGACATTACGATCGTCGTCTTGCGAGCGGCCTAAGAAAGGCAGTTAAATGATCCTGACCGGATTGAGGGTTATCAAGTAGAAAACTTGAATCAAACCTGAACAAGCTTTCCCGGGTTTAAGATGTCGTAAGGATCGAACGCCCGTTTCAATCGCCGCATCAGCTCGATCTCGATCCCCTGTTTGGTTACCGCCAACTCGTCGCGCTTCAACTGGCCGATCCCGTGTTCGGCCGAGAACGTCCCGTCCATGTCTGCGACGATGGCGTGGACGATCCGGTTGATCTCCTTCCAGCGGCCGAGGAAGGCGGCCGTATCCGCGCCGACGGGCTGCGAGATGTTGTAGTGAATGTTGCCGTCGCCGAGATGTCCGAAGGCGACGATGCGCGCCTCCGGAATGGCTGCCAGCACCGCCCGGTCGGCCGCCTCCAGGAAGTCCGGAACCCTTGCGACGGGAACGGCGACGTCGTGCTTGATCGAGCCGCCTTCGGGCTTCTGCGCCCAGCTCATCTCCTCGCGCATCTTCCAGAAGGTCGCGGCCGCCTCGAGCGACTGCGCCAGGGCGGCATCCTGAACCGTCCCGGCTTCCAACGCCTCGCCGAGGATCGCCTCCAGCGTCTCGCGGGCATCCTCTCCGGATCGGTTGGAGGAGATCTCGATCAGGACGTACCAAGGATAGGCGCTGGCCAGCGGATCGCGAGCCCCCTGCGTATGCCGAAGCGTGAATTCCATGCCGATCCGCGGCATCAGCTCGAAGGCCGTCAGCGCACCGCCGGCGCGGCCTTCCGCCGTTTTCAGGAGAGCGAGCGCGTCGCGCGGCGAGCCGAGCCCGACATAGGCGACCTCGCGCCCGGCGGGCTTCGGAAACAGTTTCAGGACGGCTGCGGTGATCACACCGAGCGTTCCTTCAGATCCGACCAGGAGGTTGCGCAGGTCGTAGCCGCGATTGTCCTTCTTCAGCCGTCTGAGGCCGTGGAAAATCTCGCCGGAGGCAAGCACGGCCTCGACGCCGAGACAGAGTTCGCGCGCATTGCCATAGGCGAGGACCCCGGTGCCGCCGGCATTGGAGGCGAGGTTGCCGCCGATCTGGCAGGAGCCCTGCGAGCCGAGCGACAGCGGAAAGAACAGCCCGGCATCGTCCGCGACTTGCTGCGCGGTCTCAAGGACCACTCCGGCCTCGAGCGTCATGGTGCGCCCGACGGGATCGACCTCCCGCACCTTGTCGAGCCGGGACAGGGCCAGCACCACCTCGCCCGGCGAGCGCGCCGACTGGCCGCCGACAAGGCCGGTATTGCCCCCCTGCGGCACGATCGGCGTGCGGGTTTCGCTGGCGAGCCGCAGGATCGCCGACACTTCCTCGACACTGCCCGGGCGCAGCACGAGGCGGCCCTCCCCGCGAAAAAGACTGCGCGGTTCCTCCATGAAGGGGGCGAGAAGGTCGGTGTCGGTGATGGCATTGCGGGGCCCGACGATCGCCGCAAAGCGCTCTACCAGTTCGGGCGAGAGCTGGGGCGTATTGGATGTTTCAATCATAGCGAGCGACTATAGCTCCGAGACAACGGGAATCGAGCCCGTGTGTGAAAAACGATGACGCTGGGTCAGGTGCGGGGTGCGGCCGCGCGCCGAAGCCGGTCGTTGATCGCCTCGCCGAGGCCGGCGGCGGGAATCGGCGCGACGGCGATCGCGGCGATGTCCGGCGAATCGAATGCCGCGAGCGCAGCGAAGAGCCGGGCTGCCGCCTCGACGGGATCGCCGCTCGGCGAAAGATTGATCACGTCCGCCGCAAGCTCCTGCCCCGCGACCGGCTCAGGGCCGAAGCCGATGAGGTATTCCCCCGGCTCGACCCGGGTCGCATCCAGCCGAACGCGGCCGGCCGGGGCATAGTGCGAGGCGAGCTGGCCGGGCGCCGTCACGCCGGCCGTCGTGGCGCGGTCGCGCACCTTGAGCCCGCTCGCGTCGGCGAGCGCGGCGCGGGTGACGAGGCCGGGTCGCAGCAGAACCAGATGATCCGCCTGCGGCATGACGATGGTCGATTCCACCCCGACGCTCGAAGCGCCGCCGTCGAGGATCAACGGGATCTTCCCGCCAAGCCCTTTCAGGACCTGACCGGCGCTCGTGGCGCTGACCCGTCCGGACGGGTTGGCGCTGGGCGCGGCGAGCGGCCGGCCGAGCACCTGGGCGAGCCGGGCCGCGACCCCTTGCGGCGCACGCAGCGCGACGGTCGCAAGGCCAGCCGTCGCCAGCGGATGCACCGGCGAGCCCGGCGCGAGCGGCAGGACGATCGTCAGCGGCCCGGGCCAGAAGGCCGCCGCCAGATCCTCGGCGGCGCGCCCGACCACGGCCAAGCCGCGCGCCTGGGCGAGGTCGAAGACATGGCAGATCAGGGGATTGAAGCTCGGCCGCCCCTTGGCGGCGAAGATCTTCGCTACCGCCACGCCCTGCGTGGCGTCGGCGGCAAGGCCGTAGACGGTCTCGGTCGGCAGCGCGACCAGGTCCCCGGCATCGAGGAGGGCGAGAGCCCGCTCCTCGGCAGCCGGATCGGAAAGGGTGAGGATCTCGGTTTCCACGGGATGTGAAATCGCAGAACCGGCCCCGGTTGAAAAGAGCCGGTCATGCCACAGCCGCCACGTCGGCCGGCTGTGCTTCAGCGCTGAATGGCCAGAGCTTCAACGGAAGCGGCCGTTTCTCGCGCAGCTGGCAGGCCTTGTGCTTGGCACCGGGAGGACGGTTTTCGCACCTCCGGCGCCTGCCGGAGGCTTTGGGCGGTCGCCCCGTCAGATCTCAGCGGGTGGCCGCAAAGGCTCCGGCGATCCGGCGGGAGCTGAGATCGAGCGACGCGAGATGCGATCCGTCGTCCGTCGTGGAGGCGATCACGCGGTCGCCGCGGTCCGAGGTGTCGGTGCCGAGCTGGGACAGGACCCGTGCCGGCATCGTCAGCGCGTTGGCGGCTTCCTCCGCCTTGGCGGCGGTGATCATCGCGAGGAGCCGCGAGCGCTCCTGCGCCCTTGGGCCGGCCTGCTGCAACCGGGTCGCGGCATCCGCATGAGTGACGAACAATTGGTCGATTTCCCTGGCCGCATCCGCCACCGCCGCGCCGAGATCGCCGACGCTGGCTCCGATCGATCGGGCCGCGCTGGCGGAGAGGCTGGTCGGATCGGCGGTCTTGCCGCCGGCCTCTGCACCCGCCGTGCCGGACACTTCAGCCACGGCGCGCTTTGTGGTGCGGGACCCCGGAACCGCGGGCTTTTCGCCCCTGGCCACTGCCGACAGCATCTTCAGCGGGTCCATGTTCGCATGATGCTCGGCCGGGCCATAGGCCGCGAGCATGGGCGAACCGGCCGCCTCGGCGGGCGTCTTCGGCTGGTCCTTGGCCGAAGCGAGGTTGGCCGCGCTGGCGACTTCAGCCTTGGTCGCATCGTCGACGGATGCGACGAGCATCGCCGGATCGTCCGCTTCGGGCTGGTCGATCAGCTTGTCGAACGGCCAGGCCTTCTTGAGCCCCGCGACATCGAAGGTCGAGACGTTCACGTCGATGTTGGATTGGGCGCCCTTCACCCGGTAGGGGCAGGACTTCGCGTTGCAGTTATGCATCGAGGAGAACTGCCACAGCGCGTATTTCGGCCAGGTGTCGGTCGGAAACTTGTCGGTGATGTCTTCGCGGTAGCGGGCATACCAGATCGGCAGGCGCGACAGGAGCGGATAGTCGCCCTTGTGGTCGGAGATGAACTTCGCAGTCGAGCCATTGGTGTAGAGGACCGGATATCGGCCAGTGCGGATCTTCAGCTGGTCGGCGAAGATCTCCGCGTCCGCAAGGCTCATCCACTCGTCGGTGTTGTCCTCGATGTCGAGGGCGAGGAGGTCGTCCGGCTGCGGCTCGGCAAAATCGACGAAATGGTCGGCCTGTTCGCGCGGATTGCCGGGGCGGCCGAGATGATAGGCGCCCCACAGCAGCCCCTTCATCTTCGCCATCTGCCGGCGGGTGAGGTAGAGTTCCTTGGTGACGGTGTATTTCCACCACCGGTTCTTGCAGAGCTTGTAGTCGTCGCTATCGGAATCGCCGCTGCACTTCCACTCCGGCGGCAGTCCGTCCGAGGCCTTGTTGATGAAGCCGGCGATGCGCTCGTCGGAGGTCATCGTCGCCCAATCGATCGGATTGAACTCATAGGCGTCGACCACGAGGGCCCTGTCGCTGCCCTTCCAGGGCTCGTCCCAATCGGCCTTGGCGGGTCCGGCATGCGCCAGCGCAATGCCGAAGGCCAGGGCGCAGGCGAGGTTCAGCGCGGCCGCGGTAGCGGCGCTCAGCTTCGTCATTCGATGGTGTCCCCTCGAAGTCGCTCGCAGTCAGTCTCAGTAAGTGCCGGGCAAGTCCCCGAAGCCGAAGCTTCATTGCCCCAAGCGGCTCATGTGTCCTTGTCGCCTCACAATCGGGCAGGTTCCAGGCAGCATCGATCACGAAATATTACAGAACCGTCAGTCTCGCCGCCGTGTTAACCCGCTGGTTGGTATTTTAGGCAAATTGCGTGGATTCGCACAGCTTTTCCCCGTCAGAGGGTTAACGGAGGCTGCGGATGGCCCCTGCGGCTTTCGCCGCGATGCCCGCCGCTTTTCACCTAGCCGGCCATCGGTTCAGCTTCGGTTCAGCTCCGCGCAACATCCGTGCAATCTTCCGCCGCCAGATCGCCACATTCTCGGCGATGTGGCTCGGCCTTGGCTGGTGCTTGAGGCGGTGGGGCTCGGTCATCGTCGTCGTGACGATCCAGCGGCCGGCTCGGCCTCTGCGACCGGCCGATCTCCCCCCTTGTGGGGGAGATGCCTGGCAAGGCAGAGGGGGGTGCCTCGGCACCGTCCTCTCGAAGGTCAGCGCACGGCACGCCCCCTCTGGGCTGCCGCCCGTCCTTCGGCCCCACCACGAGGGGGAGTGATCGATGCGGGTCGTCCTGCCGTCTGGACCTCGACCCGCTCTAACCGGCGATCTTCGAGAAATCCGCCACCCGTACGGTCGCCGCGCGGATGCGGGCGAGGAGCGCCAGCCGGTTGGCGCGCACCGCCTCGTCCTCGGCATTGACCAGCACCTTGTCGAAGAAGGCGTCGACCGGCACGCGCAGGCCGGCGAGCGCCGCCATGGCGTGGCCATAGGCCTCGGTCTTCAGCGCGTCCTCGAGTTCGACCTCCGCCCGGTCGATCGCCCCGGCGAGCAGCTTTTCCTCGTGCTCCGTCAGGAGAGCGAGATCGACGCCATCAGCGACGCGCGTGCCCTTCTTCTCCTCGGCGGCCAGGATGTTCGCCGCCCGCCGCGTGCCGGCAAGGAGATTGGCGCCGTCCTCGGTGTCGAGAAAGGCGCCCAGCGCCTCGACGCGCCGGGTGATGTCGAGGAGGTCGTCGTTGCGGGAGGTCGGTCCAGCTTGGGTGATCTCCCCCCTTGCGGGGGAGATGGGCGGCAGCCCAGAGGGGGGCGCCTCGGCACCAACTTCTGATCTGCTAGCGCCCGTCTCGCCCCCCTCTGCCTTGCCAGGCATCTCCCCCGCAAGGGGGGAGATCGAAGCGTCGCCGCCCTGCCCGCTGGACAGCACTGCATCGACCAGATCGTGCCGCGCCCCCGCGTCGCGCAGCTGCACCTTCAGCCGGTCATGGAAGAAGGCGAGGAGGTCTCGGCTGGTCGAGATAACATGATACGTTAGAAGACCTGCGGACTGGCCCTTGTCCCACGCATCGTCAATTTGACCTCCTCTATCGACGATAACGTTACCCTCATCGTCTCGTCGTCGTGCCTTTGATGCGTCCGGCAGGGAGATACCTACAGCCTCGCCGGAGAGCCTAAGGATCATTAGCTTTGTATTCAGAATATTTAGCGTCCAAGATCTGAGAAGGGCTTGGATAGTGATCTCTGTCAAACGCCGAATTATAGGCCAAAGCTGAATTGTCAGACCGTGAGTTGTAAGGGTTCCTATTAAGCCCAGCGCGGCGCGCCGCAGCGCATAGGGGTCCTTCGACCCCGTCGGCTTTTCATCGATCGCCCAGAAGCCGACGAGCATGTCGAGCTTGTCGGCGAGCGCGACGCACACGGCCACCGGATCGCTCGGAACGGAATCGGTCGGTCCGAGCGGCTTGTAGTGCTCCTCGATCGCCGCCTGCACGGACGGATGTTCGCCCTGCAGCCCGGCATAATAGCGGCCCATCAGCCCCTGCAGCTCCGGGAATTCGCCCACCGCCTCGGTGGTGAGATCGGCCTTGGCAAGCACCGCCGCCCGCTTCACCAGCGCCTTCAGGTCGCGCGCCGAGACATGCGCCTGCCCGAGCGTCGCGCCCTCCGGATAGATCGCGTCCGCGATCTCCTGCGCCAGCGCCGCGATGCGGTGCACGCGCTCGCCTTGCGTGCCGAGCTTGGCGTGGAAGGTGACGCCGAGCGCGTCGAGCTTGGCCATACGCTGGTCGAGCGGCTTGGAAAGGTCGAGGCCGAACCGTTCGGCCGAGGGCTTCAGGGCCCCGAGATCCGGCAGGTCCGCCTGATCGGTCTGCCAGAAATAGAGGGCGTCGGAGAGCCGCGCGCGCACGACCTTGCCGTTGCCGCGCGCGATCTCGGCGCCGCCGTCCTTCGCGGCGATGTTGGAGACGAGGATGAACTGGTTCGAAAGCGTCCCCTCGCTTTGTCCCTGCGGCCGCGTGACGAAGCATTTCTGATTCGCCTTGATGGTGAGCTGGATCACCTCGGGCGGAATCTGCAGGAAGGCTTCGTCGAAGGAACCCATCAGCGCGACGGGCCATTCGACGAGGCCGGAGACCTCCTCGAGCAGCGCCTCGTCCGGTACGACCTCGAGGCCCCTGGCAAAGGCGAGGTTCTCCGCGTCGTGCCGGATCATGTCTTTGCGCCGCTCGGCGTCGAGCACGACGCAGGCCCGTTCGAGGCTCGCGGCATAGTCGCCGAAGCGGCGCACCCTGATCTCGCCCGGCGCATGGAACCGGTGGCCGACTGTGAGATTGCCCGATTTCAGCCCGTCGATCTCGAATTCGACGACGACGGGCTCCTCCGTCTCCGGGCCGAAGGTGCACAGGATCGACTGCAGCGGGCGCACCCAGCGCAGCGACCCCGGCTCCGCCGAGGCCGGGCCCCAGCGCATCGATTTCGGCCAGGGAAAGTCGCGGATGATGCCAGGCATCATGTCTGCGACGATCGCCTCCGCCGGCCGGCCCGGCTTGCGGATCTTCGCGACGTAGAAATCGCCCTTCTTCGGATCGGACTGGACCGTCGCCTCTTCGATCGAAGAAAGCCCAGCGCCGCGCAAGAAGCCCTGGATCGCCTTTTCCGGCGCGTCGGTGCGCGGGCCCTTGCGCTCCTCGACGACGTCCCTCGAGCTCTTATCGACGCCGCGAATGTCGAGCGCGAGGCGCCGCGGCGTCCAGTATTCGCGCGCGCCCTCATAGGTGAGGCCCGCCTCGACCAGCCCGGCCGTGACCCGCGCCTTCAGTTCGCCCGCAGCCTTGCGCTGCATGCGGGCGGGGATTTCCTCGGATCGAAGTTCGAGAAGCAGGTCGGGCATCAGTTCCCCTCCACTCGCATGCCGTCCTGGCCTTTGCGCGTCCTCGCGCCGCCGGCGCTGCGGGCGCGCGGGCGGGCGGGGATTTCCTCGGATCGAAGTTCGAGAAGCAGGTCGGGCATGGCTCGGCGGTTCCTCATCCTTCCGCGGCGCGGAAGGTCGGCGCGTCGGCGCCGGGATGGCTTGGCAGACGGACCGCCGCCCTCGCCCGCCGCATCGCGGCAGCCTCCCCGCCAGGGGGAGGCAGGGCGGAGTGTCAGCGGCCGCTCGGCATTCGCCGCCGCTCTTCGACCACGGCAGGGATCGTGTCAAGGATGGCTTGGAGACCGCCATGGCGAACTCCGGCTCAGGCGGCGCACCGGGCCTTAAAGCGTCCCCCTCCAGGCCCGTCGCATGGCAGTGGCGGAACATGCACGCTTCGTCATTCTCGGGCTTAGTCCCGAGAATTCCGAGATCGTCGGGCGTTATCGCCGAAATCGCGCAAGGCCGCAGTGGCAGGCGCCGCGACCGTGGCCCTGGATTCTCGGGGCGGGGCCGGAGAATGACGGCACAGGGGCTGCCCGAGAGCGCCTGATCCCGATCTGGGCCGCCCTACAAGAACGGCGCGGGCCCTTTCGGGACCCGCGCCGTTCGTTCTTACCCGTTCTGCCAGAGCGATCAGGCCGCGGCGCGGTCTCCCGCCGCATTGGCCTTGGAGCCCACCACGTGGAAGATCAGCCGATCGGAGCCGGCGGTGATCTTCACGTTGTTCTCGTCCTTCACCTCGCCCATCAGGATCTTCTCGGCGAGCGGGTCCTGGAGCTCGCGCTGGATGACCCGCTTCAGCGGGCGCGCGCCATAGGCGGGATCGTAGCCCTTCTGCGCCAGCCATTCGCGGCCGCTCTCGTCCAGTTCCAGATGGATCTTGCGGTCGGCGAGCAGCTTTTCGAGCCGCCCCATCTGGATGTCGACGATCGCGCCCATCTCGGAGCGATGAAGCCGGTGGAACAGGATCACCTCGTCGACGCGGTTGAGGAATTCCGGCCGGAACGAGGCCCGGACCACCTCCATCACCTGTTCGCGCGCCGCCTCGGCATTCTCGTCCTCGCGCAGCGCCACCAGATATTCGGCCCCGAGATTGGAGGTCATGATGATCATGGTGTTGCGGAAGTCGACCGTGCGCCCCTGCCCGTCCGTCAGCCGCCCGTCGTCAAGCACCTGCAGGAGGACGTTGAAGACGTCGGGGTGAGCCTTCTCGATCTCGTCGAACAGGATCACCTGATAGGGCCGGCGGCGGACCGCTTCCGTCAGCGCGCCGCCTTCCTCGTAGCCGACATAGCCCGGAGGCGCGCCGATCAGCCGGGCGACCGAGTGCTTCTCCATGTATTCGGACATGTCGAGCCGGACCATCGCCGCCTCGTCGTCGAAGAGGAAGTTGGCGAGCGCCTTGGTGAGCTCGGTCTTGCCGACGCCGGTGGGGCCGAGGAAGATGAACGAGCCGATCGGCCGGTTCGGGTCCTGGAGACCCGCCCGGGCACGCCGCACGGCCTTCGACACGGCCTGCACCGCCTCGCCCTGGCCGACGACGCGCTTGCCGATCGCGTCTTCCATGCGCAGGAGCTTGTCGCGCTCGCCCTCCAGCATGCGGTCGACCGGAATGCCGGTCCAGCGCGAGACGACCTGCGCGACGTGGTCGGCGGTGACGGTCTCCTCGACCATCTGGCCCGTCTTGGCGCCGTCGTTCGCCTCGGCGTTCTTCAGCTCGGCCTCGAGCTTGGGAATGATGCCGTAGGCGAGCTCGCCCGCCCGCTGGAACTCGCCCTTTCGCTGGGCGATGGCGAGCTCGTTGCGCGCCTCGTCGAGCTGGCGCTTCAGCTCCGCCGCCGCGCCGAGCTTCGACTTCTCGGCCTGCCAGACCTGGGTGATCCGGTCGGACTCCTCCTCCAGATTGACGAGTTCGTCCTCCAGCCGCTCCAGCCGATCCTTGGAGGCGTCGTCCGTCTCCTTCTTCAGCGCCTCGCGCTCGATCTTCAGCTGCATGATGCGGCGGTCGATCTCGTCCAGCGCCTCGGGCTTGGAATCGACCTGCATCCGCAGGCGCGAAGCGCCCTCGTCGACGAGGTCGATGGCCTTGTCCGGCAGGAAGCGGTCGGTGATGTAGCGGTTCGACAGCTGCGCCGCCGCGACGAGGGCGGAGTCCGAGATCCGCACCTGATGGTGCTGCTCGTACTTCTCCTTGAGGCCTCTGAGGATCGAGATCGTGTCCTCGACCGTCGGCTCGGAGACAAAGACCGGCTGGAAGCGCCGGGCCAGCGCGGCGTCCTTCTCCACATGCTTGCGGTACTCGTCGAGCGTCGTCGCGCCGACGCAATGGAGTTCGCCACGCGCCAGAGCCGGCTTCAGGAGGTTGGAGGCGTCCATCGCGCCCTCACCCTTCCCGGCCCCGACAAGGGTGTGCATCTCGTCGATGAACAGAATGATCGAGCCGGCCGCGGCCGTCACCTCGGACAGCACCGACTTCAGCCGCTCCTCGAATTCGCCGCGATATTTCGCGCCGGCGATCAGCGAGCCCATGTCGAGCGCCATCAGCTTCTTGTCGCGCAAGGATTCCGGCACGTCGCCATTGACGATCCTGAGCGCCAGGCCCTCGGCGATCGCGGTCTTGCCGACGCCGGGCTCGCCGATCAGCACCGGATTGTTCTTGGTGCGCCGGGACAGGACCTGGATCGTGCGGCGAATCTCGTCGTCGCGGCCGATGACCGGGTCGAGCTTGCCCTCGCGCGCCGCGGCGGTGAGGTCGCGGGCGTATTTCTTCAGCGCGTCGTAGCCGCTCTCGGCCGAGGCGGTGTCGGCGGTGCGGCCCTGGCGCAGCTCGTTGATCGCCTCGTTGAGCCCGTTGGCGGTCACGCCCGCCTGCTTGAGCATGTCGGACGTCTTCGCCGTTTTCTCGATGGCGAGTGCAAGCAGCAGCCGCTCGACCGTGACATAGCTGTCGCCGGCCTTCTTGGCGATTTCCTCGGCGGTCGCGAAAACCTTGGCGAGCGGCTGGGCGAGATACATCTGCCCGGAGCCGCCGGAGACCTTGGGCATGGCCTTCAGCGCCGCCTCGACGGCGAGCCGCACTTCCTGCGGCCGGCCGCCCGCCTTTTCGATCAGACCGGCGGCGAGGCCCTCCTCGTCGTCGACCAGCACCTTCAGAAGATGCTCGGGCGCGAACTGCTGATGGTCGCTGGAGGCCGCAAGCGTCTGCGCCGCCTGAACGAAGCCGCGAGCCCGCTCGGTGTATTTCTCGATATTCATCGTGTCATCTCTCCTTCGTCGCATCGCCCGCATTGCGGCGCGACGCGCGCGTCACTGGAGTTCGGCCCCCATGATCGGCGAGCCGTCCAGGCCGAATATGGGAGGAAGACCGAAGCCGAAAAAGAGGGACGCGCGGCAATCGTTGCAAAAATGTTACGGTCACGGGAGCTCCAGTCGAAAAGCCGATCGGACCCTCCCGATCCCATGTCTAGTCGCGCACCGCCTTGATCTCGATCACGAAGCCGCTTGCCGGCAGCGCCGGCATCTCGGAAAGATCGACGCCGAGATCCTGCGCCGGCACGTCATAGTCGACCTTGTGGACGATCACCGCGAGCATCGCCTTCATCACGGCGATGGTCAGCCATTCGCCCGGGCACCGATGATTGGCGACGTGTTCGCCGCCGCCCTGCGGGATCATGGTGAAGGCGTTGCCCGGCCAGTCCAGGAAGCGCTCGGGCCGGAAGGCTTCGGCTCCAGGGAAGGACCGCTCGTCATGCGTGGTGCCGTAGAGGTCGAGCATGAAGCGCTCGCCGGTCTCGAACCCGTGGCCCCGCCAGGAGAAGGGCTCGCGCGCGATCCCCGCTACCCCGGGGAAGAACGGCGTGGTGCGGCGCACCTCCTGAACGAAGGCTTCGAGGAAGGCATCATCGCCTTCGAGCCTCGCGCGCGCCTCCGGATGGTCGTGCAAGGCCAGCATGGTGAAGGTCATGAAGCGGGCGACGGCGACGGTCGGGCGCAGGATGTTCAGCATCTCCACCGCGCAGATGTCGAGGTCGAGCGGCTCGCCGTCGAGGTCGCGGTGCCAGGCGATGACATGGGTCGCGCTGTCCTGCGGCGGCTTGCGGAAGCCGGCCCGCACCTCCTCCACGACCTTGCGCATCAGCGCCTCCGAATGGTGGCGCCTGGCACGGGCGATCCAGTTCGAGGGCCCGATCGAGCCGGCATTTGCGATCATGGCCCCCATCTCGTCGATGAGGGTGGAAAGTTCATCCGGCTCTAGCTCGACGCCGGCCCAGCGGCAGACGGCACGGCCGAGGACGATCCGGAATTCGTCGTGGAGCCTGACCGCGCCCTGGCCGCGGAGGGTCTTCAGACGTTCCGTCAGCTCTTCCGCCGAAAGCCGGGCGATGTCGGCGAGGCGCTCCGGCGTCATCATCGCCATGAACATGGTCTTGCGGTGCCGGTGCGCCTCGGTGTCGAGCGTGGCGACGCTGCCCTCGTCCTGGAGGAGGTGGAGGACGAAGTCCGGCAGGGCGCCGTTGCGGGTGAACCGGTCGGGTTCATAGAACATCTTCGCCGCCTCGGCCCCGCGCAGGCAGTAGAATTCTTCGCCGAAGAGGCGGGTCGCGAAGATATCGGTGTCGAGTTCCCGGCATCGGTTCGAGACGAAGGAATAGCCCTCACTCTTGAAGGCGATTGAACTGTCGATGGCGGGGTCGCGCGGGATGTCTGCCATGGGATGTCTCCTTCAGAAGTCTATTGGGGGATGCGGCGCCAGGACCGAGCGGTCGAGACCCCGCACCGCGCGCCGGCCGGAGAGGCCGAGCGTCAGGTCGAAATCCGCGGCGAGATTGTCGATCACCGCGCGCACGCCGGCCTCGCCGGCAAGCGTGAGGCCGAAGACATAGCGCCGGCCGAGCAGGACGGCCGCCGCACCGAGGGCAAGCGCCTTCACGATGTCCGCGCCGGTGCGGATGCCGCTGTCGAAAAGGACCGGAACCTTGCCCGCGACCCCCTCGGCGACGAGCGGCAGCCGGTCGAGCGCGGCGGTCGCGCCGTCGACCTGGCGGCCGCCATGGTTGGAGACGACGATACCATCGACACCGCAGTCCAGCGCGCGTCGGGCGTCGTCGGGATGCAGGATGCCCTTCACGAGTAGCGGCAGGCGCGTCTTTTCGCGCAGGGCCGCGAGCTTCTCGAAGGACAGATCCGTCCGCGCATAGATCGCCAGGAAGCGGCGGATGGCGTTGGCGAGCTGGCGCGGCGGGATCGGCCGGCCCGACCGGCCGCGGCTGACCCTCAGCAGTTCGACGAGTGCCGCCGCCGCACCGAGCCGCGGCCGCAGCAACGGGCCGATCTCCTCTTCCGCGACCGACAGCGTTTCGAAAACGGGATCGGAAAGATAGTTGGCGATCCCGCGCCCGCGCAGGAACGGCAGGGAGCCACGATCGAGGTCGCGGCTTCGCCAGCCGAGTTCGGTCGTATCGAGCGTGACGACGATCGCGTCGTAGTCAGTGCGTTCGGCCCGGGCAATGAAGCTGTCCACCAGTTCGTCGCGCGACGACCAATAGAGCTGAAACCAGCGCGGGCCGGAGCCCGAGGCCTTTGCCACCTCCTCCATGGGATAGGAGCCCTGGTTGGATGTGACGAAGGGGATGCCGGTGGCCGAGGCGGCACTTGCGGCGGCGAGATCGGCCTCGCGATGCGCCAGTTCGAGGACGCCGACCGGGCCGAGCAGGAAGGGAAGCGGTAGACAGCGCCCGAGAAGCTGGACGGACAGGTCGCGGCAGGAGACGTCCCGCAGCATGCGCTGGACGATCGGATACCGGTCGAAGGCGGCGCGGTTTGCGGCCATGGTTCGCTCGGCGCCGGCGCCGCCGAGGATATAGGCGCCGGCCTTTGCCCTCAACTTCCGGCGGGCCGCCTGCTCCAGCCTTGCCGAGCCGACCGGCACGGCGGCCGTGCGTCCGACGAGGCCAGCGGAATAGATTTCGGTTTGGCGGCGGCGGCCGAGGGACGGCATCTCGATGCGGCTCTAAACGGTGGGGGGCAATTCAAGACCATTATGATCGAATCACGCCGGCCGTTCCGCTCGAAGGTCCGGCGAGTGCAAAGGCACCTAACGAGAGATCGGAGATTTCGGCGGATGCCGGCGCTTCCTTCAGGGCCCGCGGCAGGTGCCGGACTCACCGGCGGGCCGCCCGGCGCGGCCGCCGCGCGGCTGCCGATGATCCGAACGAAAAAGGGCGCCGCGATGACGCAGCGCCCTATCTCATGATCCGGTTATGGTCGCGGCCGAAGCAGCGGAACGGTCAGCCGTTGGAAGCCATCAGGAAGGCCGGCAGTTCGTTGCCCTCGCCATCCTTGGCGCTGCCGTTTCCGCCCTCGCCATCGTCATCGGACTTCTTCTTGCGCGGCCGCCCCCGGCGCTTCGGCGCGGCATCGTCCGCCGGCTCTTCGCTTGCCTTGGAGCTGCGCTTGCGCGGGCCCGCGGGCTTCTCCGCGGCCGCATCGTCCGCATTGCCGGCGCCAGCGCCGGCCTCTGCGGCGTCCGCGCCCTGCATCTCGTCGCTGCGCTCGCGGCGCGGGCGGCCGCGGCGCTTCGGCCGTTCAGCCTGCGTCTCCTCGGAATTTTCCGCCACGGCGGCCGTCGCCTGCGTGGCCTCGACAGAAGCGTTCTCCGCCTGCCGGTCCTCGCGGGCCTGCCGCTCCTGACGACGCGGCCGCTCGCTCTGGCCCGACCCTTGCGGCTGCTGGTCCTCGGCGCCGCCCTGGTCGCTACCGGAGGCGCGATCCTGGACGATCACGGGCTGCGGGCCGGTTCCGTTCGGCTGGAACCGGTCGCGGCGATCGCGGTTGCGATCGCGATTGCGCTCGCGGTTCTCGCCGCCGTCGCGCGATCCGTTGAAATCGCGGCCGCCGCCGCCGTCGCGCTGTCCGTTGCCGGCACTCTGGGCGTTGCCGGCATTGCGATAGCCGCCGTCGCGACCGTTGCCGTCGCGCCCATTGTTGTTCTCGCGCCCGTTGTTGTTCTCGCGATTGTTGTTGTCGCGGAAATTCGGCTGCTGGCGACGATCGCCGCGATCCTGTCCGCGATCCTGATAATCGCCGCGATAGTTCGACGTCTCCATCTGGTCGTCGTCGTCGTCATCGCTGTCGTTGTCGCGGGTGTTCTGGTCGTCGCGCGGCTGAAACTGGGCCTGCGCCGCGGCGATGATTCGATTGTAGTGCTCGGCGTGCTGGAGATAGTTCTCGGCCATGACGCGATCACCGGAGGCGGAGGCGTCGCGCGCCAGTTGCGCGTATTTTTCCGCCACGTGCTGAGCCGAGCCGCGGATTTTCACATCCGGACCGTTCGACTCGTAATTCCGCGAAAGCGGGTTCGGACCCTTGCGCCCGCGACCACGCATACGGTTTTTCTGCTGCTGTCCTGGCCTCATGCTCTTCCTGTCTTTTGGATGGGCCAGCCGCACCGGCCTGGCCATAGCCAGAGACGCTTCGCGCGCCTCGAAGAGCGACTCCATCTGCGGAGACGCCGATAGAAATGTTAGTTTTGGTTTCGCCTGGCGATGAGCCCCGCCGGCCCGACGGACAGCCTTTCAGCCATCTCGAGCATCCCTCGGCCGCGCCGTTCGGGATGTCCCCCTCGATTTTTCTGCTTATTCATGACCCTAGTGGGGAAATCTTGCCGTCACAAGCACTTTCTCCGAATAGCGACGTTTCCGAACGGTTGTGTGACGAAGATGCGCCCTGAACCGATTTTTCGTCGCGTTGCGCCGCGAAACCGAGCACGCGCACCAGCCCGGAAAGGTCGCGATGCCCCGCAATGGGCCTCAAGCCGCGATCGGAAAACACGGCCGAGACGTCGTCTTCCTGACCCGCGCCGATCTCGACCAGAATCGCGCCGTCATGCGCCAGTACGGATCGCGCAGAGGCTGCAATGGAGCGATAGGCTGAAAGGCCGTCATGGCCTCCGTCGAGGGCCAGAAGCGGGTCATGTTCGCGCACTTCGCGCGCCAGTGACCCGATATCCTCACTGCGAATATATGGGGGATTCGACACGATGAGATCAAGGGGCCCGCCGATCGCGGCGAGAAAATCTCCCACAGTGGCGAGCATTCTGTCCGCGACGCCGGCCGCCTCGGCGTTACGGAGAGCGGTGGCGAGCGCTCCTTGCGAGATGTCGACGGCAAGCGCCCGCGCGGCCGGAAAGAGGGCCAGAAGCGAGATCGCGATCGCGCCGGTCCCGGTGCCGAGATCGGCGAAGTGCAAGGTCTTCTGCCGCGCGAGGCGGTCCGCCATGAAGGTCCGGGCCGCTTCCACAAGCGTCTCCGTATCCGGCCGCGGCTCCAGCGTTTCCGGCGAAAGCAGGAATTCGTGCTCGTAGAAGGCGCGGCGGCCGATGATGCGATGCACCGGCTCGCCCGACAGGCGGCGATCCAGGAACTGCGCCAACCGCGCGCAGCCCGGTTCGGAGACCGGATCGCGCGAGAAGCCATGGACGCCGGCGGGCGCGATCCCCTCCGCTTCGGCCAGAAGCAGCCGCGCATCGAGGTCCGGCGTCGCCAAACCCGCGGCTCGCAGGGTCTGCGCGCTTTCGGCGAAGATCCGACCGAGGGTCCGGACGCCGGACGCCTCACTCATCGGCGCCGACGGCCGCGAGCTGGTGCGCCTGATGGTCGGAGATCAGCGCATCGACGAGTTCGTCCATTTCGCCCTCGATCACCCGGTCGAGCTTGTAGAGCGTCAGGTTGATGCGGTGGTCGGTGACCCGCCCCTGCGGGAAATTATAGGTCCGGATGCGCTCAGAACGGTCGCCGGAGCCGACCTGGCTCTTTCTGGCCGCCGAGCGCTCGTCGTCGGCGCGCTGGCGTTCGAGGTCGTAGAGCCGGGCCTTCAGGACCTGCATCGCCCGCGCCCGGTTCTGGTGCTGCGACTTTTCCGAGGAGGTGACGACGATGCCGGTCGGCAGATGGGTGATGCGCACGGCCGAATCGGTGGTGTTGACGTGCTGGCCGCCGGCGCCCGAGGAGCGCATCGTGTCGATGCGGATGTCTTCGGCCCTGACGTCGATATCCACTTCCTCGGCCTCCGGCAGGACAGCGACCGTCGCCGCGGAGGTGTGGATACGGCCGCCCGATTCGGTTTCTGGCACGCGCTGGACGCGGTGGACGCCGGATTCGAACTTCAGCTTGGAGAAGACGCCAGCCCCCTTGATCGAGGCGATCACTTCCTTGAAGCCGCCGACCTCGCCCTCGCTGGCCGACAGGAGTTCCACCTTCCAGCCGTTGAGTTCGGCGTAGCGCTGGTACATGCGGAAGAGGTCGCCCGCGAAGAGCCCGGCCTCGGACCCGCCGGTGCCGGCCCGGATTTCGAGGATCGCGCCCTTCTCGTCGGCGGCGTCCTTCGGCAAGAGCAGGATGCGGATTCGGCCGGTCAGCTCTTCCAGCCGCTCCTTCAGCTCGTCGATCTCGTCTTCGGCGAGCGCGCGCATCTCGCGATCGGCTGAAGGGTCGGCCAGGAGCTGGCGCGAGCCGGCAAGTTCTTCCTCGGCGCGCCGGAACTCGCGGATCGCAGCCACGACTTCTTCCAGCGAAGAATATTCGGCCGCAAGGCGAGAATAGACGTCGTGCTCCGGCCCCGACGCCATCTCGGCCTCGAGCTTGTCGTGGCGCGACAGGATTTCGTTGAGCGTTGCTGTCGGCAGGGTCGCCATGCTGTCCTTGAATCGGGGTCTCGATGAATCGGGGCCGGTGCGGCGGTGCCGCGACACGGGTCGGATCGAATCGGGCCGCCCTGGCGCGGCTCCGACGATGCCCCGCTAATATGGTATCGCGTGAGCCTTGGCGAAATCCATGAGCTGCTGTCGCAGCGTGCGCCCGGGACGCGCCTCCAGAAGATGCTCGTCCATCACCTCGGTCAGTCTGCCGGCGTCGAGCGCGACGATCATCGCCTTCACCGGCCCGATCGAGGGCGGCGCCATGGAGATGGAGCGGAAGCCGAGGCCGATCAACGCCATCGCCGAGAGCGGACGGCCCGCCATCTCGCCGCACAGGGTCACCGGCACGGCGTGGCGGTTGCCCGCGTCGAGGATCATCTTCAGCGCCCGGAAGAACGGTGCCGACAGATCGTCGAAGCGGCCGGCGACGCGCGTATTGCCGCGATCCACCGCGCTGAAGAACTGGAACAGATCGTTCGAGCCGACCGACACGAAGTCGAGCGACGCCATCAGCGCATCGAGCTGGAACAGGAGCGCGGGCACCTCGATCATCGCCCCGATCTTCAGGTCCCGCGGCAGCGTATAGCCGAAGCGGCCGAGATGGGTCAGCTCGCGATCGATCAGCTCGCGGGCGCGGCGCACCTCCGACACGTCGGTCACCATCGGGAACATGACGCGCAGCTCGCGCCCGGACGCGGCCTTCAAAAGCGCGCGAAGCTGCGTGCGCATCAGGCCCGGCCGGTCGAGTGCGAGCCTGAGCGCCCGGTAGCCGAGCGCGGGATTCTCCTCCGACGCCTGGCTGAGATAGGGCAACACCTTGTCGCCGCCGACATCGAGCGTGCGGAAGGTCACCGGCCGGCCGGCCGCCGCGTCGAGGACCGCCGAATAGAGCCGTTCCTGGTCGCTCGCCCGCGGCATGGTCGAGGCGACCATGAACTGCAGCTCGGTGCGGAACAGGCCGATGCCCTCGGCGGCCGATTCGTCGAGCTGCGGCAGATCGACGAGCAGCCCGGCATTCATCTGCAGGTGGATGTCGACGCCGTCCTTGGTGCGCGAGGGCACGTCGCGCAGCGAGCGGTAGCGCTGCTGGCGCTCGGCGCGGAAGCGCACCTTGTCGGCGAACAGCGCCTCGATCTCCTGCGGCGGGCGCAGATGGACGCTGCCATCCTCGCCGTCGACGATGATCGCGTCGCGGTTCTCCGACATCGAGACCGCGCCCTTGACCTGGCCGACGACCGGCACGCCGAGCGCCCTCGCCACGATCACGACATGGCTGGTCGCCGCGCCCTCTTCGAGGACGAGGCCGCGGATCTGGCCGCGGCGATAGTCGAGAAGTTCGGCCGCGCCCATCTGGCGGGCGACGACGACGGCGTCGGTGAGCTCCGACAGATCGTCCTCGCCGCGTCCGATCAGCTGCCGCAGGAGCCGGTTGGCGAGATCGTCGAAATCGTGCAGCCGCTCGCGGATATAGGGATCGGTGAGGTGCATCATGCGCGCGCGCATGTCGGACTGCACCTTCTCAACCGCCGCCTCGGCGGTCAGCCCGTTGCGCACCGCCTCCTCCAGCCGGCGCACCCAGCCGCGGTCGTGGGCGAACATGCGATAGGCTTCGAGCACCGCCCGGTGCTCGCCCTCGCCGGCGATGTCGCGCCGCGCCAGCATGTCCTCGATCGAGACCCTGAGGAAGCCGAGCGCTTCGCCGAGCCGGTCGACCTCCACCTCGGCGTTCTCGTTGAAGAGGTTGGTGACGACGACACGGGGCTCGTGGAGGACGACCCGGCCAATGCCGATCCCCTCCGACAGCGCCACGCCCTCGAAGCTGACCGGCCGCGTCAGGTCCAGTGCCACGCCCGGCCGCGTCAGCCCTTCGAGGCCGCCCGCGGCGATCATTTCGGCAACGACCATCGCCACCGTCTCGAGCGCCTCGGACTCCTCGTCGCGATAGACCCGCGCCGACTTGTTCTGCACGACGAGCACGCCGAGCGTGCGTCCCGCCCTCAGGACCGGCACGCCGAGGAAGGAGTTGAAGATCTCCTCGCCGGTCTCCGGCAGGTAGGTGAAGGCCGGATGCTTCTGCGCGTCGGACAGATTGAGCGGACGCGCGGTCGCGGCGATCGTGCCGACGAGGCCTTCGCCGAGGCGCAGCTGCGCAAGATGGACGGAGCCGGGATTGAGGCCTTCGGTGGCGTAGAGTTCCAGCACCGCGTCGGCCCTGAGAACGTAGAGCGAGCAGACCTCGGCCACCATGTTCTGGGCGATCAGCCTGACGATCTGATCGAGGCGCGTCTGCGGATCGAGGCGCTCGGCCATGAGCTCCCGGATGCGGCGCATGAGGACGCGCGGACCTGACATGTCGTTTCTGATCAACGCGGTCTTCCGTTTCCGGCGATAAGCCTCGTCCGCCCGAGGGCCGACCCCCGGCCCGCCCGTATCAGATCACAATTCCGCGACTCTCCCAAACAAGGGAAGGCGCGACAAGGTCTCAAGCACGTTGCCCGCTGGCCTGATAGCGATCACAACCGTCGGCTTCAAGCCTTCCGTTCACGCCTTGTCGAGGCCGTAGACCGAGTGCAGCGTGCGCACGGCGAGTTCGGTAAAGTCTCCGTCGATCAGGATGGAGATCTTGATCTCGGACGTGGTGATCGCCTTGATGTTGATGCCGCGGCTCGCCAGCGCCTTGAAGGCCGTGGCCGCAACGCCGGTATGGCTGCGCATGCCGACGCCGATCACCGAGACCTTGGTCAGACCCTGTTCGCTCTGGATGGCGTCGTAGCGCATCTCGGCCTTGGCCTTGTCGAGCACCGCGGTCGCCTTCGACAGATCGCCGACCGGGACCGTGAAGGTCATGTCGGTCGCCTCGCCCGATTCCGAGATGTTCTGGACGATCATGTCGACATTGACGCCCGCGTCGGCGAGCGGCCCGAAGATCGCCGCGGCCACGCCCGGCTGGTCCTGAACCCGCCTCAGCGAGATCTGCGCCTCGTCCTTGGCGTAGGCGATCCCTGTGACGACCTGCTGTTCCACGATCTCGTCCTCGTCGCAAATGAGCGTGCCCGGCGGGTTGTCGAAATCCCCCATGCCGGGCGCATCCGGGTCCTCGAAGGATGAGCGCACGAAGGTGCGCACCTTGTGTACCATCGCGAGCTCGACCGAGCGCACCTGCAGGACCTTGGCGCCGAGCGAGGCCATTTCCAGCATCTCCTCGAAGGAGATCTTCGCCATGCGCCGGGCTTTCGGCTCGATGCGCGGATCGGTCGTGTAGACGCCGTCGACATCGGTATAGATGTCGCAGCGATCGGCGCCGATCGCGGCGGCGACGGCGACGGCGGAGGTGTCCGACCCGCCGCGGCCGAGCGTTGCGATGCGGTTGTCCGGGGCGAGTCCCTGGAAGCCCGCGATGACGGCTACCTGGTCCTCGCCGAACCGCCGCACGATCTCCGAGGCGTCGATCTCCTGGATGCGGGCCGCGCCATGGGCGCCGTCGGTGCGGATCGGGATCTGCCAGCCCTGCCAGGAGCGGGCATTGACGCCCATCTCCTGCAGCGTGATCGCCAGGAGCCCGGCCGTTACCTGCTCGCCCGAGGCCACGACGGCGTCGTATTCGCGGGCATCATGAAGCGGCGAGGCCTGCCGGCACCAGCCGACGAGTTCGTTGGTCTTGCCCGACATGGCCGAGACGACGACCGCGCAGTGATGGCCGGCGTCGACCTCGCGTTTGACATGCCGCGCGACGTTGCGGATGCGGTCGATGTCGGCGACGGAGGTTCCGCCGAATTTCAGGACGAGACGGGCCATGGAAACGGTTCGGCGTCTGATGCCGGGCTCGAGCTCCGGCGCTGCGGGAAAACGATCTCGCTCCGCGGACATGAAGTCCGGCGGGCGGGCGTTCCCTAGCCGATGCGTCCGCAAACCGCAATCGGGACTGCTCAAGCACGTCGGGGAACCGGGTCCCGGGCCGAAATACCTGCGACATCGCGGCCCGACGGCACGGATGCGCTTGACTTTAGCGCCCGCGAAGAAACATCCCGGCCGACGGATTACGGCAAAGAGGGAACGCCGCCATGGAATTCGAGCGGGGCAGCACGATCGACAGCGGCGAGGTCGAACGCTTCTCGCGCCTGGCTCAGGAGTGGTGGAACCCCTCCGGCAAGTTCAAGCCGCTGCACAAGTTCAACCCGGTCCGGCTCGATTATATCCGCAGCGAAGTGGCGAAGAACTTCCAGCGCGACCCCGACGGGTCGCGGCCGCTCGCCGGGCTGTCGCTGCTCGATATCGGCTGCGGCGGCGGGCTGATCGCCGAGCCGATGGCGCGGCTGGGCGCGAGCGTCGTCGGCGCGGACGCGTCGGAGACCAATATCGAGGTCGCCAAGCTCCACGCCGAAGAGAGCGGACTTGCCATCGACTACAGGGCGACGACCGCCGAGGCGATCGCAGAGGGCGGCGAGCGCTTTGACGTGGTGCTCGCGCTGGAGATCGTCGAACACGTCGCCGATGTCGACTTGTTCCTGACCTCCTGCGCCGACATGGTGAAGCCGGGCGGCCTGCTCTTCGTCGCCACGATCAACCGGACGCTGAAGGCCCTGACCTTCGCGATCGTCGGCGCCGAATACGTGCTCGGCTGGCTGCCGAAGGGCACGCACCAATTTTCCAAGCTGGTGCGGCCGGAGGAGATTGCCCGGCCGCTGGAGCGGGCCGGCCTGTCGATGATCGACGAGACCGGCGTCGTCTATCACCCGCTGGCGGACGCCTGGCGCCCCTCGCGCGACACCGACGTCAACTACATGGTGCTCGCGCGCCGGCCCGGATAGGCGCTGCCGATCCCCGACCGCACAGGGCGGCCTCGGTGAACGTGGGGCGGAACCGGGATCGCCAGCCGCCCTCCGCCCTCCACAGCCATCCGACCCGCCGGCAGGGCGCCAACGACACCACGCCGCGCGCGACGGGATTGGTTGACAAATCAACTTCCCTATAGGCATGAGGGGCCGCTGCCAGTCGAGACTCGCAGTTCGGCACGTGCGGGCCCATACCCTCTGGCTCCTGCGGCCGCGTGAACCGGGATAGAGCCGCATCTATCTCGGTTCACTCTTTTTGCCCCGTTCATCTGTTCGGTCGAGGACGCTCCCGGAGCGCTACTGCGTCTTCGTCGGGCCGTCCGGCGAAGACGGCGCTTCGGCGGAGCCGGTTTCGGCGGCGGGTTCCGGTGGCGCGGACGCCGCATCGTCCGGAGCCGGAGCCGGAGCCGGCCCGCCGGCCCCGTCCATGGGAGCCGACGGCGTGGGCGGAGCCGCAGGCGTGGGCGGAGCCGCGGGCGCCGTCGCTTCCGCCGGCTCGGCGATGATCAGCCGCCACAGATCGTTGGTCGCCTCGCGGGCCTTGTCGAGCGGCAGGACCAGCCGGCCGGAATTCACCGCCTCGGTCAGCTCGTCGCGGAATCTGGCCGCGATCGCATCGCCGCCGGCCGCCGCGATTGAGGCCCAGCCATAGGCGCGCATGACGTTGCGCGGCATCGTGACCCCTTCGTAATAGGCGAAGGCAAGCCTGCGCACCGTCGGCCAGTCCTGCATCTGGAAGGCGCGGATCTCCGCCTGGCGCTGCTTTGTCCCGACCGGCGTCTGCCGCCATCTGGCGGCGGCATCGTCCTCGGCCGCGGCGATCTCGGCCGGGCTGAGGCGCGAGCGGACGGCGGCAAGGCTCTGCTCGGCCGGCCGCAGCCCGTCCGCCTTGGCGAGGGCCAGCGCCACATAGGTGCCGACGAGACCGTCCTGCGGGATCTTGGCGCCGGGGTCGAGCGCGAGCGCCCGCGCGAGCAGCGCGATCGCCGCCCGGTTGTCGGCGCGCGCCGGCGGAAGCAGCAGCGTGACCGCCCGCTCGATGTCCTGCGGCACGCCGCGACCCTCGATCAGCGTCTGCGCCACCGAGAGGATGTCGGAGAGCTGCGCGTCGGGACCGAGCGTCAGCTTGGCCGGATCGCGCAGCGCCAGCTTCGGCGCCGCGCCGGCGGCGACCGAGGGGTTCAGCGCCAGGATCGTGGCGGCGTCGATCGGCTGCTTTGCCGACAGGCGCGACAGGTCGAAGGGCTGGGCGGGCAGCAGCGTCACGGCGAGCCGGTCAGGCCGGGCGAGGAATGCCTGGACCGCCGCGGACCATTGCCGGGCAGCCGCCTTGAGTTCCGCCGTCTCGCCGCCCGAAAAGCCGTTGAACATCGAGGCAATGGCAATCCCCGCGGTCATCGAGGCGGCCGCACGCGCCTGCGGAGCGGTCATGCCCTGACCCGCTCCCACCACCTCGTAGAGCGCGGCGGCAAGCCCCGCATCGGTAAAGCTCGCGCTCGCGGAGCGGAGCCGGCCGGCGAGTTCCGGCGAGCCATTGCCGTCGCGGCCTTCCAACTCATCGAGCGGGACCAGGATGTGAAACCCGGCGACATCGGCCTGAAGGTCGAGCCGGCCGGCGCCGTCCATCCTGACATCGGCCTGAAGGTCGTAGTTCGCCTGCGCCGCGTCCATCGTGACCGTGACCGCCACGTCGCCGGTGACGATTTCGCGTCCCAGACGCTGCAGAACGGTGCGGACCGTCGGGTCGAGCGGCAGCGCCCGGGTGTCGATCACTACGTCCTCGAAGACCGCCTCCGCCGAGCCGATCCGTGCCTGGCCGACCCGCATGTGGAAGTCGTCGCGGTCCACTTGCAAGCCGTTGACGATCAGCGTGCGCATGATCGGATCATAGCGCCGCGACTGATAGGTGATTTCGGCAAGGCTCCGGGCGCCGGTGATGATCGCGTCGAAGAGATAGGGGCTGTAGGGCAGGAGCAGATCCGACAGGCTCCGGCTGCCTTCGGCCGCCGGCACCGTGATCGGCGACGGCCGCTCCTGGCCGGCCGAAGGGCCGACTGCGGCGAGCACCAGGGACAGTCCGACCATCCCTGCCGCGAAACTCGATCTCATGCTCACGACCTCCCGAACGCGCCCCGCCCGCAAGGCTAGCGCGAAACGCCGTTCACTCCAATCCTGACGATCCGATCAAGACATAAGCAACTCTTTATGTGGCCTTGTAGGCAGGGCCTCGTCCTGCTAAAGCCAGGACCTGACCGTCGGGCCGGAGGCCGGGCACACCATCTCCCACCAGAAGGGACAGCAGAGACATGACGACCACCCAAGACTATGTCGTGAAGGACATTTCGCTCGCCGACTACGGTCGCAAGGAGCTCGACATTGCCGAGACCGAAATGCCGGGCCTCATGGCCTGCCGCGAGGAGTTCGGCACCGACAAGCCGCTGAAGGGCGCCCGCATCACCGGCTCGCTGCACATGACGATCCAGACAGGCGTCCTCATCGAGACGCTCGTTGCGCTCGGCGCCGAGGTCCGCTGGGCCTCCTGCAACATCTTCTCCACCCAGGACCATGCGGCCGCCGCGATCGCCGCCGCCGGCATCCCGGTCTTCGCGATCAAGGGCGAGAGCCTCAAGGACTACTGGACCTACACCGACAAGATCTTCCAGTGGTCGGACGGCCAGCCGTCGAACATGATCCTCGACGACGGCGGCGACGCCACGATGTACATCCTCACCGGCGCCAGGGCCGAGGCCGGCGAGGACGTCCTGTCCAATCCGGGCAATGAGGAAGAGGAAATCCTCTTCGCGCAGATCAAGAAGCGCATGGAGGAGACCCCGGGCTTCTTCGCCAAGCAGCGCGACGCCATCAAGGGCGTCACCGAGGAGACGACGACCGGCGTCAACCGTCTCTACCAGCTGCAGAAGAAGGGCCTCCTTCCCTTCCCGGCGATCAACGTCAACGACAGCGTCACCAAGTCGAAGTTCGACAACAAGTATGGCTGCAAGGAATCGCTGGTCGACGGCATCCGCCGTGCCACCGACGTGATGATGGCCGGCAAGGTCGCGGTCGTCTGCGGCTATGGCGACGTCGGCAAGGGTTCGGCCGCCTCGCTCCAGGGCGCCGGCGCCCGCGTCAAGGTCACCGAGGTCGACCCGATCTGCGCCCTGCAGGCCGCGATGGACGGCTTCGAGGTGGTGCAGTTCGAGGACGTCGTCTCCTCCGCGGACATCTTCATCACGACGACCGGCAACAAGGACGTCATCCGCATCGAGCACATGCGCGCGATGAAGGACATGGCGATCGTCGGCAATATCGGCCATTTCGACAACGAGATTCAGGTCGGCGCGCTGCGCAACCTGAAATGGACCAACATCAAGCCGCAGGTCGACATGATCGAATTCCCGAAGGGGAATCGCATGCTGCTCCTGTCGGAGGGACGCCTGCTCAATCTCGGCAACGCCACCGGCCATCCGAGCTTCGTCATGTCGGCGTCCTTCACCAACCAGACGCTGGCCCAGATCGAGCTCTTCACGAAGGGCGATCAGTACCAGAACCAGGTCTATGTGCTGCCGAAGCATTTGGACGAGAAAGTTGCCCGGCTGCATCTCGGCAAGCTCGGCGCAAGATTGTCCGAGTTGTCGGAAGAGCAGGCAACCTATATCGGCGTGACCCCTCAGGGCCCATACAAGCCAGAGCATTACCGCTACTGACGCCGCAGGCGCGTTAACCACGATTCATAAAGGCCGCCGATCCGCAAGGGGTCGGCGGCCTTTCTTTATTGCCGACCTCGTCATCTTGTGCATTGCGCCCGACTCGCCCTGCGCTAAGATGGCCGAATCGTGGCACTAGAGGGGTTTTCGGACCGCCACGATGCAGATGCGTTGAGTTCAGTCTCACGAAGCGGCGGCAAGGACGAGGGCACACGCGAATGTCGGAGGCGGCAGGATCCGGGCGCGCAAGCGCTTACCGGACGAGAATGGATTCTGGTACAGCCTGTGAGTGCGGGACAGGAAGAGGCGTCGGCGGCACCGGCAGCTTCTTGCTTGCGGCCGGCTTGGCTCTGGTCGCGCGACCGACGGCGGCTCTCGCCATGGGTCCGATCGGTACGCAGGACTTTCCCGGCGTCATGAGCGACGTCGACATGTTGTACCTGTCGCTGCTCGCGCTGCTGGTCGGTACCGCGCTCATCGCCACCACCTTCCTGATCCGCCAGCGTGCCGCACTCGCCGCGGAAAACGAGACGCTACGCGCGAATCTCTACCAGTGCCGGGCGGAGACCGAGAGCCGGATGGCGCTTCTGGCCGCGGGCGACGAGCGGCTGCTCGTCTATGCCGGGCGCGGCGAACCCGAAGTCCTCGGTTCGCTTCCCGCCGAAAGCGCCGCACCGGTGGGCGATGATACCTTCCTTTCGTTCCGCGACTGGATCGCGCCCGAGGCCGCCATCCGCCTCGAGGATGCCATCACCCGGCTGCGCCAGAGCGCCGAGACCTTCTGCCTGGAGATCGACCGGCCGAACGGCTGGACGATCGAGGCGGTGGGCAAGACGGTCGGCGGCTATGCCGTCGTGCGCTTTGCGGCGCTCGAGGGCCTGCGCGATCGGATGCACGAATCGCAGCGGGCCGAGGCGCTGGCGCGCGCCACCATCGCGACCATGCAGAACCTCTTCGACCAGGCGCCGATCCCGATCTGGCTGCGCGACGAAGAGGGCCGCCTCACCTGGATCAACGACGCCTATGTGCGCTCGGTCGATGCCAAGACCGTGGACCAGGCCCTCGACCAGCAGATCGAGTTCCTGGGCGAGCACGACCGGATGCGGATCGCCACGGATGTGCGCGGAACCGGGCTGTTCTCGTCCAAGGTCTCGACTGTCGTCGAGGCCGACCGGCGCAATTTCAACGTCGTCGAAGCGGCCGGCCCGCTCGGCTCGGCGGGCCTTGCCATCGACGTCTCGGAGACCGAGCAGGTCCGCATGGAGCTGCGCCAGACGATCGACAGCCAGTCCGAGACGCTCGACCAGCTGGCGACCGCGGTCGCCCGCTTCGACGAAAGGACGCGGCTCGCCTATCACAATGCCGCCTTCCAGAAGCTCTTCGACCTCACCGACCTCTATCTCGAGAGCGAGCCGGATCACCTGTCGCTGCTCGACCACCTGCGCACCACCGGCATCCTGCCCACCGAGACGCTGTTTCGCTCGGAGATGCGCGAAAAGGACCTCGCCGCCTACCGGGCGACGGAGCCGACCGAGTCGATGTGGCATCTCACCGACGGGCGCACGTTGCGCGTCATCGCCGCGCCGCAGCCACGCGGCGGCGCGACCTGGGTGTTCGAGGACATTACCGAAAAGCTCGAGCTGGAAAGCCAGGTGAAGGCGACGGTGCTCCTGCAGCGCGAGACCATCGACTATCTGACCGAGGCCGTCGCGGTGTTCGGTAGCGACGGCAGGCTGCGCCTGTCGAACCCGGCCTTCGCCGAGATGTGGGGCTTCGATCCGACCTATCTCCAGGGCAAGCCGCGCATTCAGACGCTGCCGGACATGGCCAGCTCCGATGTCGTCGAGCCGGCCGACATGCCGCGCGGCCAGAGCAGCGGCTGGAAGCTCTTCAGCGAGGCGGTCACCGCCTTCGACGAGGCCGGACGCCAGACCGAGACCGGCGAGATCTCGCTTTCCAGCGAACACACCTTCGCCTACGGCATCGTGCCGCTGCCGAACGGGCAGACCATGTTGACCTTCTCCGACGTCACCGACGTCCGCGCGGCCGAGCGGATGCTGCGCGAACGCAATGACGCGCTGGAGCAGGCGAACCAGGTCAAGAACGACTTCGTCCAGCATGTGAACTACGAGCTGCGTTCGCCGCTGACCAACATCATCGGCTTCTCGGCACTCCTGCGCTCCCCGGAGACCGGGCCGCTGACCACGCGCCAGAGCGAATATCTCGACTACATCGCCTCCTCCACCTCGACCCTGCTGACGATCGTCAACGACATTCTGGATCTTGCCACCGTCGATGCCGGCATCATGGAGCTCGACCTGTCGGAAGTGGACATCGCAAAGAGCGTCGAACAGGCGGTGGACGGGGTGCGCGACCGGCTCGATACCGCCGACATCCGCCTCACCATCGATCTGTCCGAGGCGGGCGAGAGCTTTCTCGCCGACGGCCACCGGATCACCCAGATCCTGTTCAATCTTCTCTCCAACGCCGCGAATTTCGCGCCGAGCGGCTCGACTGTCGATCTCAAGGCGCGGCGCAAGGGCGGCATGATCAGTTTCGAGGTCACCGATCGCGGACCGGGCATCGCCAAGGAGCAGATCGACCGGATCTTCGATCGCTTCGAGGCCAATCCGAATGGCGGGCGCCAGTCCGGCGCCGGGCTCGGCCTGTCGATCGTCAAGAGCTTCGTGGAACTGCATCACGGCGTCGTCGACGTCGCCTCGACGCCCGGCCGCGGCACCACCGTCGTCTGCAGTTTCCCGCTCGGACGTATGCCGCCGGACGAAAGCGGCGAGACCGAAACCGGCTTCGAGGACGCCGCCGAATGAAGGCGCCGGAAACCGACAGCGCCGCCGGCGGCCTTGGCGCCCGGACCGAAGGGGGAGAGACCGTCCACCGGATCGAACTCGCCGACGCCGCGGCGACATGCCGGCTCGGCTCAGATCTCGCCCTTCTCCTGCGGCCGGGAGACCTCGTCGCGCTCGCCGGCGATCTGGGAGCCGGCAAGTCGACGCTTGCAAGGGCGGCGATCCGGACGATTGCGGACGATCCGGATCTCGAAGTCCCCTCTCCGACCTACACGCTCGTCCAGTCCTACGACACGGTCCCGCCGGTCGCCCATTTCGACCTCTACAGGATCGCCGACCCGGCCGAACTTGACGAACTGGGACTCGACGAGGCGAGACGCTCCGGCATCGTCATGGTCGAATGGCCGGAGCGCGACGGCGCCATCCTCGCGGAAGCGGCGGTCGTGGTGGAACTTGCGATGGCGCCGGAGGGCGGCCGCATCGCGACGATCACGGCACGCGGCGCCGCGGCCGGGCGCATCGCCCGCACGCTGGCGATCCGCGCCTTCCTCACTGAGGCGGGTCTCGGCACCGCCGAGCGCCACCGCTTCACCGGCGACGCCTCGACGCGACGCTACGAAACCCTCGAAGACGGCGGCGAGACGGTCGTCCTGATGGACGCTCCGCGCCAGCCGGACGGGCCGCCGATCAAAGACGGTCTGCCCTACAGCCGCATCGCCCATCTCGCCGAGGACGTCGTGCCCTTCGTGGCGCTCGCCGAGGCTCTGAGGAGCCGTGGCTTTGCGGCCCCGGCGATCCGTAGAGCCGATCTGGGCGGCGGGCTCCTGCTGCTCGACCATCTCGGCTCGGGCTCGGTGCTGGGCGCGGACGGCCGGCCGATCGCCGAACGCTACGAGGCGGCGGTCCTGTGCCTTGCCGAGCTGCACCGCTGCGAGTGGCCGTCGGAGCTGCCGGTTGAAGGCGGCATCGTCCACGCCGTCCCGCCCTACGACCGGCGCGCCATGCAGGCGGAGGTCGACCTCTTGATCGACTGGTACCTGCCCTTCGCCAGGAAGCGTCAGGCGACGCCCGACGAGCGGGCGCTGTACGGGGAAATCTGGCAGGCGCTCTTCGACGAACTCGAAGCGGCAGAGACCAGCCTGACGCTGCGCGACTTCCACTCCCCCAACATCATCTGGCGGCCGGAGGCCGAGGGCACGCCCCGGCTCGGCCTGATCGACTTCCAGGACGCGATGATCGGGCCGGCCGCCTATGACGTCGCCTCGCTCGCACAGGACGCGCGGGTGGACATTCCCGCCGAGCTCGAAGCCGCGCTCGTCAGCGCCTACATCGCCGCGCGCCGCTCGGCCCGTCCGGACTTCGACGCATTCGGATTCGAGCGCGACTACGCAATCATGGCAGCCCAGCGCGCCTCCAAGATTCTCGGCATTTTCGTCCGGTTGTGCGAGCGGGACGACAAGCCGCAATATCTGCGTCATATTCCGCGTCTTAAAGCCTATCTTCGACGCACGCTCGACCACCCGTCGCTGGCGGCGCTCCGTTCGCTCTATGCGGACTGGAGCGTTCTCGACGACCCGGCGGCCTTCCCAGCCTCAGGCAGACAGACGACATGACCCTTCGCACCGTCCCCCACAAGAAGCCGAAAAAGGCCATGGTGCTCGCGGCCGGCCTCGGCAAGCGCATGCGCCCGATCACCTCGACCATGCCGAAGCCGCTGGTCGAGATCCGCGGCAAGGCGCTGATCGACTACGGGCTCGACGCCCTTGCCCGCAACGGCGTCGAGACGGTAGTCGTCAACGTCCACTACCTGCCGGACCTGATGCGCGCTCATCTGAAGAAGCGCACCGACATGGAGATCGTGATCTCCGACGAGCGCGAGGAACTGCTCGATTCGGGCGGTGGCATCGTCAAGGCGCTGCCGCTGCTCGGCGACGAACCCTTCTATGTCGTCAATTCCGACACCTTCTGGATCGACGGCTATCGCGACAATCTCGATCTTCTGTCCGAACTCTGGGACGGCGCCAAAATGGACGTCTCGCTCCTGATCTCCGACATGCGCCAGTCGACGGGCTATGACGGGCGCGGCGACTTCGTCATGGATGCGGAAGGACGACTGACCCGCGTCGGCGAGCGCGACTTCTCGCCCTTCATCTATGCCGGTGCGGCGATCCTGAAGCCCGAAGTCTTCGCCGGCATGGCGGTGGAGAAGTTCTCCTTGAACCGGGTCTTCGACACGACCATCGAGGCCGGCCGGCTCTTCGGCGTGCGCCTCGACGGCGTCTGGATCACCGTGGGAACGCCGGCCGCGATCCGCGAGGCCGAGGCGGCGTTCCTGGCGAGTGCGGCGGCGTAGCGGCCCGCGCGCTCCATTCTTCCAGCGCGCGGGTTGACCCTGCATCAAACGTAGACTTACGTAAGAGAAGATGGGGCCGATCTAGACCTGGCAGGTCGCATGACAGATTGGTACTACGAAAGTAACGGCGCCTCCGTCGGCCCGCGAACGCGCGAACAGATCGAGGCGCTTCACGCCGACGGCGTCATCAAGCGCACGACGCGGGTCTGGAACGCGGCCTTCGGGAACGACTGGAAGCGGTTCGACACCATTGACGATCTGAGCGAGACGCCGCCCGCTGCCGCGCCTTCGGCCGGCCCGGTCACCGACGTCTATGTCTGGCTCGTCGCCGCCGTTCCAGTCGTCGGCGCGACGATCGAGACCCTGCTGGAGTTCGGCGCCGGCCTGAGCGGGATCGGCACGAACAGCATCTATCTCTACGCCGCGGTCAATCTGGCTCTTGGGGTGGCCGACAACCGGGCGATCAAGGCGGCGCGGCCCGATGCGAAACCGCCGAACGTCCTCGTGATGTTCCTGCTGGCACCGGCCTATCTGTTCATGAGGAGCCGGCGCCTGGGAAAGGGCCAGGAGCCATTCTGGGCATGGCTCGCATCCTTCGCCCTCAGCCTCGCGATCACCCTGGGCCTGTCGCCGGGCAAGACCTATTACGGCTTCGGGCTGCCGAGTTGCGACTCGGAAACGTCCGTCGCGCAGGTGCAGAGCCTGTTCCTCGCCCTTCCATCCAATACGACCGGTATCAAGGCGCAGGCGCTGGAAGCGATCGAGACCGTCAGAACGTCGCCGGAACGGAATTCGTGCAAAGCGAGGATCGTCGCATCCGACGGGCTGACCTATGCCGCCCGCTATGTGATCAGCGATCGCGACGGCATGATCTACTATGAACTCTCGGTCGACGGAACCGCTCCGGAGACAGGCGCCCCGGCGACGCAGACCGGATAGCCGCAAGTTCGGCCGAAAAGGCACCTGACCGGAAACAGGGGCTTTTGCGCGCCGGCCGGCCCCCTGTCTTGCCCGCCGATTTCCTGCCGGGTGCGCACTGCGACTGCCTCCGTCGTCGTCCGAACCACGAACCGCCCCTGCAATTCGGCGGCGGCGGGTGGAAGGAATTGCATTTGGATCGACCGGCGAAACGGGTGTAAGGGCAGGCCGAAGCCATAGAATATCCGAGGAACCGCCCATGCCCGCCTATCGCTCCCGCACCACCACCCATGGCCGCAACATGGCCGGCGCGCGCGGGCTGTGGCGCGCGACGGGCATGAAGGACGGCGATTTCGGCAAGCCGATCATCGCCGTCGTCAACTCCTTCACCCAGTTCGTGCCCGGCCATGTCCATCTGAAGGACCTCGGCCAGTTGGTCGCCCGCGAGATCGAACAGGCCGGCGGCGTCGCCAAGGAGTTCAACACCATCGCGGTCGACGACGGCATCGCCATGGGTCATGACGGCATGCTCTATTCGCTGCCGTCGCGCGAACTCATCGCCGACTCGGTCGAATACATGGTCAACGCGCATTGCGCCGACGCCATGGTCTGCATCTCCAATTGCGACAAGATCACGCCGGGCATGCTGATGGCGGCGCTCCGCCTCAACATCCCCGTCGTCTTCGTCTCCGGCGGACCGATGGAGGCCGGCAAGGTGATCCTGTCCACCGGCGAGAAGAAGGCGCTGGATCTGGTCGATGCCATGGTCGCGGCGGCAGACGACCGCGTTTCGGACGAGGACGTCCAGGTGATCGAACGCTCGGCCTGCCCGACCTGCGGCTCCTGCTCCGGCATGTTCACGGCGAACTCGATGAACTGCCTGACGGAGGCGCTCGGCCTGTCGCTGCCGGGCAATGGCTCGACCCTCGCAACCCATGCCGACCGCCGCCGCCTCTTCGTCGAGGCCGGCCATCTGATTGTCGACCTCGCCCGCCGCTATTACGAGCAGGACGACGCGTCCGTGCTGCCGCGCTCGATCGCGAGCTTCGCCGCCTTCGAGAACGCCATGACGCTCGACATCGCCATGGGCGGCTCGACCAATACCGTCCTGCATCTCCTCGCCGCCGCGCATGAGGGCGAGATCGACTTCACCATGGCCGACATCGACCGCCTGTCGCGGCGCGTGCCGGTGCTGTGCAAGGTCGCGCCGGCCGTCGCCAACGTCCACATGGAGGACGTCCACCGCGCTGGCGGCATCATGGCGATCCTCGGCGAACTCGACCGCGCCGGGCTGCTCGATACCAGTGTCGGCTCGGTTCATGCCGAGTCACTCGGCGACGCGCTCGATCGCTGGGACGTCGCGCGCACGTCGAGCACCACCGTTCACGACTTCTACCGGGCGGCGCCGGGCGGCGTGCCCTCGCAGACCGCCTTCAGCCAGGACCGCCGCTGGGACGACCTCGACCTCGACCGCGAGGCCGGCGCAATCCGCAATGCGGACCATGCCTTCTCGAAGGATGGCGGCCTCGCCGTTCTCTACGGCAACCTCGCGGAAGACGGCTGCATCGTGAAGACCGCCGGCGTCGACGCCTCGATCCTCACCTTCTCCGGCCCCGCTCGCATCTTCGAGAGCCAGGACGCATCGGTGAAGGCGATCCTCTCCAACCAGGTGAAACCCGGCGACATCGTGCTGATCCGCTACGAGGGCCCGCGCGGCGGCCCCGGCATGCAGGAAATGCTCTATCCGACGAGCTATCTGAAGTCGAAGGGCCTCGGCAAGGACTGCGCGCTGGTGACGGACGGGCGCTTCTCCGGCGGCTCCTCGGGCCTCTCCATCGGCCATGTCTCGCCGGAAGCGGCCGAAGGCGGCACGATCGGCCTCGTCAAGGAAGGCGACACGATCGAGATCGACATTCCCAACCGGCGCATCCATCTCGCCGTCGACGACGCCGAGATCGCCCGGCGCCGCGAGGCGCAGGAAGCCAGGGGCTGGAAGCCGGCCGAGCCCCGCACCCGCAAGGCGACCCAGGCGCTGAAGGCGTATGCCGCGCTGACCACCAGTGCCGCCAAGGGCGCCGTGCGGATGGTGGATTAAAGATACCGGTTGCGTCCGGAGGGTAACCTAGTTGACCAAATACCTGCGCGTGAAGAGCTGACATTCTCCATGCGATGCGCCCGAACAGATTTAGGAAATCACGCCGAATAGAGTTCTAGTGTTTAGTAGTCGCAGCCTGATGTATGTGGAAAAGCGATCCGGGAGCCGCCGTGAAACGCGTTAGATTCACAATACAGAAAGTTGCCTCACTGATTAAGAGTCCGTTTGAGAATGGTATCAATGGCTGATGCGTCGGAGCAGGAGGCTTCCCATGGCGACATGGATCATGGCTTCCGAGACGTCGATGCGCTGTTCGTAATCACGC
>NZ_JAJAVB010000032.1:107987-258805 GCF_020615385.1 Jiella soli | reverse complement strand
CCGCATCCTCGCCTGGCTGAAGCTTTTTGTCGCCTTCCTCCAGATCGCGATCATCAGCCTGTTCGGAACCCATGAAACCGCCGTCGCCGCTTAGCGAGCCTTCTTCACGGACGAGGAACCAATCAGGGAGAACCCGCCGATTTGTACGCTATTGCCCGATAACACCGCACGGCATTTCAAAGGGTCTTCCGGTATCAAGAGCTATCGTTCTCAATCGCCTCAGCACTGCAGGAGATTGAGAATGCCGAAGATCGAAACTCCCCAAATCAGGCGAACAATCCGGCGGCAACAGTTGCGCGAGATGGTGCCGATGGCTGACAGCACGATTTATGAAACGGAACAACGTGGCGAGTTCCCCCGTCGGTTCGCGCTTTCGCCACGGTGTATTGTTTGGGACCTCGCCGAGGTCGAGGCCTGGCTGATGGCACGGCGGGCTGCCCCGATCCGTCGAGCACAGCACCCTGACGTCACCAAGCGCAAAACCCGACCTGTCAAAGGGCGGGATCAAGCTCCATCACAGGCATAGCTGGCGGCAGAAGCGTAGGTGCATGCTTCCGGCCGTCGATCCAGGCGTCCACGGTATCTGCCCACTGCTGCATCATATGCCGGCGCTGCACCTCATACTCGGCCTTGTCGTAAACGCCGCGCGATGAACGCCCGTCCTCGTGCGCCAGGCACTTTTCGATCCAGTCGCTGTTAAAGCCCAGCTCATTTAGCAGAGTCGAGCTCGTCCGCCGCAGATCATGGACCGTGAAAGGCTCCAGCGGCAGCCCCTCCTTCTTGGCCTGTTCGACGACGGCATAGGTGACCCGATTGAAGGTCGCGCGCGACATCGGCGCGTCTGCGTCGTACCGGGACGGTAACAGGTATCGGGAGTTGCCGGAGCAGGTCTTGAGCGCAATCATGATGTCCAACGTCTGCCGGCACAGGTAGACGTTGTGCGGCTTTGATCGCTTCATGCGCTCCTTCGGGATTGTCCAGACAGCGTTGTCGAAATCGATCTCGTCCCACACCGCATCCTGCAACTCACTTTTCCGAACCATGGTGAGGAGATAAAGCTTCATGCCGAGGCGGATCGTCGGCAACGTCGCAACATGCTCGAGTTGCCTGAACATGATGCGGATCTCGGTGGGTGAAAGCGCGCGGTCCTTTGGCGTAAAGGTGGCGATCGAGGCCGGGCCGACGTCATCGGCCGGGTTGGGGACCTTCTCACCGTGGAGAATGGCGAAGCCGTAGATTTGCTTCAGGATATCCCTCACGTGGATAGCGGTCGCTGGTGCTCCCCGTTCGACGATCTTGCCGCAGTGAGCGCGCAGATCATCGGGAGTGATCTCTGTCAGGAGACGATTCCGCCAGACGGGCATGAGTTCGCGCTCAAAGATGGAGCGGCGCATCGCGCGGGTGCTATCAGCCATGGTCGCGTTGGTCAGCCATTTCTCGCCGAACTGGCCGAAGCTCTTTGCTTCCTTGATCCGGCGCTTCTCCCGCTGCTTCTCGATGGCGGGGGACCGCCCTTCGGCAATCGCCCGGCGCGCATCGATGCATAGCTCTCGAGCCCTGGCGAGCGATATTCCGTCGCGGGCATACCTACCGAGATAGACGGTCTCCCGCCTGCCGTTCAGCCGATAGTCGAGCCTGAACGAGATGGCGCCCGACGGTGCGACGCGCACATACATGCCGTCACGATCAGATACCTTGTACATTTTCGCTTTTGGTTCAGACACTTAAGCTCTGCATCGGTCAACATTTCGGGTCTCCTCGCGGAAAAGTAACGTCACGCGGTTTTTGGAGGCCGTTGGCACGCAAAACGCTTATATTTCAGCGTATTATATCAAAAAAAGTACCGTCATGAGCCTCATTGCTCTTGACGGTACTTTCGTTTTTCCGGTTGATCAATGGGGGCGAGGCCCGTCAGCGAGGCCGCCGAACGCCATCTATGCCCACCGATAGATGTCGATAGGCATAGGAAGAATTTATTTTTGTTTTCAGTGCGTTAAGTCGTATCGCAGCGTAAAATCGGCCGCGTTCGGATGGGTCTGAATCATTCCCACTCGATCGTGCCCGGGGGCTTGCTCGTTACGTCGTAGACGACGCGGTTGATGCCCTTGACCTCGTTGATGATCCGCGTCGCCGTCGTGCCGAGGAATTCCATGTCGAAGGGATAGAAATCCGCCGTCATGCCGTCGACAGAGGTGACGGCGCGCAGCGCGCAGACGAATTCGTAGGTTCGCCCGTCGCCCATCACGCCGACCGTCTGGACCGGCAGAAGCACCGCGAAGGCCTGCCAGATCGCGTCGTAGAGCCCGGCCCTGCGGATCTCCTCCAGATAGATCGCGTCGGCTTCTCGCAGGATGCGGAGCTTGTCGCGGGTGACGCCGCCCGGGCAGCGTATGGCGAGCCCTGGCCCCGGGAAGGGCTGGCGCCCGACGAATCGGTCCGGAAGTCCGAGCTCGCGGCCAAGCTCGCGGACCTCGTCCTTGAACAGCTCGCGCAGCGGCTCCACGAGCTTCATGTTCATGCGCTCGGGCAGCCCGCCGACATTGTGATGCGACTTGATCGTGACCGAGGGGCCGCCGGAAAAGGAAACGCTCTCGATCACGTCCGGATAGAGCGTGCCTTGGGCGAGGAAATCGGCGCCGCCGATCTTCTTGGCTTCGGCCTCGAAGGTCTCGATGAACAGGCGGCCGATCGTCTTGCGCTTGACCTCCGGATCGCTCTCGCCCTCCAACGCGTCGATGAACGTATCCTGCGCCTGAACGTGGACGAGCGGGATGTTGTAGTGGTCGCGGAACATGCCGACGACCTCCTCCGCCTCGTTCATCCTCAGGAGGCCGTGGTCGACGAAGATGCAGGTCAGCTGGTCGCCGATCGCCTCGTGGATCAGAACGGCTGCGACCGAGGAATCGACGCCACCGGACAGGCCGCAGATCACCTTGCCGTCTCCGACCTTCTTCCGGATCTCGGCGATCGCCTGTTCGCGGAAGGCGGCCATTGTCCAGTCGCCGGTCAGTCCGGCCACGCGGTGCACGAAATTCGCGATCAGCTTGGCGCCGTCGGTGGTGTGAACCACCTCCGGATGGAACATCAGCCCGTACATGCGCCGCGCCTCGTCCCCGAAGACGGCGTAAGGGGCGCCCGGGGAACGGGCGAAGATCTCAAAGCCCGGCGGCATGTCGATCACGCGGTCGCCATGGCTCATCCAGACCTGGTGGCGCGTCCCCTCCGGCCAGAGACCGTCGAACAGGGCGCAGCTCTTCTCGATATCGAGAAAGGCGCGGCCGTATTCGCGGTGGGTCGAGGGCTCGGCGCGGCCGCCGAGCTGCACGCACATCGTCATCTGGCCGTAGCAGATGCCGAGGACGGGGATGCCCGCGTCGAACACCGCCTGCGGCGCCCGCGGCGCGCCGATGTCGCCGGTCGAGGCCGGCGAGCCGGAAAGGATCACGGCTTTCGGCTTCAGCCGGGCAAAGGCGTTCTCGGCGAGCTGGAACGGGACGATCTCGGAATAGACCCCGGCTTCGCGCACGCGCCGTGCGATCAGCTGGGTGACCTGGGATCCGAAGTCGATGATGAGGACGGTGTCAGGATGCGCTGTCATGGCGGACTGATAGTGAAATTCCACCCCTGAGGAAACAGGTTTTTGCGCTGCGGCGCCATCACTCCCTCAGACGGCGAGAAGGCCGGATTCCAGCGCGACTTCCAGCCGGTCCACGGCATCGGCCAGCTTGGCGTCGAGAACATGGAGAAGCGTCGTCCAGTCGTCGTAGTGGTGAAGGTCTGCCGCCCCGTCGGAAATGCCGCGCAGGCCGATCAGCGGCAGTTGGAATCTCTGGCAGGCCCTGAGAACGGCGAAGGTCTCCATGTCCACCATGTCGGCGTCGATGACCCGGTATTTGAGTCCAGTGACGATATCGGAACCTGTCGACAGTCGCGCGGCGGCGATGCTCGGGATCGGGGTCGGCAGCTCCGTTTCGACCGGATGGTCGATGAAGGGGGTGACGCCCTTGGTGAAGCCCAGGGGGGATGCGTCGATGTCGCGCCAGGAAACCGAGCCGACCTGATAGATTTCCCCCTGCTCAAGGACGCGCGATCCGGCCGAGCCGAGGGAGACGACAAGATCCGGCCGATGGCCCGCAAGCTCCAGCGCGTGGAGGGCTATCCCCGTGCCGAGCGCCGCCTCGATCGGTCCGACGCCGGTCATCAGCGGGCGGATCCGTGCCGTCAGTTCCGGCCCGTATTCGGCTTCGGCGGCCATGACGAACAGGACCTTCCAGCCGGCCAGCGTCTTGAGGGAACAGTCGAGTTTGGACAGGTCGAGATCACTCATGAGGAAACCTTGGGCGAAGCCGGTGCCGGCGAGCGTGCTTCCTGGCTCATGGCTCAGTTCAGCCACCAGATCGCGCCGTTGAGGAGCGAGGCATAGGCGACCCAGGCGAGATAGGGCACGAACAGGAGAGCCGAGACCCTCTCGTGCCGCCAGGATGCCGCCATGAAGGCGATGATCGCAGCGAGAAGCGCAAGGATCACGACAAGACCGCCGGCCAGAAGATGTGCGGCGAAGAAGATCGGAGGCCAGGCAAAGTTGAGCGTAAGCTGCCGCCACCAGAGCCGCTGCAGGCGGGTCTCGCTCACGCGCCAGACCCGCCAGCCCGCGATCCCGATCAGGATGTAGAGCGTTCCCCAGACCGGCGCGAAGACCCAGTCGGGCGGATTGAAGACAGGTTTCGCCAGCCCCTGGAACCAGCTGCCGGTATCGACGACGAGGCCGAGCAGCGCCCCTCCGCCAACGGTGACGAGGAGAAAGAACGGCAGGGCGAGGCGCCGGGTCATCGCCGTTCCAGCATCGCGAAGAAGAAGCCGTCTGTTCCCGACAGAAGCGGTGTCAGCGCGATGGCCTGACCGCCGCCTTCGAGCGGCACGAGGCGGCGCCGGCCTGCTTCTTCCTGTGGGACGAGCGCCTGCCATCTCGCTTCGGCGTCGCGGACCCCAAATCCGCTGCCCCCTTCCCGCCCGAGAAAGGCGGCGATGCGCGCTGCATTCTCCTCGGTGAGGACCGAGCAGGTGATGTAGGCGAGGCGTCCGCCGGGCTTGACGAAGCGCCGGGCCTCATCGAGCACCGCATCCTGCTCTTCCACGCGCCTTGCGAGCGCCGCCTCCGACAGCCGCCACTTGGCGTCTGGGCGCCTGCGCCAGGTGCCGGTGCCGGTGCAGGGCGCATCCACCAGAACCAGGTCCATCCGGCCCTGCAGATCGGACAGGTCGTCACGGGGATCGTGAACCTGCACATTGCGGGCCCCTGCCCGCTTCAGCCGCTCGTGGATCGGCGCGAGGCGCTGGCGATCGGAATCGGTCGCATGGATCTGGCCGGTGTTCTCCATCGCCGCCGAAAGCGCCAGGGTCTTGCCGCCGGCGCCGGCGCACAGATCGAGCACCTGCTCGCCCGGCCGCGCGCCCGCCAACAGGGCCGCGATCTGCGAACCCTCGTCCTGGATCTCGAACCAGCCCTTCTGGAAACCCGCCTCGACCTGCACGTTCGGATGCCGCCCGTCGCGCGCGATCGGCGCGATCCGGACACCGGTCGGAGAGAGCGCGGTCGCCTCCGCCTTGAAGGGCGCGAGCGCCTTCAGCGCCTTGGCGCGATCGGCCGCGAGCGTGTTTACCCGAAGATCGAGCGGCGGGCGATCGGACAGTGCCGCGGCCTCGGCAATCCAGTCTTCACCGAAGGCGTACGCCAAAGACTCGGCGAGCCAGTCAGGAACGTCGGCGCGCACGGCGTCCGGCGCCACAGCGAGATCGCGCGTTCGCCAGGCGGCGAAGGCGTCCGCAGACGGCAGGTCCGGCGCGAAACGGTCGCCCTCGAGCGCTCGTGCCAGATCGTCCGGTTCCATGGCGAAGCCATCCAGCACAGCCGCAACCGCAAGCGCTCGCGCGCCATCATCCTCTATGCGGAAGGCGAATGAGCGCTTCCGGCGCAGCGCGTCGTAGACGATGTTGCCGATCGCCGCCCGATCCCCCGACCCGGCGAAGCGATGCGAGAGGCCCCAGTCTTTCAGTGCATCGGCGACCGGGCGCCGACGCGTCTCGATGTCGGAGAGGATGTCGATCGCTGCCGAGAGGCGGCCGCCGAGTCGCATGAAATGTTCCTATCGTGTCTCACGAAGCCGCGCCCGCGCTGCGACGTTCCGAGTGCGCAGTTTCCGATCGGCCTCGTTTCGAGGCCTGCGACGCTGCGGTCAAGTCTCGTCGCGTTCGATCCGCGTGACGGACGTCGATCCGGGTGCCGAACAGTGCGTGTCGCCTCCGGCAAGGTCGCGTTCAGGCAGGGCGTCAGCGAGGCCAATAGCCCGAGGACCTCGAGGCCTGAATTCTCCATGGCGGATTGCCGCCATCGGAATCAGGAAGGGCCGGGATCGCTCCCGGCCCTCCCGCGTCCGCCGAACCAAGCGGCGGCGGACGGCCCCAACATTGAGGAAGGCCTACTCGGCCGCGGCGCTGTGGCTGGTCGACAGGCTTGCCTCGGCGTCGTCACGGCTCTGCTCGGCAATCGCCTTGCGAACGCCCGCACCGTAATCCGGATGAACCTTGTCGAAATGCCCAAGCTGCCGGTCGACGATGAACTGCGGAACGCCCTGCATCGCGCCGGCGATGTTGTGGAACAGGCGCTGCTTCTGGCCGTCGTCGAAGAGCTCGAACAGGGCGCGCGGCTGCGAGTAATGGTCTGCCGTGCCGCGGTAGTCGTGGCGGCCGACCTGGCCGGCGTACCGGTGCGGCGGCTCCTGGACTGAGGGATCCTCGACCGGGCCGTTGAACGAGTTCGGCTCGTAATAGGCATCCGGGTTGGTTGCCAGGCCGAGGGTCATCTCGCCGCCCATGTGGTAGTGGTTCACCGGGCTCTTCGGCTTGTTGACCTTCAGCGCGTCATAATGCGTGCCGATGCGGTAGCGATGCGCGTCCGGATAGGAGAACAGGCGGCCCTGCAGCATCTTGTCCGGCGAGAAGCCGATGCCCGGCACGACGTTGGACGGGTTGAAGGCCGACTGCTCCACCTCGGCGAAGTAGTTGTCAGGGTTGCGGTTCAGCTCCATCTCGCCGACCTTGATCAGCGGGTACATCGAGTGCGGCCAGACCTTGGTGAGGTCGAAGGCGGACCAGCCGGTCTTCTGCTCGAACTGTTCCTCTTCACCCTCTGGCATCACCTGGATGAACATGGTCCACTTCGGGTAGCGGCCGTCCTCGATCATGCCGTAGAGGGCTTCCTGATAGCTCTCGCGCGACTTCGCGATCACCTTCTCGGCCTCTTCGTTCACGAAGTGGGCGTGGCCCTGCTGAGTCTTGAAGTGGAACTTCACCCAGAAGCGCTCGCCATTGTCGTTCCAGAGCGAGAAGGTGTGCGAGCCGTAGCCGTTCATCCGGCTGGGGTCGGTCGGGATGCCGCGATCGGACATCAGGATCGTCACCTGGTGAAGCGATTCCGGGCAGAGCGACCAGAAGTCCCACATCGCCGTCGCCGAACGCAGATTGGTGCGCGGATGGCGCTTCTGCGTGTGGATGAAGTCGGGGAACTTGTAGGGGTCGGCGACGAAGAACACCGGCGTGTTGTTGCCGACGATGTCCCAGTTGCCTTCCTCGGTGTAGAACTTCAGCGAGAAGCCGCGCACGTCACGCTCGGCGTCGGCCGCGCCCTGCTCGCCGGCAACGGTCGAGAAGCGGGCGAACATGTCGGTCTTCGAGCCGGGCTTGAACACCTTGGCGCGGCTGTACTTGGTGACGTCCTCGGTGACCGTCAGCGTGCCGTAGGCGCCCCAACCCTTGGCGTGGACGACGCGCTCGGGCACGCGCTCGCGGTTCTGATGCGCCAGCTTCTCGATGAGCTGGTAGTCTTCCAGGAGAACCGGACCGTTCGGGCCCACCGTCTTGGAGTTCTGGTTGCTCGACAGCGGCGCGCCGCTCGTCGTCGTCAATCTCGGGCGATCAGCCATCATGGCCTCCCTTCGCGTTTGGAATCTTTCCAGGCCGCATAATACGGATCGGGCCGATAATCGCCAATCGTATTTCCAAGGGCTCGCGATCGGATTATCCTATCGCGATGATCACCCTCCGACAGCTCCGCTATTTCCAGGCCCTCAGCGAGACTCTTCATTTCGGCCGGGCGGCCAAACGGCTCAACATCAGCCAGCCCGCCTTGTCGGCGCAGATCGCGCAGATGGAAGAGTTTTTCGGCGGCCCCCTGTTCCAGCGCGCGGCGAGCGGGATCACACCGACAGGAGACGGCATTCTGATCGGCGAGCGGGTCAGGCGTATTCTCGCAGAGGTGGCCGACCTCGAAAGCCTCGCCAGTGCGGGAGACGGCGTCCTCAGCCGGAAACTGCGGCTCGGCATCATTGCCTCGGTCGCTCCCTATCTCCTGCCGCGCTTCCTCGCCACGCTCGGCCGCGAGCGCCCGGAGCTCGAATGCGAAATCCGCGAGAGTCTCACCGACCGCCTTGTAGAGGATGTGACCGGCGGCGAGATCGACTGCGCGGTCGTCGCACTTCCCGTCGAGCGGGCCGGCCTGGAAACGATCGTGCTCTTCGACGACCGCTTCTTTCTTGCCCTGCCGGAGGCCGATGCCGGCCGGCTGCGCACCCCGGTGCCGCTCGCGGCGCTGCGACAGGAGCGGCTGATTCTCCTGGAGGAAGGCCACTGCCTGCGGGCGCAGGCCATGGAGATCTGCCGGATCGCCGATCCGAGCGAGCTCGCCGCCCTCGGCGCCACCTCGCTCAACACAATCTTGCGCATGGTGGCGGGCGGGCTCGGCGCGACACTCATCCCGCAGATGGCGGTGGCCGACGAGACGCGCGGCGGCGGCATCGCCATCCTGCCGTTCGAGCAGCCGGCGCCGCACCGCACGATCGCCCTCGCCTTTCGCCAGTCGAGCGTGCGGCGGCGGGATTTCGAGGCGCTGGCGGACCTGTTGCGTCGCGTCCTCGCCGAACCCCAACCCGGCTCGTTCGAGACGCGGGAGCCGGCGGATCCCTCGCCCCGCACCTGAACGACCGACAGGCGGACGTTCGACGAGGGACGGACGACGAGAAGCGGCCCTGTCGCGATCAGGCGGGAGCGCCGACGACGGCTCCGACGTTGAAGACGTGCCAGGCCAGGAGAAGCCACAGGACGCCGACGCAGAGATATCCGATGCCGAAGGCGGCTCCTCGAAGCGGCACGATGTTGGGTCCGAGATGGATCGCCGCATGGACCAGCCGCGATAAAGCGAACACCCAGGCCAGGACGACGACGAACCAGGTCGCGCCGTTCGTCACGTAGAGCGACAGGCAGACGGCGAAGAACAAGACCGGTAGTTCGTACTGATTGGCGAGATTGCGGCCCGCGATATATCCCGGCCCGGCCTGATCGAGGCCGTTTGCCGCACGCGCGAAGGCGGCGTTGTCGCCGCCGGACCCGCGCTGCCGGCGCATCATCAGGACGGGGTAGACGGCGAGCGTCAGCCCCGCCTGCACGATCATCGGCCAGAAGATCGCGATGTTGCCGGTCATCGCGGCGGCCTCACAGGCCAAATCCTCCTGGGTAGTTCGGGCTTTCGCGGGTGATCGTCACGTCATGCGCGTGGCTCTCGCGCAGACCCGCATTCGAAATCCGGACGAATTCGGCCCGCTTGCGGAACTCCTGCAGGTTGGCCGCACCGACATAGCCCATCGCCGCGCGAAGCCCGCCGGCGAGCTGGTGCAGCACCGCTCCGACCTGGCCCTTATAGGCGACCTGGCCCTCGATCCCTTCGGGGACGAGCTTCAGCGAATCGCGCACCTCGGCCTGGAAGTAGCGGTCGGCAGACCCCCGCGCCATCGCTCCGACGGACCCCATGCCGCGATAGGCTTTGTAGGAGCGCCCCTGGTAGAGGTAGACCTCGCCCGGGCTTTCGTCCGTGCCGGCCAGAAGCGAGCCGATCATCGCGGCCGCAGCACCGGCGGCGAGCGCCTTGGCGACATCGCCGGAAAACTTGATGCCGCCATCGGCGATCACCGGAATGCCTTGACGGTCCGCCGCCTCGGCAGCGCCCATGATCGCCGAGAGCTGCGGCATGCCGACGCCGGCGACGATCCGGGTCGTGCAGATCGAGCCGGGCCCGATGCCCACCTTGATGCCATCGGCGCCGGCATCGATCAGCGCCTTGGTTCCGTCCGGGGTCGCGACGTTGCCGGCGATGACCTGCACCTGGTTCGACAGGCGCTTCACCCGTTCGACGGCGTCGAGAACCTTCTGCGAATGGCCGTGCGCCGTATCGATGACGAGGAGGTCGATCCCCGCGTCGATCAGCCGCTCGGCCCGCTCGAAGCCGTCGTCGCCGACGCTGGTGGCGGCCCCGACGAGCAGCTGACCCTGGGCGTCCTTGGCGGCCAAGGGATTGAGCTGGGACTTCTCGATGTCCTTGACAGTGATCAGGCCGATACAGTGCCCGCTGTCGTCGACGACGAGCAGCTTCTCGATGCGGTGCTGGTGGAGTAGCCGCTTGGCTTCCTCCTGGTCGACCGTCTCGCGCACGGTCACCAGATCGCGCTTGGTCATCAGCTCGTGGATGTGCTGGCTATCGTCGGTGGCAAAGCGCACGTCGCGATTGGTGAGGATGCCGACCAGCCGCCCCTTCACCTGGCCGCCCGCACCGGCGTTCTCGACCACCGGGATGCCCGAGATGTTGTGCCGCTTCATCAGCGCCCGGGCATCCCCGAGCGTCGCCTCCGGTCCGATGGTGACCGGATTGACCACCATGCCGCTTTCGAACTTCTTGACCTGACGGACCTCCTCGGCCTGCTGGGCAGGAGTAAGGTTGCGGTGGATCACGCCGATCCCGCCGGCCTGCGCCATCGCGATGGCGAGTCGCGCCTCGGTGACCGTGTCCATCGCCGCGGAGAGAATCGGGAGGTTGAGCTTCAGCGTCTTGGTGATCGCGGTCCGCACGTCGACCTGGCCCGGCAACACTTCCGAGTGACCCGGCTGAAGCAGAACGTCGTCGAAGGTGAGAGCCATGCCGCCAGTGGCGGTTTCAATGATGCGGGCCATGCCAGTCCTTCCGGAAGATGCAGTCCCCGGCGCCGTTGCCGCGCCGCAAAAGGATGGCAAGGGCTGCTAGCACGCCCGGGTGACATTGGAAAGATGAGGATGCGGACGCACCGTCCGCCGGTGGTGGACACGGAGACGCCCGGCCGCTAGAGAGCCCGCCAAGGTTGCAAATCTTCACGGGCTTTGCAATGAGAGGTTACCACTCCGGCAGGCGCTCGATCTTCCTCGCGATTCTTCTTGCCGCAGCCACGGCAAACGAAGGCCTCGCCGCGAGCTGCAAGAGCTATTCGAACTGCCGCGAGGCAGTGATCGCATGGTGTGCAGGCCGCCATCCTCGGGCCGACGGCGACAATGACGGCATACCGTGCGAGAACGTCTGCGGCTCGCGCGCCGAGATCGTCGCGATCATGCAGGAGATCGGCTGTTCGCGGTGATGCGTCAGCAAGGCCGGCGGGAAAGTTTGCCCCGGTCTTCCGATCCGCGCCGACCGTTCCCGGGACCTACATCTCGCCCGAGACGGCCAGCTGATAGGTTTCCGGGAGGAAGCGATAGCCGCCGCCCTCCAATCGTTCAGCATAGCCGATTGCCGGAAAGGGCATATGGTAGCCGATGAAGGGGATTCGGTCCGAAGCGATCCGGTCGAAGACGCGCTTGCGGGTTTGCGCGGCCATCGCGTTATCCTGATCAAAGGCGACGTTCCATTCCGGCTTCTGCAGCGAGGCGACGAAATGGTTGGCGGTGTCGCCGGTCATCCACAACCGCTGTCCGCCGGACGTCACCTCGAAGATCATGTGGCCGGGCGTGTGGCCGAACGCCTCCATTGCCGTCATGCCGGTGGCCGCGGTGTCTCCATCCGCGAGAAGGGTCATCTTGTCTTTCAGCGGGACGACGAGCTGTTCCACCAGTTTCGCGTTGCCGGCTCGCTCGCCGGCCTTCGCTTCCTCGGAAGTCCACCACTCCCATTCCTTCTGGCCGGCGACATAGCGAGCATTCGGGAAGGTCGGCTGCCCCACCGTCATCAGGCCCTGGATATGGTCACCGTGGAAATGCGTGAGCGCCACGATGGTCACGTCGTCGGGCCCGTAGCCGGCGGCTGCCATGCGCTCGACGAGCCGCCCTCGCCCGTCTGCGCGGCCGTTTTCTCCAAAGCCGGTGTCAACCAGAATTAGATTGTCATCGAGCTCGATCAGCGTCGGCGTGAACCCATTCACATACCGCATTTCCGGCAGGAAATTCGCCCGCATCAGCTCGGCCATCCGCTCCTGGCTCTGGTCGGCGCCGAAGGTCGGATAAGGACCGTCTCCGGCCCGTTCGCCGTCGAGGATCATCGTGATGCGTGCGTCGCCCAGCGTGACCCTGTGCCATCCCGGCTGCATCGCCTGAGCCCGCTCGATGGCGGCCTCCGCGTCAAGACTGCGCTCCGTGCCGGCCGCTTTCGCGGCGGGAGTGAAGAGGCTCGAGCCAGCCGCCGCGACACTGCCGGCAAGGCCGAGTTTCAAGGTGTTGCGGCGGGTCAGGCCACTTATGGCGTTACGAAGCGTTTCGGTCATGACGATCCCTCGTCTCCTTTGTCGGAAGGCGAGCGGCCAGGCGCGGCCGCAGGTGACGTGCGGCAGTTGGACGGGCTTGGCGCCGCGGCAAGCGTCCGACACGGCAAGTTGACCCCATTGCTTGCGACAGGTCTCGCATTCTTGCATTGACAGCCTAATTCGCATCCCGCATCGCCGGTCCTAAGCTCCCCTTACCGTGCGGATTCGTTCAAGGTCGCTTCATCCCGTGAAACGCATCGTTCCGATCGTGCTCGCCGTGGCCCTGTTCATGGAGAACATGGACTCGACCGTTATCGCCACGTCCTTGCCGGCGATCGCCCGCGACATCGGGACGAGCCCCATCGCGCTCAAGCTCGCCCTGACCAGCTATTACGTCTCGCTGGCGATCTTCATCCCGATCTCCGGACGGATCGCCGACCGCTGGGGCGCGAAATTCGTCTTCCGCCTCGCCATCGCGGTGTTCATCGCCGGATCGCTCGCCTGTTCGATTGCAAGTTCCCTGGAGGGCTTCGTCGCCGCCCGCTTCCTGCAGGGAATGGGCGGGGCGATGATGACGCCGGTCGGGCGCCTGCTTCTCGTGCGCTCGGCGCCGAAGGCCGAACTGGTCAACGCGATGGCCTGGTTCTCGATTCCCGCCCTCATCGGCCCGCTTGTCGGACCGCCGGTCGGCGGGTTCATCACCACCTATGCCGACTGGCGCTGGATCTTCCTGATCAACCTGCCGATCGGAATCGTCGGCATACTGCTCGCCACTCGCTTTCTGCCGAGCGTGGCGAAGGTCGAGGGCATCCGATTCGACATCCCGGGTTTCCTCCTGTCCGGCTTTGCCTGCGCGGGCCTCGTGTTCGGCTTCTCTGTGGTCTCGCTGCCGGCGCTGCCGCCGATCATCGGCGTGATCATGGCTATATCGGGCTTCGCAGCCTCCCTCGTCTTCATCCGCCATGCCCGCCGCACCGAAGAGCCGGTGCTGCGGCTCTCCATGCTGTCGATCCCGACACTGAGGGCAGCGCTCATCGGCGGCATCTTCTTTCGGGTCGGCTCCGGGGCAGTGCCCTTCCTTCTGCCTTTGATGCTGCAGCTCGGCTTCGGGTACACGCCGTTCCAGTCGGGCCTCATCACCTGCGTCTCCATCGGCGGGGCGATCGCGATGAAGTTCCTGGCAAAACCCCTCCTCCACCGCTTCGGCTTCCGGGCCACCATGGTCGGCGCCGCCATATTCGGCGGCATTCTCACCATGGCCATCGGCTTCGCGCGTCCCGACACGCCGGTGCCGCTGGTGCTCGCCATGCTCCTCGTCGGCGGCTTCTTCCGGTCGATGTTCTTCACCTCGATCAACGCCCTCGCCTTTGCCGACGTGCCGAACAAGCGGGCCGGCGACGCGACGGCCATGCTCGCCGCGGTTCAACAGGTGTCGGTGGCGATGGGCGTCGCGCTGGCCGGTGCGGTGCTCGAAGTGGCGATGACGCTGGGCGGGCGCGCGGATGTCGGTGTCGCCGATTTCTCGGTCGCCTTCTTCGTCGTCGGCGCGGTCATGACCACGGCGACATTCGTCTTCCTGCGGCTTCAGGCCGATGCCGGCGATGAGGTCGCGGGCCGGCGGGTCCCGGCCGAATGATACCGGCGGGCGAGGATGCTGACGCATCCGCCCGCTGCATGCATCCTGATTTTCGACGCCAAGTCAAAGGATTGACGAAAATCGGGATCCGGAACCAGGAGTCATTTCCAATGCCTCCTGGCATGAGGCAAGACAGGCTCCTCAGCCGAGCGGCCCGGGCTCCTCGCCCTCGGTTTCACCGTCCGCATCGGCGCGGCTGCCGCGAAAGCTCTTCGCCAGGAGATAGAGCTCCACCGATCCGTCGCGCGAGGCCGGCGGCTTGACGTGGTGGACGCTGGTGAAGTTCTTCTTCAGGAGCGTGAGAAGGTCGTTTTCCGTCCCGCCCTGGAAGGTCTTGCAGAGGAAGTGGCCGCCGGGCTTCAGCGTCTTCACCGCGAAATCCGCCGCGACCTCGCAGAGATGCATGGTCCTGAGGTGGTCCGTGCGGCGGTGGCCGGTCGTGGGCGCGGCCATGTCCGACAGGACGATGTCCGGGGTGCCGCCCAGCGTCTCGATCAGCCGTTCGGGCGCGCCCTCGTCGAGGAAATCCATCTCCAGGATCGTCGAGCCGGCGACCGGTTCGACCGCCAGATAGTCGATGCCGACGACGCGGATGTCGTCCTGCGACGAGCCGGTGCGCTCGACCGCCACCTGGCACCAGCCGCCGGGCGCCGCGCCGAGGTCGACGATTCGCTGGCCCGGCTTCAGGAGCTTATAGCGGTCGTCGATCTCGGTCAGCTTGTAGGCTGCGCGGGACCTATAGCCGTCGGCCTTCGCCCGGCGCACATAGGGGTCGTTCAGCTGGCGCTCGAGCCAGCGCCGCGACGACGCCTTGATGCCACGCTTCTTCTTCACCCGGACGGTCAGGCCCCGGTCGTCCCCGCGTCCACCACTCATCGCGTATCACGTCCATCAGGGCCGTTGCGGCGCCAGGCTCCGTCGGCCACCATCATCTCGGTCAAAAGTCCTTCCCGAAGGCCGCGATCGGCGACCCGCAGCGTCGGCGCGGGCCAGACAAGCCGGATCGCCTGCAGGATCGCGCAGCCGGCGAGCACGAGGTCGGCCCGGTCGCTGCCGATGCAGGGATTGGCGACGCGCTCCTCGAAACTCCACCCGGCGATCTTGGCGACGAGATCGTCGGCCTCGCGGTCGGTGAGCCACAGGCCGTCGACCTGGCGGCGATCGTAGCGCTCGAGCTCGAGATGGACGCCGGCAAGCGTGGTGACCGTGCCGGACGTGCCGAGAAGATGGAACCGGTCGCTTCCCACGAGCGCGCCCAGCCGGTCGCGGCCGGGAAAGCGCTCGATCATCTCAACGGTCTCCGCCACCATCGTGGCGAAGATCTGGGGCGTCACCTCGCGGCCGCCGTGCCGTTCGGCGAGCGTCACCACGCCGACCGGAAGCGAGGTCCAGGCCACGATCCGGCTCGCCAGCCTGCGGGTGCGGGGCCCGCGCAGATCGAGCAGCGCGATCTCCGAGGATCCGCCGCCGATATCGAACAGCACAGCCCCTTTCGCATCCTTGTCGATCAGCGAACCGCAGCCCGAAACGGCCAGGCGCGCTTCGGTCTCGCGGTTGACGATTTCGAGGTTGAGGCCGGTCGCCTCGCTCACCTCTTCGATGAATTCCGCTCCGTTGGCAGCCGAGCGGCAGGCCTCGGTGGCGATCAGTCGGGCCTGGGTGACGTCACGGGCCGAAAGCTTCTGGGCGCAGATCGCCAATGCCGCGATCGCCCGGTCCATCGCCCCTCGAGACAGGCTCCCGGTGCGCCCCAGCCCCTCACCGAGACGGACGATCCGTGAAAACGCGTCGATCACGCGAAACTGCCCCGGCCGGGTCGGGATCGCGATCAGGAGCCGGCAGTTGTTGGTGCCGAGATCCAGCGCCGCATAGACCGGCGGGCGGTCGGGCGCGGTGGTGCCGGATGCCGCGCTGCTCCTCGACATGTCAGAGCCGCGCCGCTCCGGCGTCGCCGCAGCGGAGATGGCGGCGACCGGCTGCACCGAGCGTTGTGCCCGATCCTTGCCGTCCCCGGCACGCTTGGCCTTGCGCGTCCCACGCGGGCTTGCCAGTGCGGCCGACGGCTTCGCCGGATCGGCACTGCCTCGCGTCGCCTGGCCGGCGCCGTGGCCCGTCTCTGCATCCTTCGGCGTTCCGGAGCGCCGGCGCCGCCGTCGGCGCTGCCGCTTTGTCAGATGCTGAGCCTGATCGGCCGATTCGGCCTGTGACGACCGGTTCCCGCTTCCCGCTCCCTGTTCCGCGGCTCCCGTCCCGGCTCCCGGGCCCGACGGCCCGTTCGGGCGCATGTTCGCTGCCTTCGTGTCTTCCTGCCGCGGCCATGGGCGAGTCCGCGGCTTGGCCTGGGCCTCACGGGTCAGATGCGACGGCGGCCGGGTTCTCCCATCGATGTCATAGTCACTCACACGATCTCTCCGGCGCCGTCGGCAGCAACCTGCGCGGCACCACTCGTTGCTCTTTGAACGCGAGTGTAACAGTCCGCATAAGGAGCACAAGGCCGCCCTGCCGCGGCCATTCCCCGACAAGCCCGCCGCGCCTTCGAGGAGCCCGGGCGGCACGACGGGCGGCGGCGCCCTGCCGTTGAGCCGCCTTCCGCGAGAGGCGAGTCTCGCGCGGGCCGACCACTAGCGACGCCCACGCCACCCGCCCGCAGCATCCGCCCGGCCGAAAAAATCCTCCTGGAAGGGTTCACACGTCCGACATCTGCCGCTATATGAAGCCCCGTCCGGCCAAGAGCGCACGTCGCCCGGCCCGGCACTGGGGAATAGGTTAACGGTAGACCCACGGACTCTGACTCCGTTAGTCCTGGTTCGAATCCAGGTTCCCCAGCCAACCCGTCTACGATCATTGATTTTGCTGGCTGATTCCCTCCCGCTGGGAATCCTTTCGCTGCCAATGCCCGGTTTGATGCACCAAACTGAGGCACAGGGCTGAGGCACAAGCCTCTGCCCTCGCGAAGGCGCACACAGGCAATGGCTGTAAGGCATCGAATTTCCAACCTCGTTCGGCGAGGCAACGTCTACTATTGGCGGCCGAGACTGCCGACCGGTATGCGCGGCAGCGGCCGCAAGAAACACCTTTCTCTCAGCCTGCGAATCACCGACAATGCCCGTGCCAAGTGGTTGGCCTTGCAGTTGAATGCGCGGTTGGAAGGCCTTCGGTCCAGGGTGATGCAGGAAGCGTGGAACCTCGAACAGTTCACCGTGATCTTTCGAGATGAAATCTCGCGCGCATCAACGGAACTTGAAGCCTTCGCGGTTGCTGGCCGGTGCCTCGGATCACCGCGAGAAGATCACCGCGTTGCAGATCGGGACGTCGGCTGGGCCTATCGACTCGTCTCGGCGTGCTCGCGGACCGGCTCCCCTTCGTGATCAAGACATTCCGGCAGGAACAGCGATATCGCCGGTCTTCGCTCTTCGACCGCCAGCTGCAGGATCGCCTTCGAGACGCCGATCCCGATGAAGGCCCTACGGCCAGAGCAGCCATCTCTCTTCCCTTGGCTTCCAGGAATTCCGCCTCGCCTGGGCTCGGCGCGTCACCGATGCGATCGCGGCGGCCAGTCATCGCCATCCGCGGGCCTGTCGCCGCAGACGATCCGGAAGCATCTCGGAAATCTCGGCGGATTTCCGAACCACGTAAAAGCAGAAGGCGCCAAGCCACCAGCGTGGATCGAGGTCAGCTCGGCCACCCCGAGGCGGCCGCAACGCCCATCCTTGCTCCAACATCCGGCCTACCTCATCTCGCGCCAATCTCACGCAGCGGTAGCGACCCTCCTTGCGCCGCGCCAGAAGACTTGCCTCTTCCATCTTCGTGAGATCGCCCAAGGTGGTCTTTGCCGTCTCCCCGCTTCCAGCGCCAGTTCCCCAGCCGTCAGGGCCGCCCGTCCATCAGCACCGGCGGCATGCCCGCACGCGCGGGATCGCCGACAAGGGCGGCGACCGGAGCAATGTCTGTCCACTGCGCGTGACGGTTCTCCCTCGGGGTCACGTCCTTTCTAGCACGATGCAGAGCGTTGATACTTCGATCCGGGCCGAAGCATCGACCTTCTACGGACGGTTACAGAAGGCGCATTCACAGATTGGAGATCCCATGACGATCACCTGCTGCATCCGCTATCAAATCGATCCGTTCCAGCGCGACACGTTCACCGGATACGCACGGAACTGGCTGACCATCATCCCGACCTGTGGGGGCGACCTTCACGGTTACTGGCTGCCCCTCGAGGGGACGAACGACATCGCGATCGCGATGATCTCGTTCCCGTCGCTTGCGGAATACGAAGCTTGCCGTGAGCGGCTTCGGGCGGAGGACGGCGGCGCGGGCAAGTTCCGCATGGCACAGGAGAAGCGGTTCATCCTCTCCGAAGAGCGCACCTTCCTCGAGCCTGTGACATTGGATGACTGCGTGTCATGATCGCCGTCATCTTCGAGGTTGAGTCTGCAGATGGTCGACGTGACGATTATCTCGCCATCGCCGCCAATCTGCGGCCGTTGCTGGACGACATAGACGGGTTCGTCTCCATCGAGCGTTTCCAGTCCTTGGCCGATCCGGATCGGATCCTTTCGTTGTCGTTCTGGCAGGACGAGGCCGCCATCCTCGCGTGGCGAAGACTTGAAAAACACCGGGCGGCGCAGAGCGCTGGCAGGGAGGAGGTCTTCCGCGATTATCGTCTTCGGGTGGCCAAGGTGGAACGCGATTACGGCATGACGGCACGCGACCAGGCCCCACCGGACTCGCGAGCGCACCACGATCGCGCGGCCGAGGATGCGGTATGACTGGCGCCATCTTTCCGCCGCTGCTCACGGCGTGGGCAGCCTTGGCTGCGGCCGCGATCCCGCCGGGACTAAAATGGTGGCCGGGGGCTCGGCTCCTGACCGGGCGTGCAGTCTACACTGGTCATGGACGAGGAGATCATCGCCGCCCGCCTCCAAGCTTCCCGCACTTGGTCGAGCCGTTTCCCGAGACTTGCTAGCAGGACAGCCCCTGATTTACGACACGGCGTCGCATCCGGGCGGCGACTTCCCGGCCTGGGGCGACTGGCTGGAACAAGCCTGGCCCGCAGGGCTCCCCACGGAGCCAGGGATGAATACCAACTCCGCCGCCGCCGTGGTCTCGGACGCGATGAGTGGCCGCGGCCTCGCCGTCGTCCGCAAGCGTCTCGAATAAGAGGCACTGGTTCCTCGCCGGACCCCGTACCGAAATCTCTCGCGCCATCGCCTCGCTGCGCGGGCCTTGCTCGACGGCCGATGCTGCCCAAATGCCGCCCGCTCCCCGTCCCGGTTTCCGCCCTGGTTTCCGCTGCCTCGCGGCTGTGGTCCCGGTTCGTCTGCGGGGACGTTTCACGGGCCGCGGCCGTCTCCCGTGCCGAAGCGGTGGCCGGGGCGGAAGGTCAGCCGGACGGTGGTCACCGGCCCGAGATCGTTCCAGGTCGTCCGGTGCATGACGAGCAGGGCCTGGCCGGCCTGCGTCTGCAGGAGCCGGGCGTCGCGCCGGTCGGCGTTCTCAGCCGAAAAGGTCAGCTCGGCGCGCAGAAAGGGGACGTTGCGCACCAGCCACTCATTGGCGTTCATCTGCCAGATATCGACGGCCTCCAGTCCCGGCGCCGCGCGAGGGTTGATCCAGCGGTCCTCGACCTGGAACGGCCGGCCGTCGCCATAGTGGATCGCCCGCATATGGACCAGGATCTCGCCTTCCGGCAGGCCGAGTCGTACGGCGATCTCCGCCGGCACGGGGCTGCGGCGCTGCGCCACGACGCGGTAGCTGTAGGCCATGCCCGCCTGCTCGACCTGCTCGCGCACCACCGAGATCGTGACGGTCGCCTTGCGGATCGGGTCGATCGCGACGCGCGTGCCGCGCCGGCGCCGACGGTCCAGCAGGCCTTCGTCGGCGAGAAGCTGCAGCGCCTTGTTGACGGTAGCGCGCGCCGCCTCGAACTCGATCGCGAGATCGGCCTCGTCCGGAATGCGGTCGCCCTGCCGCCATTGCCGCTCGACGATGCGCCGGCGTACCTCGTTGGCGATGGTCAGCGCCTTCGAAGACGCCGGGCCGGCGGGCCTCGCGGTCACATCCGCTCCTGCAGCCCGGCGATGCAGGAGAGATAGTCGGCGGTGATCCGCTCATGCTGCTCGTGCCGGCCGCCGCGCACGACATGCCGGCCCGCGGCCCAGACGTCGCGCACGAGACCCTCGCCGCCGGCAAAGACCAGGCTGTCGAGCAGCTCGTCGCCCTTGCGGCCGTGGAGGACCGGGTTGTTCAGGGAGAGGGCGCAGAGATCCGCCCAGCGGCCGGCGGCGATGGCGCCGGTGTCGCGGCCTGCCGCCGTCGCGCCGGCATCGAGGCCGGCCTCGTAGAGCACACGGCCGGTGGAGCGCCCCGGCTCGGCGAGGACCGCGCGGGCGGTTTCGCGCAGGCGCTGGCTGTATTCGAGCGTGCGCAATTCCTCGATCAGCGAGATGCGGATGTTGCTGTCCGAGCCGAAGCCGAGCCGCCCGCCGGCGCCCCGCCAGATCGTGCCGTTGAAGATCCCGTCGCCAAGGCTCGACTCGGTGATCGGGCAAAGGCCGGCGACCGCGCCGGTCGCCGCCAGGCGGCGCGTCTCGTCTTCGCTCATGTGGGTGAGGTGGATCAGCGTCCAGCGGCGGTCCGGGGCGTGGTTGTCGAGGAGCCACTCGACCGGGCGGCGGCCGTAGGCGGCTTCGACTTCCTCGACCTCCGGGATCTGCTCGGCGAGATGCATGTGCAGCGGGCGGTCCGGCCGCAGGGTCTCGCACAGCGCCAGCGCCTCGGGGCTGACGGCGCGCAGCGAATGCGGCGCGACCCCGATCCCGGCATCGGCCGGCAGATGGCGCAGCGCCGCTTCGGCGCCGTCGAGCAGAACCGCGAAGTCGTCCGGCGTCGTTCCGAAGCGCTGCTGGCCGGGCCCCAGCGGCCGCCGGTCGACGCCGCCGAACTGGTAGTGCACCGGCAGGAGGGTCAGGCCGATGCCCGTCCGCGCCGCGGCGGCGGCGATGCGCTCGGAGAGTTCGCCAACGTTGTCGTAGCGCGTTCCCCCCGGCTGATGGTGCAGGTAGTGGAACTCGACATTGGTGGCAAATCCCGCCTCCAGCATCTCCATCTGCACCAGCGCGGCAATCGCCTCGACGTCCGCCGGGGTCAGATGGTCGAGGAATCGGTACATGATCTGGCGCCAGGTCCAGAAGGTGTCGCGCGGCTCGGGCCCACGGGCCTCCGACAGCCCGGCCATGGCCCGCTGGAAGGCGTGCGAATGCAGGTTTGCCATCGCCGGCAGGACCAGATCGTATCGGTCCCCCGACGGCGCCGCGCCGGCCTCGACGCGGGCAATCCGGCCATCCGCGCCGACTTCGATGCCGACAGCCTCTGCCCAGCCGTCCGGCAGCAAGGCCCGTTCCGCCCAGATCGTCGTCATCGTTTTCGCGCTCCCGACATGCGATGCGGAGCCGGTCCGCATCGTCGATATCATAACCGAAAATTATGTTTAGACATAACGAGGCTCTTATGTTTACGCTTATCAGCGGACAGGCCACCGGAGCGCGTGCCAGATGCAGGTTTTCAGCAACGCCACGATCGCGGTCGTCGACGACGAAACGCCCGGCTACCGGCTGGTCGAGCACGCCGCGGTCGCGACCGACGGCGACCGGATCGCCTTCGTCGGCGCCGAGGCGGACCTGCCCGCCGCCTATGCCACTGGCGTGACGCACGACCTCGGCCGGCGGCTGGTGACGCCGGGACTGATCGACTGCCATACCCACATCGTCCATGGCGGCGACCGCGCCCGCGAGTTCGAGATGCGGCTGGAGGGCGCGAGCTACGAGGCGATTGCCCGGGCCGGCGGCGGCATCCTGTCCAGCGTCCGCAACACCCGCGAGGCGAGCGAGGACGAGCTGCTCGCATCGGCGCTGCCACGCGTCGACACGCTCCTGTCCGAAGGCGTCACCACGCTGGAGATCAAGTCGGGCTACGGGCTCGACATCGAGTCGGAACTGAAGATGCTGCGCGTCGCGCGCCGAATCGGCGGGCTGCGCCCGGTGCATGTCGTCACCACCTGGCTCGCCGCCCATGCGCTGCCGCCGGAGTTCGCGGGCGACCGCCCCGGCTATATCGACCAGGTGGTGCTCGCCGGCATGGAGCGCGGCCATGCCGAAGGGCTGATCGACGCCGTCGACGGCTTCTGCGAGGGCATCGCCTTTTCAGCAGAGGAGATGGCGCGCATCTTCGAGCACGCCAAGCGTCTGGGCCTGCCGCTCCGGCTGCATGCCGAGCAGCTGTCCGACCTCGGCGGCGCGGCCATGGCGGCCAAGCACGGCGCGCTCTCGGCCGACCACCTCGAATATCTCGGCGCGGACGGCATCGCGGCGATGGCAGACGCCGGCACCGTCGCTGTGCTTCTGCCGGGCGCATTCTACACGCTGCGCGAGACGCAGCTTCCGCCGGTCGCGGCGCTGCGCCATGCGGGCGTGCCGATCGCGCTTGCGACCGACTGCAATCCGGGAACCGCGCCCCTCACCTCGCTGCTCCTGGCCATGAACATGGGCGCCACCCTGTTCCGCCTGACCCCGGCCGAGTGCCTGAGGGCGGTGACCCGCAACGCCGCCCGCGCGCTCGGGCTTACCGACCGCGGTCTTCTTTCGCCCGGTGCCCGTGCCGATCTTGCGGTCTGGGACGCGCGACACCCGGCCGAGCTTTCCTACCGCATCGGCTTCAACCCGCTGCGGGCTCGCATCTTCGGAGGCCAGTTTGTCTGAACTCGTCCTGAACCCGGGCGAGGTCACCCTCGCCGAGCTGGAGCGCATCTGGCGCGAGGGGCTGAGCGCGCGGCTCGCCGAAAGCGCCCGCCCCGGGATCGCCGCGTCCGCCGCCCGGATCGCGGCCGCCGCCGGCGGCGGCCAGCCGGTCTACGGGGTCAACACCGGCTTCGGCAAGCTCGCCTCGATCAAGATCCGGCCCGAGGACACCGCCACCCTGCAGCGCAACCTGATCCTGTCGCATTGCTGCGGCGTCGGCGAAGCGGTCGAGCCCGAGACGGTGCGGCTGATCCTGGCGCTGAAGCTCTTGTCACTTGGCCGTGGCGCCTCCGGCATCCGGCCTGAGGTCGTCGCGCTGATCGAGGCGATGCTGGAAAAGGGCGTGCTGCCGGTCATCCCGTCGCAGGGCTCGGTCGGTGCGTCCGGTGATCTCGCGCCGCTCGCCCACATGGCCGCCACGATGCTCGGCGAAGGGCGGGCCAACTATCGGGGACAAGAAATGGCGAGCGCCGAGGCGCTTGCCGCGGCAGGACTGAAGCCGGTGGTGCTCGCCGCCAAGGAGGGGCTGGCGCTGATCAACGGGACGCAGGTCTCGACGGCGTTCGCGCTCGCCGGCCTGTTCGACGCCTTCCGCGCGGCCCGCAACGCCGTGGTCTCGGCGGCGCTCTCGACCGACGCGATCATGGGCTCGACGGCGCCGTTCCTCGACGAGATCCACCGGCTGCGCGGCCATCGCGGTCAGATCCTCGTCGCGAGGGTGACCCGCGAACTGATGGACGGCTCGGAGATCCGCGAGAGCCACCGCGTCGGCGATCCGCGCGTGCAGGACCCGTACTGCATCCGCTGCCAGCCGCAGGTGACCGGCGCCTGCATCGACCTCCTGACCCAGGTGGGGCGCACGCTGGAGATCGAGGCTAACGCCGCGACCGACAACCCGCTGGTTCTGATCGAGAGCGGCGAGATCGTCTCGGGCGGCAATTTCCATGCCGAGCCGGTGGCGTTTGCCGCCGACCAGATCGCGCTCGCCATCGCCGAGATCGGCGCGATCTCGCAGCGGCGCATCGCGCTGATGGTCGATCCCGCCCTCAACCACGACCTGCCGCCCTTCCTCACCCCCGCTCCCGGCCTCAACAGCGGCCTGATGATCGCCGAGGTCACCTCGGCGGCGCTGATGAGCGAGAACAAGCACCTGGCGACGCCCTGCTCGACCGACTCGACCCCGACCTCCGCCAACCAGGAGGATCATGTGTCGATGGCCGCCCACGGTGCGCGCCGGCTGAAGCGCATGAACGCCAATCTTGCCCAGATCGTCGGCATCGAGATGCTGTGCGCCGCCGCGGGCGTCGAGTTCCGCGAACCGCTGAAGACCTCCCCACCGCTGCAGGCGGTGATCGCGCGCCTGCGCCGGTCGATCCTGCCGCTCGAACAGGACCGCTACATGGCGCCCGACCTGACGGAAGCCGCCGCGCTGGTGCGCTCCGGCAACATCCTCGAGGCGCTGCCGCCGGCACTGCTGGCCGAGGTGCAGGCTTGAGCGGGTCCCCCGCGCTTCCGAGGGCCACGCTGTCCGCTCACCACCATACAGCGCTCGAACCGCACGCGGCGCACCATCCCTTCCAGCAACAGGCAGACGTGACCCGAGGAACCGAACCGTGAGCAACCCACGCCACAACACCCGCGACGTCTTTCCTCCGACCGGCACCGAGATCACCGCGAAGAGCTGGCTGACCGAGGCGCCGCTGCGCATGCTGATGAACAATCTGCATCCCGACGTCGCCGAGAACCCGCACGAGCTGGTGGTCTATGGCGGCATCGGCCGCGCCGCGCGGACCTGGGCGGATTTCGACCGCATCGTCGAGAGCCTGCGCGCCCTCGAAGCCGACGAGACCCTGCTGGTGCAGTCCGGAAAGCCGGTGGGCGTGTTCCGGACCCACAAGGATGCGCCGCGGGTGCTGATCGCGAACTCCAACCTCGTCCCGCACTGGGCCACCTGGGACCATTTCAACGAGCTCGACCGCAAGGGGCTCGCGATGTACGGCCAGATGACCGCCGGGTCGTGGATCTATATCGGCACGCAAGGAATCGTGCAGGGCACCTACGAGACCTTTGCGGAGGCCGGGCGGAAGCACTATGGCGGCGATCTCAAGGGCAGGTGGATCCTGACGGCCGGCCTTGGCGGCATGGGGGGCGCGCAGCCGCTTGCCGCGGTCATGGCCGGGGCCTGTTGCCTCGCCGTCGAATGCGACGAGACGCGGGCCGATTTCCGCATCCGCACCCGCTACTGCGACGCCAAGGCTCACAGCCTCGACGAGGCGCTGGCGATGATCGACGGCTGGACCAGGGCCGGCGAGGCGAAGTCCGTGGCGCTGATCGGCAACGCGGCCGAGATCTTCCCGGAACTGGTGCGCCGCATGAAGGCGGGCGGGCCGCGCCCCGACATCGTCACCGACCAGACCTCGGCGCACGACCCGATCCACGGCTACCTGCCGCTCGGCTGGAGCGTGGCCGAGTGGCGCGCCCGGCAGGAGAGCGAGCCGAAGGCCGTCGAGGTCGCTGCGCGCGCCAGCATGAAGCAGCACGTCGCCGCGATGGTGGATTTCTGGAACGCCGGGGTGCCGACGCTGGACTACGGCAACAACATCCGTCAGGTCGCCAAGGACGAAGGGCTCGAGAACGCCTTCGCCTTTCCCGGCTTCGTCCCCGCCTATATCCGGCCGCTGTTCTGCCGCGGCATCGGGCCGTTCCGCTGGGCCGCGCTGTCCGGCGACCCGGAGGACATCTACAAGACCGACGCGAAGATGAAGGAGCTGTTCCCGGAGAACGAGCACCTGCATCGCTGGCTCGACATGGCGCGCGAGCGCATCGCGTTCCAGGGCCTGCCGGCGCGCATCATGTGGATCGGCCTCGGCGACCGCCACCGCGCCGGGCTCGCAATCAACGAAATGGTCCGCAACGGCGAGCTGAAAGCGCCCGTCGTGATCGGCCGCGACCACCTCGATTCCGGCTCGGTCGCCTCGCCCAACCGCGAAACCGAGGCGATGAAGGACGGCTCCGACGCCGTCTCGGATTGGCCGCTGCTCAACGCGCTCCTCAACACCGCGTCCGGCGCGACCTGGGTGTCGCTGCATCACGGCGGCGGCGTCGGCATGGGCTTTTCGCAGCATTCGGGGATGGTGATCTGCTGCGACGGCAGCCAAGATGCGGATGCGCGGCTTGCCCGCGTTCTCTGGAACGACCCGGCCACAGGCGTCATGCGGCATGCCGATGCGGGCTACCAGATCGCCATCGACAGCGCCCGCGAACACCAGCTGAACCTGCCCGGGATTTTGTGACAAGCTTCGCGCGCTGTTGCCGACTGGGGCACGCGATGCAATGCCGAGAAGCGAAACCAGTCCAGCAAGGAGAAAGACATGATGTTTTCCAGAACCCTGAAATCCGCGCTGCTCGGCCTGGCCGTGATCGGCCTGGCCTGGCCGGCCGCGGCCGACCAGCTCTCCGACGTCAAGGCGGCGGGCAAGATCGTCACCGCGACGGACATGCACTACGCGCCCTTCGACATGTTGAACAACGGCACCTATGAGGGCATGACCAAGGACCTGTTCGACGGCGTCAGCAAGGAGCTTGGAGTCGAGCCGGTCTATCAGGATATCCCCTGGACTGCCGAGCTGCCGGGCCTCGAGGTCGGCAAGTTCGACATCATCATCGCGCCGGTGACGATCACGCCGGAACGGCTGGAGCGCTACACCTTCACGCTGCCGATCGCCGACGCCACCGTCGCGCTGGTCAAGGCCGCCGGCAACAGCGACCTGACCAAGCCCGAGGACATCAAGGACAAGACCGTCGGCGTCCAGCAGGGCACCGCGCAGTACGAGCAGCTGAGGGCCTTCGGCGAGAAGATCGGCGGCGTGACGATCAAGGAATACGGCACCACCGACGAAGCCTATGCCGATCTTGCCGCCGGTCGTCTCGATGCCGTCGCCGGCTCGCTGCCGAACCTGACCAATCTCGTGAAGGCCCGGCCCGAAACCTTCGCCATGTTCGAGACCGCGAAGTTCGGCGAGCCGAAATACTTCGCCTGGGTGCTGCGCAAGGAAGAGAACAGCGACAGCCTCGCCAAGGCGATCGACGCGGCACTCCTGAAGATGACCGACGATGGCCGCGTCAAGGCGATCCAGGAGAAGTGGCTGGGCAGCTACACCGAGCTCCCCCGCGAAGTTCCGACCAAGTGAGTCGCCGACGGACGGGGTCCTGACCCCGCCCGTCCTCGAAAGGGCCAAGGCAAGGCGCGCATGTTTTCGGTCGCCGTTTTCCTCGAGAGTTTCGAGCCGCTGCTCTGGGCGGCACGCTACACGCTGCTGATATCGCTGCTGGGCATCGCGCTCGGCCTTGTCATCGGCACGCTGATCTGCGCTGCCCGGCTGTCGCCCTACCGCTCACTCCGCGGCTTCGGCGCGGTCTGGGTCAGCTTCCTGCGCGGCGTGCCGCTCCTGGTGCAGCTGCTGGTGTTCTACTACACCCTGCCGGTAATCGGCGTGAACATTCCGGCGATCGCCGCCGCGGTGATCTCCGTCGGCATCTGCGCCAGCGCCTACATTTCGGAAATCTGGCGCGGTGCCATCGCCGCCCTGCCGAAGGGCCAGGCCGAGGCAGCGTTGGCGATCGGCATGCACCCGCGCGATCTCTGGACGCGGATCATCCTGCCGCAGGCCTTTGCACTGTCGCTGCCCGCTCTGGTCAACGAGCTGATCCTCCTCGTCAAGGCGAGCTCGCTCGTCTCGGTCGTCGGCATCCTGGAGATCACGCGCGCCAGCCAGGCGCAGGCCGCGACCACGTTCCGCCCGCTCGAGGTCTACATCGCAGCGGCCTGCCTTTACCTCGTGATCAATCTCTGCCTAGCGGCGCTGGGGCGCTACCTGGAAGCCAGGACGGCCGTCTGATGGACTGGAGCATCTTTGAACAATACGGCCCCATGCTGCTGCGAGGCTTCGGCATCACCGTCCTGTGCTGGTTCCTCGGCACCCTGTTCGGCATGATCCTCGGCCTCCTGATCGCTCTTCTGCAGCGCTATGCGCCGCGTTGGCTGCGCTGGATCCTGCAGGCCTATATCGAGGTCATCCGCGGCACGCCCTTCCTGGTGCAGCTTTTCGTGCTCTATTACGGCGGCCCGCTGATCGGGCTGCGGCTGGACGCGCTGCCGGCCGGCCTGCTCGGCCTGACGGTCTATGGCAGCCCCTATTTCGCGGAGATCTTCCGCTCCGGATTCCGCGCCGTGCCGTACGGCCAGATCGAGGCGGCCCGGGCGATCGGGATGCCGGAATGGGCGATCATCCGCCGCATTCTCCTGCCGCTCAGCCTCGTTTCCGCGCTCCCGGCCCTCGTCAATTTCTCGATCATCCTGACCAAGGAGACCGTCATCCTGTCGATCATCACGGTGCCCGAGCTGATGTACCGGGTGCAGCGCATGTCGACCGAGACCTTCCGGTTCGTCGAGGCGAACCTGGTGCTGGCGCTGTTCTTCTGGGGACTGGTCGAGGCCATCTCGTATGTCGGCCGCCGGATCGAGGCCGGCGTCACCCGTCACCTGATCGAAAGGCCGTAAGATGGTGCAAGCCTCCTCCGTCGAGATCCGCGCGGTCGAGAAGCATTTCGGCCCGTTTCAGGCGCTGAAGAAGGTCGATCTGTCTGTTGCGCCCAGCAAAGTGTGCTGCCTGATCGGCCCCTCGGGTTCCGGGAAGTCGACGCTCCTGCGCTGCATCAACTTCCTCGAGCGTTACGACGGCGGCGAGATCCGCATCGACGGCCAACTGGTCGGCTACAAGTCGCCGGGTGGCCCGAAGATGCCGGCGCGCGAGCTGCGCGCCATGCGCCGCAGCATCGGCATGGTGTTCCAGCACTTCAATCTCTGGCCGCACATGACCGCCCTGCAGAACGTGGCCGAAGGCCTGCAGCGCGTCCGCGGCATGCGCCGCAGCGAGGCTGAACCCCGCGCCGCCGAGGCGTTGAACAAGGTCGGCCTGGGCGACAAGATGGCGAGCCATCCGGGCCGACTGTCCGGTGGCCAGCAGCAGCGCGTCGCGATCGCGCGGGCGATCGCGATGGAGCCGAAGCTGATGCTGTTCGACGAGCCGACCTCGGCGCTCGACCCGGAACTCGTCGGCGAGGTGCTGAGCGTGATGAAGGCGCTTGCCGCGGAAGGGATGACGATGATCGTGGTGACGCACGAGATGGGCTTTGCCGCCCACGTCGCCGACCGTGTCGCCTTCATGGACAAGGGCGAGCTGGTCGCTGCCGACGTCCCGGAGCGCATCCTGCACCAGCCGGAGGATCCGCGCATCCAGGAATTCCTGCGGACCTATCACGAGCGCAACAGCTTCTGATTCTGCACCGCTTCGGGCCGGCACCGCTCGGCGCGATACGTCTTCGCCATGCATGTCCCGGCGGACTCTTCGTCACCTGCGGCAGAGCGGGACGGCCTCGCCATAGATCACCCTGTCTGACGACCAGCGATGCTGACTTCCGGGCAGTTCGGCGAATACCTGCCGCTCGCACCCAAAGGCGGCGCCGCTCCTCCCCCCAATCTGACTATGCAGGTCGTCCGCTGCCGTCAGACGCCCAGGGCTCGCCGGCGGGCGATATCGATGTGACTTTCAAGCGCGGCAGCCGCGGCCGCTTCGCCGCGGGCGCAAAGGGCATCGAGTACCCTCAGATGCTCGTCCATGACGGAGGGAGCGAGTTCGGTGAGCATTCGCGTCCGCTCCTGGCGGATCAGCCCGATCCTGATCGAGTTTACGCGGTAGACCTTCGAAAGGAGATCGTTGCCGAGAGTATCGATCATCCGGTCATGGAAGGCCCAAGCCAAGAACTGCGCCCGCTGCCGTAGCTCGGGCGTCGCTCCCGTCAGCATCTCCTGGCGGATGGCGAGGTGCTTTTCCCTTAGCTGGTCGAGCTCTTCCTGGGAGGCATTCCGGCAGAAGTTCACGACCGCTTCCCACTCCAAGATCAACCGGAGCTGGAAAGCGTCGCGAATGAGATTGATGTCGACATGGGCGATCTGCATCCCGCGCTGCGGGACCTGGGCGACCAGGTTGTCGTTGAGGGCGTACCACGGTCGGGCTTCGGCTGAGATCCTCTTCGCGCGCTGCGCGCAACCGGCCAGTGCGGGGCGGGTCTCCCGCTGCATTCCATTTCGAAGGGCAGCTGAACGAAGCCCTCCTGTTGCGACCGCTATCTGAGGCGCTTCGACGACCGCGGACCGATTTTCACGCACAGCACGAGCGCTTCTCAGTTGTTGACATACTACCATGTTACCGATAAGACGCTGCATATTCGGAGACCATTTCATCTCCAGCCTTGGAGGGCTTGATGCTAGCGATCTCGGTTCCAGAACCTCATCTCGTCGAGGTTCTCGAGCGAGAGGTCCCTCGGCCTGCGGCCGGTCAAGTTCTAATGCGCGTGGTTCGCGGCGGAATTTGCGGATCCGACATCCACATCTTCCACGGATCCAACCCCTTCGCCCGATACCCCCGCGTCATCGGTCATGAGTTTGCTGGCGTCGTCGAGGCAGTTGGCGACGGCGTCGAGGACTTCGAGGCCGGCGACAGGGTCGTTGCGGATCCGGTGATCGCTTGTGGCCATTGTTATCCCTGCCGCGTCGGACGGCCGAACGTCTGCGCCAATCTCGAGGTCATGGGCGTTCATCGGGACGGCGGCTTCCAGCAGCTGGTCTGCGTCCCGGCGACCAATGCCGTGAAGATCCCGGACAGGCTCTCCCTCGCCATAGCGGCGCTGGCTGAACCGTTCTCGATCGCCGCCAATGTCCTGTCACGAACCGCCTGCGGCCCCGAAGATACGGTGCTCATCTACGGCGCCGGCACAGTCGGCCTTACGGTTCTGCAGGTGGCGAAGCTGAAGGGCGCCCGGACAGTCATCGCCGACCCGGATATCAAGCGCCTGGAGCGGGCCGAGGGCTTTGGCGCCGACAGGCTTCTCATATCCGGTCAGGACGACATCCCGGCCAGCGTCGCGGGAGAGACGGATGGGCTGGGGCCGACGGTGGTGATCGACGGCGCGGGTGTGCCGCGCCTTCTCGACGAGGCCTGCCGCATCGCGAGCCCTGCGGGACGCATCGGGATCCTGGGTTTCTCGCCGGCTCCTTCCAACGTCTCGCAGCAGGAAATCGTCAGGAAGGAACTGACGCTGGTCGGCTCTCGCCTCAGCCGGCGGCTGCTGCCCGAGGTGCTGTCCTGGCTGGGTGACGGACGGCTGAAGCCGGGCGCCATGATCACCCAGACGTTCCGGGCCTCGGAAGTCGCCGACGCGCTGCGTCTGATCGAGAACTCGCCGGACCAGACGATCAAGGTGCAGCTCGACTTTCAGGAGTGAGATGCGGATGGCACCGATCCGGTGCAACCAGGCCGAAATGAGGACGGCCGATTTGAGGAGGAACAAGGCATGAGAGACTTCCCGATTTCCCGCCGCACATTTGTCGGCGGCGCCCTCGCCGCCGGTGTCACGTCGGCATCCATCATCAGGGCCCGCGCCGCCACGCGCACGCTGAAGCTCGGCCATCTCGCGAACGAGGAGAACAGCTGGCACAAGGCGTCGCTGAAGTTCGCCGAAGAGGTGAAGCAGCGCACCAATGGCGAGATCGAGGTGCAGGTCTTCCCGAACGAGCAGCTCGGCAAGGAAACCGACCTGATCAAGGGCCTGCAGCTCGGCACCGTCGACTTCACCATCACCGGCGAGTCCCTGCAGAACTGGACGCCCTACGCGGCGCTTCTGGCCGTGCCCTACGCCATTCGCGACCTCGACCAGATGAAGACGGTCGTCGATGGACAGATCGGCGAAAAAATCGCCAAGGCGATCCAGGAGAAGGCGCATCTCGTGCCGCTGACCTGGTTCGTCCGCGGTCCGCGCGAACTCACCTCGAACCGCCCGATCAAGACGCCGGCCGATCTGAACGGCCTGAAGATGCGCGTGCCGAACGTGCCGCTCTTCGTCTCCTTCTGGGAGGCGCTGGGCGCCAAGCCGACACCGCTGGCGTTCTCCGAAGTCTTCACCGCACTGCAAAGCCACGTCATCGACGCTCAGGAGAACCCGCTGGCCCTGATCCAGTCGGCGAGCTTCTACGAAGTCCAGGAATACGTGAACATGACGGATCACGTCCTCAGCTGGATCTATCTCGCCGGCGGCGAGCGGACGATGAAGAAGCTCACCGAGGACCAGCAGAAGGCGGTTCGCGAGGCGGCCAAGGTCGCCCAGGACTTCGAGCGTCAGCTGTTCCTCGCCGACGAGAAGAAATTCCGCGACCAGCTCCAGAAGGAAGGCATGACCTTCGTCGAGGTCGATAAGGAGGCTTTCGCCCAGAAGGGCAAGGAAGCGGTTGCCGCCTCGCTGAACCCCGAGATCGTGCCGCTCTACAAGGAAATTCTCGCCGCGAAATAGGCGAGGCCGCGATGGCGGCCCGGCGCCTTTCGCGTCGGGCTCCGTTTCACGCGCGGACGGCGCCCGAGGCGAGGCGGAGGCACGTCCGGGATGCGTCCCGCCACACGCCGAAGGGTAACCGCCGCAGGCGCTGCCCAATGGTCACCAAGGGGGGAGGCATCACGATGCAGAGGATACTCGCCGCACTGGTCGCGGCACTGGCCGGTCTCTGCAAGGCGGGAACGATCCTGTCCTTCGCAGTCCTGATCGCGGTGGTGACGCTTCAGGTGCTCGGGCGGTTGCCTGGGGTTTCCGCCCCTGCCTGGACCGAGGAGGTGGCGCGCTTCGCCCTGCTCTATCTCGTCGCCTTCTCCTGCGGCTTGGCGGCGCTCTACGGCGAACTCGTCAATGTCGACCTTGTGACCAGCGCCCTGCCCGCGGCGGCGCAGCGGGTCATCGCCCGCCTCGCCGACATCATCGTGATCCTGTTCTGCATCGTCATCATTCCCGGCGCCTACGCCTATGTCGCCAACAGCGTCGGCGAGCGCGCCCGCTCCTTCGACGTGCCGATGACGGTGATCTACGTCACGATCCTGATCATCCCCGTCGCGCTCGCCCTGTTCACCCTGGCGCGTCTCTTCGGCTTCGGCAAACCCATGCAGCACGAGGAGATGCTCTGATGCTGATCGCGGCGCTGTTCGGCAGTTTTGTCGTCTGTCTGCTCCTAGGGGTTCCCGTCGCCATCACGCTCGGCGTTGCCTCGGCGGTCTATCTCTGGCTCGCCGACATCGACCTCACGGTGGTGGCGCAGTTCCTCTATTCCGGCATGGACAGCTTCGTCCTCCTCTGCATTCCCGGCTTCGTGCTGGCCGGCAATTTGATGAACGGCGGCGGCATCACCGACCAGATCGTGCGGTTCGGCAACGCCCTTTTCGGGCACATCCGCGGCGGGCTGGGTCTCGCCAACGTTGCGGGCTCGATGATCTTCGCCGGCATCTCCGGCACGGCGGTCGCCGAGACGGCGTCGATCGGCGCCGTGATGATCCCGGCGATGAAGAAATCCGGCTACGGCGCCGCCTTTGCGAGCGCATTGACGGCGGCGGCCTCGACCGTCGGGCCGATCATCCCGCCCTCGGTGCCAATGATCATCGTCGGTACGCTGACCGGCCTCTCCGTCGGTCGCATGTTCCTCGCGGGCGCGATCCCGGGCCTGATGATGGGCATCGGCATGATGCTGACAGTCTACATCATGGCGCGGCTGCGCAAGTATCCGAAGGGAGCGTGGGCAGGTTTCCGGGAGGTCCTGTCGGCGGGCAAGGCCGCCTTCTGGGCGATCCTGATGACTTTCATCATCCTCTTCGGCATCGTCGGCGGCTACTTCACCCCGACCGAGGCGTCGGTCGTCGCCTGCCTCTACGCCTTCGTCATCGGGCTATTCGTCTACAAGGGGTTTCGGCTCCGAGACCTGCCCGGCATCATGCTGGAAAGCGCGATCGGTTCCGGTGCGCTGATCCTCCTCGTGGGCCTTGCCAGCGTCTTCGGCTGGATCCTCACGAGCGAGCAGATCCCACAGGCGATCGCCGCGGCCATGCTGTCGGTCACCGACAACAAGTACATGATCATCATCTTCATCAATATCCTGCTGCTGATCGTCGGGACCTTTATGGAGACGATCGCGGCGCTGATCATCCTGTTCCCGCCGCTGCTCGCCGTCGCGACGCAGGTCGGCATCGACCCGATCCACTTCGCGATGATCGCAGTCATCAACCTGATGCTCGGCCTGACCACGCCGCCGGTAGGCATCTGCCTGTTCGTCGCCGGAAATATCGGCAAGGTTTCCCTCAGCCAGGTCAGCCGGGAGATCCTGCCGTTCCTCCTCTGCAACATCCTCGTCCTGATGCTGGTCTCGTTCATTCCGGCGCTGTCGCTCTGGCTGCCCAGCCTGTTCTTCTGACCTCCGCACCGGCGCAGAAACGAGAAAAGCGTCCGACGCTGGCAAGGCGTCGGACGCTTTTCTCGTTGTGGAGTGTGTAGCGCTCGGCGGTTCGAATACCCGCCGATCAGGCCGCCGAATCTACGACCGGATGAGCCAGCGCGGCGATGACGCCGCGCAGCTCGGCCAACCCCTTGAGGCGACCGATCGCCGGGTAGCCCGGCTGCGCCTTGCGGCCGAGGTCGTCGAGAATGTCCTGGCCGTGATCGGGACGAAAGGGGATCGAGACATCGCCGCGCCCGGCATCGCGCCGCCGTTTCTCTTCCCGGAGCGCTGCCGCCAAGAGCGCCACCATGTCGGTGTCGCCGCCCAAATGCTCCGCCTCGTGGAAGGAGCCGTAGAGCCCCTCCATCTCGCGTGTCGTATTGCGCAGATGCAGGAAGTGCACCCTGTCGCCGAGCCGGTCCATCATGCCCGGCAGATCGTTGTCCGCCCGCACGCCGAGCGAGCCAGAGCAAAGCGTGATGCCATTGGCAAGCAGATCGACCGCGTCCATGACCGCCTTGTAGTGCGCCTCCGTCGACATGACGCGCGGCAGGCCGAGCAACGGGAACGGCGGGTCGTCCGGGTGGCAGCACAGCCGCACGCCGAGGTCGTCCGCGACCGGGGCAACTTCCTCCAGAAAGGCGATGAAGTGGGAGCGCAGCCGCGCCTCGTCGATATCGCCATATTCTGCGAGATGATGTCTGACGTCGTCGAGCGAGAAATGTTCGGCCGCCCCAGGCAGCCCGAAGACGACGTTTCCGGCGAGTTCCACCTTCCGGGCCTCGCTCATCGCGGCGAAGCGCTCCTCGGCGATCGCAACGACCGCCTCGGGGAAGGTCTCGCGGCTACCGGCCCGCTTCAGGATGAAGATGTCGAAGGCCGCGAAGTCGTAGACGTCGAACCGCATGCAGGTGCCGCCGTGCGGCAGCCGGTAGGCGAGATCCGTCCGGGTCCAGTCGAGGACCGGCATGAAATTGTAGCAGATTGTCTCGATGCCCGCGTCCTTCAGGTGCCGCAGGCTGGTCTTGTAGTTGGCGATGTGCTCGCGCCACTCGCCGCGCTGCTTCTTGACGTCCTCCGAGACCGGCAGGCTCTCGACGACTTCCCAGGCAAGGCCCGAGGGCGAGCCGTCCCGCCGTGTCGCGATTTCGCGATGCCGCGTCGCGATCGCCTCCGGCGTCCAGACCGCGCCGGTCGGAACATGGTGAAGCGCCGACACGACGCCTTCGACGCCCGCCTGCAGCATGTCATCGATCTGGACCAGATCGTTCGGCCCGAACCATCGCCATGTCTGACGCACTGTTCGTCTCCTTCGTGATCTACTCGAAATATGCGAATGGTGCGGCGGCCGAAATCGGGCGGGTCGCACCTGCCCTCTCGTGTCCGGCCACCGACGTCCATGCGTCGAAGGACATGTCTCGGCCGGTCAGGACCGTCCCTTGCCCGTGCGCACGAAGGCCACCGCCCGTGCCGGGGCGCCGGACCCGCCCTCGATCGCCAGCGGCAGCGCGGCAAGATGGCAGTAGGCAGGCAGCCGTCCCAGATTGGCGAAATTTTCGCCGACGAGGACGGCCGCTCTGAGAAGGATGCGGTGGGCGGGGAAGGTGGTGTTGGCGAAGCCGTCGATGGAGAGGCAGTCGGATCCGACGATGCCCGCGCGCCGTTCCACGAGAAGTTCGCTTGCCTCCGCCGACAGCCCCGGCCAGTCCGCGAGGAAGCGCGGGTGCATCGCCGGATCGGCCCAAAAGCGGTCCCAGCCGAAGTGAAACAGCACCGCGTCGCCCGCGGCAAGCGACCCATGGTCTTCCTCGAACCGGCGGATGCGATCCGGGACGACCAGCTCGCACGGAGCACAGTCGGTGCAGGAAATGGTCGCCAGACGCCCGAAGAAGCGCCCCAGCGGCATGTCGAGGATCGAAGCGCCGCCGCGCACGAAGTGCAGCGGGGCGTCGAAGTGCGTGCCGGTGTGCTCGCTCATCTCGAGCCGGTGATTGCAGGCGACGTCGCCGCGGTCGTAGGACTCGGCGATTTCCTGACAGAAGTGCGGATGCGTCGGCCAGGTCGGCATTCCCGGCTTCATCGGATGCGTGAGGTCGATCAGCTCGACCTCGGCATCCAAAGGGAATTCCATGCGATCCATGTCAGGTCGTTCTCCCCCGCGGCACCGCTGCGACGATGAGGATGATCAGGACCCCCGTCAGGAAGAGACGAACCCCGACCTCGATACCGAAAGTGTTCAGCATGGTCGCCATCAGGTTGAAGAACAGTGCCGCGCCCCAGATGCCGACCGCATTGGCCTGACCGCCGGCGATGCTCGTGCCGCCGAGGACGACGACCGCGATCGATTCCAGGAGATAGGCGTCGCCCATGTTGAGCGCCGCACCACCGGTGAAGCCCGCCAGCAGAAAGGCCGCAAGGCCTGCCATGGTACCGCACAGGATGTAGGCTGCAAGGCGCACGCGTCTGACCGGAATCCCGGCGAAGATGGCAGCCGGTTCGCTCTGCCCGACGGCGAGGAGCTGGCGTCCCCAGACGCTGCGCCGGAGCGCCACGGCCGCGGCCAGAGTCACGACGATCACCGCGAGCGGCATCACCTGGATGCCGGCGACGCGCCAGACGGCGAATTGCGACAGAAGAAGCGGCGGCTTCAGGGTCGCCTCGCCGCCGAAGTTGAACGCGAAGGACTGGAAGACCAGGCTCCAGGCGAGCGTCGCGATGATCGGCGGCAGCTTCAGCAAGGTGATGGCCAGGAAGTTGAGGAGTCCGGCCGCCGCGCCGACGGCGAGCGCGGCAAGCAGCCCGACAAGGACCAGATCGTCCCGTCCGCCCATCGCCGTCATCGAGACATAGGCCGAAAGGGTCAGGACGGACGGGATCGACAGATCGATATTGCCTGGGCCTGAGGCGATGACGAACATCTGCCCGGTTCCCACCACCACGCTGAAGGCGCCGAAGACGATGGCTGAGGACAGTGTCGCTCCGGCGCTGCCGAATCCGGCATAGGCAGTGGTCGCGATCCACATCGCCAACGCGAAGATGAAGCCGTAGGTCCAGGGCGCGGGCAAGGCCAGGCGGCGGGTCGTCATGACGGCTTGTCTCCCAGAAGCACGCGGCCGGCCAGAACGAGGAACAGGATGAAGCCCTGCGAACCGATCTGCCAGGTCGGCGGCACCTCGAGGAACGACAGGAGCGACCCCGCCAGCGCGAGGGTCATGGCACCGATGACCGTGCCGACAGGCGACACGATCCCGCCGGTGAAGGCGCCGCCGCCGAGGATCACCGCTCCGACGCCAAGAAGCGTATAGGCCGGAGCGATGTTGGCATCGCCGGAGGTGGTCAGCCCCGTGAGGAGGAGGCCGGCCAGCACCCCCAGGAAGCCGGATGCGGCATAGACGGAGACGCGGATGGCCAGCACCGACCAGCCGGAACGTTCCACCGCCCGCGGATTGGCGCCGGCACCCCGCAGCACTGCGCCGATCGCAGAACGGCTGACGACGAAATGCGCAGCCAGTGCCGCCGCTGCCGCCAGCCACAGAGGCAGCGGCAGGAGCGGCGGGCGCCAGCCCGTGAAGGCCGTCAGCCAGGCAGGCGCATGGCCGCCCGGCGCAGGCAGGATCATGACCGCAAGCCCGAGCCAGATGAAGGAAAGGCCCAGCGTGACGACGATCGAGGGAAGCTGGCGCATATGGATGAGCAGCCCGACGCCCCCATAACAGGCGATCAGGAGGACGTAGATCGCGACGGCGACGAGCGGCTGGTCGGCGAGATAGACCGCGCTGACGCAGGTGATCAGCCCGACGAAGGCGCCATTGGCGAGGTCGATGTCGCCCAGCATGACCACCAGCATCTGCGCCAGCGCTGCAAAGACGAGCGGGATCGCCAGCTTGAACAGCAGCGTGAAGCCGAAATAGCTCATCGCCGCGGGCCTGATCCAGAAGATGACCGCCAGCATGATCAAAAGCGCGAGCGCCGGCAGCCCGACGCCGGTCCAGCGCCGGAGCGGGACGGCAAGCGAGCGGGAAGGGCGTGGTGCGGCGATATCAGCCATTGCCGCCTCCGAACGATGCTTCGAGGATCCGCCCCGTCTCGATCGCCTCGCCCTCGAGCTCGACGACCGCCCGCCCCTCCCGGAATACGTAGATCCGGTCGCAATTGGTCAGTTCCTCAAGCTCGGTCGTGTACCACACGAAACACCGCCCCTTCTCCGCCTCAGACCGGATCATCCGATAGACTTCCTGCTTGGTCCCCACGTCGACGCCGCGCATCGGGTCGTCGAGGAAGACGACGTCGGCGTCCGAGGCAAGCGCCCTCGCGAACAGGACCTTCTGCTGGTTGCCACCGCTGAGCGACAGGATCGGGGTGTCGATCGAGGGTGCCTTCACCTGAAGCTTTTTCGCCCAGGTCGAGGCGAGAGCGCGTGACGCCTCGTCGGAGATCAGGCCGCCGCGGCGAAGTGTCTTGAGGCTCCGGACCGTCAGGTTGTCGGCGATCGACCACAGGCCGAACACGCCTTCCGTTCCGCGGTCGCCGGCAACATAGGCCACCGGCGTATGCCCCCGCTTCATCGATCGGTACACGTCGCGAAGCCGCTCGCGCTGCCCGTGACCGTCGAGGCCGGCAAATCCCACGATCTCACCGGCGCTCGCCAGAACGGGCTTGTCCTGCGTCAAGCCAGTTCGATGATCGACGAGGGGCTGGCCTGCCGCCACTCGCTTTTTCGTCTGGCGGTCCCTCGGCGCCTCGATGTGACCGGTCAGCTCGACCAGCGCCGAGCGGCTGAGTCCCTGGGTGGGGCGCGTCGCGACGATCTTCCCGTCGACCATGACGACGGCGCGGTCGCAGATCGCGATGATCTCGTTCAGCCGGTGGGTGATCAGGATCGACGCAATGCCGTTCGACGCCGACCGGCGAATGTGCGCCAGGAGCTGCTCGGTCGCCGCATGCCCGAGCGCCGAGGTCGGCTCGTCCAGGATGACGCAGCGAATTGGTTCTCCGGTCTGGGTATAGGCGCGGGCGATTTCCACCATCTGCCGCTCGGCGATCGACAGGCTCGCGACGACCTGATGCGGATCGATCCCGTGGCCCGGGAAAATCGCATCGAGCGACGCGGTGATGAGCGCCCCTGCCCGCTTTCTCCATCCGAGCCCGCGAAGGTTCCGGTGGACGATGCGGGTGTTCTCCGCGGGCGAAAGGTTGGCGCAGAGCGACAACTCCTGAAAGACGCAGCGTATGCCGCGGCGATGCGCATCCGCAGCGCTCCAGCGCACGACCGGGCTGTCTGCCAGCAGGAAATCGCCGTCGGTGCGTTGGACGACGCCGGCGAGGATGTTCATCAGTGTCGATTTGCCTGCGCCGTTGTGACCCACGAGACCGACCACCTCGTCCGGCGCCAACTCGAAATCCACCGCCTCCAGCGCACGGACGGGACCGTAGGACTTGCCGACGCCGCGCATCCTGACGAGGGGATGCGCGGCGTCGCGGGCCTGCGAGGGAGGACGAGCAGGCTCCAGAACTTTAGTCATTCGCAGACGCTCCGCCCGGATCAGTTCGGGGCGGGAATTGCGGGAAGCGGCGTTTTGCCGGCGTTCGCGTCGATGATCTTCGCAACGAGTTCCTGGGAATAATCGGCATTGACCACCCCGCCTTCGGGAACCGTCTCCAGCCAGGCATCCAGATCGTCCTGGTGGATCTGAAGCAGTGGCACCTCGACGAATTTCGGCACGTCTTTGCCTGCGAGGATCTGCTGCGCGACCCAGAAGGCCACTTGCGAGACACTTGGCGTCGCGCCGAGCGAGAAGGTCTCGTAGCCGGACGCCTCATGCTGCTGCTTCCACAGTTCCAGCTCGTCCTGTCGATTGCCCATGACGATGATCGGCAGATCCCGTCCCGCAGCCTTGAAGGCCTGCGCGGCGCCATAGCCGTCCCCGCCCTGGGTCAGGACCGCATCGACATCGGGAAGTGACGGCAAGATACCGGAAACCTCCTTCTGTGCGACCGTCGCTGTCCACTGTCCGTAGACTTCGCCGACCGACTTGTAGTTCGGATGGTCCGCCATCGCCTTCTCGACGCCCTCGTGGAGGCGCTTGTCGAAGCCGTCGCCCGCCATGCCCCGGATCTCGAGGATGTTCGCCGGCTTGTCGCCGAGCTTTCCGGCGATGAAGTCGAGCTCGGCCTTGGCATAGGAATCGAGATTGTAATCGACGACATAGGCGCAAGGCTCAGTCACGCCGCTGGCAAAGGCGACGACCACGACGCCGGCCTCGCAGGCATCCTTGATCGCCCCATTCAATGCAGTGTCCGATCCTGCGAGGACGGTAATGGCGTCATAGCCCTGCAGGACGAGGTTCTGGATCTGCGCGGCCTGCTCGGTCACCGAGTTGTTGGAACTGACGACGGTGGAACCGGCGATCTCGCCGTCCTTCTGGGCCTCCGCGGCAATTTTCTCGAAGCTTTTGATCATGACCTGCCGGAAGGAGTTTCCCGCGTAGGAATTGCTGAACGCGATCTTCTTTCCGCTGGTGTCGCCCTTGGCCACGCCCTCGTCGGCGCGGGCCGACGTTCCGGCCACGACGGCGCTCGCACAAAGCGCGCTTCCAAGCAGAAGCGTCTTGGCGAATGCGAGATGTCTCATGTCCTACCTCCCTGTGGCGGCGGGTCCAACGACCCTGCCGCGTTGCGCTCAGCGTTCTCGTCACGCCCCCACCGCGATCCTCCCGGTCCGAAACATCAAGGACCAGATCCCGGCCATCCGCGTCTGAATGCGGATCCTCCGAAGCCTCGTCGCGCCAGCCGGACAGTCACCGCCGGGCACGTCAGACCCACAGCTAAACACTGCCATGGTAGCATGTCAATTGCGGCTTGACCTCGCGTGTGCAGATGCCTCAGATGGACGCTCGCGCCGCCAAGTTCGGATTGGGAATGGGATCGACGACAACTCCAGCGGACGATCGTTCGACACCTGCGGGCACCGCGCTCCAGAAGCGAACCGCCGCCAGCAGGATCTTCGCGCCGATCAATCATCGTCAGCCGATCACCCCGCAGATCCACGAGGCGCTGCGCCGCGCCATCACCACACTTGCCGTGCTTCCATCTGAGAGCTTCAGCGAGAAGGAGCTCTCAATAGAGCTGGGCGTGAGCCGGACGCCGGTCCGGGAGGCGCTGATCCGTCTCGCCGATGAGGGCCTGATCGACATCCTCCCGCAACGGGGGAGTTTCGTCGCACCGATACGGCTTCAGGACGTGGAGGAAGCGCAGTTCATTCGAGAGGCGCTCGAGGTTTCGGTGGTTCGCCGTATGACGGGCCGGTGTTCGGCCAGCTTTCTGGCGACGGCACGCGCAAATCTGGCAGAACAAGCCAAGGCTGTCGCTCATTCCGACCGCGACTTGTTTCTGGATCTCGACGAAAAGCTGCACCGCAGTTTTTGCGAGGAGGCCGGGCTGCCCAAGAGTTGGCGCGTCATCCAGAGCGTCAAGCTGCAGATGGATCGCGTGCGCTATCTGAGCCTTCCGAAGGAAGGCCACCTCGAGGAGCTTTACGAACAACATGTCAGGATACTGGCCGCGATTGAGGCTGGAGATCGCGATGAGGCGGCCGCCTGCATGACGGTCCACCTGAAGGAGATACTGCGAACCCTGCGTCGTCTGCACGGCGAACGGCCAGAACTGTTCGAGACCTGAACACTTGAGGGTCGTCAGGCTGGCAGACCGATCGCAGGGACGGCGCCCATCTGCCGTTCCATATCTATCAATCTCCCCAGACCGGTTCGGTCGATATCCGTCTCCCGGTGGTCTTGGTGGTCCGTCAATCGACGACGCGGGCTTCAGGCCTGGGGGGTTCATGACGCTGCCTGCCGCAGGACGCCGCACATCCCGGCGATCTGGGCGAACATCTTCGCACTTGCGGCGCCCGCATCGACTGCGCGCGTGTGTCGACGCCCTTGATTCTCGCGAAGCGCCCGGACCGGCGCGGCGTCCTTCTGTTCGCGAGCTGTGATTTCGGGGGGAAATCATTCTCGACCCAATCACATTTATAGCCAGATCGCATAAATCCGATTTGCAAAAACAATTTGGCCTCAGGCGCCCACTGCTTCTAGCCTCCGTGATCGGGAGGAGAAAACACATGACCATCAGGCCTGATCCAACATTTCATGCCTCGCCGCGCCTTGCCATGGAGGCGCCGGCGGAAACGCTTGCCTACACGCTCATGCTGAGCCCGGACGGCTCCCAGCCGGACGGGCTGGCCGTCGTCGATGTCGATCCGAAGTCGTCCGACTGCGGCAAGATCGTCCATCAGGTGATCATGCCCCACAAGGGCGACGAGTTTCACCATTTCGGCTGGAACGCCTGTTCCTCGGCCCTTTCCCCGCTCTCCGGCCATGCCTTTCTGGAGCGGCGCTACCTGATCATCCCCGGCATTCGCTCGTCGCGGATCTATGTGATCGACGTGAAGGGCGGCCCGAAGGCGGCGAAGATCCACAAGATCATCGAGCCGGAGGAGATCTTCTCCAAGACCGGTTACTCCCGGCCGCATACCGTCCATTGCGGGCCGGAGGGGATCTACATCTCGACGCTCGGCGGCGGCGGCCCGGACGGGACCGACGGACCGCCGGGGATGTTCCTGATGGACTGCGAGACCTTCGAGGTCATCGGCCGCTATGAGATGGATCGCGGTGTCCAGGACAAGCAGTATGATTTCTGGTGGAATCTGCCGCGCAACTACATGGTCTCCAGCGAATGGGGCCTGCCGCCGCAATATGAGAACGGTATCGTTCCAGAAGATCTTCTCGCCAACAAATACGGCCACCGCCTGCATTTCTGGGACCTGCGCGAACGCCGCAACATCCAGACGGTTGATCTCGGCGCCAATCACCAGATGGCGCTGGAGGTTCGCCCGGCCCATGATCCGGTGAAGGAATACGGCTTCTGCGGGGTCGTGGTGGACACCACCAATCTCGAAGGATCGATCTGGACCTGGTGGCGCAACAAGGACGGCACGTTCGAGGCCAGGAAGACGGCGACGATCCCGGCCGAGCCTGCCGATCCGGCCGATCTGCCCGATCTTCTGAAGGGGTTTTCGGCCGTGCCGCCGCTCGTCACGGACATCGATCTCAGCCTCGACGACCGTTTCCTCTATGTCGCCTGCTGGGGTACGGGGGAACTGCGCCAATATGACGTGACCGATCCGATGGCGCCGAAGCTGGCCGGCTCGGTCCATGTGGGCGGCATCGTGCGGCGGGAACCGCACCCGAGCGGGCAGGTCTTTGCCGGCGGACCGCAGATGCTGGAGATCAGCCGCGACGGACGCCGCGTCTACTGGACCAATTCGCTCTATTCGACCTGGGACGACCAGTTCTATCCCGCGGGCGTGCCGGCGGCGATGGTCAAGGCCGATGTCGGCGAGAATGGCGGCATCACGCTCGACCCGAACTTCTTCGTCGACTTCCCGAAGGGCTACCGCTCCCACCAGATCCGCCTCGAGGGCGGGGACTGCTCCACCGACAGCTTCTGCTATCCCTCGGTGAGGTAATGGATGCACAGATGACCACGACGGCCCTTTGGTGGGCCGTCGTCGCGTCCGGTCTCTACCACGGCGTCAATCCGGGGATGGGTTGGCCGCTCGCCGTCTCGGCGGCGATGTTCGAGAACAAGCGGACGGCCCTCGTGCAGGCGATCGCGATGCTCGGCATCGGGCACTTCCTCGCAACGGCGCTCGTGCTTGCCCCCTTCGCGCTCCTGACGGCATTGGTCGAATGGGAGCGGCCCATCCGCATCGTGAGCGGCATCTTCGTATTCGCCCTCGGAAGCTGGGTGATGATCACCAGGCGCCATCCGCGTTTCCTCGCCCGCGTCGCCCCGCAAAGGCTGATCTTCTGGTCCTTCCTGGTGGCGCTCGCCCATGGCGCGGCGCTGATGCTGGTGCCGATCTATCTCGGCCTCTGCACCGTGGATGCCGGCGATACGGGCCATCAGGCGGCGTCGACACTGATCAGCGGCGGTGCCGGCGAAGCCCTGGCGGTGGCCTCGGTCCATACGCTGGCGATGGTGATCGGCGGAGGCCTTTGCGCCGGGCTCGTCTATCTCTGGTTCGGCCTCAAGGTCCTGTCCAAGGCCTGGCTCAATCTCGAAACCGTCTGGGCAGGCAGTCTGATGGCCGTGGGCGCGCTTGCTGCGGCGGAAGCCGCGCTGCAATGACAGGGTCCCCGCCCCCGCCCACTCGAGGCGCGCCCCGCCCGACGGGCACGCCTTCATCTAAAATCCGGTCATCTCGCTCGTCACGCCGGTTTCGACGGCAGTCAGGCGGACGCGATGGCGGCATCGAACTCCGTCGTCATCTGATCGGCTGCCGCCGCTGCGCCCTCGCGCAGATAGCTGATGAATTGCCGGGCCGGCTCACTCTTGGCTCCAGTCCCGTTCCACAGGACTTCGAACTCGACCTGGATGTGATGCCCCTGCTTGTCGATGATGTGCCTCGCTCGATCGACCGAGGCGATCTTCGACAGAGGCAGCATGGCCGCACCGATCCCGAGCGCGGCCCATTGCTCCAGAACCTGATAGCTCAAGGCCTCGCCGGGATATTCATGAAGCGCGCGGCGATGACTGCGGAAAACGTTGCGGACGGTCCGCGTCAGGCCACAGGCGTCGGGAACCATGACGAAGACGTCGCCGGCGATCTCGTCGAAGCGGATGGCCGACGTCGCGCCGGACCAGGTCTGTTCGCGGCCCTTCGGCACATACATCAACGGTTCGCGGTAGAGGAATATGCGGTTGCGCTGCTCCTTCCTCGGCTCGGTCACGCCGAAGACGAAGTCCAGTTCCTCGCGCTCGAGCATGGCGTAGAGGTCCGCCATGTTCATCTCATAGAAGATGAGGTCGAGGTTCGCCGTGCTCTCGCGAAGCGGCTCGATCAGGAGGTCGAGGAAACGGGTGCTGAGGAGCGGCGACGTTCCGATTCGGATTGACCGGGTCTGCGGATGCCGCAGCGCTGCTGCCCGCTGCAGGAGGTTTTGCTGCGCGGAAAGGACACGCTCGATCTCCGGCAACAGATTGGCGCCGAATGGGGTCAGCGAGACCTTGCGGGTCGTGCGCAGGAAGATCTTCTCGCCGAACTCCTCTTCCAGATAGGCGATGGCGTTCGATAAGGTCGGCTGGGTGACGGCACATTCCTCGGCCGCCCGCGTGAAGGATGCATGCCGCGCCAGGGCGCTTGCGAAACGGAGCTGGTTGAGGTTCATAACAACAAGGGCGCCTCGTCCTCCAGGCCTCGACATGCCTGCGCGACGTCAGTTTCCGTCAGACGATCGCGGCCCGAGCTTAATGCAGAGCCGGCCACGACGCCAAGAGCGGAGTTCTCGGAACGGTCGGCTCTTTCGTCATCAAGAACGAGCCCGACCTGCGCGAAATGTTCGCCGGAAAGCACCCCATTACGAATGCGTCTCTCCTCCTGGCGAGTTCCGCCTTTCCCGGCACCTCATCATCGAAGGCGGTGGTAGAGCCATCCGGCACACGCCGCGGCGGCGATCAGCCAGAGGACGATCACGACCACCGCTCCTGCCGCGCTGCGCGGGCGCCCAGTCCTTCGGACGGCCTCCTCGCGAAACTCCGCCATGAGATCCGCGGGGATCAGTCGGACCACGAGTGCGATGCCCAGCGGCACCAGGAGAAGATCGTCGACATATCCCAGGACCGGGATGAAATCGGGAATGAGGTCGATCGGGCTCAGCGCATAGGCCGCAACCGCACCGGCTGCCGCCTTGGCGTACCAGGGGGTTCGCCCATCCCGGGCAGCAATCCAGAGGACGACGACGTCGCGCTTGAGCGCCTTCGCCCATGTCTTCAGCCGTGCGAGCGAGTTGTCCATGCGAACCAAGTGGCATCGTTTCGCGGCGCCGGCAACGGCGAAGAGAAGGCCTGATCGCGCCGGGGACGTCCGGCCGGCGGGTTCAGCGGGAGAACTCCGCCCTCGGACGAATTGCGTTTGATATTCGGCGGTAGGGATTGGAGATGTCGGCCGAACCATTGAGAAGAAAGCCGATATCTAGCCTTGCGCGATGAGATGATGAAGGGCCAGTCAACTTCCGCCGGAACCTCGTGAAACGCAGAAGCGGATGGGCAGATCCGTTGCGACTTGACCGGGAAGCGACGGCAATTCCCGCTGCACAAGGCGGCACTTAGCCGTTAGGATCGCCGATCCGGCGTGGGGGTTGCGGGATACCGGCCTCTGGTCCGGAGACTGGCGGTCGGTCTGTCGCCATATCGAAGCCTGGAGGATGCCAGTCGCCGGAATAGCAGCCACGCAGAACGACGAAGCCGGCCCACCAGGCGCGTCCGACTGACGTGGGGAGGCCAAGCACGGCGCGGCTCGCTCGTTCGGCCGCAGCGGTTGTGACGCCCATCAGGCCTGCGATCTTCATCAGATCAGCAGCCGCCGCGGATCTCCGGTGAGTTCGGCGTAGCGGGCGGTGAATCGCGCCGCCTCGGCGCCGTTGATCACCCTGTGGTCGTAGGAAAGGCTGATCGGCACCATCGGCCGCGGCACGAAGCCCTCGCCGTCCCAGACCGGCTGCATCTCGGTTCTCGTCAGGCCGAGGATCGCCACCTCCGGCGGATTGACGATCGGCGTGAAGGAGGTCCCGCCGATGCCGCCGAGATTGGACAGGCTCATTGAGGCGCCTCCCATCTCGTCCGGCCGGATCTTGCGCGCCTTGGCCCGCGCGGCAAGGTCGGCGATCTCGCCGGCGAGCGCAAAGAGGCCCTTCCCGGCGACGTCGCGGATCACCGGCACCATCAGCCCGTGCGGCGTGTCGACGGCGATGCCGATATGGACGAACTGCTTGCGGATCAGGCTTCGCCCGTCCGCCGAGAGCGATGCGTTGAAGCGCGGGAATTCCGTCAGGCAGCGCGACAGGATCTTCACGTGGAAGGCGAGCGTGGTGAGCTTCACGCCGCGCGCAAGCGCCTCCTCCTTCAGCGAAGCACGAAACGCCTCGACGGCGCCGATATCGGCGCGGTCGTTGTGGGTAACTTGCGGGATCAGGGCGTTGGCGGCGGAGAGATTGTCCGCCGCGATCCTGGCAAAGCGCGGCAGCTCTTCCTCTTCGACGGGCCCGAAGGCACTGTGGTCGACATCCCAATAGCGGGCGGGCCCTGGCTCGCCGCTCGGCGGACGCGCGCCGGCCGGCGCACCGCCGCCGTTTTCCAGAAAGCTGTCGACATCCTCCTTGGCCAGATGCTGGCGACCGGTCCGTTCGGCGAGATCGCCGAGATCGACGCCCTTGCGGCCGGCATAGGAGCGGACGGACGGGCTGGCTGCAATGGTCATCGCCCGCTCCTCACCAGCTTGCCGAGATGTATTGGGTCTCCATGAATTCGGACATGCCCTCATGCCCGCCCTCGCGGCCGAGCCCGGACTGCTTGACCCCGCCGAAGGGGGCGGCGGGATCGGAGACGAGGCCGCGATTGAGCCCGACCATGCCGTATTCGAGCCGCTCGCACACGGCGAGACCGCGCTTCATGTCCTCGGTGAAGACATAGGCGACGAGGCCATATTCGGTGTCGTTGGCGCGCCGGACGACGTCGTCCGTATCGGTGAAGGTCTGGATCGCCGCGACCGGGCCGAAGATCTCGTCGCGGACGCAGTCGGCGGTCTCGGGCACGCCCGAGAGGACGGTCGGGGGATAGTAGAAGCCCCTGCCCTCCGGCACCTTTCCGCCGAGTTCGATCCGCGCGCCCTTTTCCACCGCGTCCGCAACCATGGCCGCGACCTTGTCGCGCGTTGCCGCATTGACCAGCGGACCGACGTCCACGCCCTCTTCGCGCCCGTCGCCGAGCCTCAGCCTCGACATGGCTTCGGTGAACCGGGAGGTGAAGGCCTCGGCCACCGCCTCGTGAACATAGAAGCGGTTCGCCGCCGTGCAGGCCTCGCCGAGATTGCGCATCTTCGCCTGCATCGCGCCGGCGACGGCGGTCTCGATGTCGGCGTCGTCGAAGACGATCAGCGGCGCGTTGCCGCCGAGCTCCATCGCCGGCTTCAGCACCTGGTCGGCGGCTGAGTGGAGCAGCTTGCGTCCGACACTCGTCGATCCGGTGAAGGAGACGACGCGGACCCTCGGATCGTGCAGCATGTGATCGACAAGCGCGCCGCTGCGCTTCGACGGCAGCACGGCGACGAGACCCTTCGGCACGCCGGCTTCTTCGAGCAGCGGCATCAGGGCGAGCATGGTGAGCGGCGTCTCGGAGGCGGGCTTGATGATCACCGGACAGCCGGCGGCGAGCGCCGGGGCGATCTTCCGAGTGCCCATCGCCGCCGGATAGTTCCACGGCGTGACGAGGACCGCGATCCCCGCCGGCTTGTGCTGGACGATGATTCGGGCGCCGGAGGCCGGCGCGCGGGTGATCAGGCCGTCGGCGCGCACGGCCTCCTCGCCGAACCAGCGGAAGAATTCGGCCGCATAGGTCGCCTCGCCTATCGCGTCGGCGCGAGCCTTGCCGTTTTCGAGCGTGATCAGCCGGGCGAATTCGTCGCGCCGGGCGCTCATCAGCTCGAAGGCGCGGCGCAGGACCTCGGCGCGTTCGCGTGGGGATCGTCCCGCCCACTCGGCAAAGGCCGCCTCGGCGGCGCCCAGCGCCGCGTCCGCATCGGCGATTTCCGCCGACGCGACCGAGGCGATGACGCTTTCGTCGGCCGGATTGACGACGTCGAAGCGTTCGCCCTTGGAGCCGGGCCGAAAGGCTCCGTCGATATAGATATCGGTGAACGGGGTGGCGGTGATGTCGGGGCGGTCGAGCATGAGCGTCTTTGCCTCTTTCGTCAGAGAAGTTGGCGGAGCGGCTCGCCGAGCCGCAGCGCGAAGCCGTCGACGACGGCGAGCGCGGCGGCCGGGGCGATCTGGCCGGGGCCGAATTCCAGCGCGAGAACGAATTCGCCGCCTCGCACCGCGACCGAGAGAACCGGGACGTCGCTCGCGGCCAGTCTGAGGCCGGTGATCCGGCTGGCGGTCAGGTCGCGGACGACGAGGGCGGGCGGCGCGTCCGTCTCGGCAGCCGCGGCCTCGCCGATCCCGGCGCGGTCGGGGTCGAGGAAGAGTCGGCGCGAGCCGGGCAGTGAGACGCCGTCGAGGCCGATCACCAATGCTCCGCCTCCCACCGCTTCCCGCAGCGCGGATGCGGCGAGCGGGACGAGGATGTCCGAGGCGGGAAGCGTCGACGAGGCCTCCCGCCGGGCCCAATCGTGGAAGGCCTCGAAGCCCGCGGCGGAAACCGCCGCCTCGATGCGGCAGGTTTCCGCCGCCGGCGCTTCCGGCCCGGCCACGCGGGAGGCGCTCGCGGCAACGGCCTCGGAGGCGCCGAGAGGTGCGGCCGCGCCGTCTGCCGCGGGGCCATGCCTTGCTTCCGGCCGATCGAGATCGCGGACGTGGATGGGCTGGCCGGGACCGGCGGCGGCGAGGCGCCCGAGATCGATGCCGCGCTCGGCGGCGAGCCGCTTCGCCTTGGGCGAGGCGAGGATGCGGCCCGGGTCCCGAGCCATGTCCGGCGCGGACATTGCTTCGCCCTTCGCGCCGGCCAATGCGATTGGCCTGATCTCCCCCCTTGCGGGGGAGGTCGACGCTTCGCCGGCGGTCGCGAGCGGCGTGCTCTTGGCATCGGTCGATGCCGGGGGATCCCCGGCCTTCTCCGCCGTCTCGGAAATGAACCCCACCATCTGGCCGACCGGGACGTCCTCGCCCTCGCGGGCGCAGACGCCGGTCAGGAAGCCGCTCTCCGAGGCTTCGACCTCCATAGTCGACTTGTCGGTCTCGACCTCCATCAGGATGTCGCCGATTTCCACGGCCTCGCCGGGCTGCTTGCGCCAGGCGACGAGGAGACCGGTCTCCTGGGCCATGCCCAGGGCCGGCATGATCACCTCACGCGGCATGGACGAGCTCCCCGCGGCAGATCGCCCGCGCCCGCTCGGCGACGCCCTTGGCGGTCGGCACGGTCAAATCCTCCAGCGCCGGCGAGAACGGCACCGGCACGTCCATCGCGCCCATCCGGATTACCGGCGCATCGAGATGGTAGAAGGCCTTCTCGGCAATGCGGGCGGCGATCTCGGCGGTGACGCCGTAGCTCTGGTGGCCTTCGTCGACGACGATCGCCCGGCTGGTCTTCTTCACCGAGGCAAGGATCGTCGCCTCGTCGAGCGGCACGATGGTCCTGGGGTCGATCACCTCGGCGGAGATCCCCTCGCCGGCCAGGATCTCAGCCGCCTTCAGCGCCACCTGGACCATGGACGACGTGCCGATCAGGGTCACGTCGCGCCCTTCGCGCAGGACCTTCGCCTCGCCGAAGGGGATCAGATACTCCTCCTCCGGCACCGGGGCCTTGTCCTGGTACATCAGCTTGTCTTCGAAGATGACCACCGGATTGTCGTCGCGGATCGCCGTCTTCATCAGCCCTTTCGCCTCGTAGGCCGAGGAGGGCAGCGCGACCTTCAGGCCGGGAATGTGGGCGACCAGCGCATGCAGGGACTGCGAATGCTGGGCGGCCGAGCGGCGCGTCGCGCCGAGATTGGTGCGCAGCACCAGCGGCACCTTCAGCTTGCCGCCCGACATGTAGTGGGTCTTGGCCGCCTGGTTGCAAAGCTGGTCCATGACGAGGAACAGGAAGTCGCCGAACATCAGGTCGACGATCGGCCGCGAGCCGGTCATCGCGGCACCGACCGCGATCCCCACGAAGCCGGGCTCGGAGATCGGCGTGTCGATCACGCGCTCAGGTCCGAACTCCTCGACGAGACCCGCAAGCACCTTAAAGGGCGTGCCCGCCTCGGCGACGTCCTCGCCGATCAGGAACACCGCCGGGTCGCGGCGCATCTCCTCGGCGATAGCCTCGTTGACGGCCTTGGACAGAGTGATTTCGCGCATCAGGCCGCTCCCGCATAGACGTGCATGTCGACCTCGCGCGCGGCGGGATAGGGCGCATCGAGCGCGTAGGCGACGGCCGCCTCGGCCTCCTTTCGGATCGCCTCGTTGATCGCGATCAGCTCGTCGGCGCCGGCGATCCCCTGTTCCGAGAGCCAGGCGCCGAAATTGGTGATCGGGTCGCGGCTCGTCTTCCAGCTCTCCTCTTCGTCCTTGGAGCGGTAGTAGGTGCGGTTGATGTCGCCGACATGGTGGCCGTGATATCGGTAGGTCTCGAGCTCGATGAAGAAGGGCCCCTCGCCCTTGCGGCAGCGCTCGACGAGTTCGGCCGCCAGCGCATTGACCTTGAGGACGTCCTGGCCGTCGACGCGGTGGGCCTCGATGCCGAAGGCTTCCGCCCGGGCCGTCAGCGACCCCGCGGCGATCTCGCTCGTGCGGGTATATTCCGAATAGCCGTTGTTCTCGCAGGCATAGATGACCGGCAGCTTCCACAGGGCGGCCATGTTCATCACCTCGTACCAGAGCCCCTGCGCCGTCGCGCCGTCGCCGAAGAAGCAGACCGCGACGTCGTCGGTGCCGAGATGCTTGGCGCTGAGCGCGGCGCCGGTCGCGATCCCCATGGAGCCGCCGACGATGGCGTTGGCGCCGAGATTGCCGTGCGACTGGTCGGCGATGTGCATCGAGCCGCCCTTGCCGCGGCAATAGCCCTCTTCCCGGCCGAGGAGCTCGCAGAACATCTCCCTGAAGGCCGCGCCCTTGGCGACGCAGTGGCCGTGGCCGCGATGGGTCGAGGTGATCTTGTCGGTGATCCGGAGCGCCTCGCAGATGCCGACCGCCACCGCCTCCTGCCCGGAATACATATGGGTGAGGCCCGGCATCTTGGCCGAGAGGTAAAGCTGGTTGGCATTGTCCTCGAAGGCGCGAATGCGGACCATCTGGCGATACATGCGCAGATAGGCCTCGGCGTTCGCCTGGGGCTCGTTCATGGTCGGTCTCCTCCCGAAGCCGCGCGGCCCCTCCCGGGGCCCGCGTCTTTCGCGGTTTCAGTAGCGGTTGGCGATCGGCAGTTCTTCGGCGGGAAACAGGCTGATCACCTCGCAGCCCTTGTCGGTGACGACCACCTCCTCCTCGATCCGCGCGGCCGAATAGCCGTCGGCCGCCGGGCAGTAGGTCTCCAGCGCGAAGACCATGCCGGTCTCGATCACCATCGGATTGTCGAGGCTGACGGCGCGGCTGATGATCGGGCGCTCGTGCAGGGCAAGGCCGAGCCCATGGCCGAATTGCAGGCCGAAGGCGGCGAGCTCGTTGGGAAAGCCGAGGCTTTCGGCGGTCGGCCAGAGCGCGGCCACCTTGTCGGTCGTCACCCCCGGCTTGATCGCCTGGATCGCTGCGTCGAGCCAGTCGCGCGCCTTGACGTAGGCGTCGACCTGCGCCGGCGTCGACCGGCCGATGTTGAAGGTCCGGTAGTAGCAGGTGCGATAGCCCTGATAGGACTGAAGAATATCGAAGAAGGCCTGATCGCCGGGACGGAAGTAGCGGTCGGTGAAGTTGTGCGGATGCGGGTTGCAGCGCTCGCCGGAAATCGCGTTGATCGCCTCGACGTCGTCCGAGCCCATCTCGTAGAGCATCTTGTTGGACATCGCGACGATGTCGTTCTCGCGGATCCCGGGCTTCAGCTCCTCGTAGATCATGTGATAGACGCCATCGACCATCGAGGCCGCCTGGGTCAGGAGATGGATCTCGTCGACATTCTTGATCTCGCGGGCCGACAGCATGATCTGCTGGCCGTCGACCACCTTCACGCCGGCCTCCTGCAGCGCGAAGAACATCGCGGTCTCGGCATAGTCGACGCCGACCGGCATGTCGGCGACGCCTGCCCTCTTCAGGAGCGAGTAGATCTCCTCGGCATATTTCTTCATCAGGCCGAAGGAGGGCGGGATCGTCCCGCGCATGCCGACGACGCCGGCAAGGCATTTCTCCGGATCGAGCCAGTCGCAATATTGCTTGTGATGGACGGCCGCCGATCCGAAATCCCAGACATAAGGCGCCTCGTCGCCGGCCAAGAGCGCGAAGCGGCACATCTTGTCGCGCTCCCATTCGCCGATCTTGGTGCCGGAGACGTAGCGGATGTTGTTGACGTCGAAGAGCAGGAGCGCACCGCATTGCGACTGTTTCAGCGCTCCCTTGGCCCGGGCGAGGCGGTAGTGGCGTAGCCTATCGAAATCGACACGTCGCTCGAAGTCGACGGCGCTGTGACCGAGCGCCGGCAGATGCCGGTCCCAGCGCCAGTTCGGATCGACGTCGCCGGGCTTCAGGATGCGCGGATTGAGGGCTGTGGTCTCGAGGGTCATCGGATCGTCTCCGTCGGGCGCTCGCTCCTCGGCGCGCACGGGGGCGCTCGCGCCGGGTCGGCGCGCGGGAACGAGGCTGGATTGTCGTCGGGTCTGTGGCGGCGGCCGGCCCAGTGGTCGGCTAAACCGGTCACTGCATGATCATGCCGCCGTCGATGCTGATGAGCTGGCCGGTCATGTAGTCGCTGTCCGAGGAGGCGAGGAACGCCGCCGTTCCCTTGACGTCGTCGGGGTAGGAATAGCGCTGCATGGTGATCATCGTCTTGGCGAGGTGGTCCATCGACTGGCCCTCCTCCTCGAACATGCCGATCGCGACGAGATCCTTGTCGAGCTGCTCCCACAATTCGGTGCGCACCACGCCCGGCGCATAGCCGTTGACGGTGATGTTGTGCTGCCAGAGCGCCTTCGCACCGCCGATGATCAGCGCCAGCGCGCAGTATTTCGAGCAGGAATAGGGAATGACGTCGAGAAACGCCGTCCGCGAGACGATCGAGCCGACATTGATGATCTTGTAGACCTCCTCACGCGGTCCCTGCGCGATCATCTGGCGCGCCGCCTCCTGCATGCCATAGAGCATGCCCTTGGCGTTGATGTTCATGATCATGTCCCAATTGGCGTCGTCGATGTCCATGAACATCTTCGGCTTGTTGACGCCGGCATTCATCAGGGCGACGTTGATGTAGCCGAATTCATCGACCAGCGCCTTCACCGCCGCCGCGTTGTCCTCGCGCTTGGTAACGTCGAGCTTGACGGCGATCGCCCGGCCGTTGCCGGCAGCGTTGATGCGCTCGGCGACCGCCGCGACGCCCGCCTCGTTGATGTCGCCGAGGCAGACATTGGCGCCCTGCGCGGCGAAATGCTCCGCATTGGTCGCGCCCATGCCCTGGGCCGCCCCGGTGATCAGAATGTTCTTGCCCTTCAGGCGCTCGCGACCCATGTCCTGCCTCCCTATGTCGTTGTGTCTCTGACGGCCTCTTCGGCGCGTTCCTGCGCCCGGCGCACCGCCTGAAGCGGTGTCTGGATGCCGCGCAGCATGTCGTGGAATTCCTCGCCGCAGATCTGGATGATCCGGTACATCTGCGGGATCGGCGGGCGCGGCCAGAACTGCAGCTCGTCCCGCCAGCTCATGCCGTCCACCGCCTCGAAGATCGGCGACAGCTTGCGCACCTCGGGGTCGGCGCCGACCGAATAGCGCGGCAGCGTCCGGCTGCCGTGCTGGACGTAGAGCTTCTGGGCGCCTGGCGAGGTGAAGAGGGTCAGCGCCTCCACCACCGCCTCCCGGCGCTCCGGCGCGAGATTGGCCGGAATGCCCAGCACATAGCCCCCGACGGGCGCCACCCGTTCGATGCCGCTGGCGCTCGGATGCGGCAGATAGCCGGTCGTCTCGCGGGCCGGCGAGGTCTCGTCCATCTCGAAATAGGGGGCGAGAAGCGTGTAGCCGAAGGCCATCGCCACGTTGCCGGCGGCATAGGGCCGGACCCGCTCGTACCAGGACATCGACAGGATGTCGGGGGGCGAATAGCGCAGGAGCTCCAGGAGAAACTCGGCCGCCTTCAGGCCGCCCGGAGAATCGATCAGCAATTGGCTCGGGTGACTGCCGAGCCCGCTCGCGTCGTAGCCGCCGGCCTTGCGCGGCATCGCGACGATCGGCTGGTCGAAATCGGCGGCGATCATCATGAAGCTGTGGCCGAGGGCGGTGCCGCGCGCCGCGTTCCAGGCGATGCCGTAGCGCCCCTGCGCCGGGGCGTGCAGCAGCCTGGCCGCGGCGAGCAGCTCGTCGGTCGTCTTCGGCGGCTCCAGGCCGGCTTCCGCGAAGAGGTCGCGGCGATAGAACAGGAGTTCGGGCGTCGTCTGCGCGGGGACGCCATAGGGCCGCCCCTTCCAATGCGCCGCCTGCCAGCCCGCCGTATGGAAGTCGGCCGGATCGAGCCGCTCGACGTCCATGATCCGGTCGAGCGGCTGCAACACGTGCTTTTCCGCGAATTCGCCGATCCAGGGCAGGTCGACGGCGACGATGTCGTAGCGGCTTGTCGGCCGCTCGGCGTTTCGCAGGGCCTCCAGACGCAGACGGTCGATCGAGAAGGCCCGCTGCGAGATCGACGTGCCGACGATCTGCTCGAACTGCCGCTTCAAAGTGTCCATGACCATGAAGGTCGGATCGCCATGCACCAGGATGCGCAGCCCGCCGCTCAGCTGCAGCGGCTGCGGCAGGGCCTGGGGCGGCGGAACGATGGTGGTCTGGCGGTAGGACCGGCCGAAATAATAGTCGCGGCCCTCGTCGGCCCGCGGATCCAGCGAGCGCTCGATCAGCCGCGGCAGGCGGCGGGCGAATTCCGTCCAGCGTTCGATCAGCGCCCCGCTCGGATGCAGCGTGAAGGTCTTGCCGGTCCGGGTGCGCGGCCGCTGGTCGATGAAGCCGGCATCGATCAGTTCGTTCAGCCGGCGGACCGCCGTCGCATAGGGAACGCCGGCCGCCGCGACCGCCGAGGTCGGCGTCACCAGCCGCCCCTCGATATGCGACAGCATGACATGGCTCGCGATCCTGAGGTGCGGACTGATCGCGGTGACGTCGAGCAGGCTGTCGAGTTCGACGGCGAGATCGTTGAGCAAATCGATGGCGCTGCCGACGGCGTCGTGCTCGAGATAGCCTCCGCGCATGGCCGGGGCGGTCGCGACCTGCCGCTTGTCTGCCTGCGCTGGATGGGCCATCGAATTCACGATTTGCTTCTCGCCGGTTGGGGTCTGCGATCGCCGCGCCATCGCTCTTCTCCAGAAAATGTCCAATTCGGCTCCGCGCCGGTACCGCGAAAACCTTCACTTCGGATATTTTTATGTTCATTCTGGATATTTTTACGACATCTGCGCGGCTGCCGATGGGTCATGATCCAGCCGTCAGATCACATTCCGTCGCTTCCGCTGGGAGGCTGCGATGGGCGCCGGCAAGAGCCGGCGGAGGTCAGTCCAATGGGAGGAACCACCATGACCGCACTGAAATCTGTTCTCGTCGGCGCGAGCGCGCTCGCCACGCTGTCGTTTGCCGGGGCCGCGCTCGCCGCGGACGGCAAGATCACCATCGGGATCACGCAGAACAATGTCGGCGTCGACAGCTACCAGACGACCTATGAGAAGGCCTTCATCAAGGCTGCCGACGAGAACCCGAATGTCGACGTCGTCGTGCTCGATGCCGGCGGCGACGTCGCCCGGCAGATCGCTCAGATCCAGGATCTGATCCAGCAGAAGGTCGACGCGATCATCATCTGGCCGACCAACGGCAAGGCGGTGGTTCCGGCGGTGCGCAAGGCCAAGCAGGCCGGCATCCCCGTCGTCATCACCAATTCCAATATCGCCGAAGAGGGCATGGACTTCATCGCCGCCTTCTCCGGGCCGAACAACATCACGCAAGGCTCGTCTGCCGCCGAGTTGATGTGCGAGGCGCTCGCCAAGGACGGCGCGGACCCGACGAAGGCCGAGGGGCAGATCGTGCAGATTTCCGGCCAGCCGGGCTACACCACCGCGATCGAGCGCCAGAAGGGCTTCGAGGACCGGCTGGCGGACGCCTGCCCGGGCGTCAAGATCATGGAGACCCAGCCGGGCGACTGGAACCGCGAGAAGGCCCAGCGCGTGATGGAGAACTTCCTGGTCAAGTACGACAAGATCGACGGCGTCTATTCCGGCGACGACAACATGGGGGTCGGCGCGCTCAACGCCGCCAAGGCCGCCGGCCGCGCCAAGGACATCGCCTTCATCGGCGCGACCAACTTCTCCGTCGGCTACGAGGCGATGGAACGCGGCGAATATTACGGCTCGATCTACCAGTCGCCGGTCGACGACGCGGAGGCGGCGCTGAAGACCGCGGTCGCGGTGGTCAAGGGCGAGGAGGTGCCGAAGCTCAACTATTTCGAGACGCCGAAGATCACCCAGGCCAACATGAAGGACTTCGACAAGCCGGTCTTCTGACCGGCGTTCGGGCCATGGCCCCGCACGGCACGAGCGCCGCGCGGGGCTGCCTTTCGACTGTTCGCATGGGAGGATGGGATGGGTCGCGTATCGGGCCGGGTCTGTCTGGTGACGGGCGCCGCGCAAGGAATCGGCCGAGCCATCGGCGAGGCGCTGGTCGCCGAGGGCGCCAGCGTCTGCTTCGCCGATCTCAACGCCGAAAAGGCCGCCGCGGTCGCCGAGGCCAATCGCAGCCGGGCGGTGAACGGCGGCGGCGTGATGAGCGCCGGCGTCGATGTCCGCGAGCGCAATGAGGTCCGGGCGATGATCGAAGCGGTGGTGGAGCGCTTCGGCCGGCTCGACGTCGCGTTCAACAATGCCGGCGTCAACAAGCCGATGAACCTCCTCGACGTGACCGAGGACAATTGGCGCTTCATCATGGACGTCAACGGGCTCGGCGTGCTGATCGGCATGCAGGAAGCCGCCCGCCAGATGATCGCGCAGGGCACCGGCGGCAAGATCATCAACACCGCCTCGATCGCCAGCCGGCAGGGCTTCGGCAATGTCGCCCCCTATTGCGCCTCGAAATGGGCGGTCGTCTCGCTCACCCAGTCCGGCGCCCGCGACCTTGCCAAGCACGACATCACCGTCACCGGCTTTGCGCCCGGGGTCGTGGCGACCGAGATGTGGGAAGCGGTCGACCGCGACCTGATGGAGATCGGCGCCGCCGAGCGGCCCGGCCAGGCGATGGAGGAGTTCTCCGCCGACATCCTGCGCGGCCGCGTCGCGACCCCCGGCGACATCACCGGCACGACCACCTTCCTCGCCTCATCCGACAGCGACTACATGACCGGACAGATCGTCATGATCGACGGCGGGATGGCGCTGGTATGACAACCGAACCGACCACCGCCATGCGCGCCAAGATCCAGACGCCGGGAACCCGCCAGACACCCCGCCGGACCAATGCCATTGTCGGCCTCCTCGCCGGCCAGGGCATCCTGATCGCCTTCGTCGTCTTCATGATCGGCTTCTCGCTGTTCTCCGACCGCTTCCTGTCGCCCGACAATCTGATGACGGTGCTGCGCCAGGCCGCGATAATCGGCGTCATGGCGGTCGGCGTGACCATGGTCGTGATCGGCGGCAATCTGGACCTGTCGGTGGGCTCCATGCTGTCCTTCGCCACCGTCATGGTCGTCGATCTGCACGACAAGATCGGGCCGGGACCGGCCATCCTGGTAATGCTCGCCGCGACCCTCGTCCTGGGCGCCGTCAACGGCTTCCTCGTCGGCTATGTCCGGCTGAACTCGCTGATCGTCACGCTCGGCATGCTGTCGGCGATCCAGGGGATCACGCTGATCTATTCCGGCGGCCAGAATGTCGACGTCGCCGATCAGCAGACGACTTGGTTCGCCGTCTTCGGCCGCGGCTACGTCTTCGGCATCGCGACGCCGATCGTGATCTTCCTGGGGCTCGCCGCGCTCATGCAGATCGTCCTGGCGCGCACGCCTTTCGGCCGCTGGGTCTATGCCGTCGGCGGCAATCCGACGACGGCGGTGTTCTCCGGAATCCGCCGCGGCCGGGTGGTGTTCTCCACCTATCTGATCTCCGCCTTCTGCGTCGGGATCGCCGCCGTGATTCTCGGCTCGCGGGTGATGGGATCGCAGAACAATGTCGGCCAGGGCTACGAGCTGATGGTGCTCGCCGGCGTCATCCTCGGCGGCACCTCGCTGCTCGGCGGCTCCGGCAACATCCTGAAGACCGTGGTCGGCGTCCTGATCCTCGGCTTCATCCAGAACGGCCTCCTGCTCCTCGGCTATCCCTACTACGTCCAGTGGATCGTCACCTGGATCGTCATCATCCTCGCCGTGTGGCTCGACGTCGCGGCCAAGCGCGGGCGGCTCTGGTCGCCGATCGCCTGAACGCGCTCGGCGACGAGCAGGTCACCTCCGCCGTCGCCGGGCGAAAAGCCGAATTCCTTGGAAGAAGGATCCGACATGAGCACCGCAATCGCCTCCAGTGCCGGCCGCTGGATCGCCGCCAACCCGATCTGGGGCTTCGTCGTCATCATCTTCGTATTCTTCAGCCTCTCGGCCGACCATTTCTTCGCCCTGGCGAATTTCGAGAACATCCTCGTCCAGACCTCGACGATCGGACTGATCGCCCTCGGCATGACGCTGGTGATGATCAATGGCAATATCGACCTCTCGGTCGGCGCGGTCGTCGCTCTCGCCGCCTCGCTCGCCGTCGACATCCAGAGCTGGGAGATGTTCTCGGCCTGGGGCGACTTCGCGATCCTGCCGGCGGTCCTCGCCGCCCTTGCCGCCGGCGCCCTCCTCGGCGCGCTGAACGGGGTGATCGTCTGGAAGACCGGCGTCGACGCCTTCATCGTCACGCTCGGCGCCATGCTCGGCGTGCGCGGCCTCGTCTTCATCTATACGGGCGAACAGTCCTTCTACGCGATGAACTTCCTCTATTCGGACTTCGGCGCCAGCGCGATCGGGCCGCTGCCGACGCTGGCGGCACTCTTCATCCTGTTTGCCGCCGCAACCCATTTCCTCCTGTCGCGCACAGTCCACGGCCGCAACACCTATGCCGTCGGCGGCAATCGCGAGGCCGCCGTCAATGCCGGCATCCGGGTCGGGCCGCACATGGTCGTCAACTTCGTCATCGTCGGCTTCTTCGCGGCGCTGGCGGGCGTCGCGCTGTCGACGCAGATGGGCGCCTCCACCCCCAATCTCGGCCGCGAATACGAACTCTGGACGATCACCGCGGTGGTCCTGGGCGGAGTGAAGCTCGCCGGCGGCGCCGGCAACATCGTCGGCACGGTCGGCGGGGTGCTCGCCATCGGCATCCTGCGCAACGGCATGAACCTGATGCAGGTGCCGGCCTTTTTCGTCCTCGTGATCCTGGGCGTGATCCTGATCGCCGTTTTGTTCCTGGACAAGCAGCTGAACCGCCGCGGCACCGAGGAGATCCGAGCATGACCCGCCCTGCCCTGCGCCTCGAAGGCATCGTCAAGACCTTTCCCGGCGTGCGTGCGCTGGATGGCGTCAGCTTCTCCGTGCTGCCCGCAGAGGTCCACGCCCTCCTCGGCGAAAACGGTGCCGGCAAGTCGACCTTGATGAAGGTCCTGGCCGGCATGCACCAGCCGGACGAGGGCGCGATCTTCATCGAGGAGCGGCGCGTCGTGCAGCGCACGCCCCTCGAGGCGAAGGCGAACGGCGTCGTGCTGATCCACCAGGAGCTCAGCCTTGCCGAGGAGATGACGGCGGCCGAAAACATCTTCCTCGGAGAACTGCCGAGGAAGCGCTTCGGCCGCGTCGACTGGAAGACGCTGCATGCGAGGGCCGGCGAGATCCTCGCCCGCCTCAACTGCGACTTTTCTCCCGAGACCAAGGTCGCGAAGCTGTCGATCGCCAAGAAGCAGATGGTCGAGATCGCCAGGGCGCTCACCGTCGACGCCAAGGCCGTCGTCTTCGACGAACCGACCGCCTCGCTCACCGACGCCGAGAAGGTCGTCCTCTTCGACGTCATCCGCGATCTGAAGTCGCAAGGTGTCGGGATCGTCTATATCTCGCACCGCATGGAGGAGATCTTCACCATCTCCGACCGCATCACGGTCCTGCGGGACGGCGCCTGTCGCGGCACGCTGGTCACCGCCGCGACCGACGAGGATGCGGTTACCCAGGCGATGATCGGCCGCTCGCTCGATTACTCGCGCAACGCCGCCGCGGCCGGGCACGGGGAGACCGCGCTGGAAGTGCGGCATCTGTCCTGCCGCGGTCTGTTCGAGGATGTGAGTTTTTCGGTCCGCCGCGGCGAGGTGGTCGGCTTCTACGGCCTTGTCGGGGCCGGACGCACCGAGATCGCCGAGACGCTGTTCGGCCTCAGAGCGCCGAGCGCCGGCGAAATCCTGATCGACGGGCAGACGACACGGATCGCCTCGCCGGTCGAGGCGATCGCCAAGGGGATCTCGCTCGTCCCGGAAAACCGCAAGGAACAGGGGCTGGTCCTCGGCATGAGCTGCCGCGACAACATGACGATGCCGCAGGTGGCGGGTTTGTCGCGCGGCCCCTTCGTCTCCGGCAGCCACGAAGGCGAGATCTACGAGCGATACCGCGACCGGCTGGCGATCAAGGCTCCCACCCCCAAGACCCCGGCCAAAAATCTGTCGGGCGGCAACCAGCAGAAGATCGTCATCGGCAAGTGGCTGGCGATGGACCCGAAGGTCCTGATCGTCGACGAACCGACACGCGGCATCGATGTCGGCTCGAAGGCCGAGATCCACAATCTCCTGCGCGAACTCGCCCGGGCCGGCCTCGCCGTCATCGTGATCTCGTCGGAAATGCCGGAGGTGCTGCACGTCTCGGACCGCGTCATCGCCATGTATCACGGCCGGATCATGCGAGAATTCACCGCCGAGGAGGTCAACGAGGACAATCTGATCCAGGCGATCTCCGGCATTTCGTCGAGGGCCGCGTGATGCGCGTCGGTTTCGCCGGCCTCGGCCGCATGGGCGCGCTGATGGCAGAGAACGTCACCCGTGCCGGGTTCAAAACCGTGGTCTGGAACCGGAACCGCGAAAAGGCCGAGCGGCTCGCCGAGCGGACCGGAGCAGGCATCGCCGCCTCGCCGCGGGAGCTTTGCGAGCGGACCGAAATCGTCCTCACCATGCTCGCCGACGACGGAGCCTCCGAAACGGTCCATTGCGCGCGGGACGGCCTGTTCTCGGCAGCAACGGGCGCGCGGCACTTTCTCGAGATGGGAACGATGAGCCCGGATCACATTGCGGCCCTGCGCGAGCGCAGCGACGGGCGCCGCATCATCGACGCGCCGGTCTCGGGCGCGACGGACGCCGCCCGCGAGGCGAAGCTGATGATCATGGTCGGCGCGGACGCCGAGACGATTGCGCCTTTCCGCGGTGTTCTGGACGCGATGAGCCGGAAGGTCGTATGCCTCGACAGGCCAGGCGCCGGCGCCGTCATGAAGCTGGCCATCAATGCGCTGATCCACGGCCTCAACCAGACGCTCGCCGAAGCGCTGAACGTCGCCGTCGCCGCCGGCATTTCGGCCGAACGCGCCTTTGACGCCATCGACGCATCGGCCGCCGCAGCGCCGGTTCTGTCCTATCGCCGGCCGCTGTTCCTCGACGACGAGGCCCATCCCGTGAGCTTCACCATCGCGCTCGCCCACAAGGATCTCGACCTGTTCGCCGAACTCGCCGCCGAGCACGGCGTCTCCGTCCCCCAGGCCGAGCTCAACCGCGATTGTCTCGAGGATGCCGCGGCGGACGGGTTCGCGGAGGCGGATCTCGCCGCCATGGTTCGCTATATGAGAGGGAGGCAGTAGATGAAGGCAGCGCTGTTCGTCGGCGGCTGGGAGGGCCACCGCCCGACCGATTTTTCAGACTGGTGCAGGACGCTTCTCGAGCGGGAAGGCTGCGCGGTCGATGTCTATGACACTCTGGCACCGCTCGAGGCGCCCGGGACCCTGGCCGATGTCGACCTGATCGTCCCGATCTGGTCGAGTGCGCGCTCCTCCCATCAGCCGGAATTTGGAACGATGACCAAAGCTCAGGAGGACGGCTTACTTCAGCTCGTCGCGGCGGGCTGCGGCCTCGCCGGCTGGCACGGGCACATGGGCGACGCGTTTCGCGACAGGCCAACCTATCACTTCCTGATCGGCGGCCAGTTCGTCGCCCATCCGCCCGGATGGCCGGACAACCCGATCCCCTCGGACGACTTTGTCGACTACGATGTGACGGTAACCCGGCCCACCGACCCGATCATGCAAGGGATCAGGAGCTTCCGCCTGCATTCCGAGCAGTATTACATGCTCGTCGATCCCTCGAACGAGGTCCTCGCGACGACCACCTTCTCGGGCGATCATCTCTGGTGGATCGAAGGCACCGTCATCCCAGTGGTCTGGAAACGCCGCTGGGACAAGGGCCGGATCTTCTACTGCTCGGTCGGTCACACGCTGGACGACCTGAAGGTGCCACAGATCACGACCCTTTTGCGCCGGGGCATGATCTGGGCGGGCGGAGGACGCGATACCGAGCCCGGCGGAAATGCTTGAGACTAGGCTTGGCCGCCGTCTTCCGATGAGACTTCGGCCTTCGGCGGCAAGAACTCCGCTATTCGCCAACGATATGGCCATTGGACGGATCGACCAACTCGCCGGCGGGATTGAATTCGCTCAAGACGGCGGGACCGCCTGCCGATCAGTCCGCCCCTCGGCTTCCGCCGCGCCAACAGGTGGTCCGGTGCCCGATCGCGGAGATGTCGACAGTCTTCAGGGCGTCAGGGTCATGGCCGGGCCGCCGCCTTTTCGATCAGCACGTCCTCGATCAGGACCGCATCCAGGCCCGACGTCATCAGGACGCCGAGGGCATCCTCGATCGTGTGGATGATCGGCTTGCCCATGACGTTGAAGCTGGTGTTCAGGACGACGGGAACATCGGTGCGCTGACCGAATGTCTCGACGAGTTTGCTCATCCAGGGCTCGACGGCCGGATCGACGGTCTGGACGCGCCCGGTGCCGTCCTCATGCACCACGGCCGGGACTCGGTCGCGCTGGGTCGCGCGCCAGGGCAGCGTGAAGGACATGTAGGGCGACGGCTGTGAGCGCTCGAACCACTCCTCCGCCCTGTCGACAGTCACCACCGGTGCGAATGGCCGATAGGCCTCGCGCCCCTTCACCTGTTCATTGATCCGGTCCTTCATCCCAGGCGATCGCGGATCGGCAAGAATGGAGCGATGGCCGAGGGCGCGTGGTCCGAATTCGGCCCGGCCGCGCATCACGCCGACGATCAGCCCTTCCTCCAGGCGTCGTGCAACTTCCTCGGCCGATCGCCCAGGCAGGTCCGTGACCTTGCACCCTCCCGCGGAGCGGATGGCTTTTGCGGCGGCTCGCGGGTCCGGGGCACTGCCGAGATAGGGTGAGCCGTCATTTGCCGGAAATGCGCTGGCGCCCGTGTCCTTCATCCAGGCCAGCACGGCCGCGCCGACGGCATTGCCGTCGTCGGCCGGCGCCGAAGGGACGAAGACCTGCGCGAATTCGCGTTGGCCCACCAGAGTGCCGTTATAGGAAGAATTGAGGGCACAGCCTCCTGTGACGATGAGGTTGCGCGGCGTCTCGCCGGTGACGGACTGGAGGATCCGGTCGGCGAGGCGCGCATAGACTTCCTGACCGGTGGCGGCAAGATCGGCGGCCTGCATCATCGGATCGGATGATCGTCGCCCGTGGTGGGTTGCGGCTTGCTGCGCGGATTCGACGGTCTCCTGCGCCGCAAATTGCAGCCGGCCGTTCTCGACCAGGAGCATCGCTTCCAGCGTGTCGGCGAGATCGGGAAGCACTTCGCCGAAGGCGGCGAGGCCCATGACCTTCCACTCCTCGCCGAGCCGCCAGTCGAACCCGCACGTCCCGGTCAGCCACGCATAGAACGTGCCGAGGCTTCCGGGTCCCCACGATCGCCACTTGCGCTTGAGGGAACGGTTGGACAGGTCGAAAAGCGAGATTGCGCCGACCTCGCCTTCCCCATCGATGACCAGACAGGCTGCATCGTCCATCGGGCTTTGGAGGCAGGCGGCGGCGGCATGACACAGATGGTGATCGAACCGCATCACGGACGGCTTCTCGTCGACGAGTCCCAGCCGCAACAAGGAGGCGCCGGCATTGGATTGCGCCTGCGCCTGCAAGCCGCGCAGCCAGAGACCGTCCGATCCCGGAAGCATGGCGTTCGAGACGTTGACGGGGATGTCGGCCTTCACCGTCGTCCAACTCGTCGCGACGACGATGTCGTCGCGACCGGGCTCGAAGCCGACAGCCGCGAGGGCGGGCTCGAGATGCGAGACATGGTCGGGCGCGATGCCCCAGGCGCGCTTGTCCTGGACGAAGCGCTCCGTCGCCTCGGCAAAGACGAGGCGTCCCGTCTCGTCGACGAGCGCCAGCGCCGGATCGTGCCCCGAGGTCGACAGGCCGAGATAGAATCGGGTCATGCCTTTTCGAGGCGCTCCATGACGGCTGCGACGAACTCGCCCAGCGTCTCATGCTCGAAGATCGTGCCGGGATCGAGCTCGACCTGGAAATGGTCCTCGACTTCGCCGCATATGAGAACGGCGTCGATCGACCGAATGCCGAGTTCGATTACGCTCGAGGAGGCCTGGACTTCCTCCAGCGGCACGTTCGTACGAGCGGCAGCACGCTCCCGCACGAAATCGAGGACGGCCGCTTCATTTTCCGTGTTCGGCATTTCAGGCAAGTTCCTTCTTGGGCTCTGCGTGAGTGTCCATGCGACACGGCAGGTTTTCCATCGCCACCGTCTGGGACATTTTGAAATAGCGATGGCCTTGCGTGACCAGCGTCAGCGTGGGGTGGCGCTGGAACAGCGCCGGAACGGCGCGCCGCAACATCAGCCGCGTGAGCTGCGCACCGACACAACGGTGCAGGCCATGGCCGAAGGCAAGGTGGCCTGTGGCGACGCCCCGGTTCACCGACAGAAGCTGCATGCGCGCCGTTACATCTGCGTCGAGGTTCAGGTCGCCCGCCGCGACCGGCCGGCGCGCCATGCGATAGATGTATTTCGGCGAGGCGCAAAGCGAGGTCAGGAGCTCGAGGTTCCCCTCCGTCCAGGCAGGATCGGAGAGGTCGCCGCGCTCCTCCGGCGGCTGGATGAGAATCCAGTGAAGGATGTTGCCCAGGGTGTGGGCGAGATTGAAGCTCGCGCCGTACAACACCAGAACCAGCGCCTTGACGTCCTCTTCCTCGAACTCCGGGAGGTCGGCGTCGAGCATGGAGGAAAGAAGCGTCGCGTTACCCGCGCGCTCGCCCGGGCCGGGCACGCTGATCAGGGAGAGAAGCTCGGCGAAGAGATCCTGCATGCGCAGGAGCTCCCGCATGGGAAGCCACGGCTCCAGCACGTCCTGGAGGATCGGCGCCAGGCTGTCGAAGCGTGTCTCATCCGTCGACCGAAGGCCGAGGATCGATTTCGTGATGCCGCGGAAAAGCGGATCGGCGAAGTCGTGGATCAGATCCGGCGCAGCCGCGGCCGACAGTCCGTCGAGCGCCGCTTGAACCTCCCGATCGACCAGGGGCTGCCAATTTGACACCCGGTTTCCACCCAGACACTCCGCCACGGCGCGACGCGCCAGCGCATGCCGCTCGCCGGTCATGAAGAACATCGCGTTGCGGGCGATCCGGATCGCCTGGGACAGATCCTTGCCGCTCGTCACCGCAAGCTCTCTGAGATGCGGTTCCATGACCGGGGGCGAAAAGTCGGTGTCGTTGTTGACGATGGCGCGGGCTGTGGCGATATCCTTGACCTCGACCAGCCGGGCATTCACCCGGCGCGTCCGCCCTTCGAGTTCACAGGGAATGGCGACCGGATATTGCACCATGGCCGTCGCATGAAAGCGAACCTGGTCCTTATGCAGGGCAAGCCTGGGAAACCGTTTGGCAATGGCGGGAATGGCAGAGGCAAAGATAAGGCGCGCAAGGCTCTCGCCAGGACACTTGTGTGCCCCTCTTCCGAAGGTGAGACTGCGCCTGGATCTTCCGTCCTCCGCTTCTCTGGCTCGAAGGCCGGTATTTGCGGTGGCTATACTCAACAGGCTGACTTGGCCGGCGGAATAGGGACACCCATCGATCTCGATGTCCCGGTCGACCTTGCGCATGAAGATCAGCGTCGAAGGATACTGGCTGAGAATCTTGTCCAGATGCCTCTCGGCCCAGCCGACCTGTGCCGCCTCGCTCCATTTCTCGGGCTCACCCATGAGCATGCCGTAGAGCGCGAAGCCCAAGCTCTGCGACACACTGTTTGCAGCCAGCACGGTCGTGAACGCGGTTGCTCGCAGATCCACACCTTCGGGCGCCTTGCCGCGGCGTTCATGAAGATAGCTCAGCAGACAGGAGGGGTCGCGTTCATGGGCCTCCTCCAGCGTTGGCAACAGGTTTTTCACATAGGACGCCGCCGCATTCATCACTCGCAACTCGCGCAGCGGAAGTAGCGGCTCGGGGAGTTGCTGCGCCTTGGAAATCAAAGGAAACAGTGGCGTCGCCCTGTCATCCGTGAATCCGACGATCCGCTCGATGGCTGAAAGGAGCAATGGCTGGCAGAAATCTTCAACGAGATCGGGGGACTTCGCCGTCTCCAGCCTCGTGAGAGCAGCGCCCACGGCCTCATCCACGACGCCTTGCCAGGCAAAGACGGCGCGGTCGCTGAAAAAGGCCGCAATCAGTCGCCGAAGCGCCAGATGTTCTGCACCATTTTGATAGAGCAGACCGAAACGGGAGATGTCGCGCAGGGCGCTGAAATCCTCTCCCGTCTGAAGCTCGATTTCACGAAGATATGCGTCCGCATCGCTCACTGCGAAGGCAGGAGATCGCAGAATCGCTTCAATCCGCTCGGGGTCCCGTTCCACGAGCGCTTGCACGTGCCAGTCATGCTGTTTCAAGCTGAGAGTACCTTGTCGCTTTGCTGTTGGCAGCGATCGCGTCGATAGAATTCGGCAGCCGCCTGGCGCCTGATCTTCCCGCTCGATGTGCGTTCGAGGCTCCCACGGGCCAGAATTCGGACGTCTTCGAGACGGATCCCCCATTCGCCGAGAACCGCCCGCTCAATGGCTGAGCGCACCGCGCCGGGATCACGGGGCCCCTCGTAGCCCGGCTTCAGCTCGATGAGCAATGCCGCGACGCCGCTTTCACTCGGGTCCGGCGAAATGGCGGCGGCGGCGAGCGGATTGAGCGACGCGTGGATCCCGCCGGCCAGCCATTCCAGCTCTGCGGCGGCGATCTTTCGCCCGTTCACGATCAGCGTGTCCTTCAGCCTGCCGTTGACGTAGAGAAGGCCGTTTTCGATGACGCCGAGATCTCCCGTCCTGAGCCAGCCTCCCGGCCCGTCATCGCCTGGAAGCGTCGCCGCGAAGGTCGAGGCCGTTTCATCCGGCAGGTTCTGATATCCGTCGCCCTTCGATGGGCCCTTCAGCCAGATCTCGCCCTGACGACCGTCGGCGACACCATGTCCGGTTTCAGGATCGACGATGCGCAGATTGGCGCGCGTTTCTTCCGGCAAGGCACACGGATGCACGGAGGAGCAGCCGCTCGGATGCGTCGGCAGGTCACCTTCGGGCTCCGGGCCGCCTGCGGCGTAGAGCGTCATTTCGGCCAGTCCATAGCAGGCGAACACCGCTTTCGGATCGAGCCCGTAGGGTTGGAAGCGACGGCGGAACTGCGGCAGTAGATCCGCCGGCACCGGTTCTGCTCCGCAAAAGCCGCGGCGCCAGGTCGACAGGTCGAGGCCCTCGCATTCCTCCTCCGTGATCCGCCGCAGGCAATCGGAGAAGGCGAAGGCCGGCCCGCCGCTGAACGTCGCGCGGTGATCCGAGATCGCCCGCAGCCACGTTGCAGGACGACGAACCATTTCGAGCGGGCTCATCTGCACCGAATAGGCACCCGTCAACAGCGGATAGAGAATGCCGCCCATCAGGCCCATGTCGTGAAAATGCGGCAGCCAGTTCACGAAGCGGGTCGCGGGATTCATGTCCCAGCAGCGGGCGACCAGGTCGCCATTCGCCAGGATCTGGTCGCCGAAGATGCGCACGCCCTTCGGCAGCCGCGTCGATCCGGAGGTGTACTGGATCACCGCGGGCCGCGGCGTGTCATCTTGCTGGAAACGCGTGACCGGTACGGCCGTATCGTCATCGAGGGTGACGAACGGGCAGGTGGGCTCGGAGGTGCCGCCATCGACCAGGTGCCGGGCGATCGGATCGCGGGACGTCTCTTCGCAGAAGACGACGGACGCCCCGCAATCCCGAACGATGTGGCGCAGACGCTCCGACTGCGACCCGCCCCTCGGCAAGGCGACCGGAACGATCGTGTGCCCGGCGAGCAGGCCCGCCAGAAGTGCCGTCAGAAACCGCTCGCCAGCGGAAAGAGCAAGCACCAGCGTATGCGGACCGGGCCCGAGCCGATCCTGCCACGACGCCGCGAGCGACATCGCGGCGGCATGAAGATGCGCGCCCGACAGGTCCAGCGGCACGCCGCTGCGGCGCAAGACCGTAATCTGCGGGGTGTCGTGGCGCTCTTCGAGGCGGCTCAGTATCAATTCCGACAGGCGTGACATTCCAGGCTCATTGCGGTGCCGGCGATGAATGCGGCGATCCCGTTTTCTTCCAAGTGAAGGCGCTCATCGGGGGTGAATACCTGCCAACATCGGTGGAGCTTTGAAGTCGCGAGGAGCGGCAAGCCTTCACCTTTGTTCCTAGATCGGATTACGCTCCGGCTTGGGCACCCCACATCGGCTCGGCAGGGCGACCCATCGATCCCGACGCGCCGTTGAAGGGGTCGTCCATTTCGCGCGGCTGCCTCACATAACTGTTCAGGTACATCCCGAGAGCCAGCATCAGGTCACTGCGGACGCGCGGCCGCACACTTGCAATGTCATTGACGCATTCGATGACCCGGCGCAGGTCCCGATCCCGTGCGCCCAGCCCGAACAGTTCGAGAAATGGCGCCGCCTTTTTGGACTGCGCACCGCCTTGTCGGGGAACGAGATGCGAGGGAATCTCGCCGACCACGCGACCGTAATACTCGAAGCGCTTGATCACGTTGTCCGGCGCCAGAATCTGCCGCCTCAGCCATTCGGCGCCTTCGGCCAGCTGTTCGCGGGTCATCTGCAGGGGCTCGATGTTCGTCAGCGAGCTGCCGAAGGGGGCGAGGGTTGCCTTCGGGTCCTCGACGATGCGGCCGGCCGCCTTCATCTGATCGTAGAGGGGAGTCGCGAGCGGGGCCACGAGGACCGCAGGTCGGAAGACGATGATCGGCATCGCCTGAGCAAATTCGAGTTGCCGCTCGAAAGAGGACAGATCGTCATTATCGAAGCCGACCATAAGCCCCGCCTGGACGGAGATACCCGCGCGAACGATCGTCTCCACCTGTTTGACGAGGTCGATTTTCAGATTCTGGCGCTTCCGGCTTTCCTTCAGTGCCTCGACATTGCTGGTCTCGATGCCGACCAGGCCGAAGCGGAGGCCGGCCTGATTGCAGAGGGTGAGGACATCCGGGTCCCGGGCGACATCGATCGACATCTGCGTCAGAAAGCTGACCGGCTCGCGTCCGTCCGCCCCATTCCACTCAGCCAGTGCAGACAAGAGCGCGCGCGTGCGTTGTCGATAGACAGTGAAATTGTCGTCGGACAGATTGATCTGGCGATAGCCGAGATCATAGAGCGCGTGCACCTCCTCGACGACCCGCTCGGTCGGCTTGTGACGCTGAACGCGTCCGAGATACTGGATCACATCGCAGAAATGGCAGTCGAACGGGCAGCCGCGACTTGTCTGGACGACACCGGCCAGTGCGAGATGGTTGGGGTAGAGGTCCCAGCGTGGCTTCGGAGAGGTCGCGAGATCGGGTTTGGCGCCATCATAGCGCGGCTTCAGCCTGCCCGCCTGAAGATCCGCGACGAACTGCGCAGCGATCGCCTCGAACTCGCCGACGACGAGGCAGTCGGCGAGACCCTCGAAAAGCTGCGGCGCCAGCGAGACGTGAGCCCCGCCAAACACCACCGTCTTGCCCTTCTCGCGAAATCGCCTCGCCATTTCCACCCCGCGCGGCGCCTGCGCGACATTCATGCTGACGGCGATGATATCGGCGGGATCCTCGTAGTCGACGGGTTCGACGATCTCGTCGCACAGCCGGATGTCCATATCGTCCGGAAAGAAGGCTGCAACCGTCGCGATGCCCGCCGCCGCGTTCATGGCGTAGGACTTGGAGAACCCGATAGCGCAGTCGTTGTTCAGCGCTCGGATGCCGAAATCGGGTGCCGGCGAGATCAGATAGATGCGCATTGCGTGCCCTAATTCGTCGCGACCATGTCGCCCTCACGAACGACTACGGCCGAGACCTTCGGGGCCCGGTTGATGTGCCACGAGACCGGTCCGCCATCCTCGCGACTGAGATAGAAGTGGAGATCCCACTCACCTGCGTCTAGCGGAACATCGAAGCTTGCCACCATGGGCTCGCTGTCGCCAAGCGTGCTGGGCACCGACTGGCTGTCAGGGCCGACAAATACTCCATTCTCGACCGATAGCCAGGCGTACCGCAAATTCAGCGGGCCCAGCAGAGCCGGATCCCCCCCGCTGGCCGAGACGCGGACCGGCATCGACACCCTTCCGCCCGCTGCCAACACATCAGGCTGCCCGCAGAGTTCCAGCGAGATTTCTACCGGGGGCAGGTCCACCCTCGTCTCGGGCACCTTCGCCACCAGGCGTGAGATCGCCGCGCAAAGGTCCGGATGATTCTCCGGCGTAAAAAATTCTCCGTGTTTGGCCGGAACGATCTCGACCATTGCCGCCTCAAACATGTCCCTCCATTTCGCCTCCGGCGCCTCCCCACGAAGAAACGGATTGAACAATTCGCTGTACGCGCCGAACACGAAGCCCACAGGGCACGGCAAGGGAAGAAACGGCTGCGCTTCCATCGAAATCACGCGAACCATAGCGCCCTTCGCGAGCAGATTCTCCGCGATCCGGAACGAGACGTAGGCCCCCTGACAATTGCCACCGACGACACAGTCGCTGAGATCCAGATCCGGGCAGCTTTCGATGATGCGCGTGTATTCGTCGGCTGTATCGAGGTTCTGGTGGAATCGTCCCGGCCCAAGCGATTCGACAAGGTGGAGAGAGCGCACGCCGATCAGAGGTTGGTCCGGACCGAGGCCTGCGGCCATCGTCGGAAACTCGTTCTGGACATTGAAGCACCAGATGATCACGGGACGCGTGCCGTCGCGGTTCAGGATGCGCACGGTGCCGTCGTCATCGAGCGGCTCGCCCCCCCAATCCGACGTCAAATGTTTGAGAAGGCGGCGTCTCTTGTCCGTCTGCATTGATTCGTTGCCTACCCACGGCGGATGAGATTGCCCGGCTGTAGAGCCGCCCAAGTCCGCGAAGTCAAATCGGTAAGCGTCCGAGCGCACACAAGATTCTTCGCTCGGTGGCAAACATACGCATTGTCGGCAAGGCTGGTTGTACTCATCAGGAAGGCTGGTTGTACTCCGGAGCGTGAAACATGTGACACGACGACGAATTCCGAACTCGAGGCGGCAAGTTCGTAGGCCAGATCGTGCTTTGGGCGGTGCCGCGTCGCCTGCCTGCAGATGGAAGACGTCTTGGGGACGCGTAGCCGGTGTCAGCGGCAAGGCCGGGAAAACCCGGCACGCAGTCCACAGCCGAGCCCGCCGGCACTTGGGCAACCATTCGCAACCGCTTCGCCCGCTTGCTACCGCCGCTGTCGCGATGCCCGCACCATGAAAGGCTCCTGAACGGGCCTGTCGGAACGCGGACGACGCGCCTGAAGCCTTAGCCTTCCCCAACGGCGTCCATCCGCGCAAATTGCACCGGCGGGACACCTACGAAGCGGGTAAAGGCGACGCTGAAGGAGCTGGCGGATCCGTAGCCGACGGTGTCGGCGACTTCCTTCACACTTCCGCCTTGGCGCCGCAGCATGTTCCTCGCAAGGGCCATCCTCCAGGACAACAGGTATTCCATCGGCGTGAGGCCGACTTCGCGGCGGAACCTGTCGAAGAAGACCGAGCGGGAAAGGGATGCCGCTCGGGCGAGCTCGGCCACCGTCCAGCCGTGGCGCGGGTTCCCATGGATGCAGCGTATGGCACTCGCCAGCCGGGCGTCCGCGAGACCGCGGATGAGCCCGGGCGGCGCCGCGCTGTCCGATGCCGCTCTCAGAGCCTCGATGAGGAGCACCTCGAGCAATCTCTCGAGAACCATCTCCCGCGCCGCCCTGTGATCCTGCGCTTCGTTCCTGAGGAGCTGCACCAGCGTGGCGATGCGCTTGAGTCCCCGAACATGGATGACGTCCGGAAGGAGGGCCAGGAGGAGCCCGGCATCCGGCGAGCCGAAGGACAGGCGGCCGGCAAGCATGCGGACATTCGTCGGCCCTTCGGGATCGCCATGCCGCGTCTCGTCCTCCAGCATCGTCACGACCGTCTGCCCCTTCGGCGCACGGTCGTCGAGGCTTGACATGGCGAACTCCCGGCTTGTCGGCACGAGGATGAAGTCGTTCTCCCGCAACTCGACAGGCGCTTGTTCCGGAAGCGACAGAAACGCGGATCCCTCAAGGATCACGCAGAACAGGGGGTCCCCCGTCACCGGCACGTCGATCCACCACGATCCCGCGCCGCTGGCCTGCTTGGAGAACGGCAGGCTCGGCTGGAGCAGTGCGACGACATCCGCCAGAGGATCAGTCATTTCAGGACGCCCGCGAATGCCAGACGGACTTGCGATGATAGAAAGTCTGGCGCCGGTCGTCCACATGTCTCGAGCGAAAACGCACGCAAGGAGACATCATGAACACCGTCCTCATCACGGGCTGCTCGTCCGGCTTCGGGCTCGACATCGCCAGGCACTTCCTCGACCAGGGCTGGAAGGTGGTCGCGACGATGCGCACGCCCGACGAGAGCGTCCTGCCGGCCTCGCAGAACCTCCGCATTCTCCCCCTCGACGTCCGCAGCGACGAGAGCGTCCGGAAGGCGATCGAAGCCGCAGGACCGATCGACGTGCTGGTCAACAATGCGGGCATCGGCTGGCTCAACGCGCTCGAGGGCACGCCCATGGACATCGCGCGGGACATCTTCGAGACCAACACCATCGGGACCATGCGGGTCATGCGGGCCGTCCTGCCGCAGTTCCGGGAGCGCCGGTCGGGCACGATCGTCAACGTCTCGTCCAGCGTCACGTTGATGCCGCTGCCGCTCCTGTCGGTCTACACGGCGAGCAAGGCAGCCGTGAATGCCTTCACCGAGTCCGTTGCACTCGAACTGGAGCCCTTCGGCATCGCGGCCCGCATCGTCCTGCCGGGCCAGGCGCCCGAGACGAGCTTCGGGAAGAACGCCTTCGCCCGCATCCAGGGCGCCGGCGGGTTTCCCGAAGCCTATGCGGACTTCACCAACGGGGTCGTTGCGCGGATGCGGGAAGCGGGCGGTCCGCTCACCAGCTCGTCCGACGTCGCGGGAGCCGTCTGGCGGGCCGCCACCGATCCAAGCTGCCCGATGCGGCTCCCTGCAGGTGCCGATTCCGTAGTGCTCGCCGACCGCTAAAGCCTGAGTCCGATCGGGTTCTTGTCGCCGCATGACGGATCGTCGGGCGATCAGCCTTGATAAGCCAATGAAAAGCGGGATCGGGCGAAGAGAGCGCCCGATCCCGTCCAAACCTGCGCCTGTTCCCAGGACACGAAGAACTCGGCGCCGTTGACGACGCGTCGCGAGTTCCCGTCCGCCGGGGCGGTCGGAGCCACATATGTCCTACCACGTGACCAGCGGCGAACGGTGTAGCCACTCGTCTTTCTCCATCTGATCGAGGACGAAACGCGCGACGTCCGCCCGCGAGATCGTGCCGCCGTTGAAGCCAGCGAGGTGCGCGAGGACCCGGACTGGCCGGCCCCCGGGCTTGTCGTTCAGGACGGACGGACGGACAAGTACCCAGTCGAGCCCGCTCGCCCGGATGATCGCCTCCTGGCGGTTCTTGTCCGCGTAGACCTTGCGCAGGAGCAGCGGGAAGATCAGCCGGTCGAAGAGGAAGCCGCCGTGCCCGACACTGTCCCCTGCCCCCATGCCGGTGATGGCGACAAGACGCTGGACCTTCTCCGCCTGCATTGCGTCGACGAGAATCCGCGTCGCGGCGGACAGGAGGGTGACCTCGCGAAACGGGCTTGCCGGCGTGCCGAGGGCGCTGATGACAGCATCCCGGCCTTCGAGCGCGCTGCGCAAGACGGCTCGGTCGAGCGCGTTTCCGACGACGACCCGCGCCCCGTCGAGGCCGCTGGCCTTCTCGGCGTTACGGGCAAGCACGGTGACGTCGCAACCTCGCTCGACGGCTTGAGCGACGATCTGTCGGCCGGTGCCGCCGGTCGCTCCGAGGACGAGCAGTTTTCGCGGGGCCGCGACGGTATCGACGGCTGAGGACTGTTCCATGGCATTATCTTTCGCAAGCGGAACGCCTCGCTGAAGGCGATCCCGCGGTTGACGGTTGTCGATCCGCTCAGAGCCGGCCTTCGGCCACGAGTTCTCGGGTGCGCTTCAGGGTCGACAGCAGGGCGGACTTGTAGCCCTTGTCGCTGTCGAACTGGGCCTGCTCGGTCTGCTCCTCGGGCCCATTGGGCGCCTTGCCGCGCAGGCCCAGATAGCAATAGAAGCGAAGCTGCAATGCGCCGGCCTCGTCCTCGAAGAGCTCGTTGACGATCGCGCCCTCGCGGGGACCGGTGGCCTGGAAGAAGGTGACCTTCGTCTGCGGCTCGAGCACGATGATCTCGCGAAGATCGGCCCCGGCGATGGTCGCATCGCGCACGAAGTGGGTGTCGCTCTCCTCGGTCACGTCGCACCTCGTGCAGAGGCCGGCGGGCAGAAACTGGCGGGCGTCGCGTGCCTTCAGCTCGAGGCCCTTCCAGGCCTCTTCGCGGGTGAGTTTGGTTTCGCCCTCCGGGTTCACCGGGACGGTGGCGGTCGAATAGATCATGATGGATGCTCCTGGAGATGCGTGAGGGATCAGCCGGCGATCTGCACGGCGAAGTCGCGATAGGAGCGCAGCGGGCGCCCGAGCATCGCGGTCAGCCGCTCGACGTCGCCAGCTTCCGGTACCATGCCGTCCGTGATGAAGCGCTCGGCCATGACGCGCATGTCGAGCGCCATCCAGCCCGGCATCGCCTGGCGCAGGTTCTGCTCGAAGCCGCCGATATCCTCGCCCGGATAGGCGATCGGACGGCCGAGCACCTCGCTCCAGATCGCCGCGACGTCGGGGCCGGTCAGCGTGTCCGGGCCGACGAGGTTGATGCGGTTGATCGGCAGCGGGACGGGAGACCGTTCGCGGCGCACGAGCTCGATCGCGGCGACCTCACCGACGTCGCGGGCATCGATCATCGCCAGCCCCTTCTTGCCGATCGGCATCGGGTAGATGCCGTAGCCGGTGACGACGTCTTTGATCGTGACTTCGTTGTCGATGTAATAGGCTGGGCGCAGGATGGTGGCGTTCATCCCCATCGCCTCGATCATGCGCTCGACGCCGAACTTGCCGGCGAAATGCGGCACGTTCACATAGACGTCGCTGTGGATCACTGAGAGATAGACGATGCGCTCGATCCCCGCTTGGCGGGCGATGTTGAGAGCGATCAGCGCCTGGGTGAATTCGTCGGCAACCACCGCGTTCAGGAGGAACAGGGTGGAGGCGCCGGAGAAGGCCTGGCGCAGGGCGTCGACGTCGAGAAGGTCGCCCTTCACGACCTCCACGCTGGCCGGGAAATCGGCTTTCGCGGGATCGCGCACCAGCGCGCGCACGTCGGCGTCACGCTTGACGAGTTGATCGACGACGTTGCGGCCGACATTGCCGGTCGCGCCGGTCACGAGAATGGTCATGGGGAAACTCCGGTTTCGCGTTTGAAGACACTTGCAAGATCGGTGATCCACATTCATTCGAATAGGCGCGGATTTTGGACGCTCCGTCTCATAGGTGGAACAGATGGATCTCCTCGCCCTCGCCGACTTCAACCTCGTCGCCCGGCACGAAGGGTTCGGCCGGGCCGCACGAGCCAGCGGCCGTCCGAAGGCGACGCTGTCGCGCCGGGTCGCGGAGCTGGAGGCGAGCCTCGACCTGCGCCTGTTCGAGCGCGGCGGCCGCGCACTGAAGCTCACCGAGGAAGGCCGCGCTCTCTTCGAGCGGACGGGCGCGTTACTCACCGATCTCGAGGAAACCACGTCGGCCATTGCGACTGGCGGTCACACGCCGCGCGGCCGGCTGCGGATCAGCGCGCCCCTGCTCTTCTCGCAGACCGCGATGGGGAAGCTGGCCGCCGACTTCGCGCTGAAGCATCCCGAGGTCCGGCTCGAGGTCACGACGGAAGACCGGGCCGTCGACATGGTCGAGGAAGCCTATGATCTGGTGATCCGGGTAAACCCGGACCCCGACGAAAGCCTTGTCGGACGAATCTTCCTTCGCGACCGGCTGGTGGTCGTGGCGAGCCCGGAGATACAACCCCCAGCCGACGGATCTCCCGTTCCGGCCGTCGTGCGCGGCAGGGTCGAGCCGGCGGAATCCTGGGGGGTGACGACGGCTGCCGGCAAGTCGGTGATCGCGGTCCGTCCGTGCCTGAGCCTCTCGTCACTCCTCATGGTCCGCGACGCCGTGCGGATGGGGGTCGGTGCCGCCCGGCTCCCGATCTCGCTCGTCAGTCACGATCTCGCCGCCGGCACGCTGATCCACTGGGGCGACGTCGAAGGCCCCGAGATCGCGCTCTGGACGCTGTATCCCAGTCGCCGCCTTCTCAGCGCCCGCGTGTCTGCCTTCCTCGATCATCTGCGGGAAAAATTTCCGAACGGGACGCCCGATGAGCTTGCACGGTACGTCGGAAACTGACGACGAACGACATTTTCAGTCCGCGCTGTCGAACTGCCTACGCGAAACCGTCGGGATGCCCAATCCGGCGGGCCCATCTCCAACAGACGGTCGGCGGCAGCCGAGTGTTCGATCATGGATGCAGCCTCGCGCCCTTGGCAGCCTTGTCGACATCCTTCCTCGGACCGCGGATCGCTCGACGCTGCGAAGCTCCGGCGCCCGCTGCTGACCTTCGTGCATGTCGACACGACGAACTGGGCGGTGACGCGCCACCTCCTGGCCCGGAAAGAACTGCCCGAGGTGGAGGAGATCCACACAGTCACCGGCGAGAGCGCCATGCTCCTCAAGGTCCGGACGCGGGACACGCAGGCTCTGGAAGACCTTCTGGAGCGGATCCATTCGATCGAAGGCTTCAAGGGCACGCGCAGCTACATCGCCCTGTCGACCTATCTCGAACGCGGCCCGAGCCCGGTCGCGACCGAATAGCAGCATCAGCCAAAGCGACCGAGGGCTCACGAGCCCGCCGTCATATGTCGTCACCGGGCTTGCCACGGAAAGGGAAGCGCGTCTTCGATCTCTGCAGCTTGATCGTCGAAATGGAGCGGCTGACGAAGTCGAGCGCCGAGTGGTGCCGGGACTGGATCAGGGAAGCCGTCGATGGATCGGCCGATCGCCCAGCGAAGACAGATCCGTCCGAACCGCCGCTACAGGAACCGTCCTCACCGAATGCCGCCGAGCCGGGCCGAGCATCGAGACGATCGGGCCATGGCGCCGATCCGCGACTTCCTGCAAGCCTTCCTCAGGCACCCTGTAAAGACCACCTTTGTCCAATTGCCTCACCAGCCGCAGCGGAAGTTGTGAATCTCCGTAGCGTATGCTTATAATCATGCCACCCACTTTGCCATGAGGAAGACTTTTCACTTCCGGTTCCGCCGTCGTTGACTGGGTGCTCGACACGAATCTGTCCGATCGAGGCCGCACTTGAGATGGGTAGAAGGAGAATTCATTCCGATGCGACGACCAATTCTCCCACTCGCTTCCGTTCTTCTCGTCCTCGCGACAGGTTCGGCCGTTGCCGAATGGACATACCTGATACCCGGCGACGGCGACCGGAATATTCATCGCGCATTCGCCTTTGCCGACAACAGTGGCGACCGGCTGGAGTTCGCCTGCACGACGGAACGGCGCGACTTCTTCTATTCCGCCGCTGAGGCTGTTTCGGACTCGGAGCTGGACGGGCTGAAAGCCGGCAAGCCGACCATTCTCGTCCGCCTCGATGAGGTCGGCGTGGTGCCGCTGGACGCGGACGACGCCTATCAGGATGGCGGCCGGCTGATATTCGTTACCTCCGTGAAGCCCGCCTTCATCAACGACCTTGCCAAGGCGCAGCAGCCGATCGCCGCAGGCATGCAGGCAGCTGGAGAGATCGTGAAGCAGAGCCTGTTCCCAACCGACGGCCTGGAGTCCGCGATGAAAGATCTGGCCAAAGGCTGTGGGTTCTAACCGCAATTGGAGCGACGCACGGCGAGCACCGAAGCTCTTCACCGCCCGTCGCGATCTCACGTCGATAAGCCGGCTCAGCGACCCTCCCGTCGACCCAGGTTCCGGAACTGGTTCCACAGGAGGCTGTCGGGCTTGACCGCCCATCGTCACGCAAACGCGTCCACGCGCCGCACAGCTTTCCACCGCAATCGAAAGGCAGCACCGTGCCATGCGCCTCCACGTCCGGAAAAATAAAAATCCAACGCGGTTCTTGTATATCGAGGCATAAAGGCGGATATAGAAGACGTCGATAGACGGTCAGACATCTTGACGTCCCGCTGCCTGCGCAGCGATTTTCTTGAATTCTTTCCAATTTCATCGATCTACAACGGTTCCTGACGCGCAGGGACCGGCCAGCACTTCTATGGAAAGGGTGTCCCATGACGACGGGAACCGTGAAATTCTTCAATATGCAAAAGGGCTTCGGCTTCATCGCGCCCGATGATGGCGGGACGGATGCCTTCGTCCACATCAGCGCGGTCGAGCGCTCTGGTCTCAGCGGCCTCCAGGACGGCCAGAAGGTCTCCTACGAGCTCGTCTCCGACCGCAAGAGCGGCAAGATGGCTGCCGAAAACCTGTCGACCGTCGACTGAATTTTCCCTGCGGCCGACATACCGGCCGCAGACGAACCGCATGGAGCAGGCCGGGTCGACCACGGATGTACTGGCGAACCCGGCCGCTCAATGCGGCAAGACGTGTCTCCATGATGAGCCGGACCGCGCCGCGAGCGGCGGTCCGTCCGACGAAGTAGCGCGAATACCCCGCGAGAGCTCGCATCCCAGGATCCGTGTTCCGATGGCAGACCGATCCAGGGAAACGATGCTGACTTTCGAGAAGGCATTTCGTCTCGCATCCGCCGATATGTCGCTTCCGGCTGGCACGTATCGTGTCCTGATCGAGAGCGAAGAGATCCCCGGACTGTCGTTCTCGGCCTATCGCCGATCCCTGACGCTTCAACTTCCAGCCATTTCGGTGCGTTCGAACCGCGTCCGGATGCTCCCTGTCGACACCGACGATCTCGTGGCGGCCCTGCAGGCTGACGGTCAGGATCCGACCGGCCGTTTCTGACGCACGACGGACGATCTCCTCAGGCTCTGCTCCAACCCGGACAGGCTCGCCGGCGCCCGCCGGTAGAACCGGCCCGCTAGTTGATCCGGCGTCCGTCCTCGGCGGCGAAGAGATGCAGCCGATCTGCCGGAAGACGGACCTTGATGCGGTCGCCCGGCCGCCACTCGGCTCGTCCCAGATGGTAGGCCTTGTGGCTGGTCTCGCGAAAGCGGAAATGGACGATCGCGCCCATGCCGGTCGGCTCGACGAGATCGACCTCGGCGTCGCTCGCGCCTTCCCCGGCCGCATCGCCGAGAAGGACGTGCTCGGGCCTTATGCCGAGCGTCACGCGGCCGCCCGAAGGGTCTCCGGTCAGGCCGGCGATTTCGAAGCGCGGGCCGTCGTCGGCGACGAGGCATGTCCGCCCCTCGCCCGCCACGGCGCAATCCGCCCCGAGGAAGTTCATCGCCGGAGAGCCGATGAAGCCGGCGACGAAGAGATTGGCCGGCCTGTCGTAGAGATCGGCCGGCGAGCCGATCTGCTGGATCGTGCCGGATTCCATGGCGACGATCCGGTCGGCCAGCGTCATCGCCTCGATCTGGTCATGGGTGACGTAGATCGAGGTCGCCCCGAGGCGCTGGTGAAGCTTCTTGATCTCGGCCCGCATCTGCTCGCGCAGCCGCGCGTCGAGGTTGGACAGCGGCTCGTCCCATAGGAAGGCCTGCGGCTCCCGCACGATCGCGCGGCCCATGGCGACGCGCTGGCGCTGGCCGCCGGAAAGCTGCCGCGGGCGGCGCTCCCGCAAGTCCGTGAGGCCGAGGATCCCGGCCGCGCCGGCGACCGCCGCCTCTATCTTGTCCTTTGCAAATTTGCGCAGACGCAGGCTGTAGCTCATGTTCCCGGCGACGGTCATATGCGGGTAGAGGGCGTAGGACTGAAAGACCATCGCGAGATTGCGCTCGCGCGGCGCCAGATCGTTGACCAGCCTGCCGCCGATCACGATGTCGCCGCCGGTGACCTCCTCCAGGCCCGCGATCATGCGCAGGAGCGTCGACTTTCCGCAGCCGGAGGGACCGACGAGGACGATGAATTCCCCCTTGCCGATGGACAGATCGACGGAGTGCAGGACTTCCAGATTGTGGAAGGACTTGCGTACCTGACGGATGTCGATTGCGGACATGGTGGAACGCTCCTCAGCCCTTCACCGCGCCGGCCGTCAGGCCCTGCACGAGGAAGCGCTGGATCAGAAGGAAGAACAGGACGGCGGGGATGAGCGCCAGGACGCCGGCCGCCATCATCTGCCCGAAGTCGACGCCGAACTTCGAGACGAAGGACAACAGGCCGACGGGAAAGGTGCTGACATCCGTCTTGGAGATCAGCATCAGCGCAAAGAGAAGCTCGCTCCAGGCGGCGGTGAAGACGAAGCCGAGCGTCGCCGCCATGCCAGGTAGCGTCAGTGGCACGATGATCTGGCGGAAGGCCATGAAGCGGCTCGCCCCATCGATCATCGCGGCCTCTTCGAGATCCTTCGGGATGGAATCGAAGAAGGATTGCATCAGGAAGACCGCGAAGGGCACGTTGAAGGCGGTATAGACGAGGATCAGGCCGGTCAGGCTGTTGGTCAGGCCGACGCTCGACAGGATCCTGAAGATCGGCGCGATCAGCATCACCAGCGGGAACATCTGGGTGACGAGCAGCAGGCCGACGAGCCACAGCTTGCCGCGGAAGGAAAACCGCGACATCGCATAGCCCGCTCCCGCGGCGACCAGCGTGACGATCGCGGCCGTCGAGAGCGAGACAATCAGACTGTTCTTGAAGAACTGTGGAAACGAGCTGTTCTCGATGACGAAGGCATAGTGCGCGAAGGTCATCTCCGACGGCCAGAGTCTGACGCCTTCCGAATAGAGGAGCCGTGTCGGGGTGACCGAGACCTTCAGAAGCCAGAAAAGCGGGAAGAGCGCCACGACGACATAGGCGAAGATCGCCAGTCTGTGGGCGACAAGACCGAGGATACGCTTATCGACGCGCGCCATGGTCACGACCGCGCCAGGAGCGTCTGCCGAAGGATCACGATCAGCAGCGAATAGATCATCAGGAGAACGAGGAGCACCATCGCGATTGCCGATGCGTAGCCGAAGTCGAGACGGCGGAAGGCCGTCGTGAAGATATAGCTGGCGACGATCTGCGTCTGGTCGGCCGGGCCACCCTTGGTCATAACCACGATGAGGTCGGCGAAATTGGCGATCCAGACCGTACGCAGGAGGACCGCGATGGCGATCGTCGGCGCCAGGAACGGCAGGGTGATCGAGCGGAATCGTTCGATCGCGCCCGCCCCGTCGATCGCCGCAGCCTCGTAGATGTCGCGCGGGATGGATTGCAGAGCGGCCAGCATGGTGATGGCGAAGAAGGGAATGCCCCACCAGACATTCGCGACGATCGGTCCCCACATGGCGTGGTCCGGGTCGGAGAGGATGTTCACCGGCTCGGCCATCAGCCCGAGCGCCACGAGCCAATGCGGGATCGGCCCAACCACCGGATTGAACAGCCAGGCCCAATCGAGGCCAGACAGGAAGCTCGGCACCGCCCAGGGCAGGAAGACCAGCGCCTGCACGATGCCGCGCCCAACGAAGGGCCGGTTCAGCAGAAGCGCCAGGATCAGGCCGAGGGTGAACTGGAAAAACACCGAGGTGGCGGTCCAGAAGACGGTGTTCTTCAGCGCCAAGAAGAAGTCGGCATCGCTGGCGAGCTTCTGGAAATTGGCCAGCCCGACGAAGCCGCCGCTGAACGGATTGAGCAGGCGAATGTCGCGAAACGCGTAGGTCATGCCGATGACCAGCGGCACCAGCATGACGGTGGCCACGAGGATCACCGCCGGCGCGCTGTAGAGATAGGGCTCGGCCATGGCGCCGAACCGATTTCGCGGGCTGCGGCGCCGCCTTGCGGCTGCGGTTGAACTGCTTGCGGTCATCGCCACCGTGACATCATGCTCGGGAAGACTGTGCGGAGAAAGGCTGCTGCGTCCCGGGGGCCGGTGGCTGGCTCCGGCTCCCGGGACACCGGACGGATCGCCCCTACCCGTCCGCGAGCTTCATCATTTGCCCATCTGCTTCTGCTTGGCGGCGGTCAGATAGTCCGCCCATTCCTGGCCGAGTTCTTCCGGCGTGATCTGCCCGAGCAGCGCCTGTTGGCTGGTCTTGATGACGAGCGAGTCCTTGAAGAAGGCGAACTCTTCCAGATCCGTCGGCATCATGGTCGGGTGCACGTCGGGATCGTTGAGTTCCTCGAACCAGCCCTTGAACTTGTCCTGGGCGTAGAACGGGTCGCTCTCTGCCGACTTCAGCACGGGCAGCGCCCCCGTCCGCTTGTTCCAGGCGATGTTGCCCTCGGGCCCTTCGAGCGTCGCAATCAGCTTCCAGGCGAGGTCCTTGTGCTCGCTGTTGGCGAACATCGACCAGCCGGCATAGCCGATGGTCGGGAAGGCCTTGCCGTCCGGCCCCTTCGGCATCGGCGCGACGCCGTATTCGTCCTCCTTCATGCGCTGGTCGATCGCGATCAGCGCGTCCGGATCCTGGTCGAGCATGGCGCAGGTTCCGGAATAGAAGCCCGCGACGATCTCGTTGAAGCCCCAGTTGACGGAGTCCTTCGGCGCCAGCCCGTCCTTGTACATGTCGATCAGGAAGGCGAGGCCCTTCACCCAGCCGGGATCGGCGAAGGTGGAGGTGCCGTCGTCCTTGAAGAACTCGTTGCTGCCGGCCATGGTCGCGCCGAACATCACCCAGCCGTTGAGGCCGCCCGGACCGCCGCGCAGGCAATAGCCCGACTTGCCCGGGAGCTTGGCGACCTTCGCCGCGATGTGGTGGAACTCGGCGAGCGTCTTCGGCGGGTTTTCGACGCCGGCGTCCTTGAACAGCGCCTTGTTGTAGAAGAGCGCGCGCAGATAGAAGCCATAGGGCAGCGTGTAGGCGGTCTTGTCGACGGCGCGTCCGAACTCCAGGGCGCGGTCGTTGAGGTCGGACGTGTACTGCCAGTCCTTGAGGTATGGCTCGAGGTTCTCGAGCGCGCCGTTCTTACCATAGAGCGCGAGCCAGGTGTCCGGCATCTCGACGACATCCGGCGTCTCGCCGGCCGAGACCATCGTCGCGAACTTCTCGAAGGCCTCGCCCCAGGGCAGCGAGGTGATCTCGACCGTCGTGCCCGGGTTTTCGGTCTCGAACTTGTCGACGAGGCTCTTCAGCGTCTCGGTCCGCTCCGGGCTGGTGATCACCTCGGTCAGCTTCAGCACCGTGTCGGCATGACCCGGCATCGCCATTCCGGCCAGCATGGTCGCGGCCAAAAGCAGTTTCTTCATCACTTCCCTCCTTCTCGTTAATCCCGATCGCCGTCTGTCTTCACCTGTCGCGGTCGCCGAGGCCGGCGCCGATCGCCGCCTCGAGATCCCGCCAAAGCAGATCGGCCCCCTCCAGGCCGACATGCAGCCGCACCGAATTCTCATCTATGCCGAAGGCGAGCGCGGGGTTGGGCCCAGCCGCCTGCGCCCGAACCACCCTGCCTGGCACAGCCAGGCTCTCATGCCCGCCCCAGCTCACGCCCAGGCTGAACACCGTCAGCGCATCGGCGAAGGCGGGAATGTCGATCCCCTCCTTGAACGTGAAGGAGAACAGGCCGGAGGTTCCGCTCAGCCCCTTCGGCAGCGCGTTGCCGACGAGCCGGGGATGCTGCACGGAGGCGACGGCGGGATGGGCGGCGAGCCGCCGGGCGATGTCGAGCGCCGCCACCTCGTGCGCCTTCATGCGGATCGGCAGGGTCCGCAGCCCGCGGATGAGCAGCCAGGCGTCGAAGGGCGAGAGCTTGCCGCCGAGATAGGGCAGCGCGCCCGAGCGGATGCGGCCGATCAGCTCGCGGGATCCGGCGACGACGCCGGCGACGACGTCGCTGTGGCCGCCGAGATATTTCGACGCCGAATGCAGCACGAGATCGCAGCCGAGCGCGACCGGCGTCTGGAAGATCGGCGAAGCCCAGGAATTGTCGATCACCGACACCGCGCCATGCTCGCGCGCCAGCGCCGCCAGGGTCGAAACGTCGTGGGTCTCCATCACCCAGCTGGTCGGGCTCTCCATGTAGAAGAGCCGCGCACCCGGCAACGCCGCGGCGACCTGATCGAGATCGCGGCCGTCGACATAGGTGACCTCGACCTTCAGCCGCTTCATCAGCCCTTCGAACAGGCGATAGGCGTCCGGATAGACGTGGCGCACGCAGACAATCCTGTCGCCGGGCTCGACGAAGGTCAGCACCGTCGAGGAGATCGCGGCCATGCCGCTGGCAAAGCCCAGCGCATCCTCGGCCCGCTCGAGTTCGGCGAGCTTCTCCTCGAAGATGCGCACGGTCGGATTCAGCCCGCGCGAATAGGTCGGCCGCACCTTCAGCCCGCGATAGGTCTCCTCCATGTCCTGATAGGATTTGAAGGTGAACAGCGACGTCTGCACGATCGGCGGAACGACCGCCTCGTAGGGATTGGGATCGTCATGCGCGACGATCCGCATGGCCTCGGCGAGATCGACCTCCTCGGTCATCGGGACATGTCCTTGATGTCTTCCTCGACGATGTCGAGGATCGCCAGCGTCTTTCCCCGCGCCGTCTCGGCATCGCCAGCCGAGATCGCGTCGAAGAGCTCGCGGTGGAAGGGAAAGGATCGCCGGGCGAAGTCCGGCCGGTCGAAGGGCTTTTCGAAGAAGTGCTCGAACGCCTCGCGGATCTGCTCCAGAAGCTGGCGGAACAGCGGGTTGCGGCTGGCGTCGTAGATGGTGAGGTGGAAGGCGAGGTCTTCGCGTCCGGCCGTGCCCCGTTCCAGATGCACGCGCTCCATTTCCTCGAGCGTCTGCCGCATCCGCTCCAGATCCGAGGCGGTCGCCCGCGTCGCGGCAAGGGCGCTCGCTTCCGCCTCCAGCCCGCGGCGAACCTCCAGCGTCTGCAGGAGCGCGTCGCGCAGCTCTCCCGTCTCGAGATGGAGCGGAAGATGTACCGTCTTGCCGCTCACCCGCGTCAGAAGGAAAGTGCCAACCCCCTTGCGTGTCTGCACCACGCCCAGCGCCTGAAGCTGGCGCACGGCCTCGCGGACGGTCGAGCGCCCGACTCCGAGGGCCTCCATGATCTCGCGCTCCGAGGGAAGCTTCTCGCCGGGCGACAGATCGGAACGGGCGATGAAATCGCCGAGCGCCGTCACGGCATCGGCGGTGCGGTATGACCTTGGAAGAGCGACAAGTCCGACGGACACGAGGAAATTCCCGAGGCTGACTTGTCTGACATCAGATAAGCTGGCGAGGTTCCTGTCAACGGCCTTGGTGTCCGTCCCCCTCAAATCCGGCCCGGCCGGAACGCTCAGGATCGTCCTCTCTCACATGACGATCGCTGCGGATCACGTGACCCGCAGCGACCATTTTCCAGCGTCTCGGCCGGTCCCGAGGAGCTTTACAGCGCCCCGATGGGGACCTTCAGATAGCGCATGCCGTTGTCTTCCGGCTCGGGCAGCGCGCCCGCCTTCATGTTCACCTGCAGCGACGGGATGATCAGCTTCGGCATGCCCAGCGTCGCATCTCGCTCGGTGCGGTATTTGACGAATTCCTCTTTCGCCTTGCCGCCGCCGACATGGATGTTGTGCTTCCTTTCCTCGCCGACGGTGGTCTCCCAACGGATTTCGCGGCCGTTGGGAGCGTAGTCGTGACACATGAACAGCCGCGTCTCGTCCGGCAGAGCGAGCACCTTCTGGATCGAGTCGTAGAGCGTGCCGGCGTCGCCGCCCGGAAAGTCGGCGCGCGCCGAGCCACCATCGGGCATGAACAGCGTATCGCCTACGAAGGCGGCGTCGCCCATCACATGGGTCATGCAGGCGGGGGTATGGCCGGGCGTGTGAATTGCCACGCAGGCCATCTCGCCGACCGAATAGATGTCGCCGTCGTCGAACAGCCGGTCGAACTGCGAGCCGTCGCGCTGGAACTTTGTCCCTTCGTTGAAGATCTTGCCGAAGGTGTCCTGGACGACCGTGATGTTGCGGCCGATGCCGAGCTTGCCGCCGAGCTTCTCCTGGATGTAAGGCGCGGCCGAGAGGTGATCGGCATGAACATGCGTCTCGATCAGCCACTCGACCTTGAGACCCTCGGACCTGACATAGGCGATGATCTCGTCGGCATGGGTGTAGCTGATGCGGCCGGCCGCATAGTCGATATCCATGACGGAATCGACGATGGCGCAGGCATCGGATGCCGGATCCTTTACGACATAGCTGATCGTGTTGGTCGCCGGGTCGAAGAATCCCTTGACCTTCGGCTTCACGTCGAGATGGACGGGGTAGGCCATCGTAACTTCCTCCTCCTTGTCGTTCTGTGGGATGCTCGCCGGATTTCCTGACCCGTTCGGCGGCCAAGGGCCGGCAGAGCCCATCTGCGCCCGCTCGCGGGCGTCATTTCCGACGCCGCCCGCTCCGGGCGCGGCGGCGTCGGCCTGATGCTCGTCAGTCGGCGGTGCCGACATCGGTCAGCCTGAGATAAGGCCGCAGCGTCTCGAAGCCCTGCGGAAACTGCCGCTTCGCCTCTTCGTCCGACAGCGACGGGCGGATGATCACCCTGTCCCCCGGCTTCCAGTCCGCCGGACAGGCGACGGACATCCGGTCCGTCAGCTGCAGCGCGTCGATCGCCCTGAGGATTTCGGAGAAGTTCCGACCGACCGTCATCGGATAGGCCATGGTCAGGCGGATCTTCATCTTGGGATCGATCAGGAAGACGGTTCTCACCGCCGCCGTATCGTCCTCGCCCGGATGGATCATGCCGTAGAGCTCGGCGACCTTCTTGTCCTTGTCGGCGACGATCGGAAAGGTCAGCGTCGTATTCTGTGTCGCGTCGACGTCGGAGATCCAGGCGAGATGCTCCTTGACGCTGTCGGTCGACAGGCCGAGCGGTTTGACGCCACGCTTTTCGAATTCCGGCGCAAGCTGAGCCGTCCGACCCATTTCAGTCGTACAGACCGGGGTGAAGTCCGCCGGATGGGAGAAGAAGAAGACCCAGGATCCGTTCGCCCAGTCATGGAAGCGAATGCGGCCCTGCGTGGTCTCGATCTCGAAATCGGGTGCTGTGTCTCCGATCCTCAGTGACATCTTACATCGTCCTTTCGTCTGTCGTGGTTGGTCCGCCGAAGCGGCACGGGGCGACCCTCGCGACGGGCCAAGAGCCGCGTAACCGGCATCTCGCGATTCAGGCAGCAGTCGATCGCCGGCATTTCCCGTCCGCCGGACGGATAACGGCCTTTCACTTGCAGAATATTTATACGATTCCCACCCGCTCAACCCTGCCTCTGGCCTCTGCGGCATGAATTATCATCGGCACCCCGCATATAGATTACGATATGGTATATTGACAAGAGGTATAATATGCATATTTTGAAATCGAACTGATGGAGATCGCATGTCGGACCCCGCCTCCAAGCCCCAGCACCAGCCGCGCATCGGCGACGTCGCGCCGGACTTCTCCTGCCGCTCCACCAAGGGCGAGGTCAGGCTGTCGGATCATCGCGGCCGGTGGCTCGTCTTCTTCTCCCACCCGGCGGATTTCACCCCGGTCTGCACGTCCGAGTTCGTCGCCTTCGCCAAGGCCGCGGAGACGTTCGATGCGATCGGCTGCGATCTCCTCGGCCTCTCCGTCGATAGCCTGTTCTCGCATCTCGCCTGGGTCCGGGCGATCGAGGAACGCTTCGCCCTGAAGGTCCCCTTCCCGGTCGGCGAGGACCCGTCGATGGCGATCGCGAAGGCTTTCGGCATGCTGGACGCAGCCGCCGGCACCAGCGCGACGGTGCGCGGCCTCTTCATCATCGATCCGCAGGGGATCGTCAGGATGTCGTCCTTCTATCCGATGTCCACCGGGCGCTCCGTCGCCGAAATCCTGCGCACCGTCCGCGCCTTGCAACTTTCCGACAGCCACGACGTCGCCACCCCCGAAGGCTGGCAGCCCGGCGAAGAGATTATCGATTTCGCGGACATGGTTCGCGAAGACGGTCTCGGCGTCTCCGACTGGCTCTATCGCACCCGCAAGCTGGAGGCGTCGGAGTGATGGAGACGCCTCCGCGGATCGACAGTGAGCCGATCCTTGAAACCGCCGACCTCTTCAAGCGGCTGAGCCACCCCGCGCGGCTGGCGATCGTCTGTCACCTTGCCGCCGGCGAACGCTCGGTTGGCGAACTCGAGACCGATCTCGGCCTGCAGCAACCGTCCCTGTCCCAGCAGCTGACCGACCTGCGAAAGGCCGGCCTGATCGCGCCGCGGCGGCAGGCCAAGCAGGTGTTCTACCGGCTGACGGACGAACGGGTGGAGCGGGTCCTCAATCTCCTGTGCAACACGGCTGTGCCGGGTCGCTCACCCGCCATGGAACGCAGGCCCGTCGTGCCGATCACGGCCGCCGTCTTCGCGAAGGTCGGCCCCTCCGCAGGTACCGATGGCGATCCCGATCGTCCGCAAAAGGCGGCAGCCCTCGCCGAGCCAAGCTGACCGGGAAGGCAAAGACCGGCGTGAGCCGCCGGGAGATGCGGCGCGCGGGGAAGAGGCGCTCGCCGCAGAAGACGTGACGTCGAGATCGAAGAACAACGGATAAAAAGGGAGACTCTCATGTCAGAGGCCAAGAAACTCACACCCCAGATCGCCGTGCGCGATCAGGTCCGGCCGGAGGAGATCCCCGGCCTGAAGTCCGCCGGCTTCCGCGCGATCATCGCCAACCGCCCCGACGGCGAAGGCGGAGATCAGCCGACCTTCGCGGAGATCGAGGCGGCAGCGACAGCAGCTGGCATGGAGGCGCGTTACCTTCCCGTCGAGACGGGCAAGGTGTCGGACGAGGACGCGGCAAGGTTCGGCGCGACCCTCGAGGAACTGCCGAAGCCGGTCGTCGCCTTCTGCCGCTCGGGGACCCGCTCGACCACGCTGTGGTCGCTGTCTCAGGCTGGTCGGATGCCGCTTCCCGAGATCCTCGAACGGGCAAAGTCCGCCGGCTACGACATGTCCGGCGTCACCCGCCGTATCGCCAATGGTGGGCACGTTCCCCTGGACACGAGCGAGACCAGCCACGACATCGTCATCGTCGGCGGCGGCGCCGGCGGCATCGCCGCAGCGGCAAGCCTCCGCGCCCGAGCCAATGACCTCGACATCGCGATCATCGACCCGGCCGACATCCACTACTACCAGCCCGGCTGGACGTTGGTCGGCGGCGGCGTGTTCAAGCCCGAGGACACCCGCAGGGACATGGCCTCGCTGATCCCGGACGGGGTCAAGTGGATCCGCGCGGCGGTCGCCGCCTTCGAACCCGAGGCGCATGCGGTGATCCTCGAAGGCTGCCGGGTGGTCAGATACAAGAAGCTGATCGTCGCGCCGGGCCTCAAATTGAACTGGGGCGGTGTCGAGGGTCTGGAGCAAACCCTCGGCCGCAACGGCGTCACCTCGAACTACCGCTACGATCTCGCTCCCTACACCTGGGAGCTGGTCCGGTCGCTCTCGGGCGGAACGGCATTGTTCACCCAACCGCCAATGCCGATAAAATGCGCCGGCGCTCCGCAGAAGGCGATGTACCTCTCCGCTTACGAATGGGAGCGGCGAGGAGACCTCGAAAACGTCAATGTCGAGTTTCTCAACGCCGGCGGCGTCCTCTTCGGGGTCAAGGACTACGTCCCGGCGCTCATGGAATACGTCAAGCGCTACGGCATCGACCTCACCTTCAACCACGACCTCAAGAAGATCGACGGGCCGGCGAAGACCGCCTGGTTCGAAAAGACCGATGCCGGGGGCAACAAGGAGATCGTCGAGCGCAAGTTCGACATGATCCATGTCGTCCCGCCACAGACCGCGCCCGACTTCATCCGTGTCTCGCCACTCGCCAACGAGGCGGGCTGGGTCGAGGTCGACCAGGCGACGCTGCGCCATGTGCGCTATCCCGACATCTACAGCCTCGGCGACGTCATGAGCGCGCCGAATGCCAAGACCGCTGCCGCTGCCCGCAAGCAGGCGCCGGTGGTCGCGGAGAACCTCTTGCGTGACCTCGGCCGCATTGATGAGCCGCGCAAGGCGATCTACGATGGCTATGGCTCCTGCCCGCTCACCGTGGAGCGCGGCAAGGTCGTGCTCGCCGAATTCGCTTATGGCGGTCGGCGCGTGCCGAGCTTCCCCAGATGGTTCATCGACGACCTGAAGCCCTCCAAGACCGCCTGGCTGCTAAAGGAAAAGATCCTGCCGCCGGTCTACTGGCAGGCGATGCTGAAGGGACGCGAGCCGATGGCAAGGCCCGAACATGAAAAGGCCGGCGCCGCCTGATGGCCACGGCGATCTGCGGCGATCCAACCGGGATCGCTGCACCACACATCCTCCGACACCGCGTGATCTGACGATGAATCTCGAACCGCTGCAATATCTTCTGGGCGCCTTTTCCGGCTCGCTGGTCGGACTGACCCTCGGCCTGTTCGGCGGCGGCGGTTCGATCCTCGCCGTGCCGCTGATGGTCTATCTCGTCGGCGTGCCCAACGCCCACATGGCGATCGGCACCAGCGCCTTCGCCGTGGCGGCGAATGCCGGCACGAACCTCGTCAGCCATGCTCGGCTCGGCAATGTCAAATGGCGCTGCGCCGCGGTCTACAGCGTCGCCGGGATCGTCGGCGCGTTTCTCGGTTCGACCCTCGGCAAGGCGATTGACGGGCAGAAGCTCCTGTTCCTCTTCGCCCTCCTGATGATGGTCGTCGGCGTGCTGATGGTCCGCGGGCGCGGGCGCGAGGGCAATCCCGGTGCCGAATGCAACCGCGAGAACGCGCCGAAGGTCCTCGGCTTCGGCGGACTCACCGGCGCCTTTTCCGGCTTCTTCGGGATCGGCGGCGGCTTCCTGATCGTCCCCGGCCTCGTCGCCTCGACCGGCATGCCGATGCTGAACGCGATCGGCTCCTCGCTGGTCGCGGTGGCCGCCTTCGGCCTGACGACGGCGTTGAACTACGCCCTGTCCGGCTTCGTCGACTGGCCGCTCGCCTTCGTCTTCGTGGGTGGCGGCATTGCCGGCGGCGTCGTCGGAGCCTTCGTCGCCCGCTTCCTCGCCGGGAAGAAAGGCGCCCTCAACATCGCCTTTGCCGGCCTGATCTTCGTCGTCGCGATCTACATGATCATCAAGAGCGCGACGGCCTTCCTCTGATCCTCGAAACTGGAGCTTGAAAGACATGGCCCTCTTACGAACTGCCAATGTCGGGACCACCGACCGGATCGTGCGTCTCGTGCTCGCGCTCTTCGCAGCCTATGCCGGATACGCCCTCACGGCCGCGCCCTGGACCTACCTTGCCTACGCGGTCGCGGTCATCCTCGCGCTGACCGCCCTCGTCAGGGTCTGCCCGGCCTATGCCCTCTTCGGCCTCAGCAGTTGCCGGAGCCGCGCCGCCGGCTGAGCCAGCTCTGCAGCATCCCACCATTCCTGCCGCGCAGCGCGGTGCGGCAGGGAGATTACATCCGCGCAGGGGAAACTGCGATGCCTCTCGACACCCTCACCCCCTTCACACCCTACGCCTCGACGATCGGCGGTGTTCTCATCGGCCTCTCCGCTGTCCTCGTGATGGCGCTGTTCGGCCGGATCGCCGGCATTTCCGGCATCACCACCGGCGCGGTGCCGATGCGCCGCGACGACTGGGACTGGCGCATCGCCTTCGTGCTCGGGCTCGTCGCGGCTCCCTTCCTCATTGCGGCGGTCACCGGCGCACCGGTCCACCAGACCGTTTCGGGTAATCTTCCCGCCATGGCCGTGGCCGGCCTCCTCGTCGGCTTCGGCACCGTAATGGGTTCGGGCTGCACCTCGGGCCATGGGGTCTGCGGTCTCGCCCGGCTATCGCCGCGCTCGCTGGTCGCCGTCCTCACCTTCATGGCGAGTGCCTTCGTCACCGTCCTCGTCCTGCGTCACCTCGTCTGAGATTTAAACTCCATGCGTATTCTCCTCGGCTTACTCTCCGGCCTCCTCTTCGGCGTCGGCCTCGTTATTGCCGGCATGTCCGATCCGGCCAAGGTCATTAACTTCCTCGATGTCTTCGGCACATGGGATCCGAGCCTCGCCTTCGTCATGGGCGGCGCGGCGATCACCACCTTCATCGGCTATCGGCTGGTCTGGCGAAGCAAGAAGCCGCTGCTGCTGGCGGACTTCCAGGTCCCGAGACGAAGCGACATCGACCGCGACCTCCTGTCCGGCGCCGCGATCTTCGGCATCGGCTGGGGGATCGGCGGCTTCTGTCCGGGCCCTGCCTGGACGGCACTCGGCCTCGCTGCGCCAGGAACGCTCGTCTTCCTGCCGGCGATGCTGGTGGGCATGGCGCTGGCGACCGTCTTGAAGGAGCGCGGGACGGCTGTCGCCTGACCTCGCGCCGACCTCAGACCGACGACCGCCGCGCGACGAGGTCGATCAGCGCCGAGCGGCCGCCATGGCCGCTACCCTCGAAGATCTCCGAATCGTGCTCTTCGAGATGCAGGATGTCGAGGTCCGCGAAGGCCTCTTCCAGAAGGGCGCGCGTGTACATGTTCTCGCGCTGCGGCGGCCCGCCGGTGCCATAGTCGACCTGCTCCGGCCGGTAGCCCTGCAGGATCAGGAGCCCGCCCGGCCGCAGCGCCGCCTGCATGCGGTCGAACAGGATCGCCCGCATCGACGGGTCGGCGAACTGGATGAAGATCGCCACGGCCACGTCGAAGTCCGCCTGCGGCCAGTCCCAGTTGATCACGTCGGCGAGCCTCGCATCGAGCGCGACCCCGCGCGCCGCCGCGAGCGCCCGCGCCTTGGCAAGGCCCCGCTCGGAGGCGTCGATGGAGGTGACCGCCAGCCCTGTTTCGGCCAGGAAGACGCCGTTCCGCCCTTCGCCGTCCGCGACCGCCAGCGCCCGCTGCCCCGGCTCCAGGCGGTAGGCCTGGCTCTTCAGGAAGGCATTCGGCTCTGTCCCGAAGAGATAGTCCTCTCCGGCATAGCGCTCGTCCCATCGCATCATCGATCTCCTCTCGAATTCGCCTCAAGTCGTCGAAAGCGGCGCCTCGACCGCCTCGGCGTCCGGCCTCAGGTGCAGATCCGCCCGCAGCCCTCTCGGCTCGCGCCGGGCGAGGATCAGCCGGCCGCCAAGCTTTTCGGCCGCAATCTCTACGATCGCAAGGCCGAGGCCGCTGCCCACCGGCGTCCGGTTGCTGCCGCGAAAGAAGCGGCTCGTCGCCCGCGCGATCTCCGCGTCTGACATTCCCGGTCCTTCGTCCTCCACCGCGATCGCGTCCCCAGTCCATGAGATCGAGACCGTTCCGTCCGCCGGCGAATGGCCGACCGCATTGTCGACGAGATTGCGGAGCGCAAGCGACAACAGCATCTCGTTCGCGGTGATCCGGATCTCATGGAGCGAGGGATCGAGCCGCAGATGGCCTCCGCCGGCGGCAAGCCTCTCCTCCTGTCCGGCCGCCGCCTCGCGCACAGCCTCGAGCAGGCTGAGCGGCTTGGCGTTCCCGGTGGTGACCGCTTCCGCCTCGGCCATGGCCAGCAGCTGGCGCACCAGCCGCGCCGTCCGTTCGACCGCCGTCACGATGTGGTTGAGCGCCAGCGTCCGCGTCTCATCGCGGTTGGCCTTCAGCGCGATTTCGGCTTGGGTCTTCAGCCCGCTCAAGGGTGTTCGCAGCTCATGCGCGGCATAGGCGAGGAACTGGCGCTCGCGCTCGCGCGCATCGGCAACGCGGCGGAAAAGCCCGTTGAGCGCGGTGACGACAGGGCCGATCTCCGAAGCCGTCGCAGCCTCCTGAGGCAGCGGGTGGAGATCCTCGGCGTCCCGGCTTTCCAGCCCCGCCGCGAGCTGCGACAGCGGCTTCAAGCCCCGGCCGACGCCGAACCAGAGGATCGCGGCGAGGACCGGCAGGATCAGAGCCATCGGCAGGACGAGGCCCTTTACCATGTCGCGTACCAGCCGGGCCCGGATGTCCAGATTGTCGCCCACCAGCACCTGCACGCCCCGCGCCTTGTCGGTGATCGCGTAGACCCGCCAACTGTCGCCGCCGATCATTTGCTCGGCGAAGCCGTCCGGATGGTCCGATAGGCGTTCGGCCGGGGCGCCGTCGGATCTGCCGATCAGCGTTCCGGTCAGCGACCAGATCTGGCAGGAGAGCTGCCGCTCGTATGGACTGTGCCCGACCTTCGGCATCACACCCTGGTCGAGCGAGGCGACGGCGGTGTCGATCTCCTGGCTGTCCACCAGCGACGAGACCATGCGCGCCGCCTCCATCAGGCGGGCGTCGAGCACATGCTCCACCTCGGCCCTTGTGCTGAGATAGACCCAGGCGGTCGCGAACAGCCAGACGAGGCCGGTCGCGGCGATGAGGACGAGGAACAGCCGGGCGCGCATCGACCGCATCGCCGTCACGGCTCCCGCAGCCGGTAGCCGACGCCGCGCACGGTCTCGATGAAGCGGCTGCCGAACTTGGCTCTCAGATGGTGGACATGTACTTCGACGGCGTTGCTCTCCACCCCCTCCTGAAAGCCGTAGAGCCGCTCCTCGAGCCGCGCCCGCGACAGGATGGCGCCGGGATGCTCCATCAACGCGTGGAGGATGGTGAACTCGCGGCGGGACAAGCCGATCGGCTGACCGTCAACCTCTGCCTCCATGCGCGCCGGGTCGAGCATGACGCCGGCAAATTCCAGATGCGCGGTCCGACGCGCCGGGCCGCGGCGGACGAGCGCCCGCAACCGCGCCGCCAGCTCGTCGAGATCGAAGGGTTTGCCGAGATGATCGTCGGCGCCGCCGTCGAGCCCCTTGATACGGTCGGCGACGCTGTCGAGCGCGGTCAGCATCAAGACCGGCGTCGCGTCGCCGCGCCGACGCATCGTCCGCAGGAGCTCATGGCCGCTGCCGTCCGGCAGCATGACGTCGAGCGCCACCGCCGAGAAGCCGCCGGCCATCAGTGCCGCATCGGCCTCGGCGGCGGACACGGCGAGGTCCGGCGTGAAGCCGTTCATCGTCAGCCCGACCTTCAGCCCGTCGCCCAGGATCTCGTCGTCTTCGACGATCAGGATACGCATTGGCCGCCGCCCTCACCTCTTGCTGCGTTCCCCTCCGGTCAACCCTTCCCGGCTTAAGGCTGCCTTAAGCTCGCGAGCCGAAGCGCCCTCTCCAACGCAACAAGCCGAGGCGATTTCATGACCCTGAAGATCCTGCGGGCCGCAGGCCTTTTGGCAACGGCGCTTGCCGCCGCCGGCTGCTCGACGACGGAGAGGCCTTCGGTCCAGACGCTCGCCTATCAGCAACCGCAGGCGCCGAAGCCAGACCCGCGTATCGCGCGAATGTACGGCGCAGAGGAGGACAATGGCTGGCACATCCCGGCCGTCGATCCCGCCGGGATGAAGCCGCGCAACATCCGCCAGGTGGTCGACTACCGGACCGACCAGCCACCCGGCACCATCGTCGTCGATCCGCACGCCAAGTTTCTCTACCTCGTGATGGAGAACGGCAAGGCGATGCGCTATGGCGTCGGCGTCGGCAAGGCCGGGATGGAGTTCACCGGCACCGGCACGATCGCCCGCAAGGCCGCCTGGCCGCACTGGACGCCGACCCCGGACATGATCGAGCGCGAACCCGAAAAATATGGCGGCGAGTTGCGCCACGGCATGGACGGAGGCATCCGGAACCCGCTCGGAGCCCGCGCTCTCTACCTCTACAAGAACGGCCGCGACACGCTGTTCCGCATCCATGGCACCAATCAGGAATGGTCGATCGGCCACGCCGTCTCCTCCGGCTGCATCCGGATGCTGAACCAGGACGTCATCGACCTGAACCGCCGCGTGCCGGCCGGCACCAAGGTCGTCGTCGTCGGCATGGACCAGACGACAGCCGGGACGAACAATGGAGAACCGACATCATGACGATGCATCGCAGGACGTTCCTGACCGCCGCGCTCGCCGGCGGCGCCACGCTCGCGGCCGGGCGGAGCTTGGCCGCCGCCCCCGACCCGATGTCGAAGGAGGCGGTGCTCCACGACCCGCAGGCGCCGCTGCTCGGCAATCCCAAGGGCGATGTCACCATCGTCGAATGGTTCGACTATCAGTGCCCCTACTGCAAGCAGGCCTATCCGGACGTCATGAAGATCGTCCGGGACGACGGCCAGATCCGGCTTGTGATGAAGGACTGGCCGATCTTCGGGCCGCCATCCGAATATGCCGCGCAACTGACGCTCGCCGCCGGCAAATATCGTCCGCAGGCGCTCGACGCGCTGATGAGGACGCCCGGCCGACTGACGAACCCGGAAATCGACGCGACGCTGAAGGCCGCCGGCTTCAACATCGCGGCGCTGAAGTCCGCCTACCGGCGCGACCAGGCGCGCATCGACGAAATCCTCACCCGCAACAAGACACAGGCAGAGGGCTTCGGCTTCTTCGGCACACCCGCCTACATCGTCGGAACCGTGGTCTTCCCGGGCGTTCCGAAGATGGCCGACTTCAAGCAGGCGATCGCCGACGCCCGCGCCAAGAAGAGCGGCTGACGCTGGCCGGTCTCCCGCCCGTAGCCTGCCGCCAACGCGACGGGCCCGGTGCCGTTTCGTCGGGACCTTCGGGTCACGCACCCGGGGGATCTTTTGGTTCGGCTTTTCCCGCGGCGCGTTGACCGGCATCAAGGTCGCTCTCGGCGGAACCGGCCATAGGTGGCCGTGATGGCCGCCAAGCCCGCTCGCGCATAAGCGCCGCAGCCGGGCGTCGTCGGCCAGTCCCGGTTCAGGAGGCGAGGCGTTGTCATGGAGATGCGACTTGGCGCGATGGTCTGTGCGCTCGTCGGCCTGGCGGCGCTCGACCCGCTGCTCGGCGCGGCCGGAATGGCTCCGGGCATCGTTCGGCCGGCGGCGGCAGAGTTCAAGCTGAAGGCGCTCCTCGACCGCTGGCGCGGCGAAAAGCTGCCCGACACGATCGCCAGTTCCAACGGACGTATCGAAGGGCAGGAAATCGAGGTTTCCGCCAAATATACCGGGCGCCTCGCCGAGATGATGGTCGAAGAGGGCGACATGGTCGAGGCCGGCGAGGTGATCGCCCGGCTGGACGACCGGGAAAGCCGCGCCCAGCTTCTGGGTGCACAGGCCGACGAGCTGAGGGCCGAAAGCGCGCTCGCCGAGGCCGAGGCGCTGATCGCCCAGCGCGACAGCGAGCTGGAGGTCGCCGAGGCGAGCTACAATCGCATCGTCGAGCTCTTCCACTCCGGCCATGTCAGCGCCCAGACGCGGGACGAGCGGCGCGGCGCGCTGCGGACGGCGGAAGCTGCGCGGCGCGCTGCCGATGCGCAGAAGGCGCAGGCCGTGTCCAGTATCGAGGCCGCCAAGGCCGAGGTCTCGCGGCTCCAGGCCATCCTCGACGACATGGTGATTACCGCGCCACGCCGCGGCCGCGTCCAATACAAGCTCGCCCGCGCCGGTGAGGTGGTCGCGGCCGGCGCAAGGATCGTCACCCTTCTCGATCTCACCGACGTCTCGATGTCGCTCTACCTGCCTGCGGATCAGGCCGGCAAGGTGGCGATCGGCGACGAGGCGCGCATCATCCTCGATCCCGTGCCGCAATACGTCGTCCCGGCCAGGGTCACCTTCGTTTCGGCCGATGCGCAATTCACGCCGAAGGCGGTGGAAACCAAGGACGAGCGCGAGAAACTGGTCTTCCGGGTAAAGATCCAGATCCCCCGCGCGCTCCTGCAGCGCTTCGAGCGGCAGGTCAAGGTGGGCGTGCGCGGTATCGGCTATGTGCGCACCGACCCGTCGGCGCCCTGGCCGCCCGCGCTGACGGTCAACCTGCCGCAATGAGCGCAAGATGCACTCCGTGAGCGAGGAGCCGATCGTCGAGCTTTGCGGCGTGACCCACCGCTACGGCGCCGGCCTCGCGCTCGACCGCCTCGACCTCGCCATTCCCGCAGGCTGCATGGCCGGGCTGATCGGGCCGGACGGGGTCGGCAAGTCGACGCTTCTGGCTCTTGCGGCAGGCGTGCGCCGGATCCAGGCGGGCACGGTCCGGGTGCTCGGCGGCGATATGGCCAGCGCCGCGCAGCGCCGGCAATCCTCGCCGCGCATCGCCTACATGCCCCAGGGCCTCGGAAAAAACCTTTATCCGACGCTCAGCGTGACGGAGAACCTCGACTTCTTCGGGCGCCTGTTCGGCCACTCCGCCGCAGAGCGGCGCAGGCGCATCGCCGATCTTCTGAACGCCACGGGACTTGCCCCCTTCCCAGACCGGCCGGCCGGCAAGCTCTCCGGCGGGATGAAGCAGAAGCTCGCGCTCTGCTGCGCGCTGATCCACGACCCGGATTTCCTGATCCTCGACGAGCCGACGACGGGTGTCGATCCCCTGTCCCGGCGCCAATTCTGGGACCTCATCGATTCCATCCGCGCGCGCCGGCCGGGCATGAGCGTCCTCGTCGCGACCGCCTATATGGAGGAGGCCGAGCGCTTCGACTGGCTGGCCGCCATGCATGCGGGCCGGGTCATCGCGACCGGCACACCGGCCGAGATGCTGACGCAGGCCGATGCGAAAACGCTCGAAGCCGCCTTCATCGCGCTCTTGCCGGAAGCGGCGCGGGCCGGCCACGTTCCGGTCGCCGTGCCGCCCCGCCCGGCCAGCGACGACGGCGCACCGGCAATCGAGGCGGAGAACCTGACCTGCCGGTTCGGCGACTTCACCGCCGTCGATCATGTCAGCTTCCGGATCGAGCGCGGCGAGATCTTCGGCTTCATCGGCTCGAACGGATGCGGCAAGACCACGACCATGAAGATGCTGACCGGCCTGCTGCAGCCCACCGAGGGATCGGCGCGGCTGTTCGGACAGGCGGTCGACGCTCGCGAGATGGAGGCGCGCCGCAATGTCGGCTACATGTCGCAGGGCTTCTCCCTCTACGAGGAACTGACCGTCCGTCAGAACCTCGAGCTTCACGCGCGCCTGTTCCAGGTTCCCGCCGGCAAGGTGGCAAGCCGCGTCGATGAGATGCTCGCGCGCTACGGCCTGATCGACCATGCTGATCGAAAGCCGGAAGGCCTGCCGCTCGGCATCCGCCAGCGGCTGCAACTCGCCGTCGCGGTGATCCACCGACCGGCCATTCTCATCCTCGACGAACCGACCTCCGGCGTCGATCCGATCGCCCGCGACGCCTTCTGGCGCAGCCTCATCCAGCTGTCGCGCGAGGACGGGGTGACGATCTTCATCTCCACCCATTTCATGAACGAGGCGGAGCGCTGCGACCGCATCTCGCTGATGCATGCCGGCCGGGTGCTGGCGGTCGGGATACCGCAGGAACTCGCCGAGGAAAGAAAGGCGGATTCGCTGGAGGACGCCTTCATCGGCTATCTCGAGGAAGCCTCGGGCATCGAGGCCGGTGCAAAGCCCGCCGCCGAGGAGCCGCCGGCCACCGCCGAGCCTTCGCGCGCGCCGAAGAAGCCGCGGCGCTTTTCCCTCATGCGCCTGTCCGCCTATGCGCGGCGCGAGGCGGTCGAACTGATGCGGGACCGGATCCGGCTGTTCTTCGCGCTCGCCGGCCCGATCATCCTGACGATCACCTTCGGCTACGGCATTTCCTTCGACGTCGAGAATCTTCGCTTCGCGGCCTTCGATCAGGACCATTCGCCGGAGAGCCGCGAACTCGTCGAGCAGTTCTCGAGCTCGCGCTACTTCGAGGAACAGCCTAGTATCGGCTCGGCCGCCGAGATGGAACGGCGCATGACATCCGGCGACATCACCTTCGTCATCGAGATTCCCGATGGCTACGGCCGCGATCGCGTGGCCGGCCGGCCGACGGAGATCTCGGTCACGCTGGACGGTGCCATGCCGTTCCGCGCCGAAACCGCGCGGGGCTATGTCGTCGGGCTGGCGAACACCTACGTTCATGCTCTGGCGTCCGAGGGCGCGCGCGAAACGGCAGGTGCCTACACGCTCTTGCCGCGCTTCCGGTTCAACCAGACCTTTCGAAGCGTCAACGCGATGGTGCCGAGCATCATGATGCTGATGCTCGTGCTCATCCCGGCGATCATGGCGGCGGTGGGCGTCGTTCGCGAGAAGGAGACCGGCTCGATCGCCAATTTCCGCTCGACGCCGATTTCGAAGGTCGAGTTCCTGCTCGGAAAGCAGCTTCCCTATATAGCGATCAGCCTCGTCAGCGCGGTGACGCTGGTTCTCCTCGCGATCACTCTGTTCAAGGTCCCGCTCCAGGGGTCGGTCTCGCTGCTGGCCGTCGCCACCGCCATCTATGTCACCGCGACGACCGGCTTCGGCCAGTTCCTCTCCTGCTTCACGCGCACCCAGGTCGCCGCGATCTTCGCCACGGCGATCCTGTCGGTGATCCCGGCGGTCAACTTCTCCGGCCTGATCGTTCCGGTCTCCTCGCTGGAGGGCTTCGGACGCTATGTCGGCCTCGCCTTCCCCTCCGCCTGGTATCAGCCGGTGACCGCGGGCTGTTTCACCAAAGGCCTCGGCTGGAGCGAACTCTGGCCCAATCTCCTGGCGCTCGCCGGTTTCGCCGTCGGCTTCCTCGTTCTGTCGCAGTTCGCCCTGAAGAAGCAGGAGTCCTGAGGATGATGGGTCGCACGATCGCGAACGTCCTGCGGCTGATGGGCAAGGAACTGCGCAGCATCAAAGCCGACCCGGTGATGCTGATCCTCGTCGTCTACTCCTTCACCCTGGCGATCTATCTCGTCTCCAACGACGCCTCGACCGAAGTGCGGCACGTTGCCGTGGCCGTCGTCGACGAGGATCGCTCCCAGCTCTCGCGCCGGCTCGCCGACGCGATCCGGCCGCCGCAGTTCCAGGCCCCCGTAGAGATCGGCGCCGACGCCGTCGATGCGGCTCTGAACGACGGCCGGTTCGTCTTCGTCCTCAACATCCCGCCGAATTTCCAGGCGGACCTTTTGGCCGGCCGCTCGCCCGAGTTGTTGCTGGAGATCGATGCGACCGCCATGGCCCAGGCGGGAAATGGCGCGACCGACCTGCAGGGGATCGTCGCGACCGAGATCGCCTCGTTCCTTTCGGGCGGAGCGCAGGCGTCGAGCGCTCCGGTCGATATCGTGATCAGGGCGTGGTTCAATCCCAATCTCGAGACCGTCTGGTTCGGGGCGGTGATGCAGGTGATGAACAACGTCACCATGCTGACCCTCATCCTGGCCGGTGCCGCGCTGATCCGCGAGCGCGAGCACGGCACGGTGGAGCATCTCCTGGTGATGCCGGTAACCCCGGCCCAGATCGTCCTGTCGAAGATCCTGGCAAACGGGCTGGTGATCGTCGTCGCGGCCGCGCTGTCGCTGATCTTCGTCGTCCGCTGGGCGCTCGGCGTACCGACCGCAGGCTCGATGCCGCTCTTCCTCGTCGGCACGGCGCTCTACACAATCACCGTCGCCTCGCTCGGGATACTGCTCGCGACCTTCTCCACCACCATGGGCCAGTTCGGTCTGCTCGTGATCCCGATCATGGTCGTCCTGAACCTTCTGTCCGGCGGCATGACGCCGCTCGAGAGCATGCCGGACTGGCTCCGGCTGACGATGCAGGTGGTCGGTCCCTCGCCACACTTCGTCTCGTTCTCGCAGGCGGTGCTCTATCGCGGCGCCGGGCTCAGCATCGTCTGGCCGGATCTTCTGGCCTTCGCTGCCCAGGGCGCGGTCTTCTACGCGCTCTCCCTCATGCGCTTCCGCGGCGTCCTCTCGCGGATCTGAACGCGCTCCGACAGCTGGATATCAGGGCTTGAAAAACGCTGCGCCGCCGCAGCCGCGACGGTACGCGAAAGCGTGCCACCGCCGCCGCGGGCAATCCATGACCGTCCGCGGCGTGACCGGTGGAGCGGTAGGCGCAGCATCTGCGGCCCGACCCGTCGTCGAGGGGGTCGATGGCACCGTCCGGCAGCGCCTCGTCAAAAAAATCGAGGGGCCGGCACCTGCCGACCCCTGCCCTCCTCACCAAGTGTCGTTTACCGGCCGAATAGGAGCCCGCGTCCTCTTGGCCTCATATCGCGCGCCGCCGCGTCCTTGGATTGCGGAGCGCATTCCCGAGCGCAGGACCCTCAGGCGGGATCGACCGGCCGCTCGTCGAGCATCGGGGCGTCATTGCCCTCCGCCTCGACAGCGGCCCGTTCCGGCGCCGGCTCTTCCCCGGCCGGAAGCGTCCAGACATCGCCGAGTTCCGCCGCCAGCCGATCCGTCGCATCTTGCTGCAGGCGCGTTGCCGCCGCGCCGATCTCGCGATATTGCCGGACGGCCGCCTCCAGCCAGGCGCGCTGCTCCGTCTCCGCACCGCTCCAGTTCCAGCATTCCATCAGGGCCCGGGCGGTCTTCTGGTTTTCGGTCAGCCGCTGGGCCGTGAAGCCAAGCATCCCGGTCGCGAAGGTCGCTGCCGTCTGCCAGCCGATCGTCATGGCCCGAAGCGGGACGTGCCACGCCTGGTAACCGAGGAAGATCATTTCGGGCGAACTGAACTCGTCGCCGACCGGATCCCGTATCGCTGCCTCCTGCATGACTCGCCTCCTTGAGGACATGGGACTGGCGGTTGGGCCGGATCCTCCGGCTTCGTTCACCAGTCCTCTTTGAAATCGAGATTTGATGCCGGCCCTCATGGTTCGTGACCAAAGGACCGGCTGACGGAAGGGATGTTCCGACGAACAGCCCGCACTCCCTCTGGAATTGATCGACGCGGCGGTTGCCTCGCCGATCAGAGTTCCTGGACGCGCTTGATCTGGTAGGTGTGCATGACGCCGCGATGGCTGATCGAGACGTATTCGCCCGGCACGAACCGTTCCGCGCCGAAGCGGAACCCCACCTCGTCGTCCTCGCGTCCTTCCACATAGTCGAAATACCAGGTGCCGCCGGGCTTGCGGCGCAGGCGGCCGATCTGGTCCGCCTCGCCCTCGTGGAAACGGCGTACGCGGCAGGCCGCCTGGTGCGCCTTCCACTCTCCCGGATCGAGATGGCCGGAGGCATCGAGCGGCACGAGGATGTCGTAACCCTGGTACCGGTCACCCTCCGGGTGATCCTTCTCGCGGGCGAGCTCCAGCCGGACGTGCCGGAAGCTGGCCGGAACGCCTTGCGGCTTCTGAGGGGCGGTCGTGCTCATGCGTCTTCTCCTTAGACTTGTCGGAACTGATCCAAGCGTCCGGGCGGCCGCCTTGCCTTGACGGCGATCAACTGCGGGGTTCCCCTCGGCAATTCCTCGCCGATCCGTCCGTCAGCGCGGCGCCGCGGCGACGAGGCCGAGTGCTTCGAAGGCAGCGAGAGACTTCCCGGCGGCCCCGGCAGCGCTGGCCTCGGCGCCCGGCGATGCCCGCAGCGGCGCAAACTCCTCGGCCGTCAGCGTCTCGCGCTCGAGCAGCAGCTTGGCGCCGGCCTCCAGATCGTCGCTCTTGGCCTCGAGGATCGCCTGCGCCGCCCGCGACGCCTCCTCGACCGCCTCGCGCACGGCAACGTCGATCTCGCGGCCGGTCGCGTCCGAGGCGTCGAAGGATTTGTCGGCCGGACTTGCGAGAAAGGTCTGGACCGTGCGGCTGTAGGTCCTTTGACCGAGGACGTCGTTCATCCCGTATTTCGTCACCATCTCCGTGGCGATGTCCGTCGCCCGCTGCAGGTCGTCGGCCGCGCCGGTCGAGACGTCGCCGGCGAAGATCAGCCGTTCCGCCGCCCGCCCGCCCATCAGGACGGCGATGCGGTTCTTCAATTCGCTCTCCGCCAGCAGGAAGCGGTCCTCCGTCGGGCGCTGCATGGTGTAGCCCAGGGCGCCGACCCCGCGCGGGATGATCGAGACCTTCTGCACCGGATCGACGCCCGGAAGCCCTGCGGCAACGAGCGCGTGGCCCATCTCGTGATAGGCGACGCGCCGGCGCTCCGCCGGCCTCAGGATCCGGCTCTTCTTCTCGATCCCGGCGACGATCCTCTCGATCGCGGCGGTGAAATCGGCGAAGGTCACCCGGTCCGCGTCGCGACGCGTCGCGGCGATCGCCGCCTCGTTGACGAGATTGGCAAGGTCGGCCCCGGTGAAGCCGGTGGTGAGAGCTGCGACAGCCGCAAGGTCGACTTCCGGTGCGAGCGCGATCTTCTTTACGTGGACCTGAAGGATCGCCAGCCGGCCACCCTGATCCGGGCGGTCGACGAGCACCTGCCGGTCGAAGCGCCCCGCCCTCAGAAGGGCCGGATCGAGGATCTCCGGCCGGTTGGTCGCCGCCAGAAGGATGACGCCGGACGTCGGATCGAAGCCGTCGAGCTCCGCGAGCAGTTGGTTCAGGGTTTGCTCCTTTTCGTCGAAGCCGCCGATATTGCCGCCGGCGGCCCGGCTCCTGCCGAGCGCATCCAACTCGTCGATGAAGATGATCGCCGGCGCTGCCTTGCGGGCCTCGCCGAACAGGTCACGGACGCGCGCGGCGCCGACGCCGACGAACATCTCGACGAATTCGGAGCCCGAGATCGAGAAGAAGGGCACGCCCGCCTCGCCCGCGACGGCTCTGGCGAGCAGCGTCTTGCCGGTCCCCGGCGGGCCGACGAGAAGGATGCCCTTCGGCGAGCGCGCGCCGAGCCGGCCGTATGTATCCGGGTCCTTCAGGAAGGCGACGATCTCGTTGAGCTCCGCCTTCGCCTCCTCGACGCCGGCGACGTCCGCGAACGTCACCTTGGTGTCCTTCTCGACATAGATCTTCGCGCGCGACTTGCCGATCGACATCAGCCCGCCGCCGAAACCCTGCCCGCCCGCGATCCGCCGGAAGGCGAAGGACCAGATCATGTAGAAGATGAAGAGCGGCAGCACCCAGGAGAGGATCGTCGCGAGGAAGCCGCCCGATCCCGTACCCTTGACCGTCACGCCATGGGCGGCGAGCTTGTCGGCGATCGCCGGGTCGACCCGCATCGTGACGAAATCGGAATTGCCGTTGGGCAGCGGCACCTTCAGCTTGCCGGAGATCTGGCTGTCGCCGACCGTCGCCTCGGCGATCTGATCCTGTGCAACCAGCTTGTCGAACTGACTGTAGGGGATCGTCTCGATGGTCCCGTAGCTCTGCCAGCCCCATTGCAGGAACAGGATCAGCGTGAATGCGGCGAAGACGTACCACATGGTGAAGTCGTGCTTCGTGCTGTCGTTGGACGGCTTCTCTGCCATGGGTCACCTGTTTCGCATCATCTCGGGACGGGCTCGAACAATGGCGAAGGGCGCCGCCCGGTTCTCCACGGCAGCGGCGCCCTCCCCGAAGACGTGAAGGTGCTCAGGCCGCCTTCACCTCGATCTTCTTCTCCTCGGCCTTGGCCTCGGGCGTCTTCGGCAGCGTGACCGTCAGGACGCCCTTGGCGAACCGCGCGGCGATCTTGTCCTGATCGACACCCTTCGGGAGGGCGAAGGAGCGCACGAAGGTACCGTAGCGGCGTTCGGACAGGTAATAGTCTTTCTGCCGCTCTTCCTTCTCCTCCTTCTTCTCGCCCTTGATGGTCAGAGCGCCGTTCGCGACCTTCACCTCGACGTCTTTCTCGTCGAGCCCCGGCAGTTCGGCGGTGATCTCGTATTCGCCGTCCTTTTCGGCGACGTCCACCGCAGGCGTACCGGCCCCGAACGTCATGCCCTTGGGCAGGGAGAAATCGAGATCGAAGTCCCCTCGCGACAAGGGTCCGCCCCGGCGGCCGCCGAACATGTCGAAGAGACGGTCCATCTCGCCGCGGAGCGTCTCGAAGGGCGACCAGGCGCGGGTCGCGGCGGTCGCCGATGGCGCGTCAGTCTCGGTCTTCACGGGCAGCTTGGTTGCTGTATCGGCCATGATGCAGTCTCCTTCATGAGCGATGACCTGACTCGGCGTTGCGGTGTCAGGTCGTGTGAGGGGTCGACGAACACGGGTTGCGATTTCGGACGCGGCGCCCGTACCGATGGTGTGCCGGATTGGATGGCGCCGTTTCGCGTGAGTGTTCGGACGGCGCGATGAGGCAGCAGGAGCGCGCCCGGCGCCTTGATCCCGATCAAGCCTCTCGCCCTTGCGAAGACTTAGCCGGAAAAAGGGTCGACCGGACCGGGCCATGAAGGGCCGCAGCAGCCGCAGCCGCTTGCGCGAGGTCAAACCGGCAGGCAGGCGGGAATGGAATGATTTCGAAAGATCGGCAGCCGCGGCACTTTTTCGAAGGTCCGCACCGTGGTCCAGTGGGTATCCCAGGGGGTGAAATCATGAAGGCGATGGTGCTTCACGAAATCGGCCGGCCGCTGCAGTTCGAGGACCGGCCGGATCCTGTGCCGGGTGCCGGCGAGATCCGGGTCAAGGTGGAGGCCTGCGCGGTCTGCCGGACCGACCTTCACGTCGTCGACGGCGACCTCACCCACCCGAAGCTGCCGGTTGTGCCGGGCCACGAGATCGTCGGGATCGTCGATGCGATCGGCGCGGGCGTCGAGACGCTGCCCGTCGGCACGCGCGTTGGCATTCCCTGGCTCGGCCACACCTGCGGAGCATGCCCCTATTGCCTGGAAGGCCGCGAGAACCTCTGTGACCGACCGCTCTTCACCGGCTATACCCGTGACGGCGGCTTTGCCACCCATGTCGCCGCCGATGCCGATTTCGCCTTTCCCATGAAGGGCTTCGTCGACCCGGTCGCCGCGGCGCCGCTCATGTGCGCCGGCTTGATCGGCTGGCGCTCGCTGAAGATGGCGGGGGACGCCCGTCGCATCGGCCTCTACGGCTTCGGCGCCGCCGCCCATATCATCGCCCAGGTCTGCAGCTGGCAGGGCCGCGACGTCTACGCCTTCACGCGGAACGGCGACGAGGCCGCACAGGCGCATGCCCTCTCGCTCGGCTGCAGATGGGCCGGCGGATCAGACGAGCGGCCGCCCGAACCGCTCGATGCGGCGATCATCTTCGCGCCCGTCGGCCCGCTCGTCCCGGCGGCGCTGAAGGCGGTTCGCAAGGGCGGCCGCGTCGTGTGCGGCGGCATCCACATGAGCGACATCCCGCAATTTCCCTATTCCCTGCTCTGGGAGGAACGCAGCATCGTATCCGTCGCCAATCTGACCCGGCAGGACGCAACCGAATTCCTGACGCTGGCGCCGGAGGCGGGCGTGAAGACAACCACGACCGTCTATCCGCTCGCCGCCGCCAACGAGGCGCTGGCCGACCTTCGCGCGGGCAGGTTCCAGGGCGCGGCGGTGCTCGTACCCTGACGCCACCAAGCGTCGGGCGGCAGACCGGATCCACACCTCCGGCCTATCTCGATCTCTTTGCTGCCACATCGGATCTTTCCGAAGAACGGGACCCACTCTTCGACGCGACGCTCCAGACCCGCGCCTTCGATCAAGCGTCCGGAGCCGCCCGACTATCGTTGGATTCCTCGCCTGACACCTCTGCGCTTCCGATCGGCGCGGCGAGCGAACGCAATCGCCACATCCGCACGAGGACCAGCGAAACCGCCACGACGATCGGGCCGAGCACGAATCCGATGGTGCCGAAGACGACGATCCCACCCACGACGGCGACGAAGGACACCGCGCTGTGAATCATCAGCTGTCGCCCGACAAGGATCGGATAGACGAGATTGTCGACAAGGCCGACGATGAAAGTACCCCACACCGCGAGGAGGCCCGCGGACTGAAGATCGCCGGCGAGCGCCAGATAGGCCGCGGCCGGCGCCCAGATGACGAAGGCGCCCAGGAACGGCACGATGCCAAGAATGCCCATGACGACGCCCCAGAAGATCGGAGCCGGAAGCCCCAGCCACCAGAAGCTCAGCCCGCCGAGCACACCCTGCAGCATTGCGACGAAGGCGGTCCCGAAGATGCTGGCGCGGATCGTGGCGACCACGCGCTCGCACAGGAGCGCAAATTCCTCCCGCGACAGGGGAAGCGCATCCTCAAGCGCTGCGACCGCCCGCTCTTCGTCCCGCAACAGGTAGAACAGGAAGTAGAAGGTCAGAAGCAGGTTGATGGAACCCATGATCGAGCCCTGCAGCAGGCCGGCGCTCCAGCGTCCGAACCAGGCGGCGGCCGATTGCAGGATGCTTTGCATGTCGAAGCGCTGGTCGATCCAGTCGACGGCAGTCGCGACCAGTGGATGCGAATCGAGGATCGCCGACCAGGGATTGGCGGCAAGCAGCGCTTCGAGATAGGTGGCGTTCCGCACGGCCTCGGACAGAAGCGTGCCGGCGAGCATCAGGCCGGGAAAGACTACGAGGGCCGCCACGAGGGCGACGGTCAAGCCGGACGAGATCGCCCTTTGACCGGTCAGGCGGCGAAGCCTGATATTCAGCGGCCGCGCGAGTACGGCGAGGACGAAGGACCAGACGATCGCCGGCAGGAACGGTGCCGCCATCAGCCAGCAGAGATAAAGGCCGATCAGGACGGCCCCGATCAGGATCAACGACGAAAGCGTCTGCCGCTCGAACGCCGCCTTCATCCCGCCTCTTCCGGCCGGGCCACGCTGACGCCGTCTTCGGCTGCGGGCTCGCTCCGGGAACGGCCCGCAGCCCGCTTCGCGCTCCAGAGGCGCAGGAGCTTGTCCGTCTCCATCACGACCAGCACCGACAGCGCGAGCGGAACCAGCAGAAGCCATTCCGACAGCGGCAGGGGCGAAAGCCCCAGGAGGTCGCGCAGGCCCGGTGTGAAGGCGGCGCCAATATGGAGCGCCTGCGCCCCGACGACCGCCGCGACAAGCGCCCAATTCGCCGACAGTTTGACGCGGAACGCCGACCGCGTCTCCGAGCGGCAGTTGAAGACATGCACGTTCTCGAAGGCCACCATCAGGAAGAGCAGCGTGTTGCGGGCATCGAACTCGCTCCAGCCCTGGTTGATCATCCAGGCGAAGGCGGCGGTGGAGACGAGACCGATGACCGCACCTGACAGCAGCGTCTGGCGGATCATCAGCCGGTCGAACAGCGGTTCCTTCGGCGAGCGCGGCGGGCGGGCGAGAAGGCCGGGCTCGGATCCTTCCGCCGCCAGCGCGACATGCTGACCGCCATTCGTCACGAGATTGAGCCAGAGGAGTTGGACGGCCGTCAGCGGCAGCGGCAGGCCGAGGGCAAGTGCGAGCAGGAACATCACCGCTTCCGCAGCACCGGTCGAGATCGACAGGTAGATCACTTTGCGGATGTTCGCATAGGCCGCGCGACCCTCGTCGATACCGGCGACCACGGAGGCAAAATTGTCGTCCGCGAGCACGAGATCGGCGGCGTCGCGGGCCGCGTCGGTGCCGTCCCTTCCCATCGCGACGCCGAGATCGGCGCGGTGCAGCGCCGGGGCGTCGTTGACGCCGTCGCCGGTCATCACCACGACTTGCCCCGCAGTCTGCAGCGCTTCGACGATCCGCACCTTGTGTGCCGGCTCGACCCGCGCGAAGACCCGGGCGGCGGCGATGCGCCGGTCGAGACCGACTCCGGCGGCGGCGATCTCGCGACCCGTCACCACTTCCTCCGGGCGTTCGGCGATGCCGAGTTCGCGTGCGATCGCGAGCGCCGTCGCGGCATGATCTCCGGTGATCATCTTCACCGCCACTCCGGCCCGGTGGCAGTCCTCGACGGCCTGCTTCGCCTCCGGCCGCAGGGGGTCGATGAATCCGACGAGACCCAGCAGCGTCAGCCCGCCGAGTTCGCGGTCGAGGGGCGCGTGCGTTGACCGCTCGGTATCGCCACCAACCCGTTTCATGGCAACGGCAAGCACGCGGTAGCCGCGGCTAGCCATCTCGTCGGCGAGCCTCAACACCCCTTCCGGGTCTTTCGTATCGCAGAGCGGGACGATGACTTCGGCCGCACCCTTGACATGCACCAGATGCCCGTCGCCATGGTCATGCAGGCTGGCGGCGTATTTGCGCTCGGCCGAAAACGGTCTGTCGGCGATCCGGCGGGCCGCCTTGCGCAGCGCGCCGGCGTCTAGCCCGGTCTTGATCGCAAGAACCAGGAAGGCGAGGTCGACGGTGTCGCCGCTGCGTCCGTCGGCGCCGGCCTCGGGGTCGAAATCGGCGTCGTTGCACAGGGCGGCCGAACTGGCGAGCGAGCGGGCCGCGCCATGCGCTTCGCCGCTGAGCGTCTCGTCGCCCTGATGCAGCCGTCCCTCGACCTCGAAGCCGACGCCGTCCACGTCGATGAAGCCGTGCTGCGGCAGCCAGAGGCGCTTGGCTGTGAGCTGGTTCATCGTCAGCGTGCCGGTCTTGTCGGTCGCCACCACCGTACAGGCGCCGAGACCTTCGACCGCCGGCAGATGCCGAACGATGACGCTCCGCCGCGCCATCCGGCGGGTCGCGATCGACAGCGCGATCGTCACCGCCACCGGAAGCCCTTCGGGAATGACCGAAACGGCGAGCGCGATCGCGACGAAGAACGTCTCTCGCATCGTCGCGCCGACGCTAAGCTGCAGCGCGATGACGGCGCCAACCAGGATGAGGGATACGAGCCCCAGCAGGCGCGTGAAACGATCGAGCCGCCGCGTCAGCGGCGGTTCGGCGGCCGGCAGGCGCAGGGCGCCGGCGATGGCGCCGAGCTCGGTATGGCTGCCCGTGGAAATGATGAGGGCGCGCACCCGCCCCCGCTGCAGCGTCGAGCCGGCGAACAGCATGGTGAGACGATCGGCGAGCGGCGTGTCGGCGGGAAGCCCCTCGCCCGCCACCTTGTCGACCGGGAGGGATTCGCCTGTCAGTGAGGACTCGTCGACCTGCGCCTCGGCAGCATCGAGGATGCGCAGGTCGGCCGGGACCCGATCGCCGCCTTCGAGGAGGACGATGTCGCCCGGAACGAGCTGCCGCGAATCGAGCCGCCGCACGACTCCGTTCCGGATCACGCGAGCGACCGTGACGATGGCGGAGCGCAGCGCAGCCGTGTTCGCCTCGGCGCGCCATTCCTGCGCCGCTCCCACCGCCGTGTTGATGGCCAGGACGAGGAAGATGAAAGCGGCATCGTCGTATTCGGCGAGGACGAGCGAGACGATCGCCGCCGCGAGGAGCAAGTAGATGAGCGGGCTCATCAACTGCCCGAGGACGATGGACAGAAGCGAGCGGCTCCGCGGCTGCGGCAGCGCGTTCGGCCCGTGGACCGCGAGACGGCGTTCGGCTTCGCCATCGCTGAGCCCGGCGGCGGACGTCTGCAGCCGCGCCAGGGCGGCGTCACGGTCAAGCGCATGCCAACGATCGTCCGCAGACGGCTCGGACGTTGCGCTGGCGGCCCCATTGCCGGGCGTCGGGTGCTTCTGCCCGGCCAGCCGATCGGAAACGTCCTCGCGTTCAGCCGGCGCCTCAGCCTGGCTGTGCTTCGAGCCGAACCACATTCTCGTCAATCCTCCGCTGGGGCGGCGTAGCGGCGCCATACCGCCTTGCGTACGCGCCGACGGCTCTCCTGCGGCGAAAGCGTCCTGTCGCCTTCGATCCGCGCCGTTTCGAGCGCGAGGTCCTCGTCCTTGATGACATGCCGGAACCACCCGGAATAGTCGCCCGCCCTGAGGTGATGATCCCAGGTCGCGTCGTCCACCTGCGCGGCCATGTCGAGGAAACGATAGAGGTTTCGGGCCGGCGTGTTCATCGCTTTGCCCGGTCCGCGGAAGTAGAAGCTGCGGAAGGAGCCGACATCCCCGACCGCATATTTGCCCCGGTGGCGGCGATGCACCTGGACGGGCACTGCGACCTTGACGCAGGCTGGCGGTTCACCGGAAGCCGGACGCCAGAAGATTACCTCGCCCGCACCGACTTCGGGAAGCTCGCTCGGCGGGGACTTGCCCGCCGCCGCGAGGCAGGCAAGTGCATGGTCCGACGGCGCCCCGACGACGACGACTGCAGCGATCCCGGCGAGAGCCTCCGGCGCGAGCGCATGCGGATAGGCGGTCACCAGGATGGTCCCGTTCGTGCCCTCCATCCGCGCGACTTGCTCGCCATCGGCACTCGCAGGAAGCACTTCGTGCGCCTCGTCGATCAGCAGCCAGTGCGGTCGTCCGGTCCGGTCCTTCAGCCGTCCGATCTGCGTCAGCATCATCGCGGTGAGCGCGCGGCGATCCCTGAGCGGAAGCGCCTGGGTGTTGACGACGAGATTGACGGCGTCGTCGCGGAGGAGCTTCAGGGCCTCGGCCGCCGGCGGCGGCGCGCGCAGCGTACCGATGAACACGGCATGCTCGAGATCGACATAGTCGCCTTCGGGATCGATCACGCAGAATTCGAAGCGCTTTTCGGCCATGCGCTCGGTGAGTGCGACGGCGAGACTTGACTTGCCGCTGCCCGAACTGCCGACGATCAGGACGTTGCCGCCGAACGGCGTCAAGATCACGTCTCGCCCGTGTCGGTCGATCCCGAGCCTGATGCCGTGCCGCGTTGCGGGCGCCAGTGCGGCATCCTCCCCGATCAGCCGATCGGCGAGTTCGGCGACGCCTGCGCCATGGTCGCGGGCGAGCGCGATGTCGGCCGCTCGCTTGACCGCCGGAACCGCGTTCGCGACGGCGGCTCCGCAGCCGCTCGCCAGGAAGAGGGCATGATCGTTTTCCGCGTCGCCGACGGCGGCGACGTTATGTGGCGACAGTTCGAGATCGCGAAGCGCGGCCTCCAGTCCCGACGCCTTGTTGACACCGGGCGGCAGGATCATGATCGCGCCCTTGTTGAAAACGATCTGGAGTTCCAGTCCGCTTTCGCGGATCGCCTCGAGGACGGCCCCCTGATGCGGCTCCCAGGTCGCGACGACGGCGCGGCCGACGGAAATCGGCCCGACGCCCTTGGCGCGTAGCATCTCGACGAAGCTTGGAGGTGGCGGCGGTGCGAGAAGCTGTTCGAGCCCTTCCTGCGGGTCGAACAGAAGCGCTCCGTTCTCCGCGACCACTCGGTCGAACATCATCATCTGCGGGAAGATCCGGCGCAGTTCCGGAAGCTCGCGGCCCGTGACGAGGATGATCCGCCGGCCGCTAGCCTTCAACCGCTCGAGCGCGTCCAGCGTTTCGGCGACGACGACGCCATCCTTGGCGAGCGTCCCGTCGAAATCCGTGGCAAGGGCGAGAAAATACAAGGCAAAGACCTTCGGCGGCAGCGGGATCGGGACGGACGTCGCTTGCCCGCCGGCTGCCGACCTTGCGGCCGGCTCAGTCTGCGCAGGCTTCGAGAGCGGCCCGGTTCCGAAGGACGACGTGGCGGGCGGACGGCAGAGCTATCACCCGGTCGCGCTCGAACTGCGACAGCGTGCGCGACACCGTCTCGATAGTGAGGCCGAGATAGTCTGCAATGTCCTGGCGGGTCATGGCAAGGTCGACGCTGCCGCCCTTGCCGTTTCCGCGCCCGGCAAGATTGATGAGGAAGGCGGCGAGCTTCTGCGCGGCGCTGCGGCGGCCGAGCAGCAAGGAGTGCTCCTGCGCCCGCTCGAGGCACTGCATGGCCAGTTGGAAGACGGCCTGCGCCGCTGCTCCGTCGCCATTGCCGAGGGCCGCGAAACCTCTCCAGCGATAGGCGATCACCGTGCAGTCGCTGACCGCTTCGGCCGAAAGACGATGCTCGCTTCCCGACTCCAGCCCGAAGATCTCGCCTTCGCCGTGGAAACCGTCGATCTGGCGGCGGCCGTCGCTGAGGAACTTGCAGGTGCGTACCGTGCCGCTGACGACCTTGTAGAAGGAGCGGACCTCGTCGCCCTCGCAATAGATCTCGCTTCCTTCGGCGAAGGTCAGCACCTGCCCGGCAAGGGGCGTGCCCGCCGCCTCGCCGCGGGCATCGGCCGTAACGGGCCGAATGGAGACGGCGGCATTCGCGGTGGTCGAAAGCGTTCCTGTCCTGGGACGGGCGATATCGGCGGAAGCGAAGGCGGTGTGCATCTTGAAGCTCCGGGGTGCGGCTCGTTCCTGATGCACAAAGGAGTAGCCGCCTCGCCGTCCGGCCGAAATTCGGTTTGCTCCTAAGGAATTCTACGTAGACCGATTGTCCCATCGGCCGAAGCGACCGGCAGGAAGGGCCGAGGCGTTCTCCGCCGGACCTTGGAACCTGCTCTCCGACTTCACCTTGCTCTTCCGCGCTCGCGCAGTCGTTGACCCACATCAAGGCGCGGGGCGCAGGAGTCCAGCCAATGCCAAGGCAGGATGCTCCAAGCATATCCGGACCGACGAACGCCACGTTCCCGTCGTCCGGCCCCGGGGACTGGATTGATGGCGGCAATGGATGTCGAGGTCGGGCGAAGCGTCGAGGACGCGCGGGACAGAAGCCTCTCAGGCTGCGGTCCCGTCCGAATCCCCGAAGACCTGTCCGGCATCATCTGGCGGTGCGGCTTCTGGGAACAGTTCTGGCTCGTGCTGCTCTCGGTCTCGGTCTTCGTGGTCAATATCGCCCCGCTTGAGCTGCAGCGGCAGATCGTCAACGACGCGGTCAACGGCAACGACATGGTCAGGGTCTTCTGGCTGGCTGGGCTCTACGCCCTGACCACCCTGCTGCTCGGCGTCCTGAAGCTCGGCATGAACGTCTATCGCGGAAAGGTCAGCGAGAACGCCGTGCGGTGGCTGCGCGGCGCGATCCTGACCGCGATCCGCCGCTTCGGCGTTCGGAACGCCCGGCCCATACCGCCCGGTATCGAGGTATCGTTAGTTCTGAGCGAGGTCGAGCCGATCGGCAGCTTCGTCGGAATCAGCCTCTCCGCACCGCTCCTGCAGGGCGGAATCCTCGTCTCCACCTTTGCCTACCTCACCTATATCGAGCCGATGATGGCGCTGGTCGCGCTCGTCGTCCTCTCCCCGCAGGTCGTGTTCGTGCCGTTGATGCAGAAGGCTATAAATCGCCGCGTGGGCCGGCGGGTCACGACGCTGCGCTCGCTGAGCGCCGAGATCATCGACGAGCCGGCCGACGACGCGACGGCCACCCTCACCTACGGCCGCGAGATCGACGCCGTGTTCCGGCTGAACATGGGTATCTTCAAGATAAAGTACTCCATGAACTTCCTGATGAACCTGATGTACCACTTCGGTGTCGCGTCGGTGCTGGCACTTGGAGGCTACTATGTCATCGAGGGGATGACGGAAATCGGGACCATCGTCGCCTTCATCTCCGGCCTCTCCCAGATCAACGCGCCGTGGGGCGACGTCGTCGACTGGTACCGCGAATGGCGCGTCACCCAGACGAAATACGGCATGATCACCAAGGTCCTGGCGGTTCTCAACACCGCAGGGCCAACACCAGCCGTAGCAGGCGCGGCTGCGGCCGAAGCCGGGTGATTTGGGGCTCCGGCCGCAATGGAGGGCCTGGGGTCGTCCGAGCCGTAGCAGTGTCAGCGGCCACCCTTACCGCGGCGCGAGCTTGACGAGGATCAAGGTCGGAGCCGACCCGTCGGCCGATGGTGCCGCCACGACGAGGCTCGCCCTCCGACCACCCTCGCCAACCACTGCCCCCCTTGGTGACGCCACCTGCTCCTCTTCCGAAGGATGCCCCATGCCGATCAATTCTTCGCACATCCCCCGCTCGGCAAGCGGCCTTGAGGTCGATACGCGGAGTCCCTCGCCGGTTCTCGATCACGACGTGATGCTGCACGCGCTCCAGGGGCGCGCCACGTCCGGCCTGTCGCCCTACGGGCTCGGGCTCGCCTTTCTCGACTGGTCGCTGCATCTCGCCAATGCCCCCTTCCGGCGAGCGGAACTTGCAAGATCGGCTGGCGCGCACTGGCTGAGACTCATGCGCGCGGCAGCCGGAGAGAGTGTGATCGCCCCCAAGGCCGGCGACCGGCGCTTCGAGGACGAGGCCTGGCGGCGCTATCCGTTCGACCTCTTCCGGCAGGCGTTCCTGCTTGGGGAAGACTGGTGGGCGGAGGCGACGGGGCCACTACCGGGCGTCGACAGACGTCACCAGCGCATCGTGTCCTTCACCACACGTCAGCTGGCCGACATGGCGTCGCCAAGCAACGCCCCCTTCCTCAATCCGGAGGTCATCGAGGCGAGCGTTGCGACCCTTGGAGCGAACTTCGCGGACGGCGCAGCCAACCTCTTCAGCGACATCGCGGAGACGATGAGCGGCACGCCGTCCGGCCTCGGCGAGCACATCGTCGGACGTGATCTCGCGGTGACGCGGGGCAAAATCGTCTTTCGCAACGGGCTGATCGAGCTGATCCAGTACGCGCCGACGACGCTCGATGTCGCCCGCGAGCCGGTTCTGATCGTGCCGGCCTGGATCATGAAGTACTACATCCTGGATCTATCGCCGGAAAACTCGCTGATCCGGCACCTGGTCGCCGCCGGCCATACGGTCTTCGCGATCTCCTGGCGCAACCCGGGGCCGGAGTTCCGCGACACCTCCTTCGACGACTACCGCACCGAGGGCGTGATGGCGGCGCTGTCCGCCGTTACGGATATCTGTGACGGTGCGAAGGTCCATGCCTGCGGCTACTGTCTCGGCGGCACGCTTTTGACGATCGCGGCCGCCGCAATGGCGCGCGAGCACGACGAGCGGCTCGCGAGCATCACCCTCCTGTGCGCCCAGACCGACTTTTCGGATGCGGGAGAACTGCAGCTCTTCATCACCGAGGACCAGCTCGCCTTTCTCGCCGACGTCATGCGCGAGCAGGGCTATCTCGACAGCCGGCAGATGGCCGGCGCCTTCCAACTCCTGCGCTCCAACGACCTGATCTGGTCGCGGCTCGTGCGCAGCTACCTCCTCGGCGAGCGCGAGCACCCGAACGACCTGATGGCGTGGAATGCCGACGGAACCCGCATGCCGGCAAGGATGCACGAAGAGTATCTGCGCCGGCTGTTCCTGAACGACGAGTTTGCCGAGGGTCATTTCCTCGTCGGGGACCGGCCGGTCGTCGCCAGCGACATCCGTGTGCCGTTCTTCGTCGTCGGCACCGAGACCGATCACGTCGCGCCCTGGCGCTCGGTCTACAAGATCCACCTTCTCAGCGATGCGGATCTCACCTTCGTGCTGACCTCGGGCGGGCACAATGCGGGCATCGTCTCCGAACCCGACCATCCGCACCGGCACTTCCGGATCGCCGAGCGGCCGACGGGTGCGCTCTATGTCGGGCCGGACGAGTGGCTGGCCGAAGCGGGCAAGAGAGACGGCTCGTGGTGGCCGGCCTGGTTCGAATGGCTCGCACGGCAGTCCAGCCAGCGGATCGCCCCGCCGCCCATGGGATCGGACCACTATCCGGCCCTGGACGACGCGCCCGGCTCATACGTGCGCGAGCACTGACGAGCCGGCCGGGATTCGCGCCGCGCACGCCGCCAACGATCGAGACCGTCCATCAGGCGGCTACACTCCTCCTTCTGCTTCCCGACATCGAAAGAAAGACCATCATGACCAAGGACTATAACGAGATCGCAGACCGCGTGGTCTCTGGCGCCGACCTTCTGGCGCAAGCCGCGCCGGATGCGATGAAGGGTTTTTCCGCCCTCGGCAGGGCCACTTATCACGACGGCGCGCTTCCGGCGAAGGTGAAGGAGCTGATGGCGCTTGCGATCGGCATCGCCGACCGCTGCGACGGCTGCGTCGGCTATCATGCCCGCGCCGCCTTCAGGCGCGGCGCGACCCGGGAGGAAGTCGCAGAGACGATCGCGGTCGCGGTGCAAATGGGCGGCGGGCCGTCGATGGTCTATGGCGGAGAGGCGCTGCGGGCCTACGACACCTTCGCGAACGGCAAAGGCAGCGGCAAGGCGTGACCCGGAAAGCGCAGCCGTTCCCCGCTTGAGGAACGGCTCGCGGCGACAGACCGCCGGATTTGCACTTCGGCAGGGCAGCGCCATCTCCTCACGCGAAGCGGGGATGTAGGCCCGTCGAAGCCTTAAGCGCCAACCCGCCGTCCGCTGCCAGCGCACAGAGCCGGGCGGAGTTCGGACGGCCCGATGCAGGGGCGAAGGGAAGCGGCATGAAGATCAAGACGAAGACGGAGCAGTTCCGCGTCGAGGAAAACGCCGTCGTCGACCTCGATCTGTGGCCGACGGCGGTCGATCCGGTCTACAAGTCGAAACACGACTATCGCGAGATGCTCGACGATCACGTCTCGCGCCTCGCCGATCTCCAGCAGCTGCTCTACTCATCCAACAGCCATGCGGTCCTTCTGATCTTCCAGGCGATGGACGCAGCCGGCAAGGACGGCGCGATCAAGCACGTGATGTCCGGCGTAAATCCGCAGGGTTGCCAGGTCTTCAGCTTCAAGCATCCGAGCCCGACGGAGCTCGAGCACGACTTCCTCTGGCGCACCACCCGCAATCTCCCCGAACGCGGCAAGATCGGCATCTTCAACCGCTCCTACTATGAGGAGGTCCTGATCGTCCGCGTCCATCCGGAGATCCTCCTCAGGGAGGGTCTGTCGAAGGTCGGGCCGAACAACGAGGCGATCTGGTCCGAACGCTACCGTTCCATCACCGACCTCGAACGGCATCTCTCGGCCAACGGTACGCGGATCGTGAAATTCTTCCTTCACCTGTCCAAGGAGGAACAGCGCAAGCGCTTCATCGCCCGCATCGACGAGCCGCAGAAGAACTGGAAGTTCAGCCTCGCCGACATCGAGGAGCGCCGCTATTGGGACAGTTACATGCATGCCTATGCAGCCTGCCTCGGCGCGACGAGCACGGCCGAATCGCCCTGGTACGTCGTCCCGGCCGACGACAAGAAGAACGCCAGGCTGATCATCTCCGAGATCATCCTCCAGACGCTCGAAAGCCTTGAGATGAGCTATCCCGTGACCACGGACGAGCGGCGTCAGGAACTCCTCGCGATCCGCAAGCAGCTCGCAGCGCAAGAGAGCTGACACCGTGCCGCGATTTCTAGGCGGGCGGGACGCCGCTCCCTGTACGGCGGATGGCGGAAGAGAGTCATCCGGGCCTCCCTCGCGATAGCATCTTGGCATTCGCTCCGCCGCAATGCCGCGTCAGATCCGCTCGCGGCTCGCCGCCTGGCCGCCGGCGAGTTCGACGATCTCCGCGGTGATCTGTTCCTGCCGGACATGGCGATAGCTTGCCTGCAGAACGCCCAGCTGCCGGTCGATCTCGCGATGCGCGGAGGCCATGGCCGCCATGCGCGCCTGGTTCTCGGCGGCGAAGGCGTGGAGCGCCGTCCCGCAGATAAGCGCATGAAGATATTCCATCGTCAGGTCGGCAAGGAGTTGCGGAACCGGCAGGTTCAGGATCGGCTCGCGGGCATGGGCCGCATGCGCGAAGGTATGCGGGTCGAGCGGCAGGAGCGGACGGCGGACGACCGTCAGTCCGGCCGCCCCGGCGGTCTCGGCGTAGACCGCCTCCGCCCTGTCCACCCGCCCCTTCGCGATCTTCGCCGCGAGCGAATCGACGATGTCGCCGGCAAGCTTGGGGACTCCCGCGGAATGCGACGGCATCGCCGCCGCGAAATCCGCCGTGATGCCGCGCTCCTGCGCCAGCGCGTGTCCCCGCGTGCCGATCAGGAACAGCATCGCCGGTTCCGCATCGCCGCCGATCGCGTCCAGCACCCGCTCGCTGAAGGCACCGGCGAAGCCCTGTTCGGCGCAGAAGACGATGCGCACGATCCGCCCCGACCCTGCGCCGGCTCCGCCGGTCGGAGACCCGATGGCGAGAACCCGCCCGAGCGTCTCCGCAATGGTCTCGGAATAGGCGTCCACCGCCGCGAGTTCCTGGCGCACCTTCTGGATCCGCGCCCCGGCGATCCCGCGCATGGCGTTGACGACGCTTCCGAGCTGCCGGATGCCATCGATCCGGGCGGCGACGTCGGCAAGGCGCTCGCTCATGGCGCTGCGGCCCGCTCGGTGTCGGCCGCAATCTGCGCGATCATGGCCGAAAGCGCGCCCCTCAAGGCCGTTCTACCCGCCTCGTCCAGCGTGCCGTCCGCCTCGATCTGTCGCACCGCCTCTGGTGCGGCCCGGTCGATGCCCGTCGCGACGGCCCCGCGAAGCTCCCCTAGCCGCTCTGCCGGCAGGCCGTCGGTCAGCCCTGCCTGGACCGCGGTCACCAATGCGACCTCCTCGACCAGCCGGAACGGGTGATAGGGCCGCTGACTGAGGATCGCGCGGATCCTCGCGCCGCGCGCCAGTCGCGCTTTCACCCGCTGATCGGTGAGGCCGCCGAAGCGGGTGAACATTTCGAGCTCAAGGAACTGCGCATAGTCCAGCCGCATCGTCTCGGCCGCCTCCCGCAGGGCATGCGCCTGCGTCTTGCCACCGACGCGGGACACCGAGGTGCCGACATCCACGGCCGGCTTCTGGCCCTCGTTGAACAGGCGGATGTCGAGGACGATCTGGCCGTCGGTGATCGAGATCAGATTGGTCGGGATGTAGGCGCTGAGATTGCCGGCATCGGTCTCCGCGACCGGCAGCGCTGTCAGCGAGCCGCCGCCCATCTCGTCAGACAGCATCGCCGCCCGCTCCAGAAGCCGCGCGTGAAGGTAGAATACGTCTCCCGGATAGGCTTCGCGGCCGGGCGACTGGCGGGTCAGCAGCGCGATTTCACGATGCGTCGCGGCATGCTTGGAGAGATCGTCGAGGACCACAAGTGCATGCTGGCCGCGGTCGCGGAAGTACTCGGCAATGGTGACGCCGGCGAAGGGCGCGATCCATTGCAGGCCCGGAGCATCCGACGGGCTGGCGACGACGATGATCGTACGCTCCGGTACGCCGTGCTTCCGGATGGCGTCGATCGCGCGGCGCACGCTGGCGCTCTTCTGGCCAATCGCGACATAGACCGAGATGATGTCGCTCGCCTTCTGGCTGATGATGGCGTCGATCGCGACCGTCGACTTGCCGGTGGCGCGATCGCCGATGATCAACTCGCGCTGACCGCGGCCGAGAGCAAAGAGCGTGTCGAGGACGAGGATTCCGGTCTGCACGGGCCGGGTGACGGCCGCACGCTCGACGATCGCGGGCGCTGCCCGCTCGATCGGCTTGTGCGTGTCCGCGGCGATCGGCCCCTTGCCGTCGAGCGGGCGGCCGAGCGGATCGACCACACGGCCGAGCAGACCCTCGCCGACCGGGACCCGCACGACGTCGCCCGTGCCGGACACGATATCGCCCGCCTCGATGCCGGCGATATCGTCGAGAAGAACGCAGCCGACCCGATCCTCCTCCAGCACCTGCGCGAAGCCGAAGCGGCCATCCGAGAAGGCCAGGAGTTCGTCGAGACGCGCACCGGGAAGGCCCGAGATCATTGCGATGCCGTCGCCGATCTCCTCGACGCGGCCGACCACGCGGGTCCGGGGTCCGATTGCCGCGGCCGCGACCTGGCGGCGCGCGCCCTCCGCCCAGCTGGACTGCCAGTCTTCACCGCGTTCCGTCATGGCCAAGCTCCCTGCGGATGGTCTCGAGATCGGCGCGCCAGCTGTTCTCGACGACGAGATGCGGTCCCTTCAGTTCCAGGCCCGCGATCAGGCTCGGATCGGTCTCGAAGGCGAGGTCCGGCGACCGCCCGATCGCCTCGGCCAGCCGGGCCCTGCAGCTCTCCTCTTCCTCGCGATCGAGCGGTCCGGCACTGACCAGCGTAAAGGCAGCTCCGTTCGCGCCGAGGCTCTGGCGGGTCGTTTGCGGGAGATCTGTGATCTCGCGCGCAAGCGATCCGAGGAAGGCCGCGTGCAGACTGCGCTCGTCGATGCGCGTCAGAAGCCTGCGGGCCGCCTCCAGCGCGAGTTGCGAGGCCTCATCGGTCAGCGCCCGGCGCGTTTCCTTCGCCTCTCGGGCAAGGTCTGCCCGCCGCGCCGCCTTCAGCGCCTCCGCCTCCTCGGCCGCCTTGGTGAGGATGTCCTTCTTCAGCGCCTCGGCGGCGGACTTCGCCTCGGCGAGAACCGCCGCGCGCTCCTCGGCAATGCCGGCCCGGGTCAGCTCGATCTCCTTCAGCTGCGAGACCGCATCGGCCCGCTCCGCCTCGGCATCGGCAAGCGCCTTCGCGGCCGCCTGCCGCCGGTCCTCGATCATCGCCGCGACCGGCCGCCAGAAGAAGCGGGCAAGCAGCCAGATCAGGATCAGGACGTTGACCGCCTGGATGGCGAGCGTCCACCAGTCGATGGTCATTGCGAAGTCAGACGAAGGGGTTGGCGAAGAGCAGAAGCAGCGCGACGACCAGGCAGTAGATCGCCATGGTCTCGATCATCGCGAGACCGACGAAGAGTGTCCGCGAGATCGTCGCGGAGGCCTCCGGCTGGCGGGCGATGGCGTCCATCGCGGCGGCGACCGCCCGTCCCTCGCCGAGCGCCGGTCCGATGGCGCCGAAGGAGACGGCGATCGCGGCGCCGAGAATGCTGATGAAGGCGAGCCAGTTCATTGTGGGGCCCTTTCTGAATTGTCCGAGGAGGCCGGCCGCCCCTCGCTGACGGTGCCGGCGATGAACACCGTCGCGAGGACGGCGAAGATATAGGCCTGGACGGCACCAGTCAGGAGATCGAGCGCCATCAGGGGAATCGGGACGAGCAGCCCGGCCAGTGAGAGAACGATGCCGACGACGAAGACGCCGCTCATGATGTTGCCGAACAGGCGGACGAGCAGCGAGAAGGTCCGGGTGATGCTCTCGACGAAATTGAGCGGGATCATCAGGACGCTCGGCGTGGCGAAGCTGCGTAGATAGCCGGAGACGCCGTTGGCCCTGACGCCGAACCAGATGACCGCGAGAAAGACCAGAAGCGCGAGCGCGGCATCCGTCTCGACATGCGCCGTCGGCGGCTCGACTCCCGGCACGAGCGACGTCCAGTTGGCGAAGAGGATGAAGACGAAGAGCGTTCCGACGAAAGCGCGATAGGGGGAAGGATCGGCCTGCATCGTCTCGCGGATCTGGCTGTCGACTGTCTCGACGACGAGTTCGAGAGAAGCTTGCAGTGCCGAGGGCTTCATGGCCATGCGGCGCGTCACGCCCCAGCAGCCGATGGTCAGGATCGCCATCAGCACCCAGGTCGCGATGACCGGCTCGGTGAGCGGCACCGGCCCGAGGTAAAACAGTGCCTGCGTCTCGAGCGGCGAATTCATGTCTCGATCCTGCCCGACCGGCGCATGACGATGGCCCGCCCGAAGAGAAGGCCAAGCGTCATGGCAAGGAGCGCGGCGGCGCCCTGAAAGCTCGCCAATGTCAGCGCGGCGATCAGCAGCGAGAACCGGCCCGCCGCAAGCGCCGCCGTACGCCACCAGCGTCCGCCTTCGACGAGCTCGCGCGCATGGTGCCAGAGGGCGGCGAAGTGGGCGAAGCCGAGGGCAAAGCCCGCCACGAGAAAGCCTGCAACCTCGACCGGCGTCCACCAGCCGAGCGTTTGGACGAGATGATAAGGGGTCATGGCTGATTCATCCATTTCCAGGCCGACCAGCAGCCGAGGCCGAGGCCGATCATCAGAAGCGCTCCGGTGATGGTGAGGCCGGTCGCGAAGACACGGTCGAGCCAGCGACCGATGAAGAGGCCGAGGAGGGTCGGCACGACAATGATCCAGCCGAGCACGCCGATCTGGGCAAGGCGGTGAGCGATCGCCGGCTCGCCCTCCTTCAGAAATCGCCGGTGCCTTTCCCCGCGCCGGCGCGTCGCGTCTGCGAGGCCGTCCGGGCGGGGGGGCCCGCCGGGCTCCTTGTCAGGGTCGTCGGGCGCGCTCACCGCAGGGACTCCGACTGGAACTCTGCAGTCGGCCTCAAATGGCGCATGATCTGGCGGATCGCCGCAAGCTGCAGGCGGGTCGATTCGACATGCTCGGTGCGCTGTGTCTCGAGATCGGCCTCGAACGTCTTCAGGACGGTTTCGTGCAGCGTGGCAAGATCGTCCCCGAGGATCGCCTCTCGCGTTGCGACCGTGACGTCGTGGCCCGCAGCGACGGTCATGACGCCGCCGCGCACGGCGCAGTGCCGGCGCCGATTTCCCTTTGCTGACCAGCTCACCACGGAGATTGCGAGGACCGTCAGGAAATCCGCGTGCCCCGGCAGGATCCCGAAGCTGCCGCTTGGATCTTCGGCGCGGACGGCTGTCACCGCGTCATCGTCCAGGACGACCGACAGCGGGCTGACGATGCGCAGTCTCACGCCGCCCGCTCCTTGGATCCGGCGCCCGCCTGCTCTTTCAGCCGGGCATCGTCCAGAGACCCGATCATGTAGAGCGAATCCTCCGCCCAGTCGTCCGCCTCCCCGTCGAGGATCGCCCTCACCCCCGACAGCGTATCGGCGCGCGCGACGCTCTTGCCGGCGACACCGGTGAAGGCCTCCGTGACGGTGAAGGGCTGCGAAAAAAAGCGCTGCAGCCGGCGCGCGCGGCGCACCGCCTGCCGGTCCGCCGGCCCGAGTTCCTCCGTTCCGAGCAGCGCGATGATGTCCTGCAATTCCTTGAACCGGGCGAGCGCCTGGCGGGCGCGTTCGGCAAGCGCGTAATGCTCCTCGCCCACGATCTCCGGATCGAGCAGCACCGAGGCGGAGGCGAGCGGATCGACGGCGGGATAGAAGCCTTCCGCCGCAAGCTGCCGCGAAAGCACGATGGTGCTGTCCATATGGCTAGAGATCGCGGTGACGGCGGGGTCGGTGAAGTCGTCGGCTGGAACGTAGACGGCCTGAATCGCCGTCACCGCGGCGCCCGAGGCCGAGGCGATCCGCTCCTGAAGCGAGGCGACCTCGCTCGCCAGCGTCGGCTGGTAGCCGACGCGCGAGGGCAGACGACCGAGAAGTCCCGAGACCTCGCTGCCCGCCTGCAGGAAGCGGAAGACATTGTCCATCAGGAGGAGGACGTTCTGGTGCTTCTCGTCGCGGAAGTCCTCGGCGATCGTCAGCGCGGTCATCGGAACGCGCCAGCGTGCCCCCGGCGGCTCGTTCATCTGGCCGTAGACCAGGACTGTGCGCGGCAGGACGCCGGAACGCTGCATCTCGGTCAGAAGCTCGTGCCCTTCCCTGGACCGTTCGCCGATGCCCGCGAAGACCGAGATGCCCTGATACTTCTCGACCATGGCGTGGATCAGCTCCATCACCAGCACGGTCTTGCCGACGCCGGCGCCGCCGAACATGGCCGCCTTGCCCCCGGCGGAGAGCGGCGAGAAGAAGTCGATGACCTTGATGCCGGTCTCGAACAGGCCGCCGCCCGTCGCGCCGGTTTCCATCAGCGGCGGCGGCGGGTTGTGGATGCCACGGCGTTTGGTGTCAGGCGGCAGGGCCGGCCCGCGATCGCGCACGGCGCCAGTGACGTCGATCAGGCGACCGAGCACGGCGTCGCCGACCGGCACTTCGATCGGCCGCCCCGTCGCCAGGACCGCCGCGTTGCGCGCCAGGCCCCCTGTCGCCTGAAGCGCGATCGCCCGGACGGTCTGCGGGTCGAGATGGCTGTGGACCTCGAGGATCAGCGGCTCGGCACCTTCCATCTCGATGCTGAGCATGCTGTCGATCGGCGGCAGATCGGCTTCGGAAAAGCGCACGTCGATCACCGCGCCCCGCACGGCGACCACCTTTCCCGTTACACCCTGATCGGACATGACACTTCGATCCGCTTGACCGTCCGCGAGCCGTTCGCTGTCCCGAACGGGTCGCCCTCATCGACGCCAGTCGTAGGCCTCCAGTTCGTGCGGACCTTGATACGGATCAATAAGCCAGGCGGACGATCCGCTTCAGCGCGGCTCGGGGCATGGCCAGCGACATGCTCCGGGCTCGCGGCCAGCTTGATGCCGGTCAAGGCCCTCCGGGCCGGTGCGAGCCATGCTCCACCCGCGTTACTCTCCCGGAGAACCGTTCCATGCCGCGTCGCATCCTCCTCATTCTCGGGCATCCCGATCCGGCGCCGAACCACCTCTGCCGGGCGCTGGCCGACGCCTATGACGAAGGCGCGCGTGCGGAAGGCCATACGGTCGACCGGATCGATCTTTCGGGCCTCGACTTTCCGCTCCTGCGCAGCCCGGCGGACTTTATGAGCGGCAGCGTTCCCGACGCTCTTCGCCCCGCCGCCGATGCGCTCGCCGCCGCCGACCATGTGGTGATCGTCTTCCCGCTCTGGCTCGGCACCATGCCGGCGGTCCTGAAGGCTTTCCTCGAACAGCTCATGCGGCCGGGGGTCGCCTTCGAGAACGCTGCGGGCGGCAAGGGCTTTCCCAAGGGCAGGCTCTCGGGGCGCAGCGCGCGGGTCGTCGTCACCATGGGGATGCCGTCGGTCGTCTATCGGCTCTGGTTCCGCAATCACGGGATCGCGTGCCTGCGCCGCAACATCCTCAACTTCGTCGGAATCCGCCCGGTGCGCGAGACGCTCTACGGCATGGTCGAGGCCGGCGAGCCGACGAAACGCGAAGGCTGGATCGCGCAAATGCGGGCGCTCGGCGCGCGGGCGGGATGAGATTTCCGGCCACAACAGCGTCCATCCAGCGATAGCGCAGGAACTCGTCGAGGCAGCGCACGCGCGCTGGCCTGTTCGATCGCCACACGCGAGAACATTCCGGTCAAGCTGACGCTCGCCTGATGCTTCGGGCCCCGTCGCGAAGGCTTTGCGTCGGCGCGCCGGGCCGGCTAAGCCGGGAGCGACCAGGTTCATCGGTCGAGGAGCATCCGCATGACGCCTTCGCGTGAAATCCAGCGTCTCGTCGAGATCATGACCGCCCTGCGGGATCCGAAGGACGGCTGCCCCTGGGATGTCGAGCAGGATTTCTCCACCATCGCGCCCTACACGATCGAGGAGGCCTACGAAGTGGCCGACGCGATCGAGCGCGACGACGCCGTCGACCTGAAGGAAGAACTCGGCGATCTCCTGCTGCAGGTCGTCTACCACGCGCAGATGGCGGCCGAGTGTGGCCTGTTCGATTTCGGCGATGTCGTCGAGGGGATCACGACGAAGATGATCCGCCGGCACCCGCATGTCTTTGGCGACGCCGAGGCTCGTTCGGCGAGGAGCGCCAAGGGCCAGTGGGAGAAGATCAAGGCGGAGGAAAAGGCCGAGCGCCAGCGGGCCCGGACCGAAGCCGAGACCACCAGCCTCACCGGCCGCGCGGCCGATCGAGCGCCGGTTAATGGCGCCCAGCGCCATCTCGACCAGGTTCCGGCGGCCTTTCCCGCGCTGACGCTGGCGCTGAAGGTACAGAAGCAGGCGGCGAAGATCGGCTTCGACTGGGATCGGCCGGAGCCGATCCTCGCCAAGATCGAGGAAGAGATCGGCGAACTCTCCGAGGCGGTCTCGTCAGGCGACCGCGACGCCGCCGAGGGCGAGATGGGCGATCTGTTGTTCTCCGTCGTCAATCTCGCGCGCTATCACGAGATCGATCCGGAAGCCGCGCTCAGGCGCTGCGTGAGGAAGTTCCGCGACCGCTTCGGCTTCATCGAGGACGGGCTGGTAGCGACGGGTCGGACGCTGCAGGATGCCAGCCTCGACGAGATGGAGGCGCTGTGGATTGCGGCGAAGGGCGCGAGGACTACAGCATAGGCGGGGAGACCGGGATCGGCCGAGATTGGCGCCGCCCTCGGCCTCGGAGCCGAGGAACTCGATCCGCCCGTGATCACCCCTTGATGCGGGATCACCCCTTGATGATTGGCGACCGGCTTCTGGCCCCGGACCGGCGCTTGGCCGGCTTGTCCAGCGCCGCACGCCGCGCCGCCTCGTCCGCAACGGCGATCCAGCGTGCCGCCTCGTCGGGATCGTCGAAGGCTTCGTCCGGCATCCGCCAATAGGGCATCGCGACGGGCGTCCGGCCCGGGCGCTGATAGGTCCAGCGTTCCAGACCCGCCGCCTCGTAAGCCGGTTCGCCGGCGCTGTCGCCCTTCAGATGGAGCGTGCCGCGGATGACGACCGCGACGATCCGGCCTTGGGAGTAGATGCCCTGGCCGCCGAACATCCGGCGGATCGAGACCGCGGGGAGCGAGGCGAAGAGGTCGCGGAGAAATTCCTCGTCCATCCGCGCCGCCCGGCTGCCGGTTTCGGACGCCGGATCAGCGTGCCTGGCTGGCCGATGCTCCGGCGGAAGCGTTCGCCATCGCTGCGAGATCGGCCTGCTTCAGCTCGACGGATTCGCCGCAGCCGCAGGCCGAGGTTTGGTTCGGATTCTTGAAGGTGAAGCCGGAGCGCAGCACCGTCTCCTCGTAGTCCATCTCGGTCCCGAGCAGGAACAGCACGGCTTCCGGGGCGACCAGCACCCTGGCGCCGTCCTTCTCGATCAGGTCCTCGTTCGGCTTCTTCTCCGTCGCGAGGTCGATCGTGTATTCCATGCCGGCACAGCCGCCCTTCTTGATGCCGACGCGCACACCGAGCGCTTCCGGCCCCTTCGCGGCAAGGATCGCCTTGACGCGGTCTGCTGCGGCGTCGGTCATGCTCATCACGGCGAAACGGCTCATGGCGGTTTCCTCTCAGCTGTCTGCACTGCGAATTCTACAGCAAAGATGGGCGTTTTGCACCGGCCTCGCAAGCCGACGCCCCGTTCGCACGGCGTGGACGGTCACGACCTCGCCCAGAGCCTGCGCGTGACAAGTTCGCCGGCATGCCCGTCCGGGTCGCGGAAATAGAGGCTGTGGCCGCGCCCGTTCGACCAGGCGACCTCGCTCTCGATGGCGATCCCGCAGCCGGTGAGATGGACGCGCCAGGATTCGACATCGCCCTCCGCAACGCCGAGCGCGAAATGGCTCGGTCCGCTGCCGTCATGCGGTGGGATGGAGCCGCCGGGAGTCTCGACCGCCTCCAGCGTCGCGCCGCGGGCAAAGAGAATCAGGGCGCTGGCGTCCGGCAGGCGGAACACCGTGATCCGATCCTCGGCAAACAGCGGGTCCATCCCCAACAGGCGCCGGTAAAACACGCGCGACCGTTCCATGTCGTCGACATAGAGACAGGTCTCCAGGAGACCGGTCAGCTTCGGTGCCATCGTGCGGCTCAGAACCAGCCGACGGCGATCTGGGCTTCCTCGCTCATGCGCTCCGGAGTCCAGGGGGGATCGAAGACGATCTCGACCTTGACCTGGCCGACGCCGTCGACGGAGCCGACGGCGTTCTCGACCCAGATCGGCATTTCGCCTGCCACCGGGCAGCCCGGCGCGGTCAATGTCATTTCGAGATCGACATTGCGCTCGTCGTCGATGTCGATCTTGTAGATCAGACCGAGCTCGTAGATGTCGGCCGGGATCTCCGGATCGTAGACGGTCTTCAGGGCGCCGATGATGTCGTCGGTCAGACGCGTCAGTTCCTCGGGGGGGATCGTCGAGGTCTGCGGTCCGCCCGACGCCATCGCCATGTTGGCCGCGGCGGTATCGTCCGCCGGCTGGTCGAGCGTCTTGGTATCGGCTTCGTCGGTCATGGCATCATCCTCAGGCGAAGAAACGCCTCGCCTTTTCGAGCGCCTCGGCGAGCGCATCGACTTCATGTCGTGTGTTGTACATAGCAAACGACGCCCGGCATGTGGAGGTCGTCCCGAACCGCTGCAAGAGCGGCTGCGCGCAATGCGTCCCGGCGCGCACTGCGACACCTTCGCGGTCGATCACCATCGAGACGTCGTGGGCATGGATGCCCTTGAGGTCGAAGGAGACGATCGCCCCCTTGCCCGGCGCCTCGCCGTAGATCTTCAGCGAATTCACCGCCGTGAGCCGCTCATGCGCGTAGTCCCTGAGGTCGGCTTCGTGTGCAGCGATCGCCTCGCGGCCGACGCTCACCATGTAATCGAGCGCGGCGCCGAGCCCGATCGCCTGGACGATCGGCGGCGTGCCCGCCTCGAAGCGATGCGGCGGCGCATTGTAGGTGACGGTGTCTTCGGTGACCTCGATGATCATCTCGCCGCCGCCATTGAACGGCCGCGTCGCCTCCAGCATGTCGCGACGGCCGTAGAGAACGCCGATGCCGGTGGGCCCATACACCTTGTGGCCGGTGAAGACGTAGAAGTCGCAGCCGATGTCCTGGACGTCGACCGGCAGATGGACGGCGCCCTGGCTGCCGTCCACGAGCACCGGGATGCCCTTCGAATGCGCGAGCGCCGTCACCGCCTTGACGTCGACCACGGTGCCGAGGACGTTCGACATATGCGTGGTGGCGACGAGCTTGGTGCGCGGCGTGATCGCCCGCTCGAAGGCTTCGACGTCGACCGAACCGTCCTCGGCTACCGGCACGAAGACCAGCTTGGCGCCGTTCCTCTCCCGGATGAAATGCCAGGGAACGATGTTGGAGTGGTGCTCCATCAGGGTGAGGACGATCTCGTCCCCCTCCCCGATCTCGTTCATGCCCCAGCCATAGGCGACGAGGTTGATCGCTTCCGTCGCGGAGCGGGTGAAGACGATCTCTTCCGCGCTCGCCGCATTCAGGAAGGCGGCCAGCTTGCCGCGCGCCGCCTCATAGGCCTCGGTGGAACGGTTCGAGAGGTAGTGGAGGCCGCGGTGGACGTTGGCATAATCCTCCGCATAGGCCCGCATGATCGTATCGAGCACCGCTTTCGGCTTCTGGGCCGAGGCGCCGTTGTCCAGATAGACCAGCGGCTTCCCGTAGACCTCCTTGGAGAGGATCGGAAAATCAGCGCGGATCGTCTCGACGTCGTAGCTGCCGGCACCCGTAATAGTGGCGTGAGCCGTCATGGGTCTCAAACTCCAGCTTCCGTTGCATGCGGGCGGCTCGTTACCGGCCCGTCGAACCGGCCCGGCGGCATAGGCGCGCGGGCGACGATCAATGGCTGCGGTCGAGCCAGGCGTCGATCCGGTCCATGAGCGCCGCGCCCGCCACCTCGTCTTCCAGCTCCTCGACCACTTCCGCGACGAAGGCCTTGATCAGCAGCGCCCGTGCCTGCGGCTCGGGGATCCCGCGCGACATCAGGTAGAACAGATGGTCAGCATTGATCTCGCCGGCCGTCGCGCCGTGGCCGCACTGGACGTCGTCCGCGAAGATCTCGAGCTCCGGCTTTGCCGAGAAATCGCCCTCGTCCGACAGAAGCAGGGTATTGCAGGCCATCTTGGCGTCGGTCTTCTGGGCACCCTGGGAGACCTTGATCATGCCCTGGAAGACGCCGTGGCCGCCCGTCACCACGTTGCGGAATGTCTCCGTCGCCGTGGTGTTCGCATAGGTGTGGTTCAGCGTCGTCGTCACGTCGACATGCTGATCGTGCTCCAGAAGGTTCACGCCACGGATCTGGACGTCGCTGCCCTCACCGGCCGTCACCGTATGGACCTCGTAACGCACCAGCCCGCCGCCGGCATTCAGCAGGAACAAGCGGAAGGTGGCGTCGACACCGACGGACACGTTCAGCTGGCCGAGATGAGCCGCACCGGCATCCTTTTCCTGATCGACGATCCAGAGGACCTCCGCCCCGTCACCGACCGCAAGCTCGGCAATGCCCGTGGAGGGAGCCGGCGAGCCGCCGCCCTCGACGCGCTCGACGACCGTCGCCTTCGCGCCGGCGCCGACACCGACCCGGACATAGCTATGCGCCTGCCGGCCGACATCGCCGCGCAACTCGATCGGCGCGGCGAGTTCCGCGCCATCGGCGATAGAGATGTCCGAGGCCCGAGCACCGAAGGCGGCATTGACGACCCGTATCGTGTCGATCGGGCGATCGAGATGGTTCGGCGCGCTTCGCCAGTCGGCGAGATCCTCGGTCTCGGCGATCTTAACGCCGGTGGGAAGCGTGGCTGCAAGCGGCTGGCCGAGATCGACGATCGTCGAGCCGGAGATAAAGGGCGAAAGGACCGTGTCGCCGCCCGGCACTCCCTTGTCCGCGATGGCTTGGACGAGGCTCTCGTCCTTGCCGAGGCGCCGGCCCATCAAGGCCCGCAGATCGGTATAGTGCCAGGCCTCGATCCGCCGATGCGGCAGGCCCTCGCGGCGCAGCGCTTCGATCGCCGCGCGCCGGGCGTCTTCGTCGGTGCCGGTCGACGCAGCGAGATCGACCAGGGCGGTCTCGGCCGGCGTTCGGGGTCTGAGTTCGGTGACGCTCATGATCAGGCCGCCTCGCCGATGATCTGGCTGTAACCCTCGTTTTCCAGCTGCAGCGCAAGGTCCTTGTCGCCGGTCTTGATGATCCGGCCCTTGTAGAGGACGTGGACCGTATCCGGCACGATGTAGTCGAGCAGGCGCTGGTAGTGGGTGATGACGAGGAAGGACCGCTCGGGCGAACGCAGCGCGTTGACGCCGTCGGCGACGATCTTCAGCGCATCGATGTCGAGGCCTGAATCGGTCTCGTCCATGACGCAGAGCTTGGGCTCGAGCAGCGCCATCTGCAGGATCTCGGCGCGCTTCTTCTCGCCGCCGGAAAAGCCGACGTTCAGGGGGCGCTTGAGCATCGCCATGTCGATCTTCAGCTCGGCCGCGGAAGCCTTCACCCGCCGGATGAAGTCCGGCGTCGTCAGCTCGCCCTCGCCGCGCGCCTTGCGCTGGGCGTTGAGCGCCGTCTTCAGAAAGGTCATCGTGGCGACGCCGGGGATTTCCAGCGGGTACTGGAAGGCCAGGAACACGCCCATCGCGGCACGTTCGGCCGGGTCCAGTTCGAGGATCGACTCGCCGTTATAGAGGATGTCGCCCTCGGTCACCTCGTAGTCCTCGCGGCCGGCGAGGATGTAGGAGAGGGTCGACTTGCCGGAGCCGTTCGGCCCCATGATCGCGGCGACCTCGCCGTCCTTGACGGTCAGGTCGACGCCGCGGAGGATCTCGGTGCCTTCGTCGGCGACGCGGGCGTGCAGGTTCTTGATTTCGAGCATGGTTCTCGTTCGTCAGCGTGTGTTCATATCGGTGTCGTCGGCTTCGCGGAGTTCGGCGAGAAGCCGGTCGCGCTCGGCCTGAAGGGTTTCGATCTCGTCGGCGATGACCGAGTCCATGTCGCTTCCCTGCGCCATGGTCACCCGCTCCCGCGCCTGCTCGATCTCGTCCTCGATCCGGCGGAGCCGGGCTTTGAGGCCGTCGGCGGGGTCCGGCGTGGTCACCCCACAGAGCCTTCCAGCGAAATCCCGATCAGCTTCTGCGCTTCGACCGCGAACTCCATCGGCAGCTGCTGGATGACGTCCTTGACGAAGCCGTTGACGATCAGCGCCACGGCCTCTTCCTCCGGAATTCCGCGCTGCATGCAGTAGAACAGCTGGTCGTCGGAGATCTTCGACGTCGTCGCCTCGTGCTCGAACTGCGCGGTGGAATTCTTCGCCTCGATATAGGGCACGGTGTGCGCCCCGCACTCGTTGCCGATGAGCAGCGAGTCGCACTGGGTGAAGTTGCGCGCGTTCGTCGCCCGGCGATTGGCCGAGACCTGGCCGCGATAGGTATTGTTCGACCGGCCGGCGGAAATGCCCTTGGAAATGATCCGGCTCGTCGTGTTCTTGCCGAGGTGGATCATCTTGGTGCCGGAATCGATCTGCTGGCGCCCGTTCGACACCGCGATCGAATAGAACTCGCCGCGCGAATTGTCGCCCCGGAGGATGCAGGACGGGTACTTCCAGGTGATCGCCGAACCGGTCTCGACCTGAGTCCAGGAGATCCGAGAGTTCTTGCCACGGCAGTCGCCGCGCTTGGTGACGAAGTTGTAGATGCCGCCCTTGCCGTCCTTGTCGCCCGGGAACCAGTTCTGGACGGTCGAGTACTTGATCTCGGCATCGTCCAGCGTGACCAGTTCGACCACCGCCGCATGCAGCTGGTTCTCGTCGCGCTGCGGCGCCGTGCAGCCCTCGAGATAGGAGACGTAGGCGCCCTCGTCAGCGATGATCAGCGTGCGCTCGAACTGGCCGGTGTTCTTCTCGTTGATGCGGAAATAGGTCGACAGCTCCATCGGGCATCTAACGCCCTTCGGCACATAGACGAAGGAGCCGTCGGTGAAGACCGCCGAGTTCAGCGTCGCGTAGTAGTTGTCGGAGGTCGGGACCACGGAGCCGAGATACTTCCGCACGAGATCCGGATGCTCGCGGATCGCCTCGGAGATCGGCATGAAGATCACGCCGGCCTTCTGCAGCTCCTTCTTGAAGGTCGTGGCGACGGAGACCGAATCGAACACGGCGTCGACCGCCACGCGGCCGCTCGGCTGGGAGAGACGACCCTCGTCGTCCTCGCCGTCCTCGACCTGCGGCTTCACCACGCCGGCGAGGATCTCCTGCTCGCGCAGCGGGATGCCGAGCTTCTCGTAGGTCCTGAGAATCTCCGGATCGACCTCATCGAGCGACTTCGGCCCGGACATCGACTTCGGTGCCGCATAGTAGTGGATGTCCTGGAAGTCGATCTTGGGATAGTCGACGCGCGCCCAGTCCGGCTCTTCCATCGTCTTCCAGCGAGCGAAGGCCTCCAAGCGCCAGTCCAGCATCCACTGCGGCTCGCCCTTCTTGGCCGAGATCAGCCGGATGATGTCCTCGTTCAGCCCCTTCGGGGCGACGTCCATCTCGATCAGCGTCTCGAAACCATATTTGTACTGGTCGACGTCGATCTTGCGGACCTGATCGATGGTCTCTTGCACTGCAGGCATCAGAACTCTCCATACTCGCCGGATTCAAGGTCCGGTGGACGGGGGAAGGCCGGCACAAGGCGCCTTGCCCCGTGCCGCAAACATAGTGTCGGGGTGTCCGGCTTTTTAGTGCCGCGACACCGATACGCAAGCGCTCATGCCGCCCGCTCTTGCGCCGCAGCACGGAGCGCCCGTTCTGCAAGGCGCGCATAGGCCGAGACCAAGCGCTCAAGCTCGGCCTCGGTGGTCTCAGGCCCGAAGCTGACGCGAATCGCGCCGTCATCGGGCGAGACGGCAAGACCGCCCCGCGCCATCGCCTCGACGACATGGCTGCGCCCCACCTTGCCGGACGAGCAGGCCGAGCCGGCAGAGACGGCGATCCCTGCAAGGTCGAGCCCGATCTGCGCCGTCTCCGCCTTCAGGCCCGGCAGGGCGATCGCCACCGTGTTCGCGAGGCGCTCGGTTCCGCTGCCGAGGACGACAGCGCCCGGCACCGCCTCGCCCAGCATGCGTTCGAGCCCGGCACGCCTCGCTTTCATGAAGGCGGCTGCATCCGGACCGCTGGTGCGCAAGACATCCGCCGCAGCACCCAGGCTCGCAATCGCCGGCACGGCTTCCGTGCCGCCCCGGCGCCCCTTCTCCTGGCCGCCGCCACGGATCATCGCGAAGGGTCGCGTCCGTGGATCGGCGAGCACCAGCGCGCCGATCCCCTTGGCTGCGCCGAGCTTGTGCCCGGACAGGATCAGAGCGTCGGCTCCCATATCGGCGACATTCACAGGAAGGCGGCCCACCGCCTGGACGACATCGAGCACGAGCCGCACCGATGCCCCGGCGAGGATCGCCCGGATCGTCTCCAGATCCTGGACCACCCCGGTCTCGGAATTGGCAAGGCAGAGCGCCAGCAAGCCGGTCTCGCCCGACGAAATGGTCGAAGCCCAATCGGAGAGCGCGTCCAGCACGACCGCTCCATGCGCATCGACCGGCAGCCGCGTGACAGAATCCGGCGCGAACGCCCCGCCCTCGCGGATCGAGGCATGATCGGTATCGAGTACGGCGAGCCGCGTCAGGGCGATCGGCTGCCCGTCGATCAGCCATGAGGGGCTGAGCGATGTCGCGGCCGCCTCGGTGGCGCCGCTCGTGAAGAGGACGTTCTCCGCCGCAGCGCCGACCAGGCCCGCGACGGACCGGCGAGCGGACTCGACCAAGGCCCGAGCCGCCCGGCCTTCGCGATGGACCGAGGACGGGTTCGCGGCATCGAGGGCTGCGGCCAATGCCGTGCGCGCCTGCGGCAGCATCGGAGCGCTCGCATTGTGGTCGAGATAGAGGCGGGCCGTGTCGTCTCGCATCGGACTTTTGGCATTATCCTGGCCGGATGGCGCAAATTTCTTGAATTTTCGCCATCCAAGGGAATAAAAGACGCCCTCAGTCGGCGTCCTCAGTTTTGAATCGTTCTAAACTGGAACTTACGGGGCAAGTTTCGCTTCGTCAAGCGGCGCCCCACGCGCGATCCCAGCCGCACAGGATAGAGTATAATGCCCGAAGTGATCTTCAATGGCCCCGCGGGCCGCCTGGAAGGCCGATATCAGGCGGCCAAGGAGAAGAACGCACCCATCGCCATCGTCCTCCACCCGCATCCGCGTTTCGGCGGCACGATGAACAATCAGATCGTCTACCAGCTCTTCTACATGTTCGTGGAGCGGGGCTTCACCACGCTGCGCTTCAATTTTCGCGGTATCGGCCGCAGCCAGGGCGAGTTCGATCACGGTGCGGGGGAACTCTCCGACGCCGCCTCGGCGCTCGACTGGGTGCAGAGCCTCCATCCCGATTCCAAGCAGTGCTGGGTCGCCGGCTACTCCTTCGGCGCGTGGATCGGCATGCAGCTCCTGATGCGCCGCCCGGAGATCGAAGGCTTCTTCTCGATCGCGCCGCAGCCGAACTCCTACGACTTCTCCTTCCTCGCCCCTTGCCCGTCCTCGGGCCTGATCATCCATGGCGCGAAGGACCGGGTCGCGCCGCCGAAGGACGTCCAGACCCTGGTCGACAAGCTGAAGACCCAGAAGGGCATCGTCATCACCCAGAAGACGATGGAAGAGGCCAACCACTTCTTCACCGACCAGACCGACGTGCTGATCGGCGAGTGCGCCGACTATCTCGACCGGCGCCTGGCTGGCGAACTCTCCGATCCAAGGCCGAAGCGGCTGCGCTGAGCGGCTGCCGTTCGGCCTCCCTCCGGATTCTGCGCGCGATCGCCTGTATGATCCTCTTCCGGGGCGAACCGGCAAGACGCGGTGCCGCGAGCGGACAGAGGTCTCATGCAGCGCTTTGCGCGGCCGGCAGGGATATGAGGCCGCCTGTGACCGGCTTTCGGCAGCCGGTGGTCGTCGGATAGGTCAGCGGCAGGCCGGCGAGCGAGCGGACGGCGAGATAGGCCCAGGCCTCGGCCTCCATCGCGTCGCCGTCGAAACCTGCTTCCTCGGCGGCGACCACGGCGGCTCCGCCCGGCGCCTCGGCGCGAAGATCCGCCATGATGGCTGGATGGCGCCGGCCGCCGCCGCAAATGATCCACAGCTTCGGCCGCTCGGGGAAATGCTCCGCTGCCTTCAGGATCGCCCGAGCGCTGACGCGGCAGAGGGTGCGGGCGACGTCCTCAAGGCTTCCTGCTGCGCTCTCTGGAACCGAAAAGTCGAATTTATCGAGGGACTTCGGCAGCGGTCTTGAGAAAAAGGGCGAGCCCAGATAGTGGGCCGCCAGGTCCTCGATGATGCCGCCCTCGCTGGCGACGGCGCCGTTCTGATCGAAAGGAATGCCCGCCTCGCGCTGCAACCATTGGTCGAGCAGGGCATTGCCGGGCCCGGAATCGAACGCCACCGGATCATGCCTGCCGTCGACATAGGTGACGTTCGAAATACCGCCGATATTGACGAAGACGACCGGCAAGGCAGAGAGCGTCGGCGGGCGGTTGGCCGCAAGCGCCATGTGGTAGGCCGGCACGAGCGGCGCGCCCTGTCCGCCTTCCACCATGTCAGCCGCCCGCATGTCGGACACCACCGGACGGCCGAGCCTGTCGGCCAGGAGCCCACCGTCGCCGATCTGGACGGTCAGCGCCCGTTCCGGCCGGTGGAGGATCGTCTGGCCGTGGAAGCCGACGACATCGACGCTGGAAAGATCGATGCCGTAGTCGGACCCAAAGCGCCGTACCGCCTCCGCATGGCGTTCCGTGAGCGCCACCTCCAGGGCGGCAAGGTCGCCCGGCCGCTCGTCGCGGGCGGAGATTGCCTTGGCGGCCACCAGCGCATTCGCCAGACGATCGCGAAAGGCCGCGTCATAGGCATAGACCCTGGCCGGGCCGCGCCGGACGATCGTTTCGCCATCCGTGTCGAGAAGAGCGACGTCGATGCCGTCGAGGGAGGTGCCGCTCATCAGCCCGATCGCGCGCTTGATTTGGCTCTGGCTCAAAATACCGGCTCCCGGCTGGAAAAATGGATCAATGCTGCTAAACCCCGGCGACCGTGCGCAGCACGTCTCTCTCTCGCGCATGAGGATCAAGAATCATGGCCGGCTTCAAGTCCGATTTCCTCGCCGTTCTCAGTCAACGCGGCTTCATCCACCAGACGTCGGACGACGCTGGTCTGGACGATCTCTTCCGGACGCAGACCGTGACCGGCTATATTGGCTTCGATCCGACGGCCAGGAGCCTGCATGTCGGCTCGCTGATGCAGATCATGATGCTGCACTGGATGCAGCAGACCGGCCACCAGCCGATCGCGCTGATGGGCGGCGGCACCGGCATGATCGGCGACCCGTCCTTCAAGGACGAGGCGCGCAAGCTGCAGACCGAGGAGACGATCGCGGAGAACCTTGCGGGAATCCGGCAGGCCTTTGAGAACTACCTCACCTTCGGCGACGGGCCGCAGGACGCGATGATGGTCAACAATGCCGACTGGCTGCTCGGACTGGAATATGTGCCGTTCCTGCGCGACGTCGGACGGCACTTTTCGGTCAACCGCATGCTCTCCTTCGATTCGGTGAAGCTCAGGCTCGACCGGGAGCAGTCGCTGTCCTTCCTCGAATTCAACTACATGATCCTGCAGGCCTACGACTTCGTCGAACTCTACAAGCGGACCGGCTGCCGGCTGCAGATGGGCGGCTCGGACCAGTGGGGCAACATCGTCAACGGCATCGATCTCGGCCGGCGCATGGAGGGCGTCGAACTCTTCGCGCTGACCTCGCCGCTCCTGACAACCTCGTCGGGCGCCAAGATGGGCAAGACCGCCTCCGGCGCGATCTGGCTGAACTCCGAGATGCTGAGCCCGTACGATTTCTGGCAGTATTGGCGCAACACCGAGGACGCCGATGTCGGGCGCTTCCTGAAGCTCTACACGATCTTGCCGATGGATGAGATCGCGCGGCTCGAAGCGCTCGGCGGAGCCGAGATCAACGAGGCGAAGAAGGTTCTGGCAAGCGAGGCGACGGCGTTGCTCCACGGCCGAGCGGCCGCCGAGGAAGCGGCCGAGACCGCCCGCAAGACCTTCGAGGAAGGAGCGCTGGCCGAGACGCTGCCGACGGTCGAGGTTCCGGCGGCGGATCTGGAACCGGGCATCGGGCTGCTCGCGCTCCTCGTGTCGGCCGGCCTTGCCGGCTCGAATGGCGAGGCGCGCCGGCATGTGAAGGGCGGCGCCGTGCGCGTCAACGACGAACCGGTCGCCGACGAGCGCATGTCGATCGACCGCGAGAAGCTGAAGGACGGCGTCGTCAAACTGTCGGTCGGACGCAAGAAGCACGTTCTCGTGCGCCCGGCGGGCTGAGCCCCGCATCCGGCATCTTCCGGCGGGGCCTTATTCGAAGATCCGCCGGAAGATTCCCGGCGCGATCAGCGACACAGGGTTGACGGTCAGCGTCGGGTCGGTGAACGCGCCGCGCAGACGGTAGGTGATACCGATCAGGCCGCCCTCGCCACCATTGCCGAGGATGCCGCCGACGAAGGGCAGCGCGCCGAACAGCCGGTTGATCCGGTAGGCCGGCATGAACGAGCCGGAGACGTCGATCTGCCCGGCGGGACTGTAGAGCAGCCCCTCGAAGGAGGAGCCGAAGACGGGGCCCCGCAGGATGCCGTCGTCGACCGAGAGCCGCCCGTCCTTCCAGGCGAGCGAGGCATGCGCCGTGTCGAAATAGGCGTTCCTCACCTTGACGTCGTCGCCGATCGCGGCTGCGAGGGTATTGCGGTCGGAGCGCGTGGTCCCGACGAGGCTGGCAAGCCGCGGCTCGTCATTGAGGCTGAAACGGCTGAGGACCACCGGCCCGCGATAGCCGCGCCTGGCCGATCCCTGGAGGGCGACCCGCAGCTGCCCGCCGGACATGCGGTCGTAAAGGCCGGCGAAGCGCAACAAGCGGCCCGCATCTTCCGTCGAGACGTTGATCCCACCCGCCTCCCCCGGAGCACCCAACGAGGCTCTGATCCGCCGTCCGTCGCCGGTTTTCGCCGTGATCGAAGCGGAGGGTGCGCCGCCGCCGCCGCTGAAGGCGATCTCGGCGTCCGTCAGCACCTCGTCGTTGAAACCGACCAGTCGGTCTGCCTCCACCGACACGGTAATCCGGTCATTCGACCTGTCGCCACCGGATCCGAGATCTCCGGCGCCCGAGCGCAGCTTGGCGAGGAGCGGGCGGACATCGACGCTGCCGCCGGACACGGCAATTGCGGTTCCATCGGCACCGCGCTCGATCCGCGCCGCGAGGCGGTCGCCGCGATTGAAGGCGAGCTTGTCGAGGACGAGGCTTTTCAGACCGGAGGCATCGATCTCGCCCCGGCCGCTCGCGGAGAATCCCTCGCCGGACAAGGACGCGTTGCGGATCGAGCGGACGGAGCCGTCTCCGACGACGTCCAGCGCCAGCGTTGCGGCGACGCCGGGCCCTTTCTTCCAGCCGATGGCGGGCAGGCGGAGTTGCGATGCGGTCAGATCGCCGACGATGTGGAAACCGTCGTCGATGCGGGTTGCGGTGACCTTGGCCGGCCCGACCACGAAATGCGCGAGCTCCGGCGACAGCGCCGCGAGATCGCGGTCGTGCAAGGTCGCCTCGACCGTCAGCGCCCCGGGATCCCCGCCTTTCGGCAAGATCGGCTGCGAGAAGGAGATCCGCGCGTCGATGCCTTCGATCTTGCCGTCGAGTTCGCCCATGGCGTTGCCCGGCGCCGCCATGACCATGCCGGTCAGATCGCTCAGCCGGCGGCCGGAGACAGGCTTGCCGAGGTCGACATTGCGGAAGTCGGCGACGACCGACCAATTCTCGAGATCTCCTTGCAGATCGGTGTCGACGGAGGTCGGCTCACCGCCGATTGGATCGGGGCTGGACGAAGGAAGATGGACGGCGAGACCGAGACCGATCTTCGCCGTGCCCGCGACATCCGCCTTGCTCCATCGCTCCCCGCCGAACCCACCGACCGGCGCGCGCTGGGCTAGCTCGGCAATGTCGCCGGCGTCTCCGGACAGGTTGAGGTTCATGGAGACGTCGACGCCCGGACGCTCGCCGTGCTTGAAGTCGATGGTGGAAGGCAGGACCGTCAGCGTCGGCAGGCCGGCGAGTGCGGCCGCGTCGAACGATATGGCGACGTGGCTGCCGAGTGCCTCGATCCGGCCATCGGCGCTCTCGACGTCCGGCATCCCGTCCAGCGTTGCAAAGTCGAGATCCTGGACCTCGGCCGTGAAACGCACTTCGTCGTCCGTCGGTTGGGCGTCCGGCAGGCAGATCGCTTCGAGCCGGCTGCGGGTGATGTCCATGTCGAGGCTGGCCTGCCGGACCGCACCCACCGGCGCCGCATGCTCCAACATCCAGGCACGCGCATCCTCGGCGACGAAGAAGGGCCAGAAGGCGATCACATCCGCCCCGTCGAGGTCGCTCCCCTTCAGATGCAGCCGGACGCGATCCTCGGATCCAAGACCGCTCGCGCTGGCCCATCCGGTGATTGCCCCGCCACCCACGCTCGCGCGGATATCGGGAATGGCGATTTCACCCGCTGCGAAATCGGCCGAGCCGGAAATGGTGACGGAACCGTCGCGCGCCGGTGTTTCGGCGGGCAGGCCGACGGCCGACGTCACCGAGACGGTTTTGAAGATGAAGGGGTGGCGGCCGCCCGGGTCGGGCAGAAGCGCGAGCTGACCCGTGAACGTCGCCCGCGCCTTCCCGAAGTCGACCTCCCCGGCGTCGATGAGAAGATCGCGGCCCGTCTCGGCGAGACCGACACGAACCGAGGCGGCGCGAAGGGGGATCTCGCCCACCCCGTCCACCGTCGCCGCGCCCGCGGTGATCGTCGCACCCAGCCGGCGTTGCGGTGCCTGCGCTTGAAGAGCGACATCGACCGTAAGCGGACCGTCATATCCGCTTTCCGTCGGAAAATTTGTCGTCTCGGCTCGGTCCACCACCGCCGAAGCCTGGAATGTCGAAAGGCGCGCGCCGGACGCATCCAGCCGTGCCGAGCCGTCCAGCACGATCGCACGACCTTGGGCGACGGCCTGGGCGGAGAAGGCGAATCCGCCGCCGATCTTCTGCGTCATCTCGGCTCTCTCGAGCACGATCGCGGATCCGTCTCCCGATGAGCGAACGTTATCGACCTGAACGCTTCGCAGCTGCAGGCCGGACAATTCGGAAAAGCCGGTATCGAGCGCGGCGAAGATCGCTTTCGGTGACAGGTCTTCACTTGCGGCAGGCAGCGCCGCCAGGAGCGCCGGATCGACCGTCACATCGGTGATTCCCAGTCTCTGAAGCCGCAGGCTGCCGGTGGCGAGGTCCACCAGACTGACACCCGCCTCCACGAGGCCGGCGCGGATGATCGGTCGTTGCGCCCCGGATTCGGCGATCGTGACCTCCGAGAACGCGACGCCGGGATCGCCGCTCGAATCGATGACGAAGCGCTGGGATCCAAGCTCCACGTCGTAGCGGCCGCCGAGCATGGCGGCGAGGACCGATTCGGTCTGCTCGCGCAGGAGATCCTGCCCCGCCGTCGTCGAGACGATCGCCGCGGCGACGCCGAACAGAAGGACGAGGATCGAAAAGACGAGAGCAATCGCGCCGGTGACGAACCGGACGGACCGCCTCATGTCGCAGCCATCCATTCCGACCAGACCGCCCTTTGCCACGGCGACACGGGCAGCGCTATCGCGCGCCGGGATCGTCGGCTATGAGGGGGCGGCTCGGTCGGGGCAGGCATCGCTTTTCTATCTCTGCTCCGATCGGGCTCGGCCGTCAGCAATGGTTCCTGCCAGCGTTCGCGCAGGTCCATTCCGGCCGGCTTTGCGACATCCTCCTCCTTCCGATTGTTTTTGCCGAAAGGATGACACCATGGCGATTTCCTCGGGACAAACCTGCCCGGACTTCAATCTGCCGGACGATCATGGCGACATGGTCACGTCGGCGGACCTGAAGGGCAAGCCTTTCATCCTCTATTTCTACCCCAAGGACGATACGTCCGGTTGCACGCGCGAAGCTGTCGAATTCAGCGGCCTGAAGGCGGAATTCGACGCGATCGGCGTGCCGGTCCTGGGGGTTTCTCCCGATCCGGTGGCAAAGCACGGCAAGTTCCGTGACAAGCACGACCTGACCGTCCGCCTGCTGTCGGACGAGGACAAGAGTCTGATCGGAGCCTTCGGTGTCTGGGTCGAAAAGTCCATGTACGGCAGGAAATACATGGGCGTAGATCGAACCACGGCCCTCATCGGCGGCGACGGGGTCGTCGCCAGGATCTGGGAGAAGGTGAAGGTTCCCGGCCATGCCGAAGAGGTGCTTTCGGCCGCCCGGGCGCTCGCCGGGTCGCAATGATCGAGACTGACGGACAGCGGGTGCCGTCGACGCTTCGCGAGGCCGCGCTTGCTGCTCTTGCCGCCAGCGATCTCGACATGAAGGTCGACCGCACGAACCTTGCCTGCCGAATGTGGTTCGGCCGGCGGCTCGGCCTCTACGGTGCCGCCGACCCGGCCCATCCCGGGCGGCCGGGAAGACCCTCCGAACCCGTCCTCGTCTCGCCGCGGACGGTGAAGCGGCGATCGGTGCATACGCTGGAGGGGCGCATCGCGCTCATCCACGCCCTCGCCCATATCGAGCTCAACGCGATCGATCTGGCGCTCGACATCGTCGCGCGCTTTGCGCCGGAGCGCGTCCCGCGTTCCTTCTTCGACGGCTGGATGACGGTGGCGCTCGAAGAGGCCAAGCATTTCCGGCTCCTGTCGCGGCGTCTCGAGTCGCTCGGCTCGCATTACGGCGCCCTGCCCGCCCATGACGGGCTGTGGCAGGCGGTCGAGGAAACGGCCCACGATCTCGGCGCCCGCCTCGCCGTCGTGCCGCTCATTCTCGAGGCGCGCGGTCTCGACGTGACGCCGTCGCTGGTCGAAAAGCTCGAAGCGGTCGGCGACGAGGAAACCGCCGACATCCTGCGAATCATCTATCGTGACGAGAAGAAGCACGTCGCCATCGGCGCGAAATGGTTCCGCTTCCTGTGCGCCCGCGAGCGCCGAAATCCCGCGGAACGTTTCCGGGAACTGGTGCGGGCGAGCTTCCGCGGCGAGATCAAGGCGCCGTTCAACGATCGGGCGCGCGCCGAAGCCGGACTGACGCCCACCTTCTATCGCGCCCTCTCGCCCCGTTCGAGCTGAGGCCACCGGCGCTCGGAGGCCGTCCTTTCGGCGGGCAGGAAAGGAAACGTTAACCCTAACGCTCTCTAATCCGGCCCGAGGAAGGACCTCCGAAAGCGATCTGGTTGATGCCGGCGATCAAGCATTCCCGCACCTTTGGCGAGCGCAGGCCGCCGCACACGATCATCATCGCCCGCGGCGACCACGTCCGCCATTTCACCATCGCCCCTAGCCGCCTTGTCGCGGCCGGGGTCCTCGCCGCCACCCTCACCCTCTCCTTGATCGCCGGTCCCGGCTGGTACTGGCTTGACGGAAGCACCGGCGCCGCCTCGGAGAGCACCTCCCGCCGCGAGCGCGACTACGAGACCCGGATCGCCATGCTGCGGGCCCAGCTCGACACGGCGACGAGCCGCCAGTTCCTTGCGCAGAAGATGGTCGAGACCAAGGTGGATGTCCTGCTCGGCCAGCAGGAAGAACTCGCCGCGCGTTACGACAAGCTCGCGCCTTTGCTCGAGCGGGCGAAGGCGGGCGGCCTCGTCGCGGAGGCGGTCCCGATCCCGACGCCGAAGCCCGACTTTTCGACCGAGATGGCCGCCGAGGCCGGCGCCGCCTCCGATTCGCTCCTCGCCGAGGACAGGGGCGCCGCGCCGGCCCCCCCGCCTGCGCCGATGCCGCCGGACCTCGCGCGCGCGCGCCTTCGCGGCGCCGATACCCCCGCGGGCCCCGCTGTGGAAAACCATGCGGAGCTTCGGGCGGATGACCACGGGGTCTCCGACGAGGCCCTGCACCGCATCGGCCGCGCCATCGATCGCGCCGAACTTCGGCAGGTTCGAAATCTGCAGTCCCTTGCCGCGAGCGCCCGCACCCGAACCGTGAAGATCGCGTCTGCCCTGAAGGCTGCGGGGATCGCGGTTCCCGAGGGTTCGCAGGCCTCCGCCGCCGGCGGCCCGTTCGAGCCGGCCACCCACAGGTCCGCCTTCGAGCAGTCCTATGCGGAGGTCGACGAGGCTCTCACGCAGTTGCAGAAGGTGCGCTCCGTCGCAGCGACGCTGCCGCTGGCAGAACCGATGGCCGGGGGAGTTATCTCAAGCACCTTCGGCGTCCGCCCGGACCCTTTTCTCGGCCGTCCGGCCATGCACACCGGCATCGACTATGCTGAGCCGGAAGGAACCATGGTCCGCGCGACCGCTCCGGGGATCGTGACGCGCGCCGGACCGGCCGGCGGCTACGGCAATATGGTCGAGATCGATCATGGCGACGGCGTCTCGTCGCGCTACGGTCATATGTCTCGGATCGATGTGTCCGTCGGCGAAAAGCTCGTCCGGAACCAGACGATCGGCGCCGTCGGCAGTACCGGGCGCAGCACCGGGCCGCATCTCCACTACGAGGTGCGCCGTAACGAAGAGCCGGTCGACCCCGAGAGCTTCTATCGCATCGGCCGGCGGATCGCCGCGATCGACTGAGCGAGAGGCGCGGCGCTGCCTGAGACGCTACCTCCGACCGAAGGCGCCGCGCCCGGCCCTGGAGCCCTTGGCTCAGAAAGATCCGCGTCACCATCGCAAAGCCGCCGGGCGCGACGGGATGCGTCGCGCCCGGCGGTCTCGATCAGTCGATATCCTCGACGCTTGTCTCGCCGCCATGGACCCGATGCGCCAGCGCCGCTTCCATGAACTCGTCGAGACTGCCGTCGAGCACCTCCTGCGGGCTGGTGCTCTCGATCCCGGTCCGCAGATCCTTCACCAGCTGATAGGGCTGGAGAACGTAGGAACGGATCTGGTGTCCCCAGCCGATGTCGCTCTTCGACGCGGCTTCAGCGCTCGCCGCCTCCTCCCGCTTTTCGAGCTCGGCTTCGTAGAGCCGCGCCTTCAGCATGTTCCAGGCGGTCGCCCGGTTCTTGTGCTGGGAGCGCTCCTGCTGGCAGGCGACCACGATGCCGGTCGGCATGTGCGTGATCCGCACCGCCGAATCGGTCGTATTGACGTGCTGCCCGCCGGCGCCGGAGGACCGGTAGGTGTCGATCCGGCAGTCGGACTCGTTCACCTGGATGTCGATCGTATCGTCGACCACCGGATAGACCCAGACCGACGCGAAGGACGTATGCCGCCGCGCCTGACTGTCATAGGGCGAAATCCGCACCAGCCGGTGCACGCCGGATTCGGTCTTCGCCCAGCCATAGGCATTGTGGCCCTTGATCAAGAGCGTCGCCGACTTGATGCCCGCCTCTTCGCCTGAATGCTCCTCCAGCACCTCGACCTTGAAGCTCGCACGCTCGGCCCAGCGCATGTACATCCGCTCCAGCATCGCAGCCCAGTCCTGGCTCTCTGTGCCGCCAGCTCCCGAATGGACTTCGAGATAGGTGTCGTTGGAATCGGCCTCGCCGGACAGCAGCGTCTCGATCTGCCGCTTCTGCGCGTCAGAGCGGACCGCGCGGATCGCCTTCTCGGCTTCCGCAACGATCTCCGTGTCGCCCTCCTCCTCGCCCATGGCGATGAGGTCGACGGAATCGGCGAGCGTCTGCTCAAGACCCTTGATAGCACCGATGGATTCTTCCAGCTGCTGGCGCTCACGCATCAGCTTCTGGCCTTCCATCGGGTCGTTCCAGATCGACGGATCCTCCGCCTTCTGGTTCAGCTGGTCGAGGCGTTTGAGGGCGCGATCCCAGTCAAAGATGCCTCCTCAGCAGGCTTATGGCCTGCTTGGATTCGTCGACGATCGTCTCGATCTCGGCACGCATGCCGCAATCTCCCATGTGGTCCAGCGTCCGGCGAATGGCCGATGTCGCCGGGTTTTCGGTGTCACGACGGTCCGGCGGAGCGCCGGTTCCGGATCGTGATCGATGGACGGCCTTGTCCGCCGACGCATCAAAAAGCGAGGGGCGGGTCTAGCCCCGCCCCGCCGACCCCGTCAAGGATGGAACGCCGGAGAGCCAAGAGCGGGATGGGATCCGACCCGATTGCGATCCCGCTCTATCTCTCCCTTTTCGCATGATCTCGTCGGAAAATCGGTTCCCACTTTTCCGGATCAGGCTCTAGAACAGGCCGCCCGCCCCTTGCGTGATTGCCTGCTCGGCCTGCTGCGACACCGTGCCCGAGCCCGGCGCCTGGGCGATGTCGTCGGCACCGATCACCGAATAGGTATCCGCCGGGCCGGTGCCGGGCTTGAAGGCCTCGGTGATGATGTCCGGGCCGGAGCCGTTCGCGCTCATGCCGGTCTTGCGGTTCACGGCGATGAGCTCCATGCCCTCCGGGACCTTGAAGTCGACGGCCGGCTTGCCCTTCAGCGCGTCCTTCATGAAGTCGACGAAGACCGGCGCCGAGGTGTTGCCGCCGACGACGCCGCGGCCGAGAGGCTTGGGATTGTCGTAACCGATGAAGACGCCGCAGACGAGGTTGGGCGTGAAGCCGACGAACCAGACGTCCTTCTCGTCGTTCGTCGTACCGGTCTTGCCGGCGATCGGCACGCCGAGCTGCTTGACGGCGGTCGCGGTGCCGCGCTGGACTACGCCCTCCATCATCGAGGTGATCTGATAGGCGGTCATCGGATCGAGCACCTGGTCGCGCTCGTCGACGAGCGTCGGCTCGCCCTGACCGTTATAGTCCGATGCGTTGCAATCCGAGCAGGTCCGCTGGTCGTGCTTGTAGATCGTCCGGCCGTAGCGGTCCTGGATGCGGTCGATCAGTGTCGGCTCGAGCGACTGTCCATGATTGGCTATGATCGCATAGGCCGAGACCAGCCGCAGCACGGTGGTCTCGCCCGCGCCGAGCGCCATCGGCAGGTAGGGCTTCAGGTGGTCGTAGATGCCGAAGCGCTCCGCATATTGCGCGATGAGATCCATGCCCATGTCGTGGGCGAGGCGGACGGTCATCTGGTTGCGGCTCTGCTCGATGCCGCGCCGCAGCGTCGACGCGCCCGCGCTTCCCTCATTGCCGTAGTTGGACGGGGACCAGGTGCCGCCATTGCCGTCGGGGAACGAGATGGGCGCGTCCATGATCACCGAGGCCGGCGTGTAGCCGTTGTCGAGCGCGGTGGCGTAGACGAACGGCTTGAACGAGGAGCCCGGCTGCCGATAGGCCTGGGTCGCCCGGTTGAACTCCGACTGGCCATAGGAAAAGCCGCCGACCATGGCGCGTACGCGGCCCGTCTCCGGCTCCATCGCCACGAGCGCGCCCTGCACCTTCGGCGGCTGGCGCAGCCGGTAGCCCTCGCCCTCCTCCTTCGCCTCGACATAGACGACGTCGCCGCGCGAAACGACGTCGGCGGCCGAGCGCACGGTGCCCGAGCGCTCCTTGGTGTTCAGGCGGAACGCCCACTTCATGTCATCGCGGGAGATCGTCCCGATCTCCCGCTCGGCGCTCCGCGCGCCGGAAACCTCGAGTTTGGGCTGAAGGCCGATCCGGAGCTGGTCGGATTCCGCCGACAGGACCACCGCGAGCCGCCATTCCGGCACGTCGGAAAGGGCTTCGATCTTGCCGAGCGCCGTGCCCCAGTCGCTGCCGATGTCGATGTGGTCGACCGGCCCGCGGAAGCCGCGCGCCTCGTCATATTTGATCAGCCCGTGCTGCAGCGCCCGGCGGGCTTCCTTCTGCATGGCCGGGTCGAGCGTCGTGCGCACGGTAAGGCCGGCCTCGTAGAGCCCGTCCACGCCGGAACGCTGGATGATCTCGCGACGCACGTCCTCGGTGAAATATTCCGAGGAGGCGAGATAGGTGCCGGACGGGCGCGGATTGACGTCGAGCGGCTTCTGCTCGGCGTCCTGCGCCTCTTCCCGGGTGATGAAGCCGTTCTGGGCCATCTGGTCGATCACCCAGTTGCGGCGCTGGATCGCCTTGTCGGCGTCGCGGAACGGGTTGTAGTTCTCCGGCGCCTTGGGCAGCGCGGCCAGATACGCGGCCTCCGCGATCGTCAACTCGTTCACGGACTTGTCGAAATAGGCGAGCGAGGCGGCGGCGAGACCGTAGGAGCCCATGCCGAGATAGATTTCGTTGAGATAGAGTTCGAGGATCTTGTCCTTCGAATAGGCCTGCTCGATCCTCAGCGACAGGATCGCTTCCTTGATCTTTCGGTCGAGCGTCCGCTCGTTGGTCAGAAGGAAGTTCTTCGCCACCTGCTGGGTGATCGTCGACGCACCCTGCATGTGGCCGCCCTTGGCCAGCACGAGAAGCGCGCGGCCGATACCCTCGATATCGATGCCGGGGTGCGTATAGAAGTTCTTGTCCTCGGCCGACAGGAAGGCATTCTTGACGAGGTTCGGGATCGCCTGGATCGGCAGGAAGAGCCGGCGCTGACGCGCATATTCGGCCATCAGCTGGCCGTCCGAGGCGTAGAACCTGGTCGTCACCGGTGGCTCATAGTTGGCCAGCACCTGATAGTCCGGCAGGCCCGCGGCGGTCTTCTCGACGTACCAGGCGACGCCGCCCGCCACGATAACGAAGAAGACGGCGCCGATTCCGAAGAAGTAGCCGAGCAATCTGATCATCGAAACTCCGTCCGGAAGGCGCTCCACGCGCCTGTCCGG
>NZ_JAJAVB010000032.1:0-107959 GCF_020615385.1 Jiella soli | reverse complement strand
CGGCCCCGGCGGCCGGTCGGGCCCGGCCTGCGCACGATGCTGAAATCCTTCTGTCCCGCAATTGCGGCAGGGACATGAAGCATTGCGCGGAAAACTTGAGCGAAACCTTGCTTATGTCGGCGTCCGGCGCAAACCGGTGCGGCTTCGGATGTCATCCGGCATCCACGGAGCGGGAGGCGTCCTTCCCGCGGAAGAACGTCACCACCGCTTCGGCGATCGCATTCGCCATCTTCTTGCGCCAGGAATCGTCCTTCAGGAGCGTCTCGTCGTCCGGGTTCGACAGGAACCCACATTCGACGAGGACTGAAGGCACATCCGGCGCCTTGAGCACCACGAAAGAGGCGGACCGTTTCGGATTCTTGATGAGGTCGATCTTGTCACGCGACAGGTCGGTGACGAGCGAGGTCGCGAAATGCTCCGAGAAGCTCACCGTCTCGCGCCGCGTCAGGTCGAGCAGGATGTCGAAGACGTCGGGCTCGCTCTGCTGCCATTCCGGTCCGGCGAACCGATCGGCGGCGTTTTCCGACGCAGCGATCTGGCGCGACAGCTCGTCCGAGGCCCGATCGGAGAGCGTATAGACGGTGGCGCCGCGCAAATCGTTGTAGCGAATCGAATCGGCATGCACGGAGATGAAGAGGTCGGCATGTTCCTTGCGGGCAATCGCCGAGCGCTCGTCGAGCGGAATGAAAGTGTCGCCGTCGCGGGTCAGCACGACCTTCACGCCGGGAAATTCCGAGAGGGACTCGCGGATCGCACGCGCCATGGCGAGATTGATGTCCTTTTCGAAGGTTCCGGACGGCGACACCGCGCCATTGTCCTCGCCGCCATGGCCGGGATCGACGACGATCACCAGCTGCCGCGTCCGGGACTGCGCCACGGCCGGACGCTCGCCCTTTGCCGGAGCCGCCGCATCGGCAGCGGCCTTTGCCGCATCAGCGCCCGTCCGGCGGGTCACCACAGTCGAGCGCTCATCGGGGCCGACCGACAGGGTGACGATCTCCCCCGCATCGGTCCGGCTTTGTTCGAGCCGGCCGGTTCCGGGCGATTTCAGCCGGAAGATGACGCGATAGCGGTCCTTCGCGACGAGGCCGTGCCGGATCGTCTCCACAATCGGATTGTCGCGCGCCGGCGCAATCGTGATGGCCGGGACCGTGCCGACGAAATCGACGGCGATGCGATCGGGATTGTGCAAATGCAGAAGCCGGACCTTCGTCTCGCCGTTCAGCGTGAAGCGCGCCCGAAGCCCGTCCTCCGTCGGCGTCTGCTCGAAGGCGGTGATCACCCTCTCCTCCCCGGCCGCCGAAGGACTGGCAGAAGAGACCAGCACCGCCAGCGCAAGGCACAGGCAGATCGCGGCTATTCGCGATGACGCAGCGGCAGCGCACGAGACGGCACGGCCAAGTGTGGCAGATGCATTGATCATAGGGTTCGAAAGCGGCTCGAGCTCGTTTCCTTCCGGCACGCCCAATTCCCCAATCGTGACGAGACGATGACGGCATGACCCGGCCGACCCGCATCCCGATGCCCCTCATCCTGTTGGACCGCCAGCTGACCAGAATCCGCGGCGCCCCATTCTCCGCCGAGCGAATCACGTTCGCCCGCTACAGCGCTTCCGCATCCATCCTGGCACGCTCAGATCGGCTATCTCATGGCGAAGCTTGCGCGAATCTGGCCATGCCGTCGCGTCCAGACGGCCTGGATGGCATTACTCTTGTTTCTTAGTCGCACACGTCATAAAAGCGAAAGTGAGGTTTGAAGCGACGTGGAGACCGCGTCGTCGCCGAGACGAGAGCCATGCTACCGGGATCGCGAGACTTCGCGAGGGCGGTAGTGGCGCAGTGATCCCAGCGACACGAAGGCCCGTTTTCGAATCTCTTGGAAGATTCCCATCGACGCTGGAGCATGCTCCAGCCGAATTTCCAACGATGCGGATGCACCCCGCGGCAAGCGGCAGGAAATCCGCGCGTTTCATCGGTCGCCTCAGCGGCCATCAGTTGTTGCAGGTCGTGATTTTGCTGCCACTCGCCGCTGTCTGCCCGATATCCCCCCGCTTAACGCCGCGGGCTGGATGGTCGTCGCACAGCGGCAGCAGTCGGTTGTGCGACACGACCCATTCGGGCTCGCGCCCGGCCGTCGACCGTCAGGCTTTGGAATGCCGTCGGTGCACCGCACGCGCGAGCGCCGGGGAGTTCCTTCATGGCAAACAAAATGCTGATCGACGCGTCCCACCCGGAAGAGACGCGCGTCGTCGTCGTCCGCGGTAGCCGGATCGAAGAATTCGATTTCGAATCAGAGCACAAGAAACAACTCAAGGGAAATATCTATCTGGCGAAGGTGACGCGGGTTGAGCCGTCACTGCAGGCCGCCTTCGTCGAGTATGGCGGCAACCGCCACGGCTTCCTCGCCTTCAGCGAGATCCATCCCGACTACTACCAGATCCCGAAGGCCGACCGCGAAGCGCTGATCGCCGAGGAGCTGGCACGGGCGGAAGAGGATGACGAGCCGGAGGAGCCGCGGGCTCGCTCGTCTCGCAGCCGCAAGCCGGCCCGGGCCAAGGCCGCGGAACGCCGCGGCGGTGACGACCGGGTCTCAGAAGCGGTGGATGCCGACGAGGCAGGCCATGGAGCGACGGCCGATGCGGACGCCTGGCAGGAGGGCTCTTCCCAGGACGATGCACGGCATGGCGATGCAGGCACCAGCGACGAGGCAAGCGAAGGTGCCGACGCGAGCGGTGTCTTTGAGGCTTCGGCCGTTACCGAGCTTGGCGATGAGCGGCCCGAGTCGCATGCGGACGCGGACGCGTTCGCCCGCTCCGAGGCATCCGCGGATAGCGACGCCGGCACGAGCTTCCGCCGTTCCGACGAGGCTGACACCGAGAGCCACTCCTCGGAGGATGCCGACGACGACTCCGCCGAGGACGAGGACTCGCGTGACAGCGAGACTTCGGACGAGAACGGAGGCCGCAACCGCCGCGGCCGGCGGGGACGACGTCCGCGCGGTCGCTCGCGTTCGGACGACGATGATGCAAATGGCGATGACAATGGCGACGAGGCCGAGGAGATCGACGATCTCGGCTCCGAGGACGCCATGGAGGAAGTGCCGGTTCGCCAGGCGCGCATGCGCAAGCAGTACAAGATCCAGGAAGTCATCAAGCGCCGGCAGATCCTCCTGGTCCAGGTCGTCAAGGAGGAGCGCGGCAACAAGGGCGCGGCGCTGACCACCTATCTGTCGCTCGCAGGCCGCTACTCGGTGCTGATGCCCAACACGGCGCGCGGCGGCGGCATCTCCCGCAAGATCACCAATGCGGCCGACCGCAAGCGACTGAAGGATGTCGTGCGCGACCTCGACGTGCCGCGCGGCATGGGCATCATCCTGCGCACGGCCGGTGCCAACCGCACCAAGGCCGAGGTTAAGCGGGACTACGAATATCTGATGCGGCTGTGGGAGACGGTGCGAAACGTCACCCTCTCCTCGATCGCCCCTGCCCTCGTCTACGAGGAAGGCAGCCTGATCAAGCGGTCGATACGCGATCTCTACAACAAGGATATCGACCAGATCCTCGTCGCCGGCGAAGGCGGTTACCGTGAAGCGAAAGACTTCATGCGGATGCTGATGCCGAGCCAGGCCAAGGTCGTGCAGCCCTATCGCGATCCGACGCCGATCTTCGCCCGGCAGGGCATCGAATCGCAGCTCGACAAGATGCTGCAGCCGCATGTGACGCTGAAGTCCGGCGGCTACATCATCATCAACCAGACCGAGGCGCTGGTCGCGATCGACGTCAATTCGGGCCGCTCGACGCGGGAGCACTCGATCGAGGACACCGCCTACCAGACCAATCTCGAAGCGGCCGAGGAGGTCGCCCGTCAGCTGCGCCTGCGCGATCTCGCCGGCCTCATCGTCGTCGACTTCATCGACATGGACGAGAAGCGCAACAACCGTGCCGTCGAGAAGAGGCTGAAGGACTGCCTGAAGAGCGATCGCGCCCGCATCCAGGTCGGCAAGATCTCGCATTTCGGCCTGCTGGAAATGAGCCGGCAGCGGATCCGCGCCAGCGTGCTCGAATCCACCATGCAGGCCTGCCCGATCTGCGAGGGCGCCGGGCTGATCCGCTCCTCCTCGTCGCTGGCGCTGCATGTCCTGCGGACGATCGAGGAGCACCTGCAGAAGCACGCCACGCACGATCTGATCGTGAAGGTGCCGACCGCGACCGCGCTGTACGTCCTCAACGAGAAGCGTAAGCGGATCGACGAACTGGAGCATCACTACGGTCTGAAGATCGTCATCGAGGCCGACGAGAGCGCCGGCCACCAGAGCATTGCGATCGAACGCGGCGCCGAGGCGCTGAAGCCGATCGCTCATTCCGAGGTCGTGCATCCCGAATCGGTCGTCGCGATGGACGAAGCCGATGCCGCCGCCGACGAGGCGGCGGAAGCGCTGACCGACGACGAGACGCAGAGCGTCGAGACCGCCGACGAGAGCGAGCGCGACACGGATGACGGCGGCAAGCGCCGCCGCCGCCGCAGGCGGCGCCGCGGTGGCGCGAACGGTTCGGCCGATGCGAGCGAAGCCTCAGACGGTGCTTCGGACAACGAGGATGAAGACGAGGACGAGGATGACGCCGGAGATTCCGGGTCGGACACCCGCGAAGCGCAGGACGACGATGGCGGCCGCAACCGCAAGCGCCGCCGCCGCGGTCGCCGCGGCGGTCGGCGCCATCGCGAGGGTGACGGGGACACGCGCGGCGGTGAGCAGCCCGCGCAGGCCGCCTCCCGCGAAGTGGAGACCGGCGGCGAGAGCCACGCTTCCAACAACGAGAATGGCGAAGTCGTCGTGACCGAGATCCCGGACATGTCGGAGGACCGGCCGAGCGAAGCCGCTCCGGCAATTGCGAGTGAGCCCGCCGAGGCTGACACCGCCATTGCCGCCGAAGCCAGCGAGGCCCCGGCCTTGCAGGCGGAGCCGGCAGTGACGGAAGAGCCGGTGGCGGCACAGCCCGTGGAGACGCAGCCGGCATTCATGTCTGAGACGCCCGCAGAGGCCGAGCCGGCCGCGGCCGTGATCGAGGACCAGGCAGCGGCGCCCTCCGGCGAGGCGGCCGATCAGGCGGCCAACGACGATCAGCCGGCCGATGAGGCTCCGGCCGCCGCGGCCGCGATGCCGAAGGAGCCCGTCGTCACCTCTTCGATCGCGGGCGATGAGGAAGAGGCTCCCCAGAAGCCGCGCCGCACCGGGTGGTGGGCCCGTCGCAGCTTCTTCTGATCTTCGGCAAGACGAAATGCGACATTGGACGGGCGGCCATCTGGCCGCCCGAACTCGTTCTGGCGCAGCAATTCCATTGCGCGAAACAGATTGTAATGCGGCGTGATTGCGAGGCGGGAAGCGAGTTTCCGGTGAACGACACGGCCGAAGCCCTCGTTGGTCTCCCATGACGAAGCCGAATGCGGCCGGACGCGAAGTCGACGCGCCGGCAGGTCGGCTGAAACGAACCAAGGGAGATATCAACGATATGCTTCACAACGCGACCAAGATCCTGATCGCCTCGACGGCGACCCTTGCCCTCAGCGCAACAGCCGCTTCCGCTCAGACGAGCGGCATGGACGATCAGCAGGACCGGACCACGGCGAGCACGACCAACGCGGCCTCCGGCATCGACGGGACCGCCCGGGCGATCTCCTTGCCGGACTGGCATCCGGACCTCACCGCTGCGAACTCCGTCAGCGTCGACAGCCTCATCGATCGTCCCGTCTATGGACCGACGGGTGACGAGATCGGCGATGTCGAGAACGTCCTGATCGGCGCCGACGGCAAGGCTCTTTCGATCATCGCCGAGGTGGGCGGCGTCTGGGACATCGGCGACACGCACGTCAGCATCCCCTGGGATGTCGCGAAGATCGACGCCGGACAGAACCGCGTGACCGTTCCCGTCACGGAGGACAATCTGGAGGATTATTCGCTGTTCGACCGGGATATGATCACCAAGCAGACGGCGAGCACCAATATTCAGAACGTCGACAGCGGATGGTTCGAGGATGCCGACACCGGGCCGCGCGTCTGGCGCGCGACGGAACTGGTCGACGATTATGTCCGCCTCAACGACCAGGGCGGCTGGACCAATTATGGCTATGTCGACGACATCCTGCTGAAGGATGGAATGGTCTCGGCCGTTGTCGTAAGGCCGGATAACGCCTTCGGCGCCAATGGTCGCTATGCTTATCCGTTCTATGGCTACGACTATGGCTGGAGCCCGGGTCTCGCCAATTACGACATGCCCTACAGCCGCAACGACATCGCCAACCGGGAGCCTCTCGACGGCTCGATGTTCGACGGCTGAGGCAGCGGTCGCCGCATCATCGCGCCTTCGGCCGGAAGGGGCTCCGGATACAAGACATGCCGGCGACGCTCACCGCGTTCGCCATCAAGGCCCGGGACAGTCGCGTCCCGGGCCTTCTTCTATCTTCAACAACGCCGCTTACCGATTGGATCTCGCGCCCAAAGCCTTGCGCAGGCGTGAAGCGGTCTGGTTGTTCCACTCCCCGCTCGAACGCAATTTCTCAGCTGGCGGGACTTTCCTCACCGCCTTTGGGTGAACCTCCGAATGCCACCGAGCGCCTCTTCGAGCGTTGCATAGTCGCAGGCATAGGAGAGACGGACGAAGGACTCGCCGCGAACGAGGTCGAAGTCGGTGCCTGGCGTGATGGCGACATGGGTCTCGTGCAGGACGCTGCGGGCGAACTCCGTCGAGCCGCCCCATCCTTCGGGAATGCCGGCATAGGCGTAGAAGGCGCCGTCGATCGGCGCAATATCGCGAAAGCCGAGTTCCGGAAGCCGCTGGATCAGAAGATCGCGGTTCCGGACATAGCCGTCGCGCACCCGGTCGAGTTCTTCCGCCGCGTCGAACACGGCCGTGGCCGCGACCTGCGAGATCTCCGGCGCCGAGATATAGAGGCTCTGGCCGATCCGCTCGGCCGCCCGCACCAGTTCCGGCGGCAGCACCAGCCAGCCGATCCGCCAGCCGGTCATGCAGTAGTATTTGGAGAAGGAATTGACGACGATCGGATGCTCGGAAAAAGCGAGCGCGCTCGCCTCTTCGCCGCCATAGGTGAGGCCATGATAGATCTCGTCGGAGATGAAGCGGATGCCTTGCGCGTCGGCATAGGTGACGAGCCGCGCAAGTTCCTCGGGAGGCGTCACGGTTCCCGTGGGGTTGGCAGGACTTGCGACCAGAACCCCGGTGACGGGCTTCTCCTCATGCGCCGACTGCAGATGCGCTGCGGTGAAGATGTAGTCGGTTTCCACGCCGACCGGGATCTCCACCGGCTCGAGCCCCAGCACCTTCAGGATGTTGCGATAGGCGGGATAGCCCGGCGAGGCGATCGCGATCCGATCGCCGGGGTCGAAGGCGGCGAGGAAGGCGAGGTTGAAGCCGGCGGAGGATCCCGTGGTCACCATGATCCTGCTCGCATCGACCGCCAGACCATGGCGTTCGAGGTAGTAGCGGGAGATTCGCTCACGAAGCTCCCGTCGCCCGAGCGCATCGGTATAGGCGACGCGGCCGTGGCCGAGCATGGCTCTGGCAGCGTCGATGGCAGCGTCGGGCGCCGGCGCCGCTGGCTGCCCGACGGCCAGCGAAAGCACCCGCTCCCCGGCGGCGATCATCCGGTTGGCTTCGGCCAGGACATCCATCGCGCGGAAGGGATCGACTTTGGATCTGAGCGACGGCGTCATCATCGGTGTACGTCCTTCCTGTTGCAGCCTCGCCGCGCCAACAATTCGCCGCTTTGGCGTGGCTGGGACGGGCTCCCGAGGAAAATTCGGCAGCCCTGTCGTCTCGTTCACCGGCATTCACGGATGCGCCGGGTCTCGTGATCGCGCAGCGGGCGCCTGTCGTGTTATCGAAAGGCGGATGCCTCGGCGCGACGTTTGACGGTACGGGGTCCGTGCCGACACTCGATCCGTCGATACCCGAACCAGCGCGAGCTTGAAATGAACCCGTGCGAAATTCGAAACCGGAAGACAGCATGATCCACCGACTTCGCAGCATCGCCGCGCATGGCGTCGCGATCCTGACGGCCGTCAGCCTCGCCCTCCTGCCGACGAGTGCGACAGCCGCACGCAGCGAGAAGGCGCACTTGCCAATCGTCCGTGATGCGGAGATCGAAGGCTTGGTCGCCGACTATGCCAGGCCGCTCCTCAAGGCCGCAGGCCTGTCGCGCTCGGGCATCGACATCGTTCTCGTCAACTCGCCGGACTTCAACGCCTTCGTCCTTGGCCGGCGGATCTTCGTCAACACGGGCGCCATCACCGCGACCGACACGCCGAACCAGTTGATCGGCATTCTCGCCCACGAGATCGGCCACCTCGCCGGCAACCACCAGCAGCGGCTGCGCGATCAGATCGAGCGCGCCCAGACGATCGCGATCGTGGCCGGTCTCCTCGGTGCCGGCATCGCCGCAGCCGGCGCCGCCTCGGGCACGCGCGGCGCCGCCCAGGCCGGAACCGGACTGATCGCCGGCGGGGCCGCAGCCGCCCATCGCGGACTTCTCAGCTACCAGCGCGGCGAGGAAGCGACCGCCGACCGCGCCGCGATCACCTATCTCGATCGCTCCGGCCAGTCCGGAAAGGGCCTCGTCCAGACCTTCGACATTCTGGCGCGCAACAATCTCTTCGCCAGTTCCCGGGCCGGCTCCTACCTCTCGTCGCACCCGATGCCGCAGGATCGCCGCGCGGCGATCGAGGAAGCGGCCAAGCGCAGCCCCTATTACGGGCGGACCGACCCGGCCGAACTCGTCGAGCGCCACAATCTCGCCCGTGCCAAGATCGCCGCCTACAATGGCGGGATGAGCGATGTGAGGCGCCTGTTCGCGCGGGATCCGCGCTCGATCGGCGCGCTCTACGGCGACGCGATCGCGACCTTCCTCGCCGGCTCGACCGCCTCCGCCCTCAGGAAGATCGACGCCCTGATCGCGTCGCGGCCGAAAAATCCCTGGTTCGAGGAAATGCGGGGAGAGATCCTTCTGGAGGCCGGTCGCGGATCGGAAGCGGCGGCCGCCTTCGGCAGGGCCGCCAAGCTCGATGGAAGCAATTCCGGCCTGCTGAAGGCCGAGATCGGCCAAGCGCTGGTCACCACCGGCGACCCGTCGCAGATGGAACGGGCGATCGACCTCATTCGCGCCGGCCTCCGCGTCGATCCCAGCAATTCCGTTGCCTACCGCTTCCTGGCGATGGCATATGGTCGCACCGGCGACATCGGCCGAGCCGAACTCGCGTCTGCCGAAGGCTACTGGCAGGCCGGCGCATTCCGCCAGGCCAAGATCTTCGCCGCCCGCGCCCAACAGAAGCTGAAGCCCGGCTCGCCGCCCTGGCGCCAGGCGCAAGACATCATCACCACCAAGATTCGCTGACGCCTGGAAGGACTTCGATTCTCATGCCCCGCACCGCTATTCTCGCCACGATCCTCGCCCTCGGCCTCACGGGCGCGGCGAGCGCCGCCGAGCCGGCCTTCGACGACGCTCAGACCAAGGCGATCGAAGGGATCGTCCACGACTATCTGCTGAAGCATCCGGAGGTGCTGGTCGAGACGCTGAACGCTCTCGAGGCCAAGCGGAACAGCGATCAGCTCACCGCCCAGACCGCCGCCATCAAGAGCAATGAATCGGAGATCTTCCAGACACCGAAGGGCACCGCCCTCGGCGACCCCACCGGCGACGTCACCGTCGTCGAGTTCTTCGACTACAATTGCGGCTACTGCAAGCACGCGCTTTCCGACATGGACGCCCTCCTGAAGGCCGACCCGAATCTGCGCTTCGTGCTCAAGGAAATCCCGGTGCTGGGGCCGCAGTCGGTCGAAGCGACGCGCGTCAGCCTGGCCTTCCGGGACCTGAAGCCGGAACTCTACGGCGAGTTTCACCGCAAGCTTCTCGGCTCGCGCGGCGTCGCCGACGAGAAGCGCGCGCTGTCGGTCGCCGAAGATCTCGGTGTGACGGAAGCCGAGCTCCGGCCGGTGATGGAGTCCAAGGACATCCAGGCGCAGATCGAAGCCGAGAGCGATCTCGCCAACAAGCTTCAGATCAGCGGAACGCCGACCTATGTCATCAACGACCGGGTGCTCGCGGGCGCCGTCGGGGCCGACAACCTGACCGCGGCCATCGCCAATGTCCGTAAATGCGGCAGCGCCAGCTGCTGACACCGCGGGATCGGTCGACCGCGTGCCGGTTCCGGATCGGATCCTGTGCCGGCGACCGCGTCGTCGATTTCGCAGGCTGCGAGCGGGCAGAATTCGCGGATCCGGATACCGGCTTTTCCGATTGCCGCTTTCCTCAGACGGGTTCCCGCCCTATAGCCGTCTGCGAAACTGCGGTCACGATATCGCGAGAGGCGGGACCGCATCGAGGCCCGGCTCCCCTCGGGCAACCACCAGGGCGACGGCCGGACGGTCGTGACCCGAAGGAAGGAGCCGAGGACGAAACCGAGCGGCTCAAGGAAGCATATGTCAGAAGAAGATCAGACCGTCGACCCGACGTTCGTCCGCGAACTTGCGTCGATTCTCAATGAAACCGACCTGACCGAGATCGAGATCGAGCGCGGCTCCCTCAGGGTGCGCGTCTCGCGGCAGAAGGAGATGGGCGGTTACCCGCCGGCGATGGCCTACATGCAGGCTCCGCAGCAATATCTCCCCGCCGGCCCTGCTCCCGCCCCGGGCCAGGCTCCCGCGCCCCAGCTCGCAGCGCCGACCGGTCCCGAGCCTGGAACCGTCCCCTCGCCCATGGTCGGTACCGTCTATCTTTCGCCGGCTCCCGGAGCCCGCTCCTTCGTCGAGGTCGGCCAAGAGGTCACCGAGGGCGAGACGCTCCTGATCATCGAGGCCATGAAGACGATGAACCAGATTCCGGCGCCGCGCTCCGGCAAGGTCGCCAGGATCTGCGTCGAGAATGCCCAACCCGTGGAATACGGCGAAGCGCTCGTCGTGATCGCGTAAGGGACGGAACATGTTCAAGAAGGTCCTGATCGCCAATCGCGGCGAGATCGCGCTTCGCGTCCTGCGCGCCTGCAAGGAACTCGGCATCTCGACCGTCGCGGTTCATTCCACGGCAGACAACGCGGCGATGCATGTGCGCCTTGCCGACGAAAGCGTGTGCATCGGCCCGCCGCCCTCGCGCGACAGCTATCTCAACATTCCGCAGATCGTCGCCGCCTGCGAGGTTTCGGGCGCGGATGCCGTGCACCCTGGCTACGGCTTCCTGTCGGAGAACGCCCGCTTCGCCGACATCCTCGATGCGCACGGCATCACCTTCATCGGTCCGACCGCCGATCACATCCGGATCATGGGCGACAAGATCGAGGCCAAGCGGACCGCCAAGCGGCTCGGCATCCCGGTGGTTCCGGGATCGGCCGGCGCCGTGACGGACGACGGCGAGGCGCTGAAGATCGCCGACGAGATCGGCTTCCCGGTTCTCGTCAAGGCATCGGCCGGCGGTGGCGGGCGCGGCATGAAGGTCGCCCGCTCGCGCGAGGAGCTTTCGTCGGCCCTGCAGGCCGCGCGTCAGGAGGCCGGCGCGGCCTTCGGGGACGACGCGGTCTACATCGAGAAATACCTCGAGAAACCGCGCCATATCGAGGTGCAGGTCTTCGGTGACGGGGCCGGCAACGCGATCCATCTCGGCGAGCGTGACTGCTCGCTCCAGCGCCGGCATCAGAAGGTCTGGGAGGAGGCGAGCTCGCCTGCCCTTTCGCAGGAGCAGCGCGCCCAGATCGGCAAGACCTGCGCCGAAGCCATGGCGGAGCTCAGTTACCGGGGCGCCGGCACGATCGAGTTTCTCTACGAGAACGGCGAGTTCTACTTCATCGAGATGAACACGCGGCTGCAGGTCGAGCATCCGGTGACCGAGGCGATCACTGGCCTCGACCTCGTCCACGAGCAGATCCGCGTCGCCTGCGGCCAGGGCCTGTCGACCACCCAGAGCGAGATCCAGTTCTCCGGCCATGCGATCGAGTGCCGCATCAATGCGGAGGATCCGCGGACCTTCGCGCCCTCGCCCGGCCAGATCACGCATTACCACACGCCGGGCGGCCTCGGCGTACGCGTCGATTCCGGCGTCTATCAGGGCTATTCGATCCCGCCCTTCTACGACAGCCTGATCGGCAAGCTCATCGTGCACGGACGCAACCGTTCCGAATGCATGATGCGCCTGCGCCGGGCGCTCGACGAGATCGTCATCGACGGGGTTAAGACGACGCTCCCGCTCTTCCGCGACCTCGTCGACAATGCCGATATCGCCGCTGGGCAGTACGACATCCACTGGCTGGAGCATTACCTGGCGGATTCGGCGAAGGCCTGAGACCATGGCCCGGGGTCGCCAGCGCTTCGAGATCACGCCGGCGGTCCTGCTCAAGGCCTATGCCTGCGGCATCTTTCCGATGGCGGAGGCGGTCGACGATCTCAGGATCTTCTGGGTCGACCCGACCGAGCGCGGCGTCCTCCCGCTCGACGCGCTCCACATGCCGCGCAGCCTCAGGAAGGCGATCCGGCGCCAACCCTACGACATCCGGGTCGACACCGCCTTCGCGGCGGTCGTCGATGGCTGTGCCGAGCCGGCGCCCGGCCGTCAGCAGACCTGGATCAACGCCCAGATCCGATCGCTCTACCTCTCGCTGTTCCGCGAGGGCTTCGCCCATTCCGTGGAGGCCTGGGAGGGCGACCGGCTGGTCGGCGGGCTCTATGGCGTGTCGCTCGGCGCGGCCTTCTTCGGCGAGAGCATGTTCTCGCGGCGCACCGACGCGTCCAAGATCGCCCTCGCCTTTCTCTGCGAGCGGCTCATGCGCGGCGGCTACCAGTTGCTCGATACCCAGTTCCTGACCAGCCATCTCGCCCGGTTCGGCGCGATCGAGATCCATCGCGACGAGTATCAGGCGCTCCTCGCGGAGGCGGTCGAAGCCGACGCGACCTTCTACCCTTCCGGTGCGGGAACGTCCGAATCGGTTTTGCAGCTCTTCAGCCAGACGTCGTAGACGGGGTGCTCGACGGCGTTGAGGCCGGGCGAATCTGCGAACATCCAGCCGGAGAAGATCCGCTGGATCTCGCGGTCGAGCGTGATCTCGTCGACCTGGACGAAGGCATCCGTCCGCTCCGCCGCGCCCTTGGGGCTGGTCATGCAGACCCGCGGCGTCACCTGCAGCGTACCGAACTGGACGGTCTCGTCGACGTAGACGTCGAATGTGGTGATGCGGCCGGTGATCTTGTCGAGGCCGGAAAACACGGCGACAGGGTTCTTCACCCGCTCCTGATCGGCGGCCGGCGCCGCATCCTGAGCGAGAGCCGGCTGCATCGCGCAGAGCCAGGTCAGCGCCATCAGCGAAGAGATCGAGAGCCGTTTCATCCGCATCGTGTATCCCGGTGATTCGCCTGCCCGCGCACCATACCGCGCGGACCCTCCGGGGCTAGCTGGCGAATGCGGCAGGGTTCGGTCCCGCGACGATCCCGTGCGAACCGTTTGTCGCCGGTGGATGGGCGAAGGCCGCTTTGCGGACGCTGCCGCCAGCCGGGTTCAGGGTGTCCAGGCGTCGTATTCGCCGGTGACGCGTGGCCGCTCCGCGCCGGGGCGCAGCAGCGAGCCGGCAGGGCGATAGGCCTTGGAGGTGCCGGTGTGGTTCGGCTCGAACGGCTTCTGCCAGTCGCGCGGCTTGTAGTCTTCCTCGCTCGGCGGCGTATCGACCCTGTGGTGCATCCAGCCATGCCAGCCGGTCGGAATCGCCGAGGCTTCGGCCGGGCCGTTGAAGGTCACCCAGCGCCGCGTGCCATCCGCATTGGTGTAGTAGACATTGCCGAACTCGTCCTCGCCGACACGCTTGCCCACGCGCCATGTGTAGAAGCGGGTTCCGATCGTCTGGCCCTGCCACCAGGTGAAGATCTCCAGGAGCCATTTCTTCATGAGGATACCGATCCGTCCGATTTCGCGCTCGTTATGCTGCGGCGGCGGGAAAATGTCCACCCGGCTCGCTGCGCCGCGGCGACGGTTCCGTTACACGGCAAGTGCCTTTGGCGCGCGGCGGCCCGGCGCACTCAATCCGGATCTTTCGAAGGGGCATGCTCGCCGCCGGTGACCGTCGTCTTCTTGCCGCGCTGTTCGCGGGCATCGACGAAATGGACCATGACGAGAAGACCGCCGAGCGCCAGGAATGTCGCGGCCAGCCCTGCGAGGAACGTGCCGCTGGTCGTATCGACCTCGAGCATGATCAGCTTCCGGACCACGGCCAGGACGCCGATGACGATCACCGTGCGCACCTGCGCCAAGCGATGGTCGCCGAGCGCCATCTGGTGGATCGAATGGGCGAGTTCGAGCGCGATGATCGCGGCGAGAACCCGGTCGAAGAGCGTCTGGAAGGCGGAATATTCGAGCGGGTGCGACAGATCCAGGAGCGCCAGCCCCGTCGCCCGCAGGAAGCTCCAGAGCGCCAGCAGGACGACGCCGACCATCCCCAGCAGGAGAATATGGGCGACGATCCGCTCGAAGCGGAAATAGAGCCTGACGAGATGCATGGCCGGTCCGCCTGCACGAGGGTCGAAACGGGTTGCGGGTAGCGCCCCCGTCCAAAGCTGCCCCAATGCTGACGCTTTGTCCAATGTTCTGGACGCTCAGCCTGTCCAGATCATGCGCTTCTCGTAGATCGCGGCGGGAATGGCGAAACGGGTGTCGCCGCCGCAGGCTTCGGACTTTCCCGCCGGCTCGAAGCCAGACGCGACGTAGAAGGCGATTGCGCCGGTATTCGCCTCCTCGACCTCGATACGGACGCGTTCGGCACCGGGGAAACCGTCCTCGACCTCGGCCAGGAGTTCGCGCCCGATCCCTTGCCGCTGATAGTCGGGATGCACGTAAAGCTGATGCAGGACGACGAGCTTGCGCTCGGCCTCGAAGGCCGCAAAGGCCATGCCGCCGAGGCGAGTCCCGTCGTCGGCCACCAGGAACTCGGTGTTCAGCCGGGTCACGCGCGGCCGCAGCGCTTCGACCGAATGCCAAGAGCGGACGATCTCCGACACACGCTCCAGGCCATAGATGCCGTCATAGGTCGCATGCCATGTCTCGCCGAGCAGGAGGCTGACCGCCTCCAGGTCTCGGGTTCCGGCCGTGCGGACGAAGAAGGTCATTCGACGCCGAGCTTCTCTTTGACCAGCGCGTTGACCGCCTGCGGATTGGCCTTGCCGCCGGTCGCCTTCATCACCTGGCCGACGAACCAGCCGGCGAGCGAAGGCTTGGCCTTGGCCTGCTCGACCTTTTCCGGGTTGGCGGCGATCACCTCGTCGACGGCCTTTTCGATGGCGCCGGTGTCGGTCACCTGCTTCATGCCGCGGTTCTCGACGATCTCCTTCGGGTCGCCGCCTTCGGCCCAGACGATCTCGAAGAGGTCCTTGGCGATCTTGCCGGAGATCGTGCCGTCGCGCACGAGGTCCAGGACCGCACCGAGCTGATCGGCCGAAACCGGCGTCTTTTCAATGCTCAAGCCGAATTTGTTCAAGGCGCCCAGGAGATCGTTGATCACCCAATTCGCCGCCTGCTTGGCGTCGCGGCCCTTCGCCACCTTTTCGAAATAATCGGCGATCGCCTTTTCCGAGACGAGGATTGAAGCGTCGTAGGCCGAGAGGCCGGCATCTTGGATCAGCCGGGCCTTCTTGTCGTCCGGCAGTTCAGGCAACTCGGCGAGGAGCGCGTCGACATAGGCCTGGTCGAATTCCAGCGGCAGGAGATCCGGATCGGGAAAGTAGCGATAGTCGTGCGCGTCTTCCTTGGTTCGCATCGCCCGCGTCTCGCCCTTCACCGGGTCGAACAGCCGCGTCTCCTGGTCGATCACGCCGCCATCCTCGATGACGGCGATCTGGCGCCGCGCCTCCGATTCGATCGCCTGGCCGACGAAGCGGATCGAGTTGACGTTCTTGATCTCGCAGCGCGTGCCGAACGGGCCACCGGGGCGGCGCACGGACACGTTGACGTCGGCCCGCATCGAGCCCTCGTCCATGTTGCCGTCGCAGGTGCCGAGATAGCGGACGATCGTCCTCAGCTTGGTGAGAAAGGCCTTCGCCTCGTCGGCAGAGCGCATGTCCGGCTTCGACACGATCTCCATCAGCGCGACACCCGATCTGTTCAGGTCGACGAAGCTCATGGTCGGATGCTGGTCGTGCAACGACTTGCCCGCATCCTGCTCGAGATGCAACCGCTCGATGCCCACCTCGATGTCCTCGAACTCGCCCTTGGAGTCCGGCCCGACGGAGACGATCACGGTTCCCTCGCCGACGATCGGATCCTTGTACTGCGAGATCTGGTAGCCCTGCGGCAGGTCCGGATAGAAGTAGTTCTTGCGGTCGAACACCGAGCGATGGTGGATCTTCGCCTTCAGCCCGAGGCCGGTGCGGACCGCCTGGGCGACGCACTCCTCGTTGATGACCGGCAGCATGCCCGGCATCGCCGCATCGACCAGGCTGACATGGCTGTTCGGCTCGGCGCCGAAGCTGGTCGCCGCGCCGGAGAACAGCTTCGCCTCGGACTTCACTTGGGCATGCACCTCCATGCCCACGATGATCTCCCAGTCGCCGGTGGCGCCGGAGATGAAATCCTTCGGGTTTGGCGTGCGTGTGTCGACGAGGGTCATGGGCGGAAAGCTTCTCGATTTGCGCGTTTCGGTTTTGGCTAGAGCAAAGCCGGCAGGGGTTCAAGCGCATGTGGGCTCTGCATGGGCTGAACCGGCGCGGGGCATCGCTACTCGCTCGACCGGCACCATGTGATAGATTGCGTGCGTTATTCCAAGGAGCGGTCGATGAGCGCTTTCGCTGAAACCATTTTGCCGGCGGATCTGCCGACCGATTTGACGGTCGAGGCATTCTTCGACTGGCTGGAGAGGCAGGAGCGGCATTTTGAGCTGGTGGAGGGAACACCGCTGATGCTGCCCAACGTCAGGCGCTCGCACGCCCGCATTGTCAGCAATATCGACCGCATGCTGCAGCGAGCGCTCGATCCTGATCGATACCTTGTCACGCAGGGTGACTTTGCCATCCGCACCGGGCCGCGCTCAATCCGCTATGCTGACATATTCGTCGACGAAGCTTCCGACGACCTCGCTGCGCGCACTACGGATCGCGCCATACTCATCGTCGAGGTTCTTTCGGATTCCACTGCGCCGAACGACTTCGGCCCCAAGCGGCTCGAGTATCAGACGCTACCGAACCTCCAGACCTATCTGATCGTAGACCAGGATAAGCCCTGCCTTTGGGCATGGCTCCGACGAAACGGCACTTGGGAGGAAACTCCGGCGATCCTCACGACAGGAACGATTGCGGTGGAGTCATTGCAGATCTCGTTGCCGCTCCCGGAGATTTACCGGAATATCTTCAAGCTTTCCTAGGAGTCGTACCCGTCCGATGCGCATCCCCGGCTGAGAGCCGCTCACGCCACCTTCACCCGCGATGCGGTCGCGCTCTTCAAGGACTCTTCAGGATCTGCAGCGCGGGGTGACTCGCAACGAAGCCCCGGCGCCGGCCTGTCGGATCAGCTGGCAAACCGACTGGAACCGACCGGCCGGGGAGCGGCTCAACTGGCTTGTGTCCCGCCGAGGGCCCGCCTGATCTCCGCGAATTCCTCGTCGAGCGTCCCTGTCGCGGGCGGGCGTCCGGCGCGCCGATACCAGTAGGCGGCATTGCCGGGATCGCCCTCCACGCGGTGGAGATGAGCGTGGATCCAGGCAGCGTCCGCCGACGGATCGTCCTGAACGATCGCGTGGGCCGCGTCCCAGTCCCCGTCCGCAAGCCGGTCGAGCGCCAGTCTCAGATCATCCGCCATCGCATCCTCATACGGCTTTCGCCCGATTTACATGGGTTCCGCCACACGGGCCCTCAAGCGCCGCCGCAGAAATGCTGCGAACCCGGCGGCGTCCAGGTCTCGTCCGTCCGCTCGTTGGTCGGACAGGCAGTGATCGAGACGGGCTGATCAGCCGACCACGAGCTGGTCGCGACCGCGGGCCTTGGCGCGGTAGAGATTGCCGTCGGCGCGGGAGTAGAGATCGACGAAGCCCGTGTCGCTCGCGCCCAATTCGGAAAGACCGATGCTCAGCGTCAGGACATCGGGCCCCAGCAGCCGGTCGACCGACAGCCGCGCCGCCTGCCGGATCCGCTCGGCGATCTCGCTCGCCAGCGCCGCCTCCGTGCCGGGCAGGAGAACGCAGAACTCGTCGCCTCCCATCCGGACGGCCTGGTCGACCCGTCGCACGCTTTCCCGCAATGCGTCGGCGACGATGATCAGCGCCTGATCCCCGAAGAGATGCCCGTGCATGTCGTTCAGCGACTTGAACCGGTCGATGTCGATGACGAGCAGCGACATCGCCTCGCCCCGGCGCTTTGCCGCTTCGACCATCTTGACGCCCTGGTCGGAAAGCCAGTGACGGTTTCGCAGCCCCGTCAGCGGATCGGTGGTCGCACGCGATTGAAGCTCCCCCACCGTCTCGTCGAGCGACAACACGGTCGACTGGACGCTCGCCATCAACCGGCCTGCAGCATCACGATAATTCGTCGGCAGAGCCGGCCGCCGGCGCTCTGCCGAATAACCGTCGAGCGCGGCCGTGGACTGGACGACGGGAGCGAGCATTCCGGCGACGCCGGCAAACGTCAGTGCGGTACCGATGAGCGTCGCGACGAGAGCGACGCCCAGGATCGGGAGCGAGTCGCGCATCTCGCCCCGCAGAACGAGCCACAACACGATCGAGACGAGAGGAACGTGGGTTCCCACGAAGCAGATGGCCAGGATCTTTCCGACATAGGACTTCGGCCAACCGACGCCCTGCATGAACGCATACAACCGCACAGAGATTCTCCCTTTCCCAGCCCCGCCGATACTAGGAAGACAACGGATCGAATACGGCATGATCCGCACTCGCATGCCGGCATGGTTGACGATGTGCTAACAATTGGTGCGACATCAGCAGTCTTCCCTCCTCGATCGGTAGGCCGATTCGGGCGGGAGACACGGCACCGATGGCGGAAATTCGGCAAACATCGATACGATCAACGGGATTCCCTTCGCGCGCCCGCTGGGTCGGAGCGGACATGCGCCACAGTCGGGCCGAATTCGACTGAATCGGAGGCATCATGTCCGCTATTTGCTGTCGATCGATGGCACCACTCGCCAAGGCTTTCGATGCGCCTTGAAGCTCCGCCAGACGCTAGCCGCGATTTGTTAAGGCGATACAACGAAAGGACGCAGTGCGGCGGTGACGCTCGACTGATGGGGTGGCGAGGACGGCACCCTTGCCCAAGAATTCAAATCGCTGCCGCATAGCAGCTTGGGCCGGCAAAGCTTGACCTGCATCGATGCAAGACGTTTTTGCGTCGTCGGGAACCAATCCATTCCGCACGACTTTGTGATACCAAAAGGAAGGTTCCAGATGGCCCCGTCCTCGCCCAAGATCATCATTGTCGAAGACGATCCGATCGTTGCGCTCGGGCTCGAGTCATTGCTGACCTGCCACGGCTATACCATTGCCGGAATTGCGGAAGATCTGGAGGAAGCACTGAAGATCGTGCGCTCCGGTGACGTCGACATTGCGATCATCGATATCCACTTGGCGCGCGGACCTGACGGCGTCTGTGTGGCGGAGGTCCTGCGCCAGCAGCACGACATCCCCGCCCTGTTCGTCAGCGGCGGGATCGAGCCGGACGACGAGGTAAGGGCACTCCGGTCCAGACCGATCGGATTCATCGACAAGCCCTTTGCCGAGACCTGGCTGCTGGGAGCGCTGCGCGCAGCCGACGCGATGCGAAAGCGCGGCGTCGCGATCTAGGCACTTTGGTTCCCGCGGTATTGACGAGCGGCCACGTCGACCACTCGGCGCGTTGCGTCGGCCCTCGATAGCCTCGGCCGCGGTCGTTTCTTCCTCAGTCTGCGAACTGGAATGCCGAAAAGCGCTCGAGTTCGGCATCGATCGCAGCGCGCTCGCCGGCCGAGACGGCGCCAGCGACATCGGTCCATTGCCGAATGAGAAGCTCGCCTTTCGCGCGATCTGCCTTCAGGTCGAGAGCCGCAACGATTCTGTCCCCCAGAAGCACCGGCAGGGCGAAATAGCCGTAGACGCGCTTGTTCCGCGGTACATAGGCCTCGAAGCGATGCTCGTAGCCGAAGAAAAGCTTCAGCCGCTTGCGCTGGATGATCAGCGGGTCGAAGGGCGAGAGGATGTGGACGAGCGGCTCGCCGGCCTCAGGAAGCGCATCTAGCGTCTCCGGCGCCGCCCAGTGCTCGCCGGCCTCGCCATCCTCGATCGTGACGGGGACAAGCATTCGCCGCTTCATCCTGGCCTCGATGTGTTCGCGTACCGCCGGCTTCCGTTTGGCGTCGAGATGGCAGATGGAGTCGAGGCTGACGATGCCCTGCGCCTTCAGCGCGCGGTCCAGCACATAGTCGTTCACCTGCCGCTCGGTCGCTTGACGCGGACGGTTTTCCCAGCCGAAATGGCGCTCGGTCAGCTCATAGGTCTTCACCATGCCGGCGCGCGCGCTGATCGTCAGCGTTCCCGAGTAGAAGGCGTGCTGGAGTGCGCGTTTCGACGGCTTTCGGCTAGCCCAGGGATGCTCCTTCTCGACGAGGACGTCGTCCTCGATGTCGCGGATCGAGAGCGGCCCTTCCTTTCGGATCAGTCGCAAGACCTTGTTCATGTCTGCCGGCGTCACAGTCCCGAACCAGGAGGACGGCGCCGCCTTGTGTCGCTTCATGGCCGGCATGAAGAAGCGGAAGTCCTGCGCCGGAATGTAGGACAGCGCATGGGTCCAGTATTCGAAGACGGACTTTTCCACGCTGTGGGCGTGTTGGAGATGGGCCCGGCTGTAGGTCGGAATGCGGTTCCAGAGGATGTGATGGTGGCAGCGCTCGACCACCGCGATCGTATCGATCTGCACATAGCCGAGATGGGCGACCGCCGCAGCGGTGGCCTCGGGGCCCTCCCCGAAAGGCTCACGGGAATCGAGCCGCTGCGCCCGTAGCCATATCCGCCGGGCCTGCTCTCTGGTGATGTGGAAGGGCTTCAAGGGTCGGGATGGCATGGCGCGCGGTTTATAGCAGCCCGGCGCGAAAAGTCAGGCATCGCCGGTCACGAGAAGCAGGATCGCTACGGCTGACGTCATGGAGCTGCCCGGGGCACGGGAGCCAAAGCCTCCTGCCGAACGTTGTTCGCGATAAGGGACCCCGATCCGATTCAGGAATGATCTCATGACTTTATTCCCCAAGGCAGCGGCTCTTGCCGGCCTCGCCCTCCTCTCCTCCACCACGATGTCGGCCGCACAGCAATCTCCGACCCCGGGCACACCGGCACCGGAGGCGCCGCTGACCCAGATCCCGGAAGTTCCCGCACCCGGCCCCGATTCGAGCGCGCCGCCGACTCCGGACGCCTCGCCGATGGGCGATCCCTGCGCCGCGCAGCCGGGAGGCGCGGCGACCGGCCAGGATCTGTCGGGAAAGCTGGCGGATTGTTCCGGCGTGCTGACGCCCCCGGCGACGAACGATCCCGAGATCCAGGCTCCGGCGCCCGATCCCACCCCTGAAACCACGCCGGTCATCCCGCCGAGCAGCGTGCCGGACCAGCCGCAGGCGAAGTAAGGCGTGCGAGGCAGCCGCGGCGATATCGCGCCGGGCTGCCGAAACCTGCAAATGCTGGACGCCTCGGGCCTATTGTGGCGCGGGCTCTCTCCCGAGATCCGGCAGCGCCCGTTCGATCCGCTCGCGCATCGGTTCGAACTGCGCCGGCAGCTTCAGGGACGTGCCGAGCCCATCCGCTGGCTCGTCGACGGAGAAGCCGGGAGCATCGGTGGCGATCTCGAAGAGGATGTGTCCGGGTTCGCGGAAATAGACCGAGCGGAAGTAGTTGCGATCCTTCTGCTCGGTCGTCTCGATGCCGTGGTTCTCCTTCAGCCGCTTCACCATCTCGGCCTGCTCGGCATCGTCCCTGGCGCGAAAGGCGACATGGTGGACAGAGCCGCCGCCGACACGCGGCTTCAGGAAACCCCCGACCGCACGGATATCGACGACGCCGCCGACCGGCGTGCCGGGCAGGACATAGCGCGTCGTCGAGTCCTCCTTCCCACTCTCACGGAAGCCGAAGATGTCGGTGAGGATCGCGCCGGTCGCGCCCGCCTCCTCCAGAAGCAGGCTGACCCCTTGCATCCCGCGCAGCGCGTGCTCGGCCGGGATCGTGCCGTCGCTCCAGCCGGGCTCGGCCTCGGCGCCCGGCACAGCGACGAGTGCCAGCCGCGTGCCGTCCGGGTCCTTGAAGGAGCAGACGGTCTCCCCGAAACGCTTTTCCGGCGCCTGATGGTCGACGCCCTTCTCGATGAAGCGGTGCGCCCAAAAGCCCATCGCCGCTTCCGGCACCCGGAACACCGTCTCCTGCGTCTCGCCGACGCCGAGCCGTCCGGCCGCGACATGCTCCCAGGGAAAGAAGGTCAGGATCGTCCCGGGCCGCCCGGCCTCGTCACCGTAATAGAGGTGATAGGTGCCGGGATCGTCAAAATTGACGGTCGTCTTGACCAGCCGCATTCCCAGGACCCGGGTGTAGAAGTCGTGATTGCGCGCGGCCGGACCGCCGATCGCCGTGACATGGTGGATGCCGTTGCTCATGGTGCTCCGTCCCTTGCTGTCCCCGCAAGCTCCGCTGCGCTGCCGCCGTCGTCAAGCCAGATAGGCACCGCCCTGCCCGTGTGGAACGCGAGCGACGGATTGTCTTCGCCCGGCGCCCCAATCCGGCTCGGTCCACCGTGTTGGTCCCGGCGGCCGAACGGCACGGCCGTAACGATACGGCCCGGGCGATGAGTGCCCGGGCCGTATCGATCTGTTCTTGTCGATTCTGCGGGCTTTGCCGGATCAGGCCTTCGCGGTCCCCATGATTCCGGCTTCGGCGATGATGTGGTCGCGGGCGCGATCCCAAACGGTCGCCGCATCCGGGACATCTTCGAGGATCGGGAGTTCGGCGATGTCGAGCGCCGCAAGGCGGAAGCGGTAGCTGTGCTCGCTGTCGCTCGGATGCGGGCCGTCGTAGCGCGGCTCGCCAAAGTCGTTGACCGCGTGCGGCAGATCCTCGGTCCGGGCGCCGGAAGAACGTCCTGGAGCGAGATGCCGGCGATCGGCAGGAATGTTGAAGATTGCCCAGTGCCGATGCGCTTTATCGGCGGTTGTCACGTCCTCCATCAACAGGACGTAGCTCAGCGTCCCGCCCGGAGGATCGGTCCATTCGAGCTGCGGCGAGAGATTGTCGCCGGTCTTCAGGTGGCGGGGCGGGATCTTGTCCCCGTCTTTGAAATCCGGGCTGGAGAGCAGGAAGGCCATGGTCGTCTCCGTATTGCTTGGCTTCGGGCCTTTTGCGGCCCTTCGCCCAACCAACCATGTGCCGCCATCAGGGTTCCGGGACGGGCCGTTAGCCGCCTTGCGGGCGGGGCTCCCGTGCCGCCCGTCTCACATGGTCGCGCCGATCTGCCAGGGCACGAATTCGTAGTCGCCGAGCCCCTGCGCCTCCGACTTCGACATCTCGCCCGAGGCGACCTTCAGCAGGAGTTCGTAGATCTCGCGGCCGGACTGCTCGATCGACAGCCCTTCGGAGACGATGCGGCCGGCATCGACGTCCATGTCCTCGGTCATGCGCCGGTACATCTCGGTGTTGGTCGCGATCTTGATCGACGGGGCCGGCTTGAAGCCCGCGGCCGAGCCGCGCCCGGTGGTGAAGGCGACGAGATTGCAGCCCGACGCGATCTGCCCGGTGACCGAGGCCGGGTCGTAGCCGGGCGAATCCATGAAGACGAAGCCTCGCTCGGTGATCGGCTCGCCGTAGCGGTAGACGCCGTTGAGCGGGCTCGTGCCGCCCTTCGCCGCCGCGCCGAGCGACTTTTCCAGGATCGTCGTCAGCCCGCCCTTCTTGTTGCCGGGCGAGGGATTGTTGTCCATCGAGCCCTTGTTGCGAGCGGTATAATCCTCCCACCACTCGATCAGCCTGACGAGCTTGCGGCCGGTCTTTTCGTCCTTGGCGCGGCGGGTGAGAAGGTGCTCGGCGCCGTAGATCTCCGGCGTCTCGGCGAGGACGCCGGTGCCGCCCTGCGCCACCAGGAGGTCGCAGGCATAGCCGAGCGCCGGGTTAGCAGTAATGCCGGACCAGGCGTCCGACCCGCCGCACTGCAGGCCGACCATGATCTCCGAGGCCGGGCACGGCTCCCGCCGCGCCTCGTTGGCGATCGGCAGCATCCCCCGGATCTTCTCGATCCCGACCTCGACCGTCCGGCGCAGGCCGGCGACGTCCTGGATGTTCATCGCCTGGAACATCGGGCCCTTCTCGATGCCATAGGCTTCGAGCAGCCAGTCGATCTGGTTCACCTCGCAGCCGAGCCCGACCATCAGCACGCCGGCGACGTTCGGGTGGCGGGCATAGCCCCACATCACGCGCTGCAGCGCCTCGAAGCCCTCGCCGTCTCCGCCCATGCCACAGCCCGTGCCGTGGACATAGGCGGTAACGTTGTCGACGTTCGGATAGGCCGCGAGCTCCTCGGGGCCGAAGGCCTCGGCGATCTTGCGGGCCGCCGTCGCCGAGCAGTTGACCGAGGTGATCACCGCGATCGTGTTGCGCGTGCCGACCGTGCCGTTCTTGCGGCGATAGCCCATGAAGGTGTCGCGGTTCGCCTCCGGCACCATGGTGACCGGACGCAGATCGGTCGAGAAGTCGTAGTCATGCGCGGTGCCGCGGAACTCGACATTGTGCGTATGGACATGGCTGCCGGCGGGAATGTCCTCTGCGGCATATCCGATGACCTGGGCGTATTTCACCACCTTCTCGCCCTTGGCGATCGCCCGGCTCGCGATCTTGTGGCCGCGCGGAACCAGCGACTGCGTGAAGACGGTCTCGACCTCCGCCCCGGTCTCCAGCGTCTTCAGCGCCGTCACGACGTTGTCGGACGGATCGAGGCGGACGGCATTCGTGGACATATCGTCTTAATCCCAAGGTCGAAGCTTGCGTCGGCGGGCGCAAAGCCCGGGTTATTTCAAGCGCTTTCCATCGCATGAAACCGGATCGCGGCGAAACGAGGTTCGTGCTTTTCCGGCCCAGCGGGATCATCGGCATTGCGCTTCCGGCTCGAGCCAATATGATGGCCCGAAAAACAGCGTATACATTGGGGAGGAGAAACATGAAATACAATCGTCTGAGGGCCTGTCTGGCCGCAACCACCGCCGTGGCCGTCCTGTATGCGCTGCCGGCATCCGCCGAGACCGTTCTGAAATGGGCCCATGTCTACGAGGCGAACGAGCCGTACAACACCTGCGCCGTCGCCGCGTCCGACAAGCTGAAGGAGGCCACCGACGGGCGCTATTCGATCGAGGTCTATCCGGCTTCCTCGCTCGGCAAGGAGACCGACATCAACGAGGGTCTCGGCCTCGGCACGGTCGACATCATCTATACCGGCCAGCTGTTTGCCGGCCGGGCCTACGGTCCGATCGCCATCGGCGGCGCGCCCTACATGTTCCGGGACTTCGACCATTGGGACAAGTACCGCAACTCCGACCTCTTCAAGGAACTCGCCGAGGGCTATGAGGAGGCCGCCGGCAACCACGTCACCTCGATGACCTATTATGGCGAGCGGCACGTCACCTCGAACAAGCCGATCCTCAAGCCCGAGGACATGGCCGGCCTGAAGATCCGCGTGCCGAATGCCCCGCTCTACGAGATGTTCCCCAAGGCGGTCGGCGCCAACCCGACCCCGATCGCCTTCGCCGAGGTATACCTTGCACTGCAGCAGGGAACCGTCGACGCGCAGGAGAACCCGCTCCCGACCATTCAGGCGAAGAAGTTCTACGAGGTCCAGAAGGACATCAACCTGACCGGCCACATCACCGACGCGCTTCTGACCATCGTTTCCGGCTCGGTGTGGGGTTCTTTGTCTGACGAGGACAAGCAGGCATTCGACAAGGTGCTCGACGACACCGCGGCCTGCGCGACCAGCCAGGTGATCCAGAACGAGAAGGACCTCGTCCAGTGGTTCAAGGACCAGGGCGTCCAGGTCAACGAGGTCGACCGCAAGCCCTTCCGCGACGCGACGGTCAAGCTCCACAACGGGCCGGACGCGACCTGGGACCAGGCGACCTACGACCGGCTGCAGGCGATCAAGTAGACCGCGGCTGATCGGTCGCTGATCGACGGGCGGCGGCTTCGGCCGTCGCCCCCCTCTCTTTCTTCCGGAGCCGCCGGCAATGCCGACCGACACCAAGAGCGCCCGTGGCGCGGAGCCGACGCCGGTCCGCCATGCGGACGAGGACCTGTCCGACCTGAAGCTGCTCGACGCGCCCGTTATCGTTTTCTTCTGGGCGCTGGCGGTCGTCGTCTTCCTGCAGTTCTTCACCCGCTACGTCCTCAACGATTCGCTCGGCTGGACCGAGGAGATCGCCCGCTACCTGTTGATCGGGGTGACGTTCATCGGCGCGGTTTCGGCGGTGCGCCGCGAGAGCCACATCGCGGTCGAACTCCTCTACACGCGCGTTTCCCGTAGCGTCCGGGTGGCGCTGCAGCTCTTTGTCGACGTCGTCTCGCTGGCCTTCTACGCCTATCTCACCTGGCTCTGCAGCCAGCTCGCCCAGAAGACGCTCCAGAAGATGACCTCGATCGACGTGCCGAAGTCGCTGATCTACTGGATCGTCGCCGCCTGTTTTGCGGGCATGACGATCTATCAGATCATCGTCTTCGCGCGGCACGTCAGAACCCGCACCAGCCGTCTCATCGATCCCGAATCCGCGACCACCACCGGTCCGAGCCTCTGACAGGGCGTCCCATCTCATGCTTCTCGCACTTCTCTTCGGGGTCCTGTTCGGCCTGATCATCCTCGGCGTGCCCGTCGCTATCGCGCTTGCCGGCGCCTCGACCATCTTCCTCCTCGTCGACGGCCATGTGCCGACGGTCGTCGTTGCGCACCGGATGATCAACGGCGTCGACTCCTTTCCGCTGCTCGCCGTGCCGTTCTTCATCCTCGCCGGCAATCTGATGAACACGGCGGGGATCACCGAGCGCATCTTCGACTTCGCCAAGTCGCTGGTCGGCTGGATGCGCGGCGGCCTCGGCCATGTGAACATCGGCGCCTCGGTCATCTTCGCCGGCATGTCGGGCGCCGCCGTCGCGGATGCCGGCGGCCTCGGCGCGATCGAGATCAAGGCGATGCGCGACGCTAACTACGAGCCGGGCTTTGCCGTTGGCATCACCGCGGCCTCCTCCACCATCGGACCGATCATCCCGCCGTCGCTGCCGATGGTGATCTACGGCGTCGTCGCCGGCGCCTCGATCGGCCAGCTCTTCGCCGCGGGTTTCGTTCCGGGCCTCCTGATGGCCGTCGCGCTGATGCTCATGGTCGCCGTCTACGCCCGCCGCCGCGGCTATCCGCGCGACCAGGCGTTCAGCGTCTCCGTCCTCGGCTCGTCCTTCCTGCGCGCCTTCCTGGCGCTGCTCACGCCCATCATCATCGTCGGCGGCATCCTGTCCGGCGCCTTCACCCCGACGGAGGCGGCGATCGCGGCCTGCGCCTGGGCGATGATCCTCGGCGTCCTCGTCTACCGCACGCTCACCTGGCGGCGCTTCCTGCGCGTTTCCATCGATACGATCGAGACGACAGCCGTCGTCCTCTTCATCGTCGGCGCGGCGGCGATCTTCGCCTGGATCCTCACCTCCAACCGCGTGCCGGAGCATTTCGCCGGCCTGATACTCGGCGTCTCCGAAAACTGGATCGTCGTCCTCCTGCTGATCAACCTGATCCTGCTCGTCGTCGGTTGCTTCATGGAGACGGTGGCGGCGATAACCATCCTCGTTCCCGTCCTCTTGCCCGTCGCCGAGAAGGTCGGCATCGACCCCGTGCATTTCGGCGTGATCCTGGTGCTGAACCTGATGATCGGCCTGCTGACGCCGCCGGTCGGCATGGTGCTCTACGTGCTTTCGCGCGTCTCCAAGGTGCCGTTCGAGCAATGCGTCTCGGCGACCGCGCCGTTCCTGATCCCGCTCTTCGTCGTCCTGGCGCTCGTCACCTTCGTGCCGGCGATCACCCTATGGCTGCCGACGCTCATCTACCGCTAGGATGGCTGCGGCAGCCCCCACACTGTCAATCTGAGGAGGAACGCATGTACAGATCCAAGCTCCTGCCCTTCGCGGCGTCGCTGGCGCTCGCCGCGGCCGCCGTGCCGGCGCTCGCCCAGGACGCCGACACCAGCGACAAGAACATCGCCCTGTCGAACAATTACGCCGGGAACTCCTGGCGCCAAGCGATGATCAAGAGCTGGCAGGACACGACCAGCAAGGCGGTTTCCGACGGCTTCGTCGCCTCGGCCGACGCCAACACCACCGCCGAGAATTCGGCGACCGAACAGGCCGCGCAGCTGCAGAACATGATCCTGCAGGGCTATGACGCGATCGTTCTCGACGCCGCCTCGCCGACCGCGCTCAACGGCGCCGTCAAGGAAGCCTGCGACGCCGGCATCAAGGTGATCTCCTTCGACGCGGTCGTCACGGAGCCCTGCGCCTGGCGGATCGCCGTGGACTTCAAGAAGATGGGCACCGACCAGATCGACTATCTCGCCAAGCGCTATCCCGACGGCGGTCAACTCCTGGAAATCCGCGGCCTGCCGGGTTCGTCGGTCGACGACGAGATCCACGCCGGCATTCTGGAGGGCATCAAGAACCATCCGAAATTCGAGATCGCCCGCGAGGTCGAGGGCGACTGGACGCAGACCGTGGCGCAGAAGGCGGTGGCGAGCGTCCTGCCGAGCCTGCCGGAGGTGGTCGGCGTCGTCACCCAGGGCGGCGACGGCTATGGCGCCGCGCAGGCCTTCGAAGCCGCCGGACGCAAGCTCCCGACGATCATCATGGGCAATCGCGACGACGAGCTGAAGTGGTGGAAGGAGCAGAAGGACAAGAACGGCTACGAGACCTTCTCGCAGTCGATCGCGCCGGGCGTCTCCACCCTCGGCTTCTGGGTCGCGCAGCAGGTCCTGGCCGGTGCCGACGTGCCGAAGGACCTGATGGTGCCGAGCCTTCGCATCGACCAGGACGGTCTCGAGAAGGGACTCGAGATGACGCCCGAGGGCGGCGTGACCAACAAGGAATACACCCAGGCCGAGGCGAAGGAGATCATCGCCGGCGGCAAGTAACAGGCCTCTCGCCGACCGGACCTGTCACGGCAGGCCGGTCCCCGCTTCCGGCCGGCGTCGTTCCTTATGGACGGCGCCGGCCCCGTCATGAATTCCAGTCGGTCCCATGTCATCCCCCGCTTCGAAAGAGCCGATCGTCGCGCTTCGCGGTGTCGCCAAATCCTTCGGCGCCGTCCGCGCGCTCGCCGGTGTCGACCTCGTCGTGCGTCCCGGCGAGTGCCTCGGCGTCGTCGGCCACAACGGCGCAGGCAAGTCGACCCTGATGCAGATCCTCGCGGGGACGCTGTCCCACGACGACGGCGAACTCGTTCTTTCTGGCCGGCGCGAAGCCGCATCCGGAGGATCGGTCGGAGATGCCCACTCGGCCGGCATCCGCTGCGTCTTTCAGGAACTGTCGCTCTGCCCGAACCTCACAGTGGCCGAGAACACCCGGCTGCGGCATGCCGCCATCTCCGGCGTCGGCTGGCGGAGGCGCGCGGCATCGCTCATCTGCGAGCGGCTGGACGCGATCTTCCCTGGCCACGGCATCCGGCCGGACGACGTCGTCGGCGACCTGTCGATCGGGCGCCGCCAGATGGTCGAGATCGCCGCCAATTTCACCGCCACCGACGCGCCGGCCGCTCTCGTCATCCTCGACGAGCCGACCTCATCGCTGGACCAGTCGGTCGCCGAGCAGCTCCTTGCCTATGTCCGCCGCTTCGTCGCGGACGGCGGCAGCATCATCCTCATCTCCCACATCCTGAGCGACGTCCTGTCGACCTGCGACCGGATCGCGGTGATGCGCGACGGCCGGATCGTCGACGAGAGGCCGGCCGACGGGTTCGATCGCGACAGCCTGGTCGCCGCCATGGGCCATGTCGCCGACCACGCGCCGTCGCCGGCCGCCGGCACCGCGGCGCATTCGGGGGAACGGCGCGGCGAGCCGCTGGTCAGGGCCCGGCCGCCGCGGCAGACCTCAGACATCGAACTCGAGCTCTATCCCGGCGAGATCGTGGGTCTCGCCGGTCTTGCCGGACATGGCCAGACCGCGCTCCTGCGCCTCGTCCAGAACGCCGCCGGTCGCCGCTCGCGCTTCGCCAAGGTTGCCGCCAAGGTCGCCTTCGTCGCTGGCGACCGCCAGGCCGACGGCGTCTTTCCGCTCTGGTCGATCGGCCAGAACGTCACCGCCCGATCTCTTCAGGCCCTTGCCCGTTTCGGCCTGATCGACAGGCGGCGCGAGAAGGAGATGGAAGAGAGCTGGCGCAAGGCACTGGAGATCCGCACGCCCGACATGGACGACAACATCCTGACGCTCTCCGGCGGCAATCAGCAGAAGGCGCTGTTTGCGCGGGCACTCGCATCCGACGCCGAGATCATCGCCATGGACGATCCGATGCGCGGCGTCGACGTCGGCACCAAGCGCGAGGTCTACGAGCGGATCCGCAGCGAGGCCGCAAGCGGCCGTGCCTTCCTCTGGTACACGACCGAGTTCGACGAACTCGTCAACTGCAGCCATGTCTACGTCTTCCGCAACGGCGAGATCGTCGCCGACCTTCCCGCCGGCGGGTTGAGCGAAGCGAAGGTCCTCTCCTCCTCCTTCGAGGGAGCGACGGCCTGATGAGCGTGCGTTTCGACCCGAAGATCCTGCGAGCTCTGGTCCCCGCGCTCTCCTTCGCGCTGCTCCTCGCCGCGATCTTCATCATCCAGCCGCGCACGATGAGCTATTTCGGGCTCAACCTGATGCTCAACCTCGCGCTGCCGATCGCCTTCGCGACCATCGCGCAGATGTTCATCCTGACGGTGAACGATCTCGACCTGTCGATCGGCGGCTTCGTCTCCATGGTCGCCTGCATCTCGGCGACCTGGCTCCACGACACGCCGCTCCTCGGCATCGCCGCGCTTCTCGGCTGCATTGCCGCCTATGCCGCCCTCGGCGCGCTGATCCATTTGCGCAACCTGCCCTCGATCGTCGTCACGCTCGGCATGTCCTTCGTGTGGACCGGCTGCGCGGTGCTCCTGTTGCCGAGCCCCGGCGGCGCCGCCCCGGACTGGCTCGCGGCGATCGTCAAGTTCCGCCTGCCCTTCGTGCCGCTGTCGATCCTCGCCTCGATCCTCCTCGGCGTCATCGTCCATTTCGCGCTGATGCGCTCGGCCGCGGGCGTCGTCCTCAGAGGCGCCGGCGGCAATCCGCAGGCGGTGGAGCGAGCCGGCTGGTCGCTCTTGCGGGCAAAGGTGACGATGTACGCGCTTGCCGGCCTGTTCGGCGTCATGAGCGGCATGATCCTCGTCGGCACCACGACATCGGCCGACGCCAATATCGCGCTGCGCTACACGCTCCTGTCGATCGCCGGCGTCATCCTCGGCGGCGGCGAATTCACCGGCGGCCGCGTCTCGCCGATCGGCGCCGTGCTCGGCGCGCTGACGCTCGCCCTCGTCGGCTCGCTCCTCTCCTTCCTCAGGATCGCGCCGGAGTGGCAGATCGGTGCGCAGGGGATCATCCTGATCCTCGTCCTGGCGCTGCGCTCGCTGGTCAACCGGCTGGAGGAGCATCAGGCATGACGACCCGCACCACGGCTTCCTCCCTCGCGCGGCTGACGCGGCGCGCGCCCTTCCTCTTCTCCTTCGTCGGAGCGCTCGCGATCCTTCTCGTGACGCTCGCCGCCAACGACTGGAACGGCGGCGAACAGATCATCGTCGCGGCGCTGACCTTCGGCTCATTCTATGCGATCGTCGGCATCGGCCAGATGTTCGTCATCACCACCGGCCCCGGCAATATCGACCTGTCGGTGCCGGCGACGATCGCGCTGACCGGCGCGGTCGCGATGAAGATCATGGGCGGCAGCGACGCGGCCATCCTGCTCGGCCTCGCCGCCGCGCTCGGCGCCGGCCTCCTGATCGGCAGTTTCAACTATCTTCTCATCCGCATGCTGCGGATCCCGCCGATCATCGCGACGCTCTCCTCGAGCTTCATCGTGCAATCACTGGCGATCGTCTACGGGCGCGGCCTCAGGCTGTCGCCGCCGCCGCTCCTCGCCCAGATCGCCACCGGCCGCATTGCGGGCGTGCCGATCATCGCCGTCCTGACGATCGGTCTCGCCATCGTCATGGCGATCGTCCTTCATCGCAGCGTCTACGGGCGCTCCGTGACCGCGATCGGACAGAACATGCGCGCCGCGGGCCTCGCCGGGATTCGCGTCGGGCGGGCGCGCTTTGCGACCTATGCGCTCTCGGCCTGCCTCGCCGCGCTTTGCGGGACCCTCCTCGCCGCCTTTTCCGGCGGCGCCTCGCTCAACATGGGCGAGGAGTATCTCCTCGCCTCGATCTCGGTCGTCGTCATCGGCGGCACTTCGGTCGCCGGCGGCTTCTCCAACGTCTCCGGCATCTGGGGCGCGGCGCTGTTCCTCTACCTCCTCGTCACCATGCTGAACACGCTCGGCGTCGGCTCCGGCCTCCGGCAGATCCTGACCGGCGCCATCATCGTCGCGGTGATCACTCTCGCCGGCAGCCGCAAAACCGGACGCGGCTGAGAGCACTCTTCTACACCGCCCGAGCCCCGGCCCCGCGACGCGCCAGAGCCGGGTTCCGGCCGCCGCGGGTCGCGCTTTGTTCCGGCCGATGCTGGCGTTTGAAGGCCGGGCGCTTACATTGCGCCCATGACGGAATTCGACGAATCAGCCCCCGCTCCCGCTCCCGCGCCGCGGCAGGGCGGCATCGCCGCGAGAGCCATGGCGGCCCGTGGCAGCACCGCTCCGGACTATCTCGCCGGCCTCAACGCCGAGCAGCGCGCCGCGGTGGAGACGACCGAGGGGCCGGTGCTGGTGCTGGCCGGCGCAGGCACCGGCAAGACGCGCGTGCTGACGACGCGCATCGCGCACATCCTCGCCACCGGCCGAGCCTATCCGAGCCAGATCCTCGCCGTGACCTTCACCAACAAGGCCGCGCGCGAGATGAAGACGCGCATCGGTCTCCTCGTCGGCGGCCAGGTCGAGGGCATGCCCTGGCTCGGCACCTTCCATGCGATCGGCGTGAAGCTCCTGCGCCGCCACGCCGAGCTCGCGGGGCTCAAGTCGAACTTCACCATCCTCGACACCGACGACCAGATCCGGCTGATCAAGCAGCTGATCCAGGCGGAAGGGCTCGACGACAAGCGTTGGCCGGCCCGCACCTTCGCCAACATGCTGGACGGCTGGAAGAACAAGGGCTGGGGTCCGAAGGACATCCCCGAGGGCGACGCGCGCGCCTTCGCCAACGGCAAGGGCCGCGAGCTGTTCGCCGCCTATCAGGCGCGGCTTCTCTCGCTCAATGCCTGCGACTTCGGCGACCTCCTCAATCACCCGATCGCGATCTTCAAGGCGCATCCTGACGTCCTCGCCGACTATCACCGGCGGTTCCGCTACATCCTCGTCGACGAGTACCAGGACACCAACACGGCGCAGTATCTCTGGCTGCGGCTTCTGGCGCAGCGGCCGAAGGCGTCGCGCGGCGCCGAAGCCTCGATCTCCCCCCTTGTGGGGCAGATCGACGCGTCACGCTCCGCCGATCTTTCGGCCGAAGGCCGCAAGGGCGACCGCCCGTCGGCCGGTCAGGCCGCGCCCGCGCAGGCCAGCGAGCGCTCGACCGTGAGCGCAAACCAACCCCAGCAGATAAATATCTGCTGCGTCGGCGACGACGACCAGTCGATCTATGGCTGGCGCGGAGCGGAGGTCGACAACATCCTGCGCTTCGAGAAGGATTTCCCGGGCGCCACCGTCATCCGGCTCGAGCGCAACTACCGCTCCACCGCCCACATCCTCGGCGCCGCCTCGCATCTCATCGCCCACAATGAGGATCGGCTCGGCAAGACCCTCTTCACCGACGCGGCCGATCCCGATGACCCCAAGGTCGAGGTCAATGCTGGCTGGGATTCGGAGGAGGAGGCGCGCGCCGTAGGCGAGGCGATCGAGGACCTGCAGCGGCGCGAGAACCACAATCTCAACGACATGGCGATCCTCGTGCGCGCATCCTTCCAGATGCGCGAGTTCGAGGACCGCTTCGTCACCATGGGGCTCAACTACCGGGTCATCGGCGGCCCGCGCTTCTACGAGCGCATGGAGGTGCGCGACGCGCTCGCCTATTTCCGCTGCGTGTGCCAGCCAGCCGACGACCTCGCCTTTGAGCGGATCGTCAACACGCCGAAGCGGGGCCTCGGCGATGCGACCATTCGCCTCCTCCACGACTATGCCCGCGCGCGCGCGATCCCGCTGATCGCCGCGGCGGCCGAGATGGTCGAGACGGAAGAGCTGAAGCCGAAGCCGCGCAACACGCTGCGCGCGCTCGTCGCCGACTTCCGGCGCTGGTCGGAGCTCCTGGCGACGACCAAGCACACCGAGCTTGCCGAGCAGATCCTGGAGGAATCCGGCTATACCGAGATGTGGCAGAACGACCGCTCGGCCGAGGCGCCGGGGCGGCTGGAGAACCTGAAGGAACTCGTCCGCTCAATGGAGCAGTACGAGTCGCTGCCGACCTTTCTCGAACATGTCGCGCTGGTCATGGACACCGAGCAGAATGCCGAGATGGACGCCGTCTCGATCATGACGCTGCACTCGGCCAAGGGGCTCGAATTCGAGACGGTGTTCCTGCCCGGCTGGGAGGAAGGCCTCTTCCCCCACCAGCGGGCCCTCGACGAGGGCGGACGCAGCGGCTTGGAAGAAGAGCGCCGCCTCGCCTATGTCGGCCTGACACGGGGCAAGCGCCGGGTGAAGATCTGGTTCGTCTCCAACCGCCGCATCCACGGCCTCTGGCAGTCGACCATCCCGTCCCGCTTCCTCGACGAGCTGCCGGAGCGCCACGTCGAGGTGATGGAGGCGAACACCTCCTATGGCGGCTATGGCGCCTCGCGCTGGGACGGTGGCAACGCCTTCAAGGAATCGGCCTATACGACGCCGGGCTGGCGGCGCGCCCAGGCGGCCGCGCAAGGCGGCCAGCCCGGCGCGGGCTTTGCGGACAATCGCGGGCGTTCAGGCGGCGACGGCTGGTCCGGTGGACGGACGCGCGAGATCAGCTATGACGACGACCGCGGCAAAGGCGGCAAGGGCGGCGGCAGCGGCTTTGCCGGGCGCATGAACGACGGCCCCGGGCCCCGCGCCGGCCGCGGCCACAACCAGCCGCCGAGAAAGGGCCTCGGCCTCTATTCCTCCGCCAGGCAAGGCGGCCCGCGCGAGATCGAGGGCGAACTTGTGGCCAAATCCGTCGCCACAGACCAGAGCCGCTTCGACAAGGGTGACCGGGTGTTCCACCTGAAATTCGGCAACGGCACGGTCGCGAGCGTCGAGGGCAACAAGCTCACGGTGGACTTCGACAAGGCGGGTCAGAAGCGCGTGCTGGAGGGGTTCGTCGAGGCGGTGTGAGGCGCGGGCACCGAGCGTCCAGATCCAAACTCGAAGGGCCGGCCTCGCACCCGTCCTCCGTGGCTGGCCGATGCCCGATGAGACAGCCAATCTCCCCCCTGGCGGGGAGATGCCCGGCAGGCAGAGGGGCGTCTCGGCACAGGCACCTCCGCAAGGCCCGCCAGACACTCCGAAACTGCCCCGCCTTGATCCCCGTCAAAGCGCCCTTCCCTTCGCCGCATAGGCTGTTGCCGTAACGCGAGGCCGCGGCTGCCCGGCGACAGTTGCCGGGTTTCCCGCGCGACCGCGATCCATGTCCGCGCCGGGTCTGTGCGCCGTGATGCGCCTGCAGTGCACTCGGCCGCTCGGCGCCCGCGAAAGGAGGCAGCCATGCTCGAAGACGTTCACCCGGCGCTGCGCCATGTCCGGCTGGAGCCGGTTTTGGACACCGGCCAACTGAGCGACCACCACTCCGATTACGACCTGATCGTGCCGCTCGCAGCGGACGGGCGGCTCGATGCGGACGGGCTGGCGAGCGAGGCGAACGCCGGGCGCGTGCGGCGCTTCGAAGAGGGCCTGACCGACGCCGTGGGCCGCTTTCAGCGCAAGGCGGACGGGCATTGGGTCTTCCATTACGACCAGCACCAGGACGATGATGACGAACTCGGCTTCGAGGTGGCGACCGAGCGCTTCGTCCCCGGCGAGATCGTCTCCGTCGTCCATCACGGTCGCGGCCACAGCTACCGCGTCGCCTTCGTCCGCCCCCTCGACTGAGCGCGGCTGGCCCCTCCTCCGCGCCGCCTCAGTTTCCGCGACACGGAAACGGGCGACAGCCGATCGTCCTAGCGATGGGCCGAAGTGTCCTGCCAGCCAAGGAACGACCAGCAGGCCGCCCCTTGTGCCACAGCCCCTCAGGCCGCTGCGACCAGATGGCCGCCGCCGACATCCTTCAACGGCAGGCGCGCCGGCTCGTCGCCGAGCTTGCGCACCGGGCTCGGAATGTCCCGGTCGAGCCGCGGAAAGGTGCCGCGCTTCTTTGCCGGGTCGGGGATCGGCACCGCCGCGATCAGCCGCTGGGTATAGGGGTGCTGCGGGTTCGAGAAGACCTGGTCGCGCGTGCCCGTCTCGACGATCTGGCCGAGATACATCACCGCCACCCGGTCCGAGATGTTCTCCACCACCGCCATGTCGTGCGAGATGAAGAGATAGGCAATGCCGAAGTCGGCCTGCAGTTCGCGCAAGAGTTCGAGGACCCGCGCCTGCACCGAGACGTCGAGCGCCGAGACGCTCTCGTCGGCGATGATCAGCTTCGGGCGCAGCGCCAAGGCCCGCGCGATGCAGATGCGCTGGCGCTGGCCGCCGGAGAATTCGTGCGGATAGCGGCTCATCTGGTCGGGCGACAGGCCGACGCGCGAGAACAGGCCGGCGACGCGCTCGCGGCGTTCGGCGCCCGAGGCGATGCCGTGGATCAGCATCGGCTCGGCGACGAGATCGCCGACCGTCATGCGCGGATCGAGCGAGGCGAACGGGTCCTGGAAGATCATCTGGACGTCGCGGCGTAGCGACTTGGCGTCCTTCTTCGGAAGGCCCGCCATGTTGCGTCCGCCCACGATGATGTCGCCCTCATAGGGCACAAGCCCGGCCAACGCCTTGGCCGTCGTCGACTTGCCGCAGCCGGATTCGCCGACGAGCGACAGCGTCTCGCGCTCGCCGACGGAGAAGCTGACGCCTTCCACCGCATGCACGCGCCGGTCGACCCGGCCGAAGAAGCCGCCGTGAAGATCGAAGCGGACGGCGAGGTCGTGGACGGAGACGACCGGAATCGGCCCCGCATGCTCCCCGTCGGGGATCTCGCGCACCTTGGTCCCGACCCGGCCGGCGCCCGAGCCGATCCGCGGCACGGCAGCAAGGAGCTCCTGCGTATAGGCTTCGCGAGGCTCGGCGAAGATCCTCTCCGCCGGTCCGCTCTCGACCATGCGGCCGTGCCGCATGACGATGACGCGGGTCGCCATTTCGGCGACGACGCCCATGTCGTGGGTGATCAGGATGACCGCCGTGCCGAGATCGCGCTGCAGGTCACGCAGGAGTTCGAGCACCTCGCCCTGCACCGTCACATCGAGCGCCGTGGTCGGTTCGTCGGCGATCAGGACGTCGGGACGAAGCGCCAGCGCCATCGCGATCATCACGCGCTGGCGCATGCCGCCGGAGAGTTCGTGCGGATGCTGGTGCATCCGGCGTGCCGCCTCGGGGATGCGCACGGCGTCGAGGGCCGCGACCGCGCGGCGCTTCGCCTCCGTGGCCCCGACCGGCTCATGCGCCATGATCGCCTCGGTCAGCTGGCGCCCGATGGTCAGCACCGGGTTCAGCGAGGTCATCGGCTCCTGGAAGATCATGGCGACGCGCTTGCCGCGCACCTGCCGCATGCGGCCTTCCGAAAGCTGCGCAAGATCGTCCCGGCCGAGCAGGATCCGGCCCTTCCCGATCTTCGCCCCCGGCTTCGGCAACAGGCCCATGATCGCGAGCGCCGTCATCGACTTGCCGGACCCCGATTCGCCGGCGATGCAGAGCGTTTCGCCGCGCTGAAGCGTGAAGGAGAGGTCGGAGACGACGGGACGCGGGCCGTCCTCGCCGCCGACGACGACGGTGAGGCCGTCGACGCTCAGAACGGGCTCGTCGGCTTCGCCGCGCGCTTCTTCACGCGCGGCTCCTAGTTTGGAGAAGGCGGGCCGCGCCGTTTGCCCCTCACCGGCGCGGCCCGTTTCCGCAGCCGGCGTCATTCGAAGACGCAGCGCGGGAAGTAGAAGGAGACGACCCAGTTCGGCATGTCGACGATCTCCGAGATCCGAAGATCGCCGCAGGTCGAGACCAGCATATAGGCGTCGACCGGGTCCATCTGGTAGCGCCCGGCCAGGAGATCGACCATTTGCGCCACCGCCTCCTTGGCGCCGGTCATCAGGTCCGGTCCGACGCCGGTGGTCACCTCATAGCCCTTGGCGTCGAGATGCCGCGTTACCGGCCCCGCCGTCGTGAAGCGCGGCATCTTCAGCCGCGCATCCTTGACGAGATCGAGGGTCAGCACCGTCTTCATCGGGCTTTCGATCGCCGTGCCGCAGACCTCGCCATCGCCCTGCGCGGCGTGGGTGTCGCCGACGGAAAACAGCGCGCCGGCCACTTCCACCGGCAGGTAGAGCACGGTGCCCGCCGACAGATCCCGGATGTCAAGATTGCCCCCGACCCGCCGCGGCGGGACGATCGAGTGCAGGCCCGCCTCGGCCGGTGCATTGCCGATCGTGCCGCAGAACGGCTTCAGCGGCACCCTGCCCTCCTTGCCGAAGAGCGCCGGCTCGAGACTGTCCGGATCGTACTTCCAGACCGTCAGCGCCGGCTCCTTGAAGTCGTCGGCCAGCAGCCCGAAGCCCGGAATGTTCGCCGTCCAGCCGAAGCCCGACGGCACGAAGCTCTCGATCGTCACCTTCAGCGCGTCGCCGGGTTCGGCCCCCTCGACGAAGATTGGCCCGGTGACGGGATTGATCTTGCCGAAATCCATCGCCGCGACATCGGCGACGGTGGAATCCTTGGTGAGCTGGCCGGCGGACGAGTCCATGCACTCGAACTCGATCGTGGAACCGGGGGCGACGCGCGCCACCGGTTCAAAGGAATTGTCCCAGCCGAAATGATGCTGGCGGCCGTGGATCGTATAGTCGCAGTTACTGCACATCGTTCACATACACGTAGTCGTAGTTGATCGGGATGTGGACCGGGTCGACATAGAGGTTGTCGGCGCCGCCCATGCGTGGCGACTTCATGGTGAAGCGCTGCTCGTTGAAGATCGGGACCCAGGGCGCGTCGGCCATGACCTTGGCGTAGACGTCGCTCCACATCTTGTCGCGCTCGTCCTTCTTGGCGGGATCGACGATGGAGTCCGCCTTGGCCGCCTCCTTGTCGAGGTCCTCGTTGCAGTACCAGGACCAGTTCCAGCCGCCCGGCACGGCGCCGGCGCAGCCGAGAATCGGGCCGTAGAAGTTCGACGGGTCCGGGAAGTCGGCGATCCAGGCCATGCCGCCCGACCAGATCATCGGCGCCTGGTCCTTGGCGCCGCCGGCGGCGATCACATTGGCCTGGGCGAGCGCCTTGATGTCCGCCTTGATGCCGATCTCCGACAGGTCCTGCTGGATCGCCTGGGCGATGCGCGGGTTCGGATCGGTGTTCATGACGAAGAGCTCGGTCTCGAACCCGTCCGGGAAGCCGGCCTCGCCGAGCATTTCCTTGGCCTTCTCGGGATCGTATTTGTAGCCTTCGAAGCTCTTGTCGTAGCCCGGCATCGAGGGCGGCAGCGGCTGGTTCGCCGGGATCGCCCGGTTGTTGATCATCTGGACGATGCGGTCCTTGTTGATCGCCATGTTGACCGCCTCGCGCACTTCCTTCTTGTCGAAGGGCGGCATGGTGACGTTCATGGTGATGTAGCCGGTCTGCAGCTGGCCGCCCTCGACGACGCGGGCCTTCTGCTCGGGATCGCTCATCACCTCGCGGAACTTCGCCGGCGGGATGCCGTCGCCGGGGATGTCGACCTCGCCCTTCTGGAGACGGAGCAGCGCGACGATCGGCTCTTGGCCGATCTCAAAGGTGATCTTATCGAGATAGGGCACGCCGTCGCGCCAGTAGTCCTCGTTCTTCTGGAAGACCAGTTGCTGGCCGATCGTCCAGTCGGCGAGCTTGAAGGCGCCGGTGCCGACCGGGTGGTGGCCGAAGTCGGCGCCCCATTTCTCGACCGCCTCCTGCGGCACGACCGAAGCGAAGTTCAGCGCCATCACATGCAGGAAGGTCGCGTCCGGCCGTGACAGGGTGATCTTCACCGTCTGGGGATCGACGACCTCGACTCCCTTGAGGTGATCGGCCTTGCCGGCGGCCACGTCGTCATAGCCCTTGATCGAGCCGAAGAAGCCGGCGCCCGGCGACTGCGTCTTCGGATTGGTGACCCGGTCGAGCGAATATTTGACGTCGTCTGCCGTCATCTCACGGCCGTTGTGGAACTTGACCCCCTTCTTGAGATGGAAGGTGAAGACGGTCCCGTCCTCGGAGATGTCGTAGCTCTCGGCGAGCGCGGGCCGCAGCTCAGTGGTGCCCGGGACATAGTCCATCAGGGCATCGAACAGGCTCTTGATCATCGACCAGTTCTGCCAGTCGTAGCCGATCGCCGGATCGAGGGTCGAGACGTCGTCCTTGTAGGTGACGATGATGGAGCCGCCTTCCTTGGCGTCCGGATCCGGCTGATAGGAGCCCGCATCCGACGACGGCTTGGCGTCCTGGGCGTTTGCGGCCGGGGCGGCGAAGAGCGCGAACGCCAGCGCCGAGGCGGCGACGGTCGATGAGAGGAATGCTTTCATCTGAGAAGGATCCTTTCCGTGGCGGTTACTGCAGCTTGATACGGGGGTCGATGAAGGGCGACACGAGGTCGGCAATGAGATTGCCGAGGACGATGGCGCAGGCCGAGACGAGCGTGACGCCCATGATGATCGGGATGTCGACCCGCTGGATCGCCTGCCAGGCAAGCTGGCCGATGCCAGGCCAGCCGAACACGCTCTCGACGACGACGATGCCCGACATGAACAGGCCGATGTCGATGCCGATCATCGCGATCACCGGCAGGATGGCGTTCGGCAAGGCATGACGGAAGAGGATGGTCGCCCGAGCGAGGCCCTTGGCCCGTGCCGTGCGGATGAAGTCCTGCCTCAGGACGTCAACCATCGAGGAACGCATCATGCGCGAGTACCAGCCGGCGCCGAGGATGCCGAGCGTCACCGAGGGCAGGACCAGATGCGCGAATGTGCCGTAGCCGCCGATCGGGAACCAGGAGAGACGCACGGCGAAGACGTAGAGGAGCAGCAGGCCGACGACGAACTGCGGCGCCGACACGCCGACGAAGGAGCCGACCATCAGCGCCTGGTCGAGCGCGGTGCCGCGCTTCAGCGCCGCGACGAGCCCCATGGTGAGGCCGAGGAGAAGTTCGCAGAAGATCGCCCCGACCATCAGGAGAAGGCTCGCCGGCAGCCGCGCCGCGATCAGCGTCGCGACGTCGGTCCGCTGCAGATAGGAGCGGCCGAAATCCCCTTGGACGAGACCGGTGAGGTAGCGCCAGTACTGGACGACGAAGGGCTGGTCGAGACCGAGCTGGTGCCGGATGTTCGCAACGGTCTGCGGCGTCGCAGAGCGCCCGGCGATCTGGCGGACGGGGTCGGCCGGCAGGAGATAGAGCAGCGCGAAGGTGATGAAGGAGACGCCCAGGAGGATGAGGACGGCCTGCATCAGTCGGCGGGTCAGATAGGCCAGCATCAGAGCCTCCCGCGCTGCGTCGGGTCGAGGATGTCGCGCATCGCGTCGCCGACGAGGTTGAACGCCAGGGCAAGGGCGAGGATCGCCGCGCCGGGAAAGAAGACCAGCCAGGGCGCCGCCTGGAAATAGGTCTGGTTCTCGAAGATGATGTTGCCCCAGGAGGCCGTCGGCGGCTGCACGCCGACGCCGAGATAGGAAAGCGTCGCCTCCAGAAGCACCGTCGTCGAAATGCCGAGCGTGCCCCAGACGATGATCGTCGGCAGGAGATGCGGCAGGATGTGGCGGAAGAGGATGCGCGGCGTCGACGCGCCGATCGAGCGCTCGGCCTCCACGAACTCGCGCCGCGAAAGCGATGAGGTCTCCGTGTAGATGACGCGCGCCGTCTGCACCCAGTTCACCAGCGCGATGACCAGCGCGACGATCCACAGGCTCGGCGAGAGGACGGCGGCGAGGCAGATGGCGAGGAGCAGGGCCGGAAAGGCCATCATCAGGTCGGTGAAGCGCATTAGGATCGTGCCGATCCAGCCGCGGAAGAAGCCGGCGGTGATGCCGACCAGCGAACCGATCACCAGCGCGACGCCGTTCGCGACGATGCCGATGATCAGCGAGGTGCGCGCGCCGTAGAGGATGCGGGTCAGGAGATCGCGGCCGAGAAGGTCGGTTCCGAGCAGGAACTTGCCCCCCGGCGGCATCGGGGCGCCTTCGAGGCTGAGGCCGTCGAACATCTGGTCGTTCGGATCGAAGGACGTCAGCCAGGGCGCGAACACCGCGCCGCCGACGGTGACGATGATGACGGCAAGGCCGATCAGCGCCAGCGGGCGGCGCAGGAGGCGGCCGAGAACGCCGGGCCGGCGACGCGGCTCTTGCGCGGCTCCGCTCGCCGCGACCGTCTCAGCCGCGAGCTGATCGCTCATCGCGCACCCCCTTCCCCAGTTCCAGCACCTGCCGCGCGGCCTCCTCGATCGTCACCTGCCAACTCATCGCCAGCGCCCTGAGCTGGGCGTAGGCCTGATCCTCGCACAGGCCGTTCGCGGCGAGCGTGATCACCGCCTTGACGATGGTACGGCGCTCCGCGACGCGCGACTGCAGCGCCCGGACCTCGTCCATCAGCCTTCGCCTCGCCTCGAAGCCCTGGCGGGCAATCAGAAGCGCCGAGTAGATGCCGGAATTGCCGACCGGCTTGACGAGATGGCTGTCGGCGCCCTGGCCGAGCGCCCATTCGATGCGCCCTGGCGCTTCCGATCCGATCAGCGCGACGAGCGGCATCGGCGCCTCGTCCGGCTTCCAGGGGAACTGCTCGTCATATCCCATGTCGGCGTCGAAGAAGACGAAGTCGGCGCCGAGCGCATCGGCCGGCAGATCCGGCCAGCACTCGACCGACTGCAGCCCGATCGCCGCGAGCTGGCGCGACAGCGCGGCCGTCGTCGCGTGCGGCCGGTGCAGGACATAGGCCTTCGCTCCGCCGAGATTGGGGATGCGCGAACGGCGGGTCATGACACCGCCCTCAGAAACGGTCGGCCGAAGACGCGGGCCGGATCGTAGCGCGAGAGATAGGGGTCCGGATCGACCCGCCCCTCGGACTGTTCGACGACGTCGAAGCCGCCGTCTCGGACCCTGCCGATCCTCACCGGAAGGCTGGCATGCTGGGTCTGCGGGTCGATGGCGATCTCCCCGAAGGGGGTGGAAAAGCTGCGGCCGGCAAAGGCGAGCGGCCGCTCGCCCCCGGCCTCCGCCATCAGCATGTCGGCAAGAACGAGAACCGAGGAAAAGGCGGAGACGAAAAAGGAGGAGGGCCCGGCCGGATAGAGCCCCGGCACGGCAGGCCGCTCCCACGGCCATGGCGCCTGGCGATCCTGGAACCACGGCCCGACGGCAAGATGGCCGGTGGCCGCCGGGCCGATGGCCGGGAGTTCGATCTCGGTGAGATTGCAGGACAGGACCGGACAGTTCTCCGGCGCGAAGGCGGGATCCTCTCCGGCGAGGTCCCTGAGCGCCTTGAGGAAGGCGTAGGAGGATGGGCCGATCAGGTGATTGAGGACGAAGCTCGGCCGGGTCGCGCGGATTTCGGCGACCAGGCGGGACACGTCGGTGTCGCCGAGCGGCAGATAGCGTTCGCCGACCACGCTGCCGCCTGCGTCCGAGACGAGGTCGCGGGCGACGCGGTTGGTCTCCCATCCCCAGATGTAGTTGGAGCCGACGAGGAAGGCGTCCCTGCCGTTGCGCGGCAGGACATAGGCCAGCAGCGGCACCAGATGCTGGTTCGGCGAGGCATGCATGTAGACGACGTGCTCGTTCGCCTCGAACCCCTCGTAAGGACAGGGATACCAGAGCGTGGCGCCGGTCTTTTCGAGGACCGGGATGACCTCCTTGCGGCTCCAGGAGGTGATGCAGCCGATGACGTGACGCGCGCTGCTCTGCTTGAGGATTTCCTCGCAGAGCGGCGCGTAGCGGTCGATCTGGCCTTCCGGATCGCGCTCGACCGCCATCAGCCTGATCGCGGCGGCCGAATCGGAATTGACCGCGGCGATCCCCAGCATGGCGCCGGCATGACAGGCGTCGGAGAGGAGCTGATAATGCCCCGAACGCGAAAAGAGGATGCCGATCTCGATCGTCTGCTTCAATGCGCAACGGCCTCGAAAAACAAAAGCCCCGCACGGGCGGAACCGTGGTCTCGGTCGCTCGTACGGGGCTCAAATGCCGACCGGCGGTCAGGGCCGGTATGTCGCATTGCAGCGTAACAGCGGATCCGGGGGAGTCAAGCTTGAGCCGAGCCGGCGAATTGGAGCGGGGCGCGTGGGCCGTCCGGCGAAGCTTGAAATTGCCTCGGGGCGGTTTCCGCGCGATGTTCCCCGTCCCGCCGAGGAGACCCGTGAGACGTCATGACACTTCAACGACCACTCAGCCGCACGCAAAGTTTCCGCCGGTGCAGCCAGTTCGCCGGCCCACAGACACGGCGCGTCACAAGTTCCAGCCGCGAGCCCGGGTGCCGTCCGGCGCCCTGTTTCGTGATGATGACGATCATGCTGCTCCCGGTCTCTCCCCTACCCGCGGCGGCAGCCGATTGTTCGGCCGCCGCGACGTCCGGCATCGACTGGAGCCGATGCGATAGGCGCAATCTCATGCTCTCGGGCTCGGACCTGAAACAGGCCAATCTCTCTGGCACCGATTTCGGCTCGACCGACCTGCGCGAAGCGGAGATGACGTCGGCGAATCTGGAGAGAGCCAAGTTGGAACGGGCCTCGCTGGCCGGGGCGATTGCGGACGAGGCGGATTTCACCAAGATCGAGGGCTACCGCACGGACTTCTCGCACGTGTCGGCCAAGGGCGCCTCGTTCCGCGGGGCCGAACTCCAGCGCGCCATTTTCGCCGATGCCGAGCTGACCGGCGCCAGCTTCGTGAAGGCCGAGGCCGGCCGCGCGACCTTTTCCGGCGCAGATCTCGGCGCCAACGACTTCTCCTTCGCCAACCTCGCCCGCGCCGATTTCAGCGGGACAGACATCATCGGGCCGCTCGATTTCACCAGCGCCTACATGTTCCTGACACGCATCGAGGGGACTGATCTTTCCGGCGCGAAGGGCCTCGTCCAGAGCCAGGTCGACCTTGCCTGCGGCAACGACGCGACCAGGCTTCCCGCCGGCCTCACGAAGCCGAAGTCCTGGCCTTGCGGCGCCGACTGACCGCAATCGCGTTACCCGAGCACGGCCCCTCTCACGGCAGAAGGATCGTCGCCCCGATGGTTTCGCGGGCCTCCAGCCGCCGATGCGCCTTGGCGGCTTCGGAAAGCGGCAGACGAGCCGGGGCGAGCGGTGTCAGCGTCCGTTCGCGGATCAGTGCGAACAATCGCTCCGCCCGCGGCAGAAGACGCTCGCGGGTGTCGGTGAAATGGGAGATGCTCGGCCGCGAGATCGTGGCCGACTTCGCGCCGAGCCCGGAAAGATCCCGCTGGCCCAGCCTGCCGCTCGCCTGGCCGAAGCTGACGAGATGGCCCAGGGGCGCCAGGGCGGCGAGCGACTCATCATAGGTCGCGGCGCCGACCGGGTCGAACACGACGTCGGCGCCCCGCCCCTGCGTCTGCGCCATGACGACGTCCTGCAGATCGTCGCGTCCGCGTACGCAGACCGCCGCAGCCCCCGCCTCGCGCGCCGCTTCCGCCTTGGCCGCGTTCGACACCACGGCGATCACCTCGGCGCCGGCGGAGCGGGCGAGCTGGCAGAGGAGCAGGCCGATGCCGCCCGAGGCGGAATGGATCAGAACCGCTTCGCCGGGTTTGAGCGGGCGCACGTCGAAGGCAAGGACCGTCGCCATCAGCCCCTTGAGGAAAACCCCGGCGGCAAGGTCGAAGGCGATGTCGCGCGGCAGGCGGACGACGAGGTCTGCGGGCATGGTGCGTTCGCCCGCATAGGCGCCCGTCGGAGGACAGGCGTAGACGATCGGATCGCCGGCCGCGAGGTGGGATACGCCCGGCCCGGTTTCCACCACCTCGCCCGCCGCCTCCATGCCGGGAATGCCCGGCAGCGGCATCATCTTCACGACGCCCGTGCGGCAATGCGCATCGATCATGTTGACGCCGATCGCATGGTGCCGGATCCGGACCTCCCCTGGACTAGGCCGCGGCACGCTCACCCGGCCCATGCGCATGACCTGCGGCCCGCCATAGCTCTCGACGATGATCGCGTCGGTTTCCCCGGCCGTGTCTGCGGAAGCCCGCGGCGCCGCCAGGCGGACCGGCGCCATGGCCGGAGCGACGGTCAAGCCGCCTTCGGCCGCGGACCATCCCGCAGGACCCGCACCCTTTCGCGCGAAATGCCGCTGCAATGCCTTTAGGCCTGCCTCGTAGATGTCCTCGGCCACCATCCTCGTCAGCCGCTCCGCGCTTGCGGCTGGCGGCCGGAACTCCGACTCCCAAAAGATGCAGGTCCGGTTCGCGTCGGTGACCGGCTTCAGCCGCATGGTCGCGACGTAATCGTGAAGCGGCAGCGGCGCTTCCACGATCGCATAGGTGAAGCTCAAATTGCGGTCCGACATGGCGATCAGCTGCTCGCGGAGCGCCGCACCATCGGTCAGTCGGAAGGCCCTGACGGCGCCGACGGTGTCGGAAGTCTCACCGTCCTCGATCGCGCTCGCCTCTACCGCGGGATGCCAGCGGTCATGACCGTTGAAGTCTCTCAGGAACCGCCAGACCTCGTCGGCCGGCGCGTCCACCACCGCGCTGCGCAAGAGCTTCACCATTGCGGTGTCTTCATCGTCCCTGGCTCACCGGGAAAACCGGCCCTTGAGCGCCGTCAGCGCAGCAAGGAAGACGTCCCGGCCGATATGGCCGACGAGTTCCGCTTCCCGTTCCGGCGCACAGCCGAACTCCGCGCTCCACTCGGCAAAGCACCGGTCGCCATCGGTGATCGGTGCGAGCTTCAGCTGGGCCACGTAATCGGTCACGCCCATCGGGCTTTCCAGGATCTCGTAGGTGCAGGAGAGGTCGTAGTCGGACAGGCCGAGCAGGCGCTCGCGGATCCTGCCGCCGTCCTTGAGGGTGAAGTTGCGGATGCAGCCGATCCTGTCGGAGGGCTGGTTCTGCTCGATCCGGCTGTCGGCGACGAAGGGCGTCCAGCCGGGAAGACCGTTGAAGTCGCGGATTTCAGACCAGACGCGCCCGGCGGGCGCGTCGATCACGGTCGAGACGAAGACCTTGGCCATTATGTCTCCTCAGCGATCCCGGTCGTCGTCGTCGTGGTGCGAACCGCTGCCATTGGCGATCTTGCCCTTCTCCTTGTTGCGCACCAGCGTGTCGATGTCCTTGGCGTCGCGCAGGACGTCAGTCATCCTGCCGATCGAACCACCCTCGATGCCAACCTCCTTCATCAGCTTGTCGATCATCGGCGCCTGGACGCGGTAGCGCAGCGCGGAATCGATCACCTCGTCGGTGACGTTCTTCCGCTCGCCGTCTCCCCCATGCATGCCGTCGACATGCAGGATGTTGATGCCTTCGATCTTCTCCATCGGCTTGACGCTCTCGCGCACGATGCCCTCCAGCTTGTCGAGCAGCTTGGAGCGCGTCCGCGACGCGCGCGCGGCCTCGGTGAGGATGTTGTCGGCCTCGTTCGCCTGGCGCTGACCATCGGCCTCGACCTTCATGCGCTTGGCCGCGGCCTCCAGGCGGATGCCTTCCGCATCGGCTTCGGCCTTGGCCTTCATGCGCTCGGCCTCGCCGAAGCTGCCGGCGGCATCCTTCTCGGTCTCGGCCTTGGCGATCAGACGCACGCGCTCGCGCTCGGCCTCGCGCGATGCGGTGATCAGCTCGATTGCCTTCCGCCGCTCGGCGATCTCGCGCTCGCGTGCCGTGAAGGTGCGCTCCTCGGCGATGATCGCGCCGGCCCGTGCATTTTCGGCCTCGGCGATCGCCTGCGACCGTTCCAGCGACTTCGACGCGACGGCGATGGCACGCTCCATCTCCGCGATCTCGATCGCCCGGTCCTTGTCGACCTCGAGCTTCCTGAGGTCCCGGTCGCGGGTGACGCGGGCCTCGTTGATGCCGCGCTCGGTGGCGATGCGGGCCCGCTCGACCTCCTCGCCGGCCGCGATCTCGGCTTCCTCGAAGGCCTGCCGCTTGGCGATCTCGAGCGCTTCGAGCGCCCGCTCGCGCTCCAGCCGCGCCTCGTCGAGGCGGCGCTGCGCCACCATGCGCTCGCGGTCGAGATCGGCCTTGGAGATGACCGAGGCGCGTTCGCGCGCCTGTTCGGCCTCGATGACCTCCAGCGCCTTTTCGGCCAGCGCGATCTCGCGCTCGCGCTCGGCGAGTGCGAGCGCTCGGCTCCGCGCGACCTCCAGCGCCTCTTCCTCCTGCTGGCGGCGGATGCGCTCGGACTGCAGCGTCAGCTCGACCTTGATCTCGGCGCGGCGGACCTCCTCCTCGGACTGGATGCGGGCGCGCTCCACGGCAAGCCGCGCGGCGATCTCTGCCGATTCGAAGGCTTGCCGCTTCTCGATCTCCATGGCTTCCAGCGCACGCTCCCGCTCGACCCTCGCGGCATCGATGTCGCGGTCGCGGGCAAGGCGCCGGCGTTCGAGTTCGAGCTCGTTGTCGATGTCGGCCTGGCGCTTCGTCGCCTCGGCCCGGGCGACTTCCACGGCCTTCTGCGACAGAGCGATCTCGCGTTCGCGCTCGGCCAGGGCGATCGCCCGGCTGCGCGCGACCTCCAGCTCCTCCTGCTCGCGCTGGCGGTTGATGCGCTCGCGCTCCAAGGCGAGGTCGAGGGCGATCTGCTCGCGTTCGGTCTCCTCACGCGAGCGGATTTCGATCTCTTCGAGAGACCGGCGGCGGGCGATCTCGCGGCGCTGGATCTCCTCCTCGTTGGCGATCCGGTTTTCGGCCAGCGCGCGCTCCTGGGCGAGCCGGCTCTTCTCGGTGGCCTCGGTCGCGACGAGCTGGGCCTGCTGGCCCTCCTGCTCGCGCAGCGCCCGCTCACGCACCAGTTCGGAGCGCTGCAGCGCCCGGCGCACCTCGATCTCGCGCTCCTGTTCCAGGCGCGCATATTCGCTCTCGCGCTCGATCTCGAGCGTGCGCCGCTCGGAGAGAAGGTTCTGGTCGCGGATCGCGATCATCGTCTCCTGCTCGATCTGATTGCGCATCTTGCGGCGCATCTCGATCTGCTCGGTGAGCTGCGTCAGGCCCTGGGCGTCGAAGGCGTTGGACGGATCGAAGAAGTCGAGGCTGGTCTGGTCGAGATCGACCAGCGCGACGCTCTCGATCTCCAGTCCGTTCTGGGCGAGCGCCTCTGAGGCGAGTTCGCGCACGCGGCCCATGAAGCGGCTGCGGTTCTCGTGCACCTCCTCGATCGTCATCTCCGCGGCGGCGGCACGCAGCGAGGACGCGAACTTGCCCTCGAAGAGATCGCGGATGCCGGCCGGCTCCATCGCCCGGCTACCGAGCGTCTGGGCGGCGAGCGAGACCGCCTCCCGGCTCGGCTGCACACGCAGGAAGAACTCGGCGATGAGGTCGATCCGCATGCGGTCGCGGGTGATCAGCGCCGTCTCCTCGCCGCGCCGCACCTCGATGCGCGCGACGTTCATGTTGACCGGCGTCACCTCGTGCAGCACCGGAATGACGAAGGCGCCGCCATTGATGACCACCTTCTCGCCGCCGAAGCCGGTGCGCACGAAGGCCCGCTCCTTGGTCGAGCGGCGATAGAGCCAGCGCAAGAGGTAGACCGCGATCACGACGACGACCGCGACGACGATGAGCCACAAGATGACGGCTCCGACGATATCAGCGCCCATTTTCAATCCTCCCACTTCCGATCCCGCGCCCGGCCTTGGCCGCGGCGCCGGAAGTCCGTTTCGTTCAGCTCTTGCGGATGGCCTTGAATGCCCTGGTGCGCTCGGTGAGCGCCGTCTCCACCGGCAGGCGCTCCATAGAGGAGGCGCCGTAGAAGCCGTGGCAGTTTTTCGTATTGTTCATAATGTATTCGGCGTCGGCCGGCTCGGAGACCGGGCCGCCATGGACGAGCACGACAATGTCCGGGTCGACCGCCAGCGCGGCCTCGGCCCAGGCATCGACCAGCGCCGGACAGTCCTCAAGCTTCAGCGCCGTCTGTGCCCCGATCGCGCCGCCGGTGGTCAGCCCGAGATGGCAGACCACGATGTCGGCGCCGGCCTTCGCCATCGCTTCCGCATCGCCTTCCGAGAAGACGTAGGGCGTGGTGAAGAGGCCCTTCTCCCGCGCCTTGGCGACGAGATCGACCTCCAGGGCATAGGACATGCCGGTCTCTTCGAGATTGGCCCGGAAGGTGCCGTCGATCAGGCCGACCGTCGGGAAGTTCTGGATGCCGGAGAAACCGGCCGCCTTCACCCGGTCGAGGAAGAAATCGAAGTTCACGAACGGGTCGGTGCCGTTGACCCCTGCGAGCACCGGCGTGTTCCTGACGACCGGCAGGACCTCCGAGGCCATCTCCATGACGATCTCGTTGGCGTTGCCATAGGCCAGAAGCCCGGCGAGCGAGCCGCGCCCGGCCATGCGGTAGCGGCCGGAATTGTAGATGACGATGAGGTCGATGCCGCCGGCCTCCTCGCACTTTGCCGAAAGGCCTGTGCCGGCACCGCCGCCGATGATCATCTCGCCCCGGCGGGCCATGCCCCGGAACTTGTCCACGAGATCGGTTCGTTCGAAACGCGGCATGCGGCTCAGGCCCTCTTGGCTATGGGTGCGGCGATCGCCCGGAACTCCGAGAGCACGGCGTCGACGAAAGCGGGATCGTTGATGTTGGCGGAGACCCGGACGAGGCGGCGCTGCGGCGTCTGGCGGACCCCTTGCTCCAGCGCCTCGAATAGCGCCCGGTCGGCGTCCGGGTCGTGGAAGGGCTGGCCGGGAGCGTCGAGCATCGAGACCCCGCCCTCGGGAATGAGGAAGCGGACCGGCCCCTGCATCTCGTTGAGCCGGCCGGCGATCCACTCGCCGATCGCGCGGTTTTCCTCGCGCGTCGTGCGCATCAGCGTCACGTTCGGATTGTGGATGACGAATTTCCGGCCGTCGAACGTCTTCGGCACGGTGTCGCGCGGGCCGAAATTCACCATGTCGAGGGCGCCGCAGGAGCCGACATAGGGAAGTCCCTTGCGGATGATCGCGCCGAACCGATCCTCGGTCGCCGCGAAGACGCCGCCGACCAGCATGTCCGGAACCTCGGTCGTGGTCAGGTCGAGCACGGCGGCGAGCAGGCCGGAATCGGCGAGCGCCTCCATCGAGCGGCCGCCGGTGCCGGTGGCGTGGAACACCAGCGTATCGAACTCGCCCTGGAGCTCGCGCTGCACTGCCTGGACGCAAGGCGTCGTCACGCCGAACATTGTCAGCCCGACCGCCGGGCGTTTCTCCACCGCCGCACGAGCGGCGTCGCGGGCGCTCGGCCGCTTGGCCAGCATGCCGGCGAGCGCATGCGCCGCGTTTGAGAGGATCGTCTCCGTGATCGAGTTGAGCCCCTGCACGTCGGCGACCGAGTGCATCATCAGGATGTCGGACGGCCCGACATAGCGGCCGACATCGCCCGACGCGACCGTCGAGACCATCAGCTTCGGGATGCCGACCGGCAGCCGCCGCATGCCGGCCGTCGCCAGCGAGGTGCCGCCCGATCCGCCGGCCGAGATGATCGCCGCGATATCGCGCTCGCGGACGATCCAGCGCGAAAAGGCTTCCGCCATGGCTTCCACCGAGCGGCCGCGATCCTCTCCGAAGACGGCGCTTGAGCCGCGCGGATGGAAACTCGCGATCTCCTGCGCGCGGACATCGGCCGTGGATGGCTTCTGCGATGTCGACAGATCGACCGTCCGCGTCCTGACGCCGACGGCGCGGAGCTGGTCGCGCAGAAAGGTCAGCTCCCTGCCCTTGGTATCGAAGGTGCCGACGACGAGCGCCGTGCGCGAGGCGCGGTCGATCCGCGGCATCTCGAAGATCGTCGAGGCTGCCTCGGCCTCATCCTTTTCCGCCGCTTGTGGCCGTTGCCGGACGCCGCCGCGTCCGATCTGGGCATCGCTCAGGGACCAGCGGTTGGGCACGGAACGCAGGCTGCGGCGATAGCCGCCCTCGCCGCGGGGCGAGGGCTGCGACGCGCCCTCCTCGCCCGGCCGGATGATCCGGTAGACTTCCGCGACGCGGCTTTCCGTCTCGCTGGAAGTTTCGGGAGTCGGATCCTCCTCCGGCTCATCGGAATGCCGGCCGACGCCGAGCAGGCGCTGCTGCAGGTCGCGGTCGGCGGCAAGTTCGGCCGCCGGCATGATCCGGTTGATCCGGCCGTTGACCATGATCGCGACCTTGTCCGCCACGCTGGTCGCGACTCCGATATTCTGCTCGATCAGGAGGACGGCGATCTCGCCCTCCTCGCCGAGCGTTCTCAGCATTTCCGCGACCTGGTCGACGATGACCGGGGCGAGGCCCTCGGTCGGCTCGTCCATGACGAGGAGCTTCGGGTTGCCGAGCAGGGCCCGCGAGATCGCCAGCATCTGCTGCTCGCCGCCGGAGAGCTGGCCGCCACCATTGGTGCGCCGCTCGGCGAGCCGGGGGAAGGTCTGGTAGACGCGGTCGACCGTCCATTGCGCCTCGGCGCCGCCGCGAAAGGCGAGCTTCAGATGCTCGTCTACCGACAGGCTGCGCCAGACGCGGCGCCCCTGCGGGACGTAGCCGACGCCGAGGCGCGAGATCTGGTGCGGCTCCAGCCGCGTGATCGAGCGGCCGCCGAGAAGGATCTGCCCACCGTTCGCGCGCTTGAGGCCGGTGATCGTGTTGCAGAGCGTCGTCTTGCCCATGCCGTTGCGCCCGACGACGGAATAGACGCCGTGGTCGAGGGTCAGGTCGATGCCCTGGATCGCATGCGACTGACCGTAATAGACGTCGAGGCCCTGGATCTTCAGCGCCGACCTGCCGCTGTCCCTAGCCATGCCCGCCTCCCAGGTAGATTTCCTGCACCTGCGGGTCGTTCTCGATCTCCTGCGGCGTGCCTTCCTTGAAGATCCGGCCGTTGTGCATCATCGTCACGCGCTCGGAGACGCGCAGGGCGACATCGAGGTCGTGTTCGATGATGATGTAGCCGATATGGGCAGGCAGCGAGGACAGGATCGCCACGAGGTCCCGCCGCTCGGTCGGCGACAGCCCCGCCGCCGGCTCGTCGAACAGGATGAAGCGTGGTGCGCCGGCAAGCGCCAGCGCGATCTCCAGCTGGCGCTGCTGGCCATGGCTGAGGTTGCCGACGAGGGTGTCGGCGATGTCGTCGAGCTTGACCGCGCGCAGGATCCGTTCCGCCTGCTCCATCGTCGCGTCGTCCCATTTCGGCCGGACCAGCGAGAAACGGCTCCGCGAGACGCCGCGGCAGGCGAGATAGACATTGTCGCGGACGCTGAGGCCGCCGAAGAGCAGCGAGATCTGGTAGGTCCGGCGCAGGCCGCGGCGGATGCGCTCCTGCGCCGGAAAGCGGGTGACGTCCTCGCCGAAGAAGCGGATCTCGCCCGTCGACGGCGGAAAGTCGCCGGTAATCGTGTTGAAGAGGGTCGTCTTGCCGGCACCGTTCGAGCCGAGGACGGCCCGGCGCTCGCCGGCGCGCACCGTCATGTGGATGTCCGCCAGCGCCGTCAGCGCACCGAAGGAGCGGCCGACGCCGAAGAGTTCGAGCGCATTCGCGCCGCTCTCGCTCAGGGGATTTCTAGCCGGCTCGGCCACTGTCGCTGCTCCTTGGGGCCCGACCTGTCACGGCGGGCGGATGCGGGTTTCGTGCTCTCGGGAGGTCATGGCCCCGACCGGCGGCAGGGGCCATGACCTGGGTTCGGACGCTTACTGGCAGTCCGGGTTGTCGCGGCTCGCCGGACCGATCTTGAGGAACTCGTCCTCCGGCTCGCCGAGGGTCTGGTTGACGTTCTCGGCGACCTTGATGACCTTGTTGACGAGGTGGCCGTCGTCGCTCTCGACCACTTCGGTCACGAAGATGTTGGCGACGCCGTTGCGGTTCTTGTCGACCTTCACCGGCCCGGTCGGCGTATCGAATTCGAGCTTGGACAGCGCCTCGCGGAATTTCTTGCCGCCATCCGACAGATCGCCATTCACCTCGTCGAGCGCGCGCAGCGCCGCCTCGGTGTTGACGTAATAGGCATGGGCGAAGAGCGAGGGGACCGGGAAGCCGTCCGGATAAGCCTCCTTGTAGGCCTCGACGAACTTCGTCCAGCGCGGGTCGTCCCAGGTGTCGGCCGTCGGGCCGGCCGCGATGGTGCCGATCAGCGCGTCCTTCAGGTTGCCCTTGGCGCTCAGCACGGTCTGGTCGACGGTGATCGAGCCGCCGATCAGCGGCGCCTGGCCGCCGGCCTGCTGGTATTGGGTCAGGAAGTTGACCGCGTCGGCACCGCCGAGCGCGACGTAGATCGCGTCGACATCGTCCGGCAGCGAGGCGATGACCGAGGAATAGTCCTTGTTGCCGATCGGCACCCAGGACTTGGCGACGACCTTGCCGCCGAGCTTGCAGAAGGGCAGCATGAAGCCTTCCACCTGGCTGTAGGGGAAGGAGTAGTCCTCCGCCACGGTCGCGACACGCTTGTAGCCCTTCTCGTTGTAGGCGTATTCGCCGAGCCCGGCCATCCACTGGACGCCGTCGGTCGAGAAGCGGAAGAAGTTCGGCGACGGGTCGAACAGCGTCGTGTCCTGCGCGGCCGACGACCCGTTGAGGAAGGTGACCTCCGGCTTGGTCTTGGAATAGTCCTTGACCGCGATGCCCTCAGACCCGGAGAGCGGTCCGATCAGGACCTCGACCCCGTCCTGTTCGACGAGCTTGCGTGCGGCCTTGACCGCGCTGTCCGGCGAGGCGTCGGACGAGGCGGTCGACAGCTCGATCGTCTTGCCGCCGGCCTTGTTGTCGTGCTGCTGCAGCGCAAGCTTGGCGCCGCGCATGGCATCCTCTCCGAGCACCGTGAAGGCACCCTCGAGCGTCGCCAGGACACCCATCTTGATGGTGCCGTCGGCGGCGTGCGACGCCCCGGTCGACAGGACGGTGGACGCGGCGAGCGCCGCGGCCATAACAATGCGTCTCGAGATCAACATAAGCTTTCCTCCCCTTTGTTGATGGTTTTGGACTGGTTGCGTCAGGTTCCTCGGCTTCGACCGGATCCCGACGAAGTTCCAGAACCCGCCTCGCGCATCTTCGCCAGAATTCCGAGCAGGCCCTTCGGCGAGACGAAGAGGACGATCAGGAAGACGAGTCCGATGACGGTATTGAAGCGGTCGCTGGCGACGAGGTCGATCGCGAAGTTCTCCAGGAGCACGAACAGGATCGCACCGAGGAAGGGCCCGACCGGGCTGGCGATGCCGCCGACGACCGCGACCACGAGAACGTCGATCGCCGCGTCGACGCCGATCGTTCCGGGCGAAATCTGGGCGTTGAACCAGACGAGCAGGACACCCGCCGATCCCGCCATGATGCCGGACAGGAAGAAGGCGAAGACCCGGTGCGCGGCGACATTGTAGCCCAGCGCGCGCATGCGCCGGGGATTGTCGCGGATCGCCTGCAGCGTCAGTCCGAAGGTGGAACGTTCCGCATAGACCGTCCCGGCGAAGAACAGGCCCGAGACGGCGAGGCAGAGATAGTAGAAGGGCACCGGCGCCCGCCAGTTCACCCCGAACGCATGCGGCGGCAGCACGCCGTGAAAGCCGTTGAACCCGTTGAAGACGTCGTAGTTCTGGCGGACGAAGTAGAAGAAGGCCGTGCCGATCGCGAGTGTGATCATGATCGTGTAGATGCCTTCGGTCCTCACCGCCAGGAGACCGATCAGCGTGCTGGCGAGCGCCGCAAGAAGGACCGAGACCGGGACCACCAGCCACCACGGCCAGCCGAGGCCGAGAAGATTGGACTCGTTGGTGCCGAAGATCGCGACGCAATAGGCCGCGATACCCGCCACCGTCAGCTGCGCGAGGCTGACCATGCCGCCATAGCCGGCCAGCACCATCAGGGACAATGCGATCAGGCCGAGGATCAGCGCCCAGGCGCCGATCTGGAAGATGAAGAAGTTACTCGCCACCAATGGGTAAAGGATGAGGAGGGTCGCGGCGAGGAGATAGCGGCCGTCGATCGCGGCGAGAAAGCTCTGCGCCGAGCCCGCCTCGGCCGGCCCAGTGTCGGCGATCGTCATGCCGTCCTCCCCATCAGGCCCTGCGGCCGGACCGCGAGCACGACCACCATGATGACGAAGGTGAGGACGACGCCGTAGGTCGGGAAATAGGCGAGGCCGATCTGCTCGGCGAGGCCGATGAGGAGAGCGCCGACCGCGGCGCCGGTCACCGATCCCATGCCGCCGACGATGACGACGACGAGCGATGCGAGGAGATAGCGCACGTCCTCGCCCGGCGCGATGGACAGCGCGCTGCCCCCGACGACCCCGGCAAAGCCGGCGAGCCCCGCGCCGATCGCGAACACCGCGGCGAAGACCAGATGGACATTCACCCCGGTTGCCGACAGCATCGCCCGATCGTCGACCCCGGCGCGGATCATCATGCCGACCCGCGTCTTGTTGAGGATCAGCCAGAGCGCGATGCCGATCGCGACGGCCGCGGCGAGGACCACGAGCCGGTAGAACGGGTACATCATGAAGACTTCCGACCCGTTCGAGCGGACGAAGGTAACGATCGGGGTCTTCACCGCGCCGTTCAGCCAGTCGGGGATCGAGAACTGGTAGGTACCGCCCGACCAGACCGCCAGCATCAGGTCGGCTGCGACGATCGAGATGCCGATGGTCACCAGGGTCTGGCGGAGGTCGTCGCCCTCCATCCGGCGAAACACCAGGAGCTGGAGCAGGATGCCGATCACCGCGCCGGCCAGGAAGCCGGCGGCGACGCCGAACAGCCAGATGCCGGTAAGATTGGCGACTTCCCAGCCGATATAGGCCCCGAAGAGGTAGAGCGAGCCATGCGCCAGATTGACGTTGCGCATCAGGCCGAAGACGAGCGTGAAGCCGCTCGCGACCAGGAAGTAGAGCCCGGCGACCGTCACGCCGTTGAAGATCGTGATGGTGAAGACCTTCTTCGCACCGATGAGGTCGACCAGCCAGTCCGGCCAGACGGCGAGGAACAGCCACAGGACCAGCGCGGCCGCGAGGGCGATCGCCAGGACTGAAATCGGGTGCTTCATGTCGGGCTCCCGCCGCCGCTCGCCGGCATCAGGCCGTCAGCCGGCGGCGCTGCTCCTGCAGCTGCGGCCGCTTGTGGAACTGGCCGTCCTTCATGATGGCGAGCAGCCGGTCCTTCTCCTGCAGGATCCGGACATTGGCGATCGGATCGCCATCGACGAGGATCATGTCGGCGAGGTAGCCCTCCTTGATCATGCCGAGCTCGTCGCCCATGCACATGATCTCGCCGCCATACTTGGTGGCAGCCATGATCGCCTCCATCGGCGAAAAGCCGAGCATCTCGACGAAGGTCTGGATGTCCTTGGCGTTGGTCCCCTGCGGGGTCCAAGCGAAGCCGTAGTCGCCGCCGATGCAGATGCGGATGCCGCGCCGGTGCATCTTCTTCATCGTCTCGACGCACATTTCGAGCTCGCGCTCGTACTCCATCGTGACCGGCGAACCCGGCTTGATGCCCCATTGCTCGGCATGGCGCGCGGTATTGATCAGCCAGGCGATGCCGGGCGCAACGAAGTGCTTGTCCTTTACCGCCTCGAGCATATCGAGCGCTTCTTCGTCGGCGAAAGACGCGTGGTAGATGTTCTGGATGCCGTGGCGGATGCACTGCTTGACCGAGCCGGACGAGCGGGCATGAGCGGAGACGACCTTGTTTCGGCAACGGGCCTCGGACACGGCCATCGCGACCTCTTCCTCCGACATCGGCGTTTCTTCGGCGCCCATGCCGGTGATCGCCTCGCCGGAGAGGTTCAGCTTGATGGAGTCGACGCCGTATTTGATCAGCGTTCGGACCGTGCGGCGAACCTCCTCGGGCCCGGAGACGACGAGGCCGAGATTGAGCCCCTCATGCGGGATATGCGAGGGGGCGGCATCGCCGAGGCCGCCCACGGTGGTGATCTCGGGACCGGCCGCGAGATAGCGCGGCCCGGGGAAGCGGCCCTGGTTGATGAACTTCTTGGCGACGACGTCGAGCCTCGGCTTGGCGGCGGCGGCACCGCGGCCGCCGGTGAAGCCTGCGTCGAGGACGAGCTTGGCCATCTCCATGGTGACCAGCATGTGCTCCTCGAGCTCCATCATCTGGATGGGGTCGATGCCGGGCGCGTTGTTCCAGGACAGATGCAGATGGGCGTCGATCATGCCGGGCATCAGCGTCGCGCCCATGCCGTCGATCACCGTCGCGCCGCCGGACGAAGACCCGCTGCCGAAGCGGCTGGAGCCGCCGCGGGTGACCTGCTTGATCCGATTGCCCTGGACGAGCACCTCGCCCGTATAGGGATATTCGCCCGTCGCATCGAGGATGCGCACATTGGTGAACAGCGTCTGGCCGCCATCGCGCCCGTTGCCGTATCCGTGTCCGTTGTCTGCCATGCCGACCTCCCAGTCTTCTGCGGCTCACGCCGCCCGACACTGCACTGCTTCAAATATCTGTTCGCCTCACCGCTCGACCCTTCGCAGGAACTCCACGAGCTTGCGGCTGCATTCGGCCGGCCTCTCGACGAGGCTCCAGTGGCCGCATTGCGCCAGCACGTGAAGGCTGGCGCCGGCAATGGCATCGGCGAGTTCTCGCGCCATGGCGACGGGCGCGACGGGATCGTTCTCGCCGGTGACGAGGAGCGTCGGCACCGAGATCAACCGGGAATCGACGCGCTCGGCCTTGGCCAGCGCCTCGCAGGTCCGGGCGTAGCCTTCCGGGTTCTGCCGCATCACGCTCTCGCGCACGAAGGCGGCAACCGCCGGCTGCGACGACCGCGTGCCGGGCGCGAGCGTCGCCCCGACGATCTGGTCGGCGATCTCGGACATCTCCCCTGCCCGCGCCATCTGCGCGCGCTTGCCGAGACCGGTCCGCGCCCCCTCCGGCGGCTCGGTCAACGCGCCGTAGAGCGCGAGCGAGGCGACGAGCGCCGGATTGTCGGCGGCGATCTTCTGGCAGACGATGGTCCCCAGCGAATGGCCGACGAAATGCGCCCGCTCCACCGCGAGCGAGCGGACCGCCCGGACGATGTCCGAAGCGAAGCTTTCGATCGTCGGCGCATCGTGCGGGACCGGCGAACGGCCCGACCCCGGCATGTCGATCCGGATGACGCGATAGGAGGACAAAGCCTCCATCAGCGGCTCGTAGGTGTTGGCGGTGCCGCCGAGACCATGGATCAGGACGACCGGCATGCCCTCGCCGCTCACTTCGGCAACGATACCGGCGAGCTGGACCGTAGTCATGCCGCGATCTCCTCGAAGCGGTTTTCCAGAGCCCCGATTCCGTCGATCTCGACCCGCACCACATCGCCGGTCTTCAGGTAGCGCGGCGGCGAGAAGCCGATGCCGACGCCGGCGGGCGTCCCCGTCGCGATCACGTCTCCGGGCTGCAGCGTGATGCCGGCGGAGATCGTCGCGATGATCGTCGGGATGTCGAAGATCAGGAGCCCGGTGTTGGAATTCTGCCGGAGGTCGCCATTGACGAAGCAGCGAATGCCTGCCGACGCGATATCAACCTCGTCCTTGGTCACCGCCCACGGCCCCATCGGGCAGAAGCCGTCCTGCGACTTGCCGATCAGCCACTGGCTGTAGCGGCCCTGAAGGTCGCGCGCGGTGACGTCGTTGACGATGGTGTAGCCCCAGACATGGTCGAAGGCGTCTTCCGGGCGGATGGCCCGGCCGGCCTTGCCGATGATGACGGCGAGTTCGGCCTCGTAGTCGATCGCGGCCGAGACGCGGGCGTCGATTCCGACGACGCGGCCCGTTGCGATGACCGTCTCCGGCACCTTGGAGAAGACGATCGGAGCCCCCGGCACGGCGCCATTGGCGGCGCTGGAATCGAACCCGCTCTTGGCGAACTCGTGGGCGTGCTCGTGATAGTTCTTGCCGATGCAGAAGATGTTGCGGCGCGGCCGCGGGACCGGCGCTTCCAGCGTCACCCGCGCCAGATCGACCGGCTCGAGCGTGCGGATTCGCTCCGGCTCGCCATGCTCGATCAATGCCAGAACGCCGCTGGCGGCCTGTTCGGCCGGCAGATCGAACGCTGCGATCGTGTTCCTGCTCGCGTCGACGATACCGACTCGCCGCTCCCCCGCGATCGTGAATGCCGCGACCTTCATCGTGAACCAATTCCTCCCCGGTGATGGACCACTTTGGGCTTCATCGAGACCAAGCTAGACCCGAATGAAGAACCGGCGCAAGAGGCTTAACTGTGAAAATCTGCATCTTGCATTGCTTGATTTCCAGGCACACCCGTGCAAAGTCTCGAATTTGCAATCGACCCGCACGTTCTTCTTGCAAGGGATCTGTCGGGAAATCAGGCTGCCAAGGTGGTCGCTACAACCGGCACTGGTTCATATCCGGATCATAACGAGAGGCATTCACCGCCCATGCCACGGATCGTTGCAGACGAAGTCGCCCGGATGCTCAGGCAGCGGATCCTGTCGGGCGAATGGGCGGACGGCAGCCGGATCCCGGCCGAGCGCGACCTGTCGCAGCAGTTCGGCGTCGCACGCAACACGGTCCGGCGGGCCATGGCGCTCCTGGAGGAAGACGGCACCCTGAACAGGCGCGGCGGGTCCGGAACCTTCGTCGCGTCCACGCGGCCGGACGCTCTCGTGGCGGTCGCCCAGCGGATGATGGGGGCCAGCCCCGCCGACATCATGGAATTGCGGCTCCTGGTCGAGCCGACCGCCGCCGCGCTCGCCGCCACCAATGCCAGCGCCAGCGAGCTGCAGGCGCTCGAGGAGGCGCATCAGCGCGCCGTGGCGGCGGTGGACATGCCGGAGTTCGAGGATTGGGACGCTGAGTTCCACCACCGCGTCTTCGCAGGCGCGCGCAACCAGCTCCTGAAGGAACTGCACGAACTCCTGCGCATCCTGAGAAACCAATCCCCCTGGTTCGAGATGAAGAAGCGGTCGTTCTCCGAGGAACGCCGCCAGCGCTACTGCCAGGAGCACGCCGTGGTGGTGGAGGCGCTGCTGCGGCGTGATCCGACCCGGGCCCGGCAGGGCATGCAGGCGCATCTGGAGACGGTCTCGCACAATCTGCTCGCCCGCTGGAGCCTGTCCAACGCGGCCGAATAGCCGGCGATCAAGTTTTCAGGCCGTGCCCGTCAGGCGGAGTGCTTCGGCCACGACGGGACCGCGAAGGCGCCGGGTCCCGTCCCATCGCTGGACCTGGGCTCAGTCGGCGACGGTGACGATCGCCTTGACGATGTCGCGGCGATCGGCGCTCCATCCGGAGAGCGCCTCCACCACGTCACGGAGCGCCGCGGCGTGGGTCTTCAGCTTCGAGGAATCGATCGTGCCGTCGGCGAGCGCGGCCTTCACGGTCTCGAAGTCTTCCCGCGTCGCATTGCGGCTGCCCATCAGCGTCGTCTCGCGCTTGTGGAACTCCGGGTCGAGGAAGCTGATCTTGTCCTTCACGACGCTGACGAGGACGTAGGTGCCGCCATGGCCGACAAGGGCGAAGCCCGCCTCGATCGCGCGGGCGCTTCCGGTCGCGTCGAAGACGACGTCGAAGCCGTCCCCGCCCGTCGCGGCCATCAGAACCTCGGGCCCATCGTCCAGAGCGTGAGTGTTGGCAAAACCGAAATCGCGCTGGAGCCTGGCCAGCCGCTCGGCGTTGGCGTCGAGGATATGAACCTCCGCCCCGCGCGCCTGCGCAAAGAGCGCCGTCCCAAGCCCGATCGGGCCGAGGCCCACGACCAGCACGCAGTCCGCACCCGTGAGCCCGGACCGGCGCACCGCATGGGCGCCGATCGCCAGGAACTCGACCATCGCCGCCTGGTCCGGCGTGAGGCCGTCGGCGCGATAGAGGTTTTGCGCGGGGACCGCGATCCGCTCGGTGAGGCCGCCGTCCCGGTGGACCCCGAGGACCGCGATCTTCGTGCAGCAGTTCGGCTTGCCACGCAGGCAGGCCCGGCATCGGCCGCAGGAGACGTAGGGGTTGATGGTGACGAGCTCGCCGCGGGAAAAGCCGCTCTTGTCCTCGGCGACGCGCCCGCTCAGTTCGTGGCCGATGACGCGCGGATAGTCGAAAAAGGGCTGGTTGCCTTCGAGGATGTGGTAGTCGGTGCCGCAGATGCCGACCCTGGCGATGTCGACGAGCACCCAGCCCTCCGGCGCGCTCTCCGGCCGCAGCCGTTCGTCGAGCCGCAGCCGGCCCGGCGCCTCGACGACGAGGGCCCGCATCGTCGCTGCGCCCAGCCCCGTGGTCGCGCCTGTCTTCACCTCACGCTGCACGGCGGTCGCTCCAGTCCGCGGGCAGTTCGCCCTTGATGATCAGGCTGAGGACGTCGTCCTTCGACACCTGCTCAATGGCGTAGTCGCCGACATTCCTGCCATTGTTCATCACCATCACCCGGTCGCACAGCCGGAAGACGTCGTGCATGTCGTGGCAGACCAGCAGGATGCCGATGCCGTCGGCGCGCAGCTTCTCCACGAGGCCCGACACCATCTCGGTTTCCGACGGTCCGAGTGCCGCGGTCGGCTCGTCCATGATCAGCACCTTCACGTCAAAATAGATCGCCCGGGCGATCGCGATCACCTGGCGCTGGCCGCCCGACATGGCGCTGACCGGCACGGTCAGGTTCTTGAAGTTCGGGTTGAGCCGATGAAGCACCGCCTCGGCCTCGCGCAGCATGCGCTTCTTGTCGAGATTGCCGAAGCGCGTCTTCAGTTCGCGGCCGAGAAAGAGGTTCGCCGGCGCGTCGAGATGATCGGCGAGCGCCAGCGTCTGATAGATGGTCTCGATGCCGAGCTCCCGAGCCGCCGACGGCGTCGGAATGTCGACCGCTTCGCCGCCGAGGCGGATCTCACCGGATGAGGCGGCCATCGCACCGGACAGTATCCGCATCAGGCAGGACTTTCCCGCGCCGTTGTGGCCGAGCACGCCGACGACCTCTCCGGCATGAAGCGACAGCGAGACGTCCTTGACGGCCTGGAGGCCGCCGAAATGCTTGGAGATGTGCCGCATCTCGACGAGCGGTGGCTGCGCGTTCTGCATGCTGCTGCCTCGGTTGATCGACAGGCGCCGGCCGCGTCGCCTCGGCGGCCGGGCGGCCAGGGGCGGGTCGCGGCCGGCGCTGCTGCGCCGCCCGCGATCTTCGTGGAAACGTCCGCTCAGTAGAGGACGTTCTGGGCTTCCGGGCTGTCGATATTGTCCTTGGTGACGATGACGACGCCGGTGTTGACATAGGGCTCGACAGTCTTGCCCTCGATCAGATCGATCACGGTGTCGACGCCCTTTTCGCCCATCTGGTAGGAGCCCTGGACGGCGATGGCGTCGAGGGTCCCGTCCTTGATCATGGCCTGAAGGTCCGCATTGCCGTCGAAGCCGAGGGCGACGATCTGCCCCTTCTTGCCGGCCTGCTCGATCGCGCGGCCCATGCCGACGGCGGTCGGCTCGTTGGCGCCGAAGATGCCCTTCAGATCAGGATTGGCGGCCAGCGTGTCCGTCGTCTGGTTCAGCGCCGTCGCCATCTGGGACTGGGAGTAGAGCGTCGAGACGATCTTCAGGTCCGAGTTCTTCTCGATATAGTCCTTGAAGCCGCCGACCCGGCCGATCTCGGAGCCGACGCCCGGCACATAGGACATGACGGCGATGTTGCCGGTCTTGCCGACGCGATCGATCATCTCCTTGGCCATCGCCTCGCCGGCCGCCTTGTTGTCGGTCGAGAGGAACGACTGGTAATATTCCTTGCCGCTTTCGGCGAGCAGGCTGTCGATGATCACCACCGGAATGCCGTTCTCATAGGCGCGCTTCACCGGCGGGATCAGCGCTTCGGGGTCCGACGGAGCGAGCACAATGCCCTTCACGCCGCGATTGATCGCGTTCTCGACGAGATTGACCTCGTCGGAGATCGCCGATTCCGTCGCCGGTCCGTCGAAGCTCATCGTATAGCCGTCGTGCTTCTTGATCGCGGCGGACGCGCCCTTGTTGACGTTCTGCCAGAAGTTCGACGAATTGGTCTTGACGATGACGGCGATCTCTTGCGCCGAAGCCGCCCCGGCGAAGGCCGTCGCGACACCCGCCAGGATGGTCGCAGCCGCCCATTTTCCAATCGAATTCATATGCATTCCTCCCGTTATCCGGCCGCCTCGGCCGTTCGATTCATGTTGGAAGCGGTGCATGGCGCCTCCCGCGCCGCGTCACCGCCGGTTGCGCAGCTGATCGACATAGACGGCACCGATGACGACGCAGCCGATGACGATCTGCTGGATGAAGGACGACACCCCGGCCATGTTCAGCCCGTTGCGCAGGATGCCGATGATGAACGCGCCGATCATCGTCCCCGAGATCGTGCCCGAACCGCCCATCAGCGAGGCACCGCCGATGACGGCGGCCGCGATCGCGTCGAGCTCGGCCATGACGCCTTCGCTCGGCTGCGCGGTGACGAGCCGCGACATCAGGACGAGGCCGGCGAGCCCGGCCATGAAGCCGGACAGCGAATAGGCGAAGAGCTTGGTGCGCCAGACGCTGACGCCAGACAGATGCGCCGCCTCCTCGTTCGACCCGACGGCGTAGACATGCCGCCCGACGCCGCGCTTGTGCAGGACGAAGGCGATGACGAGGGCCGCGACGAGAAGCAGGATCGCCGGATAGGGGATGCCGGGAAAGATGACGCGCGGAAAGCCGTTCGGCGCCCGCTCGACGACCCGGAACAAGGCGCCATTGCCGAGCAGGCCGAAGCTCTCGCCGAGCTGCGAGACCGGCGCCGCCCCGGTGATCTGCAGCGCGACGCCGCGGGCGATCAGCATCATGCCGAGCGTCGCGATGAAGGGCGTGATCTTCAGCTTGGTGACGACGAGTCCGTTCAAAAAGCCGCAGAAGGTGCCGACCGCGACGCCGCCGAGGAAGCCGACCGACACAGGCAGTCCCGCCTTCACCAGAAGCCCGGCGCAAACGCCCGACAGCGCCAGAACCGAACCGACCGACAAATCGATGCCGCCGGTGATGATCACCACGGTCATGCCGAGGCCGAGAAGGCCGATCACCGCCGTTTGCAGCAGGATGGTCATCGCATTGGCGGACGACAGGAAGGCGCCGTTGACGAATGAGAAGGCGGCGACAAGAATCACCAGCGTCGCCAGGGCGGACAGCTTCTGGATGAGGTCGCCCCGGCGCTTGATGGCGCCGGCGATGCCGATCAGGTCGAGGCTCCCCGTCTTGGCGGCGGAGCCCTCCATCTGACTCATTCCGATCCTCCCGCTGGCCGGCCTTCGAAGGCCGCGGCCGCCCCGCGGCAACGCGCTCCCGTCCGGCTTGCCGATCCACCATGCTGCCGGGGCCGCTCATCCGAGCGGCGACCGCCATGTCTCCCACGCAAAAGACTAGACAGGAGGAACATTTGCGGTCAATGGTTTTTAATTATTTCCATACTGACATGAGAAACCGTAACGATATCAGTTTGCTGAAGGAATGGTACGAAAGTCGTGGCCAGGACCAACGAGCGATTCAAGACCGCCTGCAACGCGCTGTTGAAGCGGCTGGAGGACGAGCCGACCGGAACCGAGCTGCCGTCCGAACAGGTGATCGCCGACTGGCTCTGCGTCAGCCGGACGATCGCCAGATCGGTGCTGAAGGAGCTCGACGAGACCGGCATTGTCAGTTGGCGGGGTCGCCGCAAGCGGCTCCTGCGCCGCCCGCTCGCCTCCGACCGGTTCGCGCCGACGGACCTGCGGTCCGGCAGCGAGCGGGTTGAGCGCGCGTTCCTGGAATGGATCCTGCGCCGCGACGTCGCGCCGAATACGCGGCTGAACGTCCGCGACCTGTCGCGCCGCTTCTCGGTAAGCCCGCCGGCGATCACGGCGTTCCTGACCCGCTTCAGCCGGTTCGGTCTCGTCCGGCGCGAGGGGCGCGACGGCTGGATGCTGGAGGGCTTCACCGCGCAATATGCAAGGGAGCTCTCCGACTTCAGGCGGATGATCGAACTCGACGCCGCACAGCGCTTTGCGCATCTTCCCGACGACCACGCCGTTTGGTGCGACCTCGATGCGATGGAAGAGGCCCATCACCGCCTGCTGGCGACGATCGAGACGTCCTTTCACGACTTCTCGGCGCTCGACGACCGCTTTCACACCGCCATCGTCTCGATCACCGGCAACCGCTTCGCACTCGACTTCCAGGACCTGATCTCCTTCGTGTTCCACTATCACTATCAATGGAACAAGCGCTCGGAGCGCGAGCGAAACGAGGCGGCGATCGGCGAACATCTCCTGTACATCGCAGCGCTGCGCTCGCGCGATCCGCAGCGCATCCTCGCCGCGGCGGACGCCCACCTCGCGACCGCACGCCAGACCCTGCTCGCATCGATCGAGGGGCCATAGGCCGGTCGCGCAATCCGGCATCACGACGAGCGCGACCGGTGAGCAGCAAGGCTCCGGCCATTCTCACGGCGAGTGATGTCCCGCCCGAATTCGCCGCGCTCAGGTCAACCCTCCACGACGATCTGCGAATTGATCGGCCGCAAACGGCGACACGGTCCGACCCGCTACTGTTAAAGCGTGACAGGCAGACTCGCCGCCCGGAAGGATAGTTTCATGCGCTTCAAGACAGTGCTCAGCGTCACCGCCATCGATCAGTCAGACCGCGACCTCAAGGCGGCGGAACGCCTTTGCGAGGAAAGTGGCTCGCATCTTGCCGTCCTCGTCGCTTCGGTGGCGCCGCCCCCGCCGATCGAGGAATATGCCGCGGTCTCCGATCTTTGGGTGCGCGAGCGTGAAGAAGCCGCGCGCCAGCTGCGCGAGCGGGTCGACGCGGTCAATGCCGACCTCGGGGCGAGCGGAGTGTCGGCCGATGTCGACACGGTCTTTGCCGAGCGCCCGGTCATCTCCGGCGCCGTCGGCCGGCGGGCGCGCTATTCGGACCTCCTCTTCGTAGGGCCCGAACTCATCAAGGACCGACGCCTCGCCGCGGCCGTGCTCCAGGGCGCGCTGTTCGAAGCGAACTGCCCCGTGCTGATCGTCCCGGAAGGAGCGACACCGACCTTGCGCCCGCGCAGGGTCATGGTCGCCTGGTCCTCCACCCTCGAAGCCTCGTCGGCCGTTCGCAAGGCCGTCGGAATCCTGGCCGAAGCCGAGGCGGCGCATGTGGTTCTCGTCGATCCGCAGGCGACCGCCGGGGACAACGGACCCGAGCCCGGCGCCGACGTCGCGGCCTATCTCGCCAGGCACGGCGCCAAGGTGACCGTCGAACGCCTGCCGAGCGGCGGCAAGGACATCGCCGAGGTTCTGCGGCAGCATGCGATCGACATTTCCGCCGACATGATCGTGATGGGCGCATACGGCCATTCGCGCCTGCGCCAGTGGATCTTCGGCGGGGTCACGAAGCAGCTGACGGAAAAGCCCCCGCTGCCGCTGTTCCTCGCCCGCTGAGCGCTGGTCCCTCGGTCGCGGACCTGGGATCGCACGCCCGTCGAGCGGCGTCATCGCAAACGACGCCGCTCAAATGGCTGGAGCAGACAGCCGTCAGCTTCTGGTAGCGAAGGTGCGCGCATATTTCCCGCTCCTCCGCGTTCTGATGCCGGTGGAAGGATCTTTGTCCCGGCAAGGGGCTTGATCAAGGGCGGCATGCTCTTTCATGAGATCGGGACGCCCTCCGCTCCGTTCAGGACGCTGCCCCTCAGACGAAGGAATCCCGCCATGCCTGCCGCAGATCAGCGCAGCAGCACCAGCTCGCAAGGCTATGTGAAGGACGACCGCAACGACGAGGTCCTCATCTATGTCGATGGCGAGTTCTTCCGCCGTCACGAGGCGAAGGTCTCGGTGTTCGACGCGGGCTTCGTCCTTGGCGACGGCGTCTGGGAGGGTCTGCGGCTCGTCAACGGCAGGCTGATCTCCGAGGACGAGCACATGAAGCGCCTCTACGAGGGGGCGAACGCGATCCGGCTCGACATCGGCATGACCAAGGAGGAGCTCCTTGGCGCCGTCCGCGCGACGCTCGACAGGAACGGGATGACGGATGGCGCCCATATCCGGCTGATGGTGACGCGCGGGGTGAAGACAACGCCCAACCAGGACCCCCGCTTTGCGACCGGCCGCGCGACGATCGTCATCGTCGCGGAGTACAAGAAACCGGACCCGGGGCAGAAGGCGAAGGGCCTCAGCCTCTTCACCTCGGCGATCCGCTGCAGTGGCCCGGACGTGTTCGACCTCCGGCTGAATTCCCACAGCCGGCTGAACTTCATCCAGGCGCTGATCCAGGCGATCGAGGCCGGCGCCGACGAGGCGCTGATGCTGGATCCCCTGGGGTTCGTCGCGAGCTGCAACTCCACCAATTTCTTCATCGTGCGCGGAAATGAGCTCTGGACCTCGACCGGGCGCTTCAACTTCAAGGGCATCACCCGCCAGAAGATCATCGACCTTTACGCTGGCGACGGCGGCCGCGTGCGCGAGACCGATTTCACGCTGGCCGAGGTCTATTCGGCCGATGAGGCCTTCGTGACTGGCACGCTCGGCGGCGTGACACCGGTCCGGCGGATCGACGGGCGCCACATCGGTGCGCATAGGCCGGGGCCGGTCACCGCCCATATCGCCGAACTTTATGCCCGCTATGTGCAGGGTCCCTCGGCCTGACGAGATCACGGCTGCAATCACCGGGGGGAAGCGTAAAGCAATTCCCCGCCATTCTCCCTGCGTCTTGAGCGCCGGGAGGTAAGCCGGAATCGCTCCTGCGACCGATCTCTTTGACGTCGCACGGTTCTTGGGAAAACCGCTCCCACGCTTCGGTGCGATTCTCTAGGCCCTGAGGGCTTCGGCAGGCGATTGCCGGTAGGCAAGCATGGACGGCACCAGCGCGATGAACGCGGTCGCGGCAAAGAACGCTGCGACCGACAGCCAGTCTTCGCCGACGAAGCTCACCGGCATTGAGACGCCGCTTTGCTCGGCAAGCAAGGCCGAGGCCGTCCGGGCGACGAGCCAGCCGAGCCCGAAGCCGGCGAGGACGCCGGTCCCGATAATCGCAAAGGTCTCCGACCAGACGATGCCGAAGACGACCGCACGCGACGCGCCGAATGCCCGCAGCGCGCCGATCTGCCGGCGCCGCTGCAGGATGTGGACGATGACGACGAGAAGGATTGCTGCCGCGACGAGCGCCTGCGCGCCGGCGGCGACGGCCGCAAGCACCCGGCGCGCATCGCCGAGCGTGCCGTAGAGCCTCGTCAAGACCTCCCCGGGAAAGACGGCGAGCGTCTTCTCGCTCCGATATTCCTGGCGCAGCTTATAGGCATCGGCGATGGTCTTCGGCTTGACGAGGATCGAGGGCAGGCCCGGCGCGTCCGCGGCGGAAAGTGCCGCCGGATCGATAAGCGCGGCGGGATCGAGATGCGCTTCCGCCTCGTCGTCTTCGTGGGCGCCGGACGTGGTCTCTTCCTCGTCTTCATGGTGATGGACGGCCCAGACCGTCTGGATCGGCACCAGGATCGCCCGGTCCCAGGGCGTGCCGGTCGGCTTGAGCCGACCGGCCACGGTGTATTGAACTGCGGCATGCGGTTGCCCGCCTTCGTGCAGGCGACCGTGCAGCGGCGTGATCCTTGACCCGATCTCTTGCTGTGCGAAGGCTCCCGCGACGGCCTCGCCGAGCCGGCGGAATGGCTCCCCCTCGCCGATCCCGCCGACCCCGGTGAGCAGCTCGGGCGTCGTCCCCACGATGGGGCTGTCGCCGGCAAAGTCGCCGAATCCGATCGGGGCCGCCCAGGCGACGCGCGGATCGCGGATCAGCCCGGCAAGGACGCTGCCGGGCATCAGCGGCAGCGGCGCGACCTGCAGGAAGACGGAAGAGAGCACGAGCTGGGTTTCGCTGCCGGGCGCTCCGACGACGAGATCGAAGGCCTGCGCCGCCCGCGCGCTGCCGACCCTGAGCGCCCGTTCCTGCAGCGTCACCGCGACGCCGAGCGCGGTTGCCAGCGCGATGATCAGCGCCACCACGGCAACTCCAACCCAGTGCCGCTTCAGATCCGCCGCGATGAAGCGAAACATCGCACCCTCTCCTTCCTGTCGAAGACGAATCCGCGCCGTCAGGCCGGCACGGGAACACGCGACGCCCTCGCCTGGGGCGCGTCGCTGACGATGCGGCCGGATTCCATCCGCAGCACCCGTTCGAGCCGGTCGACGAGCCGACGCTCGTGACTGGCGACGATCAGCGTGACGCCGGCCGCCTCGGCAAGCTCCAGAAGGAGGTCCGCGACCGCAGCGCCCGAATCGGCGTCGAGACTGGCCGTCGGCTCGTCGGCCACGACCACGGACGGCTTGCCGACAAGCGCTCTCGCGACGGCGACGCGCTGCATCTGCCCGCGCGACATCGTCTCGACCGGCTGGTCCAGCCGCTCGATCCCGACGCGCTTCAACAGACGCTCCGCCTCTCCCGCCATGCCCGCGGCCAGCCGGAAGGCCGCGAGTCGCTTCGGCAGAAGCACGTTGTCGATCGCCGACAGGCCGGGAAAGAGATGGAAATCCTGCATCACCAGACCGACATTCTTCGCCCGCCAGCGATCGCGGCCAGCCTCGGAGAGAGCGGCCAGATCCGTGTCCTGCCACGACACGCGGCCGCGGCGCACGCGCTCCAGCCCGGTGACGATGTTGATGAAGGTGGTCTTGCCGCAGCCGGACGGTCCGGTCACGGCGATCCGTTCACCCGGCGCGAGCGACAGATCGGGGATCGCCAGAGCCGGCCGTTCGAGACCGGGAAAGGACACCTCGAGGTCGCGGATAGCGAGGGACAGCATGGATCAGGCCGCGCCGAAGCTGGCGTCGACGATGCGCAACCGGCTGAGGAAGCCGGTCTCCGGGTCGGTCCAGGAGCCAACCTCCAGCCGTCCGGTCACCTCGATCAGCGCATTCGCCTGCTCGAAGGTCTGCGTCCGCGTGAGATAGACGACGACGATGTTGTCGGGCCAGTCGGCATCGGTCGAGCAGAACGGGCAGAGGGCCATCGGGATTTCGGTGAGAACGAAGAAGTCCGCCTCCGCCTTCAGGGGCGGCGCCATGAACCCTTGCATGACGACCGTCTCGCCCTTCAGCCGCTCCACCTTGTCGGAAAAGGTCAGGCCGAGCGCGCTGTAGCTGCCGTAGAGCTCGTCGAAGGTCAGCGGCGGCGTCGCGGCCGGCGCGCGGCGGACCGACAGCGGCAGGCCGACCAGGGCGGCGGAGGAAAAGGCCAGGAAATTCCGACGAGACGTGAGAGTGGCGACCATGGATCTCTCTCCTGTTCGAGGCGGGGCGAGGCGCCGCGCCGGGCGGCGGCGCCGAACGGCTCTGGCTCTGGACGCATGGCGCCCGGAGCCAGTCACTTCGGCACGATGGCGGCTTACTTGGCAGCCGCTTCCTTCGTCGGCGCCAAGGCGAGAGCGTCGGCCAGCACCTTGTAGACGTCGCTCTGCTCCATGTAGCCCTTGAACTCTTCCGCGCCCGGGCCGGTCGCCTGCAGCACGACGTCGTCCACAGCGTGGACCGCCGAGTCGGCGTCCTTCGGCAGGTTGCCGACGCGCAGGACCGCGCCCGGCACGTCCTTGTACTGCTCGTTGGCGACGTACTCGCCCTTCTCGTTCTTCACCGACGGCTCGAATGGCCCGTCCATCTTCGGGCGGAAGGTCTCGTAATAGTCGGGATAGTTGTTGGCGAAGATCGCGAGGCGCCGGGAGACGTCGACCCGGTCGGGATAGCCGTCTGCGTTCTTGTCCTCGTAATTGGGGAAGCCGGCGTCGTCATAGGTGCCGACCTTTTCGCGCATCTCCTCGCCCGGTTTGTCGTCGTCGATCGTCCCGATCAGCGAAACGCCGTGCGTGTGGTCGCCGGTGACGACGATCAGCGTGTCCGGGTGATCCTTGGCGAAGTCCATCGCGACACCGATCGCCTTGTCGAACTCGATCGTGTCGATCTCGGCGCGATCCCAGTCCATCGGATGCGACATCTTGTCGATCGAGGCGCCCTCGACCATCAGGAAGAAGCCGTCCTCGTCCTTCGAAAGCTGATCCAGCGCGACTTTCGTCATCTCGACGAGACCCGGCTGGTTCGGGAACTTCTCAACCGTGCCCTTCTTCAGGAACTCTCGGTCGAGCATGGTATCCATGTTGCCGGTGTGGAACAGACCGAGGATCTTGCCGGTGTTGGTGCCGGTCGCCTGCTCCAGCTCGTCCTTCGTGGTCGCCAGCGAATAGCCCGCGTCCTTGAACATCTGGATGTAGTCCTTGTCGTCCTTGCGCTTGGAGCCCGGGACATCCTTCGACAGGAAATAGGCCGAGCCGCCGCCGAGGATGACCTCCGGCTGGACCTTGTAGAACATGCCGACAATGTCGGCCTTGTCGGCGCGCTTGCGAGTGTGGGCGACGACGGCCGCCGGCGTCGCGTCCTCGATCTCGGCCGTGGAGACGACGCCGATCGACTTGTCGCCGGTGCGGCGCAGCGCCTCCGCGATGGTCTCGACCTTCGGGTCGTCCTGGGTGTCCGGGGTCCGGTCGGCGTAGACGCCGAGCGCGTTCACGCGGGTCTTGTGGCCGGTCATGTAGGCCGACATGGTGTTGGCGCTGTCGGTGGCGATCGCATGGGTCGAGGACGTGCCGATGAAGGCCATGTGGTCGAGGTCGTCCATATTGAGACGGCCGTTCGCCTTGCCCTCGGTCATGCCCTTGGACATGATCCGCGCGGCGGTGCGGTGGCCGACAGACAGGCCGTCGCCGAGGAAGAAGACGACGTTCTTCGCCTTGGGGGTCGCCTGGGTGCCGAACACTTCCCAGGTCACCGACTTCGTCTCGTCGCCGGCCTTCGCCTCGACCGTATAGGTGCCCGGCTCGGCGAGCCTGACATCACGAAGGATGACCGCCGAGGCCTCGGCGCCGTCTTCCTTCTCGACGAATTCGGCCTCCTTGCCGAAGACGTCCTTCACCGGCGTGCCGTTGATCGTCACCGACACCTGGTCGGGGCTGACGACCTTGTCGAACTCGACCTTCATGTCGAAGGGCGAAGCGGCAAGGATCGTCGCACGATCGAGCGGATAGACGGTCGCTGCCGCGGCCGCGGAGGCAAGACAGGTGGAAACGGCAAATGCTGCGAGAAGCCCGCGCATGAATATTCTCCCGAAGACGTCGTAGGTGAGGATCGGTTACGGCCCGGCCATACGAGTTGAGAATGACGGTGGGATGACAGCAACACCGCCGGGATAGTCCCGCCTCGTCTTGGAACGACTGCATCGTCGGCACGCACGCTCGCCCGGTGCGCGATCGCGCGATTGCAACCGCGATCGCTTCAGCATGGAAGAATGCCGGCTGGCGCCGATGAACCAGCGTCTCCGGCGGGCCGGTTTCCGGCCGTTTCTCACGGAAATGCTGAACCTGCCCGTCATGAGGACCGGGGCGTCTTGCCCCCCGGGCCAGGAAACCCGTGGGAAATCCGCGCGGGCGGATAGAGACCGTTTGAGAATGGGTTTTGTCTGGATCTGATTTATTGTTTCACACTCTGGATGTGGACACGACAGACCCGAGCGAGAATGGCTTCGATCGAGCGAAAGACGAAGCGCGATCCGAACGATCTGACGGATGCGGAGTGGATGACGCTCGCACCGTTTCTGCCGAAGCCGGCGAAGCGCGGTCGCAGGCCGCGCGTCGCCCTTCGAGGTTTCGGTCTTCCCCATCTTTGGTTTAACTGTCGGTGCAGGCAGAGTCGTTGCAACCGTCAGCGCCTGCATCGGATCAAGGCTCGCCACCCATGAAGGACAGCAGCAGCGCCCTGCCCGCCGATCTCGGGTTGAAACTCCGCCACATGCGGACCCTGCACAGTCTCTCGCTCAAGCAGTTGGCCGTGACGGTCGGCTGCTCGGAGAGCATGCTGTCGAAGATCGAGACGGGCAAGGTGAACCCTACCTTGACGATGCTCCGCAAGCTCGTCGATGCACTCGGGATCAACATCACCTTCCTTTTCAGCGCCGAGGACGATCGCAACGCCGTCGTCCATCGCGCCGGGGAACGCCCGGTGATCGGCGTCGGCCGGTCGCGCTTCGGGGCCGGCATCATGCTGGAGCGCCTGCCGCCCGCGTCTCCGCAGAACCTCCTCGAGGCGAATATCCACATCGTCAATCCCGGCGGTTCGACTGACGGTGCCTTCTCTCACGTCGGCGAGGAGATGGGCTTCGTCCTCGAAGGACAGGTCACCCTCGTCGTCGAGGGGACGGTCTACGAGCTTGCGGCCGGCGATTCCTTCGCCTTCCGGTCTGAAAGAGCCCACGAGTACCGGAACGACGGCGATCAAGTGGCGCGCATACTCTGGGTCAACACCCCGCCGACCTTCTGACCCGGGCGGCAGTGGTCGGGGCGGGCAAACGCAACCTTCCGCTCGCCTTGGCCGGGGGCCACAACCTGAGTTCGATGGAAGCCGCGGGCGCAAAGTGCACAATCCTTAGGCTCGCTCAGTTTCTTTTCAAATTTCCATTCAAGTCGCTTGAACAAGACAATGGATCGGGTAGGCTTCATGCATGAGGTAAGACGCAAGCCCCCTGAACCAGCGGGAGATGCGGTTCGAGAAACCGGGAGCCGGGATAGATGGCGCACGAAGCCCAGATCCAGATTTCATGCGCGCAGTTCGAGCCGCGCATCGGCGAGAAGGATCGGAACGTCGAGACGAGCCTCGCGCTGATCGCCCGAGCCGCCGCGAGCGGCGCCGATCTGATCGTCCTGCCGGAACTCTGCAATTCCGGCTACGTGCTGGAGAGCCGGGAAGAGGCGTACGCGCTCGCCGAGGAGACCGCGACAGGCGAGACGATCGCCCGATGGTGCGAGGCCGCGGCGAAGGAGAACGTCACGCTGGTCGCCGGCTTTCTCGAACGCGACGGCGTCAAACTCTACAACAGCGCCGTCGTCATCGGGCCGGACGGCGTCATCGGGGCCTATCGCAAGACGCATTTGTGGGATGCCGAAGCCCTGTTCTTCGAGCGCGGCGATCTCGGCTTTCCTGTCTTCCACACGCGCTTCGGCCGGCTCGGCGTTCTGATCTGCTACGATGGCTGGTTCCCCGAGGCCTGGCGCCTGCTCGCGCTGCAGGGAGCCGACATCGTCTGCGTGCCGACCAATTGGGTGCCGATGGAGCGCCAGCCTCCACACCTTCCGGCGATGGCCAACATCCTTTGCATGGGCGCGGCGCATTCCAATTCGATGGTGGTCGCCGCCTGCGACCGCGTCGGCACCGAGCGCGGCCAGCCCTTCATCGGCCAGAGCGTGATCGTCGACCACAATGGCTGGCCCGTTGCCGGACCGGCAAGCCGGGACGAGCCGGAGATGATCAGCGCGAAGGTCGACCTTTCGCAATCCCGCCGCCAGCGAAACTGGAACGCCTTCAACCAGGTCGTCCGGGACCGCCGGACGGATCTCTACGGGGAAATGTTGGGGACCGAGGCTCGACCCAACTGGTACTGAGACCGAGCCGCTCTCAAACAGGGAACGACGTCATGAAACTCACCCATCTGGCCGGCAGCCTGCTGCTGCTGGGAGCGATGACATACGGCGCCTCGGCGCAGGAGGATCCGATCAAGATCGGCATTCCCGTCGGCCTCAGCGGCGCGAACAGCGTCGTGGCGCCGTCGGTCGTCCAGTCGAGCGAGCTCGCGGCCGAAGAGATCAACGCCAATGGCGGCATTCTCGGGCGCAAGGTCGAGCTGGTCGTCGCCGACGACGGCAGCGGCGCGCAGGGGGCACAGCGCGCCTTCGACTCGCTCGTCTTCCAGGACGATGTCGACGTGCTGATCTCGATGGAGACGAGCGCCGCCCGCAATGCGGGCCTGCCGATCGTCAACCGCGCCGGCAAGCCGTACATCTACACTTCCTTCTACGAAGGCCGATCCTGCAGCCCGTGGATGTATGTCGACGCCTGGGTGCCCGAGCAGCAGGTGACGCCGATCGTCGACCACTTCATGAACGAGGACGGCGCCAAGACCTTCTACCTGATCGGCAGCGACTACGCCTTCGGACGCGGCATGCTGGAGTTCACCCGCCAGTACATCGAGAAGAGCGGCGGCAAGGTCCTCGGCGAGGAATATCTGCCGATGGACGGCTCCGATTGGACGGCGATCATCTCGGATCTGAAGTCGAAGAACCCGGACGCGCTGATCACCTCCACGGCCGGCGGCGCTCCCAACGTGACGCTGACCAAGCAGCTGCGCAATTCCGGCGTCGAGATTCCCTACGGCAACCTCGCCGTCGATGAGGGCACGGCCAAGAGCATGGGCTCCGACGCGTCCGACATCTTCATCTCCCAATCCTATCTGACCGGCATCGACAGCCCGGAGAACAAGACCTTCCTCGCCGCGATGGAGAAGAAGTTCGGCTCCGACCTGAAGACGCCGAACGACCTGTCGGTGCCGCAGTACGAGGCGATCTACCTCTACAAGGCGGCCGTCGAGAAGGCCGGCTCCACCGATCCGCAGGCCGTCGTCGACGCCCTGCCGCAGGTCTCGTTCACCGGTCCGCGCGGCGTCATCAAGATGGACAAGCAGCACCACACGCCGCTGACCATGTATCTCGGCCAGGTCAAGGACGACGGCGGCGTCGAGGTGATCAAGACGTTCAAGGACGTCGATCCCGGCGAGCAGTGCCCGAACCTGTAATCTCGTGAGTGCGGCGGGCGGACGGCAATGCCGCCCGCCCGCTCCTTTCGTGCGAACCTGAAGGAAGCCAGATGGCGACGCTCTTCCTCGACATCGTGACGACGTCGTCGATGCTGTTCATCGTCGCGGCGGGTCTGATGATCATCCTCGGCGTCATGAAGCTGATCAACTTCGCCCATGGCGCCTTCCTGACGGTCGGCGGCTATTCGGCCCATGTGGTGACCGACGCAGGCTTCAACGCCTGGCTGACGATCCCGGCGGCCGCGATCGTGGGCTTCGTGCTCGGGGTCGTGGTCGAGCGCGTCATCCTGCGCCCGCTCTATGACCGACCGCTCGACGCGATCCTCGCCACCTGGGGCCTCGGCATCGTCATCGCGCAGATCATCACCTTCATCTTCGGCAGAGGTGTGCAATTCGCCGAGAGCCCGATCTCAGGGACGGCCGACCTCTTCGCCATCAGCTATTCGTCCTGGCGGCTGATCCTCGTCCTCGTCGCGATCGTCCTGGGCACTGCCCTCACCGCCCTTCTCTACTATACCCGCTTCGGGCTGAACGCCCGCGCCGTGATCATGAACGAGAACCTCGCGCGTGGCCTCGGCATCGACAGCGTCAGGGTGCGCGCCGTTACCTTCGGCCTCGGCGCGGCGCTCGCCTGCGCCGCGGGCGCGCTCATCACGCCGCTTCTGTCGGTCGATCCGAACATGGGCCTGCCCTGGCTGGTCAACTCCTTCATGCTGGTGCTGGTCTCCGGCGTGGCGATTCCCGGTCTCGCGCTCGCCTCGCTTCTTCTCGGCGGCGCTCAGGTCCTGGTTTCGACCTTCGTCAGCCCGATCATCGGCGGCATCACCATCGTCGTCCTGGCGGCGGTGATCCTCAGGATCAAACCCCAGGGGCTGTCCCGTGGCTGACATCACCTCCGAGGCTCCGCGGGGCGCGCGCGCGCCCTACTGGACCACCGCGATCGTCGCCGTCCTGGCGATCGTCCTCGTCGTCGCGGCACCGCATTTCCTCGGCATCTATCTGACCAACGTCCTGATCCGCGCCCTCTTCCTGGGCGTCCTGGCGCTGACCGTCGATCTCGTCTGGGGCTATACGGGGATCCTGACCTTCGGCCAGTCGGCCTTCTTCGGGATCGGCGCCTATGCCTGCGCGCTGGTCTTCACCCATTGGGGCTTCGGACCTGGCTGGTTCCTCGCCGCGCTTTTCATCGGCATCATGGCAGCGGCGCTGATCGCCTGGCTGGTCGGGCTCCTGTCCTTCTATCACGGGGCCTCGCCGCTCTATTCGTCGATCATGACGCTGGCACTGCCGATCGTCCTCGTTCAGGTCATCTTCTCCGGCGGACGATTCACCGGCTCAAGCAGCGGGCTTTCCGGTTTCCCGACCTATTACTGGTCGATCGCCACCTGGTTCGTCATCGCCGGCGTGCTTCTGGTCACGGTCGCATCGCTTGCCTGGTTGTTCGTGCGCGGCGATTTCGGCCGCATCCTCATCGCCATCCGGGAGAACGAGGACCGCTGCGCCTATCTCGGCATCCCTGTTTCCGGCATCAAGACCGGGCTGTTCACCGTCTGCGGCGCGATCGGCGCCGTCGCAGGCTTCGGCTACGCCGCCTTCACCGACGTTGTCGCGCCGGAGCTCGCCGGCTTCCTGCTCGGCACGGAGTCGCTCATCTGGGTAGCGCTCGGCGGCCGTGGCACGCTGATCGGCCCGATCCTCGGCGCGATCGGCATCGACGTCACCTCCTCCTATCTGTCCGGCAGCCTGCCGTTCTTGTGGAAGTTCATCGTCGGCGTCGCCTTCGTCGTCGTGATCATCCTCCTGCCCAACGGCATCGCCTCGCTCGTCACCGGCGCCTGGCGGCGCTACAAGACGCGCGGCAAGGACGGTGCGGAGGCTCACAGGCACCGCTCGACCGTGACCCTCGTCCCGGCATCGGGGCGCAGGCTGCAAGAAAACCTGTCCGACGGCGCGGCTCCAATCCGCATCGAGGCCCTCACCTGCCGCTATGGCAGCCTGACCGTGCTCGACGGGATCGAGGTCGAAGGACGCAAGGGCGAACTCCTCTCGATCGTCGGTCCGAACGGCGCCGGCAAGACCACCTTGATGCGGTGCATCAGCAATGGCAGCGAGCGGACCGGCGGCGAGGTGGCGATCGCCGGCGAGAGCATCGGCCGGCGCTCGCCGCAGAAGATTGTGGCGCTCGGGGTCGGCCGCAGCTTCCAAAACACCAGCCTGTTCGACAGCCTCACCGTCGGCGACTGTCTGCGCCTCGCCCGCTACCGCATCGACGGCGCGCGCTTTTTCGAGCGCAGCGACAAGGTCGCGCTTCCCACGCCCGCGCTGGAGATCCTGAAGGCCACCGGCCTCGACCGGCAGCTCGGGCTGGAGACGCGCTATCTCTCCCACGGGATGAAGCGCGGGCTGGAGCTCGCCATGGTGCTGGCGACCGAACCCCGCGTGCTCCTGCTCGACGAACCGACGGCGGGCCTCACCAAGGCGGAACGGACAGCGATCGGCGCAGTGCTGACCCGGCTGGTCGAGGAATACGGCCTCTGCGTCTTCCTGATCGAGCACGATCTCGACTTCGTGCGCGAAATTTCCAACCGGATCGTGGTGCTGCACCAGGGCAAGATGCTGCTCGACGGCAGTGTCGAGGAGGTCGTCTCCTCCGATCTTGTCAAGGCCGTCTATTCTGGCCAGGACGCGGGAGCCAAGGCATGAGCGCCGTCCGTAAGCTGGAGCCCGCCGACAGCGTGCTCGCGGTCGAGGGCCTGACCAGCGGCTACGACGCCGCCCCGGTCGTGCGCAACGTCTCGTTTTCGATCGCGGCCGGCGAGATCCTGGTGATCCTCGGCAAGAACGGCATGGGCAAGTCGACGCTCCTGAAGACCATCATGGGCTTCGTGCGCGCATCCAGCGGCAAGGTGCGCCTTGCCGGCGCCGACATCACCAACAGCGCGCCGCATCTCATCGCCCGCCGCGCCGTCGCCTACACGCCCCAGGAATATGCGATCTTCCAGGACCTGACGGTGGAGGAGAACCTCCGGCTCGGCGTCGAAAGCGATGAACTCTTGAGGCAGCGCCTCGACGATGTCGAAGCCGCCTTCCCGCGGATCGCCCAGCGCCTGCGCCAGCGCGCGGGTACGCTGTCGGGCGGCGAGCAGAAGATGCTGCTCCTGTCGCGCGGTCTGATCGCCCGGCCGAAGATCATGCTGATCGACGAGATTTCCGAAGGCCTGCAGCCGACCATGGTCGCCAAGATGGCCGAAGTCCTGCAGGCGACCAAGGACAAGAGCGGCGTCGCGATCCTGCTCGTGGAGCAGAACCTGCCCTTCGCGCTCTCGGTCGCCGACCGCTACGCCATCCTCAAGATCGGCGAGATCGTCGAACGTGGCGACGTCGCCCATGCCGACACGGCGGCGACCCTCGAAGAGCATTTGCGGATCTGACGATCCCGCCAGGCGGAGACTTTCGATGAGCATCGCAGCCAACACCTTCTCGATCGTCGCGCGTTGCGCGCGCACGGGCGAACTCGGCGTCGCGGTCGCCTCGGCCGTCCCCGCCGTCGGCGCGATCTGCCCCTATGTCCGCGCCGGCGTCGGCGCGGTGACCACGCAGTCCTGGGTCAATCCCTATCTCGCAACCGCCATCCTCGATTCGCTCTCGGCGGGCTCCAGCGCCGAGGCGGCCCTGGCAAGTGCGCTTGAAAGCGACGCGGAAGCGGAGCTGCGTCAGGTCGGCGTGGTCGACGCCTCCGGCGGTTCCGCCGTCTGGACCGGCGGCTCCTGCACCGAATGGCAGGGATCGCAGCACGGTCCGGACTTCAGCGCCCAGGGAAACATGCTGACCGGGCCGGAGGTGATCGCGGCGCTCGCCGAGACCTTTTCGGCGCGCCATGCCGACGGCCTCGACGAGCGACTGATGCAGTGCCTCGAAGCGGCGCAGGCCGTCGGCGGCGACAAGCGCGGCAAGCAGGCCGCCGCACTCCTCGTCTTCGGAAAGGAGGCCTATGCCCGGGTCGATCTTCGGGTCGACGAGGACGCAGCGCCGATCGCGCGGCTGCGCGAAGTCTACGAGATCGCCAAACGGCAGCTGATGCCCTTCGTCGACGGGATGCCGAAGCGAGACGAGCCGAGCGCCTTCCCGCCCGGCGTCATGGAGCTCCTGTTGAAGTCTCCACCCGACAGGCCGGGCGGCGGCGGGAGCGACCGGCCATGAGCGCGCCAACGGGCGACGGTGGAAACGGCGGCGGTGAACGCGACCCGGAGACGCTCATCCGCTCCGACCGGCTGGACGAGGTGCGCAAGGCCTATGCGGCGATCGCCCGCCAGATCGCCATTCTGCGCTCGCTCGATCTCGGCGAAACGCATCCGGCCGTGGTGTTTCGGCCGACAGGCAAGGAGGACCCGCAATGACGCCCGACGATGCGCTGGCCGCGCCGATTGCGGCCGTGGCCACGGCCATTCGGGACGGGCAAATGTCGTCCGCCGATCTTGTCGCCCGCTGCCTCGACAGTATCGCGGCGCGCGACGATACGCTTCAGGCATTCGTTCACATCGCCGGGGACGCGCTCGATCAGGGGCGGCGCGCCGACGAAGCGGCCCGGTCCGGCGCGGCTTCGGGGCCATTGCACGGCATCCCCATCGCCATCAAGGACAATTACCTCACCGCCGACATGCCGACGACGGCCGGGACGGAGGCGGATGTCACCTTCCCGCGCGAGGATGGCATGGCGATCCGCCGGTTGCGCGCGGCCGGTGCGGTCCTGATCGGCAAGACCCGGATGCACGAATTCGCCTGGGGCATGGAGACGCCGCCGGCTCGCAATCCTTACGACGAGACCCGCGTGCCCGGCGGCTCGAGCGGCGGCTCGGGAGCGGCCGTCACCGCAGGCTTCTGTCTCGCCGCGACCGGCTCCGACACCGGCGGCTCGATCCGCATTCCCGCGAGCCTTTGCGGCAATGTCGGTTTCAAGCCGACCTTCGGGCGGATCGGCCGCTCCGGCATCGTGCCGCATTCCTGGTCTCTCGATCACGCCGGGCCGCTCGCCCGCACCGTCGCGGACGCGGCCCTCCTCACCGGGATCATGGCGGGCGCCGACCCGGACGACCCCGGCTCCGCCGACGTACCGTGCCCCGATCTTTCGGCCGCGCTCGACCGGGGCGCCGAGGGGCTGCGCGTCGGGGTCTGCCGCAATCATTTCTTCGAGGCGCTCGATCCCGAGGTGGAAGCTGCGGTGGAATCCGCCATCGCCCTGCTCGGCCGCCACGGAGCGAAGATCGTCGAATTCGAGGTTCCGGAGCTGCAATACGGCCTCGGCGCGATCTTCGCGATCGAGCTTTCCTCCTCCACGGCCTATCATCTGCCGCATCTGAGTTCCGGCCGGGTCGACGCCTATGCCGAGGATGTGCGCATGCTGGTCGAGATGGGCCGGCTGGTGACCGGCTCGGACTATCTGCAGGCCGAACGCTACCGGGCGATGCTCGGCCGAAAATTCCGGGACGTCTTCTCCCGCGTCGACGTCGTCGTCGGCCCGACCATGCCGATCACCGCCTGGCAGGTCGGCCAGAAGGAGGTCGAGTTGGGTGGCCGGCGCGAGGCGGTGTTGGAGACCTCCTGGCGCTTCACCTATCCCTGGAACCTCCTCGGCCTGCCGGCGATCAGCATCCCCTGCGGCTTCGACGGAAAGGGCCTGCCGATCGGTTTTCAGATCGCCGGCGCCGCCTTCGACGAGGCAAATGTCGTGCGCGCCGCCGCGGCGGTCGAGCGCGCCTTGCGCCAATAGGTCGAGAAAGACCGCCAACTCCGACGATTCCCGGCCGGCCGGCGAAAGCCAGGCGAGCCGGCGCTCCCCGACGGCCGTGCCCGAAGAAGACGCTTCCCTGTCCATCTGTCGATCGGCGGGAGGACGCCGTCGCTCAGTGTGACGAAGGTCTCATCTTCGAGGCGCGCCGGGCGCTTCATTGGCAAAATTGTCATTCGAGCCCCGCTTTGCACGGCGGAAGGGCAGATCGTCCACGGGCTCGATCTTTCTCGGCAGATCGGGCGCGCCCGTCGCGTCTCCGATTCTCCGGATCCGCTCGCCTCGCACCAGCGGATGCTCACAACTACCTGCAATAACTACGATTTTTCCGGTTCTGCGGTGTGCGAACGGCATCTGGCACGGCGCTTGCCAATCCATCCGATGTGGGAGCCGCGGTCCCGACACGGCCTTACCCGCTCTCCTCCCCACGGTGTGCAACGGCGAAATGAAACGGAGCAAATCAATGAAGATTATTGACGCCCTTAAAGCGCTGATGGTGCGGGTGGTTCTCGCCGCCGGAGTCGCCGCCGTGCCGGCGATGTTCCATCCGGCGGCATCCGCCGCTGCGGACTTGAAGGAAGTCAATTTCAGCGAGGCGGTTCACAACCTCGGCTACATCAACCTCTATGTCGGCATGCATGCGGGCATCTTCGAGAAGAACGGACAAGCCGATGGTCGCCTCGCGCGAGAACATCCTGTTTCACGACCGGACCTACGCGATCGCCGGCAACTGGGAAGCGGAGATGATTCTTGCGGGTCGTACTAGGGTGGTCAGGACCGTGGCCGACAGTTTCGGCGGCTACACGCGGGGCATTTACGACACGGTGATACGCGAACACGAGAAGATGGTACGGGCCTTCCAGGAGCGCGATCCGGAAGGCGCGGGTCGGGCCGTATTCGATCACGTGACCGCCACTCGCGACCGGCTGCTTGCCAAGATCGCGAAGAGCGGAGCATTCGCGGAATTCGCCGAAGTGGACGGCTAGAGCGTCGGGCGTTTAATGCGCCACACAACCGGCGGCTTTGAAGTAGTTCCAGCATTCGTCGGAAGTGAAGAGGGCGCAGATGTCGCCGACGGCGCGCCAGAGTTCGTCCAGAGTGCGAGCCTCCGCCTTTCGAAGCAGCGTCTTCAGCTTGGAGAACGCCATTTCGATCGGGTTGAGGTCGGGGGAGTATTTCGGCAGGAACAAGTAGGTCGCCTGACTTCGGCGCTATCGTGCCGCTCTGTTCCGCTATCGACGGACGTTGTCGTTCGGGTGAGAGCAACCAGCCGATGCCCAACGGCCTAAGTCACGTGATCGCTCACTGCCTTGTAGCCACCGTCGAGCCATGCCGACAGTTCGCGCATGAACATCTGCGGCTGCTCCATCAGGAAGAAGTGGCTGCATCCCTCGAACATCACCGTGCGAGACCGGGCAATTCCGTCAGACATCCAGCCGGTCGCCGTCGGCGAGCATATTGGATCCTGGCTCCCGCCCATGATTAGGGTCGGGCAGGAGATTTCGCCGAGCCGGGTCAGCGTGTCATGGTCGAGGCAGGCGAAGTTCTGCCGGACATAGCAGGCCGGCAGCCGCGTTTCGCCGCCGATCAGCGCCTCGATGCGGGCGATCTGCTCGCGCTCGCGATTGAAGAAATCGGAGCCGACGAAGTTGGCGATCGAGTGACGGGCATGGTCGCCCCAGTCGCCACGCCACTCCAGCACCTGCCGCATGTTGGTGAGGACGCGTTCGCCCAGCGGGTCGAGCTTGGCGAAGGAGGCACAGAGCACCAGCGAGCGCACGAGAGCAGGCTGCTCGAGCGCGACGATCTGAGCGATCGCGCCGCCCATGGAGCGGCCGACGATATGAGCGCTATCGATCTTCAGATGCTCCATGAGGGCAATCGTGTCGCGGGCGAGATCGTGCGTCGAGACCGGCTCGTCGATCTGGGTGCTCTTTCCCGCGCCGCGATTGTCGAAGGTGATCACCCGGAAGCGGTCACGCAGCGCGGCCACCTGCGGCGTCCAAGCGCTGAGATCGCCGGCCAGGCCATGGATCATGACGACCGGCACGCCCTCTCCCTCTTCGCGGTAGTTGATCTCGTAGCGACCGATGGAGGCGACGGGCATGGCAAATCTCCTCCTTGTCAGGCGCTGACGTGCGAGGGCTTTGCCGCCGCGGCAAGGCCCAGGAAGTCGGCGATCGCCTCCAAGAAGACCTCCGGGGCCTGCGCCATCGGCGCATGTCCCAGCCCCGGCAGTTCGATCAGTTCCGCACCGTCGATGGCGCAGGCAAGCTCTGTGGCCATCGGGGGCGGGGTCGCGGCGTCGAGCGAACCGACGACGACGAGGGTGGGATTGGCGATCCGGCCGATGTCGCCGCGAAGGTCGAGACGCGCCAGCGCGGCACAGGCTTCAGCGAAAAAGGCCGGATTGGTCTTGACCAGAGCCGCCCGCCGCTCGGCAAGCATCTCCGGATTGTCCCTGAGATAGTCCTCCGGAAACAATCGTTTCATGGCGATGTCGACGACGCCTTCCATGCCGTGCTCGCGGACGCGCTCGGCCATGGTGTGGAACGAGGCGCGGCCGGCTTCCGAGAAGCCGACGCCGGTATCGGCAAGCACGAGCCGGTCGAACTGCCGGCCGTGCCGGATCGACAGCGTGCTGGCGACAAAGCCGCCGAAGCCGTTGCCGAGAACGTCGGTGTCGCCCTCGAGGCCCAGTGGCCCGAAGGCCTCGGCGATGCGGTCGGCGATCGCCTCGATCGAGGCGCCCGCGGGGGACGATCCGCCGAAGCCCGGAAGGTCCGGCAAGATCACCCGGCGGTTCTTCGCCAGCATCGGCACCACGCGGTCGAAAACCGTCCGGTCGGCCAGGAGCGAGTGCAGGAGAACCAGCGGCTTGCCGCTACCCGCCTCGACGACGTCGAGGACGCCGCCCTTCAGTTCGATGGAAGCCATGCTGCCCCTTCTCTAGTAGACGCCCAACAATTGCTCGACGAGACCGTCGTCGTTCCGGATCGTGTCGACCGGCCCTGCATGGGCGAGACGGCCATTGTTCAGGATGACCACCTCGTCCGCGACCTCCATGGCGAGCTTCATGTTCTGCTCGACGAGGACGATCGAGAGGCCGGTGCGGCTGAGTTCCTTCAGCACGCCTGCTACCTCCGCGACGATCTGCGGAGCCAGGCCCTCGGAGGGCTCGTCGAGGAGAAGCAGCCGGGGACTGGTCATCAGCGCCCGCCCGATCGCCAGCATCTGCTGCTCCCCGCCCGACAGCGACCCGGCGAACTGGCGTTGGCGCTCCTTGAGCCTGGGAAAGGCCGCAAAGGCATCCTCCAGTCCCCAGCCCGGCCATCCTCCGTTCGCGCGCCCGCGCGCGGCGACCGTCAGGTTCTCGTGGACGGTGAGCGAGGGGAAGATGCGCCTCCCCTGCGGCACGACCCCGACCCCCTTCAGGGAGACCCGCTCGGGCGACAATCCGAGGATCGGTTCGCCGAAGAGGGTCATCCCCCTTCCCTTGGACTTCACCAGGCCGACGATCGCGCCGATGCAGGTCGACTTGCCAGCACCATTGCGTCCGAGCAGGCCGAGAACGCCTCCGGCCTTCACGCGCAGCGACAGATCGTGGAGCACGTGGCTGTCGCCATAAAAGGCGTCGAGACCATCGAGAACGAGAGCGTCAGTGGCCAAGGTAGACCTCCTTGGTCTTGGGATCGGCGACCACCTCGGCACGGGTGCCCTCGACGACGACGGCGCCGCGCTGCATGACGGTGATGCGGTCGGCGAAGGCGAGCGCGACGTCCATGTCATGCTCGATCATCACGATCGTCACGCTCCGTGGGATGGATTCCAGAAGCCGCTGGACTTCACCCCGCTCGTCGGAGGACAGGCCCGCCAGCGGCTCGTCAAGCAAGAGCAGCCGGGGCCCCTGCGCCATCGCCATCGCGATCTCCAGGCGGCGCCGCTCGCCATAGCTCGTCTCGCAGACCTTCCGCTCCGCAAGATGCTCGAGGCCCACCGTCGCAAGGATCTCCCGCGCCCTGTCTTTCAGATCGGTGCGCCGGTCGAGGCCGGTAAACGGGTCGAAGCGACGCCGGCTCAGGCCGGTCAGCGACATGACGACGTTGTGCGCCAGTGTGTTGGCGGCAAACAGCGTGATGATCTGATAGGTGCGTGCAACGCCCATATGGGTGCGCTGGTCGGTCCGGGTCCGGGTGACGTCGCGCCCGAACAGGCGGATCGCCCCCGCACTCGGGCGAAGATCCCCGGCGATGAGATTGAAGAGCGTCGTCTTGCCGGCTCCGTTCGGGCCCAGGAGGAGACGTCTCTCGCCGCTCTCGACCGTGAGCGCCACATCCCGGACGGCCGGGAGACCGCCGAAATTCTTGTTGAGGCCGGCGATTTCCAGAACCGATCCGCTCATGCCGAATGCTCCTGGACCGCCGCGATGTCCGGTGCCTTTGCGGAGGCCGGGCGCTTCCTCGCGAGGGCCCGCCGGGCCCAGCGGGTCGTGCCGGGCACCAGCCCCTCCGGCATGAACAGGACGATCACCACGAAGATCGCTCCGAGCAGCATGACCCAGCGCGCGATGTAGGCGCTGACGACATTCTTGAGGATGACGACGAGTGCCGCTCCGACCACGGGGCCGAACAGCGTTCCTGCCCCGCCCGCGATCACCATCAGAAGCGTCTCGGCCGAGGTCATCAGATTGAGCGCGTGCGGGCTGACGAACTGGTTGTAATAGGCATAGAGGAGGCCGGCGATCGCGCCCCAGCATCCGGCATAGACGAAGCTGCACCACTGGATGAGCCAGACATCGTAGCCGAGCGCCCGCATCCGCCGCGGCTGGTCGCGCGAGCCCTGCAGGCTCTGGCCGAAGGGCGAGCGCACGAACAGGCCGATGGCGACGAAGGCGATCAGGAAGGCGGTCAGCGCGAAATAATAGAAGGCGTCGGGATTGCCGAGATCGATGCCGAAGGGTTTGGGACGAACCATGCCGCCGAGGCCGTTGTCGCCGCCGGTGAGGCTCACCCAGCGGAAGGCGAGGCCCCAGAGGATCTGACCGAGGGCCAGCGTGATCATCAGGAAGCCGAGTCCGGTCGCCCGAAGCGCCAGGAATCCGAAGAGCATTGCGAGCCCGGTCGTGGCGGCGACCGCGACGAGCGCTCCGGCCAATTGCCCGAACCCCAGCTGTGTCGTGAGGTAGATGGTCGCGTAGGCGGCGCCGCCGAGATAGGCGGCATGACCGAGAGACGTCAGCCCGCCGAACCCGACGAGGAGATTGAGGCTCATTGCCAGGATCGCCGCGATCAGGATCTGGCTGGCGAGATTGACGTAGAAATCGGACCCGATGAAAATCGGCACGAGGACGAGCGCCAAGGCCAGGGCCGCGAGCCAGAATGGGGAGCGCGCAGTCATACGAGCCTCCTCCCGAAGAGCCCCGTCGGCCGGATCGTCAAGACGAGCACCATCGGCAGGAACAGGATCACATAGGCGAGGTCCGGGACCAGAGCCTGACCGTAGCTGTAGATGAAGCCGATCAGGAGGGCGCCGACGAAAGCCCCGCCGAGGCTGCCGACGCCGCCGAGGATCACCACGACGAGGGCCATCGGCAGCATATCGGTGTCCATGCTCGGATAGACCGACAGGATCGGCCCGGCGAGCACGCCGCCGGCGCCGGCCAGGGCCGAGCCCAGACAGAAGACGAGCGGGAAGAGGAGCGATGTCCGGATACCCATGACGCGGGCCATCTCCATGTCGTCGACCCCTGCCCGGATCATCGCGCCGATGCGGCTCTTCTCGAGCAGGAGCCATAGGGCGCCGGCGAGGCAGAAGGCCACGACGACGACGAACAGCCGGTATTTCGGAAAGACCAGCCCGGCGAAGCGGAAGACGCCCTGCAGATCCGAAGGCATCGGCAAGGGCCGAGGGTCACCGGACCACAGCCATAGGCAGCCGTCGGCGATAATGAATGCAATGCCGAGGGTCACGAGAACCTGGGCCAGCGGCTTGCCGGCGAGACGGCGCAGGATCAGCCGCTCCATCAGGCCGCCGAGAATGCAGACGGTGAGGCCGCCGGCAAGGATCGCGATCCAGAAGTTCACACCGTTGTCGATCGCGGAAAGTCCGACATAGGCGCCCAGCATGAAGAAGGCGCCATGTGCAAGATTGGCGATCCGCATCAAGCCGAAGATTAGCGAGAATCCCGCTGCCAGAATGAACAGGAGGGAACCGAAGGCCAGACCGTTCAGCCCCTGCATGACCCAGAAATTCATCGGCTCCCCCCCCTCAGGCCTTACTTCGACTCGCCGCCGCCGGCGTAGTCGCGGGAGTAGACGGGACCCGCCAGGAACTTCTCCGGATCATAGGTCCAGAACTGGCTGACGGCCGGATACGTCTTGATGACGGAGTTCTGCAGCCGGCCGTCCTTCTCCTCGACCTTCCGGATTTCGATATCCATGATCGGCTGGCCGTAGGCGTCGACCTTGACGGGCCCGTAGGGGCTCTTGTCGATATCGACATTGCGCAGAGCCTTCATGAAGGCCTGCTTGTCCGAGACGTCGCCTTCGACCTGCTCAAGGGCGTTGTTGAGGAACTCGCAGGCCATGTAGGCGCCGACCGTGTAGTAGCCGGGATCGGCGCCATAGGCCTTGCGGACCGCCTCGACGAAGGTCTTGTTGGTCGGGGTGTCGATCCCGGCGCTGTACCAGCCGGCCGAAATGACGCCGACCGCCTCGTCGCCCATGCTCTTTAGGATCCCTTCGTCGACAGTGGTCATCGAGCCGAGGACAGGGATCGTCATGCCGTAATTGCGGTACTGGCCGAGGAACTTGATGCCGTTGCCGCCGGCGAAGGCGGCAAAGACCGCGTCGACGTCCGGATCGATCTGGGTGATGTAGGAGCCGTAGTCGGCCGTGTTCAGCGGCGGCCAGAGCTTCTGGACGACGGTCCCGCCATTGTCCTGAAAGACGCGCTGGAAGCCCGAGGCGATTTCATGGCCGAAGGCGAAATCATCGGCGATGATGGCGATCTTCTTGTAGCCCAGCTCCTTGGCGGCATATTCGCCGAGCGGATGGTGCGCCTGCGCCGACGTGCCCACGGCTCGCACGAACCACGGATTCGGCTTGCGCTGGGTGAGATCCTCGGCGGCGGCGGAAGGCGAGATGATCGGAACTTCCGCCTTGCGGATGTAATCGTCGATCGCGAGCGCCTCGAAAGCGGCGAGCGGGCCGATGAGGACATCGACATTGTCGCGCTCGACGAGCTCCTGGGTCTTGGTCTTGGTCACAGCCGGCTGACCGGCCGTGTCGGCCGTGACGACCTCGATCTTCCGGCCGGCCATCTCGCCATTATGCTGGTCGATGCAGAGCTTCAGCCCCTCCTCCATCTGGCGGCCGCCGGCGGCGAGCGCGCCGGACTTTACCGTCAGGAAGCCGACCTTGACCGGCCCCTTGTCCTGCGCCTGTGCGGCAGCCGCACCGAGGACGGCCGACAAAACGACCGCCGATAGAATTCCACCCTGCCGTGACATCTTCTTCTCCTCCCGAGAGACATGTTCGTGATGCGACTGACACATCATTCTTGGCTCTTTTAGGCATCTCACTACCAGCGAGATTGTGTCAATAGTGAAACCAACATTTCGTATGAATAGCGAATTTCGGCTGTTTTTGCGCCATTTATCCGTACAAAAGACTGAGATCTAACAGCTCCTATCTGCCATTTTCCCGTTGACGTGATATCTCACGATGGTCCATACCAATCGAAAATGAACATCACAGAGGCCGATGAGACAGAGCGAAATTTATCAGTCGCTGAGGGATGACATCCTGACCTGCAAGCTCCCGCCCGGCGCGGAACTGCGCGAGCAGGAACTCGCCCAGCAGTTCGAGGTCAGCAAGTCGCCGGTTCGCGAAGCCCTGCAGCATCTGGTCCGGGAGGGCCTGATGACGGTGATGCCCCGCCAGGGCTATCGCGTGTCGCCGGTCTCGATGTCCGATGCGCAGGACATGTTCGCTTTCCGGCAGGTTCTCGAACTCGCCTGCATCGCGGAATCCGCGCGAAGCGCCAGCGACGAGACGCTGCGCGCGCTCGACCGGTTCCGCAGCTTCGAGGGTGGTGATCAGGAAGCCTTCATCGCCTACAACCGCGACTTCCACTGCGCCCTCGCCCGCTGTTCGGGCAACAACCGCATGAGCCGTGCTGCCTGCGATCTGATCGAAGAGATGGACCGTCTCGTCCGGATGAGCGTCGCGGCGACGCGCGGCCGCGATCCGCGCAAGCTCGTCGAAGAGCACGAGCAGATCATCACCGCCCTGCAGGCACGCAATGCCCGGCAGGCGGTCAACCTTCTCAAGGCCCATACCAGCGCCGCCGAGAAGCGATTCATCACGGCCCTCGAATGGGCCGCGGTTCAGGCCTGAGCGCCGCAGCCAACCGCAGACAGGGAGATATCATGTCCGCCGCAGCAAAAGTCAGCGCCTCGAAGGAGGTGGAGGTCCATGGGCTCTATATCGACGGCGGCGAAGTCGCCGGCGAGACGGGTGAGCTGATCGACGTCCGCAATCCGGCAAACGGCGAGGTGATCGCCCGTATCCCGCATGCCACGCAGGCCGATGTCGACCGGGCGGTGAAGAGCGCCCGCCGCGCCTTCGAGAGCGACGAGTGGGGCAAGATGGAGCTGCGGACCCGCGCGCGCCTCGTCAACAAGCTCGCCGACGCTTTCGAGAGCCATCTCGACGAGCTCTACACGCTCGAGACGATGAACAATGGCCGGCCGCTCAACGAGACGCGGGCGCAGCTTCGCCGCCTGCCCGACTTCTTCCGCTACAATGCCGGCCTCGCCCTGGCGCGCCGCGATGCGGTCATCCCGGTCGAGGGAGACTATCTGAACTACACGCTGCGCCGGCCGATCGGTGTCGTCGGCAACTGCACGCCCTTCAACCACCCGCTGATGATCATGTGCAAGAGCCTCGCCCCGGTCTTCGCCTCCGGCTGCACCACAGTCGTCAAGCCGTCGGAATACACGCCTCTGACGACCCTGGCGCTGGCCCGCATCTTCACCGAGGCGGGACTTCCGGACGGTGTCTTCAACATCGTCACCGGCCTCGGACCGACGACCGGCAAGGCTCTGTGTGGACACGAGAACCTCAACAAGCTCGTTCTGACCGGCGGCACGGAGGCCGGGCAGATCGCCGGCGCCCAGGCCGGCCGCCACTTCGCCCATCAGACGCTGGAACTCGGCGGCAAGACGCCTGTGGTCGTGTTCCCCGACTTCGACGTCGACCGCGCCGTCAACTACGCCGCCTTCGGCGCCTTCATCGGCGCTGGCCAGACCTGCGTCTGCGGCAGCCGGCATATCGTCCATGCCGACGTCTACGACGAGTTCGTCGAAAAGCTCGCGGCGAAGGCGAAAGCGATCAAGATCGGCGATCCGACGAAGCCCGAAACGCAGCTTGGCCCGGTGATCTCGGAGAAACAGCGCCAGCGCGTTCTAAGCTATGTCCGCGCCGGTCTCGATGAGGGGGCTCGACTGGTGGCGGGAGGAGAAATTCCTGCCGACCTCGCCGACAGCGGCGGCTACTTTGTCCAGCCGACCGTCTTCGCTGACGTCGCGCCGGAGATGCGGATCTTCCAGGAGGAGGTGTTCGGTCCCTTCACCTCGGTAACGAAGTTCCACACGGAGGAAGAGGCGATCGCGCTCGCCAACAATTCTCCGTTCGGGCTCGCCGCGGCGATCCGCACGCGGGACGTCGCAAGGGCCCACAGGGTCGCAGCGGCGATCGAATGCGGCATCGTCTGGATCAACGACCACCATCGCCTGGACCCGGCCTCACCCTGGGGCGGAGTCAAGCTCTCGGGCATCGGACGGGAGTTCGGCCCGGAATCCTTCGACGACCACTTCGAGGTCAAGAGCGTCATGGTCAACACCGGCGACCGTCCCTTCGACTGGTACCAGGACACGTCGGGGCAGCCGCGTCTGAACTGACCGTCGATCAAGCCTGGGCCCGCCGCTCCGCGCGAAGGAGGCGGCGGGTTTGGGCGGCTCATCCAGGCCTGCCAGACTGCATAGGCTTGTGTCCGAGGCAGCCGGACGCCTCCGCGGCGACCATCTCCTGATCCCTGCCGGTGAAAGTGATCGAGGTCACGAAGGCGGCGATGACGCTCAGGAAGATCAGGCTGGTGACGACGGCGCCGAAGCCGAGACCTTCTTCAAGACGTTGAAATCCGAGCTGGTCTGGCGGACCGTCTTCCAGACCAGGACCGAGGCGAAGGCGGCCTTCGGTCACTACATCGACAGCTTCTACAACCCCGTCCGACGGCATTCCACGCTCGACTTCATCAGCCCCGTCCAGTTCGAACGACGGGCCGTCGCATGACCAAAACGCTCCCCACTAAAACGGGGCAAGTCCAATCAGTATCATGAACCAGGGTGCGCGGGCTGAAGCCGCTTCCGCCGGACGTGAACAAACCCCGATCGCGAAATCCGGAGTAATCCGAAACGAGCGTAATGACCGGGAACATACGGGGAAACCGGCCTTGACGGAGAAGGCCAGAAACCCCTATGGCACAGGCACGGGCGGTTAGCTCAGCTGGTAGAGCGCCTCGTTTACACCGAGGATGTCGGGAGTTCGAGCCTCTCACCGCCCACCATCAACCCGTTGTCCCGCCGGGCGTTTCGCGGCGGTATCGGGTACCTGCCGCGACTGCTACCGATATCGCAGCCGAAATGTAAGCCCGTTTCCGGCGGCCGGCCATCTCCTACGTTTCCCGGACTTTGCAGAAGATCTCGTAGAGGCTGCCCATGATGGCGCGGACCTCGCCCTCGGCAAGACGGTAGTGGACGGCCTGACGGTCGCGGCGCGTTTCCACCGCCCCGCCAGCCCTCAGCTTGGCCAGATGCTGGGAAAGCGCAGACTGGCTGACACCGACGGCACTGGCGAGCGCTCCCACCTGCATCTCCTGCTTTGCGAGGAGGCAGAGGATCCGTAGCCTGACCGGGTTGGCGATCAACGAGAGGATGGCGGCGACCTCCTCCGAGCGCTGCTCCAACTTTATAATATCATCACTTGCTAAATTAGACATGCATCATAGATGCCGCGTAACGCATTCAGATGCAAGACTGAAGAAGGAGGCACTCATGCTGACCCGCCACAGCCCTTCGAGCGGCGCCGGGTCGCCCGATGTCTGGGGATTCTACGAAAAGGACACGGGCTCGATCCAGTATCTCGTCGCCGATCCGCAGACCCGAAAGGGCGTCCTGATCGACGTTGTCCAGGACTTCGACCCGGCCGAGGCACGAACAAGCTTCGACAGCGCCGACGAGATCCTCGACTTCGCCGCACGGCAGGGGATCACGATCGAGCGCGTGCTCGACACCCATCCGCACGCCGACCACGTCATGGCGTCCGCCTATCTGAAGGACAAGCTGGGCGTGCCGAACGCCATCGGAGAAAAGGTGCTGGAGATCGCCGATCTCTGGCGCGAACTTTACAATCTTCCCGATGCGTTCGACCCGGCCCGGGACTTCGACGATCTGTTTGCCGACGGCGCGACCTTTCCTGTGGGCTCGCTCGAGGTGCGGGTTCTCCTCTCTCCCGGCCATACGCTCGGTTCGGTGACCTACATCGTCGGAGATGCGGCCTTCGTGCACGACACGCTGATGTATCCGGACATGGGCTCGAGCCGCGCGGACTTTCCCGGCGGCGATGCCGGGATGCTCTGGGATTCGATCCAGGAGATCCTGTCCCTGCCGCCGCGGACCAGGCTCTTCGTCGGCCATGACTACGGCGCCGACGGCCGCGACGAGATCCGCTGGGAAGCCATGGTCGCCGAGCACAGGAAGGCCAACAAGCACGTCCGGGACGGCATCACGAAGGACGAGTTCGTCAGGACGCGCACCGAGCGCGACGCCACGCTCTCGCTCCCCGACCGGATGCTCCACGCGCTTCAGATCAACCTGAGGGCGGGTCGGCTTCCGCCTGCCGAGGCCGACGGCAACGTTTATCTGAAGATCCCCGCGAATCGTTTCTGAGGGAGAACCCAATGACCAAGACGATGAAGGATTTTGTGGCCGCGGCGAAGGAGAAGACCGGCGGAGCGATCTCGCCGACCGATGCCAATGGTCTGCTTCTCGACGTTCGCGAAGCACACGAACTCGCCGACGACGGCCGCGTGTCCGGCGCACTCCACGTGCCTCGCGGGTTTCTGGAAGCCAAGGCCGACCTCACCAACGAAGGCGGCGAGAAGGCGCTTCACGCGGCCCATGCCGAAGGCCGGCCCGTCCACGTCCTCTGCGCATCCGGCGCACGGGCGAGTTTGGCGGCCGCAACGCTTACGGAGATGGGTTACACCGCCCGTTCGATTGAAGGTGGCCTCAAGGGTTGGCGAGAGGCCGGACGGCCGGTCGAAGGCGGGGAAGGAGAAGGTCGATGATGGACAGGGGATACGACATGGGCGGATGGATGCCCTTCGGCATGGGAGCATGGGGCCTCCTGTGGCTCGTCGTCATCGTGCTGGTTCTCGCGGCCCTGGTGAAATACCTGCGCCGCTGAACCCCAACCACCGGCATCGTCGGGGCGTCGCGTCGGACGATGCCGATGTTGGGGAGAGGAAGCGCTGGGCTAAGACGACCCGCCGTCTCTTGGACCCTTGGATGGAACTCTTCCGCTTCGTTTTCGGGGATGCCTCCGGACCGATTGCCTGGTGGCAGATGTGCGACCGGGCCGTCCTCGTCTTCGCCTATGCTCTGGTCCTCTATCGGCTTTTGCCTCGCAAGGCGTTCGGCGGCACCGCAGCGCTCGACATCGTCGTCACGGTTGTCCTCGGTTCGAGCCTCAGCCGGGCCCTCACCGCTAACGCGCCGCTGATCCCCGTGCTTGCCGCCACGGCGGTGCTGGCGGGCCTGTACGCGGCGCTCTCCGCCCTCGCGCCGCGGTCACAATGGCTGTCACGCTTGGCGAAGGGGCGTGCAATTCAGTTGGTGCGGAACGGAACGGTAGACTGGCAGGCGATGCGTCGGGCAAGGCTCGGTGAACGCGACCTCGCGGAAAGTCTGCGCCTTAAGGGGGTATCGAACGTCGCCGAGGTTGCCGAGGCATTTCTGGAACGCAACGGCGCGATCAGCGTCGTCAAGGCAGCCTCCCCCGGGCCGCCGGAAGGCGGCGCCTAAAGCCCCAGGGCGGCGGGGGATCCGGAAACAACCACGCGCCCGGGACCAAAAAGGCCCTGCCTGCGGCGGCGGAAAGCTCGCTGAGCGAAGGGCGCTCGCAAGGAGAAGCTCCCCGCCGTCAACCGGAGGCTCCAAACGATGTCATCGAAACGCTTTCCTTCCCGCCTCGCCATCCTGGCAGCGACGGCCTCGGATCTTTTCCTCTCATAGGGCGCTGCCGCGCAGCCGCTGGGCGGCCGGCAGCATGACGTCGAGCGCGACGGCGGAGAAGCTGCCGGCCATCAGCGCCGCGCCGACCTCGGCGGCAAGGTCCGGCGTAAAGCCGTTCACCGCCAGCCGGGCCATCAGCCCGTCGCCCGGGATATCGTCGTCTTCGACGATCAGGATGCGCATCCGTCCGCCGCCCTCACCTCTTCGTTATGCCCTCGCCTCCCCCGTCCGGGCTTAAGCCTGCCTTAAGGCGGCAAGGCGACCGGCATCGAAGCACATATCAGGGGGGACCAGGATGTCGCATCTCAGGCGAACGCTCGCCGCACTCATTCTGTTGGCGTTGCCGAACGCTGCGAACGCCGATCCCGGCAAGCCGCTCGACGTCGACCAGGCCTTCGCGCTCTCCGCCGACCGTACCCCGTCCGGCGGCATCGCCTTCGCCTGGCGGATCGCGGAAGGCACCTATCTCTACCGCGACCGCATCAAGCTCGAGACTGCCGGCGGCCAGCCCTTGGCGCTGGACACGCCCAAGGGCGATCCGAAGGACGATCCATTCTTCGGTCCGCTCGAAGTCTACCACCATGCGGCCTCGGCGGAACTCTCCGCAGAGTCTTTGAGGGCGCTGCAGAAAGGCGCGACGCTGTCGCTGACCTACCAGGGCTGCCAGGACGGCGGCATCTGCTACCGCCCTCGCACGCGCACCGTCGATCCCTCCGACCTTTCCCCGCTGTCGCAGCAGCCAACGACCAAGGCGGTACAGGACCGGCTCGCGCAATTGTCGAAGCCATCCGCTGCATCCAGTCCGTGGACCGAAGCGCCGGTAACGGACGTGGAGAGCGCCGCGGCGCCAGGCCCGGGTCCGGTGGAGCGGCCGGCAGGGGCGCAGCGCACGGTCAGCAACCTTCCGACAGCGGCTGCTCCCGCCGCTTCCTCTTCCCCGCCCGATGCGACCCGAATGAAGCTGGACTCCCCCTCCGGCCTCATCGACGGCCTGCTGGGCGACGGCGGTGGCGCCTGGGTGATCGCCGTCTTCTTCTCGCTCGGCCTCGGTCTCGCCTTCACTCCTTGCGTCCTGCCGATGTATCCGATCCTCTCCGGGCAGCTCGCACGCAGCGGCGAGCGCTTGTCGGCTGCGCGCGCATTCGCCCTGTCCACGACCTATGTCCTTGCCATGGCCGCAGCCTTCGCAACCGTCGGCTTCGCAGCCGCGTGGTCAGGTCAGAACCTGCAAATGGCGCTGCAGTCGGAAGCCGCGATCATCCTCGTCTCCGTCCTGTTCGTCGTGCTGGCGCTGTCGATGTTCGGCCTGTTCGAACTGCGCCTGCCCGCCGCCTGGACGAACCGCGTCTCTGGAGCCCGCTCCGGCCGCCGCGGAGGCCTCGCCGCCAGCGCCGGCCTCGGCTTTACATCCGCGTTGATCGTCGGCCCCTGCATCACAGCGCCGCTCGCGGGCGGCCTCCTCTATATCGCCAGGACCGGCGACGTCGGCCTCGGCGCCAGCGCGCTCTTCGCCCTCGGCCTCGGCCAGGGTGTGCCGCTGATCGCCTTCGGCACGCTCGGCGCCGGGGCCTTGCCGAAGCCTGGGCCGTGGATGACGCGGGTGACGCAAGGCTTCGGCTTCGGCTTCCTGGCGCTCGCGGTCTGGATGATTTCGCGCATCCTGCCGGACACCGCGACGCTCAGCCTGTGGTCGGCGCTTCTCATCGGCGTCGGCGTCTTCGTCGGAGCGCTGGACGTCGTTTCCCCCGACAGCAGGCCCCGCCTTCGTCTGGCCAAGGCGGTGGGCGTCCTCGCCGTCCTCTATGGCGCGATCCTCGCAGTCGGGGCCGCAGCGGGCGGAAACGACCCCCTGCGCCCGCTGGCCCATATCGCATCGGCCAAGGTGACCATGGACGCAGAGCCGCAGTTCCGGCAGGTCGCAAGCGCCTCCGACATCGCCCAGAGCCTGAGTGGCGCTGACCGACCGTCGCTGATCTACGTCACCGCCGACTGGTGCGTCTCCTGCGACGTCATCAAGCGCGACGTCTTCCCCGATCCCGCCGTCAAGGAGCGGATGGCCGGCCTGCAGCTTCTCGAGGTCGACGTCACCAAGGCCGATCCGGCGCGCTCCAGATTGATGCAGGACCTCGGAGTCGCCGGACCGCCGACCATGCTGTTCGTTGACCGCAACGGCCACGAGGTCTCCGGCTCGCGGTTGATCGGCGAGGTCTCACCACGCCGCTTCATCGAAGCGGCCGATCGTGCCGGAGGCGCATCATGACCGCCCTGGCAGTCGGCCCCTTCATCTTCGCCGGCGATCGCCTGGCCGCCGTCGTCGCGATCGTCGCTTTTCTCGGCATTTCAGCGATCCTGTCCGCCCGGGTCGACGACCGGATCGGCAGTTGGTCGCTCGGCGCCCTCGCCATCGGGATTGTCGCGGCCCGAGCGGGGCATGTGCTGCTCAACCTCTCCAGCTTCGCCGTCGATCCGTGGCGCGTGCTGATGGTTTGGCAGGGCGGCTTCTCGCTTCCCATCGGGCTCGTTGCGGCCGTGGCCGTCAGTCTTTTCCAGCTGCGCGAGGCACCGGCCCGGATCGGCTCACTCGGGTCCCTGGCCGCCGCGATCCTCGTCTGGAACATCGCCTTCCAACTCGTCGCCTCGACGACCGCCCTCGCCGCACCGTCTGCGTCTATGACGACGCTCAGCGGATCGCAGCTTCGGCTGTCGGACTTCGCCGGGCGGCCGGTGGTCGTCAACCTATGGGCGAGTTGGTGTCCGCCGTGCCGGCGCGAGATGCCTACCCTGATGCAGACCGCGAAGAAGCGGACGAATACCGCCTTCGTCCTAGCCAATCAGGGCGAAGGCGCCGGCGCGGTTGTCCGCTTCCTGAGCGCGAGCGGTCTGTCGACCGATCACGTAGCGCTCGACCAGGACATGGCTCTCGCCCGCCACTACGGCGTCCAGGGTTTTCCGGTCACGCTGTTCCTCAATCGCAAGGGAGTTCTCCAAAGTGTGCATTTCGGTGAGATATCGGTCGAAGCCCTGAATGGGGCGATCGACGCGCTTCAGAGGGATCAGAATTGATCGGCGCTCAACCGATGGTCCTGATCGCTTGTTCTGCCCTTTCGACAATGTCCCTCGCCGGCCGTTCGACCGTGCCCGAGGCGGGCTTTTCGAAGACACCGAAGGCCCGGAGCGAGACGCTGCCGGGCCCTCATCCATTCCTGCATTCCTGCGTCGTACGACCCTTCGTTCTGCTGGAAGATACCGCAGCGCCGACCTCCTCTCGGCGCGAGCGGCGGCCGCGTCAGTCCGCCGGTTGCGGGCCCGACGGCGGCGACTTCTCGCCGAGCATCACACCATCGACCTCGGTCCCGTAGAGATTCATCCCGGAGTCGTGGTACTTCTGCCGGGTTTCTGCGACCGAACCGGCAAAGCGCGGATCCTGCGGGCGCTCCTTTCCGTCGATGAAGGCCGCGACGTCCCAGGCGTCCTTGTCGGAGAGCGAGCCGCCCTTGCCAAGCGGCATGTTGGCCTTCACGAAGGCGGCGGCGTTGGAGATCGTGCTCATGCCGGCACCCCAGTTGTAGGAGCGCGGTCCCCAGAGCGGCGGAAAGACCATGGTGCCGCTCGCAGTCTTCTGACCCTCGCCATTGCCGCCGTGGCAGACCGCACAGCTCTGCGCATAGACCGCAGCGCCGTTCTTGCGGTCGAAGCCGTCCGGCTTCGGCAGTTTCGGATAGCCGCGGCCCGCCAGATCGGACCCGGTCGGCGCGCCCTTCGCCAGGAAGTAGGCGTAGCTCTCGAGCGCCACCAGGACCTTGTCGCCGAGCGGCGGCGCCTTCCCGTTCATGCTGTAGCGAAAGCAGCCCTGCAGACGCTCCTGGAAGGTGTTCACATGGTCGTTCTTCGAGCGGTAGGCGGGGTATTTCACATAGGCGGCCCACAGCGGCGCCGAGCCGGCAAGCCGGCCGCGATCGATGTGGCAGTTCGAGCATTGGAGGTCGTTGCCGAGGAATTGTCCGGCGTTCTTCTGGGTGTCGTGGAAGATCGCCTCGCCAAGGCGCACCATCTTGCCGAAGTCGTCGTTCGGAATGGCGCTCTCTGGCGGCGGGGTAAAGGACGCCGCTTCGGCCTTTGCGCCCGAAGGCTTGGCAGCCGATGCGGCGGCGGCAGCCGCCGTGCCTGCGTCCTGGGCCGCACTGCCTGCTGTTGGTTCCGTCGGAGCGGCAGTGCCTTGCCCGCCGGTCCCGGCTTTCGGCTCCGTCCTCGCCGCGTCGGCTATCTGCCGCTGCATGTCGCGGGAATCCGTGGAAGCTTGTGCCGGCGCCCCGGTGGCCCGGCTACGGAAACTTGCGCCCGGGTCGCCGTCGTGGCGCGGCAGGGAGTACCCGACGAGTCCAGACAGACCAATCACCATGACCCCGATCGCCCAGTTGCGCGCGTTCATCGGATCGTCGCTCATCACTTGCCTCCGTTTTCGCCGGAAGTGGTCGTCTCGGCCGCCGGCAGGCTGGCGTAATAGGAGGCGACGGCAGTGACGTCCTTGTCACTCAGCTTGAAGGCAACGTTCGCCATCAGGCCGAGCGGGTCGTTCGCCCGTTGCTTGTCCTGCCACGCCTTCAATTGCCCGGTGATGTATTCCATCGACTGTCCTGCGAGCTTGGGGAAGGACGAACCGACCCCGACGCCGCCGGGGCCGTGACACTGGGCGCAGCCGGGCAGGCCACGCGTCCAGTCGCCCCGCTCCGCCAGGGTCTCGCCGGCCGTGATGGCCGCCTCGTCGATCGGATCAGGCTCGGCGGCCTTCGGCGGCGATTGCTTGGCATAATACGTCGCGACGGCATTCATCTGGCTGTCGGACAGCGCCATTGCGATGGGGCCCATGAGGTCGCTCGCACGCTTGCCGGAGGCAAAATCCTGAAGCTGCTGGACGAGATAGTGGGCATTGATGCCGGCGAGCCGCGGGAACGGGCCTTCCGGTTGCCCTTCGCCGTGCTCGCCGTGGCAGCTGGCACAGGCCGGCGCGCCGGCATCCGTGCCGTTCGCGGCGATCGCTGCGCCGTCGGATTCGGCCGCGAAGGCCGGTTGGCCGCTGACAGACGCGACCGCGAGCGCGCCTGCCAAACAAGTGATTGCACCGAGGCAGTTGGCTATGCGGCTGCCTCTCCCCGGCGCTGCCGCCCCGTTCGAGCTCGTGGTCAATGTCATCTCGCCTCCCTCGTTCTGCGATGCCTGCCTCACCCGCAGTCATTGGCCGGGACCAAGGCCCGGGAAGCTTAAGGCAGCCTTAAAGCCAGGAGCATCCTATCGCGGTGGCGCCGATCCGCAGCATGTGCAGGATGACTTCTGCATCCTTCGGGTCGTTCATGTCCCAGCCATAGTGAAGAGCCTCCCGCGTTCGGGCGAACGCGACCGACGAGACGAGGCGGAACTCGAACCTGGCCATCAGCAGCCGGTGCGCGAGGGTGCGGTGACAGTTGCCCGCTGACGAAGCCATTATAGTAAGGTGCGTCCGCACTCATCGCTCGGCTACCGGCCGCCAGCACCGCAGGCCGTTGAGTGGCCGGCGCCGCTCAACGGATCGGCGTCGCCGGCTACGCCGATCGTGGCGCAACGGCCGACACCGCACCAAGATTACCACCGGACCACCCAGAGGGGCAGGCCATATGCGCGGCCGCAGTCTGATCAGCATACCGCGCTTCTTGCGGAGGGCCCCGGCCTGCGGAGATCGCGACCGACGAGCCCGTCCAGTCGAGCTGGCCTTCTGCAGCGGCGGCCGCGCCCTCGGCACCGTTTCCGCGCCATCTCGGGGAACGCCGTCATGTGTTTGGGAGATCGCTTCTCCCCACGTGAGGGCGTGAGCCTCCCATGCATCCCGATCACCGCTCCGATGAACTTGTTTAAAGCATCGCAGTGACATCACGGCTGCGCGTTGACCTAGATCAATGCAGCCTCCTGAAACCGAAACATATTCAAAATTACTCCCTCGGTAGCCGCCAGGAGATTCGCCGAACACTTGACACGCCCCGGGGTGTACTCAGAATTTCTTCGTCTACCCTGTGTATCGCCGGCATTCGAATTCAGGAGCAGGAGCCTCGACAACAAGGCCAGGCAAGGAAGGATACGCCAGAACGCCGGGCGCGCCAAAAATATTCTGCAAGGCCGGAGCGCTCCTCCGATCAGCTTTGCCTCCCGCTCTGGGGTGGCAACTGCGACTACCGTTTATAGCTCTAAATCAAACCACCGGGGCACGTGCGTCACAAAACCTTTCCCGCGTCCCCCGACTTGCGATGTGCCGCTTCGCGGTGGCACGCCGTCTGAAGCGTCGGGCGATTTCGTGCCCGGACCCGCCTCGCGGGGCGAGCCTGGTTGGCCGGACGCAGACCCGAGAGAGATCCGATGCGCCTGACGGAACCGCACAGCCTGCCGGCCGAGACCTGCCTTGCCGCTCTGAACTCTCAAACGACTGGCCTCAGCACGGAAGACGCCTCGCGGCGCCTGTTAGAGCACGGTCACAACCGGCTGGTCGGGACACGCGCCAGCGGGCCGCTGTTTCGGCTCGCCGCACAATTCAACAATGTGCTGATCTACGTGCTTCTGGGCGCCGCTGCAGTCACAGCGGTGCTGCAGCACTGGATCGACACTGGAGTCATCGTGGCGGTGGTGATCGCCAATGCGATTATCGGCTTCGTCCAGGAAGGCAAAGCCGAGGCGGCCATGGCGGCAATTCGCAGCATGCTGGCCCCGCATGCAACAGTCCTGCGCGACGGCACCCGCGTGGCCGTCGACGCTGCGGAAGTCGTTCCAGGCGACATCGTAATCCTTGAGGCGGGCGACAAGGTGCCGGCCGATCTTCGCGTCTTCGAGGCACGGGGGCTGGCGGCGCAGGAGGCGATCCTTACCGGAGAATCCGTGCCGGTGGAGAAAACCTCGGATCCCGTTGCCGCCGACGCGCTTTTGGGCGACCGCCGGTCGATGCTGTGGTCGGGGACGCTGATCACGCAAGGGACGGCACGCGGACTGGTGGTGGCGACCGGTGCCGCCACGGAGATCGGCCGCATCGGCGGACTGATCGCCGACATCGAGCCGCTGACCACCCCGCTCGTCGCGCAAATGAACCACTTCGCGCGCTGGCTGTCCTTCATGATCTTGCTGGTCGCGGCTCTCCTGCTTGCCTACGGCTACTATGTCGGCCACCACGACTTCTCCGAAATGTTCATGGCCGTCGTCGGGATTGCGGTTGCCGCCATTCCGGAAGGCCTGCCGGCGGTCATGACGATCACGCTCGCCATCGGGGTTCAGGCCATGGCGCGCCGGAACGCCATCGTCCGTCGCCTGCCGGCGATCGAGGCGATCGGCTCCGTCTCCGTCATCTGCACCGACAAGACCGGCACGCTGACCCGAAACGAGATGGTCGTGGTCGCTGTCATGACTCCGGAAGGATCCTTCGAGGTGTCGGGCGAAGGCTACGCTCCCGAAGGTCAGGTCACACCTGCGGGTGATCTGTCGCGCATCGCGCAGGTCGCGAGGCTCTGCAACGACGCGGCCCTTGTCTGCGACACCGGCATTTGGAAGGTCCAAGGCGATCCGATGGAGGGAGCGCTCCTCGCCTTCGCGCGAAAGGCCGCGGGTGGAGACAAGGCCGAGGCGAGCCGGCTCGACGCCGTTCCCTTCGATTCCCGCCACCGCTTCATGGCGGTGCTCGCCGAAAGCGCAGGCACTCGCACGACCTACGTGAAGGGGGCGCCGGAGCGGCTGCTGCGGATGTGCGCCGACGTCGATGTCGCCGAATGGCTGGGCCACGTTCATGCCCTGGCCGCCCGTGGACTTCGGGTTCTCGCGCTCGCCGAGAAGACGCAGAGCGGCGCGCGGATCGACGTCACGGAGCTAGAAGGCAGCCTCAATTTCCTCGGCCTTGTCGGCCTGATCGATCCGCCGCGCCCCGAAGCCGTCGCCGCAGTCGCGGAATGTCGCGCTGCGGGGATTCGCGTGAAGATGATCACCGGAGACCATGCCGGCACCGCAGTCGCCATCGCGTCCCAGATCGGGCTTGAGAATACGGAAAGAGCGCTGACCGGGGCGGATCTCGATCGGCTGGACGATGCTCAACTGGCACTCGAAGTCAGAGCAACCGACATCTTCGCCCGCACGAGCCCCGAGCACAAGCTACGTCTCGTGAAGGCTCTTCAGGCCGACGGTCTGTCGGTCGCCATGACTGGGGACGGCGTGAACGACGCTCCCGCGCTGAAGCGTGCCGACGCTGGGGTCGCCATGGGTCTAAAGGGATCTGAAGCCGCGAAGGAGGCCGCGGATCTGGTGCTGGCAGATGACAATTTTGCCACGATAGTCGCCGCCGTCCGAGAAGGGCGCACCGTCTACGACAATATGAGAAAGGTCATCAGTTGGACGCTGCCAACCGGTGCCGGCGAGTCAATGGTGGTGATCCTGGCTTTGCTGGCCGGCCTCGCCTTGCCGGTAACGCCCGTGCAGATCTTGTGGGTCAATCTGATCACCGCGATCACCCTGGGGCTCGCGCTCGCCTTCGAGCCGACCGAGCGGGACACGATGGCCCGCCCGCCTCGGCCGCGGAGCGCTCCCATCCTGTCGGGCGAACTCGTCTGGCACGTCGTGCTCGTCGCGCTCCTGTTCCTCGCAGCGGTGTTCGGCGTGTTCTCCTACGCGACCGACAGCGGGCACTCGCTGGCGTCCGCTCAGACCATGGCCATGAACACGCTCGTGGTTCTGGAAATTTTCCATCTGTTTTTCATCCGCAACCTCAACGGCTCCTCGCTGACATGGGCGGCGGCCAAGGGAACCAAGATCGTTTGGACCGTCGTCGTCGTCATCACGATCGCACAGTTCGCCGTGACCTACGCCCCGCCGCTGCAGGCGATACTGGGCACCGAACCGGTTTCCTGGCGCGATGGCCTTCTGATCGTCGCAGTCGGCGTTGCCTTCTTCGCAATCGTCGAAATCGAGAAGCAGATCAGGCTGGGATTGCGGCGCTAAGCGAGCTTTCCCGCTTGCCTTCAGGTCGGCGTCTCAATACCCGCCCCGTTGCGCACGATCAGCGATTGCGCCGTGCCGATGGCTTCGGCGACCAGGAACATTTGGAGATTGAGCCCCTCCGTGGCTCCGATCGCGAGCGGCTAGGAACCGAGTTCGGCAATGTTGCAGGACGGATGAAACAAGGCCCTCAAGAGAGGGCGGCGGACCGATAACCGCTTGAGCCAGCGCTACTGCAAATTATTCATCCACGGGGCAAGCTTCGTGCGGATGCAGCCCAGAAGGCCGATCCTTCCGAAAGGTGGCAGGCATTCGCGGAACAATGGAAGGGGCGCCGTGACATTGACACTGTCGGACGGTTGGCAACTCGCGAACTGAGCCTTCTTGGCTGCCTCGGCGGTGCCAGCAGCTACGGAAACAGATTGGATGCCTCCGGCCGGGAACTCATTGGGCGATAGGCACCGAGATCGCTACAGGGTAGAACTGAACCTATGGCACGCGACTATTCAGTCCTTTTTCCCGGCGGCGCTGTCGCCCGCCCCGCCAGACGCGAGCTAAGCGTTCTGGAACGGCTCGGCTGGGGGCCTTTCTTCGCGCAACAAATCGACGTGACGGCTCTCGCCGAGACACCGCCGGTGCGGGTCGTCGCGGTTCACCGCAGCGGCTTGCAGGTGGTCGGCGATGGCATTGACGAGGTAATCCCGCCCGGGATCGAGGCGACCGTAGGAGATTGGCTGCTGCTGGACACCGCCCGCCCCAGGGCGAGCCGCGTGCTTTCCAGAAAAAGCCTCTTGAAGCGTCGCGCGCCGGGCAAGGACCGGCAGGTGCAGCTGATCGCGGCGAACATTGATACGGTCTTCGTCGTCACCTCCTGCAACCAGGACTTCAACGTGCCCCGACTGGAGCGCTACGTGGCGCTTGCCTTCGAAGCCGGAATCGAGCCGGTTATCGTGCTGACGAAGACCGATCTCGTCGAGGACCCTGCCCCGTATGTCGACCCGGCTCGCGGCATTTCCGACCGGGTAGCGGTGATCGCCCTCGATGCCCGTGGCAACGAGCCGGCGATGGCGTTGGCGGAATGGTGCGAGCCCGGGCGATCGATCGCCTTCCTGGGCTCTTCGGGTGTCGGCAAGTCCACCTTGACGAATGCGCTGCTCGGTCAGCAGGCGATCGCGACCCAAACCATTCGCGAAGGCGATTCGCACGGCCGCCACACGACAACGAGCCGGGAGCTGCATCAGATTCCCGGCGGCTGCCTCGTCCTCGATACGCCAGGGATCCGCGAGCTGCAGCTCACGGACGCTGCCTCAGGTATTGCCGACGTCTTCGAGGATATCGAGGCGCTGGCGGCGGAATGCCGCTTTACCGACTGCGGGCACGAAACCGAACCCGGCTGCGCCGTACGAGCGGCGATCGCCGACGGCCGCCTCGATCCTTCGCGCCTTGACCGCTGGCGCAAGCTGCAGGCCGAAGATGCCTTCAACTCCGCCAGCCTCGCCGAACGCCGGCACAAGCGCCGGGAATTCGGGAAAATGGTACGCAGCGTGATGAAGACCAAGTCGCGCCACGAACCCTAGATGAATATCGGGCGCTGTCGACGGTTTCCGAGCCGGAGGAGGCGAAGAAGATGCGGTCGATTGCCTCCGGCAGAAGGCCGGAAAGCCGCTCGGGGAGTTCGAAGGAGATCGGAGCGGCCGGCTGGAAATGGGGCGTGTAGTCGAGCGTCATCAGCTGCGCGTGGACCGCATCGGCGATCTCGCGGCGGGCGTGGCTGGCGGGCTTGCAGAACGAGCCGGAAGAGCCGGAAGAGCCGGAAGAGCCGGAAGAGCCGTCGAGGATATCGACGCCTTCACACGTCAGGCAATGCACGCCCTCCGCCTTCGCGAACATCCGCGGGGTCTCGCGAAACAGGCGGTTTAGGTGAACGGCAGCCAGTGATGGGTGAATTTCATCGGCCGGGCGAGCATCGCGTGTCAGCGTCTCGGGAAGACCGCAGCTGAGCGCAGCCGGCCCGCGCCGGAAAGAGCCAGGACGAATTGTCGATGGGTCCCGCCTGGCCCACCGAAGCCGGCCGCTGGCCCTGTTCAAAGCCTCTGACGCAAAGGCGGCGACCAGATGGCCCACGACAAGCTCTACGGCGGCGCCAAGCCGCTGCAACCGGACGACATCGCCGAGACGTTCTTCTGGGTCGCGACCTTGCCCGCGCATATGAACATCAACCAGCTGGAGATGATGCCGGTAGTCAGAGCTGGCCCCCATGCGGGTGCATCGCGACGAGTGAAAGCCTCGCGGCCATGGTCGCCGACGATCTATCGGCGACCATGGCAGACGAATTCCATGGGCGGCTCATACCGGGAGGCGTTGGAAACGGCTCCTGGCTCCGAACCCCGATTTTCGTCACGTCTTCGGCTTGGCGTCGAAAATTGGATCTGTGCAGCGGGCGGATGCGTCAGCAGCATCCTCGCCCGCTGGTATCAGTGGCTGATCATCCAAGGCCGCTTCCCGGGAAGCCCTTGGCCGCCCCGGCCCCGGAGGAGACGGTCGCGGCGGTCGGCTTCCAGGGAGAGCAGCAACCGCAGCCGGCGCCATGCCCCTTCGAGGCGAATTTCGGCGCATTGGCGCTGCGCTTGTTGGTGGCGAAGGCTGAACGGCGCCCGGCATCCATGACTGAGAGTCCGTTTGAGAATGGTATCAATGGCTGATGCGTCGGAGCAGGAGGCTGCCCATGGCGACATGGATCATGGCTTCCGAGACGTCGATGCGCTGTTCGTAATCACGC
>NZ_JAJAVB010000031.1 GCF_020615385.1 Jiella soli | reverse complement strand
CGATCCATCCGCACATGGATTCAGCGATCGGCCCCGTTGGCAAGGGGGTGGGTAATTACAGGCGATGCGTTGCCGATGGCGCTCTGCCGCCCTCGGACCCACTTGCGCGCGCCAAAATTGTTCGCCACGGTCGCCGGATGGCCCAAATCGGCCAAACCTTTCCGGGGCAAGAGAATGGATGGTGTCAACGGATCCGGATCGGCAACGGGACGGCGCGCGGACCGCATGGATCCGCTCCCGCAGGGTCCGAAGCGCACGATCATCTTCCTCCTCGTTCCCAATTTCTCGATGATCGCCTTCGCGACCGCCATCGAGCCGCTGCGGATCGCCAACCGGACCGTCGGGCGGGAGGTCTATCGCTGGCGGCTGACCTCGACCGACGGAGGCAGCGTGACCGCCTCCAACGGCGTCACGGTTTCCGTCTCGACTTCGGTCGAGGAGGAACGCCGCGCGCTCTCCGGCGAAAAGCGGCCATCCATGGTCTTCGCCTGTTCCGGCATCTTCGTCGAAGACTTCTCCGACAAGGCGGCCTTCGCCTATTTGCGCGAGGCGCATCAGCGCGGGATCTCGGTCGGCGGACTGTGCACCGGCGCCTGGATCCTCGCGCGCGCCGGAATCCTTTCCAACCGCCGCTGCGCAATTCATTGGGAGAACCTGGCGAGCTTCTCCGAGGCGTTTCCCCGCTCGGACGTCTATGCTGATCTCTTCGAGATCGATCACAACATCTACACCTGCGCCGGCGGGACCGCCTCGCTCGACATGATGCTGGCGCTGATTCAGGAGGACCAGGGCGAGGAAGTGGTCAACCGGGTCTGCGAACAGGCGCTGACCGACCGGGTGCGCGGGGCGCATGATCGCCAGCGCCTGCCGCTGCGGGCAAGGCTCGGCGTCCAGCACACCAAGGTTCTCCGGGCAATCGAGATCATGGAGGCGAATCTGGCGGATCCGCTCTCCCTTTCGGAACTCGCCGCGCATATCGGCCTGTCGCGCCGACAGGTGGAGCGGCTGTTCGAAAAGGAGATGGGTCGCTCGCCCGCGCGATACTATCTGGAAATCCGGCTCGACCGGGCGCGTCATCTGCTTCTGCAGTCGCAATTGCCGATCGTCGACATCGCTATCGCCTGCGGCTTCGTGTCCGCCTCGCATTTCTCCAAATGCTATCGCGAACTCTATTCGCGCTCTCCGCACCAGGAACGGGCGATGCGGCCTGCCATGTCGGCCGGCTGACGCCCGCAGCCTGCATGGCCCCACCATCCGCGCTCGATTGCGGCTTTCACGCGATTGGGACAGAGAACTACTGGAAGCCGTCCATCCAGCGCTGCTGCCGGTCGAGCCACATATGTTCGCCGATCAGGCAATCAGTCGGCGGCGTTGCCGCCTGCGCTTTCAGGATCGCGGGCGTGTCCGGCGGCGCATCCTGCGGCCAGCCGGCGAGTTCCATGATCAGCTTGCGCCGCACCGCTTCCGGGAACTGGGACCAGTCGTTCACCGGGATCATGAACGCCCCGGGACCGCCGATCACACAGTCGGAATAATAGCGGTCGAGATGGGCGATCGAGCCCCAGGAGCCATAGCCTCCGGACGTCATGAGCGGCAGGCCGTTGATGATCACGCCCCGCGCGATGGCGGCATCCCGGGCCTCGGTCACCGGCCGGCCCTGATTGTTCGGCCCGTCCCCGGAAATGTCGATCACCCGCCGAAGGCCGTCGAAGCCGTTGCCGTCGAACATCGGCGCTACCACGTCGATGGCCGAGGCGATCGACGTCCGGCGCTCGCGGTCCGGCAGTTCGGTCGCGAGACGGTAGGCGAAGGCCTCCGCAGCCTCCTTGGAATCGATCAGCGTGAACGGGACGACCACGGACTGGGAATGGGTGCCCGCCCATTCGACATAGGCGACGGCGACGCGGCCATACACCCCTTCCAGAATTGCCTCCTGAACCTCCCGGCTCCGGAACGCCGCAGCATAGCCCTCGCGCTGGATTTCCTGCTCCGACAGGTCCATCGACCAGGAGACGTCGACGGCGAGCACGAGCTCGACATCCACGCGCTCGCCATCCAAGGTCCTGGGAGCGGAACCGGCGCCGAGATCGCCGAGACCACGCCCCTGCGCGAAGGCCGATCCCGTGCAGACGGCCGCGGCGAGCGAGGCTGTGCAAAAGAAGACGGCGAAAGCGGAGCGCGTTCTTTTTCGCATTGCAAAAAGCTACGCCGATCTCCGCAACGCGCAATTCACAAAGCTGTCACTCTTGGCGGCGGAATGCTTGGCCGGACATGCCTTGTTCTACGACTTTGCACTGCGCGGACGGGAATGACGGCAGCCAGTGGCAATCAGAAGCTGCTCCGGGGCCGATCGCTTCCGAACCCTGGACAGGCACGCGCACAAGACTGGTTTGAGAAAGACTAAACGCCGAAATGCTCAGTCTTTCTTAACGCGAGGTCACGACAATAAGCTCGTCTTTCCTGCCGGACCGGAGCCGCGCCGTGACCTTGAGCTCGACCGCAGCCGACGCGCGGGCGTCGCAGAAATCTGTGTTTCTGTCACCTCTGGTCCTGCTGGCGGCAAGCTGCGTCGTCCTCGCCGCAATCCTCACCCGGCCGCTGACGCTCGCCATCGGCGGGGACTATTGGGACCTCTTCATCTATTTCGACGCGGCCAACCGGATCTTCACCGGCCAGATCCCGAACGTCGACTTCTTCGCGCCGGTGGGGCCGCTCGGCTACTGGCTCTTCGCCCTCCTCGTCCGCGTCTTCCCGGAGGGCCAGCCCCTCCTCCTCGTGCAATGGTCGCTTCTTCTCGTCACCGCGCCGCTGTTTGCGCTCGTGCTTTGGGATGTCGACCGGCGCTCGCGCTTCGTGGCGCTGGCGCTCCTCGTTCCGTTCCTCACCTTCTCGATCCTGCCGTTCAACGAGATCACGTTCAATTCCTATCCCGGCGTCGACGGCTTCGGCATCTACAACCGCCAGATCTGCGAAATCCTCTTCGTGCTCGCTTCGGCGCTGATCTTCAGCGAGAGCCGCAAGGTGATGGCCACGGTCGTCGCCGGCACGGTCGCCGCGCTGTTCCTGGTGAAGATCACCGGCTTCGTCGCCGCCGGCATGCTGTGCCTCTTCGCGCTTGCCGCCGGCCGGATCACGCTGCGCTCGGCGCTCATTGCCGCAGCGGCCTTCCTCCTTCTCCTCGGCGGGCTGGAAGTCTCGCTCGGGATCGTCAGCGCCTATATCGGCAATATCTGGCAGCTCCTTTCCGGGAACGAGGGCTCGATCCTGCCGCGCTTCCTCCAGGCTGCGTCGATGCACTTCAAGCTTTTCGGTTCGCTCGCGCTCCTGACGGCGGTGCTTGCCGTGATCGACAGGCGCAGGATCGTCGAGACCGGACTCGCCGTCTTGCGCGCACCAAGCTTCCGAACGCTTGCCGCCTTCGTCGATCAGGACGCCTTCTGGCTCGGCCTTGCCACCTTCGCCGGCCTATTCGTCGAGACGCAGAACACCGGCGGCCACGGTTTCATCTTCGTCTGGCCGGTGCTCGTGCGTATTCTCCTGCGCTGCGGGGACTGGCGGATCGGGCGTATGGCGCTCGTGCTGACGCTCGTCGCGGCAAGCTCGCTTCCGACCTTCGTCGACATCATCGAGAGGACGGCGCGAACCTTCATCGGCCAGATCAAATATGTCGACCTCCAGTCAAAGAACCTCGGCACGCTCGGCCTCGTCAACCAGCGTACCGAGATCATGAAGCACGCCGACGTGATGATGGAGGCTTACGAGACCTACCCTCAGACCTTCCAGTTCATCGCTGACAATGGCGAATTGCCGGGCTTCACCCTCTTTACGGAGCCAGATTTCCAGATCAACTGGCTGAAGGCGACGGACCGCGGCGTCGATGCGATCCGCGCCTATGAGGCGAAGCACGGCGTGCGCTTCCGCACGATCATGAACCTCAACTTCGTCAATCCCTTCCCCTGGCTTCTCGACCGCGAAGCCCCGCTGAAGATCGCGATCGGTGCCGACCCCTCGCGCGCCGTGCCCGATCCGGACGCGGCAGTTCTCGCCTCGGTCGCGGCGACCGACCTCGTCCTCTATCCGCTCTGCCCGATCACCTCGGCCAATCTCGCGCTTCTGAAGCTCTACGAGCCCGGCCTCACCGGCCATGTCCGGGTGCATCTGTCGCCCTGCTGGGACGGGTTCGTGCGCGAGGAACTGGCGCCCTCGACTGCGCTCCTGCGCTGAAGGCGGACCGAGAGATCAGGCCACCCTCCTTCGGGCGAGTCCTTTCGAAGCGGCAGGCGCCCTTGCGCGCAACGCCTCACCTCAAGTGACGGCACTGTGTCGGGGCTTTCGGCCGCCGGCCTGCCCTGCCGCTCCCGTCAATCTCCTGTGACATGCGACGCGGCGAGCGGCCCGTCAGCCGGGTAAAGCTCCATTGCAGTTGCGCGGCCCCGGTCTGCAGTTCATGTTCCGGCCGGGGCGCCTCGAACTTTCGAGGATGCACAGCTTTGGAGACGACGACGTGCAACTGCGAACTCTTCTCGTATCGGCGGCGATGATGTCGGCGCTGCCGGCGCTTGCCCAGACACAGACACCTCCCCTTGCTCCCGCCGACGCGGGAACGCGGAGCGAAGGCGCAGCCTCGGTGCCTGCCGCACCGGAGGCTTCCGCCGCCGGCACGGAGGCAGGCGCGAAATCCCTCGAAGCCGATCTGGCCGCCTATTTCACCCGCGCCGCCTTCGACCAGGGCATCCTGCGGGTGACGCCGGACCCCGAGGGCTACCGGATCACGCTTTCGGTCGACACCGATTTCAGTCAGCTGGGCGAAGCTTCATCCGGACACATCAGGCTCGGCGATTATTCGCTTGTCGTCAGCCGACGGGATGATGGGACGTGGTTCGTTCGCGGACTCGGACCGATCGCGGCGTCCTTCGACATGAAGGCCGCGGACCAGTCGATGACGATGACCTACCAGGTCGACAATATGAGCTACTCCGGGATCTTCTCCCCGGAGGTCGGAAGCTTCCTGTCGGCCGCGGGCACGTTCGACCGCACCACCATGACGCAGACCACGCCGCAGAGCGAAGTCGACGCGAAGCTGGGGCCGCAGAGCATGGAGTTGAACGCGGTTCCGGCCGCGGGCGGAGGGATCGACTTCACCTATTCGCAGACCGGCTCGAAGCTTTCGGAGACGATCAACAGCGCTACCGACCCGGCCCATCCCGACCAGCGGTTCCCGGTCGACCTGAAGGCCGAGAGCATCATCCTGACGGGCAATGGCGCCGGGCTGAAGAGCAAGCCGATCCTCGATCTCTATGCCTTCATCCTCGCCAATGCGAGCGATGAGAAGATAATCGCCGCACAGGACGAGTTGAAAACCCGTTTACGCGGTCTCCTACCGCTCTGGGACCAGATCGAGAGCGCCTACGCCTTCAACGATGTGAGTATCTCGACGCAGGTCGGCCGGATGACTGCCGACAGGGCCGGGTTCAGCTTTTCCGGCGACGGCGTCGAAACCAACGGCAGCTACCGCTACGTCTACGATTTCACCGGCATGACTTTCGCCTCGCCGGCAATTCCGGACTGGGCAGGAGAGCTGCTCCCGAACGACTTCACCCTGGCGATCGGCGCCGACGGCGTCGACCTCGACACCCCTGCCCGCATCGCGATCGACGACTTCGACATCGCCCGCGATCCGCCGATTTCGGATGCGGCGGGCGAGCGGATTGCCGCGATCTTCAAGGAGAAGATGCCGCGCTTTTCGATCCCGCCTTCGCGCGTGAAGGCCAAGGACTACGAGGTCACCCTCTCCGGCGACCTCCGGTTCGAATTCAACAAGCCGGTGGCGACACTGGACATCAAGGCCTCCGGCGTCGAGACCGTGATCAACCGGCTGCAGGCGGCCGGTCAGAACGACCCGCGCGCGCTCCAGGCCCTCGCCATGCTGCAGCTCGGCAAGGGGTTCGCCAAGTCGCTCGCCGACGGCAAGTCGCAATGGCTGATCGCGGTTGCCTCCGACGGCTCCGTGACAGTCAACGGCGCCACCGTGAAGGGCCCGGACGCGCCGGCGACCGACCGCTTCCCGACCGACAAAGGCAACGGCGTCCCGCTCTGATCCGGCTTTCGGCTGGCGGAGGACGGACGCCGCAGCCCCTTTGTCGGTACGCCGGGAGATGAACAAGACAAAGAGGCCGAGCGCACCCCGCCCGGCCTCTTTCCGTATGATCCAAGGAAACTGTCGCCGGCTCAGCCCATCTGCGACTTCACGAAGTCCTTCGCGATCGACACGATGCCGCGTGACAGGAGGCCGTCGAGCGCGTCGCAGAACTGGTCGACATGCTCCTCCTCGCAGATCAGCGGCGGCTCCAGCCGGATGACGTTGCGATTGTACTCGGTGAAGGCGACGAGGACGTCGTAGTCCCTGAGGAGCAGCGCACCGATGAAGCCGGACAGCGAGCCCTTCAGCTTGTCGTCGAGGATCGCCACCATCGGGCGGAGCGCCAGCGGCAGCGTGCGGGAGAAGTCGTGGAACTCCAGGCCGACCATCAGGCCCTGGCCGCGCACGTCCTTGATGATCTGAGGATATTTCGCCTGGATCGCCTTCAGCCGGTCGAGGAGGTAGGCGCCGGTCTCGGCGGAATTGCCGATCAGATCCTCGTCGTAGAGGACGTTCAGCCCTTCGATCGCCGTCACGCAGGCTTCGCCGATGCCGCCGAAGGTCGCCTGGGCGTGGATCATCGCGGTCTTCGGCGTGCCGTACGCCTTCATGTAGACGTCGCGCTTGGCGATCATCGCGCCGACCGCGGCCTTGCCGGCGCCGAGCGACTTGGCGAGCGCCGTCACGTCCGGCACCACGCCGTGATGCTCGAAGGCGTAGAACTTGCCGGTGCGCCCGTAGCCGCACTGGACCTCGTCGGCGACCCAAAGGACGTTGTGCTTGTCGCAGAGCGCGCGCACGCCCTGCCAGTACTCCGTCGGCGCGCCGACGATGCCACCACCGCCCTGGACGGTCTCGAGCACGACGACGCCGATGTCGCTGTCGTTCTCGATCGCGCGCTTCAGCGCCGGCAGATCGCCGAACGGCACCTTGACCCGGTTCCCCACCAACTGGAACTCGCCCTGGTAGAGCGGCGAGTCCGTCAGCGAAAGGACGCCTTTCGACTTGCCGTGGAAGGAATTCTCGGCATGGACGATCTTGCAGTTCTTGCGGCCGGAGGCGCGCTCGGCGACCTTGATCGCCGCTTCCATGGCCTCCGAGCCGGTCGAGCCGAGGAACACCATGTCGAGTTCGCCGGGCGAGCAGGCGGCGAGGTTCTTCGCCAGCGCCGAGGCGTATTGCGACAGGAAGGCGATAGCAATCTCGTGGCGCTTCTCATCCTGGAAGCGCTCGCGCGCCGCCAGGATCCGCGGATGGTTGTGGCCGTGCGCCAGCGAGCCGAAGCCGCCGAAGAAGTCGAGGATCTTCCGCCCGTTCTGGTCGGTATAGTACATCCCCTCGGCCCGCTCGATCTTCACCTTGTGGAAGCCGAGCAGTTTCATGAAGTGGAACTGGCCGGGATTGATGTGATCCTTGAACAGATCGGCCATGGTCTGGACGTCGAGGGCCTTGGCGTCCTCGACGGAGAGAAGGTTCGGCTTGGCCGGTCCGTGGCGGAACGGCTGGTCGAGCGTCGGCGCGGCGACAGTGGGACGGTCGAGCATGGCTTATGTCCTCATTCGGCCGGCTGGGCGAAGCCAGCGGGCGCATGGGCGTCGCCGAAGCGCTTGGCCCGGTATTCGGAATAGGCGGCGATCAGCATGTCCTCGTCGCGATACTGCGGCACCCAGCCGAGGTCGCGCTTGCCTTTCCCCACGTCGAGCACGCATTCCTCGTCGGCGATGAGATACTGCTCGGGATCCATCAGCGGCATGTTGAGAAGGTCGAGGAAGTCGAGCGTGCGTTTGACCGCCCAGCCCGGCGTCGGGACGAGGATCGACTTCGACCCGGCATGACGGATCAGGTCGCCGAGGAGCTTCCTGACCGGCGGCGGATTGAGCGAGCCGAGATTGTAGGCCTCGTTCGGCACGCCCGCCTTCCAGGCGAGCCGCGCGGCCTCGGCGCAGTCGAACACCGAGATGAACTGATAGGGGTTCTTGCCGGACCCGATCATCGGGACCGGGAGGTTGCTGTCGATCAGCTTGAACAGCTTTTCCAGGATGCCGAGACGACCCGGGCCGATGATCAGGCGCGGACGGAACAGCGAGATGTTCATGCCCTTCTTGCGCCATTCGGCCGCCAGCACCTCGGTGTCGAGCTTAGACTGGCCGTATTCGCCGAGCGGAGCGACCGGATGGTCCTCGGTCATCGGCGTCGTCTTGGTATGGCCGTAGATCATGTCGGTGGTGAAGTGGACGAGGTTCGGCGCACCGGCCTTCTCCATCGCCTCGACGATGTGCTTGGTGCCGAAATAGTTGACCGGATAGAAGAAGTCGTGGCGCTTCGCCCGCGGCATGATCGGCGACAGCATCTTGGCCGACAAATTGTAGACCATGTCCTCCGGCGCGATCGGAACGCGCCCGACGGCGGCCGGATCGGTCACGTCGGTGTGGAGGAAGTCGCAGGCCGTGTAGTGCGCGAGGTCGCTCTTGACGATGTCCGCGACGAGGACGCGTTCTCCGTCCTGAACGAGCTTCTGAGCGAGATGGCGGCCGACGAAACCGTCGCCACCGAACAGGATGTGCTTCATCGGGAAACCTCGTTGGCAGTCTTGGCGGGAGTGAGTTCGGCGACGGCCGTGTCGTCGTGGATCCTGGAACCGCCCTGCGCGATGAAGACCGTGCCGAGACAAATCAGACCGATGCCGGCGATGCGCATGCCGTTCAGGTCCTCGCGGAAGAGGTACCAGGCGAGCACGGCGACCGCGACATAAGCAAGCGACAGGAACGGGTAGGCGAAGGACAGCTCGACCTTGGACAGGACGTAGAGGTGCGAGGCCATCGAGATCACGAAGGTGCACAGGCCCAGAAACACCCATGGGCTGAACACGATCGAGAGAATCTTCAGGATCGGATTGACCCCGGCGAAGCTGAGCGGGCCGAGCTGCATCATGCCGTATTTCAGCATCAGCTGGGCCGCGGCATTGGTGAAGACGGTAAAGAGTATGAACGGGATGTACTTGACCATCGCCTCGTCCTTGCTTTGCAGCAGCCGGCCTGAACCGCCGCCGATCCTCGGTTGATTAGCAGATGACGCGGTGAGAATGAGTTAAGACGGCCGTTGTTCAGGCCGGCTGACGAGCCGAACTCTCACCCAAGGTAAACAAACTCGCCACGGACCCGCTCGAATTTTCGATATTGGTCGGTACGTCGACCGCGCCCCGCGCCAGGAACCGACCGGCCGTGCGGCGCCAGAAGTCCGAAGAGATCGCCGGATCGCGAAGCGCGTCGAGCCGGCGCCACTGCGGGAAGCCCGCCGCGAAGGTCTCAGGCGACATCCGCGCGTCCTTGTAGGGATTGACCGCGCCACCCGCTTCGACGGTGATCCGGTCGAGTTCGCGCAGGAGCCGCAGCGTCTTCTCCCCGCGATGGGGAAAGTCGAGAGTCAGCGTGTAGCCGGGGCGCGGAAAGCTGAGGAGGCCGGGGCTGCGAAGGTCGCCGAAGCGCTTCAGGACGGTCAGGAAGGAGCCGTGTTTATGGGCCTTGGCGCAGAGGATCAGCTCGCGCACGACCGCCTCGCCGTCCCCCGCCGGAATGACGCTCTGGTGCTGATGCAGGCCGCGGGGGCCGTAGAGCCGGTTCCAGTCGCCGATCCGGTCGAGGGGATAGAAGAAGCTGTCGAAGCGGACGGTGGCCTCGCGTGTCCCGGCCCGGGCCTTTCGATAATAGGCTTCGTTGAACGCCTTGAGGAACGGCCCGGCCAGCGGGCTCACCGGCGGCGTCAGCGGGACCGAGGCGAGCGGACCTGCAGCAACGCCCGAGAGGTCGCCGTTGCGGGCATGGTCGCCGGCGATCAAATGGCCGCGCCCAAGCGAGACGCCGCTGCTCAAGGAATCGATCCACGCGACGGCGTATTCGTGGCGGGCGTCGGCCGCTTCGGCGAGATCGAAATAGTCGGAAAGCCGGTCGAAGCGCGTCGTCGTCTGGAGGATCGATAGCGACGGCACCTTCAGGAGCCGGATGGTCGCCTGGCGGATCAGGCCGGTGAGGCCCATGCCGGCGATCGTTGCGGAGAAGAGATCGGCATTCTCGGTGCGGCTGCAGGCCAGGCTTCCGCGGTCGGACCGGTCGAGTCTCAGAGACTCGACCCAGCGCCCGAACGTGCCGCGGCGATGGTGGTTCTTGCCGTGAACGTCGTTGGCGATCGCCCCGCCGAGGGTGACGAACTGCGTGCCGGGCGTCACCGGAAGGAACCAGCCGGCCGAGGCGACATGCCGGGTGATCTCGCTGAGGAGCACGCCGGCATCCGCCGTCAGGAGCCCGGTTTCCGGATCGAAGGCATGAATGGCGGAAGGGCGGTCCCGGCCAGAAACGATGAGCGTTCCTTCATCGTTGTGACAGCTGTCGCCATAAGAGCGGCCATTGCCGAAGGGCAGATACGCCCCCTCTTCTTCCGACCGCTCGCCGCGCGGCCAGACGAAGCGTTCCGAGCCGACGGCCCGCCTGACGGCCGGCTTGAGCCGGCCCCAGCTCTGATAATCGGGGGTCCGGTCAGGCATAGGCGGCCAGGAGGAACATGACGCCGCCGATGCCGATCATCATCTGGCTGCGCCAATCGCGGAGCATGAAGACCACGGGATCGTCATGCATCTGGTTGCGGCGGGCGAGGACCCAGATCCGCACGATGATGTAGAGCAGGATCGGACAGATCGGCCAGACCAGCACCGGCAGTTCGTAGTGCCTGATGACTTCGGGGCTGTTGATGTAGAGCGCCAGGACCATCACCGAGGCAAAACCGGAAGTCATCCCGGCCTGTGCGAGCGTCTCCAGATCGGCGTCGACATAGCCGCGCCCGGTCTTCGAGCGCTCCGCGCCGACGCCGAAATCCTGCAGTTCGGTGTAGCGCTTCACCAGCGCCAGCGACAGGAAGAAGAACAGCGAGAAGGCGATGAGCCAGAACGAGACGGTCGTTTGCGAGGCTTCCGCCCCGGCGATGATCCGCATCGTGTAGAGGCCGGCAAGCGTCAGGACGTCGATCAGGAGCATCCGCTTGACGAAAAGGGAATATGCGGTCGTGGCCACGAGATAGGCCGCAAGGGCCGCCAGATAGTATCCCGGCAGGAACATCCCGATCGCGAAGGAGGTCACCAGAAGCCCGGCGGCGAGAGCCAGTCCTCTCGATATCTGCAACTCCCCGCTAGCGAAGGGCCGCTTGTGCTTGGTCTTGTGCTTGCGATCGGCCGTGAGGTCGAGGAGGTCGTTGGCGATGTAGACCGCCGAGGCGGCGAAGGAGAAGCTGACGAAGGCGAGCATCGCGCCGACCAGCATGCCGAGGTTGAGGAACTCGTGGCTGAGCGTCATCGGCACGAAGACGAGGACGTTCTTCGCCCATTGATGCGGCCGCATGGCCTTCAGCGCCGCCTTGACGGGACTTCCGCCCGCTTCGATCCGCGACGAACCGGTCCGCTTCTGCCAGGAGGACGCGGCGCGGTCGGGCGCGACGACCGTCGCCTCCGCCGCCCGGTCCAGAAGGCAGATGTCTTCGCGCGAATTGCCCCAATAGTCGAAGCCGTCCTCGCCGCAGCGCGCGGTGATGCGCTCGAGCTTGCGTTCCGCCGTAAGGTTCACCGCGTCGCAGGACGCCATCACCTCGTCGAACAGGCCGAGATGTCCCGCAACGGCATGGGCGAGGCGCTCGTTCGCGCCGGTGGCAAGGATGATCGTGCGGCCTTCGCTACGCGCGGCCCTCAGGGCCTCGACGACTTCCTGTCGATAGGGCAGAAGCGCGGGATCGAACTCGATGAGCCGGCCGAGCTCGGCCTTCAGCCGCGCCTTGCCCTCCGACGCCCACAGCGGCAGGCGCCACATCAGTTGGGGCGACTGGCGGGTGGCCAGAAACAGTGATTCCCAGAGAAGGTCGCTGCGGATCAGCGTGCCGTCCAGGTCGACAAAGATCGGGCGATCGATTTGCGGAACTCGCGCGTCCACGGACAGGCCTCCTCTCGCGCCCCTCTGGGCCGACTAAGTCGGAGACCGTTTTGGCGCGAGCGAGTTGAAACGGCGTGAATATCGCTCAGTAAACCCGTCGGCGCCCGCGCAATCGCAAGTGAGAGTGAATGAACTGCTAAAAAAGCCGATCCAATCTCAGGCATTGCCTCCGACGTGCAAAAAGGCGCCCCGGCGGATACCGTCGGGGCGGCTAGTCCGAAGAAATTCAGCCGTTACGCGGCCGCGGCGACCGTTGGGGCGGTATGGTTGCCGAGGGCGGCGCGGTTGTCTTCGGCCCAGCTGCGGAAGTTCGAGAGTGCCGGGTTGAGCCGGCGCGTGAAAGCAAGGTCCCGCGACCGGCAGTAGTGCTCGTTGAAGTCGTGCTTGAACTGGAACATGTTTCCGAGTTCTTCGGCGCCCGGAAAGCCGAGGCCGCGATAGGTCTCCGGCTCGACGGCGTTGTAGCGGACCGGCCGGCCGAGCACGTCCGTCAGGACCCTCGCCATCTCAGCGCCCGTCGGATGTTCCCCGGAGATCCCGATCACCCGGCCGATGAGTGCCGGTCCGACGCGGAAGATGCCGTAGGCGCAGCGCCCGATGTCCTCCGCCGCGATGCCAGGCAGCCGCTTGGCGCCCATCGGCAGGGTCAGCACGAGCTGGCCGGACGCATCCGGCTTCGGGCCCATGCCGAAATGGATGAAGTTCTCCCAGTAGAAGGACGTGCGCAGGAAGGTGGTCGGCGCCGCCAGATAGAAGTAGCGATGCGCTTCTCCCTTGGCGTCGAGATGCGGCACCTTCCAGCGCCCCATCAGGGTCGGCATCCGCGGATCGTCGAGCGAAATGCAGCGCCTGGTATCTTCCAGCGTCGACCAGATCACGTGGCGCACGCCTTCCTCACGGGCAGCGGCGGCCTGCGCACGCGCGTGGCCGAGCTCGATGTCCGGGGACTGGTGATCCCAGTAGAAGGTGACGCAGTAGGCGCCATAGGCGCCGCGGAATGCCCGCGCCAGCGATGTGGGCCTGTCGAGGTCGGCCTCGACCACTTCGGCGCCGAGATCGGCGAGGCGCCTGGCACCCTCGGAGTTCCTGTCCCGGGTGATCGCACGCGCGGCGAATTCGCCGGACCGGTCCGCAAGGATCGCCCGGACGAGGCCGCCACCCTGAGCACCGGTCGCGCCGACGACGGCGATGGTCTTCTTCATTGTCATGACAATGGCATCCCTTCCTGCGTGGAAACTGATGCGCTTTCTAGGCCGGTCTCTTTTCCCCCCGATGGCGGCATCGCAGCGTCGGCATTGCACGGGGGTGTCGCGAATGTTTCGCGGCAGGCCCGCCGGTGCCTTGCCATTGCGGCCGCGGCTTCCGCTTTGTCGCCCATCCCTCTTTACAAAATCCCCGCAATGGCCGATGGCTGCGCCCATTCCAATTCACCAGCCGGCGAAAGGGGGCGTCAGATGATCAAGATGACATCGATCGGCAGAGCCACACCCCTGATTATCCGGACCGGCCTCATTATCGGCGCCGGCGCCCTCTCGCAGCGAAGCTGATCTCAGCCTTCGGCCAGAGCGCGTCCGGCCGCGACCTGCCCTCGCGAGGAGCAGGCGCCTTTCCATGCCACGATCGTGGCCGAGCCGAGACGAAGGAAGTTCGGCCGCCATCCCTGCGGCACTTCCCCATTTGAAAAAGACGAATCATCCATGTTCGGAACTGAATTTCTTGCCCGGGTCGCGGCGGCGGAAGAGGCCCTTCGCCAGCTGTTTCCCGCCACCCCCTTGCAGCTCAACGAACATCTGTCGGGCCGTTTCGGCGCGCGCATCTATCTGAAGCGTGAGGATCTGACCCCGGTCCGGTCCTACAAGATCCGCGGCGCCTTCAACTTCATGCGCAAGCGTATCGCCGAGGGCGCCGCGACCGGCCGGTTCTGCTGCGCCTCCGCCGGCAATCATGCCCAAGGCTTCGCCTTTGCCTGCCGGCACTTCGGCCTGAAAGGCCGCGTCTTCATGCCGGTGACGACGCCGCAGCAGAAGATCGAGAAGACGAGGATGTTCGGCGGCGATGCGATCGAGGTCGAACTCGTCGGCGACTTCTTCGACGACTGCTACACCGCGGCCAAGGCCTATTCGCGCGAGGCGGGGGCCGATCTGGTTCCCCCCTTCGACCACGAGGACATCGTCGAGGGTCAGGCAAGCGTTGCCCGCGAGATCCGTGCTCAGCTGTCCGGCGAGACGATCGACATGGTGGTGATGCCCGTCGGCGGCGGCGGACTTGCCTCCGGCATGACCCGGTTCTTCGCCGGCGAGGACACGCCCTCCCCGGCCCTGCGCTTCGTCGAGCCGCAGGGCGCGCCGAGCCTCAGGACCAGCCTCGAGCGCGGCACGCTCACCCGCATGCCCCAGATCGACGGCTTCGTCGACGGCGCGGCGGTGGCCGAGATCGGCCAGATCCCCTTCGCCACGCTGAAGCAGTTCCGGCCCGAGGACGTGATCCTCGCGCCCGAGGGCCGGCTTTGCGGCACCATGCTGTCGATGCTCAACATCGAGGGCATCGTGCTCGAGCCTGCCGGCGCGCTGGCGATCGATGCGCTGAACAACCTGAAGGACGAAATCGCCGGCAAGACCGTCGTGCTCGTCGTGTCCGGGGGCAATTTCGACTTCGAGCGGCTGCCGGACGTCAAGGAACGGGCGCTGCGCTACGAAGGGCTGAAGAAGTATTTCATCCTGCGGCTCGCCCAGCGGCCGGGCGCGCTGAAGGATTTCCTGAATCTCCTGGGTCCGGACGACGATATTGCCCGCTTCGAATATCTGAAGAAGTCGGCCCGCGATTTCGGCTCGATCCTCCTCGGCATCGAGACCAAGGCGCCGGAAAATTTCGCTATCCTGCTTCAGCGGTTCGAGGCGGACGGGATTCGCTTCCAGGACATCACCAACGACCAGATCGTCGCCGATCTCCTGATCTGACGAAGGCAAGGACCTTCCGCCGGTCGCCCCTGCGGCCGGCGGAAACCTCTCGGCGAAAAATGACTGCGGGAGGCCATCAAAGGCCTCTGCCGTTGCGTAAGGCCCCATGATATGGATGCCAGTGAGCGCACCGGCATCAGGGGCCGTCGCTCCGCCGCGTCGGCCGGCCTGGCCGGGGCGTCATCTCCACCTGATGGAACCATCTTCATGAAGCGCTTCGCGTGGCTGACGCTTGCCGCAGCCCTCGTCTCTGTTTCGCCGGCCGCGGCTCAGACCGTCGGCGGCCGTTATCAGGTGTCCGGAACGAACCTCGACGGCAGCGAATATGAGGGAACCGCGACCATCACGGTCACATCCGACACCACCTGCCGCATCCATTGGGAAACCGGCAGCACCACATCCGACGGAATCTGCATGCTGAGCGAGGACCGCTTCGCGGCCGCCTATTCCTTCAACCCCGAGGAAGTCGGGCTCGTCGTCTATCGCGTCAAGCCGGACGGGACGCTCGACGGTGTCTGGACCGTCGCGGATACGAAGGGCGCCGGCAAGGAAGTTCTCACGCCTGCGAAATGACGGTGACGGCCGACCGCAGCGGACCGAGCACGGCGGTCGGCCTCCCTTTGCTCCTCTCTCGATCAAAGGCGTGACAAGGTGAAGCTTATGCGACCGATCCTGTTGGCGATGCTCGTCGCCGCTTCCGGCCTCTGCGTCCAGCGGGCGGCACTCTCGCAGGAATTGAGCCCCACCTGCCGAAGCGCCGTCCAGACGATCTGCGGCGAGAAGGCCCTCGGTGCCTGCTTCGAGCCGCAATCGGCCTGGGACAGACTGACGCCCGATTGCGTCGGCGACGTCCAGACCATGATCGAGATGGAACGTGAAGCGGCTGCCGAGACGGCGACGATCTCCGCCGAAGGAGAGCACGGCTACTCCTATGGCGGCATCCTCCGCGCAGGGCCTGGCACGGACAGCCGCAAGATCACCAGCCTGCGCAATGGCGAACGGATCGATATTCTAAAGGACACCGGCGTCTGGTCGGGCGGCTTCAAATGGTTCGAGGTCCAATCGGATGCCGGCCGCGGCTATCATTGGGGCGGGATCTTCTGCATCGCCGGCGACAAGGCCGCGGAGGGCGTTCTCGCGGCATGCCGGACGTCCGAGGTGCCTTTGACCATCTTCTCCTGCCGGGTCGGCGGCAAGATCGTCTCCGTCACCGCGACAGGGCGGCAGCTCACCTATCACTACGGCAGCGAAGACAAGGACGAACTCACCCTCAGCGGCGATCCGGAAAGCGGCAACGTCTTCTTCCTGCGGCAGCGCTATGCCGGGGTCGAGGAGCAGCTCCGCTTCCAGAACGGCCCCTTCAGCTACATCGTCTACACGATGGAGGGGAACGCCCAGACCGAAGCCTCGCCGGTCTCCGGCCTCGTCGTTCTGCAGGGAACGGACAGGATCCTCGACAAGTCCTGCGCGACCCACGCCGCCTTCACCCCCGCCTACGATTTCGACGGCCTGCCGGAGGACAGCGAGACCTATACGGCGATGTAACGAGGCGGAGACTTCGAGACGCCGACATCAGTGCAGATGGCCGGCGTCCTTCACAAGGCGCACCTCGCGCGGCTTGATCAGACCGGCATGCATGACCCGCACCGAGTGGATGATCGCTTCGATCTCACGCTCCCAATGGTCGAGAAACCGCTTCAGGCGCGGATAGTCGGGCGCGAGATCCTCGAACTGCCAGAAGAAGGTTTGCAGCAGTGTCGGATGATCCGGCATCCGGTAAAGGACCTCTGCCGAGGTCAGGCTATAGCCTTCCAGCATCTTGACGAAGGAAGCGTCGACAGGTCTCGTAGTCATCGGCACACCTCTTTGCGGCGCCGGCCGACCTGTTCGGCCGACCATCAGATGCTGCGCCGCCTTCCTTAACGACGTGCTAACCCGCGACCGGCGATAAGCGCCGGTTGATCGATTAACCGCCAGAATCGTGGAAGCTTCAAGCGGTTTCGCGCCGCTTGGTCGCGCCATCGTGACAGTGGCGCAACAAGCGGCGGGCCAGTTCGGCAGGGGATCGATCTGCCGAAGCATGCGGCGACGGACCGGGCCCCCTTCAAGGAAGCAGCGCGGTTTCACCCGGCGCGAGCCCCGGGAGGCCTCATCCGGTGTCCGGTTGATCCAGCCGGATACCGTATCGCAGCCTGCGCGGCGTTTGAGCGTCTTTGAAATCCGTTATCGCGAAGCGATCAAACGGATTTCATATCAGCTGCGCATCACGCGGAGGGTGGAGCGGCCGCCATCGATGCCGAACACCTGTCCGGTGATCCAGGCGCCGGCTCCCGTCAGCAGCAGTTCGCCCATCGCGGCGACATCGTCGGGGGTCCCGAGCCGCGGCAGGGCGTGCATCTTCGCCACCGCATCGGCCATCTTCGGATTGCCGGCGACTTTCTGGCCGAGCGGCGTGTCGATCAGCGAGGGGGCGATGGCGTTGACGCGGATCTTCGGCGCGAATTCGGCCGCAAGCGAGCGCGTGAGCCCGACGACGGCCCCCTTGGCCATGGCGATCGAGGCATGGGCGGAAAATCCCTGCTCGACCGCGACCGTGGAGAACAACAGGACGCTGGCACCATCCGGCGCCTTCATGAGCTGCGACAGCGAGGCCTGGACAACCTGCGCCGCGCCGAGCGCATTCAGCCGGAAATCGGCGAGGAAATCGTCTTCCGTCAGCCGGGCGAAGGGCTTCAGATTGATCGTCCCGACCGCGTAGACGAGGCCGTCGAGCACATCGCCCGCCTGCCCCGCCGCATGTTCGATCGCGTCCGGTTCGGTCACGTCGCATTCGACGAAGGACGAGTTCAACTCGCCCGCGAGCGCTTCGAGTTCCTGCCTGTTGCGCCCGGCGAGCACGACCTCGTGCCCAGCGCCGACAAGCCGCCGCGCGATCGCTGAGCCGATCCCGCCATTGCCGCCATAGATGAGATGCCGTCCCATGCCGCTCCTTCGCCTCTTGCCCGCGCCTGGCAAAGGTGCTGCCCGACGCCGCGTGCTCCGGCAGATGCGCCTGCCGCCGGGCGCGTCAACTGCGACGTCAGGGCGCGGGACGGCCGGCGGGAGCCGTCTCGACATCGGCCGGCCAGCCGGGCAATTGCCGCCATGCGTAGGAAATCCGACCTGCCGACGAAGATCTGTGCCGCCTGCGGCCGTCCGATGGTCTGGCGCAGGAAATGGAAGGCGGTCTGGGACGAGGTCCGCTACTGCTCCGATCGCTGCCGGCGCGAGGCGCGGCGGGCAGGCCCGGCCCGCAACGAGCCGCGCGGATCCGTCGAGACGCCGTTATCGGCACGGCGGAAGCCGGGGGCGGACACCGATCCCTTCGCGCAATAGCCGAACCCTGCGTTCACGATAGTCCGCTTGCCTTACGCTCCTGCCGCGACAGGTCTCTTCCCAACGACAGGGCCTTGCGGCCCGGCGGCAGCGGAGCGCCTTCGACATCGGGCAGCGCCGTGCCGCCACTTCCCGAACAACAGGAGACCACCATGGAAAAGCGCACGCTCGGCCGCTCCGACATCGCCATCGCCCCGATCGTCTTCGGCGGCAACGTCTTCGGCTGGACGGCCGACAAGGAGACGTCCTTCGCCCTGCTCGACCGCTTCGTCGACGCCGGCTTCAACGCCGTCGATACGGCCGATACCTATTCCTCCTTCGCGCCCGGGAACGAAGGCGGCGAGTCCGAAACGGTAATCGGCGAGTGGATCGCCTCCCGCAAGCGCCGCGACGACCTCGTCATCATGTCCAAGGTCGCCAAGTGGAAGCAGCGGCCGGGCCTGTCCGAGGCGAACATCATGGCCGCGATCGACGACAGCCTGAAGCGGCTGAAGACCGACCATCTCGACGTCTATTTCGCCCATGAGGACGACAAGACCGTGCCGCTGGAGGAGACGCTCGGCGCCTTCGCCAAGCTGGTCGAGGCCGGCAAGGTGCGCGTCCTCGGCGCCTCGAACTACGAGGCGGCGCGCGTCGAGGAAGCCCTGACGATCTCCGAGGCGAATAGCGGGCCGCGCTACGAAGTGCTGCAGCCCGAATACAATCTCTACGCCCGCGGCGACTTCGAGGGTCCGCTGAAAGAGACGGCGCAAACCCACGGCCTCGGCGTCGTCACCTATTTCTCGCTCGCCAGCGGCTTTCTCACCGGCAAGTACCGCTCGAAGGCGGACATCGAGGGCGCGAACCGCGAGCGCATGCTCGGCGGCTATTTCAACGACGGCGGCAAGGGCCAGCGCATCCTCGAGGCGCTCGACGAGGTCGCCGGCGCCACCGGCGCCAAGCCCGCAGAGATCGCCCTCGCCTGGCTGATCGCCAAGGACGGCGTTACCGCCCCGATCGCCAGTGCGACCTCGGTAAAGCAGCTGGACGAGACGCTCGGCGCGGCGAAGGTGAAACTGTCGGCGGATCAGATGCGGGTGCTGGACGAGGCGGGGGCTTAGCCAGTCGTTTGGCGGTGCCATGGGTCGGGTTGGTCTGTGGTACCGCCTCCCATTCGGAGATGCTGCGATCCTCGCATCGGACGGCGCATGGGACGGAAGAACCCCGCCTCTGACCGCGACGGCCGCGGTGACGATGGCGGAGATCGCCGCGACCGCTTCAGACGTCCTCCACCGCAAGGTGCGTCATTCGACGGTGTCGGACGAGGAATGGATCGAGCTCAAGATGCAGTCCGGCACCCCGCGCGTCTATGCCGAAATGCTGCTCGGCACCTTTCGCGCGGCCCGCCGCGGCGACTTCGCCGCCACCGATCCGACCCTCGGCACCTTGCTCGGCCGAGAACCGCTCTCGATCGGGACGGTAATGGAGAGGCACGAGGGCGGCGGGGGCGGCTGACGTCTTTGTCTAGGCGACCGCGGGCAAGCGGGCCATCAGGTCTCCACCCGAGCGAGCCGATGCGGAAGGAAGCGGACGCTTGGGAGAGGCCATCCGGTATCGACCCCTTTTCATCGTCCCGGCTGCTCCGATCATTACCCGTAACCAGCCGTTCATTCGACTACCTTAAGTTAACAAATTCGGGTCGCAAACTCACCGTCAGATCCCAATCTTTTCGAGCAAATAGGCTGTCAAATTTGTCGTAACGCGTCAGCGGGTTTCATCCGGTTCTACAGCGATGACTTTCGCGCTTCTCTTTCTTTCGATTGGATAAGACTGGATGAAGCTAACAATATCGTTGCCAAATCGCCTTCTAAGGATCTCGATAAACTCCGGCTCCACACTGTGAGCGAATCCCAGCATTCCCTTTAATTCCGCGAGTTCGTCGGCATTCAAATTGTTTTGCGATGCCCGATAGACTGCTGTGTGCAATTTGCGCTTTCGCGCATGACCAATGGAGACTCCACCTGCGTTGGTGAGCGTCAACCCTGTGACGCGCCGCCCAAACTTCGAGGTTACGTAGGTCGTCTTGTTGATGTTGAGCCGCAGACGCGGAAACGACAGGCCTCGAAGTATACGGCGAACGATTTTTTCGACATCACGCAAATGTCCCAAACGAGGTGCAGAAAACGTGAGATCATCAGCGTACCGCGTGTATACCACCTTATCAGCAGCCACAGCCTCTACGACAAGGAAGTCGAATTCGTGCATCAGCGCGTTGGACACGAACGGTGAACATGGAGAGCCAATGGCAAGTTGCAGGGTTGAACGCCCCTTCGGCCGATGAAAGATCAGACGTCCGCTCATCTCGACGTCATGGACATCGGTTAGGCATCCAGTCTTTTCGCAGTACTTCTTCCAGTCATGCAGTTTGATCGAAGGAAAGAATTCCGCAAAATCGAGCTTTAAGATCGGACCGATACCGGCGTGAGGGAGCGCGTTTTCCCTGATCGATAAACTTTCACGATAAGCAGTTGCCGAAGCATGAACTGGCAGATGTTTCAGCAACACATCATTCAGGGCTCTCTGGAGTATCTTCACCTCTTTAGCAGGCTGCGAGATGAGCCTGGTACCACCCCCGCGCTTATCGATCGGGTAGGTCTTATAGCGGCTGGGCGCCGTTCGCACGATGCGATCAACCAAACCGGGTTCTATCCCGGTCTCGACTGCCAAAGTCTCAATAATTCCGCTCATCGCATTGCGCCCCTCAAAGCCGCTTGGATGCTGCTGAACCTGACCGGGTCTTTCTCTTTCCAATAATCGATTACCGTCGCCCGCCAACGGTCACGGTCCTTCTCCTCCGGCGAAAGATCTTTGCGTAGCCGGTAGGTGAGCGCCTCTTTGACGTCTGGCAGCGCACAGAAATACTCTTGGATACCGCGCTTATCCCGCACGATCCACTCCGCGTTGACCGCGCAACTTAGGTAGTCTGCGATCTTCACATACGGAACACTAACGTCCATCACGAACAGCAGTACATCGATTTCATCTTCGGTGAGGGCTCCGTAGTGCTGGATCAGGCCCACAATAAGCTTGATCAGATGCCCGGCGCGCTCCCGATTGAATGTCGTATGCTCGGTGTAGGCTGCCTTCCGATGCTCAAGCGCAGGTATGATCGTTTCCGCAAAGCGGTCGAGGTCTATATCAGCGACGTTGTCGATTTTCGGGAATTTCAGGTCCGCCCTGTTGACCACACATACCGTCGACGGCCCGTAATTCTCTCGCAGGAAGAGGAGGGGCCCGAGCTTTACGAAAGAGGACTCTCCATAGTTTTCATCGTCGATCACAACGAGAAGCCTCGAGGCGATCTCGTCGACCACGGAGAAAGCGCCTAGCTCTGCAACACTGCCGTAGCTTTCGGAGAACAACACGACAAGGTCGACAATCTGGGCAAATTCGCGCTCGAAGGTCAGCCAATCCTTGTAGGGCCCATCAGGCGCAAAGATGCGAAAGTCCTCGGGCGTGACAGTCGAGTATGACTTCAGGCCAGGTCGCCCATAAATTTGCGTGAAGGCCGCCCGCAAAGACTTGGGTCTCGGGGCCGTCACGTCGATCTTGCCACCGCAAAGCAAGATTATTGGGGTGGGCGCACTAACACGCAAGGTCGAAACGTCTATGCGTTCGACCAGATCGGCTATGTTACCCCCCGCTAGCACTTACCCTTGGAGGTGTGGAATAAGCTGGGGTTCTACCGAGCGGAGCGGCCACTTGTGGCGGTAGAACCCCAGGTTGTTCCACACCGGATAAAACCTAACAATCGACTGAGGTCTGACGAAACGCCGGACCAAGCGCGCAAGGCGCTTTTCACGTAAGCTATTCACTGTTTCCCACTCTCAAAGAGAGCTGTCAAGCAAGATGCCCACCCCTGCGTGGGGGAGCTAGTGACACCTCTGTCTACGTCGCAACCTCAATGCGAGCGGGCTGCAGGTCTGCTCTTGTTTACGACTACCGCCGAGCTAGCGTTGCGCTAACAGAATGCGAGGCAAGCTGGTCGCCAAATGCTGCCGAATTGCAGCGGCCCGCCGAATGGCCGCTTTCCCGACATAGCTGTCCAGAAGCGGTCCGGAAAACCACCCATCCCGGACTCTCAGTCTCAGTCAGCCCAGCTGCTTCAGGTCCAACATCAGGATCGAGCGCCACACCAACAGTCGCGGCAATCGTCTCTCGCTCACCACAACCGTCCCCCCGCCCTCTCCAGCGCCTCGGGCGTATCGACATCCGTCCCCGCCGCCGCGCCGAGTTCCACCTCGGTCAGCGCGTCCGGGTTGGCCGCGATGATTGGCGCGGCGCCGATGTCGCCGGTGAGCGCGGCGATGGCATCGGCGAAGGCGGTGGAGAGGATCACCGGGTTGCGGCGGCGGCCGCGGTCGCTGGCGGCGACGATGGCACCGGCGCCCTCGCCGGTGAAGGCGGCGATCAGGCGGTCGAGGTCGGCGGAGGAGAGCAGCGGCTGGTCGGCGAGCATGACCATGACGCCGTCAGCGCCCCGGCAGGCGGCAAATCCGGCCTTGAGCGATGTCGACAGGCCCTCGGCAAAGGCCGGGTTTTCAACGGTCTCGACGTCGAGGCCGGTCAGCGCGCCGGCGATGTCGTCCGCCATGTGACCGGCGACGACACGGACTGTGCGGGCGTTCTTCGCGGCGAGCGCGGTCATCACCGAGCGGCGGATGAGCGGGACGCCGTCGAAGGTGGCGAGCAACTTGTTTGGCCCGCCCATCCGGCTGGAGCGGCCGGCGGCCAGCACGACGATGTCGACGACCGGGTCGTCGCGGCGGGCCGGACCTCTGCCGCCGAACCCGGTATCGCCAGCCTCGGCGTCATCGGCCTCGAAGCCATCGGCCTCGGCGTCGCGGGCCTCAATGTCCCCGGACTCGCTCTCGCGCGGCTGCGGGCGCGAGGCGATCTCCATCAGGAGGCCGCCGACGCCCATGCCCCGGATGTCCGCGCCGGTCACGAACAGGTCTGCCAGCAGCCGGTTCAGCACCCAGTCGAAGCCGTTCTCCTTGGGGCTGCGGGCGCAGCCGGGCGCGCCGAGCACCGGGGCGCCGGCGAGATGGCCGAGGAGCAGGAGATTGCCGGGATCGACCGGCATGCCGAGGTGATCGACCGTTCCGCCGGCCGCCCGGATCGCGGCGGGGATAACGTCGTCGGCATCGATCACCGCCGAGGCGCCGAAGACGAGCGTCAGGTCGGCGCCGTCGAGGCGCCGAAGGGCATCGGTGAGCGCGCCGGTCTCATGCGGGCAGCGGATCTCCGCGACGATCTCGGAGCCCGAGAGGCCGAGCCGCGCCTCGGTTGCCTTGCGCGTCTTGTCGAGCATGGACGGCTTGACCGTCGGCAGCTCGGTCTGGATCAGCGCGACGCGCTTTTGCGAAAACGGCGCGAGGCGGAAGGCGGCGGCGTCCCGCAGGATGTCCACCACCGCCGCGACCGCGGCGCCCGGCACGGCCAGCGGGATGATCTTCACGGTCGCGACCATGCGGTCGACGGTGACCGGCTCGTATTCACCGAGCGTCGCGAGCGTGATGCCGGGATCGACGGCGTTGACCGCATCGACCACGCGCCGGTCCGGCACGAAGAGGCCGGTGGTTCCGGCGAAGACGTTGGCGCGGCCGGTGGCGGCCTCGCCGATGCGGATGTGCGCGCCGGCGAGCGCCTCGCCGATCGCGGCGGCCGCCTCGTCCTCGGTCATGTCGCCGTGTTCGAGACGCGCCACGACGAGGGTCCTTTCGCCGGCCTCCGTGAGCGCCTTCAGGTCGGCCGGGGACAGCCGCGTGCCCTTCTTCAGCCGGCTCTTCCCCGCCCGGTGCGAATGGGCGAGGATCGCGTCCGCCGCGTCTTCGACGGGAACGCTGCCGAAGATCATGCGGGCTCCGTCTCGCCGCGCCGCTCGGCGAACATCTTGCGCTTGCGGAAGGCCTCGATGACCGAGGCGAGGATGGCGACGGCGATCTCGCCGGGCGTCGAGGCGCCGATATCGGCGCCGATCGGCGCTTCGATGCGCTCGATCGCATGCGGCGGTATGCCGGCCGCCTCAAGCCGTTCGACGCGGCGGGCATGCGTCTTCCGGCTGCCGAGCGCGCCGATATAGAAGCAGCCGGCCTTCAGCGCCGCGATCAGCGGGCCGTCGTCGATCTTGGGGTCGTGGGTGATGACGCAGACCGCGGTATAGGGGTCGAACGGCCTGTTTTTCAGGACATCCTCCGGCCATTCGGCACGGAGCGGCACGCCGGGGAAGCGCTCGGGCGTCGCGAAGGCCGTGCGCGGGTCGATGATCTCGATGTCGTAGCCGGCAAGCTTCGCCATCGGCGCCAGGGCCTGGCTGATATGCACCGCGCCGATCACCACGAGGCGCGCCGGCGGCAGATGGGCGTTGAGAAAGGTCTCGCCGGCATCCGTCTGGGTGATGCCGGACTTGCCGGTCCGGATCGCCCTGGAAATCGCGTCCGCCAGCGGATCGGCCTCGGCATCCACCTCGCGCACCAGCCGCTGCCGGCCGGTGGCGAGATCGGTGACGACGACGGCGGCCCGCCGCGCCGCGCGCTCGGCATTGAGCGCCTTCAGGATCGTCCGGTCCATCAGCCCACCTTCTCGACATAGACGCGGATCCGTCCGCCGCAGGAGAGGCCCACCCGCCAGGCCGTCTCGTCGGCGACGCCGAATTCCAGCATCTTCGGCTTGCCCTCGTCGATGACGTCGATCGCCTCGGCGACCACCGCGCCCTCGACGCAGCCGCCGGAGACCGAGCCCTCGAAATTGCCCTCCGAATCGATGACGAGATGGCTGCCGGTGGGGCGCGGGGCCGATCCCCAGGTTTCGACGACGGTGGCGAGCGCCAAGTCGCGCCCCTCAGCCGCCCAGGCCTCCGTCGTCTTCAGGACGTCGAGTTCATGTGTGGTCTCGGACATGTTCGATCCTCGATTGTTCGCTCTGCGGGAAGCGTTTGGGCGCGACAGGCGCTGCGTCTCAAATCCTGCCTCCTATATCTCGATCCGCCGCCCTCTTCCGGCAAGGTCACGCCGCGTCGACGATGCGTTCGTCCTTCAGCCACAGCTTGGGATCGCTCGCCCGCGTGTGTCCCTCCGAGAGCGCCGCGCACAGCTCCGTCATCGCATCCAGCGAATGGACGGAGCGGAACTCGTCGACATGCGGCAGCATGGCCCGCACGCCGCGCGCCCGCGCCGAAAAGCCGTCGAAGCGCAGGAGCGGGTTCAGCCAGATCAGACGGCGGCAGGATTTGTGCAGCCGTTCCATCTCCTGCGCGAGGTCGACGACGCTGTCACGTTCCAGCCCGTCGGTGATCAGGATGACGACGGCGCCTTGGGTGAGCACCCGCCGCGACCAGACGCGGTTGAACTCGGTCAAGGCTTCCGCGATGCGCGTGCCGCCGGACCAGTCCTTCACCGCGCCGGCGCAGTCTGCCAGCGCCTCGTCGGGGTCCTTGCGGCGCATCTGGCGGGTGACGTTGGTCAGCCGCGTGCCGAAGAGAAAGGTGTGGACCCGCCGGCGCTTGTCGGTCAGCGCATGCAGGAAGTGGAGGAATATCCGCGTGTACTGGCTCATCGAGCCGGAGATGTCGGCGATGACGACGAGAGGCGGATGAACCTCGCGCCGCGAGCGGTATTTCGGCAGGACCAGGTCGCCGCCGGTCTTCATCGAGGCCCGCATCATCGCCCGAGGATCGATCCTCCGCCCCCGCGGATCCGGCTTGAAGCGCCGCGTCTCGATGCGGTCGGCCGGCAGGCGGAGAGTGGCGATGGCGCGCTTGGCCTCCTCGATCTCGGCGACCGACATCTGGGCGAAGTCCTTCTGGCGCAGCACCTCGTTGCCGGAGACCGTCAGGCTGGCATCGATCTCGATCTCCGGCCGCTCCTGTTTCGTCACCCGCTTCTCGGCGCCTTCGAACAGGCCTTCCGCGGCCCGGTCCTCGCCGGCCCGCTTCTTACGCTCCTCGGTCTCGCGCGGCGGCGCGGTCGGCGAGAACATCGCGATCATCTTCTCGATCAGCTCGCGCGAGCGCCAGAACAGCCGGAACGCCTCAGCGAAGACAGCGTCGTCCTCGTGCCGGGAGACGAGCGTCGCGTGCAGCGTCCAGTAGAAATCGTCGCGCGAGGACAGCCCCGCCGCCTTCACCGCGGCGATCGCGTCGAGGGTCGCGGAGGGGCCGAGCTTCAGTCCGGCCTTGCGCAGGGCCCTCGCGAAATAGGCGATATTGTCGGCGAGCCGGCCTTCCGGATCAGCGGTTTGGGGCGTCGGGTCAGCCATGGCGTCAGGAAGCGGCGGCGAGATCGCGCTTGACCTGCGTCAGGATCTCCCGGCTTTCGCCCCGCTCCAGCCGCTGGATATCGTCCTGGTATTTGAGCAGGACGCCGATCGTGTCGGAGACATGCGCGGGATCGAGCGCGACGACGTTGAGCTCGGTCAGCGCATTTGCCCAATCGATCGTCTCGGCGACGCCGGGCGCCTTGAAAAGGTCGATCTGGCGCAAGCGCTGCACGAAGGCGACGAGCTGCTCGGCGAGTTCGGCATTGGCGCGCGGCGCCTTGCGCTTGACGATCTCCAGTTCGCGGCTGGCCTGGGGATAGTCGACCCAATGATAGAGGCAGCGGCGCTTCAGTGCGTCGTGGATCTCGCGGGTCCGATTGGTGGTGATGATGACGATCGGCGGCTCTTCGGCGCGGATCGTGCCGAGCTCCGGGATCGTCACCTGGTTGTCGGACAGGATCTCGAGCAGGAACGCCTCGAAGGCCTCGTCGGTGCGGTCGAGTTCGTCGATCAGGAGCACCGGGGCGCGACCCGGCTGCCCCTCAAGGGCCTGCAGGATCGGGCGGCGGATCAGGAAGCGGTCGGAGAAGATCTCCGAGCGGGTCGCGTCCTTGTCGGTGTCGCCCGAGGCCTCGCGCATGCGGATCTCGATCATCTGCGCGGCATAGTTCCACTCGTAGAGCGCCGAGGACACGTCGAGCCCTTCGTAGCATTGCAGCCGGATCAGCGGGCGGTCGAGCGCCTTGGCCAGCACCTTGGCGATCTCCGTCTTGCCGACCCCGGCCTCGCCTTCCAGGAACAGCGGCCGGCCCATCCTGAGCGACAGGAACAGGACGGTCGCGAGCGCCCGGTCCGCCACATAGTCGGCCCCGTCGAGCAGCCGCTCGGTTTCGTCGATCGAGCTCGGAAGTTTCGAAGTCACGACAATCCTTTCGGCCTGAATGCGAGTTCGCGGAAACTAGAGGCTGTGATAGCCGCGGTCGAGATAGACCAAAGAAGGCGCGCGCGGACCGATCCGGACCCCTACCACTTCCCCGATCATCACCCGGTGGGTAGCGACGATCCGCGATTCCAGCAGGCGGCAGTCGAACGCGGCAAGCGCCGAGACGAGCAGCGGCGCGCCGGTCTCCTCCGCATGCCATTCGCCCTTGGCGAAGCGCGCGTCGGGGGCGAGCTTTCCTTCCCCCGCGAAGGCGCGCGCGAGCGCTTCGTTGTCCTTGCCGAGCAGGTTGAGCGCAAAACTGCCGTTCGCCTCGAAGCGGGCATTGTCCGGGCTGGACGTGTTGAGGCAGACGAGCAGGGTCGCCGGATCGTCCGAGACGGAACAGGCGGACGACACCGTCACGCCCCGCCGCCCGGCCGGCCCGTCCGTCGTCACCAGATGGACCGATGCCGCAAAACGGCTCATCGCCTCGCGAAAGCTCTGGCGGTCGATCGTGTTCGTCGTCAGCAATGTTCCGTCCCGCGGTCGCGCCGAATGCTTCAGGTGTGTCCTACATAGTGCGCCGATCGGCATCCCGCATCCCGGCGCAGGATCGCGCTGTTGCGACGCGAAAGTCGCCTCTCTTAAGCGCGCAGGCCCGGCTCCGGCAATTCCCTAACACGGCGGAACGCTCTAAGACTGAGAGCATGTCGACGAAGCCCCTCGCCCTCGCCCTCTTGGTTTCTGCCGCGCTCGCCTGTCCGGTCGAGGCGCAGGAGCAGCGTGCCGCCGACGAGCTCACCATCGGACTTGCGGCGCCCCTGTCCGATTCATCCGAGATCCTCGGCCGGCAGCTCGTCGCCGGGGCAAGGGCGGCTGCGAAGCCTCGCGTCTCGGAGGATGGCACGCAGGACGAAGGCTCGGCGGCCAGCGCCGTCTCATTCGTCGAAGGCGACACCCAGTGCTCGGCCGAAGGCGGCAAGGCCGCTGCGGAAACCTTCGTGAAGGAGAAGGCCGCAATCGTCGTCGGCTTCCTCTGCACCGAAGCGATCGAGGCGGCGCTGCCGGTCCTGAAGGACGCGGGCATCCCCACGATCGACGTCGGGGTCCGGGCGAACCGGCTGACCGACCGGCGCGAGCGGACCGGCTACGAGGTCTGGCGCATCGCGCCGCGCTCCGACGCCGAGGCGAAGGCCGTGGCCGACTATCTGAAGAAGCGCTGGAAGAGCGAACCTTTCGGCCTGATCGACGACGGCTCGATCGCCGCCCGCTCCCTGATCGACAGCGTCCGGCGGATCGTCGGCGATGCCGGCATGCAGCCGCAGACGGTCGACAACTACCGGCCGGCCGAGGAGAAGCAATTCGGGCTCGTGCGCCGCCTGGCGCGCACCGGCGTCACCCGCTTCTTCATCGCCGGCGACCGGCCGGATATCGCGATCATCGCAAGGGACGCCGCTTCGAACGATCTCGACCTCGCCATCGTCGGCGGGGAATCGCTTTTCGACGAAACCAGCGCCGACGCGCCGCTGCCGGACGGGATCGTGGCGATCGGGCCGCGGAACCGTTTTCCGGACCTCGAGCCGCGCGAGCCGTCCGCCGAAAAGGCGGGGACGACGGGAGACCAGGCGCTCGACGTGCCGCAGGGCTATTTCGGCCCGGCCTATGCCGCGACGGAGATCGCCATCGCCGCAGCCCGAAGAGCGCGCGAGAGCAACGCGCCGCTCGGCGACATCCTGTCGCAAGGCGCCTTCGACACGGCCTTCGGCACGATCAAGTTCGATGCCAAGGGCGATTCCAACCTCGATCTCTACCGCGTGTTCGAGTGGCGCCAGGATCATTTCGTGGACGAAGCGGGGGGATAAGGACGATGGCGGACTGGCGGCCCGGCCCCCGCAACCTTCTGACGGACGTCGCGGGGCTCGCCGTCGGCCATGCCAGCGACGAGGCGCTGAAGAGCGGATCCACCGTCGTGGTCTTCGATCGCCCGGTGGTGGCGGGAGTCGAAATCCTCGGCGGGGCTCCCGGTACGCGCGAGACGGATCTCCTGGCGCCGAGCGCCCTCGTCTCCGGCATCGACGCGCTCGTCCTGTCGGGCGGTTCCGCCTTCGGTCTCGACGCGGCGTCCGGCGTCCAGTCGTTCCTGCGCCAGAGCGACCGCGGCTTCGAGGTCGCGGGCTTCAAGGTCCCGCTGGTGCCAGCGGCGATCCTCTTCGATCTCGCCAATCAGGGCGACAAGGACTGGGGCCTCCACCCGCCCTACCGCGATTTCGGCTATGCGGCCGCAGCGACCGCGAGCCTCGACTTCGACCTCGGCAGCGTCGGCGCCGGCACCGGCTGTACGACCGGCACCATGAAGGGCGGCCTCGGCTCGGCTTCGACGGTGCTCGCCAGCGGCGTTACGGTCGCGGCCCTCGTGGCCGTCAATGCCGTCGGATCAGTATCCATCGGCGATACTCGGCACTTCTGGGCGGCGCCCTTCGAGATCGGGGACGAGTTCGGCGGCCTCGGCATGCCCTCGCCGTTTCGGCGGGACGCTTCGCGGTTGCGCACCAAGTTCGACGCCCGGCTGGGTGCCAACACGACGATCGGCATCATCGCGACCGATGCGATCATGGACAAGGGCGCGGCCCGACGTCTCGCGATCGCCGCGCATGACGGGCTGGCGCGATCGATCTGGCCGAGCCACACGGACTTCGACGGCGACCTCGTCTTCGCCGCGGCGACCGGCGCGAGCGGCATCTCGCTGGAGCAGAGCGGCGGCCGCTCGGTCGAGCTCGGCGCCGCTGCGGCCGCGACCATGGCGCGGGCGGTGGCCCGCGGGATATACGCCGCTACCGCCGCGGTGAACGACCTTTTGCCGACCTGGTCGGCACTCGAACACCGGACCGCATGACGCGGCTTCGCAACGGAGGAACGGACATGCGCAGGACTCTGGCTCTGGCAATCTTTCTGGCGACCGGCTTCGCCGGATCGGGGGCGGTCGCCGAGACGGCCGACCTGCCCTTCGTCGGGACGTGGGACTGCGAAGTCGCGACCTTCACCTTCACGCCGACGACCTACAACAACGGGTCCGACGACCTTCCCATCGAGGAGGTCCAGGAGGGCACCGACGGCTCCTACACACTGTTCTTCGCAGACGGCTATGCGATCACGCTGTCGGGCTTCACCGGCGATACGATGGGATGGTATTCACAGGAGAGCGGCGACAGCTTCTCCTGCACGCGATCGCAGGGGTGATGACGCACCCGCCGGCACGAGGCTCGGAGACGTCTGGATGACGAGACCGCAGACCGCCCGCACTCTCGCAATGCTGCTGTTCGGCCTTGCCGCCGTGGCAGCCATGCCAAACGCTTCGAAGGCCGGTGATTTCGCCGATCTGACGACGCTCGGCTTCTCCGCTGACGCCAAGATCTTCGCCTATGAACAGTCCGGCGTCCAGGACGGCTCCGGATTTCCCTATGCGGAGATCTTCTTCCTGGATCTGCCCGCCGATCGGTTCGTGCCGCCCTCGCCCGTCCGCGTGAGCCGGGAAGACGAAGCCGCAAGCGTCGACGACGTGAAAGCCGAGGCGCGGCAGCGCGCGGCCGAGCTGTTCGAGCGTTACCGGCCGGAGGACCATCCGGGCCGGATCGTCGTCGACAATCCGGCGACCGAACTCTCCGCCGATCCGCACAAGGTGAGCTTCCTGCCGCGAGCGATCGAACCCTCGCCGGACAGACGGGTCTCGCTGCGGCTGGAGACCTTTCCGCTGCCGCCGGGACGCAACTGCTCTTTCCAGGATGCGGCCGTCGGCTACCGGCTGATCCGGGTCGCGGCCGAACCCGGCGAGACCGCTCGGCTCATCCACGAAGACAAGGCGATTCCCGAGAGCCGGGGCTGCCCGATCGACTACCGGCTGTCGCGCGTCGTCGTCCGGGACCAGGTGGACGGGCGATTCGCGGCCGTCGCGATCATCGGCGTGAAGACCGTCGGCTTCGAGGGTCCGGACCTGCGCTTCATCGCCAACCCCGTGCCGATGGATTAAACGGTTCGATTGAGGCGGCCCGGCGCCTCTGCTAGAGGCCGGCCGTAGATTTCCCGCAATCTGTTCCTCGAAAGACGCTGCCGATGATCCCCCGCTACGCCCGCCCCGACATGGTCGCCGTCTGGTCGCAGGAGACGAAGTACCGGATCTGGTTCGAGATCGAGGCGCATGCCTGCGACGCGCTGGCCGAACTCGGCGTGATTCCGAAGGACGCCGCGAAGACCATCTGGGAAAAGGGCAATGCCGCGACCTTCGACGTCGAGCGGATCGACGCGATCGAGCGCGAGACCAAGCACGACGTCATCGCCTTCCTGACGCATCTCGCCGAAATCGTCGGCCCGGACGCCCGCTTCGTCCACCAGGGCATGACGTCGTCCGACGTGCTCGACACCTGCTTCAACGTCCAGCTCACCAAGGCGGCCGACATCCTCCTCGCCGATCTCGATGCGCTGCTTGCCGCGCTGGAGCGCCGCGCCTTCGAATATCGCGACACCGTCACCATCGGGCGCTCACACGGCATCCATGCCGAGCCGACGACCTTCGGCGTCAAGCTCGCTTTCGCCCATGCCGAATTCCAGCGTTGCCGCGACCGCCTCGTCGCCGCGCGCGAAGAGGTGGCGACCTGCGCGATCTCCGGCGCTGTCGGCTCCTTCGCCAATATCGACCCGCGGGTGGAGGAACACGTCGCCAAGGCCATGGGCCTGAAGCCGGAGCCGGTCTCGACGCAGGTGATCCCGCGCGACCGGCACGCCATGTTCTTCGCTGTCCTCGGCGTCGTCGCCTCCTCCATGGAGCGGCTCGCGACGGAGATCCGGCATCTGCAGCGCACCGAGGTTCTGGAGGCGGAGGAGTATTTCTCGCCCGGCCAGAAGGGCTCCTCCGCGATGCCGCACAAGCGCAATCCGGTGCTGACGGAGAACCTGACGGGCCTTGCCCGCATGGTGCGCTCCTACGCGCTGCCGGCGATGGAGAACGTCGCGCTCTGGCATGAGCGGGACATCTCCCACTCCTCGGTCGAGCGCTATATCGGCCCGGACGCGACGATCACGCTCGACTTCGCCCTCGCCCGCCTCACCGGCGTCGTCGACAAGCTGCTCGTCTATCCCGAGCGCATGCAGGCGAACATGGACCGGCTCGGCGGCCTCGTGCATTCGCAGCGCATCCTACTCGCCCTGACCCAGGCCGGCGTCAGCCGGGAAGACGCCTACCGGCTGGTCCAGCGCAACGCGATGAAGGTCTGGGAGAGCTACCACGCGGCGGGCTCGGCGAGCGTCGACTTCCTGGAGGAGCTCTTGAAGGACGAAGACGTTCGCAAGGCACTCAGCGAGGAAGAGATCCGTGCCCGCTTCGACCTCGGCTACCACATCAAGCACGCGGCGACGATCTTCGAGCGGGTGTTCGGCCGGGCTGAGTAGCGGAGGCCACTCCTCGTCCTGGCGGCGGCCGATCGGAACCTCGGCGCGGCCGAGACGGTTCGGCTCGAAATGGGTGAAGGCCGGCGGCTCCGCCGGCCGAAGCAGATGGGAGACCGCAAATGCCAGCAGCAGGACCACAGCCGCGTTCACGCAGTCGCCATCTGCTCTGGATCGCCGTCGGCGTGATCGTCGTCGCCGCCGTCATCTACTTCGTCTTCTTCACAAGAACGCCCGACCAGGGCACGCGCAATCCGGATGCGCTGGAGCCGGCGCAATCCGCCACCGAGGCTCCGGCTGCCGGAACCGCCAGTCCCGCGCCGTCGCAGTGACGGCCCCGGGGCAGTTGGAACCCCCCGATCATGGCGAAGCGCTTCTCGCTCGAAGGCCGCACCGTGCTTCTCACCGGCGCTTCCAGCGGCGTCGGCGCTGAGCTGGCCGAGCGCCTGCTCGACCGGGACTGTCGGGTGATCGCCTGGTCGCGCCGGCCGCCCGAGATCGAAAGCGATGCCGACCTCGTCCACGAGGCCGTCGACCTCGCCGACAGCGCCGCGCTCGATGCCGCACTCTCCGGGCTGACCACCCGTCATCCGGACCTTTCCGTCGTCATCAACAATGCCGGCGTGTCCGAGCGCGGCGATTTTGCGACGATGGCCGCGGCGGAGCTCGACCGTCTCGCCGAGACGCAGATCGCGGTGAATCTCGCCGCCCCGATCCGGATCACCCAGCATCTGTTTCCGCATCTTCGCGCGCAGGCGAGCGCCATGCTGGTGAACAACAGCTCGGGCCTTGCCGTCGCGCCGACGGCGATGAACCCTGTCTACTGCGCGACCAAGGCCGGACTGCGCTCCTTCACCTACTCCACCCGCTATCAGGCCGAGCGTGCCGGCGGTCGGCTGAAGGTGGTCGAGGTGCTGTTGCCCTTGGTCGAGACGCCCATGACCGCCAGCCGAAGCCACCGAGGCAAGCTGTCGGCCGACAAGGCCGCGACGCGTATCATCAGGGGCATGGAGCGGGCCGAGGCGGAGATCTGGGTCGGCCAGGCGGCGATCCTCAGGCGCATCACCGGCTTCTCGCCGGCGCTCGCGCGGCGGCTTCTCAAGATCGCAGGCGGCTAACCCTTCGGACACGAGGTGCGGCAGGACCGGCGCCCCTCCGCTTGCGTCGCGGCTGTGGCGACGACACAATCGCGGGCCATGACCGCCGCAACGCGTTCCTTCCCCGACACATCGATCTCCGGCTTCGACCACGCGGCCTATCTGACGCGGATCGGTGTCGAGGATCCGGTCGCGCCTACGCTGCCGGGACTGACGAGGCTGATGGAGCGCCACATGGCCGCGATTCCCTTCGAGGCGATCGACGTGCTTCTCGGCGGCGTTCCCGACCTCGCCCCGTCGGCCGTCGATCTGAAACTCGTCACGAACCGGCGGGGCGGCTACTGCTTCGAACATGCAAGCCTCTTCCGGCGCATGCTTGAGGCCTCCGGCTTTGCGGTCGAGACCTTCCTGGCGCGGGTGCGGCTGCGGACCGGCTTCGAAGGCCCTGTACCACCCGCGACGCATGCCGTGCTCGTCGTCAGCATCGACGGCGAAAGCTACCTAGCCGATGTCGGCTTCGGCGGCCCGATGCCGAACCAGCCGCTGCGGCTCCTCGGCGACGACCCGCAGGAAACGCGCGGCGGCGTCTTCCGCATTCGCGCCCTGGCGGACGGCCGGGTCGTGGAACGGGCCACCGGCGACGCCTGGCTGCCGCTCTACGAGATCCTGCCGCTGCGCTGCCATCCGGCCGATCTCACCCTCGCCAACTGGTTCGTCGCCACCCATCCGACGTCGTCCTTCCGCAATCTCCTGATGGCCGCCCGGCTCGACGGCGACGTCCGCTATACGCTGGCCGGGAACCGCTTCAGCCTGCGCCGGAGCGACGGCGAGTTCGAGGTGAGGCATCTGACCGCCGGCGAGGTCATGGAGACGCTGGCGGACCAGTTCCGGCTTCCCGTGGTAGCCGAATGGGACGCGGCGATCGCCCCCGCATTGGGAGAGTGGTAACGGAAGTCGCCGCGCGAGGTTGACTTGGCCGCACGCCATCCGCATCTGCCTGTCATGCGCGTTGCAGAAGCCGACATCCTCATCGTGCCCGGCTACAAGGGCTCCCCCGAAAACCACTGGCAGACCCGTTGGGAGAGAAAGCTCTCGACGGCCCGCCGCGTCGCACAGGCCGAGTGGACGAAGCCGGTCCGAGAGGATTGGACACAGTCGATCGCCGCAGCGGTCAACGCCTCCACGCGGCCGGTCGTCATCGTCGCCCATTCGCTCGGCGTGGCAGCCGCGGTGCAGGCGATCCCCGGCTTCCAAAAGCCGGTATCCGGCGCGTTCTTCGTCGCACCACCCGATGTCGAGAACTCGTCGATCCGGCCGAAGCACCTGATGACCTTCGGACCCTATCCGCGCGACCCGCTGCCGTTTCCGAGCCTCCTCGTCGCCAGCCGCAACGATATGTTCTCCTCCTTCGCGGCAGCGGAGGACATTGCCGGCGCATGGGGATCGCTCTTCATCGACGCGGGCGAAGCCGGTCACATCAACGCCGATTCGGGTCATGGCCCGTGGCCGGAGGGGCTCCTCACATTCGGCAAATTCATGAGCCGTCTGCCCGCCGGCAGCTGACGCTCTGGCAGCAATCCATGTGACGGGTGCTTGCCCGAGGAGTCGCTCGCGACTTTCGGGCAGCGGCCTCGGCCGCGCGTCGCCGCCTTTCGCAAGGCCTGCAGACTGTAGGACAAAGAGCGCGGGACGTTGATCCACGCGCTCCCTCGTATCCCTCAGCCCCGCACCGCCTTCGCCAGAGCATTCGCCGCGGCCTCGATCGTACCGAGATCGGACCCGGTGCAGATCAGCCGGAAGCCGAGCTCGCGGTAATGCGCCGCGTCCTGCGGCGTCGCGGCATAGATCGCGGAGACCTTGCCCGCCGCCTTGGCGGCATCCGCCACCGTCCTGACCGCGGTTTCCGCCTTCTCCCCTCTGGGAGAGCGGGTTCCATCGCCGGACAGGGCGATGGAGAGATCGGACGGTCCGACGAAGACGCCGTCGAGCCCGTCGATCGCGAGGATCGAATCGAGCGCGGCCAGGGCGGCCGCGGTCTCGATCATCGCGAAGGCGAAGGTCTCGTTCCGCGCGTCCCGGGCATAATCGTCGCGATCCTCATAGCCGTGCAGGACCGCCGTGCGCGTCGGCCCGTAGGAACGCTGACCAAGCGGCGGATATTTGGTCGCCGCAACGAGTCGTTCGGCGTCACCGACGCTTTCGACCATGGGCAGAATGACGCCCGACGCGCCCCAGTCGAGCGTCCGGGCGGCAAGCGCCCGGTCCTCGATGGGCAGGCGAACCAGCGACGGCTTGCCGAGCAGCGCCGCCCGTTCGATGCCGAGCTTCAGGCTCACCTCGTCGAGTAGCCCGTGCTGGACGTCGAAGGTGATGGCGTCGAAATCGGCCCTCAGAAATGCCTCGTGGATCAGCGGGTCGGTCCCGCCGATCCAGGACGAAGACACCGGAGCGCCCGTCATGAGGCGCTGGCGCAGCGGCGGAAGCCCCATGATTCGGCTCACGCGGCGCGGATCTGGGTTTCGGCTTCTGCCAGGAACTCCGTCAGATGGCGCCGGATCTGGTGGTCCGACTGATCGACGCCCGCGGCATCGAAATCGCCGAGGATCTTGTTGACGATGCCTTCGTCCCCCGGCGCCTGGAAGGCGACGTGGATGACCTGCTGCGCATAGGCCTCGGCGTCGTCGCCGCTCTTGCCGAGCTTTTCGGCGGCCCAGAGCCCGATGAGCTTGTTGCGCCGCGCCTCGATGCGGAACCGCAGTTCCTGATCGTGGACGAAGCGGGCTTCGAAATCTCGCTCGCGATCGGTGAAGGACATGATCGGCTCCCCTTGGCTCTCGTTGCCCGCTCTGCGGGCCTGCGGTTGACATACGGTCATCGGCGCCGTTTTTGAAGCCGCGATCCATCGTGGCCGCGCGAAAAGCTCTTGATATCCTCTCCCGCGCGCACGACCTCACAGGTCTGCCGATTGTGATGATGGGCGATTTGGTCTATTCACCCGCTCGATCCGTCGCCGTTTTTGCGCCCGAATCCTCTAAGGCGCACGCTTTACGATAGAGTAACCATAATGACACGTCGCCGCCGTATCTATGAAGGCAAGGGCAAGATTCTTTATGAAGGCCCGGAGCCCGGTACGCTGGTCCAGTTCTTCAAGGACGACGCGACCGCCTTCAATAAAAAGAAGCATGAGATCGTCGACGGCAAAGGCGTCCTGAACAACAGGATTTCTGAGTATATCTTTTCCCATCTCAACCGGATGGGTATTCCGACGCACTTCATCCGCCGCCTCAACATGCGCGAGCAGTTGATCAAGGAAGTCGAGATCATTCCGCTGGAAGTCGTGGTGCGCAATGTTGCCGCCGGCTCCCTCGCAAAGCGTCTGGGTATCGAGGAAGGCACGGTGCTGCCGCGCTCGATCATCGAGTTCTACTACAAGGCCGACGCGCTCGACGATCCGCTGGTCTCCGAAGAACATATCACGGCCTTCGGCTGGGCGAGCCCGCAGGAGATCGACGACATCATGGCCCTCGCCATCAGGGTCAACGATTTCCTCTCCGGTCTCTTCCTCGGCGTCGGGATTCAGCTGGTCGACTTCAAGATCGAGACCGGCAGGCTCTTCGAGGGCGACATGATGCGCATCGTCGTCGCCGACGAGATCTCGCCTGATTCCTGCCGGCTCTGGGACGTCCAGACGAACGACAAGCTGGACAAGGACCGCTTCCGCCGCGACATGGGCGGCCTCGTCGAAGCCTATCAGGAGGTCGCGCGCCGGCTCGGCATCATGAACGAGAACGAGCCGCCCCGCCCTTCCGGGCCGGTACTGGTCAAGTGAAGCGGCGCAGGACCGCCAAGCAGCCGGTGCCGGCACTGAGACTGATCTATTCCAGGGACCGCCAGATCCGTCCGCCGCAAAGGCCGACGAAACCGCGCGCAGAGGACACATGATCAAGGCCCGCATCATCGTCACGCTGAAGACCGGCGTCCTCGACCCGCAGGGCAAGGCGATCGAAGGAGCGCTCGGCAATCTCGGCTTCGACGGGGTCGGCCAGGTGCGTCAGGGCAAGGTGTTCGACATCACGCTCGAAGCCGACGACGCCGAGGGAGCGCGGACTCGCCTGTCGGACATGTGCGAGCAGCTCCTCGCCAATACCGTGATCGAGAACTACTCCATCGAGTTCGCCTGAGGACCACCGATGAAGACCGCCGTCGTCCTCCTGCCCGGCCTCAACCGCGACCGCGACATGATCGCGGCGCTGACCAAGATCGCCGGCCGGGCGCCGCAGACCGTGTGGCAGACCGAGACCGCCTTGCCCGAGGTCGACCTTCTCGTCGTTCCCGGCGGCTTCTCCTATGGCGACTATCTGAGGGCCGGTGCGATCGCCGCCCGCGCGCCTGTCATGCGCGCGGTGGCCGACGCCGCGGCCAGGGGCGTGCCTGTACTCGGCGTCTGCAACGGCTTCCAGATCCTCTGCGAGGCAGGGCTCCTGCCCGGCGCATTGATGCGCAACGCCTCGCTACGCTTCGTCTGCCGGGAGGTGAAGCTCGAAGTCGTCAACGCCGCGACGCGCTTCACCTCGGCCTACACCGCCGGTCAGGTGATCCGCTGCCCGGTCGCGCACCACGACGGCAACTACTTCGCTGACGACGAGACGCTCGCGCGCATGGAAGACAACGACCAGATCGTCTTCCGCTACACCGCAGGCACCAATCCGAACGGCGCCATGCGCGACATCGCCGGTATCGTCAACGGGGCGGGGAACGTCCTCGGCATGATGCCGCATCCGGAAAATCTGATCGAGCCGGAGCATGGCGGCACCGACGGGCGCGGCATCTTCGAAAGCGCGCTCGGCCTTCACACCGGTCTTGCCGCGTGAGCCACAAGATCGCCGGCCGCGCCGCCGGGGCTTCGCTGGCCCTCTTCCTGCTGATATCAGGCGGATGTGGGACGAGCACGCCTGTCGGACGGGCTCCGGCCGGCGCCGATACCGGTCTCGACCGCATGGAGCGGCTGACGCTCAACGCCAATCGCTGCTGGTTCAAGTCGAAGGATCCGGCCTTTTCCGCCTACACGCTCGCGCCTGAACTCTCGTCCTATTCCGGCCGACCCCGCTTCCTTCTGGTGCCGCGCGGCAAGGTTGAGGCGCGCCCGCTCCTCGTCGTCGAGGGCCGCAGGGGTTCGTCGGATGTCGCCGCCTACGGGCCGCTGATGGGCGAACCGGTCTCCGGCCGCATCGGCGCCGATCTCGATCGCTGGCGGACCGGCGACGATTCCTGTTCGGCCTGAGATGAGACGTCGCCCGGTGTCGGCCGTTTGGGCCGCCTTTCTCGCCGGCGCCACCCTCGGCGCATGCGCCAGCGTGGCCGACAACGAGTTCGTCGGCGGTGTGCAGCCTGCACCGGGTGCGAGCTTCTCCCCGTCTGCGGATATGCCTTCTGCGAAGGACCGCGCCGCCGCCCGCCCTGCTCCCCTCGGCGCCGCAACTGTAGATCCCGGGTTTCAGGGAGCCGGATCGACGCGGGCGGCGCTGCGCACGGGCGGCGATGCGTCAGCCGCCACATTGGAGCTCGCCGCGGCCCGCGAGCCGGCGCCCCGCCCTGCCTCAGCAGAACCGCTCGATTCGGCCGAGATCGCCTATGCGCGGGACACGGCTGCGGCCGTCTTCCGGCGGCGCCGCGCAGAACGGGCGACGACGTTTCTGCCAGTTGGCGCGGCGGAGGGCTACGGCATCTGCATCCGCTCGCCAGCGGCCAAGGGCGGCTATGACTACGCGCTGATCCTCCTGTCGCGGCGCCTCCATGGCGAGGCGATCAGCCAGGTCGACGACGACACGCCGGTCATGCGGCGGGCGGCGGATACGAAGGCGTGCCGTGTGGCGGCCCTGTCCTTCGTCGGCCTGACACGCGGCTGAAGCCGGAACCAGGGCTTTGTCGCATCGGCCAGCGATGTTAACACGCAAATTGATCAATCCGGACGATCAGGACGCCCACCATGACTGCCGAGCCCGCCATCACGCCTGACCTCGTCGCGTCGCACGGGCTGAAGCCCGACGAATACGAGCGCGTCAAGGATCTCATCGGCCGGGAGCCGACACTGACCGAACTTGGCATCTTCTCGGCCATGTGGAACGAGCACTGTTCCTACAAGTCGTCGAAGCGGTGGCTGCGCACCCTGCCGACCAAGGGCGAGAGGGTGATCCAGGGCCCGGGCGAGAACGCCGGCGTCGTCGACATCGGCGACGGGCTCTGCGTGGTCTTCAAGATGGAGAGCCACAATCACCCCTCCTATATCGAGCCCTATCAGGGTGCGGCGACCGGCGTCGGCGGCATCTTGCGCGACGTCTTCACCATGGGCGCGCGACCGATCGCGGCGATGAACGCCCTGCGCTTCGGCGCGCCCGACCATCCGAAAACCCGGCATCTGGTTGCGGGCGTCGTCGCCGGCGTCGGCGGCTACGGCAATTCCTTCGGTGTCCCCACCGTCGGCGGCGAAGTCAATTTCCACAAGCGCTACAACGGCAACTGCCTGGTCAACGCCTTCGCGGCCGGACTCGCGAAGACCGATGCGATCTTCTACTCGGAGGCGAAGGGCGTCGGCCTGCCCGTCGTCTATCTCGGCGCCAAGACCGGCCGCGACGGCGTCGGCGGCGCCACCATGGCCTCGGCCGAATTCGACGAGAAGATCGAGGAAAAGCGCCCGACCGTGCAGGTCGGCGACCCGTTCACCGAGAAGTGCCTGCTGGAGGCTTGCCTCGAACTCATGCAGACCGGGGCGGTCATCGCCATCCAGGACATGGGCGCGGCGGGCCTCACCTGCTCGGCGGTCGAGATGGGCGCCAAGGGCGATCTCGGCATCGAGCTCGACCTCGACACCGTGCCGGTGCGCGAAGCGCAGATGACCGCCTATGAGATGATGCTGTCGGAGAGCCAGGAGCGGATGCTGATGGTGCTCAACCCCGACAAGCGCGACGAGGCCGAGGCGATCTTCGTCAAATGGGGCCTCGATTTCGCGGTGGTCGGCAAGACCACCGACGACAAGCGCTTCCGCATCATGTGGGAGGGCCGCGAGGTCGCGAACCTGCCGATCAAGGAACTCGGCGACGAGGCGCCGGAATACGACCGGCCCTGGCTGGAGCCGAAACCGGCGCGCGTCATCCATGCCGGCGAGATCGCCGAGCCGCGCGACTATGGCGCCGCGCTCCTATCGCTGCTCGGTTCGCCCGACCTTTGTTCGCGGCGCTGGGTGTTCGAGCAGTACGACACGATGATCCAGGGCAATTCCCTGCAGCGGCCGGGCGGCGACGCGGGCGTGGTGCGAGTCGACGGCCATCCGTCGAAGGCGCTCGCCTTTTCCTCGGACGTGACGCCCCGCTATTGCGAGGCCGATCCCTTTCAGGGCGGTGCCCAGGCCGTCGCCGAATGCTGGCGCAACCTGACCGCCGTCGGCGCCGAGCCGCTGGCCGCGACCGACAATCTCAATTTCGGCAATCCCGAGCGGCCGGAACTGATGGGCCAGTTCGTCAAGGCGGTGGAAGGCATCGGGGCTGCCTGCACGGCACTCGGCTTCCCGATCGTCTCCGGCAACGTCTCGCTCTACAACGAGACGCAAGGCCAGGCGATCCTGCCGACGCCGACGATCGGCGGCGTCGGGCTGATCGAGGACCGGACGAAGACGGCCCGCGTCGACAGCCTCAAGGAGGGCGACATCCTCTTCCTCGTCGGCCGCGACGGAACCCATCTCGGCGCCTCGGCCTATCTCGCAACGCTCGAAGAGCGCGAGGACGGGGCCCCGCCGACAGTCGATCTTGCCGAGGAAAAGCGCAACGGCGACCTCGTCCGCGGGCTGATTCGCTTAGGACTCGTGCACACCTGCCACGATCTTTCCGATGGCGGCCTTGCCGTCACGGTCGCCGAATTGTGCATCGCCTCGGGGGTCGGCGCAAAAATCGACGCCGGCAAAGGATCGGCCCATGCCCTGCTCTTCGGCGAAGATCAGGCCCGCTATGTCGTTGCGGTCAAGGCCGAGGACGCCGACGCGCTCGGCAGCCAGGCGCAAGCGGCCGGCGTCCCGGTACGGCGCCTCGGTACGGCCGGCGGCGACCGCCTCGTCGTGCTCGATCGGCTCGACCTCTCGGTTCAGGCGCTGACCGTCGCCCATGAGAGCTGGTTCCCGGCCTATATGTCCGGCACCGTCGTTGAACCATCCGCAGCGGCATGACCTCTCCGTTTCCGGGGCCGCGATTGATCGGGTCCCGCCCCGCCCCTATCATCTCGGGCAATCCGGCGTGCCCGCGCCGGAGCCAAGGAGTGACAAGACCATGCCCATGAGCGCCCGCGACATCGAGAAGCTGATCAAGGACGCCATACCGGACGCCGTCGTGACGATCCGCGACCTTGCCGGCGATGGCGACCACTATGCCGCCGAGATCGTCTCCGAGAGTTTCCGCGGCAAGTCACGGGTGCAACAGCATCAAATGGTGTATAAGGCGTTGCAGGGAAACATGGGCGGCGAGCTGCATGCTCTGGCTTTGCAGACCAGCTCGCCGAAATAGGGGTCGGGCATGATGTACGGCGTCGTCGAGAAGGCGATCGAGGATGCGATCGGCGGAGTTTCCGAAGGACGAATCGAGGACCCGCTGCCATTCCACCCCGAGACTCGCCAGCGGACGAGCCGGGCCGTGCGGCGGCGATCCGCACGACGGACCAAGCGACCGTCGGTCATCGCCAGGATGATCCGGCACAAGAACAAGAGGATCCGCCGCACGCCGCGCACTACCGCCGCGGCGCGGCTTCGTGAGCGCTGGGCGGGCCGTCACGGAGCCGGGTGAGAGGTACTCGTCTCGACGCTCCTCAGCGAGGTGTCGGACTCGGCGGCCGAACCGAAAGGAATTCTTGCAGGCGAGCGCCGCCTGCGGCACTTTCAGGCACCCGACCGCCCAGGCGCAGGTCAGCGGCAGGCGCGAGACGCCTTTCCGCCCGTGTCGCCGCTCCCTTTCATGAGGAAACGTCACTCCATGGGCAGAATGCGTTTCGTGGCGCTGGCCTTTGCTGCAGCTTTCAGCCTCTCGGGTTTCCTGGCAAGCGCCTCGGCGCAGGATGTCGCCTGCTATGAGAGCCAGGAGTTTCGGATAGCTGCGCAGGAAAATCCCGATTCGGCGGGTACCACCTTCACCGTCACCAAGCGGAACGACAAGGCGACGAAGACCTGCCGGTTCGATCCCACGACCGCCGACTTCGTCATCGGCGGCAATGACGACCAGCCTTTCTGGTATCTCGGCCTCGTCGGCGCAAAGCTCGCCCTGACAGCCTCGACGGGACCGGCCGAATCGCTCATCGTCTACGACCTTGAGCGCCGCGAGCCGATCCTGAACGCTCCGGTCACCGGGTACGAACTTGGCGAGCAAGCCGTGAGCTATTGGGAACGCGTCGGAGAGGGAACCAGGGCGAACTGCCCCGATTTCTCGAGCTTTACCGAGAACGGGCTGGAACCGGTGATCGCCGCCGAGACCGTCTTCGACCTTGCCAGCGGCGAGGCATCGCGGACGGGCGAGACCCGCTGCGACGCGATGCAATAGAGCGCTGCGGTCGACAGGTCGCCCCGGACTTCATAAATAGGTATCGAAGCGCCACATCGCATCAACGCCCCACATCGGCATGAAGGATAGCTACTATGTCCGGTATCAACGACTGGATCGCCAACGAGGTGAAGTCGAACGACGTGATCGTGTTCATGAAGGGCACGCCGTCCTTCCCGCAATGCGGCTTCTCCGGCCAGGTCGTGCAGATCCTCGACTATCTCGGCGTGGAGTATAAGGGCGTCAACGTCCTCACCTCCGACGAGCTTCGCCAGGGCATCAAGGAATACGCTCAGTGGCCGACGATCCCGCAGCTCTACGTCAAGGGCGAGTTCGTCGGCGGCTGCGACATCATTCGCGAGATGTTCCAGGCCGGGGAGCTCAAGACGTTCTTCGAGGAGAATGGCGTCCCCACGACGGCGCCGGCGACTGCCGCCGGCTGACTGCCGCCGGACGGTCTTCGCTTTCATTTTCCGGAAGATCGGGCCCGCGCTTCGGCGTGGGCCTTCGCGTTTGGGCAACACCCGTAGGCGGACGCGTCAGCATCCTCGCCCGCTGGTATAAGCTACGGCATCGGCCTGAGTTCGGGATCGATATTCCATCAGCACGATACGTGGATTGAAAGAGGTAGAGCGACCTTCTGCGTCGTATCGGATAGAGGACGCTCTCGCGGAGACGGTGCGTCTCGGCGATAAGGCGGGCTTGTTTTTGCTGCATCGCAAGATAAGTCTCGCCCCACCATCCTGAAAGGCCAAGCATGTCGAACGCGTCCCCCCGATCCGGCGTGTCCCCGCGCAGCGAGACGCACGGGCTTCCCTATTGGGAGCTGGTGACGATGATCGCGTGCCTGATGGCTCTCAACTCGGCGGCGATCGATATCTTCATCCCGGCGCTCCAGGACATCGGCACGGCCCTCGACGTCGCCGACGTGAACCAGCGGCAGTTCGTTCTGACCGCCTATCTCCTGGGATTCGGCGGGGCCCAGATCATCTACGGGCCGCTGTCGGATCGGTTCGGCCGACGCCCCATTCTCCTCTTCGGCCTGGCGGTCTACGTGATCGCGGATGTCGCGGCGACCTTCTCCTCGAGCTTCGAGCTGCTTCTGACAGCGCGCCTCATTCAGGGGATCGGCGCTGCCGCAACGCGGGTGATCGCGATCTCGGTCGTGCGCGACTGTTTCGGCGGACGCCGGATGGCCAGCGTGATGTCGCTGGTGATGATGGTCTTCATGGTGATCCCGGTCCTCGCCCCCAACCTCGGACAGGCCATCATGCTGTTCGGATCGTGGCGGGAGATCTTCGTCGCGATCGCGGTCTTCGGCGTGCTGGTGACGCTCTGGACCTCCCTTCGCCTGCCGGAGACGCTCCGTCCGGAGGACCGGCGGGAACTGACCGGCAAGCGGGTCGCGCAGGCCTTCAAGATCGTCCTGACCAATCGCATCGCGTTCGGCTACACCATGGCGACGGCGCTGATCTTCGGCGTCCTGTTCGGCTTCATCAATCAGGCGGAGCAGGTCTACACCGAGGTGTATGGCATCGGGCCAAGCTTCACCCTGCTCTTTTCGGCGACGGCGGTGTTCATGTCCGCCTCGTCCTTCCTCAATTCGCGGCTGGTGGAGCGGCTCGGCATGCGCCGGCTCTCGCATGGTGCGCTGATCGGCTTCATGTCGCTCGCCGCGATCCATCTGATCGTAGCCTGGTCGATGGGCGGCGCGGCGCCGATCTGGTTCTTCGTCCCGATCATGACGATCAATTTCTGCCTGTTCGGCTTCATCGGCACCAACTTCAACGCGCTCGCCATGGATCCGCTGGGACATGTCGCGGGTACGGCTTCCTCTGTTCTGGGCTTCATGCAGACATTCGGCGGCGGCCTGCTCGGTGCGGCGATCGGCTATTTCTACGACGCGACGGTCATTCCGCTGCTCTTGGGCTTCATCGTCCTGTCGGTCGGCTCGACCTATTGCGTGTTCCTCGCCGAAGGACGGCTGTTCGAGGCGCGCTACGACCCGCCGCCGCAGCCGACCGCGGGGGAACTGAAACACAAACCGGCCGAATAGACCGAGTCGCCGGCTGCCTACGGCCGGCCGCGCCGAACAGCGTTGCCGGGACGGGATCCGGCCCCGTCGATCGCCTCGGCCCGCCGTGCGCCGCACCTGCGCGTATTATTCTTGTACAGTAGCGGCCCTGTGAAGGCCGCACAGGCTTCCACAACGTCCTCGTAGTTCAGCCTGCCCCTGAAGAGGTCAGGCCGCCGGAAACAAGGTGTCGCGCGCTTCCGTCCAGACGCCGTCGTCACAGGCCGCGATCAGCGCGCCCTGCCGGTCGGCCGGGGTATAGGGCGATCTGTCGATCTTGGCGAAGCGTCCGCCGGCTTCGGCGACCAGCAGGCAGCCGGCGAGATGGTCCCAGGGCATCAGCTTGGCGTAGCAGGACAGATGCGCCCCGCCCGATGCGAGCAGGCGGTATTCGTGCCCCGCGCAGCGATAATTGCCGACGATCTTCACCGCCGCCAGCTGCGGCAGGAGACGCCGCTTTTGCTCCAGCGGGAAATAGCTCGCGCTGATCAGGCCGATCGCCTCCGACAGCGGCACCGGCTTTGCCACGGCGAGCCGGCTTTCCTCGCCCGACGGCGTGCGACGAAAGGCGCCGCTCCCCCGTTCTGCCAGCATGACGTCGTCGCCGAGCGGATCGTAGATGATGCCGGCGACCGTCTCCCCGGCGCTCACCACGGCGGCCATCACCGCGAACAGCGGCACGCCGGCGGCAAAGTTCGCCGTGCCATCGACCGGATCGACGACGATGGCGAGGTCGGCGCAGTTCAGGCGTTCGAGGAGGCCCGGATCGGCAGCGACCGATTCCTCCCCGACGAACAGCGCATCGGGCGCGATCGCCTTCGTCTCGCGCGCGATGAAGCGCTCGGCGGCTTCGTCGGCGTCGGTGACGAGGTCGGTCGCGGAGGTCTTCTCGCGGATGTCGCCGGCTGAGAGATTGCGAAAGCGCGGCATGATCTCGGCGAGCGCAGCCTCGCGCAGGATTTCGGCAAGGCGGAGAAGATCGATCGAAGCGGTCACGCGGCAGAGATCCCATCGGTTGCGAGATTGGCGAAGTCGAAGACGGCCGGATCGAGGAGATGGCCAGTCCGAACATTGGCGAGCGCCCGCATCATCACCTGCTTGCGGCCGGGAAAGCGGCGCTCGAGATCCTCGAGCATCTGCTTCGTCAGATTGCGCTGCAGCCCGTCCTGGCTGCCGCAGAGGTCGCAGGGGATGATCGGGAAAGCCATCGCCGCGGAGAATCTCGCGATGTCGTCTTCCGCCGAGCGGATCAGCGGGCGCAAGACCATCAGGTCGCCCTCGTCGTTGAGGAGCCTGGCCGGCATGGCCGACAGCCGCCCTCCGTGAAAGAGATTCATGAAGAAGGTTTCGAGGCAGTCCTCGCGGTGGTGGCCGAGCACCAGCGCCTCGCATCCCTCCTCTCGGGCGATCCTGTAGAGATTGCCGCGCCTGAGGCGCGAGCACAGCGCGCAATAGGTAGCGTTCTCCGGCACCTTCTCGGTGACGACGGAATAGGTGTCGCGATACTCGATGCGGTGCGGGATGCCGTAGCGGTTCAGGAATTCCGGCAGGACGTGCTTCGGGAAGTTGGGCTGGCCCTGGTCGAGATTGCAGGCGAGAAGATCGACCGGCAGCAGCCCGCGCCATTTGAGGTCGTGGAGCAGGGCGAGCAGAGCGTAAGAATCCTTACCGCCGGAGATGCCGACGAGCCAGCGGGCGCCCGGACGAACCATGGCGAATTCGGTCATCGTCTCGCGCATCTCGCGCAGGAGGCGCTTTCTCAGCTTCTTGAAGCCGACCGTCGACGGCACGTCGTGAAACAGCGGATGGACGCCCGCGCCCGCGATTTCGTCACCGGGAACAGCATTGCTCCCGGCTGCGCTACCCGCCACTTCCGCGCTATCCGTCTCGAACATCGATCACCTCGCCGCCTTGCCTGCCCCGTCTACCGGGTCGAGGCCGGAAACGGAAGGGAAACGGGCGCGCGCGGGCGGAGCAGGAGGGCATGCTGTTTAGCGGCGCCCTGGCGCACTTTCGAGAGCGGGCGGCGCCCGTCGTCGCGCGTCGGAAGCCCCGCCGTGTCGCTCCGGCGGTATCGATCCGTGCCCCGGCGAAGACCTGCGATCAAGAGACCAGCGTCCGCCGACGGCCGAGGCGCTCAGCGATGCGCGGCGCCATCTCGTCGATGACTTCCTGCAGCTCGCTCCACTCTCTCAGATCCTGCCATTCGAGCGCCCAGCATGAGGTCGCCTGGCGGGGCTCGCGCGGAAACACCGGGCGCTCCCCGAGATCGGGAAAGAGGGACCGGTGGCCTTCCAACCCGTCGAGGGCATGGTTCCATTCGGCTGGTATGGCGTGGGCGAGCGCCGTCGTGCGTCCAAGGCTCACGATCCTTGAGGCGAGGGCCTCCGGCATGTCGGAGGCACTCGCATCGAAGAACACGTCGCATGGCCGACCCTCGGCCACGGAGCGAAAATTGTCGTCCTGGGGCAATCCCATCCTGTGGGCGAGCAGTCCGTTGAGAAGGCGCGCGACCTCGAAATCCTCTCCCCCGGCGGAACGGTGCAGCCAGCCAGCGCCGGACAGGAGGCTGGACTGCAAGACACCATCGACCTCGACAGCCCTGAGGACGGCCGGCAGGACCCCGCCTTCGTCGCGCACCGCCCAGTCGTGGGAGATGGCCTTCACCGAACATCGGCCGGAACCGGCTGCCCGATCGAGGACCAGATCGAAGCGGTTGTCGATATGGTCGCTGCCAAGAGCGGCGTTCACATATCCGGCGAAGGTCTGACTGTCGCGACGGCCGACATACTGCTTCCAGCGCGACGGCAGGTAGCTCGACCAATGGCGGAAGACGAAGACATAGGTGAGATCGCAGTCGGAGAAGCAGTCGGTCAGCCGCCGGAACTGCTGTCCGGTAAATGTCGAGACGCTTTCGAGCGACAACAGAACGCGAGTGGCATCAGCTTGCCGCGCCATGCCCAGCACGCTGCGGGTGTGATCCTCGCGCCAGTCCGCGCGCTTGGGATTGATCAGCGGGGCGATCTGCTTGGGCCCGCCGGGCGGATACCAGATCCCGGAGTCCAGAAGGGCGCCGCGATGCGCGGCAAGAGCGGCCTGGACCGAGGTCGTCCCGGTCTTGTGCATGCCGGCGTGGATGAAGACCTCGAGCGGGCCTGCCATGGAAACCGTCCGACCTCATGAAGCGATCCAGAAGCGAACGGTGACATCGAAAGCACCGGGCGTCGAGCCCGGTCGGCCGGAACTCCGCCTCCGAAAACGCCTGCAGGCAGTGCCAGGAGACTCTTGCCATGCACCGTCACGACGGCAGCTGCCGGCAGGCTCGACCGTCTGCAACGAGGGTAGTCCGGCACCCAAGGAGAAGAGGCGCCGATCGCGCCCCATGCCCAAGAAAAAAGGCCGCCCCGAAGGACGGCCTTTCGCATTCTTGCGGCTGGTCGGAATCCGATCAGCGCGAATAGAACTCGACGACAAGGTTCGGCTCCATCTGCACCGGATAAGGCACGTCATGGAGGCCCGGAACGCGCCGGAAAGTTGCGACCATCTTGTTGTGGTCGACCTCGACATAGTCCGGCACGTCGCGCTCGGCGAGCTGCGTCGATTCGATGACGATGGCGAGTTGCTTGGACTTCTCGCGCACCTCGACGACGTCGCCCGGCTTGCAGGTGTAGGACTGGATGTTCGTGCGCCGGCCATTGACGTTGACATGGCCGTGATTGACGAACTGACGCGCGGCAAAGATCGTCGGAACGAACTTGGCGCGGTAGACGATCGCGTCCAGCCGGCTCTCCAGGAGAGCGATCAGGTTCTCCGAGGTGTCGCCACGGCGGCGCGCCGCCTCGTCATAGGTGCGGCGGAACTGCTTCTCGGAAACGTCGCCGTAATAGCCCTTGAGCTTCTGCTTGGCGCGCAGCTGCAGGCCGAAATCGCTCATCTTGCCCTTGCGGCGCTGGCCGTGCTGGCCCGGGCCGTACTGGCGGCGATTCACTGGAGACTTCGGACGTCCCCAGATGTTCTCGCCCATGCGGCGATCGATTTTATACTTCGCGGAATCGCGCTTGCTCATCGCATTTCCTTCAAACGAGAAACCCGGACGGACCCATTCCGACCGGGCGAGGAAACGCGCCCTCCTCTGCCCGCTCATCGCGGACTGACAGGACGACATTGGCACGAGGCGATGCCGTCCACGGGACACGTTAAAAACCGGCGGGAGCGGAACTCCAGCCGGCTGCGGTGGTCCTAGAATACCGGCGGATGGCTTGTCAACATCGGCAGCGAAGCGATCCGCCTGTCTGCACAGTCGGCGATCAGTATTTCGCGATCACCCAGACCGCGTGGATGATACCCGGGAAATAGCCCAGCAGGGTCAGGAGGATGTTGATCCAAAAGTGCTTGCCCAACCCGACCTGCATGAAAACGCCGACCGGCGGCAGGATGATGGCGATGATGATGCGAATGATGTCCATGAAACTTGAATCCCTGTTGATTGGTGCGGCAACGTCCGGCCGATGCCGCGCGTTCCGAAAGAGTTCAGGGAATCCCGGCCATCAAGCGGCCGCAAGCGCGTGCTGTAGTGCGCCTCCCGGCAATCGACGACGCGGTAATTCCCTTGAAGATTCTCCCGCTCCTCTCGCTCCTGGCCCTTGTCCCTGCGCTCTCCGCAGGACCGGCAGTCGGGGCAACCGACTATTTTTCGCGCTATGACGGCGCTTGGTCCGGCGGCGGCTCGGTCAAGGTCGAACAATTGCCGAGCGCGACGAGCGTGTCCTGCAAAGTCGACGGCAACCGCACCGGCGGGCGGTCCTTCGCCCTGTCCGGCCGCTGCCGCGCCATGCTGCTCATGTCCCGCGACATCGGCGCCAAGCTGTCGCTCGATCCAAGGACCGGGGTCTATCGCGGCGTCTATACCGGCTCCTCCAGCGGACCGGCCCGGCTCGTCGGGCGGCTGAAGGGCGACACGCTGGACCTTCGCGTCACCTGGAACCGGGTCATCTATGACGATAACACGGCGCGCATGCTGATCCGCAATCACGGCGGCAAGGCCTTCATCATGCAGGTGGTGGAGAAGATCGACGGCAAGTCGGTCGTCGTCTCCAACCTGAGCTTCCGGCGCTGACGCGTTAGGCTGGCGCGGCAGTTCGCGCCGGCTCAAGCCGTCAGGCCGTCAGGCCGAAGCCCTGTATCAAACGCCGGGTGAGTGCGTCCGGCGAACCCGCCGTGAACACTGCGATGTCCATCTGCCGCTCCGTGGCGCCTCGCTCCGGCCGCGCCGGCAGGACCGAGAGCGTGCGGCGGGCGATGGCCTCCGCAGGGTCCAGCCAGTCGACCGGCCAGGGCGCGGTCTTGCGCATGCGGTTCACCAGGAACGGATAATGCGTGCAGGCGAGAACGACGATGTCGGTGCGCCGCCCTTCGGTCTCGACGAAGCACGGAAGGATCTCGGCCCGCACGGCCTCCTCGTCCACGAAGGCCTGCCGCATATAGGTCTCGGCAAGCGCCGCCAGCTTCACGCTGCCGACGAGCCGGACCTCGCAGCGGGTAGCCCATTGGGTGATCAGGTCGCGGGTATACTGGCGTTCGACCGTCCCGGGCGTGGCGAGCACGGAGACGAGCCCGGAACGCGTCCGTTCCGCCGCCGGCTTGATGGCCGGCACGGTGCCGACGAAGGTCATCTCCGGATAGGCCGCGCGCAGGTCGTCGAGCGCCAGGGTTGAGGCCGTGTTGCAGGCGACGACACAGGCGAGCGGACGATGCTCCTCGATCAGCCGGCCGAACAGCGCCACAAGCCGCGCCTTCAGCGCGTCCTCCTTCCAGTCGCCATAGGGAAAGCCGGCATCGTCGACGATGTAGACGAAGCGCCGGTCCGGCATCAGGACACGCGCCTCGCGCAGGACCGTCAACCCGCCGACGCCGCTGTCGAGCATCAGGATCGGCGGCTCGTCAGATTGCCGATATGCACCGCTCATGCCTCGCCCTCCGGATGACGGTCGGTCCCGCCGGCCTCATGATCGACCCTGGCCCGCCGGGCCTCGTAGTCGAACGCCTTGATCACGCCGCGCAGCGTGTGGATTTCCGGCTCCGAGAAATTCGCCTTGGTCAGCATGGTGCGCAGGTTCTGCGTCATCACCTCGCGCTTCGCCTCCGGAAAGAAGTATCCCGCCCGCTCGAGCGAGGATTCGAGATGCTGGAAGAGGCGGAAGAGGTCGTCCTTCGTCGCCGGCGGCGCCTCTGGCGCGGAAAAGCGCGGCGCCGTGTCGCCGGCCTTGCCGGCGGCCTGGAAGGCATAGCTCATCAGAAGCACGGCCTGGGCGATGTTGAGCGAGGCGAAGGAGGGATCGACCGGAAAGGTCACGATCTCGTCGGCGAGGCCGACCTCCTCGTTGTTGAGGCCCCAGCGCTCGCGACCGAAGAGGATGGCGGTGCCCTGCCCGGCAGCCACCCGCGCGCGAAGGTCGGCCGCCGCCTGTTCCGGCCCGCGCACCGGTTTGAAGCTGTCGCGCGGGCGCGCCGTCGTCGCGAGCACGAAATTGCGGTCGGCGATCGCATTCTCCAGCCGATCGAACAGGCGGACCGCGTCAATCACATGGTCGGCCCGCGAGGCCGCGGCGCGCGCCTTCTCGCTCGGCCAGCCGTCGCGCGGATTGACCAGCCTGAGGTCGGTCAGGCCGAAATTCGCCATCGCCCGGGCGACCATGCCGATATTCTCGCCAAGCTGCGGCTCGACCAGGACGATCGAGGGGCCTGCGCTCGGATCCGATCGCTCGACAGAGGATTCCGACATCTGCAGCGCCTTTATCCATTGCGTTGCGCAGGCTCCTGCCACACCCCGACGGACAATTGAAGCCACTCGGCAGGCGTCCGAGTGGCAGGCCCTCCACTCCGTGTTCCTGGCGCTGCGCCGATCTCCCGCGCGTCCCGGCCCTCCGCATTCACCTCGTCGTCGCGCAGGAGGGAGGCCCGACCCCGGTCGAGCCGCGGGACCCCGAGAGTGCGGCAGCCGGCGACAGGCATTGCCGCTGCGGAGGCCAAACGAGGCGCTCCGACGGCGACAGCCTCACAATTAAGGGGTGCATCTCCGCAATACGAAACGTGTCCTCGAAAAGATTGCTTGCCGACCGGACGAGCCGTATCATAACTTATGGTCACTCAAGAGGAGGAAGTCTTTTGCGCAAGGTCTTGACAGTTCCGGTCGCCGTTTTCTTCTCCCTGGGAGGGTTCCTGGCAATCTCCCGTATCTTCGCAAGACCGGCCGGGCGAAAGTCGTAGAGATGGTTCGTCAGTCCCTCGGTGGTTAAAACCGTGGTCTCTTCGGTGCTCTCGGCCACTGCCTGAGAGACCGTTTGAGAAAGGTCTCAATGGCTGATGCGTCGGAGCAGGAGGCTGCCCATGGCGACATGGATCATGGCTTCCGAGACGTCGATGCGCTGT
>NZ_JAJAVB010000030.1 GCF_020615385.1 Jiella soli | reverse complement strand
TGACCGAGTGAATCAAAAACCCCCGGCAATAGCCAGGGGTTTGTCAGCAGTCTGAGCCCCGGCCCCGCCGGGGCTTTTTCGTTTCGGCGCCCCGGAGGCCCGGCTGCCGAGCGGAGCCGGCCTGCGGCCGGTTCGGACGACCCGCACCCCATTACGCATTCGTCAGATGACAGCGGCACCGCAGGAAGGCCATAAAGGGATTGAATAATTCCCGCTGCCTTTCGCGCGACTGCAACCGCAACGGAGATGCCTCTTGCCGATCCTGACGCGCCTTCCCCGCCTCGCAGGACTTGCCGCCCTCGCCTGCGCCCTCTCGCTCTCGCCTGCCCTGGCGCAGGAAAGCGGGACCGGGACGACAAAGCCGGCACAGGCATCCGGCGGAGGCGATGCGCCGACGATGGGCGATTGGCAGACGTCGACCTCGCTGATCCAGCCGTCGAAATATCCGCCGGACTTCAAGCACTACGACTACGTCAATCCCGACGCGCCCAAGGGCGGCACGCTGAACCGCGCGGTCGTAGGCTCCTTCGACAGCTTCAATCCCTACGTCGTGCGCGGCTCGGCGGCGGCGGGCTTTCTGAATTTCGGCGGCGGGCTGAACTACGACACGCTGATGGAGCAGTCGACCGACGAGGCGGCGACCTCCTACGGCCTCATCGCCGAGGCGACGAAGTATCCCGCGGACTATTCCTCCGTCTCCTTCCGGCTCAATCCGAAGGCCCGCTGGCATGACGGGGAGCCGATCACCGTCGACGACGTGATCTGGAGCTTCAACACGCTGAAGGAGCTGCATCCGCAGTGGAACGCCTATTACCGCAACGTGGTGAAGGCGGAACAGACCGGGGATCGCGAGGTGACCTTCACCTTCGATCAGAAGAACAATCGCGAGCTACCGAACATCATGGGGGATCTGACGGTCCTTCCCAAGCACTATTGGGAAGGCGTGGACGCCAGCGGCAAGAAGCGGGACATCACGCAGCCGACCTCCGTGCCGCCGCTGGGGTCCGGTCCCTATCGCGTCGCGAATTTCTCCATGGGCAAGTCGATCGAATGGGAGCGCGTGCCGGATTATTGGGCCGCAGACAATCCGACTCGGGTCGGCCGCTACAACTACGACAAGATCGACTACGTCTATTTCCGTGATTCGAACGCTGCCTGGGAAGCGTTCAAGAAGGGCGGGCTCGACGATTTCCGGATCGAAAACTCGTCGCAACGCTGGGCCGAGGGTTATGATTTTCCGGCCGCAAAGAATGGCGAGGTGGTGAAGGCGACGGTCGATGACCACTCAGTCGCGAACATGCAGGCCTATGTCCTCAACAACCGGCTGCCCAAATTCCAGGATCGCAGGGTCCGAAAGGCGCTGACCCTGGCCTTCAACTTTCAGGAAATGAATCGCACTCTGTTCCACGGCTTCTACAAGCGGCTGGACAGCTATTTCGCCAATAGCGAACTCGCCTCGAGCGGGCCGCCGAGCGACCGCGAGCTGAAATTTCTGGAGCCCTTGCGCAGCCAAATTCCCGAGGAGGTCTTCACGAAGACCTTCACCCTTCCCAATTACGACACGCCGGGCGCGACGCGGACTTTTCTGAAGGAGGCATACGACCTCCTGAAGGAGGCAGGCTACAAGCGCAAGGGGACGGGGCTGGTAAACTCGAAGACGGGCGAGCCCTTCACCATCGAGATGCTCGGCGACGATCCGTCCGACAATCGCGTGCTCGAACCCTTCGCCCGCAATCTCGAACGTCTCGGCATCAAGGCGAGCGTCAGGATCGTCGACCAAAGCCAGTATATCGACCGCCTGCGCAATTTCGACTTCGAGGTCACGAGCCTTGCCTACTACCCGCAGTCGCTCTCGCCCGGCAACGAGCAGCGCGACTACTGGAGTTCCAAGGCCGCCGACAGCCCCGGCAGCCGCAACTATGCGGGGGTCAAGAATCCGGCGGTCGACCAGCTGGTCAACGACATCGTCTATGCCGAGGACCGCGAGGACCTGATGGCCGCGACCCATGCGCTCGACCGGGTCATGCTCTGGGAATATTATGTCGTGCCGCAGTGGTATAACGACAAGATGTGGCTTGCCTATTGGGACAAGTTCGGCATGCCCGAGGAGCAGCCGAGCTACACGTCCATCGATCCCTATGCCTGGTGGGTGAAGGGCAGCAAGGACACGGCGGCGGCCGACTGATGGCGACCGCCCTGACGCACCTCACCCGCCGGCGGTTCGGCCAGCTGGCGCTCGCGGCCGGCGCCGCGGCGGCCTTTCCCGGCAAGCCCTTCGCGAACGTTCCGGCCGACACGCCATTGCACGGCCTCTCGGTGTTCGGAGACCTGAAATACGGTCCGAACTTCACCGCATTCGACTACGCCGCGCCGAAAGCGCCCTCGGGCGGCGCGATGAACATCGCCCCCGCCTATTGGTTCTTCAACCAGTCGCCGCAGACCTTCGACACGCTGAACACCGTGGTTCTCAAGGGCAACGCCCCGCCGCGCATGGAATCCCTCTATGACGGGCTGATGACGTCCTCCATGGACGAGCCGGACTCGCTCTACTGCGCCCTGGCGCAAAGCGCTTCGGTCTCGCCGGACCGCGACGTCTTCACCTTCCGGCTGCGGCCCGAGGCGCGGTTCTCGACCGGCGCTCAGGTGACGGCGAAGGACGTCGTCTTTTCCTACGAGCAGCTCAAGGAGTTCGGCCATCCGAGCCTGCAAGTCTCGCTCAGGAACGTCGAGACAGTGGAGGCGGCGGGCGAGGCGAGCGTGCGCATCGTCTTCAACGGCCGCCAGGGCTTCGGCGACGCGCTCGTTGCGCTCGGCATGCCGATCCTGTCGGCCGCCTTCTTCGGCGGGCGCAACATCACCGAGGTCAGCGCCGAGGTGGTTCCGGGCAGCGGCCGCTATACGGTGGGGCGCTACGACTTTGGCCGCTTCATCGAATACGAGAAGCGACCCGACTATTGGGCGACGGACCTGCCCTTCGCGCGCGGCCTCGGCCATTTCCAGACGATCCGGATCGACTTCTTCCGCGACCGCCAGCCCGCGCTGGAAGCGTTCAAGAAAGGCCTGATCACCTTTCGCGAGGAGTTCACCACGAAGGACTGGGCGAACGAGTACGACTTTCCGGCCGTCCGGCGCGGGGCGGTGGTCAAGCGTGAATTCCCGGACGAGAAGCGCCCGACCTTTCAGTGCTGGGCGCTCAACCAGCGCCGCGAGCGCTTCGCCGACCCGCGCGTTCGCCGCGCCATCAATTTGTGCTTCGACTTCGAGTGGACGAACGCCAACCTGATGTTCGGCCTGCGCCAGCATTCGGATTCGCCTTTCCAGGGATCGGAATTCGTGGCGACCGGCACTCCCTCCCCGGATGAGCTCGCGCTTCTCGAACCCTTGCGTGGCAAGGTGCCGGACGAGGTCTTCGGCGAGGTGTGGGTGCAGCCGGTCAGCGACGGATCGGGGCGCGACCGCAAGATGCTGCGGGAGGCGTCCAACCTCTTCGCCGAAGCCGGGTGGAAGCGAAGTGGCAACCGGCTGGTCGATGCGTCCGGCGCACCCTTCGCACTCGAGTTCCTCACCCGAGGCCAGGAGCAGGCGCGCGTCTACGCCAAGATGACCGACACGCTCCGGCAGCTCGGCGTCGACGCCTCGATCCGTCTCGTTGACGAGGCGCAGTATCAGGACCGGCTCAACAGCTTCGACTTCGACATGGTGCTCGCCGCCTTCGGTCTCCTCGCGACGCCGACGCGCGAGGATATGTCCTTCTTCTTCGGCAGCGACGCCAGTGACAGGCCCGGGTCCAACAACTACCCGGGCATGGCCAGCGAAGGCGTGGATAGCCTGATCGCCGCCGTGGGAGCGGTCAGGAACCGCAAGGAACTCGTCACCGCGATGCGGGCCCTCGACCGGGTGCTGCGCTGGCGGCTGGACTGGATTCCCAACATCAACGCTCCGGTTCACTTCACCGCCTTCTGGGACATGTTCGGCTTCAAGCCGGACAAGCCGGACTATTTCTGGCCGGTCGAGCAGTTATGGTGGTTCGACGAGGACAAGGCCAAGGCGATCGGCAAGGCCTGAGCAAGGCCGCGCACCCACGGTCGGCCTCGGCCAGGGTGAATCCGGGCTGGTCGGCAAAGCGGCAACGGGTTTTTGCGTTGTGCGAGGCGAATGGTTAACGAGGGCGAGCCGCACCGGCGGTGAACGGCGAGACCTCAAGAATTCGGAGACGATTCCCCCGTCATGGGCGCCTATATCCTCCGCCGCGTTCTGTTGATGATCCCCACCTTGCTCGGGATCATGGCAATCTCCTTCCTCGTCGTGCAGTTCGCGCCGGGCGGGCCCGTCGAACAGGTGATCGCGAGCCTGCAGGGAGACGCTGGCGGCGCATCGGCCCGCGTTTCGGGCGGTGGCGGCGACTTCTCCGGCGCCCAGTCCGGCGGCGAGAGTTCCGGCTATCGCGGCGCGCAGGGCCTCAGCCCGGAATTCCTGGAACGTCTCAACAAGCAGTTCGGCTTCGATAAGCCGCCGCTCGAGCGCTTCGGCCTGATGATCTGGAATTATAGCCGGTTCGATTTCGGGGAGAGCTACTTCCGGTCGATCTCGGTCTGGGACCTGATCCTCGAGAAGATGCCGGTGTCGATCTCGCTCGGCATCTGGATCACCCTCCTCTCCTATCTGATCTCGATCCCGCTCGGCATCCGCAAGGCGCTGAAGGACGGCTCGACCTTCGACGTGTGGACCTCCGGCGTCGTCATCGTCGCCTATGCGATCCCGGGCTTCCTCTTCGCGGTCCTCCTGATCGTCCTCTTCGCCGGCGGCTCGTTCTTCGACTGGTTTCCGCTGCGCGGCCTGTTGTCGGACGGCGTCAGCGGCGCCTGGTGCGCGCCCTGGTCGGCGAAGTTCGACGCGGGCGCCTGCGTGACCCGCACAATCCCCGACTATTTTTGGCACCTGACGCTGCCATTGATCGCGCTGTCGCTCTCGGCCTTCGCCACGACGACCCTGCTCACCAAGAACTCGTTCCTCGACGAGATCCGCAAGCAGTATGTGACGACCGCCAGGGCCAAGGGCCTCAGCGAGAACCGGGTGCTCTACGGCCACGTCTTCCGCAATGCCATGTTGATCATCATTGCCGGCTTTCCCGGCGCCTTCATCTCCGCCTTCTTCACCGGCTCGCTGCTGATCGAGCAGATCTTCTCGCTCGACGGGCTGGGTCTCCTAGGCTTCGACAGCATCTATCAGCGCGACTACCCGGTGGTCTTCGCCACCCTCTACATCTTCTCGCTGATCGGCCTGGTCACGACGCTCATCTCCGACCTCACCTATACGTGGATCGATCCGCGCATCGATTTCGAACGGCGGGAGGTCTGAGCATGGCTCCGAAAAGTGGGAACCGGTTTTCGGGTAAAGCCGTGCGGCGGGGGGCCTGAGCATGGACGAGACGCTGAAGGACCGCCTGAAGGCCGACGAGCGTAATCGCGAACTGCCGGACGAGCGCGCCGACGCTATCGCCGAGGAGCAGACGAGCGGCATCGCCCAGCTCGCGCCGGAATCGGAATTCACCAAGCGGCCGCGGCTGTCGCCGCTCAACCAGCGGCGCTGGCAGAACTTCAAGGCGAACAGGCGCGGCTTCTGGTCGCTGTGGATCTTCGCGGTCCTGTTCGTCGTCACGCTGTTCGCCGAATTCGTCGCCAACGACAAGCCGCTTTTGATCGACTACAAGGGCGAATTCTACTATCCGATCTTCGTCGACTATCCGGAGGAGGTTTTCGGCGGGTTCCTGCCGGTCACCGACTACCGCGACCCGTTCGTCCAGGACGAGATCAACGCCAATGGCTGGGCGATCTGGCCGCTGATCCGCTATTCCTACGGCACGGTGAACAACGAGATCCCGAGCACAGCACCGTCTGCGCCCTCATGGATGATGTCCAAGGCGGATCGATGCCAGGCCTATCCGAAGGGTGTCGACGATCCGAATTGCACCTTCGGCAACATGAACTGGCTCGGCACCGACAATCAGGCGCGCGACGTTCTCGCGAGGCTGATCTACGGTTTCCGCATCTCGGTGCTGTTCGGCCTCACCCTCACCATCGCCTCGGCCCTGATCGGCGTCTCGGCGGGCGCTATCCAGGGCTATTTCGGCGGCTGGGTCGACCTTCTGTTCCAGCGCTTCATCGAGATCTGGTCGTCGATTCCGGTACTCTACCTCCTGCTGATCATCGCCGCGATCCTGCCGCCGGGCTTCTGGATTCTGCTCGGCATCATGCTCCTGTTCTCCTGGGTTGCCTTCGTCGGCGTCGTGCGCGCCGAGTTCCTCAGGGCCCGGAACTTCGAATACGTCAATGCGGCACGAGCCCTCGGCGTCGGCGACTGGACGATCATGTTCCGCCATCTCCTGCCGAACGCCATGGTGGCGACGCTGACCTTCCTGCCCTTCATCCTCAACGGCTCGATCACGACGCTGACCTCTCTCGACTTCCTCGGCTTCGGCCTGCCCCCCGGCTCGCCCTCGCTTGGCGAACTCCTGGCGCAGGGCAAGAACAACCTGCAGGCGCCCTGGCTCGGGTTTTCCGGCTTCATCGTGCTATCCTTGATGCTGTCGCTGCTCGTCTTCATCGGCGAGGCGGTGCGCGACGCCTTCGATCCGAGGAAGAGCTTCGGGTGAGCCGATGACCGAGTTGAAGAAGATCATCCTTGACGACTATCCAGTCGAGAACCTGCCGGAAGACATGCGTCAGGACTTCGAGCCGGGCGAGCGTGTCAGGGTGACGGTCGAGCCCTACCGCAAGGAGCCCCGTTATCTGCGGTTCCACGGGATAGCTGCCCACAAGAAGACAACGATCGAAGAGGCCGTCGCACGAGTCCGCGCGCTGCGCGACGAGTGGGACTAGATCATGGCGCGGTGGATCGTCTATCTCGACGCCAACGCACTAATCAGCTTCATCGAGCGTGATGACGATCCCGTCGTGCGCCTGTTCGATATGGTCGGGTCAGGCGCGACCCGGCTCTTCACCAGCGAACTCGGCCTTTCCGAAGTTCTTGTCGCGCCGCTTCGCGATGGAGATTCCGCCCTGGCATCCGCCTACGAAGAATTCCTTATCAGCGACGAGAGCCTGACCGTCCTGCCGATCAATCGGGCAATTTTGCACGACGCCGCAAGGCTGAGAGCGACCTTTGGCGGCAAGACGCCCGACGCGATCCACGTCGCGACAGCGCCCTCCTGCAATTGCAACATCATCCTCTCGTTCGATCAGCGGCTGAGGACGCCCGAAGCTATCACGCGGATAGCAGTGGAGGATGCCGGCAACTGGGACAAATGGCCATGACCGAACACGACCATACCGACCACTCCCACGACCACCACCACGGCCACTCCCATTCCCACGGTTTCGGCGGTCATGCCCACGGCGCCAATGAGAAGCGGATGGCGATCGCCGCGGGGCTGACGGGCGTCTTCATGCTGGCGGAGGTCGTCGGCGGCCTTCTCTCCGGCTCGCTCGCCCTCCTCGCCGATGCCGGTCACATGCTCACCGACTTCGCGGCGCTCAGCCTCGGCTGGGTCGCCTTCCGCCTTGCGCGCCGCCCGGGCGATGCGGAGCGGACCTATGGCTATGACCGCTTCGAGGTACTCGTCGCCTTCGTCAACGGCCTCGCCCTGTTCCTGATCGCCGGCTTCATCGTCTACGAGGCGGTCGAGCGGCTAATGGCGCCGAGCCAGGTCCTCGGCGGAACCATGCTGGCGATCGCCGTCGCCGGCCTCGTCGTCAACATCGCGGTCTTCTTCATCCTGCACGGCGGTGACCGCGAAAACCTCAACGTGCGCGGCGCGGTCCTCCATGTCATGGGCGATCTCCTCGGATCCGTCGCGGCGATCGCGGCGGCGGTGGTGATCCTCCTCACTGGCTGGTTTCCGATCGACCCGATCCTGTCGGTGCTGGTCTCGCTAATCATCCTCGTCTCGGCCTTCAGGCTGGTGCGCGATGCCGGCCAAGTCCTCCTCGAAGGTACGCCTAGCGATGTCGACGCCTCAGGAATCGCGCCGCACCTCGTCGACACGGTGGACGGCCTGCGCGAGGTCCATCACGTCCACGCCTGGTCGATCACGCCGCAGCGTCGCATGGCGACCCTGCATGCCTGCATCGATGCCGAGATCGACGGGACACTGGTGACGCGCGCGATCAAGAAGGAGCTTAACGAGCGCTTCGACATCAGCCACGCGACCGTCGAGATCGAGTGGGAGATCTGCGCGGACGATCGCGCGCCCGCATGCGCGGACGCCGCGACGCCGCCGCACAAGCTCGCTGCTTCCGAGGAAGGGCGATCCGCGGGCACCCTCGCCCGAGATACCGCCGACAAGCATAGCCATTCGCATCGGCGCGCCACCTTCGGGCCCTTCCCGGCGACCGCCTGACACCTGCCGCAACGCGAAAGGATCGCTGCGCCTTGACCAAACCGAAGCCCGCTGCACCCGCCTCCGATGCGCTTCTGTCGGTGCAGGACCTGTCTGTCGCCTTCAGCCAGGGCGGCAGGACGATAACCGCGGTCGACCAAGTTTCCTTCGAGATCCGCAAGGGCGAGACCCTGGCACTCGTCGGCGAATCGGGATCCGGCAAGTCGGTCTCGGCGCTGTCGATCCTGAAGCTCCTGCCCTACCCCGCCGCCAGCCATCCGAGCGGCGCGGTGTTCTTCGACGGCGACGATTTGATCGCCGATGATGACCGCAAGCTGCGGCAGGTGCGCGGCAATCGCATCTCGATGATCTTTCAGGAGCCGATGTCCTCCCTGAACCCGCTGCACACGATCGAGCGGCAGGTCGGCGAGGTGCTGAAGCTGCATCGTGGCTTCGGCGACAAGGAGGCGCGCCAGCGCACGCTGGAACTGCTCGACCAGGTCGGCATCCGCAATGCCGAAGAGCGGCTCGGCGCCTATCCGCATCAGCTGTCGGGCGGCCAGCGCCAGCGTGTGATGATCGCGATGGCACTGGCGAACGAACCGGATCTCCTGATCGCCGACGAGCCGACGACGGCGCTCGACGTCACCGTCCAGGCACAGATCCTGGAACTCCTGAAGGCCCTTCAGGCCCGCCATGGAATGGCGATGCTGTTCATCACCCATGATCTCGGCATCGTCAGGAGAATCGCCGATCGGGTCTGTGTGATGTATCGCGGCAAGATCGTCGAGGAGGGACCGACGGCGCGCATCTTCGCGGACCCGCAGCACGCCTATACGCGCCATCTCCTCGCGGCCGAGCCGAAGGGGCGTCCGCCCGCCGCCAACGAGAATGCGCCGGTCGTTATCGAGGCGAAGGATCTGAAGGTCTGGTTTCCGATCCGGACCGGCTTCTTCCGCAAGACGACGGGCCATGTGAAGGCCGTCGACGGCATCGACATCGCCGTGCGCGCCGGTCAGACGGTCGGCGTCGTCGGGGAATCCGGCTCGGGCAAGACGACGCTTGGCCTCGCGCTCTGCCGCATGATCTCCTCGCGCGGCGCGATCAGCTTCGACGGGGCGCGGCTCGACGACCGCTCCTTCAAGGGGATGCGGCCATTGCGCGAAAAGATGCAGATCGTCTTCCAGGATCCTTACGGTTCGCTCTCGCCGCGCATGTCGATCGCCGATATCGTGTCCGAGGGCCTGACGATCCATGAGCGGGGCCTGACGGCTTCGGAACGGGACCGCAGGGTGGTCGCCGCACTCGGCGAAGTCGGGCTCGACCCTCAGACCCGCTTCCGCTTCCCGCACGAATTCTCGGGCGGGCAGCGCCAGCGCGTCGCGATAGCGCGGGCCATGGTGCTCAATCCGCGATTCGTGATGCTCGACGAGCCGACCTCGGCGCTGGACATGAGCGTCCAGGCGCAAGTCGTCGACCTCCTGCGCGACCTGCAGAAGAAGCACAATCTGGCCTTTCTGTTCATCAGCCATGACCTGAAGGTCGTTCGGGCGCTGGCCAACGAGGTCATCGTCATGCGAAACGGCGTCGTCGTGGAACGTGGCCCGGCGGACAGGATCTTCGACGCGCCGCAAACCGACTATACGAAAGCGCTGATGGCGGCGGCCTTCGACATCGAGGCTGCGCCGACGGGAGTGGTATCGCAATGACCGCCGGCCATTATCGAGACCAGCTGAGCGATCAGCCGCTGGGATTCGCCCTAGAGAGCAACGACCTTCTGCACGATGGCTTTCGCCAGTTCCGCGCGGTCACGCTCAGCCACGACGCGCTCGACGGCGAAACGACGATCGGTCCGATTCGCAGGGAATATCTGGATACCGGACCGGTCGCGGTCATCATTCCCTATGACCCGGAGCTCGATGCGATCGTCGTCATCCGGCAGTTCCGGGCGGTCGCGGCCCTGAAGCTGCCCAATCCCGCAATGCTCGAGCTTCCAGCCGGCATGGTCGACGACGGCGAATCGATCCAGGTGGCCGCGGCGCGCGAACTCGAAGAAGAGACCGAACTGGCGCCGCGGGCGATCGAGCGCTGCTTCAGGCTGTTGCCGACACCGGGCCTGACCAGCGAGGAGGCGGTGGTCTTCCTCGCCATCGTCGATGCGTCGAACCTCGGCAAATCGGCCGGCAAGGCAGACGAAGACGAGGATATCCGGCCGATCCTGGCGAAGGTGGACGACCTCGTCGCCGCCGTCGACGACGGCTGGGTCGAGAACGGCTATCTCGTCGCCTGCACCCACTGGTTCGCCCGCAGGGGACGGCCGCGCGCGCAGGCGCTTCTCGGCACGCTTCCCGAGGAGGACGAGGCACGATGACGATACTCCTGTCCGTCACCGGTTTCGATCCGACGCGCTGGCTCGCCGCCATGAAGGCCGCGGGCGGGGACGAGGAGATCGTCCTCGAGCCGCAGGCCGCCGGCGATCCCGCGATCCGCTACGCTGTCGTATGGAAGCAGCCGCCCGGCCTCCTCGCCACCCTGCCGAATCTCGAGGCGATCTTCTCCCTGGGTGCCGGCGTCGACCACATTCTCGCCGACAAGGCGCTTCCCGATGTTCCCATCGCACGGATCGTGGCGGACGATCTTACCGGCCGTATGAGCGAATACGTCGTCTGGCGGGTTCTCGACCACTTCCGGCGCGGGCGCGCCTATCGCCAGCAGCAGGCGCAGCGGATCTGGCACGAACGCCTGCAGCCGGCGGCCCGGGACGTCACGGTCGGTATCATGGGCTTCGGCGCGCTCGGACAGGATGCGGCCGAGAAGCTGAAGGTCCTCGGTTTCAAGCTCGCGGGCTGGAGCCGCAGCGAGCGACAGACGCCGGGCGTCGAGACCTTCGCCGGCCAGGAGGGCCTTCAGCCCTTCCTGGCGACCACCGACATCCTCGTGGTCCTCCTACCGCTGACTCCCGAGACGCGCGGCATCATCGATGGAAAGCTTCTGTCCGGCCTGAAGCGGCAGACGCCGCTCGGCGGCCCGGTTCTGATCAATGCCGGACGCGGGGCCCTGCAGGACGAGGCAGCGATTCTCGATGCCCTAGACCGCGAGGTCCTCATGGAAGCCTCGCTCGACGTCTTCACCGTCGAGCCTCTGCCCGCCGCCTCGCCGCTCTGGGGCCATCCGAGGATCTTCGTCACTCCGCATGCGGCCGCGCTGTCCGATCCCGATTCGCTGGCGCCCGTCGTCGTGGAACAGATCGCGGCCCACAAGCGCGGCGAACCGCTGAAACATCTGGTCGACCCCGGCGCCGGCTATTGATCCGTCGCCGGCGGGCGCGGCTTGCCTTCCCACCGTTCAACATCCAGCGAGGCACCCGATGGATTTCGCCCTGCCGACGACCAATGCCGGCTGGCTGCCCTTCGCAGCCGGCTGCGTCACCATCTTCTTCGGCCTGTGCGCACTCTTTGCGCCGGGGCTCACCATGCGCGCCCTCGGCGTCGCACCGAGCGCCGGACGTGCGGATGCCTATGCCGCTGCGCGCGCGAATCTCGCCGGCTTCTGGCTCGGCGTCGGCATCGTCGCAGCAGCGCTCTACGATCAGCCTTTCGTTCAGCTCGCCCTCGGCGCCGGCTGGATCTTTTCCGCCTTCGGACGATTCGTCTCTTTTCTCTCTGACGGTCGAAGCGCCTTCGGGGTCATCGCCTTCCTCGTCGAACTCGCCCTTGCGGCCGCGGCTCTGGCGCCTGCCTTCGGCTTTATCTCGAACTGATCTTGCCAGGCCCTCGCGGCGTCAGGTCGCGGCGATGAGAACCCCTTGATCGCCGGCGAATTTGCCGGACCGAAGCGTGTTGTCGCCAAGAAAGGCCTATGCTAGACGATCCCTGTCTCGGGAGGCGGCACAGCGGCCCTGTCGCTGCCTTCTTTATTTTTACCTTCGGTTTCAAGGATTTGGAGCGTTCTTGCTTCGGCGACGCAACGGGGCCTTGAACGGAACGCGAAGAGAAACGGTCGTCCGTGGCACAATCATCCTCTCCCGTCTCGGGAGTCGCAGACCGCTACGCCCAGTCCCTGTTCGATCTCGCCCTCGAGGAAGGGGCGGTGGAAACGGTGGAGTCCGAACTTTCGGCCTTCCAGACCCTGATCGACGAGAATGCCGATTTCCGCCGGCTGGTGGTCAGCCCGGCCTTCTCGTCTGACGATCAGCTCCGGGCGATCGACGCGATCGTCAAGGACGTGAAGCCGAGCGAACTCACCGGCAATTTCCTGCGCGTGGTCGCCTCCAATCGCCGGCTCTTCGTTCTTCCGGGCATGATTCGGCGCTTTGCGCAGATCGCCGCCGATCATCGTGGCGAGATCCAGGCCGACGTCGTCAGCGCCTATGCGCTCAACGACGAGCAGCGCCGTGAACTGGCCGAGACGCTCGGTTCCTATGCCGGCAAGACCGTGACCATGCGCGAGAGTGTTGATCCCTCGATCCTCGGCGGCCTGATCGTCAAGATGGGGTCCCGGCAGATCGACACCTCGCTTCGCACCAAACTTAATTCGCTCAAGCTTGCACTGAAAGAGGTCGGCTGATGGACATCCGCGCCGCGGAAATTTCCGCAATCCTCAAGAACCAGATCAAGAATTTCGGCAGCGAGGCGGAAGTCTCGGAAGTCGGCCAGGTTCTGTCGGTCGGTGACGGTATCGCCCGCGTCTACGGCCTCGACAACTGCCAGGCCGGCGAGATGCTGGAGTTCCCCGGCGGCATTCAGGGCATGGCGCTGAATCTGGAATCCGACAATGTCGGCGTCGTCATCTTCGGCTCCGACCGCGACATTAAAGAGGGCGACACGGTCAAGCGCACGGGCGCGATCGTGGAAGTGCCGGTCGGCAAGGGCCTGCTCGGCCGCGTCGTCGACGGTCTCGGCAATCCGATCGACGGCAAGGGCCCGATCGAGAGCACCGAGCGCCGCCGCGTCGACGTCAAGGCGCCCGGCATCATCCCGCGCAAGTCGGTGCACGAGCCGATGTCTACGGGCCTCAAGGCGATCGACGCGCTGATCCCGATCGGCCGCGGCCAGCGCGAGCTGGTCATCGGCGACCGCCAGACCGGCAAGACCGCGATTCTTCTGGACACCTTCCTCAACCAGAAGCCGGCGCACGACGAGAACCGCGAGAACGAAAAGCTCTACTGCATCTACGTCGCCGTCGGCCAGAAGCGCTCGACCGTTGCGCAGTTCGTGCGCACGCTGGAAGAGCGCGGCGCGATGGAATATTCCATCGTCATCGCCGCCACCGCCTCCGAGCCTGCTCCGATGCAGTACATCGCGCCCTTCACCGGCTGCGCGATGGGCGAGTATTTCCGCGACAACGGCATGCACGCCGTGATCGGTTATGACGACCTGTCGAAGCAGGCCGTCTCCTACCGCCAGATGTCGCTGCTGCTGCGCCGTCCGCCGGGACGCGAGGCCTATCCGGGCGACGTCTTCTACCTGCATTCGCGTCTGCTCGAGCGCGCGGCAAAGATGAGCGACGAGCACGGCGCCGGTTCGCTGACCGCCCTGCCCGTCATCGAGACGCAGGCGGGCGACGTGTCGGCCTACATCCCGACCAACGTGATCTCGATCACCGACGGCCAGATCTTCCTTGAGACGACCCTGTTCTACCAGGGTGTCCGCCCGGCGGTGAACGTCGGCCTGTCGGTCAGCCGCGTCGGCTCCTCGGCCCAGATCAAGGCGATGAAGCAGGTCGCCGGCTCGATCAAGGGCGAGCTCGCCCAATATCGCGAGATGGCCGCGTTCGCGCAGTTCGGTTCGGACCTCGACGCCTCCACGCAGCGCCTGCTCAACCGCGGCGCACGCCTCACCGAGCTTCTGAAGCAGCCGCAGTTCTCGCCGCTGAAGACCGAGGAGCAGGTCGCGGTGATCTTTGCGGGAACGCAGGGCTATCTCGACAAGCTGAAGGTCGATCAGGTGGGTCCGTTCGAACAGGGCCTGCTGAACTCCATGCGCACCGAGCACAAGGGCGTCCTGGAGCAGATCGCGACCGAGAAGGCGCTGACGGACGAGATCCGCGGCAAGCTGAAATCGGCCATCGACAGCTTCGCCAAGAGCTTCGCCTGAGCCATTATGACGCGCTCTGAGCTTCGCCCGCGATCGGGCGAAGCCGCGCCAGCGGGAGACTGCGCCACACCATGGCATCACTGAAGGACCTCAGGAACCGCATTGCGTCGGTCAAATCCACGCAGAAGATCACCAAGGCCATGCAAATGGTCGCGGCGGCGAAGCTGCGCCGGGCCGAGGAGCGGGCTGGGGCTGCGCGGCCCTATGCCGATCGCATGGCCTCGGTTCTCGCCAACATCGCCTCGGCGATGGAGGGGGACGGACCGCCGCTGATGGTCGGCACCGGCAAGGACGACACGCATCTGCTCGTCGTCTTCACGGCCGAGCGTGGACTGGCCGGGGCGTTCAACGCCTCGATCGTCAAGCTCGCCCGCCAGCATCAGCGCCGGCTCGAAGCCGAAGGCAAGACCGTCAAGTTCCTGGCGGTCGGCAAGAAGGCGTGGGATCTCATGCGCCGCGATCTCTCCTCGAAGGTCGTCCATCGGACCGACTTCCGCGAGGTGAAGAACGTCGGATTCGCGGAGGCGGACGGTCTCGGCGAGACGATCATTGAGATGTTCGGCAAGGGCGAGTTCGACGTCTGCTCGATCTTCTACTCGGCCTTCGAAAACGTCATCACGCAGACGCCGACGGCCCAGCGGATCATTCCGGCGACGATCGAGGCCGAAGCCGGCGGCGAAGCCAAGGGTGCGGTTGCCGTCTACGATTACGAGCCGGAGCCGGGCGAGATCCTGGAAGCGCTCGTTCCGCGCAACATCAAGGTCCAGATCCTGCACGCGCTGCTCGAAAACGCCGCGTCCGAACAGGGCGCGCGCATGAGCGCCATGGACAACGCGACGCGCAATGCCGGCGATATGATCGACAAGCTGTCGATCTCCTACAACCGCCAGCGCCAGGCGCAGATCACGACGGAACTGGTCGAAATCATTTCGGGCGCCGAAGCGCTCTGACGCAATCGAGAGGAGGCCAATCGATGGCTGACACAGACAATCAGGGCCGCAATGTCGGCCGCGTCGCCCAGGTGATCGGCGCTGTCGTCGACGTCGAGTTCGACGACAACCTGCCCGCGATCCTGAACGCGCTGGAATGCGACAACCACGGCATGAGGCTCGTCCTCGAGGTCGCGCAGCATCTCGGCGAGAACACCGTGCGCACGATCGCGATGGACCTCACCGAGGGTCTCGTCCGCGGTCAGGACGTCATCGACACCGGCGAGCCGATCCGCGTGCCGGTCGGCGACGGAACGCTCGGTCGCATCATGAACGTCATCGGCGAGCCGATCGACGAGGTCGGGCCGATCTCCTACGACGAGAAGCGCGCGATCCACCAGTCGGCTCCGGCCTATATCGAGCAGTCGCCGGAGAGCCAGATCCTCGTGACCGGCATCAAGGTCATCGACCTGCTCGCGCCCTATGCGCGCGGTGGTAAGATCGGCCTGTTCGGCGGCGCAGGCGTCGGCAAGACCGTGCTGATCCAGGAGCTGATCAACAATGTCGCGAAGGCGCACGGTGGCTACTCGGTGTTCGCCGGCGTTGGCGAGCGCACGCGCGAGGGCAACGATCTCTACCACGAAATGATCGAGTCCGGCGTGAACAAGGACCCGCACGAGCACGACGGATCTGCCGAAGGCTCGAAGGCCGCCCTCGTCTATGGCCAGATGAACGAGCCCCCGGGAGCCCGCGCCCGCGTCGCGCTGACCGGTCTGACGATCGCCGAGCACTTCCGCGATCAGGGCCAGGACGTTCTGTTCTTCGTCGACAACATCTTCCGCTTCACCCAAGCGGGTTCGGAAGTGTCGGCGCTGCTCGGACGTATTCCTTCGGCGGTGGGCTATCAGCCGACGCTCGCCACCGACATGGGGCAGATGCAGGAGCGCATCACCACGACGACCAAGGGCTCGATCACCTCGGTGCAGGCGATCTACGTTCCCGCGGACGACCTGACCGACCCGGCGCCGGCGACCTCCTTCGCCCATCTGGACGCGACCACGGTTCTCAACCGCGCGATCTCGGAAAAGGGCATCTACCCGGCGGTGGATCCGCTGGACTCCACCTCGCGTATGCTGTCGCCGATGATCATCGGCGAAGAGCACTACAATGTCGCGCGGCAGGTCCAGCAGGTGCTGCAGAAGTACAAGTCGCTGCAGGACATCATCGCCATTCTGGGCATGGACGAGCTGTCCGAAGAGGACAAGCTGACCGTCGCCCGCGCCCGCAAGATCGAGCGTTTCCTGTCGCAGCCCTTCTCGGTCGCCGAGGTGTTCACCAACACGCCGGGCCAGCTGGTGGCGCTCGAGGACACGATCAAGTCCTTCAAGGGCCTGGTGAACGGCGAGTACGACCATTTGCCGGAAGCGGCGTTCTACATGGTCGGCTCGATCGACATGGCCGTGGAGAAGGCGCAGAAGCTGGCGCAGGACGCAGCCTGACAGGCGGCGGATTGGCGTCCCGCCTTCACGGGACGCAATCACATGAACCTGTCCGTGGTCGCAGAAGTGGTCACGGACGCTCCCTGACGTCGAAAAGCGGCAGTCCCGCCGGCCTTCGTGACCGGCCTGCCAGGACAGGTTCGAGGCGGCGGTGCGCCGCTTCGATGTCGCCATGAAAGAGACGCCCGATGGCCGATAGCTTCCAGTTCGAACTCGTCTCCCCCGAGAAGCTCCTGATCTCCGAGGCCGTGACGTCGGTCAACGTGCCGGGCTCGGAGGGCTATTTCACAGTGATGGCGCGCCATGCGCCGATGATGACGACGGTCAAGCCCGGCGTCGTCGTGGTCACGCCGGAGAGCGGCCAGGAGCAGCAGATCTTCGTGCGCGGCGGCTTTGCCGACGTCAACGAGAAGGGCCTGACCCTGCTCGCGGAACATGCGACGCCGGTCGCCGAGGTCGATCGGGCCGAGCTCGACCAGCAGATTCGGAATGCGGAAGAGGACGTCGCGGATGCCTCCGATCCCGAGGCGAAGGCGAAGGCCCAGCATGATCTCGATCAGTTGAAGGAAGCCCGGGCCGGACTTCCGGCCTGAGTTTCCGGCGCCAGAATCGCCCTCCTGTCGGCGCCGCGCGAGGTTCCTTCGGGGCGCGCCACAAGAGGCGCGGCAAGTTCGGCGGGATTCCGGACATCAAGTCGATCGATCGACCGGCGGCGGCAGACTGGGCCTTGACCCTCTCGTCCTGACCATCGGCAGCCGAGCATCAGAGATCTACAAACGAGGAAGCCCCCGAACCAGTGAACTGGCTTCGGGGGCTTCCTCGTTTCAGTGCATCGGACGGTCACGCCGGATGGCTGCTCCGGCCTGCTTCGCTGGGGAGCGAGGAGCGGCTCCCCGCTCTTCGGCCCCGTGCTCTCGCGCCGTCAGCCGGTCAGAACTCTGCCCAGCCTTCTTCTGCCGCAACCGGCTTCTTGGCAGCACCGCCACTGCCGACGTTGCGCATCTGTCTGAGGGGCCGCGCGGGCGAGGCTGCCTTGGCGGACGGAGCCGGTCTGCGTGCTGCCGCCGGAGCCCCGCCGCTGACATCGAAGCGCAGCATCAGCTGGGTCAGCTTTGAGGTCTCGCCCATGAGGTTGTTCGCGGCCGCCGTGGTCTCCTCGACCATCGCCGCGTTCTGCTGGGTCACCTTGTCCATCTGGTCGGCGGCGGTCGAGACCTCGCGCAGGCCGATCGCCTGCTGCTCCGCATTCTTGGCGATGGCGCCTACGACGTTGCTGACGTCGCCGACCTGCGCCACGATCTCCTCGAGTGACTTACCGGAGGCTCTGACGAGGTTCACGCCGTCCTCGACATGGACGGTGGAGGCCTGGATGAGCCCCTTGATCTCCTTGGCGGCCTCTGCAGAGCGCTGCGCCAGGGCACGCACTTCCTGGGCGACGACCGCAAAGCCCTTGCCCGCCTCGCCGGCTCTGGCCGCCTCGACGCCTGCATTGAGGGCCAGGAGGTTGGTCTGGAAGGCGATTTCGTCGATGACCCCGATGATCTGGTTGATCTTCTGCGACGAATTCTCGATCTGGCTCATCGCCTCGATCGCCTTGGTGACGACCACGCCGCCGTTCTCGGCGTCCTTGAGCGCCGCGGCCGCCGCACCGTTCGCCTTGATCGCGTCGGCTGCGGTGTTGTTGATGCCGCGGGTCACCTCGGACAGGGCCGCGACCGTCTCTTCGAGGCTCGCGGCCTGCTGCTCGGTGCGGTGAGAGAGGTCGGCGGCCGCGGTGTTGATCTCGTCCATGCCTTCGCCGATCAGGCCGGTCGCCTGCTTGACCTGGCGCATCGCGTCCTCGAGGCCATCGAGCGCGGAATTGTAGTCCACGCGGAGCTTGTCGAGCTCGGGCGTCAGCGACTTGGTGATCCGGCGATCGAGCTGGCCTTGCGAAAGCGCGCTGAGGGCGCTGGCGATCTCGGCTACCCCCTTCACCCGCTCCGTGACGTCGGTCGCGTATTTCACGATCTTCGTCACCTTGCCGTTTGCATCGAGGATCGGGTTGTAGGAACCCTGGATCCAGACGTCCCGACCGCCCTTGCCGATCCGGTGGAATTCCGCCGCCTTGTATTCGCCCCGCCTCAGGCTCTCCCAGAACTGGGCGTATTCCGCGCTTTCCCGATAGCTCTGGTCGACGAAGATCTGGTGGTGCTTGCCCACAATCTCCTGCGCCTCGTAACCCATGACCTTAAGGAAGTTCTCATTCGCCGCGACGATCTTGCCGTCGACGGTGAACTCGATGATCGCCTGGGCGCGGCAGACGGCCGTCATCTGTCCCGAATAGTCGAGATTGAGCAGGCGCTCCTTAGCGTCGGACCATTCCACCACGAAGCCGATGATCTGCGACTTCTCCCGCAGCGGCGTGACAAGCAAGTCGAAGACCCGCCGCCCGACGCGGATGGTCGCGTTGTGCGGCTGCTGCAGCCGGCTCAGCATATTGCGCTGATGTCCCGGGTTCTTGTGGAAGATGTCGATGTTGCTACCGACCAGCGTGGCGGTGCTGAAGGCGGGCAGCTCGTTGCGCAGCTCGGGCTCGGCCTCCTTGAGCAGCTTCATGAGCTCGGGATTGAGATAGGTGATCCGCAGATCGCGATCGGCGATCATCACGTTGGTGCGAAGCGCCTCCAGGGCGGCGAGCTTGGCGGTCTCTTCGCGACCGCGGAAGACAGAAAGTGACATCCACTTTATCCTGAATTTTGCTTGGACAAGGCCGGTCGCAGACCGACTTCGTCAGCCTTCCGCATCTTATGCGCCGCTCCGATTTCAGGATGAACTTTTCAGCTTAATCTTGAGTAAATCGCCTCCGCGCGCCCCTTGTATATTCCCCACCCTAAAAGATCATACGGAATGAAAGTTTCGATGCAAGACCATAAGCAAAACATTGCTTGCGCAGCTGAGAGACCGTTTGAGAAAGGTCTCAATGGCTGATGCGTCGGAGCAGGAGGCTTCCCATGGCGACATGGATCATGGCTTCCGAGACGTCGATGCGCTGT
>NZ_JAJAVB010000003.1 GCF_020615385.1 Jiella soli | reverse complement strand
CAGCTTCTGACGTTCGCCGCCTATCCCGGACTGGTGGAGCCGACGAACAACGCCTCACATGGGGATTTCTGGGTCAAGCGTTTTATTTAGGGTGGCATGACTGCGTTCCTCGTTCACGGTATCCAAGGTCTGAGCCCGGTTCGAAATACCGGCCCGGCATCCGAGCCTGTACAACCTCACATCCGGTCGCCGCTCGAGCGGCTGCACCACTATCCCGCTTCCGGTGGGCAAGGGCTCAGGAGGACGGGACCATTCTGTGAACCGGCTTTTGAAGCCATGCGTTGTTCCGGTCCGCCCACCTGGATCCGGCAGCACTGATCGGGTCCTGCGGATTGGAAATCTGTATAGGTCTCGTCACGCCGTCTTCATGACGGCTCCTTCAATCACGACTCCCGCGTTCACATACTTCCACAGCGCAACGAGCAATTTGCGGGCAAGCGCCACGATCGCTGATTTTTTGAGGCGGCCGCCATTGCCCGTTACCCGTTCATCAAACCAGCGGGCGAGTGCCGATTCCGGTTGATGACGTAGCCACAGCCACGCTAGCTGGACCATCGTGGTTCGCAGTCGCGGATTGCCCGCTTTCGAGACTCCCTGCTCACGGTCGATCGATCCGCTCTGCCAGGGAGATGGCGCAAGCCCGGCATAGGCTGCGACTTGCCGTCGATTATCAAAATGTCGAAACAAGCCTTCCGAGTACAGGACTGCCGCAAACTCGGGACCAATCCCCTTGATATCGAGCAGCATTGTCGCGGGCGTGGGAATGCCATGCGCCTCTTGGGTCACCAGCGCATCCCGTTCGGCCTCGACCGCCTTGATCTGTTCGAGCAACAATTCGAGACGGTCGAGCTCACGGCAGATTTGGGCCTTGATATGCCTGGAGAGCGCACGGCCATCGCCCGTTTCAAGCTCCTCGAGCCGTTTGCGACGACCACGACGTAACGGCTCGTAACCCCGAATGCCCTGGCTGAAGAGCAGCCCCTTGATGCGATTAACGTGGAGAACTCGCTCGGCAATCAGCGCTTTGCGTTCGCGGCAAATTCGACGGCGATCCTCTTCCTCAGGCGTCGGTGTTCTGACCATTGAGCAGACCCGGGGTTCGCTCCGCTTGTAGGCCATCAGCGTCCGGATCAGCGTCTCGCCATCGATGCGATCGGTCTTCGCTCGCCGACGCCGACGCGACACCGCAATCGAGGCGGCATCGACGACATGGCTTTCAATCCAGTCTTCCCGGCGCAGACATCGATCGATCCAGAAGCCGTCGAGACCAGCTTCCTCGATCACCACGAGCGGATAAAGCTTGCCCTCACGCGCTTGCACCTTCTTCCGCAGTTCGGCAAAACAAGCAAATAGACCGGCGATTTCGCCACCGACGACGGTATGCCGCGACATTTTATTGCTGCCCGGTGAAAGCGATGTGACCAGCCAGGTCGAATTGCTGAGTTCCAACGAGACGAAAATCGCGCCAAGATCGACGCGGATAGCGGCGGGCACTTCGAGTTGGTCAGTCGTAACAAGCATGATTACCTCCACAGAGTGTTGTAGCAGTTGCACTCTGTCACAGAGCCAGCCGCTATCCCCATGGGATCTGCGAACGCGCCCTGCGCCCGACCGTCATCCAGCGCAAGGTCACCAACGGCTACCGCGCCATGTGGGCCGCCGAGGGCGAGGCCGACATCCGCACCGTCGTCGACACGGCGAGGCTCCATCCCGAAACCAGCACCTTCAAGACCATCCTCAAAACCGTCAGCCCCTGACCGCAAAGGACGGTGAACCCAGGGCGTGGGTAATTACTCGTTTATGTACCGCACTGAAGGATTCCCTGCGTGCCGAGAGGGAAGAAATTTATTGATCGATGAAAAGCTTCGTTATTTTGTTTACGATCATAATAATAATAACCTTAAATTAGAGGATTGGTCGTTCGTGGAGCTTGATGTTCAGGCGTTCTACAATGAGTGGAAGTCACGAGATGATAATGGATCTGAAGCTGATTTTACCGGTTCCACAGATTTGTTCTGGAGCTATCTCCCCGAACAAGGCATAAATGTGCCAATAATTAATGCACGTTTCGAAGATCACAAAGTATCCATTGAGAGGCGGTTTCTTCCCGATCTGGTCAATGTAGAGAAAAATAGACTTTACGTTTCATTTTCTGATGGACGACATCGCTTCTATTTCTTCAGGAATGCTGGAGCAAGAAAAATGGTTGCAAGATGTCGCGTTGGGGAGGAAAGTATCATGGTTGACAATAATTTAGGTCGTGACATTACATCCGAAGTTCGTGATCTATTAATCTAAGTAATTGTATTATAAATTCATTCTCAATCCTGGAGGCCTCCGGAAACACCGCAATTTGCCGGAACAGCGCGACTTTTGGGCTGACGCTCGAACTTGAGGGTTTTCGGCGCTGTATTGATGATGGTGGTTCGGGGGGCCAAATAGCCCTGATCGAGCCGTCATTGGCTCATGCGGACGCAGTTCGGCTGTCGAGCCATCGCCATCGGTTCATGTTGTAGGCCATGTTCGCCAGCGTCAGCGTGGCCTTCGCCCTCGCGATGCCGATGGTGCGAATGACCATCCCCATCGGCCCTTTCTCGTAGGCGAAGACGTGCTCGACGCGGCTGCGGACTGCCGATTTCACGGCATTCGCCTTGCGGGTTCTTGCCGGCATGGCCCGGCCTTTCAGCTTGCGGCGATGGATACGGCTGGTCTTGCCGGCGCCTTTGAGAAAGCGCTCGTTCTCGGCCGAGCGGTAGGCGCTGTCCGCCCAGACATCGGAGGCGGTGTTCGAAGGATCGATCAGCCCCTCGCGCAAGCGCGCCCCGTCATGGGCAGCGGCATCCGTGACGACAGACCTGCGGATGACACCGTGCCGGCGGTCGATCGAGACATGGTTCTTGTAGCCGAACGTCGGGATGGCGATGTCGACCTGTTGTTTCTGGCCGTCCTCTGCCGGCCTGGCCTTCGAGAACTTCACCGTCCAACGGGCATCGACATCCTTCTGACGCGCCTTGAACGGCTCGTCCTTCCAGATCTCTTTCGCGCTCTCGCCGGCCTTGATCCGGGCCTTCTCGTCCTCAGTGTTCCTCTGGCGCGGTGCGGCAACCAGCGTAGCGTCCATGATCTGGCCGGACATCGGAAGGTAGCCGGCCTCGCCGATTGCCCGGTCGAGCCGGGCAAACAGAGCATCGAGCGCATCGGCGGCAATCAGCGCCTCGCGGAAATCCCACAGCGTGTTGGCGTCGGGAACCGCATCGCCCGGACCAAGGCCGCAGAACCGCATCCAGCTCAGCCGGTCCTTCACCAGAAACTCCGTCTGGCCGAGGGACAGCCCGTTCAGCGCCTGAAGCACCAGCATCTTGAACTTCAACACCGGATCGAACGGGGGTCTGCCGCCCTTGCTGCGATCACCGCGAGGAAATGCCTTTGCCAGGTCCGCCCGGAACATCTCGAAATCGACGGTGACGGACAGCTTCTCCAGAGGATCGCCATGCCGCGACAGTTGCGAAAGCCGATCCTCGACGTCCCAAAACCCGATCTGTCCCGCCATCCGACACCTCCCGAAAGCGCAAGGTCAGTGAATCACGTCAGAGCGAAATCCGCCAGTTTCCGGAGGTGTCCTCCTGCCGGTTCGTTTAGTGCAGCAAGTTGGAGACCTCGAAAAGGTCTAGATCCACCCTCATTGTGCTCTTTAGCTAGAGGTTGCCAGAAGCCGTCGCTCCCGGCGTGTAGGAAAACACCATTGTCGTGCCTACGCAGAAGCTCGGTCTGCGGCTATGTCGTCTTGGCCATCGGGGTGTCCTTGAGTCGTTGATGCTCTCAAACTTCATCGTACACGACCGCCTCGATGGTAATCTGCATGATTTCTATCACTTCCTCCGAAGCTTCTCACGGCTCTATATCGAGGCCTTCTGCTGAATTGGCTATCTGACTTTTAAAATTGCTCCTTCTTCAGAAGACTCGACACTTCCGGGAGGCAGGTCATCAGTCGCTACTCACATAGCCGTGGCTGCGCAGATACTCGACGACGGCATCGGCGAGTTCCTCGGGCGAGGTCGTGCCTGCGGCGAGGCGGATCTCCGGAGCCTCCGGCGCCTCGTAGGGGCTGTCGATGCCGGTGAAGTTCTTGATCGCGCCGGCCCGCGCCTTCTTGTAGAGGCCCTTTGGATCGCGCTTCTCGGCGACATGCAGCGGCGTGTCGACGAAGACCTCGACGAACTCGCCCGGCTCCATCAGCTCGCGTGCCATCCGCCGTTCGGACCGGAACGGCGAGATGAAGGAGCAGAGCACAATCACGCCGGCATCGACGAAGAGCTTCGCCGTCTCGGCGACCCGGCGAATGTTCTCGACGCGGTCCGCCTCGGTGAAGCCGAGATCGCGGTTGAGCCCGTGCCGGACGTTGTCGCCGTCGAGGAGATAGGTGTGCTTGCCCATCGCGAACAGCCGCTTCTCGACGAGGTTGGCGATGGTCGACTTGCCGGCGCCCGAAAGCCCGGTGAACCAGACCACCGCCGGGCGCTGGCCCATCGCCTCGCCGCGCATCGTCTTGGTGAGGTCGATGGACTGCCAGTGGATGTTGGTGGCGCGCCTGAGCGCGAAGTCGATCGTCCCGGCCCCGACGGTGAGATTGCTCAGCCGGTCGATGACGATGAAGCTCCCCGTGCCCGGGATCGCCTCGTAGGGATCGAAGGCGACCGGCTCGCGGAAGGAGAGGTTCACCTGCGCGACGCCGTTCAGCGGCAGCGCCTTGGCGGCCAGATGCTGGAAGGTGTTGACGTCGATCTGGTGCTTGATCTCGGTGACCGAGCCGGCCACCGTCCGCGTGCCGATCTTGAAGAGATAGGCCCGCCCCGGCATCAGCGGTTCGTCATGCATCCAGATGACATGCGCCGCGAACTGGTCGGCGACATCGGGCCGTGCGAAAGCCGCCGCGAGGATGTCGCCGCGCGAGACGTCGGTCTCGTCCGCAAGCACCAGCGTCACCGCCTCGCCGGCGCCCGCCGACGGCCGGTCGCCGTCATAGGTGACGATGCGCTTCACGGACGAAGTCCGGCCGGAGACGGCGACGGTTACCTCGTCACCGACCGCGATCCTGCCGCTGGCGATCGTGCCGCAATAGCCGCGAAAGTCGAGGTTCGGCCGGTTCACCCACTGGACCGGCAAGCGGAAGGGCCGCGCGCTCTCGTCCTTGGCGACCTCGACCGTCTCCAGATGCTGAAGCAGCGTCGGGCCGTCGTACCAGCCGAGGTTCTCGCCGCGCTCGGTGACGTTGTCGCCGAAGCGCGCCGACAGCGGGATCGGCTGCAGCGTCTCGAATGTCAGCTCGCCCGCAAAGGCGCGGAAGTCGGCGACGATCGCATCGAAGACCTCTTTCGAATAGCCGGCGAGGTCGATCTTGTTGACGGCGAGAACGACGTGCCGGATGCCGAGAAGCGAGGCGATGTAGGCGTGCCGCCGCGTCTGGGTCAGCACGCCCTTGCGCGCGTCGATCAGGATCACCGCGAGATCGGCATTGGAGGCGCCGGTCGCCATGTTGCGGGTGTACTGCTCGTGGCCCGGCGTGTCGGCGACGATGAACTTGCGCTTCTCCGTCGCGAAGAAGCGGTAGGCGACGTCGATGGTGATGCCCTGCTCGCGCTCGGCCTCCAGCCCGTCGACGAGAAGCGCGAAGTCGATGTCCTCGCCGACCGTGCCGTGCTTGGCCGAATCCTGCTGCAGCGTCGCCAGCTGGTCCTCGAACAGGAGCTTGGTGTCGTAGAGCAGCCGCCCGATCAGGGTCGACTTGCCGTCGTCGACCGAGCCGCAGGTCAGGAAGCGCAGGAGCCCCTTGGTCTCGTGGCGGTGGAGATAGTCGGCGAAGGCGGCCGGATCGAAGTCCGCGGTGTCCATCAGAAATACCCCTCGCGCTTCTTCTTCTCCATCGAGCCGGCCTCGTCATGGTCGATCAGCCGGCCGGACCGCTCGGAAGTGCGAGCGAGAAGCATTTCGTGGACGATCTCCGGCAGCGTCGCGGCTGGGGACTCCATCGCCGCCGTCAGCGGATAGCAGCCGAGCGTGCGGAAGCGGATCATCCGCATCTCAGGCGTCTCGCCGGGCTCCATCGGAAGACGGTCGTCGTCGACCATGATCCACTGCCCGCCGCGCTCCACGACCGGGCGCTCTGCCGCGAAGTAGAGCGGCACGATTGGGATGTTCTCCTTCAGGATGTACTGCCAGATGTCGAGCTCGGTCCAGTTCGACAGCGGGAAGGCCCGGATCGACTCGCCCTTGCGGATCCTGGCGTTGTAGAGGTTCCAGAGCTCGGGCCGCTGGTTCTTCGGGTCCCAGCCATGGCTCTGCGACCGGAAGGAGAAGATCCGCTCCTTCGCCCTCGACTTCTCCTCGTCGCGCCGCGCGCCGCCGAAGGCCGCATCGAAGCCGTATTGGGTCAGCGCCTCTTTCAGCGCCTCGGTCTTCATGATGCCGGTATAGGCCGAGGAGCCGTGGGTGAAGGGGGTGATGCCGGCCTTCACGCCCGCCTGGTTGGTATGGACGATGAGGTCCATGCCCGCGCGCTTTGCCGCCTCGTCGCGAAAGGCGATCATCTCCCTGAACTTCCAGGTCGTGTCGATATGGAGCAGCGGGAACGGCGGCTTGGCGGGATAGAACGCCTTCATCGCCAGATGCAGCATGACCGACGAATCCTTGCCGATCGAATAGAGCATCACCGGATTGGAGAACTCGGCCGCGACCTCCCGCATGATGTGGATCGATTCCGCCTCGAGCCGCTGCAGATGCGTCATCGCGGTGTCGTCGGTCATCGTGAGCTCGTCGGCTTCTTGCTTCATGCCGTTAGACCTATTGTTCGCGGGGGAAAAGTTTACCAACGTCGAGGAGTTCATCCTCATCGAGATGCAGCGGAATGACCGGCCGCTCGTGAGGAAGGTCGTCTGCGCGCCCCTCGCCCGCTTCCGCGCTCGGCTGATCCGGGTGAGGAGGTGCCGGCGCGGCGGACGCGATCTCCGAGCGCAAGGAAAACTTCAAGGCGGCGGCCAGTTCGACGGCCAGCGCGTCAGGTCGCGCCAAAGCCGCAGCGCGGAACTTCGAAAAGCCCGTCAGCTTGCCGAGATCGATTGTCAGGAGCGAATCGTCCATGGCGCCGTGCCGATGCCGCGCCGTTGAGCGCACCGGTAGAAGAAGATCGGCAGACATGAGCCGGTCCGCGGCATGGGCAAGCCGATTCGCACCGGCTTCCCAGCGGGCGAGGAGGGTCGCAGTGGCCTTCACCTCCGGCGCCAGCGTTCCATCACTGCCAAATAGCGGCTTGCCACCCTTCTCGACGAGATGATTGGTCCGAATCGTCAGGCGCGAGGCGATACTGCCTGAGCCGGGCGTAAGACCGAATGGCAGGCATCTAAGGGCGATCGGTTTGTAACCAGGTTGCCATGCGTCGTCCTCATATACCGCCACATTGGTATAGGCAGAGCTCAACAAGGCGACCACTTGGGCTCCTTCGGACCGCGGCAAGATCGCAAGCGGTAGGAAGTGGGAGCACAGGAGAAGCTCTGAGTCGCCAATTGGAACGAAGAGGTCAGGCCCGGTGCCGCCGGATGCCGGACGCCAGGATCGGTCCGCATGGGATGCGATCGGCACGACCTCGCAGACTTCGCCGAGTGTCGCGTCGGATTTGCGGGAGGACATCTCAGAGCTCCCGGGATACAGGCGCAGCGTCGACGTCCGTCTCGAGCGCTCCTTTAGTAGACAGGCCGCGGGCCGCCGTCAGAAGCGGGCCCGTGCGGTAGAGCGAAATCCGGTGGGCGGCGACGAGCAGCATCGCATCTGCACCGAAACGCGTCGCCAGCTCGATCTGTCGCGAAAGAACGGACGGCTCGGTCGATACGACAAAGAGCGGGCCAACCTCGGCATGGGCAATGCCATCCAGAGGCAGCTGCCATTCCATCAGCATTTCAAGGTCCCATAAAGCCTGAGAAATTGCCTGAGTTTCATCCAGGGACCGCTTCAACGCTGAAAGCGCCCGCAGCTTGATATCGGCACCCCGGCTTAAGGTTCGCTGCGGGGTGAAAATCGGCGCGCCGGTATCGGTCGGGCGGTCTGGCAAGGCACCGTCCAGCCCGAACTGGCGCGGACTTTCCGGCATCAGACGGAGCGGAAAAGCCTGCAGCAAAAGTGGCAATGCCTTGTAGATACGTAGCGTATCGGGCAGCTGCGCACGCCCTAATGGAATCAGGGACCGCAATGCCATCAGTTCGACGTGATCGCCTTCCAAAGACCACACCAATGGGAAGAACGCTGCTAGAGACAACGCTTCAGCTGTAACAACCGGCACCAGAGAGGCTTCACGAACGGATCTGTAGGAATTCGGTGCGTAGAGTCGCCGTTTGGAGGTTTCTACGTCGAATTCCAGGAAACTGGTGTAGATGCTGTTAGGCATTGTACAGGGGACTCGAGCGAGGCATCGTTCGACAAGTGCTCAGCAAAAGCGGCATGGGCAAGACAAGCGGAGTGGCCCCATTGGAGGAACGAATTTCGCTCTATGAGCGGTTGCGCAGGCTACTGCCAGCCTATGCGCAGCTTTTTGGCTTCAGTTTTTTCACTAACATCCTCGTGCTTGTCCCGTCCATTTATCTGATGCAAGTCGGCGAGCGGGTATTTACCAGCAAAAGCTACGAGACCCTCCTGTTCTTGACAGCCATCGCGGTCTTTTTGATGATCGTGATGAGCATTTTGCATTGGCTGCGGGGCGAATCGCTCAAGCGGATTGCGCTCAACCTGGACGAACAGCTGCGCGGTAAGGTTTTTGCTGCCGTGCATCGATTTGGGCGGCGCTCGGTTGACGGTCCGCGTTACTTCAACGACCTTGATGCGGTGCGAGACGCCCTGAGCGGGCCCTTCATACCGGCTTTGTTCGACACTTTGCTGTCGCCGATATTCCTGATCGTTCTCTTCATAATTCACCCTGTCTTTGGTTTTCTCGGGCTGACTGTGACGCTTCTGCTTGGCGGATTGTCGGCGATGAATTTGATGATCGTCGAGCGACCGAACAAGAACGCGCGCGAAGCTCAAGCCAAGGCGCTCGAATTCGCCGTCGCCACGAATCGGAACGTCGAGACGGCCCGGTCCATGGGCATGGTAGCGGGTCTTGGCGAACGTTGGATCAATTTTCACGGGCGCGCCGCGGGCTGGCAGACGCTCGCCCAGCAGCGTTCGGCTGGAATTACCGGATTGATCCGCTTCATCCGCATGAGCCAGATGATCCTGATCATCGGTGTCGGCGCGCTCCTATATCTCGACGATGCGGTCTCGCAGGGGGCGACCTATGCCTCCATGCTGATTATGATGCGTGGGCTTGGCCCGGTCGAGGCCCTGGTTGGGCAGTGGCGGTCGGTGTCAAACGCTCGGGCCGCCGTCCAGCGTCTCAACAAGCTCTTAGCGGAGGCCGACCAGTTCCAGACCAGCCTGAGTCTGCCGCGTCCTGCCGGTCACTTGACCGCGAGCGGCGTCGTTGTCGGGACACCCGGCAAGAAAGGCACTCTCGTACGTGACGTGTCCTTTTCGTTGCAGGCGGGCCGGATTTTGGCCATTATTGGAGACAGTGGCGCCGGCAAGTCCTGTCTCTTGCGCACGCTCGCGGGGATCTGGTCGCCGACGGGCGGAACGGTCGCCTTGGACGGACACAGCCTGACGCATTGGGATCCCGGCGAGCTTGGTCGCTATGTGGGATATGTCCCGCAAGACGTCGACATGTTGCCGGGAACGGTCGCGGAAAACATATCGCGGTTCTATCCGGCCTCAGCGGAGAACGAGGCGCTGCTGTTCGAAGCTGCCGAGTTGGCCGGCGTGACTGATCTTATCCAGTCACTGCCGAACGGCTTCAATACCATTCTCGGCCCAAATGGCCATGTTCTGTCGGGCGGCCAGCGTCAACGTATTGCCTTAGCACGTGCCGTCTATGGCAGACCCGTTATCGTATTCCTGGACGAACCGAATTCCGCGCTCGATGCCCGCGGTGAAGCTCTCCTCATCGCCGCGGTTCAGCGGCTGAAGGCGCAGGGAACGACCGTCATCCTCGTGACGCACAAGATGAACATGTTACCCTACTGCGACGACGTCCTCGTCATGCATAGCGGCGCTCTCCAAGCCTACGGCCAGCGGGAGGAAATCCTGCAGCGTCTGCCGCATCAGAAGCCGACACCTTTGAAGGTGATTGAAGGTCATAGGGGCAGCTGAGGCGATCGTCGCACACCGCCTCATGCGCTCTCGATAAGGAAGTTCTCATGTCCATGTCGGCTCCCGCACTCGACAGCCCCGTGATCGACACCGACTGGCACCGGCTGCGACGGATGAGCCTGATCATCGTGGTTCTCACCTTCGGCGTCTTTGGTGGCTGGAGTTTCTTTGCCAGGTTGGACAGCGCGGCCGTAGCCCAAGGGGTTGTCACTGCCGCCTCCAACATCAAGACGATCCAGCATCTAGAAGGCGGGATCGTCGAAGAAATCCATGTGCGCAACGGCGATAAGGTGAAGGCGGGGGATCTTCTGGTCCGCCTCGATCCCACCAAGGCTAAGTCTTCGGCTCTCTTGTACCGGCGTCAGCTTGCTGCGGCGCTCGCTTCTCAGGCGCGTCTCACCGCCGAGCGGCAATTGTCTTATACGGTCCAAATGCCCGAGGAGGTCACCCGCCTTGCAAAGGACGATCCGACGGTTCAGGGGGCGATCAACGACGTCGTGGAGCAGTTTCAGACGGGTCTTTCCGTGCTGAACCAGAAGATCGACGTTCTTAAGTCCCAGAACCTGCAGATCGGCCAGGAGATCGAGGGCCTGAAGGTACAGAAGAAGGTCTCGCAGGACGAATTGAACCTGATCAACGGACGTCTGGCCGGTCTCGACCGGCTCTTGAAGCGCAAGTTGATCACCAACACCCAGGTCGACGAGCTACGCCGCGACGGTCTGCAACTCGCTGCGACAGTTGCCAAGTCCGACATCGAAATGGCCCGAGCTCGCCAGCGGATCGTCGAAAACGAGCTCAATGTTCAACAAGCCAAGGAGGACTACCGGGAAGCCGCAGCCACTAACATGCCGCAGCTGACGAAGGATATCCGCGAACTGCGCTCTCAGCTGATCATCGCCGAGGATCAACTGCGCCGGACCGACGTCGTGGCGCCGATCGACGGCACCGTGCAGGAATTGCAGGTCTTCACGGTGGGTGGTGTCGTCAGACCGGGGGATGCCATCATGAACATCGCTCCGCAGTCCGACAATCTCGTCGTGCAGGCCAGGTTCTCGCCTCTTGATATTGACGGGATTCATCCGGGCATGGAGGCTGAAATTCAGTTCCCGGCATTCCAGCGGCTCGACCTCGATCCGATGCGGGGCACCGTCGTATCGACCTCACGCGATCGCATTGTCGATAAGGCCACCAATACGGCCTACTTCGCCGGTGAGGTGAGCGTCGATCCGAAGAGTGTTCCGAGCTTCATCAAGGAGAAGATGACAGCTGGCTTGACTGCCAGCGTCATCGTGCCGACCGGCGCCCGGACCGTTCTCGACTACCTTCTTTCGCCGCTGGTCTCTCGGATGGACTCGGCGATGCGCGAGAAATGATGACGGCAAGGCGGCTGCATCCTGATCAGTCGCCTTGCTGAAACTTCAGTCCGGTGCGGGCGAGCGCGGTCATGAGGCGCGGCGCGTCAATTTCGGGCATCAGGGCAAGCGCCCAGAGATCGTAGGACTCGCCCTTGATCATCCGGACTTCGGCGAATCCGGTCTCGACCAGAAGACGTCCGAGACGCTCGGTCGTAAAGCCGGTCCTATGGCCCATAAAGTCATTGCCCGCCGCGATAGAGGGACGAAAGCCGTAGATCATGTCGAGCGGGGTTACTGGACCTGACGGCGCTTCGTAGACCCCTTCTTCCAGACGTCCTTCTGCGATCAGGCCGGCAACGGCCTGAAGATCCGGGCAGGTGATCAGCGCGAAGCCGTCGGGGCGCAATATACGCCTGAATTCAGCAAAGGCGGGCAGGACCTCGTGATCGTAGAGATGCTCAATATTGTGCGAGCTCCACAAGGCGTCGAAGCTCTGATCGGCTGCGACGTCCTTCATGTCAACGACGGTTGACATCAGGTCAGGCCTCACCTGCGGATCAATATCGAGCCGCACCTCCTGCCAGGCAGGGGCGCGGAAGATCATGTGGAGCTTCTTGGGATTAGGCGCGCCGCAGCCGACATGGAGGACACGCTTCTTCGAAACGGTCTGAGGTTCGATCGGCGCGGGCTCGGTCTGGCTAGCCGCCATGGATAGCTTTCCTATAGGCTGAAAGGAGCAGTGCGCCGCATATAGGGTCGTTTGCTCGCAAGAGGCTGGAGACGCCGTGGCACCGCGGCAAGACCCGAATAGGGAACCGGGCCGAGGCTGAGAAGGGGGCTGTAATATGGGTCGTCGGCCAGCACTTCGCCCCAGAGTGTGCGTAGATTGACGAGTTCGCGCTGCGCCCTCGCGCGCCGCTCCGGCGCATCGTCCGATCCGCGGCTCGCCGATTCATGGTGGAGCAGATGCACATGTGGCGTGAACACGATCCGCTTGCCCTGTTCCCGTAACCGCAGGCAATAATCAACATCGTTGAAGGCGACGGGAAATCGGATTTCGTCGAGACCACCGAGCGCCAGATAGTCGGCGCGGCGCGTCATCAGACAGGCTGCAGTCACCGCGCTCACCTCATGGGCCCCCTTGAGCAGGTTCCCATAGCCGGGATCGCCGAGCATCCGATCCTCGAAGGCATGCGCTGCCCCGAAATGAGGACCAAGGACCACACCGCCATGCTGCACGATATCGCTCGAGCGCGTCAGCAGCACACCGACGGCCCCGACCGTAGGGTCGGCGAGACGGGAGAGCATTTCGGCGAAGACCGGCTCGACGAATTCCGTATCGTTGTTGAGAAGGCAAACGACCTCGCCGCGGGCAGATTCGACCGCACGATTGTTCAGCCTTGCATAGTTGAAGGCTTTGTCATCCCTGATGACCGTCGCTCCTGTACGGGCGAGCCCGTCCAGATAGGAAAGGGTTTTGGCTTCTCGTGAACCGTTGTCGACGACGATGATCTCCAGATCGATTTCGCGCTCATATCGCTTGAGCGAGCGGATAGAGGCCTCAAGGAGGTCGCGTCGGTCCCGGGTTGGGATGATCACTGAGAGGGTGGCGGCTTTGACCTCGCGCATGACGCGGACAGCTGGCAAAGCTTTGGACGTCTGCGAAGTGACATGGGCTTGAATGCCCTGACTTTCCAGAAGGCGATCAGCTGCACGGGCAAGCGCCGAGCCTTCTTGCTCGGGATCGAGAGCGGGTCGTGTCGCCAGCGGCCCAGGCAGATGGACGACTGCCTCGCCGCCGCTAGCATCTACCACTGACGCGAACACCTCATAAAGGCTTCGCGCGCCCTGATCGACCGCCGCCAGCGCGTCCGCGCGCGAACAGGCGAAGAGATGAGCTGCATAACCTTGTTCCAGGAAGCGCTCGAGATCGAAGCGGCCGAACAGGAGCGGCCAGGCATCTCCTGCTTCGTCCGCGACTTCGATATCACCGTAGACAAGGCGGCCGCCTTCATCCTGGAGCGCCGCGGCATAGCATGCGAGCGCCTGCGGCCTGAACCGCGTTCCCGACATTGCAAACAGGACGGTCTCGCAATGGCGGGCGGTCTCATCGAGAAACGGGCGGACCGCGCCAGCGGAAAGCCCGGTATAGCCGGCCCCATCCGGTGAGAAATAACCGGCCACCCAGTCGCCTGAGCCGGCCCTGAGGCTTTGCACCGACGGTTCGGGATCGGCTTCACCGACCAGAGCGACGGCAACCGGCGCTGAAGGAGCGGATGGTGTCTCGCGCTTGTCGAGGTGATAGGAGGCCCATTCGCGGTAGTCGCTCAAGGGGACGGAATTCGGCAGCACGCGATCGAAGAATTCGGTTCGCGGATCCCCTCCCTGTCCTTCCGAATGACGCAGGAGGAAAGCGGTCAGGCCGTCGCGATAGGCGACTAAAGCGACAGGGCTTCCCTCCAGCGCTTCACCGCATTCGGTCTCCACGTGAAATCTTCTGAAGACGCCGTCGGCCCAAGCCTGCGGCAGGGTGACCTGGAAGCCGAGACGGCCCGACAAAGTGTCGCGCGGCCGCTCGATATGGATCCAGCGGTCGGGGACCGCTTCGGCAACGAGCTGATCTTCAAATAAGATGCGGACACGGCTATCCTGACCACCGCGCCGCCAGCCTTCGAGGCGCAGGCCGCCAGTCCAGCGGACGGAGCCGATGTCGGCAGGCGAAAGCGCCGGCTCGACAGGGTCGGCGGCGAGGTCGATGGCCTCTCCCACCGGGTCGCCACTGTTGGCAATTCTCACATGCGCATGCTCAATGCCGGTCAACCGCAGTGGGTTGCAGACAAAGGAGAAGCCGTAGCAACCATCTCCATAACCTGAGGCCGCTAGATCCGACACGAAGGTCTCGGCGTGGGTCAGAGCAAAGGGTTCGCCGTCTAGCAAGAGTTCGACAACGAAGCGTTGATCAGGATCAGCGGGGAGAAGGACGAAGCCGTCGAATTCGCTCTCGCCGATCCGCCGAAAACTAGCGAAAATCCGATCACTCGACATGACGGGCCTGATCGGACAGGGCGTCTACAGGCGACGGTAGGGTGGTCGCCAGCCCCAGAGCTGCGGTCCAGCGGGCGAGCGCAACAGCCACCTCTTCCTCGCTGGCTTGCGCATCCAGAGCCAAATCGTCGTCCCGCATGTCCTCGCCCTTAGACCGAAACCTGGCCAACGGTAAACCGCTTGCCAGCGCCAGATCCAGCGTCGGATGATCAGCGATGAGCCGGCGCGTGCCCAAGAACAGACCTGCAATTCGATGAAGATCCAGAAGCCGCGGGAACTCGTCTTCCACAAAGCGGCCGGAGACCACGACGTTCCCAAGTGCGAACAGCGACATGTCGCGCAGGGTCTCACCAAGGACGACCAGCCGCGGCAGGAAGAGGTGCCGCAGCCCCTCTCGAGCGATCGCACGAACGAGCTGCAGTTCTTCGGCTGTTCCGCCGAAAACCAGAATGCCGAGGCCGTCGGCCCCGCCAGGGCTAGGAGCGGGCGGGCGCTCTCGCCCGATGACCTCCAGCTGCGGCAGCCCGGCGATATGCGCCGGCAGATGCGCGATACCAATCCTTGTCGTGCGAATCCTGCGCGCCTGGGGAAGCCGATCCAGCCAGAACGCCGCCCGCTGATCGCCCCTCAGGATGATGGCCGGATCCACGATCGTGACGTCGATCGGGCCGAGCGCGCCCAGCGCCTCGGCGAGCCACTGCGGGCAGTGCCCAGGATCGACGATCTCGGCGCCAGCCGGCGTCATCGCTCGCAGCCGGTCAAGCAGGGCTTCGCAGACCTTGCCCTGCGGGGCTGCGAAATCAAGATTCTGGGGCACCCCCTCGTCGCTGTCGGCCAGCGCAAAATGTGTCTCGCCGGCCCGCTCCGCTACGGTTAGGATGATGACGGCAGATCCGGGAGAGCGCTGTCGGATGGCGCGGGCGCGCCCGGTGGCGATCGCTGCGAACATCCCGGTGCCTGTTACCACGAAATGCACCGGGCGCGGTACCGACAGGCGCTCCTCAATCCTGCGCCGCGCCTGGCCGAGCGGATCGAGGGCCATGAAGGTCGCGCACTCCTCCCGGTAGCGCGGAAAATTACGTTCGATCGTCGGTAGATTGCGCATAACTAGCGCCCGCTTCTCGGCTCCGAAGGAGCGTGAGCCCTGATGAGCGACAAAGACGTCGGCCGCGCAGACATTGCGGAATCCGGCCTGGGCGGCCCTCAAGCAGAGGTCAACATCCTCTAGATAGCCGCGCTCCAGACTGCTCTTCAAACCGCCGACACTCTCCAGGCAGGCGCGGGTGAGATAGAGGCAGAAGCCGATCCCGTTCGGCAGATCTACCAGGATTCCCTTGTTTGCGGCGCCCGCTGCCGCAGAAAGAGCACTTAATTCCTCAAGGTCCGGCATGGCGTTCACAGTGTTCGGCCGCGGAAAGCTGGTGAACTCGCCATTGTTTGATAGCGGCGTTAGGGTTCCGACTGAGGCGTCAACCTTGGCGGCGCGCATCAGCGAAGCGAGCGCGCCGCCGGGCAGGACGGTGTCGGCGTTAAGCAACAGGACATCACCGTGACAGCAATGGGCAAGCCCGCGATTGACGCTTCCGACGAATCCGAGATTGATGGTGTTCTCCAGAATCTTGACCCCGACGCGGCCGTTCAGCTCTCCGAGCAATTGCCGAATAGCCGGATTGGGGCTGGCGTCGTTGACGATAAGAAGCCGGGCGCCCGGAACAGTATCAAGTTCCGGTAACAGCGAGACAAGACAGTTTCGCGTCGCCTCGGCATCCTCATAGACCGGCACGAGCACGTTAAGCCGAACGTCCTTCTGTGCTCCACCTTCAATGTCGACCTGATCCATCCGGCGGAACAAGGCCGGCTGCAGCATATTCTTGGCGAAGAGCCTCTGCCTCAGCAACGGATCGGGACCAATTCGCACGTCAAGATCGACAAATGCCGCGCCTGACGGCCATGGAGCGACAAAATGCCAGACGCAGAGATCGGCGCCGAGTCGGACCGGTTTGCCCGCTTCGACGGTAGTGGGGGCTTGGCCTTCGGAAGACAGCATGACGACCGGTATTGCCTCCTCGCGGCCCAGGATACGGCCGAGCAGCCGGTCGCGATCGACCAGGATTGCGCGCTGCCGGCAGCCCTGCCGGTAGAGTTCGTGCGCGGCGACGTGGAGGAAATCATCGGCGTCCCGGGCGAACAGGATGCCTGCTGCTGCGAACCGTTCAGACGGATCGCCCCATTTCAGCATGCGTCGATTGGCGGCCAGATCTTCCGGAGCGATGCCAAGCGCTGTCCGCAGATCAGCAAGCGCCCAATCATCACGACCTTGCCTCTTCCAACACTCAGCCCTTAGAACGAAGTGCTGGGGCTCGGGTGGTGGCTGCAATCGACATCGCCTGTCGATCGCCGCCAGGGCCTGGTCGATCCGGCCGTCAACGAAGAACCGGCTCGCCGCGTAGACAAGAGCAGCAGGATGACGGGCCTCGTCGACCAGCCATGTCAGGAGCAACGATCGGTCCTGCTCCAACAGTCTTCTCCACTCTTGCCCTCATCAGGCGGCGCCAGTCGGGTGACTAAGGCAACAGGCCCTACTGTCGTAGGTCGACAATGGCAATGATTTGGGGTGAAGTTTTAGCCAAGCCTCTGGTCTTGAACCGAGCGGGCGCTTAGGGTCGCGCCAGGATAAGGATCTGCATTCCACCAAACGTCATAATATGAGTTGCTAATCGTGAATGATGTTGAACGCGGCGAGAATCGCGAACCGGCCCAGGCACAATTGCCGCAGTTCGACCCAGACTTCTATGCCTTCATATCGCCTGCTTTGCTGCATGCTCCGCCAAACGACCTGCTTCGACACTGGGAGACGACGGGCCGCCGCGCAGGGCTGCCCGGCTCTCTTCAGGAACTGCTTCAGAAAGTTGGGTTCACCCAGTCGAAGTGGGTTGACGAAGTTTTCGACTTCAAGGCCTATCGCCATCTCAACCTCGACATTTTCGAAAGCCTACCCAACAAGATCGCGGCTCTATGCCATTTTCTTCTGGCGGGAATTCGTCAGGGCAGAAAAATTTCATTTCAATTTGAGTTTCAAGATACGTTCTATCGAGAATATTATTCGGACGTCAGCGGGTCGTCGCCGCTCGAGGCCTACCGACACTGGCTGGAATTCGGCTATAGCGAAAATCGACTGCCTTGTGCTGCCGATTTTCTGAAGTCCTTTGCCCTGTCGGCGGCTGCCTTGCCGGAGGCCTTTACAATCAAGCGATACCAGGCCGCCAATCCGGATATCAAGTTGGAGGTCGCCTCGCGCTGGAAGGCCTTGTCCCACTTCATTGAGCACGGTCTAGCCGAGGGGCGATGGACTGGGCTCGAAGAGGCAGATGAGGCAGCGCTGCTGCGCGAGATCGGCATGGGATTTCGCCGGCGCGGAATGAGCGCCATGGCGGTCAAGGCTCTCCACCGAAGCATCGCGCGTGACGGCGGCGTCGGCTGGATCTTTGAAGAACTTGGCAACTGCCATCTCGATCTTCACGAGCCCTATCATGCCTTGAAATCCTATGAGCAAGCCGAGAAACTCGGACGGAATACGCCCTGGTGCGGCTTCAACCAGTCGCAAGCTCTGGCGCGTCTTGGCAATGAGGCTGAGGCGGCCGCCCGGGCGGCAGTCTTGGCGGAACGCTGGCCGGACTGGTATGCCGCCAGTGAGAATCGAAGAAGCGCCCTTGATCGCTATTTTCATTCCCTTTTACGTCAAGCTTCCATTCTAGCAGTTGAGGACGATCAAGACGGAGCACTCGCCTATGCAAAAAAGGCAGCCGAGATTGCGCTGCGTGACGCTTCGCTCCCGCCTGTCCATCTTGCTAAAGAACGAGGCGAAACGCTCAAGGTCGTGGCACTGGTCAATGCCGATCTCGCGCAGTGTTATTATTACCGGGTGCTGCAGAAGGAAGACCAGTTCGCGGCCAACGACGTGGTCGAATTCGTCCATTTCCCGATGGGCGAGACGGAGGCGTTCCGCGACGCGCTGCTTTCGGCGGATATCGCGCTCTTCTACCGGGTGCCGGCAACGCCCCCGATCGGCGCGGCCATCGCCTATGCGCGCGCGCTCGGCCTGCCCACGGTCTACGAGATTGACGATCTGATCTTCGAGAGTGCGTATTATCCGCCAGCCTTGGAGAGCTATGGCGGCTTAATTGATCGTTCAGAACATGCGGGCCTGTTGACCGGCGTGCCGCTGTTCCGCGCGGCTATGGCCGCCTGCGACTACGCTGTCGCCTCCACGCCGAGCCTTGCCCGCCACATGGAAAAGGTGGTGCGGCGCGGTACTTGCTTCGTCCATCGCAACGCGCTCGGCGCTTCGAAGCTGCAGCGCATGCCGCCGCTGCCCGAGCGTCCAGACGCGAGTATTACCATCTTTTACGGGTCCGGCACGAAAGCCCACAAATCGGATTTCGAGACGCTGGCGATGCCGGCCTTGCTTCGTCTTCTGGGCGAACACCCCTTGGTCGAACTCGTACTCATCGGCCAGTTGACACTGCCGGACAGCTTCGCTCCCTTTTCGGAGCGCATTCGGCAGATCCCTCTGTTGAAGGACCGCGAGGCCTATTGGAGCCTTCTCAGAACCGCAGCGATCAACCTCGCCGTGCTCGAGTCCGGTCCGTTCAACGACTGCAAGAGTGAGATTAAGTGGCTGGAGGCTGCTGTTCTCGGCGTGCCCTCAGTGGTCAGCCGGACGGCGACCCATGACGAGATCCTCACCGACGCCGAGACCGCCTGTCTGGCGGCCGATGCCGAGGAATGGTTCGACCGGCTGGACCGCTTGGTGCGCGATGCGCGCCTGCGCAACCGGATCGCCCAGAATGCCCGCCAGCTGGCGCTGGCCTGCTACGAACTGCAGCCGATGGCAGACAAGCTGGCTGCTTGGCTCGCCGGCATCGCGCGGGCCGGGACCACCGCCCCGGCGAGCCGTCCTGCCGATACTACCGTAATCCGGCGGCCGCGCCCGAAGCTTTTGATCGTGAATGTCTTCTTCCCGCCGCAGACGATCGGCGGGGCGACGCGGGTCGTGCGCGACAATGTTGACATCCTCATCGACCGCTATGGCGAGGCGTTCGACCTGTCGATCTTCACAACCTTCGAGGGCCATCCCGAGCCCTATCATCTCGACCGCTACGCCTATCGCGGCATCGCAGTCACCCGCATCTCTACGCCGCAGGAGGTCGACATGGACTGGCGCTGGGAGAACGATAAGGTAGGCGCGCTGTTTGCCGAGCATCTGGCGCGCCACAAGCCGGATCTCGTCCATTTCCACTGCGTGCAGCGGCTGACCGGCAGCGTCGTCGCGGCGACACGCGCCGCTGAGATCCCCTATCTCGTCACGGTCCATGACGGCTGGTGGATCTCCGACTTCCAGTTCCTTGTCGACCAGGCGGATAGGGTGCGCCTGCCCAATGCGGCCGCTCCGCTCGGCGCCGTCGACGAAACGCGCGATCTCGGCCGCTCGCTGCGCCGGCTCGTCGACCTCAAGGAACTGCTGGACGGAGCCGAACGCGTCATCGCAGTCTCGCACGCCTTCGCCGACATCTACCGGCACGCGGGCGTCGACCATGTCCTCGCCCTTCCGAACGGCCTGCCGCAAATCGACTGGCAGCCGCGCATCCCGTCGCCTTCAGGGCGCGTGCGGCTCGGCCATATCGGCGGCATCTCCAACCACAAGGGATTTCACCTCGTGCAGGCGGCACTGAAGTCCGGCGCCTTCTCCCATCTCGAGCTGACCCTCGTCGACCATGCCGCTTCGCCCGGCACCAGCCGCGAGGAGGTTTGGGGCGCGACAAAGGTCCTCATCATCGGCAAGGTGAAGCCGGAGGAGATCGCCGGGCTCTATGCCGGGCTCGACGTGCTCCTCGCACCCTCGATCTGGCCAGAATCCTATGGCCTCGTCGTGCGTGAGGCGCTCGCCGCCGGGCTGTGGGCGGTGACTTCCACTCTCGGCGCGCTGGCAGAGCCGATCGAGCCCGGCGTCAACGGCTTCGTCGTCGACGTTTCGAACCCGAAGCCGCTCTACGACGTCCTCGCCCAGATCAACGCCGACCCAGCGCGCTTCCTAGCCAACCCGCCGCAGCTGTCCCGCTGGACGACGCCGCAGGACCAGGTCGAAGGGCTGGTCGACCTTTACCGCGACTCGGTCGACCGAAAATTCCCCGGCGCAGCCCCACACGAACCCTTGGCGATCCGGTTCTAAGCGGCTAACAGGACGGTATGGCAGCTTTGATCGACAACCTCTTCCTGTCCGTCGGCGCGATGAAGGCCGGCACCACTTGGATGCAGCGGGTCCTGGAACTACATCCGGAGATCTACTTCACACCGGAGAAGGAGATCCACTACTTCGCTCATGCCTACATGCAGGATGGAACGCCGCTCTCTGCCCAGGCAAGGCTCGCCAGGGCCCGGCAGTATATCGGCATCGATCCGCAGAACAATACGACCGCCGGCGTGCGGGCGCGCCTGCTATGGACTGCCAACTATCTGAGCGAACCGGTCGACGATCTGTGGTACCGTAATCTCTTCACTTTCCGTGGCCGCAAGACTTGGTGCGCCGACTTCTCCAATCTCTACGCGCATCTCGACGAACCGGCCTGGAAGCGTGTGCGCGGGGGGGTGGACCGGTTGCGGGTCATCTACACCATGCGCGACCCGATCAAGCGGCTGTGGTCGCACGCCAAGTTCCATTCCCAGTTCATCGGCAAGGCCGACGAGGTGACGCACTGGACGCCGGAGGTCGCCGAGGCGTTCCTGCGGCGCAACTTCATGTGGAAGCATGCTGAATACGGCCAGACCGTGCGGCTCTTGCGCGAGGGGCTGGCGACGGACGAATTACGGGTGTTCTTCTTCGAGAACCTGCACAAGGACCAGACTGGCTGGCTCCGTGAGGTCGAGGACCTTCTGACGATCGCCCATCACGACTATCCTCAGGCGAGGCTGTCGGCCCGCGTCAACGAATCCTTTGATGCACCGATGCCGGACTGGTTTGCCGGCCTGTTCCGGGCCGACGTCGAACGCATCTGTTCCGAATTGCGCGACCAGGGCCTTCAGGCGCCGGCCTCCTGGACGAAGTATTTCGACGCCGGGAGCGCCGCGGCATGAACGAGGCATCGGCCCGGCTCGACGCGAGCAATCGCAAGGCTCTGGAACGCCGCGACGCCTATCGGCAGGAACGGGCCGCGGGGGCCGGCGGGGGAGCCGACTTCCAGAAGCTGAAGCATGAATTTCCCTATGTCGGCTTCGTCGACTGCCGCGCCGAGGACATCGCCTTCCTGATGTTCCATGCCAATGACGACGTCGTGGCGTGGGAGTATTTCTGGCTTGGCGACGACGCCTACGAGCGGCCGATCGTCAGCCAGTGGATCGCCTGGGCGCGCGAGGCGACGACGGTCCTCGACATCGGCTCCTATACCGGCCTGATGTCGATCCTGGCCGGTCTTGCCAATCCCGATTGCACGATCCACGCCATGGAGCCGATCGAGCGGACCGTCGAGCGGATGAAGATCAATCTTCGGGCCAACGGTCTTGCCAGGCGGGTGACGATCCATCCGCGCGCCGCGGCTGCCGAGTTCGGCCCGGAAATGATCAACTACTATCGCGACGAGGACTTTCTCGGCACCGGCAATTCGATCCACGACAAGGGCAAGACGGTGCATGCGCGCCGGATGATCCAGATGGTCAATACCGACCAGTATCTCGGCTCCAAGCACACGTTCGACCTGATCAAGGTGGACGTGGAGGGGTTCGAGCCGCAGGTGCTCGACGGTCTGCAGCGCATCATCCGCCGCGACCGGCCGAAGATCGTCCTGGAGGTCTGGCAGGAGAACGAGGCGGAGGTGTTCGCTCGCCTCGACAAGCTCGGTTACCGGTATCGTCCCGTCGAGCCGAAACCCGCCCGAGTCATGAACTACCTTTGCGAGCCCAAGTGATCTTCATTGAAACTGGATTTTCAATGAATTGCGAGCCCGTACATAAAACGTAGCTGAAAAGTACCCGTTCGCTCAGAGGCCTGAAATGACTCAAAAAGATCTGAAGAACTACTTCTCTTATGGGATGTGGCCGGGCGGCGGCAAGGAAACTGTATCGGGTGCAGGCTCGACTGTTCGGTATACGGAGCCGCTTCGTCCCAGGCTGCAGGAAGTTCTGCGAGCGTTAAAGGTCCGCCGCTTTCTCGATGCACCGTGTGGCGATTTCAATTGGATGAAACATCTTGATCTAACCGGAATACATTATGTAGGGCTGGATATCGTCGATCAGGTTATTGTAGAAAACATAGAGAAGTACGCGCGTCCGGATGTCGAGTTTGCAGTGTCCGACATTACGAAGGATCCGCTACCCGAATCGGATTTGATGTTATGTCGGGATGTTCTTCTTCATCTACCTTTCGCAGCCATCGCGGATCTATTCCGAAATATATTAGAAAATAATATACAAAACCTTCTGATAAGCAACTATACGGTGCAGCCCAACAAGGACCTTTCAACACCAGGGTCCGCCCGGCTTGTCAATTTGAATCTTTATCCTTTCGAGTTCCCCGTCGTATCGCCCGATCGGCGGTTGATGGACTGGATTCCCGGTTTTCCGGAACGCTTTCTTGATCTGTATAGTCGCTCGGAACTAGAGAATATCCTGCCGGGGGTGATTGATCGTATCCAGGCATTTGGCCGAGGCGAAACGACGCCAGTAAGCATCGAGACGCGCAAGGGCGCGCTGCGTCCGGAAGAACTTCGACTTGCGATCGAGCAAGGCGACGTCGAGACCGTTCGGCGAGGCCTCAGCGCCGATCCGAAGTCGGGCACAGACTTTCTCATTCACGCGTCTGCTCGCTTCTTCGTTTCGGAGTTTCCGGAAGCCAACCGGCTCGTGGCGGAAATGCTGCGTCTGAATGGGCACCTGGTGTGGTCGCGGTGGTTCTCGGAATTCTTTGCGGATCGGCTGGCGAATTTCGGCGTCAGATTGGACGTTCATCCCTGGTTTCATCTTCAGGCGGCGATCCGCAAACTCAACCAGGGGAATTTCGTTGAAGCGAGGCAGATTGCGGAAACCGTCCTAGACCATTTCGATGTCTTTGATCGGAACGTGGCTTCGCGTCTGTTCGAGGTCATTGCCGAGTCGTATCTTCGCGGCAAAAGCCTATCGGACCCTGAGACAAACAGATATTTCACCGAACTCGTGGAACGCCGCGATCCACACAAGGAAAAGCCCTGGGTGTCGCTCTATCGAGGATGCCTTCTCTTTCGAAGTGGGCAAACAGCCGACGCAGAAAAGGCATTCCAACACTTCGCCTCGTCCGGGTTGAGTCCTTCGTTGGTCGCGGCAGGTGCCGGGACGTTTCGGCCCAGCCTTCGCAGTGCGACGTTGGATGGGCTAGGGGAAGTGGAGATCGTGCGATCGGCGGAACGTTCGGGATTGAATTTCTTATTTGCGGCGGATGCGCGTTACTACAGCCTGTATGCGCCCCTCGTCATAAGTTCGGCCTATGCACACGGCATCGACGAGGGCTTGCACTTTCACGTAGTGGATGATGCGGCGCCCGAGTTGCCAGTGGTGAATGGGGTCCCGAGTGACTGGGTCAGGCGGAACGTCGGTTTGTCTTGGGAAGTGGACCCGGGTTATGGAAAAGCATATTACGCATGCGTGCGGTTCGTGCGAGCTGCCGAAATTCTTGCGGCGCTGAGACGCCCGCTGGTAATTCTGGACATCGATGGATGTTTCACAGCCGGGTGTGAGGATCTTGTTAGATATTTTGCGTCTTGCAAAGGGATTGTTGCCCGAAAAGAAGTTGATACGCATCTTCCCTGGCGATCGATAAGCGCCGGCTTTGTGGCCCTGCAGGACAGCGAGGAAAGTAAGCGGTTCCTTCGGTCCGTTTCGGAGTTCATCAAGGGGTGGCTACAAGCCTATGGGAAGACGGATCGTCCGTCCTGGTGGATTGATCAGAGCGCCCTCGCACTCGCGTCTCAGGCTGAGATCGATATCGCCCGGAATTTCGACAGTATGCAGAGTGTCCAGAGGTCTCTTCGAGGGCTGCCCTTTCAATTCGCGCCCAATAGCGCGGAACTCAAGGACAAGTTCGTCACCGAGCAGCAGCGACGGGTCATGACGTTACTCGAGAACCGTCCGGCGTCAGGCGAGTAAAAGTGCTGGCATCTCAGTCAACAGCCCGCACGTCAGGAAGTAGAGGCGTATATGGATAATGTCGCTGTCGTTACCGAAGAAGCAGCCTTTCGGGAAGATTTGAACCGTCTGAACGAGGTGTTGGTCTCGGAGCTCCGAAAATTCGCTGCGCCGGAAGTTTTAAGCGGAAACCTGTTTTATGAGCATCTGCAGAAGGATTTCAGTGCGGCGCCATTGACGCCTCGGTTTGAAGGGAAGCGGCGGCGATTGATGGAAATTGCTCAGCACGGATCGGTTTTCTTCGAGGTCGGCGTGAATGGGGGCCACAGCATGTTGCTGGTCAAGTCCGCCAACCCCAAACTGAGATGCGTCGGCGTCGATATATGCAAACAGCTTCATCCTGCCTGGGGGCGTGTGGATCTCTACGTGCCTGCCGCGATGCGCTGGTTGCGCCAACGGTTTCCCAATCAGATGCGCTTCATCGTTGGAGACTCGCAGATCGAATTACCGCGCTATGCATTGTCCGACGAGAGATTGCCGATCGATATTCTGCACCTGGATGGTGCGAAGCATACCTACTTTCAGGATTTCGTGAATATTCGCCCCAGTCTCAAGCGCGGCGCGATCGTCGTATTGGACGACTCCCATACGCCTGTAGTGCAGAAGTGCATTCGCGATCTTTTGGCGATCGGTGCCGCGGAAGTGCATCCCGACTTCCCGACCAATCCCGGCTCCGGCGATCTGCATATGGTCATGCGGGTCTTGTGAGATAATCAGAAGGTCGACCATGCCGCCCCGTCGCACAGCGTAAGTTTCAGCCCTTCCGCCGTCTGGACGCAGGCGAGGCCGCCAGCGCCGATCGACGCCGACGCCGGCAGGGCGGCTTCGCTGGCATAAGGCTGCAGCCGCATCGCGGCGCCCCCATGCAGGCCCGCCGTCGGCGCTTGGACGCCAAGGCCCATCCGGCCCGCAAAGTAGGGGTCAGCACATAGAACGGACCCAGATATACGCTAAGGCCCGGTTCGGTTCCGCGTGAGGGCTAACGGACGGAGCGGTCGCAGATGACCGTTCCCTGCGCGCTCGGACCACAGATAGTCGCCGGTCAGGTTGATGTGCTGCCAGCCGAGCGGGGTATCCCTGCGGCGAGGACCACGGTGATGTTGCGCTTTTGGTCTTTCGTCTTTCT
>NZ_JAJAVB010000029.1 GCF_020615385.1 Jiella soli | reverse complement strand
GCCTTCATGGGCTTCGTTCATCTCGCATGTGCCATGATCTGGCTAAAATGAATGCAGACGCGACCTAGCCGGTTTGTAATGCGATTTGTTGTGCGCGTTTCGGCGCCGCCTCTGGCGAGACAGCCGCAAAACTGCCGAGAAATCAAGGGCCGCAGCGGTTTGGCTAGATCGTGTGGGGTGATTCTGTGGCGGAGGGGATGGCCTGACGTCCAACCTTCTCCACCTTAAGCCATTGTTTTCATTGAGCTCGAATTACGCGTCGCGCTTTGTCCGTCAATGATTCCGCGCCCAACGAAGTCGCATCATTCCAAAGCGAACTCTGAACCCTCGGTGTCCTTCTCGGATTCAATGCGCGTGTGGATTTTGCCCGCTCGCCAGCGCGAGGTGATGCACCTGGTGAGATGCATGCCAACCGTCATCACGCCGATGAACCCGAGGGCCCTGATGCGGTCAGGGTCGGCGCCGGTCACGACCAAGGCCGCACCACCCGGGATCTCCGCCGCCTGCAGTGTCCAGCCCTCGACACCATCCATCGTCGCTGCGTGGGCCGGGACCATGGTGCGGATCGAGCTGGTGACCGCCGCGTCCTCCGAAGTCGCCTCGAAGCGGGCGCCGCCTTCGATCTCCTCGACGAGAACGCGGGCGCGGAGCGTCACGTTGTCCATGTCGATGAGATGCTGGCGAAGCGCCTCGATATCGACGCGGCTCCAGTCCGTCGTCGGTTCCGCCATCAACTGCGCGACAACCTCCTGAATGGCGGCGAAGGCGGATTGTCCCCCTTCAATGAGCCCTGCTGGATCGGCATCCGCGTTCATCCCATGACCCTCGTGGGGCATGCCGGGCATGTGCTGCCCGTGCTGCACGCCCCCGTGTTGTGCTGTCGCACTCTGCGCCAGCGCCAGGCCCGGAACGGAAAAAAATGCGACGACGAGCGTAAGACGGATCATGGGGCGTCTAGTGGGTGCATGGCCCCTTGTTGCAGAGGAATGCCGACAGCCATATGATCACGATCATGCAGGCGTCGATTTCATTGCTTTTTCAGGATGCACGCGACACCAGGCTTGTCCCTGGTCAGACGCTGTTTGCGGCGGGCAAAGACGTCACTGACATCTTCATGGTGCGCGCCGGCAGGGTGCACCTGCAACGTCACACGACCCATGGTGCGCAGATGGTCCTGCAGAACGCCGCACCAGGCGCGGTGATCGCCGAGGCATCTGCCTATTCGACCTGCTACCACTGCGATGCTGTCGCCGCCGAAGAGAGTGTCGTCGCAGGATTGCCGAAGGAGCGGTTCCTGTCCGCGCTCGCCGATGATCCCTCACTGGCCACAAGTTGGTCCGCCCTGCTGGCGCGCAGTGTCCAGGCGGCCCGGCTCAGGGCCGAGATCCGCAACCTGCCGCGCGTTTCGGACCGCCTCGCCGCATGGCTTGGCGAGGGAAACGCCCTGCCGGAGAGGGGCCGCTGGCAAGACGTGGCCGCCGAACTGGGGGTCACGCGGGAAGCCCTCTATCGTGAGCTGGCGCGCCGCCGCGCGGAGCCCGTCGTTCCGCCGTCAGGCTGAGGCTTGGCTGACGCGGCCCACGATCCGCGATCATCACCACAAGAGCTTCGAGTCTTCCGTTGATTCCGCGCGGGAGATCATTGCATCGCCGCATTCAATCGCCTATCGACGATATGCGAACAAAGGATGCTGCATGCCACATAGCGACATCGAAATTGCTGAGCTGGCCAAGGCGCTCGCGCATCCCGCGCGTCTGCGCATCCTGCGGCTGCTGCTCGCCACGCCCGGCTGCATCGGCGGCGACATCGTGGACGCTGTCGGCCTCGCGCAGTCCACGGTCTCCGAGCACCTGCGCATCCTGAAGGCCGCCGGGGTCATCACCGGCGAGATATCTGGCCCGCGTACTTGCTACGCGTTGAACCCCGCCGCGCTCGAGCCGCTGGCAGAATTTATCGGCACGCTGACCGCGCCGTCCGCTGCGGTCTGCTGCGTGCCCGACGAGAAGGAACTTTCATGAGCCTGTTTGAACGCTGGCTGACCCTCTGGGTCGCGCTCTGTATCCTGGCCGGGCTTGTCCTCGGCAGCCTCGCGCCGGGCGCGTTCGGCGCGCTGGCCGCGCTGGAGGTCGCATCGGTCAACCTCGTCGTCGCCGTCCTGATCTGGGCGATGGTCTACCCGATGATGATCGCGGTGGACCTTGGCTCGCTCAAGGCGGTGGGGAAGCGCCCGAAGGGTCTGATCATCACGCTGGCGATCAACTGGCTGATCAAGCCTTTTACGATGGCCGCGCTGGCGGTCCTGTTCTTCAACCACGTTTTTGCCGGGTTGATCGATCCTGAGCGCGCGCCGGAATACATCGCGGGCCTGATCCTGCTCGGCGCCGCGCCCTGCACCGCGATGGTCTTCGTCTGGTCGCAACTGACCAAAGGGGATCCCAACTACACGCTGGTGCAGGTCTCGGTGAATGACCTGATCATGGTGGTCGCCTTCGCGCCGATCGTGGCCTTCCTTCTGGGCGTGACCGACATCAGCGTTCCGTGGGAGACGCTGATCCTGTCGGTCGTCCTCTACATCGTCATTCCCCTGATCGCGGGTCTCCTGACGCGACGGGCGCTGATCGCCAAAGGTGGCGAGGCCGCGGTGACGGCGTTCACGGCGCGGATAAAACCGGCATCGGTCGTGGGTCTCCTGATCACCGTCGTGCTGCTCTTCGGTTTCCAAGGGCCGGTGATCCTCGCGCAACCGCTGCTGATCGCACTGATCGCGGTCCCCATCATCATCCAGTCCTACGGCATCTTCGCGCTCGGGTATGGATGGGCCTGGCTGTGGGCCTTGCCGCACCGCGTCGCCGCGCCCTGCGCGCTGATCGGCACGTCGAACTTCTTCGAACTCGCGGTCGCCGTGGCGATCGGTCTCTTCGGGCTAAACTCGGGCGCGGCTCTGGCCACCGTGGTGGGCGTGCTGGTCGAGGTGCCGGTGATGCTCAGCCTCGTCGCGTTCGCGAACCGAACCCGCGAGAGGTTCCCCGCGTGAGCACCTTCCCGGTCGTCATCCACCACAACCCCGACTGCGGCACCTCCCGCAACGTGCTCGGGATTATCCAGGCGGCCGGGTACGAGCCGACCGTCATCGAGTACCTGAAGGACGGATGGACGCGCCCGCAACTTCTGGCGCTGTTCGCAGCCGCCGGGATCACCGCGCGCGAGGCGCTGCGCATTGCCCGCTCACCTGCCGAGGAGATGGGGCTTACCGCGCCGGACGTCTCAGAGTCCGTTTGAGAAAGGTCTCAATGGCTGATGCGTCGGAGCAGGAGGCTGCCCATGGCGACATGGATCATGGCTTCCGAGACGTCGATGCGCTGT
>NZ_JAJAVB010000028.1 GCF_020615385.1 Jiella soli | reverse complement strand
AGATTGTCACCCATGTCTTAGGAACGTTCTGTTACCCATGTCTCCGGGGCGGACAAAGAAGAATTTGGTGAGCGCGGTGGGACTCGAACCCACGACCTACAGATTAAAAGTCCGTTGCTCTACCAACTGAGCTACGCGCTCGCCCGGGCGGTGTTCAAAGCCGGCATGAGCCGGACACACCGCCGACCCCGCCTCAGGGCCCGAGCGGATCGCCGCGAAGGGCGGCCGCAGGGGGCGGGTGGGTCGATGGCTGCGGGGTACAGGATGCGTCCGGCAAAATCAATCGCAGGATCGCCGCACGCAGCCTGCGCATACCGCTGTAACGCTTGAGGCTCCGGATGCGAACCAACGGGCGTGGTCTCGGGGGTGGAGCCAACCTCGGCGGATGGACGCCGTGCGCTTGCAGGCGGATTTGCCGCCCGGCCACCGAGACGATATCACCGGTCGGACAGGCGGCGGGAAATGGCCGGCCGGAGCCGATGTCCGACGGCCCGACCTTCTGCCGCACTGGCGTTCAAACTGCCGAGGCAAGCTCCTTGCTGTCAGACATTTCCTATCCGACCGCGGTTTTCGCCGGCGCTCTGTCCTTCTTGTCGCCCTGCGTCCTGCCGCTGGTTCCGCCCTATCTGTGCTACATGGCCGGCGTCTCGGCGGACGATCTTCGCACGGGCCCTGCCGTCGCCACGACCGGCTATGCCAGGCTCCTGGCGACGGCCGTCGCCTTCGTCCTCGGCTTTTCCACGGTGTTCGTGGCGCTCGGCGCCGGCGCGAGCTCCGTCGGCCAGGTGCTGCGGCAGAATCTCGACTGGCTCGGCATCGTCGCGGGAATCGCCATTATCGTGATGGGGCTGAACTTTCTCGGCCTCTTCCGGATCGGGCTTCTGTCGCGTGAGGCCAGACTCCAGGCGCCCGACCGGCCGAAGAGCCTGATCGGCGCCTATCTCATGGGCCTTGCCTTCGCCTTCGGCTGGACGCCCTGCATCGGTCCGGTGCTCGGCGCGATCCTCGGGCTTGCCGGCGCGAAGGGCACGGTGGGCGAGGGCGCCGTCATGCTCGGCTTCTATTCCGCCGGCCTCGGCATTCCCTTCATCCTCGCCGCCGCCTTTTCCGGCGCCTTTCTGCGCTGGCTGTCCGGCTTCAAGCGCCATCTCGGCGCCGTCGAGAAGGTGATGGGTGGATTGCTCGTCGTCACCGGCGTCCTGTTTCTCTCCGGCGGCATGCAGTCGATCTCCTTCTGGCTGCTCGAGACCTTCCCGGGACTGCAGACGATCGGGTGAGAGGAGCCGGCGGCTCCCCGTGGCCCCGAGAGCGTTCATCGCGAAATCAGGCGGCCCTCCAATCGCGTACGAGCCGTGCTAAGGCTCCGCCGAACGACAAGAATAGGCAAAGGACGCGCCGTCCATGGGAAGATCGTGCCTCTCCATCATCCTTGCTGCCGGCGAGGGGACGCGGATGAAGTCGGCCAGGACGAAGGTCCTGCATGAGATCGCCGGCCTGCCGATGGTCCGGCACGTTGCGCGCGCGGCTCTGGCGACGGGCTCCGACCGGGTCGCTCTCGTCGTCGGCCGCGACGGGGAAGCGGTGGCAGCCTCTGTGCGGGCCGACGCGCCGCAGGCGGCTGCCTTCAAGCAGACCGAGCGGCTTGGGACCGGCCATGCGGTGCTCGCCGCACGCGAGGCGATCGCCGAAGGCTTTGACGACATTCTGGTGCTGTTCGGCGATACGCCGCTGATCCGGCCGCAGACGCTGAAACGGGCGCGGGCGGCCCTGATCGCGGGCGCCGAACTCTGCGTCGTCGGCTTCCGCCCGAAGGACCCGACCGGGTATGGCCGGCTGATCGAACAGGCCGGCGAACTCGTGGCCATCCGCGAGGAGAAGGACGCCAGCGACGCCGAGCGCGCGATCGATTTCTGCAATGCCGGCGTGATGGCCTTCCGGGGTGAAAGCGCGCTCGAAATGCTGCAGGCGATCGGCAACGCCAACGCCAAGGGCGAATACTACCTGACCGACCTGGTCGAGATCGCCCGGAAGGCCGGGCGCAGCGTCAAGGCGATCGAGGCCGAAGCCTATGAGGTCGCGGGCGTCGACAACCGGGAGAAGCTCGCGGCGGTCGAGGCGGACTGGCAGGCGGCGCGCCGGGCGAAGGCGATGCGGGACGGCGCGACCCTTCAGGATCCGGCAAGCGTCTTCTTCGCGTTCGACACCGAAATCGAGCCGGACGTCACCATCGAGCCGAGCGTCGTTTTTGGGCCGGGCGTGACGATCGCCTCCGGCGCCGTGATCCACGCCTTCTGCCATATCGAGGGGACGTCGATCGGTCCCGGCGTGCAGGTCGGTCCCTTCGCGCGGCTGCGGCCGGGCACGCGGCTCGAGGACGGCTCCAAGGTCGGCAATTTCTGCGAGGTGAAGAACGCGCGAGTCTCGACCGGCGCCAAGGTCAACCACCTCACCTATATCGGCGACGCGTCGATCGGCGCGCAGACCAATATCGGCGCCGGCACCATCACCTGCAATTACGATGGTGCGCTGAAGCACGAGACGATCATCGGCGCAGGTTCCTTCATCGGCTCCAACACGGCTCTTGTGGCGCCGGTTCGCGTCGGCGACGGCGCCTATGTCGGGACGGGGAGCGTCATCACCGAGGACGTTCCCGACGGCGCACTGGCGATCGCCAGAGAACGGCAGGTGACGAAAGAGGGCCGCGGCCGCCAGATCATCGAACGCAACGCTGCCGCCAAGGCGGCCAAGAAGCCCGGCACGGCGTAACCTTGCGTCACCAAACGTGACCGCCGCCGGGTGCTGCGGCGCGGTATCGTCGGGGACGCGGGAGCGCGCCAGGGCAGCTCACTCGAACGGGGATCGTTTCATGTGCGGAATCATCGGCATCATCAGCCACGAGCCGGTCGCGGACCGGCTGGTCGATGCCCTGAAGCGGCTGGAATATCGCGGCTATGACTCGGCCGGTATCGCGACGATCGAGGGCGGACAGCTGAAGCGCCTGCGGGCCGAGGGCAAGCTCGTCAATCTGCAGAAGAAGCTGAAGGCAGAGCCGCGGGTCGGCACCACCGGTATCGGCCATACGCGCTGGGCGACGCATGGCGCGCCCACGGAAGGCAATGCGCATCCGCACTTTGCCGGCGGCATCGGCGTCGTCCACAACGGCATCATCGAGAACTTCGCCGATATCAAGCGCGAGCTTGCCGCCGAGGGCGTCGCCTTCCAGTCACAGACCGATACAGAAGTGGTCGTTCAGCTTCTGGCCAGGCTGCGCAAGGACGGCCTGTCCCATCGCCACGCGATGCAGGCCATGCTCGAGCGGATCAAGGGAGCCTATGCGCTGGCGGTGCTGTTCGAGGATTTGCCGGGCACGGTCATGGGTGCGCGCAACGGCCCGCCGCTCGCCATCGGGGCGGGCGACGGCGAGATGTTCCTCGGTTCCGACGCAATTGCGCTCTCGCCCTTCACGGACGAGGTCCGCTATCTGGAGGATGGCGACTGGGTGGTCCTCACCGCCGAGGACGCCGAGATCATGGACGCCTCGGGACGCTCCGTCGAGCGGCCGGTGGTCCGTTCCACCGGCAAGGCCCACTATGTCGACAAGGGCAACTACCGCCACTTCATGCAGAAGGAGATCTACGAGCAGCCGGAGGTCCTCTCCCACACGCTCGGCGCCTTCGTCGACATGACAACCGGCAAGACCAGGATCCCCGAAGGCCAGGCGCTCGACTTCAGCGGCGTGAGGCGTATCGCCCTTTCCGCCTGCGGCACCGGCTATTACGCTGCGCTCGTCGGGCGCTACCTCTTCGAGCGCTATGCCCGCATCCCCTGCGATCTCGATGTCGCCTCCGAGTTCCGCTACCGCGAAAGCCCGCTCGGCGACGTGGATCTGGCGATCTTCGTGTCGCAGTCGGGCGAGACGGCGGACACGCTTGCCTCGCTCCGCTACGCCAAGGCGCAGGGCCTGAAGACCGCCGTCGTCGTCAACGTCCAGGGCTCGACCATGGCGCGCGAGGCGGACATCGTCCTGCCGACGCTCGCCGGACCCGAGATCGGCGTCGCCTCGACCAAGGCCTTCACCTGCCAGCTGATGGCGCTGGCGAGCCTCGCCGTGCGCGCCGGCGTCGATCGCGGGATCATCGGCTCCGAGGAGGAGCTGGAGCTCACCCGTACGCTCGCCGAGGCGCCGCGGCTCGCCCGCGAGGCGATCCATCTCGAGGCGCGGATCGAAGCCTTGTCGCGCGAAATGGCGACCAAGCGCCATGCGCTCTTCCTCGGGCGCGGCTTCTCCTTCCCGCTGGCGATGGAGGGCGCGCTCAAGCTGAAGGAGATCAGCTACATCCATGCGGAAGGCTATGCCGCGGGCGAGTTGAAGCACGGTCCGATCGCACTGATCGACGAGACCATGCCGGTCGTCGTCATCGCGCCCTCCGACCGCAGCTTCGAAAAGACGATCTCCAACGTGCAGGAGGTCGCCGCGCGCGGCGGCGAAATCGTCCTCCTCACCGATGAGGCCGGTGCGGCGAGCGGCACAGTGGAGCGCTCGCGCTGCATCGTCTTGCCGAAGATGGCGGAAATCCTCACCCCGCTGATCTACACGATCCCGCTGCAGCTGCTCGCCTATCACACGGCGATCCAGATGGGTACGGATGTCGACCAGCCCCGCAACCTCGCGAAATCGGTCACCGTCGAGTAACGATCCGTTCTTCGCGCCTGCAAAATCCGCCTTGCATTTGCCGCATGTGGCGGCGATTCTCGCGGCCGCAGATGGCACCCGGCGAGCGCGGCGCCGTCTGCGGCATTGAGGATCAGTTTCGGCGATGATGCGGCTACGCAATTACTTCCTTACGGGCTTCATCGTCTGTGCGCCGCTGGCGATCACCGCCTGGATCACCTGGTCCTTCATGGGCTGGGTCGATTCCTGGGTGCAACCCTATATCCCGCCGCGCTACTGGCCGGATTCCTATCTGCCCTTCGCCGTACCCGGTTTCGGGCTAATCGTGGCGCTGATCCTGATCACGCTGATCGGCTTCCTGACCGCCAACATCATCGGGCGTACCATCTTCGGGTGGGGCGAGAACGTGCTCGGGCGAATGCCCCTGGTGCGCACCGTCTACACGGCACTCAAGCAGATCTTCGAGACCGTGCTCGCCGACCGCTCGTCCTCCTTCAAGACCGCCGCGCTGATGGAGTATCCGCGAAAAGGCGTCTGGTGCCTCGTGTTCGTTGCCACGACCGCGCGCGGCGAGATTGCGACCGTGCTTTCAGACCAGGGCGAGGAGATGCTCGCGGTATTCCTGCCACCGACGCCGAACCCGACTTCCGGTTTCCTGATGTTCGTGCCGCGGGAGGAGGTCAGGGTCCTCAATATGAGCATCGAGGCCGCGCTGAAGCTGGTGGTCTCCGCCGGCCTCGTCACCGGCGACGAGAAGGAGGCACCGATCAGCCTTGGCGACGCGAGCCGCATCGTCGAGACGCGGCGCCAGCGCGAAGCGCAGACCGAGGCGGCGGAGTAACGCCCGGCGGGCGATTCTCGTATCAGTTGGTCTTCGTGACAGGGGCCAGTTCTTCCGCTTAGCCGCCCGAAAGGGCCGTGTGGTGTCTGGCTCCGCGCGGATCAGATGGGATCGCTGTCCGCCCCGAAGATCGACCAGCCCATGCGCCGCGTGAGCGTTTCCAGCGCGATGCGACCGAGATGGGAATTGCCGGCCGCGTCGAGGCCGGGGGACCAGACCGCCACCGACGCCTTGCCGGGGACGATCGCGAGAATGCCACCGCCGACGCCGCTCTTGCCGGGCAGGCCGACCCGGTAGGCGAACTCGCCGGACCCGTCATAATGGCCGCAGGTGAGCATGATGGCGTTGATGCGCTTGGCCCTTTCGGGCGTGACGACGGAGAAGCCGGTCTCCGGATGCTTGCCGCGATGGGCGAGGAAGCTGCCGGCTCTGGCCAACTGGCGGCAGTTCATGGCGATCGCGCAGTGGTGGAAATAGACGCCGAGCACGTATTCGACGGGATTTTCGAGGACGCCGAAGCCCTTCATGAAGTTGGCGAGGGCGCGATTGTTGAAGCCCGTCCGCTCCTCCGAGGCCGCGACCGCCTTGTCGATGAAGATCGTATCGTCGCTCGCGAGGAACTGCATGAATCGCATGATCTCGCCGAGCGCTTCGCGCGGCTGGTGGCCGGAGAGGATGTGGTCGGTCACGGCGATCGCGCCGGCATTGATGAACGGATTGCGCGGCACACCGCGCTCGTGCTCCAGCTGGACAATGGAATTGAACCGGCTGCCGGACGGCTCACGCCCGACGCGGTTCCAGAGGCGGTCGCCGGCAAAGCCGAGAGCCAGGGTCAGGGTGAACACCTTGGAAACGCTCTGGATCGAGAAGGCTGCGTCGCAATCGCCGCCACAGACGATGCTGCCGTCGCCGAGCGCCACGGCAAGACCGAACTGGTTCGTGTCGACCCGGCCGAGCTCCGGGATGTAGGTCGCAACCTCGCCGCGGTCGGGCCGGGCGCGCATCTCGGCGGCGATTTCGGCGACGACGTCCGGAAGGTGAGGTGCGGGCATGGGCGGATTCCTGCGGATCGACGCGAAACGAGGGTTCGACACCCCTCTGCCTTGCCCTGCATCATTCCGACAAGGGGCGGTGCCGCAATCTCTTGGCCTGCAGCGTGGATGCAGGCCGGGAGCCAGGGCTTGCATCCGCCGGGGGGGGGCGGCGCGAATGTCCCCCGGCAACAGGTCAATCGTGCCGAACACGCCGCTTGTGCCGAGGTGGCGGCAGAGGCGTAGGCGGACTGAAATCCGACGCGCTCCGGTCGCCGCCGAAGCTCACCTGCCTCATCCCACAGAGCGCTGATTTTTAGATCGCGGGGTGATCATCGTGCCTCCTTGTCGTTCACGTTCACTTGATCGCGCGGTGATCCCTCCAGCGTTGCTCGGCCTGCGATGCGGCGTCGTCGCCAGGCTGGCGAGGTGCGCCGGGTTCCGGTCCTGTCGAAAGCGTCAAATGCCTCTGACAGCATTCCGACAGGTTCGTTTTCCAGGGCATCCGACCGAAAGCGGCCCTGGCTTCGCCTTGAACCGGCGCAACTTCCTGACGGGAGCCGCCACCGGCGCCACAGCCGCCGTCGCGCTTTCCGGCGCATCCGCGCAGGAGAGGGCGCCGTCCGACGGAGGGCCGGATGCGCAGACACCGCGCATCGTGACCCTGCGGATCAACGGTCAGCCGTACGAATTGGCGATCGACCAGCGCACCAGCCTGCTCGACACGCTGCGCGACCATCTGCGCCTCACCGGCACCAAGAAAGGCTGCGACCATGGCCAGTGCGGTGCCTGCACCGTCCATATCGACGGCCAGCGCCAGCTGTCCTGCATGACCTTCGCCGTGATGGCCGAGGGTCACGAGATCACGACGATCGAAGGACTGGCGCCGGCGACCGGCGATCTGCACCCGATGCAGCAGGCCTTCATCGACAACGACGCCTTCCAGTGCGGCTACTGCACGCCCGGGCAGATCATGTCGGCCGTCGGCTGCGTCAAGGAAGGCCATGCCGGCAGCGAGCCGGAGATCCGTGAATACATGAGCGGAAACCTGTGCCGCTGCGCGGCCTATCCCAACATCGTCGCCGCCGTGGTCCAGGCCCGCGATGCCATGAAGGAGGGCTGAGCCCATGCGTCCCTTCGTCTACGAACGCGCGCGCAATGCCGAGGACGCGGTTGCCGCGATCCGCCGCCATTCCCGCCGCGACGTCCCCTCGGTCCAGGCCGACGGGCAGTACATCGCCGGCGGCACCAACATGTCCGACTACATGCGTCTCGACGTCATGCGGCCGGACTTCGTGCTCGACGTCAACGAGATCGCCGGCGACAACATGCGCCGCATCCGTGTCGGCGATTCCGGGCTGCGGATCGGTTCGCTCGTGCGGATGGCCGAGGCCGAGGACAACGAGACCATCCAGCGCGACTATCCGGTCATCCATGACACGATGAAGCTCGCCGCAACGCGCCAGATCCGCAATATGGCGAGCCTCGGCGGGAACGTCCTGCAGCGCACCCGCTGCGATTATTTCCGCGAAGTCAGCTTCCCCTGCAACAAGCGCGATCCCGGCTCGGGCTGCGCCGCGATCAACGGCTTCAACCGCCAGCACGCGGTCCTCGGCGTCAGCGACAGCTGCATCGCCCGCTATCCCGGCGACTTCGGGCAGGCGCTGGTGGCGCTGGACGCCACGGTGGATATCCTGGGGCCGAACGGACCGCGCACGATGCGCTTCGCCGATCTGCACAAGCTGCCGGGCGATACGCCCTGGGACGAGACGGAGCTGAAGCCGGGCGAGCTGATCCTCGGCTACAACATCCCCGCGGGGCCGCACACCAAGCGCTCTCGCTACGTGAAGGTGCGCGACCGCGACTCCTACCAATACGCGCTCACCGCGGCGGCCGTCGCGCTCGACATGGACGGCGACACCGTCCGCGACGTGCGGATTGCCCTCGGCGGGGTCGCGGCGGCGCCGTGGCGTGCCCATGACGCGGAGGAAATCCTGAAGGGCCGCACGCTCGACGAGGACAGCGCCGCCGAGGCGGCGGATGCGGCATTTCAGAGCGCCGTCACCCACCAGCACAACGCCTACAAGGTGCCGATCGGCAAGCAGACGATCATCCGCGCCCTGTTCGAAACCCGCGACATGGAGGCTTCCCGATGACCGCCGCCGTTCCCGAATCCAAGAAGAATATGGGCCAGCCGGTCGCGCGCATCGACGCCCGGCTGAAGGTCACCGGCGAGGCGCACTATGCCGCCGACGAGCCGGTCAACAACCCCACCTATGGCGTCCTCGTCACCAGCCCGATCGCGCGGGGCAGGCTGAAGGCGCTTCACCTCGACGAGGCGCGCAGGGTTCCGGGCGTCCTCGCCATCGTCAGCCATGGCGACATGGACGGGATCGATCCGCCCGAATTCGGCAATGCGAGCTACACCTCGCTCGGGCCGCTCCACCGGACCGAGATCTTCCACGACGGGCAGATCATCGCGCTCGTGGTCGCCGACACCTTCGTCGCCGCGCATGAGGCCGCCTTCAAGGTGTCCGCCGACTATGATTTCGACGAGCCCAGCGCCTCGCTCGATTCGCAGGGCGTCGAGGTGATCGAGGCCAAGGGCAACACGAAGAAGTTCGGGGAATATCCCTCGACGGGCGACTTCGACGGCGCCTGGGACACCGCCGCGACCAAGCACGAGGCCGAGTACCGCACGCCGACCCAGCACCACAATCCGATGGAGCTCTTCTCCACCACGGCGGTCTGGAACGGCGAGGAGCTGACGATCTACGAGCCATCGCAGAACGTCTACGGCTTCCGCGGGGCGCTCGCCCGGCAGATGCACATGGACCCCGCGAAGATCCGGGTGATCAGCCGCTATATCGGCGGCGGCTTCGGCTCCAAGGGGCCGATGACGCCGCGTACCGCCATCGTGGCGCTGGCGGCGCGCAAGCTGAACCGGCCGGTGCGCTGCGTCGTCACCCGCCAGCAGTGCTTCACCACCGTTCCCTACCGCGCGCCGACCCGGCAGACGGTGCGCCTCGGCGCGGACGCGGCGGGCAAGCTCAACGCCTTCAGCCACGAGGGCTGGGAGCTGACGTCGCGGGTCGACAACTACGTCGTCGGCGGCGTCGAGACGACGGCGAGAATGTATGGCTACAACAACGTTTCGACCAAGGTCAGCCTCGTGAAGGCCGACCGGCAGACGCCGGCCTACATGCGCTCGCCGCCGGAACTGCCCTATATGTTCGCGCTGGAGACGGCGATGGACGAGATGGCCGAGAAGCTCGGCATGGATCCGGTCGAGTTCCGGCGGGTCAACGACACGATGACCGATCCCATCTCCGGCAACCGCTTCTCCAGCCGCTCGCTGATGCAGTGCTTCGATCAGGCCTCCGAAGCCTTCGGCTGGTCGCAGCGCACGCCCGAGCCGGGATCGATGCGCGACGGCGACTGGCTGATCGGCTATGGCTGTGCCACCGCCACCTATCCGACCAATGTCGCCGCCTCGACCGCACGGGTGAAGCTCTATCATGACGGCCGGGTGCGGGTGCAAAGTGCCAGTCACGAGATCGGCACCGGCATTCGCACCGTCGCCGGCCAGATGGCCGCCGAGCAGCTCGGCGTCGGGTTCGACCGCGTCGAGGTGGAGATGGGCGATACGGACCTGCCACCGGCGCCGGTTTCCGGCGGATCCAACTCGACGGCCAGCGTCTGCTCGACGGTGATGAAGGCCTGCGGCCAGATCCGGCAGAAGCTGTTCCAGGCGGTGGTCGCCACCGAGGACGGCCCGCTGCGCGGGCGCGACGCGGGCGAACTATCGCTGAAGGACGGCGCCATCGTCGCCACGGATGGCGCTTCGGTGAAGCTTGCGACGGTCTTCGACACCCTCGGCCAGGCGGCGATCGAGGAATATGCCGAGTTCATCCCTGACCATGTCGAGCCCGGCGCGGTCCGGAAGCTCTATGACGGCCAAACCACCTTCGCGCCATCGGGGAAGCGGAACAAGGCGATGTACGCCTTCGGAGCCGAGTTCGTGGAGGTGCGCATCCATCGCCGCACGCGCGAGATCCGGGTGCCGCGAATGGTCGGCGCCTTTGCCGCCGGGCATATCATGAACCCGCGCACCGCCCGCAGCCAGCTGATGGGCGGTTTGATCTGGGGCATGAGTTCGGCACTTCTGGAAGCGACCGAGGTGGACGAGCGCGGCGCTCGCTACGTCAACCGCAACATCGCCGAATATCTGATCCCCGTGAACGCCGACATCCAGGATGTCGAGGTGATCCTCGTGCCGGAGGTGGACGAGGAGGTGAACTCTGCCGGCGTCAAGGGTCTTGGCGAGCTCGGCAATGTCGGAACCGCGGCAGCCGTCTCCAACGCGGTCTACCACGCGACCGGCATCAGGGTCCGCGAGCTGCCGATCCGGCTCGAGAACCTCATGCCGCCCGCCTGATCGGCTTCATGGCGAAAGGCGAGGGGGCGGCGGGCGGAAGTCCGCCGCCTTCGTTCGATCAGATGGAGAAATCGCAGCACAGGTCTCAAGCCCCGCCCCCGACGATCGTGGCCGGGGTGCTGTCGTCCGAACGACGTGAAAAATCGGCGTCCAAGATCTGCATGCCGAGCCACAGTCGGTCGGCTGCAGATTATGGCGATCGGCCAAAAACCCAGCTATTTCACCAGCGCGATGTTCCGTCCGACCGGCCCGATGCCAGCCGGAACCGGCACGGTCGATCCGTCATAATCGGTATTGAGGACGAGCTTCGCCCCGGAGGTGACCTCGACCTGATCTGCGACGATGGCCGTCCACTCGGAATAATCTCCGACTTCCGCCTTGCAGCCGAGCAGACCCTCGGTCACGCCCGTCAAGGGATCCGGGTCGCAGGTGCCGTCGCCGTCCTTGTCGCCGCCGATCGTCAGCTTGTCGTTGGGCAGGTAGATGGTGCCGACCATCTTGCGGGCGTTGCTGCTCTCGATCTTGAATTTGCGGGTTTTGTTGCTGTCGCGGTCGGCATAGAGGAGAATGCCGGCCATCGCTCCGGATTGGGATGCCGAAAGCGCAATTTCAGTGTCGTTCTTGATCTCCAAGCCGGCCTTCTTACCGAGGAATACCAAGCTGACGCCGTCTCCAGTCAAGGTAGACTTCTGATCTACCCGCAGCTTGCCATCCCAGAAGACATAGGTGCCCGGTCGCATAACGACGTGCGAACCGCCCGTGATCTTGGTGTCGCCGCAGAAGACGCCGCCGTAGAGATCCTTGTTCTCACCCTTGATCGAAAGCTTGTCGTAATCGCAACGGCTCGGAACCGCCGCCACACGTGAGACGAGCGGATCCTTGACCGCGGGGCAATCGGTCAGGGGCAATGGATCGTAATTGAGTTCGGAGCCTGTATATCCGCCGGCGGAACAGGTCAGTTCGCTGGACAGATAGGCACGCTGCGAAACGGCGACGCCGGACTTGGCAACGGAATCCGAATAGACAGCGCAGCTTTCTGCCAGGATTTTCGCGTTTCCGGACATGTTGACGACCTTGTTGCCGTCCTCTGCAAGCGCGATCATGCAGATCCGTCCGCCGCCTGCCACCCGAGCGACCGCTGTGACAGCAAGATCCCCGAACTTCTCCGCGAAAAGGGGCATCGGAAGCGCCGCATCGATCTTCTTCGAAAGCGTCACCGTGACTTGCGACAGGACGCGAACGTTCGCCGCGGTCCCCTCCGAAGGGTTTCCCAGCGACACGCGGGTTTGGACACTATCGGCGTCGGCGCCGAGGTTCGCTCCGACCATCGCTTCCACTGCCTGCTGAAGCAGTTCAGGCTTGGTGTTGGCAAGATAGAGTTCACGCGCCGCGCCGAGCGCAGCGGCGTCAGCGGCAGCCTGCAGGTCACTGCGTGCCGAGAAGGCGAGGGAGTAATTGACGACACCGCCCATGCCCAGAAGAAGCACGGGACTGGCAAGCGCGGTAATGATCGCAAAATTGCCGCGCCTGCAGCGCCAAAAGCTCCAAAAAGACTGTGCCATCGAAAGCCCCCGAAGATCGGATGACCTTGCACGTCTTTTGATAAACGTAGCTTAATCGCTGTGGTGAAGAACTGGCCTGCGGGTTCCTGCAAATCTTATCCAAACGCATCGCCGTTCCACATGGTGTTCAGGCAGTCAGCGCTTGGTTGCTGAGCATGGCGTTGGACGACTGGGCACAAAGGGCAGACAGATGCCCGTCGGCTTCGGCCAGAGCCGGGCCCAATTCGGCGAAAAGGCTCGGATCGACCGCGATGCCGTCCTTGTTTCCCGTTTCGATGATTTCGCAGATCGCCGCGGCCTGCTCTGCTCCGGCGCTCGTACACATCGACTTGAGCGCGTGCGCCAGGCGGGCTCTCTCGGGCAAGTTGCCGCGGTGCTCGACGAGATCTTGAAGCGCTTTCGGTGCGTTCGTGCGGAAGAGGCCGATGATCTTCTCAAGCGTTCCCGGCCCGCTCTGCGCGGCGAGCATCCGCAGCATCGCGACGGTCTCCTCGTTGAGAACAGGCCGGTGCCGCCAGTCGGCTTCGCAAGAGTCAGGAGGCGTCTTCTCGGTTTGGCGCATCACCGCTGGTGCGGCCTGCGCGGACAGAGAGGTCGTCTTCAACGTCTGCTCGATCTCGGCCAAGGTGAAGGGCTTGGTGAGATAGGCGTCCATCCCGGCAGCCTGCCATCCCATCCTGTCATGGTCCCGCCCGTGGGCGGTCAGAGCGACAACGCGCGACCGGCCGCGGCCGAGACGATGTTCGATCTGTCTGATGCGGCGGGTCGTCTCGTAGCCATCCATCTCGGGCATGGAGCAGTCCATGAAGACGACGTCGTATGCGTTCTCCTCGACCTTGATCAGCGCCTCGGCACCACTCTCGGCAAGGTCGGGACCCACGCCGAGGCCGGCAAGCGCCTCCTTCAGGACCTCGCGGTTGACCGCGCCGTCATCCACCACGAGCACGCGCAGCTGCTGGAAGCCGCCATTCTTGCCATCCCACCGCTGTGAGGCAGCGATCTCGGATCGGGGCCGCACGAAGTCTCCGCTGAGAATGCGGCACACGAGCTGCTCCACATCCGCCCTCGAGAACGGGAGCGCGATCTCGTCCGAGATGCGGTCGGTGACCCTTTCCAGCTGGCCGCCCGCAAGCACGGCTTCTCGCAGGAGGACAATTGGCGAAAGATTTTCGCACCGCGACCCCGCGAGAAGGCCCTGAACTTCCGATTCCCGTGCCAGCACGATGTCTGCCCCCGCAGGGGCGGCATCGGCGGCGGCAAGGACGGTCGCGCCGTATCGGGCGAAGACTGTTGTGATGGCCGGACGGGTAACGGGATCCGGATCAAGCAGAAGGATCGATCGACCGACAAGGGACGGGCGAAACGCGGCCGGGCGGGTGACCTCGAGATCCAGCTCGAAGCGGAAGCAGGAGCCGGAGCCTTCGACGCTGGTCGCTCTGATCGATCCGCCCATCGCCTCGACCAACTGCTTGGAGATCGCAAGGCCGAGGCCGGTGCCGCCGAATTTCCGCGTAATGCTCTGGTCCGCCTGGCTGAAGCGGCTGAACAGCTTGTCGATCCTGTCGCCTGCAATGCCGATGCCGGTATCCTGCACGGTGACTGCGATCCGACGTCTCTCCGACGATCCTGCTTCGTCCACGCACTCGACCTCGATGGTCACGCCGCCGGAAGACGTGAACTTCAGGGCGTTGTTCACGAGGTTGGTCAGGACCTGGCTGATCCGCACCGGATCGCCGATCACCTCGTGCGGCACGTCCGGATCGACGATCACGGCGAGCGAAAGGGACTTTTCCCGCGCCTTCTCCTGAAAGAGGCTGGCGACATCCTCGACCAGCGTATCGAGCGACAATGGGATGGATTCCAGATCCAGCCGCCCGGATTCGATCTTGGACAGATCCAGGATGTCGTTCAGGATGTTGACGAGCCCGCGGCCCGAGCGATGAATGATCGTCGCATAGCGCAGGGATGTTTCCGGCAGCGGCGACTTCGACAACATTTCCGCCATGACCAGCATACCGTTCATCGGCGTCCGGATTTCATGACTGACGGTTGCAAGGAACTCCGACTTGGCGGCATTGGCCGTTTCGGCCTCGTTCTTGGCGGCCCGCAGCTCTGCAGTGCGTTTCAGAACCGTCTCTTCGAGCGTCTCACGGTGCCTTTGCAGCAGTTGATCGCGTTCGTCGATCCGCGAGAACATGTCGTTGAAGGCGCTGGAAAGAACTCCGACTTCATCGTCGGACGTCGCAACGACGCGCTTGGACAGGTCCGACCGTCGGCCGATATCGGCGAACTCGTCCGCCAATCTGCGCAATGGTCGCACGATCCGGGCAATCAGCAGCCAGGCTGCGGCCAAGGTCAATGCGAGGACGAGGCCGCAGAACAGGATGGAGATCACAAGGCTGCGCAGGAAGCGAGAACGCAGCCAGCCGACATCGGCATGGATCGAAATCCATCCGACGGTCTCCCCGCCATCGCGGATGGCGGCTCGCGCCGTGATCGTGTCGGCGAAGAACATCGACAGCGGCTCGCCGTCGCTGAGTTCCCGGTCGGAGCTGACGAGCGATTCAGCCGTGCCGATCTCGGCAAGCTGACGTCCGTCCGCCGTCGCAATCTCGGCATAGCCGACATGCGCGAGCCCGCGGATGCCGCGGATGACCTCCAGCGCGCCGCGGCGGTCCTTTGCGGTAACGGCCCCGGAGGACGCGGCGGCAAACGCAGCGGCCGAACTGCGAAGTCGGCTTTGCTCGGCCTCCACCGTCTGTTGAAAATCCTGAACCAGGAAGAAGCCGATCGTGCAGCCGACGGCGCACAGGACGGCCACGACGACGACGACGGACAGGCGAAAGCCGAGCGACTTCCACGCCTTCACGCGCCTCATCTGTCCGGAGGAGATCCCATAGCCCATGAGCGCCAGACTAAGGTGGATCTCCTTAAGCCGAAGTGTCGGATCGCCGAGCGAAGGAGATCGAAGCGGTCAGCCGCGAGCCCGCGACCGCTCGGGCACCCGATTATCCCCATCGTGCTCGTAGCGATACGTCTGGAACGCGGCATCTGCCGGGATCGGGCGGCTGAAGAGGAACCCTTGGACGATCGAGATACCGGCCTCCCGGACCAGACTTAACTGGTCCTCGGTTTCGACGCCTTCCGCCACGACCTCGAGATCCAGGTCGCGCGCCATCGCGGCTGCGTTGCTCATGAACAGGCGAGCCACCCGATCGCTGCCGGCGGACTGGACAATCGTTTTGTCGATCTTCAACTCGCTGAACGGGCAAAGGCGCAGCATCCCGTAGTTGGCGGTGCCGGTTCCGTAGTCGTCGAGCGACAGACCGAACCCTGCCATGCGCAGACGGGTCAATGTCTCGATCAGAGAGGTCATCGATTTCGGCAGAGCAGTCTCGGTGAGTTCGCAGACGACCGAGGAGGGCTCGAGGCCGTGGCGGCGGCCGAGATCGACAAGTCGTGAGGGAAAGCCGCCCTCGTCAAGGATTCGGGCATCGAGGTTGATCGAGACGCGGCGGGAAAATCCTCTCGCCTTCCACGTCGCGGAATCGCGCATCGTCAGATCCGCGATCGACAGTGTCAGCGAGGAGAGCTCCGCGGCCGCGACCTCCGGATGGAAGACGGCATCGGGACCGAGCAGCCGCCCATCCGGGGTTTGCAGCCGGATCAGTGCCTCCAGCCCGACGACGCGTCCATCTCGCGTGTCGATCTGCGGCTGGTAGTAAGGCACGAGGTCGCCCGTGACGCGGCCGCTCACAGGCTCGGGCTTCGCTCGCATGGTCGCGGTCTCGCACTTGGCGATTTCGGCAAGGAACGCATCGCGCTGCAACGGCTTCTTCAAGGTCCCGCAGACCTTCACGCCCAGCATGCGGCCCATCCGCTGCGCGGCTTCGATGATGGCCTGGGACTCGCCGCTGGAGATGATGACGGCGCCTCGATAGCCGACTTCGGACAGCACCCGAAGATATGCCAGGCCGTCGAGCCTCGGCATGTTAAGGTCGAGGATGATGATATCGACGGGCGATGTCGCCGCCGAGAGCTGCCGAAGCCCATCCTCGCCGCTTGCTGCAAGCGACGTCGTATGGTCTCCGGACGAGAGGACCACGGATTCGGCGACCGCCGAAAACACCGGGTCGTCGTCGACGATGAGAAAATGATGCGTGGTTGCCATCGTGCCCTCCGCATCCAGGATGTCACACATTTCGAAAGGCTTAGCTTAACGAGGTTACACTAAAAGCTCGTATCCGGCTTGATGATAGGGAAAAAAGTTGCCGCATGGTGTCGGGCAGTGGCGTCATTCTGCCAGCACTGCGGCTCGGCACCGTCTCGCGCGGCGAACTTTGCGCGAACGCGCCGGGTCGCTGTCGATCGCCGATGTCTCACAGCCGACGTTCGGCTTGAGGAACTGCGCCTCCGGCAACTGCCGCGAGTTCTCCACCTTCTTCGTGGGGAAACCCTTCTTGGGATGCCGCTGGGGACGCCCGGGCGACCCGAAGGACCTGACGGCCCATGACTGAGAATCACGATCGACGATTTCGGTGTTCCGGCGTCCTGGAAGTTCAAACGGGAGAACCTTGCGCTCGCAGAGCCCATCCGATCACGGCTGACCGTCAACACGTCCGAAGCGGCTGTCCAGGCTCCCATCACCGGAGCCGGCATCGCTCAGGTGATGTCGTACAAGATGGAAGCGGCGAGGCAGGAGGGCTTCCTGGTCATCTTGCTGGACGAGTTCGAGCAGGACCCGCTGCCGGTTCACATCGTCTATTCCGGACGCGAGTCCATGCCCCTCAAGCTGCGCGCCTTCCTCCATTGGGCGACGCCACGACTACGAGCCAAACTCGCCGGACCGGTCGACCATCGCGAACCCCGCGGCGCTTGAGGGACCGGGACGCCTCGTCGACGGGGCGGACGTCACCACGAACTCAGCGGTACCAGATACTTGCGGGGGAAAGACCCGAAGGCCGGAATCTGATCCTGTCGCGGTGAGCGACCTCGTCTGTATAATGCCGCTTCAGAGCGCCACTTCTCGTCTGCCGCGCGATCAGTCGCTGCCGCTCCGTTTCGGTTCGGCCATCCGGCGGTGCATCTGCGAAAGCACCGCATCCGGGATGATGCCGGCGAATGTCGACTGGACCTTGTTCATGAATCCGCTGGCGACCTGCCGCGTACCCTTCTGCATGGCGTCATAGCCGGTCTTTGCCACCGTGGCAGGGTCGTCCTTGGAATCGTCCTGCCCAATGGAAGTGTCGTCCATCTCGGCGCGATGGAAGAACTCGGTGTCGGTCGGCCCGGGTTCGAGACAGGTGACGGTGACGTTCGTCTCCTTCAGTTCGTTTGCGAGCGCTTCGGCGAAGGAGTCCAGGAACGCCTTCGTGCCGTTGTAGACCGCCTGGAACGAGCCTGGGATGAAGCCGGCGATCGAGCCGGTGACAAGGATGCGGCCTGCGTTCCGATCGCGCATCTGGCGGCCGACCTTGTGGATCAGCGAGATCGTGCCGGTGACGTTGACGTCGACGACATCCTTGGCCTTCTGGAAGTCCTGATCGAGGAAACCATGGCCGAGGCCTCTGCCGGCATTGGCCATCAACACGTCCACCCGGCGGTCCTCGATGACGTTCCACAACGCAGTCACGCCGTGCTCGGTGCCAAGATCGGCCTGCACTGCTTTCACCTCGGTGCCAAACTGGCCGAGTTTCCTGGCGGCTTCCTCGATCTCGACTTCGTTCGCGACGACGACGAGGTCATAGCCGTCTTCGGCGGCGAGCTTTGCCAGTTCGTAGCCGATGCCGCTGGAAGCGCCGGTCACGACTGCGAGTTCTCCTGTATGGTCTGCCATCATTGGGCTCCTGGCTTGGCCGGTACATCGTCAGCCGGACACGGTCGTTGGCCGTCCCGCCGGCGGTTCGAGCCGATGCCGACTGCACCGGTCACGAGTGCGGAAAAGGCGGCGATCGTCAGAGGTCGTTCTGCGCGATCGCCATGGCCGCCCGTCTCGGTCAATTGGCGAGATATCGACAAGAGAAGTCTCCCGTGTCTGATCGGTGGGATGCGTTGAAGGTCAACATCGGGCACCTGGATCAACTGAGCCGGGTCTGGATCGTTCAATCGGGCCGCACGGGAAATGCGTAGGCCGGAAGAAGCCCCACCAATCGCCAACACCGGCTGGTCCCGGGCGGGGAGGGGGATTACCTCGATAGGCTCGTGCGGAGGCTGACCGCAGACGCGTCGCCGACGCTCGGCGGCTCATCGGGCGCCACGTTGCGGGTGAGGTAGTCGGACATCGTCAGCACGAACAGGACCATCAGGAAGATCACGCCCGACGCCGCGGCGAGAAGAATGATCGCGGTTGCCCGGTTGAGGTCCATGAAGAAGGTGAGGACGAGCCCGATCATGACCACCGCGATGGCGAGTGCGACGAGAATGTGCGTCGGCTGACCGAGCGGTGCGAAGGCGAGCCCAAGGGAAAGCCCGCCGAGGAGAAGGAGCAGGCCATAGACCAGCAGCTCCGGGAACAGGATCCGCGGCATGCGCCGTGCGAAGCCGCGGCCCTCCTCCTGCCGGGGAGGCGTGTCGCGGCGAGTCACGGCCGGCCCACGAGATAGAGCAGCGGCCAGATGATCAGCCACATCATGTCGACGAACCCCCAGTAGAGTCCGGCGATGCGGATCCGCGACGCCTCGACCAGCGGAAAGCTGCGCCGGCGCACCATCACCAGGAGCACGATCCAGGTGCCGAGACCGATCGACATGTGGACGGCGTGCATGCCGGTCATCAGCCAGTAGAGCGACCAGAAGATGCGCGTCGGCGGGTCGGCGAGCTTGAAGTCCGGCATCGACGGCCAGAGATGGTGGTGGAGGTCGAGGACGTACTCGTAGCCCTTGGCGCCGAGAAACAGGAAGCCGAGGACCAGCGTCGCGAGGATCAGGACCGAGACGGCGCCGTGATCGCCTTCGCCGGCGGCCTTCACCGCGAGCGACGTCGTCATGCCGGAGGTCAGAAGCAGAAGCGTATTGATCGAGCCGATCACGATCTCGGTCTCGCTCGCCGCTTCCACGAAGGCGTCTGGATAGAGGTAGCGGTAGACGAGATAGGCGGCGAACAGGCCGCCGAAGAACAGCATCTCCGTCGCAAGGAAGATCCAGAGGCCGAAGACGTGGGCGGTCTGCTGCTGCTTCAGGTCCTGGAAGTGTTCGGCGAGCGCCGCGGCGGCCGCGGGCTCGCGCCGGGCGAGAGCGGGGGAGTCAGACACGGCGCGGCTCCTGCTCCCGGTGATAGTCGTAGACGCCGTCCTCGACCTTCGGCGGGGTCAGGAAGTTGTGCTTCGGCGGCGGCGACGAGGTCTGCCATTCGAGCCCCGATGCGCGCCAGGGGTTCTCCGATGCGCGCTTTCCCCAGATCAGCGACCAGGTGAGATAGAAGATCGGCAGCAGGTAGGCGATCGCCAGGATCACCGCACCCGAGGACGACAGGACGTGCCAGACCTGAAACTCCGGCGGGTAGGCATGGTAGCGCCGCGGCATGCCGAGATTCCCGAGGATGTACTGCGGAAAGAAGGTCAGGTTGAAGCCGAAGAACATCGTCATCGCCGCGATCTGTGCGATCGTTTCGGGATAGAGCCGGCCGGTGATCTTCGGCCACCAGAAGTGCAGGCCGGCGAAGAACGCCGAAACCATGCCGCCGACCATGATGTAGTGGAAATGCGCGACGACGAAATAAGTGTCGTGCAAGTGGATATCCACCGGCACCGAGGCGAGGAACAGGCCGGTCAGTCCGCCCATGGTGAACAGCCCCACGAAGCCGAGCGCGTAGAGCATCGAGGCCTCGTAGGTGATCTGGCCGCGATAGAGGGTCGCCGTCCAGTTGAACACCTTGATCGCCGACGGCACCGCCACGATGAAGGACAGGAAGGAGAAGGCCAGCGAGGCGTACATCGATTGCCCCGAGACGAACATGTGGTGGCCCCAGACGAAAAAGCCGATCACCGCGATCGCCAGGAGCGCATAGACCATGAAGCTGTAGCCGAAGACGCGGCGGCGGGCGAAGCAGGTAATCACCTCGGTGACGACGCCCATGCCCGGCAGGATCATGATGTAGACGGCCGGATGGGAGTAGAACCAGAACAGGTGCTGGAACAGGATCGGGTCGCCGCCGCGGTTGGGGTCGAAGATGCCGAGCCCGAGCAGCCGCTCGCAGACGAGTAGCACGAGCACCATCGCCAGCACCGGCGTCGACAGCAGCATGATCAGGCTGGTCGCGTAGATCGACCAGACGAACAGCGGCATGCGAAACCAGCCCATGCCCTTGGTGCGCATCGTGTGGGTGGTGACGATCATGTTGACGCCGGTCGCGATCGTCGAAAACCCGGTGACGAAGACGCCGATCGCGGTCAGCGAAACGTGACTATTGGCGAAGGCGGTAGAGTAGGGGGTGTAGAAGGTCCAGCCGGTGTCTACGCCGCCCGACAGCATCGCCCACACGGCGAAGCCGCCGCCGATGATGTTGAGGTACCACGAGAAGAGGTTCAGCCGGGGGAAGGCGAGTTCGCGCGCCCCGATCATCAGCGGCACGAGAAAATTCCCCAGGACAGTGGGGATCACCGGAACCAGGAAGAACCACACCATGACGACGCCGTGCATGGTGAAGACCCGGTTGTACTGGTCGTCGGTCAGGAAGTCGCCGGCCGGAGTGAACAGCTCGAAGCGGATCATCGTCGCTGCTGCGCCGCCGATGAAGAAGAAGATCGTCGTCGAGATCAGGTAGAGGATGGCGATCCGCTTGTGGTCGACCGTCGTCAGCCACGACCAGATCGAGAAGTCCTCGCCGAGATAGCTGTGCTTCTCGGCGCGCGAGGATGGTTCGAGGTCGACGTCGCGAACCGGGATGTCGCTCATGGCTGATCGGCCCTCGCTCGGGAAAGGCTGCGGATGTACGCGGAGAGGCTGACGAGTTCGCCCTCGGTCAGTGCGCCGGCGAAGCTCGGCATGATTGGAGCGAAGCCAGCGACGACGTCGCGCTTCGGCTGCAAGATCGAGTCGCGGATGTACTGCTCGTCGGCGGTGACGATCCTGCCGTCCGTCAGCGGTACGGGCGAGCCATAGACGCCGGCGAGACGTGGGGCGCGGACCTGTGATGAGCCTTCGTGGCAGCCGGCGCATCCGCGCGCGACGAACAGCTTTCGTCCCTCGTCGGCGAGGTCGTCGCCCTCCGGCTGCACGGCCAGCCAGTCGGCATAGTCGTCCGGTGACATGACGACGATGCGGCCAGTCATCTTGGAGTGCTCGCTGCCGCAGTACTCGGCGCAGAAGAGGTGGTAGGTACCCTTCTTCTCCGGCGTGAACCGCAGTCGCTCGACGTGGCCTGGCACGACGTCCTGCTTCACGCGGAAGGCCGGGACAAAGAACGAGTGGATTACGTCCTGGCTCTCCATGACGAGGTCCACCGTCTCGCCAGCCGGCACGTGCAGCTCGTTGATCTCGCGCTGGCCGCCGGAGTGCTCGACCTTCCACATCCACTGCTTGCCGACGACGTGGATCTCCTGCCGCGACAGCGGCGGCACGGCAAGCGCGAAGTTCTGCGATGCGGCCCAGGCGAAGATCGCCACGAAGAGACCGGCGGTCGCGAAGGTCCAGCCGAGCTCGATGTCGCGCCGGAACCACTCGGGGAGCCTCTCGCGGCTGGCCTTCGATCCCTTCCGATATCGGATCGCGAAGAAAAAGATGAGGAAGGAGACAAGCGCGATGATGGCGCCCGAGCCGGCGATCAGCCCGTAGAGGATGATGTCGGTGCCGACCGCCTCGCTGGAGGCGGCGGGAAGCATCAACGTCAGGCTATCCATCGGCCGATGCTCCGGATGCGCCGCCGGCCGCAGGCCCGCCACGGAAGCGCCGCTCCCGCAGGAGGAGGACGGCGAGCAACCCCGCGATCAGCAGGACCGTGCCGCAGCCGGCGACCAGTACGGTGGAGTTGACGATCGAGGTGTAGCGGCCGGTCTCGGCGTTCCAGCCGTAGCAGCTGAGGACCAACTGGTCGACGAGCGAGCCCGCCTCGCCGTTTGAGGCGTCGACGATGGCGAGCCTAAGCGTCTCGGGCTCCAGCGAGACGAGGTCGAGCGGGCGCAAGACGCGGCCCTCGTTGTCGAGGAGCAGCGCGCCCGCGGGATGGGCATATTGGTCGCGGTCGGCATCGTAGAAGGTCTTCAGGCCCGCGGCCTGGACCAGCCGGCGGGTCGTCTCGGCGTCGGCGAGCAGAAAGGCGTCCTTGCCGAGGCTCGCGGCCGCCTCGTTCCCCGTGAGCCACTTCGCCTGGTCGGCGCCGGTGTCGCGTGGGTCGAAGCCGAGGACGAGGACGGCGTGGGCCAGATCCGAGCGGTCCTTCAGCGTCGCCTCGGCCGCGGCGAGCGCGTTGGCGGCAACACCGCAGACGGTCTCGCAGGTATAGTCGACAAAGGCGACGAGGGCGGCGCGTCCGCCGAGCCGCTCGCCGAGGCTCCTTGTCACGCCGTTCGCGTCGGTGAGCATGGCGTCGACAGGCAGCAGTCGGCCCGTCCGATCGGCGAAGCCGACGCTGGAGAGTTCGTCCCGGGTCAGGCCGGCAGACGCGGGCGCTGCGTGAGTGGGGAGGAGCGTCAGCGCTAGGAGGAGGGCAGCCAGACGGGTCATTGCAACTCGGTTCCGTTCTCGCCTTCAGGCGGCACGTAGCGGGGCGTGCCGCGGATCGTCTCGGACGGCACGCGGGGCTCCCGGCCAAGTCCCGGCGCCCTGGGGGTGGCACGGTCACCCGCCGGTGGCGCAACCCTGTCGTCCGGACCGACGCTCTTGCCGCGGTCTGGGGTCAGCGGCGCGCCGCGGGGAGCGGTCGGTCCGGCCATCGCCGCGGTCATAGCCCGCAAGCCCGGCGAATCGGGCACGGCATCGCGGGAAAGCAGGGGCGCGTATGGATCGGAGCGGCGGGCGACGATCGCCATCGCCTTGTCGATCGGCACGACGGCGTCTTCGTGGAGTTCACGCCTGCCAGCCTTCTCCACCGCCTCCAGCTCGGCGTGCGGAAAGGCCTGGAGCCGCGGCTCGGGGAGTCTCGAGATGCCGAGCACGGGCATCGACGTCGGCAGCGTGCCGAGCTTGATCCAGAAGAGGAAGACGAGAATCGCGAGGACGAGCGCGATGATGCCGAGTGCGCCCCCAATGGCAGCAACCACCGGCAGGACGCGGACCTCCGGGTTCTCCTGGATGCCTGCCCGGGATCCCTCAGACATGGCGTGCCTCCGCGGATCGCCTCGCCAGCATGTCCGCCTTGCGTTCCGACGGCTCGCCGTGCCACCGCGAGGGCCGTGCCACCGCGACGAGGGCGAGGAGCGCGACGGTGATCGCAAGTCCCGCCAGAATGCCGGCGACGGCGCCGCCGAATGCCGGGCCGGTCATCCACAGGAGGAAGAGGCCGAGCCCGGCGAGGACGCCCGCGCCTGCGACGGCGGTCGGGCCCCGCCGGGTGCGCAAGGCCGAGCGCGACAGCACGCCGAACGGCATCGCCGCGCCGGCGAGGATCGCCAATACCAGGATCGCAACCCAGGTCCATGTCCCGCGATCGACGTAGTAGGCGACCTTTTCCGGCAGGTTTCCCGACCACTGCACCAGGAACTGCATGAAGGTGAGATAGACAATGCCGAGGATCATCGCGATCAGCAGCTTGCCGATGTCGGTCCTGACGATTCCGGGTCCTGTGGCGTCGGTGACGGCGAGGAGCGCAAGGGCGAAGGCGAACTGCATGACCGCGAAGAGGGCGCCGAATGTCGTCGAGCTCCACCTCGGTTCGAGCGACATGATCCAGTCGAAGGCCGCAAGATTGACGGTTACTGCATAGAAGACGAGCGACAGGCCGGCCACGAGGCGACCGCCGCGTCCGGTCGTGGCGAGGACCGCGATAAGCGACCAGCCGGCAAGAATGAGAAGGGCGCGCAGCGCGAACAGCCAAGGATTGAGGTAGAGCGCCTCGACCTGCGGACGATCGTCAAGACCCTCCGTCACCCAGCCGTAGATCAGCGGCTGCGCCGCGATCACGAGGATCCCGCAAAGAGCAACGACGGGAACGGTCGCGGCGAGCGCTCGCAGGCTGAATATCGCCGCCTCGGCCCACCGCCCCCCGGTCAGCCGATAGGTGTGGATCAGCACCGTCGCGCCCATGCCGCCGGCGATCAGGACGAGCCAGCCGGCGAGATAGGCCTGCGCGACCGCCTGGGGAAAGAAGACCAGAAGCGGGATCAGGACGATGATCACTGCGCCAGCAGTGGCGAGAGCGCGCCGGTGGCCCGAAATGCCGGACATGCGCGGGAACCAGACGCTCATTCGGCGCCTCCCGTCGCCTGCGGCGGGACAGTACCACTACCGCCGGACGACCCCCGCTCGCCGATTTTAGCCGACGCGGTCTCCTTCGGGGCACCGGTCTGAGCGACCTGAAGGGCTCGAATGTAGGCGGCGATCGCCCAGCGGTCGCGCGGGTCGATGCGTGCGGCGTACGAGTACATCACGCCCCAGCCGTGGGTGATGACGTCATAGAAGTGCGAGGCCTTGGCGGCGAGCAGCCGCGGTTCGGCGTAGGAGGGCGGCTGTGGGAATCCGCGCTTCACGACGATGCCGTCGCCGAGCCCGGCGAGGCCGTGGCAGGGAGTGCAATAGATCTCGAAACGTTGCTTGCCACGGGCGAGCAGGTCGGCGTCGACCTTCGGGGGTGTCGTCTCTGCGGCGAGGCGCTGCAGGGCGTTTCGGTCCACAGTCCCGTAGGGGACCGTCCGCGCCTCGGCGTTCTCGTCGAAGGCATCGGCCGAGGAATAGGGCTTCAGCTTCGGCTGGTTGGTCATCTCCTCGCCGCAGGACGCCAAGGCGAGGGGTGCGGCGAGCAGAACCGCCGCCGCAAGAAGAGGTTGCAGGCCGAGGTGGTCGTTCATGCGACCCGCTCCCGGATAGCGAGCGCTCCGTTGCCGCGCAGGATGCGCGAAAGCGCTGCGTCCTGCACCTCGTCGCCGGTCAGTTCGAGCTCCATGAGGAACCGGTCGTCGCTGGCTCGCTCGATACCGTCCCATTCGAAGATCGGGTGATGCAGCCGCGGCAGTCCGTTGACGAACAGCATGGTGAAGAATCCGGCAAGGGCGGCGAAGAGCACGGTGAACTCGAACGTGACGAGCATGAAGGCGGGCCAGGCATTGTATGGCCGCCCGCCCGAGTTGATCGGATAGGCGTAGACCGACGAGTAGTACTGCATGCCGAAACCGGCGACCGCGCCGAGAAAGCCGCCGATCACCATGGCGGTACGCACCCGCGAGGGCGGTTCGCCGCGGATCTCGTCGATTGCCTCGACCGGGAACGGCGTGAAGGTTTCGAAGCGAAGGCCATGGTGCGCGTCGGCGACAGCTCTCGCCGCGGCGATCAGCGCCTCGGCGGTCGAAAACTCGGCGAGGAGCAGTCGCAGGCTCAACGGGCCGCTCCTTCCTTGTAGGCGAGTTCGCGGATTTCGTGGATTGACGCGGCGGGAATGAAACGGGCGAATAGGAAGAACAGGAAGCAGAAGATCCCGAAGCTGCCGACCAGCATCGCCCAGTCCCAGACCGTCGGGATGTAGAGGGTCCAGCTCGAAGGCAGGTGGCCGTGGGCGAGCGTGTTGACGTTGATCAGCACGCGCTCAAGCCACATGCCGATGTTGACCAGAACGCCGACGACGAACATCACGACCACCGAGCGTCGCATCGGTCGGAACCAGAGGACCTGCGGCGACAGGCAGTTGCAGACGAGCATGGTAATGTAGAGCCAAGCGTAGGGGCCGGTGAACTCAAAGGCGACGAAGGCGCGCTCGATCTCGTTGCCGGAATACCAGGCGAGGAACCACTCCGTGCCGTAGGACGTGCCCATGACGACCGCGCCCAAGAGCAGAATCTTCGCCATGGCGTCCAGATGGTCGATGGTGATCACCGACTGGAGGCCGAGGCCCCAACGGATCGGGATCGTCAGCGTCACCACCATGGCGAAGCCCGAGAACATCGCGCCTACGACGAAGTAGGGCGGGAAGATCGTCTCCTGCCAGCCGGGCATCAGCGTCGCGGCGTAGTCGAGGCCGACGACCGAGTGGACCGAGACGACCAGTGGCACGCCCATCGCGGCCATCGCGTAGTAATAGGCGTTGTAGTTCTTCCACTGCCGCGACGAGCCCTGCCAGCCGAGTGCGAAGACGCCGTAGCCGACCTTGGCGAAGCGGCCGCGGGCGCGGTCGCGCAGCGTCGCGAGGTCGGGGATCAGGCCAGTGTACCAGAACATGATCGAGAACAGGATGTAGCTCCCGATGGCGAACATGTCCCAGACCAGGGGCGAACGCCACTGCGGCCAGAGCGTCATGGTGTTGGGGTAGGGAGCGAGCCAGTATGCGAGCCAGGGGCGGCCGAGGTGGAAGATCGGGAAAAGCCCCGCGATTCCGGCGGCGAAGAGCGTCATCGCCTCCGCGTAGCGGTTGATCGAGGCGCGCCAGCGCTGGCGCGTCAATAAGAGCATCGAGGAGATCAGCGTGCCGGCATTGCCGATGCCGATCCACCAGACGTAGTTCGCGATGGCGAAGCCCCAGACCTGCGTGGTGTTCACGCCCCAGATGCCAAGTCCACGGGTCAGGAGCACGGTGACTGCTATGATGAAGACCACGACGCCGAGGAAGGCCGCGCCGGTCAGGAACCACCAAATCCGCCCGGCTGGCCGAAACACCGCCCCCACGACCTCGTCGGTGATGGTGCGGTAGGGCATCTCTGCCGGCAACAGGCCGTCCGCGGTCCGGCCGTGCTCGGCGATCAGCTCCTCCCCGGTCATGACGCGGGTCGTCATGCCGGGCTCTCCTCGTCCGCAGCCTCGCCCGGAAAAACGCGTGCCAGATAGGTGGTGCGGGGGCGCGTGCCGAGTTCTTCGAGCAGCGCGTAGTGGTGCGGCTCTCGGCGCAGCCTGTTCACGCTCGAGCCCTGATCGGCGAGATTGCCGAAGCTGATCGCCTGTGCGGGGCAGGCCTGCTGGCAGGCCGTCATCACCTCGCCCTCGGCAATCAGGCGGTTCTCCTTCTCAGCTTCGCGCCGGGCGCCGGAAATGCGCTGGACACAGTAGGTGCACTTTTCCATGATGCCGCGACCGCGCACGGTCACGTCGGGATTGTGGACGGCATGCATGATCGGTTCGCCGAGATCCGCGAACTCCTGGCCGTTCGCATAGCCGAAGAAGTTGAACCGGCGGACCTTGTAGGGGCAGTTCGACTGGCAGTCGCGGGTGCCGATGCAGCGATTGTAGACCTGGACGTTGAGGCCCTCGGAATCGTGGATCGCCGCCTCGACCGGGCACATCGGCTCGCAGGGAGCCTTCTCGCAGTGCATGCAGGGCACCGGCTGCGAGACGACCCGCGGCGCGTCCTCCTCGCCCTCGAAATAGCTGTCGATCCGGATCCAGTGCATGTCGCGGCCGCGGCGGATCTCCAGGGGCCCGACCACCGGCACGTTGTTCTCGGCCTGGCAGGCGACCACGCAGGCGTTGCAGGTGATGCACAGGGTGTGGTCGATGACCATCGCCCATTCGTAGGGGCCGAACGGGTAGTCGGGATAAAGGGTCGGCGGCTCGCCTTCGAAGTCGGGCGCTGAGGCCGGCTTCTCGTCGAGATGGTCGAGTGGCACCGTCCGGACGATGTCGCGGCCGTGCATGTCGTGCGAGCCCTGCGTCATCGCGAGGTCGATCGAGAAGCCGCTCGGCAGGACGGAATCTGCCTGGACCGCCCAGCGGGCCGCCACCGTGCGAAGCGGCATGACGTCGGTGCCGACGCCGCGGGCGATCGAGCCGTAGCGGTGGCCGTAGCCGAGGGTGACGGCGATGGTGCCCTTCGGCTGCCCGGGCACGGCGAGCGTCGGGATCGAGACCGTGCGCCCATCAACGGCAATGACGAGGACGGCGCCGTCGGAGAGGCCGAGGCGGCGGTGATCGGCGGGGTTCATCCAGGCGGCGTTACCCCACACCTCCTTGGTGATCGGGCGGGGCAGTTCCTGCAGCCAGGCATTGTTGGCAAAGCGCCCGTCCCAGACGGACGGGTCGGGTCGGAAGACGATCTCGAAACCTTCACCCGCTTCCGCCTCGCCCCCGGTCAGCGGCAGGAGATCGAAGGCGCCGACCTCGAGCCCGGCAAGGGGTTCCATCGCGGTACCCTCGACGACGCCGAGCGCCAGGGCGCGCCGCCACACGTCAATGAAGTCGGTCTCCTTGTCGCTCGGCTTGGCGTAGCCGTCGCGCGCCGTCGCGTAGACGAGTTCATGGTCGCTCTGGCCGAAGCCGCCGTTCATGGCCGCCAGCAGCGACAACGGCGAGTGGCCCTCGTAGAGCGGCGTCACCAGCGGCTGCACGATCGAGATCAGGCCGTCTTTCGCGCGCCCGTCGTTCCATTCCTCCAGCGGATGGAGGCGGGGAATGTGCCAGGAGGAGGCCTGGCTCGTCTCGTCCTCGTAGAGCGACAGGTGAACGCTCGTGCCGACCTTCTTCAACGCATCGTCGAAGCGGAGATCCGCCGGGGCGGCGTAGACCGGATTGCCGCCGATCATCACCAGCGTCTCGACGCGGCCGGCGCGCATGTCGCGGACGAGCGCGGCGAGCGAGCCCTCCTCACGGCCACCGCCGCTCCCGTCGCCGGGCAGAGCAAACACGTCGACCGTTCGTCCGAGGGCACCGAGGCTCCGGTTGATGCGGTGGGCGAGGGCGTGGACGTGCGGCGGCTGTGCCTCCCCGACCATCAGCAGTGCCCGTTCCCCCGCGGCGGTCAGCTCCCGCGCCGTCTCCGCCACGAAGCGTCGTTCGTCCTGCGACAGGTTGGCAGCCGCGCCGCCGGCATCGACGCCGAGTTCGCCCGAGAGCGCCCGGAGGAGGGCGTCGATCCGCGACCGGCGAAGCGGCAGGCGCGCATCGGCGGTCGCGCCCGTCGCCGTCATCGCCGGCTCGGCGACGCGCAGCCGCGCCATCCGGCGGGATCCTTCGCGCACGGTCCGGACGGCGGCGTAGCCGCGGGCGAGCCGCGCCTGCTCGGGCCCCGGGCCGAGGAAGTCGCAGTCGAGGGCGACGATCGCCTCGGCCTCCTGCGGACGCCACATGATGCGGCCCTCGCGCCCGAAGGCGAGCCGCAGGCCGGCGCGCTCATTGTCGTCGCCGATGGGATCGAAGCGGTGGACCCGCATTGCGGGAAGCTCTTCGCGAAGCGCCGCGATCAGCCGCGCGCTCGTCGGGCCATCGTGTTGCTCAGTGAGGATCCGCAGACCTTCGCCCTTGGCTTCACGCCAGCGCGAGCGCAGCCGCACCAAGTCTTCTTCGAAGGCGTCGAAGTTCGATATCCCGGCGTTTTTCAGCACCAGCGAAGCCCGGCCCGGATCGTAGAGCGACAGCACCATCGCCTGGTGGAAGGCATCAGTCCCCCCGAGCGACCCAGGATGGTCGGGATTGCCCTCGATCTTGGTAGGACGGCCCTGGTGGCTCTCGGCAAGAAGTCCGGTGGCGATGCCGCCGAGCTCGAAGGCGGTGGCGAAATATTGCGGCACACCCGCGACCATGCCTTCTGGCATGGACACATAGGGAACGATCTCTTCCGCCGGCTGGGCGCAGGCGGCCAGCGGTATCGCCGCCGTGACGCCCAGAAACTTCAGCAGCGTGCGCCGGTCGAGCGGAGCCTGGCGCGCCGCCTCCAGGAACTCCGAGCCCGCCGGCTCCCCAGGCACGCTGGAAGGACTTCCAAGGAATGCCGTCCGCTTCGCCCAGACCCTTTCACCTGCGCCGCTCATCGATGGCAGACCGAGCAGTCGGTGAGGTGGTCGGGCCGGATGCCGTAGTGGGCGAGCAGCATCCTGCCCTTGTCGTCCTGGTCGGCAGCGGGATGCCAGGTCATGTCGAAGATCTCGTCCTCCCGTCGCAGGTTCTTGGCGGGGTCGCGGTGGCAGTCGAGGCACCAGCCCATGCTCAGCGGCTCGGCCTTCATCATCAGCGGCATCGACTTCACGTTGCCGTGGCAGGACGAGCAGCCGACGCCGTTGTTCACATGTACGGAGTGGTCGAAATAGACGTAGTCGGGCAGGTCGTGGACGCGCTGCCAGCGCAGCGGCGTGTCGGTCGCCAGGCTGAGGCGAACCGGCGCCAGCATCGGCGCATTGGTCCAGAGCTGCGAGTGGCAGGTCATGCAGGTCTCGGTCGGCGGCAGGCCCGCGAAGGCGGCCTTTTCGACGCCGGTGTGACAGTAGCGGCAGTCGATGCCGAGTTCACCGGCGTGGTGCTTGTGCGAGAACGGCACCGGCTGGGCGACGTACTCGCCGACCTTGGTGAAGTAGCTGGAGCGGTAGTAGGCGAAGCCGCTGATCGCGAGAACGATTGGCAAACCGAGGACCGCTATCAGCCCCAGGCGAAAATAGAGGTCGGCACGCCTGGAAAAGATCTGTGCCAATGCCAGCGCCCCTCATCCCCCGATCCGCTTCGGGAAGCTTAAAATGCCTGGTCAAGGATGGCTACGCCACGCACCGCCTTTCGCCTAGAGACTGTTTTGCCGGCAAAACCTATCGAGGCGGGGCAGAGCCTGAGAGGGCTACGGACGCGCGAAATCCCTGCTGATCCGACGGAGGGCGCAAGTCTTCGCATTGCTCCGAACCAAGAAAATCTGTTTGCCGCAAGCCACGCTGGACACGTACGCACTCAAGTTCGAAACGGATCCGATGATCCGTTCGTACTCGGATTCGGCAATGCCGTGGGAACCGTCCCCGATTCCGAGCCGTGCCTCGCGGTCCAGGATGGCGATCCGTCCGCGCCTCGCCCGGATGTGATGGGCGCCTTCGAGTGTGTGCGTCGCCAGCGTCACCGTCGATCGCTGGACGCCGAGCATCGTGCTGAGGAACTCGTGCGTCAGGTCGACCTCATTGCTGCCCAGCCGGTCCTGGCACATGAGAAGCCAGCGGACGAGGCGCTCCTCGACACTGTGGTTACCGTTCGCGAGCGCAGTATGGCTCGTCTGACCGCCGCGAGGGCGCAACCCACCGAGACGAAATTGAGCATGCGACAGAGCAGCCGGGTGCCGGTGGACTCGTTGTCCGGCTGGTCGCGCAGAAAGAGGAGCGCCAGCCACTCCGCCACCATGAAAGCGGCGGCTGCGCCGGCGGCGCCGGCGAATATCTCCGGCACGCCCGCAGGCGCCTTGGCGTTCAGCAGGGCGAAGGAACCGGTGATCGTCGTCGAAAAGGCGAAGGCGGTGGAGTTGTCCATCACACACAGTCTGAGGTTCTTCAGGATCAACTGGGAGTGTCGCATCGCAAAACCTCGATCGTTGTCTTCATCTTCGAACCTGAACGTTCCGGCGCGCCGAGGGCGTTCCCGTTCGCCCTGCCGCATTGCCAGCCAAGCATGTTGTGCGTGATCGGTGCGGGTCGTCGCCGGGCGTCGCCATAGGTTCGTCTCAAGCCAAGCAGGAAGAAGACGTCATGGCGAATAGGCGATCGCCGCCTTCGACCGGTGGACCGACGCCTCCGTCGAGCATGTCGTGGCCAAGGGGCGCGTGCCGGGCCCCAAGGAAGCCGAGCGCAACGCGCGATCGACGGACGCAGTAGGGGGCCCGGCTCGGTGCCAGCCAGTGCGCGGCTGCGTCTTGGTACGCGGACGGTCGCCGGCCCGGCGACGCGGCCCGATCTTCGCGCTCGCCCGACCACTTCCGTCGCATCGCTGGGGCACGTCTTTCGATCACTGAATCGGATGTGAAGTGACGGTCGCCGCTTCGTTCGGAACGCGTCCAAGGAATTTATCTCGAGTTGGCTGGCTCGCCCGACACCTCGTTCACTCACCTCGAGATATCGGAGCAGAGCGCGCGGCCTTGACCCGTCATCGACACTCGGCGGTGAGAAGCGCCGTCGCAAGCCGGCTTGCCCACTCCAGACCAGTCGGTATCCCGGCAGTCAGGGGTGGCCGAGGCGAACTGTTCAAGGAACTGCTTAGAGCAAGCAGGGTCGTATGAAGGCTCGGCCAAGCGTCGGCGTCGATGCTTGATCCCAATCGGGAGAGCTGATGGTGTCTGCCATGGCAGTTATTGCCACCCGCTTTCCCGACACCGGTCCGTCCGATCAACACCGGTTCGGGTCATTCGCCATGGCACCACCGACGTCAAAGAAGGGTCGTGAGCAGTACGGCAGCTGTCCGCAAAGGCGCTGCAGAAGCGGAGAGGCAGCTTTCGGCCTGCTCCTGCCGGTTTCGGACGATCTGAACGGCGCCCATGGCGGACATTGATTAGTGATCAAACTAGAGCTTCCCATGAGCAGCCATCTCCTACAGCCCAATTGAAGAGTTAAGAGGGCTGAAAGGGGATCTTTACCAACGAATACAACGAAGGTGACCTAGGCGAAAAAGGTACTTGAGCTCGCAGATGGCGGTTCGTGGAGGCGGCAAGGCGGGAGTCTAAGCCGGCAAGGTCGCCAGGCTGATGGTCAGAGCATGCTCGGCGCCGTCGATCCGGACGCGGAGCGCGCCGTCTTCCACTGGCGCATCGACGCCATCCAGCACTGCGCGGACGACCGTCGATCCCGAGACATCGCGATTGTCCACGCTCACGCGGTAACACGTGTCGTCGATCCGGATCGTCGCCGAAAAGCCCGGCCATGCCTGGGGAATGCGCGGTGCGATGGTCAGGAATTCGCCGTCTTTGCGGATGCCGAGAATACCTTCGACGCCGGCGCGATACATCCAGCCGGCGGCGCCGGTGTACCAGGTCCAACCGCCTCGG
>NZ_JAJAVB010000027.1 GCF_020615385.1 Jiella soli | reverse complement strand
AACGGGCCAGCGGCCAGGCGCAGCCGATCAGCACGAGCAGAAGAAGAGCGGACCAGAAGGCGGCCTTTTCGGCAGCCTGGAAGAAACTCGACTCGATGTCGTCGACATAAACGCCGGTCGCGATCGACCACTGCCAGGGCGCGAAGGCCTCGGCATAGGCGAGCTTGGGAGAGGGCGCTGTCTCGTTCAGCCGCGGCCAGACATAGTTGGTGAAGCCGCCGCCTTCCTTCGCATGGCCGATCAGATCCCGGCCCTGATGAAATCCGTTGGCATCCGTGTCGTCCCAGCCGTTCTTGCCTTCCCGGTCCGGATTGGGATGGACGACGATCACACCGTCGAAGCGATGGATGAAGAAGTAGTCGTTGTTGCCATAGCGGATCGACCGGACGGCGGAAGCTGCCAGCCGCTGCGCGTCTGCCTCCGAGATCTCCCCCTTCTCCGCCTGCGCGGCGAAGCCCTTGACGATCGCGACGGCGGTTTCGACCTGTGACTGGAGGAGTTCCTTGCGGTCGGCCCACATCGACTGGTGGAGCGAGTAGAGCTGGACCGACATCGCCGCAATGCTGAGGACGGCGGCGGCGGCGATCAGCAGGGCGAGCTTGCGTGTTATCGAGAATTTCATCGAAGGGAACCGGGGAATGGAGGGAAGAACGAGGCGCAACGCGTGGACCTTCGTGGAAAAGTGCGAAGAAACACTTAGCTGGCTCCGATCACGACGCCGGATGATGTCTCCAAAGGACGACGCCGCAAGTCTTGCATGAAGCGCCCTGCCGCGCGGCGCGCGGCGCATCGCCAAGCCGCGCGCATGCGGCTATCCTCGCCCCTTTATCGCGGCTGCAGCAGGAGAGCATGATGGCGACATCGATGAAGGACATGATGGATGCGGCGAATGCGGCGGTGCCGAAGATCTCGGCCGAGGAGGCCAGGCGCCTCGCTGCCGAGGAGAACGCGCTGATCCTCGACGTGCGCGAGGCCGCGGAGGTGGCGGCGAGCGGCAAGGCCAAGGGCGCCCTCAACGTGCCGCGCGGCATGCTGGAGTTCAAGGCCGATCCCCAGGCGCCCTCGCACGACCCGGCCTTCGACAAGGATCGGCCGATCGCCATCTACTGCGCCGCCGGCGGACGCGCCGCGCTCGCCGGCAGGACGCTGCAGGAAATGGGCTACGACAAGGTCTACAATCTCGGCGGCTTCAAGGACTGGGCCGAGGCCGGCGGCGAGACCGAACCCGGCTGAGTTGCGACGCGCCGCAAGGGCCCGGGAGAGCGGAGGCTCCCGGCTTCGCGGACGCGGCGGCGAGAGGGATGAAGCATCGGCAGGTAACCGTTGGGAGGACGGGATGACGACTGAGCTGAGCTACACACATGGGGCGAGCCCCACGCCGCTCCTGCCGCTGACCATCGGCGGGTGCCTCGCCCGGGCGGCGGAACAATTCCCCGACCGCGAGGCGCTCGTCGTCGCCCATCAGGACACGCGCTGGACCTATCGTCGCCTCATGGAGGAGACGGACGTCTTCGCCGCCGGCCTCCTGGCGCTTGGCCTGAAGCCCGGCGAGCGGATCGGCATATGGTCGCCCAACAACACCGAATGGGTGGTGGCGCAATTCGCGAGCGCGAAACTCGGGCTGATCCTCGTCACCATCAATCCCGCCTACCGGGTCCACGAACTGGAATATGCGCTGCGAAAGGTTGGCTGCGCCGCGCTGATCCTCGCGCCGGCGCTGAAGTCCAGCGACTATCTCGCCATGCTGTCCGAACTCGCGCCCGAACTGGCAGCCTCGGCGCCGGGAGCGCTTCATGCCGAACGGCTGCCGCAGCTGCGCACGGTGATCCGTCTCGGCGAAGAGCCCTCGCCCGGGATGTTCAATTTCGCCGAAATCCCCGGCAAGGCGACGGCCGAAGACCGCCGCCGCCTCGAGGCGATCAGCGCCAGCCTGCAGCCGGACGGGCCGATCAACATCCAGTTCACCTCGGGCACGACCGGCCGCCCGAAAGGGGCGACGCTCACCCATCACAACATTCTCAACAATGGCTACTTCGTCGGCGAGGCGATGAAGCTGACCGAGGCGGACCGGATCTGCATCCCGGTCCCCTTCTACCACTGCTTCGGCATGGTGATGGGCAATCTCGGCGCCGTCACCCATGGCGCGGCGATGGTGATCCCGAGCGAAAGCTTCGATCCGCTCGCCGTCCTGAAGACGGTGGAAGCCGAGCGCTGCACCGCGCTCTACGGCGTGCCGACGATGTTCATCGCCGAGCTGAACCACAAGGAGTTCGCGTCCTTCGATCTCACCTCGCTGCGGACCGGCATCATGGCCGGCTCGCCCTGCCCGGTGGAGGTGATGCGGAAGGTCCTCTCCCAGATGCACATGCCGGAGGTGACGATTGCCTACGGCATGACCGAGACGAGCCCGGTGAGCTTCCAGAGCGCGGTGGACGATCCGCTGGAGCGCCGGGTCTCGACGATCGGGCGCGTCCATCCGCATGTCGAGGTGAAGATCGTCGACGCGGAAGGACGGATGGTGCCGCGCGGCGAGCGCGGCGAACTCCTCACCCGCGGCTATTCGGTCATGCGCGGCTACTGGGACGATCCGGAAACGACGGCGGCCGCGATCGACGATGCGCGCTGGATGCACACCGGCGACCTCGCCGAGATGGACGCGGAGGGCTATTGCAACATCGTCGGGCGGATCAAGGACATGGTGATCCGCGGCGGCGAGAACATCTATCCGCGCGAGGTCGAGGAGTTCCTCTACTCCCATCCGAAGATCCGCGATGTCCAGGTCTTCGGCGTTCCCGACCGGCACTATGGCGAGCAGCTCTGCGCCTGGATCGTGCCGAACGAGGGTGAGGAGCTCTCGGAGGCCGAGGTGATCGCCTTCTGCGACGGGCGGATCGCGCATTACAAGATCCCGCGGGTGATCCGCTTCGTCGACGCCTTCCCGATGACGGTGACCGGCAAGATCCAGAAGTTCGTCATGCGCGAGGCGATGATGGAGGAACTGGGCTCGCCGGCCGAGAAGACCGCATGAGAGACGGCCCGGCGCTTTCCGCACCGGTCAGATCGCCTCCTCGGTCAGGACGAAGACCGACCGCGCCGCAATCGTGAGGGGGCCGCCGGACAATTGCACCGGCGCCGCCTCAGGTCGGTCGGAGCGGATCGCCAGACGATAGCCGTGGCCGGAGCGTGCGGTGGGCAGGGTGACCGCGGCGTCCGTCGGCGACGCATTGCAGTAGACGATCGCCCGGTCTTCCTCGCAGTCTTCCGCGGCATCGGCCGGGTGCAGCGCCGAGACGCTCATGCCGAGGAGGTGGCGGGCGGCCTCGTTCCAGTCCGCCTCCGCCATCGCCTCGCCGCTCTCGGCGAGCCAGACGACATCGGGCATGTCGGTGCCATTCGCCGGCTCGCCGGTCAGGAACCGGTCGGCGGACAACGCGGGACGCGCCCGGCGCAGGGCGGACAGCCGGCCGACGAAGCTGGCGAGGCTGTCGTCGGCCTTCTGCCAGTCGAGCCAGGTGACCGGATTGTCCTGGCAATAGGCATTGTTGTTGCCGCCCTGCGTGCGGCCGAACTCGTCGCCTGCCACCAGCATGGGGGTACCGCGCGCCACGAACAGGGTCGCGAGGAGCGCCCTGATGTCGCGGCCGCGCGCCTCGATGATTGCGGGATCGTCGGTGTCGCCCTCGACGCCGTTGTTCCAGGAATGATTGTCGTTGTGGCCGTCGCGATTGTCCTCGCCATTCGCCTGGTTGTGCTTCTCCTCGTACATGACGAGATCGGCGAGGGCGAAGCCGTCATGGGCGGCGATCATGTTGACACTTGCGGACGGGCGGCGACCGCCGGCGGCGAAGAGGTCGGCAGAGCCGGAAAGCCGCGTCGCCAGCGCGCCGACCATGCCCGGCTCGCCGCGCCAGAAGCGGCGGACGTCGTCGCGGAAGCGGTCCTGCCATTCGAACCAAGGCGGCGGGAAGTGCCCGACCTGATAGCCGCCCGGGCCGATGTCCCAGGGCTCGGCGACATGGATGCGGTCCTTCAGCACCGGATCGGCGGCGACCGCCGCAAGGAACGGCGCCTCGGCCGAAAAGCCTGCCGGCATGCGCGCAAGGACCGTGGCGAGGTCGTAGCGGAAGCCGTCGATGCCGGTGGTCTCGACCCAGTGCCGGAGCGTGTCGAGAAACAGGCGGACCACCGGTTCACGTTGAGCGGCGAAGGTGTTGCCGCAGCCGGTATCGTTGACGAGCAGGCCGGGCTCCGCCTCGGCGTGGCGGTAGTAGAGGAAGTTGTCGAGACCGCGATAGGAGAGCGTCGGGCCGACCTCGTCGCTCTCGCCGGAATGGTTGAGGACGACGTCGAGAAGGACGCGGATGCCGCGCGCATGCAGCGCCTCGACCGCGCGGCGGACGTCGGCAAGGCCGCCCGGCGCAAGCCGAGGGTCCGGCGCCATGTGGGTGATCGGATTGTAGCCCCAGGCATTGGTGAGGCCGAGCCGCGTCAGATGCGCCTCGTCGATCCAGGCCGCGAGCGGCATCAGCTCGACCGTCTCCACCCCGATCCGTTCGAGATGGTCGAGGAGACAGGGCTCGGCGAGCGCGGCGATCGTGCCGCGGATCTCGGCCGGGATCTCCGGATGGCGCTGCGAAAACGCGCGCACCAGCACCTCATAGGTGAAGCCGGGCGGGGAAAAGGGCAGGGGCTCGGCATCGCGCGCGGGATCGCAGACGATCGCCTTCGGCATATAGGGGCTGCTGTCGAGGCCCTGCTCCGGCGGCGCGGCGAGCACCGGGTGATAGAGGAACGGCCGGTCGATCCGCACCGCATAGGGATCGACGAGCAGCTTCGAGGGATCGAAACGATGGCCGTCTTCGGGCGCATAGCGGCCCTCGGCCCTGAGGCCGTAGCGGGCGCCGGTTTCGAGCCCCGGCACGAAGCCGAAAAACACGCCGTTCTTGCGGCCCGGCAGCGCGAGGCGCTGGATCTCCTTGGTCCCGGCCGCGTCGAACAGGCAGAGATGGATCGCCTCGGCATTCTCCGAGACGACGGCGAAATGGACGCCATCCTTGGCGATGGTCGCGCCGAAGCGCTGGGGAAGGCCGCGCTCGGCGGTGATCTGGACGGTCATGGGGAAGGTGTAGCGGTTGAAGCTGGGCTGGGCCAAGCATGCGGCGCCGACCGAGGCGCTGAGTTCCGGAGGAGGCAAGCGCGTTTTGCAACGGACTACATTGCCTCTGTTTCAGTCCCGCCGATCCTCCCGCCCGTGCCAGACGCGCACGACCACGAGCGTATCCGCCTCCTCCTGAATCCGATAGCGCAAAACATAGCTGCTCTTGCCGAACGGGACGAAAAGCTGGCGATAGCTCGGGTGTGCGGCCATCTGCAGGCCGGCATACGGAGCTTGCAGCAGCATTTGCACGCCTTCATCGATAGCCGACATGTCCTTGGCTGCTGCCTACTGATTTCGCGCCAGTAGGAAGCGGTAGAGCCGTTCGATGTCTTCTTCCGCCTCAGGCAGGAAGACAAATTTCACCTGGGTTCCGCGTCCAGCGCATCGGCCGCAAGATGGCGGAGCCGATGACGGATCGTCTGGAAGGGGACGGCGGTACCTGTCTGCAGATAACGCTGCCAGCGCGCGCTATCCTCGGCTGCTTGCGCGAGTGCGCATTCGACCTGTTCGACATGGTCTTTGAGGACGCGGTCCGTGAGGTCCGGCAGGGAAACGCCTTCCCGTTCAGCAAGCAAGGAGAGTCGCTCGGTCAACTGCGGATCGATCTCGAGTGGCTGAGTCTTCTGGCTCGTCATAGAAGGTATCCTAGCGTCCGAATCCGTCTAATGGAAGCAGCTACCGGCCCCAGTGATCAGCCAGCCGGAAAGCGTCCCACTCCGACGTCAGATCACGTCACCACGTCCGGCGCTGTCCGTCCCGTCCGCTTCTTGATCTCGCCGATGACGTCGGCGGTATCGATCAACTCCTTCAGCGCGGCGGCCGGGTTCTGGTCCCGCTTTGCCGGGTCCTTCTCGTAGCGCTCGATATAGACGCGCAGCGTCGCGCCCTTGGTGCCGGTGCCGGACAGGCGGTAGACGATGCGCGAGCCGCCGGAGAAGACGATCCGGACGCCCTGGCCGGTCGCGATCGAGCCGTCGACGGGATCCTTGTAGGAGAAGTCGTCGGCCTCGGAGACCACCAGCGTGCCGAAGCGCTGGCCGGCCATGGAGGCGAGCCGGTCGTGCAGCGAGCCCATCAACTCGCCGGCGACCTCGGAATCGATCTCCTCGTAGTCGTGGCGCTGATAGAAGGTGCGGCCGAATTCCGTCCAATGGCTCTCCAGGACGGATTTCACGCTCTCGCGGCGCTCGGCGAGGATGTTGAGCCACAGGAGCACCGCCCACAGCCCGTCCTTCTCGCGGACATGGTTCGAGCCGGTGCCGGCGCTCTCCTCGCCGCAGATCGTCACCTTGCCGGCGTCGAGCAGCGTTCCGAAGAACTTCCAGCCGGTCGGTGTCTCGTAGATGCCGATCTTGCGCGCCTCGGCGACCCGGTCGGCGGCGCGGCTGGTCGGCATGGAGCGGGCGATCCCGGCGATCCCGACGGCATAGCCGGGCGCAAGATGGGCGTTGGCGGCAAGGACTGCGAGGGAATCGGAGGGTGACACGACGATGCCGCGGCCCATGACCAGATTGCGGTCGCCATCGCCGTCGGACGCCGCGCCGAAATCCGGCGCCTTCTCGCTCATCATCTGGTTGATCAGCGTCGCGGCATGGACAGCGTTGGGGTCAGGATGGCCGCCGCCGAAATCCTCGAGCGGCGTGCCGTTGATGACGGAGCCTGCCGGTGCGCCGAGCCGGTTCTGAAGGATCTCGGTCGCGTAGGGGCCGGTGACCGCATGCATTGCGTCGAAGCGCAGGGTGAAGCCGGAGGCGACGAGGTCGCGGATCTTCTCAAAGTCGAACAGCTCTTCCATCAGGCTGGCATAGTCGGCGACGGGATCGACGACCTCGACCACCATGTCGCCGAGCTTCGTCTCGCCGAGCCTGGAGATGTCCGGCGCCGTCTCCGTCCAGGTCCGGTAGCGGGTGATCGCCTTCGACTTCTCGAAGATCGCCGTGGTGATCTTCTCGGGCGCCGGGCCGCCATTCGCGATATTGTACTTGATGCCGAAGTCGCCGTCCGGGCCGCCCGGATTATGGCTGGCCGAGAGGATGATGCCGCCGCTAGCGCCGCGCTTGCGGATGAGGTTGGAGGCGGCCGGCGTCGACAACAGGCCGCCTTGGCCGACGATCACCCGGCCATAGCCGTTGCCCGCCGCCATGCGGATGGCGATGAGGATGACCTCGCGGTTGTAGAAGCGCCCGTCGCCGCCGATGACCAGCGTCTCGCCGCCGTCGCTGCCGGCGGCGTCGAAGATCGACTGGATGAAGTTCTCGGCGTAGTGCGGCTGCCGGAAATGCGGCACCTTCTTGCGCAGGCCCGAAGTCCCGGGTTTCTGGTCGTCATAGGGCGTGGTGGCGATCGTCTCGATCATCTTTGAAATCTACCCTCTCAGAAGGTCCCGATAGAGGTCGGCATAGAGCTTGGCGCTGGTGCGCCACGATACGTCGGCTTTCATCGCCGAGGCCTGCATCTTTTTCCAGGTCCGTGCGTCCTCATAGAGGCGCAATGTGCGGTCGACGGCCTTCAGGAGCGCGTCGGCGGCAGGCGGAGAAAAGATCACCCCCGTCGCCGCCTCGGCTGTGGTGGCGGCATAATTTGCGTCGATCACCGTGTCGGCAAGTCCGCCGACCTTGGCAACGACCGGAATGCAGCCGTAGCGAAGGCCATAGAGCTGGGTGAGGCCGCAGGGCTCGAAGCGCGACGGGATCAGGATGGCGTCGGCGCCGGCCTGCACCCGGTGCGCCAGCGTCTCGTCATAGCCGATCCTGACGCCGATGAGGTCCGGATGGCGGGCATGGGCGGCGAGGAATGCGCCCTCGATCATCGCCTCGCCCGATCCCACCACCACCATGCGGATGCCGCGTTCAACGACCGCGTCGCAGATCTCGGCGACGAGGTCGAGGCCCTTCTGCCAGGTCAGCCGGCTGACTACGGCGAAGATCGGGCCGTCCTCGCGCCTGAGGCCGAACTCGCCCTCCAGGGCCCGCTTGTTGTGGGCCCGGTTCTTCAGCGCGTGGAGCGAATAGGGAGAGGCGATCGCCGGGTCGGTTTCCGGGTTCCAGACGCTCGTGTCGATGCCGTTGACTATGCCGACGAGGCGCTCGCCGCGGCCGCTCAATAGGCCGTCGAGCCCCATCCCGCCGCCGGGGGTGACGATCTCGTCGGCATAGGTCGGGCTGACCGTGGTCACCACGTCGCAGGCGTGCAGTCCCCCCTTCAGGAAGCCGACATTGCCGTAATACTCCACGCCCTCGATCGACCAGTTGGTGGGCGGCAGGTCGAGCATGGGAAAGATGGTCGAGGGATAATTGCCCTGGAAGGCGAGGTTGTGGATCGTCAGGATCGTCTTCGGCCGCGGCCTGTTGGAGGCTGCGAGATAGACCGGCGTCATCGCCGCCTGCCAGTCATGGGCGTGGACGATGTCCGGCCGGTAGTCCGCGACCGCCCCTTGGGCGATCAGCGCGCCGGCCTTGGCGAGCGCCGCGAAGCGCCGCCAGTTGTCCGGATGGTCCTGGCCGCCGGCATCGCCATAGGGGCCGCCGAGCCGGTCGTAGAGTGTCGGGGCGTCGAGGACGAAAAGGTCCAGCCCTCCCACCCGTGCCGACAGGATGTCGGCTTCGACGCCGAGGAGATCCTTGAAACGGTGGACGATCGCGGCCTCGCCCAGCTGCTGCATGACTGCCGGGTAGCCGGGAACCAGCGTCGTCGAGGCGATGCCGTGCTCGGCGAGCGCGCCCGGAAGCGCTCCGGCGACATCCGCCAGCCCGCCGGTCTTGATCAGGGGGAAGATCTCGGACGCGACCCCCAGCGCATGGATGGGCATCAATAGGTCAGCCTGTCGATCATCGGCTTGGTCACGAGACAGATGCCGCTCGCCGTCCGCCGGAAGCGTTTGGCGTCGAGCTCGGGATCTTCGCCGATGACCAGCCCGTCCGGGATCTGGACGCCGCGATCGATGACCGCGTGGGAGATCCGCGCGTGGCGCCCGATATGGGTGTAGGGCAGGGCGACGGTGTGGTCGAGCATCGAGTAGGAGCGCATCCTGACGCCGGTGAACAGGAGCGAACTCTTGAGCGAGCCGCCGGAGATGATGCAGTCGCCGGAAACAAGCGACGAGATCGCCATGCCCCGGCGCCCCTCCTCGTCATGCACGAATTTGGCGGGCGGTACGATCTCGGCATAGGTCCAGATCGGCCAGTCGCGGTCGTAGATGTCGAGCGGCGGAACGACGTCGGTGAGGTCGATATTGGCCTGCCAGTAGGCGTCGACCGTTCCCACGTCGCGCCAGTAGGCCTCTCCGGTCGGCTCGGCCGCCGAACGCACGACCGATCGCGAGAAGCGGTGGGCGAAGGCCCTGCCATGGCGCACGATGTGCGGGATGATGTCCTTGCCGAAGTCGCGCTGCGAGCCGGTGTCGGCGGCGTCTCGCCGCAACTGGTCCATCAGGAAGTTGGTCTCGAAGACGTAGATGCCCATCGAGGCAAGGGCCTCGTCGGGCCGGCCGGGGATCGACGGCGGATCCTTCGGCTTCTCGACGAAGTCGGTGATCTGGTAGTTCTCGTCGACATGCATCACGCCGAAGGCGGTCGCCTCCATCCGCGGGACCTCGAGACAGCCGACGGTCACGTCCGCGCCGGTATCGACATGCTGCTGGAGCATGATCTCGTAGTCCATCTTGTAGACGTGGTCGCCTGCCAGGATGACGATGTAGCGCGGCGCGTAGCTCTCGATGATGTCGATGTTCTGATAGACCGCGTCCGCCGTGCCGGCATACCACTGGTCTTCCGAGACGCGCTGGCTCGCGGGCAGGATGTCGAAGCTCTCGTTGCGGCCCGGCCTCAGGAAGTTCCAGCCGTTCTGGAGGTGCCGGATCAGGCTGTGCGCCTTGTACTGGGTGGCCACGCCCAGCCGGCGGATACCGGAATTGATCGCGTTGGACAGCGCGAAGTCGATGATCCGCGTCTTGCCACCGAAATAGACCGCCGGCTTGGCGCGCGCGTCGGTCAGTTCCATCAGCCGGCTGCCGCGGCCCCCGGCCAGGACATAGGCCATGGTGTCGCGGGCGAGCGGGGCGACGGGTCGATTGTCGGGCATGAATTCCTCCCAGCATGACGCGGGGCGCCTCCGGTGAGACCCGGCGTTCCCGGGCTCGCGGAGATTGGACTGGTTGGTATTCGCGCCCGCTTCAGAGAGGCTGATTTAGGCGGGCGAAGTCAAGCTTCCACTACGCTGTAAACTTCGCCCGATCACCTGCGCCGGTACAGGTGGTTCTCAGCTCCTGCGCCCCGGTCCCGCATGCCAGATGTCGCGGGCATATTCGCGGATCGAGCGGTCGGAGGAGAACCAGCCCATGCGCGCGGTGTTGTGGACAGCCTTTGCCTGCCACTCGTCCTGCCGGGTCCACAGGTCGTCGAGGGTGCGCTGGGTGTCCCAATAGGCCTGGAAGTCCGCGCAGATCATCCACCAGTCGTTGTTGTAGAGGTTGGAGACGAGCTGGTGATAGCGGGCGGGGTTCTCAGGCGAGAACAGGCCCGAGGAGATCGCCGCCAGGGCCTCGCGCAGCATCGGCAGACCCTCGATGATCGAGCGGCCGGAATGCGCCTCGCGCCGACGCTGCGCCACCTGTTCCGCGGTGAGGCCGAAGATGAAGATGTTCTCCTCGCCGACATGCTCCAGCATCTCGACATTGGCGCCGTCGAGCGTGCCGATCGTGAGCGCACCGTTGAGCGCGAACTTCATGTTGCCGGTGCCCGAGGCTTCGAGGCCCGCCGTGGAGATCTGCTCGGAGAGGTCGGCCGCCGGCATGATGATCTCGGCCAGGCTGACATTGTAGTTGGGGATGAAGACGACCTTCAGGAGATTGCGCACCGCCGGATCGGAATTGATCAGCCGGGCGACGTCGTTGGCCAGGTGGATGATCTCCTTGGCCTGGACGTAGCTCGGGGCCGCCTTGCCGGCGAAGATCTTCACCCGGGGCACCCAGTTGCGCTCGGGATGGGCCCGCATCTGGTCGTAAAGGGCGATCGCCTCGATGATGTTCAGGAACTGGCGCTTGTACTCGTGGATGCGCTTCACCTGAATGTCGAAGATCGCGTCCGGATTGACCTTGATCGCCATGCGATCGGAGATCACCCCGGCAAGGCGCATCTTGTTCTCACGCTTGATCGCCGCGAAGCGTTCGCGGAAAGCGGAATCATCCGCCAGTCTGTCGGCGTCCTTGATCTTCTCGATATCGTCGAGGAAGCCCGGACCGATCGCGTCGATCAGGAGGTCGGTGAGGCCGGGATTGGCCTCCATCAGCCAGCGCCGCGGGGTGACGCCGTTGGTCTTGTTCTGGATCCGGTCGGGATAGAGCTGGTGGAGATCGTGGAACACGGTCTCCTTCATCAACTCGGTATGCAGGGCGGAGACGCCGTTGACCGCATGGCTCCCGACGAAGGCGAGCTGGCCCATGCGAACGCGCCGGCCATTGCCCTCGTCGATCAGCGAGATCGCTTCGATCCGGCCGCCGTCGAAGCCCTTTTCCTGGGCTGCCTGCCGGATGATGTCGGCATTGATGGCATAGATGATCTGCATCTGGCGGGGCAGGAGCCGCTCGAACAGATGGATCGGCCAATGCTCAAGCGCTTCGGGCAGAAGCGTGTGGTTGGTGTAGCTGAAGGTCCGGCGGGTGACGTCCCAGGCGACGTCCCAGTCGAAGCCGTGAACGTCGATCAGAAGCCGCATCAGCTCCGCGACCGAAACCGCCGGATGAGTGTCGTTGAGCTGGATCGCGACCTTGTCGGCGAGGTTGGTGAGGTCGTCGTTCTCCGCCAGATGCCGGCGGATGATGTCCTGCAGCGAGGCCGAGGAGAAGAAATACTCCTGGCGCAGCCGCAGCTCCTGGCCAGCCTGGTGGGAATCGGCCGGATAGAGGACGCGGGTGATCGCCTCGGCCTTGTTCGATTCCACGAGTGCGCCGATGTGATCGCCGGAATTGAAGGCGTCGAGCAGGATCGGATCGAGCGCCTGAGCGCTCCAGAGCCGCAGCGTGTTCACCTGCGAGCCGCGCCAGCCGGTGATTGGCGTGTCGAAGGCGACGGCCAGGACGCGCTCGGCCGGGCGCCAGACCTGACGCGGCTCGTTCGTGCCGTTCTCCTGCAGGGTCACCTTGCCGCCGAAGCCGATTTCATAGGTGGCGTCGCGCCGCTCGAACTCCCAGGGATTGCCGTGGACCAGCCAGCTTTCGGGCAGCTCCACCTGGGCGCCGTCGGCGATTTCCTGGCGGAAGAAGCCGTGGACGTAGCGGATGCCGTAGCCATAGCCGGGCACGCCGGTCGAGGCCATGGATTCCATGAAGCAGGCGGCAAGCCGGCCGAGGCCGCCATTGCCGAGCGCGGCGTCGGGTTCCAGCAGCTCGATAATGTCGAGCTCGACGCCGTAGCGCGACAGCGCCTCGCGGATCGGCTGGTTCAGCTGCAGATTGTTGATCGCGTCGCGCAGGAGGCGGCCGATCAGGAACTCCATGGAAAGGTAGTAGACCCGCTTGTCGCTGCTCTCTTCGGCCTTGTCGAGCGAATCGAACCAGTGCTCCATGATCCGGTCGCGCACCACGAGCGTCGTGGCGCGGAGCCAATCATACTTGCGCGCCCGCGACGGGCTGCGCCCGATCGAATAGGTGAGCTTCTCGACGATCTGCTGGGCCAGCGTCTCCGGATCGTTCCGGCGGGGCTCGGGCCTCGGGGCGCCGTGGGTCCCGGCTGCGACTTCCGACTTCTGCGTGGCGGACATTACGTACCCCTCAAATGTCTGATAGTCGCGACGAGGCCTTGCGTCGAGCTGTCCCGGCCCTCCGCGGACGCTTCTCCGGTCACGACCGGCAGGAGCCCGGTCGCGAGTTCCTTGCCGAGTTCGACGCCCCACTGGTCGAATGCGTTGATTCCGTAAAGCTGCGCCTCGACGAAGACGCGGTGCTCGTAGAGCGCGATCAGGCGGCCGAGGGTTGCAGGGTCGAGCGTGCGATAGAGGATGGTGATCGAGGGCCGGTTGCCGGGAAAGACCCGGTGCGGCGCGATCCGCTCGGCATCGCCCGGCGAGCGGCCCGCTGCGAGGAGCTGCTCGCGTGCTTCCTCGAGCGTGCGGCCCTTCATCAGCGCCTCGCTCTGGGCAAGGCAATTGGCGAGGAGAAGGTCCTGATGCACCTTCATCTCGGCCGGCTCGTGTGCGATCGCGCCCGCCAGGAACTCGACCGGCACGACGTCCGTGCCCTGATGGAGAAGCTGGAAGAAAGCGTGCTGACCGTTGGTGCCAGGCTCTCCCCAGGCCACGGGGCCGCTGATCGGGACCGGCTCGCCATCGAGGCCGACGCGCTTGCCGTTCGATTCCATGTCGAGCTGCTGGAGATAGGCCGGGAAGCGGGCGAGCCTTTGGTCGTAGGGGATGATCGCCCGCGTCGGGTAGTTCATCGCGGCGCGGTGCCACCAGCCGATAAGGCCGAGCAGCACCGGCAGGTTCTCGCCGAGCGGCGCGGTCCTGAAGTGCTGGTCGATCTCGCGGGCGCCGGCGAGGAAGTCGGAGAACCGCTCCGAACCGATCGCGATCATCAGCGGCAGGCCGATCGCCGACCAGATCGAATAGCGACCGCCGACCCAGTCCCAGAAGCCGAAGACCCGCTCCTTGGGAATGCCGAAGGCGGCGACCTTGTCGACCGCCGTCGAAACGGCGGCGAAATGCGATCCGACCGCGTCCTCGCCGAGGGCGCCTGCGATCCACCGCCTGGCGGTCGCGGCATTCGTCATCGTCTCGATCGTTGTGAAGGTCTTCGAGGCGACGATGACCAGCGTCGTGGCCGGCGTCAGCTTGGCCAACGTGTCGGCGATATGGGCGCCGTCAACATTGGAGACGAAGTGCGTCCGCGGGCCGTCGTGATAGGGCTCGAGCGCCAGCGTCGCCATGGCCGGCCCGAGGTCGGAGCCGCCGATGCCGATGTTGACGACGTCGGTGATCGCCTCGCCGGTGGCGCCGACGATCTCGCCGGACCGGATGCGCGAGGAGAAGGCGCCCATCGCCTTCAGGACTTCCATGACGTCGCCGCTGACGGGGTCGTTGCCGGCCCGGTACCCGTCGGCGGGCTCGCCGCGCAGCGCGACGTGGAGCACGGATCGGTTCTCGGTCTCGTTGATCCGGGCACCCGAGAACATCGCGTCGCGCTTTTCCTCGACCTGCCGTTCGCGGGCCAGTTCGAGAAGCGCACTTCGGACGCCAGCGTCGATCGACGTCTTGGAATAGTCGAGGACGATTTCGCCGAAGCGGGCGGAGAATTCCTCGAACCGGCGCGGATTGTCCCCAAACAGAGCGCGGATCCCGCGTTCGCCGGCCGTTCGGGCCGCCGCTTCGAGACGGGTTGCAGCGCCTGCCTCGGGGCTCGCGCTATGGTCGATACTGCTCATCGGCATTCATTCCCTCGAAGTCGACGGATCAAGACACGCATGCCGAGCCCTCGAAGCCGAGGATCGGCGACGTGCTGCGATCACGCCGGCCATTCGCCTGTATGCCGCCGATTCGGGCAGGCGGCAAGTCTGCCCTGGTTTTGATCGCGGGCCGCCGCCGACGCCCGCTTTCCGGCCGGCAGGTCAGTCGATCGTCACCGTCTTGATGTTCATGAAAGCGTGGATGCCTTCGCGGGACAGCTCACGCCCATAGCCGGAGCGCTTGACGCCGCCGAAGGGCAGGCGTGGATCCGAGGCCGTCATACGGTTGATATGCGTGCCGCCCTGATCGAGATCGCGGACGAACCGCTGCTGCTCGGCCGGATCGTTGGTGAAGACGGCGCCGCCGAGCCCGAAATCGGAATCGTTGGCGAGCGCGATCGCCTCGTCGATCGACTTCACCTTGAAGAAGATCGCGCAGGGGCCGAACAGCTCCTCCCGAAAGGCAGGCGCGTCAGGCGTGACCTCGGCGAGGATCGACGGCTTGAAGAAGAAGCCGGGACCGTCGATCGGTTCGCCGCCGGTGACGAGGCGCGAGCCGGCCTTCACCGAGCGCTCGATCTGGCCGGAGAGATCCTCGACCGAGGATGCCATGGCGAGCGGGCCCATGTCGGTGTCCTCCGCCATGGGGTCGCCGACCTTCATGGCTTCGACCGCCTCGCGGTAGCGTCCGAGATAGTCGTCATAGACGTCGGCATGGACGATGAAGCGCTTGGCGGCGATGCAGCTCTGGCCGTTGTTCTGCATGCGGGCGGTGACGCCGACGCTGGTCGCCTTTTTCAGATCGGCCGAGGGCATGACGATGAACGGGTCGGAGCCGCCGAGTTCGAGGACGGTGGTCTTGATCTCCGATCCGGCGGTGGAGGCAACCGCAGAGCCCGCGCCTTCGCTGCCGGTGAGGGTTGCGGCGCGGATGCGCCGGTCGCGCAGAATTCCCTCGACCTTCTTCGAGGAGATCAGGAGCGTCTGGAAGACACCCTGCGGCGCGTCTGCCGCAAGCATCACCTTCTCGATCTCGAGCGCGCACTGGCTGACGTTCGAGGCGTGCTTCAGGATCCCGACATTGCCTGCCATGACCGCCGGCGCGATGAAGCGGAAGCACTGCCAGTAGGGGAAGTTCCAGGGCATGACGGCCAGCACCGGGCCGATCGGCAGATAGGCGACGAAGTTCTTGCCGGCCGGGCCGTCGCGGATTTCGTCGGCGATCATCGACGGGCCGTGATCGGCATAGTAGCGGCAGCCGAGAGCGCATTTCTCGACCTCCGACACTGCCTCCTTGTAGCGCTTGCCCATTTCGGCGGTGGCGATGCGGGCAAGCTCGTCCTTGCGGCGCTCGAGTTCGTCGGCGACGCGGTGGAGAAGTGCGGCTCGCCGCTCGATCGGGCTCTGCCGCCAGTCGGCGAAGGCGGCCTCGGCATTTTCCAGCGCCCGCTCGATGTCCTGGTCGGTGTGCTCGGCGAACTCTTCGATCGTTTCGCCCGTCGCCGGGTTGATGCTCTTGGGCATCGTGCGTTTCCTTCCTGGCTTTTCCGTCCGTCGCCCGTGTCCAGAGGGCGCCTCGTCCGGCGCCAATTAGGCCGGCATCGGGCAAGCGACAGGGCTCCGGGCGGCTTTGGCGCCGCCTACGCGGCGCGCCGGTCTTTTCGCCCTGCTTCTATCGCAGGCGCGGCGCCCGGCAAGATCTTTGGCGACCGAATCGAAAAGGGCCCGGACCGCCGAGCGGTCCGGGCCCTTCCGGCCTCATCTTCGATCAGAACCGCCCGGCGGCGAGGCGCTCCATCGCGTCGTCGAGCGAAGCATGCGTCTCCTTCACTGCCGGCGCATTGGGCTCGTTGTGGAGGATATGCGTGAGGGAGGACTTCCACTCGCTCAGGATGTCGCTCTTCTCCGAGTCGGACAGCTTGTCGCTCTTCAAAACCGCCTCAGGGCTGTCGAACGTGCCGTGCTTCGGGTGATCGAACCGTGCGAGCTTCATAGCTTCTGTGACCATGGGAAAACCTCCTGTTGAAAACCGTGGCCGTCTCCTCTGCGTGGAGGATCGGCTCGTCGCGGCCGCGCGCAATGCTGGGCGGCTTCGGCGCTCGAAATGCCAACGCGCGGAGGTCCGGAAAGGTTCAGCGGAGATGCGCCGGCGGGCGGCGGAAGCCGGTCCCGCCGAGCCGCTCCGGCCATGTCATGGCGGGCGACCCGGACGGGATCTCAGAACTCGCCTTCGTAGAACACGCCGACCTCGCCGCCGCCACTCGAGGTGACGGCGCCGCGGGCCTTCAGCCCGCCGCCGAGCTTCAGGTCGAGCGACACCCGTCCGGTCGAATCGACGCCGAGATAGGTGTTGTCGTTCAGGTATTTTCCGACGCCGACCGCGGTCTGGCCGTCGGAGGTCGTCTTGATGTCGAGATCGTCGACGCCGAGCTGAGAGCGCAGATTGTCGAGGAGCCCGGTCGAGCCGCCGACGCCGGCGAGCGTCGCCGCGGCTTCTGCCAGCTGCGCGATCTGCAGCGGCGAGAGGTCCGACGTACCCTGGCCGAAGATCAGCCGCGCCAGTACTTCGTCCTGCGGCAGCGCCGGATTGGACGAGAAGGTGAAGCTCGGATCGGTCGCTGGGCCCGTGACGGCGATATAGACCGTGGTGTTGTCCACCGTCGATTCGGCGAGAAGATCGAGGGTCGGCACCAGCCCGCCGGTGAAGGTCAGCCGGCCGCGGGTGAAGTCGAGGCGCCGCGCCAGGATCTGGAACCGGCCGCGCTGCAGGTCGAAACCGCCGACGATATTCGGATTGGCGGCCGAGCCGGTGATGTCGATCGACCCGCCGAGCACGATGTCGAGGCCGCGGCCGCGCACGAAGACGCGGTTGGGTGCGTTGAAGGTGAGATCGAGATTGATGCCGCCGCCGGCGCTGGCGCCCTGTCCGCGGTTCGGGTTGATCTCTCGCTGCTGCTTGAGAACCGCGGGCCGCGCATTGCGGTGGGTGACGTCGATTCGGGCGAGCGAACTCGGCAGGTTTTCAGGCACGATGATGTCGATCTCCTCGGCATTGATCGTGCCGGAGAGGAGCGGCGTGCCGAGCAGGGGGCCGGTCAGTTTGAGATCGGCGCCCAGCCTGGCGGCGATCAGCTCGCCGTCATTGTAGCGCCCGTTGACCAGACGGATTGACAGGTCGGCGGGGAACTGGCCGGTGAGAGCGACCGTGCCCCCGACGCTCAACGTGCCGCCGGAGGAGAGCTGCGCGGTGAAGTCCTGGATCGTCGCGGTCTGGCCGCTGAGCGCGATCGTCGTGGTAATGTCGTTGAGCGCGATGTTGAAATTGGTGTCGACGAGCTGCGCCCCGGCGGTCGAGATCGTGCCGTTGACGTTCGGCTGCGACAACGGCCCGGTCACCCGCGCGTCGAGCCGCACCGTGCCCTGGATCGAGCGGCCGCCCGCGGCGAGGATCGGGTTCGCGACCGAGAGGGGGGCGGTGCCGTTGACCGCGAGGTCGAGGCTGGGCGTTCCGGCGAGGCTCACCGAGCCCGAGGCGGAGAGGTCGATGCCGCCCGCGCCGGTGACCCTGGTGTCGGTCGTGACCCGCCGGTTGGCGTATTGGCCGCTGGTCGTGATCGCGAGCGCGCCGACGCCGGCGTCCCGGGTCTGCTGGATGGAGACGCCGTTCGCCTGGATGTCGTAGGTGACGGAGGGGTTCGTCGGCGCTCCCGTCGCGCGCAGGGTCCCGTTGATCGTGCCCTGTGGCGCGAGACCGCCCGCGGCAGATCCCGCGATCGAAGCCGGCAGGCCGTCGATCCTGGCGGTGAGGTCGAGGGCGCTCGCGCCGGCCGTGCCAGTGACCGCGATGCTTCCGCCGCCGACCCGGACATCGGCGTTGGCAAGGGTCAGCGTGCCGTTCTGGTAGCGTCCGGACGCCTTGGCGTCGACCGGCGGCGCGCCCGCAGCGCGGCCCTGCGCGACCGAGACGTTCGACGCCGTGATGTCGAAGCTCGCATCCGGGCTCGACAGCGAGCCCTTGGCGCTCGCCGTGCCCGAGAGGGTCCCTTGCGCCCCGAGGCCGTCGACGAAGCCGTTCGCAAGACCGATCGGCAGCTGCTTCAGGGTCACCGCAAGGTCGAGCGACTGGCCGACGGTACCAGAGGCCTGCAGCGAGCCATTGCCGACGACGACCTCGCCATTGGCGATGGTGGCGGTGCCGTTCTGATAGGAGCCGGCGATGTCGACCGACAGCGGAGCGACGCCCGACTGGGCGATCTGGCGCGTGGTGATGCCGGTGCCCGTGAGGGTGAAGTCGGCCTGGGGATCGGACAGCGAACCGGTCGCCCGGCCGGAGCCAGAGATCGTGCCCCGCGCGTCGAGATCTGGAACGAAGCCGTTGGCGATGCCGACAGGGAGGTCCTTCAGGCTGAGGTCGAGGTCGAGCGTCTGCCCGACGGTCCCGGAGGCCGAGAGCGAGCCGTCACCGACGGTGACCTCGGCGTTCCGGATCGTTGCGGTCCCGTTCTGGTAGGAGCCGGCGGCATCGAGCGAGAGCGGCGCGACACCCGACTGAGCGATCTCTTTCGTCGTTATGCCGGTGCCGGTGAGGCTGAACGTCGCCTGCGGATCGGAGAGCGAGCCGGTCGCCTTGGCATCGCCGGAGATTGTGCCGGTGGCCCCGAGGTCGGGCAGGTATCCGTTGACGAGGCCGACCGGCAGGTCGCGCAGCGTCGCGGTCAGGTCGAGCGACTGGCCGATCGTGCCGGAGGTCGTGAGGCGGCCGTCGCCGACTTTGAGATTGGCCTCCTCGATCGTCGCGATCCGGTCCGCATAGGAGCCGGCGACGTCGAGCGACAGGGGCGCGATGCCGGACTGGGCGATCTGCTTCGTGGTGATCCCCGAGCCGTCGACACTGAACGTTGCCTCAGGGTCGGACAGCGAGCCCGTTGCCTTGGCATTGCCGGAGATCGTGCCCGTCGCGCCGAGATTCGGCAGGTAGCCGTTGACGAGGCCGACTGGCAGTTGGTCGAGCGACAGGGTGAGGTCGAGGTTCTGGCCGACCGTGCCGTTGGCGGTGAGAGAGCCGTCGCCGACCGTGACCTTGGCCGACTGGAGCGTCAGCGTCTGGTCCGCAACGCTGCCGGAGGCGGTGAGGTCGAGAGGCTCGATGCCGCTCTTCTCGATGCCGACGGCGGTGATGCCCGAGCCGGAAAGGTCGAAGGTCGCGTTCGGGTTGGAGATCGGGCCGCTCGCCTTCGCCGTTCCCGAGATCGTGCCGGAGGCACCGAGCCCATCGACGAAGCCGTTGGCGAGGCCAACCGGGATCTGGTTTGCCTTGACCGAGACGTCGAGCGTCTGCCCGATCTGGCCGGTCGCCGTCAGCGAGCCGTCGCCGACATCGACGACCGCCGTCTCGAGGTTGGCGGTGCCCTTCTCATAGGAGCCGGCAAGGCGCAGATTAAGCGGCGCGGTGCCGGACTGGGCGATCTGGCGCGTCGTGATGTTCTGGCCGCTGAGGTCGAACTGCGCGGTCGGCTCAGTGAGCATTCCGCTGGCACTCGCCGTTCCCGAAATCGTCCCCGAGGCCTGGAGACCCTCGACGAAGCCGTTGGCGAGGCCGACCGGCAGCGCGTTGGCGCTGACGTCGACGTCTAGCGTCTTGCCGATCGTGCCGGAGGCGGTGAGCGATCCGTCGCCGACGGCGATGTTCGCCTGGCTGAGCGTGACGGTCTCGTTCGCATAGGAGCCGGCGACGTCGAGCGAAAGCGGCTCAATGCCGGCCTTGGCGATCTTCGTAGCCGTGATTTCGCGCCCTTCGACGTTGAAGGTGGCGGCGGGATCAGCCCGCGGACCGGTGACGGTCGCCTTGCCGGAGATCGTGCCGGAGGCGTCGAGGCCGGAGACGAAGCCGTTGGCGAGCGCCATGGGGACGTCGTTCAGATTGGCGGTGAGATCATAGGTTTCGCCCACCGAGCCGGACGCGGTCAGTGAACCGGAGCCGAGGTCGAGCCGGGCGGTGTCGAGCGTCAGCGCGTCGTTCCGATAGCTGCCGGACACGGTTCCGTCGATCGGCGGGACATTGGCGCTGCGCGATTGCGCCACCGCGACGCTGTCGGCCGTAATGTCGAAGGTGGCATCGGGACTGGCGGGCGTGCCGGTGACGCGCGCCGTGCCGCTGAGCGTGCCGGCGGCCGCTAGGTCCGGCACGAATGGGTTGGCCACCGCCGCAGGAACCGAGGTGAGGTCGAGGGCGAGGTCGAGCGTCTCTCCCGCGCCGCCTGAGAGCTGGACACTGCCGCCGCCGACCGACAGCGTCAGACCGGAAAGGGTCGTGGTGCCGTTTGCGAGCCGGATCGTCGCCGGGTCGGGCAGCGTGATCGCAGCGTCCGGGATGTCGGCAGAGAGGCGCGAGAGGGTGATCTCGGTCGCCTGTCCGGGGAAGGTGACGGTGCCGGCCAGCGCCACCGGAACATCGTTCACCGCGGCATCGACGGTGATGCCGATGCCGGGAGCGGCATCAGTGAGCGCGATCTGGAGATCGCGCACTGCAAGGCTGGACGCGTCGATGGCCGACGCCGTGATCGTGCCCGTGGGCGTCGTCGTGCCGAGATAGTCGGCGACGGCGACGTCGACCTTGACGCCCGTGAGCGTGTTGCCGGAGACGCTGAGCCGGTTGCCGGTGAGGGTGACGGCGGCGTTCGGCTGGCCGCCGTCCGACACGGTGAGGTCGACGGAGCCGTTGAGGTCCCCCGCCGCCTCGACGCCGCCGAGCGCCGCGAGCGATTCGAGGTCCTCGACCGCGACATCCAGATTGCCGGTCGGCAGGAAGGACGGGGTCAGCGTGAGCGCGCCGGTGATGGCGTTCGGCCCCTGGCGCAGGACGAGGTCGCTGACCCGATAACGGCCATCGTCGAGCGAGGACAGCTGCGCACTCGCCTGCAAGGGCTGTCCGTTCAGACTGCCCGAGGCGTTGAGCGAAGCCGAGAGCGCCTCCGGATCGAGCGTGCCCTTGGCGTTGACCGTCAGGCCGGAAAGCTGTTGTCCGTTGACCGCTAGCCCGTCGCCATTCACCGTCAGCTCGACGTTCGGCTTGGCGACCGGGCCGTTCGCGGCAAGCGTGAAGCTTGCCGCTCCGGCGAGGGAGGGACTGGCGCGGCTGGCGTCCTTCAGCGTCCCGGAAATATTCGCCGAGACGGTCTGGTCGGGCGCAAGCGCGGCGTTGCCGGACAGCGTGAGGTTGGGAGCGGTGACGGAGAGGCTCTGCGCGGAGATCGTCCCGTCCTGCGCGCGGGCCACTTGGCCGGAGAGTTCGATGCTGTCGCCGGCGGTCGGGGCCAGCGCGTCGGCAAGCGCCGCGGTGCGGGTCTGCGCATTCAGGCCGAGATCGAAGGTGGAGAAGTCGAGCGCCGCACTGCCTTCAGCGCTTGCCGAGGCGGTGTCGGTTGCGACCTTGCTGGAAACGATCGTCAGCCCGGACCCGGTCAGCGCACCGTCCAGCGTGATCTTCACCGGGCCGGACAGGATGTTCGCGACGACCCCGTCCGGCGCCGAGGCCGAAGCGGCGGTCGCCTGGAGGGTGAACGGGCCGGTCGCGGCATTGATGTCGAAGCCCGTGCTCTTCACGCTCGCGTCGAGGCTCTGCGCCGCGTAGTCGCCGAAGCGGGCGCTCGGCACCGAAGCGGTCGCGGTCAGCTCGGCATTGGCGAACGCGCCGGCGAGCGAGGCCTGAAGATTTTCCAGCGACACGCTGCCGGCATTCGGTGCGGCCCCGAACTCGTACCGGATCGGCGAGCCGTCGCGCGAGGTGAGCTTGACCGAGAAATCGTTCGCCGACCCGTTCGGATCGAGCGTGCCAGACGCCGTCACCGAGACCGCGTCGGAGGTGAGGGATCCCTGTTCGATCCGGTAGGTGCCGTCCCCGGCGACGAGAATCTGGGCATCGAGATTGGCGCCGCCGGCGAGATAGCGCTGATATTCGGCGGGCGCGAAGCGGGCGGCGGCGACCGAAAGCGAGGCGGACACACGGCGGCCGGAATCGACCGCGTCCACCCGCGCGGTGAGGCTCGCGGCCTGCTCGCCGCCGACCGTAAGCGCTCCGTTCGCCATGAAGTTCGACAGCGGACCGGAGCCGTTGACCGTCAGATCGATCGCGGGCCGGTCGGGAATGTTCAGGAGCGTTGCGACGAGGCCGCCCCGCGGCTCGCTGGCCTTGATGTCCACCTTCAGCTGGTTCTCGTCCGGGGCATAGGCGAGGTCGAGAGCGATCTGGCCGGGTTGGTCGAGACGATTGATGTTTGCGTTCAGGCTGAGCGCGGTCGGATCGGCGGCAAGCTTCAGGCTCGCCTTGGCGCTGAGCCGCGCCCTCGTCCCGGCGATCGCCTCGCCGAGAATGAACTCGTCGATCGACAGATTGTCGATATTGGCAGTGAGCGAGGGCAGCGAGGAGCCGCCGCCGCTGCTCTGCGGCTGGCCGACCGGGAGCCGGTCGAGAACGATCTGGCCGGCGGTGAGATTGTCGATGTTGACATTGGATCGCACCAGCGAGAGCGGCGACCAGTCCATCGCGAGATTGCTGGCGGTCAGGAAGACGCCCTGCGGGTCGGAGACGGTCACCTTCTCGATCCGGACATTGCCGCTGAGCGCGCCGGACAGGCCGTCGATCTTCACCGTCATCGTGTCGGTCGACAGGAAGCTCTCCAGCTGGCTTGCCACGAAGCCCTGCGCCGCAGCCGGATGGACCGGCGCCAGCGACAGGAAAGACCCGGCGATGACGGCGAGAAGAAGCGCGGCGAGGCTTCGCACTGAGGTCATCAGAAGGCCTGTCCGATTCCGGCGTAGATCTGGTAGCCCGCGTCGCGCGGCCCTTTGTCGAGCGGCACGGCGACGTCGATGCGGATCGGGCCGAAGCTCGTCAGGTAGCGGGCGCCGACGCCGGCCCCGAGCTTGAAGTTGGAAAAGTCCGGCACGAGGTCGGTCGAGACCGTCCCGGCGTCGACGAAGGGGACGATCTGAATCGTGTCGGTGATGCCTATCCGCGCCTCGAACGACGCTTCGAACAGCGACAATCCGCCGGTCGGGGTGTCGGTGAAGTCCTCGTTGTAGCCTGAGCCGGGCGGGACGAAGGAGGGGAAGTAGGGTCCGATCGACTGGAACTCGTAGCCGCGCACCGATCCGCCGCCGCCGGAATAGAAGCGCCGGTCGTTCGGGACGTCGAGGACGTCGGCGCCGAAGATCGTGCCGTACGCGAGGCGGCCGGCAAGGACGATGCGGTCCGAATCCGTCAGCGACAGGTAGCTGCGCCCGTCGAGCCCGGTCTTCACGAAGGGCGTGCCGGTGTTGAAGCCGTAGCTTGGCTCGGCCAGCGCCTGGAATAAGAAGCCTTCGGTCGGGTTCAGCTCCTTGTCGCGGCTGTCGAAGGTGTAGGTGATCGGCAGCGAGGCGATCGTATAGTCGCGCGTGCCGAGATAGTCGGTGATCTCTTCGTATTCGCCGCGCAGCGTCGCCTTCACGGTCTGCTGCGGGTCGATCTGGTACTCGACGCCGCTGGTGACCGCATAGCTCGTGCGGTCGTAGGCGAGCGGCTGTTCGCGCTTGATCTCGAGCGAGCCGATATAGACCGAGTCGGGGCCGAGCACGCCGGGCTTCTTGAACACGAGGGAGCCGGAATAGTCCGGCCCGTCGATCGGGCGGGGCGAATCGGCGAGGGTGGTCGCGCCGATGCGCGAGATCGCCGCGTCGAGGCGGATCGACTCGGCCCGGCCGAAGAGGTTGCGATAGCCGACATAGCCCGTCGCCCCGGCGCCCTCGGTGTTGGAGTAGGTCGCGCCGACGCCGTAGAAGCCGAACTTGCGTTCGCCGACCTCGATCTGCACCGGCAGCGTGCCGTCCGGCGCCTGCGCCTTGGCTTCCTTGACCGTGACCGAGGAGAAGACGCCGAGCTTCAACAGTCGCTGGCGCGCCTGGTCGAGCTCTTCCGGAGAGAACACCTCGTCCGCCTTGATGCCGGCCATATAGGCGACAAAGCCGGGGTCGACCGCCTCCGTCCCTTCGACCCAGGTCTCGCCGAAGGGCACGGGATTGCCCGGCGAGATTTCCGCCATGTAGTCGAGCCGGTCGGTCCTGGCGTCGGCGACGATGTCGCGATTGGTGACGGCGACGAAGGGCCGGCCTTGCGCGCGCAGCTTTCGGAACATCTTCGCCTCGGCGTCGAGGACGTCGGCCGAGCCGGCGCTGCCGCCGGGCTTCAGGCCGTATTCCGCCGGATCGACAGGCACGCCGTTGGCGGAGACGTCGACCCGGCCGAGCGTGTAGCGCGGGCCGGGCGTGATGCGGATCGAAACCGGCACCGGACGAGCCGAGAAGGTTGCGTCCGGCTTGAGGTCGGCGATGTTCCGGCCTTCGATGAAGATGTCCACCAGCCCGTCATAGCGGGCGTTCTCGAACAGCGCGGCGACGAGGCGCTTGCGATCGTTCTTGGCCTTGGACAGGAGGCCGAGGGAGCCGGAGACAGGCTTGTCCTCGTCGGAGATCAACGTCGAGGCCGAGGTCAGCGTGTCGGCGAGCCCGTCATCGTCCGGCGCGGGCGCGACGCTGATCGTGGCGGTGTAGTTGACGGGGTCGATGACCGCCTCGGCCGGATCGTCGCTGCCGAAGAACGTCATTCCGAACAGCTCGAACGCGCCCGCGGGGGCGGCGACGCAGACGGTCGAGACGATCGCCGCGGCGGTGACGAGCTTGGCGGATTGACGGGCTCTCGATTGCAAACGCTTCACATCCCATGGCCGTGCGAACACCCGGGGGGCGCGTCGGCCGCCGGCATAACCGGACGGCGCGGCGGGCGATCATCGCGCTTGGTCATCCCCCCTCGCAGGTCGGCCGTAGCATGCCGCTAAAATGCTGAATGACAACTATACAGGCTGGCGATTCCCTGAGCAGACGCCGGTAAGCCGTCACAAACCAAGGCCATTGTGCCGGTCCGGCCACAGAGCCTCGTCGCCGGTGAGACATGCTGCCGCAGTCCCGGCGTCGCGGAGGAGGGCTTGTCCGAAGGTCCAATATCCAGCCTGCTGGAACCTTTCCAATATGGCGGCGAGGCGGGGCGTCCGGAGACCTTTTGCGGTGCCGATTCTGGAAAGGTTCTGAAAAGCGCTTGATGGGCGAGGCTGAGCGGGGCAATCTCGCGCCGGCTGTGCCGGGCGATGAAAAGCACCGGCGGCATCATTCCAGGCGGCCGTGCGAGCGGCAACCCGCGCCCGTCGATTTAGCGTTTGGGGAGGATTTCATGACGGAAGTGACGATCAAGGTGAACGGCCGCGAGATGAAGGGATCGGTCGAGGACCGCACCCTGCTCGTCGAGTTCCTGCGGGACAATCTCGGCCTCACCGGCACGCATGTCGGCTGCGACACCTCGCAGTGCGGCGCCTGCGTCGTGCACGTGGACGGCAAGGCGGTGAAGTCCTGCACCATGCTTGCGGTGCAGGCCTCGGGCTCGGAGGTCATGACGATCGAGGGTCTGGCGAACGGCACCGAGCTGCACCCCGTTCAGGCGGCCTTCCGCGAGCATCACGGCCTGCAGTGCGGCTTCTGCACCCCGGGCATGATCATGACCGCGGTCGACATGATCAACCGCCACGGCTCCTCTTTGACCGAGCATGACGTGCGCGAGCAGCTCGACGGCAATATCTGCCGCTGCACGGGCTACCACAACATCGTCAAGGCGATCCTTGCGGCGGCGGGCGCCTCTGGCCCGCAGCAAATCGCGGCCGAATAGGCCGGTTCCGGCATCGCCGAAGGGTGGTTCCGACGCCGGCCTGATGGCTGGCGCGCCGCCCGATCCGAAAACTGGGAGGTTTCGACTATGGGTGTTGAAGGCATCGGCGCAAAGGTTCTGCGCAAGGAAGACCGGCGGTTCATCACCGGCCGCGGCCGTTATGTGGACGACATGAGCGTCCCCGGCATGAAGTATGCGGCTTTCGTGCGCTCGCCGCACGCGCACGCCAAGATCACCGGGATCGACACGACGACCGCCGAGGGCATGCCCGGCGTCATCGCGGTGCTCAACGGCACCCAGCTGCAGGGCGACGGCATCGGCAATCTGATCTGCGGCTGGGCGGTGTCGTCGAAGGACGGCACGCCGATGAGGATGGGTGCCTATCCGGCGCTGGCCTCCGATACCGTGCGCTATGTCGGCCAGCCGCTGGCGGTGGTCGTCGCCGAGACCAAGTCCCAGGCCCGCGATGCGGCCGAAGCCGTCGAGGTTTCCTACGAGGAGCTGCCGGCGGTGATCCATGCCACCGATGCGCTGAAGGAAGGCGCGCCGCAGCTTCATCCCGAGGCGCCCGGCAACCTGATCTTCGACTGGGAAATCGGCGACAAGGCCGCGACCGACGAGGCCTTCGCCAAGGCCGCGCACGTCACCAAGATCCACATCCACAACAACCGCCTGGTGCCGAACCCGATGGAGCCGCGCGCCGCGCTCGGCCATTACGATCCGGCCGAGGACCACTACACCTGCTGGACGACGTCGCAGAACCCGCATGTCGCGCGGCTGGTGATGAGCGCCTTCTATAACGTCGCGCCCGAGCACAAGCTGCGTGTCATCGCTCCGGATGTCGGCGGGGGCTTCGGCTCCAAGATCTACATCTATCCCGAAGAGATCGTCTGCCTGTGGGCCTCGAAGCGGGCCGGCGTTCCGGTCAAGTGGACGTCGGATCGCACCGAGGCCTTCCTCACCGACGCGCATGGCCGCGACCACGAGACGGATGTCGAGCTGGCGCTCGACGCCGACAACAAGATCCTGGCGCTGAAGGTCGACACGATCGCCAATCTCGGTGCCTACATGTCGCTCTTCTCGTCCTCGGTGCCGACTTATCTCTACGCGACGCTCCTGTCGGGCCAGTACGACATCCCGGCGATCCACGCCAATGTGCGCACCGTCTACACCAACACCGTGCCGGTCGACGCCTATCGCGGCGCCGGGCGGCCGGAGGCGACCTATGTCCTGGAGCGCACGATGGAGACGGCGGCCCGCGAACTCGGCGTCTCGCCGGCCGAGTTCCGCCGCAAGAACTTCATCCGCTCCTTCCCGCATCAGACGCCGGTGATCATGGCCTATGACACCGGCGACTTCGAGGCCTCGCTGAACGCCGGCATGCAGGAGGCCGACGTGTCCGGTTTCGAGGCGCGGCGCCAGGAGGCGGCTTCCCGCGGCAAGCTGCGCGGGCTCGGCATGAGCTGCTACATCGAGGCCTGCGGCATCGCGCCGTCGAAGGCGGTGGGTTCGCTCGGCGCCGGCGTCGGCCTGTGGGAATCGGCCGAGGTGCGGGTCAATCCGGTCGGCACGATCGAGATCCTCACCGGCTCGCACAGCCACGGCCAGGGCCATGAGACGACCTTCGCCCAGCTCGTCGCCGAGCGCTTCGGCCTGCCCGTCGACAACGTCTCGATCGTCCATGGCGACACCGACAAGGTGCAGTTCGGCATGGGCACCTACGGCTCGCGCTCCGGCGCGGTCGGCATGTCGGCGATCCACAAGGCGCTCGACAAGGTCGAGGCCAAGGCCAAGAAGATCGCCGCCCATCTGCTCGAGGCCGACGAGGGCGACATCGTCATCGAGAATGGCGAGGTCAAGGTCGCCGGCACCGACAAGAAGCTCGGCTGGCACGAGGTCTGCCTCGGCGCCTATACTGGTCACAACCTGCCGGACGGCATGGAGCCGGGGCTGAAGGAGGGGGCGTTCTACGACCCGACCAACTTCACCTTCCCCGCCGGCTGCTACATCTGCGAGGTCGAAGTGGACCCGGAGACGGGCACGACCGAGATCGTCCAGTTCGTCGCGGCGGACGATTTCGGCCGGGTCATCAACCCGATGATCGTCGAGGGCCAGGTGCATGGCGGCCTTGCGCAGGGCATCGGACAGGCGCTGCTCGAGGGCGCCTATTACGACGAGACCGGCCAGCTGGTGACGGCGTCCTACATGGACTACGCCATGCCCCGCGCCTGGGACCTGCCGATGTTCAAGGTCTCGACCACCGAGACGATCTGCCCCGGCAATCCGCTCGGCATGAAGGGCTGCGGCGAGGCCGGTGCGATCGGCTCGCCGCCGGCAGTCATCAACGCCATCACCGACGCGATCGGCAACAACGAGCTGGCCATGCCGGCGACGCCGGAAAAGGTCTGGAAGGCGATCCGCGCCGTGAGCTGAGGCGATCGTCCGCCGCTCCGGGCCGCACGGTCCGGGGCGGCGGCTTCCGTTGCATGGCAGACAACATACCCCGCGCCGCGCGGTCGCTCGATCAAAGCCGACCCGGCGCATAGAGGAGAACCAGGATGTACGAGACCACCTATCACCGGCCGTCTTCGCTCGACGAGGCGGCGCAACTGATGTCGGGCAGCGGCGGCGAGGGCAAGTTCGTGTCCGGCGGCATGACGCTGATCCCGACGATGAAGCAGCGGCTCGCCGCGCCGTCCGATCTCATCGACCTCAGGCATGTCGACGCGCTGAAGGGCATCGAGGTCAATGGCCGCCATATCAGGATCGGCGGCGGCACGACCCATGCCGAGGTCGCGCAGAGCGACGCGATCAAGGCGGTCTGCCCGGGCATCTGCGAACTCGCCGGCCTGATCGGCGATCCCGCGGTCCGGCACATGGGCACGATCGGCGGCTCGATCGCCAACAACGACCCGGCGGCCGACTATCCGGCCGCGATGCGGGCTCTGGGCGCGACGATCCACACGACCAAGCGCGAGGTCGCTGCCGACGATTTCTTCACCGGTCTCTTCGAAACCGCGCTCGAAGAGGATGAGATCGTCACCGCCGTCTCCTTCGAGGCGCCGGATCAGTGCGCCTACGAGAAGTTCCGCAATCCGGCCTCGCGCTATGCCATGTGCGGCGTCTTCGTCGCCAAGCGGGATGGCGGCGTGAAGGTCGCGGTGACCGGTGCGGGCTCCGACGGCGTGTTCCGCTGGGACGCTGCCGAACAGGCGCTTTCGCAGAATTTCGACCCGTCCGCGCTCGACGGCCTCTCTGTCGACGAGGGCATGATGATGTCGGATCTCCACGGCACGTCCGCCTATCGCGCCAATCTCGTCAAGGTCGTGACCAAGCGGGCGGCGAGGAACGCGGCCGGCCACTGAACCGGCCCTGCCGACGGGCCGGCGGAGGCCGATACCGGGAGGCATTGGAAATGACTCCCGGTTCCGCATCCTGATTTTCGTCGAGCCTTTGGCTTGGTGTCGCAAATCGGGATCACGTGCAGCGGGCGGATGCGTCGGCATCCACGTGCGCTGGTATGACATATCGACACGAAAGCGGCCGGACGATCGCCCGGCCGCTTTGTTGCGTGGCCCATCTGAATTGGGGAGCTCCGGGGCCGCCGCGTCAGTACCGGCAGTAGTGCCGGCGGCCGTCATATCCGAGGAAGGTGTCGGTCCGCGCGTCATAGGATTTGTAATGCCGGGCGCAGGCCGCGACATGCTCGGCCGAGACGGAGCGAACGCCCGGCCTCACCCGATGCAGGGGATAGACGCGCTCTACGGGGACCGGACGTCCGTAATAGTAATCCGGCGCATAGCCCGGACCGTAATATCTGGGCGAGGCGACCGCCCCGCCGATCAGCGCGCCCAGTGCCAGCCCCCCGATACCGGCGGCCAGGGCCGCGCCGTCATTGTGGTGACGCCATCCGCGATCGCCCCGGTACCCGCGGTGATAGCCGCGGTTCCAGCCATCGTGATGCCCTCCCCGGTGATGCCAACCGTGATTCCAGGGATCGGCCGAAGCCGTCACGGTCCCGGCGCCGAGCGCAGCGGTGGCGGTAAAGGCCGCCAGTGTCGACATGATCAAAAGCTTGCGCATGGATGCTCTCCGTAAGAACGTCCCGCAGCTCCGTCGCTTGCCCGCCTTGAATCGCGCCGGAGGAAGGACCGATATCGCACCGATGGAACGGTTCGCGATGCTTATAAGTTGCGCGGTGCCGAGCGAAAAAGCCATTCACAGTGAGGTGCTTGGCCTGTTGGCTCCACTTTCGGCCGAGCCTTCGGCCGATGCAACCTAAAGACGCGATTGTCCAGCCGCGACGATGCGTAGCAGGGCCGAATCGCGCTGTTCTGTGGTGCGAACATTTCCGGAACATTATATCCGCCGCATGGCCAAGATGACCCTGCGCGAAAAGCTCGCGATCCTGTCTGATGCGGCGAAATACGATGCGTCCTGTGCCTCCAGCGGGGCGCCGGGGAGGGATTCCGTGAAGTCGAAGGGGATAGGGTCGACCGAAGGTTCCGGCATCTGTCACGCCTACGCTCCGGACGGGCGATGCATCTCGCTCTTGAAGATCCTGATGACGAACTTCTGCGTCTATGACTGCGCCTATTGCGTCAACCGCTCGTCGTCCAACGTCGCGCGGGCGCGCTTCAGCGTCGAGGACGTCGTCGCGCTGACCATGAACTTCTATCGTCGCAACTACATCGAGGGGCTGTTCCTCTCCTCCGGGATCATCCGGAGCTCCGACTATACGATGGAGGAGATGGTCCGGATCGCCCGGAAGCTGCGGCTGGAGGAGAACTTCTCCGGCTACATCCACCTGAAGACGATCCCGGACGCGTCTTCCGCGCTGATCGAGGAAGCGGGCCTTTTTGCCGATCGCCTGTCGGTGAATATTGAATTGCCGACCGATGCGACGCTCGAAGTCTTCGCGCCGGAAAAGAAGCCGCGCGACATCCGCCGGTCCATGGGACACCTCAGGGCGAAGATCGAGGAACACCGGGGCGAGGCGCGCGATCGCCACCGGCCGAAGCGCTTCGCGCCCGGCGGCCAGTCGACGCAGATGATCGTTGGCGCCGACGGGACGGACGACGACGCCATCCTCGGCCGCTCGGAAAACCTCTATGGCAATTATCGCCTCAAGCGCGTGTACTACTCTGCCTTCTCGCCGATCCCGGACGCCTCGGCGAAGCTGCCGCTGGCAAAGCCGCCGCTGATGCGCGAGCACCGGCTCTACCAGGCCGACTGGCTGATGCGCTTCTACGGCTTCGACCGGCAGGAGATCGTCGCCGCCGGGGAGGGCGGCATGCTCGACCTCTCCATCGACCCGAAACTCGCCTGGGCGTTGAAGAACCGCCAGAGCTTCCCCGTCGACGTCAACCGCGCCGATCGGGAGATGCTTCTGCGGGTGCCCGGCCTCGGCACGCGCGCCGTCAAGCGCATCCTGTCGACGCGCCGGCACCGGACGCTGCGGCTGGACGACGTCGCCCGGCTCTGCCAGTCGATCGACAAGGTCCGGCCCTTCATTACGGCCCTCGGCTGGTCGCCGGGCCGGCTGACGGACCGGGCGGGGTTGCGCGAGATCCTCGTCCCGAAGGCGCGAATGCCGGCGCAGCTGGAACTGTTCTGACCGTCAGGCGGCGAGGTCGGAGGTCGGCAGAGGGTCGATCGCCGCTCGGTCCTTCCGGTTGTCCATCCCCGCCCGCCGGATCGTATCGACAGAAGCTTCGAGAGATTATAGAAACTCGCAAGGTTTCTATACGGAGCATAGATCGTGGCGTTGAGCCTCAAGGACCCGGAAACGGATCGTCTTGCGCGTCAGGTTGCTGCGTTGACGGGAGAGACGCTGACCGAAGCGGTTCGGCGGTCGCTCGAAGAGCGGCTCAAGTCCGAACGGATCCGGCGCGGGCAGCCGGCAATCGACCGTGAAGCCGTCAAGGTGTTGCTCGCTCGCTTCGACGCGCTGCCTGTGCTCGACGATCGAGACGCGCATGAGATCATCGGCTATGACGAGAACGGTCTGCCTTCCTGATGGTCGTGGATACATCGGCCCTTCTCGCCATTCTGCAGCGCGAGCCGGAGCGAGAGGGGTTTTTGGCCGCAATGGCGATGGCGAGCCGACGTCTGATCTCGACCGCATCGGCCGTCGAAACGTCGATGGTGGTCCTCTCGCGCAGTGGGGAGGAGGGCCTTCGCATTCTCGACGGCCTGTTTGGCGGGCTTCAGATCGAGAAGATACCCGTAACGGAAGACCAGGTGGCAATGGCGGTGGATGCCTTCCGCCGCTTCGGCAAGGGCCGTCATGCAGCGGCCCTCAATTTCGGTGACTGCTTTTCCTATGCGCTGGCGAAGGCGACCGGCGAGCCCCTGCTTTTCAAGGGCGACGATTTCTCGAGAACAGACCTCCTGCCGGCCGACAGCAAATCCTAAGGCTGGTGGATGACGCCCCCGAGCGGCGGCGATCGCCGCACGAGCTCCCTACGACATTGTCGATCGCCAGGACGGCTTTACTTTCACCATTCGCTCCTCTTTGCCGGATGAAAGACGCCGATGCGCCCTGACGATCAGCTCACTGATGCCGACCGCCGCCATCTTTCGCGTTGCGTCGAACTCGCGCGGGAGGCCGTGGAAACCGGCAATCGGCCGTTCGGCTCGGTGCTGGTCGGCGCGGACGGCACGGTCCTGAAGGAAGACCACAACCGCACCGGCTCCGGCGATCCGACCGCCCATCCCGAACTGGCGCTCGCCCGCTGGGCCGCGCTGAACCTTTCCAGGGAAGCGCGCGCGGCAGCGACGATCTACACCTCCGGCGAGCACTGCCCGATGTGCGCCGCCGCGCATGGCTGGTGCGGGATCGGAAGGGCGGTCTTCGCCACCTCGACGCCGCAGCTCGTGGCGTGGCTGGCCGAATTCGGCGCGCCGGCCTTGCCCTACAAGCCGATCACGCTGCGCGAGCTCCTGCCGGATCTCGAGGTCGTCGGTCCGTTCGGAGAGTTTACCGACGAGATTAAGGCGCTGCACGAGCGGGTGCATCGGCACTGACGTCAGGCAGTATCCTCAGGTCCAGGGATCGAGCAGGCGCAGACCTTCGATTCCCTGGAAGTCCCCGACGTTGCGGGTGACCAGCGTCAGATCGTGGACGAGGGCTGTTGCGGCGATGAGAGCGTCGTTTGCCGGGCGCCGGTCAGGTACGTGAAGCGCCGCGCAGATCAGCGCTACGGGAGCATTCACATCTAGCGTTCGACCCGGAAGAAAGGCGGCTCTCACATTGTCGAGCCAGTTTTGCAGGAGCGCAGCCTGGCCCGGATCCGTCCGGGCCTTCAATGCGATGCCATAATGAATTTCCATGAGCGCCACGACTGAAATGTAAGACGCATATTCCGGTAGTCGTTCGATCGTCGCTCTCGTGGTCACTGCAAGCCGATCTTTGCGCCGCATTGCTGAAACGACGTTCGTGTCGAGGAGATAGCTCAAGTACCGAGATCGACTTCCGTCGCTCGCAGTTGCGACGTCAAACGCGGTGCGTCGAAGTCGAAATTTGCTTCAGGACGGTTGTCCGCGACGATGTCCAGAATTGATCGCTTGGGTTCCAAGAGGCGGTAACTCTCCTGAGAAAGGATGAGATAATCGCGGCCGCGTCGATTCGTTGCGAAAATCGGTCGGATGACGGACTGGCGAGAAAGTTCAGCCACGTCTTGTTCGATATCCGGGATCAAAATCTCTTTAGCAGTGTTCGACATCAATCGATCTCCAGGAAGGGCGGACCTGTCTTGGATCTTCAGGGACGACAAAATGGCCGATCACTCAATGAGCGACGTCGTCCAATGTAGCACACCTTCCGAAATATGGTGATGTACAACGCCCCGCTTGCTTATCCCGCCGATTTCGACGGCTGGCGGAAGGCGGCCCGGCTGGCGCTGGAACTCGGCGTCGAGCCTGAGGGTATCGGCTTTACCGCCGGCGAGGAGGCGCCGGGCCTCTTTGCGGAGCCGCTGCCGGACGCGGCTCCGCCCGGCGCGCGGCAGCCCACGGTGCCGAAGGCGTTCCCCGACCTTGCCCGCCGCATCGTCTGCCACGCCGACGCCGACCGCTTCGTCTTCGCCTATCGCCTGCTCTTCCGGCTGCAGACAGAGAAGACTCTTCTGGAGATTGCGTCCGACCCGGACGTGATCCGGGCCGGCGAGATGGAGAAGGCGGTCCGCCGCGACAGCCACAAGATGAAGGCCTTCGTCAGGTTCCGCGAGGTCGAGGACGCGGAGATCGGCCGGCACTTCGTCGCCTGGTTCGAACCGTTCCACCATGTGGTCGAACTCACCGCGCCGTTCTTCGCGCGGCGCTTCGCCGGCATGGTCTGGACCATCCTGACGCCGGAGCGCTCGGTGCACTGGAACGGCGAGGAACTGGCCTTCTTGCCCGGCGCGACCCGCGACATGGCGCCCGTCGGGGACGATATGGAGGCGCTGTGGCTCACCTATTACGCGTCGATCTTCAATCCGGCGCGGCTGAAGGTAAAGGCGATGCAGGCCGAGATGCCGAAGAAGTACTGGGCCAACATGCCGGAGACCGCGCTGATCAAGCCGCTCGTGGCCGGCGCCGAGGCGGCGACGCGCCGCATGCTGGAAACCGGTCCGACCCTTCCGAGTTTGCGTCACGACAAGCAGGAGGAGCGTCGTGTCATGAACCTTCCCCGCATGGAGAAGACGCCGGACCTCGCGGGTGCCGGCGCGGCCGAAGAGCGGCCGTCCTCGATCGCTGAGGCCAGGGAGCAGGCCGCGCATTGTCGGGCCTGCCCGCTCTGGGAGCCGGCGACGCAGACCGTGTTCGGCAAGGGTCCGGACGATGCACCGGTGATCTTCGTGGGCGAGCAGCCGGGCGACCAGGAGGATATCGCCGGCGAGCCCTTCATCGGCCCGGCCGGCAAGGTGTTCGACCAGGCGCTGGCGGCCGCCGGCGTCGACCGCGCCCAGGCCTATGTCACCAATGCGGTGAAGCACTTCAAGTTCGAACCGCGCGGCAAGCGGCGCATCCACGCCAAGCCGAACATGGGCGAGATCAAGGTCTGTCGCTGGTGGCTGGATCTCGAGCGTGACCTCGTCAGGCCGAAGCTGATCGTGGCGCTGGGAGCCACGGCGGCGCAGGCCGTCCTAGGCAAGACCGTGACGATCCGCGACACGCGGTCGAGGCTGATCGACCTGGACGAGCGAACGAAGCTTCTCGTCACGGTGCATCCGTCCTACATCCTGCGCCTGCCGGACGCGGTCTCCAAGGAACGGGAGACCCGGGCTTTCGAGGCCGACATGGCCCTTGTCCTGGAGACGGTTCCCGAGCTGGCCGCTGCTGCCTGAGAGACAGATCGGGCGGCAGCTCGTTGCAGAGGCGGTAAACCTGTGGAGCCTGCAATGCCGCACCTGCGAACGGGACGCACCTACGGGACAGGCGGTCAGCCGGCGAGGGTCTGCCGGCGGCTGCGGATGCTCGCGATCTGCTCCTTGACGGCGAGGAGATCATTCTGAAGCTGCGAGACTTCCGTGTCGTCCGGAGCGGTGCCGGCCTCAGAGGCGGATCGATCCGACGCCCTTTCGGCGATCGCCCGAAGGCGGTCGCGCAGCTCGCCGCGCGATAGCCTCATCCGTCTCTGATCCGTTTGCACTTCGGCGTCGGCGCCTGTCTCGTGCGCGTCCGTGTTGTCGTCCGCCGGTACCCTCGACGCGTCGGCTTCTCCTTCGAATTCGGAGGGTTGCTCGGACTGTGCGAACCGGATCGCCGGCTCCCTCTCCTCTTCGTGGAAGCGATCCGGGGCCGGGCGCTCGTAGTCGAGAACCTCTTCGTCGTCCCATTCGTCATCGGCCGGCCGCCTGAGATCCGACGCGCGGGCGTGGATCGTAGGACGGATCTCCGTCAGGTGCGGCGCCGGGGCGTAGTCGCTTCCAGGCCGTCCCGTGCGGTAGGTCCCCGCCGAGACCGGCATGACGGGACCTGTTCCGGCACGCACGAGTTCCACGATTCCGGAGACGGCGGCCACCGCCACACCGGCCAAGAAGCCGAGAAAGGCCCCGGCGAGGACGACCACGCGGCGCGAGAGGCTGGAGGGATCGAGCGGCGGCGTCGCCTGCGAAATCACACGGACATTGGCGGTGTTGATGCTTTCCTGCTCGCCGGTCTCCCGCGCCCTGAGAAGGAAGGCCTCGTAGACGGCGCGCGAGGCGTCTACTTCGCGCTCCAGCTCGCGCAGCTTCACGAAGGACTCGCTGGTCGCGATCTGCTTGGTCTTCAAATCGTTCAGCTGCTGGGTGAGCTGGCGATTGGTCTCTTCGGCGCGGGCGAGTTCGGTCTGGGCTGCACCGACGATGCGGTTGAGCTCCTGGCTGATGGCCGAGCGCACCGAGGCGAGCGACTGTTCGATCGCGATCCGCTTCGGGTGCTTGGGGCCGAGCGACGACTGCACGGAGGCCGCCTGCTGGGCGAGGTCGGAATAGGTGTTGCGCAGCCTTGTCAGCGCTTCGGACGTCAGTTCTTCGGGCAGCGAGCCCTTCACCACGTCGTCGACGCTCGCCTTGCGCATCTGGTCGGCCTTGACCTTCAGCGTCGTCATGTCGCCCTTGGAGCGGGCGAGCTGGTCGTTGATGCGCGTGATGTAGTCGTCGTCGACGAGCCGTCCGCCGACCCCGACCAGCCGGTTCTTGCTCTTGTAGTCCTCGACGGCGCGCTCGGCTTTGACCACGCTCTGACGCAGCTCGGTCAGCCGGCCGGAAAGCGCGTCGCTCGCCCGCCGGGCGGTCTGGCCCTGGACATTGGCGAGTTCGCTGATGAAGGAGCCGGCGATGAGATTGGCGAGCTCGGCCGACTTGTCCGCATCGCGCGTCGTGACGATGATGTTGATCACGAAGCTCTTGGCGTCGCGCGTGACGGTCATCGCCTCGCGCAGGTTCCGCAGCGTCTTGAGCTTGCGCTCCTCACTCGCCTTGACCGGATCGCTGGAGAAGAGATTTTCGAACGGCTTGAGCAGCGGCGCGAGCGGGCCCTTCATCTCGCCGTTGAACTCGGGATCCTCGCCGAGCTTGGCTTCGCTCATCACGCGGCCGAGGACGCTGTCGGAGGTGACAACCGACATCTGGCTCTCGATGAGCGCCAGCGTCGCGTCGCTCGGAAGACCGTTCGGCGTGACCTCGTTCTGCACGATCTTGATGTCGCGCGGATCGATCAGGACCTGCGTTCCCGCGGTGTATTTCTTCGCCGTCGAGAGCGCGAGGACGACGGCGATGACGAGACCCAGCAACGTGCAGAGCAGGACCGTTCGCCGCCGGGCCCAGATCGCGCCGGCGAGATACAGGGGATCGACCATCGACGGCGGCGTCGAAGCCGCGGACGGAAAGCCGCCGCTATGGCCCGCGCTCGGATTCGAGAACATGCGCCTCACCTGGCATTGAGATCCGTATGGGCCGGATGGCCTTTGCGGAAGTTGCCAAGTTATAGTGAACAAACGGTTAAGCGTGCATTCCGGCCGACGTGACGCGGGCGTGGGGGCGGCGCTGGAGCGCCGAGCCCGAACGGAAGAGACAGCGCGGCCCGAAGGCCGCGCTGCTCCCACCTTTCAGCTCGCCATTGGGGCGTTGTGACGAGCGAAAGAGTTCCCGGCTTGCCCGCAATGCGGGCATAGCGCATTCTGTAAGCACTCACTGAGGCTAGCGGCCAGCCCCCAAATGGGGGCATTCGCTTTGCTCCCTGCGTGTCACACCGAGTGGAAACGCCAGAGCGAATTGCGCGGCGGCATCTGGTGGCGGCTTACAGACAGGGCCTCGGCACCGATGGCCGAGTGCTGCGTCAAAGCCTGGCGAGGGCGGCGATCCGGGTGGCGATCTCGACCTGACGGCGTACCCCGAGCTTTTCGCTCACCTGTTTGACTCGGGTGCGGATCGTCTGCTCGCTGAGCCCGGACGTGTCGGCGAATTCCTTGATCGTCAGCCCGCGATAGATCGCCAGCGCCAGAGCGCTCTCGGCCGGCGTCAGACCCAATGCGGCACGGATGGCGGTGGGGGAGGGGCCACGCGCCTCGTCCGGATCGACGATCTTGAGAACGCCGATCCCGCTGCGCCCGGAAGGGTTAGGGGCTGCGAAGAAGCGGATGAGGAGCGGGCTGCGCCGGCCCGGCCGGGGGATTGCGAGCGGTTCCGGCATGACGAAGCCATCGCCCGACAGAAAGCGGATGGTCTGTGCCATGGCCCGGATCAGCCGGCTGGTCGTCCGCGGATCGACGGCCTGCAGCGTCCTGCCCTGCAGGCTGAGCGCGTCGCCCCGTGCGATCAGGGCTTCCAGCCTGGCATTCGCATGCACGACGAGCCCGTCATGGTCGAACAGCGCGAGGGCTTCGTCGAGGCTGTCGAAGGCGGCGAGGACGCCGTCCCGGGCGATCATGCCCTCGGGAAGCCGCTGGCGCATATGCGCGACGCGGACGACGTGGCCGGCGAGCGCGATCAGGACCCGGCGCTCCCTCTCCGACAACTCGCCATGGCGCGCGCCGCGATGCGCGACCGGAACGACGAGGCCCTCCGCGCAGCGATGCACGACCATCGACGTCACCCAGCATTCCGGATAGCGCCTGTAGAACTCCTGATGGACGGGACAGGCGGCGATTTCGTCCGCGGTCATCAGGTCGGGTGTCGTCAGGAAGCCGCTCGGCCGGGTGATCGCGCGCGAGACGCGAAGATCCTTGTGGGCATAATTGGCCGCATAGTCGAGCACGCCGTCCGGATCGAACGGAAAGGTCTCCTGCCGGAATACGCCGTCATGACCAAGCGTCAGGAGATTGAACCGCTCGGCGCCCACCGCGGCCGCGCAGGCGCCCAGCGCCTGCTGCCAGTCCCGACTGGTGTCGAGGCTGCCGTAGAGGCGCTTCAGAGCATTCGCCAGCCGTGACTGTGGAGCGGTCATCACGAGGTCCTCGTCCGCGGGCCTGTTGCCGGGAAACGCAAGTTTCGCAAGGAGTTGACCGGCGCGTCAACTTGCGAGGACGGCAATCCGCTTGGCGCACCGCCCGGGCCGGTGGCGGCTGACGGCCGCGTCCCCCCGCGGGAACGGCGTGGCGGCGGGGCCTTTCGGGTGGCATGGGCTGCATCTCTGTGGCAGAGAACCCGCGCGCGCCGAACGTCCGTGCCAAGCGAGCCGACACCATCATGTCATCCGTCAAATCCGCCGACGCCGCAGCCGGCGCACAATCCGACGACGCGACCGGTCTCGTCGATCGGTTCATGGAGCTGCTGCGCCAGAAGCTGAGGTCGAGCGAGCTCTGGTTCATCGCGCTGGCGACGCTGATCGGCATTATTGCCGGCGCCATGACGGTCGGGCTGCAGGACGCCGCGCACGGCATCCAGGCGCTGCTCTACGGACTGTCCATGTCGGAGCGCCTGTCGACGCAGCTGTCGCTTAAGCCGGTCCAGCTCCTGGTGCTGCCGGCCGGCGGCATCGCCCTCGCGCTGTTCACCTATGTCGTCAGGGCGCGTCGGCGCGCCCTCGTCGACTCCGTCGAGGCGAACGCGCTGCACGGCGGCCAGATGTCGATGAAGGACAGCCTGATCATCTCCGGCCAGACGCTGATCTCCAACGGCTTCGGCGCCTCGGTCGGGCTCGAGGCGGCCTATGCGCAGATGGGTTCAGGCGTCGCCTCCTTCGTTGGCCGCACGATGACGGTGCGACGGCCGGACCTGCGCACCCTGGTCGGGGCCGGGGCGGGAGCGGGGATTGCTGCCGCCTTCGGCGCGCCGCTGGCCGGCGCCTTCTACGCCTTCGAGATCGTCATGGGCGCCTATACGCCCTCGGCAATCGCGCCGGTCGCGGCGGCCTGCGTCGCCGCGGTCCTCACCGCCCGCGGCCTCGGCCACCACCCCTATCTGATCGCCTCCGGCGGCTCCGGCCCGATCGACGTCTCGCACTACCTCCTCTATGTCGGGCTCGCCGCGCTCTGCGCCGGGCTCGGCATCGTCCTGATGCGCACGATCTCGATCGTCGAAACCCTGACCAAGCGGGCGAGACTGCCGGCCTGGGCGAAGCCCGCCATCGGCGGCGCCCTCCTGATGCCGCTCGCCTTCGTGACGCCGCAGGTGCTCTCGTCCGGCCATGCGGCGCTCTATCTCGACATTTCCGGCGGCGCGCCGACGAAGCTTGTGATCACCGTCATCCTCGCCAAATGCGCGGCCTCGATCGTCTCGCTCGGCTTCGGCTTCCGTGGCGGGCTGTTTTTCGCCTCGCTCTTCGTCGGGTCGCTGTTCGGCCAGCTCTATGCCGACACGCTGTTCCTCGTCTTCGGCCAGGTCGTCGTCTCGACGCCGCACGCCGCGCTCGTCGGCATGGCCGGCCTTGCGGTGGCGGTCATCGGCGGGCCGCTGACCATGGCGATGCTGGTCCTGGAATCCACCCAGAACCTCGCGCTCACCGGCGTCGTCATCGTCGGCTCGCTGGTCGCGAGCACGCTGGTGCGGGTCTTCTTCGGCTATTCCTTCTCGACCTGGCGGCTGCATCTGAGAGGCGAGACGATCCGCTCGGCGCGCGATGTCGGCTGGGTGCGCACGCTGACCGCTGGCCGCATGATGCGCCGCGAGACGCGGGCGACGCCCGCTAAGCTCACCGTCGCCGAGTTCCGCCGCCGCTTTCCGCTGGGCTCGACCTCCCGCGTCGTCCTCGTCGACGATTTCGACCGCTACCAGGGCATCGTCGTCACCCCCACCGCCTATGCCGACAGCGTCGACACGGCGGCGCCGATCTCCGATCTCGCGGTCCTCTCCGACACGGCGCTTCGGCCGGAGATGGACATCGTCAAGGTGATGGCGGTGTTCGACGCGGCGACGGCCGACGAGCTCGCCGTCGTCTCGGCGGACAGCAAGGTGCTCGGGCTCCTGTCGGAGACCTATGTGCGCAAGAGATATGCGGAAGAGATCGAGAAGAACCAGCGCGACCTGTTCGGCGAGCGGCAGGGAAGCTGAGGCGCGGGTCTATCGGGCCTCTGCCGCCTCCCGTGCCAGCCGCTCCGTCGCCGGCGCATCGATCGCCGCCGGCAGGTCCACCACCATCCCCGGCCGCGCCGCGCGGAACCGCTCCGGCGGATGCGACCACCGCGAGAGCGCCGCGTCCAGCCGCCGCAGCGGATCGTCGATCGCCTCGTCGGTCAGCTGCCAGTAGCCCCAATGGACGCCGACGGAGAGCGCGGCCTCCAGGAGCCGCGCGCCGCGCACCGCCTCGTCCGGCTCCTGGTGCTGCGGCTTCATGATCGCGCGCGGCTCGTAGGCGCCGATCGGCAGGATCGCGAGCGCCGCCGGCCCGAACGCTTCCCGCGCCGCCGCATAGTCGCGCCCGGCGTTGAAGCCGGTGTCGCCGGCATGAAAGACGAAGCCGGCCGGCGTCTGAAGGGCGAAGGAGGCCCAGAGCGTCTTCCTCCGATCAAGCACGCCGCGCGCGCTCCAGTGATGCGCCGGCCAGAGCGTCACCGACAGGCCGTCGCCGAGCGCCACCTGATCGTGCCAGTCATGGGCCTCGACGCGAGCCTTGCGCCGCCAGCCCCTCACGATCCGGTCGACCCCTAGCGGCACGACGAAGCGCGGCGCATGCGCATCGTGAAGCTGCTTCAGCGTCGCCCGGTCCATGTGGTCGTAATGCGAATGGCTGACCAAGACGACGTCGATCGGCGGCAGCGCCTCGAAGGCGATTCCGGGCGCGGCATGCCGCATCGGCCCGAACCGCTGCGACGGGCTGCAGCGCTCGGAAAAGTGCGGGTCGACGAGGACGTTCACCCCCGCCGTCTGCAGGAGATTGCCGGCATGCCCGATATGCGTCAGCCGCAACCGCTCCCCGGTGACCCGCTCGGGCGGCGTGTCCAGCGGGTACGGGCTCTCGAACCGCTCCGGCCAAGCCGCGGGATCGGCATTGCGCCGCCAGTCCCAGATGGCCTTGAGGCCGGCGGGCGGGAGGCCGGACGGGTTGAAGAAGCGCCGGCCGTCGCAGTGGTCGGAGACGGGGTGGCGGGAGGAGGTGAGGCGGGGGAGGGACAAGGGCGCTGACTGCAAGGATGCTGCGGGTGCGCGGAAGCTAGGGCGGAACGGAGGGAGGGGCAGTGCGACCCTGCGGTCTGTGGCCGACACTCGCGGCGAGCTGCTTGGGCGGAAGCAGAACGGCCGCTAACGGCGCGCTTCCGCGTGAATCTCCACTTCGATAGTTGACCCTTTCTAGTCGTTCCATGCTGCATAGGGTGAGACGGGCATTGGAAGACCGATGTTTGCATTGCCAGTGCCGCTACGGCTGAAGGCTACGGATCGGAGATCAATCCCTTACTCGAAAGTGCCCCGAAACCGGGCTATATGTGCGGTGCCGGTAAGAGTTCGGCGGTCAGGCATTCAAATGCAGGTAGACGGCATCAATCCAGCGGTCCTTGAATGGGCACGCAAGACGGCGGGGTTGTCCATTGAGGACGCCGCGCAGAGAATCGGTTTGTCTACAGGTCAGAAGGAGAGCGCTGCCGAAAAGCTCGACGCGATCGAGCGCGGCGACCGTAGCCTAACGCCGGCGCAACTTATCAAGATGGCTGCGGCTTACCATCGTCCGCTCCTATCCCTTTATATGAGCGAGCCGCCGCGGCCCGCCGACCGCGGCGAAGATTTCCGCACGATGGTGGCATTTGTAGCGCCCGACGAAGCAGCTAGGCTGGATGCGCTCGTTCGAGATATTCGCGCTCGCCACGCGATTCTGCGGGACTTGATGAGCGACGACGAAGACGTGGCGCCGCGCACATTTGTCGGTTCTCTTCCCATCACAACGTCGGTCAAACAGGCCGCCTCGAAGATCCGCGATGCACTAGGCGTACTCGATGAAGACGAGCTGCGGCGAGCGGCGGCTCGACCGGACCAGCTTTTCGTTGAGGTCCGTCGGAGGGTCGAGGCGCTGGGTGTGTTCGTCCTCCTGCTTGGCGATCTTGGGAACTACAAAACGGCGGTTTCCTCGAGCGTGTTTCGAGGGTTTGCGCTCGCCGATGACCTCGCTCCAGTCATCGTCATCAACGATCAGGACGCCAAAACCGCTTGGACTTTCACGCTCGTGCACGAGCTCGTTCACCTGTTCATCGGCAGTACCGGCGTCAGCGGTGCTCCAACGACCGTCGAGCCGCACACCCCTACGGCGCGCGTCGAACGGTTCTGTAACGATGTTGCGGGCGAGTTTCTGCTGCCCGACCATGCGCTCGCTCGCATCGCTCACGTCGATACCGCAAAAAGCGTGATCGAGCTGGCGGAGGTGCTCGCCGACACATGGAAAGTCAGCACGGCCATGGCTGCCTACCGCCTCTGGAGTGCGGGAAAAACCAACACAGCCGCTTATGGCGAAGCCGTTCGGATGCTCGCGGAGCGTTGGCGCCTTCATCGTCAGCGCGAGAAGGACAAGGCTAAGGACAACGATGGTGGGCCGAACTACTACGTGGTCCGGCGCCACCGCCTTGGAGATGCGCTTCTTCAGGTTGTCGGCCGCAACCTCCGATCCGATACGATTACCCACACGACGGCCGCGAGGGTGTTTGGCGTTCGCCCCGGTGCCGTTGAGGATCTCCTTGCTGGTGTGCCTGGTCTTGGCTCCCCTCGCCCCACTCGTGAGCGTTGATCGGACCTGATGTACCTTCTCGATGCGAACACTCTAATCCGAGCTAATGCGCAGTATTACCCGATCGCCCGCATCCCTCAGTTCTGGGATTGGCTCATACTTCAGGGCCGCGCGGGGGTGGCTAAGATCCCGAACGAGATTGCCGACGAAATAACGGTGGGCCGCGATGCTGTGTCCACCTGGCTGAAGGAAAAGGACGCTCGTGACGCAATGCGTCTGGACGAATCTGCCGACGTTTTGCTTGTCCGGCGTGTGGTTTCGGAGGGCTACGCGCCGAATCTGAACGATGCCGAGTTCGCTAAGATAGGCCGCGACCCTTTTCTCATTGCCTACGCGATGGCGGGCGATGGACGGACCGTCGTCACCAACGAGAACCGTGCTCCAGCGAAACAACGCCACAATCGGAAGGTCCCTGATGTGTGCGAGACGATGGGCGTGCGGTGGCTGACTGCGTTCGGGTTCTACGAGGAAGCCGATTTCCGCATCTGAAAGCTCTCAATGGGACTTAAGTGCATTGTTCGCATCTCTCTTGCTACGCTTTTTAGGCGTCGTCAGGCGATAATGGAACCGCGATCTTCACGGATCAGAGATCCGGGATACTGTACCGGGGCAAGGATGTGAGACAATATTCTGCGCTTAAGCGGCTTGCTTGATGTTCATGTTTTGCTCTTGTCTGATCGCCGCCGGTGGTCTGTGCCCATGGCGCTCGATGAGCCACTGCTCGTTGTAGGTTCTCTGGAATTGGAGCAGGGCCTGTCGCAAATCCTCAAGGGTCTCGAACCATCGGACCCAAAGTAGGTTCTCCTTGAGCGTCCTGATGAACCGCTCGGCGCAGCCGTTTCCTTCCGGCGCGCGTACGAAGGCGGGAGAGCTTTCAGCGCCGAGGAACCTGATCTCGTTCTGAAAGTCGCGGCTCATGTACTGACTGCCGTGGTCGTGGCGGATTTTCAGGCCATTGGCGGTGTTTCTGGCGAAAGCGCCGAAGGATGCACGCACACCCTGGCGGATCGGCTCCAGGGCCTCGAAACGGGTGGCCGAGGCGCTGGCGTGGATGCCGACGCATTCGGCGGAGCAGTGATCGACGGCGATGAAGACGGCGGCCTGACCCTCGCCGGTGGCCACGCTCGTCATGTCGGTTCCCCACATTTCGTCGACGCGGTCCGTTGTGATCCTGCCGTCATGGGCGCGCGGGCCCCGGGCTGAACCGCTTCGCTGATGGGCGAGGAGAGTGTATTGGCGCATGATGCGGAGCACGCGCTTGGGGCTGATCCGGATGCCTGCATGGCGTAGCCGGGCCCAGACCTTGCGATACCCCTCGCCGTGGAACGGGCTGTCGGCCAGCAAAGCACGGATGCGCGCCGCCAGATCGCCGTCGGGCATCGCCCCTTGCGGACCGGGTCGGCGGCGCGGCGCCTGGGGCGTGTTCTCGCACTTCAGGTGACGGGCGAGCGTCGCCCGGCTGACGCGCCAGGCGGCGCAGACACGGACCAGACCGTAGGGGCGGCGGGCGGAGATCGAGAACGCCCAGCTCATCGCTTCGACCTCCGTCGCGCAAAAGGGGTTCCGGCCTCCAGCTTGTCGATCTTCGCTTCGAGGAGTTCGTTGGCCATGGTCATCTCGCCGATCTTCTCCCGCATCGCCTTGAGCTCACGATCCCGGTCGTCTTCGGGGCGAGACTTCAGCGACGCTGTACCGGCCTCCAGGAAACCATCCCGCCAACCGCTCAGATCGCCCGCGGTGACGGCGAACTCACGCGCCACCGTCTCGAGCGGTTCGCCGCGCAGCACACGCAACACCGCCTCCTGCTTGCGACCTGCCGACATACGCCGCTGGCGCGGCGTGGCGGGCGAGCCGTCTCCTGCGTGATGGGCGCGTTCCGTCTCGCCCGCACTGGCGCTCTTCTCGTCTGTCATGGCTCCTCCTCAACGGAGCCACTCAAGCCCAAAATCTTGTCTCAGAGAACTCTACACCGGAGGAATACTTTCTTGGCGTAGTCAAATCGTGATTTATGTTGCGCACTCGTTGGCGTGGCTGCAAGTCAGGCTTGCTTCGAAAACGCGTGGCTAGCCGTTCGACTGCGATTAGCATGAAACGCTGCTGATACTGGTCGATCACCAGCGGAGCGTTCGCATAGAAGCCATTCGTCGTGCCACCTGAATGATCGGAGCGGGGCCCAACCGGACGATCCCCACCCGCACCGCCACCCCACCCTTGACATCCTCCCCCCTTCCTGTTTCAACCCTTCGCAAATCCGCGACATGTCGTCCGCGAGCCGCCGACCGGGCCCCTTGACCGTCTTGTGACGGGAGCCGCCCGGAGGTCCACATCCCCCAGCGAGTGTTCGCCCGGGGATGCGATGATGCTTTGTGCCATGCCCTTGGCGCGCATCAGGGTTTGCGGGACGGGCGTGTTCGCCCCACCTTGCGGGTGACACCGGAAGGTCGGCTGCCCCTTCGGTTCGCCCCGGAAGGATGGCCACAGCCTTCCCGGGTCTTTCCCGGAAGGACGGCCCAACCTTCTCGGGTTTCTCCCGGAAGGACGGAAGGAAGTGTGATGTTCGATTCGCTCCAGGACCGGCTCGGGTCCATCCTGAACGGCCTCACCGGCCGCGGCGCGCTCTCCGAGAAGGATGTCTCGGCGGCGCTGCGCGAGGTGCGCCGTGCGCTGCTGGAGGCCGACGTCGCGCTGGAGGTGGTGCGCGGCTTCACCGACCGGGTGCGCGAGAAGGCGGTCGGCGCCGAGATCCTGAAGTCGATCAAGCCCGGCCAGATGGTCGTCAAGATCGTTCATGACGAGCTGGTCGCGACGCTGGGCGAGACGCAGGTGCCGATCGACCTCAACGCGCCGGCCCCGGTCGTCGTGATGATGGTGGGTCTGCAAGGGTCGGGCAAGACCACCACGACCGGCAAGATCGCCAAGCGGCTGACCGAGCGCCAGAAGAAGAAGGTCCTGATGGCCTCGCTCGACACGCGGCGCCCGGCCGCGCAGGAGCAGCTGAAGGTCCTCGGCGAGCAGACCGGCGTCGCCACGCTGCCGATCATTCCGGGGCAGGGCCCCGTCGACATCGCGAGCCGCGCGCAGCAGGCGGGCCGGCTCGGCGGCTACGACGTCGTCATCCTCGACACCGCCGGCCGCACCCATATCGACGAGCCGCTGATGGTCGAGATGGCCGAGATCAAGCGGCGGGCCACCCCGCACGAGATCCTGCTCGTCGCCGACTCGCTGACCGGCCAGGACGCGGTGAATCTCGCCCGCTCCTTCGACGAGCGCGTCGGCATCACCGGCATCGTTCTCACCCGCGTCGACGGCGACGGGCGCGGCGGCGCGGCGCTCTCGATGCGCGCGGTCACCGGCAAGCCGATCAAGCTGATCGGCGTCGGCGAAAAGATGGATGCGCTGGAGGACTTCCACCCCTCGCGCATCGCCGACCGCATCCTCGGCATGGGCGACATCGTCTCCCTGGTCGAGAAGGCCGCCGAAAACATCGACGCGGAAAAAGCCGCGGCGATGGCCAAGAAGATGCAGTCGGGCAAGTTCGACCTGAACGACCTCGCCGACCAGATCGGCCAGATGCAGAAGATGGGCGGCATGGGCGGGATGATGGGCCTGATGCCCGGCATGGGCAAGATGAAGGACCAGATCGCCGCCGCCGGCCTCGACGACAAGATGCTGAAGCGCCAGCTCGCGATCATCTCCTCGATGACGCGCGAGGAGCGCGCCAATCCCGACCTCCTCAAGCATTCCCGCAAGAAGCGCATCGCGGCCGGCTCCGGCACCTCGTCGGCCGACATCAACAAGCTCCTGAAGATGCACCGGCAGATGGCCGACATGATGAAGGCCATGGGCAAGGGCGGCCGCGGCGGCATGATGCAGAAGATGATGGGCGGCCTCGCCGGCAAGATGGGCATGGGCGGCGGCATGCCCGGGGGCATGCCGGACCTGTCCAAGATGGACCCGAAGGAGCTCGAACAGCTCGCCAAGGCGGCGCAGGCCGGCGGCATGCCCGGCATGCCGAAGGGCCTGCCGCCAGGTCTCGGCGGGCCGGGCGGGATGCCGGGTCTTCCCGGCTCCGGCGGGCTTCCCGGATTTCCGGGCATGCCCGGCAAGAAGAAGTAACGCGAGGGCCGCCACGGCCCGCAGCAGACATTCAACGCATGAACCGGATGCCGGCGACAGAAGGCCGGCACCGTAGAACACCAAGAAGGAAGATCGAAATGCCCCTGAAGATGCGCCTTGCCCGTGCTGGCTCCAAGAAGCGTCCCTATTACCACATCGTCGTCGCCGACGCCCGCTCGCCCCGCGACGGCCGCTTCGTCGAGCAGATCGGATCGTGGAACCCGATGCTGCCGAAGGACGCCCAGCGCGTCACGTTGAACGAGGACCGCATCAAGCACTGGCTCGGCGAGGGCGCCCAGCCGACCGACCGCGTGCTGCGCTTCCTCGACCAGGCCGGCATCGCCAACCGCCCCGAGCGCAAGAACGAGAAGAAGGGCCTGCCGGGCAAGAAGGCGCAGGAGCGCGAGGCCGAGCGCAAGCAGCGCGAGGAGGATGCCCGCGCCGCGGCCGAAGCGGCCGCAGCCGAGGCGGCCGGCGGCGAGGCCTCCGAGGAAGCCAGCGCCTGAGCGCCATCAACTCTACCGGTTTTCATGCGGCGGCGCCCTTCGGGGCGCCGCTTTGCGTTACAAGAGCTTGCGGCGTAGCGGGTGGCTTTTTGGCAAATGCTCCGCAGCGAAATATCACTTTTCCGTTATCGATGCCTCATCGGTAGGGTCTGGCGCAGCCGACGTTCTCGTCGATCCGGAAGCGGGTTCCGATGCGCATGGCCACCGGTCTTGCTGCTGAAGAAGACGCTGATCCTCGACAGCAGCGACCTGACGGATAGGCCCGATAAGAGCCGGGGCGTGGCAGGGATGGGCCAAAAGACACTTTTAATGACCAACGGACAACGCCTTCGGCATCGCCCGGGGTCGGAGCGGGATCGTCGAGGTGCGTCACTCGATGCGGGTCCGCCGTCCGCCAGGCAGCGGGTCGCGCCGCCGGGCCGCGGTTATGTTGCCGGCTGGAGGAATCGGTTGGGGCGCTGCCGCGCGATCGGACGGGCCGTTCGGCAGGAAAGCCTAAGGTAAGCTCCGCTTGCAACCGATAGGCTCGGTTGCCGCGTCTTGCGGCGCTGCGCGTACCGGGGTTTATGGGCTCCGGTACCAGCTTGCCGAAGGATATGCCCGTCATGCCGCGCTCAGCGCCTGCCTCTTCGTTCACCGGCCGCCTGGGCGCCGACGAGAAATGGGCGACGGACATGTTTGCCCTCGCGCCCGTGCCCCTTTGGATCGAGGACTTCAGCGGCGTCAAGGCGTTGTTCGAGAGCTGGCGCGGGGCGGGGGTCATCGCGATCCGCGAGCATTTGCGCGACAATCCCGACCTTGTGGCGGCGGCGGCCCGGCAGATCAAGATCCTTGCGGTCAACCAGCGCACGCTGATGCTGTTCGAGGCGGCGTCCTTCGAAGAGCTCGTCGCCAATATCGACGTCGTCTTCTCCGGCGAGATGATGTCGACGCATATCGACGAGCTGAACCAGCTGTGGGACGGCGCCGAGGAGTTCACCAGCCTCGCCGTCAACTACACGCTTTCGGGACGGCGTCTCGACGTTCAGCTCAAGGCACGGATCCTGCCTGGCCACGAACGCGACTGGAGCCGCGTGCTCCTGTCGACCGAGGACGTCACCGAGCGCGAGGAGGGCCGCCGCCTTCTGGCATCGAGCGAGGCCTTCTCCCGCGGCCTGTTCGAGCATTCGCCGATCTCGCTCTGGGTGGAGGATTTCTCGGTCGTCAAGGACCTGATGGACGAGGTGCGCGAGCGCGGCGTGACCGACTTCCGCACCTTCCTCGACGTCCACCCCGAATTCGTCGTGCGCTGCATGAGCGAAATCCGCGTGATCGACGTCAACTGGCACACGCTCGAACTCTTCAAGGCCGCCGACAAGTCCGATCTCATGGGCCGTCTCGGCGAGGTCTTCCGCGACGACATGGAACAGCATTTCCGCGAGCAGCTGATCGATCTGTGGCAGGGACAGCTTTTCCAGCAGCGGGAGGTGGTCAACTATTCGCTCGACGGCGAAGAACTGCATGTCCACATGCAGTTCTCGGTGTTTCCGGGCCGCGAGGCCGACTGGTCGCTGGTTCAGGTGGCGCTGACCGACATTACGGCGCGCAAGAAGGCCGAGGCCTATCTGGAATTCCTCGGCAAGCACGACATCCTGACCAAGCTCTACAACCGCAGCTTCTTCGTCGACGAGCTCAACCGGCTGGAGCGCAAGGGCCCGGCGCCCGTGACGGTCATCGTCGCCGATCTCAACGGGCTGAAGGCGATGAACGATGCGCTCGGCCACGCCGCCGGCGACGCGCTTCTGCGCCGCGCCGGTGAGGTGTTGCGCGAGGGAGTGCAGAAGCCGCATTGCGCGGCGAGGATCGGCGGCGACGAGTTCGTCATCCTGATGCCCGCGACGGGCGAGGCCGAGGCGATGCAGATGATCGCCGACATCGAGGAACTGGTCGAGGTCAACAACCAGTTCTATTCGGGCCCGGCGCTCTCCTTCTCGCTCGGGCTCGCCACGTCCCTCCAGACCGAGCGTCTGGAGGAAACGGTCAAGCGCGCGGACAAGCGGATGTATGAGGCGAAGCGCGCCTATTACGAGAAGCGCGGCGAGGAGCGCCGCAAGTCGGCCAAGGACTGAAACCGGGAGGCCTTTGAAATGACGTCGCTGATCTGATCCGGTCCCGGGCCGCGTCCTCTCCTTCCTTCGGCGCTTGCGGTCGTTGCCGCATCTGATAGGTCCGGTTCTGGCGACCGGCGAAGGGCCGTCCGCTTAGGGCGCCGGGCGAAAAGTGGAAACCGGTTTTTCGGCCACTCGGCGCGTTACCAAGTAGATCGAGAGCGTCGAGCGATGCCGATTTGTCGCCCGATGCTCTAGTGTCATACGGAAAGCCATGCCGATCGATAAAGCCCCGCTCGACCATCCCGTCCTCCTCGCAGTGATCGGCGGCGCCCACGGCATAAGAGGCGAATGCCGCGTTAAGTCGTTCACGGAAGATCCTGCGGCGCTCGGCGCCTATGGTCCGCTCTTCGACGCGAAAGGCAATCGCTACACCGTGAAGAGCGCGCGGCCTCAGAAGACCATGGTGCTCGTCCGCTTCGTGGAGGTGGCCGACCGCAATCATGCCGAGCGGCTGAACGGCACCGAGCTCTTCGTCGAGCGCGCCCTGCTGCCGGACCCGGAGGGCGACGGTGAATTCTATCTCGACGACCTGATCGGCCTTTCCGTCGAGACGGTCGCGGGCGAGCCGGTCGGCACCGTCGTCGCCGTCCATAATTTCGGCGCCGGCGACATCGTCGAGATCGCGCCCGCGGGCGGCCGCACCGTCATGATCCCATTCTCCGAAGCCGCCGTCCCCGAAATCGATGGCGAGCGGGGCCTGATGATCGTCGAACCCGGAGCGGCGGGGCTGACCGAGGCCGTGCCGGAGCCGGGGGAGGAGAATGAGGATGGCTTCAAACGGTAGCGAAGGCTCCGGCAGCACGATTGCGGGCCTGCCCATCGCGCAGCATCTGCCGGCCGTCACGTGGATGCACCGCGGTCTCGCGCGTTGCAGCCATCCAGTGTATCCCCACGACGCGGCCTTCAGGGAGACACCACCATGATCATCGTAGCCGGCACGCTTCGCCTTTCCGCGGACGATCTCGCCGCCGTCCGGAAGGACGCCGAGGTCGTCCTGACCGCGACGCGCGCCGAGACCGGCTGCCTTGTCTACGCCTTCGCCGAGGATCTCCTCGAGCCGGGCCTCGTCAGGATCTACGAGGAGTGGGAGAGCCGCGAGGATCTTGCCCGCCACGGCCAGTCGGACCACGTCAAGGCCTGGCATCAGGCGCTGAAGCGCGTCACGGTCCTCGGCCGGGACCTGAAGATCGTCGAGGTGGCGTCCACCGAACCGCTCGCCTGACGCCGCCATGGCTTTCCGCGCGACGATCCTGACGCTCTTTCCGGAGATGTTTCCCGGCCCGCTCGGCCATTCCCTGGCGGGCAGGGCGCTCGAACGCGGCGACGCGATCATCGAGACGGTCTTCCTGAGGAAATTCGGCGTCGGCAAGCATCGCGTCGTCGACGACACGCCGGCCGGCGGCGGCGCCGGCATGGTGATGCGGGCCGACGTCCTGGCCAATGCGATCGACGCGGCCAGTCTCGAGGGCGACGCGCGCCCGCGCATCCTCATGAGCCCGCGCGGCAGGCCTTTGACGCAGGCGCGCGTGCGCGAACTGGCGGATGGACCGGGCGCGGTGATCCTCTGCGGGCGTTTCGAGGGCATCGACGAGCGGGTGATCGAGGCGCGCGGGCTCGAAGAGGTGTCGATCGGCGACTATGTCCTGTCCGGTGGCGAGCTCGGGGCGCTCGTTCTTCTCGACGCGGTGATCCGGCTCCTGCCGGGCGTCATGGGCAACGCGCTGTCGGGCGAGACCGAGAGCTTCGAGACGGGGCTCCTCGAACATCCCCACTATACCCGGCCGGCCGAATGGGAGGGGCGGCGGATCCCCGACGTGCTCACCTCCGGCGACCACGGCGCCGTCGAACGCTGGCGCCGCGCGGAGGCCGAGCGAATCACCCGCGAAAGGCGGCCGGATCTCATCGCCCGCTGAACCCGAGGCGAAGGAGGCGCTTCATACGATTTCGTACGCGAAGTCTCCGCCATCGATGCGGACATGCGCCGAGACGACCGCCTCGCCGGCGAGAAGCTTCGTCAGGAACCGGCGCGACAGGTCCGGCAGCAGCGCGTTGGTGACGATATTGTCGATCATCCTGCCGCCGGAATCGGGGTCGCTGCAACGCGACACGATATGGTCGACGACCGCCTCATCAAAGGTGAGCATCGCCTTCAATAGACTTCGAGATCGGCATGGGCGTGCGCCGCGTCACCGGGTCGATCCGCCTTCATGTCGGCGGGGGGGGGCCTGAAGTTATAGTCGTTGAGCGCGGTCAGCCCGCTGGTGAAGCGCCGCTCCGGCATGAAGCGGCTGAGATGCTCCTCGCTTCGGCGGTATTGCCTGTCCGGCGGATTATAGCTGCGGCTGCCGCCCGGCGCATGGCCCCAGCTGGAGACCCCGACGGCCAGGATCAGCCGGTGCTCGCCCTCGCCCTGCTCGAAGAAATGGGCTTCCTGCGCCAAGAGCTGCGGGGGCGGTCGGCCAAGAGGGGACCTTGCATCTGCGCCCGGGAGCGTGCTTCGACGTCCGGCAAAGGACCCATGCACCTTCGTCGCCGGCCAGGACGATTAGCGCGTTCGCCGCCGCTCCGCGGCCGGGTGAACCCGCGCGGCTTGGATGGCGACAGATGATCGGGGGAGTCGACGCTCCGGCGGGCGCCGGAGACATGGCCTATGCAGCGTTCTGCGACAGGCCGTTGGTCATCAGCGCGTAGATCGCGCCGGCGTCATGGGAGTGGCGGATCTGCTCGACGGTGTTGCCGTTGCGCAAGAGCCGCGCGACCTTGGAGAGCGCCTTGAGGTGATCGGCGCCGGAGCCCTCCGGGGCGAGCAGCAGGAAGACGATGTCGACCGGCTGGTCGTCGAGCGCGTCGAAGTCGATCGGCCGGGCCAGCCGGGCGAAGACGCCGACGATCCGTTCGAGGTCGGGAAGCTTGCCGTGAGGAATCGCGATGCCGTTGCCGACGGCCGTCGAGCCGAGCTTCTCGCGCCCGAGGACGGTTTCGAAGATCTCGCGCTCGGGGCGCCCGGTGATCCCGGACGCCTTTTCCGACAGTGCCTGCAGCACTTGTTTCTTGGAGCTGGCCCGCAAGGCGGGCAGGATAGCGGCGGGTTCGATCAGCATCTCGAGATCCATCGCAGGCCTGCCTTCTGCTTCTTGGCGCGCCAACCTGACGCTCGAACCTTGTGCTGCGCTCAAGCGTCGCTCGAATAGTTCGACGGATCGACCCAGCCGTAGTTCCCGTCGTGACGGCGGAAGACGATATTGAGCGTGCCGGACGTGGCGTTCTTGAACAGCACGAATGGGCTGTCCTGGCGGTCGAGCTCCATGACCGCACCGGCCACGGAAAGCGTGCCGACCTTCAGCGTGGTCTCGGCGATGATCGCCGGAGCGTAGTCCTCCGGCACTTCCTCCGCTTCTTCCGGAATCGCGGCCATGATCGAATAGGCCATGTCCCGGCGGGCATCGGACTGGTGATTCTTCAGGCGGCGCTTGTAGCGGCGCAGGCGCTTCTCGATGCGTTCCGCAGCGTCTCCGAAGCTGGCTTCCGGGTCGTGCGCCTCGCCGGCAGCCTGGAACACGACGCCGGTGTCGAGATGCACCGTGCAGTCGGTAGCGTAGCGCGGACCGTCTTTCGACACGACGACAGTGCCGGAGAAATTGCCGTCGAAATATTTGTCGACCGCTTCTCCCAGCCGCTCCTCGATCCGCGTGCGAAACGCCTCGCCCACGTCCATATGCTTGCCCGAAACACGGAGGCTCATGCCCGTCTGCTCCTTTTCTTCACGCGATGACGCGTGATCATTCCCGTCGGTCGTCGTCAACGCGCCGCATCGCCACAAGGTCCACATGCGGGTCGATATCGCGTACGCGTCGATCCTGCCCGGCCTTTGCCACCACCGAGGGCGAGAAGTGGCGCCTTCTAGAAACGTACATAGGGTCTGTCAACGAAATGCCGAAGAGCGCGCGCCCGCAGCTGGCGCGGCGCTGTCCATATCCGGGCGGGGCCACGGTGCCGATTCAGGAGGCGAGCCGGCGCGCATTCATCTCGCGCCGCCGCTGGATGGAGGAGGGAATGCCGAGCGCCTCCCGGTACTTGGCGACCGTGCGCCGGGCGAGATCGACGCCCTCCTTCTTCAGGACCGCGGCGATGTCGTCGTCCGACATCACCTTGCCGGCGCTCTCGGCGTCGATCAGAATCTTGATCCGGTGCTTCACGCTCTCGGCCGAATGGGCGTCGCCGCCGTCGGCGGAGGCGATGGCGACGGTGAAGAAGAAGCGCATCTCGAACGTGCCGCGCGGGGTCGCGATGTATTTCGTCGAGGTGACGCGGCTGACGGTGGATTCGTGCATGCCGATCGCCTCGGCCACGGACATCAGCGTCATCGGCTTCAGCCCGCCGACGCCCCGGGTCAGGAAGCCGTCCTGGCGGCGGACGATCTCGCTGGCGACCTTCAGGATCGTCTTCGCGCGCTGATCGAGCGAGCGCACCAGCCAGTTCGCCGACTGCTGGCATTCGCCGAGAAAGGCGCGATCGTCGTCGGTCCGCACCCCTTCGCGCACAATCCGCAGATAGTCGTTGTCGACGAGCACGCGGGGCAGGGCGTCGGGGTTCAGCTCGACCCGCCAGCCGCCTTCGGCTGATTCGGTGACGATGACGTCTGGCACGATCGCCTCGAACCCGTCATGATCGAAGGCGTGGCCGGGTTTGGGATCGAGTCCGCGGATCTCCGTCAGGATGTCCATCAGCCCGCTATCGTCTTCGCCGGTCAGCCGGCGCAGTTCGGCGAAGTCGCGCCGGGCGAGAAGATCGAGATGGTCGAGAACCATCGCCACCACCGGGTCATAACGATCCTGCCGCTTGAGCTGGATCGCGAGGCACTCGGAAAGATCGCGGGCGAAGAGACCCGCCGGCGTCGCTTCCGCCTGAAGATGCGCGAGAACCCGCTCGGCCAGCTCGGGCTTGATGGAAAGGTCGGAGGCGATCTGGGGAAGCGTGAGCCTCAGATAGCCGCTCTCGTCGAGATGCTCGACCATCGCCTCGGCGATCTTGCGCCGCGGACCGGGGGGGATCGCGTCGGCGACCTCCGCCAAGGCATGAGCGTGAAGCGACGGGCGCCGCTCGGCAATCTCCTCGATCCGGAACTCGCCATCGCCCGAGTGAGCCCGCCCCGAACCGCCGCCGGAGGCGGTGCGCGTCCTGATGGCGGCCGGCTCGGACCCGCCCGCTCCGGACTTGGCCGGCTGTTCGGGACGGCCGCAGTCGGAAAGAGCAGCGACGGACGGTTTCGCGCCGATCTCGGCGCCGGCCTCCGATCCCGCAGCCCGGTCGCCGGAGGAATAGGCCAGCAGCGGATTGCGCTCCATCTCCGTGTCGACGAAAGCCTGTAGCTCCAGATGACTGTACTGGAGAAGACGGATCGACTGGAGCAGCTGGGGTGTCATCACCAGCGACTGCGTCTGTCGGAACTGCAGCTTCGCGGATAGAGCCATGGAACGTCGAAGTTACTCGCTTGAGGCAGGAGGCGGCCGAACCAGCCTCTTTCGGCGAAAGACATCCACTCTCCGGAAGCCTTGCTCCCGAGCATCCTCCCGACGAGTGGACCCGTCATCTGCATGAAAGCGGGTCGGGAAGATGGTTGTCAATCGAATGACATCGAAGATGGTGCACATTCCCAGGCCATGCCGCGGCCGAGAGGCCGTGCCGAACCGGCGCGGTCCCATGCGTTCAGCACGAGCGGAGAAATAGCCTTCCAGCCCTTGCGGCGTCAGAAGCTGAAGCGGTCGCCGAGATAGAGGCGCCGCACATCGGGGTTGTCGACGATCTCCTGCGGACTGCCATGGGTCAGCACCGCACCGGCATGCATGATGTAGGCGCGGTCGATCAGCCCCAGCGTCTCGCGGACGTTGTGGTCGGTGATCAGAACGCCGATGCCGCGCGCGGTCAGATGCCGCACGAGCCCCTGGATGTCGGAGACCGCGATGGGGTCGACACCGGCAAAGGGCTCGTCCAGCAGCATGAAGGAGGGCTTGGAGGCGAGCGCCCGTGCGATCTCGCAGCGCCGCCGTTCGCCGCCCGAAAGCGAGGTCGAGGGCTGCTTGCGCAGATGCGAGATGTGGAACTCCTCCAGAAGTGCGTCGAGCTCGCGCTCGCGCACCGCCCGGTCGCGCTCGACCACTTCGAGGACGGCCCGAATATTGTCCTCGACCGACAGGCCGCGGAAGATGGAGGCTTCCTGCGGCAGGTAGCCGATTCCGAGCCGGGCACGCCGATACATCGGCACCTGGGTGATCTCCTCGCCGTCGAGGAGGATGCGTCCGGAATCGACCGGCACGAGGCCGGTGATCATGTAGAAGCAGGTGGTCTTGCCGGCGCCATTGGGGCCGAGCAGCCCCACCGCCTCGCCGCGACGGACGAGAAGGCCGACATCATCGACCACCCGGCGGCCGCGATAGGTCTTGGTCAGCCCGACGGCGATCAGCGTTCCGCGCAGACGCTGGCGCCGCTGTTCGGCCTCGTCCCCGGATCCCTCCGGCACGTCGGCGAGCGCCGGACCGGCGGCGGAGCCCCCCTCACGGGCAGGCTGCGGGTCCGCCGGGCGGCCCTGTTCCCGCGCCGTCTCTTGCAGTCCGAAATTCAAAGCGTTCTGGCTCACTGTCCGCTTTGGCCGGCGCCCTGCTGGCCGGGTGTCAGCATCAGATGGACGCGGCCGCTGCGACCGCTGGCGCTCTGTCCGCAATCCTGGCTTTCGAGCCTGGCGACGCCGGTGTCCATCTTGATCGTCAGGCGGCATCCCTGCGCGACGTTCTCGCCCTGCGTCAGAACCACGTCGCCGGTCATCACGACGACCTGGCTCCCCATGTCGAAGGAGGCGTTGTCGGCGGTCGCGACCTGGTCGGCGGACTTCACATAGACCTTCCCGCTGGCGTCGAGCCGCTCGATCTGGCTCGATCCGCCGGGCAGCGCGCCGGCCTTGGGGGCCTCGTCGGTACCGCCTTCCGGCTTCTTGTAGTGGACCTTCAGCTTGCCGGTGCGCAGCACGGTCTCGCCCTGGGCGACCGCCACATTGCCGGAAAAGGTCGCGACGGCGTTGCGATCGTCGACGTCGAGCTGGTTGGATTCGATCGAGATCGGCTGGTCGCCCTGGATCTGCAGCCCGGTGAAGCTCTTGCCGAGGCCCGCGCTCTGCCCCTCCTGGGCGGCAGCGACGCCGGTCAGGATCACGCAAAGCGCGAGCCCGGCCGATACGGCCGAACTATTGATATGGAAGAAGTCCCGCATGGATTTATTCGCCAACCGTCCGCTCCTGATCGCTGCCCGCCGTTGCGGCCGGTTCCAGCAACATCCGTACCCTGCCGCCGAAGGACAGCATTTTGCCGCCGTCCGCAACGGTAACCGTCTGCGAACGGATCGTCTGGCTCGCAGTCTTGATCATCACGGGTCCGGTGCCCAGCAGCTTTCCGGACGACAGATCGATGTCGGCATCGGTCAGATGAATGGTGATGCCGTTGGTCGTCTCGACGCCGATGCCGTCGGTCAGAGCCAGCGTCCCCGTCGTCGCGTCGTAAGAGCCGGCCTTTGCCGAGATGTCGGCCTGGGCGTCGTCCCCGATCGCCACGCGCGCCTTCACCCGTTCGAGGTCGATCCGGCCGCCGGTCAGGGACTGGATGGCCCGCTGGGCGACCAGTTCGTACGGACGGTCGTTGCCGTCGACGCCCGACATGCGCGGATCCTGCATGACCACCCGGCCTTTGTCGATCGAGGCCGCGGACACCGACACGTCGTCCGGCAGGCTGCGCGCGAGCCAGACCGCAATTCCGCCGCCGATGAAGATCAGCGTCGCGACGACCGGCAGGCCGATCTTCAGGAGCCGGACGTAGCGGGAATGGCGGCGAGCGCGCGCAAATTCGGCTGCGACCCGGGCCGGGGTATTGCGTCCTGCGTCGACGGCAAGATGATGGCTGGCGACGGCAGCATCCATGTCGGCCTCGTCAATGTCCACAATCACGCGGATTCCACAACCATGTGAAACCCCTCTCTGCGGTCGTCCACACCTTGTCGGCGCGCGGCGTCCGCTCCCCCCACGGTCCCGCATCTAACATCAATACGGGCTTTTTGCGTCAATTCCAGAAAACTTTCCCGTATTGCGCCCCTCTATGATGATCGCCGGCTGAGTTTCCTGGCCGGAGCCGGCTTCCCCGCCTCCCGGCTTCGCGCTAACCCTCCACCCTCTCTTGCCAATCGGAGCCGACCATGGCCGCCCTCGCCGAGGACATCATCGACCGCCGGAGGCTGCGCCGAAAGCTCAGCTTCTGGCGGATTTTCGCCTTCACCATCGCCGCTCTGGCTGTCGTCGCCCTGGCTCTCGCTTTCGCGTTCAGGGACCGGGGCGCGGCGGGATTGTCCGACGAGATCGCCCGCGTCTCGATCGACGGAATGATCCTGGAAGACAAGAAGCTCCTCGATCTTCTGGACAGGCTGCGACGCGACGACGCGGTGAAGGCGGTGGTGCTGAGGATCGACTCGCCCGGCGGCACCACGACGGGCGGAGAGGCGACTTTCGAAGCCGTCCGCGCGATCGCCGCGGTCAAGCCCGTCGCGGCGGAGGTCGGCACGCTCGCAGCTTCGGCGGCCTACATGATCGCCGCCGGAACCGACCACATCGTCGCCCGCCGCACCTCGATCGTCGGCTCGATCGGCGTGATCTTCCAATATGTCGACGCCTCCAAGCTGCTGGACACGATCGGCGTCGAGGTCAATGCGATCAAGTCGGCCCCGATGAAGGCCGAGCCCTCGCCCTTCGGCCCCGCGCCCGAAGAGGCCAAGGAGATGATCCGCCGCCTGGTCATGGACACGTTCGACTGGTTCGTCTCTCTCGTCGCAGAGCGCCGTGGCCTGTCGATCCAGGATGCGCGGGCGCTTGCCGACGGCTCAGTGTTCAGCGGCCGCCAGGGGCTCGAGCGCAAGCTCGTCGATGCGATCGGCGGCGAGGAAGAGGTCCGCCGCTGGCTGGAAGAGGAGCGGGGCGTGCCGAAAGGCCTGAAATTCGTCGACCGCAAGCCGGAGGCCGACGGATATGGCTGGCCTTTTTTCACCAGCGCCAAGTCGTTGATTTTCAGCGCCCTTGGGCTCGACCCGGAAGCGGGCTCGCTCGACGAGGCCCTGTTTCGCAAGGCCGGTCACCTTGACGGGCTGGTATCGCTCTGGCAGCCTTCACAAGGCCGTGTAGGACTTCAGTGAAGCCACGGATTTGTCTGGTATTTCGTTCTGCCCGCTGACGTTCGGTGAGTAGATAGGAGGCCGGACGCAAGAGTGCTGCCGCAGCCAGGAGATGCAACGAAATGATCAAGTCGGAGCTGGTCCAGGCCATCGCCAGTCGCAATCCCCATTTGTACCAGCGCGACATCGAGACCATCGTCAATGCGATCTTCGACGAGATCACCGAGGCGTTGTGCGAGTCGAACCGCGTCGAATTGCGCGGGTTCGGGGCTTTCTCGGTGAAGCATCGCCCGCCGCGCTCCGGGCGCAACCCGCGCACGGGCGAGGCCGTCGAGGTCGACGAGAAATGGGTGCCGTTCTTCAAGGCCGGCAAGGAACTGCGCGAGCGGCTCAACAAGGAATGATCGCAGGCCCGGCCGCGTTGACCCGGCGACGCAGTCGGTTATCTTCCGTCTCCTGATGGCCTCGTCGCCGGCCCGGCCGGTCGCAGCCTTATCGCAACGCTGACAGGCGGATGTCCATGATCGCGAAGATCCTTTCCTTCATCATCCTCGTGCCGATCGCGATCATCCTCGTCGTTTTCTGCGTGGCCAATCGCGAACTCGTCCCGGTCTCCCTCGATCCGATCGGCACCATGCCGCAATTCGCCTTCCAGGCGCCGCTGTTCATCCTTTTGATGGGCTCGGTGATCCTTGGCATCGTCCTCGGCGGTCTCGGCACCTGGTTCACCCAGGCGCATTACCGCCGCAAGTCCTGGAAGCGGAAGTACGAGGTCGAGCGGCTGCGCCGGGAGGCCGAGGAGCACAAGGCGCGGGCCCGGCAGCTTCAGGAAGAGAGGGACCGCGCCGCGCTCGCTCCGCCGACCGGTGCCGGATCCACCGCTATCGTCACCTCGCGCGCCGCCTGATCTCACGGAGCGCCGAGGCGGGCCGGGCGACGATTACCTCCGCCCCGATCTCCGTGCGGAAGGTAACGCGCCCGTTCCATTCTACGATGACAGCCGGCCCGACCAAGGCCGGCTGAACATCTTTAGGTCATCCTCAGGCGGAGGTCGTTTCGCCCGCGGCTTTCGCTTCTCCGCCGGAGACCTTCTCGGCAAAGCAGTCGAAGAACTGGCCGGCGAGCTTTTTGGCGGTCGAGTCGATCAGCCGCCCGCCGAGCTGGGCCAGCTTGCCCCCGACCTGAGCGCTGACGGAATAGGTCAGGATCGTCTCGGCCCCGTCCTCGGCAAGGTGAACGTCTGCGCCGCCCTTGGCGAAGCCGGCGATCCCGCCCTTGCCCTCGCCGACGATGGAATAGCTCTCCGGCGCGTTGATGTTCTCGAGCCGGACCTCGCCGTTGAACTTGGCCTTGACCGGCCCGACCTTCGTCGTCACCGTCGCCTTCATCTCGTTGTCGCCGGTCTTTTCGAGGCTCTCGCAGCCGGGAATGCAGTTCTTGAGCACCTCCGGGTCGTTCAAAGCCGCCCAAACGGTTTCGCGCGGTGCCGGCAGTCGGTATTCGCCCTTCAGATCCATGGTCTTCCTCCCTGCTTGCGGACCGGGGTGCCGGCCCGCCATCGATAAGTGAGGCTCCTACCTTCACGCTTCCGCGTCTTTTGCCAAGGCCGGAACATCAGGTTATGGAGCCGATTGCACCAAAGAAGCACGAATGGAGAAGAGCCTTGGCGCGAAGCCGGCGGCCGAACCGGAAGGGTCCCGTGGAGGGCGAAGAGCGGCCGCGGCGGCCTGCCCGCGGCGCCGGGCCGAAGCCGGAGGGCGGAGCAGGACTTCCTGTGGGCGCTGCCGGCGCGCCCGCAGCCGCCGCCCAGCGACTCGATCTGCCGAAGCGCGAAGGCGCCCGGCCTCCTCTCGACGCGCCGAGAGTCCTCACCGTCCGCGAATCCGAGGACTATGCCCTCATCGATTCCGGCGCCGGCGAAAAGCTTGAGCGCTACGGCCCGCTCCGTGTGCGGCGCCCGGAGAACCAGGCGATCTGGTCGCCGCGGCTCGGAGCCTCCGACTGGAACCGGGCGGACGCCGTCTTCACCGGCGACACCGACGAGGAGGGCACCGGGCGCTGGCGCTTTCCCATCGAGCCGCTCGGCGAGACCTGGCCGCTGTCCCATGAGGGCCTTTCCTATCTCGGCCGCTTCACCTCCTTCCGCCATGTCGGGGTGTTTCCCGAGCAGTCGGCGCACTGGTCCTTCGCCTGCGAGGCGATCGCCCGGGCGGGACGGCCGGTCCGGCTCCTGAACCTCTTCGGCTATACCGGTCTCGCCTCGCTGCTGGCGGCCCGGGCGGGGGCCGAGGTGACGCATGTCGACGCCTCCAAGAAGGCGATCGCCTGGGCTCGGGAGAACCAGGAGGCGGCCGGGCTGACCGATCGGCCGATCCGCTGGATCTGCGAGGACGCGGTGCGCTACGCCGAGCGCGAGGTGAAGCGGGGCAGCCGCTACGACGCGATCCTGCTCGATCCGCCGAAATTCGGCCGCGGCCCGAAGGGCGAGGTCTGGCAACTCTTCGACGATCTGCCCTATCTCGTCGGGCTCGCCCGCGAACTTCTGTCCGATCGTCCGCTCTTCGTGATACTCACCGCCTATTCGATCCGCGCCTCCTTCTATGCGCTGTCGGCGCTGATGGGCGAGGCGTTCCGCGGCCTCGGCGGGCGGATCGAGGCCGGCGAACTCATCATCGAGGAGCAGGGCGAAGAGCCGCGGCTCCTGTCCACTTCGCTTTTCTCCCGCTGGATAGCCGACAATGCCTGATCAGAAGTCGCCGAAGCCGGGCGGAACCCAACCCGGGGCGTCGGCCAGGTCCCCGCTGCGTGCGCCCGGCCGCGTGAAGGAGGTGACCAGCGCCGCCAATCCGCTGGTCAAGGACATCCGCGCTCTCGCCCAGAAGAAGCACCGCGAGGAGACCGGCCTCTTCCTGGTAGAGGGCCTGAAGCTCGTCGTCGACGGGCTCGATGCTGGGTGGGAGCTGTCCACCCTGGTGATCGCCAAGGCCGCCGCCGGAAACCAGATGCTCGAAAAGACCGCCGCGCGGGCGGTGGCTTCGGGCGCCGACGTCATCGAGGCGAGCGCCAAGGTTCTCGAAGCGATCACCCGCCGCGACAATCCGCAGAATGCCGCCGGCGTCTTCCGCCGCAGGCTGGCACCGCTTGCCTCGCTCGTCCCCGCCGCCGGCAACGTCACCGTGGTGCTCGACCGTGTCCGCGACCCCGGCAATCTCGGCACGGTGCTGCGCACGGCGGATGCGGCGGGCGCGGCCGGCCTCGTCCTCGTCGGCGACACGGTGGACCCGTTCTCGCTGGAGACCGTGCGCGCCACCATGGGCTCGATCTTCGCCGTACCGATCGCCCGCGCCAGGGAGGCCGAATTCCTCGCCTGGCGCAAGGACTTCCGCGGCCTCGTCGTCGGCACGCATATGCGCGGCGTGACCGACTATCGGACACCCGACTACGCCGGCCAGCCCGTCCTCCTCGTCATGGGCAATGAGCAGGCGGGCCTCTCCGACCCGATGGCGGACGCCTGCGACCTCCTCGTGCGCATTCCGCAGGCGGGGCGTGCCGACAGTCTCAACCTCGCCGTCGCCACCGGGATCATGCTGTTCGAAGTTCGCAGGAAGGCTCTTTCGCTATGAGCCGGCGCCTCGTCGCGTTCAATCTCCTCGTCGTCGTCCTGTCGGTGGTGATCGACCAGGCCATCAAGGCGCTGGTCGTCGCCACGATGGGGCTCGGCGATGCGATAGAGATCCTGCCATTCCTCGCGCTCTTTCACGCCCGCAACACCGGCATCGCCTTCTCGATGTTCGCCGGGCTCGGCGATGTCGGCCTCTCGCTGCTCGCCCTCGCCGTGCTTGCGGTCGTTCTCGTTCTCTGGTGGAAGACGCCAGCGGGCCGCAGGCTGACGCATTTCGGCCTGGCGATCATCGTCGGCGGCGCGATCGGCAATCTGATCGACCGCATCAGGCTCGGCTATGTGGTTGATTATGTCTACTTCCACACGCCGGTCTGGGCCTTCGCCATCTTCAACTTCGCCGACGCGCTGATCACGATCGGCGCCGTGCTGATCCTTATCGACGAGTTCATCCTGGCGCCGCGGGCGAAGGCCTCGCCGCACTGAGCGATGTCGCCTGCGGACTTGTCCGGCCGGGTCCGCCGCCGCGATGCGCTTGGGGCCAGCTTGGGGCCACCGCGAGCCTTGCCGGATTGACAAGACCGCGTGGCGCGCTCTTTGCGTTATGTCGGATAAGAGGCTGCCGAGCGGCGGACGATGGGAGAAGGGACGATGAGCGACACCTTCAAGGCGATCCTGATTTCGCGCGACGAGGCCAAGAAGCAGTCGGTCGACATCGTGGACATGTCACCCGACGATCTGATGGAGGGCGATGTCGACGTGCGCGTCGAGGCGACCACCGTCAACTACAAGGACGGCCTCGCCATCACCGGGAAGGCGCCGATCGTGCGCCGCTGGCCGATGATCCCCGGCGTTGATCTCGCCGGCACCGTGATGCGCTCGACCAATCCTGAATGGAAGGAGGGCGACAAGGTCGTCCTCAACGGCTGGGGCGTCGGCGAGACGCATTACGGCGCCTTTGCAGGCCTCGCCCGGCTGAGGGGCGAATGGCTGGTGCCGCTGCCCGAGCGCTTTTCGGCCGAGGACGCGATGGCGATCGGCACGGCCGGCTACACCGCGATGCTGTCGGTGCTGGCGCTGGAGCGTGCCGGTCTCAGCCCCGAGCGGGGGCCGGCGATCGTGACCGGGGCCTCGGGCGGTGTCGGCTCGTTCGCGGTGGCGTTGCTTGCGAGGCGCGGCTGGCATGTGATCGCCTCGACCGGACGCACTGTGGAGGCGGACTATCTGAAATCGCTCGGCGCCGCCGAGGTGATCGACCGCTCGGAGCTTTCCGAGCCCGGCAAGCCGCTCGGCAAGGAGCGCTGGGCCGCCGGCATCGACGCGGTCGGCAGCCACACCCTCGCCAATGTCCTCGCCTCCACGCGCTATCATGGTGCCGTCGCCGCCTGCGGTCTTGCCCAGGGCATGGACCTGCCGGTGACCGTCGCGCCCTTCATCCTGCGCGGCGTCTCGCTCCTCGGAATCGATTCCGTGATGGCGGAACGGCCATCGCGGCTGGAGGCCTGGGCACGCCTCGCCGAGGATCTGACGGACGAGACCCTGGGGTCGATCGGGACGAGGATCGGCTTCGACGGGATTCTGCAGGCCGCCCATGACATCGTCGATGGGCGCATCCGCGGGCGGGTCGTGGTCGCCATGCCGTGACCGGTTCCACACTTTCACCATTGGCGGTTTGCCACAAATGCGACCATACTATGCCGCGTCCAGTCACGAAACCGTCGCCGAATTTTCGTAATCGATGGCTGTCGAACGGTTGAAGCCGATGGAGGAAACGATGGGTGCAGACGGCGTTGAGCAAGCCGGACCGATGCGTATGATGCCAGCGCGGATGACGCCATTGACTCGCGATTTCGGCGGCGTCGTTCTGCGCTTCGTTCCGGCCAAGATGCGCCACATGGCCCGCCGCTTCGATCCCGCCGCTCCATCGCTCGGCCGCATGGGGCAGCTCGAAGTGCGTCTCGCACGCTCCGCCGCCGAGGTGAAGGCCGCGCAGCAGCTGCGCTACCGCATCTTCTATCAGGAGATGAGCGCGCAGCCGTCCAAGCTGCAGAAGATGACCCGACGCGACCGCGACGGCTTCGATCGTTATTGCGACCATCTCCTCGTGATCGATCATGCGCGGGGCGGACCGATCGCCCAGCGGATCGTCGGGACATACCGGCTGATGCGCCAGGAATCGGCGGCGCTCGCCGGCGGCTTCTATACAGCGCAGGAGTTCAACATCGCGCCCATGCTGGCCCGGCATCGCGGCAAGCGCTTCCTTGAACTCGGCCGCTCCTGCGTTCTCAAGGACTATCGCGGCAAGCGCACGGTCGAACTGCTCTGGCAGGGCATCTGGTCCTATGTCCTCGCCCACGACATCGACGTGTTGTTCGGCTGCGCCTCGCTTTCGGGCACCGATCCGGAGGCGCTGGCCGTGCCCCTGGCCTTCCTGAAGACGAATGTCGCCTGCCCGCCGGAATGGAAGGTGCGGGCGCACGACCATCGCGGCACCTTCCTCGCCGATGGGGTGGAGGGTACTGACGCCCGCCAGGCCTTTGCCGCCATGCCGCCGCTGCTCAAGGGCTATCTGCGCCTCGGCGGCTATATCGGCGAGGGGGCGGTGGTCGACCATCAGTTCGGCACGACTGACGTCCTTGTCGTCCTGCCGCGGGCGAACATCAATCCCCGCTATATCGGCTATTATGGCGCCGATGCGAGCCGCTTCGCGGCCTGACCGGTCGCCGCGCTCGCATCGCGCCTAGGTTTTCCGAGCGCCGCCGGTCACGACCGGCGGCTCGCTTCCAGAAGTGCGGACCGAAGCTGCGATAATCGCCGGCGGTCGTCGGACGCATTCCGCGTGGCTGAACTGACATGTCTCCGGGCTGTGGCTGCCCGTTCATCTCACGCAGTGCGAAGCCGTTTTCTCAAAAGCGCCATCCAGCTCTTTTCCCGCATCTCGCGATCGAGTGGCAGCGGCCGCATCGTGGCGCCGTCCGGCCGCGGCAGGACGTCGGGGATCCAGCTGTAGCGATCGGTCATGCCCCAGGCGATCACGGCCTCCGGCGGCCCGTCCGCGAGGATGGCGTCGAGGAAGTCGGAAAGAATGGCCTCGGCGCGCGCGTCCTGCGCCTCCGCATCCGCCGGCTTCTGCCAGTCGATGACGTCGAGCTCGGTTACCATCAGCCCGACGCCGAGCTTTCGAAGCTCGGCCTGGAAGGTGAGGAGAGCCTCGGTGTCGATCGTGTGGTCGGTGTAGAGGTGACCTTGGATTCCCACCGTGTCGACCCTGATATTGCGGTCGTGAAGCTGCTGGACGATCCCCAGCATGACGCGCCGGCGGGCGTCGTATTCGGCGCCGGCAAATTCGAGATTGTAGTCGTTGATCACGAGGCGCGCCGCCGGATCGGCCCGCGCCGTCGCCTCGAAGGCGATCGGGATGTGCCGCGGCCCGAGCTTGCGCAGCCAGACCGTGTCGCGCAGCGAACGGCCGTCATAGATCGGATCGTTGGCGACCACTTCGTTGACGACGTCCCAGCTCTGGAGCCGGCCCCGATAGCGGTCGGTCACCCGTTCGATGTGCTCGACCAGCGCCTTTTCCGCTTCGGCAGGGGTTTCCAGCGCTTCGACCCAGTCCGGCGTCGAGTTCCACCAGACATGGCAGGTGCCGCGGCTCTTGCGGCCGTGGCTAAGGGCGAAGTCGACGAGCTTGTCGGCCGGCTCGAAGTTCCACGTCTCGCGGGTTGGCCGGATCTGCCCGAACTTCAGCTCGTTCATCGGCATGATCAGGTCGCAATAGTCGAGAAATGCCTGTCGATAGGCGGGGTCACTCTCGATATACTCGGCCTGGATAGCGCTGCCGAACGGTACCCCGGTCTCGGCCGGCGGCTGCGCCCTCGCGTGACCCGCGACAGGCGACAGGGCGAGCCCGGCGCCGGCCATGAGGACGGAACGCCGCGTTAAGGTTCTGGAGCTATCAGAGGTGTTCGAGCGTGGCTCCGCCGCTTCGGATCGCGGATGCAGGTGGTCTGGGGATTGCCTGCCGGCCCGATCTCGGGTGAGGGTCGTCATCAGCCGTCTTGCTCCTCGGGACAATGGCCATGCCACAGATCGCATCCTGGATCGAAAGCCTTAAGGGCAACCTAAACCTTGTCCGCGACTACGCCTCCCTGCTCGGCGGCTCGGCCGGCCGGCTGGTCCTGTCGCTCGCCTATTTCGTCTGTGTCGCCAACGGGCTCTCGGTCGCCGACTTCGGCCTGTTCGCGACCGCATCGGCGACCGGCATCGTGCTCTCGCGGATCGCCGGCTTCGGTTTCGTCTCGCCGCTCTACCGCGTCGCAACCGTTCGCAAGAGGCTCGTCGGCGCCTATACGGCCGGCTTCCTCGCCGCGCTCGTGGTCTCGCTGCCGGTGGTCGCGGTCGCCGCCGCCGGCTTCTACGTCGCCTTCTTCTCCTCCGACATGCCGGTCCCGGCCTTCGTCGCGGTCGTGCTCGCGGAGGTCCTGTGCTGGCGGATGCTCGAGGTCGTCGTCATCGTCAACAACGGGCTCGGCCGGTTCCTGCAGGGCGCGATCATCGTCATCGGCGGCAGCGCGATCCGCGCGGTGGCCGCTGGCGCCTTCTTCGTCTTCAGCGACGGGGACCTGACGACCTGGGCCTTCGCCTATCTCGCCGCCAATGCGGTCGCGGCGGTCGTCGCCGTCTGCGTGTTCTATCCCCGCCAGCGCCTGCGCTTCGAGCCGACGCTCTACATGGCGCGCTGGCGCGACAGCGTCTCGGTCGCCGGTGCCGAGATCGTCTTCTATCTGCAGTCGGAACTCGACAAGCTTCTGGTCCTGTCGCTGGGGGGCGCCGAGATCGCCGGCATCTACGCCATCCTGATGCGGCTGATCGACCTGACGGCGCTGCCGATCCGTTCGTTCAACACCATGATCGTGCAGAAGCTGATGAGGACGCCGCACTGGCTGACGGCCTGGCGCGTGCGCTGGGGCATTGAGGCGGGGGTAGCGCTGGTCTCGATCGCCGGACTCGCCTTTCTTGGCGGCTTCCTGCACTTCTTCCCGCGCGCGCTCGGCGACAATGTCGCCAGCGCCGCGCCGCTCGTCCTGGTGCCGCTGTTCGTTCCGGCCTTCCGCAATCTGGTCGAATATGAGAGCGAGCTTCTCTATGCGCGGGGCCGCACCACGCTGCGCGCCCTGATCCTGGCGATCGTCGGTCTGATGAAGGCCGGCCTGATGGTCGTCCTGTTCCGGGCGATGCCGGATCGGACCGACTGGATCCTCGGCCTCAACGGCCTGTTCCTGACGCTCTGGATCGTCTCGGCCGCCTCGACCTATGCCGCGCTCGACTGGTCGCGGTCGCGGCTTCCCCGGCAGCGCTCGGAGATGCTGATCAATCCAGTCCCGCAGCCCGGCGAATGAGCGACGGATCGGTGGCGGTGAAGGACTGGATCCCCGCCGCCACCTGATGCGGCGCGAGGTGGGCCGTGAAATCCGCGAGTTCGCCGGCATCGAGCGCCTCGCCCGCCCAATACATCTGGCAGAGCGACAATTGGCTCTCCTGGTGGCGGTCGGGCCGGCCTTCGACCTCGTCGACGAACCGGCCGTAGATCGTGCATTCCGACAGGCTTCGCGTCGCGGCGAGGGCGGCCATCCAGCTGCGGCCCGTCGTCGCCTCGATCCGCGCGACCATCTCGCGGACCGTGTCGCTGCGCCAGGCGATGAGGGTGGCGATATAGCCGGTATCGGTCGTCGCGGGCGCGTCGATCCCGAGGAGTTCGGCGGCCTTGAGCGACCATCGCCGGTGTTCGTCCAGGCGGTCGGGGAGGACGTTGCTCAGGGCGCCGGGCCTGCGGTAGAACTTGACCCGCCCGTCGTTCCAGAACCAGCCGAGATCGAAGTCGCGCAGGAAGACGACGTCGGAATCGACCGAGATCATCATCGCCTCGTCGATTGCGGCTCCGATCGCGATGCGCCTGAGCTGCTGGACATGCCAGCCACGGAGCGGCAGGCCTTTCGGCGACAGCCAGATCCGGCGGCGGCCCGCGGTCAGGGGATCGGGAAACGGCCGCAGCCAGAACGGCAGGAGGTCGCGCTCGTCGACGATCTCGCGCCGCGGTCCGGCGAGTTGGCGAAACAGCGGGACGTCGGCCGCTTCGACCAGGATCAGATGGCGTTCATGGCCCGAAACCCGCCGGTCGATGCTTTCGCAGAGCAGGCGGCAGCGCTCGAAGTCGCCGGCATAGCTTGCCGTAACGATCACCGATGTCGGCTCCAGCGCCCACCCGGATTCGCCGGTGCTCGCCCACGCGGACGGGCCGAGCGTAGCCTTCGCGGCCCGCTCTGCACTGCGCCTTGCCACCGGACGAGCGTCACGGAGCGACCTAGTGGTTATGGCTCCGGACATAGCGATCTCTCAGGATTGCGGCGAGGAAGATGGGATTGCCGAGAATGTAGCGGCGCCACAGCCGGGCAGGCTCGAGCGACAGGCGCCAGACCCACTCCGCCCTGACGGCGCGGACCAGCCGGGGCGCCCGCTGGACCTCGCCGGCCAGAAAGTCGAGCAGGGCGCCGACGCCGATGAAGAGCCGGCCGTGCTCCGGCGTGAGGTGTTCAGCGATGAACCGCTCCTGGCCCGGCACGCCGAGGGCGACGATCACGATGTCCGCCTTGGCCGCCGCCAGCTTCTTGAGAACCTCGGGCCGATGGTCGGCCCCGAAATAGCCGTCCGAAACGGCGAGGAAGGTGTGCCCGGGAATGTCCACGGCAAGCCGCTCGGCCGCCCGTTCGGCGACGCCGGGGGCAGCGCCGATCAGCGCGACGCGCAGGCGATACGGCGCGAGCGCCGCCAGGAGCCGCGGCACGAAATCGGTGCCGTTGAGGTTCTCGGTAAAGGGGCGTCCGTGGAGAATTCGGCCGGCGAGATCGACCCCGATTCCGTCGGGCAGGACGAGAAATCGGCGCAGCGCAGCGTGATAGGCCGGGTCGTTGCGGGCGACGTTGACGCAATGGGCGTTGAGGAATGCGAGGCGCGTCGTCCGGCCGGCGGCGAGCGCCGCAGCGAGGTCGGCGATCACCGTCGTTCCGGCCGCGTCCGTCACCTCGATGCCAGCAATGGCCTGGGTCCTCTCGGACTGCCGGAGGCGCGGCACGACGGCCAGATTGCTCAGGATCTCCGGTCGCATCAAAGGCCTCCGATCTGCCGGGCCGGCCTCGTGACCTCGGCGCGTCGTGCTGGTTCGGGGGAGGACATCGCTGCGGCACTCCTTCGGTCGCTCTCTCGGGCGAAGCGGTGGAGCCCCGCCGCAACCGCCCGGTCGAGCGCCTCCGTCTGCGAGCGGGCGAATGCGCCGCCGTCGAGCCGGGCGAGGCGTCCGGTCCGCTCCGCCTCAACCAGTTCGACGAGCGCCGACGCGAAATCGTCCGCCGCCTCGGCGATACGGACATTCGCCGGCAGCGAATCGATGCCACGCAGCGCCTGCGGTGTCGCGACCGCCGGCATGCCCTCCTCGAAGGTTTCCAGCGTCTTCAGCTGGACACCGGTGCCGCCCTTGGTCGCCAGGGCGACGACGCGGGAGGCGTTGACGAAGGCCTGTGCATCCGGAACGCGCCCGACGAAGCGCACATTCTCCGGCGCGGACGGCGGCGGACCGTCGAACCGGCCGGCGATCGCCACGGTGATGCCCGCGGGGAGGCGCGGCGCGACTTCGCTGACGAACCAGTCCAGACCGATGCGGTTCGGCGCCCAGCTCCAGGTGCCGATCAGCCCGACATCATGTCGCCGCTCGCCAGTGTCGGGGAGGGCGGAGCGTCCGACCGACAGCGCAAGCGGAAGGCATTTTTCGGCACCCGCGAGCCCAAGGCCGGTCGCATCCTCCGCGCTCAGAGTATGGACGACCACCGCATCGCGGCAGATCCGGGCCTCGGCCTGTTTCAAGAGCGACGCCTCGCGCCGATAGAGCAGGCGGGAGAGACGGCCGGCGGCGCTCTCGGCGTTTCCCGAAGCCGATTTGTGTTCGACATTGTGGGCGATGAAGATCGAGGGATGCGCGCGGGCAAGAAAGGGATAGGCGGCCGGCATCTGGATCGAGTTGAGGATGAGGCCGTCGATCGGCCCGGCTTCGGCCAGCCGCTCGAGCAGCCGCCGGCGACCGTAACTCGCCACCTTCGCCGCCGCGATCGGGCGGTTGGACATCATCGCCTCGGCGACCCAGCGCATCTTCTGCCAACGCGAGGCGCCGGCATTCTCGATCGCGAGATCGCCGAGCGAGATCGCGCCCTCGGGTATCGCGGCGCCCGGACGCCGGAATCCGGCCAGCGTCAGCCGGACACCCTGACGCCGATAGGCCGCGACGATCGCCTGGTTGGCGATCTCGTAGCCGGTGGTCGGATCTTTGTCCGGCAAGAGGGACGAAACGAACAGGAAGTGCGGGTCCATGGGACGGTCAGGGCCTTTCCATCATGCTGCATCCTGCCACCCGACCCGTTGACGTCAGGCTAATGGCTTTGCGTAAACTGTTTCGAAACCGTGATGGTGAGAGCCTCGCGATCCTGCCGCCCGACGGCCCCAATCCATTGATCTTTCGAGCCTTGGCAGGACAAGCTGCCGGAAGGGCCGGCCCGCCGAAGCGACGAAATCTTCACCTTCTTCTGATTTCGTGCCGCGGACGCCGCTTCGGCCGCTCAAGGAAGGTCATGACCGACCAGATCACCATCGCCTGCGTGTCTCCCAGCCTCGATGCAAGCCGCTTCGAGGCTGTCGTGACGTTGCCGACGTTCCGCCGACCGGACCATCTCGTGGCGACGCTGGAATCGCTCGCCGCGCAGAAGACCGACCGGCCCTTCGCGGTGATCGTGATGGAGAACGACGACGAGGGGCGGGCGGGGCTCGCCGCGGCGACGCCGCTCTTCGAGAGCGGCCGGATCGAAGGCCTCGTCATCATCGCCCATGAGCGCGGAAACTGCTCGGCCTACAATGCCGGCTGGGCGACGGCGCTGGAACGCTTTCCGGCAATGCGCCATCTCCTCGTCATCGATGACGACGAGATCGCCTGCGAGGAGTGGCTGGAGCGGCTCGTGACGGCTGCCGAGACGCTTTCCGCCGATATGGTGGGCGGCCCGCAGATGCCGCGTTTCGAGCCTGGAGCCCGAGCCGCCTTCCTGCGCCATCCGGTCTTCACGCCGCACTACCGTGAGACCGGCCGCGTGCCGATCCTCTTCTCGTCCGGCAACGTGGTCATCCGCCGCACGGTTCTCGAAGCGATGGGCGCGCCCTTCCTCGACACCGCCTTCAACTTCGTCGGCGGCGGCGACGCCGACTTCTACTCGCGCTGCCGCGAGCGCGGCTTCACCTTCGGCTGGTGCGCCGAGGCGCCTGTGTTCGAGACGGTGCCGGCGCGGCGGACGGAGTTTTCCTGGCTGAACGCGCGCAGCCTGCGCAACGGCGCGCTCTCGACCATGATCGAGGCCAGGCGGCGCGTCGGTCCGAACGCGAAGGCGAAGCGCCTTGCCAAGAGCGCGGCGCTGCTCGCCGCCTCGCCGTTCCGCTCCCTTGCGCTCGGCCTCAGAACCGGGTCGCCGACGATCGGGCTCTACCATCTGCAGGTCGCGGTCGGCCGCCTCTTCGGCGAATTCGGACATGTCAATGAACAGTATCGACGTCCCGAGCAGAACTGACGCGGCGGCGATCGGGCGCGAGGAGGCGTGGACCGATTTCGCGCGGCTGCTGGTCGCGGCCGGGGTTCTGACGGCACTCCTCGTCACCTTCACGCCCTTCGCCGTCACCTTCAGCGGCAAGCTGGACGCCGGCAATGCGATCAACCAGCTCGGTTATTCGAGCCTGGCCGCGATCGTTCTGGCCGGCCATGTCGTCTTCAGCGACCGCTTCGTGATCGGCTCGCTGCTGCGGCCGACCTGGATGCTGATGGTCGCCTGGCTCGGCGCCAGCGCGCTCTGGGCGCCGTATGCGGAAAATGCCTTCCGATCGGCGCTGTTCACGGTCGTCGCGATGGTCGCGGTCACCGGCGTCCTGTGCTTTCCGCGCGATCCGAAAGCCTTCCGGATCGCGCTGATCCTTGCCGTTCTCGCGGCTCTCGGACTCTGCTATCTCGGTGTCATCGCGCTTCCGCATCTTGCGATCGACGACGGGTCGGACGAGGGCGGGGTGCATGCCGGCCTATGGCGCGGCGTCTATTCGCACAAGAACATCGCCGGCGCGGTGATCGGCTCGTTCTTCTTCTGCGGCGTCTATCTGTTTCGGACCGGAAACCGGCTGATCGGCTTCGCCATCGCGCTCCTGTCGGCGCTTTTCGTCCTGAAGACGGGATCGAAGACCTCGACGCTGCTCCTGCCGGTCGTCGCTGCGAGCATCATCTTTCTTCGGCTGTTCGGAGGGCGCAAGCTCCTCTCCGTCGCGATCGCGGGGATGCTGGTCGTGATGGCGCTGTTCACCGTCGGCACGGTGCTCTCGCCGGCCCTGAACCACATCGTGCAGGCGATCGCGCCTGGCACCACCTACACCGGCCGCATGGACATCTGGCGTTTTGCCTTCGAAGTGTTCCACGGCCACGAATGGACCGGCTTCGGCCTCAACAGCTTCTGGCAGACGCCGGTGGTCGAGGGCACAGAACGCAATTTCGAGCTTTCCTGGGATCCGCGCGGCAGCCCGAACGCCCATAACGGCTATATCGACATCCTGATCTCCATGGGCTGGCCGGGCCTCTGCCTTGCCGTCCTGATGCTCGCGATCCTGCCGCTCCTCGACTATCAACGGGTGGGGCGCGATCCGGAGAGCCGACGCCTCGGCGATCTCTTCCTGATGATCCTGACCTATCTCCTGCTCGGCTCCTTCCTGGAGTCCTTCCTCTTCGAGCGCGCCAACCCGATCTGGATGCTGGTCTGGTTCTCGGTGGCCGGGCTCCGCCTGCTGGCCTGCAACGAGGTGCGCGCGGCGCGGCGCTGAGCGCGGGACGCTATCGGCAAGGTCTGCGCATGCGCTGAAAGATGCAGGCCGTCCCGAGACCCTGAACCGGCCTGCCGAGGCGCAGCTGACGTGTCGGCACGAAGCTTCACTGGTTTACGAGGGATCCCGCTCGGGCGAGCTTCGACCGAAGTCCACACGCTCGCGATCGCTCACTTTGCAAATAGGAGTTGACCCGACTCCGCGGCGCTGAAGGCGGACGTCCGGGCCTCGTTGGGGATCAGGCGGCCGCGCGCCGGGAGGCCGTGGGGCGCCGGTCTCCGCGAGTCAGGAACGTCCGGCCGAGCGCGATACCTGGAAGCTCGACGAAGCGGTAGGTGAGGGCGCTCGCGAGGAGCGTCGCTCCGACGATCAGTCCGAGGGCGAGAAGCGCCTCGGCCTCGTTCGCCCCCATCAGCCGCTTGCCGTCGAGGGCGGCGGAGAAGATCGGCCAATGGATCTTGTTGCCGAGGACCGTCGCGACGTTTTCGGCGCGCGAGATCACGAAGGCATGGGTCATGTAGATCGAATAGGAGATGGCGCCGAGAAAGGCGATCGGCGCCGATTTCAGGACCCGGCTGACGAGGCCGCCCTCATGCGCGAAGACATAGAGGGCGAAGCCGAAGACGAAGGGGGCGGCGAGCGAGAGGATGGTGCCGCCGAGCCTGTCGACGAAGACGACGACCATGGCGACGATGGCAAGTTCTGCGATGGTCCAGGCGGCCGAATTCTCTCCCGCGGACGCCTCCTGCCCGTCCGTCCAAAGAACCCGGCGGATCACCGTGCCGAGCGAGAAGCCCACGAGGCAGCGCAGCCAGCCGAGATGGAAGGTCGTGTCGATGGTCCCGTCCAGCCGCGCGATCACCACTACTCCGACGGCCATGGTCGCGAGTGCGAGCGGGATCAGTGCGCGCGGCGCCCGGATCACCACCAGTGCGAACAGCCCATAGGCGAGAAGCTCGGCCGAAATGCTCCAGCTCGGATAGTTCCAGCTGAGGCCGGACAGGAAGCCGAAGGAGTGGGTCATCAAGAGATTGTGGGCAAGGGCGGGGAGTGAACTGCCCTCCTGGAACGCCTCGCCCGGCCCCCGCGTCACGGCGAGGAAGACCTCGAAGCCGACGAACAGGGCGAGCATGAAGAGGTGCAGGGGATAGACGCGAAACAGCCTTGCGCCGAAGAACCGTCCGAAGCTCTGTTCCGCGCGCAATCGGCCATAGAAGGCATGCGTGATCACGAAGCCGGAGAGGACGAAGAAGAAGTCGACGAAGAGAAAGGCGTGCCGGAAGAAGGCGCCCTCATGGATGAAGCCGGCGACCGGTGCATGGAAGCAGACGACGAGAAGGGCGCAGATCCCCCGCCAGCCGTCGAGGGCGGCAAAGCGGGTCGGCGTCTGCCGCGGCAGCGCTCCGTCATCGGCCTTCAAGGCGGACATCGAGCCTCCTCCTGCGCGGTTCTAAGCGATGAGCGTTGGTTCGCGGCCGCGCTCGCCGCCAACACTATCCCGCGCCAGGGTAAAGGAGCGCTGAACGCCGACACGCGCGTCCGTTCCGACCCGTTTGGCGCATCTTGCTGCCTCCGCCGTCCGCCTTTGCGCTTGCGGCGGCGCATCCGGAACCTAGTTGCATCGCGGCAAGAAACCGAGCCAGAGAGTGACCCCGCCCCAATGGACCGCCTGCGCCTCCTCGCCGTCGACTCCGACGATCTCGCGATCCTGTCGGCTCATTGCCAGGATGCGGTGGTCAAGATGTCGGACCTGCGCTTCCTGCCGCGTGAAAAGCAGTTTGTCCTGGAGATGAACCGCTTCGTCTGGGAGGGGGCGGTCGGCGGATCGCTCTGGTCGCGGCTGCGGCGGCGCGAATACGAGCGGCGCCGCGCGGTGCTGCATTTCGACCGCGTGCTCGGGGCTCGGCGGCTGGGCCTTGCGGCGGCGAGCGAGGATCAGGTGCTCGTGCTCCTGGCGATCCGCTTCACCCCCAAGGAAGAGCCCTCCGGCGTCATCGAGCTTGTTTTTGCCGGCGGCTCCGCGATAAGGCTCGACGTTGAAGTGGTCGAGGCGCAACTCGCCGATGTCGGTGGCGCCTGGAGCACCGAATCGCGGCCGGACCACGAGGGACCGGAGCGCTAGCCGCGATCGTTCGGCGCGGGTGGCTTTTGTCGGTTTCCGCGACCCCTACAGGGCTGGCGACAGGAGAGGATCAGGCGACGTGCCCAGGCGGCTCACAACAGCGGACGCAACGTTCGAACGGGAGTTCGCGGCGCTTCTCTCGGCCAAACGGGAAGCTGCGGCCGACGTCGATCAGGTGGTGCGCGAGATCGTCGCGAGGGTGCGCGAGGAGGGCGATGCCGCTCTCATCGAGCTGACCGCGAAGTTCGACCGGCTCGAGCTGACGCCTGCCAGCCTGCGCGTGTCCCAGGACGAGGTCGACGCCGCCTTTGCGGCGACCTCGCCCGAAACACTTGACGCACTCACCATCGCACATGACCGGATCCGGTCGCATCACGCCCGCCAGAAGCCCGAGGATGATCGCTATGTCGACGCCCTCGGCGTCGAACTCGGCAGTCGCTGGACGCCGGTCGAATCGGTCGGCCTCTATGTGCCGGGCGGCACGGCGAGCTACCCCTCCTCGGTGTTGATGAACGCCGTGCCGGCGACGGTCGCCGGCGTCGAGCGGATCGTCATGGCCGTTCCTGCCATGCGGGGGCAACTGAACCCGCTGGTGCTCGCGGCGGCAAAGCTCTGCGGCGTCACCGAGATCTACCGGATCGGCGGCGCCCAGGCGGTCGCAGCGCTCGCCTATGGCACCAAGACGATCGCGCCCGTCGCCAAGATCGTCGGGCCCGGCAATGCCTATGTCGCGGCGGCCAAGCGCCAGGTCTTCGGCACCGTCGGCATCGACATGATCGCCGGGCCTTCGGAGATTCTCGTCATCGCCGACGGACAGAACGACCCGGACTGGATCGCCGCCGACCTGCTCAGCCAGGCCGAACACGATACGGCCGCACAGTCGATCCTCATCAGCGACGACGCCGACTTCGGAACCCGAGTCGCCGAGGCGGTGGAGCGCCAGCTTGCCACCCTGTCGCGGTCCGACACCGCCCGCGCCAGCTGGCGCGACTTCGGGGCAATCATCACCGTGGAATCGCTCGCCGACGCGCCGGCCCTCTGCGACCGCATCGCGCCGGAACATCTGGAACTTGCGGTCGAGGATCCCGAGAGCCTCCTCGGCATGATCCGCAATGCCGGTGCCGTCTTCCTCGGCCGCTACACGCCCGAGGTGATCGGCGACTATGTCGGCGGCTCCAACCATGTCCTACCGACGGCGCGTTCGGCGCGCTTTTCCTCCGGCCTGTCGGTCCTCGATTTCGTCAAGCGAACCTCGATCCTGAAGCTCGGGGCGGAGCAGCTTCGCGCGCTCGGTCCGGCGGCGATCGAACTCGCGCGGGTCGAAGGCCTCGATGCGCATGGCCGGTCGGTGTCGATCCGGCTCAATCTCTGACGGCGGGTGGCGTGATGGCCGACAAGCGCGAACAGCCCGGCGGCCGCCTCGTCGACGTCGAACTCGACGAAACCATCGGCCGCACCACGCCAGACATCGAGCACGAGCGGGCCGTGGCGATCTTCGACCTCATCGAGGAGAACGTCTTCAATCCGGTGGGCGCGCCGGAGGGTGCGCGGTTCAAGCTGAAGCTCTCGCTCGCCGACAAGCGGCTGGTCTTCGACATCCGCAACGAGGCCGATGAGACGCTGGTGACGCACATCCTGTCGCTGACGCCGTTCCGGCGGGTGATCAAGGACTATTTCATGATCTGCGACAGCTACTACGAGGCGATCCGCTCGGCGACGCCGCAGCAGATCGAGGCGATCGACATGGGCCGGCGGGGCATCCACAACGACGGTTCGCAGACGCTGATGGAACGGCTCGAGGGCAAGATCGGCGTCGACCTCGACACCGCCCGGCGCCTGTTCACGCTGATCTGCGTCCTTCACCGGCGGAGCTGAGCGGCCATGGCGCGCGCTGCGGACCCTCGCGGTTCGGCACTGCCGGCCAGCCTGAGGCCCGTGCGCGGCGATCGGACAGTGGGAATCTTGCGATGAGCGGGCCGAAAGATCCCGCGGAGCCGCCCGTCCGCGTCACCTCGGTGCTGTTTCTGTGTGGGATGAACTCGATCCGCTCGCCCATTGCCGAGGCGATCGCGCGGAAGGTCCTGCCGTCCTCGGTCTACATCGCCTCGGCAGGTGTCCGCTCCGGCCAGCGCGATCCTTTCGTAGACATCGTGCTTGCCGAGCAGGGCCTCGACCTCGGCGAGCGACGGCCACAGCGCTACGAGGACCTCGAGGACAGCTATTTCGACCTGATCGTCACCATGGCACCCGAGGCCCATCACGCGGCGCTGGACGCGACCGGCACCAGCTCCGTGGACGTCGAGTTCTGGCCGATGCCGGACCCCTCTGCCGCAACCGGTTCGCGCGAGCAGATCCTCGATGCCTATCGCGACGTCTTCCGGCGGATCGAGGCGCGCATCCGTGAGCGGCTTCTGCCGGCCGGCGGCCGCGCCGACGTCACACGGCGAAGCTGAGGATCTCCGCCTTCAGATCGTCGAGGCCGACGCCCTTTTCCGACGAGGTCGCGATCAGGCTCGGATAGGCGGCGGGCCGGCGCTTGATGGCGAGAAGCGTCGCCTCGGTCAGCTTTGGGACGGCCGGCGGCTTGATCTTGTCGATCTTGGTCAGAACGATCTGGTAGGACATCGCAGCCTTGTCGAGGAGGTCCATCACCTCGCCGTCATTGGCCTTCAGCCCGTGCCGGGCGTCGATCAGCAGGAAGACGCGCTTCAGGCTTGGACGGCCCCGCAGATAGTCGAAGACGAGGGCCGTCCAGGAGTCCACCTGGTCCTTCGGCGCCTTGGCGTAGCCGTAGCCCGGCATGTCGACGAGCGCGATCGGCGGCAGGCCGGCGGCCGGATCGCCAAAGCCGTCCGGCACGAAGAAGTTCAGCTCCTGCGTCCGCCCCGGCGTGTTGGAGGTGCGGGCAAGACCCTTCTGGCCGAGCAGGGCATTGATCAGCGAGGACTTGCCGACATTGGAGCGGCCCGCGAAGGCGATCTCCGGCGGGCCCTCGGGTGGCAGGAACTTCATCGACGGCACGCCGCGCACGAAGATCCAGGGCTTGGCGAAGAAGCGCCGTTCGGCCTCGCCGGTCTCGTTGGTCGAAGAGGGTTCGCCCGTCATTTCGCCGCCTCCAGCCGGTCGATTTCGGCGCCACGAATGGCGCCCAGATTGCGTGTGATCTTTTCGGCCGTCCAGTCCCACCAGGCGACCGCCAGAAGCCTTGCCACGGTCTCCGCGTCGAACCGCATGCGGATCAGGCGTGCCGGATTGCCGCCGACGACGGCATAGGGCGGCACGTCAGAGATGATTGTCGACCGGGCCGCCACGATCGCGCCGTCGCCGATCGTCACGCCGGGCATGACGAGGCTCTCCATGCCGAGCCAGACGTCGTTGCCGACGACGGTGTCGCCGCGGCTCTGGTTCGTCCAGGACGCGGGATCGAAGCCTTCCTCCCAGCCTTGCTGAAAGATGTTGAACGGATAGGTCGAAAAGCCGCCCATGGCGTGGTTGGCGCCGTTCATGACGAAGCGCGTTCCCGCCGCGATCGCGACGAAGCGGCCGATCACCAGCCGGTCGCCGTAGAAGTCGAAATGGTGGAGCACGTTGCGCTCTTCGAAGCGCTCGGCCCCCTCTGGATCGTCATAATAGCTGTAGTCGCCAACGACGATGTTCGGCCGGGTGACGACGTTCTTCAGGAACACCGCCCTCGGAAAGCCGGGGAGGGGATAGAGCGTGTCGGGCGAGGGTCCGTGCATGGCAGCCTTTCACAAAGAAAGGGCCGGCATCATGCCGGCCCGATCGATCGCAGAAGCGGTTCGGACCGCTCAGCCCTCGGACGTCTTTTCCCGTCGTCGGAAGGCCGCCCTCAGATTGTCGAACAGCTCGATCTTGGCGCCGTTGCGCTTCATGATCACCGACTGCTGGATGATCGATAGGAAGTTGTTGCAGGTCCAGTAGATCACGAGGCCCGCCGGGAAGGACGACAGCATGAAGGTGAAGACCACCGGCATCCAGGTGAAGATCATCTGCTGGGTCGGGTCCGGCGGCGTCGGGTTGAGCCGCATCTGGATGAACATCGTGATGCCCATCAGCAGCGGCCAGACGCCGATCATCAGCATGTGCGGCAGGGTGATCGGGATCAGGCCGAACAGGTTGAAGATCGAGGTCGGATCGGGTGCCGCGAGATCCTGGATCCAGCCGAAGAACGGCGCATGCCGCATCTCGATGGTGATGTAGAGGTTCTTGTAGAGCGCGAAGAAGACAGGAATCTGGATCAGCATGGGCCAGCAGCCGGCCGCCGGATTGACCTTCTCCTCCTTGTAGAGGCGCATCATCTCCTGCTGCTGCTTCTGCTTGTCGTCCTTGAAGCGCTCGCGCATCTCGATGATTTTCGGCTGCAGGTTCTTCATCCGCGCCATCGATTTGTAGGACTTGGAGGCGAGTGGGAAGAACAGGATTTTCAGAATGACGGTCATCGAGATGATCGCCAGGCCGAAATTGCCGAACAGCCGGTAGAGCCAGTCGAGGCCGTGGAACATCGGCCGGGTGATGAAATAGAACCAGCCCCAGTCGATCAGCTGGCCGAACTGGCGAATGTTCAGCGTCGATTCGTAGTTGTCGATGACGTCGACCACCTTGGCGCCGGCGAAGCTGCGGGACGTCGTCGTCGCCGTCGCGCCCGGCGCAATCGTCATCGGGTCCTTCAGATATTCGGTCTGGTAGTGCGGCCGCGCGGCATTGGCAAAGTAGCGGAAGCGCGACTGGAAGGCCTGGCCGCCCTCTGGGATCAGGGTCGTCGCCCAGTATTTGTCGGTGATGCCCAGCCAGCCGCTGGAGGCCTTCGGCGGCGAGAGATTGAGGTCGCTCTCGATCGCGGAATACTTTTCCTCGGTGAGGCCGGCTTCGCCGAAGACGCCGAGCAGGCCCTCGAAGAGGACGTAGCTCGCAGCCACCTCGGGCTTGGAATAGCGCGCGACGCGGCCATAGGAGGACAGTGTCACCGGCTGAGACCCGGCATTGCGGATCGTGTCGTCGACGGTGAACATGAACTTGTCGTCGACGGAGACTTTGCGTTCGAAGGTCAGGCCGGCATCGTTCGTGTAGGTCAGCGTGACCGGCGACTGCGGGGTGAGGGTCGGATTGCCCTCGACCTGCCATTCGGTCGTCGGGCCGGGGAGGGTGCCGGCGTCCTGTCCGAGATAGCCGAACTCGGCGAAATAGGCATTCGGCACGGCCTCGGGCGACAACAGCACGATCGTCGGCGAGGACTTGTCGACCGTCTCATGGTAGTTCTTCAGCCGCAGGTCGTCGAGCCTTGCGCCCTTCAGATTGATCGATCCGGACAGAGCGGGCGTATCGATGGGGACGCGCGCGGAGGCGGCGACTGCCTGGTCGCGGCTTTCGGCCGGCTTCACCTGGCCTGCGGATTCGGGAACGACGCTCTCGCGGCCGGCGGGCGCGGGCACGTCCGTCTGCGGCGTGCCGGCCGGGGTCTGCGGCGTCTGCAGCGAACCGGCGGGCTGATTCGCCTCGGTCCGCGCCTGTTCCTGCTGCCGCTGTGCCTCCATGCGGGGATTGACGACGAGGAACTGCCAGCCAACCAGGACCGCGACGGACAGCACCATGGCGATCAAGAAGTTGCGGTTATTTTCCATCAGTCAGACCCCGATCGGCGCTCCTGCGGGCGCCGCTTTCTGCCATCCTGATCGCCCGCCGGCCGACGAGCGCGCGACACCCGGCGCGACAACTCGGCTATCAGCGTTTCGAACGGCATGTCGAACACATCGCGGCGTGCGACGATCACATAGTCGAGGCCGGGCGCCATGTCAGCCTCCGCGTGGAGGCGAATGGCTTCACGAAGCCGTCGCCGGATGCGGTTGCGCACCACGGCATTGCCGACCTTGCGGGTGACGGTCAGGCCGACCCGCGGCGGCCCGTCGTCGCCCCGTTCGAGCGCCTCGATAAAGAAAAACGGGCCGTTCAAGCGACGGCCCTTCCGCGCAGCGAGAAACTCCGCGCGCTTCCTGAGTCTTCCGACGGCCATCGCAGGCGATCGTCGGACCCCGATTCCGATCAGGCCGACAGGCGCTTGCGGCCGCGCGAGCGGCGAGCCTGGATGACCTTGCGGCCGCCCTTGGTCGCCATGCGGGCGCGGAAACCATGACGACGTTTGCGGACGAGCCGCGACGGCTGATAGGTACGCTTCATCGTGATCATTCCGTGCGCGAGCACGGACCCTTCAATGCTTTCGAAATCGGAAAACGGACGCGAACACTTGCGCGCGGCCAACCGTCGCGCGGAACGCCGCCCGCTCGTCTGCGGCGCTTATAGGAAAGGGAAGTGGCAAAAGTCAATCACCGGGGGCCGTTCGTTCGCCATTCGTGACCGCGCCTGCCATCCAAGTGGGCAGGTGCGGCGGCCAGCCGTCTTCCGCGTTGTTCCGCCAAGTCCGGCTCTTTGTAACACCGAAGGCGCCCGCGCCGAATACCGCCTCGCTATCTCAGGGACAGGCAATGGCGACATGAACGACCTCGCACTGCCCTCAACTGGGTGTGAAGGACTTGACGCGGAGGGCGTATACCCCTCCGATCCGGCCGCACCGACGGCGCCCGCCCGCGCCTTGGCAGCTGCGCGGGGATCGGATTCGGCGGAGGGAAACGAGATGGATTTGCCTGCTTCGTCGGCGCCTTCTGTGCGATGGCGCCGCTACATGCCGATCGCCGTCCTGTTGGGCGCGCTCGCGCTCGCCTATGGGGCCGGCCTGCAGAAATATCTCTCCCTCGATCTCTTCCTGGACAGCCGCGAGATGCTGAAGGCCTTCGTCGCGGAGCATAGGCTCTCCGCGCCGTTTGCCTTCGTCATTCTCTATGCCGTGCTCGTCGCGGTCTCGTTCCCGGCGGCGTCGCTGGTCACGGTCGCCGGCGGGTTCCTGTTCGGCTGGTGGCTCGGCGGGATCCTTACCGTCATCGGCGCGACGATCGGCGCAACGGCGCTGTTCGTGGCGGCGCGCTCCGCCTTCGCCGATCTTCTGCGCAGGCGGACGGGCGGCGCGCTCGAACGATTCGCGGCCGGCTTCCGCAACGACGCCTTCGCTTACCTTCTGGTCCTGAGACTGACGCCGGTCCTGCCCTTCTTCGTCGTCAACATCGCCCCGGCCTTCTTCGACATCCGGATCGGGACCTATGTCGTGACGACCTTTCTCGGCATCATTCCCGGCTCGATGGTCTACGCCTTTCTCGGAAGCGGCCTCGACGAGACGCTTGCGCAGATCGGCGAGGGGGAACCCGCCCTTTCCGATCTCGTCACCCCGCAGATGACGATCGCGCTTCTCGGCCTCGCCGCCCTTGCCGTTCTGGGCCTCATCCTGAAGAAGACCGCCTTGCGCGGACGCCGCCGGGGGGCCGTCCCGGCCGACATCGGGGGACATTGATAATGCCGAAGATATTGACGCCGGACATCTGCGTGATCGGCGCCGGTTCGGGCGGACTGACGACGGCGGCCGCGGCGGCGGCCTTCGGCGTCGACGTGGTGCTGATCGAGCGGGGCCGGATGGGCGGCGACTGCCTGAACTATGGCTGCGTGCCGTCGAAGGCGCTGATTGCGGCCGGCAAGCACGCTGCGGCGATCCGCGAGGCGGAGCGGTTCGGAATCCGCGCGGGACAGCCCGACGTCGACTTTCCGGCGGTGAAGGATCACGTCCAGGGCGTGATCGCCGCGATCGCGCCGAATGATTCGGTCGAGCGCTTCGAGGGTCTCGGCGTGACGGTGATCAAGGCGGCCGCGCATTTCGTCGACGAGCGGACCGTCGCCGCCGGCGAGCGACTGGTCAGGGCGCGCCGCTTCGTGGTGGCCGCGGGATCCTCGCCCTTCGTCCCGCCGATCGAGGGGCTCGCCGAGACGCCGCATCTGACCAACGAGACGATCTTCGACCTGCGTGAGGCGCCGGATCATCTCCTCGTCATCGGCGGCGGGCCGATCGGCCTCGAGCTCGCGCAGGCGCACCGCCGGCTCGGCTGCGCCGTCACCGTGGTCGAGGCGGAGCGGGCGCTCGGCCGCGACGACCCGGAACTCGCCGAGGTGGTGATCGCGCGGCTGCGCGGCGAAGGCGTGGCGATCCGCGAACGCGCCAATGTGGTCCACGTGTCCGGGAAGGACGGCGCCGTGGAGATCGTGGTCGAGGACGCGGCCGGAACCCGCGAGACGCTGTCCGGCAGCCATCTCCTCGTCGCGGTCGGCCGGGTCCCCAATCTTGCCGGCCTGGGGCTCGAGGCCGCCGGCATCTCCCGTAACCGGCGCGGCATCGACGTTGGGCCGAATCTGAGGACCAGCAACAAGCGGGTCTATGCGGTCGGCGACATCACCGGTGGCCCGCAATTCACCCATGCCGCCAATTACCAGGCGGGGCTCGTGATCCGTGCGCTCCTGTTCCGCCTGCCGGTGCGCGAGCGCCGCGATCAATTGCCGCATGTGACCTTCACCGAGCCCGAACTCGGGCAGGTCGGGCCGACCGAGGCGGAGGCCAAGGCGGCGGGAACGGCCGTCGACGTCGTGCGCTGGCCCTATGCCGAGAACGACCGCGCCCAGGCGGAACGGACGACCGAGGGCATGGTCAAGCTGTTGATCGGAAAGCGGGGCCGGCTGATCGGCGCCGGCGTTGTGGGCGCCGCGGCGGGGGAGATGACCAATCTGTTCTCGCTGGCCGTCGCCAAGGGGCTGAAGCTGTCCGATCTCCGCGACTTCGTCTCGCCTTATCCGACCTTCTCTGAAATTGGCAAACGCGCCGCGACTTCCTACTTCCAGCCCTATACGCGGCGCAAATTCGTTCGCCGTGCCGTCGCGCTTTTGAGCCGGTTTGGATGACGCCAGTCCGGCCGGAGAGGAGAGCGCCGTAAAGCCTTCGGGGACTGACATCAGCTTGCTTGAAAAGGTGGATAGGCCACGAGGGGAGGATCGTCGGCCGGCGGGGGAGGAACTGCCGGGAGCGGTCGTCCGCCGCCGCCTGTCGACCCGCCTGCTCGTCATCACCATGCTCGCCGTGATGCTGGCCGAAGTGCTGATCTTCGTGCCCTCGATCGCCAAGTTCCGGCACGACTGGCTGGAGGCCAAGATCGAGACGGCGGCCGTCGCCGGCTTTGCGTCCGAACAACTAAGCGCGGAAGGCAGCACGGTCCTCGGGCCGAACCAGGAGGCGAGCCTTCTGAGCTCGTTGAATGCCGATCTGGTGGCGATCAACGAGGGCGACGCGTCCCGGCTTCTGGCCCGGGCCGAAACCGTCGACGTTCCACAGATCCGGGTCGACCTCGCCGAGGCCGGGCCGCTGATGCTGGTCGCCGGCGCCTTCGACACGCTGCTGTTTGGCGGCGATCGCACCATGCGAATCACCGGTCCGGTCGGCGACGGGACGATCGGCGCCGAGGTGGTGATGTCGGAGCGCCCCTTGAAGCGCGCCATGCTGATCTATTCGCGCAACATCCTGATCCTGTCCCTGTCGATCGCGCTGTTTGCAGCCCTGCTCGTCTTCGGCGCGATCAGCCGTTATCTGATCCGCCCGATCCAGGCGATGACCGCATCGATGATCCGGTTCGGGGAGAACCCGGCCGATTCCGGGCGGATCATCGTGCCGAGCGAGCGCGAAGACGAGATCGGCGTGGCCGAGGCGGAACTGGCGAGCATGCAGAGGAGGCTTGCCGACACGCTGCGCGAGCAGCGCCATCTCGCCGATCTCGGCCTCGCCGTCTCCAAGATCAATCACGACCTGCGCAACATCCTCGCCTCCGCGCAGATGATCTCCGACCGCCTGGCGAGCGTGCCCGATCCGCGCGTGCAGCGCTTCACCCCACTTCTCCTGAAGAGCCTCGACCGGGCGCTTCACTACACCCAGTCGGTGCTGGCTTATGGCCGGGCGGTGGAGAGCACGCCGGTGCGGCGCAAGGTGCAGATGCGGCGGCTCGTCGACGATGTCTTCGCCTCGTTGACGGTGTCGCCCGAGGCGGGGATCGTTCTCGTGAACCACGTTGCCGAAGAGGCCGAGATCGCGGTCGACCCGGACCAGTTCCACCGCGTCCTCCTCAATCTCTGCCGCAATGCGGCCGAGGCTCTTCAGGGCGAGGGGTCGGACCAGGCTTCGGTGATCAAGCGGATCGCAGTCTGCATGGAAGCTCTGGAGCCGGGGGAAACGGTGATCGCCGTCGAGGACACCGGGCCGGGGCTTCCCGAGCGGGCGCGTGAAAACCTCTTCAAGGCGTTTCGCGGCTCGGTCCGCACGGGCGGCACGGGGCTGGGACTTGCGATCGCCGCCGAGATCGTCGAGGCGCATGGCGGCCGCATCCGGCTCGCCGAACGCGACGGTCCCGGCGCGCGCTTCGAGATCACCCTGCCGACGCGTTCGCCGACGCCGCTCGGTTCGCGGCACGCCGTCGAGGCCGGCTGATCATCGCGCGGCCTGTTCGAGCGGAGGCCCGCTGGCGGCGGAGCTGGCGTCAGCCGAGCCGTTCGCAGAAGCGGTCGACATCCTCCGGGGTCGTCGACCAGCTGGTGACGAGGCGGACGAGCGTCTCGTCCTCCCCCACAAGGTCGGGCATGCCGTGCGGCGCATTCCAGTCGTAGAACACCGCGCCTGCCTGTCTCAGTGCGGCGGCGACCGGCTGCTTCAGAACGGCGAAGATCTCGTTCGACCGCGTCGGCCAGCCCTGGCGGGCGTTGCCGCTTGCGGCGAGGCCCGCCCGCAGGCGATCGGCCATGGCATTCGAATGGGCGGCCATCTCCAGCCACAGCCCGTCCTCGAAATAGGCCATGAACTGGGCCGCGACGAAACGCGTCTTTGAAAAGAGCTGGGCGCTGCGCTTGCGGATATAGGGGAACTGCGAGGCCTTGGCGGGGTCGAATACGACGATCGCCTCGGCGCACCAGCAGCCGTTCTTGGTGGCGCCGAAGGAGAGGATGTCGACGCCGCGCTTCCATGTCATCTCGGCCGGCGTCAGGCCGGACGCGACGAGACCGTTGGCAAAGCGCGCGCCGTCCATGTGCAGCGTCAGGCCACGGCCATGGGCTATCGCGGCGATCGCCTCGATCGCCTCGGCGTCGTAAAGCGTACCGGCTTCCCCGGGCTGGCTGATCGAGACCGCCATGGGCTGCCCGGCATGGACATGGTCCGGCTTGAAGCGGGCGATCTCGCGCTTGAGGTTCGCCGCGTCGATCAGGCCGTTCGGCCCGTCCACGGGTGCGAGGCGTGCGCCATGGGTGAAGAATTCCGGCGCGCCGCACTCGTCCTCGACGATATGCGCCTCGCGGTGGCAGAGCACCACGCCGCCCGGCCGGTTGACCGAAGCGAGCGCCAGCGAATTGGCAGCCGTGCCGGTGCCGACGAAGAAGACGGCGACCTCGCGCTCGAAGATCTCGTCGAAGCGCCTTTCAACGGCCTTGTCGAGATCGCTGGCGCCATAGGCGGTGGCCATGCCGGCGCCATGCTTGCCAAGGGCTTCGTTGATCGCCGGATGGGCCCCGGACCAGTTGTCGGACGCGAAGATCATGGGCAAGAGGCCTATACCGCGATGCGGGAAAGGGCAAGCTGGCCCAACGCTTCGTCCCGCCCGCCTCGCGCTGGCTGATGCCTCGCCGCAAAGCGTCCATGGTAACAGCGGACGGGACCGCCTCCAGGGCAGCGATCCCGCCGCATCCTCGCTACTTCGCGATCTTCTCGCAGGACTGCATGGCGGCGTCGGACGAGGTGTCGACCATCATCGTCTTGCCGTCCGAGCCGGTCATGAACAACATGCAGTGGTCCATGGGCGAGGCCATCTTCATCATGCCGGCCATGTCTTCGTCGGACATCATGCTGGTGCCCATATGGCTATCCGGCATGATGGCGAGGACTTCGCCGCCCTTCATCATCGTCATCATCGCGCCGCCCTCCATCGGCGTTGCGTCGGACTTCATGCCGTCGGACGACATCGCATCGGACTTCATGGTATCCGACTGCATCGCATCGGACTTCATCGTGTCTTCCGCGAAGGCGGGTACGGCGAACGCTGCGATGATTGCGGACGCGACGATCAACCGAGACATGCGCATGGTCAGTACCTCCGTTTGAACCGCCTCGACGAGGCGTATGGTCGAAGGTTCGCCGGCGTCCGAAGGAATGTTACCACTTGGCAGGCCTTCGGCTCCGCATTCCGCGGACGATCTGCCGGTGCGACCCTCACTTCGGGCGCCGCCCGGATGCGACACCGGGCGGGTCTTGCCGAGCTGCCGGACTTCTGCCATATTGCCGCGGATAGGACAGTAATACTGCCATAAAACAAGGCGGACGATCCGGCTGGCGCGGTACGGCGCGCCGAAAAGCGGCGGACGGGTTCTATCCTGACAGGAACGGCCATGCCAAAAGGCGGCTGCAAACGACGATGTCCGGACGTCGTGCTGTCTCGCTTCGCGCCACGCTGAGCGGCAGGCGACCGACCGGGCCAACTGGCGCGGCCGCGAAAAAGGGCGGCGTCACGACGGGAGATGACGCGATGACCGAGATGACGCCATCCAACGCCGGAACTCTTGCGGGCAAGAGCGCCGCGACGCCGATCGACGCTGCTGCCGGGACGATCAAGCGCGGCGAACGCGCAGGACTCTATGATCCCCGCAACGAGCATGACGCCTGCGGCGTCGGCTTCATCGCTCACATGAAGAACGTGAAGTCCCACTCCATCCTGGAGAAGGGCCTGCAGATCCTGGAGAACCTCACCCATCGCGGTGCCGTCGGCGCCGACCCGCTGATGGGCGACGGGGCCGGCATGCTCCTGCAGATCCCGCACACGCTGTTCGCCGAGGATATGGGCAAGCAGGGCATCGATCTTCCCGAGCCCGGTCGTTACGGCGTCGGCCATGTGTTCATGCCGCGCGATGCCGAAAAGCGCGCGCATGTCGAGGCGATCTTCGAGGACGTTGCGCGCGAGGAAGGCCAGACCGTGCTCGGCTGGCGCGACGTGCCGGTGACCAACACCTCACTGTCGAAGGCGCCGGAGATCGTCGCCACCGAGCCTGTGCACCGCCAGATCTTCATCGGTCGGGCGCCGTCGATCGCGAGCGACGACGATTTCGAGCGCAAGCTGTTCATCCTGCGCAAGGTCGTCTCGAACCGGATCCAGGCGGAGACGGGCGGCGAGGACATCGGCTTCTACATCGTCTCGCTGTCCTCGCGCACGATCGTCTACAAGGGCATGTTCCTGGCCTACCAGCTGGGCGCCTATTACCACGACCTCAAGGATCCGCGCTTCGAATCCGCGCTGGCCCTCGTCCACCAGCGGTTCTCGACCAACACCTTCCCGTCCTGGAAGCTCGCCCACCCGTACCGGATGGTCGCCCATAACGGCGAGATCAACACGCTGCGCGGCAACGTCAACTGGATGGCGGCCCGCCAGGCCTCGGTCGATTCGGAGCTCTTCGGCAACGACATCTCCAAGCTCTGGCCGATCTCCTACGAGGGCCAGTCGGACACCGCCTGCTTCGACAATGCCTTGGAATTCCTCGTCCAGGGAGGCTATCCGCTCGTCCATGCGATGATGATGCTGATCCCGGAGGCGTGGGCCGGCAACAAGCAGATGGCCAAGGACACCCAGGCCTTCTACGAGTATCACGCCGCACTGATGGAGCCCTGGGACGGGCCCGCGGCGGTCGCCTTCACCGACGGCCGCCAGATCGGCGCGACGCTCGACCGTAACGGGCTGCGGCCGGCCCGCTACGTCGTCACCGACGACGACCTCGTCATCATGGCGTCCGAAGCCGGCACGCTGGAGATCGAGGAAGAGCGCATCGTCACCAAGTGGCGCCTGCAGCCCGGCCGCATGCTCTTGATCGACCTCGAAAAGGGCCGGATCGTCTCCGACGAGGAGATCAAGCACGAGATGGCGGGCGCCAACCCCTATCGCGACTGGCTGAAGAACACCCAGATCATCCTGGAGGACCTGAAGCCCGTGGCACCGCGCGCCTCGCGCTCGGACGTCACGCTGCTCGACCGCCAGCAGGCCTTCGGCTACACGATCGAGGACACCCGCACGCTGATGGCGCCGATGGCGACCACCGGCCAGGAGGCGATCGGCTCCATGGGCACCGACACGCCGATCTCGGCGATGTCGGAGAAGCCCAAGCTCCTCTACACCTATTTCAAGCAGAACTTCGCCCAGGTGACGAACCCGCCGATCGATCCGATCCGCGAGGAACTCGTCATGTCGCTCGTCTCCTTCATCGGACCGCGGCCGAACATCTTCGACCTCGAGGGCTCCTCGCGCCGCAAGCGGCTGGAGGTGCGCCAGCCGATCCTGACCAATGGCGACCTCGAGAAGATCCGCAATATCGGCCACACCGAGGACCGGTTCGACACCAAGACCATCGACATGACCTATGCCGCCGAAAGCGGTGCGGCCGGCATGGCGGGCGCGCTCGACCGGCTGTGCGAGCGGGCCGAGGCGGCGGTCGTCGGCGGCTACAACATCATCATCCTGTCGGACCGGCAGGTGGGCCCGGATCGCATCCCGATCCCGGCGCTGCTCGCCTGCGCCGCCGTTCACCACCATCTGATCCGCAAGGGCCTCAGGACCGCGGCTGGCCTCGTCATCGAGAGCGGCGAGCCCCGCGAGGTGCATCACTTCGCATGCCTGGCCGGCTACGGCGCCGAGGCGATCAACCCCTATCTCGCCTTCGACACGCTTTTGGAAATGCACCGGCGCGGCGACTTCCCGCCGGAGGTCGATCCGACCGAGGTGGTGACGCGCTACATCAAGTCGATCGGCAAGGGGATCCTGAAGGTCATGTCCAAGATGGGCATCTCGACCTACCAGTCCTATTGCGGCGCGCAGATCTTCGACATCGTCGGGATGAAGTCCGAGTTCGTGAAACGCTACTTCACCGGCACGGCGACGACGATCGAGGGCGTCGGCCTCGACGAGGTCGCGCGCGAGAGCGCGACGCGCCACGACCGCGCCTTCTCCAACGACCCGATCCTGCAGCGTTCGCTCGATATCGGCGGCGAATATGTCTACCGCATGCGCGGCGAGAGCCACATGTGGTCGCCGGACGCCGTGGCGACGCTCCAGCATGCGGTGCGCACCGGGTCCTTCGAGAAGTATCAGGACTACGCGAAGATGGTGAACGAGGCCTCGGTCGAGACCTCCACCATCAGGGGCCTGTTCCGCATCAAGAACGCCGAGGAGGCGGGCCGAGCCGCCGTGCCTCTCGACGAGGTCGAACCGGCCAAGGAGATCGTCAAGCGCTTCTGCACCGGCGCGATGTCCTTCGGCTCGATCAGCCGCGAGGCTCATACGACGCTCGCCCGCGCGATGAACCAGATCGGCGGCAAGTCGAACACCGGCGAGGGCGGGGAGGAGCCTGACCGCTTCCTGCCGCTGGCCGGCGGACAGCCCAATCCCGAACGCTCGGCGATCAAGCAGATCGCCTCCGGCCGGTTCGGCGTGACGACGGAATATCTCGTCAATGCCGACATGCTGCAGATCAAGGTGGCGCAGGGGGCGAAGCCCGGCGAGGGCGGTCAGCTGCCCGGCCACAAGGTCGACGCGACCATCGCCAAGACCCGGCACTCGACCCCTGGCGTCGGCCTGATCTCGCCGCCGCCGCATCATGACATCTACTCGATCGAGGATCTGGCGCAGCTCATCTACGACCTGAAGAACGTCAACCCGGCGGCCGACATCTCCGTCAAGCTCGTCTCCGAGGTCGGCGTCGGCACGGTTGCGGCGGGTGTCGCCAAGGCGCGCGCCGACCACATCATCGTCGCCGGCTATGACGGCGGCACCGGTGCCTCGCCGCTGACCTCGATCAAGCACGCCGGCTCGCCTTGGGAGATGGGGCTTGCCGAGACCCAGCAGACGCTGGTGATGAACGGCCTGCGCTCGAGGGTGTGTCTGCAGGTGGACGGTGGCCTGAAGACCGGCCGCGACGTTATCGTCGGGGCCCTTCTCGGCGCCGACGAATTCGGCTTCTCGACCGCACCGCTGATCGCGGCCGGCTGCATCATGATGCGCAAGTGCCACCTCAACACCTGCCCCGTCGGCGTCGCGACGCAGGATCCGGTGCTGCGTAAGCGCTTCAAGGGCGCGCCCGAGCATGTCATCAACTACTTCTTCTACGTAGCGGAAGAGGTGCGCACGCTGATGGCCGCGATGGGCGTTCGCCATCTCTCGGAGCTGATCGGTCAGTCCCAACTCCTCGACAAGCGCGAGATGATCGACCACTGGAAGGCGCGCGGCCTCGACTTCACCAATGTCTTCTACAAGCCTAAGGCGCCGGAAGAGGAACTGCGCTGGACGAAGCGCCAGCACCATCCGATCGAGGAGGTGCTCGACCGCAGGCTTATTGCCGAGGCTGAGCCGGCCTTGACCGCCCGCCAGAAGGTGACGATCGAAACGCCGATCTCGAACGTCGATCGCTCGGCGGGAGCGATGCTTTCCGGTGAGCTCGTCAAGCGCTTCGGGCTGAAGGGCCTGCGCGACGATACGATCACGGTGAAGCTGACCGGCACGGCCGGCCAGAGCTTCGGTGCGTTCCTGGCCCGGGGAATCACCTTCGAACTCACCGGCGACGGCAACGACTATGTCGGCAAGGGCCTGTCGGGTGGCCGGCTCGTGGTGAAGCCGCGCGACAATTCGCGGGTCGTGCCGGAGGAGTCGATCATCGTCGGTAATACCGTGCTCTACGGCGCGATCTCCGGCGAGTGCTACTTCCGCGGCGTCGCGGGCGAACGCTTCGCCGTCCGCAACTCCGGTGCGATCGCAGTCGTCGAGGGCGTCGGTGACCATGGCTGCGAATACATGACCGGCGGCGTCGTGGTGATCCTCGGCGAGACCGGCCGCAACTTCGCGGCCGGCATGTCCGGCGGCGTCGCCTATGTCTATGACGAGAAGGGCGATTTCGCCGAGCGCTGCAACATGGCGATGGTCGACCTCGAGCCGGTGCCGGAAGAGGACGACCTGCTGGAGAAGCTGCATCACCATGGCGGTGACCTGCAGCACAAGGGCCGTGTCGACGTCTCCTCCGACATGACCGGCCATGACGACGAGCGGCTCTTCCAGCTGATCTCCAACCATCTCCACTATACCGGCTCCGGCCGGGCGAAGGAGATGCTGGACAATTGGGAGTCGTTCCGGCCGAAATTCGTCAAGGTGATGCCGGTCGAGTACCGGCGCGCGCTGCAGGAGATGGAGCGCATGCGTATGGGGGTGGCAGCGGAATAGGCGAGGCGCGTCTGTGGTGCGGTGGTAGAGTTTTAGGAGAGCAATCGACGGCTCTTGTCACCGCCCAACGGAATATGAAGATCCTGCGGAATGGCGAAGATCGGATCCTCTACGCCCAGGGATTTCGTTCTGAGGAGGACGACATCACGATCATTGAGGGCGAGTCGGGAGATGGCGATCCATTTCCGCGTGCCGGAAGGCATGAAGGCGCTGGAGTGGTTCGGTCCGTTCGCCGATTGGGAGGAAGATTATGCCAGCGGATAGCTATCGGGACCGGATTGTCACGGATCCTGAGGTCATGTTCGGGAAGCCGACGATAAAGGGAACGCGGCTGACGGTGGAGCACGTCCTGCGCCGGCTTGCGGCTGGATGGAGCGTGGAGGATCTGCTTCATGAACATCCGCGGCTGACGCGGGAAGACGTGATGGCAGCGAGTGCTATTGCGGCAGATCATCTTCACGACGCTTTCCCCGCCGCGGCTGATGCGGCTGAGTGAGTTCGGTTTCCTCGCCGACGAATGTGTCTGGCGGTCGCTGGTCGTCGCCTTGCGCGAAGCCGGCTTCGTCTGCGAATGGATCCCCGACTTGGTGCCAAGCATCGCCGATCGTGACGTGTTGGCGCTGTCGGTATCGAGGAGACGGATCCTCGTAACCGAGGACGGCGATTTCGGAGAGCTGGTCTTTCGGCAGGACCTTCCCGCTTTATGGCGTGCTGCGTATCAGGCTGTCGCAGCATGAGGGCGAGAAGGAAGAAGTGGCTAAGAAGGTGGTTTCGCAGATCGTAGAGATCGCGGGCGGCCTGAGTGGAAATTATACGACGATGGAGCCGAAGCGGCTGAGGCGACGCGCCCTGCCTGTTCGGCTGGACCACAAGGACTGACATGGGCAAGGTTACGGGTTTTCTCGAGATCGATCGGCAGACGCACAAGTATCAGCCGGCTTCCGACCGCATTCGCCATTTCCGCGAGTTCACCCTGCCGATGTCCGACGAGGAGGTCGGCAAGCAGGCGGCGCGCTGCATGGATTGCGGCATTCCCTATTGCCATGGCCCGACGGGCTGCCCGATACACAACCAGATCCCCGACTGGAACGATCTCGTCTATTCCGGCGACTGGGAGACGGCCGCCCGCAATCTTCACTCGACCAACAACTTTCCGGAATTCACCGGACGCATCTGCCCGGCGCCGTGCGAGGAGGCCTGCACCCTCAATCTCGAGGACACGCCGGTCGCGATCAAGACGGTCGAACAGGCGATCGCCGACAAGGCCTACAAGCTCGGCTTCATCCGTCCGCAGCCGTCCGACACGAAGACCGGCAAGCGCGTCGCGGTGATCGGGTCCGGCCCGGCCGGCCTGGCTGCGGCCCAGCAGCTCGGCCGCGCCGGCCACGACGTCCATGTCTATGAGCGCGAGTCGCGCCCAGGCGGCCTCCTTCGCTACGGTATTCCCGACTTCAAGATGGAGAAGCACTGGATCGACAAGCGCGTCGAGCAGATGTCGGGCGAGGGCGTCACCTTCTTCTGCGGGGTCAATGTCGGCGTCGACAAGCCGATCGCGGATCTTGCCGCCGAATACGATGCCGTCCTGTTCTGCGGTGGCTCCGAGCGCCCGCGCGACGCCGGAATCCCGCATGAGGGGCTTTCGGGCGTCTACGATGCCATGCCCTATCTCGTGCAGCAGAACCGGCGCGTCGGCGGCGAGAAGGTCGAGAGCGTCGGCTGGCCGTCGGAGGAGATCTGGGCCGGGGGCAAGCATGTGGTCGTCGTCGGCGGCGGCGATACGGCGTCCGACTGCGTCGGCACGGCGTTCCGGCAGGGTGCAGTGAAGGTCACCCAGCTCGACATCCGCCCGCAGCCGCCGAAGACCGAGAACAAGCTCGAGGTCTGGCCCTATTGGGCGACCAAGATGCGGACCTCGTCCAGCCAGGCCGAGGGCGCGATCCGCGAATTCCAGATCGCGACGCTCGAATTCGTCGGCGAGGACGGCGTTCTGACCGGCGTCAAATGCGCCGAGGTCGACGCGAGCCGCAAGCCGCTTCCGGGCACGGAATTCGTCATCAAGGCGGATCTCGCCTTCATCGCGATCGGCTTCGCCGGGCCGTCGCCGACGGGCTTCCTCGCCGATGCCGGCGACGCCCTGAAGACGCGCAGCGACCGCCGCGGCAATGTCTCAATCGAGGCGGACGACGTCGGCTATCTCACCTCGCTCGACAAGGTCTACGCGGCCGGAGACGCAAGGCGAGGCCAGTCCCTGGTGGTCTGGGCTATCCGGGAGGGCCGGCAGGCTGCGCGGGCGATCGACCTCGACCTGATGGGTACGACGACGCTGCCGCGCTGATCAGGCGGCGCGTCGTGCGGCCCGTCACTCGGCGGGCGTGTCGACGCCTTTCTGGGCCTCTTGGTTCTGCTCCGTCCAGTCGGCGATGATGGCATCGACGATGGAGGGCATTTCCTTGGGCGGCTTGATGCCTTCCTTGGCTCGCACCGCCTCGAGGTCGAGCGAGCCGCGATAGGCGACGGCGCTCCCCGGAGCGACGGCGTCGGTCTTTTCCCGCCAGCCGAAATCGTCGGCCCGGCCTTCCACATTGCCGGTGCCGGCGCCGTTGAGGACCAGCCTGTCGCGCGGAGAGGGCTCCAGCGAAAAGCCCTGGACGCTGCCGCCACCGAGCAGCGCCTCCGCGCCGTCGAGCTTGGGATCGTCGAGCGCCACCGGGCGGGTGGTGACGGCATTGGCCGCGTTGCCGAGCGGCGGCAGCTGCAGGTTCGGCTGATCGGCCGCCAGGGGGCCGGCCGGCGCCGCCGTGGTATCGCCGAGAACGCGGTCGATCGCCTTCTGGGCGAAGAACGCGAGCTTCTCGTCACCGGCGTCCGTCATGGTGATGCCGTCGGAATTGCGCAGCTGCACCGTCTGCCCGTTCACGCCGGGGCCGGTGTAGATGAAGCCGCCCTCGGCATCGACGAAGCCATCCCAGATATCGACGAACTGTCCCGAAACCTCGGTCGCCGCCTTCCGGTACAGATCGTTGAAGAAGATCATGTCCTCGCTCATCCGATCGAACTTGAAGGACGGCAGCCCGACCCAGACGAGCGGGACCTTCTTCGTCTGCGCGATCTTCGCGATCTCGGCGATCCGCTTCTCGTATTCCTTCGTCCAGCCGTCGGAGCGCAGGGTCATCGACTGCGATCCCTCGGAGATGGTCTGGCGGTCGTTCGAGCCGAGCATGACGACGAGGACGTCCGGCTTCTCCTCGTCCATGATCGGGCCGAGCTTCTCGGGCCAGTCGTAGTGATCGTCCCGCACGAGGCCGGAGGACCCGTCGGTCCGGGCCTCGATGTCGACCATGTCATTGTCGGCGTAGACGTCCTCCAGGCCGCTCGCCAGCGATGCGGCGAGGAAGTCGCCGACGACGAGGACGGTCTTGGCGTCTTCGCTCTTGGCCGCCGGGCCGGCATCCGATGCGTTGCTGTCGGCGGCCGCGGTCGGCGCGCGCTTGCGCCGCTCCGGGCGGCTGGAGGACCGCGTGCTGGAGCGCGAGGGGCGGGTGACGGAGCGCTTGGGTTCGCGCCGGATGACGCGGCGCTGGATGCGGCGCGGATCCGGCTGGGCGGATTGGGTGCCGCCGCCAAACAGCATCTCCAGGACGGTGCGCGGCCGCTGCTGAGCCGCGGCGATGTCAGGAGAGGCAAGATCTCCCACGAGCATGGCGAAGACGACGAGCACGGCGACGAGGCCCGTTCGAGCCATCTTCGCCGCGCTGCCGCTCACCCTTGACCGTGCTGTCGTCACGTCGCGTTCCAAGCCTTGCCGTCACTTCCTTCGCAGAAATTCGAGGAGCGCCTTGGAAGCGTTCCCGTCCTGCGGGATCCCTGCCTGGCCCTGCAGGCTCATAATCGCTGCCTTCGAACCCGACCCGATCTTACCATCGATCTTGCCGTCATAAAGGCCCTGGCGCTGAAGGTGCTGCTGCAGTTCGTAGCGCTCGGCCATCGTCAGCGGCGTATATCCGCGCGGCCAGTCGACATACAGGCCCTCGTAACCGCCGATCCGATCGCCGAGCATTCCGACGGCGAGCGCGTATTTGTCGGCATTGTTGTATTTCTTGATGACGAAGAAGTTCTTGGTCATCAGGAAGGCCGGCCCGTTGTCGCCGGCCAAGCGGATGAGGTTCGCCCGGTCCGAGGGATAGGGAAAGGGCTTGCCGTTCGGCCGCCGGAAGCCGAGCGCCTCCCACTGTGCGAGCGTGCGGTTGTCGCGCTCGAGCTTGCCGCGATACTTGGCCGGTACGATGACCTCGTAGCCCCAGGTCTTGCCGGTTTCCCAGCCATTGCGGTGCAGGAGGTTGGCCGCGGTCGCCAGCGCGTCCGGGACCGATTCCCAGATGTTGGCGTGACCGTCTCCGTCCATGTCCACCTTATAGGCCAGGTAGCTGGTGGGAATGAACTGGGTATGGCCCATGGCGCCGGCCCAGGAACTGATCAGCTCGTTCACCTTGATGTCGCCGGATTGGGCGATCTTCAGGGCGGCGATCAGCTGCTGGCGCGCGAAGCGGGCCCGCGACTTGTCGAGATAGGCGAGCGTCGCCAGGGAGCGCGGCAGGCTCCGCATCACGTCCTGGCGCGTGAGGATCTGGCCGTAATTGGTTTCCATCGACCAGATCGCGAGCAGGACGTCGCGGTCGACGCCGAAGCGCTGTTCGATGCGGTCGAGCCAGCCGGAGAGCTGCGAGCGATAGGCCTGGCCCTTGGCGATCTGCTCCTCGTTGACGCGATTGTCGATATAGTCCCACACCTTGTCGCGGAATTCGGGCTGATAGCGGGCCTTCTCGATCACCTCCGGATCGGGATCGGTGATGCCGGAAAAGGCGGCACGATAGACGTTGCGGCTGACACCGCTCTTGGCCGCGACGCTCTCGAAATTCTGGATCCAGCGCTGGAAGCCCGCATCCGCGAAGGCCGGAGCCGCGCTGGCAAGGCTAATCCAGGCCGCGAACACCGCCGCGCCGAACCGAGCCACGCGCGATCCACTCGTCCGTTGCATCATGTCATCCCCCTTGGATGTCGTCTTGCATTGCCGAAATCGGCATATTACGGCGAGGACGTTAAAGCTTTCTTCAGCATGACCACGCTCGGTGGCTTAGGTGCCGATCTGGCCATTCCGCGTTGTTTCGCTATTTCGCGGCGAAAACGCGGCATCGGCACATGCGGCGTCGCCTATCGGCGATACCCGTTCTTCCTGCCCTCTTGTTTTCCCCCGCCGTGACGAGGAATATCGAACGATGAAAAAAGTCAGAAAAGCCGTCTTTCCCGTCGCCGGTCTCGGCACGCGGTTCCTGCCCGCCACCAAGTCGATCCCGAAGGAGATGCTCACCGTCGTCGACCGGCCGGTGATCCAGTATGTGGTCGACGAGGCGAAAGAGGCGGGGATCGAGCACCTGATCTTCGTCACCGGCCGCAACAAGGGCGTCATCGAGGACTATTTCGACATCCAGGTCGAATTGTCCAATACGCTCGCCGAGCGCGGCAAGACAGCCGAGCTCACGCTTCTCGACGATCTCCAGCCCAAGGCCGGCACGGCGAGCTTCACCCGCCAGCAGGCGCCGCTCGGCCTCGGCCATGCGGTCTGGTGCGCGAGAGACCTCGTCGGCAACGAGCCCTTCGCGCTGCTCCTGCCGGACATGATCATGCAGGCCGAGCGTGGCTGCCTCGCCGAAATGGTCAGGCTCTACGAGAACGCCGGCGGCAACGTCATCTCGGTCGAGACCTGCGATCCGAACGAGACCCACAAATACGGCATCGTCGGCAAGGGCGAGGACGTCGCCAACGGCTTCAAGGTCACCGGCATGGTGGAGAAGCCGAAGCCGGCGGACGCGCCGTCGAACTACTACATCTCAGGCCGCTACATCCTGCAGCCGGAGATCTTCGACATCCTGTCGACCCAGGAGAAGGGCGCCGGCAACGAGATTCAGCTCACCGACGGCATGTACAAGCTGATGCAGCAGCAGGAATTCGCGGCCTATCCCTTCCATGGCCGCACCTTCGACTGCGGCTCCAAGGAGGGCTTCATCGAGGCGAACGTCGCCTTCGCGCTGTGGCGCCCGGACATCCGCGAGAAGGTCATCGGCAACATCGAAAAGCTGATGAAGACCGTCGAGCCGGCAAACGGGAACTGACCGCAGGCGGGCTCTTCGGCTCGAGGCCCGTCAGCGCTGCAGTTTGATCCCGAGGCTGATCGTGTCGACCCGGTAGTCCGCGTCCTTCACCTGCGACAGATCCTCTTGGTGGCTGTAGAGGCCGGTGACGGCCATGGTGCGGTTGATCCAATAGGTGAAGCCGGCCTCTCCGGTCAGCAGCGTCTCGTCGTTCGATGCGAGGGAGGAATCCTTGTATTCCGCCCGGAACGCTGCGGTCAGGTCGGTGCGAGCGGTCAGCGCGTGGCGCAGGCCGAGCGCACCGACATAAGTGGTCGTCGTCGACTGTCCGGACGTCTCCGGCTCGAAGGTGGTCTTGGCCGACAGCGTTACGTCGGTCCCCCGCTGCGCCGACCAGACCAGGCTGGCGTCGATGGTCGGAGCCGCGGCCCGCGCGCTGCGGGCGTCGTCCGGTCGGTTCCAGGCGTAACCCACGGCGATCTCGCCGGTAAGCTTCTCGGTGAGCGAGAGCTCGACGCCGGTGCGCAGGGCCGGGATCCAGGAGTCGCGATCGAGACTGCCGTCCGGCAGGCGGTAGTCCTCGTCGAAGAGCCGGCGTCCGATGCTCGCCTCGACGAAGGGCTTCAACGCCGGCGAGAGATCGTAGCCGGTCCGCAGGGCCGTCGTTAGCGTGGTGTAGTCGTCGCTCGCGCGCTGCCCCGGAAGCCCGGAATAGCTCTTGCGGGCCGCCGTGATCGTGCCCGACAGGATCAGGGGCTCGAATGTGTGGGTCAGCTGCGCCGAGGCCGAGCCGCTGAACACGTCGGCCCGCGTCGTGCTGGACAGGCCGTCGTCGATGTCGTCCGCGTCCTCCCGCTGATAGTCGATCGCGCCCCGCAGCGTGGCGACGGTGTCGTGCGACAGGTCGAGCCGCAGCCGGCCGTCGATGGCGGCGGACGGATCTTCCTTGACGGTGCCCGCGAAGTTGCGCCGGTAGGAGAGGCTGCTGTTGATCTCCGCCTGGTGGAGGGACCAGTCCGAGATCAGGCGGGCGGAGACCGTCGTCTCGCTGAAGACGCCGCTCTTGCCATGCGCCTTCGCCTCAAGATTGCTCGAGATGCCGAGCGTCTGGATGAGCTGCGGATAGAGGATGAAGCTGCCGGCCCGCATGCCGACCGGTCCGAATGGGTCCTCGGCCTTGCGTCTGGGACGGAGAATCCGGTCGATCGCCTGGGTGGGCCGGACGTTGCGAAGCGGGCTGTCGGCCGAGGACGTCTCGTCGGCGACGCCGCCGGCAAGCGGCGGGTTGGGCTGCGCCGGCAGGCCGTTGGCGGTTACCCGCTGCCGGGCCGGTCCGCCGGCGGGTCCCGCGGGCCGCACGGGCTTGGCGGGCCGGGACGGGCTCGATCCCTGATCCTTCGGTTTGCCGTCCCGCGCCTCGCCATCCGCGCCCTGCCTGCGCCCGGTCGCGGGAAAGGGCGTATTGGGCGAGGGGGTTGCGCTGCCTCCGAGGACGGCCGGCTGGTTGGTTTCGGGGCCCGCGAAGAGGTCGAAGCTGCGCGGCTTGGGCGCGGACCGCGCATCGCCCGGCGCGGCACCGTCATCCTGTCCCGCCGCAGACATGTCGCGGGCGTCGGGACCATTCGCCAGATCATTGCCTGCGGCATCGGGAGCGTTCGGCTCGCCTTGGGGGCGGGGAGCCTGGATCCGCGTGTTGCTGTCCATCGGCTCACGCCGCTGCTGCGTCAGCGTGCGCGAATCGGTGATGTCCCGCTCGGTGCGCAGATCCGGCAGGCGCAGCGTCTGCGCGCCGGCGCCCGTGGCAGCCGCCGGGCCGAGCGCGAGAAGCGCCGCGACGACGCCGGCCGAAAGACGCTCGCGGCGCGAGAGGGTCATGATCGGGCGCTTCCACTTTCTCCAGCCGTGCGACACGGCCGATGCCGGGTCGTCACATTCCGAGGCGGAAGGTAAGGCGGGGGAATTGCGTGAAGCTGTTTCGGCGGCGGGTCTGATAGATCCGAAGCCGTGTGGCGGCCGTCCCTACTGCCGTCAGCCGGCCTTCACGGCGAGGGGTGTCAGGCGGCCGGGGGCGTCGTCGTGCCGGTCGGCTCGACGCGTAGGATGGCGCCGTTGGCGCCAACGATTCGAACCATGGTGCCAACCGGCAGTTCCGGCCCTTCGACGCTCCACCAGCCGTCCTCGATGGCGATGCGCCCGCGTCCGGCGGTGATCGCCTCGGAGAGCCTTGCCTCCCTGCCGATGAGCCGCTTCGTCCGGCGGTTCAAGGGCGCATCGGGATTGGTTTCGCTCTTCGAGCCGTACCAGTGCCGGCCGAGAAAGACGCAGACCGCGGAGACGACCACGAAGGCGATCGTCTGCTGCTCCCAGCCGAACCAGCCGGAGGATCCGACCAGGAACACGTTGGTGCCGACGATCAGGGCTGCGATGCCGAAGAACAGGAGGTAGACGCCGGGCAGGATCGCTTCGAGGACGAGAAGCAGGAGGCCGGCGATCCACCAGCCATAAACGCCGAGACTCGCGATGAGATCGGTCATTTTCCCTCGCCTGCCGTCGGCACCGGCGGCACGCTGAAGCGCGTCCGCGTGCCGGAAGGCTGCGGGGCGGACGGCTTGGGCGCGCCGGCTTCCGGCCCGAAGGCGCCTCTGGCGAGTTCGGCGATGCCGGCGATCGAGCCGACCAGCGACGTTGCCTCGAGCGGCATCAGGATGACACGCTGGTTCGGTGCGGAGGCTAGCTTCGACAGCGCCTCTGTGTACTTCTGGGCCACGAAATAGTTGATCGCCTGGACGTCGCCAGCGGCGATCGCCTCAGAGACGAGTCGCGTCGCGGTCGCCTCGGCCTCGGCCAGCCGCTCGCGCGCCTCGGCCTCCCGATAGGCGGCCTCGCGCTTGCCCTCGGCCTGCAGGATCTGGCTCTGCTTCTCGCCCTCGGCCCGTAGGATCGCGGCATTGCGCGAGCCCTCGGCCTCGAGAATGTCGGCGCGCTTCTCGCGCTCGGCCATCATCTGCCGGGCCATGGCGTCGACGAGGTTCTTCGGCGGGTTGATGTCCTTGATCTCGATCCGGGTGATCTTGATGCCCCAGGAGTGCGAGGCCTGGTCGACGACCCTGAGGATCCGCTCCGAGATCGTGTCGCGGTTGGACAGGAGGTCGTCGAGATCCATCGATCCCATCACCGACCTCAGATTGGTCATGACGAGGTTGAGGATGGCGTTGTCGAGGCCGGAGACCTCGTAGGCCGCCGCCGCTGCGTCGAGGATCTGGTAGAATGCGACACCGTCGGCGGCGACCGAGGCGTTGTCGCGGGTGATCACCTCCTGCGTCGGCACATCGAGCACCTGCTCCATCATGTTGATCTTGCGTCCGACGCGCTCGACGAACGGGAACAGGATGTTGAGCCCGGGGGTGAGGGTGCGTGTGTATCTGCCGAAATTCTCGACGGTGTAGTTGTATCCCTGCGGGACGATCTTGATCGTCGAAAACAGCGTGACGATCGCGAAGAACAGGACGACAAGGATCAGGATACCGGTAGCCGACAGCATATCTCTTCCTCTTCGTCCGCAGACATTGCGACACTGGCTCAGTGGAAAGCGCAGGAACTATTGCGGCGGGGTGATGCTCACGCAAGCCGCCGGACGGGGAATTCGCCGGCCTGCGGCGGAATGCGCTGGGCGCAGACTCACTCGATCCAGCCCCGCAGCTCCCGCCGGACCATTGCCTCGATGACGTCCATCCCCGGCTCGGAATCGTTGAGGCACGGAATGTGGCTGAACTTCTCGCCGCCCGCCTCGTGGAAGATCTCGCCGGCCTCGCCCGCGATCTCCTCCAGCGTCTCCAGACAGTCGGAGACGAAGCCGGGATTGAGGATCGCGATCTTCTTGACGCCTTCCTTCGGCAGCGCCTCGACGGTCTTGTCGGTATAAGGCTGCAGCCATTCTTCCGGTCCGAAGCGCGACTGGAAGGTCGTCATCAGCCGGCCCTTTTCCCAGCCGAGCCGCTCCTCCAGAAGACGCGAGGTCTTCTGGCAATGGCAGTGATAGGGATCGCCCTTCCGGAAATAGCTCTGCGGGATGCCGTGGTATGAGCAGATCACCCGCTCCGGCTCGAAATCCAGCGTTTCGAGATGGGTCTCGATCGAGCGGGCGAGCGCGTCGATATAGACCGGCTCGTCGTGATAGGGCGGCACCGTGCGCACCGCCGGCATCCACCGCTTGCTCATCATGTGCTCGAAGAACTTGTCGTTCACGGTCGCCGTGGTGGACGCCGAATACTGCGGATAGAGCGGGAAGACGAGGATCCGCTCGCAGCCCTCGTTCATCAGGAAATCGGCACGCTCGGCGATCGAGGGCTGGCCGTAGCGCATCGCCCAGTCGACGACGATTTCGCCGTGGCCGGCGAGGCGAAGGGCGAGTTTCTCGCCTTGCGCGCGGGTGAAGGTCCGCAGCGGCGACTCGTTCTTTTCGGTGTTCCAGATCTGCGCATAGGCGGCCCCGGATTTCTTCGGCCGTGTGTTGAGGACGATGCCGTAGAGGATCGGATACCAGGCCGCGCGCGGCCATTCGATGACGCGCTTGTCGGACAGGAATTCCTTCAGGTAGCGGCGCATCGGCTTGAAGTCGGTGCCGTCCGGCGTGCCGAGATTGACCAGGAGCACGCCCACCTTCGGTTGCCTGACCGTCGGATGACCGGCGGGGAGGGGGCCGGTCGCGCGCTGGGCGACCGTTTTGGTGAGGGCATTCATCGCATCATCCCGGATCAGAGTTTGGCGGATGACAGACCCGCCGATCCGCCGCGGCGAGACGTCGCCACGGCGCGAGCGGGGCGACATCGGCCAGTGCCGCGCCGGCGCTCAAGCGCCGATATAGGCATCCTTCTCGGCCGATGGAATGCAGCCGGCGCCCGCAGCGTCGCCTTGCCGCTCAGGCGCGCGACAATTCGAAGCGGTTGCCGCTGGAGGTCGCGCAGGACAGACGGTTCGGCTCGACCTGATTGCAGTTAGCCGCGACCTGCTGCTTCGTGGTCTCCGAGGTGTAGAGGATGTTCACCTGCCCCGGACCCAGATCCGTATAGGTGCCGCTCGCGAGAAGACCGTTGGTTGCCGTCTCGATGGAAGCGAAACGGCCGTTGTTGAACGTCGCCCTATAGGCGACTGGCCCGCCGACTGAGGACCACGCCCCTTCGATCCCGCGAGGGCGGACAGGTTCGAGGCTGGCGCGGGGTCCGCCGCTCTGGCATGCGGCGAAAAGGGCGAGCGGAAGGAGAAGGGCGGCGATCCGGCGCATCCTGAGATCCCAGTAAGGTCGCGCGTGCGGCATTGCGACCGATCCGCGCAGAAGTGGCAATTTGTCGTCGGGAACTCTGCCACATCAGTCTCAAAACGCGACAGTCCGACGAACTTGAAGGAAGGAGAGTTATCCACGGTTATCGTGAACCGGCGATTAATCAAGCGGCGCAGTCACACCGTTTCAGCCCGCCGGGAGGGAATGACGGAGTGGATCGAGCCGATCGATTCAATCGTCCGGATCCTGTCGTCGGAAGAGAAGCCGAACCAGTACATCGTCGTGCCGGTAATCAGCGTTCCGCTCTCCTCGTCGCGCCGCGTCCAGTCGCAGCGGCTGGCGGCCTCGTCGAACTCGCAGACGATGCCGCGCAGCTCGTACGAGATATAGGATGTGCGCTTGAGAAGTTCCTCGAAGAAGGCGCGCGCCTCCGCCTCGCCAGCAAGCCGGAACTCGCCCTCCATTCGCCCGAACCACGGTTCGTCAGACAGCGCCGCGTTGCTTCGCTGAGAGATCACGGCGCCCGGTAGGAAGTGGCGGGCGATGGAGCCGACGGTTCCGGACATCACGGCTTCCATCACGTCTTCTACGACGGCCCGCTTTCGATCCAAGTTCACGACGTAACGCTCCTCGCAGAGCCGGCTCGATGCCGGCCTTGCACAGCTTTAACTGGGAACGTGCGAAGTCGTTGCAACCTTTTGGAGGCGCGCCGCCGGTCCGGCGCATCCAGCGGCCGCGGGCGGTCCGGCCGCTCGGACCGGACCTTTGGCTGCGTCAGCGAACCAGGATGTTCTTGAACTGCCAGGGGTCCTTCTCGTCGATGTCCTCCGGGAACAGTCCCGGCCGGTCACGCAGCGGCGTCCAGTCGGTATAGTAGCCCTTGACCGGGCCGAGATAGGGCGTTTGCACTTCCAGGCAGCGCTTGTAGTCCATCTCGTCGGACTCGACGATGCCGGCCTCCGGGTTCTCGATTGCCCAGACCATGCCGGCGAGGACGGCGGAGGTCACCTGCAGGCCGGTGGCGTTCTGATAGGGCGCGATCTGGCGCGTCTCCTCGATCGAGAGCTGCGAGCCGTACCAATAGGCGTTCTTTTCGTGGCCGTAGAGAAGGACGCCGAGTTCGTCGATGCCGTCGACGATCTCGTTCTCGTCGAGAACGTGCTGCTCCGGCTGGATCTTGCCGGCCGCGCCGAAGAGTTCGTGCAGCGACAGGACCGCATCATTCGCCGGATGGTAGGCGTAGTGGCAGGTCGGACGGTAGGTGACCTCGTCGTCCTTGTTGCGATGGGTGAAGTAGTCGGCGATCGAGATCGACTCGTTGTGCGTCACCAGGAAGCCGTATTGCGGGCCCGGCGTCGGGCACCAGGTGCGAACGCGGGTGTTGGCGCCCGGCTGCTCCAGATAGATCGCCGACTGGTGGCCCTTCTTGTGGGTCTTGCCGTTCTTCGGCATCCACTTCTCGTGCGTTCCCCAGCCGAGTTCGGCCGGCTGCATGCCTTCCGACAGGAAACCCTCAACCGACCAGGTGTTCCAGAATACGTTCATCGGCTTGGGGTTCTTGGCGCGCTGGGTATCGCGCTCGGCGATGTGGATGCCCTTGACGCCGACCTTCTTCATCAGCTTGGCCCAGCCTTCGCGATCGTCCTGCGTCGGCTCCTCGAAATCGAGGCCGGTGTCGCGGGCGATGTCGACGAGCGCCTTTTTGACGAACCAGGAGACCATGCCGGGATTGGCGCCGCAGCAGGAGACGGCCGTGGTGCCGCCGGGATTCTTGCGCTTCTCCTTGCGGACGGTCTCGCGCAGGGCATAATTCGTGCGCTCGGCATTCGACATGTTCTTGTCGAAGTAGAAGCCCAGCCAGGGCTCGACCACTGTGTCGATGTAGAGCACGCCGAGCTCGCGGCAGAGCTTCATCAGGTCGAGCGAGGACGTGTCGACGGAGAGGTTCACGCAGAAACCCTGGCCGCCGCCCTCGGTGAGGAGCGGCTTCAGCAGCGTCTCGTAGTTCTTGCGCGTCACCGCTTCCTTGACGAATTTGATGCCGCGCTCGTCGAGCATCTGGCGGTGGCTGTCGTCGGGATCGACCACGGTGAAGCGGTCCTTGTCGTATTCGAAATGCCGCTCGATCAGCGGCAGCGTGCCGCGTCCGATCGAGCCGAAGCCGATCATGACGATCGGGCCGGTGATCTTGCCGTGGATCGGATGGTTGTCAGTGGCCATGGTCCCACTCCTTCGGAAGGCTTGGCGTCCTATGGCGCCGTCGGGCGCCGAACTTCCCGCGTGGCGCTAGACGGTTTCGCGCCCCTTTGAAAGGGGGAGGGCGCGCGATCTTGTCCGGCGAGCCCTATCTCCCCCGCGCACGGGCATCATGGCCGCGAGACGGTATGGCCCTTTGGACGAGGGACTTATATCCTGTTCATGACGCATTCGTGGAAGGGGAGCGAGGAATAGTGGAGAAGGACATTTCCGTCGTCCTCGACGATCGGCTCTCGGATTTCGTGGGTGTCAGGTCACGACTGGACGTCACGGCACTCCGGGTGACGTGGTCCGAGCCGGCCTGCTGCTTCTTCAAGAGCACGAGGCGAGAGTTGCGGCGTTGCAAGACGCGCTCATCGCGGGCGAAAGCTCCGGCGAGCCCACCCACTTCGACGGTGAGGCCTTTCTCGTCGAGGTGAAAGCCAGACACGGTGGCTGAATCGGGCGGTTATCGCCTTTCGCCGCCAGCTCGATCGGATCTCGAAGCCATCTGGCTTTATACGCTGTAGCAATGGTCTGAAGCCCAGGCGGGTAGATACTATCGTTCGATCACGGCCGCTTGTGAAAGCTTTTCGGCTGGGCGCGCGAGAGGGCGGCGCGTGCCCGAAAGGCAGGGTTATCTGAAACTCGGCGTGGGTTCGCACATCATCTTCTATCGACAAGACGGCGCCTGGATCGACGTCATCCGCATTCTGCACGAGCGGATGGACGTCGACCTTCACTTGTAGGCGCCGCGAAGACCGTCGCCTCGCTCCCTGCACTCGGCCCATCGTTTGGCGAGAGTGCAGGAAGACAGAGGTTTCGGCGACCGCTGTCGCCTCAGCCCATCGCCTCCAACTCGTCGATGAAGCCGGAGATCATCGCGAGGCCCTTCGACCAGAAGGCCGGATCGGACGCGTCGAGGCCGAACGGTTTCAAGAGTTCGGTATGGTGCTTGGTGCCGCCGGCCTTCAGCATCTCGAAATACTTCTCCTGGAAGCCCGTCTCGGAATTCCGGTAGACGGCATAGAGCGAGTTCACCAGGCAGTCGCCGAAGGCATAGGCATAGACGTAGAACGGCGAGTGGATGAAGTGCGGGACATAGGTCCAGTATGTCTCGTAGCCGTCACCGAGCCGGATCGCCGGTCCAAGGCTCGCCCTTTGGACCTCCAGCCAGATCTCGCCGATCTGTTCGGTCGTCAGTTCGCCCTTGCGCCGTTCGGTGTGGAGCGCCCGCTCGAATTCGTAGAAGGCGATCTGCCGGACCACCGTGTTGATCATGTCCTCGACCTTGGAGGCGAGGAGGGTCTTGCGCTCGGCGTCGGTCTTGGCCTGGTCGAGCAGCGAACGGAAGGTCAGCATCTCACCGAAGACCGAGGCGGTCTCGGCGAGCGTCAGCGGGGTCGCCGCCATCAGCGCGCCCTGCCGTCCGGCCAGCACCTGATGGACGCCGTGGCCGAGCTCGTGGGCGAGCGTCATCACGTCGCGCGGCTTGCCCATATAGTTGAGCAGCACATAGGGATGGACGCTCGGCACGGTCGGATGGGCGAAGGCGCCCGGCGACTTGCCCGGCCGGATGGCCGCGTCGATCCAGTCGTTGACGAAGAAGCGCTCGGCGATCTCCGCCATTTCCGGCGCAAAGCCCGAATAGGCCGAGAGCACCGTGCGGCGCGCCTCGTCCCAGCCGATGTCGCGCCGGCGCGCATCCGGCAGCGGGGCGTTGCGGTCCCAGTATTCCAGCTTGTCGAGGCCGAGCCACTTCGCCTTCATGGCGTAATAGCGGTGGGAGATGCGCGGATAGGCTTCGTTGACCGCGCTCGCCAGAGCGTCGACCACCTGCCGCTCGACCCGGTTGGCGAGGTGGCGCGAATCGGCGACATCGGAAAAGCCGCGCCAGCGGTCGGAGATCTCCTTGTCCTTGGCGAGCGTGTTGGTAATCAGCGTGAAGACCCGAAGGTTCTGGCTGAAGGTGTTGGCAAGCGCACTCGCGGCCTTGCGCCGCTTCTCCCGCTCAGGGTCCTGCAGGACGTTCAGCGCCGCTTCCAGCGTCATGTCGTCGCCGTCGACGGTGAAGCGCAGCGAGGTCAGCGTCTCGTCGAACAGCCGGTTCCAGGCGCCCCGGCCGGTGACGGCCTTTTCATGGAACAGCTCCTCGACCCGGTCCTCGAGCTGGAACGGCTTGTCCATCCTGAGGTCGACGATCCACGGGCGGTAATGGGCGAGCTTCGGCTCGGCGGCCATGGCCGCATCCATGTCGGCGTCGTCGATGCGGTTGAGCTCCAGCGTGAAGAACAGGAGCCGCGAAGAAATGTCTGTCACCACGGACTGGATGTCGCCGTAGAACTTCGCCCGGACCGGATCGGAGGTGTCGCCGGAATAGACGAGGCCCGCATAGGAGATGATCCGGCCGAGAAGCTCCTCCAACCCCTCATATTCACCGATCGCCGCGGCAAGGTCGCCCGGCGCCGAGCGCGCCGTCTCAGTCAGGCGGCCACGCCAGCCGTCCTGGAAGGCCGCAGCCTTGCGCCGCGCCTCGTCGAGATCGGCGGAGAGTTCCGGACTGTCCATTGCCGGATAGAGATCGGCAAGGTTCCACTCCGGCAGCGGGCCGGAGTCCGCGGCTGCGGCTTCGGCGGCGGAGCGGGGCGACGGAGGGGGAAGCTGCATGGGATCGGTCTCTTCTTCAATGGGCGGGCACGTCTCTTCGAAGACGTCCAATTCAATTCAAATGTGACTGAAATTTATCGCAAGTCATTGTCCCTGCTCGTTCAGTCCAACTTTATCCGGCCGTGCCAAAGTGGGTCATTCTCGCACCAAGACGAGACTGGAGGCGTAAATGACCCAGATCGTTCTGATCGTCGACGACGATCCTATACAACGACGTCTGCTCGATGCCCATGTCGCCAGGATGGGGCTGAGGCCTTTGCATTGCGACGGCGGCCGCGCGGCGCTCGACGCGCTGTCCGGCCGCGATGCCGGTCAGATCGCCGCAGTGGTGCTCGACCTGATGATGCCTGACAAGAGCGGGATGGAGGTGATGGCCGAGATGCGGCGCAATCGCCTCGACATTCCGATCGTGGTGCAGACGGCGAAGGGATCGATCGACACGGTCGTCGAGGCAATGCGGGCGGGCGCCTTCGATTTCGTGGTCAAGCCCGTCGCGCCGGACCGGCTGCGGCTGACGCTCAGCAACGCGGTGCGGATGCGCTCCGCGGCACGGCCCGCCGCCGGGGCCGGTTCGTCGCGGGGCTCGGCCCTCGGCGACGTCAGGGCGTCGCCCTCCATGCGGTCGGTCCTTGCCAAGGCGGCCAAGGCGGCGCTCTCGAACATCCCGATCCTGATCGAGGGCGAAACCGGGGTCGGCAAGGAGTGGCTGGCGCGGGCAATCCAGGCCGCCAGCGACCGCTCGTCCAAGCCCTTCGTCGCGGTCAATTGCGGCGCCCTGCCGGGCGAGCTCGTCGAGAGCATCCTCTTCGGCCACGCCAAGGGCGCCTTCACCGACGCCACGCAGAGCCATGAGGGGAAGTTCCTGGAAGCCGACGGCGGAACGCTGTTCCTCGACGAGGTCGGGGAACTCGCGCCGAGCGCTCAGGTCAAGCTGTTGCGGGTGCTGCAGGAGGGCGAGATCGATCCGGTCGGGGGCAGGACGCCGGTCAAGACCGATGCCCGCGTCATCTCGGCCACCAATCGCGACCTCGCCGCCGCCGTCGCGGCCGGCCGCTTTCGCGAGGACCTCTACTATCGCCTGAACGCGTTCGACCTCACGGTGCCGCCGCTGCGCGAGCGGCGCGAGGAGATCCGCCGCCTGGCCGAGTGCTTCCTCGATCGCTGGATCCGCGTGGAGAAGCAGACGCCGGTGCGCCGGCTCGGCGAGGGGGCGCTCGACCTCATCGAGCGATACGACTGGCCGGGAAATATCCGTCAGCTGGAGAACGTCATCCACCGCGCCGTGGTCCTCGGCGAGAGCGAGCTGCTCGACGTGGCGGATTTCCCGCAGATCCTCGCCCTGATCGAGGCGGGAGGTGAGCGGGTCGGCCCGAACGCGGTCGCCGCCCCGTCTCCGGCGGTCGAGCGGCAGATCCACGAGCCCCACCAGGACGACGGTCGGACCGAGGGCGGCGAAGGCGGCAGGGTTCCGCTGCGCGACGAGAACGGCCAGATCCGCCGAATCGTCGACATCGAGGCCGATCTCATCCGCCTTGCGGTGACGCAGTATAACGGTCGCATGAGCGAGATCGCGCGGCGGCTCGGGATCGGCCGTTCGACGCTCTACAGAAAGATGCGCGAATACAAGATCGGTGACGATTAGGGCGTCGGACCGGAAGGCCGGAACCGATTCTCGATAAACCCCGATACGACGAACCCGATATGCTCACAAAGAGAGGCGTTCGAGAAGCTACATCGGTTTGTCGGCCGACGCTCCGCCATTCAACCCACCACTCTGGTCACCGCCCCGGGTTGAGCCCGCTCCCGGGCGAGCATCGTGCCGCGCGTCGCAATTGAAAGACTTGGGATTCCATCCGGTAGGTAAGCGGCCTTCCTCAGGACCAAGCCTCGTCTTTCCGGCAGTAGCCTTAATGCACCGTTAACGGTTTTTCTCGACAATCGGCAAGAATGTGCCCCTGGTGTCATCGTGATGCCGCAGTTTGGGGAAAAGTGATGACATACTAATCGTCGATTGAGCGTCGCAGCCCCGAGGGAAGACGGGGGCGGGCGATGGGATCGAAGGGGGATAGAACCGCATGTACGGACTCACCGCCCGTGCCGGCAGCTCCGGCTGGCGCGCCGCCGCGATAATCATCCTGTCCTTGTTCGCGCTGGGCGTCGCCTCGGCTGCGCGGGCCGAGACCCGCGTCCTGAAGTTCTATAACCTTCACACGCACGAGAAGGGATCCTTCACCTACAAGGCGGGCGGTCGATACGATTCCGATCAGCTGAAGAAGATCAACTGGATCCTGCGCGACTGGCGGAAGAACCAGTCGGTGACAATGGACCCGCGCCTGCTCGACCTGATCTGGGAGGCCTATCAGCAGTCCGGCTCGAACGGCTACATTCAGGTCATCTGCGGCTATCGTTCGCCCAGCACCAACTCCATGCTGCGTTCGCGCTCTTCGGGCGTCGCCAAGAAGAGCCAGCACACGCTGGGCCGCGCTCTCGACTTCTACATTCCCGGCGTGCCGCTCAAGAGGATGCGCGAGATCGGCCTGAAGATGCAGGTCGGCGGCGTCGGCTATTATCCGCGCTCCGGCTCACCCTTCGTGCATTTCGACATCGGCAATGCCCGCCATTGGCCGCGCATGAGCCGCAAGGAACTGCTCGCCGTCTTCCCGAACGGCCACACGGTTCACGTGCCCTCGGATGGGCGTCCGCTGCCCGGCTACCAGCAGGCTCTCGCCGACTACAAGTCGCGGCGTTCGCAGTCCGAAATCCAGGTCGCCAATGCCGGCTCGTCGTCCTCCGGCGGCGGCAAGTCACTGATCGCCATGCTCTTCGGCGGCGGAAACGACACGGCGGACGAGGCCGACGACGCGGCCGAGGCAGCCGACGACAGCGCGCCGTCGGCTCCGGCGCGGGCGGTGCCTGCGCCCGTGGCCGTTGCGGACGCCGCCATTCCGCAGTCCCGCCCGACACGGCAGGAAACAACGCCGGTCGCCGTGCCGCTCCGCGACGAGTTCGACACGGGCGCTCCGGCAGCCGCCGGGCGCGAGACCGAGGTCGCGGCGCTCGAGATCGCCCGAGTCCCGGTTCCGACCTTCGCACCCAGCCGCGAGACGACCGCCTCTGTGGCAGTGGCCACCGCGAGCGAGCCGGCAGACTCGGACTCCGCAGCGTCGGACGAACTGGGCAGACTGGTCGCCGCGCTGGAAGACCAGCGGTCGGAGGTCGCCAGCGGCTCGCAGCTGGCCTACGCCGTCCCGACGCCGACCGACCGCCCGCCCTTCGACAGCGTCCTGAAGGACGCGGCCCGGCAGTCGCAGACGTCTGGCACCAAGATACTCGTCGCGGACGCCATCCCGCAGCCTCGCCCGGCCGTGAAGAGCCCGGTCGAGCGCGAGATCGCCGGACCGAAACGAGAACTCGCCGCATCGGCCGTGTCCCGCGCCGCCGTCGCCTCCGTGATGTCGCCGGCCTCCTTCGAGCGCACAAAGCCTGCCCCGAGGGCCGCTGCCGCAAAGGGCGCGGCCGAACGGAAGGTCGTCGTGGCGACGAAGGGCGGCCGCGTTCTCACCGTCGGGCCGCAGGCACCGGCCCAGCCGGTCGTCATCGACGCGCAGGAGGCGATCGCCTCGCGGATCGAGGTTGCCGTCCTCATCACCGATCCCGGCGATCGCGCGGAGTCGATCACCACACCGGAGCGGAGCGCATCGGCGCTCGTCGGCCGGATGCCGCGGGAGCTTCTCGCGCGCGGCTTCGCGGCGGATCACGATACCGGCAAGACCGGCCGCTTCTCCGGCTCGGCCGTCAGCTTCGCGCCGGTGGTGAAGCTGCGGCCCTGACCGAACACTAACGCATGTCTTGATCGGCCCCGGGTCTCAAGTGATCCGGGGCCGACTTCGTTTCGGGGGCGGGCTCTTTCCAAGCGGCGGTCTGCGGTGGCCGACAAGCAGGCAAGCTGCGGTGGCGCCAAGCAGGCGGACTAAGGTCTCTGCCTCTAGCCGTGAGGCGCTACCCTTGCCGCGCCGGCATTCCGCGATCGGGCAGGCTGTCCTGGAAGGTTCGTCGATGGCCCTGGCGAATCGCCGCAGGGTCGGACGGACGGTTTGCCGAACAGCCCCGACCCTATGGAAAAGACTGGGCGATACGATTTCGCGTCCAGCCTCGACGTCCGCTCGGCGTGCCATGTCCGGCTGAGACGGCGCGCGATTTGACATCACCATCGGTTGCAGAAACGGCACCGATGACGCGCCGCACCGGCCGTCGGGCGGCCGATATCCCCTGCGAGTCTCGTTCGGCCGACACAGCCAAGCGGAGAGTCCGAGATCGCCTTTGGCGAGTGGTCGCCTCTCTGCCGCCACGTCCTGACGCATGGTCCGCCCGCCTGTCCGAGACGACCGGCCGTCGATGGGTGCTTGCGACTCCCGCCGGGTTTCGCCCATGCGAAAACTTCGTTCGAAATCAATGCTTCAATCGTGGCGAAAGGGAGCGCGGATCCTTGTCTCCCGAGTGATCTGTAACAAGAGGAAACGTTATACCTGTTGATAAACGCACTGTGATTTCAGGCGCGGAACTTCGAACAAACTGTTCACCCGCGTTCCGTCCGAGCCCGCTCAAGTTGCAACTTAGCTATGCGCGCAAAGGTTTACGCCAACACTTGACGAGTTGGACGGCCGGCTAATACGGCTGGTTGATGGATAGAAGTGATTACATTCCGGCTGTCGGTTGGGCAAAGATTGCTTGGAATTCACAACAAAAGCCTTGACAACAAGTATATCGGTCTAAATACAGGGTGAACGAGGGCCTCGACTGAAAGTTTGTCGCTCGGCCGTTCTCGAAGCAGCGTCAGTCCATTGATGGCGGATCATCCTGCGGGACAACCTTCGCCTGCTGCTGACGCTTTGTGTTGGGGTGAAAGATGGATCAGATCGAAACCATTGATAACAATGAAATGCTGATGGAGCTGACCGCTGAAGTGGTCGCGGCCTATGTCAGCAACAATTCGCTGCCGGTTTCCGAGCTGCCGGGCCTGATCGCGGATGTATACGGCGCTCTCGGCCGTACGACCAGCGTTCCGCAGGCGCCGCAGGCCGAAAAGCCGAAGCCGGCCGTGCCGGTCAAGAAGTCGGTGACGGATGACTACATCATCTGTCTCGAGGACGGCAAGAAGTTCAAGTCGCTGAAGCGGCACCTGATGACCCACTATAACCTCACGCCGGAAGAGTACCGGGAGAAGTGGGATCTGGCGCCGGACTATCCGATGGTCGCGCCGAACTACGCGGCTGCGCGTTCGCGTCTCGCCAAGCAGATGGGCCTCGGCCACAAGCGCCGTCGCGGCGGCCGCTAAGCGGACCGTCACATCTGCGGCCGCGCCCCGGATGAGGTATGCCGGCCACTAACAGAAAAAGCCCGTCGGGAAATCCCGCCGGGCTTTTTTGCCACAAGAAGGCGTTCGGGCTGGGCCGTCCGCAACGTCCTGCATACCCGCCTGTCGTTCTCCGAGCCAGGACAGCCTGTTTTCCGGCCGCAGGGTCAGTCCCTGGGCAGGTCGGCCATCATCCCGAGCGCTTGCAGATAGAGGTCGAGGATCGCCTCCTGCTCCTGCCGCTCGTTCTGGTCCTGCTTGCGCAGGGAGATGACCCGGCGCAGCACCTTGGTGTCGAAGCCATTGCCCTTGGCTTCAGCGTAGACGTCCTTGATGTCGTCCGCGATCGTCTTCTTCTCTTCCTCCAGCCGCTCGATGCGCTCGACAAAGGAGCGCAACTGGTCTTGGGCAACACCATCCACATCGGACATGTCCGGTCTCCATCATTTGAAACATTCGGGCAGATGGGGCGACCTAGCAGACCCGGGTGATTCGTTGAACAATTTCCCGATCGGCACGATCTGCCGGCGAGTTGGTGTGGTCCGGGAGCCGTCCGGCGGGACGGATCGAGGCAAAACCACGGCGCCGCGGATATAGTTCAGCCGCTCAGTGGTCTGGACGCGATGCCGAGAAAGCCGCCTGGCTTTCCTTCGAGGCTTCGCGCTGGTGCTTCGCGCGCCACTCCTCGTAGGGCATGCCGTAGACGATCTCGCGAGCCTCGTCCTTTCCGATCTCGACGCCATTCGTTTCCGCCGCCTCGCGATACCAGTTCGACAGGCAGTTGCGGCAAAAGCCGGCAAGGTTCATCAGGTCGATATTCTGGACATCCGTGCGTTCGCGCAGATGGTCGCGCAGCCGCCGGAACGCCGCCGCTTCGAATTCCAGGCGTTGCTGGTCTGACATGGGCGCCATGACGCTCTCCTTCCCGATTTCCTGAGTGCCGGCCAAAACGGTCTGCCGGCGTCTCCCCGATATCGGCTCGGAGGCGGGTTCCATCAAGCCGGCGTCTGGCGCAGGGAGGTCCTGGCGCACCTGTTCGCTGGAATCCCAGAGCGCCGTGACCGGAAAGCGATTCTGATTCTCCGGCCGATACGGTAGGCCTTGCGGTAACGGGCCGAGCTGATTCGCGCCTGTCTCTGGGTTCTGCCGCCATTGCGTTCCTCATTGAGACCCCCGTCGAATGATGGCGCTCTGGCAATGAGCGCTGGCGCAGCGCTCGTCGTCCTCGTGCTCGGGGCGATGGCGATGGCGATCTCCCCCGTCTTCGTGCGCAATGCCGAGGTCGGCCCCTTCGCCAGCGCCTTCTGGCGCGCCTTCACCTCGCTGCCTCTGCTTTATCTCTGGATGCTCTTGGAGGGCCGCAGCGCCGGCCGGCGCCCGCAGAGGGCCAGTCCGAAGGCGGTCGCGCTCGCCGGGCTCTTCTTCGCCGGGGACCTTACCTTCTGGCATCTCGCCATCGTCCACACGACGATCGCCAACGCGACCTTCTTCGCCTGCCTCGCGCCGATCTGGGTGGCGCTCCTGTCGCGCTTCACGATCGGCGAGAGCGTGGCACCGCGCACCTTCGCCGGACTCGGCGTCTGTCTGTGCGGTGCCGCCCTCCTGATCTTGTCGTCGGGCGGCACAGGAGCCGGCACGCCGCTCGGCGATCTCTACGGCATCGTCACCTCGCTCTTCTTCGGGCTCTATTTCCTGGCGGTGCGCGAGGCGCGGCGCGGCCTTGGAGCCGGCGCGACGACGCTCAGCCTCACCGTGGTGACGGCGGCCGTGCTCCTCGTCGTGGCCGTGATCTCCGGCGAAAGCTTCCTGCCGCGCAGCCCCTCCGGCGCGATCAATCTCGCCGCGCTCGGGCTCGTCAGCCATGCCGGCGGGCAGGGACTCCTGTCGATCGCCCTCGGCGTTCTCTCCGCCTCTTTCTCCTCGCTGGTCATCTTCGTCGAGGCCGTCGCCGCCGCGATCTTCGGCTGGATTTTCGCCGGCGAGCGCCCAGGCTGGACCGAAGTCGCCGGCGGCTGCCTCATTCTCGCCGGGATATTCCTGGCCCGTCCGAGACGCGCCGCAGTCGAACCGGGCGGCGCGGCGCGAGAAATGTCGCCCGATCGTTGACAGCCGGACGGCCTGTGTAAAATTGAAGGGCTCTAAACCCGCCTATCGAGGACGACATCATGATATCGCTATCCATGCGAGGGCTCCGACAGGCGGCCATGGCCGTGATGCTTGCCGGCGGCGCGACGATCTTCGCCGCACCGTTCGTGGCTCATGCGGCCAAAGCCGACTTTCGCGTCTGCAACGGCACCCAGTCGCTGGTCGGCGTCGCGATCGGCTATCGGGCCGAGGCGGGGTGGACGACGGAAGGCTGGTGGCGCATACCGGCGACCACCTGCAAGTCGATCATCGAAGGCCCGCTCTCCTCGCGATACTACTACCTCTACGCCGAGGATGCGGACGGCAAGGGCCGCTGGGCCGGGCAGGTCAACCTCTGCATCGCGGAAAACGAGTTCAAGATCGTCGGCGTCAAGGACTGCTTCAAGCGGGGCTATCAGAAGATGGGCTTCCGGGAGTACGACACGGGCGAGCAGGCGAGCTGGATGGTTCAACTGACGGAAGCGCCGCGCAGCGACGCCACGGGGGCACAATGAAACGCAATCGCAGGGTCAAGATCCTCGCAACGCTCGGACCGGCCTCGTCCTCCGAGGAGATGATCAAACACCTGCACGAGGCGGGCGCGGACGTGTTCCGCATCAATATGAGCCATGCCGACCACGACCTCATGCGCGAGCTCGTCCAGCGCATCCGCAATGTCGAGGCCGCGGTCGGGCGCCCGATCGGCATCCTGGCGGATCTGCAGGGACCGAAGCTGCGGGTCGGCAAGTTCGCCGAGGGCAAGGTCTCGCTCGAGATCGGCCAGACCTTCACGCTCGACGACAGTTCCGAGCCGGGCGACAACACGCGCGTCCAGCTGCCGCATCCCGAGATCCTCGAAGCGGTCGAGGTCGGCCACCGCCTGCTGATCGACGACGGAAGGCTGCAGCTCGTCTGCACCTCGACGGACAAGCACCACATCGCCTGCCGCGTCGTCGCCGGCGACAAGATTTCCGACCGCAAGGGCGTCAGCCTGCCGGACACGACGCTCGCCACCGGCGCGCTCACCGAGAAGGACCGCCGCGACCTCGACGCGGTGCTCGCCGAGAACGTCGACTGGGTGGCGCTGTCCTTCATCCAGCGGCCGGACGACCTTGCCGAGGCGCGCAAGATCGCGCGGGGCCGGGCCTGGCTCCTGTCGAAGATCGAAAAGCCGCAGGCGGTCGAGCGTCTCGACGAGATCATCGAGCTTTCCGACGCCATCATGGTGGCGCGCGGCGATCTCGGCGTCGAAATGCCGCTGGAGGCGGTTCCCGGCATTCAGAAGCGCATCACCCGCGCCGCCCGCCGGGCCGGCAAGCCGGTTGTCGTCGCCACACAGATGCTGGAATCGATGATCACCGCGCCGGTGCCGACCCGCGCTGAGGTCTCGGACGTGTCGATCGCCGTCTACGAAGGCGCCGACGCAGTGATGCTCTCGGCCGAATCGGCCGCCGGCCAATATCCGGTCGAGGCGGTCTCGATGATGGATCGAATTGCCCAGCAGGTCGAGAAGGACCCGCTCTATCCGGGCATCATCTTCGCACAGCGTCCGGCGCCCGAGCCGACCGGGGCTGACGCGGTCTCGCTGGCCGCCCGCCAGATGGCCGAGACGCTCGGCGTCTCCGTGATCGTGACCTATACGGCGACCGGCACCACCGGGCTGCGCACCGCGCGGGAGCGGCCGCAGATCCCGATCCTGGCGCTCTCGCCGGTGCCGGCGACGGCCCGCCGCCTGTCGCTCGTCTGGGGCCTCCAATGCGTGGTGACGGAGGACGCGCAGGATCTCGACGACATGGTCGACCGGGCCTGCCGGATCGCAGTGGAGCAGGGCTACGCCAAGGCCGGCGAGCGGCTGATCGTCACCGCCGGCGTGCCCCTGCGCACGCCCGGCGCGACCAACATGCTGCGCATCGCCTATATCGGCTCGGACGGTCTCAGCGCGGTCTGACCACCTCGCCGCATCGCGGCCGGAGGTGGCGGCTCAGCGCTTCGCGGTTGCCATGGGCGCGGCAGTGCAGTCGAGCTCCAGCCGCCCGGCCAGAAGCTTGGCGTAGTCGACGCCGTCGGCCGGCGCCGATTCCGCATCCGGGTAAAGGTCCTGCGCCCATTTCTGCGCGGCTTCCTCCTCATCCGGCACGACGAGCGTCTTGCGGCAGGCGTCCGGCAAGCCACTGAGGACGAAGCTGTCCTCGCCCGCATAGTCGAAGGCGACGTAGAAGGTCTCGTCGAAATTCGAGGCGGCGAGCGGCTGGGTCGTCACGTCGAACGGGGTGACGAGCGGCATCTCGAAATAGATCAGGAGTTGGCCGTCGCGAACGGCCGCGCCCATGCTTGCGGGCGGATCGAGGGCGACTTCCTGGTCGCCGGTCCGCAGGAAGGTGAAGAAGGAATAGTCCGCGACCGACTGGCCGACCTTGCGGGCGACGGCGGCAAGCTCGTCCTCGTCGAACGCGCCGTTCTTGTTGGCGTCGAACTCGGCAAGGACGGTCGCGGCGAAGAGTTCGTCCATGTGCCAGATGTTGCGCAGGACCATCAGCCGGCCATGGCCGTCACCGACAAGCTCCATCTCGGCATTGGCGAAGACATGCGGATGGGCAAAGGCCGGTGCGGCTCCGCAGGTCACCGAGGCGCATAGAAGCGCTGCAGCCCAAGTCCGTCGCCGGCGCCTACCACGCATCTTCACCGTCAAAAGATCGTTCATTCCACCAGAAAGCGCGCCCGCTCGGCGCAAGTGAGGCGAGAGGCCGGGAAGTCCGGCCCCCTATCAGATCGCGGGACCGAGGAGATCGTCGGACAGACGGCCGACCGCATCCTGCGCCGACTTTAGCGCGGGATAGACGACCAGCACCCGCCGATAGGTCTCGAGCGCGTCCTTCTTGCGATCCATCCGTTCGAGGATCATCGCAAGACCCATCAACGCCCCCCAATGTCGCGGTTCGCGGGAGAGCGTCTGCTCGATATCGGCGATCGACTTGCCCCACTGGTCGGTGGTGAAGTCGAGCGTTGCCCTGCGGTTCCAGGCCTCGGCGTAGTCGGGCGCCAAGACGATCGTCTGGTCGAGGATGTCGCGTGCGGCGGCGGTGTTCTTTTCCGACATCGCCTTTGCGGCGCGCTGCATGAGAAGGTCGACGGTGGCGCTGCCGCTGCGGCGCCATTCGCGCTCGATGCGGGCTGCAAGACGCGCCGCCTTGCCGGCATCCGGTTCGCGCTTCAACTCGGCGAACAGGCGGTCGATCTTCTCCTCGCGGGTCTCGTCCTGCGGGGCGGCGGCGGCTTCCGAATCGGTCGGCGTGTCGGCGGTGTCCTCGTCCGGCAGAGGTGCGCTGCCGAAGGCCTCCGGCGCGTCCTCGGGATCCTCGTCGGGCGCCGGAATGATCATCGGCGAGTTCTCGCCGGGCACCGGAACGACGTCTGGCCCAGCTGCCGGCGGGTTGCCGGGGAGAGGTGTCGCAGGATTGCCGGGGAGGGGAACCGCGTCGGGTTCCGCCGCCCGGACCGCCGACGGCAGGCCGAGCGCGATCGAGAGGCAGACGGAGATCGAAAGGACGAGCTTGCTCATGGCGAGGAGGGTACGCCTCGCCGGAACCGTGTCAAATTGACAATGCGGTGAGCGCTGGCAGGCCGCCGACATCGCGCGGTTCGCACGGGGACCGGTCGTGGAAGAGCCGGTGCGGCAGCGATCCACGGGAGGCCGCCGTCCGGCACCACAAAGCTCTCCATCGGAGAGCAACAGCTTACGGCATACAGGACAAGCGCCCGGCGACAACGTCTGCCGGGCGATCGGTCCGCGCGGGGCGGGAACGACAGGCGTTCCCGCGGCCGACTCAGCCCTGGCGGGCCTTGAAGCGCGGAGCCTGCTTGTTGATGATGTAGATGCGGCCCTTGCGGCGAACCATGCGGTTCGCGCGGTGACGGGACTTCAGGGCCTTCAGCGAGTTCTTGATCTTCATGACACCACCGGATCGATCGTCGCGACGATCGGATCCTTTCCGCTCCGCCGCACAGGGAAAAGCGCGCCATTGCGGGCGCGCCGTAAGATGGCCGTGAGATAGCCGGGCGGGCCGGTCTTGTCAACGTCGACGGAGGGCTTGCCGGCATTCCGGCGACGCTGCGATCCCGTCCTCCCGCGGGCCTCAGGCCGGCTGCGAGAGAGGCTTGAGACGGGTGACGTGGCCCATCTTGCGGCCGCGCCGGACCTCCTCCTTGCCGTAGAGATGCACGACCGTGCCCGGCTCGGCGACGAGGCTGGCGAAGCGTGACACGTCCTCGCCGATGAGGTTATCCATCACGCAGTCGAAATGCCTCTCGGTGCCGCCGAGCGGCAGGCCGGCAATGGCCCTGATGTGCTGCTCGAACTGGGACACGACGCAGGCGGCTTCCGTCCAGTGGCCGCTGTTGTGGACCCGCGGCGCGATCTCGTTGACGAGGATGGCGCCATCCTTGCCCACGAAGAACTCGACGCCGATCACCCCGACATAGTCGAGATGCTGAAGGATCGTCGCTGCGATAGCCTTGGCGGCGGCCGCGACGTCGGGCGTCACCCGGCCTGGCACGGTCGAGGTGTTGAGGATGCCGAGGCTGTGGACGTTCTGGGCCGGGTCGTAGACGGCGACCGCGCCGTCCTGTCCGCGCGCCGCGATCACCGAGCATTCGTAGGCGAAGGGCACCTTGCGCTCCAGGATCGCCGGGGCGTTGCCGATCTGCTCGAAGGCGCTGGCATACGGGCCCTCGGCCCTGATGATCGCCTGTCCCTTGCCGTCATAGCCGAAGCGGCGGGTCTTCAGGATGCAGTCGCTCTTCAGTTCGAGCAGTGCATGCTCGATCTCGTCGACCGAATCGATCGCGCGCCATTCGGCGGTAGCGACGCCGATGCCGTTGAGAAAGGCCTTCTCCACCACCCGGTCCTGGGACACTTCGAGCGCCTCGGCCGGCGGATGAACGGGCGTGTTTCCGATTCCCGCGCGCAAGGGCGCGACGGCGACGTTCTCGAACTCATAGGTGATGACGTCGGCCCGCTCGGCGAGTCGCCTCAGGAGCGCCTCGTCGTCATAGGCGCCTGAGATCACCTCGTTCGCGACCTGCGCAGCGGGGCAGGACGTATCGGGATCGAGCACGACGACGCCATAACCGAAGCGGGCCGCCGCGAGAGCCAGCATGCGGCCGAGCTGGCCGCCGCCGACGATGCCGATGACGGAGCCTGGGGGAAGCGATGTCATGGCGCCTCGCTTGGAGCATCGGCGACGGCATCGGAGCGCGCCTGGCGCCAGGCGTCGAGCCGGTCGGCGATCGCGTCGTCCATCAAGGCAAGAACGCTTGCGGAGAGGAGGGCGGCGTTGATCGCGCCGGCCCGCCCGATCGCCAGCGTTCCCACCGGCACGCCAGCCGGCATCTGGACGATCGACAGCAGGCTGTCCTGGCCGGACAGGACCCGGCCCTCGACCGGCACGCCGAAGACCGGCAACGGCGTGAGGGCGGCCACCATGCCCGGCAGATGCGCCGCGCCGCCAGCGCCGGCGATGATCACCTTGAAGCCTTCTTCCTTGGCCCCCTTGGCGAAGTCGAACATGCGCTCCGGCGTCCGGTGCGCCGAAACGATCCGGGCCGAATAGCCGATGTTCAGCTCGTCCAGCGTCTGGGCGGCGTTCTTCATCACCTCCCAGTCGGACTGGCTGCCCATGATGATGGCGACGGGCATGGCGGCTTGAACCGGGCTCACGCGCTGATGTCCGGAATGATCTGGTCCTCCAGGTCCTGCAGGCGGTCCTTGATCGCCAACTTCTTCTTCTTCATCCTCTGGATCCTGAGACGTTCGGCGCCGACCGTCTCCATTGCCTTGACAGCGGTATCGAAGTCCGCGTGCTCCTGCCTGAGCCGTGCCACTTCCAGCCGTAGCGCCGCCTGTTCCTGTTCGCCCATCCTGCTCCTTTCGACACTTCCCGGCCGCTGTCGCGAAAGCCTGCCATCCTCGTTCACGGCAGTTTCACGAATTGTAAACGCCAAGCAATTCGGCGTCTCTGGATCGAACTTTCGTCATTCGACAGTGCTTTAGATTTATGACACGCTCGATCCGCCTAGTCACGGCTTCGTCGGGCGTGCCGGGACACCAATCAGGAAGGGAGAAGCCCATGTCCTTGAATACCCATATCTCGACGCTGGAACAGCGACACTCGGCCCTGGATCACGAGATTTCCGAGGCCATGGCGTCGAAGCCGGCCATGAGCGATGAGGCGATCAAGGAGATGAAGCGCAAGAAGCTCAAGCTCAAAGAGGAGATCGAGCGCTTGCGAGATTCCGGCCACTAAGAAAGCCGTCCGGGCGCGGCCTTTGCCGCGTCCGGCCTTCCCCCGCCCGCTGACGAATAGCCTTCACCTCGTCCTCAGCCCACCATCTTTCGCAGGACATATTTCTGGATCTTTCCGGTCGAGGTCTTCGGCACCTCCGAGAACCGGATTTCCCTCGGACATTTGAACCTGGCGAGCCGCGCCCGGCAGTGCTCGAGAAGTTCCTCCGCGCTGGCACTGCGTCCGGGCTTCAGTTCCACGAAGGCGAGCGGCGTCTCGCCCCATTTGTCGTCCGGCTTGGCGACGACCGCCGCGGTCTGGACCGCCGGGTGCTGGTAGAGGGCGTTCTCCACCTCGATCGAGGAGATGTTCTCGCCGCCCGAGATGATGATGTCCTTCGCCCGATCCTTCAGTTCGATGTAGCCGTCCTCGTGGCATACGCCGAGATCGCCGGAATGGAACCAGCCGCCGCGAAACGCTTCGGCTGAGGCTTCCGGGTTCTTCAGATAGCCGCGCATGACGATATTGCCGCGGAACATGACCTCGCCGATGGTCTCGCCGTCGGTCGGCACCTCTTCCATCGTCTCGGGATCGCGCACCGACAAGGCTTCGAGCGCCGGATAGCGCACGCCCTGCCGGGCGGTCTGCGCGGCCCGCGCCGGCCCGTCGAGAGCGTTCCACTCTTCCTTCCATTCGTTGACCACGGCCGGGCCGTAGGTCTCGGTCAGGCCGTAGAGATGCGTTACCTCGAAGCCGGCCTCGCGCATGCCGGCAAGCACCGCCTGCGGCGGCGGCGCGGCGGCGGTGTTGAAGGTGACCGTCTGGTCGAAGCCGCGCTTGTCGGCCTCCTCGGCATTGATCAGCGTCGCCATCACGATCGGCGCGCCGCACAGATGGGTGACGCGGTGGTCGGCGATCGCATCGTACATCGCCTTCGCCCGCACCCATCTGAGGCAGACATGGGTTCCGGCCTGGACCGCCAGCGTCCAGGGGAAGCACCAGCCATTGCAGTGGAACATCGGCAGCGTCCACAGATAGACCGGATGCCGGCCCATGCCGGCCGCGACGACATTGGCGTAGCCCATCAGCGCGGCGCCGCGATGGTGGTAGACGACGCCCTTCGGATTGCCCGTGGTGCCCGAGGTGTAGTTGAGCGAGATCGCATCCCATTCGTCCCGCGGCATCAGCCACTCGAAAGCGGGGTCGCCCTCGGCGAGGAGCGCCTCGTATTCGATCGAGCCGATGGGGTCGCCCTTTTCGGTGGGCGCGTTCTGCGGAAAGTCCGGATCGTCGTAGTCGACGACCAGCGGCGTCACCTCGGCCTTCGCCAGCGCTTCGCCCATGACGGCGGCGAACTCGCGGTCGACGATCACCACCTTCGCTTCGGAATGATCCAGCTGGAAGGCAATGATGTCGGCGTCGAGCCGCGTGTTGATCGACAGGAGCACGGCGCCGGCCATCGGCACGCCGTGATGGGCCTCCAGCATCGCAGGCGTGTTGGAGAGCATCGCCGCGACGGTGTCGCCGCGCCCGATCCCGCGGGCTGCGAGCGCCGAGGCAAGCTGCCGCGAGCGGCGATAGAAATCGCGATAGCTTCGCCTGAGCGCGCCATGGATGATCGCAGTGCGGTCCGGATGGGTCTCGGCCGCCCGGGCGAGGAAGGTCAGCGGCGTCAGCGGCTGGTAGTTCGCCGCGTTTCGGTCCAGATGCTCGTCGTAGATTCCCATGATGTTCCTCCCGTTCGGTCGTCTGCCGATCCTCCCCGCAGAGATGACATCTTCCGTATCAGGAGAGAAGTCCGCTGGCGCCGTCGAAGGCTAGCTTCAGCCCGACTGGGACAAGCAGCGTGTAGACGAGGCGGTAGAAGACCTTTGGCTCGATGCGGCGTACCAGCCAGACGCCGGTGACGGTCGCCAGCGGCGCCAGGGGAGCAAGCACCGCTGATGTCTCCAGATTGCCGAGACTGAACTGACCGAGCAGGAAATAGGGAAGGAGCTTTACGGCATTGACGACGGCGAAGAAGACGACGGCCGTGCCGGCAAAATCGGACGGGGAGAGCTTCAGGGGCACGACATAGATCTGGTAGGGCGGCCCGCCGGCATGGGAGACGAAGCTCGCAAATCCCGACACCGTGCCCCAGAAGCCCGCCTTGAGCGGATTGCGCGGCTTCGGCTCCTTGTCGCGGCGCGCCTTGAGCAGCCAGTCGGCGACGAACCAGAGCGAGAGCAGGCCGAGGATGAGGCGGATGCCGTCCGCCGACACCATCTGCGCGGTGAAATAGCCGAGCGCGACGCCGAGGAGGGCGGCCGGAAGCATCGAGGCGAGGACGCCCCGGTCGAAGCGCCCGCGCCAGGCGAATAGCCCGACGAGGTCCATGATGATCATGATCGGCAGGAGGATGCCCGCAGCGGTCACCGGCGAGACGGCGAAGGCCATCAGCGGAACGCCGATCAGCGCGATCGTGCCGCCGAAACCACCCTTGGACAGCCCGACCAGGAAGACCGCGGGCACGGCGAAGAGATAGAACAGCGGATCGGTGATCATTGCGCGAGGGATACCCGGCAGGCGGCAGGAGGAACCGCCTTCTTAGGCGGCTGAGGCCGAGGGCGCAACGATCGGGCCCTGCGGCCCCGCGCGGCGCAGGCGGCGCAGGCGATCTTCGCCAGGTCGTGAAGCGGAGGCGGCACCGACGCGTTTGGTGCTGGGCAGCCGATTTGCTATGACCCCCATGCGGCCTCGGCACATTTCCGGGCCCGCGAGATCCTTTAACCTTCAGAATGCCGAGATGATCGTCGATCCCATCCGCCCAAGACTCGTCCTGGTGACGACACCGCTTACCGATGCCGACGCCGAGGCAGGGTTGAGGAACGCGCTATCCGGCGGCGATGTCGCCTCGGTGATCCTCGACCCGGCGGGCCGCGACGCGGACGCGTTCCAGCGGTTCGCCGAGCCGCTGGTGCCGTTGATCCAGGCGGCGGGCGCGGCCGCGATCGTCGCCGACGACACCCAATGCGCCGGCCGGCTGAAGGCCGACGGCATTCATCTGACGGCTGGCGACATCCCGGCGCTGGGCGAGGCGGTCGCGCGCTTTTCGCCGAAGCTCATCGTCGGCTGTTCCGGTTTCGAGACCCGCCACGATGCGCTGGACGCGGGCGAGCGGCTCCCCGACTATCTCTTCTTCGGGCGCTTTGGCGGCGACACCGACCCGCAGCTGCATCCGAAGAACCTGAAGATGGCCGAGTGGTGGGCGGAAATCGTCGAGATCCCCTGCATCCTGATGATGGGGAGTTCGATCGAAAGCGCCGAGGCGGCATCGGCCAGCGGGGCGGAATTCGTTGCCGCCGCCGCCGCCGTATTCGCCGATCTCAGCGAGGCCGGCGCGAAGGTCGCCCGGGCGAACGCCATCTTCGATGCGTGGTTCGAGCAGGCGGCGGCATGAGGCTGCGGGCTCTCCAAGGCACTGTCTCGATCGCCGCGATCGCGCTCGTGCTCCTTGGCGCGCCCGCTCTCGCCCAGTCGGGCGGCGATGGCGCGGCCAGGACGGGCAAAGCGGAGACCGAGGTGTCGAGCGGGAGCAACCAGGCACCGCTCCTTCTGCCGTATTCGCAGGGCCGTTCGGCGGAGGGAAACGGACCTGAAGGGTCCGCGGACAGCAAGCCCGCCTCGAAGAGCGATCTCGCCTATGGTGCCTTCCAGCGCGGATTCTACCTGACCGCCCTGCAGATCGCCACGCCGCTGGCCAATCTTGGCGACCCCGCGGCGCAGACGCTGCTCGGCGAGATCTATTCGCGCGGTCTCGGCGTCGCCCAGGACTTGAAGGAGGCGGCGCGCTGGTACGAGGCCGCCGCGGGTTCCGGCAATCCCGAGGCCCAGTTCCGCTTCGCGATGATCCTGCTCGACGGCAAGGTGGTGGCGCCCGACGAGGCGAAGGCGCGCGACCTCATGAAGGCGGCCGCCGACAAGGGCCTGCCGCTCGCCGAATACAATTACGGCCAGATGCTGATCGAGGCCTCGCCGGCCGGCGGCTTCGCCGAGGCGAAAACCTATTTCGAAAAGGCGGCCAATGCCGGCGTCGCCGATGCGCAATATGCGATGTCGCAGCTCTATGCCTATGGCCGCGGCGTTCAGGCCGACGACGAGAAGGCGCGCGCCTGGCTGAGGGCGGCGGCGATCAATGGCCAGGACACCGCCCAGATCGAATACGGCATCTGGCTGATCAACGGGCGGGGCGGCCCGCAGAAGATGAAGGACGGGTTCCGCTTTCTCAAGCGAGCCGCCGAACTCGGCAATCCCATCGCCATCAACCGCGTCGCCCATCTTTACAAGGACGGTATCGGCACGGAGCCCGACCGGCTGGAAGCTGCCAAATGGGCGGTGATCGCCAAGCGGGTGAAGAACAGCGATTCGCAGCTCGACGACTTCTTCCGCGGCCTCGACCAGAAGACGCAGAAGGCGGCGCTGGAGGCGGCCAACCGCTATCGCTCCGGCTGAAGCGGCCCGTTCTGCGCAACTGCGGAGCGGCATGCTCGGCGGCGCTTCGCAGCGGGGCGGGCTCAAATACCAGCGGGCATGATGCTGACGCATCCGCCGGTAAGGCGTTCAGCGGAAGCGGACCGGCACGGTCAAGGACACGGAACCGCCGCCCGGAGGCGCCGGGAAGGGGCTCGCCCGCCGCACCAGGGCAGCTGCGGCCGTATCGAGCGTCCGGTTGCCGGACGATCCCACCACCCGCACGGACACCACCCGGCCGCCGCCATTCAGCGAGAAGGCGATCCGCACCGTCCCCTGACCCGCGCCGCGCGGTGTCCGCTTGTAGCGGTTGAGCCGCGCCTGGACGCGCGACTGCCAGTTCGACAGCGCGGCACGAGAGACGGTTGCGCCCTGCGAGGCCTTGCGGTTCTCGCGGCCCTGCGAGGCCGTCGAGGGTGCCGGCGAGCGCCGCTGCCGCGGCTTGGCTGCCTTCTTGTCGGGCCTCTCGCGCTTCGGCTTCGTCTGCCGTTTCGGCGTCTCGCGCTTTTTCTCCTGTCGCGCAGCCTCGCGTACCGGACGCGGTGGGGCCGGCCGCGCCGTCGGCAGGGGAATGTCGGTGATCGCTGCGACGTCCGGGCGGAGCCGCTCGGGTGCGGCGACCGGAAGCGGGACGTCAGGCGGCGCGGGTGCCTGTTCGGGCTCGGGCGGCTGTTCCGCCTCCTTCGGCTTCGCCTCGATGACCGGCTCTGGCGCTTCGACCGTCTCCTCGGGCGTCGGAGCTTCCGGAGTGACATCAGGTACCACCGGTTCGGGCTCGGGCTCGGGCTCGGGCTCGGGCTCGGGCTCCGGTGCTGTCTCCGGCTCGGGTGGCGGAGCCTCGGGCTCGGCTTCGGGTGTGGTGTCGTCGACCTTTTCCGCCGGCGTGTCGACCGGCTCTTGTGCCGGCCGGGCATCCTCCAGCGCGGCGATCTCGGGCGCTGCGGCCGGCGGTGCAAGGTCGATCAGGATCGGCGCCTGCGGCACGCCCTCGGGCGCTGCTTCCGGTTCGCTGGTCAGGAGCGCGAAGGCGCCGAGCGCATGGACGGCGAGAACGAGGACGGCGGCCACCGTCCAGCGTGCGAGAGCGGCGCTGCGACCGTCCTCCGCGGCCGGCATCGAGTGCCTTGTGCCATGGCTCGCCATGATCAGGGACGCTCCCGGCCCTCGGCGCTGCCTCCGCTCCCCTGTGCCGGAGCGGCATCGGGATCTTCGAGCCCGACGAGAGCGATCTTCAGGTAGCCAGCCGAGCGCAGCCGGTTCATCACCGCCATCAGATCGGCATAGGCGACGGACCCGTCGGCGCGCAGGAATAACCGCTGTTCGCGGTCGCCGGCGGTTCGCTCGTCGAGTTCCGCCGCAAGTGCTCCATCGGACACGGCCTTGCTCCCGAGGACGAGGGAAAGATCCTCCTTGACCGTCAGGTAGACCGGCTCGTCGGGCCGCTTCTGCGGCTCGGCATTGGAGACCGGCAGGTCCACCGGCACGTCGACGGTGGACAGCGGGGCGGCCACCATGAAGATGATCAGGAGCACGAGGACGACGTCGATGAAGGGCGTGACGTTGATCTCCGAGAGCTCGTCGAGATCGCCGCCGCTGTCACTGTCGAGCTTGAAGGCCATCGCGCTACTCCGCCGCCTCGGACAGATGGCGCGGGCGGGCCGCGCTATGGTCGCGACGGTCGAGGTCGCGGGAGACGTGCTGGAGCACGAGCGCCGTCGCATCGGCCAGAAGCGCCCTGTAGCCGGCGAGCGACCGGGCGAACATGTTGTAGATGATCACCGCCGGGATTGCCGCGACGAGGCCGATCGCGGTGGCGAGCAGCGCCTCGGCGATGCCCGGCGCGACGACGGCGAGATTGGTCGTGTTGGCCTGGCTGATGCCGATGAAGGCGTTCATGATGCCCCAGACGGTGCCGAACAGGCCGACGAAGGGTGCGGTCGAGCCGATCGTGGCGAGGACGCCGGTGCCGCGGGCGAGGTTGCGGGAGGCGCGCGCCTCGATCCGCCCGAGGGCAACGGCGACGCGCTCCTTGACGCCATCTGCCGACAGGCCGGCCGAGCGCTCTTTTTCGGCCTCGGCCGCCTTGGCGAGGGCCGCGACCGGACCGCGCCAGCGCCGTGCCGCGCGCTCGTCGCCGATCGCCGCGTCAAGCGTCTCGGCGCGATCGAGCAGCCTGACGCCGCGCCTCGCCCGGCGCTTGGAAAAGGCGACCTCCATTCCCTTCGACAGAAGCACGGTCCAGGTGACGAGCGAGGCGAAGGCGAGGCCGATCATGACCGCCTTCACCACCCAATCGGCGGCGAGGAACATGCCGAGCGGCGACAGATCGTGCGGCAGGTTGGCATCGCGTGCCGCGCCGGCCTCCGCCGGCATGTCGACGGGGGGAAAGAGGTCCGCCTGCTCTTCGCGTCCGCCCGCCCCCTGCGGGCCGGGCCCTGCCTCATCGGCGGGGGATTCCGGCGCTGGGCTTGCCTCCGCAGACGGTTCGGGCGAGGGGGCGGTTGGGGTCGTCGCACCGCTGTCGACACGGGCCGGTTGCGCAGCGGACGGTGTCTCGGCGCCTGCACCGGCATCCGCACCGGGGTCCGGAACGGCAATGCCGGAACCCTCCGGCGGTGGCGGCGTGGTGCGCTCCGCCTGCGGCCCAACCCGGTCTCCCGGCCCGGCCGAAATGTCGCCCTCCTGTGCCGCGGCGTCGGAAAGGCCACCGACCAGGAGCAGGAGAGCGAAAACCGGAAGGGCGGCGGGGAGCCGCCGGATTTTGCGAGACGAGATCATGTGATGCCGATCATTTCGATCAGTGTTGAGTTCGGGAAGCGGGCGGGGCCGGTTCGGCGACATTCGCGCTTCGTCGCAGCTCTTTATGGAAACATGACTTTAAGAGTCAATATTTTCCGCGTGTTTTCCCACGAGACGAAACGGCCGCGTGGGATGGCTGAACCAGCCGGCGGGGCCGAAGGGACTGAGCGGAAATCCGCTCGCCTGGTGCGGCACAATCCCCGGAAACGCCCCCGGCCGCCGGAGAGCGGCTGCCACCCTGTCGCCGCCTTCTACGGGACGGCGACCCGCAGCGGCTTGCGCAACAGGCGCTCGTCTTCGCCGGGCATGACGAGGTCGGGCAGAAGGGCGACTTCTTCGAAGCCGAAGCGACGATAGAAGGAAAAGGCGCGGTCGTTGAAGGCCGAGACGGCGGTCCACAGGCTGTTGGCGCCGGCCCTCCCGGCCTCGGCTTCCATCCATTCGAGCGCGGCAAGGCCGGTACCGCGCGACTGGCTCTGGGGACGCACGAACAAGAGCGCGAGATAGGGTCCGCGCAGCCAGACGGGGCGAACGCTGACGGCGCCGGCCAGTGCGCCGCCCAGGCCCTCAAGGCCGAAGGTGACGGGGGATTCCGGCGCAATCCGCTCTCGGGGGGCGAGCGCGCCGGCAAGTCCATCGGCCGAGAAGCCGAGGCGCGCCCACGGATCCGTCGCGGCCATCTCGGCACCGAGCGCCGCCGCCTCGGCGGCCGACAGCGGGCGAAGGAGATGGTCCCGGCTTTCGTACTCCCGCCCGCCGAAGGCGCCGGACGTGCTCAATCGCCGGTCCCTTTGCCGAACAGCTTGTCGTAGCGCACATTGTCGCCTGGCTTGTTCTCGTAGCAGGCGGCGACGGCGACGGGCCTGCCGGCGCTGAGGAGCTCGCTCACCGTCACGAACTCATAACCTGCCCTTGCCAGCGCGCCGATGAAGGTCGGCACGGCCTCGCCGGTGTGCCAGCCGCGGCCGTTGGCGTGCATGACCACGATCGAGCCGGGCCTGACCCGCGTCTCGACCGTCCGGGCGATCGCTGCGGCGGAGGCGCCGCGCCAGGGGTCGCCGGTGACGACGTCCCATTGCACGGCGGCGAGGCCGGCGGCGTTGACGGCCTGCATCGCCTCCGGGCTGCAGGTGCCATAGGGATAGCGGAAGGTGCGCAGTCGCCAGGGCATGCGCGACCTCTCGGTATCGCCGGCGGTCTTCGCGCAGTCCCGCGACAGGAGCCGGCCGAGCGTCAGCTCGTATTCGGCCTGGGTGAAGTCGATCTGGTCCTGCATTTCCCGGCCCTTCAGGACGCGCATATTGCCATGCGTCCAGCCGTGATTGCCGGCCTCGAAGAGCGGGTCGGCGATGATCTGCATGGCCCGCTCCTGATGCGTCGCCATCCATTTTCCGCCGAGATAGAACGTCGCCTTGATCCCGTGCTTCCTGAGGTAATCGACGATTTCGCCGTCATAGCCGGCCTTCTCGTTGTTCTGCTCGCAGACGTCGAAGGTCAGCGCGACGAGCTTGCGACCGCCTGTGTTGACGCTGCGGATCGAGTTCCGGTTCGCGGCGCTGAGCTGCGGGGCCTGGAGTTGCGGGCGCAGCCGATCGGGGGGGCCGCGCCTTATGTCCGGTCCGCTCTTGTGCACGGCCTTTTCGGACGGACCCCGATAGGCGAGGTCGGCCCTGCTCCAGCAGGCGTCGAGGATGCGTTGCGAGCCGAAGGTGAGCGGGCCGCTCTCCCGGCTGGCCACGCTGTAGAGGCGGTCGAGCATCTCGTCGCGTCCGGGGATCGCAGCGGCGAGGGCGAGATGCTGCGGGACGCCCTGCGGGCGCGAACTCGGCGCGGGCACAAGCTCGGAAGGAGGCGGCGCCGGCGTTGCCTGTTGGTCGGGGGCGCCCGGCCGGCCGTCGTCGATCGCTGGATTTGCCGGTTCCGGCGAAGGCTGCGGGATCGGCGGATGCGTGGCGGCGAGTGCTTCCGCGGGGGCGGGCGAGGGCACCGGCGCGGGGGCGGCGGCCGGCTCGGCAGGCACGGCACGGCTGCCAAAACCCGGCTTCTTGCTCAGCCAAGCGCGGAAATCCCCGAGCGTGATCTTGCTGTGATAGGTGCTGCCGTCGATGGTCCAGCCGGACGCGCCCTTCTTCAGACCGACGAAGCCGGTGAACAGGTCGCGGTTCTCGCCCTTCACCACTTCGACCGACAGGAGCACGACGGCACTGTCTCCGACGACGTCCTTCGGCTCGACATTCTGCAGGTTGACCGCGGTCACCTCCTTGCAGGACTTCTGCGGGTAGCCGGGCCGCAGGGTCGCGGCGGTCTCGCACGCCCCTGCCTGGAGCGCTTCGTAATAGGCGCGCACGGCGGCCTCCGGCGTGTCGCCGCCCGGAGCCGCGGCCGAGACGGGAGCGGACGCCAAGATCAGGCCGGCGAGAGCGCCGCAGACGGCAGTCACCGCCGTCCGGCAGCGCGACGCGCGCATCGAGGAAGCGAACCGGTCGATCATCGCGACTTCAGCTTCTCGATCCACCATGTTCCATCCCCGAGGACAAGCTGCGCCTCCATGGCATAGGGCTCCCATCGACGGCTGCCGGCACCCCGCACCTGAGCGTCGAAATTGACGGTCGCCGACCCGCCATTGCAGTAGGGCTGGCTGACATTGCTGATCCGCGCGTCGCCGACCTGGCGGATCGCCCGGAGCAGCCGGCTGGAGCGATTGGACCGGGACCAGCGCTGATAGGCGCTGTTGGCGTTCCCATGGTCGAGATCGTCGTAATAGGCGGCGACCGCGGCGATGGCGCTCTGATCGCCGCAGGGATCGCCCGCGGCCGGCGGCGAAGGGTTGGGATAGGCGGCGGTGGCCTGCTGGTAGGTCGCCGGCGCGGGAGCCGGCGCGGGAGGGGCCGACGCCGACTGCTGTTCCTGGACGCTCTCGAAGGTGGCGAGGCGCTGCCGCAGCGTGCCGGAGTAAGGCTCGACGTCCTGGAAGTCGGCAAGACAGCCGCGCACATAGATCGCGGCGCCCATGATGTTGCCGCGCGCCGCCTGCTCGTCGGCAAATCGCGTGCAGGAGGCGGCGACGTCGTTCATCTTGCTCTCGGCCAGGGCGATCTCGCGGGTGCAGTCGCCATGCTCGCTGCGGAATCGTACGAAATTGCGGACGCTGTTCGACTTCCCGACCACCTCCCAGGCCGATGCGCAAACCTCGGACTTCTCGGCTTCCGCTGCGAGGCTGCGTGCCTCGGCCGCCTCGGCGCAGCCGGAGTTCTTCTCCGCGAAAGCCCTGAGGGCGGAACTCGTGCGGCCGAGCCTGGCGGCGGTGAAGCCCTGCGTGCAGGCCTGTAGCTGTCGCTTGTCCTCGATCCGGGTAATCCGGTCTTCGAGGTCGCGCCGGTCCTCATAGGCAAGGGCGTTCTTGAAGCGGTCGAGGAACCGGGTGAGGACGGTTGCCGACTGTTCGTATTCGGAGAGGGCCTGGCTCTGTTCGGAGATCGCGATCGTCGCCTTCAGCCGGTCGGAAAGACGCGCCTTGGCGGCGGCGATCTCGTCCCGGCAGTCGCCATGCTCGCGCAGGAACTGGTCGAGCCCATCGTCGTCGATCTCGCCGACGGCGGCCCAGGCCTGGCTGCAGGTCTTGGTCGAATCGAGCGCGGCGATCCTGCGCTGAAGCCCCGCAGCCTCGTCGCAGCCGCCCATGCCTTCGACGAAGCGGCGCATGGCGGCAAGATCTCCGTCCGCCTGGGATGCCGCGCTGCTGCACAGCTGCTGGCGCGCTTCGGCGACCGGCCGTCCCTTGGCGCAGGCGGCATTGTCGCGTTCGAAGTCCTCGAGCGGCTTCAGCTTCTGGCTCTTGCGCGCGGCATCGACGGCCTCCGTGAACAGCTTGTCGCAGCCGTCATCGACGGGCGCCGCCTTCGCGGCGAAGCTCGCCAGGCACTGGTCGGAGCCGAGGCACTGGCACGCGCTGGAGCCGATGTCGCCGCTGTCCGTGCAGGCCTTGGCCTCGGCCTTCAACTCGCAGCACACGCAGGTATCGTTGGTGAAGGCGACGAGGCCGATGTCCTTTTCGGCAAGCGCGGCGCGATAGTTGAGGAGCTCCGACTTGCATTCTGCCAGGCTCTCCTCGATCTGGCTGACCTTCACCGAAAGCGGCTCGCAGCCATAGAGGCAGTTGCGCTGCTCGCGCCTGATGCGGTCGAGAAGCGTGCGTCGAGCCGGCGGCGCGAGCCCCTCGATCGGCTGCCGGGTGATGTAGGTGATCCGCTTCTCGTCGCTCTTTTCCCAGGCGCGCACGGTCGGCAGCACCGGCGGCGTTGCGCCGAAGTCGAGAAGGACTTCGCCGAGATCTGCGACGACGACGCTCGGCGTCTGCGTCTTGCCCTCGCGCAGCTGCGATACGCGCGTCGGCACCTTGGTGTGGAGGAAACTCTTCAGCTCAGCATAGGTGATGCGGCCGTCCGCCTGGCCGTTGACGCTGCCGTCGGCGCGTCCGGATAGGCCCTGGGCCAACATGGAGGTGAACACGCTGTCATTGCGGTTGATGTCCCAGTAGGCGACTTCGTCCGGGCCGGAGGCGCCGACGACGGAAAGCCAGTCGGAGGTGGCGCGGATCTCCTGGATCGGACCCGACAGGGCCGGCGACGAGGTGCCCGTCACCAGCTCGCCCTCGCTGAAGCCGCCGGAAAAGCAGCTTTCGAGGAAGATGCGGACTTTGCCCCGTGGAAAGATCTGGTCGTGTGCCGCCTTCAGACCGGCCATCAGCTCGTCGAGCCCGTAGCCGCTATCCGCAAGGTTCTGCGGATCGCTTTCGATGCCGAGAAGGTAGGGCCGCATCGCCTGGTTGACCGGATCGCGCTCCTTGGAGCCGTGAGCGATGACATAGACGTAGAACTCGGCATCTTCGGCGGTGATCGCGCGCGCTGCCTCGCCAACCGCGTCGGTGCCGCCGAGAATGCGGCGCATTTCGCCGGCGCTGGGGTTCTCCTTCCGGGTGATGTTGGCCGGCGGGATCTGGAAGGCGTTGAGAAACATCTCCATCGCCAGATTCGCGTCCTTCTTCGCGTAGTCCAGCCGGGCGGTATATTTGTAGTCTTGCGCGTAGACGATCAGGCCGTAGCGCTTGCGCGGGTCGGTGTCGGCCTTCACCAGGCTGGCGGTAAGCAGGACGGCGGCGAGCGCCAGGAGGAGCCCCGTCAGGAGGCCAAGCCGCGGCCAGGCGCCGGCAGCGATGCGGTGGCGCCAAAGTGACGCCGCCATGGCGCGAAACCCGTGCGGAGCAAGCAGCGATGCGGCTGCGAGGCGAGACGTCATGACGGTCGGCCTCCCTGTGGACGAGGACATGGGGCGAGAAGATCATTCATCGCGGCTCGCCGCCTTTCGGGTCCCCAGATGGTCGATCCAGACATAGCGTTCGGTCACCGTGGGATCGGCACGGAAGGCCTTGCGGAATTCGGCCACCTCGGCAGTGGAAAGGGCAGAGACGCTTCGCGCGGCATCGAGCCAGCGGCGGCGCAGCGCCGGGTCGACGTCGTTGCGGCTGGAAAAGCAGCCGAACAGCGAGCGGCCGGCGCCGATGATCGGCAGGCGGGCGGGCTCTGCGCCGAGCGGCACCGGAAAAAACCGCTCCGGAAAGCGATAGGGCCGGCGTGACGGGCGGACGGCCCCGGCGGCGACCGACGGATTGGGGAACAGCGCGACGCCGCTGCGGTCGTCGGCCAGCATCCAGCAATAGAGGAACAGCGTATCGTCGAGGCTTATGTCCACCTCGAGATTGTCGCGTCCCGGCTCGAACGCGGCCTTGGCGGGGACGATCCGGTAGTCGTGGATCGAGGCGACCTGTTCCGCCTCGCCCTTGATCTCGGTCAGCCAGTCGCCCTGGTCCGCGCCACTGCCGACGCAGCCGGCGAGCCAGGTGCCGGGAACGGCGGCGATGGCGTGCTGGGGAAAGCCCGGATTGTTGCCGGTGCCGAGCGAGAGCGTGATGGAGATCGGCCACGGGTCCGGCCCCGGCGTCTCGCCGTAGGAGAGCCGCATGCCGGGATCGGCGAGCTTGGCGGTGACGAGGAGGACGGGCTGGTCGCCGTCCTCGCCCTGACCGTCCGGCGATGAGCCACTGCGCTGCGGGGCGGGAGGCAACGGATAGAAGACCGGCCAGACCTTGCCGCCGATTCGCCCGTTGACGCTGCTGTCCTTGCGGGCCGCGTTGGCCGCTGAGGCCACCGCGTCGGTCATCTGCCGGCCGAGCACGCAATCGGGATTGGCCCATTCCGTGGTGACGGCGAGGCCCGCCCGCTCGGGGACCTTGCCCTCCAGATCGCTTGCCGCGATCACCTCGTCGCGGATCAGGGATTTCAGCCCCTCGAAGAGATCGAGGACCGGCTCGCCGCTGCGCCATGCGGCCGGCGCTTCGGCGAACTGCAGATCGGGGAGGGTGAGATCCAGCCCGCCCGACATGCCGCGATTGGCGCAGATGCTGCCATCGTCCGGATCGAGGATGCGCGCCGAGAGCCGCAGCGTCACCCGATCGGCATGCCAGCGGTCGATCTCGGCCTGGAGAAACAGGTTCGAGCGGTAGAACTCGCGGGCCGCCCGATCGGCATTCGCCGCCGCACCCCGGCCCGGCAGGATGGCCGTCACCTGCGTGTTCGATCCGCTGCCGGTGAGCAGCTGGTAGCGCGGCGGAACGGCGTTCTCGATCCGGCGGTTCAGCGTCTCGCGCTCGGCAGCGTTCAGCCGCGCGTCCGTTGCGGGAATGCCGAGGACGGTGAGCGTAAAGGGATTGCCGGAGTTGCGGATCTTCTCGAGGCAGGCCGCGGCGCCGGCCTCGTCAGGCAGATCCTTCAGCCAGGTGGCGACGTCGTCTGCCCAATCGTGAGCGCCCCCGGCCGCCAGAGCCGGAGGTGGGGCGGCGAGCGCCAGGCAAGCGGCGATCAGGCTGGCCCCGACGATTCTCAGCTGGCAGCCAAGAGCCCAGCGACGCAGGCCAGTGATGACGTCGACAATAGATCCGTCCATCATCGATCGGCAGCTCAACAAAACTGTGAAACACTACCGGCATTGAACAGCCAATAGAGATGAACAGCAAGTGGCCTTACGGCAATTCAACTAACACAAGATAGTCATGCCTATGCGCACGCGGAGAGAAATCCGAGCGGTCGCAGCATTCTCGAGGTCTCAGTCGGTCGGGTATCGGGCCTTTGGCCTCGCGCAAGAGAGCACATGCGGCACGGGCTGACGCCCGCACGCCGGTTGCGGCGCCCGACGGGGTGAGGACCGTGAGCGGCGGGCCGTCGCCGACCCGCCCGCAGGAATAAGTGCTGCCTCTACGCCTGCGCCACGAGACCGAGGACGGCGAATTTCCGCCCGCGGTCGGTCCAGACCGCCTCGACCGCCCAGCCGCAGGCAGAGGCAAGTCGCGAAAAGCCCTCGACAGAATATTTGCGCGAGCTTTCCGTATGGATCGTCTCGCCGGGCGCAAAGCGGAACGGCCGCCCGGCGACCTCGACCGTCTGGGCATCGAGGCTCTTGAGATGCATCTCGACCGCCGAGGCCGTCTCGTTCCAGCGGGCCTCATGGACGAAACGGTCGACCGGGAAGGTTCCGCCGAGTTCGCGATTGATCCTTTTGAGGATGTTGCGGTCGAATTCGGCGGTGACGCCCTCGCTGTCGTCATAGGCCCGCACGAGCGTCGCCACGTCCTTCTTGAGGTCGGTGCCGAGGATGGCGCGGCCGCCCGCCTGAACGTGTCCGCGCATGCGCTTCAGGAAATCGGCCGCCTCATCCGCATCAAGATTGCCGATCGTGGAGCCTGGAAAGAATCCGACGCGCCTTGCGCCGCGCGGCAGGTCCTCCGGCAGGTCGAAGTCGTCGGTGAAGTCCGCGACCACCGGCTGGACGGTGAGGTCCGGGAATCGGCTTTCGATCCGCTCGGCGGAGGCCTTGAGGAAGTCGCCGGCGATGTCGACCGGCACGTAGAGCGCGGGGTCCTCCAGCGCGCCGAGAAGGATCTCGGTCTTCACCCCGGCGCCGGCCCCGTACTCGATGATCACGGCGCCGGTCCCGCAAAACCCGGCCATGGCGGCGGCATTGCCCTCGAGAATCCCCGTTTCCGTGCGCGTCGGATAATAGTCGTCGACCCGGGTGATCTCCTCGAAGAGCTCGGAGCCGCGGTCGTCGTAGAGCCAGCGCGCCGGCAGACGCTTCGGCGTCTGCGACAAGCCTGCAAGCACGTCGGCGCGGAACGCTTCGCGCTGCACCGCCTTGGCGTCTGCCCTGTCCAGCATCACGCATCCTCCGCCAGGCGCAGGCCCGAGAACTGCCAGCGCGCGTCGGGCGGGAAGAAGTTGCGATAGGTCGGGCGGATGTGACCGCCGGGCGTCGCGCAGGAGCCGCCGCGCAGGACGAACTGGCCGCACATGAACTTGCCATTGTATTCGCCGACCGCGCCCTCGACCGGCTTGAAGCGGGGATAGGGCGCGAACGGGCTGCGCGTCCATTCCCAGACGTCGCCGAACATCTGCCGGATCTCGCCGGCGCCCGCGGCGTTCTGCGCCGGCCGCGGACGCAGATGGCCGCTGTCGGCGAAGTTTCCGGCCATCGGGCAGGAGGCCGCGACATGCTCCCATTCCGCCTCGCTCGGCAGACGGCGACCGGCCCAGGTCGCGAAGGCGTCGGCCTCGAAATAGCTGACATGGGTGACGGGCGCGGCAGGATCGACGGGCTGGGCGCCGCGCAGCGTCATGGTGAAGTGCTCGCCGTCCCGCTCTTCCCAGTAGAACGGCCGGTCCCAGCCTTCGGTGAGGATTGTGGCCCAGCCGGCCGAAAGCCAGAGCAGCGGATCCCGGTAGCCGCCGTCGGCCATGAACTCCATCCACTCGCCATTGGTGACCAGCCGGTCGGCGAGCCTGAACGGCTCGATCAGCGTGCGATGGCGCGGGCCTTCGCTGTCGAAGGCGAAGCCCTGGCCGTCATGACCGATCTCGACGATGCCGCCCTCGAAGGACTTGTACTGCACGGGATCAGCCTCGCTCGCGCCGACGGCAAGCGGCTGCGGATCCTTGTAGGCGGGCCTCAGCGGGTTCTGGGCAAAGAGGTGGAGGATGTCGGTCAGGAGCAGCTCCTGATGCTGCTGCTCGTGATGGCAGCCGAGTTCGACGAGCGTCGAGATCTCCTCACCCGCACCCTGCTCGAGCAGCGCTTCGACCGCCGCGTCGACATGTTCGCGATAGGCGAAGATGGTCGCGAGATCCGGCCGCGTGATCATCCCGCGCTTCGGCCGCGGATGCCGCTCGCCCACGGTCTCGTAATAGGAGTTGAAGAGGTAGTTGAAGCTCTGGTCGAAGGGCCGGTAGTCCGAAACGTTCGGGGCCAGCACCATCGTCTCGAAGAACCATGTCGTATGGGCGAGATGCCATTTGGCGGGGCTGGCATCGGGCATCGACTGGACCGTCGCGTCGGCGTCCGACAGCGGCTTGCCGAGGCTGACGCTGTCCTGCCGGACGCGCCGGAAGAGGTCCGCGATCGCGGGGGACGGGCGAGAATCGGAAAGGGGCAGGGCGGGCATGGGTCACCGTTCGCAGCACGAAACGTTCTGTGCCGGCCTCAAGCCGGCGGGCGAAGGCCGGCGCAATGGTCCGGCCGAAGCCAAGCTGGACCGGCGGACTTAGCTTTCAACGGTGTGAGAAATGCGCCGCATCACGATCGCGCGACGTTCCCGGTTCGTCCTCGCTGCGTGGGGTAGGCTCAGACCCCGGAGAATGGGGCGGTGCGACGAGCCTGCGGCCCCTGATCGACTCTTAGCCGGGTCCACAAAAAGCCGGCCCGTCACAGCCGCCATGGCTGCGACGGACCGTGGAGGATCGGCCGTCGACTATCGCGGATGCCGGTGCCGCTTCGACACCGTTTTGCCGATCAGTCGAATTTCTCGTCCGGATAGACGCCCCAGATGTCCTGCTGGCGGACATAGCCCTGGCGGTCCGAGATCTTGATCTCGCACCATTGCGAGCCGCATTCCCGGACCATCGAGACGACGCCGGGCTCCAGCCGGGCGACCAGCGGCGCGTCGACCGCCGGGCTTGCGTGAACGTCGATCATCGTTGCCTTGCCCTTCAGCCAGGGCGCTGCGATGGCCGTGCGGTCGCCGGACAGGAGCGAGTGATAGACCCAGCCCTCGGAGCCCTCCGAGTCGCGGATGCGTCGCCAGAGCTCGTATTCCTGAACCACTTCCACCGGCAGGCCCGGCTTCAGATAGAGCCAGGTGACGGGATAGTCGCGCCCCGGTCCGATCCGGGCGTTCACCCGCGCGGCCTTCAGGCTCACATAGCGCGGAAGCGGCAGCTTCGAGACCGGGCCGACCTCAACGGCACCGGCCGTCGGCATGACCGAGAACGACAGGACAGTGGGGCACAGCACCATTGCGGCGGCGGCGGCAAATCGGCGAGCGAAGGCAGCGAAACTCATGGTCGGCGTACTCCGTACATATCGCTTCAGGCCGGCTGCCCGTCTCACCCCTGCACGGCGGCAACGGCCGCCGGCGCCCGCGGGCACTCGGGAAAACCTTTGTTTTCACCGCGTCCGCTTGTTAGGAGAGTGGGCCGGCCCTCGATGACGCATGATCGTCGATCTCGGTTAACAACGTCTTGAGTTGCAAGGGGAAGCGGTCGATGACGAAGCGCGAGAAGCCGCTCGTGATCCTGACGCGCAAGCTGCCGGAGCCGGTCGAGGCGCGCATGCGCGAGCTCTTCGAGACCCGGGTCAATGCGGACGACCGGCCGATGGGCCAGCCGGAACTCGTGGCCGCCGTTCGCGAAGCCGACGTCCTCGTGCCGACCGTGACCGACCGGATCGACCGGGCGGTGATCGAGCAGGCGGGCGAACGGCTGAAGCTGATCGCCAATTACGGCAATGGCACCGACAACATCGACGTCGAGGCCGCCTTCGCCCGCAATCTGTTCGTGACCAACACGCCCAACGTCCTCAACGAGGACACCGCCGACATGACCATGGCGCTGATCCTCGCAGTGCCTCGGCGCCTCGTCGAGGGCGGCACGCGTCTCGTCGAGGGCGGTGGCTGGCCGGGCTGGTCGCCGACCTGGATGCTCGGCCGCAGGATCTGGGGCAAGAAGCTCGGCATTCTCGGCATGGGCCGGATCGGCACCGCCGTGGCGCGGCGGGCCAAGGCCTTCGGACTGGAGATCCACTATCACAACCGCCGGCGCGTGAGCCCGAAGACCGAGGCCGAACTCGGCGCGGCCTATTGGGAGAGCCTCGACCAGATGCTCGCCCGTATGGACATCATCTCGGTCAACTGTCCCTACACCCCGGCGACCTTCCACCTTCTGTCCGCGCGGCGGCTGGCGCTGGTTCAGCCGCACGCCTTCATCGTCAACACCGCGCGCGGCGAGGTGATCGACGAAAAGGCGCTGGTAGCCGCGATCGAGGCGGGCCGCATCGCCGGCGCGGGGCTCGACGTCTTCGAGGAGGAGCCGGCGATCGACCGCAAGCTCCTGCGCCTCGCCGAGGAGAACCGCGTGGTCCTTCTGCCGCACATGGGCTCGGCGACGATCGAGGCGCGGCTCGACATGGGCGAGAAGGTCATCATCAATATCCGCACGCTGATGGACGGCCACCGCCCGCCGGACCGCATCCTGCCCGGCATGAACTGACGCCGCGAACAACGGCGCCAGTGGGTCCGTTTCCCGCGGCTGCACACGGCCGCGGTGGCTCTCGCGCGCCTTGCGACCGGCCGCATGTTGACGCAGCCAGAACGATCTTCCTGACGTTCGTACCGCACCCACCGGCGAGCCACTCTCCCCGAACCTTCTTCCTTTAAAATCAGAACGATCGGGAACTCCTCACAGCCTTCGCGCCTTTAGCCTTCAACAAGTCGGCGCAAGTCGACATTTGAGATAGGCTCGGAGCAGCTTCCATGTATCGTGCATTTCTTCTGATTGCGGCGGCCTCTTTGTTGACCGCGCAAGCCATCCCCGCAGTGGCGCAAAGCAACGACGATCAGAAAAGCTACCAGGTTTCGGAACTACGCCCGTCGATCATCCCGGTGCCGAGCGAGCGGCCCGTGGCCACCGCCCATGCGGATACCGCCACGCAGAAGCCGATCCGCCGGACCGACAGCGGCATCCGGATCGTCGGCCCGGTCTTCTTCCCCGATCACTGACCGACCCCATTCAATCGATAGACATCCGCCGAAGGGCGGGCGGCCGCGCGGTCGCCCGCCCTTTCTCTATTGGCCGCCCCTTCCTCTATTGGTCGAAGGAGGAGGCTGGCGCGGCGTCCTACCGCTTGCGCGGCGCCAAACCGCGCGCCACACTCCTCCCGGCATGCGGCCGGAGACCGGCCGACCGGGCAAGGCGCAGAGACAAGGCGCTCCCGGGCGGGCGGTGGAACCGCGGGGTCCGGCCGAAGAGAAGCGTGTCCACCCCCGCGGGTCTGGATCGGTCTCTGGGAGGAACCATGAGCGAGACAATGGAACGGCCGGCCGAAGTGCCGGCGAATGCGGCGCGTGCGACGGCAGAACGGTGGCTCGGGGATTTCGAGGCGGCGCTCGCCTCGGGCAATCCACAGGCCGTGGCGGACCTCTTCGCCCCCACGAGCTTCTGGCGCGATCTCGTCGCCTTCACCTGGAACCTCAAGACCGTCGAGAACCCGGCGGGCGTCAAGGACATGCTGGAGAGCGTGCTGTCGCACGTGGCGCCGAAGGGCTTCACCCTGTCGGAGGAGCCGACCGAGGAGGGCGGCATCGTCACCGCCTGGTTCACATTCGAGACGGGCGTTGCGCGGGGCGAAGGCCTCGTGCGGATCAATGCCGAGGGCAAGGCGTGGACGCTGCTGACAGCAATGACCGAACTCAAGGGCTTCGAGGAGCCGATGCGCGATCGCCGGCCGATGGGCGCCGAGCACGGCCAGGATCCGGGTCGCAAGAGCTGGGCCGAAAAGCGTGCCGAGGAGGCGGCAACGCTGGGGATCGAGACCCAGCCCCAGGTCCTGATCATCGGCGGCGGCCAGGGCGGTATCGCGCTCGGCGCCCGGCTGCGCCAGCTGGGCGTGCCGACGATCATCGTCGAGAAGAACGAGCGCCCGGGCGATTCCTGGCGCAAGCGCTACAAGTCGCTCTGCCTGCACGATCCGGTCTGGTACGACCATCTGCCCTATCTGCCCTTCCCGCCGAACTGGCCGGTCTTCTCGCCGAAGGACAAGATCGGCGACTGGCTCGAAATGTACACGCGGGTGATGGAGCTCAACTATTGGGCGAAGACCACCGCCAAGAGTGCGCGCTGGGACGACGCGAAGGGCGAGTGGGAGGTCGTCGTCGACCGGGACGGCGAGGAGATCACGCTGAGGCCGAAGGAACTGGTCTTTGCGACCGGCATGTCGGCCAAGCCGAACATCCCGAACTTTCCCGGCATGGACAGGTTCAAGGGCGACCAGCACCATTCCTCGCAGCATCCGGGACCGGACGCCTACAAGGGGAAGAAGGCGGTCGTCATCGGCTCCAACAATTCGGCCCACGACATCTGCGCCGCGCTCTGGGAGGCCGGGGCGGACGTCACCATGGTGCAGCGCTCGACCACGCATATCGTGCGCTCCGACCCGCTGATGGAATATGGGCTCGGCGCGCTCTATTCCGAAAAGGCACTGGCCAACGGGATCACCACCCACAAGGCGGACATGATCTTCGCCTCGCTGCCCTACCGGATCCTGCACGAGTTCCAGATCCCGATCTACGACAAGATCAGGGAAGTGGACGCCGCCTTCTACGAAGGGCTCGAGAAGGCCGGCTTCCAGCTCGACTGGGGGCCGGACAATTCGGGCCTATTCATGAAGTATCTGCGGCGCGGCTCCGGCTATTACATCGATGTCGGCGCCTCTCAGCTCGTCATCGACGGCAAGATCAAGCTGAAGGCGGGACAGGTCGAGGCGATCACCGAGACCGGCGTCAAGCTCGCGGACGGCACGGAGCTTCCGGCCGATCTCATCGTCTACGCCACCGGCTACGGCTCGATGAATGGCTGGGTCGCCGACCTCGTCGGCCAGGAGGCGGCCGACAAGGTCGGCAAGGTCTGGGGGCTCGGCTCCGACACGCCGAAGGACCCAGGCCCCTGGGAAGGCGAGCAGCGCAACATGTGGAAGCCGACACAGATCGAGCATCTATGGTTCCATGGCGGCAACCTCCACCAGTCGCGGCATTATTCGCTCTATCTCGCCCTGCAACTGAAGGCCCGGCAGGAAGGCATCCCGACGCCGGTCTATGGGCAGCAGGAGGTCCACCACACCGGCCGCTGATGCATGGCGTCCCGGCGGGCCTCGCAATCGCTCGGGGAGGTCGTCGCATCGCCGCCGGTCTCGGCCGGAGCGCCGTGGGGCTCGCTCGCGACCTTTCCTTGCCGGGACCGATCGGACGGCGAGGCAGCGCTGGACATCGAAGAGACCGGCGCGGCGCCTTGCCGAAGGAGCGAGCCGGCGTTTCTCTGATGCTGGCGACCGCGGATGATGCTGCCGGTCGTTAAACATAAAACGTCAGCCAACAGAACTTTTCGGCCGTTGCCACGTTATTTGCTCAACCAAACCAGTTGAAGGAGTGCCGATCATGATCGGTTGGGCCATTACGTTTCTCGTCGTCGCGCTGATTGCTGCCGTTCTCGGCTTCGGTGGAATCGCCGGCGCAGCGGTCGGGATCGCGAAGATCATCTTCTTCGTAGCGATCGTCCTCTTCGTCCTGTCGCTGATCTTCGGCGGATTCCGCGGTCGCCGGTCGATCTGACGCCAGCGCGATCCGACTGCCATGTCTTGTGGGGCGGCGCCGATCCGGTGCCGCCCCATTGTTTCATAAAGAGAATTCTCCACCGGCCCTTTGCTGCCGTTGAGAAAGCTGCTAGCCCTTCCGTAAGGAAATATCGGGCAAGGGCATTCCATGCGTGGCTTCGTGCTTTGTCTGTCAGCGTTCGGTCTTGTCCTGGTTGCAGAGGCGGCTTCGGCGAAGGATCTTCCGGCGTCGCGACCAGGCCTTGTCGGCCCATCCTCGACTTTCGGTGTCGCCGGTGCCCGGCACGATGATCGAAGCCCGGCCATCCGCCTCGCGGACGGGGCCCGGCCGGCATCGACCACGCCGCTTGTCGGCACGACCAGCCCCGCCCTCGCCGCCGCGGCCCCGCCGGAGCCTTCACGCATCGAGCTCGGCGAGGGATGGCGCTTCGACCTTACCCAGGGCCATTCGCAGGCGGTCACCTCGATCGCCTTCGGTCCGGACGGATCCTGGTTCGCCTCAGCCTCGAAGGACGGGACGGCCAAGGTCTGGAACACCGCGACCGGCGCCCTGATGGGAACCGTCAACGGCTCGGGCGAGCCGGTCAACGCCGTCGCCGTCCAGCCGGGGACGGGCCTCCTTGCGACCGCCGACGATACCGGGGTCATCCGCCTCTTCGACAGGGGGCCCGACGCCACCCGCACGCTCGGATCCGGCGGGTCGACCGGCGTTGGAGCACTCGATTTCAGCCCGAACGGCGCGCTCCTGGCGGCGGGGGTCTATCAGGGCGTCGAGATCTGGGACGTTGCCTCCGCGTCGCTGGTCCGCAGGATCGACAACGCTCAGAAGGGCATGGTCCGCAGCGTGCGGTTTTCGCCCGATGGCAGCAGGCTGCTCACCGCCGGCTACGAGCCCGCGGTCAATATCTGGGACGCCGGATCGGGGAAGAGCCTCCTCACCATCACCGCAGACGGCAACGTCAATGCCGCGAAATTTGCCGCGTCGGGGCGGAACGTGGCGACCGCCAGCACATCGGGCCTTTCGCTGTTCGACGCGGCCACCGGCGCGATGCTGCACCAGCTGAACGGACACAAATACGGTGTCTACGATGTCGCCGTTTCGCCGGACGGGGCGACGCTGGCGAGCGTCGGCGGCCCGGAAAGGATCGTCCGGTTCTGGAACGTGGCGACCGGCGCGGCCGGTCCGAGCCTCCAGGAAAGCGTCTACAGCTCCGACCGCGTCGCCTTCTCTCCCGACGGGGCGAGCCTTGCGACCGGCTCGGGTGGGGCGGAGATCGACCTCTGGCGCCTTCCCGCGCTCGCCCTCTCGCATCAGATCGAGATCCATGCCGACGACGTCAACGCCGTCGCCTTCGCGCCGGACGGAACGCTGGCGGTCGGCGGGGCGCTCGGCGGCGGCGTCGCGCTCTGGGACAGCCAATCCGCGACCCTGTCGAAGACGGTTCCGACCGCCGGCTACGTCCTGTCCGCCGCCTTCAGCCCGCGCGGCGACCTCCTTGCCGCTGCCTCCTCGCGGCTGATCGAGATCTTCGACGCCGCGAGCGGCGAGCAGGTCGCCCGGATCCCGACGGATGTCTACACGATCCCGGCGGTGGCGTTCTCTCCCGACGGCGAGATACTCGCCGCCGCGACAGGCGCGATCGTCGGCCTTTGGAGTAGCCGCACCGGCGCCCCGATCCTCAGCCTGGACGGCAAGGGTGGCGACGTGTCGTCGGCGGTGTTCAGCCCGGACGGGAGCCTCGTGGCCGCCTCTCTGGCCGACAAGACGATCAGGATCTGGAACGCCGGGACCGGTGCGCAGGTAGCAAGCCTTGGGCCGGGTCGCTTCGGTGCGAGCCGGCTCGCCTTCAGCCCGGACGGGAGGACGCTGGCCGGCGGAAGCTATTCGGAGGTGACGCTCTGGGACGTGGCTTCCGGCCGCAGCGTCAGGAGCGGCGAGGGCCTGTCGAGCACCGTTCTGGCGCTCGCCTTCAGCCCGGACGGCAGGCGGATCGCGGTCGCCCAAGGAGGCGTGCGCACGGTCGCGATCCTCGACGCTGCAAGCGGCCATCTCGTGACGCGGCTCGCGGACCATGCCGATACGATCGCGAGCCTTGCCTTCAGCGCCGATGGCCTTGTGCTTGCCAGCGGCTCCCACGACCACTTGGTGAAGCTATGGGACATCGAGAGCGGAGCCGAGATCGCGGCGCTCGTCACCTATGACAGCAGCGCTGCCGCAAGCGGCGCCGCTTCGGTCAGGGCCGCACGGCTCTGGCTGTCGGCTCCTTCGGTCGAGGCCGACATTTCGGCCCGCGCGCCGACCGGCTCCCAGGCGCCGCTTCCCGATATCCTGAAGGCGCAGCGGACCGTTCCCGGCAAGACCGACCCGCACTGACCGGCCCGGTATCCATGGCCGAAGCCGTGGTCCCATCGTCAATCAGGACGCTTCATGGGCCGTAGCGTCAACTCGTGATAATACTGTCTTTCGGCAAGCTATTGTGGGATGGAGTAAAGCAAGTTATGAATGTTCTGCTCCATTCGAGGCGTTGCCGATCGACACGGGGCGCCGTTGCGTGGTGCCGCAAGGTCGGGAAGGAGGTGCGTGGTGTCGATGCTGAACATGACGCCGCCATCCGGCGGAGGGTGGGGGACAGTACCCGCATTTCTACTTCCCGAAGGATGATCTTCGCCAGACGTCAGATCGGCCCCGGTCGGCCGTACGAGCCCCCGATGGCGATCGTCTCAGCCCGCTTCCGACCGACCGGCTCGCCTTTTCCAGACAACAGCGTGGAATTCGATCGATGACCGCCGTGAGACGCATCGGGTTCGCCGCCCTTCTGTCGGCCGCCGCTTCTGCCCTCGTTCTGCCGGGGGGCGCCGTGGCTCAGAACGGGCCGAGACTGGCCCAGCCCACGGATTGCGGTGAAGCCAAGGCGCATTTCGAGATCGCCCGGGAAATCAACACGCCGGACGCCTATCAGGCGCATATCGACGAGTTTGCCAATTGTCCCTATGCGTCCTTCGCCAGGATCCTGAGGGACAAGCTCGGCGGCGTCGCGGCCGCGCCGGCCGCGCCGGCAGCGCCCGCCGCTACGGCAGCCCCGGCCCCGGCAGTCGATGCCGCGCCGACCCTCCAACCGATCCCCGACGAGGGGCTCGGCTCGGTCTCGCAGAACCCGTTCGGTTCGCCGCCGGCCGCCCCGGCCGAGCCGGGCACCGGAACCGCCGGAAACCCCTTGGGAACGCCGCCTGCGACGTCCGACAGCGGCACCGCCTCGGAAAATCCGGTCGGCACGCCGCCGCCGGCTGCGCCGGCAGCACCCGACTCCGGGACCGCCGACAATCCGTTCGGCGCAACGCCGGCTCCGCGCGCCACAACGGACATCGGCTCCGGCAGCCGCGCGCCCGATCCGTTCGCGCCCGAACCGGGTGCGCAGACCGGCGCCGATACCGGACCGACGGCCGACGACCCGTTCGGCGCGTCGCCGGCGCCGGGTGCGCCCGTCATCGAGCAGGCGCAGATGCTCGCCGAGACTTTCGTCTCGCGCATCAACGAGCTGCCGCCGATGCAGAGCCAGTTCTCGCCGAAGGTCCGTTATGACGGCGCCACCATGTCCGGCACGGACGTGGTGATGACCAATCTGCGCATGACCAAGGACGATGGGCAGCCGAGCTGGAGCGGGATCACCTTCGCGGAGGGCCGCCTCGTTGCGCCGGTGACGCTTCCCGACGGGAGCCTGCAGGCCTCGGCGCTGCTGCTTCGAAACGGCAGCATCCGCGAAGTCGGTGCGCTCGGACCCGACGACAGGGTCGCCACAATCGACATGATGGTCTTCGACAAGCCCTATCTCGCCGCAACGGGCGGGACGATCGCAGGCGATCGGCTGGGCTCGGTCTCCGCCGACGGCGTCACTGTGTCCGGCGTCACCGGCTATGATCCGGCAGGTCCGCTGTTCACCATGGCTTCGGCAGCCCTCAGCGTATCCGGAACCAGCGACAATGTTCCGGCCTCGCTGGTGGCGACGATCTCGAACCTGTCCTTCTCGGCCGCGCAGATCGCCGCGGCGAGCGAAACCAACCTCGCCGACGTCCAGAGGCTCGGCTACGATCCCTTCGGCTTCGACTTCGATCTCGTGCTCGACCACAATCGCGAGACCAAGGCCCTGGATCTGCGCCAGCAGTTCGGTCTGAAGGATGGCGGCCAGTTCCGCCTCCAGGCCGTCTTCGACAATGTCGATACGTCCGCGATGAGAAGCGCCCTGGCAAGCGGCGACGAGACCGCCGGGCTGGAATCGCTCGCCACCGCGCTGCGCAGCGCCAGGCTCGAATATGTCGATCAGTCCCTGACGGGACGGGCGCTGGCCATGGCTGCCGCCACCCAGAACATCGATCCGCAACTCTTCGCCGCGGCCATTCCGACCGTCGTCAAGCAGAGCGTGCAGGAGGCCACCGGAAGCGAGGCGCTGGCGACGACCGTCTCCGAGGCGATCCGCAATTTCCTCGCCCAGCCGCAGTCGATCGCGATCAGCCTCGAACCGGCCCAGCCCCTGGCGATGACCGTGTTCGCCGCGAGCCTATTCGGTGGGAGCGATCCGATGGACGCCCTGGGCGCGCTCAATCCCAGCCTCTCCGTCAACGGCGCCCCGCCGATCCCGCTGCAGTTGGCGCTGCTGCGCGATCCGGGCGGTGCCGCGCCGAGCGAGCCGCAATTGCCCGCCGCGCCCGGCGGTCCCGTCGCTCCGGCCTTGCCGGCTGCGCCCGAAGCGCCCGAAGCGCCAGGCGGCGGTGTCGCCGCGGTGGTCTCCGCATGCGACACCCTGGCCGCGGATACCGACGATCCGAGCAAGCCTGCGGGAATCGAAGGCGTCAAATCGCCGACAGATATCGACCACGCCCAGGCGATCCCCGCCTGCGAGGCCGCCCATGCGGCTGCGCCGAACGAGCCGCGCATCACCTTCGAACTCGGCCGGGCCTATCAGGCAGCCGGCCGCAACGACGATGCCGCGCGTCTTTATCGCGAGGCCGCCGATGCCGGCCAGGCGGTGGCGCAATACGAACTCGCTCTCGCCTATTACGACGGCCGCGGCGTTCAGGCCGACGAGAAGGAGGCGGTCAAGCTCCTGCAGGCCTCGGCTGCGCAGGGCAACGGCTTCGCCAAATACTGGCTCGGCGTCGAGAAGGTGAACGGCACGGTGATCCCTGTCGACTACCCCGGCGCCTCGCAGATGTTCTCCGAGGCGGCCGATTTCGGCGTGCCGGAGGCGCTGACCGAGCTCGGGAAGATGGCCTATCGCGGCCAGGGCGGCGAGGTCGACTATGCCCGAGCGCTCGACTACTTCCGGCAGGCGGCTGCCAAGGACGTGCCGAGCGGCCACTTCTATGTCGGCTTCATGAACGCACTGGCCCTCGGCGGCGAGACGCCGAACCCGCCCGCCGCCGTGGCCGACATGATGAAGGGACTTCTCTTCGGCGACGCCGATGCCGAATCCTTCATCGTGACGGGGGCAGGGCAGTCCTTCGACCTTTCGATCCGCCAGGCGATCCAGAGCTATCTCAAGAACGAGGGCTTCTACCAGGGCGGTGTGGACGGCGTGCTCGGGCCGGGCACGCAAGGGGCGATCGCCGCATGGCGCAAGGCGAAGGGCGATAGCTGACCCAAGCCGCAGCAGGACTTTCCTGGCTGAAATTTCAAGGACGGGCGCGAGTGCGGCCCGTCCGCCGTTTCGGCGTCAAGTCGCAGCGGAAGCGAAGGCGATGTCCAGCCTCTGTTTGGCGGAGCGGCAGGCCTCCGTGAGCGGCAGGCCTCTCGCCAGCCCGCCGGCGATCGCCGAGGCGAGGAGGCAGCCGGTCCCGCGCAGCGTCCCCGTGAGGCGAGGCGAGGCGAGGCGCAGCGGGGGCTTCCCCCGGCGAACGAGAATGTCGACCGCCTCCGCTCCGCCGCCATGGCCGCCCTTCATGAGGACCGCGCGCAGCCCCAGATCGAGGAGCCGGTGCGCCTGCGCGATCATCTCGTCCTCGTCTGCTGCAGGCGGCATGCCGGTCAGGATCGCGGCCTCCGGCAGGTTCGGGGTTAGCAGTGTCGTCAGTGGCAGGAGCGCCTTCGTCAGTTCCTCCCGACCGGCGTCGTCGAGCAGGGTGCGGCCAGACGAAGAGGCAAGGACCGGGTCGAGAACAACGAGGATGCCGGCGGCATGCTCGCCGAGCGCGGCCGCGACCGCCCGAACGATCTCCGCCGAGCCGAGCATGCCGATCTTCACGGCACCAACTTCGCCGCTGGTGAGCGCGGCGGCAACCTGCTCCGCGACCACGCCGGGCGGTATCATGTGAACGGCGCTCACGCCGGCATCGGTCTGTGCAGTCACAGCCGTGACGGCGAGTGCGGCAGAGGCGCCCATCTCCGCGAGCGTCGCGACGTCGCGCACGATGCCGGCGCCGCCGCTGGAGTCGGAGCCGGCGATGACGAGGACGTTCGGGCGATCGGTCGCTAGCAATGATGCCTCTCGTAGGAGACACGTCGTCCGACACGCCGGTCGTATACCCCCCTCTGCCTGCCGGCATCTCCCCCACAAGGGGAGAGATCGGCAACTTCTGCGTCCGATCGCTTCCGCCAATGCTCAGGCGAACAAGACCTGCTGCGAATAGCCGATACCGCTCGTGCGAAATGATCTCCCCCCTTGTGGGGGAGATACCGGCAGGCAGAGGGGGGTGGAACGCTCGCGTCAGGCATCACGTTCGCCGGTTTCGACCCAATGTCAACCACAGGCCGCATCCGCCCGCGTCGCAGCGAGCCATTCCCGCGTCCGCGCCTCCGGATCGTCCGCACCGACGATGTCCGACACGACGGAGACGATGTCCGCGCCGGCCGCGAACGCCGCTTCCGTCCGTTCCAGCGTGAAGCCGCCGATCGCCACCAGCGGGATCGGGCCGATCCGGTGCTTCCATTCGGTGACACGCTCCAGCCCCTGCGGCGCGAAGCGCATCGCCTTCAGGGTCGTCGGATAGACCGGCCCCAGCGCGACGTAATCGGGCGCGAAGGCGAGGGCGCGGGCGAGTTCCTCATGGTCGTGGGTCGAGAGGCCGAGCGAGAGCCCGGCGGCGCGGATCGCCGGAACGTCGGCGGTGTCGAGGTCTTCCTGGCCGAGATGGACGAAGCCGCAGCCTTCCTCGATGGCGAGGCGCCAGTGATCATTGACGACGAGAACGCAGTCTTGCGCCGCGCAGTCGCCGCGGGCGCGGCGGATCTCGGCCCGGATCTCGGCCTCGGTCCCGTCCTTGACACGGAGCTGGATCAGCCTGACCCCGAGCGGTACCAGACGCGCCACCCAGTCGGCCGACGGGACGATCGGATAGAACGGATCGATCTGCTCCCGGCTTCCGGCGAGCCTCATTCGAACACCGCCCGGCCGAGCATCGGCGTCGAGGGCGCGGCCATGTCGCGCGGCTCCATCGGCTCCGCTTCATAGGCGAGGCGCCCGGCTTCGATGCTCCGCGCGAAGGCCCGGGCCATCTTGACGGGATCGCCGGCCTTGGCGACGGCGGTGTTGAGGAGGACCGCATCATAGCCGAGCTCCATCGCCTCGGCTGCATGGGACGACAGTCCGATGCCGGCGTCGACGACGAGGGGAAGGTCGGGAAAGCGCGCGCGCAGGGTCTTCAACCCAGCGGGATTGGCAAGGCCGCGCCCCGTCCCGATCGGCGCGCCCCAGGGCATCAGGACCTCGCAGCCGGCCTCGACCAGCCGCTCTGCGACGCCGACGTCCTCGGTCGTATAGGGGAAGACCTTGAAGCCCTCCGCGACGAGCTTATCCGCCGCATCGACGAGGCCGAAGACATCGGGCGCGAGCGTGTCCTCGTCGGCGACGACCTCGAGCTTGATCCAGTCGGTCCCGAAGAGTTCGCGCGCCATCCTGGCCGTCGTCACCGCCTCCTTGACGCTGAAGCAGCCGGCGGTGTTCGGCAGGACGCGCACGCCGAGCTGCCGGATCAGTCTCCAGAATTCCTGCCCGGCGAGGTGACCGCCCGTCTCGCGGCGCACCGAGACTGTTACCACCTCGGCGCCGGAGGCCTCGACGGCGTCGGCGAGGATCTTTGGCGAGGGATACTGCGCGGTGCCGAGGAAGAGGCGCGAGGTAAGTTCGGTGCCGTAGAGGGTCGGCATCGGCTCAGCCCCCCTGCATCGGCGCGAGGATCTCGACCCTGTCGCCGTCGCCGAGCGGCTGCGCCTCGCGGTCGCTCGCCGGCACGAAGTCGCCATTGATCGCGGTCGCGACGATCGCGCCCTCATATCCGAGGTCGAGAAGGAGGGCGGCGAGCGTCACGGCTTCGGCCTCACGCCGTTCGCCGTTCACGATGATCTTCATCCATCAGCTCCGGTCTGGAATCGGGGTCGGCGACGGCCTCGGCCACCATCTCGGCAAGCGCCGGCGCGAGCAGGAAGCCGTGGCGATAGACGCCGTTGACGAAGAGGGTGCACCCGCGCCGGCGAAGGCGCGGCATATTGTCGGGAAAGGCCGGGCGCAGGTCCGCCCCGGTCTCGACCAGCTCCGCCTCGGCGAAGGCGGGGTGCAGCGCATAGGCGGCATTGAGCAGCGAGGCGACGCCGCGCGCGGTAACCCGCCGGTCCCCCGCCTCGACCATGGTCGCGCCGATCATGAACAGCCCGCCACCCCGCGGCACCACATAGGCCGGCGTGCGCGGATGGGCGAGCCGGACCGGGCGCGAGAGCGTGATGTCGCCCGTGCGCAGGAGCAGCATCTCGCCCTTGACCGGCCTCAGATCCGGCAGGGCGTCCCTTGCTGCAAAGCCCCGGCAGTCGACGATCAGGCCGTGCGGCGAGACGTCCAGATGGTCGGCGCCGAAGACGATCGTGCCGCCAAGGTTCCTCAGCCGGTCGGCCAGCGCTGCCATCGCCTGGCGCGGATCGAGATGCGCCTCCTCGGCGAAGAAGAGGCCGCGGCGGAAGCGGCCGGCAAGATCCGGCTCCAGGGCCGCGAGCGCGGCTTCGTCCAGCCATCGGTGGTGCTCCGTCTGCCCGGCGAGACGGCGAAGCTCCGCCGCGTCGCGGGCTGGCGCCACGACCAGCGTGCCGCGCCGGGCAACGCCCGGCACGCGCTTCTCCCACCAGTTCGCCGCCTGCTGTCCAAGTCGGACGACCGGCTCCTCGGCCGTCTCGCCCTCGCAGAAGGGCGCGAGCATGCCGCCGGCGAGCCAGGAGGCGGCCCCGCTGCCGAGGGGCTCGGAGCGCTCGCCGAGCACGACTGAAAAGCCGCGCTCGGCGAGCGCCACGGCGCAGGTGAGCCCCAACACCCCCGCGCCGAAAACGGTCACCCGCATGGCTGCTACTCCGCGCCCTCTCCGCGGCCGGCCTCACCGGGCGTCGCCCCTGCGGAAGCGGCATCGAGCGGCATATAGAGGTCGCCCTCGCGGCGGTATTTCTCCGCCATCTTCTCCATGCCCTCGCGGCGCGCCTCCTCGCGGATGTCCTGGCTGATCTTCATCGAGCAGAATTTCGGCCCGCACATGGAGCAGAAATGCGCCACCTTGTGCGCCTCCTTCGGCAGGGTCTGGTCGTGGAAGTCGCGCGCCGTCTCCGGGTCGAGCGAGAGGTTGAACTGATCCTCCCAGCGGAACTCGAAGCGGGCGCGGCTAAGCGCGTCGTCTCTTTCCTGCGCGCCCGGATGGCCCTTGGCGAGATCGGCGGCATGGGCGGCGAGCTTGTAGGTGATGACGCCGGTCTTGACGTCCGCCTTGTTCGGCAGTCCCAGATGCTCCTTGGGCGTCACGTAGCAGAGCATCGCCGTGCCGAACCAGCCGATCTGCGCCGCGCCGATCGCCGAGGTGATGTGGTCGTATCCCGGCGCGATGTCGGTGGTGAGGGGTCCCAGCGTATAGAACGGCGCCTCGCCGCAGGTCTTCAGCTGCTTGTCCATATTGGCCTTGATCTTGTGCATCGGCACATGGCCCGGGCCCTCGATCATCACCTGGCAATCCTTGGCCCAGGCGATCTTGGTCAGTTCGCCGAGGGTCTCCAGTTCGGCGAACTGCGCGGCGTCGTTGGCGTCGGCGATCGAGCCCGGACGCAGGCCGTCGCCGAGCGAGAAGGAGACGTCATAGGCTCTCGCGATGTCGCAGATCTCGTCGAAATGCTCATAGAGGAAGCTCTCGCGGTGATGGGAGAGGCACCACTTCGCCATGATCGAGCCGCCGCGCGAAACGATGCCCGTCACTCGCTCCGCCGTCAGCGGCACATGGGCGAGGCGGACGCCGGCGTGGATGGTGAAATAGTCGACGCCCTGCTCGGCCTGCTCGATCAGCGTGTCGCGGAACACCTCCCAGGTGAGATCCTCGGCAACGCCGTTCACCTTCTCCAGCGCCTGGTAGATCGGCACGGTGCCGATCGGGACGGGCGAATTGCGGATGATCCATTCGCGGATGTTGTGGATGTTGCGGCCGGTGGAGAGGTCCATGACGGTGTCGGCGCCCCAGCGGATCGCCCAGACCATCTTGTCGACCTCCTCGGCCATGGAGGAGGTGACGGCGGAATTGCCGATATTGGCGTTGATCTTCACCAGGAAGTTCCGGCCGATGATCATCGGCTCGGTTTCCGGATGGTTGATGTTCGCCGGGATGATCGCCCGGCCCCTGGCGATCTCGTCGCGCACGAATTCCTGCGTCACGAAGTCGGGGATTGCCGCGCCGAAATCCTCGCCGTCGCGGGCCAGTGTCTCGGCCGCCTGCTGGCGTCCCAGGTTTTCGCGGATCGCGACGAACTCCATCTCCGGCGTGACGATGCCGGCCCGGGCATAGGCGATCTGGGTGACGGCCTTGCCGCCCGTGGCGCGATAGGGCCGGTTGCGGACGGGAAATTCCGGCGTCAGCCGGTCGGCGGAGACGAAGCCGTTGTCGGCCGGCGTGACGTGGCGGCCGTCATAGGCTTCGACATCGCCGCGGGCGGTGATCCAGGCCTCGCGCAACCGGGTCAGCCCACGGTTGACGTCGGTCGTCGTCGCCGGGTCCGTATAGGGACCGGAGGCGTCGTAGACCGTCAGCGGCGGTTCCTTCGCCGTCGCATGCAGCGCGATCTGGCGCATCGGCACGGCGATCTCCGGATGAAGCCTTCCGGGGACATGGACCTTGGTCGAGGCAGGCAGCGGGCCGGCATTGGCCAGCGGGGTCATGAGATTCATCGGACGCTCCCTAAGCGTTTCGCTCTGGGATCCGGTCCGGGCATATGGAGTGGAGACCGCGCGAGGGCTTGAAGATGACGGATTTCCGCCGGCCGAACGCGCCTTGACCATCCCTACGCCGGTGTGAGCCGGATCAGGTTCGAAGGGTCGCTGCGCTGCGCTCTCGTCGAGCGCCATCAGCCTCTCAGCCCCTTGCCGGGACTCCCCTGGTGATGGCCGCAAGCATGATCCCGGCTTTTGCGCCTGTCAATCCGGCTGTGTTTGGCCGGCTGCCGCTTCGAGGCCGTCAGCCGCAACTCCGCGCCCTGGCGCCGTCGCCCTATCGGCTTGCAAGTGCCGCGCGGTCGTCTGTCCGGACCCTCTTGTCCCTCGGAGCGATCGCGGGATGTCTGTTCCAGAGCGCCCCGGCGCTGCGGCTTCGAACCAGCGCGGTCTTGACCAGAAAACGGGAACCCCTCTCCGCGCGCCCCGCGGGGAAAAGGCGGTCGGCTTGCCCTTCGCCGTGTCGCGAAGCCCTACCATGATCGCGTCAGGCGCCTAACTTTCCGCATCGGCAACAGGGGAACGTGTGATGGCAACGCAGCGACTTTCGATCGATCCGGCGGCCTTTGATCCGGAAGAGGTCGATCCGGAACTCGCCGCGCTCAACCGGAAGATCGTGGCCGATCAGAAGACGCGGCCCGATCCGTGGGCGATGCCGATCGACCAGGTGCGCCGGATGCGCAAGGAGGGGAAGGGGACGTTTCCCGCCGCGCCGAAAGACCGGGCGGCCGAGACGATCACCCATTTCGGCCCGGCCGGCCGGGCCATCCAGATCCGGGTCTTGAGACCCTCCGACGGGCAGACACGAGGCACCTTTCTGCACATTCATGGCGGCGGCTGGGTCTGGGGCGGCGCAGAGGAAAGCGATCCACGCCTGCGGCGGCTCGCCGACCATACCGGCCTGACGGTCGCCTCGGTCGAGTATCGCCTGGCGCCGGAGCATCCCTTTCCGGCCGCGCCGGATGACTGCGCAAGCGTGGCGGTCGCGTTGGCGAACGGCCATCTCGACCTGCCGCGCGGATTTCTGGCGATCGGTGGCGAATCGGCGGGGGCGCATCTGTCCGTCCTGACGCTGATCCGGCTGCGCGACGACTACGCGATGATGCCGTTCAAGGCGGCGAACCTCGTCGCCGGCTGCTATGACCTGTCGCTCACGCCGAGCGTGCGCCGCTGCGGCGAAGAGCGGCTCGTCCTGAATGCCGACGACATCAAGGAGTTCGTCCTGCGCTTCGTGCCGGACAGCTACAGTCTCAAGGATCCGGCCGTCTCGCCGCTCTATGCCGACCTTTCCGGCCTGCCGGCGGCGCTGTTCTCCTGCGGCACGGCGGACCTTCTGATCGACGACACGCTGTTCATGGCGACGCGCTGGGCCACATCCGGCAGCCGCGCCGAACTCTCGCTCACGAACGGCGGCGCGCATGTTTTCCAGGCCTTCCCGAGCAAGGCGGGCGAAAGGACGCTGGACGACCAGGAAGCCTTCCTGCGGAACCGGATGGCCGGGCTGGGGTGAAGCGACCTACAGCGTCGGGCCCTTGTATTGCGGCAGCATCCGGCGGTCGTCATGCGGGCCGCGGCGGTCGTCGTTGAACTCGCGGTCGAGTTCCTTGGCGATGTCGGCAAAGCCGCGGAACAGCTTGTGCATCTGGGTGATCGCCTCGTCGGTGTCGGGCAGCTTGAGGGTGTCCCGCTGGGCGGCTTCCAGCTCGGCAACACGGTCATCGAGGGCGTCGAGGCGGCCCTGAAGGTCGGTGGTCTCCGTGTCCGCGTCGCCCTCGGCGTCGAGATCGGGAGCCGGCGCGGATCCCGACGGCAGGGGCGCGAGGCCGGAGGTGTCGCCGCAGACCATCCGGTCGCCCTTGGCCTGGCAGAGCTCGACGGTGCCCGTCGCCGTGTCGAGGCGCGCGACGCCGCCGTCCACCGGCATCATCTGGTAGCGGCCGGTCGGCGGATCGATGATGCCGGACTGCGCGAGGGCCGGGGCGGTAAGCCCGGTGGAACAGGCGGCCGCGAGGCTGACGAGAAGGCTCGTGCTGCGAAGGCGGGTCATGGTGTCTCTCCGGTCTGCGATGCGAAAGGGCGGCGGCTGGCCGGGGCCTTCCGGCGCGATGCTGTCGCCGCGCGTCATGGCGATGCGTATCGGCTCGGCGTGTCGCGCATAAGGCAACCGGAGCCGGGAATTGACGTTTGCCGCTTTGTTTGCCAACGGTTTCGCCATGGAACAGCCCATCTACAAGATCGTCCCGCGCGCCATGTGGCAGAAGGCCGAGGCCGAGGGTGTCTTTAACGGCGCGCCGGTCGACGAGGCCGACGGCTACATCCACTTCTCCACCAGCGCGCAGGTGCGCGAGACGGCGGCGAAGCATTTTTCCGGCCAGCACGGCCTGGTGCTGGTCGCGGTCGATCCTGAAAAGCTCGGCGACGCGCTCAAATGGGAGCCTTCGCGCGGCGGCGCCCTGTTTCCGCATCTTTACGGCAGCCTGACGCTCGATGCCGTCCTGTGGATGGAGGATCTGCCGCTCGGGCCGGATGGGTACCACCTCTTCCCGGGCTCGATGCGATGAGCAAATGGTACCGGCTGGCGCGGCCGGTGCTGTTCCGCTTCGACGCCGAACGCGTTCACGGCCTGTCGATCGACGCGCTGAGGCGCGGCCTCGTCCCGCGCATCGACATTCCCGTGGACGACCGGCTGCGCACCCGCGTCGCCGGCATCTCCTTTCCCAATCCCGTCGGCCTTGCCGCCGGCTACGACAAGAACGCCGAGGTGCCGGATGCGGCGCTGCGGCTCGGCTTCGGCTTCGTGGAGGTCGGAACGCTGACGCCGCGCCCGCAGGAGGGCAATCCGAAGCCGCGGATCTTCCGGCTGGAGAAGAGCCGGGCGGTCATCAACCGGCTCGGCTTCAACAATGAGGGCCATGCCGAGGCCGTCGAGCGCATGGCCGCGCGCGCGCGCAAGGCCGGCATCGTCGGCGTGAATATCGGGGCGAACAAGGATTCGGAGGACCGCATCGCAGACTATGTCGAGGGGGTGAACGCCTTCGAGAGCTTTGCGAGCTACCTGACGATCAACATCTCTTCGCCGAACACGCCGGGCCTGCGGAGCCTTCAGTCCGGGGACGATCTCGACCGTCTCCTGAAGTCGGTCGTTGCGGCGCGCAACGGCTTTGCCGCCCTGATGGCCTCCCAGCGCAAGCCGGTCTTCGTCAAGGTCGCGCCGGATCTGTCCGAGGACCAGATTTGGGAGATCGCCGAGGCCGCGAAGAAGCGGGCGGTCGACGGGCTGATCGTCTCCAACACGACGCTGTCGCGCGCCGAGGTCCCGGGAGAACCCCTGGCCGAGGAGGCGGGCGGCCTGTCCGGCGCGCCGCTTCTCGATCGCTCGACCTATGTGCTGGCGAAGTTCCGCCGCGCCGTCGGGCCCGACTTTCCGCTGATCGGCGTCGGCGGCATCGACGAGGCCAAGGGCGCGATCCGCAAGATCGAGGCGGGCGCCGACCTCGTCCAGCTCTACACCGGTCTCGTCTACCGGGGCCCCAAGCTTCCCTCGCGCATCCTCCTCGGCATGCTGCGCTACATGGAGCGGCACGGCATCGACCATGTGTCGCAGCTACGTGATCGCCGGCTGGAGGAAGAGCTAGAGGCGCCGCCTCCAGCAGCCTGACGGGTGCCGGTCCGAGCGCCGGGGAGACCTTAGGAAACCGGCACTGAACGGGTCGAAAGCGACGGCCCGGCGCGATCCGACATCATTGGTGCAGGCCCGCCCCGGCGTCGGCGGGATCGGGAAAGCTCCGTCTGCGCCGGGCGGGCAGGGCGGCAAGGAGGCTGAGGCCCCGCACGCCGAGGAACAGGACCATCGCCAGCCACAGGCCGTGATTGCCCAGCAGCGGCGTCAGAGCGTAGGCCGCGGCGACGAACAGCGCCAGCGAGATGATCATCATGTCGCGCATCGTCCCCGACCAGGTGGCGCCGATGAAGACACCGTCCATGATGAAGGCGAGTGCGCCGGAGAGCGGCGTCGCCGCCGCCCAGAAGAGGTAGTCGCCGGCCGTTCCGCGCACGCCTTGATCGGTGGTCAGGAAGGCGATCACGGCCCGGCCGCCGGCTGCGAAGACGACGGCCATCAGGACGCCGAGACCCAGCCCCCACGCGATGGTCAGACGCGTCGCGCGGTCGAAGGCGGGACGCCATCTGGCGCCGACGGCTCGGCCGATCAGCTGTTCGGCGGCGGTCGCCATGCCGTCGAGGAAGAACGAGCCGATCATGAAGAGATTCATCAGGAGGCCGTTCGCCGCGAGCACCCCCGCGCCGAAGCTCGCGCCGATGCGGGTGAACAGGGCGAAGGCGGAAAGCAGGCAGAGCGACCGGATCATGATGTCGCGGTTGACCGCCACCATCCTGACGAAGCCGGTCCTGTCGACGATCTGCTGCCATGACGGGCGCTCGCCCTGTGCGAAGCCCCCAAGCACCGCGAGGAGGCCGACCAGCGCGCCGACCGCCTCGCCGCAGACCGTGCCGAGCGCGACGCCGCCGACGCCCCAGTCGAGGACGAGCCCGAAGAGGATCGAGAGGGCGATGTTTGTGCCGTTGACGACGAGCTGGAGCGCAAGCCCGAGCGTCGAGTGCCCGCGCCCGAGCACATGGCCCAGCACGGCATAGTTGAACAGGGCGAAGGGCGCCGAGAACATGCGCACGAAGACATAGGTCCGGACCGTCTCGGCCACTTCCGGCCCCGGCGCGATCGCGAGGAGACCCAGCGCTGTCAGCGCAGGCTCGGTCACGACGAGAGCGAGCCCGATGGCGGCGGCGAGGATCGCCGCGCGCCAGAAGACGGCCTGCACCTCGCGGTCGTCCTCGACCCCGACCGCCTGTGCGGTAAGGCCGGTCGTGCCGGAGCGCAGGAAATTGCAGGTCGCGAAGGCGAAGTCGAAGATCAGCGAGCCGACGGCGAGGCCGCCGAGCGCGGCGGCGTCGCCGATCCGGCCGACGACGGCGGTGTCGGTGAGACCGAGCAGCGGCGTCGTCAGGAAGGCGAGCGTCATCGGAAGCGTGATCTTCCAGACGTCGGCATTCGTCACGGTGAAGGGACGCACGCGCCGCTCCCCCGGCCGGGAGGCCGCGGGTCTGTCGATTTCCGCGGTCGGCTCTTCCGGGATGCGCTGCATCGCTCTGCGATGGCACCGCGCCGGGCGGAACGCAAGGCCCGCCTCGCGCACCGCCCGCCGGCGCCTATCTAGAGGCGTTATGCCGGTCCCGATCATCCACCATCCCGCCTTCGACGCTCAGTTCGACGCCCATCATCGCTTCCCGATGTCGAAGTTCACCCGGCTCGCCGAGATCCTGGTCGAGGACGGGATCGTCGGCGCGGGGCGCTTCCATATGCCGGCCCCGGCGCTGCCCGGATGGCTGCGGCTCGCCCACGACGCCCGCTATGTCGATCAGGTGCTCTATCAGGCGGTGCCGCCGGAAATGGAAAAGGCGATCGGATTTAGGGTCGACGAGCGCGTGGCCATGCGCTCGCGCTGCGCGACGGGCGGCACGGTGCTCACGGCGCGCCTGGCGCTCGCCGAAGGGCTCGCCTGCCACACGGCCGGCGGCAGCCACCATGCCGCGAGAGGCGGCGGAGCGGGCTTTTCCGTCTTCAACGACGTCGCTGTCACGGCCTCGGTGCTGCTTGCGGATGGAGACGTGGGACGGGTGCTCGTCGTCGATTGCGACGTCCACCAGGGCGACGGCACGGCGAAGATCTTCGCGCAGGACGAGCGGGTCTTCACCCTGTCGCTGCATGGCGAGAAGAACTATCCGAGCGAGAAGGCGGTCTCGGATCTCGACGTGCCGCTAACGGACGGCACCGGCGATGCGGCCTATCTCGATGCGCTCGGCGCGGCCATCGCGCAAGCCTTCGACACCGCCCGGCCGGATCTCGTCTTCTACAATGCCGGCGTCGATCCGCACGCGGAGGACCGCCTCGGACGCCTGTCGCTCACCGACGCCGGCCTCTTCGAGCGCGACCGGCGCGTCATCGGCTTCTTCCGCGGCAGGGACATCCCCGTGGCGGCAGTCATCGGCGGCGGCTATTCGCGCGACATCGACCGTCTGGCGCGGCGCCACACGATCATCCACCGGGTGGCCCGGGAGTTCGGGTGAAGCCGGCGGAGTAAAGGACCCTGGTCTGAATGCGCAATTTCATTCCCTTAGGGAAAGTTGTTGACCCTCAGTTGCTAAGGTGACAATCTGCGATTGTCTTAAAAGGGGCGCCAGCTTGAGTAGCACGCGCAAGGTCCAGATTTTCGTCGCGTCTATCCTTCTGCTCTTTGCAATCTGGATATTGTCCAAGAGCGTGGAGGATCTGTCGCTTGTCGCCTTCAAGGATGGCGATATCTTTCTCAGCATGGTCGAACGTCTTGGGACGTTTTTGATCCTGGCTTTGTTTGTCGAGCGCGCGACCGAAGTCTATGTTACGTTCGTCTTGGGAACTAAGGAGGAGGATACGGAGCGGACGGAGGCCGTCAGGCGCCGCTGGGCGATGGGGTTTTCCCTGCTGTTTTCTGCTTTTCTCGGGCTTTGCGGGGTAAGCGTGGTCGGGGCGCTGCTGGCTGACCAGTCGACGATGCACTGGCCGCTACGCCTTGCCGACGTCCTGCTCGTCGCGTCCCTGCTTTCGGGTGGAGCCGACCCGATCCATCAAATAGTGGAAGCACTCTCGCTCAATGCCGAAGTTATCAAGAAGGCGGCAGAGAAGAGGCTGCAGGACGAAAAGAACTAGCCGCGCTAGGTCGAATGAAGCGTGACGAACTTAGCGGTCGGCACATCAATACCGGCTTCGTCCGATCTTCAACAGCCTCGAGATCAGGAAGACCGGCACGACGACCGCGGCGCCGAGAATGAAATAGTAGATCGCCCGCTCCATCGATCCGAACAGGCTGACCCAGATGTAGTCGACGAAGTCGACCGCCCAGCGGATGATGTCGTGCGGGTTCCAGCTGAGCCAGGAGAGGATCAGTCCGACGACGATCGACAGGAGCACGAGCCGGACCGCCACCCCGACCGGTGAACCTCCCAGAAATCGTTCCACGCGACCCGACATGCGCAATCCCTTCGTCCTTGGCCCTTCGTTCCGCAGGTAGGCGGCCGTCTGCATCGCCGCAAGAGCGAAGGGCGAGTCCTGCTCCGGATCGAGGGTTTGGGCGTGCGCGCGAGACGCCCGAGCAGTGAACGGTGCGGCATTCGCCGGCAGCCTCTCCGACAGCTTCGGCCGCCGCCGCGTCATCATCACTACGGCCGCGCTCTTCGTCGCCGGCGCGCTCCTCTGTGCCTTCGCCCCCGGCTACATCGTCCTTCTCGCGGGGCGGGTGGTGCTCGGCCTCGCCATCGGCGTTGCGTCCATGCTGACGCCGCTCTATCTCTGCAAGATGGCACCGGCGGACAAGCGCGGCGCGGTCGTTTCGCTCAACCAGATGTGCATCACCAGCGGCATCCTGATCTCCTATTTCGTCGACTATGCGCGCCGCGGTCCTTATCAGGCCTCGACGACGGCGGAGGGACCGGTCTCTTCGCCGGTCTCCCGGCGGGCCAGAATGGCGGCCAGATCGTCCGCGTGCCTCGTTCCCCATTCGCAGAGCTGTTCCAGCGCCCTTGCGAGGCTGATGCCGAAGGGGGTCAGAGAATAGTCCACCTTGGGCGGAACCTCGCCGTGATCGACGCGGCGGACGATGCCGTCGGCCTGCAATTCCTTCAGCTGCTGGATCAGCACCTTATCGCTTGCCCGGCCGACCGCGCGGCGCAGCTCGCCATAGCGGAGCGTGCCGCGCGCAAGATGGAACACGATCAGCGGCTTCCACTTGCCGCCGATGACGAACAGCACGGCATCGAGACCGCAGGTGAAGGGATTCGTCATTCAGGATCTCCGCATTTTCTTTGGCACTTACCAAAAGGTGCATACTGGAGCTAATGTCAGTGCGCCCATACCTCAACGCCTCCACCCCGGAACAGGAGAGTTGTCATGGGTAGGTTGGACGGAAAGATCGCGGTCGTCACCGGCGCGAACAGCGGCATCGGCCTCGCGGCCGCAAAGCGGTTCGTCGCAGAGGGCGCGCATGTCTACATCACGGGCCGCAGGCAGGCCGAGCTCGAGAAGGCGGCCGCGGAGATCGGCGGCGCGGTGACGCCGGTCCAAGGCGATGTCTCGCGCCTTGCCGATCTCGATCGTCTGTTCGAGACCGTGCGGACCGGTCACGGGCACATCGACGTGCTGTTTGCCAACGCCGGGGGCGGGCAGGTCGAACCCCTCGGCCAGATCACAGAGGGCTCGTTCGATCTGACCTTCGGCACCAATGTGAAGGGGGTGGTCTTCACGGTGCAGAAGGCGCTGCCGCTGATGCGATCGGGCGGCTCGATCATCCTCACCGGATCGACCACCGGCGTGATGGGCACCCCCGCCTTCAGCATCTACAGTGCAACCAAGGCGGCGGTCCGAAACCTCGCACGCAGCTGGGCGCTCGACCTGAAGGGGACCGGTATCCGGGTCAACGTCCTGTCGCCGGGCGCGACGGCGACGCCCGGCCTCGACGGTGTCGCGCAGGCGGCGGGCGGAGGCACCATGCTCTACGACGCGCTGATCGCCCAGACCCCAGCAGGGCGGATCGCCGATCCGGCCGAGATCGCGGCCGTCGCCTTGTTCCTCGCCTCGGCGGACAGCGCGGTCATGACCGGCAGCGAAATCTTCGCCGACGGCGGCATGGCGCAGGTCTGACACGCCTTCACGGCTGGGCCATCGGCGGCATCCTCGCCCCCGATCGCCCGGTCGGCTAGCGCGCCGGCTGCTCCGAAAGGAACGCACCCATCCGTTCCAGCGCCCGGCGGATGTTCTCCTCGGAATTGGCATAGGACAGGCGGACATAGCCCTCGCCGAGAATGCCGAAGTCCGGTCCGCCGATCAGCGCGACGCTCGCCTCTTCCAGGAGCGCGGAGGCGAGGGGCTTGGCCTTCCAGCCGGTCCCGGCGATGTTGGGGAAGGCGTAGAAGGCGCCCTTCGGCGTCGCGCAGGAGACCCCCGGCAGCGCGTTCAGCCCCTCGACCACCACCTTTCGGCGCCGGTCGAAGGCCGCCATCATCGTCGCCACGTCGTCCTGCGGCCCGTCGATCGCCGCGATCCCGGCGAACTGGCTCGGCGCGTTGACGCAGGACCAGCAATTGACCGCCAGCTTGCGGACATTGTCGTAGAGCTTGCGGCCCGCTCCGCCCGCCGGCCAGATCGACCAGCCCAGCCGCCAGCCGGTCATCGCCCAGGTCTTCGACCAGCCGTTGAGCACGATCAGCCGGTCGGCGATCTCCGGGAAGGTCAGGAGCGACGTCGCCTCTTCGCCGTCATAGGTCATGACGTCGTAGATCTCGTCTGACAGGATCGCGACGTCCGGATGGTCGGCGAGCCCCTTCACCAGCTTCTCGATCTCGGCGCGCGGAGTCACGCCGCCGGTCGGATTGGCCGGCGAGTTGAGGATCAGGAGCCGCGTCTTGTCGGTGATCAGCGACAGCGTCTCCTCGGCCGAGAAGGCGAAGCCGTTCTCCTCGCGGATCGGCACCGGCACGGGCGTCGCGCCGGTAAATTCGATCATCGAGCGGTAGATCGGGAAGCCGGGGTCGGGATAGAGGATCTCGGCGCCGGGTTCGCCGAACATGACGATCGCCGCGAACATTGTGGGCTTGCCGCCCGGCATGATCATCACCTGCTCGGGCGAGACCTCGACGCCGGTCGTCGCCAGCGTCCGGCGCACCACCGCCTCGCGCGTCGCCAGCAGTCCGGTCGCCGGCGTGTAGCCGTGATGGCCGTCGCGCAGCGCCTTCACCGCGGCCTCGACGATATGCGCCGGCGTCGAGAAATCCGGCTGGCCGATGCCGAGATTGATGACGTCCTTGCCGGCCTGCTGGAGCGCGGTGGCCCGGGCGAGGACGGCGAAGGCGTTCTCCTCGCCGATGCGGTCGAAGGCGGCGGTCGTGTGCAGCATGGTGTCGGTCCGTTTCACTCCCTCGCCGGCAGTGGGTACCGGCGCGGGAGATCCTTGGACCTTGCGGCGCGCCCTTGGCAAGACCAGGACACGGGCGAACCGCAGGGAGCGGATCGATCGGCCGCCCATGGTCGTGCGGCGCCGAAAGAAGCGCCGCCGCCGCGACCTCCGTTCCGTCCGGTTCAGCGCCGCTCTCGCGGAACCTCGACATCGCGCTCGGCCGCCGCGAGCGCCTTTCGCAGACCCTCCGGGTCGAATGGGATGCAATACGCCGGCTTGTCGCGCTCGAAACGCCAGCTGTCTTCGAGCGCACCGGCATCGACAGCGTCGTAGCCGAGCTGCTCGATTAGCGCGATCACGATCCGCTTGGCCTCGGCGTCGTCGCCCGCGACCGGCAGCGCGCGTCGGTCGGAGGCGCCGGCGGGTCGCGCGTCCTTGACGAGATCGCGGGCCTCGATGGCATTGAACGCCTTGACGATGCGCGCGTCCGGCAGCTCCCGCGCCAGCATCTGGCTGGTCGTCGTCTCACGCGCATCGAGCGCCGGGATCTGCCCGTCGCGCTGCGGATAGTAGTTGTTCGCGTCCATCACGATCTTGCCGGCCAGCGCGGCGGCGGGTAGATCGCCGATCGCGCTCAGCGGCACGGCGACCAGCACGACCTCGCCAAAGACCGCCGCGTCCTCCGCGGTCCCGGTCCTGCAGCCGAGCCCATAGCCAAGGCTGAACAGCGTCTTCGGCTCGCGCGAATTCGAGACCATCACCTCGTGGCCATGGGCGATGGCGAGTCTGGCGACGGCCTGGCTGACGAAGCCAGCCCCGATCATTGCGATCTTCATCTCTTGAAACTTCCCTGCTTCCGGCCGCCCGGTGCGGCCTCGGAAACAGACTTTGATTGTTCATGAAGTAGAGATAAATCGGCATCTGAGACAATGACCTGAAACGATCGGTTGGAAATCATGGATCGGCTCGCCAGCATGGCCGTCTTCGTGAAGGTTGCCGAGGCCGGCTCCTTTTCGGCCGCGGCGAAGGCGCTCGACCTGTCGCAGCAGATGGTCGGCAAGCATGTCGCCGCGCTCGAGGCGCGCCTGTCCGCAAGGCTGATCGCCCGCACGACGCGACGCCAGAGCCTCACCGAGCTCGGCCGGGCCTATTACCACCAGTGCCGGATCGTGCTCGCCGAAGCCGAAGCCGCCGATGCGCTTGCCGAGGAGATCGCGGCCGCGCCGCGCGGCCGTCTGCGGGTCAACGCGCCGGTGACCTTCGGCAGCGAAAGCCTGACGCCGCTGGTGGTCCACTACATGGAGCGATATCCGCAGGTCGAGGTCGACCTCGTTCTCGGGGACCGCAAGGTCGACCTGATCGAGGAGGGATTCGAGGCGGTGATCCGCATCGGCGCCCTGGCGGATTCCTCGCTGATCGCCCGACCGCTCGCGCCATACCGCCTCGTTGTGGTGGCCGCCCCATCCTATCTTGCGCGGCGCGGCGAGCCGGAGCATCCCCGCGATCTCGCCGGCCACGAGTGCATCGTCTTCATCGGCTCCAGCGAGACGCGCAGCCATGTCTGGGTCTTCACCAAGGGCGGCGAGAGCGAGGAAGTCCGCGTGAACGGCCGGCTGCGGACGAACGACGCGCGCGCCATTGTGGCCGCGGTTCTTGCCGGCAGCGGCATTGCCATGGGAGCGGAATCGCTTCTGGGGCCGCTGATCGTGGACGGCCGGCTGAACCGGCTGCTTCCCGAATGGGAGGGGCCGTCCTGGGAGATGCACGTGCTGACCGCTCCCGATCGCCGCCCGACGGCGAAGCTGAAGGCCTTCGTCGACATGGTCGCCGCTGAATTCCCGCGCCGCCGCTGACGGGCCATGTCCCGAAGCGTCGGCCCGCGCATCGGCCGATGCCGGCCGCTCATTCCGGCAGCATGGCCTGCAGCGTCTCCAGCCGGTCCGCCTCGAAGGCCGGCTTATCCCATCTGAGGCGGGATACCCGGGGAAACCGCATGGCGACGCCCGACTTGTGGCGCGAGGAGCGGGCAAGCCCCTCGAAGGCGACCTCGATGACGAGGCCGTGGTCGGGCTCGGCGCGCACCGAGCGCACCGGCCCGAAGCGCTCGACCGTGTTGTCGCGGATATATTTGTCGAGCTGCTTCAGTTCCTCGTCGGTGAAGCCGAAATAGGCCTTGCCGACGGGCACGAGCTCGGGCGCATCCTCGGGTCCGGTCCAGACGCCGAAGGTATAGTCGGAATAAAAGCTCGAGCGCTTGCCGTGGCCGCGCTGGGCATACATCAGGACCGCGTCGATCAGATGCGGGTCCTGCTTCCACTTGAACCACGGACCCTTCGGCCGGCCGGGGACATAGGGCGAATCCCAGCGCTTCAGCATCAGCCCCTCGATCACCGGATGCGGCGGCTCGGCCCTCAGGCGCTCAAGGTCCTGGAAGGTCTCGAAGGAGACGAAGGGCGAGATGTCGAAGCGTGTCGGCTCGAGCTTCGTGACAAAAGCGGACAGGCGCTCGCGCCGCTGGGCGAAGGGCAGGGCGCGCAGATCCTCCGTGCCGTCCTGGAGAAGGTCGTAGGCCCGCAGGAACACCGGATATGTCTTCAGGACGGCGGCGGAGACGGTCTTGCGGTTGAGGCGCTGCTGGAGGTCGGAGAAGGTGCCGACGACGATGTCGTCCGCGCAGTCCGATGCCGTGTCTACCTCCGGCTTGCCGCCTTTCGGCGTCGCCCGCGCGACCAGGAGCTCGCCGTCGAGCACCCCGTCATAGGTCATGAAGTCGAGGAGATCGGGAAAGGCGCCGGAGATGTCGTCGCCGGTGCGCGAATAGAGCCGCCTGACGCCGCGCTCCGCGCTCGCCTGGACGCGGATGCCGTCCCATTTCCATTCCGCTGCGTAAGTCTCCGGATCGATCCGGCCATAGTCCGGTTCTTCCAGCGGCTGCGACAGCATCACCGGGCGGAAGGGCGCCGCGGCCGCCGAGATGGGTTTGTCGGCCCTGTCCTCCAGCCAGGCGAAGAGGTCGCCATAGGGCGGCGTCAGGCCATGCCAGAGCTCCTCGATCTCGGCGATGTCCTTCTGCCCGAAATCGGCGAGCGCCTGTTTGGCGAGGCGCGAGGAGACGCCGATCCGCATCGCGCCGGTGACGAGCTTCAGGAGGGCATAGCGGCCGGAGGCGTCGAGGCGATCGAGCCACGCCTCGACCAATTTCGGCCCCTGTTGGCGAGTCGCGGCGTTCAGCCGGGTGACGATTTCGTCGAGCGTCGGTTCGGGGAGCGCCCCGCGAGAGGAGGCCGCGCCTGGGCGTGCAGCGCGCTCCGCGTGACGTCCCGCATCTTGCGCCCGCTCCGGCCAGACCAGCGCGATCGTCTCGGCAAGGTCGCCGACATAATCGTAGGAATAGCCGAACAGCACCTCGTCCATGCGCTCCGCCATGAGGGCGCGCAGCATCGCTGGCTTGACGCTCGCAATGTCGAGATCGCCGGTGATCGCGGCCAGCGCGTGGCCGCGTTCGGGATCCGGCACGGCCGCGAAGAAATCGGCCATCAGCTTCAGCTTGCCGTTGCGCGAGGGCGTCAGCACCAGGCGGTCGAGAAGGTCAGCGAAGGGCTTCATCGCCGATCGCCTGCACATGCGCCTTTGGGGCCGCCTGCGGTCCCGGCGGCAGGCGTCACTGGCGCCGCCAGGTCTGGATGGTTCGGCAGAAGACCTTGGCGAGGCAGCCGCGCAGTTCGAGCGCGGCGCCGTCGAGGCGCAGGCCCCCGTCATAGGCGGTGTCGCTGCGCGGATCGCGGACGGTGCCCTTGAAGTCCGGGCCGGGCCCGGCGACGCGTGCGACGGATTGGCCGGAATAGGCGCCCGAGGCGATCTCGGCGCAGTAGCCCGCGCGGCATGGTTTCACCGAGATGCGCGTTCCGTCTTCCGCCACCCATCGGCCGACCGGCGTCGGTTCGGCAATGGCGAAAGAAGCGCTCGCAAGGAGCAGGATCGATGCGAGCGCGGCGGATGGAACATTTCGTGTCATGGCAATCTCCTCGCTGCGCAAAACTGCGGCGGCACGGGCCGCCCGCAAGGGCCTGCGGCGAAAGGTCGGCTCGACGGACGCCTAGCCCGGGCGCTCGATGGCGGCACCGGAATAGGCCGGCGGCAGCATCCGGGCGCCGCGGATCTGGCGGAGCTTCAGATGATGCTTCGCGGTGAACACCGCATCGGCGTCCATCCCGGGCTCACGGACGAGCCACTCCAGATAGTCGTCCGGCACCTTGGCGAGTTCGATCCCCTTGTGCCGGCCGAAGCGAAGTTTTGCCAGGAGCGCCGGTTCGTTCGACACGCGCTCGGCCCGCTCCAGGAAATCGGCAAGGTCGTGGCACCGCGGCATCAGCGCCTCGGCGATTCGGCGCAGAAGCACGGCGGTCGCGACGGCATCGTAGAGCGCGCGGTGGGGATGCAGGCCGGACAGCAGCGGTTCCACCGGCTTGAGGTCGAGCGGCACGTATTTGACGAGGCTCTGCAGGCCGTGTGCCCGCACGCCCGGAAAGGCGCGCAAGGCGAGCTTGTGCGTGCACAGCCAACGGCCGGTCAGCCGCAGCCGCGAGCGATCGAAGCTCGCGCGCTGGGCGGCGAAACTCGGCGCGGCGGCGAAGGGTTTGACCGCCTCGGCGAAGGGCGGCGCCCCGGCGAGCATCGCGTCGGTGATCTGATGCACCTTTCGCGCATGCGGGTTGATCACCGCACCGGCCGGGTCGCAGAAGGTCTGCATCGGGTTGGAGATCGCGCCCGTCGACAGATCGAGATCGACAGAGCCGATCTCGATCACCGCGTCCTCCTCCAGCCTCTGGCCGGCGGTCTCGGTGTCGATGACGCGGACGAGAGCGGGAGCCGGCTCGGCAAAGAGGGAGGGCGTCGACTGCGCCGGAGGGAAGAGTTCGCTCATGCGCCCTCAAGATCGGGTTTTCCGCGCACCGGCGCAAGCGCCGGCAGCGAAACCCGAGCTAAGCTGTCGCAAGGCTCACCGGGGAGGACGTCGATCCCGGCTTCCCCACGTCAACTGTCCGTCTTGATCCCCGACACGCACTTGAACCCGAAGCCGTTTGACGCTATCAGGGCGCCGTCCGCGGAGCGTAGCGCGTTCCGACGGGGAGTGCCCCAATAGCTCAGTTGGTAGAGCAACGCATTCGTAATGCGTAGGTCGCTGGTTCGAGTCCGGCTTGGGGCACCATTTCCCAAAATCTCAAGTTCAAAGTTGACGTATCAACCGGGATCATCCCGTCTCAGGACGTCTCATTTTGCGCTTAAGGCTCTGTGGTTCAACGGGCTATTGAATTGGTGTCCCGGAAATTCGGCGTCTCATACTGTCTCAGGCATTTTCAACCTTAAACTTGAAATCTCATGCCTCGCGACGTAAAGCGACGTAAATTACGTCATCGCCAGCGTAAAACGGGAACGCCATGAACGCGCTAAATTCTCTGATTCTGAAAAAGCTGAAGCCGGTCTCAAAGCTCACAAAACTGACCGATGGGGGCGGGCTTCATCTCCTCGTCACGCCTGCGGGAAAAAAGACGTGGCGGATCGATTACCGGATCAACGGCGAGCGCCGTGCGAAGAACCTCGGGATTTATCCAGACATGGGCCTTGCCGAGGCTCGGGTGGAACGCGATCGGCTCAAGGGTGATCTCGCACGTGGGAAGGACCCGGAGCCGAAGAAGCGAAACGTCGAGGCCGCAATATCGGCGGGTCGGGCTACGTTCCGCGACATGGTGAGCCTCTACCTGACTGCGCTGGAGAAGAAGAACCCGGCCGTCCAGACTTTGCAGAAGAACGTTTGGCTCCTCGAAACACTCGCCGCACCACTCCACGACATGCCGATTGCGGACATTCGGGCTCGCGACGTGTTGCCTGTGATCGAGGCTGTCGCTGACTCCGGTCGCCGGGAGAGTGCGGTTCGACTTCGGAGCCGGATCGCTGCCGTCTTTGATTTCGCAATCGTTCGCGATGAGGCGGAGATCAATCCCGTCACGTCGCTGAAGAAGGTTCTGCCGAAGGTCGAGGTGGAAAGCACGGCGGCGATCACCGACGAGAAGGCATTCGGCAAGCTTCTCGTCGCCCTGGAGACCTACGGGGATCGGAGCGTCCGACATGCCCTGAAGCTCCAGTCGCTCTGCTATTGCCGCCCCGTCGAAACTCGTTTGGCGCGGTGGAGCGATGTCGATCTCAAAGAGCGCGTTTGGACGATACCCAAGGAAGTCGCGAAGATGCGTCGGGAACATTTGGTCCCGCTGTCGCGGCAGGCCGTGGAGATTTTCGAGGCGCAACGGGAGATCAGCGGCGGCGGGGAGATCATTTTCCCGAACCGCTATCGCCGCAAGCACGCGATGATTTCCGAGAACGCGATGAACTACGCCTTGGATAAGGTTGGATATGGGAAGGGCACTCACACCGCCCACGGCTTCAGGTCATCGGCCTCGACGATCCTCAATGAGCGCGGTTGGCGCTATGACGTGATCGAAGCGAGCCTCGCGCATGTCGACTCCAATGCCGTGCGCCGCGTCTACAATCGTGCGCTCTATTGGAAAGAGCGGGTCGAGATGGCACAGGCATGGGCAGATCTTTGCGACGAATTGCGACAGCGTGCGCGGCGCCAGGTTGAAGTCGCGGCTATTATCTGACCGCGAAGGAAAGCGGACCGGCAGCTTTTGAGCGTGCCAGGCCGAAATTTGGCATTGCGCGAACGACTTATCAAGAAGGTGACTTATGCGGACGCTCCGACAGTCGCAGCTCGCCCCCGATCGGGTCGAGGTACCACTCCACGGGGAACATCTTTGGGCCGGAGGCTTCAGTCGCTGCGAGTGCAGATCCCGGATGAATGATTAAAGCCCGGCGCGAGTCCTTGCTGCCAGGGACGGAATAAGGCTTGCGGCATCAGTCGGCCACGCTGTAGCTTCTCCGAGCCGTTGTCAGGCAAAAGAGCTGCCAAACCCAAAGAATTGCGCGTTGGTCTGAGCCGAGTTCTTTGACAAGCCGTTTGCAGCGCGATGGCATGTCGAAGCTGGGCGAAGTAGATTGCGCATGAACGAAGCCGATACCTGCAGGAAGTTCGTCGTCCCGAAGCTGCAGGCGGCGGGTTGGGATGATCGCCCGCATGCGATAAACGAACAGAGAACCTTCACCAACGGTCGTGTTGTCTTCATTGGCGGCAAGGCCCGCCGCGGCAAGCAGAAGCGCTCCGACTATCTGCTCCGATATAATCCGGATTTCCCGATCGCCGTCGTTGAGGCCAAATCCCGCTACCGGCATGCTGCGGAGGGGCTCCAACAAGCCAAGGAATATGCGGAAATCCTTGGTCTTCAATTCGCGTACTCGACCAACGGGATCGAGATTGTCGAGTTCGACTACACGACCGGCGTCGAGCGAACGATCTTGAATTTCCCGGCGCCTGATGACCTTTGGGCTCGGCTCCGCCGCGCCGAGGGCATTGTCGACGACCAAGTGGCCGAACGGCTGCTGACGCCAACGTTTCCAGATCGAGCCAAACCTCTTCGCTACTATCAAGAAATCGCCGTGAACCGCGCCGTTCAGGCGGCGCTTCAGGGCAGAAAGCGGGCACTGATCACGCTGTGCACCGGAGCGGGCAAGACTGCCGTCGCCTTCCAGATCTGCTGGAAGCTCTGGTCGGCCCGCTGGAATTCCAAGGGGGTCAAATGGAACCCGAAGATCCTGTTTCTCGCAGATCGCAACGTTCTGGTCGACGATCCGATGGCAAAAGATTTCAGCCCGTTTGGCGACGCCCGTCACAAGATCGCTGGTGGGCTGGCGGTGAAGAGCCGCGACATGTATTTCGCGATCTACCAGTCCATTGCGCGTGACGAGAATCGGCCGGGCCTCTACCGGGAGTATGCGCGCGATTTCTTCGATCTCATCATCATTGACGAATGCCATCGGGGCAGCGCCCGGGACGACAGCAATTGGCGGGAGATCCTCGAGTGGTTCGAGCCTGCGACCCAGATCGGGATGACAGCGACGCCGCGGCGAGAGGACAACGTCGACACCTACAACTATTTCGGCGATCCGCTCTATGAGTACAGCCTTGCGCAGGGCATCGCTGACGGCTTCCTGGCCCCGTATCGCGTCCATCGCGTCATCTCGGACTACGACGCTGCCGGCTGGCGGCCGACGCGTGGCGAACTTGATCGTTATGGACGCGAGATCCCCGACGCCGAGTACTCCACGCGGGACTTCGAGCGGGTCGTAGCACTGCGTGCAAGAACGCAGGCCATTGCGAGACATCTCGCGGGCTTCATGGCCGAGACCGACCGCTTCGCAAAGACCATCGTCTTCTGCGTCGATCAGGAACACGCGCTCGAAATGCGGCAGGCGCTCGCCGCCCTAAACACCGATCTCGTAAAGGACCATTCCGACTACGTTTGCCGTGTGACGTCCGACGAGGGCGATGTGGGGAGCGCGCACAGGGCGAAGTTTCAGGATGTCGAGACCCAGACGCCGGTCATCCTCACCACGTCGCAGCTTCTCACGACCGGCGTGGACGCTCCGACCTGCAAAAACGTCGTGCTTGCGCGGGTCGTGGGCTCCATGCCGGAGTTCAAGCAGATCATCGGACGAGGCACCCGTCTCAGGCCCGACTACGGCAAGCTCGCCTTCAACATCATCGATTATACCGGAACGGCGACACGCATGTTCGCCGATCCGGCTTTTGACGGCGATCCCGTCCGCGAGGACGAAGCGGTCATCGATGCGGACGGCGATATCGTCGAGGAGCGTGAGATCGAAGAAGGGGCGCCGGATCCCGACGATTTTCCTGAAGGGCCCGACATCCCGGATGGACCCGTCGAGCTGGGGAACGAAGCCGAGAACGGCCCTCGCAAGTTCTATGTTGACGGCGGCGAGGTAGCGATCGTCCGGCACCTCGTCTACGAACTCGATTCCGACGGGCGGCAGCTCGCCTGCCGCCAGCTCACCGATTACACAGGCGACAAGGTTCGCACTCTCTATCCCAATGCGTCGGAACTGCGCACGGACTGGCTCGACTCCCAACGCCGGGCGGAAATCGTCGAGCGGCTCGAGGAAAAGGGCATCGACCTCGATTCCCTGGCTGATGCAGTCGGAAAGCCGGAGGCAGACCCTTTCGATCTCCTTTGCCATCTCGCCTATAACATGCCGCTGCGCACCCGGCGCGAGCGCGCTGACCGTCTGGTGAGGGAGCAGGACGAGTTTCTGGACCGCTTTGGGCCGGATGCCCGCGAAGTTCTGGATGCGGTGCTTGAAAAGTATGCCGAACACGGCAGTGCCCAGTTCAAGCTGCCCGACATCCTGGAAGTGCCCCCGTTCAACGACTGGGGCAACGTCATAGAAATCGCCGCCCGCTTCGGCGGGGGCAAGGAGCTGCGCAGCGCCGTCACCGAGCTGCAGCGTCTGCTCTACACCGCTTGAATTGAGGGAGCTCTATCTTGGCTACAACCGCCCGCAAGAAGGCTGTGCCGAAGCAACTGACTACTGCCCAGCGTCTCGACAGCATTATCAAATCCGCTCGCAAGATCATGCGGAAGGACAAGGGGCTGAACGGCGACCTTGATCGTTTGCCGATGCTCACCTGGATCATGTTCCTGAAGTTCCTCGACGACATGGAGCGGATCGAGGAGGGACGCGCGGAGCTCGCGGGCAAGGATTATCGCTCGATCATCGAGGCCCCTTATCGCTGGCGCGACTGGGCGGCGGATGCGGACGGCATTACCGGCCCCGACCTCCTGTCGTTTCTCGTTTCCGAAATGACCGAGCGTCCGGACGGCACGCGCGGCCCAGGGCTCTTCGCCTATCTCCGAGGCTTGCGCGGCGATAACGGGCGTCGCGAACGGCGCGACGTGATCGCGACCGTCTTCCAGGGCTTCGCGAACCGAATGGAAAGCGGCTACCTGCTGCGCGACGTGGTCAACCTGATCGACGGCATCCATTTCGATTCCTCGGAAGAAGTTCACACACTCGGCCGCCTCTATGAGACGTTGCTACGCGAGATGCGCGACGCGGCGGGGGACTCGGGCGAGTTCTACACGCCCCGGCCGGTCGTGCGGTTCATGGTCGAGGTCACCGATCCCAAGCTGGGCGAAACCATCCTCGACCCGGCATGCGGCACCGGGGGATTTCTGACCGAGGCGTTCCTCCATCTTGAGCGCGAGGCCGATACAGTCGAGAAGCGGCGCATCCTCCAGGAAGACAGCTTCTTCGGCGGCGAGGCCAAGTCGCTGCCGTTCCTGCTGTCCCAGCTCAACCTACTGCTGCACGGTCTGCATGCCCCGCGCATCGACCCCGGCAATGCCCTTCGCTTCCGCCTGGCCGAGATCGGCGAGGATCAGCGGGTCAATGTCATCCTGACCAATCCGCCATTCGGCGGCGAGGAGGAGGCAGGCATCCTCAACAACTTCCCGGAGGACCGGCGCACGGCCGAAACGGCGTTGCTGTTCCTGCAACTGATCATGCGTCGGCTGAAGCGCGCCGGGCGCGCGCGGGCCGCGGTCGTCGTTCCGCACGGCACGCTGTTCGGCGATGGCATTTCAGCGCGGATCAAGGCCGACCTGCTCGAGAAGTTCAACCTGCACACGGTGGTCCGGTTGCGTGAAGGGGTGTTCGCGCCCTACACGGACATCCCGGCAAACCTGATCTTCTTCGACACGACCGGACCGACGACGGACATCTGGTACTACGAGATGCCGCTGCCGGAGGGCCGCAAGAAATACTCGAAAACCGCGCCCATGGCCTATGAGGAATTTGCGGACTGCCTTGCCTGGTGGAAGAAGCGCGAGCCGAACGAGCGCGCCTGGAAGGTCTCCGCTGCTGACCTGATCCAGCGCGACGCCCAGGACCGTGTCGTCGCGTGCAACCTGGACATCAAGAACCCGCATTCCGGCGAGGTCGCCGATCATCGCGCGCCGGCCGAGATCGTGGATGCGATCATCGCACAGGAACAGCGAATCCTCGGCATCATGGACGAGATCAAAGCCGTATTGGGAGAGAAGCTGTGAAAGGGCAGCTCATTCTACGGACGATGAGGGAAATCGCACCGCTGGTCCGACGTCCGATCGAGACTTTGCCAGACCAATTTTATCCCGAAGTTGGAATTCGATCCTTTGGGCGTGGCGCCTTTCATAAGGAGCCCAAAACGGGATCAGAGCTTGGAGAAAAACGCCTATTTGAATGGAAGTCAGGCGACCTCCTATTCAATATTGTTTTCGCATGGGAAGGAGCCGTCGCTGTCGCTACTGAAGCTGAGGACGGGAAGGTCGGTTCCCATCGCTTTCTTACCTGTGTGGTCGATCCGAAACTCGCAGAGGCCCGGTACCTTTTCTGGTGGTTCACGCACGACAGAGGGCGCGACAAATTGCTATGGGCCTCCCCCGGGGGCGCCGGTCGGAACCGAACGCTTGGTGTAGAAAAGCTTGCAGCGATCGAAGTCCCACTGCCGCCTCTCGACGAACAGCGCCGCATCGTCCGGCAGCTCGACAGTGTCGCTGCATTGGTCGAAGACCGCCGACGCGCCCTAGAGGCGGCCGAGCGGGAAACGCAGGCGCTGCTGCTGAAAGCCTTCCAGCGCGCCATCGACGGCGCCACCCTGCTCCCCATGGCCGAGGTTGCGCCCTTGGTGCGCAGGCCAGTCGAAATCGATCTTGATGCCCGCTACCCAGAGCTCGGAGTCCGTTCGTTCGGCCGAGGCACGTTCCACAAACCTGATCTGCTGGGCGCGGAGCTGAGCTGGCAAAAGCTATTCCTTGTTCAGCAGGGCGACCTCGTGTTCAGCAACATCAAAGCTTGGGAGGGGGCGTTCGCGGTGGCAGGCCCCGATGATCATGGGCGAGTCGGGTCGCACCGCTATCTGACATGCGTTCCCACTCAAGGGCTCGCGACCGCCAATTTCATCTGGTTCTACCTCCAGACCTCTGAAGGTCTCGCCAAGGTCCAATCCGCATCGCGCGGAAGTGCCGATCGGAATCGCACTCTGGGCCAAGGAGCCCTGGAGGCACTCACGGTTCCTACGCCACCGATGAGCCGCCAGCAATGGTTTGACCGCCTCCATGCGAAGGCCCGCGAAGCCCGCGCCATGCGCGCCAGCACTGCGCAGGATGTAGAGGCCCTGATCCCAGCCATGCTGCACGAGATCTTCAACGGTCAGGCCAAGGCCGCGTGACTGGGTACTGAGACGAATAGCCCGATTTGCCTCTAGACCTGTCGGATTTGAACTCGTCCGTCAGCCGCTGGCCAAGCCACAAGGGAATTGTTGACTCTGAGTCTCCAGGAGACTGGCAGCTTTGGGACGTAACACGCGGAAAGTTGCCATTCGGGTTCCGACCATTGCGGTCGTTCATGGGGCTCGCAGCAAATGTCCGCTTCGAGACCAAAATTACGTGACAGCATCGGCCCGGAAATCGGATTCGATTTTCGGAAAGCATGATGCGGAGATTCAAAGAGTTAGAGCGTCCCTTTGTGCGTCCATTCGGACGCACGGCGCTCTAGCTCCAGTACGGTCGAACGGCGTCGTTGTATCGAAAGCCGACATATAAGTCGGCAATGACGACCCGCAGCTCATGGTTGCGGTAATGCCGTCGGCTCAACGCATCTTCCGCGGGAGAGAAAATCGGGTTAACTTCCTTTGTGATTGCGCCCTAAGGTGGGATGATACCCAAGTATTACCTGGCTAGCGGGAACCATGCGAAACCGACTAATTCTGACCGTTGTACTCATCTTCACTGCAACTTGCGTATTCGCGCAAGGCACTTCAGAAGGTGAGAAATCCGCAGTCGAAAACTTCGAGCTGCTAGTCAAGATCGGCGTTGCTATCATTTCAGGGATTGCAGCGTTGCTAGGTCTGCCGATGGTGTACCTGACTTATCGGAAGACTTCGGTTGAAATTAAAAAATTGGAGCTTGAGTCGCGCCAACTGATGGACGGTATCGGCGCACCATCCCCTATCAACTCTGATACAGAAGATGGTATTCGAATTCAGATCCGAGAATCTCCGAATTCGAATGTTCAAGTGTTGGCGGATCCGAGATTTTTGGGACCGTTGCTGATTCTCTTGGATTTCATTTTTGCGAGTATAACCCTCTCGCTTTCAGCACGATTGCTAGATATTCTACCTGTTGGTGAAATAGGAAGCTTTGTCCTGCTGATATTATCTTTTTTCTTGCTGATGCCCTTGGCACACCAAGTGATGAAGGTTCGAAAGGCCATGCATCCACGAAGCCGCGTTGAACAAGGTCCACTTGACCGACAATTGAAAATTATTTCGACGGCCTCCTACCTGTTCACGATCATTCTCTGCTTTGGATTTGGCGGACTGATAATGTATTTTGATTTTACGGGTTCAAACGTGACGGATCTGGGACGATACTTTTCCTATGGCTTGATCCTGGTCGCCAGTGTAATGCTTGTTTCCGCCGCTTGGGCACGAAACAAGTTGAACCGTTATCTGCAGTCAATCTGATGGATTCCAGCCAGGGCTGATTTTTCGTGTAGCGAGCCGCACAAAGAGAACCTCTTGTTGCAAATCCGAACGGCTCTTTCGCCCGCTTGGCTGCCATTGAATTGCGACCTTGCGAACGACGGCTTTCCAGTCATAAGAACCGTTGCCACAGATGAGCATCAGGCCGTAAGCAGAATGTCAGCCTTTTGCTCCATCGGGAGAAAGGACTCGCAGTACGCTTCCGACTCGATTTTTGCATCAAGGCTGTCGCGTGGTTGCCCTCATGGGCTCCGGGCAGCCGCGTTCGCGTGGAGAGAGACTTTATGGTCGCGCCAGTCTCGACAAAAGCCCACGACCCTATCGCTGATCTTCGCGTCGGGATTGATAACGAGAAAGGTGCGGCAGCTATACGCGTTGCAGCGGACCGCAATGCTCGGGCGGCCCAAGCGCCTCATCCAGAAATCGATCTCGGCCTCGTGGCCGCCCTTGAAGCGACTGTTGTGGTGGTAGACAATCGTTGGACGTCCGTTCGCGAGAGCCAGGACTTCGGAGATCGGCATTCGCTTTGCGAAGTTGGGTTCGAGACGTCGGGCGGGATCGTCGGAGACCAGCCCGTTGTCCGGGTCTGCAAATATGATCTCGGCGTCCGTCAGTGCCGTCCGCGTCCGCTCAAACCACAACGCCCGTTCCGCGCATCGCAGACGTCTAGGCAGGTTCCGCGCCGGAACAGTCTCAGAGGCGAAAAGTGTCCCCTCCTCGAACGCATCCTGCAATGCACTGACCAGCCTGGGGCCGTCAGCGATGCTTGTTATGTAGTCGAAAACTTCGGGATCAGGTCCACGCCAGCGATCAACGTCCCGCAGATAGCTAACGTGGCGTCCGTCCTGGTTGTGGCCTTCGTCCGGGTGCAGATACCAAGCCACCCCTAGCCTCCGGCCTGCCGCCAGACGACGCACTAGTGAGAGCTTCGCGTAGTCGCCAATGTCTCCTACGTATCTATCTTGCATCAATCGGGTCCGCCGCGGATGGGGGCGCAGCCGCGTCCGCACCGCGAGGAACGGGCCGTGTCTCAGGATTTGGGATGACGTCGCCCCCTCCAACGTCGGCAGGGGCCGCTCTGCGAAGGCGGAGTAACTCATTCCGCAGGTAACGGATCTGGTCCTCAAGCAACTGCGCACGGTCGTCGTTCCGCATTGATGAGACACGATTCTTGAGTTCGCTAAGCGCCGCTCCCGCCCCGTCCACTTTTACTTGAATTTCGTCGATATCGCTTTTAATACTCCAGTAGTATGATGCATATAAAGAGGCGAGAGAAAGCAATAGGCTAAATATCGCAATTACGCCTGCTAATGCTGCGCCAAACCCTAGCCGGTGGAGAGTGCTTTTTGCCTTCTCCGAGTCTTCCGCTGCGTGTCTCGCGTCTTCCGCCGCCAGCTTAGCGTCTTTTGCTGCTTGTTCGCTGGCCTTAGATGCGGCATCCGCCTTGTCATTCGCCGTAGTAACCATAGACGGAATTGAGCTTCTGATCGCGACGGGCTCAGCGCGTCCCCGCGGAGCAGCCGCGGCCTTCCGAATAAACTTCTCTATGTCCCAGAACTGGGCTTTTTGCTGCGGCTCTCCCAACGCATCTCGCCCGTGCCTTGGGTTTGACGTCGTCTTGGTGAACTCGATCCAGATCAGTCCCTCGTCGAGCGGGATCGTGTACGGCTCATCGGTCAGGTTGTGCAGAGGAATGCAAAGCTTTCCCCAAAAGCCCGGATCGACAAGCGGACCCGTTCCTAGGAGGAGGCCGCGGTGGACATGAAGGATCTGCAGGTTAAAACGGATTGCCATGTAGTCGGGGAGTCTGAAATCGATTCCCGATTCCACGAAGACGATGGAATTCGCAGGTACGACCAAGACACCATCATCCATAGAGACCGATATTAGACTTCCTTGCTCATTGTATTGATACGCTCGGCTGCCGATGCGCCCTTCGTAGGAAGCTTTTTTAAGACGCGCCTTTCTACCGCCACCAAGATGGAATGGCGCTATCATCCCAGTTTTTCGGACATAGTTTTCTATATGATCAGCGGAGAGAAGGGACGGGGCAATACTTGGAAAGGGGTCGGGCTGGCCCAACAAAGGCTCGGCCAATCCAGCAGCGTCTAGTCTACCTACAATCTCCTGCTCAACGGAACTGTCGGCGGCAGCCTGCGCGTCGCTATCTTCAGACATTGGGACCCAACGTGCAAAAAAGCGTCTCACCTGTCCCTCTGGTGTGGTTGAAAGAACGTCGCAGGTGGATCAGGCCGTAGAGTGGAGAAGGAAAGACAGAGAGAAAACGCGCTCCCGCCCATGGTGGCGACATCAGGCCCGAATATTTCGTTTTTGTCCAAAGATTACCGGCTTGCGGAATCACGACCCGTGCTCCCGCGCACTGTCGTGTGCATGAAAAATCGACGCCACTATCTGCCGCGTTACCAGCCATTCGTTCGAGAGATCAGCAATCGTAGTTACCTCATTATGACTGGTAATGTTCGACAGGCAGTCGATCTGTGGGTGGTATGTCACGAAGTCGCCTGCTCCCTCCCAGCCATGATGTCTAACGCAGAGAAGCCGTACCAGTCTATCCGCCGCCCGATGGCGGCTTCCACTCGGCGGATAAACTGCGATACGACACTATTTGGATCGCCGATCCCGCCGGCCGGTCCGACGTAGTCAAGGTGATTCAGCACCAAATTATTTGGAGCGTTAGCAGCTAGAGCGCGGCGAACTAGCAATGCGTCGAATTCTCCCACTCGGCGCAGCTTGCCTGTCACTGTAGTGTATTCTCGAATGTCGAGCGCTAGATCGGCTCTACGTGCGACTTCCTCCCATGTCGTTTCCTTAGGCAATGGACCAGAAACCCCCGCAACCCTGATAGGATAGCTTCGGAGGACCATCGTGACGTCGTCGACCCACCGCGGCGCGAGTCCGGCCTCCGCTAGCGCCGCAGCGGCTGTCGTCGATCGCGAGGTGGCCTTTGGCCAGTACCCTCCATCGAGCAGCGACAGACCGAAACCTTGAGACCCCTCGACGACGATCCGCTGGCCGCTGCCGAGACGATCGGCCAGTAGCTCTCCCGTGTCGCCGCAGCGGACGAACGGAGCCAGTAAACCATGATGCTCAGCATGAAGCGTCTTCAGGGGGAATGTTGGCGCGTCGCGTGCGATTGCTGCCATGACGGCGGCACCGGTTCCCGATCCGGTGGAACCGATCGAGGAAACGAGGCCCGCCTCCTGTTCCCAACGCCTGTGCGCGTCGGTGACGACTTGTGCCCACGGGCTGACGATGATGCGGTCGGTCGGGTAGTCGAGAGCCGATATTTCTTCCAACAGAACGTCGACGTCGAGATAGGATCCGGGCGGAAACACGACGTCCACGTTTCGATCCACGCAGGCGGCAGGCATCTGGCGCAACGCCCACCGACGTCCTGCTTTATCGTACGCGGTGTGTCCGGAGTTGGGGCCTCCTACGCGGACGACGGTTGTCGGTCCAAAGTTGCGGCGAACGATCTCAAGCGCAACCTTGCCTTTGCCCTCCGATCCGAATTGTCCTCCGACGACTACCGATACGGGCATATCGCACCCTTGATTTAGATTGCAGCAAGGTCGCGGGCCTCGGCGGCAACGGTGTCGCGCGTCGCGCAGTTAACCAATCTGCGATGCGCGAGGCCCCGCAGGATCTCGATCCCACTTTCCACATCGGCGCTGGCGGCGACACTGAAGTCGTCGTCAGATCGCAACGCGTACCGCTCTCTACGCAAAGCCTCGTCCGCGTCAACGAAAACATGCAAATACGAGCCGCCCATGATTTCCCCGAAGAAAGCATGGTCATCTGCGAAGCGCAGACCGTCGATGACTACACGCTCGGCGTCTCCAACGCGGGCGAGGGTGCGTCCGGCGAGCCAGCGCTGCCGGCCCGTCCGATGGATCTCGGCGCCGAGACGCTGCCTCTCGATCCGATCCAGAGGAAGACCTCTCGCCCTAAGTTCGTCGTCGATCACTTCGCTAAAGCGAGCGTAGGCAAAGCCCAGTGCCTCGAGTTCGCGCGCAAGCGTCGTCTTGCCTGCGGCGATCGGACCGCTGATGCCGATCAGTAGCCGATGGGGCGCACCGGATAGCATCGGGATGATCAGCGGGGGCTCGTCCGCCGTTCCCAAAGACTCCGACAATCCCGCCCAGTGAAACGAGCCGACAAGCGCAGATGTCGCTGCGTCGAGTTCGTCGTGCGTCGCCTCTCCGAAATCGCCCTTCAGACCGAACTCCTCTAGACCGAGCCGAAGCCACTCCACGCCGGCACCTTTGCGAGGTATGCGCATGATGTCCTGTGCGGCTCCAGGATAGCTCTCGATCACGGGAACCCCTCGACGCCGAAACTCCTCTGCCAACAACATTCCACGCGCAGTCAGCTTCTGCATACTCGGCAGGAGACAGGGATACACGTTCACACCGCGCCGCTTCAGCTCACGCTCGCACTCCCGCATGATGCCGAACCTCTCGCGTCCCGGATCAGCATCGTCGACGCTTGTCCGACCGGATGGAAGGCAAAGCGGTGAGTCGATTGAGATCAGATCGGGTCTGGAAGACATCGTCCTGTCGATCAGGTCGCGGTCAGTAAAGACTGTGGCGACTTGGCATTTGTCGCCGTCGAGTAGGCACCAGCCCGAACCTCGCGCCTCAGAACCGGTCAGGTCGATGCCGACGATTCGCGCGCTTGAAGCCGGACCATTGCCAAGTAGGGACTTGAAATCGAGCTGCCGCAAATCGTCAGCCTTCCTCGGCTCGAACGTCGGTAGTTCCTCCAACCCACAAGGGCCTGCCCATTTCTCGAAGCACACGTCGCCAACGAATAGGTCCGGCGCAACGTCCAAGCAGACAAGTACCCGATCGAGGATCGCACCCATCGCGGCGATATCGGCACGATTGTAACGGACTAGGCCCTCAAGAGCCCCGACGTCTCCACGCACGTAGCGGTGCCACAGAGTGACGGCCGCAAGTCCATCGATGCCGTCGACCTTCGTCCGCAACTCAATTCCCAATGCCTTCTCGATCGCCTTCTGCCCGCCTTTCAAACCCGCCCTACGGCAGAGATACATGAGGTCCAGATGGTGCTGCGGCAGTACGACGTCAGGATATTCCGCGCGCAGGAACCGACTATCAAAGCGAATTCCGTTGAACGTGATGATTGCGACCGCGTCGCGCGCATCCTCAACAAGTGCGCGATGGCAGTCGCCTTTCACGATCGTTGAGGCACGCCCTTTGTAGGACCAGCCGATTACAGTGATCTCGTCGTAAAAGTGACTCAGCCCCGTCGTCTCGACGTCGAGGAACAGCACTCTTTCCGGCTGCTCGGCGCAAGCCGCCAAAAGCGCGGTGAGGTTCGAGGGAAGGCGGGCTGTTCTAGCCGTCGAGGGGGCGGATCGCTCAAGGCGTCCGACCGCGCCGATCGGCCGTTCCAGGTTCGCATCGTCGATCGCCAGTCCGAAAAACGACACTCGATTCCCTCTTTCGCACGTTCGCACTATCAAAAAGTGATAACGTCTAGCCGTCGAGTTGGCGACCTGGGTACGTCGTTATACATGAAAAGTGCCGATCCTGCAGCACTGGAGGGCATGTGTGGAAATATAGCGTAAAAGTTGTAAGAGGTCTCGGTTGCAGTTCGGAGCCCCACGACTATGGTCTGCGTCGATCAGCGTGGATCCGTGCGATGACGCTCTTCGATCATCTCGGGTCCGAGCGCGCACTTGATGTTGTGGACGCCAGGGCGGATCGAGCGTTTGAACGAGGCGATTACGTAATGTGTCGGCGATGGCGCGACCTGATCTTGGCAATCCATGCCTTTGAAGCAGATGAGCCCAAACGCCGCGAACGCATCCACTAGGATTGTTCGCCGCGCCCTTCGTCAAAGGCGAGACGGACGCTCCATGTGACGTCGCCGTGGCCTAGGATCGTCGACAGTTCCTCGCAGAGCTGCCGCAGCTTGCGGTCGAGCGTCCACGGCGGGTTGCAGATAACGAGACCGCTTCCCGCCAATTCCAGTCCGCTTCGCACGAAGGGGCAGAATTCGGCGCGGAGCACGTCGTTGAAGCCCGCCTCAATTGCTGCGGCCTCAATCTTCATTCCGTTCTCGGATCCTTTGATTGGGTACCAGACCATATAGATGCCGGTCGCCCAGCGACGAAAACCCTTTACGAGCGCTCTCCCGATCGCCCCCGTCTCGTCGGTCTTCTCGAATGGGGGATCCACGAAGACCAGTCCTCGTCTCTCGGCAGGCGGTAGGAGTGCGCCGATTGCCTCGTAGCCGTCGCGCAAGTGGACCGAAACCCGCGGATCGGATCGGTATCGCCGGCGCAACGATTCCCCGTCCTCAGGATGAAGCTCGCATAGGATCAACCGGTCGTAGCCGCGCAGCGCAAGGCGTGTGATCTCAGGAGAACCCGGATACAGGTTCTCTGCCCCAGCCCTGGTCGACGCCAGAGAAGAGGTATAGACAGGCGCCGACCGAAGGCCCCTGTTTCCAAGACGCTCCACGCCTTCCGCCCTCTCGTTGGTCCGAGCCGCCTCGCGTGATGTCAGATCATAGACGCCGAGGCCGGCATGCGTGTCGATGACTGCGAACGGACGAGGTTTGAGCCGCAGCATGTCGAGGACGATCGATAGCACGGCATGTTTGAAGACTTCGGTGTGGTTGCCGGCATGAAATGCGTGTCGATAGTTCATTAGCTCGTTAGTTTCGATGCACTCGCTCATCGCAAATCTAGGCTGCTCGATTCCGAAGGCGGGGCGGCTGAACTCTGGAAGCGGGATCTTTATAGCAGCATGGCGATCCAGCAATAGATCAAGATACTCGTCTCGGATGGCTGACCGGGTTCCGGAGGCGAGGACGATCTGGCTGTTCCGCGAGCACCTATGGCGATGGGCGGTCAAATCGTCGTCGGCACAATTGACACCGCGCCGAAGCAGCGCAACGCCGCGGATGAGAAGGCCGCTATTGAGGCCGGTGAGGTGCCGGATGGCTGGAAGAACAAGCCCACCAAGCTGAGGCAGAAGGACCGCGATGCTCGGTGGACGGTGGAGTTCTCCAAGGCCAAGCCGGCGACGGATGGCAAGCCGCGGGAAGTCGACATCGTGGTGCCGGCGTTCGGCTACAAGAACGATGCGGTCATCGGTCGGCAGCACGGCTTCCTCCGCGGCTTCACGGTCACGAACGTCGCCGCCAACGATGGCGCGCAGATCGTCCACGTTCTCGACCACTCCACCACCGGGCCGGGTTTAAGCGGATACGGCCTAACGATCGGCCAAGCACGAGCAATGGCTGGAGAAAAACGAAGAACGGCTACGTCTCTGACATCCAGCGCCTGAAGCTGAAAAGTGTGAGCGAGGAGCGAGAGGACGTCACTGGCGAATGGCCGGTGCTCGCGAATCCGCTCGGCGACCGAACATGACTTCGCCCGTCAGACGGCCCCGATGGCGATGTTCGTCCGCACCATCGACATCGTTCGCGCAGAGGTGGAAATCGGAATGGCGAATCTGGCCTACAACCTCACGCACCTTGTCTGGCAGCAGGGGCGAAGTGCGCCCGCACGAGTGGAGAAGGCGCCGAAATCGGCGTGCTCAACAGCGGATCGGTAGACAGGGCCGAAAAATAATATCCCGCCGAGGATTATTACCCGACATCCGCAGGCCGATCCGCAGCGATGTCCGAAAGAGCCGGGGGTACTCTTAGGTGTCCACCTTCCGCTACATCACGCAAGGCGCCAAACTTAGACAACTTTCCGGGGCGCTACTGATAGGTTGCGGCAACCGCGTCTGTGGGGCTCTGTGGCGGCTCAAGGGGCGGTTGAAGTCTGGCCGTGTCGCTCCGGGTCCTTCTTTTCACGGTGTTGGTGCCGGGGGAAGCGCCGAGCGTGGTCTGTGGCAGTTTCGAGATTTTTTTCTAGAATCAAACAGCAGAAGCGGGACGCCTGGGGACGCGTTCGGACTTGTTGAACATTTCCTCTTAGACAAAGAGATTCATGAGGAGAAATTGAAGAGAGCCTAATTTGCGTCCCCTTGCGTCTCCTCAAATGAATTCGTCGTCGTTATCATCCGTGCTGGGCCAGCTCCATCTGAGGCGAAAGCCTTGGTACTGGCGGCCGTTCTTGCGTGATTTGGATCTCTCCATACCGCGAGAGGTCATCGCTCGCGAGAAGATGAAGCCTGATCCCGCGCTGATGCCCTTTTCTTCGCAATACTCCTTGTAATTCTGCCATGCCATTTGGACGGGCACGCGGCAGTTGATGTCAGGCTTGGTCCGCTCCTCGATCCACATGCCGAGCACATCAGTTTCTTCACGATAATCATTTACGACTGCAAGAATCTCGTTCGGTGGATTAAGCTTGTGGCCGGCATCGAACCACTTTCGGGCGCCTTCAAGGGCCCAATTCAGAACGCCAGGCAGCTCGCTCTCGATGATTCTGCGGTCCAAATCTGGGATGCGCTCTTCGGGTGGTACCTGCCGCGCAAACGGAATGGCAATCATCCGCCGCCAAAAGCCATCGCCAGCATCCAGTGAGCCGGGAAGGTGGTTCGTCCGAAGCCAGATCTTCGCCGTCGGCATGAAGACGAACGGCTCGCGATAAAGGGAGCGGGCGGTCATTGGTTCACGTGAGGCTAGCGTTTTCATACGCTCCGAATCCCACAGGTCGCCGACGGCAGTTTCATTCACCAGAGAGATCCGCTTCCCTGGCAACCCCGCAACAAGACGCTCTCCCTCGTTGCCCGATTTGCTGCGTGTGAGCATCGCCGGCCCGGACGTCGTTGCGTAATCTCCCAAAAGGGCATGGAGAATGTTTCCGAATACGGATTTCCCGTTGGCGCCCGTGCCGTGCAGGGCGAAGAAGCATTCTTCGTCCACGTAGCCGGTCAGGGTGTAGCCGACGGTCCTTTGGACGAACGAGCGGATTTCCTCATTGGGCAGCGCCGTTTGGAGGAACTTATCAAACAAGGGAGCGACCGCGCCGGGTATGAAGCGCGTACCGGCAAGCTTCGAGACCAGGCTGCTAGACGCCGGCGACTCGTTCAATTGTCCTGTACGAAGATTCAGAATGCCGTTCGGAAGGGCCAAGTTGGCCAGATCGACATCGAAAACGGCCGGCGATCCTACCGCCATCCCTGGTTCGGAGCTGGCCGCCTCGACCATAGCTTGCTGCCGCGCATTTGTCCGATGCAGCTTCGTCAGATCCTTGTAAAGTCGTTGCTCACGTTCGCTCGCGTCGGCGCCAAGCTTCCCGGCCGCGCCGTTGAGGAGTTGAGCGCTGGTCTCCTTTGCATCGGCCGCCACCTGCTCGGACGTTTGCCTAGTCCATTGAAACCCCGTCCAGCGCCACCAACATCTCGACGCCGACTCGTAGAGACGATGTCCGCGAAGCCGGTTCGCGTGCTGCACACCAGCCCAGATGTCGCCGCCGGCTGCCCGTTCGTCCGCGCTGCAGCGAGCCTGCGAAAGATGCTGGTTAGTGCCTCTTGGATCGACCCAGCCATCAGTTTTTGCCTCGGCGAGGATCGTGCCAATACCGGCCTTGCGGCCTTGATATTTGGTGTCCAGCGAATTCCAAGTGCGTGCGAACTCCTCATCATCGTGCTCGCCGCCTTCCCATTTCTTCGACCACTCTTCCGCCGCGTCTCGGCCAGCCTCTCCCAATGTGTTCTGTATGGCTGCCAGCTGCTTCAGCCATCGTCGGCGCTCGTCGAAGCGAGCATCGTTGCGCGTTGCTGTGATGGCGGAACGAACGATCTCCTCCGGGGCGGTGTACAGACGGTCGAGAGGATCGTCGTAATCATCATCGTCTTCGCTGTCACCGGCTGCTTGTTCCCCAGTATCGGATTCGCCAGACGCCGGCCAAACATCAACAGCGCCTCCGTCTACCCAAATCGCATCTGCTGTAGCACCGTCTTGATGGCGTGGGAGGAAATAGAGGCGGGCGGGGTCCAAGGCGTTTAGATCGATCTTGAGGCCGAGGCATTTGGCCAGAGTCCTCAAACCCGCGGCGAAAGCTACTTTAGCCTTTCCCGGGCTCGCGTAGTCGGCGGCTCTCCAAGGTGTCCTAGGAAATACGACAACGCGCATGCACGGGTCCTCGAGGCAATGTGACCAAGTGGTGGATATGATTCCCGCAATGTGCTTTTCCCGGAGTCTTCTGGCGACGAGCTTCGGAGAAAGTTGGCTATGGTCGAGGTCAAGCACGGCCAGGCACGCCGCCTCGGCATTGCCGTTGGCCCGCCGATCATTCGTGAAGATGGCGGGCGACCATGCCGACCCTTCCTTCGGGCCGACGCGATGATTCATCAGAAGTTGGCAGATCTCGTCTTTCGAAAGCCGCTCGCGCCGTGCGGCCGTTGTCCTGTGGTTGCCGAACTTGGAGATGTGGACGCGCGCAGGCGTCTCACCGGACGGCTTTAGCAGGCCGTCCAGCTTACTCTGGTCATTCATGATTTTTTCTCTATTTAGCTGACATAAGCGGCGAGCGAAGCTACTCACCTTCGTGATCAGCCGAGGGTTAGTTAACTCCGGCGCGGTACCGCTGCGGATCGGAGAATTGCGCTTCGAAGTCGACGCACATGAGTGAGCTATCGTACTGGAACACGCGGATGGTGTAGCGTTTACCCTCCTTCAGAACCCAGACGGCGGCATTGGCAGCCGTCTCCAAGCCCACGGTTCGCGCATGTTCCGCCCGGCGTTTAGCTTCTCGATGGGCAAGCCGCCTTGCCTCGGCGCGCTTCATGCCTTCGGAGATGAACTGTGCGGAGCGCTTGCGGCACCAGATCCGCCAGAATGCCTTGTCAGAAGCGTTCATCGTCCGCCCTCCTTGTGCGAGTCGATGAAGCTCTCAAGGCCCGTGCGTGGGTAGCGAACGACGCGGCCGATCCTGATGAATGGCGGGCTGGCCTCCGGTGCCCTGAGGCGGACCTTCGTCAGAAACGAAGCCGAAAGGCCAAGGTAGTTTGCGGCCTCACGAGTGTTGAGTAGGGGTGTCTGTCCTTGTTTCATTATCATTTGGTCCTCTGTGGTGACACGCAGAGGATCGCGATGAATCGAATGGGATAATAGACCTCGGCTGGGTCGATTCCGATTTGCGGTCGGCCGATTCCATTTCCAATCCCTTAAGCCACTTGCTGACGCGATTGCTTATTGCGCGAATATCGCTAGGCGCATTTTTGCGATCGCGGGCTTGCAGCTCGCCATGTATTTTTTCCGCAACCTTCGAAACGTTGATGCGCCGATGAAATGCAATTCGCTGGTCGCGGAAATCTTCAGCCGCCATCCGCTCAAAGATCTCCCGAGCGGTAAAATTGAGAAGCTGCTGCTTCGGATCGTCTGCAAGCTGCTGCCTCCGTTTCGCCTGGTTCGCTTCGCTCACCGAGGGCCGCTTCTGCGAGCGACGAAGTTCGGTGGGCAGAAATTGACGGCACCCCGGATCGTCCTGCGCTGCCTGGAGCCACGCCGGCAGGAAGTCTCCCCTTTTGGCCCGCTTCAAAATCTGTTGTGGAGACTCTGCAGCATCTGCGCCGCCGGGTACGACGTTGATCAACCGGCCGCGTTTGCGCTCGATTTCGTCCTCGACTTGAGCATCGATCCACTTAGCCTCTGAGATGTCGCAGCGCCGTTCGATCTTGCGGCCGGGCAAGCAGGCCCAATCGTTAGCCTGCACGTTACTCATTCGGGAACGTTCCGGGCAGATTCCGGCGAGCAGCGCTGCAGCTTCCCAGACCTGCCATTCGGACCGCGCCAGCCAATCCGCGAGAATTTCCATACGGCTCATATCGATGCTGCCATTTTGTGTCGCGATGGCATCCCGTCATTCATCTTTCAACACTTCCTTGAACTGGATTTTTGGGATAATCGAGATCGCAGCCAATTAGTGGCATGTCAAGTATTGGTTGATTCTTTGGGAGGGGCCGGAGCTTGTGAGTGCCGCAGCTTCTTTGAGTGACACGCGTAAGGAGACCGGATGAGCAAGCGCCCCGTGATTTCGCCGGATTACGCCAAGAGGCTGATTCAGGCGTGTGACGATAGCGATCTTTGCCCGCCGCTCAATCGCGGCCGCCTGGCGTGGATAAGCGAGCAGCTTCAGAAGCGTTATGGCGCCTCCGTTTCGAATGAGGGGGTTCGGCGTTGGCTGGCCGGTGAGGGCCGCCCGCGTGCAGACAAAAACAAGATGATCGCGGAAATCCTGAAGGTCGATCCGGCTTGGCTGATGCTCGGCTCGTCGCCTGAGACCGCGCACAAGGTTGTCGGTGCGACACAAAACGCGGCGGTCAATCTCTTGTCGGGGATGCTCCTCGCGCAGGGCGTCACCGTTGCCACGCCCGACGACAAAGACCCGATGCGCGACAGCGTGAATGTCTATGTCGTGATCGGCGGTCTCAACGTTCGCATCTATGCGACGTTCGGCACCGTAAAGGGCTCGTCGGCCACGGTCATCGCCCCGAACGATTTCGAGCACGTCAACGTCATCCTCGTCATGCCTACCGACGACGAGTTCGCCTTCACTCTGCATTTCATCCCGACCTCCGCCATCGCCAAATTCGGCAACAAGCGGGGCGCTCATATCGAGATGAAGGGCGACATCGGCGAGGGGCTTTCGATCCACGGGATTGAATGCCCGAAAATCAAGTCTCTCAAGGCCATGCTTTGAAACAGCATGAGACGCCATGAAACAGCATGGCGTCTCACTCACTTGAAAATTCGGACCTGAATGTTGAAGTAGCCTGACGTATGGTTGACGTAACGAGTTTTGAGAAAAATCATTGAAATCAATGACGTAACAGGATGCTATGAGCCGGCTTGGGGCACCACTTCCTCGAATTTTCCCAGCTTACTCGATAGTTCGAGAACTCGCCTTGCCGTGTCTCGGCCAGCGAGCCGGCGAAACATCGGCTTGTCGCGGCATCCGCATATGCGTGCGTGAGCCACGCAGGGCGTTGGCCGCCGCTGCTGACTTCTGCCCGTTATTCGCTACGCACTGGGCGCGATCATCCCCGGCGTTTCGCCGCTGCGAGGTAAAGCCGCTCCGCCGGTCTCGAAACGAAGAGCGGGCCGGGAAGGATCGACGCCTTCCCGGCCCGCTTCCGGTCTTCGCTTGGGAGGCGAACGGGGTCAGGCGGTGAGGCCTTCGGGCTCGGCGAGGCCGTGCGTGCGGCAGCAGGCCGTCACCGTGTTGGCGAGGAGGCAGGCGATGGTCATCGGGCCGACGCCGCCCGGCACCGGTGTGATCGCGCCGGCGATCTTCGCGACGTCCTCATAGTCGACATCGCCGACGAGGCGGGTGCCGCCGTCTTCCTTCTCGATCCGGTTGATGCCGACGTCGATGACCGTCGCGCCGGGCTTGATCCACTGTGCCGTCACCATGGTCGGCCGCCCGACTGCGGCGACCACGATGTCGGCGCGGCGGACGACGCCGGGCAGGTCTCTGGTGCGCGAATGGGCGATGGTGACGGTGCAGCTGTCCTTCAGCAGGAGCTGCGCCATCGGCTTGCCCACGATGTTCGACCGGCCGATCACCACGGCTTCCATTCCCGACAGGCTCCCGAGCTCCTCGCGCAGCATCATCAGGCATCCGAGCGGCGTGCAGGGCACCATCGCCTTCTGCCCGGTTCCGAGCAGGCCGACATTGGAGATGTGGAAGCCGTCGACGTCCTTCGCCGGATCGATGGCAGCGAGCACCTTGTCCGCGTCGATGTGGTCGGGCACCGGCAGCTGGACCAGGATGCCGTGGATCGTCGCGTCGCGATTGAGCCTGTCGATCAGAGCCAGGAGATCGGCTTCGGACGTGGCCGCGTCGAGCTTGTGCTCGACGGACTTCATGCCCGCCTCCTTCGTCGCCTTGCCCTTCGAGCGGACATAGACTTCGCTCGCCGGGTTCTCCCCGACGAGCACGACGGCAAGACCCGGCTGTACCGCGTGTTCCTCCACGAGGCGCGTCACATGCGCCTTGACGCGCTCGCGAAGCCTGGCGGCGAGCGCCTTTCCGTCGATCACCTTCGCGGCCATCAGAACAGCCCCTCGATATTGCCGTCCTCGTTGAGGGTGATCGACTGCGCCGCGGGAACGCGCGGCAATCCCGGCATGGTCATGATCTCTCCGCAGATCGCGACGACGAATCCCGCGCCCGCCGACAGGCGAACCTCGCGGACGGGAAGCGAATGGCCGCTCGGCGCGCCGCGCACATTGGGATCGGTGGTGAAGGAATACTGCGTCTTCGCCATGCAGATCGGCAGATCGCCGTACCCGGCCTCTTCCCATTCCTTCAGCTGCCGGCGGATGCTCTCGTCGGCGACGATCTCGCCGGCCCGGTAGATGCGCTTGGCGATGGTTTCGATCTTTTCGAAGAGCGGCATCTCAGCCGGGTAGAGCGGGCGGAAGTCGGCCTCGCCGCCATCGGCGAGTTCCGCGACGCGCGCCGCAAGCTCCTCGATCCCGGCGCTGCCCATCGCCCAGTGCTTGCACAGCACCGCCTCGACGCCGAGGCTTGCCACGGCGTCCTTCAGCGCCGCGATCTCCGCCTCGGTGTCGGAGACGAAGTGGTTGATCGCCACGACGACCGGCACGCCGAAGCCCCTGACATTCTCGATGTGGCGCGCGAGATTGGCGCAGCCGGCGGTGAGCGCCTCGACGTTCTCGGTGCCAAGATCGGCCTTGGCGACGCCGCCATTCATCTTCAGCGCGCGGCAGGTCGCGACGATGACCGCCGCGGCCGGCCTCAGGCCGGCCTTGCGGCACTTGATGTCGAAGAACTTCTCCGCTCCGAGATCGGCGCCGAAGCCGGCCTCGGTGACGACGTAGTCGGCAAGTTTCAGCGCCGTTCTCGTCGCGACGACCGAGTTGCAGCCATGGGCAATGTTGGCGAACGGGCCGCCATGGACGAAGGCGGGGTTGTTCTCGAGCGTCTGCACGAGGTTCGGCTGCATGGCATCCTTGAGAAGCACCGTCATCGCGCCGTCCGCCCCGATGTCGCGGGCCGTCACCGGGCTCTTGTCGCGGCGATAGGCGACGATCATGTCGCCGAGACGTCGCTTCAAATCCTTCAGATCCGCGGCGAGGCAGAGGATCGCCATCACCTCCGAGGCGACGGTGATGTCGAATCCGGTCTCGCGGGGAAAGCCGTTGGCAACGCCACCCAGCGAGCTCACCACCTGCCGCAGGGCCCGATCGTTCATGTCGAGGACGCGCCGCCAGCCGACCCGCCGAAGGTCGATCTCGAGATCGTTGCCCCAGTAGATGTGGTTGTCGATCATCGCCGCGAGCAGATTGTGCGCCGACGTGATCGCGTGAAAGTCGCCGGTGAAATGGAGGTTCATCTCCTCCATCGGTACGATCTGGGCATAGCCGCCGCCGGCCGCGCCGCCCTTCATGCCGAAATTGGGTCCGAGCGAAGCCTCGCGGATGCAGATGGCCGCGCGCTTGCCGATGCGATTCAGCCCGTCGCCGAGGCCGACGGTCGTCGTCGTCTTGCCCTCGCCGGCCGGGGTGGGGTTGATCGCCGTCACCAGGATGAGCTTGCCATCGGGCTTGCCCGCCTGCGCGGCGATGAAGTCGGCCGAGACCTTCGCCTTGTCGTGACCGTATGGCAGCAGCGATTCGGCCACTATTCCGAGCTTTGCTCCGATTTCCTGAATCGGCCGCTTCGTGGCGGCGCGCGCAATCTCGATGTCGGTTGGCTGGCCCATCTCTCCTCCCGGTCCAGGCGTGGTCTTAATCGACGCTCGTCTCTTCCTATCGGCCCCCCTTAATCCTCCCGGCGAGCGCACAAGGGTGCCGCGTCATATTGTCGGCGAAGGAAAGGCGCGAGCCCACTACCGGATGGCGGGAGAAATCCGCCCGTTCGGGTAGACCGGCCTGATCGGTCGGAAAGCGCCGCGTCGCCGCTCGCCGTCCGATCGGAAAAAAGACAAGGACAAACCTTTCGTCTATTAAGCGGAAAGCAGGAGGGCACGCATTACGGGAGGGGCCGATGGCGGAGGATCATCTGCGATCGCAGGCGACGCGTGTCTTTCTTCTGGAGGCCAATCCGCTGGTGGTGTCGGCCATCACGGGCCTCGTCGCCGCGGAAGCCGATTTGTCGCTCGCCCGCATCAGCGATCGCGGCACCGATCTCATCACCGCTTCGGAAGATGGTATCGATCTTGCCGTCATCGCCTGGGAACTGTCGGATATGAAGGCGGTGGACGTGTTGCGCCGCCTGAAGGCGAAGAACAGCACCATCCGCTCCGTGGTGTTCAGCAACAACCGCGAACCTTCCGCGCTTCGCCAGGCGGTCCGGCTCGGCGCGCGCGGCTACTGCTATCAGCAGGAGGACATCGGTATCTTCTTCACGACGCTGCGCGCCGTCGCCGCCGGCCATATCTGCATTCCCTATATCGACCTCGCCTCGGTGAACGACACGCCGCTCGCCGCGCTCAACGCGCGCGAGCGCGAGCTCCTCGACATCCTCTCGCGCGGCTGGACGAACCAGCAGATCGCCAATCGGATCGGCATGTCGGAGAATACGGTAAAATACTACCTCAAGAACATCTACGAGAAGCTCAACGTGCGCAACCGATCCATGGCCGTCGCGCTGTGGACCCGCGAGGTGCAGAACTGAGACTCGGCTGGTCGTGACACCCTCGTCCGGCGCGGCGCAGAGCGCTGGAACCGGTCGAAACGCCGCAGCGGTTCTCCGAACGGGTAGGGCGGAGGTGATCCGAGGACGGTGAGTTTCTATCCGCCCGTGTGTCGCCGCCGCCTGCGCCCGGGCGCTAATCCTGGCGGCGGGAAGCAGGCGGGAGGAGATCGACCGGAAGCCCGGGCCGAGCCGCCGGTGTTCGCCGGATGGTCGAGCCTCCGAGGCGCCGCCCGCACCCGCGGCGGGAGGCGGCCGGCTTCAAGGGCCGGACGGTCGATCTGCAAAGGGGAGGATCACGCATGAGCCACTCAATCCACAATCTGCGGAAAATGCGCGTCCAGCGCTCGACGCTCGCCGTGCCGGGATCCAACCCCGCAATGATCGAGAAGGCGGCCGACAGCGCTGCCGACTGCATCTTCCTCGACATCGAGGACGCCGTTGCGCCGGACGACAAGGAGCGGGCGCGCAAGAACATCATCGAGGCGCTGAACGACATCGACTGGAAGGCCAAGGACAAGACGATGTCGGTCCGCATCAACGGTCTCGACACCCACTACATGTATCGCGACGTCGTCGACGTGATGGAGCAGGCCGGCCACAGGCTCGACATGGTGATGATCCCGAAGGTGGGCGTTCCCGCTGACGTCTACATGGTCGAGGCGCTGCTCAACCAGATCGAGATGGCCAAGGGCTACAGGAACAAGGTCGGCATCGAGGCGCTCATCGAGACCCCGCTCGGCATGGCCAATGTCGAGGCGATCGCCGCCATGCCCTCGCGCCTCGAGGCGCTGCATTTCGGCGTTGCCGACTATGCCGCCTTCAACAAGGCCCGCACCGTCAATATCGGCGGCCTGCACCCCGACTATCCCGGCGACCAGTGGCACTTCGCGCTCTCGCGCATGACGGTCGCCTGCCGAGCCTATGGTCTCAGGCCGATCGACGGCCCGTTCGGCGACTTCTCCGATCCGGACGAGTACCGCGCCGCCGCCAAGCGTGGCGCGGCGCTCGGCATCGAGGGCAAGTGGGCGATCCATCCGAGCCAGATCGCGCTCGCGAACGACGAGTTCTCGCCGCTTTCGGGCGAGGTCGACAAGGCCCGGCGCATCCTGGCGGCGCTGAAGGAGGCGGCCGCGGCGGGCAAGGGCGCGGCGAGCCTCGACGGCAAGATGATCGACGCCGCGTCCGAGCGCATGGCCATGAACGTCATCGCGGTCGACGACGCCATCCGCGCCCGCGCGGGCTGAACACCGCCCGCGCCGGCGCGGACCCAGTCTAACGTTCGACGGACCATTGTGCCGCGGACACTCGTTCCGGCATCATGCTCCGAGGGAGGAGGCCCCGATGAACATCCACGAGTTCCAGGCGAAAGAGCTTCTCGCCACCCACGGGGTGAAGCTGCCGCGCGGCGGTATCGCCTACAGTCCGGAACAGGCGCGCTACCGGGCGAGCGAGATCGGCGGCGAGGCCTGGGTGGTCAAGGCGCAGATCCACTCCGGCGCGCGCGGCAAGGCCGGCGGCATCATCCTGTGCCGCAGCGAGGAAGAGGTGGAGGGCGCCGCCGACAGGCTCATGGGCCGGCGCCTCGTGACCAGGCAGACCGGTCCGAAGGGCAATCTCGTCAACCGCCTCTATATCGAGGAGACGGTGCCGATCGAGCGCGAACTCTATCTCGGCATCGTTCTCGACCGGAAGGCGGAGCGCATCAAGATCATGGCGTCGGCCTCGGGCGGCATGGAGATCGAGGACATCGCCGAGACCGAGCCCGACAGCCTGATCACCATCACCGTCGATCCCGGGGCGGGGATGCAGAAGTTCCAGGCCCGCGAACTCGCCTTCGGCCTCGGCCTCGACGGCTCCATGGTGACCAAGGCGACCGACACGCTGCTCGCCTGCTACCGCGTCTTCCGCGACTTCGACGCCACCATGCTGGAGATCAACCCGCTGGTCGTCTCGAAGGACGAACTCGTCGCCCTCGACTGCAAGATGAGCTTCGACGAGAACGCGCTGTTCCGACGCCCGAACATCTCCGAGATGCGCGACAAGAGCCAGGAGGATCCGCGCGAGACCTTCGCCTCCGACCGCGGCCTCAGCTATGTCGGCCTCGACGGAGAGATCGGCTGCATCATCAACGGCGCCGGCCTCGCCATGGCGACGCTCGACATGATCAAGCTGTCGGGCGGCGAGCCCGCGAACTTCCTCGACATTGGCGGCGGCGCCAGCCCCGAGCGGGTGGCCAAGAGCTTCCGTGCGGTCCTGCAGGACAAGAACGTCAAGGTGATCCTGGTCAACATCTTCGCCGGCATCAACCGCTGCGACTGGGTGGCCGAGGGCGTCGTCCGGGCGCGCGAGGAGGTGGGGCTCGATCTGCCGTTGATCGTGCGCCTCTCCGGAACCAAGGTGGAGGAGGGCAGGCGGATCCTCGCCGAGAAGGCGCCGGACGTGATCGTCGCCGACACGCTGGCAGAGGCCGCCGAGATGGCGGTCGCCGAATGGAAGAAGCTCGGCCAGAGCGCCGCGGCCTGACGGGAGGACTTGTCAAGATGGCTATTCTGCTCACCAAAGAGACCAAGGTCCTGGTACAGGGGATCACGGGGCGGATCGGCAGTTTCCATACCGAGGAGATGAAGGCCTACGGCACGAACGTCGTCGGCGGCGTGACGCCCGGCAAGGGCGGCACCACCCATCTTGGCCTGCCGGTCTTCTCGACCGTCAAGGGCGCCGTCGCCGAGACCGGCGCGCAGGCGTCGATCGTCTTCGTGCCGCCGCCCTTCGCCGCCGATTCGATCATGGAAGCGGCCGACAGCGGCATCAAGACCTGCGTGTGCATCACCGACGGCATTCCCGCCCAGGACATGATGCGGGTGAAGCGATACATGCGCCGCTACCGCGCCGAAAGCCGAATGATGCTGATGGGGCCGAACTGCGCGGGCATGATCACCGCCGGCCAGGCGATGATGGGGATCATGCCGGGCTCGATCTACGCGCCCGGACGCATCGGCATCGTCGCGCGCTCGGGCACGCTCAGCTACGAGGCGGCGAGCCAGATGAAGGCGCACGGCATCGGCGTGTCGACCAGCGTCGGCATCGGCGGCGATCCGATCAACGGCTCGTCCTTCCGCGACCTTCTCGAACTGTTCGAAAAGGACGAGGAGACCGATGCGGTCGTGATGATCGGCGAGATCGGCGGTCCGCAGGAAGTGGACGCGGCGCACTGGGCGAAGGAGAATTTCTCCAAGCCGCTGCTCGCCTATGTCGCCGGCCTTTCGGCGCCGAAGGGCAAGCGGATGGGCCATGCCGGCGCGATCGTATCGGGCGAGGGCGAGTCGGCGCAGGAGAAGGTGGAGATCATCCGCGCCTGCGGCCACCACATCATCCCCCACCCCTCCGCCTTCGGCGAGACGGTCGCCAATCTCCTCGACAAGATGAAGCAGGCGGCCTGAATCATGACCACGAAGCAGAGGATCCTCGTCACCCGCAGCTGGCCGAAACCGGTGGAGGACCGGCTGTCCCGGACATATGACGCGACGCTCAACGCGGACGACGTGCCGATGGCGCCGGAAGCGATCGCGAGCGCCTTTTCCGAATATGACGCGATCTGCCCGACGGTGAGCGACAAGCTCCCCGCCGACATTTTTCCCGCCGGGACGCCGCGGGCGAAGATCCTCGGCAATTACGGCGTCGGCTTCAGCCATATCGACACCGATGCGGCCAAGGCGGCCGGCATCGTCGTCACCAACACGCCGGACGTCCTGTCCGAATGCACGGCGGATCTGGCGATCACCCTCATGCTGATGGCGGCGCGTCGGGCATCGGAGGGCGAGCGTGAGGTGCGGGCCGGCAAATGGGCCGGTTGGCGGCCGACCCACATGGTCGGGACCAAGGTCTCCGGCGCGACCTTCGGCATCCTCGGCTTCGGCCGGATCGGCCGGACGGCCGCCAGGCGCGCTCATCATGGCTTCGGCATGAAGGTGATCTACTATGACGCCTTTCCGGTGAAGCGGGAGCTTGCGGCCGAATCCAAGGCCGAGGCCCGCGATTCGATCGAGGCCGTGCTTCGCGAGGCCGACGTCGTCTCGCTGCACATGCCGGGCGGCAAGGAGAACTATCACTTGATCAACGCCGAGCGGCTCGCGATGATGAAGCCGACGGCGATCCTGGTGAACACGGCGCGCGGCGAGGTGGTGGATGCCGCTGCCCTTGCCGAGGCACTTCTCGGCGGCACGATCGCCGGTGCGGGGCTCGACGTCTACGAGGGCGAGCCGACGATCCCGCCGCCGCTCCTTGAGACGAACGCCGTGCTCCTGCCGCATCTCGGCAGCGCGACACGGGCAACGCGCGAGGCGATGGGCATGATGGTGGCGGACAATCTCGACGCCTTCTTCGCCGGAAAGGAGCCGCCCAATCGTGTCGCCTGACGCGCTCAGGCCGGCGCTGCGGGAGGCCTTCGCGGTTGCCGTTGCGGCGGCCGACCCCGCTGAGGCTGTGAGAGCGGCGATGGCCGAGCGCCGCGCGGATCTTGCCGCTGCGAAGCGTGTCTTCGTCGCGGCTCTCGGCAAGGCGGCTTCGACGATGGCCGAGGCGGCGATCGCCGAACTCGGCCGTCCGATCGCGGGCGGTGTCGTCGTCACTACCGATGCCGCCGCGCGGCCGGTCGCCTCCTGCCGGGTAATCGCCGGCGGCCATCCTTTGCCGAATGCCGGCAGCGCCGAGGGCGGCGAGGCGCTGCTCGCGCTCGCCGAGGCCGCGGGAGAGGGTGACGTTCTCCTCGCGCTCATATCCGGCGGCGGCTCCGCTCTCGGCGTTGCGCCGCGCGAGGGGCTGACGCTCGCCGACAAGACCGCCGTCACCGACCTCCTCCTGCGCTCGGGCGCCGACATCACCGAGATGAACGCGGTGCGCCGCGCCTTGTCCCGCCTCAAGGGCGGCGGCCTCGCGGCGGTGGCGTCGCCCGCCAGCGTGATCTCGCTGATCGTTTCGGACGTGCCGGGCGACGATCCCGCGACGATCGCTTCCGGCCCGACCGCATGGAGCGAGGCCGGGCTCGACGCCCGGGACGTTCTCGAACGCCATCGGCTGACGGACAGGGTGCCGCCGGCCGTGATGGCGGCGATCGCGGCAGGAAAGACCCGCCCGCCCTCGTCGCGCGTCGTCAGCCGGGTCGTCGCCAGCAATGCCCGCTCGGTCGAGGCCGTCGCGCGGCACCTTTCGGATGCGGGATTCCGGGTCGTGGTGCGGCCCGGTTGGCTCGGCGGCGATGTCGGCGAAGCGGTGGCGGAAGTCTTCGCGCTTCTTCAGGAACAGGCGGGCGAGGCCGGTCCGGTCGCGATCGTCTCCGGCGGCGAGACCACGGTCCAGGTCGTCGGCGACGGGCTGGGCGGGCGAAACCAGGAATTCGCCCTGCGGTTGGCGCTGGCCGAAGCGGATCGTCCGCTGCGGCGCGCCTGGGCCTTTCTTTCGGGCGGAACGGACGGGCGCGACGGGCCGACGGACGCGGCCGGCGGGATCGTCGATGGCGGAACGCTCGATCGCCTGAAGGCAGCGGGCGTCGATCCCGTCGTCCATCTTACCCGCAACGACGCCTATCATGCGCTCGCCGCTGCAGGCGACCTCCTGACGACCGGGACGACCGGCACCAATGTCGCTGACATCCAGATCGCGCTGATGGCCTGACCGGAGCCCGCTCTCTGCTTTGAGAATCGGATGCTGTCCGCGCAGAGAGTGGCGCTCCGTTCGACAGGCGGTGATCGTTCGGGGGCGCTGCTGGTCGTGGCCGTCGGCCTGCTCGCATCTCCTCGCAGGGCGGGATCGATGCTCAGCTGCCTTCGCTCTCCGTCACGCGACCTCGCGCGTGAGCGCATCCTGCCGCCGTGCCCTCGCAATCTGTGCATGACGCGTCGGCGATAGAGGCTCGTCACCCGCGGTTCGCCCGAACGCTATCCGTTGCGGTCGGGCGGGGTACCCGATGGGGCAGCAGGAAACACCCGCGCGGGCGTGGCCAAACGGGGCGCCGCGCCTTCTGTTGAAGCCGGAGGACGCAGGGAGCCCGTTCGCCGGCCGGCGCACGGGCGTCACGCTAGCGATCGCGACATGCGGCCCGCACGAAGAGGAGGAGACCACCATGAACGCGCCCGTCTTTCCGCGGCTGGACATTCCCCACACCATCGCCGCGGGCCCAGGTCCCGGCAACACGGCCGAGCGGGTGCTCGAGGCCTATACGAGCCCGGGCGTTGCCGACCACATGCAGCCGGACGTCTTGCGCGGCATGGTCGAATGCAAGGAGATGCTGCGCGACATCTTCGGCACGCGGAACATCCACACCTTCGGCATCGCCGGGACCGGCTGGAGCGGGCTCGACGCGATGTTCTCGGTGGTCCATCCGGGTGACAGGATCGTCATGTTCGTCAACGGCACCTTTTCGGGTATCGACGAACTATCCGTTCGGATGAAGGCCGCGACGGAGGAGGAACTGCGGGCGGATTCCCTCAATCCGCAGGCGGCTTCTGTCGTCACCATCCGCGTGCCGCACGGCCAGTCCGTCACCGGCGAGATCGTCGAGATGGCCCTCGCCGAGCACAAGCCGAAATGGGCGGCCATGGCGCATTGGGAGACCGGCTCCGGCCGGATCAACGACATCCGGGGATTTTCCGATGCCTGCGAGAAGCATGGCACGATGGGCCTCATCGACGCCGTCTCCTCGCTCGGCATCGCCGAAATGAAGATCGATGACTATCCCGGGATCGTCGGCTGGGCCTCCTGCCCGCAGAAGGGCATGATGGCGCTGCCGCTCACCTATGCGCCGGTCAGCTTCTCGGACCGCTACATCGCCGAGCTGAGGAAGGTCGGCGCCCGCAGCTTCGTCCATCATCCGATCATGGAAGCCCGCCACTGGGGCATCATCGACGGCAAGGACGTCGAGAAGGGCACCTATCACCGCACCCATTCTCCCTATGCCGTCGCCTCCTTTCACGAGGCGCTGCGCATGGTGCTGGAGCAGGGCCTCCTGCAGCGGGCGGAGCGCTACCGCACGGCCGAGAAGGCTTTGCGCGCGGCCCTGGAATCAATGGGCTGCACGGTCACCTCCAACATGACCAGCCTCATCGTGCTCGACCTGCCGGGTGACATGAAGGGCCGGGAGAAGGAGTTCGTCAACGCCTGCCGGGCCGAAGGCTTCGGCATCTGGCCGACGCTCTCCGAGCCGACCCAGGTGCGCGTCGGGATCCTGAACCTCACGTCCGAAGACGATCTCTCCACCATCGTCCGCCGTTTCGGCGAGATGCTGAACCGCTTCGACACCGCCACCGACATCGAGGCGGCAATCAAGGAACTGAAGCGCCGCCTCGCGTGATGCGCCGGTCGGCGCCGCCGAGGCCGATGATCATCGGCCCGCTCGGCAGGTCGCCGGCCGCATACATCGGTACTGTCGCGGGGCAGCCGTCTCGCGGCCGCGAGGGGAACGCCCGGGGCGATCTCGCCAGTGGACACCTCTGGCGGAGCGGTCGGCGGCGGCGGTGCCCTGCGCTATCGTGGCCTCTCGCACCCCGAGAGGCTGGCGGCCGCCTCTACGACGAGGCGGCAGAGCTCGGCCTCACGCTCGCGGAAGCGGCTGGTCAGCGTGCCGAGATTGAGGGCGGCGATGACGATGCCGGCCTTGTCGCGGATCGGGGCCGCGACGCCGGTCGAGCCGGTGATGAACTCCTGATCGTTGATCGCATAGCCGCGCCGGCGAACCTCGGCGAGGACGGCGAGCAGCTCCTCCCGATCGGTGACCGTGAAGCCGGTGTAGGAGAGGAGGCTGACCCGGTCGAGATAGGCTTCGATCTCGTCGTCGCCACGAAAGGCGAGGAGAGCGCGGCCGGTGGCGGTGCAGTAGACGGCGATCGGCGACTGCAGGTCGACATCGTAGCGGACCGGCTGGCGGCTGACGGATTTGGCGAGCCTGCGGACGTCGCCGCGCGCGTTCATCGTCGACAAGAGCACCGTCTCACCCGAGACGTCGCGAAGCCGCTCCATGATGGGGAGCGCCCGCGCCACCAGCGGCTCCTCGCTTGGCCGGAAGGGGAAGCCGTGGCGGCTGGCCTCGACCAACAGATAGCGCCCGCTGCGGTCCTGCACGACATGGCCACGCCCGATCAGCGTCTGGAGAAGGGCGTGCGCGCTGCTCTTCGGGCAGCCGAGCGCGGCCACCACGGCGCTGAACGAGACGGGCTCGCGGCAGCCGGCGAGGAACTCCAGAAGATCCAGAACCCGCCCCGCGCTCTTCACCTCGGAGTTCATGTATGTGAACGCACCCCGGTTGCTGACCACTTCCTGGGCTCATAACCTCCCTGCATAGAGAAGCGCCAGAGCTGACTCGGCCAGGACACGGCTCGATACGGCTTCGCGAGGCGCGGCATCTCTTCCCACTGCAGCGGACAGGACCGAATGCCGTCGAATCTTTCCTCCGAGCCGGTCGACCCGAAGAAGCCCTGGACCTGGGCAGAAGCGATCTGGCGCGAGCGCGTGGCGAGCGTGCGGGCGGGTCGGTCGCTGAAGCCCGCCGCCTGGAAGGACGGCGCCCGCATGGCGGTGGCGCTTTCCTTCGATTCCGATCACGAGACGATCGACCTGCGCAATGGCGGCGCTTCGGCGGGGCGCATGAGCCAGGGCCAGTACGGCGCGCGGTCCGGCATGCCCCGGATCCTCGACGTGCTCGAACGGCACGGCGTGCCCGCATCGATCTTCATGCCCGCGGTCTCGGCCATGCTCCACCCGGAGGAGGTTCGCCGGGTGGCCGGTGCCGGCCACGAGATCGGCATCCACTCCTGGATCCACGAGTTCAATTCGGTCCTCGACCATGAGACCGAGCGCGATCTCTCGCTGCGGGCGGCCGACGCCCTGGAGCGGCTGTCCGGCACGCGGCCCGTGGGGATGCGCACCGCCTCCTGGGACTTCTCCCCGTATACGCTCGCCATTATCCGCGAGATGGGGCTTCTCTACGATTCCTCGCTGATGGCGGACGACGAACCCTACGAGCTTCTGGAGAAGGGCGAGGCGACCGGAGTGGTCGAGATCCCGGTGGAGTGGATCCGCGACGATGCGCCCTATTTCAACATGGATCGCATGGCGAGCGCGCGCCCCTATGGCGGCCCGGCGATGCTCCTCGACATCCTCCGGCGCGAGGTCGACCTAGCCTTCGAAGAGGGCGGCCTGTTCCAGGTGACCCTGCATCCGCACCATGTCGGCCATCGCTCGCGGATCTTCATCCTCGACGAGATCATCCGCCACGCGAAGGCCAAGGGCGACGTCTGGTTCGCCACCCATGCCGAGGTCGCGCGCTTCTGCGCCTCCGAGGCCGGAACGACCGCCTGCTGAGGCCGGCTAGCCGAAGATCATCTTCAACACAGGACGAAAGGGAACACCGTTGCTCAGACTGCTCACCGCAACCGCCCTCGCAATGGGCATTCTCGCCGCTCCGGCCTTCGCCCAAACGGCCAAGGAGACGCTGACGATCGACCTGCCGAACGATGCGGCCACGCTCGATCCTCATCTGCAGTGGAACACCGACAGCTATTCGGTCTACCGCAACATCTTCGACAACCTCGTCACGCGCGGCTCCGACGGCAAGGTCGTGCCGCAGATCGCGACGGCCTGGAAATATGTCGACGACAAGACGATCGACTTCGACATCCGGGAGGGCGTGACCTTCCATGACGGCAGCAAGCTGACTGCGGAAGACGTCGCCTTCAGCGTCAACCGGATCATCGATCCCGAGCTCAAGAGCCCGCAGTTCTCGCAGTTCAGCCAGATCGAGAAGGCCCAGGCGACCGGGCCGAACACGGTGCGGATCACGACCAAGTCGCCCTATCCGGCCCTCCTGGCACAGCTCGTCAAGCTGTCCATCGTGCCGAAGGCCTATGTCGAGAAGGTCGGCGACGCCGGCCTCAACGCCGAGCCGATCGGCAGCGGGCCCTATGCCTTCGTCAGCCATCAGGATGGCGTGCGTACCGAGCTGAAGGCCAACGAGAATTACTGGGGCGGCAAGCCGCCGTTCCAGAAGGTCACCTTCAGGGCCGTGCCGGACGTCTCCACCCGAATCGCGGATCTGCGCACGGGGCAGGCCGATCTCGTGCGCGACGTGCCGCCGGACCAGGCGGTCAGCCTGAAGAACGAGACGGGCATCAAGATCCTGTCGGTTCCCACCGAACGGGTCGGCTACCTCTACATCAACGCCGAAAGCGGCCCGACGAAGGATGTCCGGGTGCGCAAGGCGATCGCCTATGCGATCGACAAGCAGGGCCTCGTCGAAGCGCTGCTCGAGGGCTATGGCAAGCCGGTCGACGTGATCGGCGCGCCGCCGGTCTTCGGCTATACCGAGGATGTGAAGGGCTACGACTACGATCCGGAAAAGGCCAAGGAGCTGATCAAGGAAGCCGGAGCCGAGGGCGCCAAGATCGAGTTCCTGACCTCGCCCTCCTACAGCCGGGCGATGGTCGAGGCGATCCAGCAGATGCTGAACGATGTCGGGCTCGACACCGAGATCGTCTCGAGCGATCAGGCGACCTTCCTGCGCCGCCGCCAGGGCGATCCGGCGAATGCCGGCAGCATCGCCTTCGGCCGCTGGTCCTGCGCCTGCCAGGACGCCGACGGGATCATCTATCCGCTGTTCCGCACCGGCAGCACCTGGGCGAAATACTCCAATCCCGACTTCGACAAGGCGGTCGACGCCGCCCGCTCGACGCTCGACCAGGACGCCCGGCAGAAGGACTACGTGACCGCCTACAAGATCCTGCGCGAGGACGTGCCCGGTCTCGGCCTCTACCAGGACTATGCGGTCTATGGCGCGAGCAGCCATCTCGAATGGCAGCCGACGCCGAACGAGTCGATGTTCGTCATGGACATGAGCTGGCAGCAATAGGCGCGGGCGGGGCGAGGCCGACATGCTACGATATGCCATCGGCCGGCTGATCCAGGCGGCGGTCGCGATCTTCGGGGTCATCACCATCGTCTTCGTGGTGATGCACTTCTCCGGAGATCCGACGCTGCTCCTGGTACCGCAGGGCGCCTCGGCCGAGGAGATCGCGGCGCTGCGTCATCAGCTCGGCTTCGACCAGCCGCTCCTGACGCAGTATCTCGCCTATCTTGCCGGCCTCGCCCAATTCGACTTCGGCGTCTCGGTGGTCCAGCGCGTGCCGGCCATCGACATCGTCCTGTCGCGGCTGCCCTACACGATCGAACTCGCCGCCGGGGCGCTGGTCGTCGCCCTCGGCGTCGGCCTCCCGGTCGGCATCCTGATGGCCGCGAACAAGGGCACGCTGGTCGAGCGCGCTCTCGCGGCCGTCGTCCTCACCGGGCAGAGCGTGCCGACCTTTCTCTCCGGCATTCTGCTGATCCTCGTCTTCGCGGTTCAGCTCCGCTGGCTGCCGACCTCCGGCGTCGGCAGCTTCAGTTCCCTGATCATGCCCTCGATCGCGCTCGGCGCGCTGTCCATGTCCACCTTCGCGCGGATGATGCGCATCGCCATGGTCGACGAACTCGGCAAGGACTATGTCCGGGCCGCGCGGGCGAGGGGCCTGTCGATGCGGGCCGTCGTCCTGCGGCACGTCCTGCGCAATTCGGCCGTCCCCGTCATCACCGTCGCCGCGCTCGAGATCGGCAATCTTTTGGCCGGCGCCGTCATCGTCGAGACGGTCTTCGCCTGGCCGGGGATCGGCCAACTCGCGATCCAGTCGATCCAGTCGCGCGACTTCCTCGTGGTGCAGGTCATCGTGCTCCTGATCTCATTCATCTATGTCGCGACCAGCGTGGCCGCGGATTTCGCCTATGCCGCGATCGACCCGCGCATCCGGCTTGCGCGGTGAGGCAGCTTCCATGACGAATGCCTTTCTCGCCCTCCGCCGGCACACTTCGCGCGTGCCCGTCTCGATCCTCGTCGTCGCCGTGATCATCGCGGTGATCGTCGCCGCGGCGATCCTGGCGCCCTGGATCGCACCGGCCGATCCGGATCGCCAGGCGCTGCTGTCGCGGCTGAAGGGCCCCGGCACGATCGGCCGCGGCGGCGTCACCTATCTCCTCGGCACCGACGATCTCGGGCGCGATCTCCTCTCGCGTATCCTCTACGGCGCCCGCGTCTCGCTCGGCGTGGCGCTCCTGTCGGTCTTCGTCTCGACGCTGGTCGGGGTCACGCTCGGCATGATCGCCGGCTGGTTCCGCGGCTGGGTGGACATCGTCGTCATGCGCCTCGTCGACATCATGCTGTCGATCCCGGCGATCCTCTTGGCGGTCCTTACCGTCGCGGTGCTGGGGCCGGGCTTCTTCAAGCTCGTCCTGGTGCTCGGCCTGACGCGTTGGCCGCGCTATACCCGCGTCGCCTACGCACAGACGCTGCAGGTGGCGAACCTGCCCTTCATCAAGGCCTCGGAACTCGCCGGGGCAGGGGCGCTGCGCATTCTCTTCCGCCACGTCCTGCCGAACATCGCCGGCCCGATCCTGATCGTCGCGACATCCGAATTCGGCCTGATGATCCTGTTCGAGGCGGGGCTTTCCTTCCTTGGCCTCGGCATCCAGCCGCCGGCCTCCAGCTGGGGCTCGATCATGAGCGTCGGCCGGCAATATGTCGAACGCGCCTGGTGGATCGTCGCCTTTCCCGGCGGTTGCCTCGTCCTGCTCGTTCTGTCCGTCAACGTCCTGGGAGATTGGCTGCGCGACCGGCTCGATCCCCGCTCTCGAATCCGCTGAGGCTCATCCCATATGGAATTTCAAGGCAAGTCCGTCCTGGTCACCGGCGCCGCCGGCGTCTTCGGCCGCTGGATCGCGGCGCATTTCGCGGGGGAAGGCGCGCATCTGTGCCTCTCCGACCGCCGGGCCGACGAATTGGAGGCCGTGGTCGCGGAACTGAAGCTCGATCCGGCGACGACGCTCACCCACGCGACGGAACTGACCGAGGCGGACTCGATCCTCGATCTCGCCGGCCTCGTAAAGGCGCGCTGGGGCGCGCCGGACATCGTCGTCAACAATGCCGGCCTCTATCCGAAATACGGTCTCCTCGACATCGACGTCGCCGACTGGGACCGGATCTTCGGCGTCAATCTGCGGGCGCCGTTCCTCGTCAGCCGCGAGATGGCGAAGCTGATGATCGCGGAAGGGCGGGAAGGCTCGATCGTCAACATCTCGTCCGGCGCCGCCCGGCAGATGCGCAACGGATCGGTCGCCTACTGCACCTCGAAGACCGCGCTGGAGCGCTTCTCCAAGGGCCTCGCGCTGGAGCTCGCGCCGCATCGCATCCGCGTCAACGTCGTCGAGCCGGGCTTCGCGCCGGGTTCGCAGGTCTCGACGCTGTCGGACGACTATGTCGAGCGGATGAAGAAGCGCATCCCGCTCGGCCGCGTCAGCGGCCCTGAGGACGCGCCGTCGGCCATCGCCTTTCTCTGCTCCAGCAAGGCCTCGTTCGTCACCGGCGCGGTGCTCTCCGTCGACGGCGGCAATTCGATCGGCACCTATGAGAGCGGCGAACTCGGCAAGACGCCCGGAACGGCCTGAGGAACGGACTTTCGGATGTCGGATATCAGCCGGCCGCTCCTGTCGGTCGAGAACCTCACCATCGAGATCTCAGGCGCCAGCGTCGTCGACGGCGTCACCTTCGCCGTCCAGCCCGGCGAGGTGATGGCGCTGGTCGGCGAATCCGGCTGCGGCAAGTCGCTGACCTCCTACGCTCTGCTCGGGCTCCTGCCGGACGTCGCGCGGCTGAAGAGCGGCCGCGTCCTCCTCGGCGATACCGATCTCGCGGCCCTGCCGGAGCGCGCCCTGCGCAAGGCGCGCGGCAAGGACATCTCGATCATATTCCAGGAACCGAGCGCCTCGCTCGATCCCCTGACGACGGTCGGCTCGCAGATCGCGGAAGCGCTGCGCCAGCATCAGCGGGTAGGGCGCGCAGAGGCGATGTCGCGGGCGCGCGACATGCTCGATGCCGTCGGCATTCCCGATCCGGACCGGCGGCTGCACCAATATCCGTTCGAACTCTCCGGCGGCATGTGCCAGCGCATCATGATCGCCATCGCGCTGATCTGCGGCCCCCGCGTCCTCGTCGCCGACGAGCCGACGACGGCGCTCGACGTCACCATCCAGGCGCAGATCCTCGACGTGATGAAGAAGCTGGTCGCCGATCGCGGCACCTCGATCGTCCTCATCACCCACGACATGGGCGTCGTCGCCGACATCGCCGACCATGTCGCGGTGATGTATGCCGGGCGGATCGCCGAGATCGCGCCGGTCCACGACCTCTTCGCGCGGCCCGCCCATCCCTATACGGCGCTGCTGCTCGCCTCCGTGCCGCGGCTCGATGTCGCGCCGAAGGCCGAACTCGCGACCATCGACGGGACGGTGCCCTCACCGGAGGAGTTCGGCGCCGGCTGCCGCTTTGCCGGCCGCTGCCCGCTGGCGAGCGACAAGTGCCGCGCCGAGCAGCCGCCCCTGTTCGAGGAGCGCCCCGGCCACCGCACGGCCTGCTGGCACCGCGACAAGGTCCACGAGATCACGAGGGCCGCGGCATGACGGACGCAACGATCGTCCTCGAGACGCATGACGTCACGGTCCATTTTGCCGGCCGTGCCAGCCTGTTCGGCAAGCCGGCCTCGACCGTCAAGGCGGTCAACGGCGTCGACCTCGCCATCGCGGCGGGCGAGACCGTGGCGCTGGTCGGCGAATCCGGCTGCGGCAAATCCACCCTCTCGAACGCCATCGTCGGCCTGCAGAAGCCGACCGCCGGCAGTATCAAGATCGCCGGCCAGGAGGTGAACGGGGCGAGCCGCCGGCAGCTGAACGCCATTCGCCGGCGGGTGCAGATGATCTTCCAGGATCCGGCGCTGTCGCTCGATCCGCGTTCCACCATCGGCGCGACGATCGGCGAGCCGCTGCTCGTGCGCGGCATCGCCCGCGGCGCCAAGCTGAAGCGGAGGGTCGGCGAGCTCCTGACGCAGGTGGGCCTCAGGCCCGAACATGCCGAACGCTATCCGCATCAGTTCTCCGGCGGCCAGCGCCAGCGCGTCGTCATCGCAAGGGCGCTGGCGCTCGAGCCCGAACTCGTCATCTGCGACGAACCGGTCTCGGCGCTCGACGTTTCGGTCCGGGCGCAGATCCTCAACCTCCTCGTCGCGCTGCAGAAGCGCACCGGCGTCGCCTATCTCTTCGTCTCGCACGACCTCTCCGTCGTGCGGCACATCGCCGACCGGGTCGTGGTGATGTATCTCGGCCGGATCGTCGAGGAGGCGGCGCGCGAGACCTTCTTCGCCGACCCGAAGCACCCCTACACGCGGGCACTGATGTCGGCGGTGCCGGAGGCGAACCCGGCCGTCCAGCGCGCCAAGCAGCGCTACGTCCTCTCCGGCGAGCTGCCGAGTCCCGCCAACATCCCGTCCGGCTGTCCCTTCCACACCCGTTGTCCGCTCGCGACCGACATCTGCCTGAGCGAACGTCCCGAATTGACGCCGCGGCCGGACGGTGCGCGCGTCGCCTGCCATCACGCCTGAGGTCTGCATGCCCGATCCCTCTGCCAGAGCCGACAGCGAGGCGATCGCCGTCGACGGTCTCTACGAGGCCGCCGAGATCCGGGTCGATCGCTGGGGTATTCCGCATCTGAAGGCCGCCAGCGAGGCCGACCTCTTCTTCCTCCAGGGCTTCAATGCCGCCCGCGACCGCCTCTGGCAGATCGATCTGTGGCGCAAGCGCGGGCTCGGCCTGCTCGCCGCCGACTTCGGCCCCGGCTATCTGGCGCAGGACCATGCCGCCCGGCACTTCCTCTATCGCGGGGACATGGTCGCCGAATGGGCGGCCTATTCGGCGGACGCCGAGGCGATCTGCCGGGCCTTCGCCGCGGGGATCAACGCCTATGTCGCGCTGACCGAGCGCGAGCCTGCGCGGCTGTCGCCGGAATTCTCGCTGTTCGGCACGCGCCCCGCGCGCTGGCAGGCGGAGGACGTCGTGCGTATCCGCACCCACGCCCTGACCCGCAATGCCGTCTCCGAGATCGTCCGGGCGAATGTCCTGTCGCGGAGCGACGCGGCGACCGACGCGCTGCGCAGCCGCATCGACCCGCCGGCCAATCTGGCGGCGGTACCGGGCCTCGACCTCGCCGATGTGCCGATGGCAGCGCTGCGCCTGTTCAAGCTCGCCACCGCTCCGGTGACCTTCGAGACCGAACGCCTCGCCGCGACGATGGACGAGGCCTGGCGCTGGACCGAGGTGACCGATCTCGGCGACATCGTCCGCGCGACGACGGAGGAGGGCTCGAACAACTGGGTGGTCCACGGCTCGCGCACCGCGACCGGCCGGCCGATCGTCGCCTCCGATCCGCACCGGGCGCAGGCTGTCCCGTCGCTGCGCTACCTCGTCCACCTGACCGCCCCCGGCTTCGACGCGATCGGGGCGGGCGAGCCCTCGGCGCCCGGCATCTCGATCGGCCATAACGGCACCACCGCCTTCGGCCTGACGATCTTCGGCGCCGACCAGGAGGACGTCTATGTCTACGAGACCAAGGCCGGCGATCCGGACCGTTACCGCTATCGCGACGGGTTCGAGCCGTTCCGCCGCATCCGCGAGAGCTTCGACGTCAAGGGACATGAGCCGCAGGACCTGACGCTCTCCTTCACCCGGCATGGCCCGGTGCTTCACGAGGACCGTGTGAGGCAGCGGGCGGTCGCCGTCCGCTCGGTCTGGCTGGAGCCCGGCGCCTCGGCCTATCTCGGCAGCCTCTCGGCCATGCGGGCCGGGAGCGTCGCCGATTTCGGCGCGGCCCTCACGCATTGGGGGACGCCCTCGGTCAACCATGTCTGCGCCGACACCACCGGCGACGTCGCCTGGTATGCCGCCGGTTTCACGCCGGTCCGGCGCAACTGGAACGGCCTCCTGCCGGTGCCGGGCGACGGCAGCCACGAATGGGACGGGTTCCTGCCGGCGAAGGACCTGCCGCATCTCGTCAATCCGGCCGAGGGTTTCGTCGCGACCGCCAACGAGATGAACCTGCCTGGCGACCGCGCATCGGATGCGCCGGGCATCGGCTATGAATGGGTCGAGCCGAGCCGGGCCGAGCGGATCAAGGCCGTCCTGCGCGAAGACCCCGCGCATTCGCTGGAAGCCGCGGGCCGGCTGCAGAACGATGTCGTCTCGCTGCCGGCGGTCCGGCTGTCCCGGCTGTTGACATCGGACGGGGTGAAGGCCGGAGCCACGGGGGACGCGGCGGCGGCGCTCGACCTCCTTGCCGGCTGGGACGGCGCACTCGCGGCAGGCAGCGCCGAGGCGGCGCTGTTCGAAGTCTGGTGGATGAAGCATCTGCGGCCGGCGCTGCTGGCGAAGATGGCGCCGGATGCCAAGGTCCGGGCGCTGCTCCAGCCGGGGCATGCCGAGAGCCTGCTGGCCCTCTTGGAGGCGCCGGACGCGCGCTTCGGTTCGGAGCCGATTGCGGCCCGCGACCATATGCTCGCAGAGACGCTCGCCGCCGCCTTCGCCGACTGCCGCAGGCGCCTCGGCGAGGATCCGGCAGGCTGGCGCTGGGGCGATCTCCACCAGGCCTATTTCGAGCACGCCGCGACGTCTCTGAGAAAAGAGGGCGAGGCCGGATGGGACGTCGGCCCGCTGCCGCTCGGCGGCAGCCGCTCGACCCCGATGCATGCCGGCTATCGCATGTCCGACTTCCGGGTGATCGCCGGCGCCTCGGTGCGCCTCGTGATGGATGTCGGCGACTGGGACGCGAGCATCTGCGTCAACGCGCCGGGCCAGTCCGGCGACCCCGCTTCGCCCCATTACGGCGATCTCGCCCCGCTCTGGGCGACCGGCGGCTACGTCCCGCTCCTCTACAGCGAGTCGCGCATTGCCGAGGAAACGCAAATGCTGATCCAGCTCGTTCCGGCCGGTCTCGCGGAGCGCGGCGCATGACCGGCGCCTCGCTCTTCGCCGCGACCGATATCGACCTTGGCGCCTTCCTCACCGAGCTGCGGGCCTGGGTGGAGATCGAGACGCCGTCCCGCGAGCCGCAGCGCGTCAATCGCCTCGCCGACCGGGTCGCCGATCGGGCGCGCGCCAACGGACTTTCCGTCCGGCGGACCGCCGGCACGATGGGCTATGGCGACATTCTCTCCGTTACCTTTGATCCCGAGGCCGACGCCGACCGGCTGCTGATCCTCGCCCATCTCGACACGGTCCATCCCGTCGGCACGCTGGAGCGGGATCTGCCCTGGCGCGAGACGGACGGGCGGATCTTCGGTCCCGGCATCTACGACATGAAGTCGGGGGCGCTGATGGCGCTCCACGCGCTGGAACTCGCCGCGAAGCGGGCCGGAGCGGAATTGCCGCCGGTGGAGATCCTCCTCGTTTCCGACGAGGAGGTGGGCAGCAAGAGTTCGCGTCCGCTGATCGAGGCGGCGGCCAAGCGAGCCTCCCATGTCCTCGTCGTCGAGCCGGCGCGCGACGGCGGCCAGATCGTCGTCGCCCGCAAGGGCGTCGCCATGATCGACATCCTCGTCACCGGCCGCGCCTCGCATGCCGGCACGCGGCCGCAGGACGGGCGGAGTGCGATCCGCGAGGCTGCCAGGCTGGTGCTGCAGCTGGAGGCGCTGAACGATCCGGCCCGCGGCGTCACCGTCACCGTCGGCACCATCCAGGGCGGCACCGGGCGCAACGTGGTTCCCGCCGAATGCCGGCTTGCCGTCGACATCCGCCTTCCGGACGCCGAGGCGGCGGCCGAGATCCTCGCCATCGTCGAGGGGCTCGCCCCGAGCGATCCGGACATCGCGATCGAGGTCGCCGGCGGCCTCAACCGGCCGCCCTTCACCCAGAGCGCCGCGGCCCGGCGCCTGTTCGACAAGGCGGCGGCCCTCGGCAGGGATCTCGGCCTCGACCTGAAGGGACAGGTGACGGGCGGGGGCTCGGACGGCAATTTCACCGCGGCGATGGGCGTGCCGACGCTCGACGGTCTCGGCGCCGACGGCGCCGGCGCCCATACGCACTCCGAGCATATCCTGACGGACTCGCTCGCCGCCCGCACGGCGCTCCTCGCCAATCTGATGCTGAGCCGCTTGGCGGACTGAAGGCCGGCTCCCGCCCGACACGCGCCGAGGCGAGGCCACCAGGGCCGGCGCGGCGGCGGTGGCAGGCCCCAACCTCCGCCGCGGCTGTGGCTGGCGGAACCGGCTTCCCGGCGGCTTATCCGGAGGAGCGCGAACCCTGCGATCCCGGAAGCTCCGCAAGAAGCTCCTCGGTGGTCAGCGTGCGGCAATAGCCGGCGAAGGCGGCGAGGGCGTTGCGGTGCCTTGCCTCTGAATGAGTGGCGCAGGCGTCGGAGATGCAGACCGGATAGAAGCCGCGATCGGCGGCGTCCCGCACGGTATGGTCGACGCATTGGTCGGTGAGGAAGCCGGTGATCACCAGCGTGTCGATGCCGATGTTGCGCAGCAGGTATTCGATATTGGTCGAGTTGAAGACGCCGGACGAGGTCTTCGGCAGGACGATATCGTCCTCGCCGGGTGCGACGGCTTCGAACACCTTCGCCTCCCAGGAGCCCTTCGCGATGAAGAAGTTCGACAGCTTGTAGTCCAGGCTGCGGTCGCGCCCGTCGCGGGTGAGGTTCTCCATCACCGTGTACATCACCTCGGCGCCGGCCTCGCGGAAGCCGGCGATCAGGCGCTGCAGGTTCGGGATCACGCTGCTGCGGACCGTGCGGTCGAATTCGGGCAGGCGGGCCGCCACCTCTTCGTTCCAGACGTAGTTCTGGGTGTCGATCAGGAGCAGGCAGGTGCGCTTGGGGTCGAACGGGCGTTTGCGGCTGAGGGCTGCGTCTTCGGGGCGTTGCATGGGCGGCCTCTTCGGCTGGCGGCGGGTCACTTCGGATGGCGGGCAGGCGACCGGTCGCCGATCGCCTGCCTCACGGTCTCGGCCGTCGGCACTCTTTCGGTCTTGGCGAAGTCCTTCAGGAACGGCTCCAGCGCGGCCGGCAGGGGGAAGACCTCGGCAAGGGCGAAGCCGGCAAGCAGGAGCTGGCGCGAGAACCGCTCCTTCACCGAGGCCGCCGCGTGGCGCTCGATCAGGCGCTCGACCAGAGAGAGCGGCAGGACGAGGACGCCGTCCTCGTCGGCGAGCACCCAGTCGTCCGGCAGAACGGCGACGTCGCCGAACCGGACCTGCGTGTTCACCGCGACCGGCACCAGCGTCGCATGAGCGGCCATCGGCGCGACGCCGCGGGCGAAGACCGGGAGCCGCGCCTCCTCCATGCCGGCGAGGTCTCGGACCGCGCCGTCGACGACGGCGCCGGCTGCGCCCCGCTCATGCGCCCGCGTCGCCAGCATGTCGCCGAGGATCGCGCCGCGCATCGAGCCGCCGGCGGCAAGCACCAGCACCTCGCCGGGCTCCAGCGCGTCGATCGCCGAGAAGTTCAGCGGCGGCCCCGCCCGCCCGCGCAGCTCCGGCCGTCCGGGCAGGAAGGCGATCGTCCGCACCGTGCCGGCGAACCGTCCGGAGCCCGCCGTCATCGGCGCGAGGCCGGATACGCTGCGCTCGAAGAGGGCCTCGTCCTTCAGGATATCCGCCGCGAGCGTCGTCGGGATGTCCTTCAGGCGTTTGGCGATTTCGCTGCGATCGGTCATGCGAGGTCTTCCTGGCGGATATCGGAGGATGCGGCTCGGCGGTCGGGAACCGGTTAAGCGACCGGAGGGCGCGCGGCCCTAGACCATGATGTCGCCGCCGTTCGGATGGAACGTCGCGCCGACATAGAAGGCGGCGTCCTCGCAGGCGAGGAGAAGCGCGGTCGGCGCGACCTCGCCCACCGTGCCCTGCCGGCCGATCACCAGCTCAGACTGCTTCTTCGCCGCCCATTCCGGCGGCAGCTTCATGTCGGTGTCGATCGGGCCGGGGCAGATCGCGTTGACGGCGATGCCGTGCCGCGTCACCTCGTAGGCCAGCGAACGGGTCAGCCCGACGACCCCCGCCTTGGCCGCCGCGTAGTGCGTCATGCCCTCGGCGCCCTTGTAGGCGATCTGCGAGGCGATGTTGACGATCCGGCCGTAGCCCTTCGCCCGCATCGCCGGCAGCACCGCGCGGGTGCACAGGAAGACGCTCTTGAGGTCGATCCGGATCATCTCGTCGAAGGTCGCCGTCGCCATGTCCTCCAGCAGCGAAACGGTGACGATGCCGGCATTGTTGACCAGAATGTCCGGCGCGCCGAACTCCTCCGCCACCCTCCGGAACGCCCGATCGACGGATTCCTCGTCGCCGACATCCGCCTCGAGGGCGAGGCTGCGCCGGCCGGTGGCGCGGATCGCCGCGGCCACGCGCTCGGCGCCTTGCCCGTTGCGATCGACGATCACGATTTCTGCGCCCTCGCTCGCATAGAGTTCGGCAATGCCGCGCCCGAGTCCCGTCGCGGCCCCGGTGACCACGGCGATCCGTCGGTCGAGCTTACCCATGGTCCGCGCTCCTCTCGCCGCTTCGTTCAGTAGACCTCGGCATAGCGCCGGCAGATTTCCTCGGGCGTCCATGTCCGGCCGATCTCGAACTCCGCCCTCTTGTTCGCGAGATAGGCGGCGAGCAGCGGCTTCGGCAGGAAGCTCTTCACCGTCTCGTCCGCTTCGAGCGCGGCGAAGGCCTGATCGACGGAGGACGGCAGGCGGACGATGCCGCGGGCCTGCCGCGCCTCTTCGCTCATCGCCTCCGGATCCTCCTCGACCGTCGGCTCCGGCATCGCGCACCCGTCCCTCAGCCCCGCCAGACCGGCGCGGATGATGACGGCGAGGGCGAGGTAGGGATTGGCGGTCGCGTCCGCGGCGCGGTACTCGAAGTTGAACTGCCGCGCCATCGCCTCCTCCGACCCCCCGAAGGTCGGGCAGATCCGGATGCCGGCTTCGCGGTCGCGCACGCCGATGTTCGACCAGATTCCGGTCCAGGCGTGCGGGACGAGGCGGAGATAGGAGACGGGCGAGGGGGCGGTGAAGGCGAGCAGCGCCGGCATGTGGCTGACGATGCCGGCGAGGAAATTTCCGGCCTTCTCGCCGACGCCATGCGCGCGGGAGGCATCGTGGCTGACCGGATTGCCGGCCTCGTCCCACAGGCTGAAATGAATGTGGACGCCGCTGCCGAGACCCTCCGGGGACAGGCGTGGCGAGAAGCTGACGGAGGAGCCGAGCCGCCACGCCGTCGCCCGCGCCATCTCGCGGAGCACGACTGCGCCGTCGCAGGCGGCGAGCGCGGGCGCCGGCGGCACCGTCACCTCGAACTGTCCCGCAGCGAATTCCGGCAGGTAGCTGTCGGCGAGATGGCCCGCCGCCGCCAGGGCGGCGAGAAACGTCTCGCCGAACGCGCCATGGCGGCGGACGGCGTCGAGCGCGTAATTGTCGGCCGTGCGAGAATTTGCGCCCGCATAGACGAATTCGTGCTCGAACGTGGCGCGCAGTTCCAGGCCGGTTTCGTCGCGGAGCGCCTTCACGGCGTCCTTCAGGAGCGTGCGCGGACAGCAGTCCCAGGGCGTCCCGTCGGTGTTCTCGACGTCGCAGAGGAAGAAGCGCTCGGCCGGCGTGCCGTCGTCGAAGTCGACCTCGACCCGCGTCTCCGGATCCGGCATCAGCGTCAGGTCGCCGAACGAACTCCAGACGGAGTCGGCGATCGTCCCGAGCGCGGTGAACATGAGGTTGGTCGGGGTCCAGCCGATGCCGCTCTTCAGCCGCTTCTCCAGGAGCCGCGTCGGAAATCCCTTGCCGCGGACCGCCCCGGAAAGGTCCGTGTAGCAGAGCATCGTCATCGGTTCACGCAGCATGGCGGCCTCGCTTCGGCTGGCTTTGCACGGGATCGAATCGGCGCGGCGGCATCGTCAGTCTCCGAGATTGTAGGTTTTGCGCAAAGTTTCGAGGGCGGCGATCCGGTCCTTCGCCGTCTCGCCGAGCTTTTCCACCACGCCGGCAACCAGCATCTCGACGATGGCGAGGCCGCTGACGCCGCTGTCGAAGGCGCTGGGTATGCCGACGGGGCAGGCGATCGCATAGTCGGCGAAGGCGGCGATCGGCGAGTACCAGACGTCGGTGACGAGGACGACGGACGCGCCCTGCGCCGACGCTCCCCGTGCGAATTCGAGGACGTCGTTTTGATAGCGGCGGAAGTCGAACACGACGAGGACGTCGCCGGCCCTAACGTCGAGGAGGTAGTCGGCCCAGGCGGCGCTCGAATCGCGGATGATGCGGGCTCCGGGCCTCAGCTCGCGCAGGTAGTGGTGGAAATAGGAGGCGAGCATCCAGCTGAACCGGCCGCCGAGGAAGAAGGCGTTGCGGCCGGGATCGCAGAGCTGATCCACGATGGCGGCAAGATCCTCCGGCGAGGTGTTGCGCGCGGCTCCCTCGATGTTGCGGCGCAGGGCCTCCGAGACCTGGCGGGTGAGGTCGGCCTCGTCGTCCCGCCGCAGCGAGGAGTAGCGCGACAGCGGCCCCTGCAGGCGGGTGTGGATCTCGCTGCGCAGCGCCTCCTGGAAGGCGGCGTAGCTCGCAAAGCCCAGCCGGCCGACGAAGCGCAGGATGGTCGGCCCGCTGGTGCCGGCGCGCCGCGCGAGCTTTGCGACCGTCTCCAGGCCGGCGACCGGGTAATCCCCGAGCAGCGCATGGGCGACGCGGCCCTCGGCCTCGGTGAAGTCGGGCAGGGCCTGCCGCACCCGCTCCTGGATCGACGGCACATCCGCCGGATCGACAGGTGGAGCGGAAGCGTCCTTGCTCACGCGGCGACCACGCCCGAGCGCTCGAGCGCCCGCGGAAAGACCGAGGCGCACAGCTCCGCCCATTCGCGCTGACCGGCCTCGTCGCCGATTAGGTCCTGCCGGATCTCGATCTCGACATAGGGAAGGCCGTTCGCTTCCGCGTGCAGCGGTATCGTGTAGTCGGATTCCTCGTCGACGCTGTAGGGCTGGTTGCGGCCGACGCAGAGGTCGGTCTCCTTGGTCAGGATCTCGATCAGCGCGTCGCCGATCCGCCAGTCCCGGTTGGCGAGGACGCCGATATGCCAGGGCCGGGGGCCTGTCTCGCCGCCGAACAGCGGCGTGCAGCTGTGCATCGCGAACAGCGCCGTCGGCTGCGCGCGTGCCTGCCGGTCGGCGAGCACCCGCTCGATCTCGCGATGATAGGGCTCGAGGATCTCGCGGCGGCGCGCCTCCACCGCGGCGGGCTCGATGCCTTCGTTGCCGGGAACCGTGGTGCCGTCGCTGACCGCGAGGACCGACTGGGCATTGCCGGGCCGGCGGTTGCAGTCGATCACCAGGCGCGAATAGGGCTGGAAGACGTAGGTCGCGTCGAGCGTCTTCGCGAGCCGCGTCGTCACGCCGTAGATGCCGATGTCGTAGGCGACGTGGCGGGCGAGCGCCACCTCGTCGAGGCCGAGCCGCCCGAGCGCCTTCGGAATGGCGCGGCCGGCGTGGTCTGATGCGAAGAGAATGGGGAATCGGCCGTCCCCGTTCTCGGTCCCGAATGGAGCGGGGTCCCCATCCTGCAGAAGTCTGTCGATGACGCTCAAGCTTGCCTCCCGCCGCGAGAAGCGGCGGCCCCGGCGACTGGCGCAGGGGCCGCCCGTCGCGGCTTCTCAGCCCTTCGGGGTAACGGTGGTCTCGAACGTCACGTCGCCGCCGACGACATGCATGATCGCTACCGGCTTCGTCGGCACGTGGCTGTCCGCCGGATAGGAGATGGTGCCGGTGACCGCCTGGTATCCGTCGGTCGCGGCGAGCGCCTTGCTCACTTCGGCCGGATCGGCCGAGCCCGCCCGCTTGATCGCGTCGGCAACGAGGCCCATCGCGTCGTAGCCGAGCGCGGCGAAGGCGTTCTCCGGCTCACGGCCGTATTCCTTCTCGTAGGCCTGGCGGAACTCGTTCGCCGGGCCGCTGTCGAGGCCGACATAGGCGTGCGTCGTGAAGTAGATGTTCTCGGCGAGCTTCGGACCGGGAACGCTGGTGACGAGGTCGGTGTCGAAGCCGTCTCCGGCCATGATCGGCATGTCGAGGCCGGCTTCCCGGATCTGCTTGACGATGATGCCGGCCGTGTCGGGCCCGGAGGAAGCAAAGACGCCGTCGACGCCGTCGGTCGACTTCAGCCGCGCGACCTGCGCCGAGAAGTCCTGGTCGGTCGTCATGTAGGCGTCTTCGAGCACGATCTTGCCGCCGAGCTCGGTGAAGCGCTCCTTGAAGTATTTCGACAGGCCGGTGGTGTAGTCCATGGCGTTGTCGGTCCACACGGCGACATTCTTGATCCCGAGCTTGTTGTAGGCGTATTCGGCCATGGCATGCGCCTGGACGTCGTCGCCGAAGGGAACGAGGAACATCTGATCGCCAACCATCGTCGGCAGGTCGGGCGAGGTCGCGCCGGAGGTGACGAAGGGAATGCCGGCCGACTGGAACAGCGGCGCGGCGGCCAGCGCGAACGTCGTGTCGCTCTGGCCGATGCCGGCGACGAGGTTGTCGATCGACACGGCGCGCTTGGCGGCGGTCGCCGTCTCGCCGGTGTCGTTCTTGGTGTCGATCGCCGTGACGTCGATCATGCGGCCGTCGAGCAGGCCGCCCGCGTCGTTGATTATCTTCGCCTTCAGCTTCACGCCGTTCAGCGAGGGCACGTCCAGCGAAGCAAGGCCACCGCTCGACACGTTGTAGAGCACGGCGATGTTGATCGCCTCCTGCGCGAAGGCGGGAAGGGCCGTTGTCGCCGTCATCGCGGCGACGGCGACCGCCGCCGACAGTCTCGATTTCCAGTTCGGCATGGGACTTCTCCTCTCTAGCCGGTCGACCCGGCGGGGGTTTTGGACCGGGCGAAGGGACGCCTGATCCACGCGAAGAAATCTGGCTCGACCGTGCCGAACAGGCCGGACGGCCGATAGATGAGGACGAGGATGACGCCTACGGCGACGATGATCTGGCTGGCGCCGAAAAGGTCCGCCGCTTCCTCGATCGGGCGCAGCATCTCGGTGAGGATCGTCAGGCCGGCCGCGACCAGCGCGACGCCCGTGATCGACCCGGATCCGCCGATGACGATCATCACCACGAGCTGGAAGGCGAGGAGGAAGGAGAAGGAGCTGGGGCTGATCAGCGTCACCAGATGCGCCCACAGCCCGCCCGCCACGCCTGCGAAGAAGGCGCCGAGGGCGAAGGCCAGGATGCGGGTGCGGGCGACCTTGACGCCGAGGCAGGCGGCGGCGAGCTCGTTCTCGCGGATCGCCAGCATGGTGCGGCCGAGCGAGGAGTGCTTCAGCTGCCAGCAGACGTAGATCGTCACCAGCATGAAGCCGAACACCCACCAGAGCGTCGTGTGGGCCGGCAGTCCGCTGAGACCGAGCGCGCCGCGGGTGATGCCGCGAAGGTTCACCGCGAAGCTCTGTACGATGAAGATCAGGCCGAGCGTCGCGACGGCGAGGTAGTGCCCCCGCAGCCTCAAGACGGGGAAGCCGACCACCACCGCGACGACCGTCGCCGCCAGGCCGCCCATGAGCAATGCCGGCAGGAAGGGCCATTCCTGCGAGACGAGGAAGGCCGGCAGGTCCGGCAGCATCAGGCCCTTGCGGGCCGAGGGCATCACCAGGATCGCGGTGACGTAGCCGCCGACGGTCATGAAGGCCGGATGGCCGAGCGAGAACAGGCCGACGAAGCCGTTGGTGATGTTGAGGCTCACCGCGAGGATGACGTTGAGGCCTGCGAACTGGATGATCGACAGGATGTAGGGGTCGAAATTGGCTCGTGCGGTCCAGACCAGCAGGCCCCCTATGGCTGCCGCGGCGGCAAAGCGCGGCAGGAAGGTGTCGCGCCCGCTCATGCCCGCGTCTCCGTGCTGCGGCCGAGCAGACCGTTCGGCATGACCAGGAGGACGAGGATCAGCGTGCCGAAGACGAAGGCATTGCGATAGCCGGAGAACTCCGGCGGCAGCAGCCCCACGAACAGCACTTCGGACAGGCCGAGAACGTAGCCGCCGAGCATCGCGCCGGTGATCGAGCCGACGCCGCCGATGACCGCCGCGACGAACGCCTTGAGACCCGGCAGGAGACCCATCAGCGGGCTGATCTGACCGTATTTGCTGCCCCACATCAGACCGGCCGTCGCCGCAAGCGCGCTGCCGATCGCGAACGCCATGCTGATCATCCGGTCGATGTTGATGCCCATGAGCCTTGCGACGTCGTAGTTCTCCGCCGTCGCCCGCATCGCGACGCCCACCCTGGTGAAGCGCACGAAGCAGACGAGCGCGATCATCAGGACGATTGCGAAGACGACGATGACGGCGTCGATGACCCGGAAACTCAGGTCGCCGAAGGTGATGAGCTGGCCGAGATAGGCCGGAACGGTGAAGGTGCGCGGCTGCGCCGTGATCGTGAGGACGGCGAGGTTCTCGAGGATGATCGCGACGGCGAGCGAGGCGATGAAGCCGGTGACCTGGGGCGCCCCGCGCATCGGGCGGAAGGCGGCGCGCTCGATGATCACGCCAGCCAGCGCGCCGGCGGCCAGGACGATCGCGACGGCGAGCGGGAAAGGCGCGTGAACGAGGGCGAGGCTGGCGAGGGTCGCGAAGGCGCCGATCGTGAAAATGTCGCCATGGGCGAAGTTGATCAGCCTGACGATGCCGTAGATCATCGAGAAGCCGATGGCGATCAGCGCATACATCGAGCCGAGGATCAGGCCGTTGACGAGCTGGGCGAGGATGTAGGAACCGGTCATCACGCCGCCCCGAGATAGGCGCGCCGGACCTCGGCATCCTGCGCAAGGTCCCTGCCGGTTCCCGACAGGACGAGGGAGCCGGCCTCCAGCACATAGGCGCGGTCGGCCAGTTCGAGGGCCATGGCGGCGTTCTGCTCGACGAGGAGGACGGTCACGCCTTCGCTCCGGATTCTCTCAAGGATTTCGAAGATCTGCTCGACGAGCTGCGGCGCGAGCCCGAGCGAAGGCTCGTCGAGGAGCAGGAGCTTCGGGCGGCTCATCAGCGCGCGGCCGATCACCAGCATCATCTGCTCGCCGCCCGACAGCCGGTCGCCGGGCACCGACCCGCGCTCCTTCAGGATCGGGAACATCGCCTGGATGTCCTTTACGTCCTTGTCGATCGCCGCCTTGTCGCGGCGCAGATAGGCACCGATCCTGAGGTTCTCCGTCACCGTCAGGTTCGCGAAGACCTGGCGCCCCTCGGGACAGTGCGAGATGCCGGCCGCGACGATGGCGTCCGCCTTCATTCTCGACAGGTCCAGAGGTTCGCCGTCCACCTCCGGCGTGAACAGGATCCGGCCGCCCTGCGGTCGCAGCAGGCCGGAGATGGTGGCAAGCGTGGTGGTCTTGCCGGCGCCGTTCGCTCCGATCAGCGCGACGATCTCGCCGGCCTTCACCTCAAGGCCGATGCCGCGAAGCGCATGGGTGCCGCCGCGGCGCACGTTGAGGTCCTCAAGCCGCAGCATCGGCGCTCTTCCTGCGTCGGCCGAGATAGGCCTCGATGACCTTCGGATTCCTCTGGGTCTCTTCCGGCGTCCCCTCTGCGAGGAGGCGGCCCTGGTTGAAGACGATGATGCGCTGGCACAGGCCCATGACCATCTTCATGTCGTGCTCGACCAGAAGCGTCGTGATCGCGAGCTCGTGGTGGAGCCGCCGGATCGTCTCGCCGAGATCGGCCGTCTCCTGCGGGTTCATGCCGGCGGTCGGTTCGTCGAGGAGCAGGAGGCTCGGTTCGCTCGCGAGCGCCCGCGCGAACTCGACCTTGCGCTGGTCGCCATAGGGCAGATTGCCGACGACGTCGTTGGTGCGCTTCTCGAGGCCGAGGATCTCCAGCGTCGCCAGCGCCCGCTCGCGGATGGCGCGCTCCGACCGTCGCGCCGAGGGCAGGCGGAAGATCGTCGGCACGAATCCCGGGCCGTGGCGCATGTGGACGCCGACCATCACATTGTCGAGGACGGGCAGTTCGCGGAACAGGCGGATGTTCTGGAAGGTCCGCGCCATGCCCAGGGCGGCGTTGCGCTCCGGCGGATTGCCGCCGACGGGCTCGCCCCGGAAGCGGATCGTGCCGGCCGTCGGCTTCAGGACGCCGGTCAGCAGGTTGAAGGCGGTCGTCTTGCCGGAGCCGTTGGGCCCGATCAAGCCGGCGAGCTCGCCCTCAGCCAGCGAGAAGGTGACCCCGTCGAGGGCCTTCACGCCACCGAAATCCTTGCGGAGATCGTCGACCTTCAGGAGGGCTTCGGTTGCCGATGCCATCGATCCGCTGCCTGCCTCGCGCTGCTCATGACGGGCTTTCCCCGTGGCATCTTTCATTTGTTAGAAGGCTAGCATGCGCATTTCATTTGTTACAAGGCCCGAAATGCCCTAAAAATAAGCTTGCGCAGGCAATGGACAGTCCTGCGCGAGGGGATTCGATCAGAGGTGGCAATGACGTCCTACAGTCGGGAAATTCCGGTAGTGCCGAAGCAGACGGCGCTCTTGTTCATCGACGTCCAGAACTACACCGCGCACCGCGAGGGCGGCGAGTTCAAGAGCCCCGGCGGGCCGGACGAGGCGGAGCGCGCCTACTATCTGGGTCGCATGGAGACGATGGCGCTTCCGAACATGCAGCGGATCCAGAAGGCCTGCCGGCAGGCCGGCATCGAGGTGCTCTACACGCTGATCGAGAACCAGACGGAAGACGGCCGCGACCGCAGCCTCGACTACAAGATCTCCGGCATCGACGTCGCGAAGGGTTCCTGGGACGCCAAGGTGCCGGACGTGCTGGCGCCGGGTGCGGACGAGATGGTCATCCCGAAGACCTCGTCGAGCGTCTTCATCTCGACCAATATCGACTACGTCCTGCGCAACCTGGAGATAAAGCAGCTGATCCTCTGCGGCGTCGTCACCGACCAGTGCGTGGAATCGGCCGTCCGCGATGCCTGCGATCTCGGCTATCTCGTGACGCTCGTGCCTGACGCCTGCGCGACCTTCACGCAGGAGCGCCAGCAGGCTTCGGTGCGGGCGATCGCCGGCTATTGCCGCCAGCGCAGCACCGAGGAACTCCTCGCCGAACTGTCGGCGTCGTGATGTCGGCCGGGCGGCGGGAACTCGGGCGGGTCCTCGTGACAGGAGCCGCCGGCTTCGTCGGCGCGGCCCTCGTCCGCAGGCTGGATGCGCTCGGCGTCGCCGTCGTCGCCTCGGATCTGGCGGGCCCGGCCCCGGACGGCAAGCCTCTCGCACCGTGCGACCTGACGAAGGCGGCAGATGTCGAGGCGCTGATCGGACAGGCTGCGCCTGGCACGATCCTGCATTGTGGGGCCGTCTCGGGGCCGATGGTCATGGCGGACCGGCCGCTGGATATCTGGCGCATCAACGCGCTCGGTACGGCGAATATCCTGGAGGCGGCGAGGCGCCATGGGGTCTCGCGCGTGATCGCGTGCTCGACGAGCGAGGTCTATGGCAGCCGAAGCCGCGGGATCGTCGACGAGGAGGTGTCGCCGGCCCCCGACAATGTCTACGGCGCGAGCAAGGCCGCCGCCGAGCTGGCGGTGCTCGCCTATCGCCGCGAACAGGGGCTGGGTGCAGTCTCCGTTCGCCTGTCCTGGGTCTACGGCCCCGGCCGCCGCACGCCGACCGACCTCGAGAACCTGTTACGCTCGGGCATCGAGGGGCGCCGGGTGAGCCTCAAGGGGCATCCGGACGACATCACCCACTACCTCTTCGTGGACGACGCGGTCGAAGGTCTCGTCCGTGTCGCCATGGCCGAAGTCCTGCGGCACGAGATCTACAACGTCACGGCCGGCGAGGGGATCCCGCTCGGCCATGTGATCGAGACGGCGCGCTCGCTGCTGCCCGGCCTTGAGGTCGAGCTTCTGGGCGACGGTCCGGCGAGGGAGGGTCCCTCGGGATTCGACGGCGCAAGAGCCGCCGCCGATATCGCTTACAGGCCGCTGGTCGACCTTCAGACCGGACTGTGCCGCTACGCCGATTTCCTCAGGCAGAGCGCGCTTTCGCCTGCGCCCGGCTCGGACGCTCGTTAGAGGCAGAGGCCTTTCAGGCCTTTACCTCGGATCGACAGCGGGTCTCGGCGCCCGGCCTGTCACGCCGCGCGGATGGCGGATGCGGTCTCCGCCGTCTGCCGGCCGGGCCATGACTGCATGAACTGCTCGACCACCGCCTTCAGCTGGTCCGGCTTGGCGCCGCTGGTGGACTGGATGGTCAGACCGTTGGCGATGGTGGCCACGAAGCGTCCGAGGCCTTGGATATCGGTATCGCGCGGCAGGTCGCCCGCGGCCTTCCAGTGCTCGAGGCGGTCGCAGAGCCATTTCAGATTGGACATGCGCCGCGACAGGAGATCCTGCTTCACGGATTTGCCCTCCGGGCTGCAGACGAGAGCGCCCTGGACCATGAGGCATCCGCAAGGAGCGCCCTCGGGCTGCTCGGCCCCGGTGAACAGCATCAGGAAGCGCTCGATCGCCTGCCGCGAGGAGGGGGCGTCGAAGATCGCGTCGACGAGAGCCCATCGCTGCTCGGCGTAGCGGTCCACGGCCTTCTTGAACAGCTCCTCCTTGTTGCCGAAAGCGGCGTAGAGGCTCGGCTTGGTGATCCCCATCGCCGAGACGAGGTCGGCGAGCGACGTGCCCTCGTAGCCCTGTCGCCAGAACAGGTCGATCGCCTTGTCCAGCGCCTCGTCGACGTCGAACTCCCTGGGCCGGCCCTTGGCCATGTCACGCCCTCCGCAGCGTCTCGTTCTTCTCTATCTCAAGGCATCATATAGGAAATTGCGCGCCCGTTCGAAAGCGAATGGGGATGGGCCGGTGGCCGGCCCATCCCTGGGACCCCGAGTCAGTGCGTGCCTGCCTCGGCGTGTCCGAGCGGCGCGGCGTCCGCGTCCTCGATCCGCTGCAGCGGCCGGCCGCCGGACAAGGCCCGTACCAGGACGTAGAAGACCGGCGTGAGGAAGATGCCGAAGGCGGTGACGCCGAGCATGCCGGCGAAGACCGCGACGCCCATGGCCGCGCGCATCTCCGCGCCCGGCCCCGTCGACAGGACCAGCGGCACGACGCCCATGATGAAGGCGACGGAGGTCATCAGGATCGGGCGCAGGCGCAGCCGGCTCGCCTCGACGGCGGCCTCGCGGGTCGCCATGCCCGAGAGTTCCAGGTCGCGCGCGAATTCGACGATCAGGATGGCGTTCTTGGCCGACAGGCCGACCAGCACGATGAAGCCGATCTGGGTGAAGATGTTGTTGTCGCCATGGTCGAGCCAGACGCCGACCAGCGCTGCCAGGATGCCGGTCGGCACGATCATGATGATCGCGAAGGGCAGGGTGAGGCTCTCGTACTGGGCGGCCAGCACGAGGAAGACGAGGAGGACCGCCAGCGGAAAGACGATCAGGCCGGAATTGCCGGCGATGATCTGCTGATAGGTGAGATCGGTCCATTCGAAGTCGATCCCGTTGGGCAGGGTCTCGGCCGCCACCCGCTCCACCGCCGCCTGCGCCTCGCCGGAGGAAAAGCCGGGCGCCGCGCCGCCATTGATGTCGGCTGAGAGAAACCCGTTGTAGCGGATCGCCCGCTCCGGCCCGGCCGTCGCCGTGACGGTCATCAGCGCCGAGAGCGGCACCATCGCGCCGTTCGACGAGCGGACCTTCAGCCGGCCGATGTCGTCCGGCTGGCTGCGGTCGGTGGCCTCGGCCTGCACCCGCACCGAGTAGGTGCGGCCGAACTTGTTGAAGTCGTTGATGTAGAGCGAGCCCAGATAGATCTGCAGCGTGTCGAAGACGTCCGTCACCGAAACCCCGAGCTGGTGCGCCTTGGTGCGGTCGAGATCGGCGAAGAGCTGCGGCACCGAAATCCGGTAGCTGGAGAACATCCCGGCGAGTTCCGGCGCCTGCCGCGCCTTCGCCAGGAAGGCGTTCGTCGCCTTGTCGAGTGCCTCGTAGCCGAGGCCGGCGCGGTCCTCGAGCTGCAGCTTGAAGCCGCCGATCGTGCCGAGGCCCTGGACGGGCGGCGGCGGGAACATGGCGATTATCGCCTCGCGAATCCCCGCATATTGCTGGTTGAGGGCGCCGGCGATGGCGCCGCCGGAGAGGCCCTCGCGCTCCTCGAACGGCTTCTCGGTCACGAAGACGACGCCGGCATTGGAGCTGTTGGTGAAGCCGTTGATCGACAGGCCGGGGAAGGACACCGTGTTCTGCGCGCCGGGCTGCCCGAGCGCGATCGCGTCCATCTTCTCGACGACGCGTGTGGTGCGGTCGAGGCTGGCGCCGTCCGGCAACTGCGCAAAGCCGACGAGATAGCCCTTGTCCTGCGCCGGCACGAAGCCGCCGGGCACCTGGTTGAACATGAAGACGGTGCCGGCGACGAGGAGGAGATAGACGCCCATGACGAGCGTCTTGCGGGAGAACAGCTTGCCGACACCCTTTCCATAGGTCCTGGAGCCGAAGCCGAAGGCGCGGTTGAAGCCGCGGAAGAACCAGCCGAAGAGGAAGTCCATCGTCCGCGTCAGGAAATCCTTCTTGGCGCCGTGGCCCTTGAGGAGCAGCGCCGCCAGCGCCGGCGACAGCGTCAGGGAATTGACCGCCGAGATCACCGTCGAGATCGCGATGGTCACGGCGAACTGGCGGTAGAACTGGCCGGTCAGGCCGGAGATGAAGGCGAGCGGGACGAAGACGGCGACCAGCACCAGCGCGATCGCGACGATCGGGCCGGAGACCTCGCGCATCGCCTTGTAGGTCGCCTGGCGCGGCGCGAGGCCCTCCTCGATATTGCGTTCGACATTCTCGACGACGACGATCGCGTCGTCGACCACGATGCCGATCGCCAGCACCAGGCCGAAGAGGCTGAGCGCATTGATCGAGAAGCCGAGGACGTAGAGCGCGCCGAACGTGCCGACGATCGACACCGGCACCGCGATCAGCGGAATGATCGAGGCGCGCCAGGTCTGCAGGAAGACGATGACGACGATGACGACGAGCACCACGGCCTCGAGCAGGGTATGAACCACGGCCTTGATCGAGGCGCGCACGAACTGCGTCGTGTCGTAGACGATCTCGTAATGGACACCCTGCGGCATGCGGGACTGCAGCTCCTCCATCGTCGCGTGGATCTGATCGGAGACCGCGATGGCGTTCGAGCCCGGCGACTGGAAGATCGGCAGAGCAACGGCCGGCTTCCCGCCGAGCAGCGAGCGCAGGGAATAGCCCGACGCGCCGAGTTCGATCCGGGCGATGTCGCGCAGATGGACGACGGCGCCGTTCGGCGCGGTCTTGACGATGATGTCGCCGAAGGCCTCCGGCGTGTTCAGCCGTCCCTCCGCATTGACCGAGAGCTGAAGCGCGATGTCGCCGTCGGTCGGCGGCGCGCCGATCTGGCCAGCGGCGGCCTGAACGTTCTGCTCGCGGATCGCCGCCACGACGTCGCTCGCCGACAGGCCTTCCTCGGCCACCTTCTGCGGATCAAGCCAGATCCGCATCGAATAGTCGCCGGAGCCGAACACCTGGACGTCGCCGACGCCGGGTATCTGGGCCAGACGGTCCTTGACGTTGATGACGGCGTAGTTGCGCAGATATTTGAGGTCGTAGCGCCCGTCCGGCGAGACGAGGTGGACGACCATCATCAGGTCGGGCGAGCTCTTCTTGGTGGTGATGCCGAGCGAGCGAACCTCTTCCGGCAGGCGCGGTTCGGCCTGGCTCACGCGGTTCTGGACGAGCTGCTGCGCCTTGTCGGGATCGGTGCCGAGCGCGAAGGTGACGGTGAGCGTCAGCGCGCCGTCGGCCGTCGCCTGGCTGGACATGTAGAGCATGCCCTCGACGCCGTTGATCTCCTCCTCGATCGGCGTCGCCACGGTCTCGGCGATGACCTTGGGATTGGCGCCGGGATACTGGGCGCGAACCACGATCGAGGGCGGCACGACCTCGGGATATTCCGAGATCGGCAGCGCGCGCATGCCGAGCAGGCCGCAGATCAGGATGAGGACGGACAGGACCCCAGCGAAGACCGGGCGATCGATGAAGAACTTCGAGATGTTCATGGGACGTCGCTCCGAGCGTTCGGCCGTGCCGGGCGCTTGATACGCAGTTATTGCGCCACCCCCGGCGCTGCTCTGGCACGCCGAAGGGAGGAGGGGTTGCGGCTGTGGATTCTCTACGGTGACGACGGCCCGGCCTGGAGGTTGGCCGGGCCGTCCGCCCCGTCGCGCGTCAGTTGGCGGCGGCCAGCGCGACGGGTTCGGGGGAGACGAGAGTGCCGGGCGCCAGCGACTGGATCCCGACGAGGACGATCTGCTCGCCGGGCTTCAGCCCGTCGGAGACGACGCGCAGACCGTCGACGGAGGCGCCGAGCTCGACCTTGCGGTATTCCACCTTCCGGTCGTCGCCGACGACGAGGACGTATTTGCGATCCTGGTCCGTCCCGACAGCCGTCTCGCTGATCATCAGCGCATCCTGCGGCTTGGGCTGACCCAGCCTGACATGGACGAACTCACCGGGAACGAAGGCGCCCTTGGGATTGTCGATCGCGGCGCGGACCCGCAGGGTGCCGCTGTCGGGGTTCACCTCGTTGCCGATCAGCTGGACATGGCCGCGGACGGGATCCTTCGCCGCCGCGCCGCCGAACCGTTCGACCTCGACCGGCAGTTTCTCCACCGCCGGCAGCCCGTCCGAGCCTTCCGGAAGGCTGGCGAGGATGTCGGCGATGTCGCTCGCCGCGACATCGAAGCTCGCATAGACCGGATCGACAGAGACCAGCGTCGCAAGCACCGGCGAGGCGAGGCTGGCGGCCACGAGATTGCCCTCGGTCACCTGGATCTGGCCGATCCGGCCGTCGATCGGCGCCCGGACTTCGGTGTAGCCGAGGTCGAGTTCGGCGGTCTTCAGCGTCGCCCTGGCGGCGTCGGCGTTGGCCACGGCCTGGTCGTAGGCGCTCGATCGCTGGTCGAGCGTGCTCTGCGACACGGTCCGCGAGGTGACGAGCGACTTCGCGCGATCGACCTCGAGCGCGGCGAGACGGACCTGCGCCTCGGCCGCCTCGACATCCGCGCGCGCCCGGGCGACGGCGGCTTCGAACGGGGCGGGGTCTATGGTGGCGAGCAAATCGCCCTTCTTGACGAGCGCGCCCTCGCGGAAGTGGAAGGCTTCGATCGCGCCGGCGACCCGGGGCCGGATTTCCACCCGGTCGACGGCTTCGAGCCGCCCCGAAAACTCCTTCCACAGGGTCACGGATTGCGGCTTCACAGTGGCGACCGAAACCGGGACCGCTGCGGGCGCGGAAGCCTTGGCGGACGCCTCGTTCGCGATGGCAGGTTCCGGATCGTTCAGCGCCACGCTGGTCGCACCGGCGGCGATCGCGAGAGACAGGGTGGAGCTCCACAGGAGCCGACGAATGCTGGTCTTCTTCATCTTCGACACTCGCAGATTGGAGAGGAAGGCGTTGCGGCGGCCGCTCTGCGACAGCCGCTGGAGGCGGGCGGAGCGATGGCCGGGCCGCATTGGTGGGCGGGCAGACGGTCCCTCGCGCCGGCGTAATCGGGGCCGGTCGGTCGGCGCGGCTGCCAACCAGCCGCGGCCTTTGTCAGCCGCCGCGGTTATCGCCGCCGGTTCTCAGATGCCCGGTGGCGGGAGGGTGCTGTTCCGGCGGCATCCGGCGCCGCGCCGGGCGGCGATGGAGCGGCCTGTCCAAGGCGCCGGGCCAGTGACGGCGGTGATGATATCGGTATCGTTCATTGCCGTGCTCCCGCCTGTGGTCGCCATGACCTTGAGGGCGATACGATTTCGGTCGGAATATCTGTACCGAGCGGTAGCAATCAGGTAGGATGATGCTGCGGTGCGGTCAAGGGATTAAACTACCGATCGGTATAAAAATAATCCAGCGCCGAATGTTTCCTTGATCGCCTGGGTCAGGAGAAGGGTCTGGCGGCCCCATTCGACGATCGCTCCAAAGGAGCCTGGCGCAAGCTGCGACCGCTGCGACCGACTCAGTCTGCACTCGAAGGCCGCCGTCATGGCGCTGAATGCGATCCGGTCGTTGGCGCAGAGGAGGGCGCGGGTCGGCAGCCCGGCCGTCGATCAGCCGCCGCGTCTCGGCGAAGCCGATCGCCTCGAAGTCCCAGCCCAGCCCGTCGTTCAGGATCGGCTTAAATCCGACGTGCTGCCATACTTCCCCCGATTGATCGTCCAGGGCGCCGTCATCCTCCTTGCCGACTGCACGGACGTGCGCAAAAAGGCAGGTCCGGGTCTGAGGGAGAGTTTCATGAAAAAGATCGTCACCGCCGGGGAGATCCTGGTCGAGATCATGGCGACGCAGGTCGGCCAGACCTTTCTGACGCCTGGCCCCCTCATCGGCCCGTTCCCTTCGGGCGCGCCGGCGATCTTCATCGACCAGGCGGGCCGCCTCGGCCAGCCAGCCGGCATCATCTCCAGTGTCGGCGCCGACGATTTCGGCGTCCTCAACATCCGGCGGCTCGAGGCAAGCGGCGTCGACGTCTCGGCGATCGCCGTCCACGAAGGCGCCGCCACCGGCAGCGCCTTCGTACGCTACAATCGCGACGGTGGCCGCAACTTCGTCTTCAACATCCGCGATAGCGCCTGCGGGCTCATCGAGCTCGACGCGGCGGCGCGCAGCCTGCTCGCCTCGGCCGACCATTTCCACGTCATGGGATCCTCGCTGTTCTCCGAGCGGGTGATCGCGGTGGTCAAGGCCGGTATCGACGCCGTGAAGGCCCGTGGCGGCACCGTCTCCTTCGACCCCAATATCCGCAGGGAAATCCTCAGCGCCCCCGGCATGCGCGAGGCGCTCAACTTCGTGCTGGAGCGCGCCGATGTCTTCCTGCCGAGCGGCGACGAACTCTTCCTGTTCACAAAGGCGCGTAGTGAGGCCGAGGCCGCAGCGGAGATACTCGCCCGCGGGGTCCGGGCGGCCGTGGTCAAGAAGGGCGCGGCGGGCGCCGTCTGCTACGACGCCTCCGGCGCGGTGCATTCCCCGGCCTTCGCGGTCGAGGAAGTCGACCCGACCGGCGCCGGCGACTGCTTCGGCGCAGCCTTCGTCAGCTTCTGGCTTCGCGGCGATGAGACCGAGCGGGCGCTCCGCCTCGCCAATGCCTGCGGCGCGCTGGCCGTGACGAAGAAGGGGCCGATGGCCGGCACCGCGAGCCTCGCCGAAGCCGAAGCCTTCCTGGAAAGCCGGACATGAGCAGCGCCACCGACCTCGGCCGGCTCTACGAAAGGGTCGCCGCCGGTGCCGTGCAGCCGACGGCGCGGCGGCTCCTGATTGCCAGCGTCGAATCGGTCCTCGACGACTACGCCTTCGCCACCGACACCCGCTAGGCGGCCGTTTTCGATATTTGCAGCCGTTCGGTATCGATGGACGCTCTGTCGCCCGGATGGAGAAGGCGCCGACGCACAGGCTGATGCCTGAACGCGGCGGGCGCAATCCGGCGGCCCAGCAGGCGCGCGAGGAAGGACCGGCAACGGCCGGCGGCGCGCAGCAGAGGCTGCGGCCTGCCGCGAGCGGCCTTTGCGATGCCTTGAAATGGGCCATTCGTCTCGGCAGAAGCGGCTTTGCTCGAAGCACGGGGACTATTCGCCATGAGCGAGAATATCGTTGCGGCTCCTTCGTCGATCTGCGAGGGAGCCGGTCCGCGCTCGGTGCCGAGCGAGATCCTCGACTGGCTCACGCGGGGAACCGCGCAGGAGCGGTTCATCGACGTCATCTTTCAGGATCTGTGCGACCGGCTCGCCGCCGCCGGCCTGCCCCTGGCCCGGGCGACGCTGCATTTCCGCATCGAGCACCCGCTCTGGTTCGGGGCGCGGATCGTCTGGCGGAAGGGCGTTTCCGAGGCGGAAATCCGGACATTCGAGCACGGGACTCTGGAGACGATCGGCTATGGCGGCAGCCCGATCGCCCTGGTCCATGGCGGCCAGGACGAGGTGCGCTGGAGACTTGCCGGGGACGATGTCGACGCGGCCGCAATTCCCATGTTCGCGCAGCTGCGCGACGAGGGCCTGACCGACTACGTCGCCTGGCCGCTCGTCCACAGCCTGGGCCGCCGGCACGTCGTCAGCTTCGCGTCCGCCAATCCCGCCGGCTTTTCCGAAGAGCACCTCGCCTGCCTCTCCAGCCTGCCGCCGATCCTTTCCCTCGTCACCGAGATCCGCCTGAAGAACCGCTTGGCGCGCACTCTTCTCGAGACCTATGTCGGCCATCATGCCAGCGAGGAGATCCTCGCCGGGGCGATCACCCGCGGCAGCGGCAAGACGGTGCGCGCGGCCATCCTGCTCTGCGACCTGCGCGATTTCACGCACATATCCGACCTGTGGCCGCGCGACGACATCATCGAAATGCTCAACAGCTATTTCGACGCGCTCTGCGAGCCGATCGAGCGCAATGGCGGAGAAATCCTGAAGTTCATCGGCGACGGCCTGCTGGCGATCTTCCCGATGGATCGCCCCGAACCGTGTCGCGATCTCCTGCGCTCGGTCGCCGAGGCGCGGCAGGCGATGGATCGCCTGAACGAGCAGCGACGGCGCCAGGGCCGGGACGCGCTGCGCTACGGCGTCGGCATCCATCTCGGCGACGTCATGTACGGCAATATCGGTTCGCAGAGGCGGCTCGACTTCACGGTGATCGGTCCGGCGGTCAATGCGGCCGCCCGTCTGGAGGATCTGACCAAGGTGGTGAACCGGCCGGTTCTCGTATCCCGAGCCTTCGCCGAAGAAGCCGGCTGCGGCGCGGATCTCGAAAGTGTCGGGACCTTCCCCCTTCGCGGCGTCGAGGAAGCGATGGAGGTCTTCGCCCTCGTCCAAAAGGGGTGATCCGCGCAGGCGAGACGGGACAGCCCCGAAGGGGAGATTTCAGCGGTGACATTGGCGGAGAGGAGCGCAGGTGCCCTTCCGGTCCACCGACGAGACCCGCAGAACCGACCGCCTCATCGATCCGGACATTCGAAGAGCGTCCCCCCGACGAAGTGGCATGAGCGGCAGCAGGCGCCGCCGCATCACGCTGTGGCATTCGCCGGCGACGATACCGTAGCCTTCGGACAGACGGCGGACATGGCCGTGTCACGAGTCACGGCCAGAGGTGTCGCGACCGATTCCCTCAGAACTTCGCCTTGACCGTCAGCATGGCGTTGCGTTCCTCGCCGTAGAAGTTGAAGACCGAAGTCGAGCCGACACGCGCGTAGTATTTTTCGTCGAAGAGGTTGTTGATCTGCAGCTTCGCCTCGAGATTGTCGTTGATCTCGTAGCCGAATTTGAGATCGACCACTTCATAGCCCGGAGCCTCGATCGTGGTCGAGCCGCTGACAGCCGAGAAGTCGCTGTAGATCTTGACGCCGCCGCCGATCGACAGGCCGTCATACCAGGCGTCGGCCTGGCGGAAGGTGTAGTCGGTCCAGAGCTGTACCTGGTGTTCGGGCGTGTAGGGGCTGAAGACCGAACCGGCGGCGCTGCCGTTGAGATATTCGGTCTGGGTGTAGGTGTAGCCCGCCTGCACCTGCCAGTTCGGCAGAAGTTCGCCGGCGATCTCCATTTCGATGCCGCTCGCCTCGACCTCGCCGAGGGCGACGTAGTTTCCGCCGGTGTCCTGTTCGGCCCGGTTCTTGTCGCGCAGATTGAAATAAGCGAGCGTGGCGTTGAGCGTCCCGCCGAAGAATTCGCCCTTGAAGCCCGCCTCGTACTGGCGCCCCTCGCGCGGATCGAGAAGGTCGCCATTGCCGTCGAAATAGGTCTGCGGCTGGAAGATTTCCGTGTAGCTCGCATAGGCGGAAATCTCCTCGGTGAGATCGACGACCGTGCCGAGATAGGGCGTGAAGTGGTGGTCGAACTCGATCTCGTCCTGGGTCGCGCCGGTCAACAGGTTTTCAGTCGAGGAATCGTACCAGCTGACGCGGCCGCCGCCGATCAGCGTCATTCGATCGATCGGCTTGATGCGCAGCTGTCCGTAGATGCCGGTCTGCTCCTGATCGCTGTCGGTCTGGCTGGTGTAGTCGACGGTCGGCTCGGCGATCGCGGAGGCGTTCCAGTTGTAGAGATTGCGGGTTCCCGGGATCATGCCGGAAGCGCTCAGGAGCGTGGTGTCGATCTTGCGGTAGTCGGCGCCGAGGAGAACGTTGTGCTCCTGGCCGAACAGCGTGAACGGCTTGGAGACGAAGGCGTCGAGCGCCAGCGACTTTTCCTCGAAGTCGCGGCCGATCCAGCGGATGCCGGTGACGTTGCCGTTCTGGTCGGCGGCGCTTCCCGCCCAGCCATAGAGGAAGTCGGCATCGCGGACGGAATAGCGCAGTGCGACGCGAGCGTGGCCGCCATCGTCGAACTTGTGCTCCACCTCGGCGATATAGTCGTCGACATTGTTGTCGAAGCTGTTCCAGTCGGCGCCGGTATAGGTCGAGCGGTCGATGTCGATCAGCGAGCCGTCGGCATAGGTCGGCAGGCCGTTGAACGGCGTGATGTCGCGTTCGAGATGGCTGAGGATGACGGTCGCGGTGGTCTGTTCGGTGAGGTCAACCGACACGGTGCCATAGGCGACGCCGGACTGGTTGTCGACGACGTCGACCATGTTGTCGCCGTCCTGAAAGGCGCCGACGATGCGGCCGCGGATGGTTCCGGCGTCGTTGAGCGGGCCGCCGATGTCGAACTCGCCGCGCCCGGTGTTCCAGGAACCGTACTGACCTTCGAGATAGCCCTGCCACTCGTCAGGCGCCTTCTTCAGGGCCATGTTGATGGCGCCGGCAGGCTCGCCGGTGCCGCCGAACAGACCCGAGGGCCCGCGCAGAACCTCGATGTGGTCGACGATGGCAAGGTCCGGCTGGGTGCCGTAGACGCTCGACAGGGGCGCAGGCAGGCCGTCGAAATAGAGCGAATCGAACTCGAAGCCGCGGGAGAGGATGCTCGAGCGGCCATTGTCGTTGTTGAGGACGACGATGCCGGGCGTCTCGCGCAGCGCGGTGTCGAGCGAGGTATATCCGCCGTCCTCGATCCGTTCGCGGGTCAGGACCGTCGTCGACTGCGGGATCTCGCGCGGCGACCGGGCTTCCTTCTCGCCGACGCTGATCAGGTCGGTCGTATAGCTCTTGCTTCCCTCGGTGGTGTAGCTTGACCCCTCGACGGTGACGGTCTCGAGGTCGATCGTCGAACCGGCGTCCTGCGCCGCGCCCGCACCGATCCAGCCTCCGCTCGCCAGACTCGTGCCAACGAGCAGCCTCAGCACCGTCTTGCGGCTGCGCCGCGGATCGAAACTGCCCATTTTGATAAACCCCCTCGGACTCGGAAACGGCTTGACCCGGAAGGGGTCTTGCACCGCCGCACTAAAACTTGTCATCTGTGGTCATGTTTTACGAAGGAGCTGAGGCCGGAACCAGCGCAGGCCGTTTGCGGACGTGTCAAAGAGCTTTGCGACCGGTGCAGCGGCGGCGCGGGCCGCGAACATGGCGAGAATGTGTTGCCTTCATGTCACGGCCGTCCGCCGTGCTGCGGGAGGTCCGCTGTTCCAGGCTCGAATCCGGTGTGGCACGATGATGGGTATGCCATTCGATCTCGACGACGAGACCATCGCCGCCAGCCGGATTGCCGACGCGTCCGCGCTTGTCGGCAAAGGGTTTGCGTGGCGTCGCAGCGGACAGGTCGGCGACGGAGCGGCGCTGAAGGGACACTACCGGCTGACCGAGCTGCGGCCGGGCCTCGTGCTGCATTCTTCCGACACGACCGAGCTCGTCGATCTCGAGACGCGCATCGAGCAGCGGCCCGGGGTTACTTTCTATCTCTTCCTGCAAGGGGCCGTCGACGCCGCGATCGATGGCAGCCCGATCATCCCGGCCGGCGAAGGCGACGGCGGAACCGTCCGCGCCGCGGTCATGGCGCGCACCCGCCCGACGGTGTTTACGCGGCGTTCGCGGCGGGGCGAGCACCTGCGCAAGGTCAATGTCACGATATCCCACGAATGGCTGGCCGATTGCGGACTCGCCGACCCGTTGCGGGCGCCGCGCGTCGCCGAATTCTGCCGGACCCATCTTGCGCGGCACGGCTGGCGCCCGAGCAACAGCATGATCGCGATCGGCGAGCAGATCCTACGGCCCCCGTCATACGAACCCGCCTTGCAGCGGCTCTATCTGGAAAGCCGTGCGCTGGAACTCGTCGCCGAGGGCTTTGGCCAGCTCGGTGCGCGTCGCGCCTGCTGGGCCATCGGCCATGTCGGCTCGCGCGATCTGCATCGGATGCGCCGGATCGAGGAGTGCCTGCGCGAATTCGCCAATCCGACGCTGGACGAGATCGCCGCCGCGACGGGGACGAGCGTCAGCACGCTGCAGAGGCTCTTCCAGGCCGTCCACGGCATGAGCGCCTTCGACTACATCCGCCGACGCAATTTGACCCGTGCCCGGCGTGCCATCGAGCACGAAGGCCTGAGCGTGGCGGAAGCCGCGCATCTCGCCGGCTACCGCAGCGCCGCCAATTTCTCGACGGCGTTCAAGCGGCATTTCGGCGTATCGCCTAGAAGCGTGCGGTAGGCGGCGACCGGGCTGCCGCAACCGTGCCCGCCTTCGGGGCGGAGGCCGCGACGGGCTTGCCCCCGCCCAGCAGGGCGATCGACGATCAGTCCTCGAACTTCTCCGTCGTGTCGGCCTTTCCGCGGACCCAGTAGCCGGACGCCTTGAACCAGGTTTTCGGATGGGCTCGCTCTTCGAGAAGGACGCTGCGGAGCGCCCGCACCACGGACGCCTCGGCCGCGATCCAGACGAAGCAATCCGGTTCGATCTCGATCGTGCGAAGGGCGGCGAGCAGCGCTTCGGGATCGTCGGCGCGCTCGAGCGGCCGGTGGACCCAGTGCGCGTGGAGATCGGCGGCCGTCTCGAAATTCTGCTTGTCGGCCGGTTCGGGCACGGCGACGAGGCTGACGATCGAAACGCCCGGTCCGGCCTCCTCGATCCGCCGGCCGATCGCCGGCAATGCGGTCTCATCGCCGATCAGCAGGAAGCGCCGGACGCTCTCTTCGATGACGAGCGAGCCCCGGGGCCCGCCGATCGTCAACGCGTCGCCGACCTTCGCGGACAACGCCCAGGCGGTGGCCGGGCCGGCCTCGTGGACGGCGAAATCGAGGGTCAGCTCGTTGCGCCGCGCGTCGTAATGGCGCGGGGTGTAGTCCCGCCGCTCGGCCTCCGCCCCGTCTTCGCCCGGAAGGAAGATCTTCACGTGGTCGTCGGCCCCAAGGCTCGTGAAGCCTCGAAGCTCCTCGCCGCCGAGGACGATCCTCAGCATCGCAGGGCTCAGGCGCTCGGTGGAGACCACCGAAAGCTGGCGGCGCCGCAATTCGTGGCGCACGCGCCTTGTCGGAGCGGTTGCCGGAGAGGCCGCCACGGGCTCATGCAGGTTCATGTCTGGATGTCCTTTTCCAAAGAGATCTCGGCAGATAGAAAGTCACATGCGCCCGACCGTGGCCGCCGCCTCGCGGATCGCGCCGGCGATCCGTTCGACCGTCGCGGCGTCGGACGGGTCGGCGGCGAGCCGGGCGCGAAGGGCGCGCTTCAGCTCGCCCATCGCGGCGAGGATCGGTTCGGGAATGTCGCCGCGGCCGATTTCGCCGCGTGCGACACGCTGCAAGATCGCCTCCACACGCTCCTGGTGTTCCTGAAGGAACAGGCGCCCGGCCTCGGAAACCTCGTAGCGCTTGCGACCCGCGCTTTCGGGCGAGAGCAGGATGAGCCCGCCATCCTGGAGCCAGGCAAGGGTCGGATAGATCAGGCCCGGGCTCGGCGAATAGCGGCCTTCGAAGCGTTCCTCGATCGTCTTCATCAGCTCGTAGCCGTGGCTCGGCTTCTCCATGAGCATGACGAGGACGAGGAGGCGAAGGTCGCCATAGTCGAACGGGCCGCCGCGCCGGCCCCGGCCGCCACGCCCGGCATGCGGGCCGCGATGCTGGCGCCCCTCCGCATTGCCGGAAGCCTCGCCATCGCGGTCAAGTCCCTGGCTGTGGCCGTGGCGAGGGCCGGCCCTGCCATGATCCCGCTCCGCCTTGAGCATCTAGCGCGAGCCTTCGCGGCGCAAGCTCGGCCCGTCATTGACGATCCGGCGCATCTCGATCTCCTTTTTCTAAATGCCGATACATCCCGATATATGTTGAGGACAAGTATCAATATATTTCCGCCCTCGATCGGAGAGGCATGCGGATGCGCCAGGAAATCGAACTGACCTTTGCCGGGCGCCCCTACCGCGTCGTGCTTCGCCGGATCGGGATGACGCCCCGCTCCCTCTGGCCCGCGGCTTTCGTCCTCGATGCCGACCAGTTCTTCGAGATGGCGGAGGAAACCGCGCTGGCGGCGGGCTCCTCCCGGCTGCTCGTCGGGATCGGCCTGCCGGAGCGCGACGGGCAGACCCGCATCCTGCGTCGATATTTCGAGCTGACCGATGCGGCTGGCGCCGAGACGTTTCCGCTGCGTCCGGGCCACCCGGTCCCGCAGACCGGCGGCGAGCGGCTGTTTGCGGGTTTCCTGCGGACGCGGCTGCTGCCCTTCCTGGCCGAGCACGCTCCGGTGGCGGCGGGATCGAGCGCGGTCTTCGGCCATTCCCTGGCAGGGCTTTTCGTGCTTCGGGCCTTCCTGCGCCGGGACCTGCCGATCGCCGATTTCTTCGCCGCCGATCCTTCGGTCTGGTGGAACCGCCATCGGGTGATGCAGGAACTCGGCGAGACCCTGGCGGGCCTTTCCATCCATCCGGCGAAGGACACGCGCCGCCTGACGATTCTCGCTGCCGGTCGCCGGCAATGGCGCGCCGGCCTCTCCGGACAGGATCGGCGCGATCTCGAAGCGATACGCGCGGGTCCGAATGGGATCGATTTCGGCACCCGGCTTCGCGATGCCGGCCACGCCCATGTCACCACGCTTTTCCTGCCGCAGGAAACGCATGGTTCGATCGTCGCACCCGCATTGCGCCAGTTCTTCGCATCAACCGCCAGGGGCGACGGCGAGGAGCCGCGGTGAAAGGCGCGAGCGTCGCTGCGTCCCTTCTCCGATCGTCGCGCCCGCCTGTCGGCCAGTGCCGGAAACATCTTCCGGTTTAATATCTTGCTACCTCCCCAGGCGGCCGGGGATGTCCGTCGCCGAGCCGAGCCGAGCCGTGCCGTGCGATCGGCAGGCTCCGCATGCAGAGCGAAATATTGACATTGTCAGTCAACTTTTGCGATGTCGGCCGCGAGGATGCATCTCCGCAGGAAGGACCGACCATGACCCCAATCGTTCGTCGCGCTGCTGGGAGGCGGCCCTCTTCCCTGATGCGCAAGGCGTTCCGGTCGCTGGCGGCCGCGGGCCTTGCGGGACTTCTCGCCAGTGCTCCCGCGCTTGCCCAGGAAGACGCCGGGGCAACGGTCAGCGTCGAGACCGCGACCGGCGAAAGAAGCGTTCCGCACGCGCCGAAGACCGTCGTCGCCTTTGATCTCGCCACTCTCGACACGCTTGACGCGCTCGGCGTCGACGTGGCCGGTGCGCCGACGGCTCCCTATCCGGGCTATCTGTCCAAATATGCCGAGGACGACGTCACAAAGGTCGGATCGCTGTTCGAAGCCGATCTTGAAGCCGTTGCGGCATTGCGGCCCGACCTCATCATCACCGGTGGGCGTTCGAGCAGCCAGACGAAGGCGCTCTCCCAGGTGGCGACGACCATCGACATGTCGGTCGATCAGACCGATTTCCTCGTTTCGGCTCTCGTCCGCGCCCGTGCGCTCGGCAGGATCTTCGACAGGCAGGACGAAGTCGAGGCGCGGATCGCCAGACTCGAAAGCACGATCGCGACGCTTAAGACCGAGACCGAAGGCCGGGGCAAGGGCCTGATCGTCCTGACCACCGGCAACCGGATGAGCGCCTTCGGCCCCGGCTCGCGCTTCGGCATCCTTCACGGCGCCTTCGGTGTCGCCCCGGCCGACAGCAATCTTGACGTCGCCAATCACGGCGAGGCGATCTCCTTCGAATATATCGCGAAGACCGACCCCGACTGGCTCTTCGTGATCGACCGCGACGCCGCGATCGGCCGGAGCGCCGCCGCCTCGATGCTGAAGAACGAACTGGTCGAGAACACGAAGGCGTGGAAAAGCGGCCAGGTCGTCTATCTCGACCCTGCCACCTGGTATCTCTCGAGCGCCGGCCTCACCGCCCTGCAACGCAATGTCGACCAGCTCTCCGAGGCGTTCGCGAAGGCCGAGTGAGCGTGACAAGAGGCACGCGGAATGAACCTGTCGCGGGCGCCGCGCATCGCCGCCCCCCGCCTGCGGCGAAAGTCCCGCACACCCGGCCGACCATGTCCGATAGCCGCCTCCTGAGCCTTGGCTGTCTCGGCCTCGGCCTTCTCTTCGTTGCGAGCCTCTTCGTCGGTGCGGGCGATCTCTCCTTCGCCTCGGTTTGGAGCGGAGGGGTCGACGGCGAAGCGCTGCGCCTCCTTCTCGTCAGCCGGCTGCCGCGCACTGCCGCGGCGACCCTCGCTGGCGGGAGTCTCGCCGTCGCCGGGCTTCTCATGCAGATGCTGTCGTCGAACCGCTTCGTCGAACCCTCGACGATTGGCACGACCGAAGCGGCCGGGCTCGGCATGGTGGTGGTCACGCTTCTGGCGCCGGGGGCGCCCGTCCTCGCCAAGGCGCTGGTCGCGGCCATGTTTGCCATTGCCGGCACAGCCGTCTTTCTCGCCCTCATTCGCCGGCTGCGGCTGAAGAGCGGCCTGCTCGTTCCGCTGGTCGGTCTGATCCTTGCCGGTATCATCCAGTCGGCCGCCCATTTCCTCGCCTATCGGACCGACCTCCTGCAGTCGCTCGCCGCCTGGAGCAGCGGCGACTTCTCGATGGTTCTGAAAGGTCGCTACGAACTCCTATGGATCGGCGCCGCGCTGGGGGCGGTCGCGCTCTTTGCGGCCGATCGCTTCACCCTCGCGGGCCTTGGCCGCGACGTCAGCGTCAATCTCGGCCTCGCCTATGAGCGGGTGGTCGCCATCGGCCTCGTCATCGTCTCGCTGATTGCCGCGGTGACCGTCGCCACCATCGGCTCGATCCCCTTCGTCGGTCTCGTGGTGCCCAATCTCGTGACCATGACGATGGGCGACAACGGCCGGCGCATCGTCCCGTTCGTCGCCTTGTGGGGTGCCACGCTCGTCCTCGGCTGCGACGTTCTCGGCCGCATCCTGCGCTATCCCTACGAGATCCCGGTGGGTGTCATCATGGGTGTCGCGGGTTCGGTCTTGTTCCTCATCCTGCTTGCGGGGCGGAGGACGGCGCATGGCTGATGTCGCCGATAAGCAGGTTCATGGCGTGCGCCGGCGCCGGGAGGTTCACTCGGGGCGGGCCGCCGCGCGCGGTCCGGCGCGCACGCTGTTGCTTCTGGTGCTCCTTGCCATTGCCTGCTGCGCGATCTTCATGACCATCGGGGCCCATGGCAACTGGTCCTTCGTCTTGCCGTTCCGGGCGCCGAAGCTTGTCGCGATGATTCTCGTCGGCCATGCCATCGCCCTGTCGACTGTCGTCTTCCAGACGCTGTCCGGCAACCGCATCCTCACCCCTTCCATCATGGGCTTCGATGCACTTTACGGCCTGATCCAGACCCTGATGGTGGCCTTCGCGGGAACGCTCTTTGCGACCGGCGCAGAGACGATGTCGCTGTTCCTCGCCCAAACCCTCGCGATGATCGGCTTTGCGCTCGCCCTCTACGGCACTCTGCTCGGCAAAGGGGCCCACGACCTTCACAGGCTGCTCCTCGTCGGGGTCATCGTCGGGGTGCTGTTCCGCTCGCTTTCCGGTTTCCTCCAACGTCTGATCGACCCGAACGCCTTCGTCGTCCTGCAGGACAGGCTCTATGCGAGCTTCAGCACGATCGAGACCGATCTTCTGGCCGTGGCGGCAGTTCTGATTGGTCTCGTCACCCTGTCCTTCTGGCGCCTCCTGCCGCAGCTCGACGTGCTGGCGCTCGGCCGCGAAACCGCGACCTCGCTCGGGGTCGACCCGGTCGCCCTGACGCGGCTCAGCCTCGGCCTGATCGCCGTACTCGTCTCCGTCTCGACCGCGCTCGTCGGCCCGGTCACCTTCTTCGGCCTGCTCGTCGCGAGCCTCGCCGTCTCTCTCGTCGGTTCGCGCCGGCATGCCGAAACCCTTGTCGCCGCCTCGCTGATCGCGGTGATCTGCCTCGTCGGCGGCCAGACGCTTCTCGAACGCGTGTTCCACTTCGACACGGCCCTCGGCATCGTCATCGAGTTCCTCGGCGGCATCGTCTTCCTGGCCATCGTCGTCAAGCGGGGAATCCGATGATCGAAGCATCGTCTTTGACCAAGCTCTACGGCGACAGCCGCGTCGTCGACCGCGCCTCGCTGACCCTCGATTCGCCGGGCGTCACCGCCATCATCGGTCCCAACGGAGCCGGCAAGTCGACGCTTTTGTCGATGATAGCGCGGCTGCTGCCGATCGACGAGGGAAAGGCATTCGTCGACGGACTCGACGTCACGCGGACGGCCGGCGACGAGCTGGCGCGGCGGATTTCCGTCCTGAGGCAGGAGAACGGGCTGATGGCCCGGCTCACCGTGCGCGACCTCATCGGCTTCGGCCGGTTTCCCCATTCGAAGGGGCGGCTGACCGCCGCGGATCACGCCAAGGTCGACGAGGCTCTCGCCTTTCTCGACCTCGTGCCTTTCGCCGATCGGTTTCTCGACGAGCTTTCGGGCGGGCAGCGCCAGCGCGCCTTCGTCGCCATGGTGCTCGCCCAGGACACACGGGCGATCCTGCTCGACGAGCCGCTGAACAATCTCGACATCCGCCACGCCGTCGCGATGATGCGGCTCGTGCGCAAGGCGGCCGACGATCTCGGCAAGATCGTCGTCGTCGTCCTGCACGACATCAACTTCGCCAGCTGCTTCGCCGATCGGGTCGTCGCCATGCGCGAGGGCCGGATCGTCGTCGACGGCCCGGTGGACACCGTGGTGACGGAAGAGACCATCGAGGCGGTGTTCGGCCTACCCGTGATGGTGCGCGAGATCGAGGGCCAAAGGACCTGCCTGTTCCGCCGGTGAAGCACGGAAGCGGTTTTCGGTGCGGTGAACGGGATTTCCGGTTCGCCGTCCGCTCGCGCGGGCGGTGATTCACATGCGCTCGATCGCGGACGAACCAGTCTGCTTCCGCTGGAGGGGTCCTCTCGGAGGCGTCCTGTTGAGCCATTGGAGCAGGAGAGAGCGAAACACGCCGGACCAGTCAGCGGCGCTTCAGGGTCAGGTGCAGATCGGCGGCCTTCCGCCAGCCAATGCTCTGAAGCGATCAAGGGAACACGGTCCGCAATGTTCGCTGAATCCGGGCGCGGCGAACAGGCCGGCTCGGTCCTCGGGAACGCTGCGGACCTACTGACAGCGACTGTTTCGCCGTGTCGCCTGGGCAGGCAGAGACACCGCGTCGCCGTTCATGTCATGCATTTCGGCCTGTGAACGGTCCGGAACGGCACCTTCAGCGGTTTCAGCAGCTTGTGAGGAAAAATGGTGGGCCCGGAGGGACGCGATCCCAATCCAAATCCCTGCAATGAATTCAACATCTTAGAGATCGCAGCGTCTCCAATGTTATGCAGTCTGTACTGGAGTTGCAAGTCGACCAGTGCCAAGAATGCGAGGTCCGCCCCCTACGGTGGCTCTCTGGCGTCGCAGCGCCAAGCTGAGATGCCGGCCGCCAAGCCAGCGATGTCTCGGAAGGTGTCGGCCATCGCCAACAGGTCCGGCATCTTGAACGTCTGGACGAGCGCCAGAAGAACGGCTCGGTCGACTTGGTTGGCCACCTTGGTTCGGGAGATTTCGATTACCGTCCCGAAGGTGCAATGCGGGAAGAGGCGATAGTCGACGCTGTTCGTGCGGGCCATGTGGCGGGGATGAAGCCCGCGCGTGATCTCGGCGGCCAGGAACTCGTCGATCGTGCGAACCGGCGGAGCGGTCGAAGCGCTTTCACTGGCCTCTCGGTATTCTTACCCGGCGCCGATCGGCATGGGGTCACGCTGACAAGCCTCTGAAAACGCCGGGTAGCGAATCGGGGTTGGGGTCATGCCGTCGTGCCGAAACACAACCGCCGAAAGCGCGATCGCTATCTGCGTTCGGTGCGCCGCTCGAGGCCGCAGGGGCGTTCGGCGCGGAGATTGAGGTCGTTCCGGTCGAGGTCGCCGAGGCGATCTCGAAGCGAACCTCTCTCCTTATGCTGTCGATGGAGCAGGTACCGGCTGCGACGCGCAATATCTGTTCGCGGAAGACGTTCTCGGGCAAAACAGAGACGACATGCCTCGTCATTCCAAGGTGTACAGAAATTTTGCCGCTGAGTTTGATCGGCTACAGGCCGAAAGGGTCGCCGCCTTCCGTGAGTTTGCGGTTGATGTCGAAGCAAAGGCTTATCCTGAGGACCGCCACATCGTCCGGATGGATCCTCAGGAACTCGATCGGTTCATGGAAAAGGTTGACAACATCTGATTGGACTCGTCACGGGAAAGTGGCTCTTGCGCAGGTTGTGTGGGTTCATGGTTTTGAAGAAGGTTTTGGCCATGGAATTGTCGAGCAGTTCCTCTTGCCGGACATCGAGATCAGGATGCTACCGCCGGTGGGCTCGCTGGCACGCTATAACTCCGACGCTGACCGAGACTACACACTGAGCAACCGGCGCATCTCCTCCAGCCGCTCCATGGCGATTACCCCGTCGGCGATGGTCGGCGCGGCCGTCGTCTCGCCCTTCAACGCCGGAACGACGTCGGCAAGAAGCGCGTGATAGCCCTTGTAGTCCTCGTTCGCCGCGGCGGTGAAGTTCGGCTTCCAGGTCAGCGTGTCCTCGGTGTCGAGGAGGCTCGCCTCGGGATCTCCGACCTTGAAGGGCGGATTGCGGTTCCAGCGGATCTCGACGACGTCCTCGACCTCGATGCGCTGGTGATCGCCCATGATCTCGATCCGCTCGACCGGCGCGCCACGGCTTTGGGCGGTGCCCATGGCGATTGTGCCGATCGCCCCGCAGGCGAAGTCGAAGCCGACATGGAAGAGGATGCGGCCCGGCGTCTTCTCGACCTTGCGCGCGTTCATGCCGACGACTGGTGAGACGAGATGCGAGACGAGGTCCATGTAGTGGACGCAGTGGTGGAGAAGGAAGCCGGTATAGTCGACATTCCCCGCGAAATAGCCGGGCGCCGTCATGTAATAGCCGGTGAGGCCGAGGATATCGCCGAAGCGGCCGGACGTCAGGATGTTCTTGGCGATCTTGTTGCCGACCGAATAGCGCTTCATGAAGCCGAGGAGGAGCGGCTTGCCGGCCCTCTCGGAAGCGTCCCGCAGCTGCCGCGCGCCGGCTGCCGTTCCCGACGGCGGCTTTTCCATGAAGACGGGCAGACCGCGCTCCAGGGCCGCAAGGCCGAAGGCGAGATGCTGGTCCGGCCCGACCGCCATGCCGACGGCGTCGAGGCCGGGCGTTTCGATCAGCGCTCTTGCATCGGTGGTGAGCGTTTCGACGCCGAACTGGCGCCCGGCCGCGGCGAGCCGCCCGGCATCGATGTCGCAGAGTGCGGCGATCTCGACATCGTGGCGGACGAGCTGCGGCAGCAGCATCTGCGTCGCATGAATGCCACAGCCGATCCAACCGATCTTCAAGGTCATCGTCTGTATTCCGTCAGTTCGAGATGGGAGCGGATGAAGGCGGCGCTGGCGGCAAGCCGCGCGTCCTCGTCCTCATGCGGGGGCCGCCACTGCGCGAAGGGAACGCCGAAGCGGTCGTCGTTGCGGCGGAAGGGTTCGAGCGAGACCGGACCGGCATAGCCGACCTCGTGCAGCGCACGGCAGACCGACACCCAGTCGGTGGCGCCGGTGCCGGGGAAGCCGCGATGGTTCTCGTTCGCCTGGAAGTGGACGAGCCTCTGGCCGCCGAGCCGGATCGCCTCGGCGATGTCGGCTTCCTCAATATGCATATGGAAGGTGTCGAGCATCAGCGCGACGGCGGGGTGGTCGACCGCCTCCAGGAGTTCCATCGCCTGCTGGGTGGTCTGCAGGACATCGCTTTCGAAGCGGTTGAGCGGCTCGATCGCCAGCGTGATCCCCGCGGCCTTTGCGTGGTCGCCCGCTGCCTCGAGGCCGACGACGCAGCGCTCCTTGCGGGCGAGGCGCTCGTCCTCGGCGACCGGGGCGGGCGGCCGGCCGGCGAAGACGAGCGGATTGCCGGTCAGCGGCCCGCCGACGATGGTAGCGCCGAGTTCGGCGGCGCAGTCGGCGGTGTAGCGCAGATAGTCGATGCCGGCGCGGTGGGCGGCGAGGTCTTTGGAGGCGAGGTTGCGTTGCAGGTTGACGCGAGCGGCAAGGACGACGCCGAGGCCGGAGCCCCGAAGCGCCGCAGCCGTCTCCTTCAGGTCGAGTTCGCCAACCTCAGGCACCAGGAGTTCGACGAAGTCGAAGCCCTGTCGCTTCATCGCGTCGAAGAACCGGAAGTGCTCGGCCGTGAACGGTCGGGCGTATTGCATCGAGATCAGACCGATCGGATTCATGGGCATTGTCCGCTGGAGTAAGGAAGAAAGAGGCGGGCCATCATCCCTTGACGGCGCCCTGCGTCAGCCCGCCGACGAGGCGGCGCTGGACGACGAGGAAGAGGATGGTGACGGGCAGGGCGCCGACGACGCCGCCGGCCGCGAGCAGGCCCCATTCGATCTGGTATTCGCCGATCAGCGTCTGGATCGCGACCGTGACCGTGCGCACGTGCCGCCCGCCGAGGGTGAGGGCGTAGAGATATTCGTTCCAGGAGGTGATGAAGATGTAGATGCCGGTCGAGATGATGCCGGGGAGCGCGAGCGGCAGCACGACGCGCCTGAGCGCCTGGAGCCGCGAGCAGCCGTCGATCATCGCCGCCTCGTCGAGGCTCTTGGGAATCGCGCCGATATAGCTCGTCAGCATCCAGACCGCGAAGGGGATGGCGACGGTGGAATTGGCGATGATCAGCGCGAGATGGGTGTCGAGCAGGCCGAGGCGCCGCATCAGCGTGAACAGCGGCAGGATCAGGAGCACGACCGGGAACATGTTCACCAGGAGGAACTGCAGCATCAGGACGCGGCGGCCGAAGAAGCGGAAGCGCGAGAAGGAATAGGCCGCGGTCACAGAGACGACGAGGCCGAGAACGACCGTGCCGAGCGCGACGACCAGGCTGTGGCCCATATTGCCGAGAAAGTCGGTATGGGCGAGGAGCCGGACGTAATTGTCCGGCCCCCATCCCGCGGGCGAGAACGAGACGCCCTTCGCGATGATCGCCGACGAGGGCGTCAGCGAAGTCAGGATCATCCAGGCGAACGGGCCGATGGCGAGGAGGACGACGAGCGCGACCGGGATGTGCGTCGTCAAAAGCCGTTTCAGGAAGCCGTCGCGCTTCATCGTTCGACCTCCCGCATGGTCCTTGCGATATAGATTGCGACGAGCGCGCCGAGGATGACGGTGAAGGTGACGGCGATTGCCGAGCCGTAGCCGAAGTCGAGGTTCTGCCGGGCCTTGACGAAGGCGAAGAGCGGCAGCGTGTAGGTGGAATAGCCGGGACCGCCGCCGGTCATGACGAAGATGACGTCGATCGAATTGGCGACCCAGATCGTGCGCAGGAGCCCGGCGGTGGCCAGGATCGGCCCGATGCCGGGCAGGGTGATGTGGCGGAACTGCCGCCAGGCGCTGGCGCCGTCGATCGCCGCCGCCTCGTACTGGCTCTTCGGGATGCCCTGCAGGCCGGCGAGGATCATCACTGCGAAGAAGGGAAAGCCCTGCCAGGTCAGCGTCGCGATGACTGCGTAGAGCGCGACATCGGGATCGGCGAGCCAGGGGATCGCGGCGCGGACGATGTCGAGGCGCAGGAGGAGGTCGTTGAGGATGCCGATGTTCGGGTCGTAGATCCAGCGCCACATCAGCGCGATGACGACGCTCGGCAGCGCCCAGGGGATGATCACCAGCGCCCGGGCGAGGCCGCGCCAGGCGAACTCCCTGTTGAGGAGCAGCGCGGCGACGAGGCCGAGGCCCATCTGCAGCGGCACGGTGAGGCCGATCCACAGCGCCGTCTGCCAGAGCGAGGTCCAGAACACCGGATCGTTGAACAGCTTCACGAAGTTGGCGATGCCGACGAACTTCGCCGCGTTCGGCCGGAACAGGACGTAGTCGTAGAAGCTCGTCACCAGCGCCTCGACCATGGGCGCGAAGACGATGATCAGGACGACCACGACGGCCGGCGTCAGCAGCGCATAGGGGAGAAGCGCGCCGCGTCGCGGGCGTTTGCGGCCGCCAGGATTCGGCGCCTCGAGCGCGAGCGCGTCGTTGATGCTGGACATGTCGGGTCCCGTGAACTGTGAAGGCGAGACGGTCGCCTCGGCCGGCCGAGGAATGGAAACGCCGCGGGGGCGCTTCCATTCGATCGCATCACTCGGTGAAGATGCCCTGGAGCTTCTCCATCATCGCCTCGGCGGTGATCTGGCCGGTCAGCGCCTGCTGCATCGCCGTCTGCCACTCGGTGTTGACGAAGTCGGCGGTCGCCGAGGTCTGCGGCAGGACATGCGCGAAGGGCAGCGAGTCCACCGTCGCCTCGACGAAGCGCTTGGGATGGCCGTCATAGGTCTTCGACCCGGTCTTGGTCACCGGCATCTGGCCGGTCGCCTTGACGAAGGCGACGTTGTTCTCCGGCTCGGCCAGGAAGGAGATCCACTTCCAGGCCGCGTCCTTGTGCTCGGAAGCCGAGAAGATCGCGAGCGACTCGTCACCATAGGACGTCCAGGCCGTGCCGTCGCACTTCGGCACCGGCACCGCCGAGACCTTGTCGCCCAGCGCCGCGACGAGGTCGTTGGCCGAGCCGATATGGTGGATGGTCATCGCCGTCTTGCCGGATTTGAAGGCGCCGATGATCTCCTGGAAGCCGTCGTTCGGCGCCGAGGGCGGGATCGACTTGTCCTTTTGGAACATGTCGACCAGCCACTGGTTCGCCTTGATTGCCTCGGGCGTCGTCAGGCCGCCCGGCTCGAGCTTGGCGCCGCGCGAGAGGACGAAGGTGCCCCACTGGTCCCAGCCGCCCTTGCCGCCGCGAAAGCCGAAGCCATAACGGTCGGGCGCCTTGGTGAGCGCCTTGGCGTCCCGGCGGAACTCCTCGCAGGTCTTCGGCGGCTCGAGACCGGCCTCCTTGAAGAGGTCGGCGCGGTAGTAGAGGTAGAGCACGACATACTGGATCGGAAGGTAGAATTGCTTGCCCTGCGGCCCGGCATTGAGGCTCAGGAGATTGTCGAGAAGCTCCTTCTTGCCGTCCCACGCCTCGATCCGGTCGCCGATCGGCTCGAGCGCGCCCATCTCCACGAGCCGCGGCTGGGCGAAGAGCTTGACCATCGCCGCATCCGGGGCGTTGCCCCCGACGATCGCGGTGTAGAGATTGTCGTAATAGCTGTTCCAGGGAACGTTGTCGGCCTCGACGGTGATGTCGGGGTTCTGCTTCTCGAACTTCTCCACGAGACCCGACATCGGGTTTTCGGGATTGTCGAAATGGTACCAGAACCGGACCGTCTCGGCGTTCGCCTGGCCAAGGCCCAGCCCCGCGACGAGTGCCGCGGCGGCTGCGGCGAGCTTCAGTTTCTGTTTCGACATCATTTTCCTCCCTGTTGTCGATCGATCAGCTGTGGTCGCGCACGAACCGGCCGGCGGCGGCGATCGCCTCCCGTGCCGCGGCCAATTCGTGCGTCATCTGCAGGAAGCCGTGGACGACGCCCGGCACGATTTCGGCTTTCTCGGAGCGCCCCGCATCGGCAAGCCGCGCCTGAAGGGCCAGCGTGTCGCTGAGCAGCGGGTCGACGCCCGCGGCCATCAGGTGGAGCGGCGGCAGGGCCGCGAGCTCCGTCCGCTCGGCGAAGGCCGGGCAGGCCAGCGCATCGCCGCGCATGTCCCGGTTGCCGACATAGAAGCGCCAGTAGCGCTGCATCTTCGCCCGCGTCAGTCCCGGACCTTCGGCGAAGAAGCGGAAGGACGGGCTTTCGAAATCGGCGTCGTAATTGCCGTAGAAGAGCAGGGCACCTGCGGCTCCGACCGGCCGATCCGCGCGCATCTCGTGAATGAGTGAGGCGAGGGCGAGGTTGGCGCCCGCCGAGTCGCCGGCAAGGAAGAGCGGCCCGGGCGGCACGTCTGCTGTCTCGGCAAGCCGCGGCAGGGCGCGCAGTGTCGCCACCACGTCGGTGAGGCCGGCGGGATAGGGATGCTCGGGTGCCAGCCGATAGTCCGGCAGCAGCACCGCAAGGCCGGATTCGGCGGCAAGCAGCCGCGCGGCGCGCTCGTGCGTCTCGGGGCTGCAGAAGGAAAAGCCGCCGCCATGCACGAAGACGACGAGGCCGGGACGCGCGTCGAGCGGAACATGCAGCCAGCATCGGATCGCGGGCCCGCCGAGCGCCGCATCCGCCGGCACGCCGAGATTCCTCGACACCGCCATTTCCGGCAGGTCGACATTCCAGCGGCGATTGCCGGCGGCGGCGAGGCGGCGCCCCTCGGCCGGCGGCAGCGTCGTCGGATCCGCCTGCGGCCCGTCCTGCCGGGCAACACGATCCATCAGCGCGGCCATGTCCGGCGCAAGTTCGGCCGAGAGGGCGATGGGCCCCGTCATTCCGGCGATTCCGGAAAAACCGTCGGGCCGAAGTCGACGATCGTCGCGATGTGGTGGAACAGGGCGGTCTTGGCGGCCGCCGCGTCGCCGGACCGGATCGCCGTGACGATCGGTTCGTGCCGGCGCGCCGTCTGGACGAGGTCGCGCGGCCCCTCCGACTGCGAGATCTTGTAGCGGTGGTTATGGACGAGGCATCGGCGCAGGATCGGCTCCAGGGCCGTCAGCCGCGCCTCGGAGAACAGCCGCTGGTGAAAGTCGCGGTCGATCGAGGCGAGTTCGAGCTCGTCCTCCGCCTCAGCCGCCGCGATCATCGCGGCGACCATCTCCTCAATCTCGGCGACGAGGGTCCGGCCCGGATGCTCCATCGCCCGGGCGATGCCGCGGCATTCGATCGACTGGCGGATGCGAAACAGCTCCACCGCCTCGTCTTCGGTGCAGTCGGAAACCTGCGTGCCGCGATAGCCGTGCCTGAGGACGAGCCCCTCGTCCTGCAATTGCAGCAGCGCCTCGCGGATCGTGCCCTGGCTGCAGCCGAAGCGTTCGGCGAGTTCGAGTTCCACGAGACTCTCCCCGGGGGCGAGGCTGCCGAGCATGATATCCCGCTTCAACGCCGCGAAGGCCGCGGTCGACTTGCCCGACGCCGGACGGCCCCGCCCGATCCTGCGGATCGGCGTCGCGAAGGCGCGCGGGGTGGGGGCAGTTCGGACCAAAGCTCTCGACCTTCTTGCAATCGATATCGTTATCATTATTGATAATGGTCAGGTCGTCAAGCCGGCCTCTGACGAAGCTGGGAGGAGCACCATCGTGGCAGCCATCGAATTGCGGAACCTGCGCAAGGATTACGGGTCCGTGAACGTGATCCGCTCGATCTCCCTGGCGATAAAATCCGGCGAGTTCGTCGTGCTGGTCGGTCCGTCCGGCTGCGGCAAGTCCACCCTCCTGCGGATGTTGGCGGGCCTTGAGGAGATCACCGACGGCGACCTCGCCATCGGCGGCCGGCCGGTCGGCCACCTGCCGCCTGCCGAGCGCAACGTGGCGATGGTCTTCCAGGACTATGCGCTCTATCCGCATATGAGCGTGGCCGAGAACATGGGTTTCGGGCTGAAGATGCGGGATGTCGCACAGCAGGAGATCGACGCCCGCGTGTCCGACGCGGCGGCGGTTCTGAAGCTTGACCCCTATCTCGACCGGCGGCCGGGCCAGCTGTCCGGCGGGCAGCGCCAGCGCGTCGCCATGGGTCGCGCGATCGTGCGCAAGCCGGATGCCTTCCTGTTCGACGAGCCGCTGTCGAACCTCGACGCCGCGCTGCGCGTGGAGATGCGGCTGGAGATCGCCAAGCTGCATCGGCGCATCAAGGCGACGACCGTCTATGTGACGCACGACCAGGTCGAGGCGATGACGCTTGCCGACAGGATCGTGGTGATGAACGGCGGCGATGTCGAACAGGTGGGCGCGCCGCTCGATTTGTATCGGTCCCCGGCGACACTCTTTGTCGCGCAGTTCATCGGCAGCCCCACCATGAACGTCCTCGAGTGTCCGGTCCTTGCCACCCGGGGTGATCGGCTCGTCTTAGAGGTTCCCGCCGGGCGCGCCGAGATCCCTTCGGGCGGTGCGCAGGCGCCGAACGGACGGGTGACGCTAGGCATCCGGCCGGAAGGCCTCGTGCCATGCGCTCCGGAAGAGGCCTGGTTCTCTGGCACCCTCAGCGTGGTCGAGCGGTTGGGCAGCCAAACCTTCGGCTATCTCGACATCGGGCGCGACAGGATGATCACAGTCGAACTGCCGCGTGATAGTCGGGTGGAAATCGGCGAAAGCCTCAGCGTCGCGGGCAGCGCCGCGCACGCTCATCTCTTCGATGCGGCCTCCGGGGAGCGGCTTGCCTCCCACGGTCATGAGCCTCTTTTGAAGGCGTGCACAGCGTGATCGAATGAGGCGCTTCCGCGCCCATGTCGAACGGTTGCGATCAAACCTGAGCTTCACATGAGCGGCCGTTCCCTGCAGCCCCGATCCTAGATTCAAGAGGGCGGAAAGCGGATCTTTAGCAGCGAATTCAACGAAGATGACCAGGGCGACAAGGGAACTTGAGTGCCGCAGATCGCGGTTCGTTGAGGCGGCAAGGCGGGAGTCTAAGCCGGCAAGGTCGGCAGGCTGATGGTCAGAGCATGCTCGGCGCCGTCGATCCGGACGCGGAGCGCGCCGTCTTCCACTGGCGCATCGACGCCATCGAGCACTGCGCGGACGACCGTCGATCCCGAGACATCGCGATTGTCCACGCTCACCCGATAGCAGGTGTTGCCCATACGGATCGTCGCCGAAAAGCCCGGCCATGCCTGGGGAATGCGCGGGGCGATGGTCAGGAATTCGCCGTCTTTGCGGATGCCGAGAATGCCTTCGACGCCGGCGCGATACATCCAGCCGGCGGCGCCGGTGTACCAGGTCCAACCGCCTCGG
>NZ_JAJAVB010000026.1 GCF_020615385.1 Jiella soli | reverse complement strand
AGAAAGACGAAAGACCAAAAGCGCAACATCACCGTGGTCCTCGCCGCAGGGATACGCTTCGCCGGCAGGCCAGCGCCGAGCTGAACAAGGGTGAGTCCCGCAATGCCCTCGCCCGCGCCGTCTGCTTCCATCGTCTGGGACGCTTGCGCGACCGGACTGCCGAGAGCCGGCAACATCGCGCCAGCGGCCTCAACCTCGTGGTTGCCGCCATCATCCTCTGGAACACGGTCTACATGAACCGCGTCATACGCCACATGCGCGACCACGGCGAGGACGTTCCCGCCGAATGGCTGCCGCATCTGGCGCCCCTCGGCTGGCAACACATCAACCTCACCGGCGACTACATCTGGTCCGACGAGACGCGGATCGAGGCGGATGGATTTCGGGCGCTCAACCGGAACCCGACAGCGCGGAAGTTCGATGTTCTCGATCTGTCCGCTTAACGTGGTTTGGTGCCCGTTCTATGTCGGCTCCCCTATTGGGCGGGGGCTACAGCCTCAGCGGCGCAATGGGAGGACACGGTCCTTCCAAGATCCCCGAAAGCCCGTCTTATCGGGCCTATTCAAGCACGCTTTCTCACCGGCCGGTGCCGCGTCATGGCGGACCTTGCACGGCGAGGCCGCCTTCGAACCTTCGGCGGTGCAATGACCATCTTCAGGGCGTCGTTGATCCTGGTCTGCCAGCCATCGCCAGTCTGTCGGAAATGCTCGAGGATCTCGGCGTCGAGGCGAAGCGTGATGGCTTCCTTCGGCCTCTTCTTCCCCGGCCCGCGCTGGCCAGGCAACCGCTTGACCACGCCGCCCTCGTGAAGGGTCGCACCTTCGAACCAGTCATCGGTCAGTTCCGCGGCGTCGTCCGGATCAGTCCAAGTAGGCTTCGTATCGATCTTGCTCGCGGTCATTGGCCCTCCTCATCGAAATCACATGCCGGGCGTCGTCCCGTTGCGTCCAAACCACGACGACCATCCGTGCGGCCAGGCGGCCGATGGGGATGATCCGCTCCTCGCCGTAGTCCTGGCGATCATCAATGCGATCGAACGTCGCTCCGGCGAACACCTCCTCCGCGTCGGCGAAATCGAGATCGCGTTTTTCAAGGGTCCGCTCTCGCTTTGCCGGGTCCAAGGTAATCCGCATAGCTTAACGTAACTACGAAAAACGAGGATAGCAAGGCCTCCGCGGGTGCCGTATCTGCTTACGCCGTATGTCGGAGTAACGGGGGCCTTGGCGGGTTTGGCTCTAGGCGCATCAGTAGCAGCGCCTAACGATAATCCCTGACTCTGAAGACAGCGTTTTTTATTCGACCAAGCCCCCGATCTTCTGCCACGCCTAGCTTTCGCACCCCAAAAAGTGAAATCCGAAATCCCCTTCCGGGCACCTCTGCTCATCAGAAACCCTGTCGAACCAGGCGACAGCGATCCCGGTGAAAATGGCGCGAAATTGGCGAGAACGGCGAGAACGCAGGAAAATCCCATCTTTCCCATCCCCCGGTGTTCGCTGCGCTGGACGCTTGCGCTCAGGTTCCGGACCGGTAGTCTTCGGCAGCTTCGTGCGACATGGGAGGGAGCGTCGCGAAGGAGAGTCCATGGGTGATCAAGCTCTGCGCAAGTCCGGCCTCACGCCGGAGCGAATCGCGCTACTGCACCGCCTAAACCAATTACCGGAAGAGGATTCCATGGGGCTAGAATTCGACGAGATGGGCGACGAGGATCTGCGCTCGGTGCATTACTTCGTCCAATCCGGCCTCGCCCAGGTCGACGCGGGCTGGCGCATGACTTCTTGGCTCCGGCTGACCCTGAAGGGCCGGATCACGGCCAAGATGCTGGCGGTAACGGGGCTGTGAGCCGTGCGCGCGGGGTGAGCCGATAAAAAGGAGGATTCCCACCCTCTTCACTCTCGACGACGGGTGCCACCCTACTGGACGGTTGCGCGCGTGCGCGACGTCCACCGTGCGCATAAGAAGGCGATCCCGGCGCAGTGACCGCTCAAGATTGCTAGCTTAACGACAAGTTAGGATTTCGACTTCTCGGATTACCCGAGACCCTTTATAAATCATGACCTTCGGTCAGATCCCGTCAGGCTGGAGATGCAGAAGAGACGTCCGCTCCCGCCAACGCCCCAGGAGGAGCGGACGTCGCTAGAATCCGCCGTGGCGGATGGCTAGCGGGACGCGTTATAGCCAACATGCTGCTGTTGCAAAGAATGCCCTATCGCTTTTTCTCGGCGATGCGACAGAACGTCCTACGCCAAGGCCCGGATCATTAGGGGACCTCCAGGCGCGCATAGATCAGCCCGCGAAGGGTAGGCCGCACCGGCCACGGCCGAAGCCCACGGCAGTCTCTCTGAGGGCACGGAGCAGGATCGCATCGAAGGCATCGAGAAGCGCGCCGCTGGCATCGCGTCAATCCAGCCGGGCAGCCAGGATGTCGCTGATCGCGAGGATGGTCTCGCTGCGCAGCTCGCCGCGGTCCTCGCCGGTCTCTCGGATGCACCGGATGACGGTAACGAGATGCCCCTCGCCATGCTCGGCGATTATCGCCTTCATCGCGCCGCGGGCGGGGGTTTCGTTCCGGCCCCGCCGGCGCTAGGTCGGATGATCCGGATGCCGAGATGATCGGCGAGGACGTCGAGCCGGCTTTTCGGCCGAGACCGCGGGATCTGCCCTTCAATAAGGTAATCCATCTCGATCATCGCCACACGATAGGAAAATCCTATCGTTCTTCTATGCTGGCCGGCGAGTAGCGACAACCCATGCGACGCTTGCTCTGCCCATCGAGATGCCGTCGAAGGAGCGCGCCGGAGGCGTACAATGGTTGCATGATCAGATTCGCACTCATTTCAGCGGTAACCCTCCTGAGCTCGGCCCTGCCAACTCTGGCTGCCACTCTCCCCGTCTGCCACGGCGGCGACCGCGCCGAGCGCAAGCTGACCTGCATCGTCGATGGCGACACTGGCTGGGAGCGTGGCGTGAAGTGGCGCATGCTCTCAATCGACACGCCGGAGATTGGCGGGCACGCCGAGTGCTCGGCCGAGCCGAGCGGCGCCGCGGTGAGCAGGCCCGCGACCGCCTTCGTCAGATCATGGCCAGCGGCTATCAGATCGAGTGGGCGCATCGGGAGGGAGCGTTCGGCCGTGCGCTGGCCGACATCCGTCTTGCCGACGGGCGCGACGCCGGCGAGGTGCTGATCAGCGAAGGCCTGGCGCAGCCTTGGCCGAATGAGGGGAACAGGTAGTGTCGCTGATGCCTGCTGGCGGCGCAATTCTCCTCAGCGACTGGCTGCCCAAGGTGCGGGTCGAATGCCCCGCGTGCGGCTTCACGCGCCGCTATGACCGCGACGAGGTCCGCGCCCGGCTCGGCGACATCCGCATGCCGGAACTACTTTCCCGGCTCGCCGCTGCAGAGGGCTGACTGTCTCCACCCAGCCACTTTCACTGCGGCGGCACGGAACGACAAGCGCTGTTGTCTCGCCGTCCTCGATGACAGCGATCTCCTCTTCTGGGGGCGCGGTATGTTCGGGATGCCAATCCAAATCCGTGTACCCCTCGATGGACATAACTCCAGTCGGGGAAATCGCTTTCTTAGGATTGCGGAACGGCGACCGCCTTGACCAAGGCTTCCGCGAGATCCTTTTCCCAGAACGGCTTGTTCAGAATCTGGGCCTGAGCATCGACGCCTGCCGGCAGTTCGGCGTAGCCCGTGGCCAGGATCAGCGGCATCTTCGGGCTCTCGGCGCGGATTGCCTTCGCAAGCTGAACGCCCGTCATCCTTGGCATGGCCTGGTCCGTGATCACGAGGTCGATCGCCACTCGCTGGAAGATCTGCAGCGCTTCCGCGCCTGAACTCGCCGTGAGGACGCTGTGCCCCATGTCCTCCAGCATCGAAGCGGTGTTCATCAGGACCAGCGGATCGTCGTCCACTGCAAGGATGGTGAGCGAGGAAGGCGACGGAGGCGCCGCTCTCTGAGGCTCCTCTGGCCCTTCTGGCAGAGGCTTCGCATCGGCGACAGGTAGCCAAATCTCAGCCGTGGCGCCTTCTCCCTTCCGACTGTGAAGCATGAGGCAGCCTCCGGACTGCTCGGCGATGCCGTGCACCATCGACAAGCCCAGTCCCGTTCCTTTGCCGACGCCTTTGGTGGTGAAGAAGGGTTCCGCCGCGCGCATGAGCGTTTGTTCGTCCATTCCGTCACCTGTGTCGATCACCGAAAGGCAGACGTAGCGACCGGGAGAAAGTCTCCCCTGGCCAGGTCGGACGTCTTCCTGACGCGCTGCGATGGTGATGGCGCCGCCTTGAGGCATGGCGTCGCGAGCATTTACAACGAGATTGAGAAGCGCCAACTCCAGCTGATTGGGGTCGGTCAGCGCCGGGCGAAGGACCAGCGGAAACTGCGTGTGGATTTCGACTTGCGGGCCAACCGAACGCTGGAGCAGTTCCCCGATCCCGCCGACAAGCGCTGGCAGGGCGACTGGCGCGAGCTCAAGCCGTTGCCGTCTGGCGAAAGCCAGCATGCGCTGCGTAAGTGCGGCGCCACGCCGGCCCGCAGCGACTGCGTTCTCCAGCAGCGCCTGGACCTTCGGGTCCTCAGGAACCCGCTTCCGGAGCATCTCCAGGCTGCCAAGCATCGCCGCCAGCAGATTATTGAAGTCGTGTGCCAGGCCGCCCGTCAGCTGACCCACCGCTTCCATCTTTTGTGACTGAAACAAGGCCTCCCGAGCGCGTTCAAGAGCCTCCTGGGCTTCCTTTCGCTCCGTGAGATCACGCGTCACCTTTGCGTAGCCGACAATGTGGCCGCGGGTGTCGCGGATCGGGTCGATGATCACGTACGCCCAGAAGCGGGAGCCATCCTTGCGCACCCGCCAGCCTTCGCTCTCAAACTTGCCCTCGGTCGCGGCGGTCTGCAGAGCGCGGGCGGGCAGTCCCGTGGCCTTGTCCTCCTCTGTGTAGAATCGCGAGAAGTGTTGCCCCAGGATCTCGGACGCCTCATACCCCTTGAAGCGACGCGCTCCCGGGTTCCAGCTCGCGACAGTTCCAGCAGGATCCAGCATATAGATGGCATAGTCAGTGACAGCCTCGACCAGTAGCCGATATCGCCCCTCCTCGGTGAGAGAAGATTCAAGCCGCTCAGCCTGTTCCATGCAGATGCCTTCCCGGGACTAGCGCTTCTTCTCGCAGCTGAACAGAATCAGTAAGCTGCGCGCCAGCCGCCTAGATGTGTCGCGTGGCCGGACATGTCTACCGACCACTTCAAGCTCGCTAGCCGTCGATCATTGGTGGGGCACCGTGGTCATTTCTGCACTGAGACACGCTAAGGGGTTTTGAGGGGTGACGGGAAACGAGTGATTTCCGGCTGCCGTTGGCAGGATCACTCTTTGACCTCCCCGGAGCCTGCTTTTCTGCACGACAAACCCTGTCGGATCGAGGCAGTATGCGACAAGCCGGATTTCGAGGTTTGTCGCATATGCTGATCGGATACATGAGGGTGTCGAGCACGGACGAGCGCCAGTCGGTCGCGCTCCAGCGCGATGCGCTGATCGCGGCGGGCGTCGACGAGCGTCACCTGCATCAGGATCGCGCGTCCGGCGCGCGCGACGACCGCCCCGGACTGAAGGCTTGCATGGCGGAGTTGCGGGCCGGTGACGTGCTGGTGGTCTGGAAGCTCGATCGGCTTGGCCGTTCGCTGTCTCACCTGATCCGCATCGTCGAGGATCTCAAGGCAAGGGGCGTGGCCTTCCGCTCTCTGACCGAGGCGATGGACACGGCGAGCCCGCACGGGTCGTTCCTGTTCAACCTTTTCGGGACGCTGGCGGAGTACGAGCGCGCGCTGATCACGGAGCGCGTGAATGCGGGACTGGCCTCGGCACGGCTGCGGGGCCGCCGCGGCGGTCGGCCGCCGGCGATCGACGCCGAGACGGTCGGCCAGATCGTCGCCGCGCTGGAAGGCGGGACAAGCAAGGCCTCCATCTGCCGGACCTTCCGGGTTCCGCGATCGACGCTGATCGACACGCTGAAGCGCATCGGATGGGCGGGGGCCGGAAAGACCCCGGTCGCGGCGCCGGCTGGCTGAGGCCATCCGCGCTCGTGGCCTTCCTCGACGGCGCTTCGCGGGTCCTTCTGTTCGAGACGCCCGAGGCCTGGGAGGACGCTCTGGCGCGCTATGCGCTGACACGCGAGGACATCGCTCTCGCCCGTCAGCGCCGCCGGTCGCACAACCGGCTGGGTTTTGCCGTGCAGCTCGCGCTGATCCGCGATCTCGGCCGTCCCTTGCGAGCGAGCGAGATCCCCACCCCGGCTGTCGTTGCGGTCGTCGCCGAACAGGTCGGCGCCGACCCCGCGGTGTTCGCCCTTTACGCACAGCGCGAGGAGACGCGCCGGGAGCATGCCCGCGAGATCGTCGCGGCGCTGGAACTGCGACCCCTGAGGACGAACGACTACCGCAAGATGATCGCATCGGCCGCGCGCGAGGCAGCGGGGACGGAGGACGGCGCGCCGATCGTGCAGGCCGTCATCGCCACGCTGAAGGATCGCAAGCTCCTCGTTCCCGGTCCCGAGTTGCTGATCCGGCTGGGCCTTGCGGGCCGGGCCAGCGCCCGTCGGCAAGCTTGCCGGGAACTGGTCCGGGGTCTGGGCGAGGACGCGGTGAAGGTCCTGGAACGTCTGGTGTCGGCAACCGAGGGCGAGCGCAGCGATCTCGGCTGGGTCGCGGAAGCGCCCGAAGGTGTCAAGCTGAAGAACCTGAAGGCCGTGATCGCCCGGCTCGAACTCCTGCGCGTGGCGGCGATCCCGGACGAGCGTCGCAAGAGGATCCACGCCAATCGTTATGGCATCATCGCCCGGGAGAGCCGGATCCTTCATGCGCGCGAGATCCGTCGCCTAGCGGTGGAGCGGCGGCGAGCGACGCTGACGGCGTTCGTCATCGAGCACCAGGCGGCCCTCACCGATCTGGCGATCGACATGTTCTGCAAGCTGGTCGGCAGCGCCCGACGCAAGGCCGAGGCGAGCCGCAAGGAACGTCTTGTGCGCGAAGCCGAGGCGCTGTCGGCCGTGGCGGTCGATCACATCCGGCTTTGCGACATGCTTCTGGAAGCCGAACGGGACGGAAGGGACCTGAGGTCGGCCGTCGCCGCCGGCTTCGGCTGGAGCGGCATCGCCGCGAGCGTGATGGCGGCGAAGGCCATCGTTCGGCCCGATCGCGGCGACGAATTCGACGAACTGGTGGGACGCCGTACGTCCATGCGTAAGCTGGGACGGCTCCTCTTCGAAGCTTTTCGACTCCATTCCTTCCGTGCGGACGATCCGCTTCTCGTCTCGGTGGAGCACCTGCGCGGACTTTACGCGGGCCGCAAGCTGCCGGCGCAACTGCCCCTGTCGTTCATGTCCCGCAAGTGGCGTCGCCGCGTGCGGGGCGCCGATGGCGACGTCGACCGGCAGGCCTGGGAGGTTGCGGTGCTCGTGCATCTGCGCGAGCGGCTCCGCGCCGGCGACATCTGGGTCGAGGGCAGCCGCGCGTGGCGCAGCTTCGAGGATTACCTCCTGCCGCGGGCGACCTTCGCCCTGATGCGGGCCGAAGGCCGCCTTGGACTGGCCATCCCGGACAGCTTCGCAGAGTGGCGCGCCGAACGAACGGCGACGCTCGACGCCAGGCTGAAGGCTTTGGCCGAGGCTGCGGCGTCGCACGCTATTCCGGACGCGGTTCTATCGCCGCGCGGTTTGTCGGTCTCGCCGATCCGCCAGGAGGAGCGTGACAGGATCCTGTCGCTCAGCCGGCGGCTTTATACCCTGGTGCCTCGCATCCGGATCACCAGCCTGCTGGCCGAGGTCAACGGGTGGACCGGGTTCCTCGATAGCTTCACGCACTACCGGACGGGCGAAGTGGCCCATGAGGCGGCGGCGCTGATAGCCGCGATTTTGGCGGATGCGACCAACGCGGGGACCGAACGCATGGCGGAAAGCTCGCGCGGCGTCACGGTCCACCAGATGATGCTGATGTCGGAGCGGCACCTGCGGCCCGAGACCTACGCGGCCGCGACGGCCGCTCTGGTCGATGCGCAGCAGGCCCATCCCTTCGCCGCGGTCTGGGGAGACGGACACGTCTCCTCCTCGGACGGTCAGTTCTTCCCCGCCGGCGGACGGGGCGAGGCGAGCCTCGACTACAACGCCAGGCACGGCACGCGTCCGGGCGCCTCGCTCTACGGCTTCCTGTCCAACCGCTTCGCCTCCTTCTTCTCCCGCATGATCCAGGCCTCCGAGAGCGAGGCCCCTTACGTGCTGGACGGGCTGCTCCACAACGAGAGTTCCGTCGAGATCCGCGAGCATGCGACCGACACGGCCGGGGCGACGGAAACGGCGTTCGCCCTGTTCCATGCCTTCGGCTACCGGTTGATCCCGCGCATCCGCAATCTGGGTCAGCGCCGGCTGTTCGTGATCGATCCCGATCCGGCCTACGCCCCGCTCGAGCCGCTGATCGGGGGACGCGTCAACATGGGCGTGGTCGAAGAGACGTGGGACGAGGTGCTGCGCCTGAAGGCTTCGGTCGGCGCGGGACTGGCGCCGCCTTCCGTGCTCCTGAAGAAGCTCGCCGCTTCGCCGCGCCAGAACCGGCTCAACCAGGCTCTCCGGGAAATAGGCCGCATCGAGCGCTCGATCTTCATCTGCGATTGGCTGCTCGACACGAAACTGCGACGCCGGTCCCATGCCATCCTCAACAAGGGAGAAAGCCGTCATGCCCTGGCCCGCGCCGTCTTCCTCCACCAGCTCGGCGAAATGCGCAGCCGCGCCGCGGAGACCATGGCCTACAGCGCCAGCGGCCTCAACCTCGTGATCAACGCCATCATCCTCTGGAACACCGTTTATCTCAGCCGCGTCGTCGACTACGTGCGCGCCCAGGGCATCGTCATTCCCGACGAACTCCTCGCCCAGGTCGCCCCGCTCCCCTGGGCCCACATCGCCCTCACCGGCGACTATCTCTGGGACGAAATCGACCGCCCCCTCGAACGATACCGCCCGATCCGCGCCAATCGCTTCAATCCCACCACCTTCCCTACCGCTTAGCGTGTCTCAGTGCAGAAATGCCCACGGTGCCCCTTGGTGGCAGAAGAAGTGCCTGATCACGCGTCGATTTAGCTGTGCGGCGACGAGGAGGCAAAATGGGACGGCCGTCGCCGTTCTTGGAGTTGCACACCTGAGCTGGCCGTGGCCGCCGGACTTTCCAAAAAAGCACTTCAGACACCCGCTGAAGATCTGCAATGACGCCATCGATCCGGCCGTCCGGAGCCGCTTCGCCAAACCGGAGGGGCATTACGCTCCCGCGTGAAGTGAGGCTCTCGCTGCCTTTGTCATGGCTCACAGCCCCATCACCGCCAGCATCTTGACCGTGATCCGGCCCTTCAGGGTCAGCCGGAGCCAAGAAGTCATGCGCCAGCCCGCGTCGACCTGGGCGAGGCCGGATTGGACGAAGTAATGCACCGAGCGCAGATCCTCGTCGCCCATCTCGTCGAATTCTAGCCCCACGGAATCCTCTTCCGGTTCTTGGTTCAGACGGTACAGTAGCGCGATACGCTCCGGTGTGAGACCTGCCTGGCGCAGAGCACAATCCCTCATAGCTTTTCTCGGCATTGCCGTCTCGCGTGCCGCACGTAGCTGGCAAATACCTCAGTAAAATCATGGCGATAAAGAGAAGTATCCGCAAGATGCGGAGAGATATGAAATCCAAGAATCCCGCTTGGAACCTTGGATAAGACACCGACAAGATCTCAGTTCGCGACGGGCTCGGTGTCCTCGGTCTCTCTCATCGCCTCCGAGATTTTTTGCGGCTTCGTCTGATGGACCATGTGCCCCACCCCCTCGAGGACGACGAGCCTGCTTCCTGGGAGCTGTTCATGGAGACGCCGGGACTGGTGTCTGAAATCGACGATGCGATCGCCGTCACCTGTGACGAGCAGCAGAGGCGCCTTCAGGTTGGCGTATCGACCCTGCAACGAAGCAGCCGCGGGAATCATCATGGCCGACTCTTCTGCCGAAGCCCGAAGCGCACGCGGGGAAAGGATCAAGGCTCTGGGTACATCTTTGAAGTGCGCCGAAGTCGGTGCCGGTCCGAACAGCTTTCTCAGGAGCATCGGCCACATCAGCCGGGCCATCATCGGTGTGATCGTGTAGCGCATCACGTCGCCAAGGAGCGGAACAGCCGGGCCGGCGGCAAGCACCACGTCCACACGCGGTGTCGGGTAGTAATAGCCGGACGCAAGCGTCAGGTTGCGCACGCTTTCCGGGTGTCTGAGCGCCCATTCCAGCGCCACCAGCGTCCCCCAGGAATGCCCGAGCAGATGCGCCCTTCCGGCTCCGAGCTGTTCCGCCGCCTTTGCCAGAAGATCGGCCTGGGCCGCCGGCGACCATTTCCGGCTCCGTGGGCGCTCGCTGTAGCCATAGCCCGGCCGATCAAAGACGATGACGCGATGCGTCTGCGCAACGAGGCGGACGAGACCGCTCGTGACGAAGTCCTGGATCAGACTCCCGTTGCCATGCAGGAACACGACCGGTTCTCCTGATCCGCTCTCGACGTAGTGGAGTCGAACGCCGTCGATCTCCACGAATTGTCCTAGTGGCGGGTTTCGGAGCTTTGCCTGTCGCCCTCGCAACAGGACTGCTGCTGCCGTAGCAGCCAAGCCCGCTGCGATGAAAAACAAACCCTTGCGAGCCATGCCAGTCTCCGGAGCTGGAAAGGTGGTCAACGTGCGACAAGACCGTCAGTTCAAAGGTCGACGCGTGGGCGGCCCCTCCCCTCACCCACAGGCCGCAGGCCGGGCAGTCGGTCTCTTGCGCCGTCAGGGTCTCCCGTAGCCTCCTTGCCCGCCAAGGTGGGCAAGCATCACGTGCATAATCCTTGGATTGTGCACGAACTTGGCGACCAAAGAGCCAATCGGTGGAATGACCACTTCTGGGATCAGGAACAGCCAACGAGAAAGGTCCGTTTTACGACCGAAAATCTCGTGCTCGAATTGAACAACGCGGGCCAAGCTGCATCGGAAACCGCCAGAAAGCATAAACTAAGATCTATCCCGGGCCACCAGATGGGTGGCCTGCCACGAAGGGATCAACAACCACCTCATTCTCCTCCTTGGTAGCGAAACACTTTAGCGGGGAAGCCCAGTGAGGTGCATTGGATAAATCAGCAATTGCCACGGGAAGAACTTCCGTTCAGATTTAAGGGAAGCTTGCAGATCCTCGACCGCGGATGCGAGCAGGCAATAGCTTGGGTGGGGGATCGGCGGCGACGCGCCTTTTGTGCGCGGGGGGAGGGGTGGTGAGGACTTACGAGTTTCGCGACGAATGGCAGGTCGAGGCCCCGCCAGAGCAAGTGTGGGACCTGATCAGCCGGCCAGCCAGCTACCCCGAGTGGTGGCCGATTTACCGCCGGGCCGAAGTGCTGAAGGATACCAGTGGAGTTGGCTCCGAGGCGCGCCTGACGTTCAAGGTATTGCTGCCCTATTCGCTGACAATCACGACCCGCACGACCCGAAGCGAGCCGCCGCGGGTCGCAGAAGGCACCGTCACCGGCGAACTCGACGGCACATGGCGCTGGACGCTCCAGCCGCATGCCACGGGCACCCGGGTTATCTTCGAGGAAACGGTGAGCACGAACAAGTGGATACTGAATCTGCTCGCCCCCATCGCCCACCGGCTTTTCGCCTTGAACCATCGGATTGCAGCCGAACGCGGAGCGGCTGGCATGAAGGCCTTCCTTGCACGTGAAGCCGCGTCGCGGCAGGAGCATGCTGATTGAGCAGTTCGCAGAATACCCGGCTCCCGCCCGTCAAGAGGGCTGCAACGGGCTCTCGTCGTCGCCCGTCGCTTTCTGATTTTGGCGCAATGCGGCAGGACGAGGTGGCGCGCTTCGCGCACTTCCTCCATGAGGCCGACCCGCTCGCGGACAATCTGGTGGAAGCGCTGGGGCGGCAGCCTGCTGGTCGGGGTCGTCGCCTGCTAGACACGGCGCTGGATCAGGGCTTGGAGACGGTCGACACTCCGCCGGCAGCGATGATCGAGCTGTTCCAGCAGGTAGATCGGGTTCCACCGTGGGTGGACTGGGATATGATAGATCGGGGTGGCAGCATTTTCCTGCGGTCCGGCGGGCTTGGAATCGCAGCGCTGTCCCTACTAGCGCTTCCGCTGACCTATAGCTCGGGCGTGGGTACCAAGCCCTTGGTGTTTACCGGCCATCTTCTGCGCCGAGCGCCGCGTCGCCTTGCCGAGACGGCGCGTTTCGCCGTTGAGACGAGCCGGCCGGGCGGCTTGCGACGATTTGGCCAGGGTTTCAAGTTCACGATCAAGGTTCGCCTGATGCATGCGCAAGTGCGCCGCCTGCTCGGTCGGTCGGGGCGCTGGAATCCGGAATGGGGTGCACCGATCAACCAAGCCTTCCTCGCCGGCACAAATTTCGCGATGTCGCTCGGGCTGATCGAAGGTGTACGACAGCTCGGCTTCCGGGTCACGCGCAACGAAGCAGAGGCGCTGCTTCATCTCTGGCGATACTCGGGATACCTGATGGGTGTCGACCAACAGCTATTGTGTTCCACGGAGGCGGAGGGCCGGCGGCTCGGGCTTGCGATATTCGCGGTCGGCGCACCTGTCGATGCGGATTCTCGCGCCCTCGTAAAGGCCCTCATGACCGCCAATTACTTTCCGGAATACGAGGTAGGCTGGCGCGGAGCCGCTGCTTACGGCTTATCGCGGGCACTGATCGGTCATGAACTCGCTGATATGTTAGGCTATCCGAAAAATCGATGGCACTGGGCCGTGGCGGCCACACGCCCGCTCGTTTCAGCGGGCTGGCTGGTCCAGAGAGCCGTGCCGCGCGGTGAAGCCTGGGCCACAGATCTCGGAGGCCGGATCTGGGACGGCATCATCGACCGCATTCTGGCAGGGGCGCGGGCCGATTTCCGTGCTCCCGAGCGTCTCGAAAATATGCCGCAAGGGGAGGGCCACGATGACCAGCAGCGCGCTCGCGCGTCTCAGCACACGTGACTGGGGTCTGCTCCGTGATCTCGCGACGTGCTTGCCGTTCCGACGTGGGGACACGATCTTGGAAGAAGGCGATACCAGGCGCGCCCTGATGCTCATCCGCACCGGGGCGGTGCGTGTGCAGCGGACCGAACGAGGCACAGGTATCACCATCGCTCAGCTAGGAGCGGGCGAGATCTTCGGTGAGATGGGGTTTGTGGAAAATGCACCGGCAAGCGCCTCGGTGATGGCCGAGACAGATGGTTCGGTCGACGTGATTGAGGCGGAGGCGCTACAGTCGGTCATGGCATCCGAGCCTGGCTTCGCGGTCCGGTTCTATCACTCGATCGCGATAACGCTGGCGCGCCGGCTGCGACGCACTTCACGACGGCTTGCCCAGACAGGAGCGAGCGAAGCCGCCCAGCTCAATCGATTTCGCCATACGCGGACGGGCAATATTAGCAGCCGTCAAATGCCTTCTGAACTCGTGGCGGAGGTTGAAGCCTTCGGGCAGGCCATCCTCACGGCGGAACAGGCTCTTAAACCCGGACGTTCGCCGGATGCGGTCACTGTCCAGGGCGCCGTCTCGGCAGCGTGCGACAGCGTGCTGGCGGCGCTCGATCGATTTACGGGGAGCACTCCGCTGATCGACATAGGTCTTGATGATCTTCTCGCCTTTCGGGACACCGAGCAGCTCGAGACCGGGGTAGGTGATTACGTCTTTCGGGAGACCTTCCCTACATTCATGCTGAGCACGACAATGGCCCGCTGCTACGCAAAGCCGCAGGGTTATCCAGACGACTTCGAGACGATCGCCACAATCTATCGCAGCGATCCGGAGGGTGACGGTCAATTGGGTCCGGCGATCGACCGCTGGTTCCTAGATCGCCCAATCTCGAGGGCGCGGCGGGCAGGACGGGATCATATCAAGACGATGCTGACCGAAGAGGCCTCTGTCTTTCAAGCTCGGGGCGTGGCGCCACGCATCGCCAGCCTCGCCAGCGGTGCTGCCGCGGAGCTGCTCGACATCTGCCGCCTGGAACAAGGACGGACGGTACTCGCAACGTGTGTCGACCTCGATAGCGATGCTCTCGTCGCCGCCGCCAGCCGAGCGGAGGCCGGCAAATTCGCGGACCGCGTGACCTTCCTGCAGGGCAATGTTCTGCCAGTCGAAGGAGAGGGCGCGTCTCTCGTGCCGCAGCATGTTATTTATGCGCTGGGGCTTGGAGAATATCTCACCGATGAACAGTTCTTGGCGCTCCTCGACCGGTCCTTCGAGAACCTCACGCCGGGCGGCACCTTTGTTATCAGCAATCTCGCGGCCGGGCATCCGGACCACCTGCTGATGGAGCATATCCTCGACTGGCATACGGAAGGGCGAACCGAGCAACAGTTGATGGACCTGGTCCGGCGATCGCGCTTTGGCACGACCCCCCACACGATGACATACGACGAGACGGGGGTGAGCATTTATTTCCGATGTACCCGGCCCGCGTGACGCTGAATGGACCGTAAGCGACAAGCATTTCTGCAAAAGGCCGCATTCTTCTTTGGGAAGAGTGGCCTAGCGCGATGCGACAGAGGTGGTTGTTGCGGCCCGACGCCCCTCGGTTCTCAGAACTTGACCGCGCAGTTTTCAAGGAGGCAGAGATGGCGGAAAGCCGGCGTGAAGTTGTGGCCGTATCGCAAATCCAGATCCAGCGGCCCCCTGAGACGGTGTACGAGTTTGCCACTGATCCGGCCAACTGGGTCGGCACTCATCCCGTAACCGTGCGCGTCGAGGGCGCTCATGCCGGACCCCAGGAGACAGGAGACAGCTGGACGGAGATCATTAAAGCTCCTGGCTGGACTTATCCGGTTCGCTGGAGAGTGGTTGAGGTTCAGCCACCGAACCGCTGGATCATCCGCGCGGAGCGGTTCGGTGGGACCTCCGCGATCGTCACCATAACCTATACCTTCGCTGTTACGGGATCGGGCACCTTCTTCCGACGCGAGATGCACACACTCCTGCCCGCTGGCCTTCTTGGTACTGTACTGGCGCCCATCTTCAAGTCGACCACTATTCACGATCGGTACATGGCGGCGGTGAAGAAACATCTTGAATCGGCCAATTCTAGATTTCCTCCCGATGACACCAATACATCGTCCGTCGCTTCTATTTGAATTAAGCAGGCGCTGATATACAAGTGATAGGTGTGGTAGGGGGAAATTAATGGCAATGAGCTGGCAAGCAAAGGCACGACTGGCACGTCGATAGCAGATCTACGACGCGCATGATCGCCTTCGCGCCGAAGCGCGGCATGATCCGATCGGCTTTCGCCACCACCTTCCTCGCCGCCGCCCTATTGGGCGGGGGCTACAGCCTCAGCGGCGCAATGGGAGGACACGGTCCTTCCAAGATCCCCGAAAGCCCGTCTTATCAGGCCTATTCAAGCACGCTTTCTCACGGGCCGGTGCAGCGTCATGGCGGACCTTGCACGGCGAGGCCGCCTTCGAACCTTCGGCGGTGCAATGACCATCTTCAGGGCGTCGTTGATCCTGGTCTGCCAGCCATCGCCAGTCTGCCGGAAATGCTCGAGGATCTCGGCGTCGAGGCGAAGCGTGATGGCTTCCTTCGGCCTCTTCTTCCCCGGCCCGCGCTGGCCAGGCAACCGCTTGACCACGCCGCCCTCGTGAAGGGTCGCACCTTCGAACCAGTCATCGGTCAGTTCCGGGGCGTCGTCCGGATCAGTCCAAGTAGGCTTCGTATCGATCTTGCTCGCGGTCATTGGCCTTCCTCATCGAAATCACATGCCGGGCGTCGTCCCGTTGCGTCCAAACCACGACGACCATCCGTGCGGCCAGGCGGCCGATGGTGATGATCCGCTCCTCGCCGTAGTCCTGGCGATCATCAATGCGATCGAACGTCGCTCCGGCGCACCTCCTCCGCGTCGGCGAAATCGAGATCGCGTTTTTCAAGGGTCCGCTCTCGCTTTGCCGGGTCAAAGGTAATCCGCATAGCTTAACGTAACTACGAAAAACGAGGATCGCAAGGCGTCCGCGGGTGCCGTATCTGCTTACGCCGTATGTCGGAGTAACGGGGGCGTTGGCGGGTTTGGCTCTAGGCGCATCAGTAGCAGCGCCTAACGATAATCCCTGATGTCAAATCGCGTCGGACCGTGTCCCCCGGTTTCGCTTTGAATGTTGACCCCTGCGGCGACGCCTGCGCCGACGTGCAAAGGGGCCCGATCGGGCCCCTTTGCACGTCGTTGATTTAATTGTGGCGACCAGTGAGGATCAACTCCGGTTTTTGAACCGCCAACTCGTATTGCCGGTTTCGACGATGTCGCAGTGATGGGTCAGCCGGTCGAGCATGGCAGTGGTCATCTTGGCGTCCCCGAAGATTTCATGATGCCTCCTTCTTCGATCGTCTCCTGCGTGCGCTTCCGGCGCGCAGAGTCGCGATTTCATCGTCCGAAAGCCCGATCTGCCAAGGTTGTCCCTTGACGAGCTGGCGGCCCGTTAACCGTTCCCGTCGAAGATATTTGAAGACGGTCTGCGGCGTGACGCCCAAGGCAGTCGCCGCGCCCTGGACCGAATAGCTGCCGTCGGGCCAGAGCGCGGGATTAGCAGCGATCCCGTTGATCTTGACCGTCGGGATCCCCCAGCGCTTGCGCAGCAGCCAGACGTTCTCACCCCTGAACTGGCAGCCGCGGGCTGCCGGCCAACCAACTCGGTGGACTTCATCCTTACCGATCCGCCCTACGTGGTGCGCTACCGCTCGCGCGACGGCGAGCGTCTCATCGGCGACAGCACGGTGGACTGGCTCGAGCCGGCCTACCGGGCGATGCACCGGGTGCTGCGCGACGACAGCCTGTGCCTCAGCTTCTACGGCTGGCACCACCTGGTCGAGTTCGCCCTGGCCTGGAAGCGGGCGGGTTTCAGCCGGTTGGGCACCTGGTGTTCCCGAAGCGCTACGCCTCCTCCCGCCGCTACCTGCCGCACAGCCACGAGCAGGCGGTGTTGCTGGCCAAAGGGCGTCCGCCCCTGCCCCGGCTGTCCGGCTCGGATGTCTGCCCCTGGGCCTATACCGGCAATCGCCGGCATCCAACCGAGAAGGCGGTGACGTTGCTCGCCGCGCAGATCGAAACGTTCTGCCCCGCCGGCGGGCTGGTGCTGGACCCGTTCTGCGGCTCGGGCTCGACGCTGCGCGCGGCGCAGTCGGTCGGCCGGTCCTATCTCGGTATCGAGTTGGACGCGCGGCATTACGAAACCGCGATACGGCGCATTCTGATGTGAGCGGTCGCGGTCCCCTTCCCCGCCCTTGGCGGGGATTTCTTTGCTGTGGCGGCCCTTATTTGAATTCGGCGGCCTCGACGTCTGATAGCCGCTAAGGACGCGGACCAGCACCAGTTCCTCGGCCTGCGGCCGGTAGAACACGACGTAATTGCCGACCGGAAAGCTGCGCAGCTCCGGCGCGACCTCCGGCCGGGCGCGTCCGGCATGCGGGTTGCCGGCCAGCATCTGCAAAACGTCCTCGATGCGATCGAGAAGCCGGTCAGCCGCCGTCTCGTTATCGTCGGCGATGTAGCACCAGATGTCGATGAGATCGGCGGCGGCCCGCGGCCGCCGCGTAATGCGCAGGCTCAAGAAGCAGCTTTCCGGTCGGTTCTCCGGCGCTGCGCGGCGGCCTTGATCGCCGCCATGTCGAGATCCTTGGCCGGGCCACTGGCTTCGCCCTCGTCGATCAGCTGGCGCAGCGCAGCGAGCTTGGCCTCGCGCAGTTGCTCGCGTTCCTCGACCAGACGCAGGCCGTCGCGGACGACCTCGCTGGCGGTGGCATAACGGCCGCTTTCCACCATGCTCTGCAGCATGCGCTCGTAATGTTCGCCAATCGTGACACTGGCCATCTCGCGCCTCCTGATGTGATTTTATAGTATTTTATGACATTTGGCGTGAGGAAAATCTGACTGAAGAGATGCTCCGGCTCACCAAAGAAATTCCCTCGCAGTCACCGAGCCATCCCCGGCGAGCCTCGCACGGGCCACCGGCGCCGCAAGCCCCGGCCTACGGCCGCCTGGCGGTTACAGGGCTTGCGGCCCCGGCTTGAACCCGTGCGGCTCTTGCCCCGCGCTGGCGGCTCCGAGGTAATCCAGCCAGGCGGGCGACACTGCGGCGGTGGCCGCGACGAGAACAGACAAGGAACACTGGCGTCAGGTCGGATTTTATCCTACTCTATAAGGGAGAAACGAAAGGGTCCGTCCGATGCAATCCGCCGAGAAGGTTAGCATCACCATGCCGCCGGAGATGATGCGTCTCATCCGCGAGAGTGTGGAAGCCGGTGAGTTCGGCTCGACCAGCGAGGCGATGCGCGACGCCGTGCGTGTGTAGCAGCGCCAGCGGCTGGAGCAAGCGGAGCGGCTTGCGGCGATCCGCGCCCGCATCCGGCGCTCGCTCGACGATCCGCGGCCGAGCTTCTCGGCTGAGGACGCCGAAGCCGAAATGAACCGCTTCATGGACGAACAGGAGAAAGCCGCGCGCGATGAAGCGCGTTAGGGTCATTTATCACCCTGAGGCCCTTGCCGATCGACAGCAAATCTACCGTGACGTCTTCGCCGCCAGTCAGAGCCTCACCATTGCGCGCGGCTTTGTGAACCGGATCACCGCCTGTTGCCAGCGGATTGGTGACGTGCCTCCTGGCGGCCGTCCCCGCGACGATCTCGAGACGGGCTTCGCACCGTGCCGTTCGAGAAGAGCGCCGTGATCGCCTACCAGATCACCAAGACCGTGGAGATCACCAACGTCTTCGCCTGGGGCAAGGACTACGAAGCGCTGTATCATCCCGGCGAACAGGCGGACGACGAGTCCCAGGACTCCTAAGGTGCGCTAATTCAAGCCTGTCAGCCTGACCGTGCAGTCCGTCGGGCGCATCAACCCTACATCTGCATCGGTTCTCCTATGCAGGCGCCAGCCTATGCGGCGTCGGTCGCTCGGTACGTTCTTCAAAGATCGCGTAGCCGCCGCGGCCGGAATTCTTGACCCGGTAGAGCGCCACGTCTGCCCGGCGGACGAGGTCCAGCTGCGTCAGCGTGTCCTGGAAGGCGATAGCGACACCGATTGAAATGCCGATGAACACCTGCTGTTGGGCCACTTCGAAGGGGTTCTGGATAGCCTCAACGATGCACCGTGAGAGGATCTCGATCTCGGTGCGGTCCGCGGCGAAGTCCCGCAGGACGGCAAACTCATCGCCGCCCAGGCGCGCGACCATGTCCTCCTGCCGGACCAGCGTAACCAGCCTCGCAGCCACCTGTCGGATAAGCTCGTCACCCGCCTGATGACCGAGGGTGTCGTTGACGTCCTTGAACCGGTCGAGGTCGAGATAGAGCACCGCGAAGCTTCGCCTCGTCTGCTCGAATTCCCGGATGCGATCTTCCAGACGGTTCTCAAAGGCAAAGCGGTTGGCAAGCCCAGTCAGCGGATCATGGTGCGCCATGTACTCGATCTGCCTTTGCGAGCTGACGAGCTTGCTTGTGGTGCGATAGAGCCGGAACAGGAGAAGCCCGGCAAGCATCAAAATCACCATCCCGGCCGCGACCAGGATCGGCATCATCCGATCGAAGACTTTCGTGCCAGGCTGCTGAACCGTCCAGACGAGATAGCCGAGATCGGCACCATTGGCCGCCAGAGGAAACGCCGCCTCATGGCCCCCAATCCGGCCCGTCCAGGAGAACCGCGGCTTTTGGATCAGGAAGTCCGCCGCCAGCTTTGCCAGGAAGGGACCGTCCAGAAATTCGACGGCCAGATGCACCGGTTCCTCGCCCGCCACCTGCAAGATGTTGCCTGTGTCCGAGAGGATAGCCGCGGCGCTCACTACGGCCGGTCGATTTTCCAAAAGGACGTAACGCCTGACGAACGTCGGCGCATCATCGAGAGAAGCTGCAGCCTTCCTGAGTTGCCGGAGCTGCGTCACGATCGGATCCAGCAAACCGGCATGCGAGAAATAGGAATCCGGCCGCGACCGGCTGCCGCCGATCATCGCGTAGATAGAACGGTCTTCACCATTCAGGATGAAGACCCGGTCGATGCCGAAATAGACGTGCATCCAGATGCCGAGATTTGCATCGAGCCAATCTGGATCTTGTGCGTCGCGCACCTCATTAACGGCGTCGTCCCATGTGGTGGAAGTCTGCTGGTTCCTCGTCACGTCGGCGATCCGCTGATCGAGCAGTCGTCTAACCAGAACGGTTTCCCGCTGGACGGACTCGGCATCCGTCTCCCCGGCCGACCAATAGGCGGTAAAGGCGACGAAGGTACCGGTTAGCATCAGCAAGCCGAGAACCGGCAGGAAAAATGCGGCCGTCAACCGCGTGACCCGAATATCCATGCCGCCTCACCTTGTGCACCGGTGAAAATCTACGGTGCATTTGATGCCAAAGGGTTAGCAGACCCTGCGCCCCGATCCATCACCTCGCTTGCAGTATGCAAATATGACCAATGTCCACTGCCTCGGAGCGTTCTGGTAAATGATGCGCCAGAAGCCGTCTTGCTGACCTCACCTTCTATGACGACGTGGTTACGGATCACGTACTTCATGAATGATATGATTAGCTATCCGCACACGCTTAAGCAAAAAGTGATCTCCGCTGGCCTTTCAGCAGGTAGACAGCCTTTCGCGAAGCTGAACGGTTGCGCGCGATATGAATTCTTTTAAAGACTGAATCGGAATGTCGCAGTAGATCTCACCGCCAGCGATTGCAGAGGGAGGGACTCAAGTGGAAATCGAGAGCAGGAATCTGACTGCTGACATCGCTTCTGCCTGGCGCGAGCGTCAGGTGTGGCTGGAAGGGCGAGCCGCGCGCCGTGAAAACGACACGCTCGCCACTAATCCCTATCCTCGTGGCTCGCCAAACCATCAGCTATGGATCGAAGGCTACACATCTGGTGAAAGCTCGTCGCGGGCCTCGTGGTGCTGGTCATAGTCGCAGGGTTCATCAGCCGAATGTCGCCGCGAGAAATATGACCAAAAGCACCACGATCACGACGACGCACACCACCAACCCGATCCAGACGGCGTCTTCGTCCTCTTGTGGCGGGGGCCGACCGAACAACATCCGGAAGATATAAGCGCAAACACGAAAAAAGCCTGCTGCTTGACGAGGGATCGACGGGCGAGAACCCGCTATGCATCGACTTGCCGCAGGGGACCGCCAACGCCACGGCGCGCCTTTCGCTTGGTTCTCGTCGCTGAGGAGCCACACGGTGTCGGTTCCGGCACAATGCCGACCCCGTTCTGGCTCTGGCCAGCGCTCCTCGCTATCATGCTCGACGGCAGGCCCACAATCGAGCAGACGCACAATACAACGCAGACGGTCGCCGGGCGGAACAGCAACGGTAAAGGTGCTGTTCGACTGACGCCGCCTTCTCTCCGACCGCAGCGTGGAAGCTGTCACCGTGACAAGCGAAAAAGATCCGCCCACTTCCGAACTTCGTATCGCATAACTTGAAAGGCTTCATTGGCTTGTCGCACAACTACGTGGCGCAGACGACCATCAAAGCTATAGCTGTCAATGATCAGCGCAAGCGAAACCAAAAAAGCAACGAGAGACTTACTCATAGGAAGAAGTGTCTCTGCGAGATTTTTACAGACGGATAATATTAAGTCTAATTATTTATTCAATACTTCTGGATTTGTGTGCATTCGATCAGGCGTCGGACATGGTCACAGCCAAGATGCGGTTGCGTATCCTCGCGACGGCCAGGGACAGTAGGCCGTCGCGAGGGTTCCGCTGCGTGCACGATACCGCGTGCTCTTGACGGCACTCCGGCACGAGATGTTTCTCCGGAACGTCTTAAGGGTATGTTGCCGCCGTTACATGTTGCGGCTTGAAAGTGATTTGTAAAAGCCGAATCCTCCTTCCAAAACAGGAGGTCATCGTGGAGCTGATACAGTCTGTCATTGAAGAGCTAGGCATCAACCTCGCCTGCGCCGGCATCCGGAGCGGAGACGAGGTCAAGATCGAGCTCTGGACCTCAGACGGCCAATTTATCGATGACACGGGCAAGGGCGTGAAGGTCACGTTCTCATTGCGTCGCTTCAAAGCTATGGCGGCCGCAGACCTATATCGCGACGACGACCCTCCGTCGGACAGCTGGCTTGAGACGGCGGCGGTTGACGCGCCGCCGACGGAGTCACGCTGTTCAGACTGGGGCAGGCCTCGACGCTAAAACTTCCGTCACGCTGAAATCCCACATCTACCGCGAAGACTTCATCCGATACCCTGCGCTCTCGCGCAAAATCGGCGACGGGATGATCAAGGGCGGACTGTTGCTAATCAGCTACAACCTCAAGCAAATTTAAGCCAGTGCAACGGCATCAAGCTGTATCGACGTGTCGGTCATGTTTCGGTCGGAGAAGGCAGCTTAGCAGTTGCGAAGCATGGGCGCTGCGCGACAAACCGGACATCGCCCTAAACAAAGATGAGGAAGTGCGATGCGAACGGTCGAGCGTGTGAACCTGACCTCGAGCGAGGGATCACTTTCGGCGGTTCGTACCATCGAGACCGAAGCGGATGGACTAAAAGCGCTGGCGGCGTCCCTCAAAACGGACATGGCGGCTTCCTTCGATCGGGCGCTTGACCTGATCGCCGCCGTCAAAGGCCGTATCATCGTGACCGGTGTCGGGAAGAGCGGCCACATCGGGACGAAGATCGCGGCGACCTTTGCCTCAACCGGGACGCCCGCCTTCTTCGTCCATCCTTCCGAAGCCAACCATGGCGATCTCGGCATGATTGGCCGCGATGACGCCATTCTCGCCATGTCCTGGTCAGGCGAAACCGCCGAGCTCAAGGGGATCGTTGCCTATTCTCGGCGCTTCCGCATTCCGCTGGTCGCCGTCACGTCGCGCCCGGACTCGACCTTAGCGCGCGAGGCGGACGAGCGGCTGATCCTCCCGCGCGTCGCCGAAGCCTGCCCGCACGGCCTTGCCCCCACGACCTCGACCACGCTTCAGGTCGCGCTGGGCGACGCTCTGGCGGTTGCGCTTCTTGAGCGCCGCGGCTTCACCCCCGGCGACTTTCGCATCTTTCATCCTGGCGGCCAGCTCGGCGCGAGCCTCACCCATATCGGCGATATCATGCATACCGGTAAGGAGTTGCCGGTCGTCTCGAGCGGCACCACGATGTCCGAGGCGATCCTGATCATGACGCGCAAAGGCTTCGGCTGCGTCGCCGTCGTCGATCATAACGACCACCTCATCGGCATCGTTACTGACGGCGACCTGCGCCGTAATCTGCGCAACGACCTCATGGCCAGAAGCGTCGACGAGGTCATGAGCCGCGATCCGAAGACGATCGAGCCGGAAACGCTGGCGATGAAGGCGCTCGATCTTATCAACAGCCTAAGCATCACTGCCCTCGTCGTGGTCCGCGACAAGCGCCCCGTCGGCATTGTCAGGCTGCACGATCTTCTGCGGATCGGAGTCGCTTAAATGTCCGGGATGGACATCCTCCGAACCTACTAAATTCGCGGCGCGCTTCCGCGCATCAAAAGCTGTGCCAGCTGTTGCCATGACATCGTAGGATGTCATCTTAGCTGAACTACGGCTCCCGTCGCATCGGACGTTTATGACAGTCATTCTCCGTGGAGGAAGCGGCCCTCCTTTTCGAGCTGAAAGCCGGACTTGAAGGTGCTCGCATCCGGAAGCCGGAATGGCACGAATGTGCCGTGCTTGCGCAGGACGAAATCGAACGAGATCCTGTAGGGATACGTGTCCAGATGTTCGAGCTCTGCCAAGTCGCGCCAGTGCTCTTCGTAGAGCTGCCTCACCAGGGCCGGCGTGCAGTTCCATTTGTGGCCGAGCGTGTTTCGGTCGAACCGCGCGTCCCAGGTGTAGTGCCAGTCCGGCAAGACGATGCCGAGACCGCCACCCGGCTTCAGAAGTGACAGCCAGTAGCGCACCAGCGACACCGGATCGCCGATATGCTCCAGCATGTGCAGGGCGACGATGTAGTCCAGACTCCCCTCCTTGAACGGCAGGTCGTCCGGCGCCGACAGGAGGGCGTTTTCCGACAGATGGGGATGGGAGCCTGCGATCTGGTCCGCCGGCGGCTTGCGCATGATGTCGACGGGCACGATCGCCGGATGGATCGTGCGGTTGCCGCAGCCGATATTGAGACCGTTCAGCTCGCCGAGATCGTAGCCTCTCGGAAGCGCGCGGAGTGCTGCCTCCTCCTCGGCCGCCTGGGCCGCCGGCACCTCGTCCCCGAAATAGAGGACCATCGTCTTGAACTTGCGGGCGAACTCCTCCCGCTCGGAAAGCGTGAGATCCTGCATCAACGCCACATTGGCAGGACTCCCGGGATCGCGGCGGCTCCATCGCGCCGCCCGCTCTTCGTCCGTTAGGCGCTGAGCCCGAGGAGCTTCCGCGGTTGAAGCCACGTCTTGCGTTTGTGAGGCTGGCGGGAGCACGGGTTTCCAGCGGAGCTTCTGCCGCAGAAAATTCCGCATTCGGAACGAAATTCGCCTCAACAAAATAATAATCCAACATCAAGTCCGACGTCTTTTTCATCGGACTTGATGAATATATCAGTCATCTGACATTGATCCCCGCAAGCAGCGCCTTGCCATTAGATCGTCTTCATCCGATGACCTAGAGACATACCGTGCTATAAGCATAATCATCATAGGATGATCAGCGCATTTCCTTTTGAATCTGGCATCACTCGAGGCCAAATCGCTTTTGGAATCGGTATCAGCTGACCTCATTCATCTCTAATGGATTCACGTTCAGCTCTCGCGCTGCTGAACGAACAGCGTACGCTCGCGCGCGGCAAACCATTCTTCTGCATAATCGTCGTCGCGATATTCAGTGAAATACGGACCGCCATCGGTGAAATGGACATTCTTGGCTTCCGGATCGTGGTCGTATTCGTTGACGAGCCAGTTCCAGGCCGCCGGGATCTCCCCGATCCGTCCGTCGTCCCCAAGCCATTTGAACTGGTGCAGCTCGAGCCCGGTGGCCGAATTGACATAGTCCGGCGTCAGGGCCCGGCATTCGGCATTGTTGAACAGGATGACGCTCGACCAGTTCTTCTTTTCGTACTTGGTCTGGGTCTGCCCGAGGAACTTGGTCTCGATCTTCGGCGTGTAGTCGTGCTTGACGACCTGCACCGCGTAACGCTCGTCGCGCAGCGCCCAAAGCTCAGCGATGTCGGCGCGCATGAGCATGTCGCAGTCCATGAACAGGCTCCAGCCGGAAAAGTCGCTGAGATAGGGGGTCAGGAAGCGCGAGAAGGAGAATTCGGTCGATTGCAGCTGATTGCGCTCACGGGTAAACAGGCCTTCGAGGGTCGGCAGGGCGATCGGTATGAAGGCCACCGGCATGGTCGCGCGCTCGAGAATGCTCTGCGCGAGCACGTGGTAGGCAATCACTTCCTTGCTGTCGAATCCGACGAAAATCCGTGCGACGTTCTGCATCATTTAAACCCTAAAGACAGATCCCGGCTCGCGGACCTCATACACCGGCGCGCCCGGCGGGACAAACAGTCGCGCTGTGGCCGGAATGACTGGCTTGTGCAAGGGATGCAGCGTCTGCCTTTGCCTGGCGCAACGGCTGAGGACGCGCTGCGCGCCGCCCGCAGCGACGAGTGGCCGCTATGACCCCAGAGAGGAACCGCCGCCGATGGCCAGTCTCGACGGATCGCCCGCCCCCGCCGCGCTATCTTCCGCGCCGGTCGCCGTCTTCGTCCATGTCTATTACGAAGATGTCTGGGCGGAGCTTGCGGACGTCATTTCCCATGCACTGAGACATCCGTTCCACCTCGTCCTCACCACGCCGCATGACGGCGCCGCGCCGAAGATCCCTGACAGCCCGTTCCTCCTGTCGCACCGCATCCTCGCCTGTCCCAATCGCGGCCGAGACATTCTGCCCTTCCTCGAAGCCCTCCGCCTGCCGATCGACTTCGCGGTCGGCCTCAAGCTTCACACCAAGCGCTCCGACCACCGGCTGGAGGGCGCGCACTGGGGCCGCGCACTGCCCCGAGCGCTGCTTCCCGATCCGCCCACGGTCGCGCGCCTCATCGCGGCGATGACGGCCGATACGCGCCTGAAGATCGTCGCCCCCCGCGGCATGCTGGTGTCGCTCGATCGATGGATCGGGCGCAATCTCAGGCCGATGCGGCAGGTCGCCGAGCGCCTTCGCTTTGATCTGCCAGCGGCGCGGCAGCGTACTCCGGTATTCTGCGCCGGCTCGATGTTCTGGTTTCGCCGTGACGCCTTGCGCCGGTTCGAGGGCACCGACCTAACCGACCTCTTCGCGCCGGAGGCCGGCCAGGCAGACGGGACCGCAGCGCATGCCTGCGAGCGCCTATTCGCCCTCGTCGCAGAGGCTGAGGACGGGGTGGTGCTGACCATGGACGATGTCGGCGTGCTGGATCCGGCGCAAACGCTTGATGCGCTCCGAATGAGCGCCCGCGCCCGCGCGGACGAACACGGCACCTTCCTTCGCCAGCCCCCGCTTCTGGCGCGCTGGGCTTTGGCTCTGCCGGGACTGCGGCGGCTCTACCAGGCGTTTCCGACCGGACTGCGTCGAGCGATCCGGCGCGGCGCCGGCGGCGGCCGACACAGTGCCGCGCGCCCGCCACATCTATGAGACATTCGGGGAGGTTTCGGCATGAGCCGGAAGACCGGGGCCGCACCACGCCGCGTCTCGAGCCCGACACCGCATGAGCAATCCTGTTCGGCGCGAGCGCGGCGGATCCCTGCCCCGCTACGCTTCCCGAATCCGCCGCCGGATGGCGACCGACCCGCTTTCTTCCCCGAAAGCCTCACTTTATCCCCCGAAAGCCTCACCTTTCGCCCCGAAAACCTCATCGTAACCGGTCGAAATTCCCCGGAAACCTCACCGGAGTCCCCGATTTTCTCATAGTTGGAGGTCATTTCTTGTTAAGGATCAACCGCTTGGCAGAGGTGAATCTTGAACTAAGAGAATATATGAATCTAGAAGCGGCAGATCAGAGCCAACAGCTTTCACCGCCATTGCCTCGACTTATCTCACAAGGCGCCAAAAAGGACTCTAGCATCGACCGCATAACCGGAAAAATGAGGTTATCGGGCACAAATTAAGCAAATCGCCTAACGAACAAGTATGAGAAGTCCGGGCAATGAAATATGAGAGGTTGGCTTTTCATTTTTCATTCGTATGATGGATGAATGTCGAAAGCTCTTGTCCTCACTCTGACAATCACGCCGAAGGACCGCGAGGCTGTCAAGCCGGCGGAATTGATCCAGGTTACCGGCCATCACGAGCTGACTCTGAACGCCCGCCGGGCAATCACCATCCTCTGGCACAACGCGCATATGCAGGGTGTCGAAGACGGCAAGGATTACACGATCGAAATCGACGTCCTGAAGCCGGACGGACACAAAGGCTACGAGATGGTTGAGGAGGCGATTGAAGCGCTGATGCGCACGATCCTCACCGTCAAGCACATGGACGGCAAGACCCGACGCGTGCAGTTCCTCGGCGGCAACGATCTCGACGACCCTGACCGCCCCGCCGGGATACTGACCTACAGTTTCGACAAGCGTCTGATCGAGGTCCTGCGAGAATCGCAGATCTGGGGCCGCATCGCTATTCCTGTCCTGATGGCTTTTACTTCGCGATACTCTGTATCGCTCTATGAAAACCTCGCACAGTTCGTCAATCTCGAATACAAGACCAGTGCGGAATACTCGCTTGCCGACTTCCGATTGATGATGGGCGTGCCGCCGAGCCGCTACAAATCTTTCGGTGAATTCAACAAGCACGTCCTCAAACCGGCTGTCGCGGAGATCAACGGGCTCGCCCCTTTCGGCGTCAGCGTCCTGCCGATCAAGGAAGGCAAGAAGGTGGTCAGGATCGGGCTCGGTTGGTGGAAGAAGAGCGAGGCGGAACTGCGCGAGGCCTATGCCGAGGCGCAGCGGCCGAAGGTCGGACGGCGCGCCCGCATCACCGGAACCGCCGAATATGTCACGCCCCCGATGCCCTCACAGGACCGCTTGCGCCGGCTCGCCCCGAAAACCTCATAGAAGATCAGCCCCCCCGAAGACCTCATTCTTGCATGAACTGCATACCGTGCGGGCGGACCAGACGACCTCTCCGTCCAAAAGATCAGGCGAAAGCCGCACCACAAAGCTTTGCCTTCGATCCGCTCAGCCCCGCATCGGAGCGTCGGGCGAGACCTGGTCAAAAATGAGATATTCGGGGAGAGCTAGTCGCCGCGCTCTTCTGCCCAGCCACAGTTTTCCAAGGACCGGCGGGATCCCCTCCTGCGACGTTTGCGCTATGCCCGTGGGCTTTCGGCTGGCTGCTCGGACGCGGATTGGATAACGACGGGCGGGTGATCCGCCTTCCAGCAATAGACGCCGCGACGGCCCCAACGATGAAACGGAATGAAGTCTGCAATGTCTGAAGACAATCCGGCACGAAGGAACGGACGGCAGGACACCCCGCCGTGCCTCATCGCTCCGACGATGACGAGTGCGTGTCGTTCAGCGGACGGCCGCCAGCTGACACCGAAAGGGACAGACTGACGTCATGAAGGCCATCCGTCTCGATCTCGTGCCCGAAAGCGGCCTCATCCGGCCGGATCCCGAAGCGGCCACGACCTATGAAATCACCGCGCACCGACCGGAATTCCTTCTCCTGGGATCTTCGGCACTGGAGATCGGACTCTATCGCCTCACGCTCGAGACTCCCGACGCAGCGCTGTTCGAGGACGCCTCGGTGGTTCTGGCCGACTGTTCGCCGGGCAGCGAGCGCATGCCGATCCGTCTGTCGATCGAGCGCACCGCCGACAGGCTCCATGCCTATTTCGTGCTGCCGCCCGGTTGCGGAATCCTGCGTCTCGCGCCCGTCCTGTCCACGGAGAGCGTACAAATTGGTGAAGCGACGCTGAAACGCATGTCGACCACCCGTCGCCGGCTTGCCCGCGCCGCTTCCGTTCTCGGCGGACGGGCGCGCTCGCCGAAGCGGCTTGCTGCAGATCTCTCGCTGGCCGGACAGATCCTGCGCCGTAGTGGCTGGCCAGGACTCAGGCGAGCGCTGGGCGAAATGCTGATTCCGTCCCGCGTCATTCATAGTCAGCCGACGATGGAGATGCGGCTGTTCGCACGCCAGGTGGCGCAGCGCAATCGCGAGGACCTCGCAGTGGCCACGGCCTCGGCATCTCCGGCTGCGAGCGCTTCCCTTTCGGTCGTCGTGCCAATCTACCACCCGCCGGTGGAGTGGCTCGAGGCTCTCCTTGCCAGCTTCGCGGCACAAAGCGATCCCAATTTCGAGCTCGTTCTGGTCTTCGACGGTACGCAGCCCGAGCTGGTGCAGGCGGCCGAGACGGCCTGCGAAGGGATTGCCCGCAAGACGTTCGTCACCCTCGACGAGAACCGCGGCGTATCGGCGGCCACCAATGCCGGGATCCGCCGGGCGAGCGGCGACTATGTCGTCGTCATCGACCATGACGACCGCGTGGATCCGTCCTTCGTCGCCGCGTTCCGCTATGCCTCGCGCGCCCTGCCGGCGGATATCTACTTCGCCGACGAAGCGGTCACCGACGCAGAGATGAAAGCGGTCCGGGCGATCGCCACGCGCCCCCGCTTCGACATCCGCTACTATCTCAGCCACCCCTACATCGTGCATCCGATCTTCATCCGGCGCACGATAGCTCTTTCAGCCGGTCTTCTCGACGAGACCATGAGCATTTCACACGACGTCGACTTCGCTCTGCGCTGCATTGCCAGGTCGCACAACGTCGTGCAGATCCCGATGGTGCTCTACTACTGGCGCACCCACGACAGCAGCCTCGGCCATGCCAAGGCTGAACAGGTGTTGACAAACACGCGTGGTGCGATCCGGCGCTATCTCGAAGCGACCACAGACTGGGAGGGCTTCGAGGTCCGCGACGGGGCGAACTTCAACGAATACGACGTGAGACCCCCGGTGCCGGAGGCGAAGGTGGCAATCGTCATCCCAACGAAGAACCGCAAGGACCTTCTGTCCGCCTGTCTCGCCTCGCTTAAGGAACGGGCGGCTCAGAACCGCACAGCGGCAGACATCGTCGTCATCGACCATGAAAGCGACGATGCGGACACGGTCGCCTTCCTGAAGGCTGAGGCGGAGGCCGGTCGCATCACAGTTATGTCCCATGAAGGACCCTGGAACTTCTCGGCCATCAACAATGCGGCAGTGGCCGCGCTGCGCGCGCACGGGACCTATTCCCACCTCGTCTTCATGAACAACGATATCGAGCTCGTCACTGCGGACTGGCTCGACCGGCTCCTGTCGCAGTTCGCCTATCCCGACGTCGGGATCGTTGGATGCTGCCTGCAATATCCGGATGGCCGGGTCCAGCACGCCGGCGTCGTTGTCGGACTGGTCGGTCCGGCCGACCACGCCCACCGGTTCGAGCCGATGTTCGCGCTGGCGACTGGGCGCCGGCATCCAAGCCACCTCGCTTCGCTCGTCTCTACCCGTGACTACAGCGCGGTGACGGCGGCGCTGATGGTCGTCAAGGCGGAGCTGTTCGAGGCGGTAGGCGGCTTCGATGAAAAGCTCGGCGTTGGATTCAACGACACCGATCTGTGCATGCGTATCGGCGCGCTCGGCTACCGCTCGACCTATGTCGGACCGGTTGTCGCCACCCACCACGAGTCGGTCACGCGCGGCGGCTCACCGCATATCGAGGATACCGCCCTGTTCCTGGAACGCTACGGCGCAATCGTTAAGGGCGGGGACGAATGCTACGGCCTGATGATGGACTGGTCGCAGACCATCGCCACCACCACGCTCGATCGGCAGAAGGAGTTCGCGCTGCGCGAGACGCAACTAGCGATCAGTCGCTCCCCCTGTCGGGGTGTAAGAGCTTCCAAGCCAAATTCAGGTAACCCTATCGAAAATGACAAGACGCCGGATGAGTTCAAAGCGAACGGGTGACCGCCTCCTTTTCAAAACGGCCGTTCTCTAGGCTCTCAACGCCGCGAGCCGATGAAACGCTCACGCAGGAACGTCCTGAGCGGTTTTGGAACCTGCCGATAAACGGAAAAGAGAAAGGGAGCATAGCGGCGCACGACGCGATGGATTGCGAGAGGATAAAGGGCTCGGCTAACGACAGTGCGGCGCGAGCGCGAAAGCTGACGCAGATCCGCCTCGGACATGTCGGCCTGAGCCTGCAAGAGTATATCCATCGGCAAAGCGACAAAGCCCCGGTGCTCCGCAGCAAAGGCGAACAGCCGTTCGATCGCATGGGCAGTCGTTCCGTCGAACTGGCCCTCTTCGGCTTCAAACATGGCAAGTAGCGGCGGGGCTGAAAAGGCGACAAGCGCCTCGCGGCGGAACCAGAACATCGAGCCCGCCGAAAAATATCCGTTCGCGATCGAGCGGTAGTCGGCCTTCAGTGACAGCGCTCGGGCGGTTCGCTCGATACCTTTACGATTGTCCAACATCCATTCCCGGATCGACAGAAACAGCCCCTGCGGCGCGATCAGGCCGATGCGCGGTATCTGTTCCATCGCCTGCTTTATCGCAACTACGCCTTGAGGAGGCAGGAGAGACTCGATCATCTCGGCCCGCCAGTTCTCGCCGCGGTCGAGATGGGTGGAACGCTTGGTGTGAAGCTTGAGGCCGATCGCATAGTCCTCGACGCGACCATAGGCGAGGAGAAATGGCCGGATGTCCCGGCCGCGATTGTCCGTCGGAATCATGATCATCTCGACGAGATATGGTGTGACGGGTCGCGCGATCACCTCGCTCGGCAGCGAAGACGTGATAATCAGCCGGAAGGGCACGTTCATCCGCTCGGCCAACGTCTTTGCGAGATCCTCCCAGACGTCGAGATAATGGACATGCACGAAGACTGCGACCGGCTCAAAGGGAGGGGCGGGACGATCGCCGTCCGCAAGCTGCGATCCGAATATGGCGGCTCTCCTACAGGGTGGGCCAGAACATGGCCCACGAGCGCTCTAGCGCATCAACACCGTCTCGGCGAGCGCCGCGGCTGCCGCAAAGTGGGCCGTGATAGCAGCCCAAAGCAGCCACCCTCGCCTTCGGCGAAGCCTAGGAGAACGGAAGGTTATGGTGATGAGAGTTCCCTCCGAGAGGGCGCAATTGAGGATGGAATTGAATGATTCGACATGCATGTGTAGAGTTGACGTCTCGACCGGTTGATCGGGATGGTCAGGGTTCGCACAGCTAAAGCCTCAGGATCGGGTCGCACCCGCCGCGTGGGCGTGGGGTGCGGCCACGTCGGAGAAAACGTGGCCGCCGCTGCATGCCCGCGCCCGCGCGAAGAACGCCCCCATGAGGCTGCCAGCCATAAATATCACTCTTTATTGCAAGAGTCTCAACTGGTCTCGCGACAAGCCCTTCCTGCTGGCAGGAAAGGGCCGAAGAAGGGATCTTTCATGATGAGTCTTTGTCAAACCAAGGCGCGGGAATGGAGCATTTTTGCCCTTGGCCTGATTCTCGCCGGGACCTTATCTGCAACAAAAATGGCCACGGCGGCGGAGCCAAATGCATTGCGCCTCCCGGTGACCTGCGCCATCGGCACCGACTGCTTTGTCCAGCAGCTGCCCGACATGGATCCGGGGCCGGAGGCGAGCGATCCGTTTTGCGGCGGTGCCACCTATGACGGCCATGACGGGATCGACATTCGGATTCGAAGCCTCACAGACTTCGACCGGCACGAACCGGTGGTGGCGGCACTTTCGGGCACCGTGCGCGGCGTGCGCGACGGCATGGCCGATCACCTGGTAGAAACGTCTCAGGATCGGCAGTCGATCGCCGGGCGCGAATGCGGCAATGGCGTCGTGCTCACACATCCGGACGGGCTTGAAACGCAGTATTGCCATATGCGCCGCGGCAGCATCGCCGTTCATCGCGGCGAGCAGGTCGAAGCCGGGCAGAAACTCGGCGAGATCGGCGCCTCCGGCTGGGTGCAGTTTCCCCACGTTCATCTGTCGGTGCGCCGTGCCGGCCAGAAAGTTGATCCGATCAGCGGCCGCGATCTCACCGAGGGCTGCGTTAGGTCCAGCACGCTCGCGACTACCCTGTTCGACCAAAAGGCCGCCGCCGCGCTGTCGGGCTCCAAGACGCAGCTGCTTGGGTTCGGGATGGCCGGTGGTCCTGTCGACCATGACAGGCTGTTAGAGAAAGGACCGCCCGCAGCGCCCGATGCCGGCGCGCCGGTGACGATTGCCTGGAGCTGGTTCATCAATCTGGAAGCCGGCGACATCATCCGCACCACGATCACTGCGCCGGACGGATCGTCCTTCTTTGCAGCTGACAGCGCGCCAATGAACCGGCACAAGGCTACCTATTCCAGCTTTGCCGGGAAGAAGAGGGCTCTGCAGCCGGGTGATTGGCAAGTCACCGTATCGCTGTTGCGTCACGGTGAGACGGTGCTCGAAGAGAACCGCACCATCCCTGTCAAAGCGGGCGGAGCAGCCGAATAACACCAAACCTGCTGCTTCATGTCCGATTCCAATTCTGTTAAGAGCCGAGCGACGCAGCGATTTCGGAGCAGACCCCTGTCCGCGACAACCGTTGAAATGCCTGTCGCAACCGTCGATTATGACGCGGCGAATTACCGGCAATCCCCCATCAGTTCCACCTTCGCCGACCTTGTCGCCGGGCTGAAGCTGGTTGAACTGTGGGGAACCATGGGCTGGCTTGATATGCGCCAGCGCTATCGCCGCTCGGTCATGGGACCGTTCTGGGTGACGCTGAGCTTGGCCGCCTTTGTCGGCGGCCTCGGCATCACCTATGGCGCGCTGTTCAAGATGTCGCTCCAGGAATATCTGCCCTATCTGAGTGTGGGCATCGTCATCTGGACTTTGCTTGCCGGCTTCATCATGGAAGGTTGCGGCACATTCACCGGCGCGGAAGCCGCGATCAAGCAGATGCCGGCGCCGCTGTCGGTACACCTCTTCCGCCTGATCTGGCGGTCGCTGATCATCTTCTTCCACAACATCATCATCATCGCGCTAGTGCTGTTCATCTTCGGCATCAATCCGGGCTGGGTCGGCTTCATGTCGCTCGTCGGCCTCTGCATCGTCGTCATCAACGGCGCCGCCTTCGGCCTGCTCCTCGGCACGCTCAGCGCGCGCTTCCGCGACATTCCTCCGCTGATGAGCAACGTCGTTCAGACGCTGTTCTTCGTGACGCCGGTGATCTGGCACGCCGACAGCCTGCAGGACCGCCAGGTGATCGCAGACTGGAACCCGCTCTATCATCTGATCGAACTGGTCCGCGCGCCCATCCTGACAGGGTTTCCGACTGTGGTGAACTGGGAGTTCTCCCTGGTGTTCACCGTCGTCAACTGCCTGATCGCCTTCCTGTTCTACGCACGGTTCCGCTGGCGGATCCCCTATTGGCTGTAAGAGTGACGTGAATTCCATCAAGCTTCAGAATGTCGCCGTCAGCTTCCCGATCTACGGCGGCTCGGCACGGTCCCTGCGCAACCGGATTGTCTCGAGCGCCACGGGCGGCCGGGTCGGCTCGGACTCGCGCCAGCGCACCTGCGTGGAGGCACTCAGCGACATCTCCCTGTCGATCAACCACGGCGAACGCGTCGCGCTGATCGGACACAACGGCGCCGGCAAGACGACGCTCCTGCGCGTCCTCGCCGGCATCTATCCGCCGCAGACCGGATCCATCCTGATCCGCGGCCACATCGCCCCCTTGTTCGACATCAGCTTCGGCATGGATTCCGACGCCACCGGCTATGACAACATCCGGCTGCGCGGCCTGTTTCTCGGCCTTTCGCGTCGCCAGATCGAGGACCGGCTGGAGGAAATCGCCGACTTCACCGAACTCGGGCCGTTTCTCGACATGCCGATCCGGACCTATTCGGCGGGCATGCAAACGCGGCTGTCCTTCGCCATCTCGACCAGCATCAATCCGGAGATCCTGCTTCTCGACGAAGGGCTCGGCGCTGGCGACGCCGCCTTCATCGACAAGGCGAAGCGGCGGATCCAGACCTTCATCTCGCAGGCCGGCATCCTGGTTCTGGCCTCGCACAGCCGGGCCCTCCTGGCGCGCCTGTGCACGCGGGCGATCCGGCTCGAACACGGCCGTATCATCGACGACGGGCCCTATCGCGAGGTGATGGAGCGCTATGCCGGCAAGGAGAAGCTCGCCGACATGGATGCCGAGGCGGACGCGGAAGCCGCGGAGATCGAAGCAGCCTCAGCGTGAGGCTTCGCCGAGCGCGGCGGTCGAGACGGTCCGGCTTGTTCTGAGGTTGCGTCCGCACCTTGCACAATCGTCCGTCGCGTCATAGGCCGGGGCGACACGCGAGGGGGATTCGCGCGGAACCTGTGGCGGAGTGATGGGGGCATGACGAGCCTTGCTCGAAGCGTCGATCCTGCGGCGCCGTCCTGGCAACGCTGGATCCTTACCGCCTGCCTCGCCGTCTTCCTGGTCTTCTTCGCGATGACCCTCGCCGGCTACTGGCAGCCCGACGAATATGCCAATGCCGCGGCGGTCCGCGAATTCGGACTGGACGGCGTTCTCCACCGGATGATCACCTGGAGCCCCAGGCCGTTCTCCGAATTCGTCCTCTATCTCTACCAGCTCGCCGTCGCCGCGACCGGCCGCCAGCTGATCGCGCCCATGCTGATGGGGCTCTGGCTGATCCTCTTCGGCCTCGCGCTTCTGCCGGCCTTGCGCCTGTCGGGCGGCCGCAGGCGCAGTGGCACGCTGCTCGCCCTGGTTCTCCTCCTCCATGTGATCCTCGCCCGGAACAATTCGGAGCTGCTCTACTGGGTCCAGGGGGCGGCCGCCTACCTGCCGACGGTGAGCGCTTTCCTGGCGGTGGCGGGGCTCGCCTGCTTCTGCGGGATCGGCAGGACAGGGGTCAACGCGGCGATGGCCGCGCTCCTGGTTCTTGGCGCCACCTCCGCCGAGGTCGGATCGTTTTTCGCGCTGACCTTCTCCGCCCTGGTCCTCGTCGCCTTCCTCTTGACCGAGATCCGCGGCGGTTCGGCCGCGCTCGGCCCGGCTCGCCTGCAGGCGTCCCGGCCCGAGCGGTTCGCGCGGAACGCGCTCGCCGTCCTGCCCTTCCTTATTTCCCTTTGCGTCTCGCTCGTCCTTCTGGTGCTTCTGGTCGAAGGCCGCGTCAGCAAGGCGACGGAGGGGGGGCTCGAGGCCGCGGCCACGCATCTTCTGTGGCCGTCGGTCCTTCGCGGCGCCTTGCAGGTGCTGCGGGAAGCCTTCCTGGTCGATCAGGGCCTCGAAACCGTGGTCGGACTGGCTGCGCGGGGCCTCTTCCTCCTCGGGGCGACCGCGATGTTCGTGCGGCTGGCCGATCGCGGGAAGGCGGAGCTTGCCGGCCCGGCGGCGCTGTTCCTGGCGACGGTCGCGACGGGCTTCCTGTCGACCTTCGGCGCGTTCTACCAGTTCGGCCTGTTGTGCTGCGAGCGTCATGCGAGCGTGCGCCGGGTGCTCGTCTTTCTTGCCCTTCTCGCGGCGGCGCGGATCGTCGCCGCCTGTCTGACCGAGGATCTGCGGGCTCGGCTCGCCCGGCGCGGATTGGCCGAGCTGGCGCTCGCTTTGTCGGTCGCCGTTCCGCTGGCCGCTCTTTCGCCGGCGCTCGTCCACGACGTCGGCCTCCTCGACGAAACCCTCGCTGCAAGGCGGCGGCTCTGGCAGGAGGGGCAAGCCCCCGGGCCTGACATGCTCGTCGTCGCCCCGCCGCCGCACCGCCTGTTTGCGACTGGCTTCGAAGCGATGGAGATCGGCGTCACCCGCCTGCAGGACGCCGGCGCCTCGCAGGTGCGCTACGTCCTCGACGCCTTCTCGAAGGACGAGATCCGCGTCCTGCCGCCCTTCTCCTCGGTGAGCGACCCGCCGCCACTGCCGCTGGACTGGATCGGCGATCCCTTGACGCGGCATGTGGAGATCACCGCGCCCGAGGCCTGCCTTGGCGCGATGGGGAAAGTGCCCGAGGCGGCGGCGGACCCGCTGCCGGTGGAGGGCTGGAGTTTCGATCTCTCCCATCGCCGCCCGCCGCCGGCCATGCTCCTGACGGACGCCGCGGGCACAGTCCGGGCGGTCGCCCCCGTCGGCCGGGAGCGACCCGACGTTCCGCGAGCCGTTTCCGCGGTGACCTCGGACTTCGTCGGCTGGCAGACGACCTATCCGAAGACGCGCATGCCGGCGAAGCTCTATGCGCTCCTCGATCCCGCGCATGCCTGCCCGATCGCGCCACGCTGACTGGCCTTGCGGGCGCGCACCAGCGGGCTTTCGGCCGAAGGGCAGGCTGCCCCCCTCCCCGGCATTTGGCTCCCGCGGCTTTTCCCCATAGAGAGGGGCGGAAGAGGCAGCGATACGGGCGCCGCGGCGAACCGGCCGCGCTCCGGCGCGCATGTGAACGACACCAGAAGAGGGAATTGGGCGTGAAGGGCATTATCCTCGCCGGCGGCAGCGGAACGCGGCTTCATCCGATGACGCTGACCGCCTCCAAGCAGCTCCTGCCGATCTACGACAAGCCGATGATCTACTATCCGCTGTCGACGCTGATGATGGCAGGGATCCGTGACATTCTGGTGATCTCGACGCCGCACGACCTGCCGCGCTTCCGCACGCTCCTCGGCGACGGCAGCCGCTGGGGACTGTCCCTGGCCTATGCCGAGCAGCCGAGCCCCGACGGCCTGGCGCAGGCCTTCCTGATCGGCGAGGACTTCGTCGCCGGCGAGCCTTGCGCGCTCGTCCTCGGCGACAATCTGTTCTACGGCCACGGCCTGCCCGAACTGATGGGCTCGGCTCGGGACGCCGTGGTCGGCACGGCGGGCGCGAGCGTCTTTGCCTACAAGGTCGCTGATCCCGAACGCTATGGCGTCGTCGACTTCGATGCCGGGGGACGGGCGACCTCGATCGAAGAAAAGCCCGAAAAGCCGCGCTCGCAATGGGCGGTCACCGGGCTCTACTTCTACGACGGGCGAGCCTCGCAGCTCGCCGCCACGCTGAAGCCCTCGCCGCGCGGCGAACTCGAGATCACCGACCTCAACCGGATCTATCTCGAGGAGGGAACGCTGTCCGTCTCCTGCATGGGCCGCGGCTATGCCTGGCTCGACACCGGCACGCCGGACTCCCTGGTCGAGGCGGCCGAATTCGTGCGCACGCTGGAGCATCGTCAGAGCTTCAAGATCGCCTGTCCCGAGGAGATCGCCTATCGCCTCGGCTATATCGACGCCGCCGCTTTGCGCGCCCTCGGCCAGGGTCTCGGCAAGAGCAGCTACGGGCAATATCTCCAGCGCATCGCCGACGAAGCCTGATCGACGATGGAGGCCGGCAATCCGACGATAGCGCCGGGCACCGACAGGGCGCTGGCCGTCGGCGTGACGATCTTTTCGCCCGACGAGGCGCTGCTTGAGGCGCTTCTGGGCCGCCTCGCCGGCGTCGACGCCCGCCTCCTCGCCTATGTCGACGGTCCGGTCGGCACAGCGATCGGGGCGGACATTCTTGAGCGTCTGCGGCAAAGGGACGGGCTGGAGCTTATCGAGGCCCCGGCCAATGCGGGCATCGGCGCCGGGCTGAACGCGCTCTGCGCGGCCGCGCAGGCCGGCGGCGCCACGCACATCCTCCTCTTCGACCAGGACTCCTCGCCCGAGCCGGGACTTGCGGAGGCGCTGCTGGCCAGACACCGAAGCCTTGGGCAGGCAGGCGAACGACCGGCGGTGGTCGGGCCGCAGCCGGTGGTGCCCGCGGGCGAGGACGGCAAGCCGCCGCGCTATCCCTCGCGCTCGCGTGAGCGGGCGGGCTGCCGGGCGGTCGACTACGTCATCACTTCCGGCTCGCTCGTCGATCTTGCCGCTTTCGTCGACATCGGCCCGTTCCGCGCCGACTTCTTCATCGACGGGATCGACCTCGAATGGAGTCTGCGGGCCTGGGCGAAGGGTTATTCGGTGTGGCTCGATCCGGCGCTTCTTATGCCCCATCGCCTCGGTCATGGGGTGATTTCGGCCGGACCAATCCGCTTTCCCGCCCAGAGCGAGGCGCGGATGCAGTCCTATCTGCGCAACCGGGTCGCGCTGATGCGGCTTCCCCATGTGCCGTTGCGCCTCAAGCTGCGGAGCCTCGCCTATCTGCCGCTCCAGGCCATGGTCTATGCCCGGCGCTCCGGCGGCTGGCCGGTGCTCCGCCGCTTTGCGGCGGCGGCGCGCCACGGCTGGGCGGGGCAGCTGGGCGCCGGGCCGTCCGGGGTGGACGCCGGTCCGGCAGGAGCACAGCCGCTGCCAGGTGAGGCGGCCTCAAGGGCGGAGAAGGCGGCCATGGAAATCGTCACGCTGCACGGGCTGAAGGTCCAGGTCGACCGGGAGCGGGACGCGCCGGTGATCCAGCGCGGCATCGACCGCGGCTGGTACGAGGGCGACGAGGTGCGCCTCGCGCGCGCCGTCATCGGGCCGCACGACCGGGTGCTCGAACTCGGCGGCGGCATGGGCGTGGTGACGAGCGCCCTCGCCGGCATCGTCGGTGATGCGGCGGTCCTGACCTATGAGCCCAATCCGGCCGTCGTCGAACGCGCCCGCGCCAATCTCTCCCTCAACGGCCATGCCGTGGAAATCCGGCAGCGCCTCTGCCGGCCCGCAAGCACCGGGGCAACGCACGCCGCCTTCCGCCTCGCCGAGGTGTTCTGGGCCTCCGGGCTGGACCGCGGCGAGGCCGAGGGCCGGCTGATCGAGGTCGCCGTGGATCCGCTCGAGACCGTCATCGCGACGCATCGCGCGACCATCCTCGTCATGGACATCGAGGGCGGCGAGCTGGAAATCCTGGAGACGGCGGATCTTTCGCCGCTGCGCGCGATGATCTTCGAGACCCATGAGGACCAGGTCGGGCAGGAGGCGACGAACGCGGCTGTCCTGGCCGCCTGCGCGCGTGGATTTCTGATCGATTTCAAGCTAACACGCGACGGCGTGGTCGTCCTGCGGCGCAAGACGAGCAACCGCGGCGACGGCGAATTGAGGCATAGCGCGTGAAGATACTCTTTCTGCACAACAACTTTCCCGGCCAGTACCGTCGCATCTACGAATATCTGCGCAATGATCCGGCGATCGAGGACATGGTCGTCTGCACGCTGGAGACCAACAAGCAGACCTTTCCTTTGAAGAAGGTGGTCTATAAGCCGCATCGCGAGGTGACCAAGGGGATCCACCCGGCGCTTCCGGATTTCGAAGCGAGCGTCATCAATGCCCAAAACGTCTTTCAGAAGATGGTCGCCCTGAAGAATTCGGGCTGGAATCCTGACCTCATTTGCGGTCATTCCGGCTGGGGGCCTACCCTATTCCTGCGCGAATTGTGGCCCGACACGCGTATGCTGACTTATTACGAATGGTGGTATCACAGCGCGCATTCGGACGTGGATTTCCTGAAGCAGGAGCCTCCGTCCTACGACGAACGGGTCCGCATGCACATGAAGAACGCCACCTTCATGGCCGACCTGTCGATCATGGACTGGGGCGTCTCGCCGACGCGCTTCCAGCACAGCCGGTTCCCGGCGATCTACAGGGACAAGATTGAAGTTCTGCACGACGGGATCGACACCGACTACATGTGTCCCGATCCCGACGACACGCTGGAGATCGAGGGTAAGACCTTCACCGCCAAGGACGAGATCGTCACCTATGCGACGCGCGGCATGGAGCCCTATCGCGGCTTTCCGCAGTTCATGGAGGCGCTCGCCCGTGCGCAGAAGGCGCGGCCGAACCTGCAGGCGATCATCGTCGGGCGCGACCGGGTCGCCTACGGCTCTAAGCGCAAGGACGGCAAGAGCTACAAGGAGCATGCGTTCGAAACGCTCGACCTCGATCTCAGCCGGGTCCATTTCCTGGATCTCGTGCCGCTGAAGACGCTGCGGACGGTCTTCCGCATCTCCTCGGTGCATGTCTACTTGACCGTGCCGTTCGTCCTCTCCTGGTCGATGATGGAGGCGCTGTCGACCGGCGTTCTCCTGCTCGGCTCCGACACCGATCCGATCCGCGAAATGGTCACCGACGGTGAAAACGGACTTCTGGTCGACTTCTTTGACACCAAGCGGATCGCGGAGCGGATCGGCGAGGCTCTCGACAATCGGGAGAAATACGCGCCGCTGCGCGAGGCGGCCCGGCGGACGGCGATCGAGCGCTATGCCGCCAAGCACCTGTTGCCGTGTCACCGCCAGCTGATGATCGACGTCGCCACCGGCGTTAAGACCTGCCGCTGAAGCCTCGCGGCGTTCTTTCAATTTGCCGTGGCCTATGCCATGCGGTGGCGCAATCCATAACGCTCCTGAAAGTCATGAAGGAAGGCGGCTGGTTTTGGGGCGCAATGTGCTTGCATATGTGAAGACGCGTTTGCGGCGGTTTCGGGGATCAGACCCGCTCGCGGTTCTGAAGGCCCATCCGCTCCTGATGGACGAGGCCTGGTACCTCCAGCACAATCCCGACGTCGCAGAGGCGCAGCTTCCCGCCGCCGTCCACTTCCACGAAAGCGGCTGGAAGGAAGGGCGCAATCCGGGCCCGCTCTTCAATACGCAATGGTATCTCGATACGTATGAGGATATCCGGGCGGCCGGGACCAACCCGCTGATCCATTATATCAGGACCGGCTGGAAGGAAGGGCGTAGCCCGTTTTCCGGCTTCGATGGCAAGGCCTATCTGGAGAGGCATCCGGAGGCGCTTGACGCCGCGGAGACCGCGATCGAACAGCATGCCCGCCTGAAGGCGGTCGATGCGGTCGGCCGCCAGGAAATCGCCGAAAGCGGATTGTTCCACGAAGGCTGGTATCGCGCCTGCCACGCCGATCTCGTGGCGGTGTCCGACCTTCTCGGACACTTCCTCGACTACGGCCAGCGGGAGGGGCGCAAGCCCAATCCCTATTTCGACCCGTTCTACTATTCGGAGCGCTATGCGGACGTCGTCAACAGCGATCTGCCGGCGCTTCTGCATTATCTGCGCCATGGCTGGCGCGAGGGCCGCGATCCATCGGCCGAATTTTCCCTGGCCCGCTATGCGGCGCTAACCGGCTGGACGCCCGAGGCGGGCGAGCCGCTGGCCGTTTTCTTGAAGGAGGGCCTGCCGGGCCTGTCAGTCAAGCCCGTCGATCTCGGCCATCCCGCCCACCGGATCCATCTCGGCAGCCCGCAGTCCGCAACCTTCCTGCCGGGCGAAATGCTGCGCTACCCGGTGGACTATCCGCCGGCGGCCCCGCCCCCGCCCGGCAGCTTCGTGCCGAACCGGCTCGTCCTGCACTGGGTCGTGCCTGACTTCTATCCCGGCGGCGGCGGCCACATGACGATCTTTCGCATGGTCAGAGCCTTATCCCTGAAGGGACACCGCCAGACGGTCTGGCTGCACGGGGCGCGCGTCCACGAGACCGGCGCCGAGGCCTTCGACGACATCGTCAAGCACTACCGCACGCTCAATGCTGAGGTCCGGTGGATCGACGAGCCGGACTTTGCGACGGTGGCGGGCGACGCTGTGATCGCCACCGACTGGGGCTCGGTCTTTCCGGCCCGCGCGATGCGCAATGTCAAGCGCTGCTTTTACTTCGTCCAGGACTACGAACCGTTCTTCCGGCCACGCGGGACGGAATCGCTGCTCGCCGAATCCACCTACGGCCTCGACGTCGACTGCCTGTGCGCGAGCCCTTGGCTGGCGCAGACGATGGAAACGCAGTTCGGCCGTTGGGCTCGCTTCTTCCATCTGGCCGCCGACCGCGACATCTACGCGCCGGCTCCGACCGCCGGAGCGGATCCGGCCGCTGGCACTGCGCCAGATGGCGCTGCGCACAGCCTGCCCCGCATCGCCTTCTACGCCCGCGGCCATACCGCCCGTCGGGCGGTCGAGCTCGGTCACCTCGCGCTCGAGGTGCTGGCGAGCCGCGGCCATTGCTTCCTGGTCGATTTCTTCGGCACCGACCGGCCCGTCGAGACCGCGCCCTTCGCCTTCGTCGATCACGGGCTGATGTCCGGCGCCGACCTCGCCGACCTCTACCGGGAGGCGACCATCGGCGTCGTCTTCTCGGCGACCAACTATTCCCTGGTGCCGCAGGAAATGATGGCCTGCGGCCTGCCCGTCGTCGAACTCGATGTGGAAAGCACCCGCGCGATCTATCCAGACGGCGTCGTCAGTCGGGCGCTTCCCGACCCGGCGGCGATCGCCGACGAGATGGAAGCGCTAATCACCGATGCCGAACGGCGCGTGCGCCAGCGGGCGGCGGCTCTTGCCTGGGTCGGGCAGTTCTCCTGGGACGGCGCCGCAGCGATCATCGAGACCAGCATCGTCGACCGGCTGCAGGAGCTCGGCCATTCGCCGCGTCCGCCCGCCGCGCCGCGCGTCAGCCCCAAGATCTCCGTCGTTATTCCGACCCTCAACGGCGGCCCGCTGCTGATGGACCTCCTAGAGCGGGTCAAGAGCCAGAAGCTTGCCGACCCGTTCGAGATCCTGGTTGTCGACAGCGGTTCGACCGACGGCACCGCTGACCGGATCGCCGCCGATCCCAAGATCCTGTTCCACCGGATCGATGCCAAGGACTTCGGCCACGGCCGCACCCGCAATCTCGGCATTGAGCTGACCAGCGGCGACTATGTCGCCTTCCTCACTCAGGATGCGATGCCGGTCGGCGAGCGCTGGCTCGCCGATTACGTCCTGATGCTCGACCATTTCCCGAAGGCCGGCGGCGCCTTCGGCCCGCATTGGGCCTGGCCGTCGGCCAGCGCTTTCGTCAAGCGCGACATTTCCGGCCATTTCCGCCAATTCCGCAATCATCCACTCGCCGTCTCGCGCGAGCTCGATCCGGCGCGTTACGACGCGGGAGACACCATCTGGCGGCAGATGCTGCATTACTACAGCGACAACAATTCCTGCCTGAGGCGCTCGGTCTGGAAGGACACTCCCTATCGCGACGTCGCCTATGGCGAGGACCAGCTCTTTGCCGAGGACATTGTCGCGGCAGGCTATCAGAAGGTTTTCGTGCCGAGCGCTATCGTCTATCACTCGCACGACTATGACGAGGCGGAGACCTTTGCGCGGGCAAAGACCGAAGGCGCCTTCTTCAGCGAACATTTCGGCTATGTGCTGATCGAGGACGAGGCCGCGCTGGCAAGGGCGATCGCCGCCATCAACGCCTCCGATACCGCCTGGGGTCTCAGCCACGGCGTGGCTGAGACCGAGATCGACCGCCAGAGGGCGCTCAACACCGCCCGGCTGAACGGGCTCTGGGCCGGACAACGGGCGGGAATGGCGCGCCGCGGATCGGGTCGCGCCGATGCGGGAGAGACCAGTTGAGCATCGCCCATGCCTTGCGTTTCGACGCCCGGACCGTCGAGACGGTTCTCGCCCGCCCTGTGCAGATCCTCATCGACGATAGCCTTCTGTCCGAGGTCAATCTCGCCGACCTCGCCCTTCCCGTTTCCAGCTTCGGCCCGGACGGGGTTCTCCGCGATCCCGCGGCGCCGCGCGAGCGCGAAGCCAGGGTCCTCTCCTTCGCCGGCATTGCGCACGGGGTTCTTGCGATCGCGGCGGGTCGCGGCAGGGAGAACGTCGCCCGCGCGATCCTTTCGGTGTTCGAACACCATCAGGCCCGGCCCCTGCCGCGTCTCGTTCTCCTCGATGAGGGCGAGGCGGGCGCGCTCGGCAAGGCCCTGTCCGCCGCGCTGATGCCTGCGATCGCCGGCCATCTGTCCGGCACGGTCGCACTGCTCGCCGAGCGCGAGGCCGAACTCGCCGCCGCCCGCGAGCGGGCTGAGTGGCAGGCGCTGGCCCTGCGCAAGGGGCGCGACATGGTCGAGGCGATCGGCTACGCGACGCGTATCCTCGCCTATGAGGTGCCGGCGGGTGGCCGCAGCATTGGTCCGGATGGCACGATCACGGCGACGAGCCTTGCCGAACGGCTGCCGGTGGATCTTGCGGCCGTCTCGGCCGTCAGCCTCCATGTCGCACGGCCAGCCGCCGGACCGGGCCGGCTCGTCGTCACCCTCGGCCCGCCGGGGCTAAAGGAGAGCGTCGCACGGGTCGAGCTCGACTATGCCGCGCTCGCCGAAGGCTGGAACGAATTGTTTCTCGACAAGGCGGTCGGCCCGCTGCACGGCGACGGCTTCCTGACCGTCTCCTTCATGGGCGAGCCGGGCGCTCCGGCGCCGCTCCTGTCGCTCGGCGACGACGCCACGGAGGGCTTCGGTCTGACGGCTCCGGCGCTTGATGCCTCGCTGTCGCTGAAGGTCTGGAAGGGCCTGTCCGACGATCTCTTCCGCGAGGCGCCGAGGCCGCAGGCCCGCGTGACGACGCAGATGCCGGACCGGCTGGCGATGCGAAAGGGTCTGCGCTTCCTGTTCGGCCCGGCGGCGGAGGCGGTGCTGCGCCAGCGCGCCGGGGGCGGTCCGCTCGCCGAGGTCCGCGCCGATGGCAGCCTGGCTCTGCGTGTCCTGCCGCAGGCGATCTGCGGGGCGGCGATCGACGCGGCGCTTCCCGCCGGCACCGAGAAGCTGCGCTTGACGGCCGAGATCGGCTATCCCGCCGTAGCCGAAACCATCACCCTCGCTCTCCTCGCCGGCGGCGGGGAGCACGGCTTCGGCGCCGATGGCGATGCAGCGCGCCGCATCGCCGAAAGCGTCCTTGACGGGGGCGAGGCGCCCGCCGGCATGGCCGCCACCACCGGCTCTTTGCGGCCGGGCGTGGGCGCGCGCCTGTCGCTCGTCCTCGACGCGCCGCTTCGGGCGCCGGGCGATCTGGTGCTCCTCGCCCACGGCGGCGGCGATGCCGCGGCCGAGATCGTTCTCACCGATCTGCAGATCGACCGGTGCGAGACGCCAGCTTCCGGCCTTGCCGCGCCCTTCGCGCGCCGGATCACCTTTCCCGAGCTGAAGAGCCGCCTCGGCTATCTCTTCGGTGACACCGAGGGCCTGCGGGTATCGGGCGAACTCGGCTTCTCCGCGCTCGATATCTCCGACGTCGAGAACTTCATGCAGACCCATCCCCTGCCCGGCAGGGTGAGCGGGGCGCGCGGCCGCGCCATCCTGCCGTCCGGCCTGATCCGGGTCGCGGCGCGTTTTGGCACCGCCCATCTGCAGGGGCCCGACGCCGAATACGGCCTCGTCCTCGTGCGCCGCGACGCCGGCGAGGCCGATCCCCTGGCCTTTTCCGAGGCCTTGTCGGACTTCGTCGAGACTGGCTTCCGCCAAGCTCCGGATTTCGTCATCGCCGGTGCGCATCTCGCGGTGGAGCCCGGTCCCGCGCACATGCTGGCGCTCGATCTTGACGAGCCGCTGGCCCAGCCGGCGGATCTCGTCCTTACCGTGCGCTCCTTGTCCGATCATACCAATTTCGGCTGGTGCCGCTGGTATGCGCTCGACCTTGTCGTGGCGCAGCCGCCGGAGCGCGCCCATCGCTTCCCGGCCGCGCCCGGCGGGCCGGCCACATGACGGTGCCGTCCGAAGCCGCACAAGGCGAGCGGCGCCTGCGCCGGCTCGGCGTCGTCATTCCCGTCTACGGCCATGCCCGCTTTGCGGTCGAGGCGGTGGAGAGCGCCTGCGGGCAGGATCTCGAGCGTCCCTTGAGTGTCGTCGTGATCGACGACGGCTGCCCCGATTCCGAGACGCAAGCCGCGCTCGCCGCGGCGCGGGCGCGTCATGCGGGCCGGCTGATCACGCTGCGCCAAGTGAATGGCGGCCTCTCGGCCGCCCGCAATCTCGGCGTTCGCACCCTTCTCGACCTTCATGCCGATCTCGACGCGATCTTCTTCCTCGATGCCGACAACCGGCTCGAACCCTATGCGCTTTCGGCCTTCGCCGCGGCGCTCGACGCCGATCCCGGCGCCGGCTGGGCGTTTCCGGACGTTCATGCCTTCGGCCTGACCGCCTTCGCTGAAGGGGTAGACATCCGCGAGACCGCAATCGCCGACGCTCCCTTCCGGCACCTCAGGGGCAATATCTGCGAGGCTGGCAGCCTGGTACGCAGCGCCGTGTTTGCGAAGGGCATCTTCTACGACGAGACGATGCGCCTCGGCCTCGAGGACTGGGATTTTTGGCTGTCGGCCCGCGAGAAGGGGTTTCACGGCGTCAGGGTGAAAGATTCCGGCTTTTTGTACCGCGTGCGGCCGGAAAGCATGGTGGCGCAGTCGCGTCGCCGGACCGAGGAGATCCTCGCCGGAATGCAGCGCAAGCATCAGGCGCTGTTTTCCCGCCGCGCCGTGCTCGCCTCCGAACAGGCCGAGGCGCCGCGCTTCCTGATGGCTGATCTTTCGACCGGCGCGATCCGCGCGACCTCCGACCCGTGCCTGCCCGGCCGCTCCCTTAGCCTTGCCGAGACCGCGGCGATGTTCTCGGCCTATCTGAACGCCCCCAACGAAGCGCCCTTCCCGCCGGTTCTCGTCGCCCATCACGGTGCCGCCGCCGCGCCCGGCGAATGGCCGCTCTATCTGCGCAGCCTCCTGTTCGACGCCATGGCCCAGAAGCAGACAGGCTCGGCGCTTCTCGAAGTGCAGCCGCTCGACCATGCCAGCCGCTTCTTCGGCGATCCGCGCCAGGGCCGCCGCGTGGCGAGCCGGGCGCAGGCGCTTATTGCCCTCATCCGCGTCGAGGACCTCAACCGCTTGGTGCGCGAACAGCCGCGTCTGCCGGGCCTTGCAATCCTGCGCGAAATCGATCGGATCGAGCACTGGACGGTGCCGGCGCTGGAGCCGGTGGCCGAGACTGCGGGCAAAGACCGGCGCCTGTCCCGCCTGTCGGCGCTGCTGCGGCCCCTGATCAGGGCAAGCCGGACGCCGCCGCTGCGCCATGCGACCCGGCTCTATCGCGGGCCGATCCTGCGCGACGTGCGCGAGAAGGTGACCGACGATCTCTGCGGCATGGCGCCGTTCGGGCCGTTTCCGTTCATCACCGACCGGCCGGTGCGCTGCTTGGTCTCGGTGGCGCCGGAGGTGGTGGCGACCGAGCCCGGCCGGACCGCCTTCGCCGCCTATTGCGAGCGGCTGCGCGCTGCCGGCCTTGCGCTCTCCCTGCTTCTCGACGGCCAGACGAAGGGACAAGCCTTCGCCGCGGCCCACGCCGCCGCGCGGCCGGACAATGTCGTCCTCGATCCCGAACCGGCGATGCTCCCGGCCGCCTTCTCCTTCATGGGGTCGGTCCTGCCGGTGGAGGAGCCGGCGAGCTTCCACCGCCTGAGCGCGCTCATCCGCGGCCACGACGTCCTCGCCGGCTTCGGCCTGTCGCGCACCCTGCCTCTGGCCGGCGCCGCCAAGGGCGACGGCGTCGTCGTGATCAACGGCTTTCCCGACGCGCTTCTGGACCTTGCCTTGCAGCGCGGCCAGGAGCCGGCGACGGTAATTGCCGCCTATGAGCACGCCCACCATGCGATCGCCGCCGGGCCGCATGCCCGGCATTCCCTGACGCTGCGCGGCGTGCCGGCGAGCCGGCTCGTCGCCGAGGACCATCTGGGCTTTGCCGTGCGCAGTCGGCTCGCAGGCCGACTCTGAACCTGTCGACGTCCGGCATTCGCGATGAACGCGCCGGATTTCGTTTGAGACATTTGCAAATCAACCTGGGCCGGTGGGCTGAAAGGTCTCAGCGCCTTCGCCGAACCCCCGCGGAGAGAGCTTCATGAGCGACAAGCCGTTCGAGAAATTCGTCGTCATCGTCACCTATGGCCGCTCCGGCTCGACGCTCCTGCAGACCATCCTGCAGAGCCTGCCCGGCGCCTTCATCCGGGGCGAGAACAACAATCTGCTCTATCCGCTCTTCCGCGCCTGGAAGCGCGCCTATGGCACCCGCTACAACCAGGGCCCGGAGGCCATTCCCGCGCACGGCCCCTGGTACGGCGCCGACGAGATCGTGCCGCGCCGCTTCGGCGAGAAGCTGGCGGCCGCCTTCATCGACGACATTCTGACGCCGCCGCCGGGCGTCAGGATCCTCGGCTTCAAGGAGATCCGCTTCCACGACGCCGAAGAAGGCGAGATGCCCCAGTTCCTGGACTTCATCCGCAGCTTCTTTGCCCCGTGCAAGCTCGTCTTCAACACCCGCCGCTCGAGCGACGTTGCCAGGTCCGCCTGGTGGAAGGACATGGAGATGGAAGAGATCCTCGCCATGGTGGAGGATCTCGACCGGCAATATGCCGACTATGCGCTCGCCCATCCGAATGACGGCTTTCTCGTGCGCTACGAGGACTACACCAAGGATCCGGACAGCCTGCGCGGCCTGTTCGAGTTTCTGGACGAGCCTTTCGACCGGGCGCGGATCGAGCGGGCGCTGTCGCGCCAGCTCTCGCACTGACGATGCCTCCGGGCCTTGCCGCGCGCCTTGGGCGGCTCGCGGAACGCGACGTCACTGCGGCCGACCCGGGGGATCTTTGGGAGAACAGCACATCCGGCTGGCGGCCTATAAGCGATCAAGTCGCGGCTCGCGTTGTCGCCGCGGCGCAGCCCCTTCAGACTGAAGGCCAGCGCCTGCCCTTCGGCGAACCGCCACTGCCGGAAGAGCCGGATGCATCCCTTGTAGAGCGTCCTCGCTACGTTCTCCGCGGCCGCAACGTTTTCCTCGCTGGCCAGCGCGCGATGATTGACGACATGCCAGGGGGGGACAGCGGCCCGCTCCTATTCAACGATGTCTGCCTTCTGCCCGACCCCTTCTTTGACCGGGCAGCGCCATTGTCGCGCTTTCCTGCCGAATTCAAGATGACGCCTGCTGTCACGAGGACCGGCGAGCGGCTGACGGTGGCAGCAGATCCCGGGGCCGTCCTGTCGATCGAAGAGCCCGTGATCGCGCTCGCTTCGACGGAAGCGCGCAATTACGGCTCTTGGCTGTTCCGGATCCTACCTAAGCTCCTGACGCTCGATCAGCTCGGCCCTGAGGCAGAGGGACGGTCCCTCCTTCTGCCGATGGAGGCGCCCTGGATGGAAGAGATCATCGCGGCGCTCGCGCCTGGCCGCCGCATCATCGCGCAGGACATCACGCGTATCGCGCATCTTCCCGACGTGATTGCTCCCTCTCTGGTCGCACCTTCCAATATTTTTCCGAAAGACACACGCAAGCGTCTTCTCAGCCTGGCATCGTCCCTTGTGCCAAAACGGCCTCCTTCCATAGGAAGGCGCCTTTACGTTTCGCGCCGCAATTGGTCCGAAACCATCCCTCGCCGCGTCCTACTGAACGAGACGGATGTCGTGATGGCCCTTCGCCCCTTGGGATTTCAGGAGATATTCCCGGAGCGGCTAACTTTTGTGGAGCGTGTCGCCGCCTTCGCATGTGCGGACATAATCGTCGGCCCGACCGGCTCCGGCCTCTTCAATACGGTTTTTTGTCATCCCGGCACGGTGGTCCTTGAGCTCGAGCCGCACACAGGCTTCCGAGCCATGCACGCACACCTTTACCAAACTCTCGGCCTTTTCCACGCCTTCCTGCGCGGCACTGTGACGGGGCCGGGTACCGGCCCGGCGCACCCGAACTGGCAGATTGACAGTCATAAGGTCACTGAAACTGCCGCCGCCTGCGTCCGCGCGCTGCAGCTATAGGAAAACTGGCGAAACCTTACCATAGGGGAAGGGTCCGAGCTGCGCATTCGTGTTTCATAACGGAACAGACCTTAAAACTGTTAGATTCCACAACGTTAGCTGGATATCGTTTTATCCCTTACGATAGGTCAAACAGTTGACAGAGCACTTTTACTCCGCGATAACCCTAAGACGCACGACCAGTCCAGGGGCTCCGGCTCGCGTTCTGGTAATAAGTAACGCGTGCGATGGTTCTTCAGGAGAGAGCAGATGGCTAATCAGACTTACACAAACGGACCGGACTTCCTCGTCGGAACGGATGATGCCGATACCATCAATGCCCTGGGCGGCGCGGATACCCTTGTCAATGATGGACTGGGAGCGGATATCGTTTTCCTTGGGACGGGCGATGACGTTGCGTCACTAACTGACGATATGTCGATCGACACCGTTTTCGGCGGCGACGACGATGACTCCATCGACATGTCGACGGACAGCATCTTTGCGGCAGGTGGCGACACGCTTGGCAACATGGCGTTCGGCGGCATCGGAAATGATACGATTCTCGGAAACGACGGTGCTGATTTCATTGGTGGCGGAGCCGATCGAGACTCCATCATTGGTAATGGCGGCGCCGACACGCTCTTCGGCGGCGACAACGACGATACGATTTCCGGTGGCGCCGGCAATGATCTGATTTTTGGCGGCAAGGATAGCGGCGTAGACATTGTTTCCGGGGATGCCGGCAACGATGTGATCTATGGCGGTGGCAGTGCCGACAATCTTGATGGCGGTACCGGCGATGACGCCGTTTATGGCGGCGACGGCAACGACACCGTTTCCGGCGGCGACGGTGCTGACACCCTTGGCGGCGGCGCCGGTGTTGCCGGCGGCGATGACCTAATTTTCGGCGATTCCGGTAACGACGTGATCTACGGTGCAACGGGCGCCGACACCCTCTTCGGCGACAATGGTGCCGACTCCATCATGGGCGACGATGGTGACGACTCAATATTTGGCGGCGCTGATGCCGACACCCTTGATGGCGGTATTGGTGCCGACTCCATTTTTGGTGGATCTGGTGCGGATAACTTGACCGGTGGTGAGGGCGATGACGCTTTGTACGGCGGTTCTAACGCCGACGACCTGAATGGCGGTGCAGGTGACGACGTACTTTCCGGCGGATTCTTCGATAACGCTCAGGATTTCCTGAGGGGCGGTTCAGGCGAGGACGAATTCCAGTTCTCGGCGGCGACCAATATTCGTGACGTTATTGCTGACTTTGACGCCGGCAATGGCGCCGCTCCTAACCTGGCCGGATCAGTGCAGGGCGATTTCATTTCTTTCCTGGACGGGACCGGATTTGGTGCTGTTAACTTCAACGCGTTCGACTCCAGTGGCGACGCAAGCGGTACGAGACTGACGGCATTCAACGCCAACACGAATGCGGATGCCTTCGGTTCGGACTACAGCGAGATGACTCTCGCTCAGTTCACTAACGCTGGTGGGGCAGGTGCTGGCTTCGGTACGGCCGACAATGGCGACGGCGAAGATAATCAGATCTACGTTCTGACCGACAACAACGTCTCACAGGCCACCGTGAACACGATGCTCAGCGCGTTCGTCCAGAATTCGTATGTTGTGGTGGATACCGGCACGAATGTCGAAGTGTACTTCGATGCCGACTGGTCCACTGCCGGTGGGCGCGCCCTGGTGGCGACGCTTGATGGCGTAAACGACGTCTCGAACCTTAGCGTTGATGACTTCGGCGTCTACAGCTAATAGCGGGTTCTCTAAATAAGAAGCGGAGGGGACCTCAGGCCCCCTCCTTTTGTTTTACCTGTTGTCTCCATTGAAGCCGGCGGGGCTTTGGAGCGAATGGGCAAAGCCAAAAGAAGGCATCTCCATTCGATGGAGACAGTCGATCGCAACGAAGAAGACGAGACATCCATATGGTAGCGGGATGTATGACGGTGGCTCACAAGGGCTTCGAAGGAAGTTCCGCGCAGGAGTCTCGGCTTCATCCTGGTATCCATTGCCGCAGCCGGCACAGGGCGTTTCCGGGGCCATGCTTCAGCGGGACGGGGTTGGCTGGCGAAAATTTTAACATGGACATGATATCCTGGAGGCTAATCGGTCAAGGCGAGCAAGGCTTCTCTTCCAGACGATGAACTTCGACGATAACGCTGGCGATCCTGCAACACCTGTTGCAGGGTAGTGGTCCTGTTGTGGATTTCTGCCTTCATGTCGTTGACAGGATCGCCTTCCTCCGAAATATGCACTGCTGTGCGTCCGCCGCATTTGAGAGCGCTCATAACGAGGTGCGGTCGGTCGACGCCACAAGCACGCGCGTGTTTAGGAGAGAAATGAATGGCTGTACTTACAGGCACCACCGGCAATGATAACCTCGCCGGCACCGGCGAAGCCGATACCATCTACGGTCTGGCTGGCAATGATACGATCGCCGATGGCGATCAGGCCGATCTGGTGTTCCTGGGCGCCGGCAACGACGTCTTCAACGGCACCGACGATCAGTATTCCGACACGATCCTCGGCGGCGCCGGAAATGAATCGATCACGCTGACGGCGACCACCGCCTTCGGCATCAATGGCGGCGGTGACATCGTCTATGCTGGTGACGGCAACGACACCATCGACGCTGCTAGCAGCGCGCTCGACAACGTCCTCGGTGCAGGCGACGGCGCCGACAGCATCGTCACCGGTACTGGTGCCGACACCGTCTACGGCGGTGGTAGCGGCGACGTTATCGATGCGACCGCTTCCGGCAAGGACCTGGTCTTCGCGGCCGACGGCAGCGACACGATCACGGCTGGTGACGGAGACACGATCTATGGCGGCATGGGCGGTGACACCATCACCGGCGGCTCCTCGATCTTTGGCGGCGACGGCGACGACTCGCTGACGGCTGGCACCGGCATCAAGGCCGTTCTCGGCGGCGGCGCGGGTGACGACACGATCACTGGCGACAGCGGCGACGACACCATCTACGGCGGCACTGGCAACGACCAGATCACCGGGGCTGGCGGTTCGGACGCCATCTATGGCGGCGCGGGCGTCGACTCGATCACCGTCACCGACGGTGACACCGTGTTCGGCGGCGCTGATGCCGACTCGATCAACGCCACCGGCGCGACCGGCGGTGCAATCGTCTATTCCGGCGATGGCTCGGACTCGATCGGCAGCGGCGGCTCCGGCGAGTTTGGTCTCGGCGCAGGCGACGATACGATCAACTTCCTGACCAGCGATACCGTCTATGGTGGCGAGGGTTCGGACTCGCTGATCGGCGGCACGTCCTCAAACGGTTCCATGCTCTTCGGTGGCGCCGGCGACGACAACTTCAACTTCCAGGCGTTCACTAATGGTGATTCCGTCACGATTGGCGACTTCACCTCTGGTTCGGATCATCTGGTCCTCGACACGGGCGACACGATCAGCTCGGCCATGAGCGGCAACGACCTGATCCTCTCGATCGACGATGGTGGCGGCGACACGCTCACCGTCACCCTCGAGGGCGTGAGCTCATTCTCGCTCACCGATGACGTCACCTACGTCTAATCGCTCTGGCGATCTGGATATGGAACGGAAAGGGGCGCCTCAAGCGCCCCTTTTCTTTAGCCTGTCGTCGTACCCCACCTGCCGGCCTTGCGATGCGTGGCGGCAAGCGATCCCAAAAGGAAACAGCCCGATTTGCAGGCCGTTGCCGTTGAAGGGGTTGGCTCTTGCCTCTCTCGGAAAGGCGAGGCGTCATGGCATTCGCCCGGATCCTGGGTCTGGGAAGAAGCGGCCGAAGGACGACGCTCAGGTGCGGGCGGTTTCGGGGTGCGAATGGGCTGCAGACTTTTGCTGCGCGATGAGCAGCTTGGTTCGGATCGTGAGCGCCTCGCCCAGATATGCGAAAGTTCGCCGGATCGCTTCGGTCGTGGTTGGATCGAGCGAGGCTGTGGTCAGCGCGTTGAGGACGGAATTGTCGGTCCGGCCTTTGATCATGACGCCGAGCCCGAAGCCGTGCAGAAACTCGAAGCTGTCGTTCTCGGCTGCAAGCTCCGCCCAGAGGCGGTAAACCCCGAAATCGCGGGTCCGCACATTGGTGTCGTGGAAGAGGATGAGGCCGCCCTCGGAAACCTTCGGCAGCCAAGTCTGATAGTCGTGGGCCACCGCGTCATAGGTGTGCAGCCCGTCGATATGGAGGAGATCAATCGACCCATCGGCAAAGCGGGGCAGCGCCTCGTCAAAGGTCGAGCGGACGAGATGGGCAAAGTCGGCGTAGCGCGCGGCGACGTGTTGGGAGAGGTCGGTGAAGATGTCGTCGCCGTAATACCCGGCGTGCGGGTCGCCCTGCCAAGTGTCTACGGCATGGCAGGCGGTCCCGGTCTTCAGCTGCTTGGCGGCCTGAGCGAAGGCGCAGAATGACACGCCGGTATGGGTCCCGAGCTCCACCAATTGCCGCGGCCTGAGCTTGTCGATCAGCCAGAAGGCGAAAGGCGCATGCTCCAGCCAGGCCGAAACACCGATCCGTTGGGGCGCTTGGAACAGGACGGGCGAATAGAGGAAGGCAAGATCGTGGGTCATGGGATTCTCCTCGATAGGATGTCCGTCCCTACCCGACCAGGGGAAGCCGCGCCATCCTGCCCTGTCGCTCATCCTCGAGCGCGTCGTGTCGGTCGAGCAGGCTGCGATACCAGTTCGCCTCGCGCGCAACGTGATGCACCCTGAGGCGCGTTGCGGCGATCTCGTCGTAGGCGGCCCGCACGAGCCGGGCCCGGAGGTCTGCATCCTCGATTAGTGCGGCGAGGCCGTTTGCCAGCGCCTCGTGCGAACGATAGACGAGGCCGGTTTCGCCGTCGCGGATCACCTGCTCGTAAAGCACCGGGCTCGCCAGGATGGCAACTCCGTAGGCAGCGCACTCGATGAATTTGAGATCGCTCTTGCAGCGGTTGAAGAGTGTGTCTCCGAGCGGCAGCCACGCGATGTCCGCCTTCGCCAGGAGCGCCTTATAGCCCTCATAGGGCAGGAGCGGATGGAATCGCTTGTCTTGCGCCTCCAGCGCATCAAAGAACTCGCGGTCGAAGACGACGTCGACGGCGAGCGTGGTGGCTGGATAGCGCTTTAGGACCTGGTTGACGGCCGCGATCTCTGGTGCCCAGTCGTCCTTGCGGTTGAGCGCGGCGAAGAGGAGCCGGAGCGGGCCTTTTCGGTCCTCCACCGGGTGGAAGGTCGGCAGCGTCTCGATCTGGTTCGGCGAGACGAAGACGTTGGCATTGAACTCGCGCAGGATGGCCGCGAGCGTCTCGGTCGAGGTCCGCACGGCATGTGGCGCGCGAAAGTTGAGATAGCCGCTTTGCGCAATTGCCGGCCAGCGCATCGGATGATCGTCGAATTCCAGCACGAACAGGTGATGGGTCGAGATGATCTGGTCAATCGCCGGTCTCGCCGCGTCGGTTAGGATTGGGCGTTGCCAGATGAAGATGTCATTCTTCGTTCCGTCCGACGCGCGCCGAACGGCGGGCTTCGGAGCGAGAGTGCTGACGGCAAAGTCAGGCAGGCTGGCAAGGGCTGCCAGAGGGCCGGCCATGCGAACGATCGCCATGGCGTCTGGCTTTGATCCGAGCGTCATGCCGGTCACGGTGATCGGGCGCCCCTGCCTGGCGCGCGGCCGGGTCTGGGCGAGGAAGGCAGCCGATGCGACCTGATCGGCGAGCGCCTGGGGCTCAAGGCCGAGGCGTCGCCCGAAGGGGACGAGCGCCTCGGCCGCGGTCTTGGCGGCCTCCCTGTCGTCGAAGATCGACCGGATTTTGGCGAGCCGAAGCCCGGCGGACCCGACAGCCTGCTGCAGTTCGTCGCGGCTCAACCCGGGATCGCTTCCGGTAGGCGCGGCCTCTCCTGAGAACCAGGCTTCCAGCCGGCGGTAATGGCGGCGGTTGGCTGTGAAGACGACGCAGCATCCCTCCGACGTCAGCCGGGGCGCGAGCGCCTTGAGACGGGCCGCGAGGTCGTGCCCGCCGATGAGGAGCACAACGTCGGCGCTGCCGCTCGTCTCCGGCCCGAAGATGACGAGACCGGGATGGCGCGCTTGAAGCGCTGCGAGGCAGTCCGCGTCCGGCTCGAGGTCTGCGAGTATACGTTCGGCCTCGAGTGGCAGAAACGTCGATATCGTATTCTGATGGTTCACGGCCCGCTGCCGGTCCGTTCGCTTAGCCGACAAAGGCCTTCTGGCCCATATCCCAATAGGGATCCACCAGATATTGCAGGAAGGTCTGCTGATCGAGCTCGAAATAGACCGTGGCGAGGTTGCCGGGGACGATGTCGCCATATTGGGCGATCGATTCCGGGTCGAGCTTGGCGCGCACCGTATAGTAATAGCGGCCGGTGCGCTGGTCCTGCTCGGAGTCCGAGGCGACGTAGGTGACGTTCCCGTCGAGCATCAGGCGGGACTTGGTCCGCTCGCGCGACTGGAATTGGACCGAAACGTGCTGGCCGAGAACGACGCTGTCAATATAGCGCGGCTCCACTTTTGCCTCGACATAAAGCGGCACGTTGCTCGGGAAGATCTCGAACAAAGGCTTCCCGGCTCCGATTACTTGATTCCTCGTGTTGACCGCGACATTGGTGACGATGCCGGCGACAGGCGCGCGCACATCAGACCGGTTCGCCATTGCCCTATAGGATCGCATCTTTTCGGTCAGCTGCGAGATCTCCGCTTGCAGCTTCAGAATCGTGTCCGCAATCTCGTTCTGGCGCTGCGAGAGGGTCCGGTTGAGCTGCTCGCGCGACTCGTTGATCGTCGAGCGCTTATCGTCGATCTGGATAAGGGTCTGGCGTAGCTGGTCCTGGTCCGATGCGAGCTGACGCTTTAGTGCGAAGTTGCGGTCGCGTGTGGTCAGCCCCTTCTTCATCATCTGATCGGAGAGATCGACCTCATTCTGGGTATCGGCGATGCGCTTGATGCGCTCCTGGCGCAGCTTCTCGAGACTATCGACTAGCTGAGTGTTGGTGTTGATGCGCTCGGTAAGAATGCTCTTGAGGGCAGCAAGCTCCTGGGTTTTAGACGCGAACTCCTTCCGTTGGGCGATCGCCGCCTCGGCAAGGTCTGGATCGTTCTTGATGCGCGCTTCTAGGTCTTCCGGCCAGACGATTTCCTCATCACCGCGCTGCTCGGTGAGAAGTCGGACCATCTGGATGCGGTCAACGTCGCGCTGGCTCTCGGCATTGGCGAGCGCGACCGAAGCATTGGTAACGTCCATGCGGGCGAGCAGGTCGCCAGCTTTCACCTTATCGCCCTCACGGACAAAGACCTCTTCGACGATGCCGCCTTCCAGATGGTCGACGACGCGATTTTTGCCTTCGGCGACTAGCCGGCCTTCGCTCATGAAGGCGCCGCTGATCGGCACGGTCACAGCCCAGACGATACCGGTCCCGACCAAGAGAAACAGGATGGCTAAGAGCAGCCGCAAGCGGATTGGCAGCTTCAGTGGCACCTGGTGATGCCAGGCATGGTAGAAAGGCCCGGCCGCCGCCGCGCCGCCGCCAGAAAGGGCCGCGGCGCGTTCATTGGGGGCGGTGGTGAGAGATCGCTTATTTGCCATCAGGAACCTGCGTTAACGGCCGGGACCGATCCGTCTTTTTGCTCGATTGCCTGGCGCTTTTGTGGTTGCTGCTGGACCGCGGCGGGCTTGACAACCTTTGGCAGGACCTCGTTGCGCGGGCCGAAATTGTCGATCAGGCCGTCCCGCATGACCAGGACCTTGTCAGCCACCTGAAGAAGGCTTGGACGCTGAGTGACGAGCACCACGGTCGCGCCCCGCTTTCTGGCTTGGCCGATTGCCTGCATCAGAAGGTGGTCGCCCTGTTGGTCGAGATTGGAGTTGGGCTCGTCGAAGAACAGGAGCTTGGGATTGCGATAGAAGGCCCGGGCGACAGCGAGCAGCTGCTTCTGGCCCCCCGAGGGCGCGAACGCACCGCGGCCGAGCGGCGTGTTATAGCCCTGCGGAAATCTCAAAATAAGCTCGTGGATCCCGGCCTGCCGGGCCGCGGCAACCACTTCTGCGTCGTCGCGCTCAGGATCGAAACGGGCGATGTTATCCGCGACGGTGCCGGGGAGGAAATCGACGCTCTGGGGCACATAGCCGATATGCCGACCAAGTTGCAGCCGATCCCATTGCCTGAGGTCGGCACCGTCGAGACGGATCGTACCCGAGGCCGGCGCGAGTGCTCCGACCATCAGACGCAGGAGCGTCGACTTGCCTGCGCCGCTGGGGCCGATGATCGCGATGCTCTCACCCGCCTGGAAGCCGAAGGAAATCCGCTTGATGATCGGCTCACTCTGACCGCTCATGCCATAGATCAGCTTTTCGACCTGGATTGCTCCTGCCGGCTCCGGCAGAGCTGTCCTTTCTGGCTCCATATAAAAGCCGGTCAACGCGTCACGGACCCGCTTGTGCGACTCCCAAGCCGTGGTGAGAGAACTCCAGGAACCAACAAGGCCATCGAGTGGCGCCAGTGCTCGCCCACCGATCATCATGCAGGCGAAGACGACGGTGGAAGATATGTCCCCCTCAATCGCCAGGAAGGCGCCGAAGCCCAGAATGGCAGACTGCAGCGAAAACCGTAGAAATTTCGAGACGCCGCCGTAGAAAGCGCCAAGCGATTGCAAATCGATGAACGAGGTAACAGCCCGTGCGTTCGGAACACCCCAGCGGTCAAGCGCGATCTTTTGGAGCCCCAGCACCCGCACAGTCTCGGACTGTTCGATATGCGCCTGGAGGACGCGATTGGCGGCCCGCGAGGCATTGTTCTGCGCCTCGACACCACTCTTCATTACGCTTTGCTGAACCAGTGCCAGCAGAACCATCAGAGCCATGCCGGCGGTGATCATCAGCCCCATCGTCGTGTCGACCAGATAGAGAATGGCCATGAAGAGCGGGATGAAGGGCGCCTCAGACACGGCTGCAAGCGCCCGCGATCCAACGAAGGAGCGAACTTGGCGGACATCCTGTAGAAGTTCCAGGCCAGACGAGGAGTCGCGGCCTGCGTCCATGAAATGGGAATAAACGATAGGGCCTGACAGAAGCGCCTCATAGCGCGCCGCGACCCGAGCGAGGATCGACTGGCGAAGGCCGTCGAAAATGCCATAGAGCACATATGCAATGAGGGCGAGCACCGACAGTGCCAAGAGCGTTTCGACGCTGCGGCTTGGCAGAACGTGTGTGAATACCTGCGTCATGTAGAACGGCAGCGCCAGCATCAGGATCGTCGTGATCGCCGATATGGCCAAAATGCCGATCAGCGAGCGGCGAAAGGCCGAGACGGCTTGGTCCAGTTCGCTCAAGGAAAACCCTTAACCTTTTCTGCCGCGGAGGCGCTCCTGCCCCCACGCCCGTTGCTAGGCAATATCATGGACTTGCGTCCTATGGTATCGCAAAGACAGTCTGATGATCGCAAGAGTGCGCTGCATGCTTAATGTCGATACGTCTTTGCCCGGTGACTGCCTCGCCACATCCTACGAGGTATTGGAGGGCTGGTTCGAAGGCACAGGCGAGCTCTTTCATGTTCGTCTCGATGGACAGGAGATGGCGCATCAGAGCGTGCCGCGTCCCGATCTTGGCGAAGCGGGACAAGGATTTCGTGTCTATCTCGACATGACGAAGCTCGTCGGTCGGGTGGCCGGTTCTGCATGTCGGCTCGAGATCGTGCAAGGGGGCAAGGTGGTCGCCGAAACGGCGCTCGCCATCGCGGACGACCTGCCAAAGCGGATGATCGAGGCAAAACAATGGAAGGCGGACAAGCGCCGCTGGCTGCTGCAACATCTGCGCCTGCAAAATGACGGCGCCGGGCCGGTCTTGAGCGAAGGCTGCAACACCTTGCGCTTTTCCGAGGGCGGAGTGTCCTTCGATCAGGCGGGCCATGGCGCCCTCAACCTGCTTGAGCCGAGCTTCGGCTTTTCGGGCCACTTGTCTGCCAAGGCGGACGGCGTGTCGGCGCATCCCTATCCCTCGCTCCTGGAAGACATGCTGGCGGCGGAGCGGCGGGATGGCTTTATGGCGCTCGACTTCGGCGCCGGCTTCAAGCGGATCGAGCGGCCCGACGTCGTCTACATGGAGATCTTCGATTATCCGTCATCGGATCTTCTCGCCGTCGGCCAGGCCCTGCCCTTCGCCGACGAGACGTTCGACATGGTCATCACCCTCGCCGTGCTCGAACATGTCGACGACCCCTTCGCTTGCGGCGGCGAGATCCTCAGGGTCCTGAAGCCCGGCGGCGTCGTCTTCTCGGGCATTCCCTTCATGCAGCCCGAGCACGGCTATCCCGACCACTATTTCAACGCCACCCGCTCCGGGCACCGCCGGCTCTATCGCGACGAACTCGACATCGTCTCGCATACGGTCGACGACCATCAGCATCCGTTCCTGTCGCTGCAGTGGATCCTGCGTTCCTATCTCCTCGGCCTGCCGGAGGAGGCGCGCCGGCAGATGTCGGCGATGACGGTCGACGAGCTGCTGCGGCAGCGCTACTGGGCCTCGCGGCGCGAGCCCTTCATCGCCGAGCTCGGTGAGACCGCGCAATGGGAACTCGCCTCGGCCACCACGCTCGTCGGACGCAAGAAGCCTTGAGCATGAGCGCCTTCGTGCCGGCGTCGCGCCAAGCGCCACCGCAAGGGGCCGCGGGCGCGCATGTCCCCGCGCTCGACGGCTTACGCGGCCTTGCCGCGATCATCGTGGTGGTCTCGCATCTGGCCGAGGCGACCGGGCTCGGCGGGAGCTTCTTCCAGAAGGGCGGCGGCCAGATTGGGGTGATGATCTTCTTCGCCCTCTCCGGCTTCCTGATGGCGCATGTCTACTTCGGCACGGCGTTCAGGCCGGCGACGGTCTACCGTTTCGCCGTTGCCCGCTTCGCCCGGGTGGTGCCGTTGTTCCTGGTGATCGTCCTCGCCTCCTTCGCGGTGACGGCCCTGTCGGGGCCCGGCCTGCCCCGGGCCTATCTCGTCGATGCCGGCAACATCGCCGACCATCTCCTCCTTCGCAGCGGTGTCAGCGTGCTCTGGACGATCCCCGTCGAGATCCGGTTCTACGCGCTGTTTCCGATCTTCTGGCTGCTCTACCGGCTGGAAGGCCGGCTCGCTGTCGCCACCGTCGCCGTGCTCGTTGCCGCCTATTTCACGCTGCCGCCGGGCGCGATGCCGGTGATGAAGCTCGGCCATTACTTCCTGATCGGCATCGGTGCCTGGTTCGCCTGGCAGGCCCTGTCCGCCCGCCTGTCCGAAGTGCGGCGCCGCCTCGTCGGCAATCTCGGCGTCGGCCTTGCAGCCGCGGCGCTTCTCTGCCTCTTTCCCCTGCCCTTTGAGGCGCTGTTCGGCCATGTGCCGCGGATGTGGTGGGAGCCGCAGATCGCGGCCGCGATCTTCGTCCTTCTTTCGAGCGTCGGCGCAAGTCCCCTCGCCCACCGCATGCTCGCCAGCCGCCCCTTCCGCTTTTGCGGCGACATTTCCTACGCGCTCTATCTCACCCACATGCTGACGATCATGAATCTGGAGCCCGTGCTCGCCCCGCGCGAACACCCGCTCCCGTTCTTTGCGCTTACGCTTAGCCTTGCCCTCCTCCAGTCGGCGCTGATCTACCGGATCTTCGAGAGGCCGACCCGCTTCGCGATCCGGTCGGCGCTGGTTCCGGGCCGGAATATCCGGCTCGTCCGGATGGCGGCGTCGCGTCTCCGCCGCGCCGACCACGAGCCGAAGGACGAGACCGGCGCGCCGTGCCGTCACCTGCGGTCCGGATAAATCGCTTCCGTCTCGGCGTGCGCCGGCGGCTGCCTCGCGCCGAAGGTCCAAGTGCGATTGAGGACGAAGACGACCGGCGGCACGAGGCCGATCATGACCGGCAGGCTGTAGAGATAGGAGAGCTCCAGCCTGTCCACGATGACGAAGATCGCCAGGCTGTTGAGGCCGAAGCCGATCAGGCTCACCACGGCGAATTTGGTGAAGCTCAGCCAGCTGCGGGAGCCGGCGCCGAAGGTCCAGCGATAATTGCCGAGATAGGAGACGACGAGCGCGCAGGAGAAGGCTAGGCTGTTGGCCAGCATCGGACGCACCCCCAGCCCGCCGACGAAGGCGACGAAGAGGATGCTGTGGAACAGGGTGGCAAATCCCCCGACGAGACCGAACTTGGCGTATTGGAGAACGGGCGGCGGCACCCGGCCGGTCAGGCGCCGCACCGCCTCCTTCGATCGCGGGCTCATGGCGCCTCGAAGCGCGGATCGATCCATCCGGCCTTCCGTCCGTCCGCGCCGGGATGGAGCACGATGGTGAGCGGCCCCTCCCCTTCCGGCAGAGGCAGCTCCCCTTGGCTCTCCCCCGCCTTCAGCATATAGCGTTTGCTGGTGCCCGCTCGCGTCATCTCCACCATTGCGGTTCCAGCATGGCCCTCCCGTTCGTCGAGCGCCGCCGAAAACTGCCAGCCGGGCGGAACGTCAAGCGTGTGGCGTACGGCTCCGTGCGCCTCGATCACCAGCCGGGTGGACAGGGTGTCTCCGGGACTGCGGACGGAAAAATCGATGGCACCGGGATTCTCCGCGCTCAACTGGCTGTAGCGGTCGATCAGCCGCATGGTCCGGCGCGGCGTCTGCCGCGGCACGCGCAGTTCCAGAACGTGGAAGCGCCGGTTGAGCCATTCGGTGTGGTAGTTCGAGGCGAGATAGTCGGCGAGCGGCACGAGGCTCGGGCGGGTCGACAGCATCTGGCCGACATCCTGCACCACGACGTCCGGCGGGTTCGCCTTCAGATCCGAAATCACCGCCGCGACCTCTTCGACCGTTGTCTGGGGCTCGAAGTAGGTTAGCCGTGAGGCGTGAGCGTCGGCGAAAGCGTAATAGATCGGGCGGACGGGGAAGCTGAAGATGGTCTTGTGCGGATGTCGAGCGAGAAAAGCTCGGACATTGGCGAGCTCGCGCGCGGGTTGGTAGCCGAATTGAACGCCGCCGAGGAGCTGGCCCTGCGGTTCCCGCGAGAAGGCAACGTCGAGGCCGTAGCGGAAGGAATCATAGGACATCGGCCAGAAGACCGCGACCATTGCCACCGCGCCGGTAAGCCCCGCCGCAATCCCTTGCCAGGACGGCAAGGGCGGCAAGGGCCGCGGGTCCTCTGCCATCATCCGGGCGATGAGGCATAGAAGCGGCGGCGCGGTAAGCAGCGCGCTCGAGGAGATCAGAATTCCGGCGGCGAAGATGCCGAGAATCAGGATCGATGCCACCGCGGCATAGGCGACCCGCTTTGGCGCCACGCGAAGCCGCGGAAGGAGCGCGACGGCAAGCGGGGTGAGGACGACGAGTTCGGAGATCGAGAAGGTCAGGTGCAAATAGTCCGACCGCCCGAGCGCCGAGATCATCCGAAGTACTGCGAAGCTCAGAAAGGCGAGTGCAGCGGGCCGTGAGAACAGGCCGGAAAGGACGAACAGCACAGCCACCAGCGCGATCTCTGCGAAGAAGACATAGTAGAGGAGATTGTCGAGCGACAGGGCCGGATAGGGAAGGTCCATGCCTCCCGGCTGGATCAGCAGCGCATAGGGCAGGGTGTAGTAGAGATAGGAGCCAAGTGGCATGCCGGCGGCCACGAGCGCGGCGATGCCCGCGACGATTACGGCGAGCGCGACGGCGCCGACGATCACGAGGCGCGTCATCCGGGCGGCGATGGCGTCGCGCCGGGCGATCAACTCGACGCAGAAGACGACGAAGGCAAGGAGGATGAAGACCTCCTGCCCCACCCAATAGGTGAGGCCGAGGAAGACGCCCGTCAGCGCCGGCCAGACCTGTTTCAGCCTGCCGGGGGCGTCCAGCTGCGTCATCACATAGGCAGCGAGTGCCAGCGTCGGGACCGCAGTCCGAACCTGGAAGATCGGCGTCATCAGGAGGAAGGTCGCGGCGCTGAAGAGCGCAATCGCGACCGAAGCCCGCCCCAGAAGCACGCGGCTTGCCGCCAGCGCCAGGAAGAAACTCGCTAATGGCTGAAAAACCTGTGCCTCCAGGAGAAGCGCAAAGGCAGTCGAGTGGAAACTCTCGCCAAAGATCCGCTGGACGGCCGCCATGTAGTAATAGGGGCCAGGCGTGCGGAAATGGATGAAGTCCCTGATGAAGATCTCGCCATGGCTGATCCAGCGGGCGAAATTGAAGAACAGCGCATTGTCGCCGAAGTTGAACGAATAGATCGCCTTGCCCCAGGCGAACATTGCGCCGAGGGCGAGGATCGCCGGAAGGACAAGCGCGGCGACCGTAACGCGCCAGGCATTGGTCACGGGGCGGCCTCTTCGCCGGATGCAAGAGCGGCGGGATCTTCGCCCGAGGGTTCGTGGAGCGCGCGCACGATGTAGATCGGCCGCTGCTTGGTCTCGATGAAGATGCGCGAGAGATATTCGCCGATCGCGCCGAGGCTGAGCATGGTCAGGCCGTTGAAGAACATCACCGTGACGATCAGCGAGGCATAGCCGGGCACGTCGATGCCGAAGATCAGCGTGCGCAGGACGACGGCGACGGCGTAGATCATGGACAGCGAGGCGGCAGCCGCGCCGACATAGCTCCAGATCCGCAAGGGGATGGAACTGAAGGAGGTGATCCCGTCGAGGGCGAAGTTCCACAGCCGCCAGTATTTCCACTTGGTCTCGCCTGCCGCGCGGGGCGGGCGGACATAGGTGAGCGTCGTCTGGCGGAAGCCGACCCAGGCGAACAGACCCTTGTTGAACCGCGTGCGCTCGGGCAGGGCGCAGATGGCGTCGACCACCTTGCGGTCCATCAGCCGGAAGTCGCCGACATTCTTCGGGATCTCGATGTCGGTAATCTTGTTGGTGACATAGTAAAACAGGGCGGCGGTCAGCCGCTTCATCGCCGTGTCGGTGCGCCGCTCGGAGCGGGCGGCATTGACCACCTCGAACCCCTCCCGCCACTTCTCTAGCATCGCGCCGACCAGCTCCGGCGGATCCTGGAGATCGGCGTCGAGCGGCACCACGCAGGCGCCCCGCGCCGCCTCTAGTCCGGCGGTCAGCGCCGCCTCCTTGCCGAAATTGCGCGACAGGTCGATGATCCTCAGACAGGACATCGTCTTCTGGCGCTCAAGCAGCAGAGTAAGCGTCGCGTCTGTGCTGCCGTCGTTGACGCAGATTACCTCGCAGGGCTCGTCGAGATCGGCGATGATCGCCTCCAGCCGGTCGCAGAGGCCGGCGATGCATTCTGCCTCGTTGCGCATCGGAATGACGAGGCTGAGGAGCGGGGCCGGCATGGATGTGGGCTGAAGCGGTCCGATTGCAGCCAACATCTGTTCCTCCGCTATATTCGGGCGGGGGCATGCGTGAGTTGCGTATCCGCCATCATGGTTATGCCTGATAGCATCTCCATCAACTCGACGTGAAGCAGCCGCCAGCCTTTCTTTGCCTGGTCCGGTGGTTTTCCAAAGAATTGCGAGCGTGGGCGGAGTTCGGCCTCAAAGAGGACGCGGCGTTCCTCGATCGCTGCGAGGCCGGGCGGGGGTGAAGGTCGTCAGGCGTAAGACGTCCACTCCCGTGCGCGCCTGCACGAAGGCACCTGCCGCGGCGAAGGCCCGCTCGGCGGCCAGCGCCGCAAGAAGCGGTCCTATTAGTCCGGCGAACAGATAGATCGGCCACGACCGGCCGACGTCGAAGATCGTGAACACGTTGACGTTCCCGGCTTCGAGATAGCCAAGTTCGACCAGGACGAGATTGATCGTTGCCGCCGCCGTCAAATGCCAGGTCATGATCGTCTTGCTCCTGCGTCCCATCAGGCGCGTCCATCGTGAGGTGCTTAGCGCTTTGGCAAGGCAGATCACCATCGCGATGCCGAGACCGGAATGCACAAGGGTGGCGATGGTCCCGCCGGGATACTGGCTGAGCGACATGATGAACGGACTGAGCCGCAGGACAACCAAGGCCGCATAGAGGAAAAGTGCTGCGGCAAGGGGCGACGGAACGGCATTGAGGACTGGTCGAAGGAACCGGGCAAGCGGGTTCTGGGTCAGATAGCCGAACAAGCAGAAGGCTGTCGCGACGGCGACATGAGAGAGGAGGTTCCACGGCCATGCCTTGGTCGCGGCGAAGGCGAAAAAATGGACGCCGGTCCGCGCCCCCAGGAGAGCGATCCCGAGGATCAGGACGGTCGCCGGAACCGGCGGCAGTCGCGAAGCGGCTTTCAGGATCAAGGCGCTCATCGGCCGGGCCAGGAACAGCGCGAGGATAAACCAACCGATGACGAAAAGATGGACGTGTTCGCTGTTGCGCGTGACCGGCCATAGGAAATAGGTGCGCCAGTCGAGCGGCGAGGATGCGGCGATCGCCATTCCCGCCGGTTGGAACACGGCGCGCGTGAGGGCGGCCAGGATCCCAAAATGCAGCACGGCGTAAAGAAGGAGCGCCCGGCTGTCGCGCATGATCAGAGAAAGGATCGGTGGTTCCCGCCTGAGGGTCATGCCTGACAGGAAGAAGAACAGCGGCATGTGGAATCCGTAAGCGTTGATCACCAGCGGGCCGATCGGATTGATATGACCGAACACGACGAAGGCGATACCGATGCCCCGTGCGGCATCGATCACGTCACGGGAAAGAAGGGGGTCGCCGGAGGCGCTTAACCGGGGTGTGAAAATGGCCTGCATGATCTGTCCGTTCTGGCGCCCTTGCGCGGCGGCCAGATCGTCCGGCTCGGCGGGACCGGCCGTTGCGGCAGCCGGAAGAGCAACGCGTGGCTCCATTCGAACGTCGCGGCCCTCCCCTTGGATGCATCGGCCTTACCTTCTTGCAAAGGGAATGCTTGTGCTGGTCGCAGATCTTTTCCAATCCTGCCACGCCTTGGCTCTGGGAAATGATGCCGAGGAGGGGTATCGGGACCGGGAAAGATCGCGATATGGCCGGATGTCGCATCCCTTCGCGACCTCTGGCCGACCCGCTCCGGGCGGCTGGGGCGTTCGAAACGAGCATGAGGTAGGACATGGCGGCCGGACTAGACGTTGAACATCTGGCGATCCCGGAGGTGTTGGTCGTGACGTGCCGGCGCCATGGCGACGACCGCGGCTTCTTCTCCGAGACCTACAATCGGGACCGCTTTCGTGAGGCCGGCATCACCATGGACTTCGTCCAGGACAACCATGCCTATTCGGCCGAGAAGGGCACGGTGCGGGGCCTGCATTTCCAGACACCGCCCTTTGCCCAGGATAAGCTGGTGCGCGTCGTGCGTGGGGCGATCCTCGACATCGCCGTGGATCTCAGGACCGGTTCGCCAACCTATGGCCGGTATGTCTCGGCGGTCATCTCGGCCAAGGCGTGGAACCAGATCCTCGTCCCTGTGGGCTTCGCCCATGGCCTTGTGACGCTCGAGCCAGATACCGAGGTCCTCTACAAGGTCTCCAACGTCTATTCGCCCGAGCACGACAAGGGCCTTCTCTGGAACGATCCGGCCCTCGGGATCGACTGGGGCTTGGCGGAAGAGGAAGCGATCCTGTCCGCCAAGGACAAGACTCAGCCCCGCCTTGCCGATCTGCCTGCCTATTTCTCCAGCGACAAGGATCAGTCCCGGTGAAGGTTCTCGTTACAGGCGGCGCCGGCTTCATCGGCTCGGCCGTCATCCGTCTTCTCGTCGGCGAGCTCGGCGTGTCGGTCGTCAATCTTGATGCCCTCACCTATGCCGGCAATCTCGACACGGTGGCGCCGGTCGCCGACCGTCCCGGCTACAGCTTCGTCAAGGCCGACATCCGCGACGGCGCGGCGCTGGCCGAGATCTTTTCGGCCGAACAGCCGGACATGGTCATGCATCTGGCCGCCGAGAGCCATGTCGACCGCTCGATCGACGGGCCAGCCGCCTTCATCGAGACCAACGTCCTCGGCACATACCGGCTGCTCGAGGCGGCCCGAGCCTATTGGTCGAAGCTTCCCGCCGAGCGGCGCGAGGCCTTTCGCTTCCACCACATCTCGACCGACGAGGTCTACGGCTCGCTCGGGGCCGAGGGCCTGTTCACCGAGACGACGGCCTATGCGCCGAACTCGCCCTATTCGGCCTCCAAGGCATCCTCGGACCATCTGGTGCGCGCCTGGCACCACACCTACGGGCTGCCGGTCGTCACCACCAACTGCTCCAACAATTACGGCCCCTACCACTTCCCCGAAAAGCTCATTCCTCTGACCATCCTCAACGGTCTGGAGGGCAAGGACCTGCCGGTCTACGGCACCGGCGAGAACGTCCGCGACTGGCTGTTCGTCGAGGACCACGCCCGCGCCCTGTGGACGGTGGCGACCAAGGGCCGCCTCGGCGAGGTCTACAATATCGGCGGTGAAGCTGAGCGCACCAACATTTCCGTCGTGCGGGCGATCTGCGACCTTCTCGACGAGCTCGCCCCGAGCGGGCGCCCGCACCGCGAGCTGATCCGCTTCGTGACCGACCGGCCGGGCCACGACGTCCGCTACGCCATGGATATCACCAAGGTCTCTAACGAACTCGGCTGGCGGCCGCGGGAAAGCTTCGAGACCGGGCTCGCCAAGACCGTCGCCTGGTATCTCGCCAACCGGCCCTGGTGGGAGGCGATCCGGTCGCAGAGCTATCAGGGCGAACGGCTCGGCCTGAAGGGGGCGGAGAAATGAGCGATCTCCTCCTCGCCGGCGCGAAGGGTCAGCTCGGCATCGAGGTCGAGCGCGCGGCGCGGGACGCGGGGATGAGCCTTGCCGCCTTCGACCGCTCCAGCCTCGACATCACCGACCGGGCCGCGGTGATGGCGGCAGTCCGGGCCTCGGGCGCAAAGCTCGTCGTCAACGCCGCCGCCTACACCGCGGTCGACAAGGCCGAGAGCGAGCGGGAGGCGGCCTTCGTCGTCAACCGCGACGGCGCTGCCCATCTCGCCGAGGCGGCCGCAGATGCGGGGGCGGCGATCGTCCATGTCTCGACCGACTACGTCTTCGACGGGTCGAAGATCGGCGCCTACCGCGAGGACGATAAGGTGGCGCCGCTCGGCGTCTATGGCGAGAGCAAGCTCGCTGGCGAGGAGGCCGTGCGCCGGCTCTGCGGCGAGCATGTGATCCTGCGCACCGCCTGGGTCTATTCGCGCCATGGCCAGAACTTCGTGAAGACCATGCTGCGGCTGGCGCGCGAGCGCGAGGCGCTGCGGATCGTCGCCGACCAGACGGGTTCGCCGACGGCCGCCGGTGATCTCGCCGACGCGATCGTCGCGATCGCGCGTTCGCATCTTGCTGGCGCGATGCCGGCAGGCGGCTTCGGCACCTTCCATGCCGCCGGCGGGGGCGTGACCAATTGGTGCGACTTCGCCCGCGAGATCTTCCGGCTGTCCGAGCCGTTCCTGCCGCGCGTCCCGACGGTCTCGCCGATCACGACGGCCGACTATCCGACGCCGGCGCGGCGCCCGGCGAATTCAGAGCTGGACTGTGCGAAGCTGAAAGCCGTCCACGGTATCGCCCTGCGGCCTTGGCGGACGGCGCTGGCCGACGTGCTGCGCGAGCCGCTGTAGCCGGCCACCCCAATCCTTCCCTGGGCTGCGGCCGCCGGGGCGGCCCTTTCCTATCGCTCTGCGGCCTCGTCCGGACCCTCGGATTTTTCCGCCCTCTCCATCTCATAGTCGGCGTGAAGGTTGGCGAGACGCTCGGCCAGGAAGTCCGCAAAGCCGTCCGCGGCGCCGAGGTCCAGACGCATGCGTCCGCCACGGACCGCAGTAAGGCGCGCAATTTCGCGGCCGTCGGCGGCAAGGATGCTGCGCGCCGGCCTCTTGCCTTCCTTTGCGCGGCTGCGGGGGCGAAGGCGCGCATGCAATCGGCGGAAGCGTTCGTCGGAGCCGGCGGCGACAAAGCCGGTGGAGCCAATCTCATCCTGCGCCTTCGCCCGTCCCGCGTCGCTCATGAGATAGTCTGCGAGCTCCAGCCAGCGCGGCCGCCCGGCCTTTGGGGCCGGCCCGATCGCCCGGGCGATATAGTCCGGGACCCGTTCGGCTACCTGGAGGAGCCGGCTCATCTCGGCCTTGTCGACGGCGAGCGCGGCCTGCGCGACGGCGCGCTCAAAGCCATAATCGGTAAGCCTCTTGGCGAAGATGGCACGCTCGATGAAGGAGAGGTCTCGGCGCTCAGCATTTTCCTTTCCCTGGGCGAGCACCAAGGCGGCGTCATCGAGTTCGCGGATGATTGCCCGCACCTTTTGTCCCAGCGCCGCGGCGGCGGCGATGCGGCGATGGCCATAGGCAGTCTGATAGACACCGCGCCCCGCCTTCTCGGGGTCTTGATGCGGACGCACCAGCACGGGCACCTGCTGGCCGGTCTCGGCGATCGAGGCTTTCAGCGCCTCGAAGGCCTCGTCGAGCCCAATCTCCTCACCGACCCGCGACAGACGGTCTGCGACTGGGGAGGGCTCGATCTTGACGGTATCGAGTTCCACGACGCGTTCGCCGGCAGCGATTTCGGCGCGCAACGCTCGAGCGGCCTCGGCGTCGCGGGCGAGCGTGCCGAGGGTCAGCCCCATCGCCTTCACCGCGCCGGAGGGCACGCGTGCCAGGGGCCCAGCCGGCGGCCGGTCGTCGCTCGCCGGGAGTGCCGGTGAGGGCTCGGCCGTCTCGGCGGCGCCCTTCTGGGCGGTGAGGAGTTGGCGCAGGTGATCGCGTCGTTTCATGCGGTACTCCCGATCGGTCTGCGTGAGTCCTGCCAGCAACAGGAACCTGCCCTCAGGCGGTCAGGAAGCGGGCTGAGGAAAGCGGAGTTGTCAGCTGACAACCGATCCCGTTCTGTTGCGTCGGAAGGTTTGGAGACACGCTCTGCGGTTCGTCTTAGGTCCTTTGCTCGTCGAAATGCCACCGCTGACAATCTTGCCTCCGTCCGCTCAGCTCGAAGGTCGAACTCAATCTGGCGCCACGCGCCTTCCGCGATGGCCGATCCGCCGCCCCAGTTGTCAGCTGACAACTGGGACGGCTTTGCTGCGCCCCGGTCTACCCGGGCGCCCTGGGAGGCTTGATCCAGATGGGTGGCAATCGGGCCGTTAATGGTAAGTCCGATCGAGGAGTTATCAGCTGACAACTTGCCTCCCCTCCAGGGTTCAAGATGAAAGCCTGGGCTTCTGAGGATCGGCTTGCGGTGACGCTCGATGGGCATCCGGTTGGCAGGGTTGTCAGCTGACAACCGACCTCGTCCTGTTGCGTCGGAAGGTTCCGAGACGCGCTGCGCGGTTCGCGTTTGCTTCTCTGCGCGCCAGAAACTTGCCGCTGACAACTTTGCTTCCGTCCGCTCAGCTCGAACGTCAAACCCGAGCTGGCGCCACGAACCTTCCGCGGTGGCCGATCCATGGACCCAGTTGTCAGCTGACAACTCCGGTGGCTTTCCTGCATTCAGGACTAGCCCGGCGCCCCCGGAGGCCAGATCGACGGGGGTGCCGATTGGCCCCCTGATGGTGGGGCGGATGGCAGAATTGTCAGCTGACAACCTATCTGTCGTCCCGGGCTTGAGGCGAAGGCCCGGGCTCCTAAGGGTCGGCTTGCGGTGATGTTTGATGGGCATCCTGTCGGTAAGGTTGTGAGCTGACAACCGCCGCTTTTGTTCTGTTGCGTCGGAAGGGTCCAAGGTGTGAGCCGCGGCGCGGCTTCCGCCCCTTGCCTGCCAAAATCTGGCCGCTGAGCTCCTTGCCTTGGTCCGCTTGACCCGAAGATCGCATGTGATCCGGCGCCATAAGTTTCTCGGGACAGCCGATTTGCAATTCCAGTTGTCAGCTGACAACTCGGCTGACTTTGTTGCGCCTAGAATCAGTTCGGCGCCCTGGGACGCTGGATCCCGGCAAGTGCCAATCGGCTCCTTGATCGGGGGCCTTTTGGCACTGTTGTCACTCATCGCCGCGGCAGCGACAGGCTGAAACCTCTTACGGGATGCCAGCATGAGGCTTGACTCGATATGCCCCACGCCGCCCCAGCTGTCGGCTGATAACCTCATTGGCTTCGGCCTGATGGGTGAGCGGCGGATTTCAGCTGCTCGATGTCAGGTGCTTCGTTCAAGGAGAGGAGACGGAGCTCAGACTGCCTGTCCCACGACGGCCAAGCCGAGCGCCGAGCCCTGACACGCCGAATCCTCATTGGGTCAGCCTTGACGCAGTTCTCAGCTGACAATCTTGACCTTATCCGGTGGGGACGGTTTGTGCTCGGATGGCTTGGCTGCCAGTTGGCGTCATAGGCCAGGGAATGACCACGAAAGTTGTCAGGTGACAACTTGCGACCGGTCTTGGCAAACTTGAGCTGCATAGGCTTCCATGCGGCCCACGCGGGTCTTAAAGCGGCTAGTGCTAAACCGGGATAGTTGTCAGCTGACAACCTCGTGGCATTCAGCATGGCCGGTGGAAGGCTGGATTGCTCGGTGCCCTGCGCGCTGCACCAGGAAAAAAGCCCCAGCCCACACTGCCTTGTCGAAGCCTTCCTGGCCGAACGTCGGATCCGGACTGGCTTGGCCGCACCCCAACCTACCCCCTGGCAGTTGTCAGCTGACAACTCTGCCGCCGTTACAGAGTCCGAAAGACGATTCGCATGCTGTATGCATGACCGCCCCCCAGCGCCGACCAGCCTGCCGTGGGCAAAGTTGTCAGCTGACAACTTGCTGCTTCGCTGCAGGGGTGGGGACCGGTTCATCGCATCCGCCCCCAACTCTTCTGGACCAGCGCCGCAATCTCGTCATTGACCGCAGTGAGGGATTCCACCACCCGATCATAGGTTCCGCGGCTAAAATTCTCCCGCCCAACCTCGTAGAGCGTCTGCTTCGTGAGGCCGGCATCGGCGATCGCGGTCGACTTCAGCATGGCGTTGGTCAGCACCCGGTCACCGAACTGGGCGCGCAGAAAGCCGGCGATCTGCGCCTGCGGGGCGTCATGCGGCTCGTAGCGAGTGAGGAGATAGCGCAGGAAGTCGAATTGCAGCGTGCCGCCGGCCTCGCGCACCACCGAGAGGAGGTCGGCGGTCATGAACAGGAACTGGCTCATCGAAGCGACGTCGAGCATCTGCGGATGCACGGTGACGATCACCGAGGTCGCCGCGCAGAGCGCGCCGAGCGTCAGAAAGCCGAGCTGGGGCGGGCAGTCGAGAATGACGATGTCGTAATTGTCCGCAACCTCCGCTATCGCGCTCTGTACCCTGACGAAGAAGGGCAGTCCGCCGGTGCCGCCATCCTTGGCAAGTTCACGCGGCGTAGTGTGCTCGAACTCCTGGAGTTCCAGGTTGCCCGGTACGAGGTCGAGCCCGTCAAAATAGGTGTGCTGGACAATCTCGGCCAGCGGGCGTCTCTCGCCGTCGTAGCGGATTGCGCCATAGAGCGTGTCGTTGCCGGAAAGGTCATGCTCGGGTTGATAGCCGAGCAGGGTGGAAAAAGACGCTTGCGGATCGAGATCAATGCCGAGCGTGCGATAGCCTTCAAGAGCAAAATATTGGGCAAGATGGGCCGAGGTCGTAGTCTTGCCGGAGCCCCCTTTGAAATTGGTCACGGCGATGACCTGGAGATGCTCGCCGGCGTCTGGATCTCGCCATTTCAGATACTGGCGTGCCTTGGCGCTACCTTTGTCGTGCTGGCCCGCAAGATGTTGGCGCAGCGCATTGATGTCGGCAAGCGTATAGGAGCGCCTTCCCCCAGGGCCGATCTCGGGTTGCGGTCCTTCGCCCGACAGCGACAATTGCCGCAGATAACCGTCGGAGACGCCGATCAAACGTGCCGCCTCCCCAGAGGAGAATGATCGCAGGACCTTCTGCGACAAGGGAGGAAAGAGGCGAGCGCGCATGGCAGCAAGTTGCGAGGACAACAGCCGCGCATCGTCCGCGATCAGATCGTCGGCCGTCTTCATCGCTCCGCTCCCCCTGCGAGACCACAGCGTGTCCCATCGAGATACGGTTAATCCGCAGTAGTTACGCAGTCAATGCGAAAAAACGTGACATTGCCGTCAGTCACCTGCCGGTCTTGCCCGCCTGCATCCTGATCGCCTTCGTCCTGAAATCACGATAGGTCTTGCTGTATTGCCGCAGATAAGGACGTCCGTTTGCGCCAGATCGGCATGTCTGAGGTTGGCTACGAAGCTCACCATTTGACAAATACGCGGCTTCCTCGGGGAGCCTCCCCAGACGGTTTGTCGGCGACGCAAAGCGTTCGCTTAGCCCAGTCTGTCTCCGGCTCAAGGGACAGAGTGGATGCGGTCAGTCGTCAGCCATAGATGGCTCGGCCAAACCGGATCTTTCTGCGTCATTCTACGCGGACGTCATAATGGCGCTCGCTGGCGTCGGTGCCGTTGCCGACCTGCAACGTAAACCGATCTACGCCGGTATAGGACGGGCGAGATTTGTAGAACACAACAATGGCAGGAACTTCGACACCCGGACAGGCAGGAACGCTGTTCGTGCGAACCGTCGCCTTGGCGAGCCGGATCTGCCCATGTTCTGCAAGCGCGATCGGCTTGACCTTCGGAGGTGCACTCGTAGTGCAGTCCTTCCGCACAATGCCGATCCAACCAGCGCGAACCTCTTCCCCGGACTTCGCCTGGACATTCTCCTGTGCGACGGCGGCCGTGGCCAAGACACCACAAACGACACTCGAAACCATGCGGATCATCGTCAATTTCCTTTCCGCCAGAGCTCTTTAGCTCTCACTTTAGCGAATTTTCTGCTGCTGACGCAATGATCCGCCGTCCACGCTAATATACCCTTAGGGTAGATGCCATAGCAGGGAACGCCTAACCGACATTAGGTTGATGTATCCACTGCAGCGTGTAGCAATAAACGCGAGCGGTTTAAAGTTCCGGTGGGTACTCCACTTCGGTACCCCTTGTGTCAGATTATTCATGGTCGGTTAAGAGAAAAGTCGATTAGCGGCTCCGGAGCGTCTAAAGGTGATTAGCGAAATTTTAGCCCACGCAATATAGAAGATTATTCGTATCTACTAACGATGAAAGGCAGAAACGTGTCCGGTTTGATGTTAAGGATCGATGCCTCTCGCAGATAATAATTGGAAGATCGCTTTTCACCCTTCAATCCTCCTCCTGTGCGTTTTACGGTATTGGACCGCGACTCTTCGTTTAGAGGCATATTTTGCCTTTTCTATATTTTTAAAAGCATGCGGTTTTTCTGGGGGTGTTGCGGCTGAAGCGTTGACGCGCGGAGGATTTCTGATTAGCAATGTCAGACACTATTGGGGGTTGTCGCGGCAGCGATTCGCGGCGCTGTGGGGAATTGCAAGGTCTGAGATATGGGCTTCCAGGCTGATCAAGCAAGGCGGACACGCGTCTCGATTGAGAGGGGACTCGTGGTGATCCGTTACGCCACGGCGGCCGATCATGCCGAGCCTCCGCGAATTTTGCCGATCATTCCCGCAAATATGGATGTGGCTGTCCTGGCCGAGCCAGGTGCGGCGGACAATGCTTTGCGGCGGCCGGGGCAATGTCTTGTCCTTCGCGCGTCTCGGCAGATCGAAGTAGAGATCGAGATCAGACCTTTTCGTCCCGGTTCCTCGCTGGAGGCGTCGGTTCGCGTGGAATACCTGACTGAGCAAGCCCCGCGCCCCCGGGTAGCGGCGACGCGGCCGGTGGCGCCCGTCGATACCTCGTCCCTTATGCTCCAGGGGCATGTGTCTCGGATGGGCGATGTGCGCGTTCGCGCGAACCAGTGGTTGGCAGGACCGCAGAATCCCGGCCGGATCGAAGGGATCACCTTGTCCTGGGACGGCAAGCCTCGCGATCTTGATCTTCGCTACGGCGTTCAGATGGCTGGTATGGCACCGGATGCGGTCAATGCTGTCGGTCTTGGTGAATTTGCCGGGAGCAAGGGCAGGTCTCGCCCTCTCACCGGGGTCCTCTTCGAGTTGTCGGGATCTGCGTCGGCATCGGCCGAATTGGTGGTCGAGGCTCTGTTTTTAGGAGGGCCGACGCTTGTGCAACGCGGGCGGCGGGTCCGTCTGTCCGGAGCCAGCGGGGAAGAGCCGTTGGTGGGTCTACGCATACAAGTCGAGAATGCCGAGGCTAAGGCCTTGGATGCGCGGTCCGAAGGTCCGGCAGCATCAGCATCGCGACTTCAAGTCTTCAAAAGTCAGCAATAGGCGCCGAACGGTTTACAGGGGAATATGAATGGCGACATACGATAGCGACCGGTCGACATTGTCCACCCAGCTCCAGGGGACGGACAGTCTGTCGACCACTCTGGTCAACGATATCCTTGCAGCGCTCGACCGAGCCGGCACGTTCGCCAATGGCGGGCAGGCGAATGTCTCCGTCGTAGGGCCGGGCGAAACCCCTGCTTCAAACGCGGACATTATCGTTTACGATCAGGTGCCTGGCGGTACCTACAATCCGCCTGCTGGCGCCATCGCCATCGTGTTCACCAGCGATGGCAACATCACTGTGAATTACGGCGGGGCAGCGGCGGGCAACGAGCAAGACGCCTCGGGCATTGCAGGTGATGCCGCGGAGAAGTTCATCGTCACCAGCAATGGCGACGACTTCATCAACGGTGCCGGTACGACTACCAACGATTATATCGATGGCGGTGCGGGCGCGGATACGGTGGCTGCCGCCGGTGGTGATGATACGGTTGTGGGCGGTGCCGGCAACGACGTGTTGATGGGCGGCGAAGGCAACGACACGCTCTACGGCGGCGACAACGACGATCAGTTGCTCGGCGGCTCGGGCAACGACCAGTCCTTCGGTGGTGAGGGCAACGACACCCTCTATGGCAGCACCGGTAACGACACTCTGATGGGCGGCGCCGGTGACGACACGCTCTACGGCGGTGCAGACAACGACGAGGTCGGTACGAGTGCCGGCAACGACGGAGCTTTCGGTGGCGCCGGTGACGATACCGTCTACGGCTTCGAGGGCAACGACACCCTTTACGGAGGTATCGGCACCGACACGCTCTACGGCGGGGCGGGCAACGATGCCGTCGGCGGTCATGACGGCCAGGATCTGGTCTTCGGCGGCGCGGGTGACGATACGCTTTACGGTGGTGCCGACAACGACACGCTCTATGGCGGCGACGGCAATGACACGCTCTACGGTAGCGATGGCAATGACGTAATCGGCGGCGGTGCCGGCGACGACACGCTGTATGGCGGCGAAGGAAACGACACGCTCTATGGCGGTGCCGGCAACGACCTGATCGAGGGTGGCGCGGGCGACGACACGATCTACGCGGATCCGGGCGTGGGCCAGGATACTGTCCATGGCGGCGACGGCAATGATGCCCTGGCCTTCGAGGGACATGACTATACCGATGCAACCGTCGTGACTTCCGGTGGCGTGACGACCGTCAGCTTCGCCGACGGCAGTGTCTACACGGTCACGGATGTTGAAACGCTGCAGTTCGACGATCAGAGCCACTCGCTCTGAGCTAGCCTGCAGATAACATAACCAGACAGACGGGAAAGGGCGGCCTTCGGGTCGCCCTTTCGCTTTTGGAGTATCAGGCCCGCCGTTCGCGGCGGCCGTATCACAGCCCGCGCGGCGTACGAGCGCCTTTGAGATCCGTTGTCGCGGAGTGAGCTAATGCGGTGGATGCCCCAAGGCAGCGGCATCTCGTATGCCATGACGGTTCTATAGGCCCAAGCGGCCCGATAGAGGTCGCATCTTGCCATTCGATAGCGTTTCTGCATATTGATATCATCGCTATCGTCGGGAGCGAGATGATATCATATGCCAGCTGTCACCATTCGCAACCTCTCCGATGAGACGCATCGCGCCCTCAAGGTGCGCGCGGCACAGCATGGCCGCAGCACCGAAGCCGAAATACGCGAGATTCTGGAGTCGGCGGTGCGTCCCGCGGAGCGCCTGCGCCTCGGTTCCGCCCTGTCGGCGTTAAGCCGCAAGGCCGGGCTCACCAATGCCGATTTCGAGGCACTGAAACAGGACCGCGACAAGACGCCCGCCACGCCGATGAGCTTTGAATGATCGTTCTGGATACAAATGTCGTCTCCGAAGCGATGAAGCCGGAGCCGGACCCCACCGTGCGCGAGTGGCTGGACGAACAGGCTGCCGAAACGCTCTACATCTCCAGCGTGACCGTCGCGGAACTCCTGTTCGGCATCGGCGCGCTGCCGGAAGGAAGGCGCAAGAAGAAGCTCGCCGCGACGTTCGACGAGATGCTCCCGCTGTTCGACGGCAGAATCCTCGCCTTCGATACCGACGCCGCCGGTCGCTATGCCGATCTTGCAGTTGCCGTCCGCAAGGCGGGCAGGGGCTTTCCCACGCCGGACGGCTATATCGCCGCCATTGCCACCGCTCATGGTTTCACCGTTGCGACACGCGATGCCAGCGCATTCAACGCGGCAGGCGTCCCGATAATCGACCCTTGGACAGCCCAGCACTGAACATCAGAACGCTTCGCGCTCGCCTATGAGGTTTGGGAGACGATGGGGCATTGCCCTGTGGGCTGGGCTTTCGGCTGCGCCGGAACCACGCCCGTGTCGTGTTTCTGCCATTCGGCTTTAATCACCGTCTTCCACTCCGTTTCAGCCCTGAAGGGGTGCGGGGCCGAACGTGCCCGGTCTCACCACCCCTATCGAGGTCGCGGATGAGCCGGTCCCATTCGTTTTCTACGCGGGATGATTTGCTATTCGCGCTGCGCGTGACGGATCCTGGCGAGGAGGCTGCCCGGCCCGCAAGGTGGGGTCCGACGCCTCAGTGGGAAGCGGCGCCGGATCAACGGTCTTGCGTCAAGGCCGGGATTTGATCTTCGCGTCGGCGCGCATGCGCCGGGCTTCCTCGGCCAGGGGATGGCGGGGATGGCGGGAAATGAAGGCATCATAGGCCGCAACAGAATTCACCCGGGTCGCACGCGTGAAATCCTTCAGCACCGCCGCGTCAGGACCTGTTTCCTTGCTATCCGGTCTTTCCGATTGGCCGCCGCGAACCAGCTTGGCGCGCGCCTGGTCGGCAAGCTTGTGCTTCGGATGGCGGGCGATGAACAGCGCCAGCGCCTCGTCCGTCCCCTTGGCGAGAGCGGCCTCATATTCGCGCCGCAGGACCTCTTCGAAATCCATATGCGGCGCGGCTGGCGAAGCGGCCCGGGGAGCAGCCCGGGCAGGCCCGTTGGCGGCAGGCTTGTTCGCCTTCTCGTCACCCGTCATTCCGCCCTCCGCTCGCGCGCCCGGCGCCAGGACCGCCGCGACGGCCAGGGCAAGACCGAAGCTTTGCGCCATCATCTGCCGATACTGTACCACCTGCAATCCTCGCCTTCGTCATGTCGGATGGGCCGGGATAGCCGGATACCACTGAATGGCTGCTGAACGGAGCGAGCCAGCGTGCGAAATTTTGTGTGCTCTAAGAAAAGCTATTGAATCTTAAATAAAAATCGAGCATCCATCGATGTGCGGGGTGAGCATTTCTCTGGAGAACGCGGCAATGTCGCAATACGCCACGGGCGTTTTTGTATCGCAAACAGGTAATCCGCTGATCGACGGCATTTTGGCCGGGTCAGCTTGGGACAGTCCGGTAACCTACGGGTTCCCCACCTCTCCGTCGGACTATCCGGCAGACTATCCGAATTCCCCCCAGACGCAGGATTTCTCGGCGCTAAACGCGACCCAGATGAATGCGGTGCGGACCATCCTCGACACGGCCTTTTCTTCGACGGCGCGAGGCGCGTTTTCGGTCGAGGGCTTTACCAATCTCGACTTCAGCCAGGAGAGCAACAGCGCCGCTGCCGACATGCGTGTCGCGAACTCTTCCGGCGCAAACCCGACGGCCTTCGCCTATTATCCTGGTCCGGACAATGGTGGCGATGCCTTCTTCGGCACAGATGCCACCAACGGCTACGACGCACCGGCCGTCGGCAACTATGCCTGGGTCACCTTCCTGCACGAGATCGGTCATGCCCTCGGGCTCAAGCATGGTCACGAAGCGGATGCCTATCCGGACGGGGGTACGGCTCCGGCTCTGCCGGCACAGTACGATACGACGGAATACACCGTCATGACCTATCGCAGCTTCGTCGGCGGCGATACCAATGGCTACACCAATGAGGCCGGGGGCTACCCCCAGACCTATATGATGCTCGACATCGCTGCGCTGCAGCGCATGTACGGTGCTGACTTCACCGCCAATTCCGGCGATACCGTCTATCGCTGGACGCCCGACAGTGGCGTGACCTCGATCAACGGCGAGGCGGTGCTCCAACCGACCGACAACCGCATCTTCGCCACGATCTGGGACGGCAACGGCAACGACACCTACGATCTCAGCGCCTATTCGACCAATCTGACGATCGACCTCAGCCCGGGCGGGCACTCGCTCTTTTCGAGCGTGCAGCAGGCGCTTCTGGGCAGTGACGGCACCAATTCGGTCTATGCCAGCGGCAACATCTACAATGCGCTGCTCTTCGAAGGTGACAGCCGCTCTTTGATCGAGAATGCGATTGGCGGCTCCGGCGCCGACACGATCTCCGGCAATCAGGCGGCTAACACGTTGACCGGCAATGCCGGGGACGACCAGATGTTCGGCAGCGCCGGCAATGACACGCTGTATGGCGGCGCCGGCAACGACGTCCTGTTCGGCGGTGCAGACAACGATGCGCTCTACGGCGGCGCCGGCGTCGACGTTCTGTTCGGCGGCGAGGGCAACGACACGCTCGGCGGCGGCGACGATGGCGACCTTCTCGGCGGCGGCGCGGGCACCGACATTTTCTTCTCCGGGGCCGGCAATGACAGCGTCTATGGCGGCCTCGACGCCGACACGCTCTATGGTGGTTCGGGCGACGACCTGATGTTCGGCGGCAACGCCACGGACGTCGTTTATGCCGGGGCCGGCAATGACAGCGTCTATGGCGGCGACGGCAATGACGTGCTCGGCGGCAGCGGCGGCAACGACGTTCTCGGCGGCGGCGGCGGCAACGACACACTGTTCGGGGGCGAGGGAGCCGATACGCTCTATGGCGGATCGGGCAGCGATGTGTTCTACGGCGGCGCCGGCAACGACCGGATCTATTTCGGGACGGGCGACGGCGCGCAGGACAGCTGGGTCTATTCAGCGGGTGGCGGCAATGACACGATCACCGGCTTTGATATCGCCAGCGACCTTCTGAACCTTTCGGGAAGCGGCTTCACCGACTTTTCTCAGGTTCAGGCCGCGACCAGCTTTGCCGGCGGAAATGCGACCATCACCTTCAGTGACGGCTCGGTGTTGACGCTCGAGAATGTCGGCACTCTTCAGGCGAGCGACGTATCCTTCACGCCGCAGGCCGCCAGCCCGGAATTCGATTTCGCCTAAGGGCAGAAAATCGGGTACGTCTCAAGCTAACGTGTTTGCCGCCCTCGAGACCTGATCGTCTCGAGGGCGGTCTTCTATGGGATACGCCGCGCAGAACTGCGCACGTATCAACGCTTTTGTGTGGCAAGCGTTGTTTCACCCTTCCAGCTTCCGCATCAGTTCATTCATCCTTTTTTGCATCAGTGTACACTCGGAAGGAACTGTGGCGGCTCCACTTGCGGTGAGCGCGCCGATCTGGCGGAACGGCATGCGTGTTAGAGCGGCCAGCGGATGGCGCAGGCGCAACACTCTCGCCTCGAAGCCATGGCAGGTGTTGAGATAGCCGCTCGCGATCGTCAGTGAGGCCGTCACGCCCATCGAGCCCCAGAAGCTCTGGTATAGAGATCAGGGTAAGTTGCTGGATGGGGAAGGCATAGAGATAGACGCCTTGGACGCGTCGCCGCTACGACGCGCGGCATTGGGGAGATGAGCGTCAGTCTGTTCGTTCGTCGATCCGTCAAGGTCAGCGCTACCCCGATCCGGGCGGAGAAACCATTCAATTTGATCATTTCTTCGGAATGAGGATTCAGCCCCATCCGCTACTCGTTCTGCCATGACGGCAACCACACATCGCCTCGGGTCCGGTCGCGATGCCGGGCTCTATTATGTGAATGATCCCAATCGCGAAGCGCGGCCCCGCAATCGCGATGAATATTATCTTGCCGATGGTGGTGGCATCTGGTGGTCGACCGGTGAAACCGTCGTCCGGCATGGCAGTGCGATCGACAAGGAGACCTTTCGCGATCTCTGTGCCGGTGTTCATCCCGGCAAGGGCAAAGGTCTCGTTCGTGGATCAGGCAAGCGCCATCGCGCCGGCTGGGATGTGACCTTCTCAGCCCCGAAGACCCTGTCTTTGCTTTGGGCAGCCGGAACGGACACGCAGCGCGGGGAGATGGAAGCCCTGCATGGCAAGGCCGTCGAAGCGGCGCTCCGCTTCATTGAACGCCAACACCTCCTGGAAGTGCGTCTCGGCGCCGGCGGAATCATCCGGGAGCAGCCGACGGACATTATCGTCGGTCGGTTTCGGCATACGACCTCACGGGCCGGTGACCCCAACCTTCATACGCACTGCGTCTTCTTGAATGTCGCTGGCTCGGCCGATGGCAAGCATCGCACGCTCGAGCCGGATGCGATGTTCAAATGGGTCCTTACCATTGGCGCGGCCTATCGCGCCGAACTGGCCAGCCTCCTCGCTCAAAAAGGGTTTGGATTCCGGGAAGCGGGACAGGATCAGTTCGAGATCGACGGCATCGATCCCGAACTGATCGAAACCTTCTCCAAGCGGTCGCGGATGATCGAAGACGTCATCGGAGACCGAAGGACCGCGTCGGCGAAGCGCAAGGAACGTGCGGCGCTCAGCACCCGTACCTCCAAGGAAGAACTCCCCACTGGAGCCGAACTTGAAAAACGTTGGTACAGCGAGTTCGGCAGCGACCGCGACCGGATCTGGGAAATCGCGCTCGAAGCCGGAAGAGCGCGAACGCTCGATGGTGCCCGCATCGGCCCGGGAGATGCGCATTCTGAGTTCAGTCACGATGACAGAGCGGATGAGGAGCAAGGACCGGCACTCGATCCCGTCCCTGTCCCGGGAAAGGGACCAGTCGCCTGCGCCGCCTCGAAGCTTCTGTCACATGAAAGCGTCGTTACGCGCTCCGATGTCTTGCGGCACTCACTCGTTGCGGCCAGCCTGCGCGGGATCGACATCGAAGGGGTCGAGGCAGAACTGCAGGCGCTTCAGGCCAGGAAGGCGCTGATCACATTGCGGGAGGGCCGCAGTGCCGCCTGGACCACCGACTATCTCATAGAACGGGAGACGGCGATGCTGCGGGCCTGCCGACGCGGCGAGGAGCGGAGCTTCTTTCGGGCAGAGGCGGTGACCGCAGCCCTCGCCGCCGCCGAACATCTTTCCGACGAGCAGCAGGCGGCCGTCCAAGGCGCCGCGAGCCGAGACGGTGTCTCGTTGATCGAGGCCGGCGCGGGAACCGGTAAGACCACCCTTGCCAAAGCCATCAAGGATGCTGCCGATCGATCCGGACTGAGGACGATCGCGCTTGCCCCCACGTGGCTTGCTGCCGACGAACTGACACGATCCGTCGGTGTGCCTGCCCAGGCTGCCGCCAAATGGCGTTATGATCGCGAGATCGCTGCCAGGGAAGGAACTGCAGGCAGACGCGCGGTAACTAGGTTCGACAGCCGCACCCTGGTTCTCGTCGACGAGGCCGGCATGCTCGGCACGCTCGACATGGCCGCGGTGCTCGTGGAGGCCCAGCGAGGCGGCGCCAAGGTAATCGCCTTCGGCGATCGCCGGCAACTGAATGCGGTCTCGCAAGGAAGTGCCCTTTCGGCGGTGGCGGGCGAGCTGCGCGAGGTCGAAACCCTGAAGATCATCCGCCGTCAGGCCCATGAATGGCAGCGGCAGGCCTCGATCGCCATGAGCGAAGGCCGTTTTGACAAGGCGCTCGCCGCATACCAGGACCGAGACGCCATCCTCTTTGCCGACGGTGCAGAGGCTGCGGTGCAGCAGACGCTCGCAGCCTGGCAGGCGCTTCGCCAGCGCCATGGTGAGGACGTCGTCATCGTTACACGCTCCAACAAAGACGCAAGTACGATCAATCGGGCCGTTCGGCAGGTCCTGCGGCAGGAGGGAGGTCTGGGAGAGACGGATGTCACCGTTCCCGCCGTCAACCGCAAGAATAAGGCGGTCGTACTCGAGCTTGCCGTCGGCGACCGGATCCGGTTCGGCGCGAATTTGAAGGCGTTTGGGCTTCGCAATGGCACAAGGGGAACGGTGCGCACGATCGAGTCTCGGCAATCACAAGATCCTCTGCTCACGATTGAGATAGAAGGAGGAGCGAACGTTACGGCGAAATGGACTGATCTTGCGCCGCCGCGGCGCGGACGCACCAAGCGGCCGCTGCCGCGCATCACCCACGCCTATGCCGGAACTACCTACTCGGTGCAGGGCCGGACGGTAGATGCGGCTGTCTTCCACGTCGGAATGCGGACCGACGCCCGCGAGACCTATGTCGCGATGACCAGGCATCGATCCGAGGCCATTATGGTCGTCGACGCCGACCGCCTGATGCGCCAAACGAGCAAGACCATTATCGAGACCGATGGCGAGGCGACTGTTGATCCGAAGGCGAAACTTGCTGCTCTGGTCGCCGAGGCGGAGCGCTACGACGAGAAGCTGAACATTGTGTCCTTCCGACCGTTCGCGCCCGAGAGGACGCAAGATCGTAGTCCAGACCTCGACCTCGGTCTCTGAAGCGGTTGGCGTGACCGTTGCCACAGGGCCAGTGAAAGCGGGGCCTCGCCAATCCGATCTTGGAGCATCGCAATCCGTCATCATCCCCGGCATGATCTTGAACCCCGCAGATCCTCGGTAGCCGCAGGTGCGGCGCCTCGATGTCGCTCGCGATCAGAGTCCTGCCGGCTATACCGAGGCTGCCAAACTGCGGCGCCGCTTGGCGGAGATCGACGTCGTCCCTCTTGATCCGATCGGTTCGGACTTCAATGACGATCTTGTCCGTCATGGCGGGAGCGCGCTTTACCGGCGGCTTGCCGAACAGCTTCATCCGGACGACCGCGAACGGCCTCTGGAATCGCATGTCGGAAATCAGAAGGATCCTGTCGAGTGAGCTCTTGTGCGCATTCATCGGCCGCAAGGAACCGGGGGCAAGGCTGTGTTCGTACAATGGCTTGCGAGGCTCAGGGTCGGGCACACTTTGATGATCACAGTGTCAGGTTGACAGGTGCATGAACGCGCCTCGCTGAGGACATACGGGGCCTAGCTCTCGATGGGACGAAAGCCGCTGCCGATCGCTCCCAGCGTCAAGCACAATCGCGCCGCCTGCGGCAGCTTCGGTCTCCCGGCGCTGGGCACCGTGACCCTCCGAGATTGCGCCTGACCCCGCGCTCGGACCGCCTTCTCATGATCCCATCGCAAGACCCGCGATGCCTTCAACGAAGAGGATCATGACATGACCGCCACCGCCACTTTCGAAATCATCGGCCGCGTTGCCCGGATCGCCGCCTTCGCCAATGCCACCCGCCTCACCATCGCCTCGAACTACCGTGTCCGCGACGATAAGAATGAATGGCGCGACGACACCCACTGGAACGAGGTCGTCGTGTTCAGCCCGCAGCAGCTCCAGACGATCGCAGAGACCATCGCCAAGGGCGACCTCGTCCGCACCACCGGCCGTATCCGCCAGAGCCGCTACGAAAAGAACGGCGAGACGATCTTTGCGACCGACCTGCTGGTTCGCGAGTTCGCGCTCCTCGCCAGACCGGGGGCCGCAAAGGCGGATCAATCCATCAAGCAGGAAAGCAAGCGCAAAGGTGCGATGAAGACCGCCGCCTGAGGCGGATAGCCAGCCGGGCGCGGCAGCGCCCGGCTTCCTATCACGCGGACAAGATCTGTAACGGCCGCGTTGCGGACAGCGTTCACGGGTGATGCGACACGCGCAATCCGTCGGTCTGAGACCATCTGGGTCACAGCATCACCTAAAACCTCAAATTGAAGCCTTTGGCAGACCCGGTGGTTAACGTCCGCAGCCTTATCATGCGATCTCTCGCGATTTTTCCATCCACGAGCGGCAGCATGAGTTTCAGCGAAAAAGTGCGCAGTGCACTTCTCGTCGTCATCATCATTGGGATCCCTTATGGCGGCTACCTGCTCGCTGAGGCGATGACTCACGGCCTCAATCCGGATTTCTGGCCGGAGTCGGCTGAAAAGCCAAGTCAGTGGTGGGGGTATCTGATGACGTTGGATCGCCGCTCCATCATCGGACCCTTCTACTTGATGGCTATCGGACGCCATCCCGCCTTCGCCGGTGGCGGGCAACTCCAATTCTTTGGAATCCTCGCAATGACCGCCCTTGCCGTGATCGGGACCATTTCCGGGCTGCCGCCCTCACGGCCGGACCGGAGCGATCCCGCCGCGCAATTCGGCGCCGCCCGCTGGGCGAGCGACAAAGAGCGGCGGCAGCTTGCTCGGGGTCTTGAGCTGGGACTTGATCCGAAGACCAACAGAAGCGTGCGTGTCCAGGTGGAGAGCAATCTTCTGACGATTGCGCCGCCCCGGTCGGGCAAGACCTCGGCCTTCGTCATCAACAATCTCCTCAGTCCAGACGCTACCGCGTGGGCAGGCCCCGCCATGGTCATCGATCCGAAGGGTGAAGCCTATAAGGCCGCCGGGAGGCGGCGTGCAGAACTCGGTCGTCCCGTCCACTGCCTCGACTTTCGGCGGACCGCCGTCGGCATCGATCGCTGGAACCCGCTTGAGCGGATCGACATTGGCGATGTGCTTCTCTTGCAGCGCACCGCCTATGCGCTGCTTCCCTCCATGAAGGGCGAAAATCCCTACTTTCGAGAACGGGGCTCGATGTTTTTGGCTGGCGTTATCGCCGCCGCTGTCCTCGAGGCACAGGATGAGGGGAGAGTCCCCGTGCCGAGCGACGTTGAACGCCTTCTCAATGATCGAGAGGAGCTTACAGAGCTTGCCGACGCGCATCGCGGTCACGCGATCCTGCGCAGCCTTGGAAACGATCTGCGTCTCGATGATCGCTCTCTCAGTCCACTGATCTCGACAGCGCAGCAGGCGGTCAAGTGGCTCCTAGACCCTCGCGCCGCCGCCCTTGTCACGTCCTCCACCTTCGATCTCACCGAGGTTGCGCGTGGCCGGGCGGATCTTTTTGTGACGATACCAACGGAAGACATCGAGACGCTGTCACCCTTCGTGCGGTGGCTGATCGCCGACCTTTTCGAGGCCATGCGCAACCGGCGTCAGCCGGATGACGAGCGTCTGATGCTGTTCATCGACGAGGCCTACACGCTCGGCGAGTTCCGACAGCTTCTGGTAGCCTTGGGAGAAATGCCGGGACGCGGTCTGTCTATTTGGAGCTTCTGGCAAAGCCGTGGCCAGATCGAAGAGACCTACGGTCCGGGCGGCGCCCGTACTATATTCGGCACTGCAGCGGTTTCGACCTTCTCTGACGTCGGTGGTCTAGGCGGCGGAGAAGATGCGGAATGGTTCTCTAAGACGCTCGGACAGCGAACAGAATTTGTGGAGACGTCTGGCCAGCAGCGCCGCCAGCAGGACCAGTCCTCTTCGACTGGCCGCACGCCCCAAGCCGTTCCGTTGATGCCGGCGGCGAACATTCAGTCGATGTCCAACCGCGAGCTCATCGCTATCGCCGAGATCGCCAGCGCCAAGGCGCGTCTTCCGATGCGGCTGGGGAAAGTCCGGTATTTCGAGGATCGGCGGTACGCCGGCCTCTACGAGGCTGCTCCTCCCGCCCGGAGCACCCAGTGATCACAGCAGGCTGAACGCGGTCTGACCTTGCAGTAGCATTTACGGTGCGCGGCACCAAGAAAAGGAGATTAGCGACTCTCAGTCGAAGAGGCGAGCGGATCAGGTCAGTCGGTAACAAAGTATGCGAGAGGCACGTCTGCCCGCATGTAGCCGTCGCCTCTGCTCCATGTCTGAAGATGGACAAGGCCAGTCGTTGCGTCGATTGCCATTACGGTCGCCTTGTCTCCCGCTCTGTAGGTTATGGGAATGGTAACCGCCGCGTTCTGCGAGACCATATCAACCTGCATCGACTGCTTTATGGTCATCCTGCCGAGCGGCGTCGTGTGCCACGCAAGCGCAAAGCATCCCGCCAGGGCGACAACAAAAACTCCGGCCGCGCTGGATTTAAGCCCGATCCGGGGAAGCCGAATTGTACGACCCCTCGCCGTTGGAGAGCTGGAGCCTTCCAGGCGCTTTAGGCTCTTTTCATTTCCGAGCCAAGCGAGCAGGATTGCCCTGTCCCTAGGCGTCAAGGTCTCATCATCGATCGCGGCGAGAGCCGCCATCCGCGGCCCTGCCTGCAGCTGACGAAGCCTGTCGCGACTGATCTGATCTACAAGCGCCTGTGCATCGTTGTGGTGCCGGAGCGCCTCCCGCCGAATCCGCGCCGCTTCGTCATCGGACCAGCCGATGCGTCCGTCCTGCGGACCGCTCATTGCATTATTCTCCCACCAGCCACCGGGCTGCCGGCTCGACCGCTTCCATCGTCTTCAGCCGGGTACGGGTGAGATCACGCCGGATGCGTGATCCCAAAGGCAGTCCGAATTCCTTGGTCAAAGCTGCGGTATCGAGCTTTGGGATGCTGGCAAGGCCGCCCTTCTGCAGGAGTTCGGCCGCTTTGTCTTCCATGACCTGCTCGTCCAGCACAGTAACGAGGCCACCATCGGCGATCTTCTTCAGTTCCACGGGTTCGACTGGTCCGTGCAGCCGGTTCTCCACAACGAAACGTTTGGTCCAGCCCTTGGTGAGCGCCATCAGCTTCGGCGCCTCCGCCCGAGCTCCAGGCTCGGCGGTCACGACGACGAGGATACCGAGTTCGACGCCTGCCTCCGCGAGATCGTCTTTAAGTTCGGCAAGGGTTCCGAGCAGTGCGCTGGCGGTGTTAGCTCCGATGTCGACGATCGTCGGCAGGCTCGCGCCAGCAACCGCGGCGATGACGCCGTCGAACTCGCCTCGTGCCGCTTTTCCGCCGGTGCGCTCAATCTCGCTGCGATCAACGCGCATCGGGAAGAAGTGGGTGCGTACCTTCAGCTCGAGCAGGCGCTGTGTGGAGTCCACCTCGATCACTGGCGCCTCGGGCAAAGCCTCTGCAAGGCCGCGCACGAGCAGCGTCTTTCCGACGCCACCCTTGTCTTGTCCGACTAGCAGTACGCGCACCATGCTTTATTCCCCCTTCTTAAAAAGTCGTTCGACGCCAGCCAGATCTCGCTGGCGAATGGCATCTTCGCCCTCGAACAAAGTCCTCTCCCGTTTATCGTCCTGTGGTTTAATTCCGAGTTCGTCTGAAAGTTTAAGTTTTTTCGATCTTGCCGTCTCGGACCTCGATGGAGCTACGATGTCCGGCCGAGCAGCATGATTTGCCCGCTTCGCCTCGGCCTTCCGGTCGGCCTTCACGATCTGTGCATGGACTGCCCTTAGGCGATCGACCGTGATCGGCTGAACCGTATCATCCTTGCCCTGGGTCACGCCGGCCTCACCCAGCGCTGCCGCGATTGCAGCCCAGGAAACGCCCTTTTCCCGCAGACCCCGGATCGTCGGGAGCACCTCTCGCACAGCTGCAAATGTGCTCGCGCCAGTTCGCCGTTGCGCTGCCTGATGACGGAGCGCAGAAGCGGCGAGCTGCTTCGGATCGATCGCCATAATTTCTCCCAGTGACTGCATGCGAAAGGACGCCATAGCTTCGGCCGAACGGTCGCTAGATGGCGCTATAAAGTGATAGCCTATAGTTACGAACAAGTTAGGAAAAAGTTAGGAAATATGACCGATCACACCATACGCACTGCCAGCGTGTGTGATCGCCTTCGGGCAGCGGTCTCCGAGGCTTACGACGGCGACATCGTGATGATCGACTCATCCTGCGTTCGCGTCACCAGCATGGTGCCGGCGCGAAAAAGGGGACCTGTCGATCCGTGCATGGGACATTCCCGTGGCGGCCTGACCACCAAGATCCATGCCCTCGTCGATGCCGAGTAATTACCCACCCCCTTGCCAACGGGGCCGATCGCTGAATCCATGTCGGGATGGAACGCGGTGATTTGCAGCGGCTTTCGAAGGACGAACTGATCGATCTGGTGCTGCGGCTGCAGAGACCGGAGAAGACGTCTCGGACGTCGTCGAAGCCACCGTCGACGGATCGCAAGGAGAGGCGCGAGAAGGCTAGGCCGGGCGGCGCCAAGCCCGGCCACGAAGGCAAGGCTCGGGCCATGAGCGATCGGTTCGATCGTCTCTTTGAGCATCGACCGGGCGAATGCCCCTGTTGTCGGGCGTTGCTCGCGGGTGATTTGCCTGCCGAGACGGCGAGCGCCCACGAGAGGGTCGATCTTGCCGAGACACATCCGATCGTCGAGCGGCATGTTCGGCTCTCGGTCGTCTGCCCCTCCTGCGGAACGCGAGTTGCCGCGCCGCTGCCGGAAGCGGCCAAGGGCACGCCTTTCGGGCCACGCCTGCATGCGGTTGCGACCTACCTGAAGACTTTCCAGGCCCTGTCCTACGAGCGGCTTCAGGGCG
>NZ_JAJAVB010000025.1:85295-774317 GCF_020615385.1 Jiella soli | reverse complement strand
TGGAACTACTTCAAAGCTGCAGGCTGCGTTGCAGATTAATCGCCCGACGCTCTAGCCCGATCCGCCCCGCTTAGGCCCTGGACGTTTCGATGGGCGGCGGAGGTTCGACCATGAAACCGCGCTCGCCGCGACGGCAGAGATAGACCTCGTCGTCGGTCGCGCCGACGATGCAAAATCCCGAACTGCGCAGCATCGCCTCCATGCCGGCGCGGTTCGGGATCCACCAATTGGTCGGATCGCCCGAATAGTTCTGCTCGACGAAGACCATGCGCGGATATCCCTCGCGTTCGAAGATCGCGGTCTCCTCGAACGGATAGTCCGCAGCAACCTCCGGAACCGCCGCGCTGCCCCGCAGCATCGACTGGAAGAGCATGTCGCCGCCGACCACGGTCTCGTAGAGAAGATCGAGGGCGAGAAGCGGATGGCGGAGGTGGTAGAGGACCCCCATGAAGATGACGAAGTCGAACCGCTCCTGAAGCGCACCGACATCGTAGACCGACATCTGGACGAATTCGATCTCGAGCCCGGCGATCTCGGCAGCCAGCCGAGCCTGCGCGAGATAGCGCGGATCGGAATCGATGCCGACCACGCGTTCGGCCCCGCGCCGCTTCATTTCGAGGCTGTAGAAGCCCGCATTGCAGCCGATGTCGAGGACCGAGAGACCGTCCAGCCTCTCCGGCACGAGATGGCGGAAGCGCTGCCACTTGAAGTTCGGGTAGTCGCCGAGGAAATGATCCGGCGCGGTCCGAACTCCCGCCAGATCGAGATTGTGGAACCAGGGGTCGAGGTCGCGGACCCGCTGTTCGATGTCCGGCGCAGGCGCTGCATCGTCCATGAGGCTCATCCTTTCCGGCGCGGTCCTCCGCCCCCGCGGGACCCGCGCCTCCTTCGCATGTCATTCATCCGCGCGGGAAATGGGCGGAGCGTTCCGAATGTCTCGTCGTCTCAGGCAGGCCCGCGCACGGCACGCCTGCGCTCGCTTTCGGCGCCGACACTTGTCAGCCGCGCGATCTCAGCCTCCCGATCCGGAAGAACCGGTTCCAGCCCTTCCGGATCGGGCTCTAGTGCCTGGGGACCGCGACGGGCTCCGGCAGCCGGCCGGCGCTTCCGGCCGCGAGCCGGGCCGCGCCGGGGATGCGCTGCCGCGCCTTCCGGGTCTCGCGTGCAAACCATTCGATCGTCGGGCGCAGGCCCTCGACCAGCGGAATTTCCGGCTGCCAGCCGAACAGCTTGTGCGCGCGGTCGATGTCCGGACGGCGGCGCTGCGGATCGTCAGTCGGCAGGGGATGCAGGCTGATCGTGGAGGACGATCCGGTGATCTTCAGGACGAGCTCGGCGAGTTCGTTGATGGTGAACTCGCCGGGATTGCCGAAATTCACCGGCGCCCCCGGATTGTCCTTCGCCGCCATCATCCGCACGAGCCCGCCGATCAGGTCCGTGACATAGCAGAAGGACCGGGTCTGCTCCCCGGTGCCGTAGACGGTCAAGGGTTCGCCCGCGAGCGCCTGGCAGACGAGATTGGAGATGATCCGCCCGTCGTCCGGGCGCATGCGCGGGCCATAGGTGTTGAAGATGCGTACGACGCGCACATCCGCTCGGCCTGCCCGCAGATAGTCGAAGCACAGCGTCTCGGCAGCCCGCTTGCCCTCGTCGTAGCAGGCACGCGGGCCGGTCGGATTGACATGGCCCCAATAGTCCTCGCGCTGCGGATGCTGCTCGGGATCGCCATACACCTCGCTGGTCGAAGCCTGCAGGAACCGGGCACCGCAGCGCTCGGCCAGCGCCAGGAGGTTGTTGGTGCCGACGACGCAGGTCATCATCGTATGGACCGGATCGGCCTGATAATGCGGCGGCGAGGCAGCGCAGGCAAGGTTGTAGATCTCGTCCGCCGTGACGCTCTCGGGCAAAGGGTCGCAAATGTCCTGCGTCAGGAGGACGAAACGGTTGCTGCCGGTGAGCGCCTTCACATTGTTCAGCGAGCCCGTCGCGAAACTGTCGACGCAGGTCACGTGATGGCCCTGGCCGACCAGATACTCGCAGAGATGGGAGCCGAGGAAGCCTGCGCCTCCCGCCACCAGAACCCGCTTCATGACCGCACCGACGGGGAAGTCTTCACGCTTCATCCCGGCACATCCTTCTTCTGGAACGCGAAACCTGAGCGACACGCAGAGCGAGCCTCCTCACGAACGGCCGCCGGCCATCCTCGCCGGGGCGAAATCCTGATCGAGCGCGGCGGCAAGTTCCCGTGCTCGCGCAACGCCCGTGTGCGCGGTAAGAACAATCGCCTGCGCGGCATCGGCGAGACGGCTGCGAGCGCCGTCATCCGTGCGACAAAGCGCATCCACCACGTCATCGGTTCCGCGGGCGATCAGGATCGCTTCCTTCTCCGGCAGGAGATCGCCGAGCCCGTCCCATGGGTCGCTGATGATCGGCACGCCGACCGCCGCCGCCTCGAACAGGCGCACGCTGGGCGACCAGCCGGCGGCGACCATGTCCGCGCGGGTGACGTTGAGGGTAAAGCGTTGACGGCTGTAGAAATCGGCATGCTCTGCCGGCGGCAGATGGTCGATCCGCTCGACATTCTCCGGCCAGTCGATCTCCGCCGGATACTGCGGACCGGCGACCACGAAGCGCTTGTCCGGCAGACGCCGCGCCGGCTCGATCAGGAGCCGCTCCAGCACCGGCTGGCGATCCGGGCTGTAGGTGCCGAGATAGCCGAGGTCCCAGACCGGTTCGGCGCCGGTGTAGCGGTATCGCTCGGCCTCGACGGAGCAGTAGAGCGGCAGCGCGCTCTTCGCGCCGAACTCCTGTTCCAGACGGACCAGCGTCGGCCCGCCGGTGAACGAGAAATAGATCTGGAAGCCCGGAATCTGGCGGACGGCGAGATATTCCTCGTCGCCGCGCTGCAGCCTGGCGAGAGTCACCGGCGTGTCGATGTCGTAGAAGCTCACCCGTCCGGACGCGATCTCCATCAGCAGGTCGATGACCGCAACGCCGTCCGGAACGTAGGAGCCGACGATGACGGCATCCGCCTCGGCGAGCGCCCGGCGATAGGTGGTGCTGAGTTCCTCCACCGAGTCGTAAAGGCGGAGTTCGCAGAAGTCCGGCTCCGGCAGATCGCGGTTCGCGGCGTACCAGGGCTTGTCGCGCTCCAGGAAAAGGACCCGGTGGCCGAGCGCAGCGAGCCCCTTCAACAGCGAACGGAAGGTGGTTGCATGGCCGTTGCCCCAGGAGGAAGAGAGCGACAGGCCGACGACGACGATGTCGAGCGGCGCGGTCATGCCGCCCTCCCTTCGCGCTTCGCCGCGAAGGTCGTGCGCAGAAGCTCGTCGACCAGCACCGCGCGCTGCTCATAGGTGTGCTCGGCGAGAACGCGCGCGAGCGCCGCCTTGCCGATCGCGGCGGCGCGTTCCTCCGACAGCCCTGCCATGATTTCGAGAACGTCGGTGCCGTCGCGCGCGACCAGCACTTCCTCCCCCGGTTTCAGGAAGAGGTCGATGCCCGGCCATTCGTCGGTGATCATGCAGGCGCCGGCGCCCGCCGCCTCGAAGACGCGGGTCGGTGGCGAGAAGCCGATCTCAGCCATGCTGGCCCGGTTGATGTTGAGGACCGCCTTGGGCGTGACGTTGAAGGCGTTGTGGTCGCGCGTGCCGACATGGCCGATGGCGCGCACGTTCGCCGGCAGCGGCCGGTCGGCCCAGCCCGACCCGCCGAGGAGGAAGGTCGCATCCGGAAGGCGTTCGGCGGGCTCGAGGAAGAATGCCTCGACCCGTGCCTCGCGGTCCGGCAGACGGTTGCCGAGAAAGCCGAGGGCGGAGGCGAAGCGCTTCTCCCGCGCCACCGGGTGATGGGTCTCAGGATCCAGCGCATTGTAGATCGGCACGCAGGCCCGCGCGCCGAGCGCCCGGTAGGCCTCGATCACGGGATCGCCGCCGCCATAGGTGAGGACGAAATCGAGCTTGGCAAGCTGGCGATGGCTCGGATGATCCGGCTTCTCCTTCAGCTCGGCGAGCGTCGCCGGAGCGTCGACGTCCCAGAATATCCGGACCGCCTCCGGCCGGGCGGCAGCAAGGACCGCGTCGAGAAGGGCGTCGTCCTCGTAGCCGACGCCCGACGCCTTGACGACGACATCCGCCTTCGCCGCCTCGGAGGCCGCCTCCTTCAAGGCCTCCGGCGTCGCCTGCCAGACCACGACCTTCGCCCAGTCCGGCGGCTCGATGTCTCGGTTTTCCTGCCGGCCATAGGCGTCCGGCTCGTAGAAGGTGATCTCGTGGCCGTGAGCGGCAAGCGCGCGCAGGAGGCCGCGATAATAGGTGGCGGCCCCGTTCCAATAGGAGGAAAGTAGGCTCGAACCGTAGAAGGCGATCTTCATTATTGCGCGGCCTCCGTGTGGGGCGCGGCGGAGCCCCGCAGCGCCGCGATCGTTTCAAGGAGTTCGTCGACGCGGTGGCGGCAGGTGTGCCGGGCCCGGATCGTCTCGAGGCCCGAGGCCGTCAGCGAGGCCGCGAGATCCGGATCGCTGAGAACCCGGCGAAGCTGCGTTCGCATCTCCTCGCCATCATTGGCGACGAGATAGTCCATGCCCGTCCGAAACAGCCCCTCCTCGTCGCGCCACGGCGCCGAGATGAGCGGGATGCCGCAGGCCATCGCCTCGAAGGGGCGGATCGTCGGAATCCCCGGCAGCGCCTCGACATAAGGACGGCGCGGAACATGCACGGTCACGCGATGGCGCGCGAAGGCGGCGGGCACGTCGGCATTGGCGATCCAGCCGTGATAGGCGAGGCCGGCATCGGCCAGCTGGACAAGCGCCGGCTCCGGATAGCGCACGCCATGCACGCTGCCGGAAAGCCCGAGCGCCTTGACAGGTTCGATCAGAAAGCGGCGGAGCTCTTCGGTGCGTTCGCCGTCGCCCCAATTACCGATCCAGACGAGGTCGCCGGTCTTTTCCGCGTCGATCGGGCGGAACAGGCGATCGTCCGCCGCCTCGTGCCAGGTGACCACCTGCCGGCCCCAGCCGCGGTCGAGATAGCGCCGCCGGAGCGTCTCGCCGAAGGCGAGCACGCCGTCATAATCGGCGAGCGCCATGTCCGCGATCGCCCCTTCGTCGGAGACTGCACGATGGTGCGTGTCGTGGAAGAGGAGGAGGAAGTCCCCGCCCCTTCGGCGAATGTCGCCGATCGTTTTGACCAGGGCCGGCTCGGTCCACTCATGGACGACGACGACATCCGCCCCGTCCAGCGCCTCCTCGTGATCGAACTCCGGGCCGTAGCTCTCGCTCCGCAATTCGGGGAAATCCCTGGCGAAGCGGTCGATCGCCGCTTGGCCCTGGCCTTCGAGGAGATTGGTGCGGCTCCAGCCACCGTCCGGTTCCAGGGCAAGCGCGTCATGGCCGCGGGCCACGAGCTCGCGCATCACGCCGCGCAGGAAATGCGCATTGCCATGGTTCCAGTCGGAGACGAGGGAGTGGGTGTAGAAGACGAAGCGCATGGTCACTCGGCGGCCTGCGGCGCGTCGAGGGGAAGACCGGCCCTGGCGACGGCGGCCGTGCGGTAGGCGGCGAAGAGCGCTTCCAGCTGGCAGGCGGGCGTGAAGCGGCGGGCCCGCTCCCTGGCCAGCGCACCCAGCAGCGCCCGCGCGGCAGTGTCCCCGGCAAGCGCGTCCACCTCCCGCGCGAAGGCGGCGGGATCGTCCGGATCGGCAAAGCGTGCCGCTCCACTCCAGAGTTCGCGATAGGTCGGAATATCGGCGAGAACCAGCGCGGCGCCGGCATTGGCCGCTTCGAGAACGGCGAGGCCGAAGGGTTCGTAGAACGAGGGCGAGACGAAAATGCCCGCCTCCGCCATGATCCCCTGCGTCTCGGCGAAAGGCAGTTCCCCCAGGGCCTCGACATGCGCGAAGGTGAAGACCTGCCCATTGCCGCCGCGGCAGGCGCCGGCCGCCTTGACCGGCCAGGCGACTTTGCCGGCCATGGCGTCGAGGAGACCGGCATTCTTGCTCTCGTCCCACCAGCGCGCTGCCGCGAAGACGAGCGGGCGCTTGGCGGCCCGCGGCTCCTCCAGCGGCGGCTGCACCGCGTTCGGCACGGCCCGGACCGCGCCGAACGCGCCAAAGGCCTCCCGCACCGCCTGGGCATGGCTGCGCGAGGGCGCGATAACCGCGTCGGCGCGCTCGAAGCCGGCCCGATTCAGCGCGAACTGCCACTGCCAGTCGGCAGGCAGCGCCTCGTTGCGCATTGCCGCCCACCAGGTGACGACGCAGGAATGGGACACCACCACGACGGGCTTGTCCGTCTCGATCCCGGCCGCCTGGGAGGGCAGGTTGAGATGCAAGAGATCGGCATCGGTCTCGTCCGCCAGTTCCACCAGCCGCCGCGGCACGGCGAACAGCGCCTCCGGCCCACTCGCCATCCAGTCGAGCGGCAAGTCGAGCGTGACGAGCTCCGTCGCCGCCGATGCCTCGGCCTCGCGGATCTTGTCGTCGGATGGCGCCGGGCCGAGGCAGGCCAGCACGACCTCGATCCCCGCCTCGTTCAGCGAGCGGGCGAGATCGACGGAATAACGCCACACGCCGCCGACGGCGTCGGTGGTCATCAACACGCGGGTCGGGATCATCGGAACGCCTCCGTTACGCACGAGACTTGGAAAGCGGGAATGGGGTGCCGCTTCAGACCTGGCCGACCGGCCGGCAAGAAAGAGCGTGAGGTTCGCTTCTCGCTCATGCTCGCAGCCTCGCGGCAAGCGGGGCGATCGCTTCCGCTTCGGGCGCGGCGTCGGGTCCGTTCCAGGTGGACAGCCATGTATTCAGGTCGCGCACGCCGTCGCGCCAGCCGATCCGCGCGCGCCAGCCGGTCGCTTCGGACAGGCTGCGCGTGTCGGCGACGAAATAGGCCTGGTCGCCTTTGCGGGTCTCCGAAAAGCGGATCGCCACCTCGCGGCCGAGCATCTCGCCCATCTCGCGCAGGAGGACGCGCAGGCTGATCGCATTGACCGGCCCGCCGCCGAGATTGAAGGCGCTGCCGCGCACGCTGTCGATATTGGCTAGCAGTGCGCGATAGGCAGCGACCGCGTCGGCGACATGCAGGATGTCGCGCACCTGCTTGCCGTCGCCATAGATGACGATCTCCTCGCCCTTGAGCGCCCGGATGAGGAAATGTGCGACCCAGCCCTGGTCCTCCGTGCCGAACTGGCGCGGCCCGTAGATGCAGCTCATCCGCAAGACTGCCGTCGGCAGGCCGTAGCTCTTTCCGTAGTCTAGGACATACTGGTCGGCGACGCCCTTGGAGCAGCCATAGGGCGTGCAGAAATCGAGGTTCCGCCGCTCGCCGACGCCATGCGCGGCGATCGCGTTGTCGGTCGGCACATAGCGGTCGCCGCTATCGACGAGCGTGAGATCGGCGAGATCGCCATAGACCTTGTTGGTCGAGGCGAAGATCACCGGCGTCTTGCGGCCGGAGCGGCGCACGGCTTCGAGGAGGTTCAGCGTGCCACGAGCATTCACCTCGAAATCCTCGACCGGCGCGTCGAGACTGGTGGTCACCGCGACCTGCGCCGCGAAGTGGAAGACGGCCTCCGCGTCCCTGACGACATCGCGCAGCGCCATGCCGTCGCGCATGTCGACGGGCGCCCAGCCGGCGCGCTCGCCATGCCGCTCCTTCAGCCAGGAGAGGTTCGTCTCGACGCCGGGGCGCGAGAGGTTGTCGAGGAGGAGAACGTCGCGGCCCTCCGAAAGGAAGCTGTCGGCAAGATTGCAGCCGATGAAACCTGCCCCGCCGGTTATCACGATCGGCTTTTCCGCCCGGCGCAAATTCGGCGCGGCGAGCGCCAGGGTGTCAGCGACCGCCTGCGGACCGCCTTGGCCGAGAAGCCGCGCCAGGAGCTTTTCGCGTCCGTCCTGGTCGACGACGCCCATGTGGTAGTGCCGATCGTCGAAGCGCAGTCCTTCCTGCACGGCGACCGTGTCGGCGATGTCCTGCCAGCCATACCAGTAGAGCCGGTCGGCCGGCGCCGAGAGCGCGTCGAGGAAGCTCTGCGCCTGCGCCGCCTCGTCATGCCGCCAGGTGGAATAGCCGGCCTCGGTGATCCAGATCTCCGCGTCCGGATTGTACTCGGCGAGGATCTCCCGCATCTGGGAGGTGAGCGCTTCCCATCCGCCCCAGGTGCCGACATCGCTGTCCCAGGTGCCGGGAAAGCCGTGCAGCCCGACCGCCGACATCACGCCGAGGACGCCGCGCTCTCCCATCAGCCGCAGCCAGTGCGCGTCGAAGGGCGACGGGCCGCCAAGCACCGTCTTGAAGCCGCGCTCGCGCGCCCAGTGCGCCGCCCCGCCGACCATTTCGCAGAAAAGCGCCCAATCCGGGTCCTCGCGCCAGTCCCAGTCGAGGAGGTTGTTGGGCTCGTTCCACAGCTCCACCGCCTCGAAATGCTCGCCATAGCGGGTCAGCACATAATCGACGAAGTCGGCATAGTCCTTGAGCTGCCGCGGCGCGCCCGCCGAGGTGCCGGTGCGCGACAGGGACGGCGGCGTGTAATGGATGCAGGGCAGAAGATCGAAGCGGCGACCGATTTCAGGCAGAAGCCAGTCGTACCATTCCTTGCCGCCCTCCCCATGATATTCCGCCCAGGACAGATGCGTGCGCAGATGATGGGCTCCCACGCGCTCCATGCCATCGAGCGCTGCGGAGGTGCGGTCGTACTCGCCCGGCCGGAACCACTCCGCAAAGCCGAATTTCCGGCTGTCCCGATCTGCCCCTGCCCCGAATTCCGGCTTCGTCATGCGACGAGGCCCCGCGCTTCCAGATGGCGGCGCATTTCCGCATTGCGATCGGTCACCGCCTGGGAGGCGACCCATTCGGCCAACTCGCCGAGCGAATCCTCCAGACGCCGCTCCGGCTCGAAGCCGAGAAGGCGCCGCGCCTTCGAGATGTCGGCGAAGCAGTTGCGGATATCGCCCGAGCGCGCCCTGCCGGTAATCTCGGGCTTGATGTCGCTGCCCATCGCCTCGGCGACCTTCTCGGCCACCTCGGTGACGGAATAGGAGCGGCCGCTGCCGACATTGATGGTCTCGCCCTTCGCCTCCGGCTTTTCCAACGCCAGGCGGAAGGCACGCGCAACATCGTTCACATGCACGAAATCGCGTCGCTGCTTGCCATCCTCGAAGATCGTCGGCGCCTGGCCCGCCGCAATGCGCGAGGAGAAGTTGGCAAGAACGCCGGTATAGGGGTTCGACAGCGCCTGGCCGGGACCGAAGACGTTGAACAGGCGCAAGGCCACCGCGTCGGTCTGGTAGGCGTTGCCGAAGATCAGCACCGCCTGCTCCTGCTGGTACTTCGTCAGCGCATAGATGGATGCAAGGTCAGTCCGCTTGGTCTCGTCGGTCGCCACCGGCTCCAGCGGCTCGCCCTCGTCCGACAAGATCTCGAAGCGCCCGGCCTTGATCTGCTCCGGCCGGCGCCTCGCATCGTCAACCACGCGCCCGTGCGGCGTCCTGTAGCGACCCTCGCCATAGACGCTCATCGAGGAAGCGACGACGATCTTGTCGACGGGCTGATCGATCATCTCCTGGAGGAGCACCGCCGTCCCGACGTCGTTGGTGCTGACATAGCGCTCGATCTCGTACATGCTCTGGCCGACGCCCACCTCGGCGGCGAGGTGCACGACCCCATCGACACCCGCCAGCCCCGCCCGGACCTTTTCAGCGTCCCGGACGTCGCCGCGAAGAAGCTCCACATCTCCAAGGTCGGGCGATTCGCCGCCGCCATGCACCTGCTCGATCATCGCATCGAGGACGCGAACCTCGTGGCCATGCTCCAGGAGCTCGCGGCAGACCTGGCGGCCGATGAAGCCGGCGCCACCGGTCACGAGATAACGGGACAATCGGACCTCCTTACAGTCAGGATTGTTGATGATGATGATGAGAACGCACGAAGACGGTCAGTCGATCCAAACGGACCGCCGAATGGCACCGCCGCACCGGCGGTCGTCGCGGGACCGGGGGCGGCGGCAGGAGTTCGTGCGACCGATGGGAGCACTTGCCCGCCCAACGCGGTGACCTCGCAGAACCGGCCTCGCCCCGTTGGGCGACCGCCAGAACTCGTCGTCGCAGCTGTCCAGGCACTCGATCGGCAAATGACTCACATCCGTTCGCGTGATGGCCGCCGGAGGAAGCCGGCAGACGAAAGAAAAGATCTCGCCGATCCGCGAAGAGTTCAGCCCACGGCCCGGCGACGTCTTGGGAACATCTAAAACCTTCACGCTCGTGTGACAGAAGCGATCCGCAACGATTTCATTAGCGAGCTACGCAACTTCGCAAACGTGTAAAGCCGCAAGAACACACGGAAATCTCGACTTGCCGTCCTCGATGGAGGTTCGCCGTCGAAGGGCCCGCGAGGTGAGGAACCCGCTTCGTCAGAACGTGACGAGTGCCTTCATGAAGCCTTTCGGACGATCGCGTGTCGCGTTCAACGCCTCGTCCAGCCGCTCGATCGGAAAGGAATGGGTGTAGAGCACGGTCGGATCCAGCCGTCCGCCCGCCACGACCTCGACCGCGTCGCGGATGCCTTGCACATAGATTGCCGGGTCCCGCTCATGCGCATTGATCACGTCGAGCCCGCGCCAGTTCCAGAGCTGCATGTTCACCTGCCGCGCGCCGTCCTGATGGTAGCCTGCGACAATCAGCGTGCCGCGTTCGCGCGTGAGCTCGGCGGCAAGGTCCAGCGGCCACTGCTTGCCAACGGCCTCTATCACCCGGTCGCAGAACCGGCCGCCGGTGAGCTCGCGCACCTTCTCGATGATCTCCCAGTGATCGTCCATCGCGATCGTCTCGGCCGCGCCCATCCGCTCCGCGATCTCGAGCGAGAACGGCCGCCGCGAGATGGCGATGACGCGCGCTCCCGCCGCGGAGGCGAGCCGCGTCAGGATCGCGCCGAGAAAGCCGATGCCGATGATCGCCACCGTCTCGCCGGCCTTGATGCCCGACCGGCGAAAGATGTTCATGGCGCAGCCGAGCGGCTCGCCCGGGAACGGCATCCCGGCGAGCGCCTCGGGCAGCTTCACGACGTTTTCGGCCGGGCCGACGTCGTATTCGCCATAGCTCTTGTAGAACAGCGCGGCCACGCGGTCGCCGGGCGCAACGGTTTCCACTCCTTCGCCGACGGCGTCCACGATCCCCCAGCCCTCATGGCCGAGGCCGCCCGCCTCGGTCGGAAACTGCATCCATTCCGGCCCGGCCCAGGGCGTGAGGTTGGAGGCGCAGACGCCGCAGCCTTCGAGCCGGACCCGAACCTCGCCCGGTCCCGGCTCAGGCCGCGCGACCTCTTCGACCCGGAGTTCTCCCGGCCCGGTCACCACAGCCGCCCGCATCGTCTGCCCCTCGTCCATCATGCTCACCCCGAACTCCGTCCTTCACACATCCAGTTGATCCGTCGGAGAGGACCGCCGCCCGCGACTCCCCGCAGACGATGGATCTCCTCTCGTGCGGCGCATGTGGCGCGGCGAGCGCGTATGAACAGGCAGAGGCGCTTCGACGCCCTTCCCTCGGGCCGAACTGGGCGCCGAAAGAGCCCCGCTCCGGCAATGTCGAAGCATTGGCGGCTACAAAAGCGGTGGAGGGTTTGCCGCCACTTCCACCGGAACGGGCGACGACGAAGACGATTGAACGGGAGACGCCTTCACCGTCGCCCCCGCCTCTTCCTCAGCCCGAAAGGACATCGCCGTGAGTTCTGTGTCCGGTCGCCAGTCCATGGTCGAGTATCAGCTTAAGAGGCGTGGCATCGAAGACGAGGCCGTGCTGGCGGCGATGGGCTCGGTCCCGCGCGAGGCCTTCGTGCCGGAGCACATGCAGGCATTCGCCTATGAGGACGGCCCTCTGTCGATCGGCGGCGGCCAGACGATCTCGCAACCCCTGATTGTTGCGGAGATGCTGCAGGCAGCGCGGGTCAGACCCGGCGAGCGGGTGCTCGATGTCGGCACGGGTTCCGGCTACGGGGCGGCCGTCGCGGCAGCGATGGGCGCGATCGTCTCGTCCATCGAGCGCGATCCGGCTCTCGGGGAGCGGGCGCGGCAGCGTCTGGAGGCGCTCGGCTATAAGGTCGAGACCAGGATCGGCGACGGCACGCTGGGCCTGCCGGAGGCCGCTCCATTCGACGCGATCATCGTCGCGGCGGCATCCCCCGGCGTGCCCGAGCCGCTGACGGAGCAACTGGCCGTCGGCGGCCGGCTCGTCATTCCGCTCGAGCGTGGGCCTGCCAGCCAGAGACTCGTGCGCATCACCAGGGGCGAGGACGGATTTCGAGAAGAGGCTTTGTCGAGGGTCTCCTTCGTGCCGTTGATCGGGGCGCATGGCCGGCCCGAATCCGCTGCCACGCCCGACGATGGCTCTCGCGGGAAGTGAGCCGATCATGTCCCACCCGATAAGGTCTGGCAGTCGGTCCCTCACCGCTCGCATGCATGCAGGCGGCGCCGGGCACTCCTCGCCCAGCCGAGGCAGGTCGAACGACGCGACGGAGGCAAGAGATTGGACCTGAACGCGGCGCTGCTGATCGCCGGGGGAGCCGTGCTCGTCCTCGGCATCCTCTCCGGCTATGTGAAGAACCGGCTGTGGATCACCGAGACGGCACTATGCCTTCTGGTCGGCGTCATCATCGGGCCTGCGGTCCTGAACTTCGTCGACATGTCGGACACGCCGGGCGACCGGTTCGTGGTGATGCAGGAAGTAGCCCGGCTGACCCTCGGCCTTGCGGTGATGGGCGCGGCGCTGCGGCTGCCCGCCGGCTTCGAGATCGCCCGCTGGCGCGACATGGCGCTCGCGCTGGGCGGCGGAATGCTGGTGATGTGGCTCGCCGGCGCCGGCCTCGCGATCGGGATCCTCGGCTTCAGCCTGTTACCGGCACTGCTGCTCGGCGCGATCCTCGCTCCCACCGATCCGGTGCTCGCCGGCTCGATCGTCAGCGGCCAATCGGCCGTGAACTCGGTTCCGACCCGGGTGCGCAACATTCTGAGCGCCGAGAGCGGCGGCAATGACGGGCTCGGCATGCTGTTCGTCATGCTGCCGCTGCTGCTGCTCACCAAGGATTCGCACGATGCCTGGCTGGAATGGGCGACGCGGGTCCTCTTCTGGGAGATCATCTTCGCCGTCGTCATCGGCGCGCTGATCGGCTGGCTAGCCGGCAGGCTCCTGATCTGGGCCTATGAGCAGCCCTATTCGGAGACGCAGTCTACCGTCACGGTCGGCCTTTCACTATCGATCACCGTTCTCGCCGCGGTCAAGCTGATGGGCAGCGACGGAATTCTTGCGGTCTTTGCCGCAGGCCTCGTCTTCAACCGCTTCATTTCGGAGCGCGAGACCCGTCAGGGCCATGCTCAGGAGGCGATGGGCCGGTTCTTCGACCTGCCGGTCTTCATCCTGTTCGGCGTGATGCTGCCCTGGGGCGAGTGGTACCAGTTGGGATGGCCGGGCCTCGCCTTCGCCATCGCCCTCATCTTTCTCAGGCGGCCGCCCTTCTGGCTGTTCCTGGCACGGCCGATGACCTGCGTGCGCGGCTGGGCGGAGACGGCCTTCGTCGGCTGGTTCGGCCCGATGGGCGTCGCATCGATCTACTACGCGATCATGGCTATGCACGAGACCGGCCGCCACGAATTCTGGCCGATCGCGACCCTTGCCGTCGCGGTCTCGGCCACCGTTCACGGCGTCACCGCAACCCCGCTCTCGCATTGGCTTGGCCGCCACAAGCAAGCGGAGAACGCAGCGGGCCACCCGTCGCCCGCCAAGGCCGAGCGGGCATCCGACAGCTCTGATGACACGAGGCAACGCGCCCGGCAAGACGTATGACGGCATCGGTCGCCGCTCCGGTAGGGACGTGTGGATAGAATGGCCGCAGGGCCGGCGCCGCCCTCTCGCCGCATACCTCGCTGCTGCAGTGCCGCATCATTCGGCGGCGAACATAACTTCCCAATCTCGCCGCAACGAACCGCCGATCGCCTTTGTTGAAATGGCCGTGAATGCCGCGGTCGGATGTCGTGGCAGCCGATGCAGCGACAGCGGTGTGACGGGGAATGGCAGAACTAAGATGCTTCGTGGGCCGCAGGTCGCACTCGTTGAGCAGTCGCATGGTCCCGGCCGGGAACGGAACCGTGGCCGGGTCTCGGACGTCTCCTCGCCGAACATTCATCGTCCGGCAAAGGAGAGATATCGTGGCCAATCAGGACGTCGAAGAGGTCTGGAACCTCGTGGAGAAGATCGGCTTCTGCATGCTTGCGACCCATGAGGGGCAGGACATCCGGTCACGGCCGATGGCCGCCTATGTCGACCGGAAGGCGCATGCGATCTACTTCCTGACCGACGTCGCCAGCCACAAGGATGCCGACATCGCCGCCAATCCGAACGTCAATCTCGCCTTCGCCGACACGTCCGGGCAGAACTACGTTTCCGTTTCCGGGACGGCCGAGATCAGCAACGACCGGGAGAAGATCAAGGAGCTTTGGGGCACGCCCGCCAAGGCTTGGTGGGAAAGCCCCGAGGATCCCTCGATCCGCATCCTGAAGATCGACCCGAAGGACGCCCACTACTGGAACAGCCCGGGCACGGCCGTGAGCTACATCAAGATGTTCGCAGCAGCGGTGTCCGACAGCCGGCCCGACATGGGTGACACGGGGACAGTGAAGCTCTGAGGCATCAGCCCGCCGTCGGTCCCCGCCTCGTCGTCAGCGGACTTGCCGCCGAGGCGGGGATCGCGGCGGGTGACGGAATTCTGACCTGCGCTGCGCCGCCGGCGGCCCTCGCGAGACGGCGCTCGAAGCCCTTGACCCTGCCGGCCTTCGGGCCGTCGTCAGCTTCGGCCTTCGGCGGTCTCGACCCGGCGGCGCAGGCCGGCGACCTCATCCTGGCTTGCGAGGTCATCGCTGGAGCGGCGGGGGAGCCGATGAACTGGCCGCGCGCCTGCTAGATGCGGGCGACGAGTGCCTCCGCCTCCACCGCGGCCGAATGGCGACGGCGGTGAACCCGTGCCGACGGTGTTGCCAGGACGACGAGGGCCTTCGCGCAGTCCTGTGGAAGCCGCCTTCTGCTCGCGGCCCGCCTTGCGAATCCCGGTCTCCTGTCGGCGGCCTTGGCAGCCTCGAGCGCCCGCCGATTAACAAACTTGAAGGCTGTTCTTGCTTTAAAGGGCGGATAAGAAAACGTCAGAGTGGAGCGATGGGGGTCGACAAGCGAAAATCACCGCGCCGTCGTCAGCGCTTTCGCACGACGCTCCTTGCGACCGTGAATCGCCTCTACCTGGAAACGGCCAGCGTGGTCGACATCTCGGACGGCGGTATCCGCATCCGTCGCACGCATGGCGGTCAGCTCCCTCCGACGCTGACGGCGTTCGACCTGACCGAGAAGACCTTCCGCTTCGCCAAGATCGCCTGGGCGCGCGGCCGCGACGCGGGGCTGAGCTTCAAGGGCGCAGCGCATCGCGTGAGCGAGGATCAGATCGCCGCGATGCTCGATCAGGAACGCGTCTGGCTGGCCGAAAGCCCGGCGACGCCGGTGGCGGTCGAGCGACGCCTGTCGCCGCGCAAGAGGACAAGGTTCCGTCCGGCGATCCTTCTGACCGTCGACCGCCGCCCGCTGGAAGAGGTCCTGATCTTCGACATCTCCGACGGCGGGGCGCGGCTGCGGCGGATGTCGCGGCAGAAGCTTCCCCCGCTCGTCCTGATGTACGACGTGACGCAGCAGACGGCCCGCCGGGTGCGGATCGTCTGGAACCGGACCGTCGAAATCGGCGTCTCCTTCGACAGCGCGCCGGTTTCCCATACAATGGCGGGATCGCGGCTGTTGTCGGAGCCGGCGCCTCCGCTGTTCTGACACGCCGGGATCCCTGGCCCGGCGATCGTCGCCGCAGGGCGCGGCGTAGCGTGGATGCGGAGATCCGATGGCCCGACCGATCGACATTCTGCTGGTCGCCAATCGCGGCGAGATCGCCTGCCGGATCATCCGAACCGCTAAGCGGCTCGGCATCCACACGGTCGCAGTGTTCTCCGATGCCGATGCGGACGCCTTGCATGTCGAAATGGCCGACGAAGCCGTTCCGATCGGCCCGCCTCCGGTCGCGGAAAGCTATCTCGACGCCAGCCGCATTCTCGAGGCGGCGCGGCGGACGGGAGCCGACGCGATCCATCCCGGCTACGGCTTCCTGTCCGAGAACCCGGATTTCGTAGAGGCCGTCGAAGCGGCCGGGCTGACCTTCGTCGGCCCCTCCGCCTCCGCCATCCGGGCGATGGGCCTCAAGGACGCGGCCAAGCGGCTGATGCAGGAGGCCGGTGTGCCGGTCGTCCCCGGCTATCACGGCGACAGCCAGGACCCGGAAGTCCTGGCTGCGGAAGCCGAGCGCATCGGCTTCCCGGTGCTGATCAAGGCGCGGGCCGGCGGCGGCGGCAAGGGCATGCGCGCGGTGGAGCGGGCGGCCGACTTCGCCGAAGCGCTGGCCGCCGCGCGGCGCGAGGGCGAAGCCGCCTTCGGCGACCCGCACTGTCTGATCGAGAAGCTGATCGGGACGCCGCGGCACATCGAGGTCCAGGTCTTCGGCGACAGCCACGGCCATGCCGTCCACCTCTTCGAGCGGGACTGCTCGCTGCAGCGGCGCCACCAGAAGGTCATCGAGGAGGCGCCCGCCCCCGGCATGGCGGACGAGATGCGCGTGGCAATGGGAGCGGCTGCCGTCGCCGCCGCCAAGGCGATCGGCTATGCCGGCGCCGGCACGATCGAATTCATCGTTGACGCCTCCGAGGGCCTCAGGCCCGACCGGTTCTGGTTCATGGAGATGAACACGCGGCTGCAGGTCGAGCATCCGGTGACCGAGGCGATCACCGACCTCGACCTCGTCGAACTGCAGCTGCGCGTCGCCGCCGGCGAAGCCTTGCCCTTTCAGCAGGAGGACCTCCGCATCGATGGTCACGCGGTGGAGGCACGCATCTATGCCGAGGATCCGGCCAAGGGCTTCCTGCCCGCGACCGGGCGGCTGACGACCTTGCGGATGCCGCGGGAGTGGGCGGGTGCTCGCATCGACACCGGCGTGCGCGAGGGCGACCGGATCACTCCGCACTACGACCCGATGATCGCCAAGCTGATCGTCCACGGCGCCGACCGCGACGCCGCCCTTCGCAAGCTCAGAGGGGCGCTCGCCGAGACGCGGATCGGCGGCTGCGTCACCAATGTCGCCTTTCTGGAGCGGCTGGCGGGCCATGCCGGCTTTGTGGCCGGCGCTGTCGACACGGGGCTGATCGGCCGCGACATCGATCAATTGACGCGGCCGCCGCAGCATCGGCCCGAGGCGCGTGCCGTCGCAGCGCTGGCGGCGCTCGGTCGCCTGCAGGTTCCGGCCGCCCGGCCGACGGGGACAGCCGATCCCTTCCTCGATCTCGATGGTTTCCGCGCCTTCGGCGAAGCTCGGCAATTCGCCCGCTTCAGCGATGCCGATGGCGGCCGCACCGACGTTTGTGTCACGACGCGCGGACCGCGGCGCTATCTTGTCTCCGGCAATGGCATGTCGGAGGATGCCGGCGTCGAAATCGCCGTCCTCGGCGCGCTGACGGAGGGCGATCAGGGCCCCATGCCGCTGCCGCCTTCTTCCGGACAGGCGTCGAGCGGTGCCGTCCGCCTCTCCGTCGACAGCCGAAGGCAGACGGTGTTCGTCGCCTGCGAAGCCGATGCGGTGACCGTATTTTTCGGCGCCGAATCCTATCGCTTCAACAACTTTCGCCCCGGTGTGGGAGAGGACGATGCCGTGAGCGGCGACCATATCGCGGCGCCGATGCCGGGTCTGGTCAAGCTCGTTCTGGCGACGATCGGCGACAGCGTGGAAAAGGGCGCTGCTCTGATCGTGCTCGAAGCGATGAAGATGGAGCACACGCTGCGCGCCCCGCGCGAGGCCACGGTCGCGGAAATTCTGGTGGCGGAGGGCGATCAGGTCGAGGACGGCGCCCGGCTGATCACGTTCTCGCAAGCCCCGGAATAGGCGCGACGCAGAGGCGCCGCAGCGACATCCGTCCCACGGTCCCACTGCCGCCCGGCCCGCAGCCATGCCGCATTGGTAGGCCCGCCTTTTTCACCCGCGCTTGGCGACCGATCGGGCCGGCCGAGAGCTGGCTGCGCCTTCTACTCCGGCTGGTATAGAGCGCCGGGCGAAAAAGTGGAAACCGGTTTTTCGGCCACCCGGCGCGCCACCAAGGAGATCGAGAGCATCGAGCGATGCCGATTTGTCGCCCGATGCGCTAGCCTGAAAGCCGGCGCGACTACGTCCGGGTCGAAATCCGCAAGCCGTCGACGAAGACGTCGACCATCCGCAGGACCGTCGTCTCCCAGCCGGGCTGATCGTGCATGTGGCACATGCCGATGAGCGTCCGGATCAGGTCCTCCGCGGAAACGTCGTCGCGGATCGCGCCGGCTTCCACGGCGGGATTCAGCAGGGAGCCGACGCTTTCCAAGAGCCGCGGATAGGTGTGCCGGTAAAGGTCCGACTTCGTGTTGGCGGCCAGCGCCAGCGCAGCGAGCATGCCCTTCTTGGTCGCGACGAGCCGGACATTCGCATGCAGCCAGAGGCGCAGCGCGTCGATCGGCGGCTTCTGAGCGGCAAGGGTTTCGGCAAGCTCGGCCAATTGCTCGACTTCGCGTCGGTAGACAGCTTCGAACAGCGCCTCGCGGGTCGGGAAATGCCGGTAGAGCGTGCCGATGCCGACTTCGGCCCGGCGCGCCACCGCTTCGAGGCTGGCCTCCGGACCGCCGGTGCGGAAAATGTCGGCCGCCGCCGTCAGCAGGCGCTCGCGGTTGCGGAGCGAATCGGCGCGGGGCTTGCGCGTTGCCTTTCGGGGGTCTGGTCCCATCTCGAAAATTAGAACTCCTTCAGCCTTGAAAACGGAGGGCCCCTCCGTATAATTGGTCATGCGGCGGCCGGCAGGTCCATCCTGCTCTCGTCCGATCCCGCCCGACCATCATCGTGCTCCCGCTCGCGGCCATGTCGGCCGGGCGACTGCACCCTCTGGTTCGACATATCACTGAAACGGGTGAAGGCATGAACCCCTCCATCAGCCTGACAATCAATGGCGACCGACGGGAGATCGAGCTCGACGATCCGCGCGTCACGCTGCTCGACCTCCTGCGCGAGCGACTGCATCTCACCGGCGCCAAGAAGGGCTGCGACCGCGGCCAGTGCGGCGCCTGCACCATCCTCGTCGACGGCCGGCGCATCAATTCCTGCCTGGCCCTGGCCGTCAGCTATGACGGCGCCGCGATCACCACGATCGAGGGGCTCGCCGACGGCGACGCCCTCCACCCGGTGCAGCAGGCCTTCATCGATCATGACGGCTTCCAGTGCGGCTTCTGCACGCCCGGACAGATCATGAGCGCCGTCGGGCTCATCTCCGAAGGTCAGGCCGGCAGCGATCCGGAGCGGGTGCGCGAGGCGATGAGCGGCAATATCTGCCGCTGCGCCGCCTACAAGGGCATCACCGAGGCGGTGCTCGACGCAGAGGCCGCGATGAGCGGCACCAAGCGGGAGAAGGCGGCATGAACCGGTTCGACTATGTGAAGCCGCAGACGATCGCCGAAGCCGTCGCGGCGGCGGCCGAGCCGGGCGCTGCCTTTCTCGGCGCCGGCACCAATCTTCTCGACCTGATGAAGGGTGGGATCGCGAACCCGAACCGGCTGGTCGACGTGACCCACCTGCCCGATCTCGCCGCGATCGAGACCGCGCCGGACGGCTCCATCCGCATCGGCGCGCTGGTGAGGAATTCCGACCTCGCCCATGACGCGGACTTTTCGAAGCGATTTCCCGCCGTGGCCGAAGCGCTCCTGTCCGGCGCCTCGGCGCAGCTGCGCAACGCCGCGACGGTCGGCGGCAATCTGATGCAGCGCACCCGCTGCGCCTATTTCACCGACCCCGCCAGCACCTGCAACAAGCGCCAGCCCGGCGCCGGCTGCGACGCGATCGGCGGCGAGAACCGGTCCCATGCGGTCCTCGGCTGGAGCGATCATTGCATCGCCGTCCATCCCTCCGACTTCTGCGTGGCGCTGACGGCGCTTGGGGCAATCGTCGAGATCGCCGGCCCCGGCGGCAGGCGCGAGGTTCCGATCACCGCGTTCTACCTGCTGCCGGGCGAAACGCCCGATAGGGAGACCCTCCTTTCGGCCGGCGAGATGATCGTCGCGGTCAGACTGCCGGCGGACGCTTTGGCCTTTTCCGGCCATCAGCGCTATCTGAAGGTCCGCGACCGTACCTCCTACGCCTTCGCTCTCGCCTCGGCGGCGGCGGCGCTGACGTTCGAGAACGGCGTCATCTCCGCCGCCCGGCTGGCGCTCGGCGGCATCGCCCCAAAGCCTTGGCGCGCAGAGGCGGCCGAAGCCGCGCTCGCCGGCAAGGCACCCGGCAGGCAAGCCTTCGCGGCGGCTGCCGAGATCGCCTTCGCCGACGCCAAGCCCTCCGGCGAAAACGCCTACAAGATCGAACTCGGCAAGCGGGTCGTCGCCCGGGTGCTCGCGATGGCGGCCGCCGGCACGCCCGACCGTCTCCCCGCGCTGCCCGCCTCGCCCTTCGCCCCCATTCCGGAAAGTGTCGTCAATGTCTGAGATCGCTTCGCTTCCCACCGGTTCGCGCGTGCGCCAGGGCTCCAATATCGGCCAGCCCCTGACCCGGCGCGACGGCCTCCTGAAGGTCACCGGCCGCGCCACCTACGCCGCCGACAACAATCCCGAGGGCGTGCTCCACGCCGTCGTCGCAACCGCCGCGATCGCCCGCGGACGGGTCGCCCATCTCGACGTCGCGGCGGCGAAGGCCCATCCGGACGTGGTCGAGGTCATGACGCCGGACAACCGGCCGCCGCTGGCGCTCGACCCCGACGCAAAGCTCCACCCCTTCATGTTCCGTATGGACCTCCTGCAGAACGACCGCGTTCGCTATGCCGGCCAGCCGATCGCGGTGGTGATCGCGAAGACGCTGGAAGCGGCGAGCGAGGGCGCCATGCTGCTCGCCCCGCGCTACGAGGCCGAGGCGGTGGATGTCGGTCTGGACGGCGAAAGCTTCGTCCCGGACGCCGTCGGCCCCGGCGCTCCCGCCGAGGCTGAGAGCGGCGATTTCGATACGGCCTTCGCCGGCTCGCCGAAGACAATCGAGGCGACCTACGAGACGCCGCCGCAATACCACAACGCCATGGAGCCGCATTCGATCGTCGCAAGCTGGGACGGCGACAGCGTGTCGATCGACATGCCCACGCAGGGGCTCGCCATGGCGGTCGGGCGCGTCGCCGGCCTGTTCGGCATTCCAGCCGAGAACATCCACATCCGCAGCCCCTTCCTTGGCGGCGGCTTCGGCTCCAAGGGTATGCCGGCCGGCCCGCAGATGCTCGGCATCATCGCCGCGAAGATGGTCGGCGCACCGGTGAAACTCGTCCTCAGCCGCCAGCAGATGTACGGGCCGGTCAGCCATCGCGGCCAGACGCGCCAGACGCTGCGCCTCGGCGTCGCGGAGGACGGCCGCCTGACCGCGATGGAACACCTCACCCTGGCACCGACGAGCCGGTTCGACGACTTCATCGAGCCCTCCTCCAACGCCTCCCACTCGCTCTATGCCGCGCCGGCGATCCGCACGTCGCATAAGGCGGTGCGCATCGATATCGGCACGCCCGGCTTCATGCGCGCGCCCGGCGAGGCTTCGGGTTCGGCGGCGCTGGAAGGCGTCATCGACGAGGCCGCCTTCGCCGCCGGTATGGATCCTCTGGAGTTCCGACTGCTTAACTATGCCGAGGTCGAGCCGATCTCGGGCAAGCCGTTCTCGTCCAAGGCGCTGCGCGAATGCTACGAGAAGGGCGCCGAAAGCTTCGGCTGGGCCAGGCGCTCGTTCGAGCCGCGATCGATGCGCGACAAGGACGGCCGGCTCGTCGGCTGGGGCGTCGGCACGGCGCTGTTTCCCGCGGTCATGTTCCAGGCGCAGGCTCGGGCGGCAATCCGCGCCGACGGCAGCGGGCTGATGGAGACCGGCGCCCACGACATGGGCCAGGGAGCCTGGACGGCGCTGCACCAGATCGCCGCCGACGGGCTCGGCCTGTCGATGGAGGAGACCGAGTTCCGCGCCGGCTCCTCCGATCTTCCCGATGCCGGCATCGCCGGCGGCTCCGGCCATACGGCGACCGCCGGCCTAGCCTTGCACAAGGCCGGCGAGGACGTCATCGCGAAGCTCACCGAGCTCGCCGTCAATGACGAGCGCTCGCCGCTCTACGGCGCCGGCAATGTCGGCGTCGTGGCGCGGAACGGCCGGCTGGTACGCCAGGACGACGAGAGCCGCGGCGAAGGCTATGGCGACATCCTGAAGCGCGCCGGTCTGTCCGAGATCGAGGGGCATGGCGAGGGCGCCAGGGACCCGTCCGCCGCGGAAAGCCATGCCATGTACGCCCATGGCGCGGTCTTCGCCGAGGTAAGCGTCGATCCGGACCTCTGCCAGATGCGGGTGACGCGGCTCGTCGGCGCCTTCGCCGCCGGCCGGGTGATCAATCCGCGCATGGTCGAGAGCCAGTACTATGGCGGCATGATCTGGGGCATCTCTTTCGCGCTCCAGGAAGAAGCCGTGCACGACAAGCGGAGCGGGCGGATCATGAACGCCAATCTCGCCGAGTACCACGTGCCGGTGAACGCCGACGTGCCGTCGCTGGAGACGATCCTGATCCATGAGGACGACCCCCACGTCAACGCGCTCGGCGTCAAGGGCGCCGGCGAGATCGGCATCACCGGAACGGCCGGCGCCATCGCCAATGCCGTATGGCACGCGACGGGCAAGCGAACTCGCCGCTTCCCGATCACGCTCGCCGATCTGATCGGCTAGGCCGGACCGTCATCCTGCCCCTGCCGCGACGATCTTCGCCGCGGCAGCCCGTCATTCCGGATCTGACGGACGCGCCGCCTCGTCGCCGTGATCGCCCGGCTCGACCGCGTCGATCGCTCGGCGGACGGTGAGGATGTGCTTGCGCATCGAAGCCGATGCGCGCTCACCCTCCCCCGCGACGATCGCGTCGACGATCGCGCCATGCTCGCGGTGCGAGGCCTCGGGCCGCTTGAAGCCCTCGAACTGGAGGTCGCGGAACGGCGCAAGCGAACGCCGTACCGACAGCGTCGTGCGTTCGAGAAATGCGTTTCCCGAGCCATGATAGATGGCGGCGTGAAAGCGTTCGTTGTGAATCCGATAGGCGTCGACGGCATCGTATTGCGCCGCCTCGTCGCCCTGGCGGTGGAGTTCCATCAGATCATGCAGCTTCGCGCCGGAGAGATTGGCCGCGCACAGGCGCGCGCACAGCGACTCGAGCTGGGCCATGACGACGAAGGCCTCGTCGAGATCGCGGGCCGGGAGCTTGGTGACGATCGTGCCGCGATGCGAGCAGCCGGCCGCTTATTGGATCTCGGCGATTTCCATCTGATCAATTCTAGGCAGATCTGCGAACTTCCCGGCAGCACCTTCGTGGCTGGTCCGAAGACGGCGCTCGCGAGAACTGTGGGTCCCCTGGGAAGGGGCGCTGCGGCCACCCGCGCCTATTGCCGGAAAAAGGAGACGCTGCTATCAGGCCGCCAGCATCAAGAGTTGGGCGTGGCCCGACGCCAACCTGCCGATCCGGGCAAGGTGGCATCTCCTTCGGGAGAGATGTGGCCGTGCCCGGCAACCAAACGGACAAAAGCCGCATCGTCGCACGCTCGGCCTCCAGAACGGAGACAGACGACGTGCAGATCGATATCGCCCATCAGCTCTCCTGGCTTCCACTCGCCGAAGGCGACGCCGCGCATTGCCTCGGCCATGCCGACCGGCGCACACCTCGCGGCCATGCCGTCGAGACGATCGTCGCCGTCCTGCATCGCCGGCACGGCGCTTTCACCCATGTCTACAGTCTGAGCGAGACGCGACGTCACGGCCGGACGGAGGTCCGGCTGGAGACGGTGATCGCTGGACACGACCTCGCCGCGGCCGAGCGCTTCGCTGCAAGGCTCTGCCCCGCGCCCGCAAAAGCGGAGCACAAGCCACTCCCGGCCGCGCCGGCCATCGAGACCCGCGCCGGAGAATCGAAGGTCCGGAAGCGCGCGGACGAGCGATTGCTCGTCGCTCCGTAAAGAGGCCCGCCTATTTCGCGGCGGCAAACTGCCCCGCCAGCGCGATCAGCGAGCGATCCGAGCCGCGCGGACCGATCAGCGACAGGCCGAAGGGAGCGCCGTCGACCGTTCCGGCCGGGAACACCACCTGCGGCAGCCGCGCCATGCCGGCGACGCAGAGCAGCGTCATCGCCGCCGGGCGGAATCCGTCGAAGACGTCACGGCCAGCGTCGCGGCGGAACGGCGCATCGTGGACGACCGGGGCAAGGAGCACGCCGTCATTGCCGAGCAGCCGGTCCATGGCATCGGCGAACGGCTCGCGCACGGCATTGGCCGCGGCCTCGTCGGCCTCGCTCAATCCCTGCGCAAAGGCTACGCGGTCGTCCAGTCCCGGCCCGAGCGGCATGCCGGACGCCTCGATGAACGGCACGACCGAACGCTTGCAGTCGCAGCTCTGCAGCACGCGGAAGGCCTCGTGGAGCGCGTCTGCGCCGGCCGCGGGATAGACGGTGACCGGCTCGGCCGGAAGATCGGCGAACACTTCCTCGTATATGGCCGCCTGGTCCGAGCCGAGCCGGGCGACCATGTCCTGCGGCCGCAGCCAGCGCGGGCTCTCGGAAAGCGAGATGTCGTCGGGACCGAGGAGGACGGAGGCGCCGGCCGCCAGTGTGTCGGCGTCGCGGGCGAAAAGGCCGCAGGTATCAAAGCTCGCGCCCAGTTCCATGCAGCCGTCGAGCGTGATCCGGCCATGCGTCGGCCTAAAGCCGTAGAGTCCGCAGAAGCTCGCGGGCGCGCGCACCGATCCGCCGGTGTCGGTGCCGACGCCGAGATCGGCAAGCCCGGCCGCGACCGCCGCCGCCGAGCCCGAGGAGGAGCCGCCGGGGATGCGGTCCGGCGCCGCGGAGTTGATCGGCGTGCCGAAATGCGAGTTCATCCCGTAGAGCGCCCAGGCAAGCTCGTCCGTCTGCGTCTTGCCGACGAACTGCGCTCCAGCGTCGAGCAGTGCCTGCACGGCGGGCGCCGATACGCTCGCCACCTCGCTCATCGCGAGCTTGGTCGGACAGCCGCAGGACGTCCGATAGCCCTTGACGTCGAAGAGGTCCTTGACGGCCAGCCGGAGCCCCGCGAGCGGCCCTTGACCGGCGCTGGCCACGTCCACCGCCGGATACGGCATGAAGGCATGAACCGGATCGTCTTTGAGCAGCATCGCGCCGTCCCTCTCCTACGCTGGCGCCGAGCTCGTGCTCGCCGTCGTCCCCGCGGGCGGCGCCGTCAGCGGCCAGCCCTGTCGCCCGCCATCCTGGGCGAAGTTGCGCTGCAGCGCAAACCGCGCAAGTGCAGGAGATGAAGCGGATCGTCAGACGGGCCGGATCGCGGCTCTTTACCGCCCAATGGCCAGGAATGGCCGCTTCGCGCGGCTATCAACCCGCCGGACTTCGCGGTGATCGTCAGGCGACGATGCGGGCGTATGCGAAGCCCGATTCGCAGCCACCCGGGAGGATCCCAACGGCCGCCAAGGCGACGAAGGGCGACAAGCCGATCATCATCGAAACTGCCCGCCACCAGGGCGGTGCACTTGGAGATGTTGCTGCTCTCCGGGCGACAGGGCGAGACCGGCATTGGCTTCGGCTCCGGCACCATAGCTTGTCGGGACGGACATCAGCGACGAGAGCCACCATCGCGACCCTGACCATCGAGATCGACGAGGCCACCGCCGCCTCCCTCGACCAGTTGTCGGAACAGAAGCGCCATGCCGACCGCGCCGGCCTTCTCGGCCAGATCATCGCCGAATACGCCCAGCGGGAAACCGAGCCGGAGGGCTATGACGCCTGGTTCCGCGAGGAGGTCGAGACGGCGCTGCGGGAGATGGACGACCCTGGCGCGGAATTCATTCCGGGCGAGGACGTCTCGCGTGCATGGGAAGAACAGCGGGCGGCACTCCTGAAGCGTGCAACGCGGAAAACGGGATGACGGTCAACTGGTATCGTCGTGCCGAGCGCGATCGATACCGACAGCTGAACTACATCGCCGAACGCAAATCCCCTAGCGGCGATCGCCGCCGGTGACGAGATTCAAGCTGCGACAAAGCGGCTGGATTTCCTGGCTCTGAGTGGGCGGCCCGGACGGGTTCCCGGTACCCGCGAACTATCCGTTCCCCGGCCCCCCTTCATCCTGGTCTATCGGGTAGACGGGACCGACATCTCGATCGTTCGACTGCTGCATGAGCGCCAGCGCTGGCCTGCACGGCGATGACTTGGTCCGGTCACGGGCGCTGATCGTCCCGGCGCCGCCGGTCGCATCGTACTCGAGCCGTTCCTTCAAACATGGCTGCGAATGGAGTAGGACGAGTGCCGATCTGACCTGTCTGTGCCGGAACGCTGATGTCCTCCCATTCCATCGACCACGCCTTCACCGCCGACGGTCCGCTCGGCGCGGCCTCGGACCCGACCTATGCCGGCGCTCTTTCGTTCATGCGCCGGCGCTTCTCGAAGGACGTGTCGGGGACCGACGTCACCGTCTGGGGCGTGCCCTTCGACAGCGCGGTGTCGAACCGTCCGGGCACCCGCTTCGGGCCGCAGGCGCTGCGGCGGGCCTCGGCGATCTTCGACAACGACCCCCAATATCCCTTCGACCGCGATCTCTTCGCGGCGCTGTCCGTCGTCGACTATGGCGACTGTCTGCTCGACTACCGGCTGCCGGAGACGGCCCATGCCCGGATCCTCGCCGAAGCGAACGCCCTCCTCGACCAGACCGGCTTCCTGCTCACCCTCGGCGGCGACCACTCGATCACCTATCCGCTGCTTCAGGCACATGAAAAGCGCCACGGCAAGCTGTCGCTCGTGCAGTTCGACGCCCATCAGGACACCTGGCCGCTCGCTCACGCCACCGACGGAAGCCTGCGCGTCGACCATGGATCCTTCGTCAAGGCGGCGGCGGAGGAAGGCCTGATCGACCCTTCGACCTCGATACAGGTCGGTATCCGCACCCATGCGCCCGAGACCTGCGGCCTCGAAATTCTGGGCGGTGAGGCGGTGGAGGAGATGACGGCGGCACAGGTCGCCGAACGGATCTATGCCCGTACCAGCGGCACCAATGTCTATCTCAGCTTCGACATCGACTGCCTCGACGCCGCCTTCGCGCCCGGCACGGGGACGCCGGTCGCTGGCGGCCCGTCGAGCGCCAAGATCCTGTCGGTCCTGCGCCATCTGAAGAACCTCGTCATCGTGGGAGCCGACGTCGTCGAGGTCTCCCCGCCCTACGATCATGCCGACGTCACGGCCATAGCCGGATCGAGCGTGGCGATGTATGTCCTCGGTCATCTCGCCGAAAAGCGGACCGTCTGAGCCGCCTTCCCGGCTTGCGCGCGTTCCCCGAGACGCGCATCCGGTCCGACAACCGCTTTCGCCCCGACGCCGCCGGAGGAGCCGCCATGACCGCCGCCCCGACAATTATCACCATCCTCAACGGCCCGAACCTCAACCTCCTCGGCAAGCGTCAGCCAGAAATCTACGGCCGCGAGACCCTCGCCGACGTGGAAGCAGCCTGCCGCGATGCAGCCGAGGCCGGCGGCCTGTCGATCCGCTTCCTGCAGTCGAATGCCGAGCACGAGATCATCGACTGGATCCACGAGGCGCGCGAGGATTCCTTCGGCATCGTGATCAACCCAGCCGCCTACAGCCATACCTCGGTCGCCATCCTCGATGCGCTGAACACCTTCGAGGGGCCGGTCGTCGAGGTGCACATCTCCAACATCCACAAGCGTGAGGCCTTCCGGCACCACTCCTATGTGTCGCAGCGCGCCGACGGCGTGATCGCCGGCTGCGGGACGCAGGGCTATGTCCTTGCCGTGTCGCGGATGCTGACGCTGTTCGAAGCGGCGTCCCGAGCCGGGTGAGGAAGACCGGGACGGGACGCGCCGCTCAATAGGCGGCGTTGGTCCTGAACAGACTGATCGGCGTCATCACCAGAATGTAGATGTCGAACAAGAGCGACCAGTTCTCGATGTAATAGAGGTCGTGCTCGAAGCGCTGCTTCAGCTTTTCCGGCTCGTCGATCTCGCCGCGCCAGCCGTTGATCTGCGCCCATCCGGTGATGCCCGGCTTGACCTTGTGGCGGCCGAAATAGCCGTCGACGATCTCGACGAAGGTCTCGCTGCGGCTGGACTGGGCATGGACGGCGTGCGGCCGCGGCCCGACCAGTGAGAGATCGCCCCTGAGGACGTTGAAGAGCTGCGGCAGCTCGTCGATCGACGACTTGCGGATGAAGGCTCCGACCCGGGTGACGCGCTTGTCGTTCTTGGTGACGATCGTCCTCGCCTCGGGATCGGACATCTCGTGGTAGAGCGAACGGAACTTGAAGACTTCCACGATCTGGTTGTTGAAGCCGTGACGCTTCTGCCGGAACAGGACCGGTCCCGTCGAGTCCAGGCGGATCGCGATCGCCGTGACCAGGAAGACCGGCAGGAGGGCGACGATCGCGATCGAGGCAATGACGATGTCGAAGATCCGCTTGACGATCCCGTCCCAGTCGGCGAGCGGCCGATCGAAGACGTCGATCAGCGGAACCTGGCCGACGAAGGAATAGGTGCGCGGCCTGAACTTCAGCTCGGCCGAATGGGCCGACAGACGGATATCGAGCGGCAGCACCCAGAGATGCTTGAGAAGCGCCAGGAGCCGTCTTTCGGCGGACAGGGGCAGCGTCACGATCAGCATGTCGATGCGGGTCAGCCGCGCGAAGGAGACGAGTTCCGCGATGGTGCCGAGCTTGGGATAGCCGGCGACGATCGGCGGCGAGCGAGTGTCGTCGCGGTCGTCGAAAATCCCACAGATGCGGATATCGCCGTCTGGCTGCATCTCCAGGCTGCGGATCAGCGTTTCGGCGTTCTTGCCGCCGCCGACGATCACCGCGCGCCGCTCCATCCGGCCGTTGCGCGCCCAGCGCCGCACGTTCGCCGCAAGGATCAGCCTTCCGACCACCAGCGTGACGGAGCTGACCGCGAACCAGGTCATGAGCCAGCCGCGTCCGTTCGTGGCGTCGCCAGGCAGGAGGAAAAGGAGCAGCGCGGAAGCGAAGGCCGCAGCCGCGGCACAGCCGGCGACGACGCGCCAGAGCCGCGATGCCCGTCCCCGCAGGAAGGACAGATCATAGCCGTGCGACAGGCCGATGAAGAGGACCCCGGCGGCCGCTCCGGCAATGGCCGGCCAGGCGCCGACAAGTGCCGCCTCGTCGGTCGTCTGGCGCACGAACAGCCAGGACAGAAGGCCTGATCCAGCGAGGACGACGAATTCCGCAGCCCTCAGCAGACCGCAGAGCATGCGCGGCGTGATGAAATCCTCGCGGAACTGGAGGACGGCACGCTGCGCAAGCGGGTTCAGCTCGGCCGGCGCCGGGGTAGGCCCAGCCTCCGCCTGAAACTTCCGGATGGCGTCCGCGGTGAATGGCTGACCGTCGTCGATATTCGCCATGACCTTACGGATCCCGTTTGCCGTCGATCCCCTCCGGCAAGGTCCGAAGGACCCATGCGGCCGGACGCGACGCCCAAATTTTCCGGGACAGTAGTCGATGAAGGCTAAGAGACGGTTTCGGATGCGACGAAAATTCGCCGGAATTGCGCTGGGTCGCTTACGGCGCTGTGGTTTTCAGCCCGCTTTGGGAGGTCGCCGGCGCCCGGTCGCCCGGACCCAGGCGTCAGAACCAGCGCTCGCGCACATAGACCGTGTCGCCCGGCTGCAGCGGATCGGAGGTGCGCACGCGGCCTGTCACGATCCGGCCGCCGATCTGGCGGGTGATGTCGACGGTTTCCTGTTCGGCCCGCGGGGAGAAGCCGCCGGCGATCGCGACCGCCTTCTGCACGGTCATGCCCGGGACATAGCTGTACTGGCCGCCGGTGTTCACCTCGCCCATGATGAAGAAGGGGCGGTATTGCTCCACTTCGACCGTCACGTCGGGATCGTTGATGTAGCCGTCGCGCAGCCGATCCGCGAGTTCGCGCTCCAGCTGCTGCGGGGTTCGTCCGCGGGCCGGCACGGAGCCGACCAGTGGCATCGCGATATAGCCGGCCTTGTCGACGGGATAGGTCTTCGACAGCCCCTCCTGATCAAACACCGTGATGCGCAGGACGTCGCCGCTGTCGAGGTGATAGGGTTCGTTGAGGACCCGGTGGAAGGCGGGCGGAACCGGCTCGTAGGACGCGCACCCGGCCAAGCTCGCCACCACAGCTGCGATAATGCAGAAGGTCGCCTTGTTCATCGCCTTGGTCCTTGAGGGGATATTGTCCGTCCGGGTGCATTCCATTCGCAAGGTTGTTGTACGTTCGTTAGGGTTAACCTGGGGTTAATCAGGCAAATCCGCTTTTTCCATCAGGACGTTTAACCGCGTCGTTACCCGGCTCCGGCAGGATCGGGCCTCAAGATCTTTCGCGCGGGGCGGGGATTTCGGGCCGACTGCGCCGCCAGCGGCGGCCGGCCCCTCCCCAAACCTCGCGCGATCACGATGACGGCTGGAAGGTCGGCAACGAAGGGACCGCACTGATGCTCGGACAGGCCATGGCAGAATTCGGGAGCTCGCTCGGCACCATGCTCGGCCGCCAGACGTCTCCCAAGGAGCTTTCCGCAGAGAAGGCTCCGGACCCAGCCGCACCGACCACCGAGACGAAGCGGCAGCCGGCGGCGGCGGCGGAAGCCAGCCAGACGCAACAGATCGCCACCGCCAGCGAACTGGTGCTCGCGATCCAGCACAGCGCCGTAAGGCGCCTCGTCGTCCTCTCGGTCAATGCCGACCGCGACCAGTTCGGCGGCGTCGAGCTTTCGCGGCGGCTGGCCTCGGCTGGCCGGGCGACCGTGCTGGTCGACCTGACCGGCGAGGACCGGATCGCCGCCAAGATGGGGATCACCGCCGACAGCGAGGGCTATGGCGACCTCGCTTCGGGGCTCGCCACCCTGGCCGAGGTGATCCACCGCGACCACTACACCCGCGTCCATGTCGTGCCCTCGCACGGCGCCGATCTTTCAGAGGCGAGCGCGGCGGATCTCGTCCGGCTCGAAAACTTCCTGTCCGCATTCGGCGAAGCCTACGAGACGGTCGTGGTCGAATTCGCGCTGCTTGACATCGAGCGTCTGCCCGCGATCCTCGACGAGGAGACGGCGGTGGTCGTGGCGGGCAATCCGCGGACGGACGAGCTCGCCGGCGACGTCGCGGCGGCGCTGCGGGCCCTCGGCATCAGCGACGTGATCTTCATGCCGAACGCGCGGCGCGGCGTCGCCGGGGCCCGTGAACGCGCTTGATGCGGTGCTGCCGGCTCGCATACGGGCCAGCCCCCTTCTCCGCAAGGCCGAGGATGACCTGCCGCTTCCGGCATCTCGGTCGGCAAGCGCGGCGGTAACGCCTGTCACAAAGCAAAGGCCCCCGGCGTAAAACCGAGGGCCCTATTCCTGTTGGCGGCATGTGATCGCTCAGTAGGAGCAGACCTTGACGCGCTTGATCTTGTAGCGCGGATAGCCGTCATAGTCGTAGCCGACGATGACCTTCCTCTTCTTCCAGAAGCAGTGCTTACGGTGAGCCCGGTAGTTCTTGCGATGGCCGGAATGGGAGCCGTAGTAGCCGGCCTGCTCGTAGCTGCCGAAACTGTAGCCGCCCGAGTAGCCGCCGGCATTGGCGGTGGTCATGGAGCCGGTGGCCGCGATGGCGACAGTGGCGAGGGCGAGAATGGTCTTGCGGATCATATCTGTCTTCCTTCTCGTTGCCGGCGAACCCCGTGTCCGCCGATGACCAGAAGGTAGCCGGAGCCCGTCCCGCCGGCTGTGACCCGGGTCACAGGCAAAGCCGGACCGGACAGGACGATCCCGCAGCCCCCTGCCCTGCCGTTCCGCCCGGCCTCAGCCGCGCGGCGCGGTCTCCATCCACTTGATCACCCACATCGCCGGCAGAACCCACAGGAAGCCCGTGAACAGGAAATAGGCCAGATGCACCCAGCCACTCGCATTGCCGAGATAGAGGCTGGCGATCGCCGTCGCGAGCACCGCATAGATCGAGACGAGCAGGATCAGGATGACCGTGCCGATGAGCTTCTTGATCCGGACCGGCATTGTCTTCGCTCCTCTCGCGCTTCGCGGCACGCTGGGCGCTTCGCCCGATCCGGCACACGAGGTGTCCGCCCGACGGGGCTGGGACGTTTCGGCGTCTTGATCGCGCCGGGCTTTGGGTGCAAAGCCTCGCGCCATGACGAGCCTCGCCTATACCGACGACAGCCCCCTGACCGCAACGCCTGCCCGGCGCGACCGATCGGCCGTGCGCATCTGGCTCTATGCGGTGGCGCTGTTCATCTTCGCGCTGGTTCTCGTCGGCGGCGCGACGCGGCTGACCGAGTCCGGCCTGTCCATCACCGAATGGAAGCCGATCCATGGAGTGATCCCGCCGCTTTCGGCCGCCGAGTGGCAGGAGGAATTCGTCCGCTACCAGCAGATCCCGCAATACCGGGAGATGAACCAGGGCATGGATCTCTCTGGGTTCAAGACGATCTACTGGTGGGAGTGGACGCACCGGCTGCTCGCGAGAGGCGTCGGTGTCGTCTTCGCGCTCCCGCTCCTGTTCTTCTGGCTCACCGGACGGCTGGAGCCGTTCCTGAAGCCCCGGCTCCTCGGCATTCTCGCCCTCGGGGCGCTGCAGGGCGCGATCGGCTGGTGGATGGTCGCCTCGGGCCTCAGCGTCCGGACCGAGGTCAGCCAGTACCGGCTTGCCACTCACCTCACCGTGGCGAGCATCATCTTCGCCGCGACGATCTGGGTCGCGCGCGGGCTCGCGCGCCGACCGATCGTGGCGCCGCCCTCGCGCGGGTCGGTCTTCGTCGGCGGGCTGATCGTGCTTCTAGCGCTCGTGCAGATCTATCTGGGCGGCCTCGTCGCCGGGCTGCGGGCCGGGCTGATCTACAACACCTGGCCGCTGATGGACGGCGCGCTCGTGCCCGATAATCTGTTGTCGATCGTCCCTGCCTGGCGCAATTTCTTCGAGAACGTCCTGACCGTGCAGTTCGTGCATCGCTGCTGCGCCTATCTGCTCTTCGCCGTCACTGGCCTCCATGCCCTGGCCGCCTGGCTGCAGACGCCGGGCACGCGCCACACGCGCGGCGCGTTTGTCCTGTTCCTCGTCGTCGCGGCCCAGGCCGCGATCGGCATCACCACGCTCCTGATGGTCGTGCCGATCGGATGGGCGCTCGCCCACCAGGCCGGCGGGATGATCGTGCTGGCGACCGCAGTGATCCATGCGCGCGGACTGAAAGGCGAGCATCGCGAGCCGCTCGCCGCCTGACGCATCAGGCCTGTGGCGGCCGCCGCCGCGGGGCCCGAGCGCCGCGACGCACGAGGCTGTGATACCGGCTTTATCGCAATCGCGGCGATTGCCGCTCCCCTGCCGCTTCCGCCGGTCTACCTTCGCGTGGACCAGGGGAACGCACGGGAGAACCAGATGACGACGCGCAGCACCATTTCGATTGCCGCCACGCTGACGCTACTTGCCGGCGCAGCGCCCGCAATGGCCGGCGAGGCCGTGACCTATCAGGCCGCGGGCGCCGACTACGAAGGCTATTTTGCCCCCGCCGACGGCGAGGCGAAGGGTCTCGTCCTCGTCATCCACGACTGGGACGGGCTGACCGACTACGAGAAGAAGCGCGCCGACATGCTGGCCGAACTCGGCTATGACGCCTTCGCGCTCGACCTCTTCGGCAAGGGCAAGCGGCCGGAGACCACCGAGGCGAAGAAGGCGGCGACGGGCACGCTCTACGAGGACCGCGAGGCGATGCTGACGCGCGTTGCCGCCGGGCTTCAGAAAGCGCGCGAACGATCCGGAGAGGAGCAGGCGGTCGTCATCGGCTATTGCTTCGGCGGCGCCGGCGTCCTCGAGCTCGCCCGCTCGGGCAAGGGGTCGGACGTCGCCGGCTATGCGACCTTCCACGGCACGCTCGCAACGCCCGACGGCCAGACCTATCCCGACGGTACCGCGCCGATCCTGATCGCCCAGGGCGGCGCCGACAGCTCGGTTCCCCCGAGCGAGGCCTTCTCGCTGGTCAAGACGCTCGAGGACAAGGGCATCGCCTACGAGCTCGAAGTCTATTCCGGCGCCCCGCACGCCTTTACCGTCTTCGACTCGGACCGCTACCGGAAGGTCGCGGACGAGAAATCCTGGGACGCGCTCCAGAGCTTCCTCGGCCGGTATCTCGGGAAGGAGAGCTGAGGGCATCCCGCCCAAGGCGGCGCCCGCGACCAGTGGTCGCTGACCGCAGCGAAAGAACCCGGACGACTTCAACCGAAGCCGTCCGGGCCCGTCATCATGGGAACAGCGGCAGCTGCTCGATGCCGGTCGTCTCCTTGATGCCGTAGGCGACGTTGAAGTTCTGGATCGCCTGGCCGGCCGATCCCTTCACCAGATTGTCGAGGGTCGAGATGACGATCGCGCGGCCGGGGATGCGGTCGGGCACGACGTTGATCACGACATAATTCGAGCCGCGCACCATCTGGGTCTGCGGCAGGACGCCCTCGTCGGCGATGGTGACGAAGGGCTCCCTGGCATAGGTCTCGATCAGATGCCCGCGCAAATCCGCGGCGGTCTGGCCTTGGGGAAGCCGGACATAGCTCGTGCACAGCTCGCCCCGGCTCATCGGGATGAGATGCGGGGTAAAGTTGACGCGCAGATCCGCCACCCCGCCGGCCTTGCCGATCTCCTGCTCGATCTCGGCCATGTGCCGGTGCTTGCCGACGGAATAGGGCGAGAGCCCCTCGCCCGCCTCGCAGAAGAGCGTGTTCTCCTTCAGGCCCCGGCCGGCGCCGGAGACGCCGGACTTGGCGTCGATGACGATGTCGGAGATGTCGATCAGCCCGGCCTTCGCCAGCGGCACCAGCGACAGAAGGACCGCCGTCGGATAGCAGCCGGGACAGGCGATCAGCCGCGCCCCGGCGATCTCGCTTCGATAGAGCTCGGTGAGGCCGTAGACCGCCTCGGTCTGGATCTCCATCGCGGTGTGGTCGAGCCCGTACCACTCCTTGTAGACGGCGGGATCGCGCAGCCGGAAATCGGCAGACATGTCGATGATCTTCACCTTCGGATAGCGCTCGAAGATGTCCTTGGTGATCGCCTGCGTGGTGCCGTGCGGCAGGCCGCAGAACACCGCGTCGACGGCGCCCCAGTCCGCGTCCTCGATGGTGACGAGATCCGGCAGGTCGACATGCGCGAAATGCTTGAAGACGGCGCGCATCGGCTTGCCGGCATGGCTGTTCGCGGTCAGCACCGCGATCTCCATGTTCGGATGGCGCACGGCAAGGCGCACGAGATCCGCACCCGTATAGCCGCTGGCGCCCAGAACGCCGATCCTGATCTTCTCGGCCATGACCGTCTCCATCGCTTGCGCCGGACGGCAGCGTGCCCAACGGCGCCCGGCAATCGCGGCGGGGTTTACAGCATTTCAGCGCGGCGTCCAGAGCGACGGGGCGTTCGACGGGTGCGGAACTTGGCTAGAGGGCGCAGTTCCGGCGCTTCGGTCGCGGGGCGAATCCTCCGGCGCCAAGGGCTGCAGCGGCTGGACGTCGATCCGACCGACACCGGAAAAGAAGACGCCTCTATCGAGCGCATCGAGCATGCCCCCCAGGCGTCGGCGGATTGCGGGCTGCGGGCTGCGGGTTGCGGATATTCGAGCGGTTGCTCGTCACGCTGACGTCAATCCGGCTTGTAGATGCCTCTATCCATTGCAGAAAGGCTCGATCCGGCATCGGCAGACTGGGGGTAGTGACCGGAGGCGGCAATCTCTTCGATCTTCCGGCGGGCCTCGACGGGAGCGACCGGTCTCGCCGCCCGGGCAGCGTTCAAGCGCACCTGCATGTTCGGATGATCGAACAGCGCAAGAAGTGCTCGTCGCTGATCGCCGTCCCTCCGCCGGAGTTCGGCTTCGAGCGCGATCTGCCGGGGAACCGTCATGTTATAGGACCGGAAATCACCGTCGAGATTGTATTCGTACTGTTCGAGGCTCATCCGCACGTAGTCGGCGAGGATCTCCTCGACGGAGGCGGATGTCAGATGACGAAGCGACAGGGAGCTCATGGCTTCAAGAGTCCTTCTTTGATGAGGAGATCCAGCCCCATTTGCATTCTCTCCTCCCAACTTCGTCCGCGCAAATAGCGCCTTGGCGATTGCCAGTCATAGTCCGGATTCCTTCTTTGATACCAAGCCGAGATGTTCTCGTGCTGGTAGCGGGGGATACGAACCAGGTTATTCTCGCCCTCGATCATCGACTTCGGGAAGCCGTCCTGTTCCGCCGACGCCTTCTCTACGATGTGGTGGACGTGAGTGCCCTTGCGGCCATCCTGCTCCTTTACGGCGCGCCGCAGCTCATCAAGAGACTTGGGACCGTCGATGGACGCCTCGATTTCATCAAAAAACCCGGTGAGATACCCGATGCTTTCTATCGCCGCGACGACAATCGCGACGCGCCTGTCCCCGCGCTTCAGCGCCCGCAGGAGCCAGAAGGCCGTCCGTTTTGCGATCGGGAAGCGGCCTCTGTCACTGCCGGGATCGCGCTTCGGGATCTCCGGCGGATCCTCCAGCGGCGGACCGCCGTTATCACCGATCCCCGGCGGCAACCGCTCGGGCGGCGGCAGGCGCAGCCTACGCGTCTTGCCAGGCGCGGTCGGGAACGCGTCGCTCCGCGTCTTCGGACCTTTGCCCGTGAGCCCGGCATAGCGGACAGGCCGAGCGCCGGCGGAACCGCCGCCCGCATCGCGCCAGCGGCCGGAGATGCCGCCGCTGCCCTTCGGCCAGCGCGGTTGGTTCGGATCGAAGTTGTGTTTGCGGCCCAGCCGACGCGCGGCGAGACTGACGCGGAGCCCGGCGATCTGGGCGCGTAGTGCGAGCAGGCCCTGCCGGATTGCCCACCGCTCCCCATCAGTCTCACGTTCTCGCATCTGCAGCCTCCGTCATCGACGGGGAGCAGTCTGCGAGGAGAATGAAGGATGGGGATTATTTTCCTATATTTAAAGCCTTCAAGTCAGCTTCCGCAACCCTGCGCCTGCCGACAGGAGAGGGTGGAGGGGTATCAGGATGATGCGTGCACCTCCCCCGCGATCCTGCGCCCCTCGGCACGCGCGAGTGCCTCACGATGAGAGGCGCTGGCCCAGATCGAAGACCGCCGCAAGATAGAGAGCGCCGACACAAGGTCGCCGGCACCCAACCCGTCCGGAGCGACGCCCTCACCCCCCGAGCGCCCCCGCCAGCGTCTCGACGATATAATCCTGCGTCTCGTCGCTCAGATAGGCGTGCATCGGCAGGCTGAGCACGTCGCGCGCGAGCGCGTCGGAGGCCTTGAGTTCGCCGCCGGCGACGGGGAAGTGCTGGTAGGCGGTCTGGCGGTGGAGCGGGCGGGGATAGTAGATCGCCGTCGGCACGCCCGCCTCGCGGAGCTTCGCCTGGACGCCCGCGCGGTCCGCGCCTTCGGGCAGGCGGATCGTGTACTGGGCCCAGGTCGAGACGGCATCGCGCAGGAGGGTCTGCGGGGTGGCGATGTTCGAGAGCTTCTGATGGTAGCGCGCCGCGATCCGGCCCCGCGCTTCGATCTCGTCCGGGAAGATCGCCAGCTTTTCGAGGAGCACCGCCGCCTGGATCGTGTCCATCCGGCCGTTCATGCCGATGCGGATGTTGTCGTACTTGTCGTCGAGGTTCTGGCCGTGGACGCGCAGCGAGGTCATCACCGCGGCAAGCTCCTCGTCATTCGTCTGGACGGCGCCGCCGTCGCCGTAGCAGCCGAGGGGCTTGGCCGGAAAGAAGCTGGTCGCGACAACATCGGACCAGTGGCTCGACATCTTGCCGTCGATCGTGCCGCCATAGCCCTGCGCGGCGTCGGAGATGATCTTCAGCCCGTGCGCGTCGGCGATCCGCCGGATCGCGGCATAGTCGGCCGGCTGGCCGAAGAGGTCGACGGCAATGATCGCGCGCGGCGTCAGGCCCTTGGCCGCCTCGGCCTCGGCGATCGCCGTTTCGAGGCTGTCCAGGTCCATGTTGAAGGTCTCGATGTCGACGTCGACGAAATAGGGCGTCGCGCCGAGCCAGGCGACGACCTCGGCGGTCGCGGCGAAGGTGAAGCTCGGGCAGAAGACCGCATCGCCCGGCCTGATGCCCCAGGCCATCAGCGGCAGCGCGAGGGCGTCGGTGCCGGAGGCGCAGGAGAGCGTATGGGTCATCCCGCCAAAGGCCGACAGCGCCGCCTCCAGTTCGCGGATCTCCGGCCCCATGATGAAGGCGCCGTGATCGAGCACGGCGGCGATGCGCCGGTCGACCTTGTCGCGGATCCTGTCGCGCTGCGTGGCGAGGTCGATGAGGGGGATGGTCTGCATGCGTCGAGCCTTTGGAAATTTGCGCGAATCGCCGCCAAACGGCTGTCCGAGAGAGGTATCGGAACGCGGCGGTCGCGCCATTCAAGATTCGTGTCAATGGCTCATAACAGCGGAATTGCGGCGGCAGCTTGCCGGCATGCGAGACAGCCGGCCGGGCAAGGGCTAGAAGCGGCAGGACGAGCGAGGCGGCAAGGGAGGACCCGGCAGATGACAAAACGGCGCGTCGCGATCGTCGGGCTCGGCATGGTGGCCGACGTCCATGCCCGCAGTCTCATCGACCTTTCTGACCGCGTGGAGGTCGCCTACGCCTTCAGCCCGACGCCCGCGCGGCGCGAAAGCTTCGCTGGACGTTATCCGTTTCCGACCGCGGGCAGCATCGATGCGATCCTCGGCGATCCCTCGGTCGACGCGCTCATCGTGCTGACCCCGCCGAACACGCATGGCGACATCGTCGGCAAGGCCGCGGCGGCCGGCAAGCACGTGCTCCTGGAAAAGCCGCTGGAGATCACGACGGAGCGCGCCGAGGCGATGGTCGCGGCCTGCGAGGCGGCCGGCGCGACGCTCGGCATCGTCCTGCAGCACCGGTTTCGCCCGGCGGCGGAGAGGCTCGCGGAAATCCTTGGGCGCGGCGATCTCGGCGCCGTCGCCGGCTGCTCGACGACGATCCGGCTGTGGCGGCCGCAGGGCTATTACGACGAGCCCGGCCGCGGCACGCTGGCCCGCGATGGCGGCGGCGTGCTCCTGACGCAGGGGATCCACACGCTCGACCTGATGCTGTCGCTGGCCGGTCCCGTCGTCGAGGTCCGCGGCTTTGCCGGAACCAGCCCGCTGCACCGCATGGAGACCGAGGACATGGTCGCCGCCGGCGTGCGCTTCGCAAACGGCGCGCTCGGCACGATCGACGCGACGACCGCCGCCTATCCGGGCTTTCCCGAGCGGATCGAACTGATCTGCGCGCATGGCACGGCAGTGCTCGCCGGCACCGGCCTCGACATCGCCTTTCGCGACGGGCGGCGCGAGCGCTTCGAGCCGGTCGCGAGCGAAGGCGGCACGGGCGCCGATCCGATGGCCTTCCCGCATGACTGGCACCGCAGCGCCATCGCCGATTTCCTCGACACGCTGGACGAGCGCCGCGCCCCGCGCGTCACCGGCCGCGAGGCGCTGAAGGCGCACCGGCTGATCGATGCGCTCATCGAGGCGGGCCGGACGGGAGCGAGCGTCACCGTCGCCGGATCCTGATACGTCGCCCGGCGTCGCCTCCGGCATGCGCTCCGGTCAGCGCGCCAGCCAGCCGCCGTCGACGGGGAGGATCGCGCCATGGATGTAGCGCGCGGCGTCCGAGGCGAGGAAGACCGCCGCGCCGCCGATATCGGAGGGATCGCCCCAGCGCCCCGCGGGAATGCGGGCGAGGATCGCGGCAGAGCGGTCCTCGTCCCCGCGCAGCGCCGCCGTGTTGTTGGTCACGACATAGCCCGGCGCAATGGCGTTGACGTTGACGTCCCGCCCCGCCCATTCGCAGGCGAGCAGCCGGGTGATGCCGGCCATGCCGTGCTTCGACGCCGTATAGCTCGCGACGCGGATGCCGCCCTGGAAGGTGAGCACGGACGCGATGTTGACAACGGCGCCGTGCCGGCCGTCCGCGATCGCCGATTTCCCGAAGGCCTGGGCGAGGAAGAAGGCGGCCTTCAGATTGAGGTCGAGGACGTCGTCCCAATCCTCCTCGGTGAAATCCGTCGCGTCGGCCCGGCGGATGATCCCGGCATTGTTGACCAGGATATCGAAGGGCCCGCCCTCCCGCGCCGCGGTCTCGAAGAGCGCGACGGCGGCATCCTTGTCCGCCAAATCGGCGAGGTGCTCGCTGCCCCTGCCCCCGGCATCCGCGATCAGCGTGAGCGTCTCGGCCATGGACGAGCGGCCCGCACAGGCGACGACCGCGCCGGCCTTCGCCAGCGCCAGCGCGATCCCCTGGCCGATGCCGGTATTGGCACCGGTGACGAAGGCGCGCTTGCCCGTCAGGTCGAAAGGCGACGTCATTTCAGATCCTCCATCGCGACCATGTCGACATCCTTGTAGTCGACATTATCGCCGGCCATCGCCCAGATGAAGGTGTAGGAGGCGGTGCCGGCCCCGCAATGGATCGACCAGGGCGGCGAGAGGATGCCCTCCTCGTTCTTCACGACGAGGTGCCGGGTCTCGTCCGGCTCGCCCATCATGTGGAAGACGCGGGTCTCCTCGGACAGGCCGATATAGAGATAGGCCTCCGAGCGGCGGTCGTGGCGATGGGCGGGCATGGTGTTCCAGACCGACCCGCCGTGCAGCGTCGTCATGCCGACGACGAGCTGGCAGCTCTCCATCACGTCCGGATGGACGAACTGGAAGATCGAGCGGTCGTTCGAGGTCGCGGCCGCGCCGAGATCGACCCGCTTGGCCGCCTCGATCGTCACCAGCCGCGTCTCGAGCTTGCGATGGGCGGGCGCGGAGAGGATGTAGAACCTGGCGGATTCGCCGGAAAAGCCGAGCGGCCCTTCGCCGAGGCCGACATAGAGCATGTCGCGATGGCCGAGCTCATGGCTGCCGGAGCCGGTGGTCACCGTGCCGGCTTCGCCGATATTGACGATCACCGCCTCGCGGCGGTCGAGGAAGCCGGGGGTCCCGGTCTCCTTGGCGGAGCTGAGCTCCAGCGTGCCGCCCGATGGCACGGCGCCGCCGACGATCAGGCGGTCGTAATGGCTGTAGACGAGGCTGATCTCGCCCGGCAGGAACAGGCTGTCCATGAGAAACTCGGCGCGCAGCGCCGACGTGTCGAAGGTCTTGGCGTGGCGCGGGTCGATAGCCTGGCGGGTCTCGATTTTCATGGCATGTACCTCTCGGTTCTGGGCATGGCTTTGCAGCGTCGCCCGGCGGCTCGTCCGGGCGGCGGGTGGCGATGCTCTCGGGTGCGCCGGTCAGGCCGGCAGGAAATCCTCGCGTGCGGGCGTGAAGACGTCGATCAGGCTGCCCCCCGTCTCGGTCGTCGTCGAATGGCGCGCATTGGCCGGGACCACAACGGCATCGCCTTCCCTGATCGTCCGGGCCTCGCCGGCGATCGTGTAGGAGAAGGTGCCGGATTTGACATAGGACGACTGGAGATGCGGATGCGCATGCTCGGCACCGGCGCCGCCCGGCTTGAACTCGACCTCCACCACCATCATCGCCGGCGCATGCGCGAGGATGCGCCGCCGCGTGTGCGCGTCGATCTCGACCCAGTCTCCGGTAGCTCCGTCGGTGCGTTCGCTCATCGCCTGCGTCCCCTTCCAATCATCGCGCAAAGTCGGCGGCGGTCGCCGCGGCGCCCTTTTGAAGAAGCGAAGCAAGCGCGCGGGTCACCGGCTCCACAAAGGCCGGGTCGTCCTTGAGGTCGCGGCCGAAGACGTCCCCGACGCCGAGATAGGCTTTGGCCAGCGCCTGCGGATCGCGGCCCGCTTCCTCGCCGATCGCCTTCAGGCGGCCCGCGAGCGGATCCTTCACCTCGATCGGCTCGCCCTTCTCGTCGGTGCCGGTGACGTAGCGCATCCAGGCGGCGACGCCGAGCGCCAGCCGGTCGATCGGCGCGCCCGCGGCGAGCCGGTCGCGGATCGTCCCGAGCAGGCGCTGCGGCAGCTTCTGCGAGCCGTCCATGGCGATCTGCCAGGTTCGATGCTTCAGCGCCGGATTGTGGAAGCGCTCGATCAGCGCGTCGCGATAGGCGCCGAGGTCGGTGCCGAGCATGTCGAGGGTCGGCATCACCTCCTCGCTCATCATGGTCCGGACGAGCCGCTCGACCGCCTTGTCGGCCATCGCCTGCGAGACCGTCTCGTATCCCGCGAGATAGCCGAGATAGGCGAGCGTCGAATGCGAGCCGTTGAGCATCCTCAGCTTCATGCGCTCGTAAGGCTCGACGTCGGCGACCATCTCAGCGCCCACGGCGCCGAAATCCGGCCGGCCGGTCGGGAAGCGGTCCTCGATCACCCATTGCGTGAAGGGCTCGGTGACTACCGGCCAAGCATCCTCCAGTCCGAGCGCCGCGGCGATCTCCGCAGTGTCGGCGTCGGTCGTCGCCGGCACGATGCGGTCGACCATGGTGCCGGCGACCGCGACGTCGTGTTCCACGAAGCGGGCGAGGTCGTCGTCAAGGAGCGCTGCATATTGCGCCATGATCCGGTGCACCGTCGGGCCGTTGGCCGGCAGATTGTCGCAAGGCATCACGGTGAAAGGCACGATGTCCGCCTCGCGCCGGCGCCGCAGTGCCTCGACCAACAGCCCCGGAGCGGAGGTCGGCGCGCGCGGGTCCGCAAGATCCGCCTTCACGTCCGGGTGCTCGGGATTGAGATCGCCGGTCGCCGGGTCGTGGCAATACCCCTTTTCGGTCACGGTCAGCGAGACGATCCGGATCCCCGGATCGCTCATTGCGGCCAGTAGCGCTTCCGGATCCTGCGGCGCGACATGGATCGCCCGGATCGAGCCGACGACCCGCAGCGCCATGCCCTCGCCGGAGCGGACGGCGACCGTATAGAGATCGTCCTGCGGCGCCAGCGCATCGCGCATGTCGGCGCGGCGCAGCGAGGCGCCGACGATCGCCCATTGAGGATCATGTCCCAGGAGGTCGTCGAGATAGACCGCCTGATGCGCCCTGTGGAAGGCGCCTACGCCGAGATGGACGATGCCCGCCTTCACCTCGCGCGGATCATAGGACGGGCGCTGGACCGTTTCGGGCAGATCGTTCAGCGTCTCGAAGGACAGGCGTTGCTTTGAACTCATTTGAACACGCTCGGCAGCCAGAGGGAGATCGCCGGAACGTAGGTCACCAGCATGAGAACGGCGAAGGCCGCGAAATAGAACGGCCAGATCGTCCGGATCGCCTGCGCCACGCGGATCTTTGCCACCGCGCAACCGACGAAGAGCACCGCACCGACCGGCGGCGTGCACAGGCCGATGCCGAGATTGAGGACGAGGATCACGCCGAAATGCACCGGGTCCATGCCGAAGGCCTTCACCACCGGCAGGAAGATCGGCGTGGTGATGATGATCAGCGGCGACATGTCCATGAACGTGCCGAGGAACAGGAGCAGCACGTTGAGGAGCAGGAAGATCACCACCGGTGAATCGGTCAGCTGCTGCATGAAGTCGATCATCTGGGCGGGCACGCGCAGATAGGCGAGCAGCCAGCCGAAGGCGGCGGCGGCGCCGATGATCAGGAGCACCATCGCCGTGGTGCGGACCGCTCCGAGCGTCGCAGCGACGAAATCCGACCATCCCATCGACTTGTAGACAAGGACGGTGATCAGCAGCGCGTAGACGATCGCGATGCAGGAGCTTTCCGTGGCGGTGAAGACGCCCGAGCGCACGCCGCCGAAGATGATGCCGATGAGGATGATGCCGGGAATGGCGCCGAGCGCCCGGCGGCCGATATTGCCCCAGCCTTCGAAGGCGGTGATCGGATAGCCGCGCTTGCGGGCGACGTACCAGGCGGCCGCGGCGAGTCCCAGGGCGAGCAGGACGCCGGGCAGGATGCCGGCCGTGAAGAGGTCGGCGATCGAGATCTGGCCGCCTCCGGAGATCGAATAGATGATCATGTTGTGGGACGGCGGGATCATCAGCGCGATGATCGAGGAGGTGACCGTGACGTTGACGGCATAGTCGACGTCGTAGCCGCGCTCCTTCATCTGCGGGATCATCAGCCCGCCGATCGCCGAGGCGTCGGCGACCGCCGAGCCGGAAATGCCGCCGAACAGCGTCGAGGCGGCGATGTTCACCTGGCCGAGGCCGCCGCGGAAATGGCCGACGAGGCTTGCCGCCAGCGCCACGAGGCGGGCCGCGATGTCGCCCCTCACCATCAGGTCGCCGGCATAGATGAAGAACGGGATCGCCATCAGCGCGAAGACCGATATGCCGGCATTCATGCTCTGGAACACGATGACCGGCGGGATGCCCAGGAACAGCACGGTCGCGAAGGAGGCGATGCCGAGACAGAAGGCGATCGGCGTGCCGATGAGCAGGAGCAGGACGAAGCTGCCGAAGAGGATCGTGAGCGCCATGTCAGGACACCGAGTCCGCCGGCGCGGCTTCCAGATGCGGCTCCTCGAGCCCGGCGAAGCGGCGGCAGATACGTTCGAGGGAAAAGAGGACGATGAGAGCGCCGCCGAAGATCAGCGGGATATAGCCGACGCCGACCGGGATCTGCATGGCCGGCGAGACGTTGTTCCAGGTGCCGGCAGCCAAAAGGTAGCCATACCAGGCCATGCCGCCGCCGAAGGCCGTCACGGCCACGTCGCTGACCGTGTTCAGCATCATGCGCACATTCTTGGGCAGGACGACGAGCAGGATGTCGAAGCCGAGATGGTAGCCCTCGCGCACGCCGACCGCCGACCCCAGGAGAATGAACCAGCCCATCATCAGGACGGAGGCCGGCTCGGTCCAGCTCGGCGAATCGTTGAGGACGAAGCGTCCCCAGACCTGCCATGCGGTGAAGCCGGTCATCAGGACCAGGCCGATCCCGGACAGCCAGAGAGCGCCGGTCGCCAGGCGGCCGAACCAGATCGCGACGGTGCGCACGGATTTCCTTTCCCGTGAACGAGCGAAAATGGCGGCCCCGCCGGTTAATCTCCGATGCGGGGCCGCCGGTTTGTCGGATGCTTACTTCTGAGTGTCGCGAACCCGCTTCACCAGTTCCTTCAGCTCCGGGGTATTGGCGTATTTCTCGTAGATCGGATCCATCGCCTTGATGAACGGGGCGGGATCGACCTCGTTGATCTCGACGCCGGCGGCCTCGACCGTCTTGCGCGACTTCTCCTCCTGAGCATCCCAGAGCTCGCGCATCTTGGTGACCGACTGCTTGGCCGCATCGCGGACCGCCTTCTGGTCTTCCGGCGACAGCTTGTCCCAGCTGACCTTGGACATCATCAGGACTTCGGGACACTGCGAATGCTGGTCGAGCGAATAGTACTTCGCGACTTCGTAGTGCTTGGAGGATTCGTAGCTCGGCCAGTTGTTCTCGGCGCCGTCGATCAGGCCGGTCTGCAGACCGGAATAGACCTCGCCATAGGCCATCGGCGTTGCATTGGCGCCGAGCGCGTTGACCATGTCGACGAAGAGATCCGACTGGATGACGCGGAACTTCAGGCCCTTGAGGTCGTCCAGCGTCTTGATCGGGTGCTTCGAATTATAGAAGGACCTCGCGCCGGAATCGTAGACGGCGAGACCGATATAGCCGGCGGGTTCGAAGGCCTTGAGGATGTCCTCGCCGATCGGCCCGTCCATCACCTCGCGCATGTTCTCCTTGGAGGTGAAGATGTAGGGCATGCAGGGGACGATCGTCTCCGGCACGATGCCGTTCATCGGCGCGAAGTTGACGCGGTTGAGATCGATGACGCCGAACTTGGTCTGCTCGATCGTCTCCTTCTCCTCGCCGAGCTGGTGCGAATCGAAGACCTGGATCGCGATGCGGCCGTCGGTCTCCTTCTTCAGGACGTCGCTCATGTACTTGACAGCCTCGACGGTCGGATAACCGTCCGGATGCGTGTCGGCCGAACGCAGCGTGATCTCCTGCGCCTTCGCGGCGACAAGGCCGCCGGCGAGCGCCGTGGCGACGGCGAGTACCGCCGCGGTCGTCTTCATCATGCTCATGCTTTCCTCCCAGAAATGGCGGCAAGGCCGCCGGTCAGAGCCTGTAGGCCTCTTTGGCCAGGCGATAGGTGAGGTCGTGCGCCACCTCGAAAGCCTCGTCCTCGGCAAGGCGGCCCGTCGTGACGAGGCCGGCGAGATAGGCGCAGTCGACGCGCCGCGCGACGTCGTGCCGCGCGGGGATCGAGCAGAAGGCGCGGGTGTCGTCGTTGAAGCCGACCGTGTTGTAGAAGCCGGCGGTCTCGGTGACGGCCTCACGGAACCGCATCATCCCTTCCGCGGAATCGAAGAACCACCAGGGAGGCCCGAGCCTCAGGCAGGGATAGACGCCGGCGAGCGGCGCGAGCTCGCGCGAAAACACCGTCTCGTCCAGGGTGAAGAGGATCAGCGTAAAGTCCTTTTCCAGCCCGCAGACGTCGAGGAGCGGCTTCAGCGCCGCCACGTAATTCGTCGGCTGCGGGATGTCGAAGCCCTTGTCGCGCCCGAAGCTTTCGAAGATCGCGTCGGAATGGTTGCGGAAGGAGCCGGCATGGATCTGCATGACCATGCCGTCCTCGACCGAGAGCTTCGCCATCTCGGTCAGCATCTGCGCGCGGAAGAGTTCGCGGTCCTCGGCCGAGCCGGCGCCGTCCTTCACCCGGTCGTAGAGCGCCGAGGCGTCGGCCGCCGAAAGATTCGCCGTTCGGGCGGTCGGATGGCCGTGATCGGTCGCCGTCGCGCCATGGTCGCGGAAGAAGGCCCGGCGGCGGCGATGCGCCTCGATGTATCCGACGAACGTCCCGGTGTCGCAGCCGGTGATCTCGCCGAGCGTCTTCAGATTGTCGGAAAAGCCCGCAAAATCCGGATCGACCACGGCGTCGGGCCGGTAGGTGGTGAGCACCCGCCCCTGCCAGCCGCTGTCACGGATCTGTCGGTGGTAGGCGAGGTCGTCGAGCGCGCTCTCGGTGGTCGCGATCGCCTCGACATTGAAGCGTTCGAAGAGCGCGCGCGGACGGAACGCCTCGGTCTTCAGCTTCTCCGCGATCGCGTCATACGTCTCGTCCGCAGTCTCGGCGGACAGCCTCACGTCGAGATCGAAAAGGTTCTGGAACGTGTGGTCCAGCCAGAGGCGGGTCGGCGTGCCGCGGAAGAGGTAGTAGTTCTCGGCGAAGCGGCGCCAGATCCTGCGCCCGTCGGTCTCGACCGGCGAGCCGTCGGCCGAGGACACACCGAGCTCGGCAAGGCCCACGCCCTGCGAGACCAGCATGCGGAAGATGTAGTGGTCCGGCACGACGATGAGATGCGCCGGGTCCGGGAAGGGTTCGTTCTCGGCGAACCAACGCGGCTCGGTATGGCCGTGCGGCGAGATGATCGGCAGGTCCTTGATGCCGTCATAGAGCGAGCGCGCAATCCGGCGGGTGGCCCCGTCGGCCGGGAACAGCCGGTCGTCGTCCAAAAGTGCCATGGTCGATCTCCTATCCCGGACCTCATTGCCAAAATTCTGGTATGGTAGTATCCGAAGACTGTCAAGAGGACCCCCATGACCGTCGAAGCCGCTCTTTCCCCCACCCATTCGCCGCCCCGCGCGACCATGGCCGATGCGGTCTATCAGGATCTGAGACGTGCGATCCTCGAACTCAGGCTGAAGCCCGGCATGCGCGTTTCGGAGGCGGAGATCGCGCGGCGCATGGGCGTCTCGCGGCAACCAGTGCGCGAGGCCTTCATCCGCCTCGCCCGGATCGGCTATCTGAGGGTCCAGCCGCAGCGGGCGACGGAGATCGTCAAGATCTCGGTTCAGGAGGTCCTCAACGCCCGCTTCATCCGTGAGGCGCTGGAGATCGCGGTGGTCCGCAGGGCCTGCGAGGGCGAAAACGGCGCGCTGATCGAGCAACTCACCGACAATCTCGCCCGCCAGCACGAGGCGCAGGAAGCGGACGACCGGCGCGAATTCCACCGGCTCGACGACATGTTCCACCGGCTGATCGCGGATGGGGCGGGCTGCGGCTTCGCCTGGGAGTTGATCGACGAGCAGAAGGCGCAGCTCGACCGGATGCGCTTCCTGACGCTCTCCTATGGCCAGCCCGCGGTCTATGACGACCACTATGCGATCTTCGAAGCGCTGAAGGCGCGCGATGCCGCCGCTGCCGAAGCCGCCATGCGGATCCATCTCGGTCGGATCATCCGGCATCTGGAACGGCTGAAGACCGAGTTCGAGGAGTATTTCGAGGATACGGGAGCCGGCACCGCCGAGGAGCGCGCCGGCCTCTGATCCAACGCCAGTTTATGGACCTGCCGGCGGATCTATCGCGCCGGCAGCCCCTTGACCGCGGGTCGCCTCGATCGGGTCTCCCTCAGAACAGGAAGTAGCGCTGTGCCATCGGCAGAACGGTGGCCGGCTCGCAGGTGAGAAGCTCCCCGTCCGCCCTCACCTCGTAGGTCTCGGGATTCACCTCGACATGCGGCGTCGCGGAGTTGTGGATCATCGAGGCCTTGGAAATGCCGCCACGGGTGTTCTCGACCGCGAGAAAGGTCTTCTCGCAGCCCACGCGCTCCTTCAGCCGGTCGTCCATCGCCGCCTGGCTGACGAAGGTGACACCGGTGGCGCCGATCGCCTTGCCGAAGGCGCCGAACATCGGCCGGTAGTGCACCGGCTGCGGCGTCGGGATCGAGGCATTGGGATCGCCCATCGGGGCGGCCGCGATCATCCCGCCGATCAGCACCATCATCGGCTTGACCCCGAAGAAGGCCGGATCCCACAGGACGAGATCCGCCCGCTTGCCGATTTCGACCGAGCCGATCTCCCTGGACATGCCCTGCGCGATCGCCGGGTTGATCGTGTATTTGGCGACGTACCTTCTGGCGCGGAAATTGTCGTTGTCGCCGGCCTCCTCCTTCAGCCGTCCGCGCTGGCGCTTCATCTTGTCGGCGGTCTGCCAGGTCCGGATGATCACCTCGCCGACCCGGCCCATGGCCTGGCTGTCCGAGGCGATGATCGAGAAGGCGCCGAGGTCGTGGAGAATGTCTTCCGCCGCGATCGTCTCCTTGCGGATGCGCGACTCGGCGAAGGCAATGTCCTCGGGGATCGACGCGTCGAGATGGTGGCACACCATCAGCATGTCGAGATGCTCTTCGAGCGTGTTCACCGTGTAGGGCCGCGTCGGATTGGTCGAGGACGGCAGGACGTTCGGCAGGCCGCAGACCTTGATGATGTCCGGCGCATGACCTCCGCCCGCGCCCTCGGTGTGGAAGGCGTGGATCGTGCGCCCCTTGAAGGCGTCGACCGTGTTTTCGACGAAGCCGCTCTCATTCAGCGTGTCGGTGTGGATCATCACCTGGACGTCATAGTCGTCGGCGACCGACAGGCAGTTGTCGATCGCCGCCGGCGTCGTGCCCCAATCCTCGTGCAGCTTCAACGCGCAGGCACCGCCCTTGACCATTTCCACGAGCGGGGCCGGCAGCGAGGCATTGCCCTTGCCGGAAAAGCCGAGATTCATCGGGAAGGCGTCGGCCGCCTGGATCATCCGGGCGAGATGCCACGGACCGGGCGTGCAGGTGGTGGCCAGCGTGCCGTGGGCCGGGCCGGTGCCGCCGCCGAGCATGGTGGTGACGCCGGAGAACAGCGCCTCCTCGATCTGCTGCGGGCAGATGAAGTGGATGTGGCTGTCGAAGCCGCCGGCGGTGACGATCTTGCCCTCGCCGGCGATTGCCTCCGTTCCGGGGCCGACGATGATCGTCACGTTGGGCTGGGTGTCGGGGTTGCCGGCCTTGCCGATCGCCGCGATGCGCCCATCCTTCAGGCCGATATCGGCCTTGTAGATGCCGGTATGGTCGAGGATCAGCGCGTTGGTGATCACCGTGTCCACCGCCCCGTCGGCCCTGGAGTGCTGCGACTGGCCCATGCCGTCGCGGATCACCTTGCCGCCGCCGAACTTCACCTCCTCGCCATATGTCGTCAGGTCCTTTTCGACCTCGATGAACAGCTCGGTGTCGGCGAGGCGCACCTTGTCGCCGGTGGTCGGGCCGAACATCGCGGCATAGGAGGAGCGGGAGATTTTTGCGGGCATGGGCGGTCTCGCGGCTGATGTCCCCGGATCGTTCGACGCCGCGGACCCCTCGGTTGCGGCGCAACAGCTCCGACCATATGTCGGTCGCGAAAGCTTGTCTTCCCTTGATGGCCCGTCTGCCGGAAGCTCGGGCAAATTCCTCTCGCAAGCGCTTGGCCGCCGGGCCAGGAAAGGTCCCATGCTGCCCCGCCTCCTTCTGATCGCCCCGCTCCTCGTTCCCCTCGATTCGGTGGCGCAGCCCTTCGATCCCGGCCCGACGGTCAGCGTGCCCGGCTCGTCCGTGTCCGGAATGCGGATCGACGGGATGCCGCCGCCGCTCGGCGGCGTGCGCATCAAGGGCGCCCATGTGTTCGGAGAGACGGTGGAACAGCGCGCCTATGGTCGCGACTACGACAACAGCTACCTGCATCCGCGCATCCCGCGCGGTGGGGGCGGCCCCGAGATAACCACCGAGGAACGGGCGATGGAAGGCCGGTCTGATCTGAACGGCATCAATGCCGAGAGCTTCGCCCGGGGCGGCCCGAACGCCATCGGGAAGAGCTCTGTGACCCATGGCGGCTCGGTCGGCTCGCACCGAGCGATCATCAGGCGCTCGCAGGGCGACCGCTGAGCCCGCCTTGGAACCCTCGCCGAGGTGAGGGATTTCTGGCATGTATCCGCGGGACCTACCGCGCTTGAAACCTGGCGAGGAACGCCAGCTCGCGCCGTCCGATGGAGTTTGCGATGCGTATCAGCCAGAGCCTGCCCGTAATGCTTGCCGCAGTGCTCGTCACCGCTCCCGCGATGGCGCAGTCCTCGCTCGGCGGATCGACGGGCACGGGAAGCTCGACCTTGGCGCCGACCGGCACCACGGCGACGACGGGATCGAGCCTCGGGACCGGCACCAGCAGCACCGGAACGAGCCTCAACCCCAGCGCCGGCACCGATATCGGGGTGGATTCCATCACCGACCCCGGCACGACGCCCTCCTCCTCGGTCTATTCGGGTCCGAGCACAGGATCCTCGCTCAGCGACACGCAGACACGGGCCGAGGAAGGCTCGTCCACCATCAACAGCACGAACGTCGACGCCTTGGCGCGGTCGGGCAATATCGGGACCTCCTCCGCAAGCACACTCGGATCGAGCGGGTACGACTTTCGCAACACCGCCGGTGCGGGAACACCTGCGGAGTACCGGATCCCCGAACCCCGGGTCGGAGTCGATCTCGGTGCGATCCGTCGCGGCCTACGCGCAGCGCCGAGCGCCACGCCCGACGCCCACGGAGACTGACGTTCGAGGGATCGGGGCGGAAGCGGTCAGGCTGAACCGCCACCCACTCCAATGTCTCTGTCGTGGCACGACGGCACCGCAAGGCTGCCTGTTCATTCGCGCATAAAGCGCCGGCCGCCCTCCCTAAATTCTTCTTGAGACGCGGCCACTTTGAGCGGCCGAGTCGACAGTCGCCGCCGCGAAACCCGTCTCAGGATCGCGACGGCCTTGCTATCTGGGACAGGCGCAGCCACAGGAGGCCGCCGGAACAGTTTTGTCCGGCATCCGAAGCATGAGCGGGACAAGGCGGGCGGGTTCCGACAGGATCATGCATCGACATGTCGGGATGGACCCGCTGACCGAGCCGCCCAGGTATGGTCTCCCGCTTCACGGACTGGCGAAGGGATAGATTCATGCAGACACCGGCCGCGCTTAACACAGCCTTCGCAGCGGGCGACGCGCTTCTTGCCGTCGCCGAAAGCCTGAAGATCGCCGGGGCCCGAACCGTCCTCGATATCGGCTGCGGCCACGGCAGGCTCGCCGCCTTCCTGGCGGCGCGGAATTTCGTGGTCTCGGGGGTCGATCCCAATCCCGCGGCGGTAGACGCCGCGCGGGCGGCGCTGCCGGACGCGAACTTCGCAGTCGGAAACGCGGAAAGCCTGGGCTTCGCAGAAGATACCTTCGATGCCGCCGTCTTCCTCAATTCCCTTCATCACGTGCCGGTCGCCGTCATGCGAAAAGCGCTTGCGGAGGCAAGGCGCGTGACCGGCGCAAAGGGCACGATCCTGATCGTCGAGCCTCTAGCGGAAGGGCCGGGTCACGAGGCTATGAAGCCGCTGGAAGACGAGACGGAAGTCCTGGACGCGGCCGGCCGGGCCATTGCCGATGCCGTTCGCGAGGGCGACTTCGCTCTGCGCGGCAATGTGGTCTTCGACCGCCGCGACCGCTATGTCGATGCCGATGCCTATATCGACCGCCTGCAGGCCGTCGACCCTCTGCGCGAGGCAGCGATCGCAGACGCCAGGGACGAGATCCGGGCTCGCTTCGATGCGGTCACCGAGTCCATTGACGAGGGACGGGTTCTCGTTCAACCTCTCCGGATCTACTGGCTTGCCGCATTGAAATAGGCCTGCCGCCGTGGCCGAGCCGTCTGCGACGCCCCGGCGTACAATTTGCAACGTTTCTGTTGTCGCATTGCGTCTCACCTTCGGTAGATTCCTCACGACCGTGTGAACACGGGAGGGGATACCATCAAGAGCGAAATGACTACGGGCATCGACGAGACATCTGCAGCGGTCCTTGCGGGACTGCTGGAGCAGGTCGCCCGCCGCCTCCATTCCAAAGGCTACGCGGCCCAACTTTTTCCCGCGCAATGGTCCGCCCTGCGCTACATCCAGTCCGCGCCACCCGAAATGCGGACCGCAATCGATCTTGCCCGGCATCAAGGGCTTGCATCCGGCGCCGTCGCCAGGACGGTGCGCACGCTGATCGAGAAGGGCTACCTCGCCAAGGGCGGCACGATCGGCCGCGGGCGGGCCGAACGGCTCGACCTGACGGACCGCGGCGTGAAGCTCCTCAAGAAGGACCCGATGCGGATCATCGGGCAGTCGCTCGAAGGCCTGACGCAGGACGAGCGCGCGACCTTCGCCAAGGGACTGGAAATCGCTATCGGCGCGACCCGCAGCGAACCCGCGCAGAAGCGTGCGAAGGGCGCGCGCAAGGTCGAGCCTCCGCTTACCGAAGCATGAGATCGGCGACGAGCGGCAGATGGTCGGACGCCTTGGCGGCCTCCTCGTCCAGAAAGGCGCGCTTCGGCAATAGGCCGGAGGAGAGATAGATCCGATCCATGCGGGCCAGCGGCATCAGCGAGGGCCAGCTTCGCGGCGCCGCATGATGGGGCAACCTTGAGCTCAACACGCGGTGGACCGTGCCGAGACGCCACTCGTTGAAGTCTCCGAGGACGAGACCGGGCCCAGCCCATGCGGCAACCAGCCCGGCGATCTGCATGCTCTGGCGCTGGCGCCCCTTTTGCGAAAGGCCGAGATGGGCGGACAAGACGTTCAGGACGCCGCCGTCCGTGCGGTCGATCACGATCTCGATGGCCGCACGCGGCTCGATTCCCGGCCCCGGCAGCGCATGCACAGCGACCGGCCGGATCGGCCGGCGCGACCACAGGAGATGTCCGTAGTCGCGGTCCGGCCGGCGCAGCGTGCGGGCCTCCGCGACATGGCCGCCAAGCCGCTCGGCAAAGAATTCGAAGGCCCGCGCCCGTCGGCCGAGATGGCTGCGCCCGTCGACCTCTTGCAGGGCGAGGAGGTCCGGCTGAAGCCTTTCGATGACCGAAAGCGTCCGTTCGGGGTCGCAGCGCCAGTCCCGCCCGACACTGCCGTGGCAGTTCCAGGTGACGACGCGAAGCCGCTCGGGTCCGGCCGCCTCCGCGACCTGATCCGCGCCCGGTTCGCGATCAGGCGGCGAAGCGGCCGTCTTCGGCATCGAGTTCGGCCCGCATGCGGGTGACGAGCAGCGTCTCGTCCGGTGTGCAGTTGTCGTGGGTGAGGAGTTCGCCGACGGCGACCGGCCGCACCACCCGCGACTTCTCCGCAAGGCCGAGCGGCAGGGCGCGCTTTGCCCGCGCATCGTCCCAGGTCATGGCATAGCCGCGATAGTCGGACTCGCCGATGCGGCCGAGCCTGTCGCCGGGCGCCAGCGCCCGTTTGGCGACGGCGCCGCATTCGGCGACCGGCCGGTCGACCGGCACCATGTCGGGCCGGCGATACATCACCACCCGCGCGGCCGACAGCGGCGTCTCGAGGCTGGTCAGGTGGAACGGCCGGATCAGCCCGAAACACGGCCCCGGCCCGACCTTCAAATCCGCCATGCGCTCGATCGCGCGCGGATGGCGCGGCTTGACGACGCAGAAGACGCCGGGGGCGACGCCCTTGCCGATCGTATAGTCGACGCAGCCGGGCTTCGACAGGATGCCGCCATCGTCCGCCGAGCACAGCACCTGGCCGAGATTGTCGCGCGTCGCTTCCGGCCCGTGCATGCCCGGAACGTCCGGCTTCAGCCCGGTGCAGTTGGCGATCGCGGTCATCTCGACCATGGTCTTCGAACCGTCGATGAACTCGACCAGCATGCGGGCGTTCATGTTGCGCGCCCGCGCCTCCGCCTCGTACTCCTCCGGCACGGCGGAGTGGCGCAAGGGGTTGTTCTTGCCCTTGCCGGCGGCCACGACGTCCATGCCGAGCGCCTGGGCGAAGCCGATCAGTTCCAGCGTCGAGGCCGGCTCGTCGCCGGCGGAGCCGGTGTAGACGATGCCGGCCTCGCGCGCCTTGCGGGCAAGGAGCCGGCCGACGGTGATATCCGCCTCGACGTTCAGCATGACGATGTGCTTGCCGTTGCGGATCGCTTCCAGCGCCAGGAACGTCCCGACCTCCGGACTGCCGGTGGCGTCGACGACGACGTCGATGCGGCCCGCCGCACAGAGCGCGCCGAGATCGTCGGTCACGGCGATGCCGCCGGTCTCGATCGTCCGGTCGATCTCGGCCGGCGAGGAGGCGAGCCGGCCGTGCCCCTCCGGATAGCCGGCCATGGCGATCGCCTCCAGCGGCCGCGTCGGCCGGTTCGCGGCGATCGCGCCCACCCGGATTCCCTCCATCAGCGCCACCTGGACCACGATGTCCGTCCCCATCTGGCCGGCACCCGCCAGTCCGATCGTCACCGGGCCGTGGCGGTCGGTATGGGCGGCAAGCTCGGCGGCAAAGCCGACGCGGTCGATCATGGTCGCTCGTCCTGGAAGAAGGTGAGGAATCTGAAGGGATGGAACATCTGGGGATCTAGCTGCCGTCGCGCCGGTCGGTGTCAAGTCCGCCGACCGGTGGACGGCTCGGCACGCGCGGGCCGTGAGCGGCCGAAGGCGCCACGCGATCGCCGCGGCCGCCGCCGAAGATCGTGCGCATCACCAGCCTGAGGTCGCCGAGAAAGCTCTGCTCGGCCGCATAGGAGGCGTCGATCTCGGCAAGCCGGGTCGGATCGGACATGTCGACGCCCATCACCTGCGCCTTGCCGGTGATCCCGGGGCGGAGCTCGAGCACGCCCCTCTTCTCCCGCTCGGCGACAAGAGCGGTCTGCGAGGGCAGGCAGGGGCGCGGGCCGACAAGGCTCATCTCGCCCTTCAGGACGTTCCACAGCTGCGGCAGTTCGTCGAGCTTCAGGGCCCGCAGGCGGCGCCCGAGCGGCGTGACGGCGGAGTCCGGCGTCTCGTGCGAGGCGGCCGAGCGCGTGGTGCGATACATGGTGCGCAGCTTGTAGCAGACGAACACCCGGCCGCCCCGACCGACCCTTTCCTGCGCAAAGATGCCGGGGCCGTCCGAGCCGCGACGGATGATGAGCGCCAGGAGGGCGATCAGCCAGCCGAGACACAGAAGCCCGGCACAGCTGGCCGAAAGATCGAAAAGCCGTTTCATGCCGATCCGCTAGCACAGGAGCCGGCGAGCCGCAGCCGATTTTGGAACGGTTCGCAAGACTTGCGCCGCGCGCCCGGCTTCGGCAGAACGAGCGAAAACGCCACGATGGTGCTCCCTTGCGCGTTCTCCTCACCGGCGGCAGCGGCTTTGTCGGCCGGCATCTTCACGCCGAGCTTACCTCCAGCGGCGCCGATGTCCTCGTCCTAGCGCGCGGCGGTGCGCCCGGCCCCGGCCGCATCGCCGGCCCGGTTGATCTCGCCGAGCTGACGCCTCGCGACCTGCCGGAGGGGCTCGACGCGATCGTTCATCTCGCCGCCGCCAATCCCGAGCGCGGCACCGAGGAGGCGGGAGACATCGCCTTCCTGCGCCGGGCCAATCGCGACGGCACGGCCGCCCTTGCCGCAGCCGCCGCCGCGCGGCAGGTCAGGCGCCTCGTCTTCCTGAGCACGGCCAATGTGCATGCGCCGGCGGCGGACCCCATTTCCGAAACCGCCCCGATCGCGCCGCAGAACCTCTATGCCGCGTCGAAAGCCGAGGCCGAAGACGCGCTGTGGCGGGCGCTGGAGGGTAGCGACACCAGTGCCTGCATCCTGCGGCCGGGCCCCGTCTTCGGCCCCGGCGGGCGCGGCACGCTGGGGCTCCTCATCCGTCTCGCCTCGACCCCGGCGCCACTTCCCTTCGCAGCCTTCACCGCGCCGCGCAGCGTTCTCTTCGTCGACCATCTGGTCGAGGCGATCCGCCTAGCCCTTCAAAGCGAGGCGGCGGCGGGCGAAACCGCTCTCGTCGCCGACCCCGACCCGCTCTCGCCGGCGGAAATCATCGCCGCGGTGCGCCGGGGCCTCGGCCGCTCGAGACGTCTCTTCGCGGCCCCGCCAGGGCTGCTGACGCAGCTTGCGGGCCTTGCCGGCCGCGGCGAAGCGCTCGCCCAGCTCCGCCGACCCTTCGTCCTCGATACCGGGCGCCTGCAGGGTCTGCTCGCCTTCCGCCCGGCCTCGACTGCTCGCAACGCCCTGGAACTTCCACATCCAGAAACTGAGCCGAAACCAAGATGAGCGACAAACATTCGGACGGGCAGAAATCGAAACGCCAGGAACGACTGGAGGCGGCACTTCGGCAGAACCTCAAGCGCCGCAAGGAACAGGCGCGCGCCCGGCAGTCCTCCGATGCTCCCGGCACCGACGAGGGCGATCACCAGAGCGGGGAGCGTCAGGACGGGGTTGGACAATTTGACAAGGGGCAGCGGGAAGAGGGTTGACCTATCTCAAGGCGGCCGGCTCGCGCCTTGTTCACAAGGGACAAGTGTCGGAAATCGCTCCCCTTCCCCCCGCGGTGACGGCGAAAGGACCCGGGAGTGGCGTTCTGACTGTCAACCCGCATTGTCATTTCAGCCGCGGCTTGGCGTAAAGTTTTCTTGACACTTCCGCGGAATCTGCTGTCCTCAGGCATGGACATCGCCCGGGGCGAGACTTAGAACGCTTCTGATGAGGAGCCCAGACTGATGATCGACTACCAGAGTCATTTCGCCGCGGCGATCGAAGCCCTTCACGCCGAGAAGCGCTACCGGGTCTTCGCCGACCTCGAGCGCATTGCCGGCGCATTTCCCAAGGCGATCTGGCGCAATGGCGGCAAGGCGCGGGAGATCACCGTCTGGTGCTCGAACGACTACCTTGGCATGGGCCAGCACCCGGACGTGATCGCGGCGATGACGCAGACCGTGACGGCGATGGGCTCCGGCGCCGGCGGCACCCGCAACATCTCCGGCACCAACCATCCGCTGGTCGAGCTCGAAGCCGAGCTTGCCGATCTCCACGGCAAGGAAGCGGCGCTGGTCTTCACGTCCGGCTTCGTCTCCAACGAAGCCTCGATCTCGACCATCGCCAAGCTCCTGCCGAACTGCCTGATCCTGTCCGACGAGCTCAACCACGCCTCGATGATCGAGGGCGTGCGCAAGGCCGGTACCAAGAAGCAGATCTTCCGCCACAATGACGTGGAGCATCTGGAAGAACTGCTGAAGGCCGCCGAGCCCGGCCGGCCGAAGCTGATCGTCTTCGAGAGCGTCTATTCGATGGATGGCGACGTCGCTCCGATCGAGAAGATCGTCGAGCTCGCCGAATACTACAACGCCATGACCTATATCGACGAGGTCCACGCCGTCGGCATGTACGGGTCGCGCGGCGGCGGCATCTCCGAGCGCGAGAAGATGGCGAGCCGGATCGACGTCATCGAGGGTACGCTGGCCAAGGCCTTCGGCGTCCTCGGCGGCTACATCACCGGGTCGAGGGCGCTGATCGATGCGGTCCGCTCCTATGCGCCGGGCTTCATCTTCACCACGGCGCTTCCGCCGGCGCTCGCCGCCGCCGCCACCGCCTCGATCCGGCATCTCAAGGCGAGCGAGGCCGAGCGGGCGGGACAGCAGCGCCAGGCCGCGCGCGCCAAATCGGTCTTCGCCGAGGCCGGCCTGCCGGTGATGCCGTCCGACACGCATATCGTGCCGCTGCTCGTCGGCGATGCCGATCTCTGCAAGAAGGCATCCGACCACCTCCTGCAGCGTCACGGCATCTACATCCAGCCGATCAACTATCCGACCGTGCCGCGCGGCACCGAGCGGCTGCGCATCACGCCGACGCCGCTGCACGACGACCAGCTGATCGCGACGCTCACCGAGGCGCTTGTGGAGACCTGGAACACGGTCGGCATCCCCTTTGCCTCGGAACGCCCGGTGGGGCCGGAGCGTTCGCAGAAGGTCACGCCGCTCGTCGTTTCCCAGGCCGGCGGCTGACAAGGCGGGCCACGCAGCGTTGCGGGTCCGCTCGGACGAAAGGACCCGCCACGATCATGCCGCCCGTCTTCCCATGCTGAAAGTCTCGCTTCGCGACTATCTCCAACGCCTGCCGCTTCCCGGAGACGCCCTCTGGCCGGACGGACGCTTCGACGTCGAAACCTTCGCGCATGGCACGATGTCGCTGCAGGTCTTCGCGCCACGCGGCACCGACCATCAGGAGCCGCACAGCCAGGACGAACTCTACATCGTTGCTTCCGGCTCGAGCGGCTTCGTCCACGAGGGCGACCGCACAGAGGTGAAGGCGGGCGATGCCCTGTTCGTCCCGGCCGGTGACGAACACCGCTTCGAGGACATGTCCGAGGACTTCGTCACCTGGGTCGTGTTCTACGGCCCCGCCGGCGGCGAGGCCGAAGCGCCGGAACCCTCGGTGTTCGCCGCGATCGACGCGTGAGGCGTGGCGGGCAGATCCGCCGGGTCCTGCAGGCGCCCTGCCATGCTTACGGCCCCCTACCAATGCGGCGGAGTGCCGGCCGCTCGGCGCTTTCGGACGAAATTCGCCGTTCACGGCGGACAGTCGCACAGCTGATCGAACGGCCGCGATGGACCCGTAGGTGGAAGGGCGGCGTCCGGGCCCTCCTGCAGAAGCGGCCGGCCGCGGCCCGGTCCGTCCGTCCGTCCGAACGAGGCCAAGGGTATCGGGCGATAAATCGGCATCGCTCGATGCTCTCGCTCGCCTTGGTGACACGCCGGGTGGCCGAAAGACCGGTTTCCACTTTTTCGCCCGGCGACCTAGACGGTCGGCACCGTGCCGCCGTCGATGACGTATTCCGTACCGGTGATCGAGGCGGCTCGGGGTGATACGAGGAACGCGACGAGGTCGGCCACCTCTTGCGGCTTGGCTGGACGTCCCAGCGGAATCCCGCCGAGCCCCTGCATGATAATGCGCTTGCCGCCCTCGTAGTCGGTGCCCGCCTGGTCGGCCAGACGCTCGGCCAGACGCACGGAGGCTTCCGTCTCCACCCAGCCCGGAGACACTCGCACGACGCGTACGCCCTTCGGCGTGACCTCCTTCGACAGGGCCTTGCTGTAGGTGGTCAGCGCGCCCTTGGCCGCGGCATAGGCGATCGTCGATTCCGGGAGAGGCAGTTCGTGCTGGATTGAGGTCACATGGACGACAACACCCGATCCGCGTTCGACCATTCCAGGTACCAGGGCGCGATCGAGGCGGACGGCCGACATGAGATTCTGGTCGATCTCGCGCGCCCAGATCTCGTCGTCGAGTGCCCGATAGCCTCCGCCCGGCGCATTGGAGCCGCCGACAACGTTCACGAGAATGTCGACAGCGCCGAGTTCGGACAGGGCGAAGCTCGCGAACTCGGCGCATCCCTCAGCCGAAATGAGATCGGCCTTCCGGAAGAGCACGCCCTCGGGCAGCACGTCGGGCGCCGAACGCGCACCCGTGGCGACGACGGCTCCCGCGGCGACCAGCGCGGCCACCACGGCTGCGCCCACGCCCTTCGTGCCGCCGGTCACCACCGCGCGCTGGGCGGTCAGATCGATCCAGCCCGCGCTCATCACGCGATCTCCAGCGACACGATGCGCCCGGCCTGCAAGGTGAAGCGGTGATCGAGAACCAGCGGGCTGCCCGGGAAGGATCCGGTCACCTCGGTCGGCACGATCGTCGTGCCCTCCCGCTCATCGACGGAGAGCGGGCGCGCTGTGAAGGGAGTGCGCGCGATGGTATCGATGCGCCAGTCGCGGATTGCATCGAGGCCCTGATGGACCCGCTTCTCGTCCCGCACGATCGCCTGGTCCGCAAAGGCGCGCGCGAGGTCGGTGACAGGGGCGCTCGTCGGCAGCGAGAAGTAGATGTCGATTGGGTCCGGAAGAGAAGGCATGTCGTCTCCAGGGAGTTGATATTGCGACGCCCGAGAGATCGCCTTATGAGACAGATATGACAAGTACCGACGAAAAAGTCGGGTACTTACCTAGAAGTAAGTCCCCTACGCACACCGCGGTAACGGCGGCCTCCGGCATCGAGCAGGCGTTCCGAATGCTCGAAGGCCGCTGGAAGCTGGTCATCCTGTTCCACCTCTTTGGCGGCAGCCTCCTGCGCTTCTCCGATCTGGAGCGGGCAATCCCCGGCATTTCGCAGAAGATGCTGATCCAGCAGCTTCGGCAGATGGAGGCGGACGGGATCGTCACGCGCCTCGTCCATCATCAGGTGCCGCCGAAGGTCGAATATGGGCTGACCGAGTGGGGCCAGTCCCTTTGTCCGGCGCTCGACGCCCTTTTGACATGGGCCGAGGCAAAGCCGTAGGCCGGAGCCCGGACCAAGGCGGATGTCGGCCTCTCCCGTGTCACTTGGACAAGGCGGCCGATGTCCGTGATCGCCCCCGAAGGGCAGGCATCGGCCATGTGCCCTCAGGCAGCGTCGGTAAGTGGCCGCGGCGATCAGCGTCCTCCCGACTCGACCTCCAGTCCCGCGTCCCGAGCCCGGCTGGAATCCCGCGACATGACGAGGCTCCAGACGACGCCGGAGGCGATGATGGCGAAGGTGATGCCCAGCGACAGCGTGGCCGGGAATTTCTCGAGACCCATCAGGTCGGCGACGAAGATCTTCGAGCCGATGAAAACCAGCACGATCGCCAGAGCCGGCTTCAGATAGCGGAAGCGGTGGATCATCGCGGCCAGCGCGAAGTAGAGCGCCCGCAGGCCGAGGATGGCGAAGATGTTGGACGTGTAGACGATGAAGGGGTCCGTCGTGATCGTGAAGATCGCGGGCACGGAGTCCACCGCGAAGATGATGTCCGCGATCTCGACCATGACGAGCGCCATGAACACCGGAGTGATGAACCAGGAGGGCCGACCGGTCGCGGGATTCTGCTTGCGCACGAAGAAGGCTTCGCCATGGTGCTCGTCGGTGACGTTGAAGCGACGCCGCATGAAGCCGATGACGGGGTTGTTGCCGATCTCCGGCTCCTTGTCGCCGATCCACAGCATCTTGATGCCCGTCACGATCAGGAATGCCGCGAAGACGTAGAGCACCCAGGCGAACTGCGAGATAAGCGTCGCGCCGAGCCCGATCATGATGGCACGCAACACGATCACGCCCAGGATTCCCCAGAACAGCACGCGGTGCTGGTACTTCCGGGGAACGGCGAAGAAGGAGAAGATCAGGGCGATGACGAAGACGTTGTCGAGGGCAAGCGTCTTCTCGACCACGAAGCCCGTCAGATAGTTCAGGCCGGGCTCCGAGCCGAGCTGCCACCAGACGAAGCCACCGAAGGCGACGCCGAGGCCGATATACATCGAGGAGAGGAGCAGGCTCTCGCGCGCCCTGATCTCGCGGTTGTCGCGGTGAAGGACACCGAGATCGAAGACGAGCAGCGCAAGGACGATGGCGATGAAGCCGAGCCACATCCAGATCGGCTTGCCGAGCCAGTCGAGGTACAGGAATGCAAAGTCCATGGGTGACCCTTCTCCGGCGATGAGGGGAAGTCGCGTCCGACATCACGAGAGAGCCGGCGGCTCTCGTCAGAGGGGCCCGAACGTTTGGGGAGCGCCTTGCCGCCCGCGGATTTCGCGAGCGGCGAGGCCGGTCGTCATCTGATGCGGACGGCGGGGCGCCGAAGCAGCGGTGTCAGGACGGGCAGAGGCCGACGGCGGCGGACCGCGGGCGCCATATCCGGGAGGCAGGGCAAGCCTCGCCTCGTTCGAACCTTCATCGAGCCGGCAATGCCAGTCTCGACAGCGGCACGGTTCGTGAAGCCAGGCACGGACCATCTGGCGGACGAGGCCGCCGCGGCCTCTCCAGCGAAGGCCTGGGTCGATCGGCCCGATACTGGCGATCAGCCATGCCGGTCACCCCATCGTCTGCAGGGTGCGGAAGCGAAGGGCTCGCCGCGTCACGACCGGGATCATCCGGATCGTGCCCTCGCGGCTGCGATGCTCGAGGAACTCGATCCGCTCGCGAAGATGCAGCTTGAGCTTCTTCAAGCTGCGCAGCCGAAGACTGTCGGGCGCGGGACGCGTCTGCTCCTCGTCGATCTGGTGCTGGATACGGGCGCGGCGCTTGCGAAGCGACATCAGCAGATTGTTCATGGAGACCTCCAACGATTACGACAAATCGCATGTCGGCGTCCGGTCTCGATAGCGCCAATTGATTGTTGCGATATGCGTATTAGTCTGCGTCTATAGCGAGATGCCGTATCGTCCCAGCCTGCGCCAGTTGGAATATGTCGTCGCCCTCGCCGAATGCGGCCATTTCGGCAAGGCGGCACGCCGATGCCACGTGTCCCAGCCGACCTTGTCCGTACAGATCTCCGGCGTCGAAGAAGGGCTCGGCGTCCAGCTCTTCGAGCGGACGCCGTCTGCCGTCCTCCTGACACCGATCGGCGAGCGGTTCCTTCATGGCGCGCGCCTGACGCTCGCGGCGCTGAACGATCTCATGGATGCGGTGGCCGATGACGCGAGCAGCCTCGGCGGCCTCGTCAAGATCGGGACGCCGCCGAGCTTCGGCCCCTACTTCCTGCCCACCTTCCTGCCTCCCATCCACCGCACCTACCCCGCCCTCAAGGTGCATATTCTCGAGGATCGCCCTGCCGCCATCGAGACAGCCGTAGCGGAAGGCGTCCTCGACTGCGGGATCGGACCGACCTGCGAGTCGCCGGGATTGACCGCGATGACGATCGGCGACGAACAGCTCTATCTCGGCGTGCCGGCCGATCACCGTCTGGCGACGATCCCCGCCGTGCGCGTTGCGGATCTGCGCGGCGAGCATCTCTTGGCGTTGGGGAGCGGGAACCGCCTGCTGGAGAATGTACGCCATTTGGCAGGCGCGTCCGGTGCCGTCATCGTCGACGATTACGAGGGCACGAGCCTCGACGCGATCCGCCAGATGATCTCGATCGGCATGGGCTGCTCGCTGTTTCCCGAACTCTATGCCCGCGCCGAGTTCCGCCAGTCCGACGACGTGAAGCTGATCTCCATCGAGGACTGGCGCGAAACGCGTGCGATTGACCTCTACTTCCGTGACAACAGCGGCCGGAAGCGCCTGTTCGAGACGCTCGCCGACGAGGCACGACGCGCAGCCTCGGCCCTCGGGCTTCGAGACGCATCAAGCTCGGACGGCGACGACAGCTAGCCCGAACGGCACGGCAGCGATCTTCGCGTCCGGATCGGCGACTCCGGACCCTCTCTACGCAATATCGGACGGCATCAGCGCGGGCTTGCGTCACCGCCCGCAGGATTGCGCCCCTCGCCCACCTCAGACCGCCTTCGCGATCCAGTCCGCCAGTCGGTCGGCCGCCATTTCCACCTCGTCGAGGCGGCGGTGGAAGCAGGCGCGCATGAAGCGTGGGCCGGCGGGGCCGAAAGCGGTGCCGGGGGCGAGGCCGACGCGCGCCTCGTCGACGATGCGGAAGGCGGCCTCCCGCGTATCCGCCAGCCCGTCGATCGCGAAGAAGGCGTAGAAGGCGCCGTCCGGCGGCGTCATCTGGACGCGGTTGGTGGCGATGAGCCGCTTGGCGAAGATGTCGCGCGCCTGATGCGCCCGGGCGATCTGGCTCTCGACGAAGTCCTCGCCTTTTTCGATCGCGGCAATCGCGCCGCGCTGCATGAAGGCGGCGACGCCCGAGGTCGAATACTGGATCAGGTTCTCGATCACCTGCCCGAACGCCGGGTCGGTCTCGATCCAACCGACGCGCCAGCCGGTCATAGCCCAGTTCTTGGAGAAGGAGTTGACGAAGAAGATCAGGTCGCCCTCCTCCATCACGTCATGGAAGGAGGCGGCGCGCCCGCCCGCATAGTAGAAGCGGTTGTAGATCTCGTCGGCGATGATCCCGACGCCGGCCTTGCGGGCGATCGCGAGGATTGCGGCGAGCGTCTCGCGGTCGGCGGTCCAGCCGGTCGGATTGCCCGGCGTGTTGACGAAGATCGCCCGCGTCTTCGGCCCGATCGCGGCCTGCAGCCGGTCGAGGTCGAGGTGCCAGCCGGCCTCGGTCCAGTCCAGCGCAACCTCGCGCGGGTTCGCGCCGATCAGCCCAGCGGCGGCAGCGAAGTTCGGCCAGGCCGGGCCGAGATAGACGACCTCGTCGCCCGCACCGGCGAGCGCGATGAGGCTGATCTGGATCGCCTGCATGCCGGAGCCGGTGACGAAGAAGCGGTTGGGATCGGCGGGACCGCCGTAGAGCCGGGCGGTGTAGTCCGCCAGCGCCTGGCGCAGCTCCGGCACGCCGCGCTGCCAGGTGTAGAAGGTCTCGCCCGAACGAAGGCTTTCCGCGGCGGCTTCGGAAATGAAGTCCGGCGTCGCAAGGTCGCCCTCGCCGGCCCAGAGCGGGATCAGCCCGTCGAGGCCGCCGGCTCTGGCGTGGTTGATCACGGCAACGATGCCGCTTTCCGGCGCTGCGACGGCTTCGCGGCGAAGGCGGGTGATGTCGGTCATGGAGCGGGCTTTCGGATCTCATGCGCGGCTGCGGTCAGCCTCATCTCGCTGTCCGACGAAGCGCAACGGCAGTCAATCCCCGACGCGATCAAAACCGCACCGCGATCAAGTGTCGCCGCCGCCCGGTGCCGGGCGCGCGAGCGCGGCGGCACAGCCGCGACGGCCCCGCCCGGCTCAGACCCGCGGGGAGCGGCCGGCGCCTTCCGCGAGGAGATCGCGGATTTCCTCCAGAAGCTTTTCCTCGCGTGGCACCTTGGAGACCTCAGGCGGCTTCGCCTCCTCGCGCCGCTTCATGCGGTTCATTCCCTTGACGACGAGGAACAGGATGAAGGCGACGATCAGGAAGTTGATCGCCAGCGTCAGGAACCGCCCATAGGCGAGAACCGGCCCCTCCGCCCGCGCCGCTTCGAGGCCGGGCGCAGTGACGGCGGGGGACAGCGGCACGAACTTGTTGGTGAAGTCGACGCCGCCGGTGATCACCGCGACCACCGGCATGAACAGGTCCTGGACGATCGAGTTGACGAGGCCGGAAAAGGCTGCGCCGATGATGATGCCGATCGCCAGATCGACCATGTTGCCCTTGAGGGCGAACTCCCGGAATTCCTTCAGCACCATGTCCTCGCAAAGATCCTTGGCCGGCGAAGGATCATAGCGCGCGGCTTCATCCGGACAATCGGCCGGGATGTCCTTCGGTCGAGGATTTCGGGCCGAGAGCCGTGCGGCTGGACTTGGATGCGACGGGGTGGTTGTGTTCCCGGTGGACGGACGGCGCCGACCGCCGGTCCGTCTGTGGAGGAGCCGGCTTGCACTCAGGCCTCATCGTCGTCACGGCGATTGTCTATCTCTTGGCTTTGTTCGCCGTCGCGTGGTGGGGCGACCGGCGGGCGGGCGGGCGTCCGATGCGCTCCAGCAAGCCCGGCGTCTATGCGCTCAGCCTGGCGGTCTACTGCACCTCCTGGACCTTCCTCGGCTCGGTCGGCGTGGCGGCGCGCGAGGGCTTCTCCTTCCTCGCCATCTATCTCGGCCCGATCCTGGTCTTCCTCTTCGCGCCACGCCTGATCGCGCGGATCGTGCGCCACGCGAAGGCCGAGCGGATCACGACGGTCGCCGATTTCATCGGCTCGCGCTACGGCAAGAACCCGGCGGTCGCGGCGCTCGCGACCCTGATCGCGATCGTCGGCACCGTCCCCTACATCTCTCTGCAGCTGAAGGCGATCTCCACCTCGGTCGCAACGCTGGTCTTCCACTACCGCCCGGCCCTCGACATGCCGCCGGTTTTCGGAGACCTGGCGCTCTTCGTCGCCGGCGTGCTCGGCGTCTTCGCGATCCTCTTCGGCACCCGCCATGCCGACGCGACCGAGCATCAGGACGGGCTGGTGCTGGCGGTGGCGATGGAATCGCTGGTCAAGCTGGCCGCCTTCCTGGCCATCGGCATCTGGACGACCTTCTTCCTGTTCGATCCGATGACGCTGTGGTCCGAGGCGATGGCGAGCCCGGCCGTGCTCGGCGCCTTCGGCAGCGGCATCGGCGGCGCCTTCATCGCCGGACTAGGGCTCAGCGCGCTCGTCATCCTCCTGTTGCCGCGCCAGTTCCATGTGGCCGTGGTCGAGAACCGCACGGTGGACGAGATCCGCCGCGCCCGCTGGCTGTTTCCGCTCTATCTCGTGGCGATCAACCTCTTCGTCGTGCCGATCGCCGCCGCCGGGATCCTGCGGCTGGGACCGGCCGTCGATGCCGACCTCTACGTCCTGTCGCTGCCGCTGATCTCCGGTTCGGACGGACTGGCGCTCGTCGCTTTCACCGGCGGCCTGTCGGCGGCGACCGCGATGGTCATCGTCGCATCCGTCGCGCTCTCGATCATGATCTCCAACGACCTCGTCCTGCCCTTCATTCTGAAGCGCCGCAGCCCGACGGGCGAGAGCAGGCGCGACGAGACCCGGCTGATCCTCAAGGTGCGCCGGTCGGCGATCCTGATCGTCGTGTTCTTCGGCTACTGCTACTACCGCTTCGCGGGAGGCGGCAGCGGTCTGGCCTCGATCGGGCTTCTGTCCTTCGCCGCGATCGCGCAGCTGGCGCCGCCGCTCTTCCTCGGCCTCTACTGGAAGCGCGCCAATGCCAGAGGTGCCGTCGCCGGCATGGTCGCGGGGATCCTCGGCTGGGGCTATTTCCTGCTGTGGCCGGCGATCGCCGGGACCGCGCCCGGCGACCTCTCGGCGGACACCGCCTTTGCCGACCCGCTCCTCGTCGGTTGCCTCGTCAGCCTGTCGGCCAATGTCGCCTGCCTCGTCCTCGGCTCGCTCAGCCGGAGCGCCACGCCGCAGGAGCGCATCCAGGCAGCGATCTTCTCCGACCAGGACAGCGGCCAGAATGCCGGCGCGCGCCGGGTGCGGACCGACGTCACCGTCGCCGAGTTGAAGACGACGATCGGCCGCTATCTCGGCTCCGAAAGGACCGAGCGGTCCTTCCGCAACTTTTCGCTCAGCGAGCAGCGCGAGATCGTCGACGCAGCCCCGGCCGACAGCGCCACGGTCCGCTTCTCCGAGCAGCTGCTCGCCTCGGCGATCGGTTCGGCCTCCTCGCGCCTCGTCCTGTCGCTCCTCTTCCAGCGCCATGCCGACTCCTCCACCTCGGCCCTGAGGCTGCTCGACGACGCCTCCGAAGCCCTTCAGTACAACCGCGACCTTCTGCGGATCGCGCTCGACCAGGTCGACCAGGGGCTCGCCATCTTCGACGGCGATTTCCGCCTCACCTTCTGGAATCGCCAGTTCCGCGACCTCGTCGGCCTGTCGTCCGATTTCGGCCAGATCGGGACGCCGCTGACCGTCGTCTTCGAGGAATTGATGAAGGCCGGCGAGATCGACCAGGCCGAATATGCCGTCAGCTTCGACCAGCTCACCCAGCCGCCCGCGCAGCGGCAGATCGGCCTCAAGCGCTCGAACCGGGTGCTGGAATTCCGCGTCAACGGCATGCCGGACGGCGGCCTCGTCGCCACCGTCTCCGACATGACCGAACGCGTCCGGCGGGCGGCGGCCCTGCGCGAGATGAACGAATCGCTGGAGGAGCGCGTGCGGCTCCGCACGGCCGAACTCACCACCGCCAATGGCGAACTCGCCAAGGCGCGGGCGGCGGCCGAATCCGCCAATCTCGGCAAGACGCGGTTTCTGGCGTCCGCCGGCCACGACATCCTGCAGCCCTTGAACGCCGCCCGGCTCTACGTCTCGGCGCTGGAGGAACGGCAGGGCAAGATGCCGGGAGCGGATCTTGCCGCCAATATCGGCTCCTCGCTGGAGGCGGTCGAGGCGATCATCGGCGCCGTCCTCGACATCTCGCGCCTGGACGCCGGCGGCATGCAGCCGAAATTCGACAGCTTCCCGCTCGGCCCCCTGCTTCGGCAGATCGAGACGGACATCCGCCCACTGGCGGCCGAAAAGGGCATCAGCCTGCGCTTCGTGCCGACCAGCGTCGCCGTGCGCTCGGACCGCAATCTGTTGCGGCGCCTGATCCAGAACCTCGTCTCCAACGCGGTGAAATACACGCGGCAGGGCAAGGTGGTGGTCGGGGTCCGCCGGCGCACGAATGGCAGGGTCGACGTCGAGGTGGCCGACAGCGGCATCGGGATTCCGGGGGACAAGCTCGAGGCGATCTACCAGGAATTCGTCCGGCTCGACGAAGGCACGAAGACCGCCCGCGGCCTCGGCCTCGGCCTCTCGATCGTCGACCGCATCGCCCGCGTGCTCGACCTGCCGGTGGAGGTCGCCTCAAAGCATGGGCGCGGCACACGCTTCCGGGTCGGCCTGCCGACAGTGCACATCGAAGCGGTGGCCGAGGCACGGCCCGGCGCGGCACCGGCCCGCGGCAGCCTCGCGCTCGCCGGCACCCATGTCCTTTGCATCGACAACGAGGCGGCGATCCGCGACGGCATGCGGGTGCTATTGGAGGGCTGGGGCTGCACGATCGCCGCCTTCGGCTCGGCCGAGGAGGCCTTGCAGGCGGTCGGCGAGAGCGGAGGCACGTCGCCCGACCTCGCACTGGTCGACTATCATCTCGACGGCGGCACGACCGGTTTCGACGCGGTCCGTGCGCTCAGGGCGAGGCTGGGAGCCGAGTTCCCGGCGATCCTCGTCACCGCCGATCGCTCGCCATTCGTGCGCGACGAGGCGCTGGAGCTCGGCATCCATGTCCTCACCAAGCCGTTGAAGCCGGCCTCGCTGCGCGCCGCGATGGCCGCCCGGATGCGCCAGCAGGAGGCGGCGGAATAGGCGCGACGCGCAGGCGCGCAGGGCATCACGCCCCGAAGCCCCCTCACCCGCCGAGCGGGCGCTGGGGATCGAGGCCGAGCTTCGACAGGCGGATCACCGCCTGCGTGCGGCTGTCGACCCCGAGCTTCAACAGGACTGCAGAGACGTGAGCCTTGATCGTCGCCTCGGAGATGCCGAGCTCATAGGCGATCTGCTTGTTGAGGAGCCCCCGGCCGAGCATGGTGAGGACGCGGGTCTGCTGCGGCGTCAGCGTCTTGATGCGCTCGATCAGATCGGCGAGTTCCGGGTCGATGCCCTGATCGAGCACGAGGTCGGGCGGCAGATAGGTCTCGCCGGCCAGAAGCGCCTGCACCGCATGTCGGATCTCCTCGAAGCCGGAGGATTTCGGGATGAAGCCGGAGGCGCCGAGATCGAGCGCACGGGCGATCACCGAGGTATCCTCATTGGCCGAGACGATGGCGATCGGCACGGTCGGGTGGTCGGCCCTGAGGAGCGCAAGGCCGGAAAGCCCGCTGGTGCCGGGCATTGCGAGATCGAGCAGCAGGAGGTCGGCCTCCGGATTGTCCTCGAGCGCGCGCGCCGCCTCGTCGAAGTCCGCGGCTTCGACGATCTCCGCGCCGTCTGGCAGCGAGTTGAGGATCTCCTTCAGCGCGCCACGAAACAGCGGATGGTCATCGGCAACGATGAATACATGGCGCATCGAGTTCTTCTCCCTTTATCCCCATCCGGGCCGACCGCCGCAAACAACTGCGGCGCTGTAGCGGCCGCGGTCCTTCCCCCGGCACCGGCGGTCCGCCGTCACGCACGTTCTGCGAGCGGCCCGATCTTACGGCATCGGCCAAGATAATTGCATCGGCGCGTTCGGTCTCTCGCCCGTCCGGCCGATCGACAGGACTTGCGGATCGCCGGACCGTTACTGTCGGGCGATGCCGGTTGTCGCGATCGGACTGCGAAAATGCAGATATTTCGGATCGAACTCGCCGAGTTCGGCAAGCCTGTTCCAATCCTTGATCTCGAGACGGGAGCGGGAGCGGTCGATGAGCCCCGCCAGCTTGAAGTCGCGCAGCACCCGGTTGACGGTCACCACCGTCAGTCCGAGTGCATCGGCCAGTTCGTTCTGGGTCAGGGGAAGACGGTAGACATTGTCCGGCGCAAGCCCGACCGAGCGGATGCGCATGGCGAGTTCGCACAGGAGGTGAGCGGTGCGGCTTGCTCCGGACAGACGTCCGAGACCGACGATCCACTCCCGGAAGATGGCCCCGTCGATCAAGGTCTCGAGCCAGAGAGCGGCGGCGACGTTCGGCCGCTTCAGGCACAGGGACCAGACCGCCTCATGCGGCACGAAGCCGATCCGGCAGCGCGTCATCGCCGCGAAGGAGTGATCCATCTGGTTGATGTGCAGGCTGTGGAGGTCGGGAATGTCGCCCGGCACATGGAACGCGATGATCTGACGCTTGCCCTCCAGCGTGTGGCGGTAGCGACAGGTGAAGCCGTCGATCAGAATGCAGCATTGGCGGACCGTTTCCCCCTCGGTCACGATGTCGACGCCGTCGTCCACCTCGCGATGCGTCACCGGCAGCGCGCGCACGGCGGCCTCGTCCTCCGCGTCGATATCGGCAATCAATCGCAGGCGCCGCGACAAGGCGTTCTGTGCATCGAATTTCAACCCGTCCACCCTCCGGCGCGCACACCCTTCCCGAAGTCGTCAGTCTGGCTGCTGAATTGCGCTTGTCCGATAGCCAATGCTTCGTCGGCCTGTCCTAGCGTGCCCGCCGCGAGAGGTCGATGGCAAGGGCCACCGGGGCGATGGGCCGGAGACGGCCGGTGTCGGGGAGGCGGCGCGGGTCGTTCAAGAAGATTCCGGTTTCCGTTGGATCATGTCAATCAGCGAAACCAATTATCAAGGGAACAACCATTAGATGAATTATCGAGGAAACCTGGCGTAGATCACCCGTTGCCCTATTCGCTCGCCACTCTGTCGCTTGTTCACGGACTGGGCATCATGGCCCTTGTGGTGATCACACACGGCTTCGTGGAGCGGACGGTCGATCATCGAAGATGGCGCGGCGTCATCAACGGTCTGCTGTTCGGCCTCGGAGCCATCGGCGCGATGCAGACATCCGCCGTGATCGGCTTCGGCATCATTCTCGATTCGCGCTGCGTTATCGTCGCGGCGGCCGGCGCCTTCGGCGGACCGATCGCGGCCGTCATCGCGACGGCTCTGGCAGAGGCGTTCCGCTTCTTCATGGGTGGCAGCGGCGCCTATGTCGGGATGGCCGGAATCCTCATCTCGGGCGTTGTCGGGCTCGCCTGGCACTATCGCTACGACGTCTCGCACGGTGTCAAAGTGGGACATCTCGCCGCTCTGGCTCTGCTGACGTCGCTGCACGTCCTGACATTCCTGTGGCTACCGGTCGCCGATCCGATTGCCCTGACGCTCAAAAGCGCCGCCACGCTCATTCCCCTCTATCTCTTCGGCACCATCGTCATGGGCTCGATGATGGCCCGCGAGATCCGCCTGATCACGCGCCAGCGTGAACTCGAAGCCGAGACCCTGTCCGATCCGCTGACCGGCCTCGCCAATCGCCGCGCCATGAACGCCGTGCTGGCCGAGGCCCTCGCGACCGCGCACCGGCGCGGCACCGGCCTCGTCCTGATGGTCATCGACATCGACCACTTCAAGCGCGTCAACGACACGCTGGGCCATGCCGTCGGCGACGACGTTCTGCGCTCGGTCGCCCGGCTGCTCCAGCCCGGCATGCGCAGAGTCGATCTCGTCTGCCGCCATGGCGGCGAAGAGTTCTGCATCCTTCTGCCCAATACGAAGCTTCCCACCGGCCGCCGCATCGCCGAACGCATTCGCAAGCTGATCCGTGCCGTCGAGATTCCGGCCGGCGAGACATCGCTCCACATCACCGTCAGCATCGGCCTCGCGGAGGCCGAGACCCACAGCACGGCGGCCTCCCTCTATTCGGCCGCCGATGCCGCGCTCTACATGGCGAAGCGCAGCGGTCGCGATCGCGTCTGCATCGGACATGACGACGGCAGCGAGGAGGCCGCGCTCGTCCCCGACGTTCTTGCGCCCCTGGCGCAGTCCTATTCGCTCTCCGGCCCCGCGGCGGTTCCCGCCGGGCCGCCCGTGCGCTGACGCCGACGCGTCAGGCCCGCCCCAGCGCCCGTTCGGCGAGACGCACCCAATAGCTCGCTCCGAACGCGATCGCCGAGTCGGCGAAATCGTAGGTGGGAGTGTGCAGGCCGGAGCTGTCGCCATTGCCGATGAAGACATAGGCGCCGGGCCGGGCCTCGAGCATGTAGGAAAAGTCCTCGCCGGCCATCAGCGGCGGCGCCGACGGGTCGACATTGTCGGCTCCGACGATCTCCGCAGCCACCTGCGAGCAAAAATCGCTCTCGTCCGGATCGTTGACCGTGATCGGATAGTTTCGATCCCAGTCGATCTCGACGCTCGCCCCGTAGGCCGAGGCGATGCCAGCGGCCATTTCGCGAATGCGGCGTTCGGCGAGGTCGCGATGTCCCGCGTCGAGGGCCCGCACGGTCCCGGAGAAGACGGCCGTGTCCGGGATGATGTTGTGGGCGAAACCGGCGTTGAATTCAGTGACGGAGACCACCAGGGACTTCAGCGGATCGGCGTTGCGCGCCACGATGCTCTGCAGGCCGAGGACGATGCTCGACGCGATCACGATCGGGTCGGCGGTCCGGTTGGGCAGCGCCGCGTGGCCGCCCTGGCCGCGTACCGTGATCTTGAACTCGTCGGTGGACGCCATGATCCCGCCATGGCGCATGCCGAAGCGACCCACCGGCATCCCCGGCAGATTATGCATGCCGTAGACCTTCTCGATCGGCAGGCGCTCGAAGAGCCCGTCGTCGATCATCGCCTTGCCGCCTGCCCCGCCCTCTTCGGCAGGCTGGAAGATCACCGCCACCGTTCCCTCGAAGGCCCGCGTCTCGGCGAGGCTGCGGGCGGCGCCGAGCAGCATCGCCATGTGCCCGTCATGCCCGCAGGCATGCATGAGCCCCGGCCGCTGCGAGGCCCATTCGGCCCCCGTCTCCTCGTGAATGGGCAGGGCGTCCATGTCCGCGCGAAGGCCGATCATCCTGCCGCCGGCGCCGCCGCGGCCGTGGATCAGGCCGACGACGCCGGTACGCCCGATACCGGTCAACACCTCGTCGCAGCCGAATTCCTGGAGCTTGTCGGTCACGAACCGCGCCGTCTCCACCACGTCGTAGAGCAGCTCCGGCCGGCGGTGCAGGTCCTGGCGCCAGCCGGCGATTTCCGCTTCGCACTCGGCGATATGGTTGTTGACGGGCATTCGAGAAATTCCGATTCAAGGGACGGTGGACCGCGGCGCCGGGGCCGCGCAAAGGCGGGACGGTGGTCGCTTCGGCGGATGCGGCAGTGGCACGGGATGCCACCCGATGCGCCGCAGCGCATCCCACCGATCGCGCCCGGCTCGCACGAGCCATGATAAGAACGTTTAGAACATGCGGTTTTCCGGTGTCGCTCTTTGCCTTATCACTCGCGGTATAGAAACCATAGGCCGCGCGCGACCCGTCGCACGTTACCGCAGTTTTTGCGCTCTGCAACACGGCTGATCGATCGATCGAAGGGACCCCGCGTGAAGACGCCCGCATCCATCTGTTTCTCGACTCTCCTGGCACTCTGCCTGACGGCGGCTCCGCTCGCGCCGGCCGGGAACCTCGCCTTCGCCAAGACCACCAAGCAGGCAGCGAAGCCGGATGCCGTCGCCGCGCAGAAGCCGGCCGCCGACGCGGCGGCCGAGCCGAGCGGCAAGCCTGCGTCCGCCGAACCCCAGGCGCCCGAAGAGATCGGCTATCCCGTCTCCTCGATCGTCGTCGATCTCGAGACCGAGAAGGTGCTGTCTCAGGAAAACGCGACGGAGCGGCGCTATGCCGCGTCGACGACCAAGCTGATGACGGCGTTCCTGGCTCTTAAGGCTCTGAGAGCGGAGACGGTCGGCCTGGACAGCCCGGTCATCATGACGAGCCGGGCCTCGGAGGAGCCTCCGAGCAAGATGGGCTACCAGCCGGGCTCGGTCATGCGTCTCGACAATGCGATGCGAATGATGCTGGTCAAATCCGCCAACGACGTCGCCTATGCGATCGGCCAGATGCTCGGCGGCGGCTCGATGGACACTTTCGTCGACATGATGAACGCCGAGGCGGCGGAACTCGGCATGAAGGACACCCGCTACGTCAATGCGAACGGCCTGCCGCAGGAGGGCCAGTATCAGAGCGCCAAGGATCTCGCGATCCTCGCCATCGCGATCCGCAAGCAGTTCCCGGCGTTTTCGGACTATTTCGGCACCGAGGCTATCTCGAACGGCCGGGCCTTGATCAAGAACGGCAACAAGCTTCTCGGCCGGTTCGACGGGGCCGACGGAATGAAGACCGGCTTCACCTGCGCCGCCGGCTTCAATCTCGTCTCCTCCGCGACGCGCGACGGCAGGACGATCATCGCCGCGGTCATGGGCGCCAACGGCACGATCGCCCGCGAGCGCCATACGGCGGAGATCATCGACGCCGGCTTCAAGACCGATCCCGCCAGCGTGACGACCAAGGTCGAGGATCTGCCGACATCGGCCGGCGAGCCGCTCGACATCAGCGACTATATCTGCGGTGCCAAGGGACGGACGGCGCGCGCCAACGAGCGGGTCGAGGAACGCAAGCGGACCGCCGGCGAGGCGCAGGATGAGGACACCGAGATCTTCGGCTCGCCCTATATGCACGAGATGAACCGCGCGCCCGTCACCGTGAGCGTCGGCCTGGGCGGGGCCGCCGGCAATGCCATCGCCGCACCCGGCATCTCGCTGATCGCCGCCTACGGCATTCCCATCCCGACGCCGCGTCCGACCCCGCCGAGCGAGAAGGCACCCAACGGGGAGGCGCCCGACGCGGCGCCCGTTGCAAGCCCGGAGGCGGAATCGGCGCCCGAGGACATGAAGACCGTCGCGACCTCGGGCAGCGCCGTCGAGGACGCGCAGAACTTCGTTCCGAGCCCCGGCCCCAGCCCGGAAGCCGCCAAGGGGCCGCGGATCGACATTCTGGGCGAAGACGGCGACGGCCTGCGGGCCGGACACGGCATCCCGGTCCCGACACCTGCCGCCCGGGCTGCGCAGGCGGTGAACTGAACGAGCGGCAAAGGACCTCACCCATGCCCGGCGCCAGCGCCCCGATCCGCCTCACGCTTCTCACCGGCTTTCTCGGCGTCGGCAAGACGACGCTGCTGAACCGCCTCCTGCGCGAGCCGGGGCTGCGCAACACCGCCGTCGTCGTCAACGAATTCGGCGAAGCCGCGATCGATCCCCTGCTCGTCGAGACCCGGACGAGCGACGGCGTGCTGACGCTCTCGGACGGGTGCCTTTGCTGCAGCGTCAGGGGCGAGCTCGTCGAAACGCTCCTCGCCCTTGCCGAACGCCGCGGGCCGGACGGCGCACGCGCGATCGAGCGCGTGATCGTGGAGACTACCGGGCTCGCAGATCCCGGCCCCATCCTGGCGGCGCTGATCGGCCATCCCGGACTCAGCGAGGCCTATGTTCTGGACGGCGTGGTCACCGTGGTCGACGCGCTGGCGGGCGCCCGCAACCTCGATGATCACGACGAGGCGCGGCGCCAGCTGGCCGTTGCGGACCGGATCGTTCTCACCAAGGCGGACCTCGCCGGGGCGAAGCGTGTGGACGAGCTGACCGCGCGGATCGCATCGCTCAATCCGCGGGCGGTGCATGTGCCGTCCGCCGGCGCAGGTTCGCTGGCGGAGCGGCTGCTCGGCTCCGGCCTCTCGGCCGGCCCGCTCGATGCGGCGCGTCTGGCAGCTTGGCTCGGGGAAGAGAACCTCAATGCGGCGCCGGATGCCGGCGAGGCAGACGAGCATGACCATTCGCACAGTCACGAGCATGGGCATGGGCATGGCCACCTGCATGCCCACGGCCACGCCAGCATTCGCTCCGTCTCGCTACAGCTCGCAGAACCCGTCGCCTTCGAGGCCGTCGCCTCCTTCCTCGAAATCCTGACCGCCACCCAAGGCGAGCGCATTCTCAGGATGAAGGGGATCGTGCAGACGCGGGAGACGCCGGAGCGGCCGCTCGTCCTGCACGGCGTGCGCGGCTATCTGCACCCGCCGGCCCGGCTCGCCGCCTGGCCGCAGGGCGTGCCGCCACAGACCCGGCTGGTGGTGATCGCGCAAGGGGTTCCCGAGGCGGTGCTCCGCGACCTCTTCGCTGCCTTCACCGGCGGCCTTCGCAGCGACGCGCCCGACCGGGCCGTGCTCGAAGACAATCCGCTCGCCGTGCCCGGCTATCGCTTCGGGTGAAGGCGCTGCGGCAGCGACGGCAACACAAGGCGCCGGCTCGATGACTGCGGCAACCCACGTCAGTCGGTACGATCGGACGCGACATTTTCGACCACGATTGCAAAACGCAGGACGTCGCCCGTCCGCGTGACCTCCTCCAGCCGGTGCCCCCGCTCGGCGCACAGATGCGGAATGTCGATCACGGCCATCGGATCGTCGGCGAGAACCACCAGCGCCTCTCCCGGCGCCATCGCCGCCAGCCGGCGCGCGGTCCGAAGCGCCGGTAGAGGACATTTCAGGCCTTTGAGATCGAGTTCTGACATTTCGGCGCTTCGCCGGCGGCGACTCCATGACTATCTTCGTGGCGGACGCTCGCGGCCCTGCGGATCACGGGGATCCGCTGGCCCGCCACGCGCCTCTCACATCCATGCCGGAGACCAAGATGACATATTACACCGTCGATCCCCAGGCCATCGTGGAGTTCTGGCGGGAGGCGGGCCCGGACCGCTGGTTCGGCAAGGACGAGGCCTTCGACGAGACCATCCGGCGCCGCTTCGGCGACGTCTACGAGCGGGCGGCGCGCGGGGAACTCGACAGCTGGCAGGAGGAGCCGACCGGCATTCTCGCGCTGATCCTCCTGCTCGACCAGTTTCCGCGCAACATGTTCCGAGGCACGCCGCTCGCGTTTGCGACCGATGCCAAGGCGCTGGAACTCGCCAAGACGGCGCTTGCCCGCGGCGACCACATGACGGTGGCCGAGGACATCAACCAGTTCCTCGTCATGCCGCTGATGCACTGCGAGGATCTGGCCGAACAGGACGAATGCGTCGCCTGGATGGAGAAGATCGGCGACGAGGCCAATGTCGCCTCGGCCCGCGAGCACCGGGAGATCCTCGACCGGTTTGGCCGCTTCCCCCATCGCAATGCGATACTGGGGCGCGAATCCTCTCCCGAGGAGACCGAATTCCTGGAAAATGGCGGCTTCGCCGGCTGAGCCGGCGGTGCATTCCACGATCTCGTCCCTCCACCACGGAAATTTAAGGCGTCCGGGTTAAGGCTCGGTCCCAGGGGTTTTCTCGCTCCGTCGGGTCCCGCCGAACCGGCCGGGCCCGCGCAGCGCTTGAAACGGGAAGAGTGGGATGCAACTCGGTCGCCGGATCGACGATCTTCACGATCTCGCAAACGGGGCGGGTCCCGCCGCGGGACCGCGAACGGGCGCGCCGGATAAGCCACAGGCGCCTTTCCGAGGCCCAGTCTGCCGCCGTCTGTCGATCTACGCTCCGGCCGACGCCTTCGCCCTCGTCGACGAGCTCAAGCACCTGTCGCGAAGGGCGATCGAGCCGAACGTCTTCTTCGATCCGACCTTCCTCGTCCCCGCCATGCCACGGCTCGACGAGCGGCAGGTCAGGCTGATGGTGATGCGCGACGAAGGCGCCAGCCGCAGCCGGCTGCGGCTCCTGATGCCCTATACGCTCGAACGGACCGCCCGCATCGGCGGGATCGACACGATCCGCGCCTGGTCGCATCCCTTCGGCCGGCTCGGCGTCCCGCCGCTCGACGGCGACGACCCGCACGGCACGCTCGCCAGCTTCCTGGCCTTCCTGGCCGAGCCGGAGCGTGGGATGCCGGATATCCTGGTCCTGCCGGACATCCGCAGCGACGGCGCCTTCGCCGCAATCCTTGCGGCCGTCGCCGCGGAACGCGGCCTCCCGATCGCCCACGCCAACAAGGCCGACCGCGCCGCGATCGACAAATCCGAGGGAAAGCATGTCGCCTTCCTGCAGCCGTCCTCGGGACGCCGCCGCCGGGAGATGCAGCGCCAGTGGCGGCTGCTGGAGGCGAGCGGCCCTGTCAGCTTCCAGGTCGTGCGCGAGGCGGATGCCGTCCGTCTCGCCTTCGAGGACTTTCTCGCGCTCGAGGCCAGCGGCTGGAAGGGCCGCCAGCGCAGCGCCCTCGTCATCGACCGGTTTCGCGCGGCCTTCGCGCGGGAGGCCGTCAACGGGCTTGCCCAGGAAGGCCGGGTGCGCATCTTCGCGCTCAGCGTCGGCGCCCGGACGGTGGCGAGCCTGGTCGTGCTTCTCGACGGCGGCGACGCCTTCGCCTGGAAGATGGCCTATGACGAGGCGTTCGCGAAGGCTTCCCCCGGCCAGCAGGTCGTCGCCGAGGCGGCGCGGGCCCTGATCGCCGACCCCGCGGTCAAGCGGGCGGATTCCTGCGCGATGCCGGACCATTTCGCGATGAACCGGTTCTGGCCGAACCGGACCACGCTGGCGACCGTCGTCGTCGGGCTGCGACCGGGGACCGAGCGGAAGGTCGCGCAGGCTGCAAAGAGCCTCGACGCGCGACACCGGTCGCGCAATCTCGCGCGCCTGGCCAGGCAGCGCGTGAGGGGATTGCTCTCGCGCGGCTGACCGCCTCTTCCCCCTCCGTCCACCCTGCTCCCTCATCTCATGCGAAAACGTCTCCGCCAGCGGCAGCTGGCGAAGACGCTCCTTGGATCAGCGATCCGCTGTCGCGACCGGGCGAGGCGTCCTCGCCCGGTTCGATGCGCTTACTTGTAGACCGGGGCCTGATCGTAGATCGGCGCCTCGCTGTAGATCGGAGCCGGCTCTTCGTAAGGTGCGCCGACGACCGGCGCCTTGCCCTTGCCGAAGCCCTGGCCGCCACCGAACTCGTAGCGCAGGCCGGCGCGGACGGTGTGGATGTTGAAGCCGTTGTCGCGCATCTGGACGCCGCTGGCGCCGTTCGCCTTGTCGTTGGCATCGAATTCGTAGGCGTCGCCGCCGGAGATGCGCGTATACTTGTAGCCCGCATCGAACTTCAGCTTGTCGGAAATGTCGACGCTCGCGCCGGCCATCAGCGAGGAGGCGAAGCGCCAGCTGTCGACACCATCATGCGTCGCCCGATAGCGGTCGTAGGACGGTGCGCAATCGGCGCAGACTTCCTGGTTCGTCCCCGTATCGTAGCTGACATGGGCGGCACCGATGCCGGCGCCGATATACGGCGTGAAGCGGCCGAAATGGCCGATGTCGACATAGGCGTTTGCCATCGCGGTCCAGACCGTGGCCTCGCCGGAATCCTCGTAGTGGCAGCCGCCGGCGGGGTTATAGATGCCGTGGCCGACCTTGATCTGGTACGGGCATTCGGTGCGGCCGTCGATGTCGGTCTTGAAGTAGTCGAGGGTGGCGTCCGCGCGGAAATTGTCGGTGAAGCGATAGCCGAAACCGCCCGAGAAGAGCGCAGCGCCCTTGAGGGTCAGGCTGTCGTAGCGATGGGTGTCGTCGATCCCGTTTTCGCCGTAGCCGTAGTTGTAGAAGTCCCAGTCACCGTCGGTGTCGTTCTTGAACACGTAGCCGACGTCGCCACGCAGGTACCAGCCGGCGGTGGAGATCTGAGCCGGCGGGGGCGGCGGCGGCGCGATGTAGGCGGGCGGCTCGATGAGGTCGGCTGCCTGGGCGGAACCAACGAAGGACGACACGACGCCGAACGCGGCAACGGTCGTCAAAAACCTTCTATTCATAAGATCGTCTCCGGTCCTTGCGGCGGCCGGGATTGGCGACGCCGTTACCTTAAGAAACAAGGTAAACCGGAGTGGTTAACGGGCGGTTTACGCGCCGGATGCGCGGTAACAGCTTGTCAGGCAGCCTGATCGCGCAGGGCCCCGACGATGTCGTCGACGACGGCCGCGACGAGACCGGCATCGTCGCCTTCGGCCATCACCCGGATCAGGGGTTCGGTTCCCGAGGGGCGGATCACCAGCCGGCCGCTATTGCCGAGCCTGTCCCGCCCCGCCGCGATCGCCGCCTGGACCGGCTCGCGCTCCAGCGGCAAGCCGCCGGAAAACCGAACGTTCTTCAGGACCTGGGGCACCGGCTCGAACCGTCTGCAGACCTCGGAGACGGTCCCACCCTTGCGGTGGACGACGGCGAGAATCTGGAGGGCTGCGACGAGGCCGTCGCCGGTAGTGCCGAAATCCGACAGGACGATGTGGCCGGACTGCTCGCCGCCGACATTGTAGCCATGCTCGCGCATGTGCTCGACGACGTAGCGATCGCCGACCTTGGTGCGGGCGAGTTGGAGCTTGTGGGCCTCCAGGAAGCGTTCGAGGCCGAGATTGGACATGATCGTGGCGACGATGCCGCCTGCCGCGAGGCGCCCGTCCTCGGCCCAGCTCTCGGCGATCACCGCCATCAGCTGGTCGCCATCGACGATCGTGCCGCGCTCGTCGACGATCAGCACCCGGTCGGCGTCGCCATCGAGCGCGATGCCGATGTCGGCGCGCACCTCCTTGACCTTTTCGATCAGCATCGCCGGCGCGGTCGAGCCGCAATTGCGGTTGATGTTGATCCCGTCCGGCTCGACGCCGATCTTGACGATTTCCGCGCCCAGCTCCCAAAGCACCTCGGGCGCCACGCGGTAAGCCGCCCCGTTGGCACAGTCGATCGCCACCCGGACACCTTCGAGCGACAGCTCGCGCGGCAGGGTGCGCTTGGCGAACTCGATATAGCGGTCGTGGACACCGTCGACGCGCTTTGCCCGGCCGAGCCCGTCGCCGTTGGCGAGCCGGCCGGAGAGATCGCTGTCCAGCAGTTCCTCGATCCGGCTCTCGATCTCGTCGGACAGCTTGTAGCCATCCGGGCCGAACAGCTTGATGCCGTTGTCCTCGAAGGGGTTGTGCGAGGCCGAGATCATCACCCCGATATCGGCCCTCAGCGACCGCGTCAGCATCGCGACGGCCGGCGTCGGCATCGGCCCGAGCAGGAAGACGTCCATGCCCGCCGCGGTGAAGCCGGCGACCATCGCGTTCTCGATCATGTAGCTGGAGCGACGGGTGTCCTTGCCGATCACGACGCGGTGTCGATAGCTGCCGCGCTGGAAGGCGATGCCCGCGGCCATGCCGACCTTCATCGCGACCTCGGCGGTCATCGGATGGCGATTGGCGGTCCCGCGAATTCCATCCGTCCCGAAATAGCTTCTGCCCATCTGAGGTCCTGTCGTCGGATGTGGATCACCGGGCCGGCCGGTTGCAGAGCGGCCCGCCGGTCACGGTACCAGCCCGATCTTGCCGATCGGTTCTTGCAAGTCAGCCCTCCTGCCGCAGCGGCCGGCATCAGGTCAAGAAAAAGGGGAGCGGCCCTGTCGAACCGCTCCCCTTTCGATGTCGTCTTGCGCGGATTGCGCGGTCGCCCGCTACCCGCGATGACCGGCGGCGCCGTCAGGTCGGCTGCGGCTCCAGGCCGTCGCCGGCCTCGCCGCCCCGCGCTCCGCTCGGCCGCGAGGCACCGGCCTTCGGCACGGCCGATCCGCGCGAGGGCGGCGTGTCGTCGCCCATGTCGCGGGCGAGCGGCTTGCCGGCCAGGAGATCGCGCACCTCGTCGCCCGACAGCGTCTCGAATTCCAGCAGCGCCTTCGCCAGCATATGCAGCTCGTCGATGTGGTCGTTGAGGATCTTGCGCGCCTTGTTCTCGGCGGTCTCGATGATCTCGCGGACCTCCGAGTCGATCAGCCGGGCGGTGTCCTCCGACATGTTCTGCTGCTGCGAGACGGAATGGCCGAGGAAGACCTCGTCCTGATTCTGCTTGTAGCGAAGCCGGCCGAGCTTATCGCTCATGCCGTATTCCATGACCATCGCGCGGGCCATGTTGGTGGCCTGCTGGATATCGTTGGAGGCGCCGGTGGTGACGTTCTCCGGGCCGTAGATGATCTCCTCGGCCGCGCGGCCGCCGAAGATCATGGCGAGGCGCGCCTCCATCTCGTTCTTGCGCATTCCATAGCGATCGCGCTCCGGCAGGTTCATCGTCACACCGAGCGCGCGGCCACGCGGGATGATGGTGACCTTGTGGAGCGGGTCGTTGAACGGCTCGTGGATGCCGACGAGAGCATGGCCGGCCTCGTGATAGGCGGTCAGCTTCTTCTCTTCCTCGGTCATGGCCATCGACCGGCGCTCCGCGCCCATCATGACCTTGTCCTTGGCGTCCTCGAACTCGAGCATGGTGACGAGCCGCTTGGAGCGCCGCGCCGCCATCAGCGCCGCCTCGTTCACGAGGTTGGCGAGGTCGGCGCCGGAGAAGCCCGGCGTTCCGCGCGCGATCACCTTGAGGTCGACGTTCGGGGCCAGCGGCACGTTGCGGACATGAACCTTGAGGATCTTCTCGCGGCCGGTGACGTCCGGGTTCGGCACGACCACCTGCCGGTCGAAGCGGCCGGGACGCAGCAGCGCCGGGTCGAGAACATCAGGCCGGTTGGTCGCGGCGATGAGGATGATCCCCTCATTGGCCTCGAAGCCGTCCATCTCCACGAGAAGCTGGTTCAGCGTCTGCTCGCGCTCGTCATTGCCGCCGCCGAGGCCGGCGCCACGATGGCGCCCGACGGCGTCGATCTCGTCGATGAAGATGATGCAGGGCGAGTTCTTCTTGGCCTGCTCGAACATGTCGCGCACGCGGCTTGCGCCGACGCCGACGAACATCTCGACGAAGTCCGATCCCGAAATCGTGAAGAAGGGCACATTCGCCTCGCCCGCGACCGAACGAGCGAGCAGCGTCTTACCGGTCCCCGGAGGGCCGACGAGGAGCACGCCGCGCGGGATCTTGCCGCCGAGCCGCTGGAACTTCTGCGGCTCGCGCAGGAACTCCACGATCTCTTCCAGATCCTCCTTGGCCTCGTCGACGCCGGCGACGTCCTGGAAGGTCACGCGCCCATGCGCCTCGGTCAGGAGCTTCGCCTTGGACTTGCCGAACCCCATGGCCTTGCCGCCCGCGCCGCCCTGCATCTGGCGCATCAGGAAGATCCAGACGGCAAGGATCAGGAGGATCGGTCCGAAGGACAGGAGCATCGACCAGATCGGATTGGTGTTGTCGCCCGGCGGGTTGGCGCTGATCTGGACGTTCTTCGATTCGAGCCGCGAGACGAGCTGGGCGTCTTCCGGCGCATAGGTCTGGAAGGGCGAGGCGCCGTCGGAGTACTTGCCCGTGATTCGCTGGCCCTGGATCGTCACCGACTGCACCCGGCCGCTGTCGACGTCCGACAGGAACTGCGAATAGGGAACTTCGCGCGCGCCGGCGGTCTGCGAACCATTGGAGAACAGCTGGAAGAGCGCGATCAGGAGCAGCGCGATGATCGCCCACAGGGCAAAGTTACGGAAATTCTGGTTCATCACTCTTCCTGGAATAGGCGCCAAGGCAGCTCGGCGATGCCTGCCGAAGATAGGTGTTGGGCACTGTCTTGCCAACATCCTCGGGCGGATTTGCGGCAAAATGGCGAGGGGCGGTTACCAAGCACTGTCCGCATGACGGCAATGCTGCGTCATCTCGGAAGATCGCGCCGCAGCCGCCACTCGGCGAGGGAACGGAGCGAAAGCGTCTCGGCGGCTTCGGGTGCCTTGCGGGTCAGGCTCCGCGGCACCGCCAATAGCCGCCCGGCCGACAGGAGTACGGGCAGCGTGCGCTCGCGCCGGTTGCCCCGGCCGAGCGAGCCGAATGCGACGAGCCGGGCGTCCGACCCGCGCCAGCGATCGACATCGATCTCAAAGCGGCCATCGAAGAGCAGCGGGGTCACATCATCCGCGACCTCTTGCCCGGCAATCCCGCACCGCCCGAACTCGCGGCAGAATTCGGCTGTGTCGTCCGCCGCGACGATCGCTCCGCCGAGGGTCGCGGAGACCGCCGCTTCGATACCCCTCAGCCGGGAGAGGATGCGCTCCACGCCCGCCGCCTCCGGCCAATGCGATGCGCCGGAGACCGCGGCCAGCGCCCGGCGCACCAGGTGGAAGGCGAGATCGCCGCCAAGTTCCACCAGCGCAGTCCGCTTAAGCCGGATCGTTCCGTCCTCACGGCATTCAAGGATACGGTGTGCGGCGAACTCCGACAGCACCGCCGCAAGCTGCGTCTCCAGCCGCGCGCGCGCTTCCGCCGCCTCGCCCGCCGCCTGACGTACCGCCTCGCGGTCGATCGTTCCCGCCTCGAACCCGGACCGCACCCGCACCCGCTCATAGGCCGGATCGCGATTGGTCGGATCGTCCGCCGCCGCAAGCCCGCATGCCGCGACGCTTGCCTTCAGCCGGGCGCCGGGAATGTCCAGGAAGGGACGCGCGAGCACGATGCCCCGCGTCATCTCCCGGACGAGGCGCATCGCGGCGAGCCCGGTCGGACCGCCGCCGCGCCGAGCCCGCATCACATGCGTCTCTAGCTGGTCGTCCTCGTGATGCGCGGTGAGGACCAGGCCGGCATTGCAGCGGCGGGCGAAGGTCTGGAGTAGATCGTAGCGCGCGAGACGCGCCTCCTCCGGCAAATTGCCGGCAGGTGCGGGAGCGGCCCAGACGAGGGTTCGATGCGGAAGATCGAAATCGCGGCAGAGATTCGCCACGAAGGCCGCCTCCGCCGCGGACTGCGGCCGCAGGCGGTGGTCGACGGTCGCGACATAAAAGCGGATCGGGGGCCGGCCGCTGCGCTCGGCCTTTCGCCAGGCCTGTGCCGCAAGAAGCAGCGCCAGCGAATCAGGGCCGCCGGAAACCGCGAGCACGGCCGCTTCGAGCGAGGCTCCACGGAGAGAAGCGGCGGAAAAGACTGCGGCGAGGCGCTTGCACATTTCGAACGGAGACAAGGGCGCCGCGTCCGGCCCGGCGTCCGGTACTTGCAAGATTGGTTCGAGGGGCCGCCCTGCGGTCAGCAGTTCGCCGCCTTCTCCTCGCTGGCAAGCTTGCGCTTCACATTGGCGCTCATCGCGGGATAGCGGCGGGCGACCTCCTTATAGGTCACGCAGGCGGTCTCGCGGTTCTTCAGCTTGGCAAGGGACATGCCGAGCTTCAGCATCATCTCCGGGGCCTTGCTGGCGTCCGGATGGTCCTTCTGGGCATCGAGAAAGACTTCCGCTGCGTCGGCGAACTTCTGCTGCTGGTAGAGGCTCTCCCCCAGCCAGTATTCAGCATCCGGCGCATCGGAGGCACTCGGATAGGTCTGGGCATACTGCCGGAAGGCCTGCTCGGCCTGCGAATAGTCGCCGGCGAGGAGATAGTTGTAGGCGAGATCGTACATCTCCCCGGCGCCGCGCGGCGAGATCGCCGCGACGGTGCTGGAATCGGCCGCCGGCTCGGAGGGCGCGGCACCGTCCCCGCCGAGCCCGCTCTGCAGGAGGTTGCCGATATTGTCGCCGGAGCCCTCGCCCGCCACGGAAGGCGCGCCGGAGGCGGACGTCGAGGCGGTTTCGGTCGGCGTACTGGACCCGGTGGATGGAGCGGGCGCCGCCTCGCCGCGCCGCTCGGTCTTCGACGCATTCGACGCCTTGCCGCCCTCCAGATCCTGGAAGCGGAACTCGGTGTCCTCGCGGAACTTGCGCAGGTCTTCCTGCGTCTGCAGCAGCTGGAAGTTGAGATCCTCGACCCGCCCGGTCAGCTGGCGGATCTCCTCCTCCAGCTGGTTGATCCGCAGGAGCTCGTTGCCGGAGGCCTGTGCCATCCGGACGGGTGCCGTGTCGCGCTGCGGCTCGGCCTGCAGCGTCGGCGAAACGGCCTGCGTATTCCCACCGAAGATGCCCGGCAGGTCGAATGCCGAGGCGCTGCCTGCGCCGGCAAGAACGGCGGTCATCGCAATTGCGGCGACCCGGATCAGAGATCCCTTGATCATGATGCGGCTATTCCCCTCGATCGAAACGCGGGAACGCCGCGGGCCCGTATGGTGCACCGCGCACGTCCATCGTCGTCAGGGCGTTAGCATGAAACCGCCGAGTTCGGCCAAAGTTTGGCGCTGCCGCATGCGACCGGCGACGGAGTACCGCCGCCGGGTTAGGTGTCCGAGATCAACTGCCGGCGCCGTTGAGCACGGTGACGGCGCGCCGGTTCTGCGACCAGCAGGAGATGTCGTCGCAAACCGCGACCGGACGCTCCTTGCCGTAGGAGATCGTGCGCATGCGGTTGCTCGGGACGCCGAGCTGGGTGAGATAGTCGCGCGTGGCCGCAGCACGGCGGGCGCCGAGCGCGAGGTTGTATTCGCGCGTGCCGCGCTCGTCGGCATGGCCCTCGACCGTGATCGAGTACTGCGGGTAGCGGTTCAGCCACTGCGCCTGGCGCTGCAGCGTCTGCTGCGCGTCCGCACGGATCGACGAGGAGTCCGTGTCGAAGAAGATGCGGTCGCCGACATTGACGGTGAAGTCCTGGGTCGAGCCCGGCGTCGCAGCCCCGGCGCCGTTGAGCCCGTTGGCGCCGTTGAGGCCGAGGCCGGCGGCGTTGTCGGGCAACATGTCCTTCTTGCTCGCACAGCCGGCGACGAGAAGGCTCGCGGCCAAGGCGAATGCGATGCGGCTGTTTACCCCGTATCCGTATGCGATCCGGCGCATGGCCAGCTCCCTCAAATCCGATGGATTTCCGTTACCCGACACTTACCATCCGGGAGCTTAACACCCGGTAAAGCCGAGGAATTTCCAAACAATCCGAGCGACTTGCGGTCGCCGGACCGGTTTTGCGACGGGCCGCTCGCCGGCCCGTCCGACGCCCCGACCTGATGCAGCACCGCAACAGTCATCCGCTTTTATGCAGCGAAGCTTGTGCCGGGCTGGGCCGAAGGCGCCGCACATCATCCTATTCCAGCGAGGGCGACCAGGCGGGGTCGGACGCAAAGCCCGGCGTCGCCACCTGCTGTTCGTTGTAGCCGGTCAGATCGATCGAGAAGAGATGCGGGCCCCCGCCCCCCTTCTGGTCGCGGAAGAACATCAGCACCCGGCCGTTCGGCGCCCAGGTCGGGCCTTCGTTGTGGAAGCCCGACGTCAGGATCCGCTCGCCCGAGCCGTCGGGCCGCATCACGCCGATCTGGAACTGGCCGCCGGTCTGCTTGGTGAAGGCGATGAGGTCGCCGCGCGGCGACCAGACCGGCGTCGAATAGGCGCCGTCGCCGAAGGAGATGCGCTGCTGGTTCGAGCCGTCGGCGTTCATCACGTAGAGCTGCTGGCGCCCGCCCCGGTCGGATTCGAAGACGATGCGCTGGCCGTCGGGCGAGTAGGAAGGCGACGTGTCGATGGCGCTCGTCGCCGTCAGCCGCGTCGTCGCCCGCGAGCGAAGGTCCATGGCGTAGATGTTGGCGTTGCCGTTCTGCTGAAGGCTCATGATCACCTTCTGGCCGTCCGGCGAGAAGCGCGGCGAGAAGGTCATGCCCGGAAAATTGCCGACGATCTCCCGCTGGCCCGTCTCCAGCTGCAGGAGATAGACCCGCGGCTCGCCATTGCCGAAGGACATGTAGGTGACCTCCTGCCGGTTCGGCGAGAAGCGCGGGGTGAGCACCAGATCGCGGCCGTCGGTGAGGTAGCGCACATTGGCACCGTCCTGGTCCATGATCGCCAGCCGCTTGACCCGGTTCGCCTTGTCGCCGCTTTCCGAGACGAAGACGATCCGGGTGTCGAAATAGCCCTTCTCGCCGGTCAGCCGCTCATAGATCGCGTCTGCGATGATGTGGGCGACACGCCGCCAGTTCTCCGGATTGGTGTAGAACTGCTGGCCGTCGAGCTGCTGGCCGGCGAAGGTGTCCCACAGCCGGAATTCCACGCGCAGCCGCCCGTCCGCCTCCGGCGAGACGCGGCCCACCACGAGCGCCTGGGCGTTGATCACGGTCCAGTCGGTGAAGGTCGGGCTGACATCCGTCGTCAGCCCCTTCTGAATGAAGGCGGAGGGGTCGATCGGCGCGAACAGGCCGGAGCGCTTGAGATCCGCGGAGATCACGTCGGAGATCTGCTTGCCGAGACCATCCTGCGACTGGAACGGGCTGATCGCAATCGGCAGCGGCTGGACATTGCCCTGGGTGATGTCGATCTCGACGCGCGCGGCCGCCGGTCCGGCCAAAAGCAGCGCTGAGGCCAGCACCAGGGTCCAGGCAAAAAGCTTCGTGATGATGGTCTGCATTCCCGGACCTTCCGTTCATGTCGAAAGGCGCGCGGCCGCGGCCGTTGCACCCCCTCCAGAGAATTTTCTTTGCGGCGTCCCGTCCCTGCCGCCCCGGTGCCGGGGGCTGCAAGCCCCCCGCCTCGCCGTCCCCGCCCCGTCTATCGCTGTCCGGCCACGGTCGTAACCCGCAATCAGGATTTTGTATGGCGGCGGAACGGGCGGGCGGACGAATGCCGGCATCGCCTTGTGCCTTTCGGCTCCTCCGAGCCGGTCAGAACATCTGGCTCGGATCGAAGTTGAGCACGACCTCCGACCAGGTGTCGTATTTGTCGGCGGGCAGGTTGTACGGCGCGCAGCGGCGAACCGCGCGCAGAGCCGCCTCGCCGGCGATCCTCTGCTGCATCGAGCCGTTGCCGCCGTCGACGATCACCGGCCGCCCCTCCAGCTGGCCGGAGGGATCGAGATGCATCTCGATCGACACCCGCAGCGAGCCGGCCTCCAAAGCGCCGGCCGGCGGCGACCAGCATTTGGAGATCTGGCCGCGCAGCGCATCCATTTCGCTCTGGGAGAGCTTCGCCCCGGTCTTGCGGTCGAGCCCCAGCGAAGCCTGTTCCTCGGACCGCCGAGCGCCGCCGCCGGACGACTTCTCCTTGTTGAGGAGAGCGGCGATCCTGTCGGCGTCGAACTCCTTGGTCTCCGGCGCCTTCACCTCTTCCCGCGCTTTGTCCTTGGCCGGCTTCGGACGCTCGGCCACCGCGGTCTTGGTCTCCTTGGGCGGCTCCGGCTTCTGCTTTTCCGCCTCGGTCTTCTGCGGCTGCGGCGGGCGCGGCTTGTCGCTCGGGATCGGGACGTTGTCGGGCAGAGGCGCCGGGGCGGGCTCCGCTGCGGCCTCGGCGATCGCCTGTTCGACCGGATCGGCCTCGGCCGGCTTCTCCGGCGCGGACTCGGCCTCGGGTGGCGCCGGCTCGGCAGGCGGCGTCTCCGCTACCTTCGGCTCGGGCGGCGGGGGCGGCGGGGTCGGCTCCGGGACCGTATCTGGCGCAGGAGGCGTGGCGGCTTCCTTCGGCGCGGCCGCCTGTTCGGTCGGCTTGGGCCGCTCCTGCGGCGTCGGCGGCGTCGGCAGATCGGTCTCGTTGTCGCCGATGTTCTCGGCCGGCATCGGCAGCTTCTGCGGCGTCTTGGTCGGGGCCGGCGCCGGCTTGTCGGTCTTCGGCGCGTCCTTCTCGCCGACAAGGGACTGCGACAGCGATTCCAGCGGCACCAGCTCGACCGGCAGCGATTCGGCGTTGGCGACCTGCAGCGGCTCGGGAGCCGACAGCGTCCACAGCCCCCAGGTGAGGAGGCTGGCATGCAGGATCGAGGAAACGACGACGCCGGTCTTCATGGGTCAGGCAGCGGGGCTCAGGCGTTCACGTCTTGATCGGTGACGAGACCGATATTCTTGAAACCGGCCGCCGAGATGCGGGCCATGACCTTCATGACCGTGCCGTAGTCGGCCGCCTTGTCGCCCTTGACGAAGATGCGCTCCTCATAGCCCGCCTTGGCGATCGCCTGCAGCTTGGGGACGACCTCATCCATCGGGACCTCGGTCTCGTTCAGAAAGACCTCGCCCGCCGACTTGATCGAGATGGTGATCGGCTGCGTGTCGGAGTTCAGCGCCTTCGCCTGGGTCTTGGGGAGCTGGATCGGCACACCCACCGTCAGCATCGGCGCGGCGACCATGAAGATGATCAGGAGAACGAGCATCACGTCGACCATCGGCGTGACGTTGATCTCGCTCATCGGACGACGCCGGGTGCGACCGCGCCGCGAGCGATGCGATCCTCCGGTAGCGGTGCCCATACCCATCGTAACGTCCTTTCGGCCGAGGCTCTGCGGCCCTCAGCGCTGCTGCTGCGCGAGCTTCTCGTCGATCTGTCGCGACAGGATCGCGGAGAACTCGTCCGCGAAGGCTTCGAGCCGCATGCCGAGCTTGCCCGCGTCCGACGACAGCTTGTTGTAGGCGACGACCGCGGGAATGGCGGCGACGAGGCCGATGGCCGTCGCCAGAAGCGCTTCGGCGATGCCCGGAGCGACGACGGCGAGGCTGGTCTGTTGCGAGCCGGCGATCGCCTGGAAGGAGGTCATGATGCCGATGACGGTCCCGAACAGGCCGATGAAGGGCGCCGCCGAACCGATCGTGGCGAGGAAGCCGAGGCGCGATTCCAGACCGTCCATCTCGCGTGCCAGGGTGACGTCCATCGCCTTGTCGATCCGTGTCTGCAGGCCGAGCGGCGAGCGGGCGCCCTTCTCGAAGGACTTCTTCCACTCGCGCATCGCCGCCACGAACAGCGCCCCCATGCCGGAGGTCCGGCGATCGGACAGGGTGTGGTAGAGTTCCTCCAGCGACTGGCCGGACCAGAAATGGCTCTCGAACTTGTTCAGTTGCCGGCGGAAGCTGCCGTAGCGCATGGTCTTGTCGATGATGATCGCCCAGGTCCAGACCGAGGCTCCGAGGAGCCCGATCATCACCAGCTTGACGATAAATCCGGCCTGCCAGAACAGGTCCCAGATTGACACGGAGCCGGCGGCAGCCAGCGTCCCCTGAACGATGTTTCCGTCCATTCCCCTCGACCTTCGAATACGAAAAACGGTACCCCGGCGACCCGCAGCACCCTAGCGCCATCGCCTTTTCGCCTCGGCCGATGTCCCGCCGCCGGAACCTCGGGATGCCGATGCGCCCCCCTCATGCCATCTCACAGGGGAATCAGGTGAAAGAATGGCGCAATTCGTCTCAAATCCTTTCGGCTGGACAATGAATTGCCAGGGTTAAGCCCCGGTTAATTCACTCTCTAGCCGCCCGCCTCTGCGTCCGGCGGCGCCAGCCCGCTCATCACGCCCTGCGGCATGCGCATCGGCTTGCCCTCAGGCGAGATGACCGCGACTTTCACCGCGGCTGTGACCAGCGTCTCGTCTGCGCGGCGGATCGTCTGGTCGAGCAGGATGCGCGCGCCCCCCACGAGGCGCGAGCGGGTCTCGACGGTGACGATGTCATCGATCCGCGCCGGCCGCAGGAAGTCGATCTCCATGTGCCTCACGGCAAAGGCCATCGGCGAGCCGAACGCTCCCTCCATCAGGGCGCGGTGGTCGAAGCCCTTCAGGCGGAGGAAGTCCGACCGGCCCCGCTCGAGAAAGTGCAGATAGCGGGCATGATAGACGACGCCGGAGAAGTCGGTGTCCTCGAAATATATTCTGACGTCGAGTTCGTGACCGGCCGCAGTCAACCGGCCGCTGATCGTCTCGCTCATCGATTCCTCGTTTGTCGTGAAGACCTTGGCTGAAAGATCCTGGCCGGCCCGCCCAGATGCGCGCGAAAGGCGGCGCGGGCCGATGACCCTGGATGTCATGGCGTTGTTACATGACCCTGCTGATAGGGCGGACATTACAAATCGGATAGGAATCGCCCGTGACCAGCCCCCTCCGCCTGTCTCTCGCCGCCCTTCTCGCATCGAGCGCGCTCGCAGCACCTGCCGCGGCTCTGGCCGATCCCGTCTTCAACCGCGTCGCCTCCTTCCCGGTCGCATCCAACCTGCCGGCCGACAAGGCGCCGGAGACCGAGACCTCGGCCGAGATCATCACCGTCAGCCTGGACGGCAACACGCTGATCTATTCCGACAGCCCGGCCGGCGGCATCGGCATGGTGGACATCACCGATCCCGCGAACCCGAAGCCCGCCGGCTTCATTGCGATGAGCGGCGAGCCGACCTCGGTCGCCGTTGCCGGCCCCGATGTCCTGATCGGCGTCAACACATCCGAGAATTATAAGACCCCGTCGGGCCGCCTCGCGGTGGTCGATGTCGCGGCGAAGAAGGAGACGGCCTCCTGCGACGTCGGCGGCCAGCCGGATTCGGTCGCCGTCTCCAAGGACGGCAAGTATGTCGCGATCGCCATCGAGAACGAGCGCGACGAAGATCTCGACGACGGCAAGATCCCGCAGATGCCGGCCGGCTACGTGACCATCTTCGACCTTGCGGACGGCGCGCCGGACTGCGCGACCCGCAAGGACGTCGACGTGACAGGCCTCGCCGAGATCGCGCCGGAGGACCCGGAGCCCGAATTCGTCGACTTCAACGCGGCCGGCGAGATCGTCGTCTCGATGCAGGAGAACAATCACGTCGCCATCATCGACGCGGCGACCGGCAAGGTCGTCAACCACTTTTCCGCCGGCGCGGTCGACCTCAATGGCATCGACGCGAAGGATGACGGCAGGCTCGAATTCGCCGGCAGCCAGGACGCCCGCAAGCGCGAGCCCGACGCCGTGCAGTGGGTCGCCGACGACCGCTTCCTGTCCGCCAACGAGGGCGACTATCAGGGCGGAACGCGCTCCTTCACCCTGTGGAACAAGGATGGCAGCGTCGCCTACGAATCCGGTCCCGCCTTCGAATACGAATTGATCCGCGCCGGCCACTATCCCGACAAGCGCTCCGACGCCAAGGGCATCGAGCCGGAGGGCCTCGAGGTCGCCACCTTCGACGGCACGACCTACGCCTTCGTCCTGTCCGAGCGCGGCTCGGCGGTCGGCGTCTACAAAATCGGCGAGGGCGATCCCGAATTCGTCCAGCTGCTCCCCTCGGGCATCAGCCCGGAAGGCGCGGTGGCGATCCCCGCGCGAGGCCTTCTGGCGACCGCCAACGAGACCGATCTCGGCGAGGACGGCGCGGCCCGCAGCCATGTCATGATCTACAGCCTCGGCGAGGGCGAGCCGACCTATCCGATGATCCGGTCGCAGGACCAGGACGGCATACCGCTCGGCTGGGGCGCCCTCTCCGGCCTCGCCGCCGACAAGGACGATGCCGGCAAGCTCTATGCGGTGAGCGATTCCTTCTACAAGAACCAGCCGCGGATCTTCGTCATCGACGCCTCGGCGAAGCCGGCGAAGATCACCGGTGCCATGACCGTCACCCGTGATGGAAAGCCGGCCGAAAAGCTGGACCTCGAAGGGATCACCTCCGATGGCGAAGGCGGCTTCTGGCTGGCGAGCGAAGGCAATCCGGAAAAGGACATCCCGCACCAGATCCTGCATGTCGACGGCAAGGGCGCCATCACCGAGACCGTGCCCATGCCGGAAGAGTTGACCGCGCAGTCGACGAGATTCGGAGCCGAGGGCATCACCATGGCCGGCGATACGCTCTGGATCGCCATCCAGCGCGAGTGGAAGGACGATCCGAAGGGAACGGTCAAGCTCCTCGCCTACAAGCCCGGCTCCAAGGAATGGAGCGCGGTGCGCTATCCGCTGGACAAGGCCGACAAGGGCTGGGTCGGCCTGTCGGAGGTGACCGCACGGGACGGCAATCTCTACATCATCGAGCGCGACAATCAGATCGGCGAGGCGGCCAGGGAGAAGAAGCTCTTCAAAGTGTCCCTCGACGGCGTGACCCCAGCCCCGCTCGGCGGCGAGCTTCCGGTAGTGACGAAGGAAGAGGTCCACGACTTCATGCCGGACCTTAGGGCGACCGGCGGCTATGTCGTCGACAAGATCGAAGGCTTCACCATCGCCGCCGACGGCACCGGCTATGCCGTCACCGACAATGACGGCGTCGACGATTCCTCCGGCGAGACCCTGTTCTTCAAGGTCGATCTCGGCTCGTCGATGTAGGCACCGGCGCTCGCCGCGACGCCTTTCACGTCGATCGCGAAACATCCCGCGGGCCGGATCGCCGGCCCGCGTCCTTTTCGGGCCTCCCGCAGCCGCCCCAGCACCGTCGCAGAGTCTTCGGGAGCGGCCCGCGCCCTGTCAGTTGCGCACCGGTCCCATAGATGCACGTCTCCTGTGAGACCGTCTTCCAAGGGATTCGATGCGCGCCCTGTTCCTGCAATATTACGAGCGCATCAGCGCCAGCTACTGGTTCTTGCCCTCGGTCATGGCGGTTCTGGCGGCGGCCCTTGCCTTCCTGCTGATCGAGATCGACGTGAACGTCGAGCCGGACTGGCTGGGCGTCGGGCCGTTCCTCTATGCCACCCAGCCGGACGGGGCGCGAGCGATCCTGTCGGCCATCGGCGGGTCGATGATCGGCGTTGCCGGCACGGTGTTCTCGGTCACCATGGCCGCGGTGGTCTTCGCCTCCGGCAGCTTCGGGCCGCGGCTCCTCACCAATTTCATGAACGACCGCGGCAACCAGATCACCCTCGGCGTCTTCGTCGCCACCTTCGTCTACTGCATGCTCGTCCTGCGCAGCGTGCGCGATGGCGGCGACGAGGACGTGTTCGGCGCGATGTTCGTTCCCAACATCGCGATCTTCGGCGCGATCATCCTCGCCATCTTCTCGATCGGCGTGCTCATCTACTTCATCCACCACGTGCCCTCGAACATCCACATCTCGAACGTGATCGCCGGTATCGGGACCTCCCTCAACGATCGCATCGCGCACGCCTTTCCCGAGGGACCGGAGCGGTCGAAGGAGGAGATGGAATCGGTTCTGTGGCAGGTTCCCCCCTGCTTTCGTGACGGCGCCGAAGCGGAACGGGGGGCCGATCCCCTGCCCTATGCCGAGATCGGCTCCGACCGCGCCGGCTATCTGCAGATCGTGGACAGCGAATCGCTGATCAACGGCGCCAGGAAGAGCGACGTCGTGGTGCGCCTCACCTGCCGGCCCGGCATGTTCGTCCATCCCGGCCGGATCGTCTTCCAGGCCTGGCCCGCGGAGCGGGCGAGCGACGACACGCGGTCGGATCTTCTGTCCTCGCTTGCCGCCGGCAACAGCCGCAGCCCGCGCCAGGACATCAATTTCCTTTTCGACGAGCTGGTCGAAATCGCGGGACGTGCCCTGTCGCCGGGCGTCAACGACCCCTATACCGCGATCACCGCGATGGACTGGCTGACTTCGGCCGTGGCCAATCTCGCCGGCCGCGAGCCGCCGAGCCGGTTCCTCTGCGACGAGGACGGCCGGCTCCGCGCCATCGTCATGACCGCAAACTTTGCCCAATATCTGGAAATCGCCTTCGGCCATCTCCGCCAGTATGCCGCCTCCGATATGATTGCGGGCGAGCACTATCTCAACTGCCTGACGGTCCTGATCCCCGCCTGCCGCAGTGTCGATCAGCGCCAGGCGCTGCGCTTCCAGCGCGACGCCTTCCTCGGCCTCGCCCGCCAGGCTCTGAGCGGCGCCGCGCTGGCGAGCGTCGAGACCGCGTCCGAGAAATTCGAGGGCACGATCGCCGATCCCGGGCATCGCCTGCCGGCGCCTGCAGTCCGAGATCGCGAGCGCGCGACCGGCTGACGGATCTGTCGGGCGGCAGGGCCTCAGCGCTCGCTGCACTCGCCCAGGGCCGGCACCACCGGCTGCAACGGCGCCTGCTTGACTGCCGGCCGCGGCTGAAGCCCGAAGAACTGGCGTCCCGCCAGGCCGAGGGCGACCAGAAGCACGATGATGGCGGCATAGATGTCGGTCGTCCTCTCGATCCCGATCGCACCGGCGAGAGAGCCGGCCACGATCGCCGGCACGCTGAAGGCGAGATAGCTTTCGACATAGAATGCCGAGAGGAGTTCCGCGCGCTGATCGGCCGGGGCAAGGGGAATGATGGTGCCGAGGCAGCCGAGGAAACTCGCCCCGAAGCCGACGCCGGCGATCACCGTGCCAAGGAAGAGCACCGGCACCGAGCCGGTGTGGACGCCGGCGACGAGCGCCAGGATGCCGGCGAAGACGGCCGGCGCCCCAAGACTCAGGACGCGCGCGGGCGGCAGCTGGCGCAGCGAAAACACCGCGACGGCACCGGACAGCATCAGCGCGGCGACGACCGCGCCGCCGAGCATCTGCGAATCCTGCCCGGTCGCCCTGACGATCAGCGAGGGCATCAGCGACAGGTAGAAACCGCCGAGCACCCAGAGCGAGATATTGATCGGCGCGATGATCGCCATCGCCCGCCGGGCCGCGGCCGGCACGCGCACCTGCGGCCTCAGGGACGCGGCAAGGCCCGGCCGCAGCGATGCCGTTTCCGGCATCGTCCGCACCAGGGCGAATTGCACCCCGACGACGACCAACAGAAGCGCGTAGACGAGCCGCATCGGCTGCGGCCCGTATTCGACCAGTGCTCCGGTCGCGAGCGCGCCGACGGTCATGCCGAGGAGCGGCGACAGGCTGTTGACGATCGGCCCGCGCTTGGCGTCGGCATCGGCAAGCGCTGCCCCGAGTGCGCTCGCCGCCGCACCGGTGGCGAACCCCTGGACCAGACGCGCGGCAAGCAGGAACCAGACGTTCTCCGCGAAAATGAACAGGACAAGCGCTACCGCCTGGACCACGAGAGCCACCGCGATCGCCGGGCGTCGGCCGACATGGTCGGAGATCGATCCGACGATCAGAAGCGCCGCGAGCAGGCTGAAGGCATAGATGGCGAAGATCAGCGTGATCAGCATCGGTGAGATCGCCCAGACCTCCTGATAGAGGCGGTAGAGCGGCGTCGGCGCGGCCGACGCCGCGAAGAAGGCGCCGAGGGTCAGCCCGTAGAAGCGGAGTGCGCGCAGATCGGAATTCGCGGGAGCGGTTGCGGAAGTGCTGGACATGCGCCTATCTTCCTTAAAGCAAATTCTTTGCGTTCGTCCATGTAGCGCCTTCGCACCGCTAACGCAATTATTTTGCGATAAGAGATTGCGCGGCTCTCGAAGCCGTTGCGGGAGTAATGCCATGTCCGCAAGATCGGCCAGCCGTCCCGGTGGCCGCAGCGCCCGGGTGCAGGCCGCCGTGCATGCGGCCACCCGTAGTCTCATGGAAGAAGCCGGCCGCGGCGAGCTGACGATCCCCGCGATCGCGGAACGCGCGAAGGTGACGCCGTCGACGATCTACCGGCGCTGGGGAGACCTTTCCGAACTTCTGGCGGATGTCGCGATGGAACGGATCCGCCCGGACGGGGAGCCGCAGGACACCGGCTCGGCGAAGGGCGACCTTTCGGCCTGGGCCGAGCAATATGCCGAGGAGATGGCGTCCGATGTGGGGCGCGAGATGTTCCGCGACATTCTCGCCAGCCGGTCCGATGTCAACAACGCCAGCAAATGCTGCGACATCGTTCGCCGGCAGATGGAGACGTTCGCCGCGCGCGCGGCGCAGCGCGCCGAGAGCTTCCCGGACCCCGAGACCGTGATCGACCGCGTCGTGGCGCCGATCGTCTACCGCATCCTGTTCGCCGAGCCTCCCTCGCAGGACTATTGCCGCGCGCTGGTCGAGGAGCTTTTTACGCAAGGCGAGGCCGGGTTGGCCGCGAGCGCGCCTGTGCGGCTTGCTGCCCGCGCGTGAGGCCAAGAAGCGCTCCGGCGTCGGATCGGGTCCCGTGCGGATCGGCGACGAAAGCGGTTCGGATCGGCCCCGGCAGCTTCGATGCCCCGACAGCCTGCCCCGGTCGTTCAGATCTTGCGGACGAATTCCGACTTCAGCTTCATCGCGCCGATGCCGTCGATCTTGCAGTCGATGTCGTGGTCGCCCTCCACGAGGCGGATGTTCTTCACCTTGGTGCCGACCTTGACCACCTGGGACGTGCCCTTGATCTTCAGGTCCTTGACGACGGTCACGCTGTCGCCGTCGGCCAGAAGATTGCCATTGGCATCGCGATATTCCTTGCCGGCGGGAGCGGCTTCCCCGGCGGCGGACCATTCATGTCCGCATTCCGGGCAGATCAGGAGATCGCGGTCCTCATAGGTGTAGCCCGACTGGCAGGCGGGGCAGGCAGGCAATTGGCTCATCGGGACGGCGCTTTCGACGGCGGGAACGGGGTGCGCCGGAACAAGGCTGCCGGCCCCTCCCCCTCTGCCTCGCCCGGTCGCCGCGCGCAAGGTGAAGCGCGATCATTCCCCGGCCGCCCCACAGCGCCGCAGCGCCTCACCCCTCGCCGCCATCCTCGAAGAGGCTCGCCTGACTGCCCTGATAGGCCGGCGGCACCGCGAGCCCCAGATGGCGGAAGGCGTGCTGCGTCAGCAATCGCCCGCGCGGCGTGCGCTGGAGAAAACCCTGCTGCAGGAGATAGGGCTCGACGATGTCCTCGATCGCGTCCCGAGGCTCCGACAAGGCTGCGGCGATGGTCTCGATCCCGACCGGCCCGCCGCCGAAATTCAGCGCGATGAGATCCAGATAGCGCCGGTCGAGCTGGTCGAGGCCGAGACTGTCGACCTCGAGCCGCGTCAGCGCGGCATCGGCCGCGCGGCGGTCGACGATCTCGGCGCCCTCGGCATGGGCGAAATCGCGCACCCGGCGCAGGAGCCGGCCGGCGATGCGGGGCGTTCCCCGCGCCCTGCGGGCGATCTCCTTCGCCCCGTCCTCGCTCATCGGCAGGCTCATCAGGCGGGCGCCGCGATTGACGATCTGCTCGAGCTCCCCGACCGTGTAGAAGTTGAGGCGCACGGGAATGCCGAACCGGTCCCTCAGCGGCGTCGTCAGGAGGCCGAGCCGCGTCGTCGCCGCGACCAGCGTGAACTTCGACAGGTCGATCTTCACCGAGCGTGCCGCCGGTCCCTCGCCGATGATGAGGTCGAGCTGGAAATCCTCCATCGCGGGATAGAGGATCTCCTCGACGGCCGGCGACAGGCGGTGGATCTCGTCGATGAAGAGAACGTCGCGCTCTTCCAGATTGGTGAGCAGCGCGGCGAGATCGCCGGCCTTGGCGATCACCGGTCCGGAGGTCGAGCGGAAATTGACCCCGAGCTCCTTCGCCATGATCTGCGCAAGCGTGGTCTTGCCGAGGCCCGGCGGGCCGACGAACAGGACATGGTCGAGCGCCTCGCCGCGGGCCTTCGCCGCCTCGATGAACACTTTCAGGTTCGCCCGCGCGGCCGCCTGGCCGACGAACTCGTCGAGCCTTTGCGGGCGCAGCGTCGCATCGACGTCCTCGCCGCGCTTGTCCGGCGAAATCAGGCGCGAGGTCTCGCTCATGCAAGAAATTCCATGGATGGGATGCAGGCGGCGGCTTTCCGGTCGAAGGTGACCGTTCGTTGACAGCCGTCCCGAGCGTGCCTCTGGGCTATGACCGCATCCGAGAAGTCGATACCCTCCATCTCGAAATATCGCAGCGATCGGATGAGGATATCCGACTCTTCGAAGACGAGCGTGTCGACACCGAACAGCTCGAATATCGAAGTGACGATTTCACGGCGGAGCAAGCGCAAGCTGCTTCGAAGCACCCAAAAGAACTCCAGCATCACCGGTACGCCGACGTAGCCGGGATGTTGCTGGGTCAGTGTCTGCAAAAAAAGCCTGGCGGCCGGAGACTGAACGGGATCGTCGTCCAGCATGGCCCGTGGGAGGACATTCGTATCGATGGCGATCATTCTCCAGCCTTGTCGAGGATCGGACCGCAACTTCCCTCCACATGCCGGCTTATACCTTCACCAATAGCGTCATCGTAATCCCCCAGCGTGGTACCGGCCTTCCCGTACTTCGCCAAGCGCCCGAAAAGGCTCTCGATCGGGCGGTTGCGGGGAACCACGACGATCGTATCGTCGACGACCACGAATTCCAGTCGATCCCCGTCCTTCAGATTGAAGGCATCGCGCACCTGTTTGGGAACTGTGACCTGCCCTTTGCTGGTGATCACCGAAACCATCACGGTCTTTCTCCTTACAAACGGCCCAGCAGTAAGAAATATGAGCGCCGCGAAGGCTCCGTCAATTGCGGCTGAGCGCCTTCAGCCCCAGCCGGATCAGCTTGGCGCTCTCCGCCCCCTCGCCCGCGTCCTTGACGGCCGCAGCGACGGCGTTCGCCGCCTGGTCGCGGGAATAGCCGAGATTGACCAGAGCCGAGACCGCGTCGGCGATCGGCGCTGCGGCGGTGCCGCCGCCGATGTCGCGCTTCAGGCCGAAGCTCTCCTCGCCCGCGGCGCCGGAGAAGGCCGGCACCTTGTCCTTCAGCTCGGCGACGATCCGCGCCGCGACCCGCGGACCGACGCCTGGCGCACGCGCCACCATCGCCTTGTCCTGAAGCGCCACGGCATTGGCGAGGTCGCCGGCCGAAAGCGTGCCGATGACGGCGAGCGCCACCTTGGCGCCCACGCCCTGGACGGTCTGGAGGAGACGGAACCAATCGCGCTCGGAGGCGGAGAGAAAACCGTAGAGCCGGATGGCGTCCTCGCGCACGACCGTCTCGATGAACAGGATCACCGCCTCGCCGGCACCGGGAAGCGCCGAAAGCGTTCGCACTCCGCAAAAGGCGACATAGCCGACCCCGTGGACGTCGACGACCGCGTGATCGTCTCCGATCTCGTCGACGGTCCCCTTCAGCTTGCCGATCATGCCCGCCAGACCCAGCGCAAGGCGCCTGCCGCCAGCAAGCCCGATCTTGCCGATGCCGGGCGGATCTTCTCGTCACGGGACCGTCGCTGGAGGGTCATTTCCATCCGCACCTGATGCGGCGACGCACCGGCCGCCTCGGACGCGAAGAGCAATCCCGCGTCCCTCGGGCCTAGTGCAGTCGGAAGAACAGGTCAAGAACGTCCAGCGAAGGACGCGAGGGGAAATGCAGAGAGAATCCGCAGGCTTCACCCGCCGCGGCATCTTTCCGGCCACGGCGCAACATGCCGCGCATGCTTGCGGACGCATGGCATGGCGATCAGACGGGACTGCGCTGCGCCGACGCGACGGGCGGCGCGGGAGAAACACTCACCGGCCCGCTCGACGACGCGGCAATGCCTACCCCGAGCGCCCGATTCAAGCCTGCCGCACCGAGGGTCAGCCCGGATGAAACGCAGAGCTGATCGATCGAGCCGATCGATGCGGGCCGGGCGCTCCAGCCCGCATCAGCCGGTCGTCCTGCTTAGTAGTTGTTGCCGCGATGCCGGCGGCGGCGATGCGTCAGCCGATAGCAATAGCGCCTGTGGCTGCGGCGGTAGTGACGGTCGTTGCGGCACAGCCAGGCGGCGCTGCGACGCCTGCGCGGGCGACGATCGTGACGCCGGTACCGGCGATGGCGGCGACGCCGATGGCCGTCGTCATAATATTGCGCGGTCTCGTAACTGCCGTCCTCGGCAGGTACGGCGGCCGGTTCGTCGGCCGGGCTTTCCGCCAAGGCCGCCTCGGCCTCGTCGGAAAACAGAATGGGGCCAGCGACAGCGGCACAACCCGCAAGCCCCAGCCCCACCAGAAGGCGGCGACGGGAAACGTCGGGCGCGCTTTCGGCCTCGGCTTCCCGCGTCGGGCTGAACCCGATCAAGCTCCAGAACTTCATGTTCGACTCCGTTTGGATGCCCCTTGCGTGACTGCGCCGCAGAATGACGGCCGATCGGTCGGCCTGTGTTTCAACGACGCTCGGTGCTGGCTGCCAGCAGCTCTCTCGACAGTCGATCTGAGCCACGCGACGGTAGCACCGATCGAACCTTTCTCAAATACCGTAAGGGCAATTCCGGACTTACCGGCAGATTCAGTAACCAATTCTGCGCCGCCAGAGGCCTAAACTACAGCGAAATCCCATCCAGATCGTGCTTTTGCGGTCACTCGATTTTGATCTCGCCGAGGCATACCAAGGGACTCATCCCATACTCCTCGCCACAATCGCGAAGACTTCGACACGATATCGCATTGCGAAATAATGAAAGTATCTGGACAAGGGTCCTCGGCGACTGCCGCGAGCCATGGCTCACGGATTGCGTGGGAGAGCACATCGGCCGAAACAATAGACTCGCCTGACGCTTCGGCATGCCGGCGCAGGCTGTCCGCACTCGATCGTTCGGCCGCCGCGCGGGACCGCTTGCGCTCGCGTCCCCAGCGACCACATTCGCCGCATCAGACAGGAGATCGGGGAAAATGGCCTTTCAGATCGACCCAGTTGCACCGCTCGACGAAGAGGTCCGACGAATCGCGCGCGAGCAGCTTCGCAAGATCGAGAAGAGCATCGCCGATCGGGAAGGCGATCCGCACGAGGCGATCCACGATGCCCGCAAGCGCTTCAAGAAGCTCCGCGGCCTCATCCGGATCATCCGCAATGCAGACCCCGATTTCTACCGATCGGAAAACGACAGGTTCCGGGATACGGCGAAGGAGCTTTCCTTCGTCCGCGACAAGGCCGCACTGGTGGAGGCGCTCGACGCGCTGTCCAAGCGTTTCGAGGAAGAGGTGACCACCGAGGCGTTCGCCGAGGTCCGGGGGCGTCTCGTCGAACATCGCGACGAAGCGGCGGCGAGCGAGGGCGACCTCGGCCCGAAACTGGAACTGGTGGGGACGGCCCTCGAAAGGGCCCATGATCGGCTCGATCATCTGCGCATCGCAAAGCCCAGGGCGGGCGCGAGCCGGATCCTTGCCGGCGGCATCGCCCGCACGCACGCGCGCGGACGGTCGGCCCTGGCCGCGACCGAGAAGCGGCGCGACGCAGAGCTTTTCCACGATCTGCGCAAGCGGGCGAAATACGCCTCCATGCATTTCCGCCTGATCAGGCCTCTCTGGCCCGAGATCTTCGCCCCGATGGCGGAAACGGCCAAGGGCATCGGCGACGACCTCGGCCTCGACCACGACTACGCGGTGTTTCGGGCCGCCGTCGCGGCCGATCCCGGCTCGTTCGGCTCGCAGCAGACCTTGACCATTGTGCTCGGCCTGATGGACAGGCGGCAGAGCGAGCTGCGCCAGTCCGCGCGCGACTCCGCGCAGCGTCTCTACGCGGAAAGCCCCAAGGGTCTTCAAAAGCGGGTCGAGCGGCTCTACCATGCGGCCCGGACCGTGGCATCGCGCGCCGCCGACGCGCCGGCGGCGGGATCCGGCGAGGCCAGCCGGCGCGCCGCCTGACCTTCCCCCGGGTGTGCCGCCGGACCAAGGTCCGGGAACACGCCCCATTTCCTTTTGCATTCGCTCGCGGCATAACCGCGCCGATCAACACAGGACGCCCATCATGGCCGACGCCTTCATCTGCGACTACATCCGCACGCCCTTCGGACGCTTTGCGGGAGCGCTCGCCGCCGTGCGCGCGGACGATCTCGGCGCCGTGCCGATCAAGGCGCTGATGGAGCGCAATGGCGGGGTCGACTGGGAAGCGATCGACGAGGTCTTCTACGGCTGCGCCAATCAGGCCGGCGAGGACAATCGCAATGTCGCGCGCATGTCGTCCCTGCTCGCCGGCCTTCCGGTGAGCGTGCCGGGCGTGACGCTGAACCGGCTGTGCGGCTCCGGCATGGACGCGGTCATCACCGCGGCACGTGCGATCAAGGCCGGCGAGATCGAGATTGCGATCGCGGGCGGCGTCGAATCCATGTCACGTGCGCCTTTCGTCATGCCCAAGGCCGAGAGCGCCTATTCGCGCGATTCGGCGATTTACGACACGACGATCGGCTGGCGATTCGTGAACCCGTTGATGAAGCAGCAATACGGCGTCGATTCGATGCCGGAGACCGGCGAGAACGTCGCGGCGGACTTTTCCATCTCGCGCGCCGATCAGGACGCCTTCGCGCTTCGCTCGCAACAGAAGGCGGCCGCGGCGCAGGCCTCCGGGCGCCTCGCCAGGGAGATCGTTCCCGTGTCGATCCCGCAGCGCAAGGGCGAGCCGCAAATCGTCGATACCGACGAGCATCCGCGCGGCGACACGACGCTGGAAAAGCTCGGCCGGCTGCCGACGCCGTTCCGCAAGGAGGGCGGCTCGGTGACCGCCGGCAACGCATCCGGCGTCAACGACGGCGCCGCGGCGCTGATCGTCGCCAGCGAGGCGGCGGTGAAGCGCCACGGCCTGACGCCGATCGTGCGCGTCCTGGGAGGAGCGACCGCCGGCGTGCCGCCGCGGATCATGGGAATGGGCCCTGCCCCGGCGTCGAAGAAACTGTGCGAGCTGCTCGGGCTGAAGCCGTCGGATTTCGACGTCGTCGAGCTCAACGAGGCCTTTGCCAGCCAGGGCATTGCGGTCCTGCGCGAGCTCGGCCTGCCGATCGACGGCGAGCACATCAATCCGAATGGCGGCGCGATCGCGATCGGCCATCCGCTCGGCGCATCCGGCGCCCGCATCACCGGCACGGCGGCCCTGGAGCTCGCCCAAACCGGCAAGCGGCTGGCGCTCGCGACGATGTGCATCGGTGTCGGCCAGGGAATCGCCGTCGCGATGGAACGGGTCTAACTCCCGCAGGGCCCGGCCCTTCCCTCACGAGGGAAGCCCGGCCCTACCGAAAATTCACTTCGCTGACACCGTAGCGCCCCCGTCGGGGCGTTCCCTGGAGCGCAGCCGGACTCCGATCTCCGGCGGGTGGGGAGAGCCTTTGCGCAAGGGGCGGGATTCGTTCGCAACCATGCAATGGGTGGCGGCGAATCGTTGGTGGCGGCAACAAGATTTCAACGAACGGGTCCTCGTGGCGCATGCCTTCGAGAGGACGGGAGAATTCCATGGATCAGTCCTTGCGGGGATTGGTAAGATCCCGAATCGCAGACATCTCGGCGGAAGGTTCGTTCGTCGACGTGCCGGTGCTTGCGAGCGCGCTCGCGAGCGAGTTCGGCTATGAAGGGCGCGCCCAGACCCTGATGCTCTTTCGCCTGATCATGCGCGAATGCGCGATCGCGGGAATCGCCATGCAGCTCGGTGAGGAGCCGGGCTCGCATTCGCAAGGGGAGTGTCCGGGACCGCAAGCCAAGGCCAGCTGAACCGTCGGCGCCCCCGCGGCCGCCTGCCCTTTGCCCGTTGCTCATGCCCGGCAGGGCGTCCCCGATGCGCCGATGGACCGCTCGGCCGACCTCTGCCATGGTCGGCCCATGGACACGACCGACGCCTTCCCCTCTCTCGGCTCGAGCCTGCGAATGCATCGCCCGGCTCCCGGGATTGTCGCCTTCTATGACGGTCGGATGGCCGGACGGCGGGCTTATTCGGCTGAGCCGAACTGGCTCGACGATGGTGCCTACGAACTCGGCGTCGCGACCTATGCGATCGTCTCCGGAGAGGCGGCGCTGGTCTACGACACGCATATCTCGCCGGCGCATGCCGCGATCGTGCGGCGTACACTGGAAGAGCTGGGCGTCAGCGACATCACCGTCGTCCTCAGCCATTGGCACCGCGATCATGTGGCAGGGAATGCCGTCTTCGCCGACCGGCCGATCCTTGCGCAGGAGGAAACGATCGCGGCACTGACGCGCGAGCGGAACACCATCGAGGACGGCAATCCGCCGATCCGGCCCCTGGTCATGCCGACGCGCACGGTTTCCGACCGGGAGGTGCTGACGATCGGCGAGACCGCGGTGGAAATCCGGCTCGTCGACATTCACAGCCGGGACGGAACGCTCCTCCATTTGCCGGACGAGGGTCTCCTGCTCGCGGGGGACGCGCTCGAGGACCCGATCACCTATGTCGCCGAGCCGGACCGGCTGGAAGCCCATCTTGCCGATCTGGAAAAGCTGGCGGCGCTGGCCCCCAAGCGGATCCTGCCCAATCACGGGGCCGAGGCCCGCATCGCTTCAGGCGGTTTCGGGCCGGAGCTGATCGATGCCACGCGACGCTATGTCGAGCGGCTGCTCGCCTGCCGCTGCGATCGAAGGCTGGCGGCGCTCCCGCTTCGCGCATTCATCGCAGAGGATTTCGAGAGCGGCGCGGTGGAGTATTTTCCGCCCTATGAAGCGGTTCACGCCGACAATGTCCGCAAGGTCGCCGGCAGCAGCTGATCGCCGCCGCTTCGGGGCGCCAGTTCAGGACCTGCTGCGGCGAGTGTCTGCACCATCTTGGCGGCGTCTGGAAACGCGGCGGTGCCCGGCGCCTCCACAGAACTCCGCAATCCGTGACCGTGAGCGATGAGATCCCGGGCGAGCCTCCTGGCGGCGGGAGCGCGGCGTTGCAGAGGTCGAAAGAGGCGATTTCCAAAGCGAAGTCTTTTGCGGGTGCGCTGAAATCCGCTAAGGCACGTGAACTGTTACAGAAGGGCACAAGCGATCATGACCATCCGCGTCCATAAAGGCGATCTTCCCGAGATTTCGCGCTATACCGGCCCTGTCGCCATCGACACGGAAACGCTGGGCCTCGTCACGCAGCGCGACCGCCTGTGCGTCGTCCAGCTGTCGCCCGGCGACGGCACGGCCGACATCGTGCAGATCGCCAAGGGCCAGCGCGAGGCGCCGAACATCGTGGCGCTTCTGAAGGACGCCTCGAAGACCAAGATCTTCCATTATGGCCGGTTCGACGTCGCCGCGCTCTACCACGCGTTCGGCGCCATGACCGACGGCATCTTCTGCACCAAGATCGCCTCGCGCCTCACCCGCACCTATACCGACCGCCACGGGCTGAAGGACCTGGCGCGCGAACTCCTCGGCGTCGACCTGTCCAAGCAGCAGCAGTCCTCGGACTGGGCGGCGGAAACGCTGTCGCCGGCGCAGGTGGAATATGCCGCCTCCGACGTCCTCTACCTCCACGACATCATGGGCGTTCTCTACAAGCGTCTGGAACGCGAGGACCGGATGGATCTCGCGAAGGCCTGCTTCGGCTTCCTGCCGACGCGCGTGCGGCTCGACCTCGCCGGCTGGAGCGAAGAGGACATCTTCTCGCACAGCGTCTGACGGGCGGCCAGGCGCCGGGCTAGGGACGACCGGCGCTTGCGACAAGCTTGTCGAAATTAACGGCAGGTTGCCCATTCCAGCAACATTTTTTGCCTGTGACTTGCACCTTGTCGAAACGCGTCACGGCGTGTCGCAAACAGGCTCTCGCCGAAGCGCCGGACACCCCACATGCGCGGCATCGTCAACGCGCTCGCACGAAAGGCGCACCCCATGCTTCGCAGTCAGGCCGCACAGACCCTCGCCGTCACCACCCTCGTCGCCTTCGCGCTCGCGGCGACGGTCGCCTTACTCCACCTCATCGGCTGACGCCCTTCCCGCGGAAGACCGAAGCCGGCACAGGCAAGACTTTCGACGGCGCGGCGACCGAGAGGTTGCCGCGCCGTTCGCGTCTGCGGAGGGCGCGGACGGCCGGCGAGGCTGCGTTACCGCGAGGGGATCAGATGCGGATTTGACGCAGCGCCGCATCCGGCTCACGGCGGCCCCGCCACTGCTTCGGATAGCCGAAGGAAACCTCCTCGAACACGACGTCGTCGACGATCCGGGTCGAGGGCATGTGCAGATGGCCCGACACCACCACGCGCGCATTGTAGCGGCGGTGCCAGTCGGCGGTGCGGCGCGTGCCGCACCAGAGCGAGAAGCGGGGAATCCGCGGCGGTCTCGCGAGTTCCTCGATCAGCGGCCAGTGATTGACCAGCACGCTCGGCAGGTCGTCGCTTACCGCATCGAGCCGCGCCTGCGTCGCCTCGCAGCGCGCCCGGCACCAGTCGGCCCGCGTCTCATGGGGGTCGGGCGGCAGGAACTGCTCGTCGGCGCAACGCACGCCGTCCTCCCGCGCCCAGGAAAGCGCCGCCTCGGCGGGCACGTCGGCGGGACGGAAGGAATAGTCGTAGAGCAGGAACATCGGCACGATGCGCACGCGGGTTCCGTCCAGATCGACCACCGGATAGGGATCCTCCGGCGTCAGGACGCCGCGCGCGCGGCACAGATCGACGAAGCGCCGGTAGCGGGCCTCGCCGCGAAGCGGCCGCTCGCCCGGCTCGCCGTCGCGGCCGGTCACGGCCCAGAGCTCGTGATTGCCGGGCACCCAGACCAATTGCCTGAACTTCGGCTGCAGCGCGTCGAATGCGAGATGCATGTGCCGCTCGGTCTCCCCGACATCGCCGGCCAGGATCAGCCAATCGTCCGGCCGCGCCTCGATGTCGTGGATCGCCTCGCGATTGGCCTGGTAGCCGAGGTGGATGTCGCTGACGGCATGGAGCCTCACGCCGCGGCTCCCGCCGCCGCAGGCAGCGTCGCCCGCTCCAACTCCTCCTCGTCATCCGAGAGCGGCACGGTCCGCACGAAGCGGACGCGGATCGCGGCCTGCGGCGCGGAGACCGCAAGCGCCAGGCGATGGCTGGAACCGATCCGGCGGCGCAGGAAGCGCCAGCGCCCGGGATCGTCCGGGCAGGCGTCGGTAAAGGCGATGGTCGGGGCGCCCTGCCCGGCGATGTCGTAGGCGAAGCCGTCGAGCGGCAGAGCGAGGCCCATGCCGCGCGCCTTGATATAGGCCTCTTTCAGCGTCCAGAACGCGAAGAACCGCTCGACGAGTTCCGGCCCCTCGGCCGCTCTGGCATAGGCCGCCTCGGACGGTGCGAAATAGCGTCCGGCAAGATCATGGACGGCACTCTCCCGCACGACCGTCTCGACATCGACGCCGAGGTCGCAGGAATGGCCGATGGCGAGCGCGACCAGTCCGCGCGTGTGCGAGAGGTTGAACACCAGCCCCGGTGCGAGGCGAGCCTGTTCGGCGAAGATCGCGGGCCGTCCATACCGGTTGGGAGCAAAGCGCCAGTCGGCCGGCGCCACCGGTGCGAACCGCGATAGCGCCGTCCGCACGAGCGCCCGGCCGACGAGATATTCGCGCCGCGCGCCCTCGACCTTGTAGCGCTCGAACCGCTCCTTCTCCCCCGGATCGAGGAGATCGCGATAGGACTCGGCCGCCACTTCGTCGACCGCGTCGAGGTCGACGAGAAAGACGCAGATCCCGCCCTCGCCGCAATCGTCACTGCCGATGCCGAGGGTCATGGCCGAACCGTCATACCGTCTCTGGTCCACTTTGCTCTTGCACCCGCGTACCCTGATGAAAGCGCATCCGCCAGCGGCCGTCGCGCCGGGCCCAGATCGAGCTGCGCAGGTTGACGACGCTCGCGGCATCCGACCGGCTGCGCCTGACCCTGTATGTGATCAGCGCGACATCCGGCGACAACAGCTGCACGTCCATGTCGGAAACATTTCGCTGGACAGGATCTTCAGCCGCCTCGGCGAGAAGCGCCGCGATGATCGCCGCCTTGTCGAAGACCCCGCCCGAACTTCCGATCTCGATGAAGTCCTCTGCAAGCAGTTCGCCCACCCCATCCGGAACGGCGCGCAACGCCGGATCGAGCAGGCCGGTCTCCAATGCGATCAGCTGCGCGGCGAGAGGCTGTTTCATCGACCGCGTCAGATCGTCAGGCAGATCTTGCCGAAATGCTTGCCCGACTCCTCGTGGCGGAAGGCGTCGGCGATTTCCGCCATCGGGAAGGTGCTGTCGATCTCGGGCTTCAGGCCGCTGGATTCGATTCCCCTGACGAAGTCCATCTGGTGTCGGCGGCTGCCGACGATCAGCCCTTTCAGCGTCTGCTGTTTGGCCATCAGCGCGGCAGTCGGCACCTCGCCCGAGCGGCCGGTGAGGACCCCGATCAGCGCGATATGGCCACCAATACGGCAGGCCGTGATCGACTGCGCGAGGGTCGCAGGCCCGCCGACCTCGACGACATGGTCGACGCCGCGCCCGCCGGTCCAGTTGCGGACCTTCGTGCCCCAGTTGTCGGTCTTCTTGTAGTTGATCACATGGTCGGCGCCGAGCGCCGTCAGCCGCTCCAGCTTTTCGTCGGAGGACGAGGTCGCCACGACATTGGCGCCCATCGCCTTGGCAAGCTTCAGCCCGAAGATCGACACGCCGCCGGTCCCGAGGACGAGCACGCTGTCGCCGGCCTTCAGCCCGCCGTCGACGACGAGCGCCCGCCAGGCCGTCAGCCCGGCCGTCGTCAGCGTCGCCGCTTCTTCATGGCTGTAGCCCTTCGGCGCGTGCGTGAACCAGGTCGCCGGCCGCACGACGATCTCGCGGGCATAGCCGTCGACCCCGTCGCCCGGCGTCGTCTTGAAATGGTCGACCGGCGGCTCGCCGTCCTGCCAGAGCGGGAAGAAGCCGGAGACGATGCGATCGCCAAGCTTGAATTCGGTGACGCCCTCGCCGACGGACTCCACCTCGCCCGCCCCGTCAGACATCGGAATGCGGCGGTCCTCGGTGGGCATGTTGCCGGAGACGACGCCATAGTCGTGATAGTTCAGCGAGCTCGCCCTGATCCTGACGCGGATCTCGCCGGGGCCCGGCGCACCGGGATCCTCCATGTCGGTCATCGTCAGGCGGTCGAGGCCGCCGGGCTTCGCGAGCGTGATCGCTTTCATTCTGTCTGCTCCTTGTCGCAACGCCGCCCGAAGGCGGCGCCTGATTCGCAAGATCCGAAATTGCCGTCCCTTTCGGGGATCCGGCTTTGGTCAGCCGAGATATCGCGGACATGCGGGAGGCAAAGGGAACGCTCTGTCGCGGTATGGCAGACGGCCACCGAACGTCCTGCCTCGAGGCAGCGGCTTCGATACCCTCGATCGGAACGAAGACGACCCGCGCACCATGTGGCACGCGGGTCGCGGATCCTGCGGAAGCTGCGGGCGCCGGGCGCCCGCGGCTGATGCTACGAGTGGTAGGCCGCCTCGCCGTGATAGGTAAGGTCGAGGCCTTCGCGCTCTTCCTCCATGGTCGGACGCAGGCCGACGATCGCCTTGGTGATCGCGAAGAAGATCGCCGAGCCGACGCCGCACCACACGATGGTGATGATGACGGCGACGATCTGCGCCCAGACCTGGCCGCCCATGGTGACGCCGTCGGCATATCCGATGCCGCCGAGTGCCGGGGAGGTGAAGATGCCGGTACCGATCGCGCCGACGATGCCGCCGATGCCGTGGACGCCGAAGACGTCGAGGCTGTCGTCGTACTTCAGCGCATTCTTCACCACGGAGACGAAGAAGTAGCAGACGCAGCTGGCGATCGCGCCGAGGACGATGGCGCCCACCGGACCGATCGTGCCGCAGGCCGGCGTCACTGCGACGAGGCCGGCTACGATGCCCGAAGCGGCGCCGAGCATGGACGCCTTGCCGCGGGTGACCGACTCCACGATGCACCAGGCGACCATGGCGCCGGCCGTTGCGGTGAAGGTGTTGACCATCGCCAGCACCGCTGCCGAGGTGGACTCAAGGTTGGAGCCGGCGTTGAAGCCGAACCAGCCGACCCACAGGATCGAGGCGCCGACCATGGTCAGCGTCATCGAGTGCGGAGCCATGATGTCCTTGCCGAGGCCGGCGCGCTTGCCGACGAACATGCAGCCGATCAGGGCCGCGATGCCCGCATTGATGTGGACCACGGTGCCGCCCGCGAAGTCGAGCGCGCCGACGCCGCCCGACAGGACGCCGTTGAAGATCAGGCCCGAACCGTCCCAGACCATGTGCGCGACCGGGAAGTAGACGAAGGTCACCCACAGGATGGTGAACAGCACCACCGCCGAGAATTTGATGCGCTCGGCAAAGGCGCCGACGATCAGCGCCGGGGTGATCACCGCGAAGGTCATCTGGAAGACGATGAAGAGATATTCGGGAATCTCGACGCCGTCCGTGAAGGTCGCCGATTTGGAATCGACGGTCACGCCGGCGAGGAAGAGCTTTCCGAACCCGCCCCAGAAATAGCTGGTGCCGCCGCCGAAGGCGAAGGAATAACCCCACAGCGTCCAGACGATCATCACCACGCCGGTGATGATGGTGCACTGCATCAGCACGGAGAGCATGTTCTTGGCACGCACGAGGCCGCCATAGAACAGCGCGAGGCCCGGCATCGTCATGAACAGGACGAGCAGGGTCGCGGTCATCATCCAGGCGACATCGCCCTTGTCGACGGTGGAGGCGGCGGCGGCGGCGGGCGCGGCGGCCACGTCGGGCGTCACCCCGGCGACACCAGTGTCCTGCGCGAAGGCAGCGGTGGCCGCCAGTGCGGCGAGAACGCCGCCGGCTAGCAGTGTCTTTCCAAGACGCATGTTTCTCAATTCCCCTCGGATTAAAGCGCGTTCGCGTCGGTTTCGCCCGTGCGGATGCGCACGGCGGAATCGATGCCGAAGACGAAGATCTTGCCGTCGCCGATCTGGCCGGTCTTGGCTGCGGTCTGGATCGCCTCAACCGCTCGGTCGACCATGTCGACGGGCACGGCGACCTCGATCTTCAGCTTCGGCAGGAAGCTGACGGCGTATTCGGTGCCGCGATAGATTTCGGTATGACCCTTCTGCCGGCCGTACCCCTTCACCTCGGTCACGGTCAGACCCTGGATACCAACGCCGGTCAGCGCCTCGCGCACCTCATCCAGCTTGAATGGCTTGATGATCGCCATCACGATTTTCATGTTCACCTCGAACCTTGGGCGGCATTGCGGGTGCCACCGAGTTGAGCCATCCCCCGCCTGGGGCGGTATGCCCGCGCGGTGACGAAAGGGAGGGAATCAAGGTGCGTGCCAATTGGGCTCGGCGATCGAATTTTCGGCGAATTCCTCGCCCGCTGAGGTGATTTCGGCGCGGCTGCCTGCCGAAAAGGCATGTCGCACTGCAGGACGATTGATGAAAATTGTGCCGGTATGCCTATGAATTACGCAAACCGGCGGGCGGCGATCAGCGGCGACGCGGCCGGATCAGGCCCTCCTGGGCGACCGACGCCACCAGCGTGCCATCGGCCGAAAACAGCGAGCCGCGAGTGAGACCGCGGCCGCCCGAGGAGGATGGGCTGTCCTGCGCATAGAGCAGCCAGTCCGATACCCGCACCCGGCGGTGGAACCACATGGCATGGTCGAGGCTCGCCGCCTGCACCCGTTCGTCGAAGACCGACAGGCCATGGGCAAAGAGCGAGGTGTCGAGCAGCGTCATGTCCGACAGATAGGCGAGGACGGCGGCGTTGAGACCGGGATCGTCGCCGATCTCGTCCTGGCAGCGGACCCAGATCCGCTGCACCGGCTCCAGCTTCTCGTTCGAGAGATAGTGGTCGAGCAGCACCGGCCGGAACTCGATCGGCCGTGGCCGCTGCCAGTAGCGCCGCACCGCCTCCGGCGCGTCCTTCAGGATCGTGTCGGCGAGCGCCGCGCCGTGCGGCAGCGCCTCCGGCCGCGGCACGTCGGGCATCGGAACCTGATGATCGAAGCCCTCCTCCTCGGTCTGGAAGGATGCGGAGAGGGAGAAGATCGCGACATCGTGCTGCAGGGCGACCACCCGGCGCGTGGTGAAGGAGCGCCCGTCGCGGATGCGATCGACGGTGTAGTCGATCGGCACCTTCGGATCGCCCGGTCGCATGAAATAGGCATGCAGCGAGTGGCAGGGGCGCTCCGACGGCACCGTCCGCTGCGCGGCGATGAGCGCCTGAGCGACCACCTGGCCGCCGAAGACGCGCTGCCAGCCATTGTTCGGGCTGAGGCCGCGGAAGCTGTCCCGCGCGACAGGCTGAAGGTCGAGCGTCACGAGAAGCTGTTCAACAGCGTCGAGCATCCTAGTCTACTCCATCACGACAGGGCCGGACCGGGACCGGAGGTCCACCCGCCGCATCCCGCCGCCCAAGACGCACAATCATCGACCGCCATGAGCGCCATCTGCTATAGGCCGCTCGTCAGCGAGGAGACCCTTATGGCCGAAACTACTGCCCAAGCCGAGCCCGGCGAGCGCGCCGACATCGTCATTGCCGGTGCCGGCTATGTTGGCCTCACCACCGCCGTTGCCATCAAGAGTGCGGCGCCGCATCTTGAGATCGTTCTCGTCGACGCGGCGCCGGAGGGCGTCTGGGAGAAGGACGCGCGCGCCTCGGCCATCGCCGCCGCCGCCGTGCGCATGCTGTCCCGGCTCGGCGTATGGGACGAGGTCAAGGACGAGGCGCAGCCAATCACCGAGATGATCGTCACTGATTCCCGGACCGGCGATGCGGTGCGGCCCGTCTTCCTCACCTTCGGCGGCGAGGCGAAGCCCGGCGAGCCCTTCGCCAACATGCTGGCGAACACGGTGCTGAACGGCGCCCTGCGCAAGCGCGCCGGCGAACTCGGCATCGCCGTCCGCCAGGGCGTTGCGGTATCGGGAATCGAGCAGGGCATGGCGGCGGTGACGGTCCGGCTTGCCGGCGGCGGATCGATCGGCGCGCGGCTCCTGATCGCTTGCGACGGCGTCAAGTCGAAGATCCGCGACATGGCCGGCATCCGCACGCTCCACTGGGACTACGGCCAGTCCGGCATCGTCGCGACGGTCGCCCATGAGCGCCCGCATGAAGGGCGCGCGGAAGAGCATTTCCTGCCGTCCGGCCCGTTCGCCATCCTGCCGCTCAAGGGCAACCGCTCCTCGCTCGTCTGGACCGAGACGACGCGCGAGGCGGAGCGGCTGATCGCGGCGGACGACCTCGTCTTCGAACTGGAACTCGAACAGCGCTTCGGCCACAAGCTCGGCGCCCTCACCGTCGAGGGGCCGCGCCGGGCCTTCCCGCTCGGCCTCACGCTCGCCCGCGATTTCGTCAAGCCGCGGGTAGCGCTCGCCGGCGACGCCGCGCACGGCATCCACCCCATTGCGGGACAGGGCCTGAACCTCGGCTTCAAGGATGCCGCCGCGCTCGCCGAGACCGTGGTGGAAGCCGAGCGCCGCGGCCTCGACATCGGCGCGCTCGACGTGCTCGAGACCTATCAGCGCTGGCGCCGCTTCGACACGCTGCAGATGGGCGTCACCACCGACGTCCTGAACCGGCTCTTCTCCAACGATGTCGGGCTGCTGCGCGCGGTGCGCTCCTTCGGCCTGTCGCTCGTCGACCGCGCTCCCCCGCTGAAGGATTTCTTCATCGGCCAGGCCGCGGGAATGGGCCGCGGGCCGAGCCCGCGGCTGCTGCAGGGCGAGGCGATCTGAGGGCCGGCCGCCGGTCCGACGCCGTCGCGCCCCTCGGCCCCCTCCCTCGCCTGAGGAGTGGCCCTGGTGCCGGATTCGAGGTGCAAAGGGATGTCGGACGGTCCGCGGCATAGGAAGCCGCGGACCGCCCTAGCGCGTCGCTATTGCGCCTTCTTGGCCGCCTCGCAGCTGCCGTCCTCGAGCGACTGGAAGGCCTGATCGCCGGGGATGGTGCGGATGATCTTGTAGTAGTCCCACTTCTCCTTGCTCTCGTCCGGCGTCTTCACCTGGGCGAGATACATGTCGTGAACCATCAGACCGTCGGCGCGGACCTTGCCGTTGCGGGCGAAGGCGTCCTCGATCGGCATCGTCTTCAGCTGCGCGACGACTTTCTTGGGGTCGTCCGTGCCGGTCGCCTCGACGGCCTTGAGATATTGCAGAGCCGAGGAATACATCCCCGCCTGCACCATTGTGGGCTTGGAGCCGGTCTTCTCCTCGAACTTCGCGCTCCACTCGCGCGCCTTGTCGTCGAAATCCCAGTAGAAGCCGGTCGTCAGCGTCAGCCCCTGCGCCGCATTCAGACCGAGGGCATCGACATCGGTAAGGAAGAGCAGGAGCGAGGCGAGCTTCTGGCCGCCCTGGACGATGCCGAATTCCTGCGCCTGCTTGACCGAGTTCTGCGTATCGGTGCCGGCATTGGCGAGCCCGATCACCTGGGCGCCCGAGCCCTGCGCCTGGAGGAGGAAGGAGGAGAAGTCCGCGGTCGGGAACGGAGCGGCGACCTCGCCGACGACCGTCCCGCCGTTCGCCTTCACGGCATTGGCCGCCGTCTTTTCGAGATTGTGGCCGAAGGTGTAGTCGGCGGTGATGAAGTACCAGGAGGTGTTGCCCTCCTTCACCATCGCCACGGCCGTGCCGTTGGCGAGCGCGTCGGTATCGTAGGTCCAGTGGAGACCCGTCGCGGGAGCGCAGTTCTCGTTGGTGAGGGCGTTGGTCGCGCCGCCATTGTTGATATAGGCGACGTTCTTCTCGCTGGTGATCTCCTGCAGCGCGATGCCGACGCCGGAATTCGCCCCGCCGAGGATCAGGTCGACATGCTCCTGATCGGCCCATTGGCGTGCGATGTTGGTGCCGATGTCTGCCTTGTTCTGGTGATCGCCGGACATCAGCTCGATCGGCGCGCCGTTGATCTTGCCGCCCATCTCGTCGATCGCCATCTGGACCGCGGCCACCGACCCCTCACCGTCGAGCGCCGAATAGGCGCCGGACATGTCGAGGATCATGCCAATCTTGACGGCGTCGTTGCTGATTCCGCTGCCGTCCGCCGCGCTCGCGGAGCCTGCGAGCGCCGTCGCGGCCCCCGCCATCAGAACCGTCTTCAAAAATTTCATGCGTCTTTCCTCCCAAGGACAAATCTCGTCCGAGCATCGAAAGGACCCCGGTGCGGCCTCCCTGCCGCCCGCGGTTCGAGCCGAATGCCCGACGATGCCCGGGGCCATAGTGACCGGCTCCTGCCCTGAGGGCAAATCGGCCGTTCGTCGGCTAGCTCGCAGCGAGGACAACCCAGCCGCACGGGCCGAGCGCCATGGTGCGAATGCCGCGGCTGTGGGAGAAAGCCGACTGTTGCCGGTCTGCCACGTCGAATGGGCCCTTGGCGCCGCGCCTGCACGTTATCTTGACTCTTATACTCATGTTTGTGACGAGGTTTCGGTCGCAGATGACGGAGAGGTCCATGAACACCGGAAGAAAGTCCAGCTACCGAGCCCTCCTGGCGAGCGGTATCGGCCTGATGGCAGGGCCCCTGGCCGCGCACGCACAGGAGAACGGGCTCGTCATCAATCTCGACACGGTGCAGATCGAGTCCGAGAGCAACGACATCCTGAAGCAGGACGGCTATGTCGCGAGGCAGGACCGGATCGGCACCAAGGTCGACACGCCGATCGCCGAAATCCCGCAGGCCGTTTCCGTCGTCACCGAGGACCAGATCGAGGATCAGGAACCGCGGACGCTGAACGAGGCGCTCACCTACACGGCAAGCGCGAACACCGGCAATTTCGGCTTCGACAGCCGCTTCGACGCCTTCACGCTGCGTGGCTTCAACGCCTATTACAACGGGCTCTTCCGCGACGGCCTGCGCCAGTACAATTCGCCGACCGGCCTCTACAAGACCGAGCCTTATGGCCTGGAAGGCATCACCATCCTGAAGGGGCCGGCCTCGTCTCTCTACGGCGTCAGCGGTCCCGGCGGCATCGTGAACCTCGTCACCAAGCGTCCGAAGGACGTCCCGTTCCACGAGATCGAGCTGATCTACGGCGAAGATCAACGCTATCAGGCGAATTTCGACGCAACCGGCCCGGCAAACGCCTCGGGCACGATCCTCTACCGGGTGACCGGCGTGGCGAGGAAGTCCGACACCTGGCTCGAGGGCTATCCGGATGACAAGTACTACATCGCCCCCGCGCTGGCGTTCAGGCCCGACGGCGACACGTCTCTGACCATCCTCGGCGAACTCTCGCGCAGCGTCACGGGCGGCACTGCCGCCTTCTACAATCCCTCCTACGGGCAAGTCTCGGATATCTACAACGGCGACCCGCGCTACAACGACTTCACCCAGGAACAGGGCCGTATCGGCTACGAGTTCGAGCACCGCTTCAGCGATCTTCTGACCGTGCGCCAGAACCTGCGCTACAGCCATGTCGATGCCGATCTCGAATATAGCGGGCTCTACGATGCCGGCGCACCGGATCTTGCCCGCTACTGGGGACACTATCAGGAGGACGTGTCGACCTTCGTCGTCGACAACATGGCCCAGTTCACCTTCGACACCGGTCCCGTGGCACACACCGCCGTCGCCGGGCTCGACTATACCTGGGCCTCCTATGACGGCGCGCAGGCGCTGGACTACGTCTCCCTCGACGCAATCCGGAACGCCGATCTCGCCTATGACGGCGGCCAGGACACCAACCAGACCGGCGTCTATCTGCACGACCAGATGGAGTGGAACAACTTCAACCTGTTCCTCAGCGGCCGCTACGACTGGGTCGACACGACGTCGCACGCCACCGACTACAGCGAGACCGGGCAGAAGGACGAAGCGTTTTCCGGCCGGGCCGGCCTCTCCTACCGCACCGAATGGGGCATCATTCCCTATGCCAACTATTCGAGCTCCTTCTCCCCGAACATCGGCAATGTCTATGACGATTTGAATTCCAGCGTCAGCCGCACCGCCGATCCGACCATCGCCGAGCAGGTGGAAGTCGGCGTCAAATACGAGATCCCGGACGCGAATGCGGTTCTGACGGCGGACTATTTCCACATTACCCAGCAGGATGGCGTCGTCTTCGATGCATCGACCGGCATCAACAAGCAGCGCCAGCTCGACCTCACATCGAAGGGCGTCGAGTTCGAAGCCCGGACCTCCCTCGACAACGGCCTCAGCCTCATCGCGTCCTACACGCATATGGAGATGACCATCGATGCCGGTGCCGCCGGCACCGTCGGCAAGGAACTCTCGGGCGTGCCGAACGACATTGCCGCGATCTGGGGCCACTACGACTTCCAGCCGGGATCGCGGCTCGCAGGGCTCGGGATCGGCGCGGGCGTCCGCTATGTCGGAACGAGCTTCGGCGACGACCTCAACACGATCGACAATTCCGATCGCTACTTCGTCGACGCCGCGCTCTCCTACGATTTCGGCGCACTCGACCCCGATTTCGACGGCGTGAAGCTGCAGGTCAACGCCAAGAACCTGTTCGACGAGCAGAAGGCGATATGCACCTCGGGCTATTGCTACCGCGACGAAGGCCGCAAGGTCATCGGCAGCCTGCGCTACCGCTTCTAACGCTCGGCGAAAGATCGCCGCCCCGGACTCTGACCTCGCTCCGGGGATGCGCAACGCCGCCCGCCGTCATCACGGCGGGCGGCGTTCCTACGTGTGGGAACGGCTCGCAGACCCCCCGCCCGCACGAATTTTCTCGCCGCCCCCCTTGCCCGCAAATCCATTCCTCTTCCCCCACCCAATCCGCAAATCCCGCCGGTGACCCTCCGGCCGATCCGGCCTATCTAGAACGCTGACAAACTGGCCGGGGTCGCCTTATGGCGCGATCGCCGCCAGGACGGCGCAGGAAGAGGCGGAGACGGGCATGGCGAAGGACCACCGTGCGGGATCGAAGGTCCGCGGCGACAAGCTGCCGGCGATCGTGATGGCGAACCATCTCCTGGAGGGCGACGTCGTCTTCCTGACCGACAAGGGCTGGACGCTCGATCCGTCGGCCGCGCGCGTCGCCTATGACGCGGAGACCGCGGCCGAGATGGAGGCCGAGGGCAAGGCGGCGGCTGCGGCCAACATGGTTGTCGATCCCTATCTCGTGCCGGTGGACATCAACGGCACCGGCCTGCCCATCGCGCGCCACTTCCGCGACGCCATGCGCCAGAAGGGCCCGTCGGTCCACCCGGACATGGGCAAGCAGGCCGAATACACGCCGCTCGGCTGAGACACCACGCAATGGAATGGGGCAAAGCGCCGGTCCGGGCGCCGCCGCAGCCAGACGATTTCCAAGGGAAGAGCCATGTACCGCTACGACGAATTCGACGAACGCTTCGTACGCGAGCGCGTCGCCCAGTTCCGGGGCCAGGTGGAGCGGCGGCTCGACGGCTCGCTGACCGAGGACGAGTTCAAGCCCCTGCGCCTCAAGAACGGGCTCTATCTCCAGCTCCACGCCTACATGCTGCGCATCGCCGTGCCCTATGGCACGCTGAATTCGCGGCAGCTGAGGCAACTCGCGCACATCGCCGACACCTACGACAAGGGCTACGGCCACTTCACGACGCGCCAGAACCTGCAGTTCAACTGGCCGAAGCTGAAGGACGTGCCGGACATCCTGGACCGTCTCGCCGATGTCGAGATGCACTGCATCCAGACCTCAGGCAACTGCATCCGCAACGTCACCTCCGACCAGTTCGCCGGCGTCGCGGCCGACGAGGTCGAGGATCCGCGCCCGACGGCCGAGCTTTTGCGCCAGTGGTCGAGCCTGCATCCGGAATTCGTCTGGCTTCCCCGCAAGTTCAAGATCGCCGTCACCGGCGCCGAGCACGACCGCGCGGCGATCATGGTCCACGACATCGGCCTGAAGCTGAAGCGAAACGCGCATGGCACCGTCGGATACGAGGTCATCGTCGGCGGCGGCCTCGGCCGGACCCCGATGATCGGCAAGAAGATCAAGGACTTCCTGCCCAAGGACGAACTGCTCGCCTATCTCGAGGCGGTGATGCGGGTCTATAATTCCGAGGGCCGGCGCGACAACAAGTTCAAGGCGCGGGTGAAGATCCTCGTCCACGAGACCGGCGAGGAGGAGTTCCGCGCCCGGGTCGAAGAGGAATACGCCAAGCTCGACGGACCGACGATCAACGCGCCTCAGGAAGAGGTGGAGCGTATCACCGCCTATTTCGCGCCGCCGTCCTATGAGGATCTGGCCGAGACCTCCGAGGTCTTGGAGCAGGCCCGGGCTATCGACCCGGCGCTCGACCGCTTCGTCGAACAGAACGGCTTTGCCCATAAGCAGCCGGGCTATATCGCGCTGACCATCGCGTTGAAGGAGATCGGCGCCGTGCCGGGCGACATGAGCGCCGACCAGATGCGGGCCTTCGCCGACATCTGCGAGCGCTTCTCCTTCGACGAGTTCCGGGTGACGCACAGCCAGAACCTCGTCCTGCCGCATGTGAAGAAGGATGACGTCCCGGCGGTCTTCGCGGCTCTGAAGGAGGCAGGTCTCGCTTCGGCCAATGCCGGCCTCATCACCGACATCATCGCCTGCCCGGGCCTCGACTACTGCGCGCTGGCGACGGCGAAATCGATCCCGATCGCGCAAGGCATCGCGAAGACCTTCGCCGACGAGAACAGGCAAAGGGCGATCGGCCATCTGCCGATCAAGATCTCCGGCTGCATCAATGCCTGCGGCCATCACCATGTCGGCGCGATCGGCATTCTCGGGCTCGAAAAGGGCGGGCGCGAGAACTACCAGATCACGGTCGGCGGCGACGCCACCGAGCACGCCGCGCTCGGTGAACGCCTCGGTCCCGGCATCGACGCCGAGGACGTGCCGGGCGCGATCGAGGCGATCGTCGAGACCTATCTTGCCGAAAAGCAGGGTGAGGAGAGCTTCATCGAAACCGTGCGCCGGGCCGGCCTCGACCCGTTCAAGGCGACGTTCACGGAATTCGTTGCAAGCCGCAGCGAAGCCCAGGAGGCCGCGGAATAATGACCCTGATCGCTGCAAGCGGCGCCAAGAACGACGCCTTCACGCGGATCGACAGCGTCGATGCGGCCAAGGCCGCCGAGGGCCCGGTCATCGTGCCGCTGGCGCTGGCCGAGGCCGCATGCGCGGCCCGGCCGGATCTCGGCTTCGGCCTCTCGGTCCCCTGCAACGCCCTTATCGAAGACATCGCGCCCTATTTCGATGGTGCCGATCTGATCGCGGTCGAGTTCCCGGCCTTTTCCGACGGACGCGGCCTGTCGCTCGCAAGGCGCCTGCGCCGGGCCGGCTTCGCCAGGACCCTGCGCGCCTCCGGTCCGCTGATCGCCGACGAGTTCGCCGACATCCTCGCCTGCGGATTCGACGAGGTGGAACTGCCGGAGACCATGGCGAACCGCCAGCCAGTGCAGCAATGGCTGGCGGCGAAGGACACGGTCACCGACCATTACCAGACGGGCTATGGCGAGCGGCCGAGCATTCTCGAGCAGCGCCTCGCCGCACGGAAAGGCATCGCGTCATGATCCAGGATCCGAAGCTCCTCGCCGAAACGCTGAACGCGGAGTTCCACGATCTGACGCCCCTGGAGCGCCTGCTCCAGCTTCGCGAGAAGGTGAAGGGCCGCATCGTCTTCACCACCAGCCTCGGCATTGAGGACCAGATGCTCACCCATCTGATCTTCGCGAACGCCATCAAGATCGAGGTCGTGACGCTCGACACCGGTCGGCTGTTCCCCGAGACCTACGACGTCTGGCGCAAGACCGAGGAGAAATACGGCAAGCGCATCCATGCGAAATATCCGCGGGCCGAGGCGCTGGAGACCCTCATCGAAGAACAGGGGATCGACGGCTTCTACTACGCCAAGGAGTTCCGGCTCGCCTGCTGCGGCGTGCGCAAGGTCGAGCCGCTGAAACGGGCGCTCGACGGCGCGAGCGCCTGGGTGACCGGCCTTCGGGCCGACCAGTCGGCCAACCGCCACGACATGGACTTCGTCGGCTATGACAGCGTCAGGAAGCTGGTGAAGACGAACCCGATCTTCGACTGGTCGCGGCCACGCGTTGCCGACTATGTCGAGCGTCACGGCGTGCCAATAAACGCGCTGCACGCCAAGGGCTTTCCGTCGATCGGCTGCGCTCCCTGCACCCGGGCGGTCCAGCCGGGCGAGCCCGAGCGCGCCGGCCGCTGGTGGTGGGAGGACGACACCAAGCGCGAATGCGGGCTACACGTGCCGGACCCCGATCCCGCGGCAGTCAGCGAGGGCGCCGGGATCTGAGGCGGCGCCGGACTTCCTGCCGAAGGCTCCGCCACACCTCAGGATGACGCGGCCCCTCCCCGCTTCGTCATCCTCGGGCACCGTCCCGAGGATCCAGAAGAGCGGCGTACGCGAGCATACGGCCCGACAGGTACGGGCTGCGATGAAGGACTGGATCCTCGGGACGGAGCCCGAGGATGACGACATGACTGTTTTTGCGCCGACGATCCGGCGTCTGCGGCCTGTAGCGCGACGCCGTCGCCTCGCACGGCAGCGCCCTCAACGAGAAGGCTTCCTCCCATGAAGCACATGACGCATCTGCAGCGGCTCGAGGCCGAGTCGATCTTCATCATCCGCGAGGTGGCGGCGACGGCCGAGAACCCGGTGATGCTCTATTCCATCGGCAAGGATTCGGCGGTCATGCTGCATCTGGCGATGAAGGCCTTCGCGCCGGGCAAGCCGCCCTTCCCGCTCCTCCATGTCGACACGACCTGGAAGTTCCGCGAGATGATCGAGTTCCGCGACCGGCGCGCCAAGGAACTTGGGCTCGACCTCATCGTCCACACCAATCAGGACGGGCTGCGGCGGGGGATCAATCCCTTCGCATCGGGCAGCCGTGTCCACACCGACGTGATGAAGACCGAGGCGCTGAAGCAGGCGCTCGACATCTACAAGTTCGACGCGGCCTTCGGCGGCGCGCGCCGCGACGAGGAGAAGTCCAGAGCCAAGGAACGCATCTTCTCGCTGAGGACGCCCGAGCATCGCTGGGATGCCAAGAACCAGCGGCCCGAGCCCTGGCGCCTGTTCAACACGCGCAAGAAGAAGGGCGAGAGCTTCCGGGTCTTCCCCCTGTCCAACTGGACCGAGCAGGACGTCTGGGACTACATCGCGCTCGAGGCCATCCCTGTCGTGCCGCTCTACTTCGCCGCGCCGCGCCCGATCGTGAAGCGCGACGGCGCTCTCATCATGAAGGACGACGAGCGCATGGAGCTAAGGCCTGGCGAGAGCGTCGAGACCATGATGGTCCGCTTCCGTACCCTCGGCTGCTACCCGCTCACCGGCGCCGTGGAATCCGAGGCGAGGACCCTCGACGACGTCATTTCCGAGATGCGCGGCTCGCGCGTGTCCGAGCGCCAGGGCCGGGTGATCGACCAGGATTCCGGCGCCTCGATGGAAGAGAAGAAGCAGGAAGGCTATTTCTGATGACCAGCGCATTTCAGGCACGCCGCCTTCCCGACGAAGCCGATCGGGCAACGCCCTCCCCCGCCGCTGCGCTAGAGGACGAGACCTTCGCCGGTCCCGCGCCGGACCCGGTTCCCGGCGAGGGCGGTCTCTCGCTGGTCGACCCGCAGGGGGCCATGCAGCCGCTCGTCTCGCCGGCGGAATCGCTCCTGCGCTTCATCACCTGCGGCTCGGTCGACGACGGCAAGTCGACGCTGATCGGGCGGCTGCTCTACGAGACCAATGCGGTCTTCGACGACCAGATGGAGGCCCTGAAGCGCGATTCCAAGAAGTTCGGCACGACCGGCGAGGATCTCGACTTCGCCCTCCTCGTCGACGGTCTGTCGGCCGAGCGCGAGCAGGGCATCACCATCGACGTTGCCTATCGCTACTTCTCGACCGGCGGCCGCGCCTTCATCATCGCCGATACGCCCGGCCATGAGCAGTACACCCGCAACATGGCGACGGGCGCATCCCAGGCCGAACTCGCGGTGATCCTCGTCGACGCGCGCAAGGGCATCCTGCCGCAGACCCGGCGGCACTCCTTCATCACCTCGCTCGTCGGCATCAAGAGCGTCGTCGTCGCGATCAACAAGATGGACCTCGTCGACTTCAGCCAGGAGCGCTTCGCAGAGATCCGCCGCGACTACGAGGCGCTCCTGCCCTCGCTCGGCTTCACCGATGTCAGCTTCGTCCCGATCTCGGCCAAGAACGGCGACAACATCGCCACGCGCTCCGCCAATACGCCGTGGTATGACGGCGAGACGCTGCTGGAGCGGCTGGAGAGCGTGCAGCCGGAGACCTTCGATGCGTCGGCCGAGCCCTTCCGCCTGCCGGTCCAGTGGGTCAACCGGCCCAATCTCGATTTCCGCGGCTTCACCGGCACGATCGTCGGCGGCCAGATCGCCAAGGGCGATCCGATCGCGGTCCTGCCGGGCGATCGGCGCACGACCGTCAAGGGCGTCTTCGGTCCGAACGGCGAGGTCGAGGAAGCCGAGGCGGGCGAGGCGATCACGCTGACGCTTGCCGACGAGATCGACGTCTCGCGTGGCGACGTGCTCGTCGCGCCCGGCGACACCGTTGCCGTCGGCAGGAGCTTCACGGCCGATCTCCTCTGGATGGTCGACCGCCCGCTGGTCGCCGGCGGCCGCTTCGTCCTGAAGCTCGCCTCCAGCCAGACCCCGGCGAGCGTCCGGACCCTCGACGGCCAGGTCGACATCCACTCCTATGAGCAGAAGCCGGCCAACGCCCTCTTGATGAACGAGATCGGCAAGGTGACCATCGCCGCCGACCGGCTGATCGTCGCCGCCCCCTATGGCGAGAACCGCGAGCTCGGCTCGTTCATCCTCATCGACCCGGTGACCAACGAGACCGCAGCGCTCGGCATCGTCCGGCAGCCGGTGGCCGAGGCCGCCGCGGGTTCCGATGAAGACGCGGAAACGCCGACGGCGGCGAAGAAGGGTCTGCTCGGCCGGCTGACGACGCTTTGGCTTGGCGAAGCGGCGACGGGCAGCCCGGCGCGGCGCGAGGCGGTTCTGCGCTCGCGGATCGCCGGCTCGGTTCTCGTCGCCTTCCTGGCGCTGCTGTTCGGGATGAACTTCGCCCTGATCTTCGTCCTGGCGCTCCTCGACTTCGCGCTGCGGCCGTTCCTGGCCGTCGCCTTCGGGGCGAACGAGCCGCCGGAGCAGGGAAAGAAGAATGACCCGACGACGGTCGGCGACGGGGCCGGCATATGATGGCCTGCCCGGACTGCCATTCTGCCTACGGGGTCGGCGGCGAGAGCCGCCCGCCCTTCCGGCCGATCGGCGGCGAGGAACATCGCACCTATCGCCGGCCGGTCCCCCTCATCGAACTGACGCTGCTCGGGGCCGCCGTCGCAGTCTGTGCTGCCTTCGTCGGCGGCTTCATCGGCTGACGTCGCGCCGAAGTCGCTCCAGATGGCGCCGCTTCGAAGGCAGTGACAGACAGCGTGCCTGTTCCGCCCGCTACTCCTCCAGTTCCCGCGCCTCGGACGGCAGCATGATCGGGATGCCGTCACGAATGGGATAGGCGAGCTTGGCGGCCCGGGACACGAGCTCGTTCTTCTCGCGGTCGTAGGACAGGGTCGTCTTGGTCAGGGGGCAGACCAGGAGTTCCAGGAGCTTGGGATCCGGCTTGCCGGCCTTCTGGCGGTCGCTCATCATTCTCTCCGGCGCGCTTGGCTGGGCGCGGCGCAAATCATCGCGCCTCGCAGCCGTTCTAGCTCACCGCCGCATCGCCCGAAAGCGCCGATGGCGGCGAGCCGAACGCGCGAGGCATGCCCGTCACTGCAGCGTGTGGTTCGAGCCGTCCTCGCCCTCGCGGGCCAGGGCGATCTCGGTGATGGCGATCAACGTCTCGGCGCGGGTTTTCAGGTCCGGCGCCTCGAGCAGCGCCTGCTTTTCCGCCGCACCATAGGGCGACATCATGCAGAGCGCATTGACCAGCGTCTCGTTGGAGGCCCGGCTGACGCTTTCCCAATCGGCTTCCAGCTGATTGGCGTCGAGATACTGGCGGAAGGCCTTCAGGAGGGCGTCGCGGTCGACCTCCTTCGCCCCCTCGCCGAAATTCAGGTCGCGCAGGAAGGCGGTGAGCCGGCAGCAGCGATAGGGCTTGTTCTGACGGTGGATCTCTTCAGTGACGCGGAACCGCGCGATCCCCTGGAGATTGATGATGTAGCGGCCGTCGCCGGTCTCGGTCAGCGAGGTGATGCGGCCGAGGCAGCCGACCTGGCAGAGCTCGGGGTCGCCGTCCGAGCGCGATGCTCCGTCAAGCCGGGGCTGGATCATGCCGATGATCCGGTCGCTCGCCATGGCATCGTCGATCATCGCCAGGTAGCGCGGCTCGAAAATGTTCAGCGGCAATTGGCCGCCGGGAAGGAGCAGCGCTCCGCTCAGCGGAAACACCGGGACGGCCGACGGAAGGTCAGCCTCGTCCGCATAATTGACATTGCCCGCCTGAACCAATCGTCGCCTCCGTTGCCGATCCTGCATTTGGGACCCGGGCGGGCGAACTCAAGGGAGGCAGCGCATCCTGCGGCAATGACGCGCGATGCGGCCCGTCAGAGCCGCTCGCGCGCCAAGAGGCCTTAGGAAAACAGAAGCGAGGAGAGCCGGCGCCGGGCCTCCTTGGTCGCAGGATCGGTCGGTCCCCAGGCTTCGAAGAATTCGAGCAGCTTCTTGCGGGCGCCCTCGTCGTTCCAGCCCCGCTCGCGCCGGATGATTTCCAGGAGATGGCCGGCCGCCGTGGCGCGGTCGCCGCGGGCCTGCGCGATCAGAGCGAGATCGTAGCGCGCCTGATGATCGTCCGGATCGCCCTCGATCCGCGCCTGCAGCTGCACCGGATCGCCGAGCTCCGCGATCTCCTCGGCGAGCTTCAGCTTGGCGCGCACGCCGGCCAGCGCCGGGTCGTCCGCCTTGTCGGCCGGCACCTGGTCGATCAGCGCCTTGGCACGCTCGGCGTCGCCGGCCGCGATGTAGCATTCCGCCAGGCCCGCCGTCGCGCCAGGATGGCCGGGCTCGTGCTGCAGGATGGCGCCGAAGAGCTGGGCTGCGCTCGCCGCGTCGCCCTGGTCGAGCAGGCCCTTCGCCTGGTCGAGCGCCTCGGCGATCGGATCGCCTTCCTCGCCGCCGTGCCCCTGTGTGAGGCGGTCGATGAAGGCCTTCACCTCGCTCTCGGGCAAGGCTCCCATGAAGCCGTCCACCGGCTGCCCACCGACGAAGGCGAAGACCGCGGGAATCGACTGGACTCCCAACTGGCCGGCGATCGCGGGATGCTCGTCGATGTTCATCTTGACGAGCTTCACCTTGCCGCCCGCCGCGGTGACCGCGCGCTCCAGGATCGGCGTCAGCTGCTTGCAGGGGCCGCACCAGGGCGCCCAGAAGTCGACGATGACCGGCTGGCGGCGCGATTCCTGGATGACGTCGGCCGAGAACTTGGCCGTGGTCGTATCCTTGATCAGATCCGCCGGCGCCGAAGGTTGGCTCCCGCCGAAGCCGGAAAGGCCGGTGGCCGGAGCCTGGCCGGCGGCAGGCTCTCTGCCCGCCATGGTGGTCTGGCGCCCGTAGCCGCCCTGGGAATTGCCATAGGGATTGTTGCTCATCGGTCCTGCCCGTCGCCGTCGGTGTCCGCAGCCTCGAGCCCGATGACGAGGGGCTCGTGCCTTAAGGATCGGAAGAACGCCATCAGATCCGGCGTCGCGATCGTGGTGGTCGCTTCGTTCGTCAGCGGATGGCAGTTCACCATATCGTGCGCAAGCAGCCGCTCATCAAGCACGACGCTGACCGCCCCGGCTTCGTCGTTGATGACGCCGAAGGCGGTCACCGAGCCTGGCGTGACGCCGAGCATGGCCTGCATGGCGTCGGGGCCGGCGAAGGACAGGCGTCCCTGCGCTCCGATGCGCTTGTGCAGGCTCTTCAGTTCCACCACCGTTTCGTGCTCCGCGACGATCAGGAAGTGGCGGCCCTTCTTGTCCTTGACGAACAGATTCTTGGTGTGCCCACCGACCATGTCGCGGTGGATGTCCTGGCTTTCCGCGACGGTGAATACGGGCGGGTGGTCGACCGTCGTAACGTCGATCCCGAGTTCCTGCAGGTAGCGCATCAGATCGTCACGCGTTGCCGGCACGGCCATGCTCCCATTCCGTTCGATCCGGCTCATAGCGGAAAGCGGCGGGGATGCGAAGGGCGGGGAAGACGAGCTTCGGCCTGTCGACCCTTGCGGCCCAGGGGCCCAGCGACATCGATCGTGCGCCGCCTCGCCTCCGGCCGCTGCGGCCGGCGCCCGTCCCGGCGGCGGTTTCGGCGATGCCGCCAGGCGCCCCCTCATTCCGACCGAGAGGTAACTTATTGTATTGTCTACGTATTATTAACAGAACGACAAGCCGGATCCTGTATCGGTCACGCCGGGGACATTTGCACGGGCGGCCGGCCCCGATCGGCCTGGGGATCATTCATCGATGACAGCGCGAAGCCTCTTCGTCCGGACCATGTCAGGCGCAGCGATCTCGGTCGTGTTGGCGACGCCGGGTCTGGCCGAGGACATCTGCCGGGGGTACGGGCCGCAGTCGCCGCGCGACATCGGCGTCCATGAAGGCCGCAACGGCGTCGTCTCCGGCGAGGCGCCGGATGCCGGCGTGATGAATCTCTGCAACATCCACACCCATACCAATGCCGAGCACAAGGGTCCCGGCTTCTCCGTCTATGCCGGCGAAGGCGAAAAAGGCGGCTACCGGTGCAACGGCAGTGACGCGCTGTCGGCGGCAGAATTGGCCCCCACGGCCGAAGGACGCAGGGCATTCGAAGGGGCCGAACCCGGCGACACGATCGAGGTTCACTGGGTCTACACATCCTGCGACGTTCCGCCGGGCGAAGGTCTCGGCGCCTGTTCGAGCGGCACCTGCAGCAACCCCACGCTTCGCGTCGAGGCGCAGGTCTTCCTGCTCGTCAACGATGCCAAGGCGCTCGACTTCGCCGATTTCGACTATCAGGGTCGACGCATGGGCGGCCACTACCAGCCAAAGGCCCTGCCGAGCGGCACCGGCAAGCCGGTCGTCTATTCCGGCTCGACCACAGGCCCGGATTACTCCCAGGCGATTTGCTCGCCCGCCCAGGTTACCTGGAGCGTCCGGCCGCAATGCGCCAAGCTCGACATCAATTCGCTCGAGCGCTGGGCAGAGAACGGCAATGTCTTTGGCGAATACCATTCGCACGGCGTGCGGCCGCTCGTGCGCACACCCGATCTCCTGTCGCAGATCAAGGAAGAAGTGGTGAAGGAAGCCCGCTGGGACGACCCGCTGGCAACGCCTTGACCCCTTTTTCCGGCTCGTGCGGGATCTCCCACAGCCCTAGCGGCCGGGCCTTCGGCCGCGCCGACGCGTAAGCGCCAGAAGACGTCAGGCCGCCTGCGCGGGCGCCCTGTCCTCGCCGTGTTCGGCAGAGGGCCAGCGCGCGAGCGCCTCGATGCCGGCCGGCGTCAGGCCGTAGAGGCCGCGATCGACGCGCTCGAACCAGCCATAGACGTTGCGCTGCAGGATCTTGGCTGCCGTCGGGACGGCCTGCTTGAGATCGCGCGGCCGCTGTGGCGCTTCCACCATGGCCCTTGCACAGGCGAGCGCGTCCTGCCGGTAGGCGGTCATGATCGGTGCCCGCGTGCTGCCGCCCTCGGCCGGATCGCCGCGTCGGCGCCGGTGCTCGTCGACGAGGCGCGACCGGCGGCGCGGATCGCGGCGTGGCGCGGGAGCCGCAGGGCTGAGCAGCGGTTCGACCGTCCCGTCCCCGCCAACGCCGAGAAGGCCGAAGCCGAGCCGGCGGCAGAGCGCGCGAAAGCGCTTGTCGCTCTCGCGTCCCTTGCCGCGGGCGGAGAGGCGGGCGGCTAGCCAGACCTCGTCGCAGGCCGCCGCCCGGTCGACGCCCTGCAGGACGAGTTCGAGGTTGAAGCTCATCTTCAGCTCGCAAACCACGAGAATGGGCGGCGAATCCGGACTGACGGCCAGGATGTCGCAGCCGCCGATCTCGCCTTTCACCGAAAGACCGAGCCCTTCGAGGAACGACTTGACCGGGGCGTAGAGGGTGGTTTCCGACACGATGGCTGCGGGCCTTGCTTGCGTTCATTTCGAATCAAATGCGCCTGACGGCAGCATGCCCGACTTAACAGCTGGTGGTGCAGAATGACTCTTCCGAAACAATCGAGGCATGTCGATGATGCACCTTCGTCGCGCGATCGCGGCCTGCGCCTTAATGCCCGCACTCCTCGCCCTGACGCCGGCACCGGCTGCGGCCGGGCCGTCCGAAGATGCGGCCGCCTACATCATCCTCGGCATCGAGCCGGGCGCGCGAAACCCGCACTCGCCGGACCGATGGGAATCGCCGCGCTCGGGGCTCTTCCGGCTGACGATCCCCGGTGAGGGCGCTCAGGCGAGCGGTTTCCTCAACGTGGTCAAGACGTATCGCAAGAGCGACTGCCGGTTCGTCTTCGAGATTTTTCGCAGCGGCGGCCTCGGCGGCAGCCCCGACCTGAGGGCAAATCTCACGGTGGACCTTGCGAAGATCAGCCATTTCCAGGCAGCGGTCTCGGCCGGACCCGATCGCTCGCGCCTCAGGCGAGCGGCCACGGCGGAAAAGGGCGCATTCTGCCTTCTCGAGGCGACGGGCGGCGGAACCGAGGATCCGAGCTATTTGTCGAAATGCTCGGCGAAGGGCGACGTCGAAAGCGTCACCGGCTTTCTGGGCAACTCGTTCGTGCCGGTCATCGCCGACCGGCCGGTGCGGCAGGAGGAGGCGCGCCTCGCGGCCGCCGAGCGCCACTTGAAGCGAGGCCACTGCGTCACGGACTGCTGCGAGGCGCTGTAGGCGCACTTTCTGATGCGGGATTGCGTCAGCGCCACCAACCGGCAACAGTTCGAAACAATCTTGGCCGGCCAAATATCGCCGATTGCCCCCGGCGTCGACATGACGAATGATCCGCGCAAGCAGCGAATCCTATAACGGTCGCGGCACTTCTGGGGCAGATGACTACGATGACGTACTGTGTCGGGCTTCTGGTCGATCGTGGACTCGTATTCATGTCCGATACACGGACGAATGCGGGCGTCGACAATATTTCCGTCGTATCCAAGATGAAGACATGGGAGGTGCCGGGCGAGCGCTTCCTGTGCCTGCTTAGCGCCGGCAATCTCGCCACGACCCAGGCGACGGTCTCGCTGCTCGATGAGCGAATGGTCGCGCCGGCCGAGCGCCAGCCCGGCATTCTCACCCAGCCCTCCATGTTCCAGACCGCCAAGCTGATCGGCGAGACGGTCAAGGAAGTGATCTCCGGCACCGCCCAGGGGGGCCAGACGGCGGACGCCGTCTTTTCCGCCTCCTTCATCCTCGGCGGCCAGATTAAGGGCGGCCGGCCGCGCCTGTTCATGATCTATCCGGAAGGCAATTTCATCGAGGCGGGCGCGGACAATCCGTTCTTCCAGATCGGCGAGCACAAATACGGCCGGCCGATCATCATCCGCACCTACGACCCGGCGATGTCGCTGGAGGAATGCGCCAAGCTGCTGCTCGTCTCCTTCGATTCGACGATCCGCTCGAACCTCTCCGTCGGCCTGCCGATCGACATGCAGTTCTACGAGACCGACAGCCACGTCGCCGGCTATCGCCGCCGCTTCGACCAGCGCGACCCCTATTACCAGATGATCTCCGAGGGCTGGTCCGAAGCCCTGAAAAGCGCTTTCGACGCGCTGCCAGCCTTCCGGCGCTGATCGCCCGTACGACGGGGGCCGGATCGGGCGGAAACGGGAAAAAGCGTAAGCGCGTCTTCCCATCGAACCAATTGTCGGGTTAGCATCGATGCCGATGGTTCTGCCGCGCGCCGACGCGCCGGCGGATGAAAAGGGAACACGGTGAGGCGTACCCATCAGGGACCGAGACCGTGGCTGCCCCCGCAACTGTAAGCGGCGAGCGACGCCTGAACTGCCACTGGCTGAGAGGCCGGGAAGGCAAGGCCGAGCGAAGACCCGCAAGCCAGGAGACCTGCCATCGAAAGTCGCGCCCCTTTTGGCGCATCCTCAACATCTCCTGCACGGCGGGTGCAGAAAGGAGACCCACATGCATATCGAACCCGGTGTCGTCACCGGCGCCAAGATCGCGTTGTCCTTCGCGACCGGAGCCGGCGCGGCCGTCGTCGGCCTGAAGCTCGCGGCCGACACCGTCCGGCGGGACGGCGGCCTCGTCAGCCTTGCCGGCCGCAGCGCTGTCGCGACCGCGCTCGTCTTCTCGTTCTTCCAGATCCTGCCGCACTATCCGGTCGGCATCTCCGAGGTCCATCTCATCCTCGGCTCGACGCTCTTCCTGATGTTCGGCGCCGGGCCTGCCGCCATCGGCCTCGCCGCCGGCCTCCTGATCCAGGGGCTGTTCTTCTCGCCCTTCGACCTGCCGCAATACGGCATGAACGTCACGACGCTGCTCGTTCCGCTCTGGGGCATCTCGGCACTGGCGAAGCGCATCATCCCCGAGCGCACCCCCTATGTCGAGACGAGCTACCTCCAGGCGCTGTCGCTGTCGACGGCCTATCAGGGCGGCATCGTCGCCTGGGTCGCCTTCTGGGCGTTCTATGGCGAGGGCGTCACAGCGCAGAGCTTCTCCGCCGTCGCCACCTTCGGCGGCGCCTACATGCTGGTCGTCATCGTCGAGCCGCTGATCGACCTCGCCGTGCTCGCGGCCGCGAAGTCGCTCACCAAGACGACAAGCGGCCCGCTCTTCGCCCGGCGCCTGCACCAAGCGGCCTGAGGGGCGCTCCGAACGGCCCGGACCGCGCGTCCGGGCCAGGCGATCCGGCATCTCCAGGCGGGCCGCCTTCATGCGACGGCCCGCTTGTCCCCTGCCTCCCTCGACCATCTCTGCGGACCATCGATATCCCCCTTGAACTGAGTCCTTGGCAGCGGCCGATTTCGTGCTATCGGTGGCGTCATGAGGATCTTTCGCCAGCTGTTCCGGGATCGGTCGGCGGCCTTCGCGGCCGTGCTGATCCTCGTGCAGCTGCTACTGGTCCAGGCGGCGGCCTCCGCCTTCGGCTGCGCCGCCACCGGCGCGAGCGATCTCTTCGGCGGGCCGGTGATCTGCCATGGCGGCGCCGTGACGCTGCCGGGCGATCCATCCCAGACGCATGATTGCTGCCTCGACTGCCAGTGCGGCATCGCCTGCGGCGCACAGGTCCATCTCCTCGCGAGCCTGCCGCCGCAGACCGACCTCGGCGCCGCCTTCGCGCTCGCCGAATCTCGCCGCGACTGGTTGCCGCCCCTCGTCGAAAGATCGGGGCCGCGACCGCCACCGGTCGTCGTACCCGCCCCCAGGGGCCCGCCCTCCGTCTCAGTCTGAACAGCTTCGATGTCGCGGGCAAAGGCCGCGCGACGCATCAGACTTGTTGAGCACGGAGAAACGACATGGCTCTCATCCAAAAGCTGGCGCTTGGCGCCTTCATGACCCTCGCAACCGCGTCCGGCGCGGCGGCGCACGAATACAAGGCCGGCGCCATCACCATCGGACATCCCTGGGCCCGCGCGACGCTGCCGAACGCGCCGGTCGCGGGCGGCTACATGACCATCGACAACACCGGGTCCGAGGCGGACCGCCTCATCGGCGGGTCGACGCCGGCCGCCAAGGCCGTCGAGGTCCATGAGATGTCCGTCGATGGCGGCGTCATGAAGATGCGGCAATTGCCGGACGGGCTGGAGATTCCCGCCGGCCAGTCGGTCACGCTGAAGCCCGGCAGCTATCACCTCATGCTGATCGGGCCCACAGAGCGCCTGACCAAGGGCATGCGGGTGCCGCTGACGCTGAAGTTCGAGAAGGCGGGCTCGGTCGCTGTCGAACTCGCGGTCGAAGACGTTGCGACGCGGAAGCCGGAGATGGCCGGCGATCACGATGCCATGTCCGGCATGCACGCCGGCCAGCCGGGAACGGCCGCCAAGTAGCCACCGGCGATCGGATGCGACAAGGGCGGCCACGACTTGGGCATCGGCCGCCCTCCACCGGAGCCCACAATTTCCGGGCGGACGGCGGGCGGGCTTGCCGGTGCGAAGCGGATGGATCAGCGTCCGCCCGGAATGGAGGACAGAGCATGAGCGACACGATCATCCGCGACATCGAGGCGCTACAGCGGGTCTACAGCGAACCGCCGGTCGCTCGGGCGCTGACGAAGGAGCTCGACCACCTCTCCGATCACTACCGCGCACTGATCGAAGCCTCGCCTTTCGTCCTCCTCGCCAGCGTCGGGCCGGAAGGCCTCGACTGTTCGCCGCGCGGCGACGCGCCGGGCTTCGTAAAGGTCGCCGACCAGCGCACGCTGCTCCTGCCGGACCGGCGCGGCAACAACCGCATCGACACGTTGAAGAACATCGTGCGCGATCCGCGCGTCGCGCTGCTCTTCCTGGTGCCGGGCGTCGGCGAAACGCTCAGGGTGAACGGAACCGCCGAGATCGACGTCGATCCGGCCCTTCTCGCCCTGTTCGACGTCGGTGGAAAACCGGCGAAGTCGGTGCTGCGCATCCATGTCGAGCGTGTCTATTTCCAGTGCCAGAAGGCGCTCGCCCGCTCCCGGCTCTGGGACCCCGCGTGCCAAGTCGAGCGCTCGACGCTTCCCACCGCTGGCGACATCCTCTCGGCCCTGGACCGGGAATTCGACGGCAAGACCTACGATGCCGGATATCCCGAGCACATGAAGGCGACGCTGTACTGACCGGCGACGGTCTCGCACTGGGGGACGCGGCCGGCTCCCTCATCCGGCATCGCCGGACGTCACCGCTCCCGCTTCAGCCCCTTGGCCTTCAGCTCTTCGAGATAGGCCCGCCAGCGTTCGTCCTTCTCGCGACCGAGCTCGGCGAGATAGCTCCAGGTGTAGATGCCGCTGTCGTGACCGTCGGAAAAGACGATGCGGATGGCGTAATGGCCGATCGGCAGGATGTTGGCGATGGCGACATCCTTCTTGCCGCCGACAGTCTTCCTCTGGTCGGGCGAATGGCCCTGGACCTCGGCAGAGGGGGAGAGGACGCGCAGGAATTCGGCGGAAAATTCGTCCCGCGCCCCGCCCGGAAACACCACGACGAGGGTCCGACGGTCGGCGCCGACCCGCAGTTCCTCGGGGGCTGGAGAGCTTTCGGTCATAGCGGATTCATTCCTTCGTTGAATGGCTTGATCGGAACCGGCCGCTTGACCGGGACCCCAGCGCCTTCCACATTCGTCGCATGACCGAGACAACGCCCCGCATGCGCTACAATCTTCTCGACACGACCGGCCTGATCAAGACGCCGCGACCTGTCGCCGCCGAGCCGATCGCCACGACCCGTCAGCCACAACCTGTCGGGCCGGAGATGATCGATCCGTTCGGCCGCGCGATAACCTATCTGCGCGTCTCCGTCACGGACCGTTGCGATTTCCGCTGCGTCTACTGCATGGCGGAGGACATGACCTTCCTGCCGAAGCGGGATCTCCTGACGCTGGAAGAACTCGACCGGCTGGCCACCGCTTTCGTCGAAAAGGGCGTGAAGAAGCTGCGGCTGACGGGCGGCGAGCCCTTGGTGCGCAAGAACATCATGCACCTCATCCGCTCGCTGTCGCGCCATCTCGATTCCGGCGCCCTGCAGGAACTGACGCTGACCACCAATGGCTCGCAGCTGACGCGTTTCGCCTCCGAACTCGCCGATTGCGGCGTCAAGCGGCTCAACGTCTCGCTCGACACGCTCGATCCCGACAAGTTCCGCGAGATCACGCGCTGGGGCGAACTCGATCAGGTGATGAAGGGCATCCGCGCCGCCCAGGACGCCGGCATCCACATCAAGCTCAACGCCGTCGCGCTGAAGGGCTTCAACGACGCCGAAATCCCGTCGATGATCGAATGGGCGCATGGCGAGGGCATGGACTTCACCCTGATCGAGACCATGCCGATGGGCGAGATCGACGAGGACCGGACCGATCGCTATCTGCCGCTGAGCCAGGTGCGCACCGACCTTTCCGAGCGGTGGACGCTCGACGACATTCCGTTCAAGACCGGCGGCCCGGCGCGCTATGTCGAGATTGCCGAGACCGGCGGGCGCCTCGGCTTCATCACGCCGATGACGCACAATTTCTGCGAAAGCTGCAACCGGGTTCGGGTCACCTGCACGGGCACGCTATTCATGTGCCTCGGCCAGGAAGACGCCGCAGACCTCAGGGCCCCACTCAGGGCCTCGGAGGGGAACGAATTGCTGTCGCATGCCATTGACGAGGCAATCGGCCGCAAGCCGAAGGGACATGACTTCATCATCGACCGCGCGACGAAGAGGCCTTCGGTCTCGCGGCATATGAGCGTGACCGGAGGATAATTCTGATGCAGACATCGCTGATCGCGACAGCTGCGGGCATCGGGCTCGCGGCACTGGTAAGCTGCGCCCCCGCGCTGGCGGGCGACATCAATTACAGGAACGAACGCTACGGCACCTCCGCGACCTTCCCGTCGGAGGAATTCCCGAACCGGCTGCCGGCGCCGACCAATGGCGACGGCCTTGGCTGGGCCTCACCGGATGGCGCCCAGATCTTCATCTATGCCCGGCCCAACAATGGCGGCGAGACGCCGAAATCGGTGATCGGGGATCGGGCCTCCACCGACCGCGTGACCTATGACGCTTCCGGCAATAGTTGGGCGGTGGTGTCGGGATATCGGGACGGCAAGATCTTCTACGAGCGCTACATCTTCCGCGGCGGCCTCATCCATTCGATCTCGATCCGCTACCCGCCTTCGCTGCGCTCGGAATACGACCCGCTCGTCGGACCGATCACGAAGACGCTGCGCGGCCCGTCACGCGAGGGCTGATACGGCAGCGCCGCCGGGCGAACGTCTCGCTCCGACGTATGAGAGCGCGTTGCCCCTACCACTGGGGCGACGCGAGGCTCACACGCGGCGAACCCTGTCCGTCCAGTTGAAGACCGGCGCCGCTACCGGCTCCGAAGCGCTCTCTACGCTCGCAGCGCTCTCCGCCTCCTCGTCCTGAGGAGGGGAAGCACTTGCCACAACGCCGTGCGCCTCCGTGAGGGGATCCTCACGAGATGAAGGCGGTCGCTCCACAGAGATCGGTTCCGGCTTTTCGGGCTCCCGCGCCAGAGCATCCACGAGATCCTCGAGGGGCAAGCTGGCCAGTTCGTCTTCGCTGGTCAGGCATTCAATTCCGGAATGTGCGTCGCGATGGCCGCCATCCGCTGACATGCGAGGCGGTTCGGGGGCGGCAGTTGCGATCGCAGGCGCCGGGTCCTCGACCGGGATGGGATTGGCGACCGAAAAAACCGCGCCGATCGCTGTCTCCAGCCCGACGACGCCCCGGCCGGCCCCGCCGGTCACGGGATCCGCATCCTCGCGGGGCCGATCGGGCCGGGCCTGCGCGGGCGCCGTCTGTTCCGGCTCGTCCACCTCGGCATGCGTCGGCCTGCGACGCTTGCGCGGCTGGCGATACCCACCGAGAACGGCATCCACGGCAGAGAAATCGAAGGACATCCTCTTCCTGCCCACCTTGAAAAGCCCATCCTGCTCGAACTATCCAAGCATCGTATTACGTCGAAAATTAGAATTTTACGCAGCGTATTCGCTAGAACGGTCCGGCGATACTTCCAGCGCTCGAATTCCCGGGCTCGCTACCGTCTCGGGATTGGGAGAGGCGGCAGGCCTGCCGGTGCTCGATCCACGAAAGGCAGCGCCTGATCGGAGGACGATTCCGCTCGATCTCAGCCCGACGCGGCGCAATTCTCGAAATATCATCCTCGAATCGAGGGAGATCATGTAGCGTCGGCAATTCCCGCCCCGATGTCTTCCGGCTTCTCCCTTGCCCAGCGACAATCTCCGTGCAGCCCTGTTGATGCTCGCTTCCATGGCGGGGTTCGTCGTCAACGACACCTTCGTGAAGCTCGCCTCGGCGGAGCTCGCGACGGCCCAGATCATGGCGCTGCGCGGGATTGCCGCCTCCGCGTTCCTCTTCCTGCTGGCATGGCGCTTCGGAGCGCTGCGGCCGCCCGCACTCCTCAAAAATCCCCGGCTGCTCCTGCGCACGGTGACCGACGTCCTGGCGACGCTCACCTACATCACGGCGCTCGGCCAGATGCCGATCGCCAACGCTTCGGCCGTGTTCCAGGCGCTGCCGCTGGTGATCACGCTCGCCGCGGCGCTGCTCTTCAAGGAGCCGGTCGGCTGCCGCCGCTGGACCGCGCTCGCCGTCGGCTTCCTCGGGGTGATGATCATCGTGAAGCCTGGCACGGAGGGCTTCAACGTCTATTCGCTGGCGGTCCTCGCCTCCGTCCTCGCCTCGGCGGTGCGCGACCTGACCACGCGGCGGATGGACAGAGCGGTCCCCTCGCTCTTCATCTCCCTGGTCACAGCCGTCGGCGTCACCCTGGTCGGCTGGCTGCTGATCCCGCTCACCGGCGGCTGGCAACCGGTCAGCGCGCCGGTCGCGGCCTATCTCTGCGGCGCCGCTCTGGCGATCGCCATCGGCTATATCTTCATCGTCCAGGCGATGCGGGTGGGCGAGGCCGGCTTCGTCGCGCCATTCCGCTACTCCATCCTGCTCTACGCGCTGATCATCGGCTTCGTGGTGTTCGGCGACCTGCCTTCGGCGACGACGCTTTTCGGCTCGGCGGTGGTGGTGGCGAGCGGCGTCTACACGCTCTATCGTGAGCGGGTTCGCGGCCTGACGAAAGTGGCGAGGACGCAGGTGCATTAATGTCGGCAGAGCCGAGCGAGCACACCGAGATGATCCGGCGGCCGGCGCCGCCTCTGCGTCCATGACGCCCGCCGGCCTCATCCTCGCCGGTGGCCGCGGCAGCCGCATGGGCGGAGGCGTGCCGAAGCCGCTGCTCCGCCTTTGCGGGCGGGCGATGCTCGCCCATGTCGTCGACCGGCTGTCGGGCTCCTGCGCGCCGCTCTGGATCAACGCGCAGGCAGGGGCCGGCTACGAGGCATTTGGCCTCGAACTCGTCGCCGACCGCCGGGCGGATTTCCGTGGACCGCTGGCGGGGGTCGAGGCCGGGCTGACACGGCTTGCCGAAACGCCGGCTCTTGCCACCCATCTCCTCACCGTCCCCGGCGATACGCCCTTCCTGCCGAGGGACATCGTTGAACGGATGACGGAGGATGCAGGCAGCCGGCCCGTCGTCGCCCGCTTTGCCGGGCGGCTGCAGCCAACGGTGTCGCTCTGGCCGCTCGCCATCTTGCCGGATCTCACGGCATGGCTCGATGCCGGGAAGCCGCTCGCGATGCGCGCCTTCCTGGACGCTGTCGGGCATGGCGCCGTCGACATTCCGCCGAACGACCACGCGCCGGAGGGCAATCCCTTCTTCAACGTCAACACGCCGGACGATCTGGCTCTCGCCGAAGCCTTTTCCGGGAAAGCATAAATTCATCGCGCGCCGGCCGGCGCGGTTGCCACCGGTCCGGAAAAAATGCCAGCATGCACGCCTTGTGGGCATGCATCGGAAAGCGGCGCTCGATAGACGCCGCGGCGCATGCTCCTCCTGACAAGCAAGAGGTCTTCATGCGATTTGCCCAAACCCTCGCCCTGGCTGCGGCCCTTTCCGCCCTCGCCGCCGGCTCCGCCTTCGCCCAGTCGGACGATTCCGGCAAGGACTGGTCTAAGGTCGTGATCGGCACCGAGGGTGCCTATCCACCCTTCAACTTCCTCGACGCCTCGGGCGAGCTGAAGGGCTTCGACGTCGACATCGCCAAGGCGCTCTGCGACCAGATGAAGGTCACCTGCACCTTCGTCACGCAGGACTGGGACGGCATGATCCCGGCGCTGCAGAACGGCAATTTCGACGCGATCCTCGCCTCGATGTCGATCACGCCGGAGCGCGAAAAACAGATCGACTTCACCAACAAATATTACCAGACGCCGCCGGCGATCGCCGTGCCGAAGGATTCCGACATCAAGGAAGCCACGGATGAGGCGCTGAAGGGCAAGCAGATCGGCGCCCAGGTCTCGACCACGCACGCCCAGGCGGCCGAGGCGCTCTTCCCCGACGCGGAGGTGCGGCAGTACCCGACGGCCGAGGAGTACAAGCTCGACATCGAGAACGGACGTCTCGACGCGGTCATGGACGACGTCGTCGTTCTCACCGAATGGGTGAAGAGCGACGAAGGCCAGTGCTGCAAGATCCTCGGCACGCTGCCGGCCGATCCGAAGATCTACGGCAAGGGCGTCGGCGTCGGCCTGCGCAAGGGCTCCGACAAGCTGAAGCAGATGTTCAACGACGCTATCGTCGCGATCCGTGAGGACGGGACCTACAAGACGATCCAGGACAAGTATTTCGACTTCGACGTCTACGGCAAATAAGCTTCCGGCGCTTCGTCAGACAAGGAGCCGCGGCGATCCCTCGCCGCGGCTCCTTTCGCTCGGACTTGGTGGCGCCTCAGCCGAGATCGTACTGCCAGGCGCTCGGGACGAAGTCGTAGGCCTGGTCGCCCGTCCCCTCAACCACATGGCCGAGGCTCGGGAAGGCGATGTGCATGCCGGCGATCCTCGTCCGGTTCCGGGCGACCTCATCGAGCAGCGCCTTGCGCGTCGCGATCGCCTTTTCGGGCTCGGAATCGAAGGAGATGCCGACATCCGGCCGCGGGAACTGGATCGGCGCGACATGGACGATGTCACCCCAGACGAGGAGCCCGTCCTCGCCCTCGCCGATCTGGTAGCCGCAATGGCCGGGCGTATGGCCGAAGAGTTCGCGCGCCGCAATGCCCGGCACGACCTCCCCGGGCCCGTCGAAGGGCTTCACCCGGTCGCCATAGGCGGTCATCGCCGCCGAGGCGAGGTCGAACATGCCCTTGGCGCCGTCCGGAGCCGCCGCCTTGTTCTCCTCGCTCGTCCAGTAATCGCGTTCCTTGCGGTGGACATGGACAATGGCGTTCGGAAAGTTCGGCTGGCCGTTCGCGGCGAGGCCGCCGACATGGTCGGGATGCAGATGCGTCAACAGCACATCGTCGACCGTTTCGGGCGAAATGCCGGCGGCGGTGAGCCGGTCGACGAGCCTGCCCGTTTCGGGGAACGCGCCGGCCGCGCCGGTGTCGATCAGCGCCGTGCGGTCCGCCATCTGGACGACGAAGGCGTTGACACCCGTCGTCACCGGCGGCTTTCCCCGGAACGCCTGATGGAGCAGCGCCGCGGCGTCCTCGGGGCTGATGTTGGACAGGAGCGAAACGTCGAGTTCAAGATAGCCGTCGGAGACCGCGGTGACGACGGCATCGCCGGCCTTAGTGCGATAGATCGGCGTCACCTGGCCGGAGGGCATGTCGGACTTGGCGAGCGCCGGCAGGCTGGCGAAGCGCACGAGGACGGGCGCGGCGAGCGCGCTCGCGACGAAGTTGCGGCGGGAAAGATGCATGGGGGTTCCTCCGGGTCTTTATCGTTAGAGAAATGCATAGTGCCATCAACTGTGAATGCACTGCGACAGTCGCTTGCTGAACGGTGCGGTCATGCGTAACCATAACAACCGATGAACGATACCTGGACCCTGATCGGCTTCGGCCCCACGGGATGGGGCGACGACATCGCGTGGGGGGTCCTCGTCACCGCCTCGCTGTCGGTCGCGACCCTGCCGATCGGGCTCGTCGTCGGCTTCCTGATGGCGATCGCCAAGCAGTCGGACGACCGGCTTTTGAACCTGTCGGCCAACATCTACACGACGATCTTCCGGGGCCTGCCGGAACTTCTGACGCTGTTCCTGGTCTATTTCGGCGTCAACAGCGCGCTGAAGTCGGCGACCCAGGCGGTGGGCCTTCCCGCCATCACGCTGTCGAGCTTCGTCTCCGGCATGATCGCGCTCGGCGTCGTCTTCTCGGCCTTCGCGAGCGAGGTGTTCCTCTCCGCCTTCCGGGCGATCCCGCACGGCCAGCGCGAGGGCGGCGCCGCGCTCGGCCTCAGGAATTCACGCATCATGCTCCTGATCATCCTGCCGCAGCTGATCAAGATCGCGCTGCCGGGGCTTGCCAATCTCTGGATGAACCTTCTGAAGGACACCGCCCTCGTCTCCGTCATCGGACTATCCGACATCCTGCGCCAGGCGGGGATCGCGGCGCGCGTCTCGCGCGAGCCGTTCCTCTTCTTCGGCGTCGCGATCGTCCTCTATCTCGTCCTGACGATGATCTCCTCGCTCGCAATCGGGCGGATCGACCGCTGGACCAAGCGCGGGGCGATGGCCAAGTGAGCGAGGCGGCGCTCTCCGCCAAGGCACCGGCCCCGCCGCGGGCGCGGCCGAAACCCGCCGGCATCGTCGCGATCAGCATCTGGATCGCGATCGCCGTCCTCTTCCTCGTCTACATCGTCGAGGTGTTCGACCCGTCGCTATTCACCCGCTTCGGCCCGGCCTATCTCTCCGGCCTGTGGGTGACGATCTCGCTGGTCGTCGTCTCCTTCGTCTGCGGGGCGATCGTCTCCTTGCCCGTGGCGCTCGGGCGCATGGCGACGAACCCGCTGGCGCGCGGCGCCGCCTTCGTCTTCGTCTACTTCTTTCGCGGCACGCCGCTGATCGCGCAGATCTTCCTCGTCTATTACGGCTTCGGCGAGTTCCGCGGCTTCTTCGAGGCGATCGGCCTGTGGGGCTTCTTCCGCGAGGCCTGGTACTGCGCGCTGTTCTCGCTGGCGCTCAACACGGCGGCCTATCAGGCCGAAATCCTGCGCGGCGCGATCGAAAGCGTGCCGAGGGGCCAGTGGGAGGGGGCGCGCTCGCTCGGCTTGTCGCGCGCGGTGATCTTCTTCAAGGTCGTGTTGCCGCAGGCGATGATCGTCGCCCTTCGCCCCTATGCCAACGAGATCATCCTGATGATCAAGGCGTCCGCCATCGTCGCGATCATCACCGTCTACGACCTCTTCGGCGAGACCCGCCAGGCCTATTCGCGTACCTATGATTTCCAGACCTATGTCTGGGCGGCCCTCCTCTACCTCGCCATCGTCGAGGCCCTGCGGCACGCCACGAACTGGGCGGAGCGGCGGCTGACCCGGCATTTGGAGCGGTAGATTGAAGGACTTCTCGGTGTTTCGGGAAGAGCTCCTCGCCGATCCCGAGGTGAAGGCGGCCTATGACGCGATGGCCGCCGAGTTCGCCGTGGCCAAGGCCCTGATCGCCGCGCGCAGCGCCGCCAAGCTCTCCCAGAAGGACGTCGCCGAGCGGATGAGGACGTCGCAGTCGGCGATCGCGCGGATGGAGAGCGGACGCCAGTCCGTCTCGACCGGCTCGATCCAGAAATATGCCTCCGCCGTCGGCCGGCCGATCACCATCGAGATCAGGCCGCTGCCCGCAAGGCCTGCCACGTCCTGATTCCGCCCTTCCCGGCGCCTCCCAGATTGACCCCTGCCCCCCGGCGGTCTAGTTCGCACCCATTGCGAGCCAGACGGGGAGACGGACACATGGCCAAGGTCGCATTCATCGGTTTGGGCGTCATGGGCTATCCGATGGCCGGACACCTGAAGGAGAAGGGCGGCCACGACGTCACCGTCTGGAACCGGACGAGCGAGAAGGCCGCGAAATGGGCCGACCAGTACGGCGGCAAGCATGCGCCCTCGCCGCGCGAGGCCGCGAGCGGCGCCGGCTTCGTGTTCATGTGCGTCGGCAATGACGACGACGTGCGCTCCGTCGTCTATGGCGAGGACGGCATCTTCGCCGGCATGGACAAGGGCGCGACCCTCGTCGACAACACCACCGCCTCGGCCGAACTCGCCCGTGAGCTTGCGGAAGCGGCGAGCGAGAAGGGCATCAAATTCATCGACGCCCCGGTCTCCGGCGGCCAGGCCGGCGCCGAGAACGGCGCGCTGACGGTGATGTGCGGCGGCGACCAGGCTGACTTCGGTGAGGCAAAGCCGGTGATCGAGGCCTATGCCAAGATGGTCGGGCTGATGGGTCCGGCCGGCTCCGGCCAGCTGACCAAGATGATGAACCAGATCTGCATCGCCGGCCTCGTCCAGGGGCTGTCGGAGGCGATCGCCTTCGGCCAGAAGTCCGGACTGGACATCGAGAAGGTCGTCTCGGTGATCTCCAAGGGCGCCGCCGGCTCCTGGCAGATGGAGAACCGCCACAAGACGATGAACGAGGGCCATTACGACCACGGCTTCGCGGTGGAGTGGATGCGCAAGGACCTCGGCATCTGCCTTGCCGAAGCCAAGCGCAACGGCGCCCGCCTGCCCGTCACCGCCCTCGTCGACCAGTTCTACGCCGAGGTCGAGGCAATGGGCGGCAAGCGCTGGGACACGTCGAGTTTGCTGGCGCTGCTCAATCGGTGACGTCCGGATCGGGAGCGGCCTTACACCGTCATCCTCGCTTGAAGCGGAACCGCGATCGGCGCAATCGGCGCCGACAGGAGATCCCTCGCGCCGTTCACTCCCCGCGCGGTTCCTTGTCCAGCACCATGTAGTCGAGCGGCAGTTCGGTCGTGTACTTGATCTGCTCCATGGCGAAGGAGGAGGAGACGTCGCGGATCTCGATCTTGGCGATCATCTTCTTGTAGAAGGCGTCGTAGGCGGCGATATCAGGCACGACGACCCGCAGCAGATAGTCGACGTCGCCGCTCATGCGGTAGAACTCGATCACCTCGGGAAATTCGCCGATCACCTCGGAAAAGCGCTTCAGCCATTCGTTGGAATGGGAATTGGTGCGGATCGAGACGAAGACGGTCACCCGCGCATTGACGCGGGACGGGTCGAGGATCGCGACCCGGCGCTTGATGACGCCCTCCTCCTCGAGCTTTTGGATCCGCCGCCAGCAGGGCGTCGTCGACAGCCCCACGCGCTTGGCGACGTCGGCGACGGCGAGCGTCGCATCTTCCTGCAGAAGCCTCAGGATCTTCTTGTCGAGCCGGTCCATTCCCGCATCACTCCGTCTTACGGCGAAAGACTTACAGGAGAGCGCGCTGAATCGGTAGGGTGGAGCCGCGCCGCTGCGGCTGCGTCTCCCACGGATTCCCGCTGCAACCGGATCGGCAGCGGCTCACACGAGTGCGGCCACGCGCTGCCTCAGCGCCGGCACGAGTTCGGCCTCGAAGAAGGGGTGGCGCTTCAGCCAGGCATTGTTGCGCCAGGAGGGATGCGGCAGCGGCAGGACCGGGGCGTAGCGCCCGCCCCGCTGAAGAATCGCCCGCCAGTCCGCCACCGTCTCGGTCAGCGACCGCCGGCCTCCCTCGATATGAAAGGCCTGCGCGTAGAGACCGATCGCCAGGATCAGCTCGACCTGCGGCATGGCGCGCATCACCTCATCATGCCAGGCCGCCCGGCATTCCTTGCGCGGCGGCAGGTCGCCACCCTTGGCGTCATAGCCGGGAAAGCAGAAGCCCATCGGTACGATGGCGAGCTTGGTCGGATCGTAGAACACCTCCGGCCCGATCCCCATCCAGTCGCGCAGGCGTACGCCGGAGGGGTCGTTGAACGGCTTGGTGGTCTTGTCGGCGAGGTTGCCCGGGGCCTGCCCGGCGACGACGAGACGCGCGGTGGAGGAGATCGCGAGGATCGGATTGGGCTCGATCGGCAGCGGTCTGCCGGCGGGCGAATCGCGGCAGATCCGGCAGGCGCGGACGCGGCGGTAGAGCGCTTCCGGGCTTTCCTGCGGGACCTCGCCGGGCCGCTGCTGCGCAGTCTGCCCCCTCAAGCCGCGGCGCTCGGCCGCGCGGCGACCGCCTCGTGCCAGCGCCGGACATTGGCGAGATCGTCCGGCAGCGCGATCTTCGCCGGCTTGAGAAAGTCGATCGCGACGAGACCGGTGATGTCGGCGATCGAGAAATCCTCTCCCGCGGCAAAGCGATTGCCCGCCAGATGCCGATCGAAAAGCTCCAGGAACTCCAGCGCCTTCCCGCGATTGGCCTCGCCCCATTCGCGGATCTGCGGCACCTCCATCCCGGCCATGGCCGGATGGGTGTGCCGGAAGGCGGTGGAGACGGGAAGATAAAGGCCGAGTTCGAGCCGGCGGTTCCACATCTCGGCCCTAGCCTGGCCCAGCGCCCCGGTGCCGAAGAGCGGCGGCTCCGGCTTGATCGCCTCGAAATAGCGGCAGATCGCCACCGATTCGGTGATGATCGTGCCGTCGTCGAGTTCCAGCACCGGCAAGCGCATGAGCGGGTTCTTCTGCGCCAGCGCGCCGGCGCGGTGCTCGAGCTTGGCGATGTCCACCGGCACGAGCTCGACAGCAATGCCCTTCTCGGCCAGGAAAATCCGGGTCCGGCGCGGGTTCGGGGCTCGCCCGCCGTCATAGAGCCGCATGGCGTCCTCCTTGTCTCCTTCGCGACGAAATGGCCGGCACCGCCGCCGTTTCAATCGCCGCTTCGGCAAGAGCCCGGTGGGACGACCTCTCCCGCCGCTGGCCCCTTGAGGCTCCGGCCTGCAGCCCCGTCGCACCGGGGGTTCCAGAGGTTTTCCACCGGTCCGGCCGATCTTTCAGGTTCTTTAAGGCATTTCTTTAAGCTTCTCGAAACAGAATGAGCCCTGTCCGAATGCGAAGCCGAGCGATCGTCCTAGTTTCATGTCCATCGCAGCACCGCCGTCCTACGAGTTCGCCACGCGCCGGCGCCAGCCGCGCAACCGCGACCTCACGCAGACGCTCCGGGCGACGCGCGAAAGGCTGTCGACCCGCGGCGGCCTGATTCCCCGCTTCGGCCTGGAACTCCTTGCACAGCATGCCGCGGGCCTGCGCGGCGCGGCGGTGGTGATGCCGCTGCCGGTCATGCTGGCCGGCTTCGGCCTGTCGGTCTTCACCGGCGCCCTTGCCGCCGCGCTATGGACGCTGGCGACGCTCGCCGCCTATTTCGGCCTCGTGATTCTGGCGCGGCGGTACTCGGCAGGGCCCGCCGAAGCCGAGCAGATCGCCCGCTGGCGGATGGTCTTCCTGTTCGGCCATATCGCGACGGGTCTGTGCTGGGCCTATCTCGCGACGCTCAGCTGCAGCCAGTGCGCCCCGCTGTCCTTCGACATCTTCCGATTCGCGGTCCTGTTCCTGGCGATCGCCTCGACGGCGATGATCTCCTCGACCCTCAAGGCCGTGGTGCCGGCAAGCTTCCTGGCACTCGTCGCCTTGCTCGGCTGGGGCATCTTGAGCGACCCGCAGCCGATGCGGCTCGCCATGAACGGCGTCCTGATCGGCGCGGTGCCATTCTTCGCCGCGGTCGCCGAGATCCTGAGGCGAAGTGCCGTACAGCGGATCGCCTATCAGGCCGACAAGGACGAGCTGATCGCCGAGCTCGAGACTGCGCGCAATCTGTCGGAGGAGGCGCGCCTCAGGGCCGAGGATGCCAATGCCGCGAAATCGCATTTCCTTGCGACCATCAGCCACGAGCTGCGCACGCCGCTGAACGCGATCCTCGGCTTTTCCGAAGTCATGGGCCACGAGATCCTCGGGCCAATCGGAACGGAGGCCTACAAGGACTACGTGGCCGACATCCACGCCTCCGGTCAGCATCTGCTCGGCCTGATCAACGAGATCCTGGACCTGTCGCGGATCGAGGCCGGGCGCTACGCGCTCAACGAGGAAGCGATTGAGATGGTGGCGATCGCGCGCGACTGCATCTCCATCCTCCGGATCAAGGCGGAAGCCAAATCCTTGAAGCTGCGCGCCGAGTTCGAGCCGGATCTGCCGGCGCTGTGGGCCGACGAACGGGCGGTGCGGCAGGTGATCATCAACCTGTTGTCGAACGCCGTGAAGTTCACGCCGCGAGGCGGCGAGATCATCCTGCGCGTCGGCTGGACGGCCGGCGGCGGACAATATGTCTCGGTCAGGGACAACGGCCCCGGCATTCCGGAAGAGGAGATCCCGATCGTCCTGTCCTCCTTCGGCCAGGGCTCGATCGCCATCAAGAGCGCCGAACAGGGCACCGGGCTCGGCCTGCCGATCGTCCAGGCGCTGGTCAAGCTGCACAACGGCCAGTTCGAGCTTCTGTCGCGGCTGCGGGAGGGCACCGAGGCGATCGCGATCTTCCCGCCGTCGCGCGTCCTTGAAGCGATGCCGGCGCTCGACGAATTCGCCTGACGGGAACAGGAAGCGGCGGAACGGCCGCGCGGCGCGCACGCCATGCTCGGAGGGGAATCATGTGCGGGCCCCCGGCCAGAGACCGGGGACCCGCCGCATCGTGCCGTCGAGACGGGGCAGTACTCTTCGGCAGATGGCCTCGATGCCGGCGGCCTCAGACCCGGAGCCGGTATCAGGATGATCGGGATCGGCGAGCGGTTCGCTCCTGCCGATGAGAGGACAATAATCGAAGCAATTGCAGCGCGCTGTGACGAACGTCACTTGCCTCGCCGTCTGGAGGCGGACCGAATCCCGGGCGGCCCGGCGTCTGCGCATCAGCGGATGCGCCTTCGTCCGCCCGCCCTTTCTTCTGCCGGCCCCGCTGCTCTATGAAGTCTGCGGCACCGCCCTCAAGCGTTCGGGAGCGAGACGACATGGCAGAAGCAAGACGGATCGACGGCAAGGCCGTCGCGGCGACCATCATCGACAGGGTCAAGGCGCAAGCGCAGACACTCTCCAGCGAAGCCGGCGTGACGCCCGGCCTCGCCGTGGTCATCGTCGGCTCCGACCCGGCCAGCCAGATCTATGTTTCCTCCAAGGCGAAGATGGCCGCGGAATGCGGTTTTCATTCCGAGAAGTTCGAGCTGCCGGAGGATACGTCCGAAGCGGCGCTCCTCGCCGAGGTGGCGAGGCTGAACGCCGATCCTCGGATCCACGGCATTCTGGTGCAGCTGCCGCTGCCCGTCCAGATCGACGAGGCGAAGGTGATCCAGGCGATCGACGCGGCCAAGGACGTCGACGGCTTCCATCTCGTCAATGTCGGCCTCCTGTCGACCGGAGCCGTCGACGAGGCTTTCGTCCCCTGCACGCCCGCCGGCTCGATGCTCCTGATCCGCAGCGTCCTCGGCGACGATCTGTCGGGCAAGACCGCCGTCGTCGTCGGCCGCTCCAACATCGTCGGCAAGCCGATGGCGCAACTGCTCCTGTCCGCCAATGCGACCGTGACGATCGCCCATTCGCGCACCAGGGATCTTGCCGCCGTCTGCCGGTCCGCCGACATTCTGGTCGCCGCAGTCGGGCGGCCGCAGATGATCACCGGCGACTATGTGAAGGACGGCGCGGTGGTGATCGATGTCGGCATCAACCGCATTGCGGCGCCGGAAAAGGGGCTGCGCGAGGATGGGAGCGCGAAGACGCGGCTCGTCGGCGATGTCCACTTCGCCTCGGCCGCCGAGAAGGCCGCCGCGATCACGCCGGTCCCCGGCGGCGTCGGTCCGATGACCATCGCGATGCTGATGGCCAACACGCTCGTCGCCGCCTGCCGCGCCGCGGGACGAGAGCCGCCGCGCTTCTGAGCGATATCGCGCCGGTCGAGTCTGCGTCCGACGCTGCAGGATGCCGGCGGGGACCCCGGCTTCCACCCCGCAGCCGGCGAACTATGTATTCCAGACGATCCTCAATTCCCGAGCGGCCGGACGCATGGCGCCCCCATTGTCATACACCTATGTCGAGAGCCCCATCGGCCTCTTGCTGGTCGCCGGGGACGAGACGGCACTGCAGGTCCTGAAATTTCCCGGCGGGCGTGGGGCCGACGGACCGCAGCCCGGCTGGCGACGCGATAACGGCCCCTTCGCGGAGGCCGCACGGCAGATCGAGGCGTATTTTGCAGGGGAGCTGCGTCGCTTCGACTTGCCCCTGCGCTTTCGCGGTTCGCCCTTCCAGGAGCGCGTCTGGCACGCCCTCGCGGACATCCCCTATGGCGAGACCCGCAGCTATGGCGAGGTCGCGGCCTTGATCGGCGCGCCGGAGGCAAGCCGGGCGGTGGGGCTTGCAGCCGGCAGGAACCCGCTGCCGATCGTCCTGCCCTGCCACCGCGTCATCGGCGCGAACGGCCAGCTCACCGGCTTCGGTGGCGGGCTCCCGACCAAGACGTTCCTCCTGCGCCTCGAAGGAAACAGGGCCGGCGCACCCAGCGCCCAGCTATCGCTGCTGTAGCCCTTTGCCGCATCGACCCGCCCATGGAGAGTCTGGCATGTTCGAAGGATTCGAGCTGGAAACCGTCGCGATCTCGGACGGGCAGATCCGGCTTCGCCGCGGCGGCTCGGGCCCGCCGCTGCTCCTCCTTCACGGCCATCCGCGAACCCACACGACCTGGCACCTCGTCGCGCCGATCCTTGCGGCTGCCGGGTTCACCGTGATCTGCCTGGACCTTCCGGGCTTCGGCGGTTCCTTCCAGCCGGCGGATCATGCGGGATCGTCGAAGCGCGCCAAGGCTCGGGCCCTTGCCGAACTCATGTCCCGGCTCGGCCACCGGCGCTTCGCGGTGGTCGGCCACGACCGCGGCTCCTACACCGCCTTTCGTCTCGCCATGGACAATCCCGGTCGCGTTGCAGCGCTTGCCGTCCTCGACGGCGTGCCGATCCTGGAGGCGCTGGAACGGTGCACGGAGAATTTCGCCCGCGCCTGGTGGCACTGGTTCTTCTTCGCCGTGCCGGAAAAGCCGGAACGCGCGATCCTTGCCGATCCGCAGGCATGGTACGGCGGGTCACCGGAGGCGATGGGCAGGGAGAACTTCGCCGACTTCCAGGCCGCCATCCGGGATCCAGCGGTCGTCCACGGCATGGTCGAAGACTATCGCGTGAGCCTCACCCTCGACCGGGCCGACGACGCAGCGGACCGGGCGGCCGGCCGGCGGCTCGCCTGCCCGACCCTGTGCCTGTGGTCAAAGCGCGACGATCTCGAACTGCTCTACGGCGACCCGCTCGCCATCTGGAAACCTTGGACCGGCAGCCTCGAAGGCGGCGCGATCGACAGCGGCCACCATATGGCAGAAGAGGCGCCGGACGAACTCGCCCGGCGCCTCCTCGCATTCTTTCGCGCCGTCGCGTCCTGGCCGTGAGCCGCCCGGCTCCGGCCGCGCCGGCTCAGGCCGCGCTGTCGGACTCGTCCGCCGCGCCCTCGCGCGTCTCCGCCGCCGTCGCGGGCTTCGCCTCGCCGGCGGCCTGCTTCGGCCCGCCCTTGGCGACGCCGACCATGGCCGGGCGCAGCACCCGCTCGCCGATCGCATAACCGGCCTGGACGACCTGGACGACGGTGTTGTTCGGCACCTGCGGGTTCGGCACCTCGAACATCGCCTGGTGGAAGTTCGGGTCGAATCGCTGGCCCTCGGGCTCAAGCTTCCTGACGCCATGCTTCTCCAGCGAGGAGAGCAGGCCGCGCTCGGTCACTTCGACGCCCTCGATCAGCGCCTTCAGGCCCGATCCCTCGTCGGAGCGATGCTCGGCCGGCACGGCCTCCAGCGCACGGGACAGATTGTCAGCCACCTGCAACATCTCGCGGGCGAAGCCCGTCACCGCGTAGGTGCGCGCGTCCTTGATCTCGCGTTCGGTGCGGCGACGCAGATTCTCCATGTCGGCGGCGAGCCGCAGCATGCGATCCTTGACGTCGGCATTCTCCGCTTCGAGCGCCGCGATCCGCTCCTGGTCGGCGCCGGCCGCGGCTTCCTGGTCGGCGAAGCCGCTGGCCTCGCCGCCATCCGCCTCGTCGCCATTGGCGTTGGCCGCGTAGGATCCCGCCGCTGCGCCCGCCGCGCCGGCGCCCTTCTGTGCGAACTTGTCTTCTTCGCGTTTGCCGGTCTCGCTGGTCATCCGTTGGTCACCCCGTTCAGTTCAAGAGCGCAGGACCCCGCTTCAGCTTCGGGTCCTACGCTCCAAGTTATCGGTATCGCATCGGAATTTCCGAAAGTCGGTTCCCGATTCTCGGTCCGATGCGACTGGCCGCAGTCCCCTGCGCCGGATTAATCCCGGCGGCGGCGAGCCTGCAGCACGAAAGCGTTATCGCAGCGGCATATCGAATTGCGGGAGCGAGAAATCAAGCCTTGCCGGAGGGCGTGCCGCGCGCGATGAGGCGCGAGACGATGCGGGCGGTATAGTCGACCATGGGCACGATGCGGCGATAGTTGAGCCGCGTCGGCCCGATCACCCCCACCGCGCCGATCACGCTCTCCCCGCCGCCCTTGTAGGGCGCGACCACGAGGGATGAGCCGGAGAGCGAGAACAGCTTGTTCTCCGAGCCGATGAAGATCCTGACGCCCGATCCGGTCTCGGCGAGGCCGAGAAGCTCGACGATGCCGCTCTTGGTTTCGAGATCGTCGAACAGGAGCCGCAGGCGTTCGAGATCCTCCGCCGCCGTGACGTTTTCGAGAAGATTCGCGCGGCCGCGCACGATCAGCCGGGCCGGCTGGTCGGTGGAGGCGCCGGACCAGACCGCGAGCCCCTTGTCGACCATTTCCTGCGAGAGCTTGTCGAGCGCCGTCGCCGTCTCGCCCTTCAGCCGGGCGATCCGCTCCATGGCCTCCGAGAGCGTGCGCCCGACCACGTGGGCGTTGAGGAAATTCGCCGCCTCCAGAAGCTGCGAGGCGGTGACCCCGGCCGGCAGGTCGAACAGCCGGTTCTCGACCTCGCCGTTCTCGCCGACGAGCACCGCGAGCGCCCGCATCGGCTCCAGCCGGATGAACTCGATATGCTTCAGCCGCAGATCGGACTTGGTGGTCAGGACGATGCCGGCGCCGCGCGACAGGCCGGAGAGAAGATTGCTCGCCTCGGTCAGCAGCGAATCCATCGGCCGGCCGTCGCCGACGAGCCGGACCTTCTCCTCGATCTCATCGCGTTCGGAGGGCGCGAGGTCGCCGACTTCGAGAAAGGCGTCGACGAAGAAGCGCAGGCCGAGCTCGGTCGGCAGCCGGCCGGCCGAGACATGCGGCGCATAGATCAGCCCGAGCGTTTCGAGATCGCTCATCACGTTGCGGACGGAGGCCGGCGAGAGCGAGCTCGTCAGGAGCTTCGACAGCATGCGCGAGCCGACCGGCTCGCCGAGATCGAGATAGCTCTCGACGATCAGCCGGAAGATCTCGCGCGCCCGCTCGTCCAGGACGCCCTGGCTCGCCTGGGCCAAGTCACTGGCGGAGATACGCAAATCGGTCATGACGATCGGCAGGGATTGGTCATGGCCGGAGTATAGGCAGGAGGGCGGCCGGGTGGAAGGGGAAGCGCGCCGGCCTCGGCTGGCAGGTCTCCAGAAGGCGGCACTTGCCGAAATGGCCGCCGGCGGCGAATCTGCCGGAGCGTGGGCCCGAGCCCGCCGCGCGAACCGGAAGCGTGCCGGCCATCCCCGTGAGGCTCGCGCCGACACCGGCTCCTTGAAACGACTGACGATTTCGTCGCCCGCGATCGGCAATCGGCAGACGGAAGGGCCCCGCCCGACCCGGTTCGCGCAGCCTTGCCCCTTTCGCCAGCACTGTCCGTGACTTAGGCTAAGTCGGTCGCCTCCCCTGCGGAGGCGTGGATTGAAACGGTCACCGGCCTCTCGATCCTGGTGGCCGGCGACTGTCGCCTCCCCTGCGGAGGCGTGGATTGAAACATTACAGGCTTGCCCTGGACGAGCTGGACGCGGAGTCGCCTCCCCTGCGGAGGCGTGGATTGAAACTTCGACGGCAGGAACTCACCCGTCTCGGGATCTCCCCCCGCGGAGGCGGTCGTGACGCCGGCTCATCGTCCGATTGCGGCGCGGGGAACCGGCCTCCTGCCGCCATCACATGCATTCGGTGACCGGCGGCAGGTTTCGGACCGGCTCCCCGCCTTTCAATCGACGCCCGGATCGGCCATATACGGGCGCATGAGCGCCAGCGCCGACCATTTGGCCGGCCCGTCGATCCCCTTCGCGCGGATGAACGGGCTCGGAAACGAGATCCTGGTCGCCGATCTGCGGGGCACGAAGGCCCGCATATCGGCAGAGGCCGCGCGCGCCCTCGCAAGCGACCCCGCCACCCGCTTCGACCAGATCATGGCGATCCACGACGCGCGCACCAGCGGCACCGACGCCTTCGTCGCGATCATCAACCGCGACGGCTCGGAGGCCGGCGCCTGCGGCAACGGCACGCGCTGCGTCGTCCAGGCCCTTGCGGCCGAAACCGGCGGCCGCGACTTCGTGTTCGAGACCCGGGCCGGTATCCTCAACGCCTCGGAGCGCGAGGACGGGCTGATCTCCGTCGACATGGGCAAGCCGCGTTTCGCGTGGGACGAGATCCCGCTCGCCGAGGAATTCCGCGACACGCGCGCGATCGAACTGCAGATCGGGCCGATCGACGCGCCGGTCCTGCATTCGCCCTCGGTCGTCTCGATGGGCAATCCGCATGCGGTGTTCTGGGTAAGAGAGAACGTCTGGTCCTTCGCGCTCGACCGCTTCGGGCCGGTCCTCGAGAACCACCCGATCTTTCCCGACCGCGCCAATATCTCCATCGCGGAGGTGACCGGCCGCGACCATCTGACGATCCGCACCTGGGAGCGCGGCGTGGGCCTGACCAAGGCTTGCGGCTCGGCGGCCTGCGCTGCCGCCGTCTCGGCCGCGCGCACGCGCCGCACCGGCCGGAGCGTGACGGTCACCGTGCCGGGCGGCGACCTTCTGATCGACTGGCGCGACGACGATCACGTCGTCATGACCGGCCCGGCCGAATGGGAGTGGTCGGGGCGGCTCGACCCCGCGACCGGCGCGTTCACGCGCGACCAAGAGACCGCCGCGGAACCGGCCTGATGGGCATCGACGTCGTCACCTTCGGCTGCCGCCTCAACACCTATGAGGCGGAAATCATGAAGCGCGAGGCGGAGGCCGCCGGCCTCGGCGCCGGCGGCGAGAGCGCGATCGTCTTCAACACCTGCGCGGTGACCGCCGAGGCGGTGCGCCAGGCGCGCCAGCAGATCCGCCGGGCGCGGCGCGACAATCCGGGCGCGCGCATCGTCGTCACCGGCTGCGCCGCGCAGACCGAACCCGCGCGCTTTGCCGAAATGGCCGAGGTCGACGCCGTCATCGGCAATGACGAGAAACTCACGGCAAAGGCCTATCGCGCACTGCCCGACTTCGGCGTCTCGGCCGAAGAGAAGGTGCGCGTCAACGACATCATGAGCGTCACCGAGACCGCCGGCCACATGGTCGACGCGATCGAAGGCCGGGCGCGGGCGATCGTGCAGATCCAGAACGGCTGCGACCACCGCTGCACCTTCTGCATCATCCCCTATGGCCGCGGCAATTCGCGCTCCGTGCCGATGGGCGCCGCGGTGGACCAGGTGAAGCGCCTCGTCGACGGCGGCTACAACGAGGTCGTGCTCTCCGGCGTCGACATGACCAGCTGGGGGGCCGACCTCCCGGGGACCCCGCGGCTCGGCGATCTCGTGCAGGCGATCCTGCGCCACGTGCCGCACCTTCTCCGCCTGCGCCTTTCCTCGATCGATTCGGTCGAGGCGGACCCGGCGCTCGTGGAGGCGGTTGCCTCGGAGCGGCGACTGATGCCGCATCTCCATCTGTCGCTGCAGGCGGGCGACGACATGATCCTGAAGCGCATGAAGCGGCGGCACCTGCGAGCCGACGCGATCGGCTTCTGCGCCGAGATGCGCGCCAAGCGGCCCGACATCGTCTTCGGCGCCGACATCATCGCCGGCTTTCCGACCGAGACCGACGAGATGTTTCAGAACTCCCTCAACCTCGTCGAGGAATGCGGGCTGACCTTCCTCCACGTCTTCCCGTTCTCGCCGCGGGACGGAACGCCCGCCGCCCGGATGCCGCAATTGCAAAAGCCCGTCGTCAAGGAGCGGGCCGCGCGGCTGCGGGCACTCGGCGAGGCCGCCCATGCGGCCCACCTCCAGCGCCGCGTCGGCACCTGCCAGAGCGTCCTCGTCGAGCGCGAGGGCGTGGGCCGCTGCGAGGACTTCACCCTCTGCCGGGTCGATGCAGGCCTCCCCGGCGCGATCGTCTCCGCTAGAATGACGGGGATCGCGGACGGATCTCTCGTCGGGCAGACGCTCGGCGAGCCAGATGCGGCGCTTCTTCCCGCGCCGGCCCTTTGAAAGAGAATCGACGACAGACATGGCTGAGAAAAAAGGCTTCTTCCGGCGGATCTTCTCCTTCGGGTCGGACCCGGAAGATGCGCGCGTTCCCGAACATGGCGAGGCGCCGCGCCCGAGCGACACGGAAGTCGGCCGCGCGGATGCTCCCGATCCGGACCTGAGGCCGCAGGCCGCCGCCAACACGCTGACCGACGAGGAAGCCGGGGCGGACGTCGCCGACGGCGGCGGTATCACGCCGCTCGCCGAAGCCGCCAAGCAGGCGCCCGAGAGCGAAGACACGCCGGCCGAGACCGACGAGGCTCAAAAAAAAACTTCGACGCGCAGCAACGGGAGCTGAGCGGCGCCACCGCACCTGACGAGGGTGACGGTTCGAGCGACGCCGAAAACGCACCGGCCGAGGACGGGGAGACCGACTTCTCCTTTCTCGACGCGCCGCTGGAGCCGATCGAGAGCGAGACGCGCGAACCGGAGGCCGAGCCGGAGTTGCCGGCTCCGGACGTCGAGCCCGCCCATGCGGACGACCATCTGGGCGTCGAGCCCGTGGAAGCCGGGGAGGAGGAGGAAGCCGACTTCTCCTGGCTGGACGAAGACCTGCCGCCCGAGGACGAGGATCCAGACCGTGACCCGGCGGCCCTGCGCAGGGACCCCCAGTTCGCGGACGAGCCGGGCGCCGAGGCAGGAACAGTAGCAGGACCGGCGACGTCCGCTCCCGTCCCCTCCGCCGCGGCGCCCCGCCCTGCGGTTTCGCCCGATGCGGGCTTCCGGCTGCGGGAGAAGGCGGAGCCCGCCGCCGAAGCGGTGCAGCCGGCGCGCGTTCCCTGGCTGCAGCGGCTCCAGGAAGGCCTCTCGCGCTCTTCCAACCAGCTCTCCTCCTCGATCACCTCGCTGTTCACCAAGCGGCGGCTCGATGAGGACACGCTGCAGGACTTCGAGGACGTTCTGATCCAGGCCGATCTCGGCCTGGAGACCGCGATCCGCATCACCGACCGCCTGTCGGAGGGCCGCTTCGGCCGCGAGATCTCGGGCGCGGAAGTGCGCAGCATCCTCGCCGAGGAGATCGAGAAGACGCTGCAGCCGGTGGCGCTGCCGCTGGAACTCGACCTCGAGAAGAAGCCCCACGTCATCCTCGTCGTCGGCGTCAACGGCACCGGCAAGACGACGACGATCGGCAAGCTCGCCGCCAAGCTGACTCGCGCCGGGCTCACGGTGACGCTCTGTGCCGGCGACACCTTCCGGGCCGCCGCGGTCGAGCAGCTGAAGATCTGGGGCGAACGCACCGGCTCCGAAGTCATCGCCAAGCAGATCGGCGCCGACGCCGCGGGGCTCGCCTTCGAGGCCTATGACCGGGCGGTGGAGAACGGTTCCGACGTCCTGATCATCGACACCGCGGGCCGGCTGCAGAACAAGGCCGAGCTGATGGCCGAGCTCGAGAAGATCATCCGCGTTCTCGGCAAGCGCGAGCCGGACGCGCCGCACACGGTCCTCCAGACGCTCGATGCCACGACCGGGCAGAATGCCCTCTCCCAGGTCGAGATCTTCCGAAACGTCGCCGGCGTTAACGGACTTGTGATGACCAAGCTCGACGGCACGGCCAGGGGCGGCATCCTCGTCGCCATCGCCGGCAAGCACAAGCTGCCGGTCTATTTCGTCGGCGTCGGCGAAGGGATCGACGACCTCGAACCCTTCAAGGCGAAGGATTTCGCCCGGGCGATCGCGGGAACCGAGATGGCCTGACGGACACCGGGGCAAGTCATAGATTCGACCCGAATTCATCCGAGGTCCTCGTCGCGGTCTTGAGCCGGGGTTCGATCCGGGCCATCTCAGCTGGGAACGGGCCGAAGCGGCCGCGAACCGCAGGCCGGAACGGCTGTTCCGCGGCGAATTGGAACGGATGCGGGGCGAAGCCCCGGGCTGAAAAGGCAATACCGCTGACATGACCGAGCACATCATCGAAGACGAGCCGAACACACCGGGGCGCAAGGAGGTCAACCCGCTCCTGAAGTTCGCGCTGGAACTCGGCCCCCTCGTCGTCTTCTTCTTCGCCAATTCGCGCGGCGAGGACATCGTGGCCGCCGTGCCCGCCCTCGGCAGCCTGGGAGGGCCGCTCTTCGTGGCCACCGCGCTGTTCATGGCGTCGATGACGATCGCGCTCGCCGTGTCCTGGGCGATCACGCGGACGCTTCCCCTGATGCCGCTGGTCTCCGGCGCCGTCGTGATCGTTTTCGGCGGGCTAACGCTGTGGCTGCATGACGAGACCTTCATCAAGATGAAGCCGACCATCGTCAACGTGCTCTTCGCGGCGGTCCTGCTCGGCGGGCTTTTCTTCGGCAAGGCGCTGCTCGGCTATGTCTTCGACCAGGCGTTCAAGCTCGACGATGAAGGCTGGCGCAAGCTGACGCTGCGCTGGGGCATCTTCTTCGTCTTCCTGGCGGTGGTCAACGAGGTCGTCTGGCGCAATTTTTCGACGGATTTCTGGGTCGCCTTCAAGGTCTGGGCGACGATGCCGATCACCATCGTCTTCATGCTCGCGCAGATCCCGCTCCTGAAGAAGCACTCGCTGGAACCCCTCGGCACCGGAAAGCCCAAAACGGAATAGATCGCGCCGGCAGGATTGCGAAGAGCGGGGGCCATCGCGATATCGGGGTCAGACCCTTTCTCGACGGAGCTTCCCCATGGACATTCAGCGCCTACTATCCGACTTCCTCGGCGCCGGCACCGCTCGGCCGAGCCCGCACGGCACGCGGCCCCCTCACGATCGCCAGTCGGGCGGCTCGATGATCGACCAGGTCGGCGGTCTGCTGCAGGGGCAGGCGGGATCGGCGCTTTCCGGGGCGCTCGCCGGTGGCCTCGCCTCGCATCTGTTTCGCGGCAAGGGGATGAAGAAGCTCGGCGGGTCGGCGGTGAAGCTCGGTGGCGCCGCGCTGATCGCCGGTCTCGCCTACAAGGCCTATCAGAACTACCAGAACCAGCAGGCGCGTCCCGCGGGCCCAGTGGGCGGCGGTGCCGCGCGACTTCCCGCGAACGACATTCCGGAAGCGTCCGGCACGCCATTCCTGCCGCACGGCGAGGAGGACGATCGCGCCCGGCTGATGCTGTCGGCAATGATCGCGGCGGCCAAGGCCGACGGCTACATCGATCAGGCCGAACAGGAGCGGATCTTCGGCCGGATCGACGAGCTCGACCTCGAGGCGGATGAAAAGGGCCTGCTGATGGACCAGATGCGCCGGCCGCTGTCGATCGACGAGATCGTCGCCAAGGTGGCAAACCGCGAGGTGGCGGCCGAAGTCTATGCAGCCTCGCTCGTGGCGATCGATCCCGATCATCCGGCCGAGAAGGCCTATCTCGACATGCTGGCCGCAAGGCTGGAACTGCCGGCCGAACTCGTCGAGGAGATCGGCCGCACGGCGGGCGAGCTGCAGGAATAGGCGTCCCGCGGGGCGCGCCAGACCGGCTCAGCTGTGCCAGTCGAGCCAGCGGCCGTGAAAGTCGGCGCGCCCGAGCTGCCGTGTCTCGCCGCCTGGCCACAGGTCGAGGCTGACAGCCGCGCCCTCGCCGGCCCCATCCGGCTCAAGCCGCAGCCAGGCCAAGGGCCGGTCCGCCGTCGCCTCGACGCCGGCTGCGCGCATCGCCTCGGTAATCGCGGCCTTGGCCCGCTCCGGCATGTACTGCCACATGATCGAATGCATCAGGCAGAAGGCCGCATCCGCCGGCCGGCCCGCCAGGGCGTCCCGGACGAAATCGGCGGCATCGCGCTTCTCGACGACGACGCCCTGATCGAGGGCGATGTCGATCGCGGCGCCGAGACGGGCGAGCCGCGCGGCCTGATCCGCCCAGACATAGCTTCGCAGCCGCAGACGAGCCTCCGGTGTCTCCAACGGGACCGGCGAGATGTCGCATCCCCGTCGGGACACGATGGCGAGATCGCCGGCAAGGTCCGGGACGGCGCCGTGAAGGTCCGGCCTCAGCTGAACACAAGAGGCGGCATCGCCCCAGCGCGCCCCGCCGAAATCATAGAAGAAGCGGTCGAGCGACAGGTTGAGGCCGGCGCTGGAGCCGATCTCGGCAAGCACGATCGGCCGTGCCGTCTCCCGCGCGACGAGGAGGAGCCCCGGCAGAAGCGCGGCCGACCGGGCGACCTCGTTGGTCTGCGGCGGCGAGGCGAGGAAGGCGGCGACTTCCGCATCATGGACGACGAGCGCGCGGGCGGCGGCGGCCGCGAGGCCGCTCGCATCCAGCGGGTTCGGCGGATAGACGGACGCGAGCGCGGCATCCGTGCCCGCAAGGACCAGGCGGTGCAGCGCGCCGGCGAGGCGCAGCGGCAGCGCCGCATCCGGTCCCTCGGCCCAATCGTGGACGAGCCGGCCGGTCGCAGTCGTGCGGTCCAGAACCTGCGGCATGAGCCGGCAGAGCGCGGCGGTGAAGGGCGAGCCGAGCCGCTCGCAGGCCTCGGCCTGTCCCTCGAACTGCACGCGCAGCGGCCCGGCGAGCGTCACCGTCAGAACTCCCCGTGGCCAAGCCGGCGCCCGTCCGGCATCATGTTGCCGGTTGCCCCCTGCGGGTTGGCGAAGGGCACCGGCGGCGCTCCGGCCTCGGCCTCGCGATCATGGTTCAGCGCCCAGTGCACCGACGGGAAGGCGATCTCGTCCCAGGGAATGTCCTCGAAGGCGAAGAGCGCCACATCGAGGCTTTCCGGCCCGGCAGAAAAGCCGGACTCGGCGAGGCTTGCGCGATAGATCAGCTGCACCTGGCTGATCCGCGGCACCGAATAGACGGAGAGCAGCCGGTCGATGCGAAGTGCCGCATTGGCCTCCTCGCGCGCCTCGCGCCTGGCGCCCTCCTCCGGCGTCTCGTTCAGCTCGAGATAGCCGGCCGGGATCGTCCAGAAACCGCGCCGCGGCTCGATCGCGCGCCGGCAGAGGAGGATGCCGCCACCGTGGTGCACGACGGAGCCGACGACGATCTTCGGGTTCTCATAGGCGACGAAGCCGCAGGTGTCGCAGATCCTGCGCGCAACGTCGTCGCCCTCGGGCGTGCGGTGGGTGAAGGAGGGTTCGGTCATGCCGCTACAGATGGTCCGGAAGGTTCATGCGGGAATGCAGGATGCGGACGACATACATCCGACCCTCGTCGCCGAACCGGTAGACGATGTAGTGTGCCCCGACGAGCTTGCGCAGATAACCCGCCCTCGTTTCGTCGAACGGCCGCCCGCGGGTGTATCCTTCGGCGAGCTTCTCACAGAGAGTTCGGAGCCGACCGGAATATTGCCGAGCCTGCTGGCGGCCAAAGAGGCGAAGGCTGTCTCGATAGATCTCCCGAAGATCACTTTCGGCTCTCGCCGAATAGAGCGGGCGACCAGCCATGCCGCGTCAATCCTTCGTATCGCGTGCGCCCCGCTCCTCAGCTTCGACCTCTTCAAAAAGGTCGCCCCAGTCGATCTCATGGAATCCGCCGCTCGCCTCGCCTTCGTCGATCGCAGCACGGAATGCGGCCAGCTTACGTTCGCGCTGTTCGAGAAGCTGCAATCCGGCCTGTACGACTTCGACCTCGCTCTCAAAGCGCCCGTCGCGGACCTGCTCCTCGATCAGCCGGCCGAAATGTTCGGTGAAGTTCAGTGACTTTTGGATCCCCATGGTCAGCCTGTCTCCAATCTCCCAAGTGCCGCTGGATTTAAGTCCTGCCGAGGAACGAAGAAACGTTTTCAACTCACCGGCGACACGCCCTTCGGCTCGCGCTTCAGCGCTTCGGCCAGCGCCGGCATCAGGCCGCGCTCGATGGCCTGCGGTGTGAATGGGCCGGTCTGCTTGTAGAGGATCTCGCCGTCGGGCGCGACGAGGAAGGTTTCGGGCACGCCGTAGACGCCCCAGTCGATGGTCGCCGCGCCCTTCTCGTCGACGCCGATCGCGTCATAGGGATTGCCGAGGCTCTGCAGAAACTTGCGCGCGTTCTCCGGCTTGTCCTTGTAGTTGATCGCGACGAGGCGGAAGCGCTTGTCCCGGGCAAGCTGCATCAAGAGCGGATGCTCCTCGCGGCAGGGCGCGCACCAGGAGGCGAAGACGTTGACGAGCACCGGCCGCCCGTCGCCGAAGCCCGTAAGGTCCAGGCCCGGCATCGGCGTGCCGTCGGCGCGGGTGACGCCCTCGAGCGGCGGCAGCGTCGTCTCCGGCGCCGTCTTGCCGATCAGGACCGACGGCACCTCGTTCGGAGCCCGTCCCGCGACGAGCTGGGCCAGGAACACGGCGGCGAGGCCGCCGAAGACGACCAGCGGCAGGAGCACGAGCCAGTTGCGCCGGCGCCTGCCGGCCCCGGCGGCGGCCGTCGGCGACTGATCGGCCGGAGCGGTCTCGATCAGCGTCGGGGTCTCCGGCTCCTCGCTCATCGGCCCGCCCCTGCGGCGCCGGAGGCCCGGTCGTCGCGGCCGGCGGAGCGCCGGCGGATGCCCTGCGCCTCCAATGTCTTCAGAGCCCGGCGCTGGACCCGCGCGTCGAAGAAGACCCAGAGGCCGAGCGCGACGATGCCAAGCGCCGACAGGCCGTAGGCCGAGGCGATGAAGCCGAAATAATCGTGCTGCATGAAATTCTCCTCAGCCCTCGACCCGGCGCGCGGCGAGGCGCGACAGGGCGGCGACGCGTCGGCGCATGATCTCGTTGCGCATCGCGGTCAGATGCAGCGCGAAGAACAGGAGCGTGAAGCCCAGCGCCGAGACGAGCAGCGGCGCCAGGAAAACAGCCGGCATGGACGGGCCGTCCATGCGGATGACCGAGGCGCCCTGATGCAGCGTGTTCCACCAGTCGACCGAGAACTTGATGATCGGAATGTTGACGAAGCCGACGAGGACGAGGATCGCCGCCGCCTTGGCGCTCTTGCCGGGGTCGTCGAGCGCGCGGGTGAGCGCGATCAGGCCGAGATACATCAGGAACAGGACGAAGACCGAGGTCAGCCGCGCGTCCCAAACCCACCAAGTGCCCCACATCGGCCGGCCCCAGATCGAGCCGGTGATCAGCGCCAGCGCCGTGAACACCGCGCCGATCGGCGCCGCCGCCTTGACCGAGACGTCGGCGAGCGGATGGCGCCAGACGAGCGTGCCGAGCGCCGAGACGCTCATCACGGTCCAGATCATCATGCACAGCCAGGCGAAGGGCACGTGGATGAACATGATCTGGACGGTCGCGCCCTGCTGGTAGTCCGGCGGCGCGGCAAAGCCGAGGCCGATCCCGACGGCGATGGCGAGAAGCGCCAGGCCATAGAGGAAGGGCTGGACCTTGCCGGACAGTTCGAGGAACCGCGTCGGATTGGCGAGTATCGAAAAGCGCGAACGCTTGGCCGGGGCGGTGAAGTCGGTCATGACGCGAATTTAGAGCCTCTCCGAACTGACCGCAAACGGCTTCTTTCCGGTCCGACGCCGATCGGACGGACTCAGCGCATTGCCACGATAAAGAGGCGTGGAAAGGGCAGAAGCACGCGGCCGTCGCGAAGTGGCGGATAGGCCCTTGCGATCCGGGCCGTATAGGCGGCGAGGAAGTCCGCCTTCGCTGCCTCGTCCAAGGGATCGAGGAACGGCCTGAGCCCCGTCGCGCGCACCCACTCCACGATCGCCCCGGCGTCCGGGAGCACGTGGCAGTAGGTCGTGCGCCAGATGTCGATCCCGCGGGCATGCGGCTGGAGGAGGTCGTAATAGTCCTCGACCGACGGGATCGTCGCGCGCACCGCATTGGCGTCGCCGATCTTCTCCGCAAACTCCGGCTCGGCGGCCACCTCCCGCATCAGCCGGTGCGAGGGCTGATCGAGATTGTCCGGCATCTGCACGGCGAGAACCCCGCCCGGCGCAAGGCTCTCCATCAGTTGCGGGAACAGGCGCTCATGGTCCGGCACCCATTGCAGCACGGCATTGGCGAAGATCAGGTCCGCCGGCGGCTCGGCCCGGAAGGTCGTGACATCCGCCTGCCGAAAGGTGACGCCCGGCAGACGCGCACGGGCCTTCTCCAGCATGTCCGGCGAGGTGTCGACGCCCTCGACGGAGGCCTCGGGGAAGCGCCGGACGATCAGCTCGGTCGAATTGCCGGGCCCGCAGCCGATGTCGACGGCGTGGCGCACGCTCTTGAGCGGCACCCGCGCCAGGAGATCGGCAGCGGGGCGGGTCCGCTCGTCGGCGAAGCGGAGATAGAGGTCGGCGTTCCAGTCGGTCATGGGGGCGTCCGGTTTGTCATGAGGGCCGGTTTAGTGTCGAGGCGTGCTTTCCAAAGCCGTCCTTTAGGCGGGAGCGTCGACCAGGCCGGCGGCGTACAGATTATCGCGTTATCGCGATCCTGTCGGTGCGCCGATTGGAAACCGCCGGACGGCTCAATCAGCGGGCCAAGATTGAACGCAGGTCGCCCAAGAACGCCATCTGACGATATCCGTTCTATGGATTCGTCATACAAATCGTATTACAATTCGGCCCGAGCGGCGAGACGGTCGATGCAGTTCGAATGGGACGACAAGAAGAACCGCGACAATGTTGCCAAGCACGGCATGAGCTTCGAGCAAGCCGCGCGAATCTTCGATGGTTTCACGGTCGACTGGATCGACGATCGGTTCGCCTACGGAGAAATCCGCGAGATCAGTGTCGGAATGATTGATGGGGCAGCCGTGGTCGTGGTCGTCCACACGGATCGCGCCGGCGTCTGCCGCATAATTTCTGCTCGACCGGCACTGCGTCATGAAAGGAAACGGTATGAGACGGAGATTCGAAAAGCCTTTGACCTCTGAAGAGCTTGCCGCATTGCCGGACAGCGAGATCGACACCAGCGATATCCCTGCTATGGATGAGTCCTTCTGGAAGCATGCGCGTGTCTCTCCGCCGAGGACGAAGCCAAACGTCTCGCTGCGACTGCCGGAGGATGTGCTGAGTTTTTTCAAGGCCGAAAGTCCGAAGGGCTATACGTCGCGCATGGCCGCAGTGCTGTCGGCATACGTTCAGGCCCACCGGGCAAAGCCGTGACCAAAAACAGGATCATCGCGTTCTGGTCAGTCTCATCCCGCCGAGCAGCAGCATCGCTCCCTACCTCCTTTAATCCGCCCCCGCCTTCAGCGCCGCAGCGGCCGCGACAGGCCCCAGCGCGCCGAAGAACAGTGTCAGGGCACACAAAATCATGAAGGGCGGGAGGAACGGGTCGGGGTCGTTCACCGCGCCATAGGTCGCCGAGACGCCGAAGATCAGGACGGGGATCGCCAGCGGCAGGACCAGCACCGAGACGAGGAGGCCGCCGCGCGGCAGGGCGACGGCGACGGCGGCGCCGACGGCGCCGATGAAGGTGATGGCCGGCGTTCCGACGAAGAGCGTCGCCATGACCGCGCCGATCGCCTGCGGCGAGAGCGCCAGGAACAGGCCGAGCAGCGGCGAGGCTGCGACCAGCGGCAGACCGGAGGCGACCCAGAGCGCCAGGCATTTCGACAGGACGGTGAGCGGCAGCGGCGTCGGGCCGGTGATCAGGAGGTCGAGCGTGCCGTCGTCGCGGTCGGCCTGGAACAGCCGGTCGAGGGTGAGCAGCGCCGACAGCAGCGCGCCGATCCACAGGATGGCCGGGCCGATGCGCGACAGGAGGTTGAGGTCCGGCCCAATGCCGAAGGGCACGGTCGCGACCACGGCGAGGAAGAAGATGACGCCGGTCATCGCCCCGCCGCCGCCCTGGAAGGCAAGGCGCAGGTCGCGCGCGAAGACCGCGATCACAGCCAGCCCTCCGCGGCGTCGAGCGCGGCCTCGTCGATGTCGGGGGAGCCCGTCACGGACGAGTCGACGGCGCCGGGCGCAAGGGACAGGCTTTCGGCGTCCTCCAGGCCGAGCGGCTGGTGCGTCGCCGCGATGGCGATGCCGCCCGCCCGGCGATGGTCGTCGACCAGGCCGGCGAAGCGCGCCTGCGAGGCGCTGTCCAGCGCGGATGTCGGCTCGTCGAGGATCCAGACCGGCCGCGCCGCGACGAGGAGACGGGCAAGGCTCGCCCGCCGCTGCTGGCCGGCGGAGAGATAGGCAAAGGGCAGATGCGCGACACCCGGCAGGCCGACGGCCTCCAGCGCAGCAGTGACGCTCGTCCCGCCGCCGCCGAGAAAGCGGGCCCAGAAGGCGAGGTTGTCGCCGACGGCGACGGAAGGCTTCATCGCATTCCTGTGGCCGACATAGTGGCAGGCTTCGGCAAGATGCCGCGCCGCCTCGCCGTCCGGCGCGAGCGCGCCCTCGACAGAGACCGTCCCGCTGATCGGACGCAGCAGCCCCGCAAGCGTGCGCAGCAGCGTCGACTTGCCGGCGCCGTTCGGGCCGGTGACGAGAAGCGCCGCGCCGCTGCGAATCACGACATCGAACGGCCCCGCGACGGCGGCGCTGCCGCGGCCGACGAGGAGACCCGAGACGGTGACGAGAACCTGGCTCACGCCGTCCGCACCGCGAGAAGACGCATGCGCCAAAGGTCCGGATCGACACGAGATTTCGCCGCTGCGCCGGCTTTTTCCACCAAGGTTCCTCCGTCTCTTCCGCACTGCATCGGAATTTCGGCCATTCCGCCGATCGCGCCCTTTATAGCCGTTACAAACTTGCCTATAAGGGCCGCAACCCACTCCAGCGACCGGCGTGGATATCTTCAGCGCCGATCTCAGGCGCCCGCATGGCACCGACGGGCGTCAGGGCGGACAGCGGAAATGGTCGCACCCGCATCTTCGAGCGCTTTTCCGCAGCGCATGAAGGCCGTTCGCCCTTCGGACTCACCATCGGTTCGAGAAGGAACGGAACATCGTGTCCCAGCATCCCGACAGCTTCAAATCCAGGAAGACGCTCACCGCGGCCGGTAAGCCTTACGTCTATTTCGATCTCAAGGAAGCCGAGAAGAACGGCCTGACCGGCGCCTCGCGCCTGCCCTTCTCCATGAAGGTGCTGCTCGAGAACCTCCTGCGCAACGAGGACGGGCGCACGGTCACCGCCGACGATATCCGTGCCGTCGCAAAGTGGCTGGAGGACAAGGGCAAGGCCGGCTACGAGATCGCCTATCGCCCGGCCCGCGTCCTGATGCAGGACTTCACGGGCGTTCCCGCCGTGGTCGACCTCGCGGCGATGCGCGACGCGACGACCCAACTCGGCGCCGACCCGAAGAAGATCAACCCGATGGTCCCGGTCGACCTCGTCATCGACCATTCGGTGATGGTCGACTTCTTCGGCCAGAAGGATTCGTTCGAGAAGAACGTCGACGCCGAATACGGCCGTAATGGCGAGCGCTACACCTTCCTGCGCTGGGGCTCGGAAGCCTTCCGGAACTTCCGCGTCGTGCCTCCCGGCACCGGCATCTGCCATCAGGTGAACCTCGAATATCTCGCCCAGACGGTCTGGACGAAGGACGAGAACGGCGAGACGATCGCCTATCCGGACACGCTCGTCGGCACCGACTCGCACACCACCATGGTCAACGGCCTGTCGGTCCTCGGCTGGGGCGTCGGCGGCATCGAGGCCGAGGCCGCGATGCTCGGCCAGCCGATCTCCATGCTGATCCCCGAGGTCATCGGCTTCCGCCTCGAGGGCAAGCTGCCCGAGGGCACGACCGCGACGGACCTCGTCCTCACCGTCACCGAGATGCTGCGCAAGAAGAAGGTCGTCGGCAAATTCGTCGAGTTCTACGGCCCGGGCCTGTCCAACCTGACCCTTGAGGACCAGGCGACGATCGGCAACATGGCGCCGGAATACGGCGCGACCTGCGGCTTCTTCCCGATCGACAAGGACACCATCGCCTATCTGGAGGCGACCGGCCGCGACAAGGACCGGATCGCGCTGGTCGAGGCCTATGCGCGGGCACAGGGGATGTACCGCGAGGACGGCATCGAGGATCCGGTGTTCACCGACACGCTGGGCCTCGACCTGTCGACCGTCGTGCCCTCGCTCGCCGGCCCCAAGCGCCCGCAGGACCGCGTCGCGCTGACGGACGCCGCGGCGAAGTTCGTGGATGCACTCGACGAGATCAAGGGCGGCCGCAAGAAGAGCGAGACGCCGCAGTCGGAAGGCGATTCGCGCTATATGGACGAGGGCGCGGTGCCGCCGAAGGAGACGCCGGAGACGGTGCGCCATCCGGTCGAGGGGGCCGAGCACGGCCTTGCCGACGGCGACGTCGTCATCGCCGCAATCACCTCCTGCACCAACACCTCCAACCCGAACGTCCTCGTCGCTGCCGGCCTCGTCGCCCGCAAGGCGCATGAGAAGGGGCTGAAGGTGAAGCCCTGGGTGAAGACCTCGCTGGCGCCGGGCAGCCAGGTGGTCACCGAATATCTTCAGAAGGCGGGGCTCCAGAAGGACCTCGACGACATGGGCTTCAACCTCGTCGGCTATGGCTGCACGACCTGCATCGGCAATTCCGGCCCGCTGCCCGAGCCGATCTCGGAGGCGATCAACGCCAACGACCTCGTCGCCTGCTCGGTGCTTTCGGGCAACCGCAACTTCGAGGGACGCGTGAACCCGGACGTCCGGGCGAACTACCTCGCCTCGCCGCCGCTCGTCGTCGCCTATGCGATCGCTGGCTCGATGTTCGTCGACATCACCAAGGAATCGCTCGGCAAGGACAAGGAAGGCAACGACGTCTTCCTGAAGGACATCTGGCCGACCACCCACGAGATCGCCGAGATCGTCCGCGAGACGGTGACGCGCGAGATGTTCGAGACCCGCTATGCCGACGTCTTCAAGGGCGACGAGCACTGGCAGAAGATCGCCGTCTCCGGCGGCCTCACCTATGACTGGGACGACCGCTCGACCTATGTCCAGAACCCGCCCTACTTCGAGGGGATGGCGCAGGAGCCGAAGCCGGTCGAGGACGTGAAGGGGGCCCGCATCCTCGGCCTGTTCGGGGATTCGATCACCACCGACCACATCTCGCCCGCCGGCTCGATCAAGGCGTCTGGCCCGGCCGGCGAATATCTCGTCGGCCATCAGGTCCGCCCGATCGACTTCAACTCCTACGGCGCCAGGCGCGGCAACCACCAGGTCATGATGCGCGGCACCTTCGCCAACATCCGCATCAAGAACCAGATGGTGCCGGGCGTCGAAGGCGGCGTGACGGTGCATCAGCCGTCCGGCGAGGAGCTGTCCATCTACGACGCTGCGATGAAGTACAAGTCCGAGGGCGTGCCGCTGGTGGTTCTGGCCGGCAAGGAATACGGCACCGGCTCCTCGCGCGACTGGGCGGCCAAGGGCACCGTGCTCCTCGGCGTCAAGGCAGTCATCGCCGAGAGCTTCGAGCGCATCCACCGCTCCAACCTCGTCGGCATGGGCGTCGTGCCCTTCGTCTTCGCCGAGGAAGGCACCAGCTGGCAGTCGCTCGGCCTGAAGGGCGACGAGAAGGTGACGATCGAGGGCCTCGCCGACCTGAAGCCGCGCCAGATCCTCGACGCCAAGATCGAAAAGCCCGACGGCTCCGTCTCGACGGTGAAGATCCAGGCCCGGATCGATACGTTGGACGAGCTCGAATACTACAAGAACGGCGGCATCCTGCATTACGTGCTGCGGCGCCTCGCCGCCTGAGACCGCCGCGGCCGGTAGCTGCCGGGCCGCCAACCGATGAACAAGGCCGCCGGATTGATTTTCGGCGGCCTTGTCGTTTTATTGATGCTGAAATTCCACTTTGTTTGCCAGGAGCGGGCTTTCACCCGCAATTGAGTGGCCGGTGTCCGACACGATCTCTAGGGTCCGGCCGCATGACATCCTCTGCCCTGAAACCTGCGAGTGCTCGGCCCGTGACCGCAGCCGTCGGATCGAAATCGTGAGCCGCCCGGCGATCCGCCGCGTCCTCTGTCTGCTGACCGCCTTGGCCGCTGCCTGCCTTGCCGGCGGCGCGACCTATGGCGGCGAGCGGATCAAGCAGCCGATCACCCATGTCCTCGAGCTCTTCACCAGCCAGGGCTGCTCGACCTGCGTGCCGGCGGACCAGTTGCTGACACGGATTGCCGAGGAGCCCGGCATGCTGGCCCTGTCCTATCATGTCGACTACTGGGACTATATCGGCTGGCGCGACACCTTCGGCTCGCCGCAGAACACCGAGCGCCAGCGCGCCTATGCCAAAGCGTTCCACGAGTCGACGATCTATACGCCGGAGCTCGTGATCAACGGCCGCACCGGCGTCGTCGGATCGCACGAGAAGAAGATCCGCAAGATGCTCCCGCGTACCGCGCTCGATCCCGCCGGCGGCTCCAGCGTCGGGCTGAGCGTCGAGGGCGACCGCCTGCACATCGTCGCCAAGACCGCCTCGGCCGGCAGCGGCGGACACGGGCCGGTGCTGATGCTGGTCACCTTCGACGACCGGTCCGAGACGGAGGTCGACCGCGGCGAGAACCGCGGGCACACGCTGATCAACACCCATTCCGTCCGCGACTGGCGAATCATGGGGCTCGTCTCGGGAAAGCCGCTGGAGGTCGACCTTCCGATCGCGACACTCACCAAGCGCGGCAATGGCAGCGATGGCTGCGCGGCGATCATCCAGTCGGTCACGCCCGACGGGCTGCCGGGCCCGATCCTGGCGGCCAGCCTGATCGAGTTCGACGACGAATAGTTGGCCGGGCGAAACAGCGAAGGGACGCGGCAAACCTGCCTTCCATCCCGCTTTTTCGGTTTGAAAGGCTTTTGCAGGGTCCCCAAATTCATGTCACCATGCCGTCATGAAGGCGGCCGATGCACGGCTAGGGACGAGGGACCGATTTGGCAAATCCGACTATCAACGGCGAGGCGATGGCCAATCTGGTGCCGTTCCCCGCCAACGGGGCGCGCATGCCGATCGTCTCCTTCGATCGGCGGGAACTGTCGGAAATCCTGAAGATCTACGGGCGCATGGTCGCCGCCGGCGAATGGCGCGACTACGCGATCGACACGCTGAAGGACCAGGCGGTGTTCTCGGTCTTTCGCCGCACCAGCGAGATGCCGCTGTACCGTGTCGAGAAGAACCCCAAGCTCGCTCGCAAGCAGGGCGCCTACCAGGTCGTCGCGGCCGGCGGGCTGATCATGAAGCGGGGCCACGACCTCTCCACCGTGCTCGGCGTCTTCGACAAGGCGCTGAAGCAGGCGGAGGCCGGCTGATCCGGATCGTCGGCGGTCCGCATCCTCGTGCCGGCTAAGCAAGATTCGCCGGTCCCGGTCGCGCCTATGGATCGACCCGCATGCCACTCCGTTACGTCTCCGCAGATACGAGGAGACGAACGATGCCGAAATCACGCGCAAGAAGGCCGAACGACGCCGGACGCGGGCAGACACCGCGCGGCGGTCACGGCCGCGACGCGGTCAAGCCGAGCGAGATCCCGGCGGCCGGCTGGAAGAGCATCTTGTGGCGCGTCTACGCGGAGATCGGCGACGACCGGGTCATGCTGGTCGCGGCCGGGGTCACCTATTACCTGCTGCTCGCCATGGTGCCCGCCATGGCCGCGATCATGTCCGTCTACGGCCTCTTCGCCGACGCCTCCACCGTCACCGATCAGCTCGGCCAGTTCGGCGGCGTTCTTCCAGGCGGTGCCATGGACATCCTTCGCGAGCAGCTGACCCGCCTCGCCTCGTCCAACAATTCCACCCTCGGCCTGTCGCTCTTCCTGTCGCTCGCGATCTCGCTGTGGAGCGCCAATTCCGGCGTGAAGGCGCTGTTCGAGGCGATGAACGTCGCGTATGACGAAAAGGAGGATCGCTCCTTCCTCATGCTCAACGCCATCTCGCTCCTCTTCACCCTGTGCCTGGTGATCGCGGCGATCCTGCTCGTCGTCCTCGCCGTCGTCCTGCCGAACCTGTTGGGGACGCTCGGGCTGGGAAGCGCCGCCCAATGGACGATCTCGGCGGTCAGCCTGATCGTGACCCTCCTCGTCATCTCCTTCGGCATCGCCGGGCTCTATCGCTGGGGTCCGAACCGCGCCAATGCGCAGTGGCGCTGGATCACGCCCGGCACCGCCCTCACCGTCATCGTCACCGCGGTCGTCTCGGTGCTCTTCTCCTGGTACACGGCCAATTTCGGCTCCTACAACGCGACCTACGGGTCGCTCGGCGCCCTGATCGGTTTTATGACCTGGATCTGGCTGACGATGATCGTCCTCATCATCGGGGCCGAGCTGAACTCCGAGATGGAACACCAGACGGCCCGCGATACGACCACCGGCCCCACCAAGCCGATGGGCAAGCGTGGCGCGCTGATGGCCGACACGGTCGCGGACGACGACAGCACCACGACGCGGCGGGACGGCGGAAGCCGGCGGTCGCAGCAAGGCCGTGGCGACGGCGATGCTGCGCGTTCCTCCTCCGGCTCGCCAGGGAGCGGCAACCGCCGCGAGGTCGGGCGCCCGGACCGGCTCTCCATCGGGCGCCTGGCATTCGCCCTGCCGGCAGCGCTCACGCTGGCCTATCTCCAGCGCCGGCAGCGCCGGGGCTGAGCACTCACCGGCCGCGTGTCGGCGGATGTCCGAACATCCGCTTGAACGCATGGCAGAAGGCGCTCTGCGAGGCGTAACCGACCGCCAGGCCGACAACGTCGACCCGCGCCCCGTCCTGCCGCAACATCTCCCGCGCGCGGATCATGCGCCAGTTCCGGAGATATTCGAGCGGCGCCTTGCCGACGAGGCTGGTGAAGCGGGCGGAGAAGGCGGATCGCGACATGCCGGTCGCCGCCGCCAGGTCCGCGACCGTGAAGGCGCGAGCGACGTCGCCATGCATCAGTCGCAAGGCATGGCCGATCTGGCGGTCCGCGAGCGCGCCGACCCAGCCGAGGCCCTCGCCGCCGACATCGCTGAGATGAACGCGAAGCGCTTCGACGAGTAGCACTTCCGTCAGCCGCTCGATGATCAGCGAGCCGCCGAGCCCCTGCTGCTCGATCTCCCGTTCCAGCAGACCCAGCATTTTCGCCATCGCCGAGGCTGAGGGAGAGACACCTTCGACATGCATGAAAGGCGGCAGCATCTCGAGGAGGAAATCCGCTCCTTCGCTGTCGAAGCTGATCCCGCCGCCGAGCATGACGCAGTCATTGCCGCCGCGGCGCACGACGTCGCAGCCGTCGGCATAGAGCGGCGCCCCGTCGCCCGGCTCCAACGCCGGGTCGCTGGCGATGACGAAGGGTGTCGTCCCGATCAGGCACACGTCCCCCGCCGCCATCCGCAGGGCCGCTCGATCCGGCAGCACGATCCAGCACTCGCCCCTCACCATGGCGACGAACTTCAGCCGCGCCAACGCGGGAAAGGCGAGCGCCCAGTCGCCGGCCGCCTCGAAACGCGTGCGCCGAACGCTGCGCGCGCCCAGCGTCGACAGGACGTCGAAGAGAGGGTCGAGCGGAGCTTTGGACGCTTGCGACAAAACCATGGTGCCACTGGCATAGAGCATCCTGCGCCTCACGGCTAACTTCCGTCGTCAGAACATCCTCCAGACGGGAGCCGCCCATGTCCATCGAGAAGAAAATCGTCGCGATTACCGGCGCCAGCAGCGGGATCGGCCGCGCCACGGCGCTGATGCTGGCAAAGCGCGGAGCCGCCGTCGTTCTCGGCGCCCGCCGTGCCGACCGGCTGGCATCGCTTGCCGACGACATCACCGCCGCGGGCGGCCGAGCCGTCTGGCAGTCGGTCGACGTCACCCAGCCTCAGGAAGTCCAGGGCCTCGTGGATCTTGCATGCGACCGCTTCGGCCGTCTCGACGTCCTGGTGAACAACGCTGGGATCGGCCCGATCTCCCGCTTCGACGCCCTGAAGGTGGACGACTGGAACGCGATGATCGACGTCAACATCAAGGGCGTGCTTCACGGCATCGCCGCCGCGCTGCCCGTGTTCAGGCGCCAGCAATCCGGCCATTTCGTCAACGTCGTCTCCACCGCCGGCCTCAAGATCCTGCCGACGATGGGCGTCTATGCCGCCACCAAGAATGCGGTGCGCACGCTCACCGAGGGGCTGCGCCAGGAGGCGGGTCCGCATCTCAGGGTGACGGAGGTCTCACCGGGCATGACGTCCACTGACTTCGCCAATTCGATGACCGATGCGGCCGCGAGGGAGGCGATCGAGACGCGGCTTGCGCAGATCGCGATTTCCCCAGACGCGATCGCCCGGGGCATCGCCTTCGCGATTGAGCAGCCTGAGGATGTGGACGTCGGCAGTATCGTCATCCGCCCGACGGCGCAGGACTGAGACTTTGATGCATAGAGACCCGAGGGCTTCCCACGAGCCGCTCCGGCCGCATCGGGTCAGCGGCGGTAGAGCGTGCCGGGAAAGGCGTCCTCGTCCGGCAGGCTGTCGCCGCCCTCGCCGAGCGCCATCTGCATGAGGACAGTGTCGATCCAACGGCCGAACTTGAAGCCAGACTTCTCGAAGATGCCGATCTTCCGAAATCCCGCACGTTCGTGCAAGCGGATGGAGGGGGCATGGTCGGAGCCGCCGATGACCGCGACCATCTGCCGGAAGCCGCTCTCGGTCGCGATCTCGACGAGCCGGGTCAGGAGGGCGGTGCCGACGCCCTGCCCCTTGGCCGCCGGCGCGAGGTAGACGGAATCCTCGACCGACCACCGATATGCCGGACGCGCGCGAAACGCGTTGGCATAGGCATAACCGATCACCGCGCCGGCCCGATCTTCCGCGACGATATAGGGGTAGCCTTGCCCGACCGTCGCCTCCAGCCGCTGCCTCATCTCGCCCTCGTTCGGCGGCGCGAGCTCGTAGGTCGCGGTGCCGTGCAGCACGGCATGCTCGTAGATCGCGGTAATTGCCGGAACGTCGGACAAGGCGACGGGGCGGATGATGAAGGCGGTCATGTTCTGCTCGGTGCTGGCGTTTCGCCGCGATCTTGCAGAAGCCGGCGCAAATGAAAAGGGCGGCCCCTAAGGACCGCCCCGATCGTCTGTCTCGAACCCTGCCCGCTTAGTTGCGGTTGCCGAAGAGCTGCAGGAGGAAGAGGAACATGTTGAGGAAGTCGAGGTAGAGGCGCAGGGCGCCCATGACAGCCTTTCGGCCCATCACGGCCGAGCCGTCGCCCTCGTAGTACATTTCCTTGATCTGCTGCGTATCGTAGGCGGTGAGGCCTGCGAAGACCAGGACGCCGATGCACGAGATGGCGAAGGTCAGCGCCGGAGAGGCAAGGAAGATGTTCACGATCATCGCGATGACGATGCCGATCACGCCCATGAACAGGAACGAGCCCATGCCCGACAGGTCGCGCTTGGTCGTGTAGCCGAACAGGGACAGCGCGCCGAAGGAGGCGGCCGTGATGAAGAACACCTGGGTGATCGATTCCTGCGTGTAGACGAGGAAGATCGTCGACAGCGAGAGGCCGACCATCGCGGCATAGGCCCAGAACGTGGCCTGCGCGGCGGCGACGCTCATTTTATTGACGCGGAACGACAGGAAGAACACCATCGCCAGCGGCGCCAGCATCAGCACCCAGCGAAGGGGCGACTGGAAGACCGTTTCGCCGAGGGCGGTAAGCCCGATGATGTCGCCCGCGCCGTTTGTCACGACGGAAAATGAGTACAAGGCATAGGCCGCAATACCCGTGAGGACGAGGCCGCCCGCCATCAGGTTGTAGACCTTGATCATGTACGAGCGGAGGCCCTGGTCGATATCCGCGCGGGTACCGGCCGAGGGAACGGACCTCACGCTGGCATTCCGAAAGTCAGCCATGGATCGAATTCCTTTCTGCGTGTCCCGTCCGGTGTCCGTCGACCAATCCTTGCGGATCGTCAAACGGAGGCGCCGCTGGCGGGACCCCCAGCAGTCCTGACCACAATATGCGGATTGGCCCTTTTCAACACAAGAGCGGGCCGGTGCGATCGAAACAATTCCGCGTAAGTCAGGATTAATTCTGCGTTATCGACAGTGAGAGCGAACCGGCCGGAGACCCATCCTCCCGAAGTCACAAATTGCGCAACACCGGCGCCGCCTTCTGCCCCAGGATGCGCCATGTGCCGAGAAGGCCGAAGCCGACCGTCAAGACCAGTGAGACGACGAGCGTCGTCAGCGCCACCGTCCAGTCGAAGACGAAGGGCAGCGCCATGATCTCGGAGACGACGAACCAAGCCGCCAGAGCGCCGGCGCCGATGGCGAAGATGCCGGTGGCAAGGCCGAGCAGAAGATATTCGGTCGCGAAGGCGCGGATGAGGGTCCGCCGCGTCGCGCCGAGCGTCTTCAGGACGACGGCGTCGTGGACCCGGCCCCGATTGCCGGCCGCGAGCGCGCCCGCGAGCACCAGCACGGAAGCGACCAGCGCCACGGCGGCGGCGACGCGGATCGCCAGCGCCAGTTGCGCGATGAGGTCGTTGACCGCGTCGAGCGCCTCCTTGACGCGCACCGTGGTGATCGCCGGATAGGCGTTGGTGACGCCGTTCACGACGGCCTTTTCCGCCGCTTCGCCCGCATCGGGGATCGTCAGCGTGGCGAGCCAGGAATGCGGCGCGCCGGCGAACGCGTCCGGCGAGAAGACCATGACGAAATTGATCGACAGCGACTCCCATTCCACCTTGCGGAAGTTCGCGATCGTCGCCGTGATGTTGCGGCCGAGGACGTTGACGGTCAGCGTGTCCCCGACCTTCAGGCCGAGTTCGCGGCCCTCCTCGTCGGAGAAGGAGACGAGCGGCGCGCCGTGATAGTCCTTCGGCCACCATTTTCCTTCGGTGACCGTCGAGTGTTCCGGCACGGTCGGCGAATAGGTGACGCCGCGATCGCCCTTCAGCACCCAGGCCCCCTCAGGCGGCACCTTGATCTTCGAGACATCCTCGCCGTTCAGCTTGACGATGCGGCCGCGCAGCATCGGCGCGGTGTTGAGATGCGAGCCGGGGGCAAGCGCGTCGATCCGCTTCGCAAAGCCCGTCATCTGGTCCTTCTGGATGTCGACGAAGAAGAAGTCGGGCGCCCGGGAAGCCATGCCCGTGCCGATCTCCCGGCGCAGGTCGAAGTCGATGATCGCCAGCGTAACGAGCAGCGTCAGGCCGAGGCCGAGCGACAGGACCACCGACCGCGTCAGCGCGCCCGGCCGGTGGATGTTGCCGATGGCGAGCCTCAGAGGCGTCGAGGCGATGCGCGGCGCGCGGCGCGCCAGCCATTCGATGCCGATGGCGACGCCGCGCAGGATGACGAAGGCGGCAGCCGTCCCGCCGAGGAAGATCAGCGCCACGCGCTTGTCGCTCGCCATCAAGAGCGCGAGGCCGGCGATCAGCAGCGCAAGGACGAGCGCGCCGCCGAGATAGGACCAGCGCATGCGCCCCTCTCCCGATCCGCCGGCCTCCCGGAACAGGGCGGTCGCGGCGACGTCGCGGGTGCGCCCGAGGGGGATGAGCGCGAAGGCGAGCGCCGTGAGCGCGCCGAAGGCGGCCGCCAGGAGCAAGGCCGGCGGATAGACCGACGCCTCGGCCGCGACGGGGATGATGCTTTCCAGGAACCGTGCCGTCGCGAAGGGCGCGATGATCCCGAGAATCAAGCCGGCGACGATGCCGAGCCCGGCAAGCGTCATGATCTGCATCAGATAGACGGTCACGACGAAGCCGCCGCTGGCGCCGAGGCTCTTGAAGGTCGCGATCACCTGCCGCTTGGAATCGAGATAGGCACCGACGGCGTTCGCCACGCCCACCCCGCCGACGATGAGGGCGGTGAGGCCGACGAGCGTCAGGAATTGCGAGAACCGCTCGATGTTCCTCTGCAGCGCCGGCGCTGCCTCATGCGCCGTGCGAATCTGGAAGCCGGAATCGGGGAAGCGCTTGCGCGCGGCCTCCTCGGCGGCCTTGGCGCCGGCCGAATCCTTCATCCGGACGCGATAGTCGTATTCGACCAGGCTGCCCGGCTGGACGAGGCCGGAAGCTTCGAGCGCCGCTCTCGAGATCATCAGCCGCGGCGCGAAGTTGATCCCGTCCGACAAGACGTCCGGCTCGCGGGTGAGGACGCCGCGCAGCTCGATCCCGATGCCGCCGAGATCGACCACAGCGCCCGGCTGGACCCCCAGCCGCTCGAACAATTCGCTTGCCGCGACCGCACCGTACCGCCCGTCCCGTTCGGCCAGGAAGTCTTCCAGCGGCCGCTGCGGCTCGGTCTCGACCTCGCCGTAGAGCGGATAGGCGCCATCGACCGCCTTCACTTCGGTCAGCGACTGGTCGCTGCCGTCTAAAAGCCGGACCATCGAGCGAAGCGAAGCCGCGCTCGAGACATCGCCGAGGCTCTTCAGATAGTCGGCCTCCTCCGGCGTCGCCTGCCGCTGGATGAGCGCAAAGCGCAGATCTCCGCCGAGGATCGCACGGCCTTCGGCGGCAATGCCGGTCGTCATCATCGTCGCGACGGAATTCACTGCCGCGATCGCGCCGACGCCGAGGGTGATGCAGGCCAGGAAGATGTAGAAGCCGGAGAGCCCGCCGCGCATTTCGCGCAAAGCAAAGCGCCAGGCAAGGCGGGCCCGGGCCAGACGGCCGGCCGGCGACCCGGAGCCGGTGCCGGCATAGCTGGCGGCACTGTCGATCGCGGTCATATGGCGTCCGCTTGCGCGGCGGATCCCGCAGCCGCCGGCGCGGGGATCCTGTCAGCGCCGACATCGGCGCCGGTCCCAGTGGCGTCGCCGATCATGCCCGAGCGGACCCTGATCTCGCGGCTGCAGCGATGCGCGAGCGCCGGATCATGGGTGACGAGCACCATGGTCATGTGGCGCCGCTCGCATTCGGAAAACAGGAGATCGGCAACCTGGCGGCCGGTCTCCTGATCGAGATTGCCCGTCGGCTCGTCGGCGATGAGGATTGCCGGCTCCGGGGCGAGCGCCCTCGCCATGGCGACGCGCTGCTGCTCGCCGCCCGAAAGCTCGCCCGGATAATGCGTCACCCGGTCGGCGAGACCGACATTGCGAAGCTCGCGCTCGGCCCGGGCGAAGGCATCGCCGGTGCCAGCGAGTTCGAGCGGAACGGCGACGTTTTCCAGCGCCGTCATGTTGGGTATGAGGTGGAAGGACTGGAAGACGATGCCGATGTTCTGGCCTCTGAACGCCGCCAGATCGTCTTCGCCGAGGCCGACTAGCGACCGCCCCGCGATCTCGACCTCGCCGGAATCGGCGCGTTCGAGGCCGGCCAGCACCATCAGGAGGGTCGACTTGCCCGAGCCCGAGGGCCCGACGATGCCGACGGATTCGCCTATCTCGACATCGAGGTCGATCCCCTTCAGGACATGCACCGAGCTGCGACCGGAGCCGAGGGTCAGTTGAACGTTTCGTAATCGGATCGCCGCTTCCGCCAACTTCGCCTGCTCCTATATCCGCCCGGCCGGCCCTGTTCGGTCTCTCGAAACAGCCCCCGCTCGGGCTTTCGCAATATGGGTGTGCGATGCAACGCTTCCAACAGATCGCGGCAATGCTGACGTTTTTGTCATGGCTCGGCTTCTGCGCAGCGGCGGCGGCGCAGACAGCGTCAGGCGGAACCGCCTCCGGACCCCCGCCGGCCGACGACCGGCTGGAGATCGTCGCCTTCGGCGACAGTCTGACGCAGGGCTATGGCGTCGGCCCGGGCGAGGCCTTTCCCGAGCAGCTGCAGGCGGCGCTGCGACAGAACGGCTACGACGTCACCGTGACGAATGCCGGCGTCTCCGGCGACACCACGACCGGCGGCCTCGCCCGGCTCGAATGGTCGGTGCCCGCCAATGCCGATCTCGTCATCGTCGAGCTCGGCGCCAACGACGCGCTGCGCGGCGTCTCGCCGGGCATCGTGCGCGACAATCTCGACGCCATTTTGGGCAAGCTGACCGGCCGCGGGCAGGCGGTGATCCTTGCCGGCATGATGGCGCCGCCGAACATGGGCGCGGATTATGCGAAGACCTTTGATGCCATTTTTCCGGAGCTTGCGGAGAAATACGGAGTCGCCTTCTACCCCTTCTTCCTGGAGGGCGTCGCGGCGCAGCAGGATCTCAATCAGGCCGACGCGATGCACCCCAATCCCGAGGGGGTCGCGGTGATCGTGAAGAAGATCCTGCCGCTGATCGAAAAGACCCTCGATACCGTCAAAGCCGGCTGAAGACGCTTCCCGCATTCGCCGCCAGCCGCCGCAGCGGCTCGAAGAGCATGAGCGCGCTCTGCTGGCGCCACTCGATCATGGCGAAGACGAAGGCCTCGCTCTCCTCGGCCCATTCCTGGGCAATGCTCGCGGCATCGGGACGCTGGCCGGTCAGTTCGGCGACCGCGTCGCCCTCGACGAAGCTGAGCTCGGCGCCGTAGTGCCGCGCGATCGCCTGCATGCGGCGGTTGTCCCGGAGGCAGGTGAGGTAGAGCCGGCGGATGCCGCGGTTCTTCGCCGCAGTAAGAAGCCGGCCGAACAGCCGGCCGCCGAGGCCCCGGCCCTGGAAATTCCGCTCGATCGAAAAGGCGCCTTCGGCCTCGTCGGACCGGCCCGTAAGGAACCGAAGCTCGGCGATCCCCCGCAGCTCGCCGTCGACGAAGAGACCCTTGACGAGCGTGTCCGTTCCGAGCGCGAAATCGGCATAGCGTTGAAGAAAGGCGTCGTTGACCGGACTTCCGAAGCGCATGCGCCGGGTCTCTGGATCGAGGCGCTGGAGATGGCCGAACAGCAAAGTCGATTCGCTTGCCGCAAGCCGCCGGATCGTGCCGAGCCTGCCGTCCGCTCCAAGTTTGGGCACGGACGCGGCGCTGTGGCCAAGATCTTCGACGTTCGGCTCGGCCGGAAGATACGACATGGGTCAATCCCCTTGCGCAGATCGCGGCGCACTCCGCCGCCAGCCTCCCGACTGCCGATAGAATAGTTGTGCATTGCGGCCGCGGCAATGCGATCGGGGCCCGCGCAAGGCTGCCCTGTCCTTGAAACATGGCTCTCCTGATGAAAGTCTTCTCTGGAAGGCAACGACGCACGGAGGGTTATCCGATGCCGCGACTGTTCACCGCCCTCGAAATCCCACAGGACGTCTCGCTGTCCCTGTCGCTCCTGCGCGGCGGGCTGCCCTCGGCGCGCTGGATCGACCCGGAGAACTACCACCTCACCCTCCGCTTCTTCGGCGACGTGGAACCGCGCCTGGCCGACGAGATCGTCGCCGCACTCGACCGCATCGAGCGCGGAAGCTTCCAGATCGCCCTCAAGGGCCTCGCCGCCTTCGGTTCCAAGAAGCCGCATTCGGTCTATGCCGGCGTCGAGGCCTCGCCCGAGCTTTCGGCGCTGCAGGCCGATATCGATCGTGCGGCCAAGCGGCTTGGGCTGCCCACCGACCAGCGCAAATTCGTGCCGCATGTCACCGTCGCCAGGCTGCGCCAGCCGAAGGCCGATGAGGTGGCGCGCTACCTCGCACTGCGCGGCGGCTTCGGCACGCCGCCGTTCCGTGTCGATCGGTTTGCGCTGTTCTCCTCGCGCGAATCCGTCGGCGGCGGTCCTTATCTGATGGAAGAGGCCTTCGCGCTGCGCAAGCGCCCGGCGAGCGCCCCCGTTCGCGAGCGCGACGACGCCCCTCTCCCGATCGCAAGCTTCGCCAGCCAGTTCGGCTGAGAGGAGGGCTCGCAAAGCGCTCCGGCGCCGGGGCGAACAGCGGCAAGTCGCGGCGTGGCCACGCTAATCGGCCGCGAGGCGTTTGCATGCACCCCTTGAGGCCTCGTCGGGACCTCGCCATTTAGCCGGTAAGGCGACCAAACGGGAGATGGCGATGGCGTTCGACAAGGCGAAGATCGGCGAGATCTTGCGACCGGGCTCGCAGGCGGAACAGGCGGAGCGCGAAGAGCGCGTGCGCTCCGGCTTCTTCGACACCGTGCGGCGGGCCCTGCGCCACATTCCTTTCATGGAGGATGTGGTCGCCTCCTATTATTGCGCGATCGACTCCGAAACCCCCGCCTCGACCCGGGGCATCCTCTTTGCCGCGCTCGCCTATTTCGTCCTGCCGATCGATTTCATCCCGGACATCATGTTCGGGCTCGGCTTCACGGACGATATCGCCGTTCTCTGGGCAGCCTTCCAGGCAGTGCGACACAACATCCGGCCGGAGCACTACGCCCGGGCGAGGGACACACTCGGCGAGATCCAACGCTGACAGCGCGGAGCGAAGATCGGCCCGTAGGCTACCAGGTCGACGCGCCTCTTGCTCCCCGCGAGCATTCCCAAATCTGGCGCGAGCCTTGTGCCCGCGCCGGCCCTTTCGGCAAGGCGTCAAACTGTCGCCGGATTCCTTCCTTCTTTCACAATTCGTGACTTGGCATAGCGGGATCCTCACGTTCCCGGCCGGTTTCGCCGGGATCCGGCGCCCCGTTCGTTCGACGGTGTGAGGCAATCTTTGCCAACTCTTAACCATCGATAAACGGGCCGGGTCTAGTGTAGCCGAGGATCATCGCTTCCGGGACCGACGCCGAGCGCGACGGCGGGCGTGGAGGCAGCCAGACCTTAGGCACCACCGAAGAGCAGGGAACCATGAACCTTTCGAAAATCCTGACGGCTGCGGCGGCCATTCTGATCTTCTCGAGCGCCGCTGGCGCGGCGCAGACCCCAACCCGCATGAACCAGTTCAATGCCTGGGGCACCTATGCCTATGCGGGCTCGGGCGGGAAGGTCTGCTACATTCTGTCGACGCCGACCACCAAGAAGCCGAGCGGCGTCGACCACGGCGACATCTTTTTCCTGGTCTCGCAAAAGCCGGGCCAGGGGGTCTCCTATGAGCCGCAGGCGGTGATGGGCTACAAGCTCAAGGAGGGCTCGAAGGTCACGCTGGACATCGACGGCAAGAACTGGACGATGTTCGTCAAGGGCGAGTCGGCGTGGATGGAGAACGCGGCCGAGGAGCCGCAGCTGGTCGCCGCGCTGAAGGCCGGCCGGCAGCTCAAGGTGGACGCGACTTCCGATCGCGGCACCAATACGAGCTACACCTATTCGCTGTCGGGCGTCACCGCGGCGCTGAACTCGATCAAGGACTGCAAGTAGCAGGCCTGGCAGTTTCGCCGAGCCGGCCACCTTCGGCCGGATCTGACGAGCGCCGACCTCTCCGGCGCTCGCGCATTTGAGGAGTCCGATTCCGGCGACGGCTTGAACTCGCCGGCATGAAAGGGCATGTCTGCGGGTAATCTCGACATTGTCCCGTTCGCCGAAAGGCGGCTTGCGCCATTGCGTGGCAGCGCCGCATTCGGAAGAGGAAAGCCCGTGGCCGTCTCCATCGATCTCGCCAATTCCCGTCCGACGCCCTCTGCCGCGGCCCTTGCCGGCCAGGCAGCGGCGAATGCTGCGTCCGTGCAGGCCGGTGCGGAGAAGCCCTCGCTGATCGGGCTGTCGCGAGAGGGGCTCGGCGCGGCTCTCGCCGCCGTGGGCGTTCCGGAAAAGCAGCTGCGCATGCGCACCCAGCAGCTCTGGCACTGGCTCTACGTGCGCGGCGTCTCCGACTTTTCGCAGATGGCCAATGTCGCCAAGGACCTTCGTCAGAAGCTCGCGGACGCCTATTCGATCGCCCGGCCGGAGATCGTCACCGAGCAGATCTCGGTCGACGGCACGCGGAAATGGGTGCTGCGCTTCCCGGCGAAGGGCGCCGCGCGGCCGGTCGAGATCGAGACCGTCTACATCCCTGAGGAAGGCCGCGGCACGCTCTGCGTTTCGAGCCAGGTCGGCTGCACCCTCACCTGCACCTTCTGCCACACCGGCACGCAGCGCCTGGTCCGCAACCTGACCCCCGATGAGATCGTCGGCCAGATCCTGATCGCCCGCGACCGTCTCGGTGATTTTCCGGACGCTGCGACGCCGGCCGGCGCGATCGTGCCGTCAGAGGGCCGCCTCGTGACGAATGTCGTGATGATGGGCATGGGCGAGCCGCTGTACAATTTCGACAGTGTGAAGGAAGCGCTCGCCGTGGCGTCGGACGGGGAAGGCCTGTCGCTCTCCAAGCGCCGGATCACCCTGTCGACCTCCGGCGTCGTGCCGATGATCGGCAAGGCCGGCGAGGAGATGGGCGTCATGCTGGCGATCTCGCTGCACGCCGTGCGCGACGAGTTGCGCGACGAGCTGGTGCCGATCAACAGGAAGTATCCGCTGGCCGAGCTGCTGGATGCCTGCCGGGCCTATCCGGGCCTGTCCAACGCCAAGCGGATCACTTTCGAATATGTGATGCTGAAGGGCGTCAACGACAGCCTCGCCGACGCGAAGGAACTGGTGCGGATCCTTCGCGGGATACCCGCCAAGATCAATCTGATCCCGTTCAATCCCTGGCCCGGCAGCCGCTACGAATGCTCCGACTGGGACCAGATCGAGCGCTTCGCGGACTATGTGAACCAGGCTGGCTACGCCTCGCCGATCCGAACGCCGCGCGGCCGCGACATCTTCGCCGCCTGCGGGCAGCTGAAATCGGAATCGGAGCGGATGCGCAAGAAGGAGCGCACCGAGCTGGAAGCGTCGCGGATCAGCGAGCTCGCGGCCGGTTGAGCCGGCCGCAGGTCATGCGCCATGGCGAACGCGCGCCGTCAGCGCGTGGCGGCGCCGAGGATCGCTCCCGGCCGGCGCTGGTCGCCGGCCTGCAGGATGACCGCGCAGGCGTCGGCACCTCGCGCCGAGCCGCAGGCGCCGAGAGGATATCTCGCGGCCTTGCCGTTCCAGCGGCCGATCAGAGTCATGCCGCGGACGGCGTTGACATAGGTGACGGTGCGGCCCGAATTCTCTCCGCGCCCGATCGGCACTTCGGCTTTGCCGGTATAGTCGACGCGCCAGAGCGAGCCCGAGCCCTTTCCGGCGGCCACCAAGACGCTGTCGCCGGCGAATTCCAGATCGACCGGCAGCGGAGAGGCCAGCATCATCTGGCCGATCGCCCTGCCATTCGAACCGACGGTGTGGCCCTGGCCGTCGACGACCGCCTGCGGCGTATAGATCTGGCCGTCGCCGCGCGCGCCGGCATAGGCGCGCTGGCGGGCCGAATGGGCGGGAGAGCCGAGCGTGTCCTTCCAGCCAAGCGCGTCCCAGTAGTCGACATGGAAGCCGAGCGCGAGGAGGTCGGTCCTGAGTGCAAGCCCCGCGAGGACCGCGTCGGCCGGCGGGCAGGACGAACAGCCCTGGCTGGTAAAAAGCTCCACGACATGCCGCGCTCCGGCCGCAGCCGGCGAGGCGATTGCCGCGGCCGAGACGAGCGACAGGCTCGAAATCAGCGCGGCAGCGAATAGTTTGCTGGGCATCGGCGAATCCTCCGGTTCGGCGGGGTATTCGCAGCCGGCACCGGAAAGGTTACACCCGGCATCGGCAGTCGCGCTGGGCGCGTCCCGGGCTCGTCGATCGGCAACAGAGTGAAGATCCGCGATGGGGACAGTCCTGCGTTTTCTCTTCGTCATCCCGATCGGCTACATCGCCGCCTGCCTGACGGCGGCCTTCGCGCTGCTATGGCCGTTCATCGCATTCACGCCGGCCTCTCTCTCCGACCCGGTCTTCCTGCTGCATGCCGGCTTCGTCTTCACGGCGCAGGCGGTGCAGGTCGGCGCCGTCGCGATCGTGCCATGGCTGGTCTTCATGGTGATGACCGAGTTCCTGGCGCTGCCCTCGGTGCTGCTCCACGTCACCGCCGGGCTGATCGGAGGCGTCGCGATCCTGTTCGTTGCCTATGGCTCGAACGTGCCGCATATGAGCGTCCAGACCGCGATCATCGTGGCCTCGATCTCCTTCGCTCTCGTCTATTGGATCGTTGCCGGGCATGGCGCCGGCGGCTGGCGTCGGCGACGGGTTGAAGAAGCGGCAGCGCCACAAGGATCCAGCGGCCGTCCCGCGCCTTGACGCCAAGCCAGAGAACCCAGGGCCGACCCGCTCCGGCCGCCCGCCCGCCGCTCGCAAGAGGTAGTCCGATGCCATCCGCCGAAGCCCATGTCGCCACAGACAATGCCAGCCGCTATCTCCAGCAGCTCTGCAAGCACTGGAGCCACAAGTTCGAGACGACATTCGATCCGCGGAACGGCGTCGTGCGCTTCGACGCGGCGCAGTCCCTCGCGCTGACCGCGACCGAGAGCGAGATCCACATGACGCTCGCGGTCGAGGACCAGGCAAACCTCGCCCGGATGCAGGAGGTCGTCGCCGAACATCTCCAGCGCTTCGCCTTCCGCGAAAACCTTACGGTGGACTGGCGACCGGTCTGATCCGGCCACCGCGACAGCCTCTTATTCAAGACCTGCGTTCGGGCCGGTGCCCCGCCCGCAGGCCAGCGCTTCGGCACCGCAGGAAGCCCGTCATGGCCAGACGTCCCACCGATCCCCGCGCAGCGGCGGAGGCAGTCTTCAAGAAGCCCGCGCCCAAAGCCCCAGAACCCGCGCCCCGTGCGGCTGCCGTTCCGGGGGCGAAGGAGATGGTTTCGCTGCGGCTCGACCGCGACGTCCTGGAGCATTTCCAGGCGGACGGTCCCGGCTGGCAGGAACGTGTCAACGCCGCGCTGCGCAGCGCGGCCGGTCTCTGACGCTCAGGGTGCACGGAACCCGGGGCGCGAGACCGGCCGGACTGCGTCAGAAGCGGTAGGTGATACCCGTGCCGATCAGCCAGGGATCGAGATCGGCCTTGCCGTGCAGCCTGTTGCCGCCCACCGTGACGTCGAAGTCCGGTCTCAGGAAGATCTTCTTCACGTCGACGTTCCAGCCCCAATTGTCGTCGATCATGTAATCGAAGCCGACCTGGAGTGCCGCGCCGAACGAGTTCTCGATGTCGAGATCGTCGGCGGCGCGCCCATCCTGATTGTAGAAGATCGTGTAGTTGACGCCTGCGCCGACATAGGGCTTGAACGCGCCGAAGTCATTGAAGTGGTACTGCAGCGTCAGCGTCGGGGGCAGGATCCACGTCTTGCCGACCTGACCGAGGCTGGCGAGCGATCCCTCCCCGTCGACATTCGCGTAGGTCGTGCCGAGGATCAACTCGGCGGCGATGTTGTCGGTGAAGAAGTAGGAGATATCCAGTTCCGGAATGACCGTGTCCGAATAGGAAAGGTCGGATCCCGCGACGCCGTCGACGCGGTCGGAGTCCCGCGTGATGACGCCGAGACCGCGCAGCCGCACCTGCCAGGGGCTCTGCGCCTCCTTGACCGGGACGCCGCCCAGTTCGTAGTCCGCCGCGCGCACGCCCTGGCTCGTCATGACCAGAGCGGCGCCCATCGCTGCCGCGAGCTGTAACGCAACACCAAGCTTGTTCATTTTCGGTACTCTTCATCCTGCCAGAATTGACATGGCAGGCTTAGGATCGGCGGCGCCTGGTCCGATTGATCTGGATCAAATGCCGCACCGGACTGACCGAGACCGAAGTGGGAAGGCCGCAACTGTTGCATTTGCGCCGCAGCGGCCGGGGCCGGCGCGATTGCGGACCCGCCTCCCCGGTCTATCTTGCTGGAAAGCCTGTCGGCGACGAAGGACGGCCCCTCGGTGCTCACCATCCACCATCTCAACAATTCGCGTTCGCAGCGCGTGCTCTGGCTTCTGGAAGAGCTGGAGGTCCCCTACGAGATCATCCGCTACGAGCGGACCCGGAACCTGCAGGCGCCGCCGGAGCTGAAGAAGGTGCATCCGCTCGGCAAGTCGCCGGTCCTCACGGAGGACGGCCGCACGATCGCCGAGACCGGCGCGATCCTCGAATACATCCTGTCACGCCACGACCCGGACGGCCGGATGACGCCGCCGCCGGAGAGCGACGACTATTGGGCCGCCCGCCACTTCCTGCACTATGCCGAGGGCTCGGCCATGCCGCCGCTCTTCCTGATGCTCGTTCTCGACATGATCCCGGACCGGGCGCCGTTTTTCGCCAAGCCGATCCTGAAGGCCGCGATGGAGAAGGTCGACGAGATGCTGGTGCGCCCGCAGATCGCGCTCCATCTCGACCACTGGGAGGCCTCGATCGGGGCGAGCGGCTGGTTTGCCGGACCCGAACTCTCCGTCGCCGACATCATGATGAGCTTTCCGGTCGAGACGGCAGCCAAACGCGTTGGCTATGAGCAACGGCCGAAGCTTCGCGATTTCCTGCAGCGCATTCACGACCGCCCGGCCTATCGGCGCGGGCTGAAGCGCGGCGGGCCCTATGCCTATGCGTGAGCCAGGCAAGCGGCCCCGCATGTCGGCGCCGACGCGGCGATAACGCCGCGTCGGGCGAGGCGCGATGGCTACTCCGCCGGCCCTTCGTCGAAGCCGGCAAAGATGTGGACAGCACGCGATGACGGCTGCGCGATCGTGATCCCGTCGTCCACATATTTGAACGACTGGGCGATGCCGCCCTTGGTGATCTGGACCGTGACCTTGCCGAGATTGGAATAGACGACCGATTCTCCGCTGGTGACGGCGACGCGGATCGGCAACTCGACCGCACGCGTCGTCGCGCCGAGACCCGGCATCACGCGCCCGATCACGCCGACGACGATATGCAACTGTCCGTTCACGATGCGGCAGTCGCGGGTCGCCTGGGCGATCGAAGCCTGATAGTCCAGCTTCTCGCCGACCTTGCGCTGAAGGATCGCCGTTCCTTCGCGCAGGGTGATGTTCGGGCAGAAGGGCGCCTCCGTGCCGACGGCCTGCTCGGCATAGGCCGGCTTGGCCGGATCCTGGCTCGGCTGGGCGAGATCTGAGTTGAGATTGGTCGACGTGCAGGCCGACATCAGTCCAAGCGCGGCGGCGATCACCGCCCCCCTCTGGGCCCCCCTCAGGGCCTTTGCCATATGCATCGGTCGGTTCTTCCCTTAATGTGACGGGCCGTTCTATATCAGCCCTTCACGGGTTAGGCGACCGAACGGCCCGATGGCAAGACGGAGCGCCGGGCCGATCCGGCCGATCCGACACGAAGTGGAGACGACGTGAGGTATGTGAGTACGCGGGGGGAGGCTCCGCTCCTGGGTTTCGCCGATGCGCTCTTGGCGGGACTTGCGACGGATGGAGGTCTCTATCTGCCGCAGAGCTGGCCGCAGATTGCGCCGGAGACGATCCGCGGATTCGCCGGCCGGCCCTATCCGGAGGTCGCCTTCGAGATCCTGTCGCCCTTCGTGGGCGATGACATTCCGGCCCCGGCGCTAAGGCGCATGATCGACGAGGCCTATGCCACCTTCCCGCATCCGGCGGTGGCACCGCTGGTGCAGCTCGGGCCCGGGCACTTCGTGCTCGAACTGTTCCACGGGCCGACGCTCGCCTTCAAGGACGTCGCCATGCAGCTGATCGCCCGGCTGATGGACTATGTCCTTTCCGAGCGAGATCAGCGCGCGACGATCGTCGGCGCGACCTCCGGCGACACCGGCGGCGCGGCGATCGCAGCCTTTTCCGGCTCGAACCGCACCGACCTCTTCATTCTCTTCCCGCACGGCCGTGTCTCGCCCGTCCAGCAGCGCCAGATGACCACGTCCGGCTCCGACAACGTCCATGCCGTCGCCGTCGACGGCACGTTCGACGACTGCCAGGCACTGGTCAAAGCGATGTTCAACGACCAGAAATTCCGCAAGCGGTCGCAGCTTTCCGGCGTCAATTCGATCAACTGGGGCCGGATCATGTCCCAGATCGTCTACTACTTCACCGCAGCGGCGAGCCTCGGCGCCCCCGACCGTGCGATCTCCTTCACCGTGCCGACCGGCAATTTCGGCGACATCTTCGCCGGCTATGCCGCCAAGCGCATGGGCCTTCCCGTCGAGCGACTGATCATCGCCACCAATCAGAACGACATCCTGACGCGCACGCTGGCCTCCGGCCGCTACGAGACCGGCAGCGTCCACGCGACGATGTCGCCCTCGATGGACATCCAGGTCTCGTCCAATTTCGAACGCCTGATCTTCGAGGCGAGCGGGCGGAACGCCGATCTCGTCCGGCGGCTGATGCAGCAATTGTCGCAGTCGGGCAGCTTCACCCTCCCGGACGAGGTGCTTTCGACGGTCCTTGCGGAATTTTCCGCCGGCGCCACCGACGAAGCGGCCACCGCCGCAACGATCCGGCGCACGCTTCGCTCGACCGCCTATCTCCTCGACCCGCACACCGCGGTCGGCGTCGATGTCGCGGAACGCCTGTCCGGGGAAGAGACCATGATCACGCTGGCGACGGCCCATCCGGCGAAATTCCCCGAATCGGTCAAGGCCGCCGCGGACGTCTCGCCCGCGCTGCCGCCGAGCCATGCCGACCTCATGCAGAAGCAGGAACGGTTCGATCGCCTGCCCGGCGAACTCGACGCCGTCGAGGCCTTCATCGCCGCGCGCTCGCGCGCCGTCACAGAGGGAGCCGAGGCATGAGCGTCGACATCACGCGCCTGTCGAACGGGCTGACCATCGCGACCGAGACGATGCCGACGCTGGAAAGCGCGGCGCTCGGCATCTGGGTGAAGGCCGGCGCCCGCGACGAATTGGACCGCGAGCACGGCATCGCCCATCTCTTGGAGCACATGGCCTTCAAGGGGACGAGCCGGCGCACGGCCCGCCAGATCGCCGAGGAGATCGAAGATGTCGGCGGCGACCTCAATGCCGCCACCAGCGTCGAGTCCACCTCCTATTACGCGCGCGTCCTCAAGGACGACGTCCCGCTGGCGCTCGACATCCTCAGCGACATCCTGATCGACTCGCGCTTCGACGAGGCCGAACTCGAGCGCGAGCAGCAGGTCATCCTGCAGGAGATCGGCGCCGCCGAGGACACGCCGGACGACATCGTCTTCGACCACTTCCAGGAAACCGCTTATCGCGGCCAGATCATCGGTCGGCCGATCCTGGGCACGCGCAAGACGGTGAAGTCCTTCACGCCGGACGATCTCAGGAGCTATCTCGCCCGCCACTACGCGCCGAGCAAGATGGTCGTCGCAGCGGCCGGCGCGGTCTCGCATCAAGCGATCGTCGACCAGATCCGCTCGGTGTTCGGCGCCGACGCGCCGTCCGTCCTGCCGGACGAGGCCGAGCCGCGCACGCCGGCCACCTATCGCGGCGGTGAATTCCGCCAGACCCGCGACCTGATGGACGCGCAGATGGTGCTCGGCTTCGAGGGCCGGCCCTATTACGCACGCGACTTCTACGCCAGCCAGGTCCTGTCGCTGATCCTGGGCGGCGGCATGTCCTCGCGCCTGTTCCAGGAGGTGCGCGAGCGGCGGGGGCTTTGCTACGCGATCTATGCCTTTCACTGGAGCTTCTCCGACACCGGCATCTTCGGCGTCCATGCCGCCACCGGCGAGGAGGAACTCGCCGAGCTCGCCCCGGTCATCGTCGACGAGCTGATCGAAGCGGCGAACGGGATCAGCGAGGCCGAGGTCACGAGAGCCCGGGCACAGATGCGGGCCAATCTCCTGATGTCGCAGGAAAGCCCCGCCTCCCGCGCCGGCCAGATGGCCCGCCAGCTGCTGTTCAACGGCTCGACGATCTCCAACGAAGAGCTGATCTCACGTCTCGACGCGATCACCGCGCCGCGGCTTGCCGATCTGGCGGGGCGGATCTTCCTGGGCTCGAGGCCGACCCTGGCGGCGATCGGACCGGTCAACAAACTGCCGGACGTCGACGCCATGGCCGACCGGCTGCGGGGCTCGCCGGTGGACGCGACCAAAGCGGCCGCCGGGCACTGATGCGGGACGATGAGCGTCATCGACCACTTCAGCCGGCCGCAGATCCCGGCGCTCGCCGGCGACGGCGTCACCCTGCGCATGCCGCGGCGGTCCGACTACACGCTCTGGCATGACCTTCGCTCCGACAGCCGCGAATTCCTAAGACCCTGGGAGCCGATGTGGACGACGGACGAACTCTCCTGGGCGGCCTATCGTCAGCGCGTCAGGCGCTACAACCAGGAGGCCCGGGAGGGAACCGGCTACACCTTCTTCCTTTTCGACGAAGCCGGGACGACGCTTTATGGCGGGATAACCGTCGGCCATATCCGCCGCGGGGTGGCCCAGTGCTGCACCCTCGGCTACTGGATGGGGGAGCGATATGCCGGGGCCGGGCTGATGTTCCGGGCGGTCGAGACGATCAAGATGTTCGTCTTCGACCTCGAGGGCCTGCACCGGATCGAAGCGGCCTGTCTTCCGTCCAACGCGCGGTCGATCAGGCTTCTGGAAAAATGCGGTTTCACCCGAGAGGGACTTCTGCGAAGCTATCTGAAAATCGCCGGACGCTGGGAGGATCATTGTCTTTACGCCCTCACCGCCGAAGAATGGTCGTGTTCCAAGGCTACCGAGCGTGCGCGCGCCGCGGCGCCGGCCGCTTGAGGCCGGCTTCGGGATGACGTTCACGGGTCGGTGGGGCTGGCAAGACAGCATGCGGTTTTTGTTCGGGCGATTTGTCCTCCTGTCGCTTCTGGCAGGCGTACTGGGGCTGGCCGCGCTCACCGCGCCCGCATGGGCGCTGGAGCCGGTCAGCATCTCCGGCGACGACACGGCGATCGACCTGAAGCCGGCGACGGACATCTACCGCAATCGCGGCAACAATTTTCAGGTGGCGACGGTGCCGGGCGCCGACGGCATCGTGCGGCGGATCGAGGTCGAGGCGAAGTCGCCGCGCGCCTCCGGCAACTGGGCGGTCTTCGCGCTTGCCAACAACAGCGACGACCAGATCGACCGGCTGGTGGTCGCACCGCACTTCCGACTTGTCGGCTCCGGCCTTCTGTGGCCCGATCTCGGATCGCAGCGGATCGCCTCGATCACGCCCAGCCAGGGCTTCGCGCTGGAGCGCCAGCCGAGCTCGGACGCCGACGTCTTCCTGGTCACGCTGGATCCGGGCACGGTGATCACCTTCGTCGCCGAACTCACCTCGGCGAAGCTGCCGGACCTTCGGCTCTGGGAGCCGAACGCCTACAAGGACACGATCAACGCCTTCACCCTGTATCGCGGCATCGTGCTCGGTATCGCCGGCCTGCTCGCGGTGTTCCTCACCATCCTCTTCGTGGTCAAGGGATCGGCGATGTTCCCGGCGGCGGCCGCCCTCGCCTGGGCGGTGCTCGCCTATATCTGCATCGACTTCGACTTCTGGCAGAAGCTGATGCCGCTCCAGCCGGGGCAGGAGCCGATCTGGCGCGCCGGCACAGAGGCGGCGCTCGCCTTCTCGCTGGCGATCTTCCTGTTCGCCTATCTCAACCTCAACCGCTGGCACCGGGCCGTCTCGATCTCGCTCGTCCTCTGGCTGCTGCTGCTCGCCGGCCTCGGGGCGCTCTCCGTCTTCGATCCGGTGATAGCATCGGGCATTGCGCGCCTGTCGCTCGCCGCCACGGCCGGCATCGGCCTCGCCCTCATCATCGGCCTCGCCTTCCACGGCTTCGACCGCGCCGTCATGCTGATTCCGACCTGGTGCCTGATCATCCTCTGGCTGGTGGCTGGCTGGATGACGATCACCGGACGCATCGACAACGACATCATCCAGCCGGCGCTCGGCGGCGGCCTCGTCCTGATCGTGCTCCTGATCGGCTTCACAGTCATGCAGCACGCCTTTGCCGGCGGCACCTTCGCGCAGGGGCTCCTCTCCGACATGGAACGGCGCTCGCTGGCCCTGGCCGGCACCGGCGACGCGGTCTTCGACTGGGACGTCTCGCGCGACCGGATCTTCGCCGGCGCCGATGGCGAGGCTCTGGCGGGCATGCCGATCGCCTCGATGAACGGGCCGGCCCGCGACTGGCTGCCGGTCCTCCATCCCGACGACCGCGACCGCTTCAAGCTGACGCTCGACACCATTCTCGAACACCGCCGGGGGCGGATTTCGCAGGAATTCCGCCTGCGCGACGAGGACGGGCACTATCACTGGGTCTCGCTGAGGGCCCGACCGGTGCTCGGCTCGGACGGCGAGGTCGTGCGCTGCGTCGGCACGCTGAAGGACGTGACCGACCTGAAGAAGGCCGAGGAGCGGCTCCTCCATGACGCACTGCACGACCAGCTCACCGGGCTTCCCAACCGCGAGCTCTTCATGGACCGGATGCAGGCGATCGGCATCCTCGCCGAGACGCGACCGGATGTGCATCCGACGATCTTCGTGATCGATCTCGACCGCTTCAAACAGGTCAATGACGATTTCGGCATCGCCACCGGCGACACCATCCTCCTCACCGTGGGGCGCCGGCTGAAGCGCATCCTGAAGCCGCAGGATTCGCTTGCCCGCCTCGGCAGCGACCAGTTCGGCCTGATCCTCGTTTCCGAGACCGAGGTCGGCGCCGTCGCGGCCTTCGCCGAAATGCTGCGCGAGGCGATCAAGGCGCCGATCATGCTCGCCAATCGGGAGATCGTGCTCACCGGTTCGATCGGCCTGTCCGGCTGGGCCGAGCAGGCCGTGCCGGAAGAGGTTCTGAAGGAAGCCGAACTCGCCATGTACCAGGCGAAGCGCTTCGGTGGCGATCGCATCGAGCCGTTCCGCCCGGCCTACAAGACCATCGGCTCCGGCCGCCTGCAGCTCGAATCCGACCTGCGGCGCGCCTTCGAGCGGGGCGAGCTGTCACTCGCCTTCCAGCCGATCGTCCGGCTCGACGGCGGCGCCGTCGCCGGCTTCGAGGCGCTGATGCGCTGGGAGCATCCGAAGCGCGGCGCGATTTCCCCGGCCGAATTCGTGCCCGTCGCCGAGAGCACCGGTCTCATCGTCCAGCTCGGCCAGTATGCGCTGGAGGAAGCGGCCAAGCGACTCGGCGATCTGCAACGCCTGACCGGCGACATGTCGCTCTTCATGTCGGTGAACATCTCCAGCCGCCAGCTCATCCGCCAGGACCTCATCGCCGACGTGAAGACGGTCCTCGAGCGCTACCGGCTACCGCCCGAGACACTCAAGCTCGAGCTGACCGAGTCGCTCGTCATGGACAATCCGGAGCGCTCGGCACAGCTCCTGACGCGGCTGCGCCAGCTCGGCGTCGGCCTGTCGCTGGACGATTTCGGCACCGGCTATTCCTCGCTCGCCTATCTGATGCGCTTCCCCTTCGAGACGCTGAAGATCGACCAGTCCTTCCTGCGCAACAACAACCAGCCGCAGCGGCCGATCATCCTCCACTCGATCGTCACCATGGCGCACGATCTCGGATTGAAGGTCGTGGCCGAGGGCGTCGAGAGCGATCTCGACGTCGTCCAGCTGCGCCAGCTGAACTGCGAATATGCGCAGAGCTTCATGTTCTCGCCGCCGCTCACTTTCGAGGCCGCCAGCCGCATGCTCAGCGACCGCATGAACGGGATGAAGCGCGCCAGCTGAGGGGCGTTCTTGCGGAGGACGCAGCGGAGGATCCGCCGCTCAGCAAGCGAAGCGGCAGGCAGAGGGGCATGAGCGCCTGGGGCGGGTCGAGTTCGACTGCTGGCCGGCGGACCGCTCAGGCGTGTCCGGCTTCGCCGGCCAGGAAGGCCGGCTCGATCCCGAGAAGGCCGAGTGCGCGGCTGTATTTGTTGTCGAGATCGGCGTCGAAGACGATGCCGAGATCGGCCTTGCAGGTCAGCCAGCCATTGGCGGCGATCTCGCTTTCGAGCTGCCCCGGAGCCCAGCCGGAATAGCCGAGCGCCATGATCGCGGTGCGCGGGCCGACGCCCTCCGACAGGGCCTTGAGGATGTCGATGGTCGGGGTCAGCGAGATCTTCTCTGCGACGGGAACGGTCGATTCGGAATCATAGTCGTCGGAATGCAGGACGAACCCCCGCCCCTTCTCGACCGGACCGCCCATGCAGACCGAGACTTCGCGCCCGCCTTCGGGCAGGCGGATGTCGTCCTCGGTCTCGACCACGCCGATCTGCGTGAGCAGCGCCGGGAAGCTCACCGGCTGCGCCTTGTTGATGATGAAACCCATGGCGCCGTTCGGCGAATGCGCGCATAGATAGATGACGGTCCGGGCGAAGGGCTCGTCCGAGATGTTCGGCATGGCGATCAGGAAGTGGCCTTCCAGCGAATGCGCCACCCCTTCGCCTTCAAGATCGAGATCGACGTCCATACTTCCTCGGCAGTCTGGAATGCCGTCAACATTCACTTCACGACATGGTGGCATCGACTTCCGCAACATGCCAGCGCAGAATTGCCACGCCTTGGAGATAGTGTCGGACGCGAGGGGTTTCCCTGGCCGGAGGTACAATCAATCGTTATGCAGACACCGAGATTTTTCTTCGCGGACAATAGGATCTCCGTTCGCCGCGGCGCCGGGGCGCAGTTGCGCCGGCATTGGCTTGCCTTGACGAGATTGCTCGCGGCCGCGGTCTCGCTCGCTGGTCTCGCCCTTTCAGCGTCCGCGGCGATCGCCGCAGCGCCGCAGTCCTCACTTGTGACCGACCAGGTAACGGTGGAACTCCTGCGCGAGGCGCCGTCTGCCGATGGCAGCGTCCGCGGCGCGCTGATGATCGATCTCGCGCCCGGCTGGAAGACCTACTGGATCGATCCCGGCGCAGCGGGCATCCCTCCGACGATCGACTTCTCCGCGACGAAGGGGCTTGAGGACGCCGAACTGCGCCTGCCCGCGCCGCATCGCTTCGGCGAAGGCTTTGCCCGCTCCAATGGCTATGACGCGCCGCTCGCAGCCGCCTTCACCCTGACGCCCCGCAAGGGCGAGACGCTGGGGCCGATCACCGCTTCGGTGATGCTCGGCGTCTGCCATGACATCTGCATTCCCGTACAGGCCACGTTGACGGCGGACGATGCAAACGCGCAGACCGGGGTCGAGAGCGCCTTCTCGGCCCTGCCCAAGGCGAATGGCGAGATCGGGACAATCGACCCGGCGATCACCGCTGCATCAGCAGACGCTTTGACAATACGCGTCGACGTCGCAGGCAAGGCAGACCGCCCGGATCTCTTCGTCAGTGCGCCGGGGGGCTGGTTCTTCGACGAGCCGGCGGCCCCGGTGCATGATGGCGACAGCTATGTCTTCACCGTACCGATCCTGGAGCGGCCGCGCGGCGAGAAAGGCGCACCCAGCGCGGTCGATGCTGTGTTCACCGCCGGCGACCGGTCGATCGCCGCCGACAGTCTGCCCGTCGCACCAGGTTCCTGATCGGCGCTGGACAAGCCGGCGTCACGTCCCAAATGCCGCCCTTGGCGGCCGGACGGGCCGCGGACACGCCGCTATGCGGCACGGCTTGGGGAAGACGACATGGCAATCGGCGTTGGCGACAAGATTCCGAACGCAACCTTGAAGATAAGGACGGAGGACGGACCGGCGGACCTTTCGACCGGCGACATCTTCTCCGGCAAGAAAGTCGTCCTGTTCGGCGTGCCCGGCGCCTTCACGCCGACCTGCTCGATGAACCATCTGCCGGGCTTCCTGACCCACAATGACGAGATCCGGGCCAAGGGCGTCGACACCATCGCCGTAGTCGCGGTCAACGACATCTTCGTCATGAACGCCTGGGAAAAGTCGAGCGAGGCCGGCGGTAAGATCCTGTTCCTGTCGGACGGCAATGGCGAGTTCACAAAGGCGCTCGGCCTCGACATCGACCTGTCGGTCGCCGGGCTCGGCACGCGCTCCAAGCGCTATTCGATGATCGTCGAGGACGGCACGGTCAAGGCGCTGAACGTCGAGGAGAGCCCGGGCCAGGCCGACAAGTCGAGCGCCGAGGCAATCCTGGAGCAGCTCTGATCGAGACGGCGGGCGGAAGTCGCTCGTCCTGAGGCGATAGAGCCCGGCGAAAGCGCGGGCGAGCACCGGGGCAATCGAGGCTCCCGGCGCTTCGTCCTCGGTCTGCCCGGCGGGCCGTTTCGCTCATCGCGGCAAATGCGGATGGAGATGGCGGCCACGAGACGCTCGCGGCCGCCAGAGCGTCAATGCGCGGCGATGATCGCCGTCAGGATCTCGCGGGCGGCTTCGAGGTCGCGCTTGTCGATCATCTCGGCGACGGTGTGGATGTAGCGCGTGCCGACGACGATGCCGACGGCCCGCGAGCCCGCCGCCGCCTGCTGCACGGCCGCGCCGTCCTGGCCGCCGCGGGCGAGGATGGTGCGCTGGTAGGCGATGCCGCGCTCCTTCGCCAGGGCCTCGATCTCGCGCACCAGGCCGATATCGGCGATGAAGGAGCCATCCTTCATGTGGAGGCCGAAGCCGGCGCCCTGCAACGTCGTGCGGTCCTTGTCGGGCACGCCCGGCGTGTCGCAGGCCAGCGTCGTGTCGACGCCGATGCCGATGTCCGGCTTGATGCCGTAGGCTGCCGTCTTGGCGCCCCTGAGACCGACCTCCTCCTGCGCGGTGAAGGCGACCACCACTTCGCAATCGTGGCTGTGCCCCTCCTCCGTGAGCTTGCGGACGGCTTCAAGCCCGAGCCAGCAGGCGATGCGGTTGTCGAGCGCCTTCGACACGATCTTCTCGCCCATCTCCTCGAAGGGCTCGTTCATCACGACGTAATCGCCGACCTGGACGAGGTTCTTCGTCGCCTCGCCATGGCCGATATCGACGAAGAACTCGTTCGGCTCCGGCATCTTCTTGCGCTCTTCGGCCGACTGGATGTGGATCGGCTTGCCCTCGGCGTTCATCACCCCCTTGTAGTCGCCGGTCTCCGTGCAGACGAGAACGCGGCGCGAGAACAGGTTGCGCGGATCGAAACCGCCGACCGGATCGACATTGATGAAGCCCTTGTCGGTGACATGGGAGACGAGGAAGCCGATCTCGTCCATATGGCAGAGCAGCATCAGCTTCTTCGGGTTCTCGCCCTTGCCCTTGCGGGTGCAGATCAGCGAGCCGAGCGTATCGGTGCGGATCTCGTCGAAGAGCCCCTTCGCCTCTTCGATGATGAGATCGCGCACGCGATGTTCGCGGCCGGGTACGCCCGGAGTCTCGCACAGGCGCTTCAAGAGTTCGATGTTCACGGGAAGGTCCTTCGGTCGGTGGGCAGATCGAGACGGGATGTCGGCCGAATACGCCGGGATCCGCCAAGTCTCTCGGACCGACTTATGCCCTAGGCGCGAACTTGCCAACGGTCGGCCCGCATCTTGGGGCGATGCGCGCAGGCTCGCGCCCGGCCAAGCCGCGCCGGGGCCCCTGGGCCGCCACCCGCGGTTTGCCGATCCGGCGCTCCGGGGTCGGCCCTTTTCGGCGCCAACCAGCGACGGTGGCGGATCCTTCCGCCACCATCGCTTGCCGCCGCCGATCTATCGCTCCAACCGACCGGCCGGTCAGGCCGCGACGACGGGGCGTCCGAACAGGGCTCTCGCCAGCCGCTGAAAGAGCGTGCCGCGCGCCTTGACGTCGGCATGGCGACGCAGCCGCATGGCGAGCCCCGCCCCGGTCATGGTGCCCGAATAGTGGCAGTCGCAGAACATCCGATGGGCGTCGTTGTCCGAAAGCTCGAAGAAGCTCATCGCTTCTCCCAGCGTGTCGCCGGACAGGCCCTGAGCCCGCAACACGGGATCGGCATAGGCGACCGCCATCGGCGTCTTCGGTCCGCGGACCGCCCGGCGGTCGGCGGGAGCCATGTATTCGATCCGGTCCAGCGCATGGACCGAGCCGTCATGTTCTTCGAGCAGCCGGGCCCAGCGGTGAATGCGCTCGCCGACCGACATGTCATGCAGGGGGATCGCCTCGGCGGATCGAACCATCTCGAGGGGGTCTTGGTGCTTCATCACAGCCTCCGTGACGCGAAAGTCTTACACGGAACGCAACGCACGCTTACGACGCGATCAGTATATCACCATGATTTCCCGCAGGAAATCACGGCGCGGAGAGATGCTGTGTCTGATAATCCCCGAGGACGACCCAGATAGCTTGGCCTCACGTCAGCCAGTGCCCAAAAGCACCGGAAACCGGCGCGATCCGCGATGTCCCGCCGCGACGCTAAGCTTCAGGATCTTTTTGATGGCCGGCTATTCGGCCGCCGCGCGGCGACCCTTGAACGGCTCCATGCCGGCCCGCGCCAGCGCATCCGCCCGCTCGTTCTCCTCATGGCCCGCATGGCCGCGCACCCAGTGGAAGGTGATGTCGTGGCGAGCCTTCTCCTCCTCCAAGCGCTGCCAGAGTTCGGCATTCTTCACCGGCTTCCTGTCGGCCGTCTTCCAGCCGTTGCGCTTCCAGCCATTGATCCATTTGGTGATGCCGTCGCGCATGTATTGCGAGTCGGAATAGAGGTCGATCGCGCAAGGTCGGTTCAGCGCCGACAGCGCCTCGATCACGGCGAGGAGTTCCATGCGGTTGTTGGTGGTGTGGGCCTCACCGCCCTTCAACTCCTTCTCAATGCCGTTGAAGCGCATGATCGCGCCCCATCCGCCGGGACCGGGATTGCCCGAACAGGCCCCGTCGGTGAAGATCTCGACCTTGCTCATGTCGTGCTCCCGGCCGACACCTTCGCGATGTCGAGACCGTAGTCCGCCGCTGCCGCCACATTGCGGTGGAAGCGCAGCTTCTTCAGATATTCCCGCGGGTCCTTCTTGGTCACGAAGGAATCGTCGGGCACGGTCAGCCAGTCATAGAGGCGCGTCAGGAGGAACCGCATGGCGGCACCCCGGCAGAGCGTCGGGAAAGCCCTGAGTTCTGCCGGCTCGAGCGGCCTGACGCTTGCATAGCCCTTGATGAGCGCGCGCGCCTTGGTGACGTTGAAGCTCGCATCCGCCTCGAAGCACCAGGCGCAGAGCGCGATGGCGAGGTCATAGGCGAGGAGGTCGTTGCAGGCGAAGTAGAAATCGATCAGCCCGGAGAGTTCGCCCGACAGGAAGAAGACGTTGTCGGGAAAGAGGTCAGCGTGGATGACGCCCGCCGGAAGGTCGGCCGGCCAGTTCATCTCGAGACTATCGAGTTCCGCCGCGATCTCCGCGGCGAGCCCCTGCTCGACTTCGTCGGCCCGGCCGCCGCAGCTTTCGAACAGCGGCCGCCAGTCGGAAAGCGCCAGGCCGTTCGGCCGCGTCAGGCGAAAATCCGCCGATGCCTCGTGCATGCGTGCCATGGCATGGCCCACCGCCCGGCAATGCTGGGCCGAGGGTCGGCGCGTCCACATGCCTTCGAGAAAGGTGAAGACCGCGGCCGGGCGGCCGGCGAGCTCGCCCAGCGCCTCCCCCTGCCGATCGTGGACGGGAAGCGGGCAGGACAGGCCGCGTTCGGCGAGATGCTCCATCAGGCCGACGAAGAAGGGCAGATCACCCCGGTTCACCCGCTTCTCGTAGAGCGTGAGGATGTAGGTGCCCTGGCTTGTGCGGATCAGGAAGTTGGAATTCTCCACGCCTTCCGCGATCCCCTTGTAGCTGAGGAGCGTGCCGAGATCGTAGCCGGAAAGGAAGGTGGCGAGCTGGGGTTCGCTGACATCGGTGTAGACGGCCAAGTCGGTCAAGCCCCGCCGTTGACGAAGGCCATGTCCGCTGCGGTCAGCGGCGTGTCCCGGAGCGAGCGCATGACCGGGAAGTTCTCGTTCTCCTCGGCGGTCTGGACGAGATCGACGCGCACCTCGTAGCGCGCGCGGAAGGCGTCGAGAACGGCCTCGGTCAAGACTTCCGGCGCGGACGCCCCGGCCGAGACGGCCACCACTGCCCCGTCGCCCAGAACCTGCCAGGGGATGTCGTCGACGCCCTGGACGAGTGCGCCGTGGAGCGCGCCGGCCCGGGTTGCGACCTCGACAAGGCGCTTGGAGTTCGACGAGTTCGGCGCCCCGACGATCAGGAAGAGGTCGGCGCCAGACGCCGCCGCCTTCACCGCCTCCTGGCGATTGGTCGTGGCGTAGCAGATCGACTCGGAGGACGGCGCCTGCATATCGGGGAACTTCGCCCGCAGCGCCGCGACGATCCCGCTGGTATCGTCGACCGAGAGCGTCGTCTGCGTGACGAAGCCGAGCGCCGCCGGATCGGCGGGCGCGAAGGCGGCGACGTCCGCCTCGCTCTCGATCAGGCTGACCGTGCCCTCGGGGAGCTGGCCCATCGTGCCGATCACCTCGGGATGGCCCTTGTGGCCGACCAGGACGACATGGCGGCCGCGCTTGACGTGCAGCATCGCCTGCTTGTGGACCTTGGAGACGAGCGGACAGGTGGCGTCGAGATAGAGGAGCTCGCGGGCCTCTGCCTCGGCCGGCACCGATTTCGGCACGCCATGGGCGGAGAAGACCACCGGCTGACCGTCGTCCGGCACGTCGGCGAGTTCCTCGACGAAGACCGCGCCCATCTGCCGGAGGCCTTCCACGACGAAGCGGTTGTGGACGATCTCGTGGCGGACATAGACCGGCGCGCCGTATTTCTTCAGCGCGAGGACGACGATCTGGATCGCGCGGTCGACGCCAGCGCAGAAGCCGCGCGGTTCGCACAGGCGGATCGTCAGCGCAGGCTTTGCGAGGATGGCGGACAAGAGCGGGCTCCGGAATGAGCGGTCAAGTGGCGGCGTTTCGGTACGGGCCGAATGAAGGGATCGCCCCCCTTCCTGTCAAGCGCGGGAGCCGTCGGCGGGTCCGGCGGACGCGTCGCGCGTGAATCGCCGGCGCACAAGAAGGACGGTCATCACAATCAGTACCGCGGCGAGGCCATACCAGGTAACGGCGTATTGCAGATGGTCGTTGGGCAGCGTCACGTTCGTCGTGCCGCCGACGGGCCAACCGCCGGGCGCGCGCCCCGGCCCGGCATCGATGAAGAAGGGCAGGATGCTCACGCCGCTGCCCAGCGAAAGACCGCCTGCCATGCCGGTGAGGTCGCGCCAGAAGAAATTGTGCTTCGCGAGGTCGTTGTCGGGCACGAAATAGCCCGGCTTCGCCTCGGGAGCCTCGCGGGCAAGCCCGGTCACGGTGACCTCTCCCGTCGTCAGGCCCGCGCGCCGCTTCGCCGGGTCCCTCAGCTCGTAGGGCACGAAGCCGCGATTGACGAAGACCAGGCGATCGTCCGGCAAGAGGAGCGGGGTGTAGACGTTCCAGCCGGCGCTGCCTTCGAACGTCGACAGCACATAGCGCTCCCCCTCGTTCAGAAAGCGGCCGGTGGCCGACACAGGCCGGTATGCGATGTCGCGGCCTTTGGCAAACTCCGCGGCGAGGACATCGACGCCGACCGGCGCCGCATGCGTGCGCGCGTCGATCTGCGCGAGCAGCGCCTCCTTCCACCGGAGACGCTCGACCTGCCATGTGCCGAGGCCGAGGAGGATCACGATCCCGGCGAGGCAGGCGCCAAGAGCGAAGAGGAAGCGCCCTCGCGACATCCGGCGTATGGCCGCGTCGCCAGCCTGGGCCGGGCCGGTCGGGCGGACGGTGTCAGTCATTGCGCTCCAGGCGGCCTTCGGCCGCGCGGTTCTTGTATTGCAGACCGATCATCAGCCCTTTGAGCATCCGCAGCAGCGGCAGGGACAGGATGAAAATGAGCGGGATCCAGAGGAGGAAATGGACCCAGAGCGGCGGGTTCAGCGAGACCTCCATCCAGAGCGCCAGCGCACAGACGACGAAGCCGATGATCAGGATGACGAAGACCGCCGGCCCGTCGCCGGAATCGATGAAGGTATAGTCGAGCCCGCAATGGCTGCAGCGGGGGGCGGTGGTGAGATAACCGGAAAAGAGCTTGCCCTCGCCGCAGCGCGGACAGCGGCCGCGCAGACCGGCCTTCGCCGGGTCCACCGGCGCGAAGATCGCCTTGTCCTCGTTCATCGCGCTCTCCTGAAAATCGAAGAAGGCGGCGCACCGTGCGCCGCCTTCCTTTCGTGAACTTGGTCAGGACGATCCGCGTTCCAGCCCGCGGAATTTATCCGGCTGCGATCTGGCCGCCCCAGCCGCCCCAGACATAGATGCAGAAGAAGAGGAACAGCCACACCACGTCGACGAAGTGCCAGTACCAGGCCGCGGCCTCGAAGCCGAAATGCTTCTCCGGAGTGAACTGGCCGAGCGAGGCCCGGATCAGGCAGACCGCCAGGAAGATCGTCCCGATGATCACGTGGAAGCCGTGGAAGCCGGTCGCCATGAAGAAGGTCGAGCCGTAGATCGACCCGGAGAAGGCGAAGGGCGCGTGGGCGTACTCGTAGAACTGGACGTAGGAGAAGATCACGCCGAGGATCACGGTCAGCGCGAGGCCGAGCTTCAGGCTCTTCCGGTCATTGTGGAGCAGCGCGTGGTGGGCCCAGGTCACCGTGGTGCCGGACAGAAGCAACGTAATCGTGTTGAACAGCGGCAGGTGAAGAGGATCGAGAACCTCGATCCCGACCGGCGGCCACTGCCCGCCGAGCACCTCGGTCCGGGAGGCCTGGATGGCCTCGTTCGGGAACAGGCTCGCGTCGAAGAAGGCCCAGAACCAGGCGACGAAGAACATCACCTCGGAGGCGATGAACATGATCATGCCGTAGCGCAGCGACAGCGACACCACGCGCGTATGGGCGCCCTCCTGCCCCTCCTTCACCGTGTCCGACCACCAGGCGAACATCGTGTAGAGGACGATGGCGAGGCCGAGGAAGAAGATCCAGGGCGTCGCGAGATCGACGCCGAACATGAGGAACTGGTTGCCGGACATGTCGCGCATATACGCGACGGCTCCCACCATCATCACGAAGGCGCCGACCGAGCCGAGGAACGGCCACGGGCTCGGATCGATGATGTGGTAGTCGTGATGCTTGGCGTGCGAATCTGCCATCGCCATTCCCCCTCGTCTTCCTCTTCTTCCCGCCGATCCGACTATACGAGATCGCGGGCCAACTCCAGCATTCCTCACAGCCCCATCCCCCGCGAAACCGCGCGGGGCGCCGGGGCTCAGCTTTCCCTGCCCTTCTTCGCGCGGGCGCCGTCGACCGGCGCCTCCGCGACAGGATCCGGATTATCGATCGGGAAGAACGTATAGGACAGCGTGATCGCCGGCGCGTCCTTCAGTTCCTCCGCCTGCAGCATCGCCGGATCGATGAAGAAGAGGACGCCCATGTCCGCCTCCTCGCCCGGCTTCAGCGTCTGGCTGTTGAAGCAGAAACAGTCGATCTTGTTGAAGTAGACGCCGGCAGCCTCGGGCGTCACGTTGAACAGCGCCTGGCCGGTGAGCGTGCGATCGGTCGTATTCTTGACGCGATAGCTCGTCTGGTGCGTCGCCCCGAGTTGCACCCGCACTTCACGCTCGTTCGGACTGAACGACCAGGGCAGACCCGCGGCGACATTGGCGTCGAACCGAATGGTCACGCTCTTCTCGCTCACGCCACCGCTCGCGACTTCGGCCCTCTGTGTCGTGCCGCCATAGCCGGTGACCTGGCAGAACATGCGATAGAGCGGAACGGAGGCGAAGGCCGCACCGACCATGCCGACCGCAAAGGCCGCGCAGGCAACCGCGATGATCACGCCCCGGCGCGCCGTCGAGGCGGAACGATCGTCGGATGGTTTCTCGTGCCGCTCCGTCATGAGGCCATCTTCGCGATCGAGACGAAATAGAAAATGACGACCAGGGCCACGAGAACGACCGCGATGGCGATCGAGCGGTTGCGCCGCGCGCGCTGCTCCGGCTCGGTCAGACGCACACGATCCTCGTCCATGTCAGCCTCCGAAGGCGAGGACGAGCTGCGTGGCAACCGCCTCGCCGAGCAGGATCGCGAACAGGGAGAAGAGATAGAGGATCGAGAAGCCGAACAGCTTCTTGGCCGCGATCATCTTCGGATCGCCGTCGGACATGCGCAGTGTCGCATAGGCGTGGCGAAGGAAATTGGCGCCAAGGAGAACGGACGCGATCCCGTAGACCGGACCGGCAAAGCCCATCAGCCAAGGTGCGACGCCGACGGGGACCAGCAACAGCGAATAGGCGAAGATCTGGATCCTGGTCGAGCGCTCGCCGGCGACATTCGGCAGCATCGGCACGCCAGCATTGTCGTAGTCCTTGAGCTTGAACAGCGCCAGCGCCCAGAAATGCGGCGGGGTCCACAGGAAGATGATCAGGAAGAGGACGACGCTCTCGATCGAGACGCTGCCGGTGACCGCGGCCCAGCCGATCATCGGAGGGAAGGCGCCGGCGGCCCCGCCGATGACGATGTTCTGCGGCGTCCAGCGTTTCAGGCCCATCGTGTAGACGACGGCGTAGAAGAAGATGGTGAAGGCGAGCAGCGCCGCCGCGAACCAGTTGGCCGCAAGGCCGAGCAGGCAGACGCCGAGAAGCGCAAGGCCGAGACCGAAGGCGAGCGCGGTTTCCGGCGCGACGCGGCCGGCGGGAACCGGGCGCTTGGCGGTGCGCGACATCACTCCGTCGATATCGGCGTCGTACCACATGTTGAGCGCTCCGGAGGCGCCCGCGCCGATGGCGATCGCCAGGATGGAGATCGCCGCCAGGGTCGGATGGATGTGTCCGGGGCTGAGCATCAGCCCGGTGATCGCCGTGAGAACCACGAGCGACATCACCCGCGGCTTCAAGAGCGCCAGGAAGTCGCGCGGCTCGGCCAAGCTCACGCCGTTCGAGACGGCGGACATGCGCGTGGCGTCTGTGGCATCGAGAAGCGTCAACGAGAACCCTCGTATTTCGTCATGTCCGACCGGCGCCATGGCTGCCGGCGACCGCCGCACTTGCTGCGGCCTCTATCTGGCTGCGGCGTCCCGACCGAACTCTGGCCGGGACGCCGCCACTCGTCTCATTATGTCCTGCCGGACGTCAGCGAACGCGCGGCAGTTCTTCCCACTGATGGTACGGCGGCGGGGACGGCAGCTGCCATTCCAGCGTCGTCGCGCCCTCGCCCCAGGGGTTGGCACCGGCGACGCGCTTCTTCGAGAACGCTTCGTAGACGCCATAGAGGAACACCAGGACCGCAACGCCGGAGATGTACGACCCGATCGAGGAGACGAGGTTCCACCCGGCGAAGGCGTCCGGATAGTCGGCATAGCGGCGCGGCATGCCGGCAGCGCCCAGGAAGTGCTGCGGGAAGAAGATGATGTTGACACCGACGAAGGTCAGCCAGAAGTGAACCTTGCCGATCGTCTCGTTGTACATGTAGCCGGACATCTTCGGGAACCAGTAGTACCAGGCCGCGAAGATCGCGAAGACGGCGCCGAGCGACAGGACGTAGTGGAAGTGCGCCACGACGTAGTAGGTGTCGTGCAGCACGCGGTCCATGCCGGCATTGGCGAGCTTGACGCCGGTAACGCCGCCGACGGTGAACAGGAAGATGAAGCCGACCGCCCAGAGCATCGGCGTCTTGTAGCTTACCGAGCCGCCCCACATCGTCGCGATCCAGGAGAAGATCTTGATGCCGGTCGGCACCGCGATCACCATGGTGGCAAAGACGAAATAGCGCTGCGTGTTGAGCGAGATGCCGGTCGTGTACATGTGGTGCGCCCACACCACGAAGCCGACGACGCCGATGGCCACCATCGCATAGGCCATGCCGAGATAGCCGAAGACCGGCTTCTTGGAGAAGGTCGAGATGATGTGGCTGATGATGCCGAAGGCCGGCAGGATCAGGATGTAGACCTCCGGATGGCCGAAGAACCAGAACAGGTGCTGGAACAGGATCGGGTCACCGCCGCCCGAGGGCGAGAAGAAGGTCGTGCCGAAATTGCGGTCGGTCAGAAGCATCGTGATCGCACCGGCGAGAACCGGCAGCGACAGAAGCAGGAGGAAGGCCGTCACCAGAACCGACCAAGCGAACAGCGGCATCTTGTGCAGCGTCATGCCGGGTGCGCGCATGTTCAGGATGGTGGTGATGAAGTTGATCGCGCCGAGGATCGACGATGCACCCGCGATATGGAGCGAGAAGATCGCGAGGTCGACGGCAGGCCCCGGATGGCCCGAGGTCGACAGTGGCGGATACATCGTCCAGCCGGTGCCGGCGCCATTCGCACCCGGCGCGCCTTCGACGAACATCGACAGGACCAGCAGCGGGAAGGCCGCGGCCAGCAGCCAGAAGGAGATGTTGTTGAGCCGCGGGAACGCCATGTCCGGCGCGCCGATCATGATCGGCACCATCCAGTTGGCGAAGCCGCCGATCAGGGCGGGCATGACCATGAAGAAGATCATGATCAGGCCGTGGCCGGTGGTGAAGACGTTGTAGACCTGCGGATCGCCGAAGATCTGGAGACCCGGCTCCTGCAGTTCCATGCGCATCGCGACCGAGAGCGCGCCGCCGAAGACGCCGGCGCAGATCGCGAAGATCAGGTAGAGCGTCCCGATGTCCTTGTGATTCGTCGAATAGACCCAGCGCGTCCAGCCGTGCGGCTTATGATCGTCGTGGGCTTCGTGGGTGGCACCATAGGCCATGTCAGCTTCCCCTCGTCCCTATTCTCAGCGACCGGCGACCTCGACGGCCTTGCGACCATCGACTTCTGCCATCAGCTGCTTGTTGGCCTCACCGACATCCTCGGCGGCCGCCGCATACCATTTCTGGAACTGCTCCTTGGAGACGACCCGCACGGCGATCGGCATGTTGGCATGGTTCTGGCCGCAGAGCTCGGAGCACTGGCCGTAGAAGAGGCCTTCCTTCAGCGCTTCGAACCAGTATTCGTTGAGGCGACCTGGCACCGCGTCGACCTTCACGCCCATCGAGGGCACCGCCCAGGAGTGGATCACGTCGGCCGACGTCGTGGTGACGCGGATGACGGTATTGACCGGCACGACCATCTCGTTGTCGACCGCCAGCAGTCGCGGATAAAAGTCGAGGCCGCCCTTGGCTTCGGAGGCCGCATCCTGGTCGGCGAGCGAATCAGTCAGCTGCGCCAGGGGATAGGAATCGAAGGAGACCGCCTTGGCCTGAGCCTCCGGCGAATCGTTCGACGGCTGATACTCGTACCCCCAGTACCACTGATAACCGGTCGCCTTGACCGTCAGCTCCGGCTCGCTCGGCGGATTGTACTGCGCCGTCAGGAGCTGGAAGGAGGGAACCGCGATGAACAGCAGGACGATGACCGGCGCCAGCGTCCAGACCACCTCGATCAGCGTGTTGTGACTTGTGCGCGAAGCTTCGCGGTTGCGGCTCTCGCGGAAGCGATAGACGCACCAGCCGAGCAGGGCCGCAACCAGAATGGTGATCGGCACGATGAAGGCCAGCACGTAATTGCTGAACCAATGAATCTGTGCCTCGATCGGCGACAGCGCCTCCTGCAGCCCCATCTGCCATGGATGCGGCTGGCCTGCCGGAGTGCTCCCCTCTTGAGCTGCTGCACCGCCGGCGCTCAGAAGCAGCGCCCCCGCGGCGAAGATCGATCGTCTCACTCGCATTCTCTCCCTGTCGCGCTTGGCTGAGCCCCGCCCCCGTCCGGATCGTTCAGGAGACGGCCGATGCCGCATTCCCTATACATATCAAAATCCGAATATCTCCGGTAGCCCACCGTTTCAAACCACGAAACCCGCTGGACCGCAACATCTTAGATCGTTCCCAATCTTGCGACATATTTGCGGACGCGGCGTCCCGCTCGGCTGCAAAATCAGCTAGTAAGGCTTCGGGAGGCGGTTCGCGGCACGGTCGGCGGGCGGGCGGGCCCGCGTATCGGGACCGCCCCGGGGCAGGCTTGTAGAATGCAGCGGTAACCAATCCTTTGCCATGGTTGTGGGACAGTCTGGGCCAATCTGATTCGGATCTTGACATGATGAAACCCGTCACATCGCTGGTTGCGGCTCTTGCCGCGATCACCTTCATCGCCGTCGCCGCGCCGCGGCCCGCGCTGGCGCAGGCCGGGGCGACCGGCACCGTAAAGTCGCAGCACGGCGCCTGGGCCATCGTCTGCGATCAGCCGGCGGGCGCGTCCGGAGAGCAGTGCGCGCTCCTCCAGAACGTCGTCGCCGAGGACCGGCCGGAGATCGGCCTCTCGGTGGTCGCGCTCAAGACGGCGGACAAGAAGGCGAAGATCCTGCGCATCCTTGCTCCGCTCGGCATCCTCCTGCCGAACGGCCTCGGGCTCTATGTCGACGGCAAGGATATCGGCCGCGCCCAGTTCGTGCGCTGCTTCTCCGACGGCTGCTATGCCGAGGTCATCCTGGAGGACACGCTCCTGAAGACCTTGTCGGAAGGCACGTCCGCGACCTTCATCGTCTTTCAGACGCCGGAACAGGGGATCGGCATTCCCGTCGACCTCAAGGGCTTCCGGGAGGGCTTCGACGCGCTGCAATAGGTCGTGCGGGTCCTCTTCGGGCCGATCGGTCCGTTGGCAAGCGCGCGCGGCGCGCTTATCTCAGGGGCGACTTCCGCTCTGAAGGACGCGCAGCCATGACCCTTTCGCTCATCGAGCGTTTCGATATTTCCCGCGCCGAGATCGACGCCGTTCTGTCCGAAACGCTTCTCGGCGCCGACGACGGCGAACTGTTCCTGGAATATCTCGAGCAGGAGTCCCTCGTCTTCGACAATGGCCGGCTGAAGTCGGGCAATTTCTCGACCGACCAGGGCTTCGGCCTCAGGGCCGTCGCCGGCGAGGCGGTCGGCTATGCGCATGCCGGAGACTTCTCGCAGGCGGCGCTGAAGCGCGCCGCGGCCGCTGTGACCGCCGTCAAGACCGGGCATTCGGGCCACTATGCCGAACCGCCGGCCGGCACAAACGCCAGGCGCTACGGCGACGAGAACCCTATCCCCTCGCCCAGCTTCGAGGAGAAGGTGAAGCTCCTGCAGGAGATCGACGCCTATCTCAGGCGCCAGGGCGACGATGTGCGCCAGGTCTCGGCCACGCTCGGCTCGCAGTGGCAGACCGTCGAGATCCTGCGCGCCGACGGGCGCCTGGTGAAGGACGTGCGGCCGCTGGTGCGGATCAACGTCTCCGTCGTCTGCGGCAGGGGCGACCGGCAGGAGACCGGTTCGTTCGGAGCCGGCGGCCGCCGCGGCTTCGGCGAGTTCCTGGTCACCGAGGCCTGGCAGGCGATCGCCGACCAGGCGCTGCGCCAGGCTCGGGTCAATCTCGAGGCCGTGCCGGCTCCCGCCGGAACCTTCGACATCGTGCTTGGCTCGGGCTGGCCCGGCGTCATGCTGCACGAGGCGGTCGGTCACGGGCTGGAGGGCGACTACAACCGCAAGAAATCCTCCGCCTTCGCCGGGCTGATGGGGCAACAGGTCGCAGCCAAGGGCGTCACTGTCGTCGATGACGGCACCGTCGCCGAACGGCGCGGCTCGCTGACCATCGACGACGAGGGCACGCCGACGGGCCGCACCGTCCTGATCGAGGACGGCAAGCTCGTCGGCTACATGCAGGACCGGCAGAACGCCCGGCTGATGGGCATGGCCGCCACCGGCAACGGCCGGCGGCAGTCCTATGCCCACATCCCCATGCCGCGCATGACCAACACGATGATGACCGAAGGCCCCCACACGCCCGAGGAGATCATCGCCTCCGTGAAGGACGGGATCTACGCCGTCTCCTTCGGCGGCGGCCAGGTCGACATCACCTCCGGCAAGTTCGTCTTCGGCTGCACCGAGGCCTACCGGATCCGCGGCGGTAAGGTGGCCGAGCCGCTGAAGGGCGCCATGCTGATCGGCAACGGACCGGAGGCGATGCACCGCGTCTCCATGGTCGGCAATGACGTCGCGCTCGACCCCGGCATCGGCATGTGCGGCAAGAACGGCCAGGGCGTGCCCGTCGGCGTCGGCCAACCGCACCTCAGGATGGACCAGGTGACGGTCGGCGGCACGGAAGCGAGCTAAGGGATCATGACGGTGAGGGCCGGGGGCCTGCTCTTCCAGCTTTCGATAACCCGTTTGAACACAGCATTCCCAGGCACACCTTTCTCGAACGACATCAGCGCTCGTCGTCCCGACGAATAGGCAAGAGGAACGTCGATCCATTGCTTGCTTTGGAGGAGGGTTAGATTTGTCTCAATGGCTTCATCAAGGTTGTTGAGCGCTATGATAAATCTGTTGTCGGCGACCTTGCCGGCGACGCAGATGAGGGGATCGCCCCGGGCCTGTTCTGTATCTTTCAGTGCCAATCGCTGGACATTGGATACCGCGCCGCCGGAGAAATTCCTCGGCACGTCGAACAGAAGCTCGATGACGTGGCTAGCTGGCAGGCTCGGGTCGGCATTCCGCGTGATCGTCATCGTCAACTTTAAATTCTCATCAGGCACCTCGACAACTGCGCGGATCGCTGCCTCATCCTGCTTGCCTTCAAACGGAGGTGTCTCGATCACCGACCAGAACACATTCCCGCTCTCTTGAGTGCCGGGCGAGTTCCCAAATTTTTCTTGATAGAACACGGCACGCTTGGAAAGCTTTGCGGCCTGGGATGGCGGCGGGTATGCAACGGCTTCGGAAACACGGCCATTCGCTTCCCCACCTCCAACTTCATAACTGGAGTCTTTTTCTGGAGGGCGGCCGGAAGCGGTGCGATCAATGCCGAGGCGGGCGACTTCCTCCGGGCTGAAAACATACATTGCGCTCGGCGGCGTGCGGAACATGATGGTCAGCACTTGGGCAGGCACCTCCACCCGATTCATCAGGTCGAGGAGGTCGGAGATGGCAGACTGAACAGACAGGACGTCGCCGCTGCCCGAGGCGAACTGATGAACACCAAGCTTTCCCTTCGCGCGTCGCTCCTGTCCCGAAAAGAAGATGAAGGAACACGCGGAATAGCAAAGGGCGTCGTCCGGAATTTCGGTGTTCAATCCCCGCTCGTGAACCTCGTCGGCGATGAGGAGCGCGATGATCACGGATCCTCCGGGGCTGTTCAAGCTGACAGCCTTGAGGCCCGGCAATGCGCGTAAGGCGCGGCGGAAGTCTAAGGCCGCGTCGGTCCCGATCGGCCCATCCAGAACGATGATGCCGGGCTTGTCGCTGTTCCAGTGGAAGTCGCCGAACTGGTGTGTCTGCGCCAACCCCGGAGATGTCACCGCGGCAAGCAGCGCCAAGACAGCAAACGCGATGCCGACGACCGTCTTCGCCATCCGCAAGGATACACCTCCTCCTCGCTACAAAATCATTTGCGATCATGTGGGTAGAGCCGACGCACTGCAAGTCGCAGTGGGTGCTCTCGATCCGGCCCGCAGGTTGCATACTCCCTTCCGAACTGTAGCAACCGACCGGACGTTCAGACTTGAGCAAACGAGACAGCGCCTCCCTCTTCATCCTCACCGGCGCCGGCATCTCGGCCGAGTCCGGCGTCGAGACCTTCCGCGACAAGGGCGGCATCTGGTCGAGGGTCCGTCTGGAGGACGTGGCAACGCCCGAAGGGTTTGCGCGCGACCCCGCCGCCGTCCACGCCTTCTACAATGCGCGGAGGGCTGGCCTTGCCGGCGTTCAGCCGAACCCGGCCCACCTCGCCTTGGCCCGGCTGCAGCGCGATCATCCCGGCGCAGTCACGATCGTAACCCAGAACATCGACGATCTGCATGAGCGGGCCGGTTCACGGTCGGTCATCCATATGCATGGCGAACTGACCAAGGCGCTCTGCGGCGCCTGCGGCGATCGGTCACCCTTCGCCGGCGATCTTGCAATCAGCTCGACCTGCGCCGCCTGCGCGACCTCGGGCCAAGTCCGACCCGACGTCGTCTGGTTCGGCGAAATGCCCTATCACATGGATGTCATCGAGGAGCGTCTTCTCGCCGCAGACCTGTTCTTGTCGATCGGCACCAGCGGCGCCGTCTATCCGGCCGCCGGGTTCGTGGCCGAAGCCCGGGCGGCCGGCATCCGCACGATCGAGCTCAATCTCGAGCCTTCGGAGGGAACACTCCTCTTCGACGAGGCGCGGCACGGGCTCGCCAGCGACCTCGTCCCCGCCTTTGTCGAGGCGCTGCTGCGCGGCGCGCGATAGCCGGGCGCTGACGCGCGCTTCCCTGCCCTTTCCACTCTTTTTCCGGACGTGGCTAACGAGCCGGGCCGGCGCCGCAAAATCGCTTCGGTTGCCACCGAGGCTGACCACCGATCTGCAAGAAAGGGAATGGGTGGCCGATCGTGCCGGCACCAGGAGATTGAGGAGGCGTGTCGGTTCGGCGACTTGATTTGCCGCGATGCCGATGAGACTCTTCTTTTGCATTGCAGCAGGAGGCCGCTAGGCCCTGATTCGCGCGGGCGAGATGATCCACCAGTCCGCGCGGGAAAGCAAGCGTCCGATCGTCAGCGACGCGTAATTTAATGATAATTATCAATGATTTGACTTGCGTCAGGTCGCTGCATTGCCCACACTGACAACATAGGCGGCTGGGGCATCGGACCCGGAAGGGCCCACCCCGGCATGGCGAACGGAGGTGAGTGTTGAGCGCGTTATTCGACTACTATGCGAAGACGTACGAGGCGCGGCGCGAGACCGTCATGTCGGTTTCGGACTATCTGGACGCCTGCCGCACCGATCCGCTGATGTATGCCGGACCGCATGAGCGGCTCCTGGCGGCGATCGGCGAACCCCAGCTTGTTGACACCTCGCAGGATTCCCGGCTCGGCCGGATCTTCCAGAACAGGACGATCCGCACTTACCCCGCCTTCTCCGAATTCTACGGCATGGAAGAGACGATCGAGCGGATTGTCGCCTTCTTCCGGCAGGCGGCGCAGGGGCTCGAGGAGCGCAAGCAGATCCTCTATCTCCTCGGCCCGGTCGGCGGCGGCAAATCCTCGCTCGCCGAGCGCATCAAGGCGCTGATGGAAGAGCAGCCGATTTACGTCCTGAAGGCGGGAGACGAACTGAGCCCGGTCTTCGAGAGTCCGCTCGTGCTCTTCGATCCGGAGACCATGGGCGAGATGATCTCCGGCGAATATGGCATTCCCCGCCGGCGCCTCACCGGGCTGATGAGCCCCTGGTGCGTCAAGCGGCTGGACGAGTTCGGCGGCGACATCTCGAAGTTCAAGGTCGCCAAGCTGATGCCCTCGCGCCTGCGCCAGATCGGCATCTCCAAGACCGAGCCCGGCGACGAGAACAATCAGGACATTTCCTCGCTGGTCGGCAAGGTCGACATCCGGCGGCTCGAAATGTTCGAGCAGAACGATCCCGACGCCTATTCCTATTCCGGCGGCCTCAACCGGGCGAACCAGGGCGTCCTCGAATTCGTCGAGATGTTCAAGGCGCCGATCAAGATGCTGCATCCGCTGCTGACGGCGACGCAGGAAGGCTCCTATGTCGGCTCGGAGAATATCGGGGCGCTTCCCTTCACCGGCATGATCATGGCCCATTCCAACGAGGCCGAGTGGCGCTCGTTCAAGAACAACAAGAACAACGAGGCCTTCATCGACCGCATCTACGTCATCAAGGTGCCCTACTGCCTGCGCGTCGACGAGGAGACCAAGATCTACGACAAGCTGGTCCAGAATTCCGAGCTGTCGGCGGCGCCGCGCGCGCCGGACACGCTGGAGATGCTGGCCCGCTTCGCCGTCCTGTCGCGCCTGAAGCCGCACGAGAACTCCTCGCTGCCGGCCAAGATGCGGGTATACAATGGCGAGAGCCTGCGCGAGATCGACCCCAAGGCCCGCACCATGCAGGAATACCGGGACGCGGCCGGCGTCGACGAGGGCATGAACGGCATCTCGACGAGATTCGCCTTCAAGGCGCTGTCGGCGACCTACAATCACGACACCGAGGAGGTCGCCGCCGACCCGGTGCACCTGATGTACGTCCTCGAACAGGCGGTGCGCCGCGAGCAGTTCCCCGACGATGTCGAGAGCGACTATCTGGAGTTCATCAAGGCCGAGCTCGCGCCGCGTTACGCGGAGTTCATCGGCAACGAGATCCAGAAGGCCTATCTGGAATCCTATCACGACTACGGCCAGAACCTCTTCGACCGCTACGTCGCTTATGCTGATGCGTGGATCGAGGATCAGGACTATAAAGATCCGGACACCGGACAACTGTTCGATCGCGAATTGTTGAACCAGGAACTGTCGAAGATCGAGAAGCCGGCAGGCATCGCCAATCCCAAGGACTTCCGCAACGAGGTCGTGAAATTCTCTCTCAGGTCACGGGCAGCCAACCACGGACGGAACCCATCTTGGACGAGCTACGAGAAGATCCGCGACGTCGTCGAGAAGCGCATGTTCAGCCAGGTCGAGGATCTGTTGCCGGTGATCAGCTTCGGATCGAAAAAGGACGGGGAGACCGAGAAGAAGCACAACGAGTTCGTCGAGCGGATGGTCGCGCGCGGGTTCACGCTGCGGCAGGTTCGCCGGCTGGTGGAGTGGTATATGCGTGTGAGGCAGGCAAGCTGACGAGCCTGTTGATCAGTCATGCACATCATTGATCGCCGCCTCGATCCAGGCGGCAAGAGCCTCGCAAACCGCCAGCGGTTCATCCGCCGGGCCCGCTCGCTGGTGCGCCAGGCGGTTCGCGAAGCGTCCGGCGCCAGGCGGATCCGCGAGATCGACGAGGGCGGCGCCGTCTCGATCCCGGCCGACGGCGTCCACGAGCCGAGCTTCCATGCCGGACGCGACGGGGGCCTGCGCGAGCATGTCCTGCCCGGCAACAAGGAGTTCGTGAGCGGGGACCGCCTCCCCCGCCCGAAGAAGGGCGGCGGCGCAGGGTCGGAAGGCAGCGCCGACGGCGAGGGCGAGGACCAGTTCCGCTTCGTCCTGTCGCGCGACGAGTTCCTCGACCTGTTCCTGGAAGATCTCGAACTGCCCAACCTCGCCAAGCGCCAAGTCATGGGCGATGCGCTGGAGAAGCGTCATCCTGCCGGCTTCCGCACATCGGGACCACCGGCGAGCCTCTCGGTCTCCCGCACGCTGAGGAAGAGCCTGTCGCGGCGGATCGCGCTGCGCCGCCCCTCGCCCCAGGAGATCGCGAAACTGCGCCGCGAGCTTCAGGAAGCCGAGGCCGACGGGGCCGAGCCGCAGCGCATCGCGGCGCTGCGTTCGGAACTGGAACGCCAGGAGAGGCGGACGCGGACGGTGCCCTTCATCGACCCGGTCGATCTCCGCTTCCGGCGCATCGAGGTGACGCCCGAGCCGATCGCGCGGGCCGCCATGTTCTGCCTGATGGATGTGTCGAGCTCGATGGACGAGCACATGAAGGACCTCGCCAAGCGGTTCTTCTCGCTGCTCTATCTGTTCCTCACCCGGCGCTACCGGCGGGTCGAGATCGTGTTCATCCGCCACACCCACGAGGCCAAGGAGGTCGACGAGGACACCTTCTTCCACTCCCGCGAGAGCGGAGGCACGGTGATCTCCTCGGCATTGGAGGAGATGGCGAAGATCGTCGCCGACCGCTTCCCCGCGGACCAGTGGAACATCTACGCCGCCCAGGCGTCCGACGGCGACAATCTGTCCTCCGACAATGCCCGCACGATCGCGCTCCTGCGCGAGACGATCCTGCCGGTGTCGCAGTACTACGCCTATCTCCAGGTCGGCCGCGGCGACCCGGATCACGAGGACGGCGTCTTCCCGCGCCAGGAGACCGCGCTTTGGCGGGCCTACAAGGAGATGCTGCGGCCCGACCTTCCGATGGCCATGCGCAAGGTCAACAGCCGCCGCGACATCTACCCGGTCTTTCGCGAACTGTTCGAGAAGAAGACCGAGAAAGAGAGAGCGGACTGATGTCGGTCGCTGGCAGGAAGAGCGTCAAGCGTGGTGGCGGCGCCGCCAAACCCCTCCTCTTCGAGAGCCGCGAATGGGATTTCGGCACGCTCTCGCGCGTCTACGAGGCGCTGGAACGGATCGCCGAGGACGAACTCGGCCTCGACATCTACCGCAACCAGATCGAGGTGATCACCTCCGAGCAGATGCTCGACGCCTATGCCTCGACGGGCATGCCGATGTTCTACAAGCACTGGTCCTTCGGCAAGCATTTCGTGCGCAACGAAACGCTCTACCGCAAGGGCTGGCAGGGCCTCGCCTACGAGATCGTCATCAATTCCGATCCCTGCCTCGTCTACATCATGGAAGAAAATTCGGCCATGATGCAGACCCTGGTGCTGGCCCACGCCGCCTTCGGCCACAACCACTTCTTCAAGAACAACTACGCCTTCAAGCAGTGGACCGACGCCTCCAGCATTCTCGACTATCTCGCCTTCGCCAAGACCTACATCGCCGACTGTGAGGAGCGCTACGGGGCCGATGCGGTGGAGCGGCTGCTCGACGCCGCGCACGCGCTGATGAGCCACGGCATCCACCGCTATCCCGGCAAGCATGCGCCGGACCTCATCTCCGAGCAGCGGCGCCAGAAGGAGCGCGGCGAGCACGCCGAGAAGACCTTCAACGTCCTCTGGCGCACGCTGCCCAAGACCACGGGCCGGGCTCGCAAGAAGCCCGACGAGGAGCGCCGCCGCGCCATGCTCGGCCTGCCCGAGGAGAACCTTCTCTACTTCCTGGAAAAGACCGCGCCGCGGCTCGCGCCCTGGCAGCGCGAGGTGCTGAGGATCGTGCGTCAGATCGCCCAGTACTTCTATCCGCAGCGCCAGACCAAGGTGATGAACGAAGGCTGCGCCTGCTTCGTCCACTATAAGATGATGAGCCGCCTGCACGAAGCGGGCCGGATCCCCGACGGCGCCTTCATGGAGTTCCTGCACTCGCATACCAGCGTGATCATGCAGCCGGACTTCGACGACCGGCGCTACAGCGGCATCAATCCCTATTCGCTCGGTTTCGCGATGACGCAGGACATCGAGCGCATCGCGACCAGCCCCACCGCGGAAGACCGCGCCTTCTTTCCCGATTTCGCCGGCTGCGGCGATCCCTATGGCGTTCTCAAGGATGGCTGGGCGAACTATCGGGACGAGAGCTTCATCCTGCAGTTCCTCTCGCCGGCCCTCATCCGCAAGCACCGCATGTTCCAGCTCGTCGACGACGAGGATGAGCCGGACCTTCTCGTCGCCTCGATCCACAACGAAAACGGCTACCGCGCCGTGCGCCAGGCCCTCTCCCGCCAGTTCGACGTCTCGCGCCAGGATGCCGACATCCAGGTTGTCGACGTCAATCTCGCCGGGGACCGCCGTCTGCTCCTGCGCCACCAGGTGGTCGACGGCGTGACGCTCGACAAGGCCGATGCCGGCAAGGTGCTGCAGCATCTCGCCAATCTCTGGGGCTATGACGTCCGGCTCGTCGAAGCGGACGACGCCGCGACCTACGCCACCCACGACGCCGCGCCGATCAACCTTTTCCAGTAGCGGCGCCGGTCGCGGCGGGCGCGCCCGTTTCCGCCGCTCCGGCTTGCGGGCGACACTCCGGCAGTGCGCGGCTCTGTCCTCTGCACTCATGCCGTGCAGTGACAATCATTCCTTATGATCTTTGCGCCATGGTGTCCGTAACGTCATGACCGCCAACGAGCCATGCCCGAGACGCAGCGAACTCACGTTCTGGAACGCTACGACATCTGCGGCTCGCAGCCGGAGCCGGCGCTCGATCGCCTGGCGGGTCTCGCGGCGCGCCTTATCGGGACGCCGATCTCGGTCGTGTCGTTCTTCGACGAGTCCGACCGCTGGGTCATCGCCAGACGCGGAACCGATACCGTCAAGGCTCCGCGCGAGGACGCCTTCTGCAATGTCGTGGTCAACAGCGGCGCGCCGCTTCTGGTCGGGGATCTTACCAGCGACGCCCGCTTCCGCGACGACCCGCACGTCACGCGGGGCGGGCTGCGCGCCTATGCCGGCGTGCCCATCGCCTCGCCGGGAGGGGATGTCCTGGGGACGATCGCCGTCGTCGATGTCGAACCGCGCGAGTTCGGGCCGCAGGATCGCGAGTCGCTGGAAATCCTCGCGGCGATTGCCGGCGATGCGCTGGAACTCCGGCTGCGCAGCGGCGAACTCGAGGTAGAACTTGCCCTGCGCAAGGCGGCGGAAGAGGAGGCGCATCGCGCCAGACAGCGCTACGATCATCTCGCGCACCACGACAGCCTGACGGGTCTGCCCAATCGCCTGGGACTCCAGCGCTACATCAGGCGGGCCTCGGCCAGCCACTGGCTGCTTCTGATCGACCTCGACGGCTTCAAGGCTGTGAACGACGCCCATGGCCATGCCGGCGGCGATCAGGTCCTTCGGGAGATCAGCCGGCGGCTGGCGCTGGGGATGGATGGCCACGGATTCGCGGCCAGGCTCGGCGGAGACGAATTCGCGGTCTTGCTGGGCGGAAGCGCGGCGTGCGGCACCGTCGAGGACGTCGCCATCCATCTCCTCGACGTGCTGGCCGAACCGATCTGCGACGGACGCGACCTCTACCGGGTGACGGCGAGCCTCGGCATATCGCGGCTGCGCCCCGGCGAAGGGCCGGAGACCGGCCTCGAACGCGCCGACCGTGCGCTCTACACCGTCAAGGCACGGGGCCGTTTCGGCTGCGCCTTCGCGGACGACATCGCACTCGCCTGAGCCGGGCGGACCAGCTTCTCAGCTACGAGGTTTTCCGCGACGAACGATGCCCGCTTGGTGGCAGCCCCTTGCCACGGCCGCCGATGACACCAAGAACAGTCACGACAGCGGAGGCGAAAAATGATGGACAACAAGACCGCCGGCTTCGTTCGCGTCGCGACCTGTACGCCGCGCTGCACGATCGCCGATCCCGCCGCGAATACGCGTTCCATACTGGAGCTTCTGGATCAGGCCGAGCAGAGCCGGTGCGATCTCGCGATCTTTCCCGAACTCTGCGTCTCCGGCTATGCGATCGACGATCTGCATCTTCAGGAAGCGCTGCTCGACGCCGTGGACGGGGCGTTGGCGGAACTCCGCAGCGAGACGGCGGACATCGGCTGCGTCTTTGTCGTCGGGGCGCCGCTGCGCCGCAATGGCCGGGTCTACAACTGCGCGATCGTCTTGCATCGCGGCGAAATCCTTGGCGCGGTCCCCAAGATGTTCCTGCCGAACTACCGCGAGTTCTACGAAAAGCGCTGGTTCGCTTCGGGCCAGGGCCTGGCGGGGCTCTCGATCCCGGCTGGCGGCAGCGAGGTCCCGTTCGGGCCGGACCTCCTGTTTCGCGCCGGCGGCGCCGGTGGCGGCGCGGCGAACGACGCCTTCAGCTTCCATGTCGAGATCTGCGAGGACGTGTGGGGGCCGACCCCTCCCTCGGTCGCGGGCGCGCTCGCCGGGGCGACGATCCTGTGCAACATCTCGGCCTCCAACATCACCGTCGGCAAGGCGGCCGATCGCGAGCTGCTGTGTGCCTCGCAGGCGATGCGCTGCTTCGGGGCCTATGTCTACTCGGCCGCCGGTTCCGGCGAATCGACCACCGACCTCGCCTGGGACGGCCAGGGCTCGATCCACGAGCTGGGCGACCTGCTCGCCCTGTCCGAGCGATTCCACGACAAGCCGCAGCTCGTCTGCGCCGATGTCGACGTCATGCGCATCCGTCAGGAGCGTCAGCGCACCCCGACCTTCAACGACGCCGCCACCTTCGCCGGACATCCCGAGCGCGCATTTCGCACGGTGACGTTCGAACCCCTCCGCGTCACCCCTCCCCCGAGTGACCTCCTGCGCCCGCTGCGGCGCTTCCCCTATGTGCCGGACGACCCGAAGACCCGCGACCAGGACTGCTACGAGAGCTTCGAGATCCAGGTCGCGGGGCTGAAGCGGCGGATAGAGGCGACGCCGGGCGCCAATCTCGTCATCGGCATTTCCGGCGGCCTCGATTCCACCCATGCGCTGATCGTCGCGGCCAAGGCCTGCGACCGACTCGGCCTGCCCCGAAAGAACATCCTCGGCTTCACCATGCCGGGCTTTGCCACCGGCGGGACGACGAAGGCAAACGCCTGGCGCCTGATGGAGGCGTTCGGCATCTCCGCGGACGAGATCGACATCCGCCCGGCGGCGCGGCAGATGCTCGCCGACATGGATCACCCCTTCTCGCAAGGGGAGCCGCAATACGACGTGACCTTCGAGAACGTTCAGGCCGGGCTGCGCACCGACTACCTGTTCCGCCTCGCCAACCAGCGCCGCGGCTTCGTCGTCGGCACAGGCGACCTGTCGGAACTGGCCCTCGGCTGGTGCACCTACGGCGTCGGCGACCAGATGAGCCACTACGCGGTCAATTGCGGCGTGCCGAAGACGCTGATCCAGTATCTGATCCGATGGTCGATCGCCTCGCGGCAGTTCGAGTCTCAGGCGCTCGAGGTTCTCGCCGACGTGCTCGAGACGGAGATCTCGCCCGAGCTCGTGCCGGCGGATGCGGAGGGCAAGATCCAGAGCACGCAGGACATGATCGGTCCCTACGAGCTGCACGATTTCTTCCTGTTTCACATGCTGCGCTATGGCATGCCGCCCTCGAAGATCGCCTATCTCGCCTGGCAGGCGTGGCGCGACCGGAGCGCGGGAAGCTGGCCGGCGGGCCTCGCGGCGGAAGCGCGCAACGAATACGATCTGGAGACGATCGTCGGCTGGCTGCGGGTATTCCTGAAGCGCTTCTTCGCCGCGCAGTTCAAGCGCTCGGCGATCCCCAACGGGCCGAAGGTCTCGGCCGGCGGATCGCTGTCGCCCCGCGGCGACTGGCGCATGCCGTCGGATGCGACAGCGGCCGCCTGGATTGCCGAGCTTGACCGGGCCTATCCGCCGAAGGGGTGAGGGGGACGAGCCGAGACCCGGCGGGTCGTTCGACCACATGCGGCGGGCGAAAGGCTGCTCCCTTCACGCTCGTCATTCCGGGCTTGAGCCGGGATGAAGAGGTGGAGGTGGAGGTGGTTCAGCATATTCTACGCAGTGCCTCGCGCGTCAGAGGGCACTGAAACCGGCCGGCCATCGCCTCACAACGCGCCCATGACCTTGGCGTTGAAGCCGTAGACCTTGCGGGCGCCGGAGAGCGGGACGAGCGTCACCTCCCGGGTCTGGCCGGGCTCGAAGCGCACGGCGGTTCCCGCCGCGATGTCGAGCCGCCTGCCGCGTGCGGCCTCACGGTCGAAGGCGAGCGCGGGGTTGGTCTCGGCGAAATGATAATGGCTGCCGACCTGGACCGGGCGGTCGCCTGTATTGGAGACTTCCAGCACCGTCGTCTCGGCGCCGTCATTGAGGACGATGTCGCCCGCCTGCGTCAGGATTTGACCGGGAATCACGGCAGGTGCCTCCAGAGTTTGCGAATGCCGATCGCCACGAGGACGAGAAGAAGGATGGGGCCGATCGCCAGGAGATCCATCTCTCCGACCGGCTGAGGCGCACGCACGGACTCCATCATGCCACGGCCCTCATCCTATCGTCCCGAAGGCCGGTCAGCCGGCCATCAGATAGAGGCCGGCAGCGGCCGAAGCGGCGCCGAGGACCCTGAGCACGGCCGGCTGCGAGATCCGCGACAGGAAGAGGCCGAGCGCAAGGCCGGTGCCGTGCAGTGCCGCGGTCGACAGGGCGAAGCCGAGGCCGAACTCTTCCGCACCTGTCGCGGCAAGCGAGCCGGCGAATTCGGTGCCGTGCGCATGGCCGTGGAACAGCGCGAACGCGCCGACGATGCCGGCGGCGGCCGGAACCGGCAGCTTGACGGCGGCCGCGACGAGGAGCCCCAGCGCCACGACCGAGGCCAGGATCGCCGGCTCGACGAAGGGAAGATGGACACCGGACAGCGCCAGCACGAAGCCGGCGCTCATCGTGCCGACGAAGGCGAGCGGGACGACCCACAGCGCACGGCCGCCGATCATCGCGGCCCAGACGCCGACGGCGACCATGACGAGAAGGTGATCGAGCCCGGTCAGCGGATGCGAGACGCCGGCGAGGAAGGAACCGTGCTCCAGCGGGTTGATATGGGCGAAGGCCGGCGCAGTGGCTGCGGCGAGCGTTGCGGCGGTGATGGCAAGGCGCTTGAGCATGGATGTCCCTTGTTTTCGGTCGACGATCGCCCCGGCTTGGGTCGCGACCCGGTGATACATGCGAAGCCGGGCGTCGTCCGCCGCCTCCGCATGGCTCGGATCATGTGTGCAGCGCGACAGGCTGTCAACAAAGCCGCCGATCCGAAGCCCTTTCGCAAGAGGCTTGACGAAATATTCCCGCAATGCAGGGGACTTAAGCAGGCCTCAACCGAGACGACAGTTTCCATGGCCGCATGGGCGGCCATTAACCGCAACGAATCTTCTTCTGGTGCATTATATTGCCAATTCCTTAATTCAGGATCAGGCTATCCTTGAGGAAGGAACCGAGTTCCGGCGCCAAACGATCGGAACCGAATGCAGCAACAGGTTGGAGTTCAACATGCTCAGATCACTCGTGATCGCGGCGGCTGTTCTTTCCTTGGCCGTGCCTGCGGGCACCGCCGAGCCGCTTCTCATCCGCGTCGTCACCATGGCCGGTGCGACGGGTCCCGCCTATTATTCCGCCGTCGAACAGGGCTATCGATTCATCGGCGGGTCAATGGCGACGGCGGGCGCGGTTGAAGCCGGCAGCGTCGAGATGTCGGCGCTGGACGAGACGCCCGAGAAAGGTGAAGGGCTCTCCGTCGCCACCGCACAACGCTGACCGGCGGCCGGTGGTCGTCCGCCTCTCGCCCGTTCTCCGATGCACTGGCGCGCCTCCGGTCAGGAGGCTCGGGCGGCACGATTGGCGAAAATGGCTCGGAGACCGGTTCGGCAGACGCCTCGCGCGCTCCGTTGCGGATGCCGGCCATCCGCCGCGCAGACGTCAGCGGATCGGTTCGTGGACGGTGACGAGCTTGGTACCGTCGGGAAAGGTCGCCTCGACCTGCACGTCGTGGATCATCTCCGCGACCCCCTCCATGACCTGATCGCGGCTGACCACATGGGCGCCGGCTTCCATCAGATCGGCGACGGTGCGTCCGTCGCGCGCGCCTTCGACGACATAGTCGGTGATCAGCGCGACCGCCTCCGGATGGTTGAGCTTGACGCCGCGCTCCAGCCTGCGCCGGGCGACGACCGCGGCCATGGAGACGAGGAGCTTGTCCTTCTCGCGGGGGGTGAGCTGCATGCGACGATCCCTGAATCCACCGATCTCAGAGCGACCATACAAGCGGCAGCGGTCCGTTTGCCAGTGCCGAGATGACCGGCACGAGACGCTTGCGCAGCAAAAAGCCGGAGGGTGCGGCAAGGCGGGTGGCGAGCAGCCCGCCGATGCGGCTCGCCCCTCCGTCCCCGCCGACGAGATCCCGCACGGCGGCGAGACGTCCGTCGAGGTCCGGCGCATGGGCAAGAATCGTCGCGAATGCCCGGTTGCCGCCAAGGACGGCCGCCTCCCGGGCGAGGCCGGACACGTCGCCTTCCAGGCGCAGTTCGTCGGCGAAGGCGAGCCGCCCGCCGATTCGGATCCGCCAGGAATCGCGGAAGACGCCGTTCCGGACACTCTCACCCATCATTTCGCGCCCGAGGATGACGCTTTCGACGAGCAGGAACCTTGCCGTAGCGGCCGCATCCACCTCGAGCCTGCGGCGGACCGCGCCGCCGTCGAAGAGTATCGTCTCCTGCGGAAGCCAAGCGAAGGACGCATCGTCTGCGAGCCGCACCCGGCTCGTCACCTCGGCCTTGCCGGATGCGGCCCGGTAGACGCGCTCACAGGCCTGCGTCGTCACGGCGAGCCGGCTGCCGGGCGCGAGATCGAAGTGCTGATCGAGACGATCTCCGCCGGTCAGGCCCCCGGAAGTGTTTATCAGAATGGCCTCGGCCTCGGGACCGGCCGGCCGGGGGAATCGCAGTTTCAGGCATCCGGCCTGATGAAGGCGGGCTATCCGCGTGCGCGAGGCCACAGGCCGAACCGCAAGCTCGACCCGGCCGGCGGAGCGCTGCATCGGGACCGGCCGGTCGGCCGGCTCGCGAAGCGTCACGGCCGGCACCGTGCGGCCGGATCTGGCATGTCGCAGCTCGTCTCCGGCAAAATCGCTTATCCCTGCAGCACCCAACTGCCACAGGCGTAGCAGCCGTCCTTTGCCGGCTCAATCGGCAGCATGCATGCCGCCATCACAGCGAAGAGGCAGGGTCCGGCAGAGAGGAAGCGCAGTGTCGGACCTTCGCCCGCCGAAACGATGCGGAGGTCAGTGACGATGCGCGGCGCCGGCAGGCGCGAATTGCGCCAGGGCCTCATCGGTCAGCCGGTTGGCGATCTGCATGCGCAGATTGGCCTGTTCGCGGAACTGCGGCGGCGCGAGATCGGGGTGGTTCGTGCGGGCAAAGGAACGCCGGCACTGCATCACGTCCTTCGCCGAACGGGCTCGCTCCAGATCCAACTCCCGCCGGATGGCCTCGGGATCGGTGCTTGGCGGTAGCTGCGCGAGACTCGCCGCGGGCGCGGTATGAATCTTGTCCGCCTCGGCCTCGTAACGGCTTTGCGGATCGGGCCTTCCACCGGATTCGGCGTCGGCAGTGCTGCCAATATCGGAAAGGACTGTCCAGAACCCGGCCGAGGTCTGGCCGAACGCGGTCGTCCAGCTGGCCTGCTGGTCCTTTTCCGCGATCCCGTCGAGGACCGATTCGAACGATTGTCCAACCATCTTGCACCGACCATTGCGCAGGCATTGCGATACCCCGACACGATAGGCCGAGCGGCGTGAAATCCCGGTAAAACGTCTTGTTCAAATGCGAGACACCGGCCGAGGTTCCGGGCGGCCGGCCGCTTCCGGCCTTGTCTTCGCCCGCAATTTCCGCAACACCCATGATCGACGCACCGGAAGACCCGGCCGCGGCAGTCCGGGCAAGCGAGGCAGAGATGGTCCGCACGGTGTATGTGAACGGCGCATTCCGGCCGGAGAATGAGGCGTGCGTGTCGGTCTTCGACCGCGGCTTCCTCTTCGCCGATGCGGTCTACGAAGTGACGAGCGTCCTCTCCGGCCGGCTGGTGGATTTCAAGGCGCATATGGCGCGGCTGCGGCGCTCGCTTAGCGAGCTCGGCCTGCGCAAGCCGGCGAGCGAGGACGAGCTTCTCGCCATCCATCGCGAGCTCGTGTCCCGCAACGATCTCGACGAGGGTCTCGTCTACATGCAGGTGACGCGCGGCGCCGCCGACCGCGACTTCCTGTTTCCGCCGGACGACACGCCGCCCGGCCTCGTGCTGTTCACCCAGACGAGCAATCTCAGGGTCAGGCCGCAGGCCGAGACCGGCATCAGGATCGTCTCCATTCCGGACCTGCGCTGGCAGCGGCGCGACATCAAGACGGTGCAGCTGCTCTACCCGTCCATGGCCAAGACCGAGGCCAAGCGCCGCGGCGCCGACGATGCCTGGCTCGTCGAGGACGGCGTGGTGACCGAGGGCACGTCCAACAACGCCCATATCGTCAATGCGGAGGGAACGCTGGTGACGCGCGACCTCTCGCACGCCATCCTGCACGGGATCACCCGCGCCGCGATGCTGCGGCTCGCCGAGGAGAACGACATTCCGGTCGAGCTGCGCTCCTTCAGCCTCGAAGAGGCCCAGGCCGCGCGCGAGGCCTTCATAACGTCGGCCTCCGCCTTCGTTACCCCGGTGGTCGAGATCGACGGTCGTCCGGTCGGCGACGGCACTCCCGGCCCGATCACGCGCAAGCTCCGCCAGATCTATATCGCGGAAGCCGAGCGCACGGCGATCTGACCCCCGGGGCGCACCGACCGTCAGGTGGTCGGGCCCTTCGTGCCGCCGCACGGCCGCGCCGGTCTTCGGTCAGCCCGTCAGGTGGCTCTTCAGGAAATCCACCGTGCGCTGCCAGGCGAGATCGGCCGCGGTCTTGTCGTAGCGGGCACTCGACGTGTCATTGTTGAAAGCGTGGTTGACGCCGTCATAGACGAAGATTTCGTGGATCACGCCGGCAGCGTCGAGCGCCTTGCGATAGGCGGGAATGCCCGCATTGATCCGCTCGTCGAGCCCGGCATAGTGCAAGAGCAGCGCCGCCTTGATCTTCGGCACGTCTTCGGGGTCCGGCTGGCGTCCGTAATAGGCGACTGCCGCGACGAGGTCCGGATCAGCGACCGCGAGCTGATTGACGACGCCGCCGCCCCAGCAAAAGCCCACCGCGCCGACCTTGCCGTTGGAATGACGATGGGCGGCGAGCCAGTCCCGCGCGGCGACGGCCTCCGCCACGGTCTGCTGCGGATCGAGATCGCCGATAAGCTTTCGGGCCTCGTCCTCGTCGGCCGGCGTTCCGCCCTTGGACGAGAGGAAGTCGGGCGCGAGAACGAAGAAGCCCTCGAGCGCCAAGCGCCGCGCGACGTCCTGGATATGCGCGTTGAGGCCGCGGTTTTCGTGGATCAGGAGCACGCTCGGAAAGCGTCCGCGGCCCTCCGGCCTCACTACGTAGCATTTCAGTTCGGTTCCGGCGGCGGGAAACGTTGCCCAAACGGCGCTCAGCCTCTCATCCTGCGGATCGGTGATCGCCGCCTTGGCAGAGGACGCCTCGATCAGCGGCACGATCGCTGCGGCTGCCGCAGCGGACCCCGCAAGGGCGGTGAGCTTCCGCATGAAGCCGCGGCGATCGAGCGTCAGATGAGTGTACTCGTCATAGGCGTCGATCATCGCCTGGGTGATCTGCGGCGCGTCGCGCTCCTGCATCGTCCGGTCCATCCTCGCTTGATGTCGAAGGAAGGCTAGCCTGCCCGGCTGCTCAAGCCAAGCTTGCAATCGCCGCGACACAACCTTCGTTTCTCAGCCGGGAAATGCCGCGTCGTAAGCGGCGACCGCGCGCCGCGCCCGCTCGCCGACCTCGCCTGCCGGATCGCCAGGCCTGTAGAGGGACGAGCCGAGCCCGAAATGGCGGACATTCACCTTGGCATAGACCGGGAAATCCGCCTCGGAGACCCCGCCCACCGCGCCGATCGGAAGCTCCGGCGGCAGCACGGCCGAGATCGCCTTGATGCCGGCAGGACCGAGCACGCTCGCCGGGAAGAATTTCAGCGCCGAGGCGCCGTTCGCGGCGGCCGCGAGCGCCTCGGTGGCGGTGAACACGCCGGGCATCGTCACCATGCCGTGCGATGCCGCGCGCTGCAGCACCGCCGCATCGACATTCGGGCTGACCAGCAGCCGGCCGCCCGCGAGATTCAGCCGGTCGGTGTCTTCGGCCGACAGCACGGTCCCCGCACCGATCAGCACGCCGCGGGGCGCGAGCCGCGCCGCCATCTCGATCGAACGGAACGGCTCCGGCGAGTTCAGCGGTATCTCGATCGCTTCGAAGCCGGCCTCGATCAGGCCGCCGACCACCGCCTCGCAGTCCTCGGGCGGCAGGCCGCGCAGGATCGCCACGAGGTCCCGCTTCAGCCGCGGCCAGGGCGTGCGCCGGGTCTTGGTCATCGCAATATCTCCTTGGCGGCGGCAAAGAGGCCGCGGCGGACGGCGGCATCGGCATCCGCGATGTCGCACGGCAGCCCCGCCTCGGCAAACGCCGCCTCGTAGACCGCCGCCAGCCGGCCCGCCGCGAGAAGAACCGGCCGTCCGAGATCGCCGAAGCGGCTTTTGACGCCGGCAAGTTCGAGCCCGACGAGGAGCCCCGACAGGGTGGAGCCGGCCTCGAAGGAATGGCCGGGATCGAGCAGCCCCCTCGCCCGGATTTCGAACATGAGGTTCGTCGCCTCTCCTGGCCGCTCGAACGCCGCGCGGAAGGCGGCGGCGAAGCTTTCGCGATCGAAGGCGTCCGCCGTCTCCCCGATCGAATGCTTGAGGATCGTGTGTCCGGCTGCGGCGGCATAAAGGTCGCCGGTGACGAAGGTGGCAAAGCCGGTGATGGTCTCGCCTTCGACCGCGATCCATTTCGAATGCGTGCCCGGCAGGCAGGCGAGACGGCGACCACGCTGGGCCCCAAGCCCCGCGATCTGCGTCTCCTCGCCGCGCATCACGTCGAAGCCGCCATGCCCTTCTACCCCGGGGCGTTGGGCAACGCCGGGTAGGATGAAGACCGGCCGGCCCTGTTGCGGCACGCGCATGGCCGCGGCGGCGATGCCGGCGACCGAGGCCGGCGTCTCCACATAGGGCGCCTCGACCCACCCCTGGCGCGCGCCGACCATGCCGCAGCAGACGACGGGACAGTCGGCAGGCGCCGCGATATCGGCGAGATGGCGCTCGAGCACCGCCGCAAAGCCGCCCTCGCCCTCCCTCACGGCGCTCATCCCCTCGCCGCTGCGCCGTTCGGCAAGGACATCCCCGACCGCATCGAGCAGAAACAGCCGGAAGCTCGACGTGCCCCAGTCCACCGCCGCGCAGAACGGGCTCACCGCGGCCCTGCCGAGCCGGCGGCCGGATCGTCGAAGAAGGCCTCGACCTGAAGGCGCCGGCCGAGCATGAAGGCATCGGCGACATGGCGCAGCGGCGACAGGTCGACATCGCTCTCGCGCCGATGAATCAGCTCGGCAAAGCGCACATAGAGGCCGGGATATTCCGCCTCGGCTGCTTCGCTCCGCATTTCGCCGTCGATCGCAAGGCGCGCTCCGCCCGAGGACAGGACGAGGCGTCCGGCGTCGGTCTCGACCCCGATGTCCCAGGTCTGCGGCCCGGTCTGGCGCCAGTCGAACGCCGCTTCCACGGCTTCGCCGTGTGGGCCGGCAAAGGCAAGATCGGCGGCGATCGGCGCGGCGCGGTTCTCCGGGAAGGAGAGTTCGGCCGATGTCAGCCAGACCGGAAAGGGCAGGATGCGGGTCACGATCGACAGCGCGTTGATGCCGGGGTCGAACACGCCGAGACCGCCCGGCTCCCAGATCCAGTCCTGCCCGGGATGCCAGTGGCGCACATCCTCCTTCCAGGAGACCGCGACGGAGCGGATACGCCGTTCCTTCAGCCACTGGCGGGCCGGCTCCACCGCCGGAGCATAGCGCGAATGCCAGGTGGCCTGCAGCGAGGCGCCGTTGGCGGCGGCAAGGCCCGCCAGATGCTCGACCTCGGACAAGGTCGCGCCGGGGGGTTTTTCCAGCATGACATGCTTGCCCCGCGACAGCGCGTCGGCGGCGATGGTGTGGCGCGCCTGGGGCGGCATGCACAGGGCCACCGCCTCGATCTCCGGCATGGCGTCGAGCATCTCGCCGGCGGCGGTGAAGTTGCGCACGCCCTCGACGCTCGCACTGCGGCTCGCCGCGGCGACGAGGCGGAAATCCGGGTTGGCGGCGATCGCCGGCAGGTGCTGGTCGCGGGCGATCTTGCCGACGCCGACGATGGCGAGTGCGATCGGGCTCATCGGGTGGCTCCCGCACGAAGTTCAGAGCTGCGGATCGTCCGCAGCCCGCGCTTGTGGCTCAGCGGCATGACGCTCAGGCCCGGTTCTTGTTGTAGACGTCGAAGATCACCGCCAGGAGCAGGACCAGCCCCTTGATCACCTGCTGGTAGTCGATGCCGATGCCGAGGATCGACATGCCGTTGTTCATCACGCCCATGATGAAGGCGCCGATGACCGCGCCGAGGATCGTGCCGACGCCGCCCGACATCGAGGCGCCGCCGATGAACACCGCCGCGATGACGTCGAGTTCGAAGCCGAGACCGGCCTTCGGGGTGGCGGTGTTGAGACGGGCGGCGAAGACGAGGCCGGCGAGAGCGGCGAGCATGCCCATATTGGCAAAGGTCAGGAATGTAAGCCGTTCGGTGTTGATGCCGGACAGCCGCGCCGCCTTCTCGTTGCCGCCGAGCGCGTAGATCCGACGGCCGATCGTCGTGCGCATGGTGATGAAGGTGTAGACGCTGATCAAAAGCGCCATCACCACGAGGACGTTCGGAAAGCCCCGGAAGGTCGAGAGCGCCCAGGCGATGTAGACGATGGCGCCGGCGAGGATAAAGTTGCGCGCGAAGAAGAACAACGCCGGCTCGTCGTCATGCCCGCCGGCGCGGTTGCGCAGGCGCGAGCGGAAGGCGAAGAACAACAGCACGCCCGCGACCGCGACGCCGAGCAGCATGGACAACAGGTTGAAGCCCTTGATGGCGAAGACGTCCGGCAGGAAGCCCGAGGAGATCAGCTGGAAGCCGCGCGGAAACGGGCCGACCGACTGACCCTCGAGCACCCAGAGCGTCAGCCCCTTGAACACCAGCATGCCGGCAAGCGTGACGATGAAGGACGGGATCTTCCAATAGGCGATCCAATAGCCCTGCATCGCGCCGATCACGGCGCCGACCGCGAGGCAGATGATGCCGGCGAGGACGTAGTTCATGTCCCACTGCACGATCATCACCGCGGCGAGCGCGCCGACGAAGCCGAGGACGGAGCCGACAGACAGGTCGATGTGGCCCGCGACGATCACCAGCAGCATGCCGAGCGCCATGATGATCACATAGCTGTTCTGCAGGATCAGATTGGTCAGGTTGATCGGCTTCAGGAGAATGCCGTTGGTGACGATCTGGAAGAACGCCATGATGACGATCAGCGCCAGAAGAATGCCGTATTCGCGCATGTGCTTGCGGAAGAAGCCGGCGGTGGCGGGGCGGGTCGCCGACTTGGTCATGCCGGGCTGGTGAATGGCCTCTTGGGACATCGTCCTATCCTCAGTTCCTGTGGCCCGAGCGGATGATCATGGACATGATCTTCTCCTGGGAGGCTTCGCTCGTCGGCATCTCGCCGACGAAGCGGCCTTCGTTCATCACGTAGACACGGTCGGTGATGCCGAGCAGTTCGGGCATCTCCGATGAGATCACGACAATCGCCTTGCCGCTGGCGGCGAGCTCGGCGATGATCGCATAGATTTCGTACTTGGCGCCGACATCGATGCCTCTGGTCGGCTCGTCGAGGATCAGCACCTCGGGGCCGGCGAACAGCCATTTGGCGAGCACGACCTTCTGCTGGTTGCCGCCGGACAGGTTGACGACCTCCTGCGCGGTCGAGGAGCTCTTGATCCTGATGCGGTCGCGATATTGCCGCGCCACCGCCAGTTCCCTGCGGTCGTCGACGACGATGCCGTTGGAAATGCCGCCCAGATTGGCGAGCGGAATGTTGCGCCGGATCGTCTCGTCGAGGATCAGGCCGTAGGACTTGCGATCCTCGGTGGCGTAGCAGATGCCGGCGGAGATCGCCCGCGAGACGGTCGACACGTCCACCGGGCGCCCGTGCATCTTCACCTCGCCGGAAATCTTCGTGCCGTAGGAGCGGCCGAACAGGCTCATGGCGAGTTCGGTGCGCCCGGCGCCCATCAGCCCGGCAATGCCGACGACCTCGCCGGCCTTCACGTGGAAGCTGACGTCGTCGCAGACCTTCCGCTCGGCATGCTGCGGGTGATGCGCCGTCCAGTGCGAAACCTCGAAAATCGTCTCCCCGATCCTGGGCTCGCGCGGCGGGAAGCGGTCGGTCAGGCTGCGGCCGACCATGTCGCGGATGATGTCGGCTTCCCGGACGTTCTCGCCGGTGCCGTCGAGGGTGGAGACGGCGGAGCCGTCGCGCAGGACCGTGATCGTATCGGCGACCTTGGAGATCTCGTTGAGCTTGTGGGAGATCAGGATCGAGGAGATGCCGCGCGCCTTGAACTCCAGGAGCAGCTTCAGCAGCGCCTCGGAATCGGTCTCGTTGAGGCTCGAGGTCGGCTCGTCGAGGATCAGGAGCTTCACCTCCTTCGACAGCGCCTTGGCGATCTCGACGAGCTGCTGCTTGCCGAGGCCGAGGTCGGTGACGCGGGTCTGGGGCGGTTCTTTCAGGCCGACCTTGGCGAGGAGTTCGCGGGTGCGGGTGAACGTCTCCTGCCAGTCGATGATGCCGCCATTCGCCCGCTCATTGCCGAGAAAGATGTTCTCGGCGATCGAAAGCAGCGGGACGAGCGCCAGCTCCTGATGGATGATGATGATGCCGCGCTTCTCGGAATCGGAGATGCCCGAAAAGCGGCACTCCTCGCCCTTGAACTCGATGATCCCCTCATAGGAGCCGTGCGGATAGACGCCCGACAGAACCTTCATCAGGGTCGACTTGCCAGCGCCGTTCTCGCCGACCAGCGCGTGGATCTCGCCTTCCTCGACCTTGAGGCTGACGTCGTCGAGCGCCACCACCCCGGGGAAGGTCTTGGTGATGTTGCGCATTTCAAGAATGGTGGTCATCGCGAACCGTCCGAAGCGTCCGCGCCTGGCGAGTTCTCGCGGGCAGCGGACGACGTTTGCCGTCGCGGCGAGGCGATCGCCGCCAGCACGGGACGGCTCCGGCAGAGCCGCCATCCCGTGCCATGTCTGCGTCGGAGCATGATGCTGCCGCGAAAGCGGTTTCCACTTTCGCGCGTTATGCTCCGGTGACGCGCCCGCCGCCGGCGGACGCATCGCGGAAGCGGCGCGCGGCGTCAGACACGCCGCGCGGCAAGACTACTTGATCTGGTCTTCCTTGTAGTAGCCCGACTCGACCAGGACCTTCTCCCAATTGTCCTTGGTCACGAGGACCGGCTTCAGGAGGTAGGACGGCACGACCTTGACGCCGTTGTCGTAGGTCTTGGTGTCGTTGATCTCCGGCTTGCCGTCACTGAGGACCGCATCGACCATCTGCACCGTCACCTTGGCGAGTTCGCGGGTGTCCTTGAAGATCGTCGAGTACTGGTCGCCCCTGAGGATCGCCTTGACCGAGGGGATCTCGGCATCCTGACCGGTGATGATCGGCATCTCCAGGTCGCCCGAGCCGTAGCCAACGCCCTTCAGCGAGGAGATGATGCCGATCGACAGGCCGTCATAGGGCGAGAGGACGCCGTTGACCTTCTGGTCGCCGGTGTAGTTGGCCGACAGGAGGTTGTCCATGCGGGCCTGGGCGACGGAGCCGTCCCAGCGCAGCGTGCCGACCTTGTCCATGCCCATCTGGCCCGACGGGATCTTGATCTTGCCGGAATCGATCAGCGGCTGCAGCACGCTCATCGCGCCATTGTAGAAGAAGTAGGCGTTGTTGTCGTCCGGCGAGCCGCCGAACAGCTCGACATTCCATGAGTCCTGGTCGGGGAAGCGCTGCTTGAGGCCGTCGACCAGCGACTGCGCCTGCAGGACACCGACCTGGAAATTGTCGAAGGTCGCGTAGTAGTCGACATTCGGCGTGTCGCGGATCAGGCGGTCATAGGCGATGACCGGGACGCCCGCCGCCGAAGCGTTGGCCAGCGTGTTCGACAGCGTGGTGCCGTCGATGGCCGCGATCACCAGCGCCTTGACGCCGGTGGTGATCATGTTCTCGACCTGGTTCACCTGGTTCGGGATGTCGTCCTCGGCATATTGTAGGTTGGTGTCGTAACCCGCTTCCTTGAATTGCTTCACCATGTTGTCGCCGTCCGCGATCCAGCGGGCGGAGGACTTGGTCGGCATGGCGATGCCGATCGTGCCCTTGTCCTGCGCGCTCGCGCCGAGCGGCGCCGAGAGCGCCATCACTGCCGCGGCGAGGCCGACGGCGAGCCTCTTCATCATTCCCCTGGTCATGAAACCTCCCTGACTTGAAAGACGGGCGCGCGTTGCGCCCAAGTTTGCGGTCACTGCGCATCTCGCGCGCCGTGATCCTTCTCGCGCCGACCGGATCGACCGGCCGACGACTTCCCCTGCCCTCCCGCAACAGGCGTGGAGCGGGAGAATGCCATGTTCTGCCACGGGTTCAACCACCGGCTTCGTCATGATCCGGGCTCGCCCAGGTCGAGGACCTTCTTCACCCGCCCCGCGCCGAAGTCGATGACGTAGGCCATCGCGGCGCGCGCCGCCGCCTCGTCGCGCGCCTCGATGGCGTCGACGATCGCCAAATGATTGGCCGAGCATTCGGCGAGCGAGGCGGCGTCGGAGGCGGGCGAGGAAAGCTTGAACGAGATCGCCAGCGCGGCCTCGATCAGGCTGGTGATCGAGCGCATGAACGGATTCTTGGAGACGTCCGCGATGGCGAGATGAAATTCGAGGTCGACATTGGCGATCGAAATCGGGCTGTGGCCGGGATCGCCGAGCCGCTCGGCGATCTCGCGGAGCCGCGCGATGTCCTCCGGCGTCGCCCGCTCCGTCGCCAGCGCCACCGCCGCCGGCTCGAAGGCGAGGCGCATGGTGGCGAGATCGCGGATGAAGTCGTCGTCGAGCCCGGCCTCGACCCGCCAGCGCAGAACGTCGGCATCGAGGAGGTTCCAGCGGACCGGCTCCAGAACCCTGGTGCCGACGCGGGCCTTGGGCTCGATCAGGCTCTTGGCCGCAAGCGTCTTCATCGCCTCGCGCAGGACGGTGCGGGAGACGCCGAAACGGGCGGAGAGTTCCTTGTCGCCGGGCAGGATCGAGCCCGCCCGCATACAGCCGGAGACGATCTCCCGGCCGATCTCGCTGACCACATGGGCGTGGCTCGTGCGCGTCGCCGGGCCGTCGATGGCCTTCTGCAGGAGGCTCATGCCGCCGCTCCGCGCGGCACGCCCCCGCGCCGTTCCGACAGCCAGACGAGACCGCGCTGCAGGGCGATGAAGGCAAAGAGCAGGAGGCCGATGACGATCTTCGTCCACCAGCTCGACAGCGTCCCGTCGAAGACGATGTAGGTCTGGATCAGCCCCATTATGAGGATGCCGAGGAAGGTCCCGGCGACGAAGCCGGAACCGCCGGTCAGAAGCGTTCCGCCGATGACCACGGCCGCGATCGCATCGAGTTCGACGCCGACCGCCGCGAGCGAATAGCCGGCCGAGGTGTAGAGCGAGAAGACGATGCCGGAGAGCCCCGCGAGGAAGCTCGACAAGGCGTAGATGCCGATCGTCGTGCTGGCGACGGGAACGCCCATCAGTTCGGCCGACTGGCGATTGCCGCCGAGTGCGTAGACATAGCGGCCGAAGCGCGTGCGCTGGGCGATCACGATGCCGACGATGAAGACCGCGACCATCACCATGCCGATGAAGGTCAGCCGCCCGCCGCCGGGCATCTTCCAGTAGATGCCCTGCATCGCCGTGTAGATCGGCTGGGAGATCGGCACCGACTGCGTCGAGATCAGGAAGGCCATGCCCCTGGCGAAGAACATGCCGGCGAGCGTCACGATGAAGGCGGGCATTGCGAGATAGTGGATCATCGCGCCCATCACCGCGCCGAAGCCGGTGGCGATCGCCAGGAGGAGGGCGAAGGCGAGAACCGGCGGCACGCCCCAATCGCCCATCGAGACGGCGAGGAAGACCCCGGAAAAGGCGATCACCGAGCCGATCGACAGGTCGATGCCGCCGGAGATGATGACGAAGGTCATCCCGACCGCGGCGATGCCCAGAAAGGCGTTGTCGGTCAGGAGATTGCCGACGACGCGGGTCGACAGCATGTTGGGGAACTGCAGGTAGCAGAGCGCGTAGGCGAGGAGGAAGATGACGAAGGTCGTCGCCAGCGGAAAATAGCGCGAGCCGATCATGACACCGCCCTTTCCTTGCGCGGTTCGGTCGCCGGCTCGCGCTTGCGCGTGAAGAAGGCCATCGCCTCGCGGCTCGACGGCGACTGCACCACCAGGATGACGACGATGATCGCCGCCTTGATGATCAGGTTGAACTCCGGCGGGAAGCCAGACAGGAGGATGCCGGTATTGACCGACTGGATGATCATCGCCCCGATCAGCGAGCCGATGATGGAAAAGCGCCCGCCGAGAAGCGACGTGCCGCCGATGACGACGGCGAGGATCGCGTCGAGCTCGAGCCAGAGTCCGGCATTGTTGGCGTCGGCGCCGCGGATGTCGGCGGCGGCGATGATCCCGGCGACGCCCGCGCAGAGGCCGGAGGCGGCATAGACGGAGAACAGGAGGAAGGTCGTGCCGACGCCGGCCAGCATCGAGGCGCGGCGGTTGGTGCCCACCGCCTCGATCAGCATGCCGAGCGCGCTCGTCCTGACGACCAGCACGACCAGGGCGCCGAGCATGATCCACAGGAGGATCGGCATCGGCACGCCGAAGATGTGGCCGCTCCCGAAGAAGATGAGGGTCGGGTCGTTGAAGGTCAGGATGACGCCTTCGGTGATCAACTGGGCGATGCCGCGCCCCGCGACCATCAGGATCAGCGTCGCGATGATCGGCTGGATCGCGAGGACGGCGACGAGCGCCCCGTTCCACAGCCCGCAGAGGACGCCGACGCCGAGCGCGCCCGCCAGGGTGAGGACGATGCCGTAGCCGGAGGTGATCATCGCCGCAGCGACGGCGCCGGTGATCGCCATGACGGCGCCGACCGACAGGTCGATGCCCTTGGTGGCGATGACCAGCGTCATGCCGATGGCGAGCAGCGCGACCGGCGCGCCGCGATTGAGGACGTCGATGATCGAGCCGTAGAGGCGGCCGTTCTGGACCGACACGTCGAAGAAGCCGGGCGAGATCGCCGCGCAGAGGGCAAGGATTACGGCGAGCGCGACGAGCTGCGGCGCAAGCCGCGCGAGACCGGGAAGAAGGCGCTGCGTCATGCCGCGGCCTCTTCGGGGTCGTGCGCGGCGATCGCCTTCATGACGGCGCTCGTCGTGACCGCCTCGCCGGAGAGTTCGGCGATGTGGCGCCGGTCCGACAGGACCAGGACGCGGTTCGAATAGACGACGAGTTCCTCGAGCTCGGAGGAAATGACGAGGAGCGACATTCCCTCGGCGCATAGCTTCTCGATCAACCGGATGATCTCGGCATGGGCGCCGACATCGATGCCCCGCGTCGGTTCGTCGAGAATGAGGAAGCGCGGATTGGTGGCCAGCCAGCGGGCGAGGATCACCTTCTGCTGGTTCCCGCCGGAGAGGAACTTCACCGGCTTCTCGCGATCGGTCGTGCGGATGTCGAGCGCCTGGATATAGCGGTCGGCGATGGCCTCCTGCTCGGCGCGCGGCAGCGGCTTCGCCCAGCCCTGCCGTGCCTGCAGCGCCAGGACGATATTCTCGCGCACCGACAGGTCGTCGACGATGCCGTCCAGCTTGCGGTCCTCGGGACAGAAGCCGAATCCATGCGCGATCGCCTGGCGGGGCGAGGCGAGCGTCAGCTTCTCCCCGTCCAGCTCGGCCGTGCCGCTGTCCGGCTGCTCGATCCCGAAGAGGAGTTCGGCAGTCTCGGTCCGGCCCGAGCCGAGGAGACCGGCGACGCCGACCACCTCGCCGCGGCGGATGGTGAGGTCGAAGGGCTCGACATGACCGCGCTTGCCGTAGTTCGTGAAGCGCACCAGCGGCGCCCCGCCCTCGCCTTCGGCCGATGGCGCCCGGTGCGATTCCTCTTCGGAGAGTTCGCGGCCGAGCATCATCGAGACGAGGTCGATGCGCTTCAGTGCATCGATCGGCCGGGTGCCGACGAGTTGGCCGTTGCGCAGGACGGTAACCCGGTCGGCGATCCGGAACACCTGGTCGAAGAAATGGGTGATGAAGACGATGCCGAGGCCGCGGTCGCGCAGCGACCGCACGATCTCAAACAGCGTGTCCACCTCGGCGGCGTCGAGGCTCGCGGTCGGCTCGTCCAGGATCAGCACCTTTCCCGACAGATCGACCGCTCTGGCGATGGCGACGATCTGCCGAACGGCGACCGAAAAGCTCGCGAGCAGCGCGGACGGGTCGATGCCGAGGCCGTATTCCCGCAGGATCTCGCGGGAGCGCCGGTTCATCGCCCTTGCGTCGACGAGACCGAAGCGCCTGGGTTCGCGGCCGAGGAAGAGGTTCTCGGCGACCGTCAGGTTCGGCAGGAGATTGACCTCCTGATAGACGGTGCCGATGCCGAGTTCCTGGGCATCGGTCACGTCCTTGGGATCGATCGGCCGGCCGTCCAGGCGGATCTCTCCGCCGTCGCGGCGGTAGGCGCCGGTCAGGACCTTGATCAGCGTCGACTTGCCGGCACCGTTCTCGCCGAGCAGGGCGTGAACCTCGCCGGCATGAAGCGTGAAGTCGACGCGGTCGAGCGCCTTCATGCCGAGAAAGCTCTTGGTGATCGCGCGGGCGCTGAGCAGCGGCTCGTCGCTCATCGTCGTCGGCTCCCCAGACCGGACTTGCGTCGTGACACGCGGCCGGATGATCGTCGGAAGAAATCCGCCGCCATCCGAGCGTTCCGGATGGCGGCGTCGAACGTCAGGCTGTTAGTAGCCGAGGTTCTTCTTCTCCTCGTAGACCTTCATCGGGTCGTCCTTCTGGGTGTAGAGCTTCGACTCCGTCTGGATCCACTTCGGCGGCATGGTGCCGTCGGCCTTGTACTTCTCCAGCGCATCGAAGGCCGGACCGGCCATGTTCGGGGTCAACTCGACGGTGGCGTTCGCCTCGCCATTGGCCATGGCCTGGAAGATGTCCGGGACCGCGTCGATCGAGACGACGAGGATGTCGGAGCCCGGCTTCAGGCCGGCTTCCTTGATTGCCTGGATGGCGCCGACCGCCATGTCGTCATTGTGGGCGTAGAGCGCGCAGATGTCCTTGCCGCCGTTCTCCGCCTTCAGGAAGCTCTCCATGACTTCCTTGCCCTTGGTGCGGGTGAAGTCGCCGGTCTGCGAACGGACGATCTTGACATTGTCATGCCCGGAGATCGCCTCCTCGAAGCCCTTCTTGCGGTCGATTGCGGGCGAGGAACCGGTGGTTCCCTGCAGCTCGACAACGTTGCACTGCTTGTCGCCGACGGCGTCGACGAGCCACTGGCCCGCAACATTGCCCTCGTGAACCAGATCGGAGGTCACGGCCGTGAGGTAAAGATCGTCCGGGGCGTCGACCGTCCGGTCGAGCAGCACGACCGGGATTTCGGCGTCCTTGGCCTCGCCCAGAACTTGGTCCCAGCCCGTCGCGACGACCGGAGCGAGCAGGATGGCGTCGACACCCTGGGCGATGAAGGAGCGGACCGCCTTGATCTGGTTCTCCTGTTTCTGCTGTGCGTCGGCAAACTTCAGATCGATGCCGCGCTCTTCGGCCTGCTGCTTGGTCAGCGTCGTCTCCGCTGCGCGCCAGCCCGACTCCGAGCCGATCTGCGAAAAGCCGACAGTCATATCGGCCGCCAAGGCGGACGAGGCCATGAGGCCAGCCGCGAACGTCGCGGCAGCGAACATGCTGCGAATTGCCATGAAATTCCTCCCAGTGATCCGGTTGCGATCGGCCTCCACCGATCGGGCGTGGATTAGTATTACTATATGATCAGGCCTGTCCAGATCCCCTCGCCGGCAAATTTTCGCAGCCGGCTGGACCGGCCCGGCGCCGGCTGGGAGATCGGCAGCGGGGACGCCGGAGCGCCGGAGATCACAGAACCTCCGGCCGCAGGGGGAACCATTGGTCGCAACCGGCCCGTGGGTCTGACGTGCTGGGCGCTCGCGCGCGCGCTCTACTGCCTCTCCGCTTCGTCGCGAAAGGCTCTGGGCCTGCAGTCCAACCGCCCGTTAGGCCGGCGCGGTCTGCGGGTCGTCGGCGGCGCTCAAGGCTTCCAGTTCCCCTTCGCGGGGCGCCTTGATGCGGAACACGACGAGATAGAGCGACGGGATGAACAGGAGCGTGATCAGCGTCCCCGCGATGATGCCGCCCATCATGGCATAGGCCATCGGGCCCCAGAACACTTCGCGCGATATCGGTATCAGCGCGAAGCTCGCCGCCGCCGCAGTCAGAAGGATCGGCCGCGCCCGCATCTCGCTCGCCCGGAAGACGGCGAGCCAGGGATGCATCCCCTCCTCCCTGAGCACGTCGATCTGGTGGACAAGGATGATCGAGTTGCGGATCAGAATGCCGACAAGCGCCAGCACGCCGAGGATCGCCACGAAGCCGAGCGGAGCACCGGAGGGCACGAGCGCGGCGACGACGCCGATCAGGCCGAGCGGGGCGGCGGACAGGACGACCAGCATCGCGCGGAAGCTCTGCATCTGGATCATGATCAGCGTCAGCATGGCGATCAGCATGATCGGCACGACCGCGGCGATCGGTCCTTGGCTCTCCTGGCTCGATTCCACCGCACCGCCGACCTCGACCTTGTAGCCGGGCGGCAGCGCCTTCTCGAAATCGGCGATCTTCGGCGCCAGCGACGCGACGATCGTCGCCGGCTGGGCCCGGCCGTTGATCGCGCCGCTGATGGTGATCGTCGGGATGCGCGAGCGCGAATAGATGATCGGATCTTCGTAGGTGTAGCCGAAGGAGACGAGGCTCGCGAGCGGGATAGCAGTCCCCTCGGAATTCGTCAGCTGCAGGTTCTGGATCGCGTCGATCGAATCGCGGTCGGACTTCGCACCGCGGGCGATGACCGGCACAAGATAGATCCCGTCCCGGATGTTGGTGATGGTCGTGCCGTCCAGCACCGAATTCAGCCGCGAGGCGATCTCCTGCGAGGTTATGCCGAGCTGGCGCGCCTTGTCCTGCAGGATCTCGACCTTCAAGACGCGCGCCGGCTCGTTCCAGTCCATGACGATCGAGGTGAGTCGTTCGTCGCTGGCCATGATGGCCGAAAGCTCACGGGCCTTGTCGCGCACGACTTCGATATCCGGCCCGCCGAGCCGGTACTGCACCGGACGCCCCACCGGCGGACCGAGTTCGAGGTTCTTCACGTAGACGTCGGTGCCGACGAGATCTTCGCGCGCGAACTTCTGGATCGCGGCCCGCACCCGCTCGCGCGCCTCGAGATCCTTGGTGACCAGCACCACCTGGCCGAAGAACGGATTCGACGGCTGGACGTCGTAGGCGAGGATGAAGCGCTCGGCCGAGCGTCCGACATAGGAGCTCCAGTGGTCGATGTCGTCATTGCCGGCGAAGATCGTCTCCAGCCTGTCCATCTGCGCCTTCGTGTCCTCGATCGAGGCGTTGTGGCGCAGCGTGAAGTCGACGACGAGCTCGGGCCGGTCCGAGGACGGGAAGAACTGCTGCTGGACGAACTTCATGCCGTAGATCGAGACGGCGAAGAGGGCGACGGTCACGAGGATGGTGATCCAGCGGAAGCGCATCGTCGTCCGCAGCACGCCTTCGAAGGAGCGGCGCGCCAGGCCCGGCCTGGCATCGTGCCGGTGCATCGACTTCGGCAGGATCATGACGCCGATCAGCGGCGTGAAGAGGACGGCCACGACCCAGGACAGGAGCAGCGCCATCGCGATGACGACGAAGAGCGAGAAGGTGTACTCGCCGGCATTGGAATTGTTGAAGCCGATCGGCAGGAAGCCCGCCACCGTCACCAGCGTGCCCGACAGCATCGGGAAGGCGATCGAGGTCCAGGCGAAGCTCGCCGCCTTCTCGCGGCTCTCGCCGATCTCGAGCCTGGAGACCATGGTTTCGATCGCGATCATCGCGTCGTCGACGAGCAGGCCAAGCGCGATGATCAACGCGCCGAGCGAGATGCGCTGCAGCGTCAGCCCCGCATACTCCATACCGATGAAGGTCATGGCGAGCACCAGCGGGATCGACAGCGTCACCACGAAGCCGGCCCGGAAGCCGAGGCTGACGAAACTGACCGCAAGGACGATCGCGACCGCCTCGAACAACGCCTGGGTAAAGCCGCCGACCGATTCCTCCACCACCGCCGACTGATCCGCAACCTGATGGACCCCGACGCCGACCGGCAGTTCGGTGACAATGCGCTCCATCTCCGTCTTCAGCGCCTCGCCGAAGTCGACGATGTTGCCACCCTGGCGCATGCCGACCGCCAGCCCGATCGCCGGCTGGCCGTTGAAGCGGAAGAGCGAGGATGGCGGGTTCTGGTAGGTGCGGGTGATGGTGGCGACGTCGCTGAGCTTGAAGAAGCGGTCGTTGACCCGGAGATTGACCGCTTCGAGGCTCTTCTCGGACGTGTACTGGCCGGAGACGCGCACGATGATGCGCTCTGGCCCTGACTGGATGACGCCCGACGGCGCGATGGCGTTCTGCGCCTGCAGCGTGTTGATGATCGACTGCTGGTCGAGACCGAGGCCGGCGATCTTGCGCAGCGAGAACTCCATGTAGATCGCCTCGTCCTGCGCGCCGACGAGTTCGACCTTGCCGGCCTCCTTCAGCTGCAGGAGCTGCGTGCGAACGTCCTCGACATAGTCGCGCAGCTGGCGCTGCGAGATGCCGTCGGAGGTGAAGGCATAGATGTTGCCGTAGACGTCGCCGAACTCGTCGTTGAAGGAAAAGCCCTGGAATTCCGAGGGAAAGCTCGAACGGATGTCCGACATCATGTGGCGGACCTTGGTCCAGATGCCGGTCACCGCTCCGGCCTTGGTCGTCGGCAGAAGGTTCACGAAGACGACGGTCTGGCCGGGCGTGGTGATCGAGCGCGTGTAGTCGAGGCTGTCGAGCTCCTGCAGCTTCTTCTCGATGCGGTCGGTGACCTGCTTCGTCATCTCGCTGACGGTCGCGCCGGGCATGGCCGCCGACACCACCATCGTCTTGATGGTGAAGTTCGGATCCTCCTCGCGGCCGAGATTGAGATAGGACAGCGTGCCGGCGATCACTGCCACCAGCATGAAGAACCAGATCAGCGAGCGGTGACGCAGCGCCCAGTCGGAAAGGTTGAACGACCTCACGAGGAAAGCCCCTCCGGAAGTGATACCGCCTGCCCCTCCTTCAGGCTGTGGACGCCGGCGGTCACCAGGATGGACCCGGTCTCGACGCCGGATTCGAGTATGATACGCCCGCCCGCGTCGCGATGGATCTCGACCAGCTGGCGGTGCACGGTCTTCGTCTCGGGATCGACGGTCCACACGAAGGTCTTGCCGTTCTCCTCCAGGAGCGCGCTTTGCGGCACGAGGACGACGGGCTGCTTGGCTCGCTCGGCCGGGATGGCGGTGATCAGGGCGCCGATGCGGAAGGCCTCCGACGGATCGTCGAGCAGGATCCGCACCCGGTTGGTGCGGGTCAACGCATCGGCCTGCGGCGCGATCTCGCGGACCTTGCCCGCCACCTTGAGCGCCGGCGCGATCTGCAGGACGATTTCAAAGGGCGAACCGGCCGAAAGCCCGCTCACCTCGGCGGCCGGAATGTCGACCACCGCCTCGAGCTGGTCGGTCCGGGCGAGCTTCATCACGGTCTCGCCGGCTGCCACGACCTGGCCGACATTGGCGTCGCGTTCGGTGATCACGCCGGCGAACGGCGCGGTCAGCACGGCATAGGAGAGGGCGTTCTCCGCCTTGGCAAGCTGCGCCTTGGCGCTGACGAGTTCGGCGGATGCGGCGCTCGCACTCTGCCGCGCGCTGTCGAGATCGGACTGCGAGACGGTTTTGTTGTCGTTGAACAAGGCCTGCGCCCGCTGCAGGCTGGCCTTGGCGGTGCGATCCTGGATTTCGGCATTGGCGAGCTGCGCCTTGGCCGAGCGCACGTCGGCGCCGAGCGTCTCGGCATCGATCGCGGCGAGCTGCTGGTCCGCCTCGACCCGGTCGCCCACGTCGACCTCGCGCGAGACGATCCGTCCGAGCGAGCGGAAGCCGAGGGCGCTTTCGTAGCGCGGCGCGATCGTGCCGGAATAGCCGAGCACCTGCGGATCGGTCGGAGCGACGACACTCGTCAGCACCGGGCGCGGCGGTTCAGGGGCGCCGGCCTCGTCGTTTCCGGAGCCGCTGCAGGCCGACAGAAATGCGAGCGCGGCGAGAAGCGGGACGAAATGCAGGGGCCTGACCATCAGCGCGCCTCGCTTTTTGCCGGAACCAGGTCGACCGCCTGCCCCGGACGGACCAGCTGCGAGCCGTCGGTGACGACGCGGTCCCCGGGTTCGATGCCGTCCCTGACGAGGATCCGGGCCGTCTGATAGGCCTCCACCTCGATCGGCTTCAGCGTCGCCTTGCCGTCCTGGCCGACGACCCAGGCGGCCGGCTTGCCGTTCTTCACCATCAGCGCGTTCCAGGGCAGGAAGATCGCGTCCTTCGCCGCCTGGCGGACATCCCTTCCGACCACGGCCGAACCGAGCGTCATCTCGTCCGGCGGGTTGTCGAGGCCGAGCTTCACCTGAACCGTCCCCGTGCTGGTGTCGATCAGCGGCGAGACCTCCCGCACATGGCCGATCGCGGTGACTGACGGGTCGGAGACCAGCGCGACCTTGATCGATTCCGGCTTCTTCGAGCCGATCAGGAGCTGCTCCTGTATCTGGAAGACCGCATCCTTGGCACCGCTGCGGGCGAAGCCGAAGGCCGCCTGCGCGGCGCTCACCATCTGGCCCTCGTCGACGCTGCGGCTGGTGATGACGCCGGAAGCGTCGGCCTTCAGGACGGTGTCGGACAGATTGGTCCGCGCCGTCGTCAGATCGGCCTGCGCCGTGTCCAGAGCGCTGCTCGCAGCCGACAGCGCCTTCTCGGCCTGATCGTATTCGCTGCGCGTGGTGAATCCCTTGGCGAGAAGCTGCTTCTGACGCTCGAAGGCGGCGCTCGCCTGGCTCACCTGCGCCTTGGCGGAATCGACCGAGGCGTTGGCTGCCGCGACGTCTGCCTGCTGCTGGGTCGGATCGATCTCGGCGAGGACCGTTCCCGGCTCGACATGATCGCCGACATCGACGGCGACCTTCGTGACGCGCCCGCTGGTCTTGAAGGCGTAGGTCGAGGTGTAGCGCGCGACGATCTCGCCGGTCAGGGCGATCGTCCGCCCGTAGCTCTGCGGCTCGGCGGTGACGTAGGCGACAGGCTCGGGCGGCGCCGGCGGCGTCTCCTGCTGCGAGCAGGCCGAAAGCAGTCCGCAGACGCACACCGCCAGCGGAACGAAGAGGCGACGGGGGCGCTCGGAAGAAAGGCGAAAGGGCATGGACGGCACCGTCCAGTTTGCTTATCGATCAAATTACTTTATGATCGAGATATAACAGAAGGAAGGACCGGTCAATGAGCCGCCGCCAGCCGGCACCTGCAAGAGCCTCATATCCTCAGGCCGGCGCCGACGGCGAACTCGGCCGCCTGTTCAAGGAGGTGATCCGCACGGCCGTCACGCTGGACCGGGAACTGGCGGCAAAGTTCGGGCTCGCGCTCACCGACCTGATGTGCCTTACCTATCTCAAGGAGTGTGAACGGCCGGCAAATGCCAAGTCGGTCGCCGAGCACGTCAACCTGTCGACCGGGGCGACGACGGCCCTGCTCGACCGGCTGGAGCGCGAGGGCTTCATCGAGCGTCGCCGCAATCCCGCCGACCGGCGCGGCATCATCATCCATCTGGTGGAAGAACGGGCCGGGCCGGTGCTCGACGACAACAAGCACTTGCGCGACCGGCTGCAGGCCGCCTGCACGACCCTGTCCGACGACGAGATCGCCGCGGTGATGCGCTTCTTCCGCGCCCTTCTCGATTTCGAGGCCTGACCGAAGCGCAGCGCCCTTATCGGATCAGCGCTGCGCGAGCCGAGGGTCGCCATAGGCGACGAAATGCGGGTTGGCGAAGTCGGCGTCGTCGGACTGGCCGCGCTTGTTGTAGGAAAGCGGCGCGCCGTCAAGCGTGGTGACGATGCCGCCCGCCGCTCGCAGCACCGCGTCGCCGGCCGCCGTGTCCCACTCCATGGTACGCCCGAGCCGCGGATAGATGTCGGCCTCGCCGCTGGCGAGAATGCAGAACTTCAACGAGGAGCCGCGCGAGACGAAGTGCTCGACGGCAAGGCGCGAGAGCCACTCGGCGGTCTCGGCCGAGCCGTGCGAGCGGCTGCCGACGGCGATCAGCGCGGGCGGCGCCTTGCGCGTCCTGATCGGCTCGAGGTCTCCGGCAAGGTGGTTCGCGACGTCGGCGCGGAAGGCGCCCTCGTCTCGCGAGCCCGTCCACAGCTGGCCGGCTGCCGGCGCATAGACGACGCCGGCCACCGGGACGCCCGCCTCGACGAGGGCGATGTTGACCGTGAAGTCGCCATTGCGCTTGACGAATTCCTTGGTGCCGTCGAGCGGATCGACGAGGAAGAAGGTCTCGCCGCTTTCCGGCACGCGCCCAGCCGCCACCGCCTCCTCGGCCACCACCGGGATCCCGGGCGCCGCCTCCGCCAGCCGGTCGAGGATGACGCGCTCGCAGCGAAGATCGGCCTCGGTCACCGGCGAGGCGTCCGCCTTGGTCTTCGCCAAAAACTCCGTTCCGTAGACGGTCATGACCTCGCGCCCGCCTTCGAGCGCGATCGCGATGAGGGTTGCGAGCTTGATCAAGGACTTCTCCTGCGGACGGGCGGTGGCGGACGGCTCAGATCGAGCCGGCTTCGACCATGTAGTTGTTGGCGGTGCACATCGCCGCATCGTCGGAGGCCAGGAACAGCACCATCCGCGCCACGAACACGGGCTCGATCAAATCCGGCAGGCACTGGCGGGCGCGATGCTTCTCGATCGCCGCCTCGCTCACCCAGAGCTCCTTCTGGCGTTCGGTCATGATCCAGCCGGGAACCACCGTGTTCACCCTGATGCGGTGCGGCCCGAGATCGCGGGCGAAGGAGCGGGTCATGCCATGAACGGCCGCCTTGGCGGTCGTATAGGCCGGCATGCCGCCGCCCGCCTCCCACCAGGAGTTCGAGCCCATGTTGACGATCGACCCGCCGCCGGCCGCGATCATGCCCGGCGCCGCCGCCTGGATGGCGAAGAACATGTGCTTCAGATTGGTCGCCATCCGCTCGTCGAAATAGTCCGGCGTCACGCTCTCCCAGCCGTGCCGATCATCGCGCGCGGCATTGTTGACGAGCACGGTCGCCGGGCCGTTCGCGGCGTCGAGTGCCCCGAAGGCCCGGCGCAGGTCGGCGATGTCGCGCAGGTCACAGGGCTCGAAGGCCACGCGCCGCCCGGCCCCGCCGAGTTCGTCCTTCAGCGCCTCGCCGCGCTCGGCGTCGAGATCGACGAAGCCGACCTTCGCGTCCTGTTCGGCGAAGGCGCGGACCATCTCGGCGCCGATCCCCGACGCGCCACCGGTCACGACGACGCTCCTGCCTCGAAGACTTGGATAGCTGGCGAACTGCATCTTACTCGCTTTCTTCGACTCCCGGGCGGCTGGATCGCCCAAATCGGCCGCGCCGCACCCTCGTCCGGCGAGCTAGCACGAGATGCCGCGCGTTTCGAGCGCCGCGCCACAGCTTTGCATGAGGACGCAAAGCGGCTAGCCTGCGCTTATGAGGATCGCCTTTCCCTTCTCCGCCATCGTCGGCCAGGACCAGATGAAGCTGGCGCTGACCATCGCCGCCGTCGATCCCGCGATCGGCGGCGTCCTCGTCTTCGGCGACCGCGGCACCGGCAAATCCACCGCCGTCAGGGCCCTCGCGGCGGTCCTGCCCCAGATGCGGGCCTCGGGCTGCGCCTATCATTGCGACCCGGCGCGGCCGGACGAGGCCTGCGAAGCCTGCAGCGCGCGCCTTTCGGGCGGCGAATCGATCGACGACCGGGCGCTCGCCGTGCCGGTGGTCGACCTGCCGCTCGGCGCGACCGAAGACCGCATCGTCGGCGCGCTCGATCTCGAGCGGGCGCTCGCCGCCGGCGAGAAGCGCTACGAGCCGGGGCTCCTGGCCCGCGCGCATCGCGGCTTCCTCTATATCGACGAGATCAATCTCCTGGAGGACCATCTGGTCGACCTCCTCCTCGACGTTGCGGCGTCCGGCGAGAACGTGGTCGAGCGGGAGGGCCTCAGCGTGCGCCATCCTGCCCGCTTCGTCCTGATCGGCAGCGGCAATCCGGAGGAAGGAGAGCTGCGCCCGCAGCTTCTCGACCGCTTCGGCCTCTCCGTCGAGGTGACGACGCCGATCGACCTTGCGACCCGCATCGCCGTCGTCAAGCGACGCGACGCGTTCGAGCGCGATCCGGCCGGGTTCGCCGCGACGTTCGAAGCGGAGAACGCCGCCGTCCGCGAGGCGATCCTCAGCGCCCGCAACCGGCTGGCGGATGTCGCGGTGCCGGACGCGACGCTCGAAAAGGCCGCGCAGCTGTCGATCCGGCTCGGCACGGACGGCCTTCGCGGCGAGCTCACCCTGATGCGGGCGGCCCGGGCGCTCGCAGCGCTCGAGGGCGACGTCAGCGTCGAGTGGACCCATCTCGCCCGGCTGGCGCCGATCGCCCTGTCGCACCGGCTGCGGCGCGATCCGCTCGACGAGGCGGGATCCACCTCACGCGTCGAACGGGCGGTCGTCGAACTCGAGGCGGCGTGAGCGGCAACGCCGAACCCGCCGACCTCTTCCGGGACGCGCTGACGGCCCTAGCACTTTTTGCCGTCGATCCCCGCCTGGGGCTCAGACTGTCGGCTCGGGCCGGCCTCGCCCGCGACACCGCGCTCGCTCGCCTTCACGTCCTGCTTCCCGCCGACCGGCCCTTCCGGCGCATTCCGGCCGCGATAAGCGAGACCGCGCTGATCGGAGGCCTCGACATCGCGGCATCGCTCGCCGCAAGGCGTCCAATCGCCGAACGCGGGCTGCTGGCCGCCTGCGACGGCGGCATCGTCGTCGCCGCGATGGCGGAGCGCATGCGGCCGGAAACCGCCGCTCTCCTCGCCCATGCGCTCGACACCGGCCTGATCCGGCAGGAGCGCGAGGGGCTCTCGCAGGAAGCGCCGGCCCGGATCGGCGTACTCGCTCTCGACGAGGGCATGGAGCCGGACGAGGCCCCGCCGCCGGCACTGGTCGAGCGGCTCGGCCTTTGGGCCGATCTCGACGGCGCCGATCCGAGACAGGTCGCCGATGCCGGCCCCGGGGCCGCAGGCGTGGCGGCGGCCCGCGCCCTGCTGTCGCGGGTCACCGCGACGGAGGACGCGATCACGCTCCTCTGCCAGGCGGCGATCGCCCTCGGCATCATGTCGCTGAGAGCGCCCGGCCAGGCGCTTCGGGCGGCACGGGCCGCAGCGGCGCTTGCCGGGCGGACGAGCGTCGAGGAGGACGATCTCGACCTCGCGATCCGCCACGTCCTCGTGCCGCGCGCCACGCAGCTTCCGGCCGCTCCGCAGGAGAGCGAGGCCGAAGCGGAGACGGAGGCCGAGACCGATGCCGCCGATCCGCCGTCCGAAACACCCGATCCGCCGGACGCCGAGAATGACGACGAGGAACCGGAGATCACCGTCGGCGAGACGCCGGGCGACATGACGGTGGAGGCGGCGGAGGCATTCCTGCCGCCGGACCTTCTGGAGCGCCTCGCCGGACTGATGCGCCCGGCGCCGATGCGACGGGGCGGCGGGCGGGCCGGAACCGCGGCGAAAGCGGCAAGGCGGGGCCGCACGATCGGCGTGCGCGAGGGGGACCCGCGCCGCGACCGGCTCGACCTCGTGGCGACCTTGCGGGCCGCGGCGCCCTGGCAGCCGCTCCGGCGTAGCGAGCGGCCCGGCGCGGCGAGCGGCAGGCTCGACATCCGCGCCGCCGACATCCGCGTGCGGCGCATCCGCGGCAAGACCGAGACCGCGACGATCTTCGCCGTGGACGCATCGGGGTCGGCGGCGCTCGCCCGCCTCGCCGAGGCCAAGGGCGCCGTCGAGCGGATCCTCGCCGAATGCTATATCCGGCGCGAACGGGTGGCGCTCGTCGCCTTTCGCGGCACGCGGGCCGAGGTGCTCCTGCCCGAGACCCGCTCGCTGACGCGGGCCAAGCGCAGCCTCGCGGCCTTTCCCGCCGGGGGCGGCACTCCTCTGGCAAGCGGAATCTCGGCCGCGCTCGGCCTCGCCAAGGCCTCGGCCCGGGACGGCCGAATGCCGCTGATCGCGCTCCTGACCGATGGGCGGGCCAATATCGGCCGGGACGGGGCGGCCGGCCGACCCGCCGCAATGGCCGACGCGAAGGCAGCGGCCGCCGCGGTGCGGTCGGCAGGCGTCGCCGCGCTGGTGATCGACCTGTCGCTGCGCCCGGGGCCGGCGGCCCGCGATCTCGCGGACGCCATGGGCGCCTCCTATCTGGCCCTGCCCCGGGCCGATTCCGCAGCGCTGTCGGAAGCGGTCGGCGCGGTCGCCCGGCCATCTGGCCGGGAGCGCCGGCCGGGCGGGGGGACGGCAACCGGATGAGCCGGCCCCTCGACTTCGAGCGCGAAAGGCGAAGCTGGCCGCATGCGGAGGCGAGCCGCTTCGTCGCGGCGGCGGGAACGCGCATCCACGTGCAGATCCTCGGAGAGGGACCGCCGCTCCTGCTCCTGCACGGCACCGGCGCCTCGACCCATTCCTTCCGCGACCTCGCGCCGCGCCTTGCCGGCAGCTACCGCGTCGTCATGATCGACCTGCCCTCGCACGGCTTTTCCGGCCGGCCGCGCGGGCGGGGCAGCACCATCACCGGCATGCGCGACTGTCTTGCCGAAACGCTCGACCGGCTCGGCATCGAGCCGGCGTTTGCGGCCGGCCATTCGGCGGGCGCCGCCGTCATCCTGCGCATGACGCTCGATGGAAAGATCGCGCCGCGGCAGATCGTCTCCCTGAACGGCGCACTGCTGCCGTTTCCGGGCGTCGCCGCGCATCTCTTTCCGGGGCTTGCGAAACTTCTCTTCCTCAACCCGGTCGCGCCGCGCTTCTTCTCCTGGCGCGCGCGCCACGGCAACGCTGTCGCACGGCTGATGGAGAGCACCGGCTCCCGGATTCCGTCCGAGGGCGTCGCCTATTACGAGCGGCTTCTCGCCTCTCCCGCCCATGTCGAGGGCGCATTGTCGATGATGGCGAACTGGGACCTCGACGGGCTGAAACGGGACCTTCCCCGGCTCGCCGTCCCGCTGACCCTCGTCGTCGGATCGCGCGATCGCGCGATCCCGCCGGAGGTGTCGCACCGGGTCGCCAGGATGGTGCGCGAGGCCGAGGTGGTGACGCTTGCCGGCCTCGGCCACCTCGCCCATGAGGAGGCGCCGCAGCAGACGGCCGAGGCGATGCTCCAGGCATTCGCGGCTTTGGTCAGCCCGCCACCCGCGCGGCCCGGAATGCATCCGGATTGCGCCGCCAGACCGAATAGTTGAGGCAGGCGGCGATGCAGGCCCAGGCGAGATAGGGCACGAGCAGAAGGGCTGCGATGGCGTCGATCGGCCAGAACAGCGCGATATTGAGGGCGATCACCAGCGCCATGGCGATGACGTCGGCGAAGGCGAGATCGGGGCGGCGCATGCCGAAGAAGAAGGCCGACCACGCCGCATTGAGGACGAGCTGCAGCCCGTAGACCGCAAACGGGAGGACCAGGAGTCCTGCCTCTTCATAGACCCGCCAGCCGGCGACCGCGATCATCACGTAGAGCGCCGACCAGACCACCGGGAACGCCCAGTTGGGCGGCGTCCAGCCGGGCTTGTCGAGCGCCTGGTACCAGGGCCCCGGCTTGAAGATCGCGCCACTCATCGCGACGGCGAAGACGATGGCGAGGAAGACGACGAAGCTGGCGATCGAGGCGGCGCTCATGGCGAAAATTCCCGTTGCATGGAGGTGGAACGCATGGCCTGAATGCGCTGATCCCAAGGAGAAAGGTCGAACGCGGATGCGCCATATCGTCCTGACACTATCGATGGTCGCGCTGATTGCCCATCCCGCGCTTGCCGAGACGGGCGACGTGAAGGCCGACACCGCCACCGTGAAGGCCTGTCTCTCCAAGGCCGGCGACGACCCGCAGGGATGTGTCGGCGTCATCGCCAACCCCTGCCAGGACGCGCCCGACGGCAAGAGCACGCAGGGCATCGACGCCTGTCTCGACCGCGAACTTCAGGCCTGGGACGCGATCCTCAACGAGCGCTACAGAACCGCCATGACCGCTGCGAAGGAGGTCGATGAAAGGCTGCAGGCCGAGAGCGGGGCCGAGCCCTCCGTCGCGGCGGCGCTACTCAAGGCGCAGCGGGCCTGGATTGCCTTCCGCGACGCGGAATGCGACCGGCGCTACGAGTTCTTCAAGGAGGGCACGATCCGCACGAACATATTCTATGCCTGCGTGAACGCCCTCACCGCGGACAGGGCGATCGCGCTCGACCCCGACCGGAGGTGATCGCCTAGAGGAACGGGCTCTGCCAGACGAAGACGGCGATCGCGATCAGCGACAGGATCGGGATCGCCATCTGCACCGGGCGCAGCCGCTCGAAGAACAGAGGCGTCTCCCCCTTCTTGGCCGCAATAGGATCGAGGACCGCAAGGCTGACATAGCCGGAAAGTTCGATCAGCGTCGCCAGAAGAGGAAATCCCCAGACCGTCGCGACCAGCGCCACGAAGCCAAGGACGAAGAGCCACAGCATCATGGCGAGCTGGGCGATCGTCGGCCCCGAGGGCGTGCGGAAGCTGACGCCGCGCCGGACGCCGGCGAGGAAGGTCAGGATCGAGGCGCCCCAGAACAGGACGAGGTTCAGAACCAGGAAGGCCTGGGCATCGGGCGCGAACCAGAGGAAGATCGCCCCGGCGGCGAGCGGGGCCATCGCGATATAGGCGAAGAAGATGCTGGCCGGCGGCGTCCTCGCCGGCTCGTCAACCGAGATGTGGCGGCTGTCGCGGGTGCGGCTCAAGCGATGTCTCCTTCGTTGCGGCCAGCGGTGACCACCATCCGGCAGCCGGGCCATCGGGGAGATCGCCGGCACGCCGCTTCGGTCAAGGGGCTTGCGACATTGTTCGCTAGGCACGACGCCATCGTTACGCGGCTGATCGTCCGCGACCCGCAATTGCTTGCTTACCCTCCTCTGCTGCTCAGACGAACCGTCTCGGCATCCGGAAGGGCAGCATGGCCTGGACCACCGGCCGGGCGAAGCGGTCGAGGTCGAGGCTTTCGTGGATCGCCGTCACCTCGCGGCCGAGGAGGCGTGTGGCGACGACGGATCGGGCGTAGAAGGGCGAATCCTCCAGCGTCTCCACGACCCGCGCCTCGCTCGGCGCCTCGGCGCGGGTGGAGCGGCGCATGCGCCAGAAGGTCGAGGGCAAGCTCGCGGCCGGCGGCGGCGAAAAGTCGCTGACGCCCGTCTTCGGGTCGAAGCGGATCGCCAGCGAACAGGCCTGCCCGTCCCGGTCGACGAGATCGTAGAGGACGGCGGTGTCGTCGGGCAGGCTGGCGCGGCACCAGTTCCAGTTCGAAAAGCTCTCCTCCAGCGGGACTTCGCCGGTGTTGAAGTCGAAATAGCCGCTGCCCGACCAGGAGAGCGCGGGCTTGTCCAGCTCCACCTCGACGCGCGCGCACGGCGCGATCGGCCACCAGCAGTGCCGCGCCTGCCGGTCTAGCACCACGGGATGGTTGACGATCGCTTCCGGATAGAGCCGCACCCGGCCCTTGACGCGATAGGGCAGAAGCGGGCTCACCTCGTCGATCTCGACGGTCAGGCCGGAGCCGTCCCAATGCATGGCGCTCGGACCGACGGCGAGCGTTCCGGCGTCGCGATGCAGATCCCGGCGCCGCCGCTCGGTCATCGTCCAGCGCTTGGCGCGCGGCCCGTAGAAGGCGACGTTGAGGGCGACGTGGTCCTCCGGCTCCCGGCGGCCGGCGAAGCGGTAATAGGGCGAGAACACGCTGCCGACGAAGCCGATCAGCGTCAGCCCGAAGGTTCCGTCGGCCGAAAGCGCGTCCACATACCACCAGGCATAGCCGCCCGGAGGGACCTGCTGGTCGAAGCGCGGTCCGAAAGAATAGCGTCCGAGGCGATCTTGCCCGACAGGGCCGCCATCGGCAGGCCGGCTCCCGGATGAGCGCTGCCGCCGCACAGATAGAGCCCCGGCATCCGGGTTCGCGCGCCCGGCCGCCGGAACGAAGCCGTCGACCCATGCGAGGCCCGCCCGTAGAGCGCTCCGCCCGTCCCCGGAAACCGTCTCGCGAAATCTGAGGGCGTCGAACGGACCATCGGCGCGTCCCGCCACGCCACCTGCAAGCCCGAGGCCTCCAGCCTGGAAAAGGCCGCCGTCACGCATCGCTCCACCTCCTCTGCCCGAAATGTCCGGATGTCGCCGTCGGCCGGCGCATTGACGATGAGAAACAGCCGCTCGGTGCCGGCGGCGCGGGCCTCGTCCGACAGACGGCCTTCGCCGTCGCGGTCGCCGGCGCAGACATAGACCGTGGGGTCCTCCGGCAGCCGGCGGCGCGACAGGATGTCGTCGAACTCGCCGCGATAGTCTGCGGAGAAGAAGACGTTGTGCCTGAGGAGCGGCAGGCCCGAGGTCCTGGCGACGAGCGCGAGGGTCAGTGCCGAGAGCGAGCGTTCGTCGGTCTTCAGCGGCGGATCGACCGAGCCTTGCGCCTCGCGCCCGAAGAGACCGGCGGCGATCGCTCCGGCGTCGCAATTGGCAAGGACGACATCCGCTGGAATGCGCTCGCCGGAGGCGAGCCGCACGCCGCTCGCGCGGCCCGAGATGGTCTCCGCCACTTCCACCGCCGCGCCGTAGCGGAACCTTGCGCCACGGCGCTCGGCGAGCCCCGCCAGCGCTGCCGCCAGTGCGTGCATGCCGCCCTCGACCAGCCAAACGCCGGCGCGCTCGACTTCGGCGATCAGCATCAGCGTCGCCGGCGCGAGGAAGGGCGAGGAGCCGTTATAGGTCGCGTAGCGGGCGAAGAGCTGGGCGAGCCGGGGATCGGAGAACTCCGCCGCGAGGGCTCTCCACAGCGTCGTTTGCGCGCCGATCCTCAGGATCGCCGGCAGCCCGCCCGCGCCCGCCCGGGCGACCAACCCCAGCGGGCCCGCAGGGCGGGGCGCGCGCATGAAGATCGGCGACAGCGTCTCGTGGACGTCCCGCGCCCGCCGGCTGAAGGCGGCAAACTCGCGCGCCGAGCGTTCGCCGGCAAATTCGCGGATCGCGGCCTCGGACCGCGCGGCATCGGCGAAGAGGTCGAGCTTCCCCCCGTCCGCAAAGACGTGGCGCGCGATCGTCGGCGAGCGGACGAGCGTCAAATGGTCGTCGAGCCTCTCTCCGGCCGCGGCGAAGACCTCGTCGAAGACGTCGCGCATGGTCAGGACGGTCGGCCCGACATCGATCGTCCGGCCCGCGACGACGGCCGTGCTCAGCTTCCCGCCGGGGCCGTCGGAAGCCTCCAGAACGGTCACGTCGGCGCCTTCCGCCGAGAGACGTGCGGCGGCCGCCAAGCCGGCAATGCCGGCGCCGACGATCGCGACGCGGATCGATCTTTTCTCAGTCATCGTCAGGAGAGATTGACACGGCGCCGCCGGAGATGTCCACTTGTTTTGACATATGCATCCGTCCAAGAGGTTTGACGCCCATGTCGACGATGTCGGATAGCAAGACAGAACCCGCAGACCCGTCCGCATCCTCCGGCTGGGCCGATCCGATGCGCGCCATCCGTCGCTATTTCCGGCCCTGGCGGCAGGATTGGCGGATGGCCCGCAACCGGCGCCTGGCCGACCGCAGCTTCCAGCTACGCGCCGCGCGCAGCTGGCTGACCCGGCCCTTCGCCCGGCGCTCCTCGCGGCGCCTGTTCGATCTGACGGCGGGCTTCGTCTACTCGCAGATCCTCAGTGCGGGCGTGGAACTCCGATTGTTCGACCGGCTCGCCGAGCGGCCGCGCAGCCTGTCGGAAGTCTCCTTCGCGATCGGACTGCCGGAAGAGGCCTCGCGCCGGCTCCTGCGGGCTTCGGCGGCGCTTGATCTGGTCGAGATCGACGACGACGGGAACGAGCCGCTCTATGGCCTCGGCCCGCTCGGCGCCGCGCTGATGGCAAATCCCGGCGTCCAGGCGATGATCCGCCACCACGGCGTCCTCTACGACGACCTGCGCGATCCCGTCGCGCTGCTGAAGGGCGAGACCAAGGACACCGCGCTGTCACGTCTGTGGCCCTATGCTGCGGGCCGAAAGCCGGGGCAGGAAGGCGAGGCCCCGGCCGAGAACACGGATTTCGACGTCGCCGCCTATACCGACCTCATGTCGACGAGCCAGGACTTCGTCGCCGACGAGGTGATCGCCTCCTACGACTTTTCCTGGGCGCGGAAGATGCTCGACGTCGGCGGGGGCGACGGCCGGTTCCTGACGAAGGTCGCCGAACGCCATCCCCAGATCGAACTGCATCTGTTCGACCTTCCGCCGGTCGCCGGGATCGCCCGCAAGCGCCTCGCCGACAGCCGCTTCGGCCGGCGCGTGAGCGTCCATTCCGGCGACTTCTTCGAGGACCCGTTTCCGCAGGACTGCGACTTCGTCAGCCTGGTCCGAATCATCCACGACCACGACGACGACGCGGCGATCCGCCTCCTGCGCAAGATTCGCGACGGACTCGCGCCCGGCGGCGTGGTGATGATCGCCGAGCCGATGGCAGGAAACCAGCACTCCGCCCCCGTCGCGGACGCCTATTTCGGCTTCTACCTGCTCGCCATGGGCCGCGGACGCGCCCGCACGCCGGAAGAAATCGGCCGGCTGATGAATGCCGCGGGTCTTTCTCGCGTCAGGGAAATCCCGACCTCGCTGCCAGTCGCCGCCCGCATCGTGCTCGGCGAAATACCGCGCCGCAGCGTATCATTTTCTTGACAGTAATGTCTGTCCAGTTAACTTTACACTTCTGCATCCCGGAGAATCCTCGTGCCGCATTGCCAAGCAATCCAGTTCAGCCAGCCGCGGGATCTCGTCGTCGCGCAGATCGCCCTGAACGAGCGGAAGGCGAACGAGGCGATCGTTTCGATCAACGTCTCCGGCATCTCGACCGGCACCGAGCGCCTGTTGTGGACCGGCGAGATGCCGCCGTTCCCCGGCCTCGGCTATCCGCTGGTTCCCGGCTACGAGGCAGTCGGACGCGTCGCGGTGGCAGATGACACCGGCCGGATCGCGGCCGGTTCGCGCGTCTTCGTCCCCGGCTCCTCGGGCTTCTCGGAAGCCCGCGGCCTGTTCGGCGCCTCGGCCTCCGACCTTCTGGTCACGGCCGACCGCCTGGCTCCGCTGCCGGACTGCATCACGGACGAGGATGCGGTGCTCCTGGCGCTCGCCGCCACGGCCCATCATGCGATCGGCATCGGCAGCGCCCTGCCCGAACTCGTGATCGGCCACGGAGCACTCGGCCGCCTCGTGGCGCGCATCACTGTCGCACTCGGCGGCCGTCCCACCGTCTGGGAGACCCAAGCTGCGCGGCGCGGCGGCGCGGACAATTATGCCGTGGTCGATCCGGCCGAGGACGAGCGCCGCGACTACGCCTCTGCCCTCGATGTCTCCGGCGATTCCGCGATCCTCGACCAGCTGATGCCGCGCCTTGCCCGGCGCGGCGAGATCGTTCTGGCCGGCTTCTACAAGCAGCCGGTCGCCTTCGCCTTCCCGCCGGCCTTCATGCGCGAAGCGCAGATCAGGATCGCAGCGGAATGGCGCCCGGAGGACATGGCCGCCGTCATCCGCCTCGCCGAGACAGGCCGGCTGTCGCTGTCCGGCATCGCTACCCATCGCGGCCGCCCTGGCGCCGCCGATGCAGCCTACCGCACGGCGTTCGAAGACGCCGACTGCCTGAAAATGATCCTGGATTGGAGAGCCTGAGAATGACCGCTCTGAAGAAGACGCGCGACGCGACGGGCTCCACTGCCGAGATGGTCGCGCTTCTGCGCGAGGAGGCGACCCGCGAGCCCGATGCGGTGTCGACCGCCCCGGTCACCAAGGAAACCCAGATCATCGCGATCTACGGCAAGGGCGGCATCGGCAAGTCGTTCACGCTGGCCAACCTCTCCTACATGATGGCGAGCCAGGGCAAGCGCGTCCTCCTGATCGGCTGCGACCCGAAGTCCGACACCACCTCGCTGCTCTTCGGCGGCAAGGCCTGCCCGACCATCATCCAGACGTCCTCGGCCAAGAAGGCCGCCGGCGAGGAAGTCGACATCTCCGACGTCTGCTTCAAGCGCGACGGCGTCTTCGCCATGGAGCTCGGCGGGCCGGAAGTCGGCCGCGGCTGCGGCGGGCGCGGCATCATCCACGGCTTCGAGCTCCTCGAAAAGCTCGGCTTCCACGAATGGGGCTTCGACTACGTCCTGCTCGACTTCCTGGGCGACGTCGTCTGCGGCGGCTTCGGCCTGCCGATCGCCCGCGACATGTGCCAGAAGGTCATCGTAGTCGGGTCCAACGATCTCCAATCGCTCTACGTCGCCAACAATGTCTGCTCGGCGGTGGAATATTTCCGCAAGCTCGGCGGCAATGTCGGCGTCGCCGGCATGGTGGTGAACAAGGACGACGGCACCGGCGAGGCCGCGGCCTTCGCGAAGTCCGTCGGCATCCCGATCCTCTCGGCGATCCCGGCAGACGAGGACATCCGCAAGAAGAGCGCGAACTACCAGATCGTCGGCCAGCCCGGCGGGCGCTGGGCGCCCCTGTTCGAGGAACTGGCGCTGAACGTCGCCGAGGCCCCGCCGCGCCATCCGACCCCGCTCACCCAGGACGGCCTGCTCGGCCTGTTCTCCAGCGAGGAGACCGGCCGCGACTACACCCTGCTTCCTGCGAGCCAGGAGGACATGCGCGGCAAGCCGGTCGCCAAGCGTGCGTCCCTCGAAGTCGTCTACGACAACGCGTGAGGACGGCCTGATGGATTTCTCCGACACCGACCTCAGACGCGACGACGGCAGCGGCAGCGCCCCGGCCGCCACGCCGGCCACGCCGGCCACGCCGCAGGATGGCGACGCGTCGTGTCATGCCGGCAAGGCCGAGATGCGCGCGGCGGCCGAAAAGGCCGGCGCCAGCGAAACGCTCGGCCGCTATGCCAAGGACTACCCCGTCGGCCCGCACGACCAGCCGCAATCGATGTGCCCGGCCTTCGGGTCGCTGCGGGTCGGCCTGAGGATGCGGCGCACGGCGACGGTTCTGTCGGGCTCGGCCTGCTGCGTCTACGGCCTGACCTTCACCTCGCATTTCTATGGCGCCCGCCGCACCGTCGGCTACGTCCCGTTCAATTCCGAGACGCTGGTCACGGGCAAGCTGTTCGAGGACATCCGCGAGGCGGTCCACGATCTCGCCGACCCGAAGCTCTACGACGCCATCGTCGTCACCAATCTCTGCGTGCCGACGGCCTCCGGCGTCCCGCTTCGCCTCCTTCCCAAGGCGATCGACGGCGTCCGCATCATCGGCATCGACGTTCCCGGTTTCGGCGTGCCGACCCATGCCGAGGCGAAGGACATCCTCGCCGGCGCAATGCTCGCCTATGCCCGCGGCGAAGCCGAAGAGGGGCCGGTCGCCGCGCCGCGCCAACCGCGCACGGACAGGCCGTCGGTGGCGCTTCTCGGCGAGATGTTCCCCGCCGATCCGATGGTCATCGGCCGGCTGCTTGAGCCGATGGGCCTCGCCGCCGGACCGGTCGTGCCGACCCGCGAATGGCGCGAACTCTATGCCGCGCTCGACTGCACGGTCGCCGCCGCGATCCACCCCTTCTACACGGCCTCGATCCGCGAGTTCGAGGCGGCCGGTCGGCCGGTCGTCGGCTCCGCCCCGGTCGGCGTCGATGGCACGGCGGACTGGCTCAAGGCGGTCGGCGACGCGGCAGACGTTCCGGCGGCGACGATCGCGGCCACCCAGAATGCCATCCTGCCGGGGGTCCGTGGCGCGCTGGCCGGCTCCCCGATCAAAGGGCGGATCACGCTGTCGGGCTATGAGGGCTCGGAGCTTCTGGTGGCCCGTCTTCTCGTCGAAAGCGGCGCGGATCTTCGCTATGTCGGCACCGCCTGCCCGCGCACGAAGTGGTCGGATCCCGACCGCGAATGGCTCGCCGCGCGCGGGGTTCAGGTGAAGTTCCGGGCCTCGTTGGAAGACGATCTCGCCGCCTTCGAGGAGTTCAAACCCGATCTCGCGATCGGCACGACACCGGTCGTCCAGAAGGCCAAGCAGTCCGGCACGCCGGCGCTCTACTTCACCAATCTGATCTCGGCGCGTCCGCTGATGGGACCCGCCGGCGCCGGCTCGCTGGCCGAGGTCGTCAACGGGGCGATCTCCTCCAAGCCGCGCTTCGACGAAATGCTGGCCTTCTTCGACGGCGTCGGCACGGGTCACACCAGCGGCATCTGGGAGGACGTTCCGCCCGCCCCGAAGAAGCCGAAGCTGCGCGCCGACGTCGCGATCAACGGCAAGAAGGCGTCCACCTACGACGCCGGGATGGGGGACGTCTGATGCTCGTCCTCGATCACGATCGCGCCGGCGGCTACTGGGGCGCCGTCTACGTCTTCACCGCGGTGAAGGGCCTTCAGGTCGTCGTCGACGGTCCGGTCGGCTGCGAGAACCTGCCGGTCACCTCGGTCCTCCACTACACCGACGCGCTCCCGCCGCACGAACTGCCGATCGTCGTCACCGGCCTGTCCGAGGACAATCTCGGCCAGACCGGCACCGAGGGCGCGATGAAGCGGGCGCATGCGACGCTCGATCCGAGCGAGCCGTCGGTGGTCGTCACCGGCTCGATCGCCGAGATGATCGGCGGCGGCGTGACGCCGGAGGGCACCAATCTCAAGCGCTTCCTGCCGCGCACCATCGACGAGGACCAGTGGCAGTGCGCCGACCGCGCGCTGAAATGGCTCCTGACCGAGTTCGGCCCGAAGAAGGGCAAGATCCCCGCCCCGCGCGAACGCAAGGACGGCGAGAAGCCGAGGGTCAACATCATCGGCCCGGCCTATGGCATGTTCAACATGCCGTCGGACCTCCATGAGATCCGCCGGCTGATCGAGGGCATCGGCGCCGAGGTCAATCTCGTCTTCCCGCTGGGCAGCCACCTGCGCGACATTCCCAAGCTGGTGACCGCCGACGCCAATGTCTGCCTCTACCGCGAATATGGCCGCCAGCTCTGCGAGGCGCTGGAGCGCCCCTATCTGCAGGCGCCGATCGGGCTCCACTCGACCACCGCCTTCCTGCGCACGCTCGGCGAGATGCTCGGGCTCGATCCCGAGCCCTTCATCACCCGCGAGAAGCACACCACGATCAAGCCGCTCTGGGATCTCTGGCGCTCGGTCACGCAGGACTTCTTCGGCACGGCGAGCTTCGCCATCGTCGCCAACGAGACCTATGAGCGCGGCGTCCGCCACTTCCTCGAGGACGAGATGGGCCTGCCCTGCCGCTTCGCCGTGCCGCGGCTCGCCGGCAAGAAGACGCTGAACGACGAAGTCCGGCGGATGGTGAAGGAGACGCCGCCGCTCGTCCTCTTCGGCAGCTACAACGAGCGCATGTACCTGGCCGAGGCCGGCGGGCGCGGGACCTTCATTCCCGCCTCCTTCCCGGGCGCGGCGATCCGGCGCCACACCGGCACGCCCTTCATGGGCTATTCCGGCGCCACCTATCTCGTCCAGGAAGTCTGCAACGCGCTGTTCGACACGCTCTTCCACATCCTGCCGCTCGGCACGGACATGGATGCCGTCGATCCGACCCCGGCCCGCCGGCATGCCGAACTCCCCTGGTCCGCGGAAGCGACGACCGCGCTGGAAGCCGCGATCGCGCGCGAACCCGTTCTCGTACGCATCTCCGCCGCGCGGCGGATGCGGGACGCGGCGGAAACGGCCGCCCGGGGCGCTCGCGCCGCATCGGTCGAACCCCACCACCTTTCTGCGGCCCGCCTGGCCGAAAAGGCGCCGGCATGACCCGCCTCGCCTCGCTCCGCCCTCGCGCCGCGCGGCGGCGCGGTGAATTTTCCCATCAGCGTCCGAAGGAGACCATCCGATGAGCCTCGTCCATCATGAAGGCAGCGCTCTGTTCCGCTCCGAGCGTCAGGAATACCGGATCATCTACGCGCTCTCCTTCCCGCTGTTCCTGGCCGTGGCGCTGATCTCGCGCTTCGTTCCGGCGCGCTTGCGGCCGATCGCCGTCGAGCCCGGCAGCTATTTCGCGGTCTTCAGCGACGCCCGAGCGGCGGCGCATTCGGTCCTCCCCTACGCCTTCATGCGATAGCGCTCGGGAATTTAAGGCTTCGACAGCGGCGGACCCGGCGCATCGGCATCGGGCCTCCAAACGAAGGCAGTAGAACCAAGGAGAAAGGAACATGGCAGAAACCACCGTAACCGGCCGAGAAGCAGGAACGCTATCCGGCCTGACGGAGCGGGAGGCGCAGGAGTTCAACGGACTCTTCGTCACCTCCTTCGCCGTCTTCACCGGCATCGCCGTCGTTGCTCACATTCTCGTCTGGATCTGGCGGCCCTGGCTGCAGACGCCCGACGTGAACGTGTCGAGCCTCGAGGTGCTGCATCCCCTCCTCACCATGCTGAGCTAGGAGCGAACCCATGTGGAGAACCTGGCTGCTTTTCGATCCGCGGCGGGCCCTGATCGGGCTGTTCACCTTCCTTCTGGTGCTGGCGCTGCTGATCCACTTCATCCTCCTGTCGACCGCGCGCTTCAACTGGCTGGCCAATCCGGTGCCGCCGGCCGCCGTGCAGACGGGCCAGCTCGAGACTGGCGTCCTCTTGTCCTGAGGACGTCGCCTTAAGCACCGGGGCGGCGGCGCCAACGTCTTCGCCGCCCCGCATTCTCTTCAACCCACGTGGAAGGGTCGCGCCATGGCGATGCTGTCGTTCGAGCGAAAATACAGGGTCCGCGGCGGTACGCTGGTTGGTGGCGACCTCTTCGACTTCTGGGTCGGACCCTTCTATGTCGGTTTCTTCGGCGTCACCGCGATCTTCTTCGCGGCGCTGGGAGCCCTGCTGGTCTTCTACGACATCAGCCAGGGCAACGAGACCAACATCTTCGCCTTCTCGGTCAACCCGCCCTCGATCAAATACGGGCTCGGCCTCGCCCCGCTCAACGAAGGCGGGCTCTGGCAGATCATCACCTGCTGCGCGGTCGGAGCCTTCATCTCCTGGGCGCTGCGCGAGATCGAGATCTGCCGCAAGCTCGGCATCGGCTGGCACGTGCCGATCGCCTATTCCTTCGCGATTCTGGCCTATGTCTCGCTCGTCGTGATCCGCCCGCTTCTGCTCGGTGCCTGGGGACACGGATTTCCCTACGGCATTATGAGCCATCTCGACTGGGTGTCGAACGTCGGCTACCAGTTCCTGCACTTCCACTATAATCCGGCGCACATGCTGGCGGTGACCTTCTTCTTCACCACCACGATGTTTCTCGGCCTGCATGCCGGCGTGATCCTCGGCGCGGTCAATCCCGGCAAGGACGAGGTGGTCAAGTATGGCGAGCACGAGAACGCCTATTTCCGCGACTTCATCTGCTACTCCATCGGACCCTACGGCATCCACCGGCTCGGCCTGTTCTTCGCGCTGAACGCCGGCTTCTGGAGCGCGGTCTGCATCATCATTTCCGGTCCCTTCTGGGACGGCGGCTGGCCCTACTTCTTCGACTTCTACCTGAAGACGCCCGCGGCCATCGGCAACATCTCGTACTGAGGGGGACGGGGAGATGGGCTCCTATTCCAGCATCTACAACCGCATCCAGATCCGCGGTCCGTTCGATCCGGGTGTTCCGCTCCGCGACAGCGAGCCGCGCATCCAGGCCAAGAGCTTCTCCTACTGGCTGGGCAAGATCGGCGACCCGCAGCTGGGCCCCCTCTATCTCGGCTGGTCGGGCGCGGCCTCGCTCGCCTTCGGCTTCATCGCCATCGAGATCATCGGACTCAACATGTGGGCCTCGGTCGATTGGGACCCCTATGCCTTCGTGCGAAACATCGTCTTCCTCTCGCTCGACCCGCCGCCGGCGAAATACGGGCTGAATCCGCTCGTCCCGCTCGGCGACGGCGGCTGGTGGATCCTCGCCGGCTTCTTCCTGACGACGTCGATCCTCCTGTGGTGGGTCAGAAGCTATACCAGGGCCCGCGCGCTCGGCATGGGCACGCACACCTCCTGGGCCTTCGCCTCGGCGATCTTCCTCTATCTCTCGCTCGGCCTGTTCCGGCCGATCCTGATGGGATCGTGGTCCGAGGCCGTGCCCTTCGGCATCATCACCCATCTGAACTGGACGGCGTCGGTCTCGGTGCTCTACGGCAACTGGTACTACAACCCGTTCCACATGCTCTCGATCGTCTTCCTCTATGGCTCGACCATGCTGTTCGCCATGCATGGCGCGACGATTCTCGCCGTCTCCCGCTTCGGCGGCGAGCGTGAAGCGGAAGAGATCGTCGACCGCGGCACGGCCGCCGAGCGCGGCGCCCTCTTCTGGCGCTGGACCATGGGCTTCAACGCCACCTTCGAATCGATCCATCGCTGGGCCTGGTGGTTCGCGGTGCTGACCACGTTCACGGGCGCCATCGGCGTGCTCCTGACCGGCACCGTCGTCGACAACTGGTACCTTTGGGGCGTCAAGCACGGCATCGCGCCGAGCTACCCCTCCGTCTATCCGTCCTTCCCGATTCCCGATGAAGCCGTGCGGAGTGTGGTTCAATGAGACCGGCCAGGCTGAGATCCGCCCCCATCGTCGTCGGTATCCTGGCTTTCGCAGCGGTTTGCGTCGGCGTCACGGTTCCGCCCTGGGTGCTACCGCCGATCGAGTCGATCGAAACCGGCCCGGCGGCGATCGAAATGGTCCAGTTCAAGGATCCGGATCGGGTGCTGCCATACTCGGCCAAGCCCAAACCGCTCGATCCTGCCGACAACGAAGGCAGCCCGAAGGCGACGGAGGTCTATCAGAACGTCCAGGTGCTGACCGACCTCACCGACGCCGAATTCACCCGGCTGATGCTGGCGATGACGGAGTGGGTGTCGCCGAAGCAGGGCTGCGAATACTGCCACGATCTGACATCCGAGCAGGGCTTTGCCGATGACAGCCTCTACACCAAGAAGGTGGCGCGGCGGATGCTGGAGATGGTCCGCTACATCAACAGCAAATGGCCCGAGCACGTCGCCCCGTCCGGCGTCACCTGCTACACCTGCCACCGTGGCCAGAACGTGCCGCCCTGGACCTGGTACCGGCAGGAAAGGCCATCCGGCGACCAGTTCCTCGGCAAGCCGCGCCCGTGGCATATCGAGGCGAAGACCATCCGCCAGTTCTTCCCGGACGTGCCCTACAACGAGTTCCTTCTCGAAGAGCACAAGAGTGCGCAGATCCAGTCGACCGACCCGCTGGTGAGCCGCTTCGGCAAGGCCGAGGTCGCCAAGGAGCAGGACGCGGAAGACCTCTACCTGTTCATGATGCAGATGGCGCAGTCCATGGGCGTCAACTGCACCTACTGCCACAATTCGCGGGCCTTCCGGGACTGGTCGCAGTCCACCCCCTACCGCTGGATCGCCTATTGGGGCATCCGCATGTCCCGCGATCTCAACTCGAACTACATTGAGCCGCTGGCCTCCGTCTTCCCGGCCAGCCGCAAGGGCCCGCAGGGCGACCCCGCCAAGATCGCCTGCGGCACCTGCCACGAGGGCAACAACAAGCCGCTCGGAGGCTACCGTCTGCTCGACCACTACCTCGTCGGCCTCACCGAGGACGGCAAGGCGCCTGATCCGGCTCCCAAGCAGGCGATCCTGCTCGGCCAGGCCATCCCCGTCGCGGTCACCGGACCCGACCAGGACGCCGCCCAGCCGGCGCCCACCCCGGCGGCCGTGTCGGAGGAAGCGATCGGCGAATCCGTCGCTCCGGCCGGATCGAGTGAAGGCGGCCAGACCGGCGGTGGCGCGGACACCGGCGCCGTCACCACGCCGGAAGCCGGCGGCCAGGCCGGTCAGGGCGGCGCCGACTACAAGTCGCAGACGCAGCCGGGCCAACCGGTCGGCGACGAGACGCTCGGCGGTACCGTGACACCCGTCCCGCAGGACCAGAACACGGCCCCCGGCTCGACCGAGCCGACCGGGACCGATGCGCCGATGAACTCCACGCCGGACCAGATGGCGCCCGGAAGCCCAATGCTCCCCTCCGGCCAGGAGGGGACCAACAACGCCCCCGGCACCGGCCAGCCGCCGAGCAACCCGCTGCCGGCCGACGAGACACCCGGCAAGAAGTCGCCCGAAGAGCAGGAGACGTCACCGACCCCTCCGCCGTCGCAGACACCGGGCCAAAGCGGTGAGACGGCGCCCGCCGAGTCGGCGAACGGGGTGGCCGCGCCGAACAAGGGACCGGCCCAGGGCACGACGACGCGCTTCGACTGACGGCATTGCGCTCGGGAAGATAGACGGGCGGGCGTCGCATGACGGCCGCCCGTTTCCCTGCGCAGCAAGACGTGAGGTTCGCGATCGAGCGCCCGACCGCCACTCGGCACTGCGCCGACGGCCGGCAACGGCCCTCAGATCCTTCGTCTTGCCGCGTCTGCCGCTCCTCTTGCAGCGCATGGCACGCTATGCTGCCGTCTGAAGCGGAGGGCGGAGGCGAAGGCTCAGAGGGAGCCGAGGAACGGCGGACGGGGACCACCATCATGTGCCATTGGACCTCACCGCTGAGGCGCGGGCGGCCGAAACTCAGGTCTTGCGCGTCATGATCCGGCTGGTGAAGAAGCTGCGAGGCCTTCGCTTTCTCCTGCCCTGGCGCACGCAGACGGCGCAGGTGCCGCGCCGCTCCGGCAGGTCGGCGCGCCTGCTCCTGGCGGGCTACGTCCTCTACATGACCGTCGCCTGGATCCTGCTGTCGCTGCCGTTTGCGCATCGCACCGCCGTCGGCGCCGTCGACGATCTCTTCACCGCGGTCTCGGCCGTGTCGACCACCGGCCTGATGACGATCGGCGTCTCGGATTCCTACACGGTGTTCGGCCAGATCGTGATCGCGCTGTCGATGCAGCTCGGCGGGATCGGCTATATGACCGTCAGTTCCTTCGCCGTGCTCGCGCTGCATCACGGCCTCGGCAAGACCCGCTCCGAGGGCGCGCGCACGGCGTTCTCCCTGCCGGACACGATCGAGCCCAAGCTCTTCATCCAGTCGGTCGTCCTGTTCACGCTCTGCTGCGAGACGGTCGGAGCGTTGGCACTGTATCCGATGTTTTCGGCCGCCGGCGTCGAGGAGCCCGGCTGGAGTGCGATCTTCCACGCGATCTCGGCCTTCTGCACGGCCGGCCTCAGTCTCAACGCTGATAGTTTCGAGGCCTTCCGCGGCGATTTCGGCGTCAACTCGGTCCTGTCGATCCTCTGCATTCTCGGCGCCCTCGGCTTCATCGTCGTCGTCGACGTGGTGCGCCGGCTGACCGGAAGCCAGAGCAAGGCGGGCTTCGCGAGCCAGGTGATCGTGCGCGTCAGCCTTGCGCTTCTCGCCGTCGGAACGCTGTTCCTTTTCGCCACCGATCCAGGTCTCGCCACCCTGCAGCCGGCCGAACGCCTGATGGCGGCCTTCTTCCAGACCATGGCCGCGACATCGACGAGCGGGTTCGACACCTTTCCCGCGAGCGGCCTGTCGCGCGCCACGATGACGGTGCTGATCTTCCTGATGGTGGTGGGCGCCGCACCGGCCAGCACCGGCGGCGGCATCAAGGTGACCTCGTTCACCGCGCTCGTGGCCCTCGTCCGCTCGGTGCAGAGGGCACGCGGGCGCGTGCGCTTCTTCGGCCAGGAGATGCCGGTCGCCCAGTTGCAGATCGCGACCGCGACCCTGACCAGCTATCTCGCGGTCCTGGGGGCGGGGCTGGTTCTTCTCTTCCTCGTCCAGCCGGGAGCGGATTTCGAGCCTGTGGTGTTCGAGGCGGTGTCTGCGCTGAGCACGGTCGGCCTGAGCCTCGGTCTCACCCCCGAGCTGACGACGCACAGCAAGCTGATCGTCATCGTGCTGATGGCGGCGGGCCGCGTCGGCGCCCTCACCTTTGCGCTTGCGACAAGCTTCCCCAGCAGGGAAGCCGTCGAGGACGACGACAACGCGCTGGCGCTGTGAGGGCGGGATCCCGCCCCGCCGCCGGCCCTACTCGGCGGGAAGAATGTTGGCGGCGGGCGCCATGAGATCGGCACCGCGAACGCCAGGTTCGCGCATGCCCTCGCCCTTTTCGATCACCGAAAAGGCCAGGTCGAGGAAGGCAAGATCGAGATCGCCGCCGATCGCCAGCGCACGCGGGCGCTCGGCAGCCTGCGGGACATGGGCGGCGACCGAGGCGCGGCCGCCGGCGACGTCGAAGCGCAGCCAGCCGTCCTTCGTCTTCGCGATTCCCTTCATCCGGTCGACGTCGCCGGCCTCGCCCGCCACGACACGATCGAGGATCGCCCGCAGCTCGTCGCCGGAGACGATCCGGTCGAGAGGCCGGCTCCAGGACTGGAGACCGAGGCCGGGTTCCGGGTGACGATGGGAATGACCATGCCCGTGGCCGTGGCCGTGGTCATGATCTTGACCGTGGTCATGGCCGTGATCCTCGTGATGATCCCCGTGCCCCGCATGGGCATGCGTCTCTTCGTGGCGATGCGCGGGCCGGATCTTGGCCGGCGCGGCGAAATCGTCCGTCTCGTCCTCCGCCTCGCTCCATCTTGCCAGCGCCGTCGCGGGGTCGATCACGCCGTCGACGGCCCCGTAGCGCGCGGTCATGATCGTGGCCGAGGGATTCAGCGACGTCAGCGTCTCACGGATCGTCTCGATCTCTCCGCGCGTGACGAGGTCGGTCTTGTTGAGGATGAAGACCGGGGCGAGCCTGGCCTGCATCCGGAAATAGTCCGGCAGGCGGGCGAAGTCCTTGAGGAACGCGCCGGCGTCGACGACGGTGTAGAGCCTCAGCGCCTTGGTAAGGCTCCGGATCTCCGGCTCGTGCAGGACGCGGAGCAGCGAGGCGACGTCGGCGACGCCGGAGGGCTCGATCAGGACGCGCTGCGGCTTCATCTTGGCGACGACCTCGCGCAGCTGCGCCGACAGGTCCTTGCGCAGCGAGCAGCAGATGCAGCCATTGGATAGCTCGACCACGTCGGCGCCCTGCCCTTCGAGCAGCGAGCCGTCGATGCCGAGTTCGCCGAAATCGTTGACGAGGACGACGGTCTTCACCTCCGGATCGGCCTCGGCCAGCATCCGGCGCAGCGTCGTCGTCTTGCCGGCCCCGAGGAAACCGACGACGATCTCCGCCTCGAAGGGCTGGCGGTCCTCCCTCGACTTCAGCGCCGGCGACCAGATCGCGCCGGCCGGCATCGGCAGGACCAGCATCCAGTGCTCGAGTATGGCGAGCGCCATCAGGACGGCGAGGAAGGTGTAGCCGGCGCGCTCGAACATCGAGGCGTCGGCCGACATCGCGGCCACGACCAGGAGCGCGGTGATCACCGTCGAGATCGTCACCGAGAACGGGAAGAGGAGGTTCATCGACTTCTTGTTCAGGAAGCCCTTCAGGAATTCCAGATGCTCGGGCAGGAACTCCTCGTTGAGATTCCGGACGCCGAAGAAGACGTTGAGCTTGGCGCTCTGATGCATCCACCACAGCACCATGAAGGTCCACATGCCGATCTGGTTCGGCGCCCCCCAGGTCAGCCAGACGACGACGGCGGCCGCCGCGATGATGGCGAGCTCATGGTAGAGGCTGGTCTGGACGGCATGGCCGAAATGCTTCAGCCCCTTGCAGTCTTCCGGACAGGGCTGCTTTCTCGGGCCGGTGACATAGCCCATGTAGAAGCTCATCTCCTGCCAGCCCCAGGCGAGGAGGCCGAAGGTGAAGGCGAGATAGGCCCCGGTCACCGAGGCGTCGCGGGCCGAGGTGTAGAGGCCGATCAGCGCGATCGCGAAGATCACCGTCGCCCCGATCATCGAGTATTTGAACGTCCAGCGCTTCAGGCCGTCGAGATAGATGATGGCGACGGTCGAGACCCACCACACGAAGAGGGCGAAGAGCGCCGGATAGAGATATTCGGTCATGGCCGTTTTCCTATGGTGGGCATGGCATGCGGCATCGGGGTCAGCCTGTGACTTTCGCGCTTGATCGCGGCATCGAAAGGCTCGTCATCCCGGGCATGACCCGGGATGACGACATTCGAGGATTCCGCCGACCCTGGTCCTGCGACGCGAGCGATGGCCACTGGCCGGCGGAACGATGACGGTTCGTCCTCACCAGACCGGCACCAGCCTGCTCTCCTCGGGGATCTCGTTCTCGATCACCGGCAGGGTGTAGAGCCTGGCGAAGGCCAGCGCCGCGGCCGCCTTGCCGCGCCAAACCTTGAGCTTGCCGGACACACCGCCCTGGCGGGCCCCAGCGTCGATATCGCGGCTGATCTTCAGGAGACGGTCGAGCCCGGCCTTGAAGCGCGGATCGTCGAGATCGAGCATCACCGGGAAGACCTGTCTGGAGATCTTCGAGGTGATCCGGAAGACCTTGAATCCATAGTCCGACGGTTCGAGGCCCAGCGCCTTGTGGAATTCCGGCCGCGCATGGTCGCGCACATACATCGTGGCGAAGACCGCGAGCAGGAAGAAGCGGATCCAGAGCTTGTTGCGCCCTTCGAGGGTCTTCTTCTCCGCCCGCATCAGGAGGGAGAAGGCCTCGCCGTGGCGGAACTCGTCATTGCACCACTTCTCGAACCATTTGAAGATCGGATGGAAGCGCCGCTCGGGGTGCTGTTCGAGATGCCGGAAGATGGTGATGTAGCGGGCATAGCCGATCTTCTCCGACAGATAGGTCGCGTAGAAGATGAATTTCGGCTGGAAGAAGGTGTATTTCTTCGCCTTGGTCAGGAAGCCGAGATTGACGCCGATCCCGAACTCCTTCAGCGCGTCGTTGATGAAGCCGGCATGGCGCGCCTCGTCGCGGCTCATATAGGAGAACAGCTCGCAGATATCGGGGTTCGTCCCGCGCCGCTTCATCTCCTTGTAGAGGACGCAGCCGGAAAATTCCGCCGTCAGCGACGAGACGAGGAAGTCGACGAACTCCTTGCGCAGGCCCTCCGGGAGATCGTCGAGCGCGATCTTGTCCCAGTTCTCGTCGCGCTTGAAATGGCCTCTGTTGGGATCGGACTTCATCTCGGCGATCAGCGCGTCCCATTCCCGGCGCACGCCGGTGACGTCGACCTTGTCGAGCTTGTCGAAGTCGGTGGTGTAGAAGCGCGGCGTCAGCAGCGTGTCCTGCTGGGCGAGCTTGGTAGTTTCGTTCGGTTCGGCCCGTGCGTCCGAGGCGTCCGGCGCAATCCTGGCGTGCGCGTTCATAGCGTTGCCCTTTCCGAGAAGGAGAATTCGCAAAGTTCCATGAATTCGAGATCGCCGGTCAGGCGCGTCCATGTCCGCTCCAGCCAGCCGGCCCGGCGGATCGTCGCCTTGCGGCGGAAATAGGCGGTCTCGCCATAGGGGACGGCGACCGGCGCGCCATGCACCAGAACCTCGTCGCCGGGCTCGACCGTCACGCCGCCGTCGAAGCGGACATGGGCGTGCAGGCTCTCGAAGGTGTTCGACACCTCGACGGTGCAGCAGACGTCTTCGGCCCGCTTGGCAAAGAGGGAATCGATCATCGCGCATCCTCCTGTTCGATCGTCAGCAGTCCGGCGAAGGCCTTCGCCTGCCGTTCCCCGAAGGCTCTCAGTTCCACCTGTTGCGGCGTCTCCGGATCCTCGACCACCAGCCGACCGTCCTCCTTCAGCGCCACCCGGAAGGCGCCGCTTTCGGGCGCGCCCTTGCGCAGCCGGTTGCGCTGGAGATTGCGCAGGACCTCGACCGAGAAGGCTCCGCCGCCGGCGGGAATCGAGATCAGCGGCTCGCGGCTCGCCGCATCGACCACCGCGACGCTGCCGTCTGCATGTTCGACGAGCGCGATGTCGCGATGGGCGAGCGTCGCCTCCTCGGGGGTTTGCGCCAGGCCCACCCCGGTCAACCGGCCCGCACCGATCGCAACGAGCGCAGTCAGCGCCAGCGCGCCGGCGCCGAAGAGGATTGGCCGCGGGATCGGCCGCTCCGGCGTCGGATACATCTTGAAGGCGCCGCTCTTCATGGCTGCCGTCAGGTTCTTCATGGCCGCCTCCCTGTGCTGTTCCGCAGTGTCAGACTGCCGCCGTCCGGCCGGCACGAAGGCCGGCGGGAGCGACGCGCTGCTCGGCGACGGTGACCCGCCGTCCGCCTTGCGAGGCGGCGAGCGCCCCGGCGATGAGATTGGCCGCCTCGGCTGCGTTCGGCACGGCGCGCAGCATCGGCTGGGCGGAGACGAGCTTCAGAGGCCGGGCGAAGGGCCAGAGCTGGAAGTAGGACGGGCGGCCCTTCTTCGGCAGCGTCAGCGGGATGTCGCCGCTGCCGTCGGAATTGACCCTGACCGCGGCATGGTCGACGTCCTTCAGCGGAATGTTCAGCTGCGTCGGCAGCGCCACGCCGAAGCGCAGGACGAGACGACGGTCGGTGAGGGTGAAGCTCGTCGAGCGGGCCATCAGGAACGACAGGAGCATCGCCAGAAGCGTACCGGCCGCCAGCGCCGGCAGCATGGTCGAAGCGTGCGCGAAGCCTTCCGCCCAGGAGCCCGTGTCGTGATGGGTCGCTCCCACCCGCCACAGCGCCAGCGTCAGATACACCGCCACCACGTATTTGAGCCGGAAGGCAGAGAGCGCCAGTCGCCACCAATCGGGCTGCGCCTGCCAGAGGATCCGCTCGCCCTCGGGGAGTTCGCCCGCCTCGACGACGGGTTTGATGTGGTCGAATTCGTCGAGCTGTTCGGTCATGACAGGGCATCCTGAATGGGCGAGCCGTCATAGAAGGCGCCGCCGGCGAAATAGCCATTGATGCGATCTTCCTCGCGCATGGTGATCTTGTCGTCGCTCGCGAGTGCCGGAATGCGCGAGAACTGAGGCCGCGTCAGCGACGAGAAATGGACCTCGCGGCGCCCGCTCTTGATGTTGGCGAACGCCACCGGCGCCATCACGCGCCGGGCGCCGGCTTCGACATTGGTCTCGACCTCGAGATAGCGGACGAAGTATTCGTGCGAGTTGATCCAGATGTCGGCGACCGTGCCGACGACGAGGCCGTCGCGGGAGACCACCGTCATGCCGATCGGGTTCGGGTCGGTCTCCTCGATGTAGTAGTGCGGATGGTTCCGCATCGGCACCAGCTTCAGCGAACCATCGACGGTGAGGTCCGGCGTGTCCGCCTTCAGGGCGTAGGAGGCGGGGCCGATGCCATCGAGCAGCGGGTCGCCGGCCGGCATCAGAGGCGCGCCGGGGAATTCGTAGGCCGGAAAGGCATTGAGTTCGCGGTCGCGATGGGGACGCGGCACCACCGTCTGCCCGCCATGCATCAGGCGGAACACCTTGGGCGAGGGCAGCGGCGGGAAGCCGACCACCGGAACCCGGCCGCCCGAGCGGTCGGTGCGATCGCTCTCGAGCGGATAGCCTTCCCGCTTGTCCTCCTGGCGCAGGTGATAGACCAGGCCGAGAAAGAACAGGAAGAACAACATGACGAGCAGCAGCGGAATGTCGAGCTGCTCGGTAAAGCTGTATCCAGGCATGAAAGTCGCTCCCTATTCTCGATCTCAGTTGGGAAGGTCAGCGATGCCGAAGCGTCGGGCGGGCGCCGGCCGCGGCTGGATGCGTTGCGGTTTGACGAGCGGCCCGAGGACCGCGAGCGCCGCGAAGACGAGGCCGATCTCCGTCGCATAGACGACGCAATAGCCGGCCGCGGGCGTGGCGAAGGCCGGGCCAAGCCAAGCGGCATCGACCAGCACGCCGACGCCGTCGCGGATGAAACCGCCGCAGGCGACGGCGATGCCGAGCGCCATCGCCTGGACGGCGCTCCAGGCGCCGAGCGCCATGCCGCCGCGCCCTTCGGTGACGAGGCCCATCGCCGAGATCAGCATGGAGACGGCGAAGAGGCCGCTGCCGAGCCCGATCATCGCCGTGCCGAGGCAGAACACGGCGATGGAGGCGAAGGGCGACGACAGGAGCACCGCCAGGAAGCCTGGAACGCCCAGCATCAGACCGAGTGCGGCGACGACATGCGGATTGCCGCCACGCCCCAGAAGCCGGGCCGACAGGACGTAGCCGAGAAGGCTGCCGGCGGCGAACAGCGCGGTCAGCAGCGTCGTCGATCCGACGCCCATATGCAGCACGGCCCCGCCATAGGGCTCGAGAAGGACGTCCTGCATGCCGAAGGCGGCGGTTCCCACGGCGAGCACCGCGAGCAGCCGGGTGAGGCCGGGCTGCCTGCGGAAGATCGCGAAGGCCTCGCCGAAGGTCTGACGCGCTGCGCCCGAGGGGGCGATGTCGCGGCGGCGCGGCTCCTGCTTCCACATGGAGATGCCGGTGAGCGCTATCGTCACCAGCGCCGAACCCTGCAGCACCTGGATCAGCCGCAGCGTCGAGAAATCCTGGAGCAGCCGTCCGATGACGATCGCCCCGCCCACCATGCCGACGAGGAGCATGGTGTAGAGCATGGCGACGACGCGGGGACGCTTTTCCTCCGGGGCGAGGTCCGTCGCCAGGGCGAGCCCCGCCGTCTGCGTCGTGTGCAGACCGAAGCCCACCATCAGGAAGGCGAGCGTCATGCCGGCTTCGCCATAGACCATGGTCCCGGGCCGGGCCTCGGCCAGGAGAAGCAGCGAGAACGGCATCACCGCCAGGCCGCCGAACTGGATCAGCGAGCCGAACCACATGAAGGGAACGCGGCGCCAGCCGAGATAGGACCGGTGCGTGTCCGACTTGAAGCCGATCAGCGCGCGCGCCGGCGCTGCGACGAGCGGCAGCGCCATCGCGACCGCGATGACCGAGACCGGGATTCCGAGTTCCACCGCCATCACGCGGTTCAGCGTCCCGCCGAGCAGCACCAGCGTGATGCCGACCGAGATCTGGAACAGCGAGAGGCGGAACAGCCGGCCGAGCGGCAGTTCCGCGGTCGCCGCATCGGCGAAGGGAACGAAGGTCCGGGCGAGGAGATCGAAGGTGACGATCTTGCGGCCGATCGCGCTCATGAGCGGACGAACTCCATGCCGTGGGACTTGTAGAAGACGCTGGCGATGCGGCGCTCCGCTCCGACCTCCCAGCCGGCAAGGCCTGGATGCGCCTCCAGACGCTCGCGCAAGCGGCCGGTCGCCACCGGCACGATGGCCGGGGCCCGGTCGCCGCGAGGAAACAGCCGGCCGGTCCTGTGCATCATCTGGAGCATTGGCGTCTTCGGCGCGACGGTGAAGAGGATCGAGCGGGTCGTGCGGGCGGAAAGGCTCGCCAGCGCGGCCATGGCGTCGTTGGGCTCGTAATGGATGAGGGAATCCATCAGCACCACATGGTCGAAGCGACCGTGGCCGCCCGCCAGCATGTCGCCGCTCGCAAAGCGGATCGCGTCCGAAAGACCGGCGGCGGCGGCGAGTTCGCGACCATGCGCGACGAGGGTCTGCGACAGGTCGATGGCAACGACCCTGGCACCACGCTTCGCCATCGCGATCGAAAGCGCCCCGGTGCCGCAACCGGCATCGAGGACGCAAAGCCCGGTGAGGTCCTGCGGCAGGAGCGAGAGCAGGAAGTCCCGCATCGCCTCGCGGCCCGCCCGGACACTCGCCCGGATACGGCCGAGCGGCGCGTCGGAGGTGAGCCGCTTCCAGGCGTCGGAGGCCGTGCGGTCGAAATAGGTCTCGATCTCGCCGCGCCGGATCTCGTAGGGAAGGATCTCGCTCATGGCCTGATCACTCGAAGCCGAGGAAATCGAAGATGTCGCGGTCCTTCATGGACTTGCCGTCCATTGGCGCGACGCCGGCATAAAGCTTGGCCGCCAGCTGCAGATATTCGTCCTGCACGGCTTTGACCTCCGGCGAGTCGCCCATCTCGAACAGGGTCGCCTTCTTCAGCCGGCTCTTGCGGATGGCGTCGAGATCGGGGAAATGCGCCACCCGCGTGAGGCCCGTGGCGGCGTTGAACCGGTCGATCTCGTCGGTGCCGGCCGAGCGGTTGGCGATGACGCCGCCGAGGCGCACGTCGTAGTTCTTCGCCTTGGCCTGGATCGCGGCGACGATGCGGTTCATCGCGAAAATCGAATCGAAGTCGTTGGCGGTAACGACCAGGGCGCGGTCGGCATGCTGGAGCGGCGCGGCAAAGCCGCCGCAGACGACGTCGCCGAGGACGTCGAAGATGACGACGTCGGTATCCTCCAGGAGATGATGCTCCTTCAGGAGCTTCACCGTCTGGCCGACGACATAGCCGCCGCAGCCGGTGCCGGCCGGCGGGCCGCCCGCCTCGACGCACATGACGCCGTTGTAGCCCTCGAAGACGAAGTCCTCCGGCTGCAGCTCCTCGGCGTGGAAGTCGACGGTCTCCAGGACGTCGATCACCGTCGGCTGCAGCCGCTTGGTGAGCGTGAAGGTGGAATCGTGCTTGGGGTCGCAGCCGATCTGCAGGACGCGCTTGCCGAGCTTGGAGAAGGCGACCGACAGGTTCGACGACGTCGTCGACTTGCCGATGCCGCCCTTGCCGTAGACGGCGAAGACCATGGCGCCCTCGATCTTCGGTCCAGAATTCATCTTCACCTGCACCGAGCCCTCGCCATCCTCGCGGCGATAGACGGTTCCCGGCAGCGGTAGTGTCGTCTTGAGCGCGCTCATGCGGCGGCCTCCATGGTCTTCACGCCTTCGAGGCGGTCTTCGAGATCGGCGCCGGCTTCGCGCAGCGCTTCGAGATCGGCCGCGTCCGACTTCCAGTAGTGGCGTTCCTCGGCCTCGATCAGCCGGTCGGCCATGCGGGCGGAAGCGGTGGGATTGAGGCTGGCGAGGCGCTCGCGCATTTCGGGATCGAGCACGAAGGTCTCGGCGAGGCGCTTGTAGACCCAGGGGCTGACCTGGCCGGTGGTCGCCGACCAGCCGAGCGTGTTGGTCACGTGGCTCTCGATCTGGCGCACGCCCTCATAGCCATGGGCGAGCATCGCCTCGATCCATTTCGGATTGAGCATGCGGGTGCGGGTTTCGAGCGCGACCTGCTCTTCCAGCGTGCGCACCTTTCCCTCGCCGCGCGTCTGGTCGCCGATATAGACGGGCACCTTCTCACCCCGCGCCTCCGAGGCGGCCCGGCTGATCCCGCCGAGCGTGTCGAAATAATGGTCGATCGTGGTGACGCCGAGCTCGACGGATTCGAGGTTCTGATAGGTCATCTCGACCTTGGCGAAGCTCGCCTTCAGAAGCGCAGCCTGCTCGGCGGTCCGGCCCTTGCGGTCGACAGCGAAGCACTTCCGGCGGGTATAGGCGGCGGCGAGTTCGCCCTCGGCCTCCCATGCGCCGGAATCGACCAGCATGTTGACGTTGGAGCCATAGGCGCCGTCGGCGTTGGAGAAGACGCGCAGCGCCGCCGTTTCGAGGTCGCAGCCGGTCTCCGCCGCATAGGCGAGCGCGTGCTTGCGGACGAAATTCTGCTCCTCCGGCTCCTCGGCCGAGGCCGCGAGGAAGGCGGCTTCGGCGAGCAGCCTCGACTGAAGCGGCAACAGGTCGCGGAAGATGCCGGACAGGGTGATGAGCACGTCGATGCGCGGCCGGCCGAGGCTGTCGAGCGTCAGGAGATCGGCGCCGCAGAGCCGGCCGAAGCCGTCGAAACGCGGCGCCGCGCCGATCAGGGCCAGCGCCTGGGCGAGCGGGCCGCCTTCGCTCTTGAGATTGTCCGTGCCCCACAGGACCAGCGCAACGCTCTCCGGCAGGCCATGGCCGCCGGCCGCATGGCGCGCCAGCATGCGCTCGGCCTGACACCATCCATCCTTGACCGCGAAGGCGCTCGGAATGCGGAAGGGATCGAAGCCGTGGACGTTGCGCCCGGTCGGCACGATCTCGGGGTTGCGCAGGAGGTCGCCGCCGGCGACCGGCCGGATGAAGCGGCCGTCGAGAGCGCGCAGCAGGGCCGGCAGTTCGAAGTCCTGCCGGAGGTCCTCTTCCAGCTTGACCAGCGCCGCGATCTTTTCGTGCTGAGCGGGATCGTCGGCAGCCGGATCGGTGTCCTTTGCCGAAAGCGCGGCGCCGCGGTCTCCGCCGACCAGCGCCGCGATCGCGCCCTCCGCCGGCACCGCGCCGAGCGAGACCTCGGCCGCCGCGGCGACGAGATCGGCGCGCTCGGCGTCGGACACCGGCTGGCCGACGACATGGAGGCCGTGCGGGATCAGCGTCGTCTCGACCTCGAGCACCGCATGGTGAAGCGCCGGCACGTCGATTGCGGCCTTCGTCCCCTCCTCCGGCATCTCGCAGAGGTCGAGTGCCGCCGCCTGGGCCGCGATGGTGGCTTCCAGGTCGCGCCTTTCGGCAAAGGCCTCCGGCGCACTGGCCCGCCAGCGCTCGATCGTGGCCTTGAGATCGGCGAGACCGCGATAGAGCCCGGCATGGGCGACCGGCGGGGTCAGGTAGGACACGAGGACCGCCGCGGCTCGGCGCTTGGCGATGGTGCCCTCGGAGGGATTGTTGGCGGCGTAGAGATAGACGTTCGGCAGGTCCTGGATCAGCCGGTCCGGCCAGCAGGCGCCGGACAGGCCTACCTGCTTGCCCGGCATGAATTCGAGCGCCCCATGGGTGCCGAAATGGAGGACCGCATCGGCGCCGAAATCCTCGCGCAGCCAGCGGTAATAGGCCGAGAAGGCATGCGTCGGCGCAAAGCCCTTCTCGAACAGGAGCCGCATCGGGTCGCCCTCGTAGCCGAAGGCGGGCTGGATGCCGACGAAGGCGTTGCCGAACTTGGCCCCAAGAACGAAGATCGACGAGCCGTCGGATTGCTGCCGGCCCGGCGCCGGGCCCCATTGCGCCTCTATCTCGGCGAGATGCGGCTCGCGGCGCACGTGATCGTCGGCCGAAATCCTGGCATGCACATTGGCCTGTGCGCCGTGGCGCGCGGCATTGCCTTCGAGGAGGGCCGCCCGCAACGCGTCGACGCTCGCCGGCAGATCGATCGCATAGCCGTCCGCCTTCAGCGCCTTCAGCGTGTTGAAGAGCGAGGCGAAGACGGAGAGATGTGCCGCCGTGCCGACGGCACCGGCGTTCGGCGGGAAGTTGAAGATCGTCAGGGCGATGGCGCGCTCGGCCTTCGGCCGGCGGCGTAGTGCGATCAGCTTTTCCACCCGGCGCGCCAGCATCCCGGCGCGCTCCAGATCGGCGGTCATCTCGCGATGGCCGTCGCCGCGCGGCAGCGCGGTGCGCCCGCCGAAGAGCGTCGGTCCGGTGGCACCGTCGATCTCGGGGATCGCGACCATCATCGTCGCCTCGACCGGCGTCAGCCCGGCGGAGGAGGCGGCCCATTCGCCGAGCGACTGGAATTCCACCGCATGGGCGGAGAGGAAGGGCACGTCGAGCTCGGCAAGGGCGGTCTCGGCGGCGCGGGAATCGTTGTAGGCCGGGCCGCCGACCAGCGAGAAGCCGGTGAGCGAGACGAGCGCGTCGACCACCGGCTTTCCGTCGCGGCGGAAGAAGGCGTCGATGGCCGGGCGCGAGTCGAGGCCCGAGGCGAAGGCCGGGATCACCTTCAGCCCTTTCGCCTCCATCGCCGCGATCACCCCGTCATAATGGCCGGTGTCGCCGGAGAGCACATAGGAGCGCATGACAAGGAGGCCGACCGTCCCGGCAGCGCCGCCCTTGCGGTTCGGGAGGGTCTCGACGCGTGTCGCGATCCGGTCCGGCAGCCGCGGATGGTAGAGGCCGACATCGGGATAGACGACCGGCTCCTGCGTCTTGACCAGCCGCGCCACCGCCTCGGCGCGGGGCCCGGCCGCATAGCGCTGGACGAGGAAGCGGATCATGTTGGCGACGTTCTCGTCCGAGCCCGCCAGCCAGTATTGCAGCGTCAGGAAATAGGCCCTGACGTCCTGCGCGGTTCCCGGGATGAAGCGCAGGATCTTCGGCAGGCGCCTTAGCATCGCCATCTGCCTGGCGCCGGACCCCGTCGCGGGGCGGCCAGAGGACTTCGGACCGCCGCGAAGGCGCTTCAGAAGCGCCATCACCCCCTTCGCCTCGGCCGCCATCTCGAAGCCGCCGAGCCGGGTGAGCTTGATCACCTCGCCCGCCGACATCGCCCCGACCATGGCGTCGCAATGGTCGCGCCGGGCCTGCAGCGCCGGCAGCACAGGCTGGATGTGGTTCTCCATGAACAGCATGTTGGCGAAGACGATGTCGCCGCGCGCGATGTCGTCGAGGCAGACGGCGAGCGCTTCGGGCTCGCGCTCCCAGTCGGTTGCCGCGTGGAGAACGACCTCGAGCCCCGGGATCTCCTGCCGCAGCCGCGTGCGGGCGGATGCCACCGCTCCGGCCATGTGGCCGTCGAGACTGATCAGCACGACACGGACCGGAACCGATCCCCGCGCGCCCGACCCGGCGCGATCACCGGCCGTAATGGGCTTTTGCATCATAGAGCGTCTCCACGGTGATCTCCGAAAGACCCCGCTCGGCGGCGAATTTCTCGGTGTTGCGGCGGGCCTTGCCGCGCACGAAGAAGGGAATCTTTTTCAGCTCGGCCTCGGCCTCGCTCAGCCAGCCGAGGCTGATCAGCTCGGCATCGCCGGCATCCGCCGGGGCGCCCTTGGCGGCCATCGCGGCCGCCATGGCGGTGTCTGCATGCGGCTCGGCCGCGATCCGTGCGCCGGATCCCAGATGCGAGGGCTTGGCCTCGTCGTGAAACTCGAAATCGTCGCGGAACATGCCGAGGAGATGTTCCTCGAGGCCCATCACCAGCGGACGCACCCATGTGTCCCAGAGGACGTTGGCGCCCTCGAAGCCCATTTGCGGCGAGTATCGTGCCGGATAGTCCTGCACGTGGACAGGAGCCGAGATGACGGCGCAGGCGATGCCCAGCCGCTTGGCGATGTGGCGCTCCATCTGCGTGCCGAGCACGAGTTCGGGCTGGGCGGCGACGATCGCCTGTTCGATGTCGAGATAATCGTCGGAAATCAGCGGCTCGACGCCATAGCCCTCGGCGGCGGCGCGAATGTCGCGGGCAAATTCGCGCGAATATGTGCCGAGCCCGACGAGCGTGAAGCCGAACTCCTCGGTCGCCACGCGTGCCGCTGCGAGCGCATGGGTGGCGTCGCCGAAGACGAAGACCCGCTTGCCGGTGAGGTAGTTGGAATCGACCGAGCGCGAGAACCAGGGCAGGTTCGAGGCGGGCTTCGCGGCGACCGCCACCTCGGCCTCCGGCAGGCCCGCGAGACGGCGGACCTCGGCCACGAAGTCCCGCGTCGCGCCATGGCCGATCGGAACGACCGTGGTGAACGCCTGGCCGAAGGTCCGCTTCAGCCATTTCGCCGCGACCCCGGCGATCTCGGGATAGAGGACGACGTTGAAGTCCGCCGCGCCGAGGCGGGCGATGTCGGCAGGCGAGGCGCCGAGCGGTGCCACGACATTTACGTCGACACCGATCTCGCCGAGCAGCCTGGTGATCTCGGCGACGTCGTCGCGATGGCGAAAGCCGAGGGCCGTGGGGCCGAGGATGTTGCAGGTGGGGCGGGCGCCGGACCGACGCGTCGCAGGTTCGTCGCCAGGGCGCTCCTTGACCGCTCCCGCCAGCGTTCGGACGATCTGGTAGAACGTCTCCGCCGCGCCCCAATTCTCCTTGCGCTGATAGGAGGGCAGTTCCAGCGGGATCACCGGCACGGGCAGGTTCGCGGCCTTGGCGAGGCCGGCAGGATCGTCCTGGATCAGCTCGGCCGTGCAGGAGGCCCCGACCAGCATCGCCTGCGGACGAAAGCGGTCATGGGCGTCCTTGAGCGTCCGCTGGAACAGCGCGGCCGTGTCCGTGCCGAGATCGCGGGCCTCGAAGGTCGTGTAGGTCACCGGCGGGCGCTTGTCGCGCCGCTCGATCATGGTGAAGAGGAGATCCGCATAGGTGTCGCCCTGCGGCGCGTGGAGGACGTAGTGGACGCCTTCCATCGCAGTCGCGACGCGCATGGCCCCGACATGCGGCGGTCCCTCATAGGTCCAGACGGTCAGCTGCATGGCGCCCTCCCCTTCAGACCCTGAGCCGCGTCTGGCGGGCGAGCGGACGGGCGAAGAGGGCGGCGAGGTCGCCGGCCTGCTCATAGCCCTGGATCGGGGTGAACAGGAGCTCGATCGACCATTTGGTCGCCAGCCCCTCGGCCTCCAGCGGATTGGCCAGACCGAGCCCGCAGACCGAGATGTCCGGCCGGATCGCCCGCGCCCGGTCGAGCTGCCGGTCGACGTCCTGGCCTTCGGAGAGCCGGACGTCATCCGGCAGGAGCGCGAGCTCGTCGGCGAGATGCTGGCGATGCAGATAGGGCGTGCCGACCTCGGTCGGCTGCATGCCGAGCTCGCGCGACAGCATCCGCGCCAGAGGGATCTCGAGCTGGGAGTCGGGAAAGAAGAAGAGGCTCTTGCCGCAAAGCGCCGCCCGGTGCGTCTCCAGCGCGCGCTTCGCGCGAGCCTCCGCGGCGGCCGTCGCGGCGCGGAAGCGCATCGGGTCGATGCCGAACGCGTCCGCTGCGGCCTGCAGCCACAGGGTCGTGCCCTCGGCGCCGAGCGGGAACGGCGCAGCAATGCGTCCCGCGCCGCGCTCTTCGAGCGCCCGCGCGGTCTCCCCCAGGAATGGCTGGGCGAGAAGATAGCGGGCGGAGGGGCCGACGGGCGGCAGGTCGCGCGCCTTGCGCGGCGGCAGGAAGCGGACACCCTCGAGGCCCATTGCGGAGAAGAGCCGCGCGAACTGGTCTTCCACCACGTCCGCCAGCGTCCCGACCACGAGCAGCTCCGGCGCGTCGGCCGGCGCCTCCGGCAGTTCGGGAACGAGGGAGGCGAGGCAGCGGTCCTCGCCCTGGGTGAAGGTCGTCTCGATTCCCGAACCCGAATAGTTGAGGACCCGCACATCGGGCCGGTAGCGCTCGGAAAGCCGCGCGGCGGCGCGCGAGAGGTCGAGCTTGATCACTTCGGACGGGCAGGAGCCGACCAGGAACAGCATCTTGATGTCGGGACGCCGCTCGACGAGGCGCGCGACGGCCCGGTCCAGCTCCTCGTTGGCGTCGGCGAGGCCGGCAAGGTCGCGCTCCTCCATCACGGCGGTCGCAAAGCGCGGCTCGGCGAAGATCATGACCCCGGCGGCCGACTGCATCAGATGCGCGCAGGTTCTCGATCCGACGACGAGGAAGAAGGCGTCCTGGATCTTCCTGTGGAGCCAGACGATGCCGGTGAGCCCGCAGAACACTTCCCGCTGGCCGCGCTCGCGCAGGACGGCCCGGTCCGTGCAGCCGGCAGCCGGCGCGACAGTCATGGTGTTGGCCGAGGGCGCGCTCATGACGCGACCTGCGCGGCGACGTCGGACATCGACAGCGTTCGAGGCCGGTCGGCCGCTTCCAGCCGCGCCGCGCGCAGCTTCAGCAGGAACTGCGCCGCGTTGACCGCATAGGCGCCATAGCCGGCGAGCGCGACGGCGAACTGCTCGCCGACCGTGCCGATCCCCCGGAACAACATGACGAGATAGACGGTATGCAGCGCGAGGACGCCGATCGAGACGACGTCTTCCCAGAAGAAGGCCGGCGCGAAGAGCCAGCGGCCGAAAACCGCCTTCTCCCAAATCGAGCCGGTGATCATGATCGCGTAGAGGACGAAGGTCTTGGCGACGACCGACAGGACTGCGGCATCGTAGCCCGCACCGGTTGCGAAATAGCGCAGGATGAGACCGACGCTGACCAGGAACACGACGAACTGGACCGGCGCGAGCACACCCTGCACGAGCGTCCAAGGCGTGGCGTCGCGGCGGCGGCGCTCCTCCGCGGTATAGAGCCGAGGCCGGCCAATCCCGGGCGCGGCCGGGGCCGCGCCGTCATTTCCCGAAGGTTTCGATGCTCTGGAAGCCATGGACGGAAGTCTGCGGCCATGGGTGTGGAAGTGTCAAGTCAAATTGACGTCCATCCATATTTACAGGCATGCTCGTCCAACCGGATTGCAATCGATCTAAAATTGGGAGACAGTCTATGGACAGCGCTCGGCACGCCGTCGCAGTTTCCCCGGAAGGGCGGAAACGCGCCTCATCCCGACAAGGCCGGGGGGCCGGAGGACCAGACCGATGGCAGGAACAATGCAAGCGGAACGGTCGACGCGGAGGATGCACCCATCACCGTCTCCGGCTGTCGACATGTCCAGAAATATTGACAAATCGGATGGCGGCCGTTGGGAGCGATGCCTCTCGGAGACCATCGTCGCGCAGGTCATTCCTCGGCTCTACGCCGCTCATTGCGGCGACGTCGACCCGGGGCCGGCCCTGAAGAACCGCCTCCCCCAATTCCAGCGGAACAACGAGGCGGATCGTTTTCTCGGGCTGGTTCTGTCGGAGAGTCGGGACTCGCAGTGGGACCACCTCCTGCAGTTGCGTGACAGTGGCATGAACCTCGAGACGATCCTGCTCGAGATCATGGCACCCGCGATCCGCCACATCGGCGAGCTGTGGTCCGACGACCGGATGAGCTTCGTCGAAGTGACGGCGAAGTCGGCGCGGCTGCAGCAGATGCTGAGGGCACTTGGCATGCTGCGCGACCACGAAAGCGCGTCCGGCTACGGCGAGCGGAGCCTGCTTCTGGCAGCGGTTCCCGGCGAGCAGCACACCTTCGGCCTGTTCGTGCTGGCGGAACTGTTTCTCAAGGCCGGCTGGAGCGTCGCCGTCGAGATCACCGCCACCCTGGACGATCTGTGCGCACAGGTCGATCGCCGCCCCTTTGACGCCGTCGGCCTCAGCGTCGGCAGCGAGCGCTTCCTGCCTGCTCTCGGCGATCAGGTCGAGGCTCTGCGTTCCGCAACCATGTCGTCCGAAATGCGCATCTTTCTCGGCGGATGGGCTTTCGCAGAGGGCGAAATGCCATTAGATGGCTACGGAGCCGATTTGATCGAGACCAATGCTCGTGCGGCAGTGGCGAGCGCTGATCTCCTTTGCCCGCACGGGAGGCGGATTTCTCGCGCGAAGCGGTGAGGCCTGAAGGGAGCGAGGCCTGAGAGAGCGGGTGTCATCGGAATGAACCATCCCAGTGCCGGCCGATCCTTTTCCGATCCGGGCCGTTCCTTCGCCAACCTGGAGGCGGCACTCGTTGCCACCATGGTCACAGCGTCGACGGATGTCGCGCTGCTGCTCGACAAGACCGGCACGGTGATCGACGTCGCCATTCGCGAGCCGGATCTCTTCGACGATGCCCAGAAGCGGTGGATCGGCGAGAAATTCGTCGATATCGTCACCGTGGAGAGTCGCCAGAAGGTGCAGCGCCTGCTCACGGAGCGGTCCGGCGAAGATGCCCCTGCCCGCCGCGAGATCAACCATCCAATGCCGGACGGGCCTGACCTGCCGATCAGCTATTCCGTCCTCTCGCTGTCCAAGGACGGGTCACGCCTCGCCCTCGGCCGCGACCTCAGGACGATGGCCGTCCTGCAGCAGAAACTGGTCGAGACCCAGCTGGCGCTGGAGACCGACTACGCCCGGCTTCGCAATGCCGAGGCTCAGTACCGGGTCCTGTTCGACACCGCGTCGGAGCCGATCGTCATCGTCGATGCCGGCAGCCGCAAGGTGGTCGAGGCGAACACGGCGGCGCGTGCCCTGTTCGAGATCGACGGGCGCCGCGTCGTCGGCCAGAGCGCCGCTGCGCTGGTCGCCGTGTCGGATCTGCGCGACATCGATGCCCTGTTCACGGCCGCACGCAAGTCGGGAGAGGCCGAAAGCGGAGAGCTGATGCTTTCCGACGGCGACGGACCGGTGCCGGTCTCCGTCCGCTTCTACCGCCAGCACGGAGCCGGCCGCATGTCGGTCCGCTTCCTCACCGGCGCCGGCAACGGCTTGGCCGCCAACGCCGCGGACCTCATCGGGCGTGCCGGCCACGAATCGCCGGACGCGATGGTGGTGGTCGATCCGGACTTCACCATAACTGCGGTGAACGAGAGCTTCCTCGACCTGACCGAGATCGCGACACGCAACCAGGCCGTCGGCCGCTCGCTCGCCGAGATGATCGGCCGGCGCGGGGTGGAGCTCGGCGTCTTGAAGACGGCCATCGATTCCGACGGCTTCGTGCGCAACTTCTCCACCGTCCTCAATACCCAATATGGCGGCACGACCGAGGTCGACGTCTCCGGATCCGCGCTCGATCAGAACGAGAAGCGCTTCTATGGCTTCTCGATCCGGCGCTCGGCGCGGCTGACCGTCCATCCAGGGCCCAGCGAGCCCTTCCGCTCGGCCAACGACATGACCGGCCTCGTCGGCCGCGTCCCGCTGCGCGAGATCGTCCGGGAAACCGCCGACATCATCGAGCAATTGTGCATCGAGGCGGCGCTGGAACTGACCCGCAACAATCGCGCGTCGGCGGCCGAGATGCTCGGTCTCAGCCGGCAGAGCCTCTATTCCAAGCTCCGCCGCTACAATATCGGCGACCCCGGCCAGGACGACAGCCCGGCATAGCGTCCGCCGCGCCCGTTCAGCGGGCCGCTCTGCGCCCCATGGATCGCGCGGAACCCGTCCGCTGCGCGCAAAAGCTGCCGCTGATCGCCCTCGTCCCGGCAAGACAATGCCGTCGGCGCGCATGGCGCCACCGGTGGCTCGTTACCTTCCATTCAATGATCTGGCGGACGCTGGCGTGTGGCGATCGACGCGACTCCCTGCCATGCCAGCGAGAGAGGACGCCGAGGCGCCTGTGCAGTCAGGCCGCGATCGCATGCGCGAGGTCCGGGACGCCGTCTTCGCCATCGGCAACCGAGACGCCGCCGCCCGAGCGCTTGGCCCGGTAGAGCGCCCGGTCGGCACGCCGTATCACGGCTTCCGGGGTGCCTGCTTCCTGCATCGAAGCGACGCCGATGCTGACGCCGACCTCGGCCGCTGTGCCGTCGATCAAGACCGGCGCTTCGATCGCTTCGATGATCGCCTGGCACAGTCGGACGGCATCGTCCTGTCGCGCGCGAGGCAGAAGGATCGCGAACTCGTCGCCGCCGAGCCGTGCCACGGTCGCCCCGTCCGGCGCCACACGGCACAGCCTTGCTCCGACGACGCGAATCAACGCGTCGCCCGCCGGATGGCCGAGCGTGTCGTTCACCTGCTTGAACCGGTCGAGGTCGAGCAGAAGCAGGCTGGTGTCGCGGGCCCCCGCTCTGCAGGCGGCCGCCAGCCTCTCGTTGAACAAGGCGCGGTTCGGCAGTTCCGTCAGAACGTCGTGGAACGCGCGGTGGCGGGCCAGGGCCTCGCTCGCCCGCAGAGCGCGGGCGCCTTTGCGCAGGCTCGCGACGAGAACAGCGACGATCACGAGGATCGCGCACAAGGTGGCGAGCAGCGCCGGCACCATGCGCCCGGCCAGAACCTCCCCGGGCAGATGCACCCGCCATATCAGATATCCGATCGCGTGCCCGGCGGTGTTGCGCAGCGCAAAGGACAGCTCGTCGTCCTGCGGTTGGTTGCGCCACGAGAACCGGGCGCCCTCGAACTGATAGGTCTGCTGCAGCTCCTTGAGGAAGGCGCCGTCGAGATAGTGGACCGCCAGATGAACGTAGGCGTTCTCAGGGGCCTGCCGGATCTTCTGCGTGGATGGAACGATCGGCTTGACGCTGAGCATCGCCGGATGGCCGTCGACCACCACGATGTCGTTCGCACCGGGACTTCGAATGGCGGGATCCGCACTGCGCCAGTTTCCGCTGGCAAGCGCCTCGCGCACATCGGCGACCATCGGACGCGCGATCGGCGCGATGTCGGCGAAGACTTCCGGATCGGTGCGGCTTGTTCCGATCGAGGCATAGATCGGCCGGTCCTTCGGGTCGAGAACCACGATCCGCTCGTGCCCGAAATACATGTTCATCCAGAGGCCGATATTGTCGTCGATCCAATCTGGGTCGAAGGCCTCATGAAGATGCAGGACGGCCTCGTCCCAGTCGGTCACGCTCTCCTGGTCACGGGCGATGCGCCGGATGGCCTGCTGGAGGATCGATGCCGCCAGGTGCCGATCCCGCTGGATGACGAGATCATTCGCCTCCCGCACCGACATCCCCAGAAGCAGACAGGCAAGGGCGCCGATCAACAGGATCGCGAGGCCGGAGGGCACGGCGACGGCCATCCAGCGGCCAGGATCAGGAAGATAGGAGCGGTTCGGCATGCCCGTCTTGTGGCAGGCCGACGCTTAAAAGTTCGCAACCTCTTGTTTCAAGACCATAATCGGGATGAACAATAGGTTAAGAGCGCTCTCGCCGCCGCGACGGATGCCGGGGCGGCGAGGTTCTGTCGAAGGTCGGACGGCCGACGCGCCGCCTGGGTGACGGCAGCCGCCGGCTACAGCCCTTATCTCAAGCCGAGACTTCCGCCACGTCGAACACCAGCGGCTTGGCGCTGGCGATCTCCTTGTGCGCGCGGACCTTATCGAGCACGTCCTCCGGCACCGGGGAATCGACGTAGAGGAGCGCGATAGCGTCGCCGCCCGGACGGTTCCGGCCGAGCTGGAAGTTGGCGATGTTGACGCCCGCCTGTCCGAAGGTCGTGCCGAGCAGGCCGATGATGCCGGGCGCGTCATTGTTGGTCGTATAGACCATGTAGCGGCCGACTTCGGCGTCGAGATTGATGCCCTTGATCTGGATGAAGCGCGGCTTGCCGTCGGAGAAGACCGTGCCTGCGACCGAACGGGTCTGCTTCTCCGTGGTGATGGTCAGCTTGATGTAGGTCTCGAAGACGCCGGACTGGTCCCGGCGCGATTCGGTGACCTGGATGCCGCGTTCCTTCGCCATCACCGGGGCGGACACCATGTTGACGTCCGAGACCTGGCTCTTCATTAGGCCGGAGAGCGCGGCACTCGTCAGCGCCCTGGTGTTCATCGTCGAGACAGTACCGTCATAGACGATTTCGACCGACTTGATCGCCTCATCCGTCACCTGACCGACAAAGGCGCCGAGGCACTCGGCGAGCTTGACGAAAGGCGTCAGGATCGGCGCTTCCTCGGCGGTGATGGACGGCATGTTGATCGCGTTGGTCACCGCGCCTCGGATGAGATAGTCGGCCATCTGCTCGGCAACCTGCAGGGCGACGTTCTCCTGGGCTTCCGAGGTCGAGGCGCCGAGATGCGGGGTGCAGACGACATTGTCGAGGCCGAACAGCGGCGAGTCGGTCGCCGGCTCCGTCTCGAAGACGTCGACGCCGGCCCCGGCGACCTTGCCGGACTTGATCGCGGCGGCAAGATCCGCCTCGACGACGAGGCCGCCGCGGGCGCAATTGATGATGCGCACGCCGTCCTTCATCTTGGCGATCGCCGCCGCGTTGATGATGCCCTTGGTCTTGTCGGTCATCGGCGTGTGCAGGGTGATGAAATCGGCGCGCTTGAAGAGGTCGTCGAGCTCGACCTTCTCGATGCCGAGCTGTGCGGCGCGCTCGGCCGACAGAAACGGATCGAAAGCGACGACGCGCATCTTCAGGCCGACACCGCGCGACGCGACGATCGAGCCGATATTGCCGCAACCGATGACGCCGAGCGTCTTGCCGGTGATCTCGACGCCCATGAAGCGATTCTTCTCCCACTTGCCGGCCTGCGTCGAGGCGTCGGCAGCGGGCAACTGGCGGGCGACGGCGAACATCAGCGCAATGGCGTGTTCGGCCGTGGTGATCGAATTGCCGAAGGGCGTGTTCATCACGATGATGCCCTTCCTCGAAGCTGCCGGAATGTCGACATTGTCGACGCCGATACCGGCGCGGCCGATGACCTTCAGATTGGTCGCCGCCTCGATCAGCTTTTCCGTCGCCTTGGTCGCGGAGCGGATGGCGAGGCCGTCATATTGGCCGATGATCTCGGCGAGCTGGTCCTTGTCCTTGCCGACATCGGGCATGTAGTCGACCTCGACGCCGCGGTCGGTGAAGATCTGCACGGCGGTCGGGGAAAGCTTGTCGGATACGAGTACGCGGGGTGCCATGGATGCGGTTCCTTGTGACTGCACCGGAGGATGGTCGTCCGGCGTCGAAGTGAAGAGATCTGGAATGAGGGCGGGGTCGCGATCGGCGTCCCCGCGAAAAGGTCCGTCTTCAGCCGCCGACGGACATCGGTTTCTGGCCCTGGCCCTTCAGGCCGAAGAAGCCACGGACGAGTTCGAGAAAGACGCCGTAGGGCCGGCCGAGGACGAAGAGCAGAGCCGCGAAGCCTGCCGCGCCCTTGAGGATGGCGAAGCCGTCCGCCCCGCCGGCGACGATGATCGCGACGTAGATCGGCAGCTGGAAGATGAGCAGCGCGAGGCTGTCCATCGCCAGCCGGCTCCACTTGCCGGACGGGTCGGTCCGCTTCATGAACCAGTCCCGCCACAAGCCGTAGGGCCTCGCCGTCAGGACCATCAGCGGAGCGCCGATCGAGCGGGACACAAGGACCTCGTCCCAGGTCATGCCCGCAATGAAGCGCTCGTTGAGCCCGCTGGCGATCGTGAAGAACACGACCAGGGAGAGCGTGTCCGCGATGAAGCTCTTGGTTCGATCCGAAAGCGGCACGCCGACCGCCCTTCCCGCTCGCCGGCTGCCGCCCGGCCGGGTCAGGCCGCCTTCTTCAGCTCGGCCTTCTGCTGGGCGTAGGCCCAGCCGATCCACGGCATCAGCGCCTCGATGTCGGCCGTCTCGACGGTCGCACCGCACCAGATCCTGAGGCCCGCCGGCGCATCGCGATAGGCGCCGATGTCGAGGGCGACGCCCTCCTTCTCGAGCAGCGATGCGACACCCTTGGCAAAGGCGTTCTGCGCGTCCTCGGACTGAGCGACGAGATCCGAATCGGTGAAGGTGAGGCAGACCGAGGTGTTGGAGCGGATCGCCTTATCCTTCGCCAGGAAGCCGATCCAGTCATTCGCATCGACATAGGCCTCGACCGCCGCGAGATTGGCGTCGGCGCGGGCCTTCAGCGCCTTCAGTCCGCCGATCTCCTTGCCCCAGGCGAGCGCGTCGAGATAGTCCTCGGTCGCGAGCATCGAGGGGGTGTTGATCGTCTCGCCCTTGAAGATGCCCTCGATCAGCTTGCCGCCCTTGGTCAGGCGGAAGATCTTCGGCAGCGGCCATGAAGGCTTATAGCTCTCCAGCCGCTCGACGGCGCGGGGAGAGAGGATCAGCATGCCATGCGCGGCCTCGCCGCCCATGACCTTCTGCCAGGAGAAGGTGACGACGTCGAGCTTATCCCACGGCAGGTCCTGCGCGAAGGCGGCCGAGGTCGCGTCGCAGATGGTCAGGCCCTGACGACCCGCGGGAATCGCGTCACCGTTCGGCATCTTCACGCCAGAGGTCGTACCGTTCCAGGTAAAGACGACGTCGCGGTCGAAATCGACCTGGCCGAGGTCGACGATCTCGCCATAGGGCGCTTCGAAGGTGCGGACGTCCTTCAGCTGCAGCTGCTTGACCGCATCGGTGACCCAGCCGGAGCCGAACGATTCCCAGGCAAGGACGTCGGTGCCGCGGGCGCCGAGCAGCGACCACATCGCCATTTCGACGGCGCCGGTATCGGACGCCGGCACGATGCCGATGCGATAATCGGCGGGAACGCCGAGGATCTCGCGGGTGTCGTCGATCGCTTTTTGAAGCTTGGATTTCCCGACCTTGGCGCGGTGCGAGCGACCGAGCGCTGCATCGCTGAGCGCCTCGAGCGTCCAGCCGGGACGCTTGGCACAAGGACCGGACGAAAAGCGGGGATTGGCCGGACGCATGTCCGGCTTGGAGATAGTCGCCATCTTTAGCTACCCTTTCAGATAGGCGCCTCTCGTTGGGGAGAGGTGTCCCGCGGACGCTGATAGCGGAAGGCCCATAACTGCGCAAGCCTGTGCCCGGGATCATAACCTGGGAGACGGTGTGGCATCGACCGGCGCCGGTGAGCCGCAGCTCCCACCCCAGCCTTCCGGCGATATCGAGACAGACCGATCCCGTCCTGCGCGGCGCAATCGTGAAAGGGGCGGCCACGCGGAGAGAGCACGTGACCGCCCGCCCCTGCCTTGCGCCCGCGCATTGACGCAGCGTCACTTCGATGAGGCAGGCTTTGCACTTTTCGTCACGGATGTGACGGCGTTTCCCTTCGGTCGCCGCAGCGAATCGGGGGGCCACGACGACCACGGGGCGCTCTCCCGTGGCCGTCCACCATGACCGCCCGTCCCGCGCGCGTAACCGGGTGAGGGTCACGGCGCGGGCATATTGCATTCCGGGGTGCGGCCGACGAATGATATTTTCACAACGCTAAGGGATTTATTCGCGTTGGCGGGCGGCGGCTCTAAACGGGCAAGTCGGCTCCGAGCCGGCGAAAAGGGCCCGCGATCGGCGGATAATCGAGCGAGCGGCCAAAGGAGCGGCGGCATCATGGATGACAGGCGCATCCTGGCGCGCCCCCTGTTCGGCTCGCATTTCTACGGGGCGAACACCCAGGCATCCGCGGCCCGCGGCGGAAGACCTCCTCAAAATCAAGCGCGCCGAAGCGGACTATCGGGCGGTCGCGCGTGGATGGACGTTGGGGTGCTCGGCTTTTACGGCCGGCAGGTCCCGGCCGCCATGTCACGCGCCGCGGACCCTGCCGGAAACGTCTCGCCTACCAGAGCGAATAGCGAAGGCCCGCCGTGATCGTGTGGCGGTCGAAGCCGTCGTCCTCGCCGTCGATCTGGTAGGTCGTCTGGCTGTTGGGGAGACCGCCGCGGATGGCCGTCGCCGAACCGCCATCAACATTGAGGTAGCGATAGCCGACATCGAATTTGAGGTTCTTGGAGACGTCGTAGGCGACGCCCGCCATGACCGAATAGGCGAAGCGCCAGTCTGCGTTGTCATCGGCGAAGAAACTGTTCAGCCCATCCCCGCAGGAAATGCCGCTATAGCTGCAGGTCGAATTGTATTCCAACCGAACGCCGCCGACGCCGGCGCCCACATAGGGCGTGAAGCCGACATAGGTGCCGAGGTCGGCATAGGCATTGCCCATGACTTCCAGTCCCTTGGCCGAGGTCCTGACCTTGAAGTCGCCGAGCCTGGCGTCGCCGATGTCCTGCTTCCAGTAGCCGAGCGTGACATCGCCGCGCAGATAATCGGTGAACTGATAGCCGATGCCGCCCGACCCCGTGACGCCGGACTGAAGCTTGAGCCCGTCATAGGAGCCGGTCGCGAGGATGCTGGTGCCGCTCGGATCGACAGAGCGGAGCTCGTAACTCGAGGGCAGGTCGGTCTGGAAGTCGTAGGCGACGTCGCCGCGCAGGTACCAGCCGGTGCCGATCTCGACGGGCTGGACCTCCGGCACCGATTCATAGAGCGGCGCGTCGTAGATCGGCGGAAGGTCGGCCGCCATCGCACCGGTGAAGGCGCAGGCGGTCGTTGCCGCGCCGATCGTCATCATCTTCAACAGTCTCATCGACCCGCTTCCCTCGCCTGATCCGGCCGGAAGCTGCCGCCCGAAGCGACGCTTCCCTCGGTCAGGGACCATCGCAGCGAATCGTTAACGCTCGATTAACCGTGTTTCTTAACCGGTTGAGAGACTTCGTTCCGGAACTCCGAACCCGCCGCGAGCCGAGGGCCCGTCAGAGCCTGCGGCGCACAGGCGACGCGAGGGGGCCTTATTCCGCCGCCTCTGCCGCGCCCGCCTCACGCTCCGCCATCTCACGGAAGACGCGGCGGATGATCTTGCCGCTGGTGGTCAGCGGCATCTCGGTCACGAAGGCGATCTCGCGCGGATATTCATGCGCCGACAGCCGCTCGCGGACGAAGAGCTGGATCGCGGCGGCAAGGTTCGCGCCCGGTTCCGCGTCGTCGGCCGGAACGACATAGGCCTTGACGATCTCGGTGCGTAAGGGATCGGGCTTGCCGACGACGGCCGCGAGCTTCACCGCCGGATGCGACAGGAGGCAGTCCTCGACCTCGCCCGGCCCGATCCTGTAGCCGGCCGAGGTGATGATGTCGTCCTCCCGCCCGACAAAGGCGACGAAGCCGTCCTCGTCCATCACCGCCTCATCGCCCGTCATAAGCCACTCGCCGCGGAATTTGTCGGCCGTCGCCTGAGGGTCGTTCCAGTAGCCGAGGAACATCACCGGGTCCGGCGCCCTGACGGCGATGATACCGGTGCGCCCGGCGGGAACGGGCTGGCCGGCCTCGTCGAGGATGGCGACCCGATGGCCCGGAACGGGTTTGCCGATCGCGCCCGGGCGGGAGACGCCGAAGGCGGCCGAGGAGCCGAGCACCATGTTGCACTCGGTCTGGCCGTAGAACTCGTTGACGGTGAGGCCGAGCGCCTCGCGCGCCCACAGATAGGTCGCGCGCGGCAGCGTTTCGCCCGCCGAGCCGATCGTTCGCAGATCGAGCGCCCGCACCGCCTCCCGGGTCGTCGCCGCCTTCATCATGCGCAGGGCCGTCGCCGGCAGGAAGGCATTGCGTACGCCTTGCCGCGCCATCAGTGCGAAGGTCTCCTCGGCGCTGAAGCGCTCGCGGGTGAACACGACCGGCACGCCGAAGAGGAGCGAGGGCAGAAGCGCGTTGAGGAGACCGCCGGCCCAGGCCCAGTCGGACGGCGTCCACAGCCGGTCCCGCGGCTTCGGAAAACCCTCGTGATGGAACTGCATCCCAGGCAGATGGCCGAGGAGCACGCGGTGACCATGCAGCGCGCCCTTGGGCGGGCCGGTCGTGCCGGAGGTGAAGATGATCAGCGCCGGATCGTCCGGGGTCGTGTCGGCGTCTTCGACCGGTTCGTCGGGTTCTGCGAGTAGCGCGTGGAAGTCGAGAAGGTCCGCCCGTTCGGCCCCGACGGCGACGATCTGCCGAAGCTCCGGAAGGTCATGGGAGACACCGGCAAGGGTCGGCAGGCCGCTTCCCTCGATCACCAAGAGGCTCGCCCCGGCGGCCGCCATGCGAAAGCCGAGCGCGTCCGGCCCGAAGCGCAGCGCCAGCGGCACGGCGACGGCGCCGAGGCGGTAGACCGCGAGATGGGTGATCGCCGCCTCGAAGCTCTGCGGCAGGACGATCGCCACCCGGTCGCCACGCTTCACGCCCCGCCGGGCGAAGGCGGCGGCGAGGCGGCGCGAGCGCTCCGACAGATCGCCATAGCTGAGCGTTGCCGGCGGCAGGGCGCCGCGATCCTCGATCAGGCACAAGCGATCGGGTTCGCGTTCGGCCCAGCGGTCGGCACAGGCCTCGGCGATGTTGAATCGGGCGGGAAGGTTCCACGCGAACCGGTCGTAGAGTGTTCGGTAGTCGCCGGCGTCGATCACCGCCGGCCCCCGCTGATTGCCGCCTCTGCGAATTCATCTGCCGATGGCGTATTCCGGCAAGGGTCCCGCCGAACGGCGACGCCGCGCTGTGCCATGCGTCCTCCTGACACGAAATGCCCGCGCAACGGCCTGTGCCGATCTTCATATGCGCGAGGACAAGAGCATGACTCATTGCGCAATCTGCGCAGCGCAACAAGACCCGCGGCACCGCAGCATGCGCTCGCCACTCACTCTATGGACTCAAGAGAAGTCCTTGGCCGAAGCATCCGCTCCGATCCCGGCGCCGGACATGACAACGCCGCGCCGAGGGTCACTCGGCGCGGCGCTGCGTTGATCAGAAGGCTGGTCGCGGTGGCGGACCGCTCAGATACGTCCAAGCAGGAGCAGGATCAGGACCACGACCACGATCAGGCCGAGAATGCCCGAAGGACCGTAGCCCCAGCCGCCCGAATAGCCCCAGGTCGGCAGCGCGCCGATCAGGAGCAGGATGACGATGATGAGGATGATGGCGCCGACGCTCATGACGTTTCCATTCGTTGTTTGTCTAACAGTCGCCTCACAAACCGTTGAAGACGAATTCAGTTCCCACCCATGCAAAAGCGTGCATCGAGTCGCGGCTCAGCGCGGGAAGGAGACCGCGTTCTGCGGCGGGCCGAAACCGCCGATCGCGACATAGACCGCAATGATCACGAAGATGATGCCGAGGATCATGGTCGGCCGGTAGCCCCATCGCCGGGCATAGGGCCAGGCCGGCATGACCGCGATCAGCGCAATGAAGACTAGGATGACGACGATCGGCCCGTATCCGACGGCCATGGCGCAACTCCCTGAAGGTTTGTCCTGTCGGGCCTCGACATAGAGGGGAACTCACGCTCGGCGATCGGACCCCTGTCCCGTCATCGGAACGCCATAGCCGCGTGTTCCGATTGACAAGCTCGGCGAGGGGCGCCACCTCGCTGTCGGAACGTCGTTGCCCGCCGAGGCATCAACCGGAAGCCGCCATGACCATCCAGACCCCCATCGACACGATCGAGGCCGATCCCGCGCCGCGCAAGAGAACAGTTTCCGTCGACGTCGGCGGTGTTCTCGTCGGGGGCGACGCGCCGGTCGTCGTACAGTCGATGACCAATACCGACACGGCGGATGTGGACGCGACGGTCGCGCAGGTGGCGGCGCTCGCGAAGGCCGGTTCCGAGATCGTCCGCATCACCGTGGACCGGGACGAATCCGCCGCCGCGGTGCCCAGGGTGAAGGAGCGGCTCGATCGGCTGGGCGTTACCGTGCCGTTGGTCGGCGACTTCCACTATATCGGCCACAAGCTGCTGGCCGATCATCCGGCCTGTGCCGAGGCGCTTGCCAAATACCGCATCAATCCCGGCAATGTCGGCTTCCGGGACAAGCGCGACAAGCAGTTCTCCGCCATCGTGGAGATGGCGATCCGCTACGGCAAGCCGGTCCGCATCGGCGTCAATTGGGGCTCGCTCGACCAGGAGCTCCTGACCCGGTTGATGGACCAGAACAACGCGCTGCCGCAGCCGCTCTCGGCCCGGGCCGTCACCCGCGAGGCGATCATCCAGTCGGCGCTCCTGTCGGCGCAGCTTGCCGAGGAGATAGGTCTTGCCCGCGACAGGATCATCCTGTCGGCCAAGGTCAGCCAGGTGCAGGACCTCATCGCCGTCTACCGCGACCTCTCCCGCCGCACCGACCATTGCCTGCATCTCGGCCTCACCGAGGCGGGCATGGGCTCGAAGGGCATCGTCGCGTCCTCCGCGGCGATGGGCATCCTCCTGCAGGAAGGCATCGGCGACACGATCCGCGTGTCGCTGACGCCGGAGCCGGGCGGCGACCGCACGAAGGAGGTGCAGGTCGCACAGGAACTCCTGCAGACCATGGGCTTTCGCCAGTTCGTCCCCGTCGTCGCCGCCTGCCCCGGCTGTGGCCGCACGACCTCGACGGTGTTCCAGGAACTCGCCGAGAAGATCCAGTCGGACATCCGCGAGAACATGCCGGTCTGGCGCGAGCGCTATCCGGGCGTCGAGGCGCTGAACGTCGCGGTGATGGGCTGCATCGTCAACGGGCCCGGCGAATCCAAGCACGCCGATATCGGCATTTCGCTGCCCGGCACCGGCGAGACGCCTGCGGCCCCGGTCTTCGTCGACGGCAAGAAAACGGTGACGCTGCGCGGCCCGAACATCGCGGCCGAATTCCAGGCGATGGTCGCGGACTATATCGAGCGACGTTTCGGGTCCGACCGCGCCGCGGCGGAATGAAGCGGGGCGACTGCCAGCCAACACGCATAAGCGCCGGACGCGCGGCCCTGCCGCTGCTCGCGAGCGCGCTCCTCGCACTGGCGCCGAGCGCCTTGGCCCAGACCGTCGGTCCAGAGCCGGCCGCGGTTCCCGGGATGGTCCTGCCGGCGATCCCCTTTCCGCCGAGCCCGCCCGCGCTCGAAGGCGTGAACGAGCCGCCTTCCGCAGGCGCCGACACCGGCTCCGCCGGCGCCACCGACGATACCGCCGGGACAGGCGTCGAACAGATCGCCGCCCCCGTCCCGAAGACGGACGATACGCCGTTGCAGCGGAAAACCGCGGCGCCGACCGCGCGCGACATCTGCCAACTGATCGGCAAGGACGCCGAAGCGGTCGGCATGCCGAAGGACTTCTTCGCCCGGCTGATCTGGAAAGAGAGCCGCTTCGACATCAAGGCGGTCTCGCCCGTGGGGGCGCAGGGCATCGCGCAGTTCATGCCCTATACCGCGGTGGAACGGGGCCTAGACGACCCCTACGATCTCGAATCCTCGATCCGCCATTCCGCGCAATATCTCGCCGACCTTCGAACCGAACTCGGCAATTGGGGTCTCGCGGCGGCGGCCTACAATGGCGGGATCAACCGGGTGAAATCCTGGATCGCCAATGGCGGCTACCTGCCGGCCGAGACCGAGAACTACGTCGCCGCGATCACCTTCCGGCCGGCGGACTGGTTCAAGGAAGACGGCCGCGAGGTCGAGCATCATCCGCTCGACGACGAGCTCGAATTCCTCGACGGCTGCGCGCAACTCCCCATCATGAAGACGCGTTCGGTCTTCGGCTCGCTTGCGGATGTCGACAGCGCGCCGATGAAGCCGTGGGGGGTCCAGGTGGCCGGCAACGAACGTCAGGCGGTGGCCATGCGGATGTTCGCCCGCGTCCAGTCGGCCTTTCCCTCGATCCTCGGCGACATCAAGCCGATCGTCACGCGCACGCGCACGAGCCCGAGACGCCGCATCTATGCCGTCAGGATCGGCGCCGACACGAAGTCCGAAGCCGACGCGCTCTGCAACCGGCTGCGCGGCGCCGGCGGCTTCTGCATCGTCATGAAGAACTGACCCCGCGCAGATCCGCGCGGGCCCTGCGACGTCCGGCGGATCTTACGAAGTGCCGGAGTTCGAGACGCTCAGCCGCCGCGCGGCGGCAGGCCATGCCGGGTCGACGCGATCACCAGATCAGTGCTTGCGCCAGACCACGAAGCGCGCCGCTTCCAGCAGGAGCTCGGCCCTCTCGCCATAGGGCTCCAGCAGCTCCTCCGCCGTGCTCTCGAGCGCGTCGAGCCGGTCCTGGAGCGCGCGCCGGCCGTAGATCTGTCCGAGCGTGCGCTTGCCCTTGGCCTGATCCTTGCCTGTCGCCTTGCCGACGACCTCCGCCTCGCCATACTCGTCGAGCAGGTCGTCCGCGAGCTGGAATGCGAGGCCGATCGTGTCTCCGAAGCGGCGAAGCCGGGCGCGATCGTCGTCGCATGCCCCGGAAAGAAGCGCTCCCGCCTCGCAGGAGCAGCTGATCAAGGCGCCGGTTTTCATCGCCTGCATGCGGGTGATCTCGATCTCGGAGCGGCTGTCGCCGGCCTGGATGTCCAGCATCTGGCCGCCGACCATGCCGGGCGCCCCGCCGCGCTTGGCCAGGAGCACGACGAGGGCCGCGCGTGCCTCCGCCGGGATCTTGTCGCACGAGGCGATGAGGCCGAAACTCAGAGTCAATAGCGCGTCACCAGCCAGGATCGCCGTCGCCTCGTCGAAGGCCTTGTGCACGGTCGGCTTGCCGCGCCTGAGATCGTCATCGTCCATCGCCGGCAGATCGTCATGGACGAGGGAATAGGAATGGACGCATTCGAGCGCCGCGCCGACCTGCATCGCCGCCTTCGAATCGCCCGAGAACATCTTCGCCGTCTCGATCACCAGAAACGGCCGCAGGCGCTTACCCCCGTTCAACACGCCGTGGCGCATCGCACCCAAGAGTTTTTGCGGAGTTCCGGCCACCAACTGATGCGATTGAAGAATGTCATCGAGAAAAGCGCCAACCGCCTTTGCAGTGACCGCGAGTTTTCCCTCGAAATCCGCCGATTTCATCTTCGTTCCGTCTCCCAGCATCTAGTCTCAATTTAGGAAAGCAAGCGAACAATCAGCGGAACCTAATGTCGCCAGCAAGGCATTGCGAAAGGTTTCTACCACCGATAAGTAAAGACGATCCTTCCTGCGGGGAGGCATGCGAAAGTCCCCGCCGAGGCAGACCGAGCCGGATGTTTAGACGAATGCTGCGTATTTTGACACGGGTCGCCGCAGTGCTCGTCCTGCTCGCCGCGATCCCGCTGGTCCTGACGCCGGTCTATGCCTTGCGCCTCGTCCATCCGATGTCGACGCTGATGCTCTACGACCACCTCACCGGCCAGCCGGTCGAGCGCGACTGGGTGGCGATCGAGGATGTTTCGCCGGTTCTCCTCCACTCGATCATCATGTCCGAGGACGGCCAGTTCTGCCGGCACCACGGGGTCGACTGGGGCGAAATGCGCGAAGTCGTAAACGAAGCCCTGGCCGGCGAGGAAACCCGCGGCGCCTCCACGATCACCATGCAGACGGTGAAGAACCTCTTCCTGTGGAACAGCCGGTCCTTCCTACGCAAGGGTCTGGAAGTGCCGCTGGCGATCTATTTCGATCTCGTCCTGTCGAAGCGGCGGATCATGGAGATCTACGTCAACATCGCCGAGTGGGACGAAGGCATCTACGGAATCGATGCGGCGAGCCAGCACTATTTCGGCAGATCCGCCGCGCAACTGACGGCGCGCCAGGCCGCCCTGATCACCGTCACCCTGCCCGCGCCGGATGCACGCAATCCGGGCAAGCCCTCCTCCGGACTGAACCGGCTGGCGCGGCGCGTCCAGCGTCTTGCGTCGCGCTCCGGCGCCTATGTCGGCTGCGTCGGCGATCCGCAAAAGGGCTGAGCGCGCGTCCAGGCCCCTTCCAATTCGGCCGAAGCTTTGCTATGGGCACCTGGAATTCCCGTCATGGCGAGGCCTTGCGGCGGCTCTTGGTCGACCGATCGGCATTGCGACGCGAATGCACCGAGTCATCGGAAGCCATGCTTCCGTGGGCCCGGAGCACCCCGGACAATCGAGATTGCCCGGCCGCTGGCTTTCCGGCGAGCGGCGGGCCAAATGGAGCAGGACATGGCCGTACCCAAACGGAAAACGACCCCGTCGAAGCGCGGCATGCGCCGTTCGGCGGACGCGCTGAAGGCGCCGACCTACATCGAAGACAAGAACTCCGGTGAGCTGCGTCGGCCGCACCACATCGACCTGAAGACCGGCATGTATCGCGGCAAGCAGATCCTGACGGTCAAGGAAAAGGCGTAAGCCCGATCCGGCGCCGCGGCATTTCGCCGAGCGCCTCTCCCGCAGCCGCAAGGCCAGCGTGGAGAATTCGAAAGCCGGGTCCTTCGACGGGAGCCGGCTTTTCCTTTGCTATGTCGTTCCGTCTGCCCCACCGGCGCGGCGGCGAAACCGAGGCCGGACGGGATCACCCGGTGGCCGAACGCCCGGCGAATTGGCGGCCGGTCAGCTCTCCTTGCGCGAATCGATCGCTTCAAGACGCTCCTGCATGCGCTGCAACTGGTCGCGCATCGCCTTCAGATCGTCGTCGCGGCTGTCCGTGCTGGCTCCCGCTCCGCCGGAATGGCCGCGATCATTCGTATCGCCGGCCTCTCCCATTGCGCCGGCCATGAACGGGTTGAACATCACCATCGCCTGGCGGAACATTTCGGTGTTGCGGCGGACCTGCGCCTCCATGAGCTTCATCGGGGTCTGGGTGATAGGTCCCGTCACCTTCTCGCGGAAGCTCTCCTGCTCCTTGGCGAAGGCGCTCATCGTCTGCTCCAGATAGGCCGGGATCACCATCTGCATCTGGTCGCCGTAGAAGCGGATCAGTTGCCGCAGAAAGGCGATCGGCATCAGGTTCTGCCCGCCCTTGTTCTCCTGCTCGAAGATGATCTGGGTCAGCACCGAATGGGTGATGTCTTCGCCGCTCTTGGCATCCTGGACGATGAATTCCTCGTTGTTCTTCACCATGGTCGCGAGGTTCTCGAGCGTGACATAGGTGCTGGTGCCGGTGTTGTAGAGCCTGCGATTGGCGTATTTCTTGATTACCGTCACATCCGAATCTTTGGCCATTCCTCACCCCTTGACCTGTGCGAACACGCGGGCGGTTCTGCCACTCGCAAAACTCTCGCTGCGCCGCATAAATGATAGGCACAAATCGCGCCGCATTCCAAATGCTTCCGGACGGGCCCACTGGAATCCAAGGCATTGCGGCCTGCCGGGCCGGGTTCCGCCTTCCCCGCGCTGCGGAATCGACGGCCGATCCGCCGGCTTCCCAGGCGACCGGCTCCGTTTGACAGGCCCGAGCCAGCTTTGCGACAAAGGTGCGGAAGTCATCCGGCCGCCCTATATTCTCCGGACGGTCCTGCTCGCACTTGAGGGAATTCGTCATGAACAACGGACAGTCGGTCGTCATCGTCGGTGCGGCGCGCACCCCCGTCGGGGCCTTCAATGGCGCTTTCGGCAGCGTGCCTGCCCATGAACTGGGCGCCACCGCCATCAAGGAGGCGCTCGCCCGCGCCAAGGTCGACGCGGCCGAGGTCGACGAGGTGATCATGGGCCAGATCCTGACCGCCGCCGAAGGTCAGAACCCGGCCCGGCAGGCGGCGATGGCAGCCGGTTGCCCCAAGGAAGCCACCGCCTGGGGCCTGAACCAGCTCTGTGGCTCGGGCCTCAGGACCGTTGCGATCGGCATGCAGCAGATCGCGATGGGCGATGCCAAGGTGATCGTCGCCGGCGGCCAGGAATCGATGTCCATGGCCCCGCATGCCCAGCATCTGCGCGCCGGCCAGAAGATGGGCGACCTGAAGCTCGTCGACACCATGCTGAAGGACGGGCTGATCGACGCCTTCAACGGCTATCACATGGGCAATACGGCGGAAAACGTCGCCCGGCAGTGGCAGCTGACCCGCGAGATGCAGGACGAGTTCGCGGTGAAGAGCCAGAACAAGGCCGAAGCCGCGCAGAAGGCCGGTCGGTTCAAGGACGAGATCGTGCCGTTCACGGTCAAGGGCCGTAAGGGCGACACCGTCGTCGAAGACGATGAATACATCAAGCACGGCGTAACCCTGGAAGGCATCTCCAAGCTGCGTCCCGCCTTCGACAAGGAGGGTTCGGTGACGGCGGCGAACGCTTCCGGCATCAATGACGGCGCTGCAGTGACCGTCCTGATGAGCGAGGCCGAGGCCGAGCGGCGTGGCCTGACGCCGATGGTGCGGATCGTCTCCTGGGCGACGGCCGGCGTCGATCCGGCCATCATGGGCACCGGCCCCATCCCGGCTTCGAGGAAGGCGCTGGAAAAGGCCGGCTGGTCGGTCGACGACCTCGATCTCGTCGAGGCCAACGAAGCCTTCGCCGCGCAGGCCTGCGCGGTCAACAAGGACCTCGGCTGGAATCCCGACATCGTCAACGTCAATGGTGGCGCGATCGCGATCGGCCATCCGATCGGCGCTTCGGGTAACCGCGTTCTCAACACCCTGCTCTTCGAGATGCAGCGCCGGAACGCCAAGAAGGGCCTCGCAACGCTCTGCATCGGCGGCGGCATGGGCGTCGCCATGTGTTTCGAGCGGATGTGATCCCAGCGCTGCCGCGGGAGAACAGAGCTGGCCTTTCGGCAGCATTCGCTCTTACGGCATGACACATTTATTCGCGGCCCGGCGGTTCGAAAGGACCGCCGGGCCGCGGCCTTTTTGGCCGCCGGCTCGCTTTCGCGGCGAGCGCGGCGGCATTTTTGTCGGGCCGAGGGGTGACCAACCTCCCGCCGACGACATAAACAAGGTGAGGCTCTGAGCCGGCTACGCTTCCGGCTGCAATGTGTGGTGGAGCCCGAACCAGGGAGGAGACATCATGGCCAGAACGGCAATCGTGACGGGAGGAACGCGCGGCATCGGCGCGGCGATCTCGATGGCGCTGAAGGCGGCGGGACATCAGGTGGCGGCGACCTATGCCGGCAATGACGAGAAGGCGAACGCCTTCAAGCAGGAAACCGGGATCGCGGTCTACAAATGGGACGTCGGCTCCTACGACGCCTGCGCCGAAGGCATTGCCAAGGTCGAGGCCGAGATCGGGCCGGTCGACATCCTGGTCAACAATGCCGGCATCACCCGCGACGCGATGTTCCACAAGATGACGCCCCAGCAGTGGCAGGAGGTCATCAACACCAATCTCTCCGGCCTATTCAACATGACCCGGCCGGTGTGGGATGGCATGCGTTCGCGCAGCTTCGGGCGGATCATCAACATCTCGTCGATCAACGGCCAGAAGGGCCAGGCCGGCCAGGCCAATTATTCCGCCGCCAAGGCCGGCGATATCGGCTTCACCCGGGCGCTCGCCCAGGAGGGCGCCAAGAAGGGCATCACGGTCAACGCGATCTGTCCCGGCTACATCAACACCGAGATGATGGCCACGATTTCCGAGGACGTCATGCAGAAGCACATCCTGCCGCAGATCCCGGTCGGCCGGCTGGGCGAAGCGGACGAGATCGCACGCTGCGTCGTGTTTCTCGCCTCGGACGACGCGAGCTTCATCACCGGCTCGACGCTTTCGGCCAATGGCGGCCAATATATGGGCTGAGCGCCGGTCGCAGGGCCGGGTTGCGAACGCGGAGCATGGGGCACGCCTCAGGTTCCGCGCTTCCGCAACCGCAGCCCGGCCGCCCAATACCGTCGATCATCTTTTCGCCATAAAGTGAAATGGCTGCGGCCATTTACCGTTCCTTGGTCGCTCGGAGACCTGGAACCAAAAATCGTCACCGTTGTTGTCTCTCCAGAAAGCATCCGGGGCATTCGTCCTGAATGCAACTATATCTCCCAGGGAGAGAGACGATGACGAAAAGAATTTTCACTTACGGTGCACTCACGGCGGCGGCGATCGCCCTCGCCACCCCTGCGCTCGCGCAGGGTATCCAGATCGGCAAGGACGGCATCCGCCTTGTGCCGAACGAGCAGACCCAGGAGCGGGACTATCGCGACCGCGACCATCGGGGCCACGATTCCCGCGCCGAGCGGGACGAGGTGTCCGAGCGCGAGGCGGTGCGGATTGCCCGCCGTCAGGGCGTGCGGGACGTCGATTCCATCACCAAGACGCGGCGGTCCTACCGCATCGCGGGGATCGACAGGCGCGGCGACGATATCCGCGTCGACATCGACCGGCGCAGCGGCGAAGTCCTGTCGGTCCGCTGACGCAACTGCGAATGTGAAATCTGAAGGGCTGCGGAGCTTGGCGCTTCGCAGCCTTTTTTCATGGCCCCGCCCAGCTGGTGAGCCTCACAGGATCCCCGCGATGCCGGAAGAGCTCGAGCCGCCGAGGATGATGGCGGCCGGGGAGGACGCGGCCGAGCTCGCGCCGGAAGTCAGGTCGTACATTGCCAGGAAGCGGCTGACGAACTTCTCCAGCTGCCTGGGATCGTCGAGACTCGCAAGGTCGAGCCTCTTGTCGATCGTCGCCTTCTGCAACTCGATGTCGCTCTGGCTGGACTCGCTCGGGATCCCGAGCGCCGTCTGCACCACCGACAGGAGCGCCGGGTCGGCGAGGATCTCGTAGCTGTTCTTCAGATCCGGCGCCTTGCGCTTGAAATAGAGCGCCAGGCGAACCCCCTCGTTATCGTTGCCCGCTTCCTGTTCCAGCATCTGCTGCAAATAGAAGTCCTGCGTCTTGATCAGATTGCTAACGGTCTGGACCTCCTGCTTGTCGCGCTGGATCTCGCCGCCGGTGGTGAAGGTGAAGGCGGCTGCGAATTCCACGAACCGCTTGTCGTTCCTCACATTGGCCGCGCTCTCGGGATCACTGAGGTCGCTGGTCAGGATCGCTTTCAGGTCGTCCTTCGAAAGCTTCGCCTGATCGAGGCCGTAGGCCTTCAGGGCATAGGTCAGGATGGTATCGTTCGAGACGAAGTCGTCGATCGTGGCGACGGAGGACAGCGCGGCCTTGTAGTCGGCGGTTTCCGCCTTCGCCTTGGCGAGAGCCGCCTTGCTCGGATCGTCACCCAGGAGCTCGGCATAGCGGTTGGCGGTTGCGACCTGGCTCGCCTCGGTCTGCGGCAGGCGCTGACTGGCGACCTTCCCCTTGTCGTCGAAGTTGAAGGCTGCGGCAAGGTGGACATAGCGCTCGTCGCGGAGCTGGCGGGCATAGCTCTTGGGATCGGACGGATCGCTCTTCAGGACCCGCATGATCTTGGTGTAGCTCTCGGTCGCCGGGTCGAGGTCGAAGGCCTTCAGCGCATAGCTGTAGACCGCGCTGCTCGCCATGAAGCCGGTGACGCTGCTCAGCGCGGCGACGCCGGCCTTGAACAGGCTGGTGCTGAGCGTATCCTTCTGCCGGATGACGTTCTGATAGCGCTCCAGATAGTCGTCCGTCGTGGCGGTGATCATTTCGGTGCTCTGTGCGCCGCCCGCCGCGGCATTGCCCTGCGTATCGAAGGTGAACATAGCCTGGAGGGCCTTGAACTTCGCCTTCCGCTCGATGTCGGAGCCGGTCGCCTCGGACATCTTGTTGAGGACGCTGTCGGGATCGGCGAGATCGCTGGTCAGGACCTGCCAGACAAAGGTCGAGGAGGTCGTCAAGGAGTCGAGGCCGACGGAGGTCAGCGCGACGTCGAGAAGCCGCGCATCCCCCACGAAATCGTCCGCCGTCTGCACCTGGCCGATCTGCGCCTCGTAATAGCTGACCTGATAGCTCGCCGCCTGTGCGGTTGCCGCAAGCCCCTTCGCCTGAAAGTAGCTATAGACGGTGCCGTTCGCCTGTGCGGCTGTCTGCAGCCCGCCGGCCGGCGCCGAGCCGTCGGCATTGAAGGGCAGCATGTCGGCGAGCTTCAGATAGCGCGTGTCGCCGTTGGCGGCCGGCGCATCCGCCGCGTTCGAGGTCAGCACCTGCCGAATGAAGCTTTTGGAGGTGATCGCTGGATCGATCCCGACCGAGGCGAGCGCGACGCTGTAGATTGCGCTGTCGTTCAGGAACTGATCGACCGAGGTGACGCTGCCGATCGTGCCGACATAGTGGCTGGCGTTGAACGCCTGGGCCTGCCCGGCCCGCACCCGGTATTCCGAATAGGCCTCGGTGGTCAGATCGCTCTGCGCGGCCGACTGGGCGGTGAGCGTCTTGTCCACCGAAGACGCGGCGGGAAAGTTGAAGGCCTTGGCAAACTCGCGATAGCGGTCGTCCGACAGCTTGTTGGCAAAGCTCTTGGTGTCGCTGAGGTCGCTCTCCAGCACCTTCTTCATCAGCGCCTTAGAGTAGATCTGGTCTTCCAGACCATAGGCCTTCATCGCATAGGAGTAGAGCCTGTAATCCCCGAGGAAGTCGTCGACGGACTTCACCTCGCCAATATGCGCGTTGTAGTATTCCGCCTCGCGCTTGGCGACCGGATCGGCCGCGACGCGGTCGAGCGAGCGCTGCATGTCGCTCGAATAGAGCTGGTAGGTGACGAAGGTCGACAGCATCTGTGGCGGTATCCGAGGTCGGGTCGCGCCGCGCGCCAAGGCCGGCGGGCGACGCATGGGGGCTCCCCAAGCCTTGCCAGAAGAAGCTGGTGCCGACCTTTCGCTCAGTGAAGCCGCCGGCCTGGCGGATCTTGGGCGGTCAGTCCGCCGGCGGCAGTTCGACCGGCAGCATCCGCCGCTCCGCATCCGAGACGAAGCAAAGATCGAGGATCTTCTGCACTTCAGCCGCCCGGCGGAAATCCGGCTCGCCATTCGTGCCGGACAGGAGCGCGATGACGAAGCGGTCGGCGTTGCGCGGGGTCGGCGGACAGTCGTAGGGCCGCCAGGTCTGCGTCTCGATGTCCGCCCCGAGACAGACCTGGAGGCTGGACTCGGTCGTGTTCGACCAGATCTTCAGCGCGCCGAGCTCGCCATGAATGGTCAGGTCGAGATCGTTCGCCTTGCCGGTCGCAAAGCGGCTCATATGGATAACCCCGAGCGCACCATTGGTGAACTCCACGGTCATCGCGCAGGAATCGTTGGCATCGAGCGTATAGCCGCCGATCGCGCCGCCCTCGGCCTTGTCGAAGGTCTTGAGCCGCGCCTGCAGGGCGGCGATGTCGAGCCCCGTGCCATAGGTGACGAAGTCGACGATGTGGATGCCGATATCGCCGAGCACGCCCATCGAGCCATGCGCGGAGGACAGCCGCCACAGCCAGCGCTCGTCGACCCGCCAATCGCCCCAGTGGCGGCCGGTCAGCCAGCTCTGCAGATAGCTCGCCTCGACATGGCGCACGGCACCGATCTCGCCGGCGTCGATCAGCCGCCGGGCCATCTGGATGGCGTGAGCGTTGCGATAGGTCAGGTTGACCATGTTGATGACACCGGCCTTCTCGACCGCCTCGACCATGTCGAAGGCATCATCGGCATTCACCGCCAGCGGCTTTTCGCAGAAGACCGCCTTGCCGGCGGCAAGGATGTCCAGCGTCGTCGCCTTGTGGACGCCGTCCGGCGTCGAGTTCACCACGGCGTCGAACTCGCCCCATTCCAGCGCCTTGCCGAGATTGTCGAAGGAACGCGGAATGGCGTGCATGTCCGCAAAGGTGCGCGACCGATCGGCGTTGACGTCGCAGGCGGCGACGATCCGGCAGCCGGGGATCGAGGTGAAGTGCTCGGCATGGCGGTGGGAAATCCCGCCGGTGCCGAGGATCATGATCCGTTTTTCGCCTGCGTCTGCCAATGCCGATCCCTCCTCTGCCGAACTCACCGATATCCCTCTTCGCCTGGCTTGTGCAGGGCCGGGCCCCGCTTCTCGATCGTCTCCGGCGCCTTCTCGACGGGGACGTTTGGCGCCTCTGCGACGTCCTCCCAGGCCGGCACCGGGTTGTGGGCCCAGCGCACGGCGTTCTTCAACACCCGCTTGATCTGCGGGTTGTGATAGATCGGATAGGTCTCGTGGCCCGGGCGGAAGTAGAAGATCTTCCCCGCCCCGCGCTGATAGGTCAGCCCCGAGCGGAACACCTCGCCGCCCTCGAACCAGGAGATGAACACCGTCTCCATCGGTTCCGGCACCAGGAACGGCTCGCCGTACATCTCGGCATTCGGCAGTTCGATCGCCGGTGTCACGCCCTGCACGATCGGATGCGAGCGGTTCACCGCCCAGAGACGCTCTCGCTCACCCGCCTCGCGCCAGCGCAAGGAACAGGGCGTGCCCATCAGCCGCTTGAACGGCTTGGAGAAGTGGCCGGAGTGGAGGACGATCAACCCCATGCCCTGATGGACGCGATCGGCGACCATCTCCACGGTCTCGTCGGACACGTCCTTATGCGCCTTATGGCCCCACCACAGCAGGACGTCGGTCTCGGCCAGACGCGCCTCGGACAGTCCGTGCTCGGGCTGGTCCAGCGTCGCCGTCGACACGTCGAACGCGTCGTCCTCCCTCAGCCCGGCGGCGATCGCGCCATGGATCCCGCCCGGATAGATCTCCCTGACGACGGCGTTGTTGCGCTCGTGGATGAACTCGTTCCAGACGACGGTGCGGATCGGCATTGCGGGTCTCCTTCCCAATCATCGGGGCCGCCCCGGCGACAGGGCGGCAAGATGCACGAAGCCGGCCCTTCGCAGAGGGTCCGGCCGTCGGCTCAGGCCGTCTCGAACAGGGCGAAAGGCAGGTCCGACAGGATCGTTCCGAGGTCGAGGCTCTTGCCGGGCGGCAGGATCTCTTCGCTGAAGCTATTGCGCAGGGAGCAATCCTGAAGGACCTGAGGAAGCGCAACGCTTGTGTCGCCCCAGCGGCCGCCCGCCGGCATGATGTCGACCCGGCCGTCGAGCAGCGAGAGGCACAGGCGCGGTGCGATCGCGATGGCCGCCTTGCCGGCTTCCTCGTCAATGCGGGCGAAGGCGACGACGTGATCTGCGAGGTCCCCTTCCGCGGCAAGGGGGACATAGGCGCCGCGCGCGAAGAGCTCTGGATTGCGGTTGCGCATGGCCAGGCCCGCGCGGGTCACCTTGGCCTTGATCCAGCCGCTCCGCCAGGTCTCGCACGCCTCGTCCCAGGAGGTCTCGCTGCCCATCGCCTCGCTGCGCACCGCAAAGTCTACCGGTCGGCGGTTGTCCGGATCGACGAGAGAAAAGTCGTAGAACTCGGTGCCTTGGTAGATGTCGGGGATGCCGGGAGCCGCAAGCTTGACGACGAGCTGCGACAGCGAGGTCAGCGCGCCGGCGGCGACGAAGGGCTGCGCCACCTGCCAGAAATGCGACAGGAACGCCTCGGCATCGCCGCTCTCCAGCATGGCATGGGTGAAGTTCGACAAGGCGGTCTCATAGGCGCTCGCAGGAGAGGTCCAACTCGTCCAGCGCTTGGCCTCGCGCACCGCCTTTTCGGCAAAGGCGGCAAGACGCTCGGCGATGCCGTGCCGCAAGGCCGCGTCGCCCGGATCGAAGTCCGTCGGCAGGACGCCGAGCAGCGACTGGTAGAGCCCCCATTCGGTGGCGGGATCGGGCGAGTTCACTCCGGGCTCGATCGACTTGCGCCACGGCTCCATCCGCCGCGCGAACTCCGTCACCATCTCGCGCCAGCGCTCCGGCGCTTCGGACAGCGTGTAGAGCCGCGCGCGAGCATCCTCGGCGCGCTTGGTGTCGTGGGTCGAGGTGGCGAGGAGGCCTTCCGGCTGATCCTGCAGCCGGGTCTCCATCGCCTCGTGGAAGGCCGAGACATCGGCGCCGTAATGATCCGGCTCGCCACCGACCTCGTTGAGAGCGATCAGACGGTTGTAGCGGTAGAAGACCGTGTCCTCGACCGCCTTGGCCATCACCGCGCCGGTGGTCTGCTGGAAGCGCCGGGTGAAGTCGAGCGCGCCGGCGATGTCGGCGCCGTCGATGAAATCGAGCTTCAGGAGCCGGCCGATGAACTGGATCGGCTCGTCCGCCTCGACCTCGCGCCAGGTCATGGCGAGGTCGACCGCCTCGTCGATGACGGCGATGTCGCGCCGCGGCACCCCGTCGACGGAGACGTAGGTGCGGTAGACCGGGAGCGCTGTCGCGACCTCGACGATCGATCGGGCGATGGTGTCGGAGCCGAGGTCGCGCGTCGCCAGGCCGCGTTCGGCGACGCCGAGCGCCAGATTGGTGAGGCTGACAAGTTCGCCGGCGAGATTGCGCTGGAAGATCGCCCGCTTCTGCCGGGTGATCATGGCGCGCAAATCCTCCTCCTCGCCGATGAAGGCGTGGTAGGCGTCGGTCATCGCCGCTTCCTGTGCGGCGTCGACGTAGAGACCGGCGAGGGCCGTGATGAACTCGTAGCCGGTTGTGCCCTCGATCTCCCAATTGTTGCGCAGCCGCTCCTCGCCGGTGAGGATCTTCTCGACATGGATCGAGGGCGAGCGCCGCACCGACTGGAAGGCCTGGCGCAGCTGCACGAGATAGCCCTTGGGATCGGCGAGGCCGTCGACATGGTCGATGCGGATGCCGTCGAGCCGGCGCTCGCGGGCGAGCCGGATCACCGTCTGGTGCGATTCGGAGAACACCCGGCGCAGTTCCTGGCGCACGCCGATCAGGTCGGCGATCTCGAAGAAGCGCCGATAGGTGAGCTTTTCGCGAGCCGTGCGCCACCAGGCGAGACGCCAGGCCTGCGCCTCGTGCAGTTCGTGGAGCGCGGCCGGATCGGCATTGATCGCCGCCAGCGCCGCGTCGAGCGCCGCGCGGAAGCCGGGATCTGCGAGATGCTCGGCGAAGCGCTCGGCGAGTTCGTCGGCCTCGGCGGGCGTCGACACCGAAAACCGCCGGACCAGGCGGTCCTTCTCGGCATGGTCGAGCAGGCCGAAGACGTGCCCGTAGGTGCGCGGATCGATCGGCAGCCCGTAGCCCGCCGCGTCGAAGCGCAGCTGCGCCGCATCCGCATCGAGCTGGACCGAGAGCTCGTCATCCTCCAGCGCGTCGCCATAGGGTTTGCCGAGGACCGGAACGAGGATCTTCTCGGCTTCCCAGGAAATGTCGAAGGTGCGCGCGTAGCGGCTCTCCTGGCCCCAGCGCAGCACGTCCTCCCACCAATGATTGACCGGCGAGACACCCATATGGTTCGGCACGAAGTCGAGGATCAGGCCGACATCCGCTCCCGAGAGCGCGTCGCTCATCGCGGTGAAGCCGGAAATGCCGCCGAGCTTCTCCTCGAGGGCGTTGTAGTCGGTGACGTCGTAGCCGTGGGTCGAGCCCGGCGAGGCGGCGAAGATCGGCGAAGCGTAGAGATGGCTGACACCCAGGCGGGCGATGTAGGGAGCGAGCCCGGCAGCGCCGGAGAAGTCCATGCCCTCGCGAAACTGCAGCCTGTAGGTCGCGACCAGGGGGCGGCTCATGAGCGGTTCGGCCTTTCCCGCCGCATCGCGGCGGCCATGTTGCGGAAGCGTTCGCTCTCCGCGAGATCTTCGAGGGCGATTGGCGAGCGGATACGCCAGTTGGGATATTGATCGGTCGTGCCGGGCAGGTTCGGCTGTCGATGCGAGCCGATCATGTCGTCGAGTTGGACGGTGACGAGAAGCGACGGCGTCATCGCGACGAAGCGGTGGACGGCGACAGCAAGATCTGCCGAAAGCGTGTCCGGAACCTCGTCCTCGCCCGCGGCGACCCGAGAAAGCTCCGGCGGCAGGACACCCGCCTCGGCGAGCGCGGAGACGAGCGCGCGCTTGTCGTGCCGGCGATCGGTCCGGTCGCGCTCCGTCGCCGCCGCGTCCTGGGTGCCTGCCTCGAAGCGAAGGGCGATATCGGCCCCGTCCCACCAGCCGGCAAGCGTCGCGAGGTCATGCGTCGACACGCAGGCGAGCGAGAGCTTGGGATAGGCCGCGGGCGGCAGGAACTCCGTCTCGCGGTGCCGCTCGAAATACAGGACACGGTAGGACATGACCTGTGCCGTCTCCATCACGTGGCGAAAGCCCGGCGGCACGGTGCCGAGATCTTCACCGACGACGAGACAGGCATTCGCCTCCGAAACCTCCGCAACGGTGTCGACCATCGCGCCGAGCGGATAGCGCACATAGCCGCCGCCGGAAGAGCCGCTGTCCTGCGGGATCCACCACAGCCGGGCGAGCCCCATGGCGTGATCGATGCGGACCGCGCCGGCATTGCGGGTGAGCGCCTCGAAGGATTCGCGCAGCGGCTTGAAGCCGCGCTCGGCCAGCGCCTTCGGCGACAGCGGCGCAAGGCCCCAGTCCTGGCCCTGGCTGTTGAACATATCGGGCGGCGAGCCGACCCGCGCCGCAGCCACCGTCAGCGACGGGTCCATCCAGGTCTCGGCGCCATCCGGCGCGACACCGACGGCAAGGTCGAGATAGAGGCCGATGCGCATGCCGGCGGCCTTGGCGCGTGCCTGCGCTTCGGCGAGTTGCTCCTCGGCTTCGAACTGCAGCCATTGATGGAACAGGACGAGATCGGCATTCTCCTCCGCAAACGCCGACACCGCTTGGTTGTCACGATCCTGCAGCGCCCCGGGCCAGGAATGCCAGCCGGCATGAAACCCGTCCTCGACCTGCCGCTCCGAGATCGCCTCGAATAGCGCGAAGCCGGCAAGCGTATCGCCGCCGCCGGCGCAGAAGCGCTCGAAGGCCTGCTCCTCGCGGATATCGTCGCGCCTCGCGGCGAAAATCTTCTTGAACAGCTGCAGCTTCAGCTGCCCGGCCCGCGGATAGTCGACAAGGTCGCCGTCGAGGTCCTCGAAGAGCTCGGGCGCCTCGGCGCGAAGCGCCGCGATCGCTTGCGGCCCGCCCTCCAGCCGGTCGACAGCGATGTAGAGCGGGTTGAGGAAGCGCCGGGTGGACGGGGAATAGGGGCTGTAGCGGCCGGGATCGGCGAGGAACAGCGCGTGCAGTGGGTTGACGCCGACGAAGGCGGCGCCCTCCTCGCCTGCGATCGACGCAAGCTGTGCCAGATCCTCGAAATCGCCGATGCCGAGATTGCGCGCAGACCGAAGCCCGTAGAGCTGGCAGGACACGCCCCAGAAGCGGTGGTCGCGGACCGTCTGCGGCAGGGCGCATCGGCGCGTCGGCGTATCCTGTGCCTCGTCGAAACTGCCGAAGTCCTCGTCCTCAGGGTCGATGCCGAGGGCGCCGAGAAGCGACCGCTTCGCCGCATCGTCGATCTGGCGGCGCTCGCCCATTTCGGAGACATAGGCAAGCTGGATGCCGTGACTCTCGGCAAGCCGGTCGAGATGGTCGCTCACGAAGACTTCCCTGCGATCAGTTGCTGGCCGTCGAGGCGGAAGACGACGCTCGGCCCCGGCAGAACGCCCGTCGCCAAAGCCTCCTCGGCACCCTTCGGATGGGCATGCACGAGCTTGCCGCGGCCGAGATCGCCCTTGCCGACGCCTTGTGGCACGGCCCAGGGTTCGTCGTCCAGATTGGCGAAGAGCTGCAGCACGGACCCGTCCTTCAGCCTCCAGGAGACGACGAAGGCACGGGTCTCGTCCGAGACCTGATAGGCGCCGCAGCTCGGCGGCGTCTCCTTCAGGAGCGGCACGATTGACGCTTGGCGCTTTTCCAGGAGTTCCCGGACCATGGCCAGCCGGCGCCGATAGGTCGGGCGCGTCGCCATCTCCCAGTCGAGCTTGGAGGCTTCGAAGGTCGAGGCGGCGTTCGGATCGGGGATGAGCTTGCGCGCATCGGCATCATGGAAGGCGGCGAACTTCCTGAATTCGCTGCGACGCCCTTCGCGTACGAGGTCGGCGAGTTCGCCATGGAAATCGGTGAAGAAGCAGAACGGCTTGGTCTCCCCGTACTCCTCGCCCATGAAGAGGAGCGGAATCTGCGGGGACAGGAGCAGGATCGCCTGCAGGCATTCCACGACCCGCCGCGAGGCGAGGTCCGTCAGCCGGTCGCCGAAGGCCCGGTTCCCGATCTGATCGTGGTTCTGCAGGAAATTTACGAAGGCCGTGGGCGGAAGATGGGCCGAAGAGGTGCCGACGTCCTTGCCCCGATGCGCCGAATGCTGTCCCTGGAAGACGAAGCCGGTCGCCAGCGCCCGCGCCATCTGCTCGACGCTCCTACGCGAATAGTCCGCGTAATAGCCCTCTTCCTCGTGGGTCGCGAGGACATGGGCGCAGTGGTGGAAGTCGTCATTCCACTCGCCGGAGACCAGCAGCGGCTCGCCGGCCTTCCCGCGCTCGATATGCCAGGTGATGTTGCGGTCGTCCTCGGTGGTGATGTGGACGTGCCGATCCGGGTATTTCTCGCGCACACGGGCGGCCAGTTCCTTCACCAGCGGCGTGTCGGTCGTGTCCTTGATCGAGTCGATGGCGTCGAGGCGCAGCCCGTCGATCCGGTATTCCTCCAACCAGAACAGCGCGTTCTCGATCATGAAGTCGCGCACCGGCGTCTCGTCATAGGCGATCGCCGCGCCCCAGGGCGTGTGGATCTCCTCGTGGAAGAACTCCGGCGCATAGGAGCCGATATAGTTCCCGTCGGGTCCGAAATGGTTGTAGACGACGTCGAGGAAGACCATCAGCCCGCGCTCATGGGCTGCGTCGATCAAGCGCTTCAGGCCGTCGACCCCGCCATAGGTCTCGTGCGGGCAATAGAGCAGCACGCCGTCATAGCCCCAGCCGCGCTTTCCCGCGAACTGGGCGACCGGCAGGAGCTCAATCGCGGTGATGCCGGTCTCTTTCAGATAGTCGAGCTTCTCCACGATCGCGTCGAACGTGCCCTCGGGCGTGAACGTCCCGGTATGGAGTTCGTAGAAGACCGCCTCCTCCCAGGGTCGGCCCATCCAGCCCGGCGTGCGCCATTCATGGGCAGCCGGATCGACGAGCCTGGAGAGGCCGTGAACGTCGTCCATCTGCGCCCGCGCCGCAGGGTCTGGCACGACCCGTTCGCCGTCGACGCGGAAGCCGTAGCCTTCGCCGACCGCCACCTGGTCGGTGGTTAGGCTCCACCAGCCGGCGTCGTCCCGCTCCATGGGGAGGAACTCGGCTGCGTCGCCCGTCGCCCCGAAGGCGAGATCGACCGAGCCGGCGCCGGGCGCCCAGAGCCGGAACCTTGCCCCGCCTTCCGTTGGGAAAGCTCCCCAGGATGTCTCGAATGCGAATTGATTGCCCTTGGTCATGGCCACTCGTCTAGGTCGGTCGAGGGTCGCCGGGGGAGCGCGCATGCGGACGAATGGCGAAGGATAGCCGGCTTGTCGCATCCGGCCGTCACGCTTCGCGCAGCTCGGGTTCCGCACCCGTCCCGCCGGAGCGAGCCACGAATATGGTTGTCCATCTCTTAAGTGGAGCGCCATAGGCCGCTTCAAGCCTAGAGCGCCTCGGATTTTCGTGCGCCGCCCACAAGACATTCTTCGACAAGGGCTTTTGCTGGATTTTCAACCCCCGGCGGCTGCGCCCTGTGCCGCTTGCGGCAGGTTGGCCCTCTGGTTTCCCAGCCGGAAGTGGACGAGATCGTGGATGAATCCGAGCTTGCCCCTCACCGTCTCGGAGAGGACGAAGGGATAGAGGTCGTTATGTCCCATCGATCGGTTGAACGAGTTGAGCGCCGCCGAAAGCGCCAGCCACGCATCGGTGATGTCCTCGATGGTGATTGCCTCGGCAAAGACGTCGAAGTCGATGGTCGTCGTCAAAAGCCCGGAATCCTTGACCCTGGGATCGACGGACACGCCCCACCAGTGCCCGGTCTCCAGCGAGTCGACGATGTGGAGGTAGTGCGACCAGGTCTCGGCGAAGTCCTCCCAGGCGTGCGAGGCGGCATAGGAGGACACATACTCGTCCTGCCAGTTCGGCTTCGGGCCGTTGCGGTAGTGCGTCTGCAGCGCTTCGCCGTAATCCACCTCGTCATTGCCGAAGATGGCGCGGCATTCGGCGAGCGCGCCACCGTCGCGCACCAGCCGGTCCCAGTACCAGTGGCCGACCTCATGCCGAAAATGGCCGAGTAGCGTGCGATAGGGCTCGCCCATCGACGTGCGACGCTTTTCCCGTTCGGCATCGTCGGCCTCGACCAGCGCGATGGTGATCAGGCCGTCGTCATGACCCGTCATCACATGCTGCTCTCCCGGCGTCTCCGCAAGGAAGTCGAAGCCGAGGCCCTCCGGCGCCTCGTCGCGGGTGAAGAGCGGCAGGCGCAGCCGCAGAAGCGTGTAGACCATGCGCCGCTTGGCGATCTCCATCCTCTGCCAGTTCGCGACATTGGCCGGGTTCGAGGCATCCGGGACCGTCAGATTGTGCCGGCAGGCCTTGCAGAAGGTGTCGGCACTGTCGCCCGGGATCAGCCAGTTGCAGACGCCGAACTCGTAGTTCCCGCAATACTTCCAGCGGCTGCCGTCGGAATGGCGCCCCGCCGAAACCCAGATCCCCTCCTCCGGCTCCAGCGCCAGCATGCGGTTGGATTCCGGCTCGTAGCCGAGCGCATGGCTGCAGCGCTCGCAAAGGACGTTTTCAAAGAAGACGACCTGCGAGCAGGACGGACAGGAAAAGAGTTTCATCGAAAAACCACCGACCGCGCATCGGCGCGAAAAGAGTTGCGCGCATCAATGTTTGACCGGCTCGCAAGTTCCTTGAAGATCGCTGCGGCGCAATAAAATCGGGATGCGTCGCCCGTTCCTGCCGCATGGGCGCTTGCCGAAGGTCCGTGAGGCTATATGGTCCAAAGCCAAGTCGCGGCCACCGTTCGAACGAAGAGTTACATGTCGATCCTTGCAGCCCTCCATCACGTCACCCACTACAAATACGATCGGCCCGTCCGCCTCGGCCCGCAGGTCATCCGGCTCCGCCCGGCGCCGCACTCGCGAACGAGGGTGCCGTCCTATTCGCTGAAGGTCCTGCCGGAGCCGCACTTCATCAACTGGCAGCAGGATCCGTTCGGCAACTACCTCGCCCGTTTTGTCTTTCCCGAACCCGCGACCGAATTTCGCGTCGAGGTCGATCTTCTCGCCGACATGACGGTCTACAACCCCTTCGACTTCTTCGTGGAGGAGATGGCCCAGAGCTGGCCGTTCACCTATGAGGAGCCGCTGCGCACGGACCTGTCGGCCTATCTCGGCGCGGAGGCCGCCGGACCGCGCCTTGAGGCCTTTCTCAGGGATCTCGACCGGTCGGAACTCGAGACGGTGAACTTCCTCGTCGGCCTCAACCAGGTGGTCGCCGACCGCATCGAATATCTGGTGCGCATGGAACCGGGCGTGCAGACGCCGGAGGAGACGCTGGAGAAGGGCTCCGGCTCCTGCCGCGATTCCTCCTGGCTGCTCGTCCAGATCATGCGGCATCTCGGCTTTGCCGCCCGCTTCGTCTCCGGCTACCTCGTCCAGCTGAAGCCCGACCGCGTCGCCATCGACGGGCCGGCCGGCACGTCCACCGATTTCACCGATCTCCACGCCTGGGCCGAGGTGTACCTTCCCGGCGCCGGCTGGATCGGGCTCGATCCGACCTCGGGCCTGCTCACCGGCGAGAGCCACATTCCGCTCGCCGCGACGCCGCACTACCGCTCGGCGGCGCCGATCTCCGGCGGCGTCGATTTCGCCGAGGTCGAGTTCGAATTCGACATGACGGTCAAGCGGATCGCGGAGCGCCCGCGCGTCTCCTATCCGTTCTCCGAGGAGAGTTGGCAGGCACTGAACGCGCTCGGCGAGACCGTCGACGCGGATCTGAAGGCCAATGACGTCCGCCTGACCATGGGCGGCGAGCCGACCTTCGTGTCCATCGACGACTTCGAGGCGCCCGAGTGGAACGCCGACGCGACCGGCCCGAGGAAGCGCGGCCTTGCCGATGCCCTCATCCGGCGCCTGCGCCAGCGCTTCGCTCCGGGCGGATTCCTGCATTACGGCCAGGGCAAGTGGTATCCGGGCGAAACGCTGCCACGCTGGACCTTCTCGCTCTACTGGCGCAAGGACGGGGTGCCGATCTGGAAGAATGCCGACCTCGTCGCGCGCGAGACGGCGACGGATCCGGTCGGGGCAGAGGAGGCCGAACGACTGGCGACGAAGGTCGCCGAACAGCTCGGCGTTCCCGCCGACCACGTCGCGCCGGCCTTCGAGGACGCTGCCTACTGGATCGCCCGCGAATCGCAGTTGCCGGAGAATGTCGAGCCGACCGATTCCAAGCTCGAGGACCGCGAGGAGCGCTCGCGCCTCGCCAAGGTGTTCGAGCGCGGTCTGTCGCGGCCGACCGGGTACGTCCTGCCCATCCAGGCCTGGCAGGCGCGCGACCGAAGCGTGCATTGGCTATCGGAGCGCTGGCGCACGCGCCGGGGGCACCTGTTCCTCGTGCCCGGCGATTCCGCCCTCGGCTACCGCCTGCCGCTGGGATCCCTGCCTCATCTCAAGGCCGGCGACTTTCCCTTCATCCATCCGGCCGATCCGACACAGCCCTTCCCGCCGCTGCCGCCGCAGAACCGACAGCTCTGGGGCCGCGTCGAGATGCAGACGCAGGCCGCCGACGGCATCGACCAGTCGATGGCCGGCCCAGCAGGATCGATGAGCCAGCAGATGCCGCCGCCCGGCGATCCCGGCGGGGCCTCCAACCTGGCGGGCAACATGGCCGGCCAGACCATGTCCTTCGGCGCTCCGGTACAAGGCCCCGGCGAGATCGAGGGCCATGTGCGCACCGCCCTCTCGATCGAGCCGCGCGAGGGCAAGCTCTGCGTCTTCATGCCGCCGCTCGAGACCGCCGAGGCCTATCTCGAGCTTCTCGGCGCAATCGAGGAGATTGCTGAAGCCGAGAAGCTTCCGGTGCAGATCGAGGGCTATGCACCGCCGCACGATCCGCGGATCAACGTCATCCGCGTCGCGCCGGACCCTGGCGTCATCGAGGTGAACGTCCATCCCGCCGCGTCCTGGCGCGAGGCGGTGGCGATCACCACCGGCGTCTATGAGGACGCCCGCCAGTCGCGGCTCGGCACCGACAAGTTCATGATCGACGGCAAGCATGCCGGCACCGGCGGCGGCAACCATGTCGTCGTCGGCGGGGCGAGCCCGCTCGACAGCCCCTTCCTGCGCCGGCCGGACATGCTGAAGTCGCTGGTCCTCTACTGGCAGCGCCATCCCTCGCTGTCCTATCTCTTCTCGGGCCTGTTCATCGGCCCGACCAGCCAGGCGCCGCGCATCGACGAGGCGCGGCACGATCAGCTCTACGAGCTGGAGATCGCCATGGCCCAGGTGACCTCCGATTCCGGGTCCACCCCGCCCTGGCTGACCGACCGCCTGTTCCGCAACCTCCTGATCGACGTCACCGGCAACACCCATCGCGCCGAGATCTGCATCGACAAGCTCTATTCGCCGGACGGGCCGACGGGCCGGCTCGGCCTCGTGGAATTCCGCGGCTTCGAGATGCCGCCGGACGCCAGGATGAGCCTCGCCCAGCAGCTCCTGATCCGGGCGCTGGTCATGAAATTCTGGAAGCGTCCGGAAGAGGGCAAGTTCGTGCGCTGGGGCACCAGCCTCCACGACCGCTACATGCTGCCGGAATTCGTCTGGGCCGACTTCCTCGATGTGCTCGGCGATCTCGAGCGCTCCGGCTATCCGCTGCGGCCGGAATGGTTCGAGGCGCAGTCTGAGTTCCGCTTTCCCTTCTGCGGCAGGATCGAGCGCGAGGGCGTCGCGCTGGAGTTGCGCCAGGCGCTGGAGCCCTGGCACGTGATGGGCGAGACCGGCGCGATCGGCGGCACGGTGCGCTTCGTCGATTCCTCGGTCGAGCGGCTGCAGGTGAAGCTGACGAATTACGAGGCGGCGCGCCACATCGTCACCTGCAATGGCCGCGAGGTGCCGCTGTCGCCGACCGGCAAGGGCCGGGAGGCGGTGGCCGGCGTCCGCTTCAAGGCGTGGCAGCCGGCCTCGGGCCTGCATCCGACGATCCCGGTGCATGCACCGCTCACCTTCGACATCTACGACCGCTGGTCGCAGCGCTCGCTCGGCGGCTGCGTCTATCACGTCGCCCATCCCGGCGGGCGCAATTACGACGTCTTCCCGGTCAACGCCTACGAGGCCGAGGCCCGGCGCCTCGCCCGCTTCGAGGAGATCGGCCACACGCCGGGCTCCTACCAGCCGGTGCGCGAGATCCCGGACCCGTCCTTCCCGATGACGCTGGATCTCAGGCGCCCGGCGGGGCTGGCGGTCGTGTAGATGGCGAACGCTCCCTAGGCCGCGCAATCGATTGAGGCCCCTTCGACAGATGCGTGGAGGATATAGGACAATCCTTCACTCAGAAGGCCATCTCCATCGTACTGGCTCACCACGAGATAGTATTCGCCGTCTTCGTCGAATACGAAGTCGATCAGGCTGGAGAAGGAGCTGCTTCCCGGGTCGGCGTCCGAATCGTCGTTGCGGGCGAGCATCGTGCCGACATCGTCGTAGAGCGTCAAAATCGTGGCGAAATTTGCGGCGTCGATGTCGAAGATCCCCCGGGCGCCTTCCGAAGCAGAAAAGGAATAATATTCGGAGGCCTCCAACTTGATAGAAATCCGCCACATGTACGACAGGTAGATATACGGTCGGATTCCTATCTTGAGTTACAATCTGCCATCAAAAACTTCTTTTGCAAGACGTTTGTCCGGAAGAGAAATGGTCACCGTTTCCGTCGGGGCGGTCGCCTGATTCCTGGCGTCATCCGACCTCAGAGAGCGCCTGCACCCGAAGTCGATCAAACGGCATCACTAAAGGAGGTCTTGGGAAGAGCACTTCCTCAAATCACCCGCTTTCCCCATGCCTGCCCGGCGATGCTATAGGGTGGTGAAACGCCCAGCGAGCCGCCATCATCAGTGCCCTTCGATCCCGCCCAGTTCAGCCACTACGCCAGGCTCGCCGCAGGCGGTCGCGACGAGATGCTCGCCACCAGCGGCGCGATCCGGCCGCACTACGCGCCGCTTCTCTCGACGCTCTCGAGGCTCACCCGCGGCGAGCGTGAGGCCCGCTTCGCCTCGGCCCGGCAATATCTCTCGGAAGCCGGCGTCTTCCATCAGGTCTACGGATCGGCGGAGGGCGGCGAGGAGCGTCACGAATGGCCGCTCGGCCATCCGCCGCTGATCGTCGACCCGTCCGAATGGGCGTCCCTCACCGCCGGCCTGGTTCAGCGGGCGGACTTCCTCGAGCGCGTCCTCGCCGACTTCTACGGCGAGAGGCGGCTCATCCGCGATGGCGTCGTTCCCGGCGCCCTCCTCGGGCAGAACCCCGAATTCCTGCGGCCGCTGGCCGATCAGGGCCTGTCGGGCGAGCCGCTGATCCGCTTCATCGCCATCGACCTCGGCAGAGGGCCGGACGGGCGCTGGTGGGTGCTCGGCGATCGCACGCAGGCCCCCTCCGGCGCCGGCTTCGCGCTGGAGAACCGGGTCGCGACCTCCAAGGCCTTCCCCGATATCAGCCGCGACATGAACGTCGAGCGCCTGGCGCCGTTCTTCCGCCGCTTCCGCGAGGCGCTCTACGCCGTCGCGGGGCCCGACATCTCAAGGATCGGGCTCTTGACGCCGGGGCCGCACAACGAGACCTATTACGAGCACGCCTATCTCGCGCGCTATCTCGGCCTCCTCCTGCTCGAGGGCGGGGACCTGGTCGTCCACGGCGATCGCGCCGAAGTGCGCACGGTCGACGGCTTCCGGCCGATCCGGGTCCTCTGGCGCCGGCTCGACGCCGATTTCGCCGACCCGCTGGAGCTCTTCGGCGGCTCTCGGATCGGCACGCCCGGCCTGTTGCGGGCGATCCGCTCCGGCGCCCTCACAATGGTCAACGCGCTCGGCTCGGGCATTCTGGAAGCGCCTGCGCTGCTCGGCTTCCAGTCGGCGATGGCGAAAGCGATGCTCGGCACCGAGCTTTCGCTGCCGACCATCGCCACCTGGTGGTGCGGCCAGGAGAAGGCGCGGGCATACGTTCTCGATCATCGCGAGCGGCTGCAGTTCTCGGCCGCCTTCCCGGCCGGCGCGGCAGCACCAAGCAATGCGGCGGACGGGATCGCGTCGCTGTCGCGGACGGCGCTCGAAGCCCGGCTGCGACAACAGGGCCTCGCCATCGTCGGCCAGGAGATCGCGGCGCTCTCGACGGCGCCGGTGTTTTCCGGCGGAGGGCTCGAGCCTCGTCCGGTCACGCTGCGCGTCTTCCTCGCCCGCGACGAGGAGGGGTGGCACGTCATGCCGGGGGGATTTGCACGGGTCGCAGATTCCCGCGATGCGCGCGTCATCTCCATGCAGCGCGGCGGCGGCTCGATCGACGTATGGATCCCGTCCGACAGCCCCTCGCGGCCGGTCACGCTCCTCGGCTCGGGCCAGAGGCGCTTCTCGCGTCGCTTGCCGGGCGCCCTGCCGGCCCGCGCCGCGGACAATCTCTATTGGCTCGGACGCTACACGGAGCGCTGCGAGGTCGCGACCCGGCTCTTGAGGCTCTATGGCGCCCGCACCGGCGAAGGCGGCAAGGCGGGCGAGCTGGAAGCGCGGACCGCCGCGCTGCTGGCGGGTCTCGGCGTCGACGCACCATCCGGCGAAGCCGCGCGCGGGCTCCTCGCCCTCGCCCGCCAGGCGGCGGACACGGCGTCCCGCATCCGCGACCGCTTCTCGCCGGACGGCTGGCGCACGCTGACCGACATCGTCGGCCTGATCATGGAGGCCATCGCCGATGGCGAAGACGATCTGGTCGGCCTCACCAGCCAGATCCTGACGCATCTGTCCGGCTTCGCCGGCCTCGTGCAGGAGAACATGTACCAGTTCACCGGCTGGCGCTTCATGCAATGCGGCCGCAGTCTCGAACGGGCGCGGATGTCGGCGACGATTGCATCCTCGCTCGTCGCGGACGAACCGCCGGAGGGTGCGCTGGAGGCGCTTCTGGTCTTCTCCGACAGCAGCGTCACCTATCGCCGGCGCTATTCCGTCGACCTGTCGAGCGAGACGGTGATCGACCTCACCATCCTCGACCCCCTGAACCCGCGCTCGGTCGCCTTCCAGGTGAACGCGCTCTTCGAGGCGCTCTCGGCCCTGCCGGGAATGACGACCGGGGAGACGCCGGACATGGTCTTCCGGCGGCTGGCGCGGCTGAGAGTCCGGCTGCAGACGGCGGACGCCGACGAGATCTCCGCAGCCTTCCTCACCCGCATCGCCGACGATCTCGGGGCGATTTCCGACCTTCTGACCCGGCGCTACCTCCTGTCGAGCCCGAAGGCCGAACGGCCGGACCAATATCCAGAATGATCTACGACCTCACGCTGAAGATCGGCTACGAATACCCATCCGCGGCCGCCGATGCCCGCCATGTCCTGAGGGTCCGCCCACGCGAGGAGCCCGGCCAGAGCGTCGAGCGGACCGTGCTCACGGTTACGCCGCGGCCGGACGAGCACCATGCCGAGACCGACTTCTTCGGCAACCCTGTCGACGCGATCGCCTATCACCGGCCGCACACGGCGCTAAAGGTGGAGATGCGGGCACGGGTGGCGCTGGCGCGCCGGTCGATCGATCTCGCCGACACGCCGACGCGGTGCACGCTGGCCGACCTCGCCTTCCTTTCCCGCGAGAGCGACGGCGCCTCGCCGATCCATTTCCTCGCAGCGAGCCGCCGGGCCGCCCCCCTGGCGGCTCTCTCGGCCTATGCCGGCGAGATTCTCGCGGACGCTTCGGTCGGAGCCGGCATCCTCGCCCTTGCGGACCGCATCAAGGCCGACTTCGCCTACGTTCCCGGCTCGACCGGCGTCGGCACCACCGTCGCCGAGGCCTTCGACAGCCGGCGCGGCGTCTGCCAGGACTTCTCCCATGTGATGATCGCCGGCCTCAGGGCGAACGGCATCCCCGCCGGCTATGTCAGCGGCTTCCTGCGCACCGATCCGCCGCCCGGCCGGCCGCGCTTGGAGGGAGCCGACGCCATGCATGCCTGGGTGACCGCCTGGCTCGGGCCCGACTGCGGCTGGGTCGGATTCGACCCCACCAACGGCGTCGTCGCCGCCGACGATCATGTGAGCGTCGCGGTCGGCCGCGATTATGACGACGTGGCGCCGGTCGCGGGCGTCTTCGTCACGGCCGGCACGCAGAAGACGTTCCATTCGGTCGACGTCGTTCCGCTGCCGGCGGCGCCGGCCGCCGAAGACCGGCCCGCTCGTCCGCAATGACTTGAATGCGTTTCAACAGAGCGGACGAAACGTAACATTTTCTAGACCTTTGCTCCTTAGCGTTGCGGCATCGATGCCTCTCGCTGGCGGGGAGTCATGCATTTCGACGTCACCACCATGGTCCTGCTTCTGGCGGGGACCTGCGCTATTGCCGCAGGTGCTCTGCTGGCGGAATGGTGCAAGGGGCGCGAAAAGGCGCTGGCGTGGTGGAGTTCGGCGTTCCTGGCCATCGCCGTCGGGAGCACGCTGACGCCGCTCCGCCAGTTCGGCCTCGACGTCCTGGCGATCGGTATCAGCAACATCCTGATGGCCGGCGGCTATGGAGCCCTCTTCGCCGGCGTCGCGGTGTTCACCGGTCGTTCTCGGCTGATCGCCTGGTGGCCGGGCGGGAGCATTGCCTGGGTCGCCTTCTGGATTTTCGCGCCACAGTTCGACGACATGAGCCTGCGCGTGGCGTTCCTGTCCCTGATCGTTGCCGCCTATTCGCTGGCCGCTGCGGTGCTCTTCCTTTTGACCGCCCGGCCTTCACCCGTCGTGCGCACGCTAGGCTGGCTGTTCGCCCTCAGGGCCGTTCTCTTCACGCTCCGGGCCGTCTTGGCCGGCGTCGACGGCGCCGTCCTCGACATTCGCATGATGACGGGCTTCGCCTACACGTCGGTCATGTTCGAAGGGGTGCTCGCCTCCGTGCTGATCGGTTACCTCCTCCTGTCGGCGGGCCGGGAACGGCGCGAGAATTCGCTGAAACGCCTCGCCGAGACGGACTATCTGACGGGGATCGACAATCGGCGCGCCTTCTCGATCAAGTCCCGCATGACCCTGACGCTTGGCGCCGGCAGGCCGAACCGGGAGCACGCGCTGCTCGTCCTCGATCTCGACGACTTCAAGCGCCTCAACGACGACCACGGCCATTCCTTTGGCGACGAGGTCCTGCGCCTTTTCGCCGCGGTCGTTTCGCGGCATCTTCGCGAAAACGACCTCTTCGGCCGGCTCGGGGGCGAGGAATTCGCGATTCTCCTGCCGGAGAAGACGCACAACCAGGCTGCGGCGGTCGCCAATGTCATCCGCCGCGACTTCGCACGCGCGGCGGAGACGGTCGACGGACGGGCAGTCGGCGCGACCGTGAGCATCGGCGTCGCCTCCACCGGCCACGGCGACAGTCTGGAGGCGCTGCTCGCTCTGGCCGACGCCGCCCTCTACCGGGCCAAGGCCGGCGGCCGCAACAAGGTCGTCACGGCCGACCCAGCGGCCGAACAGGCGGATCCCTTCTCCCTGTTCTCCCAGCCGGCCCGCTGACGCGGGCCTAGCCTCGTAAGACTTCTTCTATCTTTGCGATGTAGGCCCGGGTGCATTTTGCATCTGGGTCGAAGAAGGTCATGAAGGTCGACGTCGCCACAATCTTCTTTGTCCTTTCGGGTATCGCGTTCGTCGCCGCTCTGGCGGTCCTGGCGGAAACACGCAAGCTCGACCGGGCGCCGATGGCGTGGTGGACGATCGGATTCCTGTGCATCGGGGTGGGCGCCGGGACGGCGCCGCTGCGCCTGCTGCCGGGTCTCGACTGGCTGGCGATCGGCGGAAGCAATCTCTTCCTGAGCGCCGGCTTCAGCTTCATCATCTGCGGCGTTGCACGGTTTACCAGGGGGAGAGACCCCGTCCTCCTTGCGCTTGTCGCGCCGCTGGTCTGGCTCGCCTTCTGGCTCTTCTGCCCGTATTTCGCTGCGATCGAAGCCCGGATCGCCGTGCAGTCGGCAATCGTGGCGAGCTATTCCTTCATCGGAGCCCGGCTTCTCCTCACTGGCGTCGAACGGACGTTCTTCATCCGTGTCCTTGCGGGCGTCTTCGCCCTGCACGGCTTTCTCTATTCGCTGCGGGTGGCGCTGCTGCCGGTGCCGGGCGCCGTGCTGGACGATCACCAGATGACCGGCTTCGCCTTCACCCTTGCCATTTTCGAAGCCGCCATCATCGTCGTCGCGATCGCCTTTCTGCTGATTGCGGTGGCACGCGAACGCGCGGAGAGCGACCTTCGGCAATTGGCGGAAACCGACTTCCTTACCGGCATCGGCAACCGGCGGGCCTTCGAGCAAAACGTGACCCTTGCACTTTCGGACAGGCAGCCGGAACAAAGTCCCAGCAGCATCGCCGTCCTCGACCTCGATCACTTCAAGCGCATCAACGACACGTTCGGCCATGCCTATGGCGACGAGATCCTGCGCCTCTTCTGCAAGACCGTCCGGCTGAAGCTCGGCCCGGCGGACATCTTCTGCCGCCTCGGCGGCGAAGAGTTCGCGGTCTGCCTGCCTGACCGCAGCGCGGCGGATGCGGCTCTTGCCGCGGATGCGATCCGCCGGGACTTCGCCGAACGCGCCCGGATCTTCCGGGGTAAGACTGCCGACGCCACCGTAAGCATCGGGATAAGCGAAATCCGCAGTCCGAGAGGGCTGCGGGAGTCGCTGTCAGTCGCGGACGCAGCGCTGTACGGCGCCAAGCGATCCGGGCGAAACCGGGTCCAGATCGCTTATCCGGCATAGGCTGCCCCCCGGGCGGCCACACCGATCGTCGAGATCGCTGCGGCCCTCCGCAGGACGCATATGCGCAGGAACAGGCGGCTCCTTATCCCTCGTGGACGAGCACGATCGTCGCGAGCGGCGGCAGGGTCAGCGAGATCGAATAGGGCCGACCGTTCACCGAATGCTCCTCGGCTTCCTTGCCACCCATATTGCCGACATTGGAGCCGCCATAGATTTCGGAGTCAGTGTTCAGTCGCTCGGTCCACTGACCGCCGGAGGGCACGCCGACCTCGTACTCGTGGCGCGGAACCGGGGTGAAGTTCGAGACGATCAGCACCGACTTGCCGTCGCGATCCTTGCGCAGGTAGGCGATCACGCTCTGCTCGACATTGGCCGTGTCGATCCACTCGAAGCCGGCTGGATCGCAATCCAGCTGATGCAGCGCCGGGATCTCGCGATACATGGTGTTCAGATCGCGAACCAGGCGCTGCATGCCCTTGTTCTCGGCATTCTCCAGGAGATGCCAGTCGAGCGACTGGTCGTGGTTCCACTCCGCATACTGGGCGAACTCGCCACCCATGAAGATCAGCTTCTTGCCGGGATGCGTCCACATGAAGCCGAAATAGGCTCTGAGATTTGCGAACTTCTGCCACTGGTCGCCTGGCATCTTGCCGATCAGCGAGCCCTTTCCGTAGACCACCTCGTCATGGGAGAGCGGCAGGACGAAGTTCTCGGAATAGGCATAGACCATACCGAAGGTCATGTGGTGGTGGTGATAGCGCCGGTTGACCGGGTCTTCCTGCATGTAGTGCAGAGTGTCGTGCATCCAGCCCATGTTCCACTTGAAGTGAAAGCCGAGGCCGCCGGCATAGGTGGGGCGCGATACGTCGGGGAAGGCAGTCGATTCCTCGGCATGCGTTGTCGCCTTCGGGAAGTACTCGCCGACGCGCTCGTTGGTGTCCTTCAGGAAGGCCATGGCCTCGAGGTTCTCGCGGCCGCCATGGACGTTGGGCTCCCACTCTCCCGTGTTGCGCGAGTAGTCGAGGTAAAGCATCGAGGCGACGGCGTCGACGCGGAGACCGTCGATGTGGAACTGGTCGAGCCAGTACATGCCGTTTGCGACGAGGTAGTTCTTCACCTCGTAGCGCCCGTAGTCGTAGATCAGTGTGTTCCAGTCACGATGGAAGCCGCGCCGGGGATCCGGGTGCTCGTAGATCGACGTGCCGTCGAAGCGGCCGAGGCCGTGGACATCGGTCGGGAAGTGGCCCGGGACCCAGTCGAGCAGGACGCCGATCCCCTCCTGATGCAGCGCGTCGACGAGCCGGGCGAACGCCTCGGGCGAGCCATAGCGCGAGGTCGGCGCGAACATGCCGATCGGCTGGTAGCCCCACGAGCCGTAGAACGGATGCTCAGAGACCGGCAGCAGCTCGACATGGGTGAAGCCCATGTCCTTCACATAGGGGACGAGGTCGCGGGCGATCGCGTCATAGTCGAGAAAGCTGTTGTTTTCGCCGCGGCGCCATGAGCCGAGATGAACCTCGTAGATCGAGATCGGCTTCTCGCGGTTCTGCCACTCGGCGTCATGGGACTGGAATTCCGCATCCTTCCATTCGTGCTCGATCAGGCCATCGACGATCGAGGCTGTGGACGGCGCCTGCTCCTGATAGAAGCCGACGGGATCGGCCTTCAGGGGCTGCACATTGCCGTCCGGGCCGACCAGCTCGAACTTGTAGACCTCTCCCCGGCCGACATTCGGCACGAAGAGCTCCCACACGCCGCATTCGTGGCGCCGGCGCATGACGTTACGCCGTCCATCCCAGGAATTGAAATGGCCGACGACCGAGACGCGGCGGGCATTGGGCGCCCAGACCGCAAAGGCGACGCCCGACACCCCGCCCATCTCGCGCGGATGCGCGCCGAGCTTTTCGTAGAGACGGTAGTGATTGCCTTCGGAGAGGAGATGGACGTCCTGCTCCCCGAGGATCTCGCCGAAGCGATAGGTGTCCTCTTCCTGCCATTCCTCGCCGCCGCCATGGCTGTAGCGAAGGTGATAGGCCGAGGACTGGTCGAGCCCCGGCACGAAGCCGGAGAAGAAGCCCTCGGGTCCGAAGGCTTCGAGGACGGCGAGCTCCTTGCCCTTGGCGTCGACCACCCGGGCCGAGTGAGCCCCCGGCCGGTAGACCCGCACGATCGCGCCACCGTCGGTGAAGTGCGGGCCGAGCACGGAAAAGGGATCGCCATGGACGCCCCGTTCGAACTCATAGGCCTGGCGCTCGTCCGGACGATGATCGATGGCGGCGCCTCCAGCGCCGGTGTCTGTGTTGATGTTCATTTCAAAACCTGCCGTTTTTCGAGGAGCGCGATAATCCCGCGCAACGGGATCGACAGCCATGCGGGTCGCATCGCCGCCTCGTAGCGGAGTTCGTAGAACGCCTTATGGAGAATGAAGAGGTCGAGAAGCTGAGAGGTTGCTTCGTCCTTAAGAGAAATTCCGGATGCCTCGCTCCAGTGGGCGAGAAAGGACTGCGTGGTCTCATCACGCCAGCTTTCCGCCATTTCGCCGAGGCGCTCCATCGTTGCCTCGTCCGCCGGGCCCGCCTTGTCGCGGGCGGCGAAGGCTGCATAGTCGAATGAGCGCAGCATGCCGGCGACGTCGCGCAGCGGCGAGGTCTTGCGCCGGCGGTCCTCCAGCGCGCGGCCCGGCTCGCCCTCGAAGTCCAGGATGACGACGTCGTTCTTGGCGACCAGGACTTGGCCGAGATGGTAGTCGCCGTGGATGCGGGTGCGGTGGCTGTTCACCTTCAGCTCGGCGAATCCGTCGAACCAGGTGAGGATGTCCTTCTCCGCTCCCAGCAGCCGCTCGACGCCGTCGGCATTGGCCTCGCCGGCATTGGCGGCCGATTGCTTGAGGATCGCCAGCGCCTCGCTCGCCTCCGCCTTGGCCTCCTCGATCATCTCGCCGAGGAATTGCGGCGTGACCGGCTCCGGGTCGAAGGCGGGATCGCCCGTGACCGTCGCCAGCGCGGCATGCATCTCGCCGGTGCGCCGGCCGAGGACCTCGCCCGGATCGATCTGGATCATGAGCTTGGGCTCGCTGAGCGCGCCGACCTGGCCCTCATCATCCGCCACGGGCGGATAGGTGTAGGCATGGTCGCGCAAATAGCGCGCCAACGCGTCGGTCGCGACGGTCCAGGCATCGCCCTGGTTCTGGATCTGCTCGAACATGGCGACGAGCGCCGTCCGGCTGCCGTCGGCCCGGACGAGCTCGATCGAGCCGAGCAGCGCGGGCGCCGCTTCGAAACCGGTCTTCTCGGTCAGGAAGCGCGTCACCTCCAGCTCCGGCTGGATGCCGTCGCGCAGCCGGCGATAATATTTCAGGATCGCTTCCGACCCGACCAGCAACGAAGTGTTGGACTGCTCGGCGCTGAGCGGGACGATCGCTTCCGCCTCGACGGCGAGTGCCCGTTCGAGTGTCTCGCGCTGTGCGGCCGAGGCCTCGACATGCAGCTTTGCCTCGCCGAGATCGATGTCCTTTCCGGCGGCGATGATCTGGATCAGGAGCTCGGCAAGGTCGGGATTGCGGGTCCCGTCGATCACCGCGCCGACCTTCGGACCCTGGCGGATCTTGGCGATGGTGTAGGGCAGTGCCGGCGCCTGTGCGCCGAAATGCGTCTCGCCCCAGAGTGTCGACAGCGGCAGGAAGTAGTTCTGCGTCTCGCCGCCGACCTGGACCTCGACCTCGACCAGGAGATGCCGGCGTGAATTCGGGATCGGCCCGATCGCCCGCGTCCTGACGGACCGCGGCCGCTCGGTCTTGCCGGCGAACCACCGCCGGCCGGAGATGAAGCTCGGCAGCACCGTCTCGAGTTCACGCTTGTTCCGCGGTGTGATGGTGGAGGCGATGTCCTTGCCCGCGACGAGCGTGGAGAAGTCCGGCAGCGGCGTGGGGGCACTCGGATCGCCGGTACTCTTGCCGGACAGGTCGAACCAGAAGAACCCGTAGGCCGGCAGGGTCAGCACGTAATTGCCATTGGCGGCGACCGCCGGGAAAGCCGAGAGGCCGAGCATCTCGATCGGAACAATGCCGGCATAGTCCGACAGGTCGAGCTCCACCGCCTGCGCCGACCCGGAGAGGTTCGCGACGCACAGTATCCGCTCGTCCGCATGGGAGCGGACATAGGCGAGGATCTTGCGGTTCGAGGGAAGGAGGAAGTCGATCGTGCCGCGCCCGAAGGCTTCCTTGGTGCGCCGGACCTGAATCAGGCGCCGGACCCAGTTCAGCTGCGAGGCCGGATTGTTCGACTGGGCTTCGACATTGACCCCCTGATAGCCGTAGACGGGATCCTGGATCACCGGCAGATAGAGCCGCTGCGGGTCGGCGCGGGAAAAGCCGCCATTTCGGTCGGCCGACCATTGCATCGGCGTCCTGACGCCGTCACGGTCGCCGAGATAATAGTTGTCGCCCATCCCGATTTCGTCGCCGTAATAGACGACGGGGGTTCCGGGCATGGACATCAGCAGCGCGTTGAGCAGCTCGACCTTGCGCCGGTCGTTGCCCATCAGCGGTGCAAGGCGCCGGCGGATGCCGAGATTGATGCGGGCCCGCGTGTCGGCGGCATAGGTCTGCCAGAGATAGTCGCGCTCCTCCTCGGTGACCATTTCGAGCGTCAGCTCGTCATGGTTCCTGAGGAAGATCGCCCATTGGCAATTGTCCGGGATCTCCGGGGTCTGCCGCATGATGTCGGTGATCGGATGCCGGTCCTCCTGGGCGAGCGCCATGTACATGCGCGGCATCAGCGGGAAGTGGAAGGCCATGTGGCATTCGTCGCCCTCACCGAAATACGGACGCGTATCCTCAGGCCATTGATTGGCCTCGGCGAGCAGCATGCGGTCCGGATAGTGCTTGTCGAGATCGGCCCGGATCGCCTTCAGGACGTCGTGCGTCTCCGGCAGGTTCTCGTTGTTGGTGCCCTCGCGCTCGACGAGATAGGGGATCGCGTCGAGCCGCAGCCCGTCGACGCCCTTGTCGAGCCAGAAGTGCATCGTCGCCAGCACCTCCTCCATCACCTTCGGATTGTCGAAGTTGAGGTCCGGCTGGTGCGAGAAGAACCGGTGCCAGAAATACTGCCCGGCAACCGGGTCCCAGGTCCAGTTCGAGGTCTCGGTGTCGGTGAAGATGATGCGGGTGAGGTCGTAGCCCTTGTCGTCGTCCGCCCAGACGTAGAAATCGCGCTCGGGCGAGCCCTTCGGCGCCTTTCGGGCCGTCTGGAACCAGGGATGCTGATCCGAAGTGTGGTTGATGACCAGCTCGGTGATGACCCGCATGCCGCGCTTGTGCGCTTCGGCGACCAGCCGCTCGACATCGTCGAGATTGCCGTAGGACGGGTTGACCGACCGATAGTCGGAGATGTCGTAGCCGTCGTCGCGAAGCGGCGAAGGGTAGAATGGCAAGAGCCAGATCGCCGTGACGCCGAGCTCCTGGATGTAGTCGAGCTTGTCCAGAAGCCCCTGAAAATCGCCAATCCCGTCGCCGTTCGAATCCGCGAAGGTCTTGACGTGCAGCTGATAGATGATCGCGTCCTTGTACCAGTCGGCGGCCTTGAGGTCGGGTCCGGATGTTGTCGGCTCGACGGGCGCGACGGAGACAAATTCGTTCATAAGATATCGGGCTTTCGGGCTCGGGTTAGCGCGTGATCTTGAAGACAGCGTATGGACGATCCTGCGGGTTCAGCCACCAGTGCTGCATCTTGCCGGTCCAGGCGAACTCGTTGCCGGTGACAAGGTCTTCCGCGTGGACCGAGGCATTATCGGGAAGGCCGAACTCCCAGAGCGGCACTTCGAAATGCCCCCCTTGCGAGGCGTGCGGGTCAAGCGAGACGATGAACAGGAGAAACGAGGAAAGATCCTCGGTCCGCTTGCCGTAATAAAGAACGTGGTCGTTCCAGAAATTGTAGAACTGGAGATTGCGGAAATCCCGCATCGCCGGCTCTTTCTGCCGCAGCCGGTTGAAGAAGGCGATGTCGTCCCGAATATTGCCCGGAGCCTTCCAGTCGAAGGCGCGGATCTCGTACTTCTCGGAGTTTAGGTACTCCTCCTTGCCGGGCACCGGCTGATATTCGCACAGCTCGAAGCCGGAATAGACGCCGTAATTGCCGGCCATGGTCGCAGCCAGCGCCAGCCGCGTCTGGAAGCCGGGGCGGCCGGAAGTCTGGAGATAGACCGGATTGATATCGGGCGTGTTGACGAAGAAGTTCGGCCGCATGTGCTCGGCGCATTCGGTCTGCGTCAGCTCGGTCAGATATTCCGTCAGTTCCCACTTCTCATTCCGCCAGGTGAAGTAGGAATAGGACTGGTTGTAGCCGACCTTGGCGAGACGCTTCATCACCTTCGGCCGGGTGAACGCCTCTGCGAGGAAGATCGCGCCAGGATCCACCTTGCGCACTTCGGCGATCATCCACTCCCAGAACGGGAAAGGCTTGGTGTGCGGGTTGTCGACGCGGAAGATCCGGACGCCCTTGTCGAGCCAGAACAGGACGATGTCGCGCAGCGCATACCAGATCGAGGGCAGCGCGCCGCGATAGAAGTGGACATTGACGATGTCCTCGTACTTCTTCGGCGGGTTCTCGGCGAACTTGATCGTTCCGTCCGGCCGCCAGTCGAACCATTCGGGATGCTCCTTGATCCAGGGATGGTCGGGCGAGCACTGGATGGCGAAATCGATGGCGATCTCCAGACCGTGCTCCTTCGCCGCCTTCACCATCCGGGAGAAGTCCTCGAACGAGCCGAGCTCGGGATGCAGCGCGTCGTGCCCGCCTTCCTTGGACCCGATCGCATAGGGGCTGCCGGGATCGGTGGCGCTCGGCGTCAGCGTGTTGTTCTTCCCCTTCCGGTTGGTCCTGCCGATCGGATGGATCGGCGGGAAGTAGAGGACGTCGAAGCCCATCTCGCGGATGTCGGGCAGGCGCTTGACGACGTCGTCGAAAGTGCCGTGCCGGCTCGCGTCGCCGGACTGCGAGCGGGGGAAGATCTCGTACCATGCGGAGAAGCCGGCCGCCTCCCGGTCGACCCACACCGGAATGTTGCCGGGATAGCGCGACAGATTGGTGCGGTGGCCAGCCGCCTTGAGCAGCGCGATCGTCTCCGGCGACTGCATCAGCTGGTACTGCCCGCCCTGGTCGCCCTTGCCCGCGAGCTTCTCCAGCTTCTCCAGCAGCTTGCCCAGCGCCTTCTGCTCGGCCTTCGACCCGCGGCCGGAATCTTGCGCCTTCGCGACGAGTTCGCGCGCCTCGGTGAGTTCGAGGTCCGTCAGCTTGTCGGCGTCGAGCTTCTTCGTCGCCTCGTCCCGCCACGTCGCGTAGAGGTCGCGCCAGGCGATGATGGAGAAGCGGTAAGGCCCTGGCCGGTCGAAGCTGATCGTCGCGGTCCAGCGGTCGTTCTCGACGAAGGTCAGCGGCTCCTCGGACCAATCCTCCGATCCCTCCGCGCCGAAGACCACCGCCGCAGCGATCTTGTCGTGGCCATCGCAGAAGATGTCGGCAGAGACCGTCAGCGGCTCGCCTTCCAGCCGCTTGACCGCGAAACGGCCGCCGTCGATCTCCGGCGAGACGCCTTCGATCGCCACCCGGTTCCCGGCAAGCGCCATGAGCTTGGCCTCGGCTTGCGGATCCTTGCTGCGGCCGGCCTTCTTGCTCTTGCGCGGGGCTTCGGCGGTTTCTGCCATGAACGGACCTTCTCCAGTTTGTCGGGCGGGACAGGCGACCTCGGGGCCGCCGCGGGCTGGCGAATTGACGTTAAGGGATAGGAAGGCGGCTTCGCATGTCCAGTTGGAATGCGCGAGAAGAGCGGAAGTTCGATCTTCCGGTGGCGGAATTTGCAGACGCAAACGCAATCCGCGATGCCGCCTCGCCTCCGCCACCGGTCGATCAGCGCGGCCTATTCCGACGCCTTGATCACCTGCCGCTGCTCGCCGAGGTGGGTTCCGCCGAGCGTGACGATGTCTCCCGGCTTGAGATAGCGCTCCGGCTTCATGCCCATGCCGACGCCCGGCGGCGTGCCGGTGGTGATGACGTCGCCCGGCATCAGCCGCATGAACTGGGAGATGTAGGAGACGAGCGTCTTCACCCCGAAGATCATGGTCGCTGTCGACCCGGTCTGCATGCGCTCGCCATTGACGTCGAGCCACAGATCCACGGCCTGCGGATCCCCGAGCGCGTCGGGTGTCACCAGCCAGGGACCGAGCGGGCCGAAGGTGGGCGCGCTCTTGCCCTTCATCCACTGGCCGCCGCGATTGGCCTGGAAGGTGCGTTCGGATACGTCGTTGCACAGGCAAAAGCCGGCGACATGGTCCATCGCGGTGTCTTCGCCGACATAGAGCGCTTCCTCGCCGATGACGATCGCGATCTCGACCTCCCAGTCCAGGCGGTCGGAGCCGCGCGGCACGACGACGTCGTCATGCGGCCCGACGATGCAAGAGGGCGCCTTGTTGAAGAGGATCGGCTCCTTCGGAATATCCATGCCGGATTCGCGGGCGTGGTCCTCGTAGTTGAGGCCGACGGCGATGAAGTTTCCGACGCCTCCGACGCAGGGACCAAGGCGATGGGAAGGATCGGCCTTGATGAGGCTCTTCGGGTCGACCCCGCGGATGCGCTCGATACCGCTGCGCGACAGGGTGTCGCCGGCGATGTCGCCCACGACGTCCGACAGGTCCCTGAGGACGTGGTCGTCATCGATCAGCCCCGGCTTCTCTTTTCCCGTCTCTCCATATCGCACGAGCCGCATGGCCAGACCCTCGTTCCGTTCGTTTCGGTCCTGTCCCATATTGGGCCCCGGACGAGATCATCCAGGCAGGCCGTGCGAACAGGGCCGATCGGCGGACGCCGGCATGGGCGACGTCATTTACTCGGAACGTGCTGTTTCCAGAGAAGAGCGAGTCGCCGGACCGGCTCAGCCGTCGAGACCGCCATTGTCGTTGGCGACGGACATCCGGATGGGGGGCGATGCCTTTCTGGAGCCGGTCGGAGCGCGGCGGATGGGCAGGCGGCTCCTTTCGGGTTCGAGCGTTCCGATTCCGCCGAAGAAATAAACGGGTTCCACCTCGAAGAAGCGGGCGATCTCCCACAATTCTCCGGCGCGGATGCGGCAAGATCCCGCCTCGAAGTCCTGCATCCTTTCCACCGATAGGCCGAGACTTGCCGCCAGGCGCTCCTGCGACAGGCCGGCGCTTTCGCGCAGCCTCCGCAAGGTCAGGCCGAGATGCAGGTCGACGGGGCTTCTCAGCTTGCCGTTGTTAGCGCTCACTGCAACTGCTCCATGGCGAATTGATCGGCTCCACGCTACTGTTGTCCGATGCGGACCGGGCTAGTGTAGGAGGATGATCGTGAATGTCGGTTTCAATGCGACGGGCGTCGGCGATATTTTCACGCTGATGGACGAGCTGGAACGGCTGGCGACGGCTGACGAGGTCTGCCGGGCGCTGAAGGGCGTCCTCGGTCGCTTCGGTATCGACTATTTTCTGGTCTCGCATCTGCCGCCGACGCGCGAACGTCTTGCCCCCTACGCGATCCTGAAGCATTGGCCTGCCGGTTGGATGTCGCATTACGACCGCAGCGGCTACTGCAAGCAGGATCCCGTGGTCCGGCGCTGCTTCGAGACGATCGAGCCCTTCGAATGGTCGTCGGCGCCGGTCGATCTCGAGGTCCAGCCGAAGGGCCGACAGCTGATGCACGAGGCGGCGGAATTCGGCATGGCCGAAGGGTACTGCGTCCCGATCGTCGACATGAACGGGTTCCAGGCCGTCGTCTCGCTGGCCGGCCCCCGCATCGCCGCGTCTCCCGACGAGCGGCGGGCGCTCCATCTCCTCGGCTATTACGCGCATGCGACTTCGCTCCGGGTCGGCAGGATGAAGCAGCCGACGACCGCCGCGCTCAGCCCTCGGGAGCGGGACGTGCTCAGCTACATCGCGTCCGGCGAGAAGCTCGACGAGGTCGCGGGAAAGCTGAAGATCTCGCGCGAGACCGTCACGACCCATCTCAAGCGGGCAAAGATAAAGTTCGGAACGCGCACCCTGACCCACACTGTCGTCGAAGCCTTGCGGCAAAGGCAGTTGCGGCCCTGACGCGGTCGCCCGCTGTCCCCGATTTCGGGGATATTCAGACCTGCGGATTCTCTCTTTGATTGCACCGACGATCAAAGGAGGGACGCATGGTCTCCGTGCATGTGATCAATTCCGTCAACGGTCATCTCTACCGGGACGAACTCGACCAGCACTACCGCATCCGCCGCGACATCTATATCGGCGAGCACAAATGGCGGGCACTGGTCGATCGCGACGGCCGCGAGGCGGATCAGTTCGACTATCCCGGAGCGGTCTACCTGCTGGCGATCGATCCGAAGGACGGCGTCGTCGGCGGCACCCGGCTCCTGCCGAGCTGGAAGCCGACCCTGCTTTCGGCCGTCTTCCCGCAGGCAGCCTCCGTGCGCCCAATGCCGGAGGGGCCGGACGTGTGGGAATGGACGCGGTTCTTCGTCGTCAAGTCGCGCCGCGAGGAACATCGCCTGTCCCGCCTGGGCGGCCAGATACTATGCAGTATGTTCGAATATCTGATGGAGGAAGGCGTGCGCGAGATGCGCTCGCTCGCCGAGGCCTGGTGGATCCCGCGGATCCAGGGGCTCGGCTGGCGGCCGCGGGCGCTGGGACTCCCCTTCCCGCACGATGGGCTCACCCTCGCCGGTTTCTCCTTCGACATCACCCAGGAAGCCCTTCAGTCGATGCGCGGCATCTACGACATCGACGAGAGCTGCCTCGTGCGCCGCGGTCTCGGCGAGCCGCTTCCCGTCAGAGAAGACATCCATGCAATCTAGTGCAAGCGCCGACCCCATCGCCCGGGCCGAACTGCTCCGCCTCCTGACGGATTTCGGAGAACGCATAACGGCGGAGCAGAGGCGGCATGTCCTGGGCTTCCTGCATCTGGCGCAGGACCGTCCGCTGGCCGTCCATCTCGACGTGCAGCGCGACGGCAAGGTCTCCCTGTTCCTGACGACGGACGACATGGCGCATCGCTTCCGGGCCGACCAATAGGCCCGGACTGCCACGCTTTGCGGCGCTACTGGTCGGCGCCGCCCGGCTGGCGCGGGCTTTGGAGGGGGACGCTCTCCTGCCTCGCCGGCAGGGACCGGCGAAACTGCGCCGACCGGTCGTGGATCCGCAGTCCCGTGGCGTAGGTCGCAACGATCGTGCGTTCGTCGCCGAGGATCATCAGTGCGAACAGCTCCTCGGCGAGCGTATCGACCCGCTCCACGCGCCGGCGCAGCGGCTCCGTCGCGCCGGTGTCGAGAACCACGAGATCGGCCTCCAAGCCCGGTGCGATCCGGCCGATCCTGTCCTCCAATCCCATCGCGGCGGCATTGCCCGCCGTCAGCATATGGAAGGCCTCGAAGGCCGGCAGCCGCTGGCCCTTCAGCGCCAGCACCTTGTAGGCCTCGGCCGCCGTCGTCAGCATCGAATAGCTGGTGCCGCCGCCGATATCGGTGGCGAGCCCCACCGCGATTCCGGCCGCGCGCATGGCCGCGCGGTCGAACAGGCCCGACCCCAGGAAGAGGTTCGAGGTCGGGCAGAACACCGCCGTCGCCCCGCCGGCCGAAAGCGCCGCCCTCTCCCGCTCCATCAGATGGAGGCAATGGCCGAACAGCGCCCGCCTGCGAACGAGGCCGTAGCGCTCATAGACCTCGGTATAATCCTTCGACCAGGGGAAGGCCTCGGCGACATAGGCGATCTCGGCATGGTTCTCCGACAGATGCGTCTGGATCGGCAGGTCCGGATATTCGGTCGCCAGCGCGCCGGCTGCCTGAAGCTGCGCCTCGGTGGAGGTCGGGGCGAAACGGGGCGTGATCGCATATTCCAGGCGGCCGCGGCCATGCCATTCGGCGATCAGCGCCTTCGACTGCTCATAGCCGCTCTCAGGCGTGTCCAGGAGCGCTTCCGGCGCGTTCCGGTCCATCATCACCTTGCCGGCGACCATGCGCAGGTTGCGCCGTTCGGCTTCCGAGAAGAAGGCGGCGACGCTGGCCGGATGCGAGGTGCAGTAGACGCTCGCCGTGGTGGTTCCGTTGGCGGCGAGCGTGTCGAGGAGAAAGCGGGTCGCTATGTCGGCGACTTCCCTGTCGCCATAGCGGCTTTCTTCGGGGAAGGTGTATTTCTGGAGCCACTCCATCAGCTCGGTGCCGTATGAGGCGATCACCTGGGTCTGCGGCAGATGCAGATGCGGATCGATGAAGCCGGGCATGACGAGATAGGGCCGGTGGTCGACAACCGGGATGGACGGCGACAGGCGGCGGACCATCGCCGGCGCCTCGCCGACTTCCCGGATCATCCCCTTTTCGATGACGACGAGCCCGTCTTCGACAAAGCGGACGGACGCCGCCTCGCCCGCATCGGCCGGGTCGGCATCGAACCAGAGGAGGCGCCCGCGAATGGCGAGGGTGGCGCCCGCATCGCCCATGGCCGTCGTCATAGCCTGGGGTCTCCGGCGACATACCGGCCGGAGCCCGACGCGATCCACTTCGCCAGGACCTCGCGCTCGGCCGGTTCAAGGCCGGTGAGGTTGCCGGGCGGCATAGCGTGGCTGCGGACCGCCTGACGTTCGATCAGCGAGGCGTAGTGGATCATCTCGTCACCGGTTTCGAGCCGGACGTCCTTCGGCGCATGGATCATGCCTGGCCAGAGCGGCTCCTGCGCGTGACACATGGAGCAGCGTGAGGCGACGATCGACTGCGCCTCCTCGAAATAGGGCGAAGCGGCGAGCGCGACTTGCGGATCGCCCGTCCATTCGCGCGCAGCCTCGTTGCCCGGCGCGGCCTCGGCCCGCCAGCCCGGCGCGCCGGAGAGCGTGATCACGAGCGCGAACAGGATTCCGGCGACGGCCCAGCACCACCAGAGCTGCTTTCCGGTCGCGTGCATGGTGTTGAAGAAATGCCGGACGACCGCGCCGATCAGGAGCACCAGCCCGGCGATCGCCCAGTTCCACTCCGTCGCGAAGGCGAGCGGATAGTGGTTCGACAGCATCAGGAAGACGACCGGCAGCGTCAGATAGTTGTTGTGGAGCGAGCGCTGCTTGGCCTCCTTGCCGAGCCGGGCCTCCGGCGTCCGCCCGGCCTTCAGGTCGGAAACGACGATCGTCTGGTTCGGGATGATGAGGAAGAAGACGTTGGCCGTCATCAGCGTCGCGATCATCGCACCGGTGTGGAGCATCGCCCCCCGGCCGGAGAAGACCTGGTCGAAGCCCCAGCTCGCCGCGACGACATAGACGAAGAGCACCGCGAGCAGCGCCGTGTCGTTGTTCTTCAGCGGGGATTTGCAGAGCGCGTCATAGACGATCCAGCCGAGCGCCAGACCCCCGATCGAAATGGCGATGGCGCCCCAGACCGGCAGATCGAGCTTCTCCGGGTCGATCAGGAAGAGGTTCGCGCCAAGATAGTAGACGAGGATCAGCATGGCTGCGCCGGAGAGCCATGTCGAATAGCTCTCCCACTTGAACCAGGTCAGATCGTCCGGCAATTCGGCCGGCGCGAGCGTGTATTTCTGCATGTGGTAGAAGCCGCCGCCATGAACCTGCCAGGCCTCGCCGGAGACGCCCTCCGGCAGGGCGCGGCGCTTCCTGAGGCCGAGGTCGAGCGCGATGAAATAGAAGGACGAGCCGATCCAGGCGATCGCGGTGACGACATGAACCCACCGCACCGCAAAGCTCAGCCATTCGGCGAAATAGGTCCACATGCAGTCGCGATTCCCTAAGGTTGGCGGAGTCCGGCGCAGCTTTCAGGACTTCTTGGCTCCCAGAGCCCGGCGCTTGCCCACCCCCCCTCTGCCCTGCCGGGCATCTCCCCACAAGGGGGGAGATCGAGCTTTCACAAGGGTCGCGGCCAGCCTTCAATGTCGTAGCCTGACCGGCATCCAGACGTGTCGCAGCCGACGAGACTGCGATCTCCCCCCCAGGGGGGAGATGCCGGCAGGAAGAGGGGGGTGCCTTGGCGCAGCCAGAACCGATAGTCTGACGCCGGCACCGCCCGTTCCGTCAGGCTCAGACGCCCTCGACGCCCTCGACATACCAATCGAGCTTCAGGAGATCCTCGTCCGGGATCTTCTCGCCCTCCTTGGCCCTCAGCGTGCCCGACTTGTCGGTGATCGGCCCGGTGAAGACGTCGTAGGTGCCCGCCTTGGTCTCCTCGACCATCTTCTGGGCGGCGGCCTTCACGTCGTCCGGCATCTTCGGATTGTAGGGAGCCATCTCCAGGATGTCCTCCTGCATGCCCCACCAGATCGAGCGCGGCTCCCATTCGCCGGCGAGCATCTTCTTGACCTCGTCGACATAATACGGGCCCCAATGGTCGACGATCGCGGTCATCTGGGCATTCGGCGCGAAGCTCGACATGTCCCAGGCCTGGCCGAAGGCGATGACGCCCGCCTGTTCGGCGGCCTGCAGCGGCGCCGGGGAATCGGTGTGCTGGCTGATAACGTCGACGCCCTGGCTGAGCAGCGCCTTCGCGGCATCGGCCTCCTTGGCGGGATCGTACCAGGAGTTGACCCAGACGACCTGCGTCTTGAAATCCGGATTGACCGCCCGGGCGGCGAGCGTGAAGGCGTCGATGCCCATCACCACTTCCGGGATCGGGAAGGAGGCGATGTAGCCGCCCTTGCCGGACTTCGACATCATGCCGGCGATGGTGCCGAGAACGGCGCGGCCCTGGTAGAAACGGGAATTGTAGTTGCCCATGTTGGCGGCCGTCTTGTAGCCGGTGGCATGGTCGAAGGCGACGTTCGGGAATTGCTTGGCGACCTTGAGCGTCGGGTTCATGAAGCCGAAGGACGTGGTGAAGACGATGTCGTTGCCCTCCTGGGCGAGCTGGCGGATGACGCGCTCGGCGTCCGGACCCTCGGAGACATTCTCGACGAAGGAGGTTGAGACCTTGTCGCCCAGCTCCTTCTCCAGATATTTCCGGCCCTGGTCGTGGGCGAAGGAATAGCCGTAGTCGCCGACCGGTCCGACATAGACGAAGGCGGCCTTCACCTTGTCCTTCTTCTCGCCGATCTGAGCTCTGGCGGGCAGGCCGAAGGCCGAGGCGGCGGCAAGCGAGGCGGCGCCGGTCAGAAGGCGGCGGCGGTTGGTCTGAAACATCATCGAACTCCTTGGATTCGGTTGAACGGGCATGGCGGTGCGACGGGTCAGGCGCTCGCCCTGAACGGCCGGCCGAGACAGGCCGGGGCGGCGCTGCTGGCGCGGTGGCGTCCCGCGGAGATGAGCGCGAGAACGAGGATGGTGGCGAGATAGGGAAGGCTCGCCAGAAGCTCGGGCGCGAAGAAACTGAAGCCGGCGGCCTTGGACTGCAGCTCCAGCGTGATCACCGCGCCGAAGAGATAGGCGCCGGCCAGCACCCGGCCCGGCCGCCAGGAGGCGAAGACGACGAGGGCGATCGCGATCCAGCCCCGGCCGGCCGTCAGGCGCTCCGCCCACATCGGCGTCAGCACCAGCGAATAATAGCAGCCCGCCAGACCCGCCATCGCACCGCCGAAGAGGACCGCCAGATAGCGCACCTTGAGGACCGGATAGCCGATCGCATGGGCGGCCTCGTCCGATTCCCCGACCGCGCGCAGGATAAGGCCGGCCCGGCTGCGCTTGAGGAACCACCAGACGGCGAGGGTGAGGGCGAGGCCGGCATAGACGAGAGGCGAATAGCCGAAGACGAGCCGCAAGACCGGATCCTCGGCGAGAAAGGAGGGGAAGATCGGACCGAGCCGCGTCGTGGTGATGCCGACATAGGGTGCGCCGAGAAGCGCGGAGATGCCGGTCCCGAAGATCGTCAGGGCGAGGCCCGTCGCGACCTGGTTCGCCATCAGGCTGAGCGTCAGGACGGCAAAGATCAGCGAGGCGAGCGCCCCCGCCAGCATTGCCGCAAGGGCTCCGAGAGCGGGAACGCCGGTCGTGTAGCCGACGGCGAAACCGCTGACCGCGCCGATCAGCATCATGCCTTCGACGCCGAGATTGAGGACGCCGGACTTTTCGACCACCAGCTCGCCGAGGGCGGCGATGAGGAGCGGCGTCGCCGCCCCCGCGATCGTCATCAGGATCGCGATGGCAAGGGAAAGCGTCATAGCGTCACCGCCTCCGTCTCGGCGGGCGGCAGGCGCTCCACGCGCTTGGGCCCTTCGGCCGCGCTCGCGGGGCTGGTCGCCGGGGCCTGGCCGCCGACCGGACCGGTGGATCTCAGCCGGTAGCGCACGAGCATGTCGGCCGCGAGCAGGAAGAACAGCATCATCGCCTGGAACACGCCGGTCGCGGCCGCGGGCAGGCCGATCGTGGTCTGGGCGCTTTCGCCGCCGACATAGGTGAGCGCCAGGACGAGAGCCGCGGCGAGGATGCCGAGCGGGTTGAGCCGGCCGAGAAAGGCGACGATGATCGCGGTGTAGCCGTAGCCGGTCGGAAACTGCGGCACCATCTGGCCGAAGGGCCCGGCGGCTTCAAGGACGCCTGCAAGCCCGGCCATGCCGCCGCCGGCGAGCATCGCCAGCCACACCGTCGCCGACTGGCGGAAGCCGCCATAGCGCGCCGCCTTGGGCGCGAGGCCGACGACGCGGATCTGGAAGCCGGTGATCGAGCGGGCGATCAGGAACCAGGCGGCGAGCGCCAGCGCCGCGGCGATCGGCACGCCGATATGGATGAGCGTTCCCGGCACCGCCATGGGCAGCGTCTGGGCCGCCGAGAACATCGCCGTCTGCGGAAAGTTGAAGCCTTCCGGATCCTTCCAGGGGCCCCGCATCAGATAGAACAGGATCTGGATCGCCACATAGTTGAGCATCAGGCTCGACAGGATCTCGTTGACGTTCAGCCGCGTCTTCAGGATGGCGGGGATCGCGGCGAAGGCCATGCCGCCGAGAATGCCGGTGAAGATCATCAGCGGCAGGATCCAGACACCGCTCATCTCCAGCGTCATCAGCGCGACCCCGGTGCCGGCAAGGGCGCCGAGTATGTACTGCCCTTCCGCGCCGATGTTCCAGATATTGGCGCGGAAGCCGACCGCGAGCCCGATCGCGATCAGCGCCAGCGGCGCGGCCTTCACCAGGAGATCCTGCCAGCGATAGGGATTGAACAGCGGCGCCACGAAGATCTCGTAGACCGCGCCGGAGCCGTCGTGACCGAGAAGGGTGAAGAGGATCGCCCCTGCGACAAGCGTCGCAAGGACGGCGATCACCGGCGCGGCGAGCATCATCGCCCGGCTTTCCTCGCGCCGGGGCTCCAGCCTCCAGGCCATCAGGCCGCCCGCTCCCTCGCCGCGTCAGCCGTCGCCGCATGGGCGCCGTGGACGCCGCCCATCAGAAGGCCGACCCGCTCGATGGAAATGTCCGCAACGTTCATCGGCTCCGACAAATGGCCCTCGTTGATGACGACGATCCGGTCGCACATGTCCAGAAGCTCGTCGAGATCCTGGCTGACGACAACGATCGCCGCGCCCTTGGCGGCGAGATCGATCATCGCCTGGCGAATGAAGGTCGCGGCTCCCGCATCGACGCCCCAGGTCGGCTGCGAGACCACGAGCACGGCCGGATCCTGCATGATCTCGCGGCCCATGATGAATTTCTGCAAGTTTCCGCCGGACAGGCTTCCGGCCGACGCGCCCGGTCCGGTCGCCTTCACGGAAAAGGCCTCGATAACCTTCGATGCGTAGCGCCGGGCGGCGCCGAGCTTCATGATGCCGCCGCTCGCAAGGCCCATGCGCGAGCGGGCCGAGAGGATGGCGTTCTCGGCGAGCGACATGGCCGGCACGGCGGCATGGCCGTTGCGCTCCTCGGGCACGCTGGCGAGCCCGGCGGCACGGCGCGCACTGACCGAAAGACCGGAAAGCTCGCGCCCGTCGATCGTGATCGTGCCGGAAACCCCGTCCTGGCGCTCGCCGGAGATCACCGACAGGAGCTCGTTCTGGCCGTTGCCGGCAACGCCGGCAATCCCAAGGCATTCCCCCCTTCTGACGGAGAAGGAGAGGTTCTTGAGGCTGGTGCCGAAGGGCGGCTCGCCCGGCGCCGAAAGGTTCGACACCACCAGCCGTTCGGCCCCGGATAGGCCGGCATCCTTGCCGGCAAGGTCCTTCAGGCTGCCGCCGATCATCATCTCGGCCATCGACCGGGCGGACTCGGCGCGGGGATCGCAGGTGTCGACGACCTTGCCGCCTCTCAGAATGGTGGCCGATTCGCAGAGCGCTTTGATCTCGGACAGCTTGTGCGAGATGTAGAGGATGGAGCAGCCTTCCGAGGCGAGGCGCCTGAGCGTCTCGAACAGCTTCTCCACCTCCTGCGGGGTGAGCACGGAGGTCGGCTCGTCCATGATCAGGAGCTTGGGGTTCTGCAACAGCGCCCGCACGATCTCGATGCGCTGGCGCTCGCCGACCGACAGGGTGTGGACGTCGCGATGCGGGTCGAGCGCGAGGTCGTAGATCTTCAGGATGTCCCGCACCCGCGCCTCGAGTTCGCGCTGCGGCGGCGGATCGTCCATGCCGAGGGCGATGTTCTCCAGGACCGTCATCGCCTCGAACAGCGAGAAGTGCTGGAACACCATGCCGATGCCGAGCGCCCGCGCCTCCTTCGGCGAGTGGATGACGACCGGCCGGCCGTCGAAGGCGATCCTGCCCTCGTCGGCCTTCTGGACGCCGTAGATGATCTTGACGAGGGTGGACTTGCCGGCGCCGTTCTCGCCGAGAAGCGCGTGGATCTCTCCCGGCGCGACGGCAAAGGAGACGGATTCGTTCGCGACGACGCCGGGAAAGCGCTTCGTGATGCCCGATAGCTCAAGTCGCGGCGCCATGACGATCCGTCGTTACCCCCTATGAGTCCCTGCCGCACTATGGCATTGCCCGGCGCCGGCTGCCAAGCGAGCCGGCAGCTTTTCCGCCTGATCCGAAAAGAGGCAGGTGGCGATTTCCGCGGCAGTCAGCGCGGCGATCACCTCGGGTCGCTTGTCGCGCAGCGCCGAGCCGCCGATCGGCAGGATGAGCCGCGCGATGTCGCCGGCCCGGCCCTCCTCGGCGAGATGGCGGCGGAAGCGCTCGCGCTTGGTCGCCGAGCCGATCATGCCGACATAGGCGGCATCCGGGCGTGCGAGCGCGGCTGCGGTGATGAGGAAGTCGAGCGCATGGTCGTGGGTCATGACGACGAAGGCGCTTCTCTTAGGCGCCGAATCGACCTCGGCCTCGGGCATGGCGGCGGCGACGGTCGCCACGCTCTCCGGCAGACCTGCAAGCGTCTCCGGACGGCTGTCGATCAGCCGGACGGTCAGCGGCAAGGGCGCAAGCGCGCACGCAAGCGCCCGGCCGGTGTGGCCGGCGCCGAAGATCAGCGCGGCCGGGCGCCCGGCAAGCTCGATCGCAGCCTCGGCCTCCAGCCGCACCAGGAGTTCGGCGTCGACACGCTCCAGCGAGAGCATTACCCGGCCGCCGCAGCACTGGCCGATCTCGGGCCCGAGCGGCACGTCCATCGTGGCCGCGGACTCCCCCGCGGAGAGCATCGCGCGAGCCCGGTCGATCGCGTCGAACTCCAACCGCCCGCCGCCGATCGTGCCGGCAACGTCATCCGGGCTCACCAGCATGCGCGCCCCCGCCTCGCGCGGGGTGGAGCCGAGGGCACGGGTGACGGTGACGAGGATGGATGGTCGATTGGCGGCAAGGCTACCGCGACGCAGCGCGGCGAGCGAGGTCACGTGCGTTCTCCTGGCTCGGCGCGCAGAGATGCGACCTGCCGCACCATTCGCGGAAGCCTCGTTATCCCATACCTCTTCTGGGGGAGGTGCATCACATCCAAGGCTCTTTCGTCGCGGCGATCATGCCGACTTCGCCGCCATCTCGATCGCCTCGGCGACCCATTCGTTCAGGCTCTTGTCCTGCGCCCGCGCGGCAGCGACAGCGGCTTCATGAAGCCCGGAATCGAGACGGACGTTGAATTTCCCGGAAAACTTGCGGCGCGGCTCGATTCCCCGCTCGGCGCACATGTCGAGAAAGACCTTCAGTGACGTGCGTCCTTCTTCCCGAAGCGTATCGATGCTGTCGGCGTAAAAGTCCGCCCCACCGTTCAGGCCGACGAACTCGCCGCGGAGCATGCCGATCTCGGGGTCAAAGGTCACGATCGCCCTTTCCCCTTCGATTTCCATGATGTTCTTTGTCATGGCTTAATCCCGTTGGCCTCCAGCCACTTCCGAACAGCGACAACGGCACTCTTGTCGGTGTCCGGTGTCGGATGCGGTCGGTGAAACACCCTGATCTCCCCAAACATCACGATACCGATCCTGGAGCCCTCGCGCTCTTCGATTTCAGCACCCAACTCCCGAAGCAGCGCTTCGATGTCGCTCCAGCGGATCGACCCGATCACGGGGCGGGCAAAAACCTGCTCAAGCGTGCGCCGGTGTCGCCTCCTCACCGTCAGATAGTACCATTTTCCGGTATCATCAAGACGGATTGTCGGAGGTCGGCTGAGGTCACTCCAGCCCCCGCACCTGTTCCACCGCCTTCAGCACCCGCTCCGGGGTCGCCGGCGCGTCGAGGTCCGGGAATCCCCTTCCCCCGCCGGCGGCACACACGGCGTCGGTCAGCGCCGAGAACACCGAGATCGCCAGCATGAAGGGCGGTTCGCCCACGGCCTTCGACCGGTAGATCGTCGCCGAGCGGTTCTCGCCCTTCTCCCAGATTCTGATCCTGAGGTCGTCCGGACGGTCGTTGGCGGTCGGGATCTTGTAGGTCGAGGGGGCGTGGGTCTTGAGGCGGCCCGACGCGTCCCACCACAATTCCTCCATCGTCAGCCAGCCCATGCCCTGGATGAAGCCGCCCTCGATCTGCCCCATGTCGATCGCCGGGTTCAGCGACTTGCCGACGTCGTGGAGGACGTCGGCGCGCAGGAGCCTGTACTCGCCGGTCAGCGTGTCGATGACGACTTCCGAACAGGCCGCGCCATAGGCGAAATAGTAGAAGGGCGTGCCGGACGCGGTCTCGCGGTCATAGGTGATGCCGGGCGTCGCGTAGAAGCCGGTCGAGGACAGCGAGATCCGGGCGAGATAGGCCTCGCCGACGAGGTCGCAGAAGCGCTTCTCCATATTGCCGATCCGGACGCGATTGGCTTCGAAGACCACCTGCTCCTTCGGGACGTGATACCGCTCGGCGGCATAGTCGATCAGCCGGTCCTTGATGGTACGGGCGGCGGCCTGCGCCGCCATGCCGTTGAGGTCCGAGCCCGAGGACGCCGCCGTCGCCGAGGTGTTCGGCACCTTCGCCGTCGTCGTGCCGGTGATCTTCACCCGGTCGATGTCGATCTGGAACTCCTCGGCGACGACCTGCGCCACCTTGGTGAAGAGCCCCTGCCCCATCTCGGTGCCGCCATGGTTCAGATGCACCGAGCCGTCCTTGTAGACATGGACGAGCGCGCCGGCCTGGTTGAGATGCGCGGTGGTGAAGGAAATGCCGAACTTCACCGGCGTCAGCGCCAGCCCCCGCTTCAGGATCGGACTTGTCGCGTTGAACGTCTTTATCGCCGCGCGCCGGGCGCGATAATCCGAGGAGGTTTCGAGCTCCTCGGTCAGTTCGGCGATGATCGAGTCGGTGACCGCCATGCGGTACGGCGTCAGGGACGGCTCCGACCCGCTGTCGAAGGAGGGGTAGAAGTTCCGCTTCCTCACGTCGAGCGGATCGAGACCGGTCTCGAAGGCGATCCGGTCGAGCGCGCGCTCGATGCCGACCATCCCCTGGGGACCGCCGAAGCCGCGGAAGGCGGTGTTGGAGACGGTGTGGGTCTTCAGCCGGCGCGAATGGATGCGGGCGGCCTTGAGATCATAGGCGTTGTCGGCGTGAAACATCGCCCGGTCGGCGATCGCGGCGGAGAGGTCCGAGGAATAGCCGCAGCGCACGAATTGACGCATGTCGGCGCCGGCGATCCGGCCCTCCTCGTCGAAGCCGAGATGGTAGTCGATCCGGACCTCGTGGCGCTTGCCGGTCATCTCCATGTCGTCGTCGCGGTCGAGCCGGCACTTGGCCGGACGGCCGGTCTTCGCGGCGGCCAGCGCCGCGACGGCGGCGAACAGCGCCGGCTGGCTTTCCTTGCCGCCGAAGCCGCCGCCCATGCGTCGGACCTCGACGGTCACCGCATGGTCCGGCAGGCCCAGCATCTTCGCGACATTGTGCTGAACCTCGGAGGGATGCTGGGTCGAGGACCGCACCAGGACGTCGCCGTCCTCCAGCGGCACGGCATAGGCGACCTGGCCTTCGAGATAGAAGTGGTCCTGGCCGCCGACCTCGACCCGGCCGGAGATCCGCCGCGGGGCAGAGGCGAGCGCCGCATCGACCTCGCCAAGCCGCATCTCGTGCGGGTCGAGCAGATCCCGGCCCGACGCGTCCGCAAGCGAGATGGCGTCGTCGATCGAGATCGCCGCCTGACGGTCCTCGTAGTCTATCTTGGCGAGCTGAGCTGCCGCGCGGGCTCCCTTCCAGCTCTCGGCCGCGACGGCGAAGAGCGGCTGGCCGACATACTGGACCACCGCCGCCTCGCCCGCATGCGGCGGAAAGATCGGATCGTCGCCGAAGACCGGCGAGTAGTCGTTCTGACCGGGAATATCCTCTGCCGTCAGCACCGCCACGACACCGGGCGCCGTCCTGACCGCCGACAGGTCGATCGACCGGATTTGCGCATGGGCCCTGGCCGACATGGCGATGTAGATCTGCAGCGTTCCCGGCAGTTCCGGATCATCGTCGGTATAGCGCGCGGCCCCGGTGACATGCTTCAGGCCGCTGTCATGGGGAAGCGGCGAGCGCACGCCGCCGCGGATCGACTGCTCCTGGCCCGGCGGCCGCTCGCCGAGTTCGGCGATGCCGGGTTCGCCCGCGCCGGAGCGGTCCTGGATGCGGGTCTCGTCCATCACGCCACCTCCGCGATGTCGGAAAGGCCCCACGACGCAATGCGCTGGGTGACCTCGCCGGCCTGTTCGAGCTGGAAGCGCTTCAGAAGATTTTGTGCGGACTTCAGGCGATAGGAATCGGAGGCGCGCATGTCGGTGAGCGGCGAAAAATCCTCGGCGAGCGCGGCCATGGCCGCCGCCACCGACGCCTCGCCGAAGCGTCTGCCGATCAGCGCCGCCTCCGCCTTCGGCGCCCGCCTGGGAGTGCCGGCCATGCCGCCGAAGGCGAGCCGGGCGTCGGACACGATCTCTCCGTCGATGGTCAGGCGGAAGGCCGCCATCACCGCCGAGATGTCGGAATCGAAGCGCTTCGAAATCTTGTACGCGAAAAAGCGCTGGTTGTCGGCCAGCCGCGGCACCTCGACGGCGGCGACGAACTCGCCCGGTTCTCGGTCCTGCCTGCCATAGTCGATAAAGAAGTCCTCGAGCGCGATCGCCCTGATGCCGTCGCCTTTCCTGAGGAACAGCCGGCTGCCGAGCGCGATCAGGCAGGGCGGCAGGTCGCCGATCGGCGAGCCGTTGGCGATGTTGCCGCCGACCGTGCCGGCATTGCGGATCTGATAGCCGGCAAAGCGCCTGAGCATCTCGCCGAGGTCCGGATGGACGCCGGACAGCGCCTCGCGCGCCATGCGATGGGTCACGGCCGCGCCGAGATAGAGCTTGTCCTGGCGTTCCTCGACCATCGTCAGGTCGCGCACCTTGGAGACGTCGATGATCAGCGGCAGGTCGCGATGCTGTTTGGTCACCCAGAGGCCGACATCGGTTGCGCCGGCGACGAGCACGGCGTCCGGATGCGCCGCATAGGTGTCGGCGAGATCGTCGACATTGGTCGGAGCATACCAGCGCCCCCCGGCCGCCTCGTAGGCGAAGACGCCCTTGCCTTCCATCTCGGCGAGCCGCGTGGCCAGCCCGGCATCCGCCTCCGCCGTGTCCGGCACGGGGCATGCGGCGAGTTCGAGCCCGGCATCGATGATCGGGCCGTAGCCGGTGCAGCGGCACAAATTCCCCGCGACGAGATCCTTGACCGACTGTCGATCGCTCATCGCGCCGGTCAGCCAGCCGGCATAGAGCTGCATGACGAAGCCCGGCGTGCAGAAGCCGCACTGGCTGGCGTGCTTCTCGACCATGGCCTGTTGGAGCGGATGCACGCCGTCCCTGCCGAGATGCTCGACGGTCTCGACCGCGCGCCCGTTCATCGCGGGCAGGAACTGGATGCAGGCGTTGACCGCCCGGCGATGCAGCCCTCCGGCCCCGTCCGGCTCGGCGATCAGGACCGTGCAGGCGCCGCAGTCGCCTTCCGCGCAGCCTTCCTTGGTGCCGGTCAGGCGCTCCGTCCGGCGCAGATATTCGAGCACGGTGGTTGTCGGCGGAGCGCCGGCGACGCTGCGCTCCTCGCCGTTCAGGATAAAGCGGATCGTGCGGAGGTCGGTCGCGGCCATCAGCTCCCCCGATAGGTCGAATAGGCAAAGGGGGAGACGAGCAGCGGCACGTGGTAATGCGCGGCGTCGGCGATCCCGAAGCGGATCGGCACCTGATCGAGGAAGGCCGGCTCCGGCAGCGCCACGCCCCGCTTCCTGAAATAGTCGGCGACGTGGAACCGCAGCTCGTAAGTGCCCGGTGACAGCGCCTCGCCGGACAGGAGCGGCCCGTCGATGCGGCCGTCGGCATTGGTCGCGACCTGGCTCAGCGGATGGACCAGGCCCCCTTCGATCCGGCCGAGCTCGATCACCATGCCCGCGGCGGGGGAGCCGTGCATCGTGTCGAGCACATGAGTCGTCAGCCGGGCGGCGGTTCTGTCGGCCATTCAGGAGGTTCCGTTGCTTTTGACCATCTGGTCAAAGCATTGTGCAATGGCTCGAGGCGGCGGCGCAAGCGGCCCCCGGAATATCCAGCGCGGGCCCCTGTAAGGGGGCGATCGACGGCCGCCCTTCCCAGCTTACGTTTCGCTTTGCGACGGTTGAAATTCGGTGGGCTGGTCGGGGTCGGATACGAGTTGCAGGCGCGTACGCAGCTTCGGATCGAGCGTGTCGTAGATATTCGCAACAGGAAGGTCGGCGGCTATCTCCGGCAGCGCAATGACGCTGCCGAGATCCTCGTATCTTTCGATCTCCCATTCCCCGCCCGACGCTCGTCGATAGATCTTGACCGAGACGACGTCGGGTTCGATCAGCATGATGACTTGGATGTCGCCATGCATGCGATATTCGTCCAGCTTGTCGGTCGCATCGGTGATCAGGGTGTTCGGAGATGAGATCTCCACCACGAGGGTCGGCCGCAAGGCCTCTTTCGCGTCGGGATCGGGTGGACCGCAATCCACCACGACGTCGGGATAGCGGATCCCGTCTGAACCGGTCCTCACTGCGGTATCGCTCGATGTCGTGCGGCATCCACGTTGCTTGGCGGCGGAAGACAGCGCGACGACGACATTGGTCGTCACGACGTTGTGGCTCTGTTTGGCGCCGGCCATCATGCGAACCGGCCGCCCGTTGACCAGTTCATGCCGCTCCCGCTGCGTTTCGAGCCAGGTGAGAAAGACGTCCGCAGTCATACGATTGGGATATGGAACGCCCATCAGAATGCCTTTCGCCTCCGAGCCGGTCACACCGCGCGATCCTAGACCCTCGAAGAACCGGCTTCAAACTATTGGAGAGTCGCGCGTAGCGCTTTCGCTGCCCGCGATCATCCGTCCCCAGCAACACTGGACAGGCGCCACCCGCGCCGCACTTCTCCGGATACCCACTCCTGCCCCGAGGCCGCCATGCGCAACGAACCCGCCTTCCTCTTCGATCTCGACGGGACGCTGGTCGACAGCGTCTACCAGCACGTCCTCTCCTGGAAGGACGCGCTCGACCAGGAGGGCATCGCCCTGTCGGTCTGGCGCATCCACCGCAAGATCGGGATGAGCGGCGGTCTCTTCACCAATCAGCTCCTGCGCGAGATCGGCGAGGAAATCACCGAGGAGCGCCGCGAGCGGCTGCGGCGCCTGCATGCCGAAGCCTATGCGCGGCATTCCAATAGCGTTCGTCCGCTGCCGGGCGCAATCGAGCTTCTGAAGACGCTGACCCGCGTCGGCACGCCCTGGGCGATCGCCACCAGCGGCCGGATGGAGACGGCCCGGTACAATCTCGAACGGCTGGAGATCGATGTCGATTCCACGCCGATCGTCACCCGCGACGACGTCGAATTCGCCAAGCCGGATCCGGACCTCTTCGTCGCGGCGGCACGAAAGCTCGGTGTCGACACCAACGTCGCCATCGTCGTGGGCGATTCGATCTGGGACATGCTGGCGGCCCAGCGCTGCCGGGCGCTCGGCGTCGGGCTCCTGTCGGGCGGCTACGGCCAGGACGAACTCGAGCGCGCCGGCGCCTTCCGCGTCTACGAGGATCCCGCCGACATGCTGTTCCATCTCGACGAGGTCGGCGGGGGACGGTGAGACGCCGGGAGTTCATAGCTCAGCCTTCCGCCGATTGATTGCGAGCGCGGACGCGGCTACGCCTTCTTGATCGCCAATCGCGAAGACCGCCGCCCATGACCCCTGTCCGCTATCCCCGCGACCTCTACGGCTACGGTCGGACGCATCCCGATCCGCAATGGCCCAATCCCTCCGGTCAGGGCCCCGCGAAGATCTGCGTCCAGTTCGTCGTCAATTACGAGGAGGGCGGCGAGAGTTCGATCCTCGACGGCGATCCGTCGTCGGAATCGCTTCTGTCCGAGATCGTCGGCGCGCAGCCCTGGCCGGGGCAGCGCAATCTCAACATGGAATCGATCTACGAATTCGGCGCGCGGGCCGGCTTCTGGCGGCTGTGGCGGATGTTCACCGAGCGGCAGATGGCTGTCACCGTCTATGGCGTCGCGCTCGCGCTTCAGCGCAACCCGGAAGCCGTCGAGGCGATGATCGAGGCGGACTGGGAGATCGCCAGCCATGGATTGCGCTGGCTCGAATACAAGGATTTTCCGGAGGAGGTGGAACGCCAGCACATCCGCGACGCGGTCCGGCTCCACACCGCGGTCACCGGCTCGCGCCCGCTCGGGATCTACCAGGGCAAGCCCTCCGCCAATACGCTGAAGCTGGTCATGGAAGAAGGCGGCTTCGCCTATTCCTCCGACAGCTATGCCGACGAGTTGCCCTATTGGGTCGAGGGCGCGAACGGGCCGCATTTGATCATCCCCTATACGCTCGACACCAATGACATGCGGTTCGCGACGCCCCAGGGATTCAATTCGGGGGACCAGTTCTTCGCCTATCTGAAGGACGCCTTCGACGTGCTCTACGCCGAGGGAGCGGCCGGCAGCCCGAAGATGCTCAATGTCGGCCTCCACTGCCGGCTCGTCGGGCGCCCGGGCCGGGCCGCCGCGCTCGCCCGCTTCCTCGACTATGTCCAGGACAAGCCCGACGTCTGGGTGGCGCGCCGCATCGACATCGCCCGGCACTGGCGCGAACGCTTCCCCTATCGGCCTGGATTCAAGCCGAGCCGGATGACCCAGACCGAGTTCGTCGAGATCTTCGGCGGCGTCTTCGAACACTCGCCCTTCATCGCCGAACGGGCGGCGATGGGCGGGCTTCATGCCGCGCATGACTGCCCCGCCGGTCTCTCCAGCCTCCTTACCCAGAGCTTCCGCGCGGCGAGCGAAGCCGAACGCCTGCAGGTCCTTCAGGCCCATCCCGATCTCGCCGGCCGCCTGGCGCTTGCCGGCGACCTCACCGAGCGATCGAAGGCGGAGCAGGCCGGCGCCGGCCTCGACACATTGAGCGAAGGCGAACTCGCCCGCTTCACCGAGCTCAACGGCCGCTATGTCGAGCGTTTCGGCTTTCCCTTCATCATCGCGGTGACGGGCCTCGACAAGCATGCGATCCTCACGGCGTTCGAAGCCCGCGTCGGGCACGACCGCGACGCCGAATTCGCCACCGCCTGCCGCGAGGTGGAAAAGATCGCGCGCATCCGCATCGACCAGATCTTCAAGGACCGCGCATGAGTTCCGAGCGTTTCGTCACCGCCCCCGCCCTTCCCGGGGCCGACGATCTCCTCAAACGATATGTCGATCTCGCCCATCCGCGGCTCGGCACCGAGGTGACCTATGCGACCGACGATTTTTTCGCCGACAAGAGCCGGATGATCTCGCCGGCCGCGCCGGTCTTCTATCCCGACCGCTTCGACGATCACGGCAAGTGGATGGACGGCTGGGAATCGCGCCGCAAGCGCACGCCCGGCCACGATCATGCGGTGATCCGCCTCGGCCAGCGAGGCCGAATCGGGGCGATCGACATCGACACCGCCTTCTTCACGGGCAATTTCCCGCCCGAGGCCTCGGTCGAGGCCGCTGACACGGCGGGCGAGCCCTCTGAGGCCGACTGGGTGCAGATCGTGCCGCGCCGGGCGCTGACCGGCGACAGCCACAACCTCGTCACGCTGGAGGGCGGCGCGCCCGTGCGCTGGCTGCGGCTCCACATCTACCCCGATGGCGGGGTCGCGCGGCTGCGGGTCTACGGCACCATCGCCAAGGACTGGTCCGAGGTCGGCACGAGCGAGGTGGTCGACCTCGCGGCGATCGAGAATGGCGGGACGGCCGTCGCCTGGAACGACGCCCATTACGGCCATCCCGCCAACATGCTCGCGCCCGGCCGGGCGCCGGTGATGGCCGACGGCTGGGAGACGGCCCGCCGGCGCCGGCCGGGCAACGACTGGTGCGTGCTGAAGCTCGGCACCGCCGGAACGATCAGCCACCTCCTGATCGACACCCACCACTTCAAGGGAAATTATCCCGACCGCTTCAGCCTGCGCGCGGCCAAGGTGGACGGCGATATGACGGCAGACGCGGTGGAAGCCGAGAGCGCCGCTTGGCCGCTGCTCGTGACCGAGACCAAGCTGGCGGCCGACGCCATCCGGGAGATCGAAACGGTCGAGCCGGTCGGCGCCGTCACCCATGTCCGGCTCGACATCTTTCCCGATGGCGGCGTCTCGCGCCTGCGGCTCTACGGAACCAAGGCGTCGTGAACGGACCGGGCCGCGTCATCCGCGCAGAGCCGCTGACGAAGGCGGCCTTCGCGCCCTTCGGCGATGTGATCGAGATCGCCGGCGCGGAGGAGCGGCCGATCAACAACGGCACGACGATCCGCTATCACGATCTCGCGCATGTCGATGTCGGAGCCGAAGGCGGCCGCCCGCTGATCTCGATCTTCCGCGGCGAGCCCTTCACGCTCCCGGTCGAGATCAAGATGATGGAGCGCCACCCCCTCGGCAGCCAGGCCTTCTATCCGCTGTCGGGCCGGCCCTGGCTCGCGGTCGTCGCGCAGGACGAAGCCGGACGACCGGGAACGCCGGTCGCGTTTCTCGCCAGAGGCGACCAGGGAGTTAACTACGCTCCCGGCACTTGGCACCATCCTCTCCTGTCGCTCGAGGGCGTGAGCGACTTCCTCATCGTCGACCGAGGCGGCCCTGGTGCCAATCTCGAGGAATTCCTCCTTTCCGACCCCTTCCTTCTTTCAGACTTCGCTAACCACGTCTGACGTAAGTCTTGCCTGCGGCGATCGGCGCCATGCCCGCGATTGCGGCGGGAATCGCCGGAACAACAAGCCGTTAGCCGCCAATGGATCCCGCGCCTACACCGGCTGCGCGAATTTCCTCCCGCAGCGTCGGGGAACCAACGTCCCCTCAGTTCATAGTTCAACCGTATTCGGGAGTTCCTGTTGAGTCTCCCGGCGAAGCCCAATCGCAATAGTTGTACAGGAATCTCTGCTTTGACAATTTTGCCGGGATTCAGACGGAGCCTCGGCTCCGGCGACAGGATGAATACGGAGAGCAGAACAGGGCAAGAGCTTGGCCGACCGCCCGTCCGGCCGACACCGGTTGAGGATCAGGACCCATGCGTCGAGCCGAATTGACCCGTGTCGGACACCGAAGTCGCCGCGCTCCGCACGACACGATCGGCTTCTTCCGCCTTCGTGGGGAGCCAATCCCTTTATCGGCAGAGGAAACACGATGAGACCGATCGTTTCCGGAAGACCTGAGTCCTCATGCGGGTCGTACTTTGCCGCATCGGACGCGGCACAGGCCGATAGGCCCATCTTCGCTTCCGCGGCAGCGCGGGAGATCGGGCGCAACGGTGTCGAGCCTTGCATGGAGGAGGCCGCCCCGCATCAATTCCTCAGCCGGTTTCGCATCGGTAGCGACGCGGTCACCGGACTGCCGGACCGCAGGCAATTCGAACGGTTCCTGCGCGCTCCCCCCTTCCAGTCGGCGGACAGCGACCATGCCGCCGCGCTCATTCTGCTCGACCTCGATGGTTTCCGTGCGATCAACCTCACCCACGGATATGCGTGTGGCGATGCGGTTCTCGCCGGCATCGGCGACCGGCTCCGACATTCGGTCGGCAACAGCGGGTTCGTCGCCCGCTTCGGCGGCGACGAGTTCGTGGTCTTCTGCGAGGCACCCTTCCCGGATGGAAGTGCACAGGCTCTTGCTCGTTCCGTCTTCGAATCCGTGTCGGACCCGGTGCGTGCCAGGCACGCAACGGTCAACCTGACCTGTTCGGCCGGTTGGGCCTTCACCGAAGGCGAGGCTCTCGGCCCGTTGGACCTGCAGGCGCGCGCCGAGATCGCGCTCGACGCCGCCAAACGCGCCGGCCGCAACCATCTTGTGGGCTATGAGCACGGCATGCAGGCGGCGTCTCAGGCGAGAACCGACCTTGAGGAGGATCTGCGCGCCGCGATCGCCGCCGACCGCATCGAGGTCTGGTTCCAGCCCAAGATGGATGCGCAAAGCCGGCGCTGCACCAGTCTGGAAGCGCTGGCGCGCTGGCGCCGGGGCGATGGCGGGCTCGTCCCGCCGGACGACTTCATCGCGCTGGCCGAGTCTGCCGGCCTGATCGACGAACTCGGCATGCAGGTGCTGCGCAAGGCGTGCCGGGCGGTCAAGCCGTGGCTCGAGCGCGGACTGGTCGACCACGTCGCCGTCAACGTCTCGCCGAAACAGCTCGAGAAGGACGAGATCGTTCCGGTGATCGCCGGCCTCCTGGCGGCCGAGGCGTTCGATCCTTCTGCCCTGCAGATCGAGATCACCGAAAGCCTTCTGGTCGAGCCGATCGATGCGGCGGCGCGGCGGCTGAACGCGCTGCATTCCCTCGGCCTGACGATCGCCCTCGACGATTTCGGAACCGGCTGCTCCAACCTCGCCGCGCTGAAGAGCCTGCCACTCGACGTGATCAAGATCGACCGGGTCTTCGTGACCGGTCTTGCGGCCGATCCCGACGACCGCCTGCTCGTCCGGTCGACGATCGACCTCGCCCACGGCCTCGGCCTTAAGACCGTCGGCGAAGGCGTCGAGAACGAGGATCAGGCCGAACAGCTGCGTCTCCTCGGCTGCGATGAGCTGCAGGGCTTTCTGTTCGCCCCGGCCATGCCGGCAGACGAATGCGAGGCGTGGCTCCTGGCGCGCGCGAACGAGGCGAGCGGCTTGGCGCTCTGATCAGGCAAAGCGCCGGGCGGCCCTCCCGTGCTCCTCGCGAAGCCGCGCGACGTCGATGCCGACCGGCATGCCGTCCAGCACGCGCCATGTCCCCTTGACCATTACCCTATCCGCCCGCGTCGCGCCGCAAAGAACGAGCGCCGCGACCGGATCATGGGCGCCAGAAAAGCGCAACTCGTCGAGCGTGAACAGGGCGAGGTCGGCCTGCCGGCCGACGGCGATCCTGCCGATGTCCTCGCGGCCGAGACAGACGGCAGAGCCTTCGCTCGCCATCGTCAGGGCATCGCGGGCGGTGATCGCCTCCGCCGAGCGATAGTTCAGCCGCCCGACCATCAGCGCGTGGCGCGCCGCCTCGATCATGTTGGAGGCGTCGTTCGAAGCCGAGCCGTCGACGCCGAGCCCGACCGGCGAGCCGGCGGCCTTCAGTTCGTTCACCGGGCAGAAGCCGGAGGCGAGCACGGCGTTGGAGGCCGGACAGTGGCAGACGCCGACCTTGTGGGCGCCGAGCCGCCGGCATTCCTCGGTGGTGAAATGGATGCCATGGGCGAGCCAGGTGCGGGGTCCGAGCCAGCCGACCTCTTCCAGATAGTCGACCGGCCGGCAGCCGAAAGTCTCCTCGCAGAAGCGGTTCTCGTCCTTGGTTTCGCCGAGATGGGTGTGCAGCCGGCAGTCGTGCCGTTCCGCCAGGGCGGCCGATTCGATCATCAGCCGCCTGGTGACGGAGAAGGGCGAGCAGGGCGCGAGCGCGATCTGCGTCATCGCGCCTTCCGACCGGTCGTGATAGCGGGCGATGAGGCGCTCGCTGTCTGAGAGGATCGCGTCGGCGTCCTGCACGACGTCGTCCGGCGGCAGGCCGCCATCCTTCTGCGACAGGTCCATCGAGCCGCGCGTCAGCGTCACGCGGATGCCGAGCGCCTGCGCCTCCTCGGCCTCGATGTCGATGTCGATGGCATCGTCCAGGCCGCCGGGAAAGAGATAGTGGTGGTCGGCCGCCGTCGTGCAGCCGGACATCAGGAGCTCCGTCAGCGCCAGGCGCACCGCGAGGCGGAAGCTCGGAGGATCCAGCCTCGCCCAGATCGGGTAGAGCGCCTTCAGCCAGGGGAAGAGTTCGCGGTCGATCGCCTGCGGATGAGCCCGCGTCAGCGTCTGGTAGAAGTGGTGATGGGTGTTGACGAGGCCCGGCAGCACGACATGGGCCGAGGCGTCCACCGTCTCATCGACCGGCCGGGCGGGAGTACCGCCGGCCGGCACCAGCTCGACGATCTTGCCGCTCTCGACGACGATGCCGCCATCCGCCCCCTCGGCAAGGATCGCCAGCGGGCTCTTCAGGAAGAGCCGGCTCACGCCGCCGTCTTGACCGCCGGCAATCCGCCCTGGCGCGTGAGAAAAGCGAGGATGTCGCCGACGCCCTTCGCGCGGGAGAGATCGGTGAAGACCGTCGGCAGATCACCCCTGCCCTTCGCCGCATCGCTGCGCATGCGCTCGAGATCCGCTCCGACATAAGGGGCAAGGTCGGTCTTGTTGACGACGAGGAGGTCGGAGCGGGTGATAGCCGGGCCGCCCTTGCGAGGAATGTCGTCTCCCTGGCAGACCGAGATGACGTAGATCGAGAGATCGACGAGATCCGGCGAGAAGGTCGCGGCCAGATTGTCCCCGCCGGATTCGACCAGGACGAGGTCGAGGTCCGGATGGCGCCGGTTGAGATCCCGGATCGCGGCGATGTTGATCGAGGCATCCTCGCGGATCGCGGTATGCGGGCAGCCGCCGGTCTCGACGCCGATGATCCGGTCCGACGCAAGCGCCTGCAGGCGCACCAGCGCCTCGGCGTCCTCGCGGGTGTAGATGTCGTTGGTGACGACCCCGATCGACCAGGTCTCGCGCGCCGCCTTGCAGAGTTTTTCGGTCAGCGTCGTCTTGCCGGAGCCGACCGGCCCGCCGATTCCGACCCGCAAGGGTCCGTTTCTCGATGTCATGAGCGAAAGAGCCTTGTTCGAAGCGTTTCATGCCGCATCGCAGCGATCTCCGAGAGTAGCGCCGCTTGGCCGAGATCGTCCAGCGTCGAGGCGCTCGCGCGTTCGGCGGCGGCGCTGATCTCCGGCTCGAGACGATGGAGGATGCGCACGGCCTCGCTCTGGGCGAGCGGCACCAGCCGCACCGCCGCCGAGACCAGGGAGGCCGCAAAGCCATGGGCATAGGCGGCGAGCGTCTCGGCCAGCGGCAGGCCAGCCCTGGCGACGAGACGTCCGACCGCCACCGGATAGGGCGGCGCCCCGCTCTCGCCCGCGTCCTCGGCCTGCCCGGCCGGGGCCGGGGCCGGCGGAAGCAGCCAGGGCTGCGACGCCTCGGCGAAAGCCACGCCCAGAGCCAGCGTCTCCATGCGTCGCTCGGCACTGCCGGAGAGCGCTTCAGCCAGTTCCTCCACCTCGGCGAGCCGCGTGGAATCGCCGGCCTCGGCCGCATGGAAGGCCTCGGTCAGAAGCACGAGATCGTTCCAGCCACTGCCGGCCCGCAAGAGCAGCCGGACCCAGGCCTCCACGTCGGCACCGTCGGCGACTGTGCCTTCCCGCACCGCCGTCTCCAGCCCATGCGAATAGGCGAAGCCGCCGACCGGAAAGGCCGGCGAGAACAGCGTCAGAAGCGTCGGAAGATGCCGGCGCGCGGTGTCGTCTCCGTCGCGCAGCATCCCCGGACGGTCCGCCATCAGCGGCCGGCACCGTCGTGATGATGGCCGTGGCGCGCGCTCTCGTCATAGGCGCCGCCTTCGGGATCGAACGCCGCCTCGACCTCGCTCACGCTGGCGCCGAGGCCCTCCAGCATCTCGCGGAGTACCTTGTCGCGCCGGATCAGCAGCCGGTCGGCAAAGACCTGCGCAGACAGGTGCCGATTGCCGATCTGCCAGGCAAGCGCCACGAGATGGGCCGTGTCCCGCCCCCGGACCTCGTAGAGCGGCTCGGGCTTGGCCTTGACCTCGATGATCTGGCCGTCGTCGAAAAGGATCGCGTCGCCGTCGCGCAGAAGCGTCGCCTCTGAGAGGTCGAGCAGGAAGGCGATGCCCCCGTCCGTGACCATCGCCATGCGGCGGCGATGCCGCTGGGTCTCGTCCAGCGTGATCGTGTCCGCCGCGTTTGTCCACTGGCCGCGCCGCTTGACCTCATTGCCGACGATCATGCTCAATCTCCGTGCCCACATCCGGGCGGAAGATACGGCGGGCAGGCGCGGCTCGCCAGTGCCGCTCAGTATCGATCGAAACGCGGACCGGGCGGCAGAGCGGCGCGAGCCGTGCCGAGGACCGGTGCACGCGGGCGGAAAGGACGACCATGGCGCTTCAGAACAGGGTAACGCCGGCGGGAGAGATCGTCGCGGACCCCGCAAAAGGCACGCTGATGGGCAATCGCGGGATCCTGCACGGCGCGGACCGCACGCTCGGAACGAGCCGCTGGCGACACAAGGCCTGGATCGCCTGCACCCTCGACTTCAAGGGCATCCGCCGGACGATCATGGAGCCGGGAAATTACACCGAGCTCTTCTTCCTCGACGAGGCAACGGCGCTCGCCGCCGGGCATCGGCCCTGCGCCGAATGCCGGCGCCCCGCGTTCCGAGACTTCGCCGCCGCCTTCGCCCGGGCAGATGGCGAGGCGAGCACTATCCGGGCAGGCCTGATCGACCGGCGCCTGCATGCCTGCCGGGTCGAGAGCTATTCGCGCAGGCAGATCCGTCATGAAGCCGACGCCTCGGGCCTGCCCGACGGGGCGATGATTCTGTCGGATGATGCGTTCTGGCTGGTCTGGTCCGACCGGATCCTGCGCTGGCGGATCGACGGATATGATCGCTCGGCCCCAGGTCCGGACGGAATCGTAACGGTTGTGACGCCTGCGGTAACGGTCGGGGCGCTCGCGGCCGGCTACCGGCCGCAGCTGCATGAAAGCGCGCTGTCGCTCCTGTCGCCGCAGGCATAGACGGCGACCGGAGGCCGGGCCGGCGAACGCAGAGCGGTCTGGCCAAGATCGGCGTCAGCGCTTGAGTTCGCAGATGACGTCCTTCTTCGGGTCGTTCTGGATAACGTCGCGCAGGGTTCCCCGCCGGCCCCTCGTCCACCAGATCCAGCGGCCGGCGGCGTATTTCGCGCCCGCCGCCGCGACCGTGTCGACGAAGACGGTCGGATGTCCGTCGATCGGCAGGACCGCCAGATTGTTGTGCGGCAGGTTGATGTACTCGACGCCGAGCGGCGTCGGCGCAGCGTCCGGGCCGGACTTGCAGGCGTAGTCGACCGTCGTGCGCTGGGCATCGCCCTCGAGGTCGATCGTCAGCGGCGCAGCAAGAGCCGGCACGATGCCCGCCGCGACCAGCGCCGCGGCCCAGACCGCCGCCTTCGTTATTTTGCGCATGAGCCCCCTCCTTCGTTCGCTTCTATCAGCCCGCGGCAGCCTTGGCTTCCGCCTCCCGCGCCCTCGCCCTGGCAAGGGCCGGCCGATCGAGGATACTGTCGAAATAGGCGTTGAGCGCCGGCGAGGAAATCTCGAGCCGGGCCATCCGCGCCCAGGCGGCGCAGTGTCCGAGCATCAGGTCGGCGATTGTGAACCTCTCGTCCACGGCATAGGAGCGGTCGCCGAGCCGCGCCTCCAGCGCATGGCAGGCCGTGCCGAATTCATAGGCGACGAGGTCGTCGACATCGCGCCGGAGATGTTCCGGCAGGACGAAGCGGTTCTGCGCCTTGTGCCACGGCCCGCTCTCCAGCTCGCTCTGGGCGAATTGGACGAAGGAATCGATCATCGCCCGCTCGCGCGTACCGGACGGCGCAGAAAGGATCGTCGGCGCGTATTTGTCGGCGAGATAGCCGACGATCGCGCCGGAATCGACGAGCACGAAGTCACCGTCGATCAGCGCCGGCATCTTGCCGGACGGATTGAGCGCTTTGATCGTCTCGTCATGCGGCTTGCAGGGGACGATCTCGTAGGGCTCGCCGATCTCCTCCAGCATCCAGGTCACGCGGCCGAGCCGCGATCCCGGCATTCCCACGGCCTTCAACATCCGAACCACTCCCCGACGTCATCGATCCGGCAAGGAGTAGCGCATTGCGACCGCACACGGAACAAGCGGAAGAACCGCGCCGGCTGCCGCCTCAGGCGGAGGGGAACCCGCCGCCGCCGCCGATGCGGGACCCGCTCAGGCGGCCTGGTCCGCGATATAGGGCGCCAACTGCTCACCGAGACTTCGGCGGTCGAAGGGCTTGAAGACGTAGCCGTTTGCGCCGGCCCGCCGCAGCCGTGTCATCAGCCCCAGATTGGCTTCGGCGAGGAGGGCCAGGATGACGACCGGGGCCTGGCCTGCCCGCCGCCGGTATTCCCGGACGAAGTCGACGCCGGAGGGCTCGGAGGCGTTGGCGGCGACGATGGCGATGTCGGGAAACCCGTTCTCGCCGATCCAGATCTGCGCCTCGGCGGGCGTCGCGACGCATTCGACGGCGAGACCGAACTGCAGAAGGATCCGGGAGGCGATCTTCCGGATCACCGGCGCTTCGTCGATGATGAGGCAGGTTTGCATGACGTCCCTCCGGTCAGTTCCCGTCACGGACGGGCGGCAGGGGCAAACTGTAACAGTACAGGGTTGAGAGACGGTTCGAGAACGCGGCAAATTTTCCGTAAAGTTACGGTCCGGCAGCGCCTGCCTCGCGCAGAACCGCAGGTTCCGCCCCTCACCAAGGAGCGGTCACGCACGCGATGGAAGATCAAGCGATCGCGCGCGAAGGAGCGGGAACCGTCAGGCCGCGGCGGCCGAGAAGGTCACCTGGCCGTCTACCTTCTCGTAGGAGACGGAGAGGCCGCATTCCTGTGCCAGGAACAGCGTGTAGTAGGGCTGGATCGCCTGAGCGTCCATCGTCTCCTGGTCTTCGGCGCCGTCGAGCAGCGCGACGAGCCGCGGCTGCATGCGGATACGCTCGCCCGTCGCGCGCACACTCGCCCGCGGCGGGTCGGTCGCCTCGATGTCGACCCGGACCTCGCCGCCGCGGCTGATCGAGGCGCTGGCCAGAAGCACGAGATTGAGGATGACCTTGGCGAAGTTCTTCTTCACGTAGCCCACCTCGCCCTCCCAGACGAGATTGGCCTTCTCGTGCTCCATATAGCCCATCGCCACCGTCTTGGCGTCGTTGAGGTCGATCATCGCGGTCTGCGAGCCGGCCGCGCCGAAGGCGATGCGGGCGAACTGGAGCTTCGCCACCGCCGATTTCAGCGAACTCCTGACGAGATCCATCGCTTCCTTGTCGTTCGGCATGTCGTCGAGCAGTTCGAGGCCGCTCTGGATGCCGAAGACCGGCGAAATGATGTCGTGGCACAGCCTGCTGGAGAGGAGGGCCGCGAGATCCGCCGAGGAAAGCGCTGGAAGCGTCGTCATTCGAATGTCCGTCCGGAAGAAGGCTGGCGGAACCGGGTCGAATCACCCGTCCCATTTCGGGGCAAACAATGAGTCCCACGGCCGGCCGCGTCAACCGACGGGCCACGGGTGGACCGCCGTTTCGCGCGGGCCCGACCGCGAAAAGATCACGAAGTTGCCGTTTTGCGTTAGGCAATTGGCAAGCATGATTTGTTCCAATTCGCCCGAAAGCGCCTCGTCGGCGCCAGATGCTTCGGACGCCCCGGAGCGGTCTGCCATCGCGAAGGAATTCGACCATGCAGAACATCGCCGCAGCGGTCCGCCGACTTCTTCTCGCTGCCCTCGTCGGGCTTTGCCAGGTGCAGCTCACCACGCCCGCCGCCATCGCCCAGACCCAGTCGTCCGGCTACACGCTGGACGAAGTGGTCCGCACGGGCCATCAGTTCTTCGGCACGACCTCCGGCGGCCTCGCCCAGCTCATGGAGCGGGCGTTCCGCAGCTATGGCCTGCCGAACGGCTACATCCTCGGCGAAGAGGCCGCGGGTGCCTTCTTCGGCGGCCTGCGCTTCGGCGAGGGCACGCTGTTCACCAAGAATGCCGGCCAGCACCGCATCTTCTGGCAGGGCCCCTCGCTCGGCTTCGACGTCGGCGGCGACGGCGCCCGCACCATGATGCTAGTCTACAACCTGCCGTCCGTGGATGCCGTCTACGGGCGGTTCGGCGGGCTGTCGGGCAGCGCCTATCTCGTCGGCGGCCTCGGCATGACGGTCCTCAAGCGCGACGACGTGCTGCTCGTCCCGGTCAAGACCGGGATCGGCGCCCGCCTCGGCATCAATGTCGGCTATCTGAAGATGACCCCCATGCCGACCTGGAACCCGTTCTGAAACAGTCGCGGCCGAACTCTGGGGGGAAAGACCACCACTTGTCCCGCCCCGACACATGATGCGATGCCCGGCCGCGACCGGGCCATATGCGCCGGATCCGATCAATCCGGCGGCGGCGGCAGCGACGACCAGGAGGCGCAGCAGCCGGAAAGCTGGCGCCGGGCGCGCATGCGCACCGTCGACGCTTGCCGCGGCGTTGCCATAAAACCATATCGCCGGGCGATTCTTCCTCGCTCAGACGAAGTTGACCGAACAAAAAGGCCCATCTTGCACTATACCGTTGGTGTGATTGGCTAACCCGGCTGCCCCATGATTGCGACCGCCCTGACATTCGTATTCGGCTTCTGCGCGGCGCTGCTCCTTGCGCTGCTGTTGGCGCCGCTCGTCTGGCGCCGTGCCCAGCGGCTGGCGCTGCGAGAGTTCGAGGCCGCGATCCCGGCCAATGTCAACGAGATCCGGGCGAGCATCGACCATGTGCGCGCCGAGGCGGCGCTGACGACGCGGCGGCGCGAGATCAAGGCCGAGGAAGATATGCGGAAGGCTGCGCTGGAACGGGCGGAGGCCGGCCGCGTCGCGGGCGAGAATGCCGAGCTTCGGGCTCGCAACACCACCCTGTCCGAGACGGTCGCCCAGCAGACGGCGGATCTCAAGGAGATCGCCGAGACGCTGGAGGCACGCGAGCGCGAAATCGACGAGTTCGACGAACAGCTGAGACACACGCGCCACGACCTGGAGCTGCGGACCGAGGAAATGGATGCGCTGGCCGAGCGCTTCCGCGAGCTCGGCGCGATCGCCGAGGAGCGCAAGCTCAACATCATCTCCGCCGAGACGAAGATCGAGCAGCTCTCCGACGAATTGCGCCAGACCGAGCGCCAGAGCAGGGAGGGCCAGAACCTGATCGAGCGGCTGAAGAGCGAGACGAGCGCGCTCGAGGCCCATCTCCAGAAGGAGAAGGCCGCCACCCGGCGCCTCGACGAGAAGGTGACCCGCCTGACATCCCAACTCGCCGACCGCGACGAACAGCTGGCGCGGCTTCTCGGGGCCCAGGCCTCGACGGCTGCGACAGCCGCGACGGCGAGGCATGCGCGTTCGAAAGACCGTCAGCCGCCCCGCCGCGTCGCCGACAAGCAGCAGCCTCAGTCAGAGAAAGCGCCGGAGGACGTGCCGATGCCGAAGCCGAACGGTCGCCCGAGCCTTGCCGAGACGCTCGACCTGCCAGAGCGTCCGATCCTCGACGAGGACGTCGACGAGGAAGGCCTGCGCCAGAAGGTGAGCGACCTCGCGGCGCGCGTCATCGCGATGACCGCGACGGCCGAGGGCCCGCGTTCGCCGCTCGATACGATCCTATCGGCCGACCAGGACTCGCCCCGGCGCAGCGACGCGCCGAGTCTCGCCGAGCGGGTGCGACGCATCCAGAACCGCCAGACCGTCAAGGATCACGCCGCCGAATAGAGCGCGTGGAGCACGATCGCGGCCGACGTTGCGACGTTGAGGCTGTCCAGCGCCGGCTCCATCGCGATCCGGACCGTGCGCATGCGGCCCATCAGTCCTGGCGGTAGTCCATCCCCTTCCGAGCCGAGGAACAGCGCCGCGGGCCCACCTTCAGCGACCGCCGCAAGCCCGGTATCGCCCCCGGGCGCCAGCGCGATCGGGCGGAAGCCGGCCGCCTCGACCATCTCCGCGATATCCTCGGACGCTCCGCCATACCGCCAGGGAACCGTCAGCACCGTGCCGACCGAGACACGCAGGGCCTTGCGATAGAGCGGATGGCAGCTGGTCGCGTCGAGAAGGACGGCGCCGGCTCCAAAGGCGGCCGCATTGCGAAAGATCGCGCCGACATTGTCGTGGTTGGACAGGCCGATCAGCACGACGACCGGCCGCCCCCTGGCCCGGGCCGCCGCGAGCATCTGCGAAGCGTCGCTCCCGCCCCCGCGATCCTCGGCATGGGCGAGGACGCCCCGGTTGACCGGAAAGCCGGCAATGCGATCGAAGACCTCGCGGCCGGTGACATAGATCGGCACATCGGCCGGCAGGCGGGCAAGGCGGGACCCGAGCCCGGCAAGCCGGCTTTCCAGGATCAGCAATGCGGTGGGACCGAACCGAGCCGAGCCGATGAGATGGTCGAGCACGACGGCGCCCTCGGCGATGAAGCCGCCGCGCCGGACGAGGTCGCGCTCGCGCACGTCCCGGAAGTCCTCGACCCGCGGATCGTCCGGATCCTCGATGTCGATGATGTTGGGTCTTTCGCTCATGTGGCTCGCGGGCTGGAGGGTTTCAGAAGAATGTCTGCGCATTTAAGCCGGCGCCCGCTGTAGTTCAGCCCCGGCCGCGCTGGCGAATCCAGCCGTACGACCTGCCCGGCCGGCAATCGTCTCGAAAGAAATCGTTACGGATTTGTAGGGCTGCGCCGGGGAACGCTCGCGCCGATCGGAGGTTCTCATAGAGATCGCGCGACCGTGATCGACGCAGGACTCTCGTTCACGGATCCGAGAGCGACAACTGACACAGCGGGGACATCCGGACCCGGAGGCGAACCATAGACGGCTAGCATCCGGTCATTTGAAACCCCGCCGCCTCGCCACAAGTCGGCCTTGCCGATCGAGCCCAAGCCGGGCCCGGCGCGAGCGGGGCCGCTATTCGGTGCACCGCGCCGGCGAGGCTGCTCCTGTCCGGTCCGGTACGTGGATCGACACCCCCCAAGCGAGGCTTTCCGAGATGAGGAGACGAGAATGAGCAAGATCGCCGTGATCACCGGGGCAGGCGCGGGCGTCGGCCGTGCGACAGCGCTGGAATTCGCGCGCAACGGCTACGATGTCGGGCTCCTTTCTCGCGATCCCGCCCGGCTCGACAGTCTGGCCGCCGAAATCCGTGGGCTCGGGCGCAAGGCGCTGGCGGTACCCACGGACGTCGCCGACGCAGAGGCGGTCGATCATGCCGCAGCGCGCGTCGAGGGGGAGCTCGGGCCGATCCACACATGGGTGAATGTCGCGATGGCGACGGTCTTCGCACCGGTCGCGGAGCTGACGGCGGAAGAGATCCGGCGCGCGACCGACGTAACCTATCAAGGCCAGGTCCACGGCATGATGGCCGCGCTGAAGCGCATGCGCGTGCGCCGCCGCGGCGTGATCGTCAATATCGGCTCCGCCCTCGGCTATCGCTCCGTCCCCCTGCAGGCCCCCTACTGCGCCGCCAAGGCGGCGATCCGCGGCTTTACCGATTCGCTGCGCTCCGAACTCATCCATGACGGTCTCGACATCCAGTTGACCATGGTCATGCTGCCGGCGGTCAACACGCCGCAGTTCGACTGGGCGATGAACAAGATGAGCAAGAAGGCTCAGCCGGTGCCGCCGATCTTCGAGCCGGAGGTCGCCGCGCGGGCGATTTTCTTCGCAGCAACCAACAAGCGCCGAGAGATCTGGGTGGGCTATTCCAGCGTCCAGGCGATCGTCGGGAACATGATCGCGCCCGGCCTGCTCGACCGCTTCTTGGCGAAGAAGGGCTACAAGTCGCAGCTTTCCAACACGCCGAAGCCCGCCGATGCTCCGGCCAATCTGTTCCACCCCGTGGCCGGCCATGCCACGGCGCATGGCCGTTTTGATTCTGAGGCGAGGTCGACCAGCCTGGAGATGGTGACAGAGCGCCACCGCGATGCCGTCATCGCCGGCGTCGGGCTCATCGGTCTGTTGTCAATCGCCTCCCTCTTTATGCGAAGACGGCGCTGACATGAGGTTTCCGTCCATCTCCCCGGCCGGAGCTATACGATGACCCGGCCGCTCGAAGAGCTGGCGATGATCGGCGACGGCGAGACCGTCGCCCTCATCACCCGCCAGGGATCGGTCGACTGGCTTTGCCTGCCGCGCTTCGATTCGTCGGCATGCTGCGCGTCGCTCCTCGGCAGTGCCGAGAACGGCTGCTGGCAGATCGGCCCGGAAGAGCCGGTCACGCACAGCGCACACCGCTACCAGCCGGGCACGATGATCCTGGAGACGGACCTCGCCTGCGAGAGCGGCACCATCCGGATCACCGACTTCATGCCGGTCCGCTCCGGCAATCCGGTCCTCGTGCGCCTGGTGAGCGGCGTTTACGGCAAGGTCAACGCGCGCATGGATGCGGCGCTGCGCTTCGACTACGGCAACATGCCGCCATGGGTGACCCGCAGCGAGGACGGCGTCGCCATGCATGTCGGGCCGGACAAGGTGGTCATCCGCAGCAGCGAGGATCTTCGGATCGAGGACAGCAGGGCCACCTCGCACTTCACGACCTCGGAGGGCAGCCGCCACGCCTTCCTCCTGACCTACGGTCCGGCGCAGGATCCCGATCCCGAGGCGATCGATCCGGACAAGGCTCTGGAGGAAACGCGGAAATACTGGACCGACTGGATCGGCCAGTTCGACAGTCCGCTCGACGAGGAGCGCTATCGCGAGCCGATGAGCCGTTCGCTGCTCACGCTGAAGGCGCTCGTCCATCGCCCGACAGGCGGCCTCGTCGCGGCACCGACGACGTCGCTGCCGGAGCAGCCGGGCGGCACGATGAACTGGGACTATCGCTTCTGCTGGCTCAGGGACGCGACCTTCACGCTGACCGCTCTGGTCGGCTGCGGCTTCACCGAGGAAGCCTCCGCCTGGCGCGACTGGATCCTGAGAGCGGTCGCCGGCGCGCCGGACAAGATGCAGATCATGTACCGCGTCGACGGCTCGCGCCGGCTCGACGAGGCCCAACTCGGCTGGCTGTCCGGCTATCGCTTCGCCCAACCGGTGCGCGTCGGCAATGCCGCTGCCGGACAGCTCCAGCTCGACGTCTATGGCGAGCTGATCCGCACGCTGCATGCCTCCGAACAGGCCGGCATGAAGCGCACCGAACAGGGCCGCCACCTCGAACACGCCATCGTCGACTATGTCGAACGGGTCTGGCAGGAGCCCGATTCCGGCCTGTGGGAAAGCCGCGGTCGGCCGCGCCACTACACCTATTCCAAGGTGATGACGTGGGTTGCGCTGGATCTCTTCCTGAAGGGCAAGGGCGGACAGGAACTCTCAGCAAAGGACCGCAAGCGGCTGGAAGCGCTGCGCGACCACATCCACGACGTCATCTGCCGCGAAGGCTACGACCCCGGGCTCGGCTCCTTCACCTCCTATTTCGGAGGACGGGAGGTGGATGCTTCGCTCCTGCTCCTGCCGAAGGTTGGTTTCCTGCCGGTCGAGGACGAGCGCATCCAGGGCACCATCGCCCTCGTCGAGGACCGGCTCGTCGATCAGGGACTGGTGCGGCGCCACCTGATGGAAGGGCTGGTGCCGGAAGGCGCCTTCATCGCCTGTTCCTTCTGGCTCGCCGAATGCCGGCTCCTACAGGGACGGCGCTCCGCCGCGGTCGAGACTATCGACACGGCGCTCAACGTGCGTAGCGAGCTTGGTCTCCTGTCGGAAGAATACGACGTCGCCAGCCGTCGCCTGGCCGGCAATTATCCGCAGGCGCTCAGCCATCTTGCCCTCGTCAACGCCCTATTGGCGCTGGCGGAATTCGACGCCGGCGAGGCGGCCGGCTGACATGGCCGCCAGGACCGTTACAGCCCCCCGGACGAGGTCACGCATGACTGTGATACGCGCTGTTGCACCGATGGCGGAGGTCGGAAATTTCAGCGCGCGGAGCGCCGAATGAGCGGCGACAAGATCCGCCTCGGCTGCCGGGCGCTCGCGCTCGGCCTTCTGCTTCTCACCGTCCTCGGCCTGGCCGGCTGCGCACAACAATCGTCCTTCCTTCATCCCTACGGTCCGGTCGCCCATCAGCAGCGGGCGCTGTTCCTGCAGGTGATCGGCTGGATGATGATCGTCTGCCTGCCGGTCTTCATCCTCGTTCCCCTGTTCGCGTGGCGCTACCGGCGCACCAATGCCAAGAGCAGGTACGAGCCGGACTGGGGCTTTTCCTGGGGCCTGGAAATCGTGATCTGGGGCGTGCCCGTCCTCATCGTCGGCATCCTCGCCTATCTGATCTGGTCCTGGGAGAACGACCTCGATCCCTATCGGCCGATCGCCTCCGACAAGCCGCCGCTCGAGATCCAGGTCATCGGCCTCGATTGGAAATGGCTGTTCGTCTATCCCGAGCAGCATATCGCGACGGTGGGCGTGCTCGGCCTCCCGACGAACCGGCCGGTGCACTTCACCATCACCGCCGACGCGGTGATGCAATCCTTCTTCATCCCCTCGCTCGGCAGCCAGATCTACGCCATGGCGGGCATGAAGACGCAACTCTACCTCCTCGCCGACCGTGCCGGGAGTTTGCGCGGCGAGAACACGCAGTTCAACGGCATGGGCTTCCACACGCAAAAATTCGACGTGCACGCCATGGCCGAGCCGGAGTTCGATGCCTGGGTGGAGACGATCCGCGCCGAGGCTCCGCGCCCCTTGGACATGAAGTCCTACGCCGTCCTGTCCCAGCGCAGCACGGCCGTCGAGGCGCAGCAGCGGCTGGGCATGACTTCGCTGCCGCCCGGCCGCCTCTACTTCACCGACGCGGCGCCAGACTTTCTCGACCGGATCGTCTCGAAATACCGCCCTCCCTATCCCACCGGTGTCCAGCCGACCGAACGCCACGCAGACAAGTAAGGGACGACCATGACCGGTTCCGACTGGTGGTTCTTCTTCTTCGGCAAGCTGTCCTACGACGCCCTGCCCTTCTACAGCCCGATCGCCACGTTCGCCGCATCGATCGTCGTCTTCGGCGCCCTCTTCGTGGCGGTGCTGGTCACCTGGCTCGGGACGTGGCGCTATCTGTGGAGCGAATGGCTGACAAGCCTCGACCACAAGAAGATCGGCATCATGTTCATCATCCTCTCCTTCGTGATGATGGCGCGCGCCCTGGTCGAGGCGTCGATGATGCGCCTGCAGCAGGCGCTGGCCTACGACGCGCCCGGCTATCTGCCGCCGGACCATTTCTCGCAGCTCTTCACCACCCACGGCACGATCATGATCTTCTTCATGGCGATGCCGTTCCTCACCGGGCTCATCAACTACGCCATGCCGCTGCAGATCGGCGCGCGCGACGTTTCCTTCCCGCTGATGAACTCGCTCAGCCTCGCCTTCACCTCCGCCGGGGCGGCGATCATGATGGTGTCCCTATGCCTCGGCAAGTTCTCAACCGGCGGTTGGAGCGGGTATCCGCCCTATACCGAGTGGACGTTCAATCCCGGCGTCGGGCCAGACTACTGGATCTGGGCGGTGACGTTGAGTTCGATCGGCTCGACCATGACAGGCATCAACTTCGCCGTCACGATCTACAAGAAGCGCTGCCCGGGCATGCATCTGATGCGCATGCCGCTATTCACCTGGACGGCACTCGCCACCAGCATCCTGATGATCTTCGCCATGCCGCCGCTGACCGTCGCGACGATCCTGCTCGCGCTCGACCGTTACGCTGACATGCACTTCTTCACCAACGACCTCGGCGGCAACATGATGATGTACGCCAACCTGTTCTGGGCGTTCGGCCACCCCGAGGTCTACATCCTGATCCTGCCGGCCTTCGGGATCTATTCGGAAGTCTTCTCGAATTTTTCGGGCAAGAAGCTCTACGGCTATTTCGGCCTCGTCGGGGCCACGGCCGCGATCGGCTTCATCTCCTTCCTGGTCTGGGTGCACCACTTCTTCACCATGGGCCAGACGGCGGCGCTGAACGCCGTCTTCGGGACGGCGACCATGCTGGTCGGCATTCCGACCGGGGTGAAGATCTACGACTGGATCCTGACCATGTTCCGCGGGCGGATCCGATTCCCGGTCCCGATGCTCTACGCCCTCGCCTTCATCATCCTGTTCACCATCGGCGGACTGACCGGCATTCTCCTCGCCAATCCCGCCGTCGACTATCAGGTCCACAACACGCTGTTCCTGGTCGCGCATTTCCACAACATGCTGATCCCCGGAATGCTCTACGGCATGATCGCGGGCTACACCTACTGGTTCCCGAAGGCCTTCGGCTTTCGGCTGAACGAGGTCTGGGGCCGGATCGCCTTCGTGTGCTGGGTGCTTGGCTTCACGCTCGCCTTCTTCCCGCTCTACGCGCTCGGCGCGCTCGGCATGCCCCGCCGCACGGTGGAGTATTTCGAAGGCGCCTATTTGCCCTGGACAATCGTCGCCCTGGTCGGAGCCGGCTTCGTGCTCGCCGCTTTCGGCAGCCTCGCGATCCAGCTTTTCGTCAGCATCCGGCAGCGCCGGGCGACCGAGGTCTTCGTCGGCGACCCCTGGAACGGGCGCTCGCTGGAATGGATGGTCTCCGCCCCGCCGCCCGAATACAATTTCGCCGTCATCCCGACCGTCCAGGGGCGCGACGCCTTCCATGGGATGAAGCAACGTGGCGAGGCCTATCTGCCGCCCGAGCACTACAAGGACATCGAGATGCCGAAGAATTCGGTGCTCGGCCCGCTCTTCGCCATGGCCGGCGCGATGATCGCCTTCGGCCTGGTCTGGTACATCTGGTGGATGGTCGCGACCGGCCTATTCGCCATGATCGGATCGGTCATCGGCCGCAGCTTCGTCAAGGACACCAAGAAGATCATCCCGGCCGAGGAGGTGCGCCGCGAGCATGAGCGCTGGCTCCGCGCCGTCCACCGCGCGCCGGTGATCTCGCGCGATTACGAGACCAGCCCGGCGAACAGGGGTCTGGCGGAGGCATCGGCGGCATGAGCCATTGGGAACAGGCGCATCCCGGCATCAATCTCGGGACCACCGATCCGAAGACCCATCAAGAGGCCGAGGAACTCGTCTTCGGCTTCTGGGTCTATCTGATGAGCGATCTCATCATCTTCGCCATGCTGTTTGCGACCTATGCGGTGCTGATGGGGGCCACGGCGGGAGGGCCGGGTCCGAAGGAGCTCTACGACCTCAAGAGCGTGTCGATCGAGACCGGCCTATTGTTGATGAGCAGCTTCACCTTCGGCATGGCCTCGCTGGCGATGAAGTACAATCCGCGGCCGCGCTTCGTCGTCTACTGGCTGGTCGTGACGCTGTGCCTCGGCCTCACCTTTCTCGGCTTCGAGGCGCACGACTTCCTGTCGGTCTTCGAGAAAGGCGTCGGCCCCAGCCGCTCGGGCTTCATCTCCGCCTATTTCGCCCTGGTCTCGACCCATGGCATCCACGTCGCGCTCGGCTGCCTGTGGATCGTCGTCATGCTCGCCCAGATCATGGTGTTCGGGGTCGACAGGGACGTGAAGCTGAGGATCCTCAGGCTCGGCCTGTTCTGGCACTTCCTCGATGTCGTCTGGGTCGGGATCTTCTCCGTCGTCTATCTACAGGGGCTCGCCGGATGAAACACGAGGAAGACTTCCGCCGCGAACGCCGGCACTATTTCGCCGGGCTCGTCGTCGCGGCCGCGCTGACGATCGCCGCCTTCGGAAGCGTCGCCTGGACCGACTGGTCGCGCATGACGCTTCTGTGGATCATTCTCGGCTGCGCCGTCGTGCAGATCGTCGCGCATTTCTATTATTTCCTGCACATCAACCTGGCGAAATCGAAGCGCGAAGACCTGCAGCTGATCCTCTTTTCCTTCATGATCGTGGTGGTCATGGCGGGCGGGACGATATGGATCCTCTACAATCTCGACATGCGGATGATGATGTAGACGACTGGCGCCGCGCCGGAGCAAGGCGCGGAAGGCGGCACCTCCGCGAGATGCCGGCCCAGAGCCCTACACGCCGAGGCGTTCTTCCAGGACCGCCTCGTCCGCGAGCAGCGCCGCGCTGTCCGCCTGATGGGTGATCGTACCGCGCTCGAGAATCAGCGCGCGGTCGGTGAAGGGCAGGATCTTGCGCGCCTTCTGCTCGACGATGATCGCCGTCAGCCTCTCCTCGGTGACGATGCGCCGCAGCGCGGCGAGGAGTTCGTCGACGATGACCGGGGCAAGCCCCTCCAGCGGCTCGTCGAGCAGGATGATCTTCGGGTTGAGCATCAGCGCGCGCCCGACGGCCAGCATCTGCTGTTCGCCGCCCGAGAGCTGGTTGCCCATGTTCCGGCGGCGCTCCTGAAGCCGCGGGAACATCTTGTAGACGCGGGCTGCGTCCCAGGGGCCCGGCCGCGCGATCGCGGTCAGGTTTTCCTCGACGGTGAGCGAGACGAAGATGTTGCGCTCCTGCGGCACCCAGCCGATGCCGGCGGCCGCGCGGCGTTCCGGCGCGAGCTTCGTGATGTCCTTGCCGTCGAGGACTATGCGCCCGCCCTTGAAGGTGGTGACGCCCACGAGCGTGTTGATCAGCGTGGTCTTGCCGACGCCGTTGCGGCCGAGCAGCGCCAGCGCCCCGCCCTCCGCCAGCGAAAAGTCGATCCTGCGGATGGCGACGGCCTTGCCGTAGCCGGCCGAGACGCCCTCAACCTGAAGCATGTCAGGCATCGCCCTCTCCCAGATAAACGCGGCGCACTTCCGGATTGGCAGAGATCTCCGCCACCGTGCCCTCTGTGAAGACGGCGCCGGAGACGAGGACCGTGATCCGGTCCGCAAAGGAAAAGACGAGGTCCATGTCGTGCTCGATCAGGACCACGGTGACCTCCTTCGGCAGGCTTTCCACGATCGCCAGGATCTCGTGCCGTTCGTCCTCCGGAACGCCGGCCGCCGGCTCGTCGAGCAGGAGGACGGAGGGCTCGGAGGCGATGGCGACGGCGATCTCGAGAAGCCGCTGCTTGCCGTAGGGCAGCGAGGAGACACGCGTCGACATCACATCGGTGAGGCCGAAGCGCTCCAGGAGCGCGCCGGCCCGCTCGACGCTCTCGGTCTCGCGCGCCGCCCCATGCCACCACACGCCCGCCCGGCCCTTCGCCGCGGCAGCCGACAGCGTCACCGTCTCCAGCGGCGTCATGTCGAGGAAGAGCTGGTTGATCTGGAAGGTGCGGGCGATGCCGCGCCGCGCCCGCTGATGCGGCGTCAGCCGGGTGACGTCCTTGCCGGCAAGGGCGACGGTGCCATGCGTCGGCTTCAGGACGCCGGTCAGAAGGTTGATCAGCGTCGTCTTGCCGGCGCCGTTCGGCCCGATCAGCGCGTGGCGGGCGCCCTTCTCGATCGCGAGCGTGACGTCGTTCGTCGCGACGAGCCCGCCGAAGCGCTTGACGAGGCCGGTGGTCTGAAGCGCGGGCGTTGTCGCCCTGCCCGTTTCGCCGAGCGCGCTCACGACAGCGCCTCCCCGTCTTCCTCGCGCTCGCGCACAAACAATCCGCGCAGCCGCTCGCCCATGCGCTCGCGCCCGGCGAGCACGATCACGACGAGGAGGAGCCCGATCCAGAACTGCCAGTATTCGGGGGTTAGATCGGATAAGATCTCCTGCAGCACCTTGAAGATCACCGCGCCGATCAGGCCGCCATAGAGGTAGCCGGTGCCGCCGAGGACGAGGATGAGGAGGATGTCCGCCGAGCGCGCGAAGTCGAGCACTTCCAGCGAGACGAACTGCGTCGTCTGCGCGTTCAGCGCCCCGGCAATGCCCGCGATGAAGGCGGCGAGCGTGTAGATGCCGACGAGATGGCGCGACGTGCCGATGCCGAGATGGGCGGCGCGCATCCGGTTGCCCTTGATCGCCCTCAGCGCGTGGCCGAAGGGCGAGGCCACGATCAGCCGCGCCAGCATGAGGCAGAGGAACAAGACCGCGAGGGCGTAGAAGTATGCGGTGTGGCCGTAAAGGTCGAATTCGAACAGGCCGAGCACGGGCTGCATGGTGACGCCGTAGAGCCCGTCGGCCCCGCCGGTCCAGTCGGAAAACCGGTTGGCGAGCTCCAGAAGGATCAGCGCGACGCCGAGCGTGATCATCAGCCGCGTCAGGTCGGATCCGCGCAGGATGAGGAAGCTCGACACGAAGCCGATCGCCGCGGCCACCACCCCGCCGAGGAGAAGGCCGGGGATCGCCCAGCCGAAGCCGTTCACCGCCAGGATGCCGGCGACATAGGCCCCGGTTCCGAAGAAGGCGGCGTGGCCGAGCGAGACGATGCCGGCATAGCCGAGGATGAGGTCGAGGGAGAGCGCGAAGAGGCCGAGGATCGCGATGTCGGTGAGAAGCAGCGCGCGATCCGGGATCACGAAGAAGATCGCGATCGCCGCGAGCCAGAACCCGATTTCGAGCCACCAGGGAACGGCCGGGCGCGACAGCGCGGACACGAGGGCCGGCCGGTCGAGCGCGGGAGCGGCGCCGGCGGCGCGGCGGGCGGCGGGCGCGGCGGCGCTCATCGGGCACCTGCCCGCGAGAACAGGCCATGCGGCCGCCACAGGAGGATGACGACCATCAGCGTGTAGATGATGAAGGCTCCGAGCGAGGGCACGTAATATTTTCCGAGGACGTCGGCGACACCGAGGATGAGCGCCGCAATGAACGGGCCGGTGATGGTGGTCGTGCCGCCGACGGCGACGACCACGAGGAAGTAGATCATGTAACGAAGCGGGAAGACCGGATCGAGGCCGAGCACTTCAGCGCCCAGCGCGCCGCCGAGGCCGGCGAGACCGGAGCCGACCGCAAAGGTGACGGCGAAGACGAGCGAGACGTTGATGCCGAGACCTCTGGCGACGGTCGCGTCGTCGACCGCGGCCCTGAGCTGGCTGCCGAAGCGCGTCTTCGACAGGCCGAGCTGGATCAGCCCGGCGACGAGGGCGCAGATCGCGATGGTGAACAGGCGGTAGACACCCATCGAGGTGCCGAGGAGCTCCACCCGCCCCTGCAGATAGTCCGGCAGCTGGACGATCTGCTGGCCCGAGCCCATGAAATAGCGCGTCGCCGTAATCGCCATGAAGACGATGCCGATCGAGAACAGCACCTGGTCGAGATGGCTGCGGCCGTAGAGATGCTGGTAGAGCGTGCGCTCCAGGAGAGCGCCGATCAGCGCCGGCACCAGGAAGGCGATCGGCAGGCAGGCGAGGAAGGGCACGCCCGCCTGCTGCGACAGGATGACGAGCACGTAGCCGCCGGCCATGGCGAAAGCGCCGTGGGCCAGGTTGATGAAATTCATCAAGCCGAGCGTCAGGGCGAGGCCGCAGGCCAGGATGAACAGAAGCATCCCGTAGGCGATACCGTCGAACAAGATCGTCATGGAGAGACGTGTTCCGTCATGGGGCGGGCTGGCGATGCTTCCGCCAGCCACACCGGTTCAAAGGCGCGGTCGCAGCGCCGGAGTGCGGAATGGGAGGCGGCGCGAACGCCGTCTCCCATTCTTGGTTACTTCTGCGGTTACTTTGCGGCCTTGGCCGGGTCCTTGACGTTCTCCACGGTGTCGATCGGCACGTTGTAAAGCTCGCCGTCCTTCTTCTCGGTCCTGTCGATATAGATGTTCTGGACCATGTCGCGGGTGTCCGGGTCGATCGAGACAGGACCGCGCGGGCTCTCCCAGGACAGGCCTTTCATCGCCTCGATCAGCGCTTCGCCGCTCGCGTCGCCGCCGGTCTTTTCCAGGGCGTGATAGACCAGCGCCATGCCGTCATAGGCGCCGACTGCCATGAAGTTCGGCCGCATGCCGCCATTGGCCGCCTTGAAGTCCTTGACGAATTTCTGATTCATGTCCGAGGGCAGCGCGGCCGTGTAGTGATGGGCCGACACGACGCCGAGGGCGACGTCACCCATGTCGTTGACGATCTGGTCGTCGACGACGTCTCCGGTGCCGATCAGCTTGATGCCGGCATCGCCAAGACCGCGCTCGCGGAACTGCTTCATGAACTGCGCGCCGACGCCGGCGGGGACGAAGACGAAGACCGCGTCCGGCTTGTTGTCGGCGACACGCTGCAGGAAGGGCGAGAAGTCCGGGTTCTTCAAGGGCACGGTCAGCTGCTCGACCACCTTGCCGCCCTTGTCCTCGAACGTCTTGACGAACCAGTCCTGCGCGTCCTTGCCGGGCGCATAGTCGCTGACCAGTGTGACGACGGATTTGATGCCGTTCGCGGCGGCCCATTCGCCCATCGCCGAGGAGGCCTGCGGCAGCGTGAACGAGGTGCGCACGATATAGGGCGACTTCTCGGTGATCGAGGAGGTCGCGGCCGCGGTGACGACCATCGGCACCTTGGCCTGCGACGCGATCGGGGCCGTCGCGAAGGCGAGCGGCGTCAGGCCGAAGCCCATCAGGACGTCGGCACCCTCATTGACCACGAGTTCCTGGGCGATGCGCTTGGTCTCATTCGGCGAGCCGGTATCGTCCTTGACCACCAGCTCGATCTTCTTGCCGGCGACGGTGTCGCCATGGTCGGCGATGTACTGCTTGGCGCCGGCGACGGCCTCGACGCCGGTCGAGGCGAAGGGCCCCGTCATCGGCTGGATCATGCCGATCTTGACGGTGTCGTCCGCAGCCATTGCCGCATGGACCGGCAGGCCGAGGCCGGCGAGCGTCGCGGCAAACGAGGCCGTTGCAGCCAGTGCGAAGAGATTGCGTCTCGTGAAGGTCATGGGTTCCTCCCTGTTGATGATGTCCGGACGAACCGGAGGGGCAGTTTCTCGTTCAGGCTTCGCGGCGCCCGCCCGGCGGGGCCGGAGGGACGCCGCATCGGCGGATGGGAAGGCACCGCGCAATGGCGCCCTGCACGTCTACTTGCCGGCCTTGGCCGGATCCTTGACGTCCTTCACAGTATCCATGGTGACGCTGTAAAGCTGGCCGTCCTTCCTCTCGACCTTGTTGATGTAGATGTTCTGGACGATGTCGCGCGTCTCCGGGTCGATCGAGATCGGCCCGCGCGGGCTCTCCCAGGACATGCCCTTCATCGCCTCGATCAGTCTGTCGCCATCGGTGTCGCCGCCGGTCTTCTCCAGCGCGTGATAGACCAGCGCCATGCCGTCATAGCCGCCGACGGCCATGAAGTTCGGCCGCATGCCGTCGTTCGCGGCCTCGAAATCCTTGACGAACTTGCGGTTCATCTCCGAATCGTGCGCGGCCGTATAGTCGCGGGCGGTGACGATGCCGAGCGCCACGTCGCCGATGTCGTTGAGGATCTGATCATCGACGATGTCGCCCGTGCCGATCAGCCGGATGCCCGATTGGTCGAGGCCACGCTCGCGGAACTGCTTCATGAACTGCGCACCGACACCGGCCGGCACGAACACGAAGACCGCCTCAGGCTTGTTGTCGGCGACGCGCTGGAGAAACGGCGCGAAGTCCGGATTCTTCAAGGGCACGGTGAGCTTCTCGACGACCTTGCCGCCGCCCTTCTCGAAGGCCTTGATGAACCAGTCCTGCTCCTCGATGCCCGGAGCGTAGTCGCTGACCAGGGTGACGACGGAGTTGATGCCGTTCTTGGCCGCCCATTCGCCGATCACGTAGGCGCCCTGGGGCGTCGCGAAGCTGGTGCGCACGATGTAGGGCGACTTTTCAGTGATCGACGAGGTCGCGGCCGCCGTGACGACCATCGGCACCTTGGCCTGCGTCGCGATCGGCGCCGTCGCAAAGGCAAGCGGCGTCAGGCCGAAGCCCATCAGCACGTCCGCCCCGCCGCTGGTCACCAGTTCCTGGGCGATCCGCTTGGTCTCGTTGGGCGAGCCGGTATCGTCCTTGACGATCAGCTCGATCTTCTTGCCGGCGCTCGTGTCGCCGTGGTCGGCCATGTATTGCCTGACGCCGGCGAGTTCCTCCGCACCGGTCGAGGCGAAGGGACCGGTGATCGGCAGGATCAGCCCGATCTTCACCGTGTCCTCGGCCGCATGCGCGGCAGACTGCGGCAGACCCGCGCCCGCCAATGCAACGCCGAACGACACCGTGGCTGCCAACGTCATGAGACGCCGTCTCGTAATGGTCATGCGCTCCTCCCAGATGTCCGTCCGATCCATCCCAACCGAACAGTGTTTTCACGATCACAAGGCCAGACACTCATAACAGATGCAAGAGCGAGGCCGCCGGAACCCGCGCAATCACGCAGAAATGGTTGCCAATCGCGGCCTAGCCATAACTCTGTTGTTATACATCAGCCCCGCTGGGCTCATCATTGACTGGCTTCTCACTCCACCGGCGGCGTGCCGTGCGTGTGGAAGCTCTCGATCGTCTTGAGACCCCAGGCCTGACCCTTGCGGCGCTCGCCCTCGGTCCAGGTGATCGGCTCCCAGTCGGGCCTGAGGACAAGCCGGGCGCCGGCATTGGCCACTTCGACGCGATTGCCCGCCGGCTCGTAGACATAGAGGAAGAACGTGCCCTGGATCGCGTGCTTGTGCGGTCCCGTCTCGATGAAGACGCCGTTCTCCAGGAAGATGTCGGCAGCCCGCAGCACGTCCTCGCGCTGGTCGACTGCATAGGTGATGTGGTGGAAGCGGCCCTTCCCGCCGGAATGGTCCTCGGTGAAGGCGACGTCGTAGCCCTTGTTGTTGACGGTGAACCAGCAGCCGCCGAGCCGGCCGTTGTCGAGCAGGATCTGCTCGGTCACCCGGCTGCCGAGCGCCTTCGTCATGAAGTCGCGGATCGCCGAGACGTCGGAGGCAAGGAGGTTGAAGTGATCGATCCGGCGCGGCGAGACGCCGCGGCCATGGTAGCGCTGGGCGATGTTCTTCAGAGACGGCTTCTCGGCATCCGGTGCCTCATAGATTTTGGTGTCGTAATAGAGTTCGAAGACGTGACCGTCCGGGCTCCGGAAGCGATAGGAGCGGCCATGGCCGAGATCGCCCTCGGTCCAGCCGATCCCGCAGCCCATTTCCTCGATCACCTTGACCCGGCGCTCCAGCGCCGCCGCCGAACTCGTGCGATAGCCGACATGAGCCATGCCCGTCGTGTTCGAGGCGGTCAGCTTCAGCGAGTGGAACTCGTAATCGTCGAAGGCCCTGAGATAGACCGAATCCCCCTCGCGCCCGCTCTCGGTGAGGCCGTAGACGTTCACGAAGAAGTCCAGGCTCTCTTCCGGCTTGTTGGTCAGGAGTTCGAGATGCCCGAGATGGGCCACGTCGAAACAGGGTTCACTCATCGCTTCAGTCTCCTTCCGCGGTCCGCGCGCCCGGCGCCCGCCCGAATGTTCTGGTGCCGCGCGCGGATGCCGCGGGCACTGCAATGGCTCAACGCGGGAATACTGCCCCGTCGAACAGCTTGCGGGCGGTGCGCATGAACGCCGCCTCGGCAATGGCCGCGCCGTCCTCATCGCTCTCCATGACGACGACGATGTCGAGCGCCCCGGTCGGATGCTCGACCGGGATCGTCTTCTTCCGCCCGTTCGGGATCCGCGCCAAGGCGTGGGCGGGCGAGCCCGGCAGGAGGCAGGCGGTCGCCACGCTGAGGGCGCCGAAGACGCCAATCGAGGCGTGGCAGCGATGCGGGATGAAGCTGCGGGTCATGATCGCGCCTTCGCCGCTCGGCTGCGCGACCAGCGTCATCTTCGGAACGCTCATTTCCTCGACCTCGCCGAGATTCATCATCGGCCCGGCCTTGAGCCGGATCGCCTCCAGCCGCTGCTTCAGCCCGGCATTGCCGTCGAGTTCCTCGCGGCTCTCATAGCCGGTGATCCCGAAGTCTTCGGCCCGCATGACGACGACGGGCATGCCATTGTCGATCAGGGTGCATGCCACCCCGTCAACCTCGTCGACCGCGCGGCCGGTGGGAAGAAGCGCGCCGCAGGAAGATCCCGCGGCGTCGGTGAACGACAGGAGCACCGGCGCGGCGCTTCCCGGCACGCCGTCGATCGCGGTATTGCCGAAATAGTCCGGCCACCCGCCCGGCGTCGGGATCGTCGCCTTCGCCGTCTGGCCGGTGTTTTCGAGGAAGATCGCGACCGTTGTTTCGCCGTCCGCCGGCTCCACCAGCCCGCGTTCAATCGCGAAGCCCGCGATGCCGGCGAGGATGTTGCCGCAGTTCTGGCTGGACGAGACCAGCGGCTGGTCGACGAAGACCTGCAGGAACAGGTAGTCGATGTCGATGCCCGGCCGCTCGGAACGCTTCACCACCGCGACCTTCGATGTCAGCGGATCGGCGCCGCCGATGCCGTCGATCTGGCGCGGATCGGGCGAGCCCATGATCTCGAGCAGCAGCCGATCGCGCGCAGCCTCGCCCGCCGGCAGGTCCTCGGCGAGGAAATAGGCGCCCTTGGAGGTGCCGCCGCGCATCATCATGCAGCGTATGCCGTCACTCATGTCCGTCCCCCAGCGCGATGCGGCCCCAGCCGCAAGCGCCCGTTCCTTCTCGTACGGCGAGAGCCGGCCATATGAGCCGGCGCCGCCTCAGACGTATTTCAGCCCTTTGGCCGCGAGCTTCTCGCGCATGCCGTAATAATCGAGGCCGAGTTCGCCGGACTGCAGATGCTGGCGCGTGATCTTTTCCTTCTCCTCGCGCGCGCGGCTCGCCGAAAGCACCGCCTCGGCCTTCGCGCGTTCGACCACGACCACCCCGTCGTCGTCGGCGACGATGACGTCGCCCGGCATGACCGCCGCCCCCGCGCAGACGATTGGAACGTTCACCGAACCAAGCGTCTCCTTCACCGTGCCCTGCGCCGAAATCGCCTTCGACCAGACGGGAAAGCCCAGTTCTTCCAGCTCCCGCACGTCGCGGCAGCCGGCCTCGATGACGAGACCGCGCACGCCGCGGGCCTTCAGCGATGTCGCGAGCAACTCGCCGAAATAGCCGGCATCGCACGGTGAGGTCGGCGACACCACCACGAGGTCGCCCTCCCGGCACTGCTCGACCGCGACATGGATCATCCAGTTGTCGGCCGGCGCGATCGACACCGTTACGGCATTGCCGGCGATGCGCGCGCCGCGATAGATCGGCCTCATATGCGACTGCATCAGGCCGCTGCGCCCTTGCGCCTCGTGGACGGTGGCGACGCCGCACGCGGCGAGCCCGTCGACGATTTCGAGGCTTGCCCGCTCGATATTCTGGACGACCACAGCCATCAGACCGCTCCGTGCCCGAGTTCGCCCGTCACATGCGGGAAGACGGCCTCGTAGCCCTCGCCATACTTGATCTTGTAGTCGGAGTTGCGCGAGGCCTGGACGCCGCGCTGCAGGGCGACGCGGGTGTAGTAGTCCCAGAGGTGCTCCTGGCCGGCCATGCATTCGATCGCCGCGCGCTTCTTCTCCCAGGCGCTCGTGATGTCGAGGAGGAAGTTCGGCTTCCAGTCGCACTGTTCGGGCTGGTGCGGCTCGAAGAGATAGACCGGCGGCGCGCCGAGGACGGTCTCGCCGGGCTTGTAGCCATGCGCCTGCGCGATCACGCGGGCGTGCTGCGCCGTCTCCGTCGTCAGCGGATGGTCGAAATTGTAGATGTCCTTCTTCGAATGGGTCATGACGAAGGAGGGGCGAATGGCGCGATAGAGATCGACGAGCCGATAGAAGGCCTCGTCCTCGATATTCATCGGATAGTCGCCGAGATCGTAGAACTGGATGTCGGCAACGCCGAGGGCGCTTGCGGCCTTTTCGGCTTCCTCGCGCCGGTTCGCCTTGACCTTGTCGAGGTCGTAGCCCGGCTGCTTCCAGAGCTTGGCCGATTCCCCCCGCTCGCCATAGGAGAGGCAGACGACGGTGACGTCGTATCCCTTGGCTGCGTGGACGGCGATGGCGCCGCCGGAGCGCCAGACGAAGTCGGCCGAATGGGCGCTGACGACGAGGGCGGTCTTCTTGTCCATCTTGCTTCGTGATCCCTCTTGACGATGAGAGGGTGTTAGCGGCGGCGGCGGTGCGAAATCCAATCGAACTCGCCGCACGTGCTATAAGTTCTTGTGAAGTGCGCCTGCGAAACGCCGAGCTTGAGGGAGAGCACCGACATGGCCTTTGCGCTTCCGAACCTCAGGCATCTCAGGGCCTTTTCGGCGGTCGCGCATCTGTCCAGCGTCAATGCGGCGGCCGAAGCTGTGAACCTGTCGCAGCCGGCCGTCAGTCAGGCGATCGCCAAGCTGGAAGCCGCGTTCGGAGCAAAGCTCGCGGTGCGCCGCAGCTCCGGCAGCTTCGCGACCGAGGCCGGAGCAATACTCGCCGCGCGTCTCGACCGCTTCTTCCAGCAATTGCGCGCCGCGCTGCGCGAGGTCGCGGGGCCCGCGCTCCGCCGTGACGATGCGGCACTCGCCGCGCTCGAGCAGCGGATCACCGTGCCGCAGATCCGGGCGATGATCGCGATCGCCGAGGCCGGTTCGTTCGCGCAAGGGTCGCGTCTGATCGCCGTCGCAGAGCCCTCTCTTCACCGCGCCGCACGCGATTTCGAACGCCTCGTCGGCAGGACCCTCTTCGTCCGCGCCGTGACCGGCATCGGCCCGAGCAAGGCCGCGCTCGAACTCGCCCGGCGGCTGAAGGTGGCGATCCGCGAGATCGGGCAGGCGGACGAGGAGATCTCCGCGCTTGCCGGCTTCGTCTCTGCCCGCGTCGCAGTCGCCTCGCTGCCGCTGGCGCGCACGCTGATCCTGCCGCGCACCGTCAACGCGCTGCTTGAAGCCCATCCGCAGGTCACGGTCGAGATCGTCGACGGCCCCTACGACAATCTCCTCTCCGATCTTCGCAGCGGCACGGTCGACTTCCTGATCGGCGCCATGCGCAATCCGCCGCCGGTCGGCGACGTCGTCGAGCGCTTCCTGCTGGACGACCCCTTCGCCGTGGTGGCGCGCGCCGGCCATCCGATCCTGTCGTCCGGAGCGATCACGCCGGAGGCCATGGCCGGTTACGACTGGGTCGTGCCGCGGCAGGGCGCGCCGATCCGGCGCACCTTCGAGCATCTCTTCCAGGGTACGTCACGCCGGCCCCGGATCCATGTCGAGACGAGTTCGCTGGTGGTCACCCGCACGATCCTCGCCGAAAGCGACAGGCTGACGCTCTTGTCACGCCGCCAGATCGCGGTCGAGGAACGGCTCGGCCTGCTCTCCATCGTGCCGTTTCCGCTGCCCGAGACCAGCCGGCCGATCGGCGTCACCACACGGATCGACTTCCTGCCGAGCCCGATCCACAGCGCCTTTCTCGATCTCCTGAGTGCCCATGCGGCGGATCCGCGGCAGTAGGTCTCCGCACACCCGCCCACCCAGCGGCGACACGTCCTTCCGCTTCCTATCGCAGCAAATGCGGCAACAGCAGCGAGATCGACGGGAAGATCACGAGGATGGTGATCCGGAGGATCTCCGAGGCGAAGAACGGCGTCACGCCCTTGAAGGTCTCCTTCATCGGCACGTCGGGCGCGAGCGAATTGATGATGAAGACGTTGAGGCCGACCGGCGGGGTGATCAGGCCGAGTTCGACGACGATCAGGATGATGATCCCGAACCAGATCTTGGTGTCGTCGGGCGATAGGCCGAAATCGAGTCCCGCGACGACCGGCCAGAAGAAGGGGATCGCCAGGATCACCATGGACAGGGAATCCATCAGGCAGCCGAAGATCAGGAAGATGACGATGATCAGCGTCAGGATTCCGAATGGGCCAAGGCCACTATGGGTGAGGTAGTCGGCGGCGGCCTGCGGCACGCCCGCGCGGGCCATGAAGATCTTGAGAAGCTCGGCGCCGAGCAGGATCAGGAAGATCATGCCCGAGGTGCGGGCGGTCTCGAGGAGGGCCTCGAGGAAGCCGCCCCATTTCAGGCGCCCGAGCCCGAAGCCGTAGAGCGCGACGAGGAAGACGCCGATCGCGGCCGCGGCGGTCGGATTGTAGATGCCGGCATAGATGCCGCCGATGACGATGCCGAAGATGATCGCGACGGGAATGACGGCGAGGCTCGCGGCCAGGAGTTCGGCGCCCGGCACGGCTTGCCCCTCCGGGCCCGAGCCCGGAACCATGCGCACATAGATCGCGACGGTGACCATGAAGAACACCATGGCGAGGATGCCCGGAATCAGGGCGGCGGCGAACATGGTGACGATGTTGGTCTCGACGATGATCGCATAGACGATCAGCACGACGGAGGGCGGGATCAGGATGCCGAGCGTGCCGCCGGCGGCGATCGTGCCGGTGGCGAGCGAGGGGGCGAATTTGTAGCGCCTGAGTTCCGGCAGCGCGACCTGGCCCATGGTCGAGGCGGTGGCGGTGGACGAGCCGCAGAGCGCGCCGAAGCCGGCGCAGGCCGCGATCGCCGCCATGGCGACGCCGCCGCGGAACCGCCCGAGCCAGGCATTGGCGGCGCGGAAGAGATCGCGCGACAGGCCGCAGCGCGAGGCGAGCCCGCCCATCAGGATGAACATCGGCAGGACCGACAGATCGTAGTTCGAGAACTGCGAGTAGGCGAGGTCCTTCAACTGGCTGAGAAGGATCAGCGGCCCGGACTGGATGATCGTGCCGCCTATCCCGACAAGGATCATCGTGTAGGCGATCGGCACCCGGACCGCGATCAGGAAGAGCAGGGCGACGAGGCCGCCGAGTCCGAGGGCGAGATCGGTCATCATCCGGCGCCTATTCGGCGATCGTCATGGCGGGGCGCTCGACGAGGGAAGGCCGGCCGGCCATCACCCGCAGTCCGTCGATCGCGGTGAGGACGGCGGCCAGAAGGAGCAGGACCAGCGACAAAAGGATCGGCGGGAACGCCGTCCACAGCGGCAGCTTCAGGACAGGCGTCACTTCCGGATAGCGCAAATAGCTCATCCAGCCGAGCGACATCTGGCGCAGCAGCACGGCCGAAAAGGCGATCGCGAAGATCGCCGCGAACAGCGCCATCGCCGCCTTCTTTCCCTCGCTCATGCCCTCGGTGAAGATGTCGACCGTGACGTTCGCCCCGGCGAGCTGGCAATAGGGCAGGAACATGAAGATCGCGATCGCGACGATGTGCTTGACCAGTTCGTAGTCGGCGGGAAACGGCGCTGCGAAGAGGATGTTGGAGATCGCGCTGAGGGCCGTCATCACGGCAAGACCGGCCATCAGGAACCCGCCGAGGAGCGCCCACCAGCGGATCAGGGCCGAAAGGCCGAAGACGAGGCGCTCGCCGCGGCCCGGCCGATGACGGCGCCACGGACGGAACCGGCCGGCTCCGTCCGCCTCGTTGGTCGGCAGGCTCAAGACTTGAACTTTTCCATGTTGGCCTTGGCGGCGTCGACGATCGCCTGCGCGTCGAAGTCGCTATGGTCCTTCACCCATTTGTCCACCACCGGCGCGAGGGCCTCGTCGAAGGTCTTCATCTGGTCGGGGGTGAGGACGATGTGCTCGTTGCCGGCATCGACCGCGACCTTGATGCCGTGATCGTCGTTCTCGCGCCAGACCTTGGCGACCTCGCGCAACCAGTCCTCGCCGGAATTCTTGTCGAAGACCGCCTTCAGGTCGTCCGGCAGGGAATCCCAGCGGTCGCGATTCATCGAGACCTGGAAGGTGGTGGTGCCGAAGCGGGCTTTGTCCGGTCCCTCGATCTGATACTTGGTGACGTCCTGCAGCTTCAGCGCCGGAATGATCTCCCAGGGGATCAGCGCACCGTCGACGGCGTTGGTCGACAGCGCCTGCGGAAGGTCCGGCACGGGCATGGTCACCGGGGTGGCGCCCATGGCGGTGACGACGTCGTTGCCGGTCGGGCCGGGAACGCGCAGCTTGGTGCCCTGCGTGTCGGCCACGGTGTGCACCGGCTTGTTCGCCATGTGGATCGCCTGACCGGCATGGACGTGGTTGAACAGGACGTGTACCGGCTCGTATTCGGGCGCTAGATATTCGTCGAACATCGCGCGCATGGCGAGGTTCGCGGCTGCGATGTCGTTGACGAAGACCGTCGGCAGTTCGAAGGCTTCCGAGCGCGGAAAGAGCCCCGGCGTATAGCCGTTGACCGTCCAGACGATGTCGACGACGCCGTCGGCGACCTGGCGGAACAGTTGCGGCGGCGAACCGCCCAGCGTCATCGACGGATAGATCTCGATCTTCACGCGGCCGCCGGAATCGGTCTCGATCGCGCGAGCCCAGGGCTCCAGCATCTTCGTCTGCGCCGGCGATTTCGGTCCGAGGAAGTGGTGCAGCTTCAGCGTGACTTCCGGCTCTGCCGCAAAGCCCTTGCGCACGAGCGCGGGCATTGCGAGCGCGCCCGCTCCCGCAAGAAGGAATTGTCTGCGTTTCATGGCGTGTTCCTCCGTCTCCCGATCATCCCGATCCCCGTGATCGCAGGCCTCCCCGCCTTTGCGACCGTGGCAGCCGTCCAAGACCATGACGGCATCGCCGGAATTGTTTTATCACCAACTAGATTGCCATGCCCGGCGCTGCTTTTCTATCCCCGGCAGGCATTTTGCCGGCTCGTCGCAATCTTCTTGCCGGGCCGCTTGCGTTCTTAGCAGATTTTGCCGCTCCGTCGCGCGGCTTGCCGTGCCGCTGCGGCCGGAAACGGGCCGCCGAGCCGGACGCAGTTGCCCGAGGCGTGACTGCGCGGGAAGGGGCCGGCGCTTCGCCACCTCAGTTCATCGCGGCGACGATGCGGCGCAGAAGATCGAGGAGTTCGGGCTTCCTGTCGCCCACGATCCGGTCGAGATCGCGGTCGTGCTCGGCCGCGCAGGCCGCCAGATGCGCCAGCATCTCCTCGCCCGCCGCAGTCAGGTCGAGCGAATGGCTCCGCTTGTCCTTAGGAACCGGCGTGCGGATGATCAGCCCCGCCCGCTGAAGATCGCGCAGAACGGGCGTGATCGTCGACTTGTCGCGCCCGCTCGCAAGGCTGAGCGCCATCGGCGTGATGCCGGGATTGTGGTGGATCAGGGCGAGTACGGCGAAGCGTCCCGGCCGAAGATCACTCTGGCCGGTCTGGCGCTTGAAGGCCTTGAAGGAGGCGTTCTGCGCCAGCCGCAGATGGAAGGCGATATAGTTTTCGAGTTCGCCGAGGCAGATCTTCTCCCCGCGGTCGGCGCGGCGGCCGCCCGCCGGGGATTTCGCACTCTCGGTCACTGGCTCGGCCGTCCGTCTGCTCATGGGACTCCACGGCTGCCGGAAAGGCCAGGCCGCACCGTCTCGCGATCACCCTCCGACTATAGGCTGGAGACGGGCGTCCGACAATTTGATCACCGAGCAAACTCCAAGCCCGACGCATGAGCCGGTCTGCGCTACCGGCGACCCGATGGCCGCGGGCTCACTGTGCCGCCCCGCAGGCCGCGCAGATTCCGCGCAGTTCGATGGTCGTGCGGTGCAGGGTAAAGCCGCTGGCGCGCGTCACCGCCTCCAGCCGCTCCGTCAACGTCTCGTCGGCAAACTCGGCGACCTTGCCGCAGGTCTCGCAGATCATGAAGGCGGCGGTCTCGTGGGCGTCGCAGTCGTCCTGGCGGCAGGGAACGAAGGCATTGAGGCTTTCGAGGCGATGGACCATGCCATAGGCGACCAGCTTGTCGAGCGCGCGATAGACCTGCAACGGGGCTTTGAGCCCCTCCCCGCGCAGCCGGTCGAGGATCGTGTAGGCGCTGAGCGGCGCGTCTGCGCGCTCGAGCGCGGCAAAGACCAGACCCTGGTTGCGCGTCAGCGCCGGCCGGTCGTGGTGATGGGAATGCTCGCTCACCGGCCCGCCCCTTCCGCCGGCTCGGCCGGCTGCGCGGACTTTTCCAGAAGCGGCGACAGGCTGATGACGAAGAGGACGAGCGCCGCGACGACGATCGAGGGGCCGGACGGCGTGTCGAAGTTGAGCGAGCCGAAAAGCCCCCCGACAACGGCCGCAGCGCCGATGAGCGCGGCGAACACCGCCATCGTTTCGGGCCCCGACGCGAACTTCCTCGCGGTCGCGGCTGGGATGATCAGGAGCGCGGTGATCAGGAGAACGCCGACGATCTTCATCGCGATCGCGATCACCGTCGCCATCAGCAGCATGAAGACGAACTGCGCCCGTTCGGGCCGCATGCCCTCGGCGGCGGCGAGTTCGCCGTTCACCGTCGCGGCGAGCAGCGGCCGCCAGATCACGGCCAGCACCAGCAGCACCGCCAGCCCGCCGGCGTAGATGATGGCGATATCGGTTCGCGACACCGCCAGGATGTCGCCGAACAGGAAGCCCATCAGGTCGACCCTCAGATAGGTCAGGAATGACAGGACCACGAGTCCGATCGCCAGGGCCGAATGCGACAGGAGGCCGAGCAGCGAGTCCGAGGAGAGCGTCGCGCGGCGTTGCAGGGCGAGCAGCGCCACCGAAACCGCGACGGCAACGACAAAGACCGTGAGGATGATATTGGTGTTCAGGAGGAAGGCGAGCGCCACGCCGAGCAGCGAGGCGTGCGAGAGCGTATCCCCGAAATAGGCGAGCCGCCGCCAGACGATGAAGCAGCCGAGGGGACCGGCGACGAGGGCGACGCCGACACCGGCGACGAGCGCCCGCACGAAGAAGTCGTCAAGCATGGTGATGCGCCCTCTCCTCGTTCTGCGGATCGACCGCGCCGGCGCCTTGCACAGAACCCGCCGCCGGTTCCGCGCCTCGCCGGGTCCGCGCATTTCCATCCTGGCCATGGCCATCGGCATGTGCGCCCGGCCCGTGTTCGTGCGGATGGTGGCCGTCCTGCGGATGACAATGGTCGGTGATCGTCCCGTCGGCATGGCGCACCGTGCCGTCCGGCAGGTGCGTGTGGTCGTGGCTGTGGCGATAGACGGCGAGCGCCTCGGCCGCCCGGTCACCGAACAGCTGGCGGTATTCGCGGCTGGCGACGACGGCGCTGGGGGTGCCCTTGCAGCAGACATGGCCGTTGAGGCAGACGACCTGGTCGGTCGCCGCCATGACGACATGGAGATCGTGCGAGATCAGGAGGATGCCGCAGCCGATTTCCTCGCGGATCGCGCCGATCAGTTCGTAAAGGGCGATCTCGCCGGAGAAGTCGACGCCCTGCACCGGCTCGTCGAGGACGAGAAGATCGGGCCTGCGGGCGATCGCCCGGGCGAGCATTGCGCGCTGGAACTCGCCGCCCGACAGATGCCTGAGCTCCGCGGCGGACAGATGCGAAATGCCGGTGCGGGAAAGGGCGCGATCGATTTCCGGCGGCGCGAGGCGATTGGTCAGCGTCATGAAGCGCTTCACCGTCAACGGCATGGTCCAGTCGACCGCGACCTTCTGCGGAACGTAGCCGACCGCGAGATCGCTTCGGCGGAACGCACTGCCCTCGTCGGGCCGGAGCACGCCGAGGGCGAGCTTGGCGGTGGTCGACTTGCCCGAGCCATTCGGGCCGATCAGCGTCACGATCTCGCCCGGGCCGACCTCGAGATCGATCCCGCGCACCAGCCAGCGGCCGGCACGAGCGACGCCGACGCCCTTCAGCGACAGGAGCGGTTCGGAAGAGGTCAGGGACATGGCACGCCGTCAAAAAAGGTCTTGCCCCTCATATCGCATACGTTATACCGTTACGCAATGATGTTACGTGATAACATCACTTGCCGCCAACCATCCGGAGTTCCCGATGCGCTTCCAAGGCCTCGCCGCCCTCGCCCTCCTCGCCACGACCGCCAACGCGGCCGAAGCCGCCCCGAAGGTCGTGGTTTCGATCAAGCCGATTCATTCGCTCGTGGCCTCCGTGATGCAGGGCGTCGGCGAGCCTATGCTGATCGTGGACGGTGCGGGCTCGCCGCATGACTACAGCCTGAAGCCGTCGCAGGCCGCGGCACTGCAGGCGGCCGACCTCGTCTTCTGGATGGGGCCGGAGCTCGAGACCTTCCTCGCCGGCCCCATCAAGACGATCGCCGCAAGCGCCAGCGCGGAGAAGCTCGACACAGCGCCTGGTCTCGTCAAGCTGAAGCCGCGCTCGGGCGGGTTGTTCGAGGCCGACGACGACGGCGACAGCGACGTCCCGGTCGATCCGCATCTCTGGCTCGACCCCGAAAACGCCAAGGCGATGGCCTCCGACATCGCGACGGCGCTCGCCAAGGCCGACCCGGAAAACTCCGAACACTACGCCGACAACCTCGCCAGGCTGAACGAGCGCCTCGACGCGCTGGTCGACACGACGAAGCGGGAACTGCAGCCGATCGCCGACAAGCCGTTCATCGTCTTCCACGACGCCTATCAGTATTTCGACAAGCGCTTCGGGCTGAACACGATCGGCGCGATCACGATCAGCCCGGAGACGGCGCCGGGCGCCGCCCGCGTCGCCGAGATCCGCGACAAGATCGCGACGGCCGGCGCCGTCTGCGTCTTTTCCGAGCCGGAGTTCGAGCCGAAGATCGTCCAGGTGGTAACCGAAGGCACCGATGCCGGAACCGGCGTTCTCGATCCGCTCGGCGCGGAGCTCGCCGCGGGGCCGGACCTCTATTTCGAGCTGATTTCCGACATGTCGAAGTCGCTGACCGCCTGCCTCGGCTCCTGAGAACGCGGCGGGGCACGGGAAAAGGGAGCCGGCCGCTTGGGGCCGCTCTCCGATGGCTGTGGACGAGCGCGCGCCGTTAAGGACCTGCTAACGAAGCCGCTCCATCTTGCGGCTCTCCATTCAGGAAGGAGCAAGCATGAGTGACACGGCCATGATCGCGGGGGGACGCATCCGCTCGATCGTCGAGCGCATCGAGCATCTCGACGCCGAGATCGCAGAGCTCAACGAAGGCAAGAAGGAAGTCTTCGCCGAGGCGAAAGGCGAAGGCTTCGACGTCAAGGTGATCCGCGAGATCCTCAAGCTGCGCAAGCAGGACAAGGAAGAGCGGGACGAGCACGAGTCGCTGCTCGACCTCTACATGCGCGCCATGGACCAGGCCGAGCCGGAAACCGCGCAGGCGGCATGAGCCGTCGGCGGGTGGTCCGGACAAGCAGTTCGGACCACCCCCTGCTTCGCATCCGCAAGCGGCGAAAAGTCGAGTGCACGATCCGCAATTGGTGAAGCGCTGGAAAGGCGCTGCCGAACCCTATTCTGGAGTGGAGCGCCCCGCGCCCTGGCAGAGCGCCATCCCATCCGCGACGCACCGCGATGTCGCGTGATTGCCGGTCGTTTCGCGTAAGTCAGTCCGAAAGCCGGCGGCCGCTGTCACTGTCGAAGCTGTGGAAGGCGTCGGCGGGCGCCGCGGCCTTGACCGGGGTGCCCGGCTCCAGATGGCTGTAGCCCGGCACGCGCACCGCGATCTCCGTCCGCCCCTCGCCGAACCGGCCATAGACGAAGCTTTCCGCACCGACGACCTCGACGCCCGACACGGTGAGGTCGAACACGATCTCGTCCGCCGCGGGCGTCTCGTCGCCGAGAAGCCGCAGATGCTCCGGCCGCACGCCCAGCGTCACGTCACCGGAATGCTTCGGGGCAAGATGTGCCAGGCGCGAAGACTCGCGGCCGTTCAAAGGTATGAGGTTCATCGCCGGGGAGCCGATGAAGGTCGCGACGAACAGGCTCGCCGGGCGGTCATAGACTTCCATCGGCGTTCCGGCCTGCTCGATCCGGCCGCCGTTGAGGACGACGAGCTTGTCGGCAAGCGTCATCGCCTCCAGCTGGTCGTGGGTGACATAAAGGCTGGTGGTCTTCAGCCGCCTCTGCAGCTGCCGGATCTCGGCCCGCATCTGCACGCGCAGCTTGGCGTCGAGATTCGACAGCGGCTCGTCGAACAGGAAGGCGGCCGGTTCGCGCACGATCGCCCGTCCCATGGCGACGCGCTGGCGCTGGCCGCCGGAGAGCTGGCCCGGCTTGCGGTCGAGCAACGCTCCGATCTCGAGGATCCGGGCGGCTTCGTCCACCCGGCGTCCGATCTCGTCCTTCGCCATCCCGCGGTTCTTCAGGCCGTACTGAAGGTTCTGGCGCACCGACATATGCGGATAGAGCGCGTAGTTCTGGAACACCATGGCGATGTCGCGCTCGGCGGGCTCGAGCTGGTTCACCACCCGCTCGCCGATCTCGATCGTCCCAGAGGAGATGGTCTCCAGTCCCGCGACCATCCTGAGGAGGGTCGACTTGCCGCAGCCCGAGGGGCCGACGAGTACGACGAAGGCGCCGTCGGGGACCGACAGGGAGACGCCCTTCACCGCCTCGACGCCGCCAGGATAGACCTTCTTCACATCCGTCAGTTCGATGCCGGCCAAGCTTACTTCTCCGATTCGACGAGGCCGCGCACGAACCAGCGCTGCATCAGGACCACGACCAGGACGGGCGGCACGATCGCCAGGATCGCCGTCACCATCACGAGGTGCCACGGCGTATCGGCATCGGCGAAGGAGACCATCTTCTTCAGCGCGATGACGATCGTGTTCATCTGGTTGTCGTTGGTCACGAGCAGCGGCCAGAGATACTGCGTCCAGCCATAGATGAAGAGGATGACGAACAGCGCCGCGATGTTGGTCTTCGACAGCGGGACGAGGATGTCCTTGAAGAAGCGCATCGGGCCGGCGCCGTCGATGCGGGCTGCCTCGACCAGTTCCGACGGGATCGTCATGAAGAACTGGCGGAAGAGGAGCGTCGCGGTCGCCGAGGCGATCAGTGGCAGGATCAGCCCCGCATAGGTGTCGATCAGGCCGAGATCGACCATCACCTTGTAGGTCGGCAGGATGCGGACCTCGACGGGCAGCATCAGCGTGATGAAGATCAGCCAGAAGAAGGTCATGCGCAGCGGGAATCGGAAGAACACGATCGCGAAGGCCGACAGGATCGAAATACCGATCTTTCCGACCGCGACGCCGAGTGCCATCACCGTCGTATTGAAGAGGAGCGTCCAGACCGTGACGCCGCCGATCCGCCCGACGCCGCCGAACAGCGCCTCGCCGTAGTTCGCGGCGGCCTGGTCGCCCGGCAGCAGCGGCAGCGGTGGCTGCAAGATCGTCTGCAGCGACTGCGTCGAGGCGATGAAGGTGTAGTAGATCGGGAAGGCGACGATCAGGATGCCCAGGATCAGGAGTCCGTGGGCGATCGGCCGGCCGAAGGTGCTGCGTTCGATCATCGGGCGGATTCCGGGGCGTCAGCCATAGTGCACCCGCTTCTCCACATAGCGGAACTGGATGGCGGTAAGGCCGATTACGATCGCCATCAGGATGACCGACTGCGCCGCCGATCCGCCGAGGTCGAGATTGACGAATCCGTCCCGGTAGACCTTGTAGACGAGCGTCGTCGTTGCCTGTCCCGGCCCGCCGCCGGTGACCGCATCGATGATGCCGAAGGTGTCGAAGAAGGCATAGACGGTGTTGACGACCAGCAGGAAGAAGGTGGTCGGCGCGATCAGCGGAAAGACGATCGTCCAGAACCGCTTCGTCGAGCGGGCGCCGTCGATCGCTGCGGCCTCGATCAGGGAGCGCGGGATCGACTGCAGCGCGGCGACGAAGAACAGGAAGTTGTAGCTGATCTGCTTCCAGGCCGCGGCGACCACGACGAGGAGCATGGCCTGGCGCCCTTCCAGCAGCGGGTCCCAGGCAATGCCGTGGTCGCGCAGGAGATAGGCGAAGGTTCCCATCGCCGGATTGAACATGAACAGCCAGAGCAGGCCAGCGACGGCCGGAGCCACGGCATAAGGCCAGATCATCAGTGTTCGATAGAATGTTTTGCCTCGGATCACCTTCTCGGCGGCCGTCGCCAGCAAAAGCGCCAGCCCCATTGCGAGAATCGCCGTCGCCAAGCTGAAGATCACCGTCACCTCGACCGCGTTGATGTAGCTCGGCTGGCTGAGCACGTCGCGGAAGTTCTTCAGCCCGACGAACTTCGACTTCAGCCCGAACGGGTCCTCGTCCAGCATGGACTGGTAGAGCGCCTGACTTGCCGGCCAGTAGAAGAAGACGATGGTGATGGCCACCTGCGGCGCCAGCAGGGCGTAGGGCAGCACCTTGTTCGGGAAGACGGCTTTTGACACGGCGACCTGAAAGCTGCGCCCGGCAGAGGCGCCGGGCGGAAAGGCGAACGGAAAGCCGGGCGGCCCGTGCCGCCCCGCCTTCCGGGTTTGCAGGAATTACTGGGCTTCGGCAATCGCCGCATTGCCGAGCTTGACGATGTTGTCCATCGTCGTCTGCGCGTCCTGCTTGCCAGCGAGAAGCGCCTCGAACTGCTCGTTCTCGATGTCGCGAATCTGCGGCAGGTTCGGCAGGCGGACCCCCTTCGAATTCACGGTCGGCTCCTTGCCCATCATCTGGGTGATCGGCGTCTCGCGGCCCGGGTTCTCGTCGTAGAAGCCCGATGCCTTGGTCGCCTCGTAGGCCGCCTGCGTCACCGGCAGATAGCCCGATTTCTCATGCAGCCTCTGCTGCACGTCGGTTTGCGACAGGAACTTGAAGAACTCGCCGATCCCCTTGTACTCCTCGTCGGACTTGCCGCCGAAGACCCAGAGGCTGGCGCCGCCCGGAATGGTGTTCTGAGGCGCGCCCTCGGCGTTTTTGTCGTAGGGCAGCTGGCCGATGCCGTAATTGATGCCGGACTTCACGATGTCGCCGAGACCCCCGGAGGATTCCGTCAGGATCGCGCATTCGCCGGAGAGGAACAGCTGCTTGGCTTCGGAGGTGCGGCCGCCATAGCGGAAGACGCCGTCCTTGGCGAGGGAAGCGAGCTCCTTGAAATGCTCGACATAGATCGGCTCGTTCAGCTCAAGCTTCACGTCGGTTCCGGCGAGGCCGTTCTCCTCGGTGCCGTAGGGCACGTCGTTCCAGGCGGCGAAGTTCTCGAGGTGGATCCAGGTCAGCCAGGTCGAGGTGTAGCCGCAGTCGGCGGCGCCGGACTGCTTGATCTTGCGCGCGGTCTCGAACACCTCCTGCCAGGTCTTCGGCGGATTGGTGGTATCGAGGCCGGCCTTCTCGAAGATGTCCTTGTTGTAATAGAGGATCGGTGAGGAGGAATTGTAGGGGAAGGACAACATCGTGCCGTCGGGCTTAGAATAATAGGCGACGATGCCCGGCAGATATCTCGACTTGTCGAACGTCTCGCCGGCGGCCTCGAGCACTTCCGCAACGGGCTTCACCGCGCCTTCGGCGCCCATCATGACGCCGGTGCCGACGTCGAAGACCTGGATGATTCCCGGGGTCTGCTTGGCCCGGAACGCAGCGATTCCCGCATTCAGGGTCTCCGGATAGGTTCCCTTGAAGACCGGGACGATCTTGTAATCGCCTTGGCTGTCGTTGAATTCCTTGGCGAGCGTATCGACGACCTCGTTGTTGGCACCCGTCATGGCGTGCCACCACTGGATCTCGGTCTGGGCGCTGGCCGCGGTCGCAAAGGCGGCGGCCATGCCGAATACGGCGGCCGCGCTCGTAAATTTCAGGTTCATCAATCTTTCCTCACCGTTGAAGCGACTCTCGGGCCCTGTTGCCGAGCTGTCCAAGTCGCCTGCTTAAGAGTGCTCCAAAACGGTTCCGTTACACAATGATGAAGCTTCGGTGACAGCCAAAAATTTGGTCACACCGACGTTTGCGTCGCATCCCGGCAAGGGGTCACAGAGTTGAAGACCGCCGCGATGTCACGCCGGGAACGGCACGGCGATGCCGGCTCGGGGCGGCGCTTCTGTCCATGGCATCCGCTCGAAAGCCCGTGATCCGGCGATCCTCCACCATGCAGATCGAGCTAAGGCGTCGGCGCCGCACCCCGCGCGGCAGATCCTCCGGCTCCGTAGCCGGCCGTGAACAGCCGGACCGCCGCGGCGACGGTGGCGTCGATCTCCTCGGATGTCGGATCGGCCGAGACGACGTTGAAGATGCGCGGCTTGATCAGCCCGGCCGTCGCCAAGTCGAGGAACTGCGCAGCGGCCAGCTCGGGGTCGCGGACGTCGAGGGTACCGGCTGCATCGCATACCTGCAGGTAGCGCGCGAGCGAGGCGATCGAGCGCTCCGGGCCGCTCCGATAGAAGTCGCTGCCGATCTCCGGCATCCGCTCGGCAACCCCGATCACCGTTCGATGCGCCTGGATCACCCGGCGCGCGGTCAGCCGCTCGGCGACCCGCCGGCCGAACTCGAACAAGATCTCGGCCGGTCGCGTCGGATCGGTCAGGAGCGCGCAGATTTCGCCGATATTCTGGTCGCGCTCGCCGGCGACCAGCGCCGTGAACAAATGTTCCTTGCTCTTGAAATAGACGTAGAGCGTGCTCTTCGACACGCCCGCCGCGGCGGCGACATCGTCCATCGACGTGCCGTCGAAGCCGATCGAGACGAAGACGCGGGCCGCCGCATCCATAATTTGTCGGCGCTTGCGCGGATTTCCACCGGCGGGAGGTCTGATCTTTACCGGATCGTCGGGGTTGTTCGGTTTCATGTCCAGACAGTTTGACGCCAAGATTCGCCGATTCCCCCCGGCGGAAGAGTTTCCGGGCCGTCCTTGCCATGAGGACGTCCGGGCTGTAAACGCAAATCAAACCGAACGGTTCGGTTCGATCTGGATCTGACGACGATGCTCGACGATTTCTCCGAGACCCAGACCGGTACAGCAAGCCCCGACGGCGAGACGTCACCCGCGACGCGCAGCGTCCTGACCGCTTCGGGCAGCACCACACGCGGCCAGTTCACGTCCGAACACGTCACGCCCGCCCCGTCCAAGGCCGAACGGCCGGGACCGGCCCCGCAGGCACCCGCCTCCGCTCCCCTCGCCGCACCCGCAGCCACGCCGTCCGAAGCGCCGGTGCGGCGCCGGCGCGGCGCCAAGCTGGTGCTCCTGCCGCTGATCCTCCTCGCCGCGCTCGCCGGCGGCGGTTGGTACGGCTATTACTACGTCACCGAGGGCCGCTTCTTCGAGACGACCGACGACGCCTATGTCGGAGCCGACATGAGCATCGTCTCGCCGAAGATCGCCGGCTATGTCGACAGCGTCCCCGTCACCGAGAACCAGCGCGTGAAGGCCGGCGATCCGCTGGTCGTCATCGACCCCGGCGACTTCACGCTCGCGCTCAAGGCCGCCGAGGCGAAGATCGCGACGCAGACGGCGACCGTCGCCCGCAGCGATGCCCAGCGCAAGGCGACCGAGGCCTCAGTGGAGGAGGCGAAGGCCAATCTCGCCGCCGCCAGGACGGAACTGTCGCAGGCCGAGATCGATCTTGCCCGCGCCAAGGACCTCGCCAAGCGCGGTGCCGGCGCGCGGGCGACGCAGGATACCGCCCAGAGCGCCCGCGATGCCGCGACGGCGAAGCTTGCGGCGGCCACCGCGGCGCTTTCGGCGGCAACCGCCAACCTTGCCGTCATCGATGCCCAGAAGGCCGAGGCGCAGAGCCTCGTCCACGAACTGGAAGTCGCCCGCGACAAGGCGGCCCGCGACCTGTCCTTCACCGTGCTGAGGGCGCCCTATGACGGGATCGTCGGCAATCTCAGCGTCGAGCCGGGCGACTTCGTCGCCGCCGGCCGGCGGCTTGCGGCGATCGTTCCCTTGAACGGCGCCTATGTCGACGGCAACTTCAAGGAGACCCAGCTGAGCGAGATCGTGCCGGGCCAGAAGGCGACGGTCGAGATCGACGCGCTGCCCGGCCGCGAAATCCACGGCACTGTGGAGAGCGTCTCGCCCGCCTCCGGCTCGGTGTTCTCGCTGCTGCCGACCGACAACGCCACCGGCAACTTCACCAAGGTCACGCAGCGCGTGCCCGTGCGCATCGCCATCGACGACGCCGAGGCGCTTGCCGGACGGCTGCGTCCGGGGCTTTCGGCCGTCGTGTCGATCGACCTGCGTACGACACCGGACCGTGACGCCGCATCTGGCCCCGCCCCCGTGACGACGCCGGCCGCAAGGTGAGCCTAGCCTTCTCCCGCTTCTCCTAGACGCAGGTCCGTTCCGCTTCGAGATCCCGAATGTCCGCCAGCGCCGCCGCCAGCCCATCGATGCCGCTTTCGCAGGAAGCGCCGGACGCGATCCCGGCGCGCAAGATGCTGGCCTTCGTCGCCATGGTCTTCGGCATGTTCATGGCGATCCTCGACATCCAGATCGTCTCGGCCTCGCTGTCGGAAATCCAGGCGGGGCTGTCTGCCTCCAAGGACGAGATCTCCTGGGTGCAGACCGCCTATCTCATCGCCGAGGTGGTGATGATCCCGCTGTCGGGATTCCTCGGCCGGATGCTGTCGACCCGCGTCCTGTTCACGCTTGCGGCGGCCGGCTTCACCGCCTCCTCGGCGCTGTGCGCAACGGCGACGAACATCGACCAGATGATCGTCTACCGGGCGATCCAGGGCTTCATCGGCGGCGGCATGATCCCGAGCGTCTTCGCCGCCGCCTTCACCATCTTCCCGCCCTCCAAGCGCGCGATCGTCTCGCCCGTCATCGGCCTCGTCGCCACCCTCGCCCCGACCATCGGCCCGACCGTCGGCGGCTATCTCAGCCATGCGCTTTCGTGGCACTGGCTGTTCCTCGTCAACGTCCCACCCGGCATCCTCGTCGCGATCGCGGTCTGGAATCTCGTCGACTTCGACCAGCCGAACCTGAAGCTCTTCCAGTCCTTCGACTGGTGGGGCCTTCTCGGCCTCGCCGCCCTTCTGGGCTCGGCGGAATACGTCCTGGAAGAAGGCCCGCTCAACGACTGGTTCGACGATCCCACCATTTCCGGGCTGGCCGTGGTCGCGGTCGTCGGCGGCATCATCTTCCTCTATCGCGCCTTCAGCGCGAGGGAGCCGATCGTCGATCTCTCGGCCTTCGGCAACCGCAATTTCGCGGTCGGCTGCCTGTTCTCCTTCGTGCTCGGCATCGGGCTCTACGGCCTCACCTATCTCTATCCGATCTATCTCGCGCGCATTCGCGGCTACGATTCCCTGATGATCGGCGAGACGATGTTCGTCTCCGGCCTCACCATGTTCCTCATGGCGCCGATCTCGGGCATCCTGTCGGGCAAGATGGATCCGCGGCTGATGCTGTGCCTCGGCTTCGTCTCCTTTGGCCTCGGCACCTATCTGATGTCCGGCCTCACCCATGACTGGGACTTCTGGGAATTGTTCATCCCGCAGATTCTGCGCGGCATCGGCCTGATGCTGGCGATGATCCCGGTCAACAACATCGCGCTGGGCACGCTGCCGCCGCAGAAGATGAAGGGGGGCTCGGGGCTCTACAATCTGACCCGCAATCTCGGCGGCGCCGTCGGGCTCGCCATCATCAACACCATGCTCAACGAGCGCAACGCAATGCACTATCAGCGCATCGCCGAGCATGTGCGCTGGGGCCGCGCCGTTGTCGAGGAGCGGATGGGCGACATGGCGTCGTCGATGAACTCTTACGGCTTCGACGGTGACCTGACCGCGCTGAAGCAGATGTCGGGCATCGTCTCGCGGGAAGCCTCGATCATGTCCTTCGCCGACGTCTTCACGGCGATGACGGTAATGTTCGGCGCGCTGATCGTCTTGACGGTGTTCATGCAGAAGCCGGGGGGCAAGGTCGCAGCCGGGCACTGAGCGCCGGACGCACTCGCCCCTCCGGCGAGCGGTTGCGGCATAGCCGCTTCACACCTTCGTTCCGATTTTACTGGATTGGCCAAGAGGCGCTTTACAAGAATTTAGGTTTGATGCGACAGGCTGCGTCACATTTCAAACGCATTTGGGAGCTTGCGGAATGAAGGGGATCAGCCGGCGAAGCATGCTGTTCGGGATCTGCGGCGCGTTCGCGATGCCTCTCAAGCCCGTCGCGGCGGCCACCGAAGATCCCGACGATCCCGCGGCCAAGATCCTGTCGGTCGTCGACGGTGATGGCAGGACGGCGAAGTTCAGCCGCCTCGACCTCGCGCAGCTCCCGCAGACCCGCTTTGTCACCGCGGCCCCGTTTCTGAAGACGCCGACCCCGCTCGAAGGCCCGTCCGTCTCGCAGTTGCTGCGAGCCTTCGATCCCGACAGGACATTCCACCGGATCGAGATCGTCGCGCTGGATTCCTATCTGGTCAGTGCCGACATTTCGCAGCTCGAGGCGGACGGGGCGATCCTCGCCATCCGGCAGGACGGCGCCTTTCTGCCCATCGCCGAGAAGGGTCCGGCCTATCTCGTCTTCCCCTTCGACGACCGGCCGAGCTTGAAGGACAAGTCCCATTACGGCCTTTGCATCTGGCAGATCTCGCAAATTCGGCTGTCATGATCCGGCGTTGGCTAAACGTCCTTCGCGGCGTCGACCGCTTCCTGGGATTGCTGCTGCTGGCGACCTGCGCGCTGGCCGTCCTTGCGGTCGTTACCAGCGTGCAGATCCAGCGCAAGCAGACGCGGCTGGTCGAGATGACCAGCTATGACCTGACCTATTCCTATACGCGCACCCAGATCGAAGTCCTGCTCCTGCAGGGCGCGATCCGCGACGCCCTCCTCAAGGAAAGGGACGCGACGTCTCCGAAACTGAGGCTGGCGATCGTCCAGAGCCGGGTTTCGACCATTCCGGACAAGATCGGTGGCATCGAGTTCCCCGAGGCGCTCGCCGCGCGCGACCGGCTGGAGGCGACTCTCGCATCCGTCGCGCCGCTCGTGAATTCCCTTGCGACCCCGAACCACGGTGCCGAGGCGCTCCGACTGCTCGACGAGACCGTGCGCGAGTTCACGCAGTTGAGCGCCCTTGCCAATGTCCGCCAGGCCAAGCTCGCCGAAAAGGACATGGACATCCTTGTGGTGACCATGGCCTGGCTGAGCGCGAACCTCCTGCTTCTATGCCTGATCGGCGTCGCGTTGCTGACGCTCATCTTCCGGCAGAAGCGCCGTCTCAGGCAGATCGCCGTCACCGACGCCCTGACCGGGCTGCCCAACCGGGCGGCGATCCAGAACTGGAAGCCGGACCGCGGGCGCCCGGTCGAGGTCGCGCTCGCGCTCATCGACATCGATCGCTTCAAGTCGGTGAACGACGAGTTCGGCCATGCGGTCGGCGACGAACTCCTGCGGATCCTCGCCAGCGTCCTCAGGCTCCACGCTCGCGGCGCAAGCCTGTCGGCGCGTCTCGGCGGCGACGAGTTCGTCGTCCTGTTCACCGGCGAGGGCGCCGAAACCGCGGCGCGGGCGGATTGCGGCGCGATCGCGGAAGCGTTTCGCGACAGGGCGCGCAAGGAAGGCATTGCGAGGGTCTCGCTCAGCATCGGCATCGCCGCCCGCCGGGCTGCCTCGGCCGCCGATCTCGCGGCGCTGATGATCGAAGCCGACCAGGCGATGTATGCTGCCAAGCAGGATGGCGGCGACGGCCAGAGCGTCGCACGTGGCGATCCGGTCCGCAATGCCGTCCAGCCGGCGCCGATCGAAAGCGAGCCGGAACCGGCGCTCGCGCAAGCCGGGCTGCGCGTCGCCGGTTAACTGCAGCGTCCGGCGAGACGCCCGGCCCGGGCCGGCGTTTCGCCGCCTCAGCCCGCCTCGGGCACCGGCGAATCCGCGCGCAAGAGCCCCTCGGTTTTGAGGTCGGACCAGAGCTCAGCCGGGATCGGCCTCTCCAGAAGCTCCATGTTGCGGCGAAGATGCGAGACCGCGGCGGCGCCGGGGATGACCGAGGCGACCCGCGGATGGGTCAGCGGGAACCTGAGCGCCGCCGCGGCGAGCGGGACGCCATGGGCCTCGCAGACCGCCGCGATCCGGCGCGTGCGCTCCAGGATCTCCGCCGGCGCCGGTTCGTAGTCGTAGGTCGCGCCGGCGACCGGCCCGGTCGCGAGGATGCCGGAATTGAACGGTCCGCCGATGACGATCGAGACCTCCTCGCGCTCGCAGCGCGGCAGGAAGCTGTCGAGGGCCGTCTGTTCGAGCAGGGTGTAGCGGCCGGCGAGCAGGAAGACGTCCCAGCGGCCGTGGTCCATCGCCTCCTCGCAGACCTGCCATTCGTTGACACCGAGGCCGATCGCCCCGACGTCGCCATTGCGGCGCAGTTCGTCGAGCGCCTTGTAGCCGCCCTCCATCGCCTGCTTGAAGAGGGCGGGATGCGCCTCCGATCCATGGGTGACGGCGCCGATGTCGTGCAGGAAAAGAATGTCCACGCGGTCGATGCCGAGGCGCTGCAGGCTGTCCTCATGCGAGCGCATCACGCCGTCATAGGAATAGTCGTAATCGGAGCGGAACGGCGCGGCGTCGATGAACTTCTCCCGGTCGGGATTGGGCCCGCGATCCGGCCGGATCAGGCGGCCGACCTTGGTCGAGACGGTCAGCTCCTGCCAGGGCAGCTGGCGAAAGGCGTCGCCGAAGCGGCGTTCCGACAGGCCAAAGCCGTAATAGGGAGCGGTATCGAAATATCGAAGGCCCGCCTCGTAGGCGGCCAGAAGCAGCGCCCGCGCCTCATCTTCGGGCACCGGCGCATAGAGATTGCCGAGCGGCGCACCGCCGAAGCCGTATTCGCTGACCTCGACGCCGGTCCGCCCGATTTCACGTCTTGCAAATTCCATGTCCGTCCCTTCCCGTCGCTCCCCGGGCCGCGCGTCATGGCAGGCCGCGCTGCCGAACGCCTATATCAGTTGGTCGATACCGGACGCGAGCGCATCCGCGAGACCGTCTCGCGTTCGGCCCGCTTGCACACCGCCGGCGGCAGCCCGCGGTCCATCAGCGCCATGTCCTCCAACACCATGTCGCCCATCCGCTTGAAGGCGACGCCGAGCGCGCCGGCCCGATGCGCCGAGCGCAGGAAGCCGGCAAGGCCGCGCACCGTGTGATCCCGCGCCAGAGGTTCCTGTGGGAAAACGTCGCTCGCCGCGCGGATGTGGCCGGAGGCGACGGCCGCCATCAGCGCGTCGAAATCAACGACATCGGCGCGGCTGAGGAGGATGAACCCGGCGCCCCGGCGCATCCGGGAAAACGCCTCGGCGCCGAGGAAGCCCCGGTTCTCGGAGGTCACCGCGGCGGTGACGAAGACGAAGTCGCTGCCGGCGAGAAGATCGTCGAGACCGGTCGGCTCGACCCCGTGCTCGAGCAGCACCGACTTCGGCAGCCAGGGGTCATAGGCTCGGACCCGCGCTCGGAAGCCGGACAAGACGCGGTTCAGCGCCCGGCCGAGGTCGCCGAAACCGATGATCCCGACGTCCGACCCGCTGAGAAGCCGGGCGTCGCGATTGCCCGCCCCGCCCCATGCTTCCCGCCCCGCGCGGAACGCCTCGTCCGCGGCGCCGACCCCGCGGCACATCTCCAGCGCCATGGCGAGCCCCATCTCCGCCACCGGCAGCGCGAAGACGGCGCCGGTGGTGACGACGTGGATGCCGCGGGCAAAGAGCGTTTCATAGGGCATGTTGTCGATCAGATTGCTCTCGACATTGAAGACGCAGCGAAGGCTCTTCAGGCGCGCCAGCGTCTCAGGGTCGATCGCCGGCTGGCCGACGATGTAGCGCGCCGAGCCGAGGATTTCGTCGGAGAGGCCGGCGAAATCCTCCGGCTCGGTCTCGACGATCCGGTAGCGGCGAAAGAGGACGTCCCGCTGCTCCGGCGTGAAGATCAGGTCCAGCGTTCTTGGATGCGGCACGCTGACGACCAGGGGCCGGCCCGCACTCGCCCCGTCCGCCTCTCTTGCATGCGCCGCGGCTCGATCGGTCATGGTTCAGGCCTCCTGCGGTCCTGCGGCCCTTTCGGGCGCGGACATTCCGTATGGTTGGCGGGTGGTCGAGCGCTCGATCAGGTGCGAACGCAGCCGGATCTCCTCGGGGCGCCGGTCCGGCTCCTCGATCAGCGCCAGCATCAGATCGACGCCCGCCTCGACCATGTCGGCCAAAGGCTGGCGCACCGTCGTCAGGTCATAGGCCGCCTGGGCGGCCGCCCCGATATCGTCGAAGCCGACGACGGCGACGTCCTCCGGCACGCTGAGGCCGAATTCCGCCCGCGCGACATCGAGCACGGCGAGCGCCATCAGATCGTTTGCGGCAAAGATCGCATCCGGACGCGGTCTCGCCGCCAACAGGCCGCGCGCGGCGGCGAGCCCGTCGGCATAGTTGAAATTGCCGGTGGCGACCGCCTCGACGGCAAATCCGCGCTCGGCGAGGCGCTCGACATAGCCGCGCTGGCGCTCGCGGCTGGTCGTGGCGCGCGGCAGTCCCTCGATATAGGCAAAGTGCCGGCAGCCGCCGCCGAGGAGGAGGTCCGCCACCGTCCGCGATATCTCGACATTGTCGACGGTGATCGCGCCGACGGGCACCTCGTCGCCATGGTCAGAGATCCCGGCCATGTCCGAGTTGAAGAGCACGACCAGGGGAATGTCGAGCCTCGTATATTTCGCCGCCCCCTGCGGAGAGAGGTCGTTCGAGAGGAAGAAGCAGCCGTCGACCCGGTATTCCACCAGCGAGGGCAGCGCGACGGCGATGTCGCTTTCGGCATCGCCGGAATAGATCATCGACTTCAGCCCGTCCTCTTGCAGCCGCCGCGACAGGATCTCCAGCGCCACCGCGATGAACGGGTTGTCGAGCCGCCCGGCGACGATGCCGATGATGCCGGAGCGCTGCCTCACCATGCCCCGGACGAGGGCGTTGCGGTGATAGCCGAGCGTCTCCGCCGCCTTCAGCACCTTGGCTCGCGTCTCGTCCGACACGCTCGCGCCCTCGGTGAGGGCCCGCGAGACGGCCGAGCGGGAGACGCCGGCCAGCCGCGCCACGTCGAGGGCGGTGACGCGGCGGCGAGGGCCGGAACCTGGCCGCTGGCTTCCGCTCATGCCCGCTCGATCGCACCGGTGATGAGACCGGTCGCCTCCTCGGGCGATGTGTCGGCGATCTTCTTGTCGGCGACCTTGCGGCCGCGCCTGAGGACGACGAGCCGGTCGGCGACGGTGAAGACGTCGGGCATGCGATGGCTGATCAGCACGACGGTGACGCCGCTGGCCTTCAGCCGCTCGATGAGCGCCAGCACCTGCGCGACCTGGCGGACGCTGATCGCGGCGGTCGGCTCGTCCATCAGGACGATCGGCGCGTCCGAGAGCCTTGTGCGGGCGATCGCCACCGCCTGGCGCTGGCCGCCGGACATCATCCGCACCTTGTCGGCGGGCCGCGTCTCCGACTGCAGCTCGGCGAAGAGCTCGCCGGCGCGCCGCGCCATCGCCCGGTAGTCGAGGAAGCGGAACGGGCCGATCCGGCGCTTCAGCTCGCGGCCGAGGAAGACGTTGTCGGCGGCGGTCAGATTGTCGCAGAGCGCCAGGTCCTGATGGACGACCTCGATCCCCCGGTCCCGCGCATCGGCGCTGTTTGCAAAGCGCACGGCCTCGCCCTTCAGCCGCACCTCGCCCTCGCTCGGCTGGAAATTGCCGGCGATGATCCGGACCATGGTCGACTTGCCGGCGCCATTGTCGCCCATCAAGCCGATCACCTCGCCGGCGCCGAGCGACAAATCCACCTGTTCCAGGGCATGAATGCCGCCGAAGCGCTTGGAGACGCCGCGAAGCTCGAACAGCGGAGCGCTCATTGAGCGAGCCTCCGCCCGGCGGCGAACTGGTCGAGCGCGACGGCGGCGACGAGGATCACGCCGATGACGATCTGCTGGACGAAGGAGGAGACGTTGAGGAGCACCAGCCCGTTGGTCAGGACACCGATCAGGAGCGCGCCGACGACGGTGCCGAAGATGCCACCGACCCCGCCGAAGAGGCTGGTGCCGCCGATCACCACCGCCGCGATGACGGTGAGCTCCAGCCCGAGCCCTGCGACCGCCTCGGCCGAGTTCAGCCGCGCCGTCAGGAGGAAGGCCGCGAGCGCGCAGGAAAGCCCGCTGATCACATAGACGAGGAGCACGATCCGCCGGGTCGGCACGCCGTTGAGCTCGGCCGCCCGCAGATTGCCCCCGGTCGCGTAGACATGCTTGCCAAAGGCCGTGTAGCGCAGCACCAGATGGGCGATCGCCGCGACGACGACGAAGATGATCACCGGCACCGGGACCATGCCGATCCGCCCCTGCCCCCACCAGGTGAAGTCGGCTGAAAAGCCGGAGATGGGACCGCCGCCCGAAAACAGGAGCGCCGCGCCGCGAAAGGCGGTGAGCCCGCCGAGCGTGACGACGAAGGGCGGCACCTTCAGCCGGGTCACCACCAGGCCCTGCAGCGCGCCGCAGAGGATGCCGACGGCGAGCGCCGCCGCCACCGCGAGGAACAGCGGATGGCCCGCCGTATCGGCGGCGCCGATGGCGAAGCGGTCTTGCAGCCCGCCCTTGGAGACATAGGCGCAGACGAGCCCGGCGAGCGCCATCAGCGAACCGACCGACAGGTCGATCCCCGCCGTCAGGATGACGAAGGTCATGCCGATCGCGATCAGCCCGGAGATCGAGACCTGGCGCAGGACGTTGAAAACGTTGAGCGGATAGAGAAATCGCGGTTCGATGATCGCGAAGACGGCGACAAGGGCGATGAGGAACAGGGGAGCGGCATAGGTCGCGATGAACTGGATCGCGTCGAACCGCCGCTCCGGCGCCTTCGGCGCGGCGGGCGAGGTCGCTTGGCTCATGATGAGATCCGGTGGGTGACACGGGAGGGGCCGGCCCGACGGACCGACCCCGGATGCAAGGCGACGCTACTTGATCTCGCTGAGCCGCTCGGACTTGTCGAGATTGTCCTTGGTGATCGCGATCGGCTGCAGGAGGATCAGCTTCTCCGGCTGCTTGCCGTCACGCAGATAGTCGACCAGCGTCTGCAGCGCCTTCTCGCTCTGCCCGCCGGGGAACTGCTCGACCGTCGCCTTCAGCCCGCCGTCGCGGATCGAGGCGAGCGCCTCGGGCAGCGCGTCGAAGCCGAGAATCGGCACGTCGAGGCCGCGCTCCTGCGCCACCTGCAGCGCGCCGAGCGCCATGTCGTCATTGGCGGCGACGATAACGTCCGGCGGCGAGTCGAGCCCGCCGAGGATCGCCTCGGTCACGCTCGCGGCCTCGGCGCGGGCGAAATTGGCGGTCTGCTCGGCCACGAACTTGTACTTGTCGGACTTGTCGAGGACGTTGTGCAGGCCCTTGTTGCGGTCGATGGCGGGGCTCGCGCCCGGCTGGCCCTGCAGGTTCACGATCCGCGCCCCGTCCGGAAACAGCTCTTCGATCAGATGACCCTGGGCTTCGCCGCCGACGACATTGTCCGCGCCGACATGGGCGAGGATCCCGTCGACGCCCTCGACGCGGCGGTCGATCGTCACGACGGGCACGCCTGCTTCGACCGCCTGGCCGAGCGCCGGCGCCATCGCGACGGCATCGAGCGGGCTGATGATGATGCCGTCGACGCCCTTGATCACCGCGGCTTCGACGTCGCCGGTCTGCTTGGTCGTCTTGTTCTGCCCGTCGGTGGCGTTGAGCGTGATGCCGCCGATGTCCTTGGCCTTCGCGGTCAAGGCGTCCTGCATGTGGACGAAGAAGGGAAATTCGAGCGCCGGCATGGACGTGGCGATGGTCAGGTCCTTCGCCTGCGCATGGGCCGGCCCCACCAGCCCGACCAGAGGCGCCGCGACGGCGCCCGCAATCAGCAACTTCTCCAATAAAAATTTCATGACGTCCTCCCAAACCCGGCCGCTGCCCGCCTCCCAGCGCGGCACGGCCACCGATCCCGCGCGGCCTCCGTTGTCTGCCGGAGGTCCGCCGCCATTGCACACATGTGCAGCAGAGAGGACGGTATCGTCGCCGCAAGTCGCGGTCAACGGCGATGCTATGGCCGGACTTTGCACGCAGGGCCTCAGAGCCGCCAAACACGGAAGAAATCGGGAGAAATATTTCTCTTACTTTGCACTGCGTCACGAATACCGCAGCGCAAACAGAACAACTCTTGGTAGCGCTCCAAATTGGCCGAGCCCGCGGTACCTGCTTCAGCCGCCGGACTTCTCGGTGAAGCGATAGGCGAGGATCACCGGCACGAAGGTCACCGCCATGACGATGAGGACGATGACGTTCACCTCCGGCAGTTCCTGGCCGAGCCTTATCGCGCCGAATATCCACAAGGGCAGCGTGTTCTGCGCCCCGGCGGTGAAGGTCGTCACGATCACCTCGTCGAAGGAGAGCGCGAAGGCGAGGATCGCGCCTGCGATCAGAGCGGTCGAGATCGCCGGCAGGGTCACCTTCCGGAACGTGGCGAAGCCGTCGGCGCCGAGATCCATCGAGGCTTCGGTGAGGGATCGCGGCAGGCGCCGCAGCCGCGCGACGACGTTGTTGTAGACGACGACGATGCAGAAGGTCGCGTGGCCGATGACGATGGTCCAGAAGCTGAGGCCCATCGCCCAGAACACGAAGAAGGAGTTGAGCGCCATGCCGGTGATGATGCCGGGCAGCGCGATCGGCATCACCGTGACGAAGGAGACCGCCTCGCGCCCCCGAAATCGATAACGCTCGACGGCGAAAGCGGAGGCCGTGCCGAGGACGACGGCGATCGCCGTCGCGACCAGCCCCGCCTCGATCGACAGGAGGAGCGCTTCGCGAACCTCGCGGTTCTGGAAGGTCGCCGGAAACCATTTCAGGCTGAAGCCGGCGATCGGCCAGCTCTGCACATTCGAGGAATTGAAGGCGTAGAGGACGATGATCGCGATCGGCACGAAGAGGAAGAGGAGGACGAGCCCAGTCCAGACGCCGAGGACGATGCGTGTCAGCCGCGTCTCCATCACATCACCTCGAAGGCGCCGAGCCGGCGGGCGGCGATCAGATAGAGCGCCATGACGACGAGCGGGATCGTCGCATAGGCGGCGGCGAAGGGGATGTTGTTGGCGATCCCGACATTGGCGTAGACGACATTGCCGATGAAGTCCGAGCCGGGCCCACCGACGAGGACCGGCGTGATGTAGTCGCCGAGGGTCAACGAGAAGGTGAAGATCGAGCCGGCGACCAGGCCGGGCATCGCCAGCGGCAGGATCACCCTGACGAAGGTTCTGAAGCCCCGCGCGCCGAGATCGCCGGAAGCCTGCAGCAGCGAGGTCGGAATGCGCTCCAGCGCCGCATAGAGCGGCATGATCATGAAGGGCAGCCAAATATAGGAAAAGACGATCCACATCGCCCAGTTGGAATAGCCGATCGCCAGCCGCGGCAGGCCGATCTCCATCAGCGCCCAATTGAGCGCGCCATCATGGGCGAGGATCAGCCGCCAAGCGTAGACCCTCGCGAGATAGCTCGACCACAAAGGCAGGAGCACCAGGGTAAAGAGTGCGATCCGAAGCTTCGGCCCGGCGATCCGGGCCATGAAATAGGCGGTGGGAAAAGCGAGGACGGCGTCCGTCAGCGTGACGGCCGCCGCCATCAGGAGAGTCCGCACCGCGATCCAGCGATAGGTGCCGCTCTCCCCGATGTCGCGGAAATTGTCGAGCGTGAAGCTCCGCTCGACGAGGCCGGTGAACGGGTCGACCGACCAGAAGGCGGCGACGAAAAGCACCGCCAGCGCCGCCAGATAGATCAGCAGGAACCAGGCGAGCGGCGGGGCGAGCAGGGCGGCGAGGCCAAGCCGCGGCCGCCGCCAGACGAGCGCCGAGAGGCGGCGGCGAAGGCCGCCGCGCCCTTGCCGCTCCGGCAGTGCTCCGGAGGCTTCGAGACTGGTCATCGCCCGCTTCCCGCCGCTGCCGGTATCAGCCCTTCACTTCCTGCCAGGCGCGCTGCCAGTCGCCATAGCTGGTGCATTCCTTCGAGCCGTCGGCACAGGTCGGCAGCGGGGTCTGCCAGAAGTGGATGCTGTCGAAATAGGAGGCCGGCGCGTTGAGATGGTACTTCTCGCAAGAGCCCGCCTCGAGCGCGTTCATCTCGTCGCAGGCCTTGGTGTTGGCTGGCGTTTCGCCGAAATAGATCGCCTGCTGTGCCTGGACCTTCGGCGTCGAGACATAGCGCATGAACTCGTAGGCGCAGTTGACGTGTTGCGACTTCGCCGAGAGCATCCAGGAATCGGCCCAGCCGGTCGCGCCTTCCGACGGAACGGTGTCGTCGACCTTCACGCCGGCGCCCTTCAGCGCATTGGTCTGGTAGGGCCAGGCCGCGCCGATCACCGCGTCGCCATTGGTGAAGAGCTCGATCTCGTCAGAGGCGAGCGCCCAGTATTTCTTGATGAGCGGGCGCTGGCTCTTCAAAAGGTCCGTCGCCGCGGCGAGCTGGTCCCTGGTCAGCTCATAGGGGTTCTTGATCCCGAGATCGGGCTTCGTCGCCATCAGATACAGCGCGGCGTCGGCGATCTGGATCGGATTGTCGGGGACGGTGACCTTGCCCTTGTAGGTGTCGTTATAGATGACGCTCCAGCTCGTCGGCGCCGGGTCCACCTTCTCGGTGTTCCACAGGAGCACGTTCGGCCCCCACTCGTAGGACAGGCCGTAGTGGACGCCCTTCAGCGTGTTGTGCGGCGGGCTCTGAAGCTGCGGCAGGAAGTCCTCGAAGGCCGGGATCAGCTTGACGTCGATCGGCTGCACGTCGCCGCCATAGATCAGGCGCAGCGAGGCGTCGCCGGAGGCCGAGACGAGGTCGTATTCGCCGCCGCCGCCGGACCGCATCAGCGCCACCATCTCGTCGGAGGAGCCGGCATATTTGCGGTTGACCTTGCAGCCAGACTGCTCCTCGAAGGGCTTGATCCAATCGTCCTGGGCATAGCCCTCCCAGGCGACGATGTTGAGTTCGCCCTCGCCCTTGCCGATCTCCTTGAGATAGTCGGGCGCGACCGGCGCCGCGAAGGCGTTGAGCGGCAGTCCGGCCGCTGCAATGAGGGCGGCCGCCTTGGCGGCGGCGGCAATGCGCTTCGTCATGTCCGGTTCTCCATCCTCTTTGTTCTGGCGACCTCTCCAAGCGAGAAGACGCCGTCCGGCCGAAAGGCCACGATCACGGTCTGACCGCGCATCACCCGCAGCCTTTGGCTGGGGCCCGAATGGTTCTGCTCGGCAGCGGTCACGCTCTCGCCGCGCTCGAGCCGCACGAGGTAGCGGGTGAACATGCCGCCATAGACGATGTCCTCGAGGATCCCGGACTCCACCTGCCAGCCGGACCGGTCGAAGCTCTCCGAGGGCGGCGCGACCCGGATCTTCTCCGGCCGCAGCACCAGCTGGCGGCCGCCGCGCTCGAGGATTGTCGAGGTGCCGACGAAGCCGGCGACGAACTCGCTCGCCGGCCGCTCATAGACATCCTCGGGCGTTCCGATCTGCTCGATCCGGCCGTCGTTGAAGACGGCGATCCGGTCCGACATGGACAGCGCCTCGTCCTGGTCGTGGGTCACGTACAGAAAGGCGATGCCGAGCTTTTCCTGGATGTGCTTGAGCTCCAGCTGCATGTCTTGGCGCAGCTTCAGGTCGAGCGCGCCGAGCGGCTCGTCGAGGAGGAGGAGGCTCGGTCGGTTGACGATGGCGCGCGCGAGCCCGACGCGCTGACGCTGGCCGCCGGAAAGCTGCGTGGGCGAGCGCCCGGCAAAGGCCTCGAGCTGCACCATGCGCAAGGCTTCCTCGACCCGCGCCGCGATCTCCTCGCGGGCGACGCGCTTCGCCCGCAGCCCATAGGCGATATTCTCCGCCACGCTCATATGCGGGAACAGGGCATAATCCTGGAAGACGGTGTTGACGTCGCGGTCGAAGGGCGCGAGCCGCGCGACGTCGCGGCCGGCCAGTTCGATGCGGCCCTCGTCCGGCCGCTCAAAGCCGGCGATCAGGCGGAGCGTCGTCGTCTTGCCCGAGCCGGACGGGCCGAGCAGGGTGAAGAACTCGCCGCGGCGCACGGAAAGGTCGACGCGGTCGACCGCGACGAAGCCCTTGAACGTCTTGCGCACGCCCGCCAGCCGGAGAAGTTCCGATCGGTCGGCCTTCGCCTCGAGGTCCACCTCCGGCGATCCGCTGGGATCGAGCGTCTTCAGCATTCCGCCCCCGGCCCCCGCTCCTGCCATCGGTACCCGTTTACGCCCGGCATCGCCGCCTCCGGTCTCAGCGCCCCGTCCTCAGTGCTTGACCATGACATGCCGGGCGACCGTGTAGTCCTCCAGCGAATACATCGACATGTCCTTGCCATAGCCGGACATCTTCATGCCGCCGTGCGGCATCTCGTTGACGAGGGCGAAATGGGTGTTGATCCAGGTGCAGCCGTATTGGAGGCGCGCCGCCGTCGCCATCGCCCGGCCGATATCCTTGGTCCAGACCGAGGAGGCGAGGCCGTAGTCGGAATCGTTCGCCCAGGCGACCGCCTCCTCGACATCGGAGAAGCGGGTGACGGAGACGACGGGCCCGAAGACCTCGCGCTGGACGATCTCGTCGGTCTGGCGCGCGCCCGCGATCACCGTCGGCTTGTAGAAGAAGCCGCCGCCCTCGCCGGCCGCACCGCCCGCGACGACCTCGATATGGCTCTCGGCCCGTGCCCGCTCGACGAAGCTCGACACCCGGCCGCGCTGGCGCTCCGAGATCAGCGGGCCGATCTCGACGTCCTCGTCCTGCGGCCCGTAGCGGATGTTCGAAACGGCGGAGGCGAGATCGGCGACGAGCTTGTCGTAGATCTTCGGACCGGCATAGATCCGGCAGGCGGCGGTGCAGTCCTGGCCGGCATTGTAGTAGCCGAAGGTCCTCACGCCCTCGACGACCTCGGCAAGGTCGGCATCGTCGAAGACAACCACCGGCGCCTTGCCCCCGAGTTCGAGATGGGTGCGCTTGATCGATTTCGCGGCCGCCTCCAGCACCTTTCGGCCGGTGGCGATGTCGCCGGTGAGCGAGACCATGCGGACGCGGGGATGGGAGACGAGGCCGGCGCCGACTGTGTCGCCGCGCCCCAGCACGAGGTTGAAGACGCCGGCCGGCAGCACCTCGGCGGCGATCTCGGCGAATTTCAGCGCGGTCAGCGGCGTCTGCTCGGAGGGCTTCATGACCACCGTATTGCCGGCCGCCAGCGCCGGGCAGATCTTCCAGGCGAGCATCATCAAGGGATAGTTCCACGGCGCAATCGAGCCGACGACGCCGACGGGGTCGCGCCGGATCATCGAGGTGTGGCCGGCCATGTATTCGCCGGCGGCACTGCCCGTCGCGGTGCGCGCGGCGCCGGCGAAGAAGCGGAAGCAGTCGACGATCGCCGGAATCTCGTCGGCCTTCGCCCGGGCGAGCGGTTTGCCGCAATTCTTGGCTTCGAGGGCGGCGAACGCGTCGCCTTCCGCCTCGATCCGGTCGGCGAGCTTCAGGAGCATGGCGGCGCGTTCGCCGGGCGGCGTCCTGGACCAGGCGGAAAAGGCCATCTCGGCCGCCTTCACGGCCTCGTCCACCTGTCCCTCGTCGGCATCGGCGATGGAGCGGATCACCGCGCCCGTCGCAGGATCGACGATCTCCTCTTCCGGTCCCTTGCCTTCGACGACCTGTCCCCCGATCAGCATCAAACCGCTCCCGTGATGTCAGTTTAGCGGATGCTATGAAGCTTTCGGGAAAATAGAAAATCAGAAATCCTGCGTCGTGCATTCTGAAAAACAGAACGCTCCGGATCTAGGCATGATGCTCCCCGCCCTGCCCGTAGTCCCGGCACAATTCGATGAAGTCGGTGACCGGCGAGGCGAGCGGCACGCCGCGGCGCCAGGCGAGGCCGATGTCGACGGTCGGCATGACGGTCCCGAGATGACGTGCCTCCAGCCGGTCTCCCTCGAGCGACCACGGCCGGTAGACGAGATCCGGCAGGGTGGCGATGCCGAGGCCCGTGCCGACGAGGCTGCGCACCGCCTCGACGGAGTCGGTGCGCATGGCGACGTTCGGCTTCAGTCCGGCATCCTTCCACAGCCGCGCCGTGGTCTCTGCGAGTTCGTCCATGGTCAGCATGATGAAGGGCTCGGCCGCGATCTCGGCGAGCGACAGGGCCGAGGCGCCGAGCAGGGGGTGGCGGGCCGGTAGCCAGACCCGCCAGGGCGAGCGCATCAGAAGCTCGCTCTCCAGGGCCTGGCGGTCGGCGAGGTTGGAGACGATCATCAGCCCGACATCGAGCTCGCCGCCGACGAGAAGATGTTCCAGATAGCTGCGCTCGTCCTCGACGACCCGCACCGTAACGTTCTGGAAGACCCGGCGGAACCGGGCCAGAAGGTCGGCGAGATAATAGCCGGAGACCATCCGGGTGACGCCGATATTGATGGCGCCGGTCACCGCCTGCGGCCGGGCGCCGAGGGCGCGCCGGGCATCGGCGACGGTGGCTAGGATGTGGCGGGCATAGCGCAGGAGCTGATGGCCGTCATGGGTGAGCCGCATGCCCATGGCGTGCCGCTCGAACAGCACCGTCCCGGTCTCCTCTTCCAGCGCCTGGACCGCCGCTGTGATCGCCGATTGCGAGATGCCGACCCCGAAGGCGGCGCGCGAAACCGATTCGGTCTCGGCGACGGCGACGAAATAGCGGAACTGGCGGAGCGTCAGCGCGTCGCCGCCGCGCCAGGATGCCTGCCCGCCCCGATTGGCCATGCCCGTCCGTTCCCCCCTCGCCGTTCGGAACCCAGCATAGGGTGGACGGCAAGGCGGACGCCAGCAAAAGGCGGGCCGCGGCTGACGGCAGCGGCGCGAGGCGCTATCTGGACAGGGAACCGGAGCTGACGCCAGCCCATGGCGGCGGCGGTGTGAGCCGAGACGTTAGCGGATGCCGCCGATCTCGCGAGAAGGACGATCCGATGCTGCGAAGCGAGGCCTCCCACCCGTTCTACCGCCCCCTCTGGGTCAGGATCTGCCTCCTCGCAGCGCTCCTGATCTGGACCGCGATCGAGTGGTGGCACGGCGAATCGTTCTGGGGCGTCCTGTCGAGCGCGGCGGCCGCCTGGGCGGTGTGGACCTTCTTCCTGCAGTACGACCCGGCGCCCGCCGGCGGCTCCGATGCGGCTGCGGCCGAGGCAAGGGACGGCCCCAAATCGGCCGGAGATGCGGACGACGAGGCGACCGAGAGCACGCAAGACGACAGCCGGACCTGAGCGCCACAGGGCGCGTTCGCGACGTCTCTCAGCTCCGCGCTACGGGCCATCCGAACGGCCGCTGTCCGACCCGCGCGCCAGGGCCTTCAGCCCTCTTCTCAGGACGATCATTGCGGTGCATTATTCGCTGCGCTGACGATCCGGCGTCAGAGGGAAGATTGGACGTGCGAAGTCGTGGATCCCTCTGAGCCCGTGGATCTGCGCTGCTGCGCCTGCTCCAGCACCACCCGACGCCCGGCTCCTCACGAGCATGCCTTTGCCGTCCGGCCCGCCGGAGGCGGAGGCCGCCGATACGGGCAGAGGATCACGACGATCCGCCCTGCCTTCGGCCAGTTGCACGCATGCGATGCCCCACCCTCCCAATCCCTCCATGGAGTGCTGACATGCCGACCATCACGACGAATGACGGGACCGAGATCTTCTACAAGGACTGGGGAAGCGGGCAGCCGCTGGTCTTCCACCATGGCTGGCCGCTCTCCTCCGACGACTGGGACAACCAGATGATGTTCTTCCTCGGCGAAGGTTTTCGGGTGATCGCCCATGACCGCCGCGGCCACGGCCGGTCCTCCCAAACCGCCGAAGGCAACGAGATGGATACCTATGCGGCCGACGTGATCGCGCTTGCCGCCGCGCTCGACCTGAAGGACGCCGTCCATATCGGCCATTCGACCGGCGGCGGCGAGGTCGCCCGCTATGTCGCCCGCGCCGAACCCGGACGGGTCGCCAAGGCGGCGCTGATCGGGGCGGTGCCGCCGATCATGCTCAAGACCGAAAAAAATCCCGGCGGCCTTCCCATGGAAGTCTTCGACGGCTTCCGCGCCGCACTCGTCGCCAACCGCGCGCAGTTCTACCGTGACGTCCCGTCCGGCCCGTTCTACGGCTTCAATCGCGACGGCGCCAAGGTCTCGGAAGGAGCGATCCAGAACTGGTGGCGGCAGGGCATGATGGGCGGCATCAAGGCCCATTACGACTGCATCGCGGCCTTCTCGGAAACCGACTTCACCGAGGATCTCAAGGCGATCGACGTTCCGGTGCTGGTGATGCACGGCGACGACGACCAGATCGTGCCCTATGCCGACTCCGCGCCGCTGTCGGTCGAACTCCTCAAGCACGGCACGCTGAAGACCTATCCCGGCCTGCCGCACGGCATGTGCACGACCCATCCGGACATCGTCAATCCGGATCTTCTGGCCTTCATCCAGGGCTAGTCGCGGGTTCCTGCGAAGCACGGGCGGCTTCCGTCGCCCGTGCCTCTTGCCCTTGCCCTTAGCCGACGTCGGACGTCGTCTCGGCCACGGCGAGCCGGGGCACGAGGTCGAGGGCCGTCCGGGTCGCGGCGCCCGCCGCCATCGCCATTTGCGGCAGGATCATCCATTCCAGCGTCCAGGCGGCGCCAGAGCGCTCGTTCTCATGGACGAGCGCCTGGTGCGCGCCGGACAGAAGCGTCGCATTGAAGCGCGCGAGCGTCACCAGCACCTCGGCGCCGACCGGGTTCTGCTTGTGCGGCATCGCCGAAGAGCCGCCGCCGCCCTCGAGCGTCAGTTCCCCGACCTCGTTCTGCACGGCAAGCGTCACGTCCTCGCCGAACTTGCCGAGCGCGCCGGTGACGAGCGAGAGCCAGGAGGCAAGTTCGGCGATCCCGTCGCGCTCCGAATGCAGGGCGGTCGGCGCATAATGGAGGCCGAGCGCCTGCGCGACGTCCCGTGCGACCGCCTCGCCGCGCTCGCCGAAGCCGGCGCGGTCACCGACGGCGCCGCCGATCCGCAGCGCGAAGGCGCGGGGCGCGATCTCCTCGCGGCGCAGCCGGCAGCGCACCAGAGGGTCGGTCCAGGCGGCGATCTTGCGGGCGAAGCGGACGGGCTTGGCCGCCTGCATCCGTGTATGGGCCATAACGGTCCTGTCGCCGTCCTTGAGACCCCATTCTGTCAGCGCGCTCACCAGCGCCTCCAGCCGGCGGTCGAGCACCAGCGAAACGCCCTGCAGCCGCATCGCGAAGGACGCGTCGATCACGTCCTGGCTGGTGGATCCGGTGTGCAGCGCCTTGGCGGCGTCCGGATCGAGCGCGCGGCGAAACTGCGCCAGCAGCGCCGGCACGGCGACGCCGTCCCTCGCCGTACCCTCGGCAAGCGCCGCGAGATCCGGCGAGAACCCCTCGACCGCCGCGCGGATCGCCTCGGCAGCCGACCGCTCGATGAGCCCGGCCTTCGCCTCGGCGTCGGCGAGCGCCGTCTCGAAGCCGAGCATGGCGTCGATATCGGCCGCGGCGGTGAAATAGGTGGCGAGTTCCTCGTCGCCGAGCAACCGGCCGAGGATCGGATGGTCGAAGGGGGAAGCCGTCATCGCGCCGCGTCCCCGCCGAAGATCTTCGTCGCGAAATCGTGCACCAGCGCGCCGGTCTTCTCCGCCTGCTCGATGCAGGGCAGATGGCCGGCCCCCGCGACGATCTCGAAACCGGCGCCGGGGATGAGCTGCGACGTCGCGCGCACGAGATCGGGCGGCGTCGAGCCGTCCTGGTCGCCGACGATGCACAGGACCGGCAGGGCGAGCGCCTTCGCCGCCTCGGTGTAGTCGGCGTCGCGCAGGGCGGCGCAGCTTCCCACATAGCCCGCCACGGGCGTGCGCAGGAGCATGTTCGCATAGCCGGCGAAGTCGGCATTGTCCGGCCTGCGATAGGCCGGCGTGAACCAGCGTTCGAGGATTGGCCCCGCGAGAGAAGCGATGCCGCCGGCCTCGACTTTCTCGATCCGCTCGTTCCAGGAGCCTGCCGTGCCGATCTTGTGGGCGGTGTCCATCAGCACCAGCGCCTTGACCATGTCCGGCCGGCTTGCCGCGAGCCCCTGCGCGATCATGCCCCCGATCGACAGGCCGACGAGGAGAGCGGATTTCATGCCGACCGCGTCCATCAGCGCGGCGAGATCGTCGACATGCGTCTTCATGGCGTAGGGCGCCGGCGTCGCCTCGGAGAGCCCGTGTCCGCGCTTGTCGTAGCGCAGGATGCGATAGGCACCGCCGAGCTCGTCGACAAACGCGTCCCAGATGCGGAAGTCGGTGCCGAGCGAATTGATCAGGACGAGGCTTGGTGCGTCGGGATTGCCCTCAACCCCGTAGTGGACGACGATGCCGTTGACGCGGGCGAATGCCATGAGCGCTTTTCCTCTCCGTTCGATCGGCCGCGATGATAGCGGCGGCGGCCGGCGAAGAAAGGCCGGGACCGTCGAACCGGCCAGCGCCGACCGCCTTTCCCCTCCGGCACAATCCTGCTAGCGGCGTGGCGCGATTGCGCCTTGGAGCGCGAAAAGGAGATGACGACATGTTTCTGAGCTGCGGCGACTGCCTGTTCGATCTCTTTGCCTCGGAAGGCGAGGATGTGGCCGAGGTGGCGCTCGGCGGCCGGATCGGCGGCTCGCCGCTCAACGTCGCGCTCGGCCTCGCCCGTCTCGGCCATCCCGTCGGCTATTTCACCAAGATGTCCGGCGATCTCTTCGGCCGGAAGATCCGCGCCTTCATGGAGCGCGAGGGGATCGACCAGCGCTTCCTGGTTCGAACGGAGCGCAACACGACGCTCGCCATGGTCTCGCTTTCCGGCGAGGGCTCGGCCGCCTACTCCTTCTATATCGAGGGAACCGCCGACCGCTCGATCGAACCGGACGAGGTGCCGGCGACGCTCCCGCAAGAGCTGCAAGCGATCCACCTCGCCTCCTATTCCACGGTGACCGAGCCGACGGCGTCGGCGCTCCTGCGCCTCGTGCGCCAGGAATCGGACCGGCGCTTCATCTCCTACGATCCCAACATCCGCGCCTCGATCGAGCCGGATCTCGACGTCTGGCGGGCGAAGGTCGGCGAACTCGTGCCGCTCGCGGCCCTCGTCAAGGCGAGCGAGGAGGATCTCGACCAGCTCTATCCGGGCCGGTCGATCGACAGCGTTCTTCAGGATTGGGTCGCAGCGGGCGCGGCGATGGCCGTGGTGACGAAAGGCGAGCGGGGCGCGAGCGCGCTCAGCGCCGGCGGCGTCGCCGCCGCGGTGGACGGACAGCGGATCGTCGTCGCCGATACGGTCGGGGCCGGCGATACCTTCCAGGCGGCGCTTCTGGCCGGCCTGAAGGAACGCGGTGCCCTGTCGCGCGAGGCGCTTCAGGCGGCGGACCGGCCACAGATCGAGGCGCTGCTCGACTTCGCGGTCCGCGCCGCAGCCGTCACCTGCTCGCGCCGCGGCGCGGACCTGCCGCGCCGCGGCGACCTCGGCCTGCCGCCGCTCGCCTGACGAGCATCGGGGCGAGGCCGGCGGCGATGCCGACGGATCCCGGCGACCGCCCTCGCCGCAACCCCGCGCAGCCCCTGTCTCACGCTACAGACGACAACAAAAAACCGGCCGGATCGCGAGGATCCAGCCGGTTCTGTTCGATCTCCGTCGCGAAGGTCCGGACGCTTCGCCCGGACCTTTGACTGCCACTGACCCGATTAGTTGAAGCGGTAGGACGCCTTCGCCCAGATCGTGTGGAAGTCGAGGTCTTCGTCGTTGGAGTCGCTCGTGAAGCTGACCGTGTTGGTACCGTTGGTGCCCGTGATGGTCTGCTCGTTGGAGCCGAGATTGGTGTAGAGATACTCCACGCCGAAGGACAGGTTCTGCGTCGCCAGCACGTCGACACCGCCGCCGACCGAATAGCCGAAGTCGGCATCCTCGCCGTCCTGCTTGAAGCGGTAGTTGGCGAACTCGCCGCCCGACGGGGCGCTCATGCTGTTGTCGACGCCGGCATAGGCGAGACCGCCCGAACCGTAGACGAGCAGGCTGTCGAAAGCGTAGCCGATGCGGCCGCGCACGGTGCCGAGATAGTTGATGTCGCTGTTGGTCTCGAAATTCGAGCCGCCCGGCGTCGTGTAGGAGCGGTTCGTCTCGGCGTCGATGTAGTTGATGTCCGCGACGGCACCGACGACGATGTTGTTCTGGAACTGGTAGTCGTAGCCGATATGGGCGCCGCCGATGAAGCCGGCATTGTTGTCGTCGCTGCTCGAACCGTTGTCGAACAGGCCGATGCCGTTATTGCCCGGATCGAACACGGCGCCGTTGTCGCTGTTGCCGAAGGCAACGCCGGCCTGGCCACCGACGTAGAGACCGGTCCAGGTCTTGGTCGTCGCAACCGGCTCGATCTGGATCGGGGCCGGAGCCGGCGGCTCGGGTGCGATGATGTCCGCTGCGAAGGCCGGGGTTCCGAAGGCCGTGGCGGCCATGAGAAGTGCAACGCGTTTCATGACTGTACTCCATTCTGTCGCAATCGCGACTGTCCATCCGGACGCCGATCCTCGTTGCGGCCGGATTTGCGATACCCGATCTGCGGGCTCGCGAGGGGTTATGGGTCGCACTCGTGCCCGAAGAATGGCAGGAATGCGGTCTTCTCCGCCATGTTGCCGAAGGGCCACTTTCTGCCCCTACGAAACCGGCGTGGTGCCCTCTTTGTGAACGCTTACCGTTGATTCTGTCTTAAAATCGATGGTTTATGCCCAAACCGTGATATCGTGCGGGTTAACGAAGATGGCGATTTTGTGCCGGATCGTTTTCCTAGGTTCATCAGCCGTGCTGATGAAATCGCAAGCCCGGCTCCACCCACACCCCATGCGGCAGGCGCTTGCGGGATCAGTGCCGAGGAGCGACCGGATATGTGACCTGAGGGCAGTCGCGCCGCATTTCGGTCGCCTTCATGTCCGGCTTTCTCCGTCGCCGGCTACGCAAACTCTCTTCGCGATTCCCTTGGCGCAAAGCCCCGAGCGGGTACGCGACGACCGGTCACGCCGGACAAGCCTTGCCCGCCGGGCTCGGTTGCCATTTTCTGGAATCGTTCAATATGATGCCGACGGTTGGGCGCGTGGGCGATCAATCAACGAGATTCGTGGAGGATTCATGCGTAGTATTTCCCTGGCGGCCGGTGCGGCCCTTGTCGTTGTCCTGTCGTCGAGCGCGTTCGCGCAGACGGTGGGCGATGCCGATGCCGGCAAGAAGGTGTTCAACAAGTGCCGTGCCTGCCATGCCGTCGGCCCGGACGCCAAGAACAAGATCGGCCCGGCCCTGAACGGCATCGTCGGAGAGAAACCCGGCGCCGTCGAGGGCTACACCTTTTCCAAGCCGTTCCAGGATTGGTCGGCGGACAAGGCGGCCTGGGACGAGGCGCTGCTCGACAAGTGGCTTGCCGACCCGCGGGCCGTAGTCAAGGGCACGAAGATGGCTTTCCCGGGCATGAAGGACGAGAAGGACCGCACCAACGTCATTACCTATCTCGCGACCTTCAACGAAGAGGGCGAGAACCAGGATCCGGCCGCGGCGCTGAAGGCGGCCGCCGGCCAGTAAGCGGCTTCGCTTCGTAGACTTCAGGTTCAAGAACGGCCGCTCCCCGGGGAGCGGCCGTTCCTGCGTTCAAAGGAGCGTCCGACGAATCTGGCCCGCCTCGCTCAGGCGTAGATGTCCATCACCTGGTTCAGAAGGTCGATGGCGTCCGCCTTGGAGCGCTGGAAGGAGTTGCGGCCGATGATCGACCCGTTGCCGCCGCCCTTGCGGATGGCGCGCGCCTCGTCGAGAAGCTCCGGCGTGTTCTTCGCCGCGCCGCCCGAGAAGACGACGATCCGCTTGCCGTTGAAGGCGGCCTGCATGATGTGGCGGACACGGGCGCCTGCATCGTTCACGTCGACCGGATACTTGTCATAGGTCGATTTCGCGGCGTCCAGATCGATATGGGCCGAAGGCAGCTTCACCTTGATGATCGTCGCGCCCATCAGCGCTGCCATGTGCGCGGCGTAGGCGATGATGTCGAGGCCGGTCTCGCCGTCCTTCGTCACCTTGCCGCCGCGCGGATAGGACCAGACGACCGAGATCAGACCGCGCGACTTCGCCTCATGGCTGATCTCGCGCAATTCCTCGATCATGCCGTAGGAGGCGTCCGCGCCGGGATAGATGGTGAAGCCGACGCCGATGCAGCCGAGGCGCATGGCGTCCTCCACCGTCCCGGTCAGCGCCTGATCGGCGCTGGAGACGAGGGAGTTGCCGCTGTTGACCTTGAGGATCAGCGGAACCTCACCGGCGAAGGTGTCGGCTCCCTGCTCCAGAAGGCCGAGCGGCGCGGCATAGCCCGAGACACCGGACTCGATCGCGAGCTCGTAGAGATAATGCGGATCGTAGGCGGTCGGGTTCGGCGCGAAGGACCGGGCGGGCCCATGCTCGAAGCCCTGGTCGACGGGCAGGATGACCACGCGGCCGGTCCCGGCAAGGCGCCCGTGCATCAGGAGGCGGGACAGATTGCTCTTCAGCCCTGGCGTCTCGCCTTCGTACCAGGACAGGATGTTCCGGACGGCCTCGGTTCTCAGCATGGTTCGTTTTCCTTCGGAAGGACAGTCGGACGTCGGGGCTTCATATGCCGCCGTGCCCTCTTATTGGCGTGCGGCAAGGCTGCGTCCAGTCGTTCGCGCCGCCATCGCCATATTAAAATCGGTTTGATTCTTCGAGGCGCCGAATTCTCTACCCGCCGCCGGTCGCTCGCCGCCGGATGCACATGGTCCGCCGCGTGAAATTTTGACGAAACCTAGAAGTCGTCAATGATGCGGGGCCGGCCGAACGGGCGGATCGGAGCAAAGCCGCTGCGTACCAAACGCGCATTTCGTTTGCGATGGACGGTTGATCGTCCGGCCCTGAGGGCCATTCTACCCGCAACCAGCCGAACAGACGGAGCCCCTTCATGAGATGGTTCTTCACCGTCGCCGCAGCTCTCTTCCTGGCCCTGATCGGCCCGGCGACCGCGCAGATCCCGCCGAATGTCCTCATCGTCGGCCAGATCGCCGAGCCGAAATCGCTCGATCCCCAGGCGGTCACCGCCACGAACGACTTCCGCATCCTGATGAACGTCTATGACGGTCTGGTGCGCTTCAAGAAGGGGACGCTGGAGGTCGAGCCGGCGCTCGCGAAGAGCTGGGACATCTCCGACGACGGCATGACCTACACCTTCCACCTGCGCGACGGCGTCACCTTCCAGGACGGCACGCCCTTCGACGCGGAGGCGGTGAAGTTCACCTTCGACCGGATGCTGAAGGACGATCATCCCTTTCACGACACCGGGCCGTTTCCGCTCGCCTTCTTCTTCTCGCAGGTCGACACGGTGACGGCGAAGGACAAGCAGACGGTGGTCTTCCAGTTGAAGGAGCCCTTCGCACCCTTCCTGTCGAATCTGGCCTATCCGACCGGCCTGATCGTCTCGCCCGCCGCGGTGAAGCAGTATGGCAAGGATTTCGGCCGCCATCCGGTCGGCACGGGCGCCTTCAAATTCGCCGAATGGGATCCGAACGCAAAGGTCGTCGTCACCCGCAACGACGACTACTGGGACGGCGCGCCTAAGCTCGAAGCGGTCGTCTTCCGCCCGATCGCCGACGCCAACACCCGCGTCGCCGAGATGCTGTCCGGCGGGATCGACTTGATGGTCGAGGTGCCGCCGGACAGTCTCGGCCAGTTCCGCGACAATGCGAGCTACAAGGTCTACGAGCAGGCCGGCCCGCATCTGTGGTTCCTGATCCTCAACACCAAGGAAGGCCCATTCTCCGACAAGCGCGTGCGCCAGGCCGTCAACTACGCGATCGACAAGAAGACGCTGGTGAACGACGTCCTGCAGGGCACCGCGGACGTCGCCGCCGGGCCGATCCCGCCGGCCTTCGGCTGGGCGAACGATGGTTCGGTCGATCCCTACCCCTACGATCCGGAAAAGGCCAAGGAACTGATCCGGCAGGCCGGCGCGGAGGGCAAGACGGTCACCTTCTACGTCGCCGAAGGCGGCTCCGGCATGCTCGATCCCGTGGCGATGGCGACGGCCATCCAGGCGGACCTGAAGAAGGTCGGGCTGAACGTCCGCATCGAGACCTATGAGTGGAACACCTTCCTCGCCAATGTGAACCCCGGCCTTCAGGGCAAGGCGGACATGGCCGAGATGGCCTGGATGACCAACGATCCGGACACGCTGCCCTTCCTGGCACTCCGCACCGATGCCATGCCGGACAAAGGCGGCTTCAACTCCGGCTACTACTCCAACCAGAAGGTCGACCAGTTGCTCGACGCGGCGCGCAAGACGACCGACCAGGCCAAGCGCGGCAAGCTCTACGGTGAGGTGCAGAAGATCGTCCACGACGACGCGCCCTGGGCCTTCATCGCCAATTGGAAGCAGAACGCCGTGTCGACCGCGCAGGTCCAGGGCTTCGAGCTGGAGCCGTCGTTTCTGCTCATCCTGAAGGACGTGACCAAGGGGTGAGCGAGAGGCTTCTCGACGCTCGTTCTTTGTCTGCGATGATTGCGCCAAACACCCCCCTCTGGGCTGCCGCCCATCTCCCCCATAAGGGGGGAGATCGATCGCGCCCAAGCGCAGCTGACTTCAGGCGGGTGCCTCAGACTGCGGGATCGGTGGAGATTTGCGACAGAACGGCGAAGCTGCCGATCTCCCCCCTCGTGGGGAAGATGCCCGGCAGGGCAGAGGGGGGCGCGAAGGGCGCGGCTCTTCCGGATAGGGACGGCCTGGCCTTCCCCCTTTCCAGGCCCCGCCCATGACGGCGACCATCCTCAAGCGCCTGCTGGCCGCGATCCCCGTCCTCCTCGGTCTCTCGATCCTGGTCTTCCTGATGATTGCGCTGATCCCGGGCGATCCCGCAACAGCGATCCTCGGCGCCTATGCGACGCCGGAAAACGTCGCCCGGCTGAACGGCGAACTCGGCCTCGACCGCTCGCTGCCGATGCAATATCTCGCCTGGATCTCGGGCATCCTGACTGGCGATTTCGGCCGCTCCTATGCGCTGAATCGGCCGGTGATCGACATCGTGCTGGAGCGTTTCTCGGCGACGCTGCTCTTGGCCGGCGCGGCGCTCGTGCTCGCCTCGCTCCTCGGGCTCCTGGCCGGCATCGTCTCCGCCGTGCGCCAGTTCGGTTTCGCCGACAAGGCAATCACGCTCTTCGTCCTGATCGGCATTTCGGTGCCGTCCTTCTGGCTCGGCCTGATCCTGATCCTGTTCTTCGCGGTGAGGATCCAGCTCTTCCCGGCGAGCGGCATGGTCGCGATCTATGGCGGCGGCGGGCCGCTCGACATCCTGCACCACCTCGCGCTTCCGGCGATTACGCTCGCCGCTGTCGCGACCGGCGTCATCGCACGCCTCACCCGCACCGCCATGCTGGAGGTCCTGCGCCAGGACTTCATCCGCACCGCCCGCGCCAAGGGACTGTCGGAACGCCGGGTGATCTTCCGCCACGCCTTCAAGGCGGCGCTGGTCTCGGTGATCCCCGTCATCGGCATCCAGGCCGGCTTCGTGCTCGGCGGCGCGGTCTATATCGAGACCGTGTTTCAATGGCCGGGGATCGGCGCGATGCTCGTCAACGCCATCTCGCAGCGCGACATCCTGCTCGTCCAGGGCGGCGTCCTCGTCGTCGCCGCCTCCTACGTCCTCTTCAATCTCGCGGCGGACATCTGCCAGACGCTGATCGATCCGAGGCTGAAATGACCGCAGCCGCCGCCGACCCCCGGCCGGAGAAAGCTGAGCGCTCCGCCCGCCCCTCCTCCTTCGCCCTGCTTCTCAACAACCGGCTCGCAGCAGTGGGCCTTGCGATCCTCGCCGTCATCGTCGCCGCGGCGCTCGCGGCGCCGATCCTGCCGCTCGCCGATCCCAACGCCACCGATCCGGCGGGCCGCCTCGCGCCGCTCCTTGCGGACGGCCATCTTCTCGGCACCGACGCGCTCGGCCGAGACGTCCTCTCGCGGCTCGTCTGGGGCGCCCGCGTCTCGCTCGCCATCGGCCTCTCGGCCTCGCTGATCGCCGCGCTCGCGGGCTCGGCCATCGGCCTTGTCGCCGGCTATGCCGGGGGGCGCACCGACCAGCTGATGATGCGCGGCATCGACATGCTGATGGCGTTTCCCTACATCCTCCTCGCGCTCGCCATCGTCGCGATCCTCGGCCCCGGGCTGATCAACGCCCTCTACGCCATCGCGATCGTCAACATCCCCTTCTTCGCCCGCAACATCCGCGGCATCACCATCGGCCTTGCCCGCCGCGAATTCGTCGATGCGGCGCGCCTGTCCGGCAAGGGACCGATCCGCATCCTCGCGACAGAAATCCTGCCCAACGTCCTGCCGACGATCGTCATCACGCTGTCGACCACGGTCGGCTGGATGATCCTTGAGACCGCCGGCCTCTCCTTTCTCGGCCTCGGCGCGCAACCGCCCCAGGCCGATCTCGGCTCGATGCTCGGCGAGGGGCGCAAGGTGCTCTTCACCGCGCCGGTGGTCTCGCTGGTGCCGGGGCTCGCGATCTTCCTCATCGTGATGGCGATCAATCTTCTCGGCGACGGCATAAGGGACGTGCTCGACCCGCGGCTCAGGTCGGGGGCGCTGACGCGCCCCTCGGCGCGGACGGCGATCGCCCGCGACCGCCGCCGCCCGCAAGGCGAGCCGGACGCCGAGGCGGTGCTGGACGTGCGCGATCTCGCGACGGAATTCCGCATGGGCCGGACCGTCGCCAGGGCCGTCGGCGGCGTCGATCTCAGAATCGCCCGCGGCGAATGTCTCGGCCTCGTCGGCGAATCCGGTTCCGGCAAGTCGGTGACGGCGATGAGCCTGATGGGGCTCGTCCCCTCACCGCCGGGCGTCGTTGCCGGCGGCGCGGTCGGCTTCAAGGGCGAGGACCTGCTGGACGCCAAGGACGGCCGTATCCGCCAGCTGCGAGGCGGCGCCGTCAGCCACGTCTTCCAGGACCCGCTTGCGACGCTGCATCCGCTCTTTTCCGTCGGCGATCAGGTGGCCGAGGCGATTCGCGCCCATCGGCCGCTCTCGCGGCGGCAGGCGGACGAGGAGACCCGCCGGCTCTTCGAACAGGTCAGGATCCCCAATCCCGCCGAACGGATGAAGGCATTTCCGCACGAACTCTCCGGCGGTCTGCGCCAGCGCGTCTCGATCGCAATGGCGCTCGCTAACGAACCCGATCTCATCATCGCCGACGAGCCGACGACGGCGCTCGACGTCACCGTGCAGGCGCAGGTGCTGCGCCTCCTCGACGATCTTCGGCGCGAGAAGAACGCCGCCGTCCTCTTCATCACCCATGATTTTGGCGTCGTCTCCGAGATCTGCGAGCGCATCGCGGTGATGTATGCCGGGCGGATCGTCGAGACCGGCCGTACCGAGGACGTCCTGTCGCAGCCGGCCCATCCCTATACCCGCATGCTGATCGACTGCGTGCCGGTGATGGGCGAGCCGGAGCGCCGGCTCGACGCAATCCGGGGCCGCCCGCCGGCGGTGGATCGCCTGCCGAAAGGCTGTGCCTTCGCCGACCGCTGCCCGCGGGTCCAGCCGGACTGCCGCTCCGGCGAGATCCCGCTCGAACCGAAGCACGGATCGATCGAGGCGCGGTGCCTCCACCCGCTCGGCCCGGGGGAGATGCTGTCGTGAGCCGTTCACCCGCCGGAACACAGCCCCTCATGGAAGTGCGCGAGCTCACCCGCAGCTTCGGCGGCGGCCGCACGCTGTTCGGCTCCCAGAAGCCGAGCCTGACGGCGGTGCGCGGCCTCGCCCTCGACCTTGAACGGGGCGAGACGCTCGGCATCGTCGGGGAATCAGGCTGCGGCAAGTCGACCCTCGCCCGCATGCTGGTCGGGCTCGACGCCCCGACGACGGGCACGATCCGGCTGGACGGCGAAGACCTGACCAAGGCCGGCACACGGGCGCTCGCCCGCCGCGTCCAATTTGTGTTCCAGGACCCGGTCTCCTCGCTGAACCCGCGCCAGACCATCCGCGCGATCCTCGAAGCGCCGATGCGCCACCTGCTCGGCCTTACCGCCGAAGAGCGCGACCGCCGGCTCGGCGAACTGATCGAGGCGGTGAACCTTCGCCCCGAATTCCTCGAGCGCTATCCGCACGAATTCTCCGGCGGCCAGGCGCAGAGGATCGGCATCGCCCGGGCGCTGGCGGCGGAGCCCGACATCATCGTCCTCGACGAGCCGGTCTCGGCGCTCGACGTCTCGGTGCAGGCGCAGGTCTTGAACCTCCTCGACCGGCTGAAGCGCGAACGGGGCCTAACCTTCGTCTTCATCAGCCACGACCTCTCCGTGGTCGAAAGCGTCGCGACGCGGGTCGCGGTGATGTATTTCGGCTCGATCGTGGAGGAGGCGCCGGCGCGCGATCTCTTCGCCGCGCCGCTCCATCCCTATACGGGCCTTTTAATCGGATCGGCGCCGGTTCCCGGCCGGAAGCGCGAGCGGACGCAGGACGACATCGCCGAACTCCCCGATCCCTACGATCCCCCGCCGGGCTGCCCCTTCGCCCCGCGCTGCCCGCGCGTTCAGGCCGACTGCCGGGAAAAGATGCCGCCGCTGGACGCTGCGAAGCGTGGGCCTCGCCAGCACGCGGCGTGCCTGCATCCGCTGCCGGGCGAACGTGATGATGGGACCTCAGTTGAACACTCATAACGCAATGCGTTATAGTGGGGTATGATCAGGAGCTTTCGCGACTTCGCGACCGAGAGGATTTGGTCCGGCGCGTTTTCTCGCAGGCTGCCGACCGACATTCAGAGAACAGCCCTTCGCAAGTTGCGTATACTCAACAACGCTCGCGTGCTCGATGATCTTGCGGTTCCTCCGAACAACCGGCTGGAAGCGCTGAAGGGGCGCCGCGAAGGCCAGTTCAGCATTCGGATCAATCGGCAATGGCGAATTTGCTTCACATGGAGCGACGGAGGTGCGGACGATGTCGAAATCGTCGACTACCACTGAGATGATTCCCAATCCCCATCCCGGCGAGATGCTGATGGAGGATTTCCTCGAGCCGATGCAGCTCAGCCAGAACGCGCTCGCACGCGCGATCGGCGTCCCGCCGCGCCGGATCAACGAGATCGTGCTCGGCAAGCGCGCGATCACGGCGGACACCGACCTGCGGCTCGCCCGCTATTTCGGCCTGTCGGATGGCTTCTGGCTGGGAGTCCAGGCAGATTACGATCTCATGGAACAGCGCAGGCGCATTGCGGGGGAACTCAGCCGCATCGAACCCCGTCCGAAAGCTGCCTGAGAGGAGAGCCTCATGCCCCTGCTCGTCCCCGTCATCCTCGGCTCGGTCCGCTCCGACCGGCAGGGGATCAAGGCCGCCCGCTTCATCCTGGCGAAGCTGAGGGAACGCGGCCATGAGGCGGTGCTGGTCGACCCGATGGAGCTCGACCTGCCGCTGCTCGACCGGATGTACAAGGAATATCCGAAGGGGACCGCGCCGGAAAAGCTCGAACGCCTCGCCGATCTCTATCGCCGCGCCGACGGGTTCGTCATCGTCACCGCCGAATACAACCAGTCGATCCCGCCGGCGCTGAAGAACACGCTCGACTATTTTCTCGAAGAGTATTTCTGGCGGCCGTCGACCATCGTCTCCTATTCGGCCGGCCGCTTCGGCGGCGTGCGCGCGGCGATCGCGCTGCGGCCGGTGCTCGCCGAAATGGGCATGCCGAGCCTGCCCTCGATCCTGGCGATCCCCTCGATCGGCAAGGCGCTCGCCGACGACGGCTCGGCCAACGAGGCCTGGATCGACAAGTCTTCGGTCAAGTTCCTCGACGAGTTCGAATGGTATGCCGAGGCGCTGAAGGCCAAGCGGGACGCCGGGGGCGTTCCTTACTGACCGGCGCCGCGACGGTGCGGACGCTTTCAGCCGCCCGCTGCGTCCGGCGAGGGCGCGCGCGGTGGCTTCTCTGCCGCGGAAGCGGTCAATCCGACCCGATGCCCATATCGCCGGCAAACCATCTTCTCCGGCGGGCGGAGCTTTGCTAGCCTTCCCTGATCATTTGCAGGAGGGACGGCATGACAGGCAGGATCTGGCACAGGACACTGATCGCCGCAGCGCTCGCGGGTGCGCTGAGCGTTGCCGCGGGCGCTCGGGCGGAAGGAGACGGTCTCTGGTCCGTCTACAACGATGCCCTGAAGTCGGCAAAATATGTCGATCTCACCCACACGATCACGCCGGACATTCCGGTCTGGTCCGGCTTTGCCGATTCCACCTTCGCGCCGGCCAAGGCCGGCTCGGATATCGAGGGCTATGCCAGGAAGGGCGATACCTACAGCTACGACAAGCACGGCTTTGAGGCGACCGAATACCACCTCAACACCGACCAGCTCGGCACCCAGCTCGATCCCCCGGCCCATTGGGCGCCGGAATATCCGGCGATCGACGAGCTGCCGGCGACTTATACGATCCGGCCGCTGGTGGTCATCTCGATCGTCGACCAGCTGAAGAATGACGCGAACTATGCCCTTCGGGTCTCGGACATCGAGGCCTGGGAGAAGGCGCATGGCAAGATCCCGGAAGGCTCGGTCGTCTTCGTACGCTCCGACTGGTCGAAGGCCTGGCCGGACAAGACGCTCGCGACGCTCAAGGAGTTTCCCGGAGTCTCGCTCGACGCGCTGAAGTTCCTGCACGAGGAACGCCACATCCTCTTCCACGGCCACGAGCCGCTCGACACCGATTCCACACCGACGCTCGAGGGCGAGGACTGGCTGATGCATCACGGCTATGCCCAGGCCGAGGGCGTGGCGAACCTCGACAAGGTGCCGGAGACCGGCGCCCTGGTCGCGATCGGTTATCCGAAGTTCGGCGGCGGTCTCGGCGGCTATGCCCGCTATGTCGCGATCTGCCCCTCCGACTGGCAGTACGGCGTCACCATCGGCGAGAACGACGCGCCGCTGCCGAAGTCGGACAAGAAGCTGCATTTCGACGAGACCGCGGGCATGCGGGTCCGCTAAAGCGAATAGCGAGGCGACCGGCGGGGGGCCGACGGGCCGCCCCGTCGTCAGCCTGCCATGATTGCGTCAGAATCTTCGGCGGCGTTTCAACGGAGGGACCCGTGTGATGTCGAACAAGATGAGGCTCTACTACAACCCGCAGAGCCGGGCCGCGATCGCCCGCTGGATGCTGGAGGAGGTCGGGGCGGACTACGACCTCGTTCACATCGACTTCGAGTCCGGGAGCAATCGCCGGCCGGATTTCCTCGCCATCAATCCCATGGGCAAGCTGCCGACGCTGGTGCTGGCCGACGGCACGGTTCTGACCGAAACCCCCGCGATCGTCGCCTTTCTCGCCGACGCCCATGCCGACAAGAGCCTTGCGCCCGAGATCAGCTCGCCTGCCCGCGGCACCTATTATCGCTGGCTGATGTTCAACGGCTCCTGCCTGGAGCCGGCCGCCATCGAAAAGATGATGCGCAAGGATGCCGCCCCGCTGCCCAAGGTCAGCGTCGGCTGGGGCAGCTATGACGACGTCATCGACACATTGGAGATGACGCTCGGCAAGAGTCCATACCTCCTGGGGGAGCGTTTCAGCGCCGCAGACCTGATGATCGGCGCGACCCTGTCCTGGCTGGTGATGTTCGGGGCGCCGCGGGTCGGCGACAGCGCGGTCATCGCCGAATATGTCGAACGCGTCACCGACCGCGACGCCTATCGCCGCTCGCAGGCCACCTGACGATAGAGGCCCCGTAAAGCCGGCCGCCAGCCTCTGGTTCTGCCGCCTGATCGCACCGCCGCCGAGATGAAGGAGAGCGGCCCGGGAATCGGACTCGATCCCTGGGCCGCCGCAGCGACCGCTCAGCTGTTCGTTGAATAGACGGCCTGCCTCGGCTTGCCGACGATCCCGCCCGCCGCGCCGACGATGAGCCCGAGAAGCAGCGAGACGAAGGCGCCGAACGCACCGGACGAGACGGCGCTGGCGGCCGCGCTCGCCGCTTCGCGGGCCTGGCGCACCGACTGGTCGTAGCGCTGCTGGAAGGCCTGCAGCCGTTCTTCGGCCGCCGCCGGGGACAGGGCGCCGGCTCCGGTCAGGACAGCCAGCGCCTTCTGCCTGTCTTCCTGCGTCGCCGTCTCGGCAAGGCCGGCGGCGAGATCCGAATAGGACGATTCGTTCGGGCCCGTCGCGGCGGGAGCCGCCGTGCCCGCCGTCTGCGACGCGGCCGAAGCCTCCGTCTCGTCCTCGCCGGCGGGAGCCGTCGCGGGCTTCGCCGCCGCGGCCTGCCGGAAGAGATCGTCCACCTCGCTGCGGATCGATGGCGGCAGCGCGCCGATCTGCGGGGCAACCGCCTCCGCCGCCTGCGTTAGGCCCTGGATCGAATTGCCGACCGCTCCGAAGGCACCGCCGATCAGCGCGGAACTGCTGGACGTCAGGAGCACGATCACGACCAGCGTTGCGCTCGCCCAGGTGATGACGCCATGGAGCAGCGCGTCCAGCCGATCCGGGCTTCCGGCCAGCCGGGCCGCCGTATAGGCACCGAGGAACAGGCCGATCAGGACCACCGCGACGGTCCAAAGGCCCGCGACGGAGGCGAAGGCCGCGGCGTCGGCGGCAATGTCTGCGCCGGCATTGATGCTGACGAGACCGATGCCGAGGCCGAGCAGGCCGAGCATGAACTGGATCGCCAGGGCGAGCAGTGTGCCCGCGACGATCGCGCCCCAGGCGATCCGCCTGATGCTTCCGACAGCCGCTGTTCGATCCCGCCTGATTTCACTCATCGCCATTCTTTCAACTTCCATCGCCTGCAACCGCACATTCCACCGCGGAGCCCCGCGCCGAGCATACGCCATCCGCATTACCGGACACTACCGCGCCGCGGCATCGATCGACGCGGCCAACCCGCCCGCCATGGGTTTTGGTCATTGCAGCGCCCCGGTCAATGCGCGGGGCGTCGCCGGGCGGAAAATCGGCGTTAGGTTTGCGCCATCGGCGGCGCGCCATGTCTTCATCCAGCCGCGAGGCAAGAACGACCGTCCTTCATGCTCTCACGCATCACCCCCTTCGCCTTCATGGCGTCCTCCGATCCCGGCCTGTCCCGCCTGCGAATGGCGCTGCGCGGGACGCTGACCCTCGTCGCGGTCGCCGCGTCGCTCGCCGCGCTGCATTTCGTCACTACGCTGTCGATCGCCGCCTACGGGCTCGGGATCGTCACCGCCTTCATCGGCTCCCTGGCGATCCGCGACATCGGGGCCCGGGCACGGGCGGTCTCGCGCCTCTATAGCGGGCTTGCGAGCTTCGCCGCCGTGGCGATGGTGAGCGTCATCGCCCATCCACGGATCGTCGACGGGCTGTTCCTCGTCATCATCTTCCTCGCCGTCTTCATCCGCCGGTTCGGTCCGCGCTGGAATGCCGTCGGCATGGCAACCTTCATGGCGACCTTCCTCAGCGCCTATCTGCATGCCGGCGTCGGCGATCTCGGCGGCGTCGCGCTCGCGATCGGCGTCTCCAGCGCCGTCGCCCATCTCGTGCGCAACACAGTCCTGCCGGAACGCCCGGCCTGGGACTTCGCCGTTGCGGTCGAAGCCGTGGGCGAGCGGCTGCGGCAGCTTCGCCTGGCCCTCGCCGACGCCCATGCGGCGGGCCCCGGCGATCCGATGCGAGCGCGCGAGATCGTGCGGCTGGAAGCGCGCCTGAAGGACATGATCCTGACGGCGGAAGGCTATCTGCCGGCCAAGGCGGCCGATGCGGCTGGCGAGGCCGCGCGCCGGGAGATGGCGATCGCGCTCTTCGACCTGCATCTGGCCGCGGAGACCCGCTTCTTCGTCGGCTTCGACGAGACGACGGGTCAGGCGGCACCCGGCGAGATCGACGTGGCGGACAGGCGCATCGACCGCACCCTCGAGGCGGTCCGCCGGCTGGCCTCGGCCCTGCCGAAAAGCGCCTTCGCCGCCGATCCCGGCCTGCCGCGCCCCGCCGCGCCGGGGACCGGATGGATGGGCCTGTTCCAGGATCCGGCGGTGCGCACCGCGATCCAGGTCACGCTCGCCTCGGCCATCGCCATGACAGCCGGCATCTGGCTGTCGGAGCGCCGCTGGTTCTGGGCGATCCTCACCGCCTTCCTGGTCTTCACCAACACCCAGTCGCGGGGGGATACGGCGATGCGCGGCCTTGCCCGCGCGCTCGGCACGCTGTTCGGCATCGTCGTCGGCATCGCGCTTGCGACGGCGCTGTCAGGAAAGACCGGCGTCGAGATCGGCCTGATCGTCGTCTTCGTGTTCTCCGCCTTCTACTATCTCCAGGTCTCCTATGCGGCGATGACCTTCTTCATCACCCTCGTCGTCTCACTGCTCTACGGCCTGATCGGCCAGTTCACGCCGGAGCTTCTGGTGCTGCGACTGGAAGAGACCCTGATCGGCGCGGCGGCCGGGATCCTCGTCAGCTTCGCGGTCTTCTCGCGCTCGACGAGCTCGGTCGCGCGGCAGGCGGTGGAGGATTATTTCGACGCACTCGACGATCTTCTCGAGGCGGCCGAACGGGCCGTGGCCGGCGAGCCCGACATCAAGCTCCTGCGGTCCTCCCGGCAGATCGACCGGAAGGCGGACGATCTCGCCGTGGCGGCGCGTCCGCTCGGCTCCAACTGGCAGCTGGTGCGCCGCCCCGGCCGCGTCCGCCGCACGCTGATCCGCTTTCGCGGCTGCGCCCACTGGGCGCATGTCTTCGCGGACGCGCTGCGCGCCATGCTCGTCACGCAGGAGAGCCTGCCCGCCGATCTTGGATCTCGCATCGCCGCCGTGCGCGCAAAGGTAGCCACCGCCAAGGCCAGCAGCAGCAGCTTCTTCGGCAGCGAGATGCTGACCCTCGGCCGGGCCCCTTCGCGCCTGCCGCTCGCGGCCGACACGCCCGAGGACCGAAGCGACCCGCGCCTCGCCCTTGCAGTCATCGCCCATATTCTCGACGAACCCCTCCGCGACCGGAGCGAGACCGCCGGAGCGGCGGCGCATCCGCGCAAGGAGGCAGCGGCGCCGCTCGACAGCCCGCAGGCCGGTGGCTGACCGCCTGCGCATCGCTGCATCCGAGATGCCGAGACGAACGCTGAAGCCGCTCGACAAGTAGCCCCGGATCTGCTATCGGCAACCCACTTTCGAAGATCGGTCTTCGCGAGAGGAGTGAGGTTTGTCGGCCCCTCCTGTACGCACACGCTAGAAACGGAACGCCCAGTGCAGGTACTCGTCCGCGACAACAATGTCGATCAGGCCCTTCGCGCGCTCAAGAAGAAGATGCAGCGCGAAGGCATCTTCCGCGAGATGAAGATGCGGAATTTCTACGAGAAGCCCTCGGAGAAGCGCGCACGCGAGAGGGCCGAGGCGGTTCGCCGGGCCCGCAAGCTCGCCCGCAAGCGTGCGCAGCGCGAAGGTCTGGTCAGCGGCGGCCGCACCGCCCACTGAGGCGCCGTCGTTTCGACCCAATCGCAGTCTAGCCGAGGCGGCCGGGCGAAGAGCCCGCCGCCTTTTTGCTTTGCGTGAACGGGGTCATGGCATTCTCGTCCCTTCGACATTCGGGACCATGGCTTCGATCCCCGCAATGCAGAGCCGGACCCGCGCCGCGAGCAAGGGTCCGCGTCCGACCGAAACTGATCGTTCTGGAGAGCCGTTCGCCGATGCGCCGTGACGACACCACCTCCCCCGCCCTGAGGCTCGTTCGCCCCTTGGATCCGCGCGTGGTGGACGCTCCTTGCGGCAGGCGGTCCTTGCGTTCAGGCCTCGCCTTGGCGGGTCTCATCGCCGCCGGCGCGCTCGGCGCCTGCCAGACCAGCGACCTTGCCGACGTTCAGGCGATTTCGCTCGACCGGAACCAGGGCCTGGAACAGAACATCGGTTCCCTCACCCAGACGGTGAACGCCAATCCGCAGGAGCCGGAAGGCTACAACGTGCGCGGCACCGCCTATGGCCGCGCCGGCGACTACGACGCCGCGATCAAGGACTTTTCCACCGCGATCCAGCTCGATCCGAACTTCTACCAGGCCTATGCCAACCGGGCGCTGGTCTACCGGCAGATCAACGAGCCGGCCAAGGCCGTGGCCGACTACAACAAAGCGCTGGCGATCAATCCGAACTATGATTCCGCCTATATCGGCAGGGGCAATGTCTACCGCGTCGCGGGCCGAAACCGCGAGGCGCTGGCCGACTTCCAGCGCGCGATCGACCTGAAGACCGCCGATCCCCGCGCCTATCACAATCGCGGCCTGCTCTATCAGCGCGACGGTCAGCACAAGCAGGCGATCGAGGATTTCTCGACCGCGATCTCGATCGATCCGAAGGCGGCCGAGCCTTATTCCGGCCGCGGCGTCTCCTATGTGGCGCTCGGCGATCTCGACAACGCCTTTGCCGACTTCAACATCGCGCTGAAGCTCGACAACACCAAAGCCGAATACTGGGTCAACCAGGCGATCGTGTACGAGCAGCAAGGCAACAAGCCCCGCGCGTTCAAGGCCTACGCGCACGCCGCCTCGCTCGACCCGAAATACGCGCCCGCCAAGGAAGGCATGGCGCGCACCCGCAGCTGATGCCGGCTGCGTAATAGCGGAGCTCGCCAACGCGGCGGCCGGATGACTGCCTGACGGCGGCGAAGCTCTCGCAGCGGAACCTTCAGCCGAATCAGTGGCTTCCTCTGGCCCCGACCGGGACCGGCGCGCGACTTTTGCCGGAACCCGATCGCCGGCACGCGGTTTCCTTGCCGAAATGGCACCAGCCAGGAAGGAAACCATCATGAAGACAGTCCTCACCACCGCCCTCGCTGCAGCCGCCGCCATCGCCGCGATTCCCGCCCTCTCGGGCCCGGCCTCGGCGGAGACCAAGCTTGGCCTCCTCGGCTGCCACAGCGACGGCTCGACCGGCTTCATCATCGGCTCGTCGAAGGATCTCGTCTGCGAATTCACGCCCGCCGGCAACGGCGAGCGCGAGGTCTATGCCGGCACGCTGAACACCTTCGGCCTCGATGTCGGCGTCACCGGCCGCACTACCATGCAGTGGGCCGTGCTCGAGACCGGCACCGATGCCTACGAACCGCATGCACTGGCCGGGGTCTATACCGGAGCCTCGGCCAACGCCTCGGCGATCGTCGGCGGCGGCGCCAACGTCCTCGTCGGCGGCGACAACGGCTTCACCCTGCAGCCGGTGAGCGTGCAGGAGCAGGAAGGCATCAACGCCGCGATCGGCGTCTCCAAGTTCACGCTGGCGCCCGCAGAGCCGGTCGTGACCGGCGACACGAAGGTCGAGGTGCCGGCAGAGCCCGCAGGCGCCGGCACGGTCGTGCCGAAGTAATCTGCCGGCTACCAGGAGCTTGATGCCAATCGCGCGGCGCCCGATCCCTCGGGCGCCGCGCTCGCATGAAAGCCCTCTGCTCCTCGAACTCGCGCAGCTCGCATTCGCCGGGCGCCTGTGGCGTCGGCGCAGATCATGGGAACCTGACCGTCACGACGCGGCACTAGCCGTAAGCGGCCAAACTCGGCAGGATCAGGCGTTGCAACAGAAGGGTGGGGTTCACCCACTGGTCCGGCCGGTTGTAGCAGCCCGAAAACGTCACCGCCGATGCCTCGTAGTCGGGCAGGACGAAGAGCCGCTGGCCGCCATTGCCCATGGCCGAGATCATCCGGGTCGTCCGTGGCTCGTGCCCCTGGAGCGGCTGTGCCGACAGATACCATTGATGACTGTATCCAAGGCCGAAGGACGTCGTGGCCTGTGGCTCGAGACACCGCGCGATCCATTCTGCCGGCACGACGCTCCGGCCGTTCCAGACCCCGCGCGCCAGCATCAGTTCCCCGATCCGTAAAAGGTCGGGTGCGCTCAACCGTAGCCCCGATGCCGCCGAGAGGACGCCATCCGATCCCGCGGCCCATTCGAACCGCGAAATGCCGAGCGGGTCGAACAGACATTCCCGGGCAAAACTCGCAAGGTCGAGGCCGGTGCCCCTTTCGATCAGATAGCCGATCAGCGCGGTCGCACCGCCATTGTAGATCCAGCGCTCGCCAGGCTCCTCGACGAGCGGACGATCCAGGATGAACCGATAGCGATCGCCGGAGCGTTCCATACCGATTTCACTGTTCCTCGGGTCCGAATAGGGCAGATCCTCGTTCCACTCGGTGCCGAGCGTCATGTTCAGCGCATGCTCGATGCGCCAGCCGGCCCGGCGCGGATCTGCCCTGAGATCGGCATATTGCGGAAAGGCTTCGAGAAGCGGGCTTGCGGGATCGGCGACCATCCCCCGCTCCAGTGCAATGCCGTAGAGCAGGCTGGTGACGCTCTTGGTGACCGATCTGAGGTCGTGCAACGTCCGGGCGTCGAACGCGACATGGCCGAGCGGACGGCCCCAGGCCTCGTCGAGACCGCCGAGACATCGCTCGAGCAGCGTCTCCCCCTTGCGCCTGACGAGGACGGCGTGGAGCCCGTCGAGAAGGCCGGATCTTATGGCGAGGTCAAGCCGCTCCTCGATTGGGGCCGGAGCCCCAGCCGAATTCGTCGTCGCGATCGCCATGCCTCATCTCCCGAACGGCGCCGCAGCCAGCACGGCGTGACCGATGATGGCTGCGAACGGCCCAGGACTGGCAATCTCCCGCGTCCGGAAGAGCTTAGTCGCCGAGCGACTTGACGATGTCCTCGACCATCTTCTTGGCGTCGGCGAGCAGCATCATCGTGTTGTCCTTGTAGAACAAGGTGTTGTCGATGCCGGCATAGCCCGAGCCGAGCGAACGCTTGACGAACAGGCAGGTCTGGGCCTGATCGACGTTGAGGATCGGCATGCCGTAGATCGGCGAGGACTTGTCGTCGCGCGCGGCCGGGTTGGTCACATCGTTGGCGCCGATGACGAAGGCGACGTCGGTCTGGGCGAACTCCGAATTGATGTCCTCGAGCTCGAAGACGTCGTCATAGGGAACATTCGCCTCGGCCAAGAGCACGTTCATGTGGCCGGGCATGCGGCCCGCCACCGGGTGGATGGCGTATTTCACCTCGACGCCCTCGGCCTTGAGCTTGTCGGCCATCTCGCGCAGCGCATGCTGGGCCTGCGCCACCGCCATGCCGTATCCGGGCACGATGATGACCTTGGAAGCGTTCTTCATAAGATAGGCCGCGTCCTCGGCCGAGCCCTGCTTGATCGTCCGGTCGCCGAGATCGTCGCCGCCCGCCGGTCCGCTCTCGCCGCCAAAGCCGCCGAGGATCACCGAGATGAAGGAGCGGTTCATCCCCTTGCACATGATGTAGGAGAGGATCGCACCCGACGAGCCGACCAGCGCGCCGGTGATGATCAGCGCGAGGTTCTGCAGGGTGAAGCCGATGCCGGCTGCCGCCCAGCCGGAATAGGAGTTCAGCATCGACACGACGACCGGCATGTCGGCTCCGCCGATCGGCACGATCAGGAGGACGCCGAGCGCCAGCGAGACGAGGACGATCAGCCAGAACAGGAGATGCGACTGGCTGGCGGCGAACCAGATCACCAGGGCGACGAGGAGGACGCCGAGGACGATGTTGATGAGGTGGCGCTGCGGCAGCATGATCGGCTTGCCGCTCATCCGCCCGTCGAGCTTCAGGAAGGCGATGATCGAGCCGGTGAAGGTGATCGCGCCGATGGCGACGCCGATCGACATCTCGACCAGCGCCTCGCCGTGGATCGCCCCGATCGTGCCGATGCCGATCGCTTCCGGCGCGTAGAGCGCGGCGGCGGCCACCATCACGGCGGCAAGGCCGACCAGCGAGTGGAAGGCGGCGACGAGCTGCGGCATCGCGGTCATCGCGATGCGCCGCGCGATCACCGCGCCGGCGGTGCCGCCGATGGCGATGCCGATGACGATCAGGACGAGCCCGCCGAAGGAGGGCTGCGCCAGGAACAGCGTGGTCAGGACGGCAAGTCCCATGCCGACCATGCCGAAGATGTTGCCCTGGCGGCTGGTCGTCGGGTGCGAAAGCCCCCTCAGCGCCAGAATGAACAGGACGCCGGAGACGAGATAGAGGAAGGCGGCGGTGCTCTCGGACATTATCTTCCCCGCCTCACTTTTCTTTTTTCTTGTACATCGCCAGCATGCGCTGGGTGACGAGGAAGCCGCCGAAGATGTTCACCGAGGCCAGGATCAGCGCGATGAAGCCGAAGGTCGTGGCGAGGCCGGAGACCGAGAGACCGACGGCCAGAAGCGCGCCGACGATGATGACCGACGAGATCGCGTTGGTGACGCTCATCAGCGGCGTGTGGAGAGCCGGCGTCACCGACCAGACGACATAGTAGCCGACGAAGATCGCGAGCACGAAGATCGCGAAGTGGAAGACGAAGGGGTCGACGGCGGCGATCGCCTCGCCTGCCGAATGGACCGCGCGGCTGCCGATCATCTGTTCGACGCCGCTGCGGGCGTCGCGGATCGCGGCGCCGGCATCGTTGAGGCGCTGCAGGGTCTCGCGTGCAGTGTCCTGTTCCATCAGGCGTCTCCCCCTTCGGCTGGCGTCCCGGCGCTCGGGGCCGCAGCCGGCTCTTCCTTCGCGAAGTTCGGATGGACGATTTTGCCGTCGCGGGTCAGAAGCGTCGCCTTGACCAGCTGGTCGTCGAAATCGATCGCGAGCGCCCCGCTTTCCTTGTCGAGCATCGTCTCGAGGAAGGCGAGGAGGTTCTTGGCGTAGAGCAGCGAGGCGGAGGCGGCGATGCGGCCGGGAACGTTGAGATGGCCGATGATCCTGGCGGGGCCGACTGAGGCGACCTCGCCCGCCACCGCGCCCTCGACATTGCCGCCGCGCTCCACCGCGAGGTCGACCAGGATCGAACCCGGCTTCATCGATTCGACCATCGCCTTGGTGACGAGCCGCGGCGCCGGGCGGCCGGGGATCAGCGCGGTAGTGATGACGATGTCCTGCTTGGCGATGTGGGAGGCGACGAGCTCGGCCTGCTTTGCCTGATACTCCTTCGACATCTCCTTGGCGTAGCCGCCGGCGGTCTCGGCCGCCTTGAATTCCTCGTCTTCGACGGCGACGAACTTGCCCCCGAGCGATTCCACCTGTTCCTTGGCGGCCGGGCGCACATCGGTCGCGGTGACGACGGCGCCGAGGCGTCTTGCCGTCGCGATGGCCTGCAGGCCGGCGACGCCCGCGCCCATGACGAAGACCCGCGCGGCTGGCACCGTGCCGGCCGCCGTCATCATCATCGGGAAGGCCCGGTCGAACTCCGCCGCCGCGTCGATCACCGCCTGGTAGCCGGAAAGGTTCGCCTGGGAGGACAGGACGTCCATCACCTGCGCGCGGGTGATGCGCGGCATGAATTCCATGGAGAAGGCAAGGATGCCGGCCTCGGCCATGGCCCGCACCGCATCCTCATGGCCGTAGGGGTCCATGGTCGCGATGACGACAGCGCCGCGCTTGTAGCCGGAGAGTTCCTCGTCCGAGGGCCGCCGGACCTTCAGAATCACGTCGGCATTGCCGGCGTCGCTCGACGAGCCGATCTTCGCGCCGGCCGCCTCGAAGGCCTGGTCGGTGATCCGCGAATGGTCGCCGGCTCCGCTTTCCACGACCACCGCGATGCCGCGGCCGGCCAGGCGCTTCACCGTGTCGGGCGAGGCGGCGACGCGCGTTTCGACGGCGTCGCGCTCCTTCGGTACGAACAGCTTCAACGGCACCGCCTCCCCTTGTCGTTCGCCGGCCTGCCGGTGCCCACCGCAGGTCGCGTCCGGAGCGGCCCCGGCGACGATTCGCCGGACGCACTCACCCCGTATTTCGGCTTTCGCTCCCGTGCTCGGGCCGCCTCACTCCCCGGGCGGCCTAGCCGTCAGAGCAGAAAGAGCGCCATGAAGACCAGGATGATCACGACGCCGATCGCGCCCCACTTCACCAGGCCGAGGAAGAGATTGTAGGTCTTCTCGTGCTCCGGATAGTCCATCTCGGCAGCAGACGAGGTATCGAAAGTCGGCGTTCCGGCCACGGCATTCCCCCACGTGATCTTTAATTTGCCACATACACGAATTTGCGATGCGCTGGCAACGGCGCGTTCGCCGCTTCCGCGCAGCGGGCCGTGATCGACCCGCCGCGCCGCTGTTCGGCAGATGCCGGGCGTCCGCTCAAGGATACAGCCGTTCGATCGTGAACGGCGCGTCCGGATCGGGCCGGCGGAAGACGATCCTGTCGTGCAGACGAAACGCGCCGTCCTGCCAGAACTCGATCTGCACCGGCCGCAGCCGGAAGCCGGACCAGTAAGGAGGCCGCGGGATATCGCCGTCCCCGTAGCGCTCGGAGAATTCGGCGACGCGCTGCTCCAGCATGGAGCGGCTGCCCAGCGGGCGCGACTGGTCGGAAGCCCAGGCGCCGACCCGGCTCTGGCGCGGCCGGCTTTCGAAATAGGCGTCGGCCTCGGCGTCCGTCACGGTCTCGAGGCCGCCGCGAATCCGGACCTGGCGGCGGCGGGACTTCCAGTGGAAGCACATCGCGGCCTGCGGATTCTCGCGGATCTGGCGCCCCTTGGCGCTGTCGAAATTGGTATAGAAGACGAAGCCCTTGGGGTCATGGGCCTTCAAGAGCACCATGCGCACGTCCGGAAGGCCGTTGTCGTCGGCCGTCGCCAGTGCGACTGCGTTCGGATCGTTCGGCTCCGTGTCCTCGGCGTCCTTGAGCCAGACGCCGAACAATGCCATCGGGTCGTCACCCACAGGGGTTTCACCGAGCGTTAACCGTTCATTGGCCATGCTGCGCTCATCTCTTCTTCGTCGTTGCGCCGAGTCGGCGTTTCGCAAGTCATATGAGATCGATGCTCTGGTTTAAACTTCTCTCGCTGGGAATCTGCACGATCTCGCTCGGCGGCTGCGTCGTCTCGGGCCCGGGCCTCGCCGACATGGTCGACGAGAGCATCGTGACGGGTTCGATCGCGCCGGCCCCCGCTCTGCCCGAGGACCAGGTCTCCGACCAGAGGATCATCCGCAACGCGGTGTCGTCCGCCGACCTCCGCACGGGCGACGGGCGCTTTGCCTGGTCCAACCCGGAGACCGGCGCCAGCGGCGTCATCGCCAAGCTCGCCGAGGTCCGCAAGGACTCGCGCATCTGCCGCAGCTTCGAGACATCGCGCCAGCGTTTCGACGGTGTCCTGCTTTACGACGGCGAGGCCTGCAGCACCGGTTCCGGCCGGTGGGTACTCGTCAGCTTCGCGCCGCGCGGGCCCTGATCGTCGGCCCCAAGTGCTGTCACGGGCTTCAATTCGGCGAAATCCGCCTCCATATACAGGGCGACCTGTAGACATTCAGGCGCGGCGCCCATGCGCGGCTGCGCCATCAACCTTGCGTTTTTTTGGAGGACATCGATCCCATGCGCGATCCCTACTCCGTCCTCGGCGTATCCAAATCGGCGAGCGAAAAGGAGATCAAGGCGGCATTTCGCAAGCTCGCCAAGAAGTACCACCCGGACGCCAATTCGAACGATCCGGGCGCTTCGGCGCGTTTCAACGAGGCGAACCAGGCCTACGAGATCCTCGGAGAAAAGGACAAGCGAGCGCAGTTCGACCGCGGCGAGATCGACGCTGACGGCAAGCCGAAGTTCCAGGGCTTTGCCGGGGGCAGCCCCTTCGGTTTCCGCGGGCCGTTCGGCGGCCGCGCAGGCGCCCAGCCGGGCGGGGCGGAATTCCGCTCGTCGACCCGCGCGGAGGACTTCGACGCCGACAGCATCTTTTCCGACTTCTTCGAGCAGACCTTCGGCGGCGCCGGCGGCGCGGCGGGAATGGGCGGCGCCAGGCGCACACCGCGCTCCGGTTTCGGGGCCGCCCGCGAGGCCGCCTCGAAGGGTGCCGACGTCACCGCCAGCCTCACCATCGAACTCGAGGACATCGTCTCGAACGAAAAGGTCGAGGTCGCCTTTGGCTCCGGCAAGAAGCTCGCAATCTCGCTTCCCGACGGCGTCGAGGACGGCAAGCAGATCCGCCTGAAGGGTCAGGGCCAGCCCGCACCGATCACCGGCGGCCAGCCGGGCGACGCGCTGATCACCGTGCACTTCGCCAGGCATCCGAGGTTCCGGGTGGAGGATCGCAACCTCTTCCTCAACCTGGCGGTCCCGCTCAAGACAGCCGTTCTCGGCGGCAAGGTCGAGGTCGAGACGCTGGACGGGCGCATCGCGCTCAGCATCCCGGCCTGGACGAACTCCGGCAAGACCTTCCGGCTGCGGGGCAAGGGCCTGACGAAGAAGGGCGGCGAGCGCGGCGACCTCATGGTTTCGACGCAGATCATGCTGCCCGAAGACGACCGCGAATTGGAGATCCTCCTGCGCGAGCGGATGGCCCGCGAGGCCGCTGCCTGATCCCTGAGGCGCCGGGTTTGGGGAACCGATGGCCGGAAAGGGGCTTGTCCGCTCCGGGCGGCCGGGCGGCCGCGCTTGATGGGGCGGCGCCCCTATGCCATACCCGCCGCCGCTGAGACGGCTCACAAAAAACGATCCCGGAGGATTCGCCCCATGGCCCCATCGACCGGTCTGATGAACGGCAAGCGCGGCCTCATCATGGGCATCGCCAACAATCGGTCGATCGCGTGGGGCATCGCCAAGGCCCTGGCTGAACAGGGTGCCGAACTCGCGCTCACCTATCAGGGCGACGCTTTGAAGAAGCGGGTCGCGCCGCTCGCCGAGGAGTTGGGCGCCAGCCTCGCCGGCCATTGCGACGTCACCGACGAAGCCACGATCGACGCCGTCTTCGACGGACTTCGGGAGAAGTGGGGCTCGCTCGACTTCGTCGTCCACGCCATCGCCTTCTCCGACAAGGACGAGCTGACCGGCCGCTATGTCGAGACGAGCCGCGAGAACTTCCGCAAGACGATGGACGTCTCGGTCTACTCGCTGACCTCGGTGACCGCGCGCGCCGAGAAGCTGATGACCAAGGGCGGCTCGATCCTCACCCTCACCTATTATGGTGCCGAGAAGGTGATGCCGCATTACAACGTGATGGGCGTCGCCAAGGCCGCATTGGAGGCCTCGGTTCGCTATCTCGCGGTCGACCTCGGCAAGCAGGCGATCCGGGTCAACGCGATCTCGGCCGGGCCGATCAAGACGCTGGCGGCCTCCGGCATCGGCGATTTCCGCTACATCCTCAAATGGAACGAATACAACGCGCCGCTGAAGCGCTCGGTGACGATCGATGAGGTCGGCCAGTCGGCCCTCTACCTCTTGTCCGACATGTCCCGCGGCGTCACCGGCGAGGTGCATCACGTCGACTGCGGCTACCACACGGTCGGCATGAAGGCCGTGGACGCGCCGGACATCTCGGTCGTCAAGGACCTGCCCTGAGCGCATCCGCAAGGTGACCGACATGGCCCTGCCGCCCCTGTTCCTGTGCCGGCACGGCCAGACCTCTTGGAATGCCGAAGGCCGGCTGCAAGGCCAGGAGGACGTGCCGCTCAGCCCGCTCGGCCGTCATCAGGCGCGACGCAACGGCCGCTATCTTCGCGAAGTCCTGCGCGATCGCGTCGCCGATTTCCGCTTTCTGTCGAGCCCGCTGTCGCGGGCCCGCGACACAATGCAGATCATCCGCCGCGAGCTCGGGCTCGTTCCGGAGGATTTCGAGACGGATGACCGGCTGATCGAGCTGAATTTCGGCGTCTGGCAAGGCCAGACCACCCGCGAGATCCGGCAGTGGGACGCCGCCGGGCTTGCCGCGCGGGACGCCGACAAATGGCATTTCGTGCCGCCCGGCGAACGGGCCGAGTCCTACGCCATTCTGGCCGAGCGGGCACGTCCGGTCTTCGAAGAGCTGACCGGCCCGACCATCATCACCGCCCATGGCGGCATCTCGCGCATCTTCCTTGCAGAATATTGCGACGTTCCGGGCGACGAGGCCGCCTATCTGGGCATTCCGCAGGACCGGGTCCTCACCCTGGAGCACGGCCAGCCGCAATGGCGCTGAGCCTGCTCAAGGGCGGCAGCAGCGCGGAATAGATCAGAACTCGCCCCGGCTACGGCTCCCGGCGCTTCGCCAGAAATCGTCCGCCGGCGCATCCGCCGACGGAGCAACGCGCTTATGCCGCGCCGAGACTCAGATCACGCGGAGAATGGTCGGCTCGTCCTGGTCGTAGATCAAGACGACGGTCATGCCGGGTGCGACGGCCGAATAGTCGAAATGCTCCGGCAGGTCGTAGGTCTCGCCGTCGCTCAGCCGAAGCTGGGCGCGCTCGGGATCGATCGACTCGATGGTCCCGTCGACTTCCTGCGCCATGGCGGGGATGGTGAAGGCCACGGTCAGAAACGAGCTTGCGAAGAATGCGAGTATGCGTCTGGTCACTGCTCTGTCCTCGTTCCGTCGGGTCGTCCGCATCTGCCGCCTCCGGCTCATCCCCCGAGCCATTTCATATGCGTCCGATCGCCTCGCTGCAGTAGGCAAGGTCCCGCGGGATTGTGTCAACAGTCGTACGGAGGCGTGACGATTTGTTTCGAGATCGATCGAACCGGCATTTGACGGTTAAGCCCGTGGCGGCCTAAACCCCGCCCATCCCTTTCTCCCTGCGGCGGACGCCATGTCACATAACAGTTACGGCCATCTCTTCCGCGTCACCACCTGGGGCGAGAGCCACGGCCCAGCGATCGGCTGCGTCGTCGACGGCACGCCCCCAGGGCTCACCTTTTCCGAGGCCGAGATCCAAGCCTATCTCGACAAGCGCCGGCCCGGCCAGTCGCGCTACACCACGCAGCGCCAGGAGCCGGACCGGGTGCGCGTCCTGTCGGGCACCATGCCCGGCGAGGCGGAGGGCGAGCTGATTTCTACGGGTACGCCCATCGCGCTGGAAATCCAGAATGTCGACCAGCGCTCCAAGGACTATTCCGAGATCGCCAAGCGCTACCGGCCCGGCCATGCCGACGTCACCTACGACATGAAATATGGGATCCGCGACTATCGCGGCGGTGGCCGCTCCTCGGCGCGCGAAACCGCGACGCGCGTTGCCGCCGGAGCGATCGCCCGCAAGGTGGTGCCGGGGCTGCTCGTGCGCGGCGCGCTCGTCCAGATCGGCGATGTCCGCATCGATCGCGCGCGCTGGGACTGGGACGCCACCGACGAGAACCCGTTCTTTTGCCCGGACCGCGAGACCGCCGAGCGCTGGGCCGAACTCCTCGATGGCGTGCGCAAGCGCGGCTCCTCCGTCGGCGCGGTGATCGAGATCGTCGCAACCGGCGTACCGGCGGGGCTCGGCGCGCCGATCTACGGCAAGCTCGACGCCGACATGGCGGCCGGGCTGATGTCGATCAATGCGGTCAAGGGCGTCGAGATCGGCGACGGCTTCGCCGCGGCAGGCTTGAGCGGCGAGGACAATGCCGACGAGATGCGGATCGGAGCGGACGGGCGGCCGGAATTCCTGTCGAACCACGCCGGCGGCATTCTCGGCGGCATCGCCACCGGCCAGCCGGTAGTCGCGCGCTTCGCGGTCAAGCCGACCTCTTCCATCCTGACGCCGCGCCGCTCCGTCGATGCCGACGGGCAGGAAGTTGACGTCATGACCAAGGGCCGCCACGACCCTTGCGTGGGAATCCGCGCGGTGCCGATCGGCGAGGCGATGGTCGCCTGCGCGATCGCCGACCATTATCTGAGGAACCGCGCGCAGACCGGCCGAAGCTGACCGCGCGGCGCCCTCGCAAGAGGGGCAGCCTCTATGGTCCGGGGCGGATTGTGGTTCCAGCCCCCGCCGCGTCAGAAGTCGGCCGTCATAGGATCCGGCCCCATCCGGGCATCGGCCGAATCCAGCGCCGCGATCGCCGCCATGTCGTCCGCGTCGAGCGCGAAGCCGAAGACGTCGAAATTCTGCCGGATCCGATCCGGATTGGACGATTTCGGGATCACCACCAGGCCTTCCTCGACATGCCAGCGGATGATCACCTGCGCGGCGGTACGGCCGTGCTTCTTGGCGATCTTCCCGATTTCCGGATGGTCGAGCAGCTGGCCGCGGCCGAGCGGGCTCCAGGATTCGGTCTTGATCCCCAACCGCTCGTGAACCGCGCGCAGCTTCTTCTGCTGGAAGTCGGGATGCAGCTCGATCTGGTTGAGGACAGGGGTCTCGCCGGTCTCGCCGATGATCCGCTCCAGATGCTCCTCGCAGAAATTGGAGACGCCGATCGAGCGCGCGAGACCCTCCGCCTTGAGCTTCGTCAGCGCCTTCCAGGTCTCGACATAGAGCGCCTTCTTCGGCATCGGCCAGTGGATGAGGTAAAGGTCCACGGATTCGAGGCCGAGCCGTTCCAGGCTGGTGTCGAAGGCCTTGAGCGCCGCGTCGTAGCCCTGGTCGTTGTTCCACAGCTTGGTGGTGACGAAGATCTCGTCGCGCCCGATCTCAGAGGCGCGGATGCCCTCGCCGACACCCTCTTCATTGCCATAGGCGGCGGCCGTGTCGATATGGCGGTAGCCGGCCGCAAGCGCCGCCGACACCACTGCGGCGGCATCCTCGTTGGGCGTCTGCCATACGCCGAGCCCGACCTGCGGGATCGATCGACCGTCATGAAACGCGACGACGGGTTGGTCAGCCATACTGATGTCTCCGGAAATGTCTATGTAAGGGGAGTTGGCGGGAAAGCCGGCTCGGCGCCGGGGCCGCTGGCCCGCAAACCGGACCGCTTCCAGCCGATCTAGGCGGCGGTTGCAGGAATGCAAATTGCGCCCTGGCCCGTGTGAGGTTAATCCTTGAACCCATGCTGACCCGCCTTTTCCATCACCCGATCTTCGCCGAACACCTCACGGGGCCCGGACATCCCGAGCGGCCGGACCGGATCCGCGCCGTGATGGCTGTGCTCGAAGATGAGGCGTTCCACCTCCTCGACCGGGCGGAAGCGCCGGAAGGCAGCCTCGAATCGATCTATCGATGCCATCCCGAGGAGTTCGTGAGGCGGCTCGCGACCGCGATTCCCGAAGAGGGGATGGTGCGGGTCGATTCCGATACGATCCTCAGCCCCAAGAGCTTTTCGGCCGCGCTCCACGGCGTCGGCGCGGCGACCGCCGCCGTCGACACGGTGGTCGCCAAGGAGGCCGAGAACGCCTTCGTCGCCGCGCGCCCGCCCGGCCACCACGCCGAACGGGCGACGGCCATGGGCTTCTGCCTGTTCAACAACGCCGCCATCGCGGCCCGCCACGCGCAGGCGGTGCACGGGCTGGAGCGCGTCGCGATCATCGACTGGGACGTCCATCACGGCAACGGCACCCAGGACATCTTCTGGTCCGATCCGTCCGTCCTCTACTGCTCGACGCACCAGATGCCGCTCTATCCCGGCACCGGCGCCAAGGACGAGGTCGGCAAGGGCAATATCGTCAACGCGCCGCTCGCGGCCGGCGACGGCGGTGGCGCCTTCCGCGAGGCGTTCCGCTCCCGCATCCTGCCGGCGCTCGACGACTTTTCGCCGGACCTCGTGATCATCTCGGCCGGCTTCGACGCCCATTATCGCGATCCGCTGGCCAATTTGAAGTTCATCGACAAGGACTTCGACTGGGCGACGGCGGAACTCATGGAGGTCGCCGACCGGCACGCCGATGGCCGGCTGATCAGCCTGCTCGAGGGCGGCTACGACCTCGAGGGCCTTGCAAGTTCCACGGCTGCGCACGTCAAGCGCCTGATGACCGGCTGAGCGCGATCTTCCCCCGCCGGGCGGCGCCTTAGCCGCCGTCCGCAGCCATTGAGATCTGCCGAAAGGTTCAACTATGTCCGACACTGCCGAAACCGCCGTTCCGGCCGACGATTCCGACATCAAGCGGATGAGCTTCGAGGAGGCGCTCGCGGCGCTGGAGCGGATCGTCGCGGATCTCGAACGCGGCGACGTGCCGCTCGACCGCTCGATCCGGATCTACGAGCGCGGCGAGAAGCTGAAGAACCATTGCGACCGGCTGCTTTCGGCGGCCGAGGACAAGGTCGAGAAGATCAAGCTCAACCGCGCGGGAAAGCCGACCGGGACGGAGCCGCTCGATCCGAGTTGAGAAGGCCCGCACCGGGCTGTCGCGGCGATGCAGAACCGCATCGTGGGGATGTCGCTCGATAGGCGCCCTGCGACTTCCCGGCGCGCGATCGGCGGTTCTCCTTGAAGCCAGGCGCCTGGAACCGATCTAATGTCGCCAGGCTTGGTAACATCGTTGTGCCGGAAGCTGGAGCCTTCTCCGCGCCATGATGTTCCGGGGATGGAATTGCAGAGCCGGCAGCGGCCGCCGTCGCGGTTTCCCGGTGTGAGTTTCGAAAGGGTTCATCGTGCCGAACGAGTCGACGACGCCGCTGCTTGATCAGATCGCATCCCCTGCTGACCTGCGCCGGCTGAAGGAGACCAGCCTTCGCCAGGTCGCCGACGAGTTGCGAGCCGATTTGATCGACGCGGTGTCGAAGACCGGCGGCCATCTCGGCGCGGGGCTCGGCGTGGTCGAACTGACCGTCGCCCTGCATTACGTGTTCGACACGCCGCGCGACCGGCTGATCTGGGACGTCAGCCACCAGGCCTATCCACACAAGATCCTGACCGGCCGCCGCGATCGCATGCGCACCGTGCGCCAGGAAGGCGGACTTTCCGGCTTTGCCAAGCGGGCGGAGAGCGAGTTCGACGCCTTCGGCGCTGGCCATTCCTCCACGTCGATCTCGGCCGGCCTCGGCATGGCGGTCGCCCGCGATCTCTCGCACGGCACCAACAACGTCGTCTCGATCATCGGCGACGGCGCGATGAGCGCCGGCATGGCCTACGAGGCGATGAACAATGCCGGCGCGCTCGATGCAAGGCTGATCGTCATCCTCAACGACAACGACATGTCGATCGCCCCGCCGACCGGCGCGATGAGCGCCTATCTTGCGCGCCTCGTCTCCGGCAAGACCTATCGCAGCCTGCGCGACCGGGCCAAGGACTTCACCCAGCACCTTCCCGGCTTCATGCGCGAGGGCGCGCGGCGGACGGAGGAATACACCCGCGCCTTCTTCACCGGCGGCACGATGTTCGAGGAGCTCGGCTTCTTCTATGTCGGCCCGATCGACGGCCACGATCTCGACCATCTCCTGCCGGTCCTGAAGAACGTGCGCGATTCGCGCACCGGACCGATCCTCGTCCATGTCGTCACCAAGAAGGGCAAGGGCTACGGGCCGGCGGAGGATTCCGCCGACAAATACCACGGCGTCTCCAAGTTCGACGTCATCACCGGAGCGCAGGCGAAGTCGAAGGCGAATGCACCGAGCTACACCGCCGTCTTCGCCGAGAGCCTGATCCAGGAGGCGCGCGAGGACGACAAGATCGTCGCCGTCAACGCCGCCATGCCGGCAGGCACCGGTCTCGACAAGTTCGGCGAGATCTTCCCCACCCGCACCTTCGACGTCGGCATCGCCGAACAGCATGCGGTGACCTTCTGCGCGGGACTGGCCACCGAGGGCTACAAGCCCTTCGCCGCCATCTACTCGACCTTCCTGCAGCGCGGCTACGATCAGATCGTCCACGATGTCGCGATCCAGCACCTGCCGGTGCGCTTCGCCATCGACCGCGCCGGCTTTGTCGGCGCCGACGGCCCGACCCATGCGGGCTCCTTCGACACCGGCTTCCTGTCTGCGCTTCCGGGCATGGTGGTGATGGCGGCCGCCGACGAGGCCGAGTTGAGGCACATGGTGCGCACCGCGGTCGAATATGACGAGGGCCCGATTTCCTTCCGCTATCCGCGCGGCAACGGCGTCGGCGTCGACATGCCGGAGCGGGGCAAGGCCCTCGAGATCGGCAAGGGGCGGATCGTCAAGGAGGGGACCAAGGTCGCGATCCTCTCCTTCGGCACGCGGCTCGCCGATGCGGTGAAGGCGGCGGAAGAACTCGACTCGTTCGGCCTGTCGACCACGGTGGCCGACGCCCGCTTCGCCAAGCCGCTCGACGCCGAGCTGATCGCCCGCCTCGCCCGCGACCACCAGCTCCTGATCCTGCTCGAGGAAGGCGCGAGCGGCGGCTTTGCCAGCCAGGTTCTCCATCACCTCGCCGCTCACGGCCTGATCGACAACGGGCTGAAGGTGCGGCCGGTGGTGATGCCCGACAGCTTCCTCGACCACGCCGCACCCGAAAAGATGATCGCCCAGGCCGGGCTCGACACAAAGGGCATCGTCGACGCGGTGTTCCGGGCGCTCGGCGAGGAATCCCGACGGGTGCTGCAGGCGTAGCACCAGCTGTCACGCGATTGCGGCTTGCCTTCCTGCATAGGGACCCGCATGACCGCCAGATGGCACAGACCGAAGAACAGCATCTATCCCGCATCCGGCTCGACGTGCTCGTCGGCGAACGCGGCCTTGCGGCAAGTCGGGCGCGCGCCCGCGACGCGATCCTGCGCGGCCATGTTCGGGTCGACGGCGCCGTCGTCACCAAGCCGAGCCTCAATGTCGCGGCAGACAGCGTCATCACGCTCGACGATCCGGCCGCCGACTACGTCTCGCGCGCCGGGCTGAAGTTAGAGGCCGCGCTGGATGCCTTCGCCGTTCCCGTCGCCAGCCGGCACTGCCTCGACATCGGCGCCTCGACCGGCGGCTTCACCGAGGCGCTGCTCAGGCGCGGGGCGGCGCATGTCGTCGCGGTCGATGTCGGGCATGGCCAAATGCATCCGCGCATCGAGGCCGATCCGCGCGTCACCCCGATCGAGGGGCTCAATGCCCGCGAGATGGAACGTGAGCACATCGGCGGGGCCCGCTTCGATCTCCTCGTCGCCGATGTCAGCTTCATCTCGCTGCGCCTCGCCCTGCCTCCGGCGCTCGGCCTCGCCGACCCCGGCGCCACCGCCGTCCTCCTGATCAAGCCGCAATTCGAGGCCGGCCGCGAGGCGATCGCAAAGAACGGGCTTCTGCGCGATCCGGAGACGGCGCCGGCGGTCGCGGCTTCGGTGCGCGACTGGCTCGCCGAACAGCCGGACTGGACCGTCCGCGACCTCATCGTCTCGCCGATCGCCGGCGGCGACGGCAACACCGAATTCCTGCTCGCGGCGGACAAGGCGTCATGAGCGAGTTCACCATCGACCGGCTCGGCGCCAAGGGCGACGGCATCGCCGAGACGCCGCAGGGGCCGGTCTATCTTCCATTCACGCTGCCGGGCGAGCGTGTGGCGACCACGGCCCTCGGCGGCCGGAACGAGCCGGACATCCTCGCCCCCTCCCCGGATCGGCGCGAGCCGCCCTGCCCGCATTTCGGAACCTGCGGCGGCTGCGATCTGCAGCATGCGAGCGACGACCTCTATCGCCGCTTCAAGCGCGATCTCGTCGTCACCGCCCTCGCCCGGGCGGGGGTCGAGGCTGGTGTCGCGCCGCTGACGTCCTGCCCGCCCGCCTCGCGGCGGCGCGTGACGCTCTCGGCGGTGCGCGCCGGCGGCCGCGTGCTCATCGGCTATAATGCAGAAAAGTCCAATCGCATCGTCGCGATCGAGACCTGCCCGATCGCGCTACCCGCGATCCAGGAGGCGCTGCCGGCGCTCCGGCGCCTGGCGTCCATCCTCATCGACCGCAAGCGCCCGCTGCGGCTCCTCGTCACGGCCACCGCCAGCGGGCTCGACGTCGCCGCGACCGACACGGCGCGATTGAACGAGGTCATCAGGCGCGACGCCGTCGCGCTCTCGCTCGATTCGAACTTCGTCCGCCTCTCGGCCAGTGGGGAGGTGCTGTTTCAGACCCGTCCGCCGCTGGTCGATTTCGGCGGGATCACCGTCGAGCCGCCGCCGGGGGCCTTCCTCCAGGCCGTGGCCCAGTCGGAGGCTGCAATGGCCACGCTGGTGACCCAACATCTCGCCGACGCCAAGCGAAGCCTCGACCTCTTCTCCGGTTGCGGCACCTTCTCCCTGCGGCTCGTACAGACGTCCGCCGTTCACGCCGTCGAAGCTGAGGAAGCCCCGCTCGCGGCGCAGACCGCCGCCTGGCGCAGCGCATCCGGGTTGAAACCGCTGACCTGCGAGCGGCGCGACCTCTTCCGCCGGCCGGTGCAGGCTAGGGAGATGAAGGGGTTCGACGCGGTCGTCTTCGACCCGCCGCGGGCCGGAGCGGAGGCCGTCTCGCGCGAGCTTGCCGCCTCGTCCGTCCGCAAGATCGCCGCGGTCTCCTGCAACCCGGTGACGCTCGGCCGCGATCTCGCGATCCTTCTGGCCGGCGGTTACCGGATCGTGTCCGTGACGCCCATCGACCAGTTCCTCTGGTCGCACCATGTGGAGGCGGTGGCACTTCTCGAGCGATGACGCCGCAAATGGCGGCATGCTGCCAGAAGAGGCTTGCCGGCAGGATCCGTTCATGCAAGCCAAGACACGGCGCGGGCAGACGGTCCGCCGCCGCCCGATCTTCGCGGCGCTCGCCCGCCGGCGCCGAGCCTCGTTGGATGCCATGACCCCGAACAGCCCCATGTCCGCGGGTGACGCCTGGAAAGCGCAGATGCCGTGACCGAATATCTCGCCCATTACGGCTACGCCTTCCTGTTCATCGTGGTCCTGTTCGAATCCACCGGCCTGCCGCTTCCCGGCGAGAGCCTCGTCGCAGCGGCCGGCCTCCTCGCCTATGACGACAATTTCAACATCTTCGCCGTCCTGTTCGTGGCCTGGGCGGCCTCCATCATCGGCGACAACACCGGCTATTTCATCGGCCGGCGCTACGGACGCCGGATCGTGGTGAAATGGGGCGAGCATTTCGGCCTCGGCGAGAAGCGCTTCGCCATGGTCGAGGAGCGCTTCCAGAATTACGGCTTCGTCGTTGTCCTGATCGCCCGCTTCGTGATCATCCTGAGACAGCTCAACGGCTTCGTCGCCGGCACCATGCACATGAACTGGCCGGTGTTCTTCCTCTACAATGCGATCAGCGCGGCGCTTTGGGCCGGTGCCTATGGCGGCGGCGCCTATCTCTTCGGCACAGCCTTCCAGCATGTCTTCAAGGGCTATCCGACCTGGCCGCTCTATGTCGCGGCGGCAATCATCTGCCTGATCGGCTGCATCGGGACTTACAAATTCCTGTTCGCCAAGTCGGACGACCCGGAGCCGCGGCCATCGCGCGCCGAAGCCGCCGACCAGTCGGGCTCCTGAGCCTGCGCAGCACCGGAGGCCTCGACCGGAAGTCAGCGCGCCAGGAACGCCCGGAACGCCGCCTGCGCCTCGTCCGAGCGCAGCCGTTCGCCGAAATATCTCAGCTCGAGATCGATCCGCGCCGCGATCTCGTCGGGGGCGCCGCGGAGCAGCGCCCGGGCGATCCGCAGCGCCTCGGCCGGCTTCTCGCCGAGCCGTCGCGCCGCATCCCCCGCCGCCGCCTCCGGATCTTCCACCACCTGCGTGATCAGCCCCGCCTCCCGCGCCCTTGCCGCACCGAAGGTCTCGCCGAGGACGAGCAGCGCAAAGGCCTGCTGATGGCCCATCAGCCGCGGCCCGATCAGGCTGGAGGCGGCCTCCGGCGTGACGCCGAGGTCGAGGAAGGGCGTGCGGAAGATCGAGCCCGGCGAGGCATAGGCAAGGTCGCAATGCATCAGAAGCGTCGTGCCGATGCCGACCGCGAGCCCGTCGACGGCGGCGATCAGCGGCTTCTGCACGCCGGCAAGCGCATGCAGGAAGTCGCGCACCTCCGCCGGCAGCGCGCCGCTCTCGGCGATCGCCACGAAATCGGCGATGTCGTTGCCGGCAGAGAACGCGCCCGGCACACCGCAGAAGACGATGGCGGCGACCCCATCGTCGGCGTCGGCGGCAGCGAGGGCGTCGGCCATCGCCCGGTACATCTCGCGGGTGATGGCGTTCTTCTTCTCCGGCCGCCGCATCCGGATCGTCAGGACGCGCGCCTCGACCCGCCTCTCGACCGCGGCGCTCATCAGGCTCCCGCCGCCAGGAGGAGTTCCTGCGCCGCCGCGAGGCTTTCGGCGCCGGAAACGACGCGGCGCTTCAGCCCGCTCGCTTCGGTGAGGAGGTTCTCGGCCATGAACCGGGCGAGCGCGACGCGCTCGGGCCCCGCCCCGTCGGAGATCGCTCCCCTGGCGAGATAGACCGCGCCGGCGGTGAGTGCGAACTGGCGCAGATAGGCCGTCGCGCCGGCCTGCGCCGTGTCCGTCTCGCCAGCGGAAAGCCGCTCCTGAAGAAACGCCGTCGCCTCGCGCAGATCCGCCATCGCGTTCCTCAGCGCCTCGCCCATGGCGCCGAACTCCGTCGCATTGCGGGCGCGGGCGGCCTCGACCGTCTCGTTCAGCGCGGCGAAATAAGCCTCCACCGCCTCGCCGCCGGACTGGCCGATCTTGCGGGCGACGAGGTCGACCGCCTGGATGCCGTTGGTGCCCTCGTAGATCGGCGCGATGCGCGCGTCGCGCCAGAGCCGCGCGGCGCCGGTCTCCTCGACATAGCCCATGCCGCCATGCACCTGGATGCCGAGCGAGGCCGCCTCGACGCCGACATCGGAGCCAAAGGCCTTGGCGACCGGCGTCAGGAGATTGGCCCGCTCCTGCCAGCGCCGCGCCGCCGCATCGCCGGCATGCGCACGCGCCATGTCGATCGCGAAGGCGCAGTCATAGGCGATCGCCCGGGCCGAGCCGGCGAGCGCCTTCATCGTCAGGAGCATGCGGGCGACGTCCGGATGTTCGACGATCGGGCTCATCGCACCCGAAGGCTCCGGCGTCTTCGCCAGCCGGGTCGAGCGGCCCTGCCGGCGATCCCTCGCATAGGCGAGAGCCTTCTCATAGGCGGCATCGGCGATGCCGATCCCCTCGATGCCGACGAGCAGCCGGGCATTGTTCATCATCGTGAACATGCAGGCGAGGCCGCGGTTTTCCTCGCCGACGAGGTAGCCCACCGCGCCCGGCTCCTCTCCCGGCACGCTTCCATCGCCATAGATCATGGTGCAGGTCGGCGAGCCGTGGATGCCGAGCTTCTCCTCGATCGAGGCGCAGGCGACGTCGTTCCTGCGGCCGAGCGTCCCGTCCGCCTCGACCAGGAATTTCGGCACAAGGAAGAGCGAGATTCCCTTCACGCCGGCGGGTGCGTCGGGAAGCCGCGCCAGGACCAGATGCACGATGTTGTCGGTCAGATCGTGCTCGCCATAGGTGATGTAGATCTTCTGGCCGAAGATCCGGTAGGTCCCGTCGCCCGCACGCTCGGCGCGGGCGCGGAGCGCCGCGAGGTCGGAGCCCGCCTGCGGCTCCGTCAGGTTCATCGTGCCCATCCATTCGCCGGAGGTCAGCTTCGGCGCGAAGGTCCGCTTGAGCGCGTCCGACCCATGGGCATGCAGCGCCTCGACGGCGCCGGTGGTGAGCAGCGGCCCGAGGGCGAAGCCCATCGCGGCGAAGTTCCACATCTCGCTGACGGCCGCGTTGAGGACGAGGGGCAGGCCCTGGCCGCCGAACTCGGCCGGCGAGGAGATGCCGTTCCAGCCGCCTTCCGCCCAGTCCGCGTAGAGCTCCTTCCAGCCGGCGGGCGTGTTCACGATGCCGTCATGCCAGCGGGCGCCCTCGCGATCGCCGCTGATGCCCAGCGGAGCCATGCGCTCGGCGGAAAACCGCGCCGCCTCCGAAAGCACGGCATCCACGAGATCGGGCGACAGATCGGCGAACAGGCCTTTCTCCATAGCCGTCTCAAGACCGACTATCTTGTTGAGCGTGAAGGCGATATCCCGGATCGGCGGCTCGAACATATCGATTCTTCCCCTTCCCGGCGGCCCCGCCGGCGGCTCTTCGACTTGCCGGACAACTTATCCGGCCTGCATCGTAGAGCAAGGAACCGAACGATCGCCGGGGCCATTCCAGGGATATTGGGTGCGGGAGGCAATTGATGCGATTCGTACGGTTCGGCGATCGGGGTTCGGAGCGGCCGGGAATGGTCGACGCGGATGGCGTGATCCGGGATCTGTCGGACCGGATCCGGGCGCTGGAAGACGGTTCGCTCGACCCGGACGTGCTCGCCGAATGCGCCCGGCTCGATCCGGCCGCGCTGCCGGCCGTGCGGGAAGGCACGCGCCTCTGCAAGCCGATCGACCGGATCGGCAAGATCGTCGGCATCGGCCCGAACTACGAGGACAGCGCCTCGCTCGCCGGCTTCCGGATCAATCCGGAACCGACGCTCTTCCTCAAGGCGTCGACGGCGGCCTCCGGGCCGAACGATCCGATCGAACTGCCGAAGATGGCGAACCGCGTCGATTGGGGCGTGGAACTCGCCGTCGTCATCGGGCGCGTCGCAAAATATGTCAGCGTCGAGGATGCGATGCGCTGCGTCGCCGGCTTCACCCTCGCCAACGACATCACCGAGCGCAACTTCCAGCTGCAGCGCGGCGGCCAGTGGTCGAAGGGCAAGTCGCACGACACCTTCGCCCCGCTCGGCCCCTATCTGGTGACGCCGGACGAGTTCCCCGATCTCGATGGGATCGAACTCTGGCTCGAGGTCAATGGCGAGCGCCAGCAGCAGGCGACGACCGAGGGCATGATCTTCAAGGTGCCCTACCTGATCTCCTACGTCTCGCGCTTCATGCGGCTGGAGCCCGGCGACGTCCTCCTCACCGGCGCCCCCGGCGGCGTCGGCCTCTCCTACGACCCGCCCCGCTTCCTCAAGCCCGGTGACAAGGTGCGCCTCGGCGGCACGAAGCTCGGCGAGCAGAGCTATGTCTGCGTGTCGGCGTAGAGGGCGGTGATGGAGCTGGGTGTGGGCGGAGGCAAGCTCCGTTCATGACGGCCATCACTGACGGTTTTTCCGAATGGTGGATGGTCGTTTGCGAGGCCAGGGAATTGTGCAGTCAGCGGCGCCACTGGCGCAGGTGATCGACAAGAGCCCGCAGCTTCGGTGCCATGTGCTGGCGCTGAGGGAAATAGAGCGAAAACCCTGCGAAGGGCGGCAAATACTCTTCGAGTAGCGGCGTCAGGGCACCAGTTCCAAAATGCGCTTCGAAACAGTCCCAGGGGCCGAAGGTGATGCCGCCGTCGGCGAGCGCCACCCGCAGCATCAGCCCCAAGTCGTTGGTCGTTACCTGCGGGTTCACGGCGACGTCGAACGGCTTGCCGCCCTCGACGAATTCCCATCGCCAAGGCGTTGTCTCCGGTGCCGGACGCCACCCGATACACCGGTGCGACAGTAGGTCGCCCGGATGCGTCGGGACGCCGTGGCGCGCGAGATAAGCCGGCGTTGCGGCAGCGATCTCTCGCTGCGGGCCACCGACAGGCACGGCGATCATGTCCTGCTCAATGACCTCTCCGAGCCGCACCCCCGCGTCATAGCCACGTTCGACGATGTCGAACTCCTCATCCGTCACCGTGACGTCCACTGTCACCTGCGGATGGTCTTCTGCAAAGCGCGCGAGGAGCGGGCCGGACAGGAACGGCTCGGCGATAGAGGTTACCGCAAGGCGCAAACGTCCACGCGGCACCCCGTCCCGCACTTCCAGCGCTTCGCGGACCGCTTCCATGGGGCCGCGCAGGCTCGACACCAGCCGCTCTCCTGCCTCGGTCAGCCGCACCGAGCGCGTCGTGCGCATGACGAGCTGCTGCCCAAGCGTATCCTCAAGCCGGCGAATCCCTTGGCTGACGGCCGAGCGTGTCAGTCCCAGTCGATCGGCCGCGGCACGGAAGTTCCGCTCTTCCGACACTGCGAGCAGAAGCGGCAGCAGATTCAGATCCATTGTCCAGTAGGCCTAACCAATTCGTCCAGCGCTCAGGGAATACCGTGAACAATGTCGGACGTCCATCTTGCCGGTGCAACTGGCTGAAAAGGACGATGCCATGGACAAAGTCATTCTCATCACCGGCGCGTCGAGCGGCATCGGCGCAGGTATCGCCCGCGAGCTGGCCGGCGCTGGCGCGAAAGTGCTTCTGGGCGCTCGACGCATCGACCGGCTGGACGCGCTCGCGGCGGAGCTGCGAGCCGAAGGCGGGACGGTGGAAACCGCCGCGCTGGATGTCACCGATCGCGTCGACATGCAGGCCTTTGCAAAACGCGCCCTGGATCTCTGGGGCCGCATCGACGTACTGATCAACAACGCAGGCATCATGCCCCTGTCGCCCATGTCCGCCGGCAAGCTCGACGAATGGGAGCGTATGGTGGACGTCAACATCAAAGGGGTGCTGTGGGGGATCGGCGCGGTGCTGCCGACGATGGAGCGGCAGGGCACGGGGCAGATCATCAACATCGGCTCCGTCGGCGCCCTGCAATCGGTGCCGACGGCCGCAGTGTATTGTGGCACGAAGTTCGCCGTCCGCGCGATCTCGGACGGATTGCGTCAGGAAAGCCCGACCGTGCGCGTCACCTGCGTCAATCCAGGCGTGGTCGAAAGCGAACTCGCCGGGACCATTACCCATGCCGAGACGATGGCCTTCATGGATCAGTACCGTGCCATCGCGCTGCAACCTTCAGACATCGCGCGGGCAGTGCGCCAGTTGATCGAGGCACCCGCCGGCGTCGAGACGAGCGAAATCACCATCCGCCCGACCGCGGCGGTGCAGTGATGAGGTCCGTCATGACGAAAGCAGACCTCCTTGGGCTCGATGCCGATGCCGCGTCCGTTGTGGGCAATCATCCCTATGTCGGTCTCTGGGTCACCGAAGACGAACGCATCCGGCATGAACTTCTGCCCAACGGTCGCAATGTCGAGGCCCGCGGAACGCGAGAACGCGCCTACATGGGCTCCTACGAAGTGACCGGCACGCATATCAGTTATCGTGACGACACGGGCTTCACCGCGGATGGCGAATTCGTCGCGTCCAACGAACTGCACCATGCCGGCATGGTGCTTGTCCGGCGGTAACGCCCGACCCGCGCGCCCGCGTCGATCAGATACCGGGGCATCACCCCTTGAGCCTCTCCCACCCGGCGTCTGCCGCAAAGCGCGGCCCGTGCTTGCCCTCCAGTTCCCGCATCCGGGCGACGATCGCGTCCACGCCGCGCGACCTCGCATAGTGGAGCGGGCCGCCGCGGAAGGGGGCGAAGCCGGTGCCGAAGATCATCGCGCCGTCGGCGATGTCCTCGCGCTCGACGACGCCTTCGCGGAGGCACGCGACGACGGCGTTCAGCATGGGCAGGATCAGCCGGTCGAGGAGGTCGGGGTCGGACCTGGAATCGTCGGGCAGCGCCTCGACCTTCTTCTTCTTCGGCTTTCCGTCCTCGTCCCACTCGTAGAGGCCGCGCCCGGTCTTGCGGCCGAGCCGGCCCTCCTCGACCATCGCCTTCAGCCAGCCGGGCGTCTCGGGATAGGCCGTGTCGAGGTCCCGGCGCAGCGAGGTCGCGACGTCGAGGGCGATGTCGAGCCCGACCTGGTCGGTGAGTTCGATCGGCCCCATCGGCATGCCGAAGTCCTCGGCCGTCCTGTCGATCCGCTCCTTCGGCACGCCCTCGTCGAGAATGACCAGCGCCTCGGCCATGTACGGCGTCAGCGCGCGGTTGACGAGGAAGCCCGGCGCGGAGGCGAGGGGCGCCGGCAGCTTCGACAGTTCGACCGCGAAGGCCGTCGCCCGCCGCGCGGTTTTCGGATCGATCCTGTCGTGATGGACGATCTCGACGAGCTGCATGCGCGAGACCGGATTGAAGAAGTGGAGCCCGACGAAGCGCGAGGGATCGGCGAGCCCCTCGGCGAGTTCGGCAAGCTTCAGGGCCGAGGTATTGGTGGCGAGAAGCGCGCCGTCCTTCAGCTGCGGCTCGATCTCGGCATAGATCTTCCGCTTCAGATCGGGTTTTTCCGGCGCCGCCTCGATGACGAGATCGGCATGGCGGATGCCGAAGCCGCGCGGGTCGGGGGTGAGCCGGTCGAGCGCGTCGCGGACCTTGATCTTGTCCTTCAGCGTGCGCTCCAGCATCTTCGTCGCCGCGCGCATCGCCTTGCCGATGGGCTCGGCGGCGATGTCGCCGAGGGTGACGTGGAAGCCGCGGCCGGCGGCGAAGGCCGCTATTTCGCCGCCCATAGCCCCCGCGCCAACGACATGGACGTGGCGGATCGCTGAAGCGCCCTCCTTCAGCCCGCGCATCGCCTCGCGCAGGAAGAAGACGCGCACGAGGTTCTGCGCCGTCTCCGTCTCGATCAGCTCGGCGAAGCTCTTCACCTCCTCGTGCCGCATGGTCTCGGGGTCGCCGCCATGCGCCTCCCAGAGGTCGATCAGCCTGTAGGGCGCGGGATAATGCGCCTTCGCCGCCTTTTCGGCCGTCTTCCTGCGCATCTGGCCCGCCGCGAAGGCGCGCGCGGGCTTCAGCGAGAAGGCCTGCGCCTTGAAGCTGCCGCCGCGCGGGGGAAGGTCGCCATAGAGCGCCGCCTCGACCGCCGCGCCGACATGGCGCTCCTCGGCGACCGCGTCGACGAGGCCGATCGCCTTCGCCTTCCTCGCCGAGACGGACCGTCCGGTCAGCATCATGGTCATCGCCTCGATCGGATCGGCAATGGCGGTCGCACGATAGGTGCCGCCGAGCCCGGGATGAAGCCCAAGCATCACTTCGGGAAAGCCGAGGCTGGCATCGGCGACGGCGATCCGCCGGTCGCAGGCGAGCGCGATCTCGAGCCCGGCGCCGAGGCAGTGGCCGTGGACGACGGCGATGGTCTTCGCCTCGAGCGACGCCAGCCGGTCGAGCACATGGTGGGCCTCTTCGAGCATGCCGTGGATCTCGGCCGTCGAGGCGCCGACGAATTGCTGGATGTCGGCGCCGACCGCGAAGCCCGTGGGCTTGGCGGAGCGGATGACGAGGGCCGTCGGCTTCTGCTCGGCGATCGTGCCCAGATGCCGGTCGAGTTCCTCGATGACGCTGCGGTCGATCGTGTTGACCGAGCGGTCCGGACGGTCGAGCACCAGCCAGGCGACATAGTCCCGGTCGGTGGCGAGGCGCCAGTTTCCCTCCTGCGGCGCGGTGCGGGCCGGGCCCAGTTCGAGGGCGCGATCGGAAAGCGCGGTCAGCATTCTGCCCATGGGATCTCGGTCTCGTCTCTCGGCTGGAACAAAGGGGTGAAAGAACAGCCCCGGCGGGATCTCGTTTCGGCAGGCCGGCGTGCGGGCCTGCCTTGAACGCGGCGGCTCGGTGTCAGGCGGCTTCGAGCAGCATCGCCCCGCCCTGCCCGCCGCCGATGCATTCGGTGGCGATGCCGCGCTTCAGCCCGAGGCGGCGCATGGCGTTGGCGAGGTGGAGCGTGATGCGGTTGCCGCTGGTGCCGACCGGATGGCCGAGCGCGATCGCCCCGCCGTCGACATTCAGCCGCTCCCGGTCGATCGCCCCGCCGCGCCCGTCGAGGCCGAGCACACCGTCGGCGACATCCGGCTCGTCGAGGGCGGCAAGGCAGGCGAGGACCTGCGCTGCGAAGGCCTCGTTCAGCTCCCAAAGGTCGACGTCGGAGACCGCCATCTGCTGCCGCTTCAGGATCGGAGCCGTCGAGACCACGGGGCCGAGCCCCATGATCGCGGGATCGAGCGCGCCCCATTCGGAATCGACGATCTTGGCGAGCGGCGAGAGGCCGTGCTTTTCGACCGCTTCCTGCGACGCGAGGATCGTCCAGGATGCGCCGTCGGTGATCTGCGAGGCGTTGCCGGCGGTCACCTTGCCATAGGGCCGCTCGAAGACCGGCTTCAGCTTCGACAGGCTCTTGGCCGTCGAGCCCGGCCGAATGCCGTCGTCATGGTCGAAGACCTCGCCCCCGCGCGAGAAGGCCGGCAGCATCTCGTCCCTCAGCCAGCCTTCGCTGGTGGCGCGGCCGAGCCGCTCGTGGCTTTCCGCCGCATAGGCGTCGGCCTCGCGCCGGGAGATGGAAAAGAGATGGGCGAGAACCTCGGCGGTCTGGCCCATGTTGAGATCGGTGATCGGGTCGGTCAGGCCGCGCTCGAGACCGATCTCCGGCTTCAGGAATTCCGGCTTCAGCCCGGTGAAGGCCTTGAGCCGGTCGCTCGTCGTCTTGGCGCCGTTCAGCCGCGCGAACCAGTCGACCGCCCCGCGCCTCAGGACCAGCGGCGAGTGGCTGAGCGCCTCGGCGCCGCCGGCCAGCACGATCTCGGCCTTGCCGTTCTCGATCGTGCGGAAGGCGGTGTCGATCGACTGCATGCCGGAGCCGCAATTGATCTGCACGGTGAAGGCCGGGGTCTCGTCGGACAGACCGAGACGGAGCGCGGCGACACGCGCCGGGTTCATCTCGTCGGCGACGACGTTGACGCAGCCCAAAATCACGAGGTCGATCGCGTCCGGCGAAAAGGCCTGCCGCAGGAGCAGCGGCCGGCCGCACTGGACGGCGAGGTCGACCGGCGAGAAGGGCCCGGGCTTGCCGCGCGCCTTGATGAAGGGCGTGCGGGCCCCGTCGACGAGGTAGACGTCTCGCGCCATTATTCCGCGGCCTCCCTGGAGGGTGATGGTGCGCCGCTTCCCGAACGATCGGAGCCGCGATCGTGTTGCGCGGCGATCGGAGAGACATCGGCACCCGGGAAGGCATCGACCGCGACCACCTTGGCGACGGCCGCCCTGGCGGCCTGAAGCTGGTCGAACTCGGCGGCCGTGATCACGCCCTCGTCCCGCGCCGCTTCGGGATCGCGGATCCTGGCGTCCCGCATCTTCTTCTCGATCGGCGCGGCTTCCGCGACGAGCTCGAAGGCATGCTCCAAATCCTTGACCGGATGGTCGGCATGGCCTTCGCCGAGATAGAGATCGGGGGTCAGACGGTCGCGCTGCGAGGACGGGCGCATGACGATCGCCGCCACCTCCTGCAGCAACTCGTCCGAGGGCTCCTGATAGGGGACGCCGAGCGGGAAGGCGACGAAGCGGGCAAAGCCGGCTGCCCATCGCGCCGGCAGATTGTCGAGCACGCCGGTGAAGGCGATCGCCAGGCGGCAATAGCCCTTTTCCATGATGTACTCGATCAGCGGACGGTCTGCCTCCGGCCGTCCCTCCACCTCGAAGCGCTTCAGGACCGCGGCGAGGAGATAGAGTTCGGACAGGATGTCGCCGAGACGGGCCGACAGCATCTCCTTGCGCTTCAACGCGCCGCCGAGGGTCAGGAGCGAGAGATCGGCGACCAGCGCGAAGGCCGAGGCGTAGCGCGAGAGCTGACGCCAGTGGCCGGTGAAGGCCGCGTCCTTCGGCGCCGGGGCCGCGAGGCCGCCGGTCCAGCCCTGGACGAAGGCGCGGACCGTGTTCGTGACGGCGTGGCCGACATGCGCCCAGAAATGCCTGTCGAACTCGGCGAGCCCCTTCGCCTCGTCCTTTTCGGACAGGGCCATCATCTCCTTCAGCATGTAGGGATGGGCGCGGATCGCTCCCTGGCCGAAGATCATCAGGCTGCGGGTGAGGATGTTGGCGCCCTCGACGGTGATGCCGATCGGCACGGAGCGATAGGCCTGGCCGAGATAGTTCTTCGGCCCGTCGATGATCGCCTTGCCGCCATGGATGTCCATCGCCCGCTCGATGCATTCGCGCATCCGGTAGGTCGCGTGCGCCTTCATGATCGCGGAGATCACCGAGGGCTTGTGACCCTCGTCGAGGGCGGCCACCGTCAGCCGCCGCGCGGCGTCGATCAGATAGGCGTTGGCGGTAATCTCGGCGAGCGGCTGCTGGATGCCTTCGAAGAGGCCGATCGGCACGTTGAACTGCGTGCGGATCCTGGCATAGGCGCCGGTGACGCGCGCGCACATCGCCGCCGAGGCCGCCGACTGGGAGGGCAGCGAGATCGACCGACCGGCGGCGAGCGCCGTCATCAGCATGGTCCAACCCTGCCCGATCTGCTTCTCGCCGCCGAGGATCCAGTCGAGCGGGATGAAAACGTCCTTGCCGCTGAGCGGCCCGTTCTGGAAATAGGTCATCTGCGGGATGTGCCGGTCGCCATGGACGACGCCGGGTGTCGAGGTCGGCAGCAGGGCGACGGTGATGCCCAGATTCTCGCCGCGGCCGAGATGGTTCCCCGGATCGAAGAGCTTGAAGGCCAAGCCCATCACAGTCGCGATGGGCCCGAGCGTGATGTAGCGCTTGTGGAAGTTCAGCCGGATGCCGAGGACCTGGTTGCCCTCGTGCTCGCCATATTCGACGATGCCGGTATCGGTCATGGCGGCGGCGTCCGAGCCGGCATCGGCGGAGGTCAGGCCGAAGCACGGGATCTCCCGGCCGTCGGCGAGCCGGGGCAGCCAGTAGTCGCACTGGTCCCTGGTGCCGAAATGCAGCATCAGCTCGCCCGGTCCGAGCGAATTCGGCACCATGACCGTGACGCCGGCGACGACCGAGCAGGAGGAGACCTTGCGCACGACCTCAGAATGGGCCGTGTTGGAAAAGCCGAGGCCGCCATATTCCTTCGGGATGATCATGCCGAAGAATTTTTCGCGGCGCAGGAAGTCCCACACTTCGGGCGGCAGGTCGTGATCGACGGAAGCGATCTTCCAGTCGTCGATCATGGAGCAGAGCTCTCTGACCGGGCCGTCCATGAAGGCCTGCTCGTCCGGCGTCAGCCGCGCCGGCGGCATGGCGAGGAGCTTGTTCCAGTCGGGCGCGCCCGAGAACAGTTCGCCGTCCCACCAGACGGTGCCGGCGTTGATCGCCTCGGTCTCCGTCTCGGAGATCGGCGGCATGACCTTCTTCGCCCACCGGTAGATCGGCCGGGTCAGCTTGTCCTTTCGGAAAGACATGGGAATGCTCCGGTTGGCTGCCCTCTTGCGGGCTTATGTAGAGACCGCGCGGCGGTTTCCACCGACGCCTTCCGGAACAATGTCTCCCTCTTACGTAAACGTCAATGCGACAGGTGCCTGGCCGGCACTCTCAGCCGCTTGGGCGCATCGCCGGGCGCAGGACCCGCATGATATCCTCCACCGCGATCTTCTTGTGGTCATCCTCGACAGCAATTTCGATGCCGCAGCTGACATGCTGCGAGATGATCATCAGCGCGACCTCGCGCAGCGCCGCGGTCATCGCATTGATCTGCTGGACCTCGTCGAGGCAGTAGCGGTCTTCCGCGATCATGTTCTGGAGACCGCGGGCCTGTCCCTCGATCCGCTTCAGCCGCTGCAGGAGTGGCCGCTTCTCCTCCTCCGTTCGCCGCAGTTCGATGCGGTCGCCGATGATCTCTCCGCCAGGCACGTCAGGTCCGTCCTTTTCGAGGCCGGCGGTCCGGCAATGGCGGCCGGGATCGCGCCGGCTACAGCCGAAGCCGATGGGATTCAGGCCCCGCCGCCGGGGCGGGGCCTGAAGGATCCTTAGCCCATCTGCTCAGTCTGCGCACCGCTGTCCGGGCGCGCCGGCCCGAGATCGGGTTCCTGGCCGAGCGGCTTGTTCTGGAAGACGGTGAAGTTGCCCTTGCCGTCGAGCGAGGCGCCTTCCGTCCAGCGGCCGGCGGGCGGCGGCGTGCCGTCGGCGGCCGAGCCGAAGAAATCGTAATTGTGCTCCTGGTCCTCCTTCTCCTGCGGGAAGGAATTGGGGATCGGCAGCGTGCCCTTGTGCCCCCCGAGTTCCTCGATCACGGCCAGCCATTGCTGCTGGTGCATGGTGTCGCGCGCGATCATGAAGTGCAGCATGTCCTTCATGCCCTTGTCATGCGCGGCGTTGTAAAGGCGTACGGCGAGGACGCGGCCGGTGCTCTCGGCGGCGACATTGCAGTACATGTCGGCCGCAAGATTGCCGCTCGCATAGATGTGCGACATGTCGAAGGGAACGCCGTCGGAATTGGCCGGATAAGCCGCAAGGCCCGTCGACAGGACGTGCCTGTGCAGCATGCCTTCCATCACGTGCCGCGGATTCTCGCCGCCCATGACAGCGCCGACGACGGCGTCCGCAGCGCCCGCTTCCTGTAGCGAGGTCGGCGCCTTTTCGAGGTTCATGGCGACGGCGGTCGCCAGCATTTCCACATGGCCCATCTCCTCGGTGGCCGTATGGAGCAGCATGTCGCGATATTTCGGATTGGGGCCGCGGGCACCCCAGCCCTGGAAGAAATACTGCATGGCGACGCGGATCTCGCCTTCGATCCCGCCGATGGCCTGCTGCAGCATGCGCGCGAACTGCGGATCGGGATTTTCCACCTTCACCGGATATTGGAGGCGCTTGTCGAGATAGAACATGATCGGTCCCTTTGTTGTCAGGCGAGCGCCCGCACCACGCGTGCGCTCATACCCCCACGGGGTATCTGCCTCGGCGGGGACAATGCGGAGGAGGACACTCAAGTTCAGCCTCCTGCGATGAATTAAACATGTGCGGCTATAGGCAGTTAGCTAAGGACCGCCACAGGCCGGCGCACGACATCCGGGCCTTCAGCACGATGCCGGGCAGTCGCGGGAGCGGCTTCGATCGGGATGGATTTGGCGGCCCACGGCCGATGAAGCCTCGGCAAGGTTTGCAGGATATCCTTGTTACAAAGGGCGCCTGCCGCCATATCCCAAAGAGACGCTCACGATCAGAAATGGACGGCCAACTTCCCGATGGGAATCGCAACCCCCTGCAACAGTGTCTGCACGCTCGATCCGCAAAGCGGCTTCTGCCTTGGCTGCGGGCGCACGGGCGAGGAGATCGCCTGCTGGCTCGGCTTTTCAGCCGAGCGGCGCCTCCAGCTGATGCAGGAACTGCCGGATCGGCTGGCCGCACTGACCTCCCGCGAGGCGCCGGCTGCCAAAGCGGCTGAGCGTGCTAAGAATGGGGGACCCAGCGATGCGACGTGACACGATCCTCTGGGTCATTCTCGCCGTGCTCGGCCTCGCCTGCCTCGCCCTCGTCTTCAGTCAGGGCGAGACGATTGCGGGGCTCGACAAGGACCAGTTCGCGGGCCTCGCCTATTACGGCGCCTGGGGCACGGCGATGGCGGCGGGTGTCGTGATCCTCGCGCGAACGCAGCTGACGACGGCGATCAAGAGCGCGGTCGTGTGGGGCTTGGCCTTCCTGGTGCTGGTCGCTGCCTATGCCTATGCGCCGGAATTTCAGGCGCTGAAGGACCGCGTCTATGCCGTCCTCGTGCCCGGCAGCCTGGTGCCTGTCTCCGGCAGCGAGGGCCGGCAGTTCATGGCGGTCCGCACGGCCGACGGACATTTCCATCTCAACGGGACGATCGACGGCGCGCCTGCGCCGATGATGGTGGATACCGGCGCCTCGGTCGTCGCGATGGATGCCGAGACCGCGCAGTCGCTCGGGATCGACACCCGCTCCCTCAACTACACCCAGCAGGTGATGACGGCGAATGGCCTTGCCCGAGCCGCGCCCGTGCGCCTCGACACGGTGAAGATCGGCGACATCGTGCGCCATAACGTCCCGGCCGCCGTCACCGAAGGCAAGGGGCTGGGCGTCGTGCTGCTCGGCATGAGCTATCTCGACACGCTGACTTCCTACGACTTCCGCGGCGACCGGCTGATCCTGACCGATTGACGCCGGTGCCTTGCGCGCGGGCCGTCAGAACAGGCTGTAGGCGAAGCGCGCGGCGACGATCAGAAGAAAGCAGCCGAAGCCGAGTTCCAATTGGCGCCGTGTCAGTCTGTGGGCGAGCGCGGCGCCTGCGGGCACGACCAGGATCGAGGCCGGCGCGACGAGCAGCACCGCCAGGATGTTGACGAAGCCCAGGCTGAACGCCGGGAGGGCCGGATCGCCCCAGCCGCCGACGATGTAGGCGACGAGGCCCGGCACCGAGATCAGCGCGCCGACCCCGGCGCTCGTCGCCACCGCCTGGATCATCGGCCGGCCATAGAGCGTCATGAAGGTGTTGTTGAGGACGCCGCCGCCGATCCCCATCAGCGAGGACAACAGGCCGATCGTGAACCCGGCGATCGAGCGGCCGACGAGCCCCGGCAGGTCCGTCCCGAGCGTGAAGCCGACGCGCCCGATCAGGAGCTTCAGGCCGAGCAGGAAGGCGAGCGCCGCGAAGATGCCCCGCAGTTCCTCCGAAGAGGCGGCGGCCGCGACGATCGCACCCGCCACCGCGCCGAGCGGTACGGCGACCAGCCATTGCTTCAGAAGCGTCTTGTCGACGGCGTCCTTCTTCGCATGCGCCATCAGCGAGCGCACGGAGGTCGGCACGATGATCGCGATCGACGAGCCGACGGCGAGATGCATCGACACCGAATGCGCGACGCCGAGGCCCTCGAAGGTCTGGTAGAGCACCGGCACGAATATCGCCCCGCCGCCGATGCCGAACAGGCCGGCCAGGAAGCCGGCGGCGGCCGCGGCGACAAGCAACGTCGGAATGAGCGTCAGAAGATGGGCGTCGGCGAGGCTGGTCATCCCGGCCTCATAGGCCGGCTCGCCGACGAACGCCACGGGGAGCCGCTGTTGGCTGGTGTTCGGACCGTCCGAAAATCTGAGACGTCAGCGCTCTACGGCGCCAACCCCTCAAGCGCATTCAAGCCGCGTCGCGCGCGCTACCCGCCGCCGGCTCGAGCCGCACCGCGGCGAAGGCCTCTTCGATGAGCCGCGGCGAGGCGTCCGGGCGGCTGGCGCCCTCCGACAGGATCTGCCGCCAGCGCCGGGCGCCCGGCAGCCCGCTGAAGAGGCCGGTCATATGCCGCGTGACCTGGCCGAGCTTGCCGCCGCCAGCGACATGGCGCACGGCATAGCCCGTCATCGTTGCGATCACCGCGCCATAGTCCACCGGCCGTGCCGGCTCGCCATAGAACGCCGCATCCACCTCGCCAAGGATGTCCGGCGTCTGATACGCGGCGCGGCCGAGCATGACGCCGTCGAGTTCCCGCATCTCGGACCTTGCCGCCGCGACCGTCTTCAGCCCGCCATTCAGTCCGACGAAGACCTCCGGCAGCCGCGCCTTCAGCCGGCGCACGCGGTCGTAGTCGAGGGGCGGAATGTCGCGGTTTTCCTTCGGGCTGAGACCCTGGAGCCAGGCTTTTCGCGCATGGACCCAGATCGTCTCCACGCCGGCCTTCACCGCCGCATCGGCGAGCGCGTCGAGCGCCGCCTCCGGATCCTGATCGTCGACCCCGATGCGGCACTTCACCGTCACCTTCGCGGCGCTCGCCTCGACCATGGCCGCGAGGCAGTCGCCGACGAGCTCCGGCGTGCGCATCAGGCAGGCGCCGAACGTCCCGGACTGCACCCGGTCGGACGGGCAGCCGACATTGAGGTTGATCTCGTCATAGCCATAGCCGCCGGCGATAGCGCAGGCGCGGGCGAGCTTCTCTGGATCGGAGCCGCCGATCTGAAGCGCCACGGGATGCTCGGCCGCGTCGAACCCGAGCAGCCGGTCCGCGTCGCCATGGATGATCGCCTGGTCGACGATCATCTCGGTATAGAGCAGCGCCCGCCGCGTCAGCTGCCGGTGGAAGAACCGGCAATGCCGGTCCGTCCAGTCGATCATGGGCGCGACGGCGAAGATGCGGGACGCGGAGTAGCTTGATCTTTGCGTCATGTCAGAGACTTACGCCTGGTTCTGCATTGTTTCGTCTGTTCTTCCTTCAGGCCGCATCACGCTATTCTATTGCCTTGAGTGCCACAATGTTGCACTGGGAGTCCTGATGTTGCACCGATGCAGACAAGGACAGTGAGCACGATCGGATTTTGCAAGCCGCAGGATGGGTCGGTCGTCCATCTCGCACAGATCCGGCTGAAGCGTGAAGAGCCGTTTGCCCATGAGGAGGCAAATATCTTTGAACGGCGGCGGACGGCGGCCGCCTGGCTCGACAATCGGGAGAAGGCCAAGACGCCGGCGCCTGCGAGAGTGATCGCCTGCATGGCGACGAGGTTCTGACGGAGATCAGCCAGACGAAGGCGCAGATGGTCGCAGACCATCCGTCGCTGGGTAGGCACCGGCACACTTGGTGAAATGAGCGTCTTGCCTGCCAAGGCTCTGCTCCCACTGACATGCGACACAGAGGCTTCGGGTTGAACCGCCCACACCAAAGGCCGAGGACCTCGCTCCACGGCAGAATAGGATGGCCGGTCGCAGCGACTACCGGCAGTTTGAATAGATTTACACAGCGATGATTGTTGAGATGGGCATGATTGGAACTAGAGATACGCAAACCGTAAAGAGCGACGGCGCGCGCGCTCATACCCCGAATATTTCAGGCGTTCTCGTACGCGAGCTCGGAAACATCCTCACTCGCAGCGGCTCCATGGCCGAAGTATTCAGGATCGACTGGTCGGAAATCGGAATAGACGTCCGACAGGTCAATTGGGTGGAGATGAACCCGGACGCCGTTACCGACTGGCACGCTCATACCAAGCAAACTGACCATCTTGTTGGAATCGGCGGCAATATAAAGCTCGCGCTTTGGGACGCGAGACCCCGCTCTCCCACCCACGGCGCGACGGATATCATTCGGATCGGGGCCAAGCGCCCCGTCATGGTCGTTGTACCGCCTGGAGTCTGGCACGGATTGCGCAATGAAAGCGGGTGCCCGGCCAGCTATCTAAACATTACCGACGAAACCTATGTTCATGAAGAACCTGACAATTGGAGAGCCGAGCCCGGCTCTCCCATGATCCCGAAAGTGTTGTAGATCTTATATGGACCGATCCTACGGTGAAGCGTTCGTTCTGACATTCATCACGAATGACCGGTTCCAGGCGGCCGCAGCGGATGCAGCGGGTGTCGATCGAGTCGGGGTGGACTTAGAAACGCTCGGCAAATCCGTCAGGCAATCCGGCCTCGATACACGCCTTTCATACCATTCGATTTCCGATCTCCAACGCGTATCGCAAGTCCTCAGCCGTTCCGACGCATTTGTACGCATCAACCCCATCAATTCTCAAAGCGATCAGGAAATAGAGAGCGTTCTGGAGGCCGGGGCCAAGGTAATAATGCTTCCGTATTTCACAAGCCCGACCGAAGTGGCCCATTTCATCGATTTGGTTCGAGCGCGCGCGCGCACTATTCTTCTTGTGGAGACGAAACCCGCTTTAGAGCGCATCGATAAAATTCTAGATATCCCCGGTGTGGACGAGATCATGGCCGGGCTGAACGATCTACGCATACAGCTAAGACTTCGAAGCCACTTCGAAGTTCTGGTTTCCGAAGCGCTGTCTCGCCTCGCACGAGCGGTGAATGATGCCGGACTGCCGTTCTCGGTGGGCGGGCTGGCGCGTCCGGATGACGGAAATCTTCCCTATCCCCCGGACCTCGTTATTGCCCAGTATCCGCGCCTGGATGCATCTGGCGCCTGGCTCTCACGTTCATTTTTCAAGGACACTCCGGCCGACTGGAATATGGAAGAATCCATCGCCAAGCTGCGAAGACGACTGACGGTGTGGTCGCAAGCCGGGCCCGACTCCTGGATCGGAGCGCGGGACAGATTAGCCCGGCTGGTTGGGTGATACGGGCTGATACGAGCCGGATTCGATCCGTCGACGGACCTCATTGAACGTCAGCGGATCCGATGGCCCTCTGGCCCGACCGCCGTCGCAATCACGGTAGTAAGCCGCCAGCACGTTCAACGCGAGCGCAGGGCTGTGCGAGGTATATCGCAGGACCAGATCCCAGTCGCAGAGTTTCCTGACACTTCCGTCCCACCCTCCATACTTATCAAAAAGCTTTCGACGGTGAACGATCACGTTCGTATCAATGTAATTCAAAATTTCAAGATGTTTTCTATTGAATTTCTTCCAAAGTACGCAGGAATTCCGCAATCTATTCTCCTCAGTCACTAAGGCACCATAGATAATATCAACATCCTCGCGGGTCGCGAAGACGTCGACCGCACGATAAAGAAACTCTGGATACCAAAGATTGTCATCATCAAGATATGCCAGAAGCGGAGCGGAAGAATTGAGGATGCCGAAATTCCTGGCATTCGCCGATCCTGCATTCTGTTGCCGGACCATTTTGATCCGCTTGTCTTCCAGGAATGGGATGACGGCGGCCTCCGTATCTTCGCTTGCTCCGTCGCTCACAACAATGAGTTCCCATTCTTGGAACTGCTGTCTCTGAACGCTCGCAATGGCTTCACCAATGAACTTTGCACGATCAAAGGTAGGCATGATGACGGAAACGACTGGTCCGCCCGTCGCGACCGCCGCCACACTCGCTCCGGGAGGTCGAGCCGCAGACGTGCCGCTGAGAAGGGCTTCTATTCTGTGACACCTCTGCTCATGATGTACCGAAGCTGCCTGGAGTTCCTTCACCTGTTCCTTGAGGCGCGCGATCTCCTCTGACAGACCGCCACGCACCTGCGGATTTTCGTCGCTTTCGGCCAATTTCGTCCCCACTGCCTGGCTCAACGCAGCGACTATAGATGGCGATCGATCTCGCATGAAGCGCGCCTTTAGCCGTCCGGTTTACCTTCCGTCCGATTTCGGCATCTGAGATGATGCGAGCGCGATCGTCATCGGCCACAGTCCCTGCCGGACTCGTGCTCGAGCGTTGCGAACCGGGTCGTGTTGCCGGTGCCGGTGTAGCCAACGGCGAGACGCCCGCCCCCAATCAAGGACGCCGCGCGGAAGGAGTGCCGGGTCCGCGCCGATGCAGCGACGCGGTGTCGGCAGGATGCGTTCGCGCACGCCTCGCCCGGCCGTATGCAGCTGACGTCAAAGCGTCACTTGACGTTTCTCGCCCGGATCGACCACATGCCCCTCGCCGCCGCATCCAGCATCGGGGGACGCGATGGCCGCGAGCCGCCGCGCGCCACCTGCCCTGCCGAAACTGCGCCGCGGCCGAACGCGCGTTCCTTTCGAAAGACACCGCAATGCCCGCCGAGACGATCCTCACCAATGCCAAAATCGTCACCCCCGAGGAGATCGTCGACGGCCATCTCGTCCTGATCGGCGGCGAGATCGCCGAGATCGGCGAAGGCCGGTCGACGCGCGGCGAGGACATGGGCGGCGACTTCGTCATCCCCGGCCTCGTCGAGCTCCACACCGACCATATCGAGGGCCATTACCACCCGCGCCCGCGCGTCGTCTGGAACCGGATGGCCGCGATCCAGGCGCATGACGCCCAGATCGCCGCCTCGGGAATCACCACCGTCTTCGACGCCCTGCGCGTCGGCACCGACGAGAACCGGATCGCCAGTTCCGACGACATCGCGGCGATGGGACGGGCGATCGGCCAGGCGGTGGACGAGGACCGGGTGCGCGCCGACCATTTCATCCATCTCAGATGCGAGGTCTCGGCCGAGGACGTCGTCGAGGGCTTCGACAAGGTGAAGGACAATCCGCGGCTGAGGCTCGCCTCGCTGATGGACCACGCGCCCGGCCAGCGCCAGTTCCGCGATCTCGATGCCTATCGCGCCTTCTACCAGAAGAAGGACGGGCTGACCGACGCCGAGTTCGACGCCTTCTGCGAGCGCCGGATTGCCGAGTCGGAGAAATACGCGCCGGCGAGCCGGCGGGCGATCGCCGCGGCCTGCCGCGAGCGGGGCATCGCGCTCGCCTCGCATGACGACGCCAGCGCCGCGCATGTCGCCGAATCCGTCGAACTCGGCATCGCCGTCGCCGAATTTCCGACGACGGTCGAGGCAGCGGAAGCCTCGCGGGCGGCCGGGCTGCATATCCTGATGGGCGCGCCCAACATCGTGCGCGGCGGCTCGCATTCGGGCAATGTCTCGGCGCTGGAGCTGATGCGGCTCGGCGTCCTCGACATCCTGTCCTCCGACTATGTGCCCTTCTCCATGCTGCAGGCGGCCTTCCATCTCTACGACCTCGAAGAGGCTTCGCTGCCGGAAGCGATCCGGCATGTGACGAAGGCCCCGGCAGAGGCCGTCGGCCTGGCCGATCGCGGCGCGATCGAGCCCGGTCGCCGCGCCGATCTCGTGCGCATCCGCGCCCATCGCGGCGAGCCGCCGGTGGTGCGCTCGGTCTTTCGCGAGGGGCGGCGCGTTGCCTGATCGGATGGACCTGCACGCCGTGGCCCAGGACCCGGCACCGGGCCTCTTCTGCGCCGTCGTCGGCCCGAGCGGCGCCGGCAAGGACACGCTGATCGGGCTCGCCGCCGCGCGCCTGCCGGAGGCCTCCGGCGTCGTCGTCGCCCGGCGCGTGGTCACGCGCCCGGCGGTCGCCGAACTGGAAGACCACGAGGTGATGAGCCTTGCCGCCTTCGAGGCGGCGGAGGCGGGTGGCGCCTTCTGCCTCTCCTGGCGCGCGCATGGCCTCGCCTACGGCCTGCCGGCGAGCCTCGTCGGGCATGTCGCCTCCGGCGGCACGGTCATAGCCAACATCTCCCGCCGGGTGCTCGACGCGGCGGCGGCGCGGTTTCCGCGGCTCGCCGTCGTCGAAATCACCGCGCCACGGGAAGTCCTCGTCGAACGCGTATCGGGCCGTGGCCGCGAAAGCCGCGAGGAGGTCGCCGCCCGGCTCGACCGCGCCGTTCCGCTGAAGCTGCCGGACGGCGCCGAGCGCTTCGTGCGCATCGTCAATGACGGGCCGGCGGAAGCCGGCGCCGAGACGCTGGTCGGCATTCTCGGCCTCGGCATGCCCGACTACGCGATCTTCACGCAGTAGACGGACTCGCTGGGTCGGGACGGAGGTCCGCGCGACACCGCCAGCGGCGAAGGGCCGGCTTGCATGCTTCGGAGCCGGGACGGTTGACAGGTCCTATGTGCGCGACAGCTTCGCCCGAGAGCCGCCAGCGCGCACCGCCCCCTGTTCAAAGACGAGCCAGCCGTGACCTCCAAGCCCGCCGTCCTCTTCGTCTGCCTCGGCAATATCTGCCGCTCGCCCCTCGCCGAGGCCGCCTTTCGCGCCGAGGCGGCGCGTCTCGGGCTGGATGTCACGGCCGATTCGGCCGGAACCGGCGACTATCATGTCGGCCATCCGCCGGACCGCCGGGCGCAGGCGGTGGCCGCGCGGGCCGGGATCGACATCTCGCAATACCGCGCGAGGCAGGTGACGCAGGAAGACTTCACCCGCTTCACCCATGTCGTCGCGCTCGACAGCGACAATCTCAGGAACCTCCGGCGGATCCGTCCGGCCGATGCTTCGGCCGAGCTCTGCCTGCTTCTCGATTTCGTGCCCGGACGCGAAGGTCAGCCGGTCGCCGACCCCTATTACGGCGACGATGCCGGTTTCGACGTCACCTGGGCGGACGCGACGGAGGGCGCGGCGGGGCTCGCCCGGCATATCGCAGGCGAGACATGACCGGCCTTGCCGAACGGGGCGCCGCGCTGATGGGCGGCACGCTCGCCGAAGCCGGCGGCGCTTCCGGCGGCTCGCTCTCCGACCTCGTGACCATCACGCTCGCCGACGGCCGCCGGGCCGTGGTCAAGACCGGCCCCGCTCCGCGGATGGAAGCCGCGATGCTCCAGGCGATCCGGGCGGCCGGCGCCCCCGCGCCGAAGGTCTATGGCGTGGACGATGCGGCGCTGGCGATCGAACTTCTGCCGTCCGGCGGCAGTCTTTCCTCCGCTTCGGCCGATCTCGGCGCTGTGCTTCGACGGCTTCACGCGGCCACCGGGCCGCATTACGGCTGGGAGGCCGACTACGCCTTCGGCAAGGTCGTGATCGAGAATACCGCGGGAGGCGACTGGCCGCGCTTTTACGGCGAGCGCCGTCTCCTCACCCATCTGCCGCACGTGCCGGGCGCCGTCGCGCGTCGGCTGGAAGCGCTCGCGCATGGCCTCGACGAACGCCTGCCCGCAAGCCCGCCCGCCTCACTCCTCCACGGCGACCTGTGGAGCGGCAACGTCCTTGCATCGAAGGGGCGGATCTCCGGCCTCATCGACCCGGCCTGCTATCATGGCCATGGCGAGATCGACATCGCCATGCTCGGACTCTTCGGCAGCCCGGGCCCGGCCTTCTTCGAGGCCTATGGCGAGCTCGAGCCCGGCTGGCCGGAGCGCCGCGACCTCTACCAGCTCTGGCCCGCCCTGGTGCATCTGAGGCTCTTCGGCAGCGGCTATCGCGGCATGGTCGAACGCCTGCTGGATGCGGCGGGGGTTTAGAAGCGGCCGGGCAGCCCGCGCTTCCACCCGCCTCAGCGCCGGTCGCCCTTGATCAGCCGGCTGCGGATGACGTTGGAGATGCCGTCGAAGATGAGCACCACGATCAGGATGAGCAGCACCATATAGGCGACGTTTTCCCAATTGGCGTTGGTGCGCATCGCCTCCCAGAGCTTCAGGCCGATGCCGCCGGCGCCGACCGCGCCGATGATCGTCGCCGAGCGCGTATTCGATTCCCAGAAATAGAGCGACTGCGAGACGAAGACCGGCAGGACTTGCGGCAGGACGCCGAAGCGCTGGACGAGCACCGGCGCAGCGCCGACCGACTTCAGCCCCTCGCGCTGCTTGTCGTCGATATTCTCCAGCGCTTCCGAATAGAGCTTTCCGAGCGTGCCCGTGTCGGTGAAGAAGATCGCGCAGATGCCGGCGAGCGGGCCGGGTCCGAAGGCCCGGATGAAGAACAGCGCCCAGATCAGCATGTCGACGCAGCGCTGAAAGTCGAAGAAGCGCTTGGTGATCTGGTTGACCGGCTTGTTGTGGGTGATGTTGCGCGCCGCGACGAAGGCGAGCGGAAAGGCGACGAGCGAGGCGAACAGCGTGCCGGCGAAGGCCATCACGATGATCTGCATCAGCTTCAGCCAGACATCGCCATGCTGCCATTCGGCATTGTTGAGGATGTTGTCCCAGGCGAGCGACAGGTTCGACTGCGCGGGATCGAGGCGCGGGCCGGAGACGATCAGGTGGATCACGTCGGAGGCCGACTTGCCGAAGAAGGGCGAGCGGGTGTCGAAGACGAAGTTCTGCCAGCCCCAGAAGCGATGGCGCACCTTCACCTCGTCGTCGCGCACTTCGATCGATCCGCGAAAGCCGAAATCGCAGCGCAGCGTCCCCGTCTCGCCGACCTGGCTCGCCCAGGCGGGAAGCGGCCCGCCCCGCATGACGACGCTCTTGCCGGGCGTCATGTCGATGATCCGCGTCTCGCCCTCATAGGCGACCGTGACGATGCGCGGTGCGATGGTGATGTCGGCGCCGCCGATGGTCAGATGGGCGGCGGTCGTCACGGTCTCCACGGCCGGCGCGGCGGGCGTTGCCGCCGGCGGCGCGTCCTGTTTCGCTGGGCCGGTCTCAGTTGCCGGCGCCGTCGGAGCCATGAAGCTGTCGCCGCTGCTCTTCGTCGAGGTGGACGGCGCCGAGGTCGCCGGCGCCGCGGGCGCCATGAAGCTCCCCGCACTGCTCTGCGTCGATGTCGAAGGGGCCGAGGCCGCCGGAGCGGCCGGCGCCATGAAGCTGCCGGCGCTGCTCGAGGTCGAGGTGGCGGGCGCGCCGGCCGGCGACGTGCCCGCTGCGGTTTCGGCGGCGCGCCGGGCGATCGTGGTCTCGTCCTTCTTCAGCCAGTCCGGATCGGGATTGTCGCCGAGCGGCGAGAAGCGCGGATAGGTGACCTTCAGATAGTCGCCGTCGGTCTCGACCGTCGGCCGGACCTCATAGGAGACCCAGTCGGACAGGTAGATCCCGGCGATGTGCCAGCTCGCCCTGGAGAGCGCCGTGCCGACGCCGAACATCCACCAGGCGAAGCAGAGGTAGAGGATCGTCGCGCCGGCGATCGCCGGGAACCGCCAGCGCTGCCAGAACGACTGGTGGAACACCTCGGGATAGCGGCTGCGCAAATCGTCTGCGGCTGCGGCGGACATGGCGCTCATCTCGGTCTCCCTCAGCCGCCGAGCTGGAAGGCGGTGTTTCCGACGAGCCGGCGCCTGAGATGCGCCGAGAGCTGGTCGACCGCGACGATCGTCGCGAACAACAAAAGGATGATCGCGAGCGTCTTGGCCTCATGGCCGCGGCTGATCGCCAGGCGCAGGGGCTCGCCGATGCCGCCGCCGCCTACCGCGCCGATGATGACTGAGGCCCTCACGTTTATCTCCAGCCGCAGCAGCGTATAGGAGAGGAAATTCGGCAGGACCGCCGGCACGATGCCGTAGCGCACCCGCTCCACCCAGGAGCCGCCGACCGCCCTGAGGCCCTCGTCGGGCTTCATGTCGGCGTTTTCCACGACTTCATAGAAGAGCTTGCCGAGCGCGCCGATCGCATGGATCGACACCGCGATCATCGCCGGGATCGGCCCGATCGACAGGATCGCCAGGAAGAAGCCGGCGAGCACGATTTCCGGGAAGGCGCGCACGATCTCCATGAAGCGCTTGACCGGGATCCGCACGAAGAAGGGCGCCTTAAGATTGCGGGCTGCCGGAAAGCTCAGAATGAAGGCGAAGACGAAGCCGATGATCGTGGAGACCAGCGCGATGTTCAGCGTCTCCACCATCTTGTAGAAATATTCGGGAATGTAGAACCCGTCCGTGATGTAGAAGCGCCCGACCGGGTAGTTGTACTTCAGGCTGCCGGTATCGTAGGGCGACGGCAGGTCGAACAAAGCGCGCCAGACCTCGGTGGCGTCGCGCGGGATCATCTGGTCGATGAAGTCGAAGAAGTGCGGCAGCCGGTCGAAGAACTTGCCGGCATTGGTCTCGTTGGCGAACCAGAGCGATCCGGCGAGCGCCAGGAGAACGACGAGAAGACCGCCCCAGCTGTAGAGCCGGCGCTGGAACTGCAGCTCCCGGAAATGCCGATAGACGAGCTGTGTATCGTGACCGAGATCGGCCGCGGAAACGGGCATACGGGACACCTGAACCAAATTGGCGCGCCGCGGGGGCCGCGACGCGCCGACAGGGCGGGATCGATCAGCCGCCGATGACGGAGCGGCGAGCCTCGATGATGGTCTCGTAGAAGGCGGGCGTCACCTCGGTGAAGCCCTTGAATTCGCCGCCCTCGATCGCCGAGAAGCAGGCCGGATCGGATTCCGGCAGCTTCATCATCCAATCCTTGAACTTCTGCTTCATGTCCTTGTCGAGGTCGGAGCGCACGACGATCGGGCCGTTCGGGATCAGCGGGGATTCCCACAGCTGGACGAGGTCGTTCATGTCCAGTTCGCCCTTGTCGACCATCTTGCGCAGGTTCCCGGAGGTGTAGCCGTCCTCGAACTGGCCGACGCCCGAGGCCCAGGTCGTGCCGGCGTCGAAGGTGCCCTTGACGACTTCGAGGACGAGGTTCTCATGGCCGCCGCCGAAGCCGGTCGAAGCGAAGAACTCATCGATCGGCATGCCGATGTCCTTCGGCAGGGCGACGTTCGGGACGAGATAGCCCGAGGTCGAATCCGGATCGGCGAAGCCGAGCTTCTTGCCCTTCATGTCCTTGAGCTTGGTCATGCCGGAATCCTTCCGGGCGACCATGACCGAGCGATAGCCGGTGGAGCCGTCGGTCTGGACCGTGGTCAGGATCGGATCGACCGCGTCCTTGTTCTCCAGATAGACCTTGGCATAGCCCGAAGCGCCGAGCTCGGCCTCGTCCAGCGTGCCGCCGAGAAGGCCCTGCACGACGCCGTCATAGTCGGCGGCCGGGAACAGCTTGACCTCGTCCACGCCGAGCACCGGCTTCAGCTGGTCGACCATGCACTGGAAGTTGCGCAGCCGATCCGCCTGGTTCTCGCCGCCGAGTATCCCGATGCGGAATTCCGAAGCGGAGGCGGACGCCGTGCCGGCGGCCACAGTCGCGATCGCGACGGCGCCGAGAAGGACTTGCTTCAACATTTTCTCTCTCCTGTTGGATGCGTGGGTACCGGTTCTTGCCGCCGCGACGGCGTACGTCGGGGCAGCGAAGTACGAAAATCCGTCTCGTCAGCCGGCTTCGAGAACCGGCCGGAATCTCTGCGGCGCCTGCGCGGCCTCGGCCCGGGGACGGGAAATACTGGTGGAGGTGATATGCTCGCTGAGCGCTTTGTCGTCGGCGCCGTAGATCCGGCGGACGACGTCGCTGGTCAGGGCTTCCGGGGCGCCGTCGAACACCACCTCGCCCGCCGCCAGCCCGACGATGCGCTCGCAATAGGCGCGTGCGGTGTCGAGCGTGTGCAGATTGGTGATGACGGTGATGCCTTCCTTCTCGTTGATGTCGCGCAGCGCGTCCATCACGATCTCGGCGTTGAGCGGGTCGAGCGAGGCGATCGGCTCGTCGGCGAGGATGACCTTGGGCTCCTGCATCAGGGCCCGTGCGATGGCGACCCGCTGCTGCTGGCCGCCGGAAAGCGTCCCGGCCATCTGCAGGGCGGTCTGCGCGATGCCGAGCCGGTCGAGCGCCGCGAGCGCCTTCACGCGCTCCTCGTCCGAGAAGATGCCGAGGAGGTTGAGGACGGTGTTGCGGTGGTTCAGCCGGCCGAGCAGAACATTGGTGAGGACATCGATCCGCGGCACGAGGTTGAACTGCTGGAAGATCATCGCGCAGTCGCGCTGCCAGCGGCGGAGCTTGGCCCCGCGCAGCGCGGTCACGTCGGTCTCTCCGAAGCCGATCCGGCCGCCGCTGGGGTCGATCAGCCGGTTCAGCATCCGCAGGAGCGTCGATTTTCCCGCGCCGGAGCGGCCGATCACACCGACCATCTGTCCCGCCGGGATCGACAGCGTAACGCCGTTCACGGCGGTGAACGTGGCGAAACGTCGGGAGACGTTTTCCAGTTTCAGCATCGGTTCACCATGCTCGGCCAAGTTCGCTGCGCCGCCCGCTGTGGACCGGTGGTGGCCCGGGAGCGCCGCGTTCGGCAGTGGACTATTGGCCGTCGGTGAACCCTCGATGTCGGATCGGATTCGGTTCCATGACAATCGACGGAGGACCCACCACCGGGCCGGACGGATTTCGCTCCTCCGGGGCGCCGTCCGCGCCCGGTCACCGCTCGCTCTCGACTTCGGCGAAACCCCGGCCAGATAAGCCTCATGACGACGCCCGCGATCATCACCGTCGCCATCACCGGCTCGCTTCCGACCAAGGCGAACAATCCGGCGGTGCCGATAACCGTATCCGAACAGGTCGAATCGACGCAGGCCGCCTTCGAGGCGGGTGCCAGCCTCGTTCACTGCCATGTCCGCAACGACGACGAGACGCCGAGTTCCGATCCGGAGAAGTTCGCGCGGCTGATGGAAGGCATCCGCCGCCATTGCCCGGGCATGATCGTCCAGTTCTCGACCGGCGGTCGCTCCGGCGCGGGCGCGGCGCGCGGCGCCATGCTCTCCCTGAAGCCCGACATGGCCTCGCTCGCCACCGGCTCCTGCAATTTCCCGACGCGCGTCTATGACAACCCGCCAGACCTCGTCGAATGGCTGGCGGGCGAGATGCTGCGCCACGGGGTCAAGCCGGAGATCGAAGCCTTCGATCTCTCGATGATCTTCCAGGCTGCGGCGCTGAAGCAGCGCGGGCTGATCGCGGGCCCGCTGCACGTCCAGTTCGTCATGGGCGTGACAAACGCCATGCCGGTCGACCGGGAGAGCTTCGAATTCTTCGCCGCGACGCTGAAGCGACTCGAGCCGGACGCGACCTGGACCGGCGCCGGCATCGGCCGTCACCAGATCACCTTGAACGACTGGAGCCTGGAACTCGGCGGCCATCTGCGCACCGGGCTGGAAGACAATGTCCGGCTGGACAGGACGACGCTCGCCCCGTCCAACGCCGCACTGGTGGAGCGCGCCGCGGCGCTCTGCGAACGCCACGGCCGGCATCCGGCGAGCGTTTCGGAGGCGCGGGCGCTCCTGTTCCTGCCTCCTGTTTAGGCAGATCGCCCGCACTTTCAGCTGCAATTGTCAGGCGCGTCTTCGCAGGTGCAAACTGCGCTTATGGGTCCCTTCCTCTCGATTCTGGTCGTCGACGAAAACCGCGCGCGCGCCGCGATCATCGAGGACGGGCTGCGGGAAGCCGGCTACAGCCATGTCGAGGTGGTGACGGAGACGTTCGGCCTGGTGCGCAGGATCGAGACGCTGAAGCCGGACGTCATCGTCGTCGACCTGGAAAACCCCAATCGCGACCAGCTGGAGCACTTCTTCCAGGTCTCGCGCTCGGTCCAGCGGCCGATCGCCATGTTCGTCGACCGCTCCGATTCCGCCTCGATGGAGGCGGCCGTGGCCGCCGGCGTCTCGGCCTATATCGTCGACGGGCTGAAAAAGGAGCGGGTGAAGCCGATCCTCGACATGGCGATCATGCGGTTCAACGCCTTCAACCGGCTGACCCGCGAACTCCACGATGCGCGCAGCGAGCTCGCCGACCGCAAGATGATCGACCGGGCCAAGGGGATCCTGATGAAGGCCAAGGGCCTCGACGAGCCCGAGGCGTACCGGCTTCTGCGCAAGACCGCGATGAACGAGAACCGGCGGATTGCCGAGGTCGCGAAGTCACTCGTCAGCGCCCACAGCCTGCTCGGAGACGGGTCATGAGCCGCACAATCGAGATCCGCGCGGGCTTCCTGCCGCTGCTCGACAGCGCCGTCCTCGTCGCCGCGGCGCAGGAAGGGTTTGCCGAGGCGCGCGGCATCCATCTGAAGCTCTCGCGCGAAACCTCCTGGGCGACGATCCGCGACCGCATGGGCGTCGGCCATTTCGACGTGGCGCACATGCTGGCGCCGATGCCGATCGCCGCGAGCCTCGGGATCGGGCCGCTGGCCGTGCCGATGATCGCGCCGATGGTGCTCGCCCTCGGCGGCAACGCCGTCACCGTGTCGCAGGCCGTCGCGGCCACGATGGAGACCGTCCGCCCCCTCGGCTCCGGCCCGGCGGATGCCGGCGCGGCGCTCCGCACCGTGGTCGAGCGGCGCAAGGCGAAGGGCGAGCCGCCGCTGCGTTTTGCCGTCGTCCACCCGCATTCGAGCCACAACTACGATCTGCGCTATTGGCTGGCGGCCTCCGGCATCGCGCCGGAGCGCGACGTCGACATAACCGTGGTTCCGCCGCCCCTGGTGCCGGATGCGCTGGCCGGCGGCCAGATCGACGGCTTCTGCGTCGGCGAGCCTTGGAGCACCATCGCGGTCCGCCGCAGCGCGGGGGCGATCGTCACCACCAAGGCGGAGATCTGGCGGCGCAGCCCGGAAAAGGTGCTCGGCGTCGCAAGAGGCTTTGCCGAAGAGCGCCCCGACGCGCTGGAGCGGCTGATCCTGGCGCTCGCCGATGCCGCGGCCTGGTGCGACGACCCGGCCAACCATCTTGCGCTTGCCGCGCTCCTCGCCGCGCCCGAGAATCTCGGTCTCGCCGAGACGAATCTCCTGCCGGCGCTTGCCGGACGACTGGAGGTCTCGCCCGGACGGCATCTGGTGATCCCCGACTTCATCGTCTTTCACGCCAGCGGGGCCAACCGGCCCGACCCGCGCCAGGGACGCTGGCTCCTACGCCAGATGGTGCGGTGGGGGGACGCGCCGCTCTCGCCCGAAAGCCTTGCCGTCGCTGGCGACGTCTTCCGGCCGGATCTCTATCGACAGGCGCTCGGGGAAGGCCCGGAGGCGAATTCGGAGGCCTCCGGATCCTCCGATGTGGCAGATGGGCCAGACGTTCCGCCGGGGCTGTTCGACCGCGAGGCTGGCGTGGCGGACGCCTAGCCTCTGCGCAACTCCGCTGCCTGCAGGCGCAGCGGTCTGCTCATTATTTGCACAATTACTACGGAAGTCTAGAAAAGCTGCAAAAATTGCTCCGCTCGCATTGCAACATGAGCGCGGGCCGGCTATAAACCCAGTCGAACAACCTGCGCTTCGAAAGACCGTAGCGCCTGTTCGAAAACGGAAGCTGCTGAGGCTCCGTTTGACCCGACGTCCAACGATGGACGTCACCGGCAAGGCTGCCGACCCTTCGTCAAGAGCGCTTCCAGATGGCAGGCGCCGCGATTGGTCGAGCGGCCTTTTTTCATGTCCTTCGTCATCCACTCCGGACCCCCTCGGGGCTTCCGGCAACGGGGAAACTGCGCCCATGGCCAGACTGACCGACCTCTCCAGACGCGCCTTCCTCGGCGGCGTCGCCGCGATTGCCCTTGCCGGCGCCCTCACCGGCCTTTCCGCAACAGCACAGCCGGCGCGAGCCGACATGCTGATCCCCGAGAAGGACGAATTGAAGTTCGGCTTCATCAAGCTGACCGACATGGCTCCGCTCGCCATCGCCAAGGAGAAGCACTTCTTCGAGGACGAGGGGCTCTACGTCACGCTGGAGCCGCAGGCGAACTGGAAGGTACTGCTCGACCGGGTGATCACCGGCGAGCTCGACGGGGCGCACATGCTGGCCGGCCAGCCGCTCGCCGCGACCATCGGCTTCGGCACAAAGGCGCATATCGTCACGCCCTTCTCCATGGACCTCAACGGCAACGGCATCACCGTGTCGAACGCCGTCTGGGCCGAGATGAAGAAGCATATCCCCGAAAACGCCGATGGCAGGCCGCAGCATCCGATCTCGGCGAGCGCCCTGAAGCCGGTCGTCGACCAGTACAAGGCAGCCGGCAAGCCCTTCAACATGGGCATGGTCTTCCCCGTTTCGACCCACAATTACGAGCTGCGCTACTGGCTCGCCGCCGGCGGGCTGAACCCCGGCTACTATACCCCCTCCGACACGTCCGGGCAGGTGAAGGCCGACATCCTCCTCTCGGTGACGCCGCCACCGCAGATGCCGGCGACGCTCGAGGCCGGCACCATCCAGGGCTATTGCGTCGGCGAGCCGTGGAACCAGGCGGCCGTCTTCAAGGGCATCGGCGTTCCCGTCATCACCGACACCGAGATCTGGAAGGACAATCCGGAGAAGGTCTTCGGGATGACCGCAGGCTTCGTCGAGGAGAACTCGCAGACGGCAGTTGCCGTCACCAAGGCGTTGATCCGCGCCGGCAAATGGCTCGACGAAAGCCCTGAAAACCGCAAGGAGGCCGTCCAGATCCTGGCGCGGCCGGAGTATGTCGGCGCCGACGCCGAGGTGATCGCCAATTCGATGACCGGCACCTTCGAATATGAAAAGGGCGACAAGCGCCCGGCCCCGGACTTCAACGTCTTCTTCGAGAAGTTCGCGACCTATCCCTATTATTCCGACGCCGTCTGGTACCTCACCCAGATGCGGCGCTGGGGCCAGATTTCCGAGGCGAAGCCGGACGACTGGTACGAAGAGACGGCGAAGTCGGTCTATCTGCCGGACATCTACAGGCAGGCCGCCGCCTCGCTCGTCGACGACGGCCGCCTCGAAGCCTCCGAGGTGCCGCAGACCGACGGCTACAAGCCGGCGACATCAGCCTTCATCGACGGCGTCGAATATGACGGCCGGACGCCGAATGCGTACCTCAAGAAATTCGAGATCGGCCTGAAGGGCGACGAGGACGTCGCCAGCCTCGCCTCGAACTGAACCCGCGGCCGGCGCCAAGGCGCGCCGGTCCGATGAACCGCGCCCCGATTTTCCCGACGACGGATCCTGCCATGAGCACCGCCTCCGACTTCATGGGCCACGAGCTCTCCACCGAGGAACGCCGGACCCTGCGTCTGGAAAGACGGATGACGCGCATCACCCGCGCTACCGGCCCGCTGACGGCGATCGGTCTCGGCTGGTCTGTGCCGATCATGAAGATCGCCGCCGGCGACGATCCGCGCTCCAATCTCAAGGCGCTGTGGCAGGGCCTCGCGGTGCCGCTGATCGGCATCCTCGCCTTCCTCGCCGTCTGGGCGGCGCTGGCCCCGACGGTGCAGACCTCGCTCGGCACGGTGCCGGGCCCGGCCAAGGTCTGGGGCCAGGTGGAATCGCTCTATGCCGACTACCAGCGCACCGAGGCCGACAAGGTGGCCTTCTACGAGCGCCAGGAGGCCAGGAACCAGAAGCTCGTCGCCGCCGGCCATGCCGACCGCGTCAAGGTCCGCGACTATACCGGCGCACCGACCTATCCCGAGCAGATCTTCACCTCGCTGAAGACCGTCTTCCTCGGCTTCCTGCTCGCGACGATCATCGCCGTCCCGCTCGGCATCGCCTGCGGCCTCTCCTCCACCGTCAGCGGTGCGCTCAACCCGCTGATCCAGATCTTCAAGCCCGTCTCGCCGCTCGCCTGGCTGCCGATCGTGACGATGATCGTCTCGGCGCTCTACGTGAACGCCTCCGACGCCCTTCCGAAGTCGATGGTGGTCTCGGCGATCACGGTGACGCTCTGCTCGCTCTGGCCGACGCTGATCAACACCGCGCTCGGCGTCGCCTCGATCGACAAGGACCTCGTCAATGTCGGCAAGGTGCTGCAGCTGCCGACCCACAAGACGATCACCAAGCTGGTGCTTCCCTCGGCGATGCCGCTGATCTTCACCGGCCTCAGGCTGTCGCTGGGCGTCGGCTGGATGGTGCTGATCGCCGCCGAGATGCTCGCCCAGAATCCCGGCCTCGGCAAGTTCGTCTGGGACGAGTTCCAGAACGGCTCCTCGGACTCGCTCGCCCGCATCATCGTCGCGGTCATCACCATCGGCATCGTCGGCTTCGTGCTCGACCGGATCATGGCCGCGCTGCAGGCCGCCTTCACCTTCTCCTCGAGCCGATAAGTCGGAGGGCGATCAAGATGACCATCATCCCTTCCCGGATCATCGAACTGAAGTCCGTCTCCAAATCCTACGGCGAAGGCGAGCACCGCAGCGAAATCCTGAAGGACGTGAACCTGTCCGTCCGCGAGGGCGAGTTCGTCGCGATCGTCGGCTTTTCCGGGTCGGGCAAGACCACGCTGATCTCGCTGCTCGCCGGGTTGATTTCACCCGATGCCGGCGAAGTCCTGATGAAGGGCAAGCCGGTGGCTGGTCCCGGCCCCGAGCGCGGCCTCGTCTTCCAGTCCTATTCGCTGATGCCCTGGCTGACGGTGCGCGGCAATGTCGCGCTCGCGGTCGACACGGTCTTTGCCCGCGAAAGCCGGGCGGAGCGCAAGCGCCGTATCGACAAGTACATCGCCATGGTCGGCCTCTCCCATGCCGATGCGCGCCGGCCGGCGGAACTGTCCGGCGGCATGCGCCAGCGGGTCGCCGTCGCCAGGGCGCTCGCGATGAGCCCCGAGATCCTGCTTCTCGACGAGCCGCTCTCGGCGCTCGACGCGCTGACCCGGGGAAAGCTCCAGGACGAGTTCGCCGCCATCAGCCGGGTCGAGAAGAAGACCATCATCCTGATCACCAACGACGTCGACGAGGCGATCCTTCTGGCCGACCGGATCATTCCGCTCGATCCCGGTCCGCGCGCGAGCCTCGGGCCATCCTTCCCGGTCGATCTGCCGCATCCGCGCGAGCGCGGCGCCATGAACGGGAACGAGACGTTCAAGCGGCTGCGCCGCGAGGTCACCGGCTATCTCGTCGAGAAGGGCCGGCATGCGAACGAGGAGGCGGGCGACGCGGTCGCGCTGCCGAACGTCGTGCCGATCACGCTCGGATCGAAGCCCCGCGCACCCGCGCCGGACCTGCCGAAGGCCTATCGCGACGCTGCCCATTCGCCGATCGCGCGCGGCTATGTCGAGTTCTTCGAGGTCCGCAAGGTCTATCCGACCCCGAAGGGGCCGCTGACCGTCGTCGACGGCTTCGACATGAAAATGGAAAAGGGCGAGTTCGTCACGCTGATCGGCCATTCTGGCTGCGGCAAGTCGACGGTCCTGTCGATGGCGGCGGGTCTTGCCGACATTTCCTCGGGCGGCATCGTCCTCGACGGCCGCGAGGTTTCCGGCGCCGGACCGGACCGCGCCGTCGTCTTCCAGGCGCCGTCGCTGATGCCCTGGCTGACGGCCCGCGAGAACGTCGCGCTCGGCGTCGACCGCGTCTATCCGAACGCCGCGCCGGCCGAGCGCCGCGACGTCGTCGAGCACTATCTCCACCGCGTCGGTCTCGCCGACGCCATACACCGCCGCGCGGCCGATCTGTCCAACGGCATGAAGCAGCGGGTCGGCATCGCCCGGGCCTTCGCCCTGTCGCCGAAGCTCCTCCTTCTCGACGAGCCCTTCGGAATGCTGGATTCGCTCACCCGCTGGGAGCTTCAGGACGTGCTGATGGACGTCTGGAAGCGCACGCAGGTGACCGCGATCTGCGTCACCCATGATGTCAACGAGGCGATCCTGCTGGCCGACCGCGTGGTGATGATGACCAACGGACCGATGGCCAGGATCGGCAAGATCATGAAGGTCGACCTGCCGCGCCCGAGGAGCCGCAAGGCGCTGCTCGAACATCCCGACTACTGGCGCTACCGGCAGGAGCTGCTCGACTTTCTCGAGGAATACGAGGGCGGCGCACGGCCGGGCGAGGCGAAGTCTCCCGCCGAGACAGGCCTGGGCGACGCAGCCGGCAAATCCGCTCGGGCCGCGAAGGCCAGGAAGGCAGCGTGATGGTCCCTGCCTCGCCCCTCGCCGCTCCGGTCTATTCTGCAGCGTCCTTCGCAATGACCGCCCGCAGGATGTCGTTGATGCGGGCCTGCCAGTCTTCGCCAGCTTCGCGCTTGAAATGCTCGGCGACGTCCAGCTCGATCTCCGCCATGAAGAACCGTCTGGGCGGCGATGTGACCGGCTCGAAGAACTCAGGCGGCATGACCTCGCGGGCGGGACGCAAGCGAGCCCAGTCTTCGTCGCTCAGAGGCGGAATGTCCGGGTCGCTTAATGCGGCAGCCGTGATCTCGGCGTCCTCTTCATCGCTGATCGGTTCGGTCAGCCATGGCTTCTTCATAGAAGCGCCTCTCGCGTTTGTTCGCCTTTCTCAAACTTATGACTCGAAGAATTTCCTTTCCGGTCTTTGCGTCGACGTACGCAAACTCAAAATCGACCCCATGCTTGGCGAGATTCGCCAGTCGCTTCGTCTCGTCCCAATCGCATCCGGCCATCCCGCCCGCCTCGATGCAGCGCCAGCTACCTTAGGTGGCGATCCCGCCAACGACAATCGTCCAAAACCCCTCCATGGAGCCTCCGCCCATGACTGAGAAACTCGTCGTCATCGGCAACGGCATGGCGCCGGGCCGCATGCTGGAGCACCTCTTCGAAGAGGCGCCCGGCCGCTATGCCGTGACGATCTTCAACGCCGAGCCGCGGGTCAATTACGACCGCATCATGCTCTCGCCGGTGCTCTCCGGGGAGAAGGCCTTCGAGGAGATCGTGATCCATGGCGACGGTTGGTATGTCGACCATGGCATCACCCTCTACAAGGGCCACAGGATCGTCTCGATCGACCGGGCCGCAAAGACGGTCACCTCCGACCACGGCGTGACGGAGGCCTATGACAGGCTGGTGATCGCAACCGGTTCGGTACCCTTCATCCTGCCGGTGCCGGGCAAGGACCTGCCGGGGGTGCTCACCTATCGGGACCTCGACGACGTCGAGGCGATGCTCCTTGCCGCACAGTCACGCGAGAAGGCGGTCGTCATCGGCGGCGGCCTGCTTGGGCTGGAAGCCGCCGCGGGTCTTCATGCGCGCGGCATGGACGTCACCGTCCTTCACCTGATGCCGACGCTGATGGAGCGTCAGCTCGATCCCGCCGCCGGCTTCATGCTGCAGCGCTCGCTCGAACAACGCGGCATCAAGGTGATGACGAAGGCGAACACCAAGGCGATCCGCGGAGATGCCAAGGTCGAGGCGGTGGAACTCGCCGACGGCACCGTGATCCCCGCAAGCCTCGTCGTCATGGCCGCCGGCATCAAGCCGAACGCGGCGCTCGCCAGGGACGCCGGGCTCGAGACCAATCGCGGCATCGTCGTCGATGCCGGCATGCGCAGCTCGGATCCCGACATCCTCTCCCTCGGCGAATGCGCCGAAGTCGGCGGCCGGGTCTACGGCCTCGTCGCGCCGCTCTACCAGATGGCGCGGGTCGCCGCGGCAAGGCTCTGCGGCGACGAGACCACCGCCTTCGCCCATTCCGACACGCCGACCAAGCTGAAGGTCACCGGCATCGATCTCTATTCCGTGGGCGACTTCGCCGATGGCGACGGACGCGAGGAGATCGTCCTGCGCGACGCCACCGCCGGGGTCTACAAGCGGCTGATCCTGAAGGACGACCGCGTCATCGGCACCGTCCTTTACGGCGAGACGGCGGACGGCGCCTGGTTCTCCGACCTCATCAAGAAGGAGACGCCGGTCGCGGAGATGCGCGAGACGCTGATCTTCGGCCGGTCCTATCAGGGAGGCGCCCCCCTGGACCCTATGGCGGCCGTTGCAGCCTTGCCGGATGATGCGGAGATCTGCGGCTGCAACGGCGTCTGCAAGTCGAAGATCACCGGCACGATCGCCGCGAAGGGCCTGACGACGCTGTCGGACGTCAGGGCCCACACCAAGGCCTCCTCCTCCTGCGGCACCTGCACCGGCCTCGTCGAGCAGCTGATGGCGCTGACACTCGGCGACGCCTACAATCCTTCCGCCGTCCAGCCGATGTGCGGCTGCACCGAGCTCGGCCATGCGGATGTGCGCCGACTGATCAGGGCAAAGAGCCTGAAGTCGATCCCCGAGCTCATGCAGGAGCTTCAATGGAAGACCTCCTGCGGCTGCGCCAAATGCCGGCCGGCGCTGAACTACTACCTCCTTGCCGACTGGCCGGGCGAATATCTCGACGACAAGCAGTCGCGCTTCATCAACGAGCGCGTCCACGCCAACATCCAGAAGGACGGCACCTATTCCGTGGTGCCGCGCATGTGGGGCGGCATGACCTCGGCGAAGGAGCTGAGGGCCATCGCCGACGTCGTCGAGAAGTTCGACATCCCCTCTGTCAAATGCACCGGCGGCCAGCGCATCGACATGCTGGGCGTGAAGAAGGAGGACCTGCCCGCCGTCTGGGCCGACCTCAACGCCGCCGGCATGGTCTCGGGCGCCGCCTATGGCAAGGCGTTGCGGACCGTGAAGACTTGCGTCGGCACCGACTGGTGCCGCTTCGGGACGCAGGATTCGACCGGCCTCGGCATCCGGATCGAGCGCTTCATGTGGGGCTCCTGGACGCCGGCCAAGGTCAAGATGGCGGTCTCCGGCTGCCCGCGCAATTGCGCCGAGGCGACCTGCAAGGATGTCGGCGTCATCTGCACCGACGCCGGCTACGAGATCCATTTCGCCGGCGCCGCCGGGCTCGACATCAAGGGTACCGAAGTCCTGACGCAGGTTAGGACCGAGGACGAGGCGCTCGAGATGATCGTCGCCCTCGTCCAGCTCTATCGCGAGCAGGGCCACTACCTCGAGCGCATGTACAAATGGCTGAAGCGGGTCGGGATGGACTCGATCCACGCGGCCATCGTCGACGACCCCGAGAAGCGCCGGGCGTGTTTCGATGCCTTCGTCTTCAGCCAGAAGTTCTCACAGCGCGATCCCTGGGCGGACCGGGCGACCGGCCGCGTCGCATCCCATGAATTCCGGCCGATGGCCGACCTGACCTTCCGGGAGGCCGCGGAGTGATGAGCGACTGGCACAGGATCGGAACGATCACCGACATCCCCCGCCGCGGCGCGCGCTGCGTCCTGACCCCGCTGGGGCGGATCGCGATCTTCCGCACCGCCGAGGATCATGTCTTCGCGACCGAGGACCGCTGTCCGCACAAGGGCGGCCCGCTCAGCCAAGGCATCGTCCACGACGCCTCGGTCACCTGCCCGCTGCACAACCAGGTGATCTCGCTCAAGACCGGCCGCGTCGAAGGGCCGGATGAGGGCGCGGTCAGGACCTTTGCCATCCGTGTCGATCCGTTGACCGAGACGATCGAGATCTCGCTCGATGCGGCCGGCGCGCAGCCGTTCGCGCAAGCGGCGGAATAGGCGGGCAGACGATGGAACAGCGGCCGCGCGAGACATCGGTGCGAACCACATGCGCCTATTGCGGCGTCGGCTGCGGCGTGCTCGCGGCGCCGCAGGCGGACGGGTCCGTGACGATCGCCGGCGACCCGGCGCATCCCGCCAATTTCGGCCGGCTCTGTTCGAAGGGCTCGGCGCTGGGTGAGACGCTGTCGCTGGAGGAACGGCTGCTCTTTCCGACGATCGGCGGCAGGCCAGCGACATGGGACGAGGCGCTCGGCCGGGTGGCGGATGTCTTCGCGGGCACGATCGCCGAGCATGGGCCGGATTCGGTCGCTCTCTACGTCTCCGGCCAGCTTCTGACCGAGGACTATTACGTCGCCAACAAGCTGATGAAGGGCTTCGTCGGCTCGGCCAATATCGACACCAATTCGCGCCTCTGCATGGCGTCCTCGGTCGCCGGTCACCGCCGCGCCTTCGGCTCGGACACCGTTCCCGGCACCTATGAGGACCTGGAACGCGCCGATCTCGTCGTCATCGTCGGCGCCAATCTGGCTTGGTGCCATCCGGTGATCCATCAACGCATCGCCGCCGCCAAGGCCGCACGGTCCGATATGCGGGTCGTGCTGATCGATCCCCGGCGCACGGCGACGGCCGACATCGCCGACCTTCATCTGCCGATCGCCGCCGACGGCGACGCCGCGCTCTTCGCCGGCCTCTTGCGGCATCTCGCCGGGGCACGCGCGATCGACCGGGATTTCGTCGCCGACCACACCGGGGGCTTCGACGCGGCGCTTTGCGCCGCGGACGAGTTCGACATTGCGGCCGTCGCCGCCGCGACAGGGCTCGCACCGGCCCACCTCCGGCGCTTCTACGATCTCTTTGCGACCACCGAAAAGACCGTCACCGTTTACAGCCAGGGCGTCAACCAGTCGGTCTGCGGCACCGACAAGGTCAATGCGATCGTCAACGTCCATCTCGCCACCGGCCGGATCGGCCGGCCGGGCATGGGGCCGTTCTCGATCACCGGCCAGCCGAACGCCATGGGCGGGCGCGAGGTCGGCGGCATGGCCAACATGCTGGCCGCCCATATGGAGATCGAGGACCCGAACCACCGCGCGCTGGTGCAGCGCTTCTGGCAATCCCCGACGATCGCCGCGCGGGCGGGGCTGAAGGCGGTGGACATGTTCCGGGCCGTCGCCGATGGGCGGATCAAGGCGCTCTGGATCATCGGGACGAACCCGGTCGTCTCCATGCCGGACGCGGACGCGGTGAAGGCCGCGCTCGCCGCCTGCCCCTTCGTCGCCGTCTCCGACGTCGTCGCGAAGAACGACACGCTGCCCTTCGCCCATGTGGCGCTGCCCGCCGCCGCCTGGGGAGAAAAGGACGGCACCGTCACCAATTCCGAGCGGCGGATCTCGCGCCAGCGGGCGTTCCTGCCGCTGCCGGGCGAAGCGCGGCCGGACTGGTGGATCCTTACGGCCGTCGCCCGGCGCCTCGGCTTCGGCGCCGCCTTCGCCTATGGAAGCGCTGCGGACATCTTCGACGAGCACGCCCGTCTGTCGGCCGAGGAGAACGCCGGATCGCGCGACTTCGACATCGGCGGTCTCGCTGGCCTCGGACAGACCGGGTATGACGCGCTTCACCCGGTGCAGTGGCCGGTGCCGGGCAGCGCCGCCTCGGCGGATCGGGCCGGCGATCGCCGCTTCTTCGCGCGCGGCCGGTTCTATCACGCCGACGGGCGCGCCCGCTTCGTGGCCGTCCGCCCGCCCCTTCCGGAACCGCTTCGAACCGGCGGCTTCCTGCTCAATACCGGCCGGGTGCGCGATCACTGGCATACGATGACGCGCACCGGCCTGTCGGCGCGGCTGTCGGCGCACATCGCCGAGCCCTTCGCCGAAATCCACCCCGAGGACGCGTCCCGGCTGCGGCTCGGAGAAGCCGATCTGGTGACCATCCGCTCGCCGCAGGGAGCCGCGATCATCCGCTGCCTCGTGACCGACCGCCAGCGGCCGGGCACCGTCTTCGCCCCGATGCACTGGACCGGCCAATTCTCCTCGCACGGTCGCATCGACGCGGTCGTCGCGCCGGCGACCGATCCTGTCTCCGGCCAGCCGGGCCTCAAGGCGACGCCGGTGACGCTCGAACGCTTCGCCGCCGCATGGTACGGCTTCGCCGTCACGGCGCACCGCCCGCAGACCGACGGCCTCGACTATTTCGCGATGGCGCGGGCCGAAGCCGGGTGGCGGATGGAGATCGCCGGTCTCGCCCCGCTCGCCGATCCCGCGGGCTTTGCGGCAAGATTGCTCGGAGCAGAAGGGGACGGCGATCTCCTCGCCTATCGCGACGAGGCGGCCGGCGAACATCGCTTCGCCGCCTTCGGCGGAGAGCGCCTGTCCGGCGCGCTGTTCCTGTCGCGAAGGCCCGTCGCCGTCTCCCGCGTCTGGGCGGCCGGCCACCTCTCGCAGGGCGCCTTCGTCGGCCGCGACCGCATCCGGCTGCTCGCCGGGCGCGGCGGCGTCGACCGGCCGGACCCGGGCGCGGTCGTCTGCTCCTGCTTTGCCGTCGGCGTCAACGAGATCGCCGCCGCCGTCACCTCCGGCCGCGCCCTCACCGTCGAGGCGGTCGGTGCGGCGCTGAAGGCCGGCACCAATTGCGGCTCCTGCCGAAGCGAGATCGGCGCCGTCATCGCCCGCACGTCCGAGCGGGTCCCGGCCTGACCGGTCAGCTTCCGCCCGATCACGTGGACGCGAAGAGCGCAACGCTTGCCCTCGCCCTGCCAGCCAAATAGGCAGGTCCGGCCGCCGAACGGTTGGCGGCGGCCGGAAACAGGGAGCGATGATGCAATTCGATCAGGCGAAGGCGATATGGGCTCATCTGCGAAGCCGGGTCGAGATCACCACGCTCGCCGTCGCGCTTCTCGTCGCGGCGGCGGTCTGGGCTTTCGTCTCGCTCGCAGGCGAAGTGGTGGAGGGCGATACCACCGGCTTCGACACGACGATCCTGCTCGCCTTCCGCAGTCCCGCCGACATGTCCGACCCGCTGGGGCCGCCCTGGCTGGAAGAGCTCGGCCGCGATCTGACCGCGCTGGGCGGCACCGGCATCCTCGTCATGATCACCGTCTTCGTCGCGCTCTACCTCCTCTTTTCCGGCAAGCGGCGCTCGATGTGGCTGGTGCTGGCGGCGATCGGATCGGGGCAGATGATGGGCCGCCTCCTGAAGATGGGCTTCGACAGGCCACGGCCCGACCTCGTCCCGCACGGCTCCTACGTCTATACGGCGAGCTTTCCGAGCGGCCATTCGATGATGTCGGCGATCGTCTATCTGACGCTGGCGACCCTCGTCGCGCGGGTCGAGCCGCGCCGACGGGTGCGGGCCTATCTGATCACCTGCGCCTGTTTCCTGACGATCCTCGTCGGAGTCAGCCGGGTCTATCTCGGCGTCCACTGGCCGAGCGACGTCCTCGCCGGCTGGACTGCCGGCGCCGCATGGGCGCTCGGCTGGTGGCTCGTGGCCCAGTGGCTGGAGGCGCACGGCGCGGTCGATCCGGAAGAAGGCTCGGACGAGATCACGGCCGAGGCAGCGGCCGCGAGCTTCGAGCATTCATCCGGCGACAAGGCCCATGCCGAGCCCTCCGGCCGTTCTTAACGGTGCGGAGCAGGGTCGAGCTTCGTCCGAAGGTCCACTTGCCCGGCCGAAATCCGGCTCCTAACCTGTTGCGGGATCAGGGCCGGGCTCTTCACGGGCTTCTGGCCGGGATCGAGGCGGAGCGCCAGGGATGAACCACTTCCTGATCATCGACGACCACCCGCTGTTCCGCGAGGCGCTGCGCAGCGCCGTCGCGCTGGCCGATCCAAAGGCCGAGATCGTCGAGGCGGGTGCCATCGAGACCGCGATCGAAGCCGTCGAGACCGCCGAGCGCTCCTTCGATCTCGCCCTTCTCGACCTGACCATGCCCGGCACCACAGGCTTCGAGGGCCTTCTCGAACTGCGCGGCCGGTTTCCGCGGCTGCCGATCCTCGTCGTCTCGGCCCTCGACGATCCCAAGATCGTACGGCAGGTCCTCGCCTATGGCGTCGCCGGCTTCGTCTCGAAATCGGCCAAGAAGCTCGATCTGTCGACGGCGATCACCGAGGTGCTGGCAGGCTCGGTCTATGTCCAGCCCGGCCTGATCTCCGGCGAGAGCGATCGCCGCGCAGACGCCGGCGACCTGCCGTCGCGGATCGCCAGTCTCACGCCGCAGCAGCTGCGCGTCCTCTCGATGATCCGCCAGGGACTCCTCAACAAGCAGATCGCCTACGAGCTCAATGTCGGCGAGACGACGGTGAAGGCGCACGTCTCGGAAATCCTTCGCAAGCTCAACGTCTTCAGCCGGACCCAGGCGGTGATCGAGGTCGCCAAGCTCGATTTCGACAAGCTCGGCGTCCTGCCGGCCGGTGCGCCCGCGCAGCCTCCCGCCTCGCGCTGACGAGGGACGCGCCGTCTCAGGGTCAGGATGCCAAGTGGGCGAGCAGCGCGCGCAGCTCCGCTGGCTTGACCGGCTTCAACAGGAGTTCGCAGCCGGCGCGCTCGACCGCGGCCTGCGTCTCCGCAGAATAATCGGCGGTCATCACGATCGCCGGCACCGCCCAGCCGGTCATCGCCCTGACGGCTTCGACGACGTCGAGGCCGATCTGGCCCTTGTCGAGCCAGAAATCGGCGAGGATGACGTCCGGATGGAAGCGCTCATGGGAAAGGATCGGCAAGGCGTCGCGCATCTCCGTCGCGGTGCGCACCGTGCAGGACCAGCGTTCGAGAAGCGCCAGCGTCGCGTCCATCACGCTCTGGTCGTTCTCGACGACCAGGACCTTGGCAAGTGCCAGGCCGAAGCCCGACGGCCGGAATTCTGCGGTCCGCACCGGGACGGTCCTTGCCGGCTCGGCGACCGCCGGCAGCATCAGCGAGAATACCGTGCCGCGCCCCTCGACCGAGCGGAAGGACAGGCGGTGGCCGAGCGCCTCGGCGATGCGCCGGACGATGGAGAGGCCGAGCCCGAGCCCGGTGCCCATCGCCGCGCGCGGATCGTCGCCGGCGACGCGGCCGCGGTGGAATTCCTGGAAGATCAGCTCGTACTGGTCCGGCGCGATCCCCATGCCGGTGTCGTAGACGTCGAGCCGCACCTGGTCGCCCCGGCGCCTGAGGCCGATCAGGACGCCGCCTTCGCGGGTATATCGGATGGCGTTGGAGACGAGATTGGCGACCAGCCGGCGCAGGAGCGCGCCGTCGCTTCGCGCCGTCACCTGCGGTCCCGCGACCCTCAGCGAGAGGCCCTTGCCCTCGGCGATCGGCGAGAATTCGGCGGCAAGGCTGGCGATCAGGTCGTAGAGCGAGATCTCGCCGATCTCCGGCGTCATCGCTCCGGCGTCGAGCCGCGCGATGTCGAGAACGCTGGTGATCAGCCCCTCCATCGTGTCGAGCGCCTTGTCGATGCTCGCCGCGTAGCGATGGCCGTCCTCGGCCACCCCCGATGCGATCAGCGCGGAGAGGGAGAGGCGCGCCGCATTCAGGGGCTGCAGGATGTCGTGGCCCGCGGCGGCGAGGAACTTCGTCTTCGACCGGTTGGCGCGGTCGGCAAGTTCGAGCGCGGCGAGGTTCTCGCGATTGGTTTGTTCGACCCGTGCCAGCGCCTGCGAGAGCTCGACGGTGCGCCGGCGAACCTGCGATTCCAGGTCGATCGCCGTCTGGAAGAGCGAGTAGGCGTTGGCCTGGCTGTCGGTAACCTGCTCGATGCGGCGCATCAACGCGGCGTTGACGAGCTCCAGCCGGCGCACCTCCTCCGGTGGACGGTCTGGAACCGCGTCCTCGCCGATCGCGCCGAGCGTGCCGAGGAGGATGCGGTTCATGCGGAGCCGGCCGCATCGCCAGCCGCCGCGCCAAAGGCGACGCCGGTGAAGGTCTGGTTGAGATGCATGGAGCGGTACTGTTCGCCATAGGTGGTGAAGCCGAACACCTTGTAGTCGGAGAACACCGAAGCAACCTGCCGGCTGAGCTGGCGCTCCTCCGCCTCGACACGGCGCAGCACGCAATCGAAGCCGACGACGACGTCGATGCCGCCGAGGTCCCCGGCGACCCGCGACAGCGCGTCGCGCATCGAATCGGCCATGTCGCGGGATTCGGCGAGGGTGAGAACGACGCCGGTCTCCACGGCGCAGAAGAAGGACAGGCCGTTCTCCTCCATGCGCCGGATCGAGCGGCAATAGTGCTCGCCGCCGATCTTCACCACGACCGGATAGGAGGCGAAGCTGAACCGGTTTAGGCCGAGCGGATCCAGCCCGAGGACGGTTGCGTATTCGCTGGCGGCCGGCGCGCCGTTCAGCGCCGTGACCAGCCGCCGGTCGGGGTCCGATTCGGTGACGACGAGCCGCGTCTGGGTCGGCCGGTAGTGGTCGGACTTGAAGATCCTGAACGGCACTGTCGACCAGATCAGGCACAGCACCGCGCCGTGCTCGTAGACGCGCCCGTCGAGCGAGACGCGGGTGACGCCGAAGTCGAGCCGGTCGCCGGCCGAGCCACCGACCAGCGGCACGTCCGGCAAGACCGAGTCGAAGGCGGCGACGACCATCTCCTCGTGCATCGACAGCCCGTCGATGAAGGCGAGCGCCAGCGGCGCACCCTGCGCCCGCTCCGCGATCAGACGATCGAAGCGGCCGCGCAGCGCTTCGGCGATCTCGGCGCCGCCGCGCATGCCGCCCGCCGAAAGGTCCGGGATCACGGCGGCCAGCGCCTCGAAGGACGCGGCCGGAAACAGGATCAGGATCGCGCCGCCGTCGAGATAGCCGAACGGACCGATGCCGCCGGCGGTCGAGCAGCAGATCTGCGTGGGAACGGCGAGGCTGCGCTTCAGCCCGCGCGCCAGTTCGCCGCCGTCGAAGGCGGGGTCGAAGAACACCAGGACCAGGGAGAAGTCGTCTTCCGCCGCAACGGTCTCGGCGAACGCACAGAGCCCGTCCACCCCCTTCCCGCGATAGACGGCGGTGCGGATTCCGCAGGCATGCCGGCTGATGTCCGTCGTCTCGATCGGGCCCGCTCCCCGCTTGCCTCTTGGGCAGGCTGCTCTTCCACCCGGCGATGAGCCTATGCGGCTTTCGTATGGCTGTCACCAGGACTTGCAGGGCGCCTACACTGCCGCCCGTTCGCGGTGAGCCGATCGAGAGGCGGGGCCGGCGTGTCGCGACGCGCGAAGTCCGCAATGCCGGCTGTGGAGGAGCGATGGGCGCTTGCGGGATTAACTTGCACAGGCCACACTGCTGTGGAATTCATCATGCCTCACGGCGCGGCGTTCCTGACAGATCCCACCGCACCGGCCCCATGAAGGCATTCAACAAGCACCGGAACACGGGCGGTTCATGGAATATTTTCTGCAGCAGCTGATCAACGGGATCACCCTCGGGTCGATCTACGGCTTGATCGCCATCGGCTATACGATGGTCTACGGCATAATCGGCATGATCAACTTCGCTCATGGCGAGATCTTCATGATCGGCGCGTTCATCGCGCTGACCGTCTTCCTGGGACTTGCGGCGCTCGGAATCACCTTCCTTCCGATCGTGCTTCTCCTGATGGTCATCGTCGCCATGATCTTCACGGCGATGTGGGGCTGGACGATCGAGCGCGTCGCCTACCGCCCGTTGCGCGGCTCCTTCCGCCTCGCCCCGCTGATCACCGCGATCGGCATGTCGATCTTCCTGCAGAACTTCGTCCAGGTGACGCAAGGGGCGCGCGTCAAGCCGCTGCCGCCGCAGATCCAGGGCGGCATCACGCTGATGGATAGCCCCAGCGGCATCGTCGTCCAGCTGTCCTACATGCAGATCATCATCATCGGCATGACCATCGTCTTGATGGTGATCTTCTCGCTGATCATCTCGCGCACCTCGCTCGGGCGCCAGCAGCGCGCCTGCGAGCAGGACCGCAAGATGGCCTCCCTGCTCGGCGTCAATGTCGACCGGACGATCTCTCTGACCTTCGTGATGGGCGCCTCGCTCGCCGCGGTCGCGGGGATGATGTACCTTCTCTATTACGGGGTGATCGACTTCTACATCGGCTTCATCGCCGGCGTGAAAGCCTTCACCGCGGCCGTTCTCGGCGGCATCGGGTCGCTCCCGGGCGCCATGCTCGGCGGCCTTGCCATCGGCCTGATCGAGACCTTCTGGTCGGGCTATTTCACCGTCGAATACAAGGACGTCGCGGCCTTCTCGATCCTGGCCATCGTCCTGATCTTCATGCCCTCCGGCCTGCTCGGACGGCCCGAAGTCGAGAAGGTCTGAGATTATGGCCTCCGAGACGACCGCCGCTTCCGCAAACCGACCGGAAGGCGCCGAGCGCCTGTCCGAGGAACGCCGCGCCGCCATGCGCGGCGAGCCGCCCTTCGCCCCCGAACCGACCACCGACAGCCGGCTCGTCGCCGCACTCAAGGAAGCCGGGATCACCGCAGCGCTCGTCGCCGCGATCACCGTCTTCTTCTTCGCCTTTCGGACCGACATCGCCGTCGGCGGCCTCGATCTCACCGCCACGCCGGCGCTCTGGGTGATCTGGATCGGGATCGCCTTCGTCGGCCGCTTCCTGCTCTCCTATTTCGTCTATAAATCGGAGCGGCCGGTCACCGGCTGGTTCAAGAAGGTCAAGTTCGGCACCGGCGGCCTGCCGGTCGGCAAGATCGTCGCCATCGTCTTCCTGATCCTGGCGCTGCTTCTCCCTTACCTCCTGGCGACCCTGGTCCCGAGCCAGAACCGCTATCTCCTCGACCTGTCGATCCTGATCCTCACCTATGTGATGCTCGGCTGGGGCCTCAATATCGTCGTCGGGCTCGCCGGCCTTCTCGACCTCGGCTATGTCGCCTTCTACGCGGTCGGCGCCTATTCCTTCGCGCTGATCGCGCAGAGCACGGGCCTCGGCTTCTGGGTCTGCCTGCCAATGGCAGGCTTCTTCGCCGCGGCCTGGGGCGTGATGCTCGGCTTCCCCGTGCTGCGCCTCAGGGGCGACTACCTCGCCATCGTGACGCTCGCCTTTGGCGAGATCATCCGCGTCGTCCTCCTCAATTGGGCTAGTTTCACCGGCGGACCGAACGGCGTCCTCGGCATTCCGAAGCCGACCCTGTTCGGTCTCGAATTCACCCGCGGCGACAATTCCTTCGCCGATTATTTCGGGCTCGAATACGACACGGTGCAGCGCTTCGTCTTCCTCTATTACATCATCCTGGCGCTGGCGCTCCTGACCAACTTCGTCACCCTGCGCATGCGCAAGCTGCCGGTCGGCCGGGCATGGGAGGCATTGCGCGAGGACGAGATCGCCTGCCGCTCGCTCGGCATCAACACCGTCAACGTCAAGCTGACGGCCTTTGCCACCGGCGCGATGTTCGGCGGCTTCGCCGGCGCCTTCTTCGCAACGCGCCAGGGCTTCATCTCGCCGGAAAGCTTCACCTTCATCGAATCGGCGATCATCCTAGCCATCGTCGTCCTCGGCGGGCTCGGCTCGCAGCTCGGCGTCGCCATTGCCGCGGTGGTGATGATCGGCGGCATCGAGCTCCTGCGCAACCTGACCTTCCTGCAAGGGATCTTCGGGGCGGGCTTCGACCCGACGCAGTACCGCATGCTGATCTTCGGCCTCGCCATGGTGGCGATCATGGTCTGGAAGCCGCGCGGTCTCGTCTCGTCGCGCTCGCCGTCGGCGGTCTACAAGGAGAAGAAGGCGATCGGCGCCGATCTCGTCAGCCAGGGCGAGGGACACTGATGCTCAAGGAAACCGAAAGCTGGGCCGTCGACCCGGTCCTGACCGTCGAACGGCTGACCATGCGCTTCGGCGGTCTCGTGGCGGTGGACGATCTGTCCTTCAATGTCGGTCGTGGCGACATCACCGCGCTGATCGGCCCGAACGGCGCAGGCAAGACCACCGTCTTCAACTGCGTGACCGGCTTCTACAAGCCGACCGAAGGCCGGATCGCGCTGCGCCGCGGCCGCGGCATCCCGCAGGAGCGGGTCGACGCACTGACCGCCAGCGGCCGCCAGCACGACGAGCACGAAGAGGGCGCGATCTATCTGCTGGAGCGGATGGCCGACTTCCGCATCACGGACGTCGCGGGCGTTGCCCGCACCTTCCAGAACATCCGCCTGTTCGGCGGCATGACCTGCCTGGAAAACCTCCTCGTCGCCCAGCACAACAAGCTGATGCGCGCCTCCGGCATGACCATCGGCGGGCTGATCGGGCTGCCGGGCTATCGCCGGGCCGCCAGCGCGGCCAAGGACAAGGCGGTCGACTGGCTGCGCCGGACCGACCTCCTCGACCGGGCCGACGATCCCGCCTCCGACCTTCCCTACGGCGCCCAGCGCCGGCTGGAGATCGCCCGGGCGATGTGCACCGGTCCGGCGCTTCTGTGCCTGGACGAGCCGGCGGCGGGCCTCAACCCGCGCGAATCGACCGAGCTCAACACGCTCCTGCGGCACATCCGCGACGAGCACGACGTCTCGGTCCTCCTGATCGAGCACGACATGGGCGTCGTCATGGAGATCTCCGACCACATCGTCGTCCTCGACTACGGCAAGAAAATCGCCGACGGAAATGCCGAGCGCGTGCGCCGCGACCCGAAGGTGATCGCGGCCTATCTCGGCGTCGACGACGAGGAGGTCGACGAGGTCGAGCAGGAGCTCGAGATCAAGGAAGCACCGCCCGCCGGCGGGGCGGGACGCGAGACTTCGGGAGACAGGGCATGAGTGCGGCGGGCACGAGCGCGGCCGTTGCCGAGGCGACGGCCGAACGCGGCGACGAGCTTCCGCTGCTGGCGATCCGCGGCGTCCACACGTTCTACGGCAAGATCCAGGCGCTGAAGGGCGTCGACGTGGACGTCTACGAGGGCGAGATCGTCACCATGATCGGCGCCAACGGCGCCGGCAAGTCCACGCTGATGATGACTGTCTGCGGCAATCCGCAGGCGCGCGAGGGGCAGATCCTCTATCGCGGCGACGACATCACCCATCTGCCGACGCACGACATCATGTCGCGCCAGATCGCCCAGTCGCCGGAAGGGCGCCGGGTGTTTCCGCGCATGACGGTGATCGAGAACCTGCAGATGGGCGCGATCCTCGAGGACGAGAAATATTTCGAGGACGACCTGCGCAAGGTGTTCGAGCTGTTCCCCCGCCTGAAGGAACGGCGCGGCCAGCGCGGCGGCACGCTGTCTGGCGGCGAGCAGCAGATGCTGGCGATCGGCCGGGCGCTGATGAGCCGGCCGAAGCTCCTCCTCCTCGACGAGCCCTCGCTCGGCCTGGCCCCCCTGATCGTCAAGCAGATCTTCGAGGTCATCCGCGAACTCAACCGCAATGAGGGGCTCACCGTGTTCCTCGTCGAACAGAACGCCTTCCATGCGCTGCGCCTCGCCCACAGGGGCTATGTCATGGTCAACGGCGTCATCACCATGTCGGGCACGGGGCGCGAGCTGCTGTCCCGCGAAGAGGTGCGCAGCGCCTATCTGGAAGGGGGAGCGCACTGATGGACGGGCTGATCTGGGAAGTCTCGCTCGCCGAGTTCCTCTTCGTCACCGTCATCCTCGGCGGCGCCGGCGCCTGGATGATCGGCCGCTCGACGGCGCTCACCTGGAGCGGCTGGGGGCTGATGGCCTTCTATGTTCTCCTGCTCGATATCGCCGTGCGCTTCATTCATTACGGGCTTTTCAGCGGTTCGTTCTTCCTGCCGCTGTCGACCTTCTGGGTCGGGCTCCACCACGGCATCGTCGACTACGTCATCCTGTTCGCCTTCGCCGCGGCGGGACGAAGCTTCGTGCGCAACCGCCAGATGGCCCGCCAGTACGGTCCGCTTCGCCGGTCGGCGGCTTGACCGGGATCTGCGCTCAGGTCCTTCCGCAGGCACCGGCCCTCGGCCCTGCTTCATCTATAACCATGGTCGAAAATTTAGGCCGACCGGCTTTCAACCGAAGCCGATCCGGTCTTTAATCCGGCCCAGGCAGGAACGGGTCCCCTCGTTCCATGACCGGACGGTCGCCTCATAGAAAAACAGGGAAGGTTCCTATGAAGAAAGCACTCCTCGCCGGCGCAGCTCTCAATCTCGTCTTTGCAGGCTCGGCTTTCGCCGACATCACGATCGGCGTCGCCGGCCCGATGACCGGCCAGTACGCGAGCTTCGGGCAGCAGCTGAAGGTCGGTGCCGAGCAGGCGGTCGCGGACATCAACGCCAAGGGTGGCGTCAACGGCGAGATGCTGAAGCTGTCCGTCGGCGACGACGCCTGCGATCCCAAGCAGGCCGTCGCGGTCGCGAACCAGTTCGCCTCGCAGGGCGTTCCCTTCGTCGCCGGCCACTTCTGCTCGGGCTCCTCGATCCCGGCAAGCCAGGTCTATGCCGACGAGCAGATCGTCCAGATCTCGCCGGCCTCGACCAACCCGGCCTTCACCGACCAGCGTCCCGGCCCCGGCATCTACCGCGTCTGCGGCCGTGACGACCAGCAGGGTGAGGTCGCGGCGGCCTACATCGCCAAGAACTTCCCGGACGCCAAGGTCGCGATCATCAACGACAAGACCGCCTATGGTAAGGGCCTTGCCGACGAGACGCAGAAGAACCTGGAAAAGCAAGGCGTGAAGCCGGCGCTGGTGGAATCCTACACCGCCGGCGAAAAGGACTACACCGCCCTCGTCACCAAGCTGAAGCAGGCGGGCGTCGACCTCCTCTACATCGGCGGCTACCACACCGAGGCGGGCCTTATGGCGCGCCAGATGAAAGAGCAGGGAATGGACACCCAGATCATGTCCGGTGACGCGCTCGTCACCGACGAGTACTGGGCGATCACGGGCGATGCCGGCCAGGGCACGCTGATGACTTTCTCGCCCGATCCGCGCAAGAACGAGGCGGCCAAGCCGGTCGTCGACGAGCTCAACAAGAAGGGCCAGACCGCCGAGGGCTACGTCCTCTACACCTATGCGGCGATCCAGGCCTGGGCGCAGGCGGTGGAGAAGGCCGGCTCGACCGATTACGATCCGGTGGTCAAGGCGCTCGACGACGGCGACTTCAACACCGTCATCGGCGACCTGTCCTTCGACGACAAGGGCGACGTCACCCTGCCGGGCTACGTCGTCTACGAGTGGAAGGACGGCAAGTATGACTACGTCAACGTTGCCGAGAACACCGACATGACCGAGAAGGGCGGCGATCAGCTCAAGGCGAGCGAAGGCGTCGACACCGAGAAGGCCAAGTAATCACCTGAACGCAGGGGCGGCTGCTACCGCTGCCGCCCGGTCTTTCCGGCCCCGTCGTCCGCGGCGGGGCCGTTTTCGTTCAAACGCGGATAGTAGGTGCGACTGCGGCGTCAGTGCCCGAAGGCGCGGTCGAGCCCTTCGAGGCCGGCCTCCAGGCCGCGCCGCTCGGCCTCGGACAGGTGCTTGAGCACCGACCGCTCGGCTGCCCGCACCTTAGGCATCAGATCCGCATAGGCCTTTCGGCCGTCATCCGTCAGCGCCAGATGCTCGAATCGCCGGTCGGCGGAGGCGCGGTTGCGGATCAGCCAGCCGCGCTGGTCGAGCGAGGACACGGCCCGGCTGACCTTGGTCTTATCCATGGCGGTCGCGTCGACGATGTAGGACGAGGTGAAGGCCGCTTCGTGCTCGCCGCCGCCGAGGATCATCAGCACGCCGAATTCCGGCACGGTCAGCCCGTGTTCGCGTTTGTGTACCTGTGCGGTGATGCGCCCGAGCGCGGTTGCCGCGCGGATCAGCCGGTTCGTCACCGAAAGAACGCGGCTCTCTTCAGACATGACATTCATCATTCGACCGCTCATTTCGGCTCTTGCGAAGATTTCCCGGCTTGAGGTCCAGTCCAAACGCGCCGTCGCCCAAGACGTTGCCTCGACAATCGTTGGAATTTGCGTCTGTCTCGGCCGGGCATGCCTCGGGCCGGCCTTCGGAGGCGGGCGCCGACGCCCATCTTCGGAACCCGCGAGGGTTGGAGGAGCCCGCGGCTCGAATTCGAAAGGGCGGCGCCGAAGTCGGAATGTCACACCTTTGCGGCCGACATCGCCGAGGAGGCGTTCTCGCTTTGCTTTTCGGGCTTGAATCCCTATAGCTTCGCGCCGAATTCACGAATGCGAAACATGTAAGGACCGGACATTGTCTTCCACCTTCGACCGGGTCGCGGATATCATCGCCGAGACCAGCGAGATCGACCGAGACCAGATCACGCCGGAGAGCCACACGATCGACGATCTCGGCATCGATTCTCTCGACTTCCTCGATATCGTCTTTGCGATCGACAAGGAGTTCGGGATCAAGATCCCGCTCGAGAAGTGGACGCAGGAGGTCAATGACGGCGAAGTTCCGACCGAGGAATATTTCGTCCTGAAGAATCTCTGCGCGAAGATCGATGAGCTGCGCGCGGCGAAGGCCGCCGGCTGACGCCGATTTCGCCTGGCCCGGCACATGGAAGGGCGGGCCCGGCGACCGACAGCATCGGCCCGAAGACCGGCACCGGTTTGCGGTGACCTCGGGTGCGATGATCGAATAGGCTGGAGCGTCCGTCGTGGATCCAACGCGACGCGCCGCGCCGCGCTCCAGGCGGAACGCGTTTTCGAACGCGGCGGACTGATGGAATATCCCGATGAGTGAGCGAGACAGGGACGTCGTGATTACCGGGATCGGGCTGGTGTCCTCGCTCGGCGAGGGCATCGCGGCCCATCTCGACATCATGGCCCGCGGGCCGGGCCTGCAGCCGCGGATCGAGACGGAAGCCTACGCGCCTTACTTCGTCCACCCGCTGCCTGCCATCGACTGGTCGAAGCAGATCCCGAAAAAGGGCGACCAGCGCCAGATGGAGACCTGGCAGAAGCTAGGCACCTATGCCGCGGGCCTGGCGCTCGAAGACGCCGGCATTCCCGCCGACGAGGCGGTGCGCAGCAAGATCGACATGATCGTGGCGGCCGGCGGCGGCGAGCGCGATGCGGCCGTCGACGCGCTCTTGATGGAGCGCGCCCGCACCGCCAACGATCGCGAGGCCGTCATCAACGAGACGCTGTCGACGGAACTCAGGCCCACGCTCTTCCTGGCGCAGTTGTCGAACCTCCTCGCCGGCAACATCTCGATCGTCCACAAGGTGACAGGTTCCTCGCGCACTTTCATGGGCGAGGAGGCGGCGGGCATTTCCGCGCTCGCCTCGGCCAGGGCGCGCATCGCGGCCGGCCAGAGCGAGATCTGCCTCGTCGGCAGCGCCTTTTCGGCGGAGCGCAAGGACCTGATCCTCAATTTCGACCTCGCCGGGCTGATGCTGCGGGACGAGTGGCGGCCCGTACTCGCGCGCCGGGAGCCCAAGGACGGCGTCACCGTCGGCAGCGTCGGCGCTTTCCTGATCCTGGAATCGGCCGAGCACGCCGCCGCGCGCTCGGCCACGGCCTATGCCCGCTTCGTCGCGGCATCCGGCGATCGCGGCCGGCGCGAGAGCGCGGCGACCTCCGCCCGCTTTGCGGCTGTCCTGCCGAAGCCGAGCGTTCCGGCCGACGAGACGCTGGTCCTGTCCGGCGCCACCGGGCTGCAGCCGCTTCTCGACGTCGAGATGGGCGTTCTTGCCGAAAAGCTGCCGGAAAGTCCGGTCAGAGCCTATGGGACGATTCTCGGCCACTCCTTCGAGACGCAGATGCCGGCCGGCGTCGCGCTCGCGGCAGGTGCGCTCGCCCGCGGGATCGCCCTGCCGCCCTTCGATCCGGGCGAGGAGCGTCCGGCGGCCAAGGCGCCGCGGCAGGCGGTGGTCACGACGATCGGCCATCTTCATGCCGAAGGCGCCTGCCTGATCGAGGCGATCGACGGCCGCAGCCTGTGAAAGGTCAGACAATGCGTGACAGCGAAACCGATTTCCTCGGCCGCCCGGTGATCGCCATCACCGGGCTCGGCCTGGTCTCGTCGCTCGGCCGCGGCATCGAGGACAATTGGTCGGCACTCACCGCCGGCCGATCCGGGATCCATCGGATCGAACGGTTCGCCACCGACGGCCTGAAGACCACGATCTCCGGCAGCGTCGACTTTATGGGGCCCGGCAGCGAGACCTCGACAGGCCATTCCTATCTCATGGCCGACGCGGCGGGCACCGAGGCGATCGCCATGGCCGGCCTGCCGGTGGACGATTTCGGCGGCCCGCTCTTCCTCGCTGCGCCGCCGGTCGAGATGGAGTGGCAGCACCGGCTCGAGCTCGACGCCATGGACGGGGCGAGCCGCGAGGAAGCCGGCTACGACCGCCTGCTCGAGATCGCCCGCCGCCGGCCGAACCCGGCGATCTACCACCTCACCCAGTGCAGCCGGATCTCCGAACTCCTGGCTGACAAGCTCGGCACCCGCGGCCTGCCGATCACGCTGTCGACCGCCTGCGCCTCCGGCGCGAGCGCGATCCAGCTCGGCGTCGAGGCGATCCGCCGCGGCGAGACGGACCGGGCGATCGCCATCGGCACCGACGGCTCGATCACCCAGGAATCGCTGATCCGCTTCTCGCTTCTGTCGGCCCTGTCGACCAACAACGCCGTGCCAGAAAAGGCCTCCAAGCCCTTCTCCAAGGACCGCGACGGCTTCGTCATGGCCGAGGGCGCCGGTGCGCTGGTGCTGGAATCCCTGTCGGCGGCCAGGGCGCGCGGGGCGAAGATCCTCGGCGTCATCCATGGCTGCGGCGAGCGGGCCGACGACTTCCACCGCACGCGGTCCAAGCCCGACGGCTCCCCGATCATCGCGACGATCAGGGCGGGCATCGCCGATGCGGGGATGGAGCCGGAAGACATCGACTACATCAACGCGCACGGGACCTCGACCCCGGAGAACGACCGGATGGAGGCGACCGGCCTTGCCGCCGTCTTCGGGGAGGCGCTGAAGACGACGCCGATCTCCTCCAACAAGTCGATGATCGGCCACACGCTGACGGCGGCCGGGGCGATCGAGGCGGTCTTCTCGGTCCTATCGCTGAAGGACGGCATCCTGCCGCCCACCATCAACTACAACAATCCGGATCCGGCGATCGAACTCGACACCGTGCCGAACAAGGCGCGCTCGGCCGACATTGCGGCGGTGCTGTCGAACTCCTTCGGCTTCGGCGGGCAGAACGCCTGCCTCGTCATCGGCCGCGAACCGCGCGCCTGAGGCAGACCGGAACCGCGGACAGGAAATCATCATGCGGGCATTGCAGCTGTTCGGCGATCGCGACCTGAGGGCGGTGGACGTTCTTCCGCCGCCGGCGCCGGGTCCCGGCATGGCGACCGTCGCGATCAAGGCGGTGGCGCTGAACCATATCGACGTTTGGGGCTGGCGCGGCATGGCCTTCGCCAGGCGCAAGCTGCCGCTGACGGTCGGCGCCGAGGCCGCGGGCGTGGTGGAGGCGATCGGCCCCGGCGTCGCCTCGGTTCTGCCCGGCCAGCTCGTCTCGATCTACGGCGCGCAGACCTGCGGGCTCTGCCGCCCCTGCCGCGAGGGCCGCGACAATCTCTGCGAGAACGTCTCCGGGGTCCACGGCTTCCATCTCGACGGCTTCGCGCAGGAGAAGATCAACCTGCCGGCCCGCCTCCTCGTCCCCGCGCCTCCCGGCTGCGACGCCGTCGGCGCAGCGCTCGCCCCCGTCACCTTCGGGACGGTCGAGCACATGCTGTTCGACAATGCGAAGCTCGAGCCCGGCGAGACCATCCTGATCCATGCCGGCGGCTCGGGCATCGGCTCGGCGGCGATCCAGCTCGCCAAGCGCCAGGGCTGTACGGTGATCACCACCGTCGGCTCTGACGACAAGATCGAGCGCGCCAAGGCGCTCGGTGCCGACCACGTCATCAACTACCGGGCCGACCGCTTCGAGGGCGTCACCCGCAAGCTGACGAAGAAGAAGGGCGTCGACGTCGTCTTCGAGCATGTCGGCGCCGACACCTGGGCGGGCTCCATGCTGTGCCTGAAGCGCGGCGGACGGCTGGTAACCTGCGGCTCGACCTCGGGTGTCTCGACGCAGATGAACCTGATGCAGCTCTTCCAGCAGCAATTGAAGCTCTTCGGCTCCTTCGGCTGCCGCATGGAGAACATGGCGAATGCCATGCAGAAGATGGCGCGCGGCCTCGTCCATCCGGTGATCGACACCGAGATCGGCTTCGAGGGGATCGGGCTGGCGCTGAAGCGGATGGAAGCGCGCGAAGTCTTCGGCAAGATCATCCTCAGGCTCGACGGGGATGGCGACGTCCTCTCCGCATGAATCCGCGAACCGCCAAACTCGCGCTCAGGGCAAAGCGCGCCGGCGACTTCGTCGTCGCGCAGATCCTTTTCGCCGCGCTGAAGCTCCTGCGGCTGTTTCCGGCGAGCGCCGGGCTTGCCTTCGCGGATCGGGCAGCGCGCTGGCTGGGCCCGCTGACCGCCCGGCACCGCCTTGCGAAGGACAATCTGCGCCAGGCCTATCCTGAAAAAGACGAGGACTGGGTCGAGAGGACGGCCCGCGCCAACTGGGGCCAGATGGGCCGGATAGCCGCCGAGTTCGTCTTTCTCGACGACCTCTTCGACTTCGATCCGGAGAACCCCCAGGCCGGACGCGTCGAGGTGGAGGGCATCGACACCTTCGTCGAGCTGCGCGAACGCAAGGGCCCGTTCATCTTCTTCACCGGCCATCTCGGCTGCTTCGAGCTGCTGCCGATCGGCGCGGCCGCCTTCGGCCTGGAGTTCACCGCCCTCTTCCGCCAGCCGAACAACCGCTACATCGCCAAGGAGGTCCAGTCGGCCCGCCGGACCGCCAGCGGCCATCTGGTGCCGTCCAAGGCGGGGGCCGCCTGGACGCTCGCCGGCATCCTGCAGCGCGGCGGGGCGGTCGGCATGCTCGTCGACCAGAAGTTCAAGAAGGGTGTCCCGACCACCTTCTTCGGACGGCCCTGCCATACCAATCCGCTGGTTCCCAAGCTCGCGCGGCAGTTCGACGCCGAGGTCTATCCGGCCCGCTCGATCCGCCTTCCGAACGGACGCTACCGCCTTGAACTGATGCCGCGCCTTGACCTGCCGCGCAACGCGACCGGGGACATCGACGTGACTGTCAGCTGCCAGCTTCTGAACGACGTGGTCGAGGGCTGGGTGCGCGAACATCCCGAGCAGTGGATGTGGTTCCACGACCGCTGGCAGACGCGACCGAAGAAGCCGGGGCGCAAGGCCCGCTGAGGACCGGCGGCCGAAGCAGCCTGCTGCCGCGCAACCGTCCCTCGCATTCATTGATTCCGATCAAGGCCCGACCGATGTAAGTCACGCAAGGTGCTGCGGATCGAACGGCCGGAGGCGGCCAGAGGAGGAACCCCACCATGACGTCCGAGACGATCGCCGACCCAGAGGGCCAGTCCGGCACCGCAGCCGCACGTCCGCAGGCAATGCCGTCCAGCAAGACGCATCCTATCGCCGACATCGCCGTGCATCTGTCCGGCGGCCCGGACGACGAGGCCAAGCTCGCCTATGCCGAGACGATCGCCTCTGCCTTCGATGCCCATCTCGACTGCTTCCTGGCCAATCTCGTCCCGAGCACCGCGATCCCGATCGGTCCGGGCTCCGACTGGCTGATCGCAGAAATCTGGAAGAACGCGGAGGCGGCGGGGGACCGGTTCGAGACCGCTCTGCGCGAGCGCATGGGACGGCTCGCACCGCAGGCGAACCTGCGCCGGACCGACGGACTGATCCGCGATCTGGCCATCGCCGCTGCCCGGCTCGCCCGCACGAGCGACCTGTTCGTGATCAGCCAGCCGTCGGATCAGCTCGATCAGTCCGGGGACATGCTGGAAGCGGTGCTGTTCGAAGCAGGCGTCGCCACGCTCATCGTTCCGAACGCGCCGTCGGCGCCGCTACGCGCGCCGCGGACCGTCGTTGTCGGCTGGCGCGACACGCGCGAATGCTCGCATGCGATCGCCGCCGCCCTCCCCTTCATGGTCCGGGCCGAAGCGGTGCATCTCGTCTCCGTCACCGAGGATGCCTCCGACGAGGAACGCCACCTCCTCCCGGCGTCCGACATGGCCCGCCATCTGGCCCGGCACGGTGTGAAGGTGGAGATCCGCAACGTGCCGCAATGGCATCATCCCGCCGCCGGGCTCCTGAACGAGGCCACCGTCCTCGGCGCAGACCTTCTGGTCTGCGGAGCGTATGGCCGCTCACGCTTCCGTGAGATGATTTTCGGCGGCGTGACGCGAGAATTGTTGCAAAGCAGCCCATATCCGATTCTCATGGCGCACTGACGTCGACGGTCGAGTCCCCCGGCGCTTCCGGCCGTCGAACAGCTTCGGGCTTTTCCGCCAAGGGGTCGCCGAAAACGGTGGACGCACCGGACGGGAGGACGAAGAGCCGCTCACGCCGCGCCAAGCGTGACATCGGCCGGGAAGGAGGACCGCAGCATGCATTCCGGTCAAGTGAAATACCGGGTCGAGCCGGTCGGGCAGCATTGGGCGGTCTCGTTCTGCCACGAACCGCACGGACTGTTCGGCCGCCGCGTCGATGCAATCCGTTCGGCCATCCTCGACGCCTCGCGCGTCGAGCGACTCGGCTACAGCGTCTCGATCGAGGTTCTGCGGCCTGCGACGGCGGCAGGCCTGCGCCGGCGGATCCTGCGCCCGTTGCAGTGAAGGCCCGACACGGAGGGCCCGGCTGAAATCTTCGCGCTGACGACCTACGCACCTTTAAAGTTCGGGCGTTGGGCGTTGGGCGTTGGGAAGCAGATCGGAATCGCTCCTCCGGCCTATCTTCATTGCTGTCGCATCGGATTTTTCTCGAAAGCCGGTTGCCAGTTTCGGGCCCGATGCGCCAGCCGCGGCACCAACGCTATGGGACAGGCTGTTCAGCCGAATGCCGCGACTGCTTTCGGCCCACCGTGGTGCGGCAGGCCGAAGGGGTAATCATCCGGGATGATTCGAGCGTCCTGGCGTGCGCTCAGCGCTGGACGACGACCCGCGTGTTCCCCATGCCCACCTGCCTGACGAGCGAATAGAAGATCTTCGCGTTCGACGGATGCAGGCGGACGCAGCCATGCGAGGCCGGACGACCGAGGCGGCTGATCGCACCGGTGCCGTGAATGGCGTAGCCTCGGTGGTAGAAAACCGAATAAGGCATGGGCGAGTTGTCGTATTTGCGCGAATACCACATGCGGTGGGTCCGCGTCGGCCTGTAGCTGCCGGTCGGGGTGACATAGCCGCGCCGGGCGGTGGAAACCGGCCAGCGATACTTCACGTGGCCGTCCTGAATGACCGTCAAGGTCTGCGAGGACAGGTCGACCTTCGCCACGAGACCCGCTTGCGCTCCGCCGAGGCCGAGCGTCAAGCTGCCGACGATCATGGCGATCGCCAGGGCAAACTTTCTCATTTCACTTCTCCAGCCTGATAATTGGCGTCTTTTTGCCGCAAAAAAGACACTAGGTCGGAGGCTGATCGCGGTCAATTGCCGAAGTTGTGAAGGAAACTCGGACCCATTCGTATGGTTACGGCGCGCCTTGCTCAAGATGGCAAAGCCTAGCGGCCCCACTTACCCTTCGGTTCCGTTAAGGCATTTCGCTGCGCGGGTGCGCGAGCCTTCCGCGTGATGGTACCAGACGCCCTGTTTCTGCGGGCCTACCGGATGTTCTCGGCACCTTCGTTGCAAGAGCAACAGGTTGAATCCGGTAGCAGGACAGAAAATTTACTTCTCGCCTCTAGCCTCGTCTCGATTCAAGAAACGAAGAGTCGATGGTGCGTTTCTTCCTCAAGCGACATTGGGCCGTAATCCTGGGCGTTGCAGCCATCGTCGGCTTTGTCGTCGTCACCATTCTGTCTCTCGGCCAGAACGCGGTCGGCAAGCTCGTCGAGGCTGAGATGCGGGGCCGCGGCGCCGACTTCACACGGTTGCTTCTGACGCCGGACGGCCAGGTCGAAGCCTTTCTCACCGGCATTTCCCGCAAGCCGGATGCGGAAGCGACGATCCGAAAGGTCGCCAACCTCGCCGCCATCGACAGTTTCGCGATCTTCGACCGTAAGGGCGTGGAGGTCTATCGTTCGCGTTCAGATCGCTATGAGTGGCTGTTGCGCGACCGGCCGGGCGGCCTGAGTTCCGGCGACCGTCTGAGCCCCTCGGTGCTCGCGCGGACCGGCGACTTTCAGATCGTCTATGACGACGGCCGCACCAATCCCTCGGTGATCCAGCCCCTGATCCGCGACGGCCAGACGATCGGCTATGTCTCGGTCGTCGCCGACATGATCGGCGACCGGTATCGCTATGAGGTAACCCTGGCGCGCACGTCCGTCCTCGTCGTGCTGGTTCTGCTCGCCGCGACCGGCGCCCCCTTCCTTCTCTATCTCCGCCGCAAGCGCAAGATCGCCGAGGCCGACGAGCGCATCCAGTTTCTCGACAATCACGACGCGCTGACGCACCTCCTCAACCGCCGCAGGACGCAGGAGGACATCGACCAGGTTCTGGCGACGATCCGGGCGACGCGCGAGCAGATGGCCTATCTTTATATCGATCTCGACGATCTGTCGGAGATCAACGACAGCCTGGGCCAGTCCTGTGGCGACGAATTGCTGCGCATCGTGGCGACGCGGCTGACGGCCGCGGTCGGGACTGACGACATCGTCGGGCGGATCGGCGCGGACGATTTTGTCGTCCTGCATCGCCGGGTCACCTCGGTCGAGACCGTCTCGGCCCTCTGCCGCCGGATCGCGGACGCAATCTGCGAGCCGGTCAGCCTGTGCAGCAGCACCGTGATCCCGCGCATTTCGATCGGCTGTGCCATGGTTCCGGAAGCCGGGCGCACCCATTCCGAACTCGTCAAGCACGCCGAGATGGCGCACTATCACCACAAGACCGACAAGGCGAACCCGCTCGTCTTCTTCGAAAGCTGGATGGACGAGGAGATGCATCGCCGCCGGGAGGTGGAGCAGCTCTTGCGCAAGGCGATCGAACGCGACGGGTTCGAGCTCTTCTACCAGCCGCTGATCAACGGGCGCGACGAGACGCTGGTCGGGTTCGAGGCACTGCTTCGACTTCGCGCGCCGGACGGGAGCTACATCTCGCCCACGGTGTTCGTGCCGATCGCCGAAGCTCGCGGCTACATCAAGACAATCGGGACATGGGTCATCCGCGAGGCCTGCCGCCAGATCGCGCTCTGGCCGAAGCCGCTCTTCGTCTCGGTCAATCTCAGCGCCGTCCAGTTCGCCGACGGCGACCTTCTCGACATCATCCGCTCGGCCATGCGCGACGCCGGAATCGACGGCAGCCGGCTCGAAACCGAGGTCGTGGAGTCGCTCGTCCTCGACCGCTCCGACGCCATTCTCGACCAGCTGCGCGAGCTCTCCGACCTCGGCATTTCCGTCGACATGGACGATTTCGGCACCGGCTATTCCTCGCTCGGCTATCTCTGGCGGTTCCCGTTCGACAAGCTGAAGATCGACCAGAGCTTCATGAAGGCGATGGAAAACGGCGAGCAGAAGGTGCCGCAGATCGTCGAGACGATTATCTCCATGGCCCATCACATGGGAATGAAGGTGACGACCGAGGGCGTGGAGACGCAGGAACAGGTCGACCTCCTGCGCAAACTCGGCTGCGATCAGATCCAGGGTTATTATTACGGCCGGCCGGTTCCCGCCTCCCAGACCGAGGCCGAGGTCCTGACGAAATTCGCCATCTCGCGCAGCACCCCGTCGAGCTACGCCGAACGGCTGCAGAAGATCCGCCGCATCGCGTAGGCGGTAGACGCGCGAAGAATGGCGGGGCCGCGCATGGGTGCGTCGCCGCTAATTTGCTTGCTCTCCATGCGACGAACCGGCGGGTTGCGGCCTATGCCGCGCGCGCGCTCCGTCGAATCTCCTCCCGCCAGATCCTCTCGCTGCACCTCCAGGGAGAATGATTCGATCTGCCAACCGTGGGATAGTTAACAGTTGCTTTATGCGATTATTGCGAAGGACAAAGAATTCCGAAAATTACTGGAAAATTCGATCGACCCTTGCAACCTTTCTTGTCGCTGCGGCATTGCACCATCAACAGAAGGGTCAGTGTCATGAAGATACTCATCGTGGAAGACGAGCCGATCATCGCTCTCGATCTGGAGGAAATCGTCCAGAATCGCTCGAAGGCCGAGGTGCTTCTCGCGTCAAATCTGCTCGAAGCTTTTCAGATGCTCGATGAGGGTGTCGATTTCGCGCTTCTGGATATCAATCTCGGATGCCCGGAAGAGACTTCGCTACCGCTCGCCCAGCGCCTTCTTCGTGACCAGGTGCCGTTCTGCTTCGTCTCCAGCAGTCTCGACCGTCTGCCGGAGAGCTTTGGCGCCATTCCGCAGATCAACAAGCCGTTCGAGGCGCGCGAAGTGGAGAACGTCCTTCCCCTGGCGGCTTGACCGTGTGACGCCGCTTGGACGGGCGTTCCCTCTGCAGGGGATCCCGCACCCGAAGCGCCGTCGCCAATCTTCGAAGAAGCGCCAAAACCGCGCCGGTATCCGGGCGCGGTTTTGTGTTGAACGCGCCGCCGCGGGCGCCCGGAACGCAGTACCTTTGCCGGGCTCGCGACGCTGTTGGCGTCGAGAACAGTGATATCGGAGCTTGGTTACTGTTCGGTTAGCAGGCGCAAGGCCGGACGGATCCGGGGGGACAGCGCGGCAGATGTCGCGGACGACTTCGCCCGAGCTTAGGCGCCTGCCCATGCCCGATATCCGCGAGCCTCAGGCAACACTGCCGGCTTGGCGAGCGGGCTGCATCCACCTAACGCAGGCAGATGTCAGGCCGGAATCTGGCGGCACGGCCCCACCTTCGAAGTCATGGAGAACATCTGTGTCTGGACCAGAGTTGGATACTTTGGGACGAAGTTGCCGGAGTCGGATTGCCGAGTATCGGACCGAAAGGAATCACGGCTGGTTCCGGACCCGATGCCACGACAAAGAGTTCTCCGGAGGCCGTGACCTCGGTTCAGAGCCCGACGTCCCATCGGCCGGACAAACCGAGCGGCGATCGAGCCATGGTTTCCGCCTCAGGCGGCTCTTTCCATGTCGAGTTCGTAGACCCGTTCCAGCGTGTTGGTCAGCTTTTCATAGCATTCGGCGAGAAGATCGAGATCGACCGGCGCCTGGCGGATGAGGGCTTCCTCGATCGTGGTCCGGTCATAGCCGGAATCCAGAAGTGCCTGTACGACGTCTAGGACGAGTTGGGGATCCTCCAGACGCTTCGGTGAGTAGTCGAACATCATGTCGCCTCCCGGAGTTCAGCGGAAACTGCCGTCGGTAGGACCGGGCTTTCCGCGATGCCGTACCGTCAGGAAAGGCCAGAAGCCTGTCGCCAAGCTTGCGCCCCTTTTTCCCCTGCGGCCGGGAGCGAGAGCAGGTCGCGGCGGCAGGAGCGGACAAACGGTGAAACCCGTTGCCGCTCGACGGCGCGCGGCCGACCCGTTGAATATGCCGGGTCGACAGAATTTCAGGTAACATTAATAAAGTTGCATTCTGATACTGCGTATCTGCAGTTGGTGTCAGAATGCGTTCAGCCTGCGTCTCCCTCCTCGTCGTCATCCTCGCATGCCTGCCGGCCAAGGCAATGGCGAGCGAGACCGCCTTGCCGAACGGCGATGAATTCGTCTGGCTGCTGATGTCTGCGGCGCTCGTGCTCCTGATGCAGGTCGGGTTCCTGCTGCTGGAGGCGGGCCTGGTACGTTCGAAGAACTCGATCAACGTCGCACAGAAGAACCTCCTCGATCTGCTGTTTTCGATCGTCGCCTTCGCGGCGATTGGCTTCAGCCTCGCATTCGGCCCCGATTCCGGCTTCGGCGTGGGCTTCGAGCCGCGCCTCACCTTTCTTCACGATGTGAGCTCCCGCGAATACGCCTTCTTCGCCTTCCAGGTGATGTTCTGCGGCACGGCCGCGACCATCGTGTCCGGCGCGGCCGCCGAGCGCTTGCGGCTGGCGGTCTACGTCGCCTCCTCGGTGCTGGTCTCGGCGCTGATCTACCCGGTCTTCGTCCACTGGGCCTGGGGTAACGGCCTGGCGCACAGCCAGTCGGCCTTCCTCGCCAATCTCGGCTTCATCGATTTCGCCGGCTCGACCGTCGTCCACTCGACCGGCGCCTGGGTTTCGCTCGCCGCCTGCCTGGTGCTCGGCCCCCGCCTCGGGCGCTTTGGACCGGACGGCAGCGTGCGCCGCATTCCCGGCCATTCCGCGGTCCTCGCCATGGCCGGCACCATGATCATCTTCGTCGGCTGGATCGGGTTCAACGGCGGCTCGACCATCGTCGCCTCTCCCGCTATCGCCCATATCGTCGCCAACACGGTGCTCGCCGCTGGCGCAGGCGGCGTCGTCGGCTATCTCCTGGGGCTTTGGCAGGACGAAGTGGTCCTGCCGGAAAAGCCGATCTGCGGCGTCATCGGCGGTCTCGTCGCGGTCACCGCGGGGTGCCACATCCTCAACGGCTCAGGTGCGCTGGCGATCGGCTGCGCCGGCGGCGCCGCGGCGATCTGGGGCAACGGCTTCATCGAGAAGCGCTGCCGGATCGACGATGCGGTCGGCGCGATCGGCTGCCACGGCTTTTCCGGGATCGTCGGAACCCTCGGCCTTGCCCTGCTTGCCCCTGCGGATCTTCTCAGCGCCGGCAGCCGCCTCGAACAGCTCGCCGTCCAGGCGGCGGGCGCCGGCGTCAATTTCCTCTGGTGCTTCCCGATCGCCTATGCCTTCTTTCGCATCGCCGACCGGATCCGGCCGATCCGCGTGAGCCCGCAGGACGAAGAGCGCGGCCTGAACCAGTGCGAGCACCAGACCAGTCTCGGCCTCGGCACGATGGAGACTGCGCTCGACCAGATCATCGCCGGGCGGGCCGACCTGTCGCATCGCATCCCGGTGGAGACCGGCGACGAATCCGAGCGCGTAACCCGGCTGTTCAACGCCTTTCTCGACCGGGTGGAGGGTTCGGAGATCGCCAGGCGCGCCCAGGTGGAGGTTCACTCGGCCTCGCAGGAGGCCGAGCGGCTCTCCGCCTTGGCGAACGCCGCCTTCGAGGGGATCGCGGTCACGGTCGACGGCGTTATCGTCGACGCGAATGCCGCCTTCACGCGGCTCGTCGGAATGCCGAGCGCAAAGGTCGGAAAGACCGCACTCGGCGAACTCGTGGCCGTCGAGGATCGAGCCGGCCTGACCGACAAGCTCGCAACCGGAGAAACGAGCGTCCACGAGGTCTCGCTACGGCATACCGACGGCACACTCATTCCCGTCGAGCTGCGCTCGCGCACCATCATCTTCCGCGGCGTCGAGACTCGCGTCAGCGCCTTCGTCGATCTTCGCGAGCGCAAGGCCGCCGAGGAACGGCTGCGCTTCACCGCACTCCACGATCCGCTGACCCAACTGCCGAACCGGCTGCTCTTCCAGCGGCGGCTCGAAGAGACCCTGTCCGCCCTTCAGTCGGGCGACCGCATGGCCGCGCTCCTGTCGATCGATCTCGACCGCTTCAAGGACATCAACGACCTCTACGGCCACCCCGCCGGCGACATCGTCATCCGCACAGCGGCCGACAGACTGCGGACGCTGCTGGGCGATGGCGGCCATGTCGCACGGCTCGGCGGCGACGAATTCGCCGTGATCCTCACCGACATCGCCTTCGCCAATCAGGTCGCCGATCTTGCCTTCCGGATCGTCAGCCTCCTGGGCGAGCCGGTCGACGTCGGCAACGGCGTGCGATTGCGCCCGGGCGCAAGTGTCGGCTACGCGCTGGCGCCGCGAGACGGCCGCGACCCGGAACTCGTGATCTCACGCGCCGACGTGGCGCTCTACCATGCCAAGCGGAGCGGCCGGAACACCTTCTCGGGCTTCGAGACGGGCATGGACGCCGAGCTGAGGCTGCGCCGCGAGCTGGAAGCCGATCTCGGCCAGGCCGCGAGCCGCGGCGAACTCAGCCTCGAATTCCAGCCGCGCATCGACATCCGCAGCGCGACCATCGCCAGCTACGAGGCGCTGGTGCGCTGGAACCACCCGGTGCGCGGCCGCATCAGCCCCGTGGTCTTCATCCCGATCGCCGAGCAGGCCGGCAAGATCGTCGAGATCGGCGAATGGGTGCTGCGCGAGGCCTGTCGGCAGTCGCTGGAACATCTCGGCGGCTCCAGGATCAGCGTCAATGTCAGCGCCTATCAGCTGCGCAGCCGCAACTTCGTCGACAGCGTCCTGTCGATCCTGGCGGAGATCGGCTTCGAACCCGGCCGGCTGGAACTCGAACTGACCGAGAGCATACTGGTCGAGGACCGCGACCGGGCTCTCTCCATCCTGCGCGCCCTGAAGCGCCAAGGCATCGGCCTCGCGCTCGACGATTTCGGCACCGGCTATTCCTCGCTCAGCTATCTCAGGACCTTCCCCTTCGATTCGATCAAGATCGATCGCAGCTTCATCAGCAATCTCGCCCTCGACACGAGCTCGCTTGCCATCGCCGAGGCGGTGATGGACCTCGGCCGGGCACTGAACCTCGCCATCGTCGCCGAGGGCGTCGAGACGGAGGAGCAGCTGCAGATCCTGGCGGCACGGCGCTGCGACCAGATCCAGGGTTTCCTGTTCTCCAGGCCGCAGCCCGCCGTGAATGTGATGCGGGTGCTGGACGAGGATTTCGGTACGCTGTGCCGGGAAAGCGAAAGCACCGGCCTTGCCGCAAGTCTGCGAGCGGTCGCCGACCGAATGCGCCAGAGCGGCGGAACCCTTCGCGCCAGCGGCACCTGATCGGCAGCGCGGCTCCCGGTGACGCGCGGCCGGCGAGCGGCGGGCCGGCGGGAGGCGGCGGCGCCGGCCTCGACAGTCCCCGGCGGCTCGGCTAGATCGCGCTCTCCCCCCTTGCAGCATCGGGACGGATACGCGACATGACCGAAGCCTTTGCGACGGGCCTCGCGGTCGGGCTTGGCCTCATTCTGGCGATCGGTGCGCAGAACGCCTTCGTCCTGCGCCAGGGTCTGCGCGGCGAACATCTCCTGTTGGTATGCCTGACCTGCGCGCTGTCCGACGCGATCCTGATTCTCGCCGGCGTCGGCGGCTTCAGCGTGGTCATCGACCGCTTTCCGATGCTCGATCCGGCGCTGCGCTATGCCGGCGCCGCCTTCCTTCTCTGGTACGGCGCCCGCAGCTTCATCGCCGCGCTGTCGTCGAGCGAGGTGCTCATGCCGGCCGAATCCGTGCCGAACAGCGCGAGGCGGACGCTTCTCATGTGCCTCGCGCTCACCTGGCTCAATCCGCATGTCTATCTTGATACCGTCGTCCTGATCGGGACGATCTCGACGCGCTTTCCGGGTCAGGCGCCGGCCTTCGCGCTCGGCGCGATGACCGCGTCATTCCTCTTCTTCTTCTCCCTCGGCTACGGCTCCGCGCTCCTGCGGCCGCTCTTTGCCAAGGCGTCGTCCTGGCGGGTGCTGGAATTCGTGGTCGGCGTGACGATGTGGTCGATCGCGGCCAAGCTGGTGCTCGGCCTCTAGCGCCTCCCCGGGCGCCGACGGCCGCTCCGAGCCGTGGCGGGGCTCTTCCCTCGCCTGCCGCCTATTCCTCCTCGACGATGTCGAGGAAGTCCGCCGGCCGCTCGGTCTCGATCTCGACGACCCAGAAGTCCGGATCGAAGCGCGCCTCGCTCTCGAACCGCTTTTCGAGCGCGGCCTCGTCCTCGGCCCGCTCGCGCATGAACTGCCGGCCGCCCGTCTCGGCCGAGAGGCTCTGGACGGCGGGACCGAAGAGCGTGATCTCGCCGCTCCGGCCCCTTGCGACGACGAAGATCGCGCCGGCAGCCTCCGCCCCGCGGCGCACCACGGCGGCGAAGTCGCCGGCCGCAAAGAGCCGCCGCACGAGCTGTGCGACGAAGAGGTCGCTGGTGATCCGCATGCCCGGTCTTCCTTCGCGTGAACGCCACGTCCACGCCCTAATGGACGATCCCGACCTCGGCGAGATGCTCCAGAAGCTCGGCATCGGGTTCGCCGGTGACCTTCATTCCCTCCAGCGCCTGAAAGGTCCGGATCGCCGCACGGGTCTTCTCGCCCGGGATTCCGTCGGCCTGGAGCTTTGCCACCTGCGCATTGGTCAGCGCCGTCTGGATCTTCTTCACCAGCTCGCCCTGGCTGAGTTCGGCGAACCGCTCCTCGACCTCACCAGGTTCCGCCTGATCGGTCGAATTGTCCGGCGCCTTGGCCGCAGGGACGTGCATGCGCTCCGAGATGGAGGCCGTCTGGCGCGGATCCGGCCGCGGCGAGGGCGACGGCGCGCTGCCCGAGAGCTGTCGCAGCTGCGACAGGAGCAGAGGCGTCGGCGCGCCGTCGACGGCAAGGCCGTTCGCCGCCTGGAAGGCACGGATCGCGTCGGAGGTCGCCTTGCCAGGCAGGCCGTCGATCGCCGCGGAATAATAGCCCTTGCCGGCGAGCGCTTCCTGCACTTCGCGCACGAGCGGAACCGGCTGGACGCCGGATGGCCCAGGCTGGCGCGCGGCGAGCTGGCTGCCGGTCGCCGGTCCGCGCGTTATCAGGATCGGATTGTTGTGGCGCGCATGCTGGCCGTAGAGCGCATTCGCCGCGACGCTGCCGAACAGCACGACGAAGGCCGTCAGCCCTGCCGACAGGATCGGCCGTCGCGCCAAAACGAGGCCGCCGGCCCGTGCGCCGCGACCCGCCAGGGCCGCACCGCGCCCGGCCAGCGCCACGGCGCGGAAGGCGGGGCTAGGCCGAGCGGCGCGTTTCATGGGCTTGCGTTTGGTTGGTCGTCTTTGTCCGGACATCGCTGAACGCTATGATATTTTCCTGGCTGCTACTGGGTGTGGCGGGCGCCGGCCGGCCGTCGCGCGGCAGCCTGACGCTCACCATTGTACCGATCCCCGGGTCGCTCGTCACCGTCACGGTCCCGCCATGCAGTTCGACCAGTCCCTTGACCAGCGACAGGCCGAGGCCGGTGCCCGGATAGCGCCGGGCGGTCCCGGTCGAAACCTGGACGAAAGGCTGACCCAGCCGCTTCAGGTCGTCCTCGGCGATGCCGATGCCGGTATCGCTGACGTCGAGTTCGATCACCTCGCCATCGACACGCGACTCCACGGTGACGATGCCGTCGTCGGTGAACTTCACCGCGTTGGAGAGAAGGTTGAGGAGGACCTGCTGCAGCGCGCGGCGGTCGGCAACCAGCATGGCGTCCCCGCAGGCGCTGCGGATGTCGATCCTCAGCCCCTTGCGCTGCGCCTCGTCGCGCATCAGCTCGCCGGCCTCCGTCACCGCCTCGGCAAGCCGGAAGGGTTCGGGTGAGAGCTCGTAGCGGCCGGCCTCGATCTTGGAGACGTCGAGCAGCGTGTTGACGACGGACAGGAGGTGCTGGCCCGACTGGCGGATCAGCCCGACATATTCCTTCTGCCTTGCACTCTCGAAGCCGCCGAAGAACTCCTGGTCGAGGATGTCGGAAAAGCCGATGATGGCGTTGAGCGGCGTGCGAAGCTCATGGCTCATCGCGGCGAGGAACTGGCTCTTGGCGGCCGAAGCATGATTGGCGGCGTCGAGCGCGGCCTCGAGCGCCTCCGCCTGGCCGGCCGCGACCTCCGGCACCGCGATCGCGACGAAGACCATGCCCGGCGGGTTTGCCGCCGGCTCCGGCCCGATCGTCAGCACCACCTGGCGATGACCGGCGCCCGGCCCGCCGAGCCGGGCGGCGATCCGGCGCTGCGGCTGGAGCCGCACCGCTTCGCCCAGCGCCCGCAGGACCTCGACGCGGTCGGCGACATGGACGCATTCGGCAAAGAGCGTGCCCGTATTATCCTCGTCGCGCATCCCCAGCATGGCGCTCGCGGCAGCCGAGGCCGAGAGGATGCGCCCGCGCCCGTCGAGAAGGACCAGAGCCGCGCCGCAGAAATCGGCCAGAGCGCGCTGGCGGACCGCCACGGGCGAGGCGGCGGAGAACGGAGTGTGCGCCCCGCGATGGCGCAGGATCCGCGCCGCATAGGCGAGCATCGCCGCGAGCGGCAGGAGATGGGCGAGGCCGAGATCGAGCGGACCATCGGCAAGGGCAATCGCCGCTCCCGCAGCGGCGAGCGCCGAGGCGGCGAGAGCGGCCGCAAGCCGTCGGCGCGACAGGAGGAGCGCCTCAGCCGGCAGGATGACGAGCACGGGCAGAATCAGCGCGAGAACCGCCCCGTCGAAGAGAGCTCCGGCCGAAAGCACGCCGAACAGAACCGTCCCGGCGAGCCAGAGCACCTGGTCGAGCGCGCCGGTGGCCGCCACGAGCCAGGCCGTGCCCAGCGCCAGGCCGGCCAGCACCAGCGGGAAGGCCGCCATGATCGCCGGAGCACCGAGGATGACGAGGCTCGGATAGGCCAGGGCCGCGGCAAGACCGATTCCGACGAGGCCTCCGATCGCGGCCGCATGCAGCCCGCGCTCGGCGGGCTCCGTCACGGCGGGCGAGACGAAGGCGTCGAGATGCCTCGGCAGGGACCGGATGGCGCCGGCGCATGCCGATGGCCGGCCTCGCTCTCCTTCCATCACTCTGTCCATTCCAACACTCGAAACTCACGCCACGCAGCCGGTCGCCAACGACGGCTTCGGCCTTTGGAAGCGATGATGGGGCGGCTGGTTTAAGGAAGCCATAAGCAGGGGAGAGATGCGGCCCGATCCAATCGCCGATCCCCCGGAAATCCGGCGATATGGGAGCCGAACCTTTGCCGTCATGGTTAACGGTTTCACCAGACCCCGCTCTCCTTTGGGCCGTTAACCCTCCCCACCGGTCGGGCCTCCGAATCGTTCGAATTCGCGCTAAATTTGGCTCACAGTTTCAACGTGACCTTTCGATCCGTCTGCCATGGTCGCGGCAAGCCGGACGAAGCGATCCGGCCTCGTCGGTGGGCACGACCCCACCGCGCATCGGGAGCGGGGAACATGATACGATTCTTCGTGAAGTCGGCGTTCTTTCTGGGTCTTGCCGCGATGGTCCTGCCGAGCCATTCGGGCGGCGACGGCAACGCCGACGGAGGCCTCGACGTCTTCGGGACGCTCGCCGGGGCGCAAGCCGCGATCTCCGACCTGTCGGGCTTCTGCGAGCGCGCGCCCGCGGCCTGCAATGCCGGCGGCAGCCTGATGCGGTTCGCCGGGGAGCGGGTCGGCGACGGACTCTCCCTCGCCTACAGCATGGTCGACGGGCCACAGACGGCCGAACCGCGGCACGCCCAGACGGCCGCGCCGGGCGGCCGCGTTGCGGCCATGCATCCGGCAGCCGCCGGAGCCCATGCGGCGAAGGCGAGCGAGACGGTCCCTGCTGCGATCCCGAGTGCTGTTGTGATTCCGGGCGCGGCGATCATCGAGGCGGCGGTCCGGGCCCGCCCGTTGGAAGACCGGGCAAAGGCGGGCGCCGCGCCCTCGGATCCGGATCCGACCATGACCGGAGCCGTCGGACAGGCGCTTCTCATGGCGATGCCGAGCCTTATCGGAGACCGGCCCGCCCCGAAGGCACCAATGCCCCCGTCAACGGTTCCGCCCGCGAACCTGCCGATCCCGCAGCCGGCTCCGCGCACCTGACATTTTGCCCCGGCTTTCCTATATCGGGACGAGTGCCGAGGAAGGCGCAGCGGCCAGCGAAGAGCCGGCAGAGGAACACGTATCCGGGCGGAGACGGGATGCAGACGATCGAAGAGATCGAGGCCGATTTCGAACTTCTCGACGACTGGGAAGATCGCTACCGCTATCTCATCGAGCTCGGCCGGACGCTGCCCGACATGCCGGCGGACGATCTGTCCGACGCGAACAAGGTGCGCGGCTGCGTCAGCCAGGTCTGGCTGACCAGCGAGCATGATGCCGCAAGCCCGCCGCATCTGACGTTCCGCGGCGAATCCGACGCCCATATCGTCCGCGGCCTCGTCGCCATTGCGCTCGCCCTGTTCTCCGGCCGCGCGGCGCCGGAAATCCTCGATATCGACGCCGAGGCGGCGTTTACGCGGCTCGGCCTGCAGGATCACCTGACCCCGCAGCGCTCCAACGGCCTGCGCTCCATGGTCAACCGGATCAAGGACGACGCCCGGCAGGCCCTCGCCACCGCCTGACGTTGACGAACCGGGCGCGTCCCCGCCCCACACGGTCGCCGCCCCGACAGCCGGCTCCCCTCACGACCGTCCGCCGATCGTCGGGCGCGCATCCTCGTCGCGCCAGCGCCTGATCCGCGACGCGCCGCCCGGCGCCGCGACCGACGCGAAGCCGTAATGCCGCGAGAGCATGCCGAGGCCGGCCTTCAGCATCAGCTTGGCCGAGCGCGCCGGCCACTGGCGCTCGCGCTCCACGGTCTCCAGCCCTTTCAGGAAGCAGCAGACGTCAAGGAGGACGCCGGATAGCTCCGGCCCGACCACCGTCATCGCATCCGATACGCGCCGGCGCGCGTCGATCGCGGAATCGGAGAGGTCGCCGGCCCCGGCCCGCGCACCGGCGCGCGAGCCGGCCTGCCGTGGCTCGCCGTCCCAGCGCTGGCTGACCGACGGCGTCAGATTGCCTCGCGTGAAATCGACGCGCAGGCGCTCGCCCGCCATCGCCTCCGCCTCGCTCAAAAACGGCGTGCCGCCCCGCCCGCGGCGGCTGGCAAGCCGCGTCAAAGGCGATTCGTCGAGATCGAAACCCGGGCCCGCCGCCACCATCACACGTCCCTCCGGACGGCCTGGCCGCCGCCATCCTTCGCTTCCGCCGCCTCGCGCTGCATGGCGGCATGCACTGCATGCGCCAGACGTTCCAGACGGCCGAGCAACGCATCGAAGGCGGCATCGTCCCGGCGGTCCTCGATGCGGCGGACCGCATGGGCGACCGTCGTGCGATCGCGGCCGAACTCTCCGGCCATGGCGTTGAGCGAGATCTGGAAGACCACATGGGCGAGATAGATCGCGACGTGGCGCGCGTCGCAGACCGGGACGACCGCCCGGTTCGGCCGCTCGATCTCGGCGAGCGGGATGTCGAAGAAGGCGCTGGCGATTTCGCGCGACAGGCGGCAGGCAAGGCGTGTCGTGCCGCGGCGCCCGCCCGCCTCGCCCGACTTCGGCGAGAGGAGTTTGGTCGTGCTTCTCGGCAGGGAATCGGCGCCTGACCTCCCCCGGGCGGCGTCGGGGCCTGCAACTGATGCGATATGCATGACGGGAACCTCTGACACTGGACGATAACTCCGGTGATAGCCCGATCAGATCAGTATGTGAATATCTTCCTATCTCTGACTCACGCCCACTCCCTCCAGAACCGAGAGCGAAGGCTTTGGTCTGACTGCCTTCGGCGGAGTCCGCAAGGAATTTATCCCCTCCCCTCTCCATCCGGCCCAGGCTCCTGCGATGTCTTTCGGAGCCAGCCCATGATGTCACCCGCCAGCCTCGCCCCGCTTCTTCGCCGTCTTTCCGCCGAGGCGAAGCGCAACGCCGAGGCGCGCCGCGCGGCCGACGCCGCAGGGCTGTCGCGGCTGGAGCTGCGCGGGCTTCTCCTGCGATTCGGCGCCGATGCGCGCCAGATCGACGCGGCGGTGGCCGCAGACGACCCGCTGCGCCTGCCGGAGGCGGCCCGCGAGCACCTGCGGTCCCGGCTTGCAGCCGAGGCGGCCCGACTCGCCCGGCGGGCCCGGATTCGCGACCCGCGCTACGACATCAACCGCCATGTCGCCGTCTCGCGTCTTCAACGCTGGCTGAATGGCGAGCGTCCATGGTCCCATGACGAAGAGGACGTGCGCTCGGGCCGAGAACTGAACAACCGCTTTCGCGGCAAATCCCCGGCCAGGAGGGCCGATGCGGGCGATAAGATGCTGCCGGGCAACCGCGATCGCGCGCCGCGCCAGCGCGCGTCACCACCGACGAAGGTTTCATGGCCCTTCGCTTGACAGGTCCGGGCCGGCGGTCTCACATCGCAGCCGATCGTGCGGCCCTGCGGGAGGACAAGCAAGGCCGCATCGACCTTTGGGAGGAGTGATTCATGCGTTTGAACAAAATCCTGTGCGCCGCGGGCGTCGCGGCGGCAGCCCTTTATCCCGTGGCATCGCAGGCGCAGGAGGTTTCCGACGACGTCGTCAAGATCGGCATCCTGAACGACCAGTCCGGCGTCTATGCCGACTTCGGCGGCAAATGGTCGGTGGAAGCCGCCAAGATGGCGGCCGAGGACTTCGGCGGCACGGTTCTGGGCAAGCCGATCGAGATCATCGACGCCGACCACCAGAACAAGCCGGACATCGCCTCCAACATCGCCCGCGAGTGGTACGACACCCAGAACGTCGACGCGATCATGGAACTGACCACCTCCTCGGTGGCGCTGGCCGTGCAGGGCCTTTCCAAGGAGAAGAAGAAGATCGACATCGTCACCGGCGCGGCGACGACGGATCTGACCGGCAAGCAGTGCAGCCCCTACGGCTTCCACTGGGCCTACGACACCCATGCGCTGGCGGTCGGCACAGGCGGCGCGCTTGTCAAGGCCGGCGGCGACACCTGGTTCTTCCTGACCGCCGACTACGCCTTCGGCTATTCGCTGGAGGACCAGACCGCGAGCTTCGTCAAGGCGAATGGCGGCAAGGTGCTCGGCGACGTCAAGCATCCGCTGTCGACCAACGACTTCTCCTCCTTCCTCCTGCAGGCGCAGTCTTCCGGCGCCAAGGTGATCGGCCTCGCCAATGCCGGCCTCGACACGGCCAATGCGATCAAGCAGGCCGCCGAGTTCGGCATCACCCAGGGCGGGCAGAAGCTCGCCGCGCTGCTCTTCACCCTCGCCGAAGTCCACGGCCTCGGCGTCGAGGCGGCGCAGGGTCTGAACCTCACCGAGGGCTGGTACTGGGACCAGGACGACGAGAACCGCGCCTTCGCCAAGCGCTTCATGGAAAAGACCGGCCGCATGCCGAACATGATCCAGGCCGGCACCTATTCGGCGGTGCTGCAATATCTGAAGGCGGTGAAGGAAGCCGGCACCGACGCCACCGAGCCGGTCGCCAAGAAGCTGCACGAAATGCCGGTGAAGGACCTCTTCGCCAAGAACGGCACGGTCCAGGAAAACGGCAGCATGGTCTACGACATGTACCTCTTCCAGGTGAAGACGCCGGAGGAGTCGAAGGATCCTTGGGACGTCTACAAGCAGGTCTCGGTCGTGCCGGGCAAGGAGGCCTTCCTCTCGGTCGAAGATTCGGGCTGCGACGTCTCCAGCTTCCCGAAGTGAGGGGTTCGGGAGCCGGGGCGCGATGCGTCCTCGGCGCCCCGGCTTGCGCGCCTTTGCCGGTCCGGCCGCCGCCGGACCGGCGCAATTGCCGACTTGCCAGTAACGCAGCGTACGGGCTCAATGTCCGAGGGCCAGCCGAGAGCCTCGCGGCGCGCCAAACGGTGCTTCGGGTGTGGCGACTCGTATTGCCCCCGCCTGATCCGCCGGATGGCCGGCCGGCGCTTCGCGCCATAGGGAGACTTCACCGCCGATGACTGCATCCGCGTCCGACGCGATCCTCTCCGCCCGTGGGCTGACCAAGGAGTTCTTCGGCTTCAAGGCTGTGAACGATGTCGATCTCGACGTCCGCGAGGGCACGATCCACGCGCTGATCGGGCCGAACGGCGCCGGCAAGACGACGGTGTTCAACCTCCTCACCAAATTCCTGACGCCGAGCGCCGGCAAGATCGTCTTTCGCGGCCGCGACATCACCGGGGTGAAGCCGGCCGACGTCGCCCGCATGGGTCTCGTCCGCTCGTTCCAGATCTCCGCGGTCTTCCCGCATCTCACCGTTCTCGACAATGTCCGCGTGGCGCTGCAGCGCAAGGACCATCTGGCGACGCAGTTCTGGCGCTCGAACCGCGTGCTCGACCGGCTGAACGGTGAGGCGAACCGGCTGATCGAGGCGGTGGGGTTGACGGCCTATGCCGAGATCGACGCGGCGGAACTGCCCTATGGCCGCAAGCGCGCGCTGGAAATTGCGACGACTCTCGCCCTCGACCCGCCGGTCCTGCTTTTCGACGAGCCGATGGCCGGCATGGGCGTCGAGGACATCGGCCGCATCTCGGCCCTGATCAAGCGCATCGCCAAGGGCCGGACCGTCGTCATGGTCGAGCACAACCTCTCCGTCGTCGCCGATCTCTGCGACCAGGTGACGGTGCTCGCGCGCGGCGAGATCCTTGCCGAAGGCGATTATGAAACCGTCTCGACGGACGCCCGCGTGCGCGAGGCCTATATGGGAACCGAGGATGCTTGACCGGCCCTCCGCACAAGCGCCGTTGCTGAAGGTCCGCGACCTCAATGGCTGGTATGGCGAGAGCCACGTCCTGCACGGCGTCTCGCTCGATCTCCACGAGGGCGAGACGATCACCCTCGTCGGGCGCAACGGCGCCGGCAAGACGACGACCCTGCGCGCCATCATGAACCTTCTGCCGCGCCGCTCCGGCGAGATCCGCATCGCCGGCGAGGACATGATGAAGGTCAAGGTCCACAAGACCGCCTATGCCGGCATCGGCTATGTGCCGGAGGAGCGCGGCATCTTCGCCTCCCTCTCGGTCTCGGAGAATTTGATGCTGCCGCCGCGCGTCGCCGCCGGCGGGATGAGCGTCGAGGAGATCTACGACCTCTTCCCGAACCTTGCCGAACGGCGGAACTCTCCCGGCACGAAGCTCTCCGGCGGCGAACAGCAGATGCTGGCGATCGCCCGGATCCTTCGGACCGGCGCCCGGATCATCCTCCTCGACGAGCCGACCGAGGGGCTTGCGCCGGTGATCATCCAGCGCATCGGCGACGTGCTCATCGAGCTGAAGAAGAAGGGCATGACGCTGCTTCTCGTCGAACAGAACTTCCGCTTCGCCAGAAAGGTCGCAGACCGTTTCTACCTGATGGAGGACGGCCATATCCTCGAGAGCTTCCCGACATCGGAGCTCGATGCGAAGATGGATCGCCTGCACGAAGTCGTGGGAGTCTGACCTGACATGACCATGGTGTTCGGAATCCCGCTGCCCGCGCTCCTCGGCCAGCTCCTGATCGGCTTCATCAACGGGTCGTTCTACGCGATCCTGTCGCTCGGCCTCGCCGTGATCTTCGGGCTCCTCAGGGTCATCAACTTCGCCCATGGCGCGCAGTACATGCTCGGCGCCTTCGTCGCCTATCTCACCCTCGCCTATACCGGCCTCGGCTTCTGGCCGGCGCTGATCGTCGCGCCGCTGATCGTGGCGGCCGTCTCGGCGGCGATCGAACGCACCATGCTCTCGCGGCTCTACGACCTCGACCATCTCTACGGCCTTCTCTTCACCTTCGGCCTGGCGCTGATCATCGAGGGGACGTTCCGCTATTATTTCGGCTCGGCCGGCCAGCCCTACCAGACGCCGCAACTGCTCTCGGGCGGCACCAATCTCGGCTTCATGTTCCTGCCCAACTATCGCGGCTTCGTCGTCGTCGCCTCGATGGTCATCTGCCTCGCCACCTGGCTCCTGATCGAGAAGACCCGGCTCGGCTCCTATCTCAGGGCCGCGACGGAAAATCCGCAGCTGGTCCAGGCCTTCGGCGTCAACGTGCCGCTGCTCCTCACCCTCACCTATGCGCTGGGCGCCGGCCTTGCCGGTCTCGCGGGCGTCCTCGCCGCGCCGATCTACCAGGTCTCGCCGCTGATGGGCTCGAACCTCATCATCATCGTCTTCGCGGTCGTGGTCATCGGCGGCATGGGCTCCATCGTCGGCGCGATCCTGTCCGGCTACATGCTCGGCATTCTGGAAGGCCTGACCAAGGTGTTCTATCCGGAGGCCTCCAACATCGTCGTCTTCGTCATCATGGCCGTCGTCCTGATGGTGCGACCGGCCGGCCTCTTCGGCAAGGAGATCTGACATGGCGAGCCTTCAGGAGACGTCCGCCATTCGCGACGGCGAGGGATCGCAGGAAGCCTCGCCGCGCCGCAGGACCGGTCAGCGCGGGCTTTCGACCGCCGGCCTCGTCGTCGCCGTGATCGCACTCGCCGGGCTGATCGCCGCCCCCTTCTTCGTCTATCCGGTCTTCCTGATGACGGTGATGTGCTTCGCGCTGTTCGCCACCGCCTTCAACCTTCTCCTCGGCTATGTCGGCCTCCTGTCCTTCGGCCATGCCGCCTTCTTCGGGGGCGCGGCCTATTTCACCGCCCATGCCGTCAAGGTCTGGCATTGGGATCCCCTGGCCGCGATCGCCCTCGGCTTCGTCGGCGCCGGGCTGATGGGCCTCGTCGTCGGCTTCATCGCCATCCGGCGCCAGGGCATCTATTTCGCCATGGTGACGCTGGCCCTGTCGCAGATGATCTTCTTCATCTTCCTGCAGGCGCCCTTCACCCATGGCGAGGACGGCATCCAGGGCGTGCCGCGCGGCAATCTCCTCGGCATCCTCGACCTCAACCAGCCGCTCAACATCTACTATCTGGTACTGGCGATCTTCGTCCTCGGCTTCTTCGCCGTCTGGCGGATCGTCAACTCGCCCTTCGGCCATGTCCTGAAGGCGATCCGCGAGAACGAGAACCGGGCGATCTCGCTCGGCTACCGGGTCGAGCGCTACAAGCTCGGCGCCTTCGTCATGTCGGCGGCGATCGCCGGCGTCGCCGGCTCGATGAAGGCGATCGTCCTGCAGATCGCGACGCTGACCGACGTCGCCTGGCAGATGTCCGGCGAGGTCGTGCTGATGACCCTCCTCGGCGGCATGGGCACGATCTTCGGCCCGAGCGTCGGCGCGGCGCTGGTCGTCACCATGCAGAACTATTTCGCGACATCAGGATTTCCGGTCACCGTCGTGATCGGCATCATCTTCGTCCTCTGCGTCCTCCTCTTCCGCCGCGGCATCGTCGGCGAGGCGATCCGGCTGATGCGGCGATAGGAGAGCAGAGTCGGAGGTGGCGGGCGGCAACCCCCTACCGCCTCGTCCCCATGAGCATGATCGCCACCTTGCGGCCTCCCCCATTGGCCTGAAGCGCGAAGCCGATATCCGTGACATCGGGATCGAGTAGCTGCTTGCGGTACCGCGCATTGCCGAGCCACTGCTCGCGGAAGGACCGGATGTCGGCCGCGGTCGGCTTCGTCCCGCAGCCGCCGCAGGCCGCCGAGAGCACCGACAGCGACCGCCAACGGCCACGCTCGCCGGCCGGCAGGGCGTCGGCGAGATCGATCGATTTCAACGAAGCATCATCGGAGCCCGGCGCCGGCAGGAAGGACCGCGCGGCCTTGATCAGGGCGTCGTCGGTCTCGACGGGCCCCGCGTCATGGCGCTTGCGCGCCGCGCTCATGAGTTCGGCGGCGCGCTCCGGCACCTCTGCCGGATCGAGCGGCTTGGCAGCCTGCGCCTCCTCGCCTCCATTGGACGTCCCGGGCCCGGAAAAGGTCTGCACGGCGTAGAGGCCGTCATCGGCCGTGAGCACGATCCCGTAGCCGAAGCCTTCGAGGCCCTCGCGCAGGATATTCTCGCGATGGTGCGGGCTGTTCATCCAGCCGGTCTCAAGCTTCTCGATGCGGTTGGCGTTGATTGGCGGACGGCACCCGGCGCAGCGCGCAATGTTCTCCTCCACGAGCTTCCAGCGGCTACCGCCAGCATCGATGAAGCGATCCTGCACATCATTGCCCTCGGGAGAAGTGTGGGAATAGTAGTTGCGCTGGGCCATGTCCTCGGCGTGCCGCTGCGCAGCCTCGTTCAACGGGCCGGTCAGTTCGAGCGGCTCGCGCCCGTGCTTCTGCCGGTCCGCGTTGACGGCCGAAAGCGCTTGGCTTCGCCATTTGCCGAGCTGGTCCGGTTCGGCCCGGGCCGGGCCGGCGCCGACGCCGACGAGCGCCAGTGCGAGGCAAAGTGCCGGGAAGAGGAGCAACCGGCCGGGGCCGGCTCGCCGTCCGAAAATACTGCGCATCATCGATCCATCACCGCCTCGAGAAAAATTCTCGCCCGCCGAATTCCGGCGGCGGGTCTCCTCTAAACTGGGTTGCGGGAGGAACACGCCAAGCAGGCAAGTCTTTCGCCGTCTCCGCTTCCGGGATCGGGCGGACCTTGCACGCAACCGGTTCACGCAGCGCGGGCTTGACCGTCCGCTGCGCCTTCTGCGGGTTGCGCCGTCGCGGCGATGAGGATTCTAGAGCGGCGCCTTGATGCTCACCTGCATGGCGGGGCCGGCGCCATAGTCCAGCTCCGCCTTGAGGCTCATAGCCATCGCCCGGATCAGCTTGGTGCCGATGCCGGTTCCCTTGGGCGAGTTCGCGGGGTCGAAGCCCTTGCCGTCATCCTCGACCTTCAGCCGGAACGAGCCGTTTTCGCGCAGCAGCGACACCCGGACCTCGCCGCTCTGGCCGTTCGCATAGGCGTATTTGCAGGCATTGCCGACCAGTTCGTTGACGATCACGCCGACCGAGACCGCCTTGTCCGTCGCCAGCCGGATATTGTCGGCGACGAGGCGGATCAGCCGCGGCGAGGCCGGCGTCGACCAGGTCGATTCCAGCTCGGCGATGAAGGAGCCGAGATATTCGGCCATGTCCACCGTCTCGATGTCGTCGGAGGTATAGAGCCGCCGATGCACCTGGCCGATCGCTGCGATCCGCTGATGGGTGTCCTTCAGCGCGACCTTGGCCTCCTCGCTCTGGACGCTCGAGGCCTGGAGCTGCACGAAGGCACCGACGATCTGGAGCGAATTGGCGACGCGGTGATTGGCCTCCTTCAGGAGCGCGGCGAGCCGCTCGTTGCTCGCCAGCAGCGCCCGTTCCGCCTCCGTCTTGGCGGCAAGCAGCGCCCGGCGGTCCAGCGCCTGGTCGAAGCTCGAGGCCAGAAGGTCGAAGAAATCCTCGCCGACGGCCTTCACGACATAGTCCGCAGCACCCGCCTTCAGCGCGGCGACGGCGACCCGCGTCTCCTCGGACCCGGTGACATAGACGACCGGCGGCGGCGCCTCGAGCGCGCCGATCATCGCCAGCGTCTCCAGCCCGTCCTTGCCCGGCATGTAGTGGTCGATCGCGACGAGGTCGAAGGGTTCGGCGGCAAGCAGCGCCATGCCCGCATCGGCCCCTTCCGCCGTCACGACCTCATAGCCGCGGCGGCGCAGCGCGCGCCGCGTCAGCGTGCGCAGACCCTCGTCATCGTCGATGTAGAGAACCCGGGGCACGGAAGCTACGATGCGTCCTTCTCCTGGTCGGGAAGCTGAATCACGGAGATGAACAGGCCGAGCTGGCGGATCGCCTGTGCAAAGGATTCATAGTTCACCGGCTTGGTGATGTAGACATTGGCGCCGAGATCGTAGCAGCGCTCGATCTCCACCTTGTCGTCCGTGGTCGTCAGCACGACGACGGGCGTCCGCCGCAGGGGGCTTCCCTCGGCCTTCATCTTGACCAGGATGTCGGTCCCGCTCATGTCCGGAAGGTTGAGGTCGAGAAGCACGAGGGCCGGGCCGTTGCGGGCCGGGCCCTGGTGGTGGTTGAACAGGAAGTCCAGCGCCGATGTGCCGTCGGCAAAATGATTGATCTCGTTGGAGACGCCCGCGCGGCGGATATTCTTCTCGATCAGACGCGCATGCCCCTCGTCATCCTCGATCATCACGATGCTGACGGTCTGGTGGCTGGTCACGGCGTTCGTCCTCAGGCAGATTTGATCTCGAGCGGCATTGAAATCCGGAAAGTCGCCCCCTGGTCAAGCGTCGACTCGCACGAGATCACACCGCCTAGGCGATAGGCCAGCGCGCGCACATGCGCCAGTCCAATTCCTTCGCCCGGCTGATCTTGCGCTCCAGATCGCCGAAATAGGTCAAAAATGCGTTCATGATCCTTGGGATCGATGCCGCGGCCATTGTCCTCGATCTCGATGATCGCGCGGTCGCGCTGTGCGGTGCCGCGAACCGTCACCACGCCGGCACGCCCGGGCTTCAGGTACTTCACCGCGTTCTCCACGAGGTTGGAGACGATCTGTTCGATCGCCAGCCGGTCGGTGACGAGCGTCGGCAGCGGCTCGACGCGGATCTCGGCCCCCATCTCGTCGACGCGGTGCTGCATGGTGTCGGCGATCTGTCGGACGATCTCGTTCATATCGACCGGTTCCGGCGTCAGCACCCGGCGCCCCTCGCGCGACAGCCTGAGGATGGCATTGATCAGCCGGTCCATCTTCTGGGTCGAGGAGCGGATGAAGCCGATCGATTCCGGCAGGTCCTCCCGGACGGCGAGCCGGGCCTCTTCGGTGACGATGTCCGGCGCCTCCTCCTCCGCCCGGTCGATCATCTCGCTCAGCGGTCGCGTCGCCGCCTCCAGCTCGCTGGTGAAGCCCATGACGTTGACCAGCGGAGATCTCAGATCGTGCGAGACGATGTAGGCGAAGCGCTGGATCTCGTCATTGGCGCGCTGCAATTCCGACGTGCGGACGGCGACCGCCGATTCCAGATCGGTGTTGAGCAACCGCAGCTGATCGCGCGAGAGGGCAAGCTCTCGCATGTTGCGCCGGGTCGCCGCAATGGTCCCCGCGGCAACGGCGATGAGCAGGACGAAAGCGACGACGAGGATGATGTAGGAGGCGATCACGCCGCGACGCTGGGCCGTCTCGCGTTCGGCAAGGAGCGTTCGCTCCTCCCCGGTCATCTCGCGCGACAGTTCGCGGATCCGCGAGACGATCGAGACATCCTCCTCGTCGAGAATGGTGGCGGCGCTGACGCCGCTGCCGCCGCCGCTCCGGTCAGAAATCGAGTCCCGCAACAGCCTCAGATGCTCCGCATTCAGCCGCTTCAGCTCGGCCAGCCGCCCGATCTGGCTGGGATTGTCCGACACAAGCGCCGAGATCCGCTCCAGCTGCCTCGGCAGTTCGGCGGCCGTTTCCTCGAACGTGGCGAGGAAACGGGAATCGGGCTCGATCAGATAGCCGCGGCGCGCCGTCTCGATCCGCTCCGACAGCGACCTCAGATCGGCGAGCGCGGCCTCGACCTCGAAGGTGTGCGCGACGAGCTCGGTGACGTCCTGGGTCCTCACCAGGATCCAGCCGGCGGTCACCGCCGCGACGACGAGAATGGCGAAGCCCGCGATGACGGCGGTAGCGGATCGCTGGATGGTGCGCCGGACGGTCTGCATCAGGCGAGCCGGCCGATCGGGATCGGCAGAAGGGTAGTCCGGCGCCAAAGACGCGGTTCAAGGCATTCGTCGCGCATCGTTTGCAGGCACCGTCCGGTTCAGTATCGAACGGCTCTGTAGCGCGGCGGGCGCAGCGGCTCAATGGCCGGACATCGCCGGCGCGCAGCGACAAACAAGGGTGCCCGTGCGTTCGCTCGTCTCGCGAATCACGCGGCCCAAATGTTCGCGCGGCAAAGCGGCGGCCTATTCGACGAAGACCCGGCTCGAAGCCGCCGCGCCGGCCGCGTCGACGACGGAGATATCCACGAAGCCCGGTTCGCTCGCCCGCCAGTGAGACTGGCGCCTTACCTCGTTGCGGCCGACCGGCAGGCCGTCGACATACCAGGTGAAAGGCGGTCGGCCATTGCGAACCTTGAGGGCGAGTTCGGCCGCGCTGCCGTCGCGAAGCCCGAGTTCGACATGAGCGGCATTGGGCGGGAACACGATCTCCGGGGCAAGGCCCGAGAGCTTCTGCTCGGCAGCGCGCCCGACGCGGCGCAGCGGCGGCGGCAGGCCGGCACCCGCCGAGGCGAGGATCCCCGGCGGCGGGCCCAAAAGCCGCTCTACCTTGCCGATCCGAGCGAAGACGTCATGCATCACCGGAACGGCCGAATCCTGACCGACGAGGCCTGCGACCGGCGCGCCGTCCGGCCGCCCCAGCCAGACGCCGACGACGTGGCGGCCGTCATAGCCGATGGTCCAGGCGTCGCGGTAGCCATAGGAGGTCCCGGTCTTGTGGGCGATGTCGCCGGGCGATCCCTTGGTGGTGGTGGTCGCACCGGCGAGGATCGAGGTCACGTACCAGGCCGCCTGTTCCGACAGGATGCGCTTACCGATTGTCCCGGCGGCCGCCGACTGTTCGATTTGCAGCGGCATGGCGACGCCGCCATTGGCGATGCCGGCATAGATCCGCACGAGGTCCTCGAGCGTGAGCCCGATGCCGCCGAGGCCGATGGCGAGGCCCGGCAGCGACCGGTCGCCGAGTTCCGGCGTCGCGCCCGCGCGGCGCATGCGGTGGACGAGACGGCTCGGACCGACGCGGCTGAGAAGCTCGACCGCCGGCAGGTTGCGCGACAGCTGCAGGGCGCGGCGCGCGGTGATGACGCCGGCGAAGCTGCCGTCGAAATTCTGCGGCGTATAGCCGGCAAAATCGCCGGGCGAATCGTCGACAAGGCTTTCGGGATGGGCGACGCCGCGTTCGAAGGCTAGCCCGTAGATCAGCGGCTTCAGGGTCGAGCCGGGCGAACGAAGCGCCTGGGTCAGATCGACGAAGCCCTGCCGCTCGCGGTCGAAATAATCGGGCGATCCGACTTCGGCGAGGATTTCCCCGGTCGTGTAGTCGGCGACGACGAGGCCGAGGCTGACGGGCTTCTTGAGCGTCTTCGCCTTCTCGCGCGCATAGGTCTCGAGCCGCGTCTGCAGGCCGGCGTCGATGGTGAGATCGATCCGCATCGCATCCGGCGAGGCGGCATGCAGCCGCTCGGCTGCATGGGCGACGGCCATGGGCATGTCGAGACGCCCGGACGGAATGCGCTCCCGCCTCGCCCGCCCGGCCTCCCTGGCGTCGAGAATGCCAAGGTCCGCCATGCGGGTCAGGACACGGTCGCGGGCGGCCCTGGCGCGTTCGGGAAAGCGATCCGGCCGGTAGCGCTCCGGCGATTGCGGCAGCGCGACGAGAAGCGCCGCCTCCGCCGCGGTCAGCCGTCGCGGTTCCTTGCCGAACAGGGTCAGGCTCGCGGCCCGCACGCCTTCGACATTGCCGCCATAGGGCGCCAGCTGAAGATAGAGCGCGAGGATCTCGGCCTTGGACAGGCGCCGCTCCAGCGCGATCGCCGTCAGCATCTGCTCGCCCTTCGCCGCAAAGCTCCCCGTCGGCAAGGACTTCAGGATGCGCGCGACCTGCATGGTCAGGGTCGAGCCGCCGGAGACGATATGGCCGCTGGATACGGACTGAAAGACGGCGCGCAGGAGCGCGAGGCCGTCGATGCCGCCATGCTCGGCGAAGCGCTTGTCCTCCCAGGCGAGCAGCATTGTCAGGAAGCGCGGATCGACCGATCCCGCAGTCGCCGCGAGCCGCCAGCGCCCGTCGGAGACTGGGAACGGGCGCAGGAGCGCGCCGTCCCGCGCGACCACCTCCACCCCGACCTCGGGTGGCTGGAACGCGGCGAGCCGTCGCGCGACCGCCGCCTCGAAGGCCGAATAGCTCCAGAGCACAGCGACGAGAAGAAGGAGAAGCCCCAGGAGACCCGCCTGGGCCGAGCGGCGCAGTGCGGACATGTCAGCGGAACCTCGACCCTGTCCGGGCGAAGGTCAGGACAAGCGTCCCCTGATCGCTGCAAGTGTGGTGGCGCAACACCGAACGACGGATGATCGACCGACCACCGTCGGTCCGGAAGCGGCTCGTAGGGCTCTGGCGGCGACCGGCTCCCGTCGCTTCACGGCAGGGCAAGCCCGCCGCGAGGGTGAAGCGGGCGCACCTTGCGAGCGCCCGCCTGCGCACTTGTCTCATTTGAGCGGCCCGATCACCTCGACCCCGCCGGCATCGGTGCGTCCGCGCCGGGTCGGGTCGTACATGTTTTCCACGACGGCGGCCGGATGGTCGAAGGTGCCCGGCGAGACCGCCCGCACGATATAGGCGAAGCGGCGCGTCGCCGTGTCGCCGTCGCCCTGGTTGACGGCGGCGAGGAAGCGGTCGGCGCGGAACTCCGTATGAGCGGCCTCTCCGGACAGTTCCAGCCAGTCGAGCGCGGCGACGTCGCCGCCCTTGAGGATCGCGGGATTGTCGATCTCGAGGCCCGCCGGCAGCGGATCGTTGATCATCAGCCGGGCAGGCCCGGTGTCGATCGGCGTGACTTCGACGACGGCGACCAGACGGTCGCCCTGTCCGATCTGCGAAGGATCGGCCTGCGTCCCCTCGAGCGTGTAGTAGCTGCGGCTGATCGCATAGCCGTCGACCGAGGCCGGAGGCGTCACCTCCGGCACGCCCCTCAGCGTCACCCGAGCCGACAGCGGCGCCGGGCCGCGATTGGCGATGTCGAGGCCGGCGGCGAGCGACTGCGCGTCGAAGGCGGCGGCATAGGGCCCGTCGACATTCTTGCCGGCGACGGTCAATTGCGGCGGCTGGCGGGTGAGGAGGGCATGGGCGGCAAGCAGCGACCAGACGTCCTCCTGGGTGGATGTATAGCGCTTGCTCTGGCGCTCGGCATTGACCTGCCGCACGAGGCCGTCGAAGGCGACGCCGTCGATCGCCGTCTCCAGGCCCAGCGTCAGCACCGCGGCGTCGTCGCGCAGCGCCGTGCCGTAGTCCGTCCGCAGACGGTTTGACGTGTAGCCGTTGGTCGCCTGATCGACCGCCCTCCGGAACACGGTCTCGGCCCGCGTCCGGTCGCCATAGAGCGCCAGCGCGGCCGCCATCTGGGCCTTGGCGAGCGGTGTCGGCAGGCTGTCCACCTGATTGTCGACATAATAGCGCAGGTCACCGATCGCGGCCCGGCCGTTGCGGGCGAGGACGTAATAGGCATAGGCGACCGGGCCCCAGTCCGGCTGGTCCGGCAGATAGGCGAGGCTGTTGCGCAGATTGTCGATGGCGAGGGAGAAGCCTTCCTCCGGAACCTTGTAGCCGGTTTCGCGCGCCCTCGTCAGAAAGTCGGTGACATAGGCGTCGAGCCAGAGATCGCCGGAATCGGGCTGCCACAACCCGAAGCTGCCGGACGAGGACTGGTTGGCGAGAACGGCGGTCACCGCGTCCTCCACCCGCTTCGTCACGTCCTCGGTGGCGCCGAGCCCGGCGGCGAGGATGGTCTTGTCGAGATAGACGAGCGGCAAAGCCCGCGACGTCAGCTGTTCGGTACAGCCATAGGGATAGCGGTCGAGCGCCCGGACGACCCCGGCGACGTCGAACTCGGTCGCCCCGGCGATCGACAGCGTCGCCTTGCCGGTGCCGGGAACATAGCCGGCGAAGAGATCCGGCGAGAGGGCCAGCCGTCCGCCATTGGCCGCCACCGTCACGACGCTCTTGTCGACGGTTTCCGGCGCGATCGAGCGAACGGGAAGCCGGAAGTTCTTTCTAAGCGTCTCGCCGTTCGGCATGGTCAGGGCCAGGTCGAAGGCGGCGTCGCCGATCGCCTCGGCCTTCACCGGCACGAGCATGCGCTCATGGCCGCCGTCGGCGATTTCGATCGTCCGGTCGGCCTCGCCGCCGAGGCTGGCGATCCCGGCGCCGCCCGACAGGACCACATGGGTGCGGCCGGTCGGACCCTCGACATGGGTAAGATCGATGGCGATCCGCGAAGTGTCGCCGGGCGAGAGGAAGCGCGGACGGCTGACCGCCATGACGATCGGGTCGCGGACGATCATGTCGGCACTGGCCTCGCCGACCCCGGTCTTCGACCAGGCCATCGCCATCAGCTTCAAGGTGCCGTTGAAGTCGGGCACGTCGAGCGGGATCACCACCTTGCCGTCGTCGCCGACGGTGACCGGGCCGGAATAGCGGGCGACGAGGTCGTCCATCGGCGGCGGCGATTCATAGCTCGCGCCGGCATCGCCGCCGGAGCGGACGGTGCCGGGGGCGCCCTGGGTGCGGTCGATCAGCTTCGAATAGAGGTCGCGGATCTCGACGCCCAGACGCCGCTTGCCGAAGTAGAACCCCTTCGGCGAGGGCGGATCGAACCGGGTGACGTTGAGGATGCCGACATCGACGGCGGCGAGCGTCACATAGGCGGTCTCGCCGGGCTTCACGCCGCCGACGTCGAGCGAGACGTTGATGCTCTGGCGCGGCGCGATCTTGTCCGGCGCCGCGATCGACACCGACAGGGCTCGGTCGCCGGGATCGACGCTGGCATGGGCGAGACCGATCGCCCGGCCGGGCATGCGCTTTTCGTCGAGATCCATCGGACGGTAGACGACCGCCGCGATATAGACGCCCGGCCCCCAGTCGCGGGTGACCTCGAGCGTCACGTCGCCGCCGTTCTCGCCGATATCGGCGGTCTTGGAGGCGACGACGCGTTCGTCCATGACGAAGACTTCGGCCTTGCCGGCAAAGCGCGGCTCGATGTGAACCGTGGCGGTGTCGCCGACCTTGTACTGCGGCTTGTCGAGCGAGACCCGGGCGGTATCGGGCGTGTCCAGGGAGGCCGCCGCGACATACCAGCCGGCGTAGAAGGTCACGCTGGCCGGCACCGCTTCGTCCGACGGGTCGCTCAGCGTCAGCTCGTACTCGCCCCATTCCACCGGCGCCTCGATGGCAGCCGGCTGGTCGGGGGAGATCTCGACGGTGCCGCTGGCGACCCGGGCCGTCGAACGGATCGGCTCGTAGTTCCAGCCGCTGCCGGTCGAGTACCACTGGAAGCGGGTCGTCACCTTCTTCAAAACCCAGTCGGCCTTTGGCAGCGCCATGCGCATGCGGTCGGCACCGATGGCGATGACGTCGAAGGCGGCGAGCGAATTCTCGGCGACGTCGCCGTCGACGCGCGGCTTGATGCCGAGACGCGGCTTGGAACCTGCAAGCGGCAATTCGGTCGTCTTTTCCACCGGCCGCCCGCCGGCATCGACGACGCGCACCTGCAGCGAGGCAGAGAGCGGCCGCGTGGTCACCGGCGGATCGAAGGCGACCGGTGCGATCTCGGCTGCACCGGTCTCGTCGGTGGTGGCGACGTCGAAGGGCTGGCGCGTCGCCGTCGTCTCGTCGGTGGCAAGTCCGAAGGAATAGCCCGGGAAGCCGTCGATCGAGGAGGTCGAGGTCAGCACCGCCTCGCCGTTCACTTCCAGACCGCCCGCCGGTGCGCCGAAGAGATAGCGCGCGGATACGTCGATCACCGGCGGCGACGCGGGGTCGAGCACCTTGGCGTCGATCGTCAGGTCGAAATCGATCTTCTGGGGCTCGAAATCCTCGACGAGGAAGCTGGCCTCGGCGAGCGCCGGCTGCTTGGGATCTGTGTGGAGTGCGACCTTCCACACGCCGCGCTGGGCGCTCGGCGGCAAGGCGACGGGAAAGGAATAGCCGCCCGCGCCGAAGTCCGAGACCTGCGATCGAGCGTGCTCGACGCCATCCGGCCGGGTGACGATCTCGGTCAGGGTCAGGCCGGTGATCGCGATCCCTTGAGAATCCCGCGTCATCGCCGTCAGATAGGCGGTGTCGCCGGCGCGGTAGATGCCGCGCTCGGGCGTGATGAACACGTCGAGCGGCCCGGCCGGCGCCCGCCCGTCGACGCCTCTGTCGGTGAGGTCGAAGGGCGAGGCGGTGAGATCCAGGAAGACGAAGTCAGACTTCTGACGGTTCGCCGTCAGCACCGCCGGCCGTTCGCCGCCGGTGCCGCGCAGAAGGCCCGCGGGAAAGCGCGCATGGCCGGACGCGTCGGTCCTGGCCGTGCCGAGCACCTGATTGTTGGCGGCGACGAGGCCGAGATCGACCTCGCCCAAGGGGGCGGCGCTGCCGAGCGAGCGGGCGACGACATGAAAGCCGTCCGAGGCCGAGAAGGTGGTCAGGCCGATGTCGGAGACGACGAACCACTGCGTCGCCGAGGTGTCCTGGTATTTCGGGCCATTCTTGGCCGTCGCCGTCAGGACGTAGACGCCCGGCTTCAGATCCGGCGCGATCGCCGAGACGGGGATCGCCGTCACCACTTCCCGGTTGAGGTCGCGCACGACGTCGACCCTGCCCTGCCAGACGTCCTCGCCGGACTGGTCGGTGATGTCCTGCACCTGGTATTGGGAAAGCTCGCGCAGGAAGCGCTCGCCGCCGATCGCGTCGGTGAGGCCGCGCTCGTCGATCCGCTGCAGCTTGGCTTCCAGCTCGGCGGTGTTGATCGTGGTGACCGGAATGGTGGCGTTGCCGCCGGCCGGCAGGACATAGGCGTTGGTCGCGAACCGCACCGAGGGATCGCGATCCTTGACGTAGATGTCGAGGACGGCCTGCTTGGGCAGCGTCTCGCCGTCGACCGAGGTGATGCCCGGCCGCGCGACGATATGATAGCGCTCGCCGTGCTTGACGCCCTCGACGCACATCTGCGTGCCGCTGGCCGTCACCGGCAGCGTGTCGCCGCCCTCGACGCCGAGATAGTCGCCGGGGTTCTCGGCGCTGGTCAGCTTGGCCGAAAGCGCGTCCGAGAAGGTCAGGCAGATACGCGGATTGGCGGCGTTGTTGTCGATCGTGTGGTCGACGATCCGGAAGCCGTGGGCGGCAACGACGGAATCGAGCTGGGCGACCACCGTGGGCTCCTCGGCGAGCGCCAAGCTCTTCCGGTAGCTCCGGATCGCCTGCTTCCAGTCGCTGGCCGAGGCGAAGCCGTCGCCGAGCTTGGCGAGCGCGGCGGCCCGCTCCGCGTCGCTGGCCGAGGTCAGATAGGCGTTGATCGCCGCGTCCGACCGCAGCTGCGCGTTCTCCATCCGCTTCTGGTAATCGTCGGGCGAGTAGTTCAGCGCCGCCTGCGCCAGTCCGTTCCAGGCACGGTGGTTGAGCGGCTCGTGTTTCAGAACTTCGCTGTAGTACTCGATCGCCGACTGGTAGGTGAGCGCGGCTCCTGCCTTGGCGGCGAGATCCTGGACCGTCAGCGACGCGGCATTCGGATCGCGATCGGCGCTGGCGAGCGCCAGCCGCCGCCGCTTGGCTTCGTCTAGCGCCGCACGCGCCAGAAAGTCGAGATCGGCGACCCGCGTCTCGACGCTGGTCTCGTCGATCGCGGGCGCCTCGACGATCCGGCCGGACGTGGCGCCGGCGACGGTGCGCAGCTCACCCAATCCTTCCTTCATGAAGCACCAGCCGGTGCGTTCGTTAAGGGTGAAGGCCAGGCAGCGCTTGTCGGCGACGCAGGCGGCGGAGCATTGGTCGACGCCCACATCCTTCAGAACGTCGTAGTCGCGCCCGAAATAATCCGCGCCCTTGGTCACGACGATCTGGCGGGTGCCCGCACCTGTCGCAAGCGCGCCGCCTTGGGCGGCCTCGGGCGTGACGGTCTCGACCTGGGCGCCGGCGGACCCCTCGGGTCCCGGTCCCGACTTCTTCTCCGCCGCGAGCGTCGGCGCGGACAAGACCGCCAAGGCGAAAATCGCCGCCGCACCGACGGCACGAAACTTGCCGAGCCACGTCATAGATCGCACCTTGTCCAGCCTCGCCCCGGCCGGAACTTACGCCGTCTCAATGCCGTTCGCCAGCGAAATGACGATACGTCACAGCTTGTTCGCCGAGAGGGCGCGATCCTGTGATTCTGCAAGGGCTTGGCGCGATCGCCGGGCCGGGCCGACGGCCGGGCCCGGCGGTCCGGCGGCTTGCTTCTCGAAGTCGTGAAGCCGTCCCCGCACCACCGGCGGACGCGCCGCCGACGAGCTATTGTTCTGCGGGATCAGGCCGTCAGACCGGCAAGAAGCGCCTCAGCCTCTGCGATCTCGTCGGCATTGATACCGTGCCCGGCCTGCGGATAGAGCGTCGTCTTCACCTTCGCGCCGCGATCTTCCAGATGCGCCGCCGTCTCGCGCACCCGAAGCGCCGGGATGAACGGGTCCTCGGCGCTGCAGCCGAGGAAGACGGCGAGCCCGTCGAGGCGCGACGTCTCCGGCCGGTTCGCAGCATCAGTGCCGATCAACCCGCCGGAAAAGCCGATCGCGCCGGCGACGCGTCCGGCATTGCGCGCGACATATTCGAGCGACAGGCAGGCGCCCTGCGAGAAGCCGGCGATCGCCACCCTGTCGCGGCCGAAGCCGCCGTCGCCGAGGCCGGTGAGGATCTTGTCGATCCGCTTCAGCGCCTCCGACAGATAGGGCTCGTTGGCCTCCACCGGCTCGGTGAAGGGCCGCGGATACCAGGCGCCGCCATCTGCCTGCGGCGCCACATAGGCGATGTCCGGCACCCGCAGCACCTGGGCGATGCCGAGGATGTCCTCGGCGCTCGCGCCGCGCCCGTGGAGGCAGAGGACCGCCAGTTTCGCCGTTTCCAGCGGCGCGCCGGCAAGCCGCAGTTTCTGGGCGGCGAGCATGCGGGTCAGGGCGTCGGTCATGGCCATGGTGATCCTCCTTTGCGAATAGGCGTCTTTGCGAAATTTCCGCCGCTCAGTCGAGCGGCTTCAGCTTTGCCTCGATCGAAGCGCGCCGGCCTTCCAGGAACGGCGGCAGGGACAGCGACTGGCCGAGGCTCTCCATCGGCTCGTCGACGGCGAAGCCCGGCCCGTCGGTCGCGATCTCGAAGAGCACGCCGTTCGGCTCGCGGAAATAGAGCGAGCGGAAATAGTAGCGCTCGACCTCGCCGCTCGACGGCACGCGGTAGCTCTTCACCCGCTCGGTCCACTCGTGCAGCGCCTCGACGCTCGGCGTGCGGAAGGCGACATGGTGGACGCCGCCGGCGCCCTGGCTTGCAGGCGAAAGATGCGGCTCGACCGCGACGTGGAGTTCGGCCGCCGGGCCGCCCTCGCCCATCTCGAAGACGTGGACGGTGGCGCCCGCCGCCTCATAGGTCCGCGCCTGACGCATGTTCATCAGCACCGTCAGCACCGGCTCGGTGCGCGCGAGATCCGGCACCGAGATGGTGATCGGCCCGAGGCCGCGGATCTGGTGCTCGGCCGGAACGGTGCTCGCATCCCAGGGATTGGCCTCGCCGGCGCCGCCGTCGACCACCAGCCGCAGCCGCTGGCCCTCCGGATCCTCGAAGTCGAGGCTCTGCCGCCCGTCGAGTTCGCGGATCTCGCCGAGCGTCACGTCGGCCTTCGCCAGCCTGTCGTGCCAATAGGCGAGGCTTTCGGGACCCGCCACCCGCAGGCCGGTGCGCGAGATCGAATGCGTGCCGCGCGTCTCGCGCGGGGCCGGCCAGTCGAAGAAGGTGATGTCGGTACCCGGCGAGGCTTTGCCGTCGGCGTAGAACAGGTGGTAGGCGCTGGTGTCGTCCTGGTTCACCGTCTTCTTGACGAGGCGCAGGCCGAGGACGTCGGTGTAGAACTTCACGTTCCCCGGTGCGTCGGCGGTGATCGCCGTGAGGTGATGGATGCCGGTCAGTGACAGGGTCATTGATGTCGCTCCTTGCCCTTCGATGTCTGGAGCGAAATAAGCGAATTTGCGGGGCAGATTGGAAGACGCCGGTTCGTGACGAATCGTCTTCCTTTTGTGAACGGCCGTTGCGCATTTCGTGACGAACGCCCCTCACCCGGGCGTACCGGCCGACTCCCTGGCACGGCATGGGCCAGGTAAATCCGGGACGAAGCGCGGAGGGGAGAGAGATCCGATGACCGAGACCATAACGATGGAAGCCCTCGCCCGAAGGATCGTCGATCGCGCGGCCTCAGGCCGCATCGCCGTCGCGATCGCCGGCGCGCCGGGTTCCGGCAAGAGCACGGTCTCCGAGCACCTGCGCGATGAGATCAACGCCGCCGCACCGGGCCTCGCCGAGATCCTGCCAATGGACGGCTTCCACTATGACGACATGGTGCTGGAGGCGCGCGGGCACCGGCCCCGCAAGGGCGCGCCGCACACATTCGACGTCGACGGCTTGGCCGCGACGCTCGGACGGCTCCTCGCCGATAACGGCCGCGAGGTCGCCGTTCCGGTCTTCGACCGGTCGATCGAGATCGCCCGCGCCGGCGCCCGGATCATCGGGCCGCAGGCGCGCGTGATCCTCGTCGAGGGCAACTACCTCCTCCTCGACGATCCCGCCTGGGCGGAGCTTCGCGACCACTTCGCCCTCACCGTCATGCTGGACGTGCCGGAAGAGGTGCTGACCCGCCGGCTGACCGAGCGCTGGACCGGCTACGGCCTGTCCGGCGAAGCACTCCGCACGAAGATGGAAGGCAACGACCTGCCGAATGTGCGGCTGGTGCTGGAAAAGAGCGTGCCGGCGGATGTGAGGCTGGCGAATGCGGGGTGAGGCGACGGTCCGTTCGCTCGGATCGGCAAGGCAACCTTCGGCTCCCCCCTCTGCTCCGTTGGCGAGAGAGTATGACACGCGGCGATGATCTCTCGCGCAGCAGGATCAGCGGCCGGCTGCAAGCGTCGGCCGCTTCCCTCACCGTCCCCGCTTCAAGCTCCCCAGGATCCCCCGCACGATCGCCGTCGTCACCGTCGAGGCGACGGTGCGGCCGACCTGTTTCATGATCGTCTCGGTGACCGTCTGGCGCTGATAGCCTGACGATCCCGAGGAGCGGGTCGAGCGCCGGCGCGGCGCGGTTCTGCGACGGGGCGCCGCGTCATACTCCTCAACGTCCTCCGTATCGTCGCGCCCGCCGCCGCCGAGGCCGAAATCGGGGATCTGGAAGCCGGTGCGTGTGCGTCTGACGGTGCCGCCTCCCCCGCCGCCGCTGGCGCCGCCCCAGGGCCCGCGCCCATCATTCTCGGGTTCCGCTGCTCTTCGCCGGGCGGCTTCGGCCTTCGCGGCGAGGTCGTCGTTGCGGCGCCGCTCGGCGGCTTCCGCTTCGCGTCGGCGCTCCTCCTCCTCGCGCTTCAACTCCGCATCGGCGCGGCCGATCAGGATCTCATAGGCCGATTCCCGGTCGATCGCGTGGTCGTACTGGCCGGCGACCGGGCTCTGGCGCATCGTCTCGGCCCGCTCCTCGTCGGTGACCGGGCCGAGCCGTGCCGCCGGCGGACGGATCAGCGTGCGCTCGACCACCGAGGGCACGCCGCCCTTCTGAAGTGTCGAGACCAGCGCCTCGCCGACGCCGAGCCTGGTGATCGTCTCATAGGCGTCGAAATCCGGATTCGGGCGGAAGGTCTCGGCGGCGGCCTTCACAGCCTTCTGCTCGCGCGGCGTATAGGCACGCAGCGCATGCTGGACGCGGTTGCCGAGCTGGGCGAGGACGCCGTCGGGCACGTCGAGCGGGTTCTGGGTGACGAAATAGACGCCGACGCCCTTGGAGCGGATCAGCTTCACCACCTGTTCGACCCGTTCGAGCAGGATCTGAGGCGCGCCGTCGAACAGGAGATGCGCCTCGTCGAAGAAGAGGACGAGCTTCGGCTTCTCGGGATCGCCGACTTCGGGCAGTTCCTCGAAGAGTTCCGAGAGCAGCCAGAGCAGGAAGGTCGCGTAGAGCCGCGGGTTGAGCATGAGCTTGTCGGCGGCGAGCACGTTGACGACGCCGCGCCCGTCCCGGTCGGTCTTCATCAGGTCCGATATCTGCAGCGCCGGCTCGCCGAAGAAGCTTGCCGCCCCCTGCTGTTCGAGGACGAGGAGCGAGCGCTGGATGGCGCCGACCGACGCCTTGGCGACGTTTCCGTAGAGCTTGGAAATCTCGGCGGAATTCTCCGCGAGATGGGCGAGCATCGCCTGCAGGTCCTTCAGGTCGAGGAGGAGCAGCCCCTCCTCGTCAGCGATCTTGAAGGCGATGTTGAGAACGCCCTCCTGCGCATCGGTGAGGTTCATCAGCCGGGCGAGCAGCAGCGGACCCATTTCCGAGATGGTGGACCGCACGGGATGGCCCTTCTCGCCGAAGATGTCCCAGAAGACGGTCGGGAAGAAGTCGTTGTAATAGGGGTCGAGGCCGATCTCGGCGGCGCGCTTGACGAGGAATTCCTTTGCCTCGCCGCGCCGGGAAATGCCGGAGAGATCGCCCTTGATGTCGGCGCAGAAGACCGGAATGCCGGCTTCCGAAAAACCCTCGGCGAGGATCTGCAGCGTCACCGTCTTGCCGGTGCCGGTCGCCCCGGTGACGAGGCCGTGCCGGTTGGCGAGCTTCAGGGCCAGATATTCGCCCTGTTTCACCGCGTCGTCCGGGCCGCGGCTTGAGCCGAGATAGATCCGCAACTCGTCCGCCATGCCAGGCCCTCCCCTTGTCGGCGAGCCACTATACGGCGGGGATCGGCCGGAACAAGCGGACTTCGCGCCGCGGCGGCGCGCTCTCCACGTTCCCTCCAAACGCAAGGCGGGCGGACCCGGAGGCCCGCCCGCTCTCAGCTCAGTCGGTTCGTCGCCGGATGTCCGGCGCTGCAATCAGCCCTTGGCCGCGTCGCGCGCGTTCTTCAGCCAGCCGTCGACCTCGTCCTGATGGTCGGAGATCCACTGGGTCGCCTGCTTCTTGATGTCTTCGGCCTTGTCGGCGCCTTTGTTCATCTGCGCGTTCTGCGAGAAGATGTCCGCCAGCGGGACCGAGACTTCCTCGATCAGCGTCTTGGCCGCGGGGTTGTTCTTCAGGAAGTCGGAATTGACCACCGGCTGGATGTCGTTGGCCGGCCAGCCGAGGCGGCACGGATCCTCGACGCAGCCGTCGACGCCCTTCACCGTGGCGGCGTCGGCGAGATTCATCTGGTTCTCGGGCAGCGCGATCTTCTCCGGCGTCTCGATCCAGACGACGTCCTTGCCCGGCTTCAGCTCGTTCACCGTCCAGTTCGGCGTCCAGGTGTAGAACAGGATCGGATTGCCCTGGCCGTAGGCGGCGATCGCATCGGCCATCGAGGCCGAATAGGCGGCCTTGATCGGGTTGATGTTGTCGCGCAGCTTGTAGGCGTCGAGCTGGTGGCTGATCACCTCCTCGCAGCCCCAACCCGGAGGGCAGGCGACCATGTCGGCCTTGCCGTCGCCATTGCGGTCGAAGGCCTTCTGAATCTCCGGCTTCTTGAAGTCGTCGAGGGTCTTGATGTCGTACTTTTCGGCCGAGGCCTTGTCGACGAGATAGCCCTGCAGCGCGCCGCCCTTGGCGACGTAGCCGAGCTTCTCGGCACCCTGCGAGAAGGCGTCCTCATAGGTGTTGTGCAGCGGGAACCAGCCGTTCACCCACATGGTGACGTCGCCCTGGCCGACGGCCTGGTAGAAGGCCGGTGCGTCGAGCGTCACCGGATCGGAGACGTCGTAGCCGAGCTTTTCGAGAAGCTGCGTGTAGATCTCGGCGGTGAACCAGCCGGTGTCCCAGGTGGCGCGCGCCATCTTCACCGAAACGCCCTCGCCGGGCATGTCCTGTGCGCTGGCAGCGAGAGGGCTGGCGAAGGCGAGGCCGATGGCCGCTGCGGTCGCGAGGAATGTGGTCTTTCCGGACATCAAGAACGGACTCCTTTTATCGAGGTTCGGATTGTCTTCCGAGGTCTCTCGTTCCGCCGGGTGGCGGAACGCTCATGGCGCGGCGAACGCGCCTGATCGGCGCGGCAGCCGCGCCGGTGATCACGACGGCGCCTGCCGCAAGCGGGGCGCGCGCGTGAAACCTTGTGCCATCGGCCTATTCGGCAGGCTCGGCGCGGCGGGAGCCGACCGCCATCGGCCGGAACAGCTTGCCGAGCGTCTCGCGCACCGAGGTCCGGGCACCGATCGGCTTCTTCTCGCCGAGCCCCTGCGTGATTCGGTCGAGCACGATGGCGAGGAGGACGATGCCGACGCCGCCGGCCGTCGCCGTGCCGACGTCGAGACGGCCGAGGCCGGTGTTGACGACGAGGCCGAGCCCGCCGGCGCCGATCAGCGCGGCGATCACCGACATCGAGAGCGCCAGCATCAGGGTCTGGTTGAGGCCGGCCATGATGGTTCTCAGCGCCAGCGGAAGCTGGACCTCCCAGAGCGTCTGGCTCCGCGTCGCACCGAAGGAATTGGCCGCCTCGATCAGATCGCCGCGTACATTGCGGATGCCGAGATTGGTGAGGCGGATGATCGGCGGGAGGGCGAAGATGATGGTCGCGATGACGCCCGGCACCATGCCGACGCCGAAGAGCATCACGATCGGCACGAGATAGACGAAGGAGGGGATCGTCTGCATCACATCGAGGACCGGCCGGATGACCGCCAGGAACCGATCGCTGCCGGCCGCGGCGATTCCGACCGGCACGCCGATGATGACGCAGAACACCACCGAGGTGACGATCATCGAAAGCGTCGTCATCATGTCCGACCACAGGCCGATCATGTCGACGAAGAAGAAGGCCAGCACGGTGAAGATCGCGACGCCGCGGCTGGCGGCGCGCCAGGCGATGAAGGCGAAGATCGCGGTGATGAGCAGCATCGGGACGGTGTTGAGCAACCAGTCGAGATTGTTCATCACGATGTGGACCGGTTCCTGCGCCGCGCGGAAGAACGGTCGGAAATTCGGCACGAGGAAGCCTCGCACGAAACTCTGCACCCAGTCGTCGAAAGGAATATGGACGTAGTCCGAAGGACTGAACATCGCTATCGTCGCTCTCCGTGTCGGAACGTGTCAGGTCATTGGGCGGCCGCGCCGACAGGGGCGCGGCGGCAATGGCCGGTCGGGCCGGCCGGTCTTCTTCGCGGCGCCTATTCGGCCGCCACCGGTGTGTCTTCCACCTCGTCCTCGTTCGGCCCGCGGCCGAGCTCGGCGAAGATCGCCTTGCTTTCGACGACACCCGCCAGCCTTCCGTCCTCGGACAGGACCGCGATCGGCAGGCCCGATTTCGCCAGCGGATAAAGATCGCTGATCGGCGTCGTCTCGCGGGTCGAGGGGAAATTGGCTATCATCGCGCCCGAGACGTCCGCGGAGGGTTCGAGACCGGCAAGGTCGCGATAGGTGAGGATGCCGACGGGCTTGCCGTCCTCGACCACATAGACGGCGTCGCGGCCCGCCGCATCCATCGCCGACAGCGCCGAAGACCGGGTCAGGCTCGCGCGCTCCACCGGATTGGCAGGGCGCGCGACGCGACGTGCCTTGAAGACGCGCGAGCGGTCGATGTCCTTGGTGAAGGCCGCGACATAGCCGTCGGCCGGGTTGCCGACGATGTCCTCGGCGGTGCCGACCTGGACGAAGCGCCCACCCTTCATGATGGCGATCTTGTCGCCGAGGATCAGCGCCTCGTTGAGGTCGTGGGTGATGAAGACGATGGTCTTGTTCAGCGTCTTCTGCAGCTGGACCAGCTCGTCCTGCATGTCGCGGCGGATCAGCGGGTCGAGCGCGCCGAAGGGCTCGTCCATCAACAGGACTTCCGGCTCCGCGGCAAGGCCGCGCGCCAGGCCGACGCGCTGCTGCATGCCGCCCGAAAGCTGTTCGGGATAGCTGTCGGCATAAGCGCCGAGCCCGACCTGCTCCAGCGCCCGCATCGAGCGCTCGTGCCGCTCACTGGCGCCGACGCCCTTGATCTTCAAGCCGAAGGCGACGTTGTCGATGACGCTCTTGTGGGGAAACAGCGCGAAATGCTGGAAGACCATCGCGATCTTCTCGCGGCGGATCGACCGGATCTCCTCATCCGAGGCCTTCGCCACATTGGCGCCGTCGATCAAAATGTCTCCCGACGTCGGCGGGATCAGTCCGTTCAGCATCCGGATCAGGGTCGACTTGCCGGAACCAGACAGTCCCATCACCACGAAGATCTTGCCTGGCTCGATGTCGAAATTGACGTCCTGCACGCCGACCGTATTACCGGTCTCGGCAAGGATTTCCTCCTTCGTACGGCCCGCGTTCAGAAGTCGCAGCGCCTCGTCCGGAGAATCCCCGAAGATCTTGTACAGGTTTCGAATGCTGAGCTTGGCTTCCATGGACCCGTGAAATCTGGATTTCATCTGAGCACTGAGCCTGCGACACGTCGCGAAAGCCAAGCGCTACGATCTGCACGAGCCAGAACTGTGCGTCCGGCTCGGCAGCTAGCCCCAAACTTGACGATCCAACCGGGTATGGCAACCCCCATGGCTACCTAAATTTCGCCATTTTCTGCGTTCCAGCGGCGATATTCGCCAGTTTACCGACACGAATGCCTTTCACACCGGAGGGTTAGCGACATCGCGGACAGAAGGTGCCGATACAGCCCCCGCCAGGACGTGCGGCATCGTCGCGGCTCCGGCGGCCAAAGGCCGGCGACGGCTACCGCGGCGCCAGATTATGGGAAACGGGTGTCCGGAAATGACCGCCCTGGAGCGGCCGGGCGCTCCGTCCTGCGTCACCGCAGACCAATTCGGCATCAAACTGTTTCATTTACGGTCAATGATGGAAAAACGTCGGGCGCTGTCATAAGGTGGCCCCAGAAAGTAACGAGGATCGAACCGACGGGAGCCGCGATGCCGACGAGGCAGGGCATTGCGGAAGGCGGTGAGGCGATGGCGTTCGAGGCGGATGCGGTGCATGCAGCACCTGGCGAGCGGGACGAGGGCGGCAGGGCGAAGATCCGCTCGGCGACGCTTTCGCGCCTCCTGCGGCGGCCGCCGCTCATCGCCCATCTCGTTCTCTTCGCGCTGACGGTTCTCGTGCCGGCACTGCTGTTCAGCGCCTTCCTGATCCTGCAATTCTCCGAGCAGCAGCAGCAGATCGCGGCAGCGCAGGTGAACGACACGGCGGAGATCGTCTCGAATGCGGTCGACCGGGAAATCTACGGGCTGATCACGATGGGCCGCGTCCTGGCGGCGTCCCCGGCCATTCCGAACGAACGCCTCGACGCCTTTCAGGAGCGGACGGCGGCGGCGCTGCGCAATACGCAGACCAGCGCCGAGTTGGTCGACCGGTCGATGCAGGTCGTGGTCGCCACCCAGCCGGCACAGTCGAGCGTCCCGCCGACCTTCGACGATTCCGCGACAATCGAGCGGGCCTTCTCGACCATGCGGCCGGTGGTCTCCGGCGTCTCGTTCCGGAAGGAAAGCGGCAATTTCGTCTATCACGTCGCCGTGCCGGTGGTCGAAGGCTCGACCGCCCGCTACGTGCTCGCCCTGACCAAGGCCGCGACCTCCTTCGAGGCGGTCATCGCCGACCGCAACCTGCCGCGGGAATGGTCGGCGATCATCAAGGATTCCGAGGGCCATCGGGTCTTCGCCGCGGTGACCAGCGGCGGCAAGATGCAATCGCGGCAGGGGATTTCCTACGACAATCCCTCGATCATCGAGGCGATCGGCTCCGGCACCCGCACCGACCTCATCGAGGCATCGACCGTGTCGAGCCTGTCCGGCTGGACGACGACGGTCGCGGTTCCGAGCGCGGTCATCGACGGCCCGACCTACCGCTCCTGGATCCTCCTCTTCGGCGCCGGCTTCCTGCTCCTCGCCTTCAGCGTCGCGCTCGGCATCATCTTCGGCCGGCGCATCGCCGAGCCGATCCTGTCGCTCGCCCAGCAGGCGGAGCTGATCGGTAAGGGCCTGCCCGCGACGACCATCTCGACCGACATCGCGGAAGTCGGACAGGTCTCCAAGGTCCTCGCCCAGGCCTCCCGCGAGCGCCGCGAGGCGGAGGAGCAGAACCGCTTCCTGATGCGCGAGATGACGCACCGGGCCAAGAACCAGTATGCGCTGGTCGCGGCGATTGCGCGCCGCGCCGCCAAGGAAAGCTCGGACACCAACAAGTTCCTGGCGACCCTGTCCGACGCCCTCGCATCGCTGGCACGTTCGGCCGATCTCCTGGCGGGCCGTGGCTGGCAGAGCGTCGACATGGACGATCTCGTCGCGATGCAGCTGAAGCCCTTCGGCGCCGATACCGATCAGATCGAAAGCTGCGGACCACACACGCCCCTGAATGCGGCAGCGGCGCAGACGATCGGCCTTGCCCTGCACGAACTCGCCACCAACGCCGCCAAATACGGCGCTTTGTCCAGCTCCGAGGGACGGGTGCGCATCTCCTGGTCGCTCGGCGACGAATTCACCCTGGTCTGGCGCGAAAGTGGCGGGCCGCCGGTGATCGAGCCGAAGAGCTCCGGATTCGGCACGCTGGTGACGCAGAAGATGACCGCGCGCGGGCTCGGCGGCCAAGTGGATATGAACTATGCGCGGGACGGCGTCGTCTGGACGCTGACGGCACCCTCCGACGCCATCCGGCCGCAGCCGGAGCACAGCTGACGGCGGCGGTTCTGTCGCTGCCTCATCCGAAGGCGGCATTTTCTCTCGCCGCAATGTGTCCTATGCAGATCATCCGCGAACCGCGACGCGCGGCGGCGAAGCCCGCAGTCGCGATTTCCGCGGACGGATCGTGAACGCGTCGGGAGGGCGGATTCGGCATGGATGACGAGGCTTTTCCGAGCGCGGACGAGGCGGCGTGGCGCACTCTCGTCGAGCGGTCGCTGAAGGGACGGAGTTTCGAGACGCTCTCGACGCGCGCCGCCGACGGCTTCGTCTACGGACCACTCTATCCTCGCATGGCGGAAGCGTCTCCCCTCGCCCACTGCAGCGACGGGCCCTGGATCATCCACCAGCGGGTCGACGATCCCGATGCGGAGCGCGCCGGCCGGCAGGCCCGGACGGATCTCGAAGGCGGCGCCGGTGCCCTGTCGCTGTGCTTTGCGGGGTCGCTCGCCGCGCGGGGCTTCGGCCTCTCCCCCGACGCCGATACGGTGGCCAAGGCGCTGGAAGGCGTCGCGCTCGATCTCGTCACGCTGCGCCTCGAGCCCTGCCGCGACACGGAGGCTGCGGCCGAGGCCATCGCCAAGCTCGTCGAGGCGCGCGGCCAGGCACTTCCAAATCTGGCGATCGATCTCTGCCACGATCCGCTGGGGGTCGCGGCCTTCACCGGGCACCTTTCCGGCGACGGGGCGAGCGTCCGCAGCGCGGCTGCCCAGCACTTCCGCAGGTGGCGGGAGATCGGCTTTTCCGGTCGGCTCGCCGAGGCCGACGCCCGCATCTTCCACGATGCAGGCGCGACAGCGGGCCAGGAACTCGGCGCCGTCCTCGCCGCGGCCGTCGAGCATTTGCGCTCGGGCGAAGCGGCCGGATGGTCCGTTGCCGAGGCCGCCGCGGCGATCGGATTCACCCTTTCCGTCGACCAGACCCAGTTCGAGCAGATCGCCAAGCTGCGGGCCTTGCGCCTCTTGTGGGCGCGCGTCCTCGAGGCCTGCGGCGAGGCCCGGCCGGCGCCAGCCCGCATCCACGCCGAGACTTCGTTCCGCATGATGGCGGCGATGGACCCGCACACCAACGTCCTGCGGGCGACGATCGCAGCCTTTTCGGCGGGGGCGGCCGGTGCCGACAGCCTGACGGTCCTGCCGCACACCCTGGCGCTCGGCCTTGCCGACCCGGCGGCGCGTCGGCTCGCCCGGAATGTGCAGGTCATCCTGCAGGAGGAGACCGGGCTTGCGCGGGTGCTCGATCCGGCCGCCGGCTCGGGCGCCATCGAGACGCTGACCGAGCTCACCGCCGAGGTCGCCTGGAGCGAGTTCCAGAAGATCGAGGCCGAAGGCGGCCTTGCGGCAAGCCTTGTGTCCGGCGCCCTGCAGAGCCGCATCGCGGATGCGCGCCTTGCCGCCGAACATCGTCTCGAGGCCGGCCAGCCGCCGATCGTCGGCACCAATCTCTATCCGCCGAAGGACGAGCGATCCCATCCGCTCCTCGAGGCCGAGCCGGTCGTGGAAACGACGACCGGGGGCGGCGGCGTGTCGCTGGAGCCGCTCCGTCCTTGCCGCCTTGCCGCCAGTCTGGAGACCGCCCGATGAGCGCCATTCCGGATTTCGCCGCCCTCGCCTGGAAGCGTCCGGCGACAGGCTTCGCCGACCCCTCGCGGCGCGAGGTCGTCGAGACGCCCGAAGGCATCGAAGTGCCGCGGGCGAGCTTCGGCGCCGACCTCGCCGATCTGCCCCATCTCGGCACCTTTCCCGGCATCGCCCCCTATATTCGCGGGCCCTATCCGACGATGTATGTCGAGAAGCCCTGGACGATCCGGCAATATGCCGGCTACTCCACGGCGGCGGAGTCCAATGCCTTCTACCGCCGCAACCTCGCGGCCGGGCAGAAGGGCCTGTCGATCGCCTTCGACCTCGCCACCCATCGCGGCTATGACAGCGACCATCCCCGGGTTGCCGGCGATGTCGGCATGGCCGGTGTCGCGATCGACTCCATCATCGACATGCGCGAACTCTTCGACGGCATCCCGCTCGCCGAGATGACGGTGTCGATGACCATGAACGGCGCGGTCCTGCCGGTGCTCGCGCTCTACATCGCCGCCGCCGAGGAACAGGGCGTCGCCGAGGCCGATCTTGCCGGGACCATTCAGAACGACATCCTGAAGGAGTTCATGGTCCGCAACACCTACATCTATCCGCCGAAGCAATCGATGCGGATCATTTCGGACATCTTCGCCTATACCTCGAAGCACATGCCGAAATACAACTCGATCTCGATCTCCGGCTACCACATGCAGGAGGCGGGAGCGACGGCGGATCTCGAACTCGCCTATACGATCGCCGACGGCATCGAATACGCCCGGGCGGGTGTCGCCAGCGGCCTTGCGATCGACAAGTTCGCGCCGCGCCTGTCCTTCTTCTGGGCGATCGGCATGAACTTCTTCATGGAGGTGGCCAAGCTTCGCGCCGCGCGCCTCGTCTGGGCGAAGCTCATGCAGAAGCACTTCTCGCCGCAGGATCCGCGCTCGCTGTCACTGCGCACGCACAGCCAGACCTCCGGCTGGTCGCTGACCGCGCAGGACGTGATGAACAACGTCGTCAGGACATGCGTCGAGGCGATGGCGGCGACGCAGGGACATACCCAGTCGCTGCACACCAATTCCTTCGACGAGGCCCTGGCGCTGCCGACGGACTTCTCCGCCCGGATCGCCCGCAACACCCAGCTCATCCTCGCGCACGAGACGGCGACGACGCGGCTGATCGATCCCTGGGGCGGATCGGCCCATGTCGAGCGCCTGACCCATGTGCTCGCCGAAAAGGCGATGGCTCACATCGAGGAGGTCGAGGCGATGGGCGGCATGGCCCGGGCGATCGAACGCGGCCTGCCGAAGCTCAGAATCGAGGAGGCTGCCGCCCGCACCCAGGCCCGCATCGATTCCGGCGCGCAGACGGTCGTCGGGGTGAACAAGTTCGTCAGCGACGACATGAGCGAGATCGACGTCCTGCGCGTCGACAATGCCGACGTGCGTCGCCAGCAGATCGCCAAGCTCGACCGGCTGAAGCGCGAGCGCGACCCGGCCGAGACGGAACGGGCGCTCGCCGCCCTCACCGACGGCGCGAGGGGAGACGGCAATCTCCTGGAGCTCTCGATCGCGGCCGCGAGGGCCAAGGCGACCGTCGGCGAAATCTCGGCGGCGCTGGAGACCGTGTTCGGCCGCCATGTGGCGACGAGCCAGATCGTTTCCGGCGTCTACAAGCGGGAGGCCGGCACGATGTCGGATCGGATCGAGAAAGTGCAGGCGCTGAGCGAGGCCTTCGCCGAGGCAGAAGGGCGTCGCCCGCGCATCCTCGTCGCCAAGATGGGGCAGGACGGCCACGACCGTGGCCAGAAGGTCATCGCCTCCGCCTTCGCCGATCTCGGCTTCGACGTCGATATCGGTCCGCTCTTCCAGACGCCGGAGGAAGTGGCGCGCCAGGCCGTGGAGAACGACGTGCACATCGTCGGCGCCTCCTCGCTCGCCGCCGGCCATCTGACGCTCGTGCCCGAACTGAAGGCCGCGCTCGAAGCGGAGGGGCGCGGCGACATCATGATCGTCGTCGGCGGCGTCATCCCGCCCCAGGATGTCGAGGCGCTGAAGAAGGCCGGCGCCGCGGCGATCTTCTTTCCGGGCACGGTCATCGCGGAGGCCGCGGAAAGCCTGATCCGCGATTTGTCGCGCCGCCTCGGCCATGACAAGCTCGCGGCCGAGTGAGCGTCTTGCGGGAGTCATGATGGAACGCTAGTTATAACGATGCGGACCGCGTCCGCATCGTCATGAGGGCTCCAGGCATGAACACCGTCGTGCGCAAGATCGGCAATTCCGAGGGCGTCATCCTGCCGAAGGAGATCCTCGAGCAGGCCGGGCTGGTCACCGGAGACCGGTTGACCGCGATCGTGTCCGAACAGGAGATCCGGCTGGTCAAGGCCGATTCGGACTTCGATGAGGAACTGGCCCATGCGCGGACCTTCATGGACAAGTACCGCGACGCGCTCAGCAAACTCGCCAAATGACCTGGCGCTGGATTTCGCAGGCGAGCGTCGAGGTTTTCCATAGCGAACAGATCGAGCGGTTTGGCGGAGCCCGCGGCCTACGGGACCTCGGCATGCTACAATCGGCGCTCGACTGGCCGCAGAACAAGGCCGCCTATGGCGAGCCGGACGCCTTCGATCTCGCCGCTGCCTACCTCTATGGCATCGCGCGCAACCATCCGTTCGTCGACGGCAACAAGCGAACCGCGATCGTCGTCGCGGCTGTTTTCCTGATGAAGCACGACTATCGGATCACCGCCGACAACGGGATGGTCTACCAGTTCGTCATGGACGTTGCCGCGGGCGCGGTGAGCGAAGAAAGCGCGGCGCGCTGGTTCAGGGATTTCACGGAGAAAGCGGCTTGATCGAAGCCTATGAGCCCGAGGGCGTGCGCGCCCGCCGCCGCAAGGTTGCGCCCGGCGACATCCCAGAGACCGCCATCTGGCTAGACCTCCTCGATCCCTCTGTGGAGGAGGTCGCGGCGATCGAGGCGCTATGCGGCATCGACGTGCCGACGCGCGAGGAGATGCGCGAGATCGAGGTCTCGAGCCGGCTCTATTCGGAGGACGGCGCCGATTTCATGACCGCCGCCGTCGTCTACGGCCTCGACAGCGGCAAGCCCTCCTTCGCGCCGGTGACCTTCATCCTGGTGCACGGGCGCCTGATCACCCTGCGCTACAGCGAACCCAAGAGCTTCGCGATCTTCTCGGCGAAGCTGTGCCGCGACACGGCATCGGTCGCCCGGGCAAACGGCAATGGCGGGGTGACGCCACCCCCGCTCGGCCCGGCGATCAACGCTTCCGAGGAACGCCCGACGAACGCCCAGGCGATCCTGATCGGCCTCCTCGAAACGGTGATCGACCGCGTCGCGGATCTTCTGGAGGCGATCTCGGCGGATCTCGACCGGATCGGCGACGACGTCTTCAACTCCTCGAAGCAGAAGCGGCCGACAGAGACCGACGATTTCAAGTCGCTGCTGCGGCGGATCGGCGCGGCCGGCGACCTCACCTCGAGGGTTCGCGAAAGCCTTGCGACGATCGACCGGCTCCTGCCCTTCATGCAATTGGTGCTTGACCGGCGCAAGCCGACGAAGGACGCCAAGCTGCGGGTCAAGGCGATGATCCGCGACGTGCATTCGCTCAACGACTTCGTCTCGTTCCTCTCCAACAAGACGACCTTCCTGCTCGACACCACGGTCGGCATGATCTCGATCGAGCAGAACGCGATCATCAAGATCTTCTCCGTCGCCGCAGTGGCCTTCCTGCCACCGACCCTGATCGCCTCGATCTACGGCATGAACTTCAAGGACATGCCTGAGTTGAACTGGGCCTATGGCTATCCTTACGCACTGGTCCTGATGGTCTTTTCGGCAATCGTCCCGCTTATCTTCTTCCGATACAAACATTGGTTGTGAATTAAGGAATAATCAGGACTGTCGAGGTAGACACTTAAGGCGGGAGCGCGCCTTCAATGCTGACACGCGTGCTCATATTAGCCGAAGGTAAGACTTCGTTATCGCCAGCGTCGTAGGGTGCTCTGACTCTCGCCTGCGACAAGTTGGCTGAATGACGGAATATGGCGCGACAGATCCCGCCGAAGACATGGACGACGAGGCTGTCGTCCGCTCGCTCTTCGGGGATCTTCCCTCTTTTACGCTAGGCGCCATTTCGGCGCTGGCCGGCGCCGTGCTGACCGGATTCTACTCCGACACGCTCTGGGTCTGGATCGCCGTCGCAGCCGTCACACTCGTCCGCTTCGCCACGATGGCGTCCTTCCTGAAGCGCGCAGGCCGGGGCAGCCTCGACACGCGGTACTGGCGGCAGGTCTATGCGATCGTCGGAACCGCGCATGTCCTGGTGCTCGGATGCTGGGCCCTTTCGATCTTCTGGTCCGCCGACAGCCAGTTCTCCGAGCTGATGTCGTTCGCGATCTGCGTCGGCTATCTGGTCGGCGTCCAGGGGCGCAATTTCTCCAGCGAGATCATCGTGCGGCTGCAATTGATCGCCGCCGCGGTGCCGATGGTTCTCGCGCTGATGGTCAAGGGATCGCTGGCCTACGCGGCGCTCGCCCTCTTCTTCCTGCTCTTCGTCCTGTCGATCCTGCGCACGTCGCAGCGCATGAACGAGACCTTCTCGGCGGCGGTCAGCGCCGCCAGAGCCAACAAGAAGCTGGCCGAGACCGATCTTCTCACCGGCCTGCCGAACCGGGCGGCCATGCGCTTCATCATCGAGGAGGCGACTGCCGACCGCGGCATGCCCTTCGCCCTGCATTTCGTCGATCTCGACCGCTTCAAGCACATCAACGATTCGCTCGGCCATGCCGCGGGCGACCGCATGCTGATCGAGGTGTCCCGGCGGTTCACGGCGGTCGCCGGGGACCGCGCAGTCGTCTCCCGCTTTGCCGGCGACGAGTTCGTGATCCTGCACCGGGGGGTCGGAACGCTCGCCGAGGCCGAAGCCTTCGCCGCCCGGCTGATTGAGTCGCTTGCCACGCCGATCGAGCTCGGCGGCATCGCCGTGGTGATCGACTGCTGCGTCGGCACGGCGCTCTACCCGCGCGACGGCGCCGACGCGGCGATCCTCACCCAGCGCGCGGACACGGCGCTGTTTGCTGCCAAGCGGATCGGCAAGGGCCACCACAGCGCCTTCTCCACCCAGATGGCGGAGATGGAGGAGGAGCGACTGTCGCTGGAGACCGATCTGCGGGCGGCGCTGGCGCGGGGCGAGCTCGGCCTCGCCTTCCAGCCGATGCTGGCGCCGGACGGCACCATCGTGACATGCGAGGCGCTCGCGCGCTGGACGATCCCCGGCAAGGGCGCCGTTTCACCCGCCAAGTTCCTCCCGGTCGCCGAGGAAGCCGGTCTGATGACCCTTCTCACCGACCATGTCTTCGCACTGGCCTGCGAAACGGCCGCAAGCTGGCCGGGCAATGTCGGCGTCGCGGTCAATCTGTCGCCGGGACAGCTTCACCGCATCGACCTCGTCGACATGGTCGAGCGCGTCTGCCGCAAGGCCGGGCTTCCGCTGTCGCGGCTGGAGATCGAGATCACCGAGGAGTCGACGGTCAATTTCGACGGCTGCGTGCTCGAAAGCCTGATGCGGCTGAAAGCGCTGGGTATTCGGCTGTCGCTCGACGATTTCGGGACGGGCTACTCCAATCTCGGCCGCATCGGCCGACTGCCGATCGACAAGATCAAGATCGACCGCAGCTTCGTGACCCAGATCGAGATGGACGAGCGCCAGCACGCCTTGTTGAAGGGCGCGATCGGCTTCATTGCCTCGCTCGGCCTCGACATCGTCGTCGAGGGGGTCGAGACGGTCGGCCAGCTGGAGATGCTGCATCGCGAGAAGGCGGTGACCGCCATCCAAGGCTTCGTCTACGGCTTTCCGCTACCCGCGCAAGGGATCGCCGCGCTGCTCGCGAAGGCCGAGGGCCGAACCGGCCGGAACGACCTGGAACCGCGCCTGCGCGCCTCGACCTCGGCCGACGCGCGGAGCCGCTGAGAGCGGCACGACCGCCTCTCCAGCGCCGCTCAAGGCTTTTCCCTCATCTCGAAGGCCCGGACATCTCCGGCGGCCATACATGCTGGTATCGCCAGGCTTTCCCGACGTCTCTCGCGCGCCTGACAGCCGGGAGAGGATAATTGCAATTAACTATAGGGATTGATTAACCCTAATTCCTATACAATTTAAGTCAAACTTTCTTGAAATTGTTGCGATGCTCGTCCAGTCTGTTTGTGCATAAGCGATAGGGGCGCGCTGATGAACATGCAGGTTAAACCGAGTTCATTCCAAACACATCTCACCGATATTGCTTCTCGTGTGCGATATTTCCGGGCAGATGACGCGCTAGACCGCGAGAGGATTTTCAGACTTCGATATGATGCCTACCTAGCGGAAGGCGCAATCGATCCCAATCCCGAGCGTATGTTCTACGATGCGCATGACGAGGACCCGAACGCTTTCATCTTCGGCATCGAGTTCGACGGCTGGCTGGCCGGCTCGATCCGCGTTCACGTCTGCTCGCCGGAAATGCCTTATGCGCCGGGCCTGGAGGTGTTTTCGGACATTCTCGAACCCCTGCTCGAGGCGGGCGAGAGCTTTTCCGACCCCACCCGCTTCGTCATGGACCCGAAGATCCGCGCCGAGACGCCGCTGATGCCGCATTTCGGCCTGCGCCTCGGCTCCATGGCCTGCGACCATTTCGGCCTCGACCAGATCCTGGCGACGGTCCGGCTCGAGCACGCGCCGTTCTACAAACGCCTGTTCGGCATGACCATGCTGTGCGGGGAACGCGACTATCCCTCGCTCAAGAAGCCGATCTGCATGATGGCGGGCTATATGAGCGACATCCGCGAGAAGTCGTATCGCCGCGTCCCGATCTTTCCGTCGACGCCGGCCGAGCGGGCCATGCTCTACGGCCCGTCCACCGACCGCTCGATGCGCAATCGTCCGGTCGCGGCCGCGGGCTCGCCGTCCGGCGCGCATCAGGACTGGCAGGACTCCAAGAGCCCGCGCAGCGCCTGAGACGAAAGCGCCGCCTCTCGCGCCCCCCGGTGCGAGGGGCGAGGGGCGAAGGCAGCGGCAATCGGAAGATGTGTCAGCCGGCCCGGAAGCCGCGATAGGTGGCGGCGCCGGGATCGACGACTGCCGAGGCTTCCGTCGTCGCGATCTCGCCGAGCCGCTCGTGCAGCGGTGACTTGATGCAGGCCGGATCGGTATTGGCCGCATCCCCGGTCAGCGCCAGGGCCTGGCAGCGGCAGCCGCCGAAATCGACGTGCTTGCGCTCGCAGGAGCGGCAGGGCTCCTTCATCCAGTCTGTGCCGCGATAGGCCTCGAAGGCCGGCGAGGACTGCCAGATGTCGGCCAGCGAATGCTCCCGCACCGTCCAGAAATCGAGATGCTTGATCGTTTCGGCGGCATGGCAGGGCAGCGCCTTGCCGGACGGAGTAACGCTCAAGGTGCGCGCCCCCCAGCCACCGTTGCAGAGCTTCGGATAGCGGGCGTAATAGTCGGGGAAGACCGCGTCGATGACGAGCTTGCCCTTCAGCCGTTCGCGGGCCGCCTCGACCTCGCCGATCGTGCGGTCGACATCCTCGCGCGCCGGCATCAGCTGCGCCCGGTTCTTCAGCGCCCAGCCGTAGTATTGCGTATGGGCGATCTCCAGGCGCTTGGCTCCGAAGGCGACGGCCTTGTCGATCATCGCCGGGACCTGATGGATGTTCATCCGGTGGATGACGGCGTTCAGCGTCAGCGGGAATCCGCGCGCCACGACGGCGTGGGCGAAGGCTTCCTTCTTCTCGAAGCCACCGCGATAGCCGCCGACGAGTTCGGTGATCCCGGCATCGGCGCCCTGCAGCGACAGCTGGATATGATCGCAGCCCGCATCGAACAGGGCGTCGAGCTGCGCCTCGGAGACCCCGATGCCGGAGGTGATGAGGTTGGTGTAGAGCCCGACCTCGGCAGCATGCCGGGTCAGCTCGACGATGTCCTTGCGCGCCGTCGGCTCGCCACCGGACAGATGCAGATGGATGACGCCGAGCTCGGCGGCTTCGGAGAAGACGCGCTTCCACGTCTCGGTATCGAGCTCGGAGGAGCGCGGGTCGAGCTGAAGCGGGTTCGAGCAATAGGTGCAGCGCAAGGGGCAGCGATGCGTCAGCTCGGCAAGGAGGCCGAGCGGCGGTGCCGGCCTCGGCCTTTCGATCGGGCCCTCGCGAGCCGCCGGTCGGTCGTCGAGAAGGGTTTCGCTCATAGCGTCACCATCTGCTTGTCGGCGAGGTCGAGGAGAAAGCTCTCCACGTCCGGCCGGATCGTCGCCTCGTCGGCGGTGAAGACCTCGGTCAGCTGCCGGACGATCCCCGCGAAGTCGGTCTTGCCGTCGATCCGCTTGAGGATCTCGGTCGCGACGCCGTCGGCATTGAAGATCCGCTCCGGCCCGACGAGGATGAACCCGCCGCGGGCCTTGTCCTCGCGGAACTTCACCCCGTGCGGGAGTTTCGGAACGGTGCCGTCGGCAATCGTTGTCATGCGGCCGCTCCGACCGCGACCAGGGCCTCTCCCGGCCGCCAGGCGTCGGGCGGGATCAGACCCGGCTCGACATAGGAAAAATGGAGCGCATCGAGCTGTGCCCACAGGACGTGGCACTTGAAGCGCAGGGCGGCAAGCACCGCCTGCTGCTCCTCTGGCCGCCTGGCATGTTCCAGGCAGTACTCGAGCGCGAAGTCGCTGTCGCGCTTGGCCTGCACGGGACGCTTGTCGAAATAGGCCAGTGTCTCCCGCGATATGAAGTCGTAGTGCTGGAGCATGCCCTTGGTGCGGACCCCGATCACGTTCGGCGAGAACAGTTCGGTCAGCGAGGAGGCGATGGCTTCCAGGAGCGTGCGCTCGCGCACGAAATGGACATAGGCGTCGACGGCGAAGCGCGTTCCCGGCAGGATGCCGCGGCCCGAGACGACATAGTCGCGATCGAGGCCGACGCCGTCGGTGAGAGCGATCCACTTCTCGATGCCGCCGCGCTGCCCTTCCTCGCCGTCATGGTCGATGATGCGCTGGCGCCATTCGCGCCGAAGCTCGGGCGTATCGAGCCGGGCGAGGATGTAGGAATCCTTCACCGGGATGTTCGCCTGGTAGTAGTAGCGGTTCAGCGCCCAGGCCTGCACCTGCTCGCGGGTCAGTTCGCCGTTCTGCAGCTTGATCTGGAAGGGATGCAGCGAATGATAACGCTCGGCCCCGATCTGCCGCAGCGCCGCCTCGAATTCCTGCCTGTCCATCATTGCCGGTGCGGATGCCGTCATGGCACGATCTCCATCCCATCGCGGGTGACCGTCCAGCCGGCGGCCTCCACCGCGTCTCGCTCCTGCGAACCCCTGATCAGGATCGGGTTCGTATTGTTGATATGAATATAGGCGCGCGCGCCGATGCCGAGATCATCGAAGGCGTCGATGCTGCCGCCCGATCCCGAGATCGGGATGTGGCCCATGCGCCGGCCGGTCTTTACACCGACGCCGGCATTCTTCATTTCCTCGTCCTCGAACACCGTGCCGTCGAACAACAATGCGTCGGCGCCTCTGACACGATCGCGCAGGGCGTCGCTCACGCGGGCACAGCCGGGAATGTAGAAGGCGGTCCGCCCGTGGGCGGAGAGCCGGACACCGACCGTCATCTCGCCCTCCTCGCCGACATCGACCTCGCCGCGCTCAAGATAGAGCGGCACTTTGCCCGGCACCGAGAATATTTCCACTTCGAGCCCAGGCACAGGCGTGAAGGCGCGGTTCAACTCGACAGGCTGGCGCGAGACATGCGCTGGATCGAGGACCGCAAAGACGTCGTTCTGGGCGATCACGTCGAGGACACCGGCCGTGCCATACAGCGAAAAGTCCTGCTTTTCGCGCAGCGTCAGCAACCCCGCCACATGGTCGACATCGCCATTCGTCACGAGGACCGCGGAAATCGGGCTTGCTCGCCCCGAGCCGTCCGCATCGCAGGCGGTCGGCATCATCGGCGGCGAATTCAGGATCTGCTGGCGCAGGTCCGGGGAGGCATTGAGGAGCAGCCAGTGCTGGCCGTCCGCTGTCACCGCAATCGAAGACTGCGACCGGGCCTCGACCCGCTCATCACCCTCCCAGTACAGCCGGCAAACACGGCAAAGGCAGTTCCACTGCGGAAAGCCGCCACCCGCCGCAGATCCAAGAACAAAAAGCCGCAGGCGAGGATCACCTCGCCTGCGGTCGTCTTCTTGCATCGTCAATTAGAATTCGACCGGCATGTAGCCGTTGATTTCCATGGCGACGCAGACTTCGGTGACGACGGGCTTGTTCCAGGCCATAGTACTTCTCCCAAAGGGTTGAGCGAGACCGATAAATCGGCCTTTGCTTTCGATGCCCACGAAGGCGATTTGATACCATGGGGCACCCTGTCGCAAAACCCCGGCCGACCCGCTTTGGTTGCTTCTTCGCAATATCGGGAATGTTTCCCAACCCGGACCCGTCGCGCGCAGTGCGCGCAAGACCACGCCCGGTCGACAGGGGCCGCCGGCGGCTCTATGGCAGGGCCATGGCAGAGGCACCCGACGCAGAGACATTGGCAGCCGGGATCCGCAGCGGCGGGCGCGCGGCGCTCAGCCGCGCGATCACGCTGGTGGAATCGACGCGCGCCGACCACCGCCTGCTCGCTGCCGCCGTGCTCGATCGGCTTTCCCCGACGCCGGCCTCGACGATCCGGATCGGCCTCAGCGGCGTGCCGGGAGCGGGCAAGTCGACGTTGATCGACGCGCTCGGCTCCAGCCTGACCGCGCGCGGCCACAAGGTCGCGGTCCTCGCGGTCGACCCCTCCTCAGTCCGGAGCGGCGGCTCGATCCTCGGCGACAAGACCCGCATGGGCCGGCTTTCCACCGACGCGGCGGCGTTCGTGCGCCCCTCCCCCTCGTCCGGAACGCTCGGCGGCGTCGCGGCCAAGACCCGCGAGACCATGCTTCTCTGCGAGGCCGCCGGCTTCGACGTCGTCATCGTGGAGACGATGGGCGTCGGCCAGGCCGAGACGACGGTCGCCGGCATGGTCGATCTGGTGATCCTCCTGATGATCGCCGGCGGCGGCGACGAGTTGCAGGGGATCAAGAAGGGCATCCTCGAAATCGCCGACATCGTCGCGCTGAACAAGGCGGACGGCGAGAACCGGTCACGTGCGGAGACGGCCGCATCCGAATTACGTTCGGCGCTGAACATTCTCGCGCCGCCCTCCCCCGACTGGCGGGTGCCGGTGACGAGCGTCTCGGGAGCGACCGGCGGCGGTCTCGCCGATCTCTGGGAAAGGGTCGAAGAGTTCCGCAGGATCCACCGCGAGAACGGCGCCTGGCAGAAGCGGCGCGCCGAGCAGCGGGTCGCCTGGTTCCGCGCAAGGCTCGACGAGGAGCTGCGCCGCCGGGTCCTCGGCAGCCGGGAGGCCCGCGCGAGCCTTGCCGAGGCCGAAGCTGCGGTGCGTTCCGGCGACCGCGCCCCGGAGGCCATGGCGGACGCGGTGCTCGACGCGCTCGGCCTCCCCGCGGGAGGCTGATACCAGCATTTCCAACGCCTACTGGTATGAGCCGGCGGGCTGTCAGACATGCCGCGACGGGCCCTCTGCCCGCGTGGGTGTCGTCAGAGATGCTTGTACATGATGGTCGTCGCCTCGAGCGCATCCCCCTGCGGCGCGCGTGAATAGCCGGGGATCGTGCCCACGACCTGAAAGCCGAGAGAGCGGTAGAGCGGTTCGGCGGCGTCGCCCGTGCGTGTGTCGAGCGTCAGGAGCCGGCGGCCCATTTCCACGGAGTACGCGTCGATCGCGGCCATCAGCGCCCGCGCGATCCCACGGCGGCGATGCTCCGGATGGACGAGGACCTTGGAGACGTCCGCCCGGTGCGGCTGGTTCGGCGGCGTGTCGGTCGACAGCTGCGCCGTGCCGAGGATCCGGCCCCCGGCCTCGGCGATCAGCACCAGCCGCGTGCCCTCTCGCGCGGCCGGCAGGACCTTCGAGCGCCAGAACGCCTCCGCCTCTTCAAGGGGAAAGGGCAGGACGAAATTGACGCTCGCGCCCGCATGGACGCAGGCATGCAGCAGCGCGGCAAGATCCGGAATACGGCGGTCGAGGTCTTCGGCCGGAAGCTGCGAAATCACGACGTCGGAAAGCATGTCGATCACACCATGAACAAGAGGTAGCGTGCCCCGCAATCATCGGGGGTTTCGAAGGCGGACGGTCCGAACAGTCGGTAGCGCAGGCAGTCGCCGGGCGTCAGATCATGGACCCGATCCTCGATCGTGACCGACAGCCGGCCCTCGATCAGAACGAGGTGATGCTCGAGGCCGCCGCGAGCCGGCGCTTCATAGGCGATGCGACGGCCCGGCGCGAACGTGCCCTCGATCACTTCGCCCGCCAGCGCCGCGGCCGGCGGCGAGACGGAGCGGCGGCGAAAGCCCGTCTCGGGATCGACCCAGACCGCCTGCTGCTCCTGATCGAGCTGCGGGGTGAAATCGTCCTCGACCATGCTGAGGAGCCGCGAGGTCGTCAGCCCGTAGGCCGCGCCGAGCCGGCCGAGGACGCTCGCCGTCGCGCTCACCTCGGCCTTTTCCAGGCGCGACAGCGTCGCCCGGCTGACCCCGCTCAGGCCGGCCAGCTCGTCGAGCGACCAGCCGCGGCCGGACCGCAGGGCCCGGAGCCGGACTGCGATGCGCTGATCGATGCTGTCGTCGCTCAAGATCTCTCTCATATTCGAGAATTTATCCCAGAAATGACAAGGCGCGCAAGCACTACCCCCGCCGGGCAGACCGGCCGGACCCGTACCGGAACGTCCGTTGAACCGCCCCTCGCTGAGCGATCAGAGCGCGCTCAGCCGCCTCTTCAGCCGGCCGGTCGCGAAGTCCAGGAAGACCCGCACCTTGGAGGCGAGCGTGCCGCCGCCATGAAGCAGATGGACGGGAAGCGGGTCGACCTCGAAGCCGGCGAGGATGATCTCCAGCGATCCCGCGGCGATCGCGTCGGCGCACTGATAGTGGAGCACGCGGGTCGCGCCGACCCCTTCGGCGGCGGCCGAGACCGCCGCTTCTGCCGTGCTGACCGAGAGGCGCGGGCGGATCGGCACATCGGCGGTTCCCATGCCGCCCGGCACCGAGAACGTCCAGGCCGCGCCACACGACAGGAATTCGAAGTTCACGCAGGGCAGGCCGGCGAGATCCTCGGGAGAGCGCGGTTCGCCCCGTTCCGCCAGCAGCGCCGGGCTGGCGCAGACGACCGTGCGCATCGCGCCGACCCGGGTGGCGACCATGGCGCTGTCCGGCAACCGGCCGATCCGCAGCGCCACGTCGAGATGGTCCTCGACCAGATGCAGGTTACGGTCGGACAGGATCAGCCGCACGTCGATCTCGGGATAGAGCCGGAGGAATTCGGTGACGAGCGGCAGGATGTGCAGGCGCCCGAAGAACACCGGCGCGGTCAGAAGCAGTTCCCCGCGGGGTGCGTGAAACTCGCCGGCGGCCGTGCGTTCCGCCTCGTCGATCTCGTCGAGGATGCGGCGGGCGGAGGCCACATAGGCGGCTCCGGCATCGGTCAGCGCCACCTTGCGGGTGGTGCGGACGAGAAGCCGTGTCCCCAGATGCGCCTCGAGCTCGCTGACCTTGCGGCTGACGGTCGCCAGCGGCACCCCGAGATCGCGGCCGGCGGCCGAGAACCCGCCTCTGTCGACCACCCGCAGCAGGATCGCCATGGAGTCCAGCCTGTCCATGATTGCTCCATTTTATGGAAGTATCATTCCCGAAATCAGCTGATTATCTTCCAGAGCGGAACGCAATACCTCTCTCCCTGTCAGCCGGCTCCAGCCAGCCAGATCGCCGGCCCCCAACACGGAAGGAAAAACCCATGTCCCGTATCGCCATTCCCGCCCGCGACGATGTTCCCGAGGCATCGCAGCCCATCCTCGACGCCATGAACAAGCAGCTCGGCACCGTCCCGAACATGTTCCGGCTTCTCGCGACGAGCCCGGCTGCGCTGCAGGGATTTGCCGGCAACAACGCAGCGCTCGCGAAGACGCTCGACGTCAGGACGCGCGAGCGGATCGCGCTCGCCGCCGCCGAGGCGAATGGCTGCGACTACTGCCTTTCGGCGCACAGCTATCTCGCGCTCAATCTCGCCAAGCTGACACCGGAGGAGGTCGCGCGAAATCGCCGGGGCGAATCCGGCGACGCCAAGGCCCATGCCGCCGTCAGCTTCGCGGCGAAAATCGTGCGCGAGCGCGGACATGTCACCGACGCCGACGTCGAGGCGGTCCGACAGGCCGGCTTCAGCGACGGCGAGATCGTGGAGATCGTCGCGGTCGCGGCGGAGAACGTCTTCACCAATCTCCTCAACACCGTCGCCGCCACCGAGATCGACTTCCCGGTCGTCTCGGCGCGCGAGGCCGCCTGACATGCAAGCGGACCGGTGGTCGTACGCCGGTCCGCCCTTTTCGCCAGAACCCTCCAAGGAGAGCCGCCATGTCATACGGATTTCTCGATATCGCCACGACGCCCAGCGTCCGCGAAGTGCAGGCGCAGATGGGGGCGGATCGCATGTGGCGGACATTCGACGGCGACCGGCCGTCCGATCGCTTCACCGAGGCCGAAGCCGCGTTCATCGCCGAGCGCGACAGCTTCTATCTGGCGACCGTCTCGGAGACCGGCTGGCCCTATGTCCAGCACCGCGGCGGGCCCGCCGGCTTCCTCAACCTGGTCAACGATCGCACCCTCGCCTTTGCCGATTATCGCGGCAATCGCCAGTATATCAGCGCCGGCAATCTCTCGGCCAACAATCGCGCGTCTCTGTTTCTGATGGACTACGCGCAGCGCATGCGCCTGAAGATCTACGCCGAGGTCGAAACGCTCGCCCTCGATGCCGACCCGGTCCTCGCCGACCTCGTCGCCGTGCCGGGCTACCGGGCAAAACCGGAACGAATGTTCCGGCTGCATCTCAAGGCGTTCGACTGGAACTGCCCGCAGCACATCACGCGGCGATTCAGCGAAAGGGAAGTCGCCGAGGCGGCTCGGGTGCTCAACGATCGCGTGAGCCGGCTCGAAGCCGAGAACGCGGACCTGCGGGCGCGCCTCGCCGGTGAGGGCGTCCCGGCCTGAACCGGCAGCGGAGCGCAATCGCGGACAGGCGCGGGCGAAGCTGTTCGGCCGGGCAGTGTCGGCGCAGCAAAATCCCGACACATCGGCTTGCGCCGCGCATCGTCCGAGCCCAAAACCCAGATTGCGCCGCCATCACCTTTGCCGGAGCCGCTGCCGCCTTAGTTGCCACCGCGACCGACAAGAGGAGCCGCCATGTCCGCGACCGCCCGCCCCGACCGCACGCCGAGGCTTGCGGTGCTGATCGATGCCGACAACGCCTCGTCGAAGATCGCCGACGGCCTGTTCGAGGAGATCGCCAAGATCGGCGAGGCGAGCGTCAGGCGGATCTATGGCGACTTTTCCAACCAGCGCTCGAAGGGCTGGGCCGACATCCTCGCGCGCCATGCGATCATCCCGCAGCAGCAATTCGCCTATACGCAGGGCAAGAACGCCTCCGACATCACCCTCGTGATCGACGCGATGGACCTTCTGCACTCCGGCCGGTTCGACGGCTTCTGCCTCGTCTCCTCCGACAGCGACTTCACAAGGCTCGCGGCCCGCATCCGCGAGCAGGGCGTCGACGTCTATGGCTTCGGAGAACAGAAGACCCCGGAGAGCTTCCGCCAGGCCTGCCGGCGTTTCATCTATACGGAGAATTTGCTGCCGGAGCGGATCACCGCCGGCGAGGACGATGCGCGCTCGACGCCGCTCGCCAAGCCGCAGGAGGCGGCGGACCTGTTCAAGCGGGTGATCGACCAGATGGATACCGAGGACGGCTGGGTGAATCTCGGCACGTTCGGCAAGCAGATCCAGAACCTGTCGTCGGATTTCGACCCGCGCACCTATGGCTACAAGAAGCTGTCCGACCTCGTGCGCTCGACCGATCTCTTCGAGGTGGACGATCCGGAGGGCGGCAGCGTGCGCATCCGTCTGAAGCCGCGACCGGCCCAGCGTCGGCGACGCGCACCCGCGCGGCGCAGCTCGCCCCGCAGCAAGCCGGCCGCGAGCTGAATTGCACCCGGACCATCGCAACCGCGAGGGTTCAGAACATGAAGCATTGCCCATCAACGCATTGCACGCCGAAGTATCTCGTATGAATAACCCTGGGAGCGGCGGACAGATTGAGCCTGTTCCACGACTCCGGCGGCCCATAGGCCGCTCCCGGGGAGATGTCAGTCAAAAAGCCGCTGGACAGAGCTCCGAACAACAAGCCCTGCCGTCATTGCGGCAACCTGCTGGGGTGGTTCCATGGGTGCCTCCCTCTGCGTCATCACGCCAGAGGAAGGTTACGCCGATGCTTGCGATCGTCAATCCGCTTTTGGTGCGCCGGCCAAAAAGTGATCGGGCAGCCGGGCGCCGGCGTCACAGCAGCTGATACGCCCGGATCTCGCCGGTCTCGATCTCTTCCCAATTGTGGATCGTTCGCTGCGCGAGCGCGTCGAACCGCTCGGCAAGATCCCTGTCGCTGTCGCGGACGGCCCGCGAAATCACCGCTGCGGCGAGTGTCTCGCTGGCGCGGTGGGCGCCGTCGTCGATCTTGAGGGCGAAGCCGAGGCCGAGCTCGGGGAGCGCGCCGCAGAAGACGCCCTCGGCGCCGGTCTTGACGAAGACCCGACCGGGCGCGGTCTCCATGAGCGTCTGGCAGGCACGTCCGGTGCCGGACATCTCCCAGGGATGCGCCATGCAGGCCTGAATCAGGTTCTGGCCGGCCTCTGCCCGCTGCGGCGAAATGCCCTGCCCGCTGACGAGCTTGGCGAAGCCCTGGGCAAAGCCCTGGAGCGGAGCGGCATAGGTGGGGATCGAGCAGCCGTCGGTTCCGCAGACGTCGAGATTGAGGCTCTGCCCGACGAGATCCTCCATCACGGCCTTGGTTCGTAGCTGCACCGGATGGTTGACGCCGACATAGCCGGCGGTCTCCTCGCCCCTGTGAACGGCAGTGCACAGGAAGCCGGCATGCTTTCCGGAGCAGTTGTTGTGGAGGGGGGTCGGTTCCTGATCGCGCCGAACCATGTCGAAGGCGACCGCCTGACTCGAGGGCCAGTGGCAGCCGCATTCGAGCGCATCCGCCCCAAGCCCGGCACGCTTGAGGATCGCGTCCGCCCGGGCCACATGGGCGGGTTCGCCGGCATGCGAGGCGCAGGCTAGCGACAGATCTTCCGGCGTGAAGCCGAAGGCCGCGGCGGCTCCGGTCTCGACCAGCGGGATCGCCTGGAAGACCTTGATGGCCGAGCGTGGAAAGACCGGCCGGGCGATGTCGCCCTGGCTGGCGATCACCTTTCCGTCGGCCGCCACCAGCGCAAAGGCGCCGCGATGGAAGCTCTCGACGAGAGGGCCGCGCGTCACTTCGACGAGAACCGGGTTTTCCATCTGTCGTCTCGATCCTATTGTGGAAACTTCTAGGCCCCGATTTAGCAGGCAAGACGCGTTCTGCCACCGACGAAACGGCCCGATGCGCGTGTTGAAGCTCTTCTTCCTGATTTTCCTCTGCGTCTACCTCCTGCCGGCGATCATGTCGGGCGCGGTCTGGTGGCTCGCCGACCGTCCCCTCTCCTGGCACCAGGCCGACTGGTCTTCGGCGGCTCTCCTTCCGCCGCCGCAGGCCGATGCGGAGGCCGCATTCTACATCCTCGCGGCCCGCACCGGCGGGCTGAAGGGAGCGGTTGCCGACCATTCCTGGATCGTCATGAAATCTGCCGGCGAAAGCCGCTACGAGCGCTTCGACGTCGTCGGCTGGGGGATGCCCGTGCGACGGAACAGCCAGCCGCCGGACGGGCGCTGGTATTCGAACGAGCCGCGGATCGTCTTCGCGCGCCGCGGGAGCGAGGCCGCCGCGATACTGCCGAAGGTGCGCGCCGCGATCGCCACCTATCCCTTCGCCATGGCCGGCGGCTACCAGATCTTTCCCGGACCGAACTCCAACACCTTCACCGCCTTCGTCATGCGGGAGGTCCCGGAAATCGACGTGGCGCTGCCGCCGGTCGCGGTCGGGCGAGATTATCCGGTGGGCGGACGCCTCGTCTCGATCGATCCTGACGGACGCGACGTCAGGGTCTCGTTTTGGGGCTATGCCGGAATCGCCGTCGGCGCCAAGACCGGCTTCGAGCTCAATCTCCTCGGGCTCGTCGCCGGCATCGACCCTGCCCGGCTCGGCATCAAGATTCCGGCCTTCGGCGCCTTCAGTCTCCTGCAGTCGTAACGAAGCGCTAGGTTTCGTCCGCAGCTTCGCTCCGCCGCTTCCGGACTCTGCGCGAGGCGAGGATCTCGGGGAAGGTGACCGGCCTGAAGTCGAAGACATCGACCCCGACGTCGTATTGCCGCGGCAGCGGCTTCAGCTTGCCGTGCGAATGGCCGTGGAGATCCACCGCGCCCTTGCCCATCTGGTTCCAGGTCCGAAACGCATAGTGGCACAGGACCACGCGGCGCCCGTCGATATCGAGTTCGCGATAGGCGGCGACGCTTGCCCAGCCTTTGGCCGCGATCGTGGCAAGGTCGTCATTGTTGCCGGTGACGAGATGCTTTTCGCCGTTGAGGCGGGCGAGCAGCGCCTCCTTGGCTTCGCCGTCGCCCCGGGCGAAATCGCCGAGATGGAACACGGTGTCGTCCGCGCCGACGACCGCGTTCCACCGCTCGATCAGTGCCGCGTCATGCTCTTCGAGCGAGGCGAAGGGCCGCCGGTCGATCCTCAGGATGCGCGGGTCGTCGAAATGCGTGTCGGCGGTGAAGAAGATCGAAGTCGCCACGGCGTCCCGTTTCGTGCGGTGTTGCGTTACCGGTCCGGCCGATCGCTGCCTGGAGGATGCGCCGGCCGCCATTTCCCCATGGACGCGGCTACGCTATCAGCCAGACTGACGATTCGCCGGACTTCGGCCCGGCACGACCATACCGGCCTCCCGCAGAGAAAGACGAAACCCGCGTGACCCTTGCCGAAATCCTCGTCGTCGCGGCCTGCCTCGCCGCCGGCGGCACCCTCAAGGGTGCGACCGGCGCCGGAGCCCCGGTACTCGCCGTTCCGGCCATGGCGGCGATCTTCGACGTGAAGTTCGCGGTCGTGGTCATGGTCGTTCCGAACCTTTTGACCAATCTCTGGCAGGGCTGGCGGTTCCGTGAATTCCGGCCGCGGGGCGCCTTCGTCTGGAGCTTCGCGATCGCCGGCGCGATCGGCGTCACCTTCGGCACGGCGATCCTGGCGGCCCTGCCGCAAGAGGTCCTGTCGCTCGTCGTCGCCTGTTCCGTGCTCGGCTATGTCGCCTTCCGCCTCGCCCGGCCCGACTGGCGCATCCCCTTCGCTCTCGGCAAGGTGCTGAGCGTTCCCGCGGGCGTCCTCGCCGGCATGCTGCAGGGCGCATCGGGCATTTCGGCGCCGGTGTCGATCTCGTTCCTCAACGCGCTTGCGCTGGAACGGTCGGCCTTCATCGCGACGATCTCGATCTTCTTCGCCGGCATGTCCGCGACGCAGATCCCCGCGCTCGCGACGCTCGGCATCCTCACCGCGCACAGCCTGCTGTTCAGCCTGGCCGCGCTGGTGCCCCTTCTCGCCTTCATGCCGGTGGGATCGAAGCTCGCCGAACGGCTGCCGCCGCGAATCTTCGATCGCGTCATCCTCGTCCTCCTGGCCGGTCTCGCGGCCAAGCTCTTCTACGACGCGCTGGTCTGACGGCAGATTGCGCGCCGGAGACGGTCGGCGCTCAGTCGACGATGCTCGGATGGCGGCGCCGGAATTCCTCGCGCAGGCGGCCGGCTTCGCGGAAGATCTCGGCGGTTTCGCGGAGATAGTTGGCGAGGCGGGAAAGACCCGAGGCTTTGGTCGGCGAAGAGGCAAGGGGGCTCATACTGGCGATCTCCTGAATTCCTGTCGGCATCATGCTGCGCCGCAGCAATAGCGCATGGCACCGAGCGGCGGCAGGTCCGAGGGCGCATGGCTGACATTCCAAAGGCGGGAGGCCGCACCAGTCGTCGAAGGGGGAGTTCGAGGCCGCCGGACGTATCGTCGCAGGCAGGGATCCGGATGATCCGAAGCCCGCGCGCAAGGCGCGGCGGACGCGTCGCACCTACCCGGCATCCCGAGACCATCCGGGTTCTCTGAGGAAGTTGGTTGGTCGGCGGACAATCCAATGGGCCACCTTACCAAATCTTTGGAACTTTAGGCTTTTCTCGGGTTCTGCAACGAGATCGAGATGCCGATGCCTGCCCAGCCCGCCCGAAATTTCCCGCCGCGGGTCGATCTCTTCCGAACGGCTCTCTCACGCATTCAGACGCCGGTCATCCTCGCCGATCGCGAGGATCGCATCATCTTCGCCAATCGACCGGCGGAGAAGCTGCTCGGCCGGCACATCGTCGACGAGCCGCTCTCGGCGCTTCTGGCGGACCCGATGTTCGACGTCTCGACCGTCGACACCGTTGGTGCTGCGCCGCAATGGGTGCGTACTGCGATGGCGGGTGTCGTTCCCGCGACCATCGAGGCGCTGGATGGCGAGGGCTATCTGATCACCGTCAGGGAGAGCGCGGCCGTCGCACATGCCGCCGACCGGCAGCCGGCGGACGAGCTGACCGGCCTGCCGCGCCGGCGCGAACTCATCGCGCGGCTGAAGGGTGCGCTCGCCGATGCGCGCCGCTCACATGCCCGTCTCGCCGTCCACTGCCTCGATCTCGACCGGTTCAAGTTCGTCAACGACACGCTCGGCCACCCGATCGGCGACGCCCTGCTGAAGAAGGTCGTGCAGCGCATCGTCGGGGCCTGCCGCAAGGACGACCTCGTGGCCCGCGTCGGCGGCGACGAATTCGTCATCCTCCAGACCGAAATCGATGGACAGGAGGCAGCCGAGGCGCTGAGCCGACGCCTCGTGGACCTCGTGAGCCGCACCTACCTCCTCGACGGGCATACGGTGAATATCGGGGTCAGCATCGGCATCGCGCTGTCCGACGGCGACGCGACACCGGAGGCGCTGCTGCGCCAGGGCGATCTCGCGCTCTACCAGGCCAAGAGCGGCGGGCGTGGCCGCTTCGCGGTCTTCGAGCCGAGCATGGACTCGGTGATGCAGGAGCGCCGGCAGCTCGAGATCGATCTCAGGCGGGCCCTCGCCTTGCGGGAATTCGAACTCGTCTACCAGCCGCAATTCGACCTCGCCGAAAGCCGCCCGGTCGGCTTTGAGGCGCTGCTGCGCTGGAACCACCCCCGGCGCGGCCGGGTCTCGCCGCTCGCCTTCATCCCGCTCGCCGAGGAGACCGGCCTGATCACCCAGATCGGCGAATGGGTGATCCGCACCGCCTGCCGCCAGGCCTCGACCTGGCCATCCGGCCTGTCGGTCTCGGTGAATGTCTCGGCGGTGCAGTTTCGCGCCGGATCGCTGGTCGAAACCGTCGTCTCGGCGCTGGCGCAGTCCGGCCTCGCGCCGTATCGGCTGGATCTCGAAATCACCGAAAGCGCGCTCATGGACGACACCGAAGCCGTTCTCGCGACGCTCAACCGGCTGCGCGGGCTCGGCGTCCAGATCTCGATGGACGATTTCGGCACCGGCTATTCCTCGCTCAGCTATCTGCACAAATTCCCCTTCGACAAGCTCAAGATCGACCAGTCCTTCGTGCGCGGCGACGGCGCCGGCGCCGGCAGCGGCGCGATCCTCAGGGCGATCACCGGGATCGGCTCCAGCCTCGGCATGAAGACCACGGCCGAGGGCGTCGAGACCGAGGAGCAGTTGCGGCGCATCCGCAGCGAGGGCTGCACCCAGGTGCAGGGCTATCTCACCGGCCGTCCGATGCCGGCCGACACGATATCGGACTATCTCGACCGCCATCCATGGGACGACGTCACGGCATGACCCGCGATCTCCATCATCTCGTCTATTACAGCCGCAACCGAATTGCGGCCGACGGCGCGACGCTCTGCGAGGCCGTGCGCCGGATCCTCGCCGCCAGCCAGGAGAACAACCGGAAGGCCGGCCTCACCGGAGCGCTGATGTTCAATTCCGGCTGCTTCGCGCAGGTGCTCGAAGGCCCGTTGGACGCCGTCGAGGAAACCTTCGAGCGTATCTCGCGGGACGAGCGCCACGGCGAGGTTTCGGTGCTCGCCTTCGAGCCGGTTGCGCTCCGCAGCTTCGGAACCTGGTCGATGGCCTTTGTCGGTGGCTCGCTGGAAGACGCCGAACGCTTCGCCGATGTCGCCCGCTCGAGCGGATTCGAGCCGGCACGCCTGTCCGGCGACCGCCTGCATGAAATCCTGCGCGATCTCGCAATCGAGGCGGAACCCGCGACCGCGAGAACGCCGTCCGCCGTGGCCTGATAGAGGCCCGCCGTGGCCGGCGCTTGTCGGCGCAAAGGGCCTCAGGCCGCGTCGCCGGCGAGACCATAAAAGCGGCGGGCATTGCCGCCGAGAATGGCGTTCCGCTCCTCGGACCCCAGCGGATCGAGCAGATGGTCGGTCAACCGGACCCAGCGCTCGTGCCCGGCAGCCAGAGTCAGCACCGGCCAGTCCGACCCCCAGACGAGGCGATGCGGCCCGAACCAGTCGAGCAGCCTGTCGAGCACCGGCCGCAGGACGGCGAGCGCCTCCGCATCGGTCGCGTACTGGCCCGGCCGCATCTCGGTGAGGAGGCCGGACAGCTTGCACCATGCGGAGGTTTCGCGCGCGATCCTGGCCATGCCCTCGCCCCAGAGCCCGTGGCGCGGATCGTCCGGACCTGCGGCCAGCGCGGGCTTGGCGGCATGGTCGACGATGATCGGCAGATCGGGATGGGCAGCGGAAAAACGCAGCAGCCGGGACAGATGCACCGGCAGCACCAGCGCGTCGAAGCGAAGGCCGGAGCGCTCGAGCGTCGCCAGCGCGGCGCTCGTCGGCGCCGTCAGGAGCCAGTCGGGATCGGCGATGTCCTGCAGCATCGGCCGGATGCCCTTCAGCGCCGGCCGGCGCGCGAGATCCGCGATCCGCTCCGAAGCCGCGGGAGACGACAGGTCCACCCAGCCGACGACGCCGGCAATCTCCGGGTTCTCTGCCTGAAGCGACAGCATGAAGTCGGTCTCGCCGTCGCTCGCGGCCGCCTGGACGACGACCAACTCTTCGATCCCCGCGCGGTTCGCCAACGGTCGGAGGTCGTCCGGCGAAAAATCGCGGCGGATCGGCGCCAGCGCAGGATCGTCATTGTCCTGCAGCCAGTGATAATCGCCACGGGCGAGCTGCCAGAGATGGCAATGGGCATCGACGCGGCCGGTCATGCTTGGCTCCCGATTGTCAGAATTGGGTGTCCGCTCGCCGCCGGTCGCGGCCCGGCTCGGCATGCGAAGCGAGAAGTCGCCGTCCGTCCGCCGCCGACATCGCTCGCTGCCGGGTCGGCCCGGTCCATCCCGGCCCTCCCTCACGCCTCCGGCGGAATGACGCCCTTGCGGATGATGAGATTGCCGTAGAAGCGCCGCTCCCCGGTCTGCACCACGGCATAGGCCTTGCCGGCAAGGTCGTAGAAGGCGAAGCGCTCGACGGCCGCGATCTCCGCGCCCTCGGCGGCAAAGAGCGGCTGCACCTCGGCGATCACCTCCGGCACGGTATCGGGCTCGCCCACAACCTGCATCGAGCGGACCGCGCCGGGCTCGAAACCGTCCACTGGCATCAGCGACAGGACCGCCTGCGACGCGCGCTTGAGGTCGCAGTCCATCCGGATCGCCCGGCCGTGGGCTGTCCGACGCGCGACGGAATCGGCGGGAAAGTTCGCGTCCGCCAGAACGATTTCGTCGCCATGGCCCATGGCGGCGAGGACGCCGAGAAGCTCCGGCGAGATGATGGCGTCGATTCCCTTGAGCATGGTCCCTCCCCGACCCGTCGCGGCGCAGATACCGGCAGCCGCAGGTCAAATGGGGCCGTGGGCAAGCCTCCTGTCAAGGTCCCCCGGCCTTTCCGAGCGCGCCGGCTAAGGCGGCTAGCGGCTCCGGACGGCGAGCGGCGGGACCGAAAACCGACAGGTGGATATTCGAGTCTTATAAAAGATATAATTTTCGTTTGACGCTCGCTTTTCTTTCGCGGTAGTGTCCGCTTCGTTCGCGATCGCAAGCGATATGTGCAGCGCGAAGGATCGAACCCGCCTGGCGCGGCGCCGGCGGCGGGATGAAAAGCCCGGGCCGAGGCTCCGCGAACCACGGAGTGCGCGCGCCCGCCATCCATTGCGGCTCGTGCGAGGCCGGTTTACGACGTTCGCACTGTGATGACCGATCTGGGAGGATTTCATGGTCACGAGAATGCTTCTTGCAGGCTGCACCGCACTCGGCGCGCTTGCCGTTTCGACCAGCCTTGCCAATGCCGTCGAACTGCGGTTCCAGTGCTATCAGGACGGCACCGAATGCCAGACCTGGCGCGAGGAAATCGCCAAGTTCGAAAAGCAGAATCCCGACATCAAGGTCACGGTGGACGAGGTGCCCTACAAGGCGATCCTCGAGAGCCTCCCCGTGCAGCTCGCCGGCGGTAGCGGTCCGGACCTTGCCCGCGTCAGCGACCTCGGTGGCCTCGCGCGGTACATGCTCGACATCCGGCAATATGTCGACGACGCCGACTATTGGGAAAAGAACTTCGGCGACGAGCTGAAATGGACCCGCGTCAACGGCGACGGCGACAACGGCATCTACAACCTGCCCGACCAGCTGACGGTCACCGGGCCCTTCATCAACAAGACGCTGTTCGACCAGGCCGGCGTCGAGATTCCCGGCGACAAGGCGACCTGGGACGAATGGGCCGAGGCGTCCAAGAAGGTCGCCGATGCGACCCAGACCCCCTACCCGATGGCGATGGACCGCTCCGGCCACCGCTTCGCCGGCCCGGCGATCTCCTACGGCGCGAAGTATTTCGACGAGAGCGGCAAGCCGATCACCGTCGACAAGGGCTTTGCCGACTTCGCCAAGAAATTCGTCGACTGGAACGAGACCGGCGTGATGGCGAAGGACGTCTGGGCGGGCTCGGGCGGCGCCACCTATCAGGACGCCTCGCAGGAATTCATCAATGCGAGCCTCGTCTTCTACATGTCCGGCTCCTGGCAGGTCGCGCGCTTCGGCAAGGAGATCGCCGACGCCTTCGACTGGGAAGTGGTCTCGCCTCCCTGCGGCGAGGGCGGCTGCACCGGCATTCCGGGCGGCGCCTCGGTGGTCGGGTTCAAGCATACGGAGCATCCCGAGGAAGTCGCCAAGCTTCTCGACTTCATGGCGCAGGAAGACGTCTATGCCGACTTCATCGGCAAGACCCGCGCCATTCCCGCCCATAAGGGCCTGCAGGAGAAGGGCGTCGACTATCCCGGCGCGACCGAGAACGTGAAGAAGGCGCTCGCCGCCTTTACCCAGGCGGCCAGGAACCTCACCCCGACCGCCTTCGAATTCCAGGGGTACAAGAACAACCGCGCGATCATGAACGCCACGGTCGCTCGGCTGACCCAGGCGATCGTCGGGGAATCGACCCTGGACCAGGCGCTGCAGCGCATCGACGCCGACGTGAACGAAGCGGTGAAGGCGTCCGGCGACGCCAAGTAAGGCGCCGGGCCGGCCCGTCCCCCTCCAGCGGGGCGCGGGCCGGCGTCACCTCGGGCGGCAGGCGGCAGGCGGCCTCTTTCGTCGACCGGCCAAAGCTTCGGAACGATCTCATGTGGAAGCCACTCAACAGCGCCGCCCAGTTCGGCTACCGTACGGCGTTCGGCCTGTTCGAGCTGCCGATGGCAGGAACCCAGCGCCTCGTCGGGATAAGCCGGATCGCCTGGGTGTTCCTGCTGCCGAACCTCCTGATCTTCGGCCTCTTCACCTTCCTGCCGATCATTTTGAACTTCTTCTATGCGACCACCGGCTCGGACGCGATCCTCCTGTCCCAGCGGCCCTATGTCGGCGCGGAGAACTTCTCCTCGCTCCTGTCCTGCACCAACTATCTCGACCCGAACACCTGCCGGCGCGACGTGTTCTGGCGCGCCGTCTACAATACCGGCTGGTTCGTGGTCCTGCAGGTCGGCTTCATGGTCGTCATCTCGCTGATCACGGCGCTGGTCCTCAACCGCGACATCCCGCTCAAGGGCTTCTTCCGCGGCGTCTTCTTCTATCCCGTCCTGCTCTCGCCCGTCGTCGTCGCGCTGATCTGGAAATGGATCCTGCAGCGATACGGCGTCCTCAATGCCGGGCTCGAGGGCCTCGGCCTGTCGACCGTGAACTGGCTGATCGACGCGAACTGGGCCTTCTTCTGGGTGATCTTCGTCTCGATCTGGGCGCATATGGGGTTCTACACGCTGATCCTGCTCGCAGGCCTGCAGTCGATCCCCTCCGACGTCTACGAGGCGGCGGAGATGGACGGCGCCTCGCGCTGGCGGGTCTTCGCCAAGATCACCATGCCGCTGTTGATGCCGACCATGGTCGTCGTCCTGGTCCTCAGCCTGATCCGGGCCGTGCAGGCCTTCGACGAGATCTTCGTCCTCACCGGCGGCGGACCCGGCTCGGCGACGACGCTGATCCTGCAATATATCTACGAGACCGGCTTTGCCTCGCGGCCGCAGCTCTTCGGGCTCGCCGCCGCGGCCTCGATCCTGATGGCGGTGGTGCTGCTCGTCCTGACATTGTTGCAGCTGCGCGCGACGCGCAGCCAGGCGGAGGGCTGAGACGATGGTGTGGTCCTTCATTTCCCGCACCAGGGGCCGCGGCCGGTTCGACGTCACCGACTGGATGACCTGGGGCTATCTGATCTTCGGCATGGTCCTGATGTTCGGGCCGGTGCTGTGGGTCGCGATGAGCTCGTTCAAGACCGACGCGGCGCTGTCCGAATATCCGCCAAGCTTCCTGCCGCTGACCACCCAGACGGCGGTGGTCGACGGCTACGACAAGCCGCTGCCGCTCTACGAGGTCACCGGCGGCGAGCACCAGGGCGAGGTGCTGGCGCAGGTCCGGCGCATCGGCCTCAACGCCCAGATGGTGGATCCCGCCAATCCGGGCCAGAAGATCAACGTGAAGATCGGCGACCGCGAGCCCAAGCGCACCTTCGCGATCGCCTGGGGCAACTACACCCAGCTCTTCGAGCGCTTCAACTTCATGCGCTATTTCTGGAACAGCGTCTTCATCACCGTCGTCGCCACCGTCATCACCGTCGTCTTCAACTCGATGGCGGCCTTCGCGCTGGCAAAATACAAGTTCCGCGGGAGAACCGCGGTCTTCCTCCTGATCATCGCGACGCTGATGATCCCGCCGACGATCAACCTCGTGCCGATCTATCTCGTCGTCAACGAACTCGGGCTCGTCAACACGCCCTGGGCGGTGATCTGGCCGGCGGTGGCGACGCCGACGGGCGTGTTCCTCCTCAGGCAATACATGCTGACGATCCCCGACGACCTCCTCGACGCGGCGCGCATGGACCATGCCTCGGAATGGCGGGTCTACTGGCGGATCGTCCTGCCGCTCGCCGCCCCCGCCATCGCCGTCCTCGTCATCTTCTCGGTGATGTGGCGCTGGAACGAGTTCCTCTGGCCGCTGATCGTCCTTACCCGGTCGGAAGAGTTCACGCTGCAATTGGCGCTCAACGCCTTCCAGGGCGATCTCCAGACCTCGTGGAGCGGGCTCCTCGCCATGACCATGCTGACGCTGATCCCGATCACCGTCATCTTCGCGCTCCTGCAGAAGAACATCACCGCCGGCATCGCCCAGAGCGGCGTCAAGTAGGGAGGGCGGAATGGCCGTCGTCGAACTGGAAAAGCTCGTCAAGGACTATGCCGGCTTCCGCGCGATCCACGGCGTGGACCTGACGATCGAGGATGGCGAGTTCTGCGTCTTCGTCGGCCCGTCGGGCTGCGGCAAGTCGACCCTTCTGAGGATGATCGCAGGGCTGGAGGACATTTCCGGCGGCGAGCTTCGGATCGACGGGCAGCGGGTGAACGAGCAGCGCGCCGCCGAGCGCGGCCTCGCCATGGTGTTCCAGACCTATGCGCTCTATCCGCACATGACCGTGCGCGAGAACCTCGCCTTCGGCCTCGAGAACATCAAGACGCCGAAGGCCGAGATCCGCGAGCGCGTCGAGAACGCCGCGCGCATGCTGCAGATCACCGAACATCTGGAGCGCCGGCCGAAACAGCTCTCCGGCGGTCAGCGCCAGCGCGTCGCGATCGGCCGCGCGGTGGTGCGCGAACCCAAGGTCTTCCTCTTCGACGAGCCGCTCTCGAACCTCGACGCCGAGCTGCGCGTCGTCATGCGCGGCGAGATCTCCGGCCTCCACCGCCGGCTCGGCAACACGATGATCTACGTCACCCACGACCAGGTCGAGGCGATGACCATGGCCGACAAGATCGTGGTCCTGAAGAAGGGGCTGATCCAGCAGGTCGGCTCGCCGCTCGACCTCTACAACCGGCCGGCCAACCACTTCGTCGCCGGCTTCATCGGCTCGCCGCGGATGAACTTCTTCGAGGCGAGCGTCGCCGAGACCCGCAATGACGGCATCGTCGTGAAGGACGGCCGCGACCGCCGCTTCGAGGCGGCGGTGTCGCCGGAGGGGATCGAGCCCGGCGAGACCGTAACCATCGGCGTCAGGCCCGAACATCTGGAGATCGGCTCGCAGCGCGGCCGTCCGGTCACCGTCGAAACAATCGAGCAGCTCGGCGGCGAATCCTATCTCTACTGCACCGACGAGGCCGGCAATTCCATCACCGTCCACAAGCCCGGCCAGACCCGGATCAAGGCCGGCGAGACGGCCGAGGTGTTCCTGCCGGCCGAGGCAATCCACGTCTTCCGCAAGGACGGCGTGGCGCTGGAACGGCTGCGGATCGGCGAGGACGTTTAGGTCCGGGATTCACTGCATTCCGGGCGATTGAAACGATGGCGGCTGTGTACCCCCCTCTGTCCTGCCGGACATCTCCCCCACAAGGGGGGAGATCGATCTCGCTCCTACGTCACGCCCAACGTCCGTCGTGGTGGCTGGCGCAATCGCCAAAGAGCTTCGCGCAAGCAGCGAAACTGCTGATCTCCCCCCTTGTGGGGGAGATGGGCGGCAGCCCAGAGGGGGGTGCCTCGGCACCATCGTCGATGCCCGGCCACACGCGGCGACCTGCCGCTGCGCCCGTCGACTTGATCGCCACCCGCGCCCTGCCGCGCATCCCGCCTTCACGAGGAACCCACCCATGACCATCCTCTCCGCGACCGGCCCGGCCCATTCCACGCCGCACGGCCTCGACCTGAAGCTGAATGCCGGCTTCACCCTCAAGGTCGAGGTGCTGGAGTCCTGGCTGACCCGGATCGCCATCGTCCCGGACGGCGGCTTCGGCGTCGACCGGACCTGGATGATCGCGCCCAAGGGCGACACGCCCTGGGAAGGGCGCGACCGCCTGTCCGTCGACGGGTTCTCGCTGCCGGACATCGCCCGCGAGACGACGGACGGCACCGAGACGGTCACCTGCGGCGACGCCCGCATCCGGATCGAGACCGCGCCGCTGCGCCTTGCCGTCGAGCGCCGCGAGGGCGAGGCCTGGCGCACGGTGCTGAAGGACCGCGAGCGCAGCGCCTATTACTGGCTGGAACGGCGCGGCTCGTTCCGCCACTACCAGACCCGTCCGCAGACCGACCGGCATTACGGCCTCGGCGACAAGACCGGCCCGCTCGACCGCACCGGGCGGCGCTTCCGCTGCCTGCAGATCGATTCCATGGGCTATGACGCGGAGCTGTCGGACCCGCTCTACAAGCATGCGCCCTTCGTCATGGTCGAGGCGGAGGACGGGACGGCGACCGGCCTCCTCTACGACACCTTGTCGGAAATGGCCGTCGATCTCGGCGCCGAGCATTCGAACTATTACGACCCCTACCGGCATGTCGACATTTTGGAAAAGGGCCTCGTCCTCTATGTGATCGCCGGCCCGCGCCTTTCCGACATCGTGCCGCGCCTCGCGCAGCTCACGGGCCGGCCGCATCTGCCGCCGCGCTGGTCGATGGGCTTCGCCTTCACCACCATGCACCATGCCGACGCGCCGGACGCGCAGGCGGTGATGACGGACTTCGCCGAGCGCTGCCGGCGGGACGACATTCCGATCAGCGCCATCCATTCGGGCTCGGGTTATACGACGCGGGAAGACGGGCGCCGCTACGTCTTCACCTGGAACGAGAGGAAGTTCCCGGACCGCAAGGCGTTCTTCGCGCGCCTGAAGGAGCTCGGCTACCACACCTGCGCCAACGTCAAGCCGGTGCTCCTGAAGGAGCATCCCGCCTATCCGCAAGCCGCCGAGAAGGGCCTGTTCGTCAAGCGGCAGGACGGGGCGCCGGCCGTCGAGATGTTCTGGGGCGGCGAGGGCGCGAGCCTCGACCTCTCCAATCCCGAGACCGTCGCCTGGTGGCAGGACGGCATCAGGACGCAGGTGCTCGGCGAAGGCTTCGACGCGGCCTGGAACGACAACAACGAGGCCGAGCTCTGGGACGAGACGGCGGTCGTCGACGGGGTCGGCTCGCCGCTTCCGGCCATCGAGGTGAAGCCGCTGCAGGCGCTCCTGATGACCCGCGCGACCTTCGAGGCGACGAAGGCGAAGAAGCCGGACGAGCGCCCCTATACGATCAGCCGCGCCGGCCCGATCGGCATCGCCCGCTACGGCGAGACCTGGACCGGCGACAACTTCACCTCCTGGCACTCGCTGAAGTGGAACATCCGGAACGGCCTGTCCATGAGCCTTTCCGGCATGCCCTTCATCGGCCACGACATCGGCGGCTTCGCCGGGCCGAAGCCGGGGCCGGAACTCTTTACGCGCTTCGTGCAGTTGATGGCGCTCCACCCGCGCGCGGTGATGAACTCCTGGAAGCCGCAGCTGGACGAGCCGGTCAACCTGCCCTGGATGCATCCGGAGGTGACAGAACACGTGAAGGCGGCGCTGCGCCTGCGCTACCGCTTCCTGCCGCTCCTCTACAGCCTCGCGCATGACTGCCACCGGACCGGCGAGCCGATCGTCGCACCGCTGCTCTACCACTTCCCCGATGCGTCCTCGCGCGCCGATCCAGATGCCTTCATGCTCGGCCCGGATGTCCTCGTCGTCCCGAACGTCACCGAGGGCACCGACACCGTCTCGATCGACCTGCCGGAGGTTCCCGGCGGCTGGCACGACTATTGGGACGAGGCGGTCCACGCCGGGGGAACGCGCGTCACCGTCCCCGCACCGCTCGACCGCCTGCCGATCTTCGTGCGCTCTGGCGCGGTCCTGCCGCTTGCGATCGTCTGGCCGGCGACGAGCCCGCACGAGGCGGAGGCCGTGGCGCTGACCGCCTTCGCCGGCGCCGAGGCCGGCACGAGCCGCCGGTCGATTTTCTTCGACGACGGCACCAGCTGGCGCTATCTCGACGGCGACGCCTCCTTCCTCGACTGCGAACTGACCGCCAGCGCCGACAATGTTCGCCTCGCCGTCGCCGAAAAGGGCACCGGTCGCGGCCGGCCCGAGTTCTTCGTCGAGATGCGCGGGCTGGTTGACCGGACCGGGGAGCACGACCTGCCGTGACTTTCGAGTTCTGCAACGCGCCACTCCCAAAGGCGCTGGCCATCGAGGGCCGATCGGAAATCGAGGCGCCGGCGCCCGGCTCCTCCGGCGCGCGCTGCTGACCATGGCCGAACTCGTCCCGCTCCGCGCCGGCGATCTCGCCGTCGATGTCGCGCCCCATCTCGGCGGTTCGATCGTCGCCTTCACCCGGGGGTCGGCGCGCATCCTGCGCGAGACGCCGCCGACGGCGCTGTCCGAGAAGAAGCCGACGCTCGCCGGCTCCTATCCGATGATCCCGTTTTCCAACCGGATCGCCGATGCGCGCTTCGCCTTCGGCGGCGAGAGTTTCGAACTCGACCGGAACTTCGGGACGAGCCCGCACGCGATCCACGGCAATGCCTGGCAGCGCGACTGGACGGTCGAGGACGCACAGCCGTCCGAAGCGCTCCTGTCGCTCGATCATGACCCCGCTGAGGCGGGCCGCGCCCGGGAATGGCCCTTCGCCTATCGTGCCGAACAGCGATTCGTCCTGACGCCCGATTCGCTCGCCGTCACGATCCGTCTCACGAACCGCGACCGCCGCGCGATGCCGGCAGGCTTCGGCCTCCACCCCTATTTCGACCGGGCGGGAGCGACATTGACCTTCCGTGCCGAGGCGGTCTGGCAGAGCGACGACAGGCTTTTGCCGACCCGGAGCACCCCTGTCCCCGAAAAGTGGAACTGTTGCAGTTCCAAACGGATAGAGGATGTCGCCGCGGTCGATCATCTGTTCGAGGGCTGGGGCGGAACGGCCGAGATCGCCTATCCCGAACGCGGTCTTGTCATCCGCATCGCCGCCGACCCGATCCTTTCTCGGCTCATCGTCTTTCGCGCGGATGAACGAAATTTCTTCGCGATCGAGCCAGCCACGCACATGGTCGATGCTATCAACCGGATGGACAGCGTCGCGGACCATGGTCTGACTATCCTCGAGCCCGGCGCTTGTCTGGTCGGTACCGTGCGTTTTGAGATTGGGACCTTGAGATGACCGAATTTTCCTTCGAACTCGTCCTCGATACACGCTGCGAACTCGGCGAATGCCCGATCTGGTCGGCGGCCGAGCAGGCGCTCTATTTCGTTGACATCAAGCGACGACGGCTCCACCGGTTCGAGCCGGCGAGCGAGCAGCACAATGCCTTCGGCCTGCCGGAAGAGATCGGCTGCGTCGCCCTCGCCAAGGATGGCGGTTTCGTGGCCGGCCTGCGCTCCGGCATCTGGCGGCTCGACGAGGCCGGCCAGTGTGCCGCCATGATGGTCGAAAACCCCGAGAACCCTGCCGACCATCGGTTCAACGATGGCCGCGTCGATCCGGCGGGCCGCTTCTTCCTCGGAACGCTCGACGAGACCAAAGAGGCGAGCGATGCCGGCCTCTATCGCTATGACAGCCGGGGACTCGCCCTGATCGCGGGCGGCCTGATCACGTCGAACGGCGTCGCCTTTTCGCCGGACGGGCGGCGCATGTACCATTCCGACACGCCGCGCCGCACGATCTATTGCTACGACTACGACGTGGCGACCGGCGAGCCGACCAATCGCCGGGTCTTCGCGCAGTGGGAGGCGAGCGCCGACGATCTCGGCCGGCCCGACGGCGGAACGGTCGACGCCGAGGGCTGCTATTGGAGCGCGCTCTACGAGGGCGGACGGGTGCGCCGCTACTCGCCGGACGGCGCCGTGCTCGCCGAATACCGCGTGCCGGCGATGTGCCCGACCATGGTCTCATTCGGCGGCGAGGATCTCCGCACCCTCTACGTCACCACAGCGCGCGGCGGCCGGCCGGACGGCGAACTCGCCGCCCTGCCGCATTCCGGCAGCCTCTTCGCCATGCGCGTCGAGACGCCCGGCCTGCCCGAACCCATGTTCGACTTCGAAAGCTGACGCCATGACGATCACGCCTTTTGACAGCGTCCGCTATGCTTCGCTCGAAGGGCGGTCAGTCTTCGTGACCGGCGGCGCGTCCGGGATCGGCGAGGCGATCGTCACCGCCTATGCCGGCCAGGGCGCGAAGGTCGCCTTCGTCGACATCGACGCGGCGGCCGGCGGCCGCGTCGCCGCCGCCACGGGCGCGCGCTTCCTCGCCTGCGACGTCACCGACATCGCGGCCCTTCGCGCGGCGATCGCCGATGTCGAGACGGCGGCCGGCGGCATCGACGTCCTCGTCAACAATGCCGGCAGGGACGACCGGCACGCCATGAGCGAGGTCGAGCCGGACTATTGGCGGCGCATGCTGGCGCTCAATCTCGACCACCAGTTCTTCGCCACCCAGGCCGTCGCCAAGGGCATGGCCGAGCGGGGCGGCGGCTCGGTGATCATGCTCGGCTCGATCTCCTGGATGCGCGGCCGGCCCGGCATGGTCGGCTATACGACCGCCAAGGCGGCGATCAACGGCATGACCCGCACGCTGGCGCGCGAGCTCGGTCCCGGCGGCATCCGCGTCAACGCGCTCGTTCCCGGCGCGATCCTCACCGAGCGCCAGAAGGCGCTATGGCTGACGCCGGAGGTGGATGCCGAATTCATCGCGCTCCAGGCACTGAAGTTCCGGCTGGATGCGAGCCATGTGGCCAAGCTCGCCCTCTTCCTCGGCTCCGACGAGAGCGCCGGCTGCACCGGCGCCAATTTCGTCGTCGATGCCGGTCTCACCCATCACTGAGCGCCATCCCATGCAGATCCTTTCCCGCGACGGCGGCTTCGACCTCATCCTCGGCGGCCGCCCGATCCTCTCGCACCGGTCGGACGCGCCCTTTCTCTTCGTCGGCCGCGGCGAGGAGCGGATGGAGATGTACCGGGGCAATTTCGACATCGAGGACTATGTCACCGCGCGCATCCCCCTGACCCATGCGGAAGTGGCCGAGATTGGCGAGGGCTGGCGGATCGCCTTCGCCGCCGGGCCGGGACAAAAGCCGCTCCTGTCGCTGACCGTCACGGGCGACGCCCGCGGCGGACAGCTCGCGGTCGCGGCGCACGACCCCTCGCTCAACCGCTTCTGGCTGCGGATCGTCGCGGAAGCCGGCGAGCACGTCTTCGGCGGCGGCGAGCAGATGTCCTATTTCGACCTCGCCGGCCGGCGCTTCCCGCTATGGACCTCCGAGCCGGGCGTCGGCCGCGACAAGACGAGCGCCATCACCTTCGAGGCCGACCGCACGGGGCGGGCCGGCGGCGACTACTACAACACCAACTATCCCCAGCCGACCTATCTCTCCTCGCGCCGCTACGCCCTGCATCTCGAGACGACGGCCTATTCCGTCTTCGACTTCCGGCACGACGGCTTTCACGAGATCGAGGCCTGGGCGATGCCGGAGCGGATCGAACTCTTCGCGCGGGACCGCTTCACCAACCTCGTCACCGCCCTCTCGGAGCGCTTCGGCCGCCAGCCGCGCCTGCCCGACTGGGCGCTCACCGGCGCGATCGTCGGGTTGAAGGACGGCGCCAACTCCTTTGCCCGGCTGGAGCGCTACATCGAGGCCGGCGCCCGCGTCTCGGCGCTGTGGTGCGAGGACTGGGTCGGCCTGCGCGAGACCTCCTTCGGCAAGCGCCTGTTCTGGGACTGGAAGGCCAGCGACACGCGCTATCCGGACCTCAAGCGCCGGATCGCCGAGCTGAACGAGCGCGGCATCCGCTTCCTCGGCTATGTGAACCCCTATCTCTGCAACGACGGCTCGCTGTTTCCCGAAGCCGAGGCGAAGGGGTTTCTCGCCACCGACGCCGCCGGCGCAACCTATCTCGTCGACTTCGGCGAGTTCGACTGCGGCGTCGTCGATTTCACCGACGAGGCAGCCTGCCGCTGGTTCGAGGATCGGGTAATCGGCGAGAACATGATCGACCATGGCCTTTCTGGCTGGATGGCCGATTTCGGCGAGTATCTGCCGATCGACCTGAAGCTGAAGAGCGACGCCGACGCCAGGCTGATGCACAATCGCTGGCCGGTCCTCTGGGGCGAGGTGAACGCCCGGGCGGTCGAGCGAAAGGGCCGAACCGGCGACATCGTCTTCTTCATGCGCGCCGGCTATTCCGGCATCCAGGAGCACTGCCCGCTGATCTGGGCCGGCGACCAGTCGGTCGACTTCTCCCGGCATGACGGGCTCGTCACCGTCATCGTCGGGGCGCTCTCCTGCGGCCTTCTCGGCAACGCCTATCACCACTCCGACATCGGCGGCTATACGAGCCTTTTCGGCAATGTCCGCAGCGCCGAACTCCTGAAGCGCTGGGCGGAGATGGCGGCCTTCACCTCGGTGATGCGCACGCATGAGGGCAACCGGCCGGGCGAGAACCTGCAGATCGACCAGAACGCGGAGGTTCTTACCCATTTCGCCCGGATGACCCGCATCCACGCGGCCCTCGCCCCCTATCTCGGCGCACTCGCCGACGAGGCCGCGGCGACCGGCCTGCCGCTGCAGCGCCCGCTCTTCCTCCATCACGAGGACGACCCGCGCGCCTTTGCCGTCTGGGACGCCTACCTCCTCGGCCCCGACCTTCTCGTCGCCCCGGTCTGGCGCGCCGGAGAGACACGCTGGACGACCTACCTGCCTTCCGACACGGACTGGGTGCATCTGTGGAGCGGCGAGCGCTTCGCCGGCGGGACGGACGCGTCGGTCGAGGCGCCGTTCGGCGAGCCGCCGGTGTTCTACCGGGAGGGTTCGGAGTTTTCGGAGGTGTTCGCGGGGCTGCGAGGGATGTGAGCGCCGCGACCGCTGCGTCAAGAACAGCGCCCGGCGGTTGCGGCAACGACGACATTTGACCCTGCGCAAGCCCGCATTGTAGTCGATGTATACAAGGCGGGAAGGCGGGCCATGTTTCGAGTCTTAACCAGCATCTGGGCCCTGCTCGTCGGCATCGTCCTGATCATGCTCGGCAATGGCATGCATTTCACCCTGATCGGCCTGCGCGGCGGGATCGAGGGGTTCTCGGCGACCGAACTCTCCATCGTCACCTCAGGCTATTTCGTCGGCTTCCTCTCCGGTGCCCGCTACACGCCCTCGCTCATCCGCAATGTCGGGCATGTCCGCGTCTTCGCCGCGCTCGGCAGCTTCATGTCGGCCGGGCTCATCGCCTTCCCGCTTTTGACCGAGCCCTGGGCCTGGACGCTGCTGCGGCTGCTCGTCGGCTTCTGCATGTCGGGGATCTATGTGACCGCCGAGAGCTGGCTCAACGATGCCTCCACCAACGAGACGCGCGGCAAGGTGCTCTCCGCCTACATGATCGCCCAGACCCTCGGCATCATCGGCGCGCAGGCGCTCCTGACGCTCGGCGACGCCGGGACATCGGTGCTGTTCATCGGCGCTTCGATCCTCGTCTCGGTCTCGTTCGCGCCGATCCTGCTGACGGCCTCGCGGACTCCCGAGACGGAACTGGCGCGGCCGATGCCGTTGAAGGAGCTCTTTGTCGGGTCTCCCCTCGGCACCGTCGGCATGATCCTTCTCGGCAGCGCCTATGCCACCCAGTCCGGCATGGGCGCCGTCTTCGGCACGCTGATCGGGATGACCAAGTCCCAGATCGCACTCTTCGTCGCGATGCTGTTCACCGGCGCGCTCCTGTTCCAGTATCCGATCGGGTGGCTGTCGGACCGGATCGACCGGCGCCAGATCATCTTCGCCGCATCCGTGATCGGCGCGGCCTCCTCGCTGCTCGGATGGATGACCGGGGGCGGGCTCTGGCCGCTGATGATCTCAGCCTTCTTCGTCGGCGGAATCACGACGCCCCTCTATGCGCTGCTCCTGGCGCATACGAACGACTTTCTCCCCCCGGAAGACATGCCGGCGGCCTCGGGCGGGCTGGTGTTCACCTTCGGAATCGGCGCCATCATCGGCCCGCTCGTCACCGGCTGGGCCATGGAACGGTCGAGCCCGATCGCGTTCTGGCTGGTTCTGGCCGTCACCTTTACGGGGATCGCCGCCTATGCGCTCTACCGGATGACGCAGCGCTCGGCCCTGCCGGCGAGCCAGACCGAAAGCTATATCGGCGTCGTGCCGACGACATCGCCCGTCGCCGTGGAGGCCGCCAGCGTCTGGGCGGCCGAACAGGCCGAGGAAAATCCCACCTGATCCCAAGCCAGGAGCCCGGCGATCTCACGCCCCAAGTCGCAGAAGCCTGCTGGAGAAATCCCGGCTACTCGCCGTCGCCCGTGTCATAGCCGCCGACGGGGCCGCCGACGGGCGAGAAGGTCATCGCGACGCCCTCGCCGAGCGGCTGCGGCGCGGGGCCGAGATACTGGTCGATCAGCGCCGTCACCTTGGCGTCGCGCTCGCGCGCCGTGCGCCCGCCGAGCACGACGACGATGATCCGCTTGCCGTCCCTGATGCAGGTCGCCGCGAGATTGGAGCCGGAATCGTTGATGTAGCCGGTCTTCAGCCCGTCGACGCCGGGCACCTTGCCGAGAAGATGGTTGGTCGCCCGATAGGTGCGCCCGCCATACTGGTACTCGGTCATCCCGTAGAGATAATGGTATTGCGGAAACCGCGAGAACAGCGCCCGGGCGAGCAATGCCAGATCGCGCGCCGTGGAGACGTTGCGCGGGTCCGGCAGGCCGGAGGGCGTCGTGAACCGCGTATGCCGCATGCCGAGCTGGATCGCCTTCGCCGTCATCGCATTGGCGAAGGCGGCTTCCGAACCTGCGAGATTCTCCGCGACGACTGTGGCGACGTCGTTGGCCGACTTCACCGCCAACGCCTGCATGGCGATGCGCACGGGCAGCGTCTCGCCCGGCTTCACGCCGAGCTTCGAAGGCGGCTTCGACGCGGCGTTCTCGCTGACGACGAGCCCGGAATCCGGCGACAGCTTTCCCCGTTCGATCGTCTCGAACAGGAGGTAGAGCGTCATCATCTTGGTCAGCGAGGCAGGATAGCGCAACCCGTCCGCCTGGTCCTCGTAGAGCGTGCGGCCGCTCGCATAGTCCATCACCAGCGTCGCCGGGGCGCGCACCTCGGCCGGGCCGAGATCGACGGATACGCTCGATGCACCCCCGAGCGGCGTGAGGCCCGCCGAGGTCAGCTGCGCCGACTGGCAACCGACCAGCAGGAGAACCATGAGGCCCGAGACGAGGGCCTTCAGGGATACGGCCAGAGGCCGGCGGGCGATCGGTAGGGTCGGCAAGGGCGGCTCTCGGGCTGACTGGCCGCAGCTAGGAGGGTGGGACTTCGCCTGTCAATTGAACGGCTTGCCGTTCCGGCGGGTTGTCCTGCGCCCGTGGCGGAACGGTCACGGGTTGCGACGCGCTCTCCGCAGCGGCGGCCGCCGCTTCGCGCTATCCCCGGCGATTTTCACCGGGCCGATTTGACATCCGATGCTGCAGTGCGGCCTATGCGGCGCCGTCACGTCCTCGCGCCGCAAAGTCTTCCCCATGAGCGATCAGACCTTCATCCTCACCCTCTCGGCCCAGGACCGCCCGGGCATCGTCGCCGCGGTGACGACCGAGCTGTTTGAAGCCGGCGCCAACATCGCCGAGAGCGCGCAGTTCTGGGACCGGCAGACCGGCCGCTTCTTCATGCGCATCGCCTTCACCGCCCCCGAAGGCGCCAGCCGCGACGCGCTGGAGCGCCAGCTCGCCCCCGCTGCCCAGCGATTCGAGCTGAAGATCGCCATCACCGATCTCGCCCGCGTCCCGCGGATCGTCATCATGGTCTCGAAATTCGACCATGCGCTCCTTCACCTCCTCTACCAGATCAAGGTCGGCTGGCTGCGGGCCGCGGTCGTCGCCATCGTCTCCAATCACGAGGAGAGCCGCAAGACGGCCGAAGACCACGGCATTCCCTTCCGCCATCTTCCGGTGACGAAGGAGACCAAGGCGGCCCAGGAGGAGGCGATCCTGAAGCTCGTGCGCGAGAACGACGTCGATCTCGTCGTCCTCGCCCGCTACATGCAGGTGCTCTCCGACAATCTCTCGCGGCGGCTCGCCGGCAAGGTGATCAACATCCACCACTCCTTCCTGCCGAGCTTCAAGGGCGCCAAGCCCTATCATCAGGCGCATGAGCGCGGCGTGAAGCTGATCGGCGCGACGGCGCATTACGTCACCGCCGATCTCGACGAGGGGCCGATCATCGAGCAGGAGACGGAGCGCGTGACCCATCAGCTCTCGGCGGACGATCTCGTCGCGGTCGGGCGCGACATCGAGAGCCGGGTCCTCGCGCGCGCGGTGAAGTATCATCTGGAAAACCGCATCATGCTCAACGGCTCGAAGACGGTGGTCTTCCTGTAAGGCCGGAGCGCCACGGATGACATCCGGGTGTCATCTGCGCCCGTGAAGGATGAGCCGGCCTGCACGCTGCGGCGCCGTCCCATGCGTTTCGAAAAGACCGAGGACCGTCATGACGACTTCGACACCCGGCTGCCGGGCCGACCATCCGGGCGCCGCCTAGCCATGCGCGTCGCGATATACTTCACCCCGCCCGCCGGCGCCGAGCTCACCCGCCGGGCCGGCGAATGGCTGGGGCGCAGCCCGTTCGACAACGAGCCGACCCGGGCACCGGACGAAGCGCTCGACGCCGTCGTCGCCGAGCCCGCCCGCTACGGCTTCCACGCGACGATCAAGGCGCCGTTCCGGCTCGCCGAGGGCGCCGACCTCGCCGAACTCGACGAGCGGCTCGCGGCGTTCTGCGCCTCGCGCGAACCGGTCCGCATTCAAAGCCTCGTCGTCAGCCAGCTCGGCCCGTTCTTCGCCTTCGTGCCGGACGCGGCACCGGCCGCGCTCGGCGAGCTGGAAGAGGCGGTCGTGCGCGACTTCGAGCCGTTGCGGGCGCCGCTGAGCGAGGCCGAATACGCCCGCCGGCGCCCCGAGCGGCTCTCCGACAAGGAGCGCGACAATCTGCAGGCCTGGGGCTATCCCCATGTCTTCGACGCATTCCGCTTCCACATGACGCTCACCGGACCGGTCGAGGAGCGGGAACTCGCGGCGGTGCGCGAGAGGATCGCGGCACATTTCGGCGATCTCGACGGCCAGCCGCTGACGATCTCGCAGCTCGCGCTCTTCCTCGAGCCCGAGCCCGGCGAACCCTTCCGCACCTATTCGGTCCATCCGTTCCGGCCGGACGTCTAAGCCGGGGCTGGCGGGCACCGTCGCCGGGACCGACCGGACCTCGCGAAAGAACTTCCCGAGCGGATTTTCGACCGGAAGGGGCGCGGCCGGATCGGCGCGCCGCGGCGCCGGTCGGCGCCACGAAATAACGGCCGGCACCCTTTCGGGCCCCGGCCGCATCGAGTGGCGACTGTCCGGCGTCTGCCGGATCAGCGCTGGTCAGCCATTGTCGGGGCCGGAATCGTTCCCATCATCGGGGTCCTGCGGCCCGGAGCCCATGCCGTGATGTCGCGGATTGCCCCAGCCCATTCCGTCGCCGGGCCCCATCTGGTCACGCCCCATATGGCGGCGTCCCATGTCGTCGCCGCGATCGCCCCGATCCCAGCCGTGATGGCGCCAGCCGCCATGCCGACCGCGGTCACCGTGATGGCGCTGATGGGCTTCCATCATCATCGACCGGACGAGCCCTCTTGCGGTCGTCACCTGCTCGTCGGTGAGGACGCCCTTCAGCCCGTCGATCGCGCTCTTCAGAGCCTTCGCCTTCTCCCCGCGCTCGATGGCGCGGTCGGCCATGCGATCGAGGAAGCGGAAGGCCCGGTCCTTGACGTCGCCCGGCGTCGCGGCGCCCGGACGCGCCTCGGTCGCCATCGGCGGCTCTCCGGCCTCATCCGAAGCAGACGGATCATCATCCTGAGCCGGCGAGCTTCCTGCGCGCGAGCCGTCGGCATTCGGCATCATCCGCACGCCGTCGCGACCCGGCCGGTCCATGAACGGCGGCTGCGAGGCTTCGGCGAAGGCGATCATCGCGCCGGTGAAGCTGCGCCATGCGTCCATCTGGTCCGGCTTGATGCCGATCCCGGTCTCGACGACCGACAGCGCCCCGGCGATCTTGGCCGGCGACATCATGCCGGGGCCCTGACGGTGGCGCCATCCGGGTCCGCGGTGATGACCGCGGCGGCCACCCCACTCGCCATCGGCCATGAATCTCGGCCCCTGGCGCGGCTGCGCCAGTTGCGGGCCGCCATCGGCCCCCTTGGTCGCGGGCGGAGGCGGCGGCGCCGACTGGTCCGCCGACTGCTGCGCCATGGCGACACCGGTCGAAGCCATGAGCGCTGCGGCGAACAGCGCCCCGATCCGGCGCGGGCGGCTGGCTCTCGTGCGATTTGCGATGGTACGATCACGGATCATCGTCGATCTCCTCTCGTTCGATGTGTGATGCGCACAAGCTAGGTGCCGGATGTTGCGAGGATGCGGCCGGCTGTAACGAAATGTCGTTCGGACGCCCGAAACTTGTTACGAAAACTTGCCAGGCGGCGCTCAGCAACACGTCGAAACAATTCTCGGCTCGCGGGCGGCGGCGCAGCGTCTCAGAGATGAGCGTCGCCACTCGCGTCAAAGGTCCGCGTTCCATGAATCCACCCAACATTCTCGTCGTCGACGACGATCCGGAAATCGGCCGCTTGCTCGGCAAATATCTCGACGGCCAGGGCTTCCGCTGTTCGATCGCGGCCAACCGGCGGCAGTGCGAACAGAAGGTCGCCGATTCCCGCATCGACCTCGTCGTGCTCGACGTGATGCTGCCCGACGGGTCCGGCCTCGATATCTGCCGCGACCTGAAGGAGCGCCGGCCGGAGATCGCCATCATCCTGCTCACCGCGCTGAAGGAGGATGTCGATCGGATCATCGGCCTCGAACTCGGCGCCGACGATTATCTCGGCAAGCCGTTCAACCCGCGCGAACTTGCGGCCCGCATTCGCGCAGTTCTGAGGCGCGGGGGGCCCAGCGGCGAGCCGCAGGGCGACCAGGCGGCACCCCGCAGCTATGTCTTCGAAGACTTCACCGTCGAGCCGGAGCGCCGCTCCGTCACCGGCCCCGACGGCGCGGAGGTGCCGTTGACCGGGGCCGAGTTCGACCTTCTGATGATCTTCCTGGAGAGGCCCGGCCGCGTGCTCTCGCGCGACGTCCTGATGGATCTCCTGCACGGGCGGTCTGCCGATCCGTTCGACCGCTCGATCGACGTGACGATGAGCCGGCTGCGCCGCAAGTTCAACGACAGCGGCGTGTTCCGGCTGTTCAAGACGGTGCGCAACGGCGGCTACCAGTTCGCTGCGCGGGTGGACAAGCGGGGGACCCAATCCGAATGAAATCGCTGCGCTCGCGGCTGGCGATCCTCCTGGTCGCCGCGATCCTCGGCGTGGTCGCCATCGCCGGCCTGATCTCGGTCCAGGTTCTGGAGCGTCCGGACCGGGAAAGTTTCCAAACGACCTTCGCCGAAGAGGTCCGCATCATCGCGACGGTCCTGGCCGGCGACCCCGAGGCCGCGCAGCGGCTCGGCATCGACGTCGGTGCGGCGCCGATGCCGCAACACGGCTTCATGGTTCGCGAGAGCGGCGGCATCCGGGATATCCTCGCACAGGACGGCCTCGACATCCCCGTCAGCATCGTCGGCGACGCGCAGTCGCGCACCCGACAGCTCGCCTTCGAATTCGCGCCGGGCCGCTGGGCCTATCTGCCCTATCCGGGCTTTCCGCCGCGCAACCGGGCGGGTTTCATCGCCTATCTCGCGCTGATCGCGATGGGAGCGGCGGCGGTGTCGATCTTTGCCGCGACCAAGATGACCCGGCCCCTCAGGATCCTCGACGAGGCCGTCTCGTCGGTCGGTCCGGACGGCCTGCCGGCCCATGTGCCGGAGGACGGCCCGGCCGAGGTGCGCGCGACCGCTTCGGCGCTCAACCGACTGACAGCGCGGGTGCGCGCCACGATCGAGGGCCGCATGCGCCTCGTCGCGGCCGCCGGCCACGATCTCAGGACGCCGATGACGCGGATGCGCCTGCGCGCCGAGTTCCTGCCGGAGGAGGAGCGCGAAACCTGGCTCAAGGACCTTGCCGAACTCGATCGCATCGCCGATAGCGCCATCCGCCTCGTGCGCGAGGAGGTCGATCCGACGGCTCGCGAGCCGATCGACCTCGGCCCGCTGATCACCGAGATCACCGGCGAGCTCGAGGAGATCGGCCACCCGATCGAGACCGTCGAGCTCGGTTCGGAGCCGCCGGTCACCAGCGCCCGCCCGCTCGCCCTGAAGCGGGCGCTGCGCAACCTGATCGACAACGCCGCAGTGCATGGCGGCGGGGCCTCGGTCGCGCTCGCCGCGGCGGACGGCGAGGCCGTGATCACCATCACCGACAACGGACCCGGCATTCCCGAAGAGTTGATCGGGCGGGCCTTCGAGCCCTTCTTCCGCGTCGATCCCGGTCGGCGTCAACTGAAGCCCGGCGCAGGGCTCGGCATGGCGATCGCCAAGGAGATCATCGACCAGGCCGGCGGGTCGATCCGGATCGCCAACCGCAATGGCGGCGGCCTCACTCAGACGGTGCGCCTGCCGCTGGCCGAGGCCGCCCGCTGACGTCGGATATGGCGTGAGGTGCGGCCCGGCCGCGCCGGAGAACATCGGGGCACGACACGACCGGCGCGAGCGAGGCCAGGCTGGCATCGCCGAAGCCGCCGGGCGGCAAGGGAGGATGAGCGATGACGAGCTTCGATATCGGCCGGCGCGAGCTTCTGGCCCTCACAGGCGCAACGGTCCTCGGCGCCGCCATGCTGCCGCGAGCCGTCCTCGCCGCGGCCTCGCCCGCCGCCGCCAGCAGGCTGCTGCCCGGCACCGACGTCTGCCGATTGACGCCCGAAGTCACCGCTGGCCCATTCTATTTCGACCCGAAGCTCGTGCGCGAAGATATCACCGAGGACCGGCGCGGCGTGCCGGTGCGGCTCCTGCTCCAGGTCGTCGACCGCGCCTGCGCGCCGATCAGGGGCGCCCGTGTCGACGTCTGGCATTGCGATGCGAGCGGCCTCTATTCCAACTATGCCGGACAGGGCGACGATCCCGCGCATCCCGCCTCGACCGAGGGCGAGACGTTCCTGCGCGGCACGCAAGTCGCCGGCCGCGACGGCATCGTAAGCTTCCGGACGATCTATCCCGGCTGGTACCCCGGCCGCACGACCCATATCCATTTCAAGGTATTCACGGACGCCAAGACCCGGCTCACCGGCCAGGTCTTCTTCCCGGACGCCCTCTCCTCCGACATCTATGCGAACGTCGCGCCCTACTCCGAGCGGCCGGCCATGCGCGACACCTTCAACGGCAACGACTGGATCGCCAGGCGCGCCGGGGATCCCTCCTTCGCCTTCGTCAAGGAGGCCGGCCGGGCCTATGAGGTGGCGCTGATCATCGGCATCGACCCGGCGGCGTAGACGGAGAACCGGCGGCGGCCGCGAGGGCCGCCTCACGTCACCAGGGCGTCACGCTCGCGACGAGCGATCCCACTCCGCGCACGGCAGAGCCGACCCCGCTGCCGATCGCATCGATGTCCTGCCCGATGCCCAGGCCGCTCGGGAGCCAGCCCGTCGGCCCGCCCCCTGTCTCGGCCTCCTGCCCGGACGAAGTCGGGGACGGCTCGACCGCCGCCGGCTCCGGCTTCAATCCGGCGAGGCGGACCGGCGCGGGGGACAGCTCATGTTCCAGCTCTCGGCGCGGTCCGGAGACAACAGGCGCCGCCACCATCGGCTCTTGCGATGTCGCCCCGTCCGCCAGCAGCGGATCATGCGATTCGCACGCCTTGAGGCAGTCGGTGAACAGGACGACGCCCGCCGGTACGGTCATATCCGGACTCCGCGCCTGGCCCGCACCGCCGGTCGGCTCGCCCGGCACGCTGCTCCCGGCTTCGCGCGCGGAAACGCCCTGCGAGCGGTTCGCCGTACCATCCGCCTCCGCATCGGGACCGGTCGGCCGATGGGCGAGCCGCTTGCGATCGTCCGCCGCCGGAAGCGGGTCAGCGACCGCGATCGTCTCCGGCTGCAGGTCGACCCGGCCGCCCCTGCCGGCGGCCGGTGCCGCATGCGGCTCGGCCGCGGGCCTTGCGGGAGCCTCGGCCGTCTTCGCCCCGCCGGAGAACCAGTGCGCGAGGCTCGCCGCCCCGCCGCTCGCCTGGAGGCCGACCATGACGATCGCCGAGACGGTGATTTCCATCGCAAGACGCCGCGAAAGGCGCGTCATTCCGGCGCCGACGCTCTTCAACCTGTTCCGCATGATCCGTCCCCTCTCGATCGGGGCAGACAATTCCGCCACATCCCGGCCGAATTCGGACGGGGAGGTTACGATTTGTGAAAACCTTCGCGCGGGTCGCCAGCAGCGGGACAGGGCGGCGGGCGGATGTCAGCCCGTTATCTCGGCCTTGAAGCGCGCCTCGAGCTCGGGATCGAGCGGCCTCGGCGCGAGGTCGACACCGGCCGCCAGCCGGCCCGCGACTTCGCCGAGCGCGGACAGCCGGGCAAAGTCCTTCTGGTTGGCGGGAACGAGATGCCAGGGCGCATGGGCCGTATCGGTCCGCGCCAGCATCTCGTCGACGGCCGCCTCGTACTCGTCCCATTTGGCGCGGTTGCGAAAGTCCTCGAAGGAGAGCTTCCAGCGTTTCAACGGGTCGTGCAGGCGCTTTTCGAAGCGCTTCAGCTGTTCGTCCCGGTCGATGTAGAGGAAGACCTTGGCGATGTGCATGCCCTTGTCGACGAGCATCTTCTCGAACATATTGATCTCGTCGTAGGCTCGGCGCCATGCGGCCTCGTCGGCCAGCCCCTCGACCCGCTCGACCAACACCCGCCCGTACCAGGACCGATCGAAGACGGCGATCTCTCCCGTCTTCGGCAGACGCTCCCAGAATCTCGCCAGATAGTGCTTCCTGGCATCCTCGGGCGTCGGCGCGCCGATCGGCCAGACGCGGAAGCCGCGCGGATCCATGACGCTCGCCATGCGCCGGATCGCCCCGCCCTTGCCGGCCGCGTCCCAGCCTTCGAAGACGACGGCGCCGGCATCGCCGGTCTTCAGATAGGCTTGCTGGATCTTGATGAAGCGCGTCTGGAGATCGGCAATGCCGGCCTGGTAGTCCTTCGACGAGACGCGCGCCGTCAGGTCGAGCTTCGAAAGCTGTTGCGAGGAGCCGGTCGGCTTGTTCACGGGCTGGTCCCTTTCGATCGATCCTCCAAGATAGGGCGGCGGACCGGCCGGCGCCATGCACCTCGATGGCCGGCCGAAGCCCGCCGGCACGCGGGCCTGGAGGGGCTTTGCGAGTTTTACCGGTCTTGGCATGGCGACGCCCCGTTCGGATCGTTCCGGGCGGCGAATGTTCAAGCAGCAGCGCATTGGGTAAGGACGGTGGCGAAGGTGGCGCACCAGCATCGCCGCCCCCGAATCCATCAAGGCGTCGCGGGAGTTCTTCCGCCGGCGCGGCACGCCGGCCCGGAATTTCCGAAAGATGATGACACCAACCGCACGGCTTCTTCTCGGCGGCTTCCTGACGCTGGCGCTGGTGATGGGCGTCGGCCGCTTCGTCTACACGCCGCTCCTGCCGCTGATGCAGCGCGACTACGGCTTCGGGCCCGGCACCGCCGGCCTTCTCGCCTCGGCGAACTTTGCCGGCTATCTCGCCGGTTCACTCCTGACCTCGCTGGTGCCGGCTGGCCGGGCGCGGCTCTTCGCCTTCCGGATCGCGGTCGCGGCGAGCGTCCTGTCCACCATCGCGATGGGTCTCACCGGCGACTTCGCCGCTTGGCTGGCGCTGCGGACGGTCTCCGGCCTCGCCAGCGCCTTCGCGATGATCTCGGCTGCCGGAATGGTCGCCGAGTCGCTCGCGAAGGTCGATGCCGAGGCGCGGCTCAGCTGGGTGTTCGGCGGCGTCGGCTGCGGCATCGCCGCCTCCGGCCTCCTCGTTCACCTCGCCGCGCCGTTTCTCTCCTCCGCCGGATTGTGGATCGGCGTCGGCCTCGCCTCCGGCCTCACCCTTCCATTCATCATCCATGCCGTGGGTCCGCGCGATCTGCCAGTCTCGCCGCGCCCGATCGACACGCGGCGGCGGATCCCGCGGCCGCTGCCCTTCTGGCCGCTCTTTGCCGCCTATACCTGCGAAGGCCTCGGCTATTCCGTCTTCGCGACCTTCATCGTTGCCATGGTCAAGGCGCGGCCGGGCCTTGAGGCGATGGGCGACTGGGTGTGGATCATCGTCGGACTCGCGGGGCTGCCGAGCTGCCTCGTCTGGTCGCGGATCGCCGAACGGATCGGCTTTTCCACGGCGCTCGCCGCCGCCTATGTCGCGCAGATCGTCGGCGTCCTGCTGCCGGCGGTAAGCCTGAGCGGGTCGGCTGCGCTTCTCGGTGCGGTGCTGTTCGGGGGCACCTTCATGGCGATCACGCTTCTGACCATGCCGCTCGGCCGGCACGGCCTCGGCGGCCGCGGCTTCGCGATCCTCACCGCCGGCTTCGGCCTCGGCCAGATGCTCGGTCCGCTCGGCGCAGGCTATCTCGTCTCGGGCGCGGCGGATTATGCCACCGCGCTCGCCGCCTCGGCGGGCGTCCTGGCGCTCGGCCTCTGCCTGCTCGCCGTCTCGATCAGAACCCGGCCCGATCCGGCGCCGGCCTGAGCCGGGCCCGTAGCGCCGGCAGCCTCAGGCCGGCGCCGGATCGGGAGCGGCCGTGCCCTCGAGTTCCGCGATGAAGGTGTTGCACCAGATATCCGAGGTCCCGGCGAAGACGGCCTCGCGCATGCCCTCCCAGCGGCGGCTGCGCTCGTCGAAGGGCATGGTCAGCGCCCGCTGCAGCGCGCGGGCGACGTCGTCGGTCGAATAGGGATTGACCACCAGCGCGTAATCTTCGAGCTCCGCCCGCGCGCCGGCAAAGCGCGACAGGACGAGGACGCCGGGATCGTCCGGGTCCTGCGCCGCGACGAACTCCTTGGCGACGAGGTTCATCCCGTCTCTCAGCGGCGTCACCAGGCACACGCGCGCGGCGCGGTAGATCCCGGCGAGCGCGCGGCGGGTGAAGCCGCGCGTCATGATCTGGATCGGGGTCCAGTCGAGCGTCGCGAAGCGGCCGTTGATATGGCCGGCGAGCTCTTCCAACTCACGCCTGAGCTCGACATAAGCGTCGAGCTCGGAGCGCGACAGCGGCGCCACCTGCAGGAACTGCACCTTGCCGCGGTTTTCCGGATAGTCCTCGAGCAGACGCTCGAAGCCCTTGAAGCGCTCGACCAGGCCCTTGGAATAATCCATGCGGTCGACGCCGACGATCTGCAGCCGCTCCCCGGCCATGTCGCGCAGCATTTCCTCGTGCTCGCCGGCCTCGGGCGAGACGGCGAAGCGGGCATAGCCCGGCGCGTCGATGCCGATCGGGAACGCCTTGGCCACGACCTCGCGGTCGCCGACCCGCACGCGGTGGCCGGGCAGCTTCTCGCCGCCGAGCTCGCGGACGCAGAAGCCGACGAAATTGCGCCGGTCGGTATCGGTCTGGAAGCCGATCACGTCATAGGCGAGCATCGCCCGCACGATGTCGTGGCTCGCCGGGAGGGCGGTGAAGATTTCCGGCGGGCAGAACGGGATATGCAGGAAGAAGCCGATCCGGCCCTTGAACCCGCATTGCCGCAGCTCCGAGCCGAGATAGAAGAAGTGGTAGTCGTGCACCCAGACGAGGTCGTCCTCATGGAGCAGCGGCGCAAGCCGCGCCGCGAAGCGCTGGTTGACCGACCGATAGATGCGGTCCGACTGGCGGTCGAATTCGGCGAGATCGAGCCGGTAATGCAGGAGCGGCCAGAGCGACCGGTTGGCGTAATGCAGATAGAAGCCTTCGAGTTCCTCCTTGTTCATGTCGATCGTGGTCATCGCCACGTCGTCCTGAACCTCGGTGACCGCCTCCGAGAAGGTCCCCTCTTCCGATGTGTTGCCGCTCCAGCCGAACCACAGGCCGCCTCGCCGCTTCAAGGCGTCGGACAGGCCGACCGCCAGTCCTCCCGCCTTGCCCTCGTCGCTGAGCGGTCCCACGCGGTTGGATACGCAGACCAGCCGCCGCTGCCCTTCAGCCATCATCTCCCTTCCCATGTCCTGCGGGCGGCCTGCCGCCGCGCCGTCTCGTCGTATTGATCTGCTCCGTGCCGCCCGCCCGTCTCAGTCCGGAACGCCGAGCCAGCGATGCACTGCGGCCACGTCCTTCAGCCGGTATTCGGCGACGGAATCCTTGCTTCCGACCTTGATCGACACGCCGCCGGCCTCGCGGGCCGTCTTCAGCGCGTACTCGTCGGTGGTGTCGTCGCCGACATAGACCGGCAGCCGGCCGGCAAAGGGTGGTGCCTCCATGATCGCCGCCAGGGCGACACCCTTGTCCATGCCCGCCGGATGGACTTCGACGATGTTGTCGCCATTCATCACGACGAGGTCGTGACGCCCCGCCACCGCCTGGTCCATGGCCCGTCTCGCCATATCTTCGAGATCGGCGGCATTGCGGTAGTGAAGGACGAGCGCCGTGCCCTTGTCCTCCAGCCGCAGCCGGGGATTCCCGGCGAGCGTTTCCGACAGACGCTCGCGGGTGTCGTCCAGAAGTTCGGGGCCGGCGAGGCGCTCGATCTTGCCGCCGGGCGCGCCGCGGCGTTCCAGCCCGTGCACCCCCGCCGCCGCGAATTCGAGCGGCGCCAGGAAGCGGTCGAGATCGGCGATCCTGCGGCCGCTGACGATCGCCAGGGCGCCCGACAGCGCCTCGGCCAGCTCTTCAAGCCGGTCGCGCGCGGCCGGCCGGATCGCGACCTTGGCCGGATCGTCGACGAAACCGACGAGCGTGCCGTCGAAGTCGAGGAACAGGGCGTGACGCCCGGGGTCGATCGCTGGAGGCTCCATCATAATGCGCGACAAGATAGGGGGCGGGAACGCCGATGCCAGCAAAAAAGGCTTCGGCGTCCATTCGCGGAGCGACCTCATCCGAGCGCCGCGAGCGTCGCCCTGTCACCCGTGCCGGTCGCCGGCAGTCCCGCCTTGTGCTGGAACGCCGAAAGCGCGGCCTGCGTCGCCGGGCCGAAGATGCCGTCCACGGCGATGTCAGCTCCATGCCGGTTGAGGCTCGCCTGCAGTTCCGCGATGGCACCGCCCCGCTCGCCTCGCCTCAGCCTCGACGAAACGGCGCCGCCGTCGGCCGTCTCCGCCAGCATGGACAAGGCCTCGCGGTAGGCCGTGCGGATCTTGGCGTCGTAGCGGTTCCGCGCGAAGCCCGGGCCGTTGTAGCGGCGCGCAAAGCCGGCGAAGTCGCCGGCGGAAAGCCGGTCCGCGAGCCGGCCGAGCCCAAGGAAGCGCGCTCCGATCCGGAACTGCCCGTCCGGCGATGCGCGGGCGGCCTTGGCGAGATCGGCGGCCCCGGAGAATCCGAGACGCTTCCAGTGCGCGCCCATCACCTGGCAGAGCCCCCAGGAGACCGCGCCCGCCGCCGCCTCCGGATCGATCGCCGCGGCCCGGTCGAACAGGCGCCAGCGGCCCGGCTGCGAGGCGGGATTGCGCACGGCGCCCGCCTTCGGGCTGGCAAGGCCGAGCGCGCGCGCCCGCGCTCGTTCCGCCTTTGGCAGCAGCCGATCGAAATAATGCCCCTCGAAGCGGATCAGCGGCTCGGACCGCCCGTCGAAATGGGCGAGCGGCACGGCCCGCGTCTCGGCGATGGCGACCGCGACCAGTGCCGCCGGCTCGACCCCCTCGGCCGCGCCGACGCGGCGCGCCGCCTCCAGAACATCGCGTCCCACCTGCATCACCCACTCCCGTCGCTCGTTCGACACGAGTGCGAGTGTCGACGCGTGGACGGGAGATGGGGACAACTCTTCGGCGAATTGCGCGCCGGACGCCGGCGCTCAGGCGGCGAGGGCCTCCTGACGGCGAGAGCCGGAAGAGCCGGCAAGCGGTTCGTTCCGGAAACTCCCGGCGATCTCCGCCGCGATCATCTCGGCGGTCGCGCCGGCGAGGGTCCAGCCGAGATGGCCGTGGCCGGTATTGTAGAACACCGCCGGACGGCGGCCGCGGCCGACCCGCGGCATCATGTTCGGCATCATCGGCCGAAGCCCGGCCCAGGGCACGACCGAGTCGGTCGAGACGCCCGGAAAGCGCATTCGGCACCAGTCGACCAGCGGCCTGATGCGCGCCGCCTTGATGTCGCGGTTCTCCCCGGCGAACTCCGCCGTCCCGGCGAGCCGAAGCCGGTCCGCCCCCAGCCGCGAGGTGACGATCTTGGCATGGTCGTCGAGGATGGAGACGTAGGGCGCGGCCGCGCGGCTCTCCGCGTCGTCGAGATTGACCGTCAGCGAATAGCCCTTGACCGGATAGATGTTCACCCGGTCGCCGAGCTGGCGCGCAAGCTTCCGGCTGGCCGTCCCGGCGCAGACGACGACGGCGTCGAAGCGCTCGGTCCGCGGCTCGGCGGCCGGATCGCGCCGGTCGGCGTAGGTCACGCTGGCGCCGCCGGTCTCGGCGGCGGCGAGCACGCGGACGTCGGCGTCGAACCGCAGGGTCGCCCCGTGCCGCACGCAGGCCTCGGCCAGGCGGCGGGTGAATTTGTGGATGTCGCCGGTGAAATCGGATTCGGTGAAGAAGCCGCCGACGAAGCGGCCGTTTATCCGCGGCTCGATGGCGGCGATCTCCTGCGGCGTCACCGCGCGCCGGACGAGCCCGCCCTCCTCCAGGAGCCGGTTGACGCCCGCGGCGTGGGTAAATTCCTTCCGGGATTCATAGACATGCAGGATGCCGCGCCTCTCGGCATCGAAGGCGAAGCCCTCGGTCTCGGCCATCTCGAGGAGGTGCCGGCGCGCCTCGATGGCGAGCCTGGTCGTCGCGATCGTGTTGGTCTCGTAGTCCCTGGCGGCGAGCACGAACTCGGCCATCCAGGAGAGCTTGTGCCAGGAGGGCGCCGGGTGGACGAGCAGCGGCGCATCCTTCCTCAGCATCCATTTGACGCCCTTCAGGAAGGTCGCCGGCTGGTTCCAGACCTCGGCATTCGAGGCCGAGAGCTGGCCGCCATTGGCGAAGGAGGTCTCCATCGCGGCATAGGCGTTGCGGTCGAAGACCGTGACGTCGAAGCCGTGCTTCAGGAGCTTGTAGGCGGTGGTGATGCCGGTGATGCCGGCGCCGATGACGGCGATGGAAGCCATGACAATCCCTTCCTCCCGCCAGCGAGGCGGGGGTGTCGGTCATGCCCCTTCCGTCATGAGCCTGAGAGCTTCACGACCGCGGAAGAATTCCGCGCGGCGTTTTCTCCTACGGCGGACGGCGGTTCAAGCGCCGTCTCTCTTCGGACTTTTGCGACGCCAAGCGGTCCTTCTGCCTGAGAGTTTCCGGGGCGGTTGCTCCTTCGGCGCCGGCCTTGAGGCCGGTCTCTCCCGCATGCGTCGTGATCTCTCCGACCTAGGGCATCGCGGCCCGCCGCGCAAGCCGTCGCCACAGTCACGGCTCGCCGGAGAGCCATGCGTGCGGCTCATAGCCGCGGCAGGCGCCGCCTGCGCCCTCCCAGCCGACAGCCGGCGGCGGCGCGTGCGCCGCGGCAAGCGTCGCTCCATCCAAGCCCACTAGGGTCGCGCCGATCCAAGGCCGGGCCCAGGCATGTCGTCCGGGCGGCCGCGAGGGAAGGAAATGCGAAACAAACTCGGCGCCATCAGCCGTATCACCATCGGATTCGTCCCCGTCGCCCTTCTCGCGGCCGTGCTGTGCATCGGCCTGATCGCCGGCCTTGGCGGTTTCTCGCGGCTCATGGCCGAGGATGGACAGGCGATCCGGCAGAGCATCGCGCTTGGCACGCTGCGCGAGCGCGTCGCGGACCTGCGCCTCGCGGCGCTCGACTACGACCTCGCGCCGTCCGAGGAGGCCGTGAACGCGTTCGCCGCGGCAAGCGATGCCGCGAGTGCGGCCACCGAGACGGCCGGGGCTTCGGCCGCGGGAGACGAGACGCTGGAGAACGGGCTGAAAAGCCTGCGAACCGGCCTCGACGGCTATGCCGCCGCCTTCCGCGACTATGCCGGGCTCCATGCGGCGCACCAGGCTGCGATCGGCCGAGCCGACCAGGCCGGGCCGCTGGCGAGCCTTGCCATGGCGGACGTGATGCAGACCGCATGGCGGGCCTTCGACATAGAGGCCCTCTATCAGGCGACTCAGACCTTCCAGTCGCTTACCGAGGGCCTCTATGTCAGCCAGCAGGCGCTGGTGGCGAGGAATGCGGCGGCGGCGAAGGACGTCGAGGCGAAGCTCGCCGAGACCCGCGGCCGCTACGACGCCATGGTCAAGATCATGACCGACGAGCCGCAGCTCGAACGGGCGCGCGCCGCCCTGGCGGCGACCGAGGCGTTCGGATCGGCGGTCGCCGAGGCAGTCCGGGCGGATGCGACCATCGGGAACCGGCGCGAGGCCGTTCTCGCGGTGCTTCCGCTCGCCCTGTCGAAGCAGCTGGACGGGCTTTCCGCAGCCGTTGCCCAGCGTCAGTCGGGTCTCCTGCCGCAAGCCGACGGGCTCGCAACGACGATCGAGATCGCCGCGCTCGCGGGTGCGATCATCCTGATCCTCACCGGCTTCCTTTCGGCGCAGTTCGTCGGTCGGTCGATCGCTGGAACGGTTCGCCGCATGGCGGCCGCCATCGAGGCGAGCGCCGAGGGCGAAGCGGACGCGATCCGCGAGGAGGACAGGGCGCGACGCAACGAGTTCGGCGCGATCGCCCGAGCCGTTGCGAAGCTCGGCGAGACGACCCGCCGCGCCGAGCGAGAGGCGCAGAGCGAAGCCGACAGCGCCCGCGCCGCCGCGGCACGCGCCGAGGCTTCGAGGCAGGCCGAACAGGCCGAAGCCTCGCGCCGCGACCAGCAGATCGCCGAGCGGCTGTCGGAAGCGCTCGACCGGCTCGCGAGCGGCGACCTCACCGTGCGGATCGACGCGGGCGAGGCCGACCCGCACGGGCTCGGCGAGCGCTTCAACAACGCGGTCGACGGCCTCGACGAAGCCCTCGGCACCATCATCCCCTCGCTCGGAACGATCCGGTCCGGGATCTCCGAGATCGCGGTCGCCACCGACGATTTGTCGCGGCGCACCGAGCAGCAGGCGGCCAATCTCGAACAGACCGTCGCGGCCCTCGGCGAGGTCACCGGCCGGATCGGCGAGACCGCACGCGGCGCCAACCGCGCCGACACGGCCGCCTTGACCGCCAAGGAGAAGGCCGAGCGCGGCGGCGAGATCGTCGGCAAGGCCGTGGCGGCCATGGCAACGATCCAGCAATCGTCGGAAAAGATCGGCAAGATCCTCGGCGTCATCGACGAGATCGCCTTCCAGACGAACCTCCTCGCCCTCAATGCCGGCGTCGAGGCGGCGCGCGCGGGCGAGGCCGGGCGCGGCTTCGCCGTCGTCGCCCAGGAAGTGCGCAGCCTCGCCCAGCGCTCGGCCGGCTCGGCCCGCGAGATCAAGGCGCTGATCCTCGCCTCGCACGACCAGGTCAAGGAAGGCGTCGCGCTGGTTTCGCAGTCGGGCAAGTCGCTCGAGGAGATCGTCGTGGACGTCGCCGAGACCAGCCGCTTCGTCGCCGAGATCGCGCGCGGGGCGCAGGACCAGGCAAACAATCTGCGCGAGGTCTCGGTCGCCGCCGACCAGATGGACATCGCCACCCAGCAGAACGCGGCGATGGTGGAGGAGACCACCGCGGCCGCCACGACGCTGCAGGCGGAGATCGAGCGGCTGTCGAGCCTCGTCAAGCGCTTCCGCGCCCATCTGCGCGAGCCGGCCGCCGAAGTGCCAGTACGTCCTCAGCGCAGGGCTCCTGCGCAGGCCACCCCGGCGCCCGCCATCAAGGGCGCGGTGAAATGGACGCCGCCCGCGCCCATCGATCCGCCGAGAAAGGCCTCGAAGATCCGCCAGCTGAGAAGCGTCGGCGGCGCGATGCGCAAGGCGACGATGCAGGAAGACGGCTGGGAGGAGTTCTGAGGGCCGCGGCGGCGCCCCGCAATCGTCTGGCCGGGCGCCTCGCCCGTCAGCCGACCTTGAGATCCTCGTATGAGATCATCACATGCTCGCGATAGGCCGGCCGCTCGGCCAGCCTGTCATAGTAGCTCTCGATCGCCGGATGCGATGGGCGCTCGATCTCGATATCGAAATAGCGGTGCAGAATGTGGCCGAACTGGATGTCGGCCAGGGTAAAGTCATGGCCCGCGAGGAAGGCGTGGTTTCGAAGCTGGACCTCGGCGATGTCGAGCTTCCTGCCGAGGCTCGCGAGAGCCGCGGCGATCGCCGCCTCGTCCCGCTCCTTGGCCGGTGTGCGCACGACGCGCCAGAAGATCGGCGCGGTGAAGCCCCCGGCGATGTTGAGCTTTGCCCACTCCGCCCATTTGTCGATATGCGAGCGCGCCGCGAGCTCGGCAGGCCAGAACGGCGGCTCGCCATAGCGCCATGCGAGATAGCGCAGGATCGCGGCCGATTCCCACAGCGGCTCGCCATCGGCATCGCGCACGACAGGCACCGTGCCGTTGGGGTTCATGGCGAGGAACTCGGCCGTGTCGTTGCCGCCATGTCTGTGGCCGACATCGTGCCGCTCATAGGCGAGGCCGAGTTCACCGATCGCCCACATCACCGCCTGGACGTTTGAGGAATTGGCGCGGCCCCAGACCGTGATCATCGTCATTCTCCCCTCGGAAACCGCTTCTGCTCTTCGAGCACGTTGAGGTCCATGTGGTTGCGCATGTAGCGCTCCGACGCCCTTTGCAGCGGCTGATAGTCCCAGGGGTAATAGGCGCCGTTGCGCAGGGCCTCGTAGACCACCCAGCGCCGCGCCTGGCTCTCGCGCACCTCGGCGTCGAAGCGCGCCATGTCCCACTTTTCCCGCACGATCGTCTGGAAGCGCTCGACCGTCCCGGCATGCGCCGGATCGTTGGCGAGGTTCGTCAGCTCCCTCGGGTCGACGTCGAGATCGAAAAGTTGCGGCGGGTCGAGTTCGCAGTGATTGAACTTCCAGCGGCCCTCACGGATCGAGACCAGCGGCGCGTAGGATCCCTCGGCGGCATATTCCATGTAGACCGGCTCCGGGCGGGCTGCGCCGTTCACCATCGGCACCAGCGAATGGCCGTCGGTCCAGGGCTTGATCGCGCCCATGTCGATGCCGGCTAGGTCGCAGAGCGTCGGCGTCATGTCGATGGTCGAGACCGGCGCCTCGACCAGCCGCTGCTCGAGCCCGGGCGCGGCGATCATCAGCGGCACGCGGGCGGAGCCCTCGAAGAAGCTCATCTTGAACCACAGGCCGCGCTCGCCCAGCATGTCGCCATGGTCGGAGACGAAGGCGACCACGGTGTTCTCGTCCATGCGCGTGCGCTTGAGGACGTCGAGGAGCGCGCCGATCTTCTCGTCGATATAGGAGAGGTTGGCGAAATAGCCGCGCCGCGCCTTGCGGACGTTCTCGTCGAGAATGTCGAACTTCTTGTAGTCGTTGGCGAGATAGAGGCGCCGCGAATGCGCGTCCTGCTCCTCGAACGGGATGGCGGCGACCTCGGGCTGGAGATGCGCGCAATCCTCGTAGAGGTCCCAGAACTTCTTCCGCGCGACATAGGGGTCGTGCGGATGGGTGAAGGAGACGGTCAGCGCCCAGGGCCGGCCGTCCTGGCCGCGCGACAGGTCGAACAGCTTCTGCTCGGCGAAGAAGGCGACCTCGTCGTCATATTCCATCTGGTTGGTGATCTCGGCACAGCCCGCCCCGGTGACCGAGCCGAGATTGTGGTACCACCAGTCGATCCGCTCGCCGGGCTTGCGATAGTCCGGCGTCCAGCCGAAATCGGCCGGGTAGACATCGGTCGTCAGCCGCTGCTCGAAGCCGTGGAGCTGGTCCGGGCCGACGAAATGCATCTTGCCGGACAGGCAGGTGTGATAGCCGGCGCGGCGCAGATGATGCGCATAGGTCGGGATCGCCGACTGGAATTCCGCGGCGTTGTCGTAGACCCGGGTGCGCGAGGGCAGCTGGCCCGACATGAAGGAGGCCCGCCCCGGCGCGCAGAGCGGGCTCGCCGTATAGCTGTTCTGGAACCTGGTCGAGCGCGCCGCCAGCGCTTTCAGATGCGGCATGTGCAGGAAGTCCGCCGGCCCGTCCGGGAACAGGGTCCCATTGGCCTGGTCGACCATGATGATGAGAAAATTCGGACGGGACATGGCGCTGTCTGACCTCTCGGGGGTTGGCGGGGAATTTTCGATACCGGCGACTGCGGCATAACGCGGGAAGAAGGGGCGCGACAATGGGGGTGGAAGGTTGTCGATCGAAGGAGCGGCCCGCCTCGGTTCGCGATGGCGAGGCAGATCGTCCAATGGTCCCGCACCACGCTCACCGAAAGACTGTCGCAAAGTCGCAACGCCTGAGTTGTCCCTCACCCTGAGCCTGTCGAAGGGCGAGGGGCGAGGGGCCGCTCCCGCGGAGTTCAGCGACAGCCCCTGTCGCCGATCAGTCGCCTTTATCTACCCATCGCCTCGTATCATGGCCGGCGCGGTTGCATGAGAGCTGAGGCAAGCGGTGGTAGTGCCTGGCGATGAGCGCTTCCTTCTTTGCCCGTGACCAGCCCTTTATCTGCTTCTCGCGAGCGATAGCGTCGAGCATTCGGTCGTAGGTCTCTGTAAAGACAAGTTCGACCGGTCGGCGCCGTTTGGTGTAGCCCTCGCAGATCCCTTCGTTGTGCTCCCAAACCCGGGCTTCGATCGGCTGCTTTGTCAGACCCGTATAGTAGGAGGAATCGACACAGCGCAGGATGTAGACGGTTGCCTCCAGCATGAGGGGAACTTCTTCCCGATCCTTCGACAAGCTCAGGATGAGGGAAGAGGATGGGCGCCGCAATCTCTCGACAGAGGCATCTGCTTGCCACGGAGGAGCCCAGCGGACGCAGAACGACAATTCGTTTCCTTGGCCGTTGGGGGTTCACTCTTCTCGCTGCCGCGCCTACAGCCGCGCCGAAAGGATGCGGAATGATGCTGGAAGGGAATCAGATGACGGCGGACGTCGCCGGCCGGGCGCCGTCAGCCGGGGCGCCGCCCGCGCCGCAGTCTTGGGCGAGCCATGCCGGCGCGACAGTCGTCCTGGCGTTGCCGCTCATCGGCGCGCAGCTCGCGCAGATGACGATGAACGTGACCGACACGGTGATGGTCGGCTGGCTCGGCGCCGAACAACTCGCGGCCGCGGTGCTGGCGACACAGGCCTTCTTCCTGTTCTACATCTTCGGCGCCGGCTTCGCCCAGGCCTCGCTGCCGCTCGCCGCGGGCGCCAAGGGACGGGGCGATGCGCGCGGCGTGCGCCGCTCGATCCGCATGAGCCTGTGGGTGCTGATGCTCTACGGCCTCCTGACCCTCGTGCCGCTGTCGCATCTCGAAGCGATCCTCCTGGCGCTCGGCCAGGAGAAGGAGACGGCCCGGCTCGCCGGCAGCTACATGAGCGTCGCGCAGTGGTCGATCTTCCCGGCGCTCCTCGTCATGGGGCTGAGATCCTACCTGACCGTGGTCGGGCGGGCCTATCTGATGCTGGCGATCATCATCGCCGGGGCGCTGGCGAATGCCGGGCTGAACTACGTCTTCATCTTCGGCCATCTCGGCGCCCCGGCGCTCGGCATCGTCGGCTCGGCACTGGCCACGCTTCTCGCCAATCTCCTGATGGCCGGGCTGATCCTCGCCTATACCGCGCTTTCGCCGGGCCTCGCGCACTACGAACTCCACGCGCGGTTCTGGCGTCCGGACTGGCCGGCCTTCGGCGAGGTCCTGCGCCTCGGCTGGCCGATCGGCGCGACGATCATCGCCGAGGTCGGCCTCTTCGCCACCTCCTCGGTGATGATGGGCTGGCTCGGCACGATCCCGCTCGCCGCGCACGGCATCGCGCTGCAGATCGGCTCGATCTCCTTCATGATCCCGCTCGGAATCGCCAGCGCCGCGACGGTCAGGGTCGGCTACGCCCATGGTCAGAACGACCGGATCGCCATCGGCCGGGCCGGCACGATCGCCGTCCTCATCGGCGGGACGATCGCGCTCCTCGCCGCCACGATCTTCTGGCTCGTTCCCGAGCGGCTGATCTCGCTTTATCTCGACGACGCCAATCCCAACGCGGTCGAGGTGCTGGCGACCGCCATTCCCCTGGTCCTCGTGGCGGCGATGTTCCAGATCGCCGATTCCCTGCAGGCGGTCGCCTCGGGCATCCTGCGCGGGCTGAAGGACACGCGCATGCCGATGCTGATCGCGCTGATCAGCTACTGGGCGGTCGGCATGCCGGTCGCCTATCTCCTCGCCTTTTTCGCCGGATGGGGCGGGCCGGGCATCTGGTGGGGCCTCGCCTCCGGCCTGGCCGTCGCGGCCGTCCTGTTGAACTGGCGGTATATCCGGCGCGAGCGGCACGGTCTCGTCGCCGCCCGCTGACATCCCTCGGCTTGCCGGAACTCCCCCCGGCGAAGGGCGGCATCTTTGCCATCAAGAGCAAAGCCGCGGAGGACCGAAAGATCAACGGAGAGCCGCCATGCCGGCATGGTCGAGAAACCCGGCAACTTCCGCCGGGCTCGTGAGGCGGTATTTCGAACGCGAGAAGCCGTCGTAGAACCGGGCCAGGCCCGGTGCGGAATGCCGCGGGAAGGTCCAGACATAGCGCAGGAAGCCGAGGTCGAAGCGCTCCGGGCAGCCATGCGCCATGTCCGGTCGCACGCTGCCGTAGCCGGTGGCGATCCGCCGGACCACCCGGGCGAGGCAGAGGCTGCGGGACATGTCGAGCCAGATCAGCGTGTCGGCTCTTTCGCCCCGGATCGCGAAGCTGCGCGAATAATTGCCGTCGAACACCCAGCCATCGGCGAGGATCGCCTCCTCCACCAGCGCCAGCAGCTGCTCGCCATGCCGCACCCGCCAGCCGGGCATCCAGTAGAGCTGGTCCATATGGATCGGCCGCAGCTGGTAGCGCGAGGCCAGCGCGCGCGTCAGCGTCGACTTGCCGCTGCCGGGCGAGCCGATCACCATAACGTTGCGGCCGATGACGGGCCTTGTCAGCGGCGCCTCCCGCATCCGGCTGAGAACTTCTCGTCCGATCGAAGGCCAAAGCCGGCCGGGAATCAACCGGCAGGGTTAGCGACTGGTCAACCGTGCCGCCAAAGGTCCGTGCGGAGCTGCGAGATCTCCCTCAGATCGCGCCCTTCAGCGTATCGCAGGCTTCAACGTCGCCGCTGCGATAGCCGGCTTCGAACCATTGCTGGCGCTGCGCCGAAGTGCCGTGGGTGAAGCTATCCGGGACGACCGTGCCCTGGCCGCGCCGCTGCAGCGTGTCGTCGCCGATCTGCTCGGCGGCGTTGGTCGCCTCGCCGATGTCGCCGGACTGGAGATAGCCGGCGGAGCTTTCGTCATGGGCGAAGATGCCGGCAAAGCAGTCCGCCTGCAGCTCGATCCGCACCGACAGGGCATTGGCATCGGCCCGGCTCATGCCCCGGATCGCCTCGTGGTAGCGCGGCAGGATGCCGAGAAGGTTCTGGACGTGATGGCCGACCTCATGCGCCACCACATAGGCCTCGGCGAAATCGCCCGGCGCGTTCAGCTGCTGGCGCAGCTGGTCGAAGAAGCTGGTGTCGAGATAGACCTTCTGGTCGTTCGGGCAGTAGAACGGCCCCATGGCGGCGCTCGCCGAACCGCAGGCCGAGCCCACCCGCCCATCGAAGAAGACCAGCGTCGGCTTGGCGTAGCTCTCTCCGGCCGTCTGGAATCGCTTGCCCCAGGCGTCCTCGGTGTCGGCGAGGACGGTGGCGACGAACTGTTCGGTCTCGCTGCGGGCGCCCTTGGGCCGCGTCGTCGTCTGCGACTGCGTCGTCTGGTAGTCGCCGGTGTCGACCATGCCGAGCAGTTGCAGCGGGTTGACGCCGAAGACCAGCCAGAGGACGAGGGCAATGACGATGACGCCGATCCCGCCTCCGCCGGCGCGGATCGGGATCCGCATGCCGCCGCCGCGAGAGCCACCGCTACCGCTGGAATATTCGACATTGTTCGACTGCCTGCGCCCACGCCATTCCATCGGCCTGCCCTCCCTCGACATTTGGTCGCACAACTAACGCGCCAGAGGGGCTTTCGTGCCCTCTCGCGCAAGCAAAGAATGCGGGCCGTTACGTCCGGCGAGGGATGGAGGGCGGCCGATCTTTCGGCCGCCGCCCCCGTTATTGCCTCGGCGAAGCCGCGCTCGGGTCAGCCGGCCGCGAGGCGCCGGTTCTGCGGAAAGAGGCTGTCACGGGCCTGGTCGTCCATGTCCTGCTTGAACGTGAACCGCTTCGCCAGGGCGTTGACCGCAGCCGCCGCCGGGCGTGCGTTGATTTCGTCCATGAACCGCTTGAGGTTCGGCAGCGTGTTCCACGCGTCCTCGCCGAGAATGAACGGCACGGCACGGGCCCAGCCCCAGACCGACATGTCGACGATCGAATAGCGGTCTCCCGCCATGTACTGACCCTCGGAGAGCTTCGTATCGATCAGCTTCCAGTGGCGCTCGGCCTCGAACAGGTAGCGGTTGACCGCGTAGTCCTTGGGCTCAGGCGCAAAATGCTTGAAATGCACGGCCTGGCCGGAATAGGGGCCGATTCCGGTCGCGACGAACATCAGCCAGGACAGCGCCTCGGCGTCGGTCGGAGCGGTTCCCTCGAAGCCGAACTTGCCGGTCTTGCGGGCAAGATACATCAGGATCGCGGTCGAATCGAACAACACCGCGTCGCCGTCGGTCAGCGCCGGCGTCTTGGCATTGGGGTTGATGGCCAGAAATGCCGGTTCGTGCTGCTCGCCCTTGCGGGTGTCGACAGGCACGACCTCGTATTCGAGGCCGGCCTCTTCGAGGAAGAGCGCGACCTTCGCCGGGTTCGGCGACGGATGGTAGTAGAACTTGATCATGGAGCAGTCCTATGTTTTCGGGTGCATGTCGGCCTGGATCGGCGGGCGCATCGCAGCGGGTCGATCTGCCGGACTTCCAACGGATGCCGGCTCGGGCAGCCGGGTTATCGGCAGCGTCGGCCAAACGGCAAGCGGCGACGGTCCGGCACTCTTCGAGCGACGGTTTCCGCTTGATCTTTGCCAGAATTCGGCGATGCCCCGTCGCCTTCGCCGACGATGCCGGGCTTCATCTCAACGCAGCGCGGCGATGCCGCGCAATACCAGGCTAGCCGAGAGCCCGCGCCCCGCCGGCGTCCGTCATGAGAAATGCCTCGCCGCAGGCCTTGGCGAGGTTGCGCACGCGCAGGATATAGCTCTGGCGCTCGGTGACCGAGATGACGCCGCGCGCGTCGAGCAGGTTGAAGGCGTGGCTCGCCTTGATGCACTGGTCATAGGCGGGCAGCACGCATTTGTGCAGGGCCTGGTTCGCGGACCCGCCGGGAGCGCCGGCGGCCAGGATGTCGGCGCACTGCTTTTCCGCCTCGTCGAAATGCCGGTGCAGGATCGCCGTATCGGCGAATTCGAAATTGTAGCGGGAATATTCCTGCTCGGCCTGCAGGAAGACGTCGCCATAGGTGACCTTTTCGTCGCCCTCGCGGCCGTTGAAGTTGAGGTCGTAGACATTGTCGACGTTCTGGACGTACATCGCCAGGCGTTCCAGCCCGTAGGTCAGCTCGCCCGCCACCGGCGCGCATTCGATGCCGCAGACCTGCTGGAAATAGGTGAACTGCGAGACCTCCATCCCGTCGCACCAGCATTCCCAGCCAAGGCCCCAGGCGCCGAGCGTCGGGCTCTCCCAGTCGTCCTCGACGAAGCGGATGTCGTGGAGGAGCGGATCGATGCCGATCGCTTCCAGCGAGCCGAGATAGAGCTCCTGCAGGTTGGACGGGTTCGGCTTCAGGATCACCTGATATTGGTAGTAATGCTGCAGCCGATTGGGGTTCTCGCCGTAGCGCCCATCCTTCGGCCGGCGCGACGGCTGGACATAGGCCGCATTCCACGGCCGGGGCCCGAGCGCCCGCAGCGTCGTCGCCGGATGGAAGGTGCCCGCGCCGACCTCCATGTCGTAGGGCTGGAGGACGACGCAGCCATAGTCGGCCCAATAGCGGTGCAGCGTCAGGATCAGTGCCTGGAAGGAGCGGCGCGGATCCATGTGAGGGGCGATGTCTGACATGAGAAGAGCTGTCCGGCATGGGCCCCGGCGCGAACGCGCCTGCGGGGCGGAAGGGTCGGCCGCGAGTTGCCACGCGGGCAGGAGCGCGGTCAAGGCCAAGGCCGCGGCCCGGGGCCGAGGGCCGAGGGCCGAGGGCCAGGTGGCGGTCCCACATTACGCGCGCCGCGGAGGCCTCGGGCTGGTTGCGGCGACCGGAACCGGCAGGGGATCGCGCCCGCCGGCCTCGATCACAGGCCATGGATGGCGATCATCCGGGGGCGGAGGGCCCCGCCGGGACATTCGCCCATGACGGCGGTTTCCAGGCAACGAACATGGTCCCCGAGCCCTTGTCCTGGCAGCGCCCCAATAAGGACCGAACCGATCTCCCAAAATACCATACTTGTCGTGGAGGACGAGCCGCTACTTCGCCTGGATGCCGTCGACATGATGGAGGATGCCGGCTTCACGGCCTACGAGGCCAAAGATGCCGATACGGCGCTTCAGGTTCTAGAGACCCATACCGAGATCGGCGTCCTGTTCACGGATATCGATATGCCCGGCTCGATGGATGGGCTGTGCCTCGCACGGACGGTCCGCAATCGCTTTCCTCATATCGCCATCGTCGTCGTGTCCGGACAGAAGACGCCGATGCGGGCGGAGATGCCGAAGGACGGTGGGTTCGTTCCCAAGCCCTATGTCCGCGAAGCAGTCCTTACCGCACTTCGCGATACGATGGAGAAAACGGAGAGTTGAAGCGTCCGATCCAGCCCGGGCGATGAGAGTGCCGCGTCAAGCCTGCAGTTCCAGGCTGCTCGCCGTGCCCGTCAGATGGAATTGGATACCGCTGGCGTCGAAGTCGATCCGTCCGTTACCGTCGAAATAGGATCCGACGATCTGCTCGATCAGGCGAGAGCCGAATCCGCGACGCGGGGGGTCGACGACGACCGGTCCGCCCGTTTCGATCCAGTCGAAGGAAAAGACGCCGTCGACCACATCCCACCTGACAGAGACCCGGCCCTCCTCGTTCGACAATGACCCGTATTTGACGGCGTTGGTCGCCAGTTCGTGGATCGCGAGGGACAGGCCGAGGGCCCGTTGTGAGGCCAGGTTGATGGAGGGACCCTCCGCCACGATGCGCTCCCCCACATCCTGATGCGGCGCGAGCGCCGCGGCGACCACGGTCCGGATTCCTGTCTCGGCGAAGTTCGCCTGGGTCAGTATGTCCTGCGCCCGGGCCAGAGCGCCGAGGCGTTCGCTTATCGCCACGCGTCCCTCTTCAAGGCTGGAAGCCTGCCGAAGCGTTTGCGTGGTGATCGCCTGAACCAGGGCGAGCATATTCTTCATGCGATGCGCAAGCTCCTCGTTGAGGATACGCTGCGCCTCCTCGGCGGACTTGCGATCGGTGATGTCGGATGCCGCGCCCATCCAGCTCATGATCTCGCCGCTCTCGTCGAAGAGCGGCACCGCGCGCGACAGCGCCCAACCCACCGTCCCGTTCACGCGGTTCACCTTGTGCTCGATGTGATAGGTGTCCTTCTCCCCGATCGCACGGGCGATCTCCGCCCGGACCAGGTCCCGATGCTCTTGCGGGATGTATTCGTCGAGCCAGTTCGCGTTGCCCTCGGAGGTGTCCGGTATGAAACCGCCGCCCGAAAGCTGGGCAAGCTCGCTCCAGTCCGCATTGATCAGGTAGCGGACTTCCGAGGACGAGCGCACGAGCGCATCGAGCTGGGCGGTCAGCTTGGCGAGATCCCGCTCCCGTCGTTCCACCTCGTCGGCCACGGCTCGCCGGACGGCCTCGTCACGCTGCGCGCCGGATGTGACCGAATCGTTTGAACTCCGCAGGGCCGCGAGCTCGGCCTTCAATGCCGAGTTCTCCTCCTGCAGGAACTCGACATCCGTTTTGTCCTGATGACGACCGCGACGCTCGCCGCCTTGATCCGTCGCTTCCGTCGACCGCACAGTGATGCCTTCTATCGAAACTCGCACCCGTCAATCTAACCGCAACGAAGCGCCCTGTCGATTTATGCGCGGGCTCGGCTGACGGGGTAGGCACCCTCCCTTGCAGGCGGTGGGTCATCCGGCAGAGATCCTCGGCCGCGCGCATTCCGCGACGACTTGAACGAGGCGCCGGATCACGCCTGCTTTCCGGGGCTGCGGCGGTCGAGAATCCTATCCGCTCTCAATGTCTCTCCGGCGGCCCCGCTTTCCGGGACGGCCATCAGCCACCGTGCCCGTTCCCCGCTTCGAAGATCGCGGCTAGATCGGCGTCGGTGAGGCGGCGGATTTCGCCCGGCGGAAGGTCGGCCGGCAAAGCGAGGCCGCCGATGGATTCGCGATGCAGCGCCTCGACATGGTTGCCGGCCGCCGCGAACATCCGGCGCACCTGATGGTAGCGGCCCTCGTGGACCTTGAGGATCGCTTCCTGCGGCCCGACGATCTCCAGCTCCGCCGGGGCGAGCGGCTTTTCCTCTCCCTCCAGCATCAGCGTGCCCGAGGCGAAGAGCTCGGCCTCGCCGCCGGTCATCGGCCGCGCGAGCTTGGCCCTGTAGCGCTTGGCGACATGGCGCTTCGGCGAGATGATGCGATGGAGCAGCGCGCCGTCGTCCGTCATCAGCAGGAGGCCCGAGGTCTCCTTGTCGAGCCGGCCGACCGTCGAGAGGGCCGGGTCGCGCCGCCGCCAGCGCGCTGGCAGGAGATCGTAGACCAGCGGCCCCGCCTCCTTGCGCGAGCAGGTGACGCCGAGCGGCTTGTTGAGCATCAGGGCGAAGCCGGGCAGCGGATCGAGCGCCTCATCATCGACCACCAGCCGTTCCTCGAGGTCGGGCGTCAGTGCGATCCGCGTATCGGCTTTGGGAACAGGGACGCCGTCGAGCCGGATGCGCCCGTTTGCGGCAAGCGACTGGATCTCGCGCCGCGACGCGTAGCCGAGATTGGCGAGGAGCTTGTCGAGGCGGGAGGTCGGCGTCTTCGTCATTTGCGCGCCTCGAAGATCTTGTAGCCGGCCTCGTCCGCCACCGTCGTCACGCTCCGGAACGTCGCGCGCAGCTCATCCTCATAAGGCATGTGGCGGTTGGCGACGAGGCACAGCAAGCCGGACCGGCGCAGCATCCGTCCTGCCGCAAGGATGAACGCCTGGCCGAGCCCGCGATCCTCGATGCCCTCCGCGTGGAAGGGCGGATTCGACACGACGAAGTCGAGATCGCTCAGCGCCGTCTGACGCGCGTCGGCCCACAGGAAATGCGCCCGAGGATCTGCGACGTTCACCCGTGCGGCCTCGATCGCGCGGCGATCGATTTCGACGAGCGTCAGGGCCTCGACGGATGGCGACGCGAGGGCCGCGATCGACAGGATGCCGAGCCCGGCGCCGAGATCGGCGCCCTTCCCGGCAAGTTTCGGGAGATGGCGGCACAGCATCGACGTTCCCGGATCCACCCGGTTCCACGAGAAGATTCCGGGCTGCGAGCGAAGGCCGCTGACCTCGAGCGTGACGGGCGCGCCTGCTTCGATGGCGTCGGCCAGCCCGTGCGGCGCATCCGGCCGCCGGACGCTGCAGATGCGCTGGCGCGACTTGAAGCGCTCGGCGACGTCGCATCCGAAGGCTTCCAGTTCGCCGCGCAGGCGTTGCCCGCCCTTGTCCTTGGCCGCCGACACCGTCAGCAGGCCGTCGGGCAGGAGGATCCGCAGCGCATGGGCGAGCACGAAACGGCGCTCGATCGAACCGGGGGGCGCTGCGACGACGATCTCGTCGAAAACGGCGTCGGGCAGGCTCTCAACCGCTTCGGCGCCGGGACGCAGCGGCGACAGCTGGACGGCGCCTGCGGGCACCTCCACGAGGTCGGCGGGGGGCGCGCCATAGACGGCGCTGCGGCGAATGGAAGTGGTGTCGATATCGGTCACATCGGTGCCATAGCAGCTTTGACCGGGATGCAAACAGCGCCTCAAGAACTCTCGGGCCGCAATCGGCCGCGCCCCGCCGCGCGGGAACGAGACCCGAGACCTCAGGCCTTATCCGATTCCCACACCCGCGGAAGCGGCGTCGTCCGTCCCTTCGACCGGTCGATCAAAAGCTTGGAAAGCGCGAACAGCCAGACGACCATCACCCCGCCGACCAGGCGTTCGACCAGACCGTCGATCGCGGTGGGAGAGAACCAGAAGGCCGCCGCGCCGGCGACCCAGAGCACCGCACAAACGATGTTGAACCAGAACCAGCGGCGGCGATGGCGGTAGAAGCCGGCGGCGGTCAGGAGCGCCGAGGCGGTGAAGGTCAGCGCCATGGCGAGGACCAGGGGCAGATGGATGACGAGGCCCCCGACGTCGTTGTCGCCATATTCGCCATAGGCGCCGATGACGACGATCATGATCGCCACGAGGGTCAGCAGCCAGGAGCCGACGGTCCAGCTCCAATTGCCCCAATGCAGCCGGCGCAACCCCGCCGCCGCGGCGAGGATGCCCGCCGCGAAGGCATAGAGGCCGACATCCATGATGATGGCGTAGTCCCCGGCCGCGAGGTCGCTGATCGTATCGGCGACGAGCCCGTCCTTCGGCTGGACGATGACGCCGACGACATTGGCGAGGACGACGACGACGCAGCCGAGAACGCCGACGACGCCGCAAAAGAAGAAGAGCTTCGGGTGGCTCGCCTCGCCATCGGTTTCCTTGCCGGCGCTGGCATCGATATCGAACATGATCGCGCCCTTATCTTCGGCCGTTGCCTGTCGTCCGCGCAGGCTCCCCATGCCCGCCCAGAGTGTCGGAGGAGCCATCCGCCCCACTGGAAGGGATGGTCGGGCAGTGCGTCGACGGTGGCAAGCTCATCGTCGCCCCGATAATTCCGGCGGGTCTGGCCGCGCCTGGCAGCCTCGATCCGGAAACGCCATGGGACGAGACGTGACGAGGCCGCGGCGTTTGCCGCCGCGGCCACCAACTCGGGATCTACGCCCTTCTCGGGCCGACCGGTTTACGGCGTCAGCACCACTTTGGTGCAGCCGTCCTTCTTGTCCCGGAAGGTCTTGTAAAGTTCCGGCCCGTCTTCGAGGCTGCCGCGATGCGAGATGAAGGAGGTCGTGTCGAACTGGCCCTCCTCGATGCGCTTCAGGAGGTCGTCGGCCCATTTGTTCACATGGGTCTGGCCCATCTTGAAGGTCAGTGCCTTGTTCATCGCCGCGCCCAGCGGCAGCTTGTCGAGAAGCCCGCCATAGACGCCGGGGATCGAGATCGTGCCGGCGGGACGGCAGACATACATCATCTCGCGCAGCACGTGCGGGCGCCCGGTCTCGGCCATGACCGCCTGCTTGGCCCGGTCATAGGCATGTTCGATGCCGTAGGGCGCATGCGCCTCCATGCCGACGCAGTCGATGCAGCAGTCCGGTCCCTTGTTGTCGGTCAGCTCGTTCAGCCGCTCGACCGTGCTCTCGTTCTTGAAGTCGATGGTGATCGCGCCCATGCGCTGGGCGATCGCCAGCCGCTCGGGAACTTCGTCGATGACGATGACCTGTTTTGCGCCCTGGATGATCGCGCTCTGCAGCGCGAACAGGCCGACCGGACCGGCGCCCCAGATCGCCACCGTGTCGGTGGGCTTGATGTCGCAGTTCTTGGCGCCCTGCCAGCCGGTCGGCAGAATGTCGCCGAGGAAGAGGACCTGCTCGTCGGTAAGGCTGCTCGGCACCTTCACCGGCCCGACATCGGCGAAGGGCAGTCGGACATACTCGGCCTGGCCGCCAGAATAGCCGCCGGTCAGGTGCGAGTAGCCGTAGAGCCCGGCCGTCGTGTGGCCGAACATCTTGGCGGCGAGGTCGGCGTTGCGGTTCGAGCGCTCGCAGACGGAGAAATTGCCGCGCTTGCACTGGTCGCATTCGCCGCAGACGATGGTGAAGGGGACGACGACCCGGTCGCCGACCTTGAGCTTCTTGTTGTCCTTGCCGACCTCGACCACCTCGCCCATGAATTCGTGGCCGACGATGTCGCCGGATTCCATGCCCGGCATGAAGCCGTCGTAGAAGTGCAGGTCAGAGCCGCAGATCGCGCAGGCCGTGGTCTTGATGATCGCATCGCGGCCTTCCTCGATCTTCGGATCGGGAACGCTCTCGCAGCGCATGTCGTGCTTGCCGTGCCAGGTGATGGCCTTCATGGCGGTGCTCCGGAAGTTCGCATCGTCGCTAGTGGATGCGCCGGTAACCGCAGTTGAAAGTCATCGTTCCTGCGGCCATCCGCCCGAATAGGCAGGCGCCTATCGAAAGCGGTCGGGCGAGACGTCGCTCGCGCCAGGTCCGCAATCCTGTATCGTCAGCGCCTATTTCCCTGCTGCGCAGCGGCACCGGACAATCCAGCGATGGCCGAGGTGCGCTCCATTGCCGCACTGGCTCGCGCGTCAGCGGGCAGGCGTGACGATCGATGCGTCAGTCCTTGCGGATGCGATAGATCCCGTCCGGACCCCGCACGAGCGTGCCCTGCGCGCCGGTGCGCATCTCCGCCTCCGATTCGCGGCTGCGCTCGGCGACGCGCTCGGCATCGCGCGTCATCTGCTTATAGCCATACCAGGCCGCCGCCCCGACAAGGCTGAGGAGAAAAAACTGCGGCATGTGCTCGACCATCGTTCCAGCTATCCTTCGCGACTATGCTCCTCGAACTTTGCGGCGGCAACTGGACAGATGCGCCGGATTTCCGCGCCCCGGCCCTGCAGCCCCGGGAGCGCGGGAGCCCTTGGCAGCGACGGTCCGGTTACAGCCCGAACCGCGCCCAGAGCGCGCGCTCTTCCGCCGCGCCGATCAGCTCGCGGGCAAAGCCCGCGCCCGCCGCCTCGATCCCGCCGCCGAGCCCCGAGGCGAAGACCCCGCTCGGCCGGCGGCCGAAGAAGCTGCGACCGGCCTGCACGAGTTCCAGCTTCACCTTTTCGCCATAGCGGGCCCTCAGCGTGCCGCGGAGATCACCGAGCGCGTCGACGAGGCCGAGCGACAGTCCGCGCTTGCCGGACCAGAACAGGCCGGTGAAGAGATCGTCGTCCGGGACGAGCTTCGCGCCGCGGCTGTTCTTCACGAGGTCGATGAAGGTGTCGTGCACTTCGAGCTGCAGCGTCTTCAGATGCTCGACGTCCTCCGGGCGCTCCGGCCGGAACGGGTCGAGCGTCGCCTTGTTGCGGCCGGCGGTGTGGACGCGGCGCTCGATGCCGAGCTTCTGGATCGCCTCGACGAAGCCGAACGAACCGGAGACGACGCCGATCGAGCCGACGATCGAGGAGGGATCGGCGATGATCTCGTCGCCGGCGCAGGCGATCATGTAGCCGCCGGAGGCCGCGACGTCCTCGACGAAGACGAGGACGGTCTTCTCCTTCTCCTCGGCGAGATCGCGGATGCGCTGATAGATCAGCCGGGACTGGACGGGCGAACCGCCCGGCGAGTTGACGACAATGGCGACGGCCGGCGACTTCTTCTGCTCGAACGCCTTCTTCAGGAGCGGCGCGGCGCTGGCGAGGGAGAGCGTCTGACGCATGACGGACGAGGCGTTCATGATCGCGCCCGACAGTCGCACGACCGGGATGACCGGGGCATCGGAGCGAAAGCGCCGGGGAATGAATCGGGTCAGGGAGTTGGCCACCGTGTCGCCTCTATGGATCGGAACTCTGGTGGCGGGCATGTAAGTGCCCGCCTGCGTTTCGCAAAGCGCGTGGGAAATTGCGTCAGCCTCAGCGGTCGAGGTCGATCGTCTCTTCCCCCGCCGCAACCTTCTCGGCGAAGGGATCGAGGCTTCCGTCCTCGCGGTGAAGGCAGCGTCCCGGCAGGAGCTCGAGCGGCGCGCGCGAACCCTTGCGGCCATGAAGGAGGATGCGCGTCGCGGCGGCACCCGGCCGCGGATGGATCGGCATCACCCGCACGGCGCCGAGCCGCCCCTCGACGCCGGCAAGCGCCAGCGACAGGGCGTCGGCGCGCAGGATGCAGGTCAGCCGCCCCGACGGGGCCAGGAGCCCGGCTGCGGCCTTCAGCCAGCGCGGCAGCGAATCCGTGTCGGAGGAAAACAGCGCCTCGGCGCGCAGCGGATCGGCCGGAAGCCGGCCGCCCGGCGCATGGAAGGGCGGATTGGTGAGAACCCGCTGGAAGCGCTCGCCCAGAAGTCCCGCGGCCTCGCGTTCCGGTCGTGGGGCCAAGAGGTCGGCCTGAAGCACCGTCAGACGGCCGGAGAGTGCGGCATTTTCGCCGAGCGCCAAATTGCGGCGGGCAAGCTCCGCCATCGCTGCGTTCTTCTCGACCAGCGTAACGGTGACGCCCGCGCTCCGGCAGGCCGCGGCGAGGCCGACGACGCCCGCGCCGGCGCCGAGATCGACCAGCGTTCCGGTCGCGTCCGGCCGCAGCGTTGCTGCCAGGAGGAGCGCGTCGAGGCCGGAGCGATAACCGTGCCGGAGCGGCTGCAGGACATGGAACCGCCCCCGGTAGAAGGCATCCTCGCGGTATTCGGGCCGGTCTTGCATCGCCTCGCGGAGATTTGCGCCGGCGGAAGCCGGGTCAGGACAGTTCATGACCGAGATCGGCGTCCCGCATGAGCCGCCGCGCCTGATCGAGACGGTCCGGCTCCACCATGATGCGCCGCGGCAGGGCGCCGATCGAGCCGTCGAGAATGCTCATATGCTGGTCCGCGACGAAATGCGGAATGCCGGCATCGTTGAGAAGCGAACCAACGAAGGATATGAGTACGGCGTCATTGGACCGCATGAGTTCTTGCATGGAGCGCACCGCTCTGGAAAAAGGAGCCGCAGGTCAGTATCGGCGGACGATCTCGGGGAGCAGCTAGGCAACGGCATTCCGGCGCAAAGGGCAAGGACCTTCGCCCGGCCGGTGCCGAAGACGCGACTTGCGGCCCCTCGGCCTTCCACTGTGCGGCGGCGACGCCATCTTGGCCCAAGCCGCGCTTTGCGCGAACTGCCAACCCAAACCACGGAGTGACATGGTGAGCTTGGCCAGCCCCGTCGGGCGGAGCGAGACCCGCGGCTCGATCGACCCCATCATCGCGATCACCAAGCCGGACATGGGGCGGGTGAACGAGCTGATCCTGAAGATGGCCGGCTCGAACGTCGAACTGATTCCGGAGATCGCCGACCATCTGATCTCGTCCGGCGGCAAACGGCTGCGGCCGATGCTGACGATCGCCTCGGCGCTCGCCCACGGCTATTCCGGCGACGGGCATGTGAAGCTCGCCGCCAGCGTCGAGTTCATGCACACCGCGACGCTCCTCCACGACGATGTCGTCGACGAAAGCGATTTGCGGCGCGGCAAGAAGACCGCTCGCACGATCTGGGGCAACCAGGCGAGCGTGTTGGTCGGCGACTTCCTGCTCGGCCAGGCCTTCAAAACGATGGTCGAGGTCGGCTCGCTGACGGCGCTCGACATCCTGTCGACGGCGTCCGCCGTCATCGCCGAGGGCGAAGTCTGGCAGCTTGCCGCGGCCAAGCACATGACGACGAGCGAGGCGGACTATCTGGCGGTGGTCGACGCCAAGACCGCGGCGCTGTTCGCCGCCGCCGCCGAGGTCGGTCCGGTGCTCGCCGACGCCGGGCCCGAGGCGCGGGTCGCGATGCGCGACTATGGACGCAGCCTCGGCCTCGCCTTCCAGCTCGTCGACGACGTCCTCGACTATGGCGGCACCTCCGCCGCGCTCGGCAAGAACACCGGCGACGATTTCCGCGAGGGCAAGATCACCCTGCCGGTGATCCTCGCCTATCAGGCCGGCGACGAGGCGGAGAAGCGCTTCTGGCAGGAGGCCATGGAGGGCGGCCAGAACGACGACGAGGCCCTGGCGCGCGCCACCCAGATGATCCGGCGTCACGGAGCGCTCGATGCGACGCTGGGCAAGGCCCGCGACTTCGGCGAAGCGGCCTATCGCGCCGCCGGATCGCTGCCGCCGACGCCCGCCCGCGAGGCGCTGCTCGGCGTCGTCGACTTCTGCATCGACCGGATGCATTGATGGGACGGGGGACGGGGACGGCGCTCCGAGCGGCGACCGGGCGAAGCCCCGGCTCCCGTCGGCGTCGCCGCTAAGTCGCTGGCCCCATTGCCGCCAAGGTCTCGTTGCACAGATGAAGGCCTTGCATTATGCCCCGAATTGGCATCACCTCGGCTGACCGCGCCAGCCCGCCCGAACGCGATGGCCGCGCCGCTCACCGCCCTTCAGGCCGTCCGAGAAGAGGATCACCAGTGCCCCTTTCGCGTGTTCTCCGAACCTTGACGTCTTCGGTCTTCCTGGCCACGGTCGCGGTCTCTTCTGCGGTTGCCGCGAACGAGGCTCCGGAGGTTGCGCCGGCCGAAAGCGTGCGCGCTCAGTCGCTGTCGGGGGCCTATCTCGCCGCCAAGGCGGCCCAGCAGGACGGTGACCTGAAGAGCGCGACGGACTTCTTCAACCAGGCGCTGGCGATCGACCCGACTTCGGAGCAGCTGCAGCAGGACGCGATGTTCGCCTTCCTCGCCGACGGCAGCTTCCAGGAAGGCGTCGACATGGCGGCCAAGCTGCACGACGATTCCGCCGCCTCCAAGGTGGCGCGGATCACGCTGGGTGTCGATGCGCTGCGCAAGGGCGACTATCAGGCGGCGCTGACGGAATTCGACATCCCCGATCCGAGCGACCTCGACGCGCTGCTCCTCGGCCATCTCGCCTCCTGGGCCGATCTCGGCGCGGGCAAGGTCGATGCGGCGCTGATGCGGATCGACGGGCTCGAGGGGGCGGCCTGGTACCAGATCTTCAACGCCTATCAGAAGGGCCTGCTCGCCAATATCGCCGGACGGGCCGAGGTGGCGCGCAACGCCTTCAAGAGCGTCGTCGACGACCAGGAACTCGCACGCACTTCGCCGGACGCCTATCTCGCGGCGGCAGAGGCGCTGGCGCGGCTCGAGGCGCGCGCCGGCAACAAGGACGCGGCGCTCGCCGCGCTCGACACAGGGCTGAAGCTCGCGCCGAGCTACAGCCCGCTGACCTATCTGAAGGACCGGATCACGCGCGGCGAGACGATCGAGCCGCCGATCGCCGACATCCAGGAGGGCGCCGCCGAGTCCCTCTACATCCTCGGCCAGGCGATCAACCGCGGCGACGGCCAGCAGGTGGCGCTTCTCTATTTCCAACTCGCCCGCGCGCTCGACCCGCGCAGCCCGGCGCTCCTGACCGCGCTCGCCGGCATCGCCGAGCAGGCGCAGCAGCTCGATCTCGCCATTTCCTATTACCGCGCAGTTCCCGAGAACTCCGCCTTCCGCCGCACCGCCGACCTGCAGATCGGCCTCGACCTCTGGTATTCGGACAAGAAGGAGGAAGCCAAGGCGCATCTCCAGCGGGCCGTCCAGGATTATCCGGACAACGTCCAGGCCTATACGGCGCTTGCCGACGTCATGTCCGCCGACAAGGAATACCGCAAGGCGGCCGAGGCGCTCGACAAGGCGATCACCCTCGCCAAGCCCGGCGATACGTCGAACTGGAACCTCTACTATCAGCGCGGCATCGCCTATGAGCGCATGAAGGAGTGGGACAAGGCCGAGCCGGACTTCAAGAAGGCGCTCGAACTCTCGCCGAACCAGCCGAACGTCCTGAACTATCTCGGTTATTCCTGGGTCGACATGAACCGGAACCTCGAGGAGGGACTGGACATGATCAAGACCGCCGTCGAGCTCCGGCCTAACGACGGCTACATCATCGACTCCCTCGGCTGGGCCTATTACCGCCTCGGCCGCTATGCCGAAGCGGTCGATCAGCTGGAGCGGGCCGTCCTGATCACGCCGCTCGACCCCACCATCAACGACCATCTCGGCGACGCCTATTGGAAGGTCGGACGCAAGCGCGAGGCCCGCTTCCAGTGGGAGCGTGCCCTCAACGGCGATCCCAAACCCGAGCCGGAAGCCGCCAAGGCGATCCAGGCCAAGCTCGATGCCGGCCCCGATGCCGAGCCGCTGACCGGCGACCATGCCGATGTCGGCGCTGCGGACGAACCGGCCAGGCCCACGGCCACCCCCGCCGCGGCGCAGGCCGCCACGCCGCCGGAGACCGGCGCGCGCGCCGACTGACCCGCGCCGCCGCGCTCCGTGCTCGCCTCGGCTGACCTGCGAAGGGTTCGCTTCGCGCCCGCCAAGATCAACATGGCGCTGCATGTCGTCGGACGACGGTCCGACGGCTATCATCTCCTCGACAGTCTCGTCGTCTTCTCGTCCGATGTCGGCGATTTCGTCGAGGTCGCGCCGGCGCAGTCCGGAGAAGACCGCGTTTCGGTAACCGGCCCCTTCGCGTCGGCGATCCCGGCCGGTTCCGGCAACATCCTTCTTGCGGCCGCAGCGCTCGCGCGGCGCGTGCTCGCCGATTTCGGCGAGGACCTGCCGCCCCTCGACATCCGCCTCGACAAACGCCTGCCCGTCGCCGCCGGGATCGGCGGCGGCTCGGCTGACGCAGCCGCTCTGTTGCGGATGATCATCGACGCGATTCCAGCGGAGGCGGGCGGGCGGCTGACGTCTGAGGCGGTGGCCATCGGGGCCGACGTGCCGATGTGTCTCAACGGACGCCCCGCCCGCGTCACCGGGATCGGCGAGACGATCGCGCCGCTCGCAGAAATGCCCCGTCTCCCGCTCCTCCTCGTCAACCCCGGCGTCGCCGTTTCGACCCCGGCGGTCTTCGCCGCGCTCGAACGGCGCGACAATCCGCCGCTTCCGGATCTGACGGACGACGGTTTTTCCAATATCTCTCACCTGGCCGACTGGCTCACCGACACGCGCAACGATCTCGAAGCGCCGGCACTGTCGATCACAGGCGAGATCGCCGCTGTCCGCAACCGACTCGCCCGGGAAGGCGCGCTGCTTGCCCGCATGTCCGGCTCCGGTGCGACGGTCTTCGCGCTGTTCGAGAGCGAGGCCGACGCGGATCGCGCCCGCCGCCGGATCACGGCCGACCATGGCTCCTGGTGGATTGCCGGCGCCGCCGATCAACGAAGGAACACGTCATGAGCGACAAGGACCGCAGCTTCATCCCCCTCGGCATCGCCGTCCTCACGGTCTCCGACACGCGCAGCCTTGCCGATGACCGCTCCGGCGACACGCTGGTCGAACGGCTTCAGGCCGCCGGCCATCGCCTGGCCGACCGAAGCATCGTTCCGGACGACATCGAGACGATCCGCGGCACGGTGACCGCCTGGTGCGCGCGCGACGATGTCGACGCGGTGATCACCACCGGCGGCACCGGCTTCACCGGTCGGGACGTCACGCCCGAGGCGCTGGAGCCCCTGTTTGAAAAGCGGATGGACGGGTTCTCGGCGATCTTCCACCGCATCTCCTTCGAGAAGATCGGCGTGTCCACCATCCAGTCGCGCGCCACGGCCGGTCTCATCTCGCAGACCTTCGTCTTCGCGCTTCCCGGCTCGCCCGGCGCCTGCCGGGACGGCTGGGACAATATTCTGGAAGCCCAGCTCGACTACCGGCACCGGCCCTGCAATTTCGTCGAGATCATGCCGCGGCTCGACGAGCACCTAAGGCGCGGCGGCCGCTCCGCCTGAGCGACGCGAAGCCGCGGCCCCGCGCACATCGGGAGCGGCCACCCTCAGCGCCGCCTGACCGGGCGGATGTCGGCCGCAAGCCGGCCAACCGCGATGCCCTTGGCGAGTTCCTCGAGGTTCGTGCCCCGCCGCGACAGCCCGATCGCCTGCGGCTTGCGCAGGAGAAGGCCTTCGGCGAGGGCAGTCCGGATCTGCCGCAGGCGCTGAAAGACGCTGCGCCGGTCGGCGCGTGCGCGCGCGAACCTCGCTGCGGGAACGACGCCGCGGTCCTCGCCGACCGCCTCGACATGCTCGATCACCGCCGCGATCCAGCCCGGCTGCAGGCGGGCACCCGGCTCCAACAGCAGCAGCCATTCGCCCTTCGCCTCGCGCACGACGGCATGGAACGCCTCCGCCGGCTCGATCCGGCAGCCGGCATGCTCGGCCACCTTGCGGGCGCCGGGGCCCATGCCGCGATCGAACAGCACGACTTCCCGCACGACGCCTTCGACGGCCCCCGGAACGAGCGTCGCGAGGCTTTCCGCCAGCCTTTGATCGTCCGGTCCGCAATCCATCAACACGCTCAGCATGCCCTGGCTTAAACGAGGGCGGGAACCTTTGCCAGCCATGGATCATTTTGTTCTTGTATTGTTCTCTTTCTGACGTTAGGACTTCGGTCATAGTTCCACGGCAGCCCTCGGGAGAGCCCACATGCGGGACGTTTCCACGGCCGATCGCGCGGCATTTTCCTCGCCCGACGGCATCGACATCGCCAATCACGTACTCGACGAGTCCGGCCTGCGCGTCGGCTTCGACCGGCGGCGCGGACGCGGCGCCGGGGTCAATCCGAGCGGGCGCTACGAGCCCTTCGCCCGGTCGAGCTTCGACGACGGCTGGAACAGCCTCGAGGCCCTGCCGGCCTTCAAGACGGACGTGCAGGTCGAGAAGCCGAAGACGATCATCACGCGCAACACCTCGCCCGACATCTCCTTCGACCGCTCGATTAATCCCTATCGCGGCTGCGAGCATGGCTGCGTCTACTGCTTCGCAAGGCCAACCCATGCCTATATGGGCATGTCGCCCGGGCTCGACTTCGAGACCAAGCTGTTTTCCAAGCCGGACGCCGCCTCGCTTCTGGAGCGGGAGCTGTCGAAGCCAGGCTACGAGCCGAAGTCGATCGCCATCGGCACCAATACCGATCCCTATCAGCCGATCGAGAAGCGGCTCGGCATCATGCGCCAGATCCTCGAAGTGCTGGAGGCGGCGAACCATCCGGTGGGGATCGTGACCAAGTCGGCGCTGGTGACACGCGACATCGACATCCTGCAGCGGATGGCGGCCAAGGGCCTTGCCAAGGTGGCGCTGTCGGTGACGACGCTCGACCGGACGCTCGCCCGGGCGATGGAGCCGCGCGCGGCAACGCCCTCCAAGCGGCTCGAAGCCGTGAAGGCGCTGAGCGATGCCGGCATTCCGACCATGGTGATGACCGCCCCGATCATACCGGGCCTCACCGATTCGGAGATCGAGCGGCTGCTGGAGGCGGCGAAGACGGCCGGCGCGCGGGAAGTCGGTTACGTCCTCCTCAGGCTTCCGATGGAAGTCTCGCCGCTGTTCAAGGAATGGCTGCTGCGACACTATCCGAACCGCTACCGCCACGTCCTGTCGCTGCTGCGCTCCATGCGCGACGGCAAGGACTATGACGCCGAGTGGGGAAAGCGGATGCGCGGCACCGGCCCCTATGCGTTCCAGATCCGGCGCCGCTTCGAGATGACGGCCCGCCGTCTCGGCCTTAACGAGAAGCGGACGGAGCTGCGCACCGACCTCTTCACGGCGCCGAAGGGCGCCGGGGTACAGCTCGCCCTTCTCTGAGAGAACAAAACAAGACCGCCTGGTCCATACGCTTCGCCGGTCCGACCGGATGACGGCAACGGACTGAACGACGCGATCGAGACGGACGGCGTCAGGGTCCAGAGTTCGTCCGTTTCGTAGATCGGCCGCCCCAATCTGATCGGCCGATGCGGCTCGCCGGCTCACTACCCCTCGAGCCAGCGGGTCTTGTGGAGAATCGGAGAATGCGCGAGTCTGCGCCGCACAATGACTCGCCGTTCCTCCGATTCTCCCGCCCCTTCGAAGACCGCCAGAAAAGCGGCGCCGAGGCCGCCTTGCGGGCCCGATTTCGGGCGCGAGGCCGCACTTCTGTCGGCCGGGGCGCGCCATGTTGCGGGGATCGACGAGGCCGGACGTGGTCCGCTTGCGGGTCCGGTCGTCGCCGCAGCCGTCATCCTCGATCCGGCACGCATGCCGAACGGGCTGAACGATTCCAAGAAGCTCGTGATGGAAGAGCGGGAGCGGCTGTTCGCCGAGATCCTCGCCTCCGCATGCGTCGGCTTCGCCTCGGCGAGCGCGCTCGAGATCGACCGGTTCAACATCCGCGGCGCGACGCTCCTCGCCATGCGCCGGGCGCTACAGGCGCTCGGACAGCAGCCTTGCCATGTCCTCGTCGACGGCCGCGACCTTCCGCCGCGCCTCTCCTGTCCGGGGACCGCGGTGATTTCGGGCGATGCGCTGTCGCTCAGCATCGCGGCGGCCTCGATCGTTGCCAAGGTCGCACGCGACCGGATGATGCGCCGTGCCTGCCCGGCCTATGACGGCTACGGCTTCTCGCGGCACATGGGCTATGGGACCGCCGAACATCTCGCCGCGATCGAACGTCTCGGTCCCTGCCCGATCCATCGCCTGAGCTTTCGGCCGCTGCGCGCCGACCTTCTCGACGCGGCGGAATAGTCCGCACTCCACAAGCTCCCCGGCGCCGGCGGCACTGCGTCGCGCCCACCGATCTTCCTCCGGAGCTTCCTTCTTCCAATGTCGCAAGCTCCAATTGTCCGAGTCCGATTCTCCCTCATCGGCTCATGCTCAGGACGCAAAAAAGGCCGCACGTGGCGGCCTCTTTCGTAGCGAATCGGCTGGTGGGAGAAGCGCTGCCCGTCAGTTGAGACGGCGGCGGACCTCGGAGATCGACTGGTCGATGAACTGGCCGCTGGCCCCGCCGGAGTTCCGCTCCGCGATGATCCGAGCGGAAGCGGCGACCGCCAGATTGACCGCGGAGGCACGTACCTCGGCGACAGCGTCCTGCTCGGCCTGACCGATCTTGGTTTCGGCCATGGCGGTGCGACGCTCAACATATTCATCGTTTTTGCGGCGCGCTTCCTGCAGCATCTGCTCGGCTTCGCGCTTGGCGGCCGCGACGATGTCCTTGGCTTCCTGCTCGGCCTCGCGGCGGCGGCGCTGATATTCGGCCAGCTGCTGCTTGGCCTCCTCCTTCAGCTCCCGCGCTTCCTCGATCTCATTGCGGATGCGCGCAGCGCGATCGTCGAGCGACTTGCTCATCTTCGAAGGCACCTTGAGGTACCAGACGATGGCAAGAAAGATGACGAGCGAGATGAACGCCCAGAATGTATTGTCCATGGTGAACCCCCTCAGCCGCGGGACGCGTCGACCGCACCGGCGATCTCCTCGGCGGACGCCTCGATCTGGGCGACCTCCCGAAGGATGGCGTCGGTGACGTCACGTGCGATCTGGTCGACTTCGCCGAGCGCCGAGCGCTTCACTTCGGCGATCCGGGCCTGCGCGGCGTCGAGCTTCTCGTCGAGGTCCGCGTCGAGCCGCTTGCGCTCTTTCTCGGCGTCGGACCGGGCCGAATCCCGGGCTTCCTGTGCAATCTTGTGGGCGCGATCGCGGGCCTCGGCGAGCTCCTGCTCATAGGCCGCATGCGCCTCGTCGGCGTCCGACTTCATCCGTTCGGCCGCCTCGAGATCAAGCGCGATTCGGTCGCGCCGATTTTCCAGGACACTGCCGATCCGGGGCAGGACCACCCGCTTCAGCACCCAATAGAAGACGCCGAAGGTGATCGCGAGCCACAGAAGCTGCGAGGGATAGAATTCGGAGTTGAACGGCGGGAAGCCGCCCTCGTGCTCGCCCTCGATATGGACGGTCTCGCCATGCGCCGCCGCGGCGTCGCTCTGAGGCGGCAGGTGGACGGCATCGGATCCCTCGCTCTGCGCGAAGGCTGGCGTTACGAACATTGCGAGCTCCGGTGTCGCTGACCGGCGGCCGAAATCGCCGCCGGTCTGTTGTGCTGACGAAGGCTGTCGCCGATCAGACGGCGAACAGGAGGAGAAGCGCGATCAGCAGCGAGAAGATGCCGAGCGCCTCGGTGATGGCGAAGCCGAAGATCAGGCGGCCGAACTGGCCGTCCGCAGCCGAGGGGTTGCGCAGGGCGCCGGCCAGATACATGCCGAAGATCTGACCGAGGCCGATGCCGGCGCCGCCCATGCCGAGACACGCGATACCGGCACCGATGTACTTTGCTGCTTCCGCGTCCATTGTGAACTCTCCTTTGGAACTTTGGGATTTTGCGGCTTGAAGGACCGACCGCCGCCACCCGGCAGCCGGCGAGGATGGTGTTCAGTGGCCCGGATGCAGGGCGTCGTTCAGGTAGAGGCAGGTCAGGACCGCGAAGACATAGGCCTGCAGGGCGGCGACCAGGAATTCGAGAGCCGTGAGCGCAATGGTCATCAGGAGCGGCAGGATCGAGCCGACGACGCCGAGTGCGCCGAGCGCGCTGAGCGAGACCACGAAGCCCGAGAACACCTTCAGCGTGATGTGACCGGCGAGCATGTTGCCGAAGAGACGAACCGAGAGTGAGACCGGCCGGGAGATGAAGGAGACGACCTCGATCAGGACGACCAGCGGCAGAAGGATGCCAGGAACGCCCGACGGCACGAACAGATGGAAGAAATGCGTGCCGTGCTTCATCAGCCCGTAGACGACGACGACGCCGATGACGAGGATCGCCAGCGCGAAGGTGACGATGAGATGGCTCGTCACCGTGAAGAAATAGGGCATCATCCCGAGGAAGTTCGCGACCAGGACGAACATGAAGATCGAGAACACGAACGGGAAGAAGCGCATGCCAGCGGTGCCCGCGGCGTCGCGCAGCATGTTGGCGACGAACTCGTAGGACAGCTCACTCATCGACTGAACGCGAGTCGGCACCAGTCCGCGGCCGCGCGTCGAGTAGTAGAGAAAGGCCGTCGTGATCGCGACCGTAAGCACCATGAAGAGTGCGGAGTTCGTAAAGGAGAAGTCCAGGCCGCCGATATTGATCGGAACGATCCTGGAAATCTGAAACTGATGGATCGGATCGGTCGGATTGTTTTCCAAACTGCCTGGTCCTTCGTCAACACGCGTCACCCGGCGAGGGCCGACCTGCCAATAGCGTCACAAACGAAGCTTCGCAACACCCTCAAGCGAGTTTCGGTGCGAGTCCGACAAACAACGCTCATCAACCTTCGTCGCGGTTCGACCCCCAGGGCGAGGCCCCGCCCGAAACCGAGCGGATGACGTTGGCCGCACCGGCGGCAAACCCGATCAACAGGAAGACAATGAGGCCGAAGGGGCTCGTCCCGGCAAACTTGTCGATACCGTATCCGATGGCGGTGCCGACGAGGATGCCGGCGAGGAACTCGCTCGCGAGCTTCAGTCCCTCGGCGACGCCCTGCATGCCGCCGCGAGGCCGGGGGTCGCCCTCGTCCTGCGGCATTCTGGCCCGCTGCTCGGCGAGCTTGCGCGTGAGCGCCTCGCGCCTTGCGGACCAGTCTTCGGATCCGCCTCCCTCGCCGCCCGCATTATCGGCCGCCATCGCTCGCTCCCTCGTGACTGCGGCGCCGGGCGCCGAGGCGCCCGCGCTCAGACCGTCCTATCGCATCGACCGGCTGCGCACGAGACTGGCAATCGTCGTCACCGCAAGGATCCCGACGATGACGGCGAGCGACAGGCCCGTGGTGATATGCGGCAGCCCGTCGATCGGCTGGCCCCCGTTGAGGAACGGCAGGTCATTCTCCTCCATGGCGTGGAGAATCAGCTTCACGCCGATGAAGCCGAGAATCAGCGCGAGCCCGAAGCCGAGATAGACGAGCCGGTCGAGCAGGCCGCCGAGCAGGAAGTAGAGCTGCAGGAGCCCGAGCAGCGCGAAGGCGTTGGCGGTGAAGACGATGAAGGGCGCATCGGTCAGGCCGTAGATCGCCGGAATCGAATCGAGGGCGAACAGGAGATCGGTCATGCCGAGCGCCAGGATGACCACCACCATGGGCGTGAAGTGGCGCTTGCCGTCCTTGGTGACGGTCAGCGCGTTGCCGTGAAACTGCGTCGTCGTGCGCAGGTTTCGCTGAAACCATTTCACCAGGGCGTTCGGCTCGTACTCCTCGTCGCTCTTCTTGCCGCTGGAAAAGCTCTCGATCGCGAGATGGGCGGCCGTGTAGAGCAGGAAAAGGCCGAAGATGTAGAAGACCCAGGAGAATCGGTCGATCGCCGCGGCGCCGAGCGCGATGAAGATGCCGCGCATGATCAGCGCCAGCACGATGCCGATGAGAAGGGCCTTCTGCTGGTCCTCCCGCGGCACCTGGAACGACTTCATGATGATGACGAAGACGAAGAGATTGTCGACCGACAGACTCTTTTCGGTGATGTAGCCGGCAAAGAATTCAATGCCGTGATTGTGGTCCCAGAACCACCAGACGCCGAAGCCGAAGCAGATCGCCATGGCGACATAGACGAGGGACCAGAAAGTGGATTCCTTGAAGCTCGGCTCGTGCGCCTTGCGCACATGCGCCACGAAATCGAATACAAAAAGGGCGGCAATGCCGCCGATCGTCGCCAACCAGATCCAGAGCGGCACCACATCTCCGGTGCCGCCGCTTGCCGTCACTTCCACGCATCTCTCCGTCGCAGGCGGGTCCGTCGACCCGGAGCGCCGGCGTTTGCCGACGTCGCCCCTAGATGTGGAGCGATGTCCGCGAATGAAAGAGCGTCGAGCCATTCCGCGGCGGCGCTTTGCCGGGCAGGATGCGGCGGGCGCCGGTCCGGGGCCAAAGGCCGCGATCGCCGGTCGCGGCTTAGACGGCCGGCACGCTCAGACCGCGCCGGCCGCCCCGGGCAGGCCCGCCGCCTCGCCGCGCTTGCCGGCGTGTTCGATCGCGAACTCCTCCTCCGGCGACAGGATCAGCCGGTGCCGGCCGATCAGCGCGAAATAGACGATGCCGACCGCGAACCAGGCCGCGACGCCGAGGACCCCGACACGATAGGTCGGGTCCAGAAACTGCAAGCCGAGGGTGACGACGGCGATGACGATCGTGGCGACGGCCCCGGAAATCCCGAACGGGCTGCGATAGGGGCGCACGATATGGTGATGGTTGCGGCGCAGGAGGATGAAGGACACGCCCTGCGCGATGTAGGAGCACATCGCCCCGAACACCGCCATGTTGAGAAGCGTGCCGCCGATCACCGCCGCGCCGGCCTCCGCTCCGAGCCCGAGGAACAGCGCCAGCATGATCGCCAGGCCGACGAGCGCGCCGGCGATCATCGCGACATAGGGCGTCTTGCGCGCATCGTGGGTCACCGAGAGGAAGGACGGAAAATAGCCGGCCCGCGACAGCGAATAGATCTGCCGCCCCTGCGCGAAGATGATGGTGTGGAAGGAGGCGACGAGACCGATGATCGCGACGAAGGCGAGGAGCTTGGCGAGGCCCGCCCCGTAGATCGCGCGGAACCCGTCGAGCAGCGGCTCGCCCGAGGAACCGAGCGCGAAGGAGCCGACGCCCGGCAGCGACGGGTTGAGGAACAGCATCAGGAAGGCGGTGACCATCAGCGTCAGCATGCCGAGGATGATGCCCTTCGGCATGTCGCGCTGCGGATCGGCCGATTCTTCCGCCGCGAGCGGCAATTGCTCGATCGCCAGGAAGGACCAGACCGCGAAGGGAAGCGCCGAGAGCGCCCCGCCGATCCCCATCGGCAGGAACGGCCCGTTCCCTTCGGCAAGCTCGGTGCCGCCGGGGCCGATATTGAGGGCCCAGCGCGAGAAGTCGGCGAAGGGAAAGGCCGAGGCGAAGAAGACGAGGAGGATGGCAAGAGCCATGAGCGTGATGACCACCGTCACCTTGAAGGACATCTCCACGCCGACGACGTTCAGCCCGACGAAGATGCCGTAGCCGAGGATCCACCAGACCGGCTGGAAGGCCGTCGGCGTCCCGAAGATGCCGGTGAGATAGGAGCCGATGAAGAACACCACGACGGCCGGCGTCAGGACGTATTCGACGTTTTCGAAGAGCCCGGTGACGAAGCCGCCCCATCGGCCCATCGCCGTGCGCGCGAAGGAATAGGCGGCGCCGGTATGCGGCAGGGCCGGCGACATTTCGGCGATCGAGAAGGTCAGGCCGAGATACATGATCGCGATGATGATGGTCGCGATCAGCATCCCCCCCCAGCCGCCGGACAGAAGTCCGAGGTTCCAGCCCGAATACTGGCCGGAGATGACCGCCCCGACGCCGAGCGCCCAGAGCGACCAGACGCCGGCATATTTCTTCAGGCCCCGACGCTCGAAATAGCCGGCTTCGGCGGCCCGGTAGACCATGCCCGTCTTGTCCAGCGCCATCTGGCGGCCCTCGTCGCGGATTGCAGTCGGGATTCAGTCACCAAGCAGGCCTGCCGTCAATCTATGCATGCGCAAAATCAGCACATATTTTTTGCATCGGCAGGAGAAGCGAATCATCCGGCGTCGATTGCGGGCCGATCGGCGTCGGCGAGGCGGTCTTCGGTATCGTCCTTCAGCCCCGTGCCCGAGATGCCGAGTTCGCAAGACCGCAGCAAGAGCCCGGCGATCTTCTGGGCTGCCGCCTCCGGCCGCAGGCCGCCCCGGCGGATGTTGGAGACGCAGTTGCGGTCGGCATCCGTTCGGCCCGGCCGAGGCCCGAAGGTGAGATAGGCTCCGAGACTGTCGGCCGCCGAGAGCCCCGGGCGCTCGCCCACCAGCATCAGCGCGATCTTCGCCCCGAGCGCTTCGCCGATCGGGTCGGACAGGGCGACGCGGGCACCGGTGGCAAGGATGATCGGCGCCACGCGCCATTGCCGCGGTAGATGCCCGAGGATCGCGGCCGCCGTCGCCGCGCCATAGGTGTTGACGGCCGTTGCCGAGAGGCCGTCGGCAATGACGAGGACGAGATCGAAACCTCCCTCGCCCGGCTCAGCGGCAAGGCGCTCGCGCGAGGCTCCGGCAAGCCGCCGTCCCAGATCGGGCCGGCGCAGATAGGTGGCCCGGTCCTGCGCCTCGCTCGAAACGCGAAGCGTTCCGAAGCCGGCCGATGTCAAAGCCGATTCGATCCCCTCGATATCGAACCCCGCATGGACCGCGTCGCGCGCCCTCGCATGCGCCTCCGCGAAATCGAGATGGGCAGATGTCGGCAAGCCTGCGCCGTGCCGGCCGAGGCCGATCCGCGCCTCGGTGAAGGCTCTCAGGCGTTTCAGCGGATGGTCCGGCGCCGGGGCGACCGGCGGCTTTGCGTCTTCGCTCGTCACTCCGCCGCCTCCAGGAGCTTCGACTGCGCGATCAGCCGGTCGCCGCCGCCTGCCGTCTCCGGCAGCAGGAAGCCGTCGGCGTCGAGCACGCCCGCCCCTTGCGCCCAGGCCTGAAATTCCGGCGCCGGCCTGAGGCCCAGCGCCCGGCGGACATAGGCGGCGTCGTGATAGGAGGTCGACTGGTAGTTCAGCATCACGTCGTCCGAGCCCGGCACGCCCATGACGAAATTGACGCCGGCGACGCCAAGCAGCGTCAGGAGATTGTCCATGTCGTCCTGATCGGCCTCGGCATGATTGGTGTAGCAGACGTCGACGCCCATCGGCACGCCCAGAAGCTTGCCGCAGAAATGGTCCTCGAGCCCCGCCCGGGTGATCTCCTTGCCGTCATAGAGATATTCCGGACCGATGAAACCGACGACGGTGTTGACGAGCAGCGGATCGAACGCCCGCGCGACGGCATAGGCCCGCGCCTCCATGGTCTGCTGGTCGATGCCGTGATGCGCGTCGGCCGAGAGCGCCGAGCCCTGTCCCGTCTCGAAATACATGACGTTATCGCCGACCGTGCCGCGCTTCAGCGCCTTGGCGGCGTCATGGGCTTCCGCCAGCATGGAGAGCGAGATGCCGAAGGAGGCATTGGCCTTCTCAGACCCCGCGATCGACTGGAAGACGAGATCCACCGGCGCGTTCCGGTTCATCGCGTCGATCGCGGTGGTGACATGGGCAAGGACGCAGGACTGCACCGGGCAGCCGAGGCGCAGCCGCAACTCCTCGATCAGATCCAGGAGCCGGCGCATCGCCTGTGGACTGTCGGTCGCGGGGTTGATGCCGATGACGGCGTCGCCGCAGCCGAAGGCGAGCCCGTCGACGATCGAGGCGCCGACGCCCCTGGGGTCGTCGGTCGGGTGATTCGGCTGGATGCGCACCGAGAGCCGGCCGGGCAGCCCGACGGTGGTGCGGAACTTCGTCACCACCGGCCGCTTCCTGGCGATGGCGATGAGGTCCTGGTTGCGGCAGATCTTGGAGACCGCGGCGACCATTTCCGGCGTCAGCGCCCATGTCAGGGCCGAAATCTCTTCCGGCGTCGCGGCGTCCGACAGAAGCCATTCGCGCAATTCGCCGACCGACCAGCCGGAGATGGCGCGGAAAGCCTCCCCATCGTGCTGGTCGTAGATCAGCGCGGAGACCTCGTCCTCGTCCGGATCGATCAGCGGCTCGTTCAGGATCTGCGACAGCGTCGTCTCGGCGAGCCGCCGCTGCGCCTTGACGCGCTCTTCCTGGCTCTCGGCCGCGACCGCGGCGAGGAAGTCGCCGGAGCGCGCCGGCGAGGCCTTGGCGAGCAGCGTCTTCAGCGGTTCATGGGCCATGATCTGCGTCCTCGCCTTCGATGACGTCGCACCGCGGCCGTCCCGACCGCTTCGTCAAGAGAGCGCCGGAGAACAGGCAATGCAAGGGCGCGGCGGGATCAAGCCGGTTGCCTCGCGCGCAAACACTTCAGGCACGAACGCCGCGGCAGCCGCTTCGATCTCCCCCCTTGTGGGGAGATAGGCGGCAGCCCAGAGGGGGGTGCCTCGGCGCAATCTTCCGACATGTCGGCGCCCGTCTCGCCCCCCTCTGCCTTGCCAGGCATCTCCCCCACAAGGGGGGGAGATCAGCTACCGGTAGATGCCGCGCTCTGTCGTCGAGGGAAAGCCGTGGCGCATGGCTCGGCTTGTGCCACCCTCGCTCCGCTCCCCCACCACCCTTGACCTTCCAGTAACAGGAAGCCCCATCTCCGTCCCGGGGCAATGCGAAAGGGCAGGACGATGTCGGACACGATGCACCGCCACGATCACTCCGGGCGCGATCACGCGGGCCATGGCGGCTGCTGCGGCGGCGGGCATGGGAAAGAAGACGATGGCGCGAAGGATGCGGTGATCCGCGATCCGGTCTGCGGCATGACCGTCGATCCCGATGCCGGCAAGCCGACCGCCGAGCATGACGGCCGCACCGTCCATTTCTGCTCCGAGGGCTGCCGCAAGAAGTTCGTCGCCGCGCCCGAGGATTATCTGACGGCCAAAGATCCCGTCTGCGGCATGAGCGTCGAGCGCATCGACGCCCGGCACATGGTCAAGCACAAGGATGCCTCAGGCTCCAGCCAACGGGTCTACTTCTGCTCGGCCCGCTGCCGCGAGAAGTTCGAGGCCGATCCCGAGCGGTATCTCGGCGACCGACCCGCGCCCGAGCCGATGCCGGCGGGCACCGAGTACACCTGCCCCATGCATCCGGAGATCGTTCAGGACCATCCGGGCGACTGCCCGAAATGCGGCATGGCGCTCGAGCCGATGGGCCTTCCGACCGGCGAGGAAGGGCCGAACCCGGAACTCGTGGACTTCACCCGCCGGCTCTGGGTCTCGGCGCTTTGCGCGGTGCCTCTCCTCGTCCTCACAATGGGATCGATGGTCGGCCTGCCATTCCGCGAGTGGATCGGCGAGCGGATCGCGGTCTACCTGGAATTCCTGCTGGCGACGCCCGTCGTCCTGTGGGCCGCGCAGCCCTTCTTCAAGCGGGGCTGGGCCTCGATCGTCAATCGCTCGCCCAACATGTGGACGCTGATCGCGATCGGCGTCGGCGCGGCCTATCTCTACAGCCTGTTCGCCGCCTTCCTGCCGGGCCTCTTCCCGGCCTCCTTCAGGGCGCACGGCGTCGTGCCGGTCTATTTCGAGGCCTCCGCGGTCATCGTCGCGCTGATCTTCGTCGGCCAGGTCCTGGAGCTGAAGGCGCGCGAGCGCACCGGCTCGGCGATCCGGGCGCTGATGGACCTCGCGCCGAAGACCGCCCGGCGCATCGGCCCGGACGGACGCGAGGAAGACGTCGACCTCGCCGTGGTGGCGGCCGGCGACAGGCTGCGGGTGCGCCCCGGCGAGAGCATCCCCGTCGACGGCAGCGTCACTGAGGGCCGCTCCTCGGTCGACGAGTCCATGATCACCGGCGAGCCGGTCCCGGTCGAGAAGACCGCGGGCGACACCGTCACCGGCGGCACGCTGAACAAGACCGGCAGTTTCACCATGGAGGCTAAGGCCGTCGGCGCCGACACGACGCTCTCGCGAATCACGCAGATGGTGGCGAGCGCCCAGCGCTCGCGGGCTCCGATCCAGGGCCTTGCCGACCGGGTCGCCGGCTATTTCGTGCCGGCGGTGGTCGCCGTCGCGATCGTCGCCTTCTTCGCCTGGGCCGCAGTCGGTCCGACGCCCGCGTTCGCCCACGCTCTGGTCGCCGCCGTCTCCGTCCTGATCATCGCCTGCCCCTGCGCGCTGGGGCTCGCGACGCCGATGTCGATCATGACCGCAACCGGCCGCGGCGCCTCGGCCGGCGTGCTGATCAAGGACGCCGAGGCGCTGGAACGCTTCTCCAAGGTCGACACGCTGGTCGTCGACAAGACCGGCACGCTCACCGAGGGCCGGCCGGTGGTCACCGACGTGATCGCCGCGAATGGCGACGAGGCCGCATTGCTTGCCGCGGCCGCCAGCCTTGAGCGGGGCTCCGAGCATCCCCTCGCCGAGGCGATCGTCCGGGGCGCGGAGGAGCGCGGGGCGACGCTGACCGACACGACCGGCTTCGAGTCCGTCACCGGCAAGGGCGTCAGGGGAACCGTCGCGGGCAAGGCCGTCGTCCTCGGCAACCGCGCCATGCTGGAGGCGGAGGGAATCGATCCCTCGGCGCTCGACGGCGATGCCGAGCGGCTGCAGGCCGAGGGACGGACCGCGATGTTCGTCGCGATCGATGGCCGGGCGGCCGGGATCGTCGCCGTCGCCGACCGGATCAAGCCGACCACGGCGGATGCGATCGCGGCCCTCCATGCGAGCGGCATGCGGATCGTGATGGCGACCGGCGACAACCAGCGCACAGCCATGGCCGTGGCGAAGGAACTCGGCATCGACGAAGTGCGGGCGGGCCTGTCGCCCGAGGACAAGCAGGCGCTGGTCGAGGAGCTGAAGCGCGGCGGCGCCAAGGTCGCCGTCGCCGGCGACGGCATCAACGACGCACCTGCGCTCGCGGCCGCGGATGTCGGCATCGCCATGGGGACCGGCGCCGACGTGGCGGTGGAAAGCGCCGGCATGACGCTGGTGAAGGGCGACCTTCAGGGGATCGTCCGGGCCCGGCATCTGGCGCAGGCGACGATCCGAAACATCAAGCAGAACCTGTTCTTCGCCTTCGCCTACAACACCATCGGCGTACCCGTCGCGGCCGGCATTCTCTATCCGGTGTTCGGGCTCCTGCTCTCGCCGATGATCGCGGCGGCGGCGATGAGCCTGTCCTCGGTCTCGGTGATCGGCAACGCCCTGCGCCTCAGGACGCTGCGGCTCTGAGCGTCTATGAAATCCGTTATCGCGAAGCGATCAGACGGATTTCATATGACAGGCCCGGCGGGAACCCGCCGCCTCGGCAGGGGCGCCGGGATCGCGCCTTTCGCTGTCCCCCGGAATGGACCCGCAAACGAAAGAACGGCCCCCTGCCGGAGGCCGTTCTCATTGTCCGTCTCCAGGCGCGGGATTGAGGCGCGGTCGATCAGTAGCCGTTATACCTGTTATAGTGGCGGCGGTGATGCTGCCGGTAGACCCGGTGCTGAACGTGTGGCGCGTAATGATGGCGCCTGACATGGTGCCGCCGGTAATGACGGCGGTAGACGCGCCGCGGATGATAGTGGGAGCGGTAGTGATTGTTGTACCCGCCGGCCAGGACGACGGGAGCGTTGCTGTAGGACCCCGCCGAAGCAGTGGTCGCCGTGGCGGTCAGGCCGGCCACGGCAAGCGCGATGGCCACGACCATCGACATGATGAACGATTTCATGACGCGTTCTCCAAACTGCCCAGACCGCGGCGGGCGTAGAGCGCGCGGGCCGCTCGAGCAATGCCCAAGCTTACCTTACGTAAGATCTGTGGGCAAGAGGAAAATCACGAACACAATCAAGTGCTCAGGCAGGCATTGGACGCTCCGCCGCAACGGGAGACGGCTCCGGGAAGGGCGCCGCGCCCGCGCAACAACGAAAACGGCGCCGACTTCCGAAGAAGCGACGCCGCCAGGTTTTTCCCTGCCGTCTTCCGCTCAGCGAATGCGATAGAGCGGAAAGGGCGTAGGATGCCGGTCGCGGCGATGATACCGCCGATAATGCGGCCGGTCATGCCAGCCACGCCGCCAATGGCGGCGATCGCGGCGGACATGATTACGCCAGCCACGGTTATGCCGATAGTGGCGATTGTGGCGGTAGTTTCGGTGGTGACGGTAGTGGTGCCCGTCGCCGACGGTGATGCTGAACGATCCGGCCGAAGCGGTGCCCGCCGTCATCGTCAGTCCCGAAAAGGCGAGCGCGATCGCCAGCACGATGGATGCTAGTCTCGATGTCATACGTGCGTCTCCCATAGCGTCCCTATCGGCCAAAACCGCCGCTGCGCCTTCGGGTTCCGCGGAAACAGCGCTAAGCGTTTTTCCTGACACCGCTCCGGCGGACACTTGGACGCTGACGAGGCGGCAGCAAGCCCGCTCGCGCGCCGATTATCGGCCTTGCCCCAACGACACCGCCGCTGTTGCGAAGCCCGCCTTCAAGCCGCCTTTTCGCGCGCCCCCTCCGCCGCCGCGCGGATCGCCGCGATGTTTCGTGCATAGTGGTCGGGCGTCCCGCCCTTGAAGACGGCCGAGCCGGCGACCAGCACGTCCGCCCCCGCGGCGATCACCGTCGGCGCGGTCTCCGGCGTCACGCCGCCGTCGATCTCGATATGGATGTCGCGCGTGCCGATCATCTCCTTCACGCGGCGCACCTTGTCGACCACCGACGGGATGAAGGCCTGGCCGCCGAAGCCGGGATTGACCGTCATCAGGAGGACGAGGTCGAGCCGGTCGAGGACGTAGCGGATGACGTCCTCGGGCGTCGACGGGTTGAGCGAGACGCCGGCCTTCTTGCCGAGATTCTTTATCGCCTGCAGCGAGCGGTCGAGATGCTTCGTCGCCTCGGCATGGACGGTGATGATGTCGCAGCCCGCCTCGGCGAAGGCTTCGAGATAGGGGTCGCAGGGCTCGATCATCAGATGGCAGTCGAACACCTTCTTGGAGGCACCGCGGATCGCCTTGATCACCGGCGGGCCGAAGGTGATATTCGGCACATAGTGCCCGTCCATGACGTCGAGATGGATCCAGTCCGCGCCCGCCCGGTCGACGGCCGCGACCTCCTCGCCAAGCCGCGAAAAATCCGACGACAGGATCGAGGGGGCGATGGTGACGGGTCTCGTCATGGTCTACTCCTTTCTGGCCGCCGGCCCGGCGGCCAGGCTCTCGGCAACATGCTCGGCCTTCATGTCCGGCTTCTGGCCGAAGACGCGGCTCGCGGCAATGTCTTCCGCCGCGATCGTCGACAGCATCGCGGCGTCGAGCGGTCCGGCATCCTGTTCGAACAGCCGGTTCGCCTGCCTGAGGCGGGCCCGGTCGAGGGCGTTGCGGATCGAGCGGGCATTGGCGAAATGCGGCTGCGCCCGCCGGTATTCGATGTAGCGCGCCAGGACCGTCCCCGCCTCGTCGGTCAGATGGTAGTTCTGCCGCTCCAGCATGCCCACCGCGATCCGGTGGAGTTCGTCGTTCGAATAGTCCGGGAAGTCGATATGGTGGGCGATGCGCGAGCGGAAACCGGGATTCGATTCGAAGAACTTGTCCATCCGGTCGGCATAGCCGGCGAGGATGACGACGAGGTCGTCGCGCTGGTTCTCCATCACCTGAAGCAGGATCTCGATCGCCTCCTGGCCGTAGTCGCGCTCGTTCTCCGGCCGGTAAAGATAATAGGCTTCGTCGATGAACAGGACGCCGCCCATCGCCTTCTTGAGGATGTCCTTGGTCTTCGGGGCGGTGTGGCCGATATACTGTCCGACGAGATCGTCGCGCGTCACCGAGACGAGATGCCCCTTGCGGATATAGCCGAGCCGGTGAAGGAGGTTCGCCATCTTCATGGCGACCGTCGTCTTGCCGGTGCCGGGATTGCCGGTGAAGCTCATATGCAGCGTCGGCGTCTCATGGGCGAGGCCGAGCCGGCGGCGGGCGCGCTCGACGAGAAGCAGCGCCGCCGTCTCGCGGATGCGCTTCTTGACTGGCGCAAGGCCCACGAGCTCCCGGTCGAGCTCCTCCAGAACCTCCTTGACGCCGGCCTCCTCGTATTCGCGGCGGAGGTCGACGGTGGTGGGTGCCGGCTGAGGTGTCGCAGCCTCGCCGGCAGCGTTCGTGCCGGTGACGTCGCCGTCAGGCGCCTGGGTGCCTGAGACCGGCGTGGCGGCAGTGCCGTCCGGCTTGGGAGCTTTGTTCAGCTGGTCGAGATAGCTCATCACCTTACATCCCGTTCGTTCGATTTTCGCCGCGCCCTTGCGCACCCCCCTCTGCCTGCCGGCATCTCCCCCACAAGGGGGGAGATCAGGCGGCTTCGATCGCGCTGATCGTCCTGGAACATCGCTGGCTCAAACAGTGCGGCATTGCCGGGTTCAGGGTCTCAGCCAAGGCCGACCCGTCGGAGCGAGATCGATCTCCCCCCTTGTGGGGGAGATGTCCGGCAGGACAGAGGGGGGTGCCTCGGCCCGAACCTCAACGGCGAGGCCGCTCCGCCTCACACCGCGTAGCGCTCGCCCTCGGGCTTGTCCGTCGCATAGGGCTCGGTCGAATAGCGGATGTTGCGGCCATGGCTCTCCTGCCGGCGCAGGCGGAAGCCCGGTTCCTCGGCCGGCCGGTTGACGATGAAGGACAGCTTCACCGACTCCCAGCCATGGGTGGAGTCGAAGGCGGACATGCGGATGTAGAGATGGCTGTGCGCCTTGCGGCAGGCGGCAAGTTCCATCATCACGCCGGCCGCGTCCTCGATGTCGAACATCGGGTGGCCCCACATGTCCCAATAGGTGTTCCGGGGGTGCGGATCGTCGGTGTATTCGATGTTCACCGCCCAGCCATTGTCGAGGCAGTACTGGACCTGTGCCGTGATCTGCTCGTCCGTGAGGTCGGGGAGGAAGGAAAAGGTTCCCTGGGTAACGCGCATGGATTGGTTCCTTGGCTGCGGCGAAGGCGGTCGCAGGACCGGATGTCCTTCGTCTGTCTTTGAAGGAGGGAGCCGGGGCAGGCCTTTGGGAGGACATCCCGCCCCGGCAGGCAAGGGCGGGCTCAGGCCGCCGTCGCCGTGACCGCGTAGTCGGGCGAATCCGTCGAGGTGTAGTTGAAGGTGACGTCCTTCCAGGTATCGAGCGCGGCCTTCAGCGGCGAGCAGCTCTTGGCCGCCTCGTTGAGGATGTCCGGCCCCTCGCGCAGGATGTCGCGGCCCTCGTTGCGGGCGAGGATCATGCATTCGAGCGCCACGCGGTTCGCCGTCGCGCCGGCCGCGATGCCCTGCGGATGGCCGATCGTGCCGCCGCCGAACTGCAGGACGACGTCCTCGCCGAGGAGGTCGATCAGCTGGTGCATCTGGCCGGCATGGATGCCGCCGGAGGCGACCGGCATCATCTTGTTGAGCGAGGCCCAGGGCTGGTCGAAGAAGATGCCGTTTTCGAGCTTTTGCGGCGTGAACTCGTCGCGGCAGATGTCGTAATAGCCCTTGGTCGTCGCCGGATCGCCCTCGAGCTTGCCGACCACCGTTCCGGCATGGATGTGGTCGACGCCGGCGAGGCGTGCCCATTTGGCGATGACGCGGAAGGAGACGCCATGCGTCTTCTGGCGCGTATAGGTGGAATGGCCTGCCCGGTGGAGGTGCAGGATCATGTTGTTGCGCCGCGCCCACTTCGCCATGGACTGCATCGCCGTCCAGCCGATGACGAGGTCGATCATCACGATGGTCGAACCCAGCTCCTTGGCGAATTCGGCGCGCTCGTACATGTCCTCCATGGTGGCGGCGGTGACGTTGAGATAGGTGCCCTTGATCTCGCCGGTGGCGGCCTGCGCCTTGTTCACCGCCTCCATGCAGTAGAGGAAGCGCTCGCGCCAATCCATGAAGGGCTGCGAGTTGATGTTCTCGTCGTCCTTGGTGAAGTCGAGACCGCCCTTCAGCGCCTCGTAGACGACGCGGCCGTAATTGCGGCCGGACAGGCCGAGCTTGGGCTTCACCGTCGCGCCGAGGAGCGGACGGCCGAACTTGTCGAGCCGCTCGCGCTCGACGACGATGCCGGTCGCCGGGCCCTGGAAGGTCTTCACATAGGCCGTCGGCAGCCGCATGTCCTCGAGGCGCAAGCCCTTCAGCGGCTTGAAGCCGAAGACGTTGCCGATGATCGAGGCGGTGAGATTGGCGATCGAGCCCGACTCGAACAGATCGAGGTCATAGGCGATATAGGCGAAGTACTGGTCGGAGGTGTTGGGCACCTGATCGACCCGGTAGGCCTTGGCGCGGTACTTCTCGGCAGCGGTCAGCCGGTCGGTCCACACGACCGTCCAGGTCGCGGTGGAGCTTTCGCCGGCGACGGCAGCCGCCGCCTCGATCGGGTCGACGCCGTCCTGCGGCGTGATCCGGAAGCAGGCGATGATGTCGGTTTCCTTCGGCTGGTAGTCGGGCTCCCAATAGCCCATCTTCTTGTATTCCATGACGCCGGACTTGTAGCGGTCCTTGCCGGTGACGGTCTGCGATCCCGTATCCATGTCGCCTTTTCCTTCCTTTGAAATCCGGCTTCGTCCCGCCGCTTCGAGGTCGGCGGCGGACAAAGTCTCTCCTGTCGCCGCGGAGAGCCCTCCCCGCGCCGTCGCATGCTGGTCCTGTTGTCGTTCACGCGTCGCGGCCGGTCCTTCGGCCGCGGATCGCCCCGCCTTAAGCGGCGGCGGCCGTCATCGTCTCGATGCGCGGGTCGAGTGCGCCCGACTGGTAGCGGGCTGCCATCTGGTCCAGCGGCAAGGGCCTGATCTTCGAGGCCTGTCCGGCGCAACCGAAGCGCTCGTAGCGGTCGAGGCAGAGGGTCTTCAGCGCCTCCATCGCCGGCACCATGAACTTCCGCGGATCGAACTCCTCCGGCCGCTCCATCGCAACCTTGCGGAACTGACCGGTCATCGCCATCCGGCAGTCGGTGTCGATATTTACCTTGCGCACGCCGTGCTTGATGCCGCGGACGATCTCCTCGACCGGCACGCCATAGGTCTCGCGCATCTTCCCGCCATAGCGGTTGATGATCTCCTGCAGCTCCTGCGGCACCGAGGAGGAGCCGTGCATCACGAGATGGGTGTTCGGCAGTTTGGAGTGGATCTCCTCGATGACGTGCATCGCCAGGATCTCGCCGTCCGGCTTCCGGGTGAATTTGTAGGCCCCGTGCGAGGTGCCCATCGCGATGGCGAGGGCATCGACCTTGGTGCGGCGGACGAAATCGACGGCCTGCTCCGGATCGGTCAGGAGCTTGTCGTGGTCGAGCTTGCCCTCGAAGCCGACGCCGTCCTCCTTCTCACCCTCGCCGGTCTCGAGCGAGCCGAGCACGCCGAGTTCGCCCTCCACGGAGGCACCGACCCAGTGCGCCATGCGCGTCACCCGTTCGGTGATGGTGACGTTGTACTCGTAGCTGGCCGGTGTCTTCATGTCGGCTTCGAGCGAACCGTCCATCATCACGGAGGTGAAGCCGTGGCGGATCGCGGTCAGGCAGGTCTGCTCGTTGTTGCCGTGGTCCTGATGGATGCAGACCGGGATCTGCGGGAACATCTCGACCAGCGCGTCCATCATCCTTTCGAGCATGATGTCCTTCGCATAGGTGCGCGCGCCCCGCGAGGCCTGCATGATGACCGGGGCGTCGCATTGCGACGCCGCCTCCATGATCGCCAAGCCCTGTTCCATGTTGTTGATGTTGAAGGCGGGAACGCCGTAGTCGTTCTCCGCGGCATGGTCGAGCAATTGGCGCAGCGTGATCTTTGCCATGGTGAAGACACCTCCTCTTTCGCGCACGTCTTCCCTGTCCGCGGGAAGCACCTTCCCGCGGCTCGTCGTCGTCTCCCCGCGTCGGGCCGGCCCGCTCGGCCGGCCCTTTCCGCGTCTTTTTCTAGATCAGTGCTTCAGCATCTCGCCGGCGGCCGTCACGACCGCCTCGGCGGTGATGCCGAAATGCTTGTAGACCTCGGGCCCAGGCGCCGAGGCGCCGAAGGAATGCATGCCGATGAAGCGGCCGTCCTCGCCGAGCCAGCGATCCCAGCCGAGCCGGACCGCCGCCTCGATGGCGATGCGCGGCGCGGAGCCGAGGACGGACTTGCGATAGGCCTCGTCCTGCTCCTCGAACAGCTCCCAGCAGGGCATGGAGACCACCGCGACCTTGCGGCCCTGGCTTTCCAGCGTCTCGGCCGCCTTCAGCGCGATCTCGACTTCCGTGCCGGTCGACAGGATCGTCAGGTCGCGCGTCCCGTCGACATCCTTGAGGACATAGGCGCCCTTGCGGGTCCGGTTTTCCGTCACCTCGCCCGAGCGCACGGTCGGCACGCCCTGGCGCGACAGCGCCATGACGGAAGGCCGCTTCGTCTCGGCCATCGCGATCTCCCAGGCCTCGTTGGTCTCGACCGCGTCGGCGGGACGGAACAGAAGCAGGTTGGGCGTCGCGCGGTGGATCGCCAGATGCTCGACCGGCTGGTGGGTCGGGCCGTCCTCGCCGAGGCCAATGGAATCATGGGTCATGACATAGACGACCCGGATCCCCATCAGCGCCGACAGGCGGATCGCGCCGCGGGCATAGTCGGTGAAGCACATGAAGGTGCCGCCATAGGGAATGAAGCCGCCATGCAGCGCGATGCCGTTCATCGTCGCAGCCATGCCGTGCTCGCGCACGCCGTAGCGCACGTAGCGGCCGGAATAGTCGCCGGGCGCGATGTCGGTCAGCCCCTTGGTCTTGGTGTTGTTCGAGGGGGTGAGGTCGGCCGAGCCGCCGATGGTCAGCTCGCTCGCTCCGTTGATCACCTCGAGCGCCATTTCCGAGGCCTTGCGGGTCGCGACCTTCGGCTGTTCGGACACGATGTCGGCCCGCGCCTTGGCCATCAGCTCGGCGAGGTTCTCCGGCAGCGTGGTCGCGTATTGCGCCTCGAACTCGGCCTTTTTCGGCGCCGCGTCACGCGTCTTCTCCCAGGCCTTCCGGGCCTCGCGACCGAGCTTGGCCGCCGCATGCCAGGCGTCGTAGATCTCCTGCGGGATGACGAAGGGCTCCGACGTCCAGCCGATATTCTTGCGCGTCGCGGCGACCTCGTCCTTGCCGAGCGCGTTGCCGTGCACCTTGTCCGTGCCCTGCAAATTCGGCGCGCCGTAGCCGATGATCGTGCGGCAGGCGATGAACGCCGGCTTGTCGCTCTTTCGCGCCTCGGCGATCACCTTCTCGACGGCGTCCGGATCATGGCCGTCGACGGCAAAGGTGTTCCAGCCATGTGCCTCGAAGCGCTCGCGCTGGTCGATCGATGTGGCGAGCTTGGTGTCGCCGTCGATCGAGATGTGGTTGTCGTCGAAGAAGACGATCAGCTTGTTCAGCTTGAGGTGCCCGGCAAGATCGATCGCCTCGTGGGAGATGCCCTCCATCAGGCAACCGTCGCCGCAGAACACATAGGTGTAGTGGTCGACGAGGTCGTCGCCGAACCTGGCGGCGAGCATCCTCTCGGCGAGCGCCATACCGACCGACATGGTGATGCCCTGGCCGAGCGGGCCGGTGGTCGCCTCGATGCCGGCGGCGTGGCCATATTCGGGGTGTCCGGCGGTGCGGCTGCCGAGCTGGCGGAAGTTCTCGATCTCCTCGATCGTCATCTCCGGGAAGCCGAGGAGATGCATGAGCGAATATTGCAGCATCGAGCCGTGTCCGTTGGACAGGACGAAGCGGTCCCGATTCGGCCATTCCGGCTGGCTCGGATCGACGCGCAGGAACTTGGAAAACAGGACGGTCGCGACGTCGGCCATGCCCATCGGCATGCCGGGATGACCGGAATTGGCCTTCTGGACCGCGTCCATCGACAGGGCACGGATGGCGTCCGCCATCTGGCGGATGGAGACGCCGGCCATTTCGTGGGGCGCTTTGTCGGCAGTTTGGGACATGTCGTCTTCCCTCAAAGTCTCGTTCGAGCTCAGGAGGCCCGGCGCTTCTTTTCCATGAGCTGGAGGATCAGCGGCGTCAGGATGAGCTGCATTGCGATGTCGAGCTTGTTGCCCGGCGCAACGATGGAATTGGCCCGGGACATGAAGCTCCCGGGGATCATGGACAGAAGATAGGGAAAGTCGATCCCACGCGGCGAGGCAAAGCGGATCACGATCATCGATTCGTCCGCCGTCGGGATCCATCTGGCGATGAACGGGTCGGAGGTGTCGACGATCGGCACGCGCTGGAAGTTGATGTCGGTGCGGGCGAATTGCGGACAGATATATTTCACGTAGTCGGGCATCCGCCTCAGGATCGTGTCCATCACCGCCTCGGTCGAATAGCCCCTCGTCGCCTTGTCGCGGTGGATCTTCTGGATCCATTCGAGGTTGATCACCGGCACGACCCCGATCTTCAGATCGGCGAGCGGCGCGAGATCGACCGTCTCGGTCTTCACGCAGCCATGCAGGCCCTCGTAGAAGAGGAGGTCGCTGCCCTCCTCCAGCGGCGCCCAGTCGGAGAAGGTGCCGGGCTCGGCGCCGTAGAGCCGGGCCTCCTCCTCGTCGTGGATGTAGTGGCGGGTCTCGCCGCGGCCCTTGCGGCCATAGTCCTGGAAGACCTCCTGGAGCTTCTCCAGGACGTTCGCCTCCGGCGAGAAATGCGAAAAGTTGCGGTTCCCGTCCGTCTCCTCCTCGACCATCTTCGCCTTCATCGCCGCGCGGTCGTAGCGATGGAAGGCGTCGCCCTCGATGAAGGCGGCGTCGACATGTTCGCGCCGGAAGATCTGGTCGAAAATCTTCTTCACCGAAGTGGTGCCGGCTCCCGAGGAACCGGTGATGACGATGATCGGGTGCTTTGCGGACATTCATTCCTCCTCCCGGACGAAGGGGCCTCCCCGCCCCGTTCGTCCGACCGGGTCAGGCCCGGAACAGGCTTCGCTTGCCGAACAGCGGCGAGCGTTCGCTGAGTGCCGACGGATCGGCCATGTAGCGGCCGACGCGCTCGACCTCGCGCTTCGATCCGAAGACCAGCGGCGTGCGCACATGCAGCCCCTCCGGCACGATGTCGAGAATGCGGTTGACGCCGTCGGTCGCGGCACCGCCCGCCTGCTCGACGCAGAAGGCGACGGGATTGGCCTCGTAGAGCAGCCGCAACCGGCCCTTCTGGTAGCCCTGGCGTCCGTCGCCAGGGTAGAGAAAGATCCCTCCGCGCACCAGGATGCGGTAGCAGTCGGCGACCATCGAGCCGACCCAGCGCATGTTGAAGTCGCGCTCGCGCGGGCCTTCCGTTCCGGCGAGGCAGTCATCGATATAGCTGCGGATCTGCGGGTCCCAGTGCCGATAGTTCGAGGCGTTGATCGCGAACTCCTTGGCGCGGTCGGCGATCGTCACAGAGCCGGTGAGTTCGACGAAACCGCCGAAGCCCGGCTTGAAGATGAAGACATGCGTGCCGTTGCCGACGGTGAGCACCAGGAGCAGCTGCGGCCCGTAGATGAAGAAGCCGGCGGCGAGCTGCCGCGATCCCGGCTGGGTGAACACCGACTTCGGGTCGGCTTGGTGCGCTTCCTCGACCGGCAGGATCGAGAAGATCGTACCGATCGACACATTGGTCTCGATGTTCGACGAGCCGTCGAGGGGATCGATCGCGATCGCCAGCGCCTCGCCGGGCTTCAGCACCACCGCCTCGTCCTGCTCCTCGGAGCCGAAGAAGGCGATCGGCGCCGCCTTCGCCGCATCGAGGAAGGCCCGGTCGGCGACCACGTCGAGCTCCTTCTGCACGTCGCCGCCGCCATTCGTCGCGTCACGCGAGGCGCCAAGGCTCTCGCCGCTGCCGCCGGCGATGATGGTGTTGCGCACTTTGACCGCGGCCGCCGCGAGATGGCGCACCGTGTCGGCGACCTTCTGGCGGAGCGGGTCCTGGCCGGATGCGGAGCCGAGATAGGCGTCGAGGGACGAGGGCATTCATTTCCTCCTGTTCGGTGTCGGGGTTCTGCGACCGCGTTCACCGCCGTTGGGTGAACACTGGCCGGACGGGCCGTATAAGTAAAATTTATTATCTTTACGCAATCGGTAAAATAAAATAATTAGCTCGGCATGCGAAACCTCACTTTGCGCCAGTTGCGATCGGTCCAGGCGATCAGCCGCCACGGCACCGTCGCGGCCGCCGCCCGCCAGATCGGGCTGACCGCGCCGGCGGTCACTTTACAGATAAAGCAGATGGAGGACGAATTCGGCGTGTCGCTGTTCGACCGCACCAGCGACGGGATGCGGCTGACGACGGCGGGGGCCGCCGTGCTCGCCGCCGCCAATACGGTGGAGACCACGCTGCGGGCTCTTTCCGACGAGATCGCGGCGGTCAAGGGCGTGCGCACCGGCACGATCCGGCTCGGCGTCGTGTCGACCGCGAAATATTTCGCCCCGCGTCTGATCGCCGGATTCCAGAAGGACTATCCCGGCATCGAGATGCGGCTGAAGGTCGGCAATCGCGACGAGATCGTCTCGGACCTCAAGGAATACCGGCTCGACATCGCGCTGATGGGCCGCCCGCCGCTCACCTTCCCGGTCGCCTCGATCTGCTTCGGCGACCATCCCCTGGTGATGATCGCGCCGCCCGACCACCCGCTCGCCGGGGCGTGCGAGATCGGCCGCGAGCGCCTTCTGGAAGAGACCTTCATCATCCGCGAGCAGGGTTCGGGCACGCGCACGGCGCTGGAGATCTTCTTCGGCGATCATCTCGACCAGCTGCAGGCGCGCTCGGTCGAGATGGGCTCGAACGAGACGATCAAGCAGGCGGTGATGGCGGGGCTCGGCATCGCCTTCATCTCGGCCCACACGATCGCCTTCGAGGTCGAGATGAACCGGCTGGCGGTCCTCGACGTCAGCGGCATGCCGATCCGGCGCAAATGGTACGCCGTATGCCGGAAGGAGCGCATCTCCTCGCCGGTCGAGATCGCGTTCAAGACCTTCCTCGTCAAGAAGGGGGCCACGCATCTGCCGCTGCTCGGCCGGCTCTACCCGGCCGAGGGGGTCGAGGAGACGGCGGGACGATCCGCCTATTCCAGATAGTCCGGAGGAGCGAGCAGCGGCGCCTGTCGCAGCGCCTTCAGATCGGCCGAGCCGGTGCAGAAGCAGGCGATGCGCAGCTGCGTGATCACCGCGGAGAAGTGCGTCACGACCGCCTCGGCGGACCGGTCGGCGGCCCCGAGCGAGGCCGCCGCCTGGCCGGCGAGATCGGCGCCGAGCCGGATCGCCTTGGCGACGTCGAGCCCGGTCTTGATGCCGCCCGAGCCGATCACCGTCGTCTCCGGGCAGGCGCGGCGCACATCGGCGATCGCCCGGGCGGTCGGGATCCCCCAATCGGAGAAGACGAGCGCCGTCGCGCGGGTCAACGCATCCTCGCTGCGCTCGGCCTCGACCGCCGCCCAGCTCGTGCCGCCGGCGCCGGCGACGTCGATCGTCTGGGCGCCCGCCTCGACGAGCCGCCGCGCGAGAGCGCCCGAGATTCCGGCGCCGACCTCCTTGACGACGAGCGGCACGGCGAGATCGCGGGCGAGCGTCTCGATCGCCCGCAGGATCCCGCGCCAGTCGGTGTCGCCGCCCGGCTGCACCGCCTCCTGCAGCGGGTTGAGATGGATGATCAGAGCGTCGGCGCCGATCATTTCCACCGCCCGCTCCGCCTCGCCCCGGCCATAGCCGAGGCCGAGCTGCGCCGCCCCGACATTGGCAAGAATCGGGATGCTCGGCGCGAGGTCGCGCAGGCTGCGGTCGAGCCCGCCGGTCGCCCGCCCCTCGATCGCGATGCGCTGCGAGCCGACGGCGAGCGCGATGCCGAGCGCCTCCGCCGCCTCGGCGAGATTGTGGTTGATCCGCGCCGCCCGCTCCGGCCCCCCGGTCATCGACGAGATCAGGAGCGGCGCGTTGAGGCTGCGGCCGAGAAAGCGCGTCGACAGATCGATCGCGGACAGGGCGAGTTCCGGCAGCGCAAGATGCTCGAAGACGATCGCGTCGAACCCGCTCGACGCACGCCGGCCCGACAGCGTCGGGTTGAGCACGATGTCGAGGTGATCGCTTTTGCGACCCGCGATGTCGCCGCGGGCACGAGGGTCGGTGGGCTCGGTCACGGCGGGGAACGGTCCTTTCGTCACAGGCGGGGAATATCGCATTTTCTTCGCGGCGTCCGCATGTCAGGATCGCATTGGCATTTGCTGTCCATTTGTGTGTACAGTAGATGTAAATATTTCTGGACACGGACGCACGGCAGGCCATGACCACGAACCTGAAGAGCGGCCTTTCGGCCTATCGCGACCGGATCGACAGCCGCCTCGCCGTGCTGGTCCCGCAGGCCCTGCCGGGCCAGAGCGAACTCGATGCCGCGATCGCCGAGAGCATCCTCGCTCCCGGCAAGCGGCTTCGGCCGTTGATGGCCGCGCTGACGGCCGAGGATCTCGGCGGCGACGTCGAGACGGCGATCGACGCCGGCTGCGCCGTCGAGATGGTGCATGCCGCCTCGCTCGTTCTCGACGATCTGCCCTGCATGGACAATGCCGCCATGCGTCGCGGCCGGCCGGCGATCCACATGACCTTCGGCGAGGACGTCGCGGTGCTGTCGTCGATCGCGGTCCTGGCCGGTGCGTTCCAGCTGCTCGCCACCATCCCCGGCCTTGCCGCGCGCGAGCGCAGCGAGGCGATCGCGATCCTCACCCGCGCCGTCGGCACGGCGGGCCTCGTCGGCGGCCAGTTCGAGGATCTCAGAGGCGGACGGGCGACGCGGGCGCTGTCCGAGATCGCCACCACCAACGGCCTGAAGACCGGCTCGCTGTTTTCGGCGGCCGTGGAGATCGGCGCCGTGGTGGCCGGCGCGAACGGCCGCGTGCGGGCGCTCCTGCGCGATTTCGCCGCCGATCTCGGACACGCCTTCCAGCTCCTCGACGACCTTCTCGACGGCACGTCGAGCGCCGTCCTGATCGGCAAGGACGTGGGCAAGGATCAAGGCAAGTCGACCATCGTCTCGCTGATCGGCCGCCCATCGGTCATGCATCGCATCGAACGCCATCTCGCCGACGCGCATCAGCGGCTGAGCGAGGTGTTCGGGCCGACGAACCGGATGCACATGCTGCTCGACCTCATCTTCGACAAAGCGCTCGCTGGCTCGCTGGAACCTCTCGGCGTGGCGGCGGCCGAGCGCCGGGATCCTGGCGCCGGCGCAAGATAGCTGCGGCAATCGGCCGGGGCTTTCGTTCCGGCGGCGAAGCACCTACCTTGCCTCGTTAGTTGCCGGTGCGCCCTGCCCGCCGCGAGCGGTGTATGGGCGGCCGGCAAAGGATCACGGGCCCGCAATGATATCCTGGACCACCCTCGCCCTCGTCGGCATCGCCCTCGCCGTCTTCCTCGTCATGGAAGCGGTGGCCTGGGCCGCGCACAAATACATCATGCATGGCTGGGGCTGGGGCTGGCACCGCTCCCATCACGAGCCGCGCGAGGGCCTGTTCGAGAAGAACGACCTCTACGCCGTGGTCTTCTCGGTCCTGGCGATCGCGCTCTTCGCCATCGCCGGTCTCGGCCATCCCGTCGTCGGCGCGATCGCCGTCGGGATCACGCTCTACGGCGCCTTCTACTTCATCGTCCATGATGGGCTGGTGCACCAGCGCTGGCCGTTCCGGAACATCCCGCACAAGGGATATGCCAAGCGTCTCGTCCAGGCGCACCGCCTTCACCACGCCGTCGAGGGCAAGGACGGCGCCGTCTCCTTCGGCTTCCTCTATGCCCCGCCGGTCGACCGGCTGCGCGACCAGCTGCGCGCGGCGGGAACCATCGAGAGCGAACGCGCGGCACGTTCGCGGCGTCCCGAGGACAGCGGCCGCGACGGCGCGACGCTGCACTGAGGCGGACCCGAGGTTTCGTCGGAAGCGCCTGCCAAATGGCTGCGGTCTTGCTCGCGTTCGAACGCCGACACTGGAGCTAAGCGATAGGGCCCGGCCTCACCTGCCTTGATTTCCGGCCTCCCAACAGGCCGAGCGCTCCCGCGGCGCCCGACCTGCGTCTATTCGGGCAGCTACTGCGCCGCCTGCTTCTGCCCGGCGGTGACGCGCCAGATCGTGCCGGTGCCGTCCTCCGAGACGAGCAGCGAGCCGTCATGCGCCATGGTGACGTCGACGGGACGGCCCCAGACCTGCTGGTCGTCGAGCACAAAGCCGGTCATGAAGTCCTGGTAGACGCCGGTCGGCTTGCCGTCCTTGAAGATCAGCCGAACCACCTTGTAGCCGGTGCGATGGTCGCGGTTCCAGGAGCCGTGCATGGCGACGAACGCGTCGCCGTTATAGTCCGAGGGGAACATCTTGCCGGTGTAGAAATCGATGCCGAGCGGCGCCGAATGCGGCTGGAACAGGATGTCCGGCACGGTGACCGCGTCCGCCAGCTCGGGCCGCGGCGCCATCTTCCAACGCGGGTCCTTGTTCTCGCCGATATAGTACCAGGGCCAGCCGTAGAAGTGTCCCTCCTGGACACGCGTGGCATAGTCCGGCGGCAAATTGTCGCCGAGTTCGTCGCGCTCGTTGACGACGCACCACAGATCCTTCGTCGCCGGCTGGATGGTCATGCCGGAGCAGTTGCGAAGGCCGGTGGCGTAGATGCGGCGGTTCTTGCCGTCCGGATCGAAGGCGAGAACGTCGGCGCGCCAGCGCTCGTCGCCCCAGGCCGCGCCCTTGGAGTTCTCCTCGACGAAGCTTTCCGGCGGATGCGGCTCCATCGTCTCGAGCGCCACGTTGGAGTCCGAGCCGACCGCGACGTACATCGTCTTGCCGTCCGCCGAGAAGACGATGTCGCGGGTCCAGTGATAGCCGGTCGGAAGCTCCGGAACGATTGTCTCCGGCTCGGCCGACGCCTTCATGTCGCCGCTGGAATAGGGAAAGCGCACGACGCTGTCGGTGTTGCCGACATAGACATGGTCCGGATCGTCGCCGTTCGGGTAGAAGGCGACGCCATAGGGCCGGTTGAGGCCGCTGGCGAAGACGCTCTTCTTGGAAACGGTGCCGTCGTCTGCCATCCGGAAGACGTGGATCTCGCCGGCACCGCTGTCGGCGACGAAGACGTCGCCGTTCGGGGCGATGGTGATGACGCGGGGCTGCTGCAGGCCGCTGGCAAATTCCGACACCTCGAAGCCCTTCATGACCTGGGGCCTGGCGTCGTCGGGCCGGGCCGCGATGCCGGGTGTGTTGCTCGCCGACTGCGTCGCGAAGGGCTCCGGCATGGCCGACGGGGTGATCTTCAGCTTCAGGCCGGGCTCGGCCTGTTCCCAGCTGCCATAGGCCGTCTCGCCGGTCAGGAGCTTCTCATCGGAGGATCCGTCGGCGGCGGTCGCGGCGGTGCCCGCGGCCTGTGCCGCGGATGCGGTCAGGATGAGGATGGCCGACGTCGACGCCAGCCGTGTGAAACGGTTCATGTGGCTCTCCCTTTTCGAAACACGAGCCGGCCGGGCATTGCCGGCCGGGTTTGGTGGTGCAAGGGCGGCGCTTGCACATGTGTTCCGTCAAGTTTGGGTGGCGACGCCCGCGACTTCTCGGCGCAGCTGCGGGCGAACGGCCCAGGGGAGCGGGGGCGAACAGCCTCCGCGATCGGACGTGTCCGGTCAGGAAGGCTTGGCCGGACGGGGACGGGTCCAGAGCGTCGCCGGCCGTTCCTGCACCCTGGTGCGGCGGGCGAGCCCCGCCTTGGCGGCACCGAGCGCCACATGCCTAAGCTTCGACGTGCGGCCGGTGGCGGCCCGCCGGTCCCAGGCGGCCGGCCCCAGCGCCTTCACCTCGAGGCCGATCTCCCGATAGACCCCGTGCGCCATCGCCACCGCCCAGGCGGAGCGCAGCGACAGTGCGCCGAGCCCGTGGAAGGCGGAGCCGTAATAGGGCTCGGCAAGGTCGACCAGCCGGTGGGCGAGGAGCGCCACCACGGGCCGGAAGCGCGGATCGAGGATCTGGGCCGGCGTGATGTCGGCCTCGGCGAGCCACTCCCGCGGCAGGTAGATCCGCCCGACACGGGCGTCCTCGACGATGTCGCGGGCGATATTGGTCAGCTGGAAGGCGATCCCGAGATCGCAGGCCCGATCGAGCGCATCCTCGCCCTCGGCCTTCATCACGATCGCCATCATCACCCCGACGACGCCGGCGACGTGATAGCAGTATTGCAGCGTCTCGCCGATCGTGTCGTAGCGGCGTTCCTCCACATCCATGCGGTAGCCGGCGAGGTGGTCGAGGACGAGGCCCTGCGGCAGCCCGTGCCGGGCCGAGACGTCGGCGATGGCCCGGAAGCTCGGCTCGGCCGTCGGGGCGCCCGCGAGCGCCGCCAGCGTCTCGCGTTCCAGCGCCTCCAGCCGCTCGGCGGGCGACGGCTCGGTGGCGAGCCGGCGCCGGGCAAAGCCGAGGCGCTGGTCGTCGATCGCATCGTCGCAGTGGCGGCACCAGGCATAGAGCATCATCGCGCTCTTGCGCGTCTCGGCATCGAAGAGCCTGGCGGCGGCGGCGAAGCTCTTCGAGCCGCGGGCGATCGAGCGCTCCGCCATGGCGGCGAGATCGGCGCGCGCCTCCGGATCGAGTGGCAGGTTCAATGGCGTCGACAGGGACACGATGCTCAACGCCCCGCGTCCGCGATCATCAGCCCGGCCGTCGCCTTGGCCGATCCGACGACCCCGGGAACGCCCGCCCCGGGATGGGTGCCGGCGCCCACGAGATAGAGGTTCGGTATCTCGCCATCGCGATTGTGCGGCCGGAACCAGGCGCTCTGCGTCAGGACCGGATCGAGCGAGAAGGCCGATCCCAGATGCGAATTGAGCTCGTCGCGGAAATCGAAGGGGGTGAAGATGCGGCTGGTCACAAGGTCGGCTTTGAGATTGGGGATGTAGCGGGCCTCCATATAGTCGAAGATCCGGTCGCGATACTTCGGCCCCTCCACGGCCCAGTCGATCGCGGCATTGCCGAGATGCGGCACGGGCGACAGGACGTAGAAGCTGCCGGCGCCGGGCGGAGCGAGCGAGGGATCGGTGACGCACGGATTGTGCAGGTAAAGCGAGAAGTCGCCGGGCAGTTCCTTGCCCTTGAAGATCTCCGAGATCAGCTCCCGGTAGCGCGCGCCGAAGAGGACCGTGTGGTGCTTCAGCTCCGGCCGGTGCGTCTTCAGCCCGAAATAGATGACGAAGAGCGACATGGAGAAGCGCTTCGACTTGAGCCGCTTGGCTTCCTTGCGTCCACGGTCCGTCCCGCCGAGAAGTCCGCCATAGGTGTGGACGACATCGGCATTGGAGGCGACGCAGTCGGCCGGGAATCGCCGGCCGTCCTTGAGGAGGACGGCGCTCGCCCTCCCGCCCGACGTCTCGATGGCGGCGACCTCCGCCGAAAGCTCGACCTGCCCGCCCATATCCTCGAACAGGCGGACGAGGCCGCGGATCAGCGCGCCGGTGCCGCCGCGCGGGAACCAGACGCCCCATTGCCGCTCCAGCGCATGGATGAGCGCATAGATCGAGGAGGTGGCGAAGGGATTGCCGCCGACGAGCAGGGAATGGAACGAGAAGGCCTGTCGCAGCTGGTCGTCGGAGATGAACTCGGAGACCTTGGCATAGACGCTGCGCCAGGCCTGGAGCCGGGCAAGCTGCGGCCCGGCCTGGATCATGTCGCGGAAGGAGAGGAACGGCACGGTGCCGAGCTTCTCGTAGCCCTCCCGGAACACCTCTTTCGAATAGGCGAGGAAGCGCTGATAGCCGGCGACGTCGGCCGGGCTCTTGGCCTGAATCTGGCGGTCGAGTTCGGCCTGGTCGTTGGCGTAGTCGAAGGCGTAGCCGTCCTCCCAGCACAGCCGGTAGAAGGGAGAGACCGGCAGGAGCTCGACATAGTCAGCGAGCTTGCGGCCGCAGACGGCGAAGAGTTCCTCAAGCGCCGTCGGGTCGGTGATGACCGTCGGCCCGGCGTCGAAGACGAAGCCCTGATCCTCGTAGACATAGGCGCGCCCGCCGGGCTTGTCGCGCTTTTCGACCAGCACCGTCTGAAAGCCCGCCGCCTGGAGACGGATGGCGAGCGCGATGCCGCCGAATCCCGCACCGATGACGACGGCGCGCCGGCCATCGCCCCGCTCCTGCCCTGCCGCATCCTTCATGCCAGCTCTCCCGTCAGGCGATGGCGCGCGAGCACGCGGATCGCATTGCCGAACGGCACGGGCGGCTTGCCGGTCAGGATCCGCGCCTTGTCCGGCAGGGTGAGCCTGGCCGCGTAGAATCGTGCGATCACCGGGTCCGGCAGGCGGTAGAAATGCTGCAGGATCCGGTAGCGCTTGGAAGAGACGCCGGCGAAGAACAGGAGCCGGTTGAGCATGCGGAAGAAGCCCCTCGCCTTCCATGTCGCCACCGCATGCCGCCGCGTCTCTGCGAAGACCGCCTCGGCAGACAGATCGGGCATGGCGGCAAGACGGTCGGCGAGCCGCACGGCATCGGGGAGCGAATAGCCGGTCGTCGGATGGAACAGGCCGGCCGCCAGCCCGATCGCCGGGACCCCGTCCTTCTCGTTCCAGAACGCCTCGATGTCGCCATCGATCGCGATCGGCAGGACGCCCCGCTCCTCGCGCAGGATCTTGGACGCGCGCCAGCCATGGGCGTCGAGATAGTCGGCGATCGCCTTGCGCAGCCGGTCCTCCTGAAGATCTGGCCCATCGGCGTAATAGGTGTCCTCGACGAGAAGCCGCGTCGGGCTGAGCGGCAGGACGTAGACGAAGCGGTAGCCGTCGGCCTGCGTCACCGTCGCGTCCATGATGATCGGGTTCAAGAGGCGGTGCGGTTCCTCCAGATCGATTTCCTGGCCGAGGAATTTCTGGAAGCCGAGCCGCAGATGGTCGCTCGGCCGATGGCCCCGCCCGTCGACCACGCAGCCGGCAGCGATCTCCTGCCCGCCGCAAAGCCGCAGCCGCCGCGGCTCGATCCGTTCCACCTCGGCCCCGGTGGTGATCGCATCGCCGAGCTGCCCCTCGAGCACCTTGCGGAACCGGTCCGAGGAGACGCTGGCATAGCCGGTGGCCATGCGCCGGCGCCGGTCCGGAAAGCGCACCTCGTTGCCCTCCCAGCGCGAGGTTACGAAGGGCTTCAGCCATTCATGCTCGGCCGCGGTCAGGTCGCCGTCATGGAAGGACCAGGTGTGATTGCCGCCGACCGCCGCGCCCGACTCGAAGAGCGCGACCGAAAGCTCCGGCCGGGTTTGGCTCAGCCGATAGGCGCAAAGACCGCTGGCGAGCCCCGCGCCGACGAAGGCGATGTCGATCGCCCGGCTACGACCGCCGCTCATGCCGGCTGCTCGCCGCCGCTCAAGCGCCCGTCCGTCAGTACCACTCTTTCCACGATGTCCGCCGCCAATGCCGCTCCGCCGGAGTTTTCGATGTCGCGGCCGATCGTCCGCGCCCCGTCCCGGAACCTAGCTTCCGTCAGCAGCCGCTCAAGGCAGGCCCGGATCTTCGCCTCGGACAAAGCGACGCGGGGAACGCGCTCGCCGACGCCGTGATAAACGATGCGGGCGGCGATCCCCGGCTGGTCGAAGGCCATGGGAATTGCCAGCATGGGCACGCCCGCCTCCAGCGAGTCGAGCACGGTGTTGAGCCCGGCATGGGTCACGCAGACGCTCGCCTGGGCGAGGATCGTGCGCTGCGGGGCGAAGTCGGTCACGAAGGTCGCGCCGATCCGGCCGGCCTCCTTGGCGCCCAGCGCGCCGCAATGGGCGACGAGGCAGTCGACACCTAGCGTGCGGCAGGCCGAGGCGACCTTGCCGAAAAGATCGGCGCGGTGGCCCTGCAGCGTGCCGAATGAGGCGAAGACGAGCGGGCGCCGGCCGGGGCGGCGAAGCGCGATCGGCGCCGCGCCCCTGTCCCGGCGCCGGATCGGGCCGACGGCATGGCGGATCGGCGAGGGCGCGCGCGGAAAGTCGAAGCTCGGCACCATCTGCGAGATCTGGCAGACCTCGGACAGGCAGTCGGCGAGGCTGTCCCGCCGGGCAAGGCCGAAGCGCTTCGACCAGGCGGCGATCGTCCGGCGCTGGCGCGTGAGCAGAAGGCGGGCGACCTTTTCTCCGCCGCGATTGCGCTTCAGCCCCTTCTCGCTCGGATCGTAGGGCCAGCTAAGGAACGGAAGCGGGACGCTCGGATCGTCATGGATCGGCAGGGCCGAGGCGAGCGATACGAGAGGCAGGCCGAGATGGGCGGCGATCAATCCCGCCGCCGGCTCCATCTGGTCCCCGATCACGGCATCGACGCCGAGCCGGTCCAGAAGCGCCGGGGCCTGCCGGCAAAGCTCGTCCGTCAGAGCCGCCGAATCCTTGACGGTGCGGAGAACCGCGATCGGGCCGCCCCCCTTGGCGGCGCGGGCGACGATCCGGTCGAGCTCTTCGCGGGGCCGTTCTCGGACATCGACGGCCGCCAGGCCGCGCCCCTCGGCCTCGACCATTCCCGCCGCCCCGCCATTCAGGACGAAGGTGGCGCGATGGCCGCGGCGCGCGAGTTCCTCGCCGACCGCCTCGAACAGGCGGATATGGCTGTAGAAGGGCGGGCAGATCAGGGCGAAGTGGCTCATCGGCGTGACAACCATCTGTGGCCGGCTTGAAAGCCGCGGCCAAGGCATCATCCTTAGCAGGCGGCGGCAGGTATTTGCCACTCATTGGAGCGGATGCCGACGCAAACGTCATCAACGTCCATTGCGGTCCATGCCGATCTCCTGCCCTCGACGCCGCCTCCCGCCAGCCCCCTCCGCGCCGCGACATCCGACGACGCCCGCGTGGCCGCTTCCATGAGCAGCGGGAGCGAGGCCCTCGGGCCGGGCCCGTCTCGTTCCGCCCTCGCCTCTCCGACCGCTGGCATCCTCGCGAGCCTTGCGGTGGTCCTCGCCATGATCGTCTGGCTGCGCCTCGTCGGCCGGCCCTTCGTCTGCCCCTGCGGTGTCGTCAAGATCTGGCAGGGCGACCTCGCGGCAGCCGAGAACAGCCAGCAGTTCTCCGACTGGTACTCGCTTCTCCACATCGTCTTCGGCATGGCGCTCGCCGGCTTCGTCGCCTGGATGAAGCCGCGCTGGCCGCTCGGCAAGCGGGCGGTGACGGCGGTCGTCTCGAGCGCGCTCTGGGAGGGGATGGAGAACACGCCGGTCCTGATCGCGATGTTTGCCCATCCCGAGGGGGCGCCGGCCTATGCCGGCGATTCCATCCTCAACGCCACCGGCGACACCGTCTTCGTCATGGCCGGCTTCTTTCTTGCCGCCCGGCTGCCGGTCTGGGCGACGCTCGTCATCGCGCTCGCGGCCGACGGGCTCGTCGAGTTCGCAGTGCATGACGGCTTCGTGCTGGGAACGCTGCGGCTTCTCGGAGCCCCGGTCTAGGAGCGGGCGGATGCGCCAGCATCCTCGCCCGCTGGTGTAGGGCCCGGCGAAGCCGGTCAGCTGCCGTTCTGGGCCAGCCTCGCCGCCCGTCTCGCCCGCGCCTCGTCGAGACTGTCAAGCCGGACCTCGGGCAGCTTGGTCCGCCAGTCGGTGCCGGCGATGGTGACGACGCGGTTGCCGCGAAAGTCGCGGTCTGCGGTGATCAGCCCCCGTTCCGCCATGAACGACAGAAGAAACCGCCCGCGCGAGGGCGAATGGCTGCCATAGGCCCGCGCCAGCGCCTCGTCCGAGGGGCATTCCGCCTCCTCGCGCGCCGCCCGCGCCAGCATCATGAAGACGCCCTGCATCTCCTCGGGAAGATCCGCCGAGCGCTCCACGATCATCCGCCAATCCTCGTCCTCGGTCTCGGCGGAAATCCCCGCCCGGGCGAGCGACAGCCGGCGGCGGAAGGCGGCCATGTCGGTCTCGGCGCCGCGCAGGCGCTTCAGCCGGCAATGGGTCAGGAACTCCTGGTAGAGCACCGGCACCGGCCGGAAGGCCGCGTCGGGATCCTCCAGCATCTCGGCGAAGATCTGGTCGACCGCGGCGGCCCGCTCTTCCGGGCTGCGCGGATCGTCGTCCTCGGCGGGTTCATGGCTTTCGCGAACGCTCGGCCCGGAGGCGACGCGCTCCAGGATCTCATGGGTCGAGGTCGAAGGTGCCGCCGCGGCCTGCGGGCGCGGCGCCTGGGGAAAGGCCTGCCGCGACGGGCCGGCACGGCGATCCGCTTCCCTCTCCGCCTCCGAGGCGGTGAAGACGAGGTCGGCGAGGTCCTCTGGCGGCATCTCCGGCAGCGGCATCAGCTGCGGGCGGCCGGCGCGCGAATGCGTCTCGGTCGGCCCGATCCGGATCGGCACCGGGCGCCGGGACAGCGCCGGGCCGAGGGCGACGAAATTGCCGGTGTCGAGATCGCGGAAGCGTTCGGCGCCGCGCCGGTCGATGCCGAGGAGATCGGCCGCGCGCTGCATGTCGATGTCGAGGAAGGTGCGGCCCATCAGGAAGTTCGAGGCCTCGGCCGCGACGTTCTTGGCGAGCTTGGCGAGGCGCTGCGTGGCGATGACGCCGGCAAGGCCGCGCTTTCGGCCGCGGCACATGAGGTTGGTCATCGCGCCGAGCGAGGCCTTGCGCGCCTCTTCCGAATGCTCGCCGGACATCGCCGGCGCGAACAGATGCGCCTCGTCGACGGCGATCAACATCGGGAACCAATGGGCGCGGTCGGCCTCGAACAGCCCGTTCAGGAAGGCCGCGGCGCACATCATCTGCACCTCGGCGTCGAGCCCTTCGAGATTGAGGACGACCGAGGCGCGATGCTGGCGGATGCGGTTCGCGATCCGCGCGAGTTCGTTCGGCGTGCGGTTGGCGTCGACGACGACATGGCCGTAGCGCTCGGCGAGCGTGACGAAATCGCCCTCGGGATCGATGATCGCCTGCTGCACCCAGCCGGCGCTCTTCTCCAGAAGCCGGCGCAGGAGATGCGACTTGCCCGAGCCGGAATTGCCCTGAACGAGCAGGCGCGTCGACAGGAGTTCTTCCAGGTCGAGCTCCGCCGGCTCGCCGGTCTGGGTCGTGCCGAGGTCGACGGCAACGGTCATTGCAGGCCCTTCGTCTGGAGTTGGCGGTCGGATGCCCGGCGCGGATCGCAGCCCGGGAGGCCGCACGCGCCGGCACCGTACCAGATTAGCACGCGGGCGCTGCCGGGAGTCTGAAGCGCCGATCTCTGTCCACAGAAACGGGGAATGTCAGGCTACCGTCAGCGTCGAGAGACGGCCTCCAAATCGACCGCCCCATGCCGCCAGCCTACAGCCATGTCTCATAGTCCGACACCAGAAGGCGCAGCGGCGCCTCGTCCTCCTCGACCGTCGAGAAGCGCCCGATCTTCTCGCGAAAGATGTTGTCGGTGCGGTCGTCGTTGACGGTCGAGACCTCACCGATGAGGACGTCCGCCCCCTCGCCCCAGAAGGCGTGCCAATTGCCGGGAAGCAGCGTCACGCTCTCGCCCGGCGTAAGCTTCAGGATGCCGCCGGCCGGCAGCTTGCGGGTGATGCCATCGGTGACGACGGTGACCTCGGCCGTCTCGTCGACCGAGCCGTCCGGAGCGCTCTCGAACAGCTCCAGCGCCAGCGTCCCGCCGCCGCGGTTGATGATGTCCTCGGCCTTCACGATGTGCCGGTGCATCGGCGACATCTGGTCCTTGCGCGAGATCATGATCTTCTCGGCATAGAGCATGCCGCGCCCGGCCGTAAGGTCCTTCGCATCGCCGTTCCTGACGGTGAAGAGGAAGAGGCCGAGCCTGTCGAAATCGCCCTTGCCGTAGTCGGTGACGTCCCAGCCGAGGCTGCGGTCGACGATCGCGCCGATCTCGGCTCGGCGCGCCTTCATCTCCTCCGGCGACCAGTAGGCGAAGGGCGGCAGCACATAGCCGAAGGAGCGGATGAAATCGTCGGCCTGCCGGATGATCTCGTTGATGTCCGAGCGCTTCATGGAAAACCCTTTCTGGCCGCGATCTCACCCGGACGGATGACGCGGCAGTCGTTGACGAAACTGGCGGGAGCCGGGCGCGAACGACCGTTCGGAGGCAACCGCCCCCGAGGCCTTCCCGCATCTCCTCCCGATCTGCCGTGGATCCATAGCAAGGCCGGGCCGCACCTTGCCAGCCGTCAACGCAAATCGACCGGGTACAGGCGGGGGCGGCCTATGCCATATTGTCCAAGGACGGACTGCCGCGTTGCACCATCGCCCTGGGCAGGACATATGACGACCATACGGAACAACTCCGGAGGCAGCCGATGTTCGAAGGCTTCGATCCCGTCAATCTCGCGCGGTTCCAGTTCGCCTTCACGGTGGCGTTCCACATCATCTTCCCCGCCTTCTCGATCGGGCTCGCCTCCTATCTGGCGGTGCTCGAAGGCCTGTGGCTGGCGACCGGCAAGCCGGTCTACATGGACACCTTCAAGTACTGGGTGAAGATCTTCGCCGTCTCCTTCGGCATGGGCGTCGTCTCCGGCATCGTGATGAGCTACCAGTTCGGCACGAACTGGTCGGTGTTTTCCGACAAGACCGGCCCGGTGCTCGGCCCGTTGATGGGCTACGAGGTGCTGTCGGCGTTCTTCCTGGAAGCCGGCTTCCTCGGCATCATGCTGTTCGGACAGAAGCGGGTCGGCAACGGTCTGCACTTCTTCGCCACCCTCGTCGTCGCGCTCGGCACGCTGTTCTCGGCCTTCTGGATCCTGTCGGTCAATTCCTGGATGCAGACGCCGCAGGGCTACGGCGTCAACGCCGCCGGCCAGTTCGTCCCAGAGGACTGGTGGGCGATCGTCTTCAACCCGTCCTTCCCCTATCGTCTCGTCCACATGGTGCTCGCCGCCTATCTCACGACCGCATTCGTCGTCGGCGGCGTCGGCGCCTTCCACCTCCTGCGCAACCGCTACAATGCCAGCGCCCGGGTGATGTTCTCGATGGCGCTGTGGATGGCGCTGATCGTCGCGCCGATCCAGATCTTCGCGGGCGACCAGCACGGCCTCAACACGCTTGAATACCAGCCGGCCAAGATCGCCGCGATGGAGGGGCATTTCGAGGCCGACGCCAAGGGCCCGATGCCGCTGACCCTGTTCGGCATTCCCGACATGGAGGAGGCGCGGACCAAATATGCGCTCGACATTCCCTATCTCGGCTCGCTCATCCTCACCCATTCCTGGGACGGCGAGATCAAGGGCCTGAAGGACTTCCCGCGCGAGGAATGGCCGAACGCGACGGTGATCTTCTGGACCTTCCGGGTCATGGTGGCGATCGGCTTCGCCATGCTCGGCATCGGCCTCTGGTCGGTGTGGAAGCGCATGCGTGGCTCGCTCTATGAATCCAGCTGGCTGCAGCGGGCGATGATCCTCATGTCGCCGGCCGGCTTCGTCGCGGTGATCTGCGGCTGGATCACCACCGAAATGGGCCGCCAGCCCTATACGGTCTACGGGGTCCTCAAGACGGCCGAGAGCCACTCGCCGATCGCGGCCGCCGGCGTCGGCGGCTCGCTGATCGCCTTCGTCATCGTCTATTTCCTGCTGTTCGGCGCCGGCACCTTCTACATCCTGCGGCTGATGAGCCACGAGCCACGCCCGCTGGAGGACGAACCCGCCCGCCAGCCGACCCGTTCGGCCGGCATCACCCCCGCGCCGTCGCTGGAAGGCCGCACAAGGCCGGATCCGGCGCGATAGGAGACATGGGATGGATCTCGCACTGCTCTGGGCGTTTCTGATCGCCTTCGCCGTCGTCGCCTATGTGGTTCTGGACGGCTTCGACCTGGGAACGGGCATCCTCTTTCCGTTCCTCGGCCGGCACGAGAACCGCGACACGGCGATGAACTCCGTCGCGCCGATCTGGGACGGCAACGAGACCTGGCTGGTGCTGGGCGGCGGCGGGCTCTTCGCCGTCTTCCCGCTCGCCTATGCGATCATCATGCCGGCGGTCTATGCGCCGGTGATCGCCATGCTGCTCGCGCTGATCTTCCGCGGCGTCGCCTTCGAATACCGCTTCAAGACGGTGCGCGGCCGCTGGATGTGGGACGTCTCCTTCTTCGGCGGGTCGGTGGTCGCGGCCTTCTGCCAGGGGCTCATCCTGGCAACGCTCGTCCAGGGCATCAAGGCGGTCGACCGCGCCTATGCCGGCGGCTGGTACGACTGGCTGACGCCCTTCTCGCTGGCGACCGGCTGCGCGGTCGTCGTCGGCTATGCGCTCCTGGGGGCCTGCTGGCTCGTCATGAAGACCGAGGGCGAGATCCACGACATCGCCCGGCGCTACGCCTTCTTCCTCGCCGCGGGAACCCTCGCGGCGATTGCCGGCGTCAGCGCCTGGATGCCGTTCATCCAGCCGCAGTTCTACGCCCGCTGGTTCGCGTCGGCCGCAGCCTTCTTCACCGTCGCCTGGGTGCCCGTCCTCGTCGCCGTCGCGGCCGTCAGCCTGTTCCAGTCGCTCGCCTCAGGCGCCCACTACCGCCCGTTCCTGTCGGCGCTCGCGCTGTTCGTGCTCTCCTTCGTCGGGCTCGGGATCAATTTCTACCCGCACATCATCCCGCCGGACATCACGATCTGGGAGGCCGCGGCGCCGGAATCGAGCCTCTGGTTCCTGCTCGTCGGCGCGGCGGTGCTGATCCCGACGATCCTGATCTATACGGCCTTCGCCTACTGGATCTTCCGCGGCAAGGTCAGCGAGAACGAGGGATACCACCATTGACCCCGGAAGAGGTCCGCGCGGCGAGCCAGGGACCCTGGTGGAAGCGCGCCGGCTGGTTCGTCGCACTCTGGGCCCTCAGCGTCCTCGCGATCGGCATCGTCGCCTACGGGCTGCGGCTGGTGATCGTGGGATAGCACGGACGCGCGAGTTCAGCCTCGCAGTGCACCTCACCGCGGCCGCACGAACGCCCGCCGCTCGGCTTCGCAGGCCTCGCGGACGCAGCAGCCTTCGAGGTGGTCGTTCACGAATCCCATCGACTGCATGAAGGCATAGACCGTCGTCGGGCCGACGAAGGTGAAGCCCGCGGTCTTCAGCGCCTTCGACAGCCGGGTCGAGGCCGGGCTGACGGGATTGGCGCGCACGAACTCCGCCGACACCGTCTCCGGCCGTTCCTTGGCGGGCGGTTCGTGCGCCCAGAGGAAGGCGGCGAGCGAGCCGTGGTCGGCACGCACGACCGCCGCGCGGCGGGCGTTGTTCACCGCCGAGACGATCTTGCCGCGATGACGCACGATGCGCGGATCCTGGACGATCCGCTCGATATCGGCCTCGCCCATCGCCGCCACCGCATCGATCCCGAAGCCCTGGAAGACCTCGCGAAAGGCCGGCCGCTTGCGCAGGATCGTCAGCCAGGAGAGCCCCGCCTGGAAGCCTTCGAGGCACAGCTTCTCGAACAGACGGTCATCGTCCGCGCTGGGGCGGCCCCATTCCTCGTCGTGATAGCGGCGATACTCGGTGTCCGTGCCGTGCCAGGCACAGCGCATCCGTCCGTCTTCGCCACGGGTCAGGCCGTCGATCGTCGCCGTCTCGCTCATGGAAGGCGTCATCGCAGGGCGGACGGATCATGGCAAGTTCCATCCTTGCGGGCTGGGGCGGCGGGCGCGGCGCATGGCGGGCGCCGTGCCGCGATTGGTCAGGCGTTGGTGAGACGGCGCGGAGAGCAGCGGTAGCGGGCGAGGTGCCATTTCGGCCGGGCCTGCATGTGTTCGGCGGCCGCGGCCTGACCGAACATGGCGCACTGCATGATGGAGCCGTCGAAGGCGACGTTCTCCTGATGGCAGTCTCGCGGCGAGCTATTGAGGCAGACAAGGAGAGTAAGGGCGATCATGCATTCGCTCCATGAGCCGCATCTCCCAATTGCGGCGGGTTGAGAGTGCCCGACCGACCCTTCGGCCAGGCCGTGAAAACCCTTCGCGTTTCCGCCGTGTTGCGCGGCTCGTCCGGCCGCAGTTCGTCACCGGGTTCGGCCCCGGTTTCCCGGTAACGTAACGGCATTGCTGCAATGCAGCAATGCACAGAATATGTGCCTGCGTAACGATTAATCTACCGAGCTTGTGCGGCTCTGACCCGCATCGCAATCCCAGCGGCGGCCGCGGGCCTACCCGCCTGCGACCGGCCAATCAACCCGATCTTCACCATTTCCGGAAAGCGGAGGTTAACCCTACGAAAACGTTCTGGATTTTCCGAGACCGTCAGGCCGCCGGATTAACCAATCGCTCGCCCTTTGCTCCCACCCTTCAGGGCAACGGACGCTGTCCGGCCGGCCAATCCTGCCATTCGAAGGGATCTTTCCATGCAGCGCATATCGACTGTTCTCGCCGCGCTTCTGGCGGCTGCGACGACGATGGCGGCCTCGCAGGCAAGCGCCGGTGAGCGCTACCGCGACCTGCCGCCGGTTCAGGTCGCGCCCGGCCTGCAGCGCGCTTGGCTCCTGCAGCTCGCGGCGCCAAGCGGGGTCGTCCTCGATGCGGCGCGACCGCAGACGCCCTATCGCGCCGGTCCCGCCCCGGCCGCCCGCTCGGCGCCCCCGAGCACAGGCCGGGCCGCCTACGCCTATGCCGCTCCCGCCGCCCGGCCGGCCGCACGGGCTGCCCCGGCGCTGGACCCGGTCTATCTGCCGCAGGTCGTCGCCTATGACGGCAAGGAGGCTCCCGGCACGATCGTCATCGATTCGGGCGCGCGCTTCCTCTATCTTGTCGGACGGGGCGGCAAGGCGCGCCGCTACGGCGTCGGCGTCGGCAAGCCGGGCTTCGGCTGGTCGGGCACGCATCGCATCAGCCGCAAGGCGGAATGGCCGGGCTGGACCCCGCCGGCCGAGATGATCGCGCGCGAGCGGCGCAAGGGCCGCGAACTGCCGGGCCACATGGACGGCGGCATGGCGAACCCGCTCGGCGCCCGCGCCCTCTATCTCGGCTCGACCCTCTATCGCATCCACGGCACCAACGCCCCCTGGACAATCGGCCAGTTCGTCTCCTCCGGCTGCATCCGCATGCGCAATCAGGACGTCATGGACCTCTACGACCGCGTCGCCGTCGGGACCAAGGTCGTCGTCCTCTGATCGCCCGGCGGGCGAAACATCGGCTCCGCACGGGCATGACGTTCCGGCACGGGCCGGGCGGCTGTATCGAGAGCTTCCCGTGCCGTCCCGCCCGCAGACGTGACGCGAGGGCAACAGCAAGTGAGAAAGCGCCGCCGGGCGGGGCCGGAGCGGGAGCGGATCGCCGCTCTTTGCGTTCGGCATCCGGCCCTGGGCGGTTATGGTGAATCTGGATCGGTGCGGCGGGACGCGCGGCGATCGCGGCAGAAGAAGCGAGAGGGAGTTCTGCGAATGAACAAGTGGTTCCGGCTTGCGCGCCTGGCGGTGCTGGGTGCGGTGAGCGTGGCGACGGTCGGCCAGGCGGCCGCGGAAACGGTGCGCCGGTACAATTACGCCACCAACAGCTTCGAGACGGTCGATACCGCCCGAGCGCAGCGCCGCACCTTGCAGCGGCGGCCGGATGCACGCTTCCGCCGGACCGAGGTGCGCATCCGCACCGATCAGCCCGCCGGCACGATCATCGTCGATTCGCAAAATCGCTATCTCTACTTCGTCGAGGGCAAGGGCATGGCGACCCGCTACGGCGTCGGCGTCGGCCGCGAGGGCTTCGGCTGGTCGGGGCAGATGAAGGTCGGCCGCAAGGCGGAATGGCCGGGCTGGACGCCGCCTGCGCAGATGCTCGCGCGCGAGCGTGCCAAAGGCCACAACATCCCGGCCTATATGAAGGGCGGCCCCGGCAACCCGCTCGGCGCGAGGGCGATGTATCTTTATCGCGGCGGCCGGGATTCCCTGTTCCGCATCCACGGCACCAACCAGCCCTGGACCATCGGACACAGGATGTCGTCGGGCTGCATCCGCATGATGAACGAGGATGTCGAGCACCTCTACGACCGGGTTCCGACCGGCACCAAGGTCGTGGTCATCGCACCGGACGGCACCGGTGCCGAGAACGTCTATGCCGATCTCGGTCCGGTGCAGCACAACATCCTGGACGCCCTCTTCGGCGGCTGAGACGAAGGGCGCCGGCTGCTCTGACCGGCGGCCGGGCGGCTCCCGCCTTGCGGCGGCGCTGCCCGGCTAATTGCCCGTATCGGGCTCGTCGTCGCCCTCGACGATCGCCTTGCGGTGCTCCTGCGCCTTCAATTCGTCCAGCGCCGGCATCGACATGATGTTGTAACCGGAATCGACGTAGTGGATCTCGCCGGTGACGCCGTTGGCGAGCTCCGACATCAGGTAGAGCACGGCGCCGCCGACCTCCTCGATCGTCGTGTTGCGGCGCATCGGCGCGTTGCGGCGCTGATAGTTGAACATCAGCCGCGCGTCCGAGACGCCGGCCCCGGCCAACGTCCGCACCGGCCCGGCGGAGATCGCGTTGACGCGGATGTTGCGCGGCCCGAAATCCGCCGCGAGATAGCGCACCGAGGCCTCGAGCGCGGCCTTGGCGACGCCCATGACGTTGTAGTTCGGCATGACCTTGACGGCGCCGCCATAGGTCATGGTCACCATCGCCCCGCCATTCTCCATGATCGCCGCGGCGCGGCGCGCCACCTCGGTGAAGGAGAAGCAGGAGATCACCATGGTGCGCGTGAAGTTCTCGCGCGTCGTGTCGGCGTAGAGGCCCTTCAGCTCGCTCTTGTCGGAAAAAGCAATGGCGTGGAGCACGAAGTCGATGCTCCCCCATTCGGCCTTCAGCGTTTCGAACACTTGGTCAAGGCTCGCCGTGTCCTCGACGTCGCAGGGCAGGACCAGCTTCGAGCCGATCTCGTCCGCCAGCGGCCGCACGCGCCGGCCGAACGCTTCCCCCTGATAGGTCAGGGCGATTTCGGCGCCTTGAGCATGCAGCGCCTTCGCGGCGCCCCAGGCGATCGAATTGTGGTTCGCAACGCCCATGACGAGCCCGCGTTTGCCTTGCATGAGATCGGTCATTCCCACCCGTTCCTCAGTCCGTCACGCGCTGGAACACCAGGCAGGCATTGGTTCCGCCGAAGCCGAAGGAGTTCGACAGGACGCGGTTCAGCGTCACCCCGTCCCGGCGCTCGCGTACGATCGGGATCCCCTCGAATTCCGGATCGAGCGTCTCGATATGGGCGCTCTCGGCGATGAAGCCGTGCTTCATCATCAACAGCGAATAGATCGCCTCGTGGACGCCGGTCGCGCCCTGGCTGTGGCCGGTCAGCGACTTGGTGCCCGAGATCGGCGGGATCTTGTCGCCGAAGACCTCGCGGATCGCCTGCCCTTCCGAGCGGTCGCCGACCGTCGTCGAGGTGGCGTGCGGATTGATGTAGTCGATCGGTCCGTCGAGGCCCTTCAGGGCCTGGCGCATGCAGCGCACCGCGCCCTCGCCCGACGGGGCCACCATGTCGGCGCCGTCGGAAGTCGCGCCATAGCCGACGATCTCGGCAACGATATTGGCGCCGCGGGCCTTGGCGTGCTCGTATTCCTCCAGCACGAGGACGCCCGCGCCGCCGGCGATGACGAAGCCGTCGCGATCCTTGTCATAGGCGCGCGAGGCGACCGTGGGCCGCTCGTTGAAGTCCGAGGACAAGGCCCCCATGGCGTCGAACAGCACCGACAGCGTCCAGTGCAGGTCCTCGCAGCCGCCGGCGAAGACGATGTCCTGCTTGCCCATCTGGATCGTCTCGGCGGCATTGCCGATGCAATGGCTCGACGTCGAGCAGGCCGAGGAGATCGAGTAGTTCACGCCCTTGATCTTAAACCAGGTGGCGAGCGTCGCCGAGGCGGTGGAGGACATCGCCTTGGGCACTGCGGTCGGACCGACGCGCTTGGGACCCTTTTCGCGCGTGATGTCGGCCGCGTTGACGATCGTCTGGGTGGAGGCGCCGCCCGACCCCATGATGATGCCGGTCATCTCGTTGGAGATGTCGGAGGCTTCTAACCCGGCGTCCTTGATCGCCTGCTCCATGGCGACGTGATTCCACGCCGTCCCGCCGCCGTGGAAGCGCAGGGCGCGCCGATCGAGCACGTCGGCCGGATCCAGCGTCGGCCGGCCGTGCACATGGCTCCGGAACCCGAGTTCCTTGTATTCCTCTGCGAAGGAGATGCCCGAGCGGGCCTCCCTCAGGGACGCCGTGACCTCGTCGACGTCGTTTCCGATCGACGACACGATGCCCATGCCCGTCACGACGACACGTCTCATCGCCCGCTCCCCTTTTTCCTGCTGCACGGGCGCTGCCTCAGACGGCGGCGCGCGCAGCTTCCTCGTCGCTGAACAGACCGACCCGAAGGTCGCTCGCCCGATAGATCACTTCGCCGTCGGCCTTCATCCAGCCATTGGCGATACCGAGCTTGAGCTTCGTGCGCATGACACGGCGGAATTCGACGCCGTATTCGACCAGCTTCACCTTCGGGGTCACCTGGCCGGTGAACTTCACCTCGCCCACCCCGAGCGCCCGACCGCGGCCCTTTTCACCGAGCCAGCCGAGAAAGAAGCCGGTCAATTGCCAGAGCGCGTCGAGCCCCAGGCAGCCGGGCATGACGGGGTCGCCTTCGAAGTGACAGCCGAAGAACCACAGATCCGGGCGGATGTCGAATTCGGCGCGGATGATCCCCTTGCCGTTTTCGCCGCCGGTCTCGTCGACCTCGGTGATCCTGTCGAACATCAGCATCGGCGGCAATGGCAGCTGCGCATTGCCCTCGCCGAACAATTGGCCATGACCACAGGAGATGAGATCGTCGTAGTCGAAGGAAGTCTTCTCATTCGGCATGTGAATTCGTGATCCGCCCTTTGTATCTACGGCCGTCTCGCGGGCCGGCTTTCCCGTGCGCCCTTAGCATGGCTGTCGCGGGCGTGAAAACCGTCCGCGTGTCGAGTTCCGCTTCTCGTCAGGCCGGGCCGAGAACCCCGCCCCGCGAGCGATGGAGAGGAAATGTGGCTCCACCCCCGATCTTTCGATAGGCTGATGAGCGATTCTTGTTGAAGCGACCATGCGAGCGACTCCATCCGTCCGACGATGTCTCCCTGTCTTCTGGTGCTCGGCATGCTTTCGAGCCTTATGGCCGCGCCAGCCGCCGCGCAGAGTTGGCGCGTCGTCGGCGATATGGCCGGCCTGTCGGTGGATGGTCGGCTGACGGGGCTTGCAGTCGCCTGCTCCGGCGGACGGGCCGAGATCACCCTTTCGGGATTCGATACGAAGCTGCAGGGCGGCGAGCGCTACACCGCGGGCGTCACCGTCGACGACACCGCCTATCTCTTCGAGACACGCGCGCGGGATGATCCCCGAGGCCCTGGGTCGATCCTGGTCGGCGCCATATCGAAGCAAGTCGCAACCCCGTTCGTGGAAGCGTTGCGCCGGGGCAGGCGCGCCGAGGTCGCGACACCCGCCGGCCACTACCGGATCCCGCTCTCAGGCTCCGGCAAGGCGCTCGGCTCGATCCTGCCCGCCTGCCCCGCACCCTGACGGACGCACTCGAACGAAGTGGGGCCGGCACATCGCTGTGCCAGCCCAGAGTCATGCCGTGTTCAATCGGCTGAGCGATTACACACCGCCGACGGTGATGGTCTGATCCTCGTCGAGCGACGGATACTGGTCGGCGTTGAACTCCTGCAGAGATTCGATCTGCGTCTCGGAGATGTTCGGCGAGACGAAGGCGCCGTTCTCGACCTGGAGCGACGACAGCGGGATCGCAACCTTCTTTTCACCGAGGCCGAGGAATCCACCGGATCCGACGACGGCGTAGAGCTTGCCGTTGACCCTCGAAACGCTCTGGATGTCCCCGAGCGTGTTACCGTTCTCGCCGATGATGTTGTATTCCTCGATCTGGTCGACGGTCAGCTGCAGCTCGCGGGTGGCGCCCGCCACAACGGCGACGAACTCAGCATCGCGGGCCTGCGAGACGTCGTTCGACGACTGCTGATCACCGGTCTGCATGGAGGACTGGCCATCGTTCTGCGTCGAGGAGGTGGTCGCCTGATCGTCCTGCGAGTCGTCCATCGTGTCGGCCTGGCCCTCGCGAACGTACTTGACCTCCGGCTGGCCCTCGGGCTGATTCACCTGGACCTGCGCATCTTCCTGCTCGTAGCGGATCTGCGGCTGGTTCGCGCGCTGGATGTTGACCTGCGCCTGGGCATTCTCGATGTCGACATTGGCGCGATCGGTGGCGTCGGCGTCGGTGTTGATATCCGCCTGGTTCTCACGTGCGACCGAAACCTGCGGCTGGCCCTGGCTGACGTTCACGTCGGGCTGCGCCTGATTGACGTCGACGTTGGGCGCCGGCATGCGCACGGTGATCTGCGGCTTCGGAATGTCCACGGTGACCCGCGGCGCCGGCTGATGCACGATCACGGTCGGCTGCGGCTGCTTCACGTTGACCTGCGGCTGGGCCTGGTCGACGGTGACGTCCGGCTCGGGAACGTCGACACGGATCGACGGTGCCGACGGGTTGACGACGACGTCTGCATCGCTCGCGGTCGTGCCGTCAGTCGCCTGGTCGCTCTTCTGTGTCCGATCAGTCGTCGCAGGCTGATTGGCCTGGCTGTTGTTCTGAGCGTAAGCCGTCGGAACAATAGCGGTGCCGGCGAAAAGAGCAGCGATAAATATCTTGGTGTTCATTCGTGTACCTCTTGTTGGATTTTCGCCCCGTTTGAGGACGCGTTGATTAGGCAAGGGCGCTCGGACGCCGATTGTTCCGAAGTTCGCCCCGAATTTGCCACAGATTCCTTTAGGCACGACGCGGTCTGCCTTAATTGGTCGGTCGCGCGGATCGCCCAAAAGGACCGGTTCGCTCGGACGCCCGCCTCGCCGTCCTGCGCACAGGGCCCCTCCGGTCCTGCCTGACCTGCGGACGCGCGGAGGACAGGCGGCAGCCTCACGGAAGGGCGATGGTGACCGCCTGCGCGTCGTCGAGCTTGGCGTATTTGCTGTCGTCGAACTCCTTGAGGCCTTCGATCTGCTCCTCAGAGATTCCGCGCGCGATCAAGACGCCGTCCGAGACCGCCAGGGCCGAGAGCGGAATGGCGATGGGCTTGGTCGGAAGGAAGGAGAAGGTGCCGAACTCGACCACCGCATAGAGATCGCCCTTCACGCTGACGACCTCCTCGGCATGGCCGAAGCTGTCGCCGTTCTCGCCGACGATCCGGAAGCCCTCGAGCTCCTTGACGGTCATCGCGAGACCGCGCGCCGCACCAGGCCCTGCTCCATCTTCCGCCTGCGGCGAAATGACCTCGGCCTGCCCGACGCCGGGCTGGGACCGCGTCCGGAAATCCGTGGCGGAGGGCACACTCGCTCCCATGGGCATCGCCGTGCCTTCCACGACCTCGTGCAGCGGCCCTTCCAGGCCGGTGTCGCTGCCGAGCCCGGCACCAGCGGGTCCGGCCGCGGTGGCGGGAAGGGCAGCCGCTCCGGCAAGGAGTGCTGCGGTGCATACTTTTCTGATCATGGTCGGCCTCATTGGCTGGGGGCCTCAATTGTCCCTGGGCAAGGCGGCCCCGCAGCGATCGTTCCGGAAGAGACCGGGCAGGCGATGGTGAAAAATGTTGAGTCTGGAACCGGTCGCCCCCGCAGGACGCCGTTCCACTCGGGAACCCGGCGAGCCGGCGCGACCGCAGCGAGGAAGGCGCGACCGAAATCTCCGCCGCATTGCACCGCAAGGGTTTGTCGCCTGCGCTCCGATCCATTATAGTAGGGGCATGGATGTCCCCGCGAAGCGCGGGGCGAACGGTGAATTGGTGGCATGTCGAGAATGGAAAAGCGGCCGCGCACCCAGAGCTTTTGCGTGTTCGAACGGCTTCGGTCCGTGGGGCTGAGGCCTACGCGGCAACGTGTTGCGTTGTGCAATCTGATGTTCGGTGCCGGGGATCGGCATCTTTCGGCGGAAGAACTGCACGAGGAAGCGCAGCGCGCCGGCGAATCCGTTTCGCTCGCGACGGTCTACAACACGCTGCACCAGTTCACCGATGTCGGGCTCGTGCGTCCGCTCTCGGCGGAAGGCCAGCGGACCTATTTCGACACCAACACCTCCGATCATCATCACTTCTTCGTCGAAGAGGAGAGCGCGATGATCGACATTCCCGACGGCGCGCTGACCCTCGGCGAATTGCCCGTGCCGCCCGAAGGCATGGAAATCGTCAATGTCGACGTCGTCGTGCGCCTGCGGCGCAAGAGGGCGCACGCCGACGCGGCCGAATAAGCCCGGCAGTCGAGGCTCCGGTCCGCTCGGCG
>NZ_JAJAVB010000025.1:0-85277 GCF_020615385.1 Jiella soli | reverse complement strand
CGCACCGATAGCACCGGGCGATAGGCGCGAGGATGCGCGTCCGGCGGCCGTCGCACCGCGACGAACGCCTGTTTCGCGTGTCGGAGGTCAGGCTTGCGATGTCTGGCCCGGCTCCGCTTTATCGGTCCGCCTGCGGGCCTTCCGCCGCTTCTTGACCATCCGCCCGGCGCCATGCGCCCCGGAGCCCGCTCCCCAGCCGAGAATGAACCCCGCGAGAGCGAGGAAGAGGCCGTCCGGCGTCACGGGCAGAGCCGGCCGGTAGTCGTCGCTCGTGCGCTCGACCAGCGTCCAGTCGGGATCCGTTATCATGACCAGTGGACGAAACAGCGGGTCCGTCGCGGCCAAGAGGCGGTAGCGCCGCGCCACCTCCCGATAGCGGGCCCGCGTCGCCGCCGCGTCCTCGCCTTGCCTTGCGGCCAGGCGGTCGGAGTTCTCGCGCAGCCGCTCGATCGCGGCCTCGGGCGACAATTTCATCTGATGGGCGCTGTCCTCGAAGCGCTCGACGACGATCCTGAGTTCGTCGGCGGCGCCGCCGAGCCGCTGCACATATTGCTGCGTGAACTCGGCCGACTGGCTGAAGACCGAACCGGTCACAAACGCCGCGAACACCCTGACGAACAAACCGAGCAGCCTGGCCTCCCCAGATTGAAACATCCCGCGCCTCGCGGGAATATCGGCGGCAACGCGCCCCCCGCGAAGCTGCAATCTTCCTGTCCGCACACGGTTCCGGCTGCAATGCTACACCGCCCGCCCCCGGCGCAGAATGCGAAAGGACGGCTCGCCCGCCAGAATGCGGCGTTCGACCGGAAAGGAGAAGTGGGTTCGGCTCGCCGGACGCGGTCCTTGCGATCCTTACGCCTGCGGATGCGAACCAAAAAGAAAGGCGCGCCCGTCTTCCCGGCGCGCCTTTCGCGATCTCAGCGGATGAAGAGGCTGGCTTACGCCGCGTCTTCCTCGTCCTTGGCGCCCTTCTTGATCTCCTCGCCGGTCGCCTGATCGACGATCTTCATGGAGAGACGAACCTTGCCGCGCTCGTCGAAGCCCATCAGCTTGACCCAGACCTTGTCGCCTTCCTTGACGACGTCGGTGGTCTTGGCGACCCGGCCCTCGCCGAGCTGCGAGATGTGGACGAGGCCGTCGCGCGAGCCGAAGAAGTTGACGAAAGCGCCGAACTCCACCGTCTTGACCACCGTGCCCTCGTAGATCTCGCCGACTTCCGGCTCGGCGACGATCGAGTGGATCCACTTCTTGGCCGCCTCGATCTCCTTGCCGGAGGCCGACGCGATCTTCACCGTGCCGTCGTCCTCGATGTTGATCTTGGCGCCGGTCTTTTCCACGATCTCGCGGATGATCTTGCCGCCCGAGCCGATCACGTCGCGGATCTTGTCGGTCGGGATCTGGATCACCTCGATGCGCGGAGCAAACTCGCCGAGTTCGGCGCGCGCCTCGCCCAGCGCCTTGCCCATCTCGCCGAGAATGTGCATCCGGCCGCCCTTGGCCTGGTCGAGAGCGATCTTCATGATCTCCTCGGTGATGCCCTGGATCTTGATGTCCATCTGCAGCGAGGTGATGCCCTCGGCCGTGCCGGCGACCTTGAAGTCCATGTCGCCGAGATGATCCTCGTCGCCGAGGATGTCGGAGAGCACCGCGAAGCGCTCGTCCTCCTTGATCAGGCCCATGGCGATGCCGGCCACCGGACGGGTCAGCGGCACGCCCGCATCCATCAGCGCCAGCGAGGTGCCGCAGACCGTCGCCATCGAGGACGAGCCGTTGGACTCGGTGATCTCCGAGACGACGCGCAGCGTGTAGGGGAAGGTCTCCGGCGCCGGCAGCATCGGGTGGACCGCCCGCCAGGCGAGCTTGCCATGGCCGATCTCGCGGCGGCCGGGCGAGCCCATGCGGCCGGTCTCGCCGACCGAATAGGGCGGGAAGTTGTAGTGGAGCAGGAAGCGCTCCTTGTAGGTCCCCGTGAGCGCGTCGACGAACTGCTCGTCCTCGCCGGTGCCAAGCGTCGCGATGACCAGCGCCTGCGTCTCACCGCGGGTGAACAGCGCCGAGCCGTGGGTGCGCGGCAGAATGCCGGCCTCGGCGACGATGGTGCGGACCGTCTTCAGGTCGCGCCCGTCGATGCGGCTGCCGGTGTCGAGGATGTTCCAGCGGACGATCTTGGCCTGCAGCGACTTGAAGACCGCGCCGACCTCTTCCTTGGAGTATTTGCTCTCCTCGGCGCCCTCGGGGAGGAAGTGCCCGGTGACCTTCTTCTTGACGGCGTCGACCGCGGCGTAGCGCTGCTGCTTGTCGGTGATCTTGTAGGCTTCGCGCAGGTCGCTCTCGGCAATCTGCAGCATCTCGCCTTCCAGCGCCGAGTGGTCGGGCGCGTTGTGCTCGCGCGGCTCCTGCGCGGCGTGCTCGGCGAGCTTGATGATCGCGTCGATCACCGGCTGCATGCCGCGATGGCCGAACATGACGGCGCCGAGCATGACGTCCTCGTCGAGCTCGTTGGCTTCCGACTCGACCATCAGGACGGCGTCCTGCGTGCCGGCGACGATGAGGTCGAGCTTGGACTCCGGCATCTCGTCGACATGCGGGTTGAGCTTGTACTCGCCGCCGATATAGCCGACGCGCGCGCCGCCGATCGGGCCCATGAACGGAACACCGGACAGCGTCAGCGCGGCCGAGGCCGCGACCATGGCGACGACGTCGGGATCGTTCTCGAGGTCATGCTGCAGGACGGTGAGGACGACCTGGGTGTCGTTCTTGTAGCCTTCGGCGAAGAGCGGGCGGATCGGGCGGTCGATGAGCCGCGAGGTCAGCGTCTCCTTTTCCGACGGGCGCCCCTCGCGCTTGAAGAAGCCGCCGGGGATCTTGCCGGCCGCGAACGTCTTTTCCTGGTAGTTGACCGTCAGCGGGAAGAAGTCGAAGCCGACCTTCGGCTGCTTCTCGGAAACGACGGTCGCGAGAACCACGGTCTCGCCATAGGTCGCGAGCACGGCGCCGTCGGCCTGACGGGCGATCTTGCCGGTCTCCAGCGTCAGCGGGCGGCCGGCCCAGTCGATTTCCACCTTGTGGGTATTGAACATCATATCTTGCCTTATCGTTCGGCGCCGTCGCGCCGTCCCGGTCGGGAGGGCGAAAAGCGAAGGCGCGTTTCTCTTGTCGAAACGCGTCATGGGCAAGACGGCGGGAGGCTTCACCGGGGCGCTATCGGGGCGCCCGGGCCGGGCCGCGCGACAAGCCGCGCGGCGATCGGCCGAACCGGAAGCATCCGGCAATCCTGCCCCATGACCGTTTGAGCGGTCGGCGCCAGCGGGGGAAGACCCCGAGGCGCCGGGCATTTCCTTTAAAGGCGCGTCCGCGCATCCCCTTGTCGTCGGATGCCTCGGCGGTCGCGCCATCAGTCCTTACAGTGCGGCGGGCCTTGTCGCAAATCCCGGCGGGTTTCCCCCGCGGGACCGGCGCGCCCGGCCGCCGTCATGTCGCCCCGCCTGGCCCCTTGAAGGTCCCGGCAAAACGAAACCGGCGGGCCGAACCAGCGGCCCGCCGGAAAATGCCCGTCAGCGGCGGATGCCGAGACGGCCGATCAGCGTGGTGTAGCGCGCCTCTTCCTTGCCCTTCAGATAGTCGAGCAGGCGGCGGCGCTGGGAGACCATCTTCAGAAGGCCACGACGCGAGTGGTTGTCCTTCTTGTTGGTCTTGAAGTGCTCGGTGAGGTTGTTGATCCGTTCGGTGAGGATCGCGACCTGGACCTCCGGCGAGCCGGTATCGGCCTCCTTGGTCGCATATTCCTTGATGAGTTCGGCTTTACGCTCGAGCGTGATCGACATCGGATCCCTTTCTTGTCGGGTTTTTTGAGGATGAGTCGCCCGAAGCCGGGATGTCGTCCAGCCAGGGCCGCGAAAAAGCGCCCGCACGGCGAGAAGCCGTCGGCGCTGGGCGGGATATAAGCGATGTGGCGGGGGAATGCTAGGTGGGGGCTCGTGCCGAGACCCGGCGGGTCGGCCGAGAGACCGCCGGTGAAGATGACGCACAGACGGACGACGCATCGATCTCCCTCCTTGTGGGGGAGATGAGTGGCAATCCAGAGGGGGGTGCGGCGCGCGCGGCATCAGCATGTGGTTTGGAAGAAGACTTGCCAAGCAGCGGCAGGCTACCCCCTCTGCCCTGCCGGGCATCTCCCCCACAAGGAGGGGAGATCAGGCCAATCACTTCGGCCGTCGACCGTCAACCGGCCGCAAGCGCTACGCTGCCGCGTAGCTCTCCACATGGCGCTCTCGAATGTGGGGTTGAGCTTATCCAGGAAGTTGACCTACTCGCCGCTCAGCTCAATCGACGTCTCGGCGTCGTCTGCTCCAGCCCGGCTAGTCTAAGGCTCCAAACCTATTCATTCTCGCTGGGCACGTGAACCTGTGAGAGTACGATCCTGCGCTGACATTCGCACAGACGTCGAACATCGCGGTCTCGAAGATTCAGAACCTTCCCCGCGCCTTCGCAGATGTTCGCCTACCGAAACAAAGGCCGGAGAGCCATATTTAAGGGTCAACCAGCGACAGGAGACCGGTGATGTCGATAACTATGGACGACCACCACTGCTTCGACGAAGGACGGCTAGCCGCCGCGCAAGGCAAGAAGCAGAAGGACTGTCCTTATCCGAAGGACAGCGACAAATACGACACGTGGCAAGAGGGTTTTGAACACGTCACAGGCAGCGACGAGGAAGGCGAGCCGCTGGAAGACTGACCGCTGCTACTTGAGACCGGCCGCGAGGAAGCCATTGACGCGGCTTCTTTCGGCCGGATGGTCGACCTCAAGGATGACATTCTGCTGTTCGGCGCGCAGGCGGACATAGCCACGCACGACCTTTTCCGTAAATTCGTACCAACCGGCCCGAGATCCCGTAAGGATCGAGGCGTATGCAGGCTTCTTCAGACTGTTGATGCGCTGGTTGAACTTGGCGCGGTTCAGCGCCGACCCGTCGCGGTCGCGCATGATACGCTGGTACGAGTCGTAGATGTCGGAGCTTCGGCGACGCAGTTCATGACCGTCTGCTGCAGCCCACAGGACCTCGGCGTAGTCGGTGTATTTCTGCGTCGCCGTCTCGTAAGGTCCACGCAGACGCATCTCCATGCCTTCGGCCGCATCGGACATCGCCCGCTCGAAAAGGTCGCCGGTAACGACGCCGCCGTTGTCGGCCTCGTAGACCCGCCAGAACAGCATTTCGGTTATGAAGTGGACGTAGTGCGGGAAGCCGTCGCTGATCCTGGCGATCCGCACGACGCTGGTCTCGTCTATCTGGACGCCGCATCTACGTGCTGCATCCGTCACGATCTCGAACCGCGCCTCGTAGGGAAGCTGCCCCAGGCTAACGGTATGGAAATAGCGGTCGGCACTTCCGTGAGCCGCCATGATCGCATCGACGCTTTCGCCAATCCCACAGAAAATGAACCGGGCGGACACATGCCGGTCCGAGATCTGCTTGATGAAGTTGGTGAAGAGCGCCTGCTCGTCACGGCTGGTGATCTGGTCGAATTCGTCGATGACGATGACCGGGTTGCTGGCGTAGTGCTCGCACAGGAACTGCACCAGGCGAACGGCTTCGTTGACACCGGTTGGTGCGACGATCGCCCGCTCTTCGGTGGTGTTCTTGACGCCGCCAGCGATGGGCAGCTTGGCAAAGCCAAACGCCGTCTCACGCACTTTCTTGTCGACGTTCGGATCGCGGTTAACCGCCTCGTCGAAGATGTCCTTCATCACGGAGCCGAACCGGCTTTTGTCGTCGCACCCGACCAGAATCGGATCGCGCTGCGTCGATAGGCTGTAGGCCGCCGTCTGCGCGAGGGACGACTTTCCGACGCCCCGGAATCCGTGGATCAGGACGTGACGCCCGGGCTGGTAGAGCGCCTTCTTGATGCCGCTCAACTGCTCGGCCCTGCCGCGCAAAAATTCTTCCGACTGCAGTGGATGCGAGGGAGACAGCACACGCCCGAGAAGAGCACCAAACTCGTCTTGCGAGTAAGCCAGAACAGGACACGAATCAGCGGAACGTGTGAACATTCCCCGACTCTAACCATGCGTTGCGACCGGTCAACTTATCCCCACCCCTGCACCCCTCACCCATACTCCCCGCACCGCCGCCCCGACGGGACGGACGATCGCCGGGATCGTTTGGGGAGGCGGGCGGCGTCCGCGGCGTGGGGTCCTTCCGGAGGGCCTTTTCGTCCCGGACGGGTTCGCGGCTCCGCCGGCCCCTCGCCCACTACGAGGCGTGTGCGGATCGGTCCGCTTGAGCGGGGGGCGACCCTCGCGAAGAGCCGGCAGCGGCCTGGGGCCCCATCAGCGGCTTGCCGCCTGAGAGGGCCTGAACCAGGCTCATGCGCGCCCGAACAAACGCCGCGCGGAGCGCCGGAGGCGAGCCGATACAAATAGCATTCGGAGGGCTTGCCTCCGGCGCTTCGTGTCCCGTGCCCTTCGAGGGGCGGGCCGCGATGGAAATGGCGGGATACGCCGGGGCGCCCACGCGCCGCCGGCCGCTTTCGTGCGCGCACTCGCCACGCTTGTGCCGCCAGAGGCGGCGCGCCTCAGCGCTCGACCATCACCTGCGCGCCGATATTGACGCGGTCGTAGAGGTCGAGGACGTCGGCATTGCGCATGCGGAAGCAGCCCGAGGAGGCGGCGCGGCCGATCGAGCGCGGCGAATTGGTGCCGTGGATCCGGTAGGCGGTCCAGCCGAGATTCATCGCCCGCTGGCCGAGCGGGTTCTTCGGGCCGGGCCCGACCGATTGCGGCAGGCCGGGATTCTTCTCGCGCATCGACGGGGTCGGCACCCAGGTTGGATGCAGCCGCTTCTTCGACACCCAGCTCTTGCCGAACCATTGCTCGTCCGGCCGGCCGACGGCGATCTCGTAGACCAGCGCCCTGCCGGCGCCGGTGAGGAGATAGAGCTTCTTTTCCGAGGTCTTGATGACGATCGTGCCGGGATCGGCGTCGATGGCGACCGCGACTTCCGGGCGGGGCTTTTCGCCTTGCGTCTTGGCGAGCGCCGGCTCCGCATGGGCGAGGCAGGCGATGGTGGCCGCGGCGGCGGCCCGGGCGAGGAAGGGGGCGAGTTTGCGCATGACCCGTCTATAGAGACGCAAACTTTCAGGCCCGTAAAGACGAAGCCGGACGGCAAGCCTGCGAGCGTTGCCGCAGGGCCGCAGCCGCAGGGCGGGAGCGAGAGCCCCGCCGGGGAAATCAGCCGGCGCCGTTGCCGTTGCCGTTGCCGGCGCCATTGAGATGGCTGTCGCATTTGCGGAACCAGGCCGCCAGGAAGTCGACGAAGACGCGGACGCGCGCCGGCAGGTGCCGGCGATGCGGGAAGACCGCGTAGATGCCGGCCTCGCTCGACATATACTCGTCGAGGACGGTGACGAGCCGGCCCTTTTCGAGATCCTCGCGCACGACGAAGCTCGGGGATAGCGCGAGGCCGAGGCCGGCAAGCGCGGCGGCGCGCACCGTCACCGGCGAATTGGCGGTGAACTGGCCGGAGACCGCGACATTGATCGTCTCGTTTGTGACCGGATCGCGAAAGCCCCAATTGGAGAACAGCCGCGAATTGGAATCGATCACTGCCGGATAGTTGGCGACCTGCGTCGGATGGGTCGGCCGGCCGAGCCGCTCGATCAGCTCGGGGCTCGCGACGATCGCGAAGTTCAGCGAGGCGAGGCGGCGGGCGATCATCGCCGAATCGGCAAGCCGGGTCATGCGGATCGCGACGTCGAAGCCCTCTTCGACGAGATTGACGAAATTGTCGTCGAGATGGATGTCGAGGCCGATGTCGGGATAGGCCTTGGCGAAGTCGACCAGGCTGAGGCCGAGCTCGGCGTCGCCGAAGGTGCGGGCGGCCGAGACGCGGATCGTGCCCTTGGCCTCGCCGGTCGCCTCGCGCGCCTCTTCGTTGAGGCTTTCCAGATCCGACAGGATGCTGGAGGCCCTGCCGACATAGACTTCGCCCGCGGCGGTGAGCGCGATCTGGCGGGTGGTGCGGTTGATCAGGAGGACGCCGAGCTCGTCTTCCAGCTCGCGCACATATTTCGACAACAGCGCCTTGGAGCGGCCGGTCTTGCGCGCGGCCGAGGAGAAGCCCTCGTTCTCGACCACCGAGATGAAGGCGCGCATGCGCGTCAGCGTGTCCATCCGAGCCCCTTGCCTGAACCTTGTGTCTGTTGCCGCCGATCCACGGCGCCGACCTTCCTTTATCGGCAAGGCGTAAAAATCAACAGCGGGATCGAATTGGCTCTTGTGTATGACGGCCAAGGCGCATAAATCGCGATTGCCCCAAGTCGCACGTGCCTGTGGGCGTCCCCCGGTCCTCAAATGCGAGGGTTGCCGGGACGGTACCTGGACGTAACACATCCAGTCGGTTTTGCGAGCTTCGCGAGATCGAGGACGCCTTGAAGCAACGACGGTCCGGGCCTTTCTGGTCTCTCCTGGTCTCCAAAGCCGGGAATACTGAAGAGGCACACCATCATTGCCTGAAGTGCGGCGGGTCCAAGCCCACCAAGCCATGGCAGACTGATTCCCGAAGACGGTTCGGCGTTTTGCGCCTCCTCGTTTTCGGCCATCGTCGCGTCTCGTGAAGGGACCCCTGCGGCTGCGCCCTGGCGTTGCCCTCGGTGCCCCGAACGGTCGCTCCTCGTCGATTTTCCGGTCTTCTCGGCCGGGTCCATGGGAGAGCCACATGGCCACTCAGCGCATCCTCGACTTCCTCGCCACGCGACGTCCCGAGGGCCCCTGCCTCGTCGTCGACCTCGACATCGTCGAGACCAATTTCAACGCCTTCCGCAAGGCGCTCCCGGATTCCGCGATCTTCTATGCCGTCAAGGCGAACCCGGCGCCGGAGATCCTGAAGCTGCTCGCCGCGCTCGGCTCCAACTTCGACTGCGCCTCGGTCGCCGAGATCGAGATGGCGCTGAATGCCGGCGTCACCGCCAAGCGCATCTCCTACGGCAACACGATCAAGAAGGAGCGCGACGTCGCGAGGGCCCACCAGCTCGGCGTGTCGCTGTTCGCGGTCGATTGCGTGGAAGAGGTCGAGAAGGTCGCCCGCGCCGCGCCCGGTGCCCGCGTCTTCTGCCGCGTCCTGACCAATGGCGAGGGCGCCGAATGGCCGCTGTCGCGCAAGTTCGGCTGCGTGCCGGCGATGGCGATCGACGTCCTCGCCCATGCGCGCTCGCTCGGCCTCGTTGCGACCGGCGTCTCCTTCCATGTCGGCTCGCAGCAGACCGACACCAATGCCTGGGACGCGGCGATCGCGGACGCCAAGTTCGTCTTCGAGGCACTGGCCGAGAAGGGCATCGTGCTGACGCTCGTCAACATGGGCGGCGGCTTTCCGACCCGCTATCTCAAGGACGTGCCGACCGCCCAGGCCTATGGCCGCGCGATCTTCGATTCGCTGCGCAAGCACTTCGGCAACCGCCTGCCGGAGACGATCATCGAGCCCGGCCGCGGCATGGTCGGCGATGCCGGCGTGATCAAGACCGAGGTCGTGCTGGTGTCGAAGAAGTCGGCCTCGGACGAGAATCGCTGGGTCTATCTCGACATCGGCAAATTCGGCGGCCTCGCCGAGACGATGGACGAGGCGATCCGCTATCCGATCGTCAGCCATCGCGACGGCGAGCGGACCGAGCCCTGCGTGCTCGCCGGCCCGACCTGCGATTCGGCCGATGTCATGTACGAAAAGGCGCCCTACCCGCTGCCGATCTCGCTGACCGTCGGCGACGAACTCCTGATCGAAGGCACCGGCGCCTACACGACGACCTATGCCTCCGTCGCCTTCAACGGCTTCGAGCCGCTGAAGTCCTACGTGATCTGAGGACCGCATGATCGTCAGACACGACCGACGACGGAGCCTGACGCTCCGAAGCTGACCCGGCGCCGTGGCGCCGGGTCTGTCGCCCGCGCGCCGCATCTCCGGCGAGCCCAGTTTCTCCCCTCAGCTTCTTGAAGGGGTCCGTCATGTCCGCATTCCCGAATGCCGCCGCCTTCACGGACGCAGCACCGCTGTTCCGGATCGCGTCCGAACGCGCCTGCGAGATCGCGCAGCGCGAGGCCCTGCTCGATCTCGCCATGGGTCCGGGGCGCACCCGGAAGTCCTCCGAAGCGATCCGCCGCGGCCGCCTGCCGGCCGAAGGGCTCGCCCTGTCGGCCACCGGCGCCGACGGCGCGCTCGCCGCGACCGTGCGGCTGTGGAACATTTCCGCAGGCCGGCGCGACGGCGCGGCCGTGCCGGCGCTGCTCCTCGGCCCGCTGGCCGTCGATCCCGCGCTGCAGGGCGCCGGCCTCGGCGGGCTGATGATGCGCCATGCGATCGCCGAGGCCGCCCGGCTCGGCCATGGCGCCATCATCCTCGTGGGCGATCCCGAATATTATCAGCGCTTCGGCTTCTCGCCGGAAAAGACCGCCCGCCTCGCCATGCCCGGCCCGTTCGAGCCGCGCCGGCTGCTCGCGCTCGAGTTCGCCGCGGGCCATCTCGACGGCGTTTCCGGCCGGATCCGCCCGACCGGCCGGCTCGAAGGCACCGCCCGCCTCCGCACGCCGCTGCGCATCGCGGCCTGAAGCGCCGCCCTCGGCTCTTTTCGTCTCCAGCGACGGCCCTTCATCGGGCCGGATGCCTAATAAATAGGCATCCGGCTCGCTTGCGCGCAGTCGCTGCGCCGAATTTGGGGCCAACCGCCCCGACAGCGCGCATCGCGACTGGCATGCGATTTGCTGACGTTCCTCCCAGGGAAGTCGATCAAGGGGGCGTCTTCACGTGCCGAGACGAGCAGCCGATCTGGAACTTGCAGCCGTAACCAAGGCCTATGGCGAGACGATCGCCGTCGACCGGATCTCGCTGAAGATCCCGGCGGGCAGCTATTGCTGCCTGCTCGGCCCGTCGGGCTGCGGCAAGACCTCGACGCTGCGCATGATCGCCGGTCACGAATTCATCTCGGACGGCGACCTGATGATCGGCAACACCATCGTCAACGACCTGCCGCCTGCCAAGCGCGGCACCGCGATGATGTTCCAGAACTATGCGCTGTTCCCGCATCTCAGCGTCGCCGACAATGTCGGCTTTCCGCTGAAGATGAGCGGCACGGCCAAGGCCGAGCGGCATTCCCGCGTCAAGGAGATGCTCGGCCTCGTCGACATGGAACGCTATGCCGACCGGCTGCCGAGCCAGCTCTCGGGCGGCCAGCAGCAGCGCGTGGCGCTGGCTCGGGCCCTCGTCACCAACCCGACCGTCCTTCTTCTCGACGAGCCGCTTTCGGCCCTCGATCCATTCCTGCGCATCCGCATGCGGGCGGAGCTGAAGCGCTATCAGCGCGAATTCGGCATTTCGTTCGTTCACGTCACCCACAGCCAGGAAGAGGCGATGGCGCTCGCCGACATGGTGGTGGTGATGAGTGACGGCCGGATCGAGCAGGTCGGCAGCCCGCGCGAGGTGTTCAACTTCCCCAGGACCCGCTTCGTCGCCCAGTTCATGGGCGGCCACAACATCGTGCCGGACGGCGAGCGCAGCTTCGCGGTGCGCGCCGACCGCTTGAAGCTCTCCAGCAGCGACGCCAGCACGGCCGGCGAGACCGCAACCGTCACCGACGTCGAATATCAGGGCATGACGGTGAACGTCGCCATGCGGCGCGCCGACGGCACGGACTTTCTCGCCACGCTCCCGGAGGCCGACTACGACCGCCTGCCCGTTCGGGTCGGCGACGAGGTCGCCATCGCCTGGGGGCCGGACGACCGGCACGAGCTCGCCGCCTGACGGCGGCCTGCGACAAACCTCAACCTTGCCGACACGGAGGATCCTGATGGCAAAACCCGATGAGACCAAGACCACCGGCCTTTCCCGCCGCTCGATGCTCAAGGCCACAGCGGGCCTTGCCGGCGCCGGCCTTGTCTCCAAGCTTTCCGCCTTCCCGACCCCGGCGATCGGCGCCGAGCCGGTCACCCTGCGCTACCTGTCGACGGCGACCAACCAGTCGCCCGCGATCGCCGAGAAGGCGCTGGAGGAAGCCGGCGTCAAGATCCAGTACGTCACCGTCACCACCGACGAGGTCGCCAAGCGCATCATCACCCAGCCGAACTCCTTCGATCTGGTCGACAGCGAGTATTTCTCGCTGCCGAATCTTGTCCCGTCGGGCAATCTGATGGGCATGGACGCCAATAAGATCAAACTGGCGGACAAGATCACGCCGGTCCTGACCAAGGGCACGATCGAGGGCAAGGACGTCGGCAGCCAGGGCTCGGCGCCGTGGAAGTATTTCTACCTCGACGGTCAGCACTCCAAGAAATTCGCCGAAGCGCCGACCGAATGGATGACGCTCATTCCCACCACCTACAACGCCGATTCCCTCGGCGACCGGCCGGACCTGATCGACGGCGAGGTGAAGAACTGGTCGGCCCTGCTCGACCCGAAGTTCAAGGGCAAGGCGGCGCTGATCAACATCCCCTCGATCGGCATCATGGACGCGGCCATGGCGATCGAATCGTCCGGCCAGTTCAAATACAAGGACAAGGGGAACATGACCAAGGCCGAGATCGACAAGACCATGGAGATCTTGACCAAGGCCAAGCGGGACGGGCAGTTCCGCGCCTTCTGGACCGATTTCAACCAGTCCGTGAACCTGATGGCCTCCGGCGAGGTGGTGATTCAGTCGATGTGGTCGCCGGCGGTCACCGCCGTGCGCTCCAAGGGCATCAAATGCACCTATCTCGCGCTCGAGGAAGGCTATCGCGGCTGGGCCTCCGGCTTCGCCCTGCCGCGCACGCTGCGGGACAAGAAGCTCGACGCGGCCTACGACTTCATCAACTGGTTCCTGTCCGGCTGGGCCGGCGCCTATCTCTCGCGCCAGGGCTACTATCCCGCCGTCCTCGAAACCGCCAAGGAGAAGATGGAGCCCTATGAATGGGCCTATTGGTACGAGGGCAAGCCGGCCGAGAAGCCGATCAAGGCGCCGGACGGCACCGTCATCGAAGAGCCGGGCGCGGTGCGCGACGGCGGCTCCTACGTCACTCGCATGAGCCGCATCGCCTGCTGGAATTCGGTGATGGACGAGAACGAATACCTCATCACCAAGTGGAACGAGTTCGTCGCGGCCTGACGTCATGACCCAAACGATAGAGGCCAGCGGGGCGGCGACGCCGCCCCGCGACATCGACGCTTCGAAGAGCCGTCCGGCGTCCCGCAGGAAGGGTGCGGGCGCCGGCGCGGCCGCCTATTGGGAGGCCGCGCCGATGGCGCTGGTCTTCTTCCTGTTCTTCGTGCTGCCGCTCGTCGTCGTCCTCGTCGTCAGCTTCTGGAAGTACAATTCCTATTCGATCACCCCGGCCTTCATCTTCGACAACTATACCGGCGTCTTCGATGGCTGCCTGACGAGCCTTCCCTCGCTCTGCACCACCTTCGCGACCTATCTGTCGACCTTCAAGTTCTGCCTGATCGTCTGGCTGGTGACGCTCGTCCTCGGCTTCACCATCGCCTATTTCCTTGCCTTCCATGTGCGCACGACGACGATGCAGATCGTGCTCGCCCTCCTCTGCATCATCCCGTTCTGGACCTCCAACGTCATCCGGATGATCTCCTGGATCCCGCTGCTCGGACGCAATGGGCTGATCAACCAGATACTGGTCGATGCCGGCCTGGTCGACCAGCCGGTCGAATGGCTGCTCTATTCCGACTTCGCGGTGACGCTCGCCTTCGTCCATTTGCTCACGGCCTTCATGCTGGTGCCGATCCTCAACTCGATGATGCGCATCGACCGCTCGCTGATCGAGGCGGCGCGGGACGCGGGCGCGAGCGGCGCGCAGGTCCTGTGGAACGTCGTCATCCCGCTTTCCAAGACCGGCATCACCATCGGCTCGATCTTCGTCGTCACCCTCGTGATGGGCGACTTCATCACCATCGGCGTCATGGGCGGCCAGCAGATCGCCTCGGTGGGCAAGGCGATCAACGTGCAGACGAGCTATCTGCAGTTCCCGCTCGCGGCGGCCAACGCCGTCGTGCTCCTCCTCATCACCCTCGGCATCATCTTCGCGCTGACGCGGGTGATCGACATCCGCAAGGAGCTCTAGCGCATGACCGCCGAAAAGCGCCCGCGCTCCTTCTATGTCCTGGCGACGATCTTCGCCCTGTTCGTCCTGTTCCTCTACGGACCGGTGATCACCATCCTGATCCTGTCCTTTCAGGGGCCGCAGGGCGGGCTGACCTTTCCGATGAACGGCGTCTCGGTCCACTGGTTCGAGGAGCTCTTCCGGGGCGCCGGCCTCGTCGACATCTCGATCGGCCTGTGGAACTCGGTGAAGCTCGGCCTCCTGGTGATGGTGCTGACCGTCGTCTTCTCGGTTATGGCGGGGCTCGCCTTCCGCCGGCGCTTCCGCGGATCGGCCCTGCTCTTCTATACCGCCATCGCCAGCCTGATCATGCCGTCGATCATCGTCTCGCTCGGCATCGCGCTCGAATTCCACATCGTCGACGACACGGTGATGGAGATCGCCGACGCCTACGAGGTCGACTGGCTCTACGAGAACTATCAGACGGCGACGGGGCTGTTCACCTCGGGTCTCGGGGCACATCTCTCCTGGACCCTGCCCTTCGGCCTCCTGATCATGTTCGCGGTCTTCAACCGCTTCAACAAATCCTACGAGGAGGCCGCGCGCGACCTCGGCGCGACCTCCTGGCAGACGATCCGCCACGTCGTCCTGCCGATCATCGCGCCGTCGGTCGCCGGCGTCGCCCTGTTCGGCTTCACGCTCTCCTGGGACGAGCTGGCGCGCTCGAGCCAGGCGATGGGCGCCGCCAATACGCTGCCGATCCAGTTGCAGGCGCTGACGACCACGGTGACGACCCCGATGATCTACGCGCTCGGCACGGTGACCACAGGGATCTCGCTGCTGGTCATCGCCACGGCGCTGACGACGTTCTTCGTCATGCAGAAGCGCCGGCAGCGCCGCGCGCTGAAAGGCGCCTGAGGAGCCGAGCGGCATGCGCCTTTCCATCGTCAATCCCAACGCCACGCGGTCGATGACCGAGACGGCCGCCGCCGCGGCCCGCCGCGTGGTCTCGCCGGGCACCGAAATCCTCGCGGTCACCAACGCCTCCGGGCCGGCCTCGATCGAAGGGCATGTCGACGGCGCGCTCGCCGTTCCCGGCCTCCTCGAAGCGATCGCGCAGGCCGAGCGCGAGGGCGCCGATGCCCATGTGATCGCCTGCTTCGATGACACCGGCCTCGACGCCGCGCGGTCGATCGCCCGCCGGCCGGTGGTCGGCATCGGCGAAGCCGCCGCGCATGTGGCGAGCCTTCTGTCGCGCCGCTTCGCGGTGGTCACGACGCTCTCCTGCTCGGTGCCGATCCTCGAAGACAATCTGAAGCGGAACGGCCTCTGGGCGCTGTGCTGCAGCGTGCGCGCGAGCGAGATCCCCGTCCTGGCGCTGGAAGCCGATCCCGAAGCCGCGAATTCCAGGATCTCCGAGGAGATCGGGCGGGCGATCGGTGAGGACGGGGCCGAGGCGATCGTCCTTGGCTGCGCCGGCATGGCCGAGTTCGCCGCAAGGCTCAGTGAGCGTCACGGATTGCCCGTCATCGAGGGAGTCTCCGCCGCGGCGAAGCTTGCCGAGGCGCTGGCGGCGCTGGGGCTCGGGACGTCCAAGAAGGGCGGCTACGCCTTTCCGCCGGACAAGCCCCGCGGCCTCGACCTGTCGATCGGTCCCGCCCGCACCTTCTGACCTCCGCCGGCTCCCGCGCCGGGGCGCGTGAGCGCCGGCTGGCCGCAGCGGCATCGGCGCTGCCCGAAGACATAGCCCCGCCTAAGGAAGGCGCCGACGAGCGGTCCAGCCATGGCCGCGTCCGCGACAGTTGGCTGCGGCAATCTGGTCCGACCTAAGCATCTGAACCGGAACCGAAAACCGCGCCTCCCGATTGATCCCACGACGGCCGGCCCCTGACGCCGGCGCCCTCAATCTCCTGGGAGAAATCACATGAAACGGACGCTTCTTTCGCTGACCGCGGCCCTTTCGCTCGCCGTGGCCGCACCCGCACTCGCCCAGTCCAGCAACAACGGCACCACCGGCAAGGCGGTGGGCACGTCGGCGATGCAGAACGACGCCGCTCCGAAGCCGGCGCCGCAGAACGTCAAGACGGCCGCGAACTTCGTTCCGATGGCCGCCGTCTCCAACAGCTTCGAGATCGAGTCCAGCAACCTCGCTTTGCAGAAGTCGAAGAGCCAGGCAGTCCACGACTTCGCCAAGACGATGGTCAACGACCACTCGGCCGCAGGCGACAAGCTCAAGGCCGCGGTGAAGCAGTCGAAGATGGACGTCGCCGTGCCGAACGGGCTGGACGCCAGGCACAAGCAGATGCTGAACGATCTGCAGGCCGCGCCCTCCGACAGCTTCGATGCCAAATACATCCAGATGCAGTCGAAGGCGCATGACGAGGCGGTCGCCCTGTTCACCGCCTATTCGAAGAATGGCGAGAAGGGCCCGATCCGGGAGTTCGCGACGAAGACACTGCCGACGCTGAAGCAGCACAAGCAGATGGTTCAGAAGCTGCAGAACAATTCCTGATCCCACATCCGCGACCGCGCCATGTCAGCTCCCTGGGGATCCTCCCCGGGGAGCTTGCTCGATTCCCGAACCCGGCGGCGCGCCATGGAGATGGAGATAGAGCGGGTCGAACTGACCGACCCGCTTCATCCGGTCCCAGTCGTGGACGGTCAGGACCCGCCGTTTCAGCGAGATCAGCTTCTGCGAGCGCAGATCCTGCAAAGCGCGGTTCACCGAGACGATGGAAAGCCCCAGCGCGTCGCCCACTTCCTGCTGGGTGATGGGCATCTTGAATTCCATGGCCTCGGCCATGTCGACAACGTCGAGCCGCAGGGCCAGTTCGCAGATCAGGTGGGCGACCCGGACCCGCGCCGAGTTCCGGCCGATCATGGTGATCCAGGACCGGGTGATCGCGGCGTCGATCAGCGTCTCGCGCCACAGCGCCTCGCCGATGACCGGGCGCTCCCGGCAAAGGGCGGTGAGGACGTCATGCGCGATGAAGATGACCCGGGCATCCGTCAGCGCCACCACATTGTGGTCGAGTGTCTTGAGGTGCAGCGTCTGCAGATCCGGGATGTCGCCCGGTATGTAGAATGACAGGATCTGCCGCCGCCCGTCGCTCGTCGACTGGTCGCGGCAGAGAAAGCCCTCGGCGATCAGGCAGCAATGGCCCGGCCGCTCTCCGACATGCCCGATGACGGCGCCGGAGGAGACGTCCCGCACGGTGTGGGGAAGAGCGAGCAGCGCCTCCGCTTCGACTTCGTCCAGCCGGCTCGCCCGTTCCAGGCGCCGAACCAGAATGCCCAACGGCGCCCGCTCGTCTGCTGTCACTCGACGTCCCCATATTGCGATGCGAACCCCCTGTCGCTCAGCAGCGACGCGACCGCGGGGCGACAATCGACCCATAGGCCAACTCCGGAAGACTCAGGAGCGGAAAATCCGGTGCCGGGAAGCGAACAGCCAACGCTTGTCGTTGCCGTCGCCGCTAGGCGGGTCGAGGCCCTGCGCCGAGCCGGCGGAGCCGGGCTTGGCGTCCGGCGACGCCGGGGCTTCCATTGAAGGGGTCGGCGCCATCCGCGCGGCGGTTGGCAGCGCGCCCGCGCCGGTGCTAGATCGGACGCAGTCGGACAAGGATTTTCAGGCATGGCCGTGACAGCCGGGCGGCGCGACGCCGTCGTCGAGAGAAAGACCAAGGAGACCGAGATCCGGGTGCGGGTCGATCTCGACGGCACCGGCCGATCGTCGATCGCGACCGGTGTCGGCTTCTTCGACCACATGCTCGACCAGCTGTCGCGGCACTCGCTGATCGACATGGAGATTGCCGTGAAGGGCGATCTCCACATCGACGACCACCATACCGTGGAGGACACCGGCATCGCGCTCGGCCAGGCGATCCGGCAGGCGCTCGGCGAGCGGCGCGGCATCCGCCGCTATGCCTCGCTCGATCTCGCCATGGACGAGTGCCTGACCCGGGCGGCGGTCGACGTCTCCGGCCGGCCGTTCCTGGTCTTCAGAGCCGAGTTCTCCCGCCACAAGATCGGCAGCTTCGACACCGAACTCGTGCAGGAATTCTTCCAGGCGCTCGCCCAGAACGCCGGGCTGACGCTGCATGTGACCAATCTCTACGGCTCCAATTCCCACCATATCGCCGAAACCTGCTTCAAGGCGCTGGCGCGGGTCCTCGGCGATGCGATCGCGATCGATCCGCGGCAGGCCGATCTCGTGCCCTCGACCAAGGGCATGTTGGCATGAGGCGCCGGGCGCCGGCAGAAGGGGGCGCGGCGTGAGCCTCTCGCGCTTCGTCGTCTTCGAGCCGCCGGAGACGGAGGGGCCGAGCGAGCGTGCGGTCTTCGTGCGCGACCGGTTCTCCCTCGCCGCCTTCCTCGTCCCGTTCGTCTGGCTGCTGCGCTACGGCCTGTGGCTCTCGGCGCTCGCTGTCGTCGCGCTGTTCCTGGCGATCGGCTTCATCGGCGAGATGTCGGGTTCCGGACTCGTTACCGTCGTGCTCTCGGTGCTCCTTAGCGGCATCGTCGCTCTCGAAGGGCCGATGCTGAGGGCGCGCCGCCTGCGGGCGAAGGGCTGGCGCGAGGCCGCGAGCCTCCAGGCGGAAGGTCGCGCAGAGGCCGAAACGATCTATTATCACAGCGAAGGGCGCGAGGCCGGACGGTCCGGGATCTCGATCGGCGAAAGCGGCGCCCTGCCCTGGGCGCGGCCGAAGGCAGAGGCGCGAAGCACGCCGCCGCCGATCCCCGCCGCGGCCGGCACCAGCGGAGCGGCCTGACCCATGGAAACCGTCGCCATCATCGACTACGGCTCGGGAAACCTGCGCTCGGCGGTCAAGGCCTTCGAACGCGCCGCCCGCGAAAGCGGCCGCGACGCCGGCATCGTCCTCACCGATGACCCGGAGACCGTGCGCCGGGCGGACCGGATCGTCCTGCCGGGCGTCGGCGCCTTTGCCGACTGCCGGGCCGGCCTCGACGCCGTCCCCGGCATGACCGCGGCGCTGCGCGAGGCGGTCGAACAGGCCGGCCGGCCCTTCCTCGGCATCTGCGTCGGCATGCAGCTGATGGCCTCACGCGGGCTCGAAAAGACGATCACCGAGGGGCTCGGCTGGATTTCCGGGGACGTCGAAAAGATCGTGCCCTCGGACCCGGCGCTGAAGATCCCGCAGATCGGCTGGAACACGATCGACGTCGTCCGCGAGCATCCCCTGCTCCACGACATCGCCACCGGGCCGGACGGGCTCCACGCCTATTTCGTCCACTCCTATCACCTCGTCGCCCGCAACCCGGACGACGTCGTCGCGACCGCCGACTATGGCGGCCCCGTCACCGCCCTCGTCGCCTCGGGCAACAAGGCCGGCACGCAGTTCCACCCCGAAAAGAGCCAGACGCTCGGTCTGCGGCTGATCGCGAATTTTCTTAAGTGGCGGCCGTAGCGGCCGGCCCCTCCGGCCGCCGCCGGCAGCTGGAGAGGCCGCTTCGTCGTCAGCCAGCCGGTTGCGGGTCGCCGCCGGTCGCGCCGAAGACCTGGCCGGTCGAATAGCTGAAAGCCGGGTCGGCGAGCGCGACATAGAGCGGCGCGAGCTCCACCGGCTGGCCGGCGCGCCCGACCGGGGTCTTGGCGCCGAAATGAACGATGTTCTCCATGATCTGTCCGCCCGAAATCTGCAGCGGCGTCCAGATCGGCCCCGGCGTCACGGCGTTCACCCTTATGCCGCGCGAGCCGAGCTGCTTGGCCATGGTCTTGGTGAACATCAGGATCGCCGCCTTCGTCATCGAATAGTCGATCAGTCCGAGCGGCGGCGACGCGGCGACCTCGCTCGAGGTATTGATGATCGAGGCGCCCGGATTCAGATGCGGCAGCGCGGCCTTGGTCAGCCAGAACATGGCGTAGAGATTGGTCTTCATCGTCTGGTCGAACTGCTCGTCCGACAGATCCTCCAATCCCGACACCCACTGCTGGTAACCGGCATTGTTGACCAGGATGTCGAGCCCTCCCAGCTCCTCGACGGTCTTCGCGGGCAGCGAGGTGGTGTAGCCCTTGTCGCGCAGATCGCCGGGGAAGGCTGCAAACTTGCGGCCCTCGCGCTCGACCACCGTCTTGACGTCCTTTGCGTCTGGCTCCTCCTGCGGCAGGTAGGCGATCGCGACGTCGGCGCCCTCCTTGGCGAAGGCGATCGCCGCGGCGCGGCCGATGCCGCTGTCGCCGCCGGTGATCAGCGCCCGCTTACCCGTGAGCCGGCCGGTGCCGTGATAGGTCTCCTCGCCGTGATCGGGGCGCGGCGCCATCTTCTGGGCAAGGCCCGGCCAGGGCTGATGCTGCTCGGGATAGGGCGGCTCCGGAAAGTCGGAAGCCTGCGCCGTCATCGCGGCATTGCCGCCGCCGGGCTGGCTGTCCTGGGCAAATGCGGTGCGGGTGGCGACGGCGGCCCCCGTCAGTGCGGCTCCCGCGACGATGGCGCGGCGGGTGGGATCGAATTCGGACATCGGCATCTTTCCTCTCTCGAAAGGTTGGGCGCCCGGTCCCGAAAGCGCGACCGGACTGGAGCCCTGCTCCAGCCCTTGGGCCGGCGCATGCTCGCTCTGCGAGAGGAAACCAGCCGCAGGGCGAAGTGTTCGACCGCGCGGCCCGAAATGCCTGCAGCCGGCGAAAGAACCAGCGTCGGCCGCACCACGCCCGGCCATTCGCTGGAGGGTTGTCGGCTCCTGGCGAGAAGACTTGAGCAGCGAAGGCCCTCCGGCGCGACCGCCGAAAGTCCCATGCCGTGCAGATCCGGTGCGATCACCATGTGGTCGCGCGAGGTCGGCGGCGAGAGGCTCCCACATGACGCCGGTTTCGCCATAGCCGTGGATCAGGACGACCGACGGCCCGAACCGCCGACGCGCACATGAAGAACCACGCCGTTGGTCTCGATGTCATGGCTGCGGAAACCCTCCGGGAAGGACTGCAGTTGCGCAGCGGCGGATGTGGCCACGAGCGCATTCAGCGAGATGATCGCCGCTCTCATAAGCATGGCAGGCTTCCTGTTCCGTAGGGGAGACGGCAAACCGTCGGCTCTGGACAGGATACATGCGGGACGCGGCGGTCGCCGGCCTCGGGATCGCTCTCCTGCCGAGCTTCTTCGTGTACCGGCAGCTCGCCGATGGCTCGCTTCGCCGCGTCGATGTCGGTCTGGAAGCCGAGGGCGCGACGCAGCATCTCGGCTATCCGTCCAACCGGAGCCCGTCGGCCAAGGTTCTGGCGCTGACCGACTGGCTGCGCCAGGCATTCGGCACGCCGCCCTATTGGGAAGAGCCCCTCGGCAACGATCCTGTCGGCTCCCTGTAAGGCCGCAGCTGACGGCGGGAAGCTGCCCTCCGAACTCACGCGAAGCCTATCGCTCGGCGTCCGCCATTGCGCCGTCCTCACGCCCCACCTCGTTCGCCTTCAGCACCTCCACGATCGCAGGCAGGGCAGCGTCGGCATCACGTGGAGATGGATGCCAGCGTGGTCGGATTTGTACCTCCAATGCAACGCACGATCGACGCCGGGGCCCGACGGCCGCCGCCCGACCGAGGGCGAACCGATGCCGCGATTGTCACCGCCAGGACGAGTTGCTATTTTCAGCCGATGAACGGCATCCGGCGAGTGAAGGCGCGGGCGAAGCTGCCCACCAGCGAGAGCTTTGCGAAGCTCTCCGATCACGCACGCCTGCCCGGCCGCTTCTTCTATCGGTTCATCGCCGCCGCCGGGCGGTAGAGGATGGCAGGCGGCGCGTTCCGCCTCTCGCCTTCGCGACCCATCCGACACTTCGAGAACGCCGGCCGCGCCGTCTTCACGCGCTCAGCCCGGCAAGGACGATCACCATGACCGACACCGCTTCGAAACCGCGCACCCTCTACGACAAGATCTGGGATGAGCATCTGGTCGAGTCCCAGGAGGACGGCACCTGCCTTCTCTATATCGACCGCCATCTCGTCCACGAGGTGACGAGCCCCCAGGCTTTCGAGGGCCTGCGGCTGGCCGGGCGCAAGGTGCATCAGCCGGGCCGCACGCTCGCCGTCGTCGACCATAACGTCCCGACCACGCCGGACCGCGTCAACGGCATCACCAACGAGGAGAGCCGCATTCAGGTCGAGGCGCTGGCCCGAAACGCGGCCGATTTCGGCATCGAATATTTCAACGAGGCCGACCGGCGCCAGGGCATCGTCCACATCATCGGACCCGAACAGGGCTTCACCTTGCCCGGCATGACCATCGTCTGCGGCGACAGCCACACCTCGACGCATGGCGCCTTCGGGGCGCTCGCGCACGGCATCGGGACGTCCGAGGTGGAGCATGTGCTCGCCACACAGACCCTGATCCAGGGCAAGGCGAAGAACATGCTGGTCGAGGTGAACGGCAAGATCCCCGCCGGCGTCACCGGCAAGGACATCATCCTCGCGATCATCGGTGAGATCGGCACGGCCGGCGGCACCGGCTATGTCATCGAATATGCCGGCGAGGCGATCCGGTCGCTCTCGATGGAAGGCCGGATGACGGTCTGCAACATGTCGATCGAGGCCGGCGCGCGGGCCGGGCTGATCGCGCCGGACGAGACGACCTTCGCCTATATCAAGGGCAAGCCGCGGGCCCCGCAGGGCGAGGCCTTCGACATGGCGGTCGAATATTGGCGATCGCTCGTCTCCGACGAGGGCGCGCATTACGACAAGGTCGTCACCCTCGACGCGGCGAACCTGCCGCCGATCGTTACCTGGGGCTCCTCGCCGGAAGACGTCGTCTCGATCGAGGGCGTCGTACCCGATCCCGCGGCGATCCCCGAGGAGAACAAGCGCAAGTCGAAGCAGCGCGCGCTCGAATATATGGGCCTGACGCCGGGCACGAAGATGACCGACATCACCCTCGACCGCGTCTTCATCGGCTCCTGCACCAACGGCCGCATCGAGGACCTGCGCGAAGTGGCGAAGATTGTCGAGGGCAAGCGCGTGGCGGACACCGTCTCGGCGATGATCGTGCCGGGCTCCGGCCTCGTGAAGGCGCAGGCGGAAGCCGAAGGGCTTGACAAGATCTTCAAGGCGGCCGGCTTCGACTGGCGCGAGGCCGGCTGCTCGATGTGCCTCGGCATGAACGACGACCGCCTCGCCCCCTATGAGCGCTGCGCCTCCACCTCGAACCGCAACTTCGAAGGCCGCCAGGGCTCCAAGGGCCGCACGCATCTGGTCTCCCCGGCCATGGCCGCGGCGGCGGCGATAGCCGGGCGGTTCGTGGACGTGCGGGAGTGGGGCAAGGTCGCGGCGATGGAGCCGGCCGAGTAGTCAGGCCGCCCCGCCGGCCTCGCGGAGCAACCGCACGAGTCTGCGGACAGTGTGATCGCGTGGCCCGCTACCCCACCAGTGCGCCGTAGTGGCAGACGACCTTCGCGGCGAGGGCGTGGCCCTTGGCGGCGGCGGCAGCGGGCTCGTCGCCGGCGAGGCGGGCGGAAAGATAGGCGGCGTTGAAGCTGTCGCCCGCGCCGGTGGAATCGACGACGGCGATACCCGGCTCGGCGGCGACGCGGAGGTCTTCTTCGGGGAGCGACAGGAGCGCCGGGCCGTCGGCGTCCTTGACCACGATTTCCGGCACGCCGAGCCGCTTGTAGCGGCGGGCCGTCTCGTCGGGTGAGGCATCGCCGAAGGCCGCGGCCTCGTCGGCAAAGCTCGGCAGGCAGATCGTCGCCACCTCCGCCGCCGCTTCCACGGCCCTGCACATGGCGTCCGTGTCCGGCCAGAGCCGCGGTCTGAGGTTCGGGTCGAAGGCGACCATGCGGCCGGCCCGGCGCGCCGCCGCGAGATGGGTCAGCAGCCGCGCCCTGTCGTCCTCCGGCAGGATCGCCAGCGTGATGCCGGAGACGTAGAAGGCGTCGCCCTCGGCGAAGACCTTGGCGAGATGCGCCTCGTCCGCCGCGAGCTGCTTTGCCGCCGAACTGTCGCGCCAATAGGAGAAGCTGCGCTCGCCATTGTCGAGATGGATCATGTAGAGGCCGGGCATCGCCCGCTCCAGCCGGCGCACCGCGCCCGTGCCGATGCCGGCCGCGGCGAAGAAGGCGAGCATCTCGTCCGAGATCGCATCGGTGCCGAGCGCGGTCAGATAGGAGGCGTGCCAGTCCGCCGGGAGGCTGCGGGCGAGATACCAGGCGGTGTTGAACGTGTCCCCGGCAAAGCCGCGGCGATAGAGCCCCTCGCCGGCCGAGGAGAGCTCCACCATGCATTCGCCGATCGCGACGATCTCCTTGCTGCGGGGCTGGTTCATGACAGGCGGTTCCTCGGCGATGCGTCAGACGATTCGCCGATGGTTAGCACGAGGCGGGGCCGATTCTCTCCCCGCTTCGACGCCGGACGGAGCAAGCCGTCCGTCCGGCGCCGCACGCGCCATAGGCCGGCAGAGCATGCCGCTCCCGGACGCACGGACCGCCGCTCCCGGATGCTCAGCAGCGGATATAGGACCGGAACACCCAGCCGAGCGGCGACCGCCCGCTCCTGTCCTGCGCCACTCTCGCCCAGGCCTTGCCCTGGCTGTCCGACCCCTCCTCCGTGATGACGACGACCGCGCCATTGCGCAATTCGCCGACCTTAGCCCCGCGCGGGCTGGATCTCAGATTGAGCGGCGTGCCGGTCGGATCGGCGACGACGCAGCGCGGCAGGTTCGGTCGGGATGGCGGGGGAGCAGCGGGTTCGTCATAGGTCGGTTGCGCCGGACGTTGATAAGATTGCGCCTGCCGGGACTCGATCCGCCGGGCCTCGGCCTCGCGGGCCTTCGCGAGCTCGGCGGCGCGCCGTTCGGCCTCTTCCCGCTGGCGGCGCTCGGCCGTGAGCCGCGCCTCGGCCTCCGCGAGCTTCTGCTTGTAGGTCTCCTCGCTCCGCTTGCGCTCCGCCGCGGCGTTCTCTTCGCGCCGGCGCTGCTCCAGCCGGCCCAGCGCCGCCTGCAGGACCGTCGCGTGCCGCGGGCTGGTCGAGAAGTCGCCGAGGCAGGCCTTCAGCATGGCCGAGCCGCCTTCGAGCGAGACGGCGGCGACGATCTCGCTCTGGTCGAGGCATTTGCCGGCGACGGCGTCGAGCCGGCGGGTCGCCTCGACAACCGCCTCGCCGCATTCGGGATGGCCGGCGACGAAGGCGGCGAGCGAGGAGGGCGCCGGATTGGCGGCGGCGGCCTCGAAGGCGGTGCGGCAGGCTTCCCCGGCGGCCTTCGGCGCAGGCGTTTCGGGCTCCGCGTCCGGCGCCTGGCCGGTCTTCGCCGCAGCGGTCTCACGGGCTGCCGGCAGGCAGTTGCGCACGTCGTCCCGCGGCACCACAACGCGGTAGCTGTAGCGGCCGATGCTGGTGCCGTTCGAATGCTGGACGGCGACGTCGAGCTTCAGGACGGCCGGGGCGTCGGCCTTGCCGTCCTCGTCCGTCGCCGCGTCGGCTCCCGAGGCGGGGGCGACGGTGATGTCGAGATAGACGCCTTCGACCGGCGGCTTGGCCGCGGCGCCCTCCGGCAGCCGCAGGAGCAGCGGCCAGGACGTCGCGCCGATCGATTCGTTGATGCGCTGATGGCGACCGCCGCTGAGCTCGGTATAGGCGCTGTCGAAGGTGTCGTTGATCTCGGCCGCGAGCTCGCAGCCCGGCGCGTCGACCGCCGAGCGCACGCGATAGGCGAGAGGCTTCGACGGATCGTCGAGGAGCCGGTGCTGGGTGAGCCGCGAGAGCGCCTTCACCGTCGCCTCGCGCAGCGCCCCGTCGACATCGTAGAACTCCGTCGTCGAGGCCCGATCGGAGAGTTCTGCGACACCGAGACGCTTGAGGTCGAGGGTCAGCGTCGGACCGGTCTCGGTGGCGCAGATCCGTCCGCTTGCCGGATCGAGGATGGTGAGGCCCAGATAGAGCCTCAGGATCTCCGGCTGGCGCCGCTCCGGCTCGACGGTGAGGAACATGTCGGAGCCGTAGAAATCCTTCAGCGCCTGCGCCGCCGCGACCGAGGCCGCCCGCTGCGGCAGGATCCCCTCGACCATTTCGCGATAGGCCTGGGCGATCCGGGGCGAATATTTGTCGGGAATGGCCGCGGCGATCATGCTGTTCAGGTCGCGGCGCCGTCCGCTGCTGATGCGCGGCTCGTCCTCGGCGATGCCGAGAAAGGTGATCGCCCGACTGTTCAGCTTGGCGACGCATTCGGCCGTCGCCGTCCGGCTCTCGAGCCCGTAGAGCCAGCGCTCGATGGAGGCCTGCCAGTCCTGGGCGTAAGCCTGGGCATGGACCGGGCCGCAGAGGCCGAAGATCGTCAGGATAACGGCAAGAAGGCGTAGGATGCGCATGGGACGATCCCTGGTGCGGCTATCGATCACGGCCGTTCGTAGCGCAGACCTGCCGCAACGGCAATCGGAACCGGCTTTCGCGCATGGCGGCGCTCGCCGTACGCCGAGCCGTCGTTGTCGCCCATGCCTTGCACCTCGCAAAGACCGGTCCGGCTCGAACAAGCATTGGTCGGCGGCGCGCATTCGTATAGACCCCTAACGGCGCCGGCGCGGCAGCGACGGCCGCCACCACCGGCTGACGAATACGGGGGACTTCGCCGTGATCCGCATGCACAACAGGTCGATGAACACGCTTGCCCTGGCACTCGCCGCGGGGCTTGCCGCTTCGGCCGCTCTCGGCCTTTCGAAACCCGCCGTGGCGGACGAGATCAAGATCGGCGAGATCAACAGCTATTCGCGCCTGCCGGCCTTCACCGAACCCTATCGCAAGGGCTGGCAGCTCGCCGTCGAGGAGATCAACGCCGCCGGCGGGATCAAGGGCGACACGCTGAACGTGATCTCGCGCGACGACGGCGGCAAGCCGGCCGATGCCGTGACGGCGGCGAACGAACTCGTCTCGCGCGAGGGCGTCGCGCTCATCGCCGGCGGCTATTTCTCCAATGTCGGCCTGGCGCTCGCCGACTATGCGGCCCACAAGAAGGTCTTCTACCTTGCGGCCGAGCCGCTGACCGACGCGATCACCTGGAGCGAGGGCAACGCCTACACCTTCCGGCTGAGGCCCTCCAACTCCATGCAGGCGGCCATGCTCGCCGAGGAGGCGGCGAAGCTGCCTGCCAAGCGCTGGGCGACGATCGCGCCGAACTACGAATACGGGCAGTCGGCGGTCCAAGCTTTCAAGGAGGCTCTGAAGGCGAAGCGGCCGGACGTCGAATTCGTCGCCGAACAGTGGCCGCCGCTCGGCAAGATCGACGCCGGCTCGGTCGCCCAGGCGATCGACGCCGCGAACCCCGAGGCGATCCTCAATGTCGAGTTCGGCGCCGACCTCACCCAGCTCGTGCGAGAAGGCACGACGCGGGGGCTGTTTCAGGATCGCTCCGTCGTCAGCTTCCTGACCGGCGAGCCGGAATATCTGGAGCCGATCGGCGCCGAGGCGCCCGAAGGCTGGATCGTCACCGGCTATCCCTGGTACGGCATCGACACGCCCGCCCACGACGCCTTCCTGAAGGCCTATGAGGCGAAGTATGGCGAGCACCCCTATATGGGCTCGGTCGTCGGCTACGCGACCTTCAAGGCGATCGCGGCGATCCTCGAGCGCGCCAAGTCGACCGACGCCAAGGATCTGATCGCCGCGGCGGAAGGCGCCACCGTCGATACGCCCTTCGGCGAGATCACCATCCGCGAGATCGATCACCAGGCGACGCTCGGCACCTATGTCGGCACGACCACGGTGACGGACGGCAAGGGCGTGATGGAGAACTTCTCCTATCGTGACGGCGCCGACTATTTGCCGCCGGACGACGTGGTGAAGACGCTGCGCAAGGCCGACTGACCGTCCCGGCCGGCTCGAATCCGGACCGTCGCCCGTGACGCTCTATCTCGCGCAGTTCCTGACCGGCCTTGCCAATGCCGCCGCTTTGTTCCTGGCGGCATCCGGCCTGTCGGTGATCTTCGGCGTCACCCGCATCGTCAACTTCGCCCATGGCGCCTTCGTCATGCTCGGCGCCTACGTTGCCTATACGCTGACGACGCGGTTCGAGGGCGCGTTCGGCTTCTGGGCCGGCATCCTGCTTGCCGCACTCGGCGTGGCGCTCGTCGGCGCCCTCGTCGAGATCTTGCTCCTGCGCCGCATCTATCGATCGCCGCAGCTCTTCCAGCTGCTCGCGACCTTCGGCGTAACGCTGATGGTCGAGGACATCGTCGTCCTCGTCTGGGGGCCGCAGGACCTTCTCGGCCCCCGCGCGCCCGGCCTTGCCGGCGCAGTCCAGATCTTCGGGCAGAAGATCCCGAGCTACGACCTCTTCCTCATCGCCTTCGGTCCGCTCGTCCTTGTCGGGCTCTGGCTCCTGATGCGCCGGACGCATTTCGGAACGCTGGTCCGCGCCGCGACGGAGGATCGCGAGATGGTGGCGGCGCTCGGGGTCGACGAGAAATGGCTGTTCACGGCGGTCTTCGCGCTCGGCATCTTCCTCGCCGCGCTCGGCGGCGCGCTTCAGATCCCCAAGACGGCGGTCTTCCACCAGATGGACCTGCAGATCATCGTCTCGGTCTTCGTCGTCGTGGTGATCGGCGGTCTCGGCTCGATCGGCGGGGCGTTTCTCGCCGCGGTCATCGTCTCCGAGCTCGAGGCCTTCGGCATACTTGCCTTTCCCGGCATCTCGATCGTGCTGATGTTCCTGGTCATGGCCGTCGTCCTCGTCCTCCGGCCCTACGGCCTGTTCGGCCGGCCGATTCCCGCCGCGAGGGCGTCAGCCGGCATGGCCGGGCGGCCCTGGCGGCCACTGTCGCCGCCGCTCCGCATCGCCGCCCTCGCCCTTCTCGTCCTCGCGGCAGTGATGCCGCTCTTCCTCGGGCCTTACGGTCTCAGCATCGGGGCGGAGATGGCGATCGCCGTGATCTTCGCCGTCAGCCTGCAGTTCCTGATGTCAACGGGCGGGCTCGAATCCTTCGGACACGCGGCCTATTTCGGCCTCGGCGCCTATGGCGCGGCGCTGGCCGTCGAATGGCTCTCGGCGCCGATGGAAGCGGCGCTCCTCCTCGGCCCGCTCGCGGCACTCCTCGGAGCCATCCTCTTCGGCTGGTTCGCGGTGCGGCTGTCCGGCGTCTATTTCGCCATGCTCACCCTCGCCTTCGCCCAGATCGTCTGGTCGGTCGCCTTCCAATGGGTGGCGGTGACGGGCGGCGACAACGGCATTCTCGGGGTCTGGCCGGCCGAATGGGCCTCCGGCCCCGCCGCCTTCTACTGGCTGACCCTCGCCCTTGCCGCAATCTGCGTCGCGATCCTCCGGCACCTCACCTTCGCGCCCTTCGGCTTCGGCCTGCGCGCGCTGCGCGATTCGCCGGAGCGGGCGGAAGCGGTCGGCATCGGCCGCGAACGCATGCAGCACGCGGCCTTTGCGATCGCGGGTGCCTTCGCCGGGCTCGGCGGCAGCCTCTTCGCCTTCCTGAAGGGCAGCGTCTTTCCGGACGTCCTCGCCATCCCGCAATCGGTGGATGGCCTCGTCATGGTGCTGCTCGGCGGCGTCGGGACGGTGTCGGGCTCGGTCGTCGGCGCGATCGGCTACACGGCGGCCGAGATCGGCCTGATGAGCCGCACCGATCTCTCGCGCCTCGCCCTCGGCGGGCTGATCGTCGTGCTCGTGCTCGCCTTTCCGCGCGGCATCGTCGGCTCGCTCAAGCGCGTCGCCGAGGGCCGGGGCACTATCGTCGGACGTCTCCCGGCCCGGTCAGGGCGCGCCGCGGCGGATGCGGACGAGCCGTCATGATCGCGGCGCCGGTCCTCAGCGTAGACAGCCTCGCCAAGCGTTTCGGCGGCGTCGAGGCGGTGTCCGAGGTGAGCTTCTCGCTCCGAGCCGGCGAGATCCTCGCCCTGATCGGGCCGAACGGCGCCGGCAAGTCGACGACCTTCAACCTCGTCAACGGCCAGCTCGCGCCCGATCGCGGGCGCGTCGTCATCGCCGGCGCCGATACCGCCGGCCTGTCGCCCCGCGCGATCTTCCGCCTCGGCGTCGGCCGCACCTTCCAGATCGCCAGCGTGTTCGGCTCGATGACCGTCCGCGAGAACGTCGAGACCGTGCTCCTCTCGCATCGGCGGCAGCTCTTCTCCGTCTGGCGCGGCGGCAGGGATGCGGACGGCGGCGACGCGGACCGGCTGCTTGCGCTGGCCGGCATCCCGGCGCTTGCGGACGCGCCGGCTTCGAGTCTTGCCTATGGCGACGTCAAGCGGCTGGAACTCGCCATGGCGCTGGTCGGCGAGCCGAAGCTGCTCCTGATGGACGAGCCCACGGCCGGCATGGCGCCGGAGGAGCGAACCAGCCTGATGGCGCTCGCCGCGAAGATCGCCCGTGAGCGCGACATCGCCATCCTCTTCACCGAGCACGACATGGACGTCGTCTTCCGCCATGCGGACCGGATCATGGTGATGGATCGCGGCCGGCTGATCGTCGAGGGCCCGCCCGAGACGATCGCCGCCGATCCCCAGGTGCGAGCCGTCTATCTCGGCGAAGGCTTTTCGCCCGGCCCCGAAGCCGGCGAGGGCTCGCCATGACGAAGGGCGCGCCGAAGCTGGAGGTCGCCGGGCTCGACGCCTTCTACGGGCCGGCGCAGGTGCTCTTCGGCGTCGACCTGTCGGTGCGGGAGGGCGAGGTCGCCGCGCTCATCGGCCGCAACGGCGCCGGCAAGTCGACGACGCTGAGGGCGATCATCGGCCTCGCCTCCGCGCGAAGCGAAGTCCTGCGCTTCGACGGCGCCGACATCTCGGCGCTTCCGACCCAGACGATCGTCCGGCGCGGCCTCGGCTACGTGCCGGAAGACCGGCGCATCTTCACCGAGCTGACGGTGGAGGAAAACCTTGCCGTCGGGCGCCGACCGGCCCGGCCCGGCACGCCGCAATGGACGCCGGAGCGGCTCTTCGACCTCTTTCCCAATCTGGCGGACATGCGTGGCCGGCTGGGCGGCGCGATGAGCGGCGGCGAGCAGCAGATGCTGACGATCGCCCGCACGCTGATGGGCAACCCGTCCATGATCCTCCTGGACGAGCCGTCCGAGGGCCTGGCGCCGAAGATCGTCGACGACATGGCTGCGGCGATCGCCGCCATGCGGCGGGAAGGCATCTCGATCCTCCTGTCGGAGCAGAACCGGCGCTTTGCCCGCATGATCGCCGACCGCGCCCATCTCCTGGAACGGGGCAGGATCATTTTTTCCGGCAGTTTCGAGGCGCTGGAGCGCCGCGACGAGCCCGGCGCGATGCCCTGAGCCCGATCCCGCCGGTCGTGCGCTCCGCCGTCAGCGGCCGAGGCAGCGGCGATAGGCTTCCGCGCCCCGCCGTTGCGCCGACTTCTCCGTCAGGAAGCGCACGCCGAAGCCGTCCTCGGACCGGTCGACCTGGTTTTCATAGGCGTTGCCGGCGGTCTGGTTGGCATATTGCCGGCAATAGGCTTCGGACCCGCGGGGATGGCGATTCGCCGATATGGTGGTGCCGAAGGGCGAGCCGTTCGGAAAGGGTGCATTGGCCTGACAGCCGGCGAGACCGGCGGCCGAGGCGAGGAGGAGGATGGGCGCAAGACGCATGAGGTTTGGACTCCGGAGATCTTCGACAGCGGAAGATAGGGTCCGACGGCCCGGCGCCACGGCCGCTCACCGGAGCGTGTGCTTATCGGGCGTCGCCGGCTGGTGGAGATTGCTTGGTCCGCCACCGGCATGACGCGCTGCGGCGGGACGAGGACCGCCTGCGGCCTCGCCCAGGCGCGAAATGTTTGACGCCGCCGCCCCGTTCTGCCCATCTGACCCCCATGCTCAGCGAAGAGATTCCCTTTCTGGCACCGGACGTCGCGGCGGCGCGGCTGCGGCCGCTCGGCGGCCTCGCCTTCCTCGACAGCGCCATGCAGCATGAGACGCTCGGCCGCTACGCCTTCGTCGCCGCCTCGCCCTTTGCCGAGTTCCGCGTCGACGCCGACGGGGCGACGCTGGACGGCCAGCGCCTTGCCGGACCGCCGCTCGCGGCCCTCGCCGAAATCCTCGACCGCTACCGCTGCGAGACGCTTCCCGGCCTGCCGCCGTTCCAGGGCGGGGCGGCCGGTTACATCGCCTACGACTTCGCCCATCATCTGGAACGGCTGGCCCAGCCGCCGGACCTCGACCCGGCCGTGCCGACTCTCGGCTTCAACCTCTACGACACGGTCCTCTCCTTCGACCTCGTCCAGCGGCGCGCTTTCCTGGTCGGCTCCGGCCATCCGGCGACCGGCGAGGCCCGGGCGGAGCGCGCGCGGGCCCGGATCGCGGCGTTCAAGGCGGCGCTGCGGACGCCGGTGGCGATCGAGACGCCGGCGCCACCGCCGCCCGCCGGCCTGGACTGGCGCTCGAACTTCTTCGCCCACGACTACCGTGCGGCGATCGAACGGGTGCGCGAATACATCCTCGACGGCGACATCTTCCAGGCCAACATCGCCCAGACCTTCACGGCACGGCTCCCGGAGGGCTTCGACCCCTTCGCGCTCTATCTGAGGCTGCGCCAGACGAATGCCGCGCCCTTCGGCGCCTATCTCGACTATCCCGATCGCCAGATCGCCTCCTCCTCGCCCGAGCGCTTCGTCAGGCTTTCCGGCCGCAAGGTCGAGGCCCGGCCGATCAAGGGCACGGCCAAACGCTCCGCCGATCGCCAGGAAGACGACGCCTTGGCGGCCGAACTCCTCGCTTCGGAGAAGGACCGGGCAGAGAACGTCATGATCGTCGATCTGCTGAGGAACGACATCTCCCGGGTGTGCGAGCCGGATTCGGTCGAGGTTCCCGTGCTGTGCGGGCTCGAGAGCTATGCGGCCGTCCATCATCTGACATCGGTGGTGACCGGCCGCCTGCGGGAGGGAAAGACCGCCTGCGACCTGATCGGCGCGGCCTTTCCCGGCGGCTCGATCACCGGCGCGCCGAAGATCCGGGCGATGGACATCATCACCGAGATCGAGAAGACGGCGCGCGGTCCCTATTGCGGATCGATCGGCTATCTCGGCTTCGATGGCGCAATGGACCTCAACATCGCCATCCGCACCGTCAGCTTTTCGGGCGGAACGGCCCGCTTCTCGGCCGGCGGCGGCATCACCGTCCTCTCCGACCCCGCCGCCGAATACGAGGAAACCTTCACCAAGGCGACGCGGGTCTTCGCCGCCTTCGACGCGCCGGCGGCCGACAAGGCGCCGGGCGCCGGCGAGGCGGGCGGCAGCGCGGGCGAGGCGCGATGAAGATCCTCGTCCTCGACAATTACGACAGCTTCGTCTTCAACGTCGCGCGCTATCTTCAACGTCTCGGCTGCGAGACGAGCGTCGCGCGCAACGACGAGACCACGCTTGCAGAGGTCGAAGCGCTTTCCCCCGAAGCCGTCGTGGTCTCACCCGGCCCCTGCGCACCCAAGGACGCCGGCATTTCGCTGGACCTCGTCCGGCAACTGTCCGGCCGCGTTCCGATCCTCGGCGTCTGCCTCGGCCACCAGGTGATCGGCGAAGTCTTCGGCGGAACGGTGACCCGCGCGCTGAAGCCGATGCATGGACGCGCCTCGACCATCACCCATTCCGGCCGGGGGATCTTCAACGGTCTTGCGGACGGAGCCGCGGTCGGGCGCTATCACTCCCTGATCGTCGAGGAGACGCCGCTTATGCTGGAGGCGCTCAGCGTCGACGCCCGCTCGGGCGAGGGCGAGATCATGGCGCTGTCGCATCGCGAGCACCCGACCTACGGCGTCCAGTTCCATCCGGAATCGGTTCTCACCGAAGCCGGGGACAGGATGTTCGGGAACTTCCTCCACCTTGCGAGGCGCTGGCATGACCGACGTCTGGATTAACGGCCGCTTCGTCGAACCGGACGGCGCGATCGCGGCGAACGATCGTGGCCTGCTCATCGCCGACGGCGTCTTCGACACAGCGCTCGTCCTCGGCGGCCGCGTGTTCCGGCGGGACGCCCATCTCGATCGTCTCGCCGCGGCCTGCGAGACGCTGGCAATTCCGGTGTCGCGAAGCGATCTCGAAGCGGCGATGGCGGCCCTCGCCGAACGCCAGGAGGCCGGCTCGATCCGGCTGACGGTCACGCGCGGGCCGGGGCCACGCGGCCTGACGCTGCCGCCTCAGCCGCGGCCGACGATCCTCGGTTCGTCGGCACCGCTTGCTCCTGCGATGATCTTCGCGCCGCTGACGCTTCATCCGGCCACCATCCGGCGCAACGAGACCTCGCCCTCCGCAAGGCTGAAGACGCTCGCCTATCTCGACGCGGTTCTCGCCAATATCGAGGCCAAGGCGGCGGGCGCGGACGAGGCCCTGTTCCTCAACACCGCCGGCCGGCCGGCCTGCACCGCCCTCGGCAATTTCTTCGTCCTTCGCGGCGACACCCTGTCGACGCCGCCTTGCGCCGACGGCGTCCTCGACGGCATCACCCGCGGCTGGATCCTCGCCAATGCGGAGAGCTTCGGACTGGCCGTGCGCGAGGAAGGGCTTTCGCCGCAGGAGCTCGAAAGTGGCGCCATCCTCGTCACCAACAGCCTGCGGCTGACTGCCCCAGCGCGGCTGGTGCGGCAGGAGACGCGGCCGACGCCAGAGCCGGTCCGCGCGCTGATGGCGGGCCTTTGCGAGGCGATCGAAGCGGAGTGCGGCGTCGACCCGAGGAGCCTTGGAGCCGTCATCGGCGCATGATCGGGCCTCAGCGCTTTCTCCTGGTTCCCCCGGCCAGGAGCCAGCTCGGGTCGAACCAGGTGTCGGCCGGTCCGTCATAGGGAAGCGTGTTGACGTCCCAGTGCCGGACGAAGCGCGCATAGGCGGTCCAGACCGCCGGCCCGCCGCCGACATAGACGACCCGGTCGGAGAACCGCGACAGCACCTCTTGCGGATCGTCGGATGAGCGGATCTCCACGATCGTCCGGTCCTTGCAGGCAAAGTCGGGGAAGGACGCCACCGTCTTCGGACCCGCGACGAGCACATGGCCGCGGGTGAGATCGAAGAAGCGCTCGACATCCTCGGTGAAGGCGCGCTCCGGCCGACCCTCCCACGGCATGCCGCCATGCAGCCCCAACTGCCCGCTGCGTCCGATCGCGCAGATCACCCTGATATCCGCCATCTGCTTCCTTCCCCGGCTTCGGATCGTCGATCCAATTTTTCCCGCCATTAAGCCTGGAGCGGCGCCGCCAATCCGCAAGCGGACGCGCGGCGAACAGGCCCTCGCCCGGAGCCGCCCAGAGCGCTCCCCAGCAACGCCTCCCGGCTTGCCTAGGAGCGGATTTTGCGTCTGCCGATGCGAACCAATCGCGGGCAGTTGCATTCATAAACTGCTTAAAAGATTCCGGATTGGGAACAGGTCATAAGCCAGCCATGGATACGAATTCGATCGACCAGCTGAAGCAAACCGCGACCGCCGCCGAGATGCCGATGATCGTGCCCTCGCTGCTGTCGATCGCGAAGTCCACTCGCGCCTTTCTCACCCTCCTCCTCGCAGAGGTCGGACTGCATCCCGGCCAGGACCAGCTGCTCGATCGGCTCGACGCCCGCAACCCGATCAACGTCTCGACCCTTGCGGACGCGCTTGCCGTCCGTCCCTCGACGGTCTCGAAGATGCTGGACCGGCTGATCGAGAAGGGCCTCGTGCAACGCACCGCCAGCAACAGCGATGCTCGCCGGACCATGGTTCAGCTGACCGCGGTCGGCGAACAGGCGCAGGCCCAGGTGCGCGCGATCTGGCGACGCCTGGAGGTCGACCTGACCAATTCGCTGTCGTCCGACGAAGTGGAAATCCTGGACCGCTCGCTGGTGCGCGCGGGCGATCTCCTGACCCAGCGGCTGCGCCGCCTGCGCTGACGCGACCTGTTCCCTCCCCTGGCCGCACTCGCTGCCGGCCTGCCCTGTCGATCCCTCTTAACCTTCCCGTCGTGACGGCCTCAGGCGTCGATTGACTCCGCCCGGCAGCGGCATAGAAACCGCTTGGGCTGCGCCGAACCATCGTTCCGGTCCGGCCCCTGGAGCATGCACCATGTCCGAGACAATCCTGATCGCGAGCAGCGGCCTCACCGCCGAGATCCTGCCGATGGGCGCGTCGATCCGCGCCCTGCGCCCGGCCGGCCTCGACCATTCCGTCGTTCTCGGCCTTGCGAACGCCGATCTCTACGGGGCGCGCAACAAGGACTATTTCGGCGCGACGGTCGGCCGGTTCGCCAACCGCATCGCCGCCGGCCGCATGACGATCGACGGCGAGGACCTGACCCTCGCGGTCAATGATCCGCCGAACCACCTGCATGGCGGCCCGACCGGCTTCTCCACGCGCCTGTTCACGGTCGAGCAGCGCAGCGAGGACAGCGTCACGCTGGCCTATGTCTCCGAGGATGGCGAAGAGGGCTATCCGGGACGGGTGAGCGTTCGCGCGACCTTCGCCGTTTCGGCCGATACGCTGACGATCGGCTACGAGGCGGAGACGGACCGCGAGACCGTCGTCAATCTCAGCTCCCATCTCTACTTCAATCTCGACGGGTCCGGCCCGATCACCGACCATGTCCTCGGCGTCGCGGCGGACCACTACCTGCCGATCGATGAGGGCACGCTCCCGGACGGACGGATCGTTTCCGTCGAGGGCACCGGGTTCGACTATCGCTCCGGCCGCTCGCTCGGCGACCGTCCCCGGCCGCTCGATCACAATTTCTGCCTCGCCGAGGCGCGGAGCGAGGCGCCGCGCCCCGCGGCGCGGCTGTCCAGCGAGAAAAGCGGCATCGCGATGGAACTGTCGACCACGGAGCCGGGCCTCCAGGTCTATGACGGCGCCAAGCTCGATGGCACGTTCCGCGGCCTCGACGGCCAGCCGATCGAGACGCTGGGCGGTCTCGCGCTGGAGCCGCAGGTCTGGCCGGACGCGCCCAACCGCCCGGCCTTCCCGCAGGCGGTCCTGCGGCCGGGCGCGCGCTACCGCCATCTCAGCCGCTATCGCTTCACCAGGCTGTAATCAACTCGTTACCGCAATGCGGTATCACCCTCCCGAAGAGCCTGTCGGACGGCAGGGCGGAACTGCCGGCAGGCCCGAAATTTTTGGGTGAACCGGCTCGCCCGCTATTTATAAGCCGCATTCTTGCATAATCTAAGCGCTGGCTCCCTCTCAAAACTGACAGTTCCTCCCCGTGACAAATATCAGCTCTGCGTCTCGCCGCACTGCACTCAAGCTAGGACTGGCGAGCGCGCTCGCCGCCGTCCTGGACGCCCGTGGGATCGGCATCGCAGCCGCCCAGGATGCAGCCCCCGCGGCCGTCGGCTCGCCCGACGCCAAATTCGACTTCGAGGCTCTTTCGGCCCAGATGAAGCAGCTCGCGGCAAGCCCGTATACGGCACCGTCCGAGGCGCTTCCCGAGGCGATCCAGAACCTGTCCTATGACGAGCATCGGGCGATCCGCTTCCGGCCCGAACACGCCCTGTGGCGGGCCGAGCCGGTGGAGTTCCACCTGCAGGCCTTCTATCCGGGCTGGGTCTTCAAGGACACGACGACGATCTATATCGGCGAGAACGGCGTCTACAACGTCCACGAATTCGACCCGTCGGACTTCGAGTACCGGCCGCCGCTCGATCCCAGCAAGTTCCAGAGCCTGAAGCTCGCGGGCATCGCCGGCTTCCGCATCCACGCGCCGCTGGAGCGGCCGGACTATTTCGACGAGCTGGTGACCTTCCTCGGCGCCAGCTACTTCCGCGCGCTGGGAACCGGCACGCGCTACGGCCTGTCGGCGCGCGGCCTCGCCATCAATACCGCGACCGCCGACACCGAGGAGTTTCCCCGCTTCACCTCGTTCTACATCGAGCAGCCCGATCCGAGCGACGACGTGATCCGGATCATGGCGTCCCTGGACAGCCCGAGCCTCACCGGCGCCTACGCCTTCACCATCTCGCCCGGCCATCAGACGGTGATGGACGTGCGCACCCGGCTGTTCTTCCGCAGCGAGGTGACGCGCCTCGGGATCGCGCCCCTTACCTCGATGTACTTCTTCGGCGAGAACGACCCGCCGGACCACAACGACTTCCGGCCCGAGGTCCACGACAGCGACGGGCTCTGCATCCATCGCGACAGCGGCGAACGCGTCTGGCGCCCGCTACGCAACCCGGAAACCCTGGCACTCTCCTATTTCGAGGAAACCAATCCGCGCGGCTTCGGACTCCTGCAACGCGATCGGCAGTTTTCGCATTACGAGGATACGGAAGCGCGCTACGACCTGCGTCCCTCGCTGGTGATCGAGCCGATCGGCGACTGGGGCAAGGGCATCGTCCAGCTTGTGGAGATTCCATCGGACTCCGAAGCGAACGACAATATCGTGGCGTTCTGGGTGCCGGAAACGAAGCCGGTTGCGGGCGACACCATCGAACATAATTATCGCATGCGCTGGGGGCTGTCGGTGCAGGAGCCCGACCTCCTGGCAAAGGTTTCCGGCACCTATGTAGGGGTCGGCGGCAATGCCGCGGACGCGGCGACAAGTTCGAAGACCAAGCGCTTTGCGATCGATTTCGTGGGCGGAACGATGAGTAATCTGCCGGCCGATGCAACCATCGAGCCCCTCATCGACGTTTCCCAGAACGCAAGGCTCATAAACAGCTCCGTCTCGCGCCTTCCCGACGATGGGTGGCGCCTGTCACTGGAGCTCGAGCGAGAAGATTCACAGGCCGTTGAACTGCGCGTGAAACTTTCGATGCTGCAGCGCATTGTCAGTGAAACTTGGCTTTATCAGTGGACGGGCACCGTATGACGACCGAACTCAACACCCTGACTCCCCCCTGCGATCAGATGAACGCCGGCGCCCTGATCGGGCGCCCCGATCTTTCCGATGACGTCCTTCTGGACGCGCTTCGCGTACGTCTCAAAACGCGCCGGCAGTCCCAACAGGATGCCGAGGCCGTTCTGGCGGCGGCGATGAATGCCGATCCGGCGGCGCTCGACCTGATGCGGACGATCCCGGTCCCCGCACCGGTCGCGCATCTCTCGATGCCGACGCAGCGTATCACCGGTAAGCCGCAGCGCTGGTCGATGCTGATCCCCGAGATCCGCGTGTCCTGGGACCGCGGCTGACGAAGATCCGGGCGCCGCTCCGATGCGGCGGATCCGGCAAGGCGGGAGGTGTGACAAAGGGTGATCGCGGTCAGACGGCTGCTGTTTGCATTTGCGACGGTCGTGCTCGCCGCGATCGCGGCATCGCTGTTCTTTGTCGTCGTGACAGTGAACGGCGTAACCTATCTGCACATCGTCCAGATATCGCTGCTGATGCTGTGTTGCCTCTGGCTCGCCTGGGGGTTCAATACGGCGTTGGCCGGCATCGTCACGCCTGTAGCGACCCCCAAGAGCGCCGATAAGAACTGGCGCGGCGACAATCGGACCGCCGTCCTCATGCCGGTCTACAATGAGGACGTCCACGCGGTCTTCGCGCGCGTCGCCTCGATGATCGACGGCATTCGCGAGATCGGCAAGCTCAGCCAGTTCGACTTCTACATCCTCAGCGATTCCACCCGGCCGGAGAATGTCGAGGCGGAGCGGCGGGCCTACGACCTCCTTCTTTCCGAGATGGCCGTGGCCGGTCATCTCTACTATCGCCATCGCGAGCAGAATGTCGGCCGCAAGGCCGGCAATATCGCCGACTTCGTGACCACGAGCGGCGGCGCCTACGAGTACATGCTCATCCTCGACGCCGACAGCCTGATGCGGCCGACGACGATGGTGAAGATGGTTGCACGCATGGACGCGGACCCCGAGGTCGCGCTCCTGCAGACGCAGCCGCTGATCATCGGCCGCCGCACGCCCTTCGGGCGGGCGCTGCAATTCTCGGCCGCCCTCTTCTCGCCGATCTTTTCCCGCGGGATCGCCGCGCTGCAGGGACGCGAAGGGCCGTTCTGGGGCCACAATGCCATCATCCGCGTGCGCGCCTTCGCCGCCTCCTGCGGGCTGCCGACGCTGAAGGGCAGGCCCCCCTTTGGCGGCCATATCCTCAGCCACGACTATGTCGAGGCCGCATTGCTTGCCCGCGCCGGGTACAAGGTGCGCGTCGATCCGGATCTGCAGGGGTCCTACGAGGAAGCCCCCTCGAACATCGTCGAATATGCCAAGCGCGACCGCCGCTGGTGTCAGGGCAATCTGCAGCACGGCCGGCTGCTTGGGGCGCCGGGAATGAAGCTGTGGAGCCGGGTCTCGCTGATCGCCGGCATCATGGCCTATGTCGCCTCGCCGATCTGGCTGCTATTCCTGATCGTCAGCCTCCTCGACCCGGTTCTTGCGCCGGAGCCGAACTATTTCCCTGCCAACTCGCTGTTTCCGGTGTTTCCGCGGCCCGAGACGAACAAGGCACTCCTGCTTCTGTTCGGCATCTTCGTCCTGCTGCTGCTGCCGAAGACGCTGATCACCTTCGGCAGCGCGTTTTCGGCCCGCCGCAGGCAGTTCGGCGGCGCCGGTCGCGTCTTCGCCGGGGCGAGCGTGGAGCTGATCATCACCTCGATCCTCGCGCCGATCATGATGATGTTCCAGTCCAAGGCCGTGGCCGAGATCCTGATCGGCGCCGATGCCGGCTGGCCCTCCACCGATCGCGAGGACGGCAGTCTGCCGCTGGGAGCCGCCTTCCGGGCAAGCTGGTGGATGGTCGTCGCCGGCGCGATCGTGCTCCTCGCCACCTACAGCTATGCCGAAGACCTTATCTACTGGACCCTGCCGATCGCGCTTCCGCTCGTCGCCGCGCCATTCCTGATCACGCTGAGCGGCGACCCGAAGCTCGGCGACCTCCTGCGCCGCATCGGCCTCTTCGAAACGCCCTTCGAGGCAGATCCCGAGCCGGTCATCCGCGATGCCGCGATATGGCGCCGACGCCTGGCCGCGCTCGACCCTCCTGCCAGCCCTGAGAAAGCCGCGATTGGGGGGACAGAGGTTCTGCCGGATCCCGCTTGAGGTCGTAGAAGTCGCCGATGTCCACTGCTATCAAATCCCCATCGGTGACGGGCCGAGACCACCGCGTCGACTTCTGGCGTGGCATCGCCCTGGCGATGATCTTCATCAACCACATTCCCGGCAATCTCTGGGAAAACTTCACCTCCCGGAACTTCGGCTTCTCCGACGCGGCCGAGATCTTCGTCTTCCTGGCGGGCTTTGCCTCGGCCTATGCCTATGGCAGGCCGTTCCTGGCCGGCCGCAAGCTCGTCGCCGCCGTGCGCGCATGGCGCCGGGCCGGCGTTCTCTATCTCGTGCAGATCACCTTGAGCATGGCGGCGCTCGGGATCTTCTCCTGGGGCGCGCTCGCCTTCGGCCGCGGCGACCTTCTCCAGACGATCGGGCTCTCGTCCTTCGTCCAGAGCCCGGTCGAGACGATGATCGGCCTTGCGACGCTCGGCCACCAGTTCGGCTATGTGAACATCCTGCCGATGTATTCCGTGCTGCTCCTGATGTTGCCGGGCTTCCTCGTCCTCGCCCGCATTGACCTCAGGCTGATGCTGGGCGCCTCCGTCCTGCTGTGGGTCGTCGCCGCGCTCTTCAGCCTCGACATGCCGGCCTATCCGCTGCCTGGCGGATGGTTCTTCAATCCGTTCTCGTGGCAGCTGATCTTCGTCCTGGGGCTGACCTGCGGCTTCAGGCGGATCAGGTTCGGCGAAGCCACCAGCTACAGCCCCTGGCTGATGGGTATCGCCCTCGCCTACGCCTTCGTCGCCTTCCTGACGATCCGCTTCAGCCTCTGGTCCTGGTGGGGAGACCTCGGCCTGCCGGTCATGATCGCCGGCTTCGACAAGACCTATGTCAGCCTGCCGCGCCTGCTGCATCTCGTGGCGATCCTCTACATCTTCTCCAACCCCGCGAAGACCTCGGTGTTCGCCACCATCTCGCGCGACAACCTGTTCGCGATGGTCGGCCGCCACTCGCTGCCGGTCTTTGCCGTGGGAACCGTCCTGTCGCTGTTCGGCCAGGTCATCAAGTTCGGCGGCGAGCCGTCGCTGGTCTTCGACAGCGCCCTGATTCTCGGCGGCCTGTCGGTCCAGATCGCGCTCGCGCGCTTCCTCGACTGGTGGACGGACTATAACAGGCGCCTTGCCGAACCGGCCGCCGTCCGCCCGGTCACCGCCGCCTCGCCGGCGATACCCGTAGCGGCCCCGGTTACCCCCCGGACGGCATGACCTTCCGCGCAGCGCGGCGACCCCGCGGGTTCGCCGCAAAGGGCATGAAAAGCGCCGAATGTTTGGTCCCCAACGACTTGCGGCTAAAGTCGGAGGCCGCTCCCGGGCAGGCCCAACCGAAAGGCCTTGCATGAGGCGGCAATTCACTTTCTAGTTTCTCTCCCGACCTTACTAAAGAGTCGGATCGTTTGGGGAGGAAGTGTTTCATGACAACAGCATCCGTGTCCGAATCGGGCTCGGGCGGTAGCTGGCTTTCGCGCAGCCATACGGTCGCAAAGCCGGGATTCAACCGCTGGATGGTCCCGCCGGCCGCTCTCTGTGTGCATCTGTGTATCGGAGAGGTCTACGCCTTCTCGGTCTTCAACAAGCCGATGAGCCTTCTACTGGCCACCACCGGCGCCGACGGCACGAGGGTGCCCAGCGCCGATGACTGGTCGATCGCGACGCTCGGCTGGATCTTCTCGATCGCCATCCTCTTCCTCGGCCTTGCGGCCGCCTTCGGCGGCGCCTGGGTCGAAAAGGTCGGTCCGCGGATGACGATGGCGACCGCGGCGCTCCTGTTCGGCGGCGGTTTCCTGGTTGCCGCGCTCGGCGTCTCCTGGCACCAGCTCTGGCTGGTCTATTTCGGCTATGGCGTGCTCGGCGGCTGCGGCCTCGGCCTCGGCTACATCTCGCCGGTGAAGACGCTGATGAGCTGGTTCCCGGATCGGCCGGGCATGGCGACCGGCATGGCGATCATGGGCTTCGGCGGCGGCGCCTTCATCGCCTCGCCTCTGTCGGTCTATCTGATGGGCATCGGCGGCGTCGCCTTCGCCTTCGTCGTGCTGGGCATCGTCTACTTCATCTACATGATGGTCGGCGCCACGATCGTGCGGGTCCCGCCGCCGGGCTGGCTGCCGGAGGGCTACACCCCGCCGAAGCAGTCCAAGGGACTGATCACGACGGCCAACGTCCATGTCGACCAGGCGCTGAAGACCAGGCAGTTCTGGCTGCTCTGGGGCGTCCTGTTCCTGAACGTGACCGCCGGCATCGGCGTCCTGGGACAGGCCTCGCTGATGAGCCAGGAGATGTTCCCGGGCCTCATCACCGCCGCGGCTGCCTCCGGCTTCGTCGGCCTGCTCTCCCTGTTCAACATGGGTGGCCGGTTCTTCTGGGCGACGACCTCGGACTATATCGGGCGCAAGAACACCTACATGGTCTTCTTCCTGCTCGGCATCGTCCTCTACGCTTTGGTGCCGACCACCGGACAGATGGGCTCGATCGTCCTCTTCGTCCTCTTCTACGGCATCATCCTGTCGATGTATGGCGGCGGCTTCGCCACCATCCCGGCCTATCTGAAGGACGTCTTCGGCAACAACTATGTCGGCGCCATCCATGGCCGGCTGCTGACCGCCTGGTCGGCCGCGGGCATCGTGGGTCCTGTGCTGGTCAACTACATCCGCCAGTATCAGATCGATGCCGGCGTGCCGAAGGCCGACGCCTATACGGTGACCATGTACATCATGGCCGGCCTCTTGTTCGTCGGCCTCATCCTGAACTTCATGATGAAGCCGGTGGACGAACGTCACCACATGGAAGCCGAGCCGGCTCCGAGCCGGGCGTAAGGGAGAACCGATCATGGCAGGACAGACTTCGACCACCAGCACGGCATCCCTGGCGCTCGCCTGGGCCTTCGTCGGCATTCCCCTCATCTGGGGCGTGATCATGACGCTGTCGAACGCGATGGCCCTGTTCCAATAGGGCAGAGCGCGGCAACAGGCCGAAGATTTCAGGGGGCGGGCCGGCGACGGTTCGCCCCTTTGGCTTTTCCTCGTCTCGACAGCCGGCCGCGCGCCGGACGTCTGCGCGGCCACCATGAAACTTCGGTCAGGAACCCCGTTCAGCCTTGCTGATCGCACCGCCCCATCCATTTGCTGCAGCAGCTAATGACAGGGGTCTCAACCATGAAGCTTCAAGGCAATGTCGCCGTCGTCACCGGTGCGAGCTCGGGCATCGGCAAGACCATCGCCACAACCTTCGCCCGCAACGGCGCCAAGATCGCGATCTGCGACATCGACATGGATGGTGCCGGCAAGGTGGCGAAGGAACTCGAAGCGGCCGGTGCCGAAGCGATGGCCGTGGAGATGGACGTGACCGACGAGGCCGCCGTCAATCGCGGCGTCGACCAGGTCGCCGAGCGCTTCGGCCGGATCGACACCATGGTCTCCAATGCCGGCATCCAGATCGTCCATCCGATCGAGGAGTTTCCCTACGCGGCCTTCCGCAAGCTGGTGTCGATCCATCTCGACGGCTCGTTCCTTCTGACCAAGGCCTGCGTGAAGTACATGTATCCGCAGAAGTCCGGCTCGCTGATCTACATGGGCTCGGTCCACAGCCACGAGGCGTCCGCGCTCAAATCGGCCTATGTCGCGGCCAAGCATGGCATTCTGGGCCTTGCGCGCGTGATGGCCAAGGAAGGCGCCAAGCACGGGGTGCGCTCGAACACGATCTGCCCGGGCTTCGTCAAGACGCCGCTGGTCGAGAAGCAGATTCCCGAACAGGCCGAAAGCCTCGGAATCTCCGAGGAGGACGTCGTCAATCAGGTGATGCTGGGCGAAACTGTCGACAAGGAATTCACCACCATGCAGGACGTCGCCGACGTCGCGCTGTTCCTGGCAAGCTTCGAGACCAACGCGCTCACCGGCCAGTCGATCGTGCCGAGCCATGGCTGGTACATGGCCTGACGCCGAGCGAGCGCTATCTCCGCTTTCGCCAACTGGAGGGTTTCTCGCCATGGATATGAACATCGCCATTCAGCCGCTGGTGGCTCTGGCCGCCGGTGTCCTCATTCTCGTCGTGCCCGGCCTCTTGCGGGTGATCGTCGCGGTCTATCTGATCATCATCGGCCTCATGGGCCTGTTCCCGCACCTCTTCGACCGCATCGCCGCAGGCGGCTGAGCGCCATGACCCCGACGCGGATCGTGGTGCTTGGAGGGGGCGCCGGCGGACTCGAACTCGTCTGCCGCCTCGGCGAACGGGACGACTGCACGGCGACGCTCGTCGACAGGGTCTCCACGCATCTGTGGAAGCCGCGACTGCACGAATTCGCCGCCGGAACGGTGCACTCGAGCCTGTCCGAGATGAGCTTCTACATGCTCGCCCAGATGCGCGGCTTCCACTTCGAGCAGGGCGCCGTCGAGGCGATCGACCGGGCGGGCAAGAGCGTTCTGCTCGAACGTCCGGGCCGGACAGACGGCGGCTCCAACCCGCCGGACGGCGGGGGACGACGCATCGGCTACGACGTTCTCATCGTCGCCCTGGGTGGGGTCACGCCAGATTTCGGCACAGACGGCGTTGCCGAAAATGCCATCCGCCTCGACGAGCGCCGGGACGCCGACGCTTTTCGCGAGCGGTTTATCGACGCCATGATCACCGCCCGCGAGACGAGCCGGCCCACTGACGTCGTGATCATCGGCTCCGGCGCGACCGGTACCGAGCTTGCCGCGCATCTGCGCCAGGCGGAACAGGCCTTCTTCGAGAAGAGCCATGCCGAGGGACAGAAGCGGCTGCTCAACCTCACAATTCTCGAGGCCGCGCCGGTGCTGATGCCCGGGGCCGACGAGGAACTCCGCAGGAACGTCGCCTCGCGGCTCGAAGCGCTCGACATCGCGGTGGTGACCGGCGCCAAGATCGCCGAGGTGAACGCGGCGGAAGTCCGCTCGGCCGAGGGCGATCGCTGGCCCGCCGACATCGCGGTCTGGGCTGCGGGGCTCGTCGGCAATCCGGTCCTGAAGGATCTTGCCGATTTCGAGATGGACAAGAAGGCACGCATCGTCGTCGACGACCATTTGCGCACGACGGTGGACGCGGAGATCTTCGCCATGGGCGACGCCGCGAGCTTCACGCCGGCGGATGCGGACCAGCCATTGCCGCCGACCGCACAATGCGCCAGCCAGCAGGCCGACTATCTCGCCGATGCGCTGCCCCAAGCGATCGCCGGGAAGGACTTCGACCCGTTCGTCTACGACGACCGCGGCCGGCTCCTGTCGCTCGCCAATGCCGGATCGGTCGGTCTGGTCGGGCTTTTCCGCAAAGGCGACATCCTGGTCGACGGGCGCTTTGCGACCGCCGCCTACAACGGGCTGCAGCGGCGCCACCAATGGGCGGTGCTCGGTCCCTTGCGCGGCTCCGTCGCGATCGCCGCCGACATGATCTCGCCGACCCGCGGCCCGGCGCTGAAGCTGCACGGCTGAGCGGCGTCAAGACGCGCGGTGGTGATAGTGAAAGCGACGGCGAGGTGGCGGCTTGTCGATCCTCTTGCCGACCTTACGGCTTCATGATTAAGACGCGCTGCCCATGGAAATTGGATCATTCTGGTGCCGAGGACCATTCTGACAGGCATTCCCCGCCGCGGCACCAGTCTGCTGTGTGCGCTCCTGAACGAGATGCCGAATGCGGTAGCCATGATCGAGCCGATAGGTCCCGGTGCGGGCAGGTCTCGGGAGCGGCAGATCGACTTCATTCATGCGGTCAGTTGGAGCGCATTCACAGTCGGGTCGTGCCTGTGACGCACTCGAACAGGGCCGAAACGATCGAGAACCGATATCCGTTCGTCGATCTCAAGCCTCCGGCGCGGGCGTTGCGCCGCATGGCCCCGCAAGTCAGCGCGTTCTATCTGACCTTCGGCGACGATCTGGATCGACATGCTGCGTAGTGTCGGAAGACGAGATCGCCGGGTCGATTTCCTGATCGCGGGAACCCAGAAGGGTGGGACCACGGCACTCGATCACTATTTGAGAAGAAACCCGTCCGTCCAAATGCCGCAGACGAGAAAGGAACTACATTTCTTCGACGACGAGGGCCGGCTGTGGTCGGATCCGGACTACACCGAGTATCATGCCAATTTCGATTGGATATCGGAGCCGATCCTCCGCGGAGAAGCGACGCCGAGCTATATGTATTGGGCGCCGACCGTCGAACGGATACGCGCATATAACCCTGATATGAAGATTATATGCGTCCTGCGACATCCTGCGTTCCGTGCTCACTCGCAATGGCGGATGGAACGGGCACGCGGCCGGGAGACGCTGCAGTTCTCGGCGGCGATCCGCGAAGGGCGCGCCCGGATCGCGCCGAATCCGAAATTGCCCGGCATCCACGACTATGTCGAAAGAGGATTTTATCATCCTCAGGTCTCGCGGCTCCTGGAGAATTTCCGCCGCGAGCAGACCCTGTTCGTTACCTCGGACTTTCTCAAGCAGTATCCTTTGTCTGCGCTGAACAAAATTGCGCAATTCATCGGCGCAGAACCTTTTTCGAATGTGACTTCGAAATATATCGCTCCGATCGACAATCAGATGCCGAATGACCTTGCCGCGGCGGATGCCGCCTACCTCGCCGATCTGTTCAGGGATGACATGGTGCAGACCATGGAGTTGACCGGGCTCGACCTGACCGCCTGGCTCGATCCAGACTATACAGAGTGCGAAATCGGCCCCGCATCATGAAGACGATGACCTTCATCCGTCATTTCATCGGCTTCAACGGCGGCCACTTGAAGATGTTCGACTATTTCAACCACATCTTGCATGGCCTGCCACAGAGAGGCCGCCCTGATCCAAAACGGCAGACCGCACGCCCGTCAAACCGCGATCTGTGGCCGGATGCCGTGAAGACGCCGCCGGGCCGGGGATCGCCGGGCATGCGTGCGGGCAGTCCCTTGCCGGGGGGATCTCCATGCCAATGTTAGGCGCTCACGGCAGTTCCGCCGCCTGAAAGAACCCACCAGAGGGGGACATTCGCCATGACACATCCCGTCATCGCAGTCGGTCATGTCGCCGTCGTCACCGGCGGCGCCTCGGGCATCGGGCTCGCAGCCGCCAAGCGCTTCGCCGAGGCCGGGATGACCGTGGTCCTGGTCGACCGGATCGAAGACCGTCTCGCCGCCGCCAAGGCCGAAGTCAGCCTTCTGAGCCCCGAGGGCACGGTGATCACGTCGAAGACCAACGTCTCCGACCGCGCCGCCGTCGAGGCTCTGGCGAAGAACCTGTTCGGCCGGTTCGGCACCGTCCATCTCCTCTTCGACAATGCAGGCATCCAGCCCGGCAGCGGGATCTTCGGCCCGCTCGCCAATTGGGACGCCGTTCTCAAGGTCAATCTTCACGGCGTCATCCATGTCGCGCAGGTCTTCGGCGAGCGCATGGTCCAGTCCGGCGAGCCGGGGCTGATCGTGATCACCGGCTCCAAGCAGGGAATCACCACGCCGCCGGGCGATCCCGCCTACAACGTCGCCAAGGCCGGCGTGAAGGCCTTCGCCGAGGCGCTGCAGCACGACCTCAGGAACCGCGAAGGCGGCAAGGTCGAGGCACGGCTGATGATCCCCGGCTTCGTCTTCACCCCGCTCACGCAGAAGGGCCGGACGGAAAAGCCGGACGGCGCCTGGACGCCCGAGCAGACGGCGGACTTCATGCTGGAAAAGCTCGGCACCGAGGACTTCTACATCCTGTGCCCGGACGGCGAGGTGACGCGCGAGATGGACGAGAAGCGCATCGCCTGGGCGGCCGGCGACATCGTCGAAAACCGCCCGCCTCTGTCGCGCTGGCACAAGGACTGGGCGGACAAGTTCAAGGCCTGGGCTGCGGGGTAGGACGCAGCGATCAGGCGACCTCCGCCGTCTCGACCGTTTCCTCTCGAACCAAGCGCCTCAGGATTGCAGCCAAGCGAGACACGTCTTCCGGGTCGACGGTCAGGCTCAATCCGCCATGAGCAAAGGCATTTCGCGCATCCAGCAATTCCCGGAGCGTCGTCGCCTCGTCCTGCATGATGCGCCCATCCTGGGTCAGCGTCTCGATCACGGCCGCAGCGTTCTGCGGTCGCTCGAACTGCGGGCGGTTTCGCCTGGCGAGCGCCTCCAGCGCGGAGAAGCCGAGAACCAGGGCAATGCCGGGCTGTTGTTCAGTTATCAGCCGGTCGATCTGTTCGACAGCAGCTTCGATGCTCGCCTTCTCCTCGACGCCGACCGCCGGCGGCAGATCGGCGGCGTTGATGAAGTGGATCTTCGCAGACCAGCGCTGCGCGTCCTTGAAGACATTCTGCAAGGCTCCGACATCCGGACGTGCTGACTGGTTGCGGTGAATGACGTAGATGGCCAGATTGCCGTCGTCCCGATACGCGACCGCATCGGGCCGGGTGTCCGCTAGAAAAGGGGGTAGAGTGCTGCGCGACGGTTGCCGCAGTACCTCGTAGCCTGCCGATTCGAGGTGCGCGATCACACCATCGAGAACTTCGCGTTTCGTCACCAAGGGGTCCATCGTACGTCTTCCAGCGGCTGGTTCGAGATACGAACATAGGAAACGGGTCGCGGAGCCAGAATTGCGGCCTGCAAGACTGCGGTCGTCCGTTCGATCGGCAGGTCTCCGTTTGAGAAACGCTGCACCAGGACGCGCTCCACCTGACTGTCGTCAAGATAGACATGCCGGCTCAAAGCGTCGAGGATCAGCTTCACGATATTGTCGACGTCACCATGGACGTTCCCGGACGGGAAGTAGAATATCGTGACGGCCATTGGCCCTTCGTCTGCGAAGTGCGGCGATGGCAGCGCTGAACGGCTGGCCTCTCTGATGGCTTCCTTCCACGTGTCCTTCGCCTTGGCATTGGTCGCTTGATGGGAAAGCGGCGTTCCGAAAACCAGAAACTCGACGGGAAACTCGATTTCCATCCTCGTCAACGCCCTCCAGCGATCCTCAAGAGACCATCGGCATCCACCACCCGCTCCAGCGCCTCGGCGATCTCGTCGAGCGCGGTCTCGACGCCTGCGCGGTAGGAGGTCGCCTCGCCGGCAAGGCCGAGGCGGGCGAGGACGCTCTGGCGGTAACCGTCGGCGCCGAAGAGGCCGTGGAGATAGGTGCCGGAGATCCGCCCGTCCGGCGATGCCGCGCCGTCGGGCACGCCGTCGAGCAGGCAGACCGGTCGGGCGCAATCGGGGCCGCTCGTGCGGCCGAGATGGATTTCGTAGCCCTCCAGCGCCTCGCCCTCGGGCGTCGTCGCGGATGACGCCCGCACCGTCTTTTCCGGCTCCATCACCGTCTCGACGTCGAGGAGGCCGAGCCCCTCCGCCTCGCGCGCCGGGCCCTCGATCCCCAGGGGGTCGCGGACGATGCGGCCGAGCATCTGGTAGCCGCCGCAAAGCCCCACGACATGGCCGCCGCGCGCGACATGGGCCCGCAGATCGTTGTCCCAGCCGTTCTGCCGGAACGCTTCGAGGTCAGCGATGGTCGACTTCGACCCGGGCATGACGACGAGCCGGGCCTCTTCCGGCAGCCGCTCGCCCGGGCGGACGAACACGACGTCGACGCCCGGCTCGGCCCTCAGGGGGTCGAGATCGTCGAAATTGGCGATCCGTCCGATCACCGGCACGGCCACGGTGAGCCGCCCCGCCGGTTCCCGCGCCAGCCGTTCCAGCGCGACGGAGTCCTCGGCCGGCAACCTCGCGGCGGCGGCAAGGTGCGGCACCACGCCGAGGCTCGGCCAGCCCGTGTACCGCGTGATCTCGGCGAGACCGTCGTCGAAGAGCTGGACGTCACCGCGGAACTTGTTGATCAGGAAGCCCGCTATCGTCGCCCTGTCCGCCTCCGGAAGGATCGCGTGCGTGCCGACCAGCGAGGCGATGACGCCGCCGCGATCGATGTCGCCGACGAGGACGACGGGCACCTTCGCCGCGGTTGCAAAGCCCATATTGGCGATGTCGCCCGTCCGCAGATTGATCTCGGCGGGCGAGCCCGCGCCCTCGACGATGACGAGGTCCGCTTCGGCCGAGAGACGCTCGAAACTCGCAAGCACCGATTCCAGGAAGCTCGCCTTCAAGCGCTGATAGTCGCGCCCCTTCGCCTCCCCGACGACCTTGCCGCGCAGGACGATCTGGCTGCCGGTCTCCGATTGCGGCTTGAGGAGGACCGGGTTCATGTCGACGGTCGCCGGAGTTCGGGCCGCCAGCGCCTGCAGCCACTGGCCGCGGCCGATCTCGCCGAAGCCGCCGGTCTCGGGCTCGAGCGCCACCGCGGCGTTGTTGGACATGTTCTGCGGCTTGAACGGGCGCACGCGAAGGCCGCGCCGGGCAAACAGCCGGCACAGCCCGGCGACGAGCACCGTCTTGCCGACATCGGAGCCGGTTCCCTGCAGCATGATCGCGGGCGTTTCGGTCATCGCGCCCTTGTCGCCCGTCGCCCCCCCGACGTCCAGCGGGATCAGTAGGCTGATATGATCTGGCCGCCGGAGCCCTGGCGCGCGCGGATACGCCGCCCGCCGGCAGGCGTTTCGCCGGATCAGAAATCCAGAGGCGCGTCTTCGACGACTTCCTTCATCACGAAGAAGGTGCGGGTCTGGCGCACGCCCGGCAGCGCGATCAGCGTCTCGCCATGCAGGCGGTTGAATCCGGCGATGTCGCGAACGCGGATCTTCAGGAAGAAATCAAAGTCGCCGGCCACGAGATGACAGTCGAGCACCACCGGCATGTCTGCCACCGCCGCTTCGAAGGCCGCGAAGCTTTCCGGCGTCGAGCGGTCGAGGACGACGCCGACGATCACGAGGGTTCCCCGTCCGACGAGCTCGGGCGCGATGCGGGCGCGAATACCCTTGACGAAGCCGCGCTCGAACAGCCGCTGCGTCCGGCGATGGCAGGTCGCGGGGCTGACATTGGCAAGCTTGGCGAGATCCGCATTGGAGCGGCTTCCGTCCGCCTGCAGCGCGCGCAGGATCTTACGGTCGATTCGATCCAGTGCTTCGGAAGTTTCTTCCGCTATTGGGCCCATATTCTATCCGATCAGCTCGTGTTGCGCCGAAATCCCTATTTTATCGGACCTAATCATGGGCAAAATCGGAAGGACGTTCCAGCGGTTTCTGCGGTAATCTGCGGCTCCCGTCCCCCCTTTCGAGATCGTCATGCTGGAACAATTCGAACGCTATCCCCTCACCTTCGGCCCGACGCCGATCGAGCCGCTTGCCCGCCTCTCGGAGCATCTCGGCGGCAAGGTCGAAATCTTCGCCAAGCGCGAGGACTGCAATTCCGGCCTGGCCTTTGGCGGCAACAAGCTGCGCAAGCTCGAATATATCGTGCCGGATGCGATTGCCTCGGGCGCCGACACGCTGGTCTCGATCGGCGGCGTGCAGTCCAACCACACGCGCATGGTCGCAGCGACGGCAGCCAAGCTCGGCATGAAGTGCCGCCTCGTCCAGGAGGCCTGGGTCCCGCATGAGGACGCGGTCTATGACCGGGTCGGCAACATCCAGCTCTCGCGCATCATGGGAGCCGATGTCCGGCTGGTCGACGACGGCTTCGACATCGGCATCCGCCAAAGCTGGGAAGCGGCGATCGAAGAGGTTCGCGCGGCCGGCGGCAAGCCCTACGCCATCCCGGCCGGTGCCTCTGTCCACAAGTTCGGCGGTCTCGGCTATGTCGGCTTCGCGGAAGAGGTCCGGGCCCAGGAGAAGCAACTCGGCTTCAGCTTCGACTATGTCGTCGTCTGCACCGTGACCGGATCGACGCATGCCGGCATGGTCGTCGGCTTTGCGGCGGACGGTCGCGCCGACAAGGTGATCGGCATCGACGCCTCGTTCACGCCGGAGCAGACCCGGACGCAGGTTCTCTCGATCGCGCAGAACACCGCCGAGCTCATCGGCCGAAGCGGGATCGGCGAAGAAGACGTCGTCATCGTGAACGACTACGCCTACCCCGCCTACGGCATTCCCTCACGCGAGACGCTGGACGCGATCCGCACCGTCGCCCGGCTGGAAGGGATGATCACCGACCCGGTCTATGAAGGCAAATCGATGCAGGGCCTGATCGACCTCGTCGGCAAGGACTATTTCCCGGCCGGATCGCGGATCCTCTACGCCCATCTCGGAGGAGCCCCCGCGCTCAGCGGCTACGGCTACGCCTTCCGCAACGGTTAGCGGGAAGCGGGCCCCGTTCGCCTGATCCTTCGGTGCGGGCGCCGCCGTCGGGCGGAGGCGACCGGCGGGCCCGGAGCGGCCGAGCCACGCTGAGGGACTGCCGCTTCAAGACACCTCACGTTCACTTCTCTCCGATACCTTGGGGAAGTGGAAGTTCAGGGTCGATATGATGCCCATTTCGAAGGTTGTCGGCTGGCTGTGCCTCAGGCACGCTGCGGCAGAGGTCATCTTGGAGCAGCACAAGGAGCTGCAGCGGCAGGTGCCGCTGCTCTATGCACTCCTCTGCGTCAATGCGGCCGCCGTTGCCTACACCCATCATGGTCTTGCCCCGGACTGGATGACAGTCGGAGTGCCGCTCGTTCTCGTCACGGTCTCCGTCTGGCGGCTGGTGGACTGGGTTCTCAGACGCAACCGGCCGACGGGCGTGGCGAGCGCAAGAGCGCAGCTGCAGCTCACCATCCTCCTGGCGGCTGTCCTCTCCGCCGGCTATTGCGCCTGGTCGCTCGGGCTGAATTCCTATGGCGGCGCCTATGAGCATGCGCATGTGGCGGTGTTCATCGCGGTCACGGTCATCGGCTGCATCTTCTGCCTGCTGCATCTGCCGCAGGCGGCCCTTGCCGTCACGCTGGTGGTATCGGTCCCCTCTCTCGCCTTCTATCTGTCAAGCGGCAATTCCGTGCTCGTGGCGATCGGCATGAACATGTTCCTGGTCACATGCGTGATGATCCAGGTCGTGTTCAACAGCTTTCGCAGCTTCGCCGAGCTGATCGCCTCGCGCGGCGAAACCGAGCGTCTGGGCCGGGAGAACCTGCGGCTTGCCCATACCGACGTCCTGGTCGGCCTGCCGAACCGACGGCACTTCCTGGCGGAGCTCGCGAGCCGCGTCGAGCACGGGGGCGACGGCTTCTGCGTCATCGTCCTCGATCTCGACCGCTTCAAGCCGATCAACGACACGCACGGCCATCTCGTCGGCGACCGGCTCCTCGAAAAGGTCGGAGACAGGCTGCGGGATTGCGTCGACGGGACGGTGCTCGTGGCGAGACTGGGGGGAGACGAATTCGGCATGCTGGCCGAGGACGACGGCAAAGGTGCCCTCGCCCTCGCCCAACGCGTCTGCGACGTCTTGTCCCTGCCCTTCGACATCGACGGGCTGTCGGTATCCATCGGCGCGTCCTGCGGCGTTGCCGAGTTTCCGGGTGCCGGCGCGACGGCGCACCAGCTGTTCGACCACGCCGACTATGCGCTCTATCGCTCGAAGCTCGCCGCCCGCGGCACCGCGACGCTCTACTCCATCGACCACGAGACCGAGATCCAGTCAGACCGGGCCGTCGAGGCGGCCCTCAGGACGGCCGACCTCGAAAGCGAGATGGAGATCCATCTGCAGCCGATCGTCGACGGCAGGACGGGGCGGGCCTTCGCGGTCGAAGCTCTCGCCCGCTGGCGGAGCCCGACGCTCGGCAATGTCCGGCCTGATATCTTCATCTGCGTCGCCGAACGCACAGGGCTGATCCAGAAGCTTACGCCGCTCCTTCTGGCGAAGGCGCTGAAGCTCGTCGAGCGGCTTCCGGCGGGGGTGAAGCTGTCCTTCAACCTGTCCGCCCACGACGTCACGCCGGCGATGATGCTCATCCTCGTCTCGCTGGTGCGCAAGAGCGGGGTCGATGCTTCGAGGTTGATCATCGAGCTGACCGAGACCGCCGTCCTGGCCGATTTCGAGGCCGCCCGGCAGTCGATCGACCTCCTTCGGGCGCTCGGCGTCGAGATCGCGCTCGACGACTTCGGTACCGGCTATTCGAGCCTCAGCTATCTGAACCGGCTGGCGGTGAACAAGGTGAAGATCGATCGCAGCTTCGTCGGCGAATGCGGAACGGTGCAGGGACGCAATCTCCTCTGCTCGATCCTGGCGCTGTGTTCCTCGGTCGATCTCAGCTGCATCGTCGAAGGCGTCGAGGAGGCGGACCAGCTGCACATTCTCCACGGCCTCGGATTCCGGCATTTCCAGGGATATTATTTCGGCAGACCGATCCCCGCCGACGACATCGTCTCCTGGTTCGCCGAGCATGGCGCTCATTCCGAGATACCGGCCCGCGCGCCCGCCCTTCCGTCGGTCGCGTCCGCTTGAGCCATGCGGCCGGCCCGGCCGGCGGCCCGGCTTTGCTTCGAGCGCACCGGCCGCCGCGACTGACCGGGAGACTTTCCGCTGCGGCCCATTTGACCGCGCCGGAAATCCCCTCTACCGCTTGCCCTTCACTGACGGTGCCCGCCCGACGGGCTGAAACGGATTCCGGTGCGGCCGACCCAAGCAGGGGGCCTAGACGGAAGCTGTCGGATCGATTCGCCATCCGGCCTGTCGCCGGCGGCGGCTCCTCCGGCGTCGAGACAGAAGGACGGAGGCGATCTCATGAAGGCTTTGATGCTCTGCGGCCACGGCAGCCGCGATGCCGGCGCGGTGACGGAATTCGCGGGCCTCGCGGACAAGCTGCGCGCGCGGCTGCCCGACTGGTACACCGAATACGGCTATCTCGAATTCGCCAAGCCGATCATCCGCGACGGCCTCGACCAGCTGCGCGCCTCGGGCGCCACGCGGATCGAGGCGCTGCCGGGCATGTTGTTCGCCGCCGGCCACGCCAAGAACGACATCCCGTCCGTCCTCAACACCTATGCGGCCAAGAACGGCGTCGAGATCCGCTACGGGCGCGAGCTCGGCATCGACCCGAAGATGATCCGCGCTGCCGGCGAGCGGATCCGGGAATGCCTCCGCTCCGCCGGCTGGCATGACGGCGAGCCGCTGCACGACACCATGCTGGTCGTCGTCGGCCGGGGCGCCTCCGACCCCGACGCCAATTCCAACGTGGCCAAGGTCATGCGCATGCTCTGGGAAGGGCTAGGCTTCGGCTGGGGCGAGACCGCCTATTCCGGCGTCACCTTTCCGCTGGTCGAGCCGGGCCTCGAACATGCGAGCCGTCTCGGCTACAAGAGGATCGTCGTCTTTCCCTATTTCCTGTTCACCGGGGTCCTGGTGCGGCGCATCTACGATCAGACCGACCTCGTGGCCGAGCGCCACCCGGAGATCACATTCCTCAAGGCGCCCTATCTCGGCGCGCACGATCTTGTGGTGGAGACCTTCGTCGACCGGCTTGCCGAGATCCTCGAAGGCACCAACAACATGAACTGCCAGATGTGCAAATACCGCGAGCAGGTGCTGGGCTTCGAGGCGGAGGTCGGGCTCGCCCAGGAGAGCCATCACCACCATGTCGAGGGGATCGGCTCGGCGGCCGACTGCACGCTCTGCGACACGGTCTGCACCGGCGCCTGCCGGGCGGCCGACATCGCGGCTAAGGACGGCCATTCGCACGCCCATACGCATGGCAATGACCACCATCACCATGATGGACATCATCATGACCATGACGGCGGGCATGATCACGATCATGCGCATGGCCACGGCCACGCGCACGGGGCCAACGGCCACCATCACCACCCCTACCCCCACGCCGGGCATCCGCTCGGCCCGCGATCGATGAGCCGCCGATGACCGCATTGTTCGACCGTTACGCGATCGTCGACTGGTCGGCTTCCAACACGCCGACGACCGGCAAGGATTCCATCTGGATCGCCTTCGCCGAACGCAACGGCCGCGAGGCCCGACTGATCGAGACGGTCAACCCGCCGACGCGCTCGGCGGCCATGGCAAAACTCCGGCAATTCTTCCGCGACGCGCTCGCGGAGGAAAAGCGGGTGATCGCCGGCTTCGACTTCCCGATGGGCTATCCGGCGGGAGCTGCCGCCGCGATCACCGGCGAGGCCGACTGGCAGGCGCTCTGGGCCTATTTCGCCGAGGCGATGCAGGACCGGGACGACAATTTCTCCAACCGCTTCGAGGTGCCGGGCCGGCTCAACCGCGAACGGCTCGCCTTCGCGCCAATGTATTGGGGCCGCCCGATGCACCAGGAGATCCCCGGCCTGTCGGTCGCCAAGCCCAACCCCTATCCGACCGCGCTGCCCGAGCACCGCATGGCGGAATCCCGCACGGTGCGGGCGCAGCCGGTCTGGAAACTCAACTTCACCGGCTCGGTCGGCAGCCAGGCGATCACCGGCATCGCCCGGCTCGAACATCTGCGCCGCGACGCGGAATTTGCCGGCAAGCTCGCAGTCTGGCCGTTCCAGACGCACTTTGCCGAAGATCTCTCCCAGCCGATCGTGCTCGCCGAGATCTATCCCGGCCTCCTGCCGATCGAGAAGGGCGAGAAGTCCTGTCTCGACGAGGCGCAGGTCGAGTTCTTCGCCGAGCTGTTCGCCCGCGTCGACGCCGACGGCCGGCTGGACATGCTGCTTGCCGAACCGAACGATCTCTCCGAAGACGAACGCCGCGCCGTTTTGTCCGAGGAAGGCTGGATTGCCGGCCTCGGCCAGTTGGTGGTCGACGACAGCCTCGAGGAACCCTCGATCGCCGTGGCGCCGACGCGGGGCTATCTGCGCGATCCCGCGGCGATCTATGCGGAAAGCTTCCGGATCATCCGCGAGGAGGCCGATCTGTCGGGCGTGGCGGAGGACGCGCAGGATCTCGCCATCCGCATGATCCACGCCTGCGGCATGACCGACATCACCGCCGACCTTGTCGTTTCGGAGGGCGCGGTCGCGGCTGGCCGTGCCGCGCTGCAGTCCGGCGCGCCGATCCTGTGCGATTCGGAAATGGTCTCGCACGGCATCATCTCGGCCAACATGCCGCATCAGAACAAGATCATCTGCCGTCTGACCGATCCGCGCACGCGCCGGCTGGCCGAGCGCGACGAGACGACGCGCTCGGCCGCCCAGGTCGATCTGTGGACCGACCTCATGGAGGGCGCGGTGATTGCGATCGGCAATGCGCCGACGGCACTGTTCCGGCTGCTGGAACGCCTCGACGAGGGCGCCCCGAAGCCGGCGCTGATCATCGGCCTGCCGGTCGGCTTCGTCGGCGCGGCCGAGGCCAAGGCCGCGCTCGCCGCCGATTCGCGCGGCATACCCTTCGTCACCCTCTCCGGGCGCCGCGGCGGCAGCGCCCTCGCGGCGGCGGCGGTCAACGCCCTCGCCAAGGGTCTCGAGTGACATGGCCGATCCGGTTCGCCCTTGGCTGAGCGGGCGCACGGCGGATGATGCCGAGGCGCCGGACGCACGAACCGGCGGGCCCTGGCTCACTGTCGTCGGCATCGGCGATGCCGGCCTTGCGAGCCTGTCGGGCGAAGCGCTTGCGGCTCTCGACCGGGCCGAGGCGATTTTCGGGGGTGAGCGGCATCTATCCATGCTCGGCGACACGGCGGCCGAGACGATCCTCTGGGACAAGCCCTTCTCCGATTCCCTCGACCGCCTGCTCGAGCGGACGGGCTTTCCCACCGTCGTGCTCGCCACCGGCGATCCGATGTGGTTCGGCGTCGGCGCGACGCTCGCCCGCCATGTGCCGGCGGACGAGATGCGGGTCATCCCGGCCCCGTCCGCCTTCTCGCTCGCGGCGAGCCGGCTCCGCTGGCCGCTTGCCGACTGCACCTGCCTCACGGTCCACGCCAGGCCGGTCGACGCCCTGTCGCGCCATCTTGCGCCGGATGCGCGGCTCCTGATCCTGTCCGAGGACGAGACCTCGCCGCGCGAGATCGCGCGGATCCTCACCGCAAGAGGATACGGACCGAGCCGGATCACAATCTGCGAACATCTCGGCGGCGAGCGCGAGCGGCTTTTGACGACGACGGCGGCCGGCTTCGACCTCGAGGACGGCGCATCGCTGAACACGGTCGCGATCGAATGCAGCGCCGGCCGCGCCGCGACGCCGCGCGCACAGGTGCCGGGTCTTCCCGACGACGCCTTCGTCCACGACGGCAAGATGACCAAGCGGGTGCTGCGCGCGCTTGCCATAGCGGCGCTGGAGCCCCTGCCCGGCGCGCTCCTCTGGGACGTCGGGGCGGGCTCCGGCTCGATCGCCGTGGAATGGCTGCGCGCGGGTCCGCGCATGGCCGCGATCGCCATCGAGCCCAAGCCGGAACGCCTCGCAATGATCGCGGAGAACGCCGCGACGCTGGGCGTGCCGGACCTGCGAATGCTCGAAGGCGCGGCGCCGGCGGCCTATGCCGGCCTTCCCGCGCCGGATGCGGTCTTCATCGGCGGCGGCCTCACCGACGGCGTCTTCGACGGCGCCTTTGATGCGCTCAAGCCCGGCGGACGGATCGTCGCCCATGCCGTGACGCTGGAATCGGAGGCGATCCTGCTCGACCTGCACGCCCGGCTCGGCGGCGAACTGATGCGGATCGGGGTGGAGCGGGCCGAAAAGGTCGGACCCTATCGCGGCTTCAAGCCGGCCATGCCGGTTCTCCACTGGCACCTGACCAAGGCACGATGAGCATGACGGCAACCGGGAGGCTTGTCGGGCTCGGCGTCGGGCCGGGCGATCCGGAACTCGTGACGCTGAAGGCGCTGCGGCTCCTGAAGGCGGCGCCGGTGGTGGCCTATCCGGCGCCTGAGGGCGGCGAGAGCTTCGCGCGGTCGATCGTCGCCGGCTATCTCTCGCCGAGCCAGGAAGAGATCGCGATTGCCGTGCCGATGCGCATCGAGCGCTTCCCCGCCGCCGAAATCTACGACCGCGCGGCGGAGAGGATCGCCGGCCATCTGGACGAAGGCCGAAACGTCGCCGTCCTCTGCGAGGGCGATCCGTTCTTCTACGGCTCCTTCATGTATCTCTTCGAACGGCTGGCGGACCGCTACCCGACCGAGATCGTGCCGGGCGTCGCCTCGGTGACGGCCGCGGCCGCCGCGTCCAGGCGTCCGCTCAGCGCCCGCAACGACGTCCTGACGGTGATCCCCGGCCCGCTCGACGACGCAGCGCTCGAGGCGCAGATCGCCGCATGCGAGGCCTTCGCGATCATGAAGCTCGGCCGGCATCTCGAACGGGTCAGAGCGCTGCTCGGCCGGCTCGGCCTCTTAGGCGCCTGCACCTATTGCGAACGCATCTCGCTGCCCGAAGAGCGCGTCGTGCCGCTTCGCGAGGTCACCGGCGATGCCCCCTATTTCTCGATGATCCTCGGCTATCGCGGAACCGAACCGGCGATCCTGCGCCGAACGGGCGCCGCGCTCGTCTTCGGGGTCGAAAGCGAGGCCGTCTGATGGGCTCGGCGGATCCCCGTTCCGCGGCCCGACGGCCGGCCGTCGTCATTCTGGGCGAGACGGCGCTGCCGATGGCCAGCGGCATCGCGCAGGCGATCCGAGGCGAGGTTCATGGTGCGGCCAAGCGCGTCGCCGGCGCGGCCGTCACCTTCGACAGCGCGGCAACACATCTGCGCGAACTCTTCCGTCAGGGACGGCCGATCGTCGCGGTCATGGCGACGGGCGCCTTGATCCGCATCCTCGCACCGCTCCTCGCCGACAAGCGCGCGGAGCCGCCGGTCGTGGCGGTCGCCGAGGACGGCTCGGCCGTGGTGCCGCTTCTCGGCGGCCATCACGGCGCCAACGCGCTGGCGCGAACGGTCGCGGGCGTAACCGACGGATTCGCCGCCGTGACGACCGCCGGCGATCTCGCCCTCGGCATTGCGCTGGACGCACCGCCGCCCGGCTGGGTGCTGGAAAACCCGGAGGACGCCAAGGACGTGACGGCCGATCTTCTCGCCGGAGCCAGCGCGCGCGTCGCGGGGCCGGCGCCCTGGCTCCAGGCCGGACGCATCCCCTTCGCCGCGGACGGATCGATTCTGCTGGCGGTCTCGGACGAGGCGCGCGCGCCCCGCGGCGGCGAGCTTCTCTTCCGGCCGAAGACGCTCGTCCTCGGCATCGGCGCGGAGCGTCATGCACCGCCGGAAGCGGCGATCGAACTGGCGAAGTCTGTGCTAGCCGAGGCCGGTGTCAGCCCGTTGTCGCTCGCCGCCGTGGTCTCCGTCGACATCAAGGCAGACGAGGCGGCCGTGCACGCCGTCGCCGACCGGTTCGGCGTTCCCGCCCGGTTCTTTCCGGTGGAGCGGCTGGAGGCGGAGACGCCGCGGCTCGCGAATCCCTCCGACATCGTCTTTGCCGAGATCGGCTGCCATGGCGTCGCCGAAGGTGCTGCGCTCGCGGCCGTCGGCGCCGACGGGCGCCTGCGGATCGCCAAGCGCAAGGGCCGCCGCATCACCGCAGCGCTGGGCGAGGCCCCAGCGCCGCTCGATGCCACCTCCTTCGGCCGCGTGCGCGGCACGCTCTTCGTCGTCGGCATCGGGCCCGGCCAGGACGCATGGCGCTCACCCGAGGTGAGCCGGATGATCACCGAGGCGAGCGATCTCGTCGGCTATTCGCTCTATCTCGATCTCCTCGGCCCCCTCTCGGAGGGCAAGACGCGGCACGACTTCGCTCTCGGCAAGGAGGAGGCGCGGGTGCGCCACGCGATGGAACTTGCCGGCGAGGGCAGGACCGTCGCGCTCGTCTGTTCGGGCGACGCCGGCATCTATGCGATGGCGACGCTGGTCTTCGAGCTGATCGACAAGGGGAACGTCTCAAACGCCGCACGCCGCATCGCCATTCAATGCGCGCCGGGTATCTCCGCACTGCAGGCGGCCGCGGCGAGAGCCGGCGCGCCGCTTGGCCACGACTTCTGCACGATCTCGCTGTCTGACCTCCTGACGCCCTGGGAGGACATCCAGCGGCGCGTCAGGGCGGCCGCCGAGGCGGACTTCGTCATCGCCTTCTACAATCCGGTCTCGCAGAAGCGCCGCACGCAGCTCGCCTTCGCCCGCGACGAGCTTCTGAAGCACCGGCCGACTGACACGCCCGTGATCCTCGCCACCAATCTCGGCCGCGAAGGGGAGACGGTGCGGATCGTGCCGCTGGCGGAGCTTCAGGTGGACGACGTCGACATGCTGACGGTCGTGATCGTCGGCTCGTCGGAAACGCGGATCGTTGCGACCGGCGACGGCAGGCACTGGGCCTATACGCCGCGGGGATATGCCGGGAAGGCGGGGACGGGTATGGCACCCGGTACCGTGGACGAGGAGGCCGGTCGACGGTGACCCGCACGCGTCTGCTGCTTTCCTGGAAAGAGGTCTGGCCGGAAGGCTTCATCAGCGAAGGAAAGATCTGGCTCCTTCCCGAACCGACGCCGGAACGTCGCCGCGGGCTGAAATATTCCCTGTTCTTCGGGCGCCCCGGCGAGCGAATTATCGGCTATGATAACGAAACCGGCAAAGGCGATCACCGGCACTACAGAGACCGGGAGGAGCCTTATCTCTTCGTCTCGCTTCATCGCCTGATGGCGGACTTCGACGCGGATGTGAAACGGGAGACTGGCAATGGATGAAGTCATTCTGGCCGTCAGAACGCACGAGGCCTTTCACGACGAGATCATGGCAGCAGCGCGCCGCATCGATGCCGGCGACATGACGCCGAACACCCCGCAGATCATATTTCATTCGATCGAGAACCTCTGGCGGACCATGACGCCGGAGCGCTGGGCCATGTTGCGGTCGCTGCAGGAGAGCGGAGCCATCCAGCCGGATGCCCTGCCGGGTCTAGTCGGCCGCGAGGCCGCGCCGGTCGCGCAGGACGTGGAAAATCTGAAGCAGCTCGGCCTGATCGAGACCGACGAGGAGGGCCGCGTCTTCGTTCCCTGGTCGAAGATCACCGCCGAAGTCTCGATCGCCAACGCCGCCTGACATCGCACATCACAGGAAATCATGACCGTCCATTTCATCGGCGCCGGCCCCGGCGCGCCCGACCTCATTACCGTGCGGGGCCTGCGGCTGATCGAGCGTTGCCCCGTCTGCCTCTATGCCAGCTCGCTGGTTCCGGAAGAGGTCGTGAAGGCGGCGCCCGAGGGCGCGCGGGTCCTCGACACCGCGCCGATGACGCTCGACGAGATCGTCGCGGAGATCGCGGCCGCGCATGAGCGAGGCGAGGACGTCGCGCGGGTGCATTCGGGCGATCCCTCGCTCTACGGCGCGATCGCCGAACAGATGCGCCGGCTGGATGCGCTCGCCATTCCCTACGAGATCACGCCGGGCGTGCCGGCCTTCGCCGCGGCCGCCGCCGCTCTGAAGACCGAGCTCACCGTGCCGGAACTCTGCCAGACGGTGATCCTCACGCGCACCGCGATGAAGTCATCGAAGATGCCGGAGGGCGAGGAGCTCGCAACGCTCGGCAAGAGCGGTGCGACGCTGGCGATCCACCTGTCGGTCCGCAATATCGGCCATATCCAGCGCGAGCTGACGCCGCTTCCGGCCTATGGCCCGGACTGTCCGGCGATCGTCGCCTACCGGGTCGGCTGGCCGGACGAGGCGTTTATCAAGGGGACGCTGTCGGACATCCACCAGAAGATCCGCGCAGCCAAGCTGACGCGCACGGCGCTGATCTTCGTCGGACGGGCGCTCGGCGCGACGGATTTCATCGATTCCCGCCTCTACGATGCGTCCCATGTCCATGTGCTCAGACCGAAGCGCAAAGCGGCGGCGTCCTGACGAGCGGTCCCGCCCGTTCGATCAGCCGGAGGGATCGATGCCGAGATATGCCAGCGCCTCTCCCACGCTCGCCACGAGCGGCCCCGGCGGTGCCGGCGGCCGGCCGATCATGATCACCGGCAGGCCGAGCTTTCGGGCCGCTGCGACCTTGGCGTATGAGGCCGCGCCGCCGGAATTGCGGCAGACGAGATGGGTGACGACGAGGCGGGCAAGCAACGCGGCCTCGGCCTCCACATCCGGCTCCGGGCGGCCGAGCAGGATCTCCGCCGGAAAGGGCAGCGGCGGATCCGGCGGCTCGATCATGCGAGTGACGAAGGCGATGTCGGACAGGTGGCGGAAGGGCGCAAGATGCTGGCGCCCGAGCGCCAGGAAGACACGCGACTTTGCCGGCAAAGCATCGCGCGCCGCGGCGAGGCAATCCACAACGTGCCAGCGGTCGCCGGGTGCCGCGTCCCAGGGCGGACGCATCACGACGAGGCGGGCGACGCCGGCGCGATCCGCTGCCTCCGCTGCATTGCGGCTGATGCCGGCGGCGAAGGGGTGGGTCGCGTCGATCATTCGACCGACTCTCTCTGCCGCGAGGAAGGAAGCGAGGCCGCCCGCGCCGCCGAAGCCGCCGATCCGGACCTCGACGTTTTCGGGCAGGACCGGCGCGCGAGTTCGGCCCGCCAGCGACAGGACGATCCGCGTCCCCGGCCGCGCCGCCCGCAGCCGCCGGGCGAGATCGTTCGCCTCGGCGGTGCCGCCGAGGATCAGGATCGCTTCAGCCGGCTCGGGCAAGAATGGCTCCATTTCGATCGGTGACGACGATCTCCACCGCGACCGGCGCGCCGCGGAGGATCGTCGTCGCGGCCGCCCGCGCCTGCTCGGCGACGCAACCGGCAAGGTCGAGGCCCTCGCCCCGGCAGAGGTCGAGCACCTCCTTGGCAGTGTTGGCGGCGAGGATCTGAGGCTCCAGACGTTTCCCGGCTTCCGGGGCGATCGTCCGGACGAGGTCGGAAAGGAAGGAAAGATCCACTTGGCTGCGGCCGGAATGAAGGTCCATCGCGCCTTGCGCCAGCTTGGTCAGCTTGGCGAAGCCGCCGGCGATGGTGAGCCTCTCCACCGGATGGGCTCGCAGATATTTCATCAATCCGCCGGCAAAGTCGCCCATGTCGAGATAGGAGATCTCGGGCAGATCGGGGTAGAGCGCATGGGCGGCCGATTCGCTCGCCGAGCCGGTCGATCCCACGACATGGGCGAGGCCGGCGGCACGGGCGACGTCGATGCCGCGGTGGATGGAATGGATCCACGCCGAGCAGGAGAAGGGATGGACGATACCGGTCGTGCCGAGGATCGACAGACCGCCGACGATGCCGAGCCGCGGGTTCCAGGTCTTGGCGGCGAGCGCCGTGCCGCCGGTAACGCCGATGGTGACCGTGATGTCGGCCGGCCGGCCATGTTCGGCGCAGATTGCCTCGACCACCGCGCGCATCATCTGCCGCGGCACCGGATTGATCGCCGGCTCGCCGGGCGGGATCGGCAGCCCGGCGCGGGTGACGGTGCCGACGCCCTCGCCCGCCTCGAACAGAAGACCCGTTCCCGGCCCACCGAAGCGCACCTCCGCGACAATCTCGGCCAGATGGGTGACGTCCGGATCGTCGCCGGCATCCTTGACGATCGCGGCCATGGCCCGGTCCTCATTCAACCCATGGCGATTGAGCGCGAAGCTCGGCGTCTCGCCCTTCGGCAGCCTGATTGCGACGGGATCGGGAAAGGCGCCGGTCAGGAGCGCCGTCAGCGCCGCCTTGGTCGCGGCCGTGGCGCAGGCGCCGGTCGTCCAGCCGCGCCGGAGCGGCCTGTCCTCCCGCGGCCCGTCGGCCCTGTCCTCGCTGCGGTTGAATCCCATGGCCGGCTTATAGCCGAGTTCGCCGTGGAAGAAATCGGGACCTTTCCCGGCCTGCCGAGACGAAGCCGAGGCAGGCGCCTTCGTTCGCCTCGACGAGGAGAAGGTGGCAAGGCAAGCGATGCGGATGAGGGCGTGACGCGCAGCGGCCACTGGCCTGATGGCCGGCCCAGGTCCTCTCATCGCCCTGCTGGGCACTTCTCTCCGCGGGGGAGAAGAACGCGGCCGGACCGCTTTGCCTGCTGGAGACTGGCCCCATGACCGGGCTCCTCATCGCAGCCCCTTCCTCCGGCGCCGGCAAGACGACGGTCACGCTGGCGCTCCTGCGCGCGCTCGGGCGAAGCGGCGTCGCGGTGCGCTCGGCCAAGGCGGGGCCGGACTACATCGACCCGGCCTTCCACGCCGCAGCGTCCGGCAGCCCTTGCGTCAATCTCGACCCATGGGCGATGCGGCCGGAGCTTCTCGCCGGCCTCGCGGCGGAAGCGCGGGCGCAGGCGCAGGCCTTCGTCGTCGAGGCGATGATGGGCCTGTTCGATGGCGCGGCGGACGGCAGCGGCTCGGCCGCCGATCTTGCGGCGATGCTCGGCCTCTCCGTCGTGCTCGTCGTCGATTGCGCGAAGCAGTCGCATTCGGTCGCCGCGCTGGTTCGGGGGTTCGCGACCCACAGACCCGACGTTCCGCTCGCCGGGCTGATCCTCAACCGGGTCGGCTCGGAGCGCCATGCAGGGCTCCTGAAGGACGCGCTGGCCCCGCTCGGCATCCCCGTCCTCGCCATCCTGCCGCGCCGGGCCGAGCTCGTCCTGCCGGAGCGCCATCTCGGCCTCGTCCAGGCTGGCGAGCATAACGATCTCGACGCGTTCCTGGAGCGCGCCGCGGACTGGCTGGCGGACGGTGCCGACCTTGCCGCGCTTGCGCGCCTGGCGGAGGGACGGGATGGACAAGGCGGCGCCGCCTCGCTCTCCGACATGCCGCTGCCGCCGCTCGGGCAGCGGATCGCGATGGCCCGCGACGAGGCCTTCGCCTTCGCCTATCCGCATCTCGTCGAGGGCTGGCGGCGGCGCGGCGCGGAGATCTCGGTCTTCTCGCCGCTCGCCGACGAGGCGCCGCCGGAGGGCGTCGACGCCGTCTATCTTCCCGGCGGCTATCCCGAGCTGCATGGCGGCAAGATCGCCGCCGCCGGCCGCTTCAAGGCGGGCATGCACGCCGCGGCGATGCGCGGCGCAGCGGTCTACGGCGAGTGCGGCGGCTACATGGTACTGGGCGAGACGCTGGCGGATGCTGAAGGCGAAACCCATGCCATGCTCGGCCTGCTGCCGCTTCGCACGAGCTTTGAGAAGCGCAGGCTGCATCTCGGATATCGCCGGCTGGAAACGCTGGCCGAGACTCCCTTTCCCCGGCGACTGCGGGCGCATGAGTTCCACTACGCTTCGATCCTCCGCGAGGGGCCGGGCGAACCGCTGTTTCGCGCCACGGACGCCCGCGGCGCCGATCTCGGGACATTCGGGCTCGTCAACGGCCGGGTCTGCGGGTCCTTCCTGCATGTGATCGACGGGGAGGATGCATGACCGGCCTTGCCCGAGCCGCCCGCAGCAGCATCCGGCGGAACCGTCGATGACCCTGCGCCTCGCGATCCTTCTCGCCGGCACGCTGATCGACCGCCTCGTCGGTGACCCGGACTGGCTGTGGCGGCGCACCACGCATCCGATCGTGCTGATCGGCCGCTTCATCGACATCCTGGACCGCGGCCTCAACCGACCGGACATTCCCGAGGCGGGACGCCGGCGCAACGGCTTCCTCGCCATCGGCTTTCTCGTCGCCGCGGCGCTCGTCGCGGGCGGGCTGATCTCCGCCGTCTCGCGCGCCCTCGGGCCGCTCGGCTGGTGCGTCGAGGCGCTGATCGTCGCCATCTTCCTCGCCCAGAAGAGCCTGATCGACCATGTCCGCGCGGTGGAGACCGCCCTCGCAGACGGCGGCCTCGTCGCCGGGCGCCGCGCGGTGTCGATGATCGTCGGGCGCGATCCGGACCAGCTCGACGAGGCCGGAGTCTGCCGCGCGGCGATCGAGAGCCTCGCCGAGAACGCCTCGGACGGCTTCGTCGCGCCCTTTCTGTGGTATCTCCTCCTCGGCCTGCCGGGACTTCTCGCCTACAAGACGATCAACACCGCGGATTCGATGATCGGCCATATGAGCGAGCGCCACCGCGCCTTCGGCTTTGCGGCGGCTCGGCTCGACGATTGGGTGAACTGGCCCGCCTCGCGCCTCGCCGCGCTGCTGATCGCGGTCGCCCACGGGCTTTCCCGCTTCGATTTCCGAGCGATCGGCCTCGTCTGGAAGATCGTGCGCCGCGACGCGCCGAGCCACCGCTCGCCCAATGCCGGCTGGCCGGAAGCGGCGGTCGCCGCCGCCATCGACGTCGCGCTGGGCGGTCCGCGCCGCTACGGCGCGCTGATCGTCGACGCGCCGCCGATCCACCGCGACGGCCGCCGGGCCGCGACGCCGCAAGACATCGGCCGGGCGATCGCCCTGTTCGACCGGACCTCGCTGCTCGTCATGGGCCTGACCGCGCTGCTGATCCTGCTGTCCCTGCCCTGAGCGCGGCGCGGTTCAGCCGCCGAGCGCAAGGCCGATCAGCACCGCGATCTCGGTCAATTGCTGGGCGGCGCCGAGACAGTCCCCGGTCTGGCCGCCCAGCCGCCGCCGGACGAAGCCGCGGAACCAGAGGAGCACCACCGCGCCGAGACCAAGGCCGGCGAAAGGTTTCCACAGGCCGAAGCTCGCCATGGCGAGGACAAGGAAGACCGCGAGGCCGAGAAGGAGGGCGAGGAGGCCGGTCCGCGGATCCGGCTGCCCGGCCCGGCCGGCGACGCCGCCGGGATTGGCCGATGGCAGAGACGACCAGAGCCAGACCATGGCGCCGCGGCTGGCGGCGGCGGTGGCGACAAGCGCGAGTGCCGCCGCTTCCGCTCCGGACAGGAGGAGGTGCGCGACGAGCCCGACCCTCAGCCCCACCGACAGGATCAGCGCCAGCGTGCCGTAGCTGCCGATGCGGCTGTCCTTCATGATCTGAAGCGTGCGCTCCGGCGGATGATGGCCGCCGAGCCCGTCGGCGACATCGGCGAGCCCGTCCTCGTGCAGCGCACCGGTGACCGCGATCAGGATCGCGACCGCGAGGAGCGCGGGGACGAGGGGCGAGAGCCCCGCGGCATTTGCGAGGACCAGAACGAGCGCCGCAGGCAGCGCCGCGAGCACTCCGGCGAGGGGAAAGGCGACGGCGTCTGCGCCAAGGGAATGCGTGCCGGAAAAGGCCCATTTCGGCGCAGGCAGGCGCGTCAGGAAGGCGAGGCTTCTCAGCGTCGCGCCCAGGATCGTCCGCATCTGCCCACTCCCAACCCTTGCCCGACTCGCCCAGCCGGCGCATGACATCGCTTCCGCCATACAGAGCGCCCACCGAAAGTCCAAAGCCTCGGAGTATCCTCCATGTCCATCACCGGCCTGCCCTTCGACGACATCCGCGACCTCGTGAAGCGCATGCCCGGCCCCGATGCCGCGGCGGTCCGGGCCAAGCGCGAGCGCGAGGCGCTTTTGACCAAGCCCGCGGGCGCGCTCGGACGGCTGGAGGAGATTTCCGAATGGCTCGCCGCCTGGCAGGGCCGTGCGCCGGCGGTGCGCCGGCCGCTGGTCGCGGTCTTCGCCGGCAATCACGGCGTGACGAAACAGGGGATTTCGCCCTTTCCGGCCGAGGTCACCCAGCAGATGGTCTCGAACTTCGCCGCCGGCGGCGCGGCGATCAACCAGATCTGCGCGGCCTACGATCTCGGCCTCAAGGTCTTCGACCTCGCACTGGAAATGCCGACCGGCGACATCAGTGAGGAGGCGGCGATGGACGAGCGCACCTGCGCGGCGACCATGGCCTTCGGCATGGAGGTTCTGGCCGGCGAGCCGGATCTCCTGTGCATCGGCGAAATGGGTATCGGCAACACAACCGTCGCAGCCGCCGTTTTCGCAGGCCTCTTCGGCGGCACCGGTGCCGACTGGGTCGGGCCCGGCGCCGGCCATGATGCCGCCGGCGTCGCGCACAAGGCCGCGATCGTCGAAAAGGCCCTGGCACTGAACGAGGGACATCTCGGCGATCCGCTGGAGGTCCTGCGCCGCCTCGGCGGGCGCGAGATCGCGGCGATGGCGGGCGCGATCCTCGCCGCCCGGATGCGGCAGGTGCCGGTGATCGTCGACGGCTTCGTCACGACAGCGGCCGCGGCCGTCCTCCATGCGATGGACCGGCGCGCGCTCGACCATTGCCTGTTCGGCCATGTCTCGGCCGAGCCCGGCCATATCCGCGCTCTGGAGGAAATGGCCAAGATACCGCTGCTGGCGCTCGGCATGCGTCTCGGCGAGGGCACCGGGGCGGCGCTCGCGGCCGGCATCGTCAAGGCCGCGGCGGAGTGCCATACCGGCATGGCGACCTTCGAACAGGCGGCGGTGTCGAACCGGAGCTGATTTTCGGGTCGCTCGGCTCGGCGGATCGGGCGATTGTCTCGTCCGCGGGCCGGCAAACGCCCACCCATGACGAATTCTGCGAGGTATGACGATGAAGGCAGCGGTGATCGGCGGCGGCGCGATCGGGGGCTATCTGGCGACGATGCTCCATGATGCCGGGCAGGACGTGACGCTCTGCGTGAGAACGCCCTTCGAGCGGCTGGTCGTCGGGGAGCCAGGCGGCGAGACCAGGACGGTGCCCGTGACCATCGCCAGCCGGCCGGAGGAGGTCGGCGCCGCCGATTTCATCGTCCTCGCCACCAAGGCACAGGATACCGAGAGCGCGGCGCCTTGGCTGGAGAGGCTGGCAGGGCCGGACACGACGATCCTCGTCGCCCAGAACGGCATCGAACAGGTGACGGGCACCCAGCCCTTCGCCAACGGCGCGACCATCGTCCCGGCGATCGTCTACATCGCCGCCGAGCGCAAGGCCCCCGGCCACATCGTCCACCATTCCAACAGCCAGCTGGTGCTGCCAGGGGACGCGACCGGCGAGACCGCAGCGCAGTGCTTTGCCGGGGCCGACCTGACGATCGAGATGGCCGACGACTTCCTGACGATCGCCTGGCGGAAGCTCCTGTCGAACATCGTCGCCAACCCGATCACCTGTCTCACCATGCGCCGGATCGATGTCTTCTCCGAGCCGAACGTCCGGTCCCTCGCCCTCGGCCTGATGCGGGAGGCCATCGCCGCCGGCCGGGCCGAAGGGGCGAAGCTCGGCGACGAGGAAGCCGAGCGCGTCCTTCGGTCCTACGAGGGCGTCAATCCCGGCAGCGGCTCGTCCATGCTCTACGACCGGCTCTCGGGGCGGTCGCTGGAACACGAGCACCTGACCGGCGCGGTGGTGCGCGCGGCCGAGCGCCACGGCGTCGACGTGCCGCTCAACCGCGCGATCTTCGCCCTGGTGGATGCGCTCGACCGCTCGGCCGAACGGCGATCCTGACCAACAACTCCGACCGCTAGGGGCCGCGGCTCAGCGCACCACGAAGACGCTGACCTCGGCATGCATGGCGACATGGCTCGCATGGGCCGCGAAGAAATGATCCGGAAAGCCCGGCCGGTGCGAGGCCATGACCACGAGATCCGCGCCGGTCTCTTCGACGGCGTGCACCAGCGTGCGGTTGAGATCGATCGACGGGTCGTGCGTCAGGATCGACTTCGAGGTCGCCTTCAATCCATGCCGTTCGGCCTCGGCCGAGGCGAACGCGGCCAGCTTGCCGGCAAAGGCTTCCGGCGTAGGGGCGACCGGACCGGGGCTCGACGTCGTGACGCCGACATAGCAGACCTCGGCATCGTAGATCCGCGCGAGATCCGCCACGGTCCTCAGCGCTTTCTCGAGCGTTTCGGCATGGGCGAGGTCGACGGGCACCATGATCCTCTCGTACATCCTCATCCTTTCTCGGCTGGAGTTCGGCGACAGTCTGGCAGATTGGCCGCAGCCGGTCGTTGATCCCGGTCAACCGGGTTCATGAATGCGGGCTCGACAGCCTCAGGTCTGCAGCACCCCGTGCCGGACCAATCGTCTCTCCGGGAACCTTGATGCCGAAGCGGAAGTTCCAGAGGCGCCGTCCTACCCTAGTTCATTGCGCAATCGGCTCGTGCATGGCCGCTCGCCGCCTCGCAGGCGACGGGCGCCTCGCAAGCCTCCTGCCGGGCCGGCACCCAACAAGGAGAACCGTCTTGAAGCCCATCCTCCCCGCCGTCGTCCTCGCCCTTCTGGCCGGACCCGCCCTTGCCCAGGACGCGCAGCCGGGGATCGTGACGGACAGTCCAGCCCAGACCTCTAACGGCGACGCCTCCCCCGCCCCCGCGGACAGCTCGACCACCGCGCCGGCGAAGGATCCTGCTTCGGCCGACACCGCCACCGGCGCCTCCTCGATCCTCGTGCCGATCGGCAAGGATGACGCGCCTGTCCCGAGCCTCAACCTGATGGTGGACCAGGTCGAGGAACTCGACGTCGTCGGGGCCGACGGCTCCGACCTCGGCGAGGTGTCGAACGTCCTCGGCGACCAGACCGGCCAGCCGAAGGCGGTGACCGTGGAGGTCGGCGGCTTCCTCGGCGTCGGCCAGAAGACGGTCATCCTGATGCTCCAGGACGTGACGCTCGATCTCGGCAAGCTGCGGACGACGCTCACCAAGGAGCAGATCGAGAAGATGCCGGACTTCAACGGCTGAGGCCGCCCCCCTCAACCGAACGCCGCGCGCTCGGCCTCCACCAGCTCCCGGATGAAGTCAGCGACCGCCGCGATGCGGCGAATGTCGCGGGCGCTCTCGTGGAACACGAGCCAATAGCTCCGCCGCACGGTCTCCTGCGGCAGCACGCGCGAGAGTTCGGGGCGGCGGTCGGCCATGAAGCGGTGGAGGATGCCGATCCCGGCGCCGGCGGCCACCGCCTCCGTCTGGCCGAGGGCGCTGGAGATTTCCGTGGCCGAGGGCCATTCCTCGGTGAGATCGGCGAAATAGGCAAGGCGCGGGCTGTAGAGGAGATCCTCCACCGCCCCGACGAGGCGGTGTGCCTTCAGATCGGCGAGGGTTTCGGGGCGCCCCCGCTCACCCAGATAGGTCCGGGCGGCGTAAAGGCCGAGCGCATAGTCGACGAGCTTGGCCGCGACCAGGCGTCCCGCCTCCGGCCGCTCGATCGTGATGGCGATGTCCGCCTCGCGCCGCGAGATGGAAAAGGCGCGCGGCACCGGGACGAGCTGCACGACGAGGTCCGGGTGTCGCTCCTGAAGGCGCCAGAGGCGCGGGGCGAGGAACACCGTGCCGAAGCCGTCCGGCGCGCCGACGCGGACTGTGCCGGACAGGCGTACATCGGCGCCGCCGATCTCGGCCCTCGCCGCCAGCATCGCTGCCTCCATCCTCTCGGCGTGGTCGAGAAAGGCGCGGCCGGTCGCCGTCAGCTCGCAGCCGCCCGGACGCCGGAAGAGGAGATGCGTGCCGAGTGCGGTCTCGAGGGCCGTCAGCCGCCGGCCGACGGTCGCGTGGTTCAGATCCAGCCGCCGCGCCGCGCCCAGGATCTGGCCGGCCCGGGCGACCGCGAGAAAAATGCGGACGTCGTCCCAATTCATGACGAGGAGCCGGCCTCCAGAGTACGGGGCTTCAATTTTCGCACAATGGATGCGCGTTTCAACCCGTTGGATTCTGCGGCAATTCGCGTCACAACGATCTCACACGATCATCGAGGAGGAATGGACATGCAGGACATCGGACACTTTATCGGCGGCAGGCACGTCGCCGGCACCAGCGGACGCACGGCCGACGTGTTCAATCCGGCAACGGGCGAGGTCCAGGCCAAGGTGGCGCTCGCCTCCGCGGAGGAGTTGCGCGCAGCCGTCGAGAACGCGCGGGACGCCCAGCCGGCCTGGGCGGCGACCAATCCCCAGCGCCGCGCCCGCGTCATGATGAAGTTCGTCGACCTCCTCAACCGCGACATGGACAAGCTCGCCGAGGCTCTCTCCCGCGAGCACGGTAAGACGTTCCCGGACGCCAAGGGCGACGTGCAGCGCGGGCTCGAGGTCGCCGAGTTCTGCATCGGCGCGCCGCAGATGCTGAAGGGCGAGTTCTCGGAAGGCGCAGGGCCGGGCATCGACATCTATTCGATCCGCCAGCCCCTCGGCGTCGTCGCCGGCATCACGCCGTTCAACTTCCCGGCGATGATCCCGATGTGGAAGTTCTGCCCGGCGATCGCGGCCGGCAACGCCTTCATCCTGAAGCCATCGGAGCGCGACCCGTCCGTGCCGCTGATGCTCGCCGAGCTGATGATGGAAGCGGGCCTGCCCGCCGGGATCCTCAACGTCGTCAACGGAGACAAGGGCGCGGTCGACGCGATCCTCGACGATCCGGACATCCAGGCGATCGGCTTCGTCGGCTCGACGGCGATCGCCAAGTACATCTACGGCCGCGGCTGTTCGAACGGCAAGCGCGTCCAGTGCTTCGGCGGCGCCAAGAACCACATGATCATCATGCCCGACGCCGACATGGACAAGGCGGTCGATGCGCTGATCGGCGCCGGCTACGGCGCGGCGGGCGAGCGCTGCATGGCGGTCTCGGTCGCGGTTCCCGTCGGCGAGGAGACGGCGGACCGCCTGGTCGAGAAGCTGATCCCGAAGGTCGAGGCGCTGAAGATCGGACCCTATACGGCCGGTGACGACGTCGACTTCGGCCCGCTGGTGACCCGCGAGGCACAGAAGCGCGTTCTCGGCCTCGTCGACCGCGGCATCGAGGAAGGGGCCAAGCTCGTCGTCGACGGGCGGAACTTCAAGATGCAGGGCTATGAAGACGGCTTCTTCGTCGGCGCCTGCCTGTTCGACCACGTCAAGAAGGACATGGACATCCACAAGACCGAGATCTTCGGTCCGGTCCTCTCGGTCGCCCGCGCCAAGGACTACGAGGATGCGCTCGACCTGCCGATGAGCCACGAATACGGCAACGGCGTCGCGATCTTCACCCGCGACGGCGACGCTGCGCGCGACTTCGCGTCCCGCATCAACATCGGCATGGTCGGCGTCAACGTGCCGATCCCGGTGCCGCTCGCCTATTACACCTTCGGCGGCTGGAAGGCGTCGGGCTTCGGCGACCTCAACCAGCACGGCGCCGACGGCTTCCGCTTCTACACCAGGACGAAGACGGTCACGAGCCGCTGGCCGTCCGGCATCAAGGACGGCGCGGAGTTCTCGATCCCGACGATGCGGTAGAACCGGCGGCTTCAGCCGCGACCGGACATTAAGACCGCTCACGAAAAAGGGCCGCCAAACCGTGCGGCCCTTTGCTTTGTCCAGCTGTGATCACGGCGCCGGCTGCGGCGCGGATCGCCTTGCGCCACGCCCGTCAGGGCGAAGACCGCCGGCAAGCTTTCGGCTTTCCCGGCGGTCTGGGCGGTCAGGCGCGTGAGACGATCAGAACTCTTCCCAATTGTCGGCCGCGACCTCGTGAGACGCCGCAGGTGCCGCCCCGCCGTGGCCGACCTGACGCATCTGCGTCACCGGCTTTGCGGCAGGCTTGGCCGGAGCGCGCGCGGCCGGGGCGGCCTTGCGCGCCGGCTTGCCGGTCGCGGAGATATCCGCCGTCTTGGTCGCGGTGCGGAAGCGGCTCATCGCATTGGCCAGTTCGTCGGTCTCGGTGGCGAGCGTCTGGCTGGCGGCGGTCGCCTCCTCGACCATGGCCGCGTTCTGCTGGGTGACCTTGTCCATCTGATCGGCGGCGGTCGAGACTTCGCGGAGGCTCGTCGCCTGCTCCCGAGCGGAGGCGGCGATCTTGTCGATCACCTCCGACATCGAGGCGACCTCCGTAACGATCTCCTCCAGCGACTTGCCGGACGCGGTGACGAGTTCGACGCCGGTTTCCACCTGCCCGCGCGAAGCGGAGATGAGGCCCTTGATCTCCTTGGCCGCTTCGGCCGAGCGCTGGGCGAGCCCGCGCACTTCCTGGGCGACGACGGCGAAGCCCTTGCCCGCCTCGCCGGCGCGTGCCGCCTCGACGCCCGCGTTGAGCGCCAGGAGGTTGGTCTGGAAGGCGATCTCGTCGATCACCCCGATAATCTGATTGATCTGGTTCGACGAGGCTTCGATCTGGCTCATCGCCTCGACCGCCTGGCGGACGACATCGCCGCCCCGCTGGGCTTTCTGGCGCGCGACCATGGTGACCTTCTGCGCTCCGGCGGCGCCGTCCGCGGTCTCGTTCACCGCCCGCGTCACCTCGCCGAGAGCGGCGACCGTCTCTTCCAGGCTCGCCGCCTGCTGCTCGGTGCGCTGGGCGAGATCGTTGGAAGCGGAGTTGATCTCGGCAAGACCGGTGCGGATGGAGCCGATGGTCCCCAGCACATGACCCATGGCGTCTTCGAGCGCCGCGACGCTTTCGTTGAACAGGGCGCGCACGCCCTCGTAATCCTGGCTGAACGGCCGGCCCAGCCGAACTGTCAGGTCGCCGTCCGACAGCTTCTTGAAGCCGTTGGTGACCTCCGCCATGAAGAACTCGTGCGCCCGGACATAGCCTTCCGAGGCCTTTTCGTTCTCGATCCGCTGCAGCTCCTCGGCCTCGCGGGCGGTCGCCGCATCCCCCTTCAGACGCTGCTGCTCGATGACCGCGTGGCGCAGTTTCTCCACGGAATTCGCCATCTGGCCGATCTCGTCGTGGCGGCCGAGCCCGACGACGGCGCGATCGGTCCTGCCCTCCGCGACTTCCGCGATCGTCTTCTGCAGTTCGCCGAGCGGCCGGAACATGCGCCGCGACAGCCAAAGCGCGCCGAGCCCGATGAGGATCGCGGCGACAATCGAGATGGCGGCGAGCTGGTATTCCAGCGTTGTGATCGAGGAAACGAACTCCGCCTTCGGGATGCCGACGTAGAGGACGCCGATCGTCTCCCCCTTGCTGTTCTTGATCGGGTCGTAGGCGGTGAAATACGACGTGCCGAGGATGTCCGCCTCGCCGCGATAGGGCTTACCGTCCCTCAGGACCGCATCGTAGACCGGGCCCTTGGCGAGCACGGTGCCGACGGCGCGACCGCCGTCCGGCTTCATCACATTGGTCGAGACGCGCTTGTCGCCCATGAAGACGGTTGCGGTGCCTCCGACCAGCTGCTTGATCCGGTCGACCGGCGTGAAGAAATCGTTGAGCGGCTGGAAGCCGGCGTAAAGGGTCCCGTTCTCGAGATGGAAGCGATCGCCGTAGCGCTCGAGCACGTCCCATGCGACGCGCATGTTGGCTTCCTGGCGCTCGTTCGCCCGATCGAGCCCGTCCGCCTGGAGCACGACCATGCCGGCGATGCCGAACAAGACGGTCAGGATCGCCAGCGAAGCGACCACCATCGCGGAGACTTTGGCCGAAAGTGAAGTCTTCAGAAACACGCGTTTGATCCCCTCGACACGCTATGCCATGGCCGCTCGGTCCACCACGGAGGGACCGCCGGCCAGAGATGGAAGGCCGTGCCACGCAAGCGGCCGCCTCGTGCGACCCGCCGCGGGCTGCGACAGATTGCCCCGCCAGTAGAATTAACGCAGGTGAATATTTCGTTTCTACCTGCGGCTGAGCAATCTTAACTTTTGGTATCGCAGGCTGATATTATCGACGCCGTGCTATTTGCCGGCAGGCTGGTAGAGCCGCGCATGAGGCGCACGACGCAGGTTCTCCGCACGAATTCGTCCCAGCATTTTCGCACAACGCGACACGGCGCCCGCCGGTCAGGGCCGGCGAGGCAAGCCATAGCCATGGAAGCCCGCATCGCCGACCCCATAGGACCCCCAAGACGGGATCACAGAGGCGTCGCCGGCCGGCCGGGCCCGTCAGGCCCTGCCGAAGCCGCCCGGGGTCGGGGTGGTGACGATCACCGCTTCGCCGGCCTTCAGAACCGTCTGATCGCAGCCTTCGAGCCGCTCCAGCGAACCGTCCAGCCGCCGCACCTCGGTGACGCCCATCTCTCCGTCCTCGCCGCCCGCGATCCCCTTCGGCGGCAGGGTGCGATGCGATGAGAGGATCGCGCAGTCCATCTCCTGGAGGAAGCGGATCGTACGCTTCGTCCCGTCGCCGCCGCGACGCGCGCCACCGCCGCCGGAACCGCGCCGGATGTGAAAGTCCTCCAGCACCACAGGGTAGCGCATCTCCAGGATCTCGGGATCGGTCAGCCGGCTGTTCGTCATGTGGACATGGACGCCGGCGGTTCCGGCAAAGCTGCGGCCGTCGTTCATGCGTCCCGCCGGGGAGCCCGAGCAGATCGTCTCGTAATACTGGTAGCGGTCGTCGCCGAAGGTGAGGTTGTTCATCGTCCCCTCCGAGTTCGACAGTGCCCCGAAGGCGCCGAAGAGCGCGTTGGTGACGTGCTGCGAGGTTTCGACATTGCCGGCGACGACGGCGGCCGGATAGCGCGGCTTCAGCATCGAGCCTTCCGGCACGAGGATCGTCACCGGCCGAAGGCACCCCGCATTCATCGGGATCGGCTTTTCGACCATCACCCGGAACGCGTAGAGCACCGCCGCACGGGTCACCGGCTCCGGCGCATTGAAGTTGTTCGCCATGGAGTCCGACGTGCCGGTGAAGTCGACGGTCGCCATGCGGGCCGCCTTGTCGACGGTGATCTTCACCCGGATCACCTGGCCGGAATCGGTCGGATAGTCGTAGGTACAATCCTCCAGGCCGTCGATCAGCTGGCGCACGGCCTCGGCCGCATTGTCCTGGACATAGCCCATATAGGCTTCGACGGTCGCGAGCCCGAAGGTCTCGACCATCCGGCGAAGCTCGGCCACGCCCTTTTCGTTCGCCGCGATCTGCGCCTTGAGGTCGGCGATGTTCTGTTCGGGATTGCGGGCGGGATAGGGATGGTCGGTCAGGACGCGGCGAAGCTCCTCCTCCTGGAACAGGCCGCCCTCGACGAGCTGCAGGTTGTCGATCAGCACGCCCTCCTCGTCGACCTTCGTCGCCCGCGGCGTCATCGAGCCCGGCGCGATGCCGCCGACATCGGCGTGATGGCCGCGCGAGGCGACGTAGAAGAGGATGCGGGGATTTTCCGCCTTCCCCCTCGCGCCTCCGGCACTCGCCGCCTCTTGTTCGAAGACCGGCGTCACCACGGTGATGTCCGGCAGATGCGTGCCGCCATTGTAGGGAGCGTTGAGCGCGAAGACGTCCCCGGGGCGGATCCTGCCCTCGTTGAGCGCGATCACGGTCTCGACGGACCGGTCCATCGAGCCGAGATGCACCGGCATGTGCGGCGCATTGGCGACGAGGGCGCCGGTATGGTCGAAGACGGCGCAGGAAAAATCGAGCCGCTCCTTGATGTTCACCGAGGACGCCGTGTTCTGCAGCGTCACGCCCATCTGTTCGGCGATCGACATGAAGAGATTGTTGAAGACCTCCAGCAGGACCGGGTCGGCCCCGGCATCGGCCGCCTCGCCGCCTGCCGCGCTTGCCGAACCCGCCTTGGCGGTGCCGAGCGCGGCGTGGCGCGGCTTCTTCTCGGTGCGGGTGAGGAGGATGTCGTCGCGCGCCGTCAGCTCGGCCGTCCAGCCGGGCTCGACGACCACGGTCTGGTTGGGTTCGACGATCAGCGCCGGGCCCTTGATCCGGGCGCCCGCCTTCAGCGCCTCGCGTCGGAAGATCGCGGCCTCGCGCATTTCTCCTCCGGAAAAGAAGCGGCCGGTCTCTCCCGGTTCCGGTTCGTAGCGCTCTGCTTCGCCTGCCGCGGCCGCCTCGCTCTCCGCGCGGCGTTCGGCGGCTTCCACCGAGACGGTCTCGACGACGATCGGCCGGTTCTCGTAGACGAAGCCGAACTGCGCGCGGTGGGCCGCCTCGAATCGCTGCCGAGCCGCCGCAAGGTCGCCCTCATAGTCGACGGGCAGCGTCGTGTCGGTCCCGTCATAGCGCAGCTGCAACAGGACGGTGTGGCCGATCGCGTCGGCGCCGAGGCCCTGTTTCGTCAGCTCCGCCGTCACCGCCTGCGTCAGCTCGGCCGCGAGCGCCTCGATCTCGGCCTTGGCACTCTCTTCCAGCGGCGCGACCAGCGCCTGGCTGCGCGAGGCGAACAGCGAGGACAGGCCGATGCCATAGGCCGACAGGAGCCCCGACATCGGATGGACGAGGACTGTCTCCATCGACAGCGCGTCGGCGACGAGACAGGCGTGCTGGCCGCCCGCCCCACCGAAGGAATTGAGGAGGTAGCGCGAGACGTCGTAGCCGCGCTGGACCGAGATCTTCTTCACCGCATTCGCCATGTTCTCGACGGCGATGGTGAGGAAGCCCTCTGCAACCTGTTCGGGCGAGCGCCCGTCGCCGATCGCCGCGGCGAGGGCCGCGAACTTCTCGGCAACGACGTCCGCGTTCAGGGGCTCGTCCTGCTTCGGCCCGAACACCGCCGGGAAGAGATCCGGCTTCAGCTTGCCGACCATGACGTTTGCGTCAGTCACCGTCAGCGGGCCGCCCTTGCCATAGGCGGCGGGGCCGGGATTGGCGCCGGCCGAGCCCGGACCGACCTGGAAGCGGCCCTGGTCGAGCGAGAGGATCGAACCGCCGCCGGCCGCGACCGTGTGGATCCGCAGCATCGGCGCGCGGATTCTGACGCCCGCAACCTCCGAATCCAGCGCCCGCTCATAGGCGCCGGCATAATGGGTGACGTCCGTCGAGGTGCCGCCCATGTCGAAGCCGATGACCTTGTCGAACTTCGCCGCGCGGGCCGTCTCGGCCATGCCGACGACGCCGCCGGCCGGGCCGGACAGGATCGCGTCCTTGCCCTGGAACATCTCCGCCGCGGTCAGCCCGCCGGAGCTCATCATGAACTGCAGCGAGGGGGCCGAACCGTCGCTCATGTCGGCACCGAGCGCCTTGGCGACGCGCGAGACGTAGCGCGACAGGATCGGCGTGAGGTAGGCGTCGACGACGGTGGTGTCGCCGCGCCCCACGATCTTGATCAGCGGCGAGACCTCGTGGCTGACCGAGATCTGCGAGAAGCCGGCCTCTTCGGCCAGGCGCCGCACGGCCTTCTCGTGCTCGGGGTAGTGCCAGGAATGCATGAAGACGACGGCGACCGCGTCGATCCCGTCCGCCTTCGCCCGCTGCAGCGCCGCGCGCGCCGCCGCCGCGTCGAGATCGCGCTCCACCGTGCCGTCGGCCAGCACCCGCTCCGGCACTTCCTCGACGCGCTCATAGAGCTGTTCGGGCAGGACGATCTCTTTGGCGAAGATGTCCGGGCGCGCCTGATAGGCGATCCGCAGCGCATCGCGGAAGCCCTGCGTGATCAGGAGGAGCGTGCGGTCGCCCTTCCGCTCCAGAAGCGCGTTGGTGGCGACCGTCGTGCCCATGCGCACCGTGCCGATCCGCGCGGACGGGATCGCCGCCCCGGTTTCAAGCCCGAGAAGCTGGCGGATGCCTTCGAGCGCGGCGTCGTCATAGACGCCGGGATTTTCCGACAGGAGCTTCTTCGGATGCAGCGCGCCGTCCGGATCGCGGCCGATAATGTCGGTGAATGTGCCGCCCCGGTCGATCCAGAAATCCCATTTTCCCGGGCGGGCAGTCCCGCCCGCATCCCTTGCCTGACCCGCTTCGCCTGCCTGCATCGTCGGCACTCCGCCTACAATTTCATCTACGTCGATAATTTATCGACAGATTATCAGCGTGTTTGACCTCATGCAAATTTCGTGGAAGTCTTTGCCCGTCCCTTACGACAGGAGCACGGAGACCCCGGATGAAACATCTGCCGACCGCCTTCCTCGCTGCCGCTCTCGCCCTTCCCGGCGCGGCATTCGCCCAGACCGCCTGGGATATGCCGACGCCCTATCCGGACGGGAACTTCCACGAAAAGAACATCGCCCAATTCATCTCACAGGTGAACGACAAGGCCGGCGATGCGGTGAAGATCACGCTTCATCCCAACCAGTCGCTGATCAAGCATGCCGACATCAAGAACTCGGTCCGCGACGGCATCGTGCCGATCGGCGAACTCCTCGTCTCGCGCCTCGAAAACGAGAGCCCGATCTTCGGCGTCGACTCCGTGCCCTTCCTGGCGACGAGCTACGACGAGGCCTTCAAGCTCTACCAGGCGCAGAAGCCCTTGATGGAGAAGGCGCTCGAAAAGGACGGGCTGAAGCTTCTCTTCTCGGTGCCCTGGCCGCCGCAGGGCCTCTACACCAAGGAGAAGGTCGAGACGATCCCGGACCTGTCGGGCAAGAGCTTCCGCGCCTACAACAAGTCCACCGAACAGCTCGCCAGCGATGCCGGCATGGTGCCCACCCAGATCGAGGCGGCCGACATCCCGACCGCTTTTTCGACCGGCCGCGTCGCGGTGATGATGACCTCGCCGTCCACCGGCGTCGATTCCAAGGTCTGGGACTTCCTCCAATATTACTATCCACTGAACGCTTGGCTGCCCCGCAACATGGTGATCGTCAACCAGTCGGCTTTCGACGCCCTGCCCGAAGGCGCGCAGACGGCGATCATGGATGCCGCGGCCGCCGCCGAAAAGCGCGGCTGGGACGCCTCCAAGGAGGAGACGCAGCGCACCACCGATCTCCTGAAGGAGAACGGCATCGAGGTGGTCGAACCGTCGGCCGAGCTGAAGCAGGGCTTCCAGAAGATCGGCGAAAAGATGACCGAAGCCTGGAAGCAGTCGGCCGGCGAAGACGGCGAGACGCTGCTGGACGCGTATCGCAAGTAGGGCGGATATACCTCCGCAAGGGGAGGCCTGCGCACCCCCTCTGGGCTGCCGCCCATCTCCCCCGCAAGGGGGGAGATCGGCAGCTCGGCGGGCGGCTCCTCGTTCCCCGACCGAAGGCCGAACATGGCGTGCCCAGATGGCGCAAGCGTTTGCGCAAGATCGATCTCCCCAGTGTGGGGGAGATGTCCGGCAGGACAGAGGGGCGCATCGGGGCACGGCGCCCGCGGTCTCCACCTCGCGGCAGCGCCCGGGGCGCAGCGCCTCAACGCGGCGGCCGCTCCACGCCGAACTGCCGCACGCCCGCGCGCGGCCCCACCGTCTTAACCCCAGAGGCCTAGCCCCGCCCCATGCGACGCGCTCTCGACATGCTCTATACGATCGCAGCCGGCGCCGCCGCGCTCTGCCTCGTCGCGATCCTCGTCCTCGTCTCCCTGCAGATCGCGGCGCGCATCCTCGACTTCGCCCTCGTCGCTCTCGGCGTGTCCCCCACCCGCTTCATCGTACCCTCGCTCGCCGAGATCTCGGGCTTCCTGCTCGCCGCGGCGACCTTTCTGGCGCTGGCCGACACGCTGGCGAAGAACGTCCACATCCGCGTCGACCTCCTGACGACGCGCCTTCCGGAGCGTTCCCGGCGGATCGTCGACGGCGGCGTGGCGCTCTGCAGCGCGGCGATCTCGGCCTTCGCGACTTATGCGCTCGCCGCGCTGGCGCTGAAGAGCCTCAGCTATGGCGACGTCTCCTACGGCATGGTCGCCGTCCCCCTGGCTTTGCCCCAGGCCGTGCTCGCCCTCGGCCTTCTCATCCTGACGATCGCGCTGATCGACGAGGCGGTCCTCGCCTTTAGCGGACAGGACCGGATTAGCGGCTCGGGGAGCGCGATCTGATGGGCGTTTTCGAGCTTTCCCTCCTCCTCGTCGTCGTCCTGTTCGGCGCCCTTGCCCTCGGTCTTTGGGTGGCGCTCGCCCTGACGCTGACGGCGCTCGCCGCGCTGCTCGCCCGCCCGGCCCTGCCCGACGCGCAGATCCTCGCGACCTCCTTCTGGTCGGCCTCGACCTCCTGGGACCTCACCGCGCTGCCGATGTTCATCTGGATGGGCGAGATCCTGTTCCGGTCCAAGCTCTCCGACGACCTCTTTGCCGGGCTTGCCCCCTTGATGCGCCGGCTTCCCGGACGCCTCGTCCATGTCAACATCGTCGGCTGCGCGATCTTCGCCGCAATCTCCGGCTCCTCCGCCGCCACCACCCAGACGATCGGCAAGATCTCGCTGCCCGAGCTGAAGGCCCGCGGCTATGACGAGCGCCTCGCCATGGGCTCGCTCGCCGGCTCCGGAACGCTGGGCCTCCTGATACCGCCCTCGATCATCCTCATCGTCTACGGCGCCGCCGTGGAGGAATCGATCGCGCGGCTGTTCATCGCCGGCATCCTGCCGGGCCTCGTCCTCGCCGTTCTCTTCATGGGCTATGTCGCCCTCGCCGCGACGCTGAAACCCTCGCTGATGCCGGACAATGCCGACGTCCTCGCCAAGGAGAGCAAGCTGTCGGCGCTGAAGCGCGTCCTGCCCGCCGTCCTCCTCATCGCCGGGGTCATCGGCTCGATCTATGGCGGCATCGCCTCGCCGACCGAGGCCGCGGTGATCGGGGTGGTCATCGCGCTCGCCATCGCGAGGGCGCAAGGGGCGCTTTCCTGGAGCGATTTCAGCCAGGGCCTGATGGCGGCGACCCGCGTCTCCGCGATGATCGCCTTCATCCTCGCCGGCGCGGCGATCGTCACGACGGCTATGGGCTTTACCGGCCTGCCGCGCGAGCTCGCGACCTGGATCGGCTCGCTCGGCCTTTCGCCCTACGCGCTGCTCTTCGCCCTCACCCTGTTCTTCATGGTGCTCGGCTGCTTCCTGGACGGCATTTCCATGGTGGTGCTGACCACTTCGGTGATCATGCCTCTGGTCAACCAGGCCGGCTTCGACCTCGTCTGGTTCGGCATCTACCTCGTCATCGTCGTCGAGATGGCGCAGATCACCCCGCCGGTCGGATTCAACCTCTTCGTCATCCAGGGCCTGACGGGGCGCGACATCTTCCAGATCGCGGCGGCGACGGCGCCCTTCTTCGGCCTGCTGGCGCTGATGGTCCTGCTCCTTGCCCTCTTCCCCGACCTCGCGCTGTTTCTGCCGCGGACCATGTTCTCGGGAGGCTGACATGTCCCAATCCGACCGGAGCGACGACACGGCGGGCGAATCGATCGGCCCGATCGTTTCCTCCGCCCATCTTGCCGACGGGGCGATGCCGGCGCTGTCGGAGGTCGAATTCGGCATGATTCTCGCCGGCCACGCCTTCGAGCGCTGGATGGAGCGCTGCATGACGGCGGCCGGCCAGCCGGGCCTGACGGCGACGGAGATCCTCGTCCTCCACACCGTGACCCATCGCGGCAAGGCCAAGCGGCTCGCCGACATCTGCCTCGTCCTCGGAATCGAGGACACGCATCTGGCGACCTATGCGATCAAGAAGCTCGAGGCGAAGGGCCTCGTCTCCCGCGAGAAGGCCGGCAAAGAGCGGCTGGTGACGATCACCGATGCCGGCGAAGCCGCCTGCCGGCGCTACCGGGACCTGCGCGAGAAGATCCTCGTCGCCGGCGCGAGCGAGACCGGGATTTCGCCCGAGGCGATGTCGAAGATCGCCCATCTCCTGAGGGTCCTGTCCGGCCATTACGACCAGGCCGCCCGCACTGCGGCGAGCCTGTGAACCGGAACGCCTTACCGGATGCACCCTTTGTGAAGGCCTCCGCGCCGCGCATGACGGCAGCGGAACGCGCGGGCTCGGACGCCCCCAGAGCGGACGCGCAAGCCCGCTCGTCAAAGCCCCTCGATGCTGCGCCTGCAGGAATCCCAGCCGCCGTGGCGCCAGGGGACTCCGGTCCTTCGCCGCAAATCCGGACCACCTCACACACCGATCCCGGCGGCGTCGTGCGATCGTCATGCGAATTCGTCACAATGACATTGGCAAAATGCCGGTTCTGACGGCTTGCATTCTGCGCCGCGACCCGCTACCTACCCGCCAGTGGTGATGCGCCTCCGGCGCTGCCCCAAGCGCGCCCGTAGCTCAGCTGGATAGAGCACCAGACTACGAATCTGGGGGTCAGAGGTTCGAATCCTTTCGGGCGCGCCAAAACCCGGCTGTCCGCCCCGGAGACATGGGTAACAGAACGTTCCTAAGACATGGGTGACAATCT
>NZ_JAJAVB010000024.1 GCF_020615385.1 Jiella soli | reverse complement strand
CGGCCATAGGGAATCAGCATTCACATCAAAAGGAAATCCTTCGATTCATACTTCCTGCCCGATGCTCTAAGCTCGACGCGGCAGATCCGGCAAGCGGAAGGGAACGTGCTGGGACCGGCCGTCAGAAGGCCCAGGTACGCGCCTTGGAGATCAAGAAGTCACGGAAGACCTTCAGCTTGGCCGCGCTGCGCATCTGCTCGGGGTAGCAGAGATAGGTGTCGAAGGTGGGCATTTCCATCTCCGGCAGCACCTGTACGAGCTTGGCACGCTTGTCGATCATGTAGTCGGGCAGAAGCGCAAGGCCGATGCCGCTCTCGATCGCCGATCGGATCGCCATCAGATTGTTGATCTGTAGGATAGCGCTGCGGGACTTGCCTTCCGGCAGGCCCACGGTCTCCAGCGTGTTCAGATTGCGCAGATAGTTCGGAGCCGGCTCGCCGAAGGTGATGATCCGGTGGCGGTCGAGATCTTCGATCGTCTCCGGCGTGCCGAAGCGGGCGAGATAGGACGGCGCGGCATAGACGTGGAGATGCACGGTGAACAGCCGCCGCTGGATGAGGTCCGGCTGCTGCGGCTGTCGCAGGCGGATCGCGGCATCCGCCTTGCGCATGGTGAGGTCGATCTCCTCATTGTCGAAGACCAGCTGCAGTTCGAGATCCGGATAGAGCTCCAGGAACTCCTTCGAACGCTCCGTCAGCCAGCCGGACCCGAGCCCGACCGTAGTCGTCACGCGGAGCTTGCCGGTCGGCTTTTCCTTGGTCTCCGTCAGTTGGACGCGAACGGACTCAAGACGCGTCAGGACGTCGTTGGCGGTCTGGAACAGGAGCTCGCCCTGTTCCGACAACACCAAACCGCGGGCGTGACGATGGAACAGCGGCACGCCGATCTCGTGTTCGAGCGCCGCGACCTGGCGGCTGATCGCCGACTGGCTGAGATTGAGAGCATCGGCCGCGTGCGTGAACGAGCCGGCTTCGGCAGCGGCATGAAAGATGCGCAGCTTGTCCCAATCGAGCGCCATTGCGAGCTGTTCCCCCCATCCGGCCCGAAGCGCGGCCGATCACGGCGCGCGCCGGCGCCTTTGCCTCACTCGGCTGCCTGCCGTTGGGTTTCGAGCGCCCGCGACGCCAGCCATTTCTCGGCGTCGAGCGCGGCCATGCAGCCGAGTCCCGCCGCCGTCACCGCCTGGCGGTAGACATCGTCGGCGACGTCGCCGGCAGCGAAGACGCCGGGGACCGAGGTCCTCGTCGTGCCGGGCTCGACCCAGAGATAGCCGGACGGCTTCTGCTTCAACTGCCCGACGAAGAGCTCTACCGCCGGCGCATGGCCGATGGCGACGAAGACACCGTCGATCTTGCGCTCGCTGATCTCGCCGGTCTTCAAGTTCTTCAGCCTGACCCCGTCGACCGACTTCATCGGCTTCTCCTGGCCGACGATTTTCTCGATCGCGCTGTCCCAGACGATCTCGACATTTTGGGCGGCGAACAAGCGGTTCTGCAGGATGCGCTCGGCCTTCAGCTCGTTGCGGCGATGCACGAGCGTTACGGAACGCGCGATATGCGACAGGTAGAGCGCTTCCTCGACTGCGGTGTTGCCGCCGCCGACCACGACGACATCCTTGCCGCGGTAGAAGAAGCCGTCGCATGTCGCGCAGGCCGACACGCCGAATCCCTGGAAGGTCTCTTCGCTCGGCAGGCCGAGCCATTTGGCCTGCGCTCCGGTCGCCACGATGAGCGCGTCGCAGGTGTAGACGGTACCGGAATCGCCGGTGAGGCGGAACGGGCGGACGCTGAGATCGGCCGACACCACGATGTCGTTCGCGACCTCCGCGCCGACATTTTCCGCCTGCGCCTTCATCTGTTCCATGAGCCAGGGGCCCTGGATCGGATCGGGAAAGCCGGGATAGTTCTCGACATCGGTGGTGATCGTCAGCTGGCCGCCCTCCTGCAGACCCGCCACGATCAACGGCTTCATCATCGCGCGCGCTGCATAGATCGCGGCGGTGTAGCCTGCGGGTCCCGATCCCAGAATCAGGACATCGGCGTAACGTTCGGTCATGGTGTTGCCTCGCTCGGGTGCGCGTTTGGCAGATGGCGTCAAGGCCAGGATCGTTCAATAGACGACGGGGTGCCGTGCTGCAACACGGCGGCAAGGACCTGCAAACCGGGCCTTCCGGCCATTGTGACGCGATTGCGGCGCCGGGTTTGAGGCGGTAGAGACTGGCACTTGCGCGGTTCGTCACGAAACCGCCCGTTCCACATTCGGGAGCCGGCCGATTTTCAGGACGATCGCCCACGTCACATCCAATTTCGGGCTCGCGTTGGCGGCTGCCATGATGATCCCGGCGCTGATCGATCTCGCCGATCGGAGCAACGACTGGCAGATCTTCGTCGGCACGAGTTTCCTGACCGGGATGGTCAGCGCGCTGATCGCCGTCGCCACCCGCGGCGAGCGGCCGAAGTTCAGTCCGCGGCTGGGATTCCTGCTCGTGACGACGGTCTGGCTCTTCGCCACGGCGGTCGGAGCGCTGCCGATCTATCTTTCCTCTGTGAACGTCACCTATGCCGGCGCCTTCTTCGAGGCGATGTCGGGCCTCACCACGACCGGCTCGACCGTGATCTCGGGGCTCGACGCGCTGCCGCGCGGCATCCTGATGTGGCGCTCGCTGTTGCAGTGGCTCGGCGGCATCGGGATCATCGGCATGGTGCTGTTGATCCTGCCCTCGCTCCAGGCCGGCGGCCTCGCCCTCTTTCACATGGAAAGCTCGGACAAGTCCGACAAGGTGCTGCCCCGGGTCAACCAGCTCGTCGGCGGCCTGATCACCGCCTACATCGTGCTGACCTTGTCCTGCGCGATCACCTATGCCGGGCTCGGCATGTCGCTCTTCGACGCCGTCAATCACGCCATGACGACGCTGGCGACCGGCGGCTATTCCACGCATGACGCGTCCATGGGCTATTTCGACTCCAACAAGGTGCTCGTCGCCTCCACCGTCTTCATGGCGCTCGCGGCGCTTCCCTTCGTTATCTACATCCGCGCCTTTCTGCCGAGGCGCTTCCAGCTCTGGCGGGATCCGCAGATCATCGTCTTCCTGGTCATCTGCGCGGTGCTGTCCTTCGCGATCGCGGTGACGCGGCGGATCATCAACGACACGCCGTTCGGCGAGGCGCTGATCTCGTCGACCTTCAACCTCGTCTCGGTGATCACCACCACAGGCTATGCGTCGGAGGATTATACGCTCTGGTCGAACGCCGCCGTCGGCATCTTCTTCCTCGCCTCCTTCATCGGCGGCTGCGCCGGATCGACTGCCGGCGGCATCAAGGCGAACCGGCTGGTCATCCTCTACCTCGTCGTGCGCGCGAGCTTCCGGAAACTGGTGCGGCCGCATTCGGTGGTCCGCCTGAAATACGGCAATGACGATATCTCCTCCCAGACGGTGCAGACCGTCACCATCTTCTTCTTCCTGTTCTTCGGAACGCTTCTCGTCGCCACCGTCCTGCTGACGATGTTCGGGCTCGACCTGATCACCGCCTTTTCCGGCACTCTGACCGCGATTTCGAATGTCGGCCCCGGCTTCGGCCAGATCATCGGTCCGGCCGGCAATTTCGCCTCGCTGCCCGATTCGGCGCTGTGGACGCTGTCGATCACCATGCTGCTCGGCCGGCTGGAATTGGTCACCGTCCTGATCCTGTTCTTCCCATCGGTCTGGGTCGACTAGGCCATGGCGCCGCCTGCCGCCGCGACGGCGGCTTCCTGCGTCTACATAAATCTCGACGGGGCGGTCGCGCGTCGGACCTTCATGGAGGAACAGGCGCAAAGGCTGGACCTCGCCCTCCAGCGCTTTGCGGCAGTGTCCGCCTCCGAGGTGCCGGACGATGTGTTTGCGGCCCTGTCGACGCAGTGGGAGCGCCCGCTGACCCGCATCGAGATTGCCGTGTTCCTCTCGCACAAGGCGTTGTGGGAGCGTGCCGCCGCGACCCCAGGCGGCCTCGTCGTGCTCGAGGACGACGTCGTCCTGTCGCCGCGGATCGCAAGCCTCCTCCAGGAGCCGCCGAAAGACTGGGATCTCGTCAATCTCGAATATTTCGATCGGCGGAAGTTCCTCCGCAGGGCCGGCGGCACGGCGACCGATGCCTTCACGCTGACGCCCGTTCTTCGCGACAAGGCCGGCGCCGGCGCCTACTTCATCAGCCCGCGGGGCGCCGCGCGGCTCATCGCCGACGCGGCGCAGGCGGCCCCGGCGGACGCCTTCCTGTTCAAGAGCCGGCGGCTGAAGATCGCACAGGTCGAGCCGGCAATGGCCATCCAGGCGCATATCCTGGCCGCGCACGGGATCGACCCGGGCATACGAACCACGACGCAGATCCACCAGCCACGCGAGGGGCTGAAGGTCCGTCCGGAGAATCTGCGCTATTTCGCCCGGCGCATCGCGACGCAGGTCGACCTTCTCGGCCACCAGGCCGGCCGGCTCGGCCCGACCGTCTTCCGCAGGCCGCGGATCGATTTCGGGGAGTTCCGCCGCCGGCCTTGAGTGCGGCGGGAACGACTACCGGGTGGAATGGGGGCGGACGGCCTCGGCCCAGATCTCCTCGTAGAGGGCGGCAATCGCTTCGGCCTCGCGCTCCAGCGGGAAATGCGCACGCACATGCCGCAGGGCTTCCGCCGCGGCGCATGCAAGGCGGTCGGGATCGGCGAGATAGGGAGCGGCGGCGTCGGCAAGAGCGGATGCATCGCCCACCGGGACGACGCGGCCCGTTACCCCGTCGACGATCAGGTCGGCAAAGGCTCCGGCGTCGCTTGCGACGACCGGCACGCCGCTCGCCATCGCTTCCAGCGGCGTCAGCCCGAAGCCCTCGTTGCGCGGCGGCGCGACATAGAGGTCGAAGCGTCGGAACCAGGCGGCGATGTCGGAGACTTCGCCGGTGAAGACGATGCGCTTCGAAAGTCCCGCTGCGGCGATCTTCCGGCGGAGGTCGGTTTCGAAGCCGGCATGCTCGGCGGTGGTGCGGCCGGTGATCACAGCGGTCCAGTCGGGGAAGCGAGGGAGGAGGGCGATCATGGCATCGACGAAGAGGTCGGTGCCCTTTTGCGGCCGGATCCGGCCCGAGCAGCCCACCAGCTTTCGTCCGGCAAGGGCCTCGGCGACCGGTCCCGCGGGCAGCGGCCCCTCCGGCGAGAACGTCCGGGTGTCGACGCCATGCATGATCACCCGGTGCGGAACCGTCAGAAAGGCGGCGCTCTTCGAACTCGTGGCGATCACCGCGTCCATGCGGCGGATCAGGATCTTGGTCCAGGCGGTGTGATGGCGCTGCGCAGCCGAGGTGAAGACGAGGCGCAGCGGCATTCGCAGGAGATCGCGCAGCACGATGCCCGCAAGCATTTCGATATTGCGCCGCGCGTGCCAGATTCGCACCCGCCGCCTACGCGGACGGGTCCACAACTTCGCCAGGGCGAATAGCGGAAGCCGGGGGACGGAGGGCGGCAAAACGTCAGGCCCGATCGACACTATGCCGATCGACCGCGCCTGGAGCGGCAGCAGTTGGACGACGGTCGAGGTCACGCCAGACAGCCGACGCTTGAAGTTCGGCGCGATCACCTCGACGTCACGGATGTCCATCTGGCGCCCTTCGTCGGTGCGCTTGCGCTTGAAGGCGTCAGTACGGCCGGAGAAGACAGCAAGAGCCGGGCGCCTCGAGCCGAAGCGGGGAGGGGACGGCCAGCGCCGGGGCGACTGCCCGGCGTACTGGCCAAGGGACGACGATCAGGCCCAGCGAACCTCGATCACCTCGTAGGAGCGGGCGCCGCCCGGCGCGGCGACCTCGACCGTGTCGCCTTCGCCCTTGCCGATAAGGGCACGGGCGATAGGCGAGGAGATCGAAATCTTGCCCTGCTTCACGTCAGCCTCCTGATCGCCGACGATCTGGTAGACCTTCTCCTCCTCGGTGTCCTCGTCGACGAGCTTCACCGTCGCACCGAACTTGACCTTATCGCCGGACAGCTTGGTGACGTCGATCACCTCGGCGCGGGCGGTCAGGTCCTCGAGTTCGGAGATGCGGCCCTCGTTGAGGCTCTGCGACTCCTTGGCGGCATGGTACTCGGCGTTCTCCGACAGGTCGCCATGGGCGCGCGCCTCGGAGATCGCCGCAATGATCCGCGGGCGCTCTTCCTGCTGGCGCCGACGAAGCTCCTCACGCAGCGCTTCGAACCCGCGGCTCGTCATCGGGACCTTTTCCATGGCCTCCACCTTTCCAAACCCGGGCTTGGCCCGGGTTGTCCTTTCGTTGGCACGCCGGCCGCCCTATGGCCGCAACGCAATACAGCACCAGTCCCAAACAGCGCGGCCGTTCGGAACCAGCACGACAATCCGGACTGTGAATCCGCCTCGGGTGCCAGTCCGCTCGGCACCCATTATTTCTCAGGCTGCGACAAAATACGACTGCAACGGCCGAACTTCAAGATTACCCGTCCGAAGCGCCGCAATCGCCTCGGCGGCCGCGATCATCCCGGCAAGGGTCGTATAATACGGCACCTTGTGGATCAGCGCGGCGCGGCGCAGCGAACGCGAGTCGGACAGCGCCTTGGCGCCCTCTGTGGTGTTGAGGACGAGCTGGATCTGGCGATTGCGAATCGCGTCCTCGATGTGAGGGCGGCCTTCGAGCACCTTGTTGATCTTCGTCGCCTCAATGCCGTTCGACACCAGGAAGCGCTGGGTTCCGCCGGTCGCCATCACCGAAAAGCCCAGTTCGAACAGGCGGCGCACCGGGCCAAGCGCGCGCTCCTTGTCCTTGTCGCGGACAGAGACGAAGACCGTGCCCTCCCGCGGCAGTTCGACGCCGGCCCCGAGCTGGGCCTTCGCAAAGGCGATCGCATAGTCGTAGTCAAGCCCCATGACCTCGCCGGTCGAGCGCATCTCCGGTCCAAGCAGCGTGTCGACGCCGGGGAAGCGCGCGAAGGGGAAGACGGCTTCCTTGACCGCGATATGGCGGATGTTGTGCGTGTCGGGCCTGCCGCCATAGGCGTCGAAGGCCGCATCAAGCGTCTCGCCGGCCATGATTCGGGCGGCGACCTTGGCAATCGGCCGGCCGATCGTCTTGGCGACGAAGGGGACGGTCCGCGATGCGCGAGGATTGACCTCGAGGACGTAGATGTCGCCGTCCTTGATGGCGTACTGGACGTTCATCAGCCCGCCGACATTGAGCGAGCGGGCGAGCGCCTCGGTCTGCCGGGCGAGTTCGTCGGTGGTTTCCTTGCTCAGCGAATGGACGGGCAGGGAGCAGGCCGAATCGCCGGAATGGATGCCGGCCTCCTCGATATGCTCCATGATCCCGGCGACGAAGCTCGTATGACCGTCCGACAGGCAGTCGACATCGACCTCGATCGCGTCGGTCAGATAGCTGTCGAAGAGGAGCGGGTTCTTGGACAGAAGCGTGTTGATCTGGCCGGTCTTGTCGCTCGGATAGCGCTGCTTGATGTCCTCCGGAACGAGACCGGGGACGGTGTCGAGCAGATAGCTCTGCAGCATCGTCTCGGTGTGGATGATCTGCATGGCCCGCCCGCCGAGGACGTAGGACGGGCGCACCACCAGCGGGAAGCCGATCTCGCCCGCGACGAGCCGCGCCTGCTCGACCGAATAGGCGATGCCGTTGTTCGGCTGCTTCAGGTCGAGCTTCACCAGGAGCTTCTGGAACCGGTCGCGGTCCTCGGCGAGGTCGATCGCGTCCGGTGCGGTGCCGAGGATTGGAATGCCGTTCTTCTCCAGCGCCTCGGCGAGCTTCAGCGGCGTCTGGCCGCCATACTGGACGATGACGCCGACGAGTTCGCCGCGCTCCTGTTCGGCCTTCATGATCTCGATCACGTCTTCGGCCGTCAGCGGTTCGAAATAGAGCCGGTCCGAAGTGTCGTAGTCGGTCGACACAGTTTCCGGATTGCAGTTGATCATGATCGCTTCGAAGCCGGCATCCTTTAGCGCGAAGGCGGCATGGCAGCAGCAATAGTCGAATTCGATGCCCTGGCCGATCCGGTTCGGGCCGCCGCCGAGGATGACGACCTTTTTCGCGTCCGTCACTGCGGCTTCCGAACGAAGGCTTCCGGCGAACGGCCGCTCATAGGTCGAGTACATGTAGGGGGTCGGCGAGGCGAACTCGGCCGCGCAGGTGTCGATCCGCTTGAAGACGGGCCTGACGCCGAGCCGGTTGCGCAGTTCGGCGACTTCCTTCGGCCGCTTGCGGGTGAGGGAGGCGAGGCGCGCGTCGGAAAAGCCCATGGACTTCAGAAGCCGCAGATTCTCCGCATCCTCGGGCAGGCCGTGCTCGACGATGCGCTTTTCGGTGTCGACGATCGCTTTAAGCTGGGCGATGAACCAGGGGTCGATCTTGCAGCCGGCATGCGCGTCCTCGGGGCTCATGCCGAGGCGCAGCGCCTGCGCGACCATGCGCAGCCGGTCCGGCGTCGGCGTGCCGATCGCCGCCCTGAGCGCATTCTTGTCGTCGTCCTGGCCGAGGCCGGGGATCTCGATCTCGTCGAGGCCGGTAAGGCCGGTTTCGAGACCCCGCAGCGCTTTCTGCAGGGATTCGGCAAAGGTCCGGCCGATCGCCATGACCTCGCCGACCGACTTCATCGCCGTCGTCAGGATCGGCTCGGCGCCCGGGAACTTCTCGAAGGCGAAGCGCGGGATCTTGGTGACGACATAGTCGATCGAGGGCTCGAAGGAGGCCGGCGTCGCCCCGCCGGTGATGTCGTTCTGGATCTCGTCGAGCGTGTAGCCGACGGCGAGCTTGGCCGCGACCTTGGCGATCGGAAAGCCCGTCGCCTTCGAGGCGAGCGCGGACGAGCGCGAGACGCGCGGGTTCATCTCGATGACGACCAGCCGGCCGTTCTCCGGGTTCACCGCGAACTGGACGTTCGATCCGCCAGTCTCGACCCCGATCTCGCGCAACACCGCGATCGAGGCGTTGCGCATGATCTGATATTCTTTGTCGGTCAGCGTCAGCGCCGGGGCGACGGTGATCGAATCGCCGGTGTGGACGCCCATCGGATCGATGTTCTCGATGGAGCACACGATGATGCAATTGTCCGCCTTGTCGCGGACGACCTCCATCTCGAACTCCTTCCAGCCGAGTACGGATTCCTCGATCAGCACCTCGGTGGTCGGCGAGGCATCGAGCCCGATCTCGACGATCTCGAAGAATTCGGAGCGGTTGTAGGCGATGCCGCCCCCCGTTCCGCCAAGCGTGAAGGACGGCCGGATGATCGCCGGCAGACCGACCGTCTCCAGCGCCTCGGTCGCGGCGGCGAGCGCCCGGCCCATATAGCGCTGCTTGCGGTCGGCCTCGCCGAGCTGCCACTCGTGCTCCAGCGCGGCGAGCGCCGCATCGCGGGCGTCTTCGTCCGAATACTGCTGCTTAATGGCGGCACGCTTTTCCTCGTGCGCGGCCCGGTCGGCGGATTTGGCGTCGCTCGCGTTGGCGAGCACGGAGCGTGGCGTCTCCAGCCCGATCTTCGCCATCGCCTCGCGGAACAGCGAACGGTCCTCGGCCTTGTCGATCGCGTCCGCATCGGCGCCGATCATCTCGACGCCGTAGCGCTCGAGGACGCCCATGCGGCGCAGGGAGAGGGCGGTGTTGAGCGCCGTCTGGCCGCCCATGGTCGGCAGGATCGCGTCCGGCCGCTCCTTGGCGATGATCTTGGCGACCACTTCCGGCGTGATCGGCTCGACATAGGTGGCATGGGCGAGATCGGGATCAGTCATGATCGTCGCCGGGTTGGAGTTCACGAGGACGATCCGGTAGCCCTCTTCCTTCAGCGCCTTGCAGGCCTGGGTGCCGGAATAGTCGAACTCGCAGGCCTGGCCGATGATGATCGGTCCCGCACCGATGATGAGGATGGTCTTGATGTCGGTGCGTTTGGGCATGACGGTATCCGTCCATTTTTTGCGCGCGCCGAAACTCCGCCGCCCGGAGGGGCGGCAGATGGCGAGCGGGTCGATCGAGGCTGAGGCCGGCTTATAGGGAAGCGCGGCGGATGACGAAAGGGGGCGCGTCGCGATTATCGACCACGCGTCATGCGCCGCCGGGCCATCTGCCGGCGCCGGGCTGTGGCGCTTCTCAGAGGCTTCCGAGTGCCTAATCCGCGGGCGACATTGTCAGTCCCGCCGCGCCAAAGCTTGGCTTCCTGCTTACGCCGCCTGCTTGCCCGCCTTGTGCCTCTCGATCGTGTCGAAGAAGCGCTGGAAGAGATAGTGTGAGTCCTGCGGGCCGGGCGAGGCTTCCGGGTGGTGCTGGACCGAGAAGACCGGCCGGTCGCCGAGCCTCAGGCCGCAATTGGAGCCGTCGAACAGCGAGCGGTGGGTCTCCTCGACGCCGTCGGGCAGCGAGTCGGCGGCGACCGCGAAGCCGTGGTTCATCGAGACGATCTCGACCTTGCCGGTGGTGAAGTCCTTCACCGGATGGTTGGCGCCGTGATGGCCCTGATGCATCTTCTCCGTCTTGCCGCCCAGCGCCAGCGCCAGCATCTGGTGGCCGAGGCAGATGCCGAAGAGCGGCACGTCGGCCTCGATCAGCTTGCGGATCACCGGGACCGCATATTCCCCGGTCGCGGCCGGGTCGCCCGGGCCGTTTGAGAGGAACACGCCGTCCGGCTGAAGCGCCAGGATCTCCTCGGCGCTCGCTGTCGGCGGCACGACGGTCACCTTGGCGCCGAGCCCGGCCATCAGCCTGAGGATGTTGCGCTTGGTGCCGTAGTCGATCGCCACGATGTGCGTGCGCGGCTCGCCCTGCCTGGCGTAGCCGGCATCCCAGACCCAGGGCATCTCGTCCCAGGCGGCCGCCTCGCGGCTGCCGGCGTCCTTGGCGAGGTCGAGGCCGACAAGGCCGCTCCAGGCGGCGGCCCGGGCCTTGAGCGCCTCGACGTCGAAATTTCCGTCGGGATCGTGGGCGATGACGGCATTCGGCATGCCGTTCTCGCGGATCAGCGCGGTCAGCGCGCGCGTGTCGATGCCGGAGAGCGCGACGATGCCGCGCGCCTTCAGCCAAGCGTCGAGATGGCCGGCCGAGCGGTAGTTCGACGGCGCCGTGACGTCCGCGCGGAAGATCGCGCCGACCGCACCGGCGCCCGGGCCCTGGCCAAGGCTTTCCTGGTCTTCCTCATTGGCGCCGACATTGCCGATATGCGGGAAGGTGAAGGTCACGATCTGCTTGGAGTAGGATGGATCGGTCAGGATTTCCTGGTAGCCGGTCAGCGCCGTGTTGAAGCACACCTCGCCCTCGATGGCGCCCGTCGCGCCGAGACCCGACCCCTCGATCACGGTTCCGTCCGCAAGGACGAGCAATGCCGTGACCTGCCGTTTCGTCCAGCCTTCGCTCATGGTCTCGACCTTTCCGTCACTTCACATGGTTCGGATCCGCGCGCCGGTCCTCCCGCATGCGATATCAGGACGCGGCGGGGGTTCGACAAGGGGCGCTTGCGGATCGGTGCGGAAGTCTCTACATCCGCCGCGCGCCGCATCGCAAGACCGTATGAACGCCGTTTCGCCGATGGCATGCGATGCAAACCGGCGACAGATTTACAGCACTCAGCATCGAACAGACCCGCCCGTGTTCGATTCGGCTTTACGGCCGGCCAGAACAGGTATGGATTACGGTCGAACGGACGCCACGGCGCCGTGCGGGCCTTGTGACCGAACTCGAAAGTCGAACAGTCATGCGCGAGCAGATCGCCGACGCTCTGAACGCAGCCGTCAAGAACCAGGACAAACACCGGATCAGCACGCTGCGGCTGATCAATGCCGCGATCAAGGATCGCGACGTCGCCAACCGCGCCGCCGGGCGCGACCCCGTGGGCGAGGACGAAGTTCAGCAGATCCTGATCAAGATGATCAAGCAGCGGATCGAATCCGCGCATGAATACGAAGAGAGCGGCCGGCTGGAGCTTGCCGAACAGGAGCGCGAGGAAATCGGCGTCATCCGCGAATTCCTTCCCGCACAGCTCGACACCGGCGAGGTGGAACGCGCCTGCCGGCAGGCGGTCGAGGACACCGAGTCGAAAAGCCTGCGCGATGTCGGCCGCTGCATGAACAAGCTCAAGGAGCGCTATTCCGGCCAGATGGATTTCGGCAAGGCGTCCACCGTGGTGAAGGGCCTGTTGCGCTGAGCAGCGCACGAGCCGCCGGGATCTGACGCCGGCGGGCTTGACAAACGGAGGCGCGGGTCGACCGGAGTCGATACTGCGCCGCAAGGCCGAGCCGACTCAACCGGGCCGATTACGTCAGCAGCATCCACACCAGCGGCAGGATGATCGCCGTCGCCAGCGCGTTGAGGCCCATCGCGAGGCCCGAGAACGCACCGGCTATTTCGCTTTCCTGAAGCGCCCTTGCCGTGCCGATCCCGTGCGAGGCCGTGCCGAGCGCGAAGCCGCGCGCGGCAGGATCGCCGATCTTGAGGCGGTCGAGCAGGAGCGGGCCGAGCGCGCCGCCGAGTATCCCCGTGACGATGACGAAGACGGCGGTTAGCGAGGGCAGGCCGCCGAGCTTCTGCGATATGCCCATTGCCACCGGCGCGGTGACCGATTTCGGCGCCAGCGAGACGAGGCTCACCGCATCCACCTGCATGACGAGACCGAGCGAGAGCGCGCTGGCAATCGCCGTCAGCGAGCCGAGGAGGAGGCTTGCGGCGAGGGCGAGGGCGCTCCGGCGCACCTTCTCGAACTGCCGGTAGAGCGGGATCGCCAGCGAGACCGTCGCCGGGCCGAGCAGGAAGTGGATGAACTGCGCGCCCTCGAAATAGGTCTGGTAGCTCGTCCCGGTGGAAAACAGGACGGCGACGATCGCAACGACCGTGACGAGAACAGGATTGAGGAGGGCGAGCCCGCCGGCCTTGCGATAAAGCCATTGCGCGGCCTGGAACAGCACCAGCGTCATCGTCAGCGACAGGAGCGGGCTCGCGGCGAGATAGACCCAGATGTCGGCCAGCGTTTCAGTCATGGCCGGGCTCCGCGCCCGCGCCCGGCCGTCGCGTGGGGCCGAACCGGTTCATGACGAGGGCGGTCACCGCGATGGTCACGAGGGTGGAGACGACGAGCGTCGCCGAGATCGAGACCGCCTCGTCTTCGAGCCGCGCCACATGCTGCATGATGCCGGCGCCGGCCGGCACGAACAGCAGCGACAGATGGCCGAGCAGCGTGTCGCCCACGCGCCCGATATTGTCCGGCACCCCGCCCCGCAGGACGAGAATCAGGAACAGGAGCACCATGCCGATGACGGGGCCGGGCAGTGGCAGGCCGGTCCCGACGGTGAGGAACTCGCCGGCGAGCTGGCAGAGGAAGATGGCGGTGAGGGCTTGCAGCATGGGCGGCTCGCAGCGGATGGCTGTCTGATCGATGGGCGGATGTCGGAGGATGGTATATCGGGCTGCAGAGCTTCGCCGCTACCTTCCGGCGACGGGTCCGGCGGCCCCGTCGCATCGGCTGGTTCGGCGACCGGGACCCGGCCCACGGGCGGCATGCCGCAATGGCGGGGCGCATAGCTGTCTACGCGGATTGCGGCCCGCCGTTCATTGTCGCCTCGTCGTCCCGGCCAAGATTGCCGCTGCATGTGCAGCCCAGGACGAACCCCGATACGTCGATGACACCTGCCGTAACGATGATGGTCGGCGGCATTCTCGTCATCCTGGCCGTCTGGGTGCCGCTTTTCCTGCGCGGCATTCCGCTCTCCCTTCCGATGATCGCCGTCGTCGCGGGAGCCGCGCTGCCGTCCGTCGGCGGCAGCGAGCACCCGCTCATCCGCTACAGCGGGCTGGTCGAGGCGGTGACCCAGTTCGCCCTGATCGTCGCGGTCATCGGGGCCGGCCTCAAGATCGACCGGCGGTTCTCGCTGCGCGGCTGGACGAGCACCTGGCGCCTGCTTCTCCTTGTCATGCCGCTGACCATCGCGGCGATCGCCCTTTCGGCCATGTGGCTGCTGGGCCTTTCACTTGGGCTCGCGATCTTCCTTGCAAGCGCGCTCGCGCCCACCGATCCGGTGCTGGCGGCCAATGTCCAGACCGGCGAGCCCGGGACGGGCGACGAGGACGAAACGCGTTTCGCGCTGACCTCGGAAGCGGGGCTCAACGACGGCCTTGCCTATCCCTTCGTCGTTCTCGGCATCAGCCTCGCCTCAGGGCCGCTCGGCGAAAGCGGCTGGGAGCGCTGGGCGATCGGGAGCCTTGCCTGGAACGTCGTCGGCGGGGCGGCGGTAGGGGCGGCCGTCGCCAGCGCGCTGGTGATCCTGAACGACCAGGTCCGCGAGCCGTTCAAGCTGCGCAGTTCAGGGAGCGGTATCGCTGCGGTCGGGCTCGCCTTCCTCGCCTATGGCTGCGCCGAACTGGTCGAAGCGAACGGTTTCATCGCCGTCTTCGCCGAGGCCGTCGCGATCCGCAACTTCGTGCCGAGCTACGCCTACAGCCGGCGGCTGAACCACGCGTCCGAAGAGTTCGAGAAGGTGCTCATGGTCATGATCCTGGCCGTGCTCGGCGCGTCGGTCTGGCAAGGGCTCCTGGCGGGCATCGGCTGGCGCGAGATTGCCTTCGCCGCGATCGCGCTGGTCGTGGCGCGGCCGCTCGCAACCTTTTTCGGCTTCCTCGGATCCGGCGAGACCGCCTCCACGCGCAAGGCCGTCGGCTTCTTCGGGATCCGCGGCATCGCCTCGCTCTACTATGCCAGTCTTGCTGTGCCGCATCTGCCGCAGGGCACGGCGTCGCATCTCATGAGCATCATCGGCTTGACGGTGCTCGCATCCATCTTCTTCTTCGGGGTCACCGCCGACACCGCCGCGAAGTTCTGTTCCGGCAAGGCGCAGAAGAGGAATTAGCGATTCCCGGATCGAGCGGCCCGGCCCGGCCCGCCGCCGGCTATAGGACGGGGGCCGTTTTCGGGCTATGAGGGCGGCATGCGCTTTCCTCCCTCCTTTCTCGACGAGATCCGCGACCGGATCCCGATTTCCGATGTCATCGGACGGCGGGTCACTTGGGATCGGCGCAAGACGCAGCCTGGCCGCGGCGACTACTGGGCCTGCTGCCCCTTTCACGGCGAAAAGTCGCCGTCGTTCCACTGCGAGGACCAGAAGGGCCGCTACCACTGCTTCGGCTGCGGCGTCTCCGGCGATCATTTCCGTTTCCTGACCGAACTCGAGGGTCTGGCCTTCCCCGAGGCGGTGGAGCGGCTGGCGGCCGAAGCCGGCCTCGCCATGCCCGATCGCGACCCCGAAGCGGAGCGCCGGGAAGCGCAGCGCTCGACGATCCTCGACGCCATGCGCGAGGCGTCCACCTTCTTTCAGACGGTGCTGCATCAGCCGGATGGCGCCAAGGCTAGAGCCTATCTGCGCGACCGCGGCCTCGATCCGCGCACGCAAGCCACGTTCGGCCTCGGCTACGCGCCCGATTCGCGCAATCGGCTGAAGGAGCACCTGGCCGGCAAAGGGATCGGCAAGGACCAGATCGAGGGCGCCGGGCTGGTCGTCCATGGCGAGGGGATCGCCGTCTCCTACGACCGCTTCCGCGACCGGATCATGTTTCCGATCCAGGATCTCCACGACAAGGTGATCGCCTTTGGCGGCCGGGCGATGTCGAAGGAGGCGCAGGCGAAATACCTCAATTCGCCGGAGACCGAGGTCTTCCACAAGGGCCAGGTCCTGTTCAATCTCGCCCGCGCGCGCCGGGCGGCGAAGGCCGCGGGAACGCTGATCGTCGTCGAAGGCTATATGGACGCGATCATGCTCGCCCAGGCGGGCTTCGAGCATGCCGTCGCCCCGCTGGGAACAGCGCTGACCGAGCGCCAGCTCGACCTCGTCTGGAGGACCACCGGCGAGCCCGTGCTCTGCTTCGACGGCGATGCGGCCGGACTCAAGGCGGCGCACCGGGCCGCCGAGCTTGCCCTGCCGCTCCTGAAGCCGGGCCGCTCCCTGCGGTTTGCACTGATGCCGGAGGGCAAGGATCCCGACGATATCGTCCGGAGCGAGGGCGCCGAAGCCTTCGCAGACATCCTTGCCGCTGCGCGGCCGCTCGCCGACCTCGTCTGGATGCGCGAGACGCAAGGCGGCGTCTTCGATACGCCGGAGCGACGGGCCGACCTTGAACATCGGCTGAAGGCGCTGTTCCGACAGATCGGCGACGAGACCGTCCGCCGGCACTATCAGGATGATGCGGCCGAGCGGCTGCGCGGGTTCTTCGGAGCGGCGCCGGCGGGCGGGCGCGACCAGAGAGGGCGCCGCGGCGAGGAACGGCGGCCGGGGCCGCGCCGGCCCGGTGCGGCCGGCGGAAGGCGCTCCGCGATCTCGCAGCAACTCGCGCGGTCCAGCCTGGCGATGCGGCCCCGCGCCGCGGAGCCTTCGCTGCGAGAAATCACCATCGTGCTCGGCTTCATCAATCATCCGTCGCTGCTGGAAGAGGAGTTCGAGGCCTTCACCGATCTCGACCTGCCGCCGGGAGATCTCGCGCGGCTAAGGTCCTCCGTGCTCGACGCCTATGCCGAGCATCTGCCGAGCGATCGCGAGGCGCTCCTCGACGATCTATCGCGCCGTGGCACGCGCGGTCTGTTCGACGTGTTCGAGGCGAAGGCCCGGGCAGTGCGGCTGTGGCCGGTGCTCGCGGAGGCCGCGCCGGAGGATGCGCGGGAAGCCGTTCGACAGGCGCTGCGCTTGCATCATCGCTATCGCTCCCTAAATCGGGAATTGATCCAGGCCGAGGAAGCGCTTGGCCGGGAACAGAGCGAGGCGGCCTACGCGCACATGATCGAGGTCAAGCGGGAGATCGAGCGGATCGAGGGAATGGAGGCGCTGATCGACGGCTTCGGTGTCCTGTCCGGCCGGCCCGCCAAGGCAATCTGAAGCGCTTGGGAAAGTCACCGATGATGAAAATGCGGATGCGAATCGAAGGGGGAAATCGTCGCGATTCAGCATTTTCGGCGTTCGGACGTTGCGCGGAAGCGCTTGACAGAACATATATAATCAGCGGACAGGTGACGCCGTCCGATTCCTGAGCTTTAACATTGACGCGCTGCGCCATTCCTTGGGCGCCGTCGGGCCTAATCCTAATCCCGGCGTGCCGACCGGGGCAATGGTTAAGGCGACGTTTACGACGCGTGCTGCATAACTATCTTTCGCCGATGCGCTTGACTGCGGCGCTGGCAACGGCGGTCAGACAGCCTTGCGGCGCACGAACTGGAGAATGAAACGCATGGCGACGAAGGCCAAAGAAAGCGAGGCACCGGTGGAGGAGCGGGCGGACGCCGCACCTGACGGGCCTCTGCTCGACCTTTCGGACGATGCTGTCAAGAAGATGATCAAGGCCGCCAAGAAGCGCGGCTTTGTGACCATGGACAAGCTGAACTCGATGCTCTCCTCGGACGACGTGACGTCCGAGCAGATCGAGGACATGATGGCCATGCTGAACGACATGGGCATCAACGTCGTCGAGGACGACGAAGAGGGGGAGGCGGAGGAATCTACGGAATCCTCCGAATCAACCGAACTAGCCGAGACCCAGTCCACGCAGGTCGCCACCACCCAGAAGAAGGAGGCCGGCGACCGCACCGACGACCCCGTGCGCATGTATCTGCGCGAAATGGGATCGGTGGAGCTGTTGTCGCGCGAGGGCGAGATCGCCATCGCCAAGCGCATCGAGGCCGGCCGCGAGACGATGATCGCGGGCCTGTGCGAGAGCCCGCTGACCTTCCAGGCGATCATCATCTGGCGCGACGAGCTCAACGACGGCAACATCATGCTGCGCGAGATCGTCGACCTCGAGGCGACCTATGCCGGTCCCGAGGCGAAGACGCCGAGCGTCCAGCCGCCCGTCGAAGGTGCCGGTCTGAACGGCAATGGCGCGGAGGCGAGACCTGCCAACGGAGACGCACGCGTCAACGGTAATGGCGAGGCCCAGCCGCAGCCCGAGGACGACGAGGACGACGACGATCTCGAGAACAACCTGTCGCTGGCCGCGATGGAGGCGGAGATCAAGCCGCAGGTCATGGAGATCTTCGACCAGATCGCCGATGGCTATCGCCGCCTGCGCAAGCTGCAGGACCAGCAGGTCGAGAACCGCCTTGCCGCGCAGGGGACGCTGTCGCCGAGCCAGGAGCGCTCCTACCGCAAGCTGAAGGAAGACCTGATCGCCGCGGTGAAGAGCCTGTCGCTCAACCAGAACCGTATCGATGCGCTCGTCGCCCAGCTCTACGACATCAACAAGCGGCTCGTCGGCAATGAAGGCCGGCTCCTGCGGCTTGCCGAATCCCATGGCGTGCGGCGCGAGGAGTTCCTGAAGGAATATCAGGGGTCCGAGCTCGATCCGAACTGGACGCGCCACGTCGCCAACCTCTCCGGTCGCGGCTGGCTGAAATTCGTCCAGAACGACAAGGACGGGATCAAGAATCTCCGCCAGGAGATCCAGAATCTCGCGACCGAGACCGGCCTCGAGATCACCGAGTTCCGCCGCATCGTCCACATGGTGCAGAAGGGCGAGCGCGAAGCGCGTCAGGCCAAGAAGGAAATGGTCGAGGCCAATCTGCGCCTCGTGATCTCCATCGCCAAGAAATACACCAATCGCGGCCTGCAGTTCCTGGACCTGATCCAGGAGGGCAATATCGGTCTGATGAAGGCGGTGGACAAGTTCGAGTATCGCCGCGGCTACAAGTTCTCGACTTATGCGACCTGGTGGATTCGGCAGGCGATCACCCGCTCGATCGCCGACCAGGCCCGCACCATCCGTATCCCGGTCCACATGATCGAGACGATCAACAAGATCGTGCGCACCTCGCGCCAGATGCTGCACGAGATCGGCCGCGAGCCGACCCCGGAAGAGCTGGCCGAGAAGCTGGCGATGCCTCTGGAGAAGGTCCGCAAGGTCCTGAAGATCGCCAAGGAGCCGATCTCCCTCGAAACGCCGGTGGGCGACGAGGAGGATTCGCATCTCGGCGACTTCATCGAGGACAAGAACGCGGTCCTGCCGATCGACGCGGCGATCCAGGGCAATCTGCGCGAGACGACGACGCGGGTGCTCGCCTCGCTCACCCCGCGTGAGGAACGCGTTCTCAGAATGCGCTTCGGCATCGGCATGAACACCGATCACACGCTGGAAGAGGTCGGCCAGCAGTTCTCGGTGACGAGAGAGCGCATCCGCCAGATCGAGGCGAAGGCGCTGCGGAAGCTGAAGCACCCGAGCCGTTCCCGGAAGCTGCGGAGCTTCCTCGACAGCTGATTTCCCGGCGCGCTCATGCTAGACTTGCAACCATGAGCGCGCTGGAAGCCTTCCCCGACCATCGGACGCCTTCGCCCCGCACCACCCAGGCAGCGGAAGGCCTGCCGCGGCGGCCGTTCACCGTCGCCGAGATCGAGGCGATGGTCGCGGCGGGAATTATGGACGAGCATGAGCGCGTCGAGCTGATCGGCGGGGAGCTTGTGCCGATGTCGCCCAAGGGGATCCGCCACGAAACGTTGAAGAGCTGGGTCAATATGCAGCTCGCGCGGGGGCTGCCCGGCCATCTCGCCTTCACGCCGGAGACGACCTTCCGCCTCTCCGAGGACACCTTCCTCGAGCCGGACTTCGTCGTCTACGACAAGGCCGTCGGCCTCGAAGGGCTGAACGGCGCGACCTGCGTCCTCGCCATCGAGCTCGGCGATTCCAGCCTCGCCTATGACCGCGGCCGCAAGGCCCAGATCTATGCCGGCTTTGCCGTCGCCGAGCTCTGGGTGATCGACGCCGTCCGGCTGACGACCCGCATCCACCGCGCGCCCACCCCGACGGGCTATCGCCTCGTCACCGATGTCGAAGCGGCCGGCGGCCTCTCCCCGAAAGCCGTCCCCGATCTCACGCTGACGCTCGCCGATTTCGCCTGACGCCCCATCTCCCGTTTCGAACGGCAACCTCATTCGAACGAGCCTCATGTCCTTTCTGAAGAAGCTTTTCGGCGGCGGCAACGCCTCCGGCGCCAGCCCGGAACCCAAGGTCGCGGCGGAGGAATTTTACAAGGGGTTCACCATCCAGGCGACGCCGATGAAAGAGGGCGGGCAGTACCGGCTCGCGGCCACGATCTCCAAGGAAATCGGCGGCGATACGAAGTCGCACAAGCTCGTGCGCGCCGACCTCTTCCAGTCCGCCGACGAAGCCGCCCGCTTCGCGCTCACCAAGGCGCAGCAGGTGATCGACGAACAGGGCGACGCGCTGCTGGGCGACTGATATTTCCGTCGCCGACCTCATCCTCGCTACTCGAGCATAACGTGGACGGCGCAGACTATCGCCGCCGCACCACCCGCATCGGCAGGCCACCGGCCGGCTGGACGGTGATGCGCTGGACGACTTCGGGCGCCGCGGCCTGCTCGTAGTCGAAGCGCAGGTGCTTCAGCATGAGGGCGAGGGCGATCACCGCCTCGTTGAGAGCGAAGCTTGCGCCGATGCAGACCCGTGGCCCGACACCGAAGGGCAGGTACTGGTAGCGGTCGATCGCGTCGCGGTTTTCCGGCAGGAAGCGGTTCGGGATGAAATGATCCGGCCGGTCCCACAGCATTTCGTGGCGGTGGATCAGCCAGGGCATGACGAGCACGGTCGCCCCGGCGGGAATGTCGATCGGCCCGACCTTGTCCGGCGAGAGCGCCGTGCGGTTGAGCGAGGGGGCGGGCGGGTAGAGCCGCATCGCCTCCTCGAAGGCGGCTCTCGTGTGCGGGAGCTTGTCCGCCCATTCGCTGGGATGGCCGAGCGTCGGCAGGACGGCATCGATTTCGGCCTCGACCAGCGCCCGCTCCTGCGGCGCCTGGCTGAGGAGATAGAGCGTCCAGGCGAGCGACCGAGCGGTCGTCTCGTGGCCAGCACCCATGAAGGTGATGAGATTGTCCTCGATCTCGGCGCTCGACAGCCCGTCCGCCTTGATCAGGAGGGTCAGGAGGTCGTTCGGGGCGCTCTCCGGATCGCGGGCGATCCTCCCCCGGCGCTTCTCGATCGTCTCGGCGATGAGGCCCCGGAAATAGGTCATCGACTTCTTGCCCTTCAGGCGCCGGAGCCGCGGCAGGAAGGCCGGCGCGCCGAGGAGGTCGAGCGGGTCGATCTTGCCCATTGAGCCCAGGAATTCCCGCGTCGACTGGGCGAAGCTGTCGGGATCCGACGCGATATCGTTGGAAAACAGCGTCGCCTGCAGGATGTCGAAGGTCAGCATCGCCATTTCATGGGAAAGGTCGAGTTCCCGGCCTTCCCGCGCGGCCAGCCCCTCCGCGAAGATCTCAGAGCGCGCCTGCATGGTCTCGGTGAGGCCGGAGATGTGGCGCGGCGTGAAGATCGGCGCGATCGCCTTGCGGGTGCGCCGCCAGAGCTGGCCTTCGGCGGTCAGAAGGCCGTCGCGCAGGAGCGGGCGCAGGATGCGCTGGCGCAGCGGCTGCATGACGTAGTTCCGGGCGTTCTCCACGAGGAGATGGCGCACGCCCGCGGGATCGTTGACGACGATGTTTGGAACGCCGAGCCAGGAGCCGACGATGTAGGGCTCCTTGAAGGCGCGCGTCCCCCAGATCTCGATCGGATTGCTGGTCGCTGTGCGCACGAAACTGACGAAGCCGAGCGGCTGCGCATGCGGGACGGGCGCCGGCGCGCGGAAGAACCGCCCGGTGGCGGGAAGGGTCTCGGTCGTGGTCGACATGATGGAGGGATCCTCTGCGCTGCGACGTGTCCGGACTGATATGGTGGCGGCGCGGGGCAGCGTCGACCGGCGGATGGTCGCGGGGGCAGCTTCCGCCGGCTTCAGGAGCCCGTCACCGGACGAAGCGCCGACGGTTTGCGGGCGGACATGGCGCAGCGCGTCAAAACTCTGCCCGGATGGCCCGTTAGATGCCTTGGCGAGGCGCCGCGAAGGGGCCTGTCGGCTTTCATCACCCCCTCAGACACCTTATATATGTCTGGCAAGATTGGCGATTCGTCACACTCTTCGGCGACGCGCCGCAAGCCAAGGAACATCATGTCCGCTGCCAACGAAACGAACCCGATCGCCAATGCCGAATACGGCGCCGATTCCATCAAGGTGCTCAAGGGTTTGGATGCGGTTCGCAAGCGTCCCGGCATGTATATCGGCGACACCGACGACGGCTCCGGCCTGCATCACATGGTCTATGAGGTGGTCGACAACGCCATCGACGAGGCGCTCGCCGGCCATGCGACCAAGGTGACCGTGACGCTCAACGCCAACGGCTCCTGCACGGTCACCGACAATGGCCGCGGCATCCCGACCGAAATCCACACCGGGGAGGGCGTCTCGGCGGCCGAGGTCATCATGACGCAGCTGCATGCCGGCGGAAAGTTCGACCAGAATTCGTACAAGGTCTCCGGCGGCCTGCACGGTGTCGGCGTCTCGGTGGTCAATGCGCTGTCCTCCGAACTGTCGATGAAGATCCGGCGCAAGGGCAAGATCCACGAACTCTCCTTCACCCACGGCGTGCCCAACGGCTCGCTGCAGGTGACCGGCGAGGCCGGGGACGAGACCGGCACGGCGATCACCTTCATGCCGTCCTTCGAGACCTTCAAGGGCGTGACGACCTTCGACTACGGAACGCTGGAGCATCGCCTGCGCGAGCTCGCCTTCCTCAATTCCGGCGTGCGGATCATCCTCACCGACAAGCGCCCGGCCGACGAGAAGAAGATCGAGCTGTTCTACGAGGGCGGGCTCGAGGCCTTCGTGCGCTATCTCGACCGCTCCCGCAAACCGTTGATCGGCGATCCGATCTACCTGATCGGCGAGAAGGACGGCATCACCGTCGAGGCGGCGTTGTGGTGGAACGACAGCTACAACGAGAACGTCCTCTGCTTCACCAACAACATCCCGCAGCGTGACGGCGGCACTCACATGACCGGCTTCCGCGGCGCGCTGACGCGTCAGGTGACCGGCTATGCCGAGGCCTCCGGCGCGCTGAAGAAGGAGAAGGTGACGCTGATCGCGGACGATTGCCGCGAGGGGCTGACCTGCGTCCTGTCGGTGAAGGTGCCGGACCCGAAATTTTCCTCGCAGACCAAGGACAAGCTGGTCTCGTCCGAGGTGCGCCCGGTGGTCGAGGGCCTCGTCAACGAGACGCTCTCGACCTGGTTCGAGGAGCATCCGCAGGAAGCCAAGATCCTCGTCGCCAAGGTGATCGAGGCGGCGTCGGCGCGCGAGGCCGCCAAGAAGGCGCGCGAGCTGACGCGGCGAAAAGGGGCGCTGGACATCACCTCGCTGCCCGGCAAACTCGCCGACTGCCAGGAGCGTGATCCGGCGAAGTCCGAGATCTTCATCGTCGAGGGTGACTCGGCCGGCGGCTCGGCCAAGGGTGCGCGCTCGCGCCAGAACCAGGCGATCCTGCCGCTGCGGGGCAAGATCCTCAATGTCGAGCGGGCGCGGTTCGACCGCATGCTCGGCTCGGACCAGATCGGCACCTTGATCACCGCGCTCGGCACCTCGATCGGCAAGGACGAGTTCAACGCCGACAAGCTGCGCTACCACAAGATCATCATCATGACGGACGCCGATGTCGACGGCGCCCATATCCGCACGCTGCTCCTCACCTTCTTCTTCCGGCAGATGCCGGAGCTGATCGAGCGCGGCCACATCTTCATCGCCCAGCCGCCGCTCTACAAGGTGACGCGCGGCAAGCAGAGCCAGTATCTGAAGAACGAGAAGGCGCTGGAGAACTATCTGATCGAGGGCGGTCTGGATGACGCGTCTTTGACCCTGCCGAACCACGAGGTGCGCACCGGCCGCGACCTCAGGGCCGTCGTCGACGACGCGCTCGCCGTCCGGCAGACGCTGGCCGGCCTTCATTCGCGCTACGATCGCTCCGTCGTCGAGCAGGCCGCGATCCTGGGTGCGCTGTCGCCGGAAATCGCCGACCATCCGCAGGACGGGCCGGCGATGGCAAAGCGTGTCGCCGAGCGGCTCGACGTGATCGCCGAGGAGACCGAGCGCGGCTGGGAGGGCGAGGCTGTGGACGGCGGCTATCTGTTCTCGCGCACGGTGCGGGGCGTCAGGGAAGCGCGAGCGCTCGACGCCGGCCTCATGCAGTCGGCGGACGCGCTGCAGCTGATGCGCTACGCGCCGCGCCTCGCCGAAGTCTATGACGGCGGCGTTCCGGTCCTCAGGCGCAAGGACACCGAGCGGATGATCGCCGGGCCGCTGGAACTCCTGCTCGCCGTCTTCGAAGTCGGCCGCAAGGGGATCTCGACCCAGCGCTACAAGGGGCTCGGCGAGATGAATCCCGAGCAGCTCTGGGAGACGACGCTCGATCCCGAAGCCCGCACCCTCGTGCGGGTGAAGGTGAACGATGCGACCGACGCCGATCAGCTGTTCTCGCGGCTGATGGGCGACGAGGTCGAACCGCGGCGCGAATTCATCCAGGAAAACGCGCTGTCGGTCGCCAATCTCGATATCTGAGCGTCCGGCAGACCACGGTCGGCGGCCGTTCGAGCGCTTACGGCGCGCTTTGCCCTTCAGGCTCGCTCGTTCCGGGTAGCTCGGTTCCGCTGACCCATTGCTGGGACCGGCTGCGGCGAATGATCGCCCGATGATCCAGGTCACGGCGCCCGGAAACACGCGCTGAGGGTTTGAACCCGCGAGACGGGTCCATATACCCGACAGTTCCGGCTCCGCACCCCGCCCGATGGACGATGTTTGACGCCCCTTTTCTCGATCAGCTGACATCGGACCTGGAAGGGCTGCTGCCTCTATGGGGGCTCGCTCCCCGAACTGAGGTCGCGCTGCACACGGTCTCCGAGAACGCCACGTTCTTTGCAAGCGATCCGGAGGTCGGGCGGCGGATCGTGCTGCGCGTCCACCGGCCCGGCTATCATCGCCGCGACGAGATCCGCTCCGAGCTTGCCTGGATCACGGCCCTGATCGCGGAGGGCGTCGTGGACACGCCGCGGCCCGTCCCGATGCGCGACGGCTCCCTTGTGGCAGCGGTCGGCATGGGGTCTTCCTTGCGGGACGTCGTCGCCTTCGAATTCATGACCGGCCGCGAACCCACGCCCGAAAAGGCCCTGGTGCCATGGTTCGAGCAACTGGGGGCGATCACCGCGCGGCTGCACGGCCACGCCAGGCGCTGGTCACGGCCCGAAGGATTCTCCAGGAAGATCTGGGATTTCGACGCGATGCTCGGCAGCCGTCGGCTCTGGGGGGATTGGCGCTGCGCGATCGGTCTTCAGCCGGACGAGCGGGACCTTCTGGAGCGGACGGCGCTCGCGCTGCAGGGCAGTCTCGACGCCTATGGCAAGGGCGAGAAATTCGGCCTCGTCCATGCCGATCTGAGGCTCGCCAATCTTCTGGCCGAGCCGGAAAGGCTCGGCGTGATCGACTTCGACGACTGCGGCTTTTCCTGGTTCCTGTATGACTTCGCCGCGGCGATCAGCTTCATCGAGACGGATTCGATCGTTCCGGACCTTGAGGCCGCCTGGCTCGAAGGCTATCGGCGGGTTGCGCCGCTTTCCCCCGAGGACGAGGCGATGCTGCCGGTGTTCGTGATGCTGCGGCGGATATTGCTCACCGCCTGGCTCGCCTCCCATCCGGAGACGCCGACGGCGCGGGAGATCGGTGCCACCTATACGGCGGGGACCGCCGATCTTGCCGAAGCCTTTCTGACGCGGACAAGCTGATCGGCCCATTCGGGCCGACCAGGAAACGTCCCTGTGCCGGCGATCGGCGTTGCCGGCGCAATGGCATCGACAGGCTCGGGCCCTCAGGCTTCCGCCGCTGCCGCCGCAGGCAAGGAGAGGCCGGGGTTGCGCTGCGAATGGTAGACGTCGAAGTCGTATTGGAAGTCGAGCCCGGACTGGAAGCCGCCGCTTGCGGCCGGTCCGCCCTCGGCTGCGCGTAGCCAGTCCCCAGTGTCCCGCCCTGAAGCCGTCACGCCCTTCGCCCATTCGACGATCGATGGCCAGCGCGCGACGACGCCGGCGATTGCCTCCGCGCCGCCGTTCGGCGGCATGCGGACCGACATGCAGGTCGGGTACCAGGGCACGTGATCGGTCCCAAGGAAGATCTCCGAGCTCTTCTTGCTGACCTGGATGACCGGGACGCCGAGACCGGCGGCGATGTCGGCGACCGACACACCGGCGGAAATGACGATGTCGCAGGCTCCGATGAGGCAGGAGGCGCCGACGAGATCGTTCTTCTGGTCGAGATTGGCGAAATGGTGGATCGGCAGGCCGAGCGCGCGGATCCGCTCGTTCTCGGCGGGATCGCCGTCATACTGGACGTTGAGGAATTCGCAATTCGGCAGCGCCTTGAGCAGCGCGAGCTGCTCGATGCTCAGATAATACTTGTTGCGCGTGGTGACCTGGTTCGACGAGCGCCAGCACAGACCGACCAGCATTTTTCCCGGCTGGACCGCAAGCTGCTCGCGAACCTTCGCTTCCGTCTCCGGATAGCGCCGGATCCACGGTACCTGCCTCGAATGGAAGTCCGCGACGGTGCGCCGGAAGATCTTGCCCAGCGAGCCGATCGGAATCTGGTAGTCGAACTCCGCATAGGCTGGCTCGCCGCGGCAGTCGAGTTCGCCTTCGTGCCGGACGGTCGCCCAGGGGAAGGAATGCGCCCAGACCGGCGCGAGCTTCGGCGAGCATTCGAAGGTGAGGGCGGCGCCCTTGTCCTTCAGTTCGGGCAGGAGGGAGGCAAAGCGCACCTCGTCGCCGATACCCTGTTCGCGCCAGACGAGGAGCTTCTTGTCGGCGAGGTCCTCGCCTTCCCATCGGGGCGCGTCGAACAGCCGGCGCTTCGTCGGAAATTCGGTCCAGCGCCAGCGCGCCTCGTAATTGTCGTATCCCTCGGCGACCACGCCGGTCTTGAACTGCAGGAAGGAGAGATTGTAGCGGCCGGCAATGTGATCCGGATTCTTCGCAAGCAGCCGGTTGTGGAAGGCGATGCCTTCCTCGAACCGCCCGGCCTCGCCATAGCAGAGGCCGAGGAAGGTGATCATCTGCTCCTGGTGCGGGGTGTTGATCTCGGCCCACTTCTCCAGGATCGAAACGGCTTCGTCGTCCCGCCCGAGCGCGTTGAGATAATAGGCGACGATATTGTCGAGATTGGCCTGCTCGTTCAGGCTGAGCTTCGTCCGGTCGACCGCCTCGTGATGGGCCGCGATATAGTCGAAGTCTTCGAGACGGGCCGCGACGAAGAGGCGCTTGACCTGGATCAGTTCGGGGACCTTCGGCATTGCCGACATCATCTGGTCCAGGAAGATCTCCGCCCGCTTGTACTGGCGCAGGTCCATCATGATCCCGACCAGGTTCACGATCGGGTCGGGCCGGCTCGAATCGATCTCGTAAGCCCCTCGAAAGGCGAGTTCGGCCGCTTGGTAGCGCTCGGCCCGCTTCAGCGCGAGGCCGAGATTGTTCCAGCCGTCGAAGAACTTCTTGTCCAGCGCCGTCGTGCGCTTGAAGAATTCGATCGCGGCTTCGACCTCCTTCAGATCGAGCAGGACGACGCCGAGGGAATTGACCATCTTGGCATCGTTCGGCCGTTGTTCGACGGCGGCGTTGATCTTGACGAGCGCGCCCATCAGGTCGCCGCATGCGCGCAGCGCCAGGCCGTGGCGGTGGAGGAAGTCGGGCGACTTTTCTCCCTGCGCGGACAGAATGTCGCACAGGGGGCGGCTTTCCTTGTAGTTGCCGTCCTTCTGCAGCAGCTGGATCTTCTGCAACACGTCCTGCGAGCGGCTCTTCTTCGGGGCCGGCTTGAGTGCGAGCTTGGTATTCATCTGCGAACCGAACTTTCCGTTTGAAGGGAGATCGCGGGGCGCCGGCAGATCGCATCCTCCGAACGCATGAAGGCGAAGCCGCAAGGTAAGCGGCGATCGAGGGTGAGGATCGGGGAAGAACGTTGCGTGTGCCTGACCTCGATATCGCCGAAGGCGGCTCATCTGTGCCGGCTCTGCCGCGGACGGTGCCGGATTTTGGCGGGAGGAACGCAAGCGCGGCTTGTTCAGTGCGGGGCAAGTCTCCCGTGATTGGTTCCAGCCGCTCTTTCGCCAGGGGATTCGCCAGGGGATTCGAATGTCGCCTTCACGCCCAGTTCGGACAGACGGAACCGGCTCCGCCGCGGCCGAGATCATCCCCTATGGCCGCCAGGCGATCGATGCGGAGGATGTCGAGGCCGTCATTGCGACGCTCACCTCGGACTTCCTGACCCAGGGCCCGCAGGTTCCAGGGTTCGAGCGCGCCGTCTGCGAGGCGACCGGGGCCGGGCATGCCGTCGCCGTCAACTCGGCGACCTCCGCCCTGCACATCGCCTGCCTCGCGCTCGGCGTTGGGCCCGGCGATCTCGTCTGGACCTCGCCGATCTCCTTCGCCGCTTCGGCCAATTGCGCCCGCTACTGCGGCGCCGACGTGGATTTCGTCGACATCGACCGCGAGAGCTTCAACATGTCGCCGGCGGCGCTGGAGGAGAAGCTCGAGGCCGCCGCGCGGATCGGGCGGCTGCCGAAACTGGTGATCCCCGTCCATCTCTGCGGCCTGCCTTGCGAGATGGAAGCGATCGCGGCGCTGGCGAAGCGCTACGGTTTCAAGATTCTCGAAGACGCCAGCCACGCGATCGGCGCGCGCTACCGGGACATGCCTGTCGGCGCCTGCGCTCACTCCGACATCGCGGTCTTCTCCTTTCACCCGGTGAAGATCGTGACGACGGGCGAGGGCGGTGTCGCTGCGACCAAGGATCCGGAGCTTGCGCGGCGGATGGGGCTCCTGCGCTCGCACGGCATCACCCGCGATCCCGCCGAAATGGAGGGCGAGCTGGACGGGCCCTGGTATTACGAACAGGTCGCGCTCGGCCTCAACTACCGCATGACCGAGATCCAGGCGGCGCTCGGCCTGTCGCAGATGCGCCGGCTGGACCAGTTCGTAGCGCGCCGCAACGCGCTTGCGGAGCGCTACGACGAACGCCTGTCGGGCCTGCCGCTCGACCTGCCGGAGCGCCCGGCGGGCGTACGCTCGAGCTTTCATCTCTACGTCGTCCGGCTGCGCGGCGAGAGCGTGCGGGATTTCCACCGCCAGGTCTTCGAGGCGCTGCGCGAGCGGGGGATCGGCGTCAACCTCCACTACATCCCGATCTACCGGCATCCCTATTACCGGGATCTCGGCTTCCGGCCCGGCCACTGCCCGGAGGCCGAGCGCTACTACGAGCGCGCGATCTCGATTCCGCTCTATCACGGCATGACCGAAGACCAGCAGGACCGGGTCGTGACGGCGCTGGGAGAGGTGCTGTCGTGAGGCTGTGTCTGATCCCGGCGAGAGGCGGATCGAAGCGCATTCCCCGCAAGAACATCCGGTCATTTGCCGGCAGGCCGATCATCGCGCATTCGATCGCCGCCGCGCTGAACTGCCCGGTGATCGACCGAGTGATCGTTTCCACGGACGACGACGAGATTGCCGAAGTCGCACGCGCTGCCGGCGCCGAGGTGCCTTTCCGGCGCCCGGCAGCCCTGTCCGACGATCATGCGACGACCATGGATGTCGTGAAGCACGCTCTCGAATGGGCCGAGAGCGATGATGAGCGCGGCTCCGCCGAGGCGCTCTGCTGCTTTTATGCGACCGCCCCCTTCGTTACGGCTGGGGATCTGCAAGCCGGGTTCGAACGCCTGTGCGAGAGCGGCGCCGACTATGTCTTTTCTGCTACCGACTATGCCTTTCCCATCCAGCGCGCGCTCCGGCTCGAGGGCGGCCGCGTCGCGATGTTCCAGCCGGAGCATTTCAACACCCGCTCGCAGGATCTCGAGCCCGCCTATCACGACGCCGGTCAGTTCTACTGGATGCGGTCGGCCGCCATCAGGGCCGGCAAGCCCATCTTCGGGCCGGATGCCGCGCTCTATCTGATGGAGCGTGAGCGCGTTCTGGACATCGATACGGAAGCCGACTGGCGCTTTGCAGAGCGGCTGTTTTCGCTGCGCGAGGCGGAAGGGACAGCGCAATGAACGAGGCGGCGGCGCAGGACTGGATCCTGATCCGGGCCGACGGGTCCGCGCCGATCGGCGTCGGGCACATCGTCCGCTGCCTGGCTCTCGCCGACGCGCTGAAGGCCTATGGCTACCGCATCCGATTTTTCTGCCGGCATGTCGGCGACACGCTCGGGTCCTGGATCGCCGATGCCGGCCACTTCCTCACGCGCCTGCCGCAGGACGGTCCGCCGCCCGGTCCGGATGCTGGAGAGTATGGCCGGTTGCTGGGCACGACCGAGGCGCATGATGCGCAAAGCCTGCTGGCGGCAATCGACACACTGACGCCGCCTGCCGCGATCGTAGTCGATCACTATGCGCTCGGCGCCGGCTGGGAGGCCGCGATCCGCGAAGGCTTCGGCTGCCCGATCCTTGCCATCGACGATCTGACGCGCGAGCATGTTGCCGACTGTCTGGTCGACAGCACCTTCGGTCGGAGCGCGCAGGACTATGCCGGGCTATTGCCGGATGGCGTGCCGGTCCTGGCAGGGGCAGACTATGCGATGCTACGGGCGGACTTCGCGCAGCTGCGCCCGGATATCCTGGCATCGCGCGACCGGGGATTTCGGCAAAAGGCTCCCGCGCGGTCGCTGCTCGTCGCCATGGGCGGCGGAGATCCGCACAATCTCACCGGCTGTCTGGCCGAAATGCTGCGTCCGGTCGCGGCGGAGCGGGGCCTCAAGCTGATCGCGATGATCGGCCCCGCCTTTCCGCATGAGGCGCAGCTGTGCGAACTCGCGGCCTCGTCGGCGGGAACGATCGAGGTCCGGCAGAATGTCCGCGACGTCGCCCGGCTGCTCGGTGCGGTCGATCTGTGTGTCGGCGCCGGCGGCTCCGCCAGCCTGGAGCGATGCTGTCTGGGACTGCCGATGATCTCGATCGCGATCGCCGCCAATCAGATCCCGCTGGCGGAGCGTCTCGATCGCGCCGGCGCGATCGTCTTCGGCGGGGCTGTCGGCGGACGGGGGGATGGCGCGGCGTGCGCAGCGGAATTCGCCGAGATGGAGATCACACATCTCGCCGGGCGGATCCTCGACAACATCGGTTGGCGCGAGCGGCTGAGCCTTGCCGCTCGTGATGTCGCGGACGGACGCGGTGCCGAACGACTGGCTCGGCATGTTCACGGCATGGTGGCCGGGGGTTTCGCCGTATGAGCGCGACGCAGCAGACCTATGTCCTGCGGCCGGTCGGGTCCCTGGACGCAGGCCAGCGGGAGGATCTTCGCAGGATCCGGAACAGTCAGAGCGTCCGCGCGGCGATGTATCAGGACCACGTCATCAGCGAAGACGAGCATCGCGCCTTCCTGGAGCGTATCGCCGCGGGGACGGGGCGGGAGCTCTATGCCGTGTTGCGCGAGGGGTCGGATGTCGTCGGCGCGGCCAGTCTTGACGCGATCGATCCGCGCCATCGGCGAACCGACTGGGCCTTTTATCTCGGCGAAGACGCGCGTGGAGGGGTCGGGTCGGCACTGGAGTTCTGCGTGCTCGACCATGTCTTCTTCGAGCGCGGCTTCGAGAAGCTGAACTGCGAGGTGCTGGAGACCAATGCGCGGGTGGTGGCCATGCACAAGCGGTTTGGTTTCGTGGAAGAGGGATTTCGCCGCGCGCACGTCTTGAAGGACGGGGTGCGGATCGGCGTTCACATGCTGGGTATCTGCCGCGCGGAATGGGAGGCGGTTCGCCCTGCCGCCGAAGCGCTCCTCCGGTCTCGTTCCCAGCCGGTCAAGGTGGTTTTCGATGCATGATCCGTTGATGAAGACGCGGCCGTTCCGGGTCGAAAGCGGGGAGATTTCGCGGGAGATCGGTCTCGACCGGGAGCCCTTCATCATCGCGGAGATGAGCGGCAATCATAATGGCGACAAGGCGCGTGCGCTTGAAATTGTCCGCTGCGCCGCCGCCTGCGGCGTCGATGCCCTGAAGTTCCAGACCTACACGGCCGACACCATCACCCTCGACGCGGCAACGGACGATTTCGTCATACGCGACGAGAAGAGCCTGTGGGTCGGCCGGCGGCTGCATGATCTCTACGCCGAGGCGCATACTCCCTGGGAATGGCATGAAGACCTCTTCGCCGCAGCGCGGGATGCCGGGACGCTCTCCTTCTCCACCCCCTTCGACGAGACCGCAGTCGACTTCCTCGACGATCTCGGCGCGCCGATGTTCAAGGTCGCCTCCTTCGAGGTCACCCATCTGCCGCTGATCCGCAAGATCGCCAGGACCGGAAAGCCGATGATCCTGTCGACGGGCATGGCCACGACGGAAGAGATCGACGAGGCGATCACGACGGCGCGCGAGGCGGGCTGCGAGGACATCGTGATCCTCAAATGCACCAGCCAGTATCCGGCCGACGCCTCGGATGCGGACCTTGCCACCATTTCCGACATGCGGGTGCGCTTCGGGGTCGAGGCCGGCCTGTCCGACCACACGCTCGGCATCGGCGTTGCCGTCGCCGCGATCGGGCATGGCGCGAGTGTGATCGAGAAGCACTTCACGCTCGACCGCAACGACGGTGGGGTCGATTCGCCCTTTTCCCTCGAACCGTGGGAGATGACGCTCCTGAAGCAGGAGACGTCGCGCGCCTGGCGCGCGGCGGGAAGCGTGCGCTACGGCGGCACCGAAAACGAGAAGAAGAACCGGCAATTCCGCCAGTCGATCTATCCGGCCCGCGACATCGCCGAGGGCGAGCTGTTCAGTGCCGAGAATCTGAAGATCTGCCGACCGGGCCTTAGCCTCGCCCCGCGCCATTACGACACGCTGATCGGCAGGCCGGCGCCCCGCGCGATCCGCTTTGCGGAGCGGCTGACCGAGGCGGATCTGGCGGCGCTGCGCTGACCGGAGCGTCCGGCGCCGGCTCCTCCTCGCCCAAGGGAATGGGGCCGAGGCGCGTCGGCATGCTCGACCGCCGGAAACTTGCGGCCGCTTCCGTCACAACGGCAAGGCACGCGCAATGCCGATAGGCGAATGTCGGAACACGACCATGACATGCCGCAGAAGCGGCGACAACGTCCGGGTCCCGGATGCGTCTTGGCCGGGGCCGATCGGCAGATGCGCGATAGCGGAGTGAATGGGTGTTTAACGGCAAGTCCATTTTGATCACCGGGGGAACGGGATCCTTCGGCAGGAAATACACCGAGACGATTCTCTCCCGCTACAAGCCCGCCCGTCTGGTGATCTACTCGCGTGACGAGTTGAAGCAGTACGAGATGGGGCAGCAGTTCAACGATCCCGCCATGCGCTACTTCATTGGCGACGTGCGGGACGTGGAGCGTCTGAAGCGTGCGATGCAGGGCGTCGACTACGTCATCCATGCCGCCGCGCTGAAACACGTGCCGGTCGCCGAATACAATCCCAACGAATGCATCAAGACGAATATCGGCGGGGCGCAGAACGTCATCGACGCGGCGATCGCGATGGACGTCCAGAAGGTGATTGCGCTGTCGACCGACAAGGCCGCCAACCCGATCAACCTCTACGGCGCCACCAAGCTCGCCTCCGACAAGCTGTTCGTGGCGGCGAACAACACCACCGGCGGGCGCGGCCCGATCTTCTCCGTCGTGCGCTACGGCAATGTCGTGGGATCACGCGGGTCCGTCGTGCCGCTTTTCAAGCGGCTCGTCGCCGAGGGCAAGACCCCGCTGCCGGTCACGCATGAGGGCATGACGCGCTTCTGGATCACGCTGCAGTCCGGCGTCGACTTCGTCCTGAAGAATTTCGAGCGCATGTATGGCGGCGAGATCTTCGTGCCGCGGATCCCCTCGGTGCGCATTCTCGACCTCGTCGAGGCCTATAGCGGCACGCGCGAGGCCGACGTCGTCGGCATCCGACCGGGCGAGAAGCTGCACGAGATCATGTGTCCCTCCGACGACAGCCACCTGACGCTCGAATTCGACGATCATTTCGTGCTGCGGCCCTCGATCCGGTTCTACCACCGCGACCACGACTATGCGGTCAATGCGCTCGGCGAGGTCGGACGATCGGTCGAGGCCGGCTTCTCCTATCATTCCGGCAGCAACCCGCACTTCCTCACGGTTCGGGAAATCCTCGCCCTGGACAAGCACGTCTGATACCAGCGGGCATGGATGCTGATGCAGCCGCCTGCTGAACACATCCCGATTTTCGACGCCAAGCCAAAGGCTTGACGAAAATTGGAATTCGGAACCAGGGGGCATTTCCAATGCCTCCTGCTATGAGCCTGCGGATCTCCTGAGCTGGAAGGCGCGGCTCGGCTCCTGCGGCCGCGCCTTGCATCGCGCCTCGTCACACCGAAACGTATTTGCGCCAGTTGTGCTCTTCCTTGAAGCCGAGCACCTCGCGGATCTTGCGGTTGGAGAGCGGCGCCTCGTACTCTCCGAGCTCGCGCGTGACCGGGGTCTCGGGGCAATGCTTCGCCAGGAACTCGGCCGTCGGCATGGTCGCGGTGATCGTGTCGTTGGTGGCGTTGAAGACCTCGAAGCCGAGTCCGTCCTTGGCAAGCGCGAGATCCACCATCTGGCCGAGGTCGCGCGCGTCGATATAGCTCCAGGCATTGCGTTTGCGCGACATCGGATCGGCGAGGAAGTCCTTGAACATGTCGTATTCGTGCGGCTCGATGACGTTGCCGATCCGGAACGCGTAGATGTCGGCACCGAAGCGCATGGAGAAGGCGCGGGCGGTCTTCTCGTTGACCACCTTCGACAGGCCGTAGCTGTCCATCGGGTCGATGTCGTAGTCCTCCTCCAGCGGAAAGCGGTGGAAGTCCTTGTCGCCCTCGGCAAAGCACACGCCGTAGGTCGTCTCGCTGGACGCGATCACGACCTTGCGGATGCCGAGCTTCATCGCCGCCTCGATGACGTTGTAGGTGCCGATCGTGTTGACCCGGAAGGTCTCGTTGTCGGGCTGGATCAGGACGCGCGGGATCGCCGCGAAATGGACGACGGCGTCGATCGGTGCCGGCCCCTTTCCGGTCGCGAATTCGTCCATGCCGAAATGCGAGGACAAGGCGTTGAACATCTGGCCGCTGTCGGTGATGTCGGCGATCAGGGTGTTGACGCCGGGATGATCGAACGGGACGAGGTCGACGTTGAGGACGGTGTGGCCCTTGTCCAGGAGGTAGGGCACGACGTGGCGGCCGGCCTTGCCCGTGCCGCCGGTGAAGACGATGCGCTTGCTCATTGATCTCTCTCCCGTGATGGTCGTCCGATCCGTCCCGCCCGGCCTTGATCCGGCTGGACACGCTCCGTGCGAAGCCTGAAGCGCCGCCGGCATGGGCCGATCTGGTGCACAAGCGTGGCGCGGGCAGGGGGCGGGCGCGATTGTGGGCGTTCGCTACTCGCGCAGGCGCAGGTTGCGCAGGCGGTCGAAGAGGACGGCGAGGATGATTGCGCCGCCGATGAAGGCGCCCTGCCAGAAGGCGTTGATGCCGAGAAGGCCGAGACTGTTGCGGATCACCTCGATCAGCGCCGCGCCGATCAGCGCGCCGAAGGCTGTGCCGACGCCGCCCGCCAGATTGGCGCCGCCGATGACCGCCGCGGCGATCACCTGAAGCTCCATGCCCGTTCCGATATTGGTGGTGACCGCACCGAGCCAGCCGGTCTCGACGATACCGGCGATGCCGGCGGTCAGCGCCGAGATCATGTAGACCGCCACCTTGATCGGCCGGACCGGCACGCCCGTCAGAGTGGCGGCGTGCTCGTTGCCGCCGATGGCGTAGACATGCCGCCCGAACTTCGTCCAGCGCAGGACGAAGCCGAAGATCAGCGCCAGCACGACCATGTAGACGACCGGATTGGCGATGCCGAAGAAGAAGGAGCCGCCGCCCAGCGCCAGAAGCTGCTGATGGTCCGGCCCGAATTCGAAGACGACCGTGTTGTTCGAGGCGACCATGGCGAGGCTTCGCGCCAGGGACAGCATGCCGAGCGTCACGACGAAGGGGGGAAAGTCGAGATAGGCGATCAAGACGCCGTTGAAGGCGCCGACGAGGAGCGCCGTCCCAATCGAGGCGGCGATGCCCACCTCGATGGAATAGCCGGCGTGCATCACCACGGCGAGCACCATGCTGCACAGGCACAGGACCGAGCCGACCGACAGGTCGATGCCTCCGGAGATGATCACCAGCGTCATGCCGAGCGCGATGATCGCGGTGAAGGTGACGTTGCGGCTGATATTGTAGAGGTTCTTCGTGGTGGCGAAGGAATCGGTGGCGAAGGAGAGGTACAGGCAGGCGAGAACCAGCGCGATCAGCACCCAGAAGGACTGGCTGGCCAGGAGCGAGCCCGCCCATCCGTGCTGTTTCTGGTCGTACGTCTCGTCACGCGCGATTGCCATGTGGACCTGCCGGTTCGGGTAACGGGTCGCGGGGCCGCGATGCGGCGGGTCCCGCTCATGCGAATTCGATGGCCCCGGTGATGAGACCGGTGACTTCCTCCGGCGAGCTATCGGCGACCTTCTTGTCGGCCACCTTGCGCCCGCGCCGCATGACGATGACGCGGTCGGCGACGGTGAAGACGTCTGGCATGCGGTGGCTGATCAGGACGACGGTGATGCCCTGGTCGCGCAGCCGCCGGATGAGGGCGAGAACCTCGGCGACCTGCCGGACCGAGATCGCGGCCGTCGGCTCGTCCATCAGCACGATCTTGGCCTCGGACAGTCGTGTGCGGGCGATCGCTACGGCCTGGCGCTGGCCGCCGGACATCTGCTTGACGAGGTCGCGCGGGCGGGTCTCCGATTTCAGCTCGCCGAAGATCTCGGCAGCCCTGCGATACATCGTGGCATAGTCGAGGATTCGGAACGGGCCGACGCCGCGCTTCAACTCGCGGCCTAGGAAGACGTTTGCGGCCGCCGTCAGATTGTTGCAGAGCGCAAGGTCCTGATGGACGATCTCGATGCCGTGCTCGCGCGCCTCCACTGGCCGGTGCATCACGAGCTCCTTGCCGTTCATCCGCAGGCTGCCGTGGCTCGGGCGGAAATTGCCGGCAATCATCTTGACGAGGGTGGACTTGCCGGCGCCGTTGTCGCCCATCAGGCCGACGACCTCGCCGGGCTCGAGCGAGAACGACACGTCGCTCACGGCTTTGATCGCGCCGAAGTGCTTCGACACATTGCTCAGTTCCAGAACCGCCACGCGTCGTCTTCCCTCCCGGTGCAGACGCGGAGCCCGCTCATCCCGGTCGTTTATCGCCGGGATGTCGCGAATCGTCCCATTGTCGCGGTCCCGGCGGAGATTGCCGTCTGAAGACCGGACGGGGCGTCCCGACTGCACTTCTTCTTCATACGACACGGACCTGCGGCCGACGTCAACTATCCAACGACATGATGCAGCCAACATCCGCAATTAATGCTTCGTCCGGAAAGTCGGTTGACCCCGCTTCGGCGGCAAGATTAGATACCGACGCAACGTCAATTTTGTGCAATGCAGAAAACGCAGCTGCCGCTACTTCGCGCATCGCCGGTCGAGAGGCAGGGCGCGGTCTCGGCCGGCCTGCGCAGATCTGTTCGCGGCGATCCTGCTTTCGCGCCGAGACGAGCTTTCCGGAGCCGCGGGGCGCCGGATCTGGGTTGGGCGTCGGCCGGAGAAGCCGTCGTCCCGCAACGCCGTCCCCTGCTGTCGCGGGGCGGTCAATCTGGGAGGACATGATGAAGAAACTGACGTTACTGGCGGCTGCCGCCGTGCTGGCGCTGGGTGCCGGGCCGGCCTTCGCCAAGAAGCAATTGGTGATCGTCGTCAAGGGGCTCGACAATCCCTTCTTCGAGGCCATCCACCAAGGCTGCGAGAAGTGGAACAAGGAGAACGAATCCTCCGAATACGAGTGCTTCTACACCGGTCCGGCCTCGACCTCCGACGAGGCGGGGGAGGCGCAGATCGTCCAGGACATGCTCGGCAAGGCCGATACCGCCGCTATGGCGATTTCACCGTCGAACGCCCGGCTGATCGCCCAGACGCTGAGGGTCGCCAATCCCTCGATCCCGGTCATGACCATCGACGCCGATCTCGCCAAGGAGGATTCCGCCCTGCGGATGACCTATCTCGGCACGGACAACTATTTGATGGGCAAGAAGATCGGCGAATACATCAAGAAGGAGAAGCCGGACGGTGGCACGATCTGCACGATCGAGGGCAATGCCGGCGCCGACAATATCCTGCGCCGCGCCCAGGGCATGCGCGACGCCCTGTCCGGCCAGGAGGGGCTGGGAGCGCTGAACGGCGAGGGCGGCTGGACGGAAGTCTCGGGCTGCCCGGTCTTCACCAATGACGACGGCGCCAAGGGCGTCCAGGCGATGACCGACATTCTCGCCGCCAATCCGGAGCTCGACGCGTTCGGGGTCATGGGCGGATGGCCGCTGTTCGGCGCGCCGCAGGCCTATCGCGACCTCGTCAAGCCCTATGCCGACCGCATCGCCAGCGGCGACTTCGTCATCGGCGCCGCCGATACGATCGGCGACGAGGTGGCGATCGCCGGTGAGGGCCTGGTCACGGCCCTGGTCGGCCAGCGGCCGTTCGAGATGGGCTACAAGGCACCCTCGGTGATGATCGACCTCATCGAGGGCAAGAAGGTCGAGGACCCGGTCTTCACCGGCCTCGACGAATGCACCAAGGACAATGTCGACACCTGCATCCAGAAGTAATTCGCTCTGCCTTCGGGGCGCCGTCGCCGGCGCCCCGTCTCTCTATTCTCCCGCCGCCGGGTCGCGCCGCACGGGGCGGCTGCCTCGCATGACGCTCTGTTTGCCGCAGGCTAGTCCCAATTCTCCGCCCGCTCGGCCCGGCGCCGTTTGTCGATCACCGTCTTCCACCGCGTGCCGGCTCTCACCTCGCAATCCCTGGTCCAGCGGCTGAACACCAAGGTCGGCGTGTTTTTCTTCAGCCGCCACATTCGTTCAAACCGGCATGGCGCGTTCTGCTCATGCTCGGTATCGACGGCGATTTCCCCGATCGTCCCGGTCCTCTCGAAAAAGCGGACATTCGCGATCGCGGTCTCGGCCGGCGCGCCCCGTCCACGCGGGAAGGCGAGGAGCGTCGCTCCGCGGCCCGTCTCGTCGTCTGCATGGACGAGGTTCTCCACATAGTTCTGATTGTTGCCGGGGCAGCGGTTGGTGAAGATCACCGCACCGCGGAAACTGCGGCGAAGGATCGTCGCTTCCGGATCCCCGTCGCAGGTGAAGGCGCTCTTCACGGCCTCCGGAACGGAATCCGAACCGAGCGAAACCAGCTCGCTCGGCGGCTCCGCTGCCGTCGCTCCACCAGTGAGCGTGGCAGCCAGGAACAGGGCCGCCGAAGCCGTCCTCAACCTAGCGACGATGGCCATCTGCATGCCTTCCACCTGAACGACCCAGGACCTCCCGCAGCCGCGGGCCGCGGACATCGGTTCGAGAATGCGCAAATCACATCACGGCATTCGGAAGCGTCTTCCGTCATGCTACCGGCTGAGGTCGCCGGGCGCGCCCTGCTGGATCGGATCGATGTTCTGCGAGGGGTTCTTCATCCAGTCTGCGGCGAGGACGCCGGCCGCGATGGCAAAAACCACGAGGGCGAGAATCAGGAAGCCGAGCGTTCCGCGCGGGCGGTGCTCCCTGGAATACTTCGCTTCCGGCCGCATGGTCTCGTTCCTCGCACCTGCCGCCCGCATGATAGCATGACGGCAGCACTTGTCGCGGTACTTCCGTAGCGGCTGCCCTACGCTTCTCAACGGAGAAATGTGTTTCCTCGTTGCAAATCCAGAAAACACAAGGTGGAGAGCGAGCCAGAAAACCTTGGCTTCTATTTGGGGCGGCAGGTTCTGCTCCGCCGATCGCCCAAGCCGAACGGGCTCTCGGCGTCTGCCGAGAGCCCGGGGAGGCCTTCATCGACCGGTGTGCGATCAGTCGCAGATCCGGACGCGAACCCACTTGTAGTGGGCATGGCCGTAGTCGTCGTAATAGTCGACGACCTTGCGCTTTTCCCAGTGGCAGGATGCGTAGCCGGAGTTGTCGCTGTAGCCGTTGCCGTAGGAACCGGCGCTCGCGGCCGAGATGGAGGCGATGCCCGCGACGGCGAAGGCGGCGAGGGCGAGGAGGGTCTTGCGGATCATGGGGGTCTTCCTTCGGGTTGTCGGCGTCTGGTGTCCTGCGCCGATGGACAGACCCTACCGAGGCCGGTTCCCTTCCTCAGTGACCCAGGTCACACCCCGCGCCGGCTCCGCATTCCGGCATCTCGGCCGGCTTTTCGTGCCGGACCGGAATGCGACGAGCCACGGCTGCGCAGGGTTTCCGCGTTGCATGGGTCGCGAGGCCGAGGCTGCCGGTCGCGGGAAGGGCAGGGCGGCAGCTGCCCGGACGCGTGCTCGAGGGGCGAGCCGCCGGGATCTCGAGCGTCGGGCGGCAAGCCGCAATCGCTCCTACGACCGATCTCGTGGTTGTTGCATCGGACCGAGAACCGGTTTCCACTTCTCGGTGCGATGCGCTCAGGCCGCGGAGGCGCGCCGTTCGGCCAGAAGCCGGTCCAGCCAGTCGGGGTCCATCTCCGGCACCGACTTCAACAGCGTCTCGGTATAGGCGGCATGCGGGGGCGAGAAGATCTCGGCCTTCGGGCCGCTCTCGACGATCTTGCCGCGATGCATCACCACGACGTCGTCGGCGATCGCGCGGACCGTGGCGATGTCGTGGGTGATGAAGAGATAGGAGAGGCCGAGTTCCTTCTGGAGCCGCAGAAGGAGCTTCAGGACGTTCTCGGCGACGAGCTGGTCGAGGGCCGAGGTCACCTCGTCGCAGATGACGATCTCGGGCTCGGCGGCGAGCGCCCGCGCGATGCAGATGCGCTGCTTCTGGCCGCCGGAGAGTTCGCCAGGCAGCCGATCGGCGAAGTCGGGCGTGAGTTCGACGAGCCGCAGGAGCTCGGCGACCCGCGCCTCTCGCTTCGACCGGTCCATGCCGAGATAGAAGCCGAGCGGCCGGCCGATGATGTCGCGCACGCGCTGGCGCGGATTGAGCGCGGTGTCGGGCGACTGGTAGATCATCTGCACGCGCCTGAGGAGGTCGCGGTCGCGGGCGGCAAGCCCGGCGGGCAGCGTCTTGCCGCCGATGCGCACTGCGCCCTTCCGTGGCTGCAGCAGGCCCGTGACGACCCGCGCCAGAGTGCTCTTGCCGGAGCCGGACTCGCCGACGATCGCGACGGTGCGGCCGCGATCCAGGCGGACGCTGACATCGTCGAGGACGATCAAGCCCTGATTGCCGTAGGCGGCGGTGATCCCGTCGATGGCGAGCAGTTCGTCGCGCTCCGCCTCGACCGGCTCGTGGCTGAGGCTGCGTACGTTGAGGAGGCGTTGGGTGTAGTCTTCCCTCGGATGCTCCACGATCTGCCGGGTTTCGCCTTCCTCGACGACCCGGCCATGCCGCAGAACCATGATCCGGTCGGCGACCTGCGAGACCACTGCGAGATCGTGGGTGATGTAGAGCGCCGCCGAGCCATTGTCGGCGATCGCCTGCTTGATCGCCGCGAGAACCTCGATCTGGGTGGTCACGTCGAGCGCCGTCGTCGGCTCGTCGAAGACGATGAGATCCGGCTTGCAGGCCATGGCCATCGCAACCATCGCCCGTTGCAGCTGTCCGCCGGAGACCTGATGCGGAAAGCGGCGGCCGAAGTGCTCGGGATCGGGCAGCTGCAGCCGGCGATACAGATCGACGGCGTAGCGCGCGGCCTCCTTCTCGCCCATGACGCCGTGGGTCGTCGCCATTTCGACGAACTGGTCGCCAAGCCTATGAGCGGGGTTGAAGGAGGCGGCGGCGCTCTGTGCGACATAGGCGATGCGCTTGCCGCGATAGCGGCGCCGGCCGGCTTCGCTCAGCGAGAGGAGGTCGGTGCCCTCGAAGACGACCTCGCCGCCGGAGAACCGGCAGCCGCCGCGCGCATAGGCGAGGGCGGCGAGGCCAATGGTCGATTTTCCGGCACCAGATTCGCCGATCAGGCCGAGCACTTCGCCGCGCTTCAGTTCCAGGTCGACGCCCTTCACGATCGGCTGCCAGTCGTCGCCGGTGCGCCCGTCGATCTTCAGCCCGGTCATGCGCAGGAGCGTGTCGGTGGTCATGGGCGGCATCAGTCCTTCAGTCCGCTGGTGCGGTCGAGGAACCAGTCGACGACCGTGTTGACGGCGATGGTGAGGATCGCGATCGCGCCGGCAGGCAGGAGCGGGGTGAAGTCGCCAAAGGTGATCAGGATGGCGTTCTCGCGCACCATCGCGCCCCAGTCGGCCGTCGGCGGCTGCAGGCCGAGCCCCAGGAAGCTCAGCGCGCTGATCAAGAGGAAGATGAAGCAGAAGCGCAGGCCGAACTCGGCGAACAGCGGCGACAGGATATTGGGCAATACCTCGCGCCCGACGATCCAGGCCGTGCCTTCGCCCCTGAGCCGCGCCACCTCGACATAGTCCATGACCACGACGCCCATCGCTGCGGCCCGCACCACCCGGTAGACCCGCGTTGATTCGAGCACAGCGATGACGGCGACGAGGACCGGGATCGAGGTGCCGAAGATCGTCAGGAGGAGCAGCGCGAAGATCAGGATCGGGATCGCCATCAGGACGTCGACCGCCCGCGACAGGATCTGGTCGGTCACCCCGCCGATCGTCGCGGCGACGAGACCCATGGTCCCTCCGATCAGGAAGGTAACGATGGTCATGAGGAAGGCGATGGCGACCGTGTTACGCGCGGCGAAGATCATGCGGCTCGCCATGTCGCGGCCGAGCGTGTCCGTCCCCAGCCAGTGCGCCGCGCTCCAAGGCCCGAACTGGCTGCCGACGATCGCGGTCTCGCCATAGGGGGCGAGGACCGGCGCGAGCAGGGCGGTGAGGATGTAGGCCAGGATCACCACGAGCGCTATCTTCGCGCCGACTGGCGCGCGCTTCAGTTCCCGCGCCGCGTTCTGCGCGGTGGTGCGCCGCGGCGCGAGACCGGAGCCGCCGTCGACGTCCTGGAGTTCGGTTTGGTCGACACTGGTCATCGCGGATGCAGGAGCCTGGGATTGGTGATGATCGATACGACGTCGGCCGACAGGTTCAACAGGACGTAGGTGGCCGCGAAGATGATGCTGCAGGCCTGGACGACCGGCAGGTCGCGCTTAGCGACGGAATCGACCATCAGCTGGCCGAGGCCGGGATAGACGAAGACCACCTCGACCACGACGACGCCCGAGATCAGATAGGCGAGGTTGATGACGATGACGTTGACGATCGGCGCCCAGGCGTTCGGCAGAGCGTGGTGGAAGATGATCCGCCAGCGCGGCAGGCCCTTCAGCATCGCCATCTCGATATAGGGGCTGGCGAGGAGGTTGATGATCGCGGCCCGGGTCATGCGCATCATGTGCGCGGCGATGACGAGGGTCAGCGCGACCGCCGGCAGGACGACGACATGGAGCCGGTCGGACAAGGCCATGCCGGGGGTGACGTTGGCAAGGCTCGGAAACCAGGGCAGGCGGACGGCGAAATAGAGGATCAGGACATAGGCGACGAAGAATTCCGGCATCGAGATCGCGCCGAGAACGGCGGCGTTGAGAAGCCGGTCGAGCGGAGAATTGCGATAGAGCGCGGCGAGCATGCCGAGGGCGAGCGACAAGGGCACGGCGATCGCCGCGGTGACGGCCGCAAGGAACAGCGTGTTGGCGAGCCGCCGGCCGATCAGTTCCGACACCTCCCGGCCGCTCGCGAGCGAGGTGCCGAAATCGAGCTGCACGGCTCCGCCCAGCCAGTGGAGATAGCGAAGGAAGAAGGGCTGATCGAGCCCGAGCTGCTCGCGGATTGCCGCGACGGTTTCCGGCGTCGCCGATTGACCGAGGATCTCGGTCGCGACGTCTCCCGGCAACAGTTCGATCGCCAGGAAGATGACGAGCGAGACGACGAACAGCGTCACCACGCCGAGCGCCAGCCTCTGCCCGAGGATCTTCGCAATCTTCAGCAAATCTCTTCCACCTCCTTCGTCCGCCTCGTCCGGGCCGGTCGCCCGATCATATCCGGGCCGCGACCGATTTCACCTGCAAATAGCTCTTGAGCGCCTCGAGACCCTTTTCGCGGCCGAAGCCGGAATCCTTGACCCCGCCGAAGGGCACCTCGATGCCGCCGGCGTAGAACTCGTTGATATAGACCTGTCCGGCTTCGACCTCGCGCGCAAATCGCATCGCCTTGGAGAAATCCTTCGTCTGGATGCCGGCGACGAGACCGTAGCGGCTGGCGTTGGCGGCGGCGATCGCCGCCTCGAAATCCTCGACCACCTGGACCGCGAGAACCGGCCCAAACACCTCCTCGGCGACGATCGGGTCCTCTGCCGGCAGATCGTCGACGATGGTCGGCTCGAAGAACCAGCCCTTGCCGGTCGCGGTATCAGTGGTGCGCCTGCCGCCGCACAGGATGGTGCGGCCCCGCCCCCGCGCGGCGTCGACGAAGCCCTCGATCCGAGCAAGCTGGCGCTCGGAGACGACGGGCCCGAATGCCGGGTCCTCCAGCCCATGGCGCGGCTCGAGCGTCTTCACCCGGTCGAGGAGCCTCTCGATCAGCGCCTCGTGGACGGCGCGCTCGACGATCAGCCGCGAGCCGGCCGAACAGACCTGTCCGGCATGCGAGAAGATCGCGCCGATCGCATCGTCGGCCGCGCGGTCGAGGTCGCAGTCCGAAAGGACGACGAGCGGCGACTTGCCGCCGAGCTCCATCGTCACGCTGGCGACGTTGCGCGAAGCGGCTTCCATGACCCGCTTGCCGGTCTCGACCGAGCCGGTGAAGGTCACGTGGCGCACGCGCGGATCGGCAACGAGTGCTGCGCCGGTCTCCCGTCCGCCCGGCACGACGTTGAGGACGCCGGCCGGCAGCCCCGCCTGGCGGAGTATCTCGCCGAACATCAGGGCCGTCAGCGGCGTCTCCTCGGCCGGCTTGAGCACGCAGACGCAGCCAGCCGCGAGCGCCGGCGCGATCCCGCGCATCGCCGTCGAGGCCGGGTAGTTCCAGGGCACGACATGGGCCGAGACGCCGACCGGCTCGTTCACCGTGAAGGCGAAATGATCCTTGTCGAGCGGGATCGTCTGGCCTTCGAGCTTGTCGGCCGCCCCGGCGTAATATTCGAGCGCGCGGGCGCAGGACGCAATCTGGCCTTTCGCGTCGGAGAGCGGCTTTCCGGACTCCAGGACCTCGACGACCGCCAGCCGGTCGGCATTGCGCCGGACGGCGTCGGCCGCGGCAAGCAGGATCGCCGTTCGGCGTGCGGCGGGAACCTCCCGCCAAGTGCGGAAGGCGCGGCTGGCGCTCGACACCGCGTCCGAGACGTCTTCGGCGCCGGCCGATTCGACTTCGGCGAAGATCTCGGCGCGGCCGGGATCCTCGACGCCCAGCCTATGGCCGGACTTTGCCGCGCGCCACTCGCCGTCGATGAAGAGCTGCGTCGGCAGGCCCTTCAGCGTTCCGGTGGTCTTGGCTTCTTCGATGAGGGCTGTCAGGGTCTCGGTCATGGGGACCTCGGATTTCAGAATATGATGAGCCGTCGTCCCGCCGGGGGCGGCGTGGACGAGGCGGTTCGGTCGGACTGGCGGATCAGGCGCGGCGGGAGATCCGGTGATCGACGCGCTTCAGCCAGTCGGGATCGATCGTCACGCCCCAGCCGGGCGCGTCCGGGATCGTCACCTTGCCGTCCTCGACGACATGGCCGGGCGCGAACAGGCCGGTCTGCCAAGGATAATAGTCCTCGCCCTCGATCGAGAATTCCACATAGGGGCCAGCGTTTTCGATGGCGCCCATCAGGTGGAGCGTGAACAGGGTGACGAGGCCGAGATTGGCCGAATGCGGGGTGACGGGCAGTCCCGCCCCTGCCGCGAGCTTCACCACCTCCAGCGTGCGGCAGACGCCGCCCATATAGAGGATGTCCGGCTGGACGACGTCGACGGCGCGGCTTTCGACGATCCGCTCCCAGACCGGCAGGAAGCAGTCCTGTTCGCCGCCGGTGACGTCGAGCGACAGGGCTTGGGTCACCTCTTTCGTCCAGTCGATCTTCCAGTAGGGGCAGGGCTCCTCGAAATGGACGACGCCGTGAGCTTCGAGCATGCGGCCGACTTCGATGGCCTTTTGCGGCGAATAGCAGCTGTTGCCGTCGACGAGGAGCTTCACATCGTCGCCGACCGCTTTGCGCACAGCCGCCACCACGGCCTCGGAGCGGCCGGGCCATTCGTCCTCGTCATGGCCGCATTCCTTGCCGACGCGGAACTTCACGGCGCGGTAGCCGTAGCGTGCGCAGAGCGCCGCCAGCCGCTCCGCCTCGGCCTCCGGGGTGATGTCGCGACGCATGGACGAGGCGTAGACGGGGAAGGGGCGGGGCGTGCCGCCGAGGAGTTCGCAGACGCTTCGGCCGGCCTGCTTGCCCTTCAGGTCCCACAGCGCCGTGTCGAGCCCGGCGACCGCCCGGCAGAGATAGGAACCGGGAAACTTGTGCTCGCGCTCGAAGACGCGCTCGACCAGGCTTCCGATGTCGTCCGCCTCCTCGCCGAGGACATGCGGCGCCACCTGCCGGTGCAGGATCGCCGCGGTAATGTCGGCATTGTAGGTCGAGGTCTGGCCCCAGCCTTCCGCCCCGTCGTCGGTGCGCACGCGCACCATGGCGACGAATTCGTTGGAGAAGGTTTCGAGGCTGTCGATACGCATGGTCTCTCTCTGTCGCCCGGTCCTGCGACCGGGCGTCGGCTGTTTCGAAAGTGTAAGTGTCGGGAAATCGGAGAGGGGCCGGCGGACGGATCCGCCGGCCACACCGCGTCTCGTCAGACGTCGGTGAACCACCAGCGCTCGGCTGCCCTCAGGCCGTCGAGGTCCCAGTTCGAGGCGATCTTGCCGTGGCCGACATTCTTGCGCAGCCCGTCGACATAATTGGCGAACATCGGCAGGACGACGCCGCCCTCGTCGCGCACCAGACGCTGCATCTCGGCATACATCTCGGCGCGCTTCTTCTCGTCGAGTTCCGAGCGCGCCTCGACCAGCAGCTTGTTGAAGCGGTCGTTCTTCCAGTGGGTGTCGTTCCAGGCGGCACCTTCCGAATAGCCGACCGAGAACGCCCAGTCCGCCGTCGCCTTGCCGCCCCAATAGGACATGCAGAACGGCTTCTTCATCCAGACATTGTCCCAGTAGCCGTCATCGGGCTCGCGCACGACGTTGATGTCGATATTGGCCTTGGCCGCCTGCTCCTTGAAGAGGACGGCGGCGTCGACCGCGCCCGGGAAGGCGGCGTCGGCGGCCGACAGATTGACGGTCAGCCGGTCCATTCCCGCCTTCTTCAGATAGTGCTTGGCCTGGTCCGGATCGTAGGTCCGCTGCGGCAGATCGGCGAAATAGCGATAGGTCGAGTTGATCGGCTGGTCATTGCCGACCTCACCGAAGCCGTTGAGGATGGTGTCGACCATCGCCTGCCGGTCGATGCCGAACTTCAGCGCCATGCGCACGTCATTGTTGTCGAACGGCGCGACGTCGGTGAGCATCGGCGCGGTGTAGTGCTGGCCGCCGGCGATCGAGGCGATCTCGATCTGCGGATTGCGCTTCAGGAGATTGACCGTCTTGAGATCGACCCGGTTCATCGCGTGGATCTGGCCGGTCATCAGCGCGTTGGTGCGGGCTGCGGCGTCCTTGATCGACAGGAAGCTCACCTCGTCGAACCAGCCGCGATCGCTCTTCCAGTAGTTCTTGTTCTTCGTCACATGGCATTCGACGCCCGGATCGAGGCGGTCGAGCACATAGGCGCCGCAGCCGATGCCGGATTCCCAGTCGGCCGATCCGTCCTTGGCAGGCATGATCGCCAGGTGATAGTCGGACATCAGGAAGGGGAAGTCGGCATTGCCGGCGTCGAGCTGGACGACGACCTTGTTCTTGCCGTCGGCCTTGATGTCCTTGATCGGCTCGACGATCACCTTTGCGGCCGAAGTCGACTTCTCGCCGCGGTGATGGTTGATCGAGGCGACCACGTCGTCGGCCGTGACCGGCTTGCCGTCGTGGAAGGTCACGCCGTCGCGCAGCGTGAAGACCCATTGCGAGGCGTCCGCCGACGGCTCCCACTTGGTCGCGAGTTCGCCGACGAGCTGGCCCTCGTCGTTCACTTCCGTAAGGAAGTTGTGGATCGCATGGCCGATCGACTGCATGTAATTGTCGGAATAATGCGCCGGATCGAGCGTGTCCGTGGTCGAGCCGCCGGAAATCCCGAGCTTGAAGTGACCGCCTTGCTTGGGTTCGGCGGCGCGCGCCGAGCCGAGCCCGATGCCGGTTCCAAACGCCGCCGACAGGCCGAAGACGGCCGTTCCGGCGAGGAATTTGCGGCGCGAGACCTCGTTGAGGCCAAGCAGGCGTCCGGAGCGGTCGAACGGATCGAATGCGGACATTGAATCTCCTTCCCTTGATGGATCGTCGGTGGCCGGATTGCCATCCCTCCTCGATCCCTGAAACGCAAGTTTAGCACGCCGCATCCGAGGCCGGATGACAGCGCCGGTCATAATCGCGCCGGCCCTGCCGGATGGCGTCGGCTGCCGCACGGGAGAGGCGTCCGCCCTCCGGGCGGCTGCGATCATGCATCGCGCAGGATGGCATCCGCCGCCTTTCTCGCCAGCATGATCGTGGGCGCATTGGTATTGCCTGAGGTGATGTTCGGAAAGACCGAGGCGTCGACGACGCGCAGCTTCGACAGGCCGAACACCTTGAGATCAGGGCCGACGACGGCGTCCTCGCCCTCGCGACCCATCCGGCAGCTCGACGTCGGATGGAATACCGAGCCGGCGCGCGCGCGGAAATCGGCCACCAGCCCGGCCTCGTCGAGCGTCTCGACGTCGGGCTCGATCGGCACCCTGATCAGCTTTCGCATCGCCTTCGTCGCCACCATGGCCTGCATCAGCCGTCCGCCGGCGACGACCTTGTCGAGATCCTCGTTGGTCGAGAGATAGCGCGGCTCGATCCGCGGCGGCGTCGCGATGTCCGGTGACGCGATGTCGACCCGGCCGCGGCTGGTCGGACGCGCCGGCTGGAACGAGACCACGAAGCCGGGAAACGGATCGGGATTGATGATCGGACGCTTGCCGGACGGCGCGGTGGTGTAGGTCACCGGGTTGAAATAGAGCTGCAGGTCCGGACGCGCGGCCTTCGGATGCGAGCGCACGAAGCCGCCGCACTGGTTGACGCTGAGGCTCAGCGGGCCGCTGCGTGCCATGGCGTATTGCAGCCCGGCGCGCAGCTTGCCCCACCAGGGCGCCAGCTGGTTGTTGAGCGTCGGCTCGCTCGCCTCGTAGAGATAGCTGATGGCGATGTGGTCCTGGAGATTGCCGCCGACGGCGGGGTTGTCCTTGACGATGGGAATCCCGAGCCGGGCAAGGAGCGGGGCAGGGCCGACGCCCGAGATCTGCAGGAGGCCGGGCGAGGCGATGGCGCCCCCGGACAGGATGACCTCGCCGCGCGCACGGACCGACTCGACGACGCCGTTCCGCTCGTATTCGACGCCGGTCGCGACTTTGCCGTCGAAGGTCACGCGCCGGACCCTCGCATGGGTGAGGAGCGCGAGATTTCGCCGCTTCAGCGCCGGACGCAGGAAGGCGTCGGCGGCCGAATGACGCATGCCGCCTCGCGTCGTGATGTCGTAGGTCCCGACGCCTTCGGGCGCATTCCCATTGAAGTCGGCCGTGCGCTCGAGCCCCATCTCTTCGGCCGCCGCGAAGAAGTGCCGGTTGGCCCGGTGCGCGCGCCGCGCGACATTGGTTATCTGGAGCGGACCGCTGCCTTCGCTCGTTTCGTCCAACGCGATCCGTCGCTCCACTTTCTCGAAATAGGGCCTGACATCGTCCCAGCTCCAGCCGGAGGCGCCGCCATCGCGCCAGTCGTCGAAGTCGTGCGGAAGGCCGCGAACATAGAGGAGGGCGTTGATCGAGCTCGACCCGCCGACCACCTTGCCGCGCGGCCAGTAGGAGCTGCGCCCGCCAAGGCCGGCATCGGGCTCGGTCTCGAACTTCCAGTTCACGCGCTCGTCGTAGAACACCCGGCCGTAGCCGATCGGCAGTTTGATCCAGAAGCGCCGGTCGCTGCCGCCCGCCTCGAGCAGGAGCACGGAGTGGCGGCCGTTCTCCGACAGCCGGTCGGCGAGGACGCAGCCCGCCGAGCCGGCGCCGACGACGATGTAGTCGAATTCCTGCATGGGGCCTTCGAATGGATCGGACGGTGTCTCGCGGCAGGCACCCGGGTTCGGTTCGCGGCGCCGCCGCAGCGGAAGTAACACTGTCCCACGGCCCTTTCCCGCAAACAAACAAAGGAATATCAGGCCAAGGGGTCAATTCATTTGAGGCTCGTTCATGGCCGCCAAGCTTCCGCCGCTCAACTGGCTGCGCGCCTTCGAGGCGGCCGCCCGCCATTCGAGCTTCGCTAAGGCGGCCTCCGACGTGAATCTCACGCCGGCGGCGGTCAGCTACCAGGTTCGTTCGCTCGAGCAGCTTCTGGGGTTCAGGCTGTTCGAGCGCCTGCCGCGGGGGCTGCGACTGACCGATGTCGGCCGGGCCTATCTGCCGGCGATCCGCCGCGCCTTCGACGACATCGCCATGTCGACGGTCGGCCTGTTCGGCCGCGAGGAGGTGGTGCTGACCGTGCGTGCCTCCGCCTCCTATGCCACACTCGTCCTGCCGCGGCGTCTGCCTGAGTTCCGGCAGCTCTATCCCCACATCTCGATCCGGCTGTTCTCCACCATCTGGTCTGACCGGCCGGAGAACGAGGACGCCGACGTCGAGATCCGCTATGGCGACGGTGACTGGCCCGGCTGGACCGCCGAGCGGCTCGAAACCTTCGAATCGATCGTGGTGGCGAAGGCGCCCGCCAGAAGCGGGCAGAGCGCGGCGGACTACCTTTCCGAATGCGCGGCGTCCGGCGTCATCCTGGTCATGGGATGCGAGGATCTCTGGCCGAAGCTTCTCGCCAGGGTCGGCGCCGATCCGGCGCTTGCGATCAGAACCGCCGCCATCGCCGACAGTTCGGCGATGGCGCTGGAGATGGCGGCGAGCGGCCTCGCGCCGCTCCTCGTCTCACGCGGCTTTGCCGATTGCTATCTGGAAGCCGGCCGTCTCGTGCGGCCCATCGAGACCGCCTTGCCCACCCGGCAGGGGCACTTCCTGCTGATGCCGGTCGAAGAGACCGGCGGGCGCGCCGAAGCAATGCTGTTCAAGGACTGGCTGATGGCCGGCCGAAGCGGCGGCGGCACCTCCAGCCGGGGCGAGGGGCCGGAGCCGGCGAGCGTGCCCGACTGAGCCTCCGCCTCGATCGGACGTATCGGTCCGCTAGCGCAGTCTTTCGTGAGACGGGTCGCGGCACGACCGTCTCGGCAGAGCCGTCGAACGAGCCTCGACCCTCTAAGTCCGGCTCCCGCCTGTCAGCCCCGGCCTGTCTTGCGGCCGCTCGCCTTTCCCGAGCTCTTTCCGGCCGGCTCGTCGTCATCCGCAAGCACCCGCCAGGCAGCGCCGTCGATGTCGTCGTACTGGCCGCTCCTGAGCGCCCAGAAGAAGGCGCCGAGACCCGTGAGGCCGAGCAGCAGAGCGATCGGCAGGAGGATTACGAGGACGTTCAAGACGAGGCTCCCCTGACCAGCGCTTCGCCGCCGGCCCGGCCCCGCCGGACGCTCGCGCGCGCCGCCTTGCCCGGGGCGGATGCCCGGAAGACAAACGACAGGCGCAGGCTGTTCGCGACGACGACGATGGAGGAGGTCGACATGGCGATGGCGGCGACGAGCGGCGTGACGAGCCCGGCCATGGCCAAGGGCACGGCAAAGCCGTTGTAGAGGATCGCAAGCCCGAAGTTCTGCCGCACGAGGCTCTTGGCCTTCAGCGCGATCCTGTGGCCGAACGGCACGGCCTCAAGGCTGTCGCGGGTGAAGACGAAGTCGGCGGCAAGCCGTCCCGCGTCGCAGGCCGAGGCTGGCGCCATGGACACGTCGGCGGCGGCAAGGCTCGGCGCGTCGTTGAGACCGTCGCCGACCATCAGGACCGTCCTGCCGCCGGCCTGCAGCGCGCGGATCCGGTCGATCTTGCCGGCCGGGGTGAGGCCGGAGGTGAAGTCTTCGACCCCGAGCGACGTCGCCACGCGCTCGACTGGCAACTCGGCGTCGCCCGACAGGAGCTGGACGGAGAGATGCTCCGCCGCCTTCAGGGCGGGGACCGCCGTCACCGCGCCCTCGCGCAGCGTCTCGGCAAGGTCGAAGCGAGCCAGAGGACCGCCGGCGAAGGCGAAAGCGGGACCGCTGGCCCCGGTAGGCTCGTGGTATTCCGCAGCGATTTCGGCGACCCATTCGCGGCGGCCGAGCCGTGCCGGCCGCCCGTCGATCACTGCCTCGATCCCGCATCCCGGCACTTCCCGGACATCGCGAAGGTCCGGGTCTGTCCCGTTCGCAAGTCCGTCGCGGACGGCGCGCGAGGCCGGATGGCTGGAGCGCGCGGCGAGCGCCCGGGCCGCGTCGGCGGCCTCGCCGGGAAGGATGTCGGTCGCGGCAAGGCGTGGCGTCCCCGTGGTGAGCGTTCCGGTCTTGTCGAAGACGACCGTGTCGACCTCGGCGAGTCGCTCCAGCGCCGAGCCGTCTTTCATCAGGATGCCGGCCTCGAAGAGCCGTGCGGCGCCGATCACATGAACGACCGGAACCGCCAGGCCGAGTGCGCAGGGGCAGGTGACGATCAGGACCGCGATCGCCGTATAGGTCGCGTGATACCAGTCGCCGCCGCTGACGATCAGCCAGCCGAGGAAGGTCGCGGCCGCGAGGATGTGGACCACGGGGGCGTAGAGCCGCGCCATGCGGTCGGCGATCCGCGTGTAACTGCCTCGGCCGGTCTCCGCCGCTTCCATCATCGCCATGATCTCGGCGAGGAAGGAGTGCCGGGCGTCGGTCAGCGCCTCGATGTCCAGCGAGCCGGAGATGTTCAGCGTCCCGGCCTCGATCCGTGCTCCCGCGGCGACGGCAACCGGGTCGCTTTCGCCGGTGACCAGCGAGCGGTCGAGATCGCTCGACCCGGCGACCACCTTCCCGTCGACGGGGATCCGCTCTCCCGCCGGAACCCTGAGCGTCATGCCGGGGACGACCTCGTCGAGCGGAACGTAGACCTGTTCGCCGCCGTCGATCCGGGTCGCGCCCTTGGCCGCGAGCCGGGCGATGCCGAGGACCGCGCTGCGGGCGCGCTCGCGCATGCGGCTGTCGAGATAGCGGCCGACGAGCAGGAAGAAGAGCAGCGTCACGGCCGCGTCGAAATAGGCCTCCGCACCGCCGGTCAGGCTTTCGACGAGGCTCATCCCGAGCGACAGGAGGAGCGCCAGCGAAATCGGGACGTCCATGTTGAGCCTGCCGCCGCGCACCGCCGAAAAAGCCGAGCGGAAAAACACCTGGCCGGCGACGGCGACGGTCGGAATGGCGATCAGCGCAGAGACCAGATGGAAGAGGTCGCGCGTCGCGGCGTCGGCGCCGGACCACACCGAAACCGACAGGAGCATGATGTTGGCCGCCGCGAAGCCGGCGATCGCGAGAGCGATCAGGAGCCGGTTCGATTCCCGCTCGCGCGACAGCTGGTCGAGATCGCCGAGATCGACCGGCGTCGCGGGAAAGCCGATGCGGGCCAGCGTTTGGACGACGGGGAGGGGGGAGATGCCGGCCGATTCGAGGACGACCGTCACGCGGCGAAGCGTCAGGTTGACCCGCGCCTCGACGACACCCGGCAGCGGCCCGAGAGCCCGTTCGATTGCCCCAATGCAGGCGCCGCAATGGATCGCGGGCGCGGCGAAGACATAGATCACCGTCCCGTCCTCTGCGACCCGTCCCGCCCGGCGCAGTTCCTGCGCCTTCGGGTCCGCGGATGCGGCGACGTTCTCCTCGGCGGTGACGAGATCGTAATTGGGACTGCAGCAGCTCATCGCCGTCTCACTCCACGCTGAATCGCACGGCCCGGTGCCAGGGGGTGAGCCCCTCGGCGGTGAGGACGAGGCGCGCTTCCCAGCGGCCGCTGGTCAGCTGGGTCTTTGCCCCGTATCCGCCGCCGGCAACGGGCTCCAGCGTCAGGGTGCGGTCGAAATTGGCATTGACGGGATGGCCGATCGTGACGCTCGCCGCGGCGTCGGTGACGGGCTTGCCGGCCGCATCGACGAAGTCGACCCGGAACTGCCCGTCCGCATAGGCCACCCTGGCGTCCCAGCCGCGCGCGACCTCTTGCTCACGCTTCGCCGTATCGGCATCGAAGGTCTGGCTGGCGACATAGCTGTTCTCCACGACGAGCCCGCTCCAGGTGCTCTCGGCGAAATAGGCCATGGTCACGTTCACCGAGATGATCGTCCCGAAGAAGAGGGCCATCACCAGGGCCATGTGGCGGCCGGTGAATTCGCGGGGGGCGCGGCTGTTGACGCTCATTTGCCGTTCTCCGGGGCTTCGAAGGCGGCGTCGTAGACGGCGCTTTCGGAACTGTTCATGTCGTTCAGGACGAAGCGGAAATCCGTGGTGCCGGGCTTCACCGCAGAGGCAGGCTCGACGACGAAGAACTTCAGCGTCCTCAGGCGGTCCGGATCGACCTTTACCGCGAAGCTCCGCCCCTCCGGCTGGCTGAGGTCGTCGGAATACATCGTCGCGCCCGGCAGACCCTCCAGCGACAGCCGGAATTCGCGCGGCTCAGGTATCATGTTGAGCAGCTTGACGGTATAGCCGTTGCGGATCGAGCCGTCGGAGAGCCTGACATAGACCGGGTTGCGGTCGCGCTGGACGTTGAGTTCCAGCCGCTCGCGCGCCATGAGCGCAACGAGGAGGCCGACACCGATCGCCGCCCACAGGCCCGCATAGATCAGCGTGCGCGGCCTGAGGAAGACATGCCAGTCGAAGTGCTTGAGCCGATCCCTGAAGCGGCCGGTCTCGTCGCGCACCCGCGCCGGGTCGATCGCGCCGGTCGCGGGATCCGTCGCGATCGCCATGTTGGAGTTGTAGTCCTTCAGCGTCGCGTAGGAGATCAGGCCGCGCTCGCGCCCGAGCTTGTCCATGACACCGTCGCAGGCGTCGATGCAGAGCGCGCAGGTGATGCAGGCGAGCTGCTGGCCGTCGCGGATGTCGATGCCGGTGGGGCAGACCGCCACGCAGGCATTGCAGTCGACGCAGTCGCCGACGGAAAGACCCGCCGCAGCCGCCTTCTTGGCACCATGGCTCTTCGGCTCGCCGCGCCAGTCATTATAGGTGACGACGAGCGAATCCTCATCGAGCATGGCGGCCTGGATGCGTGGCCACGGGCACATGTAGATGCAGACCTGTTCGCGCATCAGTCCGCCGAGGACGTAGGTGGTCGCGGTCAGGATGCCGACGGTGGCATAGGCGACGAAGGGCGCGTCGCCACGCAGGAAATTCCACAGGAGCGTCGGCGCGTCGGCGAAGTAGAAGATCCAGGCGCCGCCGGTCGCGACTGCGATGAGCAGCCATGTCGAGTGCTTCAGGACCCGCTTCCTGACCTTGTCGAAGCTCCACGGCGCCTTGTCGAGCCGGATCCGGGCATTGCGGTCGCCCTCGAAGAATCGCTCCACCACCAGGAAGAGGTCCGTCCAGACGGTCTGCGGACAGGCATAGCCGCACCAAGCCCTGCCGACCACGGAGGTGACGAGGAAGAGCCCGATGCCGGCCATGACGAGCAGGCCGGCGACGAAGATGAACTCCTGCGGCCAGATCTCGATGAAGAAGAAGTAGAAGCGGCGGTTGGCGAGATCGATCAGCACCGCCTGGTCCGGCGCGAAGGGACCGCGGTCCCAGCGCAGCCACGGCGTGACGTAATAGATGCCGAGCGTCACCAGCATGATGATCCACTTCAGCCGCCGAAACCGACCTTCGGCGCGCTTGGGATGGATCTTCTTGCGGGCTTCGTAGAGGGGCTGCGATTGGCGTTCCGGCGCGTTGACGGGCTCGACGTCGAAGCGATGGATGTCGGAGCGTTGAAGCATGAGGCGGACTCGGGATTGGTGGCCCGAAAGGGCCGGAAGATCACCGATCGTCTAAGAGGAGCGGGGCCTGACCGCCTTGATCCAGGTCAAGCGACCGGGCGCGCGTCAGTCGCCGCCGGTTCGCGGCGCACTGGGACCGAACCCGATTTGCAAGGGGGCGTCAATTCGGATGTGCCGCCACCGGCCGTCGGCCCGACCGAAAAAAGCACGGGCCCCCGCCCAAGGGACGGGGGCCCGCTGTCGCCCGCACCGGATGACGGCAGTTGGGGCTTATTCGCCGCCGCCCAGACTGTGGACGTAGACCGTGAGCTCCTTGACGGTGGTCTCGCCGAGGCGCTGGCCCCAGGCCGGCATCACGCCGTGGCGGGGGCCGTTTACCTGCGCCATGATGTCGGCATGGCTGCCGCCATAGAGCCAGATCGCATCGTTCAGCCGGGGCGCGCCGACATCGCGATTGCCTTCGCCGGTCTCGCCGTGGCAGGCGGCACAATTGTCGGCAAAGATCTGGGTGCCGCGTTCCGCCGCCGCAGCGTCGGTCTCCTGGCCGGAGATCTTGCGGACATACCAGGCGACATCCGAGACCTGGTTGCGGTCGAGGATGCCGTCACGACCGAAGGCCGGCATCTCGGAGATGCGGGTGTCGTCGTCCGAGGCGTAGCGGATGCCGTGCTGGAGCGTCGTGTGGATCTGGTCGAGCGAGCCGCCCCAGATCCAGGAATCGTCGTTCAGGTTGGGATAGCCGGCGCCGCCCTCCGCGCCCGAGCCGTGGCACTGGACGCAGTTGACCTTGAATGCCGCCCGGCCAGCGGCGATCGCCATCGGCTTGAGGTTCGGATCGGCCGCGATGGCGTCGACGTCCAGCGTCTGGATAGCGGCCAGCTTGTCGGCATTTTCCGCCTGCAGGCTCGCCATCTCCTGACGCAGGTCCTGGCGGCTCGACCATCCGAGAACCCCGCTCGTCGCCGAATGGAGCAACGGCCAGGCGGGGTACAGGATGGAGTAGACCAGCGCGAAGGCGATACAGCCGTAGAAGGTCCACAGCCACCAGCGCGGCAGGGGATTGTTGAGTTCCTTGATGCCGTCCCAGGAATGACCCGTGGTCTCGACACCGGTGACTTGATCGACGTCCTTGGTCTCGGCCACGGATCAGTCCTCCTTCAAGGGGATACTGGCGGCCTCGTCGGCCGCCCGGCGGGCGCCGGGCCGGAACACGAAGACGAGGACCGCGATGAAGAACAGCGTCATCGCGAGGAGCCCCCACGAGTCGGCGAAGGCACGCAGGGCGTGGTAGTCGGCGTTCATCGAGCCCTCCTCAACGGTCGTTCTGTTCGGGTTCGTAGGCGGAGAAGTCGACGAGCGTGCCGAGCATCTGGAGATAGGCGACGAGCGCGTCCATCTCGGTCAGGCGCTGCGGATTGGCGTCGAAATCTGCGACCACGGCCTTCGGATAGCGGGCGAGCAGGCCCGAGGTGTCGGCGTTCGGATCGGCCTGGGCCCTCAGATCGGCCGCGGCCTCCTTGACCATCTCGTCGGTATAGGGAACGCCGACGTCGCGGTTCGCCGCCAGATGCGCGGCCGGATCCTCCATGTCGAGATCGGCCTTTGCCAGGAAGCCATAGGTCGGCATGATCGATTCCGGCACGACCGAACGCGGGTCGACGAGGTGCTGGACCTGCCACTCGTTGGAATAGCGGCCGCCCACCCGGGCGAGGTCCGGCCCGGTGCGCTTGGAGCCCCACTGGAACGGGTGGTCGTACATGGATTCCGCGGCGAGGCTGTAGTGGCCGTAGCGTTCGACTTCGTCGCGGAAGGGCCGGATCATCTGGCTGTGGCAGTTGTAGCAGCCCTCGCGCAGATAGATGTTCCGGCCGGCGAGTTCGAGCGGTGAGTAGGGCCGCATGCCCTTCACCTTCTCGACCGTGTTCTGCAGGTAGAATAGCGGCGCGATCTCGACGATGCCGCCGATCGTGACCACCAGCAGCGACAAGACGAGGAGCAGCGTGGCGTTGCGCTCGATCTTGCCGTGATGGGCCAGGATGCCGCGGGCGACGGGATCGGCCTTCAGTTCCGGCCGGGCGCCGGCCAGAGCGGGGTCGGTGTTGTTCTTGCTCATTGTTCTTGCCTCACTGTGCCGGCTGCGCCGCGGGCACGCCGCCCATCGGCACTTCCGCCCGCACGTCGCCGCGGATGGTCTTGTAGACGTTGAAGGCCATGATCAGAGCGCCGCAGAGGTACATCAGCCCGCCCAGCATGCGCAGGACGTAGTAGGGATGCATCGCGGCGACCGTCTCGGCGAAGGAGTAGACGAGGTAGCCGTCGTCTCCGTATTCGCGCCACATCAGGCCCTGCATGATGCCGGACACCCACATGACCGCCGCGTAGACGACGATGCCGAGCGTGGCGAGCCAGAAGTGCCAGTTGACGAGGCGCAGGGAGTAGAGCCGCTCGCGGGCCCAGAGCTTCGGCGTCAGGTGGTAGACGGCTCCGAAGGAGATCATGCCGACCCAGCCGAGCGCGCCGGAATGCACGTGGCCGATGGTCCAGTCGGTGTAGTGGGAAAGCGAGTTGACCGACTTGATCGACATCATCGGACCCTCGAAGGTCGACATGCCGTAGAAGGCGACGGAGATCACCAGCATGCGCAGGATCGGGTCCGTGCGAAGCTTGTCCCAGGCACCCTGCAGGGTCATCAGGCCGTTGATCATGCCGCCCCAGGACGGCATCCACAGCATCACCGAGAACACCATGCCGAGCGTCTGCGCCCAGTCGGGCAGGGCGGTGTAGTGCAGGTGGTGCGGGCCGGCCCAGATGTAGAGGAAGATCAGCGCCCAGAAGTGGATGATCGACAGCCGGTAGGAATAGACCGGACGGTTCGCCTGCTTCGGGATGAAGTAGTACATCATGCCGAGGAAGCCGGCGGTCAGGAAGAAGCCGACGGCGTTATGGCCGTACCACCACTGCGTCAGCGCATCCTGGACGCCCGAGAAGGCCGAATAGCTCTTCGATCCGAGGAATGACACCGGCATCGACAGGTTGTTGACCACATGCAGCATCGCGATGGTCACGATGAAGGAGAGGTAGAACCAGTTGGCGACGTAGATGTGCGGTTCCTTGCGCTTCACGAGCGTCCCGAGGAACACGGCGAGATAGGCGACCCAGACGATCGTCAGCCAGATGTCGACATACCATTCCGGCTCGGCATATTCGCGCCCCTCGGTGATGCCGAGGAGATAGCCGGTCGCGGCGAGCACGATGAACAGCTGGTAGCCCCAGAACACGAACCAGGCGAGATTGCCGCCCCAGAGCCGGGCCCGGCATGTGCGCTGGACCACGTACAGGGACGTCGCGATCAGCGCATTGCCGCCGAAGGCGAAGACCACCGCCGAGGTGTGCAGCGGGCGCAGCCGTCCGAAGTTGAACCAGGGTTCGAGGTTGAGATGCGGCCAGGCGAGCTGGGACGCGATCAGGACGCCGACCAGGAAGCCGGCAAGGCCCCAGCCGACCGTGGCGATCACGCCATAGCGCACGACCTCGTCGAAATAGCCCTGGTCGCTGGCGTTCGACGCCTGCATGCGCAGCGGGATCATCTTGGCGTCGCCGAACTCAATCCGGCGCAACATCACGATCGTCGCGACGCCGAGAGCGATGAACAGAACCCAGGCATGGGCCTGGAATGCGGCATCCTTGGCGAATCCCGCGGCGAGAAGGGCTATGAATGCCGCTCCCCCGATCAGGATCGCCTCCATTTGGTGTTTCATCTTGGATCTGACCTCTAGCCTCTCCGCCCGCGCACGACCGGGTCCCCCGGTGCGCCAAGGCGGCCGGCTTCCTCCTTGGCAGGAGGCATCGAGTGACGCCTTGACGTGGATCAAGGAGGCGGGGCCGCGCCCGGGCTAGACGGGTCGGGAGACAAGTGTCGGCAGCCAGGGAGACGCAGCATGGGCCTTCGACCGTTTCGATCCACCGCGCCTTCGGGCTGCGTGGCGCTCGCCGTCGCCGCCCATTCCGGCGTCGTGCCGGCCATCTGCCGGACCGAGCCTCTGTCGTCCCGGCTCGAGAACCAGTTGATCATCCAGGAGGCGCTGTGCGCGCGGCTGGAGACGCTGGCCGACCGGCTGGCGCTCGCGGTCGACGCGCAGCACTGCCTCCATCTGGCTCGCAGCATCTATCCGATCCTGCGGCGCGCCCACGATTTCGAAGAACGCGAGCTGTTTCCGCTGCTGCGCCGCCAGAAGGGCGCGCGCGCAGATCTTTCGCTGACGCTCGATAAGCTGAAGTTCGAACATTTCGAGGACGAAGGCAGCGCCGAGGAGGTGATCCAGGCGCTGATCGACTTCGTCTGCGGCGGCGCTGCCGTCGACGTGGAAAGCCTCAGACGGCGGCTGCAGGAGTTTGCGCAGGCGCTCCGCCGGCACCTCGCCTTCGAGCGGGCGGTACTCTTGCCGCGGGTCCTCCGGATCGAGGAATATGGACATGCTTGACGCCGCCGCAATCCTGAACAGGCACGGCGCACAGGTCCCGCGCTACACGAGCTATCCGGCCGCACCGCATTTCGGCGCCGAGACAGGCCGGGCGCTGCTGCCCGCCATGATCGACTGCATCGATCCCGAAAAGCCTGTCTCCGTCTATCTGCACATTCCGTTCTGCGACCGGCTCTGCTGGTTCTGCGGCTGCCATACCAAGCAGACCCGACGCTATCAGCCGGTCGTCGACTACGTCGATTCGCTGCTGGCCGAGATCGCGACGATGCGGGCGCGGATCGGCTTTGCGCCGAAGGTCGCCGCGCTGCATCTCGGCGGCGGTTCGCCGAGCCTCCTGCAGTCGGCGGAGTTCGCGCGGATCGGTGAGGCGCTGCGCAAGGCCTTCGTGTTCCCTGCCGATGCCGAGATCAGCGTCGAGATCGACCCCTCGGACGTGTCCGCCGACACGCTCGAGGGTCTTGCGCTTCTCGGCATGACGCGCGCCTCGATCGGAGTCCAGGATTTCGATCCGGCGGTGCAGGCGGCGATCAACCGGCCCCAGACCTTCGAGGCGACTCGCGACGTCATCGCCGCGCTTCGCGCCGCGGGCCAGTGCAGCATCAACATCGACGCGCTCTACGGGCTTCCGCTGCAGACGCCGGAACGCCTGGAGCGCACCATCGACCAGGTGATCTCGCTCGATCCCGAGCGGGTGGCGCTGTTTGGCTATGCGCATGTGCCGTGGGCGAAGAAGCACCAGACCATGATCCGCGAGGAAGACCTGCCGGGACGCGAACAGCGGCTCGGCGACGCCGCCCGCGCATCGGCAAAGCTGACCGGGGCGGGCTACGCGGCGATTGGTATCGATCACTTCGCCCGTCCGGGCGATCCTCTGGCCGAGGCCGCCCGGACGGGGCGGCTGCATCGCAATTTCCAGGGCTATACGACCGACGCCTGCGAGACGCTGATCGGCTTCGGCGCCTCGGCGATCAGCCGCTTCCGCGGCGGCTACGTCCAGAACATCGTGCCGACCGCGACCTATCGCCAGGCGGTCGATTCCGGTGCGTTGGCCGCACAGCGCGGCTATCGGCTCACGCGCGACGACGTGATCCGCGGCTACATGATCGAGCGGCTGATGTGCGACTTCCGCATCGACTTCGCGGCGCTCGCCCATGGGTTCGGCGAGGTCGCGGGCGCTCCGTATGTCCGGGAGTGTCTGCGGCTTGCCGCCGGCGACCGCGACGGCCTCGTCGTATCGGATGAGCAGTCCTTCGCGATCCGGCCGGAGGCGAAGCCCTTCGCCCGTGTCGTCGCGTCGTGGTTCGACGCGCATCTGGACGGCGGCGAGGGCCGCTATTCCAAGGCGGTGTAAGTCGGCCGGGACCGGGTGGGGCCGCCGCGTGGCGGCTTGACCTGTCTCGGGCCCTGGTGCAGCAAGCCCGCAGGCTCCAGATAGGAGCCGCAAGGACTTGTCCCGACGATGCCGCGATGACTCTTCGAAACGAACGTGCTCACGACGATCCGGCGGCGGCCGCCGCTGCAGCCCTCGCTGCGGTCGAGGCGGCCGGACTCGGCACCTTCGTCTGGGGCGATGACGACCTGGTGAGGCTGTCGGACGTCGCTGCCGCGCAATTGCGGAGCGGCAACGATCCGCACGCCCTCGACGTATTCCTGGAGCGTGTCCATTCGACGGACCGGCAGCGGGTCGAAGCCGCTTTCCGCAGCAGCCGCGGGGAGGGTGTGCCGCTAGATCTGGAATTTCGGCTCGCCGCCGAGGAGGCGCCGGTCCGCCGGCTGCGCGCCAGGGGCGGTGCCCTTAGGGATGGCCAGGGCTCGGCCGCGCTGCGCGGCGTTTTCCTCGACGTGCCGTCGGGCGATGTGGTCGAGGCCGCGAACGGGCGGATGGCCGCGGTCGTCGCGTCGTCGGACATCGCCATCGTCGGCGCTTCGCTCGACGGCACGATCACCGACTGGAACTGCGGCGCCGAAGCGATCTTCGGATATACGGAGCAGGAGGCAGTCGGACGGCCGATCGCGATCCTGCTTCCGAACGGTCCCGACACCGAGGAAGGCCTGCTCCTCGACCGCATCCTGCGGACCGGACGGGTCGAGCAGGTGGAGACGCGGCGGCGCCACAAGAACGGCTCGATCGTAGACGTCGCGCTGACGATCGCGCCGCTGCGGGACGCGGCGGGCGAGATCGTCGGCGTCTCGAAGATCGTCCGCGACATCACGCTTGCGAGGAAGGCCCTCTCGGAGCTTGCCGAGCGCGAGGCGCGTCTGCAGTCGGTCCTGGATACCGTGCCCGACGCCATGGTCGTGATCGATCCGGCAGGAGTCATGCAGTCCTTCAGCGCGACGGCCGAGCGGCTCTTCGGATACAGCGCCGACGAGGCGATCGGCCAGAACGTCAGCATCCTGATGCCGTCGCCCTATCGCGAGCAGCACGACGGCTATCTGTCCCGCTACCTCGCCACGGGCGAGCGGCGGATCGTCGGCATCGGCCGCGTGGTGGTCGGCGCGCGCAAGGACGGCTCGACCTTCCCGATGGAGCTTTCCGTCGGCGAGATGCAGTCGGCCAGGCACCGCTTCTTCACCGGCTTCATCCGCGACCTCACGGAGCGACAGGAGACGCAGCGCCGCCTGCAGGAACTGCAGGCCGAGCTCACCCACATGTCCCGCTTCACCGCGCTGGGCGAGATGGCATCGACGCTGGCGCATGAACTCAACCAGCCGCTGACGGCCGCGGCGAGCTATCTCAGCGGCGCCCGCCGCCTCATCGACGGCGGCAAGACCGAGGCCCTGCCGATCGTGCGCGACGCGGTCGACCGCGCGGCTGCCCAGGCGCTGAGGGCAGGCGAGATCATCCGCCGGCTGCGGGAGTTCGTCGCCCGCGGCGAGAGCGAGCGGCAGATCGAGAACCTGCCGAAGCTGATCGAGGAGGCGAGCGCGCTGGCGCTGCTGGGGGCCAAGGAGACCGGCGTCAGGGTCAGCTTCGCCCTCGATCTGGACGCAGACTACATCATGGCGGACAAGGTCCAGGTCCAGCAGGTGCTGCTCAACCTCATGCGCAATGCGATCGAGGCCATGCAGGAGTCGGACACCCGCGAGCTTGCCATCTCCAGCCGGCTTTGCGAGGAGGGCATGGTCGAGATCGCGGTCAGCGATACCGGCACCGGGATCGCGCCGGAGATCGCGGCGCAGCTCTTTCAGCCCTTCGTCACCTCCAAGCAGCAGGGGATGGGGGTCGGGCTGTCGATCTCGCGCACCATCGTGGAGGCGCATGGTGGGCGGATCTGGACCGAGCCCAATCCCAAGGGCGGGACGATCTTTCGCCTGACCCTGCGCCATCTCGCACCGGAGGATTTCGATGACGTCGACTAATGCCGTGGTCCACCTCGTCGATGACGACGAGAGCGTCCGGCAGTCGGTGGCCTTCCTCCTGGCCACGGCCGGCTTTGCCGTGCGCGTCTACGAGTCCGGGTCTGCGCTTCTCGACGTGATCGACACCCTGCAGCCGGGCTGCGTCGTCAGCGACGTGCGCATGCCCGGGATCGACGGGCTGGAACTCCAGCGCCGCCTGAAGGCCAGCGGGATCCGTCTGCCGGTGATCATCATGACCGGCCACGCGGATGTGGCGCTTGCGGTCCAGGCGATGAAGGACGGGGCGATCGACTTCATCGAGAAGCCGTTCGACGAAGACGCCATGTTGGCCGCGATCCGCAACGCGCTCGGGGGATTTCGCGCGAACGTCGAGCAGGACGCGGAGACATCCGCGACGCGTGCGAAGCTTTCCGCGCTCTCGGCGCGCGAGCGCCAGGTCCTCGACGGGCTGCTCGCCGGCCACCCCAACAAGACCATTGCCTATGATCTCGGGATCAGCCCCCGCACCGTCGAGGTGCATCGCGCCAACCTCATGGCCAAGATGGGTGCGGCGAGCCTGTCGGACCTCGTCCGCATGGTCCTGCGGGCCGATCCGGTTACCGATCGCTGACGTCTTACGCATTCGTTCGAGCAGGTGACCGCTGTCCCGGTCATCTGATCGCTGGAGCCCCGTCTGACGATAATCGTAATTCTTGAGCCGTTCCCGCAGATTTTCGTGCCGCGGTTTTGCGCCATGTCAAACCGCGCCTGCGCGGCATCGGGCATGATGACAGCGCAGGATCAACACCCCGGCCGCGTCGCGGCCGCCGGAGCATTACGGCATGACCGCAGCCAAGACCATGATCCTCGTCGTCGACGACGACGAGGCGGTCCGAGAATCGCTCAAGTTCGCGCTCGAACTGGAGGGGCTGGAAGTCAATCTGTGCTCCGACGGCGAGGACGTCTTTCTGCATCCGGCTCTGGCTCTCGCCAAATGCCTGGTGATCGATTTCAAGATGCCGGAACTGGACGGCATCGAGGTCCTTCAGGGCCTCCGATCTCGCGGCCTCAACCTTCCGGCAATCCTGATCACCGGTCATGCCACGAGCGCGCTGAGACAGCGCGCCGCTTCGGCCGGAGCGCTCGCCGTTCTCCAGAAGCCTCTGATCGGCACCGTCCTCCTCGACAGCATCCGTCAGGCCGTGCGGGCGTGCTGAGCGCGGCAATCTCCTGTTTTTTCGCCGGTTGATGCCGGTCAAAGCGCCGGTCGCCCGGCGGGCCTAGAGGGAAAGGGTGAACCGCTCCGGTTCCGGTCCGGCAGCCGCCCGGACGGACCGGCCTTCTAGGGAGTGACCCCCGTGCTCAAGACCATCCTCGTCTGTCTCGACTCCAAGGAGCGCGCCGAGACGATTCTCGATCTAGCCCTGCCGCTGGCCGAGCGTCAGGAAGCCCATCTCGTCGGGCTGCATGTCATCCCGAGCGTCTTCGTCAACCTCGCGACGGAGGTCTCGGTCCAGTATCTCGACGAGGTGCAGAGGTCGCAGCGCAAGGACGCCAAAGCGATCGAAGAACTGTTCAACACGCGCGTTTCCGCGGCCGGCATCTCGGCCGAGTGGCGGCTTGAGGAGCCGACGACGCCCGACTATGAGAAGGTGGTCACGCGCCACGCTCTCTGCTCCGACCTCGTCGTCGCCGGCCAGCCGCATGCCTCGGAGTGGGACGGAGGTGGTCTCATCACCGACGTCCTGATCGAGACCGGGCGGCCGATCCTCTTCGTACCCAGCGCCGGCCGCTACACCAAGGTCGGCGAGAAGGTCACGATCGCCTGGAACGGCACGCGCGAATCCGCACGCGCGGCCTTCGATTCGATACCCCTGCTGATGGATGCGCGCCTGGTGACCGTCCTGTCGGTCGATCCGCCCCGGCAGCCGACCAAGGCCGGCCTTGCGGCCGCCGACGACCTCGCTCTGGTGCTGGCGCGGCACGGCATCCGGGCAGAGGCGGCATCCTCCTTCAGCGGCGAGATCTCGGTCGGCGATGATCTCCTGTCGACCCTGTGCGACGACGGCGCCGACCTTCTGGTGATGGGCTGCTATGGACATTCGCGGATAAGGGAGATGCTGTTCGGAGGCGTCACCCGGCACATCCTGCAGCACATGACCGTTCCGGTCCTGATGTCGCGCTGATCGCGCGGGACCTGGACCCGGTTCCCTTCCGTCTCTTACTTTTCGCACGCGAGCCCCCCGCTCCGAGCCTCGCCTTTTCGAAAGGTGCGGCTTGGAGCAGGGGGCTTGCGCGTGTCTCCACCTTCCCGTGCTGGCGAAGGCGATCTCCCATACCTATCTCGTGGCGGTGACGCGGGGTCTTGTTGCAAAGCCGAGGCTTTTCCTGTACGGCCGCGTCCATTCCACACACGGAAACCGGGTCGTCGGACGAGTTCGTTCGTCCGAACCGATCCACCGGTGGCGGCTTCGGCCGCTTCGTTCCGTGGAGGCATAACCGGTAAAGGACAGATAGAAATGGCTCTGCCAGATTATTCCATGCGCCAGCTGCTCGAAGCCGGCGTCCACTTCGGCCACCAGACCCATCGCTGGAACCCGAAGATGGCGCCCTATATCTTCGGCGCCCGCAACAACATCCACATTCTCGACCTCGCGCAGACGGTGCCGCTCCTGCACCGGGCGCTGCTCGCCGTGTCCGACACGGTGGCGCGCGGTGGACGCGTGCTGTTCGTCGGCACCAAGCGGCAGGCCTCCGACATCGTCGCCGACGCGGCCCAGCGTTCGGCCCAGTACTACGTCAACGCCCGCTGGCTCGGCGGCATGCTGACCAACTGGAAGACGATCTCGAACTCGATCCAGCGGCTGCGCAAGCTCGACGAATTGCTCGCCGGCGGCGAGGCTCAGGCCTTCACCAAGAAGGAGCGCCTGACGCTGCAGCGCGAGCGCGACAAGCTCGACCGGGCTCTCGGTGGCATTCGCGACATGGGCGGCGTGCCCGACATGATCTTCATCATCGACACCAACAAGGAGTCGATCGCGATCGAAGAGGCCAAGCGCCTGCACATCCCGATCGTCGCGGTCGTCGATTCGAACTGCGATCCCGCACCGATCGACTATCCGATTCCGGGCAATGACGACGCCGCACGCGCCATCTCGCTCTATTGCGACCTGATTGCCCGCGCTGCCGTCGACGGCATCGCCCGCCAGCAGGGCGACATGGGTATCGACATCGGCGCGATGGAAGATGCGCCGGCAGAGGAACTGCCGGAAGAGGGCGCGAGCGAGGCCGCGGCGACCGAGACGCCCGCATCGGACGAGGCCGGCGCCGAGCAGCAGACCTCCGCCGCCTGATACCGGTGATGGAGCCGGCCTGAACGGCCGGCTCCATCATTGGCGGGATGACCGGCGGGCCACGGCTCCGCCCGATCCGGACGCCGTAATGACGGCGTCATAATTCTGGCGCACCCGTTCAAGACGAGCCGGTGCGCCCAATCATTTGCAAAGAGGAAAAGATGGCAATCTCCGCTGCAATGGTCAAAGAACTGCGCGAGAAGACCGGCGCAGGCATGATGGACTGCAAGACCGCTCTCGCCGAGACCAATGGCGACATGGAACAGGCCATCGACTGGCTGCGCAAGAAGGGCATTGCCAAGGCCGACAAGAAGTCGGGCCGCACGGCGGCCGAAGGCCTGATCGGCGCGGCGTCCGGCGAGGCCAAGGCCGTCGTGGTCGAGGTCAATTCCGAGACCGACTTCGTCGCCCGCAACGAAGCCTTCCAGACGCTGGTGAAGAACGTCGCCGAGGTGGCGCTGTCGACCGACGGTTCCGTCGAGGCGGTCTCCGGCGCTGCCTATCCGGGCACCGGCAAGTCGGCCGCCGACACGATCAAGGATGCGGTCGCCACGATCGGCGAGAACATGGCGCTTCGCCGCTCGGCGATGCTGTCCGTTGAGAACGGCGTCGTCGCAACCTATATCCACAATCAGGTGGCCGATGGCCTCGGCAAGCTCGGCGTCCTCGTCGCACTCGAATCGACCGGCGACAAGGCCGCGCTGACCGCTTTCGGCCGACAGGTGGCCATGCATGTCGCCGCGACCAATCCGCTGGCGCTCAACGCCGACGATATCGATCCGGCGACGGTCGAGCGCGAGAAGGCGATCTTCTCCGATCAGGCGCGCGCCTCCGGCAAGCCCGAGAACATCATCGAGAAGATGGTCGAGGGCCGGATGCGCAAGTTCTATGAGGAAGTCGTGCTCCTGAAGCAGTCCTTCGTGATCAACCCCGACCTCACGGTCGAGAAGGCGCTCGAGGCGGCCGAGAAGGACTTCGGCGCTCCTGCCAAGATCACCGCCTTCGTCCGCTTCGCCCTCGGCGAGGGTGTCGAGCGGGAGACGTCGGACTTCGCCGCGGAAGTGGCGGCGGCCGCCGGCAAGAAGTAAGTTCTCAGCATCGAAGCACAATCGAGGGCGTTCGCTTCACAAGCGGACGCCCTTATTGTATCGGACTGCGGGCCGGTATGGCAGCCGCGCCTGCGCGCGGCGTCTCCCGACCGCCACTCCGGCGCGGTTGGAGCCGCCGAGGAAGCGGGAGCGCGGCCGCCGGGTTCGTTCCAGCGAGTGCCGCTCCGGCTCCGCCGGATCAATGCAAGGTGACTGATGACGGCTGCGATTCGATATCCGCGTGTGCTTCTGAAGGTTTCAGGCGAAGCGCTGATGGGGCAGCAGGGGTTCGGCATCGACGTCGCCGTCGCTGATCGGATCGCTGCGGATATCGCCGAGGCCCGCGCGCTCGGCGTCGAGATCTCCGTCGTTATCGGCGGTGGCAACATCTTCCGCGGCGTTGCCGTTGCGTCGAAGGGTGGCGACCGTGTCACCGGCGACCACATGGGCATGCTTGGAACGGTGATCAACGCGCTGGCGCTGCGCACTTCGCTGATCAAGCTCGGGGTCGACACGATCGTCCTGTCGGCGATCGCCATGCCGGAGATCTGCGAAAGCTTCTCCCAGCGCACCGCGCTTGCCCATCAGGCGGCGGGCCGCGTGGTGATCTTCGCCGGCGGCACCGGCAATCCCTTCTTCACGACCGATTCCGCCGGCGCTCTGCGCGCCGCGGAGATGGGCGCCGCCGCGTTGTTCAAGGGCACTCAGGTCGACGGGATCTACTCGGCCGATCCGAAGATGCATCCGGATGCCGAGCGCTACGATCACCTGACCCACGAGGATGTCCTGCGCAAGGGCCTTGCCGTCATGGACGTCGCGGCCGTCGCGCTCGCCCGCGAAAATCATATTCCCATCGTCGTGTTTTCGATTCACGAAGCTGGGGAATTCGCCAGAATCCTGTCCGGCGCCGGCCGGGCGACAATCGTCTCGGATTGAGCCTAGGCTTCGAGACGAGTGCCAGCTAAGAGAGGAGACCCGCCCGATGGCCGAACTCGATCTGAATGAACTGAAGCGGCGCATGGATGGTGCCGTGTCGAGCCTGAAGGGCGATCTCGCGGGGCTGCGCACCGGCCGGGCTTCGCCGAACCTCCTCGATCCGATCACGGTCGAGGCCTATGGCGCCCAGATGCCGATCAATCAGGTCGCCAACGTCTCCGTCCCCGAGCCGCGCATGGTCTCGGTCTCGGTATGGGACAAGCAGATGGTCGGCAAGGTCGAGCGCGCGATCCGCGAGAGCAATCTCGGCCTCAACCCGATCACCGACGGCACCACGCTGCGCATCCCTTTGCCCGAGCTCAACGAGCAGCGGCGCAAGGAGCTGGTCAAGGTTGCGCATCAATATGCAGAGGGCGCCAAGGTGGCGGTGCGGCACGTACGCCGCGACGGCATGGACGAGCTGAAGAAGATGGAAAAGGACGGCGACATCGGCCAGGACGAGAGCCGGCAGCAGGCCGACCGCGTCCAGAAGATGACCGACGAGACTATCTCGGACATTGACAAGCTGCTGTCTGTCAAGGAAGGCGAAATCATGCAGGTCTAGGATCCGGCAAAATCGGCGTTGGACGACGCGGCCACACCAGACAAAAGGCGGATCGACGTGCGGCACCCTCAACATGTCGCCATCATCATGGACGGCAACGGACGCTGGGCGCGGGCCCGGGGTCTCCCGCGCAGCATGGGCCACAGGCGCGGCGTCGAAGCCGTGCGGCAGGCGGTGCGCGCGGCCGGTGAGCTTGGCATCGACTATCTGACGCTGTTCGCCTTCTCCTCCGAGAACTGGCGGCGACCCAAGGAAGAGGTGGATGAGCTGCTGGGTCTCCTCAAGCACTTCATCCGCCGCGATCTCGCGGACCTGCACAAGGAGGGGGTCCGCGTCCGGGTGATCGGCGCACGGGACGATCTGACGAGCGACATTCGCGGTCTTCTCGAAGAAGCCGAGAACCTCACCCGAGACAATCAGCGTCAGACCCTGGTGGTGGCCTTCAACTATGGGGCCCGCGACGAGGTTGCCCGCGCCATGCGCCGGATCGCCGAGAAATTTGCGGCCGGCGAGGTGTCGCTGGACGGGCTGACGGCGGATCTCCTCGACGAGCATCTCGACACGGCGGGCATACCCGATCCGGATCTCGTCATCCGCACCAGCGGCGAATTGCGGCTGTCCAATTTCCTCCTGTGGCAGTCGGCCTATTCGGAATTCGTGTTCCTGCCCTGCCTCTGGCCCGACTTCGACCGCCAGGCATTCGAGGACGCCATCGCGGAATATGCCAGCCGGGACCGGCGCTTCGGAGGATTGTCACGCGAGATCGCCTCGTGAGCTGATGGGTTTAGCAATCGGGCGGTTCTTTCGGGAGGGAAGCTGGAGCGATCTTCGCTCGCGGCTGATCTCCGCGGTCATCCTGGGCATTTTGGCGATCGGGCTGACCTTTGTCGGCGGCTGGGCATTCAGGATCCTGTGCTGCGCGGCAGGCCTCATCGTCTTCGACGAATGGTCGCGCATGACCCGCGCGCGCCGTGTCCGGCCGCTGTTCCATTTTGCCCGCCGCTGCTTCTATCTCGCCCTTCTCGCCTTCGTCTTCGGCTTCAATCTTGCGGCGCTCGCGATCCTTGCGGCCGGGGCGCTCTTCATCGCCTTCGTCGACCGCGACGAGCACAAGGCCGACTGGGTGCTGGGAGGTCTCCTCTACGCCGGGGTCGCGGCGATGACGCCCGGCTTCGTGCGGGGGGCCGACACGTCCGGGCTCGTGACCATCGGTTTCGTCATCGCCATCGTCTGGTCGACCGACATCTTCGCCTATTTCTCGGGCCGCACCTTCGGCGGACCCAAACTGATGCCGAGCGTTTCGCCGAAGAAGACGATCTCCGGCGCGCTCGGCGGTCTTGCCGCCGGCATCGCCTTCGGCGCGCTGTTCGCGGAATGGGCGACCGGTTCGGTCGGATTGTTCGTCATCGTCCTCGCCGCGCTGCTGTCGGCTCTCGGCCAGGCCGGCGACCTCTACGAATCCTGGATCAAGCGGCGCTTCGGGGTGAAGGATTCCGGGCGCATCATTCCCGGCCATGGCGGGCTTATGGACCGGATCGATGCCTTGATCGTGGCGATCGGCGCAGTCTGGATCGTTGGCGTCCTGATTGCGGGATTTTCGCAACCCGCGCACGGAATCTTTCCGCTATAGGGTTTAGCTGTGCCATGGCCGCACACCGGCCATGATTGCGTCTTGATTGAGCGATGCTATCAGACGGGTCATGCAGGCGGGATCTGCGCGGCGGATCGATGACGGGGAAAGACCGATGGAACTGACGGCGGACATCGCCGCAATCTGGAGCAACGGCCTGATCTATGTCGTGCCGTTCCTGTTCGTCCTCACGATCATCGTCTTCTTCCACGAACTGGGGCATTTCCTGGTCGGGCGCTGGTGCGGCATCAAGGCCCTGGTGTTCTCGGTCGGATTTGGGCCGGAACTGATCGGCTTCACGGACCGGCAAGGCACGCGCTGGAAGCTCGCCGCCGTGCCGCTCGGCGGCTACGTCAAATTCCTCGGCGACGAGAACGCGGCCTCCATGCCGGACGAGGCGGCGGTGGCCGCGATGGACGATGCCGAGCGGGAAGGGGCGTTTCCGGCGAAAAGCGTCGGCCGGCGTGCCGCAACGGTCGCGGCGGGTCCGATCGCCAATTTCATCCTCGCGATCGTCGTCTTTGCGGGTGTCGCCTTCGTCAACGGCCGCGTCGTCGGCGATCCCGTCGTATCGGCGGTCGAGCAGGGCTCTCCGGCCGAGGCTGCCGGTTTCGCGGCTGGGGACCGCGTGGTGTCGGTCGACGGGACGGAAATTTCCTATTTCTCGGATCTGCAGAAGGCGGTGTCCGGCAATTCCGGGTCGCCCATCGCGATCACCGTGGAGCGTGGCGGCAGGACCGTCGACCTCAACGTGACGCCGCGGGTCGAGACGCGGACCGACGGCTTCGGAAACTCCTTCACCATGCCGGTCATTGGCCTGCATGCCGACAACGACACTGCGGCGTTCCGGGTCGAGCAGCTCTCGGCCTGGCAGTCGCTGGAATACGGCGTCTCGCAGACTTGGTTCGTGACATCGCGCACCGTCGAGTTCATGGGCCAGGTGATCACCGGCCGCCAGAGCGCCGACCAGATCGGCGGGCCGATCCGCATAGCGCAGGTCTCCGGGCAGGTTTCCACCATAGGCATGGCGGCGCTGCTCAATCTTGTGGCGCTTCTGTCAGTCTCGATCGGCATTCTCAATCTTCTGCCGGTTCCCATGCTCGACGGTGGCCATCTCCTCTATTATGCCTGCGAGGCGGTCCGCGGCCGGCCCCTGAGCGCCCGGGTTCAGGAGATCGGTTTCCGGATCGGGCTCGCGCTAGTCATGCTGCTTATGATATTCGCATTCTGGAATGACATATCCGGTCTCGTATGATGCGAGACCGCCGAGTCGGGGGGCTTGGGGGTTGCAAATCGTTAACCATCACGACCGCGTTCGTGACTGCGGTGCAACGGCGTTTCCGATTCCTCAATGGAGTCGGTTGAGTTTGCTTGAACGGACTCGGAAAGCCGGTACAAGGCACCAAGGCGGTTCTCTCTCCCGGCGCTTCGACACAAGAACGAGAAGGTGGTTGGGCCTATGAAGGCTGGAACGAACATTTTGCGCGCAGCGGCTGCCGTCGCGCTTTCGTCGACCGTTCTCGCTGCGACGACGCTCAGCGTTCAACTGGCCAGCAGTACCGCCGTGATGGCGGCCGTGGTCAATCGGATCGACGTGCGGGGGAACCAGCGGGTCGAGGCGGAAACGGTCCGAAGCTTTGCCCAGATCAAGCCGGGACAGAACGTCAGCGAAGGCGATCAGGACGAAGCCGTCCGGCGCCTCTTCTCCACCGGCCTCTTCTCCGACGTCAGGGTCAGCCAGTCCGGCGGGACGCTGATCATCCAGGTCGAAGAGAACCAGATCGTCAATCAGGTGCTGTTCCAGGGCAATTCGAAGATCAAGGACGAGCAGCTTACCTCGGTCGTCCAGACCACGCCGCGCGGGGCCTATTCCAAGTCGACGGTCGATGCCGATGTCGACGCCATCAAGGAAGCCTACCGGCGGATCGGCCGCAGCGACGCGGTTGTGTCGGTTCAGACGCAGCAGATCGGCGAAGGCCGCGTCAACGTCATCTACAACGTTCAGGAAGGCGACCGCACCAAGATCGCCTCGATCAGCTTCGTCGGGAACAACGCGTTCAGCGATTCCAGGCTGAAGCAGGTCATCGCGCTGCGCGAGACCGGCATCCTCAGCTTCATCCAGCGCGACGACATTTATGACGAAGACCGGCTGCATACCGACGAGGAGACGCTGCGGCGCTTCTACTACAACCACGGTTATGCCGACTTCCGGATCCTGTCCTCCGTCGCCGAACTCGACGAGAAGCAGAACGCCTATTTCATCACCGTCACGGTCGACGAGGGCGAGCGCTACGCCTTCGGTCAGGTGACGATCGATTCCACCGTGCCTGGCATCGACACGCAGTCGCTCTACGGCGAGCTGAAGACGGAGCCGGGCGCCGTCTACCGCGCCAAGGACGTCGAGGACTCGCTGGTCAGCCTGACCAATGAACTCGCCTCGAACGGTTTTGCCTTCGCCCAGGTCACGCCCCGCGGCGACCGCGACTTCACCAATCGCACCATCGCGATCAACTACGTCATCGACCAGGGGCCGCGCGCCTATGTCGAGCGTATCGAGATTCGCGGCAACACCAAGACTCGCGACTACGTCATCCGCCGCGAGTTCGACGTCTCGGAAGGCGACGCCTTCAACCAGGTCCTCATCCAGCGCGCCAAGCAGCGCCTGGAGGACCTGAAATACTTCGACAAGGTCAACATCTCGACGGCGCCCGGGTCCGAGCCCGACAAGGTGATCGTGATCGTCGACGTCTCCGAGAAGGCGACGGGCGAGATCTCGATCGGCGGCGGTTACACCACCAGCGGCGACACCTCCGGTCCGGTGGCGGAAGTCGGCGTGCAGGAGCGCAATTTCCTCGGTCGCGGCCAGTTCGTGAAGGTGTCTGCGGGGCTTGGAACGTCGTCGCAGAACTACAGCCTGTCCTTCACCGAGCCCTATTTCCTCGGTCGGCGCCTGGCTGCCGGTTTCGACGTCTACTACAACAAGAGCACGTCGGGCGATTACGACTCCAAGCGCATCGGCGGCGACGTTCGCGTGGCCGCTCCGATCACGGAGAACCTGACGGCCCAGATGGCCTACAACTTCAAGCAGGAGACGTTCGGCAGCAATAACGGTCTTACCCCGACCGATGCCAACGACAACACCTATACGGATCCCGTGACCGGCGAAGCCATCCGCAGCACCTGCGGCGATCCCAATCCTGCGGCCTACAAGACCGTCACCGGCAGCGATCTGCTCGACAAGAACGGCAATGTCGCGCAGGCGCCGAACTACACGGACTCGCCAATCATCAACCAGGCGATCTGCGATAGCCCCTATCTGACGTCTTCGGTCTCCTACTCGCTGACCTACAACACGCTGGATAACAATAACGACCCGCGCGACGGCTTCTTTATCCAGGCTGGCCAGGAATTTGCAGGTCTCGGCGGCGATGCCCAGTTCATCAAGACGACCGGCAAGGCCAGCTACTTCAAGCTGCTGAGCGAGGAGTACGACGTCATCGGTCAGCTGAGCGGCGGCGCCGGCAACGTCTCGTCGCTCGGTGGCGACGGCTTGCGGGTCTTCGACAACTTCTTCAAGGGCCAGGACATCGTTCGCGGCTTCGACTACAAGGGCATCGGCCCGCGCCAGAACGGCGTGTCGATCGGCGGCGAGAACTATGCCAACGCCTCCGCGGAAGCGACCTTCCCGCTGCCGCTCCTGTCCCGCGACCTCGGCTTTCGCGGCGCGATCTTCGCCGATGCCGGTTCGCTCTGGGGCAGCGAGTATTCGGGTCAGCCCGGTGTCGTGGGAACGGATGCGTCGCTGCGCGCCTCCGCGGGCGTCGGCCTGATCTGGGCGTCTCCCTTCGGACCGCTGCGCGTTAACTACGCGCATCCGTTCATCAAGGAGGATTTCGACGATCTGCAGGAATTCTCCTTCGGGTTCTCGTCCCGGTTCTGACGTCAGGGAGCGGGGGTCGGCCGTATGGCCCTCCCGCGGGGCCGATGCATGATTCTCCGTTCTTTCCCAGTGGTAGAGGGCTCTCGCTCGGCGAACTGGCCGATCTGACCGGAGCCGCGCTGGGGGAGGGGAGCGATCCCCAAGTCCGGGTGACCGGTCTGGCGCCGCTGGAAGCCGCCGGTCCGGACGATCTCTCCTTCTTCGACAATCCGCGCTATGGCGGGGCACTCGCCGCGACCGGCGCCGGCTGCATCATCGTCGGCGAGAGACATGTCGGCCTGGTGCGTCCCGACCTGCCGCGCTTGGTGGCGCGGAACGCGCAGGCGGCCTTCGCCAGTGCCGGCCGGGCACTGTTTCCCGATGCACTCTGGCCGAAGCCGATCTTCGGCGAATCGGGCCTGTCTCCGAAGGCAGAGATCCACCCCACAGCACTCCTCGAAGAGGACGTCACCGTCGAGGCCTTCGCCGTCATCGGTGCGGGCGCCGTGATCGGCAAGGGAACGGTGATCGCCGCGGGCGCCGCGATTGCTGCCGGATGCCGGATCGGCCGGGATTGCCGGGTTGGTGCCTCGGTCACGATATCGCACGCCTTCCTCGGAAACCGCGTGATCCTTCATCCGGGCGTGCGGATCGGGCAGGACGGCTTCGGCTATGCGCCCGGCCGGGCGGGCCTGGAGAAGGTCGTGCAGATCGGCCGGGTCATCATCCAGGACGACGTCGAGATCGGCGCGAACACCACCATCGATCGTGGCGCGATCCGCGACACGGTGATCGGCGAGGCCACCAAGATCGACAATGCCGTTCAAATCGCGCACAACGTGCGGATCGGGCGCCATTGCGTCATCGTCTCCCAGGTCGGGATATCCGGCTCTGTGGACATCGGCGATCAGGTGATGATCGGCGGCCAGACCGGCGTCAACGGGCACGTGACCATCGGCGACGGAGCCCAGATCGCGGCCGTCTCGACCGTTCAGGGCGATGTTCCGCCCGGCGCGCGCTGGGGTGGAACGCCGGCCAAGCCTGTGCGGGAGTGGTTTCGGGAGATGACGCTGTTATCGGAAATGGCGAGAAAGCGGCGGGCGCCGGGGAAGAAAGATGACTGAAGAGGCGACGGTGCTCGAAAGCGCTGACATCCACAAGATCATGGCGCTGCTACCGCATCGCTATCCCTTTCTGATGGTGGACCGGATCGTCGACATCCAGGGCGACAGGCGTGCCGTGGGAATCAAGAACGTGACGGCGAACGAGCCACATTTTCTCGGCCACTTCCCTTCGGCTCCGGTGATGCCCGGCGTTCTCATCATTGAGGGCATGGCGCAGACGGCGGGCGCCATCTGTACGCTCGCGACCGGCGGCGGCACGCCGCAGCTCGTCTATTTCATGACCATCGACAACGCCAAGTTCCGAAAGCCCGTCGTGCCTGGCGACCGCCTCGAATATCATGTGGTCCAGACCAAGAAGCGCGGCAATATCTGGAGGTTCGACTGCGTTGCGAAGGTCGACGAAGCCAAGGTCGCCGAGGCGACGGTGAGCGCGATGCTGGTCCCGCGCGATCCCGTCTGATCATGACTGACACGACCATTCATCCGACTGCGGTCGTCGAGGACGGTGCGTCGATCGGCGAGGGCTGCGAGATCGGCCCGTTCTGCCATATCGGCCCGCAGGTCGTGCTCGGCGCGAACAGCCGCCTGCGCTCTCATGTCGTCATCTGGGGCAATACCGTCATCGGTGAGGGCGCCCAGATCTGGCCGTTTGCATCCCTCGGCCACGCCCCGCAGCATCTGAAGTATCGCGGCGAGGACACGCGCCTTGTGATCGGCCGCAACTGCCTGATCCGTGAGCATGTGACGATGAACGCGGGGACGGTGCAGGGCCGCTCGGAGACGACCGTAGGCGACAATTGCGCCTTCTTCACTGGCGCGCATGTGGCGCATGACTGCATGCTGGGGCGCAATGTCACGCTGATCAACAACGTTATGCTGGCGGGCCACTGCACGGTCGGCGAATTTGCGACCATTGCCGGCGGCTCGGGCATCCATCAGTTCACGCGGGTCGGCCATCACGCCTATATCGGCGGGCTTGCGGCTGTGGAAGGCGACGTCATCCCATTCGGCATGGTGCTCGGCAACCGGGCCTATCTGTCGGGCCTCAACGTGATCGGCATGAAGCGGGCCGGCTTCAATCGCGAAGCGATCCGCAATGTCCGCCGTGCTTATCGGATGCTGTTTTCCGACGATCTGACGTTCAAGGAGAACATCGACGAGGTCCAGACGGAATTCCCGGACGATCCGCTCGTCCAGGACCTCCTCGGCTTCATCCGCGCCGGTGGCGACCGTGCGCTCTGCTTCCCGCGCCACGCGCCCCCGGCCTGAGGACCGTGCCGTGAAGCCGGACAGCCCCGGCGCGCCGCTCGGCATCGTCGCCGGTGGTGGAACCCTGCCGCGGATCGTGGCCGAGTCTGCCAGGGACAAGGGCTGGAAGCCGCTTGTCCTGCGCATCGCCGATGGCTGCGAGGACGACTGGACGGGTTTCGACGGCGCCGACTTCGCCTGGGGCCGCGCAGGCGACGCGATCGACGCCCTTAAGCGGCACGGGATCAGGCACGTGGTCTTCTGCGGCACGATCAGCCGGCGGCCGGATTTCCGGTCACTGATTCCAAGTCTTCGAACATTGCGGCGGCTTCCTCAGGCGCTGAGGATCGTGCGGGGCGGGGACGACCGGCTGCTGCGTGCCCTTGGACGCTATCTGGAGCGGCAGGGCTTCGTCATGCTGGCGGTGCAGGACGTCGTCCCGGCACTGCTGACACCGGTCGGGCCGCTGACGCACCGCATCCCCGACGCGGCCGAGACAGCGGCCCTTGCGCTTGCCGCCCGGGCCGCCGAACGGCTGGGCAGCCTCGACATCGGCCAGGCCGTTGTGGCTTCGCCGGACCGGGTCATCGCGGTCGAGGCGGTAGAGGGAACGCGCGAGATGCTGCGGCGGGTGGCCGGGCTCCGCGCCGCAGGGCGCCTGGGGCGCACCGAGCGCTGCGTTCTCGTCAAAAGCATCAAGCCGCAACAGGATCTGCGCTTCGATCTTCCCTCGATCGGGACGGCGACGATCGCGGAGGCGAGGGAGGCTGGCCTCACCGCGATCGGCCTTTCGGCCGGGCGCAGCCTGATTCTCGGGCTCGATGACGTCGTCGCCGCGGCCGACGCCGCGAACATTGCGCTCGTCGGCCTTCTGCCAGAACCCGGGCCGGCAGATGCGTCTCCGATCGATGCGGGGTCGCCATGAAGATCGCCTTCGTCGTCGGGGAACCGTCGGGAGACGAGATCGGTGCGGATCTCATCCGCGGCCTGAGGCGCCGGGTGGACCGGCTCGAGCCGGTCGGGCTCGGTGGTGAGGCGATGCAGGCCGAGGGCCTGACAAGCCTCTTCGACATCGAGGAATTGTCGATCATCGGAATCGCCGGCATCGCGATGCGGCTGCCGCAGCTTCTCAAGCGCCTGTCGGCGACGGTGCGCTTCATCGTGGCCGAGCGGCCGGACGCTCTGGTGATCATCGACAGCCCGACCTTTTCGCACCGGGTCGCTCGCAGGGTGCGGGACAAGCTGCCGGACATGCCGATCGTCAACTATATCCCGCCCACGGTCTGGGCCTGGCGGGAAAGCCGGGCGGCGGCGATGCGGCCCTATGTCGACCACGCGATCTGCGCTCTGCCCTTCGAGCCGGCAATCCTCGAAGGGCTGAGCGGGCCGCCCGCGACTTATGTCGGGCACCCGCTGATGAAGGTGCCTGGCCTTGCCGAGATCCTCGCCCGTGACGGGACCGTCGCGGAAAAGCGGCCAAACTCGCCGCCGACGCTCCTGATCCTGCCGGGCTCGCGCAGCAGCGAGGTCGTTCGGCTGATCGACGATTTCGGCGAGACGCTGCAGCGGCTTCATCTCCGCCTGCCGGGTTTGAGGGCGATCCTGCCGACGCTGCCGCGCCATCGCGAGCGGATCGAGGCCGCGGTCGGCCGGTGGGAGAAGAAACCGAAGATCGTGACCGGCGTGGCGGAGAAATGGGCGGCCTTCGCCGCTGCGGACGCGGCACTTGCCGCCTCGGGCACGGTCTCGCTCGAACTCGCTCTTGCCGGTATCCCGATGGCGCTCGCCTATCGCCTCGACCCCGTCGCCTACCGCTTTCGCCATCTGGTGACGGCCTGGACGGCGGCCTTGCCCAATTTCATCGTCGGCCATCCGCTCGTGCCGGAGCATTTCCACGAATTCGTCAGGCCGGAGCATCTGGCGCGACGCCTGGAGCGGCTCCTGACCGACACGCCGGAGCGGCGGGCCCAGCTGACCGGGTTCGAGGAGATCCGGCGGCTGATGGCGATCGACCAGGCGCCAGGAGAGACGGCGGCCGAAATCGTTCTTGCCGAGATCGGGCGCCGGCAAGGGTAGCGAACTCGAGGCCGGCCCGACGGCGATCGCGCCCTCCGGACGCAGAAACGGGCGCCGAAGCGCCCGTCTCGATCATGTCAACCTGAAAAGGAAGTTTGTCGCAGATGGTCAGCTGCGCTCGTCGACCGGGACGTAGTCGCGAAGCGGCGCGCCGGTGTAGAGCTGGCGCGGACGGCCGATGCGCTGATGCGGATCCTCGATCATCTCCTTCCACTGCGCGATCCAGCCGACGGTCCGCGCGACGGCGAACAGCACGGTGAACATGGCGGTCGGGAAGCCGAGCGCCTTCAGCGTGATGCCGGAATAGAAGTCGACGTTCGGATAGAGCTTCTTCTCGATGAAGTACTCGTCGTTGAGCGCGATGTGCTCGAGCTCCATCGCGACCTCGAGCAGCGGATCATCCTTGATGCCGAGCTCGTCGAGGACCTCGTGGCAGGTCTTCTGCATGATCTTGGCGCGCGGGTCGTAGTTCTTGTAGACCCGGTGGCCGAAGCCCATGAGGCGGAACGGATCGTTCTTGTCCTTGGCGCGCGCGATGAACTCCGGGATGCGGTCCTTCGAGCCGATCTCGGTCAGCATGTTCAGCGCCGCCTCGTTGGCGCCGCCATGCGCCGGGCCCCACAGGCAGGCGATGCCGGCCGCCACGCAGGCGAAGGGATTGGCGCCGGACGAGCCGGCGAGCCGCACCGTCGAGGTCGAGGCGTTCTGCTCGTGATCGGCGTGGAGAATGAAGATCCGGTCCATCGCCCGGGCGAGCACCGGGTCGATCCGGTAGGGCTCGCACGGAACGGCGAAGCACATATGAAGGAAGTTTTCCGCATAGGAGAGATCGTTGCGCGGATAAACGAAAGGCTGGCCGATGTGGTACTTGTAGGCCATCGCCGCGATGGTCGGCATCTTGGCGACCATACGCAGGCTCGCCACCATGCGCTGATGCGGATCGGCGATGTCGGTCGAGTCGTGGTAGAAAGCCGATAGTGCGCCGACCGAGCCGACCATGACGGCCATCGGATGGGCGTCGCGGCGGAAGCCCGTGTAGAAGCGGCTCATCTGCTCGTGGACCATCGTGTGCCGCGTCACGCGGTAGACGAAGTCTTCCTTCTCGCGGGCCGTCGGAAGCTCGCCATAGAGGAGGAGATAGCAGGTCTCGAGATAGTCGCCGCGCTCGGCGAGCTGGTCGATCGGATAGCCGCGATGGAGCAGCATGCCCTCGTCGCCGTCGATATAGGTGATCTTGGATTCGCAGGACGCCGTCGAGGAAAATCCGGGATCATAGGTGAACACGCCGGACTGCTTGTAGAGCGACGTGACGTCGACGACGTCCGGTCCGATTGTGCCGCTGCGCAGTGCGAGATCGGCGTTCGTCGATCCCAGTGTAAATTTCGCCGACTGGTCTGTCATGCGGTTTCCTTTCGATCATTGCCACCGGAAAGGACGAACCTTTCGCAGCGCACACGTTTCGACCAACCTCTGCCTACTCCAAAGGCTGGGGCTCCACAAGTTTCCCCAAGCCTAACCGGTTGCGCTGCAACAGATCGAGCCCGAATCACGCCGCCTGCTCGCGAAGCCGCGCGAGCGCCTCATCGCGCCCGAGAACCTCCAGAACGTCGAAGACGCCGGGAGATGTGGTGCGTCCCGTCAGCGCGGCACGCAGCGGCTGCGCCACCTTTCCGAGCTTCAGGCCCGCCTGTTCCGCATGGGCGCGCACGATGCCCTCGAGCTCCGCCGCGGACCAGCTGGAAACCGCCTCGAATTGCGGCACCAGCGCCCCGACGATCGCGCGTCCGCCATCGGCGAGGATCTGCTCCGCCTTCTCCTCCAGCGGCAGCGGCCGGTCGGCGAACAGATATCGGCAACTGTCCGTCAACTCGACCAAAGTCTTGGCGCGCTCTTTCAAGCCGGGCATCGCCGCCGTGAGCTTTTCACGCAGGAGATCGTCCGGGCGCGTCTTCAGGATGTCGCCATTCGGCAGGACGTCGCGCTCGCTCATCAGCATCTCGACCAGGTCCGCATCCTTGCTCGCGCGGATCCAGTGTCCGTTGAGCGCCTCCAGCTTGGCGAAGTCGAAGCGCGCCGCTCCCTTGTTGATGCCGTCGAAGTCGAACCACCGGATCAGGTCCTCGGTCGACATGATCTCGTCGTCGCCATGGCTCCAGCCGAGCTTGACGAGGTAGTTCCTGAGCGCGACCGGAAGGTAGCCCATGCCGCGATAGGCCTCGATGCCGAGCGCGCCGTGGCGCTTCGACAGCTTGGCGCCGTCCGGTCCATGAATCAGCGAGATATGCGCCATCACCGGCACGTCCCAGCCCATCGCCTGATAGATCAGCGTCTGGCGCCCAGCATTGGTGAGGTGGTCGTCGCCGCGGATGATGTGGGTGACGCCCATGTCGTGGTCGTCGACAACCACGGCCAGCATGTAGGTCGGATTGCCATCGGAGCGCAGCAGCACGAAATCGTCGAGATCCTTGTTGGCAAAGCGGACGTCGCCCTGGACCTGGTCGCGGACGATCGTTTCGCCCTCGAGCGGCGCGCGCAGGCGGATGACCGGCTCGACGCCCTCCGGCGCCTCGGACGGGTCGCGGTCGCGCCACAGCCGGGTCGCGACGCTCGGTGGCTGCCGCTCCTCGCGAGCGCGTTCGCGCAGCGCCTCGAGTTCGGCCTGGCTGGTGTAGCAGCGATAGGCCATTCCCCTGGCGAGAAGCTCCTCGGCGACCTCGCGGTGGCGCGCGGCGCGCTCGAACTGCGAGACCGGCGGCTCATCCGCGGCAAGGCCCATCCAGTCGAGCCCGTCGATGATCGCCTTCACCGCCGGCTCGGTGGAGCGCTGGCGGTCGGTGTCCTCGATCCGCAGCAGCATCTTGCCGCCCTTGGCTCTGGCGTAGAGCCAGTTGAAAAGCGCCGTACGGGCCCCGCCGATGTGCAGAAAGCCGGTCGGCGAGGGGGCAAAGCGGGTCACGACGGTGTCCGTCATGGAGGCTCCGTTCGTTAGAATCGGGTGCTGCGGCCCGGCGCTCTCACCGGACATCGCATTTGCGTGGCGGCTGTGTAGCATAGGGTGGCCGAGAGACAAGCAACGGACACTTTCCGCGTGGACCCGACCCACGATCCGGACGGCAAGACCCAAAGCGCCGACGCGCGGCGCTTCGACCTCGGCCGGCTGTTCGCCGCGGGACCGTTGCGTCGTCTGGCAGACCGGCGTCTCCTCGGTGAGACGGCGGCGATCTGGCTGTCCCGGCAGGTGGCCATCGAGACCGGTGCGCGCTCGGCCTTCCACCTGATGCCGGTCGGCCTGATCCTCGGCATCGTTGCGGTCCACGGTCTTGGCTGGCGGCCGATCGTCGCCGTCGCCGGAACGAGCGCGGCAGCCTTGCTCCTTGCCGCATGGCGTCTGTCAGATCGACCGACCGGCCGCAATCTGGCGCTTCTTGGTGGCTTCGTCTTCCTCGGAGCGGCGCTCTCGCTCGCCGAGATCGCAACCACGCGGACGACGGTCATCTCCGGCACGGCGACGACCCGGATTGCGGGACGCGTGGTCGAACGCTCGATCGACGATCGCGGCCGCTATCGCTACCTCGTCGACATCGCGGCGACGGCCCGGCCGCTGCTGTCCCGGCCTCCGGAGCGGGCACGCATCCTCGTCAACAGCCGGCACGAGCCATTTGAGCCGGGCGAGGCCTTCTACGGCCTCGTACGCCTCGGCCCGCCATCCGGGCCGGCCTATCCGGGCGGCTACGACTTTGCCTTCTCGCCGTTTTTCGACGGGCTCGGCGCCTACGGCTTCTCGCTCGGCGCCCCGACGAGAGCGCCGCCCGAAGGCCTCGAAATGCCACAGCCCGATCAAGGGCCGGGAACGATCACGGTGTTCCTGGCGCAGCTGCGCGAAGCGATGACCGACCGCATCCGCGCGGTGATCCCGGGGCCGGAAGGGGCGGTCGCCGCGGCGCTGATCACAGGCGAGCGGCAGGGCATCCCCGAGGAGGTGGAGACATGGTTCCGCTCGACGGGCATCGCCCATGTCCTGTCGATCTCCGGCCTGCATCTTGCCATCGTCGCCGGCGCGGTCATGGTCCTGGTGCGCTCGCTCCTGGCGCTGTCTCCCGCGATCGCGCTGCGCTCGCAGGCCAAGAAATGGGCCGCGGGATGCGCGCTCGCCATCGCGGCCCTCTATCTCGGCCTGTCCGGCGCCAATGTCGCAACGCAGCGCGCCTTCGTCATGCTGGCGATCATGCTCGCCGCGGTGATCTTCGACCGGCCCGCGCTCACCATCCGCAACGTCTCGATTGCCGCGACCCTCATCATCCTGACAGCGCCGCACGTCGTCATGACGGCAAGCTTCCAGATGAGCTTTGCCGCCACCGCAGCCCTCGTCGGCGCTTATCGGGCCCTGTCGGAGGCCGGGCGCCAAAGGCGAGAGCGGCGGGACCGGCGCTGGGCGAAGCGCGGCCCGTGGGTCCACGCGCTTCTCGCTGTCGGCGGCATCCTCATGACGTCGCTCGTCGCCGGCGCCGCGACCGCGCCGTTCTCCGCATACCATTTCCACCAGGTCGCGGCCTTCGGCCTGATCGCCAACCTTTTGACCATGCCGCTGTTCAGCTTCGTCATCATGCCGCTCGCCCTGATCGGCTCGCTCCTGATGCCGTTCGGTCTCGACGCCTTGTGCCTGCAACCCATGGGCATCGCGCTCGGAATCGTCCTCGACATCACAGAATGGCTCGCCGGCATCGTTCCGGACCAGAAGATCGGGCTCGTCACCGGCATCGGCCTGGCGCTTCTTGCGGCGGCGATCCTGGCCGTGACGCTGCTTGCGAGCTGGCTTCGCCTTACGGCGCTTCCGCTGGCCGCTGCCGGGCTGTTCCTCGCGCCCAACCGGACCCCGCCGCCCGACCTACTCATCTTCGAGAGCGGCAAGGAAGTCGCGACGATCGAGGCCGACGGCACCATCGCCTTTCTGCGCAAGCGCCCGAACGACTTCGTCGCCGAGCAATGGGAACGCGCCTATGCCGCATCGTCCGACCCGCCACCTCAGTCCGGCCGGATCCGGATCGCGCCCGCCTGCGACGCGCATCTCTGCAGCTTCACGACGCCTGCCGGCCTCAAGGTGGTCTGGACCGACGACTATCGTCAGACCGGCTATGCCTGCGACCACGCCGACGTCGCCATCGTCGCGCGCGCGATTCGCCTTGCCGCATGCCGCTCCGGTGCGAAGCTCGTCACGCTCCGGACTCTGCGCGTCAGCGGATCGCTTGCCATCCGGCGCGACCCGGCGACCGGGCGGCCCGCCGTCACTTACGCGATTGCAGAGCCGCCGGCGCCCTGGAACCGGCATCGTCTCGCGCCTTGGCCGGAATCTTGGCGCAAGCCCAAACCCGGAGCCCAGTCTCAGGCCACCGACAGCGCCGCTCCGGCCGGTGCGGCTACGGCTGTCCCGACAAGCCCACGCGGCCGCGCACCGCACGCGGGACCTGCTCGTTCGGACCAGCCAGCCGCTCGGCCCGGGAGCGGATCGACGCCGGAAGCGGAAGCCGGCGAGGATCAGTAGCGGCGGATGAGCCCGACCAGCTTGCCCTGCACCTTGACCCGGTCCGCCCCGAAGATGCGCGTCTCGTAGGCGGGATTGGCCGCTTCCAGCGCAATCGTGTCGCCCCGCCGCCGAAACCGCTTCAAGGTCGCCTCCTCGTCGTCGACGAGGGCGACCACGATCTCGCCCGGCGAGGCAGTGTCGCCCCGGCGGATCACCACGGTGTCGCCGTCGAGGATTCCGGCTTCGATCATAGAATCGCCCTTGACGTCGAGCGCATAGTGCTCGCCGCCGGCAATCATGTCCGGTGGCACGGCGATCGAATGGGTGTTGTGCTGGATCGCGGAGATCGGAACGCCGGCAGCGATCCGGCCCATAACGGGGATGGACACCGCGCTCTCGGCCGCGCTTCGACCGACGCCGACGCCGACGCCGACGCCGGGGGATCGAGGGGCGAGCGAAGGCTTCGCGGCCGCGCCGCGGCTACCGTCGATCACGCTCGGGGTGAAGCCTGGCCGACCACCACCTGCCGAAGTGGCCTCTGGCCGGCCGGCGCGCATGGATTCGGGAAGCTTCAGCACTTCCAGCGCCCGAGCCCGGTTGGGAAGACGGCGAATGAAGCCGCGCTCTTCCAGCGCAGTGATCAGCCTGTGGATGCCGGACTTCGATCTGAGGTCCAGCGCATCCTTCATCTCGTCGAAGGACGGCGGCACCCCCGTTTCCCTCAGCCGTTCGTTGATGAACAGCAGAAGGTCGTGCTGCTTCTTGGTCAGCATGGGGCGACTCCTCAAAACAAAACCTGAACAAAGCTATCTGTTCTAGTTGTGTTCTGCAAGTCCCTTTCGCCGGAAATGCTCAGTCGAGGTCGACGAAGCGGCAGGGGGCGCCGGGGTCCGCCGGCCCGGCATGGGGCGGGCGGTAGAGGAGGACGTTTGCCGCTGCATAGATCGACAGGAGCGAGGAGTCCTGGCGCGGCAGCGGCTCGACGAGGTGGCGGCCGTCCTCATCGACGGTAAGGCGCGAACGCACGAAATCGGCGCGCAGACCGTTGGCGGGCATGGCGGCGGCCAGAACGCCCGATCGCATCAGCGGCCGGTCCGGCAGTCCCGCGAGGCGGCGCACCAGCGGTCCGAGGAACAGCGTCGCGGCGACCATGGAGGAGGCGGGATTGCCGGGCAGGCCGACGATCCGCATCTCGCCGAGGCGGCCGGCCATCAGCGGCTTGCCCGGGCGCATCGCCACCTTCCAGAAGTCGAGGGCGACACCGCGGGAGGCGAAGACCTTGCCGACGAGATCGTGGTCGCCGACGGACGCGCCGCCGATTGTCACGAAGACGTCCGCCGTGTCGGCGACTGCCGCGTCGAGATGTTCGCCGATCTGGACCTCGTCGTCGGGCGCGATGCCGCAGTCGAGCACCTCGCCGCCCGCCGCCTCGACGAGCGCCGCGATCCCGAAGGTGTTCGACGCGACGATCTGCGAGGGGCCGACCGCTTCGCCCGGCAGCACCAGCTCGTCGCCGGTCGACAGGATCGCGACCCTCGGCCGGGCAACGACCGGCAGGGCGGGATGACCGCCGCTGGCCGCCAGCGCGAGGCCGCCGGGGCTGAGACGCGAGCCGGCCGGGACAAGCAGGGCGCCCTCGGAAAAGTCGACGCCGGCCGGGCGGATGTGCTGTCCTTGCCGGACCGTCTCGGTCGGACGGACCGTGTCGTCGGATAGCCTCTCGGCGTCCTCCTGGATGAGGATCGCGTCGGCTCCCTCCGGCACGGGCGCGCCGGTGAAGATCCGCACGGTCTCGCCAGGCCCTATCGAGCCGCCGAAGGCCCGTCCGGCGGCGGATTCGCCGATCACACGAAGCGGCTGGAACGGCGCGGCGGTGTCCGCCGCGCGGACGGCGTAGCCGTCCATCGCCGAGGCGTCGAAGCCCGGCTGGGTTCGGGTGGCGCGGACATCTTCGGCAAGAATGCGGCCGGCGGCGAGGCGCAGCGGCAGGCGCTCGCGGCGGGCGAGTGGGTTCGCCGAGACGATGATGCGGCGAAACGCCTCTTCGACCGGAAGCAGGCTCATCGCGCTTCGGCGGTGAAGTCGCCTGACCGCCCCCCGGATTTTGCGAGCAGTCGGACACCGGTGATTTCCATCGTGCGGTCGACGGCCTTGGCCATGTCGTAGACGGTGAGGCAGGCGACGGTGACGGCGGTCAGCGCTTCCATCTCGACGCCGGTACGGCCGGTGAGACGCGCCGTCGCTGTCACCCGGAGCCCCGGAAGGGCCGGATCGAACGCGATGTCGACGCCGATCTTCGACAGGATCAGCGGGTGGCAGAGCGGGATCAACTCGTGCGTCCGCTTCGCGGCCATGATGCCGGCGATCCGCGCGACGCCGACGACGTCGCCCTTCTTCGCCTCGCCGGCGCGGATCAGTTCGAGTGTCTCCGGCTGCATGACGACGAGGCCTTCGGCCTCTGCGACCCGAACCGTCTCGGCCTTGTCGCCGACATCGACCATCGCCGCCGATCCGGCCGCGTCGAGATGGGTGAGCCGCGCTTCGTCGCTCATGATGCCGCCTTGATCTCCGCCGGCCGGCCGAGGAGCGTTCGCGTTGCGGCGGCGACATCCGGCTGGCGCATCAGGCTCTCTCCAACGAGGAATGTCCGGATCCCATGGCCGGCGAGGCGGCGGCAGTCGTCATTGGTGAAGATGCCGCTCTCGCCGACGACGATGCGGCCCTCCGGCACGAGGCGCGCCAGCCGTTCCGACGTCTCGAGGCTGGTCTCGAAGGTTCGGAGGTTGCGGTTGTTGATGCCAATCAGCGGAGAGTTCAGGCGCAGGGCCCGTTCGCATTCGGCCTCGTCATGGACCTCGATCAGGACGTCGAGCTCATAAGTTTCCGCCGCGGCTTCGAGCTCGGCGGCGAGCGCGTCGTCCACCGCCGCCATGATGATCAGGATCGCGTCCGCCTGCCAGGCACGCGCTTCGGCGACCTGATAGGGATCGAAGAGAAAGTCCTTGCGCAGGGCGGGCAGCGAAGTGGCATTGCGCGCGGCGGTGAGGAAGCCCGGCTCGCCCTGGAAGGACGGCGCATCGGTGAGCACGCTGAGGCAGGTCGCGCCACCGGCCTCGTAGGCACGGGCCAGAGCGGGCGGGTCGAAGTCTTCGCGGATAAGGCCCTTCGAAGGGCTCGCCTTCTTCACCTCGGCGATCAGCGCGAGGTCTCCCCCTGCCACCGTTCGCCTTATGGCGGCGGCAAAGCCGCGGGGCGCAGGAATTCGGGACATTTCCGCCTCGAGCCGCGCCAGCGGCATCTTCGCCTTGGCCGCCGCGATCTCGTCCAGCTTGTAGGCCTTGATCCGTTCGAGAATGTCGCTCATCGGCGCGCTCCGGAGATACGCTGGGTCACGGCGGCGAGCCGCTCCAGCGCGGCGCGTGCGCGCCCCGTGTCGATCGCCTCGGCGGCCTTTGCGACACCGGCCGAAAGATCGGGCACAGCGCCCGCCATGACCAGGGCGCCGGCCGCATTGAGAAGCACGATGTCGCGATAGGCGCCGGCTGCCCCGTCCAGCACCGCACGCAGGGCGACCGCGTTCTTCGTGGCGTCACCGCCCTTGACGTCGGAAAGCTCCCAGCGCCTCAGCCCGACATCTTCAGGCTCGATGGTGAAGCGGCGGATCTCTCCGTCCTTCAATTCGGCGACCTCGGTCGTCCCTGTCACCGTCATCTCGTCCAGCCCGTCGCCATGGACGATCCAGGCGGCGTCGGTTCCGAGCGCCCGTAGCGCGTCTGCCAGCGGCGTCAGCCATTCGGGCGAGAACACGCCGACGAGAAGCCGCCGGACGCTGGCCGGATTGGACAGGGGGCCGAGCAGGTTGAAGATCGTGCGCGTGCCGAGCTCGACCCGGCTCGGCCCGACGAAGCGCATCGCCGCGTGATGGCTTGGCGCGAACATGAAGCCGAGGCCAGCCTCGGCGATCGCCTCGGAGATCTCCGCGGGAGAAAGCTCGACATCGACGCCGAGGGCCGTGAGGACGTCCGCAGCCCCGGATTTCGAGGAGAGGGCGCGGTTGCCGTGTTTGGCGACGGTCACGCCGCAACCGGCAAGCACGAAGGCCGAGCAGGTGGAGACGTTCACCGTGCCGGCATGGTCGCCGCCGGTGCCGACGATGTCGATCGCATCCGCCGGCGCCGTCACGCGCAGCATGTTCGCCCGCATCACCGAAACCGCGCCAGCGATCTCGTCGACGGTCTCGCCGCGCACCCTCAACGCCATCAGGAAGCCGCCGATCTGCGAGGGCGTTGCCTCGCCGGACATCATCGCCGCGAAGGCCGACTCGGCTTCGGAACGGGTCAGGCCTTCGCCATTCGCGACCTTGGCGAGGAGAGGCTTCAGCGACGCGCTCATCGCACCATGGCCTTGGCCTGGTCGATGGCGGCCGGATTGACGCTGACCGGATACTGGTTCTGGAGAAGCGTCACGTAGGACTGCACCAAGTCGTTCTCGAGCATAGCGCTCATCTGCTGGCGTTCCTGCGTCCCGACATTCGACTGCGGATCGGCCGGCGGCGACACTTCCGCCACCTTCAGGATCAGCCGGCTGTCGGAGTTGCTCGCCGGCGTCGCGGCGACCGTCCCGCGAGGTCCGGAAAAGGCGGCGGCGATGCCCGACTGGCCGAGCTCGGAAAGGCCGGACTGGCGGGTGACGGAGGCTGCTGTCTTGGGCTCGCCCCCCACTTCCCTCGCGGCATCGGCAATGCTCTTGCCCTTCTCCACCTCGGCCTTCAACGCCTCGGCCTTCTTCTGGAGTGCATCCCGGGTCTGCTCTTCCTTCCAGTCGGCGACCACCTTGTCCTTCACCTCGTCGAGCGTGCGGGCGTGCGCCGGATCGACGCTGACGACGTCGTAGAAGACATAGCCGTTCGAGCCCTGATTCACCGGGACGTTGTCGAAGCCGGGCTCGGTCTGGAATGCCTGCTCGAGAAGGTCCTTGCCCGCCGGCAGGTCGACCGGCTTGCCGTCCGGTCCGTTGCCCTGGCTATCGACGGCGGCGACGGTCTTGACCGGGATCGCGGCATTCTTGGCGGATTCCATGAAGGTCGCTCCGCCCGCCCGCGCGTCCTCGAAGGTGTCATAGGCGGTATTTACCGCGTCGGCGGCATTGGCGAGGGCGAGCTGCTTGCGGATGTCGTCGGAGACCTCGGGCAGCGGCTTCACCCCGGCCGGCTCGATCTCGGTGACGTGAAGGATAGCCGGACCGAAGGCGCCCTGCACGACGTCGGAGATGCCGTCCTTTTCCAGCGAGAACGCCGCCTCGGCGAGCTTGTCGTCCGGGATCTGGGTCCTAGACAGAAGGCCGAGTTCGGTATCGGCGAGGCTCTTGCCGTTGTCCTTGGCCACCTGTTCGAAGCTTTCGCCGGCATCGAGCTTGGCCTTCGCCGCCTGAGCCGCATCGGTGTCCGAAAAGACGATCTGCTGCACGCGCCGGCGCTCCGGTGTCGTGTACAGGTCCTTATGCGCCTCGTAGTCGGCCGCGATCTGGTCCTCGCTGATCGTGGAGGGATCGCTGATCGCCTGCGGGCTCAGATCGGCATAGGCGATCGAGCGGTATTCGGGCGCGGCGTAATTGTCCTTATGGGCGTCGAAATAGGTCTGCAGCGCCTTCTCGTCCGGATCGGCGACGGGGGGAAGCGCGGCCGCCGTCAGCGTGAAATAGTCGATCGTGCGGCGCTCGCCATTGTAGAGGCCGAGAGCGGTTTCGAAGGTCTTCGGCGCGTCGGCGCCGGTCGAGACCGCCTCGAGCAGCTGGGTCCGCCGGGCCGACTGCGCCTGGCTGGTGATGTACTGCTCCTCGCTGATCCGGGCGTTGGCCAGAATGTTGCGGAAGGCGGTGCGCGAGAACGTGCCGTTGGAATCGTGGAAGGTCGGGTCGCTGGCGATCTGCTTGGCGAGCTCGTCCTCGGACATGCCGAGGCCGATCCGGCGCGCCTGCTCGTCGAGCACGGCGCCCGCCATCAGCTGGCTGAGAACGCTCTGGTCGAGGCCGAACATCTGCGCTTCCTGGGCGCTGGGGCGGCGCCCGATCTGCTGGGCGATCCGCGCTTCGGCCCGGCTGTAGGCGAGCGCATAGTCCTGCGGCGTGACGGCGGTCTCGCCGGCCGACAGCACCGCGCCGACCGAGCCGCCATTGATCGCGCCGCCAATGCCCCAGACGACGAAGCTGAGGACCAGGAGGGACATCAGGATCTTCGCGGTCCAGCCGGTCACGCTTCGGCGCAGCATGTCGAGCATCGTCATCTCCCGTCGGCGCGGCCGGGCCCAGCCCGCGGTCCGCGATCGTCTTTCCTATCCGGCCTTATTAGGAAACAGCGGCCTTGGGGCGCAAGCAGAAGCGACAATTGATTTCCGGCAAGGTGGCTGGCAATGCTCCCCCGATGAGCGAGCAAGGATGACGGGAACCGGGAGGCGGTGGCCCGTCTGAGGAGGAGACAGCGGATGAAGCGACGGCCCCTGATCGCCGGGAACTGGAAAATGAATGGCCTCCTGCGCCAGCTGACGGAGCTGCAGATGATCGCCGAGGCGGCCGGGGAGATCGGGGAGGGCCGCGATCTCCTGATCTGTCCCCCAGCGACCATCCTGTCGGCCAGCCGCGGCATTCTCGGCCAGAAGGTCGCGATCGGCGGCCAGGACTGCCACGCGGCGCCGAGCGGCGCCCATACCGGTGATCTGTCCGCGGAAATGCTCGCCGATGTCGGTGCACGCTACGTGATCGTGGGGCATTCCGAGCGCCGTGCCGACCATGACGAGGACGATGCCGCGGTCAGAGCCAAGGCAGAGGCGGCCTGGCGCGCCGGTCTCGTCGCAATTGTCTGCATCGGCGAGAGCGAGGCACAGCGCGAGGCAGGCGAGACGCTCGACGTCCTCGGCGCACAGGTCGCCGGATCGGTTCCCGATGGCGCGACGGGCGCAAATCTCGTCCTCGCCTACGAGCCGGTCTGGGCGATCGGGACGGGGCGCACGGCCGCGGTCGAGGACATTGCCGATGCGCATGGTTTCCTGCGCAGGACGCTGGTGGAACGACTCGGCGAGGAGAGGGGCGCCGCAGTGCGCATTCTCTATGGCGGCTCGGTCAAGCCGGGCAACGCGGCCGAGCTGTTGGCGATCGACGATGTCGACGGCGCGCTGGTCGGCGGAGCCAGCTTGAAGGCCGACGATTTCATCGCGATATGCCGGGCAACACCCGTCGGCTGAGTGGGCGGCGGCGCCGACTTTGGAGAAATCCGGTTGGAAAGCCGGGCAAGCTCCGATAGAAGGCGCGGAAATTCCCAAAGACGCGTAACGAAAGTTCGATGGAAACCATTCTCATCATCATCCACTTGATGATCGTCATTGCGCTCGTCATAGTGGTGCTCCTGCAGCGGTCCGAAGGCGGGGCGCTCGGCATCGGCGGCGGTGGCGGCGGTCTGATGTCGGCGCGCGGCGCGGCCAACGCGCTGACCCGTACGACGGCGATCCTTGCGGCGGCCTTTTTCGTGACGTCGCTCTCCCTCGGCATTCTCGCGCGTTACGGGGCCCAGCCGACGGATATCCTCGACCGGCTCCAGCCGAACCAGTCGGGAACGGGCGAGGGGAGCGGCAGCCTGCTCGACCAGCTTGGCGGCCTGCCGGACAGCAGCACTTCCTCGCCGGCCCCGGTCGCAGGACAGGCACAGCCGGCGCCGGTCGCCGCGCCCGCTGCCCCGGCAGATGACCTCGGTGTTCCCAACGGCAATGCGGCTCCCGCCTCGGCTCCGGCGACCGCGCCCGCCGCTGCTTCGGGTGCCGCGGCGACGACCGGCAGCGAAAGTTCGACGCCGGCCAGTGGCGCTGCGACGGACGGCACCACGCCGGTCGCGCCGGCCGAAGGCGCCGGCACGCAAGCAGAGCCGGCCGAAACGGCCCCCGCGGCTTCTTCGTCTTCGACCTCGGAGGCTCCGACCGCCACGGGATCGTCCGACGAGCCGGCCGCACCCGCCGAACAGTCCGGGTCGTCGACACCGGCAGCCTCGGCTCCGGTGACGAGCGAGCCTGTCTCGCCCGCCGGCGACTCGTCGTCTGGCGGGGCCACCGCGCCGGCCTCCTCGAGTCCGGCCGAGACCACATCGAGCCCGGCCGAGACCTCGCAGCCGGATACGTCCAGCGATGCAGGAGCGGACGCGGCAGGCTCGGAAACCACGACCCCGTCTGCTTCTCCGTCGGATAACACGTCATTGTCCGTGCCGCCGGTCGAGTCTTCGGGCGCGAGCGGGGCCACGGACGCGCAGGCCGCCGGCCAATAGCGGATCGCCGGAGAGCGGCACAGCTTCGTCGGGGCGCCCTGGGCGCCCCGATTGTTTTCGCGGCCAGCAAATGTGACTGGCAGAATCGATGCTTCGGCGTTATCGGGAAGGCCCATGGCGCGATATATCTTCATTACCGGCGGCGTGGTTTCTTCCCTCGGGAAGGGCGTCGCCTCCTCGGCGCTCGGCGCTCTCCTTCAGGCGCGGGGCTACCGCGTTCGGCTCAGGAAGCTCGATCCCTATCTGAACGTCGACCCCGGCACGATGAGCCCGACCCAGCACGGCGAGGTCTTCGTCACCGACGACGGCGCCGAGACGGATCTGGATCTCGGCCATTACGAGCGCTTCACCGGGCGCTCGGCGAACAAGATGGACAACATCACCACCGGGCGGATCTACCAGCAGATCATCGCCAAGGAACGGCGCGGGGACTATCTCGGCGCCACCGTCCAGGTGATTCCCCACGTCACCGACGCGATCAAGGAATTCGTTCTCGACGGCAACGAGGACTACGACTTCGTCCTCTGCGAGATCGGCGGCACGGTCGGCGACATCGAGGGTCTGCCCTTCTTCGAGGCGATCCGGCAGCTCGGCAACGATCTGCCGCGGGGCGGGGCGATCTACGTCCATCTGACGCTGATGCCGTACATTCCGACGGCGGGCGAGCTGAAGACCAAGCCGACCCAGCATTCGGTGCGGGAACTCAGGGCCATCGGCATTCAGCCGGACATCCTGCTCGTGCGCGCCGATAGGCCGATCCCGGCCGAAGAACGGCGCAAGCTCTCGCTCTTCTGCAACGTCCGCGAGACCGCGGTCATCCAGGCGCTGGACGTTGCGACGATCTACGACGTGCCGATCGCCTATCACCACGAAGGGCTCGACACGGAAGTTCTCGCCGCCTTCGGCATCGATCCGGCGCCAAAGCCGCAATTGCAGCGCTGGCACCAGGTGGTGGACGGCATCCGCAATCCCGAGGGCGAGGTCACCATCGCCATCGTCGGCAAATATACGGGATTGAAGGACGCCTATAAGTCCCTGATCGAAGCACTCTATCACGGCGGCATCGCCAACCGTGTCCGGGTGCGGCTCGACTGGATCGAGTCGGAGGTCTTCGAGGCCGAGGATCCCGCACCCTATCTGGAGCGCGTCAACGGCATCCTCGTGCCCGGCGGCTTCGGCGAGCGGGGCGCGGAGGGCAAGATCTTCGCCGCGCGGTTCGCCCGGGAGCGCAACGTGCCGTATTTCGGCATCTGCTTCGGCATGCAGATGGCGGTGATCGAGGCGGCCCGGTCTCTCGCGGGCATCGCGGCGGCCGGATCGACCGAGTTCGGCGCGACGCCGGAGCCGGTGGTCGGGCTGATGACCGAATGGCTGAAGGGCAACGAGCTGGAAAAGCGCGCCTCCGAGGGCGATCTCGGCGGCACCATGCGGCTCGGCGCCTACAAGGCGCAGCTTCGTGAAGGCTCCAAGATCGCCGGCATCTACGGCGCAACGGAAATCGAGGAGCGCCATCGCCACCGCTACGAGGTCAATCGCGACTATCGCGCGGCGCTGGAGAAGGCGGGCATGGACTTCGCCGGCATGTCGCCGGACGGTCTCCTGCCCGAGACGGTGGAACTTGCCGAGCATCCGTGGTTCATCGGCGTCCAGTATCACCCCGAACTGAAGTCCCGGCCCTTCGATCCGCATCCGCTGTTTGCAAGCTTCGTCGCGGCGGCGGTGGAGCAGTCGCGGCTGGTCTAGGAGCGCTCAGGCAGCACGGAGGAGCCCATGCGCTCGATCGATCATCTGGTGATGCCGTTCGAGACGCTCGCCGCCGCACGCGGCTGGTTCGAGCGTCTCGGCTTCCTCGTCGCGCCTGACGCCGTCCACCCATTCGGAACGGGCAATGCCTGCATCTTCTTCGCCGACGGACGGTATCTGGAGCCGCTCGCGGTCGCCGAGCCTGCCGTCTATGAGCAATCGCGAGATGACGGGCATCTCTTTGTCGAGCGCGACGCGATGGCGCGCCATGCCGACGCACCGCCGGCGATTTCCGGGCTCGCATTCCGCTCCATGGACGCGTGGGCGGACCGGGAGCAGCTCCTTACCGCCGGGTTCGGCGAAGAGGGGCTCGTGGAGTTTTCGCGCGCCATGCGCCTGCCGGATGGCGGTGCGACAGACCTCGCCTTTCGCCTCGCCTTCGCAGCGGTCTTTTCCGCCGGCGCGCCCAGCTTCTTCTACGTCGAGGCGCGGCATCGGGTAACGCCCGACCGCTCGATGCTCACCCGGCATCCGAACGGAGCCCGCGGCATTGTCGGCGTTACGCTGGCAACGCGCGAGCCGCAGGTCTATCGCAGCTATCTCGCAGCCGTCACCGGCGCAGAGGTCCGGGACGGGGGCGGAGGCACGCTGTCGGTCTCCCTCGAAAACGGCCGGCTGGACGTCATCTCCGGCGATGTCGACACGCTGGCGGTGGCCAGTGCGACCATCGCGGTCGCCGACCTCGCTTTCGCCCGGGAGTTCTGGCAGAGCCGGGAGATCGACTGCGCCGACGAAGACGACGCCGTCTCGATCGCCTGTCCGAACGGCACCGGCCGCATCCGCTTCATCGAGGACCGCTCATGACCGCCACAACCGTCTCCGCCAAGTCCGCCTCGTTCTCCAACGCAGCGCCCTTCGCGCTGATCGCCGGGCCGTGCCAGATGGAGAGCCGCGACCATGCGATGATGATCGCGGAGAAGATGAAGCGGATCACGTCCGATCTCGGCATCCCCTACGTCTTCAAGGCGAGCTTCGACAAGGCCAACCGCACGAGTCTTTCGGGCAAGCGCGGCATCGGCCTTTCCGGTGCGCTTCCGGTCTTCCAGGAAATCGCCGAGACGTTCGACCTGCCGGTGCTGACCGACATCCACACGGAAGAGCAGGCCCGCGAGGTCGGCGCCGTCTGCGACATCCTGCAGATCCCGGCCTTCCTCTGCCGCCAGACCGATCTTCTGATCGCCGCCGCGAAGACCGGCCGGGTGATCAACATCAAGAAGGGCCAGTTCCTCGCGCCCTGGGACATGAAGAACGTCGCCGCGAAGGTGACGGAGAACGGCAACCCCAGCGTCCTCCTCACCGAGCGCGGCGTCTCCTTCGGCTACAACACGCTGGTCTCGGATTTCCGCGCGCTGCCGATCATGGCAGAGACCGGCCTGCCGGTGGTCTTCGACGCGACGCATTCGGTGCAGCAACCGGGCGGGCAGGGCGGCTCCTCGGGCGGCGAGCGCCGTTTCGTCGAGACGCTGGCGCGTGCGGCGGTCGCCGTCGGTGTCGCAGGCCTCTTCGTCGAGACCCACGAGGACCCGGACAACGCGCCCTCCGACGGGCCGAACATGGTGCCACTCGACAAGATGCCGGAGATGCTGAAGCGGCTGCAGGCGCTGGATGCGCTGACGAAGGACGTCGGCTGAGACAGCCTCAGGCGAGGCCGGCCTTCTTGAGCGCCTGTCTGGCGGCCTCCGGGGAACGATCTCCCGCGGCATAGGCGTGATCGAAGGCTTCGACCTTTTCCTGGTCGTAGTCATGGCCTGCGCGCCACTGCATCTGTCTGTTCGCGTCCTGGCCGGTCAGCCGGCCGATGATGACGCCGTCGACACGTACGATCGTGTCGGGCGCATCGTCTTCGAAGGTTACGTCGGCCATGTTCTGCCTCCCGAATCTCTGGCTTCGTTGCCCATGAAATTCGTCGCCATAGCCAGCGGTTCCCACATCGCTCTTGCGAGAAAGTGCGCCGGCGGCCGATCGCCCTCCAGAAAGCGCCGGTCTGCGCTATTCAGCCCTGCCCAGTTGGACTAGAACGCGGCCGAACCAGACCTGTTCGGCACGACAAGGAGTGGGCCCGTGACCGCCATCATCGACATCATCGGACGCGAGATCCTGGACAGCCGGGGCAACCCGACGGTCGAGGTCGACGTCATCCTGGAAGACGGCTCGATGGGCCGCGCGGCGGTGCCGTCGGGCGCCTCGACCGGCGCGCATGAGGCGGTGGAGCTGCGCGACGGCGGCTCGCGCTACATGGGCAAGGGCGTCGAGAAGGCCGTCGGCTTCGTCAATGGCGAGATCCTCGAGGCGATCGGCGGCTATGAGGCCGAGGACCAGATCCGGATCGACTCTTCGCTCAGGGCGCTCGACGGCACCAAGAACAAGTCCCGGCTCGGCGCCAACGCCATTCTCGGCGTCTCGCTCGCCGTTGCGAAGGCCGCCGCGGATGCCGCCGGCCTGCCGCTCTACCGCTATGTCGGCGGCGCCTCGGCCCATGTCCTGCCCGTGCCGATGATGAACATCATCAATGGCGGCGCCCATGCCGACAACCCGATCGACTTCCAGGAATTCATGATCATGCCGGTCGGCGCGGACCGGTTTTCGGAGGCGCTGCGCTGGGGGTCGGAGACCTTCCACACGCTGAAGAAGATGCTGAAGGACGCCGGGCACAACACCAATGTCGGCGACGAGGGCGGCTTTGCCCCCAATCTCGGCTCGGCGAAGGAAGCGCTCGATTTCGTCGTCAAGGCGATCGAGAAGGCCGGCTACAAGCCGGGCGAGGACATCTTCATCGCGCTCGACCCCGCCTCGACCGAGTTCTTCAAGGACGGTGTCTACGATCTCGAAGGCGAGGGGCGGAAGCTCTCGCCCACCGACATGGCCGCCTATTACGGCGAACTCGCCTCGGCCTATCCGATCATCTCGATCGAGGACGGCATGGCCGAGGACGACTGGGACGGCTGGAAGTCGCTGACCGACCAGATCGGGACCAAGGTCCAGCTCGTCGGCGACGATCTCTTCGTCACCAATTCGGAACGCCTGCGCCAGGGCATTTCGAAGGGCGTCGCCAACTCGATCCTGATCAAGGTCAACCAGATCGGCTCGCTGTCCGAGACGCTCGACGCCGTCAGCGTCGCCCATCGCGCCGGTTACACGGCGGTGATGTCGCACCGCTCGGGCGAGACCGAGGATTCCACCATTGCCGATCTCGCGGTCGCCACCAATTGCGGGCAGATCAAGACCGGCTCTCTCGCCCGCTCCGACCGGCTCGCCAAGTACAACCAGCTCCTCCGCATCGAGGAAGAACTCGGCGACCAGGCTGTCTATGCCGGACGTTCGATCCTCAGGGGCTGAGGCGGACGGAGCCCGTCGGTGAAAGACGCGGCGCTATGGCCCGAAGGGTCGTCATCCCGGGCTAGACCCGGGATGCATTCCAGAGCGGCAAAAGCCGAATGCGGTGACGCGTTGCCGCCCCGTCGAACTTTCTGGATCGAGGCGGTCCGTTCGACGCCTAGGAATTGATCCCGGCCCCCGGGGCCGGGATCATGACGACGTTTGAACGGCGTCGGCCACCCGCCTGAGATTGCTCCGGCCCCTTCGCCTCTCCCTCCCTAATTGCCTTTCGGATCGAGCTCCGGCGCGACCTGGCCGTAGCTGATCAGCGCGAACAGCGCCGAGCCGCCGAGGATGTTGCCGACGAGCGCCGGCAGGTAGAAGCCCCAGATCGCATGATGGGGCATGAGTTCCCCCGCGAACATCAGCGTCATCGCTTCGACCGATCCCGCCACCACGTGGGACAGGTGGAACAGCGCGATGAGGAAGGTCAGGAGCGCGATGACGAAGAAGCCGGCGTTCTGGGCGGACGGCAGCACCCAGACGACGGTGGCGATCAGCCAGCCGGCGACGATGCCGCGAAGGAGCGTCGACAATGGCCCGCCTTCCATGGCGTCGCGCGAGATGGCGAGGGCGGCCGCGGTGATCTCCGGCGTGTTCAGGACGTCGAAGGCGATGCCGGCGCCGTAGACCGCCGTTCCCACCATGTTGGCGGCGAAGACGACCGCCCAGAGCCGGATCAGGGCCTTCACGCCAATCCATCGGGGCCGCGCGAGGACCGGCAGCGTCGCAGTCAGGGTGATTTCCGTGAACAGCTGCTGACGGCCGAGAATGACGATGAGGAAGCCGACGGAATAGCCCCAGCACTCGATCAGCGGCCGCCAGGGCGTGTCGGGCAGATAGGCCCGCAGCACCGCCTGGGTGAACACCGAGAAGCCGATCGACAGGCCGGCGGCAAGGCCCGACCACCACAGGCTCGACGTCGGCCGGGTGAGTTCGTCCTCGCCCTCCTGGCGGACGAGCTCATAGATCGCGAGCGGGCGGAGGCTGAGCCGCCGCTCGATCTCGCGCAGCTCCGTCTGGGTGAGCGTCGAGCCTTCTTCCTCGATCCGCTTCTCTGTGACGTCGTTGGAGTGCCGCCTGCCGGCATTGCCGCTGTGCTTTTCCTTGGTCGTTGTCTGCGTATCCATGCGGGTCCTGAAGTCGAAGGGAGAGGTGGTCGGAGCGCTAGCCGTCAAGCTCCATCGACGCCGGAAGCTAGTGCTTCCGGAGCGCGTGTTGAGGATACGCCCCGTAAACTGTCGGTGTACGCCGCCCCGCGCTCGCCTTCCGATGGATCCGCCCTCGGCGCGACCAGGTCAGGCTGGAGCGTCAGCGCCGCTCGCCTTGCTCTCGCCCTTGGCCGCGTGGCGCTGCTCGTTGTGGCTGAACATCCAGTCGCGCCAGGACAGCTTTTGTCCGTAGCGCTCGAACAGCTTGGCGTCCTCGTGTTCGGCGAATTGCGCATAGTTGAGGATGGCGACGAAGGTCACGCCGCCGATCGTGTTGCCGAGAAGAACCGGCAGGACGAAGTTCGGCAGCAGCGGCCAGAAGCTGACGTCCTCCGCCCGGAAGGCCAGGAAGAACACCTCGACCGAAGAGGTGATCACATGGAAGAAACCGCCGACGCCGACGAAATACATCAGCATCCAGACGAACAGGATCTTCGACACGGTGTCGCGGCCGCCATGCACGAGCCAGACCATGGCCGCGACGATCCAGCCGGCGATGATCGCCTTGGAGAAGAGCGACCACCAGCCGGTCTCATAGGCGTGTCGGCTGATCTCCAGCGCCATTTTCAGGCGCTCCGGATTGAGCACGTCGAAATAGCCGAGCAGCGCCGCGACGCCGGTCGCCCCGATCATATTGGCGATCAGCACCACGAGCCAGAGGCGCAGGAGGTTGCGCAGGCTGGCGAGCTTGACGAGGACCAGGACGACGGGCGTCAGCGTGTTCTCGGTGAACAGCTGATAGCGCCCGAGCACGATGATCAGGAAGCCGACGGGATAGAGGATATTGCCGAGAAGGCCGGGCTCCGTCTCATGCGCCGCATCAGTGAAGACGACGCGGGCGAGGAAGGTCAGGCCGATGGCTCCGCCGGCGCCGAGACCGCTCCAGAACAGGTATTTGTTGCTGGCGTCGAGTTCGTCATCCGCGGTGGACAGGACCCGCGCAAAGATCTCCTCGAAGGCGAAGAAGTCGGAAATCGTCTCGCCTTCGGAAGGCGCGTTCGCGAGGGAGGTCTCGGGGTCGGTCTGCCGCTTCTCCTCGGCATCTCGTTCCTTTTGCGGCTTGCCGCCGTCCCCGTCTGCAGCACTTCGAGCGTCCATCGGTTTCTCCCCGACGGACCAGACCTTGCGTCATGCGCAGCCGTCGAAGCGGGAAAGAGTAGGGCGCGACCGTCAACTGGAATAGACAGTGGGCAACCGGAATAAACAGGGGCCGACGCTCTGCGACATTCTATCATGCATCAAGGCGCGCGCGCTTGGTTTACGCGGCCTTAAGCCACCGCTGGCAAAGTGTGGGCTCGGAGGCTCTCATGCGCACGATCCAGAAGCGACAGACACATCTCGGCCGGCTCATCGTTCCGGCGATCACGGCCAGCTTCCTCGCCTATTTCGCGGTCCATGCGCAGAGCGGCCAGTATGGGCTGCAGGCCAAGGCGAAGCTCGCGCGGGAGCTTGCCGAGCGTTCCGCGGAGTTTGCCGAACTCACGCGTCGGCGCGAGCATCTGGAAAAGCGCGTACAGCTTCTGCACGACGGCACGCTGGAGCGCGACATGATCGACGAACAGGCGCGTAGCGCGCTGAACCTCGTCACAGAAGACGAGATCGTGATTCTCCGCTGATATCAGCCGGGCTCTCGCAGTCATCGCAAGAACGTCATTTTGCTGCACTCTCGCTTTTGCGCTGCAAAACCCGCAGGGGCCCCGCACCGGAGCGCTCGCGTTTTTGTAGCTTCCGTATTGCCTTGATCGCATCGCAAGTGAATGTTGCACCGCAACAATTCGTCATCAACCGACATCTGGTTAATTGACGATCGGGATGTTGGTATAACCGAAATCAGGTTAAAGAAGCCGGGTTCGCTTGATGCTGCTCCCACTGGTCTTATACTGCCGCCCATCTACGTGTAGCCGTAAGACGACGGGTCAAGATCAGGAGGCAGCATGGCGGCCAGGCAGAAGAAGGCGCCCGCGACGCGGGGCGCAGGTCGATCGTCCGGCGCCAAGGCGGCGCCGGCGGTGAAGGATTCGTCCACGCAAATCGTCGAGACGCTGGAGCATTTCGATCCGCCCGCGCCGGCCGATCTCGGCAAGGATGAAGAGGTGCGCGCCTATCGCGACATGCTCCTCATCCGCCGCTTCGAAGAGAAGGCGGGACAGCTCTACGGCATGGGCTTCATCGGCGGCTTCTGCCATCTCTACATCGGCCAGGAAGCGGTCGTCGTCGGCATGCAGATGGCGATGAAGGAGGGCGACGAGGTCGTCACCGGCTATCGCGATCACGGCCATATGCTCGCCACCGGCATGGAAGCGCGCGGCGTCATGGCCGAGCTGACCGGCCGCCGCTCCGGCTATTCCAAGGGCAAGGGCGGCTCGATGCACATGTTCTCGAAGGAGAAGAACTTCTTCGGCGGCCATGGCATCGTCGGCGCGCAGGTGCCGATCGGGACCGGTCTCGCCTTCGCCAACCGCTACAAGCGCAACGACGCGATCTCGATCACCTATTTCGGCGACGGCGCGGCCAATCAGGGCCAGGTCTACGAGAGCTTCAACATGGCCTCGCTGTGGAAGCTGCCGGTGGTCTACGTCATCGAGAACAACCGCTACGCCATGGGCACCTCGGTCAACCGCGCCTCGGCGGAGACGAACTTCGCCCATCGCGGAATTTCCTTCAAGATTCCGGGCATCCAGGTCGACGGCATGGATGTCAGGGCGGTGAAGGCGGCCGGCGACCTCGCCGCCGAGCATTGCCGCAAGGGAGACGGGCCGATCATCCTGGAGATGATGACCTATCGCTATCGCGGCCACTCCATGTCCGATCCGGCGAAGTACCGGACCCGCGACGAGGTGCAGAAGATGCGCTCGGAGTCGGACCCGATCGAGCAGGTCAAGCGCCGTCTCCTCGAGAAGCACGGCATGTCGGAAGACGACGTCAAGGCTCTCGACAAGGAAGTGCGCGAGATCGTCGCCGACGCGGCGGACTTCGCGCAGAACGATCCCGAGCCGGACGTGTCCGAGCTTTGGACGGATATCTATGCGGACGACATTCCGCAGGCGGCCGAGTAAGGGTGGGGCGAAACGATGCCGACTGAAATTCTGATGCCGGCTCTCTCTCCCACCATGGAGGAGGGCACGCTCGCCAAATGGGTCAAGCAGGTGGGCGACACCGTCGCCGCCGGCGACGTCATTGCCGAGATCGAGACCGACAAGGCGACCATGGAGGTCGAGGCCGTCGACGAGGGCAAGCTCGGCAAGATCCTGGTTGAGGCGGGTTCGGAAGGTGTGAAGGTCAACACGCCGATCGCGCTCCTGCTCGGCGAGGACGAGGACGAGAGCGCGCTGGAGAACGCCAGGTCGACGGACGGCCAGCGCGGCGCGCCGGCCTCGGCGGCCGAGGACACCTCCGCGACGCGCCAGACCGACGAAAAGCAGGGCGCGGGCGAGAAGCCCGAGGCGCCTGCTGCGGCGGTCTCCGACATTTCCGCACGCCGCGTTCCGGCTGAGGGCAAGGTTCATCCCGATCCCGAGGACGATGTCGGCCAATATGCGCAGGAGATCCCCGAGGGCACCGAAATGGTGTCGACCACCGTGCGCGAGGCGCTGCGCGACGCGATGGCCGAGGAGCTTCGCCGCGACGAGGCGGTCTTCGTGATGGGCGAGGAGGTCGCCGAATACCAGGGGGCCTACAAGATCACGCAGGGGCTGCTCGACGAGTTCGGCGCAAGGCGCATCGTCGACACGCCGATCACCGAGCACGGCTTTGCCGGTCTTGGCGTCGGTGCGGCCTTCGGTGGCCTGAGGCCCGTCGTCGAGTTCATGACCTTCAACTTCGCCATGCAGGCGATCGACCAGATCATCAATTCGGCGGCGAAGACGCTCTACATGGCCGGCGGCCAGATGGGCTGCCCGATCGTGTTCCGCGGGCCGAACGGAGCTGCTGCCCGGGTCGCCGCCCAGCACAGCCAGGACTATGCCGCCTGGTACAGCCATATTCCGGGCCTCAAGGTCGTCCAGCCCTTCACCGCGGCCGACGCCAAGGGCCTCCTGAAGTCGGCGATCCGCGATCCGAACCCGGTGATCTTCCTCGAGAACGAGATCCTCTACGGCCACTCCTTCGAGATCCCGAAGCTCGACGACTGGACGGTGCCGATCGGCAAGGCGCGCATCCACAAGTCCGGCACGGACGTCACCATCGTCTCCTTCGGCATCGGCATGACCTATGCGGTGAAGGCGGCGGAGGAACTGGCGAAGGAGGGGATCGACGCGGAGGTGATCGATCTTCGCACGATCCGGCCGATGGATCTCGACACGGTGGTGCGCTCGGTGAAGAAGACCAATCGCTGCGTCACCGTCGAGGAAGGCTTCCCGCAGAACTCGGTCGGCGGCCACATCGCCTCCGAACTCATGGTCCGCGCCTTCGACTATCTCGACGCGCCGGTCCTGAAGATCTGCGGCAAGGACGTGCCCATGCCCTATGCCGCCAATCTCGAGAAGCTGGCTCTGCCCTCGGTCAAGGAAGTGATCGATGCGGTGAAGGCTGTCTGCTACCGGGATTGAGGCCATGACCGGCGGTGCGGGGCAGAAGGAACCGGGCGATACGGCGCCGAACGACGCCGTCGTGGTTGTCACGCGCGTCGTCGCCGCTCCGTTGCAGAACGTCTGGCGCTGCTTGACGGCGCCGGACTGCTTCAAGGTCTGGTGGCAGGAGCATCTCACCTTCGAGCCGCGGCTCGGCGGACGATTTTCCGCCCCCTTCGTCGACCCGTCGGGCAAGGGCCGAAGCGTCACGGCGGAGGTGACCGCCTACCAGCCGCCGAAGGGCTTCGTCATGGTCTGGGCGGATGAAGGCTGGGACTTCGATACCGTCGTCTCGGTGTCGCTGGAGCCCGTTGGCACCGGGACGCGCGTGACGATCGAGCATCAGGGTTGGGAGGCCGCGCCGGAGCCCGACCGCTCGGTCTTTCTCCTCGACCATCGCGCCGGGTGGGAGCATCATCTGGGGCGTCTGGCTTCGCACGCGGAGTCTCACGATCACGACGCGGACGGGGCGGACGAAGGGCCATGAACGGAAGCTGCGATGTCCAGCGCTGAAGCATTGCCGCAGCGGTCGCGCGCGGCCGCGACCTATGCGGATCTGGAGGCTGTGCCTTCCCATCTCGTTGCCGAGATCCTCGACGGCGAGCTGGTGACGCATCCGCGGCCGGCTCCCAAGCATGCGGCTGCGGCTTCCTATCTCGGGGCAGAGCTGATCGACGCTTTTGGTCGTGGCCGTTCGGGGCCGGGCGGCTGGATCATCCTCGATGAGCCGGAACTGCACCTCGGGTCGGATGTGCTCGTGCCGGATATCGCCGGCTGGCGGCGCGAGCGCTTGCCGTCGTTGCCCGAGTCAGCCTTCATCTCGACCCCGCCAGACTGGATCTGCGAGGTGGTTTCGCCCTCAACCGAGCGCTACGATCGCCAGGAGAAGCGCCGCATCTACGCAGAGGTTGGCGTGCCGTTCTTCTGGCTCCTCGACCCGCGCGCCGAGTTTCTCGAGACCTTCGCGCTTCTCGACGGACGCTGGATGGTTGGCGCGACCTTCTCCGGCGCCGACGATGTCGCGGCGCCGCCCTTCGACGCCATTTCCTTTCCCCTGTCGGTGCTCTGGCCGTTCAGCCAGCAGCCTTCCGGCAGCGAAACGCAACAGAACGATCACTAGGGACCGCTTTTCGCGGAGACGACGCCATGCCGATCAATGTCACCATGCCCGCGCTGTCGCCGACGATGGAGGAGGGCAACCTCGCCAAATGGCTGGTGAAGGAGGGCGACGAGATCTCCTCCGGCGACGTCATCGCCGAGATCGAGACCGACAAGGCCACGATGGAGGTCGAGGCGGTCGACGAGGGTACCGTCGCCAAGATCCTCGTGCCCGCTGGGACCGAGGGCGTGAAGGTCAATGCGGTCATCGCGATCCTCGCCGCGGAGGGCGAGGACGTTGCCGATGCCGCCAAGGGTGGTGGTGACGGGGGCGGCGCGGCTCAGGCCGGCGACGCCAAGGGCGGCCCGATGGCAGAGAATGCCAAGGCCGATGCTGCTGCGACGGGCAGCGTGGAACAGGCCAAGGAGCCGGAAATGCGTGGCGACAGCCGTCCGGCCGGCGGCAATGGCGCGGCGGCATCCTCCTCAGCCGGCAAGGATGTGGGAGCGCAGGCTGGTGGAGACCGGATCTTCGCTTCGCCGCTCGCCAGGCGCCTCGCCAAGGAGGCCGGCGTCGACCTGTCCGCCGTGAACGGCTCCGGGCCGCACGGCCGCGTCGTCAAGGCCGACATCGAGTCCGCCAAGGCGGGCGGCGCTGCGAAGAAGCCGGCGGATGCCGCTCCGCAGAAGGGGGCTGAACCCCAGGCCGCGGCCGCAGCCGCGCCGATCGCCAAGGCGGCGAGCGACGAGAGCATCATGAAGCTCTTTCAGGAGGGCTCCTACGAGAAGGTCCCGCACGACGGGATGCGCAAGACCATCGCCAAGCGCCTCGTCGAGGCGAAGACGACAATCCCGCACTTCTACCTGACGCTCGACTGCGAACTCGACGCGCTACTGGCGCTGAGGACGCAGCTCAACAAGGCGTCGCCGATGATCAAGACGCCGGACGGCGAAAAGCCTGCCTACAAGCTCTCGGTCAACGACATGATCATCAAGGCGCATGCGCTGGCGCTGAAGGCCGTGCCGATGGCGAACGCCTCCTGGACCGAAGGCGCGATGCTGATCCACAAGCATGCCGATGTCGGGGTCGCCGTCTCGATCGAGGGCGGGTTGATCACGCCGATCATCCGACGCGCCGAGGAGAAGACGCTGTCGGCGATCTCCAACGAGATGAAGGATCTCGCCAAGCGCGCCCGCTCCCGCAAGCTGAAGCCGGAGGAATATCAGGGCGGCACGTCCGCTGTGTCCAATCTCGGCATGTTCGGGATCAAGGACTTCTCGGCTGTCATCAACCCGCCGCATGCGACGATCCTGGCGGTCGGCGCGGGAGACCAGCGCGCCGTGGTGAAGAACGGTGCCGTCACCGTCGCAACGGTGATGAGCGCGACGCTCTCGACCGACCACCGCGCCGTCGACGGCGTGCTCGGTGCCGAACTCCTCAGCGCCTTCAAGCAGCTGATCGAGAACCCGATGTCGATGCTGGTCTGAGGCGGGCGGAGAATGCAATCGTGAAGACCATCCTTTGCTACGGCGACTCGCTCACCTGGGGCTACAACACGGAGACCGGGCTGCGCCACGATCACGAGGTGCGCTGGCCGAACGTCCTGTCGAAGGCGTTCGAGAACGAGGCTTATGTCATCACCGACGCGCTCAACGGGCGCACCACGGTCTTCGACGACCAGATGGTCTCGGCCGAACGAAACGCCGTGAAGACCCTGCCGACGGCGCTGGGCGCCCACCAGCCGCTTGACCTCGTGATCCTGATGCTTGGCACCAATGATTTGAAGAAGCACACCGGCGCCGGGCGAGTGTTCGAATCGCGTCAGGGCATGGAGCGGCTGGTCGAGATCGTCCTCGGCTTTCCCTATCAGCGCGGCTACACCGCGCCGAAAATCCTTCTCGTCGCGCCGCCGATCTTCTGCGAGACGACGGAGCCGGACTTTGCGCTGCTCTTCGGGCATGCGGTCGAGGAATCGCAGCATTTCCGCTCGGCCTTCACCAAGGTGGCCGAGGAGTACAAATGCGCCTTCTTCGATGCGTCCGAGGTCTGCGAGACGACGCCGCTCGATGGCGTGCATCTGACCGCCGAGCACACCAAGGCGCTGGGCGAGGCGCTGATCGAGCCCGTGCGCAAGCTGCTCGCGGACGAGGCATGAGGGGTACGCCGGACAGGCCTGCAAATCCAGCGGGGCTCGGCGCAGGCAGCCGCCGGCTCCCAGACGCCATCTTTCGATCGACGACGACAGACGAGAAACGACCGTCCGGGGAGACGACCCATGGCTGACGCCTACGACATTCTCATCATCGGCGGCGGGCCCGGCGGCTACGTCGCGGCGATCCGAGCCGCCCAGCTCGGCTTCAAGACGGCCGTGGTCGAGCGCGAGCATCTCGGCGGCATCTGCCTCAACTGGGGCTGCATCCCGACCAAGGCGCTCCTGCGCTCGGCCGAGATCTTCCATTATGCGGAGAATGCCTCGAACTACGGCCTGAAGATCCAGAAGCCGGACTTCGACATGGAAGCCGTCGTCAAGCGCTCCCGCGGCGTTTCCGGCCAGCTCGCCGGCGGCGTCGGCTATCTCATGAAGAAGAACAAGATCGACGTCATCTGGGGCGAGGCGAAGATCGCCAAAGCACCGAAGGGCGGCCCGGTCGAGGTCACCGTCGGCAAGATGCAGAAGCCGGTCGTCGAGCCGCAGAACCCGATCCCCAAGGGCGTGCTCGGCGAGGGCCGCTACAAGGCCAAGCATGTGATCGTCGCCACCGGCGCGCGCCCGCGTGTCCTGCCGGGCATCGAGCCGGATGGCGACCGGATCTGGACCTATTTCGAGGCGATGAAGCCGAAGGCGATGCCGAAGAGCCTGATCGTGATGGGCTCGGGCGCCATCGGTATCGAGTTCGCCTCCTTCTACAAGACGATGGGCGCAGACGTGACGGTCGTCGAACTCCTGCCGCAGATCATGCCGGTCGAGGATGCCGAAATCGCCGGCGTCGCCCGCAAGCAGTTCGAAAAGCAGGGGCTGAAGATCCTCACCGGCGCCAAGGTGACGAAGGTGGAGAAGGGCGCGAATGGCGTTTCCGTCACCGTCGAGACGAAGGACGGCAAGTCGCAGACGCTGAAGGCCGAGCGGCTGATCTCCGCCGTGGGCGTGATGGGCAATACCGAAGGGCTGGGCCTCGAAGAAGCCGGCGTTCAGATCGAGCGTGGCATCGTCAAGATCGACCCGTACGGCAAGACCAATGTCGAGGGCATCTATGCCATCGGAGACGTCGCCGGCCCGCCGATGCTGGCCCACAAGGCCGAGCACGAGGGCACGATCTGCGTCGAAAAGATCAAGGGGCTCGACGTCCATCCCATGAAGAAGACAGAGATCCCCGGCTGTACCTATTGCCAGCCGCAGGTCGCCTCCGTCGGATTGACGGAAGCGAAGGCCAAGGAGGCGGGCCGCAAGGTCAAAGTCGGTCGGTTCACCTTCCGCGGCAACGGCAAGGCGATCGCGCTCGGCGAACCGGAGGGCCTGGTCAAGACGGTGTTCGATGCCGAGACAGGCGAGCTTCTGGGGGCCCACATGGTCGGCGCGGAAGTCACCGAACTGATCCAGGGCTTCGTCATTGCGATGGGCCTGGAGACGACGGAGGAGGAGCTGATGCACACGGTCTTCCCGCATCCGACCCTGTCGGAGATGATGCACGAGAGCGTTCTGGACGCCTTCGGCCGCGTCATCCACATGTAGAACCGAATGGCACGCGGCCGATCTCGCGCCGTGTGCCGAAGTCTGCCGCAAACCTGCGGCGGAGTGTGGCAGAAAAGCGTCCGTACCCCTTGTCCGGCCCTCGCCGGCGCTACCTAGCGGGTGGAAGTATCGTCCATCCTACAGGAGTATCGGGGAATGATCGGAAGTTTTCTTGCCGCCATCATCGTTGGAGGCATTGCCGGGTGGCTGGCCGAGAAGGTCATGAAGAGCGACATGGGGCTGATGATGAACATCATCCTCGGCGTCGTCGGGGCGATCGTTCTCAGCTTCATCCTGCGGCTGACGGGCCTGGGATCGGGGGCGGGCGCCTCCTTCTCCTGGGAATATCTGATCGTCGGCTTCGTCGGCGCCTGCCTCCTCATCTTCATCGCCCGTCTGGTGCGCCGCTGATTGCCGGCATGGCAGAGATGCGTCTGCCGAGATTGCACTGGACGGCTTCGGGGCTTAATTGAACCTCATGGTCACCGTGCTCGATAACCGCCAGCCGGCCGAGGCGAAGCCTCGGCCGCGGCATCCCGAAAAGGCCCATCGCCCCGACCAGGGGGCGAGCCTTCCCAAGCCCGACTGGATCCGCGTCAAGGCGCCGATGTCCAAGGGCTATTTCGAGACGCGCGAAATCGCCCGCTCGAACAATCTCGTGACGGTCTGCGAGGAAGCCGGCTGCCCCAATATTGGCGGCTGCTGGGAGAAGAAGCACGCGACCTTCATGATCATGGGCGGGATCTGCACCAGAGCCTGTTCCTTCTGTAACGTCGCCACCGGGCTGCCGCATGCGCTGGACGAGAGCGAGCCGGAGAACGTCGGGCGAGCCGTGGCCGCCATGGGCCTTGCCCATGTCGTAATCACCTCCGTTGACCGCGACGACCTCGTCGATGGCGGCGCCGAGCATTTCGTCAGGACGATCCGCGCCATCCGCGCCGCGGCGCCCGGCACGACGATTGAAATCCTCACGCCCGACTTCCTGCGCAAGCCCGGCGCGCTAAAGGCTGTGGTCGCCGCCAAGCCCGACGTCTTCAACCACAATCTCGAGACGGTGCCGTCGAAATATCTGACGGTCCGCCCCGGCGCCCGCTACTTCCACTCGATCCGGCTCCTGCAGCGGGTGAAGGAACTCGATCCCACGATCTTCACCAAGTCCGGAATCATGGTCGGGCTCGGCGAGGAGCGCAACGAGGTCATCCAGCTCATGGACGATTTGCGGACCGCCGATGTCGACTTCCTCACCATCGGCCAATATCTGCAGCCGACCCGCAAGCACCACCCGGTCATCCGCTACGTGACCCCGGACGAGTTCAAGTCGTTCGAGACGGTGGCGCTGACCAAGGGATTCCTGGTCGTTTCCGCCAGCCCGCTCACCCGTTCCTCGCACCATGCCGGCGAGGATTTCGAGCGCCTGAAGGCCGCGCGGCTCGCGCGCCAGGCCGCCGCCTGAGTTCTTCGCACCGATGCCGAAATTCGAAACGACCCGCCGCGTTCGCCACACGCCGCAACAGATGTATGCGCTCGTTGCCGACATCGAGAAGTATCCCGAATTCCTGCCGCTCTGCCAGCGGCTGGTGATCCGGTCCGAGCGCGAGAAGGACGGCAAGCGCTTGCTCATCGCCGATATGACCGTCGCCTACAAGATGGTCAGGGAGACCTTCACCTCGCAGGTTCTGCTGAAGCCGGACGAGAACCGGATCGACGTCTCCTACGTCAACGGGCCGTTCAGGTTCCTCGACAATCGCTGGACCTTCGAACCGGCCGGCGAGGGGATGTGCGACGTGAAGTTCTTCATCGAATACGAGTTCAAGAGCCGCACGCTCGGGCTCTTGATGGGTTCGATGTTCGACTACGCCTTTCGAAGATTTGCGCAGGCTTTCGAGGAGCGGGCCGACAAGATCTACGGGTGAGGGAGGCGAGGGCCGGAGCTATCCCAATGACAGCACTGCTGCTCCCATAACGCGATCCTGGCGTGGAGTTGCTGTGGCAGAATACGTGGACGTGCTTCGGGACCGGGGAAGAACCGGTCTCGATGACGGCTCTGCCCTGCTGCTCGAAGCGCCGCTGCCAGCGCTTACTGGGACGAGGTCTGTGATGCCTGCTCACTCCCCGGCGTCTTCAGGATGCTGTTCTTCCGATAGGCTTCGTAATCGAAACCATCCTCTTTCAGGACAGCGTCCCGATCGAGAGGAAGCGTATAGCTGACCGCCGAAGGATCGAAACCCTGCCCGGTGACATCGCCGCGTTCGAAGGCGAATGCGTAGTACCCTTCCGCGTCGGAACTGATATCCGGTCGCACGATGACCGCTTGAAGGCGGCCCTCCAGGTCGAACGCGAGATCCGCGAGATAGCCGAACTCGCCGCCATCCTGGAGCAGGACATTGTCGCCGAGCAGCGAGGATACGCGGAAGCTTGGTGCCGACGCCGAACTTCCCTCTTCCGGTCCGAAGATCGAGTAGGCGTCTGTATCGTCCTCTTCGATGCTGGCTCGGATCCCATCTTCATCCACTGTTAGATCGATCGCCTTGTAGGGAACCGCAATCACGGTCTCGTCGATGCCGAGAAAACCGTCGGAGTTGATGAGGACGCGCTGAATTGCGTTATCGCGGCCGATCTCGAAATTGATCATTTCGCCGATGGGCTCGCCATCCTGGCCGGAAACGTCCTGCTGCAACAGCGCCTCGGCCGTGAAACCTCGGCTGGGCATCAGACCGGGACCGGACCGTGCGGCCGATCCCTTGTCTTTCGGTGGCGTCGGCGCGCCGTCGCTCGGCTGTCCGAAAGCCTGCGTGGCGAAGAGGACGGAGAACGCCACTACAAAATTTCTGATATGCATCGATGCACCTCCTTACGTGCCTGCCTGGAAGTATGTTCGGTGCGCGCTTCCGGGCCGGGAAATGGCCGGCGCGCTCTGCGCCGGCCACAGCATTTGGAGTGGCGTCGCTTACTTGCTCTTGTCGGAAGAGGACGAGTTGGAAGAGTCCGAACCGGACGCGGAGCCGGACTGGCCGCTGGCCTGCGGCGCTTTCTGCGCCCCCATGACGCGGCCGCTCGTGTCGATCATCATCAGGACCGTCTCGCCATCCGGCGTCTGGGCCTGAACCATGTATGCGGCGTCCATGATCGCGGCATCGGTGTAGCCGGCCGTCTCCAGCGCCTTCAGGACCTTTTTCTGGGAGGCCACCATGTCTTCCGCCGACATCGGCGGTGCGGAGGACGAGGACATGGCACCGTTGTTCGTGGTCGCGTCCTGGCCGGCGTCATTCGACTGAGCCATCACCGGCGAAACACCGAGGGCGACGAACGTAGCAGCGAGAATTAGATTTTTCATGAGAAAGTCCTTTCTGTCTTATGTGCCGGCCGGCGCGTAGCCGGCCAGCCGAGGGATCAACGTCAAAGCGGATCAGACGTCGAAGAGACCGCCATCGCCCATGTCGTCGCCGACATCGCCGAACTCGGGCTCTTCGATCGCGCCGCTGTCGTCGCGGTCATAGGCACCGTAGACGCCGGTATCGAACTCGCTCTTGCTCAGGACGCCGTCGTCATCGGTATCCCAGGAATCGTAGACGCCGCCCTTGTCGAATGCGGTGTTGAACTCTTCCTGGCTGACGCCGGCATCGTTGTCCGTGTTCCAGTCCGAATACGCGTTCTGAGCGAACGCCGCACCGGCGGTAAGCGAGACTGCGAACGCGGCCGCGGCGGTAAGCTTGGTAAGACGATGGTTCATTGTAGATCTCCTTGGTAACAAAACGCCTTGCAGCGCCTGATAGACCAATGGAGCTGGTTGAGTATTGTTCCGGGGAGTTCATATTACGAAATCTTAACTGTAGTTAACTAAAAATATTGTAAGGATCAATTATAGTGTTGTTTGATGCTTCCTTTGACTTCTCACGTTTCTGTCGCTCCCGTTCGCGAATAACTCTCTGACGCGCTCGCCTACGGTCCTCCTGGCGCTGTGCAGGCTGGGCTTGGAAGATGTTGGGAGGGGCATGATGGTGTGGGTTTGATCAGCTGACGGCTGATTGGTCGGCCCGTGGATAGCCGGCGCACATCCTCACATCCTGGCGACGCCACCGCTTCCGGAATGTTCGCTTGCGAACGGTTCCCGTCGTGGTGGGAGGCCTGCAGGATCGAGATCCGTCATCATCGAAACAGATGCTCAAATGTTCGAGGCTTGTGAAAGAAGGGTCGCGGCCGAAGGCCGTGCGATAGTGCCTGCCGACAGTGGCTCAGGCTTCGAGCGCGCGCCTCAGTATCCGAAGTGCCACCCGCACGGACGCTCTGCGCACCTGTCCCCGCCCGATCTCGCCGAAGCGCTCCTCGCGATGCACGGTCCCGGCCGGACCGGCGCAGGCGAAATGCACGAGCCCGACCGGCTTTTCCGGCGATCCGCCGCCGGGACCGGCGATGCCGGTGATCGAGACTGCGGCGTCGACGCCCGCCTTGCGGCGCGCGCCCTCGGCCATCTGCCGCGCCACGGTCTCCGAGACCGCGCCATGTTCCGCCAGCGCCGCGGGATCGACGCCGAGCATGTCGATCTTCGCCTGATTGGAATAGGTTACGAAGCCGCGGTCGAGCACGGCGGAGGAGCCGGCGACATCGGTAATCGCGCCGGCGACAAGGCCGCCGGTGCAGGACTCGGCGGTGGCGAGCGTCCAGCCGGCGGCGCTGTAGCGCTCGACGATCTGGCGGGCGAGGGCGGCAATCTCATCTGCGACTCGCTGATCCGCCGCGAGGGTGCTCATCGGCTCTCTCCATAGGCGACGCTCGCCGTGGCGATTGCCGCGATCCCCTCCTTGCGGCCGACGAAGCCGATCGTCTCGTTGGTCGTCGCCTTGACCGAGACGCGGTCGCGGCTGAGCCCGGTCATGGCCGCGATCGCCTCGCACATCGCTTCGCGATGCGGCGCGATCTTCGGCGCCTCGCAGATCAGCGAGATGTCTGCGTTCATGATCCGCCCGCCGTGATCGCGGATGATCGCCACGGCCTTCTGGACGAAGATGTGGGAGGCGGCACCCTTCCACTGCGGATCGCTCGGCGGGAAGTGGTCGCCGATATCGCCGGCGCCGCAGGTCGCCAGCAGCGCGTCGGTGAGGGCGTGCAGGCCGACATCCGCGTCGGAATGGCCGTCGAGTGTCTGGTCGTGCGCAATCCTCACGCCGCATAGCGTGACGTGGTTCCCAGCGACCAGCCTGTGGACGTCGTAGCCATTGCCGGTTCTGACGTCGATCATCGCCCTGTCTCCTCTCAGCTTGCGGTCCGCCAGCGCAATGTCGCGCGCGGTGGTCAGCTTGACGTTGTCGGGCGCCCCTTCGACGAGGCGAACCGGGATCCCCGCCCATTCCGCAATCGAGGCGTCGTCGGTGAAGCCGGAGCGTCCGGACACTGAGGCGGCTTCGTGCGCCTCGCGGATCTTCCGAAAGGGGAAGCCTTGCGGGGTCTGCGCGGCATAAAGGCCTGAGCGGTCGAGAGTTTCCGTTACGACGCCCTCGGGCCCGGAGCGCTTCAGCGTGTCGGCCACGGCCAAAGACGGGATCGCGCCTGCCTCCGCGGACACGGCCGCGATCACCGCGTCGATCAGCGCGGTATCGGCGAAGGGGCGGACGCCGTCGTGGATCAGCACGCTCTCGGGAGGCGATCCGGCGAGTGCCTGCAGGCCGAGCCGCACCGATTCCTGACGCTCCCTGCCGCCGTCGACGACCGTGACGCCCTCGATCAGCGGCCCCAGTGCAGCGGCGAGGAGAGCATGGTCGTCCGGATGGACGACGAGGACGATCTCGTCGATCGCGTCATGGGCGCGGAACGTCGCCACGGTGTGTGCAAGAACCGCTCGACCGCCGATGCGGCGATACTGTTTGGGGCCTTCCTGCGACTGTCCGGCACGCTCGCCGCGCCCGGCCGCGACGATGATCGCGGCGACCCTGCTCTGCATGGCGGATTTCCCCCTCATTTTCGGTCGCGGCTTGAAAAGCTGGTGTCTTCGCAAGCGCAACATGCTTGTCTTTTGAGCATGCCCCGATAAAGTACAAAGCGTGATGCAAGAATCGACATTGGCTATGGACGCTCAAAGTTTAGGCGAGGTGGCGCCATCGGCACCGGTCGGACAGCCATGGTCCGTGGCTGGCCTGACGCTGCCCAACCGCGCCCTGCTGGCTCCGCTCTCCGGCATTTCCGATGTTCCGTTCCGGCGGCTGGCACGCCGGTTCAGGGCGGGTCTCGTCGTGTCGGAAATGATCGCCAGCGGTGAGTTCGTCAAGGGCGATGCAGAGGCCGCCAAGCGTGCCATGGCCGACGGTTCCGGCCTGCATGCCGTGCAGCTCGCAGGCCGCGACCCGACCTGGATGCGCGCGGCCGCCGAGCGCCTTGCGGGCGAGGGCGCCGATCTCATCGACATCAATTTCGGCTGCCCCGCGAAGAAGGTCGTGGGCGGCCTGTCCGGCTCGGCGCTGATGCGCGAGCCCGACCTCGCCCTCTCGCTCGTCGAGGCGACGGTCGCGGGAGCGGGCAAGGTGCCGGTCACGGTCAAGATGCGGCTTGGCTGGGACCGGTCGTCGATGAACGCGCCGGAGATCGCCCGACGGGCCGAGGCCGCGGGCGTGAGAATGATCACCGTCCACGGCCGCACCCGCGCCGACTTCTACGACGGGATCGCGGACTGGGCGGCGATTGCCGCCGTTGTGGGCGCGGTCGAGCTTCCGGTCGTCGCCAATGGCGATCTCGTCGATCCGGAACAGCTCCCGCGCATGCTGGATCGGAGCCGGGCGAACGCGGTGATGATCGGGCGCGGGAGCCAGGGCCGGCCTTGGTTGCCCGGCCTTCTCGCCGGCGCGATCGGCCGTAAGGATCTGGCCGCGATCACGCTCGCCGATCTCGTCGAGGAGCATTACGGCGCAATGCTCTCCCATTACGGCGAGGGGGTCGGCCGGCGCCATGCCCGCAAGCATCTCGGCTGGTATCTTGATCGCTTCGCCGGCGCAGTCGCGCCGATAGCGGGGCCGGAGCGGGCGGCGGTGATGACGGGCCGCGATCCGCGATCCGTCATTCGCCAGCTCCGCCACCTCTTCGGTGAGGCGTCGCTTGCCGATGTCGAACCGGCCTTTTCATCGCACACGCTCAAGAAGGCGGCCTGAAGCCATGTCCCGGATCGCCGATCTCACCAGCAGCTCTGCCGCCGAAATGCGGATCCTCAACGCTCTGCCGCATCCCGTGGTGGTGATCGACGGCAAGGGTCGGTTCTGCTTCGCCAATTCCGATGCCGAGCAATTCTTCTCCGCCGGCCTCTCCTATCTCGTGAAGCGCCGGCTGCAGGACTTCGTGCCGGCCGACAGCCCGCTGTTTGCTCTAATCGAACAGGTGCGCCAGCAGCAGTCGCGAATCAGCGAATACCGGGTCGACATCTCCTCGCCCCGGCTCGGCGGTGAGCGAATGGTCGACCTTTACGTCTCGCATTTGAGCGACGAGCCCGACCTCATCGTGGTGATGATCCAGCTGAGATCGATCGCCGAGAAGATGGATCGCCAGCTCACGCACCGATCCGCGGCGCGCACCGTCACCGGGCTCGCGGCGATGCTCGCCCACGAGATCCGCAACCCGCTCTCCGGCATCAAGGGCGCGGCTCAGCTCCTGGCGACGTCTGCCAGCGACGAGGATCGCGGCCTGACCCGGCTGATCCAGGAGGAGAGCGACCGGATCGTCAAGCTGGTCGACCGCATGGAGGTATTCTCAGACCAGCGGCCGATCGAGCGCTCGGCGGTCAACATCCACTCCGTGCTCGAACATGTGAAGACGCTCGGCAAGAACGGCTTTGCCCGCGGCATCAAGATCACCGAACTCTATGATCCCTCGCTGCCGCCGGTCTATGCCAATCGCGACCAGCTGGTTCAGGTCTTCCTCAATCTCCTGAAGAACGCCGCCGAGGCGGTGCGCGACCGGGAGGGCGGCGAGATCCGGCTGCTGACGGCCTTCCGCCCGGGCGTGCGCCTTTCCGTCCCCGGCACCAAGGACCGGGTCACGCTGCCGCTGGAATTCTCGGTGGAGGACAATGGCGATGGCGTGCCCGAAGACATCCGGGAGAACATCTTCGACCCCTTCGTGACCACGAAGCCGTCCGGATCAGGCCTCGGCCTCGCTCTCGTTGCCAAGATCGTCGGCGACCATGGCGGAGTCATCGAGTGCGAATCCCAGCCGGGCCACACCGTCTTCCGCATCCTGATGCCCGCCTGGCGCGAGCTCCCTCCCGATAGTTCCAACGACATGCCCGGCATGCAAGGCTGAGTAGCAAAGATGGCAATGCAGATCCTCGTCGCCGACGACGACGCCGCGATCCGGACGGTCGTGTCCCAGGCCCTGATGCGCGCCGGTTTCGAAGTGCGCGTGACCTCCAACATCGCCACCTTGTGGCGTTGGATTTCGGCGGGCGAGGGCGATCTCGTCATCACCGACGTTCTCATGCCCGACGGCAACGCGTTCGACACGCTGCCGCGTATCAAGAACTCCCGGCCGGAACTGCCGGTCGTGGTGATGAGCGCGCAGAACACCTTCATGACCGCGATCAAGGCCTCCGAAAAGGGCGCCTATGACTACATCCCCAAGCCCTTCGACCTGACCGAACTGGTCTCGATCGTCCGGCGGGCGCTGTCGGAGCCCAAGCAGGGCGCCAAGAACGGCGCCGCCGACGACATCCAGGAGGCCATGCCCCTGGTCGGGCGCTCGCCGGCCATGCAGGACATATACCGCGCGCTCGCGCGGATGATGCAGACCGATTTGACGGTGACGATCACCGGCGAATCGGGGACCGGCAAGGAACTCGTCGCGCGCGCCCTCCATGACTACGGCCGGCGCCGCAAGGGGCCCTTCGTCGCCATCAACATGGCGGCGATCCCGCGCGACCTGATCGAATCGGAACTTTTCGGCCACGAGAAGGGCGCCTTCACCGGCGCACAGGCGCGCGCCAGCGGCCGCTTCGAACAGGCCGAGGGCGGCACGCTCTTCCTCGACGAGATCGGCGACATGCCGATGGAAGCGCAGACCCGTCTCCTGCGCGTCCTGCAACAGGGCGAGTACACCGTCGTCGGCGGGCGAACCCCGATCGCCACCGACGTCAGGATCGTCGCCGCAACCAACAAGGACCTGCGCCAGCTGATCAGCCGCGGTCTCTTCCGCGAGGACCTGTTCTACCGGCTAAACGTCGTGCCGTTGCGCCTGCCGCCCTTGCGCGAGCGGATCGAGGACCTGCCCGATCTTGCGCGCCACTTCTTCGCGACCGCGGAGAAGGAAGGCCTGCCGCGCAAGACGCTGAGCCAGGGTGCGCTCGACGTCATGCGCCGCTACGCCTGGCCGGGCAATGTGCGCGAACTCGAGAACCTGATCCGCCGTCTCTCGGCGCTCTATCCGCAGGACGAGATCTCGGCGGAGCTGGTCGAGCACGAGCTGACCAGCGACCCGATCCGCACGCCGGGCCTCGACGCCGACCAGGGCAAGCCGGTCGATCTTTCGAGCTCGGTGGAGCGCTATCTGGCGGAATATTTCTCCTCCTTCGGCGACGATCTGCCGCCGCCGGGCCTGCATGGCCGGATTCTGCGCGAGGTCGAATATCCGTTGATCGCCGCCGCGCTCGCTGCTACCCGGGGAAATCAGGTCAAGGCGGCCGATCTTCTCGGCGTCAACCGCAATACGTTGCGCAAGAAAATCCGCGATCTTGATATTTCGGTGGTCCGGTCGATAAGATAGCTGGAAATTTTTCTGAGTTCGTTGCAGTTTGGACACATTCCGTTGCTCAGTAGCAACGCCACCGTCAACTGCAGCCACGTATGACCTCGCAACCGATTCAGTCCGAAACCGAGATTCCGTTCCTTCTGGAGCGCCGGCGTTTCATGCTCGTGCCGGGCCTACTGGCGGTGGTCGGCGCGCTGGTGACCGGTGCGATCTCCTTCGTCGTCCTGATGGGGCTGACGCCGATCGCGCCGACCGACACGATTGTCACGATCGCGACGGTGGTCAACGGCGCCTTCGTCGTGATCCTGTGCGTCCTGATCGGGCGCGAGGTCATGCGCATGTTCCGCGCGCGCGCGAAAGGCAAGGCGGCCTCGCGCCTGCATATCCGCATCGTCGTCCTGTTTTCGATCGTTGCGGCCCTGCCGGCGCTGCTGGTGGCGATCGTCGCCGGTGTCACCCTCGATCTCGGTCTCGACCGCTGGTTCGGCATGCGCACCCAGGCGATCATCGATTCCTCGATCAGCGTCGCGAGGGCCTATGTCAACGAGAACGCGCGCAATCTGCAGGGGTCGACCCTGTCGATGGCGTATGACCTCGACCAGCAGCGCCGCCTCTACGATCTCGACCGGACCGGATTCCAGTCCTTCCTGACGGAGCAGGCGCGCGGTCGCTCGCTTCTCGGGGCACAATTGCTGCGCACCGACGGAACGCCGTTCCTCCAGGCGAACGTAGAGGTGGAGAAGCCGCTGCCGGTGCCGCCGGCAGACGCATTGTCGCAGGCCGCGGAGGGCAATCTCGTCTTCATCCCCCCCGGCGTGACCAATCTCGTCGGCGCGATCATCAAGCTGCGGCAGATCTCGGGCGCCTATCTCTACACCGTGCGCGCCGTCGACCCGGAGGTGCTCGGCGCGCTGCGGCTGATGGAAGAGCGCACGGCGGAATATTCGAGCCTGAAGTCGAACCGCTTCGGCCTGCAGATCGCCTTCGCGTTGCTTTATCTCGGCATCATGCTGATCGTGCTCCTGTCTGCGATCTGGACCGGCATCGGGGTCGCGGACCGTCTGGTGCGGCCGATCCGTCTCCTGATCGGCGCAGCCGATGAAGTCTCGGAGGGCAATCTATCGATCTCGGTGCCGGTGCGGGTATCGGATGGCGACGTCGGCTCGCTGTCGAACACCTTCAACAACATGATCCTGCAGCTCAGGAGTCAGCGTTCCGAACTCGTTCACGCCAAGGATGTCATCGACGAGCGCCGCCGCTTCACCGAGGCGGTGCTCTCGGGCGTGACCGTCGGCGTCCTCGGTGTCGAGGAGGATGGCACGGTATCGATGCTCAATCCCTCGGCCGAACGGATCCTGGCCGTCGAGGCGGACGCGGTGGTCGGCCGGGAACTCGCCGCCGTCTTCCCGGAGATCGGCCGCATCCACCATGCCGCCTCGCAATCGCGGCGCCTTGAATATCAGGAAGAAGTGAAGCTGAAGATCCGGCAGCGCGAACGCACGCTCGCTGTCCGCATCACCTCCTCCTCCGCGGAGGAGGAGCACGGCCAATCGAGCGTCGTCACCCTCGACGACATCACCGACCTCGTCGACGCGCAGCGCACCTCGGCCTGGGCCGATGTCGCCCGGCGTATCGCCCACGAGATCAAGAATCCGCTCACCCCGATCCAGCTGTCGGCCGAGCGCATCCGCCGGCGCTACGGCAAGCGCGTCGAGGACGACCGCGAGGTCTTCGACCGCTGCATCGAGACGATCGTCCGGCAGGTGGGCGATATCGGCCGGATGGTCGACGAGTTCTCTACCTTCGCGCGCATGCCCAAGCCGACCATGGAGAACAAGGACCTGCGCGAAGCGCTGCGCGAAGCCATGTTCATGCGCGAGATGGGCGATCACGGCATTGCGTTCGAGGCGGACATCCCGAACGAGCCCATGCTCGGTTCCTTCGACATCCGTCTTCTGTCACAAGCATTCGGCAATCTGGTCAAGAATGCGGTCGAATCCGTGGAGGCGACGGAAGGCGTCGCCGGCCGGATCACGATCCGCGCAAAGGCCGGTGGAGCCTTTCACCGGGTGGACATCATCGACAATGGCCGGGGTTTTCCGCCCCAGGATCGCGATCGTCTGCTCGAACCCTACATGACGACCCGTGAAAAGGGGACCGGCCTCGGCCTCGCCATCGTCCGCAAGATCATCGAGGACCATGGCGGGCAGATTTCGCTGGAAGACGCCCCCGATCAGCCGCAGGGGGCGATGGTGCGAATCATGCTGCCCGGTGGCGCTAAACCGCCCGCAAATCGAAGCGAGACTCCAGAAAGGATTGGTGAGACCGATGGCATCGGACATCCTGATCGTCGATGACGAAGCCGATATTCGCGAGCTCGTCGCGGGCATTCTCGAGGACGAGGGTCACGAGACCCGCACGGCTGGCGATTCCGACGCGGCGCTGGCGTCGATCGCCGATCGCGTCCCGCGGCTCGTGTTTCTCGATATCTGGCTGCAGGGCAGCCGGCTCGACGGGCTCGACCTCCTCGACGCGATCAAGGCCCAGCACCCGGAGGTGCCGGTGGTGATGATCTCCGGCCACGGCAATATCGAGACCGCGGTCTCGGCGATCCGGCGCGGCGCATACGATTACATCGAAAAGCCGTTCAAGGCCGACCGGCTGATTCTCGTCGCGGAGCGCGCGCTCGAAACCTCCAAGCTGAAACGCGAGGTCCTGGAGCTTCGGCGTCGGTCGTCTGACTTTGCCGAGCTGATCGGCAAGTCGCAGCCGATGAACCAGCTGCGCACGTTGATCGACCGGGTCGCGCCGACCAACAGCCGCGTCATGATTCTCGGGCCCTCGGGCTCCGGCAAGGAGATGGTCGCGCGGGCGCTCCATGCGGCCTCGCCGCGGTCCGGCGGCCCCTTCGTCGCCTTGAACGCCGCGGCCATCACGCCGGACCGGATGGAAGTCGAACTGTTCGGCACCGAGACGCCGCCGGGCGTCGAGCGCAAGGTGGGAGCGCTCGAAGAGGCCCATCATGGCGTCCTCTATCTCGACGAAGTCGCCGACATGCCGCGCGAGACGCAGAACAAGATCCTGCGTGTCCTGACGGATCAGGCCTTCGAGCGCGTCGGCGGCTCCAAGCGCGTGCGCGTCGACGTGCGCATCATCTCGTCGACCTCGCAGAATCTGGAATCGATGATCGCCGACGGCCTCTTCCGCGAGGACCTCTATCACCGGCTTGCGGTCGTCCCGATCCCGGTGCCGCCGCTTGCCGACCGCCGCCAGGACGTGCCCCTCCTGATCGAGGCCTTCATGAAGCAGATCAGCGAGCAGACCGGCATCAAGCCGCGTCCGATCGGGCCCGAGGCGATGGCGGTGCTCCAGTCCAGCGACTGGCCTGGCAATATCCGCCAGCTTCGCAACAATGTCGAGCGGCTGATGATCCTGGCGCGCGACGGCGATCCCGAAGAACCGATCTCGGCCGACATGCTGCCGAACGAGGTTGGCGACATGCTGCCGAGGACGCCGAGCCAGGCGAACGGCCAGATCCTCGCTTTGCCGCTTCGCGACGCCCGCGAGGTGTTTGAGAAGGAATATCTCGTCGCGCAGATCAACCGCTTCGGTGGCAACATCTCCCGGACGGCGGAATTCGTCGGCATGGAGCGCTCGGCCCTGCATCGAAAGCTGAAGTCTCTCGGCATCTGAGGCGGCGGGTAGCCATGCCGAAGCCGTCGATGCGGCCCGCCGTGCCGCAGCGCCGTGACGGCAGGCGGGCTTGCCGGTGCCGGTGCCGGTGCCGGTCCGACCGCCCCGCTTTGCGCCCGGGGCTGCAAGGGTCTATGCACGCCGGTACGAGGTGCATTCTCCAAGGGCGGGCGGCATGAAGGTTGTCATTTGCGGCGCAGGGCAGGTCGGCTACGGCATTGCCGAGCGGCTCGCCTCCGAACGCAACGACGTGTCGGTGATCGACACCTCGCGCGCGCTGGTGCAGGCGATCCGCGACAATCTCGACGCCCGCGGCTTCGTGGGGCACGGCGCCCATCCTGACGTCCTCGCCGAGGCGGGGGCCGAGCAGGCCGATATGATCATCGCCGTGACCCTCCACGACGAAGTCAACATGATCGCCTGCCAGGTGGCTCATTCCCTGTTCAACGTGCCGACCAAGATCGCCCGCATCCGGTCGCAGAGCTATCTGAGAGCCCATTGGCAGGATCTCTTCTCGACCGACAATCTGCCGATCGACGTGGTCATCTCGCCCGAGGTCGAGGTCGGCGAGATGGTGCTGCGCCGCATCGCGCTGCCGGGCGCCATGGACGCGGTCCGCTTCGCCGACGACAGGATCGCCATGGTGGCGATCGAATGCCGGGAGGACTGTCCGGTCGTCAACACGCCGCTCGACCAGTTGACCGAGCTGTTTCCCGACCTCAACGCCACCGTGGTCGGGATCTGGCGGGGCGACAGGGTGTTCATCCCGGCCTCCGGCGACCAGATGGTGCCGGGCGACGTCGCCTATGTCGTCGCGGAGAAATCGCATGTGCGCCGCACGCTCGGCCTTTTCGGTCATGAGGAGCCCGAGGCCGGGCGCATCGTCATCATCGGCGGCGGCAATATCGGGTTCTATGTCGCCAGCCAGATCGAGCGGCGCAATTTTGGCGCCAGGATCCGGGTGGTGGAGGCCAATCACGAGCGCGCTGTCACGATCGCCGACAGCCTCCGCCGCACCATCGTGCTCCATGGTAGCGGCCTCGACCAGGCGATCCTGGAAGAGGCCGACATTGCGACGGGCGACTTGCTCGTCGCGGTCACCAATGACGACAAGGTCAATATCCTGTCGAGCGTCATGGCCAAGCGCCTCGGCTGCAAGGGCAATCTCGCTCTCCTCAACAATGCCGACTATCAGGGCTTCACCCGCACGCTCGGTATCGACGCCTTCATCAATCCGCGCACGGTGACGATCTCGCGCGTCCTGCAGCATGTGCGGCGCGGCCGGATCCGGGCCGTCCATTCGATCCAGAACGGCGTCGCCGAGGTGATCGAGGCCGAGGCGTTGGAGACCTCGCCGCTGGTCGGCGCCCCGCTGCGCGAACTCGACCTGCCGGAGAACCTGAGGATCGGGGCGATCTACCGGGCGGGGGAATACGTCAAGCCGAGCGGCCAGACGAGGATCCGGGCGAAGGACCGCGTGGTGATCTTCGCCGCCGCAAGCGCGGTGCGTCATGTCGAGCAGATGTTCCGCGTCAGCCTCGAATTCTTCTGACACGGCTCCGCGAATCGGGTTTTCGCCGCAGTGCGGCGAAGTCGAACCCGTCGATCCGGATGCGGAACCGGCCGTAATCTGCAGAAATGTCGAGCGGATTTCGCCGTAGCGGCAAATGCGGGCAATCTTCCGCTTTACGGCGGCGCCGCAAGAGACCACATTCCAGGCATGAACCGACACCAGCGCGGTTCGTCAGCATGCGGGGAATGCGGCCGTTCCGGCCCGACCCATGGCAGGCGCCGCCGAAGAACGAATAACAAGGAACGCGCATAAATGCCTGAGCGGCCACAGCATCTGCAGGATCTCTTCCTAAACACGGTCCGCAAGCAGAAAATTTCGTTGACGATCTTTTTGGTCAACGGCGTAAAGCTTACGGGGGTTGTTACCTCATTTGACAATTTCTGCGTGCTATTGCGGCGGGATGGCCATTCGCAGCTCGTCTACAAGCACGCGATCTCCACGATCATGCCGTCGCAGCCGGTCCAGATGTATGACGGCGGCGACGAGGACAGGAACGACTGATTGACAGAACCTCGCGAATCCGGACCCCGCGGTCCGATCGAGCATCGCCGCGTCGCCACCCGGGCCGCGGTTTTCGTGCCGACCTTCCGGAACTTCACCGCTGCCGATGAGTCCGGCGGCTCGGCCAGCGAGGTCACGCGCCGCAGTGACGATGCAAGGCTCGCCGAGGCACTCGGCCTTGCCGCTGCGATCGATCTCGACATCGTCGCCAGCGGCGTCGTCGGCGGGTCCAAGCCACGGCCGGCGACACTGATCGGCGCCGGCAAGGTCGAGGAGCTGAAGGGGACGGTGGCGGCCGAGGAAATCGGCCTCGTCGTCTTCGACCATCCGCTGACCCCGGTCCAGCAGCGCAACCTGGAAAAGGAACTAGGCGCCAAGGTGCTCGACCGCACAGGGCTGATCCTCGAGATCTTCGGCCGGCGCGCGCGCACCAAGGAAGGTCGGCTGCAGGTGGAGCTCGCCCATCTCAACTACCAGCGCGGCCGCCTCGTGCGCTCCTGGACTCATCTGGAGCGCCAGCGCGGCGGCGCCGGCTTCATGGGCGGGCCCGGCGAAACCCAGATCGAGGCGGATCGCCGGCAGCTGCAGGACAAGATCAAGAGGCTCGAACGCGAGCTCGACCAGGTTAAGCGGACGCGCCAGCTGCACCGCTCCAAGCGGCAGAAGGTGCCGCATCCGGTCATCGCCCTGGTCGGCTACACCAATGCCGGCAAGTCGACCCTGTTCAACCGGTTGACCGGGTCCGACGTCTTCGCCAGGAACCTTCTCTTCGCGACGCTCGACCCGACGCTGCGCCGCACGGTGCTGCCGCACGGGACCGAGGTGATGTTCTCCGACACGGTCGGCTTCGTCTCCGACCTGCCGACGCATCTCGTCGCGGCCTTCCGGGCGACGCTGGAGGAGGTGATCGAGGCCGATCTGATCCTGCATGTGCGCGACATGGCGGATCCCGACACGCTCGCCCAGGCGGACGACGTGAAGAAGATCCTGCACGATCTGGAGATCGACGCGGAGGATTCCCACCACGTCGTCGAGGTTTGGAACAAGATCGATCTTCTCGACGAGCCCGGCCGCAACCATCTGGCGACGGTTCGCGAGGGGCTGCCGGATCCTGCGGCGGCGCATCTGGTCTCCGCGGTGACGGGCGAGGGGACGACGGCGCTTCTTGCCGACATCGAGAACCGTATCGCCGGCGCGCTCTGCGCCGTCACGCTCGATCTGCAGCCGGATGCAATGAGCGTGCTGCCCTGGCTCTACAAGAATGCCTCGGTGCAGACGCGGGACGACCGCGAGGACGGCGCGGTCTCGCTGACCGTGGAACTGACTGCACAGGCGCGCACGGAGCTGCGCCGGATGAGCGAGCAGGTCGCCGGCGTCTCGATCCACTGATCCGGACGTTCGGGAAGGGCCGCCGGACCTCGCGTCGGCAGCGGACTATACATCACAATCAAAAAGCCGCGGGCCATGGGCGCGCGGCTTTTTCGTAATCACAACGATTGGGGTCCGCCGCAGCCTCGAAAGCCGCGCGACCGGCACTCTCAGGTGCCGGTTTCGATCAGCATGAAGGCGGGGATGTCGTCGCCGAAGCCGACGGGCTGCTTGCCGTTGTCCTCGCCACCGCGACCGCGGTTTGCCGGCGAGGGCGATCCGGCGTTGCGGCCGCGCCCGGATGCGGTGGGCCTGGCGCGATCGGAGTTCGCCGCGGTCCGGCTGCTGCTGCGCGAAGCGCGCGCGGTGGAAGGAGCGGCCTGAGCGGCAGCCGCCGGCGCCTCGCTAATCTCCTCCACCGGTACGGCGAGTTCGCCGGCCTCGGCCCGGGTGACGGCCGGCTCCTCGACAGCGGCCGGCGTATCGGTCGTCTTGCCGCGCCGGCGGCTTGGCCGCTCGGTCCGCTCTTCTTCGCCTTCCCGGCGTCTGGTTCCCCCGCTGGCGCGCCGGCTGCTTGTGCGCCGGCCGGGCTTTTCCTCGGCCTCTTCGGCCGGCAGCGACGAGACGTCGCCGCCATGCCAGGCAATCTCGGTGCCGAGCATCTTCTCGATCGCGTCGAGATGTTTCCTGTCGGCCTTGGTCACCAGCGTGAAGGCCTTGCCCGAGCGGCCCGCACGACCCGTGCGCCCGATGCGGTGGACGTAATCCTCGGCATGGATCGGAACGTCGAAGTTGAAGACGTGGCTGACCGCGGGGATGTCGAGGCCGCGCGCCGCGACGTCGGAGGCGACGAGCAACTGGATCTGGTTGTCCCGAAAGCCTTGCAGCATCGCCGTGCGCGAGCGCTGGTCCATGTCGCCATGCAGCGCGCCGGCCGAAAATCCGTGCTTTTCCAGCGAGCGGAACAGGGTCGACACGTCCCGCTTGCGATTGCAGAAGATGATCGCGTTGGTCAGCTCGTCCTGCTCGCGGATGACCTGGCGCAGCGTCTCGCGCTTGGCATAGTCGGTCTTGTGCGAGGCAACGAGGCGCTGGGTCACGGTCAGCGCCGCAGAGGCCTGCTTGGCGACCTCGACCCGGACCGGGTTCTGCAGGAACTGCTCGGTCAACCGGGTGATCTCCGGCGGCATGGTGGCCGAGAAGAACAGCGTCTGCCGGGTGAAGGGCAGGAGCTTGCAGATCCGCTCGATGTCCGGAATGAAGCCCATGTCGAGCATGCGATCGGCTTCGTCGATCACCAGGATCTCGACTCCGGTCAGAAGCAGCTTGCCGCGCTCGAAATGGTCGAGAAGCCGGCCGGGCGTGGCGATCAGGACGTCGACACCACGGTCGATCTTCTTGTCCTGGTCGCCGAAGGACATGCCGCCGATCAAAAGCGCGACGTTGACCTTCTGGTCCTTGCCGTACTTGTTGAACGAGTCTTCGACCTGCGCGGCGAGTTCGCGCGTCGGCTCGATGATCAGCGTGCGCGGCATGCGCGCGCGGGCGCGGCCCTTTTCCAGATGCGTCAGCATCGGCAGAACGAAGGATGCCGTCTTGCCGGTGCCGGTCTGGGCGATGCCGAGCACGTCGCGCCGCTGAAGCGCATGCGGAATGGCTTGTTCCTGGATCGGCGTGGGTTCGCGATAGCCGGCGGCTTCGACGGCCGCCAAAACCTTGGCGCTGAGGCCGAGTTCGGAAAAGAGTGTCAAGCTGGCAGTTCTCTACAAATGGAGACGATGGCGCGGTCGCGCCGTTCAAGGCCCATGCTACTGGGGCGATAGGGCGACCGCAGTCGCGAGTCAACCTTGGACCAACATATAGGGCCTGTTTTGCGGACTTGGAGGGCCAAATTCATGAAATCGACAAGCATTGTCCTCGTGCCGGGCCTGCTTTGCACCGGCGAACTCTACCGCCACCAGATCGAGGCGCTCGGCGCCGACTGCCTGATTGCGGATACGCTGCAAGATGCCACGATCACCGCGATGGCGGAACGTCTCCTGGCCGAAGCGCCCCGGCGCTTCGTGCTGTGCGGGCTGTCGATGGGCGGATATGTCGCTCTCGAAGTCATGCGGCTCGCGCCTGATCGCGTCTTCGGCCTTGCCCTCATGGCCACCAGCGCGCGGCCCGATACGCCGGAGCAGACCGAAGCGCGGCGGCGCCTGATCGCGTTCGCCGCACGGGCCGGCATCGCGGCGGTCGGCGATGTCCTTGCCGACCGCCTGTTCGCTCCCGAGGCGGCCCGCGACCCGGTACTGAGGGCGCTGACGGTCACCATGGCCGAAGCTGTCGGGATCCAGGCCTTCATCCGCCAGCAGGAAGCGATCATCGCGCGGCGGGACCAGACAGATCTCCTGTCCGGTGTCGCGGCGCCGACGGAAGTTCTCGCCGGCATCCTCGACCAGATCATCGACCCGGCCCGCTCGCGGGAGATGGCGGCTGCGATCCCCGGCGCGCACCTCACCATGATCGAGGGTGGCGGCCACCTGGTGACGCTGGAGGCGCCGGATCCCGCGACCGCGGCGCTGCGCCGGCTTGTAGCGGCGGCCTCCTGACCGGCATCGCGCTTTCCGGCAGAGTGTCCCGCGACGTATCACCAGGGCCGATATGTGGGGAGAGTTCGGCAGGCCGGTGCGAGGAGCCCGTCGCGGGCATCCCCTCCGACCTGCCAGCCGTCGAAAGCCTCAGTTGGTAGAGGGGCCGAAGTCGTAGGGTTGGCCCGGATGGAAACGCAACTCGTAGGTTTCGGACAGTTCCGCGCCGGTCGGGACGATCTCGAAGAACAGCATCAGGCTGTTCGGATCGACATCGCTCGGCTCGTCCGCACGATAGCCGAGGATCGCGCCGTCCACCTTCGAGATCTCCGTGATCTCGGTCGTCGAGAGGACGGTGTAGTCGGTCCCCTTGGTCTCGATCTGCTGGACGAAGAAATGCGACTTGGCGTTTTCGCCGCTCGGCTGTGCGATCACCGTGCGCCAGACACCCTGCCTGTCGCCGTTGGTCCAGGGCCCGACGATCTGGACGTCCTGGACCATCGGGGTGAGGCCTTCGACCACGGACGCAATATCCGTCGCCGACGATCCGGCCTCGGCAGTCTTTCCGGTCGCCTCGGCCTGACCGGCGGGTGCCGTGTCGGACGCAGGAGCTTGTGTCGCCTGCGGCGCGATCTGGTCTGCCGGAGCTGCCGGCTCCGCAGCCATGGCCGGCGCAGCCTCGGCGGCGGGCGTCTCCGCCTTGTCCGGCGACGGTGTGGTCTGGGCGAGGGAAGCCACCGGTCCGAGCGCGAGGGCGAGCGCGAGGCCTGTCGACAAGAGCAGTTGTCGGTTCACGAGTGATCTCCGCGTTGAGGGCTCCGCGATCTGCGCTGCTGTCGCATCCCTGCGCCGTCCGGAGCCGCGTGACGAAATGGCTGATCCGCCTTCGATGCCAAACTCGTGCGACAGCATTAAGATGCCGCGCAATCAGATGTCGAGATCTTCCGCAAAGGCAGCCCGCTCCTGGATGAAGCGGAAGCGAAGGTCCGGCTTGTTGCCCATCAGCGCCTCGACTGCGCCGGAGGTGCCGGCTTCCGGCGTCTCGTCCATGACGACCTTGAGAAGCGTGCGCTTCCGAGGGTCCATCGTGGTCTCCTTGAGCTGGCCCGGCAGCATTTCGCCGAGACCCTTGAAGCGCGAGACCTCGATCTTGCCTTTGCCCTTGAACTCGCGCGCGACCAACTGTTCGCGGTGACGGTCGTCGCGGGCATAGGCGGTCTTGCCGCCCTGGGTCAGCTTGTAGAGCGGAGGGACGGCGAGGAAGAGATGGCCGCCGCGGATCAGCTCCGGCATCTCCTGATAGAAGAAGGTGATAAGGAGCGAGGCGATATGGGCGCCGTCGACGTCGGCGTCCGTCATGATGATGACTCGCTCGTAGCGCAGGTCCAGCTCGCGGTATTTGGCCCTTGTGCCGCAACCGAGCGCCTGGATCAGGTCGGCGAGCTGCTGGTTCGCGCCAAGCTTGTCGCGTCCGGCGCTGGCGACGTTGAGGATCTTGCCGCGCAGGGGCAGGATCGCCTGGATCTTGCGGTCGCGCGCCTGCTTGGCCGAGCCGCCGGCCGAATCGCCCTCGACTATGAAGATCTCGGCGCCCGCCGCGCCCGTCTGAGAGCAGTCCGCCAGCTTGCCGGGAAGCCGCAACTTGCGCGTCGCCGTCTTGCGGCTGACCTCCTTCTCCTGGCGGCGGCGCAGCCGCTCGTCGGCGCGCTCGACGACCCAGTCGATCAGCCTGGCTGCGTCCTGCGGTGAGGAGGCGAGCCAGATGTCAAAGGAATCGCGCATCGACTGCTCGACGATCCGCTGCGCCTCGACCGTCGCCAGCCGGTCCTTGGTCTGCCCGACGAATTCCGGCTCGCGGATGAACACCGACAGCATGGCCGACGCGGTCTGCATGATGTCGTCGGATGTGACGATCGACGCCCGCTTGTTGCCGGAGACCTCGGCAAAGGCCTTGATGCCGCGCAGGAGCACCGCACGCAGGCCCGCTTCGTGGCTGCCGCCTTCCGGCGTCGGGATGGTGTTGCAGTAGGAGCGGACGAAGCCGTCCTCCGGCGTCCAGCTGACCGCCCATTCCACCGCGCCGTGGCCGGAGACCTTCTCCGTGCGGCCGGCGAAGATCTGCGACGTCACCCGGTGCTCGGTGCCGAGGGTGGAATCGAGATAGTCCTTCAGCCCGCCTGGAAAGTGGAAGGTCTCGCGCGCCGGAACCGGGCCATCCGCCGTAATCAGGCTCTGGTCGCAGGACCAGCGGATCTCGACGCCGCCGAAGAGATAGGCCTTGGAGCGGGCCATGGCGAAGAGCCGTTCCGGCCGGAACTTGACGCCGGCGCCGAAGATATCGGGGTCGGGCCGGAAGCGCACCCGTGTCCCGCGGCGGTTCTGGATCTCACCGACCTCGGTCAGCTCGCCGGTCGCATGGCCGCGCGAATAGGTCTGGCGATAGAGCTTGCGGTTGCGGGCGACCTCGACCTCGAGCTTTTCCGACAGCGCGTTGACGACGGAAACGCCGACGCCGTGCAGGCCGCCGGAGGTCTCGTATACCTTGGAATCGAACTTTCCGCCGGCGTGCAGCGTCGTCATGATGACTTCGAGCGCCGAACGGTTCTTGTATTTGGGATGCGGGTCGACCGGGATGCCGCGGCCGTTGTCTGTGACGGAGAGCGTGCCGTCGGCCTCCAGCGAGACCTCGATGAAATTGGCGTGCCCGGCCGTCGCCTCGTCCATCGCATTGTCGATGACCTCGGCGAAGAGGTGGTGGACGGCCTTCTCGTCGGTGCCGCCGATATACATGCCGGGGCGCCGGCGCACCGGCTCCAGCCCCTCCAGAACCTCGATATCGGCAGCGGTGTAATCGGCGCCGGGAACGAACTCCTGCGGCGGCTTTCTGGACGGAGATGCGGGCTTGGGCGCCGCGGGCTTGCGAGCGGCGTTGCCCGAAAACAGGTCGTCGCTCATCGGCTGGAAAATCCTCGTTGGCTCGAAGGGGTCTCATGCTGCGCCGCGATCATGGCTCCTTGCTATACTTTCACGAAATGTTCTTCAAGCGTCGGGCTCTGCGACCTGGGCCTGATCAGTGGTGATTTTCCGCTTTTCCACGGGGTTTTCGTGGATTTCGGTGCTGACGCCAGCGGAGCGCTGTCAGGCCGTGCCGGTCTCGACGGGAAGGACGACGACTTTCGTCCCGACGGGAACCCGGCGATAAAGATCGATGATGTCCTGATTGAAGAGACGAATGCAGCCGGAAGAAACCTTCGTGCCAATCGTCCAGGGCTCGACGGTGCCGTGAAGCCGATACAGCGTGTCGCGCCCGTCCCGGTAGAGATAGAGGGCGCGTGGGCCGAGGGGATTGGTCGGGCCGCCCGGCAGGCCGTCCCGATAGGGTTCGTAGCGCGCGTGTTCGCGGGCGATCATGTCCGGCGTCGGCGTCCAGCGCGGCCATTCCGCCTTGCGGGCGATCACCGCTTCGCCGACGAAGTTGAAATCGTCCATCCTGCCGACGCCGACGCCGTAGCGAAGGGCGCGGCCATTCTCCTGAACGAGATGGGCAAAGCGCCGGTTGGGATCGACCACCACCGTGCCGACAGGGTGCGTCGTCGGGCAGGTCACCTCCTGGCGCAGGAATTTCGGATCGGCGAGCCGCGACAGATCGACGGCGGCCACGGGGAAGGGCTCGCCTTCGACGGCGGCGTACATCGAGGCATAGCCGCTGTCTTCTCGCCAATCCACCAGGCGATGCGCCGGGTTCTGGCTCACGCAGCCGGCAAGGCTCGATGCCATGCCGGCGAGCATGGTTCTGCGGTTCAGTGGTGATGTCATCTCAGTCCCTCGATTGTGTCTTGAGGCATAGCCGAGAGAGCGATATGAACAATGGTGATGGCGTGATACCAGTCATAGCTGATTGGAATGGATATGGATCTCAGCGCCGCGTTGCGGGTTTTTCTGCGCACCGTCGAACGAGGCTCGATGACCGGCGCGGGCGAGGATCTCTCGCTCTCCCAGCCGGCGGTGTCGAAGCATCTCGCCAATCTGGAACGGCATGTGCAGGCAAGGCTTTTCGAGCGATCCTCGCGGGCCGTCAGGCCGACCCTTGCGGGGCAGGCGCTCTATGAGCGAAGCCGCTCGGCGCTGGCAGAGCTCGACGCGGCGATCGAGGGCGTGAGGCTCGACCAGGGGCGGATCGAGGGATCGCTGCGCATTCATGCGCCATCTTGCGTCGGCGCGCGGGCGATCCACCCGATCGTGATGGGCTATCGCGACAGCCACCCCGACGTTGCCGTGACCCTCATTCTGGAAAATCGGTCGGTCGATCTGATCTACGAGAATTTCGATCTCGCTATCCGCTACGGTCGGCCGGATGTGCAGGATCTCGTCGTGCGCCGGCTCGGGCTCGTCCAGCGAGTGCTGGCCGCAAGTCCCGGCTTCCTCGCCGCGCACGGATCGCTCGAGACGATCGAACAGCTCCAGGCGGTGCCGCTCGTCGTCAGTTCGAACGTTCTCACGCCTCGGGGGGCCTTGTCGCTTTCCCAGGGCAAGCAGCGGCTGGAGGTCGACGTCAGCCCTTCGATCCACACCAACGACGCCAACGTCATCGCGCAAACGCTGCTGTCTGGCCACGCCGCAGGGCCGGTGCAGACGCTGCTGGTGAACGACGCGCTGGCCGACGGCCGGCTGGTCCGGATTCTGCCGCGATACGAGGTCAAGCCGGCCGAGATGTTCCTCGCCTATCCCTCGCTCAGATACATGCGCAGCGTCGTTCGCAGCTTCGCCGACGAGTTGGCCGGGCAACTCGCACGGATCGACGGGATCGCCTGAATCACGAGGGTAAAGCGCGCTCTGCGGTGGCGACAAAAAAGGGCGCCCGTTGCCGGACGCCCGTCTTCGTTGATCGTGTTTGAGCGGTTCGCCTCAGATCGAGTAGTACATGTCGAACTCGATCGGATGCGGCGTCATCTCGTAGCGCAGCACCTCGGCCATCTTCAGGTCGATGAAGGCGTCGATCTGGTCGTCGTCGAAGACGCCGCCGGCCTTCAGGAACTCGCGGTCGGCATCGAGCGACTCCATCGCCTCGCGCAGCGACCGGCAGACCGTCGGGATCTCCTTCAGCTCCTCCGGCGGTAGGTCGTAGAGATCCTTGTCCATGGCCGAGCCCGGGTGGATCTTGTTCTTGATGCCGTCGAGGCCGGCCATCAGCATGGCCGAGAAGGCGAGGTAGGGGTTCGCCGTCGGGTCGGGGAAGCGGACCTCGACGCGCTTGGCCTTCGGAGACTGCCCGAAGGGGATGCGGCAGGAGGCCGAGCGGTTGCGAGCCGAATAGGCGAGCAGCACCGGCGCCTCGAAGCCGGGGACCAGGCGCTTGAACGAGTTGGTCGAGGGGTTGGTGAAGGCGTTCAGCGCCTTGGCATGCTTGATGATGCCGCCGATATAGAACAGCGCGTTCTCCGACAGGCCGGCATATTCGTTGCCCGCGAAGGTCGGCTTGCCGCCCTTCCAGATCGACTGGTGGACGTGCATGCCTGAGCCGTTGTCGCCATAGACCGGCTTCGGCATGAAGGTCGCGGTCTTGCCGTAGGCGTTGGCGACCTGATGGATCACGTATTTGTAGATCTGCATCTTGTCGGCGTTGCGGGTCAGCGTGTCGAACTTGATGCCAAGTTCGTGCTGGGCCGCCGCCACCTCGTGATGGTGCTTCTCGACCGAGACGCCCATCTCGGCCATGACCGTCAGCATCTCCGAGCGCATGTCCTGGCACGAGTCGACCGGCGGAACCGGGAAGTAGCCGCCCTTGGTGCGCGGGCGGTGGCCGAGATTGCCGGTCTCGTATTCGGTGTCGTCGTTAGACGGCAGTTCGGTCGAATCGAGCTGGAAGCCGGTATTGTACGGATCGGCCTTGAAGCGGACGTCGTCGAAGATGAAGAACTCGGCCTCGGGGCCGAAAAAGGCGGTGTCGCCGGTGCCGGACTGCGTCAGGAAGGCCTCGGCCTTCTTCGCCGTGGAGCGCGGGTCGCGATTGTAGGCCTCGCCGGAGATCGGGTCGAGAATGTCGCAGACGATGGCCATGGTCGACTGCGCGAAGAACGGGTCCATGTAGGCCGTCTCGGGGTCCGGCATCAGCACCATGTCGGATTCGTTGATCGCCTTCCAGCCGGCGATGGACGAGCCGTCGAACATCGAGCCTTCCGAGAACATGTCCTCGTCGACGATGGAGACGTCCATCGTGACGTGTTGCGTCTTGCCCTTGGGATCGGTGAAGCGCAGGTCGACGAATTTGACGTCGTTGTCCTTGATCTGCTTCAGAATGTCGTTGGCGCTCGTCATGGCAACCCTTCCTGTTGTCGATGATTCGGGTGAGTGTGGAGGCGCGGTGCGATCAGATCGCGTCGGTGCCGGATTCGCCGGTGCGGATGCGGATCGCTTCCTCGATGTTGGACACGAAGATCTTGCCGTCGCCGATCCGGCCGGTCTGAGCCGCCTTACGGATCGCCTCGACGGCGGCGGCGACGGCTTCGTCGCCGAGCACGACCTCGACCTTCACCTTCGGCAGGAAGTCGACCACGTATTCGGCACCGCGATAGAGCTCGGTATGTCCCTTCTGGCGGCCGAAGCCCTTGGCCTCGGTGACCGTGATGCCCTGCAATCCGACCTCCTGCAGCGCTTCCTTGACCTCATCCAGCTTGAACGGCTTGATGATCGCCTCGACCTTCTTCATCGACATTCCTTTTCGATCTTGTCCCCCGTCACGGGCCGCCGGCCCGCTGACCGGCGTTGAAGCACGAGGCGTGCCAACAGGCGGGTCCTGCGCCGTGAGGGGATGGAAATAGTCCTCGGGTCGCTGGCAGGCGAGCACTCCCACTGCCATGATGCCAAACCGGCTCGCCAAAGCCAATCTAGGCGGAAGCGACGCCCTGCAAGCGATTTTCTCATGAGCTACATGAGGCTTTCGCCGCTGTCACGCGATATGCCTAGAAATTGGTCAATGTGATGCCGAAACGAGCTGAGACGATGCCGAAAGAGCGGGCAAATGAGACCGTTCTCTTGACGCCCGCCGAAATGGGACGCGCCGACCGCGCAACCATCGACGCGGGCACCCCTGGAATTGTCCTCATGGACAGGGCGGCGCGCGCCGTCGCTTCGGAACTTTCGACGCGCTTTCCGGCCGCCCGGCGCGTGGCGCTGCTCGCCGGACCGGGCAACAATGGCGGCGACGCCTTTGCCGCCGCATGGCATCTGGCGGGGGCCGGGCACGAGGTGAGCGTTTTCGCGCTGCAGCCGGTCTCGAACCTGTCCGGCGATGCGGCGATCGCCGCCGCCGGCCTCGCCGATCCGCCGGCCCCGCTCTCGGCCTTCGAGCCGCCGTCCTTCGACGTGGTAGTCGATGGGCTGTTCGGCGCCGGCCTGTCGCGGGCCGTGGAGGGCGAGGCGGCGCGGGCGATCGCCCGGCTGAACGAGAGCGACGTGGCGGTCGTGGCGGTCGATCTTCCCTCTGGCGTATCCGGGGCGAGCGGGCAGGTTCTCGGCTCTGCCGTCCGGGCCGACGTCACCGTCACCTTCTTCCGCCTGAAGCCCGGCCATCTCCTCGAGCCTGGACGCAGCCTCTGCGGCGAAACGATCGTCGCTGACATTGGCATCGGGGCGGCCGTTCTGAGGGACATCGCGCCGAAGGCATTCGCCAACGGCCCGGGTTTGTGGCGTCCCGGCGTGAGCCTCCCGACGGAGGCCGGCCACAAATACGATCGCGGCCATGCCGTCGTCTTCTCCGGACCGGCATCGAAGACGGGCGCGGCGCGGCTGGCGGCGTCGGCGGCCCTGAGAGCCGGGGCGGGGCTCGTTACGATCTTCGCACCGAGCGCCGCGATCCTCGTCAACGCCGCGCATCTGACCGCGGTCATGCTGCGGCGCTGCGAGAATGCGTCGGAGCTTGCCGAACATCTCGAAGACCCGCGCTTCAACGCCTTCGTGCTCGGCCCAGGGTTCGGCGCCGGAGAGAGCGCCCGTCTCTATGCCGAGGCAATCCTTGCGGCTGGGCGTCGTCTCGTGCTCGATGCCGACGGCATCACCGCCTTTCAGGATGAGGCGGACACTCTCTTTGGCGCCGCTCGCGCCGCCGCCGGACAGGCCGGCGCCGAACCGGCGCTGGTGCTGACGCCGCATGCGGGCGAGTTCAAGCGGCTGTTTCCCGACCTTGCGGAGGATGGGGCGCTGTCGAAGCTCGAGCGGGCGCGGCTCGCCGCAGAGCGCTCCGGCGCCGTCCTCGTCCTCAAGGGACGCGATACGGTGATCGCCGCGCCGGACGGGCGCGCCGCGATCAACGCGACCGGCACCAAATGGCTTGCCACGGCCGGAACGGGGGACGTTCTCGCCGGCATGGTGGCGGGCGCACTGGCGCAGGAAACGGCGAGTTTCGAGGCGGCTGCGGCGGCCGTGTGGATGCATGGCAAGGCCGCCGAAGCCTTCGGACCGGGTCTGATCTCGGAAGACCTGCCGGCCATGCTGCCGCGGGTCTGGGCCGAACTCACCGAGTGAGTCAGCCGCTAGGTGAGTCGCAAGCGGCTGCGCCGCCGCGCGCTAATCGCCACTTGGCGGGACGGCGTCCCGCTACCACCAATGCCGGGGCCCGCCCGCGCCGAATCCTCGACCTCGTCCGGCTTGCCGGGCGCGTGTTCTGTCGGGAGCCTAGATCCCGGACCCCGCCTCTTCCTCGAAATCGCTCTCCAGCGCCGGTTCCGGCCATTCGCCGGCCTCCTCGACCGCAGCGTGGGCGGATGGCGGCTGGGGCAGGGGCATCCAGGCGACGAGCTCGTCGTCCTCATAGGTGACGAGACTGTCGGGTCCCGTGTCCGCGGCGATCCAGCACCGCTCCGAGCTCCCGCGCGGAGATGCCCAGCGCACGGTGTCGACCTCGGCCGGGCCCTGTTCGCCCCCGCGCACAGTGACCAGGATGCGCCGCCCGTCGCGCTCGGCGCTCACCATCGGCAGCCATGCCGGCTTCTGGCCATTCGTCATCGTCTCTCTCCCATCTGCGGCGACCCATGGTCGCATCGATCCGCCGGATATGCGGCAAGTCTTTGGCGTTCCTTCGAGCCGGCGCGAGCCGTCCCCCTCCTGAGCCGGTCCCGCCGGAGATCGCGGCCACCCTCGCAGGGCAGCAGCGGATCTCACCCGGATCTTGGGCGATGTCCACGCCGTAATCCAGCCGGATTGGCGGGCGTCCGGTTGCAGGATCGTGTTCGGGACTCTGGAAGCGTTGCAGCCGGTTGGCGGGCTTCACCTTGCGGCGGGCGCGCCGGGTCGAGCGCATCCGTTGCCGCGCCACGGCCGATCATGAGTGGGCATTCTTCTTGACTAACACCGGCAAAGGCTGGTTGCGCCACGCCTTCCCGCCTTGCTTCGGGCCGGAGAAGGCGGTAACCCTCGCCGCATTGCGGCAGACCGGCCGGCCGAACGCGTTCGGCCGAGGCCGAGGGCGCCTGGGTGAGGGCTTCGATCTCGACTGGACGCATTGCAGAAAGCGTTGGCGTTTCCGTAAGTTAGCCTTGCGGCCCGGCCTCCGCGAACCGATATGAGGATTGAAAGACGCGATGAGCGCATTGCTGGCATCCTACCTGCCGATCGTCATCTTCGTCGGCGTCGCCATGATCATCGGCCTGGCCCTTCTGGTCTCGCCCTTCCTCGTGGCCTTCAAGGCGCCCGACGACGAGAAGATGTCGGCCTATGAGTGCGGCTTCGATGCGTTCGACGATTCGCGCATGAAGTTCGACGTCCGGTTCTATCTGGTCTCGATCCTGTTCATCATCTTCGATCTCGAAGTGGCCTTCCTCTTTCCGTGGGCCGCGAGCTTCGGGACGCTCGGCTGGTTTGGCTTCTGGTCGATGATGGTGTTTCTCGGGGTGCTGACGGTTGGCTTCATCTACGAGTGGAAGAAGGGCGCATTGGAATGGGATTGATCTCGCGCGAGAATCCTATGGCCGTCAATTCGGCCGAGGCGGGCCTTGGGGCTGGCGGTCCCGGCCGGAGCGTCGCGCCGGCACACGATCCGTTCGTCACCGACGTCAATAACGAGCTGGCCGACAAGGGCTTCATCGTCACCTCGACGGAAGACCTGATCCAGTGGGCGCGTACCGGCTCTCTGATGTGGATGACCTTCGGTCTCGCCTGCTGTGCCGTCGAGATGATGCAGATGTCGATGCCGCGCTATGACGCCGAGCGGTTCGGCTTCGCGCCGCGCGCTTCGCCACGCCAGTCGGACGTCATGATCGTCGCGGGGACGCTGACCAACAAGATGGCGCCGGCCCTGCGCAAGGTCTACGACCAGATGCCGGAGCCCCGCTACGTCATCTCCATGGGCTCCTGTGCCAATGGCGGCGGCTATTATCACTATTCCTATTCGGTGGTGCGCGGCTGCGACCGGGTCGTGCCGGTCGACATCTACGTGCCCGGCTGCCCGCCGACCGCGGAGGCGCTGCTCTACGGCGTCCTGCTTCTGCAGAAGAAGATCCGCCGCACCGGCACGATCGAGCGCTGAGTCGGAGGGTCTGAAGATGCGCGAATTCGCCACCAAGGACTTGGCCGACTACATCGCCGAGACGCTCGGCGACCGGCTGGACGAGCACTTCTTCCGCTTCGGCGAGTTGACGCTGGTCGTCGCGCCGGAGGACATTCTCAGGGTCATGACCTTCCTGCGCGACGATCCGCAGACGCAGTTCGTCAATATGACCGATCTCTGCGGCGTCGACTATCCGGCCCGGGAGAAGCGCTTCGAGGTCGTCTATCACCTCCTGTCGCCGCGGCAGAACCAGCGCATCCGGGTCAAGATCCGGACCGCCGAGGACGATCCCGTTCCCTCCGTCTCGGACATCTTCCCGGTGGCCGACTGGTACGAGCGGGAGGCCTACGATCTTTACGGCATCCTGTTCACCGGCCATCCGGACCTGCGCCGTATCCTTACCGACTACGGGTTCGAGGGCTATCCCCTGCGCAAGGACTTCCCGCTGACCGGCTTCGTCGAGGTCCACTACGACGAAGAGAAGAAGCAGGTGGTCTACGAACCGGTCGAACTGCGGCAGGAGTTCCGCTCGTTCGACTTCCTGTCGCCCTGGGAAGGCACCGATTACGTGCTTCCCGGCGACGAGAAGGCCAGGCAATAGGCGAGGGTACCTGCGATGGCGATCAAGCAACTGCAAGCCAAATGCCTTTGCGGGGGCATCCGCATCGATGCCGACTTCGAGACCGTCGATATCGGCGCCTGTCACTGCGACACCTGTCGGCGCTGGTCCGGCGGGCCCTTCCTCGCGATCGCCGGTGCCGAGAACGTCGTCCTGGCCGGCACCGATCTGCTGACGGTCTACAAGTCCTCGGAATGGGGCGAGCGCGGCTTCTGCAAGGCCTGTGGCACGGCGCTGTTCTGGCGAAGCCAGGACGGCGAGCACTATGCGCTGTCGGCGACGACGCTCAATGACCTCGGCGATGCCCGGCTGACGTCGGAGATCTTCATCGACTCCAAGCCGGATTGGTACGAGTTCGCGAACGAGACCCAGAAGATGACCGGCGCCGAGTTCTTCGCCATGATGGCGCCCACGCAGGAAGAGCCGAATGGCTGAGATCGACGTCCGCAACTTCAACATCAATTTCGGTCCGCAACATCCTGCGGCGCATGGCGTTCTGCGGCTCGTGCTGGAACTCGACGGCGAGATCGTCGAGCGCGTCGATCCGCATATCGGCCTTCTGCATCGCGGTACCGAGAAGCTGATCGAGCACAAGACCTACCTTCAGGCGATCCCCTATTTCGACCGGCTCGACTATGTCGCGCCGATGAATCAGGAGCACGCCTTCTGCCTCGCGATCGAGCGGCTGGCAGGCGTCGAGGTGCCGACCCGCGGTCAGCTGATCCGCGTCCTCTACTCCGAGATCGGCCGCATTCTGTCGCATCTTCTCAACGTCACCACGCAGGCGATGGATGTCGGCGCGCTGACGCCGCCGCTCTGGGGTTTCGAGGAGCGCGAGAAGCTGATGGTCTTCTACGAGCGCGCCTCCGGCTCGCGTCTCCATGCCGCCTATTTCCGTCCGGGCGGCGTGCATGAGGATCTGCCGCCGCAGCTTGTCGAGGATATCGGCAATTGGTGCGATCCATTCCTGGAAGTCTGCGACGATATCGAGAGCCTCCTCACCGACAACCGCATCTTCAAGCAGCGCAACGTCGATATCGGCGTCGTCACGCTGGAAGACGCGTGGGCGATGGGCTTTTCCGGCGTCATGGTCCGCGGATCGGGGGCAGCGTGGGATCTGCGCAAGGCGCAGCCCTACGAGTGCTACGACCAGATGGAATTCGACATTCCGGTCGGCAAGAACGGCGACTGCTACGATCGCTATCTGATCCGCATGGTCGAGATGCGCGAAGCCGTGAAGATCATGAAGCAGTGCGTGGAGCGCCTGACGTCTACGGCGGGCGCCGGTCCGGTGTCGTCTCTGGAAGGCAAGGTCGTTCCGCCCAAGCGCGGCCAGATGAAGCGCTCGATGGAAGCGCTGATCCACCACTTCAAGCTTTACACGGAAGGGTTCCACCTGCCCGAGGGCGAGGTCTATGCCGCGGTCGAGGCCCCGAAGGGCGAGTTCGGCGTCTATCTCGTCGCCGACGGCACCAACAAGCCCTATCGCTGCAAGATCAAGGCGCCGGGCTTCGCGCATCTCCAGGCGATGGACGTCATGTGCAAGGGCCACATGCTGGCCGACGTCTCGGCGATCCTCGGAACGCTCGACATCGTGTTCGGCGAGGTCGATCGCTGATTCGGTAGCGAGGGAGCGGGCGTAGTAGTCTGATGCCATGATGAAAGCAGAGCCTTCCGACACAAAGCCGATGACGACCGACGAGTTCTTCGCCTGGTGCGACGGCCTTCCTGATAGTGAGCGCTACGAGCTGGTCGAAGGCGAGCCCGTACGGCTGCAGTCGGAGCGCATCCGGCACGCTGAGTCCAAGGCGAGCGCTTGGCTCGCCCTGCGGACGGCGATCAGGAGCCGGGGCCTCGACTGCCACGCGTTCATCGACGGTGTGAGCGTGCGCATTGATGATCATACGGTGCGCGAGCCGGACGCGCTGGTGCATTGCGGACCGTACGACCCCGACGACATCATCGCGACCAATCCTGTGGTGGTGGTCGAGGTGGCGTCGCCATCGACCTTCAAGACCGATGCGGGCCGCAAGCTGCTCGACTATTTCGTCCTGCCCTCAATCTGCCACTACCTCATCCTGGCCCCCGAGCAGGCCCGTGTCGTCCATCATCGCCGCTCGTCGATCGAAGGCGAAATCCTCACGCGCATCCTCGGACGCGAAGCTACGGTCGATCTTTCCCCGCCCGGCATCGTCGTTTCGGTGGATGCACTTCTCGGTGCCTGATGAACCCCTCCCGAGAGGTTCCAACAGGGCCGAAACCTGCGGCGCCTCGCCACTGGCCTTTTGCCGGTCATGTGGTAGAACGCGCCGCAACACACGCATGTTGAACTGGTTCTAAAGTCGAGGTCCGATGTCCGTCAGACGTCTCGCGGAAGATGCCGTCCAACCCACGGGCTTTATGTTCTCGGAAGAGAACGCCGCCTGGGCCGAGATGACCATCCGCAAATATCCCGAGGGTCGTCAGCAGTCCGCGGTGATTCCCCTTCTGATGCGTGCGCAGGATCAGGATGGCTGGGTGACCAAGGCGGCGATCGAGCATGTCGCCGACATGCTGAAGATGCCGCTGATCCGGGTGCTGGAAGTTGCGACCTTCTACACGCAGTTCCAGCTGAAGCCGGTCGGCACCAAGGCGCATGTCCAGGTCTGCGGGACGACGCCCTGCATGCTGCGTGGGTCCGAAGACCTGAAGGCAGTCTGCCGCAAGAAGATCCACGCCGAGCCGTTCCACCGCAACGAGGCCGGAACGCTCTCCTGGGAGGAAGTCGAGTGCCTCGGCGCCTGCGTCAACGCGCCGATGGTGATGATCTTTCAGGACACCTACGAGGATCTGACGCCGGAGCGGCTGGAGGAGATCATCGATCTCTTCGAGGCCGGACGGGCGGAAGAGGTGAAGCCGGGTCCGCAGAACGGGCGGCATCTGTCGGCGCCGATCGGCGGCCTCACCAGCCTCACCGGCGATTATGACGACATCATCGAGACGCAGCGTCGCGAAGCGGGGCACGGTCCGGCCGATGGGGCTCCGCCGCAAGGTGAGGGGGGGGGTGCCGCTGCGACGCCTCCGTCCAAGGCGGGGCGGCCCGACACCGACGCGCCGGAGACCGATCCCGCGATCGCGGCTCCCGGCAAGGCGCAGGACGGCAATGCCGTCGAGGCGGGCGAGCGCGAGGAGAGCGACGAGCTCACCGCCGAGGCTCACGCTCCCGCGGCCGGGCAGACCGGCGGAACGCAGCAGGGCGAGACCGGCGAGGCGGAGCGCGACGCGCTCGAAGTCGGTCAGGTCTCCGGCGATTCGCCGGCGGCCGATGCGCAGGCCACGGGCGGCGACCTGCGCGCCAAGGAAGCGGCGGCCGAGGCGGCCGTCATTCCGGAATCGCATCAGGTCGACGACGCACTCAACCCCGACCATTCGCGGCCGCAGCCCGGGGGCGGTTACGATCGTGCCGGGACCGACCAGGCGGGTGTCGACGAGGTCGAGGGCCGCCGGAGGCAAACCTCCGACGAGACGCCCGGACCCGTCATCCGCGATCATTTCGCGAGCGAGGCCGAGGAAGTTCAGGAGGAGTCGGAGCCGGGAGAAAAGCCCGCCGATCTCCTCGATGGGCCGCAGGGCGAGCCCGATGATCTCAAGGAGATCCGGGGCATCGGCCCGGTCATCGAGGGCAAGCTGAACGAGCTCGGCGTCTTCCATTTCTGGCAGATCGCCAAATGGCGCGAGGTCGAGCTGATCTGGATCGACAATTACCTCAACTTCCGTGGCCGTGCGGTCCGCGAAGGGTGGATCGAGCAGGCCAAGGAGCTCGAAAAGCGCCCGTCCGCGGGCGGCGGCGCGTGATGCGGGCGAGGAGAGACTGAGATGCTTCAGGACAAGGACCGCATCTTCACCAATATCTACGGTCTTCGGGACAAGAGCCTGAAGGCCGCGATGAAACGCGGGCATTTCGACGGCACCGCCGACATCATCGGCAAGGGTCGCGACTGGATCATCAACGAGATGAAGGCGTCGGGTCTGAGGGGACGCGGCGGCGCGGGCTTTCCCACGGGTCTGAAGTGGTCGTTCATGCCGAAGGAAGTCGGCGAGCGCCCGCACTATCTGGTCGTCAATGCCGACGAATCCGAGCCCGGTACCTGCAAGGACCGGGAGATCATGCGGAACGACCCGTTCACGCTGATCGAGGGCTGCATCATCGCCGGCTTCGCCATGCAGGCGCATGCGGCCTACATCTATATTCGCGGCGAATATGTCCGCGAGCGTCAGGCGCTGCAGCGGGCGATCGACGAGTGCTACGAGGCGGGTCTGCTCGGGCCGGACAACAAGTGCGGCTGGGACTACGACATCATCGTCCATCACGGCGCCGGCGCCTATATCTGCGGCGAGGAGACAGCGCTTCTCGAAAGCCTCGAGGGCAAGAAGGGCCAGCCGCGGCTGAAGCCGCCCTTCCCGGCGAATGTCGGCCTCTATGGCTGCCCGACGACGGTCAACAACGTTGAGTCGATCGCGGTGGCTCCGACCATCCTCAGACGCGGCGGCGGCTGGTTCGCCGGCATCGGCCGGCAGAACAACACCGGCACCAAGCTGTTCTGCATCTCCGGTCATGTCGAGCAGCCCTGCACGGTCGAGGAGGCGATGGGCATCTCATTCCGCGAGCTGATCGAGAAGCATTGCGGCGGCATCCGCGGCGGCTGGGACAATCTCCTCGCTGTCATTCCGGGGGGCTCCTCGGTGCCGCTGGTCCCGGGCGCCGACATCGTCGAGGCGCCGATGGACTTCGACGGGCTGAAGGAGATCAAGACCTCGCTCGGCACCGCCGCGGTGATCGTCATGGACAAGTCCACCGACATCGTGAAGGCGATCGCGCGGATCTCCTACTTCTACAAGCACGAGAGCTGCGGCCAGTGCACGCCCTGCCGCGAGGGCACGGGCTGGATGTGGCGCGTGATGGAGCGCATGGCGACGGGGCACGCCCAGAAGCGTGAGATCGACATGCTGCTCGACGTCACCAAGCAGGTCGAGGGGCACACGATCTGCGCGCTCGGCGATGCCGCGGCTTGGCCGATCCAAGGCCTGGTGCGGCACTTCCGCGCCGAGATCGAGCGCCGCATCGACGAGTATTCGCACAATGCTCACGAGGTGCGGCCGGTGCTCGAGGCGGCGGAGTAGGGGGCGGACGCGATGGTCGACGAACGGGAAAACCTCGTCCTCGAATTGCTGCGGGACATCAGGGCAAAGCTCGACGACCATGATCAGCGGTTCGACGAAGTGAACCACCGTCTTGTGCAGCTCGAACAGCGCACCGACGAGCTTCGCGACACGATGTTCACGATTGCCGGCTTCGCGATGCATGCCAATGTCCGGCACGAGACGGTGACCGGACGGCTCGCCACGCTGGAAGCACGAGTCGATCGCCTGGAAGAGAAAGACTGACAATGGCGAAACTGAAAGTCGACGGCAACGAGATCGAGGTCCCGGATCACTTCACGCTGCTGCAGGCGTGCGAGGAGGCCGGCGCCGAGATTCCGCGCTTCTGTTTCCACGAGCGTCTGTCGATCGCGGGCAATTGCCGCATGTGCCTGATCGAGGTGAAGGGCGGACCGCCGAAGCCGGCGGCCTCCTGCGCCATGGGCGTGCGCGATCTGCGCGGCGGCCCGAACGGCGAGCTGCCGGAGATCTTCACCAACACGCCGATGGTGAAGAAGGCCCGCGAGGGCGTGATGGAGTTCCTGCTGATCAACCATCCGCTGGACTGCCCGATCTGCGATCAGGGCGGCGAGTGCGACCTGCAGGACCAGGCGATGGCCTATGGCGTCGATTCCTCGCGTTATCAGGAAAACAAGCGGGCGGTCGAAGACAAATATATCGGCCCGCTGGTCAAGACGATCATGACGCGCTGCATCCATTGCACGCGCTGCGTCCGCTTCACGACGGAAGTCGCCGGCATCTCCGAGCTTGGCCTCGTCGGCCGCGGCGAGGACGCCGAGATCACCACCTTCCTCGAACAGGCGATGACCTCCGAGCTTCAGGGCAACGTCATCGATCTCTGCCCGGTCGGCGCGCTGACCTCGCGGCCCTACGCCTTCCAGGCGCGGCCCTGGGAGCTGTCCAAGACCGAATCGATCGACGTCATGGATGCCGTCGGCTCCTCGATCCGCGTCGACACGCGCGGTCGGGAGGTGCTGCGCATCCTGCCGCGCACCAATGACGACGTGAACGAGGAGTGGATCTCCGACAAGACCCGCTTCGTCTGGGACGGCCTCAGGACCCAGCGGCTCGACCGGCCCTATGTGCGCGAGAACGGCAAGCTGAGGCCCGCCAGCTGGCAGGAGGCCTTCGCCGCGATCAAGGCCAAGGTCGACGCGGTGGAGCCGGGCCGGATCGGCGCGGTCGCGGGCGATCTCGCCGCCGTCGAGGAGATGTGGGCGCTGAAGCGGCTGATGGACGAGCTCGGCTCCCCGAACCTCGACTGCCGCCAGGACGGTGCCAAGCTCGACCCGGCGGATGGACGCGCTTCCTATCTCTTCAACTCGACCATCGCAGGGATCGAGGAAGCCGATGCGCTCCTGATCATCGGAGCCAATCCGCGCTTCGAAGCCTCGGTGCTGAACGCGCGGATCCGCAAGCGCTGGCGGCTCGGCGGCTTCCCGATCGGCGTCGTTGGCGAGAATGTCGACCTTCGCTACGACTACACCTATCTCGGCGCGGGCACCGACACGCTCGGAAATCTGGAAGGCGCGAGCCAGGGCTTCTTCGACGCGCTGAAGAACGCAGCCCGTCCGATGATCATCGTCGGCCAGGGCGCCCTTGCCGGAGAGAACGGCGGCGGCATCCTCGCGGCCGCGGCGGCGCTCGCCCGCGAGATCGGCGCCGTCACAGAGGGCTGGAACGGCTTCAACGTCCTGCATTCGGCAGCAAGCCGGGTCGGCGGCCTCGACATCGGCTTCGTGCCGGGCGAGGGCGGCAGCAGCTTCGCCGAGATGGCGTCCGGCGCGGTCGACGTGCTGTTCAATCTCGGCGCCGACGAGGTCGAGATCGCCGAGGGACCGTTCATGGTCTATATCGGCACTCATGGCGACCGTGGCGCCCATCGCGCCGACGTGATCCTGCCGGGAGCGGCCTATACCGAGAAGGATGGCACTTGGGTCAATCTTGAGGGCCGGGCACAGGTCGGCAGCCGGGCCGCCTTCCCTCCGGGCGATGCCCGCGAGGATTGGGCCATCCTCAGGGCGCTGTCCGGCGTCATCGGCCGCACGCTCCCCTTCGACTCGCTTGCCGCGCTGCGGCGGGAACTGTATCAGTCCCACCCGTGGATGCGGTCCGACCGCATCGAAGCGGCCGATGCCGCCGCCGTGACGCGTCTGGCGGACCGGGTCGGAGCGCTGGCCTCGCAGGCCTTGGCCTCAAATATCGGCGACTTCTATCTGACCAACCCGATCGCCCGGGCGTCGAAGGTCATGGCCGAATGCTCGAAGCTCGCGCACGACGAGCATCTCGAAGCGGCGGAATAGGGAACGGCGTAACGTGGCGGATTTCTTCTCGATCTATGTCTGGCCGGGCCTGCTGATCCTCGGCCAGAGTGTCCTCTACCTGGTCGTTCTGCTCGTCCTGATCGCCTACATCCTCCTGGCGGACCGGAAGATCTGGGCGGCTGTGCAGCTGAGGCGCGGGCCGAACGTCGTCGGTCCCTTCGGCCTGTTCCAGTCCTTCGCCGATCTCTTGAAGTTCGTGCTGAAGGAGCCGGTGGTCCCGGCCAGCTCCGACAAAATCGTGTTCCTCCTGGCGCCGCTGGTCTCGGTGACGCTGGCGCTCGCGACGTTCGCCGTCATTCCGGTGTCCTTCGGCTGGGTGATCGCCAACATCAATATCGGCATCCTCTACGTCTTCGCGATCTCCTCGCTGGAGGTCTATGGCGTGATCATGGGCGGCTGGGCGTCGAACTCGAAATACGCCTTTCTCGGCGCGCTCCGCTCGGCCGCGCAGATGGTCTCCTACGAGGTGTCGATCGGCTTCGTCATCGTTACCGTCCTTCTCTGCGTCGGCTCGTTGAACCTCACCGACATCGTGCTCGCCCAGTATACCGGCCTCGGGACGATGCTCGGCCTGCCCTCGACCTTCCTCGACTGGCACTGGCTCGGCCTGTTCCCGATGTTCGTGGTGTTCTTCATCTCGGCGCTCGCGGAGACCAACCGGCCGCCCTTCGATCTGCCGGAAGCCGAATCCGAGCTCGTAGCCGGCTTCATGGTCGAATACGGCTCGACCCCCTACATGATGTTCATGCTCGGCGAGTATGCGGCCATCACCCTGATGTGCTGCCTGATGACCATACTCTTCATGGGCGGATGGCTGCCGCCCTTCGACTTCGTGCCCTTTACCTGGGTGCCGGGAATCATCTGGTTCCTGCTGAAGGTCGGCCTGTGCTTCTTCATGTTCGCGATGGTGAAGGCCTTCGTGCCGCGCTACCGCTATGACCAGCTGATGCGGCTGGGCTGGAAGGTGTTCCTGCCGATCTCCCTCGCCATGGTCGTCATCGTGGCCTTCGTCCTGCAAGTGACCGGCTGGGGCGGCGTTGGGGCGGCTGCCCTGGTCGCCGCGGGCGGTGCATGAGCGACCCGGCATTCATCGGCGCACTGGTCGGTCTGATCGTCGGCATCGCCGACTTCGTCTTGATCGGCTATCTGCGCCAGCGGATCGCTCGGGAAAAACCGTCCGAGCGCCTGGGTGCCGGTGTCGCCCTGAACGTTGCCCGCTTCTCGCAGCTGATCTTCTTTCCCGTCGTCGGCTGGTTCGTCGGGCCAATCGTCGCCGCCTCGTAGAATGGAGGCCTGAGTTCCATGTCCGCTATTGCTCAAACCGTACGATCGCTGTTCCTCGTCGAGTTCGCAAAGGCCTTCGGCCTGTCGATGCGCTACTTCTTCAAGCCGAAGGCGACGGTGAACTATCCCTTCGAGAAGGGGCCGGTGTCGCCGCGTTTCCGCGGGGAACATGCGCTGCGCCGTTATCCCAACGGCCAGGAGCGCTGCATCGCCTGCAAGCTCTGCGAGGCGATCTGCCCGGCTCAGGCGATCACCATCGAGGCGGGACCGCGTCGCAACGACGGCACCCGCCGCACGGTGCGCTACGACATCGACATGGTGAAGTGCATCTATTGCGGCTTCTGCCAGGAAGCCTGCCCAGTCGATGCGATCGTCGAGGGCCCGAACTTCGAGTTCTCCACCGAGACCCGCGAAGAGCTCTACTACGACAAGGAAAAGCTCCTCGCGAACGGCGATCGCTGGGAGCGTGAGATCGCGCGCAACATTGCGCTGGACGCGCCGTACCGATAAGCGGACGGGCGAGGCGGGCGACTCTCCCGTCGCCGCTTCCGGTGCATTCCGGCCGTATCGAACGAGACATCGGCACGGCCGCTCGGCCGCGCTTTGAAAGACCACCAAGGGAGCCCGAGGATGCTGGGCCTTCAGGCACTTTTCTTCTACATCTTCGCCTTGATCGCTGTTGGATCGGCGCTCGGGGTCGTGTTCTCGAAGAACCCCGTCCATTCGGTCCTCTTCCTGATCCTGACCTTCGTGGCCGCCGCGGGATTGTTCCTGCTGGCTGGCGCCGAGTTCCTCGCGCTGATCCTGGTCGTCGTCTATGTCGGCGCCGTGGCGATCCTGTTCCTCTTCGTCGTCATGATGCTCGATCTCGACTTCGGACGTGTGAAGCAGGGGGCGCTGGAATACGCGCCGATCGGCGCGATCATCGGTCTCGTGCTCCTGGCCGAGCTGATCATCGCGGTGACCGGCAATTACTACGACCCGCAGCTCTCCGCGGGCACGGCCCTGCCGATGCCGCCTCTGGCCGAGATGTCGAACATCCGGGCGCTCGGAAGCGTGCTCTACACCCGCTACATCCTGTTCTTCCAGCTCGCCGGGCTGATCCTGTTCGTGGCGATGATCGGGGCGATCGTCCTGACGCTGCGCCATAAGGAAGGGCTCAAGCGCCAGTCGATCCCGCGCCAGGTTGCTCGCAATCCTGCGACCGCGATCGAGGTCCGCAAGGTCGAGAGCGGCAAGGGCATCTAGGGACAATTTGGGGGCGAAAGGAACAATCGGTATGGAAGTCGGTCTCGGCCACTATCTGACCGTCGCGGCGATCTTGTTCGTCACCGGCGTCTTCGGCATCTTCATGAACCGCAAGAACATCATCACCATCCTGATGTCGGTGGAGCTGATCCTGCTCGCCGTGAACATCAACATGGTGGCGTTCTCTGCCTTCCTGAACGATCTCGTCGGGCAGATCTTCGCGCTCTTCATCCTGACGGTGGCTGCCGCCGAGGCGGCGATCGGCCTCGCCATTCTCGTCGTCTTCTTCCGTAATCGCGGCTCGATCGCCGTCGACGACGTCAACACGATGAAAGGCTGATCGCGGTGTATCCGATCATCGTCCTCCTGCCGCTCGCCGGCTTCCTGATCGCAGGCCTGTTCGGCAAGTCCATCGGCGCCAAGGCTTGCGAATATACGACCTCCGGCTTCCTGATCCTGGCCGCGATCCTGTCCTGGATCGCCTTCATCTCCTTCGGCTTCGGCGAGGGGGAGACGGTCCGGGTGACGCTCCTGCACTGGATGCAGTCCGGCGGACTCGACGTCGCCTGGTCGCTTAGGATCGACCGGCTGACGCTGGTCATGCTGGTCGTCGTCAACACCGTGTCGGCGCTCGTGCATGTCTATTCGATCGGCTACATGCACCACGATCCGCATCGGCCGCGCTTCTTCGCCTATCTGTCGCTATTCACCTTCGCCATGCTGATGCTGGTGACATCGAACAATCTCGTGCAGATGTTCTTCGGCTGGGAAGGCGTCGGTCTCGCCTCCTATCTGCTGATCGGCTTCTGGTACAAAAAGCCGTCGGCCAACGCGGCGGCGATGAAGGCCTTCATCGTCAACCGCGTCGGTGATTTCGGCTTTGCGCTCGGCATCTTCGGCGTGTTCGTCCTGTTCGGCTCGGTCAATCTCGACACGATCTTCGCGGGCGCCGCGGACGTCGCCGCGCAGATCGGGTCCGGTGCGCATGCGGAGGCGGCGGGTGAGGCCGTGGCTGCCGCGACATCCACCGCGATGACCGACACCGTGCTGACCTTCGCCGGCTACGCGCTGACCATGGGCGGTGCGCTCACTGTCGTCTGCCTGCTCCTGTTCATGGGAGCGATGGGCAAGTCGGCGCAGATCGGCCTCCACACCTGGCTGCCGGACGCCATGGAGGGCCCGACCCCGGTCTCCGCGCTGATCCACGCGGCGACCATGGTGACGGCCGGCGTCTTCATGCTGGCGCGCATGTCGCCGATCTTCGAGCTCTCGCCTTCGGCGCTGACCTTCGTCACCTTCATCGGCGCGACGACGGCCTTCTTCGCCGCGACGATCGGCCTGGTCCAGAACGACATCAAGCGCGTCATCGCCTATTCGACCTGCTCGCAGCTCGGCTACATGTTCGTCGCGCTCGGCGTCGGCGCCTATGGCGCGGCGATCTTCCACCTGTTCACCCATGCCTTCTTCAAGGCGCTCTTGTTCCTCGGCGCCGGCTCCGTCATCCACGCCGTCTCGGACGAGCAGGACATGCGGCGCATGGGTGGGCTGAAGAACCACATCCCCATCACCTACTGGTGCATGGTCATCGGCACGCTGGCGCTGACCGGCTTCCCGTTCACCGCCGGCTACTTCTCCAAGGACGCGATCATCGAAGCTGCCTTCGTCGGGCAGAATCCCTTCGCCGCCTATGGCTGGGGCCTGACGGTTCTGGCCGCGCTTCTGACCAGCTTCTATTCCTGGCGCTTGATCTTCATGACCTTCCACGGCAAGCCGCGCGCCTCGGCCGACGTGATGCACCATGTCCATGAATCGCCGATGGTCATGCTGGTGCCGCTCTTCGTCCTTTCGGCGGGAGCGCTCCTGGCCGGCTTCCTCTTCGAGGGCGCGTTCATCGGCGAGGGCTACGGGGAGTTCTGGCATTCGGCGCTCTACACGGGCGTCGCCAACCACGTCCTCCACGAGATGCATTCGATCCCGTTCTGGATCGCCTTCCTGCCGACGGTGTGCATGATCATCGGCTTCATCATCGCCTATGTCTTCTACGTCCGTTCGCCGTCGACGCCGAAGGACCTCGCGAAGCGTCATCGCGGCCTCTACAAGTTCCTCCTGAACAAGTGGTACTTCGACGAGCTCTACGACGTCGTGTTCGTCAGGAATGCCAAGCGGATCGGGCGCTTCCTGTGGAAGACCGGTGACGGTCGGGTGATCGACGGGCTCGGCCCGGACGGCATCTCGGCCCGCGTGATGGACGTCACCGGCCGCGTGGTGAAGCTCCAGAGCGGCTATCTCTACCACTATGCCTTCGCCATGCTGATCGGTGTCGCGGCGCTGGTCACCTGGACCATGCTCGGGGGAGCGTACTGATGACCGGCTGGCCGATCCTTTCGACCGTCACCTTCCTGCCCCTGGTCGGCGCGCTCCTGATCCTGTTCATCAAGGACGACAACGAGCTCGCCCGGCGCAATGTCCGCAATGTCGCGCTGCTGACGACGGTCTTCACCTTCATCCTGTCCCTGTGGATCTGGATCGACTTCGATCCGTCCAATCCCGGCTTCCAGATGGTCGAGCAGACCGACTGGCTCGGCACCGGCATCACCTACCATATGGGCGTCGACGGCATCTCCATGCTGTTCGTCATCCTGAATACCTTCCTCATGCCGATCTGCATCCTGGCGAGCTTCGAGACCGTGAAGGTGCGGGTGAAGGACTACATGATCGCCTTCCTCGTCCTGGAGACGCTGGTAACCGGCGTCTTCTGCTCGCTCGACCTCGTCCTCTTCTACGTCTTCTTCGAGGGCGGTCTCATCCCGATGTTCCTGATCATCGGCGTGTGGGGCGGCAAGCGCCGCATCTATGCGAGCTACAAGTTCTTCCTCTACACCTTCCTCGGTTCGGTGCTGATGCTTGTCGCCATCATGGCGATGTACTGGAACGCCGGCACGACCTCGATTCCGGAGCTTCTGCAGCACAAGTTCCCCGCATCGATGCAGCCCTGGCTGTGGTTCGCCTTCTTCGCCAGCTTCGCGGTGAAGATGCCGATGTGGCCGGTCCACACCTGGCTTCCGGACGCTCACGTCGAGGCACCGACCGCCGGGTCCGTCATCCTCGCCGGCATCCTCCTGAAGCTCGGCGGTTACGGCTTCCTGCGCTTCTCGCTGCCGATGTTCCCGCTCGCCTCGGCCGATTTCGCGCCGCTGGTCTATACGCTGTCGGTCGTCGCGATCATCTACACCTCGCTGGTCGCGCTGATGCAGGAGGACATCAAGAAGCTGATCGCCTATTCGTCCGTCGCCCATATGGGGTTCGTCACCATGGGCATCTTTACGGCGAACCAGCAGGGCGTGCAGGGCGCGATCTTCCAGATGCTGTCGCACGGTCTCGTCTCGGGCGCGCTCTTCCTCTGCGTCGGCGTCGTCTACGACCGCATGCATACCCGCGACATCGCCGCCTATGGCGGCCTGGTGAACCGCATGCCGCACTATGCGGTGGTGATGCTGATCTTCACCATGGCGAATGTTGGGCTTCCCGGTACGTCCGGGTTCGTCGGCGAGTTCCTGACGTTGCTCGCCGTCTTCCAGGTCAATACCTGGGTGGCGATCTTCGCGACGACCGGCGTCATCCTGTCCGCGTGCTACGCGCTCTGGCTCTATCGCCGCGTGATCTTCGGCGCGCTGGAGAAGGAGAGCCTCCGCCAGATCCTCGACCTGTCCGGCCGCGAGAAGCTCCTTCTCTACCCGCTGGTCGTCCTCGTCATCTTCTTCGGCGTTTACCCGATGCCCGTCTTCAACGTGACGGCAGCCTCGGTCGAAACGCTCGTCAACAGCTACAGCGCAGCGCTCGAGACGGCTCCGTCCGTCGCCGGCCTGCAGTAACGCGGAAGGCTCACACGCCCATGTTTTCGGAAATGGTCGCCCACAGCCTCCCGATCGTCGCGCCGGAGCTGATCATGGCCGTCGGCGCGATGGTGCTCCTGATGATCGGCGTCTTCACCGGGGAGCGCAGTGCCCAGACCGTCACCGGCCTCTCGGTCGCCCTGATCATCATCGCCGGACTCTGGCTGGTCCTCGTCACGCCCTATGGCATCGCCTTCGGCGGCTCGTTCCTGCTCGATCCCTTCGCGGGCTTCATGAAGGTGCTGGTGCTGATCGGGTCCGCCGCGGCGGTGATCATGTCGGTGGGCTATGCCGAGAGCGAACGGTTCAACCGGTTCGAGTTCCCGGTCCTCATCGTCCTGTCGACGACCGGCATGATGATGATGGTCTCGGCGGGCGACATGATCACGCTCTATCTGGGCCTGGAGCTGCAATCTCTGGCGATCTACGTCCTGGCGGCGATCAACCGGGATTCGGTGCGCTCCACCGAGGCCGGCCTGAAATATTTCGTGCTGGGCGCGCTTTCATCGGGAATGCTGCTCTACGGCGCCTCTATGGTCTACGGCTTCACCGGCCAGATCGAGTTCGACGCGATCGCCGCGCATGTCGCGGTGAGCGGCCGCTCGCTGGGGCTCGTCGTCGGCATCGTCTTCGTGCTCGCCGGCCTCGCCTTCAAGATCTCGGCCGTCCCGTTCCACATGTGGACCCCGGATGTCTACGAGGGTGCTCCGACGCCGATCACCGCCTTCATGGCCGGTGCTCCGAAGGTTGCCGCGATGGCCCTGCTGGTCCGATTCACGGTGCAGGGGTTTGAGCCGCTCGCCGTCGACTGGCAGCAGGTCATCGTCTTCATTTCCATCGCCTCGATGGTGTTCGGGGCCTTTGCCGCGATCGGGCAGAGGAAGATCAAGCGGCTGATGGCCTATTCCTCGATCGCCCATATGGGATACGCGCTGGTCGGGCTGGCCGCGGCAAGCGTCGAGGGCGTTCGCGGCGTCGCGCTCTACATGGCGGTCTATCTCGCCATGACGCTCGGCACCTTCGCGGTCATCCTCGCCATGCGCCTGAAGGACGGCGTGGTCGAGGAGATCGACGATCTCGCCGGCCTGTCGAAGACGAATCCGGCGATGGCGGTGTTCCTGACCATCCTGATGCTGTCGCTCGCCGGCCTCCCGCCGCTCGCCGGCTTCTTCGCCAAGTATTTCGTGTTCATGGCGGCTGTGCAGGCTCAGCTCTACGCACTCGCCGTCATCGGCGTTCTCGCCTCGGTGGTCGGGCTCTACTACTATCTGCGGATCATCAAGGTGATGTGGTTCGACGAGCCGACGCACGAATTCGTGCCTATGGCGATGGAGCTCAAGGCCGTTCTTTGGGTGGCCGGGCTCTTCGTCTTCCCGGTCTACCTCTTCGTCGGCGGGCCCATCTTCACGGCGGCCGAGGCTGCGGCCAAGACCTTCTTCTGATCGTGTCGCGGGCGCCCGAGACAGAGCGCCGGCGGCTCGCCTTCGCCGAGGTCGGCTCGACCAATACCCTGGCTCTCGAAGCCGCGCGGGCCGGCGATCCCGGTCCGCTCTGGGTAACGGCCGAGCGCCAGTCCGCAGGTCGCGGTCGGCGAGGGCGCGCCTGGGTATCCGAAGCGGGAAACCTCTACGCGTCGTGGCTCGTCGTCGATCCCGCGCCTGTCGATCAGCTGAGCAATTTGCCGCTGGTCGCCTCGCTGGGGGTCCGCGACGGGCTTGCCCGGCTCCTCGGCGATCGCGCCGATCGGGCCGTGGTGAAATGGCCGAACGACGTCTTGATCGGCGGCAAGAAGGCGGTCGGCATTCTCCTCGAGAGCGAACGGCTGCCCGATGGCCGAATGGCGGTGGTCGTCGGTTGCGGCGTCAATGTCGCCCATGTTCCGACTGAGGCGCCCTATGGCGTCACCAGTCTGAAGCTTGAAGCGGCCGAGAGGCCACTCGATATTGTGTTCGACGCGGTCGCCGGCGCCGTCGAGGCGGCCTTCGCGCTGTTCCGGCGGGGCGAGGGCTTCGGCGAGGTCAGGCGCCAGTGGCTTTCGCTTGCGGTCGGGCTCGGCGAACCGTGCCGGGTCAATCTGGCCGACCGCAGCATCGAAGGCCGCTTCGAGGCGTTGGACCCGCAGGGCCGCCTGATCCTCCGGCAGGACGACGGCCGCACGATTGCGATCGCGGCCGGTGATCTTTTTTTCCTCGGCGCCGATGCGCGCGAGATGCCTGGCATTTCCGCATCCGGCGAGGCCGAAGACATGAAGAATGTGAGCAGATTGAACGAGGCTACGCGCGCCCGTCCCTAGTGCGACGGCGGCGACGACAGGAAAGACAGAAACAGTTTGAACCAGCTTCAATTCGTGCCGCTCGGCGGCATCGGCGAGATCGGAATGAATCTCGCCCTCTACGGCTATGGGCCGGAGGACGATCGCGAATGGATCGTCGTCGACTGCGGGGTCTCGTTTGCCGGGCCGGAAATGCCCGGGGTTGATCTCGTCTTCCCCGACATCCGCTTCCTGGAGGAAGAGCGCCATGCGCTGAAGGGGATCGTGATCACCCATGCGCATGAGGACCATTACGGCGCGCTCCTCGACCTGTGGCCGCGTCTGAAGGCTCCGGTCTACGCCACCGCCTTCACCGCGGCGCTGCTCGCCGCCAAGCGCGAGGGCGAGCCTGGCGCGCCGAACATCCCGGTGCAGCTCTTCAAGGCCGGCGACCGCTTCAAGCTCGGACCGTTCGAGATCGAGGCGATCAACGTCACCCATTCGATCCCCGAGCCAGTGGCGCTGGCCATCCGCTCGCCGGCCGGCACCGTCCTCCACACCGGCGACTGGAAGATCGACGCAACCCCGGCCCTGGGCGAGCCGACGGACGAGAGGCGGCTGCGCGAGATCGGCGACGAGGGCGTCGTCGCGATGATCTGCGATTCCACCAATGCGCTGCGGGAAGGCATCAGCCCGAGCGAGTCGGAGGTCTCGGCCTCGCTGGCGGAGATCATCCGCGAGGCTCCCGGCCGCGTCGCGGTCACCACCTTCTCCTCCAATGTCGGCCGCATCCGCTCGATTGCGGAAGCGGCGCGCGATGCGGATCGGCAGGTGCTTCTGATGGGCCGGTCGATGCGCCGGGTCGTCGATGTCGCGACCGAGCTCGGCTACATGGAAGGCCTGCCGCCCTTCCTTGGCGAACAGGACTTCGGCTACATCCCGCCGGAAAAGGCGGTGATCATCCTGACCGGCAGTCAGGGCGAGCCGCGCGCGGCGCTGGCGCGCCTGTCGCGGGATGAGCATCCCGCCGTGAGCTTGTCCAAGGGCGACATGGTGATCTTCTCCTCGCGCTCGATCCCGGGCAATGAGAAGCCGATCATCGAGATCAAGAACGCGCTGATCGAACGCGGCGTCAGGGTGCTGGAAGACGGCGAGAAGCTCGTCCACGTCTCCGGCCATCCGCGCCGCAACGAGATGCGGCAGATGTACGACTGGGTGCGGCCGAAGATCTCGGTGCCCGCCCATGGTGAGACGGCGCATCTCGTCGCGCACGCCGCCCTTGCCAGGGAGCAGGGGGTCAAGGAGGTGGTCGCCGCCCGCAACGGCCGCGTGATCCGACTGTGGCCGGGGCCGGCGGAGATCATCGACGAGGTGCCGGTCGGACGTCTCTACAAGGACGGCCGTCTGATCGGCACCGCCGAGGAGATGGGGATCCTGGAGCGCCGGCGGCTGTCCTTCGTCGGCCACGTCTCGGTGATGATCCATCTGACGGCGAAGCACGCGCTTCGCGATGACCCGGATATCGTCGCGATTGGCCTTCCGCAGGAGGACGAAGAGGGCGACGACATGGAGGATATCCTGATCGATGCCGCGATCGGGGCCTTCGAAAGCATGCCGCCGCAGCGGCGCAAGGACCTCGACACCGTGCGCGAGGCGGTTCGTCGCGCCGTCCGGTTCGCGGCCTATGACGCCTGGGGCAAGAAGCCGCTGGTGACGGTCTTTGTCGCCGGCGCGTAAGCGCCGGGACGGAGGCTGGAGGATGCGCCGGGCATCCGCGAAGGTCGGGTCGGAAGATCGAACTCTGGCCCGGCTCCCGGCTCTCGCGGCGCTTGGGCGGAATGTCCTGGCTGAGGGGCGGGCAAGCCCGTGTTACCCTCCCGGCGAGGAGCGGAGGAGAACAGCATGCTCGATCGATTGAACCATGTGGCGCTCGCCGTTCCCGATCTCGATGCCGCCGCGCGCCGCTACCGCGAGACGCTCGGGGCGAAGGTCGGCGCGCCGCAGCCCTTGCCCGAGCACGGCGTCACCGTCGTCTTCGTAGAACTCGGCAACACCAAGGTGGAACTGCTGGAGCCGCTGGGGGAGAATTCGCCGATCGCCGCCTTCCTCGCCAAGAATCCGAAGGGCGGCATGCACCACGTCTGTTACGAGGTGGCGGACATCGTTGCGGCGCGCGACCAGCTTCTTGGCCAGGGCGCACGAATTTTGGGGGACGGCGAGCCGAAGATCGGCGCTCACGGACGGCCGGTGCTGTTCGTCCACCCCGGCGACATGTTCGGGACGTTGACCGAGCTAGAGGAGGTGTGACCCATGGGCTGGATCTCGGGAGTCGCGATCTATTTCATCATCTGGTGGACGGCGCTGTTCGTCGTCCTGCCGTTCGGCCATCGCTCGCAGGAGGCCGGCGACGTGACGCTCGGCACCGATCACGGCGCACCGGCGCAGGCGCGGATGGGTCGCAAGGTGCTGCAGACGACGATCCTGGCGACCGCGGTCTTCGCTCTGTTCTATCTGGTGACCCAGATCTGGGGTCTCGGCCCCGACGATTTTCCTCACGTCATCCCCGGAACATGACCGGGCACGGCGGCGGACATCATCGTCTTCCATGGAGGAATCGGCGTGTGGCCGTAGTCCTCCGCCTTTGCCGCCAGACGCGAGGGGAATGTCCAAGTTGACGGCTGAAGCACCCGTGGCCGAGGGCGGATCATCGGTCTGATCGAGCGGCACGGATGCGCGCTGTAATCGTAAAGTCTTCGCAGGCAAACCATCGTAGTCCTGCCAAGGCGAAACGCCGTATCCGCGAGACTTCATCCCTGCCAGCTTCATCTGGTCAAAAAAAATGCAAGGCTTTCGCCTTGCATCAATATCAAGCGCCTGGATTTCCTTCCGACGTTCCATCGGGGCTGCGGCGACCTGCCGCGCCGGAAATCACGTCCTCCCAAGACTAGACCGCTCGAACGGGCGCCTTGACCGGCGCCTTTGTTATGCGGCGCGAACTTATCGTCGCATTTAGTGCTTGTCACGTGAAATTTGCAGGCGTGTCATCGTTTGATCGGAATTCGCGCCGACGGACGTTTCCACGGCCCGAGGGAAAGAACCGCCACCCCGATCCGACTGCCGCCTTTCCAAGCGTTCCATGACCGTTTAAGAGGCGCCTTGAAGGGCCGACATTCGCCCCGGTTTTCGACGTCATCGGACACATTATGCGACTGTCGCGATATTTTCTCCCGATCCTCAAGGAGACGCCCAAGGAAGCGGAGATCGTTTCCCACCGGCTGATGCTGCGCGCGGGAATGATCCGCCAGCAGGCGGCGGGCATCTACTCCTTCCTGCCGCTCGGCAAGCGGGTGCTGGACAAGGTCTGCAACATCATCCGCGAGGAGCAGAACCGGTCGGGCGCGGTCGAGCTTCTGATGCCGACGATCCAGTCCGCGGACCTGTGGCGTGAGAGCGGCCGCTACGACGATTACGGCAAGGAGATGCTGCGGATCGAGGACCGCCACGAGCGCGAACTCCTGTTCGGCCCGACCAATGAGGAGATGGTCACCGACATCTTTCGATCCTCGGTGCGTTCCTACAAGGACCTGCCGCTGAACCTCTACCATATCCAGTGGAAGTTCCGCGACGAGGTCCGGCCACGCTTCGGCGTGATGCGCTCCCGCGAATTCCTGATGAAGGACGCCTATTCCTTCGATCTCGACCAGGCGGCGGCCGAGACGGCCTATCACCGCATGTTCGTCGCCTATCTGAGGACCTTCAACCGCTGCGGCCTGAAGGCGATTCCGATGCGCGCCGATACCGGGCCGATCGGCGGCGATCTCAGCCACGAATTCATCATCCTCGCCTCGACCGGCGAGAGCGAGGTGTTCTGCCACCGCGACTTCCTTCAGATGACGGTGCCGGGGGAGGGCGTGGACTTCGACGATCCCGCCGCTCTGGCGGAAACGGTCCGTGCCTGGACGACGCCTTACGCCGCGACCGACGAGATGCATGACGAGGCGGCGTGGAACGCGCTGCCGGACGAGGCGAAAATGGCGGCCCGAGGCATCGAAGTCGGGCACATCTTCTATTTCGGCACCAAATATTCCAAGCCGATGAACGCCGTCGTGGCGGGCCCGGACGGCAGGGAGATCCCGGTCCACATGGGCTCCTACGGCATCGGGCCGAGCCGGCTCCTCGCCGCGATCATCGAGGCGAGCCATGACGAGAACGGCATCATCTGGCCGAAGGCCGTGGCGCCGTTCGACGTCGGCCTCGTCAACATGAAGCCGGGCGACGGCGACTGCGACCGGGCCTGCGAGGATCTCTACGCGCGGCTTCAGGCGGCCGGGCTCGATGTTCTCTATGACGACCAGGACACGCGGGCGGGAGCCAAGTTCGCGACCATGGACCTCATCGGCCTGCCGATGCAGGTGATCGTCGGCCCGCGCGGCGCCAAGGCCGGGGAGGCGGAGATCAAGATGCGCGCCACCGGCGAAAGGCTGACCTTGCCGCTCGACGCGGTGGTGCCGCGCGTGCTGTCGTGACGGCCACCGCCACAGCGGAAGGGCGCGAGGCGATGCCGGCCTCCAACACCCGGCCGTTCTCGCGCTTCGAGTGGATGATCGCCGGTCGCTACCTGAGGGCCCGGCGGCGCGACGCCGGCGTCTCCGTCATCGCCGGATTCTCCTTCGTCGGGATCATGCTCGGCGTCGCCGCCCTGATCATCGTCATGTCGGTGATGAACGGTTTTCGCGGCGAACTCCTGACCCGCATTCTCGGCGTCAACGGTCATATCATCCTCTACCCGATCGACAGCCCCCTCCGGGACTTCGACGCGGTGGCGGCGCGGCTCGAAAAGGTCCCCGGCGTCTCCTTCGCCATGCCGCTCGTCCAGGGTCAGGTGCTGGCATCGGGTGCCAACGGGACTGCGAGCAGCGGCGCGCTGGTCAAGGGCGTGCAGGGCACAGACCTCGATAAGCTGAAGCCCGTATCCGACAACATCCAGCTGGGCTCGTTGAAGGATTTCGACACCGGCAGCGGCGTCGCGATCGGCAGCCGTCTCGCCCAGGCGCTCGGATTGCGGCTCGGCGATCAGATCACCCTCGTCTCGCCCGATGGCGACGTGACGCCCTTCGGCACCAGCCCGCGGGTGAAGGCCTATCCCGTGAGCGCGATCTTCGAGATCGGCCTGTCGGAATACGACGCGGCCTATGTCTACATGCCGCTGTCGGAGGCGCAGCTGTTCTTCAATCAGGAGAACCAGGTCCAGTCGATCGAGCTCTTCGTCGAGGATCCGGACAAGGTCGCCGAGATGCAGCCGGCCATCGAGCAGGCGGCCGGGAGGCCGAACTACACGATCACCTGGCAGACGCAGAACGAATCCTTCTTCTCGGCCCTGCAGGTCGAGCGCAACGTGATGTTCATCATCCTGACGCTGATCGTGCTCGTCGCCGCGCTCAACATCATCTCGGGCCTGTTCATGCTGGTCAAGGACAAGGGCCGCGACATCGCCATCCTCAGGACGATGGGGGCGACCAAGGGCGCGGTCATGCGCGTCTTCCTGATTACCGGCGCCTCGATCGGCGTCGCCGGGACGGCGGCGGGCCTGATCCTCGGTGTTCTCTTCTGCCTCAATATCGAGAACATCCGCCAGTTCTTCTCCTGGCTGTCCGGCACGACGCTGTTCAATCCCGAATTCTACTTCCTGAGCCAGCTTCCGGCCGAGGTCGACACGTCCGAGGTCGTCATGGTCGTTGCCATGGCCGTCGGTCTGTCGTTCCTCGCGACCATCCTGCCCTCCTGGCAGGCATCGCGGCTCGATCCTGTCGAGGCTCTTCGATACGAATGATGGTAGAGAATTTCGCGCTCCGCCTGGAGCGGGTCGGACGGCACTTCACCCAGGGCGAGGGGCGGCTGACCATCCTCGACGGCGCCGAGACGGCTGTTGCGCCAGGCGAGATGGTCGCGCTGGTGGCGCCGTCCGGCGCGGGCAAGTCGACGCTGCTCCATATCGCGGGACTGCTCGAGCGTCCCGATGACGGCGAGGTCTATGTCGGCGGCGAGGCCTGCGGCACGCTCGGCGACGACGAGCGCACCCGCATGCGCCGCCAGGCGATCGGCTTCGTCTACCAGTTTCACCACCTCCTGCCGGAGTTCTCCGCGCTGGAAAACGTCATGCTGCCGCAGATGATCCTGGGGTTGAGCCAGGGCGATGCGGCGGAAAGGGCGAAGGAACTCCTCGACTATATGCGCATCGGCAAGCGGGCCTCGCATCGGCCTGCGGAACTCTCGGGCGGCGAGCAGCAGCGCGTCGCGATCGCGAGAGCCGTCGCCAATTCGCCGCATGTCCTGTTGGCGGACGAGCCGACCGGCAATCTCGATCCAACGACGTCCGGCTATGTGTTCGACGCGCTGACGGCCCTAGTCCGCCAGTCCGGGGTGGCGGCGCTGATCGCGACCCATAACCACCAGCTCGCCGCTCGCATGGACCGGGCGATCACCATCGAGAACGGCAAGATCATCCCGTTGCATTTCGACTGAGTCGGGCGCGGCTGAAGCCGCGTTCCGATCGGCAATGCGTGACGCCTGCGGTCCGACTGGCGCCGGTCGACCGGCGAAGCCTTGCGTCGATGCCCGTCAGACGCTCGCTTCCACCGTTCCAAGCTCCTTTACCATTCTGCGCCGCCAGAACAGGAAGGCCTGCGAAACGGCTTGACATCCGCGTTACCAGGAGAACAAATAGCGAACGCGGAACGTTTAGGGAACAACGCCATGCTCGCCTTTGCCAAGGACTGCCTGTCTCTCGCTGCCGTGTCCGGTTTCGTCTACGCCTTCAGCCTGTTGATCTGCGTGGTCTGATCCCGGCGATCCCGCAGGAATTCTGGGGACCGCTGGCCTCGGAGCGCTTTCGCGGCCGGGCCTTGGGGATTATGCCGTTACATGCGCGCCAGTTTCGGACCGGCGTGCGACGCGGTGCGGATGAGGAGCGAACGCCATGACGACCAGCACGGCCAGCGATCCGAAATTCGTCCATCTCCGCGTGCACAGCGCCTATTCGCTGCTCGAAGGGGCGCTCCGGCTCGATCAGATCATCAAATTCGCTGTCGCCGACGGCGCGCCCGCGATTGGAATCTGCGACACCAACAATCTCTTCGGCGCGCTCGAGTTTTCAGAGAAGGCGGCCAAGGCCGGCGTGCAGCCGATCGTCGGCTGCCAGATCGAGGTCGAATTCGGAGACGGCGAGACCTCCGGCCGCGGCGGTCGCGGCGGCGTGCCGGGCTCGGCGCCGCTGGCGCTGATCGCTGCGAGCGAGGTCGGCTATGCCAATCTCGTCGAGATCGTGTCGCTCGCCTATCTCGGTCATCCCGACAATCCGCGCCCGCACGCCCTTTTCGAGTGGCTTGCGGAACGCGGCGAGGGGATCATCGCGCTCACCGGCGGGCCGCAGGGCCCCATCGGCTTGGCACTTGCGGGCGATCGTCCGGCAATCGCGCAAACGCGGCTGGAGCGCCTGCAGGAAATCTACGGCGACCGCCTCTATGTCGAGCTGCAGCGCCAGGAGGGGCGGAGCCTGCGCGTCGAGGCGGAGACGATCAGGCTTGCCTATGAGATGGGCCTGCCGCTGGTCGCGACCAACGAGCCCTATTTCTCCTGCCCGGAGGATTTCGAGGCGCATGACGCGCTGCTCGCGGTCGCCGGCAACCGGCTGGTCAGCCAGGAGGACCGCCGGCGCCTGTCGCGCGACCACTGCCTGAAGCCGCAGGGGGAAATGGCGGTGCTGTTCGCCGACCTGCCGGAGGCGCTGCAGAACACGGTGGAAATCGCCCGGCGCTGCTCTTACCGACCGCGGACGCGGGCGCCGATCCTGCCGCGCTTCGCGGGCGCCGATGCCGACGCGGCGGAAGCGGAACGGGCCGAGGCTGCCGAACTTCGCCGCCAGGCGATCGAGGGGCTGGAGCATCGGCTCGCAAAGCTCGGAATGGCGCCGGGCGCGACGGAGGCGCAGTACCGCGAGCGGCTGGACTTCGAGCTCGGCATCATCGAGCGGATGAAGTTCCCCGGCTACTTCCTCATCGTCTCTGACTTCATCAAATGGGCGAAGGCGCAGGGCATTCCCGTCGGTCCGGGCCGCGGCTCGGGTGCCGGATCGCTGGTCGCCTATTCGCTGACGATCACCGATCTCGACCCCTTGCGCTTCTCGCTGCTGTTCGAGCGCTTCCTCAATCCCGAGCGCGTCTCGATGCCGGACTTCGACATCGACTTCTGCCAGGACCGGCGCGAAGAGGTCATCCGCTACGTCCAGGAGAAATACGGACGCGAGCAGGTCGGCCAGATCATCACCTTCGGTACGCTGCAGGCGCGTGCGGTGCTGCGCGACGTCGGCCGCGTCCTCGAAATGTCCTATGGCCAGGTCGACAAGCTGTGCAAGTTGGTGCCGCAGAACCCGGCCAATCCCGTCACGCTCGCCCAGGCGCTGGAAGAGGAGCCGCGGCTTGCCGAGGCGCGCGAGAAGGAGGAGATCGTCGACCGGCTGATCTCGATCGCGCTGAAGCTCGAAGGGCTCTACCGCCACGCCTCGACCCATGCCGCCGGCATCGTCATCGGGGATCGGCCGCTGTCGAAGCTCGTGCCGATGTACCGCGATCCGCGATCCGACATGCCGGTCACCCAGTTCAACATGAAATGGGTCGAGCCGGCGGGGCTGGTGAAGTTCGACTTCCTCGGCCTGAAGACGCTGACGACACTGAAGACCGCGGTCGACCTGATCGCGCGCAAGGGCGTCGAGATCGATCTGTCGGCGCTGCCGCTCGACGATCCTGGCACCTACGAGATGCTGACCCGCGGCGAGACGGTCGGGGTGTTCCAGGTGGAATCGGTCGGCATGCGCAAGGCGCTGATCGGCATGCGTCCGGACTGTCTGGAGGACATCATCGCGCTGGTCGCGCTCTACCGGCCGGGCCCGATGGAGAACATCCCGACCTACAACGCCAGAAAGCACGGCGAGGAGGAGCCGGACTTCATCCATCCGATGATCGAGCCGATCCTGAAAGAGACGCAGGGCGTCATCATCTATCAGGAACAGGTGATGCAGATTGCGCAGGTCCTGTCGGGCTACTCGCTCGGCGAGGCCGACATGCTGCGCCGCGCGATGGGCAAGAAGATCCGCGCGGAGATGGACAAGCAGCGGGTCCGCTTCGTCGACGGGGCGAAGAAGAACGGCCTCGAAAAGGCGCAGGCGAACACGATCTTCGACCTCCTCGCCAAGTTCGCGGACTACGGCTTCAACAAGTCGCACGCGGCCTGCTATGCGCTGGTCGCCTATCAGACGGCCTATCTGAAGGCGAACTATCCGGTCGAGTTCCTGGCGGCGTCGATGACGCTCGACGCCGGCAACACCGACAAGCTCAACGACTTCCGCATCGACGCCCAGCGGCTCGGGATCACGGTGGTCCCGCCCTCGGTCCAGACCTCCTACAAGATGTTCGAGGTCGGCGAGAACCGGATCTTCTATGCGCTTGCCGCGATCAAGGGCGTCGGTGAACAGGCGGTCGAGCATATCGTTGAGCGTCGCGGCGAGACCGGTTTCGCCTCGCTCGAGGATTTCTGCGCCCGGATCGACCCGAAGATCGTCAACAAGCGCACGCTCGAATTCCTGATCGCGGCCGGTGCGCTCGACTGCTTCGGCCACGACCGGGCGCTGCTGACCGCCAATATCGAGCGCCTGTCGGCATACGCGCTGATGGTCCACGAGAGCCGCGTTTCCGGCCAGAACGAGCTGTTCGGCGGAGCCGGCAGCGCGCCGGAGCCGTTGAAGCTCAATCCGGCGCCGCTCTGGACGTCGTCGGAGAAGCTTCTGCGCGAGTTCCAGGCGGTCGGCTTCTACCTCTCGGCGCATCCGCTCGACGAATATGCGGAGACCCTCAAGCGGCTGAACGTCAAGACGCACGCCGGGGTGGTCGCGAGCGTCAAGAACGGCGCTTCGGCGGCCAAGCTCGCCGGCACCGTGACCTCCCGCCAGGAACGCAAGACCCGCACCGGCGGCAAGATCGGCATCGTCCAGCTCTCCGATTCCAGCGGCCAGTACGAGGTGGTCCTGTTCTCCGAGACGCTCTATGCCTGCCGCGACATGCTTGAGCCGGGCGCCTCGGTCATTGTCATGGTCTCGGCGGAGGAGCGGCCGGAGGGGATTTCCTTCCGCGTCCAGTCGGTCCAGTCCCTGGAGGACGAGGCGGTGCGGATGCAGAAGGCGCTACGCGTCTTCATGCGCGACGCAGCGCCGCTCAAGGCCTTCCGCAGCCAGCTTTCGGCCGATGGAGACAGCGAGATTTCGCTGGTGCTCGTCCGCGACAATGGCGAGCGCGAGGTCGAGATCACGCTGCCTGGCAAGTATCGGGTTTCGCCGCAGATGGCGAGTGCGGTCAAGGCGGCGCCGGGCGTGCTCGAAGTCGAACTCACCTGAGGGCGATCGACGCCGGGCCGCCCGGCGGAATACCCGCAACGTCAGTCGCGGATGGGTTTAACTTCCGGCGCTTGGCGTGTCGTGCCGATCCGGGCGGGCTCTGCGTCCCGCGCAGGGTGCCGCGTGCCCCCGCGTCCGGCATGGCCGAAGGTGATGCCGGTTTCGATCGATCCGGTTCCGAACTTTGCGCGCAGCGTATCGAGCGCCGCCTCCGCCTGAGCCCGTTTTCCGGCGCCCTGATCGACGAGATCGGCCGGATCGGCAAGCCGGGCCGGCGAGAAATCTGAGCATCCGATCCCGATGAGCCGAAATCGCGTCCCATCGATCTCGCGTTCGAGAAGGGCCCGCCCGGCTGCGAAGATGCGGTCAGCGAGCCGCGTCGGGGCGGCAAGCTTGCGGTTGCGCGTGCGTAGCCGGAAGTCCGCGGTTTTGAGCTTCAGGACGATCGTCGTGGCGGAAAGATCGGTCTCCTTCAATCGCTTGGCGACGGTCTCGCTGAGGTGCCGAAGGACCGGAACGAGATCCTCGGCCCGCGCCAGATCGCTGTTGAAGGTCGTCTCCGCCGAGATGCTCTTGGCCTCGCCGCGCGGATTGACGCTGCGCTCGTCGATGCCGCGCGACAGCCGCCACAGGCGCCGCCCCATCTCGCCGTAGCGCTTCATCAGCTCGGTCTCCTCCATCGTCTGGAGCTGGCCGATCGTCGTCAGGCCGTCGCGCTGGAGGGTGCCATTCATCGCCGTGCCGACCCCCCAGATCAGCGAGATCGGCTTGTTCGCCAGAAAGCGCAGCGTCTCTTCCCGGCCGATCACCGAGAAGCCGCGCGGCTTCTGCAGATCGCTCGCCACCTTGGCCAGGAACTTGTTGTGCGACAGTCCCACGGAGACGGTGATGCCGAGCTCGCGCTCGATCCTGGCCGCAAGCGCCGCGAGCGTCATCGCCACCGGCTGGCGGTGCAGCGCCTGTGTGCCGGACAAATCCATGAAGGCTTCGTCGATCGACAGTGGCTCGACCAGCGGCGTCGTCTCGTTCATCATCGCGCGTACGGCCTTGCCGACGGAAGCGTATTTCGCCATGTCGGGCTTCAGGACGACGGCGTCCGGGCAGAGCTGCAGCGCCTTGAACATCGGCATGGCGGAGCGCACGCCGCGAATGCGGGCAATGTAGCAGGCGGTCGAGACGACCCCGCGATGGCCGCCGCCGATGATCACCGGAAGATCCGAAAGTTCCGGCCGGTCGCGCTTTTCGACGCTGGCATAGAAGGCGTCGCAGTCGATATGGGCGATGGCGAGGTCGGAGAGTTCGGGATGGGAGAGGACGCGCGGACTGCCGCAGACGCTGCAGCGCGGCCGGGCGGCGCTCTGGCGCGTCAGGCAGTCACGGCAGAAGGAGAGCGGGGGCGCGGCGGTCATGTCTGCGTTCGTCGCGAGGGGACACGGGAACCTGCAGCATATCGACAAGTCGTCTGCGGGTCAGCTATCCACCGCCCCGAAAATAGGATCTGCGCACGGAAATCGACGCTCGGCGGAGAGGCGGGCGTGCCGGTGCGCTTCTCCGAAAGTGGCCGCGCTGGGTGACGCCTCTCCTTGCACGCTTCAGGCTATCCGAAGATGATCGATCATGTCGAGATCTGGGCGGAAACGAGCGGCGACACCGGACTGCCGTCGCAAGTCATCCAGTTCATCGAGACGCGGTTTCCTGTCGAGCCCGTGCCCTCGGTCTCCGAGATCGTGCTTCACAGCGCCGGCCCGGGGAGCGGCCTCTGGCGACTGGCGCGGATGGATGACACGTTCGCCTCTCCCTACTGGGCCTATCTTTGGGGAGGCGGGCTGGCACTGGCGCGGCACGTGCTCGATCATCCGGAGACGGTGGCGGGCCGTTCCGTCCTCGACCTTGGTTCAGGCTCGGGCATCGTGGGGATCGCCGCGGCGAAGTCCGGCGCAAGGCAGGTGATCGCTGCCGATACGGATCGGTATGCGGTTGCGGCGACGGCGCTGAATGCCGCAGCGAACGAGGTCGTGCTCGCCACGGTCTGCGGCGATCTGACCGCCGGTGCTCCGCCCGATGTCGACGTCGTTCTCGTGGGCGATCTGTTCTACGAAGCGGATCTGGCCGCCAGGGTCGCAGCCTTTCTCGATCGCTGCGTGAGCGCCGGCATTGCCGTTCTTGTCGGCGATCCGCGGCGCGACTTCCTGCCTCACTCGCGTCTGCGGCTTCTTGCCGAATATCCCGCCATGGACTTCGCGGGTCCGGCCGGTTCGAGGCCGAACGCGGTCTTCTCCTATGTAGGCTGACCGGCCGGCACGACACTCTGGCGCAAGAGCCGGAAGCGCCCGAGGGGGAGTCCTGGCGGAGCCCTGTCGGCGCCCGGCGCCGATCGGCGGTCAGCCTCGGCCGTCGCAGCCGAGCCAGCCGGCAATGATCGCCTCCGCCTCCGGCCAGTCCGCGGCGGAGACCGCTCCCGCCGGCAGTGGCGGCAAATGCGGGCGAAATGCCTCATCGGCCATCAGATGCAGGAGATGGACATCGGGCGCGCTGCGTCGCACAGTCTCCAGATTGGGCGGAAGATCGTCGGCGAAGACCAGCGGGCCCGCCCAGCGCTCGGCAAGCTCTGCGACGACAGCACCTTTCGAGCGCTCGGTGGCGATCATCGGAAAGTGGAGGCCGTTTCTGTCGAGAAGACCCCGGCGCAGCGGATAGAAGCTCGGCGTCATCGCCGTGAGAAAGACGATGTCGGCGGCGCCGGACAGCCGCGCAAGCGCCTCCGCGACGCCGGCGACCAGCGGCTGGCGCTGGTCCTGCTCCTCGAACAGCTTGGCCGTGATTCCGTCGAGCTCGTGTCCGGTGAGGGCGGCGCCGGTCGACAGCGACCGGACATTGCCGGTGAGCCGGAAGCTTTCGGGACTGAGATGCGCCCCGTATTCGGCGAGGAGCCTGCGGAACGGTCCGATGAATTCCAGGATGACTTCATCGACATCGAGAATCAGGAGGGCGTCATGCGCCGACCCGAGGCTTGCGACCGGCGGTCCGGCCGTGACGGTCTCGCGGCTCATTCGCCGCTCTCTTCGCCGGGGCGGGCGAGGGCGCGGCGTGCCTCCCCGATTCGCTCGGGAGGCGTGTTCGAAGCCTGCGCAAAGGCGAGGAGGGTCGGCTCGTGGCCCAGGATGAAATCGAGTACACCGGGAAGAAATCCGGCCGATGCCGCCGCCTGTCTCAGCTCCGCCACGCTCAGTCCGGTCAAGGCCAGGAACCGGTCGAGAAGGACGCGGTCGGATGCGATGAAACCGAGGGCGGATATCGCCAGATCTTTGGCCGTGCTTTGATCCACGCCGCGACTGCGGCGGGCCGAGCCCGCTGCAATCTTATCGTTAACCGATCGCAACTGTCGGATTCCCAATTCTTAAATGAAGTTTCGCTACACCGGGGTCTGGATAGCGCAAGTTCGCGGGCCGGTCGAGGCAAGGAGTATCGGCGATGTCAAAGACTGTTATGATCGTCGAGGACAACGAGCTCAACATGAAGCTCTTCCGGGATCTTCTGGAGGCGCATGGCTATGCGACCGTGCAGACGCGCAGCGGTCTCACCGCTCTCGATCTGGCGCGGGAGCACCGGCCGGACCTGATCCTGATGGATATCCAGCTGCCCGAGATCTCCGGTCTCGACGTCACAAGGCAGCTGAAAAGCGATCCGGAACTCTACAAGATCCCGGTGGTGGCCGTGACGGCCTTCGCCATGAAGGGCGACGAGGAGAGGATCCGGCAGGGCGGCTGCGAGGCCTATATCTCCAAGCCGATCTCGGTGAACCGCTTCATGGAGGTGATCCGCTCCTTCCTCGACCAGGCGTGAGCGAAGCCATATGACCGCGCGTATCCTGATCGTCGACGACATCGAGATCAATCTCAGGGTGCTCGAGGCGCGGCTGTCGGCCGAATATTACGAGGTGATCGCCGCCCGCAGCGGGCCGGAAGCGCTGGCGATCTGCCGGTCGGAGCCGATCGATCTCGTTCTTCTCGACGTCATGATGCCCGACATGGACGGGTTCGCGGTGTGCCGGGCGATCAAATCGGACCCCGCCCTGATGCATCTGCCCGTGGTGCTGATCACTGCACTCGACCAGCCGGCCGACCGCGTCGCCGGGCTGGAGGCGGGCGCTGACGACTTCCTCACCAAACCGGTGCGCGATCTGCCCTTATTTGCCCGCGTTCGGAGCCTCGCGCGGCTGAAGCTGGTGACCGACGAACTGCGCCGCCGCGCAGAGACCGCCATGCAGATCGTCACCAGCGACAGGTCCGACTGGAATAGCGTTCCGGAAGACGGCGCCAAGGTGCTCGCCTTCGTTCCGGAGCCGGACGAGGCACGGCGCCTCGGCAGGCAGATGCGGGGCGGAACGGATCTTGCGATCGCAGCCGAGGCCTCCGACTTCCTGGCACGCTGCGTCGCGGGCGAAGCCGACGTCGCGATCGTCGATCTGACGGCGGAGGGGCTGGATCCTCTGCGCCTCGTCTCGCAGCTTCGCTCCCTGGAGGCGACGCGCCGCCTGCCGGTTCTCGCGCTGACGGCGCTGGGGGACGAGGTCGGCGCGGCCAAGGCGCTGGAACTCGGCGCCAACGACTATGTCCAGCGGCCGATCGACCGGGGCGAGCTTTCCGCCCGGATCCGCATCCAGTTTCGCCGGCGGCGCTATGACGAGCGGCTCCGGTCCTCGGTCCAGCAGACAATGGAACTGGCCGTCTCCGATCCGCTGACGGGCTTGCACAACCGCCGCTTCTTCGAGATCCATCTTGCCCGCGCCGTGGAGCGCGCCGGTCTCGACGGCAGCGGCGTCGCACTGCTCATCGCCGACATCGATCACTTCAAGAGGATCAATGACGGCTTTGGCCACGAGGCCGGCGACCATGTGCTGAAACAGTTCGCCGAACGGCTTCTGGTCACCATCCGCGCGAGCGATCTCGCCTGCCGGTTCGGTGGCGAGGAATTCGCCGTCCTGTTGCATGAGGCGGACCTTGCGACGGCCATGCCGCTTGCCGAACGGATCCGCAACGCCGTCGCCGGGAGCCCCTTCGACATTTCCGGAGAACCGATCGCAGTCACTGTCAGCCAGGGCGTGGCTGTGTTTCAACCCGGCGTCTCGGACAGCCCTGCCGCCCTGTTCCGCCGGGCCGACGCAGCGCTCTACGCGGCCAAGCGGGGCGGTCGCAACCGTGTGGAAAGTGCCGCCGCTGCCTGACGGAAGCATCGGACTGACATCCCAGTCCCCGACGGGGTCAGGCGCTGCAAGGCGTCGATATTAAAGAACGCAATCGAACCAATGTCTTCCGGGCGATCTTTCGAACCGGACATTGGTCGAATGGTTTCGAGGGACGGCACCGACGCTCCGGATCGGACCATCCGGCACCCTCCAAGGCCGATGGCCGCGTTTAACGGCCCCCGACAAGCTTCATTGTTTCGGCTCAGCCGAAGATCGCCTCGGCGGTCCCCTCGGCGCTGCCCTTCACGGGGACGGAGGCTCCGCCGACAAAAAACACGTCGGCCTCGCTCGCGCCTCGGCTGGCGATGTGAGTCACCATCAAGGGGATGATCACGACAATCTGCCCGTGGGCACTTTCCAGTGCCACGTAGCGCTTAGACTTTTCCGACATCTTCGACCTTCTTGCGTTGTTTGACCGGCTGTAATGCCTCGGTCGGCTTCTCGCAACGGGCCGTGTACCGGACAATGTCTGAAGAGCGCGTGAGCGCTCTCCTTGGCTTCTTAAAGGGGGCCGAGCGCTTGGGCGCTCGCGCCGAACGGGCTGGGGCTTGCGCCGGCGCGAAAGCCCCAGCCGCGCCAAATCACTGGATCAGGGCGGAAGCGCGCAGGTCGCGTCCGGCGGTGACGTCGACGTGGTCGCCGGTCCGGCGGATCGTCAGGTCGCGCGACGACTGTCCGACCCTGGACGGAATCTGCATCGTCACGCTCTGGCCGTCGGCCAGCGTCGAGACGAAGCGAATGGGCGTCGACGCCTCGCCGGCGCTGAGCGTGGTGACGACGCGGAAGCCGTCTTCTTCGATCGTGTAGTAGGCAGCACCCGAGACGTTTTCGAGTGCGATGCTCCTGGCCGCCTCCGGCCGGAGATCCTCGGCTTGTGCAGTACCGACGCCGAGAAGGCCCGCGGCGAGGAAAGCGGCGATGGTCTTCATGGTCATGGCGAACTCCTGTTCAATAAAGCGATCTCCCGAAGCACAAGGTAGACATCCATGCTGCAGCGCACAACGGCATGGCTGCCATGAATTTTTGCGGGGTCGGCGAGATGCCGAGACATGAGTCGAGCAGTCGCCTTGCGTTTTGCCGCGCACAGCGGTGGGTTCGACTGGTGTTGATGGCATAAAACGATGCGGCAATCGAATGGGGCGATAGAGAAGTTCTTTCAGGAGAAGGCGGTGACGCTGAGGGAGAAGTGGGTCGTTGGCAGAGGTTGCAGCAGGGAGGCAGCGGCATCCTGCCGGAGCGCGAGCGCGTCGTCCAAGCGCAACAGTGCACGAGCGATGCTATGATCGCGGCAACGTTTTCTCCCTTGGTGACGGCAGGTCGCCCGGCCTCGCTTGTGAGAAATGCGCAGCTTCGCTAAAGCTCGCATGTCTTTGATGAAATCCATATCTTGACGGAAGCGCGGCGCCGTCCTTTCGAGCTGATCGATGCAACGTAGAGCCCTTGGTGTCGTCCTGTTTTGTCTCTTCATTCTGGTGGCGATTGCCGCCGGATACTGGGACATGCTCGCCAGCGAAAAGCTGAGAATTTCCAAGGCGAACTCCGGCGGGGACGGACGCGAAGTCGCGACTCTTTCCACCCGCAGCGACGATCTCGCGCTTCCCGCGGATGGCGGCACATCTGCCGGCGCATCCAGGTCCGGCGCCGATCGACCGGCGGGCGTTACCCGCCCGCAGCAGGAGCCGTCGGAGCCGGGGCAGGGCGTGGCGGAACAGGCTTCCCAACCGGCCGCGACAGACGGCGGCACGGAAGCTTCCGCCTTGCCGCAGGCTCCGACCGATCAGGCCGGCGACGTCGTGTCCGGCGACAAGGGCGCGGCGAAGGACATGTCGCAGCCGCTCCCCTCGGAGAAGGGCGAGGCAGATCGCGAGCCCGGTGACATGGCGGCTGTCGAGGCAATGCCTGGCAGTCCGGAGCCGGCCCGTCTCCCGGGCGAGGCGCGCGACGGCGTCCTGCCGGAGGGTGACACGCAGCCGCGACCCGCCGATGCGGCAGCGCAGGAAGACGCGAAAGCCGCGGCGCCGCAGCCTGCCGAGAATGCGGAACTGCCGGCAGCCAGAGCATCCACTCCCGAAGTCGATGGCAAAAAGCCTGCAGCGGCTCCCCAGGAGGAGACGGCTTTGCCCTTGACCGCCGGCCAAGCAGCCATCGGCGGCGATCCGGCATCTGCGTCCGGGCCGAAGGGCGACGAGCCGCAATTCGATCTCCTGCGGGTCGAGCCGGACGGTTCGACCGTCGTCGCGGGCCGCTCCGCGCCGGGCAGCCGCGTGATGCTGCGCGACGGCGGACGGACGATCGGCAGCGACAAGGCCAATCGGGACGGCGAGTTCGCCATCGTCCTCGATCGCCCGCTGCCGCCCGGCGAGCACGAAATTCGCATCCATTCGGCCGACGAGGCCGGCAATACGAAAATTTCCCGCGAGGCGGCGATCGTCTCCATTCCGCTGGCCGGCCGCGCCGACGATCTGCTGGCGATGATCGATTCGCCTGATGCGCCATCAAAGCTGGTCGAACTGCCAAAGGCGCGCGAGATGGTGTCGCCATCGGCTGCAAAGCCTGCAGGGCAGCAAAACGGCGCAGATGCCGCAGATGCAGATCTTCCCCTGACTTCGAAGCCGTCCGACAAGGCCTCGGCGGAGACTGTGACATCACCGGCCGGAAATGAAGTCGTGATGCTTCCCCGCACGGCGGCGGATGACGCAGCCTCGGCCGGTGTGTCCGCGCCGGAGGCGACCTTGCCGCGGCTGCGTGTCGAGGCCGTCGAGATCGATAACGGGCGCATCTTCATCGCAGGCGCGGCCGATTCGGGTGCGACCGTTCGGGTCTATGTCGACAATGTCTTCCTGGCCGCGAGCCGGGCCGACGCCGAAGAGCGCTTCCTCGTCTCGGCCGATCATCCGCTTGTGGTCGGGGATCATCTGGTCCGGGCGGACCAGCTGAAGCCGGGCGGCGGCGTGTCGGCGCGCGTCGAAGTTCCGTTCTTCCGGCCGGAAGGCGGCGAGGTCGCGGCGGTCGCGCCGCGCCCCGATCCGGCGGGCGGGGCTTCGGACATGTCGGCGCCGGCGGCCCCGCAGACCGCTCTCGGATCGGATGGCACGCCTGACGTCAAAGACGCGTCTTCCGCCGACGGAGAGGCGAGATCCGTCGCTGCGGCACAAACCGCCGGAGACGGTGCGGCAGCATCGCAGACTTCGCAGCCGGGCGAAGCGGCAAAGCCGCAGGCCCGCGACGGCGCCGGGATGGATGTGGCCAGGGCAGGGGCCGCTCCTCAACCCGAGGGAACCGAGACGGCGGGAACGGCCGCCGCCAGCGCTGCGGCGGAGACGCCGACCGGATCGGCGACAGGTGCAGATGCGACCGCAGAGCAGACAAACCCGGCCGTCGAGGACGTTGCCGTCCCGCAGCCGAACACCTCGACCACCGGCGAGCCTTCGACATCCGGCGAAACCATGCAGGCCGTCAACGAGACCGAAGCAGCGGGGTCGCCGAGCACGGCTTCTGGACCGGGATCTTCTCAAGCATCCAGGGCGCCCGACGCGTCCTCGGCCGAGACCGCCTCGCGGTCGCCGACGGCGGACAGTGCGCGGGATGGAGTGCTGCCGGATGCGGCTGCCGGCCCGGCCGTCGCGGGGACTGAGCCGCTACCCGCTTCGCCGGCGACGGCTTCCCGGCCGGAGGCATCCGCGGCCGAGGAAAGCGCGGCTGATCCGACCGCCGGCAGGCAGGACGGGGCGCCAGAACCTCGCTCCAGCTTCCCGTCTTCGGGCGGATCGGCTTCAATGACCGAGGGCCAACGCGCGGGGGCCGACGAGACGGGCGCGCCGAATTCTGAGGCCAAAGGACCGTCGGAGATAGCGGCGTATTCGGCTGGAGGGGCCGAGGCCGCCTCGGGATATCCCGCGCAGACCTCCGCTCCCGACGCTTCGCAGGACGACGACACCGCCGCATCTGGCGCGCCGGACACCGCGTCCGCTGATGAAGATCCCGCTGCCGCCGCTTCGCCCCAACAGCCGCTCGCGCAATCGGGGAGTGACGCTCGGGCCGATCCGTCGACCGCCCAGCCGGAAGCCGTCGCATCGCGGCAGGCGGACGCGAACCCGTTGCAGGCGCCGGATATGGCTGCTGCGGATCCGCCCGAGGAGGATCTTGAGGATGGCGTGACGGTTCGCCGGCAGGCGCGGCTTGCAACGGCCCGTGGGCGGGTGATCATTCGCAAGGGCGACACCTTGTGGCGCATCTCCCGCGACACTTACGGCCATGGCAACCGGTATACGGTGATCTATCTTGCCAATGGGGATCAGATCCGCAATCCGGACCTGATCTATCCGGGGCAGGTCTTCCGGATGCCGGAAAACCAGCCGGCCGAGCAGGCATCCCCAGCAGCGGCTCCCGGCCCCGTCGTCGCCGACTGACCGGGCGCGGGACGGAGGCGCGACGATCGCCTTACTCGGCCAATCCCTCGAGTTCGGCGGTGCCGCGACCGCCTGTCTCCAACGTCTTTGCCTTTATCGGAATGGCGGACACGGCCGGGTCACACGAACTGGATATTGGCAAGGCCGCGACGTTGCGGCCTTTGCCTTTCGCGGGGGTACGGCACCAATCCTTGCGGGTGCTGCTCCGGATAGGATGGCCGACGTCACGGTGGCGGGCCGATGCATGAGAGGCGACTGGCCCCGTCCGAGGCAGGGTCGCAGGAAAGGAACAGATTGGCCGTCTCCAAGAAACAACCAGTTTCGGGCGACAGTGGTGCGACGCTGTCGACCCTCGTCAATCTCTGGCCCTATATGTGGCCCTCGGACCGGCCCGACCTTAGATGGCGGGTCATCTACGCCTCGTTCTTCCTGGTGCTGGCGAAGCTCCTGACGGTCGGCGTCCCCTATTTCTACAAATGGGCGACGGACGCGCTCGACGGGTCGAATTCGGCGATCGGCATTCTGCCGCTGATCCTGACCGGTGCGATCACGCTGGTCGTGTCCTACAACATCGCCCGCGTCGTCTCGGTCGGGCTCAACCAGTTGCGCGACGCGCTCTTCGCCCGCGTCGGCCAGCATGCCGTGCGCCGGCTCGCCTACAAGACCTTCACCCATATGCACCGGCTGTCGCTGCGCTTTCATCTGGAGCGCCGTACGGGCGGACTGTCGCGGATCATCGAACGCGGCACCAAGGGGATCGAGGCGATCGTCCGCTTCACGATCCTCAACACGCTGCCGACCATCCTCGAATTCGCGCTCGTCGCGCTGATCTTCGGCTTTTCCTACGGCATCCTCTATCTGGCGGTCATCGCCGCGACGGTCTGGCTCTATGGCTGGTTCACCATCAAGGCGAGCGACTGGCGGATCGGCATCCGGCGCGACATGAACGCGTCCGATACCGACGCCAACACCAAGGCGATCGATTCGCTGCTCAACTTCGAGACGGTGAAATATTTCGGCAACGAGGCGATGGAGGCCGAGCGTTTCGATCGGTCCATGGCCCGCTACGAGGTCGCCGCCACCAAGATCTGGACCTCGCTCGGCTGGCTGAATTTCGGCCAGGGCGTGATCTTCGGCGTCGGCATGGCGATCACCATGACGATGTCGGCGATGGAGGTTCGCGCCGGCACGCAGACCCTCGGCGACTTCGTCTTCATCAACGCCATGCTGATGCAGCTCTCCGTGCCGCTCAACTTCATCGGCTTCGTCTATCGCGAGATCCGCCAGGGGCTCACCGATATCGAGGAGATGTTCTCGCTTCTGGAAGTTGACGCCGAGGTGAAGGACCGGCCGGCTGCGCCGCCGTTGAACGTCTCCAACGGCGCAATCCGCTTCGAGGACGTGCGCTTCGGCTACGATCCGGACCGGCAGATCCTGAAGGGCATCTCCTTCGAAGTTCCTCCGGGCAAGTCGGTGGCGATCGTCGGCCCGTCCGGCGCCGGGAAATCGACCATCTCGCGGCTGCTCTTCCGCTTCTACGACGTGCAGGGCGGGCGCATACTGATCGACGGCCAGGACATTTCCGGCGTGCGGCAGGAATCGGTGCGCGCGGCGATCGGGATCGTTCCGCAGGACACCGTCCTCTTCAACGACACGATCGCCTACAATATCCGCTACGGGCGCACAGACGCCGATGAGGCGGAGGTCGTGCGGGCCGCGGAACTCGCCCAGATCGCCGGTTTCATCCGCGACCTGCCGGACGGGTTCGGCGCGATGGTGGGTGAGCGCGGCCTGAAGCTTTCCGGCGGCGAAAAGCAGCGCGTCGCGATCGCCCGAACGATCCTGAAGGCGCCGCCGATCCTCGTCCTCGACGAGGCGACCTCGGCGCTCGACACCCACACCGAACAGGAGATCCAGTCGGCGCTCGACCTCGTCTCGCGCGAGCGCACGACGCTGACCATTGCCCACCGTCTTTCGACCATTATCGGCGCCGACGAGATCCTGGTCCTGAAGGCCGGCGAAATCGTCGAGCGCGGCTCGCATCGTGAACTGCTTGCGGCCGGCGGCCTCTATGCCGAGATGTGGGCGATGCAGCGGGAGGCGACGGAGGCCGAGGAGGCGCTACGGCGCGCCCGTGCGGCCGACGAGATGGGCGTCATCGAGCGCCGGCGGCCGCAGGAAGTCTGATCCTGTGCCGGCCCCCGGTCCGGCGGGCGCTTCCCTGGGTCGCGCCCGGTGGAGCCCTTCCGAAGCTGGGCGGTGCGCAATCGGCGGCGGGAGGGCTCTGACCAGCGCCTCCGCAAGCCTCGCACGCGGGTTATCATCGGCATTTGCCCGGAAAGGCGTTTCGTGAAACGCCTTTGATCCCTACATACCGCTGCAACCGCCGGTCCGGCGGAAACAAAAGACATCTCGCGAGGAAACCAGCCCCCGTGCACATCTTCACCTCCATCCGGAATGCACTCGTTCCCGTCCACCGCGCCGGCTATCCCTTCATTGCCGGATTTTTTGTCATTGCGGTCGTGCTTGGCTTTCTTTGGCAGCCTCTGTTCTGGATCTTCCTGATCCTGACGGTCTGGTGCGCCTATTTCTTCCGCGATCCCGAGCGCGTGACGCCGGTCGCCGACCATCTCGTCGTCAGCCCGGCCGACGGGCACGTCTCCCTCGTCGGCCATGTCCTGCCGCCGGCGGAGCTCGATCTGGGAACCGATCCGATGCTGCGGATTTCGGTGTTCATGAACGTCTTCGACTGCCACATCAATCGGGCGCCGATGCGCGGACGCATCGCGCGCATCGCCTATCGCGAGGGCGCCTTCAAGAATGCCGAGCTCGACAAGGCGAGCGAGGTCAACGAGCGCAACGGGATCGTCATCGACGGCCCCAAGGGCGAGATCGGCGTCGTCCAGATCGCCGGCCTCGTCGCTCGGCGCATCGTCTGCTGGAACAAGGTCGAGGACCGCATCGAGGCCGGCGAACGCTTCGGACTGATCCGCTTCGGCTCGCGCCTCGACGTCTACCTGCCGGAAGGGGCGCGGGCGCGTGTCGCCGAAGGGCAAAGGGCCGTCGCCGGCGAGACGATCCTTGCCGAATTCGGCGAGCACCTGGCGTCCTGGCCGGCGAGGCGTGACTGATGGGCCTCGAGTCGCCCTTCCCACCCTTCGAGCCCGATGCGCCGGACACGCCCGGCCGCCGACGGATCCCGTTTCGCAGGATCGTGCCGAACCTGATCACCATCCTGGCGATTTGCGCCGGGATGACGGGGGTGCGGCTCGCCTTCGAGGGGCGCTTCGAGCTCGCCGTCATGATGGTGCTCGGCGCGGCCGTCCTCGACGGCATCGACGGGCGCGTCGCGCGTCTGCTCAAGGGCCAGAGCCGGTTCGGCGCCGAGATGGATTCGCTGGCAGACATCGTCAATTTCGGCGTGGCGCCGGGCCTCGTGCTCTACGCCTACACGCTCCACGAGGCCGGACCCTTCGGCTGGATCGCCGCGTTGCTCTATGCCACCGGCTGCGCACTGCGTCTCGCGCGCTTCAACACGATGCTCGACGATCCGAACCGGCCGAAATGGCAGACCGCTTTCTTCGTGGGCGTGCCGGCTCCGGCCGGCGCCGCCCTGGCCTTATTTCCCACCTATCTCAGCTTTTCCGGCCTCGATTTCGGCTTGCCGGAAATCACGGCCGGGGTAGCCAGCGTCTATCTCGTGCTCATCGGCCTCTTGATGTCGAGTCGACTGCCGACATGGTCGGGCAAGGGCGTCGGCATCCGCGTGCCCCGCGACACCGCCATTCCTATCATCATGGCGATGGTGCTCTATGTGGCGGTGTTGCTCAGCTTTTTCTGGGTGACGCTGACCTTCACCATGCTCGCCTATCTCGTCTCGATCGTCTTCTCGGTGCGCGCGTTCCAGGCGCGGGCGAGGCGTGAGGGGCGAGCCTCGGAGATGCCCTGAGCCGCTAGGCGCCCCGGTTGGTCCCCGGATGCGCTATGCCGGATCGCGATAGTCGAGGAAGCGATTCTCGCGCACGTCGAACAGCTTGCCCGTCTCGGTCAGGTCCGGAAAGGCGAGGGGAACGATCTTTGCCGCGACTTCCCGCGCCGTCGGCAGGCTCTTGGGATCCTCGCCGGGCATTGCGAGCTTGCGCATGGCGGTGCGGGTAGCGCCGGGGTTGACCGAATTGACCTTGAGCGGCGTGTTCATCGTCTCGTTGGCCCAGGAGCGGACCAATGCCTCGCAGGCGGCCTTGCTCGCGGCGTAGAGCGCCCAATAGGCCTTGGCCGAATGGGCCGCGCCCGACGACATGACGATGCCGCGCCCGGCCTCCGACTTCCGCAGCAGCGGATCGACCGACCGGATCAGCCGCCAGGTGGCGTTGACGTTGACATCCATGGTCAGTTCGAAGGTCTTCGCCTCGATATGGCCGATCGGCGCGAGGACGCCCAGCATTCCGGCATTGGCGACGAAGACGTCGAGCCGCCCCCAGCGTTCGTGGATCGCGCCGCCGAGCCGGTCGATCCCGCTCATGTCGGTCAGATCGAGCGGCACGAGGGTCGTCGAACCGCCTGCGGACTTGATCTCGTCGTCGAGTTCCTCGAGCCCGCCGACGGTGCGGGCGAGCGCGATCACGTGCGCGCCCTCGGCAGCGAGCTGCTTGGCGATCTGGTAACCGATGCCCCGCGAGGCGCCGGTGACGAGGGCGATCTTGTCCTTCAGGCGCTGAGTCATGTTGTCCGTCTATCGATCTGGCCGTGCAGGCATTTCGGGTGTCTTTCCCCGGATCATCCGGCGCCGCCGAGTAGCGACAGCTGGCGCACATTGTCCGCCCCCGCGCCGTCCTGATCGGTCAGAGACGTTGGGTAGTCGCCGGTGAAGCATGCGTCGCAGAACTGCGGCATCATCTTGTTGCGCGACGGCTCGTCTACGGCACGGTAAAGCCCGTCGATCGACAGGAAGGCGAGGGAATCCACCTGGATGAACTCGGCCATTTCCTCGACCGTCATCCGCGACGCCAGAAGCTTTGCCTTCTCAGGCGTATCGACGCCGTAGAAGCAACTCGCCCGCGTCGGCGGCGACGCGATGCGCATATGGACTTCCGCCGCACCCGCCTCGCGGACCATCTGGACGATCTTCTGGCTGGTTGTGCCGCGCACGATCGAATCGTCGACGAGGACGACTCGCTTGCCCTCCAGCGTCCGGCGATTGGCATTGTGCTTGAGCTTGACGCCCATGTGCCGGATCGAATCCGTCGGCTGGATGAAGGTGCGCCCGACATAGTGGTTGCGGATGATGCCGAGTTCGAAGGGCAGGCCCGCCTCCTGCGCGTAGCCGATTGCCGCCGGCACGCCGGAATCTGGCACGGGCACGACGATATCGGCAGGGGTTCCGCTTTCGCGGGCGAGTTCGACGCCGATGCGCTTGCGGATGTCGTAGACGTTGCGCCCCTCCACGGTGGAGTCCGGGCGGGCGAAATAGACATATTCGAAGATGCAGAAGCGCGGCCGGCGCGCCTGGAAGGGGAACATCGATTCGATGCCGTCTTGCGAGATGATCACCATCTCGCCCGGCGCGATATCGCGAACGAACTCGGCGCCGATGATGTCGAGCGCGCAGGTCTCCGAGGCGAGGATCGGCGAGCCCTCGAATTCCCCCAGCACCAGCGGCCTGATGCCGAGAGGATCGCGCACGCCGATCATCGTCGTCGAGGACAGCCCGACCAAGGAGAACGCGCCTTCGAGGCGCGACAGGGCGTCGATGACCTTGTCGTTGAACAGCCGCGCCGCGCTGGTCGCGACGAGATGGAGTATCGTCTCGGTGTCGGAGGTCGACGAGAAGATCGATCCGCGCCGCTGCAGCTCGCGCTGCACCGTCAGGGCGTTGGTGATGTTGCCGTTGTGGGCCACCGCGAACCCGCCGGCGGAAAGCTCGGCAAAGAACGGCTGGACGTTGCGCAGGCCGCCGCCGCCGGTCGTGGCGTAGCGCGTGTGGCCGATCGCCGACTCGCCCGGCAGGCGTTCCAGGACCGATTGCTTGGTGAAGGTGTCGCCGATCAGGCCCGCATGTCGCTCGACGTGGAACTGCGTGCCGTCGAAGGAGACGATCCCGGCCGCCTCCTGGCCGCGGTGCTGCAGCGCGTGCAGGCCGAGCGTGACGACCGCCGCAGCGTCCGTGCGCTTGAAAATGCCGAAAACGCCGCATTCCTCATGCAGCGTGTCGTCGCCAAACGGCGTCTCATCCATGATCATGTCCGCTTCGCAGCGGCCCTGTGTCGCTGAAGCCTGGCCTTATATAGGCATTCTCGCGCGCCCGCGAGCCCCGGATTGCGAACGGTCCGGGCATGCGGGGCGGCGCGCCGGCGATCAATTGGCCGCGGCGCCCGGCTGCGCGGTGCCGCCGCCGTTGATCGCGTCCTCGATCGAGGTGGGGTCGTCGGAGGGCGGAGAGCCGGCCGCATCGCCCACCGGAGCCTCGGTCCCGTCGCCTTCCTTCAGTGTGTCGATCTGGTCGAGGATCAGCCGCTCGGGATTTTCCGGCAGCGCCGCGACGAGGCGCTGGCCGAGGTCGTCGAGGATCGGCTTGGAGCGCGACTGGGCGATCCAGGTCGGCTGGTTTTCCGGCGCGAGCCAGTTGAAGAACAGCATTGCGACGACGACCAGCAGCAGGCCGCGCACCGCCCCGAATATGAAGCCGAGGACACGGTCGAGGGCGCCGATGCGGCTGTCGATGATGAAGTCGGCGATTCTGAGCGTGATGAAGGACACGATGATCAGCGTGACGATGAAGATCGCCGCCGCCGAGGCCGCCATGGCGACCGTCGCCGAGTGGATGTACTCGGCCGCATAGGGCGTCAGCGGCTTATAGAAGAAGAAGGCCGCGGCCGCCGCCACGAGCCAGGAGATCACCGACAGCACTTCGCGGGAGAACCCGCGCACCATGGCAAGCAGGGCCGACACCAGCATGATGGCGAAGAGGATGGCGTCGAGAAGGGTTACGGTCATCGTGATCGCTTCCATGTCGAATCGTGGGCCGCCCGAGTGCCGGCCCCAAGGCCATAGCGCCTTGCCGTCAAATTTTCACTAGTGGCATCGACATTTGCACCACAGGGCCGAAAGCTCAATGCCCATGTCGAGGCCGCGGAGGCTCGGCCGAGGGCTGCGGTCGGTGCCGAGGCGCCCTTGCTGCCGTTCCGTACGCCACGAAAGCCGGGCGAGGATATCGTCGATCGGGGTCCTCTCGGGGCGGGCCGGATCGTCACGCCTCGCCGCTCCGTCCGCCGCCGGCTGCAACCCGCGCCACGAGGTCCGGCAGCGCCTCGATCTCGGCGACGTTCATCTCGCGCGTGCGGGGCAGTTCGGCGCTCGCGGAGGGCAGCACGGCCTGCCCGAAGCCGAGCTTTTCCGCCTCCTTCAGCCGCTGGCCGGCATGGGCCACGGGACGGACGGCGCCGGAGAGGCTGACTTCGCCGAAATAGACGCAGTCGGAGGGGAGCGCCGCGCCCGACAGCGAGGAGACAAGCGCCGCCGCGACCGCGAGATCGGCGGCGGGCTCGGAGATGCGGAAACCGCCGGCGACATTCAGATAGACGTCGTGCTGGCCGAGCCGCACGCCGCAATGGGCGTCGAGCACCGCGAGGACCATGGCGAGCCGGGGCTGATCCCAGCCGACGACCGCGCGCCGCGGGGTGCCGAGCGCGGACGGAGCGACCAGAGCCTGGATCTCGACCAGCACGGGGCGGGTGCCTTCCATGCCGGCGAAGACCGCCGCGCCCGGCGCCTTGGCATTGCGCTCGCCGAGAAAGAGTTCGGAGGGGTTCGCGACCTCCCTCAGGCCGGCATCGCCCATCTCGAAGACGCCGATCTCGTCGGTCGGGCCGAAGCGGTTCTTCACGGTCCGCAGGATCCGGAAGTGATGGCCGCCTTCGCCTTCGAAATAGAGCACCGCGTCGACCATGTGCTCGACCACCCGCGGTCCGGCGATCTGCCCGTCCTTGGTGACGTGGCCGACGAGGATGACGGCGGCGCCGCTCGACTTGGCGTATTTGACCATCGCCTGCACGCCGGCGCGAACCTGGGTGACCGTGCCCGGCGCCGACTCGGCAAGGTCCGACCACAGGGTCTGGATGGAATCGATGATCAGGAGATCCGGCCGCCGCGCCTCGGCCAGCGTCGCGAGGATGTCCTCGACATTGGTCTCGGCCATCAGCTGGACGTCGGTGTCGGCCGCCTTCAGCCGTTGGGCGCGCAGCCGGACCTGGGCGACGGCTTCCTCGCCGGAGACATAGACGACGCTGGAGCCACGCCGGGCGAGGGCGGCGGCTGCCTGCATCAGAAGCGTGGACTTGCCGATGCCGGGATCGCCGCCGATGAGGATCGCCGAGCCGCGCACGATGCCGCCACCGGTTGCCCGGTCGAGCTCGGCGATGCCGGAGACGATGCGCGGCGCCTCTTCCATCTCCCCGGAGAGCGGCAGGAGCGCCGAGGGCCGCCCTTTGCGCCGCGAGCCCCGCATCGGCCCGCCGCCAATGCCGCCCGAAGCGTTTTCCTCAACGATCGTATTCCACTCGCCGCAGGCGTCGCACTTGCCCTGCCAGCGCGTGTAGACCGCGCCGCAGTTCTGGCAGATAAAGGTGAGCTTCGATTTGGCCATGACATGTCTGTCCTTCCCGTTGCTGGCGTTGTCAAGAACAAAGCAGAAACGGGCCTGTGCTCACCGGCGACGGGCGGAGCCGCCGGTTTGCCTTCATTGCGGTGTCGAGAGCTCGATCGAGTGGGGCGTGCTCATCATCCGCTTAACGAATCTCTGTCAACCTTGGGATCCGGACGGAGATGACCCATGGCGCTTGGGATCGGTTTGTTTCTTGTAGCGATCAACTGCGCCGCCTTCTTGGCATTCGTCTCCGACAAGGCGAAGGCCTGGGCCGGCCGGCGTCGGATCCCGGAAGCCACTCTCCTGCGGCTCGCGCTCTTCGGCGGCACGCTCGGCGCGATCGGCGCCCAGCGGCTCATTCGCCACAAGACCCAGAAGGAGCCGTTCCGAAGCCGGCTATTGTTGATCGCTGGAATGCAGCTGATCGTCCTGGTCTGTCTCGCGATCGTCCTCGTCACGCTTGGAAAAGAACCCATCCGCCAAGCGGTGGACTGGCTGATCAACTGATCGCGGCCTCTTCCGCGGACAGCCTGAGAACGCGGGGGCCGAGCCCCGTCAGCAGCTCATAGGCGATCGTCCCCGCCGCCTTGGCTACGTCGTCGATCGCGATGTTCGGTCCAAAGAACTCGGCCCGCGTTCCCGGCACGACCGCATCCTCCGGCACGTCGGTGACGTCGAGCAGCGTCAGGTCCATCGACACCCGGCCGAGCACCGGCACGCGATGCCCGGCGACGAAGGCCTCTGCGCCGGGCCTGCCTTCGCGGAGTGGCACGCCGGCTCCGGAGGCGGCGCGGGGATAACCGTCGGCATAGCCGAGGCCGACAGTGGCGATGCGGGTGTTGCGGGTGAGCCTTGCCGCCGCACCGTAGCCCGCCGCCTCGCCGGCCTTCGCGGTGCGAATCTGGAGAACCGCCGCGCTCAGCGTGGCGACCGGGCGGATCAGCCCTTCGGATGCGGGACCAGCCGAGCCGCCATAGAGCGCGATGCCGGGCCGGGTGAGGTCGAAGGTGTAGTCGGGGCCGAGGAAACAGCCGGCGGAATTTGCCAGCGAGCGCGGCACGCCCGGAAAGAGCGCCGAAAGCTCCCGGAACCGGGCGAGCTGCCTCGCGCTCTGGTTCGACGGTTCGTCGGCGGAGGCGAGGTGGCTCATCACCAGACAGAGATCGAGTTCCCGCTCCCGCACGAGCTCGGCCCCCGCCTCGGCGTCCTCTTCGGCGAGACCGAGCCGGTTCATTCCGGTTTCGAGCTGCAACGCGGCAGGGGCTTCGGCCTGCGCGACCGAAAGACCCTCGCGCCAGACCGCGATATCGTCCGGCGTCGACAGGACCGGGATCAGACCCTCGGCGAGATGCATCGGAACAGTGCCGGGCTCCAGTCCCTGCAGGACGTAGATCCGGGCATCACCCTGGCCGGCGGCTTCGAGAGCCTTGCGCACCGCCGCGCCTTCCTCGGCCCAGGCGACGAAGAAGTCGCGGCAGCCGGCCTCATGGAGGGATGTGGAAACGCCCGCCGCGCCGAGGCCGTATCCGTCGGCCTTGACCGCCGTGCCGGTGCGCGCGGCCGGATTGCGCTTCGCCAAGGTGCGCCAATTCGCCCGCAGGGCTGCGCTGTCGATCGTGACCGACGGCATTCGCTCGCGGCGCGGACGGGCGGGAAGAGGCGCCGGATGCATGGCCGCCCTACTCGAACCGTTCGGGCAGATAGGTCTCGTCGGCGAGATCGGTGAAGCGGGTGTATTCCGACTGGAAGGCGAGGGGGACCGAGCCCGTCGGACCGTGGCGCTGCTTGGCAATGATCACCTCGGCCTTGCCCCGCGCCTCGTTCATCGCCTGCTCCCACTTCAGATGCTCATCGGTTCCCTGCTTGGGCTCGCGGTTCGAGAGGTAGTACTCGTCGCGATAGACGAAGAGCACGACGTCGGCGTCCTGCTCGATGGAACCGGATTCTCTGAGGTCGGAGAGCTGCGGGCGCTTGTCTTCGCGCGACTCGACTTGGCGCGAGAGCTGCGACAGCGCGATGATCGGGACGTGCAGTTCCTTGGCCAGCGCCTTGAGGCCGGTGGTGATCTCGGTGATCTCCTGGACCCGGTTCTGCGCCGATGCCTTGGACGAGCCCTGCATCAGCTGGACGTAGTCGATCACCATGACGTCGAGGCCACGCTGGCGCTTCAGGCGGCGGGCTCTGGCCGCGAGCTGGGCGATGGAGATGCCGCCGGTCTGGTCGATGTAGAGCGGCAGCTTCTGCATCGTCTCCGAACAGGCGATCAGCTTGACGAGTTCCTGGTCGTTGATGTGGCCGCGGCGGATCTTGGAGGAGGAGATCTCGGTCTGCTCCGAGATGATGCGCGTCGCCAACTGCTCGGCTGACATTTCGAGCGAGAAGAAGCCGACGACACCGCCGTTCTTGGCCTTGAAGGAGCCGTCCGCCTGTTCGGCGGGCTCGTAGGCGGCGGCGATGTTGAAGGCGATGTTGGTCGCGAGCGAGGTCTTGCCCATGGCCGGGCGGCCGGCGAGGATGATGAGGTCGGAGGGCTGCAGCCCGCCCATCCGCCGGTCGAGGCCGATGATGCCGGACGAGACGCCGGAAAGGCCGCCGTCGCGGTCCTTCGCCGCGGTCGCCATCTGCACGGCAAGGGTGACGGCGTCGGTGAAGGACTGGAAGCCGCCGTCGTAGCGGCCGGTCTCGGCGAGTTCGAACAGGCGCCGCTCGGCGTCTTCGATCTGGAGCTTCGGCTCCATGTCGAGCGGCGCGTCGAAGGCGATGTTGACCATGTCCTCGCCGATGCGGATCAGGTTGCGCCGAAGCGCCAGATCGTAGACCGCGCGGCCATAGTCGAGCGTGTTGATGATCGTCGTCGCCTCGGCGGCGAGACGCGCGAGATATTGGGCGACCGTCAGCTCGCCCACCTTGTCGTTCGCGGGCAGGAAGGTCTTCGCCGTCACCGGATTGGCGATCTTGCCCATCCGGATCATCTCGCTCGTCTTGGCGAAGATCTCCCGGTGCAGCGGCTCGAAGAAATGGTCCGGCTTCAGGAAGTCGTGGACGACGTAATAAGCGTCGTTGTTGACGAGGATCGCGCCGAGAAGGGCCTGCTCCGCCTCGATATTGGCCGGCGCCTCCCGATAGAGCGCCGCCTCCTCTTCATACTTGCGCGCCGCATCCGCCATGCCCGTGCCCCATGCCGTCGAGATTTCCGAATCCGGTCTGACTACACCAGCCCCGGCAGTTGTCATAGGGCGTCCGGAGGCCGGCAGTCCGAGCCTGGGCCGGGGCTGTGGAGAGTGGAACGTCGTGGGGATAATTCTGGGGAAAACGTGCGTATCGGACTGCGCGTAAACTAGGATCCTGCGGCATCCGCGACGATCGCTGCGGGAAGCATCTTCGAAGCGGCTGCCTTGAGGCGTCGGAAGGTTCTCTCGGTCGGTCGCGAAGGGCCCGACCAATAACGCGCTGCGGGTTCCGATCCGGGCGGATCATCGGCATCGAACCGCTCCGCTTCGAGGCGGTGGTCGCATGCGGCCGAAACGCGGATCAAAAGCCCTCATCCTCCCCGTTTCGCCAATCTTGATTCAGGTCCTGCCGGCTTCCATATCGACCGCGGCTGCGGCCATCCGCAGCGCCATTATTGTGAAATCGATGTCGTTCATCCAAGGGAGAGACAATGGGCTCCGTTGATTTCGCTTCGCCGCTGCTCGTGCGCTCCGGCCGGCATCTCGTTCAGGAAATTGCGTCCACAGGAGATGCAGTCGACTTTCTGCTCGACTGGACCGAGACCCGGCACGACCTTCTGGCCGAGACGCTGCTGCGCGCCTGCTACGATGTTCAGGGCGGTCGCAAACCGGTCGCGGTCGTCGAGAGGGGCTTCGAACAGTTCGCGCGTCGCGCCGGGATTCTGGAAGATCCGCTGAGGGCGATCGCGTGGATGTCCGCCGGCCGCCGCGGTGGCGGCCACGTCCCCGCGTGACGGCTCCCGTGTCCGGGGCAGGCGTCGCCGGCCGGCGATCAGCCTCACATCCTTCGATCTGCGCCCGGCCCACCGCGCTCTGACACAGGACTTTGCGACGGAGATCTTGTAGAGCGGCGGGATGCTGCATTTCCTCTCGAGTGCGTCGCTGCAGGACCTCGTCCAGACCTGGGGTCTCTGGCTCGTGTTCGGGCTGGTCATGATGGAGAGCATGGGCCTGCCGCTGCCGGGCGAGACCGCGCTGATCTCAGCCGCTCTCTTTGCCGGCGCGACCCACGAGATCGACATCGCTCTCGTGGTTGCCGTTGCCGCCTTGGGCGCCGTCATTGGCGACAATATCGGCTTTGCTATCGGCCGGACGATCGGCTTCCGCCTTCTGCTCCGCTATGGCCGATATGTCCGGATGACCGAGCCTCGGCTGAAGATCGGACAGTATCTTTTCCTGCGCCATGGCGGAAAGATCGTCTTCTTCGGCCGCTTCGTCGCCTTCCTGAGAGCCTTCGCGGCCCTGCTCGCAGGCGCCAACCGCATGCGCTGGGCGAAGTTTCTCCTGATGAACGCTCTCGGCGGCGTCTGCTGGGCCGGGATCTACGGCTTCGGCGCGTTTTTCTTCGGCGAGGCGATCAGGCGCATGGCCGCCCCGATGGGCTTCGGCCTGCTGGCGCTCGGGGTCCTGGCGGCGCTCGGAGGCCTCCTGTTCTTCCGCCGCCATGAAAGGGAACTGGCGGCGCGCGCCGATCTCGCCTTTCCAGGGCCGCTGATCGCGACGATGCGGTGATTCCGGCCGACCCTCGAGACCGCCGGTCGTCTGACATCGGCACGAAAACCAGAGCCGCTACATCGCTTCCTTGATCCCCTTGCGGATCAGCCACCAGTTGACCGGATAGGCGGTCAGGAAGCCGCAGATCATCGCGATCTGCATCGACGCCCAGAACTCGGCCATGTTCACCTCGAGCTTCACGCCGAGGATCGCGCCGAAGATCCAGAAATGCATGATCGCCATGAAGCCGTACATGCCGAGCTGCCACGAGGTCAGCGACAGCGTATCGGCCTTCACGGCCTCGATGATCCCCTTGCCCGGCGACAGGCCGCGCATCGGCACGATGGTCGCATACTGGAAGCCGACGCCGAAGAGGAAGGCGAGGATGTAGTCGACGATCCAGGTTGCGAAGATCTTCTCGGAAAAGATGCTCTCGTAGCCGAACCAGATGGCGATCGCCGGGACGATGAAGACCAGCCATTCGGCGACGATATCGCCAAGCGTGCAGCCGGCGCCGCAATGCGTCGCGCCCTTGCCGACCTTGACGGGGAACGGCGTTAGCTTCTTGTGCGGCATCTCCTCGTCGCGCTTCATCGCCGCATGCGCGACTTCATGGCGGGCGAGCCGGCCATAGGTCCAGTAGCCCCAGAGCGCGAGCGGCCCGGCGTAGAGACCGGTGACGGGCCAGACGACGTTCATGATCGACATGTGTTGGGGATGACGGACGACGTCCGCGAGAATGACCGCGGCGGAGGCGAAGCCGATAATGAGCATCGTGATCGCCAGGATGTGAAGCCATTCGGGAATCATGATCTCTCCTTGCTGGGCCGATCGTCGGTGCAAGGCACGGAGCCTCGCTCCTGCCGGCCATCTTGGTCGAAAGCCGCGCGGCGTCTTGCGCCCTCACAGCCCTCGGCTCGGCCGGTCTCCAGTTGTGGGAAGGTCAGCGACAAGGCTTGGTTCCAAGAATCGCGAGCCGGCAAGGGATTCTGCTGGCGGAGAAGATCCAGCCCATCCCACTTCCAAGCGACCGACGCTCTTGGTCATGCGGCGGCTGCGAGCCGCGAAAATCAGAAAGGGACGAGTTTGCCGTATCCCCACCAGGGGGATAGGATAGCTCATGAGCCACAAAACCGATCCGGAACTGCGCAAGCGCCTGAAGCGCGCCGAGGGCCACCTGTCGAGCGTCGTGCGGATGGTCGACGACGGCCGCGACGCGCTGGCGATCGCCCAACAGATCCAGGCGGTGGTGCGGGCGCTCGAGCAGGCGAAGCGCCTGCTGATCCACGATCATATCGACCATCATCTGGTCGAGGCGTCGGGCGCAGCGAACGAGGAGACCCGGCGCCTCCTCGCCGAATTCCGGGAAATCACGAAGTATTTGTGAGGATCGCCATGGCACTCGAACTCGATCATGCCGCTCACGACCACGTCTTTCTCGGGGGCGATCACGAGCGCAACGAGCGGCGGACCTGGATGGTGATCGCGCTCACCGCGGTGATGATGGTCGTCGAGATCGTCGCCGGCCTTGCCTATGGCTCGATGGCGCTGCTCGCCGACGGGGTGCACATGTCGACCCATGCGGGCGCGCTGCTGATTGCCGCTCTCGCCTATCTCCTGGCGCGGCGACATGCCGACGATCGCCGCTTCACCTTCGGCACGGGCAAGTTCGGGGACCTTGCCGCCTTCGCCAGCGCGATCATCCTCGCCGTCTTTTCCGCCGGGATCGCCTTCGAGGCGGTCATGCGGATCATCCATCCGATCAGCATCCGTTTCGGGGAGGCGATCCTCGTCGCGGCGGTCGGCCTCGCGGTGAACCTCATCAGCGCCGCTCTCCTGCATCATCACGGCCATGGCCACGATCATCCCCACGACGATCACAATCATCGCCACGCTCTCGGTCCGGACCGCGCGGCCGCCCACGCTCATGCGGATGGTCCCGCTGGGCATGAGCACCATGACGACCGCAATCTTCGCGCCGCCTATCTCCATGTTCTTGCCGATGCGCTGACCTCCGTCCTCGCGATCCTCGGTCTCGTTGCCGGCTGGATCTACGGACAGGTTTGGGTGGACGCGCTGGTGGGGCTTCTCGGGGCGGCCGTCATTGCCCGGTGGTCATTCTCGCTTCTCAAGGACAGCGGCGCCGTGCTTCTCGACGTCGTCCCGAACCGGCACACGGCCGAGGCCATCCGAACGGGGATCGAGAGTGGGGAAGACCGCGTCGCGGACCTTCATCTGTGGCGGGTGGGTCCCGGCCATCTGGCCGCGATCGTGTCAATTGTCTCGGACGCACCGCAGCATCCCCACGTCTACAAGCAGAAGCTGCGCCATGTCCGCGGGCTGTCCCACCTCAGCGTCGAAGTGGTGCATGGCTGAAGGCGGAAGGGCTGTCCGGTGACGCTGGCCGCCGCCGCCGCGGTTTCGGCCGGCCGAGACCAGCGGTCGGCAAAATCCTGACCAGACGATAAAAAATTTGACCTTCTGAAAAACTGGGATCATTCTAATCCACAGGATGCGCGGCCGTGCCGGTCGAACCGGCTGCAGGCTGCGGTTTCAGGAGGGGATGATCGCCTGATGTCGACGACTGCGAGCCGCCCAGACATCCGAGCCAGACGGCTCGACGCCGACGCGCTGGCAAGGAACTTCTCGGACCTGCATCCGCCGCTCGAAGCTCACGAGGCGCTGGTCGAGGCGGACCGCTGCTATTTCTGCTACGACGCGCCGTGCATGCAGGCGTGTCCGACCACGATCGACATCCCGCTCTTCATTCGCCAGATCCAGGCCGGCAATCCGATCGGCGCGGCGAAGACGATCCTCTCGGCGAACATCCTCGGCGGCATGTGCGCCCGCGTCTGCCCGACAGAGACCCTTTGCGAGGAGGTCTGCGTGCGCGAAGTGGCGGAGGGCAAGCCGGTGAAGATCGGCATGCTGCAGCGCTTTGCGACCGACCGGGTGATGGAGACGGGAGAGCATCCCTTCAAGCGGGCAGCGCCGACGGGCAAGCACATCGCGGTCGTCGGCGCCGGGCCGGCGGGCCTGTCCTGTGCGCACCGGCTGGCGATGCTGGGGCACGCGGTGACGCTCTACGACACACGCGAAAAGCCGGGCGGCCTCAACGAGTACGGCATCGCCGCCTACAAGGCGACCGAGAACTTCGCTCAGGCCGAGGCCGGCTTCGTCCTGAAGATCGGCGGCATCGACCTACAGACCGGCAAGGCGCTCGGCCGCGATATCCACCTGTCCGATCTCCGGCGCGATTTCGACGCGGTGTTCCTGGGTCTCGGCCTTGCCGGCGTCAACGCGCTCGGTACCGACGGCGAGACGCATTCCGGTTCGCATGACGCGGTCGCCTGGATCGCGGATCTTCGCCAGACGCGGGATCTCTCGGACCTTCCGGTCGGCCGCCGGGTGGTCGTCATCGGCGGCGGCATGACGGCGATCGACGCCGGCGTGCAGGCGAAGGCTCTCGGCGCCGAGGAGGTGACGATCGCCTATCGGCGCAGGCGCGAGGCGATGAACGCCAGCCGCTACGAGCAGGAGGTGGCCGCGACGCGCGGCGTCCACATCCGCTGCAATCTCCAGCCGAAGCGGATCCTGACGGAGAACGGCCATGTCGTCGGCATCGAGCTGGAGCGTACTGTCGCCGGCGAGGACGGCCGGCTGGTCGGGACCGGCGAAAGCGTGACGATCGAGGCGGACCAGGTGTTCAAGGCGATCGGCCAGGCGTTCCTGCCCGACGGCACGGATGGCGAAGGCGAGGGGATCGCGCTTGAGCATGGCCGCATCAGGGTCGACGCTGCGCGCCGCACCTCGCTCGACGGCGTCTGGGCCGGCGGCGACTGCATTGCAGGCGGCGAGGATCTGACAGTCGTCGCCGTCGAGGACGGCAAGATCGCGGCGTTCGACATTCACGCGGCGCTGACGGCGGTGGAGAAGGTCGCGGCGGAGTGAACTCCGTGGCCGATGTTTCTGGATCCAGACACAGTTTCGCCTGAACAAGGAGCGTGAGCCATGGCCGATCTGACGACAAGCTTCATCGGCATTGCCTCGCCGAACCCGTTCTGGCTGGCTTCCGCCCCGCCGACGGACAAGGAATACAACGTCCAACGCGCCTTCGAGCAGGGCTGGGGCGGCGTCGTCTGGAAGACCCTCGGCGAGGATCCGCCCGTGGTCAACGTCAACGGCCCGCGCTACGGCGCCGTCTGGGGGCCGGACCGCCGGCTCCTGGCGCTGAACAACATCGAGCTCATCACCGATCGCGCCCTCGACACGAACCTTGAGGAGATCGCGCGGGTCAAGCGCAACTGGCCGGACCGGGCGGTGGTGGTATCGCTGATGGTGCCTTGCGAGGAAGCGCCCTGGCAGAAGATCCTTGCGCTGGTCGAAGAGACCGGAGCCGACGGGGTCGAACTCAACTTCGGCTGCCCGCACGGGATGAGCGAGCGCGGCATGGGATCGGCCGTCGGCCAGGTCCCGGAATATATCGAGATGGTCGCCCGCTGGTGCAAAGAGCATTCGAGGCTGCCGGTGATCGTCAAGCTGACGCCCAACATCACCGACATCCGCTATCCGGCTCGCGCTGCCAGGAAGGGCGGCGCCGATGCGGTGTCGCTGATCAACACGGTCTCGGCGATCATGTCGATCGACCTCGACAATTTCGCGCCGACCCCGACGATCGACGGCAAGGGCTCGCATGGCGGGATGTGCGGCCCGGCCGTCAAGCCGATGGCGCTCAACATGGTCGCCGAGATCGCCCGCGATGCCGAGACGAGGGGGATGCCGATCTCCGGCATCGGCGGCATCACGACCTGGAGGGACGCCGCCGAGTTCATCGCGCTCGGCGCCGGCAATGTGCAGGTCTGCACCGCGGCGATGACCTACGGCTTCAAGGTCGTCAAGGAGATGATCTCCGGCCTTTCGGACTGGATGGACGAGAAGGGCTACGCCACCATCGAGGATTTCCGCGGCCGCGCCGTGCCGAACGTGACGGACTGGCAGTACCTCAATCTCAACTACGTCACCAAGGCGCGGATCGACCAGGAGCTCTGCATCAAGTGCGGGCGCTGCCATATTGCCTGCGAGGACACCTCGCATCAGGCGATCACCAGCATGGTCGACGACGTCCGGCATTTCGAGGTGATCGATGCCGAATGCGTCGGCTGCAATCTCTGCGTCAATGTCTGCCCGGTCGAAGATTGCATCACCATGGAGCGGATCTCCGGTGTCGACCCGCGGACCGGCAAGCCTATCCCCGACAGCTACGGCAACTGGACCAGTCATCCGAACAATCCGATGGCCGTCGAGGCCATGCAGTTCGCTCCCGAACCGGTCGATCTTCCGGACGCCGCCGAGTAGGGGGCCTCGGCCGGCCTCGTCGTCGAGGACAGAACTGCGCGGCGGCCGCAGAGGCCGCTTCGGTGAGGCAGCGCCGCCTGCCGCGCAACCGATTCGGGCGGCGCAAGAATATCCGGGGCGCATGACCTCGATCCTTACCGAATTCCCGAGCGCTTTCCTTTCAACGATTTGCGCGATCGTAACGGGCAGGTAACCGGTTGCGTTCATGATCGAAACGGACTGCGGTTCAGACCTTCTCGACCGCCAGAAACAGTGCGGGACATGAAAGACGCGTAATGTCGATCAGGCTCAGACTCTTCGTCGGCAGCATCGTATTCGCGTTACTCACCGGTGCGTTCGGCCTGTTCTCCTACAGTTCGCAGATCGCATCGCTCGACATCGTGCGGCAACTCTACGACGAGGGGATCGATCCGCTCAGCCGCCTGCAGATGGCCAAGAGCAACGCCGACAGCCTGCGCGCGCGCCTGGAAGTCGCCATGGAGAAGACGGGAGGCGAGCAGCGCTCGATCCTCCAGGGGGCTCAGCTGGAAATGCTCCTCGTCACGGTGTCTTCGCTCAACGCCGATGTCGAAAACGTATTGTTGTCGCAGTTGACGCCGCAGGCGCAGAAGGCGCTCCGGGCCGTCCTTTATCCGCTGAGCCTGATCGCCACTGCGCAGGGCCACCTCTCGGACCAGACCGTTCTGCGCGAGCTCAAGCGCATCTCGTTGTCCATGAACGAGACGCTCGGCATCATGCGCGACGACATGAAGGGTCTGAAAGGCGATGCGGACCAGTCGATCCGATCGGCGATGATCCTCACCGGCGCGGGCGCCGTCTCGGTGTTCGTCGCGCTCTCGGCCTTTTTCGTCTTCCTCTCGCGTTCCGTCGGCGGGGCTCTGAGACACCTGACCGACACCGCCCGTTCCCTGGCGGCCGGAGTTCTGGACACGCCCATCGTCCCCTTCGGACCGCGGGAAGTCCGCAACGTGCTGGAAGCGCTCGCCGAGATGCAGGACCGGTGCGAGATCCTGGAATCGACCCTGGCCGAGAAGACCGATCTTCTGTCGGGACAACTGGCGGTGCAGCAGGACCAGCTTGCCGCCGCGCTCAACAACATGACGCAGGCACTCTGCATGCTCGACGGCCAGAAGCGGCTCGTCGTCTGCAACGAGGTCTTCGTCGACTATTTCGGCTCCCATCCCGCCGGAACGCTGGCGCGCAAGTTCATCCAGGATCCGCGGCTGATCGTGCCGCTGCAGGAAAACGAGACGGCGGTCCATCTGCACGAGCTGGAGACTGGGGCCGTCATGGAGGTCAAGCGCCGGGGCATGCCCGAGAAGGGGCTTCTGATCACCTTCGAGGACATCACCGAGAAGCAGCAGATCTCCAAGCGCCTGGAACATCTCGCCGGTCACGACGGCCTGACGGATCTGCCCAATCGCCGCTGCTTCGGCGAGGAACTCGACCGGCTCCTCGTGAAGGCGCGCCACGCCTTCACCGTCGCGGTTCTCGACATCCGGAACTTCAAGTCGATCAACGACACCTATGGCCACCCGGTCGGCGACGCGCTCCTGAAGGAATGCGGGCGTCGCCTCGTCGCCTTGATGGGAAGCCGCGCGACGGTCGCCCGGCTCGGCGGCGACGAGTTCGCGATCATTGCCCAGCAGGCCCGCTCGCCGGAAGACTCGCTGAAGCTCGGCGAGCAGATCATGGCGGATTTCGAGCATCCCTTCGAGGTCGACGGACGCCGCATCTTCGCAAGCGCCAGCGTCGGGCTGGTGCATACCGTCCCGATCAAGGCGGCCGGTGGCGAGATGAGTGCCGACATCATCCTGCAGAACTGCGACCTCGCCCTCTACAAGGCGAAGGAAGACCGTCGCGGCGCCTTTCGCATCTTCCACCCGTCGATGCGCCAGAAGCTCAAGCAGCGGCGCGAGATGGAACTCGACCTTCAGGTCGCGCTCGAACGCGATCAGTTCGAGCTCTTCTACCAGCCCTTCGTCGACGCCGGGGCCGGCCGGGTCAGCGGTTTCGAAGCGCTGCTGCGCTGGCGGCATCCGGAGAAGGGCATGATCTCGCCGGCAATCTTCATCCCGCTCGCCGAAGAGACGGGCTTGATCGACAGGCTCGGCATCTGGTGTCTGGAGACAGCCTGCCGCCAGGCTGCCGGATGGCCCTCGGATCTGACCGTCTCGGTCAACCTTTCGCCGGTGCAGTTCAAGAGCCCCACGCTGCTCGCCGACATCAACCGCGCGCTGGCGAAGTCCGGCCTGTCTCCGGCCCGCCTCCAGATCGAGGTGACCGAATCCCTGTTTCTCGACGAGAGCGACAAGGTGCTGTCGATCCTAACCGACTTCCGCCGTCGCGGCCTCGTCATCTCGATGGATGATTTCGGAACCGGCTATTCCTCGCTCGGCTATCTCAGCCGGTTCCCGTTCGACAAGATCAAGATCGACCAGTCCTTCGTCCGCGACATGGCGCGGCCGGAGAACATCGCGATCGTTCGCTCGGTCATCGGCCTGTCGCGCGCGCTCGGCATGAAGGTCATCGCCGAGGGTATCGAGACCTCCGACCAAATGCAGGTCCTCTTCAACGAGGGCTGCCGCGAGATGCAGGGCTATTTCTTCTCGCGGCCGCGTCCGGCCGGCGAGCTTCCGCAGATGCTGTCCGAGATCGCCGGTCGCTGGGATGGGGAGTTCTCGTCGCTGACGAAGCCGGGCATGCGGGCCGTCAACGCCGCCTGAGGCCAGGGAAGTTCCCGCCGGACCGTTGGCCGAGCGCGATCCTCAGTCGGCGAAGTCCTCGCAGTCCCGCGTCACGTCGATCCGCGCCCATCCGAGCCGGACCGGTTCGCCCGTTCGTCCGCCGCCGACCGCGGCGAGTTCGAATCCGTCTCGTTCGGCATATTCGAAGAGGACGTTCTCGCCCGGCTTGATCCGCCCGACGGTCGCCGCGTTCCCCGACGGCGCAGAATAAAGCGGCAGCGGATCGGGCCCGCGGAACCGGATGCAGGAAAACTCGAACGAGCCCGGCAGGCCGAACACCGCCAGGGCCCTTATTTGTGGCGCGTCGTCGATATCGAGAGTCCGTTTCTGCGTGTCGATCCTGCAGCCGCGCTGCCGCTCGGCCGCCTGCAGCCTCTCCACCTCCGCCCGATCTTCCGCCGTCAGGGAGGTCTTGCCCGGCCGGCAGTCGGCATCGTCGAAGACCGCCTTGCCGAGCGGGGAGGAGAAGCAGTGGCCCGCCCGGTCGAAGATGGCGTTGCGCGCGACCCATAGGCGCTCGCAGAACTTGTCCGCTGCCAGCGATCGGCCGGGGCAGGCAATAAGGAGTGCGAAGAGCGGCAGATATGGCCGCATGGGAGCCGTCACCCTGTCTGTGCGATCAGGCGCAGATCCTACGGGCGAGCCGCCTTTCCGGCAATGGCGAAGGTCGTGGGGTCAGTCCCGGCGTCTGACACCGTTGAGAATGATGGTGAGGACCGCCTGGGCCGTCTGCTCGCGAAAGCCGGGACGATCCACCTGGCTTCCGAGAATGGCCCGGATCTGCAGGTCGAAATCGGCGTAGTGCTGCGTCGTCGCCCAGATCGTGAAGATCAGATGGTAGGGATCGACCGGGGCGAGCCGGCCGGCGGAGACCCAGTCCCGGATGACCTTGGCCTTCTCGTTGACCAGGCTCTTCAGTCGGGTCTCCAGGAACGAGGAGACCACCGGTGCGCCGGCAAGGATCTCATTGGCGAACAGCCGCGAGGCGGCCGGTCTTTCCGCCGACATCCGGAGCTTTTCGGTGATGTAGCGCCTGAGTTCTTCGATTGGATCGCCCGCCGGATCCATCGCCTCCAGGGGCGCCAGCCAGTCGGCGAGGATGCGCTCCAGAACGCCGCGGTAGATGTCCTGCTTGCGGCGGAAATAATACAGGAGGTTGGGCTTCGACATGCGGGCGCGGCCGGCGATCTGGTCGAGCGTCGAGCCCCGGAATCCGTGGACCGAGAAGACGTCGAGCGCAGCCTCCAGAATGATCTCGCGATTGATCGCCTGGATGCGGGTCTCGCGCCGATCCTCCCTGTCCCGACCGGTATCGACCGTGGCGTCCATTGGCCGCGTCCCCTCTGCTCGTCTTCTCTGCAGCGACGTGATCTGCACACGGACGCTGCAAAGCCGCTTGACCGGTCCGGAGGGACCTTCTAGCCTCCATTTTGACCATTTAGTCAAGAATCCCGGGGTTTCGACGGTCGTCGGCGCGCCGGAAGGCGAGGGCGTCATGACCGAGCACGCAAAGATCGTCCCCAATAACCTCGAAGCCTTCTGGATGCCGTTTTCGGCGAACCGGCAGTTCAAGAAGGCGCCCCGCATGTTCGTGGCTGCCCGGGACATGCACTACACGACCTCGGACGGGCGGAAGGTTCTGGACGGCACGGCCGGCCTGTGGTGCGTCAATGCCGGCCATTGCCGGCCGAAGATTACCGAGGCGATCCAGCGCCAGGCCGCCGAGCTGGACTATGCGCCAGCCTTCCAGATGGGCCACCCCAAGGCCTTCGAACTCGCCTCGCGGCTGACGACCATCGCGCCCGAAGGGCTCGACCATGTCTTCTTCACCAATTCCGGCTCCGAATCCGTCGAGACCGCGCTGAAGATCGCGCTCGCCTATCAACGGGCGAAGGGCGAGGGCTCCCGCTTCCGGCTGATCGGGCGGGAACGCGGCTATCACGGCGTCAATTTCGGCGGGATTTCGGTCGGCGGCATCGTCGGCAACCGCAAGATGTTCGGTACGCTGCTCACCGGCGTCGACCATATGCGCCATACGCACGATCCCGACCGCAACGGCTATTCGAAGGGCGAGACCGAGCACGGCGTCGAGCTCGCCGAGGATCTGGTGCGCATCGTCGCGTTGCATGATCCCTCCACGATCGCGGCCGTGATCGTCGAGCCCGTGGCCGGCTCGACAGGCGTGCTGCCGCCGCCGAAGGGCTATCTCAAGCGCCTGCGCGAGATCTGCGACCAGCACGGCATCCTCCTCATCTTCGACGAGGTGATCACCGGCTACGGGCGCATGGGCACGGCGTTCGCGGCCGATTATTTCGGGGTGACGCCGGACATCATGGTCACCGCCAAGGGCCTGACCAACGGCGTTATCCCGATGGGCGCGGTCTTCGTGAAGGATCAGATCTACGACGCCTTCATGGGCGGCGCCGAGCATATGATCGAATTCGCCCATGGCTATACCTATTCGGGCAATCCGATCGCGGCGGCGGCAGGTCTCGCCACCCTCGAGACCTATCAGGAAGAGGGCCTGTTCGAGCGGGCGAAGGCGCTGGAGCCGGTCTGGGCGGAGGCCATCCATTCGCTGAAGGGCACCCGCCACGTCACCGATATCCGCACCATCGGCCTGATCGGCGCGATCGAACTCGAACCGATCGCCGGCGAGCCGACGAAGCGCGCCTTCTCGGCCTTCGTGAAGGCCTTCGAAGAGGGGCTGCTCATCCGCACGACGGGCGACATCATCGCGCTGTCGCCGCCGCTGATGGTGAGCGAGGATCAGATTGGAGAGATCGTGGATACGCTGAAGGGGATTGTGGGCGGGCTGGACTGATGATGGAGTCGTTCCCTTTCTGGGCCGTGGCGAGCGGTGCAGTGCCTCGGCATGATGATGGGAATGGCGCCGCCACCGAAGCCTCGTCATTCTCGGGCCCCGTCCCGAGAATCCAGGTGCAACCGCCGCAGCATCGGCGGCTTCCGCATTTTCAGCCCGGGATGAACGGTGCCCGACGATCTCTGGATTCTCGGGACGGGGCCAGAGAATGACGAAGTCGAGATGTCCGACGCCAACCGTTTTTGGATCGGGAACGTCACCCGCGATGAGATGACGGAACGCCCAGCCTCATTACTTAGCCTTTCCGAAAAGGACATGCCCCATGAGCCAACTCTCCAACCTCCAGATCAATGGCGACCGGCTGTGGGACTCGATCATGGAGATGGCGGAGATCGGCCCGGGCGTTGCCGGCGGGAACAACCGCCAGACGCTGACAGACGAGGATGGCGAGGGGCGCAAGCTCTTCCAATCTTGGGCCGAGGCCGCCGGCATGACCATGGGCGTCGACACCATGGGCAACATGTTCTTCACCCGCGAGGGAACCGATCCGGACGCGCTGCCCGTCTATGTCGGCAGCCATCTCGACACCCAGCCGACCGGCGGGAAGTATGACGGCGTGCTCGGCGTCCTCGGTGCGCTGGAACTGGTGCGCACGCTCAACGATCTGAACATCAGGACGAAGCACCCGATCGTCGTCACCAACTGGACGAACGAGGAGGGCACGCGCTTCGCGCCGGCCATGCTCGCCTCCGGTGTCTTCGCCGGCGTTCACGAGGAGGCCTGGGCGAAGGACAAGGTCGATGCCAAGGGCAAGCGCTTCGGCGACGAATTGAAGCGCATCGGCTGGGAGGGCGACGAACCGGTCGGCGCCCGCAAGATGAAGGCCTTCTTCGAGCTTCACATCGAGCAGGGGCCGATCCTGGAGGACGAGGGCATCGACATCGGCGTCGTCACCCACGGCCAGGGCCTCTACTGGCTGGAGGTGACGCTTACCGGCAAGGAGAGCCACACCGGCTCGACCCCGATGCCAAAGCGCCGCAATGCCGGCCTCGGCTTGGCAAGGGTGACCGAACTGGTCCACGAGGTAGCGATGGACTATCAGCCGAACGCTGTCGGCGCGATCGGCCATATCGACGTCTATCCGAACTCGCGCAACATCATCCCCGGCAAGTGCGTGTTCACCATCGACATCCGCTCGCCGTCGAAGGAAACGCTCGACACGATGCGCGAGCGGATCGAGGACGGCATCGACCTCATCGCCGAAGCGCTCGACATCGAAGCCTCGGTGGACGAGGTCGGCCATTTCGACCCGGTGACCTTCGACGCGGATTGCGTCAAGGCGGTTCGCGACGCCGCCGAGCGGCTCGGCTACAGCCACACCAACATCGTCTCCGGCGCCGGTCACGACGCCTGCTGGATCAACCGCGTCGTGCCGACGGCGATGGTCATGTGCCCCTGCGTCGACGGGCTTTCCCATAACGAGGCCGAGGAGATCTCGAAGGAGTGGGCGACGGCGGGGGCCAATGTGCTGATGCATGCCGTGGTGGAGACGGCGGGGGTGGTGGAGTAGGATACCGTCGGCCGATTGGCAGATGATGAGGAGGCGGCCATGGGGCGCCCGAGGGAACTGACGGACGAGCAACGCCGCGACCTCGTGGCGAAGGGATGGCGGCCGATCGAGGTCTGGGTCATCGACCGCAACAACCCGACCTATCGCGAAGAGGCAGCGCGTCAGGCGGGAAGTGCCGCTGAAGCTGACTTGCGAGACGGCGAAATCGACGACTGGCTCACTTATGTGCAATCCGGCATCTGGGGTGACGAGGCCCCATGAGGCGCGGCGACGTCTTCGGAGCGTCACTTCGCGGTTTGGCATCGAAACCCAGACCCAGCATCATTCTGCATGCGACGGAGTTCATCGTGCCTGGTCGTCCCGTGCTCGTCTGTCCTCTGACGAGCGAGTTATCGGACGCGCCTATGATCCGCGTCGACATCGAGCCAAGCGAGGCAAACGGCCTGCAGGTTCGCTCTCAAGCGATGATCGACCGGCTGTCTGCCGCTTTGCCGCAGCAGGTCGGGCTGAAAGTGGGACATTTGGAAGCCGAGGATTTGGCTCGCATCGAATTTGCTCTGATCAACGTCCTGTCTCTGCAGCACGCGCTCAGCATAGTTTCCGGAAAGGGTAAGTTGCCATGACCACAGTCATCAAGGGCGGCACGATCGTCACCGCCGATCTCACCTACAGGGCCGACATCCTGATCGACGGCGGCAAGATCGCAGAGATCGGCCCGGACCTTTCCGGCGACGAGGTGATCGACGCCTCCGGCGCCTATGTCATGCCGGGCGGGATCGATCCGCACACTCATATGGAAATGCCCTTCATGGGCACGTTCTCCGCCGACGACTTCGACACCGGCACGGCGGCGGCGCTGGCCGGCGGCACGACGATGACCGTCGATTTCTGCCTGCCGGCGCCGGACCAGGGGCCGATGGATGCGCTGCAGGAATGGTTCCAGAAGGCCGGGCCCGCGCGCACTGACTATTCCTTCCATATGGGCGTCACCTGGTGGGGCCAGAAGTTCTTCGACGAGATGCCGAAGGTGGTCGAGGCCGGCATCAACACCTTCAAGCACTTCATGGCCTACAAGGGCGCCTTGATGGTGAACGACGACGAGATGTTCGCGTCCTTCACCCGCTGCGCCGAGATCGGAGCGATGCCGCTGGTCCATGCCGAGAACGGCGACGTCGTCGCCTTCCTCCAGCAGAAGCTGATGGCCGAGGGAAACAACGGCCCGGAGGGCCACGCCTATTCGCGGCCACCGGAAGTCGAGGGCGAGGCCGTAAACCGGGCGATCATGATCGCCGATCAGGCCGGCGTGCCGCTCTATGTCGTCCACACCTCCTGCGAGCAGGCGCATGAGGCGATCCGCCGTGGCCGGCAGAAGGGCATGCGGGTCTATGGCGAGCCGCTGATCCAGCATCTCGTGTTGGACGAAGGCGAATATTTCAACGCCGACTGGGACCACTCTGCCCGCCGCGTGATGAGCCCGCCCTTCCGCAACAAGTCCCACCAGGATTCGCTCTGGGCGGGGCTCGCGGCCGGCTCGCTCCAGGTCGTCGCCACCGATCACTGCGCCTTCACCACCGAGCAGAAGCGCATGGGCCTCAACGACTTCACCAAAATCCCGAACGGCACCGGCGGCCTGGAAGACCGGCTCGCCGTGCTCTGGACCAAAGGCGTCGTCACCGGCCGGCTGACGATGAACGAGTTCGTTGCGGTGACCTCGACCAACATCGCCAAGATCCTCAACATCTATCCCAGGAAGGGCGCGATCCTCCCCGGCGCCGACGCCGATTTGATCGTCTTCGACCCCAGGGCGACGAAGACGATCTCGGCGAAGACCCAGAAATCGGCGATCGACTACAATGTCTTCGAGGGAATCGAGGTCACCGGCCTGCCGGTGATGACGGTCTCGCGCGGCAAGCTCGTCTACAAGGAAGGCGACGTACGCGCCGAGAAGGGCGACGGCCGCTTCGTCGAGCGCCCCGCGAATGCGCCGGTCAACCAGGCGCTGTCGACCTGGAAGGAGCTGACCGCACCGCGCAAGGTCGAGCGGTCGGGTATTCCGATGAGCGGGGTGTGATATGGAGCAAGTTATCCTGGGGCGGAAGATCGAGGACTTCAGTTCGATCTTCAGGGCAAAGGTCCAGACGGCGGAGGCTCAACAGCTGACGCTCCTTATTGAGAAGCATTCGGAGCTTCTGGAAATCGCCACGGGGCAGGGGCGACCAGCAGTGGCTCCCCTGCTAGCAATCCTCGACGAAGCTCTGACAAAAGCTCTTCTCTCGGACGACCATTTGCTGAAGACATTTGGGCATTTGGTGGGGGCGCAGATGGAGAGTCGCGAGTATTCCTGGGACACTAACAACCGCGCGAAGGTCCGATGGCCGTTCGATGACAAGACGTCTGTCTGTCAGATCTACGATCCGAGATCATGAGGCGTCCTAGCCCCCTCGGGGGCGCCCTCTGGCTCGGATCGACTGCAGGATCAGGCCCGTACCAGCCCCTCCAGATCGGGCCGCAGCACGACGCTCTCCTGCTCGTTCGGGTCGGTGCGGGCGATGACGGCGACGCAGGGTTCCGGGCCGGGATTGTAGGGCAGGTGCGGCACGCCCGCCGGAATGTAGAAGAGGTCGCCCGCGGCCACCACCGCGTGCTGCTCCAGCCGCTCGCCATACCATGTGCCGGAGACGCCGCTGATGACGTAGATCGCCGTCTCGTGGCTCTCGTGAAGATGCGCCCTGGCACGCCCGCCGGGCGGGATCGTCAGAAGATGCATGCAGATGGCGGTTGATCCGACGCTCTCGGCCGAGATGCCGGCCACGTATCGGAAGCCCTGCTTGCCGTCATATGTCCCGTCAGCGCGGACCAGTCGGCACTCCGCACCCGTCTTCGGATCGCTCATGGTGACACTCCTTCCTTGCCCGAGCCGCGGCATGCAGGCCGGGCCGTTCGAGGCACATCATATCGCAGACGAGGCACGGGCTCATCGCCGATTCCGTTGCGAGCGAAAACCTCACGCCAGCGGAGCCGCGAATGCCTGAAGCCGCCGTATCGCCGTCCGTCGCCGCAGCTGCGGGCGCCGCCGCATCGCCCGTCATCCAGGCGCGCGACCTGAACCTCGTGTTCCAGACCGCCGACACCCCGGTCCATGCGCTGAAGGATGTCGACCTCACCGTAAGGCGCGGCGAGTTCGTCTCGCTGATCGGTCCGTCCGGCTGCGGCAAGACCACGCTTCTGCGCGTCATCGCCGATCTGGAGCAGCCGACATCGGGCACCATCTCGGTCAACGGCATGACGCCGGACGAGGCGCGGCGGGCGCGGGCCTATGGCTACGTCTTCCAGGCCGCGGCGCTTTATCCCTGGCGCACGATCGAGAAGAACATCGCGCTGCCGCTGGAAATCATGGGTTTTTCCGCGACCGACCGCGAGCGCCGGGTCGCCGCCGGGCTCGACCTCGTCGGGCTCACGGGCTTCGGCAAGAAATTTCCCTGGCAACTGTCGGGCGGCATGCAGCAGCGCGCCTCGATCGCCCGTGCGCTGGCCTTCGACCCGGATCTCCTCCTGATGGACGAGCCCTTCGGCGCGCTCGACGAGATCGTGCGCGACCATCTGAACGAAGAGCTCCTGAAGCTCTGGGCGAAGACGAACAAGACCATCGTCTTCGTCACCCACTCGATTCCCGAGGCGGTGTTCCTCTCGACCCGCATCGTGGTAATGAGCCCGCGCCCCGGCCGCATCCACGAGGTGATCGATTGCGACCTCGGAACCGAACGCCCGCTCGAGATCCGCGAGACGCCGGAATTCCTGAAGATCGCCCACAGGGTGCGTGAGGGGCTGCGGGCCGGGCATGGCTATGGGGACTGACCCCGGTGTACGGTGAGCGCGTTGTGATTTCGGGGGAAGGGCTTCTTCATGAACTCGGCGGCGATCCTGTGGCTCGCGGGAGCGGTACCCGTCTTTCTCGCGGCGGCGTCGGCGACCCGGTCCTACGTCTCCAACGGCATCCCTCTCGTACTGGCGGGATCGCTGATGCTCTACTGCGTCGGCAATCTGATGATGGTGAAGCTGATGCGCGAGAGCGGTCTCGGCGTCGCGATCTCCGCCTCCTCGGTGGCACAACTGATCCTCATCAACATCATCGCCTTCGCCGTCTTCCAGGAGCGCCCGCCGGTGACGCAGCTGATTGGCATGGGGCTTGGGCTCGTCGGCTTCGTGCTGATGGTCTGGCCGGCGGCGAAGGGGTGAGGGTGGATTTCGATCATTCGAGGAGATGTCGGCGCCTGCGTACCCCCCTCTGGGCTGCCGCCCATCTCCCCCACAAGAGGGGAGATCAGCAGCTTTGGGATATGGCAGGCTCCTGCAGACGCGAGCGCCAGTCTCAGCGATTGAAGCTGGGCGAAGACGTCGGAGCAGGACCAATCTCCCCCCTTGTGGGGGAGATGTCAGGCAGGACAGAGGGGGGTGGACGGTCGTCGCAGATCGGACGGTGGCCATCGTGACCTCAGCTTCGTCAGGCACCCCCATCGCCGAACCTGGTGCCGCCATCGGCTATCACGGCCCGGTCCGGCGCCTCGGCCGGCGCATCGCCGGGGGCCGCACCTTTCCGGTCCTGACTGTCTGCCTCGTGATCCTGATCCTATGGTATGTCGGAGCAATCTTCCTCAACTGGCAGACCGAGGGCGACCGGCTGGCGCGGATGGGTGACGGGGTGGTGCCGTTCGGCGATCATCTCGCCGCGACCCTTTCGGCGCAGCGTGCGGTGCTCCCGGCGCCGCACCAGATCGCCGCCGAGATCTGGAAGACCACGGCGACGGTCAGCCCGCTCTCGCGCCGCTCGCTGTTCTACCACGCCTGGGTGACGCTCTCCTCGACGCTCCTCGGCTTCGCGATCGGCACGGGGCTGGGCATCCTCCTCGCCATCGGAATCGTCCACTCCAAGACGCTCGACAAGAGCCTGATGCCCTGGGTCATCACCTCGCAGACCATCCCGATCCTCGCCGTCGCGCCGATGGTCATCGTGGTGCTCGCGGCCGTCAACGTCACAGGCCTTCTGCCGAAGGCGATCATCTCGATGTATCTGTCCTTCTTCCCGGTCACGGTGGGCATGGTGAAGGGGCTGCGCTCGCCGGACGCCATGCATCTCGACCTGATGCACACCTATTCGGCCTCCAAATCGCAGATCCTCGCCAAGCTGCGGCTGCCGGCCTCGCTGCCTTTCCTCTTCACCTCGATGAAGGTGGCGGTCGCCGCGGCGCTGGTCGGCGCGATCGTCGGCGAACTGCCCACCGGCGCCGTCGCCGGCCTCGGCGCGCGGCTTCTCGCCGGCTCCTATTACGGCCAGACCGCGATCATCTGGGCGGCACTGGTCGCGGCCTCGATCATGGCGGGGCTGCTCGTCGGGCTGGTCGGCCTTGCGGAGCGGGCGGTGCTGAAACGAACGGGAGCCCGTCCGTGAGCCTTGCGCGCCAGTCATCGTCCTCGCGAAGCGGCCTCCGCGAACTCTTCGGCAGCCACGGGCCCGCTGCGATCGTGGCTGCGGCAATCGTCGCTCTCGCCTCGGCCTATGGCGCGCTGGCGCTGCTCGCCGCCGGCGAACGGGGCGGGGCGCTGGCGATAATCGTCGTCATCTTCTGGCTGTCGGCCTGGCGCCTGACTGCCGGTCTTGCGGCGCTCGAGCCGGCCGGTCGCTCCGCGCGCGCCATCGTCTCGGTGCTCGTTCCCTCGATCTTCGGACTGACGCTCCTGTTTCTCTGGGAGTTCGTCGTGCGAGGGCTGGAGGTCCCCGCGATCCTCCTGCCGCCGCCCTCGGCGATCGGCGCCAAGTTCGCCGCCTCGACGCCGACGCTCTGGGCCGACTTCGTCCAGACCTATCTGAAGGCGGTGATCGCCGGCTATGTGCTCGGCTGCGGATCGGGCTTCCTGGTGGCGATTCTGATAGACCGCTCGCCCTTCTGGAAGCGCGGCATCATGCCCGTCGGCAATCTCGTCTCGGCGCTGCCGGTCGTCGGCATCGCGCCGGTAATGGTGATGTGGTTCGGCTTCGACTGGCCGTCCAAGGCGGCGGTCGTGGTTGTGATGACCTTCTTTCCCATGCTGGTGAACACCGTCGCGGGCCTCAACGCGTCCGGCCAGATGGAGCGCGACCTGATGCGCACCTATGCCGCCGGCCACTGGACGACGCTGATGAAGCTGCGACTGCCGGCGGCGATGCCCTTCGTCTTCAACGCGCTGAAGATCAATTCGACGCTGGCGCTGATCGGCGCGATCGTGGCGGAGTTCTTCGGCACGCCGATCGTCGGCATGGGCTTCCGGATCTCGGTCGAGATCGGCCGGATGAACACCGACATGGTCTGGGCCGAGATCGCCGTAGCGGCGCTCGCCGGCTCGGTCTCCTATGGTCTCCTATCCGTCGTCGAGCGGGTCTCGACATTCTGGCATCCGTCGAACCGGTGAAGGGGGGCGGGCGCGATCAACATGGAGATGAGGGAATGAAGACGATTGTTCTGGCCGGTGCCGCGCTTGCCGCGGCGGCGTTGACGAGCCCGGCGTTGGCCGCGGACCCTGTGACCCTGCAGCTCAAATGGGTCGCCGACGCGCAGTTCGCCGGCTACTACGTCGCCAAGGACAAGGGCTTCTACGACGACGCCGGCCTCGACGTGACGATCAAGCCGGGCGGCCCGGACATCGCACCGGAGCAGGTGATCGCCGGCGGCGGCGCCGACGTCATCGTCGACTGGATGGCGGCCGCGCTCGTCGCGCGCGAAAAGGGCGTGCCGCTGGTCAACATCGCCCAGCCCTTCGTCCGGGGCGGCCTGCAGCTCACCTGCCGGAAGGATACCGGCATCGAGAAGCCCGAGGACCTGAAGGGCAAGACCCTCGGCGTCTGGTATTACGGCAACGAATATCCGTTCTTCGCCTACATGTCGAAGCTCGGCCTCAACGCCCAGGAAGGCGGCGACGTCACCGTCCTCAAGCAGGCCTTCAACGTCGACCCGCTGCTGCAGAAGCAGGCCGACTGCATCTCGACCATGAGCTACAACGAATACTGGCAGCTGATCGAGGCCGGCATGAAGCCGGAGGATCTCGTCGTCTTCAAATATTCCGACGAGGGCGCCGCCATGCTGGAGGACGGGCTCTACACGCTGGAGCCGAAGCTCGACGATCCCGCGTTCGTCGATAAGATGGCCCGCTTCGTCAAGGCCTCGATGAAGGGCTGGGAATATGCCCAGGAGCACCCGGACGAAGCCGTCCAGATCGTCATGGAAAACGACACGACCGGCGCGATCACGGAGGAACACGAGACGCATATGATGGACGAGGTCAACAAGCTGACGGCGGGCGGCGACGGCACGCTCGACGCTGCGACCTACGACAACACGGTGCAGATCCTCACCGATCAGAAGATCATCTCGAAGACGCCGGAAGGCGCCTATACGAGCAAGGTCACCGACAAGATGAAGTCGATGGACTGACGGCCGACGGCCTCAGATTCCGCCCCTTGTCGCGGCCGGCGCAGAGATGCGCCGGCCGTTGTCTTGCCGGATCGTCAGCTGCCGGACGTTAGAGCGTCGGGCGATTAATCTGCAACGCAGCCTGCAGCTTTGAAGTAGTTCCAG
>NZ_JAJAVB010000023.1 GCF_020615385.1 Jiella soli | reverse complement strand
CTGCGCAAGGCTAATCGTGAATGTTACCGATCCAAAACTGCCAAAGTAGTGCTAGCCAAAAAGATCGAGTATCGCCCAAACGCGAATTTATATAATCCAGGCATACAGCTTGCCGCAGACAACATGCCTCAGGGCGAGATAATCCAGGTCCCACTCCAAAGATATACAGGTCGGCAAAACCAGGTCCATTTCCTGATGCACTTCGATCATTGTACGGTCGACCTGGGGAGAAAGGGGTTTGATAAAGACTTTGTCGATCTTGCTAAAGACGTTTGCAGTTCTGTTGTCCAAGACGTGTTTAGCTTGGTTCGACCGTGCCTCAAAATCGATGACCTTCGCAAGACAAGCCTACTTGAGAAGCAGAAGATTTCTAACTGGAAATATGATCTAGTTCGACACGAAAGTGCGTATCCGCTTCGGCTTCGGAACAAAAACTTTTTCAATCCAATAAATGAAATTTCTATAACAGCCGAACCTTCGCGAGAGCAAGATGTTATAGCGCTTTTTAACCAACTGGTCGCCGGTGGAGTTATTCGGGGGCTGCGTATCGTGGGAACGAATGAACGGATGACCTACGATGGAGCATTTCGGGTCTCCGTAGGCCCGGAATACCAAAATCATTTGTACGACGCAGGAATCAACCCGTTAGGTATATCCGCGGCGCTAATAAATGATTATCAGGAGCAAGCACCCTCTGGATTTCTCTCAACTGATATCAGCATACTAGAGTACAAGTATTCTGTTAACGGGCTCATATCAGAATTAGATAGCGGAGATAAAAGATCCAGTGAGATAGATCTCGTTATCGCTTGGGAGATGGGCGACGAGACCGAAACACACTTCCGCGTGGAATCGTTATTAACAGAAGACGGCAGACCGGATCGTGACTATCATGGGCTAACACACAAGTTTTTCGATGAGCACGGATCACACGTAATGGACGCCATTATACTGCGGGATCTGGTTGCATACCTAAACGACCCGCTTGCGGAGGAGGCTAGGCAGATCAACGCATATGATAGCTGAGCAATGCACAGGTCGAACCCAGTTAGGTCTGCCTTTTCGCGCGCAGTTGGCAAAACCGTCGTATCCGCGACTTGACCAAATTAGGCGAAGTCAGGAACACGCGTAGTGTAGCACCGTGCCAAGCCGTCGTCAGCCGAGTCATCTCCCCGAACGATCGCCACCCACTTATCCCCGCCCCCTCCACCGCCCCCATAATCCCGCCATCGCCGCCCACGGCGGGCACGGACGATCGCCGGGATCGGTCGGGGGTGGCGAGCGGTGTCCGCGACGGGGTGTCTTCCGGAGACGCGCCGGCCCGGACGGCCCGAGACGTCGCCGGACCGTCCCCCACTATGAGGGGGCCGCGGATCGATCCGCTTGAGCCCGAAAGGGCGAAGAGCCGGCCTAAACCGATGTCCCGCCGAGTGGAGCAGCTTCGCGGCTGCGACGCTGAAAGGCGGGGGAACCCATCGGTTGTCGGGCTGACAAGACACCGCGCGGATCGCCGGGGGCGTGCCGCATTTGAAAGTTTCCGAGGGCCCGCCCTCGGCGATCCGCCGCCCCGCTGGCGGCCAAGATGACGCGAACCGCCGGCCCGGCTTCCGGGCGCGGCGCCGCTTTCGCGCGCCCCCATTGCGCTTCGCCCGCCGCTGTCGCATCGCTTGCCCGACACGATCCCAACCGAAGGACGATTCTGATGACCGACATCTGGTTCCGCACCGGCGAGGCGACGGTGCTCGCCGCCGAGGGGCAGTTCACCGACGCCATGCCCGAAGTGCTGATCGGCTCGGTGAAGGGCCCGGTCGGCCAGGCCTTCGCGTCGATGATGGGCCAGGCCCCCGGCCACACCCGCATGTTCGTCGTGCGCGACATCAACCAGATGGTCCGCCCGGCGACGATGATGACCACCAAGGCGACGATCCACACGCTCGCCTATGTCGAGCTCTTGGGCGGGGTCGTCCAGGCGGCGACGGGCGACGCCATCGTCGACTGCCTGATCGAGGGCACGCTACCGAAGGACGAGGCCGACGATCTCTGCATGATCATCATGATCTGGCTGGATCCGCGCTGCGCCGAGCACGAAGAGCTCGACCAGAAGGACCTCTACCGCACCAATTACGAGGCGACGAAGCTCGCGATCTCGCGCGCCATGACCGGCGAGCCGAGCGTCGAGACGCTGATCGCCAACCGCAGGACGGTCAAGCACTACGCTCTCGACGGTGTGATCGACTACGAGTGATGCGGGGTGGCACCCGCGGGACCGGTGCGCCTGCCGCCGATCCCGCGGGCCACCGTCTCCCGGGACGGACAGGCGGGGGCGGCGGCGAATTTATCCACACCGTGGAGAATTTTGCGTCCGGGGTCGGAAGGCGCTATGGACGAGCCCGGTCCAACCGAACGATGCGGGCACTGACATGGCACTGAACCGTAACGGCGCGGACGCGCTGAAATTTCCGATCCTGATCGGCGACATCGGCGGGACCAATGCGCGCTTCGCGATCCTGATCGACGCCTATGCCGAGCCGAAGCTCTTCCCGGTCGTCCAGACCGCGGACTTTCCCAATATCGACGAGGCGATCCAGGCCGACGTTCTCGACAAGACCTCGATCCAGCCGAAATCGGCCGTCCTCGCCGTCGCCGGACCGATCGACGGCGACGAGATCGATCTCACCAACTGTCCCTGGGTGGTCCGGCCGAAACAGATGATCGAGAGCCTCGGCATCGAGGAGATCATCGTCCTCAACGATTTCGAGGCGCAGGCGCTGGCGATCTCCTCGCTGAAGGAGGGCTCGCGCACCCAGATCGGCGGCGGCATCGTGCGCGAGGGCGCAAGCCGCGCCGTGCTCGGCCCCGGCACCGGTCTCGGCGTCGCCGGCCTCGTTCGGGCCCGCAACATGTGGATCCCGGTCGCCGGCGAAGGCGGGCATGTCGATCTCGGTCCCCGCACCGACCGCGACTACCAGATCTGGCCGCATCTGAAGACGATCGAGGGCCGGGTGTCGGGCGAGCAGGTCCTGTGCGGGCGCGGCCTCGTCAACCTCTACAACGCCGTCTGCGCCGTCCGCTCCGACGAGAGCGTCCATTCGACGCCCGCCGAGATCACCGAGGCGGCGGTGAACCAGAAGGACGAGGCGGCGGTCGAGACCGTCGATCTCTTCGCCACCTATCTCGGACGGCTTGCCGGCGACATCGCGCTGATCTTCATGGCGCGGGGCGGCGTCTTCATCGGCGGCGGCATCTTCCAGCGCATCATCCCGATCCTGAAGCAGGACCACATCCGCGCCGCCTTCGAGGACAAGGCGCCGCATTCGGCGCTGATGGCGGAAATCCCGCTCTATGTGGTGACCGAGCCGCTGGCGGCGCTCGCCGGCCTCGCGGCCTTTTCCCGCTCGCCCCGCTTCTTCGGCCTGGAGACCAACGGCCGGCGCTGGGTGGCCTGACGCTCAAGCCTCCACTGCAACCAGCCTTTCGGCCGCGCCCATGCGGTTCCAGGCGTCGAGCGCGGCGATCTTGTAGGCCTCGGCGAGGGTCGGATAGTTGAAGGTGTTCTCGACGAAATAGTCGAGGCCGCCTTTGAGGTTGAGCACCGCCTGGCCGATATGGATCAGCTCGGTCGCGCCCTCGCCGACGATGTGGCAGCCGAGCAGCCGGCGCGTCTTCAACGAGAAGATCATCTTCAGCATGCCCGATTCCAGCCCCATGATGTGGCCGCGCGAGGTCTCGCGGAAGCGCGCGACGCCGCATTCATACGGGATCTTGCGCTCCACGACCTCCTTCTCGGACATGCCGACGGTCGACATCTCCGGCACCGAATAGATGCCATAGGGGAAATATTCCGGCGGCTGCTGCGCCGGCGCGCCCAGCGCGTGGCAGGCGGCGATCCGCCCCTGTTCCATCGAGGTCGAGGCAAGGCTCGGAAAGCCGATGACGTCGCCGGCGGCATAGATGTGCGGCACGCTCGTCTGCAGCGTCGAGGGATCGACGGCGAGCCGCCCGCGATGGTCCGGGGTGAGGCCGCAGGCGGCAAGGTTCAGCGTCTCGGTCGCGCCCATCCGCCCCGCGGCGAAGAGCACGGTCTGCGCCCGCACCGCCCGGCCGCCTTCGAGATGGATCTCGCAGCCGTGCTCGTCGCGGCGCGTGACGCTCTTGACCTTCGATCCGAAGCGCAGCGCCATGCCGCGGTCGCGCAGCTGGTAGGTGAAGTCCTCGAGCAGCTCCTCGTCGAGGAAGTCCAGCATGGAGTCGCGCGGCTCGACCAGGGTGACGTTGACGTCGAGGGCGGAGAAGATCGTCGCATATTCGACGCCGATGACGCCGGCTCCGATCACCGCCATCGAGCGCGGCAGCCGCGAGATCTCCAGGATCTCGTCGCTGTCGAAGACCGACACCCCGTCGAAGGGCACGTAGTCCGGCCGGAACGGGACGGTGCCGACGGCGATCAACATGTTGTCGGCGGTGAAGCTTTGCAGCTCGCCCGTGTCGCCCTCGACCTCGACCGTGCGCGAATCGGTGAAGCGGGCGCTGCCGCGAATCGTCGTCACGCGGTTGCGGGCGAACTGGTGCTCGAGCACTTCCACCTCGTGCTCCAGCGTCAGATGCAGCCTCGTGCGCAGGTCGTCGGCGCTGATGTCCTTCTTGACCCGGTAGGAGCGGCCGTAAAAGCCCCGCTCGCGCCAGCCCGACAGGTTCAGCGCCGTCTCGCGCAGCGTCTTCGACGGGATCGTGCCGGTATGGACCGAGACGCCGCCGACGCGGCGGCCGCGCTCGACGACGAGGACCGAACGGTCGAGCTTGGCGGCCTGGATCGCCGCCCGCCGCCCGGCCGGGCCGCTGCCGATCACCAGGAGATCGAAATGATTCACCGACATTCTCCGGAGAGGTCACAGGGAGGTCAGGAGAGGCCCTAGCAGCCGATGCTTGCGCGGACCCGAGCAATCCCCGGAGGTTAGCGCCAAGCGGCGCGGGCGGCCTGCGGAAAGATCCGGCAGGACGCCCGCGCATTGCGCAGCAGCCGGCCGGCCGCTTCATGCACCGTGACGACGGGAGGAGGCCGGCTTTCGCGACCCTATTCGGCCGCGATGACCGGCGCGGCAGCCCGCACAGGCTCGATACCGGCAAGGCTCGCCGGCTTGTCGCCGCCGAAGGCCCAGTCGAGGAGCTCGACCGTGTGGAGGATCGGGATCGCCGTCGCCGAGCCGATCTGCGTCATGCAGCCGATATTGCCGGTGGCGATCGCCTGGGGGGCGAGGCTCTCGATGTTCTGGACCTTGCGATCGCGCAGCCGCGCCGCGATCTCGGGCTGCAGGATGTTGTAGGTGCCGGCCGAGCCGCAGCAGAGATGCCCTTCGGGCACGTCGCGGACGGTGAAGCCGGCCTGAGCGAGCAGCATCTTCGGCGCCTTGGTCAAGCGCTGGCCATGCTGCATCGAACAGGCCGAATGATAGGCGACGACGAGATCGGTCCGGTTTTCCGGCAGCGGCAGGTCGAGGTCGGCGAGGATCTCGGTCACGTCCTTGGCCAGCGCCGAGACCCGCGCCGCCTTCTCGGCATAGGCCGGATCCAGGCGGAGCATGTGGCCGTAGTCCTTGATGGTCGTGCCGCAGCCGGAGGCGGTGATCACGATCGCGTCGAGCCCGCCCTCGTCCGCGACCCTCGTCCACACGTCGACATTGCGGCGGGCGAAATCGAGTGCCGGCGCCTCCTGGCCCATATGATGGACGAGCGCGCCGCAGCAGCCTTCGCCCTCGGGAACGACGACCTCGACGCCGAGCCGGGTGAGGAGGCGGATCGTCGCGGCGTTGATCTTCGGGTCCAGCACCGACTGGGCGCAGCCGCGAAGCAGCGCCACGCGCTTCTTGCGGGGGCCCTTGGCCGGATGCGTCGCGGGCGCGTTGACCATCTTGTCGGAGGGGACATGATCCGGCGCGAGCTTCAGCATGGCGGCCAGCGGCCTCAGCGGCTTGATGCCGTCGAGAAGCCCGGCGAAGGGCCGGCCGAGCCGGGCAAGCGCGAGGCTCGCGCGGAAGCGGCCGGGATAGGGCAGCGTCAGCGCCAGGATGCGGCGGATCATCCGGTCCGCGAAGGGCCGCCTGTAGGTCCGCTCGATGTGCCCCCGCGCGTGATCGACGAGATGCATGTAGTTGACGCCCGACGGGCAGGTGGTCATGCAGGCGAGGCAGGAGAGGCACCGGTCGATATGGGTGACGGTCTCTGAGTCGGCCGGCCGGTCGTTCTCCAGCATCTCCTTGATCAGATAGATGCGCCCGCGCGGGCTATCGAGCTCGTTGCCGAGCGTGACATAGGTCGGACAGGTCGCCGTGCAGAAGCCGCAATGCACGCATTTGCGGATGATCCCTTCGCTGTGGGCGGTGTCCGGATCGGCAAGCTGGTCGGGGGTGAAGGCGGTTTGCATGGTTCACTTCTTGAGGGGCGACTTGATCGTCTCGAACGAGCCATCATGGCCTATGAGGACGGCAACACCAGGTTGGACCTGCCTTAACGCGGCGGCGATCAAGTCGCTGATCGTCGTAAGAGCGGCGATGTCCTGCGTCGGCAGGACCAGCGACGAAATCCCGGCGGATATGAAGTTCTGCTGGAAGACGAGGTTCTTGTCACACGTGATCAGACAGCCGACACTTTCGCTCTGCATGCGGCGCAGAAGCTCCCCGTTCTGCAGGCCTTTCCAGGCATTGGGAAACCCTGAGACGTCGCTCCCCTTCGCTCGCAGCAGAACCGCCAGCCGCCTCGGCACGCCCTCGTCAAGCAGCGCTTTCAAAGTTCTGCCAGCGATAGAAGGTCTTGAGATGCTCGGCCGCCAGATGGAGCGCCGCGACCGCCGCCTCCCGGTCGACAGTCGGAAATTCTTCCAGAACTTCGTCGAGTGAGAGGCCGGAAGCCAGATTGACGAACAGGGCTTCGACCGGAACCCGCGTTCCGGCAAATACCACGGCACCCGAGACGATTTCGGGATCAGAACTCAGAACATCGTTCAATTTCATCGAAATTCACCTTCAAGCATGCCGCAAAGATCCTCAGTCGCACCCTATCCCATCTTCCCCGGATCGAGCACGCCCTTCGGATCAAACTGCGCCTTCAGCCGCTTCGAGAGGCCTGCCAGCGCCGGCTCCTGCGGCTGGAACACGTCGGCTCCTGCCCTGACGCTCTCGCTGGCGCGCACCAACGTCGCATGGCCACCACCGAAGCGACGGAGCGCCGCACGCACGAGGTCCGCCTCCGGTTCGCCGGCCTCCATCTTCAGCCAGACGAGACCGCCCTGCCAGTCGTAGAACGCGTCGATCGCCGCCTCCATCCGGAGGCTCATGACGATCTCGTGGCCGCGCGTCGGGGTCGTGGAAAGCCGCCAGACAGGCTTCTGCGTCCCGTCGGCGAAGGGCCTGGCGTCGCGCACGTCGGCCCAGACGGCGCGCGAAGCCTCGCCTTCAAGCCGCTCCAGCTTCGCCACCCGCTCCAGCGCCCGGCCGAGATGGTCGGATCGCGCCGCGACGGACGGGCCGAAGCCTTCGAGCCGGATCAGCGTCGCCGGCTCGTCGCCGAGCGCGCGCGCCGCAACGCGGCCGGCCACATACATCGGCAGATGCGCCGCCGCCGAAACCTCGGCCGAAGACCCCATCGCCGCCGCCATGGCGCCGGCCGCCTCCTCGTCGGTCAGGCCGCGCAGGACCAGCGTGGTCTCGGTCTCGGTCTTTGGCAGCACCTTGATCGTGATGTCGGTCATGACGGCAAGCGTGCCGTAGGAGCCGGTGAGCCCCTTCGAGAGATCATAGCCGGTGACGTTCTTCACCACGCGCCCGCCCGACTTGAAGATCTCGCCACGGCCGGACACCGCCTTGACGCCGAGGATGTGGTCGCGCGCTGCACCCTGCTTCAGCCGGCGGGGACCCGCGAGATTACAGGCGATGACACCGCCGAGCGTTCCCCGGCGGGGATCCAGCCCGTGCAGCGGACCGTAGTCGATCGGCTCGAATTCCAGCCGCTGGCCATGCGCGTCGACCAGCGCCTCGATCTCGGCGATGGGCGTCCCGGCCTTGGCCGACAGGACGAGTTCCTCCGGCTCGTAGAGCGTGATGCCGGACATTGCCGACAGGGACAGCGTGCGCGCCGCCTGCACCGGCCGCCCGAGGCCGCGCTTGGAGCCGGTGCCCTCGATCGCCAGCGGCTCCTCGGCAGAGACCGCGGCGGCGACGATGTCGCGGACGTCCTCGGGGGTCTCGGGGTGAAGGATGGACGTTTCCGTCCGCTCGGAGGTCATCGGCCGGGTCTGGCTCATGCGAGATCCGTTCGGGCGTAAAGGTCGCGCAACGCGCAGGAGAAGCCGAATTCGGGCAGGTCGATGCGATCGTCCGGCGAGCGGTAGACCCGACCCTGCCACCCCTCGCCGCGAGACCAGATTTCGACCGCTCTGTCGGCCTGCGACAGGATCAGGACGTAGAGACAGCCGGAATGTTCGGTATAGCGGAGCCGCTTCGTGCTGACGTATTCGAGCGTGTTCGAGTCGGACAGAACCTCGGCGACGAGGTAGAAGCGCTCAGCGAAATAAGGATTGTCGCCATGGTCATCGTCGATGACGGCGACATCCGCCTGCGGCCGGAAGCTCGGCCTGTCTTCGACCGCCAGACCGATCTCGCGGATCGCGAACATCTTCGATCCCTGAGACTCCAGAGCGTCGTTCAGCAGCCGCTCGAGGTTCTGGCCGATGATCTGATGCTTCAGGCTCGGTGGATGCATCATTAGGACCGGCTCCCCGTCGATCAGTTCCCAGCGTTCGCCCTCGCCCCGTGCTTCCAGGAATCTCAGGAACCGCGCCTCGTCCATTGGCGGTTCGTCTTTCAGCGAGGGAAGTCGTTCGATCGCGCTCATCGCTCACTCCTCGTCCTAGAACCTCGGCAGATCCGGGAATGCCACCTGCCCCTTGTGGACATGCATGCGCCCGAGCTCGGCGCAGCGGTGCAGCGTCGGGAACACCTTGCCGGGATTGAGCAGGTGCTTGTCGTCGAAGGCGCATTTGACGCGCTGCTGGTGCTTCATGTCGGTCTCGTCGAACATTTCCGGCATCAGGTCGCGCTTTTCCACGCCGACGCCGTGCTCGCCGGTGAGCACGCCGCCGACCGCGACGCAGAGCTTCAGGATGTCGTTGCCGAACTCCTCGGCACGGTGCAGCTCGCCTTCCTTGTTGGCGTCATAGAGGATCAGCGGGTGGAGATTGCCGTCGCCGGCATGGAAGACGTTGGCGACGCGCAGGCCGTATTTCTCCGACATCGCCTTCATGCCGGCCAGCACCTTCGGCAGTTCCTTGCGAGGGATCGTGCCGTCCATGCAGTAATAGTCCGGCGAGATGCGGCCGACCGCCGGGAAGGCCGCTTTCCGCCCGGCCCAGAAGGCGGCGCGCTCCTCATCCGATTCCGAGACCTTGGCGGTGACGCAGCCGGTCGCCTTCGCGATCGCCTCGACCTCGGCGAGGAGATGGTCGACCTCCGCCGCCGGCCCGTCGAGCTCGACGATCAGCAGTGCCTCGACGTCGGTCGGATAGCCGGCATGGACGAAGTCCTCGGCGGCCAGGATCGCCGGCCGGTCCATCATCTCCATGCCGCCGGGTATGATGCCCTTGGCGATGATCGCGGCGACACATTCGCCGGCCTGTTCGGAGGTCGGAAAGCCGATCAGGACGGCGCGCGCGGTCTCCGGCTTCTGCAGGATGCGCACCGTCACCTCCGTGACGACGCCGAGAAGCCCCTCCGAGCCGGTCATCAGCCCGAGCAGGTCGTAGCCCTCAGCGTCGAGATGCTTGCCGCCGAGGCGGACGATCTCGCCCTCGATCGTGACGAATTCGATGCCGAGGACGTTGTTCGCCGTCAGCCCGTATTTCAGGCAGTGCACGCCGCCGGAGTTCTCCGCGACATTGCCGCCGATCGAGCAGGCGATCTGCGAGGACGGGTCGGGCGCGTAGTAGAAGCCGCGATGGGCGACGGCATGGGTGATGCCGAGATTGGTCACGCCCGGCTGGACGACGGCGCAGCGATTGTCGAAGTCGATCTCGAGGACGCGGTTGAACTTCGACAGGACGAGCAGCACCCCGTCCTGGAGCGGCAGGGCGCCGCCGGACAGCGATGTGCCGGAGCCGCGCGGAACGACGGGGATCTCGTTCGCATGGCAGTATTTCAGGACCTTCGCGACCTGCTCCACAGTGTCCGGCAGGACGACGACCAGCGGCAGCTGGCGGTAGGCGGTGAGCCCGTCGCTCTCGAAGGCGCGCATCTCGTTGGTCGAATCGACGACCCCCTCGCCGGGCACGATGGCCTTCAGCGCCCCGACGATGGCGGCGCGGCGCTGAAGGATCGCCTCGGACGGCTTCGGCATCAGAACGGACATCGGCGGCGTACTCCCTTGTTTCGCAAAGGTAAGACCGGTGGCCCCGAAGGTCCACATGCGCAAGCTGCACCGCTCGACCTCAATGCCCGTCCTCGCCGCCGACATGATGCTTGCGGATGCGCTCGACCACCCACCAGACCCCGACGAGCGCCACCGGAACGAACAGCGCCGTCAGCATGGTCGAAGAAACCGGCAGACCCTCGTGCTCCAGACCCTTCGCCACATAGCCGAACAGGCCGACGACATAATAGCCGATGGCGGCAACGGAGAGACCCTCGACGGTCTGCTGCAGGCGAAGCTGCAGCCGCGCGCGGCGGTCCATCGAGGCGAGGAGATCGCGATTTTGATGTTCGAGTTCGACGTCGATGCGGGTTCTCAAGAGATTGGCGGCGCGGCTGAGCTTCTCCGACAGGTTCGCCTGGCGTTCCTCGATCGCACGGCAGGTGCGCATGGCCGGCGCCATCCGGCGCTTCAGGAAGGCGGTCCAGCTTTCCTGGCCGGCGATCGGCTGTTCGGCGACCGCGACGAGGCGTTCGCGCACGATCTCGTCATAGGCACGGCTCGCGCCGAACCGATAGAGCACCGAGGCAGCCGAGGCTTCCACCTCGGCGGCGGCGAGCGTGATCTCCTGGAGGAGGAGCCGGCTGTCCTCCGTGCCGCCCTTCATCTCCTGGGTGATTCCCATCAGACGGCCTTCCAGCGCCTGCACCTGCGGTCCGACGGAATGGGCGAGCGGCAGGCCGAGAAGTGCCAGAGTGCGGTAGATCTCGATCTCGACGAGGCGCATGGCGAGCGCTCCCGCCCGCGCAGGCGGCAGGCCGTCGTCGAGGACGAGTATCCGGGTCAGTCCGTCGCCGTCCTGGCGAAAGTCGGTCGCCGCATGGGCGAGGCCGGCTTCCATGACCGAGAAGCAGAAGCTCGTCCTGTCGAAGACCTCGAGCCCGGCCCGGCCCGCCTCGTCATGCGGCCGCAATTCGAGATGCACGCCGGCGATCAGCGGTCCGGGCGGCTCGAACTCCGCTCCGAAGGGATGTCCCTCGACCGGATCGCCGAACCTTGCCGGCGGCGGCCCCTCGTAGGAATAGGTGCAGAATTCGGTATGGCGCTCCCATCTGAGCCGGCCCTTGCCGAAGGCGAAGGAATGCGTCCGCGCATCCTTCGCGGGCGGCGGCACGCCCCGCTTCACCGACATTTCGGACAGGATCGCGAGGTCGCTCTCGCCATGGTCCTCGTTCATGAAGGCGAGGACGACGAGCGCGCTCGGCAGTTCGATCAACGGGAACGGCCGGGCGTGCAGTTCGCCGAGCACGCTCGCACGGCGCGGATCGGCCGGAAACCGCTCGAGCGACGCCTTGCGCAACGTGACCTCTCCCATGCCGCACCCCATGTCCCGATCCGCAGCGGGCCGTGCCCCGGCCGCCCGCTGCGATCCCAAAGGTGCCCGCCCATCTGCTAGCCGATGCGGCACCGCGATACCAAGCGCGATTTGAAATTGTTCCAAAACCGGATCAAAAGAACCGCAGTGATGGCCGCCGACCGTGCATCGGCCGCCAAGGAGGTGGAAAGCCCGTGAGTGAAACCACAGTTCCGGCGAACGCCGAGGCCGACGTCGCCCTGTTCGTCACCTGTCTCGTCGATCTGTTCCGTCCGAGCGTCGGCTTTGCGGCGATCAAGCTGCTCGAAGATGCCGGCTGCCGCGTCAGCGTACCGACCAACCAGACCTGCTGCGGCCAGCCGGCCTACAATTCCGGCGACCGCGACGACACCAAGGCGATCGCGCGGCAGGTGATCGAGACCTTCGAGCCTTACCAATATGTGGTCGCGCCGTCGGGCTCCTGCGGGGCCATGCTGAAGAAGCACTATCCCGAACTCTTCGCCGGCGATCCGCAATGGGAGACGCGGGCGAAGGCGTTTTCCGACAAGGTGTTCGAGCTCGTCAGCTTTCTGGCCGACATCCGGGGCGTGACGGCGGTCGACGCGGCGGTGCCCGGCAGCGCGACCTATCACGATTCCTGCTCGGGACTGCGCGAGCTCGGCATTCACGACCAGCCGCGCAAGCTGCTCGGCTCGGTCAAGGGCCTGACGCTGACCGAACTCGAAGACGCGGACGTGTGCTGCGGCTTCGGCGGCACCTTCTGCATCAAATATCCCGACGTCTCGAACGCAATCGTGACCAAGAAGGCCAAGCGCGTGAAGGCCAGCGGCGCCGACATGCTGCTCGCCGGCGATCTCGGCTGTCTGATGAACATGGACGGCAAGCTGAAGCGCGAGGGCACGCAGGTCGCCGTCCGCCATGTGGCGGAAGTCCTGGCCGGCATGACCGACACGCCGCCCATCGGCGGCAAGCTCTAGAGACGGCGGAGACGATGACGCGCGTTGCGCGCGGCGAGACGATCCTCGAGGTCCTGACCGCGGACATCACCAAGCTCACCCTGGACGCGATCGTCAACGCCGCGAACCAGGGTCTGAAGGGCGGTGGCGGGGTCGACGGCGCGATCCACCGCGCTGCCGGCAAGGCCAGGCTGCAGGACGCCTGCCGTCAGATCGGCTCCTGCCCGACGGGCGAGGCGCGCATCACCCCCGGCTTCGGCCTTCCCGCGCGCTTCGTCATCCATGCCGTCGGCCCACGCTGGAAGGACGGCTCGAAGGGCGAGGACGGTCTCCTTGCCGGCGCCTACCGCCATTCCTTCCGTCTGGCGGTGGAGCACGAGGTCCGCACCATCGCCTTCCCCGCGATCTCGACCGGCGTCTACGGCTTTCCCAAGGAGCGGGCTGCGGCGATCGCTGCCAGGGAAAGCCTCGCGGCGGCGGAAGGCGAAGCCTTCGCGCGGATCGTCCTGTGCTGCTTCTCGGACGGCGATGCGCTAGTCTACGGCAAAGCGCTCGAACAGGAGGCGGGTTCATGAGCCTCGCCAAGGACAAGCCCGGGCTCGCAGAGCCGATCCGCTACGACGAGGACTTCACCGCCTGGGCATTCGAACAGGCGCAGCTGCTTCGCCGGGGCGAAATCGCAGGTGCCGATCTGCCGAACCTCGTCGAGGAGATCGAAAGCTTGGGAAACGAGCAGATCCATGCGCTGGAGTTGCTCTACACGCTGCTGATCTTCCATCTCCTGAAATGGCAGTTTCAGCCGGACCGCCGGTCGCGCTCGTGGGACCTCACGAGCTATATTGCGCGAGCGCAGATTGCCCGGCGCGAGAGGCGCAATCCCTCGCTGCGCGCGCGCGCAGGAGAAATCGTCGACGACATTTATGCGCAAGCTCGCGGTTTGGCGACGAAGGAAACCCGTCTGCCGATCGAGACGTTTCCCGCGATCTGTCCCTACACGCTGGAGCTCCTGCGCGAGCAGGACGCCATGCCGGAGTGCGTGAGATGAGCAACGCGCCGAAGATCGAACCGGCCGACGATCTCTACGGCAGGGACGGTCACGCCTGGGCGGAGCGCGAGGCGGCCTTGTTGCGCGAACGGCGGTTCAACGACATCGACCTGGAGAATATCATCGAGGAGATCGAGACGGTGGGCCGGTCGGAATGGCGCAGCATCGTTTCCAACTATCGTCTGATCGCCATGCATCTTCTGAAATGGCAGTTTCAGCCGGAGCGGCGGACGCGCTCCTGGTCAAACACGATCCAGCGCGAGCGCCGATCCCTGAAGCTCAACGAGAGCAAGAATCCGTCCCTCGCTGCCCACCCGCAAGAGCAGATCCAGCCGGCCTACGAAGCCGCTCGCGGAGACGCTGCGGACGAGACGGGCCTGCCGCCGTCGATCTTTCCGGAGGCCTGCCCCTATACGGTGGAGCAGCTGCGCGATCCCGACTTCCTGCCGGAGTGAGTGAGATGAGCCTCGCCAAGGACAAGCCCTATTACACGACACCCTCCGACTACGAGGACGACGTCTATGCCTGGGCGTTCGAGCAGGCCCAGCTCCTGCGCCTCGGGCGCTTCTCGGAGGTCGATCTGCCGAACGTAATCGAGGAAATCGAGAGCGTTGGCCGCGAGGTCAAGAGTATCATCACGAATGCCTATCGCGACCTGATAGCGATACTTCTCGAATGGGAAGCACGACCGTCCTCGCGGACGCGGGAGAACGCCAAGGCGATCTTGAACGCCCGAATCGCGATCGAAGAAGAGGAGCGCGAGGCCAAGACGCTGCGTGAAGGGGCGGCTCACGTCATCGAGAGCGTCTATCCTCAGGCCGTCCGGCTCGCGGCGGGTGCAACGGACCTCCAGCGCGATGATTTTCCGGCTGAATGTCCCTACGATCTGGCGTTTCTTCGTAATCTGGACGCGATGCCGGCCGACATGCCGCTTTTCGACTGAGCCATGGGCAAGCGCCACCGCAGGGCCCATCATTCGAGCTACCGCATCTTGATGCTGCATCTCTTGAAACGGCAATTTCAACCGACGCGGCGATCGCGCTCTTGGAGGGACAGTATCAGGCGGGAGCGCGAGAACATTTCGGAGCAAGAAGATGTGAGCTCCGACTATCGAAATATCACCGAAGGCGAGATTGCGACGATCTATCGGCACGCATCTCGCCTGGCGTCGCAGGAAACCCGTCTGCCCCTCTCGACCTTCCCCGACACCTGCCCCTATACCACCCAAGAGCTTCGCGATCGCGACTTCCTGCCGGAATAAGGCCTCCCATGCAGATCACCTCACAAACCTTCAAGGCCAACACCGTCAAGGCGCTCGCCGACGTCGACCTGCAGCGCGCGCTCGGCAATGTCGAGCGCGGCTTCATCGGCAAGCGGCAGACGGCGGTCGACGCGCTGCCGGAGTTCGACCAGCTCCGCGACAACGCAGTCGAGATCAAGAACCATACGCTGAAGCATCTCGACCTTTACATCGAGGCCTATGTCGAAAAGGTCGAGGCGTCCGGCGGCAAGGTGCATTTCGCCGAGGACGCCGACCATGCGCGGCGGATCTTCCTCGACATCGCCAAGCGGCGAAAGGCGAAGACCGTCACCAAGGGCAAGACCATGATCTCGGAGGAGATCGGCCTCAATGCCTTCCTGGAAGAGAACGGCATCACGCCGGTCGAGACCGATCTCGGCGAATATATCATCCAGCTGAGGGGCGAGCATCCGAGCCACATCATCGCGCCGGCGGTCCACATCAACCGCGACCAGGTGGAAGCCGACTTCCGCAAATTCCATGTCGATCTCGACCCGAAGCGGGACCTGACCGAACCGGTGACGCTGCTCTCCGAGGCCCGGGAGATCCTCCGGAAGAAATACGGCGAGGCCGATATCGGCGTCACCGGCGCGAACTTCCTGATCGCCGAGACGGGGACCTCCGTCATCGTCACCAATGAGGGGAATGGCGACCTCACCCAGCTTCTCGGCAAATGCCATGTGGTGCTCGCCTCGCTGGAGAAGATCGTGCCGACGCTCGAGGACACGGCGCAGATCCTGCGCGTCCTCGCCCGCTCGGCCACCGGTCAGGACATGAGCGTCTATACGACGCTCTCGACGGGGCCGAAGCGCGCCGAGGACCCGGACGGGCCTGAGGAATATCACGTCATCCTCCTCGACAACGGCCGCTCCAACATGCTCGGCACCGAGTTCGAGGAGATGCTGCGCTGCATCCGCTGTGGCGCCTGCATGAACCACTGCCCGGTCTATCACGCGGTCGGCGGCCACTCCTATGGCTGGGTCTATCCCGGCCCGATGGGCGCGGTCCTCACGCCCTCGCTGATCGGCGTCGACAAGGCCGGGCATCTGCCCAACGCGTCGACCTTCTGCGGGCGCTGCGAGGCAGTCTGCCCGATGCGCATTCCGCTGCCGAAGATGATGCGGCACTGGCGCGAGAAGGAGTTCGAGAGCCATCTCCAGCCGCAGGCGGCGCGCAGCGGTCTCGAAATCTGGGCCTATTTCGCCAAGCGGCCGAAGCTCTACCGGGCGGCGGTGTCCTTCGGCATGCCGATGCTGAAGCTGCTTGCCGGCCCCAAGCGCCGCTTCCGCAAGCTGCCCCTTGCCGGCGGCTGGACGAAATGGCGCGACCTGCCGGCGCCGGAGGGACGCACCTTCATGCAGGCCTATGCCCAGAGCGATCATTCCAGGGGCGGCCATGCCGAGGGAGGCCGGCAATGAGCGGCTCGACCAGGGACGCCGTGCTGGGCCGCATCCGCCGGGCCAATGGCGCGCGGCCGGGCGATCCGGAACGCGAACGGATCGTATCCGAGCGGCTCGCCGCTGCGCCGCGCGGCATCGTTCCCGAGCGCGGGCAGTTGCCGGACGAGGAGCGCATCGACCTCTTCCTCGCCATGGCCGAGAAGGCCAATGCCACGGTCGCCCGGATCGGGAGCTATGCGGAGCTTCCCGAAGCGGTCGCGACGTTCCTGCGCGAGAAGAACCTCCCTGCGGAATTGAAGATCGGCGCCGACCCACGCTTCGCCGATCTCGACTTTTCGGACACCGCGCTGACCGTCACCCATGGCGCCAGCGACGGCGACGACCTCTCGGCCCTGTCCCACGCGGCGGGCGGCATCGCCGAGACCGGGACGGTGATGCTGACCTCCGGGCCGGACAATCCGACCAGCCTCAACTTCCTGCCGGAATATCACATCGTCGCGGTCTCGGCGGGTGACGTCGCGGGCGACATGGAAACGCTGTTCGCCAAGCTCCGGGAGCGCCACGGCAAGGGCGGGATGCCGCGCTCGGTCAACTTCGTCACCGGCCCGTCGCGCTCTGCCGACATTGAGCAGACGCTGCTTCTGGGCGCGCACGGGCCGCGCAGCCTGCACATCGTCCTGGTGGGCTGACCGGCCGGGCTGCCGCGCAGGAATGGCCGCGGCGAAGGGCCGCTGCAACGCTATGGTCGCCGGTCTGCCGCCATGCCGCTACCACGAATTCTTGCGCATGACATACCGTCGCGTCACCCTGTGGAAAGGGGCGGTCCGGTCAGGGAGGAAATCGACGATGCGGCGACGGTGGATGGCAGCGGCCATGACGATCGGATGCGGCGGCTCGGGCGCGATCAACGCATCAGGGTCAACCTGATCGCAGTCGACGCCGGCATCGGTCCTTCTGATCTGGCCTGGAAGCGTCTGGACGCAAAAGTCTGCGGTGAAAGGCTTGCACGGCTTGCTGCGAAGTCGGACACGGAGCTCGCCCAAAACGTTCAGCACGATATTATCGTGCCGCGCGCTCGGCCCGGTCATCATCTTGACCGGGACACCACCGACCAGTTCGTAAAGCCCCTCCCGGCCCTCCTGCCACCGAAGAAATTCGTCTGCTGACCAGTGACGCACGGCAGCATCGCTCATCGTCGACCGCTTCGATTGGTTGCTCCACACGGGGATGTTAGCACGAAGCCTCATCCGGCGCAGCCGAAGGACACGACGCCTCGGTCGACCGGCGGCAGCGGCGACGGCCCTCCCCTCGGTCGGAAATCACGGTCGTCCGAAGGCACTCGACAACGGCGCCCATCCGTGGATTGCTGGCGTTCGACGTCCGTTCTTGGAGGCCTCGCCATGCCCGTCGATCCCGCAACCCTCGCCGCCTTCGTCCTTGCGACGGCAATCCTTCTCGTGATTCCCGGCCCGACCGTGGTCATGGTGGTCGGCCAGGCGCTGGCGCATGGCCGGGTGGTGGCGCTCGCCAGCGTCCTCGGAGTGGGGCTCGGCGACCTGATTGCCGCGAGCCTGTCGCTTGCGGGGGTCGGCGCCCTTCTCGCGGCCTCGGCCACGGCCTTCGTGATCCTCAAATGGCTGGGCGCCGCCTATCTCGTCTTCATGGGCGTGAAGCTGTGGCGCAACCCGCCGGACTTCACCGAAACGGCCGGCGATCCGCGGCAGGGCACACCGCGCAAGGTCTTCCGGGACGCGTTCCTCGTCACCCTCTTCAACCCCAAGGGCATCGTCTTCTTCGCCGCCTTCGTGCCGCAGTTCATCGCGCATGACCGGCCGTTCCTGCCGCAGGCCGCCATCTTCGTCGCCAGTTTCGTGGCGCTCGGCATCGTCAACGCCGCGCTCTATGCCCGGCTCGCGGCCGGCGCACGGCGTCTCGCCCGCCGACCCTCGATCCTGCGTGCGATGGGCCGGACCGGCGGCCTGTGCCTGATCGGGGCGGGCCTCGCCTCGGCGCTGGTGCGGCGGCCGGCCTGACCGGCGCCCTGCCCGACCAACGAAACCGCCTCACGGTCGCGCCCCTCCTTCGGAACCGGCGTTGACCGCCTTCGTTCTGTCCATGACCACCCAACATGGAGCAGACCCATGAAGACGCTCGACGACAGGGCTCTCGACGACGCCATGAATCCCGACCCGCGCAAGACCGGCGGCATGGCGTCCGAGGCCGACGCCCCCAAGAAGCGACCCGCCACCGAAGCGGAGCGGCCGGCCGACGAAGACGACGAGGAACTGGACGAGGCGCTCGACGAGACCTTTCCCGCCTCCGATCCGGTCTCGCCCAGCCGGATCGACGGGCCGACCGACAGCGAACGCTGAGCCTTCCCGATAAGACCGCGAAGGCTGCCGGCCTTCCTTTTTCGCGTGCTACCGCCACCGCCCGAGGCTTTTCCTCGGGCGGCATCTGTGAGAGACCACCGGCTCTGTGGCCGGCCCCTCGGATCCGGCTTTTCATGAACTGAGGCTGGCGCAGGCGATGATCCTCTATCCCGCGATCGATCTGAAGGGCGGCGCCTGCGTGCGCCTGAAGCTCGGCCTGATGGACCAGGCGACGGTCTACAACGCTGATCCGGCGGGCCAGGCGCGTGCGTTCCGGGACGCCGGCTTCACCCATCTCCATGTCGTCGACCTCGACGGGGCCTTTGCCGGCCGCGCCGTGAACGGCGACGCGGTCGATGCGATCCTTGCCGCCGTCGGCGACACGATGAAGGTCCAGCTTGGCGGCGGTATCCGCACGATGGACGATGTCGCGCGCTGGCTGGACAAAGGGTTGTCGCGGGTGATCCTCGGGACGGTCGCGGTGCGCGATCCCGATCTGGTGAAGGATGCGGCGAAGCGCTTTCCCGGCAGGATCGCCGTCGGCATCGACGCCAAGGGCGGCAAGGTCGCGGTCGAGGGCTGGGCCGAGACCTCGGAACTCACCGCCGTCGATCTCGCGCGACGCTTCGAGGACGCCGGCGTCGCCGCCATCGTCTATACCGATATCGACCGCGACGGCGTCCTGGCGGGCATCAACTGGGATGCGACCATCGACCTCGCCGAGGCGGTCTCGATCCCGGTGATCGCCTCCGGCGGCCTCGCCTCGATCGCCGACGTGGTGCGCCTGACCATGCCGGACGCGCAGGAGCTGGAGGGCGCGATCTCCGGCCGCGCCCTCTATGACGGTCGGATCGACGCCGGCGAGGCGCTCGCGATCCTCGCCGGACGAGGCTGAGGAGGAGCGAGCTGCCGGCGCGGCGGATCGGAACTCAACGGTCGAGAAGGACGATCTGCACCCGTCGATTCTCCGGCGAATCCGGGTCGAGCGGATTCTTCAGGTCGCGTTCGCCGCGGCCGGCGGTGATGAAGCGGTCCGGCGAAAGGCCGGAAGCCCGTTCGAGCGCGAAGGCGAGCGCCTCCGAGCGGCGGCGTGAGAGTTCGAGATTGTAGGCGTCTCCGCCGGCCGCATCCGTATGGCCCATCAGGACGAAGCGCTTGCCCACGAGACGCGGATCGGCCATTGCGCGCGCGAGTTCGTCGATCTTCCAGCGCTCGGAGGGGAGCGGCTGGGCATCGTTATAGGCGAACAGCACCTCGACATCGATCGAGGGCAGCGGCTCGGCGCGCTTTTCCGCCCTTTCCGCCTCGGCCCTCGCGAGTTCCTGCTGCGACGTGCCGACGACCGCCAGGGCCGGCGGCTCGGGCTCGTTGGCGATGACGCCGAGATTCTGCAGATCGTCGAGCGAAAAGGAACGGGCAGCCTTCTGCGCCGAGCCGCCGCAGGCAGAACCGGCGCTCACCAGGCAATCGCTGAGATCGGGCGCCGCCGCGGGTACGCTGGCCTGCGGACTGGGTGCAGGTTTTGCCTCGCCGGTCGCGGAGGGTGCGATCGACTCGAATTCGAAGCTGTCGAGCGATATCCCCTGCCCGATCGCAGCTTGCGGAACGAGGATTGCCGCGAGGAAGAGCCCGCCGAGAAGGCGCGTGCGCCCCGCCGGGCCGATCCGTCCTGAGACGCCGGTAGTCTTCATCAGAATCCTCTTCACTGCCGTTTCTCGAATGTTCCGATCGCGTAGCCGACGCCGTCCGGCATTTTCGCGATGGGGTCCGGCGCGTCGCCGGCGAGATCGTCGCGGATCGTCGAGAGCCAGCGGCCGAGCACCTCGCGGGCCGGCTCCGGCGTGCAGCTCGAGCAGATCAGGCCGAGCCGATGCGCTCCGATCGGATCGCTCTCCTCGATGATGAGCGCATGCCGCGTCTCCGGGTCGGCACGATAGATCGTCGTACCGTCGGGACCCGGCAACAGGTCGAAGATCTGAAGCGGGATGGGCGTCGCGCGGCCGCCCGCAACCGCGAAGAAGACCGGCTGGCATTGACGCACCGAGGCTCGCACCGACAGCTTGTCGCCGGTCCGGGTCAGCGCCGGGCCGACCGAAAAGTCGACGATCTCCCCGCGCTCCACGCACGCCGGCGGTGCCGTGCAGGTCTCCAGCGAGGCGCCGTCCGTCGCTACCTGATAGCTCCGGCGATAATGCAGCCGCTTGTCTTTCAGGAACGTGACGAGAAGGTCGAGCGCCCCAGGCGTGTCGGACGGCACGGTGAAGCGAAGCGACAGCAGCGCGTCCGTCTCGCCGCCAGCTTTCGACCGGTCGTCCGCTTGCGGAGCCGCCAGCGCCGGCAGCCTGCCGACGGTGCGGCCCGCGCCGAAGTCGAGCGTGCCGCTCCTGTAATAGGCGTCCTGGAACCGGTCCGCCGCCCGGTCGAAAAAGGCGCAGGTCTGCGGCACGGACGTCTCCAGCCGAAGAGTGTCCAGATCTGCGAAAAGCGGCGCCATATCGCCCAGCGCCAACCGGTAGGCGCCGTCCAGCGTGACGAAGTCGGTGGATGAGACCGCGGAATCCGCCGGCCCCAGGTCGGCAAGGCCAACGCTCTGCGTGACGCTTCGGCTGCAGCGATAGGCGCCGGAGCCGTCCCGGGCGAAGACGACGAGTTCGAGCCGCGCCGTCTCAGGCGTCGGCCGCGTGGCCTTCAAGACCATCGGCAGGGTGGAGGTGCCAAGTTGCGACAGGGCCCGGGCGAGCGCCTCCCGGTCGGCTTCGCCGCCACTGGAGATCGGCGCAAGCGCCCCGGCATTTTCCACCGGGCTGACATTCAGCTTGGCCTCGGTGCCGTTGATCGCCGAGAGCACGAGGCTGTTCAGCCGGCTGCGGTCATTGCCGCTGAAATGCGGATCGGCGAGCGGCAGGCCGTAGAAGCTGACGGAATAGGGGCTGTTCTGGTCGGCGCCGATGCAGCCGCTGGTGAAGACGTCGATCAGCGTCCGGTCGAGCGCCTGCCGGATCTCCTTCGCGGCGTCCGGCCCGTCGGCCGCAGCGGCGGAGTGGAGCCCACTGAAGGCCATGACGGCAAGAATGAGGATCGGGCCGAGACATGGCCATCGGAGGGACCGCGCGCCGATGCGCCGCGCCCAAGCCAGCCGCGCTCTCGCCCTTCGCTGATCGTTGCTCCGTCGTCCCGCCATGAACCGGGAGTGGAATCCGCAGAGCGAAAGCGGCCCGCCCGAACTTGCCGCCGCCATCGCGAAGGCCTCACTTCTTCGCACAGGGGAGCCCCGCTTGCCCGAACCGCGCGGTGCAGGCGATGCGCCCGATCGCCTTTTGCGCTGCGGGCGAAGCGCGGCCGTCGCGGCCGACCGGGAAGTGCATCCGCACGATCGCCGCCGCATCGCTATCGCCGAGGGCGAGATTGTAGTAGCCGGAGCGCCGGTCCGCCTCGAGCCCGGAATAGACGAAGGCGTCGGCGAACTCCTTGCGATAGGTGATCCGTCCGCGCGGTTCTGCATCCCGCCGCGCGGCCTCGGCATCAAGCAGCGCCGGCGCGCCGACCTCAACCTCGACGTCGAGATCGCCGAAGCGATAGGTTCGGCGCCCAACGGCATTCTGCAGCGGGTCGGCGTCGGACACGAGGGCCGCGCTGAACCGCGACAGGAGGGTCGAGACTGGCTCGGACGGCCGCTCGACGGCCGCAGGCTCCGAAGGCTCCGAAGGCTCCGAAGGCGAAGGCTGGGACGGCAGCGCGATGCCCGCCTTGTCGTTCCGCATGGCGAGACGCGCCGCCTGCGGCAGATCGGCGATCCGCATCTCGTTCGGCAGGAGCCAGGAGAGCATAGGGGTCAGCCGCAGCGTGCTCTGCGCGGCCTGGCCGCCATTGTAGCCGGCCTGGTTCCAGCCGTCCTGCGCGAAGACGAAGTGGACGAAGGGCTGGGTGAAGGTGTCGCTGACATCGGCCTTCCAGGCCATCCGCGCGACGGAGATCGAGAATTGCGGCGAGGGGATCGCCTCGCTCGCCAGCGCGCCGCAGAACGAGGTGTTCAGCGGCCGGTCGTCGACGCGATAGCCGAGATAGGTCTCGCCTGCCTCCGCCTTGCTGTCGGCCTCGCCATATCGACGTTCCAGATTGTTCGGATCTGCCAGGCTCATATTGTAGTATAGCGCGATCAGCTTGGTGCAGACGTTCCAGGTGATCGCCTCGCGGCCGAGGCCAAGGGTTTCGACCGGGGCCGGGGGAAACTCGGCGCGAAAGGCGACGAGGTCTGCGATGGTGTCGAGCGACATCACCTGATCCGGCCCCATGCCGACGATCCGGTCGATCACCTGCGGCGCGACACCGAAGACTGTGAGGAAGCGGACGAGGGCGGAGATGCCGGTCCGCAGCCCGTTCGCCTGGATGCCGAGCCTTTCCTCCGGCGCGAGCGCCGCCATCGCCTGCGCCGAGATGTAGGGGGAATGGAAGCCGATCCTGGCTCCCGGCTCGATGGTGCGGTCGATATAGGTGCCGACGCCGCCGGTGGCGTGGAAGCCGGAACCGCCAAGCCAGGCGAGCGCGCAGGCCGAGAGGCAGACCTTGCCGTCTTCCACCACGGTCGCGACATTGGCCTCGCGGATAGCCTCGGCGAGCGCGATGCCCTCGCTGAAACTCCCGCCGGGACTGTCGAAGCTCACGATCGCCGAGACATTCTCAATGTCGCAATCCTTGCCGGCGCAGATCTGCTTGATCAGTGCCGCGAGCTTGTCGCGGTCGCCCTTGGTGACCACGCCGGAAAAGGTGATCAGCGGCTCGAACCGGGAATGGCTGTAATGCTCGCGACCGAGACGAAAATCACCGGCGAAGGCGACCACCGGCAGAAGGATCGCGGCGAGGGCCGCAATCGCGAGTGGTCTGATCGCCGGCATGTCTTGCCTCCTCCCCTTCGAACGGCCGGTTCGAACGGCCTGTCCACAATCCCGGCGATCCGGCCGCAGGATCGTTCTTGACGTATGGGAAGAATAACAAGTCTATCATCGGCTGCAACGGCAAACCGGCCAGACCGTCCGGGCGGTTTGCAGGTTGCGCGTGGGTGCCGCCCGCGATTCCGGCTATAGCCGCCCGCGGGGCGCTCCCCGGCTGGGGTCCTCCCGACGCCGCGGGACGTCGCCGATGGCCCGGCCCGGATCAGCGCGAAGCCAGTCATCGTAGAGCCAGACCATGCGGTCCACGAACCAGAGCTTGCCGCCGGACGCCATGACGAGGCCGAAGAGCGTGGGCCAGGCCTTCAGGGCGACCAGGCCATAGGTGAGGATCATTGCCCCGATAATGGAGACGGCGGTGAGGATCGCTGCCGCCCGGCGATGATGTCCGGGGATCGGCTCATGCCGGCGCGAAAGGAAGACGCGCTCGCCGAGCGTTCCCTTCGAGGCCCAATTGTCGAGGGATTCAGGAGGCGGAAACAGCCGCGGATTGACGAAGGCGAAGAGCGCGACCGCCGTCAGCGGCGCCAATGCCCACCAGCCGATCCAGGCCCGGCTGAAGACGGCGAGGGTGAAGAGCGGGAGGATCGCGACGCGGGTCCACACGCTCCATGGATTGGCATGGCGCGCCCAGGCCCGTCCGTCCATTCCCATCATGCGCTCGGAGAGGGCGAAGAGATCCATGTCCTCCAGGCGGTGCTTGCGACGGCGCGGCAGCGCCCGGCCGGGAAGGCCGGGAGAGCCTCTCCCGGCCGTCGCTTCTGGCGCAGGGGTTCGGCCAGCGGCCCGCCCCGTGCGGTAAGTCCGGCGATTGCCGGACTCGGTCCGCTAGGCCCCGGGTTCGGACGTAAGGCCGTCGAACAGGGCGGTCGACAGATAGCGCTCGGCGAAGGACGGGATGATGACGACGATGTTCTTGCCCTCCATCCCCTCGCGCTGGCCGACCTTGATCGCCGCGGCGAGCGCCGCGCCGGAGGAGATGCCGACCGGCACGCCTTCCAGCCGGGCGACGAGCCGGGCCAGTTCGAAGGATTCCTCATTAGAGACCTGGACGACCTCGTCATAGATGTCCCGGTCGAGGATCGCCGGGGCGAAGCCCGCGCCGATGCCCTGGATCTTGTGCGGACCGGGGTCGCCGCCCGACAGGACGTGCGAAGCCTCCGGCTCGACCGCGACGACCTTGAGGCCAGGCTTTCGTGATTTGAGCACCTGGCCGGCGCCGGTGATGGTGCCGCCCGTGCCGATCCCCGCGACGAGGACGTCGATCCCGCCGGCGGTGTCGTTCCAGATCTCCTCGGCCGTCGTGACCCGGTGGATCTCCGGATTGGCCGGGTTCTCGAACTGCTGCGGCATCACCGAATCCGGGATCTCGGCGATCAGTTCCTCGGCCTTGGCGATGGCGCCCTTCATGCCCTTCGGCCCTTCCGTCAGGACGAGGTCGGCGCCGAGCAGGCGCAGCATCTTTCGCCGCTCGATCGACATCGTCTCGGGCATGGTCAGGATCAGCCGGTAGCCCTTGGCCGCCGCGGCGAAGGCGAGCGCGATGCCGGTATTGCCCGAGGTCGGCTCGACCAGCGTCGTCTTGCCCGGGGTGATGCGGCCGTCCGCCTCGAGCTTCTCGATCATCGCGACGCCGATACGGTCCTTCACGCTGGCGATCGGATTGAAGAATTCGAGCTTGGCGAGAAGATTGGCCTTCACCCCCTTCTCACGGGCCAGCTTGTTCAGCCGCACGATCGGGGTATCGCCGATCGTATCGACGATGGAATCGTAGATCTTGCCGCGGCCCTTCGTGCGGGCCTGGTTCTGGTTGGCAGACGTATCCATGAGCGTCCTCCTGTTCGGCACCCGGTCTGCGAGCGCCCTTTTCCGTCGTCAGCGTCAATTTAGGTCATGATGTCGCGAGCGTTGAGGCGGGAAATGCCAAAGCCGTGGCGCGATGTGAAACAGCGTTCCATTTCCGGCGCGCAAGGGCGCCACACGGTCCAGAAAAATCAGGATTGCTCAATTGTCCGCAAATCCGTCAATCGTTTCTTGGGTTGATTCCGCGACACTCGCCGAAAGGGACAGGTGACGCGCCGGAACGACGGCAATAGCCGGTGGAGTTAGACCATGAACCGCCATTTCACATTCATCAAGGACGCCTGCGGCGAGTTCATGCTGCTCGTGGCGGTGGTCACGCTCGCCTCGGTGGCCTTCACCTTCGCCACCTTCCAGTCATACGGCCAGGACGTCCTCCTGAGCGCCCTGCTTCTGGCGCTGGGAATCCCGCTCGCCAGCGCCGTCCCCTATCTGATCTTCCTCTCGGTGCGCATGTCCTCGCTAATGACGGACAATGACGGCCTGCAGCGCGTCGCGACGACCGACCGCTTGACCGGCGTCCTCAACCGGCAGGGCTTCGACCGCAAGATCCGGCGGCATATCCACGGGCTGGTCGGCCAGACCGAGATGGGGCTTCTGGTCCTCATCGTCGACGCCGATCACTTCAAGCGGATCAACGACCGCCTGGGCCATCCGGTGGGCGATCAGGCACTGAAGAAGATCGCCGCGACGCTTCACCGGTCGGTGCGCGGCACTGACGCGGTCGGCCGCCTCGGCGGAGAGGAATTCGTCGTGTCGCTGCCCTGCACCGATCCCGAACAGGGCATGGCCGTCGCCGAGCGCCTGCGCCAGGCGATCAACCGGCTGGTCGTCGGGCAGGGCGCCAACAGCGCCCAGCTCTCGGTCTCGATCGGCGGGGCTTTCCTGCGCACGCCTCAGTCCTTCGACAGGATCTACGCCGTCGCCGACGCCAATCTCTACCGCTCCAAGCAAGACGGACGAAATCGCTGCACGATCACCTCGATCGCGGCGGGCGGGCGCGGTCATTTCCAGCCCCGCTCGGCTCACCGGCCGATCGCGCTCGTCGACGCGCGTTGAGCCGCACCTACGAGACCGCGCCGCTCACACCCAGTCAGCCGCTGCCGGTCGAGCCGAAGCCGCCCGCCCCGCGCTGGCTGGCGGAAAGGTCCGCCGCCTCTTCGAACGCGGCGCGGACCACCGGCGCCACGACCATCTGGGCGATCCGGTCGCCGGGCGCCAGCGTGTATGCCTCGCCAGACAGATTGACGAGAAGCACCATGACCTCGCCGCGATAGTCGCTATCGATCGTGCCGGGCGTGTTGAGAACGGTGACGCCGTGCCGGGCGGCGAGGCCGGAACGCGGCCGCACCTGCACCTCGTAGCCCTGCGGGATCTCGAAGACGAGACCGGTCGGCACCAGGGCGCGCGCGCCCGGCGCGAGCGTCAGCTCCTCGGATATCGCGGCGCGAAGATCGGCGCCCGCCGCCCCCTCCGTGGCATAGGAGGGCAGCGCGATATCGGCGCCATGCGGCAGGCGCGCAATGCGGATCGTCGGGGCGGTCATTGCGCCTCCAATTGGGCGAGCCGCGCCGCGATCCAATCGCCGAGGCGCCTTGCGACGTCCGTCTTGCCCAGCTTCGGCCAGTCCTCGACGCCCTCGCGGGTAACGATATGGACGGTGTTCTCCGTCCCACCCATGACGCCGGCCGTTGGCGAGACGTCGTTGGCGACGATCGCGTCCGCGCCCTTGCGGTCGAGCTTGACCCTGGCATTGTCGAGGAGTGCGTCGGTCTCCGCCGCAAATCCGACAACCAGCTTCGGCCGGTCCGGTGCATGGCCGATGGTCGAGAGGATGTCGGGATTCTCGGCGAGGGAGAGCGTCGGCGGCCCGCCCGCGTCCTTCTTGATCTTCGCCCCGCTTTCGCTCGTGACGCGCCAGTCCGCGACGGCGGCGACGAAGACCGCGATATCGGCCGGCATCGCCTTCTCGACCGCCGCGAGCATCTCCCGCGCCGTCTCGACGTGATGCACCGTCACGCCGGGGGGATCGGCGATCGCCACCGGCCCGGAGACCAGCGTCACCTCCGCGCCGAGTGCCGCCAGCGCCTCGGCGAGCGCATGGCCCTGCCGGCCGGAAGAGCGGTTGGCGATGTAGCGCACCGGGTCGATCGGCTCGTGCGTCGGACCGGACGTGACCACCGCCCGGCGGCCTGCCAGCGGCTTGTGCCCGGCGTCGAACAGAACCTCGGCGGCCGCGACGATCTCCAGCGGTTCCGCCATGCGCCCGGCCCCCGCCTCGCCGGCCTCGGCCATCTCGCCGGCATTCGGCCCGACGAAGCGGACGCCGTCGGCTTCAAGGCGCGCGAGATTGCGGCGCGTCGCCGGATGCGCCCACATCGCCGGGTTCATCGCCGGCGCCATCAGGACCGGCGCCCGGGTGGCGAGCAGGATCGCCGTGGCGAGATCGTCGGCCCGGCCGGCCGCTGCCCGCGCCATGAAGTCGGCGGTCGCCGGCGCGACAAGGATCGCGTCGGCCCCGCGCGCGAGGCGGATGTGGCCGACATCGTGCTCGTCCTCGCGGTCGAAGAGGTCGGTGAAGACCTTCGAAGCCGAAAGCGCGCCGACCGAAAGCGGCGTTACAAAATGCGCCGCCGCCGCGGTCATCACCGGCGTCACGGTGGCGCCGCGCTCTCTTAAGCGGCGGACGAGGTCGAGCGACTTGTAGGCAGCGATGCCGCCGCCGACGACGAGGAGGATGCGCTTGCCGGAAAGGATGCTCATGCGGGGATGGCCGAGGTATCGACGACGATCATTCCTCGACAAAGCTCCAGAGTTCGTCGGTGAATGCCTTTTGGTCGAAGGGCTCACCGAGCTTTCGGCCAAGAGATTGGAACCGCTTCATGACCCTCTCCTGCTCCTCGGGAGAGCGCCGGGACTGATCTTTCAAGAATATGTCGCCGCGCGTCTGCTCGGGCTGGCGTGGCTGGGCCTCGGACACCCTCGCCGTCAGAAGGCCCCTAGCCTCCTCTTCCACGGTGCGCCCGTTCAGGCGCGCGATCTCTTCCAGCCGATGCAGGGCCTCGTCGGGAACATCGGAAATGGTCAGGCTCGCCATGGCTGCCTCGCAAGATCTTGCGCGGCCGAAGCCGCCTCGTCTTCCTATCTATGCGGAGAGGCGCGGCCGGGCAACGACGCGGTGGCGGCGGAACCGGCCCCGGCGGCTGTGCGACATTCGTGCCGGCGGCGACGGTTCGTTCTTCCTCGGGAAGTCCCTTGGCTCAGCCGAAGAACAGCGTCCCGGCGATCGCCACCAAAGCCGCGGCGATCACCCAGCGCTCGATATGGCCGAGTACGATGGAGGTCTTGGAATCCTTGACCAGTTCGACCAGCGTATCGTCGTTGAGCCGCAGCCCGTTCTCGATCAGCTCCGGCAGCTGCGAGGCGAGGACGTCGAGACCCACCGCGAAATCCGGCGCCTTGCGAACGAGCCGCAACAGCGCATCGAGCCCCTGCCTGGCATCGCGCAGCTTCGCCGCCGGTCCGAGCTCGTTCATGATGTAGTCGGAGACGACGGGCTCGGCCGCGACCCACATGTTGAACTTCGGGTCGTAGGTCCGCGCGACGCCTTCGACCACCACCATGGTCTTCTGCAAGAGGATCAGTTCCGGCCGGGTCTCCATGTCGAAGAGCTCGGTCACCTCGAACAGCAGCGACAGGAGATGGCCCATCGAGATCGTCTCGGCGGGTTGGCCGTAGATCGGCTCGCCGATCGCCCGCAGCGCCTGGGCGAAGCTCGCCACGTCCTGGTTGCGCGGCACGTATCCGGCCTCGAAATGCAGCTCGGCGACCCGCCGGTAGTCGCGCCGGATGAAGCCGTAGAGGATCTCGGCGAGGAAGCGCTTCGAATTGTCCGACAACCTTCCGACGATGCCGAGGTCGACCGCAACGATCGCTCCGTCAGGCGCAACGAAAAGATTGCCCTGATGCATGTCGGCATGGAAGAAGCCGTCGCGCATGGCATGGCGCAGGAACGACTGGACGACCTTGACGCCGAGCTGCTTCAGGTCGTGGCCGGCCGAGGCGACGGCGGCCACGTCGTTCATCTTGATGCCCTCGATCCATTCCATGGTGAGGACGTCGCGCCCGGTCCGCTCCCAGTCGATCTTGGGGACCCGGAAATCGGGATCGTCGACGGTGTTGTCGGCCATCTCGGAGGCGGCTGCGGCTTCGAGGCGAAGATCCATCTCGATCTTCGTCGACTGCGCCAGCGTCTCGACGATCGCGACCGGGCGAAGGCGCCGCGAGGACCGCACGAAGCGCTCGAAGAATCTGGCGATGAAGGCGAAGGCCTCCAGCTCGCGTCGGAACCGCCCCCTTATCCCCGGCCGGATCACCTTGACCGCCGCCACCCGCTCGCTGCCGTCCGGATTGCGGATCCGCGCCTTGTAGACCTGCGCGATCGAGGCCGCGCCGATCACCTCGCCGAGATCGATGAAGAGGTCCTCGACCTTGCGGCCGAGCGTCGTCTCGATCTCGGCGACCGCCTGCGCGCGCGGAAACGGCGGCACCTTGTCCTGCAGGGAGCCGAGGGCCCGGGCGATCTGCGGGCCGACGATGTCGGGCCGCGTCGCCAGGAACTGGCCGAGCTTCACATAGGAGGGGCCGAGGCGATGCAGGGCGCGCGACAGATTGTCGGAACTGGCCCTTTCCTCGGCCGAGCCGCGTGCTACGAACCGCGACAGCGCATGCAGGAATGCCGGCCCCGCCGGGAGCCCCTCAGCCGGGAAGGACGCGATGACGCCTTCGCGCGCCAGAACATATATCGCCCGTATGAGGGCGACCGTACCATAAACGGGATTGGCCAAAGCTCAGTTGCCCAGTCGTCTCAGAGCTTCCAACCGGAATGGATCGCCGCGATGCCCCCAGACAGGTTGCGATAGTCGACGCGCTCGAATCCGGCCTCGCGGATTGCCGATGCGAAATTTTCCTGGTTGGGGAAGCGGCGGATGGATTCGACGAGATATTCGTAGGATTCGCGGTCGCGTGCGACGGTCTCGCCGATGCGCGGGATCGCCTTGAAGGACCAGGCCTCGTAGATGCGGTCGAGGATCGGCATGTCGACCTCGGAGAATTCCAGGCACATGAAGCGGCCGCCCGGCTTCAAAACGCGGAAGGCCTCGCTCAGCGCCACCTGGATGCGCGGGACGTTCCTGATGCCGAAGGCGATGGTGTAGGCGTCGAAGCTGGCATCGTCGAACTTCAGCGACTCGGCATTGTTCTCGACGAAGACGAGGTTCTGGTCGAGCCGGCGCTTGGCCGCGCGCTCGGCCCCGACACCCAGCATCGAGGCGTTGATGTCGACCACCGTGCCCTTTGCCCGGCGGCGCGAGGCCTCGACGATGCGGAAGGCGACGTCGCCGGTGCCGCCGGCAACGTCAACGAAGCGGTAGTTGGGGCTGTGCGGCGGGCTCAGCCAAGCCACCATCGCGTTCTTCCACAAGCGATGCATCCCGCCCGACATCAGATCGTTCATCAGGTCGTAGCGCTCGGCGACGCGGTGGAAGACGGCGTTGACGCGCTCCTGCTTCTCTTCGCCTCCCCCCACGGTCGCATAGCCGTAGGCGGTCTCCATCGCGTCGGCGCCGGTTACGCGGGTCTGCGACATCACTTCAACCTTCGTTGCATCGCACCTTATCGATGCGGATATAGGGAGAAACGAGCCGTCAAAGGCTCGGCACTCGGCAGAAGACGGCGGTTCCGCAAGGCGGCCGACGCGCTCCCGCGGATGAAGGACTTAAGCGAAAATGCCGGAATTGCCAGAGGTAGAGACCGTTCGACGCGGGCTTCTGCCGATTCTCGAGGGTGCCACGATCGAGGCCGTCACCTTGTCGCGGCCAGATCTGCGCTTTCCGCTGCCCGACCGCTTCGCCGAACGCCTCGCCGGACGGCGCATCGAGAGCCTGTCTCGGCGGGCGAAATATCTGATCGCCGACATCGACGGCGGCGAGGTGCTCGCCATGCATCTCGGCATGTCCGGCTCGTTTCGTATCGAGCGGGAGGCCGGCTCCAGCCAGCCCGGCGCTTTCGTGCATCCGCGCGGCATCGCCCGGCTGCACGACCACGTGCTGTTCGACGTCGTCGACCCCGACGGAACTCCGGCGACGGTGATCTTCAACGATCCGCGCCGCTTCGGCTACATGACCCTCTTCGCGCGGGCGGAGCTGTCGACGCATCCGCATTTTCGCGGGCTCGGCATCGAGCCGACCGGCAATGCGCTTTCGGGCGAGGCACTGGCGCCGCTCTTTGCCGGCCGCGCGGCGCCCTTGAAGGCGGTGCTCCTCGACCAGCGGATCATCGCCGGGCTCGGCAATATCTATGTCTGCGAAGCGTTGTGGCGGGCGCGTCTCTCGCCGCGCCGGGCGGCGGGCACGCTGGTAAAACGTGACGGGGCGCCGACCCGGCGGCTCGCAGACCTTGCAATCCACATTCGCGAGACGATCGCCGACGCGATCGCGGCCGGCGGTTCGTCCTTACGCGACTATCGCCAGGCCGACGGCTCGCTCGGCTATTTCCAGCATTCCTTCGCCGTCTACGACCGGGAGGACGAACCCTGCCGGCACGAAACCTGCCGCGGCATCGTGAAGCGGATCGTCCAGTCCGGCCGCTCGACCTTCTTCTGCCCGGTCTGCCAACGCTGAGGCGGCGGCAGGGCCATCCTATCAGCCGGCCGCACCGGGAAGGGCCCGTTTGGGGCGCCGGATTGCGTTTGCGACCCCGATGCGCCACTCATGGCGGCAAGGCGCCCCCCGCGGCGCGGCAATTCTTGACGTGGGACCGCCATGGCTTACGACACGATCAAGGTCGAGACGCGCGGCCGCGTCGGACTGATCACCCTCAACCGGCCGAAGGCGATGAACGCGCTTTCGATCCAGATGATGCGCGAGGTCGTCCAGGCGCTCGCCGGCCTCGGGGGCGACGCCAAGATCGGCGCCGTCGTCATCACCGGCTCGGAAAAGGCCTTCGCCGCCGGCGCCGACGTGAAGGACATGCACGAGATGGGCTTCTCCGAGGCCTACCAGTCGGACCTTTGGGCGGACTGGCAGGCGCTCGGAAGCTTCCGCAAGCCGACGATCGCGGCGGTCGCGGGCTACGCGCTCGGCGGCGGCTGCGAGGTGGCGCTGATGTGCGACTTCGTCATTGCCGCCGACAACGCCAAGTTCGGCCAGCCGGAGATCACCCTCGGCACCTTGCCCGGCATGGGTGGCACGCAGCGCCTCGCCCGCTCGATCGGCAAGGCGAAGACGATGGATCTCTGTCTCACCGGGCGCTTGATGGATGCCGCGGAAGCCGAGCGCTGCGGCCTCGTCGCCCGTGTCGTTCCGGCCACCGATTTGATCGAGGAGGCGCTGCGCGCAGCCGAGAAGATCGCCGACTTCTCCCTGCCGGCGGTCATGATGGTCAAGGAGGCCGTCAATCAGGCCTTCGAGACGCCGCTTGCCGAGGGGCTGCGCTTCGAGCGGCGGCTGTTCCACTCCACCTTCGCCACGGAAGATCGCTCCGAGGGCATGGAAGCATTCATCCAGAAGCGCAGCCCGCAGTTCCGCAACCGCTGACGAGGAGGCCGCCGTCCTGGCGGCCCGTCGCGCGAGGCGCTAGGCGCCGGAAAATCCATTCGCGGCGCCGTCCGGGCGAACGATCGCTTGACGCGCCCGCCTCGCCTTCTTATAAGACGCGCCATCAAGGCGGCGTCTTCGGGCGCCGTCCGTGTTTTTGCGCTGCCGACTCGTGCATGGTCCGCGCGGCGCCCCGAACGCACCGTTTGACGGATACGACTGACAGAAAGAGACCAAGCATGGCCAATACCCCTTCGGCCAAGAAGGCGACGCGCAAGATCGCACGCCGCACGGCCGTGAACACAACACGGCGTTCGCGCGTCCGGACCTTCCTGCGCAAGGTCGAGGAGGCGATCGCCGCCGGCGACAAGGACGCCGCCCTCGCCGCCTTCCGCATTGCCGAGCCGGAAATGATGCGCGCCTCGTCGAAGGGCGTGTTCCACAAGAACACCGCGTCCCGGAAGATCTCGCGCCTGTCGCATCGCGTTCAGGCGATCGGCTCGGTCTGATACGACTTCATTGTGGAAAGAGAAGGCCCGGCGGCTCGCCGGGCTTTTTTGATTCCGGCGATCGCGTCATGCTTTTAGCCGGCAACGTCACTGAGTCGTCATGTCAAACGCCCCGTGTCGACGATTATGAGTTGCGGTTCCGGGTTAAATCATGTTTTTCAGTGATTTACAGAAGGTCACTGAGCACCATCGGTCTGCCGGCTAACCGAATTTTCGGGAAGCCCGGAGTCAAGCGGGCCGCGGAAAAATTTGTTCATTTATAAAATTTTCGAGCCCCGCCGGTAGCCGGTCTGGCCCATACCCCGGCATTTGCTGCCTTTTCGGCGCCCCTGCCTCATGCTCGCATGACGAGTCCGCCACACATCGTCTCCTCCTGGGACAATTCTGGCCGGACTCGGCTTGCCGTGGTGGAGGTCGTTTCGTATTTTCCCGGAACGAAAAGTGCGGAGAAAGATGAAGTGCCGGATCGAGCCACGTATTCCCACAGTTTGAGAACACGAGCCCTCGAACCGCACTCGGTCAGTTTCCACGGCCGCACTTAGCTTCCCAAGCTTTTTTCAGTCCATCTTTAGATTTTCCACCGAGTTCTCGGAGAACTCGGGCGGACTTCTTTTGCTGACTACAGCGTAACCTCGGAGATCTCTACGATGAGCGCAGGATACAAGGGCGATGTCGGTGTCCGGCAATGCTGGTCGACGCTCGCCGAGACGCCCGATGCCGTTCTTGTGGATGTCCGTACCGTTCCGGAATGGACCTATGTCGGCATTCCCGAATTGTCGTCGCTGGGCAAGGCGCCTGTGCTGATGGAATGGCAAAGCTTCCCCTCGATGACCGTCGACCCGCATTTCGCCGAGACGCTGGCCAAGCGCATCGCCGAGAGCGGCGGCAACCAATCTTCGCCGATCTTCTTTCTCTGCCGATCGGGCGTGCGCTCGATGGCGAGCGCCGCAGCGCTGACCGCGGCCGGCTACGAAAATTGCTTCAACGTGCTCGACGGCTTCGAGGGGCCGCTCGACGAGACCGGACACCGCGGGTCGCGCGGCGGCTGGAAGGCCGAGGGCCTGCCCTGGGTGCAGCGATGAAAATGATCTCGGCCGTCGCACCCGCCGGGGCACTGGCACATTCGAAGAGTCTCGCGCCGGCCGGCAGCGGGACGACAGACAATTTTGGCATCGGGGCAGACACTGACATGGAGAGCAGCGACAGCACTGCGGAGCTGATGGACCGGGTTAATGCGCGACTGAAGGCGCAACTCGGCCAGGACATCTTTGCGAGCTGGTTCCAGCGCATGAAGGTGGACTCCGTCGGCAAGGGCGTGTGCCAGGTGTCCGTGCCGACCGCCTTCCTGCGCAGCTGGATCCAGTCGCACTATCAGGACCTTCTGACCGAGATTTTCCAAGCCGAGGTGCCGGGGACCCTGCGCGTCGACATCTCCATCCGCAGTGCCGTTCGCGGCGGCGGAGTGACCATCCGCCGCAGCCGCGTCGCCGGCCGCGCCGAAGATCCTTCCATGGCGCGCGCCACCCCGGCGGCGGAGACCGCCCCCTCCGCCTCGCGCGGCGAGCCGACGAGAGCCCAGGCCGCCGGCTTCGCCCTGCCCGCCCAGAGCACGCCCGATTTCGGTTCACCGCTCGACGGGCGCTACGTCTTCGAGACCTTCGTGGAGGGCGCCTCCAACCGCGTGGCGCTCGCCGCCGGACGGGCGATCGCCGAGAACGGCCCGCAATCGGTGCGCTTCAATCCGCTGTTCATCCATGCCGCCGTCGGGCTCGGCAAGACGCATCTGTTGCAGGCGATCGCCAATGCCGCGGTGCGCCGCCCCGACCGGCCGCGCGTCGTCTATCTGACGGCGGAATATTTCATGTGGCGCTTTGCCACCGCCATCCGCGACAACCGCGCGCTCGACCTGAAGGAGACGCTGCGCGGCATCGACATCCTGATCATCGACGACACGCAGTTTCTCCAGGGCAAGTCGATCCAGCAGGAGTTCTGCCATCTCCTCAACGCGCTGATCGATTCGGCGCGGCAGGTGATCTGCGCCGCCGACCGGCCGGCGACGGAGCTGGAATCGCTGGATCCCCGCGTCCGCTCGCGGCTCGCCAACGGCATCACGCTGGAGATCGCCAATCCGGACTACGACCTGCGCCGGGCGATTATCGAAAGCCGGGCGGCCGCGATGCGCGCCGAGGATCCCTCCTTCTCCATGCCGGAGCGGATGCTGGAGACGATCGCGCGCCGGGTCGCCGGGTCCGGGCGCGACATCGAGGGCGCCTTCAACCAGATCGCCTTTCGCCATTCGCTCGGCCAGCCGCTCTCGCCGGAGCATCTCGACGACCTCCTGAACCAGCTGAACCGGGCGGGGGGCGAGCGGCGCGTCCGGATCGAGGACATCCTGAAGTTCGTCTCGCGGCACTACAACGTGACCCGCACCGACCTTCTGTCGGCCCGCCGGACCAAGACGATCGTCCGGCCGCGGCAGATCGCCATGTACCTCGCCAAGACGATGACGCCGCGCTCGCTGCCCGAGATCGGCCGGCGCTTCGGCGGGCGCGACCATACGACCGTCCTCCACGCGGTGCGCAAGATCGAAGGCGAGCGGGCGAAGGACGAGAAGTTCTCCGAGGAACTCGACATCATCCGGCGGATGATCGAGGAATAGGAGGCGGGCCCGCCTCCCCTCAGCGCCGGGTCCCGGCCCGCGCCCTGCCCGACTGCGCGGGCGCCGCGGCTCGGGTTCCAGCCGAAGGCGGCCCGGGAGGCGGTCTGAGACCGTCGGCGGCCAACGGCTGCGCTTCAGCGGGGCGGGTTTCGCCGGTTTTGCCTTCCCAAGCCGGGCCGCAATCTCTAAGAACGACGAACCCGGTATCCGGCGCCGCGCGGGACGGCGCCCCGCACCGAACCAAACGGCCTTCAGTCATGCGTATCATTATCGAACGGTCCAACCTTCTGAAGTCGCTCGCTCACGTTCATCGCGTCGTGGAGCGCCGCAACACCATTCCGATCCTGTCGAACGTCCTCGTGCGCACCGAGGACGATGCGCTCAGGCTGAAGGCGACGGACCTCGACATCGAGATCACCGAGAGCGTTCCGGCGACCGGCGAACAGGCCGGCGCCACCACCGTGCCGGCGCATCTCCTCTACGACATCGTCCGCAAGCTGCCGGACGGCTCCGAGGTCAAGCTCGCCACCAATGGCGAGGGCACGCAGATGACGGTCTCCTCGGGCCGGTCGAACTTCCGACTGCAATGCCTGCCCGAATCCGACTTCCCGGACATCACCGCCGGCACGCTGACGCATGGCTTCACGATCAAGGCCGGCGAGCTCGAGCGGCTGATCGAGCGCACCCAATTCGCGATCTCCACCGAGGAGACGCGCTACTATCTGAACGGCATCTTTCTGCACACGATCGAGGCCGGGTCGGAGCTGCGCCTGAGGGCGGTGGCGACCGACGGCCACCGCCTCGCCCGCGCCGAGATGGACGCGCCGGCGGGCTCGGAGGGCATGCCGGGCATCATCGTGCCGCGCAAGACCGTGGGCGAGGTCCAGAAGCTCCTCGGCGACTGCGCCGACGACGCCGAGGTGAAGGTCGAACTGTCGGACTCCAAGATCCGCTTCACCATCGGCGACGTGGTGATGACTTCCAAGCTGATCGACGGCACCTTCCCGGACTATCAGCGCGTCATCCCGCAGAACAACGACAAGGCGCTGACGCTCGACCGGCAGGATTTCGCCGCCGCCGTCGACCGCGTCTCGACGATCTCGTCCGAGCGCGGCCGGGCGGTGAAGCTGGCGCTCACCGATTCGCAGCTCGTCCTCACGGTGAATTCGCCGGACTCCGGTACCGCGACCGAGGAGCTCGCCGTCGGCTACGATTCGGACGACATCGAGATCGGCTTCAACGCGCGCTACCTCCTCGACATCACCAGCCAGCTCTCCGGCGAGAGCGCGATCTTCATGCTGGCCGATCCGGGTTCCCCGACGCTGATCAAGGACGGCGGCGACGACGCGACGCTCTACGTCCTGATGCCGATGCGGGTCTGACCCGCACCCTCGCTTTGTCCGAGCGCCCCCGCAACGAGACCGACATCGACACAGATCCACCGCACCCGGCGGCCGTGCGCGTGACGTCGCTGCGGCTCGGCGATTTCCGCAATTATGCCGAAATCGCGCTACGGTTCGAGAGCTCCTTCGTCGCCTTTTTCGGCGACAATGGCGCCGGCAAGACCAATCTCCTGGAAGCGCTGTCGCTGCTTTCGCCGGGCCGTGGCCTCAGGCGCGCGACCTATGGCGACATGGTGCGGCAGGGCGGCAGCGGCGGCTTCTTCCTGCGCGCCGCGATCGTCTCGAACGACACGCCTTCCGACATCGTCAGCCAAATCCGCCCCGATCCTTCGGGCCTTGGGTCACGAACCGTCAAGATCGACGAGACCGCCGCGCGGACCAGCGAGGAACTCCTCGACCTTCTTCGCGTCCTCTGGTTGACGCCGGCGATGGACGGCCTCTTCACCGGGCCGGCCGGTGACCGCCGACGTTTCCTCGACCGCATGGTGCTTGCCGTCGACCCGGCCCATGGACGGCGGGCCAGCGATTTCGAGCGGGCGATGCGCTCGCGCAACCGGCTCCTCACCGAAGGCCGGCTCGACGATTCCTGGCTCTCCGGGCTCGAGGCGCAGATGGCCGAACTCGGCGTCGCCATGGCGCTGGCGCGAGCCGAGTTCGTGCGGATGATGGAAGACATGATCCACAAGGCCGCGGCGGACAGTCCCTTTCCGGTCGCGCGGCTGGAACTCGCCTCCGGCTACGAGGCGCTGGAACTCGGCGGAGCGGCGGTCGATGCGGAGGACGAGGTGCGTCAGCGCCTTCGCGCGGCGCGCCATGTCGACCGCGCCGCCGGGCGCACGCGCGAAGGCGCGCACCGGGCCGATCTCCAGGTCACGCATGCGGAAAAGGCGATGCCGGCAGCGCTTGCCTCGACCGGCGAGCAGAAGGCGCTTCTGATCGGCCTGGTGCTCGCCCATGCGCGGCTGACGGCCGCCGTCTCCGGCCTGCCGCCGATCCTCCTCCTCGACGAGGTCGCGGCCCATCTCGATCCGGGCCGCCGGGCCGCCCTCTTCGACCTTCTCGGCGCGCTCGGCGTGCAGGCCTTCATGACCGGAACCGACGCCTCGCTCTTTGACGCGCTCGGGGACCGGGCCCAGATGCTCAAGGTGAGCGGCGGTCGGGTCGGGCCGGACGCGGCGTGACACGCAGGATCCTGTCGATGAGCGAGACCATCTTCGAACCGGGCGAAGTCGAACGCTACGCCCGCCACATCGTCCTGCCGGAGGTGGGCGGGGCGGGCCAGCAGGCGCTGAAGCGGGCGAAGATCCTGGTGATCGGCGCGGGCGGCCTCGGCTCGCCGGTGGTCCTCTATCTGGCGGCGGCGGGCGTCGGGACGATCGGCATTGCCGATGACGACGTCGTGTCGTTGTCGAACCTCCAGCGCCAGGTGCTCCATGGCACCGGGGATGTCGGCCGGCCGAAGCTCGACAGCGCGGCGGACGCGGTGCGGGCGCTGAACCCGCATGTGCGGATCGTGCCGCACCCGCTGCGGATCGACCTTGAGAACGGGCCGGAGGTGATCCGGGGCTACGATCTCGCCATCGACGGTTCGGACAATTTCGCCACCCGCTACGCCATGGCCGATCTCTGCGAAGCGGCGGGGATTCCGCTCGTCACCGCGGCGGTCCAGCGCCTGTCCGGATCGCTGACCGTCCTCGCGCCGCATCTTCAGGACGGCGATGGCCGGCCCAATCCCCGCTACCGCGACCTCTTTCCGGAGGCGCCGCCGGCCGACCTCGTGCCGACATGCGCCGAGGCCGGCATTCTGGGCGTCACCACCGGCGTCCTCGGGACGCTCGCCGCCACCGAAGCGATCAAGCTCGTCTGCCGCTTCGGCGAGCCTCTGATCGGCCGCCTGTTGATGATCGACCTGGCGACGATGCGGTTCGAGACGATCCGCTATCGCCGGCCGAAGGCTGATTGAGGCGCCGGACGCAAGGCATCCTGCCCGCCTTCGCAGCCGGATTGCATCTTGAAGTCTTAAGACGCGGCCGCGATTCCCGTTGGACGTCGATGTCATCTGCGATGCCACGCGCCGGGCTGTCGCAGGCAATCGACCGTCACTCGAGGATGATGTGCGGAATGAAGCGCGAGAGGTTGCGGGTGATGCGGCTCGCATCCTCGCGAATGCCGAGACCACAGGCGCGGTCGGCGACGATCCAGCTGCCGAGCACGGCGAAGCGCTCGTTCGCCTGGAACAGCCGGGTGAGTTCCTGGACCACGAAGCCCTCGGCGCCGTAGTCGCCCTCGGCCGTCTCGGTCACCAAGCCATTCTCGATGATCACGACATTCTCGCCCTCGCGCGAGAAGAGCGGCTTCTTGACGGCGTTGGTCAGGCGGGCGGCGCCCGGATCGTCCTCGAAATAGGCCGGCAGCAGGTTCGGATGGCCGGGGAAGCGGTCCCAGAGCAGCGGCAGCAGGCCCTTGTTCGAGAGGATCGCCTTCCAGGGCGGCTCGACGATCATCGCTCCCGCCGTCGAAAGATGTTGCGCGAACGGCTCGCGCAGCATGTCCTCCCAGGGATAGAGCTTGAACAACAGGTCGATCACCCGGTCGTCGGTATCGGTGAAGCGGCCCTCGGCGTCGACGCCGATGTCGCGGATATCGAGCAGGCTGACGCGGTGGCCGGCCTGCACCGCGCAGTCCATCAGATAGGCCGCGGTGCCGCGGTCCTCGTCGCTCTCGGTATAGGCGGCGAAGTGGAAGATCGGCTCCGTCGGGAAGGCGGCGAAGGCCTCGACCAGGCTCTCCTGGATCGAATTGAACTGGTCGGCGTCCTCGGGCAGCACCCCGCGCGCGACATTGTCGGTCAGCCAATTGTACTGGAAATAGGCGGATTCGAAGATCGCGGTCGGTGTGTCGGCATTGTATTCGAGAAGCTTGGCGGGTCCCGTCCCGTCATAGGCGAGGTCGAAGCGGCCGTAGAGATGGCGGTCGCCGTTCTGCCAGGAGGTCTTCACGAGATCGCGCATCTCGCCGGGAATCGCCAGGCGGTCGAGGACGGCGTCGTCCTTGACGACGTCGGCGACGAGATCGAGGCACATCTCGTGCAGTTCCTGGCTGGGCGCCTCGATCGCCTCCTCGATCTCGGCGAGCGAGAAGACGAAGGCGGCATCGTCCACCCAATAGGGCTCGCCATACATTTCGTGGAAGCCGAAGCCGACCGCCTCGGCCGCCGCCTGCCATCCCTCCCGCTCGGGCAGATCGATCCGCTTCAACGCAAGGCTCCGCGCGCATCGGGAGGCCCGCGATTTTCTGGAGGAAAGCTGGTCGCCATCATCTAGCCGCCGAAGAAGCCGCGCGAGGAGGACCGGCCGCCGAAGCCGTAGCGCGAGACCGTGCGGGTGTTGACGTTCACCGGCCGCGAGGTGCGCTGGCCGCCGGAGATCGTCGATGTCAGCGTGTCGCCGGCGCGGTTGCGATAGATCGGCGTCGACGAATAGCGGGAGGAGGAGCGATAGTCCCGATAGGCCCCGTATCCCGACAGGTTCGAGAGCGCCGAGGACACCAGATAGCCGGTCATGAACGGCACGAAGAAGCCCGAGCCGGAGCCGCTGGTCTGGCCGGCGGAGTTCTGGCCGGCCTGCGCCGTGGGGTCGGTCGCCTGGAAGCACTTGCCCTCGCCGATCGCCGCTTCGCAGGATTTGAGATCCGTGTAATGCGGCGCCTGGGCCAGATGCTTCTGCAGGGCCTCCTGATATTCGGCCTCGCAGATCTGCAGGTCGATGCCCGATTGCGAGCATTCCTGCGGCGTCGAATATGCGACCTCCTGCGGCGTGTCGTCGCCGCAGCCGGAGAGCATCACGCCGGATGCGGCGATCGTCCCGAGCGCCAGCAGCGGCGGCGACTTGCGGGTGAAGCGTCTGCGCATCGTCTCCTCCTGTTCAGTACGTCATGCAGGCGGCATTGAGGATGCCGACGGCGAGCGCGACCCCGGCACCCCAGACGCCGGCCGCAACCTCGCCCTTGGTGATGCGGTCGGCCAGGCCCGGCATCATCGCCGAGGCCGCGAAGAAGGCGAGCAACTGGGCGATCGCCCCGATCACCGCCCAGATGACGAAGTCGACGATGGACACCGAATTTGCCGCCGCCGAGGCGAGCGGCAGCGAAAAGCCGAGAACCGTCCCAGCGAAGGCGGTGACCCCCGCAATATTGCCCTCGCGGATCAGCGCGAATTCCTTGTGCGGCGTGATCGCCGCGTAGACGAAGGCGAACACCGCATAGAGGATGAGGCCGAGGATGAAATAGGCCAGGAAGGCCGGCAGTCCCGAAGCGTAACCGTACATCGATCCCTCTCGTTTTTTCGTCGGCGAGCATTCGCCATCCGGTTGACTGGCGACGGGGCTCCTCGCCCGGCCGCCTTGCGTTCGATCAGATCCTGCGCACGTCCGCCGGTCCGAGCCCGTAGCCGAGCAGGAACTCCACCGAGCCGCCCTCGCGCCTTGCAGCGTCCGCGAGGTCGCGCTCGACATTGAGGAGCAGCATCTCCATCGTCGTGCCGAGCGGACGCGAGTAGAGCATGCAGGTCTGGTGGATCGAGCGCTTGGAGCGGCCGTCGTCGACCTCCTCGACGAACTGCACCGGTTCGGCGCGCCCGGCCCCCTCACCCCAATAGCGCTGGAAGAGGATGCCGTCGGCATCGTAGGTCGGCTGGCCGATCATCCCGGACGGGCCGGTCCAGCGGGCCCATTCGGCCGAGCCCACCGGAGCGACGCTGTCCCAGGACTGGTAGAGGCTGACGTCGTCGGCCGGGTCACCCGGCCGGCCGCCGGCCGAAATGACCTGCAGGATTCGGTCGTCGTCGTCGTAGTAGCGCGACAGGATCGTGTCGGCGTCGAGCCGCGCCTCGCCATAGGCGACGACGATGAAGGAGCCGCCCTCCGGCAGTTCCATTCCCGGCGATGCCCCCGTCGTGTCGGCCTGAAGCGCCAGCGTGTCGATCTCCAGCGCACCGCCGATGGGCACGGCCAAAGGACCGCGCTCCTCGGGCAGCTCGGGCGTCTTGTTCCTGCCGAACGGCCAGCTGATCATGCAGTTGTCCCTTGCAAGGCGTCCCAGGCGACGGAGCGGGGTTCGAGCCTGTGGTCGGAGATATAATAGAGGACGTCCCCGGCGCTGATCTCGTCGTCCTCGTCGCAGTTGAGATCGACCTGGCCGGATTTGGCGAGGCCGACCAGCGTCACCTTGTGCAGCCGCTTGAGGCCGGTCAGGGCGGCGCCGTAGCGGATGGTCGCCGCGATATCCGGAACCCGCACCGAATAGGCCGTGTCGGAGGACGCCGCGGACAGGAGCAGAGTGGCGACCTCCGACGAGCCGGGATCGCGCGCCGCCCGCACGAGAAGCTCGGAGGACAGGGAGGTCACCGCCTCGATGCGCGGATTCTGCCGCCTGAGGATCGCCGCCGTCCGCTCGAACTGGAAATAGGCGACCACATGGGTCGTCTCGGCGATCGCCGCTGCGATCAGCGAGGCCGCGAAGGTCTCGTCGTCGTTCTCACCCTGGACGATGATCGAGCGCGCACCGCGCGCCCCGCCGCGCTCGAGCGCTTCGGGATCGGCGAGCCGGTCCGTGCGCACGAAGTCGACATCGCCGGCCGCGGGATTGGAATCGATCGCCTTGGCGATCAGGACGACCGCCGGCTCGTTGCTCGCGCGTTCGGCCGCGAGCATCGCCAGCAATTGCCGTGTCGAGCCGTCGTGCCAGCCGACCACCACAACGTGGCCGCTGCGCTCCTCGAAGCTGCCGAGCCCCTTCATGCGTCTCCTCCAGAACGTGCCGACCGCCGTCAAGAGCTTGCCGAGGGTCGCGGTGAAGATCGCGATCGCCCCGGGGATCACCAGGAAGGACGCGGCGATCTTGCCGCTCGCCGTCACCGGCGAGAGATCACCGTATCCGACCGTGGTCGCCGTGACGACGTAGTAATAGACGAAATCGACCGCGTCACCCGCGAGTGTGCTCTCGCCCGCCAGCCGGAAGATCACCCAGGACAGGACCATGTGGGCGACGACGATGACGAGAATGGCCGACCAGGTGAGCTCGGCGAGCGCGACATAAAAGCGGCGCATGAAGCTGACAAGGAGGGGCACATCGACTCCAACGCAGGCGCGTAACGCCGGCAAACTTACCTAAAGTCAACACGAATCGAAACCGATCTGATTCCGTTTGTGTCGGACCGTGGGGCTGATGTAGGACTTCGCGACGATGCTACGCAACCCGAGGGACCAATGCCGCTGGAAACGTGGAATCTTACGAGCCTGACCGAACTGTTCGCTTCCGACCCGGAGGCGCTGGGTGACGTCGATGTCAGCATCGTGGAGACGGGCGACGTCATCCGCGTGACGCTGAAGGAGCGGGGCGATCTCGACGTCCTCGTCGCGCCGGGCGGCGACCAGATCCTCGCCAGCGTGATCCTGGCGCCCGCCGAATCGATCCCGAACCGCGCGGCCTTCGACCGGATGGTCCTGTCGACGCACAAGCTGGTGCCGCTGTCGACCTTCGGCATCGTCACCATCGACGGCGAGGAGTGGTATGAACTCTTCGGATCGCTGTCGGCGCGTGCGCGCGCCGAGGAGATGGTCGAGGAGGTGGCCGTGCTTGCCGCCAATGCGGTCGACGCGGCGAACATGATCGAGGATTGGAAGAAGCGGGAGACTGCCCGATGAGCGTCTGGAACAAGCTCTTCACCGCCGTGCGCGGCGGTGTCAACGAGGCGGCCGAAGGCGTCGCCGACACGCAGGCGCTCCGGATTCTCGACCAGGAGATCCGCGACGCCGAGGAGGCGCTGCGCCGCGCCCGCTCCGACCTTGCCGGGATCATGGCCTCGAACAAGTCGCTGTCGCGCCGCGTCGAGGAGGCCCGGGCCAAGGAGCAGAAGGACATGGAGAGCGCCCGCGCGGCGCTGCAGGCGGGGCGCGAGGATCTTGCCCGGGGGCTCGCCGAACGCGTTGCCAAGACCCGCTCCGAACATCAGCGCGACGCCACCGAACTGGAGCGCCTGCAGGTCCGCCAGCAGCAGATGATCAAGGCGGTCCAGGATACCGAGCAGCGCATCCAGCAGATGCGCCGCGAGGTCGAGAACGTGAAGGCGAACGAATCGCTGATCAAGGCGCAGTCGGCGATCGCGACCTCGCAGTCGGGCATCAATTCCAAGCTCGGCAATGCGATGGATTCCCTCGAGCGGATTCGCCGCAAGCAGGAAGAGGCGCAGGGCCGGCTCGAGGCGGGCCAAGAACTCGCCGCGCTGGAATCGGGCAGCGACCTCGACCGGCAGCTGCTCGAGGCTGGCATCGGCGGGCGCACCTCCTCGGCCGACGACGTCCTCGCCCAGATCATGGGGACCGGCTCGCAGACCTCGCTGCCCTCGTCCAAGGACCCGCTGTCGTTGGATCGGCCGAAGGAATCCTGACGCCGCCCCTCCCTCGGGACGAACGCGGCCGTTGCGGCCCGTCGTCCTCGGCGATCGCTGCGCGGCCCAACCCAGCTATCGAGACACCGCCGGAGGTCCATCCCCCGGCGGACGGCAGACGATGAACGATAAACTCCGCAACCTCCCGCCCGGGCAGTTCGACATCCCGCGCAGCGCCGCCCTCCTCGCGCCGGCCCTCGCAACATTTGTCCTGCCGCTCGTTCCCGCCCTCGCAGCGCCGCTTTTTGAGGCCTCGCCGACGGCGTCAGGATCCGGACCGGAGACCGCGCTTTCCACCGACTCCGAGACAGGCGCGATCGCCAGCGCGCAGTCGCCCGCGACCAGGATCATCGCCATGCCGCGGGCGCGCCCGAGCCGGCTCGCGCTGACGCTCGAACCGGTGGACGTCGTCGAGGGCGAGACCTATCAGATCGACGTCTTCCTGTCGGAGCCGGATGCCGCGCCCTATGCTCGCGCCTATGCCGGCACGGTCGCCTTTCCGGACCGTCCGCATGCGGACGAGCCGCAGTTCTTCCTGGTCAATGTCCCGCGCAACTTCTTTCTCCACGGCGAACGCGCGGCGGTGACGATCGAACTCGTCGGCATCAACACGCCGCTGACGCTCTCGCGCGTCCGCCTGGCGGACGCGCGACTGATTCGCTGACGAAGTTCAGCTCGGACGAAGACCGGCGGGATCAGCCGTCGACCATGACCTCTGCCGAGAGTTCGACCGGGAAATTCACCGAATTGGCGACGAAGCACATTTCATGCGCATTGGCATGGAGGCTTTCGGCCGCCGCGATGTCGGAGCCCGGCGCGATCCTCACGCGCGGCTTCAGGACGACGCGCCGGAACCGGCCGGCACCGCCGCCCTCCTCCGCCATCTCGCCCTCGGCGTCGTCCTCATAGCCGGTCACGACGACGCCCGCGACGGCGCAAAGATGCAGGTACCAGAGCTGGTGGCAGGCAGAGAGCGAGGCGACGAGAAGCTCCTCCGGGTTCCAGGAGGCGGGATCGCCGCGAAAATGCGGATCGGCGGAGGCGGCGATGGCCGGCTTGCCCGGCGCCTCGATCGCATGGCTGCGCGCATAATCCTTGTAGCCGCTGGTCCCGCTGCCCGTATTGCCGGTCCAGCGAACCCTGACCCGGTAGCGGTGAAGCCGTTCCATCGAATCCCTCCCCTGGCGAACTGGCGAGTTGTCGAAAATCGCCGCCCGGGGTTATGAGCGTGTGCCCGCCCGCGCGGAAGCGCCGGCCGGTCGCGGCTCAGGCGCCGGAACGATCAGTATCACAAGGACGAGCGCATGCGCGCCTATGAGGATTTCACCGAGGGAAGCGAGTTCGCGCTCGGCCCCTACGCCGTCACGCGCGACGAGATGGTCGCCTTTGCCGAGGAATTCGACCCGCAGCCCTTCCATCTCGACGACGCGGCAGGCGCCGCCAACGATCTCGTCGGTTCGCTATCGGCCTCCGGCTGGCACACATGCGCCATGCTGATGCGCATGATGGCCGAGAGCTTCATCCTCGATTCGACCTCGCAGGGCTCGCCGGGCGTCGACTTCGTGAAATGGCTGCGGCCCGTCCGGCCCGGCGACACTTTGTCCGGCACCGCCCGCGTCGTCTCGGCCCGGCTCTCGGCCAAGCGGCCGACCCTCGGCATCGCCAAGATGGCGGCGGATCTCGTCAACCAGAAGGGTGAGCCGGTGCTCGCCTCGGAATACACGCTCCTGCTCCTCACCCGCTCGGGGGCCGCGGCATGAGCTTCTGGGACACGATCACCGTCGGCGAAAAGGTCGACCTCGGCTCGCACACCTTCACGGCGGAGGAGATCGTGCGCTTTGCCGAGCGCTACGACCCGCAAATCTTCCATCTCGACGAGGAGAAGGCAAAGAGCTCGGTCCTCGGCGGCCTTTGCGCCTCCGGCTGGCACACGGCCGCGGCCTGCATGCGGCTCAACGTCGAGACCCGCTATCGCCGGGCGCGCGAATGGGTGGAGGCCGGCAATCCCCCGCCGCGGGTCGGCCCCTCGCCGGGCGTGAAGAACATTCGCTGGCTGAGGCCGGTCTATGCCGGCGACACGGTCAGCTTCAGCCAGACGGTGACGGCCAAACGCGCCTCGGCGAGCCGGCCTGGCTGGGGCGTCTTGGAATTCGTCACGAAAGGCGTCAACCAGGCCGGCGAGACGGTGTTCAGCTTCGAGGGAGCCGCCTTCCAGGGCCTCGACTGAGACGGCGCCCGACGCGCCGGTAGGCGATCATCCAGATCGCTTGACGCCGCCGGGTCCGGCTCCGGGCCAACCCGTTGATGCCCGCCCGGCTCGGACGATGTCCGCTCGAGGCGACCGGACATCGTCTCATGCCCCCGGGGCGTTTTACTGCGCGGCCGGCGTCCAGGGCTTCAGCGCTTCGACCTTCTTCGCCCGCTTCTCCTCGGTGGAAAGCTTGTAATTGTTGTCGTAGGCGGTCGATTCCCACGAGCCGTAGGTCGGATTGGCGAGCATGAACCAGTCCTTGCCGAAATGGTCCTTCAGCTCCTCGAACGCCGCCTCGCGCTCGTCCATCGTGCCCGAGGCCTTGTCGGTGAAATCGTTGAAATTGTCGCCGAAGAGTTCGAGGACCCGGTAGTCCTTCGCGACATGGTCCCGGCGCGGCGTCTTGTCGGACGTCCACTCCGGCTTCTCCTTGTTCATCAGGAAGGTGTCGACATTGCCGCCCATGGGGTAGCCGAGCGCCTCCATGTTGGCGCGCGTCGCCTCTTCCTGATCGGCGTTGCGATTGGTGATGTAGAAGATCTTCACGCCCTTGGAATCGGCATATTTCAGGAAGTCGATCACGCCGGGAACGGCCTTGGCGTCCTCCGCCTTCGTCCAGGCGTCCCAGGTCTTGGAGCTGTAGTCGCTGTTGGTGGTGACCAGGCCGGATTCATAGGCGGAATTATCGATCGCGGTCTCGTCGAGATCGAGGATGATCGCCGCTGGCTTGTCGGCGGCGTCGCTCTGGTCGAGCGCGCTCCAGGAGGGGTCGGCGAGCGCCTCGTCGAGGCGGACCCGCCCGAGGGCGTAGATGACCAGCGAATTGGCCTTGTACTCGACCGAGCGCTGCATCCACAGCGTGGCGTTGAGAAGGTCGTTCGGCCCGGTCGGCGAGGCCATGGCCGGTTCGGCGGAGGTCGCCTGGTCCTGGGCCCAGGCGGGCGCGACGGCAGATCCCGCGATCAGGCAGGCCACCGCAGCCAGGGCGGTGATCGATCCACTTGCGGAAAGACGGGACAGTCTCGGCATCATCGGGTTCTCCACGTTCGCCTGACGATACCCCGCCCGAAGCGGGACGTCGTCCGATCGACTTATGAAGAGCCGCCTGCCGCTCTCGTCAATGGCCGGGGAAGGCGACCAGCGTCTTCACCTCGACGCCGAGAGCCTCCAGCCGCTTGCGGCCGCCGAGATCCGGCAGGTCGATGACGAAGGACGCGCCGACGATCTCAGCGCCGAGCTCGCGCAGGAGCTTGACGGCGCCTTCGGCCGTCCCGCCCGTCGCGATGAGGTCGTCGGTGAGGAGCACCCGGTCGCCCGGCTTCACCGCGTCCCGGTGCATCTCCATCTCGTCGATGCCGTATTCCAGGCTGTAGGCGATCCGGACGGTGTCGTGCGGCAGCTTGCCCTTCTTGCGGATGGGCACAAAGCCGCAGGAGAGCTGATGCGCCTGCGCCCCGCCGAGGATGAAGCCGCGCGCCTCGATGCCGGCGACGAGATCGACCCCCATCGCCTTGTAGGGGGAGACCAGCGCGTCCACCGCCGCCCGGAACGTCGCAGGCTCGGCGAGAAGGGTGGTGATGTCGCGGAACAGGATCCCCGGCTTGGGATAGTCCGGGATGGTGCGGATCGCCGCGGCGAAGTCCACCGCGGCTTCTTCGTTCGTCTCGATGGCCGATGCCATGGTCAGGCGTCCCGGCCGATCGTCTGGATGACCTCGAAGCCCTCGAAGTTCGGATGGCCCTGATAGAGCGGCCGCGTGGAGCCGGCACCGCCATGGGCTGCGCGGAAGGCTTCCGACTTGGTCCAGCCCTCGAAGGCGGCATAGCTCTCCCAGACTGTGTGGGACGAATAGAGCGTATGGTCCTCGTTCTTCGGCCCGCGCAGCATGTGGAATTCGACAAAGCCCGCGACCTCGCGCAACTTCGAATCCCGGTTCAGCCAGAGCGTCTCGAACTCCTCCTCGGCGCCGGGCAGCACCTTGAAGCGATTCATCGCGATATACATGGTTCCTGTCTCCTTCAGCCCGTGACGGCCGCACCGAAGTCTATCCGGCCGCGAGCGAACGCGCATGGAAAAAGGGAGCCGAAGCCCCCTTCCCCTCAGACCGGACCGGCGAGCGGCGCAAGGTCAGTGCGGCGTACCCGCCCAGACCCGCTTCTTCACCACATAGAGCATGCCGGCAAAGACGATCAGGAAGATCATCGTCACGAAGCCGGTCGCCTTGCGCTCGACGAGATGCGGCTCAGCGGCCCACATCAGGAAGGCGGAAACGTCCCGCGAATACTGGTCGATCGTCTCCGGCGCGCCGTCCGGATAGGTGACGACGCCGTCGGACAGCGGCGGCGGCATCTTCAGCGCCGGACCGGAGATGAAATTCGGGTTGTAATACGTGCCGTCGGCGACCGTGATATCGGCCGGCGGTTCCGCGTCATAGCCGGTCAGAAGACCGTGGATATAGTCGGGCCCGGCTTCCTGATACTGGGTGAAGATGTCGAACACGAAGTTCGGGAAGCCGCGCTCGACGGCCCGCGCCTTGGCAATGAGCGACAGATCCGGCGGCGCGGCGCCGCCATTGGCGGCCGCGGCGGCTTCCGGATTGGCGAAGGGCGACGGGAAGTAGTCCGACGGAATGCCCGGCCGGTCGAACATGTCGCCGTCGCCGTTCGGCCCGTCCTGCACGGTATATTCCGCCGCGAATGCCTTCACCTGGGCGTCGCTGTAGCCGAGCGCCTCGAGATTGCGGAAGGCGACCAGATTGAGCGAATGGCAGGCCGCACAGACGTTCTTGTAGACGTTGAGCCCGCGCTGCAACTGGCCGATGTCCCAATGCCCGAAGGGACCCGCGAAGCTCCACGAGAGCATTTCCGGCTCCCGCATCGGGTAGTGCGGCGTATGCGCCGCGCCCGCTTCGGCCGCGTGTTCGGACGGCGCGCCGCCAGTGGCCGCGGCCTCGTCGGCCGCGGAATTCTCGGTCGGGCCCTGACCGTCCTGCGCATGGGCAAGAGCGACCGGCGCGAGCAGCATGCCGGCGGCCAGAAGGGCTGACAGAAGTCTTTTCATCTTGCGTCTCTCTCCGAAGCCGTCTTGCGGTCAGCCTTTGGTCTCGGGCGAAGCGGTGGCGCCCACCGGCGTGCCGGAGCCCCCGTTCTTGGCGAGCACCGCCTCGGCGATCGAGCCCGGCAACCGCTTCGGCGTCTCGAGAAGGCCGAGCACCGGCAGCACGATCAGGAAGTGGCCGAAATAGTAGATCGTGCCGGCCAGCGCCAAGGCCGGGTAGATCCCCTCTGCCGGCTTCGAGCCGAGCCAGCCGAGGAAGATGCAGTCGGCGACCAGGATCCAGAAGAAGATCTTGTAGATCGGCCGGTAGGCCGTCGACTTCACCCGCGAGGTGTCGAGCCAGGAGACGAAGAACAGGACGATGATCGAGCCGAACATCACCAGGACGCCGCCGAGCTTGGAGTCGATCGGACCGATGTTGAAGGTGATGGCGCGCAGCATGGCGTAGAACGGCAGGAAGTACCATTCCGGCACGATGTGCGACGGCGTCTTCAGCGAGTTCGCCTCGATGTAATTGTCGGGATGGCCGAGATAGTTCGGCAGGTAGAAGACGAAATAGGCAAAGACCGCCAGGAACACGACCATGGCGAAGCCGTCCTTGACGGTCGCGTGCGGCGTGAACGGCACGGTGTCCTTGGACGACTTCACCTCGACGCCGGTCGGATTGGTCTGGCCGGTGACGTGCAGCGCCCACACGTGCAGGATCACCACGCCGGCGATCATGAACGGCAGGAGATAATGCAGCGAAAAGAAGCGGTTGAGCGTCGCGTTGTCGACCGAGAAGCCGCCGAGGAGCAGCGCGTGGATCGGGTCGCCGATCAGCGGAAAGGCGGTGAAGAAGTTGGTGATCACCGTCGCACCCCAGAAGGACATCTGGCCCCAGGGCAGGACGTAGCCCATGAAGGCGGTCGCCATCATCAGGAGGAAGATGATCACGCCGAGGATCCACAGCACCTCGCGCGGTGCCTTGTAGGAGCCGTAATAGAGGCCGCGGAAGATGTGGATGTAGACGGCGACGAAGAAGAAGGAGGCGCCGTTGGCGTGCATGTAGCGCAAGAGCCAGCCCCAGTTCACGTCGCGCATGATCTTCTCGACGGAGGTGAACGCGATGGCCGAGGACGCCGCATAGTGCATGGCGAGGACGACGCCGGTGAGGATCTGGGCGACGAGGAAGAGCCCGAGGATCCCGCCGAACGTGTAGGCGTAGTTGAGATTGCGCGGCGTCGGATAGGCGACGAAGGAATCGTAGACGAGCCGCGGCAGCGGCAGCCGCGCGTCCAGCCAGCGCATGAAGCCGCCCGAGGGCACGTAGGAGGAGTGGCTGCTCATGATCGTCTGGTTTCCCTTGTCAGCCGATGCGCACGGTGGTGTCGGACGTGAACTCGAACGGCGGAATCGCCATGTTTTCCGGCGCCGGGCCGGAGCGGATCCGGCCGGCGGTGTCGTAGACCGAGCCGTGGCAGGGGCAGAACCAGCCGTCATAGGCGCCGGACTGGCCGAGCGGGATGCAGCCGAGATGCGTGCAGACCTGCACCATGACCAGCCACTGCTCCCTGTCCGGCGCCGCGCGATTGGCGTCGATGGCGGGAGCATCGCCCGGCAGGTTGGCGTTGCGGGCGATCGGATCCTTCAACTCGTCGAGCGAGGCGTCCTTGGCGGCAAGGACCTCGGCTTCGGTTCGCTGGCGGATCTCCACAGGCTTGCCGCGCCATTTGGCGACGATCGACTGGCCGACGGCGATCTGGCTGACGTCGACGTCGATCGCGGCGAGCGCCAGCGTCGCGGCGTCCGGGTTCATCTGGTCGATGAACGGCCAGGCGAGCGTCACCGCGCCCACGGCGCCCACGGCGCCCGTGGCGATGTAGAGAAAATCCCGGCGGGACGGTTCGGCAGTGTCTTGGACGCTCACGGCGGCTGGAACTCCTTGACTGATCCCCTGGGATCGGTCGCCCCCGCGCCCGATCCATGTGGCGGGGGAGACCCGTCAAGATTCGCGTCTTTGCCCCCCCAGCATCTTTGGAGGCGTTCTATGCGCGAAACTCTCCGCTTGTCCAGAGCCGACGAAAGACGGATGGCAACGTGTCGCTGCGGCGGGGGAGGGAAAATCAATGTTCGCCGTTCTGCCGAGCGGCCGAGCCGACAGGTCCCAACAGGAACCTGCCGGAATGCCGGCCATGGTGGAAGATGTTGGTGATCCTATCTGGTTTGCTCGGTCGTCAGATACCGGAACCGGAGAATCCACCCTGTTGCGCGACAGCGGCCGCATCGCGCGCACCGTGAAGCACCCGCACGATCACCACCTGGCGATCATCGTGCACGTAGTAAACGGCGTATTGGCCTTCGAACGTCACGCGTAGGCCGGAGCGAATGTCTCGCGCATGGCACTCAGCTGCGGGAATTCGCAAAGCGGCCGGCATGCGAGCTCGATCCGGCGTACGAGCTGGTTCGCAACAGCTTCCGAGGCATTGCCGGCCACATAGGCCCAGATGGCGGCAAGATCGGCTTCCGCCTTCTCGGTCAGGCGGAGGGCGAGCGGACGGCTAATCGCTTTTTCCCCCGCGCGATGATGCCTTCCGCGTCGAAGCTCCGCACGCGCCCTACAGCGAGATCGGCGAGACCCGCGGCGATGTCGTCCCTCAGTGCCGACGCGTCGTTTTGATCGCCCGTTACTCCAACTCTTCTCTCCGAGAGTGCAGCCTGATGGTCCGATTCCGCCGCTTGTCTCTCGAGGGAAGGATCGATGCCAGCTTCGCTGGCGTCACCACCGGCCTCGACCGGAGGCGTCCAGCTTCCGGCGCAACTCATCCAGCTTCGCCTCCCGCTCCGCGACCAGACGCAGAAGAATTTCAAGAAAAGGATCGAAGCACGTTCACCGGCTATGGCCACGAGGACGGGCGTGTGCTTAGCGCTCGAGGGAACAAGCTGGTTCACGGAACTTGGAAGTAAGTTCGACTTCCAATCGGCTCCCCGTTATTCTCGAAGCGCCCGGACGTCCACTTCTCGGGGCGCTCCATGAAGATTTCCCAGACCATCAATCCAAAGCAGCGAGCGGCGATGTCAGAGTTCTGACGGGCGGCCTTTTCGTAGATTGCCTGAAACGGTGTCGGCCTCCAGTCCGATCCGGGCATCCAACCGGCGGTCTGAATCTCTGTGCCGTCAATCTTCGCATTGAGTTCCGCTTTAATCGCCGCGACCTCAGCAGGTGTCAGGCGAGCCATCCATTTCCGGTATTCCTTTCCAAATGGGACCTCCGTGATCGCCTTGCCGCTCATCATGTCGACCAACATTTCTTTCCCTCCTCCTTCACCCAGGCGCGCTCGCCCGTCCGCGCGGGTGCATGGGCTAGCGCATAGATATAGATGTTATCACACACCCACACCTTGAGTTGTCCCCTACTCCGCCGCCTCGCTCTCCTCCGCCGCCGTGTCCAGCAAAAACCCGCCGGACTGCCGCGCCCAGAGGCTGGCATAGAGGCCGCCGCGGGCGATCAGTTGGGCGTGCGTGCCCTCCTCGACGACGCGGCCCTTGTCGAGGACGACGAGGCGGTCCATCGCGGCGATGGTCGAAAGGCGGTGGGCGATGGCGATGACGGTCTTATTCGCCATCATCGCGGTGAGGTTCTCCTGGATCGCCGCCTCGACCTCGGAATCCAGCGCCGAGGTCGCCTCGTCGAGGATGAGGATCGGCGCATCCTTCAGGAGCACGCGGGCGATGGCGATGCGCTGGCGCTGGCCGCCGGAGAGCTTGATGCCGCGCTCGCCGACATGGGCGTCGTAGCCGGCGCGGCCCTTGGGATCGCGCAGCGTCGGGATGAACTCCTCGGCATTGGCGCGTTCGGCTGCCATCAGGATGTCGCCCTCGTCGGCGCCCGGCCGGCCATAGGCGATGTTCTCGCGGATCGAGCGGTGGAGGAGCGAGGTGTCCTGGGTGACGACGCCGATCGCGGCCCTGAGTGAGGCCTGCGTCACCTGGGAAATGTCCTGCCCGTCGATCAGGATGCGCCCGCCCTCGAGGTCGTAGAGGCGCAGAAGGAGGTTGACGAGCGTCGTCTTGCCGGCGCCGGACCGGCCGACGAGGCCGACCTTCTCGCCCGGCCTTATGGTCAGCGACAGTTCGTCGATGACACCCTCGCCCTTGCCGTAGTGGAAGGTGATGCCGTCATAGCGGATCTCGCCGCTGGACGCGTCGAGCGGCTGGGCGTCCCTCGCGTCGATCAGCGTCGGCAGGCGCGTGACGGTGGCGACGGCGTCCTGGATGGTGCCGTAATTGCGCACGAGGCCGTTGATGTTGAACATCATCCAGCCGGACATCTGATTGAGGCGCAGGACCAGGCCGAGCGCCGTCGCAACCCCGCCGGAGGTCACGTGGCCGGCCTGCCAGCCGAGGATCGCGATCGCGCCGACGCCGGTCATCATGAAGCCGTTAAGGACGGCGACGACGGTTCGCACCTCGGTCAGCGCCCGCGTCATGCGGCGGGTGGCGTCGACGAGATACTGGAACCCGTCCTTGACGAAGGTGTCCTCGCGCCGGGTCGAATCGAAGAGCTTGACCGAGAGGATGTTGGTGAAGCTGTCGACGACGCGGCCGGAAACGACCGAGCGCGCCTCCGCCGTCGCCCGGCCGTTCTCGCGGATCTTCGGCAACAGATTGCGGATGATCCAGACATAGCCGAGCGTCCACAGGCCGAGCACGACCGACATGCGCCAGTCGATGGCGCCGAGGATGGTGACGGTGAGGATGATGAAGGTGACGAAGGACCAGAAGGTCTGCAGGACCGTCGTCACCAAGTCGCCGGTCGCCTGGCCGACCTGCTGGACCTTCTGCGCGAGCCGGCCGGCGAAGTCGTTCTGGAAGAAGGTGTAGGCCTGGTCCATCAGCCGCCGATAGCTCTGCCAGCGGATGCGGTTGTAGAAGCTCGGCGAGATCACCTGCTCCTCGATCACCGAGGACAGGAAGAGGACGAGCGATCGGCCGATCAGCGTCAGGAAGGCAAGGCCCGCGATCAGCCAGAAATGGTCGGCGATCAGGGTTTCGGGCGTCGAGCGTTCGAGTGCGTCGATCAGCCAGCCGACGCCGGTATACATCGCCGCCTCGACGCCGCCGGTCAGCCCGCCGAGAACGAGCAGGGCGAGGAGCGGCCACTTCGCCTGCTTGGCGAAGTGCCAGATGAAGCGGTTGGTCTCGTCCGGAAGCGGATCCAGATGACCGGTGCGGTTGAGCCGGGCGTCCTCCCTGTCCTCGCCGTGATCCTCGAACGGGTCGAGCACCGTCTCGAAGCGCTGCAGCAGGCGGTCCATGATCATTCGGCCGCCCTCAGCGCGTCCGGGCGATCCTCGCCCTCCCCCGACAACAGGAAGCCGCCTGCCTGGCGCGCCCAGAGCTGGGCGTAGAGCCCGCCGGACTCCACGAGTTGGCGATGGGTGCCCTCCTCGACGATGCGGCCCTTGTCCAGCACGATCAGCCGGTCGAGCGCGGCGATGGTGGACAGGCGATGGGCGACGGCAATGACGGTCTTGCCCTCCATCAGCCGGTAAAGGTTCTCCGCGATCGCCGCCTCGACTTCGGAGTCCAGCGCCGAGGTCGCTTCGTCGAGAAGCAGGATCGGCGCGTCCTTCAGCATGACGCGGGCGATTGCGATCCTCTGGCGCTGACCGCCGGAGAGCTTGACGCCGCGCTCGCCGACCTCGGCGTCGAGGCCCGCCCGCCCGTCGCGGTCGCGCAGGTCGGCGATGAATTCAGCCGCTTCGGCCCGGTTCACGGCGCGCTCCAGATCCGCCTCGCTGGCGTCCGGCCGGCCGTAGAGGACGTTCTCGCGGATCGAACGGTGGAGCAGCGAGGTGTCCTGCGTCACCATGCCGATCTTCTCGCGGAGGGATTCCTGCTGGACGGACGCGATGTCCTGCCCGTCGATCAGGATGCGGCCGCTTTCCACGTCGTGGAAGCGCAGGAGGAGGTTGAGGATGGTGGATTTTCCGGCGCCGGAGCGGCCGACCAGCCCGACCTTCTCGCCCGGCCGGATCTTGAGGTCGAAGTCCTGCAGGACACCGCCGCCCTTGCCATAGTGGAAGGTGACGCGCTCGAAGGCGATCTCGCCCTTCGGCACGGCGAGCGGCACCGCATCCGGCCGGTCGGTTACCGCATGCGGGATCTGCAGCGTCGCCATGCCGTCGCGGATCGTGCCGATGTTCTCGAAGAGGCCTGACACCTCCCACATGATCCATTGCGACATGCCGTGGATCCTGAGGACGAGGCCGACCGAGGCGGCGATCGCGCCGACGGTGACGAGCCCGTGCGTCCACAGGCCGATGCCCGTCGCGCCGACGCCGAAGAGGAGAAGCGAGTTCAGCGTCTGCAGGCAGACGACGAAGAGCGTCACCAGCCGGCCCTGGCCGTAGACAGCGGTGAGGAAGCCACGCATCGAGGCACGCGCGTAATCCGCTTCGCGCCTCGTATGGGCGAAGAGCTTGACCGTCTGGACATTGGCATAGGCGTCGACGACCCGGCCGGTCATCTCGGCTCGGGCATCGGCCTGTCGCTCGGAGATGCGGTCGAGCCGCGGGATGAAATACCACAGCATCACCCCGTAGAGCGCCAGCCAGCCGAGGAAGGGCAGCGCCATCTTCCAGTCGGCGGTCGCGACGAGAACGAGCACGCCGGTGAAATAGACCGCGACATAGAGGAAGACGTCGATCGACTTGACAACCGTCTCGCGCACGGCGAGCGCCGTCTGCATCAGCTTCTGCGAGACGCGGCCGGCGAACTCGTCCTGGAAGAAGGACAGGGAATGGCCGAGCAGCCAGCGATGCATCACATAGCGGAAGCGCATCGGGAAGTTGCCGAAGATGCCCTGGAAGTTGACGAGCCCGTCGATCAGTTGGATCCCCGGCAGGAGGACGAGGACGACCACGCCCATCAGCGCCAGCTGCCAGCCGCGCTCGGCAAGGAGGGTTTCGGGCGAGGTTTCGGAAAACCAGTCGACGATGTTGCCCAGGAAGGAGAAGAGCGAGACCTCGATCACCGAGATCGACGCCGTCAACACCGCCATGGCGAGGAGCAGCGGCCAGACCGGGCGCGCGAAGAACCAGATAAACGCGAACAGGCCACCCCGCGGCGGCTCCTTCAGTTCGCGTTCCGGGAACGCGTGGACCATCCTCTCGAAGATCGAGAACATCTGCGGAGCTTTCCTGCTTGGGCCACCGCGACAAAGCCCGGGACGTGGAACAGGGCGCGAGGGGCGCGCGCTGCAAGCGGGTGGTCGTCCCGATATAGGCATCGGCGGGACGGTGTCACCAGGGCGGAACGCGCTGCGGCGAGAGCCGGTGCGATCACGTCGCCTTGAGCGCCGAGGGCGCGACCGGAGCAGCCTTCGGCGCCGAAGGCGCGACCAGGTGCGGCCGGACGATCGGTTAGCCGCCCATCGAACCCGGCGCAGGAGCGCCAGCGATGGTGCTTGCTCCACCATCTTGCGCGGCTAGGTCTTCCGTCCAACGCCGCATGACGCGGTCGTCCAGCAAGGAATTTGACCCATGCTTCGGATTTTCCTCTCGGCCGCGCTCGCTTCGGCCGCCCTCACCGCCACCGCCGCCGCGCAGTCGTCGGACACCTCGGCCACGGCCGCCGGCAGTTCCGCCGGGCCGACGACCTGCCAGCAATATGTGAAGCTCAGCGCCGACGCCCGGCAAAAGGCCCTCGCCGCGATGAACAATGCGGCCGACGCCTCCGCCGGCGCTTCCGATTCGCCTTCCGGCGATACGGCCGGAACGGACGGATCGGTGGAAAACATGGAAGCGGACGGCATGGCGACCATGGGCGACGAGATCGCCACCTATTGCAGCGAGAACCCCGATGCGACGGTGGACGACGCCGTCAATTCGATGAGCGACTGAGGGCGACAGGCGGGCGGTAGAGCCCGCTCCGCCTCCTGTTCCGTCCGGTACCATTGCGGTCCGATTGAGCATCGGACAATCAAGAAGTTCGTTTGGCGACCGGAAACCGCGACGGGCATGAAATGCGAGGCGAGCGCTGCGCCTTTCGGCGGACGCAACCCGATGGCGCGTTCAGACATTATGAGGTCAGGACAAACCTCGAAGGAGACTGGCATGATCAGGAGCATCCTGAAGGCGTTGGTGGTCGGTTGGATCGCCAAGAAGTTTCTCGGCCGCGACAGCGGCCCGCGTCGTGGTCCGGCTCCGGCTCCGCGCCGGGTCTGAGGCCATACGACGAAGCCCGACTTTCTGTGATGGAAAGCCGGGCTTTTCTATTTCGCCTACAGGACCGGCTAACGCGACGCCGGTCCTTTTTTCGTTGCAGTCAGTCGATCGGCCGATGCTTGGCCGTGTGCCAAAACGCAAAGCGCTGACGGGACCCGCTGGCCCAGGCTGTCGTCGAAGAGTTCAGCCGTCGACGTTCGCAGGGCAGGTCGGGAGATTGCCCTCCAGATGTGCCTGGCGCTCCAGCCCCGCCCCTCCCGGATCTCCCCGATCGCTGTCGTCGGCTTTCCGCTCGCTTCGTCGAGCCCGTAGAAGTCGAAGCAGTTGGCCCCGTGCCGCATCACCTGGAAACAGCCACTCGAGGCGTTCGAGCCGTCGTAGCTTGTGCAGAAGCCGTCCGCCTCCGCCGCCCAGCGGCCGGTGAGGCGGCCTTCCTGTCCCTCGTAGAGGAGGGTACCGGTCGAGGAATAGCTTTCGCGCCAGGCGCTGCCGTCGGAATATGTCCCGGTGAGTTGGCGATCGGCGAAGACCGCCTTCAACGCGGCCTCGCTCATGAACCGGGACCGCCGGGCGAGGCGAGGGGTTGCGAGCACGACCGGAGCGCCCTGCGGCAGCCCAGTGAGGAGACTGGAGAAGATCATCCGGATGCTTCCTCTTCACGGCGACACCCTCGGCGACCGTCTCCCGCCTTCAGGATCGCCTCCGCCCTCGTGGGGCGACCTTACCAGTTCCGGCGCAAAGCGGCGATGCGGTGACCGCTCGCCGACATGGCCTCCGCGCAGCCAGATGCGCTCCTATCCCGGCACCGGGCCTGCTTCCTGTCCGGCACGCATCGAGATCAGTCCCACCGGGCAGGTCGTGGCCTTGCCGCTGAGCGAGCCGCGCGCCGACCAGCCGGCGGCGCGCTCGATATCCTGGCGCGGGACGGAGGGTCCGCTGGAGCCGGGCTCGACCACATAGAAGTCGAAACAGTTCTCGCTGCGCCTGACGACCAGGAAGCAGCCGCCGACGAAATTCGTCTGGTCGTAGAAGGTGCAGAAGAGGTTCGTGGCGACGGACCAGCGCCCACCGGCCTGGCCGGTCCGGTCGGCATAGGCGAGCGTGCCGTCCGGCCGGTACGTCTCGTTCCAGCGTCCACCGTCGGAATAGATCCCATCCAGCGTCTGGCCGGAGACGAGGGCCGCGATGCCGGGCCCCGCCATCACGCCGGCCGGGCTCGCGGCGGCAAGGACGGGCCAGAGGACGGCGGCCGCGATCGCGGCAAGGCCCCTCCGCAGGAACGGGCCGCGACGGCGGACAAAGCCCCGGCCGTCGCCTTCAGGTCGTGAGACCTCATGCGAAGGACGTGATCGCAGCATGGCGCTTCTCCGACGAGCCGACGAGCAGGGCGGCCGGATCATGCCGCGACCTCGCCGGCCTGCCAAGGGGCGGCCGGGGTGCTGCGGCCGTGCGTGCGGTCATTGCCGCCGCGGCACTCAAACCATAAAGGCGATGAAGCGCCCCGCGACGATCGCCCCGACCCAGATCGCGACGGAGAGGGCGGCCGATGCCCTCAGGCCGGCCGAGGCGACGCCGGTATCGAGCATCCGGCGCCAGCGGCGGCCGGCGTGAACGAAGGCCGCATGCAGGGCACCGAGGGCGACGAGCCCGAGCTTCACCAGAAAGGCGGGGTTTGCCGCATAGTCGATCGGCTGCACCATAAACAGCAGAAAGCCCGTCACGACCGCGCCGCTCAAACCCGCCGCGGCGACCAGCGGCAGGAAGCGCGCGAGCGGCGGCAGCGCAACGGCGCCGAAGAAGCCCATCAACCGGATGTCCAGCGCCAGGATCGAGCCGAACAGGGCGCCGATCGACAGGATGTGGCCGGCGTTGACCAGCGGATAGACCAGACGCGACGACTTCAACAGCGCGGCGACCGGCGAAGTCGCAAGGCCGGCAAGGGCTTCCTCGATCACGGGTCCGGAAACCGGATTTCCAGGTCAGATCTCCGGCTCAAGGCTCTTTTCGCGGCGCGGATAGACATCGTAGGTCTTGCCGCCCACGGTGATCGTCTCCGCCTTGAAGGCGCGTTCCGACTGGTCGCGCGAGCGGTGGCCGGTGAACGAAGCCTCGTCGCCGACCTTGGCGGCACCTTCGACGAAGCCGGCGCGCTCGGTCGCATAGGGCGGCGCGAGGTCCACCTGCCAGACGCCGTCCGACGTCTCCACCTCGAGATGCGCATGCGGATTGCCGAGCTCGATCGAGCGGATTGTGCCGGCGAGGCGGCTTTCCTCGTCTTCCGTCCAGGCCCAGCCGTGATGGGCGAGCGCGGCGACGGGGCCGAGGATCAGGGCGAAGGCGGCGGCGGCGAGAAGGCCGTGGGTGCGACGAGTCGGCATGGCGCGTCCTTGGTTCGCATCGATCGGAAGAGCGAGGTCTCGATGCTCGGGAAGATGGAGGCTTGCGCCGAACCGACAGCGCCGAGGCGATGACTTTTCGTCAAGCTCGCGTGATTGACATCCACTTCGCGGACGCGCATATCGCGGCGATGATCGCGCGCTCCACCATCAAAACGTCGATTAGCTGACGCCGCCTGCCCCGCTTGTCTCCCCCGGGGCGGAAGACGAGCGTGCCTATCGAATGGCGGGGAGCGAAGGATGGGTCCCATGGGTTACAAGGTCGCCGTCGTCGGCGCCACCGGCAATGTCGGACGCGAGATGCTGGACATTCTGGCCGAGCGCGGCTTTCCGGCCGACGAGGTCGTGGCGCTCGCCTCGCGCCGCAGCCAGGGCACCGAGGTGTCCTTCGGCGACAAGACGCTGAAGGTGAAGTCCCTCGACCAGTTCGACTTTTCCGGCACCGACATCTGCCTGATGTCGGCGGGCGGCAATGTCTCCAAGGAATGGTCGCCGAAGATCGCGGCGACAGGCTGCGTCGTCATCGACAATTCCTCGGCCTTCCGCTACGACCCCGACGTTCCGCTGATCGTGCCGGAGGTGAACGCCGACGCCGTTTCCGGCTTCACCAAGAAGAACATCATCGCCAATCCGAACTGCTCGACCGCCCAGCTCGTCGTCGCGCTGAAGCCGCTGCACGACGCCGCCAAGATCAAGCGCGTCGTCGTCTCGACCTATCAGTCGGTCTCCGGCGCCGGCAAGGAAGGCATGGACGAGCTCTTCACCCAGTCGCGCGCGGTCTTCGTCGCCGACGAGATCGAGAAGAAGAAGTTCACCAAGCGCATCGCCTTCAACGTCATCCCGCATATCGACGTCTTCATGGAAGACGGTTCCACCAAGGAAGAGTGGAAGGTGATGGCCGAGACCAAGAAGATGCTCGACCCGAAGATCAAGGTCACCTGCACGGCGGTGCGCGTGCCGGTGTTCATCGGCCATTCGGAAGCGGTGAACATCGAGTTCGAGAGGGAGATCACCGCCGAGGAGGCGCGCGAGATCCTGCGCGAGGCGCCGGGCTGCCTCGTCGTCGACAAGCACGAGGACGGCGGCTACATCACGCCCTATGAGTGCGCCGGCGAGGACGCGACCTACATCTCCCGCATCCGCGAGGACCAGACCCTCGACAACGGGCTGAACATCTGGGTGGTCTCGGACAATCTCAGGAAGGGCGCCGCGCTGAACACCGTGCAGATCGCCGAGCTCCTGGTCAATCGCGGCCTCCTGAAGCAGCGTCAGGCCGCCTGAGAAGCGTCCACTCGAAACGGGCGGAGGGCGGTCTCTGGGCCGCCCCGCCCGATGCTGCCTCGACCGGCGGCCCGTTTACGAATAGCGCCTTATGCCGATCCGCTCGATGTGATCGAGGATCAGCCGCGCGGCCTCTTGGGGATCGGGATGGACATGCAGCTTGTCGCCGGCCTCGTCCGCCGCGCCGCTACCGGCCGCAGCCGAGCGCATCAATTTCGGGCGCGCGCGATGGGGCTTTTCCGCGAAGGGTGAGGCGGCGACCGGCGCCGGCAGGCCGGAAAGCGTCCGCACCACGCCCCGCCGCGCCCTCGCGAAGACGAAGGGCGCCGGCGCCGGCGCCAGCGGATGCACGGTGACGATCGCCGGCAGGCGCAGCGTCACCCGCCGCTTGGCACCCTTCGGCAGCGCCTGATCGAAGCGCAGCGCGCCCGGCTCGTCCGCCGCCGCGATCGCGGTGACGTCCGACAGGATCGGCAGTCCCAGCGCCTCGGCGAGCGCATAGGGCAGAAGACCTGTGTCCTCGCCGCCCTCGGCGCGCCGGCCGGCCAGGATCAGCTCCGCCGGATGCTCCTTCAGATGCCGGGCGAGCGCGGGCAGCGGATCGGCCCCTTCGGCGATTTCCAGCCGGTCGATCGCTTCGAGGCCGTGGCCGAAAGCGTCGGCGATGCCCTCATCCCCCGGGCCCGCATGAAGGCCCGAGAATGACATGGCGGAGGGCGGGCGCTCTCCGCCCGTCCCTGCCTCGCCGGCGTCGGCCAGCGCCGCGGCAAGCGCGATCGCCTGGGCCTCCACCCCCGGCAGAGACGGACGGCCGCTGACCCTGTGCCGGCCGGCGGACAGGAGGACGACGATCCTCATGGCGCCCGCTCCTTCAAGAGTTTCAGAAGCGCCGGCATGACCAGCTGCGCGTCCTGGACGATGGCGAGACCCGCCCGTTCGACCATGGCGGCGTGGAGGTCGGTGTTGACGGCGATGACATGCTCGCAGCCGGCGATGCCCTGCAGATGCTGCGGCGCGCCGGCGATGCCGAGAGCCAGATAGCAGTCGGCCGTGAGCACCGTGCCGGAGGCTCCGACCTGGGCCTCCCGCGGCATCAGGCCCGCGTCGCAGACGACGCGGCTCGCCCCCGGCGTCGCCTTCAAGGCCGCGGCAAGCTCGCGAAAGGCGCCGAAATCGGTGACGCCATTGCCGGCGGAGACGACGAAGTCGGTCTCGGCGAGCGACATGGTCGCGGGATCGCCCGGGATGATCTCCACCGACAGGACCGGGCTTTCGCCGGACGACGGCGCCTCGGCCGGGCCGGCGATCTGACGCGCCTCGCAAGGGATGCCGGCATAGTCGGCGACGCGGTCCTCGCCGATCGCCATCAGCCGCGGCGGCGCCCCTGCCTGCTCGCGGCGTCCGCCGCGCGAGGCGCGGGAGGCCGTGCGCGCCGTCAGATATTCGACATCCGTCAGGATCGCTTCGCCGAGCCCTGCCGCCAGACGCCGCGCGAGATCGCCGCCCACGGGCGTCTCCGCGAAGAGAACGTGGCGCGGCTCATGCTCGGCGATGAGCGCCGCAAGCCGCCTCGCAACATTCGCGGGATCGTCGGCAGGCGGATGGTCGTCCGCCGCATCCCCGCTTCGGCCGAGCGCTGGTACCACCCGATCAGCTCCCGCCGATCCCAATCCCTCGACGGCCTGCGAGACGATCGCCACGACCGCGCCGCCGCCTGGACCCGCATCGGCCAGAAGCCGCGCCGCGCCCAGCGCCTGCCGGTCGAAGCGGCTGAGCCGGCCTTCGCCCGCGTCGAGCACGGCGAAGACCAGGAAGGCCGGTGTCTCGACCACGCGCAATTGCGGCAGCTCTGCCTCGGCGCCGACGGCGTAGGCCATGACGAAGTCCGACGGCCCGGTCTGGCCGCGGTCGAGGCGCAGCCTGGCGGCTCCGGGCACGAGCGCCCGCGCGAACTCGCCGCGCGGGTCGCGGCGCCTGCGCCGCGTCAGCGGTACGTCCGAGGCAAGGTCGAAGCGCGGCCGGCCGGCGGCCGGCACGGCATGGGCGGCGCGCTCGGTGCGGGGATCGCGGCGCGGCCGGTTCATGCCGGCACCCGTTCGGCAGGGGCAGGCTTCGCGGGCATCGCGCTTCTGCCGGCCTCGACCGCCTGGAGCACGAGTTCGGCGACGTCCAGCACCTGCGGCCGTGTCCCGACGACGCCTTCCAGCATCGCAGTGCATTGCGGGCAGGCGACGGCGACGATCCCGGCGCCGGTCTCGGCCGCCTGGCCCATGCGGAGATCGGGGATCCGGTTGTCGCCGGGAATGTCGGCGTTGGGCGCGCCGCCCCCGCCGCCGCAGCACATCGCGCGCCGGCCAGACCGCGCCATCTCGCGCCGCTCGACGCCGATCGCGTCGAGGAGCTCGCGCGGCGCGTCGAACTCGCCATTGTAGCGGCCGAGATAGCAGGGGTCGTGATAGGTCACCGCCGCGCCCTCCAGCCGGCCGGGCGCGAGCCGCCCGGCGGCGACGAGCTCGGCGAGGAGGGCCGTGTGGTGGACGACCTCGAATTTCCCGCCAAAGGCCGGATATTCGTTGCGGATGACGTGCAGCGCATGCGGGTCGGCGGTCAGGATGCGGCCGAACCGGTAGCCGGACAATGTCGCGACATTGTCGCGGGCAAGGCGCTGGAAGGTCGCCTCGTCGCCGAGCCTTCGGGCGAGATCGCCGCAGTCGCGCTCTTCCTCGCCGAGGACGGCGAAGCTGACGCCCGCCTCGGACAGAAGCCGGATCAGCGCGCGCAGCGTCCTCTGATAGCGCATGTCGTAGGCGCCCTGGCCGAGCCAGAGCAGGAGATCGGTCTCCGCGACATCGCGCATCAGCGGCAGGCCGAGGCCGGCGGCGAAGTCGGTGCGGGCGGCGAGCGCTCGTCCGTTCGGCTCGTCGCAGCCGCGGGTATTGTCGAGCGGCTCGATCGCCTTCGGCGGAATCGCGCCGGTCTCCAGCGTCTGGAAGCGCCGGAGATCGACGATCGCGTCGACATGTTCGATCATCATCGGGCATTCCTCGACGCAGGCCCGGCAGGTCGTGCAGGACCAGATCGTATCGGGATGCACCACGGCGCCGGCGCCGATGATCGGCCGCTGCGGACCGCAGGCGCCAGTGACGGGCCGCGCGTTCGGATAGGGCATGCCGGCATAGAAGGTGGCGCGTCCGCCGGCGCCTGCCGCCGCGAAGTCGGCGATCAGATGCTTGGGGCTGAGCGGCTGGCCCGCCGCAAAGGCCGGACAGGCTGCCTCGCAGCGGCCGCACTGGATGCAGGCGTCGAAGGCGAGGAGGCGGTTCCAGGCGAAATCCGCCGGCGCCTCGGCGCCGAGCTTATCCGCCGCGAGATCGAGCGGCTTCAGCCCGGTCGAGCGGCCCTTCGGCTCGCCCGCCGCGAAGCGCTCCGGCCGGGGATGGGCCGCAAGATGGGTCGCCCCGGCCAGCGCATGGCGCATCGGCCCGGTGGCGACCTCGGTCGCGAGCATCAGCCCGCCGGCCGCCGCGAGGATCAGGGTCAGGAAGGACGGGAGCGGCAGCGGGTTGCCGATGGCGGCGAGAGCGGCGGTGAGGCAGCCGCCAGCCGCGAACGCCAGGAGATAGACGGGCAGGCGCTGGAAGCGACCGAGCGACAGCCGCGGCATCGGCTCGGGATAGCGCCGCCGCGCCACCAGAAGCGCCCCGGCAAGCATGAGGGCGAAGGCGATGGCGACGAGCGCCATGAAAAGCCGCGACTGGCCGAGCACCGGGATCAGCGCCAGGAGCGACAGGCCGCAGGCCGAGACGAGACCGGCCGCGACCGGCACATGCATGCGGGATGCGGATTTGTCGCGGTCGACGACGTGATGGACGTCGACGAGGTAGCGCGCTGGCAGCGCCTTGAGGCCGGCAATCCAGTCGACCTTGGCGGGCCGGCCCTTGTTCCACACGCGCACGCGCCGGCCGATCTGCACGGCCGCGACGGCGAGCATGACGAGGATCAGATAAGGGAGGAAGGCGGCGGCGGTCATGGGCGGCTTCCAGTCGCGGCGATGGCGGCGAGGCGCCCCCCTCTGTCCTGCCGGACATCTCCCCCACAAGGGGGGAGATCAGCTGTCTCGTCGCCGAGATCTTCCCTTCGACGCCCCATCAAAGTCGCAGCGTTCGAGGAACGGCGCTGCGGATGAACGCGATCGATCTCCCCCCTTGTGGGGGAGATGCCCGGCAGGGCAGAGGGAGCGGATCCAGGGCGCGCTGTGCGCGAGACGACAGCCTGAGCCGCGCCGCTCACCGTCACAGATCCTTGCACAGCCGGAGCGCGTCGTAGATCGCGGCGTGGATGTTGCGGCCGGCGACGGCGTCGCCGATGCGGTAGAGCGTGTAGCCGGGCGCAGCGCCGGCCCCGTTCAGCTCGTACGGCTGCGGCTCGCCCTTCACGATGGCGGCAAGGTCGGTGAAGCCCTTGTTCTTGGACCCGGCCTTCAGCGCGAAGTGCAGGTCGTCCACCGGCTGCGTCCCGTAGTCGACCACCACCGTGTCGACCACGCGCTCCTCCTCCGCCTCGGTCATGGTGTTCCTCAGCGCCGCGATCATCCGGTTGCCCTCGGGATAGATCTCGATCAGCTCCATGTTCGGGGTCATGATGACGCCGAGCTTGTAGAGTTCGCGTAAGTGCACCGGCTGGTTCGTCGTGCCGACTTCCTCCGCCACCATGCGGTCATGCGTCGCCACCTCGACGAGACAGCCGCGCTTGGCGAGAAGCTCGGCCGTCGAGGCGGCGTTGTGGCCGCCGATCTCGTCGAAGAGGAGGACGGTTCCGGCCGGCTCGACCCGGCCTTCGAGCACGTCCCAGGTCGTCACCGCATGCTCGTATCCCTTGGCCTCGCCCCGCGACGGCAGGCCGCCGGTGGCCACGACCACGATATCAGGTGACAGCGCCGCGATCGCCTCGGCATCGGCCGCCGTCTCCAGGCGGATGTCGACCCCGAGCTTCGTCACCTGGCCGGCGAGCCAGCGCGGAATGCCCGACAGCGCCTCGCGCCAGGTGGCCTTGGAGGCGATGTTGACCTGGCCGCCCAGCCGGTCGGTCTTTTCGAACAGCGTCACTTTGTGGCCGCGCTCGGCGAGGACCCGCGCCGCCTCCAGCCCGCCGACACCGCCGCCGACGACCACCGCGGTCTTCTTCGCTTCGGCCTTGGGAATGACGTGCGGCATGGTGGATTCGCGGCCGGTCGCCGCGTTCTGGATGCACAGCGCGTCGCCGCCGACATAGATCCGGTCGATGCAGTAGCCGGCACCGACGCATTGCCTGATGTCCTCCGCCCGGCCCTCGGAGAGCTTCTTGACGAGATGCGGGTCGGCGATGTGCGCCCGCGTCATCGCGATCATGTCGACATGGCCCTCGGCAACCGCCCGCGCGCCGGTCGCAAGGTCCGTCACGCGCTGGGCGTGGAAGATCGGCACGTCCACCTCGCGCTTGATCGCCGAGGGCAGGGAGAGGAAGGGCGCGACGGGGAAGGACATGTTCGGCAGCGAGATCGCGTGCGCGATGTGATCGCGCGCCTGGCCGCCTATGACGTTGAGAAAGTCGACGAGGCCGCGGCCGACATAGTCCGATGCGATCGCGATGCACTCCTCGTGCGAGAGCCCGCCCTTCAGCATCTCGTCGCCCGACATGCGCATGCCGATGACGTAGTCGTCGCCGACCGCCTCTCGCATGGCGGTCAAAACTTCGATACCGAAGCGCATGCGGTTTTCGAGGGACCCGCCATATTTGTCGCTGCGGTGGTTGGAGTTGGGCGACCAGAACTGGTCGACGAGATGGCCGTGCGCGGCGGAGATCTCGAAGCCGTCGAGCCCGCCGTCCTTGCAGCGGCGCGCGGCGGCGGCGAAATCGGCGACGATGCGGTCGATTTCCTCCTGTTCGAGCTCCTTGGCGATCGAGCGGGAGGCGGGCTCGCGTGTCGCCGACGCCGATTTCACCGGGAACCAGTGCTCGGTGTCCCATTTGGTGCGCCGGCCCATATGGGTCAGCTGGATCATCAGCTTGGCGCCGTGCCGATGGATCCGGTCCGAGAACTCCCGGAAGAACGGCACCACGGCGTCGTCGGCGACCGAGATCTGGTTCCAGGGCGCGGCCGGACTGTCGAGCGCGACGGAGGACGAGCCGCCGAACATCGTCAGGCCGATGCCGCCCTTGGCCTTCTCCTCGTGATAGAGCTGGTAGCGCTCCTGCGGCTTGCCGTCCTTGCCGTAGCCGGGCGCATGGCTGGTCGACATCACCCGGTTGCGGATGGTGAGGCCCTTGATCGTCAGGGGCTTCAGGAGAGCGTCGGCATTGGCGATCATGATGGAGTGCCCTCCTGCGTGGTCGTGGATGAAATGCTTTGGCGGGCTTTAGCGGCTGGCGCGAGCGTGGTTGTGTCGCCAGTTCCGCGAATGCCGCTCGGTCGCCTGCGCCCTGTCGCCCCTGGATTCTCGGGACGGGGCCCGAGAATGACGAAGCGTTGGTGGTTTCGCTCATGCTGCCGCGCTGATGGCGACCTCGGCGTTGCATGGCAAGGCGCTGCACTTCCCATCCCGGTCGTCATTCTCGGGCTCCGTCCCGAGAATCCAGGGGAACGTCGGGCTCGCGCGGGCAATCGTCGAACGCCCTGACGAAAGACGGTCTGTATGGGTTATCCTCGTCGGAGAACCGCTCGAAGAGATCCTTCCACTGCGGGTTCAACTCTTCGATGAGCTTCAATTTCCACGCCCGCCTATGGCGCTTGATCGAAGTCTCGCGTTGAATGGCGGTCTCGATGTCGTCGTGCCGCTCATGCCAGACGAGACGTTTGCAGCCATACCTGACCGTGAAGCCGGGTAGGCCACCGGCGCGATGTTCCTGAACCCGGCGATTGAGGTCCGACGTGACGCCGACATAGAGGGTGCCGTTCCGCCTCGATGCCATGATGTAGACCCACCCACCCATAGCGTCCTACGCCTCTTGCCGCATGTTCCGGCGGGGACGGCAGCGGCCGGTTTCGCACGCTGCTCTGGATTCTCGGGACTGAGCCCGAGAATGACGAAGCTTCAATGGCAACGCCCTTTCTGCCACGACTGCGGCGAACTCGGCGTTCGAAGGAGTGACGTCCGTCCTCCCATCCAGATCGTCATTCTCGGGCCCCGTCCCGAGAATCCAGGAGATCGACGGGCGTCGGCGGAGAAGCCGCTCAATCATCGTGACCCTCCTCTCCTCACGCCCGATCTCCCGATTCATCGTTCGATGACCAGGTCCGTCGTCGGCCTGGAGCAGCAAAGCAGGGCCAGGCCGGCGTCGATTTCGCGCTGGCGGATGCCGCCGCCGTGCTTCATCTCGACCTTGCCGGCCGTCAGCTTGGACTTGCAGGTGCCGCACAGGCCCTTGGAGCAGGAGGACGGCAGGCGCATGCCGGCGCGGCGCGCGGCTTCCAGCACCGTCATCCCTTCCGGGCATTCGATCACCCGCTTGGTCTTGGTGAATTCCAGCTGGAACACCTTGACGTCGGACGTGATCACGTCGGTCGCGTCGGTGATCTGCTCCTGTGCCTCGTCGGTGAAGTCGCCGAAGTCGAAGCTCTCCTGATGGTAGAGCGTCATGTCGAAACCCGCTTCGCGCAGGGTCTCGCGGACGCCCTTCATGAAGGGCTTGGGTCCGCAGACGAACACGACCCGCTCCTTGAAGTCCGGGCAGACCGATTCCAGCAGCGCCCGGTTGATGCGGCCGCGATAGCCGGTCCAGACGTGATGCGGCGCGTCGCTCTCGACGAGGAAGGTCGGCCGAATCGAGCGGTTGCGCCGCGCCATGTATTCCAGCTCGTCGCGGAAGATGACGTCGGCGGGCGAGCGCGCCGCATGGACGAAGGCGATGTCGGAGATCAGCGCGAGATCGTAGGACGAGCGCGTCATCGACATCATCGGCGTGATGCCGGAGCCGCCGGAGAGGAACAGGTATTTGCGCGCCTGCATGCCTGCCCAGGAGAACTCGCCCATCGGGACGGTCGCCCTCAGCATCATGCCCGGCTGGAACTCGTCGTGCAGCCAGTTCGACACCGGGCCGCCCGGCACGCGCTTGACGGTGATCGAGATGGTGTCGGGCCGGGTCGGCGGCGAGGAGATCGTGTAGCAGCGATGGATGATCTCGCCGGCGATCTCGAACTCGAAGGTCATGAACTGGCCGGAGACGAAAGTGAACTGGCGCTGGAAGCGCGGCGCGAAGACGAAGGTCTTCACGTCGTGGGTCTCCTCGCGCACGCCGCGGCAGATCAGGACGTCGTCCTCTTCCGGCTCCCAGCGGAAATATCCGGTGGGAACGGGTCCGGTCGTCGGATTGGGTTCGGGAAAGTCCATCGCTGCCGTCCTTCGTCTTGTCTCGTCCGGCGTCAGGCTACGGCCCGGGTCTCGGCGAGATGCGACAGCATCCGGCCGACATACCAGTTGACGAACTTCTCGACGAGCATCTCGGTGTGCGGCGAGTACGGTCCGGGCTCGTAGCCGTCCATCGCGACGCCCTCCTGGCAGTAGCCGACGAGGTCGGAATCCTGCTGGTTGGTCGCCATCCACACGCCGATGAGGTTGTCGAGATCGTAGTCGACGCCTTCGACCGCGTCCTTGTGGACCAGCCATTTCGTGCGCAGCAGCGAGCGCTCGGCATCGAGCGGCAGCACTGAGAAGACGACGGCATGGTCGCCCATGAAGTGATGCCAGGAGTTCGGCTGCGTCCAGAAGTGCAGGCCGCCGAGCTTGGCATTGTCGAGATTGCCCATCAGCTTCTTGCAGGCGCGCTTGGTGTCGATCGTGTGGCTTTCGCCCTCGCCCGACAGCGGCAGGCGCTCGGTGCGGAAGCCGGTGACCATGTCGTCCAGCCGATCGACCTCGCGCGAGGGCAGGCCCGCCGCCTCCCAGTCGCGATGGTTGTCGTTGAGCATGCAGGCATATTGCGCGGCGTGCTCGCGCTCGGTCTCGTCCAGCTCCTCCGGCGCGAAGCCGAAGCCATAGGCAAAGAGCGGCACGGTCAGCTCCGGATGGTTCGCCCCGCAGTGATAGCACTCGCGGTTGTTCTCCATCGTCAGCTTCCAATTGCCCGGCTCGATGAGATCGTGCTGGTAGGCGACCTTCGTCTCGCGCAGATTATGCGGCGCAAGATACGGCGCCATCACCCGCTCGAGCTCGTCGAAATCCTGCGGCGGGTTATCCGCCAGGCAGATGAAGAGCAGACCTTCGAGCGAGCGGATGTGGACCGGCTTCAGCCCGTGGCAGGACCTGTCGAACCCCTCGCCCATATGCTCGGCGTGGATCAGCTTTCCGGTCGTGTCGTAGACCCAGGAATGATAGCGGCAGACGAGATTGCCGACCGTCGACTTCTCCTCGTGGACGAGGCGGGCGCCGCGGTGTCGGCAGACATTGTGGAAGGCGCGGACCTCGCCATCGTCGTCACGGACCACGGCGATGGAGTTCCTGCCGATGTCGACGACCATGACGTCGCCCGGCTCCGGCACGTCCGGCTCGACGCCGACGAAGATCCAGTGCCGACCGAAGATCACCTCCATGTCCGCCGCGAAGACATCGGGGTCGGTGTAGAACGGCGCTTCGAGCGTGTAGCCCTTCTTGCGGTGGGTCAGCTGCGAGACGAGATCGATCATGATGCACCTCACAAGGCCGGATGGGTTGGGGAAGCGCCGGCTGCGCCGAAATGGGGTTGGAGCCTGTCTGCTTTGCCGGCTCAGGAAGCCGGGCCGAAGTCCTTGGCGGCGTCGATCAGCAGGGCGTGGACATATTCGCCGAAGGAGCGCCAGCATTCGACGCGCCAGTTGGCGGGCCCGGTGCGCGCGATCACGGCCTCGGCCTTGCCGAGAAGCGTGCGCGTCGCCGTGCCGACCGGAAAGCCACGGTCCGAGAGATCGAGCGGGCAGCCGGCGTTGAGGACGGCGGGCGCGTCGGCGCCTTCGAGCCCGAAGGCGACATTGCGATGCGAGACGTCGACCAGCGAGAACGGGCTGTCGCCCATCGCCGCGGCAATCGCCTCGACATGATCCTCGCAATCGCCCTCCGGGCAGCGCAGGAGCCATTCGTCCGGGCCGAGCCGCAGGGCCGTCCGCCCGTCCGCGGTGGCGGTCACCGTGTTGATGGCGCCTCCGACCGGAAAGCCGGCGACGTCGCCGCGGCCCTCGAGCGCCTTCGCCCGGAAGGACAGGCGCCCCTCGGCCGGCAGCGGCGTGATGGACACGGGTCCGGAAGCGGCTTCGGGCGCCGGTGACAGCGCCGGCGTGCGGCGGGCGAGATTGACCTCAAGCATCGACTTTCGCTCCTTCCGGCTGGAGGAAGACGGAGGAGGAGACCACCGCCTCCGTGAAACCCGTCGGCGTCGTGACGTAGAGCGTCTCGCCCATGCGGGCGCGCCCGTCCGCGATCATCGCCATGGCGATCGAGCGCCCGCAATTGGCGGAAGCATAGCTCGATGTCACGTGGCCGATCATCTTCATCGGGATCGGCTGATCCGGCGTCTCGACGATTTGCGCCCCCTCGTCCAGCACCTCGTCGGGATTCTTGGCCAGGAGTCCGACCAGCTGCTTGCGGCCGGGCGCGCTCATGTCGGGCCGGGCGAGCGAGCGCTTGCCGACGAAATCGGGCTTCACCTTGGAGACGAGGCCAGAGAGACCAACATCGTCCGGTGTCACGGTGCCGTCGGTTTCCTGGCCGACGACGATATAGCCCATCTCGGCGCGCAGGACGTGCATGGTCTCGGTGCCGTAAGGCGCGATCCCGAAATCCTTGCCGCGCTCATAAAGCGCCTTCCAGACCGCCTCGCCGTAATCGGCGGGGATGTTGATCTCGAAGCCGAGCTCGCCGGTGAAGGACACCCGGAAGAGCCGCGTCGGCACGCCGCAGATCGTGCCGGTGCGCACCGACATGTGCGGGAAGTCCGCTTCGGACAGGTCGATGTCGGAGACGAAGGGTTCGAGCACCTCCCGCGCCTTCGGCCCCTGCAGCGCGATCACCGCATATTGCTCGGTGATCGAGGTCAGGAACACGTCGAGATCCGGCCATTCGGTCTGGAGATAATCCTCCATGTGGCGCATGACGCGCGGCGCACCGCCGGTGGTCGTCGTCACGTGGAAGCGGTCGTCTGCGAGCCGGGCGACGACGCCGTCGTCATAGACGAAGCCATCCTCCCGCAGCATCAGGCCATAGCGGCAGCCGCCGACCTTCAGCTTGGTCCAGGCATTGGTGTAGATGCGGTTCATGAATTCGGCCGCGTCCGGGCCGACGACCTCGATCTTGCCGAGGGTCGAGGCGTCGAAGATGCCGACATCCGTTCGCACCGTCTGGCACTCGCGCGCGACGGCGGCATGCATGTCTTCGCCGGCCTTCGGGTAGTACCAGGCCCGGCGCCACTGGCCGACCGGCTCGAACTTCGCCCCGTTCGCTTCCGCCCAGCGATCGATCGGCGTCTTGCGGACCGGATCGAACAGCGGCCCCCGCGCGGGGCCGACGAGCGCGCCGAAGGTCACCGGCGTATAGGGCGGACGGAAGGTCGTGGTGCCGACCGCGGGGATCGGCCTGTCGAGAATGCCGGCGACGAGGCCGAGCGCGTTCATGTTCGACGTCTTGCCCTGGTCGGTCGCCATGCCGGTCGTCGTGTAGCGCTTGACGTGCTCGATCGACTCGAAGCCTTCCTTCACCGCGAGCCGGATGTCCTTGGCGGTGACGTCGTTCTGGAAGTCGATGAAGGCACGGACCTTCTTCGGGTCGGCATCAGTCGGCAGCACCCGCACAGGCTGGAAACCGGTCCGCGTGGGCGTCGCCTCGACCGCGATCTCGGCACCGCCGGCCTTGGCACCGTCGGCTATGATGGCGGAAAGGTCGTAGACGCCGCGGCAGGCACCCACCGACACCTCGGCCTGCGCCGACTGGGCTGGCAGGAAGGCGTCGAGCCCGGCGTCGAAGGCGAGCTTGCCCCGCGACTGGGAGAACAGATGCACGGCCGGCGTGAAGCCGCCGGACATGCCGACGCAGTCGCAGGGCAGCGTCGTCTTGGCGCCGATCGTGCCGCCCTGGCCGATGGGCGCGACGACGAGGCCGGTCACGCGCTTGGTCCCCGTCGCCCGGATCACCGTGTGGCCGGCGAGGACGGTGACGCCCGCGCCGCGCAGCTCCGCGACCTCCGGTCCGCAGTCTTCCTCGAGGCGAAGATCGACGAGGCTGACATGCATTCCGGCGCGCCTGGCGTCGAGCGCCGCCGTATAGGCGGAGGCGCCGCTGGTGGCGAAGACGATGCGCTCGCCCGGCGTCACCGCATAGCGATTGATGAAGGCGCGCACGCTCTCGGCCAGCATGATGCCCGGCCGGTCGTTATTCTCGAAGACCAGCGGACGCTCGTGGCTGCCGGTGGCGAGCACGGCCCGGCCGGCGCGCACCTGCCACAGCCGCTCGCGGGCGAGCTCCGGCGAGACGTCGTCGCGGTGGTCCGAGACGCGCTCGACCATGGCGATGTGATTGTGGTTGTAATAGCCGAAGACGGTCGTGCGCGGCAGGATGACGACGTTCTCGCGGGCGTCGAGCGCCGCAATGGTGTCGGCGACCCATTCGTTTGCCCGCTTGCCGTCGATCGTCGCACTGGCGTCGTTCAGCAGCGCGCCGCCGAGCTCGAAGCCCTCGTCGGCGAGGATGACGCGAACGTCACCGTCCGCCGAAGCGGCGAGCGCGGCGGAGAGCCCGGCCGGGCCGGCCCCGACGACGAGGACGTCGCAATGGGCGTGGCGGTTGGCGTAGCGGTCCGGATCCGGCATGGCAGGCGCCTCGCCGAGGCCGGCGGCTCTACGGATCACCGGCTCGTAGACCTTGTCCCAGAAGCCCTTCGGCCACATGAAGGTCTTGTAGTAGAAGCCCGCGACGAAGACCGGCGAGAAGAGATCGTTGACCTGGCCGACGTCGAAATCGAGCGAGGGCCAGTGGTTCTGGGTGGCGACGACCAGACCGTCGCGCGCCTCGACAACGCTCGCCCGGTTGTTCGGATCGCGGTGGCCCGGCCCGCGCTTCGCCCGCCAGTCGACCGACAAAAGCGCGCTCGGCTCGTCCGACCCGTGCGAGAGGATGCCGCGCGGGCGGTGATATTTGAACGAGCGGCCGCAAAGATGCGAGCCTGAGGCGAGCAGCATCGAGGCGATCGTGTCGCCGCGATAGCCGTGCAGGGTCTTGCCGTTGAACGAGACGGTCAGCGGCTTGGAGCGGTCGATGCGGCCGCCGGTGGCAAGGCGAAAGGGCTGATGCATCGCAGGCGTCCGCTCAGGCTGGGGTGGAGTCGCCGTTCGGCGCGCTCGGGCGCGGCGCGCCCATTTCATAGGTCGTCTCGAACCGGTCGCTCACCGTGTCGCGCACGGCGTTGAACCAGCGCCCGCAGCCATGGCCATGCAGCCAGCGCTCGGCATGCCGTCCCTTGGGATTGGTGCGGTAGTAGAGGAATTCGGCCCAGGCGGCGTCGTCCATCTCGGCCGGCACCTCGGGCCGCGCGATATGGGCTTCGCCGCCGCAGTGAAACTCGGTCTCGGGGCGGTTACCGCAATAGGGGCATCGGATCAGAAGCATGGACGGGATCTCGACAGAGAAGCGGGCTGGAGCGTTTTCGTCGGCATTCGCCTCGCGGAGGCCGGTCAGTGCGACACCGCCGCCGCGGCGGCCTCGTCGATCAGTCGTCCGGTGCGGAACCGGTCGAGGCTGAACGGCGCGTTGATGCGATGCGGCTCGCCGGTCGCCAGCGTATGAGCGAAGACATGGCCCGAACCGGGCGTCGCCTTGAAGCCGCCGGTGCCCCAGCCGCAATTGACGAACAGGCCGTCGATCGGCGTCCTGCCGATGATCGGGGACCGGTCGGGGGTGACGTCGACGATGCCGCCCCAGGAGCGCAGCATGCGCATGCGCGTGAACTGCGGGAAGAGCTCGCAGATCGCGTCCAGCGTATGGTTGGTGACGTGGATGCCGCCCTGCTGCGAATAGGATACGTACTGGTCGGTGCCGGCGCCGATCACCAGCTCGCCCTTGTCGGACTGCGAGATATAGGCGTGGACGGCGTTCGACATGACGACGCAGGGAAAGACCGGCTTCACCGGCTCGGAGACGAGCGCCTGCAGCGGCACGCTCTCCAGCGGCATTCTAAGACCGAAGCGGCTCATGACAACGCCCGTGTGTCCGGCCGCGACGACGCCGACGCGCTTCGCCCCGATCGTGCCGCGCGTCGTCTCGACGCCCGCGACCGATCCGTCGGCATTGCGCTTGAGGCCGGTGACCTCGCAGTTCTGGATGATGTCGACGCCTCTGGCATCGGCGCCGCGCGCATAGCCCCAGGCGACGGCGTCATGGCGGGCGGTGCCGCCGCGCCGCTGCAGCGCGCCGCCGAGCACCGGATAGCGGATATCAGGCGAAATCGTCAGCGGCGGGCAGAACGCCTTGCATTCCTCCGCCGACAGCCACTCATTGTCGACGCCGTTCAGCCGGTTGGCATAGACGTGACGCTTGAAGGAGATGACGTCGTGATGATTGTGCGCGAGCATGAGCACGCCGCGCTGCGAGAACATCACATTGTAGTTCAGTTCCTGGGAGAGGCCTTTCCAGAGGTCGACGGCGTGATTGTAGAGCGCGGCCGATTCGTCGAAGAGGTAGTTCGAGCGGATGATCGTGGTGTTGCGGCCGGTATTGCCGCCGCCGATCCAGCCCTTCTCGATGACCGCGACATTGGTGACGCCGTGGACGGTCGCGAGATAATAGGCCGTCGCAAGGCCATGGCCGCCGCCACCGACGATGACGATGTCATAGGTCTTCTTCGGCTCGGGATTGCGCCATTGGCGCTCCCAGCCCGAATGGCCGGAGGCGGCCTGTTGAAGAAGGCTTGCGAAAGAGAAACGACGCATGGCCAAGGTCCGTTGTGACGCTGGCGGACAATGCGCAGAAGGGCCTAGCTTGGACTTGCTCTAAAGCGACGGGCAACGTCGGAAACAAGACATTTTTGGCAAGAATTTACGAACGCTTAAATGCGCGGCAGTCGCCTCGAAAAGCGGCGGTCCTGCAAGGAATTGCAAGTGAGCCGGACACTGCGCCTGACGGCTGCAACATCGCCATTGCGCCGCGTTTTGTCGGTCCCCTCGCCCCTTGTCGACGTCCACGTCCTTGCGGTTTTGCGGTTTCCGGACGCACGAAAGCCCCGCCGGGAAGACCGGGCGGGGCTTTTGTGATGGTGTTATGGAGAAGA
>NZ_JAJAVB010000022.1:154734-338496 GCF_020615385.1 Jiella soli | reverse complement strand
CGGCCATAGGGAATCAGCATTCACATCAAAAGGAAATCCTTCGATTCATACTTCCTGCCCGATGCTCTAACCCTATCCGCCTTGGCATGACCGGCGCCGTCAGCCGCGCGCGGGCAAGCCCTTGGCCTCTTCAAGCGTCAGGGCGCGCGTGCGGGCTCCGTCGAAATAAACGAAGCGGAGCGCGGCGCGGCGCGAGACCATGGCGGCGGGTAGCGGATCGTAGCGGAAGGTCTCGCCGCCGAGATGCGGAGACAATGATCCGATATCGACGCTGACGTCCTGTGCGACGCGCAGGAGCTTCAGCACCGTTCCGTCGCCGAGCCTGGCCTCGAAGGGAATGCCGGCGAGCCGCAGGAAGCTCGTCGGGTCGGGCGCCGCCGGAAAGCTGTCGACGAAGGCCTTCTCGACGAGGTCGAAATCGGCCTCGTGCGTGTGATGGTGATCCTCTCCCGCCGCGCCCTCGGGCTGGTGCGGGGTCTGCCACTGTGCCGCCGGTTTCGGATCGTTGTGGCCGACATGGCCGTGCGGCATGTCGTATGGATGGAAATGGTCGGTGTCGCCGCGATGCATGATGTCGCTCTCCTCCGCCGGCTCAGTAGATCACCGGCTTGTCGATGATCGCCTTGTGCTTGCCCATCGTGCCATGCGCGACCATCGAGCCCAGCGCCTCGACGCAGACCCGGACGCCCATCAGCGCGGTGATGTCTGAGGTATCGTAGGGCGGCGAGACTTCCACCACTTCGAGGCCGCAAATGCCGGGGGCCGAGACGAGGCCGAGGATCTTCAGCGCCTCGCGCGGCAGGAATCCGCCCGGTTCCGGCCAGCCCGTGCCGGGCACGAAGCCGCAATCCAGCGAGTCCACGTCGAAGGAGATGTAGACCGCGTCGGCATCCTTCCAGGCGAGCTCCAGCGCGATCTCGGCGGTCTTCTCCAGGCCGTAATGCTCGATGTCCTCGATGGTGAGGACATTGGTCTGGCGGCGATAGGCCTCCTTGGCGCCGGGGCGCGGCACCTGCCAGCCGCCGATGCCGAGCTGGACGAGGTTCACCGCCGGCACGTTCGGCAGGTTCGTCGCCCAGTACCAGGGCGTCGTGTGCATGCGCTCGTCGAGATCCTTTTCCTGGATGTCGATGTGCCGGTCGAAATGGATGATGCCGATGCGCTTCGAGGTGCATTCGGCGATGCCGCGCACGCAAGGAAACCCGATCGAATGATCGCCGCCCAGCATGATCGGCAGGGCGCCCGAGGAAAAGACGTGGGAGACGCCGCGCGAGATCTGGTCGAAGCTCTTTTCCAGATTGCCCGGGATGGTGAAGACGTCGCCGGCATCGCAGAGCGTCATCTGCTCGCGCAGGTCGACGCCGAGTTCGTAATTATAGGTGGTGTAGAGCGCCGAGATGCGCCGGATCCCCTGCGGGCCGAAGCGGGTACCGGGCCGATAGGTGGTGCCGGAATCGAACGGAATGCCGAGGACGGCGGCGTCGTATTTGCCGACATCGCGGACATTCTCGACATAGGGCGCCTTGAGGAAGGTGTTGATCCCCGCGAAATGCGGCAGCTCGCCGCGCGCGAAGGTCGGGATCGACTTGTCGGTGATGGAATCGGCGCCGGGCAGGCCCATGTCGAGCGCCCATTTCACCTCGCGGGCCCAGCCGTCGCCGGAGAGCTTGTCCTCGGCTTCGAGCGCCTTCCAGCCGCGGGTCTCCTTGGAATTGAAGTCCGGATGGTGGCGCCGGGCGCGGTCCCTCAGCGGGGCGGGGGCGCCGGCCTTGCGGCTCGTGCGGCTGGGCTGGTCGAACGTCATGCCTCGTCTCCTGTCTTCGATGCGCCGGCATCGGCCGGGCCAGCTGGAAGTCTGCCGGTCTCTGCCGGATCAAGGTCACCCGCCGCGTCGGACCCTGCCGGGCCGCGCAAGGCGAGATCATAGGTGATGGTGGCGCCGTAGGCTGCGGGAAATTGCGGGTCGTGGCGGACCTTGTCGAAGACCAGGAGCCTTGTGCCGAGATGGAACGCCTCCTGAATGTCGTGGGTGACCATGAAGACGGTCATGCCGGTCTCGCGCCACAGCTCGATCAGCATCGCCTGCATGTCGCGCCGGGTGCCGGGATCGAGGGCACCGAAGGGCTCGTCGAGGAGGAGGATTCGCGGCCGCTTCAAGAGCGCCTGGCCGATGGCGAGACGCTGCTGCATGCCGCCCGATAGCTGCGCCGGATAGCGGTCCGCCGCATGGGCCAAGCCGATCTTGTCCATGACCGCCTCCGCGGCTTCGCGCGCGGCCCGGCGCTTCGCCCCGAATAGCCGGCCGAGGACGTGCGAGCCTTCGATCTCGGCCGGCAGCATCAGATTGCCGAGCACGGTGAGGTGCGGAAATACTGAATATTTCTGGAAGACGATGCCGCGTTCGGCGTCCGGCTCGGCGGCAAGCGTCCGGCCCTCGATGCAGATCTCGCCGCGCGTCGGCCGCTCCTGGCCGAGCAGGATGCGCAGGAAGGTCGACTTGCCGCAGCCGGACGCGCCGACGATCGTCACCAGCGATCCCTCAGTGACGGAAAGATCCACCCGCTCGAGGATGGGTGCGTCGCCATAGGTCACGTAGATGCGTCTGGCTTCGAGGAAGCTCACAGCGCCTCTCCGGACAGATGCGCCCAGGGGAAAGGCGGAAGGAAGCCCAAGCAAGCACGCGGTCGATGAGATAGGCCAGGAGGGTGATCCAGATCACATAGGGCAGGATCACGTCCATCGCGAGATAGCGCCTGACGAGGAAGATGCGGTAGCCGAGCCCCTCCGTCGCGGCGATCGCCTCCGCCGAGATCAGGAAGATCCAGGCCGGAACGAGGCCGAGCCGGATCGCCGTGATCAGCTTCGGCCAGAGCTGCGGGAAGACGACGCGGACCGCGATCTGCCAGGTGGTGGCGCCGAGGGTCTGCGCCTTGACGATCTCCTCGCGCGGAATGTCGAGCACACCCTGCGCCAGCGCGCGGATCATCAGCGGGGCGGTGCCGATGGCGACGAGCCCGATTTTCGCCGCCTCGCCGAGCCCGAGCACGATGAACAGGATCGGCAGGATGGTGATCGGCGGGATCAGCGAGAAGGCTGCGACGAAGGGCGAGAACAGCGCCCGTCCGAGCGGCAATATGCCGATCAGCGCGCCGAGGACGACGGCGAGCGCCGCCGCGATCAAGATGCCGAAGCCGAGCCGTTCGAGGCTCGCCGCCGTGTCCGACCACAACAGGAGGTCGCCCGTCCGCCGGTCCGGCACGAAGCCCATCTGCCACATGGCGTTGCCGATCGCCGGAAGCGAGGGGAGGAGCTTGTCCTGCGGGTTCTCGGCGCGCCGGATCGCACTGCCGATGGCGTAGAGGCCGACGGCGAGGACGAAGGGCAGGGCGCCGAGCGCGCCCTTGAGGGCGCGCCCGGGATGGATGTTGATCAGCCGCAAGGCGCGCCCCGTCCGGCCGTCAGAGCTTCTTGTCCGCGGCCATCTCCATATAGGCCGGGTCGTAGCGCAGCTGGATGTTGGCCTCGTCGCCGGTCGTCCTGCCGCCGGGATAGGCGATGCCGACGAAATCGGCGCTGGGCGCGCCCTGGCCGAGAATACCGTGGTCGAAGAGGAAGTTCGCCACGAAGGTCATCGTCTTCGGCAGCGCGTCCGACTTGGTGAACTCGACGGCCTTCGCGGGGTCGTAGAACATCGCCGTCGTCGAGAGCTGGTCCTTGTAGCCTTCGAGATCGGTGCCCGACGCCTTGGCCATCGCTTCCAGCGCCTCCTTGCCCTCGGGCGTGTCCGACTGCATCAGATCCATCATCTCGTACCAGGCGCCGGTGAGCGCCTTGCCGAAGTCCGGATTGTCCTTCAGCGTTTCGGTGTTCACCACCATGAGGTCGAGGATTTCGCCGGGGATCTTGGAGGAATCGAAGACTTCGTGCGCCTCCGGCATGGCGGTGATGGTCGACAGGAGCGGGTTCCAGGTGACGACGGCGGTCACGTCCGGCGTCTGGTAGGCCGCTACCAAATCGGCGTCGGAGGTGTTGACCACGGTGACGTCGCGCTCCGACATGCCGACGGATTCGAGCGCGCGGGCGAGGAGGTAGTGCGAGACCGAGAGCTCGACGAGATTGACGCGCTGGCCCTTGATGGCCGCGAGCGTGTCCATGCCTCCGCCCTTCAGGACGACGCCGTCATTGCCGTTGGAATAGTCGCCGACGATCAACGCGGTCGTGTCGACGCCGCCGCCGGCCGGGATCGACAGCGCGTCCATGTTGGTCATGGAGCAGCCGTCATACTGACCGGCCGTGTACTGGTTGATCGATTCGACATAGTCGTTGATCTGCACGGCCTTGATCGAGATCCCGTATTTGTCGCCCCATTTCTTCAGCATGCCGGAATCCTGCATGTAGCCCCAGGGCATCCAGCCGGCATAGATCGACCAGCAGACCGAGAAGTCCTTCTTCGCCTCAGCATGGGCGGCGCTCGTGCCGATGGCCGGAAGGGCGAGGAGCGAGACGGCGAGCGCCAGGGCGGTGGCAAACTTTCGCATGCGGCTTCTTCCTTCTTCGTCGCGTCGGCCGGGACGGCCGGTTGATCGAGGACGTCGCGCGAAGAGGACCGGGAGACGGCCCGCTTCGAGGCGGGTCCGTGCGGCGTTCTCCCGGGATTTTGGCCCGCCGTGTCTCCCCGGAACTCCCGGAGAGTGCGTCTCTCGGACCAGCCGCGCCCTCGATGGAGGACGCCGGAACCCTAGACGCACCGCACGAACGAAACCGAGCAAGCTCCGTGCCAGAAGAAGATGACACGGCTTCGGGCGGAACGGTCGGGACAGGGCGATGGTCTGGCTATTCGGTGGGCAGGACCTGCCTGCTTTCCCCGCATTCGCCCAGTTCGAAGGCTGTTCCCTGGGCGCCGGGCCTCAGAGCACCGCCGCGGCGGCCTCCGCAAGATACGGGTTCTGCTCGCGGCTTTCCGCATAGGCCGCCGGATCAAGGTCGGCGAGGAGAAGCGCCGGCCCTTCCGTTCCCGCCGAAGCGAGACGGCTGCCGTCCGGCGCGGCGATCACCGACTGACCCTGATATTCAAAGCGCGCGTCCGCGCCGCAGTGATCGGCATAGACGACGAAGACCTGGTTCTCGAAGGCCCGCACCGGCACGACATGCTCCGCGATGAACGCAGCCCCGGCGCTCTTCGGCAGGGCGGTGGGCACCAGAATCGCCTGCGCTCCGCGGCGGGCGAGGTCGCGGCAGAGTTCGGGGAACTCGACGTCGAAGCAGACGAGGAGCCCGCAGGCGAGACCGGCGATCGTCACGATCGGCGAGGGCGCAGTGCCCGGCACGAACAGCTCCTTCTCATAGCCGCCGTAGAGCATGCGCTTGGCATAGAGGAGGGGCGTACTGCCCGGAGCGAGAAGGGCGGCGGCGTTGATGGTGCCGGTATCCGTTGCGAGCGCCAGGCCGATGACGATCGCGGTTCCCAGCCGGTCGGCTTCCGCCCGGAAGGGGGCCAGGGCCGTCTCCGCCTCACCCGGTGCCATATGGGCCTCGGCGGCGCCATAGCCGGTGACGGCGAGTTCGGGCAGGACCACGATTTCGGCGCCCTGCCGCGACGCTGTTTCGACGGATGCGAGGATCGCCGCCCGGCGCTCCTCCAGGTCGGTGACGCCCGCCTCCATCTGGACCGCCGCGACCCTCATTTCCGTCCTCCGTCCGACCATGCGCCGAGCAGGCGCGGCAGGTCGCCGAAACGGGCGACCAGGCCGAACACCACCACGGCGACGGCGACGAACAGGATCGAGATCGACGCCATGGTCGGCGTGTAGCCGTATCGCAGCGCGTTGAAGATCTTGATCGGCACGGTCACCTGGGTGAACCCCACGGTCATGTAGGCGACGATGTACTCGTTGAGCGACAGGACGAAGGCGAAGGCGAAGCCCGAGACGATGTATGGCGCGATCATCGGCAGCACGATCGTCGTCAGGATGCGGCGGTCGTCGGCGCCCATGGTCCGCGCCGCCTCGGTCACCTCGCGGTCGATGGTGGCGAAGCCGAGCGAGATCGTCACCAGCGGCAGGCTGGTGAAGAACACGGCATGCGAGATCACCACCGTGTACCAGGCGCCGTAGGAGCCGACCGTCGCCCAGAAGCTGAGGGCGCCGAGGGCGGTGATGACCGGCGGCAGCACGAAGGGCGAGACGCCGAGCGTCTGGACGATGCGGCCGAACAGGGTGGTCTTGCGCCACAGCGCATAGCCGATCGGCAGGGCGATGAGGACGGCGATGCTCGCGGCGCCGAGCGCGATCAGGACGGAGGTGAGAAGCGCTCCGCGCCATTCGCCGTCGGTGAAGATCTGGGCGTACCAGGATAGCGAGAAGCCCTGCGGCGGGAAGGTCAGGCTCTGCTTCTCGTTCACCGAGACGCCGGCGATGACGACGAGGGGCGCGGCGAGGAACAGGCCGACCAGGGCAAAGAACAGCCGCGAGAGGAGCTTCTCGGTCATGCCGCGCGGCCCCTGCCGCCGACCATGGTGGAAAGAAGGACGAGGATCAGGCTGGTCGCCACCAGGAAGACCGCCATCGCCGCCGCGAAGGGCATGTTCGACTGGTAGATCGCCTGGTCGGTGATCAGCACCGACAGCGTCCAGTGCTGCGGCCGGCCGAGCAACTGCGGCAGGAGATAGGCGCCGAGCGCGAAGACGAAGACGATGATGAAGGTGGCGACGAGCGCGTTGCGAAGGCTCGGCAGGACGACGGTGAAGAAGGCGCGCACCGGCGAGGCGCCGAGCGTGCGCGCGGCCTCCGGCAGCGACGGGTCGAGCCGGGAGAAGGCCGGGAAGAGGACGAGGATCGAATAGGGAAAGGCCTGGTAGACCATGCCGCAGAGGACGGCGAAGAAGCCGGGCGTCCAGGCCTCGGGACCGTCCATCAGGCCGATGGCGACGAGGAGGTTGGAGATTCCGGCGGTGCGTGACAGGAGCGTCGACCAGGCAAAGCCGATGATCACCTCCGACAGGGAGAGCACCGCCATCATCGCCACCAGCCAGGGCACCTGCGCGCGGCGGGATAGGCGCGACAGGAGATAGGTGAAGGGCGCCCCGATGGTGAGGCAGACGGCCGCGACGAGCGCCGACAGGCCGACCGAGAAGAACAGGATGTCGGCGAAGAACCAGGACAGGAAGCGGGCGTAGTTTGCCGTCGTCAGCACCGGCTCGTAGAAGCCGCTCTGGACCCTCGAGAAGAACGAGACGGCGATCATCAGCCCGAAGGGCACGACGAAGAAGGCGGCGAGCATGACGGCGGGAAAGGCCAGCGCGGCCTGTCCGCGCGATGGGCTTCCTGCTGCGGTCCCGGCGCTCACCGCGGCGCCCCGTCCGGAAAGACGACGACGGCGGCGGGATCGATCGCGAGCGAGACCTTGTCGCCGATGGAAAACTCCCCGTGCCCGGTCGGCCGCTGGGCGATCATCGGCCCGGCCGCCGTCTTCAAATAGATCTCGATGGTCGAGCCCATGTCCCGCACGAACTCGATTTCTGCCGCGATTGGCGCTTCGCCCGCGCCGCGCACCGCGACATCCTCGGGGCGCACGGAGATCTCCGCCTCGCGACGTCCGGCGCCGAGATCGAGGCCGGGAACGGTGGCGCCGACGATCTCGGCACCGCCCGAACCGGCCTTTGCGGTCAGGCAGTTGGTCTGGCCGAGAAAGTCGGCGACGAACGGGCTCGCGGGCCTGCGGTAGACGTCGATCGGCCGGTCCATCTGCAGGACGCGGCCGCTCTTCATGACGACGATCTGGTCGGCCATGGTCATCGCCTCGCGCTGGTCATGGGTGACGACGATAGTGGTGATCCCCAGCCGCTGCTGCAGCTGGCGCAGCTCCACCTGCATCGCCTCGCGCAGCTTGGCGTCGAGCGCCGAGAGCGGCTCGTCGAGCAGGAAGAGCTTCGGCGAGACGGCGAGCGCGCGGGCGATCGCGACGCGCTGGCGCTGGCCGCCTGAAAGCTGGCTGATCGGCCGGTCGGCCACGCCCGGCAGGCGGACGAGATCAAGGAGTTCGGCGACCCGCGCCTCGCGCTCGGCTCGGCCCTTGCCTCTGATGCGGAGCGGATAGGCGATGTTGTCGCCGACCGACAGATGCGGGAAGAGGGCGAGCGACTGGAACACCATGCCGAAATCGCGCCGATGGACGGGCGTCGCGTCGATCCGCGTCCCGTCGAAGCGCACCTCGCCGGCGCTCGCAGACTCCAGCCCGGCGATGATGCGCATGAGCGTGGTCTTGCCGCAGCCGGAGGGGCCGAGCAGGCAGATGAAGCTGCCCGCCGGCACCGTCAGGGCGGCGTCGTCGACGGCGACGATTTCGCCATAGCGCTTGGTGACGTTGACGAGGTCGAGCTGGCTCATTCGGTCCGCCCCGTCGCTGCCTTCAGGCCGCTTCGACGCGGCAGCGGCGACGTTTGCGAGCGACGCCAGGACATCGACGCGTCGTCATCCTCGGGCTCCGTCCCGAGGATCCAGTTGCAACGTTGAACGTGGAAGCATGACATGAAGATTTCGATCTCAGTGGGCGGTTGAAGCGCCGCTCTGGATCCTCGGGACCGAGCCCGAGGATGACGATGCGGCGGGGGTGCCGCCCTTGCGACGTGCGCATCGCAGCCGATCCGATGCATCACCGGCGACCCCGGGTGAACGTTGGCGAACGGGGGATGGACCACCTGGAGGAGGCCCGCCGCGCCCACTGCCTTATCCGACGATCAGCTCGGTCCATTTCTGGTTCAGCCAGTCGGCCTTTTCGACATAGAGGTCGTAGCGCGGGATGATCGGCGAAATCTCGGAGGAGACCGCCGCGAACTCCTTGTCGGAGAGATCGAGCGCCGAACGCTTCAGCACCGGCGCGGTGCCGACCTTGCGGGCGAGGAGCCCCGCGATCTTCGGCTGCGTCATGTAGTCGATGAACTCCATGGCGAGGTCGAGCTTCTTCGACGCCTTGGTCACCGCCCAGCAGCCGCTGTCGGAGATGCCGCCCTCCTTCGGGAAGGTCGAGCGGACCGGGAAGCCGTCGGCGGCCGCGAGCCCGGTGACGTCGTGGTAGTACTGGCCCATCGGGATCTCGCCCGATTTCAGCGCCTGCTCGAACTGTGCCTCGTCGCGGTACCAGAGCTGGACGTTCGGCTTCAGCTCGGCGAGCTTGTCCATCACCTTCAGGATGCCGTCCTCGCTCGACAGGATGTCGGTGCCGCCGAAGAAGGTCGTCGCGGTGACTTCCAGGAGGAAGGAGTTGGAGACGAGGGCGAGAAGGCCGAGCTTGTTCTTCTTGTCCTCCTCCCAGAAGGTCGCCCAGCTGTCCGGCGCCTCGGGGAAGGTCTTGGTGTTGGAGACGAGCGTGATGTACCAGGCGACGGCGCCGATCCCGGCGACCCGGCCGTCGTCGTACTTCACCGTGAACGGCGGCAGCACCTCGTCGAAATGCTGGATATTCGAGGGATCGAGCGGCTGCCAGAGTTCGGTCTGCAGCCCCTTGCGCATCGCGACCTGGCTCATCATCGACACGTCCGCCGGCGCGACGCCGGCCCGGCCGGCCTGTTCGAGCTGGACGAGCCAGGCCTCGCCCGTCGGCTCGGCGACGCTTTCCACCGCGATGCCCGTCGCCTTGGTGAAGTCGGGGAAGATGTTCTTGTCGAAGGAGTCTTTGAAATAGCCGCCATAGACGCCGACTTTCAGCGACTTGTCCTGGGCTCTCAGCACCGAGGGCATGGCGAGGGTCGCGGCGCCGGCGCCGGCGGCCAGAAGCGCCTGCCGGCGGGTGAGGACGAGGGATGGCTTGCGGGTCATGGCGTCACTCCTTGGGATCGGGGTTTCGGTTCGACGTTGGTCTGATGATGTCTCGCAATGGCCGCGCTGTCACTTCCGCTTGGGAAGGGCGGGGGAGAGCCGGGCGAGACTGAGGAGCTCGAACAGCATCTGCGCCCCGGCATGGGCGGTGTTGGTCGTCGCGTCGTATTGCGGCGCGACCTCGACGACGTCGCCGCCGATCACTCGGATACCGGCAAGGCCGCGCAGGATCGCCTGCGCTTCCCGCGTCGAGAGCCCGCCGATCTCCGGCGTGCCGGTGCCGGGGGCGAAGGCCGGGTCGAGGCTGTCGATGTCGTAGGAGAGGTAGACCGGGCCGTCGCCCGCCACCGCCTTGGCCTTTTCGACGATCGCGGCGATGCCGAGATCGGCGATCTCCTCGGCATGGATGACGGTCATCCCGGTGTCGTAGGAGAATTCCCAGAGATATTCCGAGGAGCCTCTGATGCCGATCTGAATCGTGCGCTCGGGATCGAGCACGCCGTCGAGGACGGCCTGGCGGAACGGGCCGCCATGGTGGAACTTGCAGCCGTCGAAGGGGCCGGACGTGTCGCAATGCGCATCGATATGGATCATGCCGACGGGGCTTTCGGCCCCGAGCGCCCGGAGGATCGGCAGCGAGATCGAATGATCGCCGCCGACGAAGAGCGGCAGGACACCGGCCCCGGCGATCGCGCCCGCCGTCCGCTCGATGTCCTCGTGCGAGGTGGCGAGATCGAAGCGCGAGCGGAACGGCACGTCGCCGATATCGGCGACAGTGATTTCGTGGGTCGGCATGGTCTTCAGCACGTGATTGTACGGGCCGACCCGTTCCATCGTGCGCAGCGCCCGCGGCCCGAAGCGCGAGCCGTTGCGGTTGGTGACGCCGAGATCCATCGGCACGCCGATCATCGCGACCTGGAGATCGCCGAAATCGGGCGCAGCCCAGTCGATCGCGCGGTAGGGCACGTCGAGCAGCGTCGGCAGGCCGGCATAGGGCGCGACGCGCGTGCCCTTCGGGTCGAACAGGCGGTCGGCGACGGCGGCGAAGCCTTCGTCGTAGATCCGGCGCTCGTTCTCGCCGGCAAAGCGCTGACGCAGCGCGTTCAGTCTCGTCTCATCCATCGTTTCGAACTTTCTCTCGATTGTCCTTGCCGGCATCGCCGCCCGAGTTGAGCGCCAGCCGCCGCATCACCTCGCGGATGCCGTCTTCCGGCACGTTGGCGAAGGCGATCCGCAAATGCCGCTCCTGATCCGGCCCGAAGAAGGAGCCGGGCAGAGCGAGAATGCCGGCGTCGCGGGCGAGACCGGCCGCGACGTCTGCAGCCGGCCGATCCGGGAAGGGGTGGCGGACATAGGCGAAATAGGCGCCGATCTGGTCGAGCTCCCAGCCTGGAATGTCGCCGAGCATGTCTTCGAACAGGCGCGCCCGCGCCGCGATGACGGCGGCGTTCTCGGCCCGCCAGTCGGCGAGAGACTCGATCGCCTGGGGCAGCGCGGCCTGGGCCGGCCGGGGCGCGCAGATCTGGATGCAGTCGATCACCTTCTCGATCTCGGCGGCGAGCGCTTCGCCGGAGATCATCGCTCCGACCCGGTGCCCCGGGATCGCATAGGCCTTCGAGAAGGAATAGAGCGAGATCAGATGGGCCTCGCCTTCCGGCGCCGCGAACAAAGCGTGCGGCGCCCCGGTTTCCGGCGGAAGGAAGTCGCGATAGGTCTCGTCGAGAACCAGATGGAGGCCGCGGCGGACGCAGGTGTCGAAAAGCTCGACAAGAAGCGAGGGCGGGTAGACCGCGCCGGTCGGATTGTTCGGGCTGACGAGGACGAGCGCTCGGGTCTTCTCGTCGATCAGCGCCTCTAAGGCGGCGGGGTCCGGCAGGAAGCCGGTCTCGGCCTTGGTGACGAGCGGCCGCTTCTCGATGCCGAGCATGTCGAGCGTCATCTGATGGTTGAAATACCAGGGCGCCGGCAGAATCACCGCATCGCCGGCACCCGCGACGGTGATCATCGCCGCGAAGAAGGCCTGGTTGCAGCCGGCGGTGATCGCGACCCGGCCGGGCTCGATCGTCGCATCATAGCGGCGGGAGACGTGGGCCGCATAGGCGTGCCGCAGCGCCGGATCTCCAAGGATGTCGCCATAGCGGGCGGCCTGAGGGCTCGCGGCCGCCTCTGCGAGCCGCGCGGCAAAATCGGCCGGCGGAGCGTGGTTCGGCACCGCTTGGCTGCAATTGATCAGCGCGCCATGCCGGCCGTCATAGGCGGCGGCCCAACGGTCGGCCTGGGCGATCGGCGGCGGCGCCACGCGGGCGAGCAGAGGATTGGCGCGGGGCAAAATCCTTGCCTCACCCGCACCCGGATCGGGCCGCAACTGATCCCTGCCTCCCTGCATCGAAATCCCGTCTGCCCGTTCATTGGTCATGGAGGGCGTATGCCTCAATCGTCACCATAGAACCGGCGCTGGACGGGCAATGGAATATCGGCCTATCAATCCAGACATTGACGATCGTCAAAGTGGGTGGGCCGCCGATGCGCGTTTCTGGAAGTGATCTTCGCCTCCTTCAGGTTTTCGACGCGGTCGTGCGGCATGGCGGTTTCGCAGCGGCGGCCGGTGATCTGAACGTCAGCCAGTCGACCATCTCCAACCACATGACTGCGCTGGAGGAGCGGCTCGGCTTCGTCCTTTGCCATCGCGGACGGGGCGGCTTCCGGCTGACGGAAAAGGGAAGGGCGGCCTTCGATGCAGCGCGCCGGCTCGACAAGGCGCTGCAGGACTTCTCCACCGACGTCGCATCGGTTCGCGGCGAACTCTCGGGGGAGCTGAGGATCGGCATCCTCGACGCCATCGCGTCCGATCCGGCCAACCACCTTGCCGCAGCCATCGCCGCCTTCGGCGCCGTCGCGCCGAATGTGACGCTGGCGATCGCGCAGGAGCGGCCCCAGGACATGCAGCAGAAGGTTGCCGACGGCCTCTATCACTGCGCCATCGGCAGCTACCGCAACCGGATCGACGGGATCGTCTACGACCGGCTCTACGAGGAGCGCCACAGCCTCTATTGCGGGCGCGGGCACGAGGCCTTCGCGGCGGCCGATGCCGAGCTGACCGATGCGCGGCTTGCGACCATGCCATTCGTCCATCGCGGCTATTGGCGCGAGGAGGACATGCTGCGCGAGCTGGACTGGCGCGTCGAGGCGACGGTCCACCAGATCGAACCGCAGCTGATCCTCATCCAGTCCGGGCGCTATGTCGGCCTTCTGCCCGACCATTACGCGGCGCAGGGCGTGGCGGAGGGGACGCTGCGCGCGATCCGGCCGGACGAGATCGGCTATACCTGCGTCTTCGAGCTGTTCTCTCCCGCAAACCGCCGCCTCAGCGATGTGACGGCGGCCTTCATCGAGACCGTCAAGCGCGTCTGGGCGTCGCCGCAGGCGCGCTGAATGCTGCGACGATGTCTCGGTTTTCAGGCGCGGGATCCATTGGTGGCGAAGCGCCTGCCGCCGTCAGCGTTCGGGCGTCGCGCGCTCCGGCAGGCCGTCGGCAAGGCGGTCGAAGAGCCGCGCCCAGGCGATCAGTCCCTTCCTGAAACTGTCCAGCCGGAAGAATTCGTTCGGCGCGTGATAGTCCTCGTCGGCGGTCGAGAAGGAGAAGAAGACGAGCGGGGCGCCGAGATGCTCCTTGAAGACCGCGCCGATCGGGATCGTCGCGCCCATCGCGACGCGCAAGGGGCGGGCGCCGAGAATGCCTTCGAGAACGTCTTCGGTGATCGCGAGCGCGGGCTCGTCCGGATCGAGCGCGAAGGCGGCGCTGCCCGGCCCGTGCTCCCGGACCTCGATGGCGTAGCCGGTCGGCGTCACCCTTCTCAGATGCGTCTCGATCGCCGCGCACACGGCCTCCGGCTCCTGGCCGGCGACGAGGCGGCAGGTGATCTTCGCGCTCGCCGAGGAGGGGATGACCGTCTTGGTGCCCGGACCTGAATAGCCGCCGGAAATGCCGTTGAATTCCAGCGTCGGTTCGAGCCACTGCCGCGTCAGCAGTTCCTCGGCCGAGGGCAGGGGATCGGGCAGCGGCGCGCCGATCGCGCGGAAATAGTCCGCCGGATCGAAGCCGGAGGCGCGGATCGCGTCGAGGATCGCGGGATCGGGCGGCGTCGCGTCATCGGCAAATCCCGGCACGGCCACCCGGCCGGCCTCGTCGTGGAGGCTCGCCAGCATCCGCGACAGCGCTCGCACCGGGTTCGGTGCGCTGCCGCCATGGCGGCCGGAATGCAGGTCCTTCGATGCGCCGGATACCGTGACGTCGAGCGCGATCAGGCCGCGGCTCGCCACCGTCACCGACGGCAGGTCCGCCCGCCACATGGCGCCGTCGGCCGAGACGACGAGATCGGCCGCGAGCCGCTCCTTCAGTCGCGCGATCGTCTCGCCGAGATGCGGGCTGCCGGATTCCTCCTCGCCCTCGACGATCATCTTCACGTTCAGCGGCGGCTTCCCGCGCGTTTGCGCGAAAGCTTCCGCGACGAGGATCGGGATCATCACCGGCCCCTTGTCGTCGGAAGCACCGCGGGCGTAGAGGCGGTCGTCGCGGATATCAGGCGAAAAGGGCGGGCTCGCCCACTTCTCCAGCGGGTCCGGCGGCTGCACGTCGTAATGGCCGTAGACAAGGATGGTCGGCGCGCCGGGCGCCGCGCACCATTCGGCGACGACGGCCGGATGGCCGCCGGTCTCAATGATCTCGACGGTGGGAAAGCCGGCGCGGGTCAGCCGCTCGGCGACGAAATCGGCCGCAGCCGAGATTCCGGACCGATAGGCGGGATCGGTCGAGACGCTCTCGATCCGGCAGAACGCCTTCAGCTCTTCGATCGCCGCGTCGGCGTTTTCGGACAGATAGGCTTCGACATCGTCCACGGTCCGTCCCTCCGTCATTTGCCGCCGTCCACCGAGAGCACCTGTCCGGAGATCCAGCCCGCCTGTTCGGAGGCGAAGAACATCACGGCGTTGGCGATGTCCTCCGGGCTGCCGAGCCGCTTGAGGGCGATGGCCTGGATCAGCCTGTCCTGGCCTTCCTTCCCCATCGCCTCCCATTGCCGCTCGGTGGTGGGATTGGACCGCACAAAGCCCGGCGCGACGTTGTTCACGGTGATGCCGAAGGGGCCGAGCTCGTGCGCGAGCTGGCGGGTGAGGCCGATCTGGCCGGCCTTGGCGCTGGCATAGGCCTGGATGCCGGTGAGCGAGATGCCGAGCCCGGCGCCGGAGGAGATGTTGACGACGCGGCCCCATTTCTGGCGCTTCATGGCCGGAGCGACGGCCTGGGTCATGTAGAAGGCGCCGGAGAGGTTGACGGCGAAGATGGCCTTCCAGTCGGCCTCGCCGATCTCTTCGATCGGCCGGCCGACCTGGCCGAGGACGCCGCCGGCGCAATTGACCAGGATGTCGACGCCGCCGTCGCGCGCTTCGATCTCGCCGACCGCGGCCTGGACCGCGTCGCGCTCGGTGATGTCGAGCGGGCGTGCCTCGCAGGAGGCCCCGGCCAGCCGCACGGTCTCGGCAAGCTCGGCTTCGAGAATGTCGCAGGCGATCACCCTGGCGCCGCGCTCGCAGAAGCCGATGGCGATGGTCCGGCCGAATCCGTGGGCGGCTCCCGTGACGAGGACGGTCCGCCCCTCGAAGGCAATGTTCATGCGGCGCTCACTTTCCCGTCCCGACCCGCTGCGGCAAGATCGCTCAGATTGTCGGCCGAGAGCGGCCGCGTCCCGTCCTCGATCTCGTGGATCATCGCGATCAGGCGCGCAGTCAGTGGCGCCCGGACGCCGTGGCGTTCGCCGAATTGGACGATCGGCCCGAGCTGCGCATCGACCTCGGTTCTGCGCTTGCGGATGGCGAGGTCGCGCCAGATGCCGCTGTGCGACTTCAGGGAGCGGCGGTTGTGGGCGACCATGTCGTCGAAGGACGTCGCCGTGCGCGCGGCCGGCGCATCCGGGACGAAGGCGAGCGGATCGAAGCCGTCGAAGGGCGCGAGCCGCATGCCGGCGGCCGTCGCGACCGATCCCACCTCGCGGCCGAGCGCGGTCAGCACCGGCCGGTGCGCCGGATCGGCGAGGGCGTCGGCGATGGACAGATCGGTGAGCGCGGTGGCGAACAGGAGGGCGCCGTAGACGAGCTTGCCCCAGAGAAAGCCGAGAATGTTGTCCGAGAGGATCGCGTCGTCGGCAAGGCCGCGCAGAAGAGCGTGCAGTCGTTCGACGCGCGGGGTCCGGGCACCGTCCATCTCGCCGATCACCACCGCGCCCCGGCCGCTGTAGTGGACGAGGCCGGGTTCCAGATAATCGGCGCCGAAATTGACGAAGCAGCCGATTGTGCGCGGCTCGCCGACGATCTGGCCGATGACGTATTCGTTGAGGCCGTTCTGGGCGGAGACGACGCAGCCGGCTTCGGAAAGGTGCGGCGCTAGCTGCCGGGTGGCGGCCTCGGTGTGATGCGCCTTCACGCAGAGGAAGATCGTCTCGAACGTCCCCTCAAGCTCGTCCGGCAGGAAGGCGGGCGCGCGCACCGTGACCTCGAACAGTGGCCCGGCGATCGACAGGCCCTTGGCGTTGATGGCGCGGACATGGTCGCCGTCATTGTCGACGAAGACGACGCTGTGGCCGGTGCGCAGGAAGGCGGCGCCGAGGGTTCCGCCGATCGCGCCGGCGCCCCAGATGAGGATCGGAGCGGCAGGGCTTTCCGTTTCGCTCACGCCCAGGGACCCTCGATCAGCGCGCGGGTCTCGGCGACCGCGACGTTCCAGATCGCCTGCATGTCGTCGTCCGGCTTCTGGTAATAGCCGCCGAAATTGCCGTCGCCCAGGAAGGCGCGGACCTTGTCGGGGTCCATCATCCGCATCAGCGACAGGTCGATCATCGGCTTCATCTGCGTCGGCAGCTGGGCGCCTTCGACCCGTGTCCAGGGAAAGTTCTCCATCCAGGAGGCGTGCGACGCAACGGGGTCGATCTCCTGCACCTTGGCGAAGGTCTCCGGCGCGTTCCACCAATTGTGGAACTTCACCGAGTGGCCGGGATTGTCGGCCATCCATTCGATCGCGAGGCTGCCGGCCGGCTGGTTGCCGCCATGGCCGTTGACGATCAGGATGCGCTTGAAGCCCTGGCGCTTCAACGAGTCGAGGATGTCACGAACCATCCGCACATAGGTCTCGATGCGGATCGAGATCGAGCCGGGATAGGCCAGGAAATAGGGCGTGAGGCCATAGGCGAGGACCGGGAAGACCGGAACGCCCAAGGGCTCGGCGGCCTCCGCGGCCACCCGTTCCGATAGGATCGAGTCAACCGAGAGCGACAGGCCGGCATGCTGCTCGGTGGAGCCGAGCGGCAGGATCGCGCGGTCGTCGGTCTTCAGATAGGCCTCGATCTCGGGCCAATTGACTTGCGAAACTCTCATGACGCTTCCCTTTCCGGAAAGGGGACGCTGTCTGCGGATCCCCGAACGATGGGATGGACGATCCGCTCGATGTCGGCGGGATCGGGAATGTGGCGGTATTCGATGGCCGGCCGATCCGGCCCGACCAGGGGCAGAACGCTTTCGGCACCGCTGGCGTAGACGACGACGCTCGAACGCTCGACGATTTCGGCAAGGTCGGGCTCCTCGACCGTGGTCGCCGCGATCGTCGGCACATGCGGCGCGAAGCGCTGGACGCCGGCCTTCATGATCGGCAGGAAGTCGGGAAAGCGCGAGACGACGGCGACCTTTGCCAGCGGGTCCAGCGAGGCGAGCGAGCGCCGCGTCTCCTCGGACGGGATGAAGCTGATCGAGACCACCTTGGTGTTCGGCAACAGCGCCGCCACCTCCCGCTGGCGGTTGACGAAGGTGATGGCGAGATCGGCGGAGGCGCCGCGGGCGCGGATCTCCGGATTGCGCTGCATGGCCGAGATGGTCAGCGGCTCGACCGTTGCCGCTTCGCCGAGCCGCGAGGCGATGAAACGCGCATAGCTGGCGGTCGCTTCCGGAAACAGTCCGACCATCACGACCTGGGTGCGCCGGCCGAGACTGGTCCGGTAGAACAGCCGGGAATTGACCAGCGAGGCGAGGTCCGTGGCGCGCACCCCCATGGCGAGCCCTTCGTCGATGAGGGCATCGATCCGGCGGCGCAGCTGGATGGCTTCGGGCCGCGAGGCCATCCGGGCCTGGCTCGAATTGGCGATGAAGGTGCCCGACCCCGGCCGCGCCTCTATCAGGCCTTCCGTCTTCAGTTCCCGATAGACTTGGCTTACCGTCATCGGCGCGACGGAGATCCGTTCCGCGAGCTCGCGCACGGACGGAAGCGCTTCGCCGGCCTTCAGTTCGCCGCAGGCGATGCCGTATTCGATCAGGCCCTTCAACTGCGACCGGATCGGCACGGGCAGGTCGCGATCGACATGAAAATTCATCGAGAGTCCGGCTCCAACTGTACTTCGTGGCTAGCACGATCCTGCGAAGCCGGACAAGCCCTGCGATGCGGCAGTTGTTTGGGCATTGCGCCCAAAAAGAGGGCATGATCAGCGAATTGACTCGCCCGCCTCGCCATGCCTATCGTACCAGCGTTCTGGCACACTGCGTGACATGGAGGGCCTCCGCTCATGAAGACCATCATCCGCTCGGCGATCGCCGCTGCGCTTCTCCTCGGCGTCAGCTCGCAGGCCCTCGCGGTCGAGCGCGGCGGCGTCCTGCACTATGGGCGTTACGCCGACAGCCTGTTCCTCGATCCGGTCCTCAACGACGCCAATGTCGACATCTGGATCCTGTCGAACCTCTATGACACGCTGATCCTGCCGACCGACGACGGCAAGGGCCTGAAGCCGGGGCTGGCGACCGAGTGGAAGGTTGCGGATGACGGGCTGTCGGTCGATCTGACGCTGCGCCAGGGGGCGATGTTCTCCGATGGCTCGCCGATCACGCAGGACGACGTGATCTGGTCGCTGAAGCGGGCGGCCAATCCGGAGAACGGCATCTGGAACTTCCTGCTCCAATCCGTCGACGACGTCGTCGCCAAGGGCGATGACGGCATCACCATCAAGCTGAAGCATACCGACCCCGCCATCCTGCCGGCGCTGACGGTGTTCAACGCCGCGATCCTGCCGAAGAAGCAGTTCGAGGCCTCGGAAGGCGAGACCGACGCCGAAAAGGCGAAGTCCTTCGCCGAGCATCCGGTCGGCTCCGGACCGTTCGTGCTGAAGTCCTGGCAGCGCGGATCGACCATGGAGCTGGTCAAGAACGAGCACTATTGGGACAAGGGGGAGGACGGCAAGCCGCTGCCCTATCTCGACGGCATCACCTTCGACCTCCTGCCGGACGACGCGACGCGTATCCTCAAGCTGCAGTCCGGCGAGATCGATGGTGCCGAGTTGATCCCCTATTCCCGCGTCGCCGAGCTGAAGCAGGCGGAGGGGATCGACATGGAGCTCTTCCCCTCGACGCGCATCGCCGACGTCATCATGAACGTGCGCCCGCAGGTCGGCGGCAAGGACAATCCGCTGTCGAACGAGAAGGTTCGCCAGGCGATGAACTACGCCGCGAACAAGCAGGCGATCATCCAGATCGTCACCCATGGCGTCGGCACGCCGATGTCGTCCTACATGTCGTCGGCGACGCCGCTGCATGTGGGCGAGGGCGCCGTCTATCCCTACGACCTGGAAAAGGCGAAGCAGCTGATGAAGGAGGCCGGCTACGAGGACGGCTTCTCGACCTCGATCCTGATCCTCGCCGGCAGCCAGGACGAGATCGGCACGGCGACGGCCCTGCAGCAGATGTGGAGCCAGATCGGCATCAAGCTGGAACTGCAGCAGGTCGACAACGCGACCCGCACGCAAAAATACCGCGACGGCGAGTTCGACATGCGCGCCGGCGCCTGGACCGACGACATCGCCGACCCGAACGAGATCACCTCCTACTACGTCTATTCCAAGAACATCGACGCGGTGCATTCCGGCTGGAAGAGCGAGCGGGCCGACGAGTTGTTCGAGGCGTCGCAGAAGGAGATCGACCAGAAGAAGCGGGCCGAGCAATACGCCGAGATCCAGAAGATCTACAACGCCAGCGGGCCGATCATCCCGCTCTACGAGACGCCCTATCCGGTGGCGCTGCGCGACACGGTGCACGGCTTCCTGCAGATCCCGCTCGGCAACAACGTCTTCCGGGCGACCTGGATCGACAAGTAAGCGAGACGCCGGCGGCGGACGCTCCGGCTCCGCCGCCGACAGGCTCATCGATCGCGCAAATACGGGCTCGGCTCATTGGCCTTCCTCAGCTTCATCACCCGCCGCCTCCTGCAGCTCGTCCCGACGCTCGCCTTCATCGTGGTGGTGATCTTCGTGCTCGTCCGGCTCCTGCCGGGCGACCCGGCGAGCGCCATCCTGGGTGATCGGGCCCGCGACGCGGACGTCGTGCGGATCAACGCCGAGCTCGGCCTCGACAAGCCGCTTCCGGTCCAGTTCCTGGTCTTCGTCCGCAACATCGCGACCGGCGATTTGGGCAATTCGATCCATTTGAAGGTCTCGGTCGCGAGCCTCATCGCCGAGCGTCTGCCGGTGACCTTGATGCTCACGGCGATGGCGGCGCTGATCGCCCTCGTCCTCGCGGTGCCGCTCGCCTTCGTGGCCGCGACCCGGCGAGGCCGGATCTCCGACAGCGCCATTCGCGGCTCGTTCCAGGTCGGCCTTTCCATGCCGGTCTTCTATGTCGGGCTGATCCTCCTCACCGTCTTCGGCGCCCAGCTCCACTGGTTCCCGGTCGGCGGCTTCGGCAACACGTTCGGCGACCAGCTCTACCACCTGTTCCTGCCGGCCGTGACGCTGGCCCTCAGCCTGGCGGCGATCCTGATGCGCAATCTGAGGGCCGCCATCATCGGGGTCATCGATGCCGAATATGTCGACTTCGCCCGCGCCAAGGGGCTGTCCTCGCGTCTCATCATGACCCGGCACGTCCTGCGCAACGCACTGATCTCCACGGTGACGCTGTTCGGCCTGCAGGTCGGCACGCTGCTCGGCGGTGCCGTCATCACCGAGACCGTCTTCGCCATTCCGGGCGCGGGCCGGCTGATGATCGATTCGATCTACGGGCGCGACTATCCGGTCGTGCAGGGGCTGACCCTGGCGCTCGCCCTCGTCGTCTCGCTCTCCTTTCTGGCCACCGACATCGTTCAGGCCTGGCTCGATCCGCGGGTGGCGCGATGACCATGACACTGCCGACCGCCGCCCCCCGCGCGCGCCGCCGTCTGCGCCTCGGGCGGCTGCCGGCGACCTTCGTCGCCGGCGGGCTGATCCTCGCCGCGAGCCTCGTCCTGGCGATCGTGCCGGGGCTGTTCTCGCCCTACGACCCGATCGCGATGGACTACAATGCGCTCCTGTCGCCGCCGGACTGGGCGCATCCCTTCGGCACCGACAGTTTCGGCCGCGACGTCCTCGCGCGGGTGATCCACGCCTATACGATCGACATGCAGATCGCGGTCTTCGCCACGGTCGGACCGCTGATCGTCGGCACGATCGTGGGCGCGCTCGTCGGCTATGCCGGCGGGCTGACGGAGACGCTGTTCGGCCGCATCGTCGACGCGGTGATCAGCTTTCCCTTCCTGGTGCTGGTCATCGCCATCGTCGCCGTGCTCGGCCCCGGCCTCGTCAACATGTATATCGCGGTCGGCGTCATCGACTGGGTGTTCTACGGCCGCCTCGTCGCCGGCGAGGTCAAGGTCCAGAAGCGGCTCGACTATGCCGATGCCGGCCGCGCGATGGGCTACACGCCGATGCGGATCATCTTCCGCCACCTCCTGCCGAACGCCATCACCCCGGCGATCGTCTACTGGATGACCGACATGGCGCTCGCGATTCTACTCGGCTCCTCGCTCGGCTATCTCGGCCTCGGCGCGCAGCCGCCGGCGGCCGAATGGGGCGTGCAGATCGCCGACGGCAAGAACTTCATGGCGACGGCCTGGTGGATCTCGGTCTTCCCCGGCATCGCCATCGTCGTCACCGGCCTCGGCTTCTCGCTCTTCGGCGACGGCCTCGCCGAGCTCTTGAGGACCAAGAAATGAGCGCGGCTGAGGCGGTCTCGATCGAGCCGGCGCTCAGCGTGGACAGGCTGACGACGGTGTTCCGGACGGCGAGCGGCCCGGTCACCGCCGTCGACGGCGTCTCCTTCGACGTCATGCCGGGCGAGGTGCTGGGCCTCGTCGGCGAGAGCGGTTCCGGAAAGAGCGTCACGCTGCGCTCGCTGATGCGGCTCGTTCATGCGCCCGGCGAAGTCACCGGCCGGGTGTTGTGGCGGGGGCAGGACCTTCTCTCCATGCCGGCACGCGCGCTGCGGCGGGTCCGGGGCGGCGAGATCGCGATGATCTTCCAGGAGCCGACGACGGCGCTCAATCCGGTGCTTCCGGTCCGGATGCAGATCGAGGAGAACCTCGCCGCGCACACGGCGCTCGACAAGCGCCAGCGCCGCAAGCGCGCGATCGAGCTCCTCGACCTCGTCGGCATTCCCGCCGCCGAACGGCGGCTGGACGACTATCCGCATCAGTTCTCCGGGGGCATGAAGCAGCGGGTGATGATCGCCATCGCGCTCGCCAGCGATCCCAAGCTGCTCCTCGCCGACGAGCCGACCACCGCGCTCGACGTGACGATCCAGGACCAGATCCTCAAGCTGATCCTCGACCTGCGCGACGAATTTGCCATGAGCGTCGTTTTCGTCACCCATGATCTCGGCGTCGTCGCCGGGACCTGCGACCGGATGGCGGTGATGTATGCGGGGCGGATCGTCGAGAGCGGCAGCGTCGCCGACGTCTTCGCCGAGCCGCACCATCCCTATACGCGCGGGCTTCTGGGGTCGGTGCCGCGCGGCGGGGCGGAGCGGACCATGTTGACATCGATCGAGGGGACGCCGCCGAGCCTTGCCGCGATCCCGCCCGGCTGCGCCTTCGCCCCGCGCTGCGGTTTCGCGACCGCCCGTTGCCGCGAGGAGCGACCTGTGCTCGATCCCTTCGCGCCCGGGCGGATGGTCTCATGCTTCCACCACCAACGCGTCGCCTCCGCCGGAGCGCCGGCATGATGATGGGCGGCACCAAGCATCCTTCGGCCCCGCTGCTCTCCGTGGAGGAGGTGGTGGTGCGCTTCCCGATGCCGCAGAGCATCGTCTCGCGCCTGGCGGGCCGGCCGCGGCTCGCCGTGAACGCGCTGAACGGGGTGAACCTCGCCATCCATCGCGGCGAGACGGTCGGCATCGTCGGCGAGAGTGGTTGCGGCAAGTCGACGCTCGCGCGCTGCCTCGTGCGGCTGCTCGATCCCGACGACGGCCGCGTGCGCTTCGAGGGCCAGGACATCGGCGAACTGAGAGGCTCTGACCGGCGGGCCTTCAACCGCCGGGTCCAGATGATCTTCCAGGACCCGTATTCCTCGCTCAACCCGCGCATGACCGTGCGCCAGATCCTCGGCGAGGCGCTGTCGGTGCACAAGATGCGCCCGCGCGCCGAGATCCCTGGCCGCATCGCCGAACTCCTCGATCTGGTCCGGCTGCCGCAGGATTCCGCCGAGCGCTATCCCCACGAGTTTTCCGGCGGCCAGCGTCAGCGCATCGGCATCGCTCGGGCGCTCGCCGTCGAGCCGGACGTGCTCGTCGCCGACGAACTGGTCTCCGCACTCGACGTCTCGGTCCAGGCGCAGGTGGTGAACCTTCTCCTGCAGCTCCAGGAAGAGCTGCATCTGACCGTCGTCTTCGTCGCCCATGATCTGCGGCTGGTACGGCACATCTCGCACCGGGTCGCCGTCATGTATCTCGGCAAGGTGATCGAGATCGGGCCGACGGAGGCGCTCTTCTCGGCGCCGCGGCATCCCTATACGAGAGCGCTGCTCGACGCCGCGCCCGAGCTCGATCCCGGCCGGCGCACGCGGACGGCGGCGGCGCGGGGGGAATTGCCGAGCCCGCTCGACCTTCCCGCGGGCTGTCTCTTCAACACGCGCTGCCCGCACGTCTTCGAGCGCTGCTTCGCCGAGCGCCCGCTTCTGACGGAGCGGACCGGAGACCACCGCGCGGCCTGCCACCTTGCCGATTTCGGCACGCCGGCCTTCGAGCCGCGAGTGCGGGCCGTAGAGCCGGCCTGACGATGAGGCGATCCGCCGCCGTCGGTTTCCCGTCGCGGCGGCAGTCGGTTCTGTTGTGGTGCGTCAGGCCTTGGCTGGATCAGGCATAGGCCGCGGCGAAGTCGCCTTCCCGCCTGATGCCGTCGAAGTCGTAGCGCGCCTGGAACGGTTCGGCCTTCTCCCGGGCCTGAGCCGTGAGCGCCTGCAGCCGCTTGAGGCCGTCGCCCCGCAGGGCGGCCAACACCTTTGCCTCGTCCGGGAAGTGGGACTGGACCGCGTCGAGCCAGATCGTGCGGCCGGCGAGGAAGCCTCGTGCGCCGGCGGCGTAGGAATAGGACATGACCCGCTCGAACTGGTCAGGCGCAACGCCCCCCGACAGCATCACCCAGGGAATGCCGGCATCCCGGCAGATCGCCCCGATCGTCTCGAACTCCTTGGCGGCCTCGCGAGCCGCGGCGCTACCGTCCGGCGCCGGCAGCGAGGCGCCGGGAAGCGGCGTCTCCAGCTTGTAGAGGTCGACGCCATATTCGGGCTTGGCGAATTCCCGCACGCTCTCGATGACGAGCTCGGCCCGCTTGTCCGGCGATTCCACGTAGTCGGTGGTGTGCGAGGCGCTGTCCGGGAAGGGGTAGACGAGGAGTTCCAGGACATAGGGGATGTCGTGGCGGCGGCACTCGGCGCCGACGGCGCGCACATAGGCCTTCTGATGCGCGATCACCTCGGCGGTGGCGTCCGGCCGGTACCAGGCGAGAACCTTCACCGCATCGCCGCCCACTCGGCGGATCTTCTCGACGCTCCAGTTGTCGATCGAGCGCGACTTGCGCCCGCCCGGCGTCTCCTCGAAGCGGTGCTCCTCCAAGGTGACGATCAGGCCGGTCCTGGCCGGCAGAAGGTCGATCGCCGCGGGAATGGCGAAGTTCGGGTCGAACAGCATCGAGGAGGCGTCATGCGCGAGCGCCTTCACCAGGAGGCGCTTGGCCGCGATCATGTCGGCGAAGGTCACCTCGGCCGGTGCGATGGCCTTGGCCTTGGCGATGGCGGCGATCAGCGGCGGGCGCTGGTCGAGCGCCACCATGGTGAAGTGTCCGTCCGCGTCCGCCAGGCGGGTCAGGCCGCGGCTCTTGCCGATCGTCGTCATGAGTTGTCTCTCCAAAATCGCATTGTCTGTTCGAGTGTCGGGATGCCGCGGCGGCCGCCGGCCTGCGTGCATTTCAACGCGGCGGCGACGCCGGCAAATTCCATGGCGTGGGCGGTCGGCGCCCCCTTGGCGATCGCCAGCGCATAGGCGCCGTGAAAGACGTCGCCCGCGCCGGTCGTGTCGACGATCGCGACTGGCAGGGCCGGTCTGCTTGCGGTCGCGCCATGCTCGCGCCAGAGGACGCCGTCGCCGCCGAGCGTCACCGCCGCGATCCGGCAGCCGAAGGCCGCGACGCTTCCCAGCGCCCCCTCCGTGTCCGCACCCGCAAAGCCGAGCAGGGCGGGCGCGGAGAAGATCGCATGGTCGGTCAGCGGAAGCAGGCGCTCGAACACCTCGCGGTCGGCGACATCGGCGTCGAGAATGGTCGGAATGCCGACCTTGCGCGCCGCGGCGAAGGCGGCTTCCGCCCCCTCCGGCCAGCGCGGGTCGGCCAGGATGGCGCCGGCCTTCGCGACGGCGTCGAGCGGCAGCCAGTCCGGCGCCGGCGGCAGACCCTGCCCGCGAAAATTCGCGATATGCCGTTCGCCCGCCGGATCGACGAATACGCCCGAGATCGATGAGCGGGCGCCGCCGAAGAGGCGAAAGCCGGAGACGTCGACGCCTTCCGCGGCGAGTTCGTCCCGCATCGCCGCGCCCTCGCGGTCCTCGCCGGCCCGGCCCCAGAAGCTCGGGCGACCGCCGAGCCGCGCCACGGCGACCGCCGCGGTCGCGGCCATGCCGCCTCCCTTGGTCAGGAACTCCGGCGCCCGGACCTTGTCGCTGCGGCCCTCAGGCAGGCGCTCGACCTGCCAGATATAGTCGAAGGCGGACAGGCCGAGGCAGATCACCGTGCCCGGGCGGTCGCCCCAGTCCGGCGCGCCTGCGGTCATAGCCCGGCGACGCAGATGTATTTCGTCTCGAGATACTCCTCGATGCCGTATTTCGAGCCTTCGCGCCCGAGACCGGACTGCTTGAAGCCGCCGAACGGCGCCATCTCGTTGGCGATCAGGCCGGAATTGACGCCCACGATGCCGCTTTCGAGCGCTTCGGCGACGCGGAACATGCGGGCGAGGTCCTTGGTGTAGAAATAGGCGGCGAGGCCGAACTCGGTGTCGTTCGCCATGGCGACGACGTCCGCCTCGTCGGTGAAGGGGATGATCGGCGCGAGCGGCGCGAAGGTCTCCTCATGCGCGAGCTTCATCTCCTGCGTCACGCCGGTGATCACCGTTGGCTGGAAGAAGGTCCCGCCGCGTTCGTGCCGCTTGCCGCCGGTGACGAGGCTCGCACCATGACCGAGCGCATCGCTCAAATGCTCCTCCATCTTGGCGACGGCCGCCTCGTCGATCAGCGGTCCCTGGGTCACGCCGGCCTCGGTGCCGCGCCCTACCTTGAGCGCGTTCGCGGCCGCCGCCAGCTTTTCGGCGAAGGCGCCGGCGAGGCTCTCATGGACATAGATGCGGTTGGCGCAGACGCAGGTCTGGCCGGAATTTCGAAACTTCGCGATCATCGCGCCTTCGACCGCGGCATCGAGATCGGCGTCCTCGAAGACGATGAAGGGGGCGTTGCCGCCAAGCTCCAGCGACAGCCGCTTGATCGTAGCTGCGCCCTCGCGCATCAGCCAGCGCCCGACCTCGGTCGAGCCGGTGAAGGAGATCTTGGCGACCTTCGGATTGGCGGTGAACTCGGTGCCGATCTCCCGCGCCTTGCCGGTGACGACTTGGAAGACGCCGGCGGGAATGCCGGCACGCTCGGCGAGGACGCCGAGGGAGAGCGCCGAGAGCGGCGTCTGCGAGGCTGGCTTGACGATGATGGTGCAGCCGGCGGCCAGCGCCGGCCCGGCCTTGCGGGTGATCATGCCGTTCGGAAAGTTCCACGGCGTGATCGCCGCGCAGACCCCGACGGGCTGCTTGACGACGAGGATCCGGCGGTCGGCGCCCGGCGGCGGCACGATGTCGCCATAGACGCGCTTGGCCTCTTCGGCGAACCATTCGAGATAGGCGGCATTGGCGACGATCTCGCCCTTCGCCTCGGCCAGCGGCTTGCCCTGCTCGGCGGTGAGGATCTTCGCCAGGTCGTCGGCATTTTCGAGGATCAGCTCGTACCAGCGGCGGATCAGCCCGGCCCGCTCCTTGGCGGAGCGCTTCGCCCAGTCCTTCTGGGCCGCTTCCGCCGCGTCGATCGCGCGCTTCACGCTGGCATTGTCGAGGCTCGGCACTTCGGCGATGACCTGGCCGTCGGCCGGATCGGTGACTGCGATGCCGGCGCCCTTGGCTGCGCCGATCCATTCGCCGCCGACGAGGCAGCGCTCGGTGAAGAGAGCGGGGTCGGTGAGGCCTTGTATCGTCACGTCGATACTCCTTGTCATGTCGTGTCAGCGGATCGCCCGGCCGGAGTCCTGATCGAACAGGAGCGTCTTGCCGCGGACCGGGATGAGGGGAAGGGTGTCGCCCGGCTTCGGACGGAGATCAGGCGACACGCGGGCGATCGCGTCGGTCTCCGCCAGCCGGAAGTGGACCAGCGTATCGGAGCCGAGCGGCTCGACGAGGTCGACGGTGACGGCAAGCGCGTCCGGATCGTCCGGCGCCACAGTGAAGTGCTCTGGCCGGACGCCGAGGATCAGGGTGGCGTCGCCCTCGGGGCGGTTGGCGGCGCCGGTACCGAGCAGGCTCAGCGGCAGCGTGCGCCCGTCGGCAAGCGCTGCCCAGTCCCCGCGCAGCGTGACGGGCAGGAAGTTCATGGCCGGCGAGCCGATGAAGCCGGCGACGAAGAGGTTGGTCGGCGTCTCGTAGACCTCTTCCGGCGTTCCGACCTGCTGGATGACGCCGGACTTCATCACCACGATCCGGTCAGCCATGGTCATCGCCTCGACCTGGTCGTGGGTCACGAACACCATGGTGGTCCGCAGCTGCTGCGACAGTGCCTTGATCTCGGCGCGAACCTGCGCCCGCAGCTTGGCGTCGAGATTGGACAGCGGCTCGTCGAACAGGAAGACCTTGGGATTGCGCACGATGGCGCGGCCCATGGCGACGCGCTGGCGCTGGCCGCCCGACAGCGCCTTCGGCCGCCGGTCGAGGAAGTCCTGGATATGAAGGAGCGTCGCGGCGCGTGTCACGCGCCCGGCGATCTCCTCCTTGGTCATGCCCCGCATTTCGAGCGAGAAAGCCATGTTCTGGCGGACGGTCATGTGCGGATAGAGCGCATAGTCCTGGAAGACCATGGCGATATCGCGCCGTGCCGCCGGCACATCGTTGACCAGCTGGTCGCCGATCAGGAGCTCGCCGCCATTGACGGCTTCAAGGCCCGCGAGAACCCGCAGCAGCGTCGACTTCCCGCAGCCGGACGGGCCGACCAGCACCACGAACTCGTGGTCCGGGATTTCGAGGTCGAGCTCGGGGATGACGGTGAGGTCGCCGTACTTCTTCACCAGGCTGCGCATCGAGATCGAGGCCATCAGCGCGTCTCCTCGAAGGCGAGGACCGGCTTGATGGATTTGCCTTCGGCGAAATGGGCGAACCGCTCGGGCAGGGCGTCGAGGCCGAAGCGCTCGTCGACCAGCCGGGCATAGCGATCCTTGTTGGCGCGCAGGAGCTCGATGTTCGCGGCAAGGTCGGCCTTCGGGAAGTAGAAGGTGCGCAGCATGGCGAAGTCCTTGCGCCGAAAAACCTTGTCCTCGGTGATCGTCCAGGGGGCGGCGTTCTCGCCGACGAGGACGATGACGCCCTTCGGCAGGACGAGCTCGATCGCGAGGTTGCGTGCGACATGCGCGCCGGAGCATTCGACGATCATGGCAAAGCGCTTGTCGCGGCTGCCGACCGGATGCGCCGCCGCTCCGAAGGAGACGGCGATGGCGAGGCGGCCGGGATTGGGGTCGGACACGAACACCTTCTCGTAGCCGAGCGCCTTGAGGGCGAGGACGACGCCGAGGCCGACGGGCCCTGCGCCGGTGACGAGCACTTCCGGGTCGCCGTCTTTGGGCACGAAGCGCTGCGCCTCGCGGACGGCATGGGCGGAGGTGCCGATCGTGTCGAGGAGGAGGGGGCCGAGATCGTCGGGAATGTCCTCCGGCACCGGCAGCAGGCAGTTGTCCGGCACGGCGACATATTCGCAATAGCCGCCGTCACGGTTCCAGCCGATCAGCGAGGAGACTTCGAGGCACATCTGCGTGTCGCCGGCCCGGCAGGCGGCGCAATGCCCGCAATGGACGGGAATGTAGACGGCGCAGCGCTGGCCATCGAGCTCATGGCCCGGCTGCTCGACGCGGCCGAATATCTCGTGGCCGGCGACGTGCTCGGCGCCGTTGTGCCAGAGCTTGAAGTCGGAGCCGCAGAGCGCTGTGCGCAGGATCTTCACCAGCGCCTCGCCGGCCGCGGGCTCGGGCAGGGGCCGCGTCTCGACGGTGATGCGGTCCTCGCCGTGAAAGGCGGCCGCGCGCATCTGCGGGCGCTGGGTGAGGGGTTCGGTCTGCATGGTGGATCAGCCTTTCACGGCGCCGAGCGTCAGGCCGGAGATCAGCCAGCGCTGGACGATGACGGCGAGGACGAGCGGCGGCAGGGCGATCAGCGTGGCGGCGGCCATCAGGGCGCCCCAGTTCGTCGAGCCTTCGCCGATGAAGTTGAAGGAGGCGGCGATCAGCGTCTTGGTGTCGGAGTTCGACAGGACCAGCGCGAACAGGAAGTAGTTCCAGGAAAAGACGAAGGCGAGGATCGCCGAGACCGCGAGGCCGGAGGTGACGAGAGGCAGCGCGATCCGCCAGAACACGCGGAAGGGCGAGCAGCCGTCCACCTGCGCCGCCTCGTAGACGCTGCGCGGGATGTTGTCGAAGAAGGGCAGGAGCACCCAGATGACGATCGGCATGGTGATCACCGCATGGGTGAGGATCAGCGCCCAGTAGCTGCCGATCATGTCGACCTGCCGGAACATGACGTACCAGGGGAGCAGGAACAAAGTGCCCGGCGCCATGCGGGCGACGAGCGTCACCACGGCCGGCCAGGTGATCCGCGTCCAGGACGCGACGAAGGCCGCGGGCGCGCCGAGGAGAAGGCCGAGCGCCGTGGAAGAGATGGTCACCACCATCGAGTTGTAGGCGTAGTGGAGAAAGGGCGTCGTCTCGGAGAGGGAGGCATAGTTTTCGAGCGTCGGCGTGAAGAAGACCGTCGGCGGATAGGCCGTCACCTCGAAGGACTGCTTGAAGGAGGAAAGCACCATCCACAGCGTCGGGATCATCACGACGCAGCCGGCGAGGAACAACAGGACGGCGTTCAGCCAGGTCGTGACGCGGTCGGAGGAAGCGATTGCGGACATGTCTCTCGTCCTCCTACCAGGCGACCGCGCTGCGCATGCGGTTGAGAACCAGCACCGCGCCGAGGACGATGACCGAGAGCGTCACCATCAGCGCGCTGGCATAGCCGAGCTGGAAGAACTCGAAACCGGTGCGGAAGCCGTAGATGTTGAGGGTCGTCGAGGCGTTGGCCGGGCCACCCTGCGTGGTGATGTAGATGAGGTCGAAGAAGCGCAGGAGGTCGACGCTTCGCAGGATCGTCGCGGTGGCGAGCGTCGGCAGGAGCAGCGGCAGGGTGATGCGCCACAGAACCTTCCAGCCGGAGGCGCCGTCGATCTCCGCCGCCTCGTAGACGCTCGGCGGCAGCGCTTGCAGGCCGCCGAGGACGATCAGCGCGACATAGGGGCTCCACTGCCAGGTATCGATCAGCGCCAGCGTCGGGACGACGAAGCCGGGCGAGGCGAGCCAGGTCGAGGGCGGCAGGCCGAGCGAGGTCAGGATGTAGTTCGCCGCGCCCAGCGAGGGATCGAGGATGACGAGCCACATCATGCCGGCGACGACCGGCGGCATCATGAAGGGCGAGATGAACAGCGAGCGGACGATGCCGGGCAGCTTCTTGGCGCGGAAGAGGAGGAGCGCGAGGACGGTGCCGAAGAAGAGCTGCAGCGCCAGCGACAGGAAGTAGAGGTAGAAGGTGACATACAGCCCGTTCCAGAACTGCTCGTCCGAGATCATTCGGAGATAGTTGCCAGCTCCCGTGAAGCGCGTCATGCCGGTTGCGGTGAAGGCCTGAAGGCTGAGCCAGAGCGTATAGCCGAAGGGAAAAGCGATCATCGCGACGGTGAAGATCAGCGCCGGCGCGGAGAGGCCGACAAGCTGGATCCTGGGCGATGCGGTTCTCTTCATGACGATCCGCCTCAACTGGCCAAAAAGCCGCCGTCGACCGCGAAGACGCTTCCGGTGACGTAGGCGCTCGCGGGCATGGCGAGGAAGGCGACGGTGCCGGCGACCTCCTCCGGCTGTCCCCAGCGGCCGAGCGCGGTGCGGCCGGCGATGCGCTGGTAGTGCGCGGTGTCCTTGCGGCCTTCCGCGTTGATCGCGGTCTCGATGAAGCCCGGTGCGACGGCGTTGACCCGGATCGGATCCTTCGCCCAGGCGAGCGCCAGGCTCTTCGTCAGCATCACGACGCCGGCCTTGCTGGCGCAATAGGCGGGAATGCGCGGCAGGCCGGAATAGGCGTTCATCGAGGCGATGTTGACGATCGAGCCGTGCTTCTTCGCCAGCGCTTCCCGGAAGGCGAGGCAGGCGCTGAACGTGCCGGTGAGGTTGACGTCGAGCACCTTGCGGAAGACGTCGAGCTCGAATTCCTCGTCGCGCCTGAGGATGCCGGCGCAGTTGACGAGGAGGTCGACCCCGTCGAAGCGGCCGGCGAAGTCGCGCATGGCAGCGTCGTCGGTGACGTCGAGGACGTGGAGCGACAGCGCGTCGGACGCGGAAAGCCCGCAGGCCGATATGTCGGCTTCGCTGATGCCGGTCGCGGCGACGCTTGCTCCGAGGTCGCGCAGGAGGCGCACGATGGCGAGGCCGATGCCGCCGAGGCCGCCGATGACGACCGCTCGAAATCCGGGCGCGAACTGGAATTGCTGGCTGGACATGCGACTGACCCGATAAGAGGGGCCGCCCGGCAGGGAGGTGGTTGCCGGGCGGCTGTGCGGAGCGGCTATTCGCGCTCGATCAGCGCGTTCAGCTGCTCGTCCGCATTGGCGCAGGCTTGGTCCACGGTGGCCGTGCCGAGCAGGATGTCGTCCACGGCCTGGCCGACATATTCACGCGATTCCGGGTTCTGGATGATCGGATAGCCGACTTCGGATGTTCCGTTCGCGGCAAGGTCCTGCAGCGCTTCCTGCCACTTCTGGCGCACCGGCTGCTCGGCGAGCCAGGCCTTGTAGTCGGCATCTTCGGCCGCCGCGGCGCGGGGCGGAGCGATGCCTTCGAGGGCGAGCTTGGCCTGCATCTGCGGGCTCGTGGCCCACTGGACGAAGTACCAGGCCGCTTCCGGATGGTCGCTGAACTTCGACACCGCCATCGCCCAGCCGATCGTCGTGGGATGGGAGCCGCCGCTACCTGCCGGCAGCGGCATGATGCCGGTGTCGTTCAGGCGCTCGCCGCCCTCCATCACCGAGGGAAACTCGTTGGAGGACTGGAAGGACATGGCTGCCCTGCCGGCGCGGTAGAGCGAGGTCAGCTGGTAGAAGCTGTAGTTGACGACGCCCGGAGGGCCGTAGGTCTTGAGGAGGTCGGCGTAGGTCTTCAGCGCCTTCTTGCCGGCGTCGGAGCACAGGTTCGACTTGCCGTCCTTCATGTATTCCCCGCCTTCATTGTGCAGGAAGTTGGAGAAGGTGTAGGGCAGTGCCGGCTTCAGGCCGCGCGAGGCGAAGGGCGTGACGTTCGAGGCGTCGGAGCAGGCCTTGATCTTCTCCGCCGCGCTCTGGATGTCGGCGATCGACTTCGGCACGGCGACGCCGCACTTCTCGAAGATGTCGGTGCGGTAGTAGAGGAGCGGCCCCTCGATGTTGAGCGGGATGCCGGTCAGCGTGCCGTCGAAGGTGCCGGCGTCGACCAGCGCCTTGCCGAGGCCCTTGAAATCGTAGTCGGCCGAAACGGCCTTCTGCGTATAGGGGGTCAGGTCCTGATACCAGCCGGCGGCGGCGAACTGCCGACCCTCGCGCGAGGGGAGCGTCATGAAGACGTCGACCTCGTCGGAACGAGCGTTCAGCACCGTCAGCAGGCGCTGGCGCATCTGCTGCTCCTGATAGCTGTCGACCTTGAGCGTGATGCCGGTCTTCTTCTCGAAGTCGTCCTTGTATTTCAGGATCGCGTTGGCGACGGGGTTGTTGTTCGCGAGGAAGGTGATCGTCTCGCCCTTGTGGGCGTTCCAGTCGAAATCCTGCGCGTGAGCCGCCTGGACGAAGGCGGCGGATGCGAGAAGGGCGGCGGTGAGGCCGCAGGCCTGCTTTAGAGACTGCGTCATTTGGAAGATCCTCCCAGATCGGTCCGGTTGTTCGGAGCCATCCGCTTTGCCGCGGCTTTTTCTTGTAACCGGTTACATATCGCCGGCAGAGGCGCCCTGTCAATCGGGATGTCTGACGATTTCCTGTTCCCGCTGCCGCGCCACTTCTGATAGGGTTGGTGGCAGGAATATGAATGGCGCACGACCAGCGGGTTGAATGAAACCGATCTACAGCAAAGCAGGCGAAACGCAGGGCGAGGGGGCAAAGTCCGTCGGGATCAGGGCGGTCGCCAAGCGTGCCGGCGTGTCGACGGCGACGGTGTCGCGCTCGCTCAACAATCCCGCTTCCGTCAGTCCGGAACTGAGAGCCAAGATCAGCGCGATCATCGAGGAAATCGGCTACATTCCGGACGCGTCGGCGAGGGCCCTCTCGTCGCGCCGCACCCGTACGATCGGCGCGATCGTGCCCACCATCGACAATGCGATGTTCGCGCAGGGACTGCAGGCACTGCAGTCCTATCTTGCGAAGCGCGACTATCTCCTGCTGCTCGCGACCAACGAATACGATCTGGACGTCGAGCTGAAACAGGCGCGCAACCTCGTCAGCCGCGGCGTCGACGGGCTGATCCTGCGCGGCGACAAGCGTCACGACGATCTGCGCCGGCTGCTCACCGCGCAGAACATCCCCTTCGTCAATGTCGGCGTCTACGAGCCGGACAAGCCCTATCCCTCGATCGGCGTCGACAACGCCCGCGCCGGCCGGCGCATTACCCAGCACCTTGTCGAACTCGGCCATCGCAAGGTCGCCGTGGTCGCGGCGATGCAGCGCAACAACGACCGCGCCCAGGCGCGCCTTCGCGGCATTCTGGAGGTGCTGACGGAGCATGATGCGGTGCCGCCGGAACACTGGATGCTGCAGGTCAACTACAAGCTCGACGATGCGCGGCAGGCCGCGCGGACATTGCTGACTTCCGGCGATCGGCCCACCGCCGTCATCTGCGGCAACGACGTCATCGCCTATGGCGTCATGCTGGAGGCGCTGAAGCTCGGCCTCGCCGTGCCGCGCGACGTCTCCGTCGTTGGCTTCGACGATCTCGAATGGAGCCGGCATCTCAGCCCCAGCCTCACGACGATCCACATGCCGACGGACGAGATCTGGGTGAGGGCGGGCGAATATCTGATCCAGCGGCTCACGGGCGCACCGGCGATGATGCATCGCGAGATCGACTTTTCGCTCGTCGTGCGGGAATCCACCGCGCCGCCGCCGGGGGCGTAAGCGCCGGCGTCTTTGCCGCCCGAGATTTCACGGAGCCAGGGAGGGCTGCCACGTGACGAATATATTCGAGATCGCCGCCGTCGAGCCGCATGTCTACCGGGTGCCGATCGCCGTGCCGGTCGTCACCTCCTTCGGCACGATGCATGACCGGCCGGCCCTGTTCGTGCGGGTCGTCGGCGCCGACGGGGCCGAGGGCTGGGGCGAGGTGTGGTGCAACTTTCCGGCCGTTGGCGCGGAACATCGGGCGCGGCTGATCTTATCGGTGCTGGTGCCGCTCATCCTCGGCAAGCGGTTCGAGGAGCCTCGGGCCGCCTTCGGCCATCTGACGGCGCGAACCGAGGTGCTGGCGATCCAGAGCGGCGAACCGGGACCGCTGGCACAGGCGATCGCCGGCCTCGACATCGCGGTCCATGACATGCTGGCGCGCCGCGCCGGCGAACCGCTCCACCGGTTTCTCGGCGGCGGCGAGGCCGCGTCGGTGCCGGCCTATGCCAGCGGGCTCAACGCGGACGCTCCCGAAATCCTGGCGCAAAGGAAGTTCGACGAGGGCTATCGCCGCTTCAAGGTGAAGGTCGGCTTCGGCCGCGACCGCGACATCGGCAATCTCAAGACGCTGCGCGAGACCTTCGGACCGGACACGCCGATCATGGTCGACGCCAACCAGGCCTGGGGCTTCGACGAGGCGCTGGCGATGGCGGAGGCCTTCGCCGAGTACCGGCCGCTCTGGCTGGAGGAGCCGATGCGTGCCGATAGACCGATCACCGACTGGACCCGGCTGGCGGCGGCCTCGCCTGTGCCGCTTGCCAATGGCGAGAACCTGCGGGGGACGAGCGGTTTCGCGGAGATGGTCGAAGCGGGCGGCATCGCCTTCCTGCAGCCCGACATCGGCAAGTGGGGCGGCCTCTCCGGCGGTCTGCCGGTTGCCCGCCACGCGCAGGAGCACGGCGTCACGCTGTGCCCGCATTGGCTCGGCGGCGGCATCGGCCTCGTCGCCTCGCTGCACTACCTGGCGGCGATCGGCGGCGAGGGCGTTCTGGAAGTCGATGCGAACCCGAACCCGCTGCGGGACAAATACGTCACCGGATTTCCCGAAGTCTCGGAGGGCGCCATGGCGATCCCGGCGGGCGCCGGGCTCGGCATCGCGCCGGATCTGGCGGCGCTGCGCCGGTACCGGGTGGACATCTAGAGCCGGCGGGGCAGCCGCTCCGACACGGCCTGATCGCCGGCCAGTCGTTCGCACACGCCGACGGTCGCACCGGGCGGTGGCTGCCCGGATCAGGCAGCGCTGGTCGGCGTCTTCCATGTGCGCTCGAGAACGCCCAGCCAGTTGCCATGGGCGATCTTCTCCACGAGCGCCCGGCCATAGCCGCGTTTCTCCAGTGCATCGAAGAGGGCCGGCAGGCCCGCCGCGTCGCCGATCGCCGCCGGGATCACGGCGCCGTCGAAATCGGAGCCGAGCGCGACGCCGTCCTCGCCGAGCCGTTCGAGAAGGCCGTCGAGATGCCGCGCCATCGTCTCGATCGGCGTGTCGGCGTCCATCGATCCGTCCTCGCGCAGGAAGGCGGTGGCGAAGTTGAGGCCCACCACGCCCTTCGATTCGGCGATCGCGGCAAGCTGCTTGTCGGTGAGGTTGCGGCTTACCGGGCAGATCGCATGGACGTTGGAGTGCGTCGCGACCAACGGCGCATCCGAGAGGCGCGCGACGTCCCAGAAGCCCTTTTCGTTGAGATGCGACAGGTCGAGGAGGATGCCGAGTTCGTTGCTGCGCCTCACCAGCCGCACACCCGCCTCGGTCAGCCCGTCGCCGACGTCCGGCGAGGAGGGAAAGCGCATCGGTACGCCATGGGCGAAGATGTTGTTGCGGCTCCAGACCATGCCGATCGAGCGCAGACCGGCGGCGTGAAGGACGTCGAGCATCTTGAGGTCGGAGTCGATCGCCTCGGCGCCCTCGATATGCATCACCGCCGCCATCGCGCCGGCATCCCAGGCGGCGCGGATGTCGGCCACCGACCGACAGACCCGGAAGCGGCCGCCCGAGCCGCGCTCCAGCCGGAACAGGATCGCCACCATCCCGATCGTCGCGGCCTCGGCGACCGCCGTCTCCAGCGGCACCGGAAGCGGCAGCTGGTAGCCCCCCTTCGGCATGCGGTCGAGGATCGAGGCATCGCGCGGCGAGGGCGGAAAGATCGCGAACAGACCGCCGCCGAGATTTCCCGCCTTCGCCTTGGCGAGGTCGATATGGCCGGGCGCCGTGCCCGCAAGGAAGGCGTCGATCGCCTGCTGCGAGCCGTCGACGTAGAGGCGGAGCAGGCTGTCGTTGTGGCCGTCGAAGACGAGGGGTGCTGGCATGGAATGGGTCCTCGGAGAACTGCGGGCTTTCGCGTAGCTAGACACCCGAACCCGATCCGTCCGCAAGCCTTATCACCTCCCTCGGGACTGAAGCGTGCTCCCTATGAGGCCATGGACGCGTCAGAAGGGCGGCGGTCGACCGGCCTCAGCGGACATAGCCCTCGCTCGCCGTCAGCAGCGCCCGCGTGTAGTCCGATGCGACCTTTCGGTCGGCGAGCGATGAGCGATCGAGCGCCTCGACCGCCTCGCCGCCGCGCATGACCAACAGGCGGTCGCACATGTGATCGATCACCGCGAGATCGTGGCTGACCATGACGAAGGTGAGGTTGCGCTCCTCGCGCAGCCGCGTCAGGAGGTTCAGCACCTCTGCCTGGATCGAGGCGTCGAGCGCCGAGGTCGGCTCGTCGAGGAGGAGGATCTCCGGCTCGACGATCAGCGCCCTTGCGATCGCCACGCGCTGGCGCTGGCCGCCGGAGAGCTGATGCGGCAGGCGGAAGCGGAAGCGGGCGTCGAGCCCGACATCCTTCAGCGCCTGGACCACCCGGTCTTCCCGATCGGAAAAGCGATGGATCGAGAGCGGCTCGGAGAGGACGCGGTCGATCGTGTGGCGGGGATGGAGCGATCCGTAGGGGTCCTGGAAGACCATCTGCACGCGGCGGGCGAAGGCCTTGTCGCGCGGCTCAGCGATCGCCTTGCCGTCGATGCGGATGTCGCCGCCGGAGACCGGGGCGAGCCCGCAGATCGCCCTCAGGACGGTCGATTTGCCGGAGCCGGACTCACCGACGAGACCGAAGGATTCGAGCGGCCTGACGGCGAAGCTGACGCTCTTCACGGCGGCGACGCGTCGTCGTCCCTGGACGAAGGTGACGGAGAGATCGTCGACGGCGATCTTCGGCTTCTGCGAGTCCATCACGTCGCTCATGCCCAGGCCGCGTCCCGCTTCAGGACGGGCAGCGGCTCGCGCGGCCCGCCGACTTCCGGCAGGCAGTTGAGGAGCCCGCGCGTATAGGGATGCGTCGCCTCGTGGAGACGCGAGGCTTCGATCTCCTCGACGATCCGGCCGAGATACATCACCAGCACCCGGTCGCAGAAGGTCGAGACGAGGCGCAGGTCGTGGCTGATGAAGATCAGTCCCATCCCCCGGTCGCGAACCAGATTGTCGAGGATGCGCAGCACCTCGAGTTGCACCGTCACGTCGAGCGCCGAGGTCGGCTCGTCGGCGATCAGAAGGTCCGGCCGCGGGATCAGCATCATCGCGATCATCACGCGCTGGCCCATGCCGCCCGACAATTCGTGCGGATAGGCGGCGAGCACGCGCTCGGGATCGCGGATCTGGACGTCGCGCAGCATCTCCAGCGCGCGAACCCTCGCTTCGCGCGTCGCGATCCGCTCATGCACCTTCAGCGCCTCGATCAGCTGCCTGCCGATCCGCATCACCGGGTTCAGCGAATATTTCGGATCCTGCATGACCATGGCCATGCGCCGGCCGCGCATCCGCCGCATCTGGCGTTCGGACAGGGTCTGCAGTTCCGTGCCCTCGAAGGCGAGGCGATCGGCCGTGGCGATGCCGGGCGGGCGGATGAGACGCAGGATGGAGCGGCCGGTCATCGACTTGCCGGAGCCGGATTCGCCGACGATGCCGACGCGCTCGCGCCCGACCGTGAAGGAGACGCCGCGCACAGCCTCGCTGACGCCGCGATTGGTCTCGAAGCGCACGCTGAGATTCTCGACTTCCAGGAGCGGCGCGCCGGTCATCATCCCGCCCCCCGCGGGTCGAGCACGTCGCGCAGGCTGTCGCCGAGAAGGTTGAAGCCCAGCGAGACCGTCAGGATGGCGAGACCGGGCATGGTCGCGACCCACCAATGGCTGAGGAGGTATTGCCGGCCGGCCGAGATCATCGCGCCCCATTCGGCGAGCGGCGGCTGTGCGCCGAGGCCGAGGAAGCCGAGGCCGGCGGCTGTGAGGATGATGCCGGCCATGTCGAGCGTCACGCGGATGATCAGCGAGGAGAGGCACATCGGCATGATGTGGCCGGTGATGATCCGCAGCGTTCCGGCGCCCTGCAGCCGCGCGGCGGCTATGTAGTCGGCGCGGCGCACGGTGAGCGTCTCGGCCCTCGCGACCCGCGCATAGGGCGGCCAGGCCGTCAGCGCGATCGCCAAAATGGCGTTGACGATGCCGGGACCGAGTGCGGCGACGAAGGCGAGCGCCAGGATCAGCCGGGGAAAGGCGAGGAAGATGTCGGTGATGCGCATCAGGACGCGGTCCACCCACCCGCCGAGGGTGCCGGCCACCGTGCCGACGATCAGGCCGAAGACCGGCGCTGTGATCGCGACGAGCGCCACGACCTCGAGCGTCACCCGCGAGCCGAAGACGATGCGGCTGAAGATGTCGCGGCCGAGATCGTCCGTGCCGAGAAGATGGCCGCCCGTGCCGGGCGGCATCAGCCGGTTGGCGAGGTCCTGCTGGTTCGGCGGGGCGGTGGCGATCAGCGGCGCGAAGACCGCCATCAGGATCAGCACCGCGATGATGACGAGGCCGACGACGGCGAGCGGATTGCGGATCAGGTCGCGCCAGGCGAACCACAGGCTGATCGCCCGGGCCTGCAGCCGCGAGCGCGGCGTGTCGCTGGTCAGCCAGGCCTTGAGGCCGCCGGCGGAGGAGGGGGCGGGCATGTCGCTCATTGCGCCCTCGGATCGACGACCGCGTAGAGGAGGTCGGACAGGAGGTTGAGGACGATGAAGGAGACGCCGATCACCACCGTTCCGCCGAGCACGGCGTTGAGGTCGGCGGCAAACAGCGCCTGGGTGATGTAGAGGCCGAGACCCGGCCAGGCGAAGACCGTCTCGGTGAGGACGGAGCCTTCCAAGAGCGCCGCATAAGAGAGCGCGATCACCGTGATCAGCGGCACCATCGCATTGCCCAGCGCGTGGACCCAGACGACGCGTCGCTCCGGCACGCCCTTTACGCGCGCCGCGGTCACATATTCCTGGCCGAGCTGTTCCAGCATGAAGGAGCGGGTCATGCGCGAGATGTAGGCGAGCGAGAAATAGCCGAGAACGAAGACCGGCAAGGCGATGTGGGTAAGGGCATTGGCGAAGACGTCCCAGGCCCCCGACAGCGCCGAATCGATCAGGATCGAGCCGGTATAGGCGGTGACGTCGAGCTCGTAGGAGAGTTCGTAGGAGACGTCGAGCCGGCCGGGACCGCCGACCCAGCCAAGCTGGCCGTAGAAGATCAGGAGTGCGATCAGGCCGAGCCAGAAGACCGGCATGGAGTAGCCGAGAAGGCCGACGACCCGCAGCACATGGTCCGGCCATCGACCTTGGCTGACTGCCGAAACGACGCCAGCCGGCACTCCCAGGAGAACGCCGAGGAGGGTGGCGAGGGTCGCAAGCTCCAGCGTCGCGGGGAAGGCGTTGCGAACGTCCTCGAGGACCGGCCGCGCGGTGAGGTTGGAGCGGCCGAAATCGCCCTGGACGACATCGCCCAGATATTTGACGAACTGCACCGGGATCGGCTGGTCGAGACCCATGTCCCGGCGCGCCGCCTCGTATTGCGCCTGCGTCGCCCGCGGGCCGACCACCGCCAGTGCCGGGTCGATCGGCACGAGGCGGGCGATCGCGAAGGTGACGAGCAGAAGGCCGAACAGCGTCACCACCAGGCTGAACAGCGTCTTGCCGAAGCGGCCGGCAATGCGCGGCAGCAACCCGGTACCGGCGATGGCGGATTCTTCCTCCGCCGTCGCCGGATCATGCGCACCGTGTGAGAGGCTCATCGTCTTGTGTCCGGACGGGATCTTGCCGTGGCGTCCCTGTGGCGGAGACTGGGCGTCACTCGCCGGACTTCGTCACCGCCTTGTAGAAGGCCGACGACACCGCGCCGCCGGTCGAGAAGCCTTCGACGTTCTTCTGCATGCCGTCCTGCTCCTGCTGCTGGAACATCAGGACGAAGGGCGACTTCTCGTTGCCGATCCGCTGCATCTCCTCATACATCCTGGCGCGCATGTCGGTGTCCTTCTCGACCACGGCGGCCTCCGCCATCGGCGTGGTCTCCTCGGCCGCGTAGGCGTTGCGCCAGGACAGATTGCCGGTCAGCTGGGCCTCGTCGGAATTGTCCGGGTTCTCGGCGAAGACCGAGGCGTTGGTGTTCGGATCCGGATAGTCCGGGCCCCACACCTCCAGCGTCAGTTCCGCCTTGCGGGCGCGGTAGATCGACAGCACTTCGGAGCCGGTTGCCGGACGGATGTTCACCTTGATGCCGGCCTGGCCGAGTGTGTTCTGCAGCGACTGGGCGACCGCCAGACGGTCCTGCGCATTGCGGACGAGAAGCTCGACCGAGAAGCCGTCGGGATAGCCGGCGTCGGCGAGCATCTTCTTGGCCTTCTCGACGTCGAGCTTGAACGGCTTGTCGTCGATCGCGCCGAGGAAACCGATCGGCAGGAACTGCTGGTTGACGACGACCTGGCCCTTCAGGAACGAGTTCGCCATGCCGTCATAGTCGACGAGGTATTTGATCGCCTGCATGACGCCCGGCGTCGCAAGCTCTTTCATCTTCTGATTGCCGGAGACGTAGTAGATGCGGCCGCGCGGCGAATCCTGGACCTTCAGCTTGGGATTGGATTTGACCGCGTTGATGTCCTCGGGCGTCAGGTTCCGGGCGATGTCGATGTCGCCGCGCTCGAGCAGCAGGCGCTGCGTCGCCGGCTCGGGAACGTGCCGGACGTAGACCCGCTTCATCGCCGGCGGGTTCGGATAGTTGGCGTTGGCCTCCATGATCACCGACTCGTTCGGCTTCCAGCCGCGCAGCGTGAACGGACCGGCGCCGGCCGAATGTGTCTTCAGCCATTCATTGCCCATGTCGTCGCCGGAGGCATGCTCCATCGCCAGCTTCTGGTCGACGATGCCGCCGACGTCCGCCGTCAGCGCGTTGTAGAGGAAGGACGGCGCATAGGGCCGATCGACCACGATCTCGACCGTCTCGTCGTCGACCTTCCTGATGTTCTGGTCGACATTGTCCTTGTTGAGGCCGAACTGGGTGATGATGAAGGACGGCGTCTTGTCGAGCTTGACGACGCGCTGCAGCGACCAGACGACGTCCTCGGCCCGCACCGGATTGCTGGAGGCGAACTTGCGGCTGGTGTCGATCTTGAAGGTGAAGGTCTTGCCGTCCTCAGAGACGTCCCAGCTCTTGGCGAGCCCCGGGCCCATCTTCAGTGTCTTCGGATCGAGCTCGATCAGCTTGTCGTAGAGGTTGTTGATGACATCGCCGCCGGAGAACTCGAAGCTCTCGGCGGGATCGAGAACCTTCAGGTCGTCGATCGTGTTGGCGATGACGAGCGTGTCCGCCGGCGTCTCGGCGAAGGCGGAGGGAACAGGGCCCAAGGCTGCTGCGGAGAGCAGCGCGGCGGCTGCGATTCGTCGAAGGTTGTGCGAGACGGCGAACGGCAGCTGACAACGCATGATCGAAGACCTCATAGCGACCAACCCGGCACGATCCTCAACGGCGCGCCGAGACCAGATGCCGGGAGACTATGGTATCGCCCGTTTGTTGGGCAAGCCCATATCCGGCGCAGTTAGGGGTTCGATCCTTTGACGGAACCGGAATTCCACGACTGCGCCGCGGCGACCCCGTGGCCCCGCCGATCGTCGCGGCAGGGACGTCGCTCAAGCCGCGGGCGGGGAAAATCCGCGCAGTTGCCGAGGCGGAATCACCATCCGATGGCGTTCGGCAGCCAGAGGGCGGTCTGCGGAAAGAGATAGACCAGGAACAGTCCGAAAAGCTGGACGAGGATGAAGGGCACGACCCCACGATAGATGTCGCTCGTCTTCAGCTCCGGCGGCGCGACGCCCTTCAGGAAGAACAGTGCCCAGCCGAAGGGCGGGGTGAGGAAGGAGGTCTGGAGATTGACCGCGACGAGGATCGCCACCCAGGCGAGATCGACGCCCGACTGGTGCAGGACCGGCAGGAACAGCGGCAGGGCGATGTAGGATATCTCGATCCATTCGAGGAAGAAGCCGAGGATGAACAGGAGCACCATCAGGAACAGGAGCTGGCCGTCTATGCCGCCGGGGACGTAGGCGAAGGCGTCCTGCACCAGCCGCTCGCCGCCGAGGCCGCGGAAGGCGAGCGAGAAGACCTGTGCGAAGATCAGGATGAAGAACACCATGGCGCTGGTGACGAAGGCGCCGCGGACGACTTCGGTCATCACTCTGAGGTTCAGGCGTCCGGAAACGAGGGCGAGGACGATGCTGCCGAGCGCGCCCATGGCCGCGGCCTCGGTCGGCGCGGCGACGCCGCCGATGATCGAGCCGAGGACCAGGAAGATCAGCGCCAGCGGCGGCACCACGACCTTCATGAACCGGACCGCCAGGGCGCGGCGGGAAAACTGGAGCCGCTCCTGAAGCGGGATCGCCGGCACGCGGTCCGGAAGGAAGTAGCCGAGGGCGAGGATGTATGCGACGAAGAGGCCGGCGAGGATCAGGCCGGGGATCAGCGCGGCGGCGAACAGCGTGCCGACCGACTCGCCCATGATGTCGGACAGAAGGATCAGGACGAGGCTCGGCGGGATGATCTGCCCCAGCGTGCCGGAGGCGCAGATGACGCCGGCCGCAACGCCCTTGTCGTAGCCGCGGCGGATCAGCGGATTGAGCGCGATGAGCCCGACCGTGACCACGGTCGCGCCGACGACGCCCGAGGCGGCCCCCATCAATACGCCGACAAGGATGATCGCCAGCGCCATGCCGCCCTTGATGTTGCCCATGGCGAGGCCGATGACGTCGAGGAGGTCCTCGGCGATCTTCGATCGCTCCAGCATGATGCCCATGAAGATGAACAGCGGCAGGGCGAGCAGCGTGTAGTTCGTCACGACGCCGAAGACGCGGGCGGGAAGCAGGCCGAAGAGCAGGCTGCCGAAACCGGCATAGCCGAAGACGAAGCCGGTGACGGCGAGGCAGATCGGCACCGGCAGGCCGCCGAGCAGCAACAGGAAGAACGCGCCGATCATCGCCAGCGCGAGGATTTCGTTGACCGGCATGGCTCAGCCTTCGCGGGAAATGCTGTGAGAGGGGCGGGCGCCGAAGAGGGCGGCCGCATCCGCGACCAGGCGGGCAAACGCCTGCAGGGCGAGGAGCAGGAAGGCGGCCGGGATCATCGCCTTGAGGATCCAACGTGCGGGCAGCCCGCCCGGGTCGGCCGAGCCTTCCTGCAGCATGTAGCTCTGGCTGACGAAGCCGATTGCGAGCCAGGCCACGGCGATCGCGACGAGGCAGAGAAGCAGCGAACCGAGGGCGTTGATCGCCGTCTTCAGCCGCGGCGGGAAATGCGCGTAGAGGACGTCGACGCGCACCTCCTCGCCGCGGTTCAGCCCGTAGGACATGCCGAACAGCGCGCCTGCCGCCATCAGGTGCCACTCCATCTCCTGCAGCGCGACGGAGCCGTAGGAGAAGAGGTAGCGGGCGAGGACGTTGAAGCCGATCAGCAGGACCATGACGAGGCCGGTCCAGGCCATGATTTCGCCGACCGCGCGGACGAAGCGATCGGCTCCGTCCGCCAGGCGCTCGACAACGCTCACGACTTGTAGAGCACCGGCAGCAGCGGCTCGGCGGAGACGCCGGCCCAGTCGCCATACTGCTTCTTGAAGGCGAAATAGGCCTCGTGCACCTTCTTGGTCTGCGGGTCCGCCGCGGCACCCTCGGCCAGGGTGTCGTTGGTCACCTCGCGCAACTTGTCGACGACGCTGTCGGGCAGCGGCTGCGCGATCGTGCCGAAATTCTCGACGAGGTCCTTCATCGCCTCGGCATTGGTGGCGTCGCACCAGGCGTTGCTTTCGACATTGCAGGCCATCGCCGCGGCCTTGACGATCGCCTGAAGGTCGGCCGGCAGGCTGTCCCAGGCGGCCTTGTTGATCAGCAGCTCGGTGACGTTGTTCGGCTCGTGCCAGCCGGTCGTGTAGTAGTATTTCGCCGCCTTCTGCAGGCCGAGCCGGCGATCCTGATAGGGGCCGACGAACTCCGCCGCGTCGATGACGCCGCGCTCGAGCGCCGGGAAGATCTCGCCGCCGGGCAGGAGCTGCACGTTGACGCCGAGCTTGGCATAGACCTTTCCGGCAAGGCCCGGAATGCGCATCTTCAGTCCGTCGAAATCCTCGACCGACTTGATCTCCTTGCGGAACCAGCCGGTCATCTGTACGCCGGTATTGCCCACCGGGAACGCCACCATGCCGAGCGGCTCGTACATCTCGTGCCAGAGGTCGATGCCGCCGCCTTCATACATCCAGGCATTGGTGCCCTTGACGTCCATGCCGAAGGGCACGGTGGTGAAGTACTGCGCGGCCGGGATCTTGCCGGCCCAGTAATAGGCGTTGGCCGCGTTCATCTCGACGATGCCGCCCTGCACGGCGTCGAAGCCCTGGAGAGCGGGAATCAGCTCGCCCGCGGCGAAATGCTGGATCTTCAGCCGCCCGCCGGACATTGCCTCGACCTTCTTGCAGAAGTCCGTCGGGCTGCCCGGACCCTCGACATAGAAGGGCGAACCGGGGCCGTAGGCATTGGTCATCTTCCAGCTGAAGCTGTCCTGCGCGCGTGCCACGGCAGGCGCTGCCAGGCTCGCCGTCGCCACCATCGCGGACCTTGTCAGGAATTCACGCCGTTTCATCAGATTGCCTCCTTCGGTCATGGACTCCTCGGTCCCGGGCTCGGGAGAGGATGACCGGGACTAGGCAGGTTCCGTGCCAGTCGCAGGAGGCCGATGGCGCAAGGCGGATGGTGCCGCGTCTCAGGCGTCATTTGTATACATGAAGGGCAGCAGGGCAGGAGATTGCATAGTCTGGCATCAATCGAGCTACGCAAAGTGAGCATATGCCGCCCTATTGGCTGGCGAAGTTCGACGCCCGCGTGACGGAGCACCGCAAGCGGGGTCTTCGCGGAAGAAACAGATCCGCGGTCCCTCAGCACCAGACCGCGGCATCCGAGCGAGAAGCTCACTCAGGTGCGGCAGGCCGATCATGGGTGCGATTGACGCGCCTTCCTGTATACGAGTATTATGAATAAGACGAGATTGTATTTTAAGAGGCCGGCCATCGCACGCGCGCGCGTGCGTCCGTCGCCTTGCCCCGAAAGCCCGAGGCGGCAGCACGCCATCCATGTCGATGTCTTCCACCATGGCCGGACCGCGCCCCGTCCGCAGCAAGGTCATTGCCGACGGGCTGGAGGAGGAGATCATCTCCGGCGCGCTGCCGGCCGGCTGCAAGCTCGACGAGACCGCCGTCGCCCAGCGCTTCGGCGTCTCGCGCACGCCGGTGCGCGAAGCCTTCCTGACGCTCGCCTCGCGTTCGCTGGTCGAGCGCATGCCCTATCGCGGTGTCGTCGTCTGCGATCTCTCGCTCGAGCGCATCGACCAGATGTTCGAGGCGATGGGCGAGATCGAGGGCATGTGCGGCCGGCTCGCGGCGGGACGCATGACGACGGTCGAGCGGGCCAGGCTGTGGGATCAGCAGAGCGCCATGGAGGCGATGGTGGGGCAGGATGATTTCGCCGCCTATGACGAGGCCAACAGCCTGCTCCACGACATGATCTATGCTGGCACCCACAATGACGACGTCGTCGAGATCGCCAAGGCCATGCGGGTGAAGCTTGCGCCCTTTCGGCGCTCGCAGCTCCAGAGCCGCGAGCGGGTGGCCGAATCGACGCTGGAACATGCGGCGATCGTCGACGCGATCCTGGAGCACGACGGGGTGAGCGCCGAACGGCACCTGCGCCGGCATCTCCTCAACTCGGCAAAGACCTTTATCGCCGCCCATTCGGCCCGCGCACAGCGCGCCGAGAGCGGTACCTGAACTCTCGCTCCGGCTCGGCGGCAGCGAAATACGGCGGGTGGGCGCTCTCACCTCTGCCGGAAATCGAAAGGGACGTCCCATGCGTCTTCCGAAGATCGATCCCTTCGTGTTCGGCCTCGCCGCCGTGGTAGGTCTTGCGGTCCTCTGGCCGGAGCCGGGACGCAGCGGCGGGCTTCTGCACTGGAAGTGGGTTACCACCTACGGGGTCTGCGCGGTGTTCTTTCTCTACGGGCTGACGCTCGCGCCGGAGCGCATGCGCCAGGGCCTGACCCGCTGGCAGGCGCATATCGTGGTGGCGCTGACGACCTTCGGGGTCTTCCCGCTCCTGGTGCTCGTCGGCCAGTGGCTGGCGCCGGATCTCCTGCCGCGCTCGGCCGAGATCGGCTTCTTCTACGTCGCCGCGCTGCCCTCCACCGTCTCTTCTTCGGTGGCGATGGTCTCGCTGGCGCGAGGCGACGTGCCGGTGGCGATCTTCAACGCGACCATTTCGAGCCTCATCGGCGTGTTCATCACGCCGCTCCTGATGACCTGGTACATGCATGCGGGCGGCATGAACGTGCCGCTCGGGCCGACAATCCTGAAGGTCGTGCTGCTCGTTCTCCTGCCGATCGTCCTCGGCCAGGTCGCGCGGATCTGGCTGGCCGGCTGGGCGAAGCGCCAGGCGCGGCTGATCAAGCTCGCCGACCGGGCGGTGATCCTCGCCATCGTCTACGGCGCCTTTTGCGATTCGGTCGCCGAGGGCGTCTGGCAACGCAACGATCCGAGCGTGGCGGCGGAGATCGCGGTCGTCGCCGTCGTTCTCTTCTGCCTGGTCTTCGGCGTCACGACGCTGGCGGCGAGGCTGTTGCGGATGTCGCGGGAGGAGCGGATCGCCGTGCAGTTCTGCGGCTCCAAGAAATCTCTCGCGGCGGGCGTGCCGCTGGCACCGGTGATCTTCGCCGGCCGCGAAGATATCGGCCTGATCATCCTGCCGATCATGCTGTTCCATTTCCTGCAGCTGCTGATCGTCAGCTTCATCGCCACGCATCATGGACGCCAGGACGCCGAGGAGACGGTGTCGCAGCCGGCGGCGAGCTGAGCCAGTGCACCGGCGCCGCGAACGGATGGGCGGGAAGCGTGCCCTGTCGCGCCCGGATGCGCCGGCATCCCGCTTTGCCGGCGAGGCTCGCGTCGGTGGAAAGCCGTGAGCGCCGGTTCGAGCCCGTCCGGCGCCGCGGGAGAGGGGGCGGAGGACGACAGTTGCGGTGGGGACACGCTCGTCTGGCATCCCGTCCTCGCGGCCGACGCTCTTCCCGAGGGATCGCTGCGCGGCGTCACGCTCGGCGGCCTAGCGGTCGTCCTGTTCCGCGAGGGCGGCACGGTCGGCGCGATGCAGCGCGCCTGTCCGCACGAGGGGGCGGACCTTGCGACCGGCTGGTGCGCCTCCGGCCGTCTGTTCTGCCCGCGGCACAAGGCGTCCTTCGACGCCAGGACCGGCGCCGTCTCGTCCGGCTGGTCCTTCCCGCCGCCGCGGGTCTTCCCGGTCAGGCTCGCGGACGGCACCGTCCATGTCGGGCTGCCGAAGAGATAGCGGGCGCCCCGCAGTCGGTGCTCAGCCGGCCGCGGGCCTTCGCGAGCCGATGAGATCGCCTGCCGCCTTCACCAGCGTGCCGGAGGGTGAGCGGAGCTCGTCGAGGATGGTGAAATGGTCCGCCCCCTCGACCGGGATCAGCGGGCCCGGCGCGCCGGCCGCCGCGCGCCTCTCGTGAAAGCGGATGGCGTCGTGGACGAGGGCCGGCACCTCCTTCGTGCCGTAGGCGATCGCGAGCGGCTTCTGCGTCACCGGCAAAGTGAGCGGGGAGAGCGTCGCGATCTCGTCGTCGGTGAGCTTCAGGGCCGCGTTCAGGAAGGTGTCGCGGATCGGGGCGAGGTCGTAGACCCCGGAAATCGCGAGACCGGCGACGACGGAAGAATGGGACAGGAGCATGGCCGCGAGATGCGCGCCCGCCGACCAGCCGGCGAGAACCAGCGGCCCGTCGATGCCGTGGAAACGGCCCTCCCGCGTGATCCAGTCGAGCGCGTCGCCGATCTCCGCCACGATGTCGGAGAGGCTGGCATGCGGGGCGAGCGTGTGGCTCGGCATGGCGACCGACCAGCCGGCCGCGAGCGCGCCCTCGGCATAGGCCGCGAAGACCTCGCGCGAGTTCTTCTGCCAGTAGCCGCCATGGATGAAGACGAGGCAGGGCGCCCGGCCGTCTTGAGCCGGGTAGAGGTCGAACTGCATGCGCTCGGCCGATCCGTAGGACAGGTCGAGCTTGGCGGGATAGCTCGCCCGCACGAGCGAGGAGGCGCGGTCGCGCGCCTCCACGAGGGCGGCGCTGTTCGCCACCGCCGCATTGTTGTTGTAGGCCGCGTCCCGCTCGGCCTGGGTGAGGCTTGCCCAGATCTCCTGCGGGGCGGGGCGGCTCGAGGCGACGCTCATGCCGCGATCGCGGCCGGCAGGATCGGCGCGTCGGCCTCGAAGCGCTCGCCAGCGCGCAGGCAGAAGGCCGGACGCAGCAGGCGCTCCGTGGTGATGCGCATGTCCTCGTTATCGCGCAGCACGAAGCGGCCGCGATCATCGTGAAGCACTGAGACGTCGGCGATGCGCCCGGCGGCCAGGCTGCCGAGGTCGTCGCTGCGGCCCAGCATCTCGGCCGGATGCGAGGTGACCATTGGCACGACCTCTTCCAGGGAGAGTCCGAGCGTCATCATCGAGGTCATCGCCTGGGTGAGGCTGAAGCGTGCCTGGCCCTTGAACGGATGGTTCTCGTCGTCGTGATGCTCCTCCGGCGTGCCGGCCGGCACCGGCACCTCCGGGATCTCGGTGTTGTAGCCGTGCATGTCGGCGCCCAGCGTGTAGGGGATGACGCCCGCCGGCAGCGCGAGCTTGGCGACGCGATAAGAGAAGTGGCTGCCGTGCCCGACGTCGATCTTGAGCCCGGCATCCATGGCCGCCCTGATGACGTGGTGCACCTCGCCCTTCTCGTTGATGAAGGCGCCGGGATGCCGGGTGAAGGGATGGGCGAGGACGTCGCCGGGGCGCAGGAGCGGAATGACGCGCTCGAGGATGGTGTCGGCGTCCTCGCCGTTGACGCCGCTCTCGGGCAGGCCCCACAGCTGGCCAAAATGCACATAGAGCGGCAGGTCGGATCTGCGGCTGATCTCGGCTGCCAGTTCCATGACCTTGATGCCCCAGCGCGCGAAGCCGCCGATCTCGGCATGGCCCTTGATGCCGCGCACGATGTCCTTGTTGGCCCTGGCCGAGCGGACGCTCGCTTCGACGTCGACCCCTTCGGGGCTGTAGAGGTTCGGGTAGAAATGCCCCTCCAGACCGCCGACGAGATAGGCGGAGAGGAAGGCGAGCACCCGCGTCTTCGACGGCTCGACGATGAATTTGCGGAAGCCCGGCAGGGTCATGCAGGACGGGCCGCCCTGGTCGACGACCGTCGTCACGCCGGAATGGACGCCGACCATGTCCGGCGGCAGGCCGAAGCGGCCGGTGACATATTGATAGACGTGGCCATGGGTGTCGATCATCCCCGGCAGGACGAGCTTGCCCGAGACGTCGATCACTTGCCTTGCGGAACTCGGCAGGATGGTGGCCTCGACGGCCGCGATCCGCCCGTCCTTCACCGCGACGTCGCGCTGGCCGTCGATGCCGGAGGCCGGACAGATGACCCGCCCGCCCTTCAACAAGAGATCGTAACCGCTGGCTTCCATGACATCTTCCTTCAGGATTGTTCGGCGAGGCTGGCCTGTCGGGAAAAAGCGAAGCATACTTCGCATTTCGGTGCAAGCGACCGGCCTCCACGGGCGGGGCCGAGGCGAGGGGAAAGCGTGACCTGATGGCGGGAGATGGCGAAAGGAAGCGTGGCGCATCCGCGGACGCGGGAGACGATCTCGGGCACTGGCCGCTCGACGAACGGCCGGGATTTCTGGCGCGGCGCCTCTATCAGATCCATGTCAGCCTGTTCGGTCAGCTCTGCGCGGAATTCGCGATCACCCCGGTGCAGTACAGTCTCCTGTCGGTGCTCGCCGAGACGGGGGAGGCCGACCAGACGAGCCTCGCCCGCGCCGTCGCGCTCGACCGCACCACGACGACCGGCGCGCTGAAGCGGCTGCAGGCGCGCGGCCTGATCCGGCGCGGCGTCGACGCGCGCGACCGGCGCGCGCTCACCTCGCAGCTGACGGAAGAGGGGCGCCGGCTTCTCCAGGCGATGGAGCCGGCGGTGCGGCAGGCGCATGCCGCGACGGTGGACCGGCTGGAGCCGTGCGAGCGCGGCGACCTCGTCCGCCTGATGCGCAAGCTCGTCGCGGCGCATGGCGACGCCGAGCCCGGCGGGGACATCTGAAGCATTGGCGGCCGCACCCGGACGGCCGGGCCGCTTTCGCCGGTCCTGTTCCGGGCGCGCGCCGTTCATGCGGCCGACCCCTGAGCGAGGGCCGGCTCGGCCTCGGCCGCGACCGGGCGCCAGAGCCCTTCATCGGTGCGGCGCAGGAGCGGTGTCCGGAAGACGCCGGCGACGCACTCGGCAAGCCCCGGACACTCGGCCTCGAGCGCGGCACGCCAGCGCTCCGATTGGAGCATGGCGGCGCAGACGATCACCGGTTCGACGCCGAGCTTGGCCAGAAGCCGCAGCACGGCGAGCAGCGACGAGCCGGTGCTGACGACGTCGTCGACCACCGCGACCCGGCGCCCCGCGAGGAGCGGCGCCAGCCGGGGGTCGAGATACAGCGTCTTTGCGGCCTTGCGGCTGCTGATCGAGGAGGAAGGGACGCTGAGGGCGTCGTCGTACCAGAACTTGCGGGTCGAGCCGAGCGCGGCCATGCGCGAATGGCCGAGGCGGCGGGCGACGCCGTTCGCGAGCGTCAGGCCGAGCGTCGGGACGCCGACGACGATCTCGGCGCCTGCCTTCGCGACGATTTCGGCCATCGCATCCATCAGCGCGTCCTCGACCGGAAAGCTCGCCTGGTTGACGATCAGCGACGCGACGGCGAGGCCATCTTCCTCCGGCAGTGGACGGATCGGCAGCACGATCTGGCGCCCGTCCGGCAGGCTGGCAGGATAGGTCGCGACGTGGTCGCGCCGGTCCGGCTCCACGAAGGTGCCGGGCGGATAGAGCTGCTGCCAGACCTCTGACGGCGAGAGGTCCTGCTCGACGCGACGCTCCTGCCCGCTCATGCGATCAACCCCGGGATACGGTCTGGACCGTTGCCGCCCCGAACCGCAGCGCCTGCGCGCGGGGTCGTTCCAGGGCGGGGCGTGGCGAGGCGGCGCATCGCCTATTGGGCCGCGTAGCGCAGGAGGAATTGCCGGGCGCGCTCGGTCTTCGGACTCGTGAAGAACTCCTCGGGCGTACCGCTCTCGACGATCCGGCCGCGATCGAGGAAGATGACGCGGCTTGCGACGTCGCGGGCGAAGGCCATCTCATGGGTGACGACGACCATCGTCATGCCGTCGCGGGCGAGATCCTTCATCACCGCGAGGACCTCGCCGACGAGTTCGGGATCGAGGGCGCTTGTCGGTTCGTCGAAGAGCAGGAGGTCGGGCTTCATGGCGAGGGCCCGGGCGATCCCGACGCGCTGCTTCTGGCCGCCCGACAGGCGCGAGGGAAATTGCCCGGCCTTGTCCGCGATGCCGACGCGGTCGAGCAGGGCGACCGCCTCGCGCTTCACTTCGGCCCTGTCGCGCCGCTGGACATGGACCGGCGCCGCCATGACGTTTTCGAGGACGGTCAGGTGCGGCCAGAGCGCGAAGTGCTGGAACACCATGCCGATGCGGGTCCGGATCTCGGCGAGTTCGCGGTCGCTCATGGCGATGTTGCCGCCGGGGCGCACGCCGATGCGCTGGCCGGCGAGCACGACCGAGCCGGCATCGGGCTGTTCCAGCCAGTTGAGGCATCGGAGGAAGGTCGACTTGCCCGAGCCGGAGGGGCCGAGCAGGCATACCGTCTCGCCGCGCCGGACCGAAAGGTCCATGTCGAGGAGCACGGTGTTGGCGCCGAAGGTCTTGGCGATGCCGGTGGCGGTCAGGACGACGGGGGAGGGCTCGGCTGCGTTGATGACGGTCATGGGCGCTCCTCAGCGGCGGGCCTCGGCGACGCGTCCGACGGCAGCGACCCCGGCCTCGATCACCATGCAGGTGATCCAGTAGAGGAAGATCGCCGCCAGGAAGGACGCGAAGGGCACGAAATAGGTGGTCTGGATGGCCATGGCCGCATGCGTCAGCTCGGCGACCGCGATGATCGTCAGGAAGGCGCTGTCCTTGACGATCTGGATGGTCTGGTTGCCGATCATCGGCACCGCCGAAAACAGGACCGGCGGCAGGATGATCCGGCGCACGAGCTTCAGCCCGCTGAAGCCGAAGGCATGGCCTGCCTCGATGCTCTCCTTGGGAAGGTCGCGCCAGGCGGCCCGCAGCAGCTCGGCCATATAGGCGATGTTGTAGAGAATGAGGGCGATCAGGCCGGAGGTCCAATTGTCCATCCGGATGCCGAAGCTCGGCAGCCCGAAATAGATGAGATAGGCGAAGAGGAGGAACGGCACGCAGCGCATCGCATCGACATAGACGGTGGCGCTTCGCGACAGGAGCTTGCTGCGGGCCATCAGGGCCATGGCCATCAGCGCGCCGAACAGCAGCGAGAAGACCGCGGCGATCAGCGACATGATCACCGTGTTGGCGAATCCGGCGAACAGGACGTCGCGATTGTCCCAGACGATGGCGAAGCCGTTCATAGCGCCGCCGCCAGTTCTGCCGCGCGGCGGCGTTCGATCAGGCGCTGGGTCATCACGAAGACGGAGACGATGAGGCTGTAGAGCACCAGCGCCACCACGAAGGGCGGCAGCGGATCATAGGTGCGCGCGCCGACGCGGGTCGCCGCGCGGGTGATGTCGACGAGCCCGAGCACGGCGATCGCCGGACTGGATTTCACTTGCAATGTCATCTCGTTGACGAGGGCCGGCAGAGCCGAGTGGAACACCTGCGGAAAGACGATGCGGCGGAAGCGAAGGCCCCGGCGCATGCCGAAGGCGCTCGCCGATTCCAGCTGGTCCTTCGGGAAGGAGAGGAGCGCGCCGCGCCAGATCTCGGTGTTGAAGGCCGCAGTGGACAGCGTCAGCGTCACGATGCCGGCGGTGACCGGATCGAGCGAGATCCCGAGGACGGGCAGGGCGAAGAAGATCATGAGCGCCAGCGTCACCGCGGGCGAAGCCCGGATGACGCTGACATAGATGATGACGATCCGATCGAGGACCGGAACCCTGGACCAGCGGATGAGGGCGAAGCATAGCCCGAGCGGCAGTCCGATGACGATGCTCGCGAGCGAGATCGACACGGTGAGCACCGCCCCCTGAAAGATGGCGTAGATGTCGTACCAGGTCATGCGCTAATCCAGCGTCCGTGCGTTCGATGCGGGATGCGTCGGCCTACTGGATCGTCTCGGGCATCGTCTCGAAGGTGGCGCCGAACCACTTCTTCTGCAGATCGTACATCTTGCCGCTCTTGCGCGCGTCGATGAGGACCGAATTGACGTACTCGACCAGCTCGTCGTTGCCCTTGGCGGTCGCCCAGGCGATGAACACCGGCTCCGACACCGCCTCGCCGAGCTTGAAGATGTCCGGCTTCTCGTTGACCAGTGACTGGACATTGATCAGCGTGTTGACAACGGCGTCGGTGCGGCCGATCGCGAGATCCTGATAGGCCTCCGGATAGCTCTGATACTCGACGATCTCCTTGATGCCGGAGCCGCCGTCCGCCTTAAGCTTGTCGTTGAAGCCCTGAAGATGCTTCAGCATGGCGCTGCCGGCCTGGACGCCGACGGTCTTGCCGTTGAGCTCGCTGGCCGAGGCGATGCCGTCCTGGTCCTTCTTCATCACGTAGAAGCTGGTGGACTCCGCGATCGGGCTGGTGAAAGCCAGGGTCTGCTTGCGCTCGTCGTTCACCAGGACGGCGGTGACCGCCATGTCGTACTTGCCGGTCGTCACCCCCGGCAGGATGCCGGCCCAGGGAATGATCTCCTGATTGATCTTGAACGGCGCCGCCTCCCTGACGAGGGCGAGGAGGTCGTTGTCATAGCCCGTCGGCTTGCCGTCCTCGATGAATTCGAACGGATGGAAATCGTCTTCCGTCGCGACGTTCATGGTGCCGCTCGACTTGATCGAATCGAGATCGGCCGCCCGCGCGCTCTGCAAGGCGCCCGGCAGGCCGGCGAACGTCAGGGGCGCAAGGACGAGCGCGGCAAGCGCAAGGCGCCGCGAAAGAATACGCGAGGGGCGTCGAAGGTCTCGGTCGGAACGCATGCAGGACTCCTGTCGGATCAGGCGGGGGACGCAGCCGGAGCTGCTGGGTGAGACGACCGGTGCCGGCGCGCTGCGCACAGGCCGCCTGCCGCCACCGGAAGGTGACAACGGGTCTGCCGACGACACCGATCGTCAGTATGCGGAGCAAGTGCCGTGCCAGACCTTCCCATCGGCGGGCGCGACGCCGGAACACGCTGGAACCGGTCCAATGACGGGGCCATGCGGATCTGTCTCCGGTTCACCGCAGATCGCGCCTATGCCTGAAAACGAGGCGACCGGCGGCGTGCCTGCATAATTTGCGAGCGGTCCGCCCGGAGGTGGAGTTGAGCGGCGCCGGGCGGGGAACGAGCAGTATCCCTCGCCAGGAACCGCAATCCGGAACGCGTCCGACGCCTGAATGATCAGTATGCTGATCTAAGCGCGGATGCCTCGTGACTGGCCTCGAATTTGCTTCGAGCGAGGCGATGAGGCCCGGCCCCCCGGCCCGCCTCCACACGCAAGGAAGGATCGCGACCATGAGCACAATCGAAGCGCCGGTCTCCGGAACGAGCGAAACCGAGATCGTTCCCGCCGGAGGGCGCTGGTCAAGGCGCCTTGAGACGGGCGACCGCTTGCGCATCACCGATCTCGAAGGCCAGCAGGCAGTGGACTTCCTGTGCTATGGCGCGGATCTGCCGCTCGACCGGATGAACCTGCCGAACACCATCAAGGTGAACAAGTCGCTCTATGTGACAAAGGGCAGCCGAATCTATTCCGACCTCGCCAGGGTGCTGATGACGGTCGAGGAGGACAGCTGCGGCTATCACGACACGCTTGCCGGCTGCTGCAGCAACGAGAGCAACAAGCTGCGCTACGATGTCGACACGACGGCGAGCTGCCGCTCGAACTTCATCGCGGAACTGGCGAAATGGGCAATCGGGCCGTCCGAGATCGTCCCGAACATCAATTTCTTCATGCGCGTGCCGTTTCGCGAGGACGGTCATGTCGTCATCTCGGACGGGATTTCCAAGCCCGGCGACCATGTCGTCCTCAAAGCCGAACGGCCGGTGCTCGCGGTCCTGTCCAACTGCCCGCAGGTGCATAATCCGGCGGCAGGGCTGAAGCCGACGCCAATCGAGGTTACGGTCGTGAGAGCCTGAGGCGGAGGAGAGAACCTGTGGCAGAGCATGGCTACGCATCGGGACGGCTGAACCTTCCCTTCGTCGGCATTTCGACCTTCGCCAAGAGCCCCTATGTCGGCGACTGGGATGCGATCGACGCGGATGTCGCGATCCTCGGCGCGCCCTTCGACATGGGGACGCAGTGGCGTTCGGGCGCGCGGTTCGGACCGCGCGGCATCCGCGAGGCCTCCACCCTCTTCGCGTTCGGGCATGCCGGGGCGTACGACCACGAGGACGACGTCACCTATCTCGACGGCGTGCGCATGGTCGATCTCGGCGACGCCGACATGATCCACACCGACACGCGCGCGAGCCACGCCAATATCGAGCATGGCGTGCGCAAGATCCTGGCGGCCGGCGCGCTGCCGGTCGTTCTCGGCGGCGACCACTCGATCAACATCCCCTGCATCGACGCCTTTTCACACGAGGAGCCGGTGCATCTCGTCCAGATCGACGCCCATCTCGACTTCGTCGACGAGCGGCACGGCGTGCGCTACGGCCATGGCAATCCGATGCGTCGGGCGGCCGAAAAACCTTATGTTACAGGCCTCAGCCAGATCGGCATCCGCAACGTCTCCTCGACGGCAAAGGAAGGCTACGAAGCGGCGCGGGCGATGGGATCGGACATCCTGTCGGTGCGGCAGGTCCGCAGTCTGGGCGTCGAGGCGGTGCTGGAGCGGATCCCGGCGGGCCGGCGCTATTATCTCACACTCGACATTGACGGCTTCGATCCGTCGATCGCGCCGGGAACCGGCACGCCCAGCCATGGCGGCTTCCTCTATTACGAGGTGCTCGAGCTCGTCGCGGGCCTTGCACTGCGCGGCGACATCGTCGGCATCGACCTGGTCGAGGTGGCGCCGGCCTACGATCCGGCGGATGTGACGGCGATCCTCGCCGCGCAGATCCTGCTCAACACGATCGGCCGGATCTTCGCCGCGCGGACAAGGCGGCGGTAGGTCGGCGAGACCCGGCTCACCCCGTCAGCGAGACATGCGCCGCAACGATCCGCCAGCCGGCGTCGGTCCGGACGAAGGTCTGCATCTGCCTGCCGACGCGCTCGCTGGTCTCGCGGTGGAACAGCGTCGAGGCGGTCGCGAAGTCGCGGCCGAAGGTGGTGATGACGGTATCGCTCAGCCGGCGGGCGAGGCCGGCGGAGGGACGGGCCGCGCGGAAGGCGGCGATCGCCTCATAGCCGAAGAGGTTCTCGGTCGTGCCGAAGCGCACGGTGAATTCGCTTTGCCAGAAGAGTTCGTCGAGGACGGCGACATCGTTGGAGACGAGCGCCGCTTCGTATCGCTCGAAGGCCGCCGTCACCTCGGCGACGATGTCCGGCAGGTTGATGTCCATGGGTCTCTCGGTGCTCCCGTCCCGGATGATCGGACCATCCGGTCCCTCAGGTCAGGCGCAGCGGCGCCCGGCCGACCTCGTTGTTCGCCTCGACGAGCCGCACGAGATAGTCGAGAAAGCGCTGCCGGTCTTCCGGCGGCAGCGCCTTTACCGTCCGATCATGGGCCGCGGCCGCGGCCGCCTTGATGCGCGACAGTGTCGCCACGCCGACATCGGTGAGGGCCACGAGCTTGCGCCGCCGGTCCTTCGGCGCGACGCGGCGCCGAACCAGGCCGCGCTTCTGCAGCCGGTCGAGCACGTCGGCGATGTTGGTCCGGTCGAGCCCGACGGTCAAAGCGAGGGTCGTCTGCTCGCAGCCGCCCATCTCCTCCAGCGCGGTGAGGATGCTGAACTGCACCGGGGTGATGTTCTCGCCGGCGCATTCCTCGGCGAAGAGGGCGACGTGGATCTGATGCAGCCTGCGGATCAGAAAGCCGGGCCGCTCGCGCAGAGCCGCCAGCCCTGCCTCCTGGCCGCCGACTTCGGCGGGATCGTCACGATCTGAGGTGGAATCAGGGTCCGGAAGGGCAGTTGTCATGGCGCCAGAAAGCAGAAAGGGCGGTGATCGGCAACTCGAAGGCGCAGGCATCCGCCCGTCATCCCTGGCGCCGCGCAAAGAGGTGCTTTGCCCGGTCGACCAGCGCGCCGAAGAGCAGGCCGAAGCCCGAGACGGGCTCGGAGTGGACGGCCTCGCCTCCTTCGGCAAAGGCCGACAGATTGTCGGCGAAGCGGGCCATCAGCCGGTCGACGACGTCCGCCACGATCGCCGGGCGGCCGAACTGGGCGAGCGGACCCTTCAGGCGATAGGTCATCTCGACGACGACCGCCGAGGCGCCGGAATGGCTGCCATCAGCGACGCGGAACCGTAGCTCGCCTTCGGCGCGGGAGCGGCTGACGGGATCGGACCCGGCGCCGCGGACCCGGCCGGCGCGGTGGTCCGCGTCATAGCTGACGAGAGCGCGGCCCTCGAATGTCGCGCGCATCGGGCCGATGGCGACCGTGAAGCTGCCGCGGACTGGCTCGGCGGGATCCTCGCTGGCCGCGTCGAGCGCCGCCCCCGGCAGGCAGCGCACCACGGACGGCAGATCCTGGAACAGCGTCCAGACCCGGTCCGGTGCGACGGAAAGTTCCAGCCGGCGCTCCAGCGTCACGCCGTCCTCGATCCGCTCGGGGATGGCGACCGAGGGGGATGCAGGTGCGGCGGGGCGGCCCTCGGGAGGTGCGGGGGTGCGTTCGCGGGTCGGCGAGTCCCTGTCGGTGTCCCGCTGCGGGGCCGGCCGCGCGATCGGCTGAACCGCCGCCGCCGGCGGGGCGGCGAGCACGTCGGCGATCGCCGCGACGATGCCGGCGTAGCCGGTGCAGCGGCACAGATTGCCGGAAAGCTCCTCGCGGATGCGCGCCTCGTCCGCCTCCGGCAGCCGGCGCACGATGTCGTAGGCGGTCGCCAGCATGCCCGGCGTGCAATAGCCGCATTGCAGGGCATGATGGCGGGAGAAGGCTGCGCGCAGGCTCGCCATCAGCGGGTCGCCGTCATAGCCCTCGATGGTGCGCACGTCGGCTCCCTCGCAGGTCGCGGCGAAGGTCAGGCAGGAGCGGACCGGCCGGCCGTCGACCATCAGCGTGCAGGCGCCGCAGACACCGTGCTCGCAGCCGAGATGCGTCCCGGTGAGCAGGAGGTCTTCGCGCAGGAAGTCGGCGAGATGGGTCCGCGGCTCGACCTCGGCCTGATGGCGACGATCGTTGACGATGAGCCAGATAGCGGTCACGAGGCGGATTCCTTGCCGTTCGGCGATGTGGCCGCGGCGATGGCGCGGCGAACGGCTGCGGCATGAAGGGCGAGGGTGGCCGGCGGGTTCGACACGGTGGCTTGTTCCAGGGCGGACAGGATGCGGTCCGGATCGGCGATGAGCGCCTCCGGCTCCGGCAGCACGATCGGCGGGCGTTCGATCGCGCCGACCACGACCCGCATCTCCGCGCGCTCCGGGTCGATCAGGACGGCGGCGCTGGCCTTGGCGAATTCGCCGATCTTCTGGGTGAACTTCCAGTATCCCCAGCGGGCCGAGGGGCCGCGCTTGCGCAGCCGGACGCCGGTGAGGACGTCGCCCGGTTCGAGCGCGGTCGCGAACGGCCCCTGGATGAAGTCCGTCATCGGCAGCGTGGCGGTGCCGGCTGCTGCGACGACGACCAGTTCCGCGCCGAGCGCGGTCAGCGTCACCACCCAGTCGGCGGCGGGGTCGGCATGGGCGAGGCTGCCGCCGATCGTGCCGCGGTTCCTGACGGCGCGGTAGGCGATCCGCCGGGCGATGGCGGGAAGCCAGCCGGGCGTCGGGTCGGGAAAGATCCCGTCCTCGATCTCGGCATGGGTGACGCCCGAGCCGTAGAGCAGCGTCTCTCCCTCGTCGCTCACCCTGCGCAGGTAAGGGAGGCGCGAGACGTCGACGAGGGCCTGAGGGCGTGCCAGACGGAGGTTCAGCATCGGGCCGAGCGACTGTCCGCCGGCGACGATCTTTGCGAGGGGGCCGCGCGCGCCCAGCGCCTCGCGGGCGTCGGCGAGCGAAGCGGCGGCATCGTAGTCGAAGGCGACGGGCTTCATGCGGCGACCTTTCGGCGGGCCGCGAGCGCCCGCAGCACGGTTTCCGGCTTGATCGGCAGGGAGGAGACGCTCACGCCGAGATCGGCCAGCGCGTCGTTGACGGCGTTGGCGATCGCCGCCGGCGGGCCGATCGCGCCGCTCTCGCCGATGCCCTTCTGGCCGAAGCGGGTCAGCGGCGAGGGCGTCTCCATGTGCTCGATCCTTATCTTCGGGATCTCGGCGGCGCCCGGCAGATGGTAATCGGCGAAGGTGGCCGCCATGGGCTGGCCCGCGGGGTCGAACGCCATCTCCTCGTAGAGGGCGGTGCCGATCCCCTGCGCCGCGCCGCCGAAGACCTGGCCGTCGACCACCATCGGGTTGATCAGGACGCCGCCGTCCTCGACGATGACATAGTCGAGGAGTTCGACGCCGCCGGTTTCCGCGTCGAGCGAGACGACCGCGGCGTGGCAGGCATAGGAGAAGGTGCCGCTGTCGCGCTTGGGCTTGTAGGCCTCGGTGACCTCGAGCCCGGCCATTTCGGCGCCGGCCGGCAGGTGCTGGGGCGCGAGATACCAGAGGCGGCCGATCTCGGCGAGCGAGACCTCGCCCTGGCCGGATCCCGCGCGGGCAAAGCCGTCCGCGAGCACGACGTCCTCCGCCGGGATCTGCAGGAGATGGCCGGCGATCGTCTTCACCCGTTCTGCAAGCTTGGCGGTCGCGCTCGCGACCGCGCCGCCGGCCATCACGGCGCAGCGCGAGCCCCAGGTGCCGGTGGAATAGGGCGTCAGCGCCGTGTCGCCATGGATCAGCCGGACCCGGTCGATCGGAACGCCGAGCTCCTCATGCGCGATCTGGGCGAGGGTGGTCTCCAGGCTCTGGCCGTGGCTCTGGACGCCGACTCTCAGTTCCAGGCCGCCATCCGGTGTCAGGCGCGCGCCGGCCTGCTCGGCGCCCGGCACCATCGGAATACCCCAGCCGGCATAGACGGAGGTTCCGTGTGCGCCCTGTTCGCAGAAGATCGAGAAGCCGACGCCGATCCGCTCGCCGGCCCGCTGTCTTGCCCGGATCGCGGGAAGGTCGATGGCCGCGACGGCCCGCCGCAGCGCTTCGGGATAGTCGCCGCTGTCGAAATATTTGTTGGTGATGTTGGTGAAGGGCATGTCCTCGCGCCGCACGAGGTTCTTCATCCGCATCTCGTGCGGCTCGATGCCGAGCTCCTTCGCCAGCGCGTCCATCGTCAGTTCCATCGCGAAGCACACGCCGGTCCGTGCGACGCCGCGATAGGGCAGGATGGGCGGCTTGTTGGTGGCGACGGACCAGGTCCGGCAGCGATAGCCCGCCATGCGGTAGGGGCCGGGCAGGATGCTGGCGACCTGCGCGGCCTCGAGGCAGGCGGAGAAGGGATAGATCGAATAGGCGCCGGAATCGACGATCGCCTCGCAGTCGACCGCAAGCAGCGTGCCGTCGGCTGCCGCATAGCCGGTGATCTCGTAATGGTGCTCCCGGCAGTTCGCCCCGCCGGTCAGATGCTCGCGCCGGTCCTCGATCCAGCGCACCGGCCGGCGCAGGGTGTATGCCGCCCATGCCGCGAAGACCTCCTCGCTGGACAGGACGCCCTTGTAGCCGAAGCCGCCGCCGACATCCGGCGGGATCACGCGGATGCGGCTGTGCTCCAGGCCGAGACATTCGCAGAGCCCGGTGCGCACGATGTGCGGCATCTGTGTGGACGTATAGATGACGAGTTGTTCGGCCTGATTGTCCCAAGTAGCGACGACGCCGCGACCCTCCATCGGCGCCATGCATTGGCGGGCGGTGCGATAGGTCCGCTTCACCACCGCGGCGGCTTTCCGGATGCTGGCTTCGAAGCCGGTGTCGACCGCCGTCTCCAGGAAGACGTTCTCGTCCCAATGTTCGTGCAGGAGCGGGGCGTCTGCGCTTCGCGCGCGCGTCATCTCGGACACCGCCGGCAGTTCCTCGAAATCGACCGTCACGCTCTCGGCGAGATCCTCGGCGCGCGCCCTGCTGGTCGCGAGGCAGGCGACGATCGGTTCGCCGACATGGCGCACTTTTTCGGCCGCGAGGATGGGCTGGACGGAGGAGCGGAAGCCGGGCAGGCCGGAATCGGCGCGGATCCCTTTGACGCCGGCAAGATCGGCCGCCGCGAAAACCGTGTCGTCGCATCCGTCCGGCTTGCCGAACCCGCGGATGCGGGCATGGGCATGCGGGCTTCTGACGAAGGCGATGTCGAGCATGCCGGGAAGCTTGATGTCGGCGACGAACCGGCCGCGGCCGGCAAGGTAGCGGCCGTCCTCCAGCCGCTCGACCGAGGCTCCGACGCCCTGCCGTGAAGCCGGGCCCTGTGCTGCTTGCGAAGCATCGTCCATCGCGTGATCCACATCTTTCCTCTCGCCGTCTCGCGAATGCGTGCCGGACCCGGCGGGGCGGGATCGGCGCGAGCGTTCCGGGTAGTCCCGCCACGACAGGCAGGAACCGTGCCGGTGGCGCGCCGGCCCGCCGCCGGGATCCCGTTCCGGAAGACACCACAGATCGTCATGATACTGATGATCGGCATGCTGACAAGTGCTGCAGCCGCGAAATCAGCGCAGATTTCGCGCAGCTTCGCGGCGATCGGACACGTGGCGCCGGGCAGGTTGCCGGGGCGCCGTGCGGGAGAGACGGAAAGGTGGGTGGTGGTCAGACCGGCTGGCGCAGCGCACTCGCCTCGGCGGCGACGCACAGGAGCTCGAAGAGCATGGTGGCGCCGGTCAGTGCGGTCATGCCGCTCGGATCGAGCGGCGGGGAGACCTCGACGAGGTCGGCGCCGACGATGTCGACCCCGGCGAGCTCGCGCACCAGCGCCTGCGCCTGAAAGGTCGAGACGCCGCCGATCTCGGGCGTGCCCGTGCCGGGCGCGAAAGCCGGATCGATAACGTCGATGTCGAAGGTGACGTAGGTCTCCCGCCGGCCGACGATCTCGCGCGCCTCGGCCATGACATCTGACACCCCGCGCGCCATCAGATCCTCGATGAAGATCAGGCGGATGCCCTCGGCCTTGGCGAAGTCGTAATTGGCCGCGTCCGAGATCGCGCCGCGCAGCCCGATCTGCACCATGCGCCTGGGGTCGAGGAGCCCTTCCTCGACGGCGCGGCGGAAGGGTGTTCCGTGATTGTAGCGGTTGCCGAAGAAGTCGTCATAGGTGTCGGAATGGGCGTCGAAGTGGATCAGGCCGCGCGGCTCACCCTTCGACAGGCCGCGCAGGACCGGCAGGGTCACGAGATGGTCGCCGCCGGCCGTCAGCGGCACGGCGCCGGCCTCGGCGATGGCGCGGTAGAAGCCGGCGATCAGCTCCAGGCTCTCGGCCGGATCCACCGGATTGACCGGCGCATCGCCGCAATCGGCGATGCGCACGAGATCGAAGGGCGAGCGCATGGTCTGATGGTGGACCCGGCGCACCAGGCTCGACTGGTTGCGGATCTCGCGCGGGCCATGGCGCGCCCCGGTCCGGTTGGTCGTACCGCCGTCGAAGGGGATGCCGACGAGCGCGATGTCGACTTCCGCGGGCGTCGCGATGGGCAGGCGCATGAAGGTGGACGGTCCGGCGAAGCGCGGGACGGCGCCGGAATCCAGTGGCTGGAAGCGGGCGAGATCCCTCACAGCTTGAACTCGGCCTTCACGGCTTCGGTGATCAGCCGGACATGGTCGGCCATCAGCCATTCGCCCTTTTCGGCGGTCGCCGCCTCGGCCCGCGCCAGCACGCCCGAAGCCGGCACGAAGCCCTCCGGCACCGGCCAGCGGTCGAAGGTCGGGAATTTCGCCGGCCCGTCGTCCGGCACCTTCGACATGTCGACGAGGTCGGGTCGCAGAAGCAGCATGAGCGAGGTCTCGAGCAGGCTCGCATGCTCGAGTTCGGTGCCGGGAAAGCCGTCCGGGAAGAGCCTGTCCAGCGTCGCCCGCTCGACGAAATCCCAATATTCGAGCCGCATCGCCTCGATGTCGGTAAGGCCGTCGCGGCGCAGTTCCCGCAGGCCGAGATCGAGGCCTTCGACCGCCGGCCAGGCATTCTCGAAATGGCCGATCACCAGGACGATCTTCTTCACGCCCTTGTGGCCGAGGCCGCGCACCACGTCGCGGACGACCAGCGAAAACGTGTTGGCGTCGAGGCTGACAGTGCCCGGAAACGCCTCGCCGCCGCCGGAGCGCGGCTGCGACTTGTAGCCATAGGGAATGCAAGGGGCGACGAGGCCGCCGATATTGCGGGCGACGCGTTCGCAGACGCCGGTCGGCAGCACCACGTCGACGTTCAGCGCCATGTGCGGGCCGTGCTGCTCGGTCGCGCCGAGCGGCAGGAACACAACGGCGCCCGCATCGACCTTCGCCTGAAACTCCGGCCAGGTCAGTTCGGCCATCATCACGCTGTCGTTCATGTTTCGTCCTCGGTGGATTTTCTGATGTGTCAGTGCATGGCGGCGCCGCCGTCGACGCTCAGGCACTGTCCGGTGGTGAAGCTCGTCTCGGGCGCGGCGAGGAACAGGATCGCCCGCGCGACCTCTTCCGGTCTGCCGATGCGGCCCATCGGATTGGCGGTCTCGATCGCCTTCTGCGCCTCGCTCATCGCGCCGAAGCCAAGAAGCGGCGTGTCGACCGGGCCGGGCGCCACCGCATTGACCAGGATGTCCGGCGCCAGTTCGCGCGCCCAGGAGCGGGTCAGCGACAGGATGCCGGCCTTGGTCGCGCAATAGCCGGAGGCATTGGGCCGCCCGAGATAGGCGAGTTCCGAGGCGACGTTGACGATGCGGCCGCCCTTGCCCATGCCCTTCAGCGCCTCGCGGGTCACCAGCATCGGCGCGCGCAGGTTGACGGCGATCATCCGGTCGACGTCCGCGACGTCGATTTCGCGGATCGGCGCGTCGATCTCGATCCCCGCGCAATTGACGAGGACGTCGAGGCCCCCGAAGGCGGCGACCGCTTGCGCGACCCCGGCAACGATCGCCGCCTCATCGGTGAGGTCGGCGACGACCCAGTCGAGCGCGGGAGCCGGCGAAGGCTTCACGTCGAGGCCGATCGTCCGGGCACCGGCGGTGCGGAAGGCCTCGAAGGCGGCGCGGCCGATGCCGGATCCGGCGCCGGTGACGATGACCCGGCGGCCCTGGTGCGAATCGTGATGGACGGGCGGTTCGGTGTTTACCATGGCACTTCTCCCCGATCGGCCCCGAGGCTCTGGCCGGTGATGTTGGCGGCGAGATCCGAGGCGAGGAACAGATAGGCGCCGATCATGTCGCGCGGCTCCATCAGGCCCGGAAGCGCCTGCGCGCCGACGATGTCGGCAAGAAGCGCCTCGCGCTCGGCGCCCGCGCGCTCCGCCATTCTGCCGAGCGAGCGCATCGAGGCCTCGGTCCTCACCCAGCCGGGGCAGACGGCGTTGACGCGGATCCCCTTCGGGCCGAGCTCCTTGGCGAAGGTCTTGGTGAGCCCGATGACGGCGTGTTTCGAAGCCACATAGGCACCGAAGCAGGGCTCGGCGACCCGGCCCCAGACCGACGCCGTGTTGACGATGGCAGAGCCCGCCGCCATCGCCGAAACCGCCGCGCCGGTGACGAGGAAGGTGCCGACGACGTTGATCTCCAGGATGCGGCGCACCGCCGCCTCGTTCTCGGCGCTTTGATCGTCGAGCGGCGTGATCAGCTCGAGGCCGGCATTGTTGACGAGGACGTCGAGCGGCCCGGTCGCCGCCATCATCGCCGCGATCTCATCGCTGCGGGAGACGTCGCAGCGATGCGGCGTCGCCCCGAGCGCCTTCGCCGCCTCGAACACCTGATCGGTCTCGGCGCAGATGTGCAGCCGCGCACCCGCCTCGGCGAACCCTTGCGCGATGCCGTTGCCGATGCCGCGGCTGGCGCCCGTCACGAGAACGGTCTTTCCGTCAAAGTCGAGCCCGGCCATCAGTCGTCCTCGCCGGCCGCCGAGCGCAGCAGGTGCAGAAGCTCGTTGCGCAGCGCGAAGAATTCGGCGCTCTCGCGAAGCTCCAGCGTCCGGTCGGGGCCGAGACGCGCGCCGACGTCCACTTCCGCGGCGACGGAGGCCGGGCGCTTGGTGAAGACGACGACGCGGTCGGCGAGAAACACCGCCTCCTCCACGTCGTGCGTGACGAAGACGATGGTCTTGGCGTCGCGCTTCTGGATCTTGCGGAGCTGCACCTGCAGGCCCTCCCGCCGCTGGGCGTCGAGCGCGCCGAAGGGTTCGTCCATCAGAAGGACGTCGGAGCCGGCGGCGAGCGTCCTGGCGATCGCGATGCGCTGGCGCATGCCGCCGGAGACGCGCGAGGGATAGGCGTCGGAGAACTCGTAGAGGCCGACGAGGTCGAGATAGCGGTCGCGCCGGGCGAGCTTTTCCTCCTCGCCGATATCCTTGCGATACTTCATGCCGAAGGCGACATTCTCGGCGACGGTCAGCCAGGGAAAGGAGGAATAGGACTGGAACACCATGCCGCGGCGCCGGTCGGGCGGGCCGACAGGCGCGCCCTGCAGCAGGATTTCGCCGCCAGACGGCTCGTCGAGGCCGCCGATCATCCGCATCAGCGTGGTCTTTCCGCAGCCGGAGGGCCCGAGAAACACGACGAACTCGTTCTTCGCGATGGCGAAGTCGAAGGGGGCTTCGACGACCGGAATGTCGCCGAACCGCTTGGTGACGCCGTCGAAGACGAGATAGGGGGCAACCGAGGTCGACATCTAGAGATACCGGAACATGCGGCGATGGACGGCCCGCAGGATCTGGTCGGAGGCAAGGCCGATGATTCCGATCAGGACGACGCCGGCCATCACTTCCGGCGTCTTCATGTAGCGGCGCGCCGCCCAGATGACGAAGCCGATGCCGCTGGAGGCCGCGACGATCTCGGCGATGATGAGGTAGGTCCAGCACCAGCCGAGCGTGACGCGCAGATTGTCGACGAGGTTCGGCAGCATCGCCCGGAAGGCGACGTCGCGCAGGATCTGGCGCGGTCGGCCGCCGAGCGTCTGGGTGATCTCGATATATTCCTGCGGCACGCGGCGCATGTCGTCCGCCACGAGCAGCACCAGCTGGAAGAACGTGCCGAGCCATAGGAGGAAGATCTTGGTCTCCTCGCCGACGCCGAACCAGATGATCGCGAGCGGCACCAGCGCCGGCACCGGCAGATAGCGGATGAAGTCGATCACCGGCTCGGACGCCGCGCCGATCACCCTGTAGCTCGACATCAGGATGCCCATCGGGATCGCCATGACGGCGGCGAGCAGGAAGGCCGACCAGACCCGGAGCGTCGATACCCCGGCATGCCAGGCGAGGTGCTGGTCGGCGAACATGCGGACCATCGCGGCGGCGACGTCAGACGGGGCCGGGAAGAACAGCGTGTTGACGAAGCCGAGCCGGGCAATCGCCTCCCATAGGAGGAGAAGCGCAGCGCTGGCGCCGAGCGCGATCGTGAGTTCGAGCGCGCGCGGCAGGGGTTTGCGAAAGCCGAAGCGCGAGGAGCGGCGGGCGGGACGCGCCGGCCGGCGCTCCACGGCCGCGGCGCCGTCGGCCAGTGTCGCCGCGCCCTCCCCACGCCGCGTTCCGGCGGACAGGACGCTCGGGACGTCGCTCATCGCTTCTCTCCCGCGATCGTTCGGCCGGACCGGCAAAAGCGCCCTCTCAGCCCTTCACCATGCCATCCTCGACCATGGACATCGGCTTCGGATCGATCTCCTCGGAGGCCTTCAGCTCGACCTCCGCCGCGCCGTTCTCGAGGTTCAGCTGCATCACCGTGTCGAAGATGCCGGTCAGCGTTCCCGGCTTGTCCGCCGTGCCGATCAGCGTGCGGGACTCGGCGAGATCGGTATAGGCGAGCGAGGTGTCGAGTATGTCCTTCACCTCGGCGTCGGACAGATTGTAGTGCGGAGCCGCATCGGCGATGAACTCGTCGGGATTGGACTTGTAGAGGTCGATCGCCTTGTAGATGCCGGCGAGGAATTTGGCGTATTTCTCGGGGTTCTCGTCGAGATCGGCGTCCCGCGCGGTGATGACGTCGACGATGATGTCGCTGTCCTTCGACGAGATGAGGATCTTCGGCTTGCGGTTCGGCAGCGCCTTGACCGACTGCGACATGAACGGCTCGTAGGTCGCGACGGCGGCGATGGAATCGTCGGAGAAGACCGCGACCGTGTCGGCCGTCGCGATGTCCACGATCGACAGGTCGCTGAGCTTCAGCCCGACCTTCTTCAGCGCGAGCTGCAGGAGGAGCCGCGCCGGAATGTTCGGCTCGGCGGCGATCTTCTTGCCCTTGAGGTCCGCGACGGTATCGATCGAGCCGGCCGCAATGACGCCGTCGCCGCCGACCGACTTGTCGATCGTGCCGATGATCTTGCCCGGCGTTTCCGGCGTCCTCGGTCGGCCCTGATGCTCGCCGACGGTCCGCATGTCGACGTCGATGTCGCCGCGCGCCATGGCGGCGAGCACGTTTGAGCGGTCGTCCTCGAAGGTGAACTGCACGTCGAGGCCGAGGTCCTTGAAATAGCCCTTGTCCATCGCGACGAAGACCGGCGCGAAGCCCGGCCAGGTCGGCGCCATCACGCGGACGGTGTCGTCGGCGAAGGCGAGGGAAGAGGTCAGGATCGCGGCGCCAAGGGCGAGGCTGGCTGCCGTAAGGCTGCGGGATTTCATCGGCGGGCCTTTCTCTTCGTGGGAAGGAGCCTGAGTGTCGGCAATTGTCACATCGAAAGAAATCAGATTTCATCGAAGGACAGATTGAAAAACTTCGATGTGAAGTCATGCGGCGCCTGGACAATATCGATCTTCGCCTGATCCGAGTCTTCGTGGAACTGGCCGATTCCGGCGGTTTCGGTCCGGCCCAGATCGCCCTCAACCTCAGCCAGTCGACGCTCTCCACCCATATCGCGACGCTGGAGAAGAAGTTGGGAAACCGGCTCTGCGAGCGCGGGCGGGGCGGCTTCCGGCTGACGGAATTCGGCAAGGCGACCTATGCCGCGGCCAAGCTCCTGTTCGCCGACATCGACAGTTTCCATGCCCGCATCGGCAAGGAAAGCGAGCGGCTGACCGGCCGTCTGCGCATCGGCATCGTCGACGGCGTGGTCACCTCGCCCGAACTCGGCCTGCAAACGGCGCTCGGTCGCTATCACGCCTATGCGCCGGACGTGTTCGTCGACCTGTGGCTGGCAACGCCCAGCGACCTCGAGCGGGCCCTGGCGGACGGGCGGCGCGACCTCGTGATCGGGCCGATGTCGCAGAAGATCTCCGGCATCACCTACAAGCCGATCTGGCGCGAGCCGCATGCGCTCTACTGCGGCGGCGGCCACCCGCTGTTTTCCCGGCCCGACGCGGAGATCAGCGCCGCCGAGATCGAGGCCGCATCGTTCAGCGTGCGCGGCTATCTGCATTTCGACGACATCTACCGCGCCCATCATCCGCGCCCCGAGGGGACGGTGATGCAGATGGAGGGGCAGGCGATGATGATCCTGTCGGGCGCCTATGTCGGGTTTCTACCGCGGCATATCGGCGATCCCTATGTGGCGCGGGGCGAGATGCGGGCCCTGAAGCCCTCGCGCTACAGTTTCTCCTCGCAGCATTTCATCGCGGTGCGCACGGGCGATCGCGCTCATCCGCCGATCACGGCCTTCGTCGAGGAGGTGCGGGGCCAGATGCGGCGCGAGACGAAACATTGAGCGCGGCGATGGGAGCCGATCGCGAAACGCCTCAAGGGCTTCATCCTCTCCGGCTCGCTATCGCGCCGCCAATCATCGGCCGGATTTACTTCGGCGACTGGTCCCGCGACCGCCTCGATGCAAAAGATGCCGGATGACCACGATCTTCGACGAGACCTATCCGCGAACGCTCGACGCGCTGGTGGCGCAACTGACGGCAAAACCGCGGGAGCGGGTGGAGGCCTGGCTGTTCGAGGACGGCCCGGCACGGCGGGCGGCGGAACGCCGGCTGGCCGCCGCCGGTGTCGAGGTTCGCCTGCGAAGCGCCTACAAGCCGCTCCTCTGCTTCTTCCGCGAGGAGGTCGACACGGCCGGTCTGGAGCGGGCGTCTATCCGCTATCCGAGGCACGAGGCGGCCCATCCGGACCGCTTCCGTCTGGAGTGCTATCCGCTGAAGCCGCTTCTGGCGCCGGTCGAAACCGTCTTTGAAGCGGGCGGCGAAGGGCTCGACTATGAGGTCGAACTGACCCGTGCGGACGGGCGCGTCATCACCCACCGTGTCTTCGCGCCCAATGTCCTGCGGGAGGGAACGACTGGCGACCCTGTCCTCGCGGCGTCCGGCTGGCTGCGGATCGGCGCCGGGCAGGGGGAGGCTCTGGCGAGCGAATTCGAAACGCTGTTCCTGTCCGCCGTCGCGGCTGTGCGGACCGCTCGCAGCGAACAGGAGCGCGGCCGTTTCGAGCGGCTGATATTGCGCGTCGACCTTGCGGCAGACGATGAACCGCTCGGCTGGGGCGAAGAGGTCCTCAGCCTGCGCGAGGCGATGCACGAGGAACTCTACTTCGCCCTGCGCGAACTGCTCGACGCTCCGCCAGCGGCGGCCGGCGCCCCGCCTGCCGGATGTCCCGGCCAGATCGTTCCGGATGTCCGGCGCGGCGACGGCCCGGCGCGCCTTGTGATCACCACCGACACTCACGAGAGCGACGGCGCGGAGACGGCGGGCGCCGCGATGCCGCTCGAAACCGCCACGCGCCCGCTGACGATCGCGCAGATCCGCGCCGAACTCGGCCGCCTTCCGGGCGGGACGCGATTTACGGCCGGATCGCGCCAGGGCCGCGTGTCGCATGGATTCTACAAGCCGGGGACGGGGTCCCCGGTGCTGATCACCGCGGCCCAGCATGCAAACGAGACGAGCGGCGTCGTTGGAGCGCTGCGGGCCGCAAGGCGGCTTGCCGACGACCCGGCGGCGCATTTCGCGCTCGTTCCTGTCGAGAATGTCGACGGCTACGAACTGCACCAACGGCTAATCGCGCACAATCCGCGGCACATGCATCATGCCGCCCGCCACGCCGCCTGCGGCAACGACATCTCCCAGGCCATGGAGGCGCCGGACGACGAGCGTCGCGCCCATCTCAAGGGCCTGGAGATGACCGGCGCGAAGCTGCACATCAACCTCCACGGCTACCCCTCCCACGAATGGACGCGGCCGCTCTCGGGCTATCTGCCGAAGGGCTTCGAGAAGTGGACGATCCCGAAGGGCTTCTTCCTCATCTGCAACTACCATGCCGGCTGGGGCGATGCGGGGCGGACGCTGGTCCGGCGCCTGACGGAACGGCTGGCGGAGAACCGCGACCTGGTCGCGCTGAACGCTCGTCAACTCGAGGCCCTGCGCGGCCACTCCACCGCGATGCCGTTCGAAGTGTTGAACGGGTTCGCGATCTTCCTTTCGGAAAGCCCGCAGTCCAGAACGCCGCTCAGCCTGATCACCGAGGCACCGGACGAGACGATCTACGGCGACGGCTTCGTCCTCCAGCATACGGCCCAGATGCAGGCCGTGCTTCACTGCGTGTCGATCTATCAGGGTCTCGCCGCCGCATCCTCTTAACCGATTTGGTGCTGCCGGCGAGCAGCCTGTCGCGCCGTCATGCAGACGCGGCCCTGGCCGGATAGGCCCGCGTCTCGACGGCAGCGACCGCTCGGGGACTTCTGACGTTTTGGGCGATCGGATGTGACGGAGCGTCGCGGCTGCCCGCTGCAAAAAGAGGACCGTCGATGAAAGGGGGCGCCGAAAGCGCGCCGAAGTCCATCCCCTTGCCGCCCCGCGGGACCGGCGACCGCCACCCCATCTATGCAAGCGATTGTTGGAACGGTGGGAAATTTCCCGTCTTCCGGGAAATTTTGGTCGGCTCTGTTAAACCCTTCTTGATGGGTTTCAGGCTCACTTTGACTAAATCCCAAGGTGGGGAAAGCATGGCAAAACTGGTCAGCCTCTTCATTTCCTCCAGGCAGCAGACGATCATTTCGTTGCTGCTCGGCTGCCTGTTGTTTGCTGGTTTCGTTGGATTTGCCGCGCTGTTCGCGGTCCAGCAGATCCACCATACCATGAGGTCCGAAGCGCAGGAGGCGCTGCAGCCGGTCATCGACGTGGGCGTCAAGATCGACGAGGCCTTCAGCGCTCTGGAAAAGGGCGTCACCGCTGCCCCCTGTTCCCAGCCGTTCCTCGATCAGATGCGGCGCGTCGCCTATCTTCCCGACGGCATCAGCGAATTTCTCTATGCACCGGACGGCAGGGTGAAGTGCTCGCTGAGCAAGGGATGGTCTTCGCAGGCGCTGGATCTCGGCCCTCCCGACACGGTGGAGACGGCGGAAGCGCCGGCCAACCGCTTTGACCGCGATCTCGCCTTTCTCGGCCTGGACGGCCTCGTGGGCTCCCTCGTCTCCCGGGGCCCGTTCGCGCTGGTCGTTCCGAAGGCACAGCTGAGCTATCTCGGCACCAGCTGGCTTGCGGTGGAACTCGTGGCGGTGTCGCAGTCCGGCGTCTGGCGGCACCGCGGCGGCCGCGAGGGCGTCCACTCGCAGTTCGTGGAAGCGGCCGGCGGAGGGCTGTCGGGCCTTTTGCCTCGCCTCAGCGAAAGCCGCTGCACGGCGAACGGGCGGTTCTGCGTCACCACCGAAGCCTCGTTCCTCGGCTATCTGAAGGATCAGAAAGTCGGCGCGGTCGTTGCGCTGCTGGTCGCCGCCGTCCTGGCGATTGCCCTGGCGGATCGCGGCCGCGCCATGATCGTGCGCCACTGGTCGTTCGAGAAGCGGTTCCGCCGGCACCTCGGCCCGGAATCCGTCATATGCATGTATCAGCCGATCATGGAACTGCGCACGGGACGGATCTCCGCCTGCGAGGTTCTTGCCCGCTGGCGGGACGTCGACGATCAGATCGTCTACCCCGACCGGTTCATCCCGCTGGTCGAGCGTTACGGGCTCACGATGAGCTTCACGCGCATGGTGGTCGAGCGCGCCTACGCCGATCTCTCCGCCAAGGTCCCGGATGGCCATAAGCTGCTGGTCACCTTCAACATCTTTCCGCGCGACCTCGACAGCAAGGTGCTGTGCGACGTCTTCAGGCCGTTCCTGTCGGAACCCGATCGCTTCACCGTCGTGGTCGAACTCGTCGAGAGCGACGCCGTCGTGGTGGAATGGGCGCAGCGCGAGATCGAGCTTCTGCGCCAGGCCGGAATTCAGACGTTCATCGATGATTTCGGAGCCGGCTATTCCAGCATCCACAACCTTGCCGCGCTCTCGGTAGACGGCGTGAAGCTCGACCGCTCCTTCGCCATGGCGCCGGCGGACAGCCTGATGGCCCGCATGCTCGGTCATGCGATCGAGATGATCCACGCCTCGGCGCGCTCGATCGTCGTCGAAGGCGTCGAGACCCGCGAACGGCTCGATCAGCTGCGCTCGGTCGAGCCGCCGATCGACTATGTTCAGGGCTACTTCATCTCCCGTCCGCTTACGCCGCCGGCCTTCCGCGAATTCCTCCTCAAACATCCCGCCGATCCCGCTCGGCTGTCGATCGCGGCGTGAAGCCCGATGGCTGGTCCGTCCGGCAAGCGGGAGCGGGCGGCCATTTTTCATTGCCCTTTGGAACGGTGTCGGCTATCGCTTCGATCATGACGAACTCGACGGTCGCAGCCGAGAACTGGTGGTGGACGCTCTGACAGCGGCCGAACCATCACGTCTGTGATTACGAACGAAGGCCGCCTTGAATTCCCGGGCGGCCTTTTTGCATCGAGCGCCGGGAATTCAGGGCTCTGAACCGGAGAGAACCATGGCAAGCGAGCATTCGGGCGACGGGCGCGAGCGCTATGTCACCGCTGGCGGCGTCGTCGTGATCCGCACGCGCACCGCCGTTGCCTACGAGGGCGCGATCGAGCCTTATTTCGACCAGCTCGACGAGCGCCGCGGCGCGATCCTGTTCTCGAACTACGAATATCCGGGCCGCTATACCCGCCAGGACGTGGCCTTCGTCGATCCGCCGGTCGTCGTCGCCTCGCGCGGGCGGCAGATGTGGATCGAGGCGCTGAATGCGCGCGGTTCCGTTCTTCTCGCCCTGATCGGCGAGGCGCTGGCCGGCCATGCCGACATCGCCGAGCTGACGCAGGGCGCGGCGCGGATCGATCTCGTCGTCAACGAGCCGGAAGGGGCCGTCACCGAAGAGGAGCGCTCGCGCGTGCCGACGGTGTTCTCCGTCCTCCGGGCGATCGTCTCCCTCTTCCGCTCGGAAGAGGATCGCGAACTCGGCCTCTATGGCGCCTTCGGCTACGATCTCGCCTTCCAGTTCGACCCGGTGGAGGAAGTCCAGTCGCGCGATCCCGAGCGCCGCGACCTCGTCCTCTACCTGCCGGACGAGCTCCTTGAGGTCGACCACTATTCCGCCGCCGCCTACCTCACCCGCTACGCCTTCGAGAAGGACGGCCGCTCGACGGCAGGGCTCGACGGCGGCGGCCTGCCGGCGCCGTTCGCGGCCTCCGACCGCATCCCGCCGCGGGGCGACCACCAGCCCGGCGAGTACGCCTCCCTCGTGCGGGCCGCCAAGGAGAAGTTCGTGCGCGGCGACCTGTTCGAGGTTGTTCCCGGCCAGGTCTTCTACGAGCGCGCCGAGCATCGGCCGTCGGAGATCTCGCGGCGCCTGAAGGCGGTGAATCCCTCGCCCTATTCGTTCTTCATCAATCTGGGAGAGAACGAGTTCCTGATCGGCGCGAGCCCGGAGATGTTCGTCAGGGTGAACGGGCGCCGCGTCGAGACCTGTCCGATCTCCGGCACGATCAAGCGCGGCGACGACGCGATCTCCGACTCCGAGCAGATTCTGAAGCTCCTGAATTCCAAGAAGGACGAGTCCGAACTCACCATGTGCTCGGATGTCGACCGGAACGACAAGAGCCGAGTCTGCGAGCCGGGCTCGGTCAAGGTCATCGGTCGGCGCCAGATCGAGATGTATTCGCGGCTTATCCACACGGTCGACCACATCGAGGGACGCCTGCGCGACGGCATGGACGCCTTCGACGCGTTTCTCAGCCATGCCTGGGCGGTCACCGTCACCGGGGCGCCCAAGCTCTGGGCGATGCGCTTCATCGAGAAGAATGAGAAGAGCCCGCGCGCCTGGTATGGCGGCGCGGTCGGCATGGTGCATTTCAACGGCGACCTCAATACCGGGCTGACGCTGAGGACCATCCGCCTGAAGGACGGCATCGCCGAAGTCCGGGCCGGGGCGACGCTGCTTTACGATTCCAATCCGGAAGAGGAGGAGGCCGAGACCGAACTGAAGGCCTCCGCGCTTCTGGGAGCGATCCGCGAGGCCGGGGTCTCCAACGCCTCTGCCGGCAGGCGGGATGCCGCGCGCGTCGGAGAGGGGCTGCGCGTGCTGCTCGTCGACCACGAGGACTCCTTCGTCCATACGCTGGCGAACTATTTCCGCCAGACCGGCGCGACCGTCTCCACCGTGCGCACGCCGGTGCCGGCGGAGATCTTCGCGCGGATCGATCCGGATCTCGTGGTGCTTTCGCCGGGGCCGGGCAACCCGTCCGACTTCGACTGCAAGGGCACGATCGCGGCGGCCAGGGCCCATGGCAGTGCCATATTCGGGGTCTGCCTCGGCTTGCAGGCGCTGGCCGAGGCCTATGGGGGGACGCTGCGGACCCTGCATGTGCCGGTGCACGGCAAGCCGTCGCGCATCCGCATCGCCAATCCTGGCATCATCTTTTCCGGCCTGCCGAGCGAGGTGACCGTCGGCCGCTATCACTCGATCTTCGCCGATCCGGTGCGGCTGCCGCGGGAATTCGAGGTGACGGCCGAGACCGACGACGGGATCGTGATGGCCTTCGAACACCGCACCGAGCCGGTGGCCGCCGTGCAGTTCCACCCCGAAAGCATCATGAGCCTCGGCGGGGAAGCCGGGATGCGGATGATCGAGAACATCGTCGCGCATCTGCCGCGGCGGGCCCGCGAAAAAGCTGCCTGAGCGACGGCGGGTTCGATAATGCCGGAGCATGGAGCGAACCTCGCCAAGCGCATTGCGGCGACGTCGGTTGGCGTCGCGTTGGCGGTCCTCGTCATCAAATACGTGGCCTACCACGTCACGGGGTCGGTCGCGTTGTTTTCCGACGCGATGGAATCGATCGTCAACGTCGTCGCCGGGGCCGTCGCGCTCTGGGCGGTGACGCTCAGCTACAAGCCGGCGGACAGCGACCACCCCTTCGGCCACACCAAGGCGGAGTATTTCTCCGCGGTGGTGGAGGGCGTCCTGATCGTGGTCGCGGCCCTCGTCATCCTGCGCCAGGCCTGGGAGGCCTTCCTCGCCCCGCGCGCGCTGGAGGCGCCGCTGGAAGGCATTCTGATCAACGGCGCGGCGACGGTGATCAATCTCGGCTGGGCGCTGTTCCTGATCCGGAGCGGGCGGCGCCACCGCTCGCCGGCGCTCGCCGCCGACGGTCGCCACATCATGGCCGACGTTGTCACCTCGGTCGGCGTCCTCGCTGGCCTCGTCGTCGCTACCTTGACCGGCTGGCATGTGCTCGACCCGGCCATGGCGGCACTCGTCGCCCTCAACATTCTGCGGGAGGGCTACATGGTCGTCACCTCCTCGCTCTCCGGGCTGATGGACCAGGCGATCGACCCGAGCGAGGAAGCGACTGTGCGCGACCTGATCTCCGGCAATGCCCAGGGCGCGATCGAGGTCCACGACCTCAAGACCCGGCTGGCCGGCCGCGCCATGTTCATCGAGTTCCACCTCGTCGTCCCGGAGGCGATGACGGTGGGCGATGCGCACGACATCTGCGACCGCATCGAGGACGCACTGCAGGACGCCTTTTCCGGTGTGCGTGTCTCGATCCATGTCGAGCCGGAGGGCGAGGCCAAGCAGACCGGCGTTCCGGTGCTTTAACGGCGGGGCGGCGCCCCTCAGGCGCTGCGGGCGAGCTCTGACTGCTGCTGCTCGTGCCAGGCGGCGCGGCCGCCGCCGTTCCGCTTCGCCGAATACATGGCGGCGTCCGCTTGATCGAGGATGGCGCCGATCGGAGCAGCGGGATCGTCGTAAAGGCAGATGCCGATGCTCGGCGTGACCGCGAGCGCGGTATCCTTCAGGCTCCTTGGGGAACGGCAGGCTGCGATCATCCTGTCGGCCAGCGCATCGGCGGCGGCCGGATCCGTGATGCCGGCATGCGCGACGACGAATTCGTCGCCGCCGAGGCGGCAGAGAAGGTCCTTCGGACCGAGCAGGCTGGCGAACCGGCCGGAGATCTCGACGAGAAGCCTGTCGCCGACCTCGTGCCCACAGGCATCGTTGACCACCTTGAAGCCGTCGAGGTCGATGTAGAAGATTGCGAGCCGCTTGCCCTCGGCCTGCGATGCGGAAAATCGTCCGGTTATGGCGTCGAAGAAGCCGTGACGGTTGAGCGCGCCCGTCAGCGTATCGTGAGTCGCTGCATGGCGCAGCCGTTCCTGCGAGCGTCGGTTGTCGAGGACGATCCCGGCGAGCCGCGCCGTGTCCTGGACGAGTTCGATGTCGAAGGGCTCGGCGAAGGATCCGGTGCTCGGTCTGATCGCCAGGACCGCCACCAATTCCTCGCCGCCGAGCGGGATCGGCTCGAAGTGCATCGGTGGCCCGGGATCCGCCGGTTCGGCGCCCCGGATCTGGAAGGCGTGGGCGGCGCGTTTCTGCATCGTCGCCACCGCGGTGTTCGGCAAGAGGGCAGACGGGTCACGGCGCAGCATGGCCGCCGTCCGAGCGAACGACGCTTCGTCGGAGCCTGCGCCCAGAATGCGCCACTTGCCGGTATCGTCGGGGATCAGGATCGCGGCACGCCAGCTCGGTTCGACCCGCCTCAGCTCTTTCACCAGGCAGGCGGCGATATCGGGAATCCCGCGCCCCGTCGCCAGCATTTCCATGATCACGCTGTGGCCGCGAATGATCGTTCCGGTGCGCTGGCCGGAGGCGATCTCGGCCTGCAGCCGGCGATTGGCCTGATTGAGTTCGGCGGTGCGTTCGTCGACCAGCAGATCCAGCCCGTCGACTATCGCACGCAGTTGCCGCTGGGCAGTCAGGAGTTCGGTATTGGTCGCCGAGAGCAGGAGGCCGGTCACGCTGATCGCGACGATGAAGCCCTGCAGCAGGAAGAGGCTCCGGCTCGGATCGGCCGCAGCGGCGAAGGGACCCTCGCCGGTGGCCGTCGCGGTACAGACCGCCATGACCAGCGTGGTAACGAGCAGGGCCGTGTCGAGCGGCCGCTGCCTCAGGCCGGACCAGACGACCAGCGGAAACAGGACGAAGCTTGCCGGCAGGACCGAAAAGCCGCTCTCCCGCATGGGATTGACGAAGACGAGAACCGTCAGGAGCAGGCCGAACGAGATCGCCAGAAGGGCCGAAGCCGAAAGGGCCTGGCGAAGGTCGCTCCGGTTGTTCAAGGCGAGGTGGACAGGCGGCGTGATCACCAGGGTCGCCGCGAGATCGGCAAGGCCCCAGCGGCACCAATTCTCCAGCAGTCGAGGCAGCGTGGTCTGATCGAAGGGCATGGAGAGCATCAGCCCGCCCAGGATGGCGCCGAAGAAGAAGATGGCGCCGGCGGTGATGACGATGAACCGGAACGCGCTCGGCGTCTGCAGAAAGATCGTGTCGAGCGGCGTGCGCCAGCGGATCAGCAGGGCCCTTATCAGCAGCGGCTGCAGGACATGGATCGTCGAAAAGAAGAAGCTCGCCTGGCCGAGCGAACCCGCCAGGGCATCCGCCGCCATCGAGCCGAGCCAGGCACCGGGAGCCACCCACGCCCCGTAGCGCAGCACGAATGCCAGAAGGACGCCCGCCGGCAACCAGATCGGGATCCATGTCGCCCAGTGGGACGCTGCCGGCATCAGTTCGGAGAAGCCGAACGTTGCCCGCATGCCGAGAATGTAGATCAGGCCGATCGCCAGATTGAGGGCCAAAAGCCGGAACAGGCGATGCCGGTCTTTCGGCATCCTCCCTTGGTTCCCGGCCTCTTTCATGTTCGACCCCGATCTAAAATCTTCCCTTGGGTGACGATCATCGCGGGGTGTCGTAAAACAGAGGTAAACTTAAGAGGTTTCAGGAGCTTATTCCTGATACAATTGGAAGATGCATAAGGGTCTCCCATCTGCCGGGCAGCAGGCCAAGCCGCTGACAGACTGGGAAAATCCTGCATCCGACGGTAATTTCGCCACTCGCTCCACTTGGTACCTGCGCGTTGCTCTTCGGTGACTGTGCAACGATTCAATTTACGCCGGCAGCGGCCGGGCCGGCGTTTCCTCCGCACAGCCGCCTGCCGGAGGGTGTCTCAGGGACGGCGTCCTGCCTCCCGGGCGAAGGCCTCAGCCGGTCTGAGGTCACTGGTTGACGAGTTCGATGGTTCCCACCACGGGCCGGGCTCCCTGTTCGGGATGATCGGCCGGCACGATGTAGTAGCTGAGCGGGTTGGTGATGACGCCGGACTGGATCTGGCTGGTGATGTCGAAGACGAAGCGGATCTGCTTGGTGCTGCCGCCGTCGCTCAGCGGCTGGGCGTCGAAGAACTGCAGCGAACCCACATAGGCGGGGCTGTCGGTCGCGGCCGGCTGGGCGCCCGGCTCTCCGGCGAAGACGTTGTAGATGGTGCCCGGCTGGACGTCCGTCTTGATCCCGCTGAGCACGAGATACTGGCGCTTGGGCGAATTCTTCAGCTCCGTGGAGAAGCTCTCGAGCGAGGCTCCGGTCTTGGCGGGGGTGAGGGTGACCGCCGTCGGCGAGGATTCGAGCACCAGGGGCTGCTGCGTCGTCGCCATCATGTCGGCCTGGATCTCCGCTGCCTGGGCAACTTGCGTCCCGCCGCCGCCGCCGTCGATCATGCTGTTCACGGCCGAGGCTCCCGAAAGGCTTTCCGTCGATGTCGACGCGACCTCTCTCGAGGCCACGGCTACCTGCGGCCGCGGCAGCGCGTCATAGGTGTAGCCGAGCGGCGCGATCGCCGTCACCTGGCCGTTGGTCACCTCGACGCGCCGGCCGGCGGCGTCCGCGAAGACGTGCACCTGCCGGCTCGCCCATTGGGCCGCCGTCGGATTGTGGCCGCCATTGGCGTTCCAGCCGGCCCAGATCCGGTCGATATTGCAGTGGTGGATATAGAAGATCGGATCCTGCGCCGCGAAAGGCACCGAGCCCATGTTCTGCGTGCCGCCGGTGTTGACGTGGATGAAGCCGTGCAGGCTGGAATCGATCCGCTCGTTGAAGCCGAGCGGTACGCCCTGCGGACCCGAATAGTAGGAGCCCGCGTCCATCACGTCGAGCGACAGGAGGTTCGCCGGCAGGCCGCCCTTGACGCGCGTCAGCGGCAGCCCGTCATTGATGCCGGGATTGCGGTTGGCCTGGTATAGGGCGCCGTAGACAGGATCGTTCTTGCGGCGGAACTCCTCGGGGATCGAGGCGTCCTCGGTGTAGTTCCAGTAGGGCAGGGTGAAGGATTCGTCCCGGGTCACCTTCCGGATCGTGTCCTCGAAGAACAGGATGTAGGCCCGGTGCCAGGGCAGGAAGTTCGGCTCCCAGGTGTTGCCGCCATGCGCCTGGCAGGTGCTCCAGGTGAGATTGGCGAGGTCCCGGTCGGGGCTTGGCCTGGAGCCGTAGATCCGGTTGAGTTCGGCGAGCTTGCTCGATGAGCCGCTGACGGCATGGGTGTACCACTGGAACGTCCAGGACGCGGGCGTTCCGGTGCCGCTCTCCTTCATGGTCTTCACGGCTTTCGCATAGGTCGCGAGCATGCGCTTGCCCTCGGGCGAGCGGGCGTCGTGACGCACCCGCAGCGGCTGGGCGTTCGCCAATTCCTCGAAGCTCGCCGGCAGCACGGTCACCAGGGTCAGGGACGCGACTGCCTTCAAAACCGTACGGCGCGACATATCCATCGGATCATCCTCGGACAAACAGAAGTCAGGCCCCGGGCGACTTATACGGTAGATTTCCAGTCTAGGCATCAAGCTGACCAAGCGTCAGTAGAAATTTTTCTTGGTGACGGGCGGCCGCATCTGCAGGGGGAGGAAGGGCCCATGCGAGCATCTTGCATTCCTCCCCCGATCGGCTAACTTTCAGGTCATGAGCACGGCAGCCTCGTCCCGAACCTTCGGCCTGCGCGCAATCGGCGCCGCCCTTCTGCTCGTCCTACTCCCGCTTCTTGGCCTGCTTAGCGGCGACCGTCGGACCCGGTGATCGAAGGGGCGTCCGGCGGTCGAGCCGGCGCGATCCGCCTTACGGATACGCACGCACCGCCCCTTTGACCTCACAATCTCCGTGCAATTTCGGACGCGTTCGCGCATGAAGGCGGCGACGCAGCCCCTCGCAGGACCGTTCCGAGCGATCAAGGTTTGAAGCCGATGTCAGTCAGTCCCGCCACCCCGTATGCCGTCGCGCCGGAAGAGGTGAAGAAGCCTGCGGCCGCCCGCACCATGCCGCTCGCCTCCCGCAAGTATCAGCCCTACGGTCAGATCGACCTCTCCGACCGGACCTGGCCCGCAAAGACGATCACCGAGCCGCCGATCTGGTGCTCGGTCGATCTTCGCGACGGCAATCAGGCGCTGGTCGATCCGATGGGCCACGACCGCAAGGCCCGCTTCTTCGCGCTGCTCCTGGCGATGAATTTCAAGGAGATCGAGATCGGCTTCCCGTCGGCCTCGCAGACCGATTTCGATTTCGCTCGCTGGTGCATCGAGAAGGGCGGCGCGCCCGAGGACGTCTCGCTCCAGGTCTTGGTCCAGTGCCGCCCCGAATTGATCGAGAAGACCTTCCAGTCGCTCGAGGGCTCGGTCCGGCCGATCGTCCACTTCTACAATTCCACCAGTGAATTGCAGCGCCGTGTCGTCTTCCAGAAGGACAGGGCGGGGATCAAGCAGATCGCCGTCGATGCGGCCAAGATGATCACCGACATGGCGGCCAAGGCCGGGGGCGGCTACCGCTTCGAATATTCGCCGGAAAGCTTCACCGGCACCGAGCTCGAATTCGCTGTCGAGATCTGCAACGCCGTCGCCGAGATCGTGAAGCCGACGCCGGACAACAAGCTGATCTTCAACCTGCCGGCCACGGTCGAGATGTCGACGCCGAACGTCCATGCCGATCAGATCGAATGGATGTGCCGCAATCTCGACAACCGTGAGAACCTGATCGTCTCGCTGCATCCGCACAACGATCGGGGCACCGCCGTGGCGGCGACCGAACTCGGCCTGATGGCCGGCGCCGACCGTGTCGAGGGCACGCTCTTCGGCAATGGCGAGCGCACCGGCAATGTCGATCTCGTCACGCTGGCGCTGAACATGTTCACGCAAGGGATCGATCCCGGCCTCGACATCACCGACATCAACAAGATCAAGGACGTCTACGAGTACTGCAACAAGCTGACGATCCCCGAACGCCACCCTTATGTCGGCGAACTCGTCTACACGGCCTTTTCCGGTTCGCACCAGGACGCGATCAACAAGGGCATGAAGGCCGTCCGCGCCGCCAACAAGGAGCTGTGGGAAGTCCCGTATCTGCCAATCGACCCGAAGGATGTCGGGCGCAGCTACGAGGCGATCATCCGCATCAACTCGCAGTCCGGCAAGGGCGGCATCGCCTATGTCCTGCAGGCCGATTACGGGCTCAACCTGCCGCGCAACCTGCAGATCGAGTTTCGCGAGGACATCCAGCGCATCACCGACGAAGAGGGCGTGGAGCTTCCGGTCAAGCGCATCTACGAGCGTTTCATCGAGCGCTATGTCGAGCAGCCGGACGGCCGGTTCAAATATGTCGAGCACACCACGCGGCCGAACCCCAATGTGAAGGGCGAGCGCATCGTCGAGGCGACGATCGTGGACAATGGGGAGGAGGTCACGATCCAGGGCCTCGGCACCGGCCCGATCGACGGCTTCATCGATGCGCTGCGCCGCCATACGGGCACCGAGTTCTCCGTCTTCGACTATTCGGAGCATTCGCTCGGCGCCGGCTCCGATGCGCGCGCCATCTGCTACATGGAGATCGAGCATCCGGGCGGCCGGCTCTTCGGCGCTGGCATCAACAAGAACATCTCGGCCGCATCGCTCGAGGCGATCGTCTCGGCCGTGAACCGGATCGTCGCAAAGTGAGGGCGCCGGGCGGAGCGCTTCTCGTCGCCGCCCTGGAAGCCCAGGGCGGGACCCGCGTCTTCTGCGTGCCGGGGGAGAGCTATCTCCCGGTTCTCGACGCCCTTCACGACAGTCCGATCGAAACCGTGGTCTGTCGGCAGGAGGGCGGGGCGGCGATGATGGCCGAGGCCGACGGCAAGTTGACCGGCCGGCCGGGCCTGTGCTTCGTCACCCGTGGGCCGGGGGCGACCAACGCCGCCTCCGGCATTCATGTCGCGGCCCACGACCAGACGCCGATGATCCTCTTCGTGGGCCAGGTGCCGACCGGGTTCCGTGGGCGCGGCGCGTTCCAGGAGGTCGATTACGACCGGTTCTTCGGCGGCATGGCGAAGGCGGTGTTCGAGGCGCGGACGGCGGACGAGCTTCCCGGTCTGGTCGAGAAGGCCTATCGCATCGCGATGGACGCGGCGCCGGGGCCGGTCGTCGTCGCCCTGCCGGAGGATACGCTGTCCTCTCTCGGCGAGGCCGAGATCGCGCCGCGGGTCGAGCCCCGTCCGATCCGCGCCGATCCGGAGGCGATGGAGGAATTGTGGTCGTTGCTCGCGGAGGCGTCGCGGCCGATCGTCCTCCTCGGCGGTCCGCGCTGGACCGACGGCGCGATCCGCGATCTTCAGCTCTTCGCGGAGGGCTGGCACCTGCCGGTCGCCTGTTCGTTCCGCCGCCAGGGGCTGTTCCCGAACGACCACCCGAACTACGCCGGCGATCTCGGGATCGGGCCGAACCCGAAGCTGAAGGAGCGCATCGCGAACGCCGATCTCGTGATTGCGGTCGGGGCGCGGCTCGGCGAAATGCCGAGCCAGGGCTACACGCTCTTTGCCGTGCCGGAACCGCGCCAGCGTCTCGTCCATGTCCTCGCGGATTCCTCCGAGCTCGGCCGCGTCTACCGGCCGACGCTCGCGATCCATGCAGGGCCTGCGTCATTCGCCCGGAAGGCGATGCAGCTCCAGGCTCCGGCGACGGTCGCCTGGGCCGGCGCGGCCGAAGAAGTCCATGCGGACTACCGCGCCTGGTCGACGCCCGAGCGGGAGGGGCGGCTTCCGGAAGGCTGCGTCGACCCCTTCGCCGTCATGGCGATCCTCGGCGACGCCCTGCCGCAGGATGCGATCATGACCAATGGCGCCGGCAATTATGCCGGCTGGCTGCATCGCTATCACCGTTTCCATGGCCGCACGACGCAGCTTGCCCCGACCTCCGGATCGATGGGCTACGGCCTGCCGGCGGCGATCGCGGCCAAGCTGAGATATCCCGATCGCACCGTCGTCTGCTTCGCCGGGGACGGCTGCTTCCAGATGACCGGCCAGGAGTTCGCCTCGGCCGTACAGGCCAGGGCGCCGGTCCTCGTCCTCGTTTTCGACAACGCCCAATACGGCACGATCCGCATGCATCAGGAACGCAAATATCCCGGGCGGCGATGGGCGACCGCGCTGACGAACCCGGACTTTGCGGCGCTGGCGGAAAGCCTCGGCGGCTTTGGGCGACGGGTCGAAAGCACCGAAGCCTTGGCGCCGGCGCTGAAGGAGGCGCTCGCATCCGGTCGTCCGGCGCTCCTCCATTTGAAGATCGATCCGGACCGGATTTCGACGACCGCCCGTCTGCCGCTTTCGCCGCGCCCCGCCGCCTAAGTCCCGGGTCTCGCGGGACGAAGCGTGGCCGATCGGTCTCAAAGCTGTTGAAACTTGGCGCGGGCTGGCCGATCACGCCGCGATCGGTTTATTCCGGCCACCGGCCCGTTATGGTAAAATCAACACTTCACGATGCGAGGCAGCGAATCGATGGGCGAAGGCAAGGACAATGTCGCATCCTTGATGGGGACGAAGCGTCTGGCCGATGCCGTCAGGCAGGCCAAGATCGCGGCTGCGCAGCGCTCGGACGTCATCGTCGACATCAGGGAAGCCGACAGGGCCCGGCTGGAAATCCTCGCGGAGGAACTGCAGCCGGTCATCGACGAACTTCCGGACGGTGACGATTCCTTCGACTTCACGGTCTCCGGCGGCATCCATCCGCGCCTGTGGGTCGACGGCACGGCCAATGTCGTGATGGCGCGCGACCGGCGCACTTATCGGTTCGTCCGCGAGACGCGGCTCGGCCGGTTGACGCTGGCCGAATCCACCGAGGCGCGGGTCATCGCCGACCATGTGACGGACTATGTCGCCGAGCGGATCGTCGAGCGGGATCGGGCCTTCGCGGCGGACGAGCTCGTCGGCGAGCGTCCCGCCAACCCTTCGCGCGCAAGGACATCGAAGGATGACGAGGAGCCGCTACGCCAGCCGGAGAAGCGCTCGAAGGCGACCGACTTCGTCATCGCCCTGGTCTGGCTGATGATTGGCGCAGTCCTCGGCGCCGGCCTTCTGCTGGCGATCGCCTCCTATCAGGGCGTCGCCATCCGCTGATCCCGCGCATGGGATGCCGGGCGATCGATGCCGGCTTGCGCGGCGGGAAGGCCGACCTTCGCCGCTTTCTCGACGCAGCCTCAAATTTCCGGCGCCTGCGCCTCAGCCTGCCGGCTCGGCCGCGGGCCTGGCGTCCTCGCGCGGGCGCGCGTCGATCACCCGGCCGTCGGTGAGGAGTTCCCGCTCCCTGATCCACCCAATTCCGTTCCCGTCCTCGCGCGCGCCGCGCTCTCGCTGGATCAGCGTCCAGGTCGCAGGGCCGCCCGAGATCTCGAACAGATTGTAGCGCGATGCCGGGTTTTCGCCGCCGGGCGCCTGGCTGGCCGAAGGCACGCCCACCACCGGGATCTGCCGGTCCGGCCCGTGCAGCCAATGGAGCGTGTCGAGATGCGTGTGGCCGTGCAGCACGAGTTCGGCGCCGATCTCGCGCATGACCTTCGAAAAGAACTGCTTGCCGATCAGCCGTTTGTGCCAGGAGGTCGAGCCCGAGATCGGCGGATGATGGATCATCACCACGCGGAAGAGGCCGAGCGCGTGGGCCGTCTCCAGAAGCTTTGCAAGCCGCAGCGCCTGGCCGCGCTTGAACGTGCCGGTGGCGAAGAAGGGCGCCGTCGCCTCGGCCGTCGAGACTCCGAGGATCGCGACGTTCTCGCGGATCCGCATGTAGGGAAAGGACGAATCGGTCGCCTGGAGCGGATCGTCCCCGATCATATAGGGGTACCACTCGCGATAGGAGCGTTTCAGCGCGCCCGGCACATAGGCGTCGTGATTGCCGGGGATCAGCGAGACGTCGCGCGGCGGACCGAGGTCGCGCAGCCAGATCCCGGAGGCGACCGTCTCCTTCTTGGTGGCGAGGTTCACGAGATCGCCGGTGACCGCGATGTGATCGGGATCCTCTTCCTTGAGGTCCTGAACGAGATCGCTCAGCGTGTCGCCGAACATCATTCGGCGCCGGTTGCGCTGCCAGTTGTACCAGCCGGTCACGCGCTTCGACGCGAGTTCTCGAAGCGAAAGCTGCGGCAGCGGGCCGAGATGGACGTCCGAGAGATGGGCGAGGCGAAACATGATCCGGTTCCTGCTAGATAACCCGTTGTATTCTAGGCCTGACAAGCGCGAGAGAAACCGATGTTCCTGGAGAAAGTGCTGATCCGCGCGATGCACGGCGTTCATCTCGTGGCGAGACCGGTGACGCTCGGCGTGCGGGCGGCGGTCTTCGACGAGAGGGGTCAAGTCTTCCTCGTGCGCCACACCTACGTCTCCGGCTGGTACATGCCGGGCGGCGGCGTCGACCCGGGCGAGACGGCGGAAGAGGCGATGCGCCGGGAATTGATGGAGGAAGGAAATATCGAACTCGAAGGCGGGCCCGATCTGGTTTCGGTCCATTTCAACCGTAACGCCTCGAACCGGGACCACGTCCTCTTCTATCAATGCCGCGCGCTTCGCCAGACCGCGCCGAAGCGGCCGGACCGGGAGATCGCCGAGGCCGGATTCTTTCCGCCGGACGCCTTGCCGGAGGCAACGACGGACGCGACCCGCCGGCGGCTCGCAGAGCTCACCGGCGAGCGTGAGGTCGTGCCCTACTGGTGAGCTTCGCCAGCCCGGACCGGCTCGGCAAGGCCGAGGAACCGCGCCACGGAATCGATCACCTCGGCATGGATCTTCCGCCGGTCGGCGCCGTCCGGGTCGGTGCAGACGGGGTCGTCCTGTGCCTCCCGCAGAAGCTTCGCAGCGTCCGGCTTGCACAGGCCGAGAAAGCTGAAATGGACCGCCGGCCGGATCATCTCGTAGGTTGCGTTCGAGAGACGGTCGAGAAGGTTGCTGCCGGAGGCCGTGACGTCCACCGCCCGCGATGGATCGGGAGCCCCGAAGCCGACGAGGAGCATCGGCAGCGTCATGGCCTTCGCGCTGGCCTCCGACAGCGCATCGGTCAGGCCGGGCTCGACGGCGACGACGGACGCGATGCGGGGGTCGCGGACGTCCGCCTCCATCTCCTGCGGCAGACGGTCGAAATCGACCCCGCCCTTCGTGAAGAAGACGCAGTCGCCCTGTTCGCTGAACGCCTTGCAGTAGTCGCGGAACTTTGCCCGCTCGAAATGGCCGCCGACAAGGTCGAGGACGGCGGTTCCGCCCAGCGAGAAGCCGAGGGCGCTGATGCGGCGCTGGTCGACCAGCGGGCCGAAGGTCGGATCGGCGAGAATGGTGTCGAGCGCGGCGCTGAGGTCCTTCGCCCGTTCGTCGATGCGAGGCGTGCGGCGCGGCGAGGAATCGCCCGATGTCGTGCCGGGATGGTTGACGGCGACGACGAGGGCGCCGCGCAGGGCGAGTTCCGACGACAGCCAGCCGAGCCCGTCCATGTTGCCGCCGGAGCCGTGCGACAGGAGGATCAGCGGATGCCGGCCCGTCTGCGCCGCAGCGCCCACCAGCGCCTCGGTGCCTTCGAAGACGGGATTGGCGCCGATCGGGACGGCATAGGTGCGGGCTGCGGCCGGATACCAGATGGAGCCCGCGACGAGGACGGAGCGGTGCTTCGCCCTGATGTCGAAGCGGTCGTAGCCGGGAAGCTGCAAGGCGGTCTCTGTGGCCACCGAGCCGGCATGCGGCGAGACGCCCGCCGGTGATGCGGCATGCGCGGCGCTGGCGAGAAGGAGGGCTGCGATTCCCGCGAGGAGAGGGCGGCGTATGGTCATGACGGGTGTTCCTTGAACAATGGTCGAAGGCTCCAGGGCCGCCGGCATTCCTGCGGCGGACGCCGAAATCCGGCGTCCTTGATCCGGTTCGAGGTCGCGCCGATCGCGTTCAAGGCGTATCGATCGCCGCGACATCACCGGAGCCTCCGATGCTTGCCCTGCCGATCTCGATCGTCGTCTCGCTCGTCCTTGCCTACCTCCTGACGCGCCTTCTTGCCGGCCGCCGGATCGCCGCCCCGCTGGCGCTGCTGCTCTTCGCCTGCATCGTCCAGGGCGTCGTCAATGCGCTGGCGCAGCATTACGGGGTGGCCGCATTCCGCCTCGTCCAGCCTGTGACGGCCATGATGATCCCGCCGCTCGCCTGGCTCGCGCTGAGACATGCGCAGGGGCATGGGCGGCCGGGAGCGGAGGCGCTGCTGCATCTCCTTGCCCCGGCCTTCGTCGGCTTCTGCGTCTGGACCGCGCGGGCAGCCGTCGACGCGGCTGTGGTGACGATCTTCGCCGGCTATGGGGCGGCGATGCTCCTCGCGCTCCGCGCCGGGGCCGATGCTCTGCCGGAGGCGCGGCTCGACGCCGGTGACTGGCCGCCGCTCGTCTGGCGGGCGATCGGCGCGATGCTGATCGCATCGGCGCTCAGCGACATGGCGATCAGCCTCGCCGTGGGGCTCGGCGCGGGCTGGCTGAAGAGCTGGATCGTCAGCCTGGGAACGAGCGCGACGCTGCTCCTCATCGGCATTCTCGCCGCCTCCAACAGCCTGCGGCGGCAAGGCGCCGGGGCGGATGTCGCCGGTCCGGCGATGGAGGTGGATGCCGACCTCGGCGAAGAGGTACGTGACGATGCGGCCGAGCGCCAGCGCGACGCCGCGATCATGGCGGAGCTTTCCGCATTGCTCGGCGAACAGAAGCTCCACCGCGACAGCCAGCTGACGCTCTCGCGTCTCGCCCGCCGGCTCGGCCTGCCGGCAAAGCGGGTGTCGGAGGCGATCAACCGCCAGACGGGCGAAAACGTCTCGCGCTATGTCAACGGATACCGCGTGCGGGAAGCCTGCGCGCTCATCGCGGCAGGCCGCTCGGTCACCGACGCCATGCTCGACAGCGGCTTTGCCACGAAGTCGAACTTCAACCGCGAATTCCGCCGCGTGACCGGGCACGCGCCCACCGAATGGATGTCGGCCCGCGCCGTTTCCGTAGGCGATGCGGGCGGACCGCCGCGGCAGCTTTCCGCAACGGCCTCGGGCGAGTGATCCGAGGTGCGATTGTTCAAGCCGGACCTCGGATCAAAGCTCGCGCGGCGAATGAGCGTCCTTGAAATCCGGCGTTCCGAAGGAACCAGCCAGATTTCGTATGAGAGCCGGGGTCAGGCGGCAGCCTTGAGGCGCTCGCGATTGTGCGGCCGGTCGAGGTCCTGGTCGGGGCCGAGCGGGACGATGCCGGTCGGGTTGATCGTCTTGTGGCTCGTATAATAGTGGCCCTTGATGTGCTCGAAGTTCACTGTCTCGGCGACACCGGGCGTCTGGTAGAGTTCGAGCATGTATCCGAAGAGGTTCGGATAGTCGGCGATCTGCCTGAGATTGCATTTGAAATGGCCGTGATAGACGGCGTCGAAGCGGATCAGCGTCGTGAACAGCCGCCAATCCGCCTCGGTCGGGGCCTCCGAGGGAACGAGGTAGCGCTGGCGGGACAACAGCTCCTCCAGCCGGTCGAGCGTCTGGAAGAGCGTGCGGCACGGCTCTTCATAAGCTTCCTGCGTGGTCGCGAAGCCAGCCTTGTAAACTCCGTTGTTGACGGTGTCGTAGACGAGCGCGTTGATCTCGTCGATCTCGCCCAAAAGGTCCTCGGGCGTGATGTCGACGGTGGGGTCGCCGAAGGCGTCGAAGCCGGTGTTGAGAATGCGGATGATCTCGGCCGACTCGTTGTTGACGATCGTTCCGGTCTTCTTGTCCCACAGGACGGGGACGGTCACGCGGCCGGTATAGTCGGGATCGGCTTCGAGATAGACCTCGTAGAGCCTTTGCTTGCCGAGGACGCTGTCGGGAATCGCGCCCGGCCGATCGGAAAAGACCCAGCCTTCCTCGCCCATATGGTAGTCGACGACCGACAGCGAGATGACGTCCTCGAGCTTCTTCAGCTTGCGCGTGATCAGCGTGCGATGCGCCCAGGGACAGGCGAGCGATACGTAGAGATGATAGCGGCCGAACTCGGCCGGGAAGGCTGACTGCCCGTCGGGTCCCGGCTCGCCGTCCGGGGTGATCCAGTTCCGGAAGGTGGTCGTCGAGCGCTGGAATTTCCCGCCCGTCGACTTCGTGTCGTACCATTTGTCCTGCCATTTTCCGTCGACCAGCAGTCCCATCGTCTCACCTCCTGTTCGGGTTCGCGGCGGCTTGTCTCGCAAGGCTAACAGGAGATGGTGACGGGCGTTCCCCAGCGTGATCGCGACAGAGCGTCAATGAAGCCCGTGGAGGGCGGAATGCGAGTGCCGGCCATTACCCTGCTTTACCGCGGAAGGACGAGATGGTAACGCACGCCGACCCTCCGGGAGCCTCCGAAATGATCCAGTGCCGACGACGAATGGAGAGCCGCGCCGAACGGCGCTGATCCTTGTCGCCCGCCATGGCCGGCCGCCTGGCCGCAAGAGCGGCTTTTCGGCCGAGATCTCCTGGATTGCCCGATGTTCTCCCTGTCCGATGTCCGGTTCCTGCCGGAGCTTTCCTCTCATGACGCCGCCATCGAGGCGATCGCCGACGAGGCCTTCGGCCCCGGCCGCTTTTCGCGGGCGGCCGAGCGCGTGCGCGAGATGGCCGCGCACGAGCGGTCGCTCTCCTTCGTCGCGGAGCTTGGCGGGAAGATCATCGGCTCGGTGCGACTCACTCCGATCCGGATCGGGGAGACGCCGTCGCTGCTGCTCGGCCCGCTCGCGGTCCGTCCGGCCTACAAGAACAAGGGGGCGGGACGGGCGCTGATGCGGATGGCCGCCACGGCGGCAAAGGACGCCGGCGAAGCCTCGATCGTCCTCGTCGGCGATCCGCCCTATTACGCGCCGCTTGGCTATCGTCCGTTGCCGCCGGGGTCGGTGTTCCTGCCCGGCCCGGTCGATCCGCGGCGGGTGCTGGGCCTGGAACTCGTCGACGGAGCGCTGGCGAACGTTTCGGGCGCGGTCTGGCCGCGGCGGATCTCGGCCGGGCGATAGGCTGGAAGGGGGTCAGCCGCCCTCCACGGAGGCCTCTCCGATGGCCCCGCCCTCGAGGGTGAAGCGCAGCCCGGCGGGATCGAAGCTGAGCTGCGACACGCCGTCGAAATACGGTGCGACGATCCGTTCCATCAGCTGCGAACCGAAGCCCAGCTGCGGCGGTTGCGTCACCGGCGGGCCGCCACTCTCGGCCCATTCGAAGCGAAACTGGTCTTTCCCGTTCGACCAGTGAATGTCCACGCGGCCGCATTCCGAAGACAGGGCGCCATATTTCATGGCGTTGGTCGCGAGTTCGTGGAGCCCGAGGGAGAGGCCGAGCGCCTGTTGCGCCGTGAGCTCGATCCGATCGTCGCCTTCGATCCGAAATCGGCCCTCGCCGGAGCGATGCGGACCGAGCGCGATCTCGACGACCTCACCGATCCCGATCGTCGACGAACCCGGCCGGACCAGAATGTCCTGAGCCCGGCCGAGGGCCGCGAGCCGCTCGGAGATCGTCCGGCGGGCATCCCCGATCGATGTGACGCGCCGCAGGCTCTGCGAGACGATCGCCTGAACCATTGCGAGAGAGTTCTTCATCCGGTGCGAGAGCTCGTGGGTGATGTCGAGCTGGCGCTGCTGCGTCTCGTGCAGATCTGCGGCCAGGGCCTGCGCCTGCGCCAGCGCACGATCCTTCTCGGCAAGCGTGCGCCGCAGTTCGAGCTGCGTCATCGCCTCGCGGGCGAGGAGCTTCAGCGTCCGGATCTGGTGCTCGGAGAGCGTGCGCGGCCGGTAGTCGAGGACGCACATCGTGCCGAGCGGAACGCCGTCCCGCGTCTTCAGGATCGCCCCGGCATAGAAGCGAAGCTTCGGCCCCTCGGCCACAAGCGGATTGCCCTCGAAGCGCTTGTCCTTGGTGGCGTCTGGCACGATCATCATGTCGTCGGCGAGGATCGCGTGGCCGCAGAAAGAGGTCGCGAGAGGCGTCTCGCGCACGCCGAGGCCGACTTCCGCCTTGAAGAACTGCCGCGCCGAATCGACGAAGTTCACGACCGCGATCGGGGTGTCGCACACCTCGGCGGCGATCTCCGCGAGATCGTCAAAATCGGATTCGCGCGGCGTGTCGAGAATGCCGTACTCGACGAGCCGTGCCGACCGCTCGCTCTCGGTCCAGGACCGCGCGGGGTCCGATGATGGGGGGAGGTGGTTCAAGGAAAGCTCGTTCCGACAGGGCGGGTGTCCTGTCCTTCTACCGAATTCGCGAAGCATTGGACAGATGGCGAACGCCCGGGCGTGCGTCCGCACTCTCCGGCCTGTTCGACATCGCCTTACAAACGGTTGGCATGGCGCCGCCAGATTGTAATGCAGTTACTTCTCCATCCTCGGTGGACGGCGTTCGTTGCGCTAGCGCCCCTCGCGATACCAGGTCGCCGACAGCGCCAGAAGGAGAACGGCGAGACCGAGGAAGCCGGCGAAGAGCGGCGTGCGGTCGACGCCCCGCAGCACCGTCTCGTCGGTGGTCTTCAGGCCGATCCAGTCGCGCCCGTCGGCATTCGCCCGCCCGCTCACCGGCACGATCCGCGGCACCGTCACCTCACCCGCGGCATCCGCCACGCGCCGCACGCTGCCTCTCGTCGCATCCGCGATCGGGGCGAGCTTGTCCGGCGTCGAGATCGCCTCGCGATATTCGCGGGGATTGACCGGCCCGACATTGGCGAGCGCCCTGAGTTCGCCGTTCGCCGCCTGGAACAGCCCGAGCTCGTCGGTCTTCAGCGTTCCCTCCCAGCGGCCGGCCTCCACCTCCTTCAGCGGCAGCTGGACGGCCTTGCCCGAGGGCGTCAGCACTGTCGCCGGCCCGGGATCGTCGCCGATCGTCTGGCGGGTGACGACGAGGTCGGAGCCGCGGGCATCGGCGTCGAGCGCCTCTTCCTCGAGCTCCGGTTCCTTCATCAGCCAGTGTGCGAGGCGCCGGAACAGGGCGACATGCGGGCCGCCGCCCTCAAACCCGCGCGACCACAGCCATTCCTGGTCGGAGAGGAGGAGGGCGATGCGGCCTTCCCCGACCCGGTTGAGGACGAGCAGCGGCTTGTCGTCCGCGCCGGTCATCACGGTCTCGCCCTCGGTGCTGCCGACATCGATCGTCCGGAACCACTGGCTCCAGTCCGGCGGCTCGCTGTTCGAGCCCGGCAGGTCGCGGGTCACCGGGTGCTTGGCGCCGAGCTTCGAGACCTGCGGATAGAACGGCTTCTCGTCGACCTGGCCCGTCGGCAGGGCGGGAAGGACCTGTTGCAGCGGGGTGAGCGCAACGCTCTCATTGCCGGCATATTCGGGGCCCGCCGCGATCAGCATCGCACCCCCCTTCTGCACGTATTGGGCGATGTAGTCGAAATAGAGCGAGGGCAGGACACCGCGCTCCTGATAGCGATCGAAGATGATCAGGTCGAAATCGTCGATCTTCTCGACGAAGAGCTCCCGCGTCGGGAAGGCGATCAGCGAGAGTTCGTCGATCGGCGTGCCGTCCTGCTTTTCCGGCGGACGCAGGATGGTGAAGTGGACGAGGTCGACCGCAGCGTCGGACTTCAGGAGGTTGCGCCAGGTGCGCTCGCCCGCATGCGGCTCGCCCGAGACGAGGAGGACGCGCAGATTCTCGCGGATGCCGTCGACGATCGCGATGGCGCGGTTGTTGACCGGCGTGATCTCGCGGGATTCGCGCGCCGCCGACAGTTCGACGATGTTCTTGCCGGCGCGGGGAAGCTGGAACGTCACCGAGGTGTCGCTGCCGGGCCGCGCCATCTGGCGGGTGATGAGATCGCCATTGAGGAAGACCTGGACCTCGACCGGATCGGTGGAGGCGCCCTTGCCCTCCTCGACCACCCGATAGTTGATCGTCTGGTCCTCGTCGACGAGCCCGAAGCGCGGGGAGGTGGTGATCTCGATGCGCCGGTCGAACTCGTCCGGTGCGCCCGTGATCAGCCCGTGCACGGGCGCGTCGAAGCCGAGCGCCTCGGCCTTGGCCGGAATGTCGTGGATCTGCCCGTCGGTGACCATGATCGCGCCGGCGACGCGGGCGGGCGAGACGTCCTTCAGCGCGCCCGAGAGCGCGGAAAACAGCGCCGTCGTGGCGTCGTCCTGCGGCGATCCGGAGGTCTTGGCCTCCACCGTGCGCACCTCGAATTCGGGGAAGCGGGCGAGGCTCTGCTTCAGCGCGGCCTCGGTGGCATCGGTCTGCTTCGTGCGATCGCCGATGGTCTGGCTCTGGCTGCGGTCGACGACGAGGGCGACGACGCTCTTCAGGGGGTCGCGCTCCTCGCGCAGCACGACCGGATTGACCAGGGCGAGAAGCAGCGCCGAGATCGCGACGATGCGCACCAGCGCGCCATGGGTGCGGGCAAGGAGCAGCGCCAGGGCGAGGAGGACCGCCGGGACGGCGAGTGCCGCGATAACCGGCCAGGAGAAGAACGGCTGGAAGGCGATGGACCAGGTCATTGTCCGAGCCTTTCGAGCAGGGCGGGCACATGCACCTGGTCGGCCTTGTAGTTCCCGGTGAGGACGTACATCACGAGATTGACGCCGGCCCGGTAGGCGTACTCGCGCTGGGCGGGATCGGAGGAGTCGGTCGGATAGAGGAACAGGCCCTGGTCATCGACCGCCCATGCGCCGGCGAAGTCGTTCGAGGTGATCATGATCGAGGAGACGCCGTCGCCGCCCCTTGCCGGGCGCGGCGTGCCCGATGCGTCCGGCACGAGCGCCTCGACCCAAAGTTCCGAGCCGGTGTGGCGGCCCGGAAAGTCGTTCATCAGGTAGAAGGCCTTGGTCAGCACATGGTCGTGCGGCACCGGTTCGAGCGGCGGAATGTCGAGATCGGCAAGGATGTCGCGCAGCCGCCGCTGGCCCGGCGAGATATTGCCGGAGAGCGAGGAGAGCGTATCGTCGGCGACGTCGAACAGCACCGTGCCGCCCTCCTTCATATACGCGTCGATGCGGCTGATCGCGGCATCGCTCGGCATCGGATCGTCGGCGTGGATCGGCCAGTAGATCATCGGGTAGAAGGAGAGCTCGTCCGTGGCGATGTCGACGCCCATCGGCTCGCCCGGCTCGAGCGCGGTCTTCGAGGCGATGTATTGCGACAGGCCCGAAAGTCCGGCCCGCGACAGGTCGTCCACCGCCTGGTCGCCGGTCTCGACATAGGCGAGGTGGGTGGCGCTCGTCGCCCGCATCGCCTTCTCCAGGTCGATCGACGCGGCACCGCTTTCCGGCGCTTCGGCCTGGGCATGGGCCGGATGTGGCGTTGTGAGGGAAAGGCCGACCGCCAGAAGCGCGACCGCCGGGATCGCGGCCGATCCGCCGCGGCGCAGCGAGGCGCCGAGTCGGCCGATCGTCCCGCCGAGCCACAGGAGCGCGAGGGCGTCGAGCGCAAAGAGGACAAGCGCGGCGGCGAACAGCCAGGGCCTCAAATCGATGCTGTCCTTGTTGGCATAGGGTCTCGTCTCAACCGGCGCGCCGAGCGCAAGGTCGGGCAGTGGCTGCAGCACCGAGCCGGCGGCGAGGAGGTTGTGTGCGACATAGCCTTCCTCGGTGCCGTAGAGGCCCGGTGGATTGGCGAAGGTGACCGGCCGCGGCTCGCTCGCCGAGACGTCGAGCGGTCGGACCTCTGCGCCGGGGCTGGTGAGCCGGCCCGATCCGTCGAGGACGCGATAGGGCGGCAGGCTCGCCGCGGCCGTGCGACCGTCCGGCGCGCCGGCGCTGGCCCGCGACAGGGTCACGATCCGGCGCAGCATCTCCACGAAGGAGCCGGAGATCGGCAGGTTCGACCAGGTCGCCTCGGCGGTGACGTGGAACAGGACAATGGTGCCGGCGCCGCGCTTTTCGGCGGTGACGAGCGGCGTTCCATCGGCAAGGCTCGCCCAGGTCCTGTCGGAGAGGTCCGCGGACGGCTCGGCGAGGATCTGGCGCGTCACCGTGACATCGTCCGGGACCTTGATGCCGGCAAACGGGCTGTCCGCCGCCATGGGCGCGATCTTCTGCGGCTCCGACCAGGACATCGCGCCGCCGAGCTGCCGCTCGCCCTGGCGCAGGCGCACCGGCACCAGCGGATCCTCGCTCGTCGTTGCGGCAAGGCGCGGTCCGGCGAAGCGAACGAGATAGCCGCCATCCTCGACGAACTTCTCCAGCGCCGCGCGCGCCTTGTCCGGTACGACGCCGATATCGGCCAGGATCATCACCGAGGGCTTGCGCGTCAGAAGGTTCGGGATCGCCTCGGCGAGGTCAGCGCTGTCCGGCCGCACGAGATCGGCGAAGGGCTGCAGCGCCCGGCTGATGTAGTAGAGCGGGGAGAGGAGCGGCTGCGCGAGATCGGAGGATTCGCCCGAAATCAGCGCGACGCGGCGACGGCGGAAGGAATCGTCGAGCAGGCGGACGGCGCCGGCGTTCCGGGCGTCGTCGACCTCGATCCGGGCGATGTCGTTGCGCAGCTCGACGGGGATCGCGAAACGCGCCTCGCCCGTGCCGTCGGCACCGGAAAAGGCGAGCGGCGCGCGGCCGACTTCGCGTCCCTGCGAATCGACAGCCTTCAGCGCCACCGATCCCGGCGTCCCGGCGACAGTGGGGCGCATGCCCTGAACCACGAGCGCGTCGGTCGAGTTGTCGGCGCCTGTCAGCCCGACGAGACCGGCGATATCCGGGGTATAGAGGATCGCCTGGGCAGGGGCGAGGGCGGCGAGGCCGTCAGCCGCGGCCCTGGCGTCGGGACTGTCGAGCCCGTCGGAGAGGAAGACGAGGGAGCCGGGCGTTTGTCCGCCGAGGCCGTTGGCGAGGCGCTCAACGGCTGCGGCGCGGTCGGTCGGAATCGGCCGCGGTTCGGCCGCCGCGAGCCGTTCCAGCGCCGTGGTTGATTCCGCGGGCGCTGCGTCGTTCGCCGCGCCGTCGGCGGTGAATGCGAGGGCGACCGGCCGGCCGGCCTCGCCCGCCTGGCGGATGAGATCCTCCGCTGCCTGGCGCCGCGCGTCCCAGTCGCCGCCGCTCGCCCACCCATTGTCGACGACGAGCGCCAGGGGCCCGGAGCCGGACAGCATGGACTCGCGGGGATTGAGCGTCGGCGCGGCCAGCGCGAAGATCACCAGCGCGGCGAGGAGGAGGCGCAGGAGCGTCAGCCACCATGGGCTCTTCGACGGCGTCTCCTCGCTCTTCAACACCCGCTGCAGGATCCGCAGCGGCGGAAAGGTCTCGGTCTGCGGGCGCGGCGGCGTCAGCTTCAACAGCCACCAGATCACCGGCAGGGCCAGAAGACCAACGAGAACGAAGGGCGCCCCGAAGGAAAGCGCGAGACCGCCGATCATGCCCGGGCTCCCGCCATCTGCGGCGCGCCCGACAGGCGGCCATGGATCGCGACCAGCGCCTCCGAGGCGAGATGGTCGGTCCGGTGCGGAATGAAGCTCCAGCCGAGCCGGCGGCAGTGCTCCGCGATGAAATCGCGGCGGGCGCCGTAGAGCGTCTGGTATTCCTCGCGCAATGTCTCGGCCCGGCCAGCGGTGAGCTTCGCGCCGGTCTCCGGATCGCGGAACTCCGTCCGCCCAGCGTAGGGGAAGGCCTCCTCGGCGGGATCGGCGATCATGATCAGATGGCCGCGGATGCCGCGCCGGCCGATCCGGTCGATCTTCTCGACGATCTCCTCGACCGGATCGAGGAAGTCGCTGACTACGACGAGTTCGGAAAACCGCTTCAGCCGGTCGTCCGGCGGAAATGTCTGCGCCGGCCGGCTGCCGAGCAGGGCCGCCGCGATCCGCTCCGCCGCGGCGCGCGAGGAGATTGGGTCGAGGACACCGGGATAGCCGATGCGCTCGCCCGAACGCGCGAGGATCTCGGCAAGCGCCAGGATCAGGACGAGCGCGCGCGACTCCTTGGAGACCTGCGCGGCCTTCGACTGGAAGCGCATGGAGGGCGAGGGATCGGCCCACAGCCAGACCGTATGTGCGGCCTCCCACTCCCGATCCCTGAGATAGAGATGGTCGTCCCGGGCCGAGCGGCGCCAGTCGATGCGCGAGACCTGTTCGCCCTGCACGAACGGACGGAACTGCCAGAAATTCTCGCCGACGCCGCGGCGCCGCCTGCCATGCCAGCCGGCGATGACGGTCGCGACGACGCGCCGCGCCTCGACCAGAAGGTCGGGCATGAGGGCGGCGCGCTGCCGGGCCCTGACAAGGGCCTCAGGCGCACTGGTGAGTTCGACGGTCGAACCGATCGGCATCGACAATACCCGGGTGTTCAGGCCACGTCGCGCTTCAGCGCGGCGATCACGTCGCGCACGCTCATACCCTCGGCGCGGGCGGAAAAGTTCAGCGCCATGCGATGCTGCAGGATCGGCTCGGCAAGCGCCATGACGTCGTCGATCGAAGGGGCGAGACGGCCCTCATAGAGCGCCCTGGCCCTCACGCAGGTCATCAGCGCCTGGCTGGCGCGGGGGCCGGGGCCCCAGGCGATATGCGTATCCGCCTCCTTGTGGCCGCTGCCCGGTCGGGCCGAGCGCACCAGATTGAGGATCGCCTCGACGACGCTGGAGGACACCGGCATGCGGCGGACGAGCGCCTGGATCTCGCGCAGCCGCTCCGCGCTCATCACCATTTCCGCCTTCTGCTCCGACCCGCCGGTGGTCTCCAGCAGGATCCGCCGCTCGGCTTCGATGTCCGGGTAGAGAACGTCGACCTGCATCAGGAAACGGTCGAGTTGCGCCTCGGGGAGGGGATAGGTGCCCTCCTGCTCCAGGGGGTTCTGGGTCGCCAGCACGTGGAACGGGGCCGGCAGGTCATGACGCTGGCCGGCGACGGTGACGTGATATTCCTGCATCGACTGCAGAAGCGCCGACTGGGTGCGCGGCGAGGCACGGTTGATTTCGTCCGCCATCAGGAGCTGGGCGAAGACCGGGCCCATCACATAGCGGAACGAGCGGCGACCGGTCTCGTCCTGGTCCATCACCTCGGTGCCGATGATGTCCGACGGCATCAGGTCCGGCGTGAACTGGATGCGGCGGGTGTCGAGCCCCAGCGCCACGCCGAGCGTCTCGACGAGCTTGGTCTTGGCAAGGCCGGGAACGCCGACGAGAAGCGCGTGGCCACCGGCGAGGATGGCGATCATCGACTGCTCGACGACGCTCTCCTGCCCGAAGATCACGGTGCCGACGGAGCGCTTGACCTCGGCGATGTCGGCCAGAGCCGTCTCCGCCATCTTCACGATCGCTTCGTCGCTGAGCGCCGCCTCCTGAGGCATGAGCATCGTCATCCAGAAGTCTCCGTAGAAAGAAGGGCATCCCGCACTGCAAGGGGAGCGCGCGGGGACGTGGTCTTGTCAATTGGTTAAAACCACGGTGACACGGCTGGCCGGCTCCCGCCATACCACTATTTCGTGACCGCGAAGCCGGGCCAAAATAAGACCGGACGGTCTTGGCGCAGGGCCGGCCGCCATCGCGATGTTCGAATGGAGCTCATGCAGAATCAACACCCTACGGTGAATCCGGATCTGGCTGCGCTGGTCTCCCGCGCCGAGCGCGCCGGCCGGAGCGCGCCCCCTGTCGAGCGCTGGGACCCACCCTTCTGCGGCAATATCGACATGGTGATTCGTGCCGACGGCACCTGGACCTATCAGGGCACGCCGATCGGCCGGTCGGCTCTGAAGCGGCTGTTCTCGACCGTCCTGCGCAAGGACGAGGACGGGCGAACCTATCTGGTGACGCCCGTCGAGAAGCTCGGCATCACGGTGGAAGACGCGCATTTCCAGGCGGTCGAGATGAGCCGTGACTTAAGGGACGGCGAGCCCGTCCTGATCTTCCGCACCGATGTCGGCGACGTCGTCGAGGCCGGGCCGGAGCACCCCCTGCGCTTTGCCGCGGAGCCGGACGGCGCCTTCCGCCCCTATGTGACCGTGCGCGGCCGGTTGGAGGCGCGGCTGACGCGCGCGCTCGCCTTCGATCTCGCGGACTTCGTGGAGGAAGACGGCGCGCGGCACGTCCTGCGCTCCGGTGGTGGAAGCTTCGTGATCCCGGACGAGAGCGACGCGTGACCCGCTCCATCGATCCCGAAGACTTCGATCGCTTCACGGCCGAGGATCTGCGTCGACGGATCCGGCGAGAGGGGGACGGCGAGAGCGAGACGCGCGAATATGGCGACCATCTCCTCAATCCAGACTTCGTCCAGCTGATGGAGCGCAGCGAGGCGCGCGACGCGGCGGTTCTGATACCGGTCGTCGATCGCGATGACGGCGGCTCGGTGATCCTGACGACGCGCGCCGCGCAGATGCGCAAGCATTCCGGCCAAATCGCCTTTCCCGGCGGCTCGATCGATCCAGAGGATGCCTCGCCCGAAGCGGCTGCCATGCGCGAGGCGCACGAAGAGGTCGCGCTCGAGCCGGGTTTCGTCGAGCCGATCGGGCGGCTGCCGCGCTACATGACGGCGACCGGCTTCCGCATCACCCCCGTGGTTGCGATCGTCCGCCCGGGCTTCATGCTGGCCGCCAATCCGGCCGAGGTCGACGACGTCTTCGAGGTGCCGCTCGGCTTCCTGATGCGGGAGGCCAATCACCGCCAGGAAAGCCGGGAGTGGCAGGGCAAGCTGCGGCATTACTATGTGATGCCCTTCGGCGAGCGCTTCATCTGGGGCGTCACCGCCGGCATCATTCGCACTCTCTACGAAAGGTATTACCGATGACGAAGATCGACGCCGACTGGCTCGAGGCTCCGTCGCTCCAGAGCCTTCTTGCCGCCTTGTCGAGCGATGGGGAGGAGGCTCGCGTCGTCGGCGGCGCCGTGCGCAACACCATCCTCGGCCATCCCGTCACCGACATCGACATCGCGACAACGACGCTGCCCGAGGAGACGACGCGCCGCGTCGAGGCGGCAGGCTTCAAGGCGGTGCCGACCGGCTTCGAGCACGGCACCGTCACCGTGGTCACGCCCGAGCGGCCCTATGAGGTTACGACGCTGCGCAAGGACATCGAGACGGACGGACGCCGGGCCGTCGTGCATTTCGGGCGCGACTGGCAGGCGGATGCGGAGCGGCGCGACTTCACCATCAACGCGCTCTATGCGACCGCCGCGGGCGAGGTGGTCGATCTCGTCGGCGGCACAGCAGACATCGAGAGCCGGACGCTGCGCTTCATCGGCGACGCCGAGACCCGGATCCGCGAGGACTATCTGCGGATCCTGCGCTTCTTCCGATTTTTCGCCTGGTACGGCGCGGGGCGCCCGGACGCTCTAGGGATCCGGGCGTCGGCGCGGCTGAAGGACGGGATGCAAGGCCTTTCCGCCGAGCGTGTCTGGGCCGAACTGAAGAAGCTTCTCGCCGCGCCCGATCCCTCGCGCGCGCTCTTATGGATGCGCCAGGCGGGCGTGTTGACGCAGGTTCTGCCCGAAAGCGAACGCTGGGGCATCGACACGATCCATCCGCTGGTCGCTGCCGAGGCCGCCTTCGGCTGGCCGGCCGATCCGCTCCTCAGGCTGGCAGCGATCGTTCCGCCGGACGCGGCGCGGCTGGCCGAACTCGCCAACCGCCTGCGCTTCTCCAATGCCGACCGCGACCGCCTTCTTGCCTATGCGCATGCCGAACCGGTCGATGCCGGCGTTACGGAAGCATCTCTCACGGCGCGGCTGTATTTCGGCGACCGCCAGGCCATAGTCGATCGTCTGCGCCTCGCGGTCGCCGCAGGACGGGCGAAGGCGGAGGCGGGCGGCGGCGCGCTTGAGGAACTTGCGGCACTGACCCATCGCCTGTCGATGGCCGAGGGATTCAAGGCCCCTGCCTTCCCGCTGTCCGGCGAGGATCTGCGCAAGGCCGGTGTCACGCCGGGACCGCAGATGGGCCGCATGCTCGACAAGCTGAAGCGCGATTGGGTGGAAAGCGGCTTCGTCCTCGGTCCCGAGGCGCTGCTTGCCGAGGTGGCCACGAAAAAGGAGTGAGGGTGAGGCACGCACTGAGGGCGCGGTCTTGCCTCTGGGGCGGCTGAACCGCCGGCTTTCGTCATCAAGGACGTCGGTCATAGCCTTGTCAGGCTTCGCTGCACAAATTGCGTCCCTCCGCGAGAAGCCTGAAACGACGAAGGAGCAGGACCGTCCGGCCCTGCTCCTTCCCATTTCGCTGCGGCGGCAGCGGATGATACGTCACGCGAAATCCGGCTGGTTCCTTCGGAACGCCAAGCCTCAAGACGTCCACACGGCGCGCGGGCGCCGACACGGTGTCCGATCGGCGCGACCGATCACCCCGTCAGTTTACGAGTTCGCGCGTCTTCTGCCGGAATGCGTCGAGCATGGTCGGCGAGATCCGCTCGACCCCGAGCTGCTTTGCCTGAACGACGGCACGGCGGACGACTTCCGCGCGGCTCTCGGCCAGAATGATTCTCTCGCAACCGGGAATAATGCCTGCGCAATCAAGTTCATACATCGGATATGCCTCCCTGATGTTTTTCTTCATCATAGGAGGAACACGAAGCTTCGGCCTTATAATAGTTCATATTCCGAAGCGAACAGGGAAGAAATCCTGACCGTCAGGGCCACTTCACGATCGGTGGCATGGAGGACAGGATCGAGGCGACGTTGCCGCCGGTCTTCAAGCCGAACAGCGTGCCGCGGTCGTAGAGGAGATTGTACTCGACATAGCGGCCGCGGCGCACGAGCTGCTCGTCGCGATCCTCGCTGGTATAGGGCAGCACGACATTCTGCTTCACGATGTGCGGGTAGACGACGAGAAAGGCCTTGCCGACGTCGCGGGTGAAGGCGAAATCCGCGTTCCAGCCGCCCGCCTCCTCCGGCGAATGCAGCCAGTCGTAGAAGATGCCGCCGACGCCGCGGGCCTCGCCGCGATGCGGCAGATAGAAGTACTCGTCGCACCAGGCCTTCAGCTTGTCGTAGTCGGCGACGCCCTGATGGCGGTCGCAGACGAATTTCAGCGCCTTGTGGAAGGCCTGCGTGTCCGGATCTTCGTCAGTCCGCCGCCGGTCGAGCGTCGGCGTGAGATCGGCGCCGCCGCCGAACCATTGCCGCGTCGTGACCACCATGCGCGTGTTCATGTGCACGGCCGGTACGTTCGGATTGCGCATATGCGCGATCAGCGAGATGCCCGAGGCCCAGAAGGTCGGATCCTCTTCCGCACCCGGGATCTGCTGGCGAAACTCTGGCGAGAACTCGCCATGGACCGTCGAGGTGTGGACGCCGACCTTTTCAAAAACGCGGCCGTGCATCATCGACATGACGCCGCCGCCACCCTCGTTCTCGCGCGACCACGGCGTCTGCTCGAAGCGACCGGGCTCCAGTCCGGCCTCGTCGCCGAACTCGTCCTCCAGCGCCTCGAAGGCGGCGCAGAGGCGGTCGCGCAGCGCCTCGAACCAGGCCCGCGCGGTGGCCTTCTTGGTCTCGATGTCCTCGGGCAGGCCTTCTGGAAGGTTCGGCTTTTGCATTCTCGCTATCGCTCTTTCTGGCGCCGGCTGTCCGGCGACGGGCCGCGCCGGCGGCCGTCTTTGGCTGCAGTAACGTTCATGGCATCTGGGATGGCTGGGCGCAAAGCCAACCGTCGCAGCGGATTTCCGGTGGCCGCCGCCGGCCGTTCGCCGCACTGCTGCAACCGACGATTCGCAATCCTTCCGGCCGCACGCTATCTTCCGGACGCCGAGCCGTCGCCGCCCTGTCAGGAGTTCCGGAGAGCCTCATGTCCCCGATCACGCGCCCGCCGCTCGCGGGGCTGAGGAGCCAGTTGGAACGCAGCCGGCGCGCCAGGGAGGGCGGCGGGGACAGCTTCGTGCGCGAGACCTTCACGCTGCCGCGCGAGGCGGCGCGGCTGAAGGCGCGCGAATGGTTCGAGCGCTATCCCAAGGCCGCCTATTGGACGCAGGTCGAGAGCTGGCGGATGTTGCCGGAGGGCGAGATCGAGTTCACCATGCGCCGGCTGCCGACGGCGGACTGAGCGGGAAGTGATGAGCCTCCTGCGAAGAATGCGTCGGGTTGTGGCGCTTCTTCCGGTTCCTGGCGGGCCGCCGAGAAATCCGCGTCCAAGACGCGTCTCCTCACCCCTCTTGGCGAGCCGAGGCCTCCCTTATCCCCGCGTTCCTTGCGCTTCCGCCACCGGACGCTCCTGCGCGTGTTGGTCCCGCAGGAGGAGCGCGGTCGCAGCGGGCAGTGCCGCCGCTGCGAGGAGCATCGCCGCGGTCCCGAAGGCATCCGCCGCAAGGCCGGCAATGGCCGGCCCGATCACGCTGCCCGCGGCCATTGCGAGGAGCGCTGCGGTGAAACTGAGCGAAGGCAGGGCTGGAAAACGCCGCTCCGACCAGAACGCCAGAACGGCGCTGGTCATCATGACATAGATGCCCTGCAAACCGGCCGACGGAACCAGTCCGACCCAGCGCGACGGCAGGATCGCCATGAGGACGACCGAGAGCGCGCCGGCCGCCATCAGGGCGCGCAGGAGCCACGGCAGTCCGATGGCCGATTTCACGCGCTTGGTCATCAGGCCGGCGAGCCCGAAGACGCCGTAGAAGATGAAGATGAGGCTCGGCGCCATCGCCACGGGGACACCTGGAACTCCGCCCGCCTCGCGCACGCGATCGGCCGCGAAGGAGATGTAGATCGCCGAGGTCGTCCCGTAGACGAAGGCAATGGCGTAAAGGGGCAGCACCGCGAGATGCAGGAGGTCGCGCCATCCATCCTTCGGCGTGGCTTCGGGACTCCGTTCCACTTTGCGCAGCGCCGCCCAGTTGCCGGCGAGCGCCAGTGCCCCGGCGAGCGCGAAGAGGGCCCAGCAATATCGCCAGGACACTCCCGTCAGCACCATGACCAGCGCGGCAGCGCCTGCGGCCGCGATCCCGACGCTCGTGCCGGTGCTGATCTCCGACAGCGCCGAAGGCCGGTCGATGTCCCGCACCTTGCGGTGCACCGCATCGTTGAACGGGGTCCAGGCAAAACCGGCGCTCGAGGCCGTAAGTAACACGCCGATGGCGAGAACGGTGAGGTTCGGCGAGGCGGCCACGGTCGCCATGCCGACGGTCGCCGCGACAAGGCCCGCCAGGACCGGGACCTCCGGCCCCCGTCTCGTCAGCATCGCCTGCGCGATGAGAAGGCCGACGAAGAACCCGAAGAAGCCGAGGCTCGAGACCAATCCGACCGTCGAACTGGACATCGAGAAGGCGGACCGGAATTCGGGCACGAACAGGCCGAATCCCATGCGGCCGGGGCCGTAGCTGATGGCGGTCGCAGCAAAACCGGCCGCCGAGAGACTCTTGAAATAGGTGATGGCGACACCTCGCACTTTTTCCCCGCAAGGCCCGGATGGCACGGCAGGTTCCAGTCCGACACCGTTTGCCGCCAACACAAAGGGGGCGCCCCTCCGTCAGCCGCGTTCGCTGAAGTCCCAGCCCACCTGCCGCATCGCCTCGCCCGCCGCCATCGCCGCGGAAACCGCGAGGTTGATCGAGCGGGCGCCGGGAGCCATCGGAATGGTGACGCGCAGGTCGGCGATAGCATGGACGTCGTCCGGCACGCCGGCGCTCTCGCGTCCGAAGAGGAGGACGTCGTCCGGCCGAAAGGTAACTGCGGTATAGGGCGTCTCGGCCTTGGTGGTGAACAGGATCAGCCGGCGCTCCGCCTTGCGCCTTGCTGCCTCGAAGGCGGAAAAATCGACGTGGCGCACGATCCGGGCCCGGTCGAGATAGTCCATTCCGGCGCGCTTCAGCGCCCGGTCGGAGAGGTCGAAGCCCGCCGGTTCGATCACCTCGACGGTGACGCCGAGACAGGCGCCGAGACGCAGGATCGTGCCGGTATTGCCGGCAATGTCGGGCTGGTAGAGGGCGATCGAGAGCGGCATGCCCGATCCCATAGCCGCCGCAAGGCCCGCTGACGAGATGGCGAGACGCGCCGTTCCGGTTATTCGGAGAAGCGGCCGGTCAGCGTTCGCCGCCAACGGCAAGGCCGCGCGACGGCAGCACCTGACGGCGGCCGAAGGGGGCGCGCGCCGTTCCGCTGCGCAGCGGCCGGTCGATGTCGAGCGCCTGGGGCTTGAGCGCAGGCGCGGCGGGACGGCTGGTGCGGACAGGCGGCAGGCCGAGCCGCGCGTGACAGGCGTCGGCCGAAAGGCTCCGGTAGAAGTCCTTCATCCGTTCGAACGCTTCGATGTTCAGGCCGATGCGCGGCTTCAGAAGGATCACCGCCGTCATCGCGTCCGCATCCTCGACCCCGATCGCCTTGAGCGCGGAGGCCAGCACGTCGCCCGTGCGGTCCGCGGCAAGCTCGGTCGAAAAGTCGGGGCCGCGGCCAAGGAGGGTGGCGATCTCGGCATAGGCGGCGCCGGCCTCGCCGCTGCGCGCGGCTGAAAGGATGCCGGTGACGTGCGTGGTTCGCGCGGCGGCGGAGGCGGGCGCCGGTGCGGCGGGCGACGGGCCAGCCTGGACCAGACGGCGCAGCATGATCCTCGCGTCCTCGGCCGTCGCCGGCAGACCGGCTTGCGGAGCCGGCGTCGCCGTCGTCTCGCCATGCGGGCGTATCGCCTGAGCACGGGAATCGCGGCGCTCGGGTTGAGGTGCGGGCGAGGGCGCCGCGGCGACAGGATTGCGGAACGCGTCGGCGATCTCCGCCGGCTCGGCGAGGATCTTGAGGGACAGTTCCGGCGGAACCTGTGGCAGGACGGCAAGCGCGCCGGCGGCGGCGCGCTTGGTCTCCGGGCCGATCTTGTCCCAGAGGGGAACGACCAGGCGTGCGAAGTCGCTCGCATGCTTGCGGCCGGGGTGGCGCAGCGCCGCGAAGGCGGTGACGGCGGCCGCGACGATCGTGTCGAAACCGTCCCGGCCCGTCTCCTTCTCGAGCCTGCGGAAAATGCGCGGCTGCGGGTCCGTCATGGCGCTCCGAAAGGGTTAAGCATCCGTTGTCAGGACCCGGAGAATGCCGCGCGAGTCCTTAGCAGAGGATTAACCCTCGCCCGGGTGTGGCGGGACGGTCTCGGGCTGTGGCACTTCTGCAAAGCTCCGCGTCTCAGCGGGCAGCGCCCGGTCTCCGAAAGACCCGACAAGGCGCTTCGCTGGGGCGCGGATCGTGTCGCGGCAGTGGACTGTTCCGCCGGTTCAGCCCTGGCGGAGATGCATCCCCTGCGCGGTCTCGGCCGAGGCGGGGGCGCATTGCAGCGACTGAATGAACTGGTTGACCGCCGGCCGCTTGCTCTCCTCGTCGACGAGGGCGCGAATGGTCATATAGCCTTCGCCCATCTCGACCTCGACCGGGATCGTCGTGTCCTCGTCGTCCTGGGGATCGGTATCGGCCTGGACGTCGATGATCTGGTCGCGCGTGCCGACGAGGAGATCGAACGTATCCCCGACCGCAGCCCGGTCGTTGATGCTGTAGAGGTTGTCGCCTTGGCTGTTGTAGATCGAGGCGGACCAGAAGGTCGTGCTGTCGCTGTCGGCGGACAGCCGCACGGGCCCCTTGGCGAGCGAGAAGCGGCAGCTCGCCGTCACGAAGGCGGGATCCGCGAAGGCGAAGGTGCCGTGCTGCAGCGGCGTGCCAGCCGCCGCCGCCAGCCGCCCCTCGGTCTCCAGCGGCTCGACGCGGACGACGTCGTACATCTTGCCGAGTTCAGTCAGGCGGCCCCAGGCATTGTTGCTCGCGACCTCCGGCATCGCCCCGATCACGGCGATGTGGACGAGCACCGCCCCGACCAGGCCGATCAGCACCGCCAGCAGAAACTTACCCATTGGGGCAGCCCTCCAGCTGGACGTCGGGCAGGACGAGGCTGGCCACGCCGCTGGCCGCCGCCGCCGGCGTGTCGTAGAGCCCGAGGGCGAGAACCAGCGGGCCCTGTCCTGATGTCGCCAGCCAGTTGCCGGCCCGCGGCGTCGGGCCGACAGCGATGGCGAAGCTGTTGTCTTCCTCCCGCATCAGATTGTTGGAGGTCAGCCAGCCGGGCCGACCGACCGCCGGCTCGATCAGCCGCCCATCGGGCGTATAGGGGACGAGGGAAAAGATCCGCGCCGGCGGTGTCGTGCCCGCAATGCGGTAGGCGCATTCGCGCCGCAGCGGGCGGCCACGCACGTCGGTCTCGGCGCGGAACAGTATGCCTTCGCCGATACCGAGCGTCAGATTGCCGATCTTCGCGAGCCGGGCGCGCGAATAGGGATCGGCGTCCGGAGCGCCGGCGAAGGGATTGGCCACCCAGGGGCCGACCGTCACGGTGCCGACGTCGGCGGACTGTTCCACCGCCCATTTGGCGGACCAGCCGCCGAGGCCGAGCGCGATCGCAATGGCGAGGACGACGAGGATCGAGAATCGCATGAGACTTCGTCCGCAGGATGCCGCGCCGCGCCCTTACGGCTGCGGCGAGGATCCATCGCCCGCATTGCGGGCGGAAGCCAGATGCTCAAGCTCCATGGGCGGCAGATTTTCCAGTTGTGTCGCGATCTCGGCGAGGACGTCCTGGGCCGGCCGCGTCAGCGTGTCGGGAACGCGAGGCTGATCCGGCGCACCATCGGCCGACGCCGCGGCTCCGGCATCCGTCTTGAACGGATTGTCGATATAGGGAATCGGCTTCAGCGAGACCGTCTTTTCCGCGGCCTCCATGTAGCGCTGCCAGGTCATGGCCGGCAGCGTCCCTCCGGTCAGGCGGTTGGTCGGCTTGAAGCTGTCATTGCCGTACCAGACGGCGGTGGAGAAATTGCCGGTGAAGCCGCAGAACCAGCCGTCGCGGTAGTCCTGGGTGGTTCCGGTCTTGCCGCCGTTCCGCACCATCGACAGCTGCGAGCGGCGCCCCGTGCCGCCCTCGGCGACCGCGACCAGCATCTCGTTCATCGACTTCGTCGCCTCCTCGCTGAGCACCCGGCGGCGCGGCGGCATGTCGCGGCGCGCGTCCCACAGGACCTTGCCGCTGGAATCGGTGATCTGCGAGATCGAATGGCGGTGCGGATCCATGCCGCCATTGGCAAAGACGGTGTAGGCCGTGGCCTGGTCGAGCACCGTCACCTCGCTGGTGCCGAGGGCCATGGTCTTGTCCCCGCGCAGCTTCGATTCGACGCCCATGTCCTTGGCCGTCTCGACCGTGTTCTGGAAGCCGACCTTCTGGTAGAGCTTGACCGCCGGCACGTTCAGCGAATGCGCGAGCGCGTAGGAGAGGCTGATCCGGCCGGCGAAGGAGTGCTCGTAATTCTGCGGCGACCATTTGCCGATGGTGATCGGGCTGTCGACGATCGTGTCCGACGGCTTCATGCCCTGCTTCATCGCGGTCGCGTAGACATAGACCTTGAAGGACGAGCCGGGCTGGCGCAGCGCCCTGGCCGCGCGATTGAACTGCGACTCGCCGTAGTCCCTGCCGCCGACCATGGCCCGGACGCTGCCGTCGTCGGCGATCGACACCATCGCCGCCTGGCCGACGTGGTAGCTCGAGCCGAACTGGCGCAGGTGATACTCGATCGATTCGTCGGCGAGTTTCTGCAGGTCCATGTCGAGGGTCGTGCGCGCGACGAGGTTGCGCGGCTTGATCCCCGCATCCTTGGCGATCTTCTGGACCTCGTCGAAGGCGTAGTCGAGGAAGTAGTCCGGCGACTGGATCGTCTTGCGGTCGATCGCCGTCGCAGGATGGCGGCGCGCCTCGATCACCTGGCCTTCGGTCAGGAAGTTCGCCTGGACCATGTTGGTCAGGACTTCGTTCGCCCGGGCCCGTGCCGCCGGCAGGTTGATGTGCGGGGCGTACTTGGTCGGCGCCTTGAACAGGCCCGCCAGCATCGCCGCCTCGGCGAGGGAGACGTCGCGGATGTTCTTGCCGAAGTAGAACTCGGCCGCCGCCGCCGCGCCGAAGGTGCCGCCGCCCATATAGGCGCGGTCGAGATACATCGACAGGATCTCGCGCTTCGACAGATGGGTCTCCAGCCAGAGCGCCAGGAAGGCTTCCTTGATCTTGCGGTCGAGCGTGCGTTCGTTGGACAGGAACAGGTTCTTGGCGAGCTGCTGGGTCAGCGTCGAGCCGCCCTGGACGACGCCGCCGGCCCGCGCGTTTTCAGACAGGGCGCGAACGAGGCCGAAGAAGTCGATGCCGAAATGGTCGAAGAAGCGCCGGTCCTCGGTCGCCAGCAGCGCCTTGATGAACTGGTCCGGAATCTCGTCGATCGGAACCGCGGCCGAGCGCAGCACGCCGCGGCGGCCGATCTCTTCGCCATGCCGGTCGAGGAACAGCACCGAATAGTCCGTCTCCTGCGGCAGGCCGTGCGCCGTCGCCTTGATCGACGGCTGCGCCAGGGCGAACAGCAGGATGAAGCCGGCGAGGCCGAGCGTCAGCCCTTCACAGGTTAGCTCGACGAGGACGCGGTTGAAGCCGCGGGCGCGGAACTTGCGCGACGCGATGGTGACGCCCTCCCACCACGCCGCGAAGGCGTGGAAGAAACGCCACAGGCTGGTGTCGATCCAGGCGTCGACGTCCATCAGCCACGATGGCTGCCTGCGCTTGCTTGTGTCTTTCGGACCGTTCTCGTTCTGCACGTCAAACCTGTCATTGTTGGCCGGTGGGCGCGACGCGGCGTCGAACGTCGCATTCCGGCCGTCAATGCCCTCCACGAGAGTAGCTGCCTCGGCTATACGTCGACAACATGGAAAAGTCCTGAAAAAGAGCAGAAATTTCCGACATGGGTAATCGAGATGCGCAGGCGTTCTGGCGAGAAAAGCCGCTGGAGGCAATGAGCCGCGAGGAGTGGGAACAGCTCTGCGACGGGTGCGGCCGATGCTGCCTCAACAAGCTCGAGGACTGGGACACTGGCGAAATCGCCTGGACGAATGTCGGCTGCCAGCTCCTCGACGGCCATAAGTGCAGTTGCCGGGACTACGACAACCGGCAGGAGACCGTGCCCGACTGCGTGGCGCTCGATCCCGCAACCGTGCGAAGCCTCACCTGGCTGCCGCCGACCTGCGCCTACCGGCTGGTCGCCGACGGTCACGATCTCTACTGGTGGCATTATCTCGTTTCCGGCGACAGGGAGACGGTGCACCAGGCGGGGATCTCGGTACGGGGTCGCACGGTCAGTGAGGTCGGAATGGAGCTGGAGGAATTCGAGGACCATATCGTCGCCTGGCCGGGCATCGACCCGGCCGGTCGTAGCTGACCGGTGGTGGGAGTGCCTTCTTCTCCTTCCCGGCCGCCGCGGCCGGGCGCCAGGGACGATGCGGCGAGTCTCCTGCCGACCGGGCAAGGTTTGGCCTCGCCCGACAGGCGACCGGATGCGATGAGCGACAAACGGCTCGTGGGCGGCCGACCGATGCTGGCGGCCCTCCTTCTCCTCGCCGGCGTTGGATTGGTGGCGCTGCTCGCTACCGTCCCGTGGTCTGGATCGGAGCCGGCGGTGCCGGCCGACGCTATCCCGGTGGTCATGACCGGCGATGCCTGCCGGCCGGCGGACCATACCGTCGCTGCCGGGAGCCAGAGCTTGGTCATCGCGAATCGCGGCGCGTCCGCGAGCGGCTGGCAGCTTTTGGCCGGCGGCATAGCGGTTACCGAAATCGAGGCAGTTCCCGCGGGCGCCTCACGGGTCGTCTCGGCGAGGCTCTGGCCGGGCGAGTACACATATCGTTGCGGCCGCGGCTCGGCGCTTGTCGGCACGCTTCGGGTGATGGCGGTGGAGGCCGGAGAGGCGGATCCGCGCGAAGCGACCCGCAGCGCCGTCTGGCGCCTCTTCGCCGCGCCCGTCGCGGCCTATCGGCAGATCCTCGAACGCGACGGCCAGTCGCTCGCCGCTGAAGTCGACAAGCTGCGCGCGGCCATCGCCGCAGGCGACCTGGGCGAGGCGCGCACGCTGTTTCTGGCCGCAGGCCTGCCCTTCGATCGCCTGGAGGCGGTGGCCCTGCGGTTCCCCGAACTCGTCGAGCGGATCGAGCCCCTGGCCGAGGCGTTTCCGGGGCGGGAAGGCGATCCCGCCTTCAAGGGGTTCCACCGCCTCGAATACGGGCTGTTCTCGAAAGCCAGCACCAGCGGGCTGGAGCCGGTTGTGGAGGACCTTGCGGCCGCCGTCGCGGAGCTGCGGACCCGGATGGCCAGCCTGCCGCTTGATCCGAAGATGCTGACGGCGTCGGCGGCGATCCTGTGCGACCGGCTGGCGTCCGGCGAGATCGTGCTCGGGCAGAACCACTACGCCAAGACAGACATCGCCGATATCTCTGGCAATCTCGATGGTATCGCCGCCATCGTCGATGCCTTGCGGCCCGGTCTTCAGGCGGCCGCGCCGGATCGCCTTGCCGCGGTCGACGCCGAGACGGCGAAGATGCAGGCGGCGATGGCGAAGCTTGCCGCCAACGGGCGGTTCATCTCCTACGACACGGTCGAGTTTGAAGATCGCGGCGAGCTGTCCGCCGGGTTCAACGCGCTTGCCGGCGTCCTCGACAAGCTGGAGTCGGCGCTCGACGACTGACGGTTGCGCCGCGCCGGCGAACCAAGAGGGCTTGCCCGCCTCCTGCACTGCAACGGCTTTCGGCCGCGCCGCAAGGATGGCATTGTGCTGCGATGACCGATCCAGCCATGGGCGCCGACGACGCCCTCCTCATCGTCGATGTCCAGAACGACTTCTGTGCCGGCGGCGCGCTCGCCGTGCCTGACGGCGATGCGGTCGTGCCGTTGGCGAACGCTCTCGCCCGCCGCTTTCCGATCGTCGTGCTGACCCAGGACTGGCATACGCCCGGCCATGCGTCATTCGCCTCGACCCATGGCCGTTCGCCCTTCGAGACGATCGACCTCGCCTATGGGTGCCAGGTGCTCTGGCCCGACCATTGCGTGATGGGAACGGACGGTGCGGCGTTTCACCCGGCGCTCGACGTCCCGAACGCCCAGTTGATTGTCCGCAAGGGCTTCCATCCCAGTATCGACAGCTATTCCGCGTTCGTCGAGGCCGATCACGCGACGCCGACGGGGCTCGCCGGCTACCTGCGCGAACGCGGCGTGACGCGGCTCTTCGTTGCCGGGCTCGCGACCGACTTCTGCGTCGCATGGACCGCGCTCGACGCGGCGAAGGCGGGCTTCGAAGTGACGATCATCGAGGACGCCTGCCGGGCGATCGACCTCGAGGGATCGCTGGAAGCGGCCTGGAAGAATCTCGCGGCCGCGGGCGTTAAACGGGCGCAGACGGCCGCGATTGGCGGAGCCTGAGGCGAAGAGCCGGCCGCCGCAGCTTCCGTAGGGTCAGCGATAGCTCATAGCCATCAACGGTTTGCCAAAAGGTCGACCTCGCCGCGAAATCGCTTTTCCTCGCCGCCCGATGGCAATAGGGTCCGCGACGCATTTTGCCGGCCTGGCCGTTGAGCCCCCGGCGCCGCCAGCAGGGAGGAATTTCATCGTGGCAGCACGCATTCTCGGTTTGGTCTTCGCGCTCCTCGTCATGCCGGGGCTCGCCTTCGCGCATGGTCCGACGCGCCAGAAGGCGAGCGAATCGGTCGAGATCAACGCCGCGCCGGAAAAGGTGTGGGGCATCATCAAGAACTTCGGCGACATGTCCTGGCACCCGGCGGTCGCCATGACCGACGCGTCCAAGGGCAATGAGAAGGGGGCGGTCCGAGAGCTGGGCTACAAGAAGGGCGGCATGATGGAGGAGGAACTCTCCAAATATGATGCCGACAAGATGAGCTACTCGACCTTCATCGGTCATGTGAACATCGACATCATCCCGGCTACGAACTACTCCTCGACGATCACGGTGAAGCCGGCGGGCGACGGCTCGAAGTCGCAGGTCACCTGGCGGGCCGCCTTCTACCGCGGCTATCCGAACAACGATCCCCCGGCCAATCTCAACGACGAAGCCTCGGTGGCGGGCGTCAAGGCCTACATCCGCGAGGGGCTCGACAACCTCAAGAAGATCGCCGAATCCGGTTCGTGAAGCCCGTGCGATCGATCCTGCGCGGCGTCCTCCTCGGCCTCTTCGTCGCGGGGCTCGCCCGCGGCGCGGCGGCGGGCGACACTGCCTATGTGACGAACCAGGAGAGCGAGGAACTCTCCGTCGTCGATCTCGACACGATGACCGTCGAAAAGACCATCAAGATTCCCGGCAAGCCGGCCGGGATCGCGGTCAGCCGTGACGGGAGCCGCGCCTATGTCACCCGGCCGGAGGCGAAGGCGGTCAGCATCGTCGACACGGCGAGCGGCAAGGTCATCGGCGAGGTCGAGACCGGTGGCGGGCCGCTCGGCATTGCGGTGCATCCGTCTGGCTCGCCCGTCTATGTCGCGGACTGGTACACGCATATGCTGCTGCTCGTCGATCCCGAGAAGCGGCAGGTCGTCGGCAGCTTCGAGACCGGGCAGTCCCCCTCCGGCGTGACGGTCTCGGACGACGGCAAGGTGGTCGTGACCGCCGACCGCGATTCCAACCAGCTGTCCTTCATCGACGCGGCGACCGGCAAGGCGATCGCGCGGGTCAAGGTCGGCGAACGTCCGTTCGGCGTCGCGTTCTCCCCGGACGGCTCGCGCGTCTACGCCACGAATGTGGGCTCGGACAGCGTTTCGATCGTCGATGCGAAGTCCCACAAGGTGATCGGCGAGGTTCCCGTCGGCTCGCACCCCTACGACGTCGCGGAAACGCGCGGCAGGGTGTTCGTCACCGACCAGTACGACAGTACAATCTCGGTCTTCGACGAAAAGACCCACGCCCATCTCGCCGATCTGGAGACCGGCGACTATCCCGAGGGGATCGCCGTCGGGAGCGGCGGTCGCTATGTCTATGTGGCGAACTGGTTCGAGAACACGCTCGCCAAGATCGACGCGAAGACCCTGAAGGTGGTCGCGACGGTCACGGTCGGCGACGGACCGCGAGCCTTCGGGGCCTTCATCCGGCACGCTCAGTGACCAGGTTTTGCGGAACTGCCTGACGGCATTTCCGCCATGACCTGCGACAGGATGGGGGATCGAAGGGCGGATGCGTGGGCTCACGGAGCGGGGCCTGTCTCGCAGGCGGGAGGGGATCATCGTCGCGCCCCTGTCCGGGCGGATGACCCTGCCGCCGCCATGGCTTGGTCGACGCGGGTGATTTTGGGAGGATGGACATGACGAAATTCCAGTGGATCGCGGCGGGCCTCGCGCTGCTCGGCGCCGCGCAATTCACCGCGCCGAGCTATGCGCAAGGCGCTGCTGCGCCGGCCAAGGCCGCTCCGGCGGCGCCGGCCGTGCCCGGCAAGACGGCGAGCTCGGTGACGTCGGACTATCCGACCGACGTCACCGCCGACTACGTCTTCGGCTGCATGGCGGCCAACGGAAACACCCGCAAGGCGCTGGAACAGTGCTCCTGCTCCTTCGACGTTGTCGCATCGCTCCTTCCATACGAGCGCTACGTCGAGGCCTCGACCTTCATGTCGATGGGGCAGTTGTCCGGCGAGAAGGGCTCGCTGTTCCGCGGGGGCGCCGAGTCGAAGGCGGCGATCGGGGATCTGCGCCGGGCCCAGGCAGAAGCCGAGATTCGCTGCTTCGAATGAGCTGAAGGCGCTCCCGGCGCGTACCAGCCTCCGGGACCTGGACTGAGGTCTTTCGCTCCCCGTCTGCCCATGCCTGCACGCCATGAGAGTCTGGCCTGCGGGACGATGGCATTTGTCCCGACATGTCGGCTCACCTGTCGCGGCGGAGGCTCCGCCGGCCGTGCGGGCCACGCTCTGTGTGGATTAGGACTGCCCGCCGTCGAAGGTCCTTTCGAACACCTTGCCCTCGGTGTCGCTCGCCTTGGCGTGGAAGGGGCCGGTGACGTCGCCCTGATAATGGAAGCGGAAGCTAGGATCCTCGGAGATCGAGATGCCGCCCTGCATCGAGAACAGAAGCTTTCCGCCCTTGTCGACTTCGAGATCGGTGATGAAATGCGCGGGGATGTAGAGGAGCGTCACCTGGTCCTTCTGCAGCCCGGAATTGTTGGGATGGCGGATCATCAGTTGCGCCTCGTGGCTTCCCGCTTTGCCGGTATCGAACTCGCGCAGCTTCATCTGGCCCATCTCGCGGGCGGCAAGTTCCGGATCCTTCGCCGCGGGGGCGGCGCAGCCGCCGGCCGCCTTCACGAATTTCTTGGTCATGTAGAGCGTGCCATCGGCGGCTTCGGCGATGGCGTGGATGTCGGTATAGGCGTTGACGCGGACGCGCGTCGAAAGCTGGGAAAGCCCAGAGCCGGGGGCGATGTCGAAGGTTGCGGCGACCGGGGAGGGGTTCTCGTCGATGACGAGAGTCACCTTGCGGATGTCCTTGTTCGGATCGAGCGTCAGCTTGATCGGAACAATGGCCGGGTCGCTCGCCCGATGCGGCGCATCCAGGGCGATCGCGTCGCTGCCTTCGACCAACGGGCGCTCGCCGAAGAGATCGCTCTTGAGGCCCGGCCACGCCGAATCGGCAGCGGCCGCCGCTTGGTCCGCCGTCATCGTCTTGTTCTCGGCGAGAGCCGGAGCTGCGGCGAGAGCCGCAAGGACGATGGCCGCCGTCACGGAATTCATCGCGCTGCGCGCCAAGGGGCGCAAACGGTTTGCCGACATGAAGCATCCTCCCAGATGGTTGTTCGGGTGGCTGACGCCGCGCCAGATATGGCCGTTCAGCTAAGCCCACCGCTTACCCCAATGTGACGCCTGGGCTGCCGGTGGACAAGCCTTGCGACATTTACGCCGCGATGATCGGGCGGTCGGAAGACCCGCCGCAGCCTACTCCCATTCCAGCTCGGCATAGGCCGCAGTGGCATTGCGTGCGTTGTAGGTGTCGAAGAGCTGCCATTTGTCGGCCTCGCTCCGCCCCGCGGTTTCGGCAGCCTCGGCAAGCGGAACGCCGTCGGCGATCGCCATGCGGATATCGGAGGCGAGCGCTTCGAGATAACGGGTTTCGGGCTCGAGCGCTTCCGGCCAGGGAGTGCTGACCGGACCATGACCGGGCACGACCCGCTCGGCCGGGATCGCCTTTAGCTCCGGCATCTGGGCGAGCCAGCCCTTGATCGACCCGTCGATGACCGGAAGATGGTCGAGGAACACCAGATCGCCGGCAAAGAGCGTCCTCGTCCTTTGGTCGTAGACGGTGAGATCATTGTCGGTGTGCGCGGTGCTCCAGGCCTTGAGAGTCAGCTCGCGGCCGCCGAGATCGATCATCCTCTCGCTGTCGACCGTCTCGTCCGGCGGCGTGATCACGACGGCGTCGGCGAGTTCGGCACCCAGCTGGTCGCGCATCGACTGCTTGTAGAACTCGCCGCGCGCGGTCAGCGCCGCCGGCAGCCTGCGATGGCCGATCAGGCCTGCTCCGGCGGCCTTGAACGCCTGGTTTCCGAAGATGTGATCGGGATGCATGTGCGTGTTCACGAGATAGCGGACCGGCTTGTTCGTGATGGCGCGCAGGCCTTCGAGCGCGGCTTCGCCGACCGCCGCGCTGCCACCGCTGTCGATCATCGCGACCGCCTCGTCGCCGACGACGAAGCCGATATTGGCGATATCGCCGCGGTTGGCGGGCGAGGTCTCCGCGACCTCGCCATGATGGACGTAGACGCCCGGCGCCACCTGCGAAAAGGCGAAGGCGCCGGACGCCGCTTCTGCCGGCGGCAGCGCGAATCCGAGCGCGCAGAACGTGGCGAGGCAGAGCGCGCGGAAGGCATCTTTGAAGGCTGGCGCAAAGTTGAGCATGGGATGGCGATCCGTTAGGAATTTCGTCGTGGGACTGTTCACGAAAAGGACCGCCGTCTGGTCGACGCGTCAAGCGCTGCGACAACAGCGCCCTCCGATGCAATGCGACGCTTGTCAAGCGGTGTGTGGAAGTCGATCGCAATAAAACGGCGGCGATGGGGGCGGAATGCGCGTACCCTTGCCCTCGCGTGCGGGTAGAGTTTCTTAGTCTTACTTTTCGAGGCGTAAGGCATACGGCCAATCACCCCGAGATCGCTCCTGTCGCCCTATTGTCGACGTCGCCGAAGTTCGACCTTCGGAGGAGTAGATCTTGTTAAGAAATTCCTGAGCGATCCGTGAGAGATCGATTCGATATCTATGGCGTTATTGCCTTGCACACGTCGTATTGTGCAGTGCACACAGAAAAAGTGCCAATCGGAGCTTGCGCAGGAAAGTTTCCCGATTTAGTGTCCTTTCATGGTTTCCGGCTTCAAGATCGGCGGTGTTGGGAGCGCCCCGGTTTTCGAAGGCCTCGGTAGGGCGATTATCAACGGTGCCCACCAAGACCCCTATTGGCGGTCGTGACACGCTGCCGGAAACCTTCCCCATTATCGCTGGCATGATGTTCGTCGGTTTTCGATCGGCAGGCACGGCCATACAGTTCTTTGGGAGGACAGTTGATGCTCAGAACGATTACCAAGGCGGCTCTCGCGACGACCATGATCGTCGGCTTCGCCGCGTCGGCTTCGGCCAACGAAAAACTGCAGGAGATGGCGCAGGACGCCTCGCAGTGGGTCATGCCGACGGGCGACTACGCGTCGCAGCGCTATTCGTCGCTCGACAAGATCAATCGCGATAACGTCAAGAACATGGTCCCGGCCTGGACCTTCTCGACCGGCGTCCTCCGGGGGCACGAGGGCAACCCGCTCGTGATCGGGGACACGATGTATGTCCACACCCCGTTCCCCAACACCGTCTACGCGCTCGACCTCAACGATGGCGGCTCGATCAAGTGGCGGTATGAGCCCAAGCAGGATCCGAACGTCATCCCGGTGATGTGCTGCGACACCGTCAACCGCGGCGTCGCCTACGCACCGGCCGCCGACGGCGGCCAGCCGTTGATCATCCTGCATCAGGCCGACACCACGGTGGTGGCGCTGAATGCCGACACCGGCGAGCAGGTCTGGTCGGTGCAGAACGGCGATCCGTCCAAGGGTGAGACTGGTACCGCTGCGCCGATGGTCTTCAAGGACAAGGTGCTGATCGGCATTTCCGGCGGCGAGTTCGGCGTTCGTGGCTCGGTTACGGCCTACAACATCAAGGACGGCTCCAAGGCCTGGCGCGCCTATTCCACCGGTCCGGACGACGAGATGCTGATGGACCCCGAGAAGACCATGTCGCTCGGCAAGCCGGTCGGCAAGGACTCCTCGCTCAAGACCTGGGAAGGCGACCAGTGGCAGATCGGCGGCGGCACGACCTGGGGCTGGTACTCCTACGATCCGGACCTCAACCTGATCTATTACGGGACCGGCAACCCCTCGACCTGGAACCCGTCGCAGCGCCCGGGCGATAACAAATGGTCGATGACGATCATGGCGCGTGATGCCGACACCGGCATGGCGAAGTGGGTCTACCAGATGACCCCGCACGACGAGTGGGACTATGACGGCGTCAACGAGATGATCCTCGCCGACGTCACCGTCGACGGCCAGGACCACAAGGCCCTTGTCCACTTCGACCGCAACGGCTTCGCCTACACGCTCGACCGCGAGAGCGGCGAACTGCTCGTCGCCAAGAAGTACGATCCGGCCGTGAACTGGGCGACGGAAGTCGTCATGGACAAGAGCTCGGACCAGTACGGCCGGCCGCAGGTGGTCTCGCAGTACTCGACCGAGCAGAACGGCGAGGACACCAACTCCACCGGCATCTGTCCGGCGGCGCTGGGTACCAAGGATCAGCAGCCGGCAGCCTATTCGCCGGACACCAAGCTGTTCTACGTGCCGACCAACCACGTCTGCATGGACTACGAGCCGTTCCGCGTCGCCTACACGGCCGGTCAGCCTTACGTCGGTGCGACCCTGTCGATGTATCCTGCGCCGAACAGCCATGGCGGCATGGGCAACTTCATCGCCTGGGACGCCGGCAAGGGCGAGATCGTATGGTCGCTGCCCGAGCAGTTCTCGGTGTGGTCGGGCGCTCTCGCCACCAAGGGTGGCGTCGTGTTCTACGGCACGCTGGAAGGCTATCTGAAGGCGGTCGACGCCAAGACGGGCGAGGAACTCTACAAGTTCAAGACCCCGTCCGGCATCATCGGCAACGTCATGGCCTATGAGCATGACGGCCAGGAGTATGTCGGCATCCTGTCCGGCGTCGGCGGCTGGGCCGGCATCGGTCTGGCGGCTGGTCTGACCGACCCGAACGCCGGTCTCGGCGCCGTCGGCGGCTACGCCGCGCTGTCGAAGTACACCGCGCTCGGCGGCCAGCTCACGGTCTTCACCGTTCCGGACCAGACCGCGTCCAAGTAAGGACTGAACGACCGGTCCCGGCAGCTTCGCCGGGGCCGGTCGCGGCGTTTCCGAGAGCCCGCTGTCAGGCAAATGCTGGACGACGGGCTCTCGTCATGAGGGGAGGGCTTTCTGGTCCTTCTCGCGCATCTGACGATGTCGGGCCCCAGACCCCGGCGGGGCTAGGCAGGACCGTCTCAATCCTAGAGGTTTGCATGACCAAGAAGTTCTATGCGTTCGCCGCAACCATCCTGCTCTCGACGTCGGGGCTGGCGATCGCCCAGAGCGGGACGACGATCGTCCCGGCCGGCCAGTCTGCTGGGGCGGCCACGAGCGCCGGCGAGACGGGCGCAGCTGCGGCTTCCCAGGCGGACGGTTCTTCGGCTGCCGCGAAGACCGATGCCGGCGCGGGTTCGCCCGACGCCGCAGCCGCTGCCGATTCCGGCGGGCAGGCCTCCAGCGACAAGCAGATGGCGTCGAACGACAAGATGAAGCCGGACGCCCATCCGTCTAAGGATACCGCTGCCGAGGGCAATTCGGGAGAGAAGGGCGATCTCGGCGAGTACAAGGACTCGGCCGGTAACCCCGTCTACAATATCTCCGCTGACGGCACCTATGACTGGTACGCTTGGCGCGGCTACAAGAAGTACATGGCGAACTGCATGCAGTGCCACGGGCCGGACGGCCTCGGCTCCTCCTTCGCACCGAACCTGACCGACCAGCTGACCAATCTCAGCTATTACGACTTCGCCGGCATCGTGGTCAGCGGCCAGAAGAACAAGTGGAGCCCGTCGGGCAATTCGGTGATGCCGGCCTGGGGCGAGGACCCCAACGTCATGTGCTCGCTCGATGCGATCTACGTCTATCTGCGCGGCCGTGCCGACGGGGTGATCCCGCGCGGCGAGCCCAAGCCGCACGACAAGAACAAGGAGGCTCAGGACCAGGAATATTCCTGCCTGGGATTCTGATCGAATGACAACAGCCTTTTCGAAGTTCGTCCTCGGGCTCGCTGGCGCGCTGGTGCTGGCGATGCCGATCCAGGCATCGGCACAGGTGGACCGCCAGTTCGGCGGTGAGATCGAGCTCGTCGATCCCGACGTCCTCCGGGTCTGCGCCGATCCCAACAACATGCCCTATTCCAACCAGGCGGAGGGGGGCTTCGAACAGGCGGTGGCGCGGTTCATCGCGGACAAGCTCGGGCGGAAGTCGGTGTCCTACACCTACTTCCCCCAGGCGACTGGCTTCGTGCGGATGACGCTCGGCTCCAATCTCTGCGACATCATCATGAGCTATCCGCAGGGCGACGAGCTGGTCCAGAACACCAACGCCTACTACCGGACGGCCTATGCGCTGGTTTATCCGAAGGGCGGGGACCTTGCCGGGGTGACGACGATCGAAGATCCGAAGCTGAAGGGCAAGCGGATCGGCATCGTCGCCGGGACGCCGCCGGCGACCTATCTCGCGCGGGCCGGCCTGATCAAGGACGCCAAGCCTTATCAGCTGATGGTCGACACGCGCCGCGAGAATTCCGCCAAGTCGATGATCGAGGACCTCGACAAGGGGACGATCGACGCGGCCGTGCTGTGGGGGCCGCTCGCCGGCTATTATGCCAAGGAGTCGGACAAGGATTACGCGGTCGTTCCGCTGACCCACGAGGGGAAGGGTCCCGCGACGGCCTTCCGCATCACCATGGGCGTGCGACCGGCGGACCAGGAATGGAAGCGGACGCTGAACCGCGTCATCCAGGACAATCAGGATGCGATCAACGAGATCCTCCTGTCCTATGGCGTGCCGCTCCTCGACGAACAGGACAATCCGATCTCGTCGAAGACCGGCAAGACGCCGCAGGAGGCATCGGGGCCGAAGGGGTGAGGCGCGGGCGCGGCATGGCGTTCAAAGCCGGATCTATGCGCCGCTCTTTGCTCGTTCTTGCCCTGCTGGCCGCTGGGATCGTCGTGTCCGCTTCGGGCGGGGCGGCGCAAGCGGCCGCCCCCGCTGACCACGCCGTCGTAGCGGGCACAGCGACACTGGCCGGAAATTCCGGCGACGGCGCAAGCGGGGAACCCGAAGCCCCGGCCGGGACAGTTGCGGAACCGGACGGCTACCGCATGGACGCCTATCGTGCGCCGACGCCGTCGACGCTTCACGGCGGCACGGTGATCGACACGGCGACTGCCAAGAACCTCCACGAAGCCGGCGTTCCCTTCATCGACGTCCTGCCCCGCGCGCCGCGCCCGGCGGGCCTGCCGGAAGGGACGATCTGGCGGCCGAAGCTGCACAAGGACATCCCCGGATCGCTCTGGCTGGTCGACACCGGCTATGGTGCGCTGGCTCCGGTGATGGAGCGCTATTTTCTCGACGGGCTAAGGCGGGCGACGGGCGGCGACTTCGGCCAGCCGATCGTCGTCTACTGCAAGCGCGAATGCTGGATGAGCTACAACGCCGCCAAACGCGCAATCGCGGCGGGCTATACGGCCGTCCGCTGGTATCCGGATGGCACGGACGGCTGGGAAGAAGCTGGCTTCCCGCTGCAGTCAAAAGAGCCTGAGGCACGTCCGGACGAATAGTGCGGCTGGCGACTCAATGGATCGTCCGAGCTCCAACCGATCAGACCGAACTTGGTGACATCGATGGCCGGGGATCTGCGTTCGCTGATCCCCGGCCAGCAAGGTTTGTCCTGCCTCACGTTTCGGCTCGTCTGCGCATTCACCCCGTGGGAGACGAATCGGCCTCTTCCTCGAAGGAGACGGCGACGTCGCCATTCGCCGAAAGCCGCACCTTGTCGCCTTCGACGTCGGCGACGAAGCCGAGCGGGATGAAGTGGTGGTGGCCTTCATGCGAGCCTTCGCCGCTGTCGGCCTTGGTCAGCTTGATGCGGTCGCCCTCGACGTGATCGACGGTGCCGACATGCACTCCGTCGGCTCCGATGACTTCCATATGTTCCTTGATGCGGCTGGCGTCGGCCATTGCGATCTCCTTCTGTCGATGGACGTTCCAGCCCGTAACGCGCCCGCGCGACTTTGGGATGCACGAGCTGTCGATTTCCTCTGCAGCCTCTACAGCGCCTGCTGCACCGCGCGGCCGAGCGCGAAGGCGCGCTGCTCGATCAGCGTCGGCACCTCGCAGACATAGCTCAGCGACTTCCGACGCTCGTCGAAGACCCGCGTGTCCCAAAGGATCTGCTGATGCGCTTCGTCGAGATCCGTCGGCGAATTCGTCGGCGAGCGCTGCAGCGCGTTGATCTTCTTGGATTCCTCGCGCAGGCGCGCGGCCATTGCCCGCTGCTTCGCGCCATAGCGCTCGATGCCGCTCATCACCTGGCTGCGCTCGTTGTTCAGCCGGGCCAGAATATCGGAAAACAGGGCCGCGGCCTTGGCGTCCCGCTCCTCCTGCGGGAGCGAAGCGACGAAGTCTTTCACCTTCGCCTCAGCCTCGTCGACCGGCAGGCGACGCACAACGACCTGATCGACGAGCGCGCGCATCTCCTGGCTTCGCTCGACGCCGCCGGCGAGCGCAAGGTCCGGCCCTGCCCAGATCGTCGCCGGCGTGATCGTGTCGATGCGGCGCTGAACGCAGGGCCAGTCGGTGGAGCCTTTTTCGGCACCATGGGCGAAGGCCATGGGTTTCTCCGCTGCGCCGGCCGTCCTGCCTTGTGTCTTGGCCTGATCCCCTTCGGCCGTCTCGCCAGCCGATTGCGGCGCCGACGCGCCCGTTTCGGGCGCACCCTTCGGCGGCGGTCCGGGGAGGACGAAATCCTTCGGGACCGCGCGGGGCGTCGCGCCGTCCTGAGCAATGGCCGGAAGCGGCCCGGCCAGAACGAACGCCGCGAGCGCCGAGGCGCTCAGGGTCGGGACGAATGAGGAGCGAAGCCTTCTGCGGGCGGACATGGGGGTCTTCTCCCTTGTTGTGAACGTCCATCGAGATCTCCGTCCGGCCGGTTACTGGCGCTTGCGGCTGATGACGCCCCGCGACGGATCATAGGCGATGATTGCGCCTCCGAGAAAGACGATGGTGCAGCCGAGCACGATCAGCAGCGCCTGACCGTTGAACTGGCCGTAGAGCGCAAAGCGTATGAGCTCGATGCCGTGGGTGAACGGGTTCACCTGGCAGATCTTGTAGAGCAGCGGCGAGGATTCCTGGACGCGCCAGAGCGGATAGAGCGCGGAGGAGGCGAAATACATCGGGAAGATCACGAAGTTCATGACCCCCGCGAAGTTCTCTAGCTGCTGGACCAGGGACGACAGCAGCATGCCGAGCGAGCCGAGCATCAGCCCGGTGAGGAAGATCGCCGGCAGGGCGTAGAGATAGCCGGTCCACTCCGGCTTGACGTCCCAGAACCAGGCGATGGCGAAGAAGACATAGACCTGGAGGACCCCGACTGCGACGCCGGCGAGAAGCTTGGAGGTGAGGAGGAACCAGCGCGGCAGCGGCGAGACGAGCAGCGTCTTCATCGTCCCGGTCTCGCGGTCGTAGACCATCGACAGCGACGACTGCATGCCGTTGAAGAGCAGGATCATGCCCGCAAGGCCGGGCGTGATGTAGACCTCGTAGAGGATGTAGGTCTGATAGGGCGCGACGATCGAGACGCCCAACACCTGGCGGAAGCCCGCTGCGAAGATGAACAGCCACAGGAGCGGGCGCACCAGTGCGGAGACGAAGCGCTCGCGCTGATGCAGGAAGCGCAGCCATTCGCGGAGAACGATGCCCTGCAGGCAGATGAGGTAGGCGGAGAGCGGAAAGCCGCGCCGCTCCGGCAGAGTGTCCTGATGCGAGGAGGTGATCGTCACGACGCCATCTCCAGATCTGTCTGGCGGCCGGCAAGGCCGGTGAGGCCGGAAAACGCCTCGCGGATCGACGCGACGCGCTCGGCCGCGACGATGTCGGGGACCCGGCCTTCCGCCAGGACCTTGCCATGGTGAAGGACGACGACCCGATCGCTCTCGTCGATCTCGTCGATCAGATGCGTCGCCCAGAGGACGGAGACGCCTTCCTCCTTCACGAGGCGCCGCACCTCGGCGACGATCTCGGCGCGCGAGCGGATGTCGAGCCCGACCGTCGGCTCGTCGAGCAGGATCAGCCGCGGCCGGTGCATGAAGGCGCGCACGATCTCGATCCGGCGCAGCTGGCCGCCGGAGAGGTTGCGGGCCTTTTCGCCGAGCCGGTCGATCAGGTCCGACCCGGCCAGGATTTCGCCGATCCGCGCCTTGGCCATCTTGCTGGGAATTCCGTGCAGCGCGGCGTGGTAGATCAGATTCTGCCGGATCGACAGGTCGAGATCCAGCGTGCGCGCCTGGAAGACGATACCGAGGCGGCGCAGCGCCTCCCCCGGTTCCCGGTGCAGGTCATGGCCGAGAATCCGGATCGATCCGGCGCGCGTGTCGAAGAGACGCGTGATCAGCGAATAGAGCGTCGACTTGCCGGCGCCGTTCGGCCCGAGCAGCGCGGTGAACGATCCCTGCGGCACGCAGAAGGAGACATCGTCGAGCGCCCGCCTCTGGCCATAGGAATGGCTGACATGCTCGACGCTGAGGGCCGGGGCGCCGGGGGCTTCCGAATCGTTCACGGTCCCGTCCTGCATTCTTGCATCGCTCTCTTCGGCGCCTTCGTCCTCTCTACACGGCAAAGGCTTGATCGGGCAGGGGCCAGACGACGCGAGGCCGCGGAACGAGCCGCGGCCTCGTCGTCGCTGTGGTTTAGGGGTGTCACGGCACCACGGTGATCGTGCCCTTCATCTCGTGCTCTTTGTCGAGGCCGCCGACATGCCAGTCGTAGCGGCCGGGCCGCACGGTCTGGAACTGCACGGTGATGGTGCCGTGGGCGTCGTATTCGAGCCAGGCCGGCGCGCCGGCCATATGAACCTCGAGATCGTCGATGACGATCTGGTTCATCCAGACATTGCGGAAGAAGTCGGGCGCGTTGAACTTGTATTCGATGTCGCCCTCGGACTTGATATCCCAGCGATAGGCTTGGCCGGCGCGCAGATAGAAATCGGTGTGACTGACCTTGAAGGGCTGACCGCCCTGGCCGAGGACCAGCGGCGTGATGATCTGCGAGGACAGGCTGTTCTTCGGCAGGCCGATCTGGTCGCCGTTGAGGGCGGCCGCCGGCATCATCTCCGAACCCGGAGGGATCTTCAGTCCTTCGGCGGCCGGCACCATGCTGGCGCTCTGGGCGTCGCCGTCATCATCATCATCATCGTCGTCGTCCGCCTGTGCGGTAGCGGAAGCCGCGGGGCTGGCCGCGTCGTCGTCATCGGCCTGCTGGGCGAAAGCAGGGCCGGCCGGCGCGAAGGCGATGCCCACACCGAACAATGCGGCCATTAGAACGAGCCATGGTGATTTCATTACAGTTTCTCCCGGTGGTTATCATCGATCTCGCGCGGGCGACGGTTGCCGCGCGATCATTCCGGCGTGACGGCGAGACCCCATGGCTGCTGGCCGACCTGAACCGACTTCACGGCGCGGTCGGATGCGACGTCGATGATCGTGATGTCGTTTGATAGGCCGTTGGTGGTGAAGAGATATTTCTGGTCCGGCGAAAAGGCGAGCTGCCAAACTCTCTGGCCGACGAGGATATAGTCCTCCACCTCGTAGGTGTTGGCATCGACGACTGCGACACGATTGGCCGGTCCGAGCGCGATATAGGCCTTGGTTCCATCGTCGGTGATGCGCACGCCCACCGGCTGGATCGCCCCGGAGCGGATGCCTGGGATATCGAAGGTAACCTTGTGCTTGACCACCTTGGTCGCGGCGTCGATCACCGATACGGTGCCGCCGATCTCCGCCGACACCCAGATCTCGGTCCCGTCCTGCTTGTACTGGGCGAAGCGGGGTCGCGAATCGACGAGAACGTTGGCGGTGATCTGCTGGCTGTCGCGGTCGATGAAATGCGCCATGTTCGTCGTTTCCGACGTATTGACGACGGTCTGCCCGTCTGGCGATACACCCATGCCCTCCGGCTCGACGCCGACCGGGATCTCGGCGAGGCGCGCACCAGTGTTCAGGTCGATGACGGTGACGAGATTGTCGTCTTCATTGGCGGCATAGAGCTGGTCGCCGCTGGGCGACACCACCAGGAGTTCAGGATCGGGGCCAGATGGCAGCGTCCGGATGAACGCATGCGTCTTAGTGTCGAATTCTTTGATGATGTCGTCGTCGCTCGTGCAGACGTAGAGCGACTTGCCGTCCGGGCTGACGGCGATGCCGCGCGGCCTCTGGCCGACGGCGAACGTGTCGACAACGGCAAAGTCCTGTTCGGAGTCGAGAACAGAGACGTCGTTCCCCTTCTCGTTCGACACGAAGACCTTGTAGGCGTAGGCCGGGCTTGCCGACAGCGCGAGCGTCGCGGCGAGAGCCGCAAGGGGCAGTCGTCTCAATCATTCCTCCCATCAGCCGCAGCAGACTGCGAATGCTCGCCTGCTCGTCCACGCAGGGTGCGCGACGGCTCGTTACTCGTCGATCGACATCACGATGATCTTGTAGTCACCGTTGAGCTTGATGTCGTATTGGCCGATTTGGCATGTCGCGTCGTCGATCTCGAAGAGGTCGTCGCTCTCCTTCTCGACCGCGGTTGCGGTGCATCCGATCTTGGACAGCGTCTCGGCGACCTTCGAAACCTCCTCAGAGGAGGCCATCTCTTCGATCGTATCCGATTCCTGAGCCATTGCGACGCTGGCGGCGAAAGCGAATGCGCAGGTACATGCCAGTTTAGCGATCATCGTCAAAGCGAGCCTCCCGTCTCGTTCGTCGGTGTCCGGTGTTCCCCACGTTTCGCCTTTGGGAGAGACGAACCGTGGAGAACACCAGCCGATTGAATTGCTAGCTTACGAGATTGCCGAAGAGCAACGGGACTACTTCCCGGAATGCGATCGATCGCCACCTTCGAGCATGCGGCCGCCTTTGGTTTCGATCGCGAAGCGCACGAGGTCGGAGGTCCGCTCGACCCCAAGCTTTTCCTTCATCCGGGTCGATGTGTTGGCGATGGTCTTGTAGGCGACGCCGAGCCCCTCGGCGATGTCGGTGAGGCTCTTGCCGTCGCCCAGCATGTGCAGGATCTGGAGTTCGCGGCGGGAGAGGTCGGTCACGCCGGAGCGGACGCTCTCGTGCTCGGCCATCAGTGCCGCCGTCTCCCTGTCGACATAGGCCTCGTTCTCCAGCGCCTTTTCGATCGCGGTGAGGAGTTCGTCGGACGGCGCGCTTTTCGAAACGTAGCCGAGCGCCCCGTCGCGGCGCGCCGAGGCGGCGTAGACAATGTCGGAATACATCGAGAAGACGACGATCCTGGCCTTCGGATCGTCGGCTCGCAGGCGCCTGAGCACGTCGAGCCCGCTGCCGTTCTTCAGGTTGATGTCGAGCACGGTGACGTCGGGCCTGAGCCTGCGGAAGACGGCGAGGGCCTCGGATGGCGTCTCGGCTTCGCCGATCTCGCTCACCTTCAGGCTCTCGATCAGGCGCCGAACGCCGTCCCGAACCACCGTGTGGTCATCGACGATCAGGATCTTCATGCGTCGTCCTCGCTTATCGCGGCCCCGCCGCCGTCGTCCCACCCCTCGGCAGGTCCCGTGCCCTTCGGCAGCGGCACGTAGCCTTCGACGCTCACGCCCGGCGGGAGGAAAATTTCGCTCACCGTCAGCTCCCCGCCGGCGGCCTCGACCCGCTCGCGCATGCCGATCAGGCCGAACCCGCCACCCGTTCCGCCCGTCTGAAGACCGCCGCCGTCGTCGGTCACGGCGAAGGAGAGGCGGCCGCCATCGGCGGTGATCCTGATCGATATGTGCGACGGCCGACCGTGGCGCAATGCATTGTTGACGGCTTCGCGAACGGCTCTCAGCACGAGGACCTCCAGCGTGCCGCCCCAGTCGCCGTCCGGGACCTGGGCGGTGAAGCGAACGTCGGTGTGCCGACGCGCCAGATCCTCCAGCATGTCGTCGAGCGAAGCCTTGAGGCCGAGCCCTGGCATCGTGCCGGGCCTGAGATTGGTGAGGATGCGGCGGACCTCCTTGCGGGCGCGATGCGAGGCCGCCTTGATCGCCTCCGCCCGCGAGCGCAGGGGGGCGACCTTGTCCGCTTCGAGAGCGTTCCCGGGCCTTGCCAGCCTTGCGATCGCCGAAGCGTCGACGTCGATCGCGAAGAGCAGCGGCCCGACCTCGTCGTGAAGGTCGCGGGCGAGATCGGCGCGCTCCTCGTCCTGCAGGCGCAGGAGCTGCTCCGAGAGCCGCCGATTGCGGGCGGAGATCTCCTCGAGCCGCCGGTTCATGACGTTCAGTCCCTCCGCCAGCCGCCGCATCTCGGGCGGTCCGAACGGGTGAACCTTGCCGTCATAGTCGCCCGTGCCGATGCGCACGAACGCAGCCTCGATCGTCGCGAGGGGCCGCAGAGCCCGGCCTGCGACCATCCAGACCGCGACGAAGGCGATGACCACGAAGAGGATGAGGATCGCCAGCCCGGTCAGGAGGTCGAACCAGGTGTCGGCCAGCTCGTTGCGCGGATCGACGAGGATGGCGACGGAGGTGACCGGTGCAGAAATCGCCGACAGCGGCATGATCGTCGTCGATGGATCGGGCGCCAAAAGCTGGACGAACCAGTCCGGCATCGAATCATAGTCCTTGGCGAGCCTGGACTGGTCGGCGATCACGCCGAGCGAGTTGATCAGGATCACCTTGACGTGCCGGTCGCCGTTGAAGGTCCGCACGAAGGCGGCAAGCTTTCCCGGCACGTCGCGCGTCGCCGGCAGTTCGGCGACGAGTTGCGCAACCCGGTTCATCGCGACGCTGCGCGCGGCGCTGAGTTCGGTGACGATATTGTCGCGCGCCTGTTTGTAGGTGACGATCCCGCCGATCAGGAGGATCACCAGGAAGGCGATGGTCAGCGTGGCGGCGAGGCGGGCTTTCAATGACACGGCGAAGACGATGCACCGACCCTGGTTCTGGCGCGCGGCGATGGCTCGGCCTGCCGCGGCGACATGGGAGACGGTCCAAGTCCTACATCGCCAGAGCCCTCGCCAGAAGCCTCCGCGCCTCTCGGCCGCCTTGCCCAAAGGCCGCTGGCATCGTTTGCCATATCCCGGTCAGGTGCTTCCTGCCGGGTCGTCAGTCCTTGAACACGCACTTGGTCTCCGGCCGGTCGAACCCCAGCGTATCGAGTTCCGACACCTGATGCAGGAAGCCCTCCTGCGGCGACGCCGTCACCACGGAATTCTCCTCGCCGAGCAGGACCGGCTGGCGCAGCTGCCAGTTCCAGTCGCGGAAGGTCAGGCGCTGGCCCTTGAAGGCGGCGACGGTGAAGTCGGGCCCCTTGATGTAGGCATCGACCTTTTGCGGATCGACCGACTGGGTCCGCGAGGTCGCCTCGCCGATGACGCGCACGGCGGTCCAAGCCTGCATGTCCTTGGATTGCATGCGCCGGCCCGCCGCCTTCTCGAAGCGGTTCTGGATCTGCGCGCCGCCCCATTGTTCGCTTGCCGGGTGCCAGGAACCGGGGACAAGGCCGGCGGTGCCGGCGACGGGGCGCGGGATCCAGGTGCGCCAGGGCACATAGGTGCCGAAGACCTCGCTTTCGTCGGCGACGAGCAGGACGTCGTGATCGGGCAGGTCCTGCAGGAAGACCGGGATCTGGCGTTGCACCAGCGCCTGACCGGAATCAGTGGCCCGGGCGCCGCCCTTGTCCTCGAACACCTTCTCACCGACGATCTTGCCGCCGAACTTCGTCGCGGCCCGCTTCAGGTCGTCGGCGAAGGCCTGGTCGGCCGGATGCTCGCCCTCGACCAGCGCCCAGTCGCGCCACTGCTTCCACATCAGATATTGCGCCAGGCCGTCGGTCAGCATCGCCCGCGACGGGGCGATGTGCAGCATGTTGGAGCGGCAGTCCTCCTGGCGCAGCCGGTCGTCCTCGGCCCCGGCATTGAGCACGAGCGCGCCGCTTTTCTCGGCAAGATCCGCGACCTTCAGCGTGTCCTCGGCCGAAAGATCGGTGACGATGTAGTGGACACCGTCGCCGAGCATCGTCTCGGCCGCCGCGACCGCGTCTTCGCCCGGCGCGAGCGTCACCGGAACGAAGGTGAACTTCTGGCCCAGGAAGGAACCGGTCGTGTCGTTGTCGGCGATCGCGACCTTCGCGCCGGCAAGACCGATGTCCTCCGGCGGGATGTCGAGCACCGAGAGCGCCAGCGTGCGCTCATAGGTGCGCAGATAGCCGATCTTGACCTCCTGCATCTGCTTCTCGCCGGCGGCATTCGCCGCGGCCGCCTGTGCGGTTCCAGGGCTCGCAAACATCAGCGCAGGCGCCGAGACGAGCGCCAAAAGGACCGAACCGGTCGCGGTGGCCCGTGCGAGTTTGGCAAAGTGTTTCAGCAAGATCGTCCTCCCGTACATCCGGCCGGCTGCACAGGGCCCGATGCGGATGTCTCCTTCCGTCGCCGATTTGTCTCGCACTTTCCGGGCGCTATCACTAGGGACCGGTGTGGGCGCCGCAGTCGCGGAGGAGCGAGATGTTCAGGCAAGAGATGAGTTACGGACGTGACCTCGTAAGGCAAGCGAGACTTTTTCCCGTTGTCCTGGTTCTGGCGGCGCTCGCGGCCATGGCGGCACCGGCGCTTGCGGCGGAGCGGAACGTCGCGGTGTTCGACTTCGAGCTGATCGATTCGAGCCTCGAGGGGCAGATGTTGGGCGAGGATTCGGCCCAGACGGCGCGCCTCGACAAGATGGCGCCGACGCTGCGCGAGGACATCGGGGCGCTGCCGGACTTCGCGATCGTCGACACCCAGCCGGTCGAGGCGAGGGCGAAGAAGCAGAACCTTCAGAACTGCGGCAATTGCGCGGTCACCTTCGCCAAGGATATCGGCGCCGATATCGCCGTCATCGGCACGGTGCAGAAGGTGTCGAACCTCATTCTCAACATCAACGCCTATGCCTTCGACGTCGGCACTGGGAAGCAGATCGCCCGCGGCAGCGCCGACATCCGCTCGAATACCGACGAGAGCTGGCAGCGCGGCATCGACTATCTGTGGAAAAACGTCCTGAAGACGCAGTTCGAGAGCCTGAAGTGACCAAGCTTCTGGCCAGTGTCACCGGTCCGGACGAGGCCGGGATCGTGATCGAGGGCGGCGCCGACATCGTCGATCTGAAGGACCCGTCGAAGGGCGCGCTCGGCGCGGTTCCGCCCGCGGTCCTTAAGGCGACGATCGTCCGCGTCGCTGGCCGCCGGCCGGTCTCGGCGGTGGCGGGCGACCTGCCGATGGAGCCGCGCATCGTCTCGGCCGAGGTGGAGGCGCGCGCCGCGGCCGACTTCGTCAAGATCGGCCTGTTCCCGGCGAGCCGGCGCGAGCGCGAGGCGGTGATAAGCGCTCTCCGGCCGCTCGCCGAAAGGATCCGGCTCGTTGCCGTCTTCTTCGCCGACGGCGACCCGGACTTCGATCTTCTGCCTTTGCTCGCGGAAGCGGGCTTTGCCGGCGCGATGATCGACACGATCGGGAAGACCGGCGGCGAGGGCGCTCCGGCTGGCGGTGGGCCGAAGGGCCTCCTGTCGCATCTCTCGGTCGCCAGTCTTGGCAGCTTCCTGGAGCGGGCGAGGGGACTCGGCCTGATGACCGGGCTCGCCGGATCGCTGGAACCGCCGGACGTGCCGCGCCTCCTCGTGCTGGAGCCGGACTATCTCGGCTTTCGCGGCGCGCTCGCCGCCGGCCGGCGCGACGGCCCGGTCGACCTTCCCGCGGTGCGGCGGATCGCCGGCCTGATCCATGGCCCTTCGACGGAGAGCGTCGGCGCGGGAGTGGCGAAAGACCGCATCTTCGTGCGCGACATGACGATGGCGATGGAGATCGGCGCCTATGGCCATGAGCGCGGACGGCGCCAGGATGTCCGGTTTTCCGTGGAGGCACAGATCGACCGGATCCGGCCGGACGCCGAGACCATGGGCGACATCTATTCCTACGACGTCATCATGGACGCGATCCGGGCCCTCGGCGAGCGCGGCCACACTGATCTCGTCGAGACGCTGGCGCTGTCGCTGTGCCGGGCGATTCTTGCCGATCGCCGTGTGCACGAGGTAACGGTGCGGGTGGAAAAACTTGCGCTCGGCCCCGGCGCGGTGGGCATCGAATTGACGCGAAGGCGGACCGATCTCGACACATAATCGTCACGGATTTGATCGTGCCCCCTTGTTCTTTTGCGCAATGAGGCGATGATTTCCCTTTGAGATCGCCAGGAGATGGCGACGGGGTTGCCGGGCGGGAGGCTTGGAACCCCCACGATCGAGAAGCGGCCGCAGCAAGGCCGCCAGGGCAGGGAGTGCGCGTGCGGCCGAAAGGTCAGCACACGCGGTGTGAAACGCGTCCGGGGCGGGCAAATGGAAAAGGAAACTAAAGGCATCCTCGTCGTCAAATTCGGTGGCAGTTCGGCGAGTTCTCCCGATCTCAAGCGCTGGGTCGCGGCGATCGAGCAGGCGCGCGGGCCGCTGGTCGTGGTGCCCGGGGGCGGGCCCTTCGCCGATACGGTGCGGATGTATCAACGACAGATCGCCTATGATGACGATGCGGCGCATGAAATGGCGATCCTCGCCATGGAGCAGTTCGGCTGCGCGCTGGTGTCGCTTGGGCAACGGATGGTGAAGGCCCGCGACATCGCGGCGATCCACCGGGCGATCGAGGCAGGAAAGATCCCGGTCTGGATGCCGCGCGACCTGGCGCTGGGTGCGCCGGAACTCGCGCACGACTGGACGGTGACGTCGGACTCGCTTTCAGCCTGGCTCGCGGCAAGGCTGCCGCAGGCGCGACTCTGCCTGTTCAAGCAGATCGACGTGCCGCTCGAAGCGACGGTCGAGGCGCTGGTCGGCGCTCATATCGTCGACGAGAGCTTCGGCAAGCATCTGAACGCCGGGACGAGGGTCTATGTCGCGGGTCCCGCAGACATGTCGGCGGCCGGGGTGCGGCTTGCCGATGGCGACATACCCGGGCGGCTTCTTGCGCTGCGCCGCCCGGTGCCGGAACTGGCGGCACCCTGACCCGCGCGGCGACAGCCGGCGGCGAGAAGTTTGACGCATCTCGTGCCGGCCGAGGCTTTTCAAGCCGACGCAAATACCCGACATAGCCGGTCATGGCGAGACAGCGACTGCTCTTTTTGACCGGGCATCTGGCCCGACCCCGGCTCGAACGCGTGCTCGCCGGGCTCGGCGAGACCGACTTCGACTGGGCGATTGCCGATATCGGGGTGAAGGTCGCGGCGCTCGCCACCGGCGAGATCATCGAGCGCCGGCTCGAGCGGCCGGTTGAGGCCGACGGCGTGATCCTGCCCGGCCGCTGCCGGGCCGATCTCGACCGCCTCTCCGAAGTGTTCGGCGTGCCGTTCACTCGCGGCCCGGACGAGCTAGCGGATCTTCCAGCCTTTCTCGGCCGCAAGGGCGCGCCGCCGGATCTCTCCCGGCACGACATGCGCATCTTCGCCGAGATCGTCGACGCTTCCGCCCTATCGGTGGAGGCGATCCTCGCACGCGCCCAGCCGATGCGCGCGGCCGGCGCCGAGGTGATCGATCTCGGCTGCCTGCCCGACACGCCGTTCCCGCATCTGGAGGAGACGGTGCAGGCCCTGAAGGCGGACGGCTTCGGCGTCAGCGTCGATTCGGCCGACCCGGAAGAATTGCGGCGCGCGACCCGGGCCGGCGCGGACTTCCTCCTGAGCCTTACCGAGGAGCGCATGGAAGTCGCCGAGGCCGGCGGTGCCGTGCCGATTCTCGTGCCGACGACGCCGCAGGACGAAGCCTCGCTCGACCGGGCGATCGAGCGGGCGCGGCAGATGGGGATCGACTTCATCGCCGACTCGATCCTCGATCCCATCCATTTTGGGTTCTCGGCCTCGCTGGTGCGCTACCACCAATTGCGCGCGCGCCATCCGGACATCGAGATCCTGATGGGCACCGGCAATCTCACCGAACTCACCGACGCCGACACGTCCGGCATCACCGCGACCCTCCTCGGCATCTGCTCGGAACTCGCCATCCGCAATCTTCTCGTCGTCCATGTCAGCCCGCATACGCGCGAGACGGTCGCCGAGCACGATGCGGCCCGGCGCATGCTCTATGCCGCGCGCGCCGATAACGCCCTGCCGCGGGGCTATTCGAAGGGCCTGCTCCAGGTCCACGACGTCAAGCCGTTCGCGGCGACGCCGCAGGAACTCGCCGACCAGGCGGCGACGATCCGCGACCGCAATTATCGCATCGAGACGGCGGAGGACGGTGTCCATCTCTACAATCGCGACGTCCATGTGGTGGAGACGGATGCCTTCGAGTTCTTTCCCCATCTCGATGTCGGGGACGACGCGGGCCATGCCTTCTATCTCGGGGCAGAGCTCCAGAAGGCGGAGATCGCCTGGCGGCTCGGCAAGCGCTACGCGCAGGATACCGGCCTCGACTTCGGCGTCGCCGCGCCGCGCCGGGAAGAGGATCGCACCCGGCTGGAAGCCGCCGGACATACGTTGAAGGCGAAGAAGCAGACCTCCTGAGCGACAGGCGCTGCATCCGGCACGAGAAAGACGACCCATGCCCTATATCCGCGAAACGATCCTCACCACGCGCTCGCCCGACGGCGCGGTGCATATCGCGCCGCTCGGGATCATCCAGGAGGGCGAGCATTGGGTGATCGCGCCCTTCCGCCCCTCGACGACGCTCGCGAACGTCGAGGCGACGGGGATCGCCATCGTGAACTACACCGACGAGGCGAAGATCTTCGCCGGCTGCCTGACCGGCCGCAAGGACTGGCCGCTCGCTCCCGTTCCGGGCTGCGACGTCCCCCGCCTCGAAGCGGCTCTCGCGCACGACGTCCTCGAGGTCGTGTCGGTGAAGGAGGACGAGACGCGGCCGCGCTTTTCCTGCCGCGTCGCCGCCTCGGGTCAGCACCGGCCGTTCCAGGGGATGAACCGGGCCAAGGCCGCCGTCCTCGAAGCCGCGATCCTCGTCAGCCGCCTGAAGATGCTGCCGCCGGACAAGATCGAGGACGAGATCGCCTATCTGAAGATCGCCATCGACAAGACCGCGGGCCCGGACGAGGAGCAGGCCTGGTACTGGCTGCTTGAAAGCGTGATCGCGCACCTCGCCGAGGTGGAGGCGGGGCGCTGAAGCCTTTCCGAGATGTGTGGATCTTCTGGTATATGTTGGTTTAAAAGGGGCGAAGTGCTCGGCTTCGGGAGACTGGCATGCAAGTTAAGCTCGCTGCGAAAATTGCCAAGGATTATGTCACAGATCTACTGGCAGACGAGAATATCGCGAATCTCGGCCTTGAGGAAGTCGTCTACAACGAAGAAGAGCAGGCTTGGAATATCACGCTTGGGTTCTCACGCCCATGGAACTCGTCGCGCAATGCCATCACTACGATCACAGGAGAGCCCGCCATTCGTCGCGCCTACCGGGTCGTGAAAGTCCGTGATGCGGATGGACAGGTCCTTTCCTTTACGAAGCGCGAGAACCTGGACTAGATGGCGGCAAAGCCGGTCCTCCTTGACACCAATCTCGCCGTCCTGCTGGTCGTCGGCCTCTTCGGCACCGACCTCATCGCTAGGCACAAGAAACTGCGCGCCTACGATCAGCGCGATTTCGAGATACTTCAGGAGCTTGTGTCCCCGGCTTCCGAGTTGATCTTCACTCCGCACATTCTGACCGAAATGTCGAACCTTCTTCGACAGATCGGCGATCCTCTCCGTTCTCGGCTGACAGAACTTTTTTCTAGATTCATTCTGACAGCGACGGAGCAAAGCATCGAGAGCAAAACGGCAGTCCGCAGAGCCGAGTTTACCAGACTGGGTCTGCCTGACAGCGTCAGCTTGTGCTTGGCGGAAACGGGCGCAGTCCTACTGACCGACGATCTCGATCTGTATCTTGCAGCCGAGCATGCTGGATTTGAGGCGATCAATTTTGCCCATGTCCAAGCTGCGCGGCCGGGGTTCAGGTAAACTTCGCCGAACGTGAGGCTATAGCCGTAGGAAGCGGGCCCATAGCCGCCTATCGATCGCCCGTGTCTGAACAGATCGTCTCACCCTCGAACCTTTCCGCCCTTCCCATAGTTGTCCCTGCAGATTTCGAACCGTTCCAGACTGCCGCAGCGCGTGGCGGCGTCTGACGCCGAAACCGAAGGGATTTCACGTGATCAGATTGACCGTCAACGGAACCGAGCGCGAGCTCGATGCCGATATCAGGACGTCGCTTCTCGACGCCCTGCGCGACCATCTCGCTCTGCCCGGCACCAAGAAGGGCTGCGACCATGGCCAGTGCGGCGCCTGCACCGTCCTCGTCAACGGCCGGCGCATCAACTCCTGCCTGACCCTCGCCGTCATGCATGAGGGCGACGAGATCACCACGATCGAGGGGCTCGGTGAGCCGGGCCGCCTGCATCCGATGCAGGAGGCTTTCCTCCATCACGATGGCTATCAGTGCGGCTATTGCACGCCCGGCCAGATCGTCTCCGCCGTCGGCATGCTCGGCGAGGTGAAGGACAATTGGCCGAGCCATGTCAGCGACAGGCTGACGGGTTCGCAGGACCTCAGCGACACCGAGATTTCCGAGCGCATGAGCGGAAACATCTGCCGTTGCTCGGCCTATCCGAACATCGTCGACGCCATCCGGACCGCGAGCGACAAGACGAAGGAGCCGGCATGAGAGAGTTTCAATATTCGCGCGCCAGCGATCTCGCCGAGGCCGGCCGGCTGGCGAAGGGCGGCGCGGCCCGTTTCATCGCCGGGGGCACCAACCTCCTCGACCTGATGAAGCTCGAGGTGGAGACGCCCGAGGCGCTGGTCGACATCACCCGTCTCCCGCTGAAGACGATCGAGGAGACCGCGGACGGCGGCTTGCGCATCGGCGCGCTGGTGCCGAATGCCGATCTTGCCGCCGATCCGCGCATCGCGGAGAACTATCCGGTGCTGTCGCGCGCGCTGCTCGCCGGCGCGTCGGGCCAGTTGCGCAACAAGGCCTCGACTGGCGGCAATCTCCTGCAGCGGACCCGGTGCTACTATTTCTACGACACGACGACGCCCTGCAACAAGCGCGAGCCGGGCTCCGGCTGCGGCGCGATCGGCGGCTTCAATCGCATCCACGCCATTCTCGGCGCGAGCGACAAATGTATCGCGACACACCCCTCCGACATGGCGGTGGCGATGCGCGCGCTCGATGCCGTGGTCGAGACGATGAAGGGCGACGGGTCGGCCCGCGAGATCGCGCTCGGCGAATTCTACCGTCTGCCGGGCGACACGCCGGAGATCGAGAACGTGCTGGAGCCGGGTGAGCTGATCACGGCGGTCCGTCTGCCGGTGCCGATCGGTGGCGTTCACATGTATCGTAAGGTGCGCGACCGTGCGTCCTACGCCTTCGCGCTCGTCTCGGTCGCCGCCGTTGTCAAGACCGACGGCGGCAAGATCACCGATGCCCGTCTCGCCTTTGGCGGTCTCGCGCACATGCCGTGGCGAGATGCGGCGGTCGAACGCGCGCTCGTCGGCGAGGCGCCGACGACTGCGACCTTCCAGAAGGCCGCCGACGTTCTGCTCGCCGAGGCCAAGGGCCAGGGTGAGAACGACTTCAAGATACCGCTTGCCCGCCGCACGCTGATTGCGGTGCTGCGCGACGTGACCGAGGGAGCCGGCCGATGAACACCCATGTAATGGACAAGAATATCGGCGAAACCCGGCTCGACCGGGCGACGCAGGGCGTCATCGGCAAGCCGCTGGACCGCTTCGAGGGGCCGCTCAAGGTTTGCGGCCGGGCACCTTATGCCTATGAGCATCTCCTCGATGAAAAGGAGATCGGCTACGGCTTTGTCGTGACGGCCGGTATCGGCAAGGGCAAGATCACCGGGATCGACGAACGTGCGGCAAAGGCCGCCCCCGGCGTCCTCGCGGTCGTCTCGGGCGACAAGATCCTGCGCTCCTCGGCCCAGCCGATGAGCCCGGCCGCACAGACGGTCGACGGCGAGGTCTTCCACTACGGCCAGCCGGTGGCCGTCATCGTTGCCACCAGTTTCGAGGCCGCGCGCCACGCGGCCAAGCTGGTCAAGGTGTCCTACCAGCCGACGGACGGTCGCTTCGACCTCGACAAGGTGAAGGGCGAGGGCCGCAAGTCGGACCAGGGCGTGATGCCCGCGGACACCGAACGCGGCGACTTCGAAAAGGCCTTCGCCGAGGCCGATGTCCAGTTCGACCAGACCTATACGACACCCAGCCACCATTCCTCGGCGATGGAGCCACAGGCGAGCGTCGCCAAATGGGATGGCGACAAGCTCACCGTGTGGTCGTCCTGCCAGTTGCTGGAATCGAACGTCAAGCAGATCGCCAACGGCGTCGGCGTGCCGGTCGAGAAGGTCCGCCTGCTCAGCCCCTATATCGGCGGCGGCTTCGGCAACAAGCTCGGCATCGGGCCGGATGCGGTGCTCGCCGCGCTCGGCGCGCGGGCAGCAGGACGCCCGGTGAAGCTCGCGCTTGCCCGGCCGCAGGTCTACCAGGCGACCTCGCGCCGGTCCGAGACGATCCAGCGCGTCCGCATCGGGACCACCAAGGCGGGCAAGATCGTCGCGCTTGGGCACGAGATCATCGCAACCAACTCCCCGGGCAACGGCTTCTTCGAGCCGGCCGGCGTTTCCTCGGTCTTCCTTTATGCGGGGGAGAACCGCAGGATCACCCATCGTCTCGCCGAGACCGACATCCTGATGACCTCGGCGGTGCGTGCGCCGGGCGAAGCGGTGGGCATGCTGGCCTTCGAGAACGCGATGGACGAGGCAGCCGAAAATCTCGGCCTAGATCCGATCGAATTCCGCAGGCTGAACGAGCCGGACAAGGACCCGCAGGACGACAAGCCGTTTTCCTCGCGCAAGCTGATGGCCTGTTTCGAAGAGGGCGCCAAGCGCTTCGGCTGGGACCAGCGGCCGAAGAAGCCGGGCTCGACGCGCAACGGCGAATGGCTGATCGGCTACGGCACGGCCGCCGCGTCGCGCAAGAACCAGATGATGAAGTCCTCGGCCGAGGTCTCGCTCTCGCCGGACGGCAGGGCGACGGTGAAGACCTCGATGACCGACATCGGCACCGGCACCTACACCATCCTGCAGCAGATCGCTGCGGAGATGCTGGGCTTGCCGGTCGCGGATGTCGACGTCATCCTCGGCGATACCGACCTGCCGCCCTCCTCGGGCTCTGGCGGCTCCTGGGGCGCGAATAGCGCGGGTTCGTCGGTCTATGTCGCCTGTGAAGCGGTGATCGGGAAGCTCGCGCAGCGGCTCGGCGTCGAGGCGGACGGGCTGACGCTCAAGGACGGCCAAGCCATTGCCAGCAATCGGCAGATCCCGTTTAAGGAAATCCTGAACGGCGAGACGCTGACCGAACTCGGCACGATCGAGCCTGGCAAGACCGACGAGGACTACACGCAGGCAAGCTATGGCGCGCATTTCTGCGAGGTCGCGGTCAACGCCTATACCGGGGAGACTCGGGTGAAGCGGCTCCTGACCGTGGCCGCGGCCGGCCGCATCCTCAACGAGAAGACCGCCACCTCGCAGTGCTATGGCGGTCAGATCTGGGGTATCGGTTCAGCGCTGACCGAGGAACTCGTCGTCGACACGCGCAGCGGCCTCCTCGTCAATCACGATCTGGCCGAATACCACGTTCCGGTGAATGCGGACGTGCCGAAGCTGGAAGTCGTGCTCCTGCCCGAGCATGATCCCTATGCGAGCCCGCTCGCGGGCAAGGGAATCGGCGAACTCGCCCTTGCGGGCGTCGGCGCGGCCGTCACCAACGCGATCTACAACGCCTGCGGCGTCAGGGTGCGCGACTATCCGATGACGCTCGACAAGGTGCTGGCGGGCATGCCGGCGGATATCGACGACGCGGCCTGAGCCGACTGCCCGACAACAGCCTTCGAAAGGGCCGGTGCGGATCATCGCACCGGCCCTTTCTCGTTTTCGGACCCAGCTTGCAAAACGGATCGTCCTGTGGCGCAGGAAGGGGCGGAACGCTGACAGGGAGACGAGCGATGATCTCAGGAGGAACGGATGCCGTTCACGAGGCGAGCTGCCGTTGCGGGCGCGTACAGATTGCAGCGCGGGGCCGGCCGCTGATCACCATGGCCTGCCATTGCACCGGGTGCCGGAAGATGACGTCGAGCGCCTTCTCGCTGAGCGCGCTCTATCCGGCCGACGCCCTCACCATAACGAGCGGCGAGCCGGTGATCGGCGGACTGCACGGCCCGACGCGGCACTATTTCTGCGGCTGGTGCATGAGCTGGCTGTTCACCCGACCTGAGGGGATGGACGACCTCGTCAACATCCGCTCCGCAATGTTCGACGATGCGCCGGCCTTCCCGCCCTATGTCGAGACCTTCACCAGCGAAAGCATGCCGTTCGTGACGGCCGGAGCGGAGCACAGCTTCGAACGCTTCCCGCCGCAAGACGCATTTCCGGAGCTTCTCGCGGCCTATGCGCAGTGGACCGGCTGATCGAACCCTGCTGCAAGCGAGCGGCAGTAGATTAGGCACCCTATACGAAAAAGGCCCCACTTCCTTCGAAGTAGGGCCTTTTCAGCGCGATGCGCGATGTTGTCGTCAACGCGTCGGTTGGGCCGCCAGTACATCCGTGGTCGGCCCGCTCTCGACGCGGACGGTCCGCGAGCCTTACGGCCGCGGAAAGAGCTTAGGAGACAACCTGGAGGTTGTCGGCCGACTTCTTGCCGGTGCGGCGGTCGGAAACGAGCTCGTAGGAGACCTTCTGGCCGTCCTGCAGGTCGCTCAGTCCGGCGCGCTCAACGGCGCTGATGTGGACGAAGGCGTCAGCGCCGCCGTCATCAGGCGCGATGAAGCCGAAGCCCTTTTGAGAATTAAACCACTTAACGGTTCCCGTCGTCATGGGAAACCCTTTCCAAGACATAGTTCAGATCGATCCGAAAATCCTTCGGATCGTTGTAGATCGATGGGGAAGGAAGAATCTTTGAACAGCGCGCTGAAATTCAGCGCTGGGCCCAAGTCCGGCCGTCTATCGACATTGCGAATATGGCGGAAAGCGAAAAGAATCACAAGAGCACGGCCGAATATTTCTGAAAATCGCGCGAGGGAGAAGCGCTGTCGCCGACGATCCTGCTGTGCGAAGGGGGCGACAGCCGGTCTTCGCGATGCGGCTTCTGGGGTTATAGCACCGGCAATCAGCCGAGACGCTTCTCGAAATGAAACCGCCTGATACCGCCACCGATGGTCTTGTTGCTGCCGGTCTCGGCGATCTCCTCGCGCAGGAGGTCGAATCCCGCACCGCGATAGAGCGCCAGGGCCGGTTGCTGCAGTTCCGAGGTCGAGAGTTCGAGGACGGTACTCCCGGTTGCGCGGCAGACCGCTTCGGCGTCGGCAAGCATTCGCCGCGCGAGGCCCCGCCGCTGAAAGTCGGGCGCGACATACATCCTGCGCAGTTCCATGCGGCCGGGACCGGTCGCCTCGAGGCCGTACATGCCGCGCAGGCGATCGCCCTCAATGGCCAAGCGAAAAGAGCCGTGCCGCTCGCGGTAGTAGTCGGCGATGCGGCCGATCTCCGCGGCGATGGATCGCGCGATATAGTCTTCGAATGCCGCGCGGCGGTCCGGTGGCGCGAGAGCGCGGTTCACCGTGACGAAGAGGTCGCGGACGGCACCGGCATACGTCTCGTCGAATGGCACGATCTGGACGAGATGCGCCGGCACTTGTGTCATGGCTTCCGCCTCGGGGCGGCGTGTTGCGGGGAGCCGGGGCGCATGGGTCAGCGACCGGCGAGGATCGCCAGCGCGGCCGCGGGCGCGGCGCGGCAGGCTGCGTCGCGCAGTTCGGCAGGGCAGTCGAACAGGTCGGAAAAGTCGACGACGCCGCGATCGAGCCGCGCCGCGAGCCGGCGCAGCACCGGCCGTCCGGCCCCGGCCACCACCACGGAGGCGTCGTCCGACAGATCGTCGCGCGACAGCACCTTCAGCGCGGCGTCGTGGACGAAGCGCAGCTGGGCTTCGGCGAAGGCATGGGCAAGCCATTCCCACGCGCCGTCGCTCGCCTGGCCGCAATCCATGCCGATCATGCGGGCGAGGCGGCGGCGCGATCCCTCGACGTCCTTGTCGCCGCTGTCGGCGGCCGGGTAGAGGTCGTCGCTCTCGTCGAGGATGCCGACCACCCGCTGGACGTCGGCCATGGTGGCGAAGAATTCGTTCATCACCGGAACCTCCCGCCCGGCAAAGGGGATCCTGGCCGCCACCGCCATCAGCGGCGTGCGGGTGTAGCCCTGATAGACGAGCTCTCCCGCGACCAGCCGCTCGCGATCGGTGCTGGCCTGCGCGCGCACGGTGCCGCCGAGGAGCGGCAGGATGTCCGTGGTCGTCGAGCCCATGTCGAGGAACAGCGCCTCCTCGATCGCGGCGGCGGCGAGGGCCGCGCTCGCATGCCAGTTCGCCGAGGCGATGTCGTCGGCATGGGCGCGGGCATGGCCCGGCGACAGGAAGCCGGCCGCCCCGCCATAGAGCGTCACGTCGCCGGTGAGGCGCTCGCACAGGATCCGGGTCAGTTGCTCCACCCCCTCGCGCCGCGAGGCGAAGACGTCCGACAGTTCGCCGGTCATGGTGATGGCGTGCCGCTCGGCGCCGCCGATCTCCTCGACCTCGCCGAGGATGCGTGTGAGGCCGGCCTCCAGATGTTCCAGGCCCTGCCAGATCGGCGTCGCCTCCTGCCAGATCTTCAGGATCCGGTCGTCCTCCGCGAGCGCCGCCTTCAGATGCGCGCCACCTACGTCCCAACCGAGTGTTCTTGGCATGTCAGTCCCGTTTCTGGCCCCTGGTGCGGGGCGGGCGAATACGCTCCGTCCCCGGCGCCGAAGTCTCTGGAGCACGCCATCGCCGACTGGCGGGTTTCCCCCGGCCGCGCCCCTGGTCTAGAGGGTTCCTATAGCATCGAAATTCAAAGCCGCGCGACAAGGACCCTCATGCAGATCATCCCGGTTCTCGACGTCAAGAATGGGCTGGTGGTGCGCGGCGTGATGGGCGATCGCGCAAACTACCGGCCAATCGAAACCCCGCTTGCCCCAAGCGCTGATCCCGTTGCGGTGACCAAGGGGCTGATGACGCTCGCAGATTTTTCGAAAGTCTACATCGCCGATCTCGACGCGATCGAAGGCGGCGCGCGCAACGAGCAGGTGATCGAGGCGCTGGCGGATGCTTTCCCGGCCATGCGGTTCTGGGTCGACGCCGGCGTTCGCAGCCGGGCCGAAGCCGAGGCGGTGCGGGCGATGCCGGGCTGCGTCGCCGTGCTCGGCTCGGAATCGGTGACGGACGCGGAGGTCGTCGCCGCCTTCTCGGGCGAATCGGACGTCGTCCTGTCGCTCGACTTTCGTGGCGAGACCTTTCTCGGGCCGGCGGAACTCCTCTCCGACGCCTCGCTCTGGCCGAGCCGGGTGATCGCGATGACGCTCGCCAAGGTCGGCAGCAGCGCCGGACCGGACCTCGGCCGCCTGCGCGGCATCAAGACCCTCGCTGGAGACCGCGCCGTCTTCGCGGCCGGAGGCGTGCGCGGGCCGCAGGACGTCGCGGCTCTTTCCGAGGCCGGAATCGCCGGGGCTCTGGTCGCGACCGCGCTGCATGACGGTCGGCTGACGAAAGACTTTCTCCGGTCCCTTGAGGGCTGATCGTCCGTCAGCTCATCCCGGCCAAGCACTTTCCGCCGACAACAAAGAAAAAGGGGCCGCTGTGGGCCCCTTTCCGTCTGTACGCTCTCCCTGAGGAAAACGGTCGGCTCCTATTGGAAGCCGAATTTGGCGGCCAATCGCCGGAGAAGGCCGGCGGGCATCGCCGGCTTGTCGTCTTCCCCGGGATGGTTTCTTGTCTAAGCTCCGGCGAACGGGTGAGCCGCGGAGCCCTTCTTCTGTACGACTTCCTGGGCCGTCGGCGTGCCCTTGATGGCGCGCTCGATGGATTCCATCGTGGCCTGGTAGTTGTACTCGCGGATCTTGGCGTCGTCCTCGGCTTCCCAGTGGATGAAGACGCCGACGCAGATGAACAGGTCGTCGGCCTCGGCGGCCGGGATGATGCCCTTCTCGACGCTGTCGGCGACCGCGCGCGCAACCGCGGTCTGAGCCGGGCCGAACATCTGGACGGCCTGCTTGGCGCCCTTGATGGTCACCTTGTTGAACATCACCGTGTTCGGCTTGGTGGGCAGGTTCGGCGCAACGACCGCGAGGAGCGTCGTGAAGCCGTCCTTGTTGTTGGTCAAGGAGTTGCAGAACGCCGACTCGGCCGCCGAACCGCGGGGTCCGATGATCAGGTCGATATGCGCGACCTCGTTGCCTTCACCGACGAGCGACTCGCCGACCATCACCTTGTTGATGGTTGCCATGAGCAAATTCCTCCAAATGTTTCGCTAACTGGTCCGACGTCGCCGCCGTCCCAATTGAAGAACTTCCGATCCCGGGAAGAAAGCGGCAAGACGCGGCCCCAATACGGACGCATCGAGCGATCTCCCTCCCGACTGCCGGGCTGAGATCCCGGCATACGGCTATCCTTGTTGGCGGCGTCCCAACGGGACCGGTTAGCCAGATAGCTTCGGGGCCACATGGACCCCGACGTGCGACAGTCAATCACCCCGTGTCTGGTTCCGCAAGGGATTTGGCGAAAAGCGAGGCGACTGTCAGGTCGGCCGAGGTGCCCGGGTTGAGGCGCGACCGCTTCAACTCGTCGTCGAAGGCGAGGGCGGTCGCCACGGCCTGGCGAGAATCGCCTATAGCGCTCAGTCGCTTGCTGAATTCGGTAAACCTCCGGCGCACGGCTTCCGCCTGATCCAGCCCGTACTTCCGCAGGATGTGGCTGTCGGGAAATGTCGCGGCGAAGGCGAGATAGCAGTGGAGCGCCGACCCGAGCCCCTCGAAGGGTTCGCTCTCCCATGGTGCCTGGTCGAGAGCGGGAAGGCCGATCGCGAAGACCCCCTCGAAGCCGTCCCGATATTGCCGGGCGACGAGGTCGCGATCGGCAGCGAGACTCATCGCCTCCACGAGGGAGATCGTCGGGGCGTCCCGCACATCGTGGCTGTTGCGATCGCCGAGCCCGCCCGGGGAGGCTCTGGCGATCGCGGCGAAGGCATCGCGGGCATCCTCTGCCGTCAGGTCGGCGAGGACCGCCTTTACCGCGCCTTGCAGGGCTGCAGGACTGGCAGCGGGCGAGGGGCGGGCGGCGTCTAGGCGTTCGGCCGCCGCCGCCAGAGGAGCCGCAAGCAGGACGATGCCGAGATTGGTGTTCATGCCGGCCGCCTGCCAGCTGGCCTCTGTGGCCTTCAAGATCCGTTCTCCGACCGGCATGCCGGGCGCCGCGACGAAGGGGGCGGACGCAACAGCACTTGCGACGAACAGCGCCGCATCCATGCCATGGCCGGGGGCGAAGCGGTGGACATTACCGGGTTTCACGACGTCCAGTTCCGCCTCGCAGGCGGCGACGAAGGCGTCTGCGACGGCCTTCGCGTCAACTGTCATGCGAGCGCCGGCAGGGCGGCCGGCTCGCCGGCCCGGTGCGGCCGTGCCTCGACCTCGGCGAGGAGATCGCGAGCCCGGATGTCCGCGATGTCGAGGCCGGTCGCCTTCTTGAGGCCCGTCCAGGCGGGCATGGAGTTCACCTCGATCACCTGCGCCTGCCCGTCCGGATCGCGCAGGAGATCGACGCCGCAGAAATCGCCGCCGATCGCCGCGGCCGCGGCGACAGCGAGGTCCTCGAGCTCAGCGTCGGACGCCATCGGAAGGGCGGTCGCGCCCTGCTTTATGTTGGTGATCCAGTTCGGCGCCTCGCGCCGCATCGCGGCAACGACCCGGCCAGCGGACACGAGGATGCGATAGTCGGTCCAGCGGCCCGCGGCTGCGAAGCCGGCAAAGCGCTGGAGGTAGTAGACGCCGCCGGCGATCTGATCGTGCGCAGGCAGGTCTTCGGCCGTTCCGATCAGCTTCAGCCCCTTGCCCTGCGCGCCGAAGAGCGGCTTCAGGACCAACGGCCGGTTTTCCGAGGCCACGATCGCCTCGGCCGCGCTCCGGCTTTCGATGGCCCAGCTGCGCGGACTGGGAACACCCGCCTGTGCGAGCAGGAAGCTCGTCATCGACTTGTCGACGCAATTCTCGATCGCCCGGGCATCGTTGGAAACGAGGACGCCCAGCCGCGCAAAGGCGTGGAGGATGCCGAGCCGGCGGGTGACGGCCTCAAAGCTGCCGCCGTCCATCGTGCGCACGCAGACCGCATCGGGCAGGCCGGCGCCGAAATGCGGAATCGACAGGCCGCCTGGCGCGGCCGTATCGAAGCCGATCTCGGCGAGGCCCATCGCGTGCACGATCGCGCCGCGCGCTCCGAACGCCGCGATCAGCTCGCGGGCATGGCGGTCGAGATCGGCGGTTACGAGCAGGATGTGCGGCGGAGACATCATCGCCGGGTCAGCCGAAGGATGCGTCGACCAGCTTGGGATCGACCGCGCCGCCTCGGTAGGTCTCGCCCGATTCCAGGGAGACAACCTCGACCTCGGCCGGCGAGAACAGCATCGGGTCGATCTTGTAGAAATCGCCCTCGTACTGGCGGAAGACGTCGGCGAAGGGACGGCCATAGTCGTTCGAATTCGAGCTCGGCAGCTTCTCCGCCAGGGCCTTCGCCTCGTCGGCCGGGCCGGTCACATGGAGCATGATCCGTCCGCCATAGATGACCGCGTCGTTGGTCCGACCCATCGCGGTGATGAAGTCGGGATGCGGCGGGGCCAGCGGCGCCGTACCCATCCCCTCGACGATCCGCGAGAGGTCGAACTTCAATTCATGCGCCTTGTGGAGCGCGACTTCGACGACGCGGCCGACGATCTGGACCGAACCGGCGAGCGACTGCGTCGGCGCGAAGACGATGGTCAGGTTTTCCGGCGCGATGTCGCAGTCATTGGCGATCCGGCGCACCAGGTCCTCGGGCGGCGGGCTCGCCGCCTCGAGGACGATCGTCGCCTGCTCGCTCTTGTCGGCATAGGCGATGTCGCGGAAGAGGTCCTCCCGGCCTGCGAGCGCCCGCGCCGGGCCGGATCCCATGGAGAAATAGGCGTTCTCGCCTTCGCCCGAGGTCAGCTGCCAGCCGGCATACTGGCTCCCGAGGCAGGCGATCACGGGATTGGAGGACCGCACGGTGAGGGTGAACGGCCAGCGCGTAAGATAGGGTGACGAGCCGATGTCGACGGTGCCGAGGCCGCCGAGACAGATCTCCGTCATCAGCCGCCCCGCCTCGATCGAGCCGGGAACGGTCGATCCGGCATCGATCAGCGTCTCACCCGCCGGCCCCTGCGACACGCTGATGCGAAGCTCCGCCGCCCGCAGACGCATGTCCTCGACCAGCGAAAGGACTCCGGCATTCACCGACAGACCACTTGAATGACTCATGCCGCTCTTCTCCCCAAAGCAATCTTGATTTCGCTCGTCCGCCGGCGAAACAACGCCTCGGCCGCCGCAATGTCGTTCGCCCGCGCGACAATGGTACAGATCGGCTCGCCCGGGCTAAATCGCGCCGGCGGTGCCGTGCGGTCCCGCGTCCAGTCCGGCCAGTGGAAGCCGGCGGGCACCTCGATGTCGCGATCGGCCCAGGCAAGGCCGCTCGCCCGGCACTCCTGCGGCGCGGCGAGCGTCTTCGGCAATTTGCCGCGGCATGCATCGAGATGCAGGGCCATCACCGGCTGAAGATCGCTGTCGAAGATGTCGAGCGTCGCGCCGGCCCGTGCGTTGACCTCGAGCAGCACCGGCTCGTCCTCGGCGAGCACGAAGTCGGCGCTGGCGAGACCGGTGATCGGAATTTTGGCGAGGAGCCGCGCGATCGCGTTCTCCATCGCCTCGGCCATCGCGACCGGTCCCGGCAGCGGGCCCACCGCGCCGCCATAGCGGAAGGGTTCCGCTGCGGACGGGTCGGCCCATTGCCGGGTGAAGCCGAGGCCGAAATGGCGGGCGCCGGACGCGACGAAGGCAAATGAGATGCGGTCTCCGGCGACGAAGCGCTGATAGTAGCGGTTTTCCGCCGGTGCCGCGTCTCCCCAGGCGACATGGCTGCCGCCGGCGCCGCCGACCTGCTTCGACAGCCAGTTCCGTGCGTCGCCCGGCGGCCTCCGCCGGATCTCCGGATGTACGATGCCGGCCGCGCGGCAAAGCGCGGCGAAGGTTTCGGGATTCTTCAGCCGCCGCTGCGTCGCCGCGTCCGTGCCGAGGATCGGCCAGCGCCGGCCGATCGCCTCCAAGAGCTCAGGCCTGTCCTCGAAGCCCGCGCCATAGACGAAGCCGACGGGAGATCGTCCCGCAGCCAACCGCTCGAGCGCTTCGAGGAGGGCGTCGCCATCGAACCCGTCGGGATAATGGCCGTGCAGGACCTCGCTTTCCGCGGCCGCCTCGGCGAGGTCGAGATCGCCGAAGAGGTCGAGCGCCAGCGCGTCGATGCCCGCGCGTTTCAGGCTCGCCGCGATCTGGCGAGCCGAAAAGGCGGCGGCCAGGATCGATGGGCGCTCGGGCTCGCTCACGAGACCAGCGTACGGGCGAGCTGGAAGGCGTCGCGGAAGTCGAGGACCTGCGGCTCGCCCGCCTCGATCATCCGGCGCAGGAGACCATGCTCGGTCTTCGACTTGATCGGGCCGACCGCCAGCGCGCCGATGCCGAAGGCATTCGTGCCTTCGATGGGTTCCGCATCGGCCATGACGTCGACGCCTTCGAGGCCGAGCGGCGGAACGGCATTGACGTCGGCGGCGACGAGCAGCTTGCCCGCCGCCTTGAGCTGCGAGGCGCTGAGGACCTGGACGCCGGCCTTGGCGGCGGTGAGGATGACGTCGACGTCCTTCACGATCGTCGTGTTCTTCTCGTCGCTGGACCCGTCGGCAGGCTCGACCTTCGCGCCGAAGCGCTCCTTCATCTCGTCGCCGCGCTTGGCGACCCGGTCGATGCCGCTATAGCCGACGATCTGGACCCTTGCGCCTTCAAGCGCCGCGATCACGGCCGCGCAGTAGCCGACGACGCCGGTGGCACCGAAGACGGCGATCGAGACGTCCTTCAGCGCCTTCTGGTGCTTGTTCTTCAGCGTGCGTTCGACGCAGGCGACCATGGCCGCGGCGGTCGTGAACGAGCCGGCGGGATCGGCCATGATGTTGCAGCCGAAGGGCGGAACCAGCGCGTTCTTCGCTGCGTCGATCATGTCGAGCGCGAGGACGGCGTCGTCGCCGCCGAAGAAGACGGCCGAGTTCACGCCGAGATTGGGAGGGCGCGAAAAGATGACGTCCTGGACGAGGTCGGCGATCTCCTCGAGTGTCACCTCCTCGTAGGGCGTCACGGAATCGTAGCCGGCATCGAGCGCCATGTTCACGTCGAACGGGCTGACGTGCTTGTGCGGCGTCATCATGTGCAGGATGTGCTTGTCGGCCATCTTCGTGTCCTCCGATCGTTCAGGTCTCTTCCGCCGAAGGGCGGGCTTGTCAGGGGTTGGGTGGCGGCGGCGTCAGCCGGTCGCGTTCAGTCTGTGGGCGGCGCCGCGTTCGATCAGCGCACCGTGGTTGCGGCCGCACACCACGCGCAGGTCGAGCCGCTCCGCCGTGCCGCCCGCGCGCAGGCGCTCCACCAGCCGCTTCGCCTCGCGCTCCGATTCGGCGAAGGCGAAACCGGTCGGGCCCCAGGAACTTTGTCCGATCCCGTGCGCCCCGTCGGCAGCGAGCGCCGCGCAGGCCGCCGCTACGCGGGGGCTGGTGAAGATGCCGCCCTGCGCTGCCGCGAAATGACCGCCAACCATCTCCTGGATGGCGGCGATGGCAGAGCCAAAGGCGCCGATGTCGGCTTCCGCAAGGCCCGGCAGGGCCTTCAGGAGGACCAGCCGGCAGATCTCGGCCGCGCCGCTCTCAGGGAAGATGGGAAGGGCGGCGAAGGCGTCGAGTTCGTCCCGCCCATGGAATCCTTCGACATTCGGATCGAGGACGAGGATGACGCGCCAAGCCTCGGGGAAGGGCAGCCGAGCGATGAGCGGCGGCGGCAGCTGCGAATCGCCCTTGCCGCCGTCGACGGCGACCCCGCCATGCGAGACGAAGGCCGCGCCGAGGCCCGATCGCGCGCCGCGGCCGAGCCGCGCGGCATCGCCTGCCGGATCCTGCTCGCGGCCTTCGAGCGCCCGAAGCGCCATCGCGACGGCAAGTGCGAGCTGGGTGCCCGACCCGAGGCCGCTATGGGCGGGAATCGCTTCTTCGACGGCGAGACCGTGGGCCGCCCTGATCGACAGCATGCGCCGCATCGTCTCGAGATGCTGCGCGGCGCGCTCGGCCTCCGGTCCCGTGATCGTGTCGCGGGCGCTTCGGCGCAGGCTCACCCGGGTCGTGGGCTGATCGAGCGCAAGGCCGATCCCGCCGAACTTGCGGCCGAGACTGCCGCCGGGATCGAGAAATCCCAGATGCAGACGGGCCGGCGCCGAGACAGTGACGACATCGTCAGTCAAAAAATTGTCCTGCCTTCCAAGTGCCCGCACCCTATTATTGCGGCTGATGTCATCCGGGCAAGGGAGAAAAGCCATGGCCGCCAAGACGTTTTCGGAGTCGGAAGTCGAGGAGAAGCTGAAGGTCGAACTGCCGACATGGCGGCTCGAGGAGGGCTGGATCCGGCGCACCTACAAGACCAACAGCTGGAAGGGCACGCTGATGGTGATCAACGCCGTCGGCCATCTCGCCGAAGCCGCCTTCCACCATCCCGACATCACCGCATCCTATGCCTGGGTGGAGGTGCGGCTGATGAACCATGCGGCCAAGGGGATCACCGAATCCGACTTCGCCCTCGCCAAGAAGATCGAGGAAGTGGTGATGTGGCAGCCGGGCAAGGAGGACGGACCGCTGCAGGGCACGCCGGACGACCCGCGCTTTGCCTATATCAAATACGACAAATCCTGAGCCGGGACGGGAAGGGCTTTGACCTTCCCGTTCGACCTAGTAGTTTCGGGCACGGGCACAGAAAGCGTAGCGTTGTGGACATTGCATGGATCGACGGGCAACCGACATCCCGTGAGAAAGCCGTCGCCGCGGCAGCGGATCTCCTCCGCGCCAGCCGCCTTCCCATCTTCGACGGGCTTCGAGCCGATCTGGCCGCGATAAGGGCCGCGATCGGGCTCGCCCGGGCCGCCGGCGGGGTGATCGATCACCACTCCTCCGCGGCGATCTATCCGACCATTTCGGCGATCCGCGATTCCGGCGCTTTCCTCGCCGCTCCCGCGGAGATGCGCCGGCGTGCCGACCGCATCCTCCTCGTCGGGCCGGATCCGTTCGCCCATGCCCCGGATCTGCCGGACTTCCTGCTCGCGGGCGAGCCCGACCTCGGCACACGCACACGCGGCCACCAGCGGCAGGTCGTCTGGCTCGGCGCCCCCGAAGGCGCGACGCTCCCGGGCAAGGCATCCGTGCGGCTGGTTCGTTGCGAAAAGGCCGATCTCACCGACGCGCTGTCGATGATTCGCGCCGCCCTTGCCGACCGCCGGTTCGGCCAGGGGCCGCTTCAGGCGGACGAGACGCGCGAACTCGCCGGCTGGCTGAAGGGCGCGGGCTTCGGCTGCGCGATCTTCTCGGCGAGCGATCTGGACGCGCTCGGGGCCGAGATGCTCCTCGGCCTCGTCGGCGATCTCAACGCCGGCACGCGGTTCTCGACGCTGCCGGTGTTTCCGGGCGACGAGGTCTATGGCGCCGCGCTGGCCGCGACCTGGGCGACCGGCTTTCCGCTGCGGGTGTCGCTCGGCCGCGGCGCTCCCGAACACGATCCCACTCTGTTCGAGGCCGGCCGGCTGGCCGCCTCGGGAGAGGCGGACCTTCTTATCGACGTCTCGGCGCTCGGCGAGGGGGAGAGCGCCCCGCCCGAAAGGACGGGCAGCCTGCCGGTCATCGCGGTCGCATCCGGCATGTCCGCTCCGCCGCGATCGGCAAAGGTGGCTTTCTCCGTCGCCGCTGCCGGCCGTGACCATGACGGCGTTTTCTTCAACGCCCGCTTCGGCAGCTTCGCCCCGGTTTCGGCAGGCGCAAGGGCCGGCGCGCTGCCAACGGCCGCCGAGATCCTGAACGCCCTTGCGGCGGAACTTGCCCCCGAGGCGAGGGACGCGGCGGCATGACCTATCAACAAGGAGGAGCGTCGCCATGCTGACGCACCTGAAGAACGGCCATGTCGTCGACCCGGCGCATGAGCGCGACGGCGTCGGCGACGTCTTCATCGAGGACGGCGTCGTCGTCGACGCACCGGGAGAGGGGCGCACGGCCGACGAGACGATCGACTGCAGCGGACTCGTCGTCATGGCGGGGGCCATCGACATCCATTCCCATATCGCCGGCGGCCATGTGAACACGGCGCGGCTGCTGCTGCCGGAGTTCCACCGCGCCCATCAGGCGCGGCCGGCGACGACCCCGCTCGGCCAGGTCGGCTGGACCACCGAAGAAACCGGGCTGCGCTATGCCGCCATGGGCTTCACCACGGTGGTGGAGCCGGCGATGGCGCCGCAGAGCGCGCTGCATGCCCATATGGAGCTCGCCGACACCCCGATCATCGACAAGGCGACGCTGGTCGTCCTCGGCAATGACGATCTCCTGATGCGGATGATCCGCGATGGTGAGAGCGATGCGGCGATCGAGGATTATGTCGCCTGGGTCGTGTCGACCTCGCGGGCGCTGGGCGTCAAATGCATCAACGCCGGCGGTTCCGCCGCCTTCAAGGAGAATGTCCGCAAGTTCGACTTCGACGACGTCGTGCCGGACTATGGCGTCTCCTCGCGCCAGGTCGTGAAGAGCCTGCAGGGAACGGTGAACCGGCTCGGCATCCCGCATCCCCTCCATGTCCACTGCAACAATCTCGGCGTCCCGGGCCAGTCGGTCGCGGCCATCGAGGCGACCATCAAGGCCGCGGAAGGCGTGCCGCTGCATCTCGCCCATATCCAGTTCTATGGCTATGGGCAGGAGGGCAAGCGCGGGTTCTCCTCGGAAGGACAGCGGCTCGCCGATCTCGTCAATGCCACCAAGGAGGTGACGGTGGACATCGGGCAGGTGATGTTCGGGCCGACCGTGACGATCTCCTCCGACGAATTGCGCCAGTTCGCCGGTCGGGGGCAGGCGAGCCCGAAGAAGGCCGTGATCATGGATCACGAGGCGAATGGCGGCGGCGTCGTGCCGATGGACTACAAGCAGAAGAGCTATTTCAACGCGCTGCAATGGGCGATCGGGCTGGAACTCTTCCTCCTGATCGAGGATCCGAGCCGGGTGTTCTTCACCACGGACCATCCGAACGGCGCGCCCTTCACGTCCTATCCCGACATCTTCGCACTCCTGATGGACCGGGGCGTGCGCCAGAAATGGCTCGACGCCCTGCCGAAGTCGGTGGTCAAGATGACCAGCCTGCCGGAGATCGAGCGCGAATATACACTCGGCGAGATCGCGACGATGACGCGGGCGGCGCCCGCCCGCCTGCTCGGGACGCCCGATCGCGGCCATCTTGGCAAGGGCGCGGTCGGCGACGTTGCGGTCTACCGCCCCGGCGACGACAAGGCGCAGATGTTCGGGCGCGCGGCCTATGTCCTCAAGGACGGACGGCTGGTCGTGAAGGACGGGGCGGTGATCAGGCGCACCTTCGGCCGCGCCCTGACCCTGCGCCCCGAGCCGGACCAGGCGATGGTCAAGCGCCTCGACCGTTATTTCGACGAGAGCTACGGGCTCTCCTCGCGCTGGTTCGAAGTGCCCGATCATGCCCTCGGCCGCGAAAATCCGTTCAAGGTGATGCAATGCCGGACGTGAACGAGCCGATGGTCGTCAACGGCGTGACGATCGACGACAGCTTTGCCGAGGCCTTCCCGATGACCGGGACGGCGATCCAGGTGACAGCCGATTCCGAGAAATGGGCGCTCGAAGCGGCGCGCTCGTTCACGGGCTTTGCCACCTCGGTCATCGCCTGCGGCTGCGAGGCGGGCATCGACCGGCTGCTTTCGCCCGATGAGACACGGGACGGGCGGCCGGGCGTGCGCATCCTCATCTTCTCGATGGCCAAGGACGGGCTCGCCAAGCAGCTCGGCACCCGGCTCGGCCAATGCATCCTGACCAGCCCGTCTTCGGCCTGCTATGCCGATCTTCAGGGCGAGGAGGAGATCGATCTCGGCTCGGCGATCCGCTATTTCGCCGATGGCTGGCAGGTCTCCAAGAAGTTCGAGGGCAAGCATTTCTGGCGCATGCCGGTGATGGAGGGCGAGTTCCTCTGCGAGGCGCGGACCGGGATCACCTCGGCCGGCGTCGGCGGCGGCAATCTCCTCTTCCTCGCCCGGACCTCGCGCCAGGCGCTCGCCGCCGCCGAGGCGGCGGTCGCCGCGATGAACAAGGTTTCCGGCGCGATCATGCCGTTTCCCGGCGGCATCGTGCGCTCCGGCTCCAAGGTCGGCGGCAAGTACAAGAACATGATGGCCTCCACCAACGACGCCTATTGTCCGACGCTGAAGGGCGTGACGAACTCGGCGCTCGGCCCGGAGATCGGCTCGGTGCTGGAGATCGTCATCGACGGCCTGACCTATGACGCGGTGGCCGACGCCATGCGCGTCGGGCTGAAGGCGGCCGTCGACCTCGGGCCGGAGGAAGGGGCGCTCAGGATCGGCGCCGGCAATTACGGCGGCAATCTCGGACCGCACCACTTCCATCTGAAGGATCTCGCGCCATGAGCGGCCTCACCTTTCGCAAGAAGGCCGAGCCCGAACAGCGGCTCGACCTTTCCGCCCTGATCCCGTCGCGGCTCACCGGCCTGTCGATCGGAGAGATCGCCGCGCTTCCCATCGGCACGACCAAGGTGCCGGTGTGCGCGGGCGACCTCTTCGACGTCACCGGCGACGACCCCGCCGACATCCGCTTCGAGGGCGGATCGGAGCGCTTCGACCGGATCGGCGAGGCGATGGAGGGCGGGACGATCACCGTCGAGGGCGATGTCGGCATCCGCTGCGGCCGGGTCATGCGAGACGGCCGCATCACCGTTACAGGCTCGGCCGGCGCCCATGCCGGATCGGCGATGAGTGGCGGCTTCCTGTCGATCGCGGGCGATGCAGGAGCCCATCTCGGCGGCGTTCGCGACGGCGAGACGATCGGCATGAGCGGCGGCGCGATCAAGGTCGGCGGAAGCGCCGGCGAGCGCGCCGCGGACCGGCTGCGGCGCGGCACGATCGCGATCATGGGCGATGCCGGTCCAGACGCCGGCAGCCGGATGATCGCCGGCACGCTGGTCGTCGGCGGCAAGGCGGCGGGCACGCCCGGCCGGCTGATGAAGCGCGGCACGCTGATCCTGTGCGGCGGCGCCGAGCGGCTGTCGCCGACCTTCCTCGACAATGGCCTAGCCGATCTGTTGATCCTGACCGTGATGGCCAGGGCGTTCGCGGCCGGCGAGATTGGCGCTGTGCCCTTCGCGGGACTTTCCATGCGGCGGCTGGGCGGCGACACGGCCGTTCTCGGCAAGGGCGAGATCTTCCTGCCGGTCGGCTGACGGGCTCCGAGCGGCTCCGGCTGGTCCCCTCCGGAAAAGAGGGTGGGCCAATCTGTCGCGCGTCCCAGGCAGGGCCGTTCCAGGCCCTGCGCCCTACCTCCGGCGCATCCGCGGATGGCTGCCATCCGTAGATGCGCGTGGGCACAAGAAGAACCCGCCGGAGGAAGCGCCGATGGTCGATCTGATCCTTACCGTCTGCATGATCACCAACCCGTCCTCGTGTCACGAGGAACGACTGACCTATCAGGCCGGCAACGGCCTGTCCCAATGCATGATGCTGTCGATGCCCTACGTGGCCGCGTGGGCCGGCGACCATCCGAAATGGAAGGTGAAGACCTGGAAGTGCGCCTGGCCGGACGCGCGCAACCCGGCCATCTGAGCTGGGGCTGCCTCGCCGCTACGCGGCTGCCGCGGGCAAAACTTCCCGCCGGCCTTCCCTCCGCTCTCGCCTTTTGGCCCGGCCGCGCTTAATCCGTGAGCCGGGTACCGAAACGAGAAAGGGAGAGACATGGCAGCACAGCCCCCGATCTGCGATTTCGGATGGCAGGCAGTCGACGCGGAGCTTCCGGGTGTCGACGGCAAGACGCATCGCATCCTCGACCAGCGCGGCGAGAACGGCCTTCTCATCGTCTTCATCTGCAACCACTGCCCCTATGTGAAGGCGGTGATCGACAGGCTGGTGCGCGACGCCAAGGAGCTTGCCGAACTCGGCATCGGGACGGTCGCGATCTCGTCCAACGACGCCGACACCTATCCGCAGGACTCCTTCGAGGCCATGCAGGCCTTCGCGAAGGCGCATGGCTTCCCGTTCCCCTATCTCTACGACGAGGACCAGAGCGTCGCGCGAGCCTATGGCGCGGTCTGCACGCCGGACTTCTTCGGCTTCGATCGCGATCTCGGCCTGCAATATCGCGGCCGGATCGACGCCTCGCGCAAGGAGACGGCGCCGGAGGGAACGCGGCGCGACCTCTTCGAGGCGATGCGGCAGGTCGCGAGGACCGGCGAGGGCCCGCGAGAACAGGTTCCCTCGATCGGCTGCTCGATCAAGTGGAGGGACGCCGCATGAGCGCCGCTCCCGGTTGGCCGAAGGCGGTGCTGTTCGATCTCGACGGCACGCTGATCGATTCCGCGCCCGACATCCACGCGTCCCTCAATGAGACGCTCGCAAGCTATGGCGAGCCTCCCTTCACGCTGGAGGCGGTGACGCGGATGGTCGGCGGCGGCGTGCCGAAGCTGATCGAACGCGCCTATGCGGCGCTCGACAAGGAACTCGACCCCGCGACCCGCGACAGGATCGTCGAACGCTTCCTCGCCATCTACGAGCCGCGGGCGACGGAACTGACGACGCTGTGCGCCGGCGCGAGCGAGGCGACGCGGGAATTCGCCGAGGCTGGCGTGAGACTCGGCGTCGTCACCAACAAGCCGGAGGCCGCGACCCGTGAGATCCTCCAGCACTTCGCGCTTCTCGGTCTGCTCGACGTCGTGGTGGGGGGCGATGCCGGCCCAGCCAAGAAGCCCGAGCCGGGACTTCTGTTCCTTGCCTGCGAACGGATGAACCTGACGGTCGACGACGTGGTCTTCGTCGGAGACAGCGAGAACGACGTCGAGGCGGCGCGGGCGGCGGCGATGACGGTGATCGCCGTGCGCGGCGGCTATACCGTGCTTGCGCCGGAGGCGCTCGGCGCGACCGCGCTGGTCGACAGGCTCGACGAACTGCCGAATGTCCTTGCAGCTCTGCGCGCCGACCGCGGACGAAGTTGACGCTTCGTCCGGTAGGACTAGCTAAGTCATTGATGCGGTTCACTTGCCGCGCTGCGTGAGGCGGCGCGGTGGCAAGGGCTGACGATGACCTACCAGCAAGCCGAGACCGGCATTCTACTGGCGACCATCGCGATATGGGCAATTATCCTCGTGGCTGCTCTGTGGCTGCATGCGTGACTTGACCACGATGGTCTTCGTCGCGCGTGCAGCCCCGGCGCGGCGTTTGTCGGGGTTGGATGGCGTTCGTTTCGATCTGTCGGACACATCTTCCGTCCAGAGAAGCTGACACCAATCGAAATCTGCGTGTTGTCCCAAGCTTTTGTGCCCGGTCCATGCAACCCGGCGCGGCTCAACAGCGTTAGCGAAGTGTATTGCGTGAGAACCCCCCTTTGCGACTGACGGAGGGGATTAACGGTTGGGCGGAACCATGGTGAAGATCGACGACGCGGAGGCGGTGCGCAAGCTCGCCTATGAAATCTGGGAGCGTGAAGGCTGCCCGAGCGGCCGCGAGCATGAGCATTGGGCGGAGGCGAACCGCATCCATGCGAGCCGCATGCCACGCGAGCCGCAACAGCCGATTGCAGCCACCGTGGCGTGGGATCGCCGCGAGGCAGAACGGCAGGAGATCGACCTCTTGCGCCGGGCGCTGTGGACGCCGGAGCCTTTCTCGGCAGACCTTTATGCCGAAGAAGCGGTGAATGCTCGCAGGTTGGCGAATTCCTGGCGGCGACGGACGGGCTTTCCGGGGCAGGCTGCGATCGGACAGGGGGCGAATGTCTCGAACATGCTGCCCCGGACGGGTACGGGACGCTGACCTGCCTGTCGTTTCTGCGGCACATCGCTTCCCTGTGAGACCTTGATAGAAGCGGCCGTCCGAGCCATCGGGCGGTCGCTTCTTTTTGTGTGCCTTGAAGGTGTTGCACCGCTGTCAGGCGCTTCGGCTCCACTCGTGCGCCGAGGCTCCCGGTCGTCAGTGATAGACGATGCGTGGCAGCCAGGTGATGATTTCGGGGAAGAGCATGCACAAGACCAGGCCGATGAGCTGGATTCCGAGGAAGGGCAGGGCGGCACGGAAGATCCGCGTCATCGGGATTTCCGGCGGGGCGACGCCTCTGAGATAGAACAGCGCATAGCCGAAGGGCGGCGACAGGAAGCTCATCTGCATGTTGACGAGGTAGAGGACGCCGAACCACAGGACGAGATCGTCCGGGGTCTCGAGTCCAAAGCTCTGAGCTCCGAGCGACTTGATCACCGGCACGAAGATCGGGACGCACAGGAGCAGGATACCCACCCAGTCGAGGAACATGCCGAGGAAAATCAGGATGATCTGCATGACGATCAGAATTCCCCACGGCCCGAGGCCCATGCTCTGCATCGCCGCCGAGACGAATTCCTGGCCCCCCTCGAGCACGTAGAGCCCGACGAAGATCGTCGCGCCGAACATGATCCAGATCACCATGGCCGAGGCCTTCAGCGTCGTCAGGCAGGCGGCTTGGACGGTCGGCCAGTCGAGCTTCCTGTGGATCGCGGCGACGATGAAGGCGCCGAACGTGCCGATGCCTGCGGCTTCCACGGGCGTTGCGACGCCCGAGAAGATGACGCCGAGGACGACCACGATGAGCGCGATCGGCGCCGACATCTTCGACAGGACGCGCAGCTTTTCCACGAAGGAGATCCGCTCCTCCAGCGGCGCCGGTGGCCCGAGCTTGGGATTGATATAAGAGCGCACGACCACGTAAAGCACGTAGAGACCGGATAGGAGCAGGCCGGGAAACACGGCGCCGATGAAGAGTTCGCCCACCGACTGTTCGGCGACGACCGCATAGATGATGGCCAGGATCGAGGGCGGGATCAGGATGCCGAGCGTGCCGCCGGCCATGATCGAGCCCATGGCGATCTCGGGATCGTAATTGCGCTTCAGCATCGCCGGCAGCGCGATGATGCCCATGGTCACGACGGCAGCCCCGATGACGCCGACCATGGCGGCGAGGATGGTCGAGGCGATGATCGTCGCCGCGGCGAGCCCGCCGTTGAGCCCGCCGAGCACCTTGTAGATGACGTCGAACATGTCGTTGATGATGCCCGCCCGTTCGAGCATCGCCGCCATGAAGATGAACAGCGGGATCGCCGACAGCTGGTAGTTCGTCATCAGCGGGAAGATGCGGGACGGCACGATGTTGAGCGTCTGCCAGTCGCCGAGGACGAACAAGAAGACGCAGGCAAGGCCGCCGGTGACGAAGGCGAGCGGCAGGCCGGCCATGAGCAGCAGCAAGAGGCTGCCGAACATGATCAGCGTGAGCCAGCCGATTTCGATCTCGAGACCCATGGCTCAGGCCTCCCTGGCGGTGTGCGGGACGCCGGTTGCAAGGACCCGGAAGTCCTGGGCCAGCTTGGCGACCCCCTGCAGGACGATCAGCGCGGCGCCGACCACGATCGCCCATTTGAACGGCCAGTAGGCGAGCTGCCATTCGGTGAAGGAGACCTCGTTCACACGCGTCGCGTCGGCCGCGAAGATCCAGCCGGTGGCGAGCAGTACGCCGGCGAAGATAAAGAAGAACACCGAGGTCAGAATATCCGCCATCGCCTTTCGCCGAGGCGACAGCGGGGCGTAGAAGACGTCCACCCGCACATGGCTTTCGCACAGCATCGCATAGGCGCCGCTGATCAGATACTGCATGCCGAACATCAGATACATGCCCTCATGGGCCCAGTTGGTCGGAGAATTGAAGACGTATCGGGCGACGACCTCGTAGTAGTAGACGAAGACGGCGATGACCGACCAATAGGAGACGAATTCGCCACTGTAGAAGCTGAGAGCATCGATCCAGCCGCTCCAGCCGCGAGCGACATGCGAGCGGTCCTTCTCGAATTCGCTCTGTTCGACGGCATCGACCGCCTCATCCGCCGGGTCCGCCCGGTCGTCGATCCGGGCGTTCGCACGCCGCACCATCATCGGCATGAGGACCGCGTCGAGGGCCATGAAGGCGAGGATGGCGAGGAAGCAGACGAAGGCGAACACTTCCCAGTAGCGCCGGTCGGCGCCGGAGCTATCGGCCACCACCTGCTTGTCCCTCAGGTCGGCCTCCGCCTGGGCGATCCGCTGCTGCGAGGACTCCATGCGGCGCTCCTGCCGCTTCAGGCGCAGCTCGACGCTGCGCTTGGCGAAGGAGCCTTCCTCGGCGGCCGCGAGATCCTCGCGCAGCGAGGCCAGCTGCGCCGCGTCGTCTTCGGCGCGCGCGGTCTCGCGCTCGATCGTCGACTGCGAGACGCGCACGATGTTGCTGGCGTCGGAGAAGGCTTCGCGGGCGGTGCGCTGGTGCGCGTTGGCGAACAGGATCGCAAAGAAGAGCGGCAGGTAGAGAAGGCCCCACAGGCTCTTCAGGTAGAAGCGGTGCAGGCCGAGCATGCCGCCGGTGATCAGCACGAAATAGGCGAGCGGAAGCGAATAGAGCCGTCGGTTTCCAGGCGTCGGTCGGCGCCCGCGGCGGGCCATGACCATGGCGACGATCGGAAACACGACGAGCATGGCCCAGTACAGCCAGTGCGGCAGCACGAACGTCAGGCTCGGCATGGCGATTCCTGAATGAAGGGGATGAAGCAGGGATGGGCGCGCGCAGGCGCGCCGGGTCGGTCCCGGCGCGTCTCCCGCGACGCATGAGGCATCAAAGGGCGGTCAGTTCGAGCCCTTCGAGGAGAACCGGATCGACATAGCCGAGCGAGCCGGATGTCATGTAGTCGAGCTGGATCTTGAAGATCCGCGCGGCGTCCTTGTCCTTGTTCGCCCAGTCGAACCAGATCGGCACCGCGATTTCGGTCATCAGCGCGACATCGTCCTGGGTAAGGCGGGTGACCTCGGTGCCGTCTGCCTCGAATTTCGGCCAGGCTTCCTGATCGGCCTTCTGAATCGCCGCGTAATGGAGGTCCGAATAGGTGTGGACCTCCATCTCGACGAACTGCTTCAGCTTGTCGGGCAGCTTGTTCCAGGCATCCATCCCGACGGTCAGATCCATCAGGTCGACCGGCTGGTAGAGAGACATGAAGCCCGGAGGGCCCATCGAGATGTAGTTCGTCACCTGGCTGAAGCCGAGCGAGTAGTTGACCGCGGGCCCGACATAGTCGGCGACGTCGATCGTACCCTTTTCCAGCGCCGGGAAGATCTCCGAGCCGGGCAGCACCGTCGTCTTGGCGCCGAGCTTCTGGAACACTTCGGCGACCATGCCGCCGGGCAGGCGCATCTTGCGGCCCCGGAAATCGTCGATCGAGCGGATCGGCACCTTCGAATGGATGATGTTGGCGTCGTGCTGGATCGGCCCGACATAGTACATGCCCTGCTTGGCATAGAGCTCGCGGGTGATCTCGAGGCCGCCGAGGCCGTAGTAGAAGGTGTCGTATTCGGCGGGATTGCGCAGGCCGAGCGGATAGGACGACAGGAACACCGCCGCCGGGATGATGCCCTGCGCATAAATCGTATAGGGGTTGATCGCCTCGAGGACGCCGTTCTTCACCGCGTCGTAGAGCTGGAAGTCGCCGACGACGTCGTTGGCGCCGAAGGGGGTGAAGGCGAGTTCGCCCGATGTCTTCTCCTTGATGGAGGCGCACCAGGCCTTGAAGAAGTCGAGGCCGATGCCGCCGGGCCAGGACGTCTGCACCCGCCAGGTCGTGGTTTCGCCCGCGGCGGTCGCAATGGCCGGCGCCGCCAGCGTTCCGGCAGCCGCGACCGAGCCCAGCAGCGCCGACTGTCCGAGAAACTTGCGTCGATTAACCAATTGGTTTGTCATTGTTCCTCCCGATTCTCCAGCTGTGCGAAGTCGTTTCCTCCCAGACCTCGCAGCTGATATCGGAAGAGTAGTGGAACATCTCCTGCAATGGCAACAGCCGACATGATGTTTTCGCAGGTGCAAAATTGTATGCTTGCCTGATCGATGACGATCTTCCGTCGCTTACGCTGTTGTTGTTGGAAATTGCATTTCAGGATTCTTTTGAAAAGGAAGGTAGTTTCGATTTTCTGTTCGTAGGCTCGGGGAAATGGCGGGGGCCCGTTTTTGCCTGCCGTCCTCGCCGGGCGGGGCGCCCGGCTTCGCGTTGCACTCTCCTATTCGGTGGCCCTGCGCAATAAAGTCGTTGACATCGGGTTGCGCAGAGGCATAGCGTCCGCGCCATGACGACGATGATCATTCTCGTAGTAGGAAGGCGCACACGCGTGGCGGTCTGAGGACCGTCCGGCGACAGCCACGTGTGCGCAATTTCAAGGGCCCCGACGGGCCCTTTTTTATTGCCTCGAGGCCCGGACCGGCCTTGCGACTTTGAGAGACGGCGTCGAAAGCGGCGCAAAGCGACGGAAAACATCATGGACGCGAATGCACAGCAGCGAGAGATGACCGGGGCCGAGATGGTCGTTCAGGCTCTCAAGGACAACGGCGTCACCGACCTCTTCGGCTATCCCGGCGGCGCCGTGCTGCCGATCTATGACGAGCTTTTCCAGCAGGACAGCGTCCGCCATATCCTCGTGCGGCACGAGCAGGGGGCGGGACATGCCGCCGAAGGCTACGCCCGCTCGACCGGCAAGCCCGGCGTCATGCTCGTCACCTCCGGACCGGGCGCGACCAATGCCGTGACGGCGCTGCAGGACGCGCTGATGGATTCGATCCCGCTCGTCTGCATCTCCGGCCAGGTGCCGACGACGCTGATCGGCTCCGACGCGTTCCAGGAGTGCGACACCGTCGGCATCACCCGTCCCTGTACCAAGCACAATTGGCTGGTGAAGGATGTCAACGACCTCGCGCGCATCCTGCACGAGGCCTTCCATGTCGCCACCACGGGCCGGCCGGGCCCGGTCGTGGTCGACGTGCCGAAGGACGTCCAGTTCGCGACCGGCCTCTATTCCCCGCCGCCCGCCGACCGCACGCATGAGAGCTACCGGCCGAAGCTCGACGCCGATCCGGACAGGATCGCTGCGGCGGTCGAACTGCTCGCGTCCGCCAAGCGGCCGATGATCTACAGCGGGGGAGGGGTGGTGAATTCCGGTCCCGAGGCCGCGCGGCTTCTCACCGAGTTCGTCGAGATGACCGGCTTCCCGATCACCTCGACGCTGATGGGCCTCGGCGCCTATCCGGCCTCCGGCAAGAGCTGGATGGGCATGCTCGGCATGCACGGCACCTACGAGGCGAACTTGGCCATGCATGGCTGCGACGTCATGCTGTGCATCGGAGCGCGCTTCGACGACCGCATCACCGGTCGCCTCGATGCCTTCTCGCCGGGTTCGAAGAAGATCCACATCGATATCGACCCCTCCTCGATCAACAAGAACGTGCGGGTTGACCTGCCGATCATCGGCGACGTCGCTCACGTCCTCCGGGACCTGATCGCCGTCTGGCGTGAGAGGAAGGTCGCGGGGGATCAGCGTGCCCTCAAGGCCTGGTGGGAGGATATCGCGACCTGGCGCGCGCGCAACTGCCTCGCCTACCGCCCGAACGAAGACGTCATCATGCCGCAATACGCCGTCCAGCGGCTCTATGAGGCGACCAAGGACCGCGAGACCTACATCTCGACCGAGGTCGGGCAGCATCAGATGTGGGCCGCGCAGTTCTACGGCTTCGAGGCGCCGAACCGCTGGCTGACCTCCGGCGGCCTCGGCACGATGGGCTACGGCCTGCCGGCCTCGATCGGCGCGGCGATCGCCCATCCGGATGCGCTGTCGGTCTGCATCGCGGGCGATGCTTCGGTGCTGATGAACATGCAGGAGATGTCGACGGCCGTGCAGCACGGCGCCAACGTCAAGATCTTCATCCTCAACAACCAGTACATGGGCATGGTGCGCCAGTGGCAGCAGCTGCTTCACGGCAACCGGCTGTCGCATTCCTATACCGAGGCGCTGCCTGACTTCGTCAAGCTGGCCGAGGCCTATGGCGGCGTCGGCATGCGCTGCGAGAAGCCGGCGGATCTCGACGACGCGATCGCCGAGATGCTCGCGGTCGATGCGCCGGTCCTGTTTGATTGCCGGGTGGCGAACCTTGCCAACTGCTTCCCGATGATCCCGTCCGGCAAGGCGCATAACGAGATCCTCCTGCCGGAGGAGGCGACCGACGAGGTCGTCGCCCGGGCGATCGACGCCAAGGGCAGGGCCCTGGTGTAAGGCCGGACGGAGTACGCGAACCGCAGGAGCGGTCAAGGAAATGGCCGGCGCCTTCGAAGGCGCCGGCCGTTTCGATTCCCGATCTCCCACGGTCCGGATGCGGACCTGCGCTTCGCGCCAGTGCAGGGACGTCAGATGCCCTTCTTGAACTCGACCCGCCGGCCGTCCGAGCGGATCTCGAGGACCACCGGACTGCCGCGCTCGTCCGAGCCCGAGAAGATGAAGAAGCTTCGGTAGTTGTCGCGGCTCGACAGCGTCACATGCTCGATATCCGCATTGGGCAGCACCGCATCCGCAATGCGCGCGATCGGATCCGGCACGTCGCCCGGAGCGATTTCGCGGTCGACCTGGCGGATATGACCGGTGGGATCGACGTCGACCGAAACCTCGGTGCCGCGCCGGGTGATCCCGCGCAGCGAATAGACCCGATCCTTCTCCTCGCCCGCGACCGACACGCTCTTGAAGCTGACACCCGGCAGGGCAAGCTCGGCATTGCCGATGACGACGAGGGGCACCGGAACCATGTCCGGCTGGTCGGTCTCGCGCGAGGCGATCCGGTCCTTCGACTTCTGTTCGTCGCCATCGAGGGACGAGCCGTCCGGGGCCGCTTCGTCGGCCGAAACGCCCGGCTTGTTCATCTCGGCGGGCGAAGGCATGTCCTTGGCCATTGCGGTGTGACCGGCGGCGCTGTCGTCGCGCTCGGTCTGCGTGACCGACGCCGTCGGCTCCTGACCCGTCACGCCGGCCGCGTTCATGGCCGTAGACGGGTCCACGCTCTGGTCCATGTCGCTTTCGGCCTCGGCGGCCTCGGCGGCCTCGCTGCCGGTCGCCTCGGGCGAGATGCCGAGCGTTGCCAGATCGCCCTTCGTATCGCCTCCAGGCATTTCGCTGCCTGGGCCCATGTCCGGCGCCTGCGCCGTCGAGGGCTCCGGCGTCGCTTGATCCGAACCCTGATCGCTCATCGGCATGGCGGCGGTCTCGCCGCCCGAGGCCTCTGCCTGTTCTGCGGTATCGGCCAAGGAACCGGCCGATTTGTTCTTTGAAGAGGTCGGCTCATCCTCGGAGCCGTCAGCGCCGGAGGCTTCCAGCGCCGGAGTGCCTATCATGGCGTTGTCGGAGGGCGAGGCCTGCTGCGGGTCCATGGCCGCCGTGCCGGATCCGGCCTCGGGACCGCTCGCCTGGTCGGTGCCGGCCTCATCTTCGGCCGCCGGTTCGCCGCCCTGCGGACCCGAGCTCGCCGCCGTCTCCTCCGCGTCCGACTGCGCCGCATCCCGATCGGGTAGGATCGCAGGCGTCTCGGAAAGATCCGCCCCGTCCTTCATCATGGATGCGGCAGCCTTGGCGCTGTCCTCGATCGCCTGCTCGACCCCCGAGGTCTCTGCGCTGATGCCGGACGGCTCGTCGCTCGCGGAAGCCGCGGCTTCCTCTTCCGCCGGCTGCGAAGGCTGCTCATCGGAGGCGACGTTCGGCGTTTCGGAGAGGTCGGCTCCTTGCTTGATCTCGGCTGCGGCGGCTCCCGCGCTCTTGTCGATCGCACGCTTGGCAGCGCCCGCGACTTCGGCGGAGGTCGTCTCCTCCTGTGCCGGCTGCTCCGTGGCCGCTTCGCTCGTGCCACCCTGGCCTTCTGCCGGGATCGCGACCAGCCGGCCGTCGCGGCAGGTCAGGCGGAACGTACCGCTGGCGCCTTCGACGGTGATCAGGAGTTCGAAGGACGGCTGGCCTGCCGCCTGCGTCGGCGCACACTGGCTGCCCGCAAGACTCTGGGCCCCGGCCACTGCCGGCACAGCCGTCAGGGCGGCTGCGGCGGTAAGCATCGTCAACTGTCGCATGCAAGTCTCCCAACTTTCTGCGGTTATCATTCGGCGAACATCTCGCACGGTAAGATGCAGCGCGCATGACTGACGTCCAGCGCATTCCGCAATCGGCTTGGCCCGCTTTCCTTTTGCGCAATCGCAGCTATGGTGCCCCCGATTACCAGAAGCGACCGAGTTTCCGTCATGAGCCAGCCCGTCCAGCCGCCCGCCTCGGCCTATTTCATCACGCCCGAGAAGGAGGCGATCGAGAAGCGGACGCTCGCCATCCTTGTCGACAACGAGCCGGGCGTTCTTGCCCGGGTGATCGGCCTGTTTTCCGGGCGCGGCTACAATATCGAGAGCCTGACCGTCTCCGAGACCGAGCATGAGCGGCATCTCTCGCGCATCACCGTCGTGACGCGCGGTGCGCCCCATGTGATCGAGCAGCTGAAGAGCCAGCTCGACCGTATCGTGCCGGTCCACCGCGTCGTCGACCTGACGCGGGCCGCCGGCGAGGATGGCGAGACCGGCCCGATCGAGCGGGAACTTGCGATCGTCAAGGTGGCGGGACTGGCGGACAAGCGCGTGGAAGCGCTGCGTCTTGCCGACGTCTTCCGCGCCAAGGTGATCGACTCCTCGATCGAGCATTTCGTCTTCGAGATAACCGGCCGCCCGTCGAAGATCGACAAGTTCGTGGCGATCATGGCGCCGCTCGGACTGGTCGAGGTCTGCCGCACCGGTGTCGCGGCACTGTCTCGCGGCAAGGATGGCATGTAGGAACGGTCTTCGCAGCCTCTTCCGCCGCCGGAGCGTGAGTGCGACCGCTTTTGGAGTCGCATCTTCTGCAATGCGCAACTTCATGATTATGCAGCGGTAATCCTGCGTGAGATCGCTTGCCGTCCACGCGGCGCGCGTTCGGGCGACCAGGCACGCTCGGCCGCGATCGGTCCCCTCTTCGGCATTCCAGCGATCAAAAGGCGGATTGGCTCTCGCCGGGGGATTCCCGTGCCAGAATCCGAACGCTATGTTCGCCTATGTTAAAGTTGTGCCGTGGAGGCGCGCATGAACCGCAACGAGGAGCCGGACTTGGTCGAGGGTGAGGAGGAACGCTACCGACTGCTTGTCAATGCGATCACCGATTACGCGATCTACATGCTCGATCCCGACGGCTATGTCTCGAGCTGGAATTCCGGCGCGCAGATCTTCAAGGGATATACGGCCGAAGAGATCATGGGCCGCCATTTCTCGCGCTTCTTCACCGAGGAGGATCGTGACGGCGGGCTGCCGCAGCGCATCCTTTCCACGGCCGCCCGCCAGGGCCGCTTCGAGAGCGAGGGCTGGCGGGTCCGCAAGAACGGCGAACGGTTCTGGGCGCATGTGGTCGTCGATCCGATCCTGAGCCCTGTCGGGGAACTGCTCGGCTTCGCCAAGGTCACGCGCGATCTGAGCGAGCGCCTTCGCGAACGCGAGGCGCTGGAAAAGAGCGAGACGCAGTTCAAGATCCTGGTCGACGGCGTGTCCGACTACGCCCTCTACATGCTCGATCCCGCCGGGCATGTGTCGAGCTGGAACGTCGGCGCCGAACGGATCAAGGGCTACCGGGCCGAGGAAATCCTCGGGCAGCACTTCTCCCGGTTCTATACGCCCGAGGACCGCGAGCGAGGGGAGCCGGCGAGAAGCCTTGCGATCGCGACGCGCGAGGGGCGCTTCGAGAGGGAAGCCTGGCGCGTCCGCAAGGACGGCAGCCGCTTCTTCGCCCATGTCGTGCTGGATGCGATCCACGACCGGGCCGGCGACCTTATCGGCTTCGCCAAGATCACCCGCGACGTGACCGCCCGCCGCAATGCCGAACTCGAGCTCGACACGGCGCGCGAGGCGCTGTTCCAGTCGCAGAAGCTGCAGGCGATCGGCCAGCTGACCGGCGGCATCGCCCACGACTTCAACAATCTCCTGACCGCCGTGCTCGGCAATCTGGAACTGGTGCTGCGCCGCCTTCCCGAGGAGGCGGATGTCGTGCCGCTTCTGCGCAACGCATTGACCGGCGCAGAGCGCGGCGCCGCGCTGATCCAGCGCATGCTGGCCTTCGCGCGGGGACAGGAATTGCAGCCGCAGCCCGTGATGATCGACGAACTCGTAGACGGGATGCGCGATCTCATCGCGCGGTCCCTGGGGCCGGACATCACGATAACGCTCGACCTGCCGGACGAGCTGCCGGTGGTGCGCGCCGATCCCAATCACCTGGAATCGGCGCTGCTGAACCTCATGGTCAATGCCCGAGACGCGATGCCGTCCGGCGGCGAGATCGTGGTTTCCGTCCGTGACGAAATCGTCGCCAAGGGCCACCATACTCGTCTTCGCCCGGGTCGCTACGTCATGATGTCGGTCGCCGATAAGGGCGAAGGCATGGATCAGGCGACGCTCGCCCGCGCCCGCGAACCGTTCTTCACCACCAAGGGCGTCGGTAAGGGGACCGGCCTCGGCCTGTCCATGGTGGACGGCCTGGCCGCTCAGCTCGGTGGCCGCCTCCATATCGACAGCCGGCCGGGCAAGGGGACCCGTGTCGAGGTCTGGCTGCCGGCTGCGACGGAAGTGGCGCCCGCCGATACGCCGCGCGAGGAGCCGGAAGACGCGGGCCTTGTGCCCACGCCCGCATCCCGGTCCCTGACCATCCTCGCGGTCGACGACGACGGGCTGGTCCTGATGAACACCGAATCGATGCTGGAAGATCTCGGCCATGTCGCGCTGACGGCGATTTCGGCGAAGGATGCGCTCGAGATCCTTAGGCAGCAGCCGGGGGTCGATCTCGTCATCACCGATCATGCCATGCCACAGATGACGGGCTGCCAGCTGGCGGGCGAGATCGACGGCGCCTGGCCGCATCTTCCGATCATCCTCGCCACCGGCTATGCCGAACTGCCGGCAGGCGAGCTTCGCAAGCTGCAGCTTCTGAACAAGCCGTTCGGCCTGCGCGATCTCGAACGCGCCATCGGCCAGGCGCTGGCCTCCAGGGCGGCGGGGCCGGAGCAGGAGACGCTGCGACTGCACTGAGGCGGAACAAGCTCGCTCGACGGCGCGGACCCACCGGAGGTCTTGCCTCGCTGCGCCTGCCGCCGGTAGGCAGTGCGAGCCGCAGATGATTTAATGACTGCAGCGATTTGCGTTCGAATCGAACGGCCACGCCTCCGGAGACCCCGCTTGAAATTGTCACCCCAGCAGGACGAGGCCCTCAGGGCCGTCGCCGACTGGCTCGATCGCGGCGATCAGCCGATCTTCCGCCTGTTCGGCTATGCCGGAACCGGCAAGACCACGCTCGCCCGGTATTTTGCCGAAGGCATCGACGGCGCCGTCCAGTTTGCCGCCTTTACCGGAAAGGCCGCCCAGGTGCTGCGGTCCAAGGGTGCCAAGAGTGCCCGGACGATCCATTCGCTGATCTACCGGCCGCGCGGCGAGGAGACGGTCGAGGACCAGACCAGCGGTGTCTCGCGGGTCTCGCCGACCTTTTCCCTCAACCGCCAGAGCCCGGTCGCCAAGGCCAAGCTCGTCATCGTCGACGAATGCTCAATGGTTGACGAGGCGCTGGGCCGCGATCTCCTCTCCTTCGGCACGCCGATCCTCGTCCTCGGGGATCCCGGCCAGCTGCCGCCGGTCTCCGGCGGCGGCTTCTTCACCGAGGCCGAGCCAGACTATTTGCTCACCGAGATCCACCGCCAGGCGCGCGACAACCCGATCATCGAACTGGCGCTCGCCGTGCGCGAGGGGCGCGAGTTGATGTATGGGGACTACCGCACGGCCAGGATCATCTCCAAGCGCGAGGTCGAGCAGGACAAGGTTCTGGCCGCCGACCAGGTGCTCGTCGGAACCAACCGCACGCGCCGGCGCTACAATGCCCGTCTGCGCGAACTGAAGGGCTTCGAGGGGGCGCTGCCGATGGCCGGCGACAAGCTGGTGTGCCTCAGGAACGACCCGCCGAAGGGGCTGCTCAACGGCTCGCTCTGGCAGGTGATGACCGCCTCGCGCGAGACCGCAAAGCCTGGCGTCAACCTCCTCGTCAAGCCCGACGACGACGATATCGACCAGGGTGCGGCGAAGATCCGTCTCCTGAAGGCGGCGTTCGAGGAGCCGGATTCGGAGATCCCCTGGTCGACGAAGAAGCGTTTCGACGATTTCGACTTCGGCTATGCCCTGACGGTGCACAAGGCGCAGGGCTCGCAGTGGAACGACGTCATGCTGTTCGACGAGAGCTGGGCCTTCAAGGACACCCGCGCCCGCTGGCTCTACACCGCGATCACCAGGGCCGCCGAAAGCCTCACCATCGTCAAGTGATGCGGTCTCCGGCTGATCCAGCCGGAGACCGCATCACGAGGGCAGCGCGGCGTTTGAGCGTCTTTGAAATCCGTTATCGCGAAGCGATCAAACGGATTTCATTTGAGCCGGTCCGCGAGGAGGTCGGGCCGGCTCGCGATGTGGTTTATTCGGCCGGCGACAGCATGGTCGCCGGTGCGGTCGCCGGGCTCTTCACGAACAGCCAGAGGAACATCGCCCCGCCGATGATGACGATGGGCGCGCCAGTCATGAGGAGGAGGTTCGGCTGGCCGCTGGCGTCGATCATCACCTTGCCGGTCAAGAGGACGACCGTTCCGACTTCGTAGACGACGAGTTGCGGCAGGGCGAGGCGGCTCTGCCGCAGCTCCGGCCAGGCCTTGTGCATCAGACCGAACAGCACCGAGGCGACGAAGCCGAGAAGGCCGATATGGGCGTGCGACTGGGCGAAGTTCGGATGGCCGCTGGCGCCGAGCCAGGTGCCGAAGGCGGCGGCGCCGATCAGCCAGGCGAGGCCGAGCGAGGCGTAGATCTTGTCGATATTGCGCATGACCAGCTCCAGGTGGACGAAAGACCCCGATCGGTTCCGACCGGATTTGCCCCGGCCGCCCGATCGTCGGGACGCCTTCTGCATTCGTTCCGTTTCCCGGGGATGTCGCCGCTGTTTCGCGCCAGATTTTTTCGCGCGGCTGGTGAAGTCCGTCGCGTGAGAAGGATGGGCGAGCCGCGAACGAAAGAGGGGCGCAGCTTCCTGGAAAGCTGCGCCCCTCGCTAGGGAAGAGTTTTTCGTCCCGCTCAGCAGCCGCTGGCCGACAGATAGGCGGTGCGGTTCTCGACGCGGTCGACCTTGACCGAGCAGCCATTGCCGAGATCGGCCGACTGGCCACTGGCAACCTGCTGGCGACCGGCGCCCATCACGTAGATCGTCGCACCATTGTCGTTGACCGCCGACAGGAAAACCTTGTGCTCGCCGAAGGTGCGGGTCTCCCCGGTCATCATTCCGTCGCCGCCGGTAGAAGCCTGCTGCTGACCGGAACCGTTGCCCGTGGCGGCCGGCTGCTGCTCCTGCTGACCGGAACCGCTAGCCGACGCGTTCGCAGATGCCTCCTGGCCGGAAGCTGCCGGCTGCGCCTCGGAGGTGCCGGCATTCGCCGAGGCCGACTGGTCTTCGCCACTCGTGCCGGAGGCGGCTGCCGCCTCGTCCGCCGGTGCCGCGGCCGTTCCTTGCGCATTTTCTCCGGATCCGGAGGACGCCTGGCCGTTGGCGCCATCGGCGTCGTTCCCGCAGCCGGACGCCCTGAGCGTCGCCTGACCGTCCTGAATGCTCTCGAGCGTCACTTGGCAGCCATTGCCCGCGTCCATGGCGGATCCGACGTTCACCTGCTTGCGGCCCGCACCGCCGACCGCGAAAAGGGTGGCCTGATTATCGCCGATCCCCGAGACGAAGACCCGCGCGCCCTCGAAGATCGCGGTGCCGCCGACCGGGACGGTCGCCGAGACGCCGCTGCCGCTCCCCGACGCGGCCGCTTGCTGCGAGCCGCCGCTCGTGCCCGAGGCGCCGTTCGAAGCCGAATTCGCGGCTTCGTTCGAGGTCGCCGCCGGAGCCGCCGCCGGCTCGTTGCCGCCCGAGGCGGCCTGTCCGTCCGTGGACGTCGCGGCCTGTTGCTGGTTGTCGGAGGAGGCCTGATCGCTGGCCGCAGCCTGATCGCCGGAACCGCTGCCGTCGCAGCCGCTCGCGCTCAGTTGCGCCTCGCCGTTCTCGACGCCGTTCAGCGTCACCTGGCAACCATTGCCGGCATCCATGGCGGAGCCGACCTCGACCTTTTTGCGGCCCGAACCGCCGACCGCGAACAGCGTTGCCTGTCCGTCGCCGACGGAAGAGACGAAGATGCGGGTGTTGCCGAAGGTCGCGGTGCCGCCGGTCGGAACGCTTGCGGAGTTCGTTCCGCCGCTCTCGGAGCCGGTATTCGCGGCCTGCTGCTGGTCGCCCGTCTGTGCAGCTCCCTGCTGGCCGCCCTGTGCCGGAGCAGTGTTAGAGGAGGGCTGATTGCCGGCGTTCCCCGCCGACTGCTGCGGCTGGCGCTGCTGATCGCTACCGGACTGGCCGCCGGTCGCCTGCTGCTGATCGCTGCCGGACTGACCGGATGCCGCCTGCTGCTGGCTGCCGCCGCTCTGGCAGCCGTCGGCCGAAAGATAGGCCGCGCCTGCCGCAATCCCCGCCACGCTCACCGTGCAGCCGCCGCCGACATCGACGGACGAGCCGGACTTCACCTGCTGCGACTGGCCGCCGACGGCGATGGTCGCGCTGCCGTCCTGGCTGGAGAGCTCGGAGAGCTGGACCGTGCTGCCGCCGAAGATCGCCGCCTGGCCGGGCAGGAGGATGGCGCCGCTGGGGCCGACCTGCTGCGCCAGCGCCGCGGGGTCGCCACCGGCATTGCCGGACTGGGCCTGGGGCTGAGCCGGAGCCTGGCCGATCTGCTCGATGTTCTGCTCGACCCGCTGCAGCGTCGTGGCGATCTCGTCCATCTTCTTGGAGGACTGGTCGCTTGCCTCTGAGCCCTGCGACTTTTGGGCAGCCTGCTCCTGGACCAGATTGGCGAGAGCGTCGGTCTGCGCCTTCATCTGGTCCGTCAGTTGGACCACCTGGGTCTGAAGTCCCGCGACGGCTTCCTGGACCCCGTTGCCGGCCTGGCTCGCCTGCTGCGAGACGGTGTCGTTCAAGCTCTGGACGCTCGTCTGGATGTTACCGATCGGCGCCTTCAGCTGGTCGATCTCTGTCGCCAGCTGCTGATTGGCCTCGTCGATATTTGGTCCGAGAAGCCAGCCGATGAACAGGCCGACAAGACCTGCAATCACGATCGGAATGAATTTCGAGCCGCCCATGGGGTCTCCCTCCCAACACCGTCGATGTGCCGCTCACAGAACAGGGGCGGGCATGCCCGTGTCAACCGGCAAACGGTCCGCATCCCTCTCTCTAACGGCGTATTGACCTTCGAGAGGACACGCCTAAGCCACCGATGGCCGCGCCCGGCGATCCATCGGTGGCGCCGACTGTTGCGATCGGTTATTGGACCGGCTAGTGCGACCCCGGCCAAGGACGGCGAGTTCCCGCGATGACGACGATGCTTTCGGTCAATCTCAATGCGATTGCCATGCTGCGCAACCGGCGCGACCTGCCGTGGCCGAGCGTCACCGGGCTCGGCCGCATCGCGCTTTCCGCCGGAGCGCACGGCCTGACCGTGCATCCGCGGCCGGACCAGCGTCACGTCCGCTTTTCCGACCTGCCGGAGATCCGTGCCCTCATCGACGAAGAGTTCCCGGATGCGGAATTCAACATCGAGGGCTATCCCTCTGATGAGTTCCTGTCGCTCGTCGTCGACGCGCGGGCCGAGCAGGTGACGCTGGTACCGGACGATCCGAGCCAGCCGACCTCCGACCATGGCTGGGATTTCGGCGCGCAGGCGGATTTCCTCAAGCCGATCGTCGCCCGGCTGAAGAGCGAGGGCGCCCGCGTCTCGCTCTTTGCCGACGCCGATCCTGCGCAGATCGAGGCGGCGGCCGGGACGGGCTGCGACCGGATCGAGCTCTACACCGGACCATACGGGGCGACCCATTCCGACCCGAAGGCGGCCGCAGAATGGGTCGAAAAGCTGGGCGCGACGGCCGATGCGGCGCATCGTCTCGGTCTCGGCGTCAATGCCGGCCACGATCTCACGGTCCAGAACCTGCCGCCGCTCGTCGCACGAATTCCGGAGCTCGCCGAGGTCTCGATCGGCCATGGCCTGACGGCGGATGCGCTCGAATACGGCATGGCGGAGGCAGTCCGCCGCTTCCGCCGGGCCTGCGGGCAGGACGTCTGACCCCTTCGTCCGGACGGATACCGATCCCGGACTCAAAGGCGATGCCGGGCAGGAAGACGGCGAATTCTTCTCCGCCGATCCGGCTGACGAGACCGTCGGCGGGAACCGCGTGCGACAGCGTTTCGCCGATCGTGCGCAGGGCGTTGTCGCCCATCTCGTGCCCATGGGTGTCGTTGATGGCCTTGAAATGATCGGCATCGACGAGCAGCACCACCCCGCCTTCGACAAGGCGCTGGCGCGCCGATTCCAGGAAGTAGCTGCGGGCAAGAGCGCCGGTCAGCCCGTCGAACTTCACGAAGGTTTCGAGCTTGTCCACCGCGTCTGCGACGATCTTGACGATCCTGAGCGCGACCAAGGACACGGGGAACGCGATGACGAGCGGCAGGCCGATGGCGAGGAGCATGGCGAAGGCCCGCGCCTGAAACGGCAAAAACAGCGTCACGAGATAGACGAAGGTCGCCGTGGGCGTCACGGCGACCAAGGTGATCAGCACGGAATAGCGCAGAATATGGCGGCGCGATCGAAGTTGGATCATGCCGTATCTCATATCGCCTGCGACCCTAATCCTGGGTTCCCGTACCGTCAGCGCATTTCTTGCAGGGCGGGGAAACCGCCTATTGCGCCGGCTTGCCCTCGGGGACCGGCGTGTTCGGCGCGGCTGGCGCGTCGCTGGGGATTGGTGTCTTGTCGGGATCCGGCGGGGTGCTCGCCTCCTGTTCCGACTTTTTCTCGCCCGACCGATGCCGCTTGTGCTTGCGGACCTGCGCCGGCTGGACCGTCGTGTCGGGGTGGGTGGCGACGGCCTCTTCTCCGCCCTGCGAGGACGTGGTTCCGGAGGCGGGCGCGGACGATGCGGCCGCGAGGAGGGCGGCGAGCGCCAGGGACAGCTGCGAAGAGCGAGGCATGGATGTCTCCTTTTCGAGGCGGGGGTCTATCGGGAATCTCCCGCAGCCGGGCTGGTTCCGAACCGTCTTCGCCGAGGGCCCTTCGAGGCGTCGCTCCCGCGGGGCCGCGTCCGCGCCGGAGATTGGTTCACATTCACGCATCCAATCGCGGCGCAGCCCTCTTGCATCGCGCGTCACTTGCCGTTATCAGCCGAACCGTAACGTACGGTACGGCAAGCGCAGAGGTGGGAACAGTCGTGGGAGCGGAGCAGGTGGGCCTGGAGATCGAGCAGATGAGCGCGCGCCAGCGCGACGTGCTCGACGCCGTGCTGGGGCTCGTCCGCGAAACCCATCGCGCGCCCACCATGACCGCCGTCGCCAAGGCCGCGAGTTGCTCCAAGGAGACGCTCTACAAATGGTTTGGCGACCGTGACGGCCTTCTGACCGCGATGGTGCGATGGCAGGCCTCGCGCGTGCGCGGCCTGCCGCCGGCCTCGGCCCATCTCGACCGCGCCGCGCTCCTTGACGGGCTGGCGGAGTTCGCGCGCAACTGGCTGACCGTGATCTCCGGCCCGACCTCGGTCGCGCTCAACCGGCTGGCCATCGGCGAGGCCGGCTCCAACGGAGCCGATCTCGGCGCGATCGTCCTTCGGAACGGGCCGGTCGCCATGGCGCGGCGGCTGATGCCGGCGCTCGAAGCCGGGCGGACCGCCGGGCTCCTCGCCTTCGAGGACGGCGAGGCGGCGGCGCGCTGCTTCTTCGGCCTCGTCGTGCGCGACGTCCAGATCCGCCTGCTCCTCGGCGACGATCAGGCGCTGTCGGAGGCCGTGATCGGGCGCGATGCGCGGCGTGCGGCCGAACAGTTCATCGCCCTTTACCGGGCGGACGAAACTCGGCCGGCGACGGCCGAGGCCAACCACTCCAACCACTGAAGCAAAGTCTGAAACAGGAGGACATGCCATGCGCGTCTATTACGATCGCGACGCCGATCTGGGTCTGATCAAGTCGAAGAAGGTCGCCGTCATCGGCTACGGCAGCCAGGGCCGCGCCCATGCGCTGAACCTGAAGGATTCCGGCGTGCCGGAAATTGCCATTGCGCTGCGCGAGGGCTCGGCGACCGCCAAGAAGGCCGAGGCCGACGGCTTCAAAGTGATGAGCGTCGCCGAGGCGGCCGGCTGGGCCGACCTGATGATGATGGCGACGCCGGACGAGCTCCAGGCCGACATCTACAAGAACGAGATCGCGCCGAACATCCGCGACGGCGCTGCGATCGCCTTCGCGCACGGCCTCAACGTCCATTTCGGTCTGATCGAGCCGAAGGCGAGCGTCGACGTCCTGATGATCGCGCCGAAGGGCCCGGGCCATACGGTGCGCTCCGAGTATCAGCGCGGCGGCGGCGTCCCCTGCCTCGTGGCGGTGCATCAGGACCCGTCCGGCAACGCCCTCGACCTCGGCCTCTCCTATGCCTCGGGCGTCGGCGGCGGACGCTCCGGCATCATCGAGACGACCTTCCAGGAAGAGTGCGAGACCGATCTCTTCGGCGAGCAGGTGGTGCTGTGCGGCGGTCTCGTCGAACTCATCCGCGCCGGCTTCGAGACGCTGGTGGAAGCCGGCTACGCGCCGGAGATGGCCTATTTCGAGTGCCTGCACGAGGTGAAGCTGATCGTCGACCTCATCTATGAGGGCGGCATCGCCAATATGAACTACTCGATCTCCAATACCGCCGAGTGGGGCGAGTACGTCTCCGGTCCGCGCATCATCACGCCGGAGACCAAGGCGGAGATGAAGCGGGTCCTCACCGACATCCAGACCGGCAAGTTCACCTCCGAATGGATGCAGGAATACCGCTCCGGCGCCGCCCGCTTCAAGGGCATCCGCCGCAGGAACGACAGGCACCAGATCGAAGAGGTCGGAGAGACGCTGCGCGGCATGATGCCGTGGATCAAGGCGAACGCACTGGTCGACAAGCAGCGCAACTGACGCTCCGGTCGGCGCCTGCCGCCGATCCACGGCCCCCTGTCTCGCCCGTCCTTTCGGCATTGCCGCTGCGGGCGGGCGGGCGGGGAATCACGGGAAGATGGCTCCGGGAGTGGCACTTTGCCGCTGGAGTGCCTTCCCGCGAGCCCGGGCGTCCAGATTGCCAGCCCGTGGGCAAGAACTGCTGAATCTCGTGCTCGCGAGTTAACGCTTTGCTCATGCACTTTTCCGATAATGCGGGCTCGCGAGGTTCGACGGAGGCCGCAGATGACAGCGATTCCGGATGACGAGCAGAGCGACGAGGAGCGCCGCGTCGCGCCCCGCATGCGCGTCCTCAAGCGCGGCAAGGTGATCTTCAACAACGGCTTTTCGACCTTCGACTGCGTCGTGCGGAACGTGTCTGCGACGGGCGCCCTGTTGACGCTGGCCGAGTCCGCGCATCTGCCCAAGGAGTTCTCGATAAGGATCGGCGAGGAGAAGGACGCGCGCCCGGCCAAGCTCGTCTATCGCCGGTCGATGTTCGCGGGAATTCGCTTCCTCGACGTTGCGGGGGAGGACGAGGACGCCTCCTTCGGCGGGTTCGCCGTTGGCCAATCCGGCCAAGCCGACCAGTCGGTGAGCGAGGCAGGTGGCATTCGCCGCATCGAGCCCGAAGGCCTGCCGGACGGACTGACGCGACACTTCGCCTGGCGGCGCTGAGTGCCCACGCCTTTGCACTCCTGAGTGCGTCGCGGCAAAGCGTGAACCGGACGCTTTCTTCCGCAGGCTTTTCCCTGTAACGGATTCTCTGGGGGATGCCCGAGGGAATAAGGCCATGACGAAAAATCTCGATGCGGCGATCGACTCGATCAAGGACCGAGTGACTGACATCTGCGAGTTCCTGCACGAGATCGAGGCCGGCAAACCGGTCGACGAGCAGGCGCTGGCCGACGCGGTGCATGACTGCTCCAATGTCACCCAGTCCGTGACGAGCCTGAAGCGGGTCGTCGGTCGTATGGAACGCAAGGACTGACCTTTCGAACGTTCCGGCTCCGAAGAAGCATCGAGGCGGAGCTGGACGTCCATCTGCGCCGATCTGCAGCGCATGAATGGCCGGTCGCTGTACCGGTAGCGAGGCGATGACGAAAGCCACGCGGTCGGGCGGCCGCCGATCTGCGAGGCGCCCGCGTCCTCTTGCGCGAAGGGAGATTTTGCAATGATGGTCGCCACCGACATCGCTTCGCGGGTCTGGAACCACACCTTCAAGCTCGATCCGATCATCCGCAGCCTGCTCGATACGGATTTCTACAAGCTCCTGATGCTGCAGATGGTGCGGGGCCTCCATCCCGAGGTCGACGTCACCTTCTCGCTGATCAACCGCTCACGGCGGGTCAAGCTGGCCGAGATCATCGACGAGCGCGAGCTGCGCGATCAGCTGGACCACGCCCGGTCGCTCACCTTTTCCAAGCGCGAGATGATCTGGCTCGCCGGCAACACCTTCTACGGGACGCGGCAGATCTTCCGGCCGGACTTTCTCGAATGGCTCGCCGAGTTCCGGCTGCCGGAATACGAGTTGCGCCGGGTCGACGGCCAGTTCGAGCTCTATTTCCACGGGCCCTGGACCCACACGATGATGTGGGAAATCCCGGCTCTGGCGATCATCAACGAATTGCGGTCCCGCGCCGTGATGAAGGACTTCAAGCGCTTCGAACTCGATGTCCTCTACGCCAGGGCCAAGGCCAAGATGTGGGAGAAGGTCGAGCGCCTGCAGGCGCTGCCGAACCTTCGGATCTCCGATTTCGGCACGCGTCGGCGGCACTCGTTCCTGTGGCAGCGCTGGTGCGTGGAGGCCTTGAAGGAAGGGCTCGGCAATCGCTTCATCGGATCCTCCAACGTGCTCCTCGCCATGGAGACGGATCTCGAGGCGATCGGCACCAATGCGCATGAGCTTCCCATGGTGCTCTCGGCGCTCGCCAAGGACGATACGGCGCTGAGAGAGGCGCCGTACGCGGTGCTGCAGGAATGGCAGAGCTATTACGGCGGCAACCTCCTGATCGTGCTCCCGGACACGTTTGGGACGCCCGCCTTCCTGCGCGATGCCCCGGCCTGGCTTGCCAAATGGACCGGTTTCAGGCCCGACTCCGCCCCGCCCATCGAAGGCGGCGAGGAGATCATCGCCTGGTGGAAGAAGATGGGCGAGGATCCCCGCGATAAGCTGCTGGTCTTCTCCGACGGCATGGATTCCGATTCCATCGAGCGGACCTATCGCCATTTCGACGGCCGGGTGCGCATGAGCTTCGGCTGGGGAACGAACCTCACCAATGATTTCCGCGGTGTCGCGCCGGAGCCGATCGTCGGCCTCGACCCGATCTCGGTCGTCTGCAAGGTCGCAACGGCCAATGGCCGCCCTGCCGTCAAGCTCTCCGACAATCCCGCCAAGGCGACCGGCGAGGCTTCGGAAGTCGCGCGCTACAAGCGGGTCTTCGGCGAGCCGAGCTATGCCGAGCGCGAACTCGCCGTCTAGGGGCAGGGGCGCCGACATCCCGGTGGGTTGAGGGCGGGCGACGTTCCGCGTCGGCCTGGCTCTCGGCCATGGACTGCGACGCCTTGTGATTTCCGTGGCGGCAGGCAGTCGTCTCCCAGACTTCGTCCGGCCCGACAGCGTGGTTCAGCGCTGTACACTTTCGCTTGCTTATCATAACTCTGCTTATTATATGCAAGCCATGTCTCAATCCCACGCTCCCAGTCTCGGCCTGCTCCTCATCGACGCCGCGCGGCTGCTGCGCCGGCGCTTCGAGAAGGAGTGCCGCGACCTGCCGATGACCTCGGCGCAGTCGCAGATCATCGCCCGCCTGTCGAAGAACGAGGGCATCGGCCAGACGGCGCTCGCCGGCCTGCTCGAGCTGGAGCCGATGACGCTCTGCCGTCACGTCGACCGCATGGAGGCGGCCGGGCTGGTCGAGCGCCGCCAGGATCCGGCCGACCGGCGCGCGCGGCAATTGTTCACGACGGAGAAGGGGCGGACGGTTCTCGAGCCGATGCGGGCGCGTGCCGCCACGGTCCTGGAGGAGGCCCAGACCGGCCTTGACCGCGCGACGCGCGAGACGCTGGTCGAGGCTCTCTCCACCATCATTCAGAATCTGTCCGCCAGCGAGACCGCACGGCCGGCGCGGCGCGACGACCCGCAGCCGGACGGAACGGATGAACGCAGGCGGGAGCCGACGGGGGAAATCGCATGAACGCCCAGCCCGACAAGAAGAGCTTTGAGACCGGCGACAAGCTTGAGGCGAAGGTCTCCGAGTCCCCAGCCGAGAGCGCGAAGTCGGCCGAAGCCGCGCCGGCCGAGCAGCCGGCGAAGCCGCTCGTCGCCGCCACGCCGAAGAAGAAGCGCCGGCCGATCCGCAAGCTGCTGATCGTCGCCGTGCCGCTCGCTCTGGCCGCGGGCGGAGGCTATTACTGGGTCACCGGCGGACGCTACATCAACACCGAGGACGCCTACGTCCAGCAGGACCGGGTGACGGTCATGCCGCAGGTCAGCGGCCAGATCGCCTCCGTCGCCGTCTCGGAGAACGAGTTCGTCAAGGCCGGCCAGCGCCTCTTCACCATCGACGACAGTGTCTATCGCAACGCCGTCGAACAGGCGCAGGCCAATCTCGAAAGCGCGCGTCTCGACGTTGAGAAGCTGAAGGCCGCCTACAAGCAGGCAGTCGCCGACCGGCAGTCCGACGCCGACGCGCTGCAGACCGCGCAGACGACCTACGACCGGCAGAGTGCGCTGGTGAAGCGTGGCGTCGCCTCGCAGTCGGCGCTCGACGATGCCCGCCTGGCCCTCCAGCAGGCAAAGGGCAAGTTGTCGAGCGCCGATCAGGAGGTCCTGTCGGCCAAGGCGGCGCTCGCCGGCAATCCGGACATCGCCACGGACGAGCATCCGGAGGTGATGCAGGCGCTGGCGAAGCTCCACGCGGCCGAGCTGGACCTCGCCCACACGACCGTGACGGCTTCCGAGCCCGGCATCGTCAGCCAGACCGACCGGCTCCAGGTGGGACAGTATGTGACGCCCGCGACCTCGGTGATGAGCGTCATCGAGACGAGCGACAGCTGGGTCGAGGCGAATTACAAGGAAACCGAACTGACCGACATGCATGCCGGTCAGCCCGTCGACGTGGCCTTCGACACCTATCCCGACCGGACCTTTCACGGCACGGTCGGCTCGATCGGCGCCGGGACCGGCTCGGAATTCGCGCTGCTGCCGGCGCAGAACGCGACGGGCAACTGGGTGAAGGTCGTCCAGCGCATCCCGGTGCGCATCGCCATCGCCGACGATCAGGGCATGCCGCCGCTGCGCGCCGGCATGAGCGCCAGTGTCACCGTCGACACGGGCAAGGCGCGCGGTGTGCCGGAGTTCCTGCAGCCGACCGTGACCGCGCTCGGGCTCGATAAATGGCTCGACCAGGGCAGCGCCATGGCGGCGACGTCGGGCGGCGCCGGCATGGCGAGCGCCGACGCGTCCGCCGGGAATGGAGGGGCTACCGCCAGCGCGGCAGCCGCATCGCGGTGAGCGCCGCCGCGGCGGCCACTCCGCAGGGCGGCGCGGGCGTTCCCCACAAGGGTCTGATCACCGTCTCGATCATGCTCGCGACGATCATGCAGGTGCTCGACACCACGATCGCCAATGTCGCGCTGCCGAACATGCAGGGCTCGCTCGGTGCCGCCCAGGACCAGATCACCTGGGTCCTGACCTCCTACATCGTCGCCGCGGCGATCATGACGCCGGTCACCGGCTGGCTGTCCGATCGGATCGGCCTGCGCGAGCTGTTCATCGCCTCGGCCGCGGGCTTCGTTCTCGCCTCGATAGCCTGCGGCTTTGCGACCAGCCTCGACGAGATGATCGCCTTCCGCCTGTTCCAGGGCATTT
>NZ_JAJAVB010000022.1:68211-154695 GCF_020615385.1 Jiella soli | reverse complement strand
AACATCAATACCAAGGAGCAGCACGGCTCGGCCATGGCGATCTGGGGCGCCGGCATCATGGTCGGCCCGATCGTCGGCCCGACGCTCGGCGGCTGGCTGACGGAGACCTTCAACTGGCGCTACGTCTTCTTCGTGAACCTGCCGATCGGCATCCTGGCGCTTGCCGGCATGATCCTGTTCCTGCCCAAGGCGCCGAAGCGCGAGCGCGGCTTCGACTTCTTCGGCTTCGCCATGCTGTCCCTGTTCATCGGGGCGCTGCAGCTTTTCCTCGACCGCGGCGAGCAGGTGGACTGGTTCTCCTCGGCCGAATGCTGGATCGAGCTTGGCCTCGCGATCTGCGGTCTGTGGGCCTTCGTCCTGCATATCACCGGGCGCGAGCACGCCTTCATCGACCCGAAGATCTTCACCGACAAGAACCTCGTGATGGCGCTGGTGATGATCTTCGTCGTCGGCATGATCCTGCTGGCGGGACTCGCGCTGCTGCCGCCCATGCTGCAGAACATTCTCGGCTATCCGGTCGTCACCACCGGCCTCGTCCTCGCGCCCCGCGGCGTCGGCACGATGATCTCGATGATCGTGGTCGGGCGGATCATCGGCAAGCTCGACACGCGGCTCCTGATCCTGACGGGCCTCATCCTGACGGCGATCTCGCTCTACCAGATGAGCGGCTTCTCCACGACGATGGACGAGACGCCGATCGTCGTCTCGGGCGTCATCCAGGGTCTCGGCCTCGGCCTCGTCTTCGTGCCCCTGTCGACGCTCGCCTTCGCGACGCTGGAGCCGCGGTTCCGCCCCGACGCGGCCTCGCTGTTCAGCCTGCTGCGCAATATCGGCTCCTCGGTCGGCATCTCGATCGTCTCGGTGGAGCTTGCCCACAACATGGTGATCGCGAAGTCCGACCTCGTCTCGCACATCACGCCGTTCAACCCGAACTTCACCAATGCGGTCGGCGGCCTCCCGCTCGACCAGACGACGCTGATGAGCGTCCTCAACCAGAGCGTCTCGGCGCAGGCGGCGATGGTTGCCTATGTCGACGACTTCAAGCTGATGATGCTGATCTCGCTCTGCGCCATCCCGCTGCTCGCCTTCATGAGCCCGCCCAAGCGGCAGGCCGCCGACAGCGAGGAGGGCGGCCACGCGGCCGTGATGGAGTAGGGACTCGCCCGGAGGCGGTGCCTCCGGGGCTTTGGCAGCGTGCGCTCGCGGGTTTCCTCATGTGAAGGCCGGCTGTCCGCCTTCGCAACGTCGGAGCCGGGAGCGCTCGTCCGCCGTCCTGGCGCTCGTGCAAGGTCCGGTCAATCGACCCGGGGATCCCCGTCACAGGCGCGACAGGAGCTCGGCCTTCTTCGCCGCGAATTCCTCTTCGGTCAAAATGCCCTCGTTCTTCAGCTCCGCGAGGCGGCGCAGCAGGGCGATTGGGTCGTCGGCGCGGTGTTCGTTCCCCGTTGTCGCAGTCCCTGCGCTTTCCACGGGAACGCCCGACCGGGCAGGCTCGGCCCGCGTCATGACCGGCTCCGGCATCGCCGGCTGCGGGGCTTCGGATGCGCCGGAATCGGAGGGTCCCGGTGCTGCGTTGGTCGGTGCGGCGGGAGTCAACGTCTCCGGCGGCGATCCGGACGATGCACCGAAGTCGCGGGCGGACGTCGTCGCTTCCTCGGCCACGGCCGTCCGGACGATCGGAAATTCGTCGGCATCGACCGTGCCGATCTGGCTCGAAAATCTGAGGGTCGACGCACCGCCCTGCTGCTGCGAGACGCCGCCGATCCGGTGCGCGCCGGTGTCGTGAACGCTGACCGTGCCGCCCCGGTCGAGCGCCAGGCGGGCGGCGTCGGGAAAGACCGCGTAGCGTATCCCGTTCTGGGCGCCGCTCGACGCGGGTCGGCCGAGCTCATCCGGCCACCATTGCCCGGCGTCGCCGAAGGAGGAGCCGCCGGAAGAGGGGCTGCGCATCGAAAGGCGCCCCTGCGACAGCGCCCCGGCGATCTGCTCGGCGAGAAATCCGACGCGGCCCTTGAGGCCATTGTTGAACATGTCGCCGATCATCAGCATGCCGCCATGGGACCACTGCCCGAAGCCGCCGAGCTCCGGATGGTTGAACTGCGCCATGGTGCCGTTGCCGAAGCGTATCGCCTCCGCCATCTGGCGCACCGCGTCCTCGCTGAAGCCGGTGGCGGCGCTGATCCGGCCGATCTCGGCGGCGTCGTCGGTCGAGGATTGTCTGTCCATGCTCTTCTCCCGGGAGGCGTCCGTCCGGTCGCCGTCCTCAATCACCGACCGCGACGCCTTCACGGCGGGGATCCGCCCCGCCCTCCAATCCGTCCGGCGTAATCGCGATCGCGTGGATGCCGGAGGTCTGGTCGGAGATCTTGACCTCATAGCCCATCGCCTTCAGCGGGTCGGCCAGGGCCTCCGCCTTGGTGCCGGCCTCGATGTCGAACGTGCCGAAGCGGTTGAGGAGGTGCGGCAGCGCCGCCGCCTCCTGGACGTTCATCTTCCAGTCGACGACGGCGATCAGCGCCTCCGCGACATAGCCGATGATCGAGGAGCCGCCGGGCGAGCCGAGCGCATAGACGGGCCTTCCTTCCTTCATCACGATGGTCGGCGACATCGACGAGCGCGGCCGCTTGCCCGGAGCCACCGCATTGGCGATCGGCCGCCCCTCGTCGTCATGGGTTTCGAAGGAGAAGTCGGTCAGCTCGTTGTTCAAGAGGAAGCCGCCGACCATCAGCCTGGAGCCGAAGCCGTTCTCGATCGTCGTCGTCATCGACAGGACGTTCCCGGCCGCGTCGGCGATGACGAAATGGCTGGTCGAGGGCAGTTCGATGGCGATGTCGTCGCCCTGTTCGAGCATCGCGTGGTCCCAGGGCGGCATGCCCGGCTGGACGGCGTCCTTGGTCAGCGCCTTGTCGCCCGACAGAAGCTTGGACCGCTCCTTCAGGTAGTCGGCGTCGAGCAGGCCCGCGAGTGGCATCGGCACGTAATCGATGTCGGCCATGTAGCGGCCGCGATCGGCGAAGGCGAGGCGGGACGCGTCGCCGATGATCCGCCAGGCCTCAGTGCTGTAGGGACCGAGGGACGCGATGTCATACGGCTCGATCATGCCGAGGATCTGGCCGATGGTGAGCGCGCCGGAGGAGGGCGGGCCCATGCCGCAGACCTCGAAGCTGCGATAGGGCGCGCAGACCGGCGCCCGCTCGACGATGCGGTAGCCGGCAAGGTCTGACAGCGCGAGCCGGCCGGGATTGCCCTCGGCGCCCTGGACGGTCTCGACGATGTCCGCGGCGACCGCGCCGGTGTAGAAGCCGTCCGCGCCCTCGTCCGCGATCGTCTCCAGCGTCTTCGCATAGGCTTCGTTCTTCAGGAGGAAACCGATAGCGAGCGGCGCGCCGTTCTCGTCGAAGAAATAGTCGCGCGCGCCGGAAAAACGCTTCAGCCGGTTGCCGTCCTCGCCGATCAGCGTGTTGAGGCGCGGCGAGACCTCGAACCCCTTGCGGGCGAGGTCGATCGCCGGCTGCACCACGGTCTTCCAGGGAAGAGCGCCGAAGCGCCGATGCGTCTCGTAGATGAGCCGCACCGTGCCGGGCGTGCCGACCGAGCGGCCGCCGACGACGGCGTCATAGAAGGAGAGGGGATCGCCCGCCTCGTCGAGGAAGAGCTTCGGATCGGCCGCTGCGGGCGCCGTCTCGCGCCCGTCGAAGGTCGTGAGCTGGCCGGTCTTGGCGTCGAAATAGACGAGGAAGGCGCCGCCGCCGAGGCCGGACGACTGCGGCTCGACGAGGCCGAGGACGAGCTGCGTCGTCACCATGGCGTCGATGGCGTTGCCGCCCTTGCGCAGGATCTCCAGCCCCGCTTCGGCGGCCAGCGGATTGGCCGCGGCGACCATGCGTTTCTCGGCGCGGGCGAGGGTCTTTTCCTGCGTGCCGGCAGACTGTTCGGGCCGAACGGCGTCGGTGATCTGCTTCTGCGCGAGGGCCGGCGCGGAGCCGCACAGGCCGATGCCGAGAAGGAGGGCGGTAAACAGTCGCAGAAGCATGGTCGCATCCTCCGGGTCAGGCCGGGCCGGAGCCTATGGCAGAACGCCGCGCGGGGGAAGCCGCGGGAGCGGCGGCACGTGCGCCGACGAAAGCGGCCGCTGCCCGGGCTGGGCGACGGCCGCATGCATGGAACCCTGCGCGATGCGCAGATGCGTCAGAGGTCGCGCTCGTCCTCGACCTTCACGGTCTCATCCGGGTGGCGCTCGATCTCGCCGCCTTGCGGATCGACGCTGCCGGGGCGATCGAAGGGGTTGTCGTTGCTGGGCCGTGCCTTCGGCGCGTTCGCGCGGTAGGACATATCCTGGTCGCGGTCCTGTTCGTCGGAGCGGTTCTGCTGATTGTCGAACTTGTCCGGCGGGTTGCTCATGGCTCGCTCCTTCTCGATTGGGCCGGCGCTTCCCATCTGTGCGGGGAACGCCGCCTGTCCCCGTCAAAACCGTGGACCCTGGCGCTTCGTTCCCGACCGGGCGAGAGGTGGATGTCTGCGCCGAGCGCCCGAACAGCCGAAAGGAGAGTTTTCATGGATGCCAAGACCTATGCGGTCGAGCGGACCGACGAGGAATGGCGCGAGCTGCTGACGCCCGAGCAATACGAGGTGATGCGCGGCCACGGAACCGAGCGGCCGGGCAGCTGCGCGCTCCTGTCGGAAAAGCGCCCTGGCACCTTCTCCTGCGTCGGCTGTAACCAGCCGCTCTTCGTGGCGCGGACGAAGTTCGAAAGCGGCACCGGCTGGCCGAGCTTCGATACGCCGGTCGAGGGCGCGGTCGAGACGACCGAGGATCGCAGCTACGGCATGGTGCGCACCGAGGTCCATTGCAGCCGCTGCGGATCGCATCTCGGCCATGTCTTCCCGGACGGGCCGCCGCCGACGGGCCTGCGCTACTGCATCAACGGCGTCGCGCTGACCTTCGAGCCGGAAGCCGCCTGATCGCATCTGCCTGCCGCCTGCCTGTTTCCTGGCCGGGCGGCAGGAGCGGCCTCAATCGACGCCGAAGGATTCCACGAACGCCGGCGCCGCCTCGGCGACGGCCGCCAGCGAATAGCCGCCCTCCTGGACGATGACGGTCGGCCGGGCAAGGCTCTTCAGGATCTCGGCGATCTTCGGATAGGCGGCGGTCGAGACGTCAAGCTTCGACAGCGGGTCGTCGCGGTGGGCGTCCCAGCCGGCGGACAGCACGATCGCCTCGGCGCCGAAATCGTCCGCGGCCTCGGCGAGACGCCGGACGGCGGCGACGTACGCTCCATCGCCGGAGCCGGGCGCCAGCGGCAGATTGAGATTGCAGCCTTCGCCCGCTCCCGTGCCGCGCTCGTCGCCATAGCCGAAGAAGTGCGGATAGTAGGCCGTCGGGTCGGTGTGCACCGAGCCGAAGAAGACGTCGTCCCTGGCGTAGAAGATCGCCTGCGTGCCGTCGCCGTGATGGGTGTCGAAGTCGAGGATCGCGACGCGCGCGAAGCGCTGGCGCAGGATTTCGGCCGCGATGGCGGCATTGTTGAAGAAGCAGAAGCCGTTCGCCCGGTCCGGATAGGCGTGGTGGCCGGGCGGCCGGCAGAGCGCGAAGGCCGCACGCGCGCCACCGCGCACGGCTTCGGTCGCCGCAGCCGCCGTGGACGCCGAGGCGAGCGCGGCCTTAAAGGTCTGCGCCGTCATCGCGCAGGATAGGTCCCCGATATACCAGCCGCACTGGCCGAGAATGCCCTGCGTCTTCGGCGCGGGGCGCGCGCCGAAGACGCTCGCGCCTGAGAAGTAGGGATGGGCGTTCGGCAGAACCTCTGGTCCGGCATTGGGCAGCGCCTGGAACCGGTCGTAGGCGGTCTCGAGAAAGTCCACATAATGCCCAGGGTGGACCTTCAGGACCGCCCCACGGTCCACAGCTGGCGGAGCTTCCGCCGAAAGGCCGAGCCGGGCGAGCGAGCCGATCAGCGTCTCCGCCCGATCGGGATTTTCGAGCGGCCGGACCAGCCGGCCATGGACGCCGTATTGCGTCGGCCGATGGAGCAGCTGGTCGGCGGAAAAGAACAGGCGCATGGTGTCCCCTTATGTGTCCGGCCTCTCGGTGGGGGAACTGGTTCGGGGGGCGGGATCGGCAATCTCCGGCCCCTTGGAAATGTGCGGCCGAACGGGACATCGTCGTTCCCGCCGGCCGGTAGCGTGACACACCCGTGGTCCTTCCAGCCGACATTGACGCGGTCTCTTGCCGCGGACGGGGCGTCAGGGCAGATTGCCGGCTCATCGTCGAGGACGCCCCCATGCGCGCAAAGCCCGCTACCCGCATTCTTCTTGCCGCCGTCGCCGCGCTTCTTGCGCTGCCGGCCGCTTCCGGCCATGCCGCCGACAAGAGCCTGAAGGGCGCCGTCGAGACGGTGCGCGCCTTCTACGCCAATCCCGACGCCGACGAGCGCGATCCGAGGCGGTTCACAGGTCCGGCTCTCGATACGATCCAGCGAGCGGCCGCGGCGCCGGAGGGCGAGGAAAGCTGCCTCGACTTCTCCTTCGTCTTCGACGGCCAAGACTTCGACGAGGCCGAGGTCGCAAAGACGCTGAAGCTCGACGGCGCGATGAAGGGCGACGCCGCCGTCGTCACCGCGGACTTCAAGAATTTCGGCCAGGCCCAGGAGCTCATCTGGACGCTTCGCCAGGACAAGGGGGCCTGGAAGGTGGCCGACATCGAGAGCGTGATCGGCGAGTGGACGCTCGGCGGTCTCTGCCGGTAGCGGAATGGACCGCCGCCAGCTCGACCGTGGCAGGCTGCACCAGGCGCTGACATTGCTGGGCGAGGACCTGTCGCGGCGCGGTGCCTTCGTCGAACTCGCCGTCTATGGCGGCAGCGCCTTGATGATGCAGTTCGAATGGCGGCATTCGACCGAGGACGTGGACGCCGTGGTGCGGGGAGGGTTCGACGAGACGCTCTTGGCGCCGTCCGTGGCGCGGGTGGCCGAGACGATGGGGCTGACTGCGGACTGGTTGAACAACTCGGTCGGCATGTTCACCCCGCTCGACGAGCCCGACGAGCTTTTTCAACTGGCCGGCAGCTATCCGGAGGGGGCAGCGGCGGGGTTGCGGATCGTCGTCGCTCGGCCGCATTATCTCCTGGCCATGAAGCTGAAGGCCCTGGAATCCTTCGACCGCGGCGATCGCGATCTCGAAGACGCCCGCGCGCTCGCGGCCCATCTCGGGATGACGGACATCACCGACCTCCTGGACCTCTACGTCGCCATCCATGACGAGCCGCCGCCCGACCAGGTACGGCTTCGCCTGGCAGCTGTCCTCGGCCAAGGACGGTCCTCCCCATGAGGCCGGTCTCGCTCGCGGAGGTGGCGGAGCGCGCCCGGCAGGATGGCGAGGCGGGCGACTGGGACTTTCACCTGCGCGAATTCCTGGACAGCTTCTACGCTGCCGACGGCGAGCTCACGAAGCAGCTGGCGATGATCGCGCAGGACCCGGGCTTTCTGGACGACGACCGGGCGAACGCCTTTCTCGGCGGCGTCGGCGAGCATCTGGCAAGGCGTTGGCATCTGCCGGAGATTCCGGCCTGGGTCCGCGACGACCGGCGCTATCTGACGCGGCCGATGTTCGTGCCGGATGACAAGCCGCTGCGCGACTATCTCCTTTGTGTCAGCCCGGTCTCGTTCCGCGTGAGGCTGATCTTCACCGGGCCGGACCCGTTGCAGCGGGCGCGCTTTCCCTACCACCGCGGCACGATCACCATGCCGCTGACCTTTCCGGTGAAGCCGGTGGGTGCCGGTTGATCGCCGTCAGCGCAGCATGGCGGCGATCTCGGCTGCATCAGTCGCCCGGTAGAGATAGAGGCTTTCTTCGCCGCTGAAACGGCCGGGGAATTCGCGCACGACCTTGCCCGCTGAAAGCCGCGTCGTCGACAGGCGCAGCCGCTCACCGGCCGCACGGCCGAGACCGTAGGCGGCGTCGGCCGGGTAGCGCATGTCGTAGACCCGCAGCTGCGGCAGCCCGGTCCTCAGGAGCGCCACGCCTTCATTGGTCGCAAGGGCGCTGCCCGGCGGCATCGCCCGCAGCGTGGCCGCGGCGCGCGCGAGCGGGGGGCCGGCGAAGGCATTGCCGCCCAGGTTCGAAGCCGAGACCAGGATCTCCAGAGCGAGAAGGACCGCCGCGATTGCGGTGCCCACGCGTCGGCGTTCGGCCACCAGCAGTCCGGCAAGGATGGCTGAAAGAAATGGCAGCGGTGCGAGATGGCGCAGATGGTCGGGGTTCTGCATCAGGAGAACCCAGACGAGATGACCGAGGAACGCTCCGACGGTCGCTGCGATTGCGGGACGTCTCGGCCCCGACCGCGTGAGGGCGAGCGCCGGCGGGACGAGCGTCGCGAAAGCGAGGGGCAGGCCGAGGGGAATGGCCGCGACCGCCGACCACCAGCCGCCGCGCGGGCCGCCGGCAGGGGCGGCAGCCAGGACCGTGTTGCCCCAGATCAGCGTGTGGCCGAGCGTGAAGCGCAGGCCCTCGGTGATGAGCAGCGTGCCCTCGCGCGACAGGAGGAACAGGAGCGCGGGGATGCCGACGACGAGTGCGCCGGCGATCGCCGGCACGAGGTCGCGCGGGCGGGTGAAGGCGAGGCCGGTCAGGGCTCCGGCGAACAGCGCCGCATAGGAGGGACGGCAGCAGGCGGCGATGCCGAGCGCGATGCCGGCCAGGAAGACGGTGCCGGCTCGGCCGCGCGAGGCTGCGAGGAGGGCGAGGAAGAGGAGAAGGAAGGCGAGGCCCGTCCCGTCGGAGAGGAGGCTCAGCGCCAGCGTCGGCAGGAGCGGCTGGGCGAGCGCGAGGACGAAGCCGGCGAGCGCCGCGGCGGCGCGTCCGGTCAGCGCGAAACTGGTCCAGGCGACCAGCGGCGGCAGGGCGAGAGCCGACAGGACGGAGAGGTCGAAGAGCGCAGCGACGGGATCGCCCCCCGCGACCGGCACGAGCAGCCGGCCGAGCGCGATGAAGCCGGGATAGCCGGGAAATTGCGGCGAGAAGTCGAGGATCGAGAAGCGGACGAGCCCGCGTGAGAAATACAGCGCGTCGTCGGAGGAAAGCGCCGCCGGATGGGCGAAGAGGAAGACGGCGCATGCGGCCAACAGCAGCGCCGCAAGGACCCAGCCGGCGGCGAGCGCGGGGTACCCGGCCAGAGCTGCGGAAAGGCGGCGTGCGGGGCCGCGCGGGCAAGAGGCGGCGGGGGGGCACGCCGCCGGTGAGGTCGGGAGCAGCGGATCAGCCCGTGCGGCCGATACCATCCAGCGCCGCGACGACATTGGCATGGGCGGCGGCGAAGGCGGCGGGATCGGGATCGGACGCGCCGACGCCGAACACGCCGGGATTGCCGATCGCATCCAGCGCCTGTTTCAGCCCGTCCTCGATCGTCTTGCGCTTGTCTTCCGGAAGGTCCGGCGCCATCGCCTGGTAGAAGCGCTGCGCCTTGACGACGAGGACCTTGGAGGTCTGGTAGTCCTTCAGATTGTCCTTAGCGCCCGCCAGTCGGCGCTCGATCTCGTCAGCATAAGCGCGCATCAGCGCCTGGTGGAGCGCGCCGGCATCCTTCTCCGCCAGGGCGTCTGCGAAGACCTTGGCGATGCCTGGATCGTCGTTTTCGTCGAGATAGGTGAGATCCGCCTTCATCCCATCAAGGGCGGCTTGCGCGGCGTCCCAGTCACCCTTGGCGGCGGCGCTCATCAGCGCCTCGCGCCCGTCGAGCAGCGGCTCGGCGCCGGCCGCGGCATAGGAATAGGCCTCGGCCCGGCCGGCCCAGCCAGCAACGACCAGGATCAGCGCGGCCAATATGGTGGTGAAGCGCATCGTCTCTCCCTCTCCCTTTCCTCGGGCGCTGCCGCCCCGCCGGGCCGTTCGCCCGGCCGACTGCTCAGGCAATGCTCTCGGTCTCGATCACGGTCCGCTCGTTGCGGTGCTCGTAAATAGCTTCGCGCACGTCGCTGCGCGAGAGGATCCCGCGCGCGGCCATCTGTCCCGTTTCCATCGCGGCATCCGTGAAGACGTAGCGGAACGTCCCCTGGCGGCCGCACTGGATCAGGTTCTCGAACTGTCTCAGATGATCGAAGGCGCGCCGGCGCTCGGCCCGGTAGGCGAGATCCATCACCGGATAGGCGTATGGGGTGCGGGCGCTGAAATACTCGCCCGTCGCCTTCGAGGCGTCGATGCCGAGCCGCCGCAAGTCGCCGCAGGCGCGCTCGAAGAGGACGTCGTCCGCGACGGTCCAGAGTGCGTCCCCCGGATCGCAGGGGATCTCCAGCATCAGCGAGGTCATGCCGGGCGGAGACATCTGCGGCGAGCGCCGCCGCGGCTCCTGCAGCCGCGTCGCCAGCATGTCCGGGTCTGAAAGGTACTGCCAGGTGAAGGGCGACACGTCCGGCGTCGCCATCACCATGTTGAAGAAGCGCAGACCACGGAACTTCAGCGACGACGCGCCGCCGGTCATCGCGACCATGTCGGGCAACGGCACCGAGGAGATCACGGCGTCGCAGGTGAGCGGCCCCTTGTCGGTCAGGACCGCGCGGACGCGGCCGCCACCCGTAGCGAGTCCGTTGACGGTGACGCCCGTGCGCACGACCGCCCCCTGACGGATCACCCTTTCGGCAAGCCGCTGGAAGATCATGCCGAAGCCGTGGCGCGGATAGCGGTAGCCGCGGGCATAGGTGCGCGGACCCTGGCCGGCGCCGGGCAGGAGCCGGCGGGCGACCTCCTTCAGGTCGACGAGGCTGATGCGCTGCTCAGCCCAGTCGGCGGACAGTTGCCTGGGGTCGATGCCCCAGAGCTTGGCGGTATAGCCCTCGAAGAAGGTCCGGTAGAGCGTCCGGCCGAAACGGCTTTCGATCCAGGCGGCGAAGCTGTCGTCCGAGGGCGCCCGGCGGCCGAGCGCGAGCCGGGCGAGATCGAGGCTCGCCCCGGCGATGAGGCCCGGCGGCGCGGTCTTCAGGAGGTTCTTCAGCGACAGCGGATAGTCGTAGGTCCGGCCGCCGAACCGGATGACGCTGTGACGCGTCGCCGTCAGGAGATCGTCGCCGACGAGTTCCTCGACCAGCCGCAACAGGTCGGCATTGTGGGTAATGAACCGGTGGCCGCCGAAGTCGAAGCGATAGGTGCCGTGGAGGCCCTCGAAGCTGGTCGTGCCGCCGAGGCCGCCGAGATCCTTGCCGCGTTCGAGGATGGTCACCGCGATGCCGGCCTCGGTCAGCTCATGCGCCGCCGTCAGGCCGGCCGGGCCGGCGCCGATGACGACGACATGGCGGGGAACGTCACCGATCATCATGCTCGAACGATGGGCCGTGCGGGAGTGGACGTGTAGCTCCGGCTCCACAGCACGATGGCGTTGACCAGGAAGGCGATCCACACAGCGAACTGCAAGAGCGTCGGCGAGGCATTATAGCCGAACAGGCCGCGCAGGAAGGCGCCGATCCCGTCCTGGTCGGGCAGGATGCCCGAGAGGTCGAAGAGCGGCGTAATCGAGCCCGGCAGGATGTCGACGCCCTGCAGCGTGTTCACCGCCGAGCCGAGCAGTCCGGCCGCGACGACGATCAGGAGCAGGCTCGTCCAGCGGAACAGCGTGCCGAGCGGCACCTTGCGCGTGCCGCTGATCAGCACCCAGACGAGGACGATCGCCGCGAGAACTCCGACGAGGAAGCCCGGCAGCGAGATCGTTTCGCCGGTGTAGGCGAGCGCGGAGAAGAAGAGCACCGTCTCCAGCCCTTCGCGCCAGACGGAGATGAAGGCGAGGATGGCGACGCCGAAGACATTGCCGGCAGTCACATAGCTCTCCAACTGCTGCGTGGCGTGGGCGGTTTGGGCTTTGGCCTGCTTCTGCATCCAGATCGCCATGTAGGTGAGGGCGATGGTCGCGGCGATCATGATGCCGGCGGACAGATAGGCGCGGTAGACATCGTTGGAGAACTGGTCGACGACGACCTGCAGGACGAAGGCGCCGAGCAACGAGGCGAGGACGCCGGCGGCAACGCCGACATAGATCCATTTGACGTAGCGGCCGGCGTCCATGCGCTTCAGATAGGCGATGAGGATGCCGACGAGGAGAAACGCCTCAAGGCTCTCGCGGAAGGCGATGAGGAAGGTGACCAGCATGTCAGTCCTGACCTAGTACCAGATGCAGATGGTTCATCTCGACCGGCTCGGGGGCCGGCATTTCGGGGTGCTGCTGCCGCACGAGGTCGGTCACGCTCTGCGCGAAGGTGCGGAACATCAGCTTGGCATCGACGGTCACCGGATAGGCGGTGCCGGGCGGCAGCGCGAAGGTCTCGTCGCGGTGGCGCATGGGCGGGATGCGCGTGTCCTTCAGCATTTTGCCGAAATGCCAGAAGAGAAGCCCGACAGGTTCGCCGTCCTCTCCGCCGAGCACCTTGTGGAACATGCGCACGTCCTCCGGCAAGTGGCCGCCGGGACCCGGCCGGCCGGAGGTCAGCACCGTCTTGCCATCGGCGTCGGTGACGGTCACCTGAAGCCACATCTGCCTGAGGTCCGACACCCCACCCGGCAGATTGTGGCCGGCCCCGCTATTGGTGACGCGCAGGACTATCTGGCCCTTCTCGTCCAGCCGTGCGTCGAGCGTTGCGGCCCGGCGCAGGAGCGCGACGGACATATCCCTCAGCTTGGGATCGCGCAGGCCGACGAGATGGTACTGCGCGCCGGTGAACTGGTGGCTGCGGACGTTCGGCTTCACCGGACCGCCGTCGGTCGACTGGCCGGGCACGGCCTCGCCGATCCTGTCGATGTCGGAATGCATGTGGCAGTCGAGGCAGGTACGGTTCCGCAGGGGATCGTCCGGGGCGTTGTAGGGCGATGCCGCCCACTCCGAATAGGTCCCGGCGATGAAGGCGCCGGTGCCGGGCGAGAACTCTTCGTGGCAGGAGGCGCAGAGCTCGGGGCTGGAGATTTCCGGGCTGGAATAGGACTGCGCATGCGTCTCCGGCTTTGCGCGGATCGCGCGGTGGGCGGCCCAGCGCAGGGCCGACCAGTCGGAATCCTCGCCAGGAAATCGCTCGCGATCCTTCAGCGAGACCGAGAAGCTGGCATTGCCGCCGGCCGTCGGCCCTGCGTCCTCGAGCTTGTCCACCCGGTGGCAGAGGATGCAGCCGGCGCCCTCGTCGGTGGTGTGGACATAGTCGGCGAGTTCTGCGACCAGCGCCGCGCCGTCCCGGTCGAAGAGATGGGAGGTGCCCGCTGTCTTCAGCGCACCGGTCAGCACCGCCTGCGGCGAGTGGCAGCCCATGCACCACTTGCGGAACGGCTCGCCCTCGACCTTCGCGGCCATGTCCTCCATGACCATGTAGTAGGGGTTCGACTGGCCCATCAGATGGTGCATCGAGTTCGCCCAGTCCTTGAAGACCTGCGCGTGGCATGTCCCGCAGACGGCCGAGTTCTGCCATTCCGTCGGATCCACAGAACCGGTGCCGTCCTCGCCGCGAAGCCAGGTGGACAGGAGCGGCAGATTGCCGGGCGACGTCACATAGGCGTGGAGGTCGGTCATCATCGCCTTGACCGTCTCGTCCGGCTGCGCCGGATCGGTCTTCGGCGTATCGAAGTGCGTATCGGCGCCCATGCCGCCTTGGGTGTTCTGGGCCATGCGGATGTAGTCGCCGACGAAGTCGCCGGCGACGAAATTCTTGATCGAGCCGTGGCCGGTGAAGGCGGAATGGAATTTGTCGACCGGCGTGTCGCGGAAGAGGAAGCGGTTGGAATAGTTGAAGCCGTCGACATGGCAGCTCGAACAGCTCATCCAGTTGTCGCCGGCCATCGGCGCGTCCGGAAAGGCGGATGTGTTGGCGAGGTGGAAGAGCCTCGCGCCGCGCCGAAGCTCCGGCGGGAGCGGGTCCTTCTCGACCAGCCTGGCGAAGCTGTCGGAGACGCCCTTCACCTTGGCGAAGGAGCCGGTTCCGCCGGTCGAGAGCTTCGAGAGATCGAGGCTCTGGGCGTTCTGGACGAAGATGTCGTCGCCGTCGACGACGAGGCCGCGCGGGTTCTGGCCGGGCAGATGGCGATAGATCTGGACCGCCTTGGCGCCCTCCGTGGTCTTCGCCTTCTTCGATCGTGAGGTGATCGGCAGGGCGCGCGAGGGGTCGAAGACGACGAGGTCTTCGCTGCCGGCCATGGTGACATAGACCTTGGAGCCGTCCTTCGCCCATGCCGCCTGATAGGGGTTGGAAACGATCCGGGTGCGGTTGCCGTCCTCGACGATGTTGATCTGCTTGAACAGCTGCTTGCGCCGCGAGACGGCCTCTTCCTCGCCGCCAGGTTTCAGCGAAATGACCGAGATCGCCGGGAAGACCGTCGACTGGAACTGGAACGGGTGGTCGAAATTCCACAGTTCGTGCGGCAGCCAGGCCTGTTTCTCGTCCGGGGAGACCGCGATCGTGTCGAGGACGCGGGGCAGGCCTTGCGAAACGCTCTCGTTCGGATCCTGCGTTTCGGCGAGGGTAATGGTCTTCTCCAGCCTCAGTGGCAGGCTCGTCGTATCGTAGATCGATACGGTGCCGAGGAAGGCGTGGGTGACGAGCAGCCGTCCGTCCGAGAGGAGGGCGAGGCCGCGCGGCGTCTCGGCGACCTTCATGTCGACCCTGATCGTGCCGTCCTCGGCGACGCCGTAGAGCTTGCCCGCTTCGGTCGCGGTGACCCAGAAGAGATCGTTGCGCCTGTCGAAGACGACGCCGTGCGGCCGTCCGCCTAGGCTCACCTTGTGCTCGAGCGTGAACGAAGCGGGATCGATGAGATCGAGCGCGCCGCCGGTCTCGTCGGTCGCAGCGACGAGGCTCTCGTCGGCATTCAAGGCGAGGTTGCGGATGTCGCCGCCGACGATTGCCTCGCCGAGGCGCTCGCCGCTCTGGCGGTCGACCTTCGAGACGGATCCCGCGTCGAAATTGGCGCTCCACAGGCCGGAGGCGTCGTTCGACAGGACGAGCGAGCCGCTCTCGACGGCTGCCGGATGCGGCGCGTCGGCGGCCGGCGACGGATTGGCGCCGAAGGCGAGGAGGAAGACGCCGAGCCCCAGGAGCCGGCGCAGGACGCCGTAGCGCCAGGCATGGACCGCGACGAGAAGGGCGAGCGGCAGGGAGAGGCCGAGATGGCTCCAATGCGCGACCGCGCCGGACAGCGTGCCGTTGTTGCCGATCGCCAGCAGCCATGTCCCGCCGGCGACAAGGCCGACGAGCATCACCTCGATGACGCGGCCGCTCCAGACCTGGAAGGCCCGGCGGCTGCCGGTCAGCATGCCGCGGTGCGACAGCCAGAAGGGCACCAGCAGCGTCGGCACCAGGAGGACGGCACAGGCGATGTGGACATAGATCGCCCAGCGCATCACCGAGAAGGGCAGGCCGAACGGGTCGAACAGCAGAGCGCCGGTGACGAGAAGGAGGTAGAGGACGTATTCCGCCGGCCGTGCCAGCCTGCGCGACAGGCGGGACGGGCGCGGGCGATGGCAGAAAGGCTCGGGCGCGACCGGCTGCGGCTCCGCTGCCGGCTGACGGGCAGGCACGACGACGCGATGCGGCGGACGCGCCGAAGCGGGAGCCCTTTCAGGCCCCCGCTTTATCGCAATGTCCGCCGCGCTCACCTCGTGCCGCGTGGAAAACCCGTTATCCACTCTCTGCCTGCTCGTCATTGTCGGGACGGCGGGGTCAAACCCGGCCGTCCCCGTTCTTACTTCGTCGGATCGATCTCGATCCGGGCCGCCATGACCGGCGCGGTGCCGAATTCGCCGCCGGCCATGTCGGGCCGATTGATGCCGTTGCCGTTCGCGTCGCCGTCCTCCTGGCCATCGACGACATGCTCGCCGCTGTCGCCCAGCCATTCGGCGAGCTGCAGGCCGCGGCCGGCGACATGGAACCAGCGGGTGTAGCGCTGGGTCAGATTGGCGAGGGTGAGATGCGGATCGTCCTCGCCTTCCTTGTTGTGCAGCGTCTGAAGCAGTGCGCGCAGCCCGCCCTCGACCGCACCCGCGGTCCACGCATCGACCTCGAACGCCTTGCCGGGGTTCGGATTGAAGATGCCGGCCGCCTCGTCGAACATCTTCGTTTCGACGGCGTCGTAGATCTTGCGGGCGGCGGTGCGGTAGGTCTCGTCGCCGGTCGCGACGAAGGCGGCCGAGAGCCCGCGGATCGCGGCGAACTGCGTTCCGAGCGAGTGCTTGTCCGAAGCGCCGGTCTTGGCGGCGAAGCTGTCGGCGACGAGGCCGTCCTCGCCGATCAGCCTGTTCACGATGAAGTCCGCCTCGGCCTTGATAAGCGCCGTCGCGCGCTTGCCCTCGGGCGTGCCGAGCGGATCGCCGCTGGAGGCAGAGGCATAGCCGACGGGTAGGGCGTCGACGGCGCGCTCGTAGATGTCGAGAGCGACGATGGCATAGGCGGCGTCGAAGGTGGTGACCTCGTCGCCCATCTGTCCGTCCGACCAGGAGTCCACGAAGGTCTTGAGGTCGGTATTGTAGTGCAGGGCGTCCAGATTCTTGAAGGTCATGTTCGACAGGGTCTCGGTGAGCGAGAACGGATCGTCCGCCGACTCATAGGCCGACCTGTCCGTGCCGCGATTGGCTTGCGGCGCAGCCGGGAACGGATCGCCGTCGAAGACTGCCAGGAACGCCTTGTTCTGGTTCTTGTTCGCCGAGCGCTGGTCGGAAAAGCCGTACATCTCGCCGAGCGGCCACAGCATCATCCAGGCATCGCGCAGCGAGGAGCCGCCGTCGACCACCTTGAGATCGCCGACCGCGTTGACGCCGTTCTTCTCGGCCACATCGACGGAAACGCGCTCCGGGAACCACACCGGATTGGTCTTGGGATCGTATTGCGGGCCGATCTTGGCGCCGAGCGTCTTGCCGTCGTATCCGAATCGGTCGCGCAGCATCCTGAGCTTGTCCCAGGTGATTTCGGTAAGGAGCATGCCATTCATGCCGTCCGCCGAGGAGACGCCCAGCGCATGGGTGCCGTCCTGGTCGAGCTTGGCGTCCTCGACGTCACTCACCTCCTCGTCGGAGGACTTCACATGCATGCCGCCGAGGAAGTCCTGCGACCACATCACGTCCTTCAGCATCTCGCCGCCCGCGGCGGTCGGCGTGAAGACGCGGTCCATGGCATCTGATTTCCAGGCAAGGGTCTTGAAGTCGCGGTAATAGGCCGGAACCACCGTCTTCAGGCTCTTTTCTTCGCCCGAATGGGTCGTTGCATCGACCGCGTCGCTGCCGACCTGTGTCATGTCCACGGACTGGCCGTATTCGGGCATGCCCTTCGCGAAGGGGAAGGTGAGGGGGTAGAGGTTCTGCTGCAACTCGTCCGGCGAAAAGCCGACCGCGCCGGCGAGGGTGATCACCCGCTTGCCGAGATCGGCCAGCGTGCCGCCGCGGGCCGCATTGACCGGCCCGTTGGCGAGATGAGGCCCGAGCTGCGAGGCGTAGTTCACCGCATACATCGCCTCTTCGGAATATTCATAGGTGTCGATGCCGGCGGCAAAGTCGAACGGCGTGGGCTGATTGGCCTGATCGGGATCGAGAATGTCTAGGTCGAGGCCGAGGGATTCGGCCAAGGGTTCGCCGGACAGCTCGTACTCGGTATAGGCGAACATGCCCGCCCCAACGTCGAAGCTCTTGTCGGTCACAGTCACTTTGACCGGCGCGACCTGTTCCTGCGCGAGCGCGGGCGGTACGGCAACGGTGCAGCAAAGCAACGAAAAGGCAAGCGTTCGTCTCATTCCCCTAAGGTCCCTTCCGGATGAGCGATTTCGGGCGGATCCGCGATCGGACGATCAGTTTCCGCAGCGGGCGAGGGGTGTCGTAGCACCGGCCGTTTTGTCGTCGCAAGAGAAAACTTGATTTTTGTATTCAGTTTTAAAAGCTTCTAAACTGGCCGTTTTGAAGGCTTCTAAAGAGTGCCTGCGACGTTCTGCCAGTCTGCCTGATTCTCGGCTGGCTCGGCGGACGAATACTTCGAGCCGCGGAAGTCCCCGAAACAGATTGACGGGCTCCAAACTTCGGCCATGCTCTTGGGCTCGAAGTGCAAGGACCAACGTGGAGGGCCCCGGTCTGTCTACCCGCATCCCCACCTTCCTGCCGGTGTCGCTGACGATCGCCGCCTGGGTCGCCGGCCTGAGCCTCGGCGCCGTTCGCCCGGCTGCAGCGCATCCGCACGTCTTTGCTCAGTCCCACGTCGAGATCGTCGGCGCAGCCGGCGGAGCCCTCGGCGCGATCCGCAATGTCTGGCGGATGGACGAGCTCTTCAGCTCGCAGGTGCTGGTCGAGTTCGACAAGAACGCCAATGGCCGGCTCGACGACGACGAACTCGAGGACGTCGGCAAGACGATCCGGGATTCGATCGCCGAATATTCCTTCTACACCTCGGTGACGACGAACGGGCGCCAGGTGAAGCTGGCGCCGCCCGACGCCATTCACGCGCTCGATCAGGACGGTCAGCTCCTGCTCTTCTTCGAGATGCGGGCGGAAGAGCCGCTGGACCTCGCGAAGCACCCGCTGACCGTGTCGAATTTCGACGAGTCCTTCTACACCGCCTTCGATTTCAACGCGGACAGCTTCCAGCTGGTCGACATGCCCCCGGCATGCCGCACGAATTTCGTCCGGCCCGACGAGGACGCGGCAGCCAAGAAGTGGATCGAGGCGATGGCGGCGCTCGGGCCCGACGATGCAGCGCCGGCCGATGGTGTCAATTATTCGCAGATCCTTGCCGCGCGCATGGAGATCCGCTGCGGGTAACGGGCGGGCGCAACCTGACGCGAGCGGCCGCGGTCTGGCTCCGCTCAAAGTTCGGCCATTCTTATGGCCGATGGCGCTGCGATCGCGCGATCGGGCTGCACGGGCCGAACGATGCCGGTGCGCCGTCGCGCGCTGCCGGGGACACAGGGGAATGCGTCATGCGGGTGAAACAAGCGAGTCTCCTGTCAGCCGCCGCGCTCGTCCTTGTTCTGGCTGGCTTCGATCCGGCGCTGGCTCGCTCCTCGATTGGCATCGGCACGGCTGACACGATGGCGCCGCCGAGCGGGCCATTCGCCGGCCTCTTCGCCGTCGTCACGCTCTATCAGCGGGAATTCTTCGACGCCCTGCGGCATGCACTGGTCGCCATGCGCACCGAACCGGGCGGCTTCCTCTATCTGGTCGGCCTGTCCTTCGCCTACGGCATCTTCCACGCCGCCGGTCCCGGGCACGGCAAGGCGGTGATCTCCTCTTACATGGTCGCCAACGAGGTGCAGCTGAGGCGCGGCGTCCTCTTGTCCTTCGTCTCAGCCCTCCTGCAGGCGGTCTCGGCGCTCGTCGTCGTCGGGCTCGGCTGGTACGTGTTGCGCGGCACCGGGGTCTCGATGACCAACGCCACCGATGCCCTGGAGTTCGGCTCCTACTGCCTCGTCGCACTCTTCGGCGCGGTCCTCCTCACCCGCAAACTCTGGACGATCGGTCGCCGGCGGCGGCTGTTCCCGGCCTTCGGCCTCGGTTCCGGGTCGGTCCCAGTCGGAGCCGGAGCCGGCCTATCGGCCGAGACCGGCAGGGCCGCGATGAGAGCGCCGACCTTCCGGGTCCGGCATCCGAGCCTTGCTTCCGCTCCGGGTTCGGCTGCCGGGGGAGGGCCGGCCGCTTCGGCAAGCGGTTACCGGTTCGTCGGCAACGCGTCCGGCGGCTATGCCGCGGAAGTCTGCACCGCCGAGGATGCGGACGCCTGCGGCTGCGGCCGTCCGCACATGTCCGATCCGGCCGCGCTCGGCGGCAGGCGACTGTCGCTCGGCACCGCCGCCTCGGTGGTCTTCTCGACCGGCCTGCGGCCCTGCGCCGGCGCGATCGTCGTCCTCACCTTCTCGCTCCTCAATAGCCTCTATCTCGGCGGAATCCTGTCCGTGCTGGCCATGGCGCTCGGGACGGCGATCACCGTTTCGGCGCTCGCCACCTTCGCCGTCTTCGCCAAGACGCTGGCGCTCAAGGCGAGTGGACGCGGACGGTTCGGCGGCCTCGTCCAGGACGGGCTCGAGATCGGCGGCGCGCTGATCATTCTGCTGCTCGGCCTGACGCTCGTCGGCGCGGTCCTCCAGGGAGGCTGACATGCGCCGGAGTCACATTTTGCGAGGAATCGGGGCTTTCGGCGTCCTCGCCGCCGCCCTTGTGGCTCTAAGCACCGGCGCGGCCTCGGCGCATCCGCATGTCTTCGTCGACGCGAAGATGGAGATCATCGGCGACGGCCATGGCCGGCTCGCCGAGATCAGGAATATCTGGTCGATGGACGAACTCTTCTCGGCGAGCGTCATCCCCGACTTCGACGCCGATGGCAACGGCCGGCTGGACAAGCCCGAACTCGAAGCCGTGGGCAAGCAGGTCGAGAGCTCGATCGCAGAGTGGTCCTACTACACCTTCGTCAGTCGCGGCGCCGAGGACATCGCCATGCAGCCGCCCTCGACCTTCGACGTGACCTACGACGCCAAGAAGGGCAAGCTCCTGTTCGTCTTCACGATGAAGCCGAAGAGCGAGGTAGACCTGACCAAGGAGGCGATCACCTTCTCGGTCTACGACAAGACCTATTTCGTCGCCTTCAATTTTCCCGACGAGAGCCACTTCATCGAGAAGAACCTGCCCGTCCTCTGCAAGAAGGCGTTCGTGGTGCCGTCGCCCGACGAGGCCGCGACGCGCTGGATGAACTCGATCGCGCGGTTCAACAGCGACCAGACGGTGCCGATGCCGGAGGATGGCGTCGACTTCTCGAAGGTTCTGGCGACCCGGCTCGAACTCGACTGCCGCTGAGCCGCGAGGCAAAGGCCGGAAAGGCGCTTCCTCCCGCCTTAGCCCTCGCAAGGCGAGTTCCGTTCGTGCCAGCCAGCCCCTGGCGATCGCCACATGCGTCAGTTCGTGCTGGCGGATGTCTCTTGCCAGGACGCGCCAGACGATCCGCGTCCTCGCAGCGCAAGCGCTCGTCCTGCCGCGAGACGCGCGCAATCTGCCGGACGATCGCGATGTCTGAAGGGCACGGCAGGATCAACTCATTGATCGGACAGCGACTTCCGTGCCGTCGGCTTCTGTCGCACCACCTGATTAACCATGTCTATTAAGCATGTTCGAGTTGAATTTACCGGGGATTAAGCTTAGCAAGATCGAAAGATTGAAAAATATTAAGCCCGTTTGGCAAAGATGCGTTCACTATATTCACGTTCACTCACGAAAACTGGCATTTGTCTGTCCTGAAATTGCCGATTTTAAGAATTCCGCAAACCCATCGGCCGATGGTGAGGGCATAGCGAGATGGACAGCAGGGAAACCTGAAGCCATAGACATGATGTCGCCTCGTTATCCCGGCCGATCCGGACTGTCCCAACCCTGAATTACGTTTTTTACGGGACGACCTATGAGCAGCTTGATGACGAATACTGCGGCGATGACTGCGCTGCAGACCCTCAGCATGACCAACAACGCGCTGGATGACACGCAGAACCGGATCTCGACCGGCTACCGCGTCGCCAATGCCAAGGACAACGCCGCCTACTGGTCGATCTCGACCACCATGCGCTCCGACAATGACGCGCTGTCGGCCGTCAAGGACTCGCTCGGCATCGGCGCCGCGACCGTTGACACGGCCTATACCGGCCTCGACTCCGCCAAGGACGTTCTCAACGAGATCAAGGCCAAGCTGACCGCAGCGACCCAGGACGGCGTCGACCGCACCAAGATCCAGGACGAAGTCAAGCAGCTGCAGGAACAGCTGAAGAGCATCGCCGACTCCGCCTCCTTCTCCGGCCAGAACTGGCTGTCGGTCGACTCCAGCGCCTCCGGTTACAACGCCACCAAGACGATGGTTTCGAACTTCTCCCGTGACGCTTCCGGCGCCCTGGCGCTCGGCTCGATCTCCATCGATACCTCCAAGATCGCGCTCTACGACTCGAACTCCACCACCAGCACCGGTATCCTCAACGGCGGCGTGGGCGGCAACACCAGCGCCAACGGCGTCACGGACGGGACCAATACGGCGGCCACCGCGACTGCGGCGACCGTGAGCATGGGCAGCTCCACCACCGGGCTCACGCTCGACGTCAACGACACGATCAGCTTCGACGTCGCCATCGGCACCGGCACCACCGCCAAGGTCGTGACCATCGATCAGGCCCTGGTCAATTCGACGCTCGGTGTCACCGACGGCAAGATCGCCGGCGCCACCGCCATGGCCTCGGTCATGAACGCGGCGCTGACTGCCGCTGGCGTCGCTGCCTCCGCCACCGCCTCGACGGCCGGCGCCCTGTCGCTGTCGACGACGGCCACCGGTACCGGCACCACGATCACGGTCTCCAACACCGATGCCGATGCCGGCACGGCGGTGTCCACGATCGACATCTCCGGCGCTTCGGTCACCCAGGCCGACATCAAGAAGTACATCAACGTGGTCGACGACGCGATCGCCAAGGTGACGGCGGGCGCTTCGACGATCGGCGCGATCCAGAACCGCATCGACCTGCAGACGACCTTCGTCGGCAATTTGATGGACACGATCGACAAGGGTGTCGGCTCGCTGGTCGACGCCGACATGACCGAGGAATCGACCCGGCTGAAGGCGCTCCAGACCCAGCAGCAGCTCGGCGTCCAGGCGCTCTCGATCGCCAACTCCTCCTCGCAGACCCTGCTCTCGCTCTTCCGCTAAGCAGCGTCCGCAAGACACAAGGGAAGGGGTCCGGCCTTGCGCCGGGCCCCTTTTCGTTTGCCGAAGCCGGCGCAAAAGTCGATCGTCTCACAAATGGTCGTGCCCGACCGCCGGTGGGGATTCCGCTTGCGGGGTCAATGCTGTAGTTCGTCCGGGACATCTTCGCCGACAGCTCAGACAATCCGGGACTTCAGCCATGCGCGCCCTTCCACCGCTTCTTCTCGTCGTGAGCCTTAGCGGCTGCGTGACCGCCAATCCGTCCGCCGATTCCGTCACCGTCGTCCGCACGCAGCAGGGCATCGCCGAGTGCCGCTACATCACGCGGGTGGATGGCGACCGTATTCCCGAGGGTATGGCGATGGACACCATCTCCGACCCCGTTGAACGCATGAAGGCCGCGACCGCGGCGCTCGGCGGCAACACGCTCTATCTGTCTGCGGCCGTCGGCGCCTCTGCCGTGCCCGTCCAGGCCGCATCGGCGAGCACGCCTGCGGGGGCAGCCCTGCCGCAGGTTCGCTCGAGCGGCGATGCCTATCATTGCGACAGGGATTTCTGACCTGCGAGCGATCACGCTAGTCCCGAAGGCGAAATAGCCGCGCGTCGACCGGCATCGGAAACCGTGCTCTATCTGCCGCGAGCATTTGCGGAGGAAACGGGCAAGCCATGACGCTCTGGCTGACGACGCTGGCGATGATCGCGTTTGCCGGCAATTCGCTGCTGGCGCGGCTCGGCATGGCGAGCGGAACTGCCGACCCGCTTGGCTTCACCGGCCTGCGCCTTTCGATCGGCGCCGCCGTCCTCGCGCTCATCCTGCAGCTTTCTCACGCACGCAAGCCCTCCGAGGCGCGCCGCTTTGCCGGCAGCTGGGCTTCCGCCGCTGCCCTCTTCGTCTATGCGCTTGCCTTCTCGCTCGCCTATGGGCGCGTCGGAGCCGCCGTCGGAGCGCTGGTGCTGTTCGCGGCCGTCCAGGCGACGATGATCGCCTGGGGGCTCTTCAAGGGTGAACGGCCGAGCCTGCGCGAAGCGCTCGGGCTCGCCGCCGCCTTCGCCGCCTTCGTCTGGTGGCTCACGCCGGGCCTGACCCGGCCGGATCCGCTTGGCACGGGGTTGATGGTCCTGTCGGGCGCAGCCTGGGGCGTCTACTCGCTGCGCGGGCGCGGCGCCGGCGATCCGATGCGGGCGACAGCCGGCAACTTCATCCGCACCCTGCCTCTCGCCTTGCCGCTGATCGCCGTCTCGGCGATCAAGGGCGGGATGACGGGAGAGGGCATCCTGATTGCCGCCGCTTCGGGCGGCATCACCTCGGCGCTCGGCTACATCCTGTGGTACCGGGCGCTCGGCGGGCTCACCGCCCTTTCGGCGGCGATCGTCCAGCTCTGCGTGCCGGTCATCGCCGCCCTCGGGGCCGTCCTCTTCCTGTCCGAGACACTCGGCCCGCGCTTCGTCCTGGCCGGGCTGATCGTCATCGGCGGCATCGCCTTTGCGCTCCTGTCGAAGCGCAGGGCGATCTGAGACGAGCACGCGCCCTATGCGGCGGCGCGCTCCGCCGTTAGGCGAAGCGCCTGACCGGACCGGCTTGCCGGGTCCGACCGCCGGATGGGATCAGAGCGCCGCCATGTAGGTCGGCAGGTCGTCCAGGCTCTTCACCACGATCAGCCGGTTGATCCGACCGCGCTTGAACTCCTTCAGGAACTGATCGTAGTTCTTGAAGACGACACATCCATTCGACTGCGAGCGGTCGCCGCCGCCGACATACATGTAGGAATGGGCGAGGAGGCCGTCGCGGTTGAACTTCTTTCGGCCGTCCGCCGGCAGGAGCCGGATGGCCTGGACACCGTGAAACAGGCTCTCGCGCATCACCATATTGTAGATGTTGGGCGGCGTCGGCCCGCGGTTCTTCTGGTTCACATAGCGGGGATTGTCCTGCATGTGGCCAAGGCCGGAATGCGCTTCGAGGCGTCTGTCGCCGGGAAGATAGACCGTCGCCGACTGGATGTCGTAGACGGCGACCTTGCTGCCCGGACCCGGCAGCTGCGCCGAGCCGGAATTGAACAGCTTGTTGAAGAAGCTGCCGACACCGCCACTGCCCGCGTTATCCTCGCCCGGGGCACTCTGCCGCGCATAGGCAAGCGCCGCCGGCACGTCCTTTGCGGGCCGTTGCCGCGGCCGGACATCCGCGGCTGGGGCTGCGTCGGTCGCCGTGTCGGCGCGACGGCTGACATCCCGCGGCTCGAGGCTCGCGACGCGGCGGTTGGCCGAAGCCGGCGCGCGAGGCCGCGGAACGGGCACGGCCACCGTGGCCGGATCGGGCGCGGCATTGGCGACCTCGGCGCTGATGTCGTCTGCGACGGACTCGCGGAAGGAGGGCAGGGGCACGCCGGCGGAAGCATCTGCTTCCTCGCCGGAGGACGCTTCAGGATCCGTCAGTCCGCCCGCGCGTGGATCGAGAGAGGCGACCTGCACGCCTTCCGCGGGCGTGTGATCCGCTGCCGCTTCGCCGGCCATTGCCGACGTGCTCCCAGCGCCTGCGGGATGCGATCCGAGCGCGGCGAGCTGCCGGCCGGCGCCCGAACCGGGCCTGAACCCCTCCGCCGGCTCGAACATCGCCTTCGAGAACAGTGTCGGCTCGCCATCCTGGCCGGCCGGACGCATCGCGACGTCGCGCAGCAGCGGGGCGCCGGAATTGAGATGCAGCCATGTGATGTGGCGCTTTGCCGCCGGCTTCTTCACCGGTGTGGCCGTCGCGACTTCGAACACCCGGCCGCCGCGCGGGGCGAAGTGGCTCCCGGCTTCGCTTTCGCCGGCGTTTGGATGAAAGACGCGCGACCCCCGCGCGTCCGGATGCGGCGCTGCTGCCGCGCGAGCCTCTGCCACTTGGCGGCCGGCGCCCTTTCCTGGCGTGACGGTCGGAGTCGGGCTGTCGGCTCTTTCAAGCTGTGCGGATTGTCTGGCCGGCTCGGGCGAGCTGGGAAGAATATGTCCCGCTCCCAGAACCGCTGTTGCCGTGATTGCTGCGGCGCCGACCCAAACCACGGGCCGCGACGTCCTTCGCGCCGCGCGCGAATTCTTGCGTCTCACCGGTCGGTCCCCCTCAGAACTTGCTACGGTCAATCGGTTTCCTTGCCACGACGTTCAAGACGCGAATGTCGTCCAAGCCCCCTCGGCTCGGCGCCGGCACGTCTCAGTCCGGCGAAACCAATCGCTAAGCATCATAATTGGCGAAATTTGGTAACCAACTCCTTGCTGTACGGTTTTTTATCGGTTGGCGGCTATTTTCCGCGACGGCAGGTGGACGGACATCCTTGCGCGGCGCAATCGGAAACTCTTTCGAAAGTATTAACAAGCAGATTCAACGGATTGCCCCGAAGTCGCTGAGTTCCGCCGGATCCCGGGTGCTGCGAGTTCACGGATGGCGGCCGGCGGCCTAGATAGCCCCCCTCGCGGGCGGAAGCTCCCGCGCAGTCGGGGATCGTCTTCAAATGCAGCCGGGATCGAACGTGAGGATGGGAATGGCTGGGTACGACGGGAGCCGTCTCGCCAGCCGCGTCGCGGAACCGTTTCGGATCGCCGGAAGCGGGTGCCTGCAGGCCGGAAGAGGGACCGGTCAGCTTCCGGCCGAGGCGCCTGGCATATTGCGGGTCTCGAGGCCGACATGACCGTCCGCCCCGACCTCTTCGCCGCCGAAGGCGCACCGATCCACCTGCCTGAGCCGTTCCTGGCATGGTTCGCCAAGAACGGCTGGGCGCCGCGGCCGCACCAGCTCGATCTCCTGGCGCGGGCGGAGGCGGGCGCCTCCGTTCTCCTGATTGCGCCGACCGGGGCGGGCAAGACGCTGGCGGGATTCCTGCCGGCGCTGGTCGATCTCTCCCGCCGCAAGCGCAGGAAGCCGGGGGAGCGCCCGCGCGGCGTCCACACGCTCTATGTCTCGCCCCTGAAGGCGCTCGCCACCGACATCGCCCGCAATCTGGAGCGGCCGGTGGGCGAGATCGGGCTGAAGGTGACGCTCGAGACCCGCACCGGAGACACGTCCCAGGTGCGCCGCCAGCGCCAGAAGCTCAAACCCCCGGACATCCTGCTGACGACGCCCGAACAGCTGGCGCTGCTGATCGCGGCGAAGGACGCGACCGATTTCTTCTCCGACCTGCGCTATGTCGTCTTCGACGAGCTGCATTCGCTGGTGACGTCGAAGCGCGGCCATCTCCTGTCGCTCGGCCTTGCGAGGCTCCGCCGGCTGCGGCCTGAGATCCAGACGATCGGGCTCTCGGCAACGGTGTCGGAGCCGGCCGAACTCTGCCGCTGGCTGGCGGCGCAGGCGCCGGACGCCGCGCCCGAGGCCGATCTCATCACCGTGCCGGGCGGCGCCAAGCCGGACATCTCGATCCTTCAGTCCAAGGAGCGCGTGCCCTGGCAGGGCCACACGGCCCGCTATGCCACGCCGGAGATCTACGAGGCGATCCGCGCGCACAAGACGACGCTGCTCTTCGTCAACACTCGCAGCCAGGCCGAACTCCTGTTCCAGGAGCTCTGGCGGATCAACGAGGACACGCTGCCGATCGCGCTGCACCACGGATCGCTCGACGTGAACCAGCGCCGCAAGGTGGAAGCGGCGATGGCGGCGAACCAGCTGAGGGCGGTGGTGGCGACCTCGACCCTCGATCTCGGCATCGACTGGGGCGATGTCGACCTCGTCGTCCATGTCGGCGCGCCGAAGGGAGCCTCGCGCCTCGCTCAAAGAATCGGGCGGGCGAACCACCGGATGGACGAGCCGTCGAAGGCGATCCTCGTGCCGGCCAACCGCTTCGAGGTGATGGAGTGCCAGGCGGCGCTCGACGCCAACTATCTCGGCGCGCAGGATACGCCGCCGTTGCGGGAGGGCGCGCTCGACGTCCTTGCCCAGCACGTCCTCGGCATGGCGGTCGCCGGGCCGTTCCGCGCGGATGATCTCTTTGCCGAGGTCACCTCCGCCGCGCCCTATGCCGGGCTCGACCGCGAGACCTTTGACCGGGTCGTCGATTTCGTGGCGACCGGCGGATATGCGCTGAAGGTCTATGAGCGCTATGCCAAGATCAAGCTGACCGAGGACGGCACCTGGCGTCTCGCGCATCCGCGCATCGCCCAGCAGTACCGGATGAACGCCGGCACGATCATCGAGGCGCCGATGCTGGACATCCGCCTGATCCGCCGCCGCACGCGCTCGGCGATCGCCCGCGGCGGGCCCGTGCTCGGCAAGATCGAGGAGGCCTTCCTCGAAACGTTGATCCAGGGCGACACCTTCCTCTTCGCCGGGCAGATCCTGCGCTTCGAGGGGATCTTCGAGACGAGCTGCCTCGTCACCAAGGCGGCGGGCGAAGATCCGAAGGTGCCCTATTACGGGGGCTCGAAGTTCCCGCTGACGACCTATCTCGCGCGCGAGGTGCGGGCGATGCTGGCCGATCCCGCGCGCTGGTCGGCGCTGCCGCCGCAGGTATCCGACTGGCTCAGGATCCAGAAGCGCAAGTCGCTGATCCCCGGGCCGAACGATCTCCTGGTCGAGACCTTCCCGAACGGGCGGCTCAATCATCTCGTACTCTACCCGTTCGAGGGGCGGCTCGCCCACCAGACGCTCGGCATGCTGCTCACGCGCCGGCTGGAGCGGGCGCGGGCGCTGCCGCTCGGCTTCGTGGCGACGGACTATGCGATCTCGATCTGGGGCAGGGCGGACATGGGTGTTATGATCGCCGACGGCCGTCTTTCATTGGATGCGCTGTTCGACGAGGACATGCTCGGCGACGATCTCGACGCCTGGCTTGCCGATTCCTGGCTGCTCAAGCGGACGTTCCGTCAGTGCGCGGTGATTTCAGGGCTGATCGAGAAGCGCCACCCCGGAAAGGAAAAGACCGGCCGGCAGGTCACCGTCTCGGCCGATCTCGTCTACGATGTCCTCAGGAGCCATGAGCCGGATCACATTCTCCTCAGGGCGACCTGGGCGGATGCGGCGACCGGGCTTCTCGACGTCAAGCGCGTCTCCGATCTTCTCGCGCGGATCAAGCATCACATCGTCCACAAGGACCTCGCCGAGATCTCGCCGCTCGCAGTGCCGATCATGCTGGAGATCGGGCGCGAGAGCGTCGTCGGAGAGGCGCGGGACGAGGTGTTGGCGGAAGCTGCCGAGGCGGAGATGATCGAGCGGGCGCTGGCCTGACCGCGCGATCTCGCGCGGCCGGGCGGGAAAAAGCCGGCGGTCAGGGCCGGACGACGGTTTCGCTGGTGCTTGGCGCCTGATCGCTGGGCGTGACTTCGCCGGTGCCGCTGGCGGACGTTGTCGGCGCACCGCTCCCAACGGTCTCCGTCGTGGAGATCGACTGGTCGGGCTGGGTCGAATAGCCGATCCAGCCGGTCAGCAGGTAGCCGAGCACGATCAGGACCAGCGCCACGATGAGCACGATCAGCACAGGCGTTCCGCGGCTTCCCTGACGGGCATTGGTCGAGTCGGTTTGCTTGGCCATGGTATTGAACTCCATTGTTTGGTTGCAGCTATAACTGTTCCGTCCCGCGATAAGTTGCGCTGTGAGTTGTCTCGATGTGTCGCAGGTTTCGGATGTTCAAGTTGCTGCGCGTTGACGGAGAATTGAAAAGAAAGAGCGGAGCAACCGTTTTCTGCGAGTGGCAGAGAAGTTGAAGTACTCCCGTTTCCAAGATTCTGCGTGACCAGCGCTGGAGCGGAACGGTCGCGCCGCGCGGACGCGATGTCTGCCGGCGCCCTCGCGGATCTCGGCCACTGCAAGCCGCCTGCGCCTTCCATTGAGCGGACAAGGCAAGACATCAGGAGGCCCGACATGTTCAAGAATGCGATCCTTCGGCGCAGCACGCAGGCCGCAACCGAGGCCGGCTTCACCATCGGCGGCATCTGCCGCTATCTCTTCGGCAGCGAGGCCCGTTACTGGGGCGAGATGACGGTCGTCGTGGATAGCGCCGACGGGCTGTTGCGGCTGCCGGTGGACTGTCTCGACTTCCGCACCGACCGGCGCCCGTCGCGCGGGCAGTTCGCCTGAACGCGTCAAGGCGGCGCCGCACTTCCGACCGAAGCACGAAGCCTCTCGGTGACCGGTCGACAGCGCCACGGCCCTTTGGCCGGGCCGCCGTGGACCAGGACGCGGCGAGGCCAGCGCGCAGTGCCGGTACATCCAGACGGACCTTTGCGCCTCGCCGGAGCGAAGCGGTGCCTGCCCGCCGTGGGTGCCGCGTTCCATCCTCGCCGACACCGCGCCACGGCGCAGGGCCCCGCATCGGCGAAGGCGGGCGCTCTTGCGGTAACCGATAAGGTCAGTGGTGCAGTGCAGCCCGGGCTTCGTCGATGCGGCGGTGGTATCGGTCGTCGCCGCTGTCCTGACGGGCATAGAGTTCGTCAATGGCGTCGACCATTGCCTGCTCCACCGCTTCCGCCTCGGTGATCAGGCCGGATTCGTAGGCATCGAGCGTCTCGGTCGTCGTCATCGTCTTATCCTCGTGAGATCGCATTCTGGTCAGGACGCACATGGCGGGGGAGCGGTTCCCGACATTCTGGAAAAAAATGCCCTATCGGGATCTGTGGCCGATCGATGGTCGGTTCAAGGTGTCTTGCGCGGGAACGGCTTATCTGCCGGAACGGCTTTAAATTGCCTGCAAGACGATCCCGGCGAGCGCCCCAAGGCAGACGACGACGATCGGCGGCGTCTTCCAGGCGACGAGAAGCACGAATCCGCTCAATGCGAGCGCGAAGTCCACCCGGTCGGCGACTGCGGTGACGAAGACCGGATCGTAGAGCGCGGCCGCCAATATGCCGACGACGGCGGCGTTGATTCCTCTGAGCGCGGCCTGGAGGCGCGGCCGGCGGCGCAACGCTTCCCAGAACGGCAGCGCGGCGACGAGAATGAGCAGTCCCGGCAGGAAGATCGCCGCAGTCGCGAGGAAGGCGCCCGGAACGCCGCCCGGTCCGGCATCGGCGATCGCGCCGAGATAGGCCGCGAAGGTGAAGAGCGGTCCCGGCACCGCCTGCGCCGCTCCGTAGCCGGCGAGAAAGGCCGCGGACGTCACATAGCCCGGATCGACTGTTTCGGCCTGGAGCAGCGGCAGAACGACATGACCGCCGCCGAAGACGAGGGCGCCGGAGCGGAAGATGCCGGCAAAGAGGTCGAACCCGGACGAGGCGGTCGCCGCGACGAGGAGCGGCAGGGCAAGGATGAGGACAGCGAGGGTTGCCAGCGCGGCAAGACCCGCGCGGCGGCTGACGGGAACAGGGTCTGCCCGCTCCGGCTCGGGTTGGATGTCGCGGCGCAGGAAGAGGAGGCCGGCAAGGGTGCCGAGACCGATCGCGGCGATCTGGCCGAGTGAGCCTGGCAGCGCCGCGATCGCGCCGACGGCGGCAAGCGCGATCGTGGCGCGCGGCGCGTCGGGCGTCAGGCTCTTCGCCATGCCCAGAACGGCCTGGGCGACGACGGCGACCGCGACGAGCTTCAGTCCGTGGACAATGGCGAGCCCGGCCCCGCTGGAAAAATGCGCCGCATTCGCCGCGAATAGCAGAAGGAGGGCCGCCGAAGGCAGGGTGAAGGCGGTGAAGGCTGCGAGAGCCCCGAGGGGACCTGCCCGCATCAGGCCGAGCGCGAAGCCGACCTGGCTGGAAGCCGGACCCGGAAGGAACTGGCAGAGGGCGACGAGATCAGCGAAACGCGCTTCGCTTAGCCATTGCCGGCGGGTGACGAACTCGTCGCGGAAATAGCCGAGATGGGCGATGGGCCCCCCGAAGGCGGAGACCCCGAGCTTGGCGAAGGCGAGGAGGACTTCGCGCGCCGACCCAGCCGGCCGGGCTCCGGTCATCGTCTCGGTCGTCTTGGAGAAGGCGTCTTCGCTCACCGACGGCGCTGCCCGGAACATTGTGTGCTCGTGAGGCTGCCATCCTTCCATGTCAGCCGAAAGACCGCGGAGAGCGGTTTTCGGCGCAGGGAGAGTTGCCGGCTCGAAGCTCCAGTTACCACGGCTTTCGACGGTCGCGATTCAATGGACGGGCCCAACGTCCGGGCCTATCGCGCTTTCGGCGTGATGTCCTTCATCGGCCGGCGCTGATCGATGTCGAATTCCGGTGCGGTCTCGCCGAAGTGATCGAGGATCATACCCAGATTGCGCCGGTTCGACTTGAAGAAGACGTCGAAGACGTCGCCGAGGAGAGGGATCGAGCCGAGCGCGAAATCGAAACCGACATTGCCGAGCATCCGGATCAGCTTGCTTGGCGGAATGCCGAGGCGGCGCGCCTCGTTGACGATCCACAGCGAGACCAGCGCCGTTCCGGCATCGCCGACGCCCGGAATCAGGCCGACGATGGAATCCCCACCAAGCCTGATCCCCGTTCCGGGGATGCGGATCGCCGTATCCATCAGCCGGGCGACCCGCGAGACGCGCCTTAGCCGTCTCAGATGGTCGGCTCGGTCATGAAAGTCGCGATCGGGCATCATGAGGCTCCTTCGGGTGAGGTGATCGGCGGGGCACATATGGGGGCGCTCCTCCCGAATGCACAGGAAGGCAAATTCGCTGCATGCCGGCGCCGGAGGATCGTGCGCCGTCTCCCGCGTCCGGCCACCTCATCACACCGAGGCCACGGTTCTCCCGTGACATGACCCCCGGGGCGAATCGCGAGAGCGGAGAAGGACGGGGCTTGGAGGAAGCAGCAGCGAACGCACATGCCGGGGGGCTGACGGTCATCGCCTTCGTCGTCGTCGTGGCGGTGACGGCAGGGCTCGGCCTGATGCGGCTGAAGCAGCCGCCGCTGGTCGGCTTCATTCTTGCCGGCGTGCTGCTCGGACCGTCCGGGCTGCGCTTCGTCTCGACCTCGAACGAGAACGTCACCATGCTCGCCGAGATGGGCGTCCTGATGCTCCTGTTCTTCATCGGGATGGAGCTCTCACTCAAGGCCTTCGTCGCGACGCTGAGGCCGGCGGTGATGATTGCCGGCGGCCAGCTTCTCGCCGCCATGGCGATCTCCTTCGGGCTGATGGCGATATCCGATGCGACGGTTCCCGAGGCGATCATTCTCGGCTTCATCATCGCGCTGTCTTCGACGGTCGTGGCGATGAAGATGCTGGACGACATCGGCGAACTGCGCACCGAGCCCGGCCGGATCGCGGTCGGCGTCCTGATCGCGCAAGATCTCGCCGTTGTGCCGATGCTGATCGTCGCGACCTCGCTCGGAGGGAGCGAGCCGGTCGACTGGGTCTCGCTCACCGCCAAGATCGTCGTCGCCGTGGCCGTGCTCGCCGGCCTCCTGTGGTATCTCGGGCGCCGGCCGAAGCTGAAGCCCGCCTTCGGGCCGGCGGTGGAGAACAATGTCGAGATCCTGGCGCTCGGCTCGCTCGCCTTCTGCTTTGCGGCCGCCGCGCTCTCTGGCGTCGCCGGTCTCTCGCCGGCCTATGGCGCCTTCATTGCCGGCCTCGTCGTCGGCGCGTCCACGCTGCGCTCGCCGGTGATCCACGTGGTCGAGCCCATCCAGTCGATCCTGCTCGTCGTCTTCTTCTTGTCGATCGGCCTCCTGATCGACCTCGGCTACATCTTCGACAACTGGCAGATCGTCCTCGTCGCCGCCGTCTTCGTCATCGTCGCGAAGACGCTGTTCAACGTGCTCCTGATCCGCATGGCGGGCCTGCGCCACAAGACCGCGATCGAGGCCGGCCTGTCGATGGCGCAGATCGGGGAATTCTCCTTCGTCCTCGCTGCCGCCGCCTTCGCCTCGGGGGCGATCGGGGCCGACGTCTATCGCCTGGCGCTCGCCGTCACCGCGATCTCGCTGCTCGTCTCGCCGGCCTGGATGGTGGTGATGCGCCGGATCGAGGGCGAGGCGCGCTTCGGCTACGCCGAATTCCGCGAGGCTCTCGCCGAGCTCTACGAGGACCGGGTGGAGAATGTCGAAGACCTCGGTTTCTGGCTGCGCGTGCGCGGTCGGGCGATCCGCCGCGCCTGGCGCCGGCGCGGCGCGCCGAAGCCGACGGTGCAGGAAAGGCCGCTCAAATCGGCGTCGCCCCGGCCGGGCGAGGGCAGTGCTGCGGAATAGACGGCGCCCGGTTCACTCGCGCCTTGCCGCATCCGGCGACGTCTCGCCGATCCGGGTCGCGATGAACCGCGCGATCGGCGGGCCCGCGACGAGAACGATCAGGAAGCGCACCGTCTGCAGGGCCATGACGAAGGGCAGGTCCACCTTGGTCGAGGCGGCGATGATCGCGATCGAATCCATGCCGCCCGGGCTGGTGGCGAGATAGGCGGTCACCGGGTCGATCCCGAGGAACAGGTTGAGGAGCGCGGCGAGACCCCCGCAGAAGGCCAGGAGCACGAGGATCGACGCGACGATCTTCGGCAGCGCGTGCCAGGCATGGCCCATCACCTCGGCCGTGAAGCCGAGCCCGATCCGCCAGCCGAGCAGCGCATAGGCGATGACCAGAAACCACTCCGGCAGCTGGAAATCGGTGACGCCCAGCAGGTGGAGGACGATGCCGATGCCCATCGGCACGAGCAGCGGTCCGGCCGGAATACGGAGAACCGTGCCGAGAGTGGCGCCGCCGATCGTGAGTGCCAGCGTCGCACCGAAGGCCGGCCAGTTTATCGCCGGAAACCACATGATGTCCGACGTCATGCTTCCCTCCGCTCCGATCCAGAAGCGGGCCATCAGGGAGGCGGCAACGGCGACGAAGATTACCCTCAGATACTGCATGAAGGCGACGAGGCGGGCATCGGCGCCGAAGGCTTCCGCCATCAGCATCATCGCGGTCGCGGCGCCCGGCGACGATCCCCATACGGCCGTCGTTCCCGGCAGCACCTGCCAGCGGCTCATCAGGAAGCCGAGGAGGCTGCTGGCGGCGATGACCACGACGACGATGGCGATGTAGAGCGGCCAGTCTTCGAGGAAGGTGGACAGGATCGAGGGCGTGATGGCTGCGGCGATCAGGCAGCCGATCGCGCCCTGGGCCAGATTGTAGGGAGTGTTGGAGATCGTTACCGCATTCCCGGTGACGGCAAGGACGATGCCCGCGGCCATTGGCCCCAGCAGAAGCGCGGCCGGGATGCCGGCGAGCTCGAGCAGTCCGCCGACGGCGGCGGAAAGAAGCAGAAGCGCCAGCCAGCGGCGCACTGGCGAGTCCAGAGCATCCGAAAGGACGCGCGAAGGACGGCCCGGATCTTTGACCCTACGCATCATGCCGGCCGGCAGAGAGTTTCGACATTCGGGCCGATGCGTCGGGCTGATCGGGCATTCGGGCGGTTCCTTGGACGCGGCCAGTGAGGGCCGGACTTTGCCCGCCACGATGCGGGTGTGGCCCGCGTTGCGGTCGGCGGCTTGGATCGGACGGATGGCGGAGGCCGGCGATCGTCTCAGGGAGGCGGATGGGCGCCAGGGCAGGGCGCCCGAAATGATAAAGTCGGCTTACCGCAATGCGGCGCGAAGGCCAATCACAGGCGTGGAGGAAAGTTGAGGGGATCTCCCTCGCGCGGGCCGCAAGGAGTTTCGGGCCGCCGCGGCAGAAAGCGCTTGCGCGTCCGTCTCCGATCGGCCGGCGCCGAGCGGAGGCCAAGGGCTCGTTTCGGACCGGTCTCGGGGGTATGCTTTTCAAGCGCGGACGATCGGGACGAAAACCAGAATCCTCGACGCCCGCATGAACCAAGGGATGGAAACGACATGGACAAATCATTGCAGGAAACCCTCGACGGCGTCCTCGACCGGATGGTTGCGGGGGCGCCGCGGGTTCCGGGCGTCGTCGCCATGGTGACGGATGCCGAGCGCAACATCTACGAGGGCGCGAGGGGCGAGCGCGTGCTCGGCGAAGGGCCGGCGATGACGCCCGACACCGTCTTCGCGATCTTTTCGACGACCAAGGCGATCACCGCGACGGCTGCGCTGCAGCTCGTCGAGACCGGAGACCTCGATCTCGACGCTCCGGCGAAGACCTACGTGCCGGAGATCGGCGAACTGCAGGTGATCGAGGGCTTCGACGAGGCCGGCAAGCCGCGCCTGAGGCCTGCGAGGCGCGACATCACCACCCGGATGCTGCTCCTTCACACCGCCGGCTTCGGCTATGATTTCTTCAACACGACCTACAATCGACTGGCGGTCGAACACGGCCAGCCGAGCGTCGTGTCCGCCAGCAAGGCCTCGCTGAGGACGCCGCTCCTGTTCGATCCCGGCGAGGCCTGGGAATACGGCTCCAATATGGACTGGGCGGGCCAGGTGATCGAAGCCGTCACCGGCAAGCGACTGGGCGCGGTGTTTCAGGAGAGGATCTTCGCGCCGCTCGGCATGACGAGCACCGGTTTCGTTCTCACGGCCTCGATGCGCGAGCGCTTGGCGCGGGTCCATCAGCGCGAGGCAGACGGCTCGCTGCGGCCGCTCAAGGGGTTCGAACTGCCGCAGGAGCCGGAAGTGCACATGGGCGGCCACGGCCTCTATGCGACCGTCGGCGACTACGTGCGCTTCATCCGCATGTGGCTGAACGACGGGGCCGGCGAGAATGGCCAGGTGCTGAAGCCGGAGACGGTGAAGATGGCGGTCCGCAACGGTCTCGGCGACATGAAGATCAAGCTCCTGCCCGGCGTCATCCCGGCCCTGTCGAACGACGCGGAGTTCTTCCCCGGCCTGTCGAAGTCCTGGGCGCTCAGCTTCATGGTCAATGACACGGTCGCACCGACCGGCCGCCCAGCCGGCTCGCTCGGCTGGGCGGGGCTCGCCAATCTCTACTACTGGATCGACCGGCAAAACGGGATCGGCGGGTTCTGGGCGACGCAGATCTTCCCCTTCGCCGATGCGACCTCGTTCGGCGGCTATGTCGATTTCGAGACCGCGGTCTATGATCGCATGAGGCTTCCCGCCGCCGCCTGAGCGGCCAGCGGGCAAGGAGGCTCGCGGCGCCGAAGTCGCGGCGCGAGCATGGGTCCCGGGGGCGAGGGCGGGCTGGCCGGTCAGCGCAGGTCGGCGCGGTAGTGGAAGCCGTCGGTCAGGCAGCGTGAGATGCGCCATTCCACCGGCGAGCCGTCGAGCGCCGAGGCGACGCGTTCGATGACGAGGATCGGATGGCCCGGCGCGCAGCCGAGACGTTCGGCGGTGGGATTGTCGGCCGCGTCGGCCTTGAGCTTCTCCATCGCGCGGCCGATGGTGATCTGGAAGCGCTCGGAATAGAGCGCGTAGACGTTGTTGGGGATGTCTTCCATCTCCGCAAGCGTCGGAAAGCGGGCGACCGGCAGGACGATCTCCTCAACGATGACCGGCCGGCCGCCGAGATGGCGCACCCGGTCGATTCGCCAGACTTCGTCATTCGGGCCGATGGCGAGAGCCGCGGCGGCCACATTCCCGGCGGGCTCGCGAGCGAGCCCATGGACCCGGCTTTCGGGAAACAGCCGGGTGCCGTCGTCGGCTGCGAGGCGGAAGAACTGGAAGAGGATCCGGCTTTCCTCGGGCATCGCCACGAAGGTCCCGCGGCCCTGCCGGCGCACCAGGAGGTTTTCCCCCGCCATGGCGTCGAGCGCCTTGCGCACCGTCCCCTGGCTGACACCGAGCTCGGCGGCGATCTGGAACTCGCTCGGCAACAGCATGCCCGGCGTCCAGGTGCCGTCGATCAGCCGCTGCACCAGCGTCTCGCGCACCTGCCGGTATAGCGGCCGGAAGGCCGGCGTGCCTCTGTCGTCCTCCATGCGCCTGTCGCTCCGCATCCCTCGTGCGGCCATACGAACCCGCTTGACAGGCGGATGTAAAGAGCTTTTATGTCTTATATAAGACCTGGATGCGCGAGACGCGGGAACGATGGCCGCAGATGTACCCGGTCGAAGGCACTCAACCCATGGGAGCGAAGTACATGAGCATTCCGCAACTGCTCGTCCACGACCACAAGGACAATGTCGGCGTGGTCGTCGTCGAGAATCTGAAGGCCGGCACGGACATGCTCTGCGTCGTCACGCACGACAATTCCTCCTTCCGGCTGACCTGCAATGACGACGTGCCGATCGGCCACAAGGTGGCGCTGAAGGACATTTCGGCCGGCGACGTGGCGGTGAAGTACGGCGAGGACATCGGCCGCTTCAAGGCCGACGTGAAGAAGGGCGGCCACGTCCACATCCACAACCTCAAGACCAATCGCTGGTGAGCCGGCGGCTTATCGTCCTTTTCTAGACGCTCCCGCGCCCCCGGGGCCGGAGCCGACCTTTCCAGGAGGAAGATCGCCATGCCGATCAACACCAATCGCAAATTCATGGGCTACCGGCGCGAGAACGGCCGCGTCGGCGTGCGCAACCACGTCGTCATCCTGCCCGTCGACGACATCTCCAACGCGGCCTGCGAGGCCGTCGCCAACAACATCAAGGGGACGATGGCGCTGCCGCATGCCTATGGCCGGCTGCAGTTCGGCGCCGATCTCGACCTTCACTTCCGCACCATGATCGGCACCGGCGCGAACCCCAACGTCGCCGCCTGCATCGTCGTCGGCATCGAGCCCGGCTGGACGCAGAAGATCGCCGACGGCATCGCCGAGACCGGCAAGCCCGTCGCCGCCTTCTCGATCGAGCAGAATGGCGACCTGAAGACGATCATGGACGTCTCGCGCAAGGCGAAGGACTTCGTCCAGTGGGCGACCGAGCAGCAGAAGACCGAGTGCGACGTCTCCGAGTTGTGGATCTCGACCAAGTGCGGCGAGAGCGACACGACCACCGGCCTCGGCTCCTGCCCGACCGTCGGCAACATGTATGACAAGCTGATCCCGGAGGGCATCTACGGCGTCTTCGGCGAGACCTCCGAGATCACGGGCGCCGAGCACATCTGCAAGACCCGCGCCGTCGACGAGGAAGTCGGCGAGCGCTGGTACAAGATGTGGAAGGCCTATCAGGACGACGTCATCTTCGCCCATGCGACCAACGATCTCTCCGAATCCCAGCCGACCAAGGGCAATATCGAGGGCGGCCTGACGACGATCGAGGAAAAGGCGCTCGGCAATCTCGAGAAGATCGGCCGCGACTGCCAGTTCATCGACATCCTGGAGCCGGCCGAGGCGCCCCAGAAGGGCAAGGGCCTCTACTTCATGGACACCTCCTCGGCAGCGGCCGAGTGCGTGACCCTGATGGCTGCGGCGGGCTATGTGATCCACACCTTCCCGACCGGCCAGGGCAATGTCATCGGCAATCCGATCGTCCCGGTGATCAAGATCTCGGCCAATCCCCGCACGCTTAGGACGATGTCGGAGCATATCGACGTCGACGTCACCGGCATCCTGCGCCGCGACATGACCATCGACCAGGCCGGCGACGCGCTGATCGACAACATCATGCGCACCGCGAACGGCCGCATGACCGCCGCGGAGGCCCTCGGCCACCGCGAGTTCGTGATGACCAAGCTCTACCGCAGCGCTTGATCTGCGGCGGCCGGCGTCCGAAAGGCGCCGGCTTCGTCTCCATAAGCTTGCGCCCGTCACACCCCCCTCTGGGCTGCCGCCCATCTCCCCCACAAGGGGGGAGATCGACAGCTTCAGCGGCGGCGCATGTCGTTCGACGTCCATGCGGTCACGAGCGTAGATGGCTAGCCGAGGCGTCTCCGCGAGATCGATCTCCCTCCTTGTGGGGGAGATGTCCGGCAGGACAGAGGGGGCGCGCGTGCGCCGGCGTCTCCGCTCGTTCACATCATCCAATTCTGCGGCGGCCGCCGCGCAACCGTCCCGACTGCAAACCCGACAGGAGCCACCCATGCCCGAGGTCGTCATTTCCGAATTCATGGACGAGGCCGCGGTGGGCATGATCAGTGCCCGGCACGACACGCTCTACGATCCGGGCCTCGTCGACCGGCCGGACGATCTCGCCGAAGCGGTGCGGGCTGCCCGGGCGCTGGTCGTGCGCAACCGCACCAAGGTGACGGCCGCGCTCCTCGAAGCCGCCGAGACGCTCAGCTGCGTCGGCCGGCTCGGCGTCGGCCTCGACAATATCGATCTCGACGCCTGCCGCAAGAAGAACGTCGCTGTTTATCCGGCCACCGGCGCCAACGATGTTGCGGTCGCCGAATATGTCGTGTCGACCGCGCTGACGCTCCTGCGCGGCGCCTACACGGCCTCCGCCGAGGTCGCGGCCGGTGAGTGGCCCCGCCAGCGGCTGATGGGCCGCGAGGCGATGGACAAGCGCCTCGGCCTCGTCGGCTATGGCGCGATCGCCCGGCAGGCGGCCAAACGCGCCCGCGTCTTAGGCTTCTCGATCGCCGCCTTCGACCCGTTCCTGCCGGAGGACGACGCGGCCTGGACGGACTGCGAACGGCTCGACCTTGCCGACCTCATCAGGACGTCCGACGTCGTCAGCCTGCATGTGCCGCTGACCGACAAGACCCGGCATATGATCGGCGCCGACGCCATCGCCTCCATGAAGGAGGGGGCGATCCTGATCAACACGGCGCGCGGCGGTGTCGTCGACGAGGCGGCTCTCGCCGAGGCGCTGCGGGCCGGCCGGATCGGCGGCGCGGCACTCGACGTCTTCGAGACTGAACCCCTGACGGCGGAGGCCGGCGCGAAGTTCGAGGGCCTCGCCAACCTCATCCTGACGCCGCATATCGCCGGCGTGACGGCGGAATCGAACGTCCGGGTCAGCCGCGTGACCGCCGAGAACGTGTTGAAGCATCTGGAGAAGCCCGAGTGACCACGACCCTTTCGATCGCCGAGGCGGAAGGCCTCGTCGCCGAGGCCATGCAGCGCGCGAATGTCGGCGAGGCGCAGGCGGCCTCGGTCGCCCGCGCCCTCGTCGCCGCGGAAGCCTGCGGGCAGGGCGGCCATGGCCTCAGGCGCGTCGCCGCCTACAGCGCGCAGGCCAAGGTCGGCAAGGTCGCCGGCACGGCGAGCCCGCTGTCGGAGCGGATCCGGTCGGGCGTTCTCAGGATCGACGCGAAGAACGGCTTCGCCTTTCCCGCCTTCGATCTCGCCGTCGAGCAGCTGCCGCGGATGGTCGCGGAGACGGGCATTGCCGCGGCGGCGATCCGCAATTCCCACCACGCCGGCGTCCTGGCGTTGACCGTGGAGCGCTTCGCCTCGGCCGGTCTCGTCGCGATCATGATGGCGAATGCGCCGGGCGCGATGGCGGCCTGGGGCGGCACCAAGCCGCTCTTCGGCACCAATCCGATCGCCTTTGCCGCGCCGCTGCCGGGCGAAGATCCGATCGTGATCGATCTGTCGCTGTCGAAGGTCGCCCGCGGCAAGGTGATGGCCGCCAAGCAGAAGGGCACTGCGATCCCGGAGGGCTGGGCGCTCGACAAGAACGGCAATCCGACCACCGACGCCGATGCCGCTCTCGCCGGGACGATGGTCCCCGCCGGCGACGCCAAGGGCGCCGCACTGGCGCTGATGGTCGAAATGCTCGCGGCCGGCATGACCGGGGCGAACTACGCCTACGAGGCCTCCTCGCTCTTCGACGACAAGGGCCCCCCGCCGGCGCTCGGCCAGTTCCTGATGGTCATCGATCCCAAGGCGATGGGCGGCGACGGCGTCCTTCAGCGCTTCGGCGCGCTCGCCGCCGAGATCGCCTCCGAGCCCGAGACCCGCATCCCCGGCCGCCGCGGCCAGGAGGGCCGCCGCCAGGCGGCGGCGGAGGGCATCGCGATCGAGGACGACGTGATGGCGACGATCCAGGCGGTGTGATCGCGGAAGTCTGGGAGCGGGGCAATCGGATCAGTTGCCGGAACTGAGGCACGATCGGCGGCTCCTTCGGAAGATCGCAATTTGCGGGCTGGTGGCCCTGGATCTGAAACAGATTTGCCAAGTCTGTTTCAGATTGATCATCGTGATGAAATATCGAACTATCTCTTCATGCGAGGAATCACGATCCGATCATCCGAGGCGGCGCCTGCTTTTTGGCGAACGGTAGAGCGCGCTTCAGAGCTAGAAATTGAGCCATCCGTCGCAACGTTAGGATATCCACCTCATCTGACCCTCGTCCGCTATGACGACGTCGATCAAAAGCGTCTAGAAGAAGCCCTTCATGCGTTTCATGGGGTTCGGGCGTTTTCTCTGAAATTCCACCATATGCGGATATTCAAAGGTGATGTGTCCGTGCTTTGGCTGGCTCCTTGCCCAGATTCCCGTCTGCTGGAAGTCCACGCAAAAGTGCAGGCAATGGTCGGTGACGATCGCTGCGATCCTCACTATTGCGAAGGAACATGGCTCCCACATTGTACCTTGGCGGCTTCGATTCCGAGGAGCAGACAAACCGAAGCTGAAGCACTTGCGAATGAGCCAATCGAGCCAATCGAAATTACCTTCGATGAGGCTGAAGCTTTGGAATGGCCGCCTATAAGATCGATCAGGCGGCAGCGGCTTGATTGAATGGGCGCCCTTCGGATTCGCTAGTTGAAACACTTTCATTGTATTCTGTTTCAGACAGCCGGAGCGCTGAGTCGATCAACCTCGGCCTAATCCACCAGCTCCCGCTTCAGCAGCGCGTACAGCGCCGACTTTGCCTCGAACCCGACGCCCGGCACGTCCGGCAGGCCGACACGGCTGTCCTTCACTTCCACCGTGTCGGCGAAGCCGCCGAAGGGTTGGAAGACGTCCGGATAGGATTCATTGCCGCCGAGATGGAGCCCGGCGGCGATGTTGAGCGACATCTGGTGGCCGCCATGCGGCACGACGCGGCGGGACGACCAGCCGTTCTCGGCCATCATGTCGAGAGTCCGCATGTATTCGACAAGGCCGTAGGAGAGGGCGCAGTCGAACTGCACGACGTCCTGGTCTCTGTTCATGCCGCCATGGCGGATCAAATTGCGGGCGTCCTGCATCGAGAAGAGGTTCTCGCCGGTCGCCATGCGGCCGGAATAGTTCCGCGAGAGCTCGGCCTGGAGCGCATAGTCGAGCGGGTCGCCCGCCTCCTCGTACCAGTAGAGATCATACGGCTCGAGCGCCTTGGCATAGGCGAGCGCGGTCTCAAGGTCGAACCGGCCGTTGGCATCGACGCAGAGGTTCTGGCCGCCGCCGACCACGTCCAGCGCCGCTTCGATCCGCTTCAGGTCGTCGGCGAGCGGCACGAGGCCGATCTTCATCTTGCAGACCGTGTAGCCGCGGTCGAGATAGGATTTGAACTCGTCCTTGAGGCCCTCGATCTCCTTGCCCGGATGATAGTAGCCGCCGGCGGCATAGACCCAGACGCTGTCGTCTACGACGCCGTTCCGGTAGCGGTCGGCGAGGAGCCGGTAGAGCGGCGTTCCCGCGATCTTCGCGACGGCGTCCCAGACCGCCATGTCGATCGTGCCGACGGCGACGGACCGCTCGCCGTGGCCGCCCGGCTTCTCGTTGGTCATCATGGTCCGCCAGATGGCGAACGGGTCGAGATTGGCGTTGTCCCGGTCGACCAGCGTGTCCGGATCCGCCTCCATCAGCCGCGGAATGAAGCGCTCGCGCATCAGCGAGCCCTGGCCGTAGCGGCCGTTGGAGTTGAAGCCGAAGCCGATGACCGGCTTGCCGTCGTGGACCTGATCGGTGACCACGGCGACCACCGAGCAGGTCATCTTGGAGAAGTCGATGAAGGCGTTGGCGATCGGGCTCGCGATCGACACGGTCTTCTCGCGGATGTCGGTGATGCGCATTGGATTGATCCTTCGTGCCTTCGGACGACTTTTCTTCAAGGTCGCGCCTGGCGCACCCCCCTCTGGGCTGCCGCCCATCTCCCCCACAAGGGGGGAGATCATCCCGGCAGCAACGCCTCGGCTTCTCGCAACCGTCCCGCTTCTGCATCGCGTTTCAGGAGAGGTGCAGCCCATCGAACCGCTGATCTCCCCCCTTGTGGGGGAGATGCCCGGCAGGGCAGAGGGGGGTGCCTCGCACCAACGGCCGGGCAGTAGACGCCATGTCCTAGCCCGCAATCACGCTCGCGATCGCTTCGCCGCATTCGGCCGTGTTCGCCTTGCCGCCCATGTCCCTGGTCCGCGATGCGGGGTCGGCGATCACCGTCTCGATCGCCTCGATCACCGCCTGGGCGGCCTTGGGGTGTCCGAGATGGTCGAGCATCATCGCAGCCGACCAGATCTGGCCGATCGGATTGGCGATCCCCTGTCCGGCGATGTCCGGGGCCGAGCCGTGGACCGGCTCGAACATCGAGGGGAAATCGCCCTCCGGATTGATGTTCGCAGACGGCGCGATGCCGATCGAGCCGGCGACGGCGGGGCCGAGATCGGAGAGGATGTCGCCGAAGAGGTTGGAGCCGACGACGACGTCGAACCAGTCCGGATGCTGGACGAAATGCGCGCACAGGATGTCGATGTGGTACTGGTCCGTCCGAATGTCCGGATAGTCCGCCTTCATCGCCTTGAAGCGCTCGTCCCAGAACGGCATGGTATGGACGATGCCGTTCGACTTCGTCGCCGAGGTCACATGCTTCTTTGCGCGCGTCTGGGCGAGTTCGAAGGCGTAGCGCAGGATCCGGTCGACGCCGCGCCGCGTGAAGATCGCCTCCTGGATGGCCATCTCGTCTTCCATGCCGCGATAGAGCCGGCCGCCGGCCTCGGAATATTCGCCCTCCACATTCTCGCGCACGACGTAGAAGTCGATGTCCTCCGGCCCCCGGTTCGCCAGCGGGCTGGTCGTGCCCTTCAAGAGCCGGCAGGGCCTCAGATTGACGTATTGATGGAAGTTGCGGCGGATCGGGATCAGGAGGCCCCAGAGCGAGATGTGGTCCGGCACGTCCGGCCAGCCGACGGCGCCGAGGAAGACCGCGTCGTGCTTCTTGAAGCGCTCCAGCCCGTCCTCGGGCATCATCCGGCCGGTCTTCTTGTAGGTCTCGCAGCTCCAGTCGACCTCGTCGAACTGGAAGGCGATGTCGAACTTGCGCCCGACCGCCTCGAGCACCCGCATGCCTTCCGGCACGACCTCCTTGCCGATGCCGTCGCCCGGGATGGTCGCGATTTTCAGGGCGTTGGTAATGGGCATGATTATTGTCTCCATAGGGGGTAAGCCGGCGCGGCGGGCGCGAAAGCGCCTCAGAAGAACAGGCCGCGCGGCATCGGGATCAGCAGGACGTTCGCCATCAGGAGATAGAAGGCGAGGAGGATCGCGACGCCGACGGCGGTAAGGATGGCGAGTTCGCGCATCGTCACCCGCTCATGGGTGGCGATCGCCATGATCGCGAAGAAGGCGAGGAGGCTGGCGACGAAGAAGCCGAGGAAAGGGATCAGCGCGACCCAGGCGGCCATGACGACAAGGAAGAGGATCCGCCTCGCCATCGAACCGCGTTCGGCGGCGCCGTCGTCCTCCTTCGCGGCCTCGGTTCCGCGGAAGCCGATGATGACGTTGCGCAGGACGAGCACCGCCGACAGCACGATCATCGCGACCGAGATTGTGATCGGAAAGACCGAACCCATCGGCGTCATCCGCCCGGTCTGGGTGATCAGGAGGACGCCGAGTGCGATGAACAGGACCGCGACGGCGGTGCCGGCGGGGTCGTGGAGCCCGCGCCGGCCGGCGGATGCGTCAGTGTTTCGTGCCATCGCGGCTCTCCACGATCATGTCGGTCCGGGATCTGCGGGCTCTCGCGGCGCCGATCGCCTTCGCGACATAGGGGTAGAACAGGGTCAGCGCGGCGAAGAGGACGATGACCAGCGAGATCGGCCGGCCGAAGAACATGCCGAGGACGTTCTGCTGGGCGTTGCCGATCAGATAGCTCTGGACGTAGCCCTGCTCGGCGATCTGGCCGAGGACGAGGCCGAGCACGATGGGCGAGGGCGCGAAGCCGGCGCGGTTGAGCAGCCAGCCGATGACGCCGAGGCCGACCATGACCGCGCTGTCGTTGAGGTTGTTGTGGATCGCGAAGGAGCCGATCACCGTCATGAAGGCGATGGTCGGGACCAGCGCCGCCTTCGGAATGGCAATGATGCTCTTATAGGCGTAGCGGCCGACGAGGAGGCCGACGGGCAGCATGATCAAGGTGCCGATGATCAGGCCGAAGATGAAGGTGTAGACGATCTGGCTCTGCGCCGTGAACAGGGCCGGCCCGATCTTGATGCCCTGGACGAGAAGCGCGCCGAGGATGACGGCGTCGGGCGGCGTGCCGGGAATGCCGAGGACGAGCGTCGGGATGAAGCCGCCGCCGACCGTGCCGTTGTTGGCCGATTCCGTCGCGATGATGCCGGCCGGCTCGCCGGTGCCGAAGCGTTCGGGATGCTTTGAGGAGCGCCGTGCCTCCGAATAGGAGACGAGGCTGGCGACCGAGCCGCCGGCGCCGGGCAGGATGCCGACCAGCGTGCCGATGATCGAGGAGCGGATGAGGTTGAGCTTGTCCTTCATCACGATGCCGAAGGCTTCCTTCAGCCGGAATCCGGTCTGGGCGCCTTCCACCCGGAGATGCGGGTCCTTGGTGGCGACGAGGTCGATCAGGACGGGAATGCAGTAGAGGCCGATCAGCCCGGCGACGATGTCGATGCCGCCGAGAAGGGCGTGGCTGCCGAAGGTGAAGCGCACGTCGGCGCCGATTACCGCGACCCCGACCATCGACAGGAGCAGGCCGAAGCAGGCGCCGATCAGGCCCTTCACGAGATTGCCGACCGACAGCGCCGAGATCAGCGTCAGCCCGAAGACCGCAAGCCAGAAATATTCCGGCGGCCCGAAGGCAAGCGCGACGCGGGCGAGCGGCGGCGCGAGGAACATCAGCATCAAAGCGCCGACGAGGCCGCCGGTGACCGAGGCGATGGTCGACAGCGTGACGGCGAGCGCGCCGTCGCCGCGCTTGGCCATTGGGAAGCCGTCGAATGTGGTGGCAATCGCCGACGGCGTTCCGGGCGTGTTGACGAGGATCGCCGAATAGGAGCCGCCATAGATGGCGCCAGTATAGATCGCGCCGAGCACGATCAGACCGGAGGCCGGGTCCATGGTGAAGGTGAAGGGCACGAGAACGGCGACCGCCATGGTCGCCGACAGGCCGGGCAGGGCGCCGATCACGATCCCCGCGGCGACGCCCGCCAAGGCGAGGACGAGGTTGAGCGGCGTCAGCGCCTCGGCGAGATAGACGAGCTTGTCCATTCACATCGCCTCGAATGTGTCGGGATGCGGGAAATGAGAGGCGGAAACGCCATGCGCTTCCGCCGGTCGTGGCTCCGAGAGCCTACTTCTTGGCGATGCCCATCTTCTCGGCGACCGCCTGATACTCTTCCTGGCGCTTGGCCATGAAGTCCGGCACCTTGTCGTAGGGCACGTTGATCACCACGAAGCCGCCGTCTTCCATCTTCTTGATGAAGCCTTCGTCGTGATTGATCTTGTCGAGCACGTCGGAAAGCTGCTTCTTGACGTCCTCGGGCGTCGACTTGGGAACGGCGACGCCGCGATAGGCACCGCCGACCATGTCGTAGCCGAGCTCCTTGAAGGTCGGCACGTCCGGGAAGCTCGGGACGCGCTCGTCGGCGGCGACGGCAAGCACCCGCATCTGGTCGCCCTGGGCGATGGCCGCGGTGGTGTAGCTGAAGCCGGCCATGACCTGACTGCCGAGAACGGCGGCCGTTGCCGGGCTGGTGCCAGAGAACGGGATGTAGGTCGTGTTGACGCCTGCGAGGTTGTTGAAGCGCGTCTGGGCGACATCGTTGGCCGAATTGGTGCCGGAGCCGGAGACGGTGACGACGCCCGGATTCTGCTTGGCGTAGTCGATGAGGTCCTGCAGCGTCTTGAACTGGCTGTCCTTCGGAACGACGATCGCATCCGGCGTGTACTGGAAGAAGTAGACGTTGGAAATGTCGTCGGTCTTGTAGCCGACGTCCTGCGCCATCGGCTGCAGGACGATATGGGGCAGGTTGGTCCCCATGATCGTGTAGCCGTCGCCTTCCATGCCGTTGAGCTGCGACCAAGCCTGGGCGCCACCGGCACCGGCCATGTACTGGATCACCAGCGACTGGCCGGTCAACTTCTCCCACACCGGCTGCTGCAGGCGCGCGGCGATGTCGGACTCGCCGCCTGCGTTGAACGGAATGATGTAGTTGACGGGTTTCGACGGATAGTCCTGCGCGGCGGCGGGGCCGGCCACAAAGCTCGCGGCCAGCATCAGGCCTGCGAGGGTCTTGGCGAGCTTCATCGTTTCCTCCCTTGAATGCTCCTTGCCGAAATTCCGCCCGCTCCTCCAAGCGGAAGTGCAGAATTCAGGTCGCAGCATCTGTCACGACGAAATCCGCAATGTCAATCATGCGTTCGAAGATGCATGCAGTGCTGCATGCATGCTTGGACTTGTTGACAGCTGGCCGAGCCTGTAGCGTGGCGAAAAAAAGGGCGGAAACCGATGTCAACAGCAGCCACGCTCTTCGGCGAGGCAAGAGGCGAGCGCAAATCCTCCCTGGTCGAGGCCGCCTACGACGCCATGAAGCAGGCGATCCGCGACGGGATATTCCCGCCCGGCTTCCAAGGATCAGAACTGGAAATGGCCCAGCGGCTCGGCATGAGCCGCACCCCGGTGCATCAGGCGATCATCCGCCTCGAAAGCGAGGGGATGGTCCAGTTGAAGCCGAAGCGCGGCGTCGTCATCTCCGCGCTGACGCCGTTCGATATGAAGGAAGTCTACGACGTCATCATCGCCGTCGAGGGCATGGCCGCCATCCTCGTCGCCGAGATGAGCTCGGCCCGGCGCGACGAGATCGTGACTTCCATGGAGGCGCTGAACGCCGAACTCGCGGGCGCGCTCGATCGCGACGACCTCACCGGCTGGGCGGATCTCGACGCCCGCTTCCACGCCTTCCTCGTCGAGAGTTCGGGCAATGGCCGGCTTCGCAAGATTGCCAAGGTCAATATCGACCAGTCCTACCGGGCGCGCCGGCTGACGCTGAACCTCAGGCCGAAGCCGGTCCATTCGATCGAGGAGCACCGTCTGATCATCGATGCGCTGAAGGTGGGGGACGCAATGCAGGCGCGGCAGATGGCGCAGAACCACAAGATCAAGGCGCGCGACCTCATCGTCGACCTCCTGAAGCGCTACGACATGAAACACCTCTGAGGAGCGAGCCCGGGGAAGGGCGCGTCTCGTCGGTTCGGCATCGGCGGGGACAGGGCGAATGCCCGGTCAGACCGAATCCGCGGCGCTTTCCCGCAGCAGGTCGAGGAGGGCGGTCGCGGCCCGGGTGTGATAGCGGCCCCGGTTGCGCAGCGCCACGAATTCACGGTCCCTCACCGCCGGACCGACCGTGACCACGCGCCCCGCCGACAATGCCGGCACCGCGGCGCGGTCGGAGAGAACCGTCGCGATCGAACCCGCCTCGACCGCCGCGAGCACCGCCTCGTTCGAGGGGAACTCCAGCAGCACCGGCAGGTCGGCCATGGCGATTCCCAGGCCGGCGAGAAGATCCTCGAACTCGGCCCGCGTTCCCGAGCCGATCTCGCGCAAGACCCAGTCGGACCCGGCATAGTCTGCGGGCGGGACGCTCTCGCGCCTCGCCCAGGGATGGTCCTTGCCGACGACGAGGACCAGCCGGTCGCGCCCCACAACCCATTTCTCCAGTTCGGCGAGATGGACCGCGCCCTCGACGACGCCGAGATCGGCCGAACCCTCGGAGACGGCACGCGCGACCTGCGCCGTGTTGCCGACCGTCAGCGAGATGTCGATCCGGGGATAAAGCCCGTGAAGCCGAACGAGCCGCGGGGGAAGCCAATAGCTCGCGACCGTCTGGCTGGCGTGGATGCGGACCTCGCCGATGGTCTGACCGCTGAGATCGGCGAGGACCAGCTCCGCCGCCTCGGCCCGGCCGAGCGTCGCCCGCGCCTCCGGCACGAACAGCCGGCCGGCCTCGGTGAGTTCGATCCGGCGCCCGACCCGGTCGAACAGCTTGACCTGGTGACGGGCCTCGAGTGCCGCGATCGATGCGCTGACGGCCGACTGGGTGAGGTTCAGCCGCTCCGCCGCGCGGGTGACGTGCTGCAATTCGGCGACTTCGAGGAAGATGCGCAATTGTTCAAGGGTCATCCCGGATCGCGCTCCGAACGGTTTCGCTCGTACCAGACCGGTGATCGATAAAGAAAATCGATCATTTTGAAAAGAACAATCCGTTGGAATGGTCAGGGCCACAGTCCTATCGTCAAGCCATGAATTTTCTATCGAACAAGGTTTCGCGATGAGTTCTGCCGCCAATGCCGCGCGCAAAGAGGATGATGTTGCTGCCGCCAAGGGTGTTTCCTACGCCGCTTCCCTGAACCCGCTGGTCGCGGTCCTGCCCGGCCTTGCCCTGACCTTCGGCCTCGCCGCGCTCGCCTTCTTCGCGAGGGCGCAGATCGGCATCGCCTCGCTCAGCCCGCTGATCCTGTCGATCGTCTTCGGCATGCTGGTCAGCAACACGGTCGGCGCTCCGGCGATCGCCAAGCCCGGCATCACCTTCTCGCTGAAGCGGATCCTGCGCTTCGCGATCATCCTGCTCGGCCTGCAGCTGACGGTCACGCAGATCATCGAAGTCGGCGGCACGGGAGCCGCGATCATCGTCGCGACCCTCGTCGCCACCTTCTTCTTCACCAAGGCGATGGGCCGCGTGCTCGGCGTCGATCGCCGCCTGGCCGAGCTGATCGCGGCCGGCACGTCGATCTGCGGCGCCTCGGCCGTCATCGCCACCAACCTCGTCACCAGGGGCTCCGACGAGGACGTCGCCTATGCCGTCGCCTGCGTCACCGTCTTCGGCTCGCTCTCGATGATACTTTATCCCGTGATCCAGACCGGTCTGATGCTCGATCCGACCGCCTACGGCCTGTGGACCGGCGCCACCATTCACGAAGTGGCTCAGGTCGTCGCCGCGGCTTTCCAGGGCGGCGACGCCGCCGGCCAGTTCGGCACCATCGCCAAGCTCAGCCGTGTCGCGCTGCTCGCCCCGCTGATCCTGTCGCTCGGCTTCCTCGCCGCGCGGGGCAGGACGGCCGAAGAGGGCGAGATGGCGGGCAAGCCCCCGGTGCCCTGGTTCGTCTTCGGTTTCCTGGCGCTCGTCGTCGTCAACAGCCTCGTCACGATCCCGGCGGACATCCACGGCGCGCTGGTGCTGGCGACGACCTTCCTCCTGTCTGCCGCTCTGGCAGCGATGGGGCTCGAGACCAATGTCTTCAAGCTCAAGGCCAAGGGCCTGCGCCCTCTGGCGCTGGGGGCGATCGCCTGGCTCTTCATCTCATGCCTTGGCCTCGGCCTGATCCTGATGGCCGGCCTCTGAAGCCTGAAAGACGACAGTGAAGAAGCCCGGTCGCATGAGGCGGCCGGGTTTCGGCATTGTCAGTCAGCCCAGGAGCGCGCGGGTCAGGACCCGGGCATAGGTCGGAATCGCCCCCTTGTGGATGAGTTCGAAGCCGTGGGTGTTCTGCGTCGGAATGCACAGGACCGCCGTCTGCGGTTTCAGGCCGGAGGAGATCGTGGCGCTCGCATCCGATGCGAACTCCTCCAGGAGAGCCAGCTGCGGCGTCACGTCCTCTGCCTTGGCCGCTGCCCGGATGTCGTCGATGAGCTCCGGACTGTAGATCCCCTTCTGGTCTCCAAAGGAAAGGATCGGGCGCTCATCGAGAACCGTGTCGTATTCGTGCGCCACGGGTCCCACTTCCAGCGCGATCATCTGGTCGCCCGGCAGCGTGCGCGCGGCGAACTTGGCGCCGCCATTCGTCACCTCCTCCTTGGTCGAGCAGACGAAGTAGACGTCGCGGGTCATCTCGCCGCGCCGCTCCAGTAGCTGGCGGAGCGAGACGACGCCGGCGACGATCAGCGCCCGGTCGTCCATGAAGTGCGCGCCGAGGAGATCGCCGACGTCGATCAGCTGGCGCTCCACGCAGGACAGGACGACCCGCGTGCCGGGATGGACGCCGGCTTTTTCCAGAGCCTCCCGCGAGCGGCCGGTGATGACCGAGACCACCTCCCAGTCGACGCCGCTCCGACGGATCTCCGCCATTTCCGGACTGTCGTTCGTGCGATGCAGCGAGCCGAGCGACAGGACGCCGGTCAGGTGCTCGTCGTCTGCGAGGATGTCGACGGCGCACTGGCCGAAGGACATCGGGCGGTCGCCGCCGAGATTGGTGACGCGCAGCCGGCCGTCGGGCAGGAGCCGCTTCACGATCATCGCGATCTCGTCCATGTGGGCGACAGCCATGATCGGCGGACGGGTGGCGTTTTCGGCCCGCACCAGCCCGACGAGATTGCCTGCGGCATCGGACCAGGATTCGTCCACCAGAGGTTCGAGCGCCTTCTGGCAGACGGCGCGGACCTCCTTTTCATCTCCGGATGGGCCGCGGGCGAGGAGCAATTCCTTCAGCAACGCCCGGTCGGGTTCGGCGAGGCTTTGCATGTTGTCTCCTGTCGATCGGATGACGGGTATGTCGCCAACGTCTCCTGGGCGGGAGGAGTTCATACCTTCGCGAAGGCAGGGCGGCGCAAAATACCGGTCGCTGCTAGCGAAACCGGGCGGCGTGAGAGCCGCAATCGCGCGGCAGCCGGTTGGTCTTCATCGAGCGATATGAGAAAGAGCTCAAGGCATCCGGCTGGCCCATCCGCACGGGAGGATCCCGCCGCGATCGGTCCGCAGAGTTTCGACGCCGCTTTCGGCCGGTGGAAGCAAGAAATACGCCAGAAACCGGCCGGCAAGCCTGCGCGAAGCTGGCGGCGTCATTCACCTGTCACGCTCGCTGATCAGAAGGGCGCCGAAAAAATAAGTCAAAACCGGGATTTAGATTCGGGTTAGCCGTTCGGTAGTCAAAGCGAACGTAACTTGTTTGGCTTCCGAACCGTCGCTATAAGCCCCGGGGCGGGAATGGAGGCGCATGATGAGCGAGACACTCAATATCGATCTGACCCTCTCGGAAGACGGTCCTTTCATGAACGACCGTCAGAAGGAATATTTCCGGAAGAAGCTGCTCGCCTGGAAGGCCGAGATCCTGCGGGAATCGCGCGAGACCCTGGCGGCTCTCGCCAGCGACAACAACAGCAATCTCGCCGACATTGCAGACCGCGCATCGTCGGAAACGGATCGTTCCATCGAACTGCGGGCTCGGGACCGGCAGCGCAAGCTGATCTCCAAGATCGACGCCGCGCTGGAGCGAATCGATGACGGGACCTACGGTTTTTGCGAGGAGACCGGCGAGCCGATCAGCCTTAAGCGCCTCGACGCGCGCCCGATCGCGACCCTTTCCCTGGAAGCGCAGGAGCGCCACGAGCGCCGCGAGAAGGTCTACCGCGACGAATAAGAGCCGGGTCGCCCGGCGGTCGCCCCGGCGTCGTGCGCAGGGTGGCCTCGGGAAGGGCCGGACGCTTGGCCCTTCTCAACATGCGCAAAGCGTCTGCTCGACGGGCTGGCGCAGCGCGGAGGGATCCGCGCCGGGCTGCAATTCTGAAAACGTCCGGGTTACGTCCTCGGCACCGACATGAAGGCCGCCCGGCATGGAGTGGCATCGGTGCCGCATCGCCGAGCGTTTCGATGCGGAGTTGCCTCCGAAGGACGGTTTCGCCGAACCGATCCGACTTCTCGTCCGGCCTGATCCGGCCGCCTGTCGACATCATCTCGATTTACCGCTCCGATTGCGATTCATCTCAGGTAATGCGCGTCCGCCCATATGGCAGACCGGCAGAAGCGCCTGTTCTGCCTGAAACGCCGCTTGTTCCTGACCTCACACCTCCAAGGCTCGTCGCAGCGGCGTCAGCGCCGCTGGCGTTCGGACGAGGTGGCGAAGCTGAGATCGCCGAGCAACCGCTCCATCTCCTCTTCGAGCGTCAGTCTGCGCGAATCCGGCTTGCGCTCTGAGGCGCTGGGCGTCGGCGTCGGAGCGGGGGCGGTTTCGCTCTTCACCTCGACCGGCTCGGCGGATGCATCCTCCTTCGCCGCTGCCTGGGTTTCGGGCTCCACCAGCGCGGCATCCGCCTGCGGCGCACTTCCCTCCTGCGAAGGCGAGCCGGTGGGCGCTGCGTCGCCTGCTCTCTCGGCGGCCTCTTCCGGTGCCGCCGCTGCGGCCTCTTCATCCGCCAAGGGCGCGGTCTCGGCGACGGGGGCGGATTCGGATGACCAGTCCGAATGAGCTGATTCGCTTTTGCGTTGTGCTTCGTCCGCGGCCGGTTCGTCGGCCCGCCCAGCTTCCAGCTGCGGCTGCTCCGGTTCTGGAACGGCCGCCGGTGCCGCCATCTCCACCGACCCCGTCAGCTGACCGCCGCGCTTGAAGATCGGATCCTGCACCGCCGCCCTCGGCTGCTCGGCGGGCGGGGCGGACGGGTCATCGGCTTGCGCGGCTGGTTCGTCCGGGGAGGCCGGAGACGCCGGGGCCTCGGCGGAGGAAGCGTCCCGGTCCGGTGCGTCGGGCGCGCTTTCAGGCTCGCGATCGCTCAGCGTCGGCCTTTCGGTCACCGGCGGTTCTCTGGTCGCCTGCTCGGAGAAATATTTGTCGTTGCCGAAGTCGGAGTCGAGTTCGGCCGACAGAAAGTCTTCCAGACTGGGTTCGGCATCCGCCGCAGCCGCAGCCGCAGCCGCAGCCGCCGGGGCCGCCGGAGCGGCTGCACGCGCCAGGGGCGAGGCGAGGGGGGAAGCGTACGGATTTCGGACCACCGCGGCCGGCCGCGGCTTCGTCTCGGGCACCGTCTCGCCGCCTTGCGCACCCGCACCCGCGAACTGACGTGAAGTCGGCACGCCCCTGGGCGGCTGCGGCATTTCTTGCGGCGCGGTGCGGTTCTGAATCGCCATCGCGAAGCTTTTGACGGAAAGCGGCTTGCGCGCGGGAGCCGGCTCGTTCGGGCGGTCGAGCGCTGCGGCCGTCACCGTCGCGTCCTGGACGCGCGCGTTCTCCGCGTTCTGCGCCCGGTTCATCGCGTCGCGAAGCTGCGCGCGCTCCGCCGGCTGGTCCTCGGCGACAGGGGCCGCGCTCGGGGCGGCGGACAAGGGCGGCATCGGCAGTTCCGGCTCGATGCGTTCGGCATCGGCCGGAAGTCCGTTCGCAGAAGAACGCGCCGGCTCCTGTTCCTCGGCACGGGCCGGCGCTTGGATCGTCTCTTCCTGCTCGCGCCGCTGCGGCGGCAGTGTCGGCGTCGCGCGCGATCGCGGCTGGATCGGCGCCTCGGGCAGGCGCGGAGGCTCGGGCGGATGAGCCGGCTCGCGACGTTCCGCATCCGCCCGCTCGGCGGAGGACCGGGCGTTGCCGGATCCGATCGGCATGCGGGAGACGAATTTGCGGACGATCTCGCCGGCCTCGGCAGCCGAACGGTCGGACCTTGGTTGCGCGTTGCCAGCTGGCCGGCCCGGCGGGCTGGCAATCGGCGCGCGGGCCTCCGGCTTCGGCGCTTCCTGCAAGCGTGCTGCCGGTGCCGAGTGCTCGGCCGCGGGTTCCTGCCGCCTTTCAGCCGGAACCGGGCGGGACTGAGGCTCCGGAAACGGTGTGATCGAGGCCGGCGCGACCCGCTCTTCCGGCTCGGGCGGGGCGGCGACGGAGGGCTCTCGCGCCCAGTCGTGCTCTCGCGTCCGGTCGTGGTTGCGCGCATGGGCCGCAGCGGGAACGCGCAGGATATTGCTCTCGACAACGATGTCGGTCTGGCCGCCCACCATCACCAGATGCTCCATCTCGTCGCGCCGCACGAGGACGAGCCGGCGCTTTTCGTCGATGCGGGCGACGTCCATCACAGCGAGCCGCGGCGTCCGGTTGCGGCTGCTGAAGGCCGCCGATCCGCCGAAGGCCTTCTTGGCGATCACGATCACCGCCATGGCCAGGATGCAGACGATCGCGGCCACGATAGCCACCCATACGATCTGCGCGACGCCTTCCCCGAAGAGATCGATGATCCACTGTGGCATGCGGCCTAGCACTCCTACTCTCGGACGACGGCGCCCTTCATCCCGCGGGACGGCGTTCGATCGAAAACTCTGCAACGTCGGCTGTCGCAAGCTCCGTGGGACAATTCATAGTGCGTTTCGTCCGCCGAGCGAAAGACCGGAGCGAAGCTTCGTCAACCGTTTGGCTGAATCTTTCCGTGTAAAAGCGTACAATTGCGGTCTCGCCTCGAATCTCGTTTTGATTCACAATCGCGGGGGAAGCAATTGCGAGCAAAAGGGCGAGTCGGAATGAACGGAGCGGCGGGATCGGTCGAGAAGCCTTTGATCGACCGGGCGACGGCGGCCTCCGGCGTGCGCCGGCTCCTGATGCTCGGCGGCGCCCTCATTCTGCTGGCGGCGGCGCTGGCCTTCTTCGGCCACACCTATGGAGGCATCGCGCTGCTGGTGATCTTCGGCTGCCTCGCGGCCGTCGGCATCGCCGCGATCTTCGGCGCGGCGCTCGGCGTGGTGCGCCTCGGCGGCGCCTCGCCCGACGGGTCGATCGCCCGCGACTTCCTGGACACCGCGCGTACCGGCACGATGATCATCGACCGCCGCGGCCAGATGGTCTACGCCAACCGCGCCTATGGCGATATCACCGGCGCGGGCAACGCCTCAGAGGTCAAGACGCTGGAGCGGCTGCTCGGCCGCGAGCCGGAAGCGCGCGAGGCGATCTACTATCTCGCCAATCTGGCGCGCGAGAGCCGGGCGGGCCAACGCGAGTTCCGGCTGGCCCGAAGCCTCTCGGGACCCGCCGGGCCGGACTCCGCGCCGCGCTGGTACCGGATCTCCGTTCGGCCGCTGCCGACCGCGGGCGAGGCGATGCAGGCCTGGCAGGTCCTCGACATCACCGCCGATCGCAAGCATGAGGAAAGCTCATTCCAGGACCTGCAGCACGCGATCGACTATCTCGACAAGGCGCCGGCCGGCTTCTTCGCCTCCGACGCCAATCATCGCATCGCCTATATCAATGCCACGCTGGCCGACTGGCTCGGTCTCGATCTCGGCGAGTTCCGGCCCTTCGCCCGCTCGATCATGGAATTCGTCTCGCAGGCCTCGCGCCCGCTGCTGCGGACCGACACGGGAGGCGCTGACACCGACGCCATGAGCGTCGTCGATCTCGACCTGATCACCGCAAGCGGACGCAGCCTCCCGGTGCGGCTCCTGCGCAAGCCCGTGCCGGACGACGTCGCCGCGCCGGGCACGGTTCGCACGCTCGTCCTCAATCGCAGCGGCGAAAGCGAGGCCGCAACGCCGGTGGAAGTCGCCGAAGCGCGCTTCACTCGCTTCTTCAACTCCTCCCCCATGGCGATCGCGGCGCTCGACGAGACGGGCCGCGTCGTCCGCTCCAATGCCGCCTTCCGGCAGCTGTTCGGCTCCGGCGCAGCCAATGGCGAGGCGGCGGTCGAGACCGGGATCCGCGAGAACGGGCGCGAATCGCTGCGCACCGCCGTGCGCGCCGCCGCCGCCGGGAAGGCGGGTATCCTGCCGGTCGACGCGGAGATCGAGGGCGACAAGCCACGCTCGGTGCGGATCTATGTCAGCGCAGTGCCGCGCGTCGGGCCCGAAGCCGACGAATCCGCGATCCTCTACGGCGTCGACATCACCGAACAGCGGGTTCTCGAGGAACAGTTCGCCAAGAGCCAGAGGATGCAGGCGATCGGCAACCTCGCCGGCGGCATCGCGCACGACTTCAACAACGTCCTGACGATCATCACCGCCTCGGTCGACTTCCTGCTCCTCAACCACCGCACGGGCGACCCCTCCTTCCAGGACCTCCTCCTGATCAAGCAGAGCGCCAACCGCGCCGCCTCGCTGGTGCGTCAGCTCCTCGCCTATTCGCGCCGCCAGACCATGCGGCCGAAGATGCTGAACCTCACCGACGTCGTCGCGGATATGCATCTCCTCCTGAAGCGGGTGAGCGGCGACCACGCGACGCTGGAGCGGCAGCATGCGCGCGATCTGTGGCCGGTGATGGCCGATATCGGCCAGTTCGAACAGGTGATCACCAATCTCGTCCAGAACGCGCGGGACGCTATGCCCGACGGCGGCAAGATCACGATCTCGACCCGCAACGTGCCGGCGGACGAGGCCCTCGGCTTCGGCTATGCCGAGTTGACCGAGGGAGACTATGTCCTCGTCGAGGTGGCCGATACCGGCACTGGCATGCCCTCGGACGTCGCCGAGCGGATCTTCGAGCCGTTCTTCACCACCAAGGAGATCGGCAAGGGCACCGGCCTCGGCCTGTCCATGGTCTATGGCATCGTCAAGCAGTCGGGCGGCTTCATCTTCGTCGACTCCACGCTCGGCAAGGGCACGACCTTCCGCATCTTCCTGCCGCGCCACGTGCCGACCCAGATCAGCGCATCGGGCGGCGACACCAGCGCCGCGGCGGTTAGCGCCAAGATGGACCTGTCCGGCACGGCCTCCATCCTCCTCGTCGAGGACGAGGACCATGTGCGCGCCGGCAATGTGCGGGCGCTGAAGATGCGCGGCTACGACGTCCACGAGGCAGCCTCGGGCCAGGAGGCGATGGAGATCCTGGAGGAGGTGGACGGCCAGATCGACCTCGTCGTCTCCGACGTGGTGATGCCCGAGATGGACGGACCGACGCTTCTGAAGGAGATGCGCAAGACCCGGCCGGATCTGAAGTTCATCTTCGTCTCCGGCTATGCCGAGGACGCCTTCGCCAAGAACCTGCCCGAGGGCGAGAAATTCGGCTTCCTGGCAAAGCCCTTTTCGCTGCGCGACCTTGCCGTGGCCGTGAAGACCGCGCTCGACGACTGACCGGTCCCGGCACGCACCGATGGATGGCGGCGCGTCGTTCGGTCGGGCGGCCGGCATGCGGAGACGATCGCCGAGAGTGCGGACGATTCCTCACCCGGTCGCTCTGCGGCTCAGGTGATCCCAGCTTCGTGGCGGGAGTCAGCCGGCCATCGCGACGGCGATGTCGGCGGCAAGCGCGGCATTTGCCTCGATCAGGGCGATGTTCGTCGTCAGCGAGCGCCCGCCGCTGAGTTCGACGATCCGCTTCAGGAGGAAAGGCGTCACCGCCTTGCCGGTGATGCCGCCGGCATCCGCCTCGGCGACGGCCTGTGCGATCCACGTCTCGACGAGATCCCGGGCGAGGGCCGCGGCCTCGGGAACCGGATTGGCGACGAGCATGCCGCCGCCGAGCGCTAGCCCGTCCCGCGCGGCCTGGAACGCGGCGATATCGGACGCCTCGTCAAGCCGCAGCGGCGCCGGCAGCCCGGAATGCCGCGACCAGAAGGCGGGAAAGCCGTCGGTTCGAAAGCCCACGACGGGCACGCCCTTCGTTTCCAGGAATTCCAGCGTCTTGCCGATGTCGAGGATCGCCTTCGCTCCGGCGCAGACGACCGCGACCGGTGTCCGCGCCAACTCCTCCAGATCGGCGGAGATGTCGAAGCTCGTCTCGGCGCCGCGGTGGACGCCGCCGATCCCGCCGGTGGCGAAGACGCGGATGCCGGCCAGCGCGGCGACGATCATGGTGGCGGCAACCGTCGTGGAGCCCGTCCTGCCGGAGGCGACGGCAAAGGCGAGATCGGCTCGCGACAGCTTCATGACGTCGCCAGCGACAGCCAGCTCTTCGAGCGTCGCCGCATCGAGGCCGACCCGGACCTCCCCGTTGACGACAGCGATCGTCGCCGGCACCGCGCCGTGCTCGCGCACGACCGCCTCGACGCGGCGCGCCGTCGCAAGGTTTTCCGGATGAGGCATGCCATGGGTAACGATGGTCGATTCCAGCGCAACCACCGGGCGGCCGCCGGCCAGCGCCTGGCCGACCTCTGCAGAAAGTGCGAGGTTCAGGCTCTTGGTCATGTCAGATGCTCCTCTCTGGCTCGACCGGTTCGGCCAGAGCCTCGATCCCGCGGTCGATCTGCGCGACGAGATCGGCGGGCGGGAAGTGTTCCAGGCTGATGCGCAGCGAGGCGGCGACGAGGCCACGGCGGACGGCCGCGATCCAGCCGAGACCCCCGCACAATCCGGCCAGCGCAACCGCCGAAAGCGTGTCGCCGGCTCCGGTCACGTCGCGCGGGCGGACGATCGGCGGCCGCTGCAGCACGATTCGCTCGCCTTCGACGATCGCTGCTTCGTGTGGGCCGTCGGTGACCACGGCGCAGCGCGCGCCGAGCTCCGCCACGAGTTCGGCGAGAAGGACGAGGTTGGTGGATGGCGTCGCCTCGGCAAGGCTCGCCGCTTCGGCACGCGACAGGACGATCGCCGTCAGCGACGGCAATATGCCGAGAAGCCGGCGCACCTTCGCAGGCGAGACCCCGATCGCCAGGACCGGGCGGTCCCCGGCCTTCTCCATCAGTTTCTCGATCGCAAGGCGCGACAAATTGGCGTCGAGGAGAAAAGCATCCGCGGCCGCGATCGATGCGCGCACGTGGCGGCGAGAGAACAGGCGTGGGCCGACGAGATCGTAAAGCGCCATGTCGGCGATGCCGGCGATGAGTTCGCCGTGATCGTCGAGAATCGCCGTATAGCTTGGCGTCGGGCGGTCGAGCCAGGTGACGCTGGCATCGTCCAGTCCGGCGGAGGCGATCGCCTTTTCGACCCGCTTGCCGTCGGCATCGCCGCCGCGTGCGCCATGAAACGTCACATGCGCGCCAGTCGCCTTCAAGGCGATAGCGGCATTGAAGGCGGCGCCGCCCGGAGCGTCGACGAGCCGGCCGGGATTGGACGCGGCCGGACGGTAGGGCGCGTCCGCCTTGGCGCGGCGATCGATGTGCGCGGCCCCGGCCACGAAGATATGCGGGGCGCCGGCTTCAGGCTCGGAGCGATTCATAAAATCTTAGCGGATGCGAATCCGTCCCGGCGATTCGGCTTCCCGTCTGATTGAGAACAGAACAGGAATATCGCCTTGTAGGGCGAGAACAAATGCGGTACAAGAACAAACCGATTGGCATCATTGCACCCCCATCCAACGCGTGGAATAAGGTCCCGTCTCCATGGCACAGAACTCTCTCCGTCTCGTCGAGGATAATTCGTTGGACAAGAACAAGGCTCTCGATGCCGCGCTTTCGCAGATCGAACGGGCGTTCGGCAAGGGCTCGATCATGCGGCTCGGCGCGAACGAACAGATCGTGGAGATCGAGACGGTATCCACGGGCTCGCTTGGGCTCGACATCGCGCTGGGCGTCGGCGGCCTGCCGAAGGGCCGGATCGTCGAGATCTACGGGCCGGAAAGCTCGGGCAAGACGACGCTCGCCCTTCACACGGTTGCCGAAGCCCAGAAGAAGGGCGGCATCTGCGCCTTCGTCGACGCCGAGCATGCGCTGGATCCCGTCTATGCCCGCAAGCTGGGCGTCGATCTCGAAAACCTTCTGATCTCCCAGCCCGATACCGGCGAGCAGGCGCTCGAGATCACCGACACGCTGGTGCGGTCCGGAGCGATCGACGTCCTGGTGGTCGATTCCGTCGCGGCGCTGACGCCGCGCGCCGAGATCGAGGGCGAGATGGGCGATTCCCTGCCCGGCATGCAGGCGCGGTTGATGAGCCAGGCGCTGCGCAAACTCACCGGCTCGATCTCGCGCTCGAAATGCATGGTGATCTTCATCAACCAGATCCGCATGAAGATCGGTGTCATGTTCGGTTCGCCCGAGACCACGACGGGCGGCAACGCGCTGAAGTTCTATGCCTCGGTCCGGCTCGACATCCGCCGCATCGGCTCGATCAAGGATCGTGACGAGGTGACCGGCAACCAGACCAAGGTGAAGGTCGTCAAGAACAAGCTGGCACCCCCCTTCAAGCAGGTTGAGTTCGACATCATGTATGGCGAGGGCGTCTCGAAGATGGGCGAACTCGTCGATCTCGGCGTGAAGTCCGGTATCGTCGAAAAGTCCGGCGCCTGGTTCTCCTACAACAGTCAGCGGCTGGGGCAGGGGCGCGAGAACGCCAAGCAGTTCCTGCGCGACAACCCGGTGCTTTCGGCGGAGATCGAGACGGCGATCCGTCAGAACGCGGGCCTGATCGCCGAACAGTTGCTCGACGACGGGCGGGACGATCAGGACAGTTCGGAAGACTGACGGTCCCGGCAGGCCGGCTGACGGCCGCAGCCGGCTGTCATCCGGCCGATAGACACGTGTTCGTCGCCTTTGTAAAAGGCCCTGTTTCGGCCTCGCTCTGAGTGGAGCGGGCGGCGGCCGATCACGTGTCTATCCGCAATGCGAAGGTCTCGCTCATGAGTGGCGTCAACGAAATCCGGTCGGCTTTTCTCGAGTATTTCGAGAAGAACGGGCATGAGCGGGTCGCTTCGTCGCCACTCGTGCCGCGCAACGATCCGACATTGATGTTCACCAATGCCGGCATGGTGCAGTTCAAGAACGTTTTCACCGGCATTGAGAAGCGACCCTACGACCGCGCCGTGACGGCGCAGAAATGCGTGCGCGCCGGCGGCAAGCACAACGACCTCGACAATGTCGGCTACACCGCCCGCCACCACACCTTCTTCGAGATGCTGGGGAATTTCTCCTTCGGCGACTATTTCAAGGACCGGGCGATCGAGCTTGCCTGGAACCTGATCACGCGGGAATTCGGCATGCCGGCCGATCGACTCCTCGTGACGGTCTTTTCCGAGGACGAGGAGGCCGCGACGCTCTGGAAGAAGATCGCTGGCCTGTCCGATGACCGGATCATCCGCATCGCGACCTCGGACAATTTCTGGTCCATGGGCGAGACCGGCCCCTGCGGCCCGTGCTCGGAGATCTTCTACGATCACGGCGAAGGCATTCCGGGCGGGCCTCCGGGGAGCCCCGACGAGGACGGCGACCGCTTCATCGAGATCTGGAACCTCGTCTTCATGCAGTTCGAGCAGGTGACGCCGGGCGAGCGCCTGGCGCTGCCGCGGCCATCGATCGACACCGGCATGGGCCTAGAGCGGATCGCCGCGGTTCTTCAGGGCGTCCACGACAATTACGACATCGACCTCTTCAAGGCGCTGATCGGTTCGGTGGAAGCGGCGGTCGGATCCAAGGCCGAAGCCGGTAAGGCTGCGAGCCACCGGGTGATCGCCGACCATCTGCGCTCAACGGCCTTCCTGATCGCCGACGGCGTCCTGCCGTCGAACGAGGGCCGCGGCTACGTCCTGCGCCGGATCATGCGCCGCGCGATGCGGCATGCCCGCATGCTCGGGGCGCGCGAACCCGTGCTCTACAAGGTCCTGCCGACGCTCGTCGCCGAGATGGGGCGGGCCTATCCGGAACTCGTGCGCGCCGAAGCGCTGATTTCCGAGACCTTGAAGCTGGAGGAGAAGCGCTTCCTGCAGACGCTCGACCGCGGCCTGTCCCTGCTCGCCGAGGCGACCGAGGGGATGTCCGCCGGGCAGAAGCTGTCGGGCGAGACCGCCTTCAAGCTCTACGACACCTATGGCTTCCCGCTCGACCTGACGCAGGATGCGCTCCGCCAGCGCGGCATCGAGGTCGACTTCGATGCCTTCAACACCGCGATGGCCCGGCAGAAGGCCGAGGCGCGCGCGAGTTGGGCCGGGTCGGGCGAAGCCGCCGCGGAGAACGTCTGGTACCCGATCCGCGAGCGTGTCGGGGCGACCGAATTCCTCGGCTACGATACCGAGCGCGCGGAGGGGGCCGTCGTCGCCCTCGTCAAAGACGGCGAGGAAGTCGATCGCGCCGGGGAAGGGGACGAGGTCTCCGTCATCGTCAACCAGACCCCCTTCTACGGCGAGTCCGGCGGTCAGCTCGGCGATACCGGAACGATGCGCGGCGACGGCGTCGAACTCGAAATTGCCGATACCCGGAAGTTCGCGGACGGGCTCTTCGTCCACCGCGCGACGGTCAGGCGCGGCGAGCTGCGCGTTGGCTCGGCACTGGAGCTCGAGGTCGACCACCGCCGCCGTACGATGATCCGCTCGAACCATTCCGCCACGCACCTCCTGCACGAGGGCCTGCGCGAAGTGCTCGGGAGCCATGTCGCGCAGAAGGGCTCGATGGTCGCGCCTGACCGGCTTCGCTTCGACTTCTCGCATCCCAAGCCGATCGAGGCGTCGGAGCTGGCGGAAGTGGAGCGGCTGGCTAATGCCGTGGTCCTGCAGAATGCCCCCGTCGAAACCCGGCTCATGGCCGTCGACGACGCGATCGCCTCGGGCGCGATGGCGCTCTTCGGCGAGAAATACGGCGACGAGGTTCGCGTCGTGTCGATGGGAGTCGCCGAGGAGGGCGAGAAGGCCGGGAAGACCTATTCGATCGAACTCTGCGGCGGCACGCATGTGCGCGCCACCGGGGAGATCGGTCTGGTGCATGTCGTCTCCGAAGGCGCTGTCGCGGCTGGCGTCCGCCGGATCGAGGCACTGACGGGCGCGGCTGCGCGCGACTATCTCCTCGAGCAGGATGCGCGGGTCCGGCGCATGGCGGCGACGCTGAAGGCCGCTCCGGCAGAGGTGGCGGACCGGCTGGAGGCGCTGGTGGAAGAGCGCCGGCGGCTGGAGCGCGAGCTGGCAGAGGCAAAGAAGCGCCTGGCGCTTTCCGGCGGAGGCGGCGCCGCGGTTCCCGCGGTCCGGGAGATCTCCGGCGTCAGCTTTCTCGGGCGCGTGCTCGAAGGCGTCTCCGGCAAGGACCTGAAGGGTCTCGTCGACGAGGCGAAGGCACAGCTCAAGTCCGGGATCGTCGCCTTCGTCGGGGTGGCTGACGGCAAGGCGAGCGTCGTCGTCGGCGTGACCGACGACCTCACCCAGCGCTTCGATGCGGTGTCACTGGTGCGCGAGGCGAGCGCAGCGATCGGCGGCAAGGGCGGTGGTGGCCGTCCCGACATGGCTCAGGCCGGCGGTCCGGATGCCGACAAGGCCGAGGACGCTGTGGCCGCGGTCGAGGCAGCGCTCGCCGCCTGACCGCCAAAGGGCGTCCGTGTCGGTCGGCAGGCCGGAGGCCCGGCTCAGCCCGCGGCCTCTCCGGTCCCGGCGGGCTTTGCCGGTTCGCTCGCGGCTTCCGCCGCTTCCGTGCGCCGGCGACGCAGGACATCGGCGATGAACAGGCGCGAAAGCGCATGATAGAGCGGCTCGGGCGCCAGCAGACGGGCAGTCCCGTAGCCGAGCACGGCGGCCGTCATCACCGGCAGGATGTTGTCGTGGTTGCCGGTCATTTCGATGATGATCACGAAGGCGGTCATCGGGGCCTGGACGACGCCGGCGAAATAGCCGGCCATTCCGAGGACGGCCGCCAGGCTCGCCGTCTCGCCGAAGACCTGGCCGAGCGTCGAGCCGAGGCCTGCGCCGACGGCAAGCGACGGCGCAAATAGTCCGCCCGGTATTCCCGAAACCGTCGAGGCGAGGCTGACGACGAACTTGCCGAGGAAGAAGAGGACCGGCAGGTGCTCGCCTTCGACCGCGCTTCGCGCCTCGGCATAGCCGGTCCCGAAGGTCATGCCGCCGGTGGCGATGCCGATCACCGCGACGACGAGGCCGGCAAGGGCGGCGACGAGAATGGTGCGGCGACGCGGCGTGACCGCGCGCACCCGCCTGATGCGGCGGGTGATCCGCAGGGTCAGGTCGCTGAAGCCGGCGCCGAGCGCACCGCCGACCACACCGCAGGCGATGACCAGCGGCCAGTCGGCCGGAAAGGCGGCGGTGACGTCGGTGATGCCGAAATAGGTATAGTTGCCGACGATCGCGAGCGAGGCGAGGCCGGCGATGATCACCGCCGCAAGGACGACGCCATTGGTGCGCGCCTGATAGCTGCGGCTCATCTCCTCGATGGCGAAGACGATGCCGGCGAGCGGCGTGTTGAAGGCGGCGGCGATGCCGGCCGCTGATCCCGCGAGGATGAGGCCGCGCGCCTGCGTCATCCCGCCGATGCGGGCGGCTTGCAGCATCAGCGAGGCGCCGACCTGGACGGTCGGACCCTCCCGGCCGATCGAGGCGCCGCAGCCGAGGCCGACGACGGTGAGGGCGATCTTTCCGACAATCATCCTGAGCGACAGGAACCGGCCGCGGTCCTCCTCCCGGCGAAGATGGCGTGCGGCGATCGCTTGCGGAATGCCGCTCCCCTGCGAGCCGGGAAAGTAGCGGTCGGCGAGATAGGCGCAAAGGACGAAGCCGAGCGGGGTAAGAAGAAGCGGCAACAGGTTGTACCCCGTGCCGTCCGTCGTCGCCGCCGTGAACAGAAGCTGCGCCTCGTCGGCAACGGCCGCAAAGCCCGCGCTGATGACACCGATCGTCAGGGCGCCTGCCCAGAAGACCAGCCGCGGCCTCCAGACCCGCGGCGACGTCATCATCGCCCGCGATCGCCGCACCCATCTGATCTTTGACGCGCGTCGCACCGTCGATTCTTCGCCTCTTGTGGATGATGCCCCGGCATGCACTGTCGTGCGCCCGCTCGCAACCCTCGGACCTTGTCCGGCGTCGCGCTGCAATGGGTCGGGCGGGCGCATGGCTGCCCTCCGGCCCTCGTGCGGACAGGCTTGCGCCGAACTTTCGCCATCAACGATCGGCGGCCGGCGTCCGGCGGAGGGTTTGCGGAAGGCGGCGGGAAGGCGCCGGGATCAGAACGCGCATTCCTCATCGCAACCGGCCTTGCGAGGGCAAAAAGACCGCATTTCGAGATGGTTGGAGCGCCGCGGCCAGAACGCGCTGGGCGGATTTCAGGGGAGCGTCGGCAGCGCGTTAACCCTTTGTTAACCGGGGTCTCGCGCAAGCTTTGACCGGCATGGTCCGACCGTCAAAACGTGCTTAATTGTGTAGACGCGAGGGAATTGCATGGCGCTCGCCATCGGTGGACAGGCCCAACAGGTTCTCGGCAACCTGTCGGCGCTTGGACCGCGAAAGCTTGCCGGCCTCGGCATTATCGGACTGCTCGTCGTGGCCCTTGTCGGCCTCGGGAGCTACTTCCTGTCCCGCCCCGATATGGACACGCTCTATTCCGGTCTCGACCGGACGGACGTGACCCGCATCGGCGCGGCGCTGACCGAAGCCGGGATCCCCTTCGACGTCAACGCCAAGGGTGACGCGATCCTGACGCCGTTCTCGCAGACCGCACCGGCCCGCATGCTGCTCGCCGAAAAGGGCCTGCCGCGTTCGGAGAATGCCGGCTACGAGCTGTTCGACAATATCGGCTCGATCGGCCTTACCTCCTTCATGCAGGAGATCACGAAGGTCCGGGCCTTGGAGGGCGAACTCGCCCGCACGATCCAGACGCTCAGCAATGTGCGCGCCGCTCGCGTCCACATCGTCCTTGGCGACGAGGGCTCCTATCGCCGCGAGCGGCAGAAGCCGTCGGCGAGCGTCGTCATCCGCACCGAGGCGCCGGAGGATTTCGGATCGGCCCAGGCCATCCGCAATCTCGTCGCCTCGGCGATTCCGTCCATGACGCCGGAAGAGGTGACGATCCTCAACACCGACGGAACGCTGCTCGCCTCGGGCGACGATTCGGCGGCCTCCACCGCGCCCACGAAGCTGTTCGGGATCGAGCGGATCGTCTCGAAGAGCGTCGAGGATTCCATCCGGCGGACCCTCGCGCCCTATCTCGGCGTCGGCAATTTCCAGACCAGCGTCGTCGCGCGGCTCAACACCGACAAGAAGCAGATCAGCGAGAGGATCTTCGATCCGGACGGCCGCGTCGAGCGCTCGACCCGCACGATCAAGGAGAGCGGCCAGACGCAGAACTCCTCGACGCAGAACTCGGTCGGGGTCCAGCAGGACATCCAGGCGGCCAATCCGGCGCCGACCAGCAATGGCGGCGAGACCTCCAAGGAGGCCAACGACCGCCGCGAGGAACTGACCAATTACGAGATCAACGAGAAGACGGTCCAGACGACCAGCGACGGCTATACGGTCGAGCGCCTGTCCATCGCCGTCGTCCTCAACCGGCAGCGGATCAAGGATTCGCTCGGCGCCAACGCCGGCGATGCCGAGATCGACAAGCGGATCGGGGAAATCCAGTCTCTCGTCGCCTCCGCATCCGGGCTCAACGAGGAGCGCGGCGACCAGCTGAAGGTGACTGCGGTCGACTTCCTGGCGAACGACGCATCCCTCGAGCCGGTCCCCGGTCCTGGCCTCGGCGAGATGTTCATGCGCCAGTCCGGCACTCTGATCAACGCGCTCACCGTTCTCGCGGTCGCCGTGATGCTGATCTGGTTCGGCCTGAAGCCGGCGATCCGCGCCATCGCCGCGACGCCTGCGGCGGCAAGCGAAGAAGGCGGCCTGGGTGGGCTGGACCTGTCCGACGACGGCCTTCCGGGCGCGCTGCAACTGCCCGGCGGCTTCGACTTCGGCGCGGCTCAAGGTTCGGACGATACGCCACAGCTGGGTGGCATGCAGCCGGCATTCCTCTCGAACTTCGACGAGCCGTCCAGAGACACCGCTCAGTCGAGGCTCGAAAATCTCCTGGATCTCGACGAGGCCCAGGCGGCGAATGTCCTCAAACAGTGGATTCACCAGAAGGAGGCGGCTTAAGCCATGATTCCCCTCGCGCAGTACCTGACCGAATTCGAGGACGAACAGGACATTCCCTTCCAGAGCCTGAAGGCGGAACGCTTCGCCAAGGGGGCCAAGCCGGCGAAGCCCGCCAAGGCGGCGGGACGGACGGGCGCCGCGGCCTTCGAGCACCTCACCCTCGTTGCCGAGCATGGCAAGGTGAAGCGCAAGCCCCCCGTTCTGCGCGGCGCCACGGCCATCCCCGAGATGTCCGAGGACGAGGCGGACGCCGGGCCGCTCGCCCTCCTGCCGGGCGGTTTCGACGAGGCCCCGCTTGCCGACCTGGCGACGGAGATCACCGGTCCGAGCGACGAGGATGTCGAGGCGGCGCGCGAAGCGGGCCGCGAACAGGGCCGGGCCGCTGCGATCGCCGAGATGCAGGCCCAGCAGGCCCATGCCGTCGTGGCAGCTCTCGAGGCCGAGCGCGCCCGCGCCGCCAAGGAGCGGGCCGAAGCACTGGAAAAGGCACGGGCCGAATGGTGCGCCAGCGAAGGCGAGGCGCTCGCCAAGGCGCTGACCGACCGGCTCGACCGGATCGAGACGGCGCTGCGGACTTCCTTCGCGAGCGTGCTGAAACCGGTCGCCTTCGACGCCCGCACCCGGCGCACCGTGATGGAACTCGCCGATGCCGTGGCGACGCTCGGCCTCGACGGTGAAGCGCTGTCGCTGCACGCCACCGGTCCCGAGGCGCTGCTCGACGCCTTCGTCGAGGCGCTGGGCGCAAGGCGCAAGCTCGTCACCGTCGAAGTCGACGAGGACGCCTCCGACATCCGCATCGTCTGCGCCCAGACCACGCTCGAGTCTCGTCTCGGCAGCTGGAAGACTGCCCTCGAAGAGGCGCTTGCGTGAGCGGACCATCGGAAGCCGGCCACCTGGAGCACCAGGAAATCATCATCGTTCGCCGTGGCCACGGCGAGCACGACGAACATCATGGCGGCGTCTGGAAGATCGCCTTCGCCGACTTCATGACGGCGTTGATGGCGTTCTTCCTGGTGATGTGGCTGACCAACGCATCGGACATGGCGACCCGCAAGCAGGTCGCTCAGTATTTCAATCCGATCAAGCTCAACGATCCGTCCCCCGCGACCAGAGGCATTCAGCAGAAGGACGACGGGGCGGACCGAGAGGCCGATCAGATGGGCGAGAGCATCGCCGAGACCAACGGTGATCCGCATGGCAAGCCCGTGGCGGGAGACCAGACCGGCGGCGAGGAACGCGCACTGTTCCGCGATCCCTATGCCGTCTTGGCCGAGATCGCCGCTCAGAGCACCTCGACCGGCAATCAGGGCGAAAAGGGCAAGCCGGACGGCTCGGGACTTCCCGGTCTCAACGGCGGCGACGCCTATCGTGATCCGTTCGACCCGACCTCGTGGCAGCTGACGCCGAACATCACCGAGAGCGGTGGCCGGCTGAAGGACCTTCCGCCGATCGAGTTCCGCACGGCGGTGATCCCGCCGGAGGATCCGATGACAGACCTCAACGGCACGGATGCCGGCCTTGGACCGAACGAGGCGAAGTCCCCGGAAGACGGGATCAAGTCCGACGAGGATCTGAAGGCTGCTCCCGCTGGCAAGGGCGGGAAGAGCGAGAAGGACGGAACGGGAGACAAGGAAGGCAAGGGTCAGAACGACGCCGAAAAGCTGAAGGCCGAGATTCAGGCGAAGCTCGCGGAGATGGGCAAGAACGTGCCCTCCAGCGTCGAGGTCAAGGTCGGCGACGGCGGCGTGACGATCTCGCTCACCGACGAGGTGACGAGCGGCATGTTCGATCTCGGCTCGGCGAAGCCCACGCCCGGCGCGGTGAGGATGATGGAGAAGATCGCGGCTGTCCTGGCCACCCGCAAGGGCGACATCACCATTCGCGGCTACACCGATGCCCGTCCCTACAAGAGCGAGGACTACGACAACTGGCGCCTTTCGACCGCCCGGGCTCACATGGCCTACTACATGCTGGCGCGCGGCGGCCTCGACGAAAACCGCGTCAAGGGGATCGAGGGCTTTGCCGACCGCAAGCTGAAGGATCCGAAAAATCCGGAAGCGGCCGTCAATCGCCGTATCGAAATCCTGCTGACCGAGCCGCAGTCATGATCCTGGCGGGCGTTTGCCATCGTCGCTTCCTGCTCGTCCTGCTCGCGCTCTTCTGCACGATGCCGGCGCGAGCGGAAGAGACCGCGCTCCCGCAGGTGGGGGATTCGGTCGCCGAGCGCGTGCGGCGGGCCGCCGAAGACGCCCAGCGCACGCATGGCGAGCCCCATGAATCCGCGGCGGCCTCGGACGAGACCCACGAAGCCGTTGCGGGCGCGGTCGAGGCGAATACGGCCGATGCGGAGGATGCGTCTGCGAACTCCGACATGCATGCCGAGGCGGACCACGCCGCGGAGGAGGGCGCAGAGCACGAAGGGGAGGCCGCCGGCTCATGGCCGGAGCAGCGCGGGCCGATGCCCTACGAGGTGGTCCGCTCGCTGCAGTTCCTCCAGGACCAGATTGCGCGCGGCAATGCTGCCGCGATCCGCGTCCAGTCACAGCTCCTGCGCTATTATGGCCCGACCTTCGTGCGCGAGCAGCCGGATGTCTGGAAGGATCCGCGCAACATGCGGGCCCTGGCGCTCTACGTGCTCAGCGGCGGTCCGCCGGACGTGTTGCGCGAGCTGATTTCGCAGCTGCGGCCGCAGGGCGAGGACGAGGTCATGCTGAAGGGCGCTCTCGCCTATGTCGAGAACCGCACCGACGAAGCGGTCAAGCTCCTGTCCTCGCTCGACCTCAAATTCGCCGAGCCGAGCTTTGCCGCGCAGGTCCAGCTGGCGCTGGCGCAGATGGAACAGATGACTGCGTCGGCCGACGCACTGGGCCGGCTCGAGCGGGTGATGCTGCTAGCGCCCGGCACGCTTCTGGAAGAGGCGGCCTTGCGTCTCGGCGTTCTCCTCGCCGAGCAGAACAATGACCATGCGAAGGCCGACCGCTACGCCAGGCAGTATTTCGACCGCTACGGCAATTCCGTCTACGCCGCCAATTTCCGTGCGCGGTTCTCGGCCGTCTATGCGGAGCGGCCGGCGGGCACCGAGGAGGACACGATCAACACCGTGGCGGACTGCGTGGCGAAGCTTCCCGACGACCAGCAGGTCACCATCTATCTTGCCGTGGCGCGGCGCGCGCTCGTCGCCGGACGGATGACGCTCGCGACCATGGCGTCCGACAGGGCGCTGCGGTTCAAGAACGTCGCCGAGGGCGATCTCCAGCGTGCCAAGCTCTACGACATCGCCGCCGGTCTGACGCAGCGCAACGTCCTGGAGGCGCGGGCCGTGCTCGATACCATCAAGCCGGAGGACCTTCATCCCGCCGACCGCAAGCTGCTGACAGCGACGGCCGATGTGCTGAAGCAGATCAGCAAGCCGCTGATGATCTCCGCCACGATGGAAGGCAAGCCGAGCGCAGACTCGCCGCCGATGCCCGACTCCGACGTCCTTTCGCGTGGCGAGGCGCTGCTCAAGGAAGTCCGCGGCGACCTCGCTAGCGCCGACGAGTGACGGCTTTGGGACATGACGGAACAGGGCACGCGGGCACCTCTGGACGGGTGGCGAAGGCTCAGGCGCGGGCGGCGTCGGCTTCGTTCGCGGGGCAGCCGGGGGAGACGGTCCCGGCCGACGTCGCGACGAGACTGCATGGGGGGCACCGCGGCTATCCGCGGCGGCACGGCGAAACGGCCCGTGTCGGCAACAGATCCGGAATTTCGCAATGACGACATCGCCAAGCATCGCTGCGCTCAATGCTCCGAGCCGTCCGGTCCAGTCGGGATCGGCGGGCGCATCGCAGAAGACGTCCGGATCGGACGACGACTTCTCGCAGTTCGTGGCCGCGGCCGGGGATGCCAAGGAAGGCTCGACGCCCGGCAAGGCGAAGAAGGACGCGGCGAAGGCGGACGAGGAGAAGACCACCTCCACGGACGAATCCGCGACGGCGAAGGAGGCCCATCGATCCGGCAAAGGCCGCTCGGAGTCCATGCCCGCATCGCTCGCCGCCCTGCTTTCGATCGGCGACGATGACGAGACGGCGGACGCGGCGGAGGAGGGCGGTTCGTCGTCGAAGTCCGGCACGAAGGCGACGGCCGACGGATCGGCCGGCGTATCCGTTGCCGCGTTGAGTGCTGCAGCAGGCCTGGCCCTCGCCGCCACCGGCAGGAACGCCTCGCCGGAGACGGCACAGGCCGCCAATGCGACGGGCGCGAACATGGCGACCCGGAACGGGAGCGGTCCTGTCGCAGACCTCAAGCTGGAGGGCCTGGAGACGACATCTGCCGAAACCGGCGACGAGGCGGGCGCCACGACGGGCAAGAGCGGGAACGCCGCGCAAGGCGCAACCGGAGCCGCCGCGGACGGAAAGGCACCCCACGCGACCGCCGACACGGCGCCGTCTGCGGTCGACGTCACGCGCAGGCTTCCCTCCGCCGCAGCAGCCGAAGACCGAACGCCGAAGGGACGCGTCGACCTCGTCTCGATGCGCACCGACTTTCAGCCGGCCGGGCTGCGATCCGGTGCGGACGCGGACGAGGCATCGGCTGACGGCAGCGGCGACACATCGATCGGCAAGGCGGCGAATGGTGCGAGGTCCGCCCTGGCCGATCAGATCGCCGCGCTCGGCCGCGAGGAAGCCGGTTCCCACGACCTCGATGCCGACGGCGGGGCCGCGGATACGAAGAACGGGCTCTTGAAGGCCGACGTCTCCGCAGCTGACATCGGGGCGCCGGTCTCGCGCCAGCTTTCCGGCGCGCTCGGCCGCACTTTGCCCAGCATCGTCCCGCAGGGCCCTGGTGCTCCGGCGGAGCGGCTGCGTCTGCAGGCCGGCGGCGCCGCGCTGAAGACCATCCAGATCCAGCTTCAGCCGGAGAGCCTGGGAACGGTCGACGTCACCATGCGCATGGTCGGCGGCGCGCTCGCGGTCCATCTCGAGGCGAGCCGGCCCGAAGCCGCGCTGGCCCTGAAGGACGACACCAACGGATTGAAGAAGCTTCTGAACAAGGCCGGCTTTTCTGTCGACGACGCGGCGATCAGCATCTCCGTCCGCGACCCCGGCAATCTGAGGTCCAATCCGGGAGCGAATGCGGGCGCGGGCCAGGCGGATGGCGGGGCTGGCGGGACCTCCGGCGGCGGTGCCGGAGCCTCGGCGGGCCAGAACGCCGCGTCGCAGAATGGCGGCGGTGCGCAAGGTGGGGGCGAACAGCGCGGGCGCATGCCGGCAGGCGCCGACCCGGCAGACCGGAGTGAAAACCGGAGCCGCCGCTCGGAACTCGATCCGACGATCTACATCTGATCGGTCAAGCTGATAATCAGCCCCGGAAAAGGTCGCTCGGCGACTGTGGCGCGCAGGCCTCACAAGGGGTCCGCGACCGCCGTTAACCTCTCGTTAACCAAAAAGATATTCATGAGAATCAATGACTTGGTTGATCCTGGCATGGGAGGGTTAATAGACCACTAAATTTCAGGATAGGCGCAAGACTCGGGTCAGGTTACCTCTTGTTTACCAACAACGCGGCGGCGGCCTTGGAGGATAAAATGATCGTAGTGGTTGATAATCGTGAACTCGTGACCAGCGGCTACCAGTCGCTTTTTGCCCGCGAGGGCGTCTCTGCGGCGGGCTTCGACGCCGGCGAATTTCGCGATTGGGTGGAGACCGCCCCGGAGGCCGACATCTCCGCAGTCGAGGCGTTCCTGCTCGGCGACTTCGACGATCGCGCCGTATCTCCGCGGCTGATCCGGGCCCGCTCCAAGGCTCCGTTGATCGCGCTCTCTGAGAACCGCAACCTCGACGGGACCCTCGATCTCTTCGCTGCCGGTGTCGACGACGTCGTCTCCAAGCCTATCCATGTCAAGGAAATCCTCGCCCGTGTCGGCGCGATCCGCCGCCGCGAGGCGAGCGAGGCGGCGCGTACCGTGATCGGCGAAATCAGCGTCTATCAGGACGGCCGCGACGCGGAAGTCGCCGGCAAGCCGATGGCTCTGCCCCGCCGCGAGCGCCGGATCCTGGAATATCTGGTGTCCAACCGTGGCCGCCGGGTGTCCAAGCAGCAGCTCTTCAACGCCATCTACGGGATCTTCGACGAGAACGTCGAAGAGAACGTCATCGAGAGCCACATCTCCAAGCTCCGCAAGAAGCTCAAGATGCGCCTCGGCTACGACCCGGTCTCGTCCAAGCGTTACCTCGGGTATGGCATTGGTGTTGAGTAAACAGGAAGCGTTACTAAAACGTTAATTGAAAGCGCCTCGCCAATATTATATTGGCGGGGCGTTTCTACATTGAGAATGTCGATCTGGTTGCGGTCGCCAACAGCCAGACGCAAGCTTTGACGCCTATTGCTTTCGCTGTGTGGATGGCACGGAGCATCAGCGGATGAGCATCAACGGCGTCTTCAGGACGAGCGTATCGGGCATGAACGCGCAGGCAAACCGCCTGTCGGCCGTGTCCGACAATATCGCCAATTCGGACACCCCCGGATACAAGCGAAACTCGGCCGAGTTTTCGACCATCGTCCTCGCCCAGGGCGGCGGCGGTGGCGGCGACTACAATTCCGGCAGCGTCCGGACGCAGGTGCGCCAGTCGATCACCCAATCGGGCAGCATCGCCGGCACCTCCTCCTCGACCGATCTCGCGATCCAGGGCAACGGCTTCTTCGTCGTGCAGGATGCGGCGGGCCGCGAATTCTACACCAGGGCCGGCGCCTTCGTGCAGAAGACGGAGACCGTCGGCGGCGTCGAGACGACCTATCTGGTCAATTCCGCGGGCTACCGGCTCACTGGAACCGCCGCAGACGGCAAGATCGGCCCGATCACGCTGCCGGTCGGCGAGATCCAGGCGCCGGAAGCGAGCACGACCGCCAATCTCGATTTCCAGCTTCCGACGACAGCCGCCGTCGGCGACACCAAGACGAGTTCGCTCATCGTCTATGACGATGTCGGCACCCCCACCTCGTTGACGTTCACGCTGACGAAGACGACAGGCGGCTGGGACGTCAGCGCGACGGACGGCACGACCACGACGACCAGTTCATTGACGTTTACTGGCGGCGTCGGGACTGCGACGCCGGCGACCATGAACTTCCCCCTCGGGGGCGGCGCCGTCGACCTCAACTTCGGAACGCTGACCGAATACAACACTGCCTATTCCGCCAGGCTGACCGCCGACGGCAATCCCGCCGGCTCCTTCACCGACTTCTCGGTCGACGAGAATGGCGTTGTCAGCGGCGTCATGGACAATGGCGCCACCAAGGAACTCTACACGGTCAACCTCGCCAACTTCTCCAGCCCCGACCAGCTGACCGCCAACACCGGCAACGTCTACTCGGCCAATCAGAGGTCCGGAACCGTGACCTATGGCGCGGCCGGCAGCAACGGTTTCGGCACGATGGCCTCGCGTGCGCTCGAGCAGTCCAACGTCGACCTGGCCGGCGAACTGACCGACATGATCTCGGCGCAGCGGTCCTACAGCGCCAATTCGAAGGTCTTCCAGACCGGCTCGGAGATCCTCGACGTCCTCGTCAATCTGAAGCGCTGAGCGGCCTCGCCAGCGTCACCTAGGGAGCCTGTCGCGACATGTCGCTGCTTTCCGCATTCACGAACGCCCGATCGTCGCTGGCAACCGTTTCGGCGCAGACGGCCCTCGTGTCGCGCAACATCGCCAACGCCGATAACAGCGGCGCGACGCGCAAATACGCCAACCAGATCAGCAACGGTCTGGGCGGCGTAAAGATCACGTCCATCTCCCAGTCGGAAAATCAGGCGCTCTTCCGCTCGATGACGGCCGCCAACGGTTCGCTGGCGGCCTCGAAGGCGATGTCGGACGCGTTGAATTCCATCCGGGCGGTCATCGGCGACGTCGATTCCACCAACACGCCGGCCGCGACGCTTACCGCGTTGAAGTCGGCGCTCGCGGACTTCGCGGTCTCGCCGGAAGATGCCCAGACCGCACGGGCGGCGGTCGACGCCGCCAAGGACGTCGTCAACAGCCTGAACAGCGCGACCACCGCCATTCAGAACGCGCGCAAGGACGCCGATACCCAGCTTTCGGCGGCCGCGGACGACATGAACAAGCTGCTCAAGCAGTTCCAGTCACTCAACGACAGGGTCGTGTCCGGCACGGCGCTCGGCACGGACGTCACCGACGCGATCGACCAGCGGGACCAGATCGTCACCAAGCTCTCCGGCTATGTTGGCATCAACACCCAGATGCGAACCGGCAACGACATGGTGCTGACGACGGATTCGGGCATCACCCTTTTCGAGACGACCCCGCGCTCGGTCGAATTCAGCGCTCAGCCGGCCTACGACGCCACCGTGACCGGCAATGCCTTCAAGATCGATGGCGTCAGTGTCGGCGCCTCGTCGACCATGCCGATCGGGAGCGGCAGCGTCTTCGGGCTTCTGAAACTGCGCGACGAGACCGCCATCACCTTCCAGGGCCAGCTCGACGCGATCGCGACGAACCTCGTCGACGCCTTTTCCGAAGCGAGCGGGCCTGGGCTCTTTTCCGCCGGCACCGCGCCTGGCTCGGCCGGTTCGCTGGATGTCACGGCCGCCTTCGACGCCGATCCCACGCTCGTGCGCGACGGCTCGGCCGGCCAGTATAACACCACCGGTTCCAGCGGCTTTTCCGACCGTATCAACAGCCTGATCTCGGCGATGACGACCCAGCGCAGCTTCAACCCCGCGCTCGGCTCCGGAGGCCAGTCCTCGTTGATCGGCTATGCCGGATCGTCGATCAGCTGGCTCGAGAACGCCCGTGCCACCACGGCCTCCGACATCGACTACCAGTCGACGCTGCTGACCGGCACCCAGGACGCCCTGTCCAACAAGACCGGCATCAATCTCGACGAGGAGATGACGCATCTCCTCGATCTCGAACGCTCGTATCAGGCATCGAGCAAGATCGTCGCGACGATCGGCCAGATGCTCGACACGCTTCTCAACGTCAGCTGATCGGCAAGAGCATGTCCAACTTTCTTGTCTCCAATCTCTCCCTGATGAACGCTCCGCGCTCCGCGATTTCGCGGATCCAGAGCGACCTGACCAAGGCGCAGAAGGAGGTGACGACCGGCCACCTCGACGATGTCGGTCTCGCCCTCGGCGTGCGCACGATCCAGACGATCTCGCTGCGTGCCGAACAGGAAGCGGCCCATCGCCAGCGCCAGTCCAATTCCATCATCAGCCAGCGCTTCGAGATCATGCAGACCTCGCTGCAGTCTCTCGCCGACACCGGCAACAGCCTCCTGCAGTCGGTGATGGCGAACGGGACGGAAGACGCCGGTATCAACGCGGACATGGATCAGGCGAGCGCGAACATGCAGCAGTTCGTCGGCGCGCTGAACGCGTCGCTCGGCAGCCGCTTCCTGTTCTCCGGCTCGGCGACCGACCAGGCGCCGATCAGCTTCACGGAAGACGGCACCGGCTTGCCGTCCGCGGGCTATGACGGATCGACGGCGCAGAAGTCGGTCAGCGATGCGCTGAGCACCTATATGAGCGCCAACGGCATCAGCGCCATGTCGACGATGACCGATACGCAGCTCGATGCCTTCCTGGACAAGTATTTCGACGATTCCAGCGATCCCGACAATCTGTTCAACGACGCCAACTGGACCGCCAACTGGTCTAAGGCCGACAATGCCTCGATCAGCAACCGGATCAGCGACAGCGAGACCATCAATTCGAGCTACTCCGCCAATAGCCAGGCCTTCCGCAACATCGCCAAGGCCTATGTCATGATGTCGGATCTCGGAGCCGACGGGATGAACGATTCCGCACGTCAGCTTCTCACAAGGCGGGCGACGGAAACTCTGAGCCGGGGACTGTCGCAGCTGACGACGATCCAGGCCGAGATCGGCGGCAATCAACAGCGTCTCGATACCACCGACGAAGCCTTGAACAGCCGAAGCAACGTGCTGAAGCTGTCGATCTCCAGCTTTGAGGACGTCGATCCATACGAGGCTTCGACGCGGGTCACGACGCTGACCAATCTTCTGGAATCGTCTTATGCGCTCACTGCGCGGATCTCGCGCATGAGCCTCCTCGACTACCTCTAGAATTCACGACGGACGGGGCAGGGCGATGAGGCGAACGGACAGATCATTCGATCGGCCCAAGGGCGCATTGGAGTGGCGGCGCGCGATTTCCTGCGCGTCCCTGCCGGCGCCGGACAGGCCCCTCGCGATGCGCGGATTTTCTGGTGGCCGGATCAAGGTCCCTGGGCTTGCCGGCCGGCAGGCGAAGGGGATCGTCTGCTGCACGCAGCCTCTGCCTGGCGGCGCCGATCGCGCCGACGGGTTGTTCTGAAGAGTGTAGCCGGACGGACCGCCAGGTCAGGTCGCGGCAAGATCGATCAGAGACAATCAGTAAGCTTTGCAAAGCTCGGATCGTAGCGACGAGGCGCCATCCGGGCGATGATCAAGGGGTAGGAATGTACCAGTTCTCATATGCGGAAGTCGCTCGGGATGTTGAGGTCGATGCACGGGAGCGCGAGCGGCGCGCACTCGATCACTCGATCGAGCTTCTCCGGAAGGCCGAGAAGAGCGGCCCCCGGTCCCGTGACGCGATCGAGGCGATCTACACGACGCGCAGCCTCTGGGCGATCCTCGTCGAGGATCTGTCGAGCTCCGACAACGGGCTTCCGGAAGTGCTGCGCGCCGAGCTGATCTCGATCGGCCTGTGGATCATGCGCGAGGCGGAGGCGATCCGGCTCGGCCGCTCCCAGAACTTCGCCGGCATCATCGAGATCACCACGCTCATCCGCGACGGATTGAATTGACGATGGCAACGCTCCGCATTTCCTTGAGGGCCGGCGAACGCATCTTCGTCAACGGAGCGGTCCTCAAGGTCGACCGGAAGACGACGCTGGAATTTCTCAATGACGTGACCTTCCTCCTGGAAAGCCACGTCATCCAGGCCGAGCAGGCGACGACCCCGCTGCGTCAGCTCTACTTCATCGTCCAGATGATCCTGATGGATCCCGACAGCGCCGACGCAGCCCGCAAGCTGTTCGCCGAGACCCAGCCGACGATGCTGAAGAGCTACAGCAATCGCGACATCATCGACGGTCTGATCGAACTCGAAGGGCTGGTGCTGCGCAATCGCTGTTTCGAGGCTCTGAAGCGGCTGCGCGTCCTCATTCCGATCGAGGACGAGATTCTCGAAGGGCGCGACGGGCGCAGCCAGTCGAACGCGCCCATCAATCCGCCGCGGCAAGCGCTGCGGCTTGCAGCCGGAGTCTAATCATGAGCGTCAGCGGCGTTTCCCCCACGACCGGCACCACCAGCGCCGATGCGACAAAGAACACGGCGGCGAAATCCAACACGGTGGACTACGACGCCTTCCTGACGTTGCTCGTGGCGCAGATGAAGAACCAGGACCCGCTTAACCCGACCGATTCCACCGAGTTCGTGTCGCAGCTCGCCACCTTCTCCTCGGTCGAGCAGGCGGTTCAGACCAACACCAAGCTCGACTCGATGATGACCGTCTCGGCGCTGACCCAGGCGAACCAGCTGATCGGCCGGACCGTGACCTCGGCGGACGGTTCGGTCTCGGGCGTCGTGACGGCGGTGCGCGTCGCCGATGGCGGCGTCCAGGCCGTCCTCGAAGGCGGCGACACCGTGATGCTCCAGTCCGGCACAGAGGTGGAGTAGAGCCATGAACGAGGCGGAAGCAATCGAGATCGTCCAGTCAGCGGTGTGGACCATCGTCCTGGCATGCGGCCCCGCGGTCGCCGCGGCGATGGCGATCGGCGTCATCATCGCGCTCTTCCAGGCGCTGACCCAGATCCAGGAAGTAACGCTCACCTTCGTGCCGAAGATCCTGGGGATCTTCATCGTCATCGCGCTGACGGCATCCTTCACCGGCGCACAAGTCTATGCGTTCACCAGCGAGTCCTATTCCCGCATCGAGAACGGCTTCAAATGATCGCCCACTGCCGCGGCTAGGCTCCGCGGCAGGAGGCGAGGGGCTTGAGCTCCTTAAAATGAGTGTGTTGATGCCGCGCCGGCTTGCCGGGCGCGGCATCGTTCGTTCTGGGACCCGCGCCACAAGCGGCGGGGCAGGACCCGGCCCGGTCGGGAGGTGACTGCCCGAGCGGCGCCCCGCATCAGCCCTGAGCAATCTTCGTTTGCGACGAGACGTCTGGGGACGATGGCGGCTCGCATGAGGCGGCCCGCCGTCTCCCGCCCAGGGACTGCAGCAACGGGGAACGCGCCATGGCCGTCGACGCGCTGAAAGCGGGAACGAGCGCTCCGAAATCGGGAACGGGTGCGACCAAGGGGGGCGGCCGCGACATCGGTTTCGCGCTCGGCGTCGTCTTCATCCTGACGATCCTGTTCGTCCCAATTCCGGCCTTCATGATCGACATCGGCCTCGCCTTGTCGATCGCGCTGTCAGTGCTGATCCTGATGGTGGCGCTGTGGATTGAGCGGCCGCTCGAATTCTCCGCCTTTCCGACCGTCCTCCTGCTCGCGACGATGCTGCGGTTGTCGCTGAACATCGCGACGACGCGCGTGATCCTGTCGCAGGGAAACGAGGGCGTGAACGCCGCCGGCCATGTCATCGGCGGCTTCTCGCAATTCGTCATGGGCGGCGATTTCTTCATCGGCCTCGTCGTCTTCGCCATCCTGATCATCGTCAACTTCATGGTGATCACCAAGGGCGCGACGCGTATCGCCGAGGTCGGCGCGCGCTTCACCCTCGACGCGATCCCGGGCAAGCAGATGGCGATCGACGCCGATCTGTCCGCCGGCCTGATCGACGAGAAGGAGTCGCAGCGCCGCCGCAAGGAGCTCGAGGAGGAAAGCGCCTTCTTCGGCTCCATGGACGGTGCCTCGAAATTCGTGCGCGGCGACGCGATCGCCGGCCTCATCATCACCGCCGTCAACATCTTCGGCGGCATCGTCATCGGCATCACGCGCCACGGCATGGATGCGTCCAGCGCCGCCGACGTCTTCACCAAGCTCTCGGTCGGCGACGGTCTGGTCAGCCAGATCCCGGCGCTGATCGTCTCGCTCGCCGCGGGCCTCCTGGTCTCCAAGGGCGGCAACCGCGGCGCCGCGCAGCTCGCCGTCATCGGCCAGCTCGGCTTCTATCCGCGGGCCATGTCGGTGGCGGCCATGCTGATGGGCATTCTGGCCTTCCTTCCCGGGCTGCCGTTCCTGCCCTTCATCGGGATCGCCGGCATCCTCGCCTCGGTCGCCTATCTCGTCCCCAGGGCACGCGAGCAGGAAAAGCGCCAGGAGGAAGCCCAGCAGGCCGAGGAGCAGAAGGTCGCGCGCGACGCCGAGAAGAACTCGGTGAAGGAGTCGCTGCGGATCGTCGAGATCGAGCTCGTGCTCGGCCGGCAGACTTCGGCGCATCTGGTGGTGCAGCGCGACGAACTGGCCCTCAGGGTCCAGAAGATGCGCCGCCGCTTTGCGGCCCGCTACGGATTCGTCGTGCCGGAGATCAAGCTTTCCGACGATCTGGCGATCAATCCCAAGTCCTACGAGATCAAGATCCACGGCACGACGCTCGCCTCGCAGACGCTGAGGCTCGGCGAGCTGATGATCGTCCTCGGGGATGCGCCGGCGCCGGACGTGCCGCACGACGTGACCAAGGAACCGGCCTTCGGCATGCGGGCGGCCTGGGTGTCGGAGAGCTTCTCCTCGGAGCTGAAGCGCCAGGGCTTCGAGCCGATCGACACGCTCTCGATCGTTCTCACCCATCTGTCGGAAGTCATCCGCAACAATCTGGCGCAGCTTCTGTCCTACAAGGACATGCGAGCGCTGCTCGACCGGCTGGAGCCGGAATACAAGCGCCTGATCGACGAGATCATCCCGACCCACATGTCCTATTCCGGACTGCAGGCGGTGCTGAAGCTTCTCCTCGCCGAGCGCGTCTCGGTGCGCAACATGAACCTGATCCTGGAAGCGATCGCCGAGATCGCGCCGCATGTGCGCCGTTCCGAGCAGATCGTCGAACATGTGCGAATGCGCATGGCCCAGCAGATCTGCGGCGATCTCCTGCATGACGGCAAGCTGAACGTCCTCAGGCTCGGCAACCAGTGGGACCTCGCCTTCCACCAGGCGCTGAAGCGGGACTCCAAGGGCGATGTCGTCGAGTTCGACATCGATCCCCGTCTCGTCGAGCAGTTCGCGACGGAGGCGACCAAGGTCATCCGCGAGAAGATGGACCAGGGCGAGATGTTCGTTCTCGTCGCGGCGCCGGACGCCCGTCCCTACGTGCGGATGATGATCGAGCGGATCTTCGTCAACCTGCCTGTGCTCAGCCATGTCGAGATCGCGCGCGGTGTCGACATCAGGCCGATCGGATCGATCTCATGATCAGCGACATGCCCGATGTGGTGCTGTCGCTCTTCGTGATCTTCTGCCGCGTCGGTACCTGCCTGCTGCTTCTTCCCGGCATCTCGTCGAGCCGCGTGCCGACGCAGATCCGTCTTTTCGTCGCCCTGGCGATCTCACTGGCCCTTGCGCCAGCCCTTTTGCCGACCCTCGAGCCGCTGGTCAGCGCCGGCAACGACAATACCCGGCTGCAGCTGATGGCGACGGAGCTCCTCAACGGCCTGTTCATCGGTCTCCTGGGCCGCAGCTTCATGATCGCGCTGCAGTTCGGGGGCCACGTCGTCGCCAACTCGATCGGCATGGGTCAGGCGCTCGGCGTCTCGATCGACGACCATGAGGCGGCGCCAGCGATCACTTCGCTGATCACCATGACCGCGACGACGCTGATCTTCGTCCTCAACCTGCATGCCGAGATCGCCCGCGCCCTCGTCGCCTCCTATTCGGCGATGCCGCCCGCGTTGGGCTTTTCGGCGCGCGGTAACCTCGTCAACATCGTCGACAATCTCGACGAGGCCTTCCTGCTTTGCCTGAGGATCTCCAGCCCCTTCATCCTCTATGCGGTGGTGGTCAACTTCGCGATCGGCCTCGCCAACAAGCTGACGCCGACGATCCCGATCTATTTCATTTCGCTGCCCTTCGTCCTGGCCGGCGGGCTCGTCCTCTTCGGCTACTCGATCGCCGACTTCCTGATCTTCTTCATGCAGGACTTCCAACACTGGGTGCTGGCCGGATGAGCAACAAGAACGACCGCGTGCACCGCTTGAACCGCATCCTCAAGGTACAGGCGCAGAAGCGCCTCCTGGAGGAATGGCGCCTCAATCATCTGCGCGAGGAGCGCGCCGAACTCGACCGGACCGACGCGGAGCTTCTGGCGAGCCTCGGCACCGGCTCCCAGCTTCACGGCCTGTTTATCGACGTCAAGGTGCGCACGCTGCGCCGCAACGATGTCGAGCGCCGCGCGATCGAGCAGCGCAAGGCGGCGGTCGAGGAGCGGATCCGCTCTGTGCGCCGGGTGGAGAAGGGGGTCGAGAAGCGGCGCGACCAGGCGCGGCGCACGGCGGATGCCGAGACGGAAGCCAAGGAGCGCGACGCCAGCATCGACAGCTTCCTGGCGCGGACAGGATCAAGCTTCGAATAAGCCCGCGCGATTACAAGTCGGGTCATGGAAAATTAACCCTTCGCAGGATCGCAAGAGGGGCCCGCCAATCCCATGACCGTATCGTCAATCTCTCCGAAGATCGCCAGTCTCGCAACGTCGGTGCTTGCCGAGCGGGGTGAGGCGACCGGACAGGCCGCGGCCGCAGGCGACGATTTTGCCGCCACGCTCGAAGGGCTGGTTGGCGAAACCGACGACGCCAAGAGCCAGTCGGCGTTTTCGCCGCAGCTCGCACCACTCGTCGCCCACCAGTCCCGCAAGGCCTCGCCGCTCGAACAGTTCGAAGGCTTCGTCCTGCGCAGCTTCGTGGAATCGATGCTGCCGTCGGAATCCTCGAGCTTCTTCGGAAGCGGCACCGCCGGCTCCGTCTGGAAATCGATGCTTGCCGAACAGATCGGCGACGAGATCGCCAAGGACGGCGGAATCGGCATCGCCGACGCCATCGCCGCCAAGGAAAAGCTGACCGGCTCGTCTTCGACCGGCGCCGCAATCTCCGGCGGTCTCAACGCTCTGCTCGCACGCTCCGACGTCGTCCGCGCCGGAACGCTCGCCGACACGTCTGACGAATAGGAAGGATCCCGCCCCCATGAACACTGCCGTCGACAAGGCCGCCGACCGGCTCGAATCCGTTCTCGCCTCGGAGATCGAGGCGCTGCGCTCCGGAAATGCGGTCAATCTCGCCGAGATCACCTCGCGCAAGAACCAGTGCCTGCTCGAGTTCAGCCGGCTCGCCCGCACCCTTCCGGACACCGATCCCGCGCTGCGGCGCCGGCTCGAGGGCCTGAAGCTGTCGGTCGAGGAGAACCAGAGGGTTCTCGACATGCACATCAGGGCCAGCCGTGAGATCGCCGCGCTGATCACCCGCACGATCGCCGAAGCCGAATCCGACGGCACCTACAGTGCGCGGACGGTCCGCAGGGGCGCGCCTGCGTGATCAAGCTCATCGGCATCGGTCTTTGGGTCTGCGCGGTCGCGCTCGGCTCGAGCTATCTCGTGGCCACGTTGGTGTCGCCGGCAGCCGAGGCGGGGGCCAAGCCGAAGGACCCCGACTATTTCCAGGGGCTCGACTACAAGAGTACGGAAACCGTCACCATCCCGATGATCTCGCGCGAAAAGCTGCAGGGATACATCCTGGCGCGCTTCGTCTACACGATCGACGGGAAGACGGCGGCCGAGCTGCAGGTGCCGCCGGACCCGTTCATTCTCGACGAGGTCTTCCGTCGCTTGTACTCGACCGACGATTTCGACTTTGACCGGCCGGAACGCTACGATTTGAACAGCCTCACCGACAGCATCAAGGAAGAGATCAACAAGCGCTACGGGCAGAAGCTCATCCACGAGGTTCTGGTCGAGCAGTTCGACTATGTCCCGAAGAACGAAGCGCGCGGCGGGAACGGCAAGGACGCATCCAAGAGCTGACAGTCCGGGCGTCGGGGATCAATCCCGGGTCCTCGCAAGCGACCCGTGGCGAGCGTTTCGCGCTGCCGGATCTGGCTTGGCTCGAACTGCGCAGGGGTTCTGACGGAATGCCGCGCGGCCTGCGTGGACGAGACCCGCGTGGACAGGCCGTCAGCTTCCGACGGCGTAGTAGCGTGCTGCGAGCCGGAGCAGTTCCTTGCGGTCGGCCGGTCGCTCGGGTCCGGTGAAGCGAACGCCGATTTCCTGGCCGGCCGTCCAGACGATAAGGGCGGGCCGCAGCGAGCGCGCCGCCTCATCGAAGATCATCAGCCGCGTCGGCAGCGGGCGGGGCGAGTAGCGGCGGATCCGCGCGCCGCCGAGCGAGAGATCGCAGGCCATGCCGTCGTCGAGAAACCGCCGGTCGAGCGTCGCCAGCTTCACCGGCCGCAAACGAGTGCGTCGCCGCGACGATGTGCGGCTCTCCGAACCATTCCGCGGAATCGGATCCTTCACCATCAGGCGAGCCTAGCGCCTCGTTTGCCAAGAATTCCTGAATCCGACGAGCGTCGTGCGGCGCCTCGCCGTCGCCGTGACGCATGCGCGCCACGAGCGCCAGAAATCGTTAACCGGCAGCTGCGATGATGGCTCTCAGCGGGTCCCTGACGGGCTCTCGCGAGGGGACAGACTTCGAGGCCGGGATGAGCATCACGATTTCTTCGCGCGCGGCCGCCCGCGCCCAGATCGCCGTGCCGACGAGGGCGGATATTCAGGCGTCCAGCGCCTCCGACCGGATCGTCAAGGCGCTCGCCTTCACCGTCTTCATGCTCTCGTCCGGCTTCTTCTGTGCCGTGACGGTCATTTCCTATCTCGATCCGAACTATTTCGACCGCATGCTGATCTCGTCGGTTGCCGACAATCTCGACACCATGGCCGTCGGGTCGACCGAGAAGGCGGGGTCCCTCAATGGCGTCGCGGCGATCCCGGCACCGACGATCGTGCGTTCCGTGCCACTGAAGCCGCAGGACTATGCCATCGTCATGGTCTTCCAGAACGAGGCGCATCTGGCCTCCCCGGGCGAATTGTGGCGGGTGAAGGTGGGGTCCGTGCTCCCAGGTCTCGGTAAGATCCTGGCGATCGAGCCGAATGAAGAGGGCGGTATCGTCAAGGCCGAGCACGCCACGCTGAAGGCGATGAACGCCTCGCAGTAAGCCGGAGCGCAGAGCCGCTTCCGCAGCCATAGCCGAGATCCGGCAACGAAAAGGACGCGAAAGCGCCGGCGCGCTTCGCGTCTTTCGTGGCTCCAGACAGCGCGGGCCGCTCAGGCGAAGCCCGCCGCCGCCTACTTCTTTTCGAGCAGGATCTGACCTTCCTTGCGCAGGCGGCCCTTCAGCTTGTCCGCGATCGCGGCGAGGAAGCTCGGCAGGTCGATCTCCACATGGACGTTGTCGTCGCCGACGTCGAGGCGCCCGGTTACCGTCTGCCCCATCACCCGGGCGCGGAAGTCCAGCCGGTCACCGGTCCACACGTCCTCGAACTTGACCATACCGCCCAGGATGTCCTGGCGCAGGCGGCCGAAGCCCTCGTCGATCCGCTCGCGGGCGGCCTGGCGCGTCAGCTTGTGGGGAATGTCGACCTTGACCGTCTCGGCCATCATGCTCTCCTTGCGGGGTTCCTTCGGCCGGATATGGCGACGGGCAGGCAGGAGAACAACGCGAAGCGTCTGAAATCATGAAGCGGCCGGCGACGG
>NZ_JAJAVB010000022.1:0-68175 GCF_020615385.1 Jiella soli | reverse complement strand
CGCCGCCGGCCGCTTCTGAAGTTCGTGGGTTGAGGCCGATCAGACCGCGGCGAAGCGCGGCTTCCCGGCGCCGCTGCGCCGACGGCGGCCACGGGCCTGGCCGTCCGGCTTGCCGGCGTGCGCCTGGCCTTCGCCGGCATTGCCGCCCGGGCGCCGCTGCCCCTGCACGCCGGAGCCCGGCTTGCGGGCCGAAGGCCGGCCGCCGCCGCGATTGGGCCGAGCGCCGCGGGGCGCCTGCCGATCGGCGGCTTCGATGTCGCCGGTGGAGACGTAGTCGGTCTTCTCGATGTCGAAGGTCTGGCGCGTCAGCCGTTCGATCGTCTTGAGCTTGGAGCGCTCGGACGGATCGATCAGCGAGACGGCGATGCCGGAGCGTCCGGCCCGGGCCGTGCGGCCGATGCGGTGGACGTAGCTCTCCGGCTCCTCGGGAAGCTCGAAATTGACGACATGGCTGATGTCGTCGACATGGATCCCGCGGGCGACGATGTCGGTGGCGACGAGCACCTTGACCGCGCCCTTGTGGAAGGACGCGAGCGCCTTCTGCCGGGCGGCCTGGCTCTTGTTGCCGTGGATCGCGAGGCTTTCGATGCCGGCCTTGGCCAGATCTTCGCTCAGCCGGTTGGCGCCGTGCTTGGTGCGGGTGAAGATCACGACCTTGGAATACTCCGGCTTCGCCAGATGGTCGATCAGCCAGTGCTTCTTGGCCTTCTGCGGGACCATATAGACGCTCTGGGCGATCTTCTCGACGGTGACGACTTCCGGCGTGACCTCGACGCGCACGGGCTTCGTCAGGATCTTGGCGGCGAGATCCTCGATGGACTTCGGCATGGTTGCCGAGAACAGGAGCGACTGGCGCTCCTTCGGCAGATAGCCGACGATCTTCATGACATCGCGCACGAAGCCCATGTCCAGCATGCGGTCGGCCTCATCGAGGACGACATGGCGAACGGACGAGAGCGATACGGCGCGCTGATTGATGAGGTCGAGCAGCCGGCCGGGCGTGGCGATGACGATGTCGATGCCACGGGCGAGCGTCGTGATCTGCGGGCGAATCGAGACGCCGCCGAAGACGACGGTATGGGTGAGCTTGGTGCCGACGGTGTAGGACTTGACGCTGTCGGCGATCTGCGAGGCGAGCTCGCGGGTCGGGGTCAGGATCAGGACCCTGGCGGACTTGGGAGCCGCCCGGCCGCCGGAATTGAGGAGGGCGTCGATCACGGGCAGCGAGAAGGCTGCGGTCTTGCCGGTGCCGGTCTGGGCGATGCCGAGCACGTCACGCCCGTCGAGAACGGCCGGAATGGCCTGCGACTGGATCGGCGTCGGCTGGGTGATGTCGAGGCGCGCAAGCGCCGTGAGAAGCGTGTCGGCGAGGCCGAACGCCTTGAAATCCTGAATAGTCAATGGATGCCTTACGGAAGGGCGGGCAGCCGCCCGCGGGTCTTGTCGATCGTCTTCGCGCTGGCGGACGTTTCGACGGGCCGTGTCGGTCTTCGAGGCGGCTGAAAGCTGCCCGGACGATCCGATGACGCTGGCAAACGTCCTCAAGCGATAGGGCTCGAAGGAAACAAGCGGGCGCTGCGCGATCACGGCGTGATGCAGCGCATATCGGCCTTTCGCTGCGCCGCGTCAAGGCAAATCGGACGATGGGGCGACCCGCCGCGCGATTTCGGCCGGGCGAGGGGGCAGAAGTCACGGCTGAACATGCGACCGGCGGCCGGGCCGGCTCAGTCGGCCTTCGCCTCGCGCGCATGCCAGGTCAGATGGCCGGCGACGGTGCGTCCGATCCGAAAGATGAGGTTTTCGCGCGGAACGGCTTCGGCGGCATAGAGCGGGACCTGCCGCACGGTCTCGTCCCCCTTGGCAAAGCGCGCCCAGCCGACGCGCTGGCCGGCCCGCACCGGCGCTTCCAGCGGACCATTGTCGACGATGGTGCGATCGACGTCGCCGAGGCTGCCGCGCGGCACCAGGAGCCGCAAGGGGCTGTCGGCGACGAGAGCGACCTTTCTCTGCGTGCCGTCCCGGACCCGCACCTCGCCGACCGGCTTGCCCGCCTCGATCAGGGTCACCTCCTCGAAATCCTGCAGGCCGTAGTCCATCAGGCGCTTCGCCTCGCGGGCGCGCTCCTCGGGCGACTTCATGCCGGACATGGCGAAGACGACCCGGCGGCCGTCATTCTTGGCGGAGGCGACGAGGCCGTAGCCGGCCTCGCTTGTATGGCCGGTCTTAAGGCCATCGGCGCCGAGCGAAAGGAGCGGATTGCGGTTGCGCTGGTTGATCCCGTTATACTTGAAGCTCTCCTCGCTGAAGAGGTGATATTCCTCGGGAAAGGTGTTGATCAGATAGCCGGCGAGGCGGACGAGATCGCGCATCGTCACATGCAGGTCCGGGTCGGGCAGGCCGCTCGGATTGGTGAAATGCGAATGGGTGAGGCCGATCTTCTTCGCCTCGGCATTCATGTCGGCGACGAAGGCCTCGACGCTGCCGGCGATCCCTTCGGCCGCGACGATGGTGGCGTCGTTGCCGGACTGGATGATGATGCCCTTGATCAGATCGTCGAGGCTCACCTGGGTACGCGGCTTGAGGAACATGGTCGAACTGCCGGACGGCGCGCCGCCGGTCCTCCAGGCATATTCGGAGACCTCGAACGTCTGATCCCGTGTCACCGTGCCCTTCTTCAGCGCGTCGAAGATGACGGCGACGGTCATCAGCTTGGCGAGGCTCGCGGGCGGCACTTCTTCGTCGGCGTTCTTCTCGTAGAGCACGCGGCCGGTCGCAGAATCGACCAGGATCGCCGTCGGCGCGGTGGTCTCGAAGGCCTGGGCCGAGCCGAGCGGGAGGAGGAGCAGGCCGAGGACCGCCGCTGCGAACAACAGCCACTCCCGAAGCTTCGGGACGAACCCGTCGCGGCCCGGCCGGGCCGGTGATGCGATCGCACCCTTCGCCATCGCGTCAATCCTTCATCCGCCAATTCTCATTCTGAGCCGCATGGTTAGAGACTGCGCCGGGGCCAATCAAGGACTTCACGGATCGTTGGTCGGGCTGCTCGGATCATGCCGGCCCCGCGCCGAGCAGGATCTCGCAAAGTCGCCACGGACGGAAAGGCTGCCCGGATCCCAATGGGCGCTGGACCGTCAGAAGGCGGAAGGCCAGCCGTCATTCAGCCGCCCGCGCGCCGTCCTCCGGCAGATTCCGGACGTGCCGGTTCGCGTTCCATCCACCCCCCGCGGCGCTTCCGCTGCCGGACCGGTAGCCGAACCTCATGCGTCCCGCCGTCCAACCCGTACTGCGGCCTCAGCCTTCGATCTCGGCCTTGAGCATTTCCAGTTCCAGCCACTCGTCCTCGGCTTTCGCCAGCGCGGCGCGGTCCTGGTCGAGCTTGGCGGCAAGCGACTGGAAGCGCTTGGGGTCCTTGGAGAAGAGCGACGGGTCGGCCATTTCGCTCTCCGCCTTGGCGATCACCCTTTCGAGATCGGCGATCGTCTTCGGCAGCGTCTCAAGCGCGAATTTCTGCTTGTAGGAGAGCTTGGCCGAGCCGGGCTTGCCGCCCTGCGACCCGGCATTGCCGCTCGCCTGTCCCTTCGAGCCCCCGCCCGAGCCCGCGCCCTTGCCGGAGGAGGATGCCGCCTCGCGCCCCGGCTTCGCAGCGGCCGCCTCGCGCTTCTGCGTCAGCATGTCGGTGTAGCCGCCGGCATATTCGAGCCAGCGCCCGTTTCCGTCCGGCGAGATGACGCTCGTCACCGTGCGATCGAGGAAGTCGCGGTCGTGGCTGACGAGGAGCACGGTGCCGGGGTAGTTGGCGATCAACTCCTGCAGAAGGTCCAGCGTCTCCATGTCGAGATCGTTGGTGGGCTCGTCGAGGACGAGGAGATTGGCCGGCGTTGCCAGCGTCTTCGCCAGCAAGAGCCGCGCCCGCTCGCCGCCGGAGAGATTGCCGACCGGCGTGCGGATCTGTTCGGGCGAGAACAGGAAATCCTTGAGGTAGCCGATGACGTGGCGCGCCTCGCCATTCACCATCACCTGGTCGCCGCGCCCGTCGGTCAGCGCCTCGGCGACGCCCACGTCGTCCTTCAGCGCCGCGCGCTTCTGGTCGAGGAAGGCGCGGTCGAGATTGGTGCCGAGCCGGACCCGGCCGCTGTCGGGCTTGAGTTCCCCGATCAGGATCTTCAGGAGGGTCGTCTTGCCGGCGCCGTTCGGCCCGACGAAGCCGACCCGGTCGCCCCGGCCGATGCGGGTCGAGAAGTCGTCGACGAGGACGCGCCCGTCATAGGCCTTGGAGACGCCCTCGGCCTCGATCACCAGCTTGCCGCTCTCGCGCGTCTCGCCGGCCTGCATCACCGCCTGGCCAACCGCCCGGCGCGCGTCGCGGCGCTGCTGGCGCATGGAGTGCAGTTCGCCGAGCCGGCGCATGTTGCGGGTGCGCCGCGCGGTGACGCCGTAGCGCAGCCAGTGCTCCTCGCGCACGATCTTGCGGTCGAGCTTCTGGAGGTCGCGCTCCTCCTCTTCCAGCGTCTTGTCGCGCCAGGCCTCGAAGCTCGCAAATCCTTCGTCGATCCGCCGCGCTGTGCCGCGGTCGAGCCAGACGGTCGCCCGCGTCACCGTCTCGAGGAACCGCCGGTCGTGGCTGATCACCACCATGGCGCTCTTCATCGAGCGGATTTCGCCTTCGAGCCATTCGATGGTCGGAAGATCCAGATGGTTCGTCGGCTCGTCGAGGAGAACGATGTCGGGCTCGGGCGCCAGCGTGCGGGCGAGCGCGGCGCGCCGTGCCTCGCCCCCGGACAGGTTCGAAGGGACCATGTCCTCGGTGAGGCCGAGCGCTTCGAGACACATCGTCACCCGGTAGGGATCGTCGGCCGGACCGAGGCCGGAGGCGACATAGTCGCCGACCGTCGCAAAGTCGCCGAAGTCCGGCTCCTGCGGGAGGTAGCGCAGCGTGGTGCCCGGCTTGAGGAAGACCTCGCCGCCGTCGGGCTCGACCTGGCCGGCGGCGATCTTCAGGAGCGTCGACTTGCCGGAGCCGTTGCGCCCGACCAGCGCGATGCGGTCGCCCGGCAGGACGTTGAGCTCGACACTGGTGAGAAGGGGCGTGCCGCCGAAGGTCAGGCGCACGCCGTCGAGACGGAGAAGGGGAGGGGGTGCCATGGCCGCCTTCTAGCGGGGATGCGGGTGGGGGGAAAGTGGGCGGGTGCTTGCGGGCTTCGGCCGAGGATGAACCGGCCGGCCGCGTCTTCCTCCCCGAGCCGGATCAGGCTGCCCGGCCCGCCGCCGTCAGGGCCGCGACTTTCTTTGTGTGGGTCACCGTCGCTTGGCCGCCGCCGGTCTTGGTGAAGAGGTCGAGGCTCTCGTCGCCGTCGGCGCCGACCGGCGTCAGCGCCTGGTCCATGTAGTCCTTCGAGGCGGGATCGCGGGTGATGCGAAACGCCGCGATCGTCAGGCCGGCGATCGCGCGGCCGAGCGAGAGGTGCTTGGCCACCGTCTCCAGGGCGAAGCGCGGCCAGAAGAGGAGCGGGTTCTCACGGGGAAGGCCCGGCCGGCGTTCGTCTGGGTGCTTCAGCCTGAGGACACCGCCCTGCAGCGGATGGACGTGTTCGAGCCGCACCGTGGTGGCGAAGGCGACCAGCACCTTGACGAGGCTCGCGATCGGCACGCCGGTCGCGACCGCCCGGCGGATCAGCGTCTTCATGTGCTGCGGGGTGTAGTAGAGCGACCAGGCCTCGCGGTAGATCGCCTCCCATTCCGGCTTGGTCATCTTGGCGTGGGACGCGCAGACATGCTCGACATCGTAGATGTTGAGGTCGGGATCCATCGCCGCGCCGGCGCGAAACAGCGTCTGATGGTCCTCCGAACCCGGCAGCGGCGTCAGCACGAAGAACTCGATCACGTCGAGCGGCAGCTCCTCCTGGATGATCCTGATGTCGCGGCGGATCGTCTCCGGCGTGTCGGCGGGAAAGCCGAGGATGTAGCCGGCGAGCGTGATGATCCCTTGCGCCTTCCAAGCGAGCAGCATCTTGCGGTATTCGGTGATCTTGTTCTGGCGCTTCTTGGCGGCGGCCAGATTGTCCGGATTGACGTTTTCAAGACCGATGAAGACGCGGGTGACGCCGGCGCGCTTGGATTTTTCCACGAAGTTCGGGATCTTGTGGCAGAGCGTGTCGACCTGGATCATCAGGCCGAGTGGGATGCCGACCTCCTCCTTCAGCCAGATCAGCCGGTCGTAGATCGCCTCCCACTCCTTGTTGCGGGCGAAATTGTCGTCGGTGATGAAGAATTTGTGGATGCCCTGCGCCCAGTTCTCGCGCACCAGCTTCTCGACGTCGTCGGCCGAGCGGAAGCGCGACTTGCGGCCCTGGACGTTGATGATGGTGCAGAAGGAGCACTGATAGGGGCAGCCCCGGCCGGCGTCGAAGCTCGCGGAGAGGCCGAGGGTCTTCTCGACGCTTGTCTTGGGAAGGAACGGCACCGGCGTCCCCTCGATCCCGGGCAGGTCGGACATGAAGTTGTAGACGGGCTGCAGCGTGCCGGCGACGGCGTCGGTGAGAACGCGGTCGAGTCGGCCTTCCGCTTCGCCGGCGAACATGGCGATGCCCATCTTGCGGCAGGCGTCCAGCTCGACGGCCTGCCCGTCCAGCATCGACAGACAGCCCGAGACGTGGAAGCCGCCGATCGCGACGGGATGACCGGCCTCGCGGAACGGCCGGGCGATGTCGAGCGCGCGGGGATACTGGTTCGACTGAACGCCGACCAGGGCGACGAGGCCGAGGCCGCCATGGCGGTCGAGCTGGGCCAGCAGGGCCGCGACGTCCACGCGCGTGTTCGTTTCGTCGATCACGGTGATGTCGATGGCGACGTCCTCGCCCAGTACCTGCCGCTCGGCGCAGTCGGCGGCGATACCGTAGAGGGCGGCGAGCGAGTTCGACGGGATCATCGCCCGCCACCAGCGGATGACATAGCCGTCGTCGTCATAATGCGACGGCTTGATCAGGATGAGCTGGAAGCGGCGGGATGCGTCAGGGGCAGCTTGGGACAAGCGAAACTCTCGCGTGGGTGTTGCCGCCGACGAGCGGTGGGGGACCCTAGCACGCAGACTGCGGCGCGCGCGCGGCGATCGGGACCCGAGGCAAATTCTTTTCGCGGCTATCGATTGCCGCGGATGCACTCCGGGAAGCCGGATCTTCGGCAGTCGATAGGGAAGGCGGGCGTAGGACCGGGAAGAGGATGGGGCGACCTTGTTCCGGGACGTTCAGACCTGGATCATGCCGGCGCGGGCGACGGAGGGAACCTCGCTCTTCAGTCCCGACACCGTCTCGACGGCACGGCGGACGCCGTTCATCGTCATGCCGTTCCATCCGGACAGATGCGCCGTCAGGCAGGTTGCCAGCGTGATCATCCTGATGCCCGTCGAAACCGCTCCCATGACGACCCGCTCCCATCCTCGGCCCCGGCCTGTTGCCGGTGGTGACCTCGCCAATCTGAGGAGTGGAAAGGCTGGACGCAGTGACGGGGGTCACAGGGCTGGCGCTGCGTCGGGCGTTCGCTCGGCGCAGCGGGTCGGATGCCGTCGTGAGGATGGGCAGCGCGGGCATCGCTCGCGGCGAGCGGCCAAGGGCGAAGGACCGCTCGAGAGGAGGTGGCGCCTCGACCCGGCAAAATGCTGCCGGAAATTTCGAACGCCCGGGCCGATGCCGGCGGCGGCTACTCGGCCGGCGCCAGCGCGCCTTCGCCGGGATCGCGTGGGCGCCGCTCCCGGTCCTCCGCCTGCGCGATCTCCGGGGGGAGGTGTCCGCGGCCCTCGTATTCGGCCTCGTATTCCGCGTCGGCTGCGATGATGTCGCGGTTGAGCTCCGCGGTCTTCTCGGCGACGGGTTTGGAGAACCGGCCGAGGATGAGATAGGCGACCGGGGTGACGAACAGCGTCGAGAAGGTGGCGAGGCCGAGCCCGCCGACGATGACGTAGCCGAGCGAGATACGCGCCTCGGCGCCGGCGCCGGAGGCGAGCACCAGCGGCACGCCGCCGACCACCGTTGCCACCATGGTCATCATCACCGGTCGCAGGCGGATCGTCGATGCCTGCTCGATCGCCTCGCGCAGCGGCATGCCACGCTCGCGCAGCTGGTTGGCGAACTCGACGATCAGGATGCCGTTCTTGGCCATGATGCCGACCAGGAGGACGAGGCCGATCTGGCTGTAGAGATTGAGGCTTTCGCCGAAGAAGTTCAGCGCGAAGATCGCGCAGGCGATGCCGAGCGGCACGGTGGCGATGATGATGAAGGCGGAGACGAAGCTCTCGAACTGCGCTGCGAGCACCAGCACGATCACCACGATCGCGAAGCCGAACACCATGGCGAGGCCGCTATTGGTCTCGCCGAGGGTCGCGGCTTCGGCGAGCGGGACGAGCCGCTGGGTCGGCGGCAGGATCCCCTTGGCCAGCGCCTGCACGTCGGTCCAGCCCTCCTGGATCGAATAGCCGTCCGGCAGCTGCGCCGACAGCGCCACAGCGCGGGCTCGGTTCTCGCGCGACAGCGTGGGGGCGATCGGCTTTTCCTCGACGCTCGCGACCGACGACATCGGCACGACCCGGCCGTCCTCGGTCTTGAGGAAGACGTTGCGCAGGTCGCCGGGATCGTTGACCGGATCTGAGGTCGAGATCAGCCGGATCGGAACTTCCTTGTCCTGGATGTAGGTCCGGCCGATCTCGTCGCCGTCGAGCACGGCCTGCATTGCTGTGGCGAGGCCGGTGATGTTGATGCCGAGATCGGAGGCGCGCGCCCGGTCGATCTTCACCGAGAGCTGCGGCTGGGTCGCGTCCTGCGACAGCCGCACCTGACCGTAGCGCCCGTCCTTCTGCATCGCCGCAAGGAGGGTGTCGGCGCTTTCGGCGAGGTCGGTGAAGCTCTGGCCGGCGATGGCGAACTGCAGGCCCTGGCCGCCGCCTCTGATGCCGAGCGAGTTCGGCTGGATGGCGAAGGCCCTGACGCCAGCGATGTCGCGCAGCTTGCCGTTGATCTCGGCGACGATCGCCTGCTGCGAGCGCTGGCGATCCGCCCAGTCGACGAGGCGCAGGACGATGAAGGCGGAGTTGGAGCCGCCCCGCCCGGTCATGGCGAAGACGTTGTCGGCCTCGCCGCTCTCCACATAAGGCATCAGCACGTTCTCGACGCGGCGCACCTGTGCGCTGGTATAGTCGAGGCTGGCTCCCTGCGGCGCGGAGATCCGCATCAGGACGACGCCGCGGTCCTCCGACGGCGTCAGCTCCTGCGGCATAGTCTTGAAGACCGTGTAGGCGGCGAAGGAGAAGATCCCGGCGCCGATGACGACCAGCAGCGGAAAGGTGAGGCAAAGCCGCAGGGCGACCGCATAAAGGCCGGCAAGGCGGCCACCGATCCACTGGATCGAACGCGCCAGCCACCCGGGCCGCGTCTCGTCCTCGCGGGCCTTCAGGAAGTGCGCGGCGAGCATCGGGCAGAGTGTCAGCGCGATGAAGGAGGAGATGACGACTGCGCTTGCGAGCACGAAGCCGAACTCTCGGAACAGGCCGCCCGCCTGGCCCGGCAGGAAGGAAATCGGCACGAAGACTGCGGCAAGCGTCGCCGTCGTCGAGATCACCGCGAAGAACACCTCGCGCGTGCCGAGCACGGCCGCCGCCCGCGGCGTCACGCCCATGTCCCTGCGCCGCACGATGTTTTCGAGGACGATGATCGCGTCGTCGACCACCATGCCTGTCGCCAGCACCAGGGCGAGGAGGGTGAGGATGTTGATCGAGAAACCGAGGAGATAGATGAAGCTGATGACGCCGATCATCGCAATCGGCATGGTCACCGCAGGGATGAAGGTCGCGCGGAGATTGAGCAGGAAGAGGAAGATCACCGCGACGACGATCACGACGGCGAGGCCGATCGCGAGTTCCACCTCGTGGAGAGCACCGTTGATGAAGACGGCGTCGTCGCTGGTCACCTGGATCTTCACCCCGTCCGGCAGCGTGCGGTTGAGGTTTTCGACCTCCCGGTGAACGCCCTCCGAGATGTCGAGGGTGGAGGAGCCGGCCTGGCGCACGATGCCGAGGCCGATCCCGGTCATCTGGTTGACCCTCAGCTGCGTGCCTTCCTGGTCCGGCCCGAAGCGCACATTGGCGATGTCGCCGAGCCGCGTGCGATCGTTGAGATAGATCTTCTCGAAGGCCTCGGGCGTGTCGACATTGGCGTCCGCCCGCACGATCAGCTCCTGGGTCGGGGAAGCGAGGGAGCCGGCCGGCACGTCCATGGCGACGCTTTCGAGCGCCGTCGCGACATTGCCCATGGTCAGGCCGCGGGTCGCGAGCTTGTCGGGATCGATGTCGACATAGATCAGCTTCTCGCGATCGCCGTAGACCTGGACGTCGGCGACGCCGTCGACGGCCGAGAGCTGGTCGGCGATCCGATCGTCCACCAGCGTCGTCAGGTCCTCGATCTTCATGTCCGGGGCCGTGACCGCGAGACGCATGATCGCCTGCGCGTCGGCGTCCGCCTTGACGATGCGCGGCTCGTCGGCGCCCTCGGGCAGGGCCTTGGCGATGCGGCCGATGGCATCGCGTACGTCGCTCGCGGCAACGTTGAGGTCGGTCTTGTCGGTGAACTCGATCGTCACCCGGCTGGAGCCGAACTGCGACTGCGAGGAAACCGAGGCAATGCCCGATACCCGCGCGACGGCGCTTTCGATCTGGCCCGTGATCTGCCGGTCCACCGTCTCCGGCGAGGCGCCCTGGAAGTCGACGGAAACGGTGATCACCGGCCGGTCGACATTCGGCAGTTCGCGGATCTCGACGGCTCCGAGCGCGGCAAGCCCGGCCACGACGATCAGGAGATTGATGACGATGGTGAGGACCGGCCGGCGAATGAAGAGGCTGGTGAAGGCGGTCAGCCCGTCGATCCGGTTCTCGCCCTTCATCGATCGGCACCCGCGCCGGCGGGCCCAGGCTTCGCCGGCGAATCCCCCGCTGGGGTCGCGGCGCCCTCGCCGAGCACTGCGGCATGGGCCGCCGCGAGGCCGAAGCCGTCATTCTGCGCCGCTGCCGCCTCCGAGGCCTTGCCGGACGCACCGGAACCATCGGCGGAGGGAGCCGGAGCCGCAGGTCGGTTTTCCCGATCGGTGGGCGCCGGAGTGTCGCGGTTCTGGCCGGCCTCGTTCTGGATCTTCAGCGGCGCGCCTTCGCGGACCGACTGGATCCCTTCCACCACCACGCGGTCGCCTGCGGAGAGATTGTTCGAGGAGACCAGCACCCGGTCGATACTGCGTTCGACGATCGCCACCGGCACCTTGACCGCTTTGCCGTCGGCGATCTTCCAGACGACCGGCCCGGTTCGCTCCCAAACAACAGACATCGGGTCGACCGAGAGAAACTCCTGGCCCTCCAGCGACAGCGAGACGGTAAAGGACATGCCGGGCCTCAGGGCATCCGAGCTGTTTTCCACCATCGCCTCGGTGCGCAGTGTCCGGCTCGCTTCGTCGAGGCGCGAGTCGATGGCGCTGATCTTGCCTTCATAGGTCTTGTCGGGCCGGGCGGTGGAAATCGCCTTGAGCGGCATGCCGATCTTCAGCTCTTCGACGAAGCTTTCCGGCGTGTAGAAGACGACCTTGATCTCATCGCGGTCGTCGATCGTCGCCACCACCGACTGGCTGGTGATGAGGTCGCCCTTGTCGACCTTCAGAATTCCGACGCGACCGGCGATCGGCGCGCGGATGTCGCGCTTGCCGAGCGTGATCTCCGCCGTCTTCACGTCGAGCCTGGCATTGTCGCGGTCGCGGATCACGTCATTCACCTCGACCGCGGTGATGGTGCGGGACTTGGCGAGCTTCTCGTAGCGGTCGAGCTTGGCCTGCGCGGAATCGAGGGCGATCTGCGCGCGGGCGAGTGCCACCTCCTCGCTCTGGCGTTCCAGGCGCACGAGGATATCGCCCGCCTTCACCTCGTCGCCCGATTCCACCTCGACCGACTGGATGATCCCGGTCGTGTTGTCGGGATAGACCGTCACCGAGCGCGCGGCTTCCCCGGTCCCGATCGCGCGCATCTGCGTTTGGGTGCGTCCGATCTCGACCGGGTCGGCAACGACCAGCGTCGCGCCGCGGTCTCGGCCGCCCCGTCCGCCTCGCGAGCCGGCTTCGGTCGCGGCGACGGGGGCCGGTCCGCTCGCCTCCGGCGCAAGCCAGACGATGAGCGATCGGACTTGCTGCGGGATGGGCAGGTCGGACTCGAGCAGGGGCCGCGCCGCTGACGGCTCGAACTTCAGATAGATCGCGCCGGCCAGGAGAAGCACCAGAATGGTCACGAGGATCTGCTTCAGGAATGCCATGGGCGCTCGGATGTTCGGGTGGCTGTCGCGGAGAAGGGCTCCATACACTTTTCGACATTACCGGAGAATGTTGCAGCTTTCCCGGCCGCAGCGTTACGAAGTGTAATCCTTACGGTTCAAGGGCTTCACAAATGCGGCACCGCCGTAGCGCGTCAGCGGACGCGAAAAGGGCCCGCCGAACCGGCGAGCCCTCCTAAACCGTCGAATTTGACGGGAATTACTGCGTCGACGTACCGGCGCTGTTGTCGTTCATGCCGCCAGCCGGAGCCGGGGCCGCACCTGCCTGGGGCTCGGCGGTGCCGGCCGGGTCCATCGTGTTGCCCGACTGCGAGGCGCCGGCCTGCGGAGCGCCTTCCTGGAGCCGCATCGTGTTGCGGTTCTCGGCATAGGTGTCCTTGTTGTATTCCGGCGCGTTCTTCAGCTGGTCCTCGGTAAACTGCGTGTACAGATACAGCGAACCGTTCGCGTCGCGCATGAAGTTCAGATTGTCGAGGCCGACCGCTACCGGCTTCTCGCCGATCCCGAGGAAGCCGCCGACATCGACGATCACCGCGTCGACCTTGCCGCTCGCGTTCAACGCGATGTCGCCAATGTCACCGACGGTCTCGTCGTTCGGACCATAGACGGTCGTGCCCATGAGGTCGTCGGCCGTCAGCTGCTCGCTGTCCTGAACCGGCGTCATCTGCGACATCCTGTTGTCGCCGCCAGTGGAAGCCGTCGTGGTGTTGTCGTCGGTGGCGGTGGCCTGCGCCATGTCGTTGGTGGCCGCCGCACCGGCACCAGCCGCGGCGCCCGTGGCCGCCGCACCGGCATTGCTCAGCGCATTGCCGGCATCATTGGCGGCCTGCTGCGTCTGGTCGACGGCATTGTCCATGGCGTTGCCGGTCGCGTTCGCCGCGTTGCTGGCCGCCTGCTCGGTGTTGTCGGCCGCGTTATCGAGGGCCTGACCAGTGTTGTTGGCGGCCTGCTGGGCGTTGTTCCCGGCATCGTCCATCGCATTGCCGGTGGCGCCGCCGTTGGAGGCCATGTTGGCGTCACGGCTGTTGTCGAATTCCGGCGCCTGATCGAGCTGATCCTTGGTCAGCGAAGCCGCAATCTTCAGATCATTGTTCTGGTCGCGGGTCACGCTCAGCTGGTCGAGCGGAAGCGCCACGTCCTTCTCACCGATGCCCAGGAAACCGCCGACGCCGACGACGGCCGCATCCACCTGGCCGGAAGAGGCGAGGACAAGATCGTTGATGTCACCGACATTATCGGCATCTTCACCAGGGCCGCCATAGACGCTCGTTCCGATGAGGTTCTCGGACAGGAACTGGTCCGAACCGACGGTAGCCGGATAGTCGCCGTTCGAGGCGGAAGCGGTCTGGGTGCCGTTCGCATTGTCCATCTGCGAATTCGCGCCGTCGGTCTGCGCGCCCGAGGACATCGCCTGCTGGTCGCCGGTAGTAGCAGTCGCGCCGGCGTCATTGCTGGCGGCCATGTCACCGGTGGTGGCGGTCCCGCTCGCAGCCATGCCATTCGTCCCGGCAGCCGGGGCCATGCCCGTGGAACTGGTCGCACCGGCGCCGGTGGTGGCGGCGGCGTTCTGCTGGGCCTGAGCCTGCTCCTCCGGCGTCTGGAAGGTCGGGGCGCTACCCAGCGCGCTCACGTCGCCCTTGAAGACGGCGCGCGGCTCGTTGCTCTGGTCCATCGTCCAGCCGATCTGCTCGAACGGGATCGCGATGGTCTTCGACTGGTCGTTGATATCGGCGGCGACGATCGCGGCGACGACCTTGCCGTCCTTGCCGACCAGGAAGTTCTGGATGTCGCCGAGGCTTTCGGCATCCTGCGCATCGCTCTGATAGACCGACTTACCGGTCAGGTTGGACGCCAAATACTGGTCGTTCGACAGCTTCTGGAGGAAGTTCGTGTTGGCCGCAGCGGTCTGGCCGGCCGCGTCGCCCGTCTGCTGCATCGCGTCGCCTGACGACTGCGTTGCTGCCGGCGTCTGCTGCATCTTCTGATCGGAGGACTGGGCGTCCTGGGCGAAGGCGCTCGAGGCGGCGAGGACGCCGGCGAGTGCGGTGGTGGCGAATAGCTTGCGGATCATTTGGGTCACCTTTGTCTATGACGTTGATAGACGAACCGTGCGGCGGAAGTCGTGTTCGGAATGCCGGGCGGTTTTGTACCTCGGAAAATCAATTGGCCGGCGATCGGTTCCCCGCCGTTTCATGTTTTCCTGAAAATTCGCCGGCCCTGTGCAGCAGCGAAGACTTGCGCAGGCGGGTCAGGCGAGATTGATCGCGAGAACGCCGAAGAGAATGAGCAAGAGAAGGCCGATCAGGACTATGAATATCAAGATTTTCGCGATGCCCGCCGATACGCCGGCGACACCGCGGAACCCAAGAAGGCTGGCGATCGCCGCGACGATCAGCAAGATGATGATCCACTCGATCATGAAATGCTCCTTTGCGAGCGCCGAAATCTTTGCCCGGCAGCGCCTGCAGAACGGTTCCCTGCAGCGACGGTTCCAATGGCAACGGCTTTTCTCTCGTCCGCAGACATTTCGCGCGCCGCGCAGGCACTCTCACCACCTTTGCAGAAGCGGCGGCTTAGACTCGGCGGCTTTCTTGCCTAAGTGAGGGCCACGGGCGGCTCGCGTCCACATCTCCGGTGGGACTTTCATGAATATTCTCGTTCTCCTCAATCGCGATGGCGGCACGCTGAAGACGACGGATCTTGATTGGCTGGCAGACCTGCTTCGCGACGAGTTCCAGGTCCACGGCCACCAGATCACCGTGGAGCGCGGCCCGGGAAAGGAGATCGTGGAATCGATCCGGCGCCACGCCGCGCGCGAGGATATCGACGTCCTCCTGGTCGGCGGCGGCGACGGCACCGTCTCCGCAGCCGCTGCGGCTCTTATGGGCCGGAAGGTGGCGCTGGGCATCCTGCCCGCGGGAACGATGAACCTCTTCGCGCGGACGCTGCAGATCCCGTTGGAACTTCAGGAAGCCGTGGCGGCGCTGGCTTCGGGGACGGTGACCGATGTCGATATCGCGACCGTCAACGGCGAGCCCTTCATCCACCAGTACGCCGTCGGGCTTCACGCCAGGATGGTGCGGTTCCGAGAGCACATCCACTACGGCTCGAAGGTCGGCAAGATGCTGGCGACGACGCGCGCAATCTGGATGGCCCTGCGCCGGCTGCCGCTCGTGGAACTGACGATGGACGTCGACGGCAAGGTGGAGCGCCTCAAATCGCCGGCCGTCGCGATCTCCAACAATCTCTATGGGGCCGGCCATCTTCCCTTCGCCGACGATCCGCGCGGCGGGCAGCTCGGCGTCTATATCTGCACGCAGCGCAATGTACGCCGCGTGATGCGATTGACGCTCGACATCCTGACCGGACGCTGGCGCGACAATGGGGATCTCGCAGTCAGGCCGGCGAAGCGGGTCGAGATCGCCTATTCCGGCCACAACCACTCCAACCGGGCCGTTCAGGACGGCGAACTCGTTCGCCTTCAGGATCTCACGCTGGTGGAGATCCGGCCGCTGGCGCTGAAGGTGCTCGTTCCCTCGGACGCAACCTATCTTCCGCAACGCGGCGGCAGCGTGGACACGGCGGCGGACAAGGAAGCCGTCACCGCCAGGAGCTGAGTGAAGGACGCTCGCTCGTCCGCAATTCCGATGCCTGAATCATCGTGTGACGTCAGGCGGGGCGGTTCCCCCCACCGAGGCGTCGAGACAGGGGCGATCTGCGTTGCCCGATACAACTCCGACCTTGGCTCAGCCCATCGCCGGCAAAGCACCGTCCCCGCAAGCCTAACCGCTCTCGGGACATTACCAGCGGCCGCCGACCCGTACCGATCCCCATCATGCTAGAAGCCCGGCGAACCATTTTGGGCCGACCGGGCTTCGTTTTGCTGTTCATCTGTCGATGACGCGGCGAAAACTGACCATGCGCCAACGCCGGATCCTGCGCCGGCGCACAAGAGGTCAACGGCGCGGACCGTCCTCGTCCTCGACCGGCTGTTCGTCTGCCGCCCGCGCATCGGCGCGATTTTCGGGATCGAGCCCCGCGCCGGACAGCGTGCCATAGGTATGCCCGCCCTGGGCCAGCATGTTCAGCGCCTCGCTGATCTGCATTTCCAGCGGATCGAATTCCTCGCCGCGGTCGACGTTTTCGCGGTAGCCGACCCGGTCCGCCAACTCCTGCAGGCGCGCCTGGCGCTCTTCCATCAGAAGGTCCGGGTCGTTGAGGATGTCGTCGACCTCGGCCTGGGTCACCGGCTGGGAGATGCCCGGTTGGTCGGCGTCGCCGCCGACCGCCGTGTCGAGAGGCAGCACACCGGCCTTGCTGGGATCATTCGTATTGGACATGTCTTCCTCCTGTCGGAAGCGCCGATGGGATCGGCGGATATCGCTCGGCCGGCGGGTGTGGGGTTCCCGAGCCTGTCTCGTCTCGAGTGCGGGTCGGCGGCAACCCTCCCGCACTTTTTGAGAGCGCCGTTCAGGCAGCCAGCAAGTTCTCGATCTTGTCGATCGGGTGGTTCGTCAGCGTCTTCGGTAGCTCGCCAACCACCCGGTCGGCCACCTCCTTGTGCATCTCCTGGCGAAGGTCGCCCAGAATGTGGGGCGGTGCCACGATGACCATCTTCTTGAAGCGGTTGCGATGCGCCATCTTGTAGAGAATGTCGGCCACTTCGCGGGCGAAGCGGTCTTTTTCGATCTCGTGCCAATCGGTTTCCGCCACCGAGGAGCGATGGCTGCCTGGCGCATCATCGGCCATGCGCCCGGGCTTATCGGTGCCCTGTTCACGGTCCGGCGGGTTCTCGTGCTCCTCGACGCGGCGAACGGCGAAGTTCGGCAACGTGGCGTCCCCGGTATTCTCGAGAAACAACGCCTTCTCGCCATCTGCGACGAGAATCCAGGTCTGATGATCGATGGTAAGGCCGGTCATGGGAGGGCCTCCTGCTGATTGCGTGACTTGGCGAGCCGTCCAGAGACCGCTCGCCTAAAGGTAACGCTCAATCCTCCCAACGGCTCCGTTCGCGATAGGAGGAAATCGCGCGCCAGACGCCCCAGCCGGTGGCGGCCGCGACCGGGACGAGCAGCAGTCCCTTCCGCTTCTTCACCGTCTGAAAGATGAGCGGAATGTTGGACAGGGCGGCTACGCTGGCAATTGAGGCGATGTCGCGCTGCAGGCGGTCATCCGCCCGCTTGCGAGGCGGACGCCGGGCAATGATCGTGAGGATCCAGGCGATCAGGATCAGAACGAAGAAACCCGCGGCGAAGGCAAGCGCCGTGTAGAGATTGCCGATATAGCCGGCGACGAAGATGAAGAGCGCCCCGAGGAGAAAGCCGAGCATCATCAGGAGGAAGACGGTGAGGGCGGCATAAAGCACCGCCAGCCGCTGCATCCGCGCGATGTAGACGCCGGCTTCTCCCGTGAGCAGCTTGGCGACGAGTTGCCCAATCATCGCTTAGCGGAACAGGCGCGCGTAGAGGTACCCGATGCCGGCGGCGATCAGCACGCTCTTGATCGGCTCGGTGCGGATGCGCTCGCTCATCTCTTCTTCCAGCTCGGAAGCGGTGTCCTGCGCCTGGCGCCAATAGCGCTCGCCGCGGTCGCGCACGTCGTCACGCAGGGCATAGGCCTGCTTGCGGGCGTCGTCGGCCTGCTGCTGAGCCATCGATTTCAATGCGTCGCTGAGGCCGGATACGTCCTCGCGCAGGCGGTTGATCTGGGTCTCGAGGTCCGACTTATGCACCTCGGGGCCGGTCGACCCCGTCGCGCTGCCGGGCGTGAAATCGTTGGAAGGGGTATCGGACGCCATGATGCAGACTGCCTCGTCGGTTCGGTTTAATCGCTTTGGACTTCGTCCCGGCGCCTGGACGGCACCGGAAAGGTGGTCGTGTTCGAAACCATCTCGCCTTCGTGAGGTTCCATCGCGGGGCGAAAGGATTGGTGCGGCAGCCGACGGCTACGCGGCCGGCGCGACGCCGATGATCTGGGATGAAATCGAATCCGGACCGTAATCGCCATCCCCTTCGATCTTGAGGATCTCGCCGATCCGGGTTCGGGCGCGCGAGACCCGGCTCTTGATCGTTCCGACGGCGCATTTGCAGATCTCGGCCGCTTCCTCGTAGGAAAAGCCGGAGGCACCGATCAGGATCAGCGCCTCGCGCTGGTCGTCGGGAAGCATGTCGAGCGCCTTGCGGAAGTCCTGAAGGTCCAGATGACCCTGCTGCTCGGGATGGCCGGCCAGCTGCATCGCGTGGATGCCGTCGACATCCTGAACTTCGCGGCCCTTCTTGCGCATCTGGGTGTAGAACTCATTGCGCAGGATGGTGAACAGCCAAGCCTTCATATTGGTGCCGGGCTGGAAGGTGTGCTGCTTGTCCCAGGCCTTGACGAGGGTCTCCTGCACCAGATCGTCCGCGCGGTCGAACGACCCGGAGAGCGAGGCCGCAAAGGCCCTGAGGTTGGGAATGATCGCAATCAATTCCCGCCTGAAGTCGGTCTGTTCGCTCATCAATACCCTATTTGCGGCCCGAGTTTTCCGAGTCGGATTCCGCCTTGTCGAGCGCATCCAGGAGAGCCAGGAAACGGTCCGGGACCGGTTCACTGGCCACGTCGTCATAATAGGCCTTCAAGCGCCGCCCGATGGCTGCATTGGCCCCGAGATCTGGAGATCCCGCCTGAGATCGCTGAGCGTGGGTCGTCTGCAACATGTCGTCCTTGGTCTCGCGATCATCCATGTTAGGTCTCGAAGCATCCCCTCAAGGCGGCAGCGAATGCATGCCGGCCAGTTGGACAGAAAAGTGCGCCGGTCGGATCCGACTGCGCCTTCGTCCGAGCCTAAATAAAATCCCTGGCGCCCGCCTCAAGGCGTCTCATGCCGATCGATCGCAAATTTCGTTACTGCTCTTTTCGTTCCAGGGTCCGGCACCATCTCAACTCTCGAGCCAGGGCCAAGTTCCATCGAGCGGAACTTTTTGATCCCGGCGACATTCTGAACCGATTGCCGTCATTCTGGTCGACACGAGGGGAGTATTCATGTCGATGTCATCCCGCATAGCGCCGCACATTCCGTATCTGAGGCGCTATTCCCGGGCTCTTACAGGGTCTCAAGCCAGCGGCGACGCCTATGTCGCGGCCGTTTTGGAAGCGTTGATCGCCGATCCGAGCCTTTTTCCCGACGACCGCTCCCCGCGGATCTCCCTCTACAAGCTGTTCTCCTCGCTTTGGCAGTCGCTGGACGTGAACATCCGCGAGGATGCGCCGTCCTCGGCCTGGGAAGAGCGCACCTCGCGCAATCTGCGGGCCATTGCGCCGCTGCCCCGGCAGGCCTTCCTGCTCGTGGCGGTGGAAGGCTTCACCACTGACGAGGCGGCGCTGATCCTCGGCACCGACGAGGCCGAGTTCTCGCGCATGATCGACCAGGCGAGTTCCGATATCGGGCGCCAAGTCTCGACAAACATCATGATCATCGAGGACGAGCCGCTGATCGCGATGGACATCGAGCAGATGGTCGAGAGCCTCGGGCACAGCGTCACCGGTATCGCCCGCACCCACAAGGAAGCGATTGCGCTGTTCGAGAAGCAGAACCCGGGAATGGTCCTCGCCGACATCCAGCTTGCCGACGGCAGCTCGGGCATCGACGCGGTCAACGACATCCTGGCGCAGGTGTCGGTGCCGGTGATCTTCATCACCGCCTTCCCGGAGCGTCTCCTCACCGGTGAGCGGCCGGAGCCGACCTTCCTCGTTACCAAGCCATTCAATCCGGACATGGTGAAGGCGCTGATCAGCCAGGCGCTGTTCTTCGAGGGCGACAAGCGAGCCGCAGCCTGAGGCCGTTCAGGCAAGAAGCGGTCGTGGACGGGTCATTCGCCAGGGATTTCGCCGTCGGAGGAGACCCATGTCGCTGCGGTTCACGCGCTTCTTCGGAACTGGCCGGATCGCGCCATTCGCGCCGATCCGGCCGGAACTTCAACAGGCCGGCGGTGTTGAATCTTCAGGCAGCGGGGGTGACGCGTCTTGGTGCAGCCCAGGGCGTAACGGCAAGCGTCCGGTGCTCCTTCTGGCCCTGTAGGTATCGTCGGCCGTGTGGATCGGACTCCGCTGCGACCGACCTTTGTTCGAGCGTTAATTGATGTTGGCAGAGAAAGTCTTGCGAGCGATCGGCAACACGGAGATGTCCGTGTTCACGCAAGACTGCGAGCTGCGATATTCCTGGGTTTGTAATGGGGGCGAATCCTGGCTGCAGGATGCTCGTGAAGGCATGACCGACGCCGAGCTGTTGTCGGTCGCGGCAGCCGACCGATCGATGGCGGTGAAGCGCGAGGTGCTGCGCACTCATCGCCCGGCCCGCTTCGAGCTTGCGATCGCGCGCGGCGGGTCGTTGCGGTGGTACGACATCCGGCTGGATGTCGACCGCGACAAAGAGGGCGAAGTCTGCGGCATCATCGGCACGTCGTTCGACATTACCGAGCAGAAGCGCCGCGAAGAGACGCTCAAGACGCTGTTGCGGGAGTTGTCGCACCGCTCGAAGAATCTTCTGGCGATCATTCAGAGCCTTGCGAGCCAGACCGCCCGCCACTCCCTCACGGTTCCGGAATTCCTGGTCAGGTTCCGCGGCCGGATCCAGTCGCTGTCCTACTCGCAGGATATCGTGACGGACGCCGACTGGCGGGGCGCCGATCTTCGCAGTCTCGTGACGACGCAGGTCGAGCGCTATGCTCCCGATGGCATGGACCAGATCGCTTTCGAGGCGGTCGACATCTACCTCTCGCCCACGGCCTCGCTGCATGTCGGGCTCGCCCTTCACGAACTCGCGGTGAACGCCGCGTCCTACGGATCGCTGTCGGTTCCCGGCGGCAGTGTCTCGATCAAAGCCGAATTCGAGGAGATCGAGGGCGAGACCATGCTCGTCCTGGTCTGGCAGGAACATAACGGCCCTCGGGTCCGGGCCGAGCGCGATGCGCGCTTCGGAACCTCTACGCTGGAGCGCATCGTGCCAAATGCCGTCGGCGGCACGGCGGAGTTGGAGTACCTTCCGGCCGGCATCCGCTACACGCTGCTGATCCCGGAGGCCCAGTTCGAGATCACCGGGCCCGTCATCGTCGACTAGACAGGACGCGCTCGCTGCGGCGATCGGCACCCAATACCGCCAAGCTGCCGACCTGTGTCGCGGGGTTCTGCAACCATCGCGGGACAGTCGCCGTTCTTATCAGAACGCGCGACGGACATCGTCCAGAGCAGATGAACTCGCTGGCGGGCGATTGTCGTGGCAGGCGATCGCAATGAAATGGCGGCAACATCGGCCGATTGCGTCACGCATAGGGCAGTCAATCGTTCCGCCCCGAAAAATCACGAACTTGTGAATGCCTGACGCTCCCGCTCGGGAACGAACGGTAGGCGAGGCCGTTCTCTTCCCAAAGGAGAGGTCTCAATGGAACATATAGCTGCATTCATGTTGCTTGTTGGTTGCACCGGCGATGTTTCCGTCTGCAAGGAAATTCCGGTCCCGGTTCCTGCCTATGAGTCTGTGCAGGAGTGCCAGCAGAATCTGTCTCTGCAGATTCGCCTGAGCGGCGCAGCCGACCGCAAGGTATTCGGCGCCTGCAAGGCGGTCACCGAGGATGTGTTCGAGCGCTCGGCCTCGCTCGACTGGTCGGTGAGCAAGGATGGGCAGCTGGCGATCAGGTTCGAAGGGGAAGAACCAAATCTGGTCGCCTCGCGCTGACCGGAATTTACCTTGGCGCGAATGAATCAGGTGACGAACCGCCATTTCGCTCTATCCTTCCGCATCTAGGGGACGCGTTTTCCTGTGAGAGGTAGTTCATGATCAAGAAACTGACATTCGCCGTCGCCGGCCTCATGACGATGGCTTTCATCTCCGGTTGCACGACCGAGGACCGGTACACCGCCGGCGGTGCGGCGCTCGGCGGCCTGGGCGGCGCGGCCATTGGCGCGGGCGTCACGGGCAATGCTCGCGGAGCGCTGATCGGCGGCGCGCTTGGCGCAGGGGCTGGCGCCATTGCCGGTAACGTCGTCGGACGTTCGCAGCAGCGCCCGGGCTACTGCCGCTATTCGGACGGCAACATCTATCGGTGCCCGGAAGGGTACTGATCCCTCGATCGAAATTGATGCATAATGTGCCGCCAGGGCTCAGTCCTGGCGGCATTTTCATGGACGGTCGCCGAGCCGTGCAGAGATGGCGCTGTAGTCCATCCTGCAAGGCTCGGGCGAAGCCCGTGCCGGTGACGGGACGGCAAGGGCCGGGCGGAGAAATGGCATGACGAACGGGCGGACGGGTTGGTCGAACGAGGACGGCAAGGCGGCCCCAAGGCGATGGCTGATACTCGCCGGTGTGCTGGCGGCTGGTCTCGTCGTAACCGGCTGCACCGACGGTACGGCACGCCTCCCGCCGGTCTTCGGTGCCGTCTTCGGACTGGAAGGCGCCGAGACCGCACCGTTCCGCGTGGGGACGATCCCAAAGCCTGAGGTCGGACCGGGAGACGAGGTCATAGGCCTTGCCGCCAACTCGCCCGGAGAATGCGTCTACCGCCGACGCGACAACCGGCGATTTTTCGCTGCCTGCCCGGAGGGCTATTCCGGCTGAGGAACCGGTTTGTGGAGAAGGCGGTTCTGAGGCTTGCAAACGGCTGCGCTCCCTCCGAAATCAATCCGTCGCGTTCTTGCTCGGATCTTCCTGCCTGACCAGTTCGACGAAGACGTCGCGATAACCGCCCGCGGCAACGGGCCCCCCGGGAAACTCGATCCGGTGCAGGGTGTCGCCGCGCACGATCTCGAACCCGGTCCGGTCGAGGGTGGCAATCCGCCAGCCGGTCTTCGTTTCCCCTACGTGCCGCGACGCGATCATGTCGACGGCGTCGCCATGATCGGCGTTCATGTGATCGCGGGCGCGCAGTGCCGCAGCTTCGAGTCCCTCGAGCGTCTCGTCGAGGAGATCGTCCGCAGTCAGTTCGAAAGCGCGGGCAAAGCCGCCGTTCAAAGCCGCGCCCAGCGGTTCCAGCACGCCGAAACGGAAATCGGGAAAGTCGGCATAGAGCGCGGACTTCTGGTGACGGGCCAGAAATCGCTCTCTGAGGCCCTCTCGGCTGTGGTCCTCGGGCGGAATGAAACGCGCCTCTGCAAAGACCGTCAGCCGCGGGTGGGCAAGCGGGTCGCCCTTGCCGGTCTCGCCGACCAGCAGCGAGCATCGCGTGTCGTTCGCCAGCGCCTTGGCATGAAGCGAAAGCCCTGAGACGAGAAGGATCGGCCGCCCGGTGAAGTCGCTGGCGAGGAGGACGCGGCTTGCCGCGGGAAAGCCGTCGGCGGGACGCAGGACGGCGAGAGCGCCATGACGTGCGCCCCTGATCAGGCGCCTCGCAAGCTGCCGCGCCGCGTCGTCCACCGGCTGCAGAAGGGGAGGAGGTCCTCCGGCGGGGGCCTCCACGTCTTTCCCTCCTGCGGGGATGTCGAGATCGGGAGAAGGGTCGATGGGATCGCTCATGCGGCGAAAGATAGCGCAGCGTCTGTCGATCGGCACGCCCCGCCATAGCCCGGTGGGTCCACACACGCCGCCCGCTGGATTGCTTGACGGTTGGAACTTCGCGTTCGCACACGATATCAGCGGGAGCGACAAGGGAGTTCCGATTTGAGCGAGACACAGAAGAACGCGATCCTCATGATATTGCGCGAGATGGACGCGCCGGACGGCAAGGGCGACGTGGTCGGGCGGCGGCTCGTCTCGGAGATCTTCATCGCCGACGGCAAGGCCTTCTTCTCACTGAGTGTTCCCGCCTCCGAGGCCGAGCGCTTCGAGTCCTTCTGCCGCGAGATCGAACAGCGGGTGAAGACGGTCGAGGGGATCACGAGCGCCATGGTGGCGCTGACGGCGGAGAAGGCGGCGGGCCCCTCGTCAGGGGCACGCCCGGCGGCGGCTCCCCGGCAGCCCGCGCCACCCGCCGCAAGATCCGGCGGGCCGCAGCCGCAGCCGCAGCGACCGGCGGCCCAGAAGCCTGGCGTTCCGGGCATCGACAAGATCATAGCCGTTGCGTCGGGCAAGGGCGGCGTCGGCAAGTCGACCACGGCGGTCAATCTCGCCTTGGCGCTCCAGTCGCTGGGCATGAAAATCGGCATCCTCGACGCCGACATCTACGGTCCCTCGATCCCGCGGCTTCTGGCGCTGAGGGACAAGCCGCGCTCGGCCGGAGGCCGCACGATCGTCCCGCTCGACGCCTATGGAATGAAGGCGATGTCGATGGGGCTCCTGGTCGACGAGGAGACGCCGATGATCTGGCGCGGGCCGATGGTCATGTCGGCGCTGACCCAGATGCTGCGCGAGGTCGAATGGGGCGAGCTCGACCTTCTCGTCGTCGACATGCCGCCAGGCACCGGCGACGCGCAGCTGACCATGGCCCAGCAGGTGCCTCTCGCCGGCGCGGTGATCGTCTCGACCCCGCAGGATCTGGCGCTGATCGACGCGCGCAAGGGGCTCGCCATGTTCCGCAAGGTCGACGTGCCCGTCCTCGGCATCGTCGAGAACATGAGCTATTTCGTCGCCCCCGACACGGGCAAGCGCTACGACATCTTCGGCCATGGCGGAGCGAAGGCGGAGGCCGAGCGGCTTGGCGTGCCGTTCCTCGGCGAGGTGCCGCTGGAAATGGCGATCCGCGAGACCTCCGACAGCGGGCGTCCGGTCGTCGTGGGCGATCCCGACGGGCCGCATGCGCGCGTCTACAAGGACATGGCCGCCCGCGTCCTGGCGCAGTTGTCTAGCGGCGCCGGCGCACCGCAGGCGCCGAAGATCGTCTTCGAGTGAGATCCCGGCCGGCGCAGGTGGTTGACTCCCGCGCCGGCAGCCGCTGATGTTCGCAGGTCTCTGCGGCGCCAGCGGCGGGACCATCCGTCGGCGTGTCCGGACCGGGTTTCTCCGCGGGAGAGGAAGCGCAGGGGATGTAGTGCCTCGTTGCGCCTTTCGAGCACCTGTTGGCGGATCATGTCGCGGTCGCATGGTGAGGCCGTTGGGCAGGGGGCCGCCGTCGCACGCGCGGCAAGGCGGCGCTGGAAAGACCGGGAGGTCAAAACAGACAAGAAAAATTCTGCGGACTCAATCGACGCTCGCGCCGGCTCGCCGCTGAGGGTTCTTGCGCGGCTTTCCCGGCTGGAGACGACGCGGATCGTTCCTTCCAGCATCCTTTGACGTGGTTGGAGCAACTTTGCTTGATCTGAGGGGACTCTGCAGTTGATGTCGCGGCCGTGAAGGCGTAGGTCGGACACGACCTGCCGGCGTGGGCCGGCTCCCCCTCCAGACAATGAATGGTTCAATCAGCTTGAAGACCAAGAATGCGGATTTCGTAGAACGGCGCGCAGCGGCGAAGGATGCCAAGGCGGCGCTTCTGGAAAAGATGAAGGCGAGGAAGGACGATCCCGCCGTCGAAGCCCGTCGTGCCGAGCGCGCCGCCGTCGTAGCCGCTCGTAAGGAACGCGAAGCCGCCAAGCGGGAAGAGGCCGAGAAGCTCGCGCGCGAAGAAGCCGAGCGTCAGGAAGCCGAAAAGGCCGCCAAGAGCGCCGAGGAAAACAGGCTGATCAACCAGATGGTCGAAGACGAGGCGGCTCGCAAGGCCGCTCGCGACGAGCGCTATGCGGCTCGCAAGGCGCGGAAGGGACAGGGATAACTCGCGGCACGGGAGCGCGAGGGTAGGCCCGCCAGTTTAGGCGATCCCCCGATCTGGTCGCTCGTCTTCCGCGGTGGAATGCCCCGCACCGTGGATGCGACAGCCGGGTTCTCGTCATGCGAACGCGACCGCCGTCCCGTTGGAGCCCGTCCACTTCCTCAGCGGCATTCGATCGAGACGATTTCCGCGTCGCTGGAGCCAGCCCGCACGACGTCCCCCACTTCCTTGCCGATCAGGCTTCGGGCGAGGGGGGACAAATAGGAGAGAGAGCCGGTCGCAGGATCGGCCTCGTCGATCCCGACGATCGTGAAGGTCTGCGTGCGGCCGTCGTCGCGCTCGATCAGGACGCGCGTGCCGAACTGGACCGTGTCCGGCGTCTCGCGGCCCGTGTCCACGACCTCGGCCGTCTTCTGGCGAGCCTGCCAGTAGCGCAGGTCGCGATTGATCGACGCCAGCGAGACCTTGTCATTGTCCCGCTGCGCCGCCTCGCGCCGCGCCTCCAACGCCTCGATCTCGGCGCGGATCATGCGAAGCCCGCGCGGCGTCACGATGTTCGGATCGGTCCCGAGATCGCGGTCGGGCAGCACCTCGACCTGATCCTCGTTCGGTTCCTTGACGAAGGCGACGCTCATCGATTTCCAATCCTGCTCAATCTCCGAATATATCAGCAGATCAGCGCGTCGTGACAAGGCGAGGCGACCCCATTCTCTCAGGAAATGAGATCTCCGGGAAATCCGGTGCGGTACATTCCCGCACGCGCCCGACTTAGGCCACCGCGCTGGCGTTGAACGCATCGATCACCTCGAACAGCCGGTCGGTCCGCTTCATGTCGAAGACGTTCTCCGGCCCCTGCGGCGCGATGTCGGTGAAGGGGCTCTCGTAGAGCAGGCCCGGATCCATCACGCCCTGTGCCGTCAGATGCTCGACGATGAGGCCGACGAATTCGATCTGGTCGGCGCTCGCAGCACCACCGGCGAGAAACTCGCCGAACGCCTCGTTCACCGCCTGCCGGTCGAGGCCGACGAGCGAGCGCACGAAGCGGCCGAAGCCCTCGCTCGACTCGCGCGCCCGCGCGATCGTCTCAGCTCCCCGTCCTTCTCCTCCAAGGCCTTCTGCTGCGCCTGGATATGGGCGAAGGCCTTGCGCATCGCCTCGTCGCGGCGCGAAAGCTGCGAGGCGTCGAAGGCGAGCCCGTCCGCCGGCCGGCTGCCCCGCGCATAGCCGGCCCTTACCGGCGAGACGACCGTGTCGACCCGGACGATCCGAATATTCGCCCGGTGAACTGGCGCGGCGAGGTCTTGCGCGATCTGCTCTCGCTTGCCAGCAGAAACAGCCTCGGCGCCATCTCGACCCTGTTTCTGCTTCCGCCTGAGGTTGCCGAGGACGTCGAGCGGGCGCTCGCCTCGCAGCAGCCGGCCGAGGAATCCTCCGCCGGGACAGGGGAGGTCGGTGAAAGCGCGGCGGACGTCTTCGCAGACATCCAGTCGAAGGCGACCGAGTTTGCCAAGGATCGCGTCTCCGCGCTCGGATGGGACGAGATGCAGGAACTCGTCGCCGGGCTCTTGCGGGCGCTCGGCTACAAGACGCGCGTCTCGGCGGCCGGGCCCGATCGCGGCAAGGACATCGTCGCCTCTCCGGATGGCTTCGGCTTCGAGGCCCCGCGCATCGTGGTCGAGGTCAAGCACCGCAAGGAGGCGATGGGATCGCAGGAGATCCGCAGTTTCCTCGGCGGCCGGCATCCGCAGGACAAGGGGCTCTACGTCTCGACCGGCGGCTTCACCAAGGACGCCTATTACGAGGCCGAACGCGCCAACATTCCGCTGGCCCTGATGACGATCGACGAACTGGTGGAGTCGGTGATCGAGAACTACGACAAGCTCGACATGGCGACCAAGCAACTTCTGCCGATGAAGCGCGTCTACTGGCCGGCATGACGAACCGCTTCGGCCCTGCCTGCGATAACCCTCGAGCTACCGCGCCGGCACGCGCGAGCCACATTCGCGCACCCGACAGGATTCGAACCCGTGACCTCTGCCGCATGAGACCTGCGCGACCTCCTTGCCGATCGGCGCGCGATCGGTTAGGGAGAGCGGCAATGGTCACGGCGCCGCCATCGGCGCCCGATGCACCCGTAGCTCAGCTGGATAGAGCGCTGCCCTCCGAAGGCAGAGGTCACAGGTTCGAATCCTGTCGGGTGCGCCATTTTTTTTTCCACACCGGAAATATCCGCTAACATCTTGAATGGTAAGGTCATATTTGCCGTTCGAAATCCGCTGCCGCGCGCGTATCGTAATCGCTCCGCGAAGGCCAGTTTGAGCACCGTTCGGCGGTCTTCCAAACGGCCATTTTCCCATAGGTTCCAAGGGTTTGCCAGGAAGTCGAGGGCCGTTCTAAGAGTCTGTTCGTGTGTACTGCGCGGTTTCGCCCCTTCAGCGATCCGCTCCCGGATCAGAATCTTCTCCTCTTCGAGTTTTTGAATCTTCGCCTCATAGGCGCGGACGACGCTCGGCATGTCCGACTCAACGATCCGTTCCAGGAACTGGCTGACCTGCCGGTCCACACGCCCCAGCTCGGCTTTCAAAGCTTTGACCTGCGCTTCGGCAAATTCCAGCCGGTGGTCCCAGAGGCGGCGCAGCATGGCGGTCGCCACCTGGAACAGCCCCTCGGTCGGCTGAGCGGATTTCAGGAGCGCTTCGAACTCGCCCTCGATCACGTCCCGCCGGATCGACTTGCCGTAGTGCGAACAGTCCCGGTTGCGGCAGTGGTAATAAGGGTAGCGGGCATGTGAGCCGGCCGACCAGCAGGCGGTCAGGATGGTGTCGCACTCATCGCAGACCACGAAGCCCCGCAGCGGGAAGTCCTGGTTGAGGTTCTTGCGCTTGGGCAGCCGGTTCACGCCATTCAGGCGGTCCTGGATGGTCTGGTAGGTGGCGAAGGAGATCAGGGGCTCATGATGCCCCTTGCGCATGGAAACGCCCCATTGCGGCGCCTCGACACAGCCGGCATAGAGGGGCTGACGCAAAAGGCTTGCCACATCCTGCCCGGTGACGCGGCCGCTGCTTTTCGGCTTGGGAAAGAGCGGGCTCGCCTGTAGGAAGCGCTGCACATCGGCCTGGCTCTCCAGGCGCCCCGACGCATAGGCTTCGAGGGCTTCCGCCACGACCGATGCGGCGGGTTCATGGCGCTTCAGCATTTTGCCCCGGCCGCGCACGGCTTCGTAGCGATAGCCCTTCGGCGGAAAGAACACCGCATAACCGTTCTGAATACGGGATTTCATCCGGTTGATGGTCTGCTCGGCGTTCTTTTCCCGCCAGTGCTGGGAGACGCTGACCACAATGTTTTCCCGCAGCCGGGAATCCGGATCGTCGCCGAACTCCATCGAGGGGGAGACGAGAATGCCCCCCGCTTCCGCGACCATGCCGCGCAGGCCCCAATGCACGACGACATCGCGCGCAAACCGCGAGGCGTCATCGACGATCACATAGGTGCCGGGGGTGATGAAGGAGAGCATGGCATCCATCCCGCGCCGGACGCCGAGCGAGCCGGAGACGTCGTCGCTGAAGACCGCCAGCACGTCGTAGCCGCGATGCAACGCAAACTCGCGGCAGCGCGTCTCCTGGCTCTTGAGCCCGTCGCCGACGCGGGTCTGCTTGATGCTGGAAACCCGGCAATAAATGACGGCGGGGGGTAATTCGCGTGACGACATGGGAATCTCCTTATCTGTTTGGGTAGGCGTCTATTGCGTCTCCGTGTTGGGGGTGGAAGGCGAGTCTACGCCCGCGCTATCGGCGGCGAAAAGCGAAAAATCATCGCCGAACACGGCCGTGCAGACATCCATCTCGAAGCCGATCCGCACAAACTCGCTCATGATCGACCAGAGGATTTCCAAAAGCTCGCGCTTTTGCGCATCGCTTATTTCGAGCGCGTCCAGCTCGGCCAGATAATCGCCGGCCTCCAGCGGCAGCGCCGCCGGCACGGCGGAGCTGGCCGGCGGGCCGGGCGGGGTGTCCGGCCGCGTCGTGATATCCTTATCGCTCATCGGCCTGCCTCCCTTCTGCTCGCGCCGTGCCAGACGGGCAAGTATAGAGAACATTTAGTGAACAATCAAGGAATTTGTTCCTAATCCTACGTAGGAATAACACACGCTAGGTCGGCCAGTTTCGGCCGTCACCGCTCATTTACTTGGCCGGAAGAAGATTGCCCCAGCCATATGTGCCTTCGCGTGGGAGGATCTGACCCATGGCGCGACGCTACAAGCTCCGAAACCCGCAGCGGAAATGGTCGAAGCTCACACCAGAGCAGACGACCGCGATTTATACGGCGTATTTCCGCCCGTATGACACCGTCAAACTCACGCGGCGGCTCAGTGTCTCGCGCCGGACCATCCGCAGCCAGTTCGCGGTGATCAACCGGCGTCTTCGGGAAGAGCCGCTCTTGCGGCAGGCTCTCGCTTCCGAGCTGGCGCCGGAGCTCCGCGACTTCGTTCGCCTGTTCGAGGTCGAGGATTTGTCTGCCGGCTCCGGCTTCTGGCCGCGTCTGCATTTCTGCCTGCTTCACTGCCCGGCGGAATACGCGCTGAACCGGTCGCATGAGCTGTACCGGGTCGTTGAAGCGCATGTGCTCAAATGGGGCGACAAGGGCGAGATGGGTGACTTTCCCATTATTATGCGCATGAAATGCTATGCCTGCCCGATTGAAGTCGCACGCAGCCTGCTCGATTCGACAGCCTTCAACGTCGCACAGCGGGTGCTTCGTGAGACACGGCAGGCAAGTGTCGCAAATTTACAGGCCACGTTCTTGCGGGCCACCTTCGAGGCCGCGATCTGGGCGCGAACGCTGAAGAGTGGCGGGACACCGGGCGAGTCATGGCCCTACTACAAGACCCGGCAAGCCATCATCAGCAAACTGGTCGCCATCCTTCTCGGGCGCGTTTCGTAGCGCCGGGGTCCTTAAATCTTCAACTGCCGCTCCAGCGGATGACAGGGCGCGTTACACCAACTCCATGCGGAGGGTTCGGCCGACCGCCTGCGCCGCGCGAGTGAGTGTGCCGAGCGTGACAGAGTCGTTGTCGGGATCGAGCAGGCGGTCGAGCTGGGCACGGCTCGTCTCAAGACGCCGCGCCATCTCCACCTTGGTGATGTTCTGCTCGTCCATGATCTGGCGGAGCTGCCAGGCGATCACCCGTTTCGAGGCAATCGCCGTCACCTCCTCGCGCAAGCCCTGCTCCTTCAGGAAGCTGTCGAAGCTCTGGCCAAGCCGGCCTCTTTCCATGTCGTCGCTCATCGCATCAATCCTTTCATCCGTTTGACCGCCAGCTCCAATTCGCGCTCCGGCGTCTTCTGTGACTTCTTCTCAAAGCCGTGCAACAGCGCCATGTGCCCGTCATGCACGCAGAAGAGCACGCGCGCGATCCGGCCGCCCGGCAGGCTGCTCCGAATCTCCCACAAGCCCTTGCGCCCTGAAATCGGCCGGCAGAGCGGCATGCCGATTGGCCAGCCCATTTCGGCGGTCAGGATATCGGCCCCGACAATGCGCCGATCTTCCGACGACAGGCTTAAGAGCCAGTCCCGCACCGGCGCGCCGCCCCGCTCATTCTCGAAGAACCGAACCGGCAGTCTCTTGGTGCGCGCGTCTGTCACACCGTCAATTGTACCAGAAATGATACACTCCTTGCAAGGCAATTCGCCTCTTCAGGCCACGCTACGGATCGGCAGCTGGCCACCGCGCTGCTGCTGACGCCCTACGGCGCAATTGGGGGCGCGGGCGCCACCAGCACCGCTGCCGTCGCGGACTATCGGCGACGGAGGTGCCGGCGGCGAGGGGCGCTCGCAGCTCTTGCAGGTCTTTCGTCCCGTCTCCTTTGCCCGGGCAGTCCACCAGCCGGGATGATGCGCGTTGTACCGTCCTCGCGGCGGCTGGCGGGTCAATGGCCGGCCCGCTCCATTCGCCTCCGCTGACGCTCCGGCTCCCGTGTTGGCCATGACCCGCGCCGCGCGGTCCGGTGTCTCCCGCGCATCGGCTGGATGGTCCAGCCCGTGCAACGAAAAGGAGACACATCATGAGCACGCAACAGCAAACCGAACGCCCCCTCTACCGGGTCACCTTCGCCCGCATCACTGGACAGGACCGGCAGGGAAAGGACATCCTCACCCGGCCCAAAGAGATCGGCGCCGTCTGGCCCCGCAAGAACGGCAAGGCCGGCGCGATCCTCACCCTCGACCTGATCCCAGTCGAGCTGCCACAGCGCAAGGGCGTGATCTTCCTCGTCCCGGTGGACGACCGCGACAACGGGGGCCGGCGGTGAGCCCCCGTACCACCCGCATCGCGGCGTTGAACGACCTGCTCCGCACCGCCTTCATCGGCGGGCGGATCTTGGTCACACCGGGCATCTCTGCACTCTCTGCGGATGTCCAGCGAGACGTCCTCGCCCGGGTGCGGGGCTTCTCGACCTTCTCGGCCGCGAATGACCCGCACGGCGAGCACGATTTCGGATCGTTCGACGTGAAAGGCGCCGGCAAGGTGTTCTGGAAGATCGACTATTACGACGCCGCCTTCGAAGGCCACAGCCCGGACGTGGCTGATCCCGCCGTCACCAACCGGGTGCTGACAATCATGCTGGCGTCCGAATATTGATCCGACGCCCGTGTGTCCGGCAGCCTAAAGATGGGCTGCCGGATTCTTGTGCTCAGTCTGGAGAAGACGAGCGGCGGTTGAGAGAGTGGCTGCTTCGCCGTCCGGGCCTGTCGGGTGGAATGGTGCCTTTGGGTAGGGTGGGCGTCAGCCGAAACGTCGGGAGACCAGACAAAAAGAGCCCGTCCCGGCGGAGTGGTCGGAAGGCGGCGGCAGATGGCGGAGCGGGATGGAGAGATTGGTGTCAGGCGGCCAATACCGCTATTCGCAAGATGTGCGGGGTAATACCCCGCATCTTGGCAAGGGGGGCAGGCCCCCCGTTGCATCCCCCGAGCCCCGCCTAGACAGTTTCGCCAATACCCCTAGGACGACGAAAAAATTGTGCTGAGCCCAGTTAGCCGGCATAATGGCCACAATGACAGATTGCCAATCAAGCCCCAATATCGACCGAAACTCAAAGCTGAGCTGATATGACGATAGATTCCCAATCCTCTAACACGAATATTTCTCCATCCGATAGCGCTCTAGCAAGACTAACCAGTATTATCTACTCTTACGATGATCTCATAACTGGTCTTAGTTCGGAGGAAGATACAAAGATTCGCCTAATCACAAAAATCCTTACGCAGGTCTTAGGCTGGGACGAAAACGATATCAACTGTGAGCGTAAACATGATTCCGGATACTCCGATTACGTTATCGGGCAAAAATCCGACGCCGCGTTTGTATTAGAGGCCAAAAATCTCGGTCTTCTTAACATCGATACAGCGCACAAGGACAAGCTCAAGCACGTTGCATTGTCCAACCCCGCTCTCAAAGCATGCAACGAGGGCATTTCGCAAGTTCGATCATATGCCCTCGACGAGGGTTACCCTTTTGCCGTCCTCACAGACGGAAATGTGTGGATTATATTCAAGCCCTTCATTCCAAATCAATCTTATCGCAAGGTCGCTACATTTGTCTTTCCGTCACTAGAGTCGGTGCGGAACGATTTTCATGTTTTCTACGAATTGCTTTCGTCTCGCGAGGTTATTGAACGTACATACGCAATTCGCTTCGATCAGATTCATAACAAAGCCGCGCATATCGACGGCGCTAAATACACTGCGCTCTCAGATGTTGAGATCAAGCTAACAGGTAAGGCGGATTTCGCTTTCGAAATTGAACGCATACTCGACCACTTCTTCGATAAGATCAGAGGAGATGACGATCCTGATCTAATCCTACATTGCTTCGTGGAGAGCCGGGAAAGCCGATACGCGGAGTTTTCTCTTGAAAAACTAACCGACCGAATACTCGGCAACATAAAATCAAGTGACATCGAAGATAATTTGACCGCCGTCGTCAAAAGCGCCGCTGCTGAAGCCAATTATGGGGAAACCGTTTTTATTGTCGGCCCGAATGGATCTGGGAAAAGTACGTTCATAGATCGCTTTTTCAAGATGATCCTACCGCACGATCTCAGGCTTCGGTGTGCCCACCTCAACGTGAATCTTCTCGATATCACCGGAGCTCAACAGACCTGCACCAAGGAAGCGATCGAGCTTCTTATTTCCTCCATACACGACAACTTCTATCTGAATCCAGAAGGCGAAGAAAACGGTCCAGACTACGCCAAAATGAAAGGACTATTCTACCGCGAGTATGATCGTCGCAAACGCATCACAAAGCGAACGATGTATAAGACGAATCGTACCAAGTTTGATATCGAGTTTGAAGCGTTTGTAGAAGAGCACGTGGAGAAGAATAGAGACGATTATCTGAGACGTCTGTTATTTGACCTGGTAAAGAACCGTAAAATGCTCCCCGTTATCGTGATGGACAACATTGATGATCATGACGATGCGGTGAAGATACTGCTGTTCCAGTTGGTTCAGTCGCTTAAGCGATCGATTCGGCACGCACTTCTATTGTTTCCAATTACCGACAAGACCGCATGGCGCCTCGCTTCGCATGATATAGTAAACGTTTATGGTAGTCGGTCATTTTTCCTTCCCACCCCCTCACCAAGAGAGGTATTTAGGAAGCGAATCGAGTATCTTGTTGGCGAGGACAAATCAAAGGGCAAGAAGCGAACAAGCGAATTTTATCTAAGTCGCGGCATTCGCTTGCAGATACATGATATTAACAAGTTCGCCGCGGTAATAAATGATGTATTCGTGAATCAGGAGTATACCGCTCAGACACTCGGCGAGCTAAGCAATTACAACATCCGTATCACCCTTAAACTTGCGAGACGGGTAATTACGTCGCCAGCGCTCGACTTAGAGCGTTTAGTTTCGGCTTACGTAATTGGGCAGGCGGACGTGGTTCCGTTTAATCAGTTCTTGGAGGCGTTGCTTAAAGGAGAATACTCAAGCTTTAAAAGTGGAGACTGTCCTCAACTATACAATCTGTTTGAGACCGACGCAGGTTTGATCCAAAGCCCGTTACTAAAACTCCGGATCCTGCGTCTATTAGAGACGCAGATGTTAACAGGCCGAAAGATTGAAGATAGACACCTTACCGTTCAGTCTATGGTGGACTTTTTTGATTCGCTAGGGTCCTCTGAGGCTAGTACATCAAGCGCGATCAAAAGGCTTTCTGAGTTCGGCCTCATTGAAAAGTTCGACACCTCTACGGGTGAATTGATAGGCGCTCAGTCATTCGCAATTACTCAACGAGGTATCGCGCACCTAAACCTTGCTACGCGTTTTCCTATTTTTGTCGAGCAGCTCGCTTTAACAACAGCGATGCACGATAAGGCGGATGCTGACGAGATTGGTCGAATTTATCGCGGAAGCGACTCTGCCTTGGCAAAGCGAAACAAGATCGTTTATCGATTTATCTCGCGCCTGATCGAACGAGATGCGTCACTTTTGGCTTTGACCGTAGATGATGATCGAGGAGGTCAGAACTCGCTGCTAGAAGCTCTCGATCTTGTCTCCAAAAACACTCCCGGCCTTCGCCGTAGAATCTTCGGATCTGGAGCGCAATCAGCTCGATGCGTAGTGGAGCGCTTCGATGGGAACTCCACGTACGGCTTCCTGAAGGCTCTGGATCACGACTGGAAGGTGTTCATCCATCGTGATCGTTTGAAAGAGGCTGGGTATGGAGAAATATTTGAAGGCGATATCGTAGTCTGCAATGTTATCGAGGAAGACAGAGGTTATGCGGTCGACAAGGTTCTGTCTGTAGATCCTGGGGAAACGCACATCGGCGAAGGAACAATTGTAAAGGTAAACGGAGAACGCGGATTCGCGTTCATCCGGATGGAGGGAATCGTTAATGATGTTTATATGTCTCTTTCGGGCATGACGCCATCGGAAGTATCGGGCGTCATCGAGGGCGCGAGAAAAAAGTTCGAGTATTATCCTAATCCCACCAGGCCGGGCCACCATAATGTTAGAAAAATTCTTGGGTGATCCGTGTTTCAGCATTTAATTGGGAGAGCTTACGAATAACATGAAGTCGATCGCGTGGGTGAACGTCGAAGTTCCAGCCGATGAAGGTTATGTAGAATATGGATCTGGTGACTCCTTGCGGGACTATGACATCGTCGTTTTCGACCCAGAGATACCATATTATTCGCGGATCGAATTCGGCGGTGGAGGCTCGTGTATATCCATCGAAGGGAGTGAAGCCATTGAGAAAGCTTCGTCACATTGGTTTCGCGAGATTACTGATGCGTTGGCGGTAGGGAAGTCCGTCTTCGTAGTGCTTAGTGCATACGAGGAAGATCAAGCAGCCACTAATTATACGCCCGGACCGAAAGGCGCTAGAAACTATCAAACAAAGACGATTAACAACTATGCAGCCGTCCCGGAAAAGTTCCAAGTCAGAAATGCGAGGGGGCGGCGCATCGTGACCAAGGACGCGGCGTTCAAAAGTCTTTACGGCACTATCAAGGAAATTACGGAGTACCGCGTCGTATTCGAGCCGCCGTTGTCTATCCGCACGGCATTCGCGGCTAAAGACGGAGCAGCCTTAGGGGGTGTTGTAAAGTCCGACAGATGGGCAGGATCTTTGGTGCTCTTGCCATACTTCGGGTTTACTGCCGACGAATTTATTGAGCTAGATAGCCAAGGCGATGGAGCTTGGACGAAGAAGGCTTTGGACATTTTTCAAGCGCTCGCAGGTCAACTCGTGTCTCTCGATCGAACACTGAGGAGCTCGGCTGATCATACTCCACCACCAGCTTGGCTAGGTGGCCTTCCGAAGCCGATGGTCATCGACGTAGTAGAAAACACCATCGGTACGATCGACGCGCGGATCAACGAACTTCGACACCAGCGTGATAAGAAAAGTCGTCAACTCGATGATTTGAAGGAATATTCTCGGTTACTGTATGAAAACGGGCACTCTTTAGAGAGCGCAATAGAGAAGGTGCTAAGGTTGTTGGGGTACACCGTTGAGACACTGCGCTCGGGTGATCTGGAAATTGATCATGTGATCGTAGGGCCGAGTGGGATTCGGATGATAGGTGAGTCTGAAGGCAAGGATAACAGTGCCATTGATATTTCAAAGTTCCGGCAATTGGAGTCGAACATTGGGGAGGACTTCGAGCGTGATGACGTCGAGAAGCCAGCTAAGGGCATTCTATTTGGCAACGGCTACCGCTTGTCGCCTCCCCACGATCGAGCGGAACAATTCACGCAGAAATGTCTGATAAACGCCGCCCGCTTGGGTTCGGCACTAGTTCGGACTTCCGATTTATACTACGTGGCACATTATTTGCTTGATCATCCTGACGATGAATCCTTCAGAAGCGCTTGCCGGAACGCATTGGAAGTTACCGTTGGCGGTATCGTCCAATTCCCAGATATCTGACCCGGTTTAATCATTTTGTAGGTTGAGAAATGGAGCTAATCCAAAGTGGAGAAGGCGCAGCCTTGTCTGGCGTGGACTAATTAATGCTATCGTGAGAGCGGATTACGAGATAGATCTAAGAGCACTCTCTAATTCAGATCTTTTCCAAAACTCCGGCAATTCGACTTTAAAATAACCATGGTCCCTTGACTCAAGCAAGGCGGTCTCTCCCCCGGTAGCCTCCCGTATGTCCTCCACCTGCAAGAGTGGCCGGGCCTGCTCCACCAGATTGTCGCCCGATCCGCTCACCTGATTCTGGTTCACGTTGAAGCCTCGGATCATGACGGAGGTTTTGCCGGACCGGTGCTCGATCTCTTTCAGCGTGTCGTTATCAGGAAGGCCGCGATAGAGGGTGTGGGCTACGGCCTTCTTCCAGATGCGAGCGACTTCTTTGCCGTATTTCGCCTCGATCTGCGCCGAGGCATTCTGGAACACGCCGAGGAAATTGATGCCACCCTGGCGGTAGAGGGTGAGGATTTCGTAGAAGTTCGAGACGTAGAGCTGCCCCCATTCCTCACCGATCAGGAGGCAGCGTAGCGGTCCCTGTGCCGCCACGAAGCGCTCGACCACGGCAGCGGTCATTGCGCCGACGAAGGTCCGGCTGGTCTCGGACGTGGCGGCGCCCATGATGAAGAGCGCCGTGCGCTCGCGCTTCATCTCTGCCGGGTCGAAGGAGTTTGACGTGGTCACCTCTCGGCCCGCCGTGCCGGGCTGGAAGCCCTGCAGCCGCTCCACCATCATCGAGGAATAGGCATTCCATTGGTCCTGGCTGTCGGTGAGGGAGGCAACCAACCGGCACATGCCGGCGTCGTCCTGCATCCGGCTATCCGCCGCCCAGACGAGGAGGTCATCGGAGATCTCCGCGCGGCCGCGACCGAAGAAGTCCCACAAGCCCCCGGGCGAGCAGGGCCAGTGCGGAGAGGGATAGAGGGCGCTGATCTTGTTGTAGAGGGCAAAGGCGGTGCGCACGCCCTGGCCGATCCAGCGGTTCTTGATATCGGCATCAACCGGGACGAGGTAGCTCGCCGCGTCATAAGCCACGTCATTGACGACGCCGCGCAAGCCCGGATCGGCAGCCACCTCGATCAGGCGCGTGTTGATGTTGTAGGATTCGCTTGGGTAGTTGTGCACCCGGCGGGGGTTGATGAACCGCACCCGGTAGCCCTGCCTTTGCAGCGTCTTCCAGCAGACCCAGGCCAGTTCGCCGTCCTTGGGGTCGGTAATCAGCTTGGTCAGATGCGCGGTGCGCGGCGAAACCAGATTGACGCCGAGAAAGCGGGCCAGCTTGCCCTTGCCGGCCTGTGCGTCGATGGCGACCGGCTCGGTGCCGTCATAGATCACCGGCCGGCCTTGGAAGAAACCCAGCTCGATGCCGCGCCGGATGTTCCGGCGCGGCGCCTCGGCCAGCTCCTGCAAATGGGCCGTCAGCTCCTTCATCGCAGCAGCCCCGCCCGGCGCAAGACCTCTTCGTCGTCCAGCTGCGCATGGCCGAGCGATCCGCTGGGATTGGCGTCCAGCATGGCCTGCAGCTGCGCCGCGGCCAGTCGCTCCGCGCGGATGCGGGCGCGGCGCGCTTCGGCCGCATCCCGCCAGGCGAGCCGCTGTTGGGCGTGGGATTCGAACATCCAGGCGATTTCGTAGAGTTCAAAGAGTGACCGGAAGCTCACGACAGCTCCTCCTCATCGTCCCATTCGGCAAAGCGGAAGGGTTCCGGCTGGGTGGAGCGCACCGGCCCCTTCATCCGGACCGGCTCGCTGCCCTGGAAGCGGACCCGCGCGGGCGGTTCGTCTGTTGTCGTGTCGGTCGCCGCGTCGACGCTGGCCTTCAGAATAGCGAGGCCGGCGGAGCCCGCCACATAGCCGCCGATGACGATATAGAACCATTCGCGCGGCGCGATGGGGAAGCCGAGGAAAAGAGAGCAGAAGAGAGCGAAGACCGGCAGCAGGATGAGGCCGGCCAGCCCGTTATAGACAAAGCTCCGGGCATCTTCCGGCGCGATGGTAATGCTGCCGAGCTTGAGCGGCCTGGTCCAGGCGATGAGTGCCAGGACGGTCATGATGAGGGACAGGAAGGTGAGGGCCGCGAAAAGGATCACGGCCGCGAGGGCAACGCCTGCGATGGCGAACGCCGCCGCCGGTCCGATCCCGCTTTCATTGCTGTTATGCGATGCCATGGTTTGCACGCCTCCTTGATGCGCACAGGGCTACCGCTCTAGCCGCAGCCCGAGGCTGCGCTGCCGAGCGGCGGCACGATCCGGGGCGCGGGTCTGGTCACGCGACGGGCCGTGCTGCCCGCGTGTGAAGGCGAGGAAGCGCCCGATTTCCTCGCGCAAGGTGCGAAGCTGGCTGGCCTGATCGCGGCGGAGGTCCCTGATTCGCTCCTGCAGGGCGGCACGCTGCGCCAGCTGCTTCTCGATGAGGTCCTGCCGCGCATTCGTCTGATGCTGCCACAGGGATGCCATTGCCGTTTCGTTGCGACGGCGCGTCTCGGCATACTGGCCGCTCAGCCGCTGCCAGATTGCGCTGATCCCGCGCGGCATGCGATCCGCGCAGTCCCGAACCGCGCTCTCCCATTCGGCCCGGTGCGCTAGGTCCAGCCGGCCGCGCGCCGCGCGGTGGCGCAGCGTCATGGCGGCCTTCTCCTCATCCAGCATTCGGGCGCTTTGCGCGAAGCGCGCCTTGCCTTCGGCGACATGGCGGCGAATGGCCGGGGTCATCCGCTCGCCAATCCGGGCCTTCGTCTGATCAACCGAGCGCAGATCGGCCTCGTCGCCGAGACGGGCGCGGATGTCCTTGGCTTTCAGGTCCAGCATGCGGGCCAGGGCATGGACGGTGCCGTCATGGTCGACGACGACATGGCCGCGCCGGTCGCCTCTGGCGAGGAAGAAGCCTTTGGCCTCCAGCGCCGTTTCGAAGTCCTTGAGGCTGGCCGAGTCTTTCCAGCATTCCTGGACGATCAGCTTCTGCCAGCGCGGATCGACGCCGAGCCGCTTCGCCTGCTGCCATTCGGCGAGGGTGAAGCCGGCCGGGTCCCGCGCCGCCCGGTCCAGCAGGCCGCGCGGGACCTCCCAACCGTGGTCGAGGTAAAGCCCGCGCGAGACGGCCTGCAGCTTGGTCTTGAAGAAGGACATTTGCCGCGCCGTCATGGTGCCGGCGTCGATCCGGCTCCACACGCAATGCGCATGCCGGCGGCCCTCCTTCTCATGGAAGACGACGGCGCGCGGCTGGCCTTGCAGGCCGAGCTTGTCCTCGACCTGACTGATCGCGGCCTCGAACTGCGCTTCAGTCACGACCGCCCCTTCCGGCGGACTCAGGCTCAAGGAGAAGAGATACTGCCGGCAGCGCGTGCCCCGGGCGATGGCTTCCGCCTCCTTGAAGGCGCCCTTGAGGTCGTCGGAGGCAAAGCCGCGCAGCTCGTGGACGCGCACATGCTCGTTATCGTCCACCCGCATCAGGTGGCGCGCCAGATCCTGTCCGCCGCCGCGCTGCGATGCTTTCAGGATCATGCCGGCTCCTCCGCCTTGAGGCCGAGGGCGGCGAGCAGCAGCAGGCGCAGATTGCGGACGTCCGAGAGCGCGCGGGTTAGCTCGGATTCGGTCTCGGGGGTGACAGGGAGGGAGCCGGTATTCGCCGCCCGCGCCAATTGATTGATGTTGGCGGCGAGGCGGCTTTGGCCGAGTAGGCCGAGCGCCTGTGCAAGCGCCTTCCGGTCCTCAATGGATTGGCCCGTCCGGCGCTTGCGCGGGGCCGGACCAGAGCCCAGCACTTTGACCTTGATATAGGTGCCGAGCGGTTCGCCGGCGGCCTCTTCAGCCAGCCGCGCCCGCTCCTCCTCCGTCAGACGGATGGAGAAGGGCGCGCCGCGCTTACGCTTCGGCGCCTTCTCCGCCTCGACGGTCCCGGCCATAGGCGGCAGCGCCGCCGGCCGGTCCGACCTCGTAACGGTGGTGGTGAAGATATCGCCTAGGGAGAGCATGGCGGCACCAGGAAATCCGTGGATTTCCGGTGCTCAAGGTAGGCATTCCACTCCGCCAGGGTGTCGAACAACTCGTTCGCCAGCCTTCCGCCGTTGTGCACCAAAATCGCCACCACTCCAGAACAAAAGTGAGAACCTCACTTTGAACCGGCATGGGGTCGCGGCGCCGATCGGCGCAGGGTCACTCTGAACCATTACATCGTCCTACCGCGCCGGCGGCGAGGCGACGGCAGTGACGGTTGGGGAGCCAGCGCAGCAGTTGTCGTACCCTGGATAAACGAGACGGGCACGATGATCTTTGTCGGGGCGCGGCTCGTGTCGGCCAATCTGTCGAGCAGAAGGTTCGCGGCCTGGCGGCCGATTTCCCGACGTGGTTGTCCGACCGTCGTCATGCGGGGGGCATCCGGGAAGACACGATGCCAGGCGGCCTCTCCGAACGCATCGTCGAAGCCGGTGACCGAGAGGTCCTGCGGAATGGCAAATCCGAGTTCCCGCGCCCGGTCGATCAGACCGAGCGCCACGAAGTCGTTGGCCGCGAGAATGGCCGTCGGCCTCTCCGTCGCCGGAAGGTTCAACATGGCGTCGGCCGCGGCGCGGCCGGATTCGGGACTGTAGTCGCCGTCGAAGATCGCCGAACGCGGCAGGGGAAGGGCAAGCTCGCCCATCCGTCGGACGAACCGGTCGTAGCGTTCGCACGCGGTCGAGGAATTGCGCGGGCCGCGGATGAAGCCGAGCCGGCGATGGCCGTGGTTCGTCAGGTGCTCGATCAGGGCGTCGATGCCCTGGGCGTTGTCCGGCCCGACATAATCGAACGCGCCGGGTTCGGGTGTCCGGTTCACCAAGACGATGGGCGGCCCGCGCCGCAGCAGATCGACGAGCTCCGGCCGGATCGACTGGGAAACCAGGATGAGGCCGTCCGCCATCCGCTCGATCATCACCTGGGTGAAGGATGCCTGGCGTTCCGGCTCCTGGTCGGTATTGCACAGAAGCAGCGTCATCCCTTCGCCCGTCAGCACCTCGTCGGCGCCGCGCACGATGCGGGGGAAGATCGGGTTGGTGATGTCGGCGATGAGAATGCCCACCGTATGCGAGCGCCGCGTGCGCAAGGTGCGGGCAATTGCCGATGCCCGATAGCCGAGCCCGTTCGCCTGCGCTTCGATGAGCTCGCGCTTTGCCTTGGCGACATAGCCCGAACCGGAAAGGGCGCGGGCCGCAGTGGAACGGGAAACGCCCGCCGCCCGGGCGACGTCGGTCAAGGTCGGTTGTTTGGCCATGGCCCCTCCAAATTCCCTCTCTCGTTGCTTACCGCCGCCCTCGGGTGGGGGCAAGACAAGCCACTTGACCGACGCCATGGAATGAGAGAAGGATACCACATGGGATCGATGTCACAGCGTGGAGGCGCTGGATCCCGCGGAGGAGGCTATGATGATTTTCCCAAGAGTCAGACGCGCTTAGCGCCGCGACCGAGCCGGTCGCGCCGTCACTCACGCGTCGACCGCGCGCTTTCCATGCACGAGACCGACACCGGACGGGGGACGCCTGCCCGGTCGGCCGCTCTTCGGTTCCGGAAGATCAGGAAGAACAGGATGCAGCAGGTATGAGCTCCACGCAGGTTCGCCAGGAACTGGCCGGGAAGAAGCAGGCGGGCGGGCGCTCGCTGGAATCCGGCATGCTCCTTCTGCGATACAGCCACGTCATCAGCTTCGTCGCGCTGTTCGTCATCGCGAGCCTGATCTCGCCCTATTTCCTCGACCTCACCAACCTCTTCAACGTGGTGCGCGGCGCCTCGATGAGCGGTGTCGTGGCGATCGGCATGACCGTCGTCATCCTGTGCCGCGGCATCGATCTCTCGGCCGGCTCGCTGGTCGGCGTGTCGGCCGTCACGGCCGCCGCCGCCGCGCAGTACGGATCGCCGATCGCCTGGGCGATGGCGCTGCTGTTCTGCACCATCCTCGGTCTCGTCAACGGTTTCATCATCACGAAGCTGAAGATGCAGCCCTTCATCGCCACGCTGGCGATGATGATCTTCGCGCGCGGTTGCGTGTATCTTTATTCCGATGGCGGCGACGTCTATGCGAGCGGCGCCGACGCCGTGTTCCGGTGGCTCGGATCGGGATACGTCCTCGGCGTGCCGGTGCCCGTCTTGCTGTTCGTCGGCATCTGGTTGCTGTTCGTCTACGTGATGCACAACACGCGCTGGGGCCGCCACGTCTACGCCGTCGGCGCGAACGAGGAGGCGGCGCGCGTCTACGGGATCCCCGTCGACCGCATCAAGATGCAGGTCTACGCCCTTTCGGGCTTCCTCGCCGGTGTCGGCGGCCTGCTTCTGGTCAGCCGCGTCTCGGTCGCCGAGGCCAATGCGGGCAATCTCTTCGAGCTCGATGCCATCGCGGCCGTGCTGATCGGCGGAACCGCGTTCGACGGCGGCGTCGGCGGCGTGGCCGGGACCATCCTCGGCGTCTTGGTACTCGCCATGATCACCAATCTTTTGAACCTGTTGGGCGTGTCGTCCTTCGTCCAGATGCTGGCGATGGGCGTGATCATCGTGGTCGCCGTGGTGGTCAGCGACCTGCGCAACCGCAAGGCTTGAACGTCGTCAAGAAGGAGGAGCTGTGATGACCGATTCCAAGAAGAATGTTCACCCCAACCGCCGCGGGGTGTTGAAGGCGGGTGCCGGCCTCGGCCTGGCGGGCCTGGCAACGCCGTTCATCCTGCGCTCGGCTTTCGCTGCGGACGGCCTCGCAGGCAAGACCATCGGCTTTTCGCAGTCCTACGGCACCGACGAATGGCTGCAGGTCCAGCGCAGCGACGTCTTGGCCAGCGCCAAGCAGAAGGGTCTCGACGTCCTCGACATGGACGCGCGGGACAAGCCCTCGCAGGAGATCCGCAATCTCGAGGATCTCGCGACGCGCGGCGTCGCCGCAGTGATCATGATCACCTATTACCCCGACGCCATCGGCCCGGGCATCCAGGCGCTCAACGACGCCAACATCCCGATCATCGTGATGTCGTCGTCGTTGAACAAGGGGCAGAAATTCGCCTGCCATCTGGCCGCCGACACCTACGGTACGGCACAGAAGGCCGGCGCCTACTACATCGACCGGCTCGGCGCCAAAGGCAATTGCGTCCACATCAAGGGCAAGCCCGGATCGGTGGTCAGCCAGGCGCGCGGCAATGGATGGGTCGAGGCTCTGAAGAAGCAGCCCGGCATGAAGATCGCCGCCGAGGGCATCGGCAATTATTCGCGCTCGGAAGCGCTCAAGCTGATGGAAGACTTCCTGCGCGCCAACCGCAGCATCGACGCGGTCTACTGCCACAACGACAACATGGCGAAGGGCGCGCTGCAGGCCATCGAGGAGGCCGGGCGCGAGAAGGAGATGTTCGTCACCGGCTTTGACGGCATCGCCATCGAGACGTTCAAGATGATCAAGGAGGGCCGCCTCGCAGGAACCTTCGTCTACCCGACCTTCGGCGGCGAGGCCGTCGAGGTCACCGCCCGCATCCTGCAGGGGCAGGAGGTTCCCGAAGAGATCGTGTTTCCGTCGCCGATGATCAACCGGCAGAACATCGACGAGTTCTACGACGCGGAGAACGAGAAACGCCTCGTCCCCAAGGTCGACCTCGAGGCGCTGGGTCTCTGATCCCGGGCATCTCCAAAGTGGCGGGCCCGTGCGACAGGTCGCGGGTCCGCGACGCGACGTTTTCCTACAAGAGGTGTCCATGACCGTTTCCGCGAACGCGAATCCCGGGCAGGGCGGCGCTGCGACCGAGCGTTCCGCCGACCCCTTCGTCAGGATTCGCGGCCTGACCAAGAAGTACGGCGGCCATTTCGCCAACGACTCCATCAATCTCGACATCTATCCGAACGAGGTTCTCGCGCTCGTCGGCGACAATGGCGCGGGCAAGTCGACCTTCATCAAGATGATCTCGGGCGTGCACAGGCCGACATCCGGCTCGATCCGCATCGACGGGCGCGACAGGGACCTCCACAGCCCACAGGAAGCGCGCAATGCCGGTATCGAGACGCTGCACCAGAATCTCGCGCTGGTCGACGTCTTCACCGTGCAGGAAAACATCTTCATGGGGCGCGAACTGCAGCGCCGCATCGCCGGCGTGGTTCCCGCGCTGGATCATGCGGAGATGCGCCGGCGGACCGAGGCGCTCTTCGAGGAACTCGGCCTTCCCAAGCCGGACCTGACGCGTCCCGTGCGCGCCCTGTCCGGCGGCCAGAGGCAGGCCGTCGGCATCGCCCGGCTGCTTCTCGATTCCGACGTTCGCCTTCTCATCATGGACGAGCCGATGGCGGCGCTGGGGGTCGAGGAGAGCCGGCTGGTGCTCGACCTGATCGAACGGCTCAAGGCGCGCGGCTTCGCCGTGCTGATCATCTCGCACAATCTCGACCACGTCTTCCAGATCGCCGACCGGATCGCGATCCTGAAGACGGGACGCATGGTCGGAGCCGTCGAGCGCGACGAGGTGGAGCACGACGTGCTCGTGCACACGATCGTGGGCGGACGCCTGCCCGAGCACCTCTCGCACAGAAACGCGGAGCATCTTGCATGAAGACGAAGCTGATGACGGCGGCCGAGGCCGTCGGTCGCATTCCGAACGGCGCTTCCCTCGCACTGGGCGGTTCGCTGTTCAGGCGCCAGCCGATGGCCTTCGTCCACGAGATGGTTCGGCAGGACAAGCGCGATCTTGCGCTTCTGACATGGGCGACGACCCTTGCCACCGACATGCTGGCCGCCGCCGGCGCGGTCCGGCGCTGGGACGGAATCTATGCCGGCTTCTTCCGGCTCGGCCTCGCGCCGAATTTCCGCCGCGCCGTCGAGGCCGGGGAGATCGAGACGCACGATTATTCCGAGAGCGCCATGGTCGCGCGCTTCAGGGCGAAGGCCATGGGGCTCGATTTCCTGCCGAACAAGGCTTTGCTCGGCACCGGCATGGCGGACAAGAGCCCGGGCGAGATCAAGCGCATGACATGCCCGTTCACCGGCAAGCCGGTTCTGGCGCTGAGGGCCGCGGACGCCGATTTCACCGTTCTGCACGGCTATGTCGCGGACGAGTTCGGGAACGTGCAATGGCCGATCGTGCGCGACAGCGACGACATCGACCAGATGATGGCATCGGCCTCGCGCCGGCTCTTCGTCTCCGTCGAGCGCATCGTGCCGCATGCCGAGATCGTGAGGCGACCGGCGCTGACCTACATCCCGCACACCCTCGTCGAAGGCATCGTTCATGCGCCGCGCGGTGCCTATCCGACGGCCACCGACGGCTTCTACGACGAGGACGAGAAGGCCCTTCGCGACTGGCTCGACGTGGCGCGCGAGGGCCGTTCGCGCGCCTGGCTCGACGAGAACATTCGCCCTCTGGCCGATCATGACGCGTATCTCGCCAGCCAGGGAGGAGAGGCGGCGCTTTCCCGTTTGGATGTGCGTGAAAGGGAGTATGCCTGATGGACGAACGCCTCGCATCCACGGACTATTCCACGGAAGAACTGATGATCGCGGCGATCGCGGCCGAACTGCGCGAGAGCGAACTCGGCTTCGTCGGACTGGGTACGGCCGCGCGCGCCTATACGCTCGCCGTCGGGATTCCGATCGCCGCCGCCAGGCTCGCGCAGATGACGCATGCGCCGGGCTTCTCCATCTACTGGGGGAACCTGCTCACGCCGTCGCTCGAAGGGATCCCCGAAGCCGTCCTCCAGGACGTCTACACGCGCTGGCCGGCCGCGGCCTCCCCGGTGGACGTCGGCTACAAGATCGACATGGTGACGGCGGGCCGGTTCGACGTCAGCTTCGAAAGCGCCCCGCAGGTCGACCGCTACGGCAATCTCAACATCACCGAGATCGGGAATACGGGCGAGCCGCCGAAGGTTCGCCTCGTGGGCTGTCTGGCGCAGACCGAGCATCTCGCGTTCATTCGCCGGCCGATCATCGTGACGGATCTCGGCCGGCGCTCCTTCGTGGAACGCGTCGACTTCGTCACCTCGTTCGGCCATGCCCGCGACGGCGAGAGCCGTGCGGACGTCGGGCTGCCCGGGCCGGGACCCGAGCTCTGCGTGACCGACAAGGCGATCTTCGACTTTCGAACTTCCGACGGCTCGATGCGATTGCGCTCCCTCCATCCGGGCACGAGCGTCGAGGAGGTTCTCGATCTGATGTCGTTCGAGCCGGCGATCGACGGTGAGGTTCCCACGACGCCTGCACCTTCGCGCGTGGTGGTGGCGCTGATCCGCGGGGAAATCGATCCGCACGGAATATTGACCGCAGGACGGTCGGAAGACAGCAATCGATGAGCAAATCAATCCTCGCGGGGATCAAGGTTCTTGATCTCTCACGTTTCATCGCCGGGCCGCACTGCGCGATGATTCTGGGCGACATGGGCGCCGACGTCATCAAGATCGAGAAGGCCGGTGTCGGCGACGACAGCCGCCATCTGCCGCCGTTCCAGGGCGGCGAAAGCTTCTACATGCTGGCGCTGAACCGGAACAAGCGCTCGATCACCATGAACTTCCGCTCGCCCGAGGCGCAGGAGATGCTGCGGGAGATGGCGGCCAAGGCGGACGTCGTGATCGAGAACTTCCGCCCCGGTACGATGGAGGCGATGGGCTGCGGCTGGGAGGTCCTGCACGAGATCAATCCGCGCCTCGTCATGACGCGCTTGTCCGGCTTCGGGCAGGATGGCCCTGGCGCGATGCGGCCGGGTTTCGACGGCATCGCGCAGGCGATGAGTGGCCTGATGTCGCTGACCGGCGACCCGGAGGGGCCGCCAATGCTCGCCGGCACCTTCTACATCGACTACATGACGGCGATGTACGCCGCGACCGCGACGCTGGGCGCGCTGCTCTCACGCAGGGACTCCGGCGAGGGGCAGATGGTCGACGTCTCCCTGCTCGAAAGCGCGACGGCGCTGCTGACGACGGCGCTCGGCAGCCAGACGCATCGCAACGAGACGCTGCACCGCATGGGCAACCGCGACCGGTATTCCGCGCCGGCCAACGTGTTCCGCACGGCCTCGGACGATCACGTGCTGATGCTGTCGGGGACCAACGGCCTGTTCAAGCGGCTTTGCGGGATGATGGAGCGCCCGGACCTCCTGGAAGACGAGCGCTTTTCGAGCGTTCACCAGCGCATGGAAAATGTCGAGGCGATCGAGGCCGAGGTGGCCGCCTGGTTCGGCGCGCGCGACACCGAGACGGTGTTGGCGAGGCTCGAGGAGGCCGGCCTGCCGCATGCCAAGGTCGCCACGCCCGCGGACGTGATCGACAATCCGCAGCTCAGGCATCGCAACCAGATCCTGGAGATCGAACATCCGAAGGCCGGGCGCTTCACCACGCCGGGCCTGACGATGCACCTGTCGCAGACCCCACCCTCGGTGCGCCGCCACCCGCCGAGCCTCGGCGAGCACACCGACGAGGTTCTCGCCGAATGGTTCGGCTATGATGCCGACCGGATCGCCCGTCTGCGCGGCGACGGCGTCGTCTGATTTTCTCGGGAGCTCTCCGCGCGGTTCGGTCAACCAAGGCCCGCGCGGCGGCTCAGCGCGATGTCCATCAGCCGGCGAGCCCCGAGCCTTTCAAGATAGGCCATATGGTCGCCGGGCGCCTCGACCCAGCGGCCGAGCCAGTCGGCAAGGGAGGCCTCGGCCGCACCGGCGGCGCAAAACGCGGCGAGCGCCTCCTCGTCCGGGCGATACCGGTTGGAAAAGCCGGTCGGGTGCGCGCCGTAAGGCGCTTCCACCACCATCGCCACCTCCTCGGCTCGCAGGGCCAGATCCTGCGGGCGGGCCGCGATGGTGCGGCGACTGACGATCTGCTCGACGGTGACGATCACCTTTCGCGCCGCCCGAGCCAGAACGATGTCTGCCGGAATCGCGTCCCGCCTGCCCTCGACGATGAGGACGTTTCCGTGTTCGTCCGCCGCATCGGCATGGATCACGGAGATATCGGGGTGGAGCGCCGGGACGGTTCGCACGGCTTTCCCCGTGAGGGGATCGGCGACGGGACTTGCCAACTCGTCCCCGCTCCCATCGGCGAGCGGCAGAAATGGCAGGCCCATCGCGGCCGCGTGCAATCGTGCGAACACGGCTTGCTGCGAGGCGCCGATGCCGTTCCGGTCGCTCGGAAAAAGGTCCTGGCCGCGGACCGCGCCGACCGGAAGGCATTCGGCCCGGCCGCAACCGGAGCGGATCAGAAGCTCGGCGGCAAAGCCGCGATAATGACCGGCCAGCCGGAGATCGCGGCGGCCATGGCGGATCAGTTCCGCGCAGAGCGCCGCCGGCTGGCCTCGGTCGTCGCCGCCGAGGGCCAGAAGCGTCCCGTTCTCGATCAGGCCCGCGGCGTCGGCGAGAGTTGCGACCTTGTCTTGCGCGCTCACGTCACTCGTCCTGCAGTTTCACATAGGTTCCGGCCGGATCGATGCGCCGCAGAAGGGCGAGCGTCTCGGCGTCGGGAGCCGCGTCCGTCACGATCTCGCCGGGATCCTCCAGCCGGAAGCCGATCTCGGCCTGGATCTGGTCGGGCGTGAAGCCGGGAAACAGGCGCTCGACGCGCATGCGCAGGGTCGCCGGGTGAAAGCCGAGAACGCCCATATCGGTGATGACGCGGACCGGCCCGTCGCCGGGCAGTCCGGCTTGCCGGCGCGCGCCGGGGCCGGTGAGGTGGCCGGGCGTCGTCAGATAGTTCAGACTTTCGACGAACCGCCGGCGACCGGCCCTTGCGATGACGACAGTGCGGGCGGCCATGGAGGCGATGTCGTTGGCGCCGCCCGAGCCGGGCAGCCGCACCTTCGGCCGGCGATAGTCGCCGATCGCGGTGGAGTTGAGATTGCCGTAGGCGTCGATTTCGGCGGTCCCGAGGAAGCCGAGATCAACCCTGCCCTGCTGAAGAAGGGTGAGGGCGGCGCGCGTTCCGCGGATGGCGGACGCGCCGTAGGCCAGCCGGTACTCGCCGACGCCGGTGGCCAGTTCCAGCGGCGCGGGATCGATGATGCCGGACTCGAAGACCAGCGTGACGCTCGGGGCATGCGTCGCCTTGGCGAGATAGGCCGCGACCATCGGCAGCCCGGTGCCGATGAAGGCGACCTCGCCGTCATTGATCTCGCGCGCGGCGGCGATCGCCATCAAGGCATCGCGGCTCATGCTGCGTCCTTCGCCGGACGATAGCCGAGCGCGGGATCCGATCGCAGGGCGAGGAGCCGGGCGACACCCGCGCGACCCAGCCAGTCCCAATGGTCGGCCGGACCCCGCAGATGCTCCTCGATCCATCTCGCGCACGAAGCCGGGTCGCGCGACGCCTGGTAGTAGTCGTCGAGGAAGCCCATGTCCGGATCGTGATAGCCATACATGCCGGTCGGCCAGGCGCCGTAGGGCAGGTGGACGAGCGCATCGACGTAGAAGCCCGAGATCAAGGTGGCCGCAGGGTTGGCGGCGATCTCGCCGGGCTCGACAATCTCCTCGACCGTCACGATAACGGTTTTCGCGGCGGCAGCCTGTTCCGCCAGCACGGCGGTGGCGCCGTCGAGTTGCGTGTTGCCGCAGGCGTCGGCGCGCGCAGCGTGAATGATCGCGACGTCGGGCCTGAGCGGCGAGGTCACCGCAACCGGCTCGCCCCCGAAGGGAGATTTGATGATCTGGATCTTCTCTTCGGGCCGCTCGATGCCACCTGTCGTGGCGATGTCGGTCCCGCCCTGGGAGAGCATCGGTATGAAAGGCAGCCGCTCGGCGGCCGCGACGAAGCGCATGACCATGCCGAAATGGCTGTGATCCTCGGTTGCGATCTCGCCGGCCTCGATGCCCTCGGAAAAGCGGCGGCAGCGGCCGAATCCTTCGAACATGAAGTTCGAGAACCACGCCTTGTCGAGCATGCCGGCTGCAGCCAGCCATTCGGCGACCCAGCACTCCGCCACGCCCATGATGGCGAGATCGCGCCGGCCCTCTGCGATCAGGGCGCGCAGGAAGCCGAGCGGCTGGTGCGAATGGGCGAAGCCGCCGGCGGTGATGGAACAGCCGTCCGGCACGAGGCGGACGGCTTCCTCCAGGGAGACCCGCTTGTCCTTCACCTCAGGCGGCCTCGATATGACGCTCGCGGGCGCCGGTGATCAGCGAGACGAGATCGTCCCCGGTCGCCGTCCTGGTCGACAGATCGCCCACCTTCTCGCCGCGGCGCAGCACGATCGCGCGGTCCGACATCGCCAGCGCCATGGGCATCTGATGGGTGATCAAAACGATGGCGACCCCGGCCGCCTGCAGCGAACGCACGGCTTCCATCGCGCGCTCGGTCTCCTGCACGCCGAGGGCCGCCGTCGGCTCGTCCAGCAAGACCAGCGAACTCGACCACAGTTTGGTGCGCGCCAGCGAAACCGCCTGGCGCTGGCCGCCCGACAGACCGAGGACCTTGGCCTTCGTCGAGGGGACATTGATGGTCAGGCCGTGCAGGGCTTCCTTGGCCCGGCGGTGCATCCGGCGCTTTGCGAGGAAGCGGAAGGGGCCGCCACCCACCGTCTGTTCCCGGCCGAGGAAGATGTTCTCCGCGACCGACAGATTGTTGCAGAGGCCGAGGTCCTGGTAGACGGTTTCGATGCCGAGGGCCCGGGCCGCGTCCGTCGAGGCAAAGCGGACCGGCCGGCCGGCGAACGCCATCTCGCCGCCGCTCGGCTGGATCGCCCCGGAGATCAGCTTCACCAGGGTCGACTTGCCGGCGCCGTTGTCGCCCACCAGCGCCACGGTCTCGCCGGGCATGATATCCAGGTCGACGCCGCGCAAGGCTTGCACCGCGCCGTAATGCTTGCTGAGGCCGCGGATCCGCAGCAGCGGCTCCGATGTCGACTGTGGCATGGTTTCGCTCACTCCGTCGTCCTCCCGAGTTGCGGCGACAGTGGATGGGCGGCGGTCATCGATCGTCGCGGACGTTGATAAAAACGTTTCTACGGACTACGCAAGATTCTCATGGTCTGTCAATACAGCGGGGACCGGATGCCGGATCAGAAGAAGGTGACGATCAAGGATGTCGCGCGGGAAACGGGACTGGCGCTGTCGACGGTGTCGAACGCCCTCGCGGGCAAGTCGATGGTCAGGCCGGAAACCCGCGCCATCGTCATGGAAGCCGCCGACCGCCTCGGCTATCGGGCTTCGATCGTCGCGCGCTCGCTTCGGGCGCAGCGCAGCTTCGCCCTCGGCGTCCTGATCGAGGACGTCGCCAACCCCTCTTCCTCGGCATTCGTGCGCGGGGTCGAGGATGTCGCCAACGCAGCGGGATGCACCATTCTGCTCGCCGATACCGACGGTAGCCTGGAGCGCCAGGTCGACGCGATGCGGGCGCTCATCGATCGCCGGGTGGACGGGCTCGTCCTGATTTCCCAGCATCTCGAGGACGAGCGCGTCCGGGAGATGCTGCGCGGCGGCCCGCCGGTGGTGCTCCTCCAGCGCCGCGATCCGGTCCTGGATCTGGACTATGTCGGCTCGGACAATGTCGGCGGCGTCAAGGAGGCGATGCATTTCGTGGGCCGCCTCGGTCATTCGCGCGTCGGCTTCGTCACCGGGCCGCTGGGCTCCAGCTCGGCGCGCGAGCGGCTCCAGACCTATCGGGAGACGGCCGAAGAGCTGGGCTTCCGCGAGACCGAGGAGCTGATCTACCACGGGCGCTACAGCTTCGACGTGGGGCTTGAAGCGGCCAATTTCTTCGCCGGGCTTCGAGAGCCGCCCACCTGCATCTTCGCCAGCAACGACATGAATGCGATCGGACTGATCCAGGGGCTTTCGGAGAGGGGCCTCTCGGTCCCGAAGGACATTTCCGTCGTCGGGCTCGACGACATCGCGCTCGCGCGCATCAAGGCGCTCGACCTGACCACGATCCGCCTGGAGAAACGCGCGATGGGCGAGGAGGCGGCGCGGCTCGTTCTGCGCCGCGTCGCGGCCCCGCAGCGGCCGACAGCCTGCGTCATCCTGCCGACCCGGCTCATCGTGCGAGGGACCACGGCCCAGCCTCGCGCCGACTGACGCGCTTGCCTCTTGACCCGGCGCGTCCATGGCTGTAGCAGAGCATCGAAACGTTTTTATTTTTTTAGCACGTTTCGCAGAGACCATTGCCAGTCGGGAGGAGACCATGGGCAAGTTCAGGTTCGCGGCCGCAGCAATTGCGGTGGCCGCATCGCTTTCCGCCGGCGCGGTTCAGGCGCGGCAGATTTCGATCGGATCCATCATCTACGCACGGGATTCGCAGTTCTGGCAGCAAGTCGAGAAGGGCATGCAAGACGCCGCCAAGAAGTACGACGTCGATCTCGCCGTCAGCCTCAACCAGCGCCAGCTGTCGACGGAAGCGCAGGTCGTGGAGAACTTCATGACGCGGCAGGTCGATGCGATCATCATGCCGCCGCTCGACGCCCAGGCTTCGATGGCGGCGGCGCGGCGCGCGGCCAAGCAGGGCGTCACCGTCATCGACTACGATGCGCCCTTCAATGACCCGGGCATCGCCAAGCACACGATCGGCGTCGACAGCTTCGAGCTCGCCGCCGAGGTCACCGCCAAGATGCGCGAGTCTCTGGACGAGAAGGGCGGCGGCAAGGTCGCGCTGATCACGCTGCCGCCGACGAACCCTAACATGAAGGTTCGTCGCGACGGCGCGATGTCGAACCTGAAGGGCGACGATATCGAGGTCGTCAGCGAGGTCGCCGCGGCGACGCCGGACGCGGGCGCCTCCGCGCTCGAGACCATCCTGCAGCGCACGCCGGACATTTCCGCCGTGTGGGCCTCCAATTCGGGATCGCTGTCCGGCTCGGCGGCTGCCGCAAAGCGCATCAAGAGCGACGTCAAGCTATACGGCGTCGACATGAGCGTGGAGCTTGCCAAGGCGATGCTCGACCCGAACGGCAAGGTCTATGCCGTGTCCGACCAGCAGCCCTACAAGGTCGGCTATTCGGCCGTCGAGACGGCGGTGCAGAGCCTGACCGGCAAGAACCCGCCGCGCAAGGTTCTCGTGCCGGTGAAGGTCTACAGCCGCGACGATCCGAAGGACGTGCAGTCCTATATCGACTTCGTCGAATCGCTCGGCAAGTAACCGCCGTCCTGCCGGGCGCGGCGGCCGTTCCCGCCCTCCGCGCCCGATCGTCTTCCCCAAATCCACGAAGAGTTCCGCCATGGCGAAGATCTCGACCATGCCGCGTCAGGCCGCGCCGGCCGGTTCGCGCATGGACCTTTCCGACTACCGGGCGGAACTCGGCGTCGCCGTCGCGCTCGCGGCGATGTGCGTGCTGTTCGCCGTCACCGTTCCGAACTTCCTGTCGACCGGGAATTTCGTCACCCTCCTGCAACAGACTTCCGTGGTTGCGATCATCGCCGTCGGGATGACGATGGTGATCATCACGGGCGAGATCGACCTGTCGGTCGGTTCCCAGGTCGGCCTGGCGGGGACGGTCTTCGCGATCCTCACGGTGAAGCTCGGCGTTCCGATGGTTCTTTCGGCGCTCATCGTCTTCGCCGAGGCCGCGGTCGTCGGCATCTTCATCGGTGCGCTGCGGGTCGTCTGGGGCATCCCGACTTTCATTACCACGCTCGGCCTGCTTTCCGCGCTGCGCGGCGTCGCCTTCTTCATTTCCGACGGCATCACCGTCGGTCCCATGCCCGAGGTCATCGGCAATGTCTGGTACGGCGAATTTCTCGCCCTTCCCGTGCCGATATGGGTGATGATCCTCGTCGTCGCCCTCGGCTGGCTCGTTCTGTCGACCATGCCGTTCGGCCGGCATCTCTACGCCATCGGCGGGGATGCGGAGACAGCGCGCCGCTACGGCGTCAAGGTCTGGCGCCTGCGCATCGCCGTGATGGTCGTCGTTCAACTGCTCGCCGCGCTGGGCGGCATGATGCTCGTCGGCCGGCTGAACGCGGCAAGCCCCACGGTCGGCGAACTGATGGAACTCGACGTGATCGCCGCGGTGATCGTCGGCGGCACGCTCCTCTCGGGCGGCAAGGGCCGGATCATCGGCACCGTCCTCGGCGTGCTCTTCGTGGCGGTGCTGCGCAACGGCATGGTGCTGAACGGCATCCAGCCGGTGATCTTCCTGATCGCGCAGGGCACCGTGATCATCCTCGCCGTCTGGTGGTCGATGCTGCGCGGAAGGTCGGAACCATGAGCAAATCCCGCTCCAAACTCGTCAGCGCCGCGCAGGCCGCTGCAAGCGTACCGGACGGGGCGCGGATCGGCTTCGGCGGCTTCGCGGTCTACCAGAAGCCGATGGGCTTCGTGCGCGAGCTCGTTCGCCAGAAGAAGAAGGGGCTGACCGTCATAGGTTCCGCCCAGTCCTACGAAGTCGACCTGCTCGCCGCCGTCGGCGCCGTCGACGCCGTCGAGACCTCCTATGTCGGGCTCGAGGCGTTCGGCATGGCGCGTCATTTCCGCCGTGCCGTCGAGGCCGGTCGGCTGAAGGTCGTCGACTATCCGGAGATGGTGAGCTGGGATCGCTTCCGGGCCAATCAGGAGGCCCTGCCGTTCTGGCCGGTGCCCTTTCTCGGGGGGCTCGACATTCTCACCACCAACAGCGCCATCAAGAAGTTCGACTGCCCGCTGACGGGGCGCATCATGTATGCGGTGCCTGCGGCCAATCCGGACGTCGTGGTGATCCATGCGCTCGCCTGCGACGAGCGCGGCAACGTGGTGACGCCTGCCAAGCACCTGCTGCCGCAGGCGAACGACGTGTTGCTCGCGCGCTCCTGCGACCGGGTGATCGTCACCGCGGAGAAGATCGTCGACAACGCCTTCATCCGGCGGCACGCGGACCAGGTGCAGATCCCGTCCTATCGCGTCGAGGCGGTGGTGGAGATGCCCTGGGGCGCGCACCCGACGCCGGCGCTTGGCGCCTACCACGCCGACAGGGACGCCTACGCCGCATGGGTGGCGACGGCCGCCGACGAGGCAGCCCTTCAATTATGGCTCGACCGCCACGTGCGCGTCGCTGGCAACGACGACTATCTCGACGCTGTCGGCGGGGCCCGCCTTGCCCGATTGATCGACCTCGGAGACCTGACATGAGCGATCGATTGGCACCCGCCTCGCTGTACGAGGCGCTCGCCTGCGTGCTCGCCGACGACATGCGCGATCGCGAGGTCGGCTTCACCGGCCTTCTCACCGGGGAGGCGGCGGCGATCTGGGGCACGGGCATTCCCGTCGTCGCGATGGAACTCGCGCGCCTGACGCATGCGCCCGACCTGACGATGCTCTTGGCCGGCTGCTACCACAATCCCGATCTTTCGGTCCTCGACCGCATGCCCGACTGCGAGCACGACGCGCAATTGCGCGACCTGCCGGCCGAAGCGCGAACCCGCGACTATCCGGGGCAGTGGGCGCTCAAGCGCGGCGACGTGACCTTCGGGTTTTCCTCCGCGGTACAGGTCGACCGGGTCGGCAACATCAATTCCGTCTGCATCGGCGACCACAGCCGTCCGAAGGTGCGCCTCGTCGGGCCGATCCTGCAGCCCGAGCACATGACGTGCTTTCGTCGGGAGTACGTAATGATGCCGCGCCACGAGCGCCGTTGCTTTGTCGAACGGGTGGATTTCGTCTCCGGCGTCGGCTTTCCCGGCGGCCGCAAGGGCCGCGAAGCGCTCGGCCTTGACTGGGGTGGTCCCCGCTTCGTCATGACTCCGCTTTGCATCTTCGATTTCGACGAGGATGCGGGAGCGATGAAGGTTCGCAGCATCCACCCCGGCGTCGATCGGGAGAAGCTACAGGCCGAAACGGGCTTCGATCTCGGCCCGCTCGACACCATCCCCGAAACACCCCTGCCCAATGCAGAACGCTTGCGCCTCATTCGAGAGGTCGTCGATCCGCGCTGCCTATTGCTTCCCAGAGGCAGCAAGGCGGCGGGAGCCCCCACTACCGGAGTTGCCCAATGAACGCATCCACCACGGCAGGCGCCAATACGACCGGTGCCCATCTCTTCGCCGGAGCCCTAAAGCGCCACGGCGTCGAGGTCGTCTTCGGACAGTCAATCCCTTCCGCCTTCTTCCTGGCCGCCCCCGACTACGGGATTCGGCAGATCGGTTACCGGACCGAGAATGCCGGCGCTGCGATGGCGGATGCCTATGCGCGCGTTTCCAACAAGGTGCCGGTCGTCACCGGCCAGAACGGACCCGCAGCGACGCTTCTCGTCGCCGGCCTCGCGGAAGCCTACAAGGCATCGATTCCGGTCGTGGCGCTGGTCCAGGACGTGCATCGCAAGATGACCGACCGGAACGCTTTCCAGGAACTCGACCATCTCGACCTCTTCAAAGGTGTGGCCAAGTGGATCCGCCGCGTGAGCGAAGCCGAGCGGATCGAGGACTACGTCGACATGGCGTTCACCGCGGCCGCGTCCGGGCGGCCGGGTCCGGCGGTGCTCATCGCGCCGATCGACCTCTTCGACGAGGTCGTCGGGCGCAGCGAACACGAGCGACAGACGAATCTCGGTCATTTTCCCCTCGACCGCAGCGGGCCGGACCCTGACGCGATCGAGCGGGCCGCGGAGCTTCTCGCCACGGCCGAGAGACCGCTGATCGTCGCCGGCGGCGGCGTCCATGTCTCGGCCGCTTGCGAGGCCCTCGCCAAGCTCCAGGAGAGCGCCTCTCTGCCCGTTGCGACGACGGCCATGGGCAAGGGCACTGTCGGCGAGGCCCATCCCCTTTCCCTCGGACCTGTCGGCTATTTCATGGGGACGCGGGGGCGTGGCAAGTTCCTCCGCTCGATGGTCGAGGAAGCCGACGTGGTTCTGCTCGTCGGCAACCGCACCAACCAGAACGGCACCGACAGCTGGCAGCTCTATCCGCGCGGCGCGCGCTACATCCAGATCGACATCGATCCCCAGGAGATCGGCCGGACTTACGAGGTGGACGTTCGGATCGTCGCGGATGCGCGGCTCGCGCTCGAAGCGCTCTCGGAGCGGATGGCAAAGAGCGATCTCTCCAAGCGCGAGCGGGAGCGCAAGACGGTCGAGGCGAGAATAGCCGACGGTCTGCGCCAGCATAGAGAAGAAGTCGCTCGAGTCGTCGATATGGACAAGGCGCCGGTTCGTCCGGAGCGGCTGATGCGCGATCTGAACGGGCTTCTACGTCCCGACGACATCGTCGTCGCGGATGCCAGCTATTCGTCGATCTGGGTCGCGAACTTCCTCGACGCACAGCGGGGTGGCCAGCGATTCATCACTCCGCGCGGTCTCGCCGGTCTCGGCTGGGGACTGCCGTTTGCGATCGGTGCCAAGGTGGCGCGGCCCGAGGCGCGCGTCGTGGGCCTGGTCGGCGACGGCGGCTTCGCTCACGTCTGGTCCGAGCTCGAAACGGCGCGGCGCATGGGCGTCGCCGTGACGATCATCGTCCTCAACAACCAGATCCTCGGCTACCAGAAACATGCCGAGAAGGTCATCTGGGGCGACCATTCGGATGTCGTCAACTTCACCTCGGTCGATCATGCGGCGATTGCCCGCGCCTGCGGCGTCGAGGGCGTTCGCGTCGAGACGTCAGACCAGTTCCTGCCGGCGCTGAAGACCGCGCTCGCTTCCGGTTCCTCGACCGTCATCGACGTCGTGACCGACGAGCGGGCCTACCCCCCGGTAACGATCTTCGAGAATGCCGAACGGCTGAACTACTGAAGGATAGGGGAGGACTGCCCAATGAAGAAGCTTCTGAATGATCCTTCGGCGTATGTCGAAGAGATGCTGGCGGGACTGGTGGCCGCCCATCCCGAACTCACCCTCGGCGGCGAAAGCGGGCGCTGCGTCGCGCTCGCCGAACCGGCCCGCAGCGGCAAGGTGGGCATCGCGACGGGGGGCGGTTCGGGCCATCTGCCGCTGTTCACCGGCTATGTCGGCCAGGGCCTGGTCGATGCCTGCGCGATCGGAAACGTCTTCGAAGGTCCGGGCGCGCAGTCCTGCATCGACGCGATCCGGGCAGCGAACGGCGGTGCCGGCGTGCTCTGCCTCTACGGCAATTACGGCGGCGACCGGATGAATTTCGACATGGCCTGCGAGATGGCCGGGATGGAGGACATTGCCTGCGAGACCGTCCTCGGCGCGGACGACGTAGCGAGCGCGGTACCGGAATCGGCAGAAAAGCGACGTGGTGTCGCCGGTATCGTGCTTCTCTACAAGGCGGCGGGCGCGGCCGCAGAGGAGGGCCGCGACCTCGCCGGCGTCGCGAAGGCCGCGCGCAAGGCGGGGGCCGCGACGCGCTCCATCGGCGTGGCGCTGTCGCCCTGCCGGGTGCCGACGGCGGATGCGCCGAATTTCGAGATCGGCGCCGATGAAATGGAAATGGGCATGGGCATCCATGGCGAGCCGGGCATCTGGCGCGCGCCGCTCGCGGCAGCCGACACGGTCGCTGACGAGATGCTCGACCGCCTTCTTGCAGAGCTTTCACCGGGTCGCGGAAGTCGTGTCGTTCCGCTCGTCAACGGGCTCGGCGCGACGCCGCTCGAAGAGCTTTTCATCCTCTACCGCCGGGTCGCGGAGCGTCTGGCGGACGCCGGCATCACACCGGTTTCGCCGCTCGTGGGCAATTTCGTCACCTCGATGGAGATGGCCGGGGCCTCGCTCTCGTTGATGGTGCTCGACGACGAGTTGGAGGCCCTTATCAAGGCGCCGGCCTCGTGCCCGTTCTGGAGGGTCGCCGCGTGACTATGACGACGCACGACCTGGCGGGGTTCGTCGCGCAAGCGAACGAAGCCGTCCAGCAGGAAGAGCAGCGCCTGAACGCCGCCGACGCGAAGCTCGGCGACGGCGATACGGGCTCGATGCTGCGCCGCGTGCTTGCGGCCATGGCGAAGGTCGACGTCGCGGGCGCGGCCGGCCTGTCCGAGGCGGCGATGGCGCTCGCACAGGCGGCGATGAAGGAGACCGGGTCCAGTCTCGGCACGCTCGTCGCCACCGCCGCGATGACCTTCGCGAAGGAAGCCAAGGCGGCAGGCAACAGGATCGAGGCGGACGACATGGGGCGCGTCGTCTCGGCGATGTGCGACGCCGTGGCATCGCGCGGGCGCGCTGCGACCGGCGACAAGACCGTCATCGACAGCCTCGACGCGATCGCGAGAGCGTTGAGCGCGGGCCCAGCCACGCTCGCCGGCGCAGAGAGGGCCGCGCGCGACGCGCTCGACGCGTTCAGGGCCCTGCCCTGCAAGGTGGGGCGGGCGCGCATGTTTCCCGAAAAGAGTACCGGCGCCGACGATCCGGGAATGCTCGCGATCGCCCTCCTGCTGGCGCAGGGCCCACGGGCAGAAGCTTGAACCGTCACGAGGGAGGACACAATCATGACGACCGACACCCGGAACGAGACGCCCTGGCGCGATCTTACCGACCCCCGCCGCGCGGGCGACTTCGACGATCTGGAAGCCGGGCTGAAGGACCCGGTCTTCGAGAACCTCGACATTCCCGAGAGCTTCGGACCGATCACCATCACGGTCGACGATCACAAGATCAAGCGCTTCGCATTCACGCAGGATGATTACAATCCGTGGTCGCTTGAGGGCAGCCCCTTCGGCGGGAAGCGGATCGGCCAAGCCTGCCTTCTCGGAAACGACCTCGTCCAGCTCTTCACGTTGAAATACGCCGGCTCGAAGACGGTCGGCTTTCACACGGAAGAGCAGATGTGGTTCGAGAACCCCGTCTTCCTCGGCGAGAAAGTCACGCTGTCGGGAGAATATGTGGAGGCTTTCGAGCGTCGCGGCCAAGGCTATGTCGTGATGGAAGCGCGCGCCGTCGGTGAGGACGGGCGCACGATCATCCGTCACAGGGGCGTGGAGATCCTGCGCACCGTGCCCGGCGCGATCGCCGGTCGCGGCAGCGGCACGCCCGAGCGCCGGGTCAGCGGCGATCTGGTCGAAGGTGCCCGCCAGGTCGAGAGCATCGGCCCCGATACCGCAATCGGCGACGAACTGGTGCCGCTCTCCAAGGTCATCACCGCCGAGCAGACCGCGGTCTTCTCCCGGATCGGAGAATACGTTCGCAACACGCACAGCGATTTCCTCGTGGCCAGAGCCGGCCAGCTGCGCATGCCGATCGTGCAAGGCCAGCAGCAGGTAGGGGTGTTGGGAGAGTTCCTGACCCGGGCCTTCGGCGCGGCATGGTTCACCAGCGGCTGGCTCCAGGTGAAGTTCATCAACACGCTCGAGGTCTTCGAGCCGATCCGTGTCTACGGAAAGGTCGTCGGCATCGAGACCGACAAGAACGGCCGGCCGCAGGCGGAACTGGAAGTCTGGATCCGCCGCGCCTCGGACCAGAAGCCGACCACGGTCGGCTGGGCGCGCGGCCCGATCCCGGCGTGACCACGGGGGCCGGGAGGTGGCCCCGACGTCGCGCGATGCGTGCCATCGCGCCCTAGCGTGCAGGAAAGATCCAACAGAAGAGGAGGATACGGAAATGAACCTGAAACTGCTTAGCCGGACCAAGAGGTCCGCCATCGTGGCCGTGGCCGCGACGATGCTCGCCCCGCTTTCGGGTCCGGCCGCGGCCGAGACCTACACGATGAAGCTGTCGAATCTTTATCCCGAAAACCACCCGATGTGCATCGAGACGCACAACTTCGCCAAGTTCGTCGACGAGGGCACGAATGGCGACGTGAAGATCGAGGTCTACTGCAACAACCAGCTGGGCGACGAACGCGAGGCTTCGGAAGCGGTTCGGCGCGGCTCGATCGACATGGTGATGAGCGGCGGCGGCGGCATCGGCCGCTTCATTCCCGAACTCTACATGCTGGAACTGCCGTTCCTCTATCCCCAGACCCGCGACATCAATGACGTGACCTGGGCGCTTTTGGACGACATCAACGCGCTGGCGAACGCCAAGGGCTACGAGATGCTCGGCTTCGGCTACGAGGGCCCGCGCAGCGTCAACTCGGTCAAATCCTTCGACACGCTGGCCGGTATGACGGACTACAAGCTCCGCATTCCCGAGGCCCCGCTCTACGTCGGAATGGCCAAGGCGCTGGGCGCTGTCCCCACGCCCACGGCCTTTTCCGAGGCCTACACCTCGCTCCAGACGGGCGTTGCCGACGGCATGGAGTCCGGGCCGTCGACCACCTACAACAACAAGTTCTACGAGGTCGCGCCCTACTACGTCATGACGCGGCACATCGTGAATCCCTGCTATCTCGCCATCAACCTCGAGCTCTTCGAATCGCTGCCGCCGGAGTACCAGGCGGTGATGAAGGCCGCCGGCAAGAAGGCCACGGACATCATGCTCGATGACGTCCTCGCCTCCAATGACGAGGTCATCGCGAAGATGAAGAAGGAGGGCCTCGAGATCGTCGAACTCGCGCCCGGCGAGGCCGAGAAATTCCGCGACAGGCTGGCCCCCTTCTCCGCGGCATATGCCGAGAAGGTGGGGCCCCAGGCGGAGGCGCTGCTGAAGCGCATTCACGAGGTCATGCCTAAGGACTGAGTCAGGCCGCGAAGGGCGGCGCGCGATGCGCCGCCCCAGCTGCTCCGACCATTTCCGCAACTGGCCTGGCGCAGCGCGCTAAGGGAGCGATCGAATGCCAATTCTGACGAAAGTGCTCAAGCCGGTCATCGTCTTCCTGTTCCTGGCCATGACGCTGATCACCTTTCTCGCCACGCTGGCACGGATGTTTCCGGCCCTGCCGAGCCTCTACTGGGCGGGCGAAGCGACCCGCTATCTCAATTTCTGGGTCACCTGCCTCGGCATCGGCGTCGCCCTGCAGACCGGATCCCACTTCACTCTCACGATGCTGACCGAACGGCTCTCGACGCGATCGCAGCGCATCCTCGCGGTGATCAGCCACCTGGTCGTCACGATCCTCTTCGCGGTGATGATCTACTACGGCGTGCAGATGATCACCTGGAACTTCGACCAGTTCTCTGCGGCGATGGAGGTGCCTATGGCCTATGTCTACATGGGGATCCCGATCTGCGGCGTGCTTGTCGTCCTGCAGACCCTCTATTCGCTTCTGCGCATCGTCACCGGCAGGGATAGCGGCCAGCCGGCCACGGGTGACACGCCATGACGATCGCGATCCTCTTTGTGTGCTTCTTCCTGCTGATCGCGATCGGAACGCCGATCGCCTTCGCCATCGGCGCGGCATCGCTGTTCATCATTGCGATCGATCCCGGTATGATTGCCTATATCGTGACATCCAAGTTCTTCTCGGGCATCGATTCCTTCACGCTCCTGGCAATCCCGTTCTTCATCTTCGCCGGCGAGCTTTGCACCGACAGCGGCCTGACGGCGCGGATCGTCCGGTTCTCCCATGTGCTCGTGGGGCGGTTCTTCCGCGTCGGGCTGGCCTATGTGAACATCCTCTCCAGCATGATCTTCGCCGGGGTTTCCGGTTCGATCACCGCCGACAGTGCCGCAATGGGGTCGCTCCTGATCCCGTCGATGAAGAAGGCGGGATACGACGCCGACTACGCCGTCGCCGTGACCGCGACCTCGGGCACGATCGGGGCCCTGATCCCGCCAAGCATCCTGATGGTTCTCTACGGCTCCCTGACCAGCCTGTCCGTCGGGCAGCTCTTTCTGGGCGGCATCGTTCCCGGCTTCCTGTTCGGCGCGTCCCTGATCGTCGTCGCCACCATAGTCGGGCGGCTGCGGGGCTATGATTTCCGCGGGGCCGAAGCGGCAATGACCAGCAACACCCCCTACTGGCTCGAGCTCCTGGTCTCGTTCCGCGATGCCTCGATCGCGCTGATCATCCCTCTGATCATCATCGGGGGAATCGTCGGGGGCTTCGCGACACCGACCGAGGCCGGCGTTCTGGCCGTTGCCTGCGCGATGATCGCCGGGCTGTTCTTCTACGGGACGCTGACGGCGAAGAAGATCTATGACGCCGCCTTCCGCAGCGCGATCCTGACCGCGGTGGTGATGGCGATCATCGCGTTCTCGACGCTGTTTTCCGACATCCTGACCCGGTACAATTTCCAGGACTGGCTCCTGCACGCCATCGGGATGGCCAGCGACAACCGCTATGTCCACCTGTCCCTCATCATGACGATGTTGTTCGTGATGGGCTTCGTCCTCGACGTCACGGCGATGCTCATCATGTTCGCCGCGCCGCTGGCGGCGATTGGCCATCTTCTGGGGTTCGACCCGATCCACTACGGCGTGATCATCGTGATGGTCTCGCTCCTCGGCGCCTGTACGCCGCCCGTCGGAACGCTCCTGTTCATAGGCTGCAGCATCGCGGGAATACCCCTGACCAGCGTGGTCAGGGTCACCGCCTGCTTTGTCGGCGTCCAGTTCCTCGTGTGCCTGCTTTTGATGTTCGTGCCTCAGGCCATCACCTTCGTGCCCAGCCTCGTCTTCGGCAGATAGCCCGCCCACGGCGGCACTCTCCGACCCTCGATTCCCAGCGTGAGAACCATGCAAGCATTGCAAAACCTCAAGGTCCTGGACCTGTCCCGCTACATTGCCGGCCCGAATTGCGGGATGATCCTCGGCGACATGGGCGCCGACGTCGTCAAGGTCGAAACCCCCGGCCGCGGCGAGGAAACGCGCCTCCTGGACCCGAAGATCGGGGAGCACGGCATCTACACGCTGGTGTTCAATCGCAACAAGCGGGCCATGACGCTGAACTTCAGGTCACAGGCCGGCCAGGAGTTGTTGCGCAAGCTGATCCGCGAGGCCGATGTCCTGATCGAGAACTTTCGGCCGGGGACCCTCGAAAAGATGGGATGCGACTGGGAAACCCTGCATGCCATGAACGAGAGGCTGATCATGGTCAGGATCTCGGGCTATGGGCAGACCGGCCCATGGACCAAGAAGCCCTGTTTCGACGCGATCGCCCAGGCCGGCGGCGGTATCATGCAACTGACCGGAGAAGAGGGCGGCGAACCGCTGCCCGCCGGGACGTTCATCGTCGATTACGTCACCTCCCTCTACGCCTCGATCGGCGTTCTCTCGGCCGTCGAAGCGCGGCACAGCACCGGCGAGGGGCAGCTGGTGGACCTTGCCATGCTGGACTGCACCACGTCGCTCCTGATGACCGCCATTCCGGAATACGCTCTCACCGGAAAGGAATTGACGAGGTGCGGTGCCCGCGACCGCTATTCCTCCCCGGCCAGCAATTTCGAATGCGGCGACGGGCGGTGGGTGCATATCAACGCCGGCAGCGACGCCCTCTTTCCCCGCTTCGCCAAGGCGACAGGCCACGCCTCGCTTCTGGAGGACGACCGCTTCGCTTCGAACGCAGAACGTCTGAAGCGAGTGCCGGAGGTGGAAGCGATCGTGTCCGGCTGGACATCGACCCGCGCCTCGGAGGAGGTCATCGAGATCATGGCGGAGGCCGGCGTTCCCTGCGCGCGCATCGACCGGATCGGAGAGATATTTGCTAACGAACAGCTTCGGTCACGCGGTCAGATCATGGAGGTCGAAAGCGCGGCCTACGGCAAGCTGACCATGGCAGGCATCCCCATTCAGCTCAGCGAAACGCCCGGGAAGCTGCGCCACGCGCCGCCGGTCGTGGGCGAACATACAGATGAAGTCCTGAAGGACTGGCTGAAGCTCGACAATGCCGGCGTCGCGGCGCTTCGTGAGAGCAAAGCTGTCTGAACCAGATCGGGCGTTTGACCGCGCCGCACTCGTCCACCCGTCGACGCTTTGTGCAGCAAAGCGGCGGACGAACAGGAAATATACCATGAGACACACCGTGACCGAGTTATCCAGCCTTCTGAAAGATCCCGACCTTCTGGCGATCCGTGGATATGTCGGCGGCGAATGGGCCGATGCCGAGGATGGGGCGACGTTCGAGGTGACGAACCCGGCGCGCGGCGACGTCGTCGCGAGCGTCGCGGACCTGTCCCGTGCGCAGGCCGAGCAGGCCATCGACGCCGCCTATACGGCGCAGAAGGATTGGGCGAAGTGGACCGGCAAGGAGCGGGCCGGCGTGCTGCGCAAATGGTTCGACCTAATGGTCGAGCATGCCGACGATTTGGCGACCATCCTGACCGCTGAACAGGGCAAGCCGCTCGCTGAAGCCAAGGGCGAGATCCTCTACGGCGCCTCCTTCATCGAATGGTTCGCCGAGGAGGCAAAGCGGCTGTACGGCGAGACCGTTCCCGGCCACCAGCGCGACAAGCGGATCGTGGTGATCCGCCAGCCGATCGGCGTCGCGGCGTCGATCACGCCCTGGAACTTTCCCAACGCGATGATCACCCGCAAGGCCGGCCCGGCGCTGGCCGCGGGCTGCGCCTTCGTCGCACGGCCCGCCGCCGAGACGCCGCTCTCGGCATTGGCGCTGGGGGTTCTGGCCGATCGCGCCGGCATTCCGAAGGGCGTACTGTCCATAATCCCTTCGTCGCGCTCCTCCGAGATCGGCAAGGAGTTCTGCGAGAACCCGAAGGTCCGCAAGCTGACATTCACGGGCTCGACCGAAGTCGGCCGCATTCTGCTGCGCCAGGCCGCCGACCAAGTGATGAAATGCTCGATGGAACTGGGGGGCAACGCGCCCTTCATCGTCTTCGACGACGCCGACATCGACAGCGCTGTCGAGGGCGCGATCATCTGCAAGTTCCGCAACAATGGCCAGACCTGCGTCTGCGCCAACCGGATCTATGTCCAGGCCGGGGTCTATGACATCTTCGCCGAGAAGTTGGGCGTGGCACTGGCGAGGATGAAGGTCGGGGACGGGCTGAGCGAGGAAGTCTCCTTCGGCCCGCTGATCAATGCGGGGGCAGTCGCGAAGGTCGAGGAGCACCTCAAGGACGCCGAAGCCAGAGGCGGCAAGGTGGTCATGGGCGGCCACCGGCACGAGCGGGGTGGCACGTTCTTCGAGCCGACCATCGTCACCGGCGCGACGCGGGACATGGCGTTCTCGCAGGAGGAGACCTTCGGCCCGCTCGCGCCGCTGTTCAAGTTCGAGACGGTGGATGAGGTGATAGAGCTAGCCAACGACACGATTTTCGGGCTGGCGTCTTATTTCTACGCCAAGGACATGAGTCGGGTTTGGAAGGTCGCGGAAGCTCTGGAATACGGCATGGTCGGAATCAATACCGGCCTGATTTCGACCGAGGTTGCGCCCTTCGGCGGCGTCAAGCAATCCGGCTTGGGACGCGAGGGCTCGCGGCACGGCATGGATGAGTTCACCGAGATCAAATACCTTTGTCTGTCCGTCTGAACGGACACAGATGCCGGCTTGCTCAAACCCTGCAGCGGCCTCACCAAATAATAGGCGCCACCGGGCATGATCGGGTGATTGTGGAAGACACCCAGCCGCTCCTCCCGAACGAGGTCACTGGTGTTCGCGCTCCATCCGAGCATCACTCCCATTCCCGCCAACGCTGCCTGTGTCGCTTGTACCTGATCGCCGAAAGAGAGATCCCCTTTCCGGTCATGCGGCAGTCCGGTCGCGTCGAAATATTCGCCCCAGCCAGGCGAAAAGCCCTCGTCGGTCTCAACGTGAAGGAGGGTAGCTGCTGAGAAAATTTCCGGAGCCAAGACGTTCAATGGTCTTTGGGCTACAGAGGGGGATCATCCGCTCACTAAAGAGCGGTTCAGACTTGCCGTCCGGCCAATCGCCTGCGCCATACCGGATCAGCAGGTCGACTTCGGCCGTAAACCGCGGGGTTGTGGATGTCAGCACAACCCGCACGACAATGTCGGGATGCTGAGCGTAGAATTCAGCCAGACGCGGCATTAGCCAGTACGTCCCAGTACAGACAGTGCAGGCGACCGTGACGACATTCTGATCAGCTTGCTCTAGGTTGCGTCTGCATTCAGGGATTCCGCTTTACCTTGGAATTTGATTCAAGATCGCAAACGGAGAGCGAT
>NZ_JAJAVB010000021.1 GCF_020615385.1 Jiella soli | reverse complement strand
CCGGAGTGTGAATCATAAATCAGATCCAGGCAAAACCCATTCTCAAACGGTCTCTAAGATCCTGGAGGAGCACACGGTTGATCCGGCTGATATGGACTATCTGAGGTGGATCAAAGGCAAACGAGATTACTTCGTCCATCGGCTGTTCCATGAAGGTGCATGGCCCGGCGACCTAGACGAACACGGGTCCCGCTTTATGATGCGACAGCTGCTAGCCATCCAGTTGTGGCTAGAGCGAGCAGATCGCAGGATTTGGACGATCTTCGAGCGGGCTGGCTTCCTTGAGGTGCAGCAATGTTCGGACGGCAGCTTCCTCGCCTTGGATGCGAACCTAAGAGACATACGTCAGGCAGAGGGGGATGGTGACGGACAGGCATGATCTTCGTATGGGATGCTCTGCGATCGCCCGACTTTCTTCTTATATGCACAAATCCTGCTTTAGGTATTCTGCTGCAGATCGGGATTGTTCAAGCAGCTGCCGCATGTAATCAGAATGGATTCAATAACAGCGAACCGCCTCGAAGGTCCGAACCATCAGGTTAGGCTATCGCTACTTTAGCGTCCGCATTGGGGGACATGCTCCGAAAGCCGTCTTCCTGCTCCCGGCCCAATGGCGACGTTACCATTCGGCGCGCTGCCCGCCGGCAAGAGCTGACGAAACCGCTCTCGCCGCCCGCAATCCCCCTACCCCGCACTCTCCTTCTGCCGCACCATCCCCGGCTTGGCCGTCGTGAACTGCTCGTCCAGCGCATAGCCGGCGCCGCGGACGGTGCGGATGGGGTCGCGCTGGCGGCCGCGGTTGATGGCTTTGCGCAGGCGCCCGACATGGACGTCGACGGTGCGCTCGTCGACATAGATGTCGCGGCCCCAGACGCCGTCGAGGAGCTGCTCGCGCGAGAAGACGCGGCCCGGCGACTGCATGAAGAATTCCATCAGCCGGAACTCGGTCGGCCCGAGCTTGATCTCGCGGCCCGCCCGGCGCACCCGGTGCGTCTCGCGGTCGAGGTCGATGTCGCCGGCGGTGAGCAGCGTCGCGATCTTCTCGGGCTTCGCCCGCCGCAGCATGGCCCTGACGCGGGCGATCAGCTCCGGCGTCGAGAACGGCTTCACCACATAGTCGTCGGCGCCGACCGAGAGGCCGCGCACCCGCTCGGACTCTTCGCCCCGCGCGGTCAGCATGATGATCGGCAGGCGCTCGGTCTCCGGCCGCTGGCGCAGCCGCCGGCAGAGCTCGACGCCGGAGAGGCCCGGCAGCATCCAGTCGAGGATGAGGAGATCCGGGACCTCCTCCTTCAGCCGGATGTCGGCCTCGTCACCCCTGACGATGACGTCGACCAGATAGCCCTCGGCCTCGAGATTGTAGCGCAGGAGGACGCCCAGGGCCTCCTCGTCCTCAACCACCGCAATGCGTGTCGACATGCCCTGCGAGTCCCTCAGCCTTCGAAGCCTGCGGCAGGCGTCTCGGGGGTCGGCTGGACCATGCTGGAGGTCCGGTCGCCCTTCGGCCGCTCGTCTTCCGGCTGCTCGCCGGTCTTGATGTAGTAGATCGTCTCCGCGATGTTCGTCGCGTGGTCGCCGATCCGCTCGATGTTCTTCGCCGAGAACAGAAGATGCGTGCAGGCGGTGATGTTGCGCGGATCCTCCATCATGTAGGTGAGCAGCTCGCGGAAGATCGAGGTGTACATCGCATCGATCTCGGCGTCGTTGTCGCGAACGGCGATCGCCCGGCGCTCGTCCCCCGCGCCATAGGCGTCGAGCACCTCCTTCAGCTGCTCCAGGGCGAGATCCGACAGATGCTCGATGCCGCGCACCAGCTGCACCGGCTGCGAATGTTCGTGCACCGCGATGACCCGCTTGGCGATGTTCTTGGCGAGGTCGCCGATCCGCTCGAGATCGTTGGAGATGCGGATCGCGCCGACGATCTCGCGCAGGTCGATCGCCATCGGCTGGCGCTTGGCGATGGTCATCACCGCCCGCTCGTCGAGTTCGCGCTGCGCGGCGTCCAGAAGCACGTCGTCGGCGACCACGGACTGGGCGAGGCTCCAGTCGCTGCGTATCAGCGCATGCACCGACTGCTCGACCATGCGCTCGGCCTGGCCGCCCATCTCCGAGATCCGGCGGACGATGTATTTCAGCTCGTCTTCGTAGGACGTGACGGTATGTCCGGCCATCGGTGATTCCTTTCTTCCGAAGTGATCAGCCGAAGCGGCCGGTAATGTAGTCCTGGGTGCGCTTGTCGTCCGGATTGGAGAACATCTTCTCCGTCGGCCCCACTTCGACCAGATAGCCGAGATGGAACATCGCCGTGCGCTGCGACACGCGTGCCGCCTGCTGCATGGAATGCGTCACGATGACGATCGTGTAGTTCTCGCGCAGCTCGTCGATCAGTTCCTCCACCTTGGCGGTGGCGATCGGATCGAGCGCCGAGCACGGCTCGTCCATCAGGATCACTTCCGGCGAAACGGCGATCGCCCGGGCGATGCACAGGCGCTGCTGCTGGCCGCCCGACAGGCCGGTGCCCGGTTCGTGCAGGCGCTCCTTGACCTCGTTGAACAGGCCGGCGCGCTTCAGCGAGGTGATGACGATCTCCTCCAGATCGGCCTTGGACTTGGCGAGGCCGTGGATGCGCGGGCCGTAGGAGACGTTCTCGAAGATCGACTTCGGAAACGGATTCGGCTTCTGGAACACCATGCCGATGCGGGCGCGCAGTTCCACGACGTCGATGCTCTTGTCGTAGACGTCCTCGCCGTCGAGCTTGATCAGGCCGCCGACCCGGGCGGAGTCGATCGTGTCGTTCATCCGGTTGAGGCAGCGCAGGAAGGTCGACTTGCCGCAGCCCGACGGGCCGATCAGCGCGGTGACCTCGTTCTCCGGGATCACCAGGTCGATGTCGTAGAGCGCCTGCTTGGCGCCGTAATGGACCGTGACCTTCTCGGCGGTCATCTTGGTCGGGCGCTGTGCGGCCACGGACGGCCCCCTCGCTAGCGTCGCTTGAATGTTTTCCATCATAGAAGAAACCCTGAGAGTGACTACCAGCGCCGTTCGAAGCGGCGACGAAGGAGGACTGCGGCAATATTCATGATCGCCAGGAACATCAAAAGGATGATGATCGCACCGGACGTGCGTTCCACGAAGGCGCGCTCCGCCTCGTTGGCCCACATGTAGATCTGTACCGGAAGCGCCGTCGACGGGTCGAGCGGCGAAGACGGATAATCGGCGACGAAGGCGACCATGCCGATCAGCAGCAGCGGCGCCGTTTCGCCGAGCGCCTGGGCGAGGCCGATGATGGTCCCCGTCAGGATGCCGGGCATGGCGAGCGGCAACACGTGCTGGAACACCATCTGCATCCGCGAGGCGCCGATGCCGAGCGCGGCGTCGCGGATCGACGGCGGCACGGCCCGCAGCGCGGCCCGGGTCGCGATGATGATCGTCGGCAGCGTCATCAAGGTCAGCACCAGGCCGCCGACCAGCGCCGCCGATCGCGGCAGGCCGAACCAGTTGATGAACACCGCCAGGCCCAGAAGGCCGAACACGATGGACGGCACGGCGGCGAGATTGTTGATGTTCACCTCGATCAGATCGGTGAACTTGTTCTTCGGCGCGAACTCCTCGAGATAGATAGAGGCCGCGACGCCGATGGGCAGCGACAGGACGAGCACGATGCCCATCATGTAGAGCGAGCCGATGATGGCGACGCCGACGCCGGCCGTCTCGGCGCGGCTCGACGCGCCGAAGGTGAACAGGCCGAAGTTGAAGCGCTGCTCCAGCCGGCCCTCTTCCTGCAGCTGGTCGATCCAGGCGAGCTGCTGGTCGCTGATCGGCCGGCGGCTTTCCGCGACGTCGAGGTCGTATTGGCCCTTCAGCGCACTGTCGAGTTCGGAACTCGCATACAACCAGACCTCTTCGGTCTGACCGATGATCGACAGGTCGTTCAGCACCATGTTGCGGAGCTGAACCCGCACGCCGTTCGAAATCAGCGCATTGGCTTCGCGCACCGCCTTGCGGTTATCCGGGTCGATGCCGAGGACGCTGACCATCGCATCGCGGGCAAGCGTCGGATAGTTCGCCATCATCAGCGCGGTCTGATCCTTGCCGCCGGTCGCGTCCGGATCGATGATCTCCTGGGAGAAGGTGATCGGCACCCGGATCTCGGTCTGCCAGAAGGCGGTATAGCCCTTCGAGACGACGCTCCACAGAAGCGCGATCAGGAAGAGGACGCCGATGACGATGGCGAGGATGCCATAAGCCTTGAACCGGCGCTCGGCCGCATAGCGCCGCTTGATGCCGATGTCGCGCCGGCCGCCCGAGGAGCTCGCGGATCGGGCCGCGTCGTTCGCGGTCGCGTCGGTCATTCATACTGCTCCCGGTACTTGCGCACGATGTAGAGCGCGAAGATGTTGAGGCACAAGGTGATGACGAAGAGCGTCATGCCGAGCGCGAAGGCGACGAGCGTCTGGGGCGAGGTGAATTCCAGATCGCCCGTCAGCTGGTTGACGATCTTGACCGTCACGGTGGTCATCGCGTCGAAGGGGTTGAGCGTCAGATTGGCGGCGACGCCCGCCGCCAGGACCACGATCATCGTTTCGCCGATGGCGCGCGAGGCCGTGAGGAGCAGCGCCGACACGATGCCGGGCAGCGCCGCCGGCAGGATCACCCTCTTGATCGTCTCGGAGCGAGTGGCGCCGAGGCCGAGCGAGCCGTCGCGCAGCGACTGCGGCACCGAGGTGATGATGTCGTCCGAGAGCGAGGAGACGAAGGGGATCAGCATGATGCCCATGACGAGACCGGCCGTGAGCACGCTCTGCGCCTGGATGAAGGGATAGGGATTGCCGGCGACCAGATTGCTGAGCTGGGCCGACAGGTCACGCAGGAACGGCCCCACCGTGATCAAGGCGAAGAAGCCGTAGACGATGGTCGGGATGCCGGCCAGCACCTCCAGCAGCGGCTTCACGATCGACCGGACGCGGTTGTCGGCGTATTCGGCCATGTAGATCGCGGCGAAGAGGCCGACGGGCACCGCGAAGAGCATGGCGACCGCGCCGATGTAGAGCGTGCCGGCCAGGAGCGGGATGAGACCGAACTGGCCTTCCGCGCCGCCCGAACCCGCAGCCGCGAAGCGTGGCTCCCAGACCGTCCCGAAGAAGAAGTTCGTGGCGGGAACGCGCGAGAAGAAGTCGATCGTTTCGAACAGCATCGAGAGGATGATGCCGAGCGTCGTCAGGACCGCGATGGAGGAGCAGACGATCAGACCGACACGGATGACGGCCTCGACGCTGTTGCGCGCCCGCAGCCGGACGGCGATGCGGCTGTAGCCCCACCAGGCTCCGGCCAGCGCCAGCAGGATGACGACCACCGTCATCGCCCATTGGCTGACGTCCTGCAGCGCGTTGCGCTGGATCGCCAGCGGCAGCATCCAGTCCCGGCTGGCGGAGGCGATCGGCATGCCGCGTCGCTGCAGAAGCGGCACGACATCGGCGATCGGAGTGTTGTCCGAAATGCCCTCGCGCTCGTCGTCCGGAAGCAGCCGGAGGCCGGTACCGATCGACTGGATCATGCCGTAGGAGAGGTCCTCGGTCAGCGAGGACTGCGCCAGCACCCCTTCGGGATAATCGCCGCGAACCTGCGATGCGATCAGGATCGGCGAGACGATCAGCCAGGCGGCAAGCACCAGGAGCGACGGCACGAGCGTCCAGGAGAGGACGTAGGAGCCGTGATAGACCGGCAGCGAGTGCAGCTTGCCGGCGGCGCCATGCGCCAACTTCTTGGAGCGGGTAAAGCCGAGATAGAAGCCGATCGCGCCGATGGCGAGCACGATCAGGAAGATGGTCAAGATCGACACACCGGGTCTCCTGCGGGAAGCGGCGGTTTCGCGCCCTGTCGCCCTTGCGGCCGGGCCGGCATATCATCGAGCAGATGTCGCATCGCGACTTGGCACCTGTATGGAGCCGCCCGCCGACCCGAAGGCCGGCGGGCGATCATGAGCGGCGCCTCAAAGCGGGGCGCCGACAGGGCGATCAGCCCTGCGTCTGCATGGTGGTGCCAGCGTCGAAGTCCTTGCGCTGCTGCTCACGCTCGGACTCCGGAGCGGCAACCAGGCCGTACTCGACCAGCGGGCTGTCCGGGCCGACCATCTGGTCGGACAGGAAGAAGTCGACATACTCCTTCAGGCCCGGGACGACGCCGATGTGAGCCTTCTTCACGTAGAAGAACAGCGGACGCGATACCGGATATTCGCCCGAAGCGATCGTCTCGGCCGACGGGGTGATGTCGTTGATCGTCGCAACCTTCAGACGGTCCTGGTTCTGCTCGTAGAACGCCAGGCCGAACACGCCCATCGCCTGCTTGTTCGCATCGATGCGCGACAGGGTCTCGGTGTAGTCGCCGGAGATCTCGGAGACCGAGCCGTCGTTGCGGACCTGGAGGCACTGGTCCTTGGACGCATCCTTGTCCATGCCGCCGTCCTGGAACGCTTTGAGAGCGCCCGAGGCCTTGCAGCCTTCGGCCAGGAGCTTCTCTTCGAAGACTTCCCGGGTGCCGTGGTTCGAAGCCGGGATGAAGGCGGTGATGTCCTGGTCCGGGAGCGCGGAGTCGATCTGGCTCCACTTCTTGTACGGATTGTCGACGACCTTGCCGTCCTGAACGACCTTCGCGGCCATCGCCTTGAAGACCATTTCCGGGGTCAGGGCGAAGTCCGGGCCGGACGCATCCGACGCGAAGACGATGCCGTCATAACCGAAGCGGACTTCCTGGATCTCGTTCACGCCGGCCTTGCCGCAGGCCTGGATCTCGGAGTCGCGGATCTGGCGCGAGGAGTTGGCGATGTCGATCGTGTCCGGACCGACGCCCTGGCAGAACTGCTTCAGACCAGCGGACGAACCGCCGGACTCGACGACCGGGGTCGGGAAGTTCGGGAAGGTCTCGCCGAAGTTCTCGGCAACGATCTGCGCGTAGGGCAGAACGGTCGAGGAGCCGGCGACCTGGATCTGATCGTTGCTCTGCGCGTTGGCCTGGCCGACGAACGCCATGGCGGTGCCGAGCGCGAGGCCCGCAAGAATCTTCTTGTTCACAGCTGGTGTCTCCTGAAGGAGTTTCAATTCGAACCGAGCCTTGAGTGCCACCCTGCTGGCATCGACGGTTCGCGGACACCTCTATCGGTGCTGGACGAACTCTCTATGACAGGTCGGTATCAGCAATATGACAATGTAAATTATTGATATCTATGAATAATACTGCACGAGTGGCTGAATCGGCGATTCCGACGCCGTGGCAGGGAAGCGGGCAGTGAAGATTGTTCCCCTTCCGATCTCGGATTGTACGAGCAGCCGGCTCTTGTGGCGCAGGAGAATGTTGCGCACGATCGACAGGCCGAGCCCGGTGCCCTGCTTCGCCCGGGAGCTGCCGACGCTGACGCGGTAGAAGCGCTCGGTCAGACGCGGCACATGTTCAGGGGGAATGCCCGGACCGAAGTCGCGCACGGACGCATCGATGACCGGCTCGCCGCGCTCCGTCTCATGCGCGATCGAAAGTTCCACACGCTGGCCCGACTCCGCATATTTGCAGGCGTTCTCGACCAGATTGGCGAAGACCTGGATCAGTTCGTCCTCGTCGCCGACCACGAGGACCGCCTCCTCGACCGGGGAGAATTCGACCGTCATCCCGAGTTCTTCGGCCAGCGGCGCCATCTGCACCTGCACCTTGCGCAGGACGGAAACGAGGTCGGCGCGGGCGTTGACCGGCAAATGACGCTTCATTTCGATGCGCGACAGGGACAGAAGATCGTCGATCAGCCGCGACATGCGTTGCGCCTGCTCGCGCATGATGGCGAGAAAGCGCTCGCGCGCCTGCGCATCGTTGCGCGCCGGCCCCTGCAGCGTCTCGATGAAGCCGGTCAGCGAGGCGAGCGGGGTGCGCAGCTCGTGGCTGGCATTGGCGACGAAATCGGTGCGCATCCGCTCTGTGCGCCGCTCCGCGGTGCGGTCGCGAAAGAGCACCAGGAAGAAGTGCGGGCTTTCGCCCTGATAGGCGGGCACGGGCAGGATCTCGACCTGCCAGGTGCGTTCGATCGGCCGCCGCTCGTCCAGCGTCGCCTGGCCTGGCGCCTGATTGCGGATGGCGCTTTCCACCGCCGCGATCAGTTCCGGCGCGCGAAAGCGCAGCGAGAACGGATCGCCAAGCGTCATGTTGCCGAAGGCGACGAAGGAGGCCGGGTTGCGGTAGCGCAGGAGGAGACCGCGATCGAGGATGAAGGCCGGCTCCTGAAGCGCTTCGACGATCGCCTTCATGCCGCGCCCCGGCCAGACGAGTTCGGACCGCGCTTCGGCCTGCATGCGCTCCTGCGCCATGCCGGCGCGGCTCGGCCAGAGCACGACGAGAGCGATCACGACGAAGACGGCGAGGCAGCCGAGCGCGACCTCGGGATGGCTCCAGCCGAGGAGGCCCAGACAGGCGCCGGAAGCCGCCAGGATCCGCTTGGCGCGACGGCCCGCAAGCCGGACCCGCGTTGAGTCCTCGTCTGCCGCCATCGTCCGGCTCATCGCGGCACCTCGGCCGTCTCAAGGGCGAATCGGTCGGGCGTCATCATCACGATGTTCTAACGCGGGACTTTTCAATTTCCGTGACGGCAGCAATGCCCGGCCGCTCCGGCCCTGCAGGCGATCCGGCCGCGGCGCGAGACGCCTTCAAGCGACGATGCGGGACGGGCGACGCCGGAACAGGGCGGACGTCCGACGTCCATGCATTGACCTGTTTCTCGATCGGCATCTCGCGGTTCACTCGGCCGGGCGGAGGCGGAACCCCATGACGAGGAGGTCCTTTGCTCCCGTCCCGATCGAGGGGTCGATCGCGATCTGACCGGGTTCCTCGATGGAGGCCGGCATGTCCATCTGGATGAGGAAGGGCTCCTCCGTGGAGCTCGCCGTGAAGCGTTGCCGTCCGCAAACCGTCTCGCCGCCGAACAGGCAGCGCACGGTGAAGGTCCGGCTCGCCTCATCGGGCGAAGCGACGGTCAGTTCTCCAGTCGCCTTGCGGCCGGCAAAGCGCCTGGCGATGTCGGCGGGAATGACGAATACGGTTTCTCGGGCCCCGTCGGCGCCCGTATCGGACGCCGGGATCCGCGCGGCCGGCTCCCCGCCGGCCTCGGCCGCTTCGACCGTACCGGCAACCGCCGCCGCGTCGACGGCGCCCGCCCCGGAAAAGACCTCGGTCCAGGCCGGCGATCCCGCGACACCCTGCGTTCCGCCGGTATCGGCCGACCGGATCGCGTCCTCGATCGACATCTTCGGCTCGGCCGGGGCTGCGGCCCGCTCCGGGGCGCCCGGCGTGCCGGATGTGAAGAACGGCATCAGCAGCCATCCACCGACCGCAAGGAGGAAGACGAGGAGCAGAAGGATGACGGCGGGAACGACGACGCGGTTGACGATGCCGTCGCGCGGGCTCTCCGGGTCCTTCCGCATCCAGCGCTTGAGCCGCGACGCGCGCGGCGACGCCGGGCGATCGGCTGAGATCTTGTCCGGCGTTTGCGTGGATCCCGGCTGCCCCGGCGAAGATTCGTCCTGCGGGCGTTCGGCGCGCCCTGGCGCGTCAGCGGATTCGTCGGCGCCGGGGGTGGCGTCCACCTCGGCCGCCTCGGCCTCATCCGAACCGTCCGTGCCTGCGAAAGGCCGCGCCGCAGGCTCCGCCGCGTTCGCCTCGTCTGCCGCAGCCTCCCCCGCAACCGCCTGCTCCTCGCCATCGGACGCCTCCGGGGAGGACGACGACCGGGGCAGGTGATCGCGCTCGATCGCCTCGATGGCGGCGATCAGCTGCTCGCGGCGGCCGTCCGTTCCTGCCGGGTCGACGGCCTCGTCCCCCTCAAGGCGCAACAATGCGCGTTCGGCCGCCTCGTAGATCTGCAACCTGAAATCGGGGTCGTCGGCGTCACCCTTGGCGAGAGCGCGACGCAGGCTCGTTTCGATTGCATTAGACAACGTCCGCCACGCTCCCATTCCAGTTCGCGATCGGCCCCCGGCCCTCGCAAAGCGCGTCGATACTAGCAGTCGGAAGGCCCGGTTCAATGCGTAAAGCCGCGCCCGCCCCTCCCGCCTCGTTGTTGCAGCGATCTGTGAGGCGCAATCCGGCGTCGCCGGCAGGGCCTTTGAACCCCTCCGCGTCTCAGGAAGAAGGCGGCGGCTCGGCCAGCGAGCGGCCACGGGTTCGGGTGCTTGGTCCGGAGCGGATCAGTCCTGCTCCGCCGCCCCCGGCGCATCGGGCCGCACCGATCCGAGCGGGCCGTTTTGGGCATGCCAGCGGCAAAGATCGGTGAGAAAGCAGGCCTCGCATCTCGGCCGCCTGGACACGCAGATGGCCTTGCCGAACTGGATCAGCCAGAAGTGCCCGTCGCGCTTCGCCCAGTCCGGCGCGCGTTCCTCGAGCTGGCGGGCGGTCGCGTCGGCGCTCCTCGCCGCAGTGAGGCCGATCCGGTTCGAGACGCGGTGGACATGCGTGTCGACCGCGATCACCGCCGCGTCGAAGGTGAAGCTCATGACGATGTCGGCGCATTTGCGCCCGATGCCGGGAAGCGCCATCAGGCCCTCGCGCGTTTGCGGCACCACGCCGCCGTGCGCGTCGATCAGGACCCGGCACAGCCGGACGAGGCTCCGGGCCTTCATGTTGTAGAGCCCGCAGGGCTTGATCGCCTGCGCGATCGCCTCCTCGCAGAGGTCGGCCATCGCCTCCGGCGTCGTCGCCAGGGCGAACAGAGCTGACGTAGCGGCCGCCGTGTTGACGTCGCGGCTCTGCGCCGAGAGGAGGCACGACACCACCGAGCGAAACGGGTCCGGCTGGTCCTTCGGCCCCTTCGCCGTCGCGGTGCGGCCCGGCATGCGGGCCGCGAGGCGGCGGAAGGTTTCGTCTGTCTCGGCGGGGGTCACGGGTTTGGACCGGCCTGCATGGCAGGATCTGAGAAATGTCGCCGGCTCTCAGTCGCCGGCAACGGAGCGCTGAACGGCGCAACCTGCACCCCTCGGGACGGCTGTCGCAAGACCCGCCGCATCGAACGGCGCCTGGAAATTGAACGCTTGCGGAGTCGGACCATTGTCATTTAGTTGCTCGAAATGGGCTACCGCCTCCTCCCAGGTCGGTACATGATCCGCGTCGACCCACCACAGCACGTAGGGCGGCCAGCCTCCGCGTCTGAACCATTGCGAGCCTTTCCGCATCGCGTCCCGATGGATAGGGTCGCGATATGTGAAGGAGTAGGCGGCGGCGAGGCTCGTCCAAAGCGACAGCGTGGACGGAGAATGGCCGTCGCCCAACTCCTTGTAGAACCGCGGATAGAGATGACGGCCCCAGCTTGGTGGGCCTGGATCGCCATCATAGCCCGATCGAGCAATAAACCCGGGGCTTGTTTCGGCTGCCGTGAAATTCGCCTCGTTACGGTCGCGAAAGCCGCGGTTGGCCGGATGGTCCAGGGGGCGATCGAGAAGACCGAAGCTGTAGAGCGCTAGACGATGCATGTCATCGGGTTCGAACGAACTGGGACCATCCGATGCGCTTTCAAATTGATCCGGCGAGGCCGTTGCACCACTCCTCCGCCTCGGCTTCACGGCCTTCGTCCGCCGCCATGGCCCGGTAGCCGTCGTCAAGGGCGGCGCCCAGAACATGCGGCCGGAGGAGATCCTCGATGAACTGGCTCATGCGCCGCGGGCCGACGGTGCGATAGAGACCCTCATAGCCCGTCTCGTCGAGCGCGATGGTCATCTTTTGATGCATGATGGCCTGAGCCCGCGCCTAATACGTACAACGCCATATAGCAGATCGGGAGCGGGTCTTCCATCGGCGCCCGCCCCTCACTCGCGCGCCAGCAGGCCGCATTCCCACCCCAGCATCGCCCGCTTGCGGGTGATGCCCCAGTGATAGCCGGTGAGCGCGCCGGACTTGCCGAGCACCCGGTGGCAGGGCACGACGAAGGAGATCGGGTTTCGCCCGACCGCCGCCCCGACCGCCCGCGCCGCCTTCGGCGCGCCGATGCGCGCGGCGATGTCGGAATAGGTCGTCGCCTGGCCGAGCGGGATCGACAGCAGCGTCTCCCAGACCCTTATCTCGAAGTCGGTGCCGATCATCACGATCCGCAAGGGGCGCTCGCAGCGCCAGTTCTCCGGCTCGAAGATCCGCATGGCGTATTCGCGCGTGCGGTCCGGGTCGGGCGTGAAAATCGCCTTTGGCCAGCGCCGGCGCATGTCGGAAAGCGCCGCCGCCTCGCCGCCCTCGCCGGGTTCGGCAAAGCCGATGCCGGCCAGCCCGCGCTCGGTCGCGACGACCAGCGTCAGGCCGAAGGGCGTCGGGTGGAAGCCGTAGGCGAGGTCGATCCCCTCGCCCTTCGCCTTGTAAGAGCCGGGCGAGACCGCCTCGTGCTTGACGAAGAGGTCGTGCAGGCGCGACGGCCCGGAGAGCCCCACCTCGTAGGCCGCATCGAGCAGCGAGGCGCCGTCGGCGAGCAGCCGGCGCGCATGGTCGATCGTCACCGCCTGCAGGAAGGCCTTCGGCGTCAGCCCCGACCAGCGCCGGAAGACGGCCGTCAGCGCCTCCTCCGAGCGGCCGAGCGCATGGGCGATCTCGGCAAGGCTCGGCTGGCGGGAATATTCCGTCGAGATGAATTCGATCGTCCGGCGGACCGTCTCGTAATCCGACAGGGCCGTGGGGCTGGCCGGAGAGACCGGCATCGGGCGGGCGGTTGCAAAGGCTTCAGGCGCGATGGACAGCATGGCAGATCTCCCTTGTGGCCCGAACATGCGCCTCCTCGCATGGCCCCGCCACCCGTTTTCTGGCCATGCGGCGCCTATCGCCCCTTGGCCGTCAGCAGCGCCCGGTTGAAGGCCGTCGCGAAGCTCTCCCGGTCGTCCGGATTGAGGAAGCTGCCGATCTCGGTCGAGGCCTCGCGCGAATCGACGCTCATCCTTGTGATGCCGATCTCCTCGTGACGCGAGACCTTGAAGCGCGCCCAGAACGGATTGTGATGCGCCTCGCGCACGACACCCTTCGGCGAAATCTTGCGGATGGCGCAGTCGGTGCGCGAGACGACGACCTCCTCGCGCGCCTTCGCGGCCCGATAATTCGCCGCAAACGCCCACCAGACGAGCGCCACGTCGAGGCCGAAGAAGCCGACCACCGGCCAGGCGCCATTGGCGAGGAAGAGCGCGCCGGTGACGATGCTGACGAGGCAGAAGAAGCTCATCAGGATGGTGAAGCCGGTCCGCCCGAGCGAGCGGTAAGGCACGAGCAGCGCCTCAAAGATCGGCCGGTCGGCCTCCGCCCGCGCGCCCCGGCCCTCGCCGCTCACGCCCTCCGCCCGCGGCCCACGCGGATCGCCCGCGCCGGCAGGCCCGGTCTCCCGCCGTCCGGAATTCTCCCCCTCGCCCGGAGGGATGCCATTGTCAGCCATCGGCGCGTCTCGCTATAGGGCGCTCATGGACGAAAAGATCGGACCGGCCGCGCCCGCGGTCAAGAAAAAGGCGAAAGGCGGCTTGTCGCAGCCAGGTTCCCGCCCTGCGAAGTCTCGGGCCCCGGGGTCCCGGCCCCGCGCCCCGGCGAAGCCGCGCCGGCCGAAGATCCCCTACACGCCGGACGAGATCGCCGAGATCTTCCGCCGCTTTTCGGTCCAGCGGCCCGAGCCGCAGCCCGAGCTCGAACATTCCAATCCCTTCACCCTCCTCGTCGCCGTCGTCCTGTCGGCGCAGGCGACCGATGCCGGGGTCAACAAGGCAACGCGCGGCCTCTTCGCGCTCGCCGACAATGCAGAGGCCATGGCGGGGCTCGGCGAGGAGACGATCCGCGAGCACATCAGGACGATCGGTCTTTACCGCAACAAGGCCAAGAACGTCTTCGCGCTCGCCCAGAAGCTCGTCGCCGAGCATGGCGGCGAGGTGCCGCGGACCCGCGCCGCGCTGGAAGCGCTGCCGGGCGTCGGGCGGAAGACCGCAAACGTCGTCCTCAACACCGCCTTCGGCGAGGAGACGCTCGCCGTCGACACACACATCTTCCGGCTCGGCAACCGCCTGAAGCTCGCCCCCGGCAAGACGGTGGACGAGGTCGAGGAACGCCTCCTCGCGATCATCCCGCCTGAGTACCGCCGCCACGCCCATCACTGGCTGATCCTGCACGGGCGGTATGTCTGCAAGGCGCGGCGGCCGGAATGCGAGCACTGCGTCATCGCGGACCTCTGCAAGGCGGATGTGAAGACGAGTGACGTGCCGGCGGAACTGGTGGAGCTGGGCGTGGGGATGGCGGCGGCGTAGTAGGGGGGATGCGGCGGGATAGGGTGGGAGCGGACCAGCCGGTACCGGGCGGCTTAGTTGGAACCCGGACCTTCTGCAGCGCCGGCGTCAAGGCGGAAGCAGCGCGTCGACGAGACGCTCGATCGTTTCCGCCACACCGTCTTCGGCCAGCGCCTGCCGGATCGCCCGCCGCTTAGTGGTGAAATGCGCGGCGTCGGGCAGTTCGACGCGCGCGGCGACTGCGGCGGCGTGCAGCGCGGCCGCGGCAAGGTCCACGTGCAGCGCTTCAGCCGCGTCGAATTCGGGGATCGGCAGCGTCCAGACGAGATTGTCGAAGTCACGCGGATCGCGCTGGCCGACTGGCTGGAGGTCCTTGACGCGATCGAGCACGACACGCGTGTTCAGGATCGCAGAGACGTAGGCGGCTTCTTCGAGCGAGTGGGCTGCCGACCAGTAGGCCTTTTTATCAACGACAGGCTGGTCGTCCTCGAGCCAGCATGCGCTCAGTCGCGTCCCAGAGGCAGAGTAAAGAACGCGGATTGACACCTTCGCGGCCTGCGCCGAAAGCTTCTGAAGATGGTCGAGTGACAGCGCCAACGTGTTACGAGGTGAGCCGTCGACAGCCTTATTGCTGTGCTGGTTCCACTTCCCCTCGACGTCGCGCAGCCAGGCGGCAAGCCCACGATACCCGCGCGCGTCCGCGGTGGCTGAGTTAAGGATTGCACCGTCCTCCATCGGGACCAATCCGGTCCCCAGATTGAGTATGCGATAGGGCGCTACGGTTTCGCCCAGCGCGATCTGGCGCAAGAACATGCGTTCGACTGCACCCTCGGGAGGCTCGACGCCCGTCCACGGCCGCTTGTCGAGATTGCCTACACGCCCCCGCACACGCGGAGCCTCCCGCCGGCTCGGCAGGCGCCCGGTTGCGGCGTGCTCGACCAGGAAGAATCGCCTTGGAAAGAGGTTTGCACCATTGCGGAAGCGCTTTCGGTAAGGCGACGCGGAAATCAGCGTCCGCGGCCTCGGCCATGCGGCGCGCACATGAGCGAGCGCCTCGCTCGCCTCGGCCTCGCTGGCATCGCGCCGCTTGAGCACCCCCACCCAGCGATCGATCTCCGCCGGCACCGGCGCTGCGCGGTCGCGCTCGCCGAAGAGGACGCAGGTGCTGGTCGTGCTGCTGCCGGATTGCGCCCCGAAGATCGGCCAGACCCGCTCCAGCCCCCAGCCGCCGGTGATCGCCACCTTCACCCGCTGTATGCTGCCGTCGCGCATCCCGGCGAACACGGGAGCGTTTAGCGCGGCATAGGGCAGGACCAGCGCCAGCGTGCCGCCGTCGCGCAGGTAGCGCTCGGCGCCGCGCGCCCAGAACAGCGCACACATGTCCTGTTGCGTGGCGAGGTTGCCGCCGACCCAGAGGCCGTAGCTCCGAAGCGCCTCCCGTAGTCGTTCCTGCATCTCGGCGCTCAGGTGGCGATAGACGATCCAGGGCGGATTGCCGATCAAGACGTCGGCGCGGTGGTCGGGATGCGACAGCCAGACCGGGCGCAGGAGGTTGCGCAGGATGAAGGTCCAGATGTGGTTGCGGCCGTCGAGATAGAGCTGCTTCAGCTGCGCGAAGGTGCGGCCGAGCAAGGCCGCGTCCGCGGCTGTGGCGCCGGCACGGACGACGGCGTCCCGAACCGTCTCCGGCTCCGCGAGGGTGTCCAGCCCGCGATTGAGCTCGTCGAGCGCGTGCTCGAACAGGCCGAGGTCGCTCGCGAGGCCCGCCGGGATGCGCAAAGGCGGATCATTCGGCGGCACGTCGACCAGCACTTCGGCCGAGGCGCCGAGCGGACGCAGGCTCCACTGCATGGAGTCGCCCATGTAGACGGGCACGGTGAGCGTCGCCGGCCGATCCTGCACCAGATCGCCGAGCGCCAAGAGCCAGGTGACGCGGGCCAGCGCGACGGCGACGGGATGCACGTCGATGCCGAACACCCGATCGGCGCAGGTGGCGACGATCTCGGCGGGAGGCAGCTTCGCCGCGCGGCCCGCCTCGATCAGGCGGCGCAGCGCGTGGAATAGGAAGGTCCCCGAGCCGCAGGACGGATCGAGCACGCGCTGCTCCAGCGGGCGCGGGACCGCCGCCGCGACGACCCGCGCCGCCAGCCAATCCGGCGTGTAGTATTCGCCAAGATCGTGGCGCTCGTCGGGGTCGATCAGGCTTTCATAGAGGCTCTTTAGCACGTCGACCTCGACATCGCGCAGGCGGAAGCGCACGGTCTCCGCTGCCAGCGAGCGGACGAGATCGTCACCGCCGCCGGCGAGCAGCGGCCAGTCGAAGAAGTCTGCCTCGACGGCGCCGACGATGCCTTCGTTTGCCAGCAGCCGGCCCGACAGCATCTCCCCGGGGTCGCCGATCTCCAGATCGAGGACGCGCGCCGCGATCGCCTTCACCAGGATGGTCAGATAGGTGTGCTGGAGGAACAGCGCGTCGCTGCCGACGTCGTCGCCGTAGACCTGACGCAGCAATCCATCCCAGAGGTCGCGCTTCAATCGCACTTCGGGATGGCCGCCGACCTCGGACCACAGCCGCTGAAGCTCGGCATGCGCACGGCCGAAGGCAAGGCTGTATCGGCCGAAGGCGAGCGCGACGGCGATCGGCGTCGGCATCACCTCGGGAACGGGCGATAGCAACGGTTCGAGCCAGCTCAGCAGCCGTTCGGGGTGCTCGGCCTCGACCTCGTAGCGGCCGATTGGCGCGAGCGTGCCGCGATCGAGCGCGTAGGCGATGAGCGTCGCGCCGTCGGTGGCAAGACCGACGGTGGTGCGGCCGGCCGCGCTGCCGCGGCTCACGTCGGCGAGGTAGTCGGGCATGCGGGCTTCGACATCGCGCTCTTCGCGGCGAAGATCGCTCTTCAGCTCGATGACAGTGGCGCCCCACGCCACGTCGATGCGTCCACTGTTGTCGACGAGGTAGCGCTCGTGCTCGAGTTCGCTGAACGCGGCGCCGAAGCCTTCCCGCAAAAGTTCCGTGACCAGGCCGCGCAACGCCTCGTGTCGCGGCCGCGAGGCCATCGCTCGCACGATGTCGGGCAGGCGATCTCCGCGCCAGGTGTTCGCCACTATCCCCCACTTTCTGGTCAGGACCGTTGCCGGTGCAAAAGCGAAGGCGTAAGTGTGCGGTCATGAGCCACAATCAAGCAGACTTGTTCGCGCAAGACGACGCCGAACGCAACACATTGTCGCAATCACAGCGAGCGGCGATCCGCTCCCGGCTGGAAGCGACGCTGGCCAGGCTCGAGGCGACAGCGACCTTCCCTTGGCGCGATCCGTTGGACGCCGTGCACGAGGAGAACCGCTTCGAACGCGACACCGAATTGCTCGGTGACGAGGGGGCTCGCCTCTGGGCGCGGTTCGACAAGGAAATGGACCGGCTGCACGCCACGCAGTTCGCGCAAGAACCCCACGCGGCTGAATCGACGCACTGAACGGCAATTCATCGGGAGTGCTGGGAGGTCGCCCGACGTCGGGGTTGGGCCGAAGCCGCCTACCCTCACCCCCGCGCCACCCGCGGCGCCTCGGCCTCCCGCTCGACCAGCCCGCCCTCCTTCTTCGCCACGCGCTGGTGGAGGTGCACCATCAGGCTGGCGGCGAAGAGCGGGGTGAGGAGGTTGAGGATCGGCACCGCCAGGAAGGCGGCGATGACGAGGCCGGCGAGGAAGACCGTCGTGCCGTAGCGGATCCTCAGCGCCTTCGCCTCGGTCTCGCCGCGATAGCGCATCGCCGCGAATTCGAAATATTCGCGCCCGAGGAGATAGCCGTTGACCAGGAAGAAGGCGGCGAAATTCACCCCCGGCACGAGCAGGAGCGCGAAGGCGAGGAGGTTGCCGAGGATGACGACGCCGAGGAATTTCAGCGACAGGACCATGCCGGCGAAGAACGGCATCGCCCGGCCCCGCGGCGCGCCGGGATAGGCTTCCCGCTCGACGATCTCGGCGACGTCGTCCTGGAAGAGGCCGGCGATCAGCGCGCTGATCGGCGCGATCAGGAAGGCCAGGAGGATGGCGAGCGCCAGCCCCGCCGCCCAGCCGGCGAGCGTGCCGGCCTCCATCAGCCAGTTCGGGCTCTCCGGAAAGAGGTTCGCCAGGAACGGCACGGCCAGCCATTCGAACCCCCATTCGACGCCGAACCACAGGCCGATGAGGACGAGCAGCGTCAGCCCCAGCGTCTTCCACAGGACCGCGCGGAAGGGCGGCGAGAGGATGTCGGCGAGCGCGAGGCGCGCACTGGCAAGGATCATGGGGCGGCTCCGTTTCCGGCCGGATGTCCGGCCGTTCCGCTTGTCGAGATAGGGACCGCGCCATCCTCCCGCAACGCCGGCGGCGGCCCGCAAAGGCGGGCGAAACTGGCCAGAGCCGGCCGCATGCGCTAGGACGCGGCACGGTTCAACAACGGAAAGAGCATATGGCTGAATACGACGTCCTGACCATCGGCAACGCCATCGTCGACATCATCGCGCGCTGCGACGACGCCTTTCTTCAAGCGGAAGAGGTCCAGAAGGGCGGCATGACGCTGATCGACGCCGGCCGCGCCGAACATCTCTACGGACGCATGGGCCCGGCAATCGAGACCTCCGGCGGCAGCGCCGGCAACACCGTCGCCGGCCTCGTCAGCCTCGGCGGCAACGGTGCCTATATCGGCAAGGTCTCGAACGACCAGCTCGGCGCGATCTTCGCCCACGACATCCGCTCGCTCGGCGTCAAGTTCGAGACCCAGCCGCTGGAAGGCTTTCCGCCGACGGCCCGCTGCATGGTGCTGGTGACGCCCGACGGCGAGCGCTCGATGTCGACCTATCTCGGCGCCTGCGTGGAACTCGGGCCGGAGGACATCGACGCCGAAATCGTCGCCTCCGCCAAAATCACCTATTTCGAGGGCTATCTCTGGGATCCCCCGCGCGCCAAGGAAGCGATCGTCGCGGCGGCGAAGATCGCCCATGACAACGGCCGCAAGGTCGCGATGACGCTCTCGGACAGCTTCTGCGTCCACCGCTACCGGGCCGAGTTCCTCGATCTCATGCGCCAGGGCACGGTCGACATCACCTTCGCCAACGAGGCCGAGGCGCTGGCGCTCTACGAGACCGAGGATCTCGATGTCGCGCTGAACGGTCTCGCCGCCGACAGCAAGGCCTTCGCCATCGTCACCCGCAGCGAGAAGGGCTGCGTCGTCGTCGAGGGCGACAAGCGCATCGCGGTTCCCGCGCTCACCGTCCCGCATGTGGTCGACACGACCGGCGCCGGCGATCTCTTCGCCTCCGGCTTCCTGCGCGGCCATACGCTCGGCCTGTCGCACGAAAAGTCCGCCCGCCTCGGCGTCGCCGCCGCCGGCCACATCATCGGCCAGATCGGCCCGCGGCCGCAGTCCCCGCTCGAAGGCCTCGCCGAGGTGAAGGCCGCCTTCGTCGGCTGACGCGCCCGGCGGCGCCCGGCGCGATTTCATCACGCCGGCTTAGCGCCGCTAGGCGCGGCGGAGCGCCGTTCCAGATAGCCAGCCAAAGCCCGCCACGGAGGAGACACGCAATGCTCAGATGGGGAATCCTGTCCACCGCCAAGATCGGCCGCCAGCACCTCCTGCCGGCGATCGTCAAGGCGCCGAATTCGGCGCTGACGGCGATCGCCAGCCGCGATCGCGAGACCGCCTTTTCCGTGGCGGCGGCCTTCGGCATCCCGAATGCCTTCGGCTCCTACGAGGATCTCCTCGCCCACCCCGAGGTCGAGGCGGTCTACAATCCCCTGCCGACCGCCCAGCACACCGAATGGACGCTGAAGGCGATCGAGGCCGGCAAGCACGTCCTGTGCGAAAAGCCGATGGGGATGAGCGTTGCCGACATCGACAGGGTGATGGCGGCCGCGAAAGAAGCCGGCGTCGTCGTCTCCGAGGCCTTCATGGTCACCTATCACCCGCAATGGCTGAAGGTGCGCGACCTCCTCGCCGAGGGCGCGATCGGCCGGCTCATCCATGTCGAGGCGGCGTTCAGCTATCACAATGTCGATCCCGCCAACATGCGCAACCGGCCCGAGCTCGGCGGCGGCGCGCTGCGCGACATCGGCGTCTATCCCGTGGTGACCTCCCGTTTCGCCACCGGTCTCGAGCCGGTCCGCGTGCGCGCCCGCGTCCTCACCGATCCCGATTTCGGCACCGATAGCTTCGTCGCCGGCACGGTCGATTTCGGCACCTTCGAGATGTCAGTCTATCTCGGCACCCGCATGGCGCATCGCCAGGCGATCGTCTTTCACGGCGAGACCGGCTTCATCGAGGTCGCCGCGCCCTTCAACGCCGGGCTCTACGACGCCGACACGGTGCGGCTCCACGACCAGGGCCATCGCCGCGAGAAGATCTTCCGCTTCCCCGGCGTCGACCAGTATCAGAACGAGGTCCACGCCTTCGCCGAAGTGGTGCGCGGGCGCGGCGGCGAGGTCTTCCCGCTGGAATCCTCCCGCCGCAACCAGGCGGTGATCGACGCCCTCTTCGCCGCCGGCGAAAGCGGCGACTGGGTCGCCGTCGGCGGCTGAGAGCCCTCCCCAACACACCGGCCATCAAATCGGCGCAAGCCTCTGCGAGGGCTCCCGCATGAAGCGGGGGCGCTTCGCCATTCCGGCATGCCGGCCGGCTAGGCTCGCCCCGCGCATGCCACCGGTCGATCGGGGCCAAAATGGGGAAGCCGGAATGAGACTGTGGGCACGATTGGCGGCCGCCTCGGCCGGCGCGGCGCTGTCCGCCTTCGCGACCGCGGGCGCGGCGTCGGCCGAACAGCCGGCCAAGGCGATCTTCTCGCGCCAGCATGCGGCGGCGGCGCTGCCGCCCGAAAGCGTCGGCTTTTATTCCAATGGCTGCCTGGCCGGCGGGGCCCAGCTTCCCGCCGACGGGCCGACCTGGCAGGCGATGCGCCTCTCGCGCGACCGGCGCTGGGGCATGCCGGCGACGGTCCGCTTCATCGAGGACCTGTCGCGCGAGGCGGCGCGAAGAGGCATCTGGCCGGGCCTCCTCCTCGGCGATCTCGGCCAGGCGCGCGGCGGGCCGCTCCCCTTCGGCCACGCCTCGCACCAGATCGGGCTCGACTTCGACGTCTGGCTTCGGCCGATGCCGAACCCGCGCCTCACCGAGCGCCAGCGCGAGGACTATCCCTTCCGCTCGGTCCTGAAGCCCGGCACCTTCACGGTCGACGACCGGATCTGGAACGACCACTACACCGCGCTCATCAAGCTCGCCGCCGAAGAGCCGCAGGTGCAGCGGATCTTCGTCAATCCCGGCATCAAGAAGAAGCTCTGCGACACCGTCTCCGGCGACCGGCGCTGGATGAACAAGGTGCGGCCCTATTACGGGCATGACGAGCATTTCCACGTGCGCCTGTTCTGCCCGCCGGGCTCGGCCGACTGCAAGGAGCAGCGCTCGACCGGCACCGGCGACGGCTGCGACCAGCTCTCCTGGTGGTTCAACGTCGCGCTGAAGCCGCCGCCGCCGCCCAAGCCCGGCGCGAAGAAGCCCACGCCCAAGCCGCCGCTGACGCTCTCCGGCATGCCCCGCCAATGCACCTACGTCCTCGCCGCCCCCGCCAAGGCCGCCCGCCCCTCCGGCGCCGAAATGATCGCCACCGGCACCTCGACGCGCGCCCCCGCGGCCCCGGGCGCCGCAACCGCCTTCGCCCCCATGCCCCAGGTCCCCATCCCGCAACCCCGCCCGCTGCGGTAGCGGGCGGGTGACTGCCCTGTCGCAGCAGAAGAGCGGCACGACCCCGTCTTCCAAGGCCACCAACCGCGCCAACCGATGCCGCAACCTCCCGGAGCCCGCCGCCCCGCCAGCACGGGCGGCCACCGCCCCTTCCGGGGCGTCATCCCCGGGCTCCGTCCCGAGGATCCAGAGCGACACCTCCGCTGCCGAACCAATCGACGAACGTCGCAAGGCTGGATTCTCGGGACGGAGCCCGAGAATGACGAAGCGTCGATGCCTGCGCCCACCTTCCGAACGCTAAAGCGCGGCGATCCCGACGCCCATCTCCCCCCTTGTGGCGGGGTCCGGAGGACGGGACGAGACCCGTGGCTCGTCCCAGCAGTCCGGCAGGACAGAGGGGGGCGCACCGCCTCGGGCAAGACCCCAGCATTTCCGAAGAGGGCCGCAGCCCCCCTCCAGGGCGTCATCCTCGGGCTCCGTCCCGAGGATCCAGAGCCACGCTTCCGCTGCCGGATCGGTCGACAAACGTCGCAAGACTGGATTCTCGGGACGGAGCCCGAGAATGACGAAGCGTCGATGCCTGCGCCCACCTTCCGAACGCTAAAGCGCGGCGATCCCGACGCCCATCTCCCCCCTTGTGGCGGGGTCCGGAGGACGGGACGAGACCCGTGGCTCGTCCCAGCAGTCCGGCAGGACAGAGGGGAGCGCACCGCCTGGGGTAAGACCCCAGCATTTCCGAAGAGGGCCGCAGCCCCCCTCCAGGGCGTCATCCTCGGGCCCCGTCCCGAGGATCCAGAGCCACGCTTCCGCTGCCGGATCGGTCGACAAACGTCGCAAGACTGGATTCTCGGGACGGAGCCCGAGACTGACGAAGCGTCGAGGACAGCACCCATCCTTCGAACGCCCAAGCGCGGCGCCCCTCCTAGCCAATCTCGCCTTGTGCGGAGACCGAAGGGCGGGACGAGACCCGGCTCGTCCCGGCAGTCTGGCAGGCGGGGGTATGCCCGCACAAGCTGCGATGGCAGACTGCCTCCCTCACCGGAGCCGCCCGTGCCGCACGTCACCATCCCGCCCGGCCGCCGCAAGAACGCCCGCACCATGCGCAAGGCGCTGACCGAGGCGGAGCTGAAGTTCTGGAGCGCCGTCCGCGCCCATCGGCTCATGGGCCTCGGCTTTCGCCGCCAGCTGCCGATCGCCGGTTACATCGTCGACTTCGCCTGTCCCACCGACAGGCTGATCGTCGAGATCGACGGCTCCCAGCACGGGACGGATCGCTCGCTCCTGCGCGACGCCGTGCGGACGGCGCGGCTCGAGGCCGACGGCGGGCTCGTCCTTCGGTTCTGGAACGACGACGTGCTCGGGGATATCGACGGGGTCTGCTCGCACATCCTCGCAGTGGTGGCGGAGCGCGCGCAATCGTCCGACGCTTGAGCGAGGCGCCCCCCTCTGTCCTGCCGGACATCTCCCCCACCAGGGGGGAGATCGACCCTGCACCAGCCGACGCACCACGATCTGCACTGCTGCGTGAAGCACGACCGCTCAAAAGAAGAAAGCGGCGCCCCTCCCAGCCGATCTCCCCCCTTGTGGGGGAGATGTCCGGCAGGACAGAGGGGGGCGCGAAGGGCGCACAGCCTTCCTGTTTGCCCGTCTGCAGCCCCACGAGACAGCCGACGCGATGCCGGCCCGGACTGCGCGGCTGGAATTCCCGCCCTTCCTGGCTGTCATGCGGTAAAATAACCGCTGGAGGCCCGCATGACCCGGCTGGAACAGATCGAACGAGACGTTTCCGCGCTCTCCGCTGAAGACCTCGCCAAATTCCGCGCCTGGTTCGAGCGCTACGATTCCGACCGTTTCGACGCCGCGATCGAGCGCGACACCCAATCCGGCGCCCTGGACAGGTTCGCCGACGCGGCTTTGGCGGAGTTCACCGCCGGCCGCACACGCCGGCTTTGATCCATCATGCCAGCTCGGCCTTCTGGCAGGCTTATCAGGCCACGCCATCCCCGTTCGCGGGCTGGCGGATCGCCGGTTCGCGCTGCTGAGGTCAGACCCGTTTCATCCGTCGCTCCATTTCAAATCGGTCGGGCGGTTCTGGTCCGCCCGCGTCGGCTTGCGCCAGCGAGCGTTCGCCGTACGGCAGCGCGATGACGTCGTCCGGTTCTAGATTCGGTGTCAGGCCGGTTACAATTTGTCTGCTACAACGGCAAACGAGTTAGGATCTGTCGCGGTTGCCGCGTTAAGATTGCGACGATGCGAAACGGGAGGCCACACGCCAATCATGAATAGCTTTTCCAGCTTCGACCCTCTTAAACTATCCCACAGCGCAATTTCTGATGAAACAGCCGCAGTTAGGCGACAAAAGCGAAACATACACTCTATCTTGCATTCTTATGTGGGATGGTACGATCCCTTTGCAGAACTCATACAGAATGCATTAGACTCGGTTGATAAACGAGCTACTCGAGAAGCTTCTTCCTTCCAGAAGAAGGTATCTATAATCATAAATTTACAATCCAATCAGTTGACGGTCAGTGACAATGGCACGGGCCTCGATGAAACGGCGTTTCATCGGTTCCTAGCTCCTAATGAGTCGTTCAAGGACGAGGACGCCCGCGGAAGCAAAGGAGTTGGGGCCACATTTATCGCCTACGGGTTCAATTTTATCCGCATCGACACGAAGACGAAGACGTTCTCCGCATCCGGAATCATGGAGAATGCACGCGACTGGTTGCACGATAAGAACACGTCGGAGAACCCCCACGTCTATCCCACCACTGAGGAACCGTTTGACGAAAACTTCGGGCATTACGAGACTGGCGCCTCTGTCACGATCCGGTTTGGCCCAAAGACAAAGCCCTCCGTGCTCTCATGGCCGAGTCTACTAACCGCTTCCGCCTGGCATATCGCACTATCAATTAAGACAGCCATTGGGGCCATAAATTCTGACCCCACGATGCACGTCAATATTACGTGCATCGACTCGAACGGAGACAAGTCTTTTCATGAGATTGATGGCATCAGCTACATTCATCCGCATCTTCATCTTGAAAAAGTAAAGGATTATGATGAAGTTATAAAAAAAGTAAGAGAAAACGTTGCGAAGCGTGGTGCCGGAGCCAAGACTCCAGCCTCAATCTCCAATCTGGAAGCCATTTCGATCAACTGGAATGCAGAGAATATTATAGGCCATTTGACAAAACTTACCGATGAACAAAAGGATATGATCAGAAGCCATAACTGTACATTATCGGGTTCATATATCTATACGGCGGAGATATGGAAGAGACTAGCACTACTTTGGCTGATTTTTGAGCGGCTTGGCGCTTTTCGGATTCCCGA
>NZ_JAJAVB010000020.1 GCF_020615385.1 Jiella soli | reverse complement strand
CCGACGCTCTTCAGCCGGGCGAGCAGCGCGCCGCCGGCCGTCATCGTGCCGCCGGTCGGGGTCTCGGCGGCAGGCGAACCGGACCCGGCAGCCGGGCTTCCGGCGGTCGCTATCTTTGGGAGGGAAGAGGACATGGCAACTCGCAGGGACTTGGCGGCTAAACGGCATCGGGATCGATCGTCCAACCTGTAACATGTTTGGGACCAAACAATGGAAGCGCATCCTCACGCGCGATTGTGAGATTGCGCGATTGCGACGGGTTCTGGCGATGGTACAAGTCGGCCCATGGAATCCTCACGGAATCAGCGCTCCAGGCGGCGCAAGAACGACGCGGTATGCGGTGTGTCCGCGTGCAGCGGCCGCGCGGGTCCGGACGGGCCGGCCGGCGGTGACGCTTGCCGATGACGCTGCGCCGTCCGTATCCCGCGATCGAACCGTTCGAGAGCGGCCGGCTGGCCGTCGGTGACGGCCACGAACTCTATTTCGAGATGTGCGGAAATCCGACCGGGATTCCCGCCGTCTTCCTGCATGGCGGCCCGGGAAGCGGCGCCTCGCCGCAGCACCGCCGGCTGTTCGATCCCGAGCGCTACCGCGTCCTCCTCTTCGACCAGCGCGGATGCGGCCGCTCCACGCCGACGGGTTCGCTCGAGGCCAACACGACCTGGCATCTCGTCGCCGACCTCGAACGGCTGCGCGAGATGATGGGCGCCCAGCGCTGGCTGCTCTTCGGCGGCTCCTGGGGCGCGACACTGGCCCTGGCCTATGCCGAGACGCATCCGGAGCGGGTCAGCGCCATGGTTCTGCGCGGCGTCTTCACCGGCCGGCGCTCCGAGCTCGACTGGTTCTACGACGCCGGCGCGAACCGGCTGTTCCCGGACCGCTGGGAAAACCTCCTCGGGCCGATCCCGGCCGACGAGCAGGACGATCTCGTTGCCGCCTATCGCCGCCGGCTGACCCATCCCGACCGGGCGGTGCGGGCAGAGGCGGCGCGCGCGTGGACGAACTGGGAATCGGCGACGGTGATGCTCCGCACGACACCGTCGCCCGGCGGCAGCGGCGCTCCGGCATCCGACGGAACGATCGCCTTCGCAAGGATCGAGAATCACTATTTCTACCACGATCTCTGGCTGGAAGAGGGTCAGCTGATCCGCGGCGCCGACCGGTTGGCCGAGATTCCCGGCGTGATCGTGCAGGGGCGCTACGACGTCGTGACGCCGGCAATCACCTCCTGGCAACTCGCGCAGGCGTGGGCGAAGGCCGACTACCGGATGGTGGAGGGCGCCGGCCACGCTTTCGCCGAACCCGGCATCCTCGACGAACTGATCGAGGCGAGCGACCGGTTTGGGCGCGAGCTGGAGTAGGCGGGGGCGGCGGCCCGGTCCGACCGACTAGCACTACTTTGGCTGATTTTTGAGCGGCTTGGCGCTTTTCGGATTCCCGA
>NZ_JAJAVB010000002.1:643650-669094 GCF_020615385.1 Jiella soli | reverse complement strand
GCCTTCATGGGCTTCGTTCATCTCGCATGTGCCATGATCTGGCTAAAATGAATGCAGACACGTCCTGGTGTCAGAATTCATGTCCCATCGTCAAGCACCGCCATCATATTCGCCGTTTCCTTATCCGTCGGGAAGAAAGCCTCGATCGTAACTTCGGACAACGTGACATCGACCGCCGTGCCGAAAACAGTTGTTGTGGCTAGGAAAGACAGTGGCTCGGCATTGCTTTTGAGCCGGAGGGGCACCGCGATCGCCTGAGAGTGTCCGGGTACGGCAAGATCCGACCGGGCCGCGACCGGAACCGGAACCGGGAACGCCTCCAACTCGTTCCGTAGCGCCGCAAGCACCGGATCGGCCGAGCGCTCGATTTCACGGCCGAGGCGGGTCAGGACGTGATGGCGCCATTCCGCCAGATTGAGGATGCGCGAAGCCAAGCCTTCAGGGTGGAGGCTCAAGCGCAGAACATTCACGTCCCCGTCCAGAAGGTGTGGCGCGACGCCGGCCAGCAGGTGGTGCACGGCGGCGTTCGCGGACAGCAATGTCCAGTGGCGATCCACCGCCAGTGCCGGATGGGGAAGGTGCCCTCGCAGGATTCGGTCGATGATCTCCCGCGCAATGGAGAGATCGGGGGCATCCAAGGGGCGCTGCGGGAAGAACGGCGCGTAACCTGCAGAATGAAGCATAACGTTGCGATCACGCAGCGGTACGTCAAGCTGGCGGCTCAGTTGCAGGACCATGTCGCGGCTTGGATGCGACCGCCCGGATTCCAGGAAGCTGAGATGCCTTTGGGAGATGCCCGCGTCGAGCGCAAGCGCGAGCTGGCTGAGGCGGCGGCGCTGACGCCACTGTCTCAGCAGGAACCCGAAACTGTCCGCATGCGCTTTCATCCGGCCATCGTAACCGGCACGACGCAGCGCGACCATTACCTCCAAGGTAATCGCCACAAGACCATCGCTGCACGATGATCACTCCATCATTTCGCTACCCAGGATGGGTGGCCACCCGTAGATGGAGAAAACCATGACCAACCACGGACGTCGACTTTCCTTGCAGACCATCCTCGCCCTCGATGCCGCGACCTGCGCGGCGATGGGCATGCTGTTGGTCTTCGCATCCGGACCGATCGCGGGGCTAACGGCAATCCCCGGATCTTTCCTGTTCTTTGCGGGCCTGCTGCTGCCGCCGATTGCGGTCTTCATGGCAATTTTCACCCGAACCGCGACCGTCCCCTCCTGGGCCGTCCAGGTGATCGTCGCAGGCAACGTGCTCTGGGTTCTGGGCAGCGTGATCCTGCCAGTCACCGGGCTGATAGCGCCCAACGGTCTGGGATGGCTCTTTCTTCTGATGCAGGCCATCATCGTCGCCCTGTTCGCGGGCCTCGAATGGGGTGGGCGGCACCATTCTGCCGCCGTCGCCTGATTCCGGGAAAGGAGAGCTTCATGACCTGCTATGCCGTCGGCCATCTGCGCAATGTCGAGATGGGCAAAGAAATCGTCGCCTATCTCGAAGCCATCGACTCCACGCTGGCGCCGTTCGAGGGACAGTTTATCATTCATGGCGGGCAGAAACACATGCTCGAAGGAGCCTTCGCCGGCGACCTGATCGTGATCGCCTTTCCGGACCTGGCGCGGGCCCGGGCATGGTATGCATCCTCGGCCTATCAGGACATACAGCCGCTACGGACGAAAAACGCGGAAGGCGACGTGTTTCTGATCGAAGGCGTGGATTCCGATCACAGGGCCACGGACATCCTTTCATCCTGAACAACTCCGGAGACTAAAGACAGACCGTGCCCTCGCACCACGCCTCGAATCAGACATCGGTTCAGCGTGCAGCATCGGTCGAGATGGGCTCAAAGCAGCCGTTTGTTCACCCACGCTGACCGGTTCTCACCGCCCCAGCCCCCTCTCACGCCCGAAGCTCCAGTCGACACCGCCATCGCCGCGCGTAACGCCCGAGACGTGGCGGCCGAGATGTTTCTCCATCGACGGTGTCCACGGTACGAGTTGGAAACCGAGACCGTCGTCGATCATCGCGAAGCGGCCCGAGGCGAGCGACGGGCGCTGACGATAGGCGCCCGCGACAAGTTCGCCGCTGGCCGCGCGCTGGAACGGTTGCCCGGTCTGAGCCGCCAGCTTCTCGCCGACTTCCTCGAGTTCGCGCCGGCATAGCGTGTCGATGAGATTGCGGCTGAAGACGATGCGCCGACCTTGCCGCTCGGCGAGGCCTTCTCCGATCAAATGCTCCGCCCGCCTGTCGAGCGCACCGCGCACTTCCGCGCCGAAACCGCCTTCGGAGAGTGCAGCGGGCTCGCGCGCGATATTCTGCCGGTCGAGCCAGGTCGCGCCGGACGCGGTCACCTGCCGTTCGATGTCGAGATCGGGGCGCACCGCGAGCGCGACTCGGCGGTTCCCGCGAGAATCGTCATAGGCGCGCAGCTCGACGATCGAGCCCGGTGCGCTGTCGCCTGCAGCATTGAGGTCGGCGAGCTTGACGTGATGGCTTCTTCCGTCAACGCTAGCGACTCGCGGGCCGCGCTTGCGATGACCGGATGTGGGCCGTTCTCACCCAGATGCGCGGTGTTCATCATCGCGGAAAGCGTCGTCTCAATTGGGCGCCTCGGGTCGGAAAGGAAAGCGGCGACGCCTGCCAGCGTCTTGTCCATCTCGGCATAGAGGACATGGAGGATGGCGCCGACCAGAAGCGCGTGGCTGGTCTTCTCCCGGTGATTGCGCTTTTCGAGCGAGCCTTCGGGATCGACCAGAATGTCTGCAATGTTCTGGACGTCTCGCACCTCCCATTCGCCGCGACGCACTTTGAGCAGCGGATTGTAGGCCGACGAGTTCGGTTGGTTGGGTCGAACAGCAGCACGCGGCCGTGTCGGGCGCGAAAGCCTGCCGTGAGCTGCCAGTTTTCTCCCTTGATATCATGAACGATGGCGGAGCCCGGCCAGGTCAGAAGCGAGGGGATGACGAGGCCGACGCCCCATCCCGAGCGCCTGGGCGCGAAACACAAGACGTGCTCCGGTCCCTGATGGCGCAGGTAACGGCCCTGGAATTTGCCGAGCACGACGCCGTCGGGTCCGAGCAGACCAGCGGCCTTGATTTCATCCGGCTTTGCCCAGCGTGCCGACCCATAAGCGTCGACATTCTGCGCTTCGCGCGCACGCCAGACGGACATGAGGATCGCGACCGCGATAGCGATGAACCCACCGGAGGCTGCGATAATCGCGCCCTCGATGAAGATCGGCGGCGCAAAGGCGTCGTAGAAATACCACCACCAGAAGAAGGCGGGCGGATAGTGGATCGGCCAGCCCGATATCTCGAACCAGGGTGCGCCGAGCTGCGGCTGAAATCCGAGACGCCACGCCGTCCACTGTGTCGCCGCCCACATTGTGGAGAAGACTATCGTGAAGACGATGAGGATCTGACCTCAAAGAATTTTCGTACCCGACATGGCCCGTATTCCAAGCAAATATTGGCACGATGGGGACCATGACCGGGACCAGCAAGCCCACTGCTTCTCCAGTCGTAGGAACAGTGGCTAACGGTTAAAAATCGGCGGGTTGACGATGTGCGAGAGCGCTAGCGGGTGGCTGCAAGCGGAATCCGGTTGCCGGGCGAAACGGTGTTCGGACAGGTTCGGAGGATGCCCGCTACGCCAAGAAGCGGATATTGGTCCGCGGTCTTAACCGCAACTAGCGCGGACTGTGTCAAACGGCTTTGGAACGGGACCCCTCATCGGCGTCCAAATGGGGGTCTGACTCACAACTGATGCAGTTGAGGAGCGGACTGGCGATTTCTGAAGGAGGTCGCCGCAATGCCCACTGTCATTTCGCTGTCTTCGCTCATTCCGGCCGGGCTTACGGTCGAGCAGTTCGAGGCCTGTGACGACATCCTTGTCGTGACCGCATCCGCTCGAAAGAAGCAGGCGGCATGTCCCTCCTGCGCATCGCCTGCACGCCGGGTACATAGTCGGTACGTTGGGCGTGTGGCGGACCTTCCGTCGGCGGGAAGGCCAGTTCGGTTGCGGTTGATCACGCGCCGGTTTCGGTGCGACGTTGTCACCTGCCGGCGCAAGATCTTCGCCGAGCGCTTCGGTGAGGCTGTTCCGGAGCGGGCGCGGCGCACCGGCCGGATGGAGTGCATCGTCCATCATCTCGGGCTGGCGCTCGGTGGTCGACCGGCGGCCAGCTTCGCCGAGCGCTTGATGATGCCGGTCAGCAACGACACGCTGCTCCGTGTCGTCCGGCGCCGGGCGCGACAGCGCAACGATCCTCTGATCGCCGTCGGCATCGACGACTTCGCGTTCCGCCGGAACCATCGTTACGGCTCTATCATCTGCGACCTTGAGCGGCGCCAGATCGTCAAGCTTCTGCCGGACCGGGAGATCGCCACCGTTGCGGCATGGCTCGCCGATCACCGGGATATCCGGATCGTCTCTCGCGATCGGGGTGGCGGCTATGGTGAGGCAGCGGCGCTCGCGTTGCCGGAAGTCGTTCAGGTCGCGGACCGATGGCACCTGATGGAGAACGCCAGCGCGGCCTTTCTCGACGCGGTGAGGAAGTCGATGAAGCCGATCCGCGCCGCGCTCGGAGCGACGACTATCGACCCGAAGCTCCTGACTTCCGCGGAGCGGATCCAGTACGAAGGCTATCTGCGGCGGGAGGAGATGAATTGGGTCGTCGCGAGCCTTGCGGCCGATGGCCTCGCGATCAAGGAGATCGTTCGGCGAACAGGTCGGAGCCGCAAGCTGGTTCGTCAGATTGTCCGCGGCGAGCGCACCGATGTATTCCGGACGCGACAGGGGTCACTCGACCCGCACCTTCCCTATCTCGACGCCCAGTGGGACGCAGGCTGCCGGAACGGTGCCGAGCTCTGGCGTCGCGTCCGCGCCCAAGGCTACAGGGGTTCGCTCCGCGTCGTCGGTGAATGGGCGACGCGACGCAGACGGTCAGAACAGATCTCGGCGTCCGAGCTTCGCAGGATCCCGTCCGCGAGGACCATCATCCGTCTGATGACGCTGAAGCGAGATCATCTGACGAAGGCGGAGACGGTCGTGGTTGCCGCGATCGAAGCCGGCGTGCCCGCCTTGGCCGAGGCGAGAGCGCTGATCGACCGCTTCCACGCAATGATCCGCAGCCGCGCAGAAGGAGATCTCCCGCCCTGGATCCACGACACCGAGGCGACCCTGCTCGCGTCGTTCGCTTGCGGCATCCGGAGGGACGCATCCGCAGTTCGCGGCGCAATCTCTGAGCCATGGTCGAACGGCCAGACGGAAGGCCAGGTCAACAAGCTCAAGCTCGTGAAACGGCAGATGTACGGCCGGGCCAAGCTCGATCTCCTCGAAGCGCGCCTCCTCGGCGCTGCTTGATCGTCATCGGGAGTGCGTCAGACCCCAAAATTTTGCATGCCGAAACACATTGCTTGCCCTACCGGACCCTTCCCACCACGAATTTGGTTGTTGTTCGCCGATGCGCCGGACTGCGGTCGGAGCAAGAATATCGCCATGTCGAACAGCCGTCGTTACGGCTCGGCGAAGATCTGTCTGAAAAGCCGATCGATGTAGTCGCGCATCTCCTCGATGTGCGCGGGACGGCCGCGTAAGAGAAGACGAGCAACAATAGCGCCAACGAACATATCGATGATGATCTCCGTATCTGCGTCCGAGCGCAGGGTGCCATCGGCTTTCGCGCGTTCGATTATCTTGCCGAACAGGACGCGTCTCGGCTCGAGATCGCTTGCGTTGTAAGCGGCCATGATGTCCGGATGATCGCAGATCGAACCAATCAGCCGCGCCAGGATTTGGGTGTAGCCAAACAGAGCCTCTATCGTCTCCGTTTTCCGGTACAACTGCCAAATCTCGCGTAAACTCATCGTCTCCCATGGACCGAGCGCGGCTTCGGTTCGCTCGCGCATGTGCACAACCGCGTGGACGAACAGGTCCTCCTTGTTTTTGTAGCGACGATAGACGGCCGCTCGCGTCGTACCCGCGCGCCTTGCGATCTTCTCGATACTCGCCTCTTCGACTCCGACAGCGATCAACAATTCCAGAGCAGCGTCCAGTACCGCTTCATCGGTCCGCTGATCCCTGGGCCTGCCGACGGGCCGACTCCTATTTTCGTTCTGCACGGCCGTCCTCCTCGTTCGGGGTCCTGGGCGGCAACAGCGCAATCCAGTCCGGTGCGGGAAGAACGGACTCCATTCGCGTCGACATCCCATGCAGTGTCACCTTACAAATATGATACAGTATCGTATTGATTCAAAATTCATGATATGCAAGACAACTCCCGAACGATCACCGAGAATATCCACCAGTTTGAGCGGGAATCCAGCCAATGATGGCCCGGCCCATACCGGGTCGACCGTCAGCCCACCGAGAGCGACGCGTATGCTTGGACGACTGAAACGGCTCTTCAGTAATCCCTGGTTCTGGCTGGCGCTCATGTCGGCTGCGGTCGCCGCCGGCTGGTATCTGACCCAGCGCTTGGCGGAGGAGGAATTGCCAACCGGCATCGCCCGGGGCAATGGCCGCGTCGAGGCGGTCGCCATCGACATATCGGCTCGCACCGGCGGCCGGATCAGGGATATCCTTGCGCATGAGGGCGAGACGGTGTCGGCTGGCCAGGTTCTCGCCCATATGGATACCCAGCAGCTCGACGCGCAGTTGCGGGAGGCGCGTGCGCAGTTGCAGCGCGGCCGAATCGGCAGAGACGTGGCGGAGAGCGGCGTCTTACAGGCGGAGGCCGAACATTCGGCTGCCCTTGCCGTCGTCGCGCAGCGCGAAGTAGAACTCGGCTCTGCCGAGGGCCGGCTCAACCGTTCGCAACATCTCGTCGAGCGCAACACCGTTCCCCAGCAGACCGTGGACGATGACCGCGCCCGCGTCGAGGGCGCGCGGGCAGCGCTCGATGCGGCACGCGCAGGGGCCGCCGCCGCCGCCGCCGGCATTTCCACCGCGCGGGCGGGAATCGTGGATGCCGAAGCGGCTGTCGAGGCGGCCGAGGCGGCCATAGAGCGCATCCAGGCCGAGATCGACGACAGCGCGTTGCGCTCGCCACGGGATGGTCGGGTGCAGTATCTCGTGGCCCAACCAGGCGAGGTGGTCGCCGGCGGCGGCCGGGTGCTCAACCTGATCGACCTCCGTGATGTCTACATGACCGTCTTCCTGCCGACGGTGGAGGCCGGACGCCTCGCCATCGGCTCGGGGGCGCGCATCGTGCTCGACACCGCCCCGGGCGTGGTCATCCCGGCGGAGGTCTCGTTCCTCTCCGATGTCGCGCAGTTCACGCCGCGCACTGTCGAGACGACCGAGGAGCGGCAGGGTCTGATGTTCCGGGTCCGGGTGCGCGTTGCGCCGGAGCTTCTTGAAAGGCATGCCGACTATGTCAAACCGGGGCTGCCGGGCGTCGCCTATGTCAAGATCGACCCGGCGGCGGAATGGCCAGAAAGCCTACGTACCGGGCTGCTCGAATGAGCGGGTCGGCCCATTCCAGCGAGGGTCCAACTCTCGCGGCGCGGGTGCGCTCCGTCAGTCATGCCTTTAAGAAGACCCGTGCGCTCGACGACGTCTCGGTCGACTTCCCGGCTGGCAAGATGCTGGGCCTGATCGGGCCCGACGGCGTCGGCAAATCGACGCTCCTCTCGCTGATCGCCGGGGCGCGCAAGGTCCAGGCCGGCGAGGTCGAAGCGCTGGGCGCCGACATGCGAAAGGCACGTGATCGCAGCGCGATCGGGCCCCGCATCGCCTATATGCCCCAAGGGCTCGGCAAGAACCTCTATCCGACACTTTCCGTGTTCGAGAATGTGGATTTCTTCGGCCGTCTCTTCGGCCATGCCCGCAAGGAACGCGAGCGCCGCATCCATGAGCTTCTGGCCGCCACCGGTCTCGATCCCTTTCCGGATCGCCCGGCCGGCAAACTCTCCGGCGGCATGAAGCAGAAGGTCGGCCTGTGCTGCGCGCTGATTCACGACCCAGACCTCCTCATCCTCGATGAACCGACAACCGGCGTCGACCCGCTGGCCCGGCGGCAGTTCTGGGAACTGATCAACGGCATAAGGGCGAACCGGCCCGGCATGGGGGTGATCGTCGCAACTGCCTATATGGATGAGGCGGCCGAGTTCGACTGGCTCGTCGCCATGGACGGCGGACGCGTGCTCGCGACGGGCACGCCGGCCGAGCTTCAGGAAAAGACCGGGACTGCCTCGCTCGATGAAGCTTTCATCGCCCTGCTACCCGAGGAAAGACGCAGCCACCATCGGAAGGCGCATATTCCGCCCCGGCCCGAGGATGGGGACGAAGAACCGGCGATCGAGGCCGATGGGCTGACCATCCGCTTCGGCACCTTCACTGCGGTGGACAATGTCAGCTTTCGCATCCCTCGCGGTGAGATCTTCGGCTTCCTCGGATCGAACGGCTGCGGCAAGACGACGACCATGAAAATGCTGACCGGCCTCCTGCCGGCCAGCGAGGGCACCGCGAAGCTGTTCGGGCACGAGGTCGATCCGCACGATCTCGATACGCGCCGGCGCGTCGGCTACATGTCGCAGTCCTTCTCGCTCTATTCCGAGTTGACCGTTCGGCAGAACCTCGACCTGCACGCCCGCCTCTTCCAGATGCCGGCCAACGACATACCGGGCCGCATCGAGGAGATGGTGAAGCGCTTCGATCTGACCGAGGTGCTGGGCGCGCTGCCCGACGCCTTGCCGCTCGGCGTTACCCAGCGCCTGTCGCTGGCCGTCGCCATGATCCATGCCCCCGAAATCCTGATTCTCGATGAGCCGACATCCGGCGTCGATCCCATCGCGCGCGATGCGCTGTGGCAGAGCTTCGCCGATCTATCGCGCAAGGACGGCGTGACCATCTTCATCTCCACCCACTTCATGAACGAGGCGGAGCGCTGCGACCGCATCTCGCTGATGCATGCCGGCAAGGTGCTGGTGTCAGACACGCCGACCGCCATCGTCGAGAAGCGCGGCAGCGCCGATCTCGAAGAAGCCTTCGTCTCCTATCTGGAGGAGGCGATCGAGGAAGAGGGCGGCGAGGTCACCAAGCCGGAAGCGGACGTCGCCTCTGATATCGTCCATGCGATCGGGCCCGGGCATCTGCCTGCGCAGAGGCGCTGGCTCGATCCGCGGCGCATCATGAGCTATGCTCGGCGCGAGGCGCTGGAACTGCGCCGCGACCCGATCCGCGCCTCCTTCGCCTTCATCGGCAGCTTGGTGCTGCTGTTCGTCCTCGGCTACGGCATCAGCATGGATGTCGAAGACCTGCCCTTCGCGGTTCTCGACCACGACCAGACAACGCTCAGCCGCGATTATACGCTCGACATCTCGGGCTCGCGCTATTTCATCGAACGCCCTCCGATCCTCGACCATGCCGATATGGACCGGCGAATGCGCAGCGGCGAACTCAGCCTCGCCATCGAGATACCGCCTGGCTTCGCCCGCGAGGTGGCGGCTGGCCGCGACGTGGAAATCGGCGGATGGCTCGACGGCTCCATGCCCTCGCGCGCCGAGACCGCTCAGGGCTATGTCGACGGGCTGCACGCTCACTGGTTGATGCGGCAGGCAAGGGAAGTTCATGGAGATCGGGCACTGGCAGCCGATTTCCAGCTCGAGACGCGATTCCGCTACAACCCCAACATCGAGAGCCTCATCGCCATGGTGCCGGCCGTCATCGGCTTGGTGCTACTGTTCATCCCTACCATGCTGGCGACGCTCTCGATCGTGCGGGAAAAGGACCTCGGCTCTATCGTCAATCTCTACGTCACACCCGTCACCCGGCTGGAGTTTCTGCTCGGCAAGCAGATTCCCTATGTAGGCCTCGCGATGGTGAACCTCGCGATGATGACCACCTTCGCCATCCTCGTGCAGCGCGTCCCATTCACCGGCAGCGTCCTTGCCTATGCGCTAGGGGGCCTCCTCTACGCCATAGCGGCAACCGGGCTCGGGCTGTTTATCTCCAGCTTCATGAACAGCCAGATCGCCGCGATCTTCCTGACCACCGTCGTCACCATGACGCTGGCCGTGCAGTATTCCGGCATGATCGATCCCATTGCCTCCATGGAGGGCGAGGCCGCGCTGATCGGGGCGATCAACCCGGCGAGCCATTTCGTGACCGTTTCGCGCGGCGCCTTCTCCAAGGCGCTTGGCTTCGGCGATCTCGCCGCCTCGCTCCTGTCGCTGCTCGCGGCCGGACCGGTCCTGCTCGCCTTGAGCGTGTTCTTCCTCCGGAAGCAGGCGCGCTGACCCATGCGGATATCGACCATCTGGCGTCTGGGCATCAAGGAGCTTTGGAACCTTCTTCGCACGCCCGCACTGCTGGCGCTGATCGGCGCGGTGTTCACGATCCAGATCTATGCGGCGGCGGTCTCGATGCCCTTCACACTCAACAGGGCGCCGATCTCCATCGTGGACGAGGACGCCTCGCCACTGTCGGCGCGCATCGCCTCGGCGTTCTACCAGCCCCATTTCGGCCCGCCGCAAGCGATTACCCTTTCGGAGATGAACCGGCGCATGGACGAGGGCATCGACACCTTTGCGCTCGTCATCCCGCCCAACTTCCAGCGCGATCTTTTGGCCGGCAGCGAACCGGCCATGCAGCTCAACGTCGACGCCACGCGGATGACGCAGGCTTTCACCGGCGCCGGCTACGTGCAGGCGATCGTATCGGGCGAGATCTCTGAATTCCTCCAGCGTTACCGCGTCGCCGCATCCGTCCCCGTTGATCTGGTGCTACGCGCCCGCTTCAACCCCGAGCTCAATCCCAATTGGTTCAGCGCGATGATGGAGGTCGTCAACAATGTCGCGCTGCTCTCCGTCATCCTGGCCGGCGCGGCGCTTATCCGGGAGCGCGAGCGCGGTACGATCGAACACCTTCTCGTCATGCCAGTGACGCCTGCGGAAATCATGCTCGGCAAGATCTGGCCGATGGCGGTGGTGGTGATGGGCGCGGCGTTTTTCTCCATTACCGTCGTGGTGCAGACATGGCTGGCCATTCCTGTGGCGGGCTCGCTTTGGCTCCTGATGCTCGGCATGGCGCTCCAGCTCTTTGCGACGACCTCGCTCGGCATCTTCCTCGCCACCATCGCCGGCTCCATGCCGCAGTTCGGGCTGCTGCTGATGCTCGTGCTGTTTCCGCTCCAGATCCTCGCCGGCGGACTGACGCCGGTCGAGAACATGCCTGCGGGCCTGCGCATCCTCCTATCGCTCGCGCCCGACACGCATTTCGTCGCGCTGTCGCAGTCGATCATGTTCCGAGGCGCAGGGCTCGACGTCATCTGGCCGCAGCTTCTCAGCCTCGTCGCCATCGGCCTCGGCTTCTTTTCGTTCTCGTTGTGGAGATTCCGTTCGTCGCTGCGCTAGTCATTGTGATCAGTGCCACGGTTGGCCGATTAGCCGTGGACGCCCTTAAGCCGCACCCAATGCTCGCGTCTGGGATAATGCTGGTTTCATCCCACTGCCAATACCTATCCTCGAACTGCTTCCGGTTCGAGAAGGCATATCAGGATGTGATCTCCAAGTTACGTTGAAAGATGAATAAACGGCGGCCAGATATCGAACGACGTCTCTGTAGCTGCATAGAGAGTTTGACACTATGACTCTCAGATGCGACGGCGGCGAACGTCACTTCTTTCTCGGTTGTCCTACCGCTCGGGCAGGCGCTGGCCGGTCGCGGCGTCGAAGAGGTGGATCTTCTGGCGCTGCAGCCGGAGGGCGACGGGTTCGCCGGGTTTGCGGATCGACCAGTCGCGGAATGCGCCGAGCAGCTGCTCGGGGCCGAGGGTCGCAAGGACCTGCGTCTCGGCGCCGGTCGGCTCCACCAGGGCGATCTCGCCGACCGCGTCCGTCTCGCCGCCGGGAGCGGCCGGCTCGACATGCTCCGGCCGGACGCCGTAGACGACGGCCTGTCCTGGCGAGGCCTTGACGCGTGCGGGCAGGGGAAGCGCCAGGCCCTTTGCCGAGCGGAAGGCCGGCGCGCCGTCGCCGGCGGTGATCTCGCCCGCGATCAGGTTCATCGAGGGCGAGCCGATGAAGCCGGCGACGAAGATGTTGGCGGGCTTCTCATAAAGGTCCAGCGGCCGGCCGATCTGTTCCACCCGGCCGCCATTCATGACGACGATCCGGTCGGCCATGGTCATCGCCTCGATCTGGTCGTGGGTGACGTAGACCATGGTGGTCTTCAGCCGCTGGTGCAGCGACTTGATCTCGCCGCGCATCTGGACGCGCAGCTTGGCGTCGAGATTGGAGAGCGGCTCGTCGAACAGGAACACCTTCGGGTCGCGCACGATCGCCCGGCCCATGGCGACGCGCTGGCGCTGGCCGCCGGACAGCTCCTTGGGCAGGCGACCCAGCAGCGGCGTCAGGTCGAGGATCTCCGCCGCCCGGTCGACCGCAGCCTGCTTTTCCGCCTTCGACGCGCCGGCGAGCTTCAGCGAGAAGGCCATGTTCTCGGCGACCGTCATATGCGGATAGAGCGCATAGTTCTGGAACACCATGGCGATGTCGCGGTCCTTGGGCGCGAGGTTGTTCACCACCCGCTCGCCGATCCTGATGTCGCCGCCGGTGATCTCCTCCAGTCCGGCGATCATCCTGAGAAGCGTCGACTTGCCGCAGCCGGACGGGCCGACCAGGATGACGAACTCGCCGTCCTCGATGTCGATCGACACGCCGTGCAGGACCGGATGATGGCCGAAGGACTTGCGGACCTCTTCCAGCGCGATCGTCGCCATGGCATGCGGTTCCTTGTCTTGGTGGGGACAGCCGGCGCGGCGGCCGGCCTGAAGCGTTTTGGCGTCAGCCCTTGACCGCGCCGGCGGTCAGCCCGGCGACGATGTGCTTCTGGGCCGCGAAGAAGACGATGATGGTCGGCAGGATCGTCAGGGTGATGAAGGCGAGGACGAGCTGCCAGTCGGTCGAGTACTCGCCCTGATAGACCATGATGCCGAGCGGCCAGGGATATTTCTCCCGGCTGTTCAGCATGATCAGCGGCATGATGTAGTTGTTCCAGGAATTGACGAAGGCGACGATGGCGACCGTGGCGAGGATCGGCCGCGACAAGGGCAGGGTGATGTACCAGAAGAAGCGGATATAACCGGAGCCGTCGACCAGCGCGGCGTCGAACAGCTCTTTCGGCACGTTCCGGAAGAAATTCCGGAACAACAGGATCGCCATGCCGAGGCCGAAGGCGACCTGCGGCAGGACGACGCCCATATAGCTGTCGAGGAGGCCGAGGTCGCGGATCCGGATGAACAGCGGCAGGATGGCCGTGGCGATCGGGAACATCAGCCCGAGCAGGAAATAGTTCATCAGGAAGCCCGAGCCGAAGAAGCGCACATGGGCGAGCGAGAACGCCGCCATTGCGGCGACCGCCAGTGTCAGGATCGTGGTGAGCCCGGCGATGATGAAGGAGTTCATCAGCATCTGCCAGTACCGCATGCTGAAGAGGATCTCGGTGTAGTTCGACCATTGCCACTCGCTCGGCAGGCCGAACGGGTTGACCCGGAGATCGCCCAGCGTCTTGAAGCCGCCGAGCGCGGTGGTGAGAAGCGGGACGAGGACGATCGCGGCGACGACGAACAGGCTGCCGTAGATGTAGAGCCGGGCGACGAAGCTCGGACGCCGGCGGCTCTCGGCATAGCTCGGACTGGCGGCGGGTGCGGTGGCGGCGAGGTCAGTCATTCTTCATGAAGATCCGTCTGTAGCCGAAAGCGAGGACGACGCAGATCAGGAACAGGACGACGCCGATGGCGCTGCCGAAACCGACCTTCATGCGCGTGATCCCGTAGGTGTAGAGGAAGGTGACCATGGTCTGGGTCGAGTTCGACGGCCCGCCGCCGGTGAGCGGCATGATCATGTCGAACAACTGCAGCGAGCCGATCACCGCGAAGAATACCGACAGGCGGATGGTCGGGGCCAGCAGCGGCAGGGTGACGTTGGTGAACTTCTGCCATGGGGTGGCGCCGTCGAGATCGGCGGCCTCGTAGAGCGACTTGTCGATCGACTGCAGCCCGGCGATGAACAGCATCATGTGGAAGCCGAAATACTTCCAGACCACGACCGCGAGGACGGCGTAGATGGCGATGTGGCGGTCGGCGAGGACGTAAGGGGTGGCGACGTTGAGCAGGCTGGCGATCGAGGCGACGAGGCCGTAGTCGCCGTCGTAGATGAAGCGCCAGATGAGACCGGCCGCGACGTCGGCGAGGACATAGGGCAGGAAGAAGATCAGCCGGAAGGCCGTCGCGCCGGGAATCCGGTTGGAGACGAGCGTCGCCAGCCACAGCGCCAGCGGCAGCTGCAGGACGATCGAGACGAGGATGATCAGGCCGTTATTGGTCAGCGCGGTACGGAAGGCGCCGTTCCCCAGCAGGATCTCGAAGTTGCGCAGGCCGACATAATCCTCCGGCCGGCCATAGCCGCTCCAGTCGAACAGCGAATACCAGCCGGCCTCGCCGATCGGCAGGATGACGAAGATGGTAAAGAGGAGGATTGCCGGCGGCAGGAACAGGACGAGCACCGGCCAGGTGCGGCCGAGATTGCGCTCGCGGGCGCTGTAGCCGCGCTTCCAGCTCGGCCGGCGCGGGGTCTCGACGAGCGGGCTCTCCTGCGAGACCAGGCCTGTGGCGTTTGCCATCGGTGGTTCTCCCGTAAGTTCGCTCCGGCCGCCGGGCGGTTCCCCGCGGCCGGAGCGATGCCGGCTACTGGTCGAGTTCGAAGGCGTCCTGGATCTCTTGCGCCGCTTCTTCCGGCTCCATCGCGCCGGAGACCACTTCGACGGTGACGTCGTTGACGACGCGGCCGACCGAGGGGCCGAGATCCTGGTCGAGGAACAGCTGGTGGAAGTGGGACTTGCCGAGCGTGTCGGAGAAGCCCTTGACGATCGGGTCCTTCAGCCCGGCATCGGCGCCCTTGGCGGCGGGGATCAACATGCCCGCCTCCGCCATCTTCTGCTCGGCCTCCTCGCTGGTGAAATACTTCACGAAATCGATCGCCTCGGGGGAGGCGCCCCGCGAGACCGCCCAGCAGTTCACCCCGCCGAACGTGCTGGAGGGATCGCCCGCCCCCCCTTCCACGACCGGGAAAGCGAAAGTGCCGAGATCCTCGCGCGAAATGCCCTTGCCGTCGGCGGCTGCTGCCGCCTGCCGGTTGGCACTGTCGTCGAAGGTGAGCAGCATGGCCGCGCGCTTGTCGCCGAAGAGGGCGAGCGTGTCCTGCCAGCGTGTGCCGAGATAGCCGGGCTGGAAGGGCTCGATCTTGCCGAGTTCCTGCAGCTTCTCAAATGCCTGGACGAAGGGTTTCGCGGTAAAGCCGCCGTCTTCGCCGGCCTTTGCCTGCTTGAATGCCTCTTCGCCGCCGAGCCGCAGCGCGAGATAGGACCAGTAGAAGTGCAGCGGCCATTTGTCGCCGCCGCCGCCGGCGATCGGCGTGATGCCGGCCGCCTTAAGCTTCTTCACCGCGTCGATGAAATCGGCCCAGGTGTTGATCTTCGAGGCGTCGACGCCGGCCTTCTCGAACATCGGCTTGTCGTAGAAGAAGCCGATCAGGCTCATCTTCAGCGGCACGCAGAGGGCTTTGCCGTCGATCGTGACGCCGCGCATGGCGGCGGGGAGGTAGGTCTTCTCCCAGGCGCCGCCATCGGCCTGCATCTTCTCGGTGAGGTCCTGCACGGCGCCGGCCTTGTACTGGGCCTTCAGGACGCCGCCGGTCCAGGAATAGAAGAGGTCGGGCGCGTCGCCCGACTGCAGGAGCGTCGGCAGCTTCGCCTTGAACGCCTCGTTCTCGAGGAATTCGAGGTCGATCTTCACGTCCGGATGCTTCGCCTCGTAGGCGTCGGCGAGCTTGCGCCAGACGTCGACATAATTCGGGTTCACCTCGACATGCATCAGGCGAACGGTGGTTTCGGCCTGCGCCTCGACTGCGGCGAACGGCGCCGCGAGCAGGAAGCAGCAGACGGCTGCGCCGCGCGCCAGGCGCGCTCGGAGTGGTTGAGACATCGGTTCCTCCCTTTGCCGGCGATTTTTCGCGCTTGGCGGATTTAATACGATGCCTTTCCCGGCAGACTGTCAAGCACTCCGCATCATTTTTTAGCGAAGCCGGCCAAAACGTGCATTGACAGCGGGTTTTCGGACGCGCTTATTTCCGGGCTCGGAATTAAATGGCGTGCGAGCGGATATGAAGACGGGCGATCCGGAACTGATGCGGGAGATCAACCGCTTCCATATCCTCAACATCATCCGCCGCCATGGGCCGATCTCCCGCGTGGAAATCTGCAATCGCGGCGCGCTCTCTTCCACCACCGTCTCGGCGATCACCGGCTCGATGATCGAGGACGGCATCATCGAGACCCGGCCGGTCGGCGGCATCCACGAGCCGACGAGGGGCCGGCCGCGCGTCATGCTGCAGCTGAATGCCGAGGCCGCCCGCGTCGTCGGGGTCAAGATCGGGCTTCACCAGATCACCGTCGCGGTGACCGACTTTCGCGGCGACGTCCTGGCGAGCCTGGAGCTCCCCTTGCGCGTCAAGCGCCAGCCGGTCTCGGTCGTCGCCGACATCGTCGAGGACATCATCCGCCGCGCGGTGGTCGATGCCGGTCTGACGATGAAGGCGATCGACAGTGTCTGCACGACCATGCCCGGCATCGTCGAATACGGCACTGGCATGGTTCGGATCAGCCCGATCTTCAGTACCCGCGACATCGCGTTCGGGGAGGAGGTCGGGCGCCGGCTCGGCGTCCGCGTCATCGTCGAGAGCGACGTCAATGCCGCGACGCTCGCCCAGCAATGGTTCGGCAATTGCCGCGACCTCGCCGACTTCGTCGTCGTTTCGCTGGAACAGGCAATCGGCCTCGGCGTCCTGCATGGCGGGGAGCTCTTTCGCGGCGCGCGCGGCCTCAGCCTCGACATCGGCCGCATGGTGATCGGCACGACGCCGAGCGGCAAGCTCCTGCGCCTCGTCGATCTCGCCTCGGAACAGGCGATCGTCACCGGGTTGGAATCCGATCCGGCGATCGCCGACGCGGCTTACGTCGGGCGGGGCCTGCGCCACGCCGTCGACCATCTCGGCAAGGGCGACGGGGCCGTGCACGATCTGGTCGAGCGGGCAGGACGCTTCGTCGGCATCTCCGTCGCCAACATCGTCTCGCTCTTCGCGCCGCCGAAGATCGTCCTCGTCGGCTCGCTGCTCTCGCTCGGCGATCCCTTCGTCAAGGCGATCGGCTGCGGCTTCGAGGAGGCGGTCGCCGAACCCCTGGCCGAAGTCACCCAGATCGTCGTCGAGCCCTTCTCCGATGCGCTGTGGGCGCAAGGGGCGGCGGCGATCGCGCTTCGCGAGCTCTACGGCTCGCCCTGGAACACCACCGGGCCGGTCCAGACCGGCTGAGGGCGCCTCGGGAGGAGCGCGCCGCATCAATTGGGAGGAAGATCCATGCAACCCGTCGGTATCGGCATCATCGGCTGCGGCAATATCAGTGCCGCCTATCTGAAGGCCGCGAAGTCCTTTCCCGTTCTCGCCATCAAGGCGCTCGCCGACCGCGACCAGGCGGCGGCGCAGAAGCGGTCGGAGGAGTTCGGCATTCCTGCCGTCTCCGTCGCGGCGCTTTTAGCGGACCCCGAGATCGAGATCGTCCTCAATCTGACCATCCCCGGCGCGCATGTGAAGGTCGGGCTCGAGATCCTGAAGGCCGGCAAGCACGCCTATTCGGAAAAGCCGCTCGGCATCGACTTCGCCGATGCGACGCGCCTCGTCGAGGAAGCGGGCAAGCGCAGGCTTCGACTCGGCTCGGCGCCCGATACCTTCCTCGGCGGCGCCCATCAGGCGGCGCGGGAATTCGTCGACGAGGGGAATCTCGGGTCACCGGTCGGCGGCACCGCCTTCTTCATGTGCCCCGGGCACGAGCGCTGGCATCCCAACCCCGACTTCTACTATCAGCGCGGCGGCGGCCCGATGCTCGACATGGGACCTTACTACATCACCGATCTCGTCAACATCCTCGGCCCGGTCGCCCGGGTCGCCGCCATGGCGCCGCAGCCGCGCAGGGCCCGCACCATCACCAGCGAGCCGAAGAAGGGGCAGACGATCGACGTGGAAGTGCCGACCCACGTCGTCGGCATGCTGGAGTTCCATTCCGGCGCCGTCGCCTCGATCACCATGAGCTTCGACGTCGCGGCCCACAAGCATCTGCCGCTGGAGATCTACGGCACCGAGGGCAGCCTGATCGTGCCGGACCCCAATCATTTCGGCGGCGAGGTGAAGTTTCTGAAGAAGGGCGGCGAGTGGACGGACGTCCCGGTCGCGCGACCCTATGCCGACGGCAACTACCGCTCGATCGGACTTGCCGACATGGCTGCGGCGATCCGCCAGGACCGACCGCACCGGGCAAGCGGCGATCTCGCGCTGCATGTCCTCGAAGTAATGGAGGCAATCGGCAAGGCGGCCGAAACCCGCCGCACCATCGACATCACGACGCGGCCGGAGCGCCCGCAGCCGCTCGCCCAGAGCGCCGGCCTCGACCGGCTCGCCTGAACCCCACGTCAACTTATCCTGGAGAACACCGTCATGAAGGAAGCGCTCATCGTCTGGGGCGGCTGGAGCGGCCACGAACCCAAGGAAGGCGCGGAAATCGTCGGCCAGATGCTGGAGGCGGAAGGTTTCAAGGTCTTCACCGAGAACACGACGGAAGCCTTTGCCGACCCCTCGATCCGCGAGCTCAGCCTGATCGTACCGATCGTCACCATGTCGAAGATCGAGAAGGAGGAATTGTCGAACCTCGTCGAGGCGGTCAAGGGCGGCGTCGGGCTCGGCGGCTATCACGGCGGCATGGCCGATAGCTTCCGCGATCAGCCGGAATACCAGTTCATGGTCGGCGGCCAATGGGTCGCTCATCCCGGCAACATCATCGACTACCGCGTCGACGTGACGAGGCCCGACGATCCGATCATGCGGGGGATCGACAGCTTCCCCTATCGGTCCGAGCAGTATTTCATGCATGTTGATCCGTCGAACGAGGTGCTGGCGACGACGACGTTTGCCGGCGACCATGCCGAATGGATCGACGGCGTGGTGATGCCGGTCGTCTGGAAGAAGCGCTACGGCAAGGGCCGGGTCTTCTATTCATCGCTCGGCCATGTCGTTTCGGAATTCGCCGTGCCTCAGATGAAGGAGATCCTGCGCCGCGGTCTCCTCTGGGCCGCGGCCTGAACGGTCGCGGATGCAACCGAAAAGCGGTGGGCGCACCGCTTCAATTCATTGAGCGCCTATGCCAATCTTCCGGCAAGGGCAGTCCCGGCAAGAGGACTGTCCGGCGTCCGGGAGGAGACGGGCGCCGGACCGGGAGGATGGACATGAAGACGATGAAGGGGCCGGGGATCTTCCTCGCCCAGTTCGCAGGCGACGACGCGCCGTTCAACGACCTCAGATCGATCGCCGAATGGGCGGCCGGCCACGGCTATAAGGGCGTGCAGATCCCGAGCTGGGACGCGCGCCTGTTCGACCTGAAACAAGCCGCCGAATCGAAGACCTATTGCGACGAGGTGACGGGCATCTGCCGCGAGGCCGGTGTCGAAATTACCGATCTGTCGACGCATCTGCAGGGCCAGCTCGTCGCCGTGCATCCGGCCTTCGACGAGGCCTTCGACGGGTTTGCGGCGCCGGAGGTGCGCGGCAACCCGAAGGCCCGGCAGGAATGGGCCGTCGAGCAGCTGAAGATGGCGGCGAAGGCTTCGGCGCATTTCGGCTTCAAGAGCCATGTCACCTTTCCCGGCGCGCTCGCCTGGCCGTTCCTCTACCCTTGGCCGCAGCGACCGGGCGGGCTGATCGACACCGCCTTCGAGGAACTGGCGAAACGCTGGGTGCCGATCCTCGATGCCTTCGACGAAGCGGGCTGCGACGTCGGCTACGAGATCCATCCGGGCGAGGACGTCTTCGACGGCGCGACCTTCGAGATGTTCCTGGAAGCCTGCGGGAACCATCCGCGCTGCCAGATCAACTACGACCCGTCGCATTTCGCACTTCAGATGCTCGACTATGTCGAATTCATCGACATCTATCACGAGCGGATCTGCGCCTTTCACGTCAAGGACGCGGAGTTCAACCCGACGGGACGGCAGGGCGTCTATTCCGGCTACCAGCCCTGGCTGAAGCGGGCGGGCCGGTTCCGCTCGCTCGGCGACGGCCAGGTGGACTTCGCCGCGATCTTCTCCAAGCTCGCGGAATACGACTACGATTCCTGGGCCGTCCTCGAATGGGAGTGCGCCATCAAGGACGCCGAACAGGGCGCCGCCGAGGGTGCGCCCTTCATCGCCGGTCACATCATCACCGTGACCGAGAAGGCGTTCGACGATTTCGCGTCGGGCGGGACGGACGAGGCGGCGAACAAGCGCATGCTCGGCATTTCGGGCTGAGGGAGGACACGATGGCTATCGAAGGACGCGACGACACCCATTCCGGCCGCATCCGCCTCGGCATGGTCGGCGGCGGCGAGGGCGCCTTCATCGGCGCCGTGCATCGCATGGCAAGCCGCCTCGACGACAGGTTCGAGCTCGTCGCCGGGGCGCTCTCCTCGACGCCGGAGAAGGCGAAGCGGTCCGCCGCCGCGATCGGGCTCGACCCGGCCCGTAGCTATGGCTCCTATGAGGAGATGGCGAGCGCCGAGAAGGGGCGGGAGGACGGCATTGAGGCGGTGGCGATCGTCACGCCGAACCACATGCACTTCCCGGTGGCCAAGACCTTTCTCGAGGCCGGCTTCCACGTCATCTGCGACAAGCCGATGACGACGACCCTGGCCGAGTCGCGGGACCTCGCCGGAATCGCAAGGTCGTCCGGCAAGGTCTTCGTCCTCACCCACAACTATACCGGCTATCCGATGATCCGGCAGGCGCGGGCGATGGTGGCGGCCGGCGACCTCGGCAAGATCCGTGTGGTAGTGGCCGAATATGCGCAGGACTGGCTTGCCGAAAGGGCCGAGGATGCCGGCTCCAAGCAGGCCGGCTGGCGGGTCGATCCGGCAAAGGCCGGCGCGGGCGGGGCGATCGGCGATATCGGCACCCATGCGCACAATCTCGCCTGCTTCGTCACCGGCTTGAAGGTGGAAAGGCTCTCGGCGGATCTTTCGAGCTTTGTCTCCGGCCGCAAGCTCGACGACAACGCCTCGATGCTCCTGCGTTTTGCGGGCGGGGCGAAGGGCATGCTGTGGGCGAGCCAGGTGGCGGTCGGCAACGAGAACGGCTTGACGCTCCGGATCTATGGCGACAAGGGCGGCCTCGAATGGTGCCAGGAGGAGCCGAACCGGCTGTGGTTCACGCCGCTCGGGGAGCCGAAGCGGCTTTTGACGCGCAACGGCGCCGGCGCCGGACCCGCCGCCACAGCCGTCAGCCGCATCCCGGCCGGCCATCCCGAGGGCTATCTCGAGGGCTTCGCGACGATCTATGCGGAAGCCGCCGAGCTGATCCGGGCGGCGGACGAAGGCCGCGCGCCGCCGGAGGGCCTCTGCCTGCCGACGATCGAGGACGGCATCGACGGCCTCGCCTTCATCGAAGCCTGCGTGAAGTCGTCGAGGGAGGATGGCGCTTGGGTGGCGCTTTGACCCGGCGAGGTGCCACAGGCGGCCGAGTTCGCCGGTCACCGGCCTCCGCGACAAGCCGCGACCATCAAAGCCTCGTCATTCTCGGGCCCCGTCCCGAGAATCCGGGGGCAACTGCCGGGGCTCCGGCGGTTTGCAGCGGGCGCAATTCAGGCGCACGGCGCTCGACGATTTCTGGACTCTCGGGACGGGGCCCGAGAATGACGAAGGCGCGTGGAAGAGGCGCAGCGCTCTCTCTGCGATTGTCCTCTCGAAAAGGGGCGGCATGACCGCCCACCCCGAACCGATCCTCGAAGCCCGCCGCGCGTCGAAATCCTTCGGCCCCGTCGAGGTGCTGCACGGCATCGGCTTCGCTCTCCGCCCCGGCGAGGTGCATGCGCTGATCGGCGAGAATGGTGCCGGCAAGTCGACGCTGATGAAGTGCCTTGCGGGCTACCAGCCGGTGTCGTCGGGCGAGATCCTCCTGAACGGCGAGCCGGTGCAATTCGCCGACAGTGAGGCGGCGGAGAAGGCCGGCGTGGTCCTGATCCATCAGGAGTTCAATCTCGCCGAACAGCTGTCGGCGGAGGAGAACATCTTTCTCGGCCGCGAGATGAAGCGCGGCCTGTTCCTCGACCGCAAGGCGATGCGGGCGAAGGCCGAAGAGCTGCTCGAAGAGCTCGCGACGCCGGTCGACACGCGGCTGCCCGTGTCGAAGCTATCGGTCTCGCAGAAGCAGATGGTCGAGATCGCCAAGGCGCTCGTGCGCAACGCCCGCGTCCTGATCATGGACGAGCCGACGGCGGTTCTCACGAGCCGCGAGGCCGAGGTGCTGTTTACCCAGATCGACCGGCTGAAGGCGGCCGGCGTCGCGATCCTCTACACCTCGCACAAGCTGGACGAGATCGCCCGGATCGCCGACGAGGTCACGGTGCTGCGCGACGGCGCCTTCGTCGCCAATGGCAAGACGGCGGACATGTCGCCGGACCGCATGGCGGAGCTGATGGTCGGGCGAGAGCTGAGCGATCTCTTTCCGAAGAAATCGCCGGAGGCCGCGAACGAGGTCGTCCTGTCGGTGCGCGACTTCGAGGTGCCGGGCCATGTGGAGACCGCGAGCTTCGAGCTGAAGCGCGGCGAGATCCTCGGCTTTGCCGGCCTCGTCGGCGCCGGCCGCACCGAACTGATGGAAGGCATCATGGGCCTGCGCCCGGCCAGCGGCACGATCAGCCGGAACGGGTCCGCGGTCCGCATCCGGGACGCCGCCGAGGCGACCCGGCACGGCCTGGCCTATCTCACCGAGGACCGCAAGGGGCGCGGGCTGCTGCTCGACTACGGCATGCGCGAGAACCTGACGCTGCTCGGCCTCGACCGCTTTTCCGGCATCTTCGTCGACGAGGCGGCGGAGGAGGCAGCGCTCGACGCCGCGATCCGGCGGTTCGACATCCGCGCCGGATCGAAAACGATGAAGGTCGGAAATTTGTCGGGCGGCAACCAGCAGAAGCTGCTGCTCGCCAAGACTATGCTGGTCGAGCCGGAGATCGTCATCCTCGACGAGCCGACGCGCGGCATCGACATCGGCACCAAGCAGCAGATCTACGCCTTCATCCAGGAGCTCGCGCGCGAGGGGCGGGCGGTCATCGTCATTTCCTCGGAGATGTCGGAGGTGATCGGCCTCTGCCACCGCGTCATCGTCATGCGCTCGGGCCGCCTGGCCGGCGAGATCGAGGGGCGCGAAATCACCGAGGAGGCGATCGTGCGCCGGGCGATGGGACTGGAGACGACGGGCGTATCGGCGAGGGAAGGGGCGGTCCATGGCGGTTGAGGCGAAGGGTCAGCCGACTCGGCGACGGTTCGCCGTTGATCTGCACGTGCTCGGGCCCTTGGTGGCGCTGGTGGCGCTCGTCATTCTCGGCATCTCGCTGAACGACCAGTTCCTGTCGTCCGGCAACGTCACCAATGTTCTCGCCCGCTCCGCCTTCATCGGCATCATCGCGGTGGGGGCGACCTTCGTCATCACCATCGGCGGACTGGACCTGTCCGTCGGCTCGATGTCCGCCTTTCTCGCCGGCGTGACGATCATCGTCCTCAACGCCCTGATCCCGAACCTGGGCGGCGGCTGGGCGACGATCCTCGTCGGCATGGCCGCCTGCCTCGCGATGGGGCTTGCCGCGGGCTGCCTCAACGGCGTCCTGATCACCAAGGGGCGGATCGAGGCGTTCATCGTCACTCTCGGCACGCTCGGCATCTTCCGCTCGCTGGTGGTGTGGCTCGCCAATGGCGGCACGCTGTCGCTCGACTTCAACCTGCGCGAGGTCTACCGGCCGGTCTATTACGGCGGGATCGCCGGCGTCGCCTGGCCGATCATCGTCTTCGCCCTCGTCGCGATCGCCGGCGAGATCGTCATGCGACGCACCGCCTATGGCCGGCACTGCGCGGCGATCGGCTCCAACGAGCAGGTGGCGCGCTATTCTGCCATCCATGTCGACCGGGTCCGGCTCGCCACCTACATGCTGCAGGGCATGCTGGTCGGCGTCGCCACCATCATGTACGTGCCGCGCCTCGGCTCGGCCTCCTCGACGACGGGCCTCCTTTGGGAGCTCGAGGCCATCGCCGCGGTGATCATCGGCGGCACCGTGCTGAAAGGCGGCTTCGGCCGCGTCTGGGGCACCGTGATCGGCGTTGTGATCCTCAGCCTGATCGACAACATCCTCAATCTGACGGACCTCGTCAGCCCCTATCTCAACGGGGCGATCCAGGGCGTCATCATCATTCTGGCCGTCGTTCTGCAACGCGGCCGAAAAGGCGCGTGACAGGCGCCATCAACCGGGAGGAACAAGCATGAAGAAACTGATGACACTGGCGGCCGGAGCGCTGGTCGCGGCCGCGCTTGCGATACCGGGCACTGCGGCCGCGCAGGACGCGGACGCAAAGGCGACGATCGGCGTGTCGATTCCTTCGGCGACGCACGGCTGGACGGGCGGCGTGAACTTCCACGCTCAGGAGGCGATCGACAGCCTGAAGAAGCAATATCCGAACCTGTCCTTCGTGCTCGCCACGGCCGGCGATCCCGGCAAGCAGGTCTCGGACGTCGAGGACATGATGGCGACGCGCAACATCGACGCGCTGGTCATCCTGCCGTTCGAATCCGACCCGCTGACGGGTCCGGTCAAGCGCGTCGCCGATGCCGGCAAGTTCGTCACGGTCGTCGATCGCGGCCTGTCGCAGCCGGGCATCCAGGATCTCTACGTCGCCGGCGACAACACCGCCTTCGGCCGGGTGTCCGGCGAGTACTTCAAGGAGAAGCTGCCGGGCGGCGGCAAGATCGTCGTCCTGCGCGGCATCCCGACCACCATCGACAACGAGCGGGTGGAGGCCTTCCAGAAGGCGGTCGAGGGCTCCAAGATCGAGATCCTCGGCATGGAGCACGGCGACTGGAACCGCGACAAGGCCTTCGAGGTGATGCAGGACTTCCTGTCGAAATACCCGAAGATCGATGCCGTCTGGGCCTCCGACGACGACATGGCGCTCGGCGTCATCGAGGCGATCAAACAGGCCGGCCGCGAGAGCGAGATGTGGGTGCTCGGCGGCGCCGGCATGAAGCAGATGATCGAGAAGGTCCAGAACGGCGACGCCATGGTGCCGGCGGACGTCACCTATCCGCCCTCTATGATCGCGACGGCCATCCGGCTGACGGCGAATCATTTCGTCACCAACGCGCCGATGGCCGGCCGCTTCGTCATCGATTCCGTCCTGGTGACGCCGGAGAACGCCAAGGAGCACTATTACCCCAACTCGCCCTTCTGATCCGCAATTGGTCAGGACGCTGCGGGATCGATGATCCGCACGGCGGCTCCCGACGCGGATCAGTCGCACCGTTTCCACGGCGGGG
>NZ_JAJAVB010000002.1:236264-643635 GCF_020615385.1 Jiella soli | reverse complement strand
GTCCGAGACGACCGCCGCCGTCGTGTTTCTTCCCGAAAGCCACGCACTGCGCGGCCCTGCCGGCCAGATCGAAATCCGCAGCAATGCGCGCCCTGATATGGCGGCAACATCCGCCAAATGGCGAATGACGAGGGCCGAACGCTTTCGCCGGTCCCTCGCGATCCTCGGAGCCTGAGGGACAAGGGCGTCTCTGCCTGCGAGCGATCGTCGCGCCGTGCCGTAGACGCCGTCCGACCCGGCGCAGGCCACTCGCGCATGAATTGCAATCCTTGCTTAATCCGATGGATGTATTCGGGAGCTTGTTCTCCTGGAGTTGCATGGGGTTTGTTTGCATGCGCGTGATGGTCATCGACGACAGCAGATCGAGCGCTGCCGCCATCGCGAACAGCATCGATGAAATTCCCGGAATCTCCTCGGCGATCTGCCTCGATCCGGAGGTCGCGCTGACGGAGTGCCAACGCGAACAGTTCGACCTCGTCCTCGTCGACTACATCATGCCCAAGCTCGACGGGATCGAGGTGCTGAAGACGCTGCGGGGCCTCGCGCCCTACAGGCTGGTTCCGATGATCATGATCGCCTCGACGATCAGCAAGGACGTGAAGCGCGAGGCCATCCAGGCCGGCGCGACCGACTTTCTGAACAAGCCCTGCGACTGGGTCGAACTGCAGGCGCGGGTGAAGAACCTCCTCGCGCTCCGGCAGGCCCAGATCGACCTTGCAGATCGCGCCCGCCAGCTGTCGGCCGAAGTCGAGGCCGCGACGGCAAGGCTGGTTGCCCGGGAGGAGGAGATCATCTGGCGATTGGCGCGGGCCGTCGAATATCGTGACGGCACGACGGGCGACCACGTCTCGCGGGTTGCCGAGATCTGCCGCATGATCGCCGAACAGCTGAGGCTCGGCCCCGAGAGTGCCCGGATCATCTATCTCGCAGCGCCGCTGCACGATATCGGCAAGATCGGCATTTCCGACGCGATCTTGCAGAAGCCGGGGCGGTTGACGCCTGAGGAAATGGCGCTGATGCGCCGCCATGTCGAGTTCGGTGCCGAAATCCTTGCCGATGCCTCGACCGAGGTGGTGCGCGTGGCCGGCGCGATCGCGAGAACGCATCACGAGAAGTGGGATGGCACCGGCTATCCGGCTGGCCTGTCAGGCGATGAGATCCCGGTCGAGGGGCGGATCGTCGCGATCGCCGACGTCTTCGACGCGCTCTGCTCCAAGCGGCCGTACAAGCCCGCCTGGCCGATCGAGAAAGCCTTCTCCGAGATCGTCTCCCTGAGCGGCAGCCATTTCGATCCCGCCTGTGTCGAGGCATTCGTCGCCTGCTGGTCGCGCATCTGCTCTCTAATGGAGGCCGCAGGGGAAGAGGCCGCGGCGACACCGCCGTAATCTTCGCCGCCGCTTTCCTGTCGCGGCCTCGCCTGTCTTCCGGTCCCGCTTGTGGACGCGTGTGCGGGCGGAGCGACCGGACGGGCCGGCCCTGCGGTCCCCCCGCCCTTAGCGACACATCGCCAGTTCCTTCCGCCGTTCGGTTCGCGGTCGATCGCGCGACGCGCCCGTCACGACCGGTGCTCGAAGTTCACCGCCATCGATCCTTCTGGCCTCGCCGGAAGAGACCTGCCGGTCGCACGCGGTCCAGGGCCGCAATGGCCAAATCTTCTCAAGAAAGCATTCTTAGCGGCGCGTTAACTTAGATGCACGGCAGGGTTTTAGAGCATGGAACCTTTTTTAAGAGATCGAGCCACATATTCGCGGCACATGGACGGGGCGAGTGCTATGAATCTGCCGATTGATGTCGATCAAGATGGTACATCCATCGTAAATCATAATTTTGATCTTGTCGGCGAGTGCGGCATCCGCAATGTCGGCGAGATGGCCTCGGCGCTTCAGACGCTCGCCGACGGCGACATCCGGATCGACGCACGCGGTCTGACCTCAGCGGATATCTCGGTTCTTCAACTCCTGGTCTCGGCCCGCAAGTCGGCCGCTGCCAAAGGACGGACCCTGTCCATCACCGTGGAAGAGGGCGATGTCTTGCATCGTGCGATCGACAGGGCCGGGCTCGGGTCCGCACTTCAGGACGTCCTCGCTCCGCTCCATCGATAGCCGCTTCTTTCCGGGCGGCCGGCCATGTCGGACGTCCGCCGCTTCGTCATTCGCGACTCTCTTCCGGCCGATCGGTCTTCCAAGTCGCAATACTCCAAACTCTTCAGCTTCGGAGCAATCCCATGAGCAAGACGATCCTGATGGTCGACGACTCTGCGTCGGTTCGGCAGATGGTCGGCATGACCCTCAAGCAGGCCGGCTACGACGTCGTCGAGGCGTCCGACGGACGGGAAGCCTTGCAGAAGGCCACCGCAAGCCGTGTCGATGCGGTGATAACCGACCTCAACATGCCCGGCATGGATGGGCTCTCCTTCATCCGCGCCTATCGCGCGACGCCGGCGAGCAACGGCGTGCCCATCGTCTTCCTGACGACCGAATCGGACGAAGGCCTCAAGGCGCAGGCCAAGCAGGCCGGAGCCACCGGCTGGATGGTGAAGCCCTTCAAGCCGGACCAGCTCCTGGCGATCGTGCGCAAGGTCGCCGGAGCATGAGCAATATCGATCCTGCAGAGGTCTTCCGCCAGGAAGCCGGCGATCTCATCGAGACGCTGGAACAGGCCCTTCTCGACCTCGAGAAGCGGCCCGACGACATCGAGATCGTCGGCCTCGCTTTCCGCGCCCTGCACACGCTGAAGGGCTCGGGAGCGATGTTCGGCTTCACCGCCGTCTCCGAATTCATCCACGAGTTCGAGACAGCCTTCGACCGCGTCCGCAAGGGTGAGGCCAGGGCCGACCGGAAGCTGATCGCCGCTGCGCTCGATGCGCGCGACCATGTTTCCCAGCTGATCGACGACCCCGATGTCGACCCGGCGCGCGGCGCGGCGATCCTCGCCGCCCTCAAGGTCGCGGTCAGCGGCGAAGGCACGGCCGCCGCGCCGGCGCCGCAGCCCGCCGAAGCGGCCCAGGCGGATCATGTGGCAGAAGCCCCTCCCGCCGCTTCGGCCGGCTGGCACGTTCGGTTTCGCCTTCCCGCCGACGCCCTGACGCTCGGCACCAATCCCCTCCTGCTCCTCGACGAGTTGCGGAGCCTCGGCCCGTGCGAACTCTTCGCGAATGCCGACGACGTCCCGCCGCTCGACCGGATCGAGCCGCAGCAGTGCTATCTCGCCTGGGACGTGACTCTGAAGGCCGACGTGTCTCAGGAGGCGGTGGACGACGTCTTTCTCTTCGTGCGCGACGACATGGAGCTTTCCATCGAGCCGCTGGCAACCGAGGCGTCCGCGGAGATCTCCGTTGCCGGCGACGATCGGGAGGCCCACCGCCAGCCCGGCGGAGCAGGGGAGGGCGCTGCCGCTGCGCCAGCGCCCGAGACCGGGGCGAAGCCGGCCGCCGCCAACGCGCCCGCCGGACCCGCGGAAAAGTCTCCGCCGGCCAAGAGCGAGCGCCACGCGACGCTGCGCGTTCCGGCCGAGCGGCTCGACGAGCTGATGGACCGGGTCGGCGAGCTTGTGATCGCCCAGGCCCGGCTCTCCCAGCTCGCCGAAACGATCCACGATCCCGCGCTCGTCAACGTGGCCGAGGAGATCGAGCGGCTGACGGCGAGCCTTCGGGACACGACCATGGGCACGCGCATGGTGCCGATCGGCTCGCTGTTCGGGCGCTTCCGCCGGCTCGTCCACGACCTTTCGGAGGAACTCGGCAAGCCGATCAGCTTCGTCGCCGAGGGCGAGGACACCGAACTGGACAAGACGGTGATCGAGCAGCTTGCCGATCCGCTGGTCCACCTCATCCGCAATTCGGTCGATCACGGTCTGGAGGCTCCCGACCGGCGCGCCGAAACCGGCAAGTCCGCGACCGGCACGCTGCGCCTGTCCGCCAGCCATCGCGGCGCGGAAGTCGCCATCGCCGTCTCCGACGACGGGGCCGGGTTGAACGGCGAGCGCATCCGCCGCCGGGCGGAGGAGGCGGGCCTCCTCGCGCCAGGGCAGCCGATCTCCGACGGCGAACTCAACCGCATGATCTTCCAGCCGGGCTTCTCGACCGCCTCGCAAGTAACGGCGCTCTCCGGCCGCGGGGTCGGAATGGACGTCGTCAAGCGCACGATCGACGGCTTGCGCGGCTCCATCGACGTCGACACCGTACCCGGCAGCGGGACCACGGTGACGCTCAGGCTGCCGCTCACGCTCGCCATCATCGATGGCCTGCTCGTGCGCGTCGGGGAGGATCGCTACACGATCCCGCTCGCAGCCGTCGAGGAATGCCTCGAACTGCCGGCGGGCGTCGATCGCGATGCGCGCGGGCGCAGCTTCCTCAACCTGCGTGGCGAGCTCGTCCCGTTCCTCAAGCTTCGCGAGCTGTTCCGCACTGAGGGCGAGCCCGACCCGTTCCAGAAGGTCGTGGTGGTGGCGTCCGACACCACGCGCGTCGGCCTCGTCGTCGATCAGATCATTGGCAACAACCAGACCGTGATCAAGCAGCTCTCGCGGCTGCACTCCGGGCTGAAGACCTTCTCCGGCGCCACGATCCTCGGTGACGGCACCGTCGCCCTCATTCTCGACGTGATGAACCTCGTCGCTTTCGGCCAGAGGCAGGAAGAGCGGCGGCGCGCCGAAACCCTCGGGAGAGCAGCATGAGCACGCGGCAGGAGAGTGGCGCCATGAACGCCCTGACCATCCGGCTTCAGGACGAGATGTTCGCGCTGGAAGCGACGAATGTCCGCGAGATCCTCGACCCGGTTCCGATCACGCGCGTGCCGAATGCCGGCGACTTCGTCGGCGGCCTCATCAACGTGCGCGGCAGCGTGGTGCCGCTCGCCGACCTCAGAGTCAGCTTCGGGATGGACCGGCCGCCGCCGGACGCCGACACGAGGATCGTCGTCATGGAGATCGATCTCGACGGCGAGCCGCTGGTCGCCGGCATCCTCGCCGACAAGGTCTACGAAGTCACCGATATCGCCGCGGCCTCGATCGAGGAGGCCCCCAGGGTCGGCATGCGCTGGCCGGCGGAATTCGTGCGCGGCATCGGCCGGCGTGACGACGACTTCGTCATCATCCCGGACATGAACCGTATCATCAGGGCAGAGAGCGACAGAAACTCGGCCCTTGCAGCAAATGAAAGGACCGATCGATGAGGTTCACCCTCAAGGCCAAGTTGGGGGCGACCTTCGCGGTCGTCGTCGCCTTGTCCGGCGTCAGCATGTTCGTTGCGATCCAGAATCTCGGCGAGCTCAACGGGGCGATCGACGGGATCGTCGACGGCAATGTGGCCCGCAACGAGCTTGCAGCCTCGATCAATGCGCGATCCCTGCGCATCGCCCGCGACGAGAAGAACCATATCCTCGCCGACACTGCCGCCGAATTCGAACGGTTCGGCGACCGGATCAAGACCGAGGAAGCGGCGCTTCGCGGCGAGGTCGCGAAACTGCACGACATGTCGAGCGAGGTCGGCAAGCCGCTCGTCGAAGCCTTCACGAACGCCTGGACCGGCTTCATGGAGCAGCACCAGAAGGTCGAGCAGCTGTCCGCCCTGAACTCGTCGAAGAATGCGATGAAGAAGGTGGAAGAGGCAGGCGAGCTCTCCGAGGCGGCGCTTACGCCCTATCGCGGCATCGTCGACAGCCTGCGCGTCGCGGCGGTCGCGACCGCGGACCCGTCCAAGTTCCGGGCCTTCGAGGCCACGAAGGATTTGGAGAGCACCGTCGAGGACGCCGCCCTGAACCTTCGCAACGTCGTCCTGACGATGAGCGATCCCGACGCGCAGAAGCAGTATGTCGCCACGCTCGATGCTTCGCTGGTGGAGCTCCAGCAGCAGATGGACACGGTCGGCGTGCTGCTGCCCGAGAGCGAGAAGAGCGCGTTTGCGTCCTTCGCGAACGGCATCGCCGCATGGCTCCCGGTCGTCAAGTCGGCAGAGACGATCGCCATCGAGAAGGGTGACTACTTCGCCTACGAACTCGCCAATGGCGCGGCCGCCGATGCCCGTCAGAAGGCGGTCGAAGCCCTCAACGCCATCATTGATCTCAACAAGCGGCAGATGGCCGACGCCAGCGCCGCTGCCGGCGATCTCTATGCCTTCTCCCGCAACCTCCTGATTACCCTCTTGATCGCCTCGACCCTGATCGCGGCAGCCGCTGCGACCTGGATCGTGTTCAACATCAGCCGCGCCGTCGCCAGCGCCCTCGGCCTTGCCCGGTCGGTCGCCGACGGTAATCTCGACGCGACAGCGAGCGTGAAGTCGAACGACGAGATCAAGGATCTCATCGACGCCCTCAATGCGATGGTGGCGAAGCTGAGGGTCATCGTGAGCGAGGTGACGGGGGCGGCCCGCAATGTCTCGTCCGGCAGCCAGGAGATGTCCGCGGCGGCCGAACAGCTGAGCCAGGGTGCGACGGAGCAGGCCTCCTCGACCGAGGAAGCGTCCTCGTCGATGGAAGAGATGGCTTCCAACATCAAGCAGAACGCCGACAACGCCCAGCAGACCGAGACGATCGCCCGCAAGTCCGCGCAGGACGCCCAGGCGAGCGGCGAGGCCGTGGGCAAGGCGGTCAAGGCGATGGAGACGATCGCGGAGAAGATCCTGATCGTCCAGGAGATCGCTCGCCAGACCGACCTTCTGGCGCTGAACGCGGCGGTCGAGGCGGCGCGGGCCGGCGAACACGGGCGTGGCTTTGCGGTCGTCGCCTCGGAGGTGCGCAAGCTCGCCGAGCGCAGCCAGGCGGCGGCGCAGCAGATCTCCGGGCTTTCCGGCGATACGGTGAAGGCCGCGCAGGAAGCGGGCGAGATGCTGACCCGGCTGGTGCCGGATATCCAGCGCACGGCCGAACTCGTGTCGGAAATCTCCAATGCCAGCCGCGAACAGAACGCCGGTGCCGCCCAGATCAACACGGCGATCCAGCAGCTCGACAAGGTGACCCAGCAGAACACCTCCGCGGCCGAGGAAATGGCCTCGACCTCGGAGGAGCTGGCGAGCCAGGCCGACCAGCTGCAACAGGCGATTTCCTACTTCCGAATCGACCGGACTGCGACCACGGAAGCACCGGCCACGCGCCCGAGGGGGATCGTGAAGCCCTCCGGCCATGCCGTCACCGACATGCAGAATGCCATCCGCGCCGCGGCGCCGGCGATGTCGGGGGGCAGAGGAGCAGGCAGGAAGAGCGACGGCGGCTTCGACCTCGACATGGGCGATGGCGGCGACGATCTGGACAGCCGCTTCACCCGCAGCGGCCGGGCCGCCTAGCCGAGCCGATCAGGCTGCGTTCGCCAAATCGTCTCGAACGGCGAATGCCGGAGAGGCGATGACACCGAAACATCGTCGAGCGAGGGCCTCATTGGCTCGGACCGGCATGCATGAAGCAGGCGGCTTCCCCTGAGGGAGCCGCCGATACCACCAACGACCCGAGCTCCTTTCAGAGCCGGCACGTGGCGGCAGGATGATCATCCCGGAGAGGGATGGATACGCAAATGCGACGATGACGCTGCTTGCGTCGAACGACATGGGGATACGGGGAACATGAAACTTTCACTGAAGGCGAAATTTGCGGCCGCATTCGGCTCGCTGCTCGTCCTGATGATGGCGCTGGGGGGCCTGGCGATCATCAAGATGAGCGACATCAACGACGCATCGACCGTGATCGCGGAGAACTGGCTGCCGAGCGTCGACTCGGTCAATCGCATCAACACCGACACGTCCGATTTCCGGATCCTCGAATATCGGCACGTGTCCTCCCTCGATCCGGCGACGATGCGCAGCGTGGAAGTGGAAATCGAGAAGCTGCTCGTCTCCATGGACAAGCACAGGGCGATCTATGAGGCGCTCATCTCCTCGCCCGAGGAGCGGGCGCTCTATGAGCAGTTTTCCGGCAAGTTCAAGCGATACATGACGCTGCACGAGCAGATGCTCGCTCTGTCGCGGCAGAACCAGAATGAACAGGCCGTCGCGGCTTTGGATAACTCGCGCGAGCTGTTCGACGATTTCTCGGCGGACATGCTGCAGCTCGTCAGAATGAACAGGGATGCGGGCAAGGCGGCGAGCGACGCCGCGACCGTCGACTATGCGAACGCCCGCATGATCGTCCTGTCGATGATCGCCTTCGCGGTCATCGTCGGCATCGCCGTCGCCGTCTTCGTCAGCCGTAGCATCCTGAAGCAGCTCGGCGGCGAGCCCGACTACACCGTCTCCATCATCCGGGAGATCGCGGTCGGAAATCTCGCCGTGGAGGTCAACACGGCCAAGGGCGACACGACGAGCCTCCTTGCCAACGCCAAGGGCATGATCGCGAACCTCAAGGGCGCTGCCGGCGTCGCCGACCAGATCGCTGCCGGCGATCTTTCGGCGCAGCCCAAGCCCCTGTCGGACAAGGACACGCTCAACCTCTCGCTCCGCCAGATGGTCGAGAACCTGCGGCAGTCCGCGGCCGTCGCGGACCGGATCGCTGCCGGCGATCTGACGGTCGAGCCGAAGCCTCTGTCGGACAAGGACACGCTCGGTCTGGCACTGCAGAGCATGGTCCAGCGACTGCGCGGGATCATCGCCGACGCACTGTCCGCCGCCCACAACGTCTCTTCGGGCAGCCAGCAGCTCTCCGCGAGCTCCGAAGAACTCTCCCAGGGTGCGACGGAGCAGGCCTCCTCGACCGAGGAAGCGTCCTCGTCGATGGAAGAGATGGCTTCCAACATCAAGCAGAACGCCGACAACGCCCAGCAGACCGAGACGATTGCCCGCAAGTCCGCGAAGGACGCCCAGGCGAGCGGCGAGGCGGTCGAGAAGGCGGTGAAGGCGATGGAGACGATCGCGGAGAAGATCCTGATCGTCCAGGAGATCGCCCGCCAGACCGACCTTCTGGCGCTGAACGCGGCGGTCGAGGCGGCGCGGGCCGGCGAACACGGGCGTGGCTTTGCGGTCGTTGCCTCTGAGGTGCGCAAGCTCGCCGAGCGCAGCCAGGCGGCGGCGCAGCAGATCTCCGGGCTTTCCGGCGATACGGTCAAGGCCGCTCAGGAGGCAGGCGAGATGCTGGCGCGGCTTGTGCCGGACATCCAGCGCACGGCCGAACTGGTGGCGGAGATCTCCAATGCAAGCCGCGAACAGAATGCCGGTGCCGCCCAGATCAACACGGCGATCCAGCAGCTCGACAAGGTGACCCAGCAGAACACCTCCGCGGCCGAGGAAATGGCCTCGACCTCGGAGGAGCTGGCGAGCCAGGCCGACCAGCTGCAGCAGGCGATCGCCTACTTCCGAATCGACGGAACCGTCGACGGCGAGCTTGCGGAGAGCCCAGCGCCGCGCAAGTCGACTGCCGCCAAGAGGAAGGCCGGCCTCGGTGTCGCGGACATGCAGGAGACCATCCGGGCGGCGGTGCCGTCCATGCCCGCGGCAAGGCGCGGCGGGAAGGTCCAGGGCGGCGGCTTCGAGATCGACATGAACGATGGCGGCGACGAGCTAGACAGCCGCTTCACCCGCAATGGCCACGCCGCATAGCGTCCGCGCCCAAATCCGCCTGCGGCGCCAGCCGCAGGCGACGCCCAATCTGATGCGAGGAAATCGAGATGGCCGACCAGACGCAGTATGTGACCTTGGGAGTCGCCGATTCCCTTTTCGCGGTCCCGGTTGCCCAGGTGCAGGAGATCCTGGAGCCGCAGCCGCTTGCGAAGATGCCCCGCGCGCCCGCCGATTTCCTCGGTGTCATCGACGTGCGCGGCCAGAGCGTTCCGGTCACCGACCTGCGCCTTCGGCTCGCCATGCCGCCGGCGGAGGACACGCTCGACACGCGGATCATCGTGCTCGAGGTCGCGATCGACGGGACGCAGCGCAAGGTGGCGCTGAGAGCCGACCGCGTCTTCGAAGTGGCGTCGCTCGACGGCCCGCTCGAGCCTCCCGCCCGAATGGGGACCCGGTGGCAGGCTGACGGCGTCGCTGGGGTCGGCCGGCGCAACGACGCCTTCGTCACCGTCTTCGACCTCGACCGCCTCTTCTCGGAAGAAAGCGCGCCCGAACCGGACGTCGCGGCCTGAGGGCCGGGCCGGTCGATCGCTGAAATCTCGCCAGCCTGCGCTGCACCGCAGGATCGGGGCGGGGCCGCCGCCAGCGCCGCCTCCGCCTCTCCCGCCCTGCGCTGCCCGGGCCGGCTCGCGGCCTTTTGCCGAAGGAACAATTGATGCAACTCCAGACCGCACGCGTGGGGGCCAGGTTCGTGCCCGACGTCTCCACGCTCGACCAGATCGCGCCGGAGGATTTCACACGGCTGGCCAGCCTGGTGACGCGGCAGACGGGCATCAAGCTTCCGCCCGCCAAGCGGCTGATGATCGAGGGTCGGCTGCGCAAGCGGATGCGCGCCGTGAACAAGCCGAACCTCACCGCCTATTGCCGTTTCCTGTTCGACGAGGGCGGGCTCGACAGTGAGATCACGCATCTCATCGACGTGGTGACGACCAACAAGACCGACTTCTTCCGCGAACCCGAGCATCTCCACTTCATGGAGAACCACATGGTGGATGCGCTGCTCGCGCAGCCGCGCCGGCGCCCGCTCCTGAAGGTCTGGAGCGCGGCCAGTTCCAATGGAGCGGAAGCCTGGTCGATCGCGATGGTGCTGGAGGATGTCCTGCGCAGGCGCCGCGATTTCAGCTATGCGATCCTCGGGACGGACATCTCGACCATCGTGCTCGCACAGGCCCGGCGCGCGATCTATCCGGCCGAGGTCATGGATCCGGTCCCTCGCGACAAGCGTCAGCGATACGTGATGGACAGCCGCACGCCGGAGCTTCGCGGCGAGGTCCGGATCGTCCCGGAACTGCGTCGCTGTGCACGCTTCGATCGCATGAACCTGATGGATACAAATTACCCCTATGATCGGGACGTGGACATCATCTTTCTGCGCAACGTTTTGATCTATTTCGAGAAAGCCGATCAGGAAGCAGTCGTCTCCCGTCTTGTCGGGCATTTGCGCCCGGGCGGCTACCTCGTCGTCGGTCATTCCGAGTCGATGGTCGTCGTGGAGGCGAATGTGCGGCAGGTCGGACCGACCATCTTCCAGAAATCCTAGGGAGCGATCGATGGCGAGCCAAGCCTCAAGGAACAGTGGCGAGAAGATCCGGGTCCTGATCGTCGACGATTCCGCCTCCGTTCGCACGACGCTCAGCGCCATTCTCTCGGATGATCCCGAGATCGAGGTGATGGGGACGGCCGCCGATCCCTATCTCGCCGCCGAGAAGATCCGCCGCGAAATTCCCGACGTCCTGTTCCTCGACATCGAGATGCCGCGCATGGACGGCCTGACCTTCCTGAAGAAGATCATGGGCCAGCGTCCGATCCCTGTCGTCATCTGCTCCAGTCTTGCCAGCGACCGGTCCGACGTGATGATGGAGGCCTTGGCCGCCGGCGCCGTCGACGTGATCACCAAGCCGCGGGTGGACACGGCGCAGTACCTCAACGATTCCCGCATGCTGATCTGCGACGTCGCCAAGGCCGCGGCTCATGCCAAGGTGCGCGCCGGCCTGCAGCGCCAGCCCAAGCTGGTGGTCGAGGCGAAGCATCTCGCCGATGTCGTGCTCCCGCCGGTGTCGGACGCGCGGGCGGCCTCGCTCAAGCGATCGATCCCGAAGACCGATCCGATCGTCTGCATCGGCGCCTCGACCGGAGGTACCGAGGCCCTGGCGGCGGTGCTGACCAAATTGCCGGCGGCGAGCCCGGCCATCCTGATCGTCCAGCACATGCCGGAAAAGTTCACCATGGCCTTCGCCCGCAGGCTCGACGGCATCTGCCAGGTGGCGGTGAAGGAGGCCGAGGACGGTGATCTGGTGATCGCCGGCCGCGTCCTGATCGCGCCGGGCAACCGGCACATGCTGCTGCGCCGGACCGGCAGCCGCTACACCGTCGCGATCCAGGACGGGCCCTATGTCTGCCGCCATCGCCCGTCGGTCGACGTCCTCTTTCGCTCCGCCGCGCAGAATGCGGGTGCGAACGCGATGGGTGTCCTCCTCACTGGCATGGGGGACGACGGCGCCCGGGGACTCAAGGAGCTCAGGACGATGGGATGCCACACGGTCGCGCAGGACGAGGAAACCAGCATCGTGTTCGGCATGCCGCGCGAGGCGATCGAGCTGGATGCGGCCTGCAAGGTCCTGCCGCTGCAGAAGATGGCCGACGAGATCCTACGACATTGCCCCGGAACCGCCCAGACTTCCAGGATTGCCTCATGAGTGCACTTGCCGCCGTCCGTCCCGACATGTTCGACGACGAGGCGATGCCATTGTCCCTCTCGGGCGGGCCGACCAATTCGCTCCGCAGGCAGCGCGAAGGGCTGAGCGGGACGATCGCCGCGATCGAGCAGATCTTCCTCGGTCTCGGCGAGCGCCTCCTCACATGCCTCGGCGTTCTCGGCGAGATGCAGTCCGCCTTTGCGGCCGTCACCGAGGCTCACGCCAGCCCCGAAGTCGCCTCGGCGGAAGCCGCCATCCGCAACCTCGTCGGCGAATGCCTCCATCTCGTCGATCGGCTGCACCAGGAGCGCATGCTGATCCAGCGGCTGACCCGGGCGCTGCGGACCGCCGCTCCCCGGATCGACGATCTGCGCCAGACGGTGGCGATGATCTCCGCGATCGCGATCAATGCCAGGGTCACCGCGGCCGGCATGCGCAACGAGGGCAATTCCGAGCTGGCCGTCTTCACCGACGATGTCCTCGAACTGGCGCAGCGCGCTTCGTCCGTGGTGGGCGAGTTGCAGAAGGGGCAGAGCCGGCTGCGGACGCTTCTCGTGAATGCCGCCGCCAGGAGCGAGGCCTTCGAGCAGAACTTCCGCAATGCGACGGAACACCTCCGGGAACGGATCGAGGCCGACCTTGCCGGCGCGGTCGGCGAGCGCGATCAGGCCGCCAATGTCGGCTCGTCCGCCGCGAGCATCTCCAAGGCGGTCGCGCAGGAGGTCTCGACCATCGTCGCCTCGATGCAGATCGGCGACAACACCCGCCAGCGTCTGGAGCATGTCTCCGCCGGCCTCGCTGTGGTCGACGACGAACCGGCGGCGGCGCCGACGATCCTTCGCCTGCAGCTGGCGCAGCTCGAGAACACGCGCGACCATCTCGTCGAGGAGACCGGCCGCATCCGTGACGCGATCCTCGTCCTGTCGCGCCGGATCGATCGCTCCTTCAAGACCCTGAAGAACGAACTCAAGCAGGGGAGCGGCTCCGAGGGCCCCGGCACCAAGCGCCTCGCCGCGGACATCTCCCGGGCGGCCGAGGAACTGACTGTCTCGGAGACGGAGCATCGCCATGTCGAGGCTCTGGCCCAGACGGTCAGCGACGATGTCGAGATGTTCAGCGCCTGCTCCAGCGAGATGCGCACGTTGGAATTCGAGATGCGCCTCGTCAGCCTGAACACCGCCGTCACCTGTTCCAAGCTCGGGCAGGAGGGCAAGGCGCTCGGCGTCGTCTCCCTGCAGATGCGCGATCTGGTCGGCGAGATGGTGACGCGGTCGGAATCGGTAGCCGAGGCGCTCTCCGAACTCGGCACCGGTGCGGCAGAACTCGCCGAACTGCGAGCGGCGTCGGAAGAGTCGAGCATGGCGAAGCTGATCGCCGATGCCGAGCGCAGCCTCGGTCTCCTCCAGACGGCAGACGGAAAGCTGCAGACGGTGGGGACGGTTCTCGGCGAACTCGGCGACCGCGTCGCGTCGCTCACATCCGATGCCGGCGCCGCGCTCGGCCGCCTGGACGGGCTGGTCGAGGAACTGGACGCCATCGAGGCCGATCTGGCGGGCGACGTTGCCGACGAGACGGCCGGCGTTCCGGCCCTCTCCGAGGAGGAGCAGGCCCTCTTCGCCCGGCTTCGCGCCTCCTATACGATGGAGGTCGAACGCCAGATCCACGACGGTCTTCTCGGGACCCCCGCGCCGGCCGATGCTGCGCCTGCCGGCGGCGGGGACGCGGACGACGACATCTCGGCCATGCTCTTCTGAGCCTCGGTCAAGGCCGCAGATTCGTGCCGGCGGCCGGGCTCGATGACGAGACGCGGGCGAAGCGCTGGATCACCCAGGAACGGAACAGCGCGATTGCCGGGTCCGACATGTCGTCGGGATGGACCGCCAGATAATAGCCGAAGCCGCTCAGGCGGGTGGCGTCGAACGGCGTCACCAGGCGGCCTTCGGCGATCTCCTTGGCGAACATGTTGATGTCGACGAGGACGATGCCATTGCCGGCGAGCGCCCACTGGACCGCCAGGGCCTCGGAATCGAAGGCGAGGCCGCTTCTCGGCGGTATGTCGACGGAAAAATGCCTTGCATAGGCTGACCACAGCGCGCCAAAGGGCTCGCCCTCGAGCCGCGTGTGCAGGAGCTCGTTGCTTTTCAGGAAGGCGGCAAGGTCCATGCCCTTGCATCGCTCGGCGACTTCCGGGGCGCAGGCGGGCGTCTGGCTGATCATCCACAGCGGGTCGCGCACGACGTCGTCGAGCTTCGGCCGGTCGAACACCACGGCGATGTCCGAGCCCCGCGCCGGCGGCAGGCCGATTCCGTTCGAGGAAAACAGGTCGATCGCGACTTCCGGGAAGGACAGGCGGAACTCGCGCAGCAGCGACAGGCCCGAGACGTTCATGAAGGTCGGCGGCATGTGGACGCGCAGCATGCGCGGACCGCTGCCCGCCTTGCGGCGCAGCGTTTCCATCGTCGCCTCGATACGGTCGAAGGACTTGGAGACGACCGGCAGCAGGGCCGCGCCCGCCTGGGTCAGGACGAGGCCCTGCGGCCGGCGCTCCAGAAGCTTGCAGCCGATGAGTTCCTCCAGCCGGCCGACATGGCGGCTGAGCGCGCTCTGCGAGATGTGGAGCGCGGCCGCCGCACCGGTGAAGCTCAGGCGTTCCGCGACCGCTTCGAAGGCGCGCAGCGCGTTGAGTGGCAGCCAAAGCCGCGCCGCCCCTTCGCCTGCCTCGCCCGGCTGGAGCTTCGGCTTTCCGCGGGCATCGTCGACCGGCTCGAATGCTCGGACCGCCATGGTTTGCCTCAATTCGATAGGGCAATGCAAAAATGATATTTGATAGCCGCATGGGCGGCTGCCAAGCTTCGTGCATCCAGAGGAGGCACGATGCTCGACCTGTCCAACATCGCGGCAGTCTTCGCCCAGCGCAAGCCGGGTCACGCGCTGCCTCAGGCTCTCTACAACAGCCCCGACGTCCTCGCCTTCGATCTCGAGGCGATCTTCGGCCAGTCCTGGATCCTCGCCGGCTTCACCTGCGAGATCCCGCGGCCGCGCGGCACGCTGGCGCTGACGGTGGGCGCGTCTCCGGTGGTGATCACCAGGGATCGTGACGGCGAACTGAAGGCCTTCCACAATTCCTGCCGGCATCGCGGCGCCCAGGTCTGCGCCGACGGCGCCTCGGCCCGGGCCCGCCTGACCTGCCCCTATCATCAGTGGGTCTACGGCCTCGACGGCAAGCTCGTCCACGCCAAGAACATGCAGGAGAGCTTCGATCCCTCCCAGCATGGGCTGAAGCCGATTCATCTGGAGGAGGTCGCCGGCGCGATCTTCGTCTGCATGGCGGATCGCGCGCCTGCCTTCGACCGGTTCCGCGCGCATCTGGAGCCGCTGCTCGCCCCGCACCGGCTGAACGAGGCCAAGCTCGCCCACCAGAACACGCTGGTCGAGAAGGGCAACTGGAAGCTCGTGATGGAGAACGCCCGCGAGTGCTATCACTGCGCGGTCGGCCATCCCGAACTCGCACTCACCTTCCCGGTGGGCGAGGCGAGGGGCGACCACTTCGCCAAGGAGGGTGATCCCCGCCACGCGGCCTACGAAGCGCGGCTCGCCGCCTGCGGCCTTCAGAAGGGGCCCTATGACGGGCCGTGGTGGCAGGTCGAGCGCTTCCCCCTGCGCGAGGGCCAGGTGTCCCTGACAATGGACGGACAGCCGGCGGTAAAGAAGCTGATGATCGCCGGCGAGGAGCCGGATGTCGGCTCGCTGCGCTGGGCGATCGAGCCGCACTCGTTCTGCCATTCGACGGCGGACACGACCGTCTATTTCAGCGCGATGCCGACGGCGAGGAACGAGACGCTCGTCACCTGCAAATGGCTGGTCCATCAGGACGCGGTGGAAGGCGTCGACTACGATGTCGAGCGGCTGACCGATCTGTGGAACATCACCAACCGGCAGGACCGCGATCTCGTCGAGCTCAACCAGCGCGGCGTCAATTCGCTGGGCTATGAGCCCGGGCCCTATTGCGAAGACTCAGAATCCTACGTCATGCGCTTCACCGACTGGTATTGCGACAAGGCGCAGGACTTCATCGCGGCGCGCACCGGCCTCGATCTTCGGCCGAGGGCGATCAATGAGGTGCCGAGCTTGGCGGAGACATTCTCAAACGTCATTCCCTTCGTCTCGGATTCGCCGACGATGGCCGAGACCGCCGTCTCCGCCCTGGCGCTCGCCGACGTCGCTCCCCTCGAACAGCGCCCGGACGCGTTGTGAGCGACAATCCTTTGGAGGGGCATGAAGGCACAGGCCTCCATCCCGACACGCTCGCGGTCGGTTTCGGCTACGATCCCGCATCCGCCTATGGCGCGGTGAAGCCGCCGATCGTCCTATCCTCGACCTTCGCCTACCCGTCCGCGCAGGCGGCGAAGGAGGTCCATCAGGCGTATTTCGACGGTCCGTCGCCGGAGCGCGACGCGCCTTACATCTATGCAAGGCTCGACCATCCGAATCTGAAGCTCCTGCAGGCGCGGCTGGCGGTGCTCGACGGGGCCGAGGACGCGGCCGCCTTCTCCTCCGGCATGGCGGCGATCTCGGCGGTGATGCTTGCCCATCTGAAGCCGGGCGACAGCGTCCTCCACACGACGCCGCTCTATGGCGGCACGCACGGCCTCCTCTATGGCCCGCTCGCCGGACTGGGCATAAGGGCCTTTCCGATCGCCGACGCGCTCAGTGAGAAGAGCGTCGAGGCGGCGGCGGAGACCGCGCTGAAGCACGGCCCGATCGGACTGATCCATATCGAATCGCCCGCCAATCCGACGGCCGGCATCGCCGACATCGCGATGCTCGCGGCCTTCGCCGGCGAGGTGGGCAAGCGCCAGGACAAGCGGCCGGTCGTCTCCGTCGACAACACTTTCCTCGGCTCGCTCCTGCAAAAGCCCCTGAAGCACGGCGCCGATCTCTGCATCACCTCGCTGACCAAATATGCCGGCGGGCATTCGGACCTTCTCGGCGGTGCGCTCACCGGCTCCGTCGCACGCGTCGGGCCGATCCGGATGCTGCGGACGCTGCTCGGCACGCATATGGACCCGTTCACGTCCTGGCTCCTCCTCCGTTCGCTCGAAACCTTCCCGCTGCGCAACGCCCGCGCCAACGCGAACGCGGCGACGATCGCCGCTTTCCTGCGCGATCATCCGAAGGTGGAGGCGGTCACCTATCTCGGCTTCCTGGCAGAGGGATCGCCGGCAAGGGCCGTCTACGATCGCCAGTGCGGCGGGGCGGGCTCGACCTTCTCCTTCCGGATCCGTGGCGGCGAGCGGCAGGCCTTCGCCATGCTCGACCGGCTGAAGGTGTTCCGCATGGCGGTCAGCCTCGGCGGGACCGAGAGCCTGATTTGCCATTCGGCCACGACCACGCATTATCTGGTTCCGCCGGACATCCGCCGGGAGGTCGGTGTCGACGATTCCTCGCTGAGGATCTCCGTCGGCATCGAGCATCCCGACGATCTCGTCGCCGACCTCGCTCAGGCCCTGGACGCATTCTGACATGACCGACGTGACACTGCCGCCCCCGGACCGGTTCTCGATCGCGGGAAAGCTCCAGCCTCCGGCCGAACATGTCGCCCTGCTCGTCGTCGGGGCCGGCGCCGCCGGCTGCGCGGCTTCCATCGAGGCGGCCAGGGCGGGCGTCTCGGTCATGCTGGTCGACGAGAACCCGGTCTCGGCCGGCCTCGTCGGCATGGACGTGCCGTTCTATTTCGGCGGGCGCGCGACCAATGCGGTTCAGGCGCCGGAGCGCCTGGTGGAGCAGGTTCTCGAGACGAACGCGGGGCTGGCCGAGGCCTTCGAGGCGGGCGTCGACGTCAGGCTGTCGACCAGCGTCTGGGGGACCTGGGTGAAGGGGCCCGGCCTCAACGGCCTCTCGTCCGGCCTTGCCGGGCTGGCGGACGAGACGAAGAGCTGGATGGTCGGCTTCGACCGGCTGATCATTGCCACCGGCGCGCGCGATCTCAATTTCACCTTCGCCGGCTCCGATCAGCCGGGTGTGATGGGAGCGCAGGGCTTTCATGCGCTTGCCGCGCGCTACAACGCCTTCGCCGGGCGCCGCCTCGTCATCGTCGGCTCGGGCGGTCTGGCGCTGGGCACGGCCGAATTTGCGCGGTCGCGCGGGCTGGACGTCGCGGCGCTGGTCGAGGTCCGGGACGAACCGCAAGGTCCGGCCGAACGGGTCGCGGTGCTGCGGGAGGGCGGCGTCGAGATCCTCACCGGCCATGTGCCGCTCGCGGCGAAAGGGAATGCCGACGGCGTCGCAAGCCTCGTCGTTGCCGACCGGGACGATGCCGATCGGCGGCGCGAAATCGCCTGCGACACGGTGGTCATGGCGGTCGGCACCGTGCCGGCGATCGAGCTTCTCGACGTTCTCGGTGCCAGGCGCGAGATGGCGCCGGAGCGTGGCGGTCATGTTCCTGTGGTGGACGAACATGGCGCGACCTCGCTCGCCGAGGTCTTCGTTGCCGGCGATTGCGCCGGGCTCGGCGGCGACGCCGAGACCTCGGGCAGGCGGGCAGGGCAGGCGGCGCTTCGCTCCCTGGGGCAGGGGGGCGAGATGGATGCGGTCGGATGTCCGCCGGCGGCGGCCGGGCGGCCGGCGGAAAGCGAGGGCCTCGTCTATCCGCTCGACTGGGCCCGCGCGCTGCTCCAGACCGGTGGCGAGGATGTCCTCGCCTGCATCTGCGAGGACGTGACCCGCGGCGATCTCCTCGGCGTCAGGCCGCCGCGATATCTCGACTGGCGCTCCAATTCGATCGCAAGGCGCGATTTGACGACGCTCGCCGGGGAGGGTCCCGTCAATCCCGACCAGATGAAGCGGCTCACCCGCGTCTGCATGGGCGCCTGCCAGGCCCGGCGCTGCCGCGAGCAGGTGGCGCTGGTGATGGCGATCGGCGCGGATGTCGCGCCGGAGACGGTGCCGCTCGCCGGCTACCGTGCACCGGTGCGCCCGCTGCCGCTGTCGGTCCTCGCCGATTGGGAGGAGGGCGCCGAGATGGATGCCGGCTGGAACGTCTGGTTCGGCATCGCGACCCAGTGGATCGGCTATGAGGACATCGGCACCGAACGCGAGGCCGAGCAGCTTCGCGCCGGCATGCCCTATTGAGGAGCGGGTGATGAGCGAGACGGGAACTTCGGTCGTCATCGTCGGCGGCGGCGTCACCGGGCTTTCCGCGGCCTGGTGGCTGGCGCGCTCCGGGGTCGACGTCACCGTCGTCGAAAAGGGCATCGTCGGCTTCGAGGCTTCGGGGCGCAACGGCGGCGGCTGCACGCATTACCAGAGCCCGCTGTTCCACGAGGAGCAGCGGCTGTGGCCGCAGATGGATGAACTCCTCGGCTATCCGACGGAGTATCGGCGCGGCCGCATCATCTTCCAGGTCGACCCGCGCAAGGAACGCTTCCACGAAGGGCTCGGCCTGCGCCTGCCGAAAGGCTACGACTGGGAGGTTCTGGATCCCCGGCAGGTGCGCGACCTCGTGCCGCTGGCCGGCGACAACGTCGTCTCGGGCGTGCGCCTCCATTTCGGTGGCCACGCCAATCCGCAGCGCACCAGCCAGGCCTATGCCTGGGCGGCGCAGGACCTCGGCGTGAAGATCCTGCAGCACACCGCCGTCTCCGGCATCGCGACCGCCGGCGGCCGCGTGACGGGCGTCGAGACCGCGCAAGGGACGATCGGCTGCGACGCGCTTGTCGTCGCCGCCGGCCCGCAGACGGGCAAGCTCCTCGGCATGCTCGGCCACGACCTGCCGATGGCGCCGGCGAGGGCCGAGATGATCGTCACCGAGCCTCTGGCGATGATGCCATTCACCGGCGTCGACGGCCACGGGCTCTATGGCCGCCAGACCCTGCGCGGCAATCTCGCCTATGGCGGCGGCCCGCACGAATGGATGGACGAGGTGCCCTTCGATCGCGAGCCGCCGCGTCCGTCCGGCAGCGTCACCCGAAACCTTGCACGCCGCGTCGCCGAACTCCTGCCCAAGGCGGCTCATGCGCGCGTCATCCGCTCCTGGGCCGGCGTGATCGAGAACACGCCGGACGGCCGGCCGGTGATCGAACGGCTGGCCTCGCCCGACAATGTCACGGTCGCGACCATGTCCAGCGTCGGCTTCGGCCTCTCGCCGGCCTCGGGCCATGCGATCCGGGACCTCGTGATCGACGGGACTTGCAGCTTCGCGGATCTGTCCAAGCTGTCGCTGAAGCGGTTCGCGGGCCTGCGCGCGGACTGGCGCGAGCACCTGAACTGGCTGCCGCCGCAGCCCTCCGCCACGGTCGCAATCCCGCCGCTTTGACGCGACCGGGCAAAAGGGCGCCCGTCTTCTCCCCTGGGAAGAAGACGAAGTAGCGACAGTGTCGCCCTCTGCTGCAGTGGGCGTTGCGATAATCTGAATGCGGCCAGACGGCCGAACGCCGATCCCGCGATCCCATCCGAAAGCAGAAAGCACCCGCCCATGTCCCATTCCCGCGGTCACGTCATCGTCGTCGGTGCCGGCATAGCAGGCCTCTCCACCGCCTGGGCGCTGATGCGCCGCGGCTTCAAGGTCTCGGTCTTCGAACAGGGGCCGATCCCCAATCCGCGCGCTACCTCCTATGACGAGCACCGCATCACCCGGCATGCCTACGGCACGCTCGAGGGCTACGCCTATCTGATGCCCCGCGCCTTCGCGCTGTATGAAGAGATGTTCAAGGACATCGGCGCGCGGCATTTCGCGCCGGGCAGCGTCGTCTACTTCCTGCGCGACGACGTCGACTGGTTCGAGCCGGTGTCGCGCTCGATGGCGGCGCTGGGCAAGGGCATGCACGAGATTCCGCTCGGCGCGGTGCCGGATCGCTTCCCGATGATCGAGACGAAGAGCCTCGCCCGCTGCGTCGAGACGGAGGAGGGCGGCATGCTCTTCCCGATCCGCATCCTGACGGACCTCACCGTCTTTCTCGGCAATGCCGGCGTCTCCTTCCACGCCGATGCGCGGGTGAGCGACGTCGATCCGGAGGCCGGCACGCTGGTGGCGAACGGCGAGATCCACCGCGCCGACCGGATCGTAATCGCCGCCGGGGCCTGGGTGAACAAGATCACGCCTGTGGTCGCCGACGCGGTGATCCCGTCGCGGCAGGCGGTGATGTATCTGTCGCCGCCGGCGGAATATGTGGAGGCATGGAAGAGCGTGCCGGTGCTGATCGATCTCGGCACCGAGAGCGGCACCTATACGCTGCCGCCGAGGATGGGCACGCGGCTGAAGGTCGGTGATCACGTCTTCACCCGGTCGGGCGATGCCGACGGCGACCGCATCGCGACCGAGGCCGACGTCGCCAGGCTGAACCGTGCCGCGCGGCTCGCCTATCGGTATTTCGACCGCTACCAGGTGCTGGAGAAGAAGATCTGCTTCTACACCGTGACCCGCGACCCCAGCGAGGAGTTCCAGGTCAAGCCCTGGGGGCGGAAGGCCTGGGTGGTCAGCGCCTGTTCCGGCCATGGCTTCAAGCTCGGCCCGCTGATCGGCGACGGCGTCGCCGCGGCAATTGCCGGAGAGCGCTCGGACGGGGACACGGTGCGGCTGGCCGCCGGCCGGATGAGCCTTGACGAGGCGCGTGCGCTTTAGCCGGCGTGGGCGTGAGGGCGGCCGAACTCCGACAATCGGCCGCAGGCCGGCGGCGTGCAAGTCGGCTGGGCGAGGGTCGTGCGGCTTCGGCCTCCGTCGTGGCGCACATCGATGACCGCTCAAATCGTCTCCCTCGTTCCCGGCAATGGAAGCAGGCACTCCCTCCGCCTTTCGCGTGATTGGCGGAGACGACCAGGGCGAGAAAGAGACTGTCGGCACCGGCGGGCCAACCATGGGCCTCCACGTCAATGCGGCCGGCCAGCCTCCTTCCTCAATTCCACCGCAAGCGAATATTTCCACATTGGATGATTTTAATCATCAGAAAGGGAGTTCCGTCGACAAACTCCATCACGGCTTGTTGAAGTGCGGAATTGTCAGCCGGCTACCTTTGCTGGATTCTTGGGCGCATGAGCGCATCGCCCCGAATCGCAGCAGAACCCCTTCGTCGTGAACGTCGGACCGTCGAATGGCCGACCCTTGCCCTGGCCGTCGCCATCTACGGCGGCTGGGCCGCGCTGACATTCTTCCATCATTTGATCCCGCTGGTCGTCCTGATCCCTGCCGCGGCCTGGGTCATCGCTTGGCATGGCTCGCTGCAGCACGAGATCATCCACGGACATCCCACAGTCTGGCGCAGCCTCAACCGGGCGCTCGGCTTCGTCCCCCTTTCGCTGTGGATCCCGTTTGCGCGCTACCGCACGCTTCACCTTTGCCATCACCGCGACGAGCGGCTGACCGATCCGCTCGACGACCCCGAATCCTACTATTGGACCGAGGCGGACTGGGCCCGGCTCGGCCCTCTCGGCCAAGCGCTGGTGCGGGCTCAGACCTGCCTCGCCGGGCGGCTGGTGATCGGCCCGGCCTGGTCGATCTCGCGGTTTCTCTGGACCGAAGCCCAAGCGGTCTGGTCGGGCGACCGTGTCGCGCGGTCGATCTGGGCGCGGCATCTCCTCGGCGTGGCCGTGGTCCTCGTCTGGCTGTGGAGCGTCTGCGGCCTCTCGCCGCTCGCCTATTTCGCGATCTTCGTCTATCCGGGCACCGCGCTGCTCCTGATCCGCTCCTTCGCCGAGCACAAGGCCGAGGGCGATGTCGCCAAGCGGACGGCCGTGGTCGAGGATTCGCCCGTTCTGGCGCTCCTCTTCCTCAACAACAATCTCCACGCCGCCCATCACGCGCATCCGACGCTGCCCTGGTACCGCCTGCCGGACTGGTATCGCGAGAACCGGACGGCGCTCATCGGCGCCAATGGCGGGCTGCTCTACAAGGGCTATCGCGACGTCTTCCGCCGCTTCTTCCTCGCCCCGCACGACCGGCCGGCGCATCCACTCGGACGCGCGCCGGACAGCGCGCCCGGCGGCGGCGAGGCTCCGGCCTGACGGACGTGCGTCCGGCGCGGGCGTCGCAGAGGCTCGGCGATCATCGACCCGCCGGGCTGAACGGCCGGCCAGCTGCAGTGAGCCTGTGACATGACGCGCGTCGCCAGTCTAGGAATGTACGACATGCCCTGGCTTGGCTGGGCGAACGACGCGCTGTGGACCGGCATCGCGCGGCGGCTTTCGGATGGCGAGATGCCGGATGTTCCCTCCGCGCTCGACCGCACGCGGCCGCTGCTGGAGATCTGGCGCGATCCGGCGCTGCTTCTTGCCCAGACCTGCGGCTATCCTCTGACGACCGCGCTTCAGGGCGTCGTGGAGCCGGTCGCCGCTCCGGCCTATGCTTGGCCCGGCTGCGAGGGAGCCACGCATTGCAGCGTGATCGTCGTCGCGGCCGGATCGGCTTACGACGCGCTCGAGGAGTTGCGTGGCAGCCGCGTTGCGATGAACGGACGGGACTCCAATTCCGGCATGAACCTGTTGCGCCTCACCGTCGCGCCGCTGGCTCGGGACGGACGCTTCTTCGGTGACGTCATCGAGACCGGCAGCCATCTTTCGAGCCTCGACCATGTTTCGCGGGGGGAGGCGGATGTCGCAGCGATCGACTGCGTCACCTTCGCTCTCGTCCGGCAGCACCGGCCGGATCTGGTCGCGGGCGTGCGTGCGCTTGCGGAGACGGCCAGGAGCCCGGCGCTGCCCTTCGTGACGCGCGCGGGGGCGCCGGCATCGAAGAGCGCGGCGCTGAGACATGCGCTGGCTGTAGCGATCGCCGATCCCGAACTTGCCCAGGCGGTCACGGCGCTGGGGCTTACGGGCGTGGAGCCGGTGACGGTGGAAGACTATGCCGTCGTGCTGCGTTACGAGCGCGAAGCGGCGGCGGCCGGATATCCCAATCTTTCCTGAGGGTTGGATCTCTCGTCGATCGCGCGCTCACCGACGAGAGTGCGGCTGTGCGTCAGCCGTCGTCATTCGTCTGGAAGAGGTGATGCACGGTGCGCTCGATGAGCGCCGGCAGCACCGAGAAGCCGTAGCCTGTGTGCAGCCGCTCGAGCTTCTGGTGAAACTCGCGCCCCCATGGTCCGATGTTGATCACCGGGAAGGTCAGGAGATCGGCGGCCGGCCGGTCGACGAAGGCCGGCGAGGGCGTGTTCGCGGCAATGAGGTCCAGGCCCGCCGCGCGGTGGCCGAGGAAGCTCATGTCAGAAATGCCGGAGAAATAGTGGCGGAGGCCGATCGAGCAGCCGTATTCCGCGCCGATTTCGTCGGCAGCGGCCCGGGCTGCGGCCTGTAGTCGTCGATCTTCCAGAACGTCCGGGTCGAGATGCACGGCGGGATAATGCAGGCCCGCAAAACCGATCACCACCACCGGGCCCTCGATGCCGGTCCGGCGCGCAAGCGCGTCGACGAGCGGTGGCGTCGCCGCGAAAGGGTTGTCGTCGTCCCCGTCCGGCGGCATCGGTCCGCCGGCAGCCGTGTCGGGCCGTGCCGCCGCGAGGTCGCGCAGCGCCGCGAAGGTCAGGACCTTCGGCGGGTAGACGGCGGGAGGCGCATCCGGAAAGGCGGCGGCGAGGGCGGCATATCGCGCGATCGCGCGCTCCATCGCCGCCGCGACCGCGGTCTCGAACAGGGCGAAGACCTCGGCCGGCGTGCGGCGCTGGGAGAGGATGTTGAAGGCGAGCCAGAGCCGGTCCGGCATGGTCACGTCGTAGCGCTCGCGAAAGTCGGCGAGGCTGAGGCAGACCGGCGGCGCGCTCCATTCGCCCTCGACGCTCTCCGCCATGGCGACGTTCGCCTCGATCTCGCGGAGGATCTCCGCCGCGATCAGGCTGGCGCTGAGGCCTTCGAAGGGATAGCCGGCATGTGCCGGACGGCCGACGACATAGGCGAAGGGCAGGAGCTTGCCGACCGATCCGAGGAAGATCGCGCGGCCGGCCGAGCCGTCGTGAAGATCGCTCGTCGCGTCGAGGTTGATCGCGCCGACGATGTCGAGATCCCAGTCCCGCGCCAGCGCCGGAAGGGCATCGCGGACGGAGCGCATGCCGCGCGAGCGGTTCTCCTCGTCGGGCGTCGCGATCAGGAGGAGGTTGCCGTCCGCCACGCCATTCTTGGCGAAGGCTTCGAGCACGGCGATGCCGGCGGCGATGCCGCTCTTCATGTCGAGGATGCCGCGGCCGGGCAGGAAGTCTTCGCCGGCAAGATCCTGTGCAGCGAGGCGCTCGGCGTCGGTTTCGGTGCCTGCGAGTTCTGCGCGCAGGGCCTCCCGGAGCGAAAGTGGATCGCAGGCGAGCGGGGCGAGCGCTCCGTAGTTCTCGATGCCGACCGTGTCGAAGTGACCTGCGAGGACCAGCGTCCGCCGGCCGCGCCCACGCACCAGCGCGGCCACGCTGGAGCAGCCGGGAAGGCCGGTGGCGGGGATCAGCCGGAGCCGGTCAGTCCGGTCGCGGAAGCATGGCAGCTCGGCCAGGAACTCAAGCAAAAGGGGCCCGAAGGCAGCTTCGTCCGAGCTCCCCGTAACGCTCGGCCAGGCGACGAGACGGAGTGTGATCTCGCGGATGCGTTCGGCGAACCCGCCCGCCCCGGACCCGGCGCTGCCGGCTTCTGCCGATGTCATGATGAGAGGCTCTCCTGCGGCGCGGCACGCTCCGCCTCGCGTCCCCGCCCGAGCTTCTCCCGCGGCAAATGGCAGCGGATGGCGTGGCCGAACTCGTCGCTCGCCAGCGGCGGCTCCTCGGTCTCGCAGACCGGGCCGAACTTCCTGGGGCAGCGGGTGTTGAAGACGCAGCCGGACGGGGGGTCGACCGGGCTCGGGATCTGGCCTTCGAGACGGATCCGCTCGCCGCGCTCGCCGGTGACCGTCGGCGCCGCCGACAGGAGCGCTTCGGTATAGGGGTGATGCGGGCCCTTGAGGACGCTCATTGCCGGCCCGATCTCCATCAGACGGCCGAGATACATCACCGCGATCCGGTCCGACAGATGCCTGACGACGCCGAGATCGTGCGAGATCAGGATGTAGCTCACCTGCCGCTCGGCCTGGAGCTCGGTCAGGAGGTTGAGGATCGCCGACTGCACGGATACGTCGAGCGCCGAGGTCGGCTCGTCGCAGACGATGACGCGGGGATCGGCGGCAAAGGCCCTTGCGACGGCGACGCGCTGCTTCATGCCGCCGGAGAGCTGCCGGGGCTTGGCCGGCAGTTGGCGCGGGGTGAGACGCACGGCCTCCAGGAGCTTCTTCACTTGGCTGTCGCGGGCTTTTCCGGAAATGCCGGCCAGCCGTTCCACCGCCCGGCCGATGAGATGCTTGACCGTGTGGGCGCGGTTGAGCGCCGAATCGGGGTTCTGGAAGACGATCTGGATCGCCTTCACCGCCTCGCGCGGCCGATCGTGGACGCTTGCCGCAATCTCCGTCCCGTCGAGTGCGATCCGGCCGCCCTTGTCATGCTCGACGAGGCCGAGCACGACATTGGCGAGCGTCGACTTGCCGGAGCCGGATTCGCCGACGAGGCCGAGCGTCTCGCCGGGGGCAAGGGTGAGGGAAACATCGCGCAGGGCGTAGACATGCCGGTTGCCCGGCAGGTCGTAGGTCTTCGAGAGGGATTCGAGCCTCAGCACCGGTTCGACGTTCGGGCCCCGCTCCGGCGTGTTGACCGGCGGCACCTCGCTCATGCGTGGGAGCTCGTCGACCCGGTCGTGGAAGTGGCAGCGGCTGCCGCGGCCTGCGCCGACATCGTAGAGCGGCGGCGCATCCACGCGGCAGCGCTCCTCTACGAGGCCGCAGCGCGGCGCGAAGACGCAGCCCTGCCGGATCGAACCCGGCACCGGGGGGAAGCCCGGTATGTTGTCGAGCGCGGCGCCGCCCTTGAAGCCCGCCCGTGGCAGGCAGCGCAGGAGCCCCGCAGTATAGGGATGGCGCGGGTCGGCGAAGAGCTCCCGTGCCGGGCCTTCCTCGACCAGCTTGCCGGCATAGAGCACGCCGACGCGGCTGCACAGCGAGGCGACGGCGGCGAGATTGTGGCTGATGAACAGGATCGAGGCGCCGAACTCCTGGCGCAGCGTGTCGACGAGGTCGAGCACCTCGGCCTCGATCGTCGCGTCGAGGCCGGTCGTCGGCTCGTCGAGGATGAGCAGGGCCGGGTCCTTCGCCAGCGCCATGGCGATGACGACGCGCTGCTGCATGCCGCCGGACAATTCGTGCGGAAAGCTCGCCATGACGCGGGCAGGATCGGAAATGCGGACCCGCCCGAGCATCGCTTCGCCGCGCTCCTTCGCCTCGGCGCGCGAGGCGCCCAGAACCTCGAAGACCTCCGCCATCTGCCGGCCGACGGTGAGCGAGGGGTTGAGCGCCTTGCCCGGGTCCTGGAAGACCATGGCGACGTCCTTGGAGCGCATCTGCCGCAGTGCCGTGGCGCCGAGTTCCATCACGTCCTTGCCGGCGACGCGGACATGGCCGCCGGAGATCCGGCCGTTTGGCGGCAGGACGCGCTGAAGCGCCAGCGCGACCGTCGACTTGCCGGAGCCCGATTCCCCGACGAGACCATAGGCTTCGCCGCGGGCGATCTTGAGGTTGACGTCGGACAGGACCGGCAGGTCGCGGCCCCGGACGGTGTAGGAGACGCTGAGATCGTCGAGCTCGAGGACGGCGTCGGAGACGGCGCGCTTCGTGTCGGTCATTCGGCAACCGCCCTCTGCAGGCCTTCGGCGACGAGATTGACCCCGACGACGAGCGAGGCGGTGGCGACGGTCGCCGGCACCACCGTCCACCAGAAGCCGCCGACGAGGACGCCGTAATTCTCGGCGATGGCGAGGCCCCAGTCGGGCGAGGGCGGCTGCACGCCGAAGCCGAGGAAGGAGAGCGAGGCGATGGTGAAGATGGCATAGCCGAGCCTAACCGTCGCCTCGACGATGATCGGCGGCCAGATGTTCGGCAGGATCTCGACGAACATGATGTGGATGGCGCCTTCGCCCCGGACGGCGGCCGCCGGCACATAGTCGAGATGGCGCTCCGACAGGACCGCGGCACGCACGGTGCGGGCGACGAGCGGGGTGAAGACGAGGCCGACGACGACGACGACCGTCGGTGTCGAGGGCCCGAGCGCGACGAGGACGAGCAGGGCGACGATGATCAGGGGTAGCGACAGGAGCACCTCGATCAGGCGGCCGATGACCGCGTCGACCCAGCCGCCGAAATAGCCCATGACGAGGCCGACAACCGTGCCGAGCGTGGTCCCGAGCAGCGTCGCGAGTGGCGCGATGGTGAGAATGTCGCGCGCGCCGACGAGGACGCGGGAGAAGACGTCGCGGCCGATCTGGTCGGTGCCGAACCAGTGCTCGGCCGAGGGCGGCGCAAGCGTGTTGAGGAGATCGTCGGCGAGCGGATTGTAGGGCACGAAGGCGGGCGCGAAGGCCGCGCAGAACGCCCAGAAGGCGACGATCGCGAGGCCGACCAGGAAGGCCGGGCTGCGCAGGAGGATCCCGAGGGTCGAGCGCTCCTTGCGGATTGGGGGGGCGGGCGCCGCGCCCTCGGCGGGCTCTTTGGTCTCGGCGGCGGCGCTCATTGGCCGAGCTCCGCCCTGAGACGCGGATTGAGCATGACCGTGATGAGGTCCGCCACGAGCGTCGCCAGGATGAAGAAGGCGCCGATGGTCAGGATACCGGCCTGCAGCATGGCGAAGTCCTTGGCCTTGGCGGCACCCAGCACGAGATTGCCGATGCCCTGGTAGCGGAACAGCGTCTCGACGACGACGAGACCGCCCAGCGCATAGCCGGTCTGGGCGGCGATGACGGTGATGGTCGGCACCAGCGCGTTGCGCAGGACATGGCGCGTCAGCACGGTCCGCCACGGCAGGCCCTTGAGGATCGCCGTGCGGGTGTAGTCGGAGGACAGCGCCTCGACCGTGCCGGCGCGTGCCATGCGGGCGATGTAGCCGAAGAGAACGATGACCAGCGGCAGTGCCGGCAGGATCAGGTATTTCAGCTGGACGAGCGGGCCGGCGCCCTCCGGCCAGGTCGCCGAGAGCGGCAGCCAGCGCAGGATGACGGCGAAGACGAGGATCAGCGCGATGGCCGAGACGAATTCGGGAATTACCGTCAGGGAGAGGCTCGCCACCGAGAGGACGCGGTCGAGCGGTTTGCCGGCGTTGAGCGCGGCGATCACGCCGGCGCCGACGCCGAGCGGCACGACGATCAGGAAGATCACCCCGACGAGCTTCAGCGAGCGGAGGAGCGCGTCGCCGACGAAGGGCGCGACCGGCGCCCGGTAGGCATAGGATTCTCCCATGTCCCCCTGCAGCATGCCGCCGACCCAGGAGAAATAGACCTCGACCGGCGGTCTGTCGGCGCCGAGTTCGGCATTGAGTGCGGCGACCGCTCGCGCATCGGCGAGCGGACCGAGGATGGCCCGGCCCGGATCACCGGGCAGGACCTGTGCTCCCAAGAAGACGACGATGCTGACCAGCCACAAGGTGAGGAGGCTGAGGCCCAGCCGACGCAGCAGGAAGCGTAGGAATGCCGACTGCACCAGCGTCAGCCGACCGTCGCATCCTTGAGGAAGAGCTGGCCCATCGCCGTCGGCTGGACGCCGGAGACGTTCGGGGCGGTGGCGGTCAGCCAGTTGTAGAAATAGGGGAAGATGATTGGCGTCTCGTCGAGGAGGAGGCGCTGGATCTTGCCGGCCGCGTCCTTCTGCGCATCGAGATCGAGGGCGGCGACGTAGGTCTCGACCAGTTTGTCGTATTCGACGTTCTGGAAGTTGGCCGCGTTCCAAGTGCCGTCGCTCTTCAGGGGCGCGGTCAGGAAGACGTTGGGAATGCCGCGATGGCCGTAGTCGGTCATGCCGAACTCGGAATCCAGCCAGTCCGACTTGCCGGGGACGGCATCGCCGTAATAGGCGCCGGGATCCTCGATCTTCAGCGAGACGTTGATGCCGATCTCGGCGGCGGCGTTCTTGATCAGGCTCGCCAGCGCCGGCAGTTCCTGGATCTGCATCGTGGTGAAGGTGGTGTCGAAGCCGGACGTGCCGGCATCCGCCATCAGCTGCTTGGCCTTCTCGATGTTCTTGGCGCGCTGCTCGACCGTCGGATCGGTGGACGGGAAGACCGGCGCGAAGGGCGAATCATTGCCGATGTCGGCCATGCCGCGGAACAGGCCCTGGATCAGGCGCGGACGATCGAGCGTCAGCGCCATGGCCTGGCGCACGCGCTTGTCGGCGAAGGGGCCGGACTGGCACTTCATGTGGATCTGGCGATGCGCGTTGGAGCGCAGCTCCAGGATCTTCACCGCCGGATTGTTGAACAGGCTCTGCGAGCCCTGCACCGTCACCTGCTGGATGACGTCGACCTGGCCGCCGAGAAGGGCGAGCACCTGCGGCTGCTGATCGGCGTAGAAGCTCATCTCGATCCGGTCGAGCTTTGGCGCGCCGCCCCAATAGTCCGGGTTCTTCACGAAGGTCGCGCCGACCTTCGGCGTGTACTTCTCCAGCTTGAACGGACCTGTGCCGTTCATCTCCGCCTCGAAGTCGCCGGAATAGTCGGCCGGCACGATGATCGCGTTGTAATTGTCCGAGGAGAGATAATAGGGGAAATTGCCGTTCGGCGCGTCGAGATGGAAGGCGACCGTGTGGTCGTCGACCTTCTTCGTTCCGCCCTTCGACAGGACGCCCTTGAAGGCCGAGAGCGCGTTGGAGCCGTTGGCGGGGTCGGCGAGGCGCTCGATCGAGGCGACGACGTCGTCCGCCGTCATGGTGCGGCCGTCGTGGAACTTGACGTCGTCGCGCAGCTTGAAGGTCCAGACCGTGCCGTCCTCATTGGGCGACCATTCGGTGGCGAGCATCGGCTTCAACGTCAGGTCCGGGCCGTCCAGGACCAGGAAGTCGCCGACCTGCTGCAGCACGAGAAGACCGTATTGATCGGCCACCGTCACCGGATCGATCTTGCCGGGAGGGGCGATCAGCGCGATGCGGATGGTGCCGCCGGGCGTGCCACCCTGCGCCATCGCGCTGCCGATCGGGTCGAAGCCGGCGTATTTCAGCGCGCCGGCCATGACCGACAGCGACAGGCCGACCCGGGCGCCGTGCCGCAGGAAATCGCGACGGCCGAGCCGGCCGGCCAGGAGTTCGTCGATCACGTGGTTCTCGAGATCGCTGCGGCCGAGCCGGATGCGTCCGAAATTCCTGATGAAGCGCGACATGGCGGCGTCCCCCGTCTGTTGAATGGAACAGATACAATCAAGTTTTCACCCGAAGGGGAAGGGCCGACGACCATCGCGTTCGGCTGGCGGCAAGGGCCGCGCGCGCGCCGCGGATCCGCAGCGGAGCGGATCCGACGTTGAATGGGCCGAAGCCGGAGGGTGCCTATGCCTTCGCTCGCGCCGCGACACGCGGCGGCGCTGCATCTCCGGCCGTCACCGTATAGACCGGCTCCGTGCCGCTGCGGCCCTTCACGGCGATCCGGTCGACCAGAACCGGGTCGAATCGCGCCCGCACGATCTCGGCGGTGGTTGCCCCGAGCAGCAGCGGGACGCCGCAGGGCTTGGACGCCGATTCCAGCCGGGAAGCGTAGTTCACCGCATCGCCGAGCACCGAATAGTCGAACCGCCGCGCCGAACCCATGTTTCCGACGACGCAGACGCCGGTGTTGATCCCGACGCCGATCGCGAGCTTCGGCGCGGCGTCCCCCATCTCCGCGGCAAGCTCCGCGTTGAGCCGGTCGAGCGCAGCGAGCATGTCGAGCCCGGCCTCGACCGCGTGGACGGCATGGTCGGGATCGTCGAGCGGCGCGTTCCAGAAGGCCATGATGCAGTCGCCGATGAACTTGTCGATCGTGCCGCCGCGCTCGAGAACGGCTTCGGAGAGCGGCGTGAGCAGGCGGTTGATCAGCGCCGTCAGGCGCTCCGGCTCGTCCTTCATCGATTCGGCGAGCGCGGTGAAGTTGCGGATGTCGCTGAACAGGATGGTCAGCTCGCGCTTCTCGCCGCCGAGCTTCAGGGCCGACGGGTCCTGCGCGAGGCGCGCCACCAGGGCGGGTGCCAGATAATGGCCGAAGGCGCGGGTCACCTCGCGCCGCATCCGCCGCTCCTCGGTGATGTCGCGGGCGCCGAGCGGCGCGAGCACGGCCGCAATGGCGATCGCGGGCGCGAGCGGCGGCAGGAAGACCTTGAACAGGTCGAGCGCGACGAGGCTGAGCACGAAGACGGCGAGGACGAGGCCGATCCCGGCGATGAGGGTGCCGAGCCCGGCCGGCCGCCACGCCGCGAGCCCGGCAAGGATGGCAGAGGCGCATGCGAGAAGGCCCGTCGCCCACGGGCCGGACCAGACGATGAAGAGATGGTGGCGCAGATTGTCGAGGATCGTCGCCTGCATCTCGACACCCGGCACGAGCATGCCCGTGCGCGAGGTGAAGGAGGTGGCGAAGCTGTCGGCGCCGCCGGTCTGCGCACTCACCGCCATCTGCAGGCTGCGGCCGACGAAGACGATCTTGTCCTTGAGGAAGTCCGGCGGCAGGAAGGCGTCCGGTTCAAGCGCCTGATAGTAGGAAATGGTGCGATAGCTGCGGGCCGGGCCGAAGGGCTGGATCAGGAGGTTTCGGGTCAGGCCGGACAGGTCGGTCGCCGGCTCGGCCGTCTTCAGCACCTGCGCCGCGAACCCATCCTCCCATGGCGGGATCCGGCGCAGCACGTTGTCGCCGTCGAGAACCACCGAGGCGAGGCCGACGCCGGCCCCGCGTTCCACGAAGGCGGGCAGCGGATCGGTGCGCACCATCTGCAGCGCCTGCGGCGTCTCGATGACGCTCTGGTCGGCGGCGAGCACGGTGTCGGGACCGAGCGCTTCGGCGAGCGCGGCGTCCGCGTCCGGCGTGGAGGCCTCGGCGAAGACGAGGTCGAGGCCGATCGCCTTTGCCCCCGCCGCGCGCAGGGAGCGGACGAGCCCGGCGTGCAGGTCGCGCGGCCAGGGCCATTGCAGCCCGAGTTCGGCAAAGGACGGCTCGTCGATCGCGACGATCACGACGTCGTCCGCGCCGATTTCGGCGAGCTCGGGCGGGGACAGGGTGACGAAGGCGTCGAAGATCCGCGTCTCGGCGAGCCGGAAGGCGGGCCAGACGCTCAAGGCGATGCCGAGGCAAGCGGCGAGAAGGACAAGCCCCGCCGTTTCGGCAAGCCGCCGCCGCCATTTGCCGGCCATCAGAAGCGCGCCGTGAACGTCGCGCGGACCGTGCGCTGGGCGATCGGCACCAGCGGCGCCGCCTCGACCGCTTCGTCGAAGACGTTGTAGACGCCGAAGTCGACAGCCAGCCGCCGGTCCGGCGTCTCCCAGCCGCCGAAGACGTCGGTGACAAATGCCGCGTCCAGCCTGACGCCGTCGATATTGGAAGACCGCTCGCCGAGATAGGTCTCGGCCGCGGTCAATCGCAGCCGGCTTGGATCGACATAGGTCAGTGCCAGCCGGCCGGTGTAGTCCGGCACGAAGGGCAGGGCGCCCTCGGTCCCGGCCTCATTACCGCTCGACCAGGTCCGCGCCACCGTCGCCGAGGCGCCGAGCCCGCCGCCGATCCAAAGGTTCGCGGTGAAGGCCAGGCGGTCGAGCGTCGCCTCGGAAATGTCGACCGTGTCGATGTAAGTCGGCACGGCCAGCGACAGGCCGCGCACGTCCTGATGCTGGTAGTCGACCGCCGAGAACAGGAAGGGCGTCCATTCGCTGTCCCAATGGAGGATGGCCGTGTCGACCCGGTCGGTACCCTGCGGCAGGGCGTTCGCCCTGAGGCCGACCACGCCGACGGGCGCCAGCGTATCGCTGTCCTCGCCCGGCCGCTGGCGCAGGAAGGCGGCGCGCAGCCATTGGCCGTCGACCGGCATGATTGCGGCCCCGACCCGCGGATCGAAATGGGTTTCCTCGTCGCCGGGAACGTTCGACCGGGTGGCGAAGACGGCGCCCTCGAACTTCAGGGAGGGCGAGACCTCGTAAAGCCCGTCGATCCAGGCGCGCCCGACATCGCTTCGGGTGGTGGCGGTCTCGTCGAGAAGGACCGACGGTTCGCCGAAGACGTCGGCGACGACGCTCTGGGTCGCGGTCTGCCAGGTGCGGCCGAACTCGCCGCCATAGTCGAGGGTGAGCGGTCCCCATCCGACCGTATGGGCGACGCTGAGCTTCAGATGGTCCACATCGCCGTCGTTCGAATAGCTGGCCGGAAAGACGCCGAAGATCGGGTCCGTCCGCTCGGCATCCGTCGACGACCTGCCGATAGCGCCGAAGACGGCTGCGTTGAGGACGTTGTGATAGGCGAAGGTGTGGCTCCAGCCGACGAAGCCGGTGAAGCTGCGATTCTCCGCGCGATCGAAATAGGTCTCGGACTGCGGCTCGACGGCGAGGTCGCCGATCCCCCAATTGCCGACGCCGAAGCCGACGATGCGGTCATAGGCGGTCGGCTGGAAGCCGAAGCCGAGCGTCGCCGTGAGCGTGCGTTCCATCTGGTCGGCATAGTGCGGCGAGCGGAAGTCGATATCGACGGACGCCAGCAGCGAATAGGGCAGCGGATCGTAGCCGAGCGACTGGAAGGAGGCCCCGCCGATTCCGCCCCAGTCGCCATCCATGAACGACGCGCCGCCGGTCAGCGTCGCCTCGGTGAAAGGCGTCTGGACGAAGGCCGGGCGCAGGTCGGAGCTCGCCAGCGACATCGGATCGAGAAGCAGACCCCGGGCGAGCAGCGAGAACACCGTCGCATTCGCCTCGGTCTCGACATTGGGAACCTGGTCGGCGCGATCGACGAGGATCTGCGGCGCGCTGCCGGTGATCGCCTGGTCGAAATACCCACCTGAATCGAAGGGATCGAAGACGACGTCGCTCCAGTACCGGCCCCAGGCGTCGAGCGACAGGAAGCGGTAGACGCTGCCGAGGACGGAGCCGTATTCGCGGGTCGACTGGATCGAGGCATAGTCGCCGCCCCGGGCTCGCGTGCGCTTCACCGATTCCTGCGCGAAGCGGATCGCCTCGTCCGCTTCGTACTGGTCGATCGCGAGGGCGGCCCGGTACTGCGCGGTCACCGGGTCGTTCGGATCGATCCGGTCGGCGTTTCCGAAAGCCTGCTTGGCGAGGTCGATCTCGCCGCGCGCCGCATGGGCGACGCCGAGCGCGAGAAGGCCGTTGGCGAAGGCGGGATTGGCGGTCGTCGCCCTGAGAAAGCTTTCGAGCGCCTTGTCGTCGTCGCCGGAAAGAATCTGCTCCCGGCCGCGGGCGAAATAGCCGATCTCGAAGGAGGGATCGGCGGCGAAGGCGGCCTCGACGACGGCCCGCGCTTCCGCGACGCGGCCCTGGTCGAGCAGCATGATGGCGTAGTTCGCCTTGGCGACCGGATCTTCCGGATCGAGCGCGATCGCCCTCTTCAAGGCGAATTCGGCTTCGCGATCCGCGCCCCGATCGCTCTGGATGAGGCCAAGTTCGTTCCACAGGTCGGCATCGCCGGGGGCAAGCTTCAGGGCGGCCTCGATGTCAGCGAGCGCGCCGGCGCTGTCCCAGACGACGTTCGCCCGGTAGGTCGCCCGCGCCGCAAGCGCGTAGGGGCTGTCCGGCTCGAGCGCCATCGCCCTTTGCATCGCGGTTTCGGCCGTGCGGAAATCGCTCGCGGCGAATGCCAGCTGCGACAGCAGGGACTGGTACAGCGCGCTGTCGTGGAAGCGCGGCTCGGCCCGCTTCATCAGCGCGACCGCTTCCTTGGGCGATTGTAGGAAGGCGGCGGTGACGGCCTCGCCGATCACCGACATCCGGTTTTCCTGCTCGGGACGCGGCGGCGCGATGGCATGCTGAGGCTCGGCGAGCGAACGCGAGAAATAGATCTGGTAGGCGGTGGCCGTCCTCTGCTCGCCCTGAAGATGCGGCAATGCTTTTTCGAACAGACGGACCGCCTCGTCATACCTTCCCGCCGAACCCGCGATCATCGCCTCGATCCGCGTCAGCCGCGCGTCCTGCGAGACCGTCAGCTTTGCCCGGCGGGCTTCCGCGAGCGCTGCGATTGCCGCCTCGCGTCCGTCGCGATCGATCGCGATCTCGGCGGCAAGGACCCGGTCTTCCGCCGACCGCATCGCCGGCGCGATGGTTTCGAGGCGCTGCCGCTGCCTCTGGACCTCGGCATTGCGGATAAGCAGCGTCGGAAACTCGGACAGCACCTCCCGCAGCGACAGATTGACCAGCATCTGCTCGCGCAGATCGCTGGCGACGATGACGATCTTCTGCGGCGCCGAGCCGAGCGTCGCGGCCGCCGCCTCGCCCTGGCGCACGGTGAGCGAGCCCTGCGGATTGCTGAACTCGACCGCCCCGTCGAGGACGGTCAGCGAAGTCCGGTCGCCGTCGACGCGCATCGTCCAGTCCGTGCCGCGGATGGCCGCCGTCGCCGCCGCCGTCTCGACATAGACGCCGGTTCCACCCCTGGCGGCGCGCGCGAAGATCTGGCCGGACTGGAGGACGAGCCGCGTATCGCCGTTGGCGACGCGTTCCTTCACCACCAGCGTCGAATTGCGGCCGACCCGGATCTGCGTCTGGTCGGAAAAGAGGATCGCGATCTGGCCGCTGGGATTGGTGCGGATGACGTCGCCGGACTTGACGTCCTGCAGGACTTCGAGCCCGCGCCACTGCGGCGTTTCGACGAATTCTATCTCCTCGCCGAGCCGGGTCGAGATGACCGAGCCGGCGGCAGGCGCGTTGCGCGGCACGGGATCAGCCCTTGCGGCGGACAGGGACAGGACGGCCGCAAGGGAAACTGCCGATAAGCGTGCAATCCGAAGCATTTGTGACGGTGATGCAGAAGACGTTGGACAATGCATCCGTTGCGGCCGGTCGAGAGTCAATCGGCCGGCCTGGTCCAACCATCCGCTTCTTCATTTCCGTTTGGCGATTGTGGCGCTGCGGTGCAGCCCTGCCACAGCACCGGCCTTCCCAGGGGCGAGTTCGTATGCAGGTCCGAAGAGGCTCGTCGAGTGATGCCGGGATGCCTGCGCCCGCCGTCAATACGCTTCGCCCGTGCCGATCACTCCTGAATGCTCTGCAGATAGGCGATGATCGACGCGGCCTCGGTGGGCGAGAAGACGAATTCCGGCATGTCCGGATGGCCGGTCAGCAAGCCCTCGACCAGCGCCTCGCTGAGTTGTGAGACGGGATATCGCCGCGACAGGGTGCGGAAGGGCGGCGCGTCGGGATGCGGGCTCTCCCCGGTGGAACCGACGGCGTGGCACCGCGCGCAATGCCTCTCGATGAGCGCGTGGCCGGCGTCCCCGGCGAATGCCTGCTGCGCGTGGCCGGGCGAGCCTGGGAAGGCCAGACAGGCGGTGACGGCCGCCAGTCGCAGGCTCATCGAAACTATCGGCATGCGCATTCCGGTCCCCCCTTGCGTTTGTTCAACAGGATAGCCGGGGGGCCGCCTTCGACCTTGATGCCGATCAAGGCGATATCGTCAGTCACGCATAGGATGCGCTCGGAAAAGCGTCCCGGCGGTGCGAACCAGAGGCAGGGAGCCGCGTTGACGACGGTGACCCTATGGGAGCGCACCATGACCGACATGCCCGACCAGGGGGTCGTCCGCCTCTTGAAGACGTCCTGCTTCGAAGGAGACGATCGCCAGGCGATCGAGACGGTCACGACGCATATCTCGCTGCTGCTTCTCGGCGGCGAAACGGCACTCAAGCTGAAGCGGCCGGTCCGTCTCCCCTATGTCGACTTCTCGACGCCGGAACTGCGGCTGGCCGCCTGCGAACGCGAACTGGAACTCAATCGCCGCACCGCTCCGCAGCTCTATCGCGGCGTCCACCGTGTCACGCTGGAGGATGACGGCGCCCTGAAGCTCGACGGTGCGGGAAAGCTCGTGGACGCGGTCGTCGTCATGCATCGATTCGACGAGACGACGCTTCTTGATCGCATGGCGGAAGATGGCGCGCTGACGGAGCCGCTGATGGCGCGGCTCGGCGCCTCCATCGCGTCCTTCCATGCGTCCCTGCCGCCGCAGGACCGGAGCGGCGGAGCCCGGCGGATGGCGGTCGTCCTCGACGTCAACGAGGCGGCGCTGGCGACTACCGAGCTTTTCGGCGAGGCGGAGACCCGCCGTTTCAACGCCGCCTTTCGGGCCGAACTCGCCCGTTTTGCGCCTCTCCTGGATCGTCGCGCCGGGGAAGGCCTAGTCCGGCGCGGCCATGGCGATCTCCATCTTCGCAACATCTGTCTTGTGAACGGCGAGCCGGTGCTGTTCGACTGCCTGGAATTCGACGAGACCCTCGGGACAACGGACGTCCTCTACGATCTCGCCTTCCTCCTGATGGATCTGTGGCATCGCGACCTGCCGGACTTCGCCAATCTCGTCTTGAACCGCTATCTTGACCTGACGGGCGACGAGGCCGGGCTGCCGGCGCTGCCCTTCTTCATGGCGGTGCGTGCTGCCGTGCGGGCGCATGTCGGCGCGACGGCGGCGGAAGGGGCGGACGAGAACGGCGAGGAGCTTGCTGCGGCGGCGCGGAGCTATTTCGACCTCGCCGTCGATCTCCTTCGCCCGCGGGAGGCGCGGCTCGTCGCCGTGGGCGGCCTGTCCGGTTCCGGCAAGTCGACGGTCGCGGCCAGGCTCGCCGCCGGCATCGGACCCGTTCCCGGCGCCCGGACGGTGTCGAGCGACAGGCTGCGCAAGCGTTTGTTCGGCGTGTCGCCAGACACGCGGCTTGCGGCCGAAGCCTATGCGCCGGAGGTCACCGCGCGGGTTTACGATCGGCTCGCCGAGGCGAGCGCCGCCATCCTAGGCTTTGGGCATGCCGTCGTTGCCGACGCGACCTTCGAGCGCAAGGACGATCGCGACCGCATGGCCGCCGTCGCGCGGACAGCCGCCACGTCCTTCCACGGGCTCTGGCTCGACGTGCCTGCCGAGGAGCTTTTGCGCCGCGTCGGAAAGCGCAGGGGCGATCCCTCCGACGCGACCGAGGCGGTGGTCCGCCGTCAGCTGGCGCGCGACCACGGCTCGCTCGACTGGACGATCGTGCCGGGCGAGGGTGATCCGGAGGCGGTGGCTGCACGCGCTGGCGCCGTCCTTGCCGAGCGAGCCGCACGATGCGAGGCCGGCGACGATACGTCGCCCCCACGCGAACTTCAGAGTGAGCCGGGTGAACGTTGACCGCGATCAAGGTCGCCGGGCGCGGCCGGTGTTTCAACCGCGCAAGGAAACGAGGAGAACGGCATGACGCGAACTGGTTCCGTGTCCGAAGCGACGGCGCAGGCGCTCGGCGATGAGGAGCTGCAGCTTCTCGACCGCTACTGGCGCGCGGCGAACTATCTCTCTGTCGGACAGATCTACCTGCTCGACAATCCGCTGCTGCGCGAGCCGCTCAAGGCGGAGCACGTCAAGCCGCGGCTGCTCGGCCACTGGGGCACGACGCCGGGGCTGAACTTCATCTATGCCCACCTCAACCGGGTGATCAAAGCCCGCGACGCGTCTGTCCTCTATATCTGCGGCCCCGGCCATGGCGGCCCCGGAATGGTCGCGAACACCTGGCTCGAAGGCACCTATAGCGAGATCTATCCCGAGATCTCCGAAGATGCCGAGGGGATGAGGAAGCTGTTCCGCCAGTTCTCCTTCCCTGGCGGCATTCCGAGCCATGCGGCGCCGGAGACGCCGGGCTCGATCCATGAGGGCGGCGAACTCGGCTATGCGCTCGTCCATGCCTATGGCGCGGCGTTCGACAATCCGGACCTCGTCGTCGCCTGCGTCGTCGGCGACGGCGAGGCGGAGACCGGCGCGCTGGCCGCCTCCTGGCATTCCAACAAGTTCCTCAATCCCGCCCGCGACGGCGCCGTCCTGCCGATCCTCCATCTCAACGGCTACAAGATCGCCAATCCGACCGTGCTCGCGCGGATCAGCGAGGAGGAGCTGAAGGACCTCTTCGTCGGCTATGGCTACGAGCCGATCTTCGTCGAGGGCGAGGATCCCCGGCCGATGCACCGCAAGATGGCGGCCGCACTCGACCAGGCCTTCGACCGGATCGCGGCGATCCAGGAGACGCACCGCACGGGCGGCGCGAGCGACCGGCCGCGCTGGCCGATGATCATCCTCAGGAGCCCCAAGGGCTGGACCGGCCCAAAGGAGGTCGACGGCAAGAAGGTCGAGGGCTTCTGGCGCGCCCATCAGGTGCCGGTCGCCAATGCCCGGGGCGATGCGGATCATCGCATCATCCTCGAAGACTGGATGAAGAGCTATGAGCCGGAGGCGCTGTTCGACGAGACCGGGCGGTTGAGGCCCGAACTCGCCGCGCTCGCGCCGAGTGGCGAGCGCCGGATGGGTGCCAATCCTCATGCCAATGGCGGCATGTTGCGGAAGGAACTGCAGCAGCCGTCGATCGACGCGCACGCCATCGACGTGCCGGAGCCGGGCAGGACGGTCGCCGAGGCGACGCGCACCCTCGGCCGCTATCTGGAAGACGTCTTCAAGCTCAACGCCGAAACGAAGAACTTCCGGCTGGTCGGACCCGACGAGACCGCCTCCAACCGCCTCGACCCGGTCTTCGGGACGACTGATCGCGTGTGGATGGCGGGTATCGAGCCCTATGACGTGTCGCTTTCCCAGGACGGGCGGGTGATGGAGATCCTCAGCGAGCATCTCTGCCAGGGCTGGCTGGAGGGGTATCTCCTCACCGGCCGCCACGGCCTCTTCTCCTGCTACGAGGCCTTCATCCACATCATCGATTCGATGTTCAACCAGCACGCCAAATGGCTGAAGGTGACGCGGCAGCTGGAGTGGCGGGCGCCGGTGTCCTCGCTGAACTACCTCCTGACCTCGCATGTCTGGCGGCAGGACCACAACGGCTTCAGCCATCAGGATCCGGGCTTCGTAGACCACGTCGCCAACAAGAAGGCCGACGTGGTGCGGATCTACTTCCCGCCCGACGCCAATTCGCTGCTCTATGTCGCCGACCATTGCCTGGCGACCTACGACCGCATCAACGTCATCGTCGCCGGCAAGCAGCCGGCGCCGCAATGGCTGACTATGGAGGAGGCGAAGTCCCATTGCGCGGCCGGTGCCGGCATCTGGGACTGGGCTGGGACGGCCGACAGCAGCGAGGAGCCGGACTTGGTGCTGGCCTGCGCCGGCGACGTGCCGACGCTTGAAGCGGTCGCCGCGGCAGGGCTCCTGCGCGAGCTTCTGCCGGAGGTGAAGACGCGGCTCGTCAACGTCGTCGACCTGATGGCGCTGCAGGCGCCGGAGCAGCATCCGCACGGCCTGCCGGACGACCGGTTCGATGCGCTGTTCACCACCGACAAGCCCGTGGTCTTCGCCTATCACGGCTATCCGATGCTCATCCACCGCCTGACCTACAAGCGGACCAACCACCGCAACATCCATGTCCGCGGCTATCAGGAGGAGGGGACGACGACGACGCCCTTCGACATGGTGGTCATGAACGAGCTCGACCGTTTCCATCTGGCGCTGGAGGCGATCAACCGGCTTCCGGACCAGGGCGAGGCCGGGCGTGCGGCCGTGGCGGAACTGCGCAGGCGCCTTGCCGGCCACCGGACCTATATCTGCGAGCACGGCGAGGACCTGCCGGAGATCCGCGAGTGGAGCTGGCCCTACGGCACGGCGGCAAGGGCCGGCGACTGAAACGGGTCCGGGCCGTTCTTGAAGGGTCCCGCTCTTGAAGGAAGCGCGATGACGTTCGCCGTCCTGACCATCAATGCCGGCTCATCGAGCATCAAGTTCGCCCTCTTCGAGGTGAAGGGAGAGGGCGAGCCGAGCCTCGTCGCCAAGGGACTGATCGACGATACCGGCGAGGCTCCCTCGCTGTCGGTCTCCGGAGAGGAGGAGCCGATTCGGCTCGATGCCGGCGCATCCGAGGAGCGGCGGCTCGAACAGCTCTTCGCCGCCCTGTTTTCGGCGATCGAGGCGCGGCTGGACGGGCGCACACTCCTTGCCGTAGGGCACCGCATCGTCCATGGCGGACCGGACTTCAGCGAGCCGCTCCTGATCGACGACGATGTGCTCGCAGCGCTCGGGAAGCTGACGCCGCTCGCGCCGCTGCATCAGCCGCGCGGGCTGGAGCCGATCCACGAGATGCGGCGGCAAAGGCCGGACCTCAGCCAGGTCGCCTGCTTCGATACGGCCTTTCACCACCATCTGGAGCCGCCGGTCAGCCGCTACGCCATCCCGCGGCGCTTCGAGGCGGAGGGCCTGCGCAAATACGGCTTCCACGGCCTTTCCTACGAGTATATCGCCGGGCGGATCGCCGCGGCGGCGCCCGAGCTTGCGGGCGGCCGGATCGTGGTCGCCCATCTCGGCAACGGCGCCAGCCTCTGCGCCATGCGGAACGGCCGGAGCGTCGACACGACGATGGGATTTTCCGCGTTGGACGGCCTCGTCATGGGCACGCGCTGCGGTGCGATCGATCCGGGCGTCCTCCTTTACCTCCAGAGCGTCCACGGATTGGATACGGACGATCTGGAGGACCTTCTCTATCACCAGTCCGGCCTTCTCGGCGTCTCGGAGATTTCAGGCGACGTGCGCAAGCTCTCCGAAAGCGGGGATCCGCGCGCCAGGGAGGCGCTGGATCTCTTCGCCTTCCGGGCTTCGCGCGAGACCGCGGCGATGGCGAACAGCCTGAGGGGGCTCGACGCCCTCGTCTTCAGCGGCGGCATCGGCGAGCATTCGCCCTCCGTGCGGGCGGCGATCTGCGAGCGGCTCAGCTGGCTCGGCGTTGCGATCGACCCGGCCGCCAATGCGGCCGGCGCCGAGCGGATCGCGGCGCCGGAGAGCAGGGTTGCCGTTCTCGTCGTCGCGACCGACGAGGAGACGGTGATCGCCCGGCACTGCCTGAAGGCGATCGCCGGCGACTGACCGCCGCGTCTCGGCTGAATCAGGCTGCCGCTGCAGGCAGTCGCGCGCTCACCCATTCGACGATCTGCCCGGTCGTCATGGCTCCGGAGGACCGGCCGATCTCGCGCCCTCCGAGGAACAGGATCATCGTCGGAATGCTGCGGATGGTGAGCCGCGCGGCGGCGGCCTGCTCGGTCTCGGAATTGAGCTTCACCGCGCGGACCCTCGGGCCGAAACGCTGTGAAGCGGCCTCGAAGGCCGGGGTCATCATGCGGCAGGGGCCGCACCAGGGCGCCCAGACGTCGACGAGGACGGGGATCGTCCCCTTGGCGATCTGGCGGTCCAGATTGGCCCCGTCGACATCGTCCGGGTGATCGGCGAACAGCCGGGCACCGCACTTGCCGCATTTGGCGCCTTCGGCCGGCCGCGCCGGCGGCAGCCTGTTGACGCCGCCGCACCGTGTGCAGACCACGCGCGTCTCGCTCATTAGGTTTCCCCGTTCATGCCTCGTCGCAGGTATCATGCCGTGCCGCGGCGCGGATCGTCTTGATCTGACGCAAGGCGGCGGCCGCTCCGCCGTGGTGTTGTCAGGGCACGGGCGGATTTTACCGCCGAACCGGAGCAGCGATTCATGATCCTTCCCACTGGTACCGTCGTCGCGGTCGCCGATGGCGCGACCCTCAAGCTTTTCCGCAACCGGGCCGCCGAGCCGCATGTCGATCTCGTCGCCCTGCACGATCCCCATCTCGCCGCGTCCAATCCGGGATCGGGAGCGAGGCACCGCCACAGCTCGGCCAATCCGGACTCCGATCGTGGTGGCGAGGACGGCTTTGCGGCGGCGACTGCGGACTATCTGAACCGCTGGGCTCTCTCGGGCGGGCTGGAGCACCTCATGGTGATCGCCGATCCGAGGACCCTCGGCGAGCTGCGCCGGCATTTCCACGCGAAGCTCTCCGAGAGGATCGTCGGGGAATTGGCGAAGGACCTCACTACCCATCCGGTGGAGGACGTCGTCAACGCCATCCGCAACGCCTGAGGGGGTGGAAGCCCCTTTTCCGTAACGCCTGACATCCTGGACGAAGCCATGCAGCGCTCGATATCAGCACTCCTCGCCGGGTTCATGTTCCTCGCTCCGGCAAACGCGCAGACGGCGCTCGACGCAGCCGCCGGTCGCAAGATCGCCGAACGCTGGTGCGCCGGCTGCCACATCGTCGGGCCGGAGCAGAAGACGGGAACCGCAGACGTCCTCACCTTCATGGCCATCGCGAAGAAGACGGGGAATAACGTCGATTCCCTCGCGGCCTTCCTGGCGAACCCGCATCCGGTCATGGCCGATATCAACCTGACCCAGCGCGAGATCCGCGAACTCGTCGCCTATATCGCCAGCCTGCGCTGAGGCCCGGGCCGAGGGCTTGGCCTCGGCGCGATCGCCAGCCTCAGGTCTCCAGGACGCCGAGGACGGCGATACAGTCGCCGGCCTTGACGAGGCCGGGGAAGTGCCGGGCGGCAAGCACGCCGTCCATCTTGGCGGTGTAGGTGAAGGGCTCGACGCCGGTGCGATCGATCGGGTGGGCGCAGGCGATCGGCTGCCCCTTCACCACCGCGTCCCCGAGGTCGACCAGCGGCTCGATCAGCCCGTCGATCTCGGAGAAGGTGAAGCAGTCGTCGCCCGGCATGTCGAGCCATTTCGTCGGCCGCTTCTCGGGCGCGCCCTTGAGGATGCCGGCATGCCTGAGGACGCCCAGCGCACCGCGCTTTGCGATTTGCGCCGTGCGGGCCGAGGCCGTGCCGCCGCCGCCGAGCTCGGTGGTGACGAACACCTTGCCCATCGTCTCGGCCGTCGTGTCGAACATGCCGACCGCGTCGATCTCCAGCATCTTCACCGAATAGGGCGCGCCGAACGCCTCGACCGCGGCGAAGCAGGCCGCTTCCTGGCGCTTGTCGTCAAGGATGTGCGCGGCGGCGAAGGGCAGGAAGTCGAGAGTCCTGCCGCCGGAATGATAGTCGAGCACGATGTCGGCCATCGGCAGGAGGTCGCGGGTGACGAAGTCGGCGATCTTCTCCGTCGGATTGCCGAAGGGCCGGCCCGGGAAGGACCGGTTGAGATTGCCCTTGTCGATCGGCGAGGTCCGCGTGCCGGCCCGGAACGCGGGATAGTTCAGGGCCGGCACGATGATGATCCGGCCGGAGACCTGGTCCAGCTTCAGCGATCGCGCGAGGTCGAACAGCGCGATCGGCCCTTCGTATTCGTCGCCGTGATTGCCGCCGGTCAGAAGCGCCGTCGGACCGTCGCCGTTCTTGGCGACGGCGATCGGGATGAGGATCGAGCCCCAGGCGGAATCGTCCCGACTGTAGGGCATGCGCAGGAAACCGTGATGGATTCCGTCCCTGTCGAATTCGACCTTCGCCACCATCGGCGAGGGCGGCAGGTTCTCGATAGCGGCCGGTCCGAACATGAGCGTCAGTCCTTCACGAAGAGCTGGCGCGGAACATCGGCGAGGAGTTCGTAGCCGGTCTCGGTGATGGCGAGGCTCTCGGTGATCTCCAGGCCCATGTCCTCCAGCCAGAGGCCAGTCATGAAGTGGAAGGTCATGCCCGGCTTCAACTCGGTCTTGTCGCCGGGACGCAGGCTCATCGTGCGCTCGCCCCAGTCCGGCGGATAGGAAAGGCCGATCGGATAGCCGGTGCGGTTGTCCTTGGCGATCCCGTATCTCTTCAGGACGCCGAAGAAGGCGTTGGCGATGTCCTCGGTCAGATTGCCAGGCCTCGCCGCTGCGAGGCCCGCTTCCATGCCTTCGAGCGTCGCCTTCTCCGCGTCGAGGAAGGCCTGGCTCGGCTTGCCGAGGAAAACGGTCCGCGACAGCGGGCAGTGATAGCGCTTGTAGCAGCCGGCGATCTCGAAGAACGTGCCTTCGCCGAGCTGCATCGGCCTGTCGTCCCAGGTGAGATGCGGCGCCGAGGCGTCGGCACCCGAGGGAAGCAGCGGCACGATCGCCGGGTAGTCGCCGCCATGGCCGTCGACGCCCCTGGTGCCGGCGTCGTAGATCTCGGCGACGAGATCGCATTTGCGCATGCCGGGCTCGATCTTCTCGACGATGCGCTGGTGCATGGCGCCAACGATCCGGCCGGCGATCCGCATGTAGTCGAGTTCGCGTGGGCTCTTTTCGGCGCGCTGCCAGTTCACCAGCGCCGTCGCGTCGACGAAGCGGGCGTTAGGCAGGCCCGCCTGCATGACCGCGAAGGCCTTGGCCGAGAACCAGTAATTGTCCATCTCGACGCCGATGGTCAGCCTGTCCGCGCCGCGATCGGCGATCATCTGCGAGAGGACCTCCATCGGGTGGCGGACGGTCGACTGGACGTAGTGGTCGGCATAGCCGACGATGTTGTCGTGGGCGAGATAGGCGGTGCGCTTCGCACCGTTCGCGTCCTGGCCGCGGCCGAACCAGACCGGCTCGCCCTCCGGCAGGACGAGAACGCCCTGATGGACGTAAAAGGACCAGCCGTCGTAACCGGTGAGCCAGGCCATGTTCGAGGGATCGGAGACCCAGAGCGCGTCCACGCCCTGCGCGGCCATGGCGCGGCGCGTCTTATCCAGCCGGGCGGCGTATTCTTCGCGGGAGAAGTTCAGTTGCGGGCCGGTCATCGGGCCGTCTTTCCTGTCAGGTTGCGAAACGGGTGCCGCGGTCGCCTGCGAGCGCGCGGGAATGGGCAAGGGTCGCGATCGCCGTGTCCTGGACGCCGGTGCCGGTGAGGTCGGCGATGGTCACGGCGTCGGAGGAGGGGCGGCCGGGGACACGACCCGCGACGATCGCGCCGAGTTCCGGAAAGACCTTGTCCGCAGAGACGAGGCCGGCGGCGATCGCATGGTGGAGTTCGCCGAGCCGCCGGGTCTGGGCGAGGCTGTCGGCGACATAGAGGTCGGCCCTCAAGAGCGCCGCCGGGTCGAGCTCGTTCTTGTGCTCGGCGTCAGAGCCCATGGCGGTGACGTGCTGGCCGGGCTCCAGCCAGTCGGCGAGAAGGAGAGGCGTGTCGCAGGGCGTCGTGGTGACGACGATATCAGCGCCTTTCACGGCCATGCGGGCGTCGGGCGAGGCTGTCACGGCGATGCCGAGTTCCTGCGAAGCCTCGCGGGCGGCCGCTTCCGCCCTGGCTGGATCGCGCGCCCAGATCCGCGCCTCGGCGATCGGGCGCACCAGGGTCAGCGCCTTCAGCTGCAGCTTCGCCTGCACGCCGGCCCCGAGGATCGCCGCGACCGCGGCATCGGGCCGGGCAAGGTGTCTTGCGGCGACGGCGCCAGCGGCGGCGGTCCGCACGTCGGTGAGATAGCCGTTGTCGAGGAACAGTGCCTCGACGAGCCCGGTGGTCGAGGACAGGAGCATCATCAGTCCGTTGACGCTCGGGAGGCCGAGCTTGGGATTGTCGAAGAAGCCGGGACTGACCTTGATCGCGAAGCCGGAAAGACCCGGCACGTAGGCGGTCTTCACGTCGACCTCGCCGCGATGTTCGGGAATGTCGAGGCGCATGATCGGCGGCATCGCGACCGGCTTCGTCGCCAGCGCCGCGAAGGCGTCCTCGATGGCGGCGACGACATCGAGGTCGAGTGTGACGAACTGCCGAAGCTCGGCTTCGGTGAGAATGCGAATATCGGGCATCAGCGAGGCGCCTCCAAGCTGTCGGCGCCGTTCACCACCGAACGGTGGAGGTCCATGGCGATGTTGCGGCCGGACAGGAGCGTCACCACGGGTCCCTGCGGCCTCACCTTGCCGGCGAGAAGCGCGGCGATGCCGACGGCGGCGCCCCCCTCGACGATCTCGCGCTCCTCGAAATAGGCGTGGCGGATGCCCGCCGCGATCTCGGCTTCGGAGAGGAGCACGACTTCGTCGACGAGATCGCGCACCGCTTCGAAGGTCCATGAATTGGCAAGGCCGATGCCGCCGCCGAGAGAATCGGCAAGCGTCGGCAGTTCCTCGACTTCGACCGGGCGGCCGGCGGAAAGACTTGCCTGCATCGCCGCACCCCGTTCCATCGAAATGCCGATCACCCGGGCGTCGGGCTTGCGGCCCTTCACCGCCGCGGCGATGCCGGCGATCAGGCCGCCGCCGGAGAGCGGCACGAGGATCGTCTCGGCTTCCGGCACGTCGTCCAGCATCTCCAGCCCGATCGTGCCCTGGCCGGCGACGATGGCGCGGTGGTCGAAGGGCGGGATGTCGGTGAAGCCTTCCTCCGCCACGAGGCGGTCGACCTCGCGCTGCGCCTCGTCCTGGCTCTTGCCGACGATGCGCGCCTCGGCCCCGAGCGCGGCGATCGCGTCGCGCTTGTTCTCGGGCACCAGCTTCGACATGCAGACGATGCAGCGTATGCCGAGATTCGAGGCAGCATGGGCAAGGGCCCGGCCGTGATTGCCGGTGGAGGCGCAGGCGACGCCGCGCGCCCGGTCGGCTGCGGAGAGGCTGAGGACGGCATTGGTGGCGCCGCGCAGCTTGAAGGCGCCGGTGATCTGCCGGTGTTCGAGCTTCAGGTATACCGGCACGCCTGCCCGGTCCGACAGGCTGTGCGACAGCTCCACCGGCGTGCGCCTCACGTTCCCGGCGATGCGGCTGGCCGCCTCCTGGATCTCTGGCAGGGCGACGATGGGCATCGGATCAGACCGTGACCGCAAGGGCGTTGGCGAACAGCCGGCCGGCATCGGGGCGGTCCGGCAGGATGCCGCAATGGGCGAGGCAGGCCCAGGCGCTCGCCTGGTTGGACGTCACCACCGGACGCCCGATCCGCTCCTCGATCTCGGCGGCGACGCTCGCCGAACGGAGAGCCGTGCAGGAGATGAACAGCGCTTCGGCGTCCGGCGCCGTCGCCGCCACGGCGGCCTCCACCAGTGACGCCTCGGCGATCCGGGCCATCTCGCGGTCGTCCTCGAGACCGAGGCAGGTGAAGCTCGCGATCGAAAAGCCCGCCTCGGTGAAGTAGCGCGCCATCGGAGCGCTGGTCTCGGGCGTATAGGGGGTCAGCACGCTGATGCGGTTGGCCCCGAGCGTTCGCAGTCCCCTTGCGGCGGCGTCGGCCGGCGTGACGACCGGAACATTTGGCTTGGCGGAGCGGATCGCCGCCGCGACGGCCTTGTCGCCGATCACCACCGAGGCCGAGGTGCAGGAGAAGCAGACGACGTCGAGGTCTTCCTCCGGTAGGATCAGCGCCGCCGCCTCCGCCAGCCGCGGCTGCATGGCGCGAAGGTTCTCGGGTGTCACCGGGTTCGCGTAGGCGATGCGCGTTGCGAACAGGCCGACGCGCGCCGAAGCGACGAGACGCGAGAAATCGGCCTCGGTCGAGTGGTCGGTGGCAAGCAGGATCAGGCCGACGCGCTTCTCGATCGCGCGGGGATCGAAGGTGAGGGGGGCCTTCGCCGTGACGATGTCGGGGGTCATGACAGGGCCCGTCCGCGGCCGGCGCCGGCCCCGAAGCGCCGTTCGAGATATTTGATGCCGATCACCGAGATCAGGCTGATCACCAGGAAGAAGACGCCGACGAGGGTGATCGGCTCGAGATAGCGATAATTGTAGTTGGCGATCGAGCGCGCCTGGTTCATCAGTTCGAGGACGGTGATCGCCGAAAGCAGCGGCGTTTCCTTGAACATGGCGATGAGATAGTTCGCCAGCGCCGGGATCATCGGAAGGATCGCCTGCGGGAAGATCACGTGGAGCCAGGTCTGCCGGACCGTGAGATTGCAGGCCTTGGCAGCCTCCCACTGGCCGCGCGGCACGTTCTCGATGCCGGCGCGATAGACCTCGGACGTGTAGGTCGCATAGTGCAGGCCGAGGCCGATGACGCCGGCGACGAGCGGCGGAAGCGTCAGCCCGGCATCGGGCAGGATGTAGAACAGGAAGTAGAGCTGCACGAGCAGCGGCGTGCCGCGCACGAACTCGACGAAGGCCTTTGCCGGGACGCAGACCATCTGGGTCTTCGAACGGCGGAGCACCGCGAGGATCAGGCCGGCCACGGCCGCAAGGACGAAGCCGAGCAGCGTCGCGATGATGGTGATCTTCGCGCCTTCGAGCAGGGTCGGCAGGATCTGCCAGGCGAATCCCCAGTCCCAATCCATCGGCTTAGCCCCTCACGCCTTCGAGACCGCGCGAGACGCGCTTCTCGGCTTTCCTGACGCCGAAGGAGATGACCGACGAGATCGCGAAATAGAGGATCAGAATGGTGACGAAGGGGATGGCCGTGTTGCCGGTCTGCGCCCGCACGACCTGCGCCTGGAAGGTCATGTCGGAGAGCGAGATCAGGGAGACGATGGCGGTGCCCTTCAAGAGTTCGATCGCGTTGTTGCCGAAGGTCGGCAGCATCACCGCAAAGGCCTGCGGGAAGATCACGTGGCGCATGCGCTGGCCGCGGGTGAGGTTGAGCGCGATGCCGGCCTCGCGCTGACCGCGATCGACCGACTGAATCGCGCTGCGCACGACCTCCGCGCCGTAGGCGCCGACATTGAGGCCGAGGGCGAGCACGCCCGCCTGCATCGGCGACAGGGTGAAGCCGGCGAGCGGCAGGACGTAATAGGCCCAGAACAGCTGGACGAAGATCGAGGTGCCGCGGAAGAACTCGACATAGGCGACGGAGAGCCAGCGCACCGGCGCGAACCGCGAGATACGGCCGAGCCCCGCCACGATCGCGACCACAAGCGCGAAGACGCAGCCATAGATCGTCAGCTGGATGGTGATCCAGGCACCCTCCAGGATCAGCGTCAGATAGCCGAGCCACATGTCCATGGAAGCGGTTGGTCCTTGCGGGTTGATGTGCTGATGCACGATGGTGGGCCGTACGGCGAGCCCGGCCAAGACAGTGGAGGCGCCAGCCTCAACGCGTCGTCATTCTCGGGCCCCGTCCCGAGAATCCAGTCGGACGTCGGAGGCCGTGCATTTCGCGGCTTCGATCAGGCGCTTGAACTGCCACCCATGGATTCCCGGGACGGTGCCGAGAATGACGAAGCCTCAAAATCCGCGGCTATCCGTCCCCGTAGATGCTCCTTGGCATCGGCTTGCTATCGAAGCGTCGCGCCGACGGGAGGACGTCCCCATCGGCGCTCTCCCTCCGCCCCTTACTCTGCTGCGGCGCAGAGCTTTTCGCGCGAGGTCGCCATCGCGGCCTTGGCCGAGAAGCCGTAGGGCTCGATGATCTTGGCGAACTCGCCCGATTCCTTCAGCTCGGCGAGCTTCTCGTCGAAGGCGTCCCGGAGCGCCGTCTCGCCCTTGGGGAAGGCCGCACCGTCGCAGGCGATCGGAGAATCCTCGACCGGCGCGATCACCTCGACGCCGTCGCCGCCCTTTTCGGCGAGCGAATTGATCGACAGGACGGGCAGCGAATAGGCGTCGATGCGCCCCTGCTGCAGCATGGTCAGGCCGCTCTGGGTGTCAGGGACGACGATGACGCGGCTGCGCGGCACGCCGGCCTCGAGCGAGAGCCGCTCCTCGGTGCCGCCACCCGGCGCGCCGATGGTGGCGTCGGGGCTGTCGGCGATCGACTTGAAGCTGGTGAGGTTCTTCGGATTGCCCTTCTTCACCAGGAAGGCCTCGGCATCGCACAGCACCGGCTCGGAATAGGCGACCGCGTTGCAGCGCTGCGGCTTCATGAAGAGGCCGGCGGTCACCGCGTCGAAGCGGCCGGCCTGCAGGCCGGGGATCATCGCGCCATATTCGGAGACGACGGGGTCCAGCTTGTCGATGCCGAGCTTCTTGAATACCGCCCGGGCGACGTCCGGGGCCGCGCCCGACACCGTGCCGTCGGATTTCAGCTCGGTATAGGGCGGCTCGTTGCCGATGGCGATCCGGACCTCGCCCTTCTCCTTCAGAGCCTGGAGCGCATCCTGTGCGGAGGCGCCGGTGGCGCCCGCGAGGGCCGCGGCTGCGAAGGAGACGCCGAGAAGGGCGCTACGGATCAGTCGGGTCGATGCTGTCATAATTGCTCCAGTGCTTGGTCTGGTCGTGTCCCGTCGGGGACGGCTCAATGCGCCGCGAGGACCTTGCGCAGGAAGCCCTGCGTGCGTTCCTCTCGCGGGTTGGTGAAGATCTCGCCGGGCGGACCCTGCTCGACGATCCGGCCGCGATCGAAGAACAGGACGCGGTCGGCGAAGTCGCGGGCGAAGTTCATCTCGTGGGTGACGAGGAGCATGGTCATGTCGGTCTCGCTGGCGAGCAGCCGCATGACGTTCAGCACCTCCTCGACAAGCTCGGGATCGAGCGCCGAGGTCACCTCGTCGAACAGCATGATCTCCGGCTGGAGTGCCAGCGCGCGGGCAATCGCGACGCGCTGCTTCTGGCCGCCGGAAAGCTGCGCCGGCATCGCCTTGGCCTTTTCGGCCATGCCGACCATGTCGAGGAGTTCCATCGCCCGCTTTTCGGCGTCGGCGCGCTTCACCTTCTGCGTCAGCATCGGCGCCAGCGTGACATTGTCGAGGACCGACTTGTGCGGAAAGAGGTTGAAGTGCTGGAAGACCATGCCGATCTTGGCGCGCATGCGGTGGAGATGCGCCTCGTCGGCGGGAACCAGCGCATCGCGCTTCTTCATGTGGAAGAGCTGTTCACCGTCGACGATGATGTGTCCGCCCGACAGCGTCTCCAGCGTCATCAACAGGCGCAGGATCGTCGTCTTGCCCGAGCCTGAGGGCCCGATCAGGGCAATCTTCTCGCCCGGCTGGACGTCGAAGGTGAGATTGTCCAGCACGACGAGTTCGCCGAAGCGTTTGACGACATGGTCGAGCTGGATGATGGGATCCGCCACGGCGTGGTTCCGGTTGATCGAAGCTGCGTGACCTTACGATCTAGCGGGCTTCAAATCATGTCAATGTGGAAAATAAAATCATGACGATTTCGGTGGGCCTGCCGGTTTCCTGAGCGGGTCCTGCTCAGATCGCCAGCAGCAACGGCTCGGGATCGGACCGGATCAGGCTGGAGATCACCCCCATTCCGGTGCGAAATTCCTCCTCGCTGGTCGAGCCGACCGAGATGCGGACCGCCGTCTGGCGGACCTCGCCCGTGCGGAACGAACTGCCGGGGGCGATGGCGACGCCGCGCAGGCGCGCCTGCGCGATGAACAGGCTTTCCTCGCGCCCGCCGCTCAGCGGCAGCCAGACGTGAAGCGCTTCCGGATGGGCCTTGAACTCGATCCCGGAAAGCAGCTCGCGGGCGATCGCCTGGCGCTTGCGGATCGCCTGGCGCTGCCACTTCACGAGCTCCATCGCGGTGCCGTTGGCGACCCAGCGCGTCGCGATCTCGGCGACCATCGGCGTCGCGATCCAGTTGGTCACGAGATGCCGGTTGACGACCGCCGACAGCATGCGATCGGGAACGGCGAGATAGCCGGTGCGAAGCCCGGGCATGACGGTCTTGGTGAAGGAGGTGATGTAGATCGTGCGCTCGGGCGCCAGCGCAGCGATCGGCGGCGGCCGCTTCTCGACCAGCGGGCCGAGCACGTCGTCCTCGATGATCGCGATATCGTATTTCCGCGCGATCTCGACCAGCGCCTCGCGGCGCTTCAGGCTCATCAGCGTCGCCGTGGGGTTGATCACGTTGGGCTGGACGAAGAGCGCCCGCACGATGCTCTTCTCGCAGGCCTCGGCGAGGGCTTCCGGCACGATGCCGTCGTCGTCGAGTTCGAGGCCGGCAAGTTCCAGGCCGAGATAGCTCGCCAGCGGGATCAGCGTGTGGCAGCCGATGCCTTCGGTGGCGATCGTCGAGCCGGACGTCGCGACGGCGAGGAGCGCCGTGGTCATGCCGCCGGTCGCGCCGTTGGTCAGGCAGATGTTGGAGGGCGGGACGGTGAGCCCGCACAGCTTAAGCCATTCGCTCGCGACCGAGCGGTGGCGCGGGAAGATCACGTTCGGCCGAAACGACAGGACCGTCGAGGGCGGCAGGCTCTCGGCCAGCGAGACCAGCGCCTTGCGCATCCTGTCGAGATGCATGTCCTCGCAGATCGGCTTCAGGATCGACAGGTCGACGAGTTCGCCGAGCCGCTCGGGCAGATAGGGCAGGGCGGCCTCGCTGCGCTGCGGCCGCACGAAGGTGCCGCGGCCGGTCTCGCCGGAGAGGAGCCCGCGCCGGATCAGCTCCTCATAGGCGCGGCTGACGGTCTGCACGGAGACGTGGAGATCGTCGGCCAGCGTGCGATGCGGGGGCAGCCGGGCACCGACCGCCAGCTTGCCATCCAGGACCGCGCGGGCGATCTGGTCGGCGAGTGAGAGATAGACCGGACGCTTCAAAGCGTCCCGGTTCAGAAACCACATTGTCATGACACCAGTTTTCCTGAAATCATGTCAATCCACAATACAGGATCAAGGGTTTGTTCCGCGCCGGCGGACAAACTTGCCCGACGGACCGAACATGTCATCCATGAAGCTCGACGCACTCGACCTGAAGATCCTGGCCGCCATCCAGCGGGAAGGGCGGATCACCAAGCTCGCCCTCGCCGAGAAGGTGGGCCTGTCGCCGACGCCCTGCTGGGTCCGCCTGAAGAAGCTCGAAACGGCGGGGATCGTCACCGGTTACACCGCGCGCCTCGATTTGCGGCTGGTGGCGAAGGTGACGACGGTCATGGTGGAGGTGACGCTCGGTCATCATCGGCAGGGCGATTTCGAGCGGTTCGAACGGGCGGTGCGCGACAGCCCGGCCGTGGTTGCCTGCTGGGCCGTCGGCGGCGGCGTCGACTATATCCTCAAGGTCGCCGCGCCCGATGTCGACGCCTATCAGCGGCTGATGGACGGCTGGCTCGAGCGCGAGATCGGCATCGCCCGCTATTTCACCTACATCGTGACCCGCACGGTGAAGGAGGCGGTCGACCCGCCGGTGGAGGCGCTGGCCCCGACGGTGTGAGCGGATCGGCCCCGAAAGAGACTTTCTCTCGCAGCCGCCCGCACTTTGGAGACTTCGTCCGGCCCGGCGGACCAGAACGGACCATGTCTCGCAGGCTCCGCCCCTATCCTCGCGCCTGTCGCCCCTCTCCGACAGGAGTCTCGCCATGCCGTCCCGCGCCGCCGTCTTCGCCCGCCCCGAATTCCATCCCGCCCTCGACGGGCTTCGCGACGTCAGGCTGCTGCGCGAGCAGGCCTTCGTCGATGGCCGCTGGATCGCCGCGGGCAACCGGGCGACCTTTCCGGTCACCGATCCCGCGAGCGGGCTGACGCTCGCCTTCCTCGCCTCGCTCGGCGCCGCCGAGACCGCACGCGCGATCGATGCGGCCGATGCGGCGCTCGGCCCCTGGCGCCGGCTCCTGCCGCAGGAGCGCACGGCAGTCCTGAAACGCTGGCACGATCTGATCCTCGCCGCCAAGGACGATCTCGCGCTGATCATGACCCTCGAACAGGGCAAGCCGCTCGCCGAATCCGCCGGCGAGATCGAGTATGCCGCCTCCTTCGTCGAATATTATGCCGAGGAGGCCAAGCGCGTGTCCGTCGAGAGCGTCGCGAGCCATCTGCCGGACGCGGAGATGACGCTGACACGCGTGCCGGTCGGCGTGGTCGGCCTGGTCACGCCCTGGAACTTTCCCTCGGCCATGCTGACGCGCAAGGCCGCCGCGGCGCTTGCCGCCGGATGTACGGTGGTCGCCCACCCCTCGGCCGAGACGCCGTTCTCGGCATTGGCGCTTGCCGAACTCGCCGAGCGCGCCGGCATGCCGGCCGGCGTCTTCAACGTCGTGACCGGCGATGCCGCGACCATCGTCGGGCGGATGTGCGAAGACCGCCGCGTCAGGGCGATGAGCTTCACCGGCTCGACCGAGATCGGCCGGCTGATCGCCAGGCAGTGCGCCCCTACCGTCAAGCGCCTGATCATGGAACTCGGCGGCCATGCGCCGCTGATGGTCTTCGCCGACGCCGATCTCGACAAGGCGGTCGACATCGCGGTGGCCGCCAAATTCGCGACCTCCGGCCAAGACTGCCTTGCGGCCAACCGCATCTATGTCCAGCGCCCGATCTACGAGGCCTTCCTCGCCGCCTATACCGCGAGGATCGCTGCGCTGAAGGTCGGTGCCGGCCTCGATGACGGCACCGAGATCGGCCCGCTGATGCACGAGCGGGCGATCGAGAAGGTCGAGATTCAGGTCCATGACGCGACGTCGCGCGGCGCCCGCTGCCTCGTCGGCGGCTCGCGCCATCCCGCAGGAGCGCTGTTCTACCAGCCGACGCTTCTCGCGGACGTGTCCGACGACGCGCTGATCATGCGCGAGGAGACCTTCGGGCCGGTCGCCGCCGTGACGCCCTTCGATACGGAGGATGAGGTGCTTGCCCGCGCCAACGACACCGAATACGGCCTCGTCGCCTATCTCGTGACCAAAGACGCCGCCCGGATCTCCCGCATGACCGCCGAGCTCGAATACGGCATGGTGGCGGTCAACCGGGTGAAGATCACCGGCGCGCCGGTCCCCTTTGGCGGCGTCAAGCAGTCGGGCCTCGGCCGCGAGGGCTCGCGCCATGGCCTCGAAGCCTTTACCGACATCAAATATGTCTGCCGCGACGCGGTCTGACCCTTTCCGAACACTAAAGCCAGAACCAGAAGAAGGAGCCTTCAATGCTCGACCGCGACAACGAACTCAATGCCTTCGACCGCGACCATTTCTTCCATCCCTCGACACATATGGGCACCCATGCCCGCGGCGAGACTCCGACCCGCGTCATCACCGGCGGGAAGGGCGCGACGATCGTCGATCGCAACGGCAAGGAAAGCCTCGACGCCTTCGCGGGCCTCTACTGCGTGAATGTCGGGTACGGGCGCACGGAGATCGCCGACGCGATCGCCGAACAGGCGCACAAGCTGCCCTATTATCACGCCTATGTCGGCCACGGTTCCGAGCCCTCGATCCAGCTCGCCAAGATGATCATCGACCGGGCGCCCGAGCATATGAGCCGGGTCTATTTCGGCCTCTCCGGCTCCGACGCCAACGAGACCAACATCAAGCTGATCTGGTACTACAACAACGTGCTCGGCCGGCCTGAGAAGAAGAAGATCATCTCGCGCTGGCGCGGCTATCACGGCTCCGGCATCATGACCGGCTCGATGACCGGCCTCGCGCTCTTCCACAACCAGTTCGACCTGCCGCGCGCGCCGGTCATGCACACCGAGGCGCCCTATTATTTCCGCCGGCCGAACCGCGAGCAGAGCGAGGAGGAGTTCTCCACCTGGTGCGCGGAGAAGCTCGAGGAGATGATCCTCGCCGAGGGACCCGAGACCGTCGCCGCCTTCATCGGCGAGCCGCTGCTCGGCACGGGCGGCATCGTGCCGCCGCCGGCCGGCTATTGGGAGAGGATCCAGGCTGTCCTGAACAAGTACGACATCCTGCTCGTCGCCGACGAGGTGGTGACCGGTTTCGGCCGGCTCGGCACCATGTTCGGCTCCGATCACTACGGCATCAAGCCGGACCTCATCACCATCGCCAAGGGCCTGACCTCCGCCTATCTGCCGCTGTCCGGCACGATCGTCTGCGACAAGGTCTGGAAGGTGCTGGTCGAGGGGTCGGACAAGCTCGGCGCGATCGGCCATGGCTGGACCTATTCGGCCCATCCGCTTTGCGCGGCGGCGGGTGTCGCCAACCTCAAGCTGATCGACGATCTCGGCCTGATCGAGAATGTGAAGTCCGTCGGCACCTATTTCCGCGCCAATCTCCAGGAGGCGCTCGGCAGCCACGCCCATGTCGGCGAAGTGCGCGGCGACGGCATGCTGGCGGCCGTGGAGTTCGTCGAGGATCGGGACGACCGCAAGTTCTTCGATCCTGCCCGCAAGGTCGGGCCGCAGATCGCCGCGGCGCTGGCCGAGCGCGGCGTCATCGGACGGGCGATGCCGGAAGGCGACATCCTCGGCTTCGCCCCGCCGTTCTGCCTGACGAAGGAGGAGGCAGACATCGTCGTCAGCCGCGCCAAGGACGCTGTCGAGGCGGTGATGGCGAAGGTCTAAACCGGCGCGGCTTCATTGCAGCTGTCAGGCTGTCGCCCTCTGGTGGGCGGCGGCCGCTTCGTTACCTTCCCAGCCCGGCCCGACGCACGATCGGCGGGCTGGAAGTGGCCGGGTTCTCTCAGTTGCCCGCCAGCCACTCCGCGCCACGCGCATAGAGCGCTTCGACCTCGGGCCCGACGAGGCCGGGCATGTCGCGCTTGACGTCGTAGCCGATCCCGATCTGCAGATAGGCGAGGTGCCGGTAGCCCTCCGGCAGGCTTTCGAGCAGCGCGCGATCGAGATCCGGGACCTGGGCGGGATCGACGGGATCGAGCCGGTCCTTCTCGTAGATCGGCTGGCGCAGCACGAGGCCCCATTGCCCGTTGCGCTTTTCCAGGAAGTCGTAGAACCGGCCGGTGCAGACGACGTCGCAGAGGACGCCCTCCACTGGGGCCCGCTGGTTGATCGTCATCTTGGTCTGGGCGATCGCGCGGGTCCCGGCAAGATCGATCGCGGTGCCGCCGAGGAAGTGCAGGATCCGCACGCCCTTCTCGAAGCCGGCGCGGCTGACGGCGATGAATTCGTCGGCGCTTCCCTGGAACCAGGTTGCCATCATCCGGCCGTCAGCGTGCCAGACCGTCCTGAACCGCTCCCAGTCGCCGGCGTCTCGCCAGACAACCCAGTTCTCCACGAGATCGCGGATCGCCAGGCGATCGGTCATCGTGTTCTGTTCCATGCGTCTCCTCCCATGCCCTTCCTCAGCCGTCGGACCGGCGGGCCGCGTCGGCGATGCGTCTCGCTCGCGACCTCAGCCCGGTTAGTGAGGCCGGGCCGCCGCCCTTCGCGTCAGCTCAGATCTGCGACTCGGGCAGATGGACGACGAGGCCGTCGAGCTCCGGCGAGATCTTGATCTGGCAGGAGAGCCGGCTCGTCGGCTTCATCTCGGAAGCGGCGAAGTCCAGCATGTCCTCCTCGCCCGACTGGCGGGCGCCGACCTTGTCGGCCCAGGCCTCGTCCACATAGACGTGGCAGGTGGCACAGGCCATGGCGCCGCCGCACTCGCCGACGATGCCGTCGACATCGTTGGAGACCGCGGTCTGCATCACGCTGGAGCCGTCCTCGGCCTCGACATCGGTGCGGGTTCCGTCGGCAGCGACATAGGTGATCGTCGTCATGTCGTCTTCTCTTCTTCTTCTTCTCGAACTTGGCAGGCCGACCCCGGTCGGGGGACGCGGCCCGTTCATGGCATCAGTTCAGCGTCACCGGCAAATTGATCGGACCGCGGAAGCCGAAGCCACGCCACTTCACCCCCGAAGGATCGGGCAGGGTCATGTTCGGGAAGCGGTCGAACAGGAGCGGCAGCATGATCTGGCCGACGGTCCGGCGCGCGATGTGTGCGCCCGCGCAATGGTGCGGGCCGCTGCCGAAGGCCTGGTGCGGGTTCTTCTTGCGGAACACGACGTAGCGCTCGCCGTGATCGAAGACTTCCTCGTCGTGATTGGCCGAGGCCTGGATGGTCATCACGACGTCGCCCTTCGGAATGGCGAAGCCGCGGATCTCCGTGTCTTCCGTCACGAGCCGGGAACTCGCCTGGATCGGCGCCACCCAGCGCACGCCTTCCTCGAAGGCCGGCCCCCAGGCCTCCTGGCGCTTGACCTCCTCGAACTGTTCGCGGTCCGTCAAAAGACCGTAGACGATCGTCGCCAGCGCGTCGCGCGGCTCGTTGATGCCGCCGCCGATGGCGATCTTGATGTTGGAATAGACCTGGCTCATCGGGATCGGATTGTCGGCATTGATCATGAAGGAAAGCGCCGAGGAGTCCGGCTCTGCCCTCAGCCGTTCCGCCATCCTGTCGACATGCCGGTCGATGATGTCGTTGATCGCGTCGGTGCGGGCGAACGGCTCCGGCCGCCAGGCGAAATTGCCGGCGCCGTCGATCAGGATCTGCGACCAGTCCTGCATCTCCTTGTCCGTGGCCTCGGGGATACCGAGGATATGGGCGAGGATGCGCGCGGCGATCGGGCCGCAGAGGTCGGCATAGAGATCGACCGTCTCGCCGCGCGGCAACCGGCTGACGTATTCTTCCGCGAGCTGCCGGTAGAGCGGCGCCCAGACCTGGCTGATCGTCTTCGGCGAATAGGCGGGCGCCATCGCCATGCGCTCGGCGAGATGCTCGGGCCCGTCCTTGCGCATCAGCGTATGCGCCCGGTAGGCCGGCTGCATCGGCGTGTCGGGGTCGTTCGAGGAGAACAGGACCGGATCGTCCTTCACCCGCTTGGTGTCGGCTGCCTTGGTGAGGAAGGTGCGCCCGACTGCCTTTACCCGCAGCACCGGCGCTTCGGCCCTGAGGCGCTTGTAGATCGGATAGGGGTCGAGGACGAGCTGGTCGAAGGTGATGGTCTCGTCGAGCGGCGCGTGTTCGAGCGTCTTCAGCATGAGGATTGATGCCTTCTCGGTCTTCGGTCTCTGTGCGATGTCGACTGCGCCGCAGGCTGCGGGCGCCGCGCCAGTCGCTCAGAACTGCGCTTCGGGCATGTGGACGACGAGGCCCTCGAGCTCCGGGGAGATCTTGATCTGGCAGGAGAGCCGGCTTGTCGGCTTCATTTCGGAGGCGGCGCAGTCCAGCATGTCCTCCTCGCCGGGATTGCGCGGCCCGACGCGATCGGCCCAGGCCTCGTCCACATAGACGTGGCAGGTGGCGCAGGCCATCGAGCCGCCGCACTCGCCGACGATGCCGTCGACATCGTTGGATACGGCAGTCTGCATAACGCTCGAGCCGTCCTCGGCCTCGATCTCGGTGCGGGTTCCGTCGGCGGCGACGTAGACGATCTTGGTCATTCCACAGTCTCTTCTTCTGATGATGGGGAGCGCGCCCTGCTGCGATCGGAGGTTATCAGGCCGAGCCGATCGCTCCGGTAAGGCGGGCGCAGGTCAGTTCAGCGTAACCGGCATGTTGATCGGGCCGCGGAAGCCGAAGCCGCGCCACTTGACCACCGAGGGGTCGGGCAGGGTCATGTTCGGGAAGCGGTCGAACAGCACCGGCAGCATGATCTGGCCGACGGTGCGGCGCGCGATATGGGCGCCGGCGCAATGGTGGGGGCCGCTGCCAAAGGCCTGGTGCGGGTTCTTCTTGCGGAAGACGTCGAAGCGCTCGCCGTGGTCGAACACCTCCTCGTCGTGGTTCGCCGAGGCCTGGATGGTCATCACCGTCTCACCCTTCGGGATGGCGAAACCGCGGATCTCCGTGTCCTCGGTGACGAGGCGGGAACTCGCCTGGATCGGCGCCACCCAGCGCACGCCCTCCTCGAAGACGGCGCCCCAGTTTTCCTGGCGCTTGACCTCCTCGAACTGCTCGGGCTCGGTCAGGAGGCCGTAGACGATCGTCGCCAGCGCGTCGCGCGGCTCGTTGATGCCGCCGCCGATCGCGATCTTGATGTTGGCGACGATCTGGCTCCAGGGGATCGGGTTCTCGGCATTGACCATTACCGAGAGGGCGGAGGCGTCAGGCTCGGCCTTCAGCGTCCCGGCCATCGCCTCGATATGCGCGTTCATCTCGGCATTGGCGATGTCGGTGCGCTCGAAGGGCTCCGGGCGCCAGGCGAAATTGCCGGCGCCGTCGATCAGCGTCTGCGACCAGCGCTGCATCTCCTCGTCGCTCGCATCGGGAATGCCGAGGATATGCGCGAGGATGCGGGCAGCGATGGGGCCGCAGAGTTCGGAGAAGAGGTCAACCGTCTCGCCGCGCGGCAGGCGGCCGACATAGTCCTCGGCGAGCTGCCGGTAGAGCGGCGCCCAGACCTGCGTGATCGTCTTCGGTGACAGGGATCTGGCCATCGCCATGCGCTCGGCCATGTGCTCCGGCCCGTCCTTGCGCATCAGCGTGTGGGCGCGAAAGGCCGGCTCCATCGGCGTCTTCGGATCATCCGAGGAGAACAGGACGGGATTGTCCTTCACCAGCTTGGTGTCGTCCGCCTTGGTCAGGAAGATCCGTCCGATCTGCTCGACCTTGAGAACCGGCGCCTCCGCACGCAGCCGCTTGTAGATCGGATAGGGATCGAGCGTCAGCTGATCGAAGGTGATGGCGTCGTCCAGCGGAACGCGTTCGAGCGTCTTCAGCATGATGGGCCTCCCATTGGCTCAGGTGACGACCAGCGAGAGCCCCGGCACCTTGTTCATCAGGCTCCGGTCGCGGGTCATGACATATTCGAGGTTGGTGCGGGCGAGACGCGCATGCTCGCGCATGACGGCCTCGGCCCTGGCGCCCTCGCGGCGCCAGATGGCGTCGGCCACGGCGCGATGGTGGATCTGGCCGCTGCCGATGGACCGGCGGAAGGCCGGCACCTCCCGCTGCCGCTCGAGAAACGAGTTCGGCGAGGCGAAGGGCAGGCGTACGGCGCGCTCCACCTCGCGGCGCACGATCGCGCTCTGAGACAGAACCAGGATCATCTCGTGAAACGTGCCGTTGGCGTCGACGTAGCGGTCGAGATCCATGTCGTCAGGGCCTTCGCCCAGCGACTGGTCGAGCCGGTCCAGGATCTGGCCCATCTCGGCGCGCTGGACCTCGGAGATGCCGCGTTCGGCGGCAAGCCGCGCGGCCGTGCCTTCGAGGACGCCGCGCAGTTCGATCGCGTCGACGACGTCGTTGAAGGTGAACTGGCGCACCACGAAGCCGGTCGTCGACTTGCGTTCGACGAGGCCCTCCTGCTCGAGCTGCGCGAGCGCGCTGCGCAACGGAGTCCGCGACACGCCGAGCCGCTCGGCGAGCTGCACTTCCAAAAGCCGCTCACCGGCGGCGAAACCGCCACCGAGGATGAGGTCTCGCAGCTCCATCGCAGCATTGTGCGACTGCAGCGGCGAGCGGCTGAGGCCAGGCTCGGACATTGCCATTGAAAGCCTCCTCCCGTCAGGCCTTTGATGTGGCCGTGCGCGACGGATTCGTCGCGGCAGCCGATCTCCCAATCTCCACATCGTATACAGGGCGACAAAAATGTATGCAAATCATAAATCTGAAAGTGTTCAAAAGTAGCGGTCACGCGTCGTGCGTGCTGATATTGGCAAAATCGGCGGAGATTCCTGACAGTGATGACGCCGCCGCTGAGAAAAATGTATCCATTCGGTTTTCAGGGTGGCTTTTGTAGACGTCGGCCGAGCGGTCGCTCCTCGCGCTTGGTCGTGGGCGGCCGGCGCAGCCCATTGACCGGCCGCGGGGCTGTCGGTTCAATGCGCTGGTCCGCATGCCTGGACGCCGTGTGCCGAGCGTTTGCTGCTGACGGAGAGTTCCAGAGATCTTCGGAACGGCCGTCGCTCTGCTGACCTTCGGCATGGCGGTGCTCGGGTATGCCCCCTTTGCGGAGGACCGCCGGTGGCCTCTCCGCCTATCCCGCCACGTCCTGTTGGAGTCACAGATTGAGCTACGCCGCCTTCACCCGCGAGGTCGAACGGATCAACGACCTGCTTTGCACGGCCAATCTCCTGTCCTGGGACGCGCGGGTGATGATGCCGCCGGGCGGGGTCACGGCGCGCGGCCAGCAGTTCGCCACGGTCACCGACTGTGCCCGCGAGCTTGCCACGGGCGACGCCATGCGCCGGGCGATCGAGGGGGCGGAGCGCGAGCTGGACGGCGTTTCGCCGAACGATCCGCGGGTGAGGGCCGTCCGCGCCGCTTCGGCCGGCATCGGCGTTCTCAGCCGCATCCCGCCGGCGCTCCTCTCCGAGGCCGCGACGTTGAAGACGGAAGGCCAGGCGGTCTGGGCGAGAGCCCGCGCCGCCAACGACTTCGACGCCTTCGCGCCGACCCTCGAACGCACGGTCGAGATCCAGCGGCAGGTCGCCGAGGCGATCGGCTATGACGACCACCCCTACGACGCGTTGGTCGGCACATACGAGCCCGGCATGACCTGGCGGCGCCTCCAGGGCCTCTATGCGGAGATCAAGTCGGGCCTGCTGCCGCTGATCGAGCGGGCCCTGGCAAAACCGCAGCCGCGCACGGACTTCCTCGAACGAGCCTATCCGGTCGAGAGCCAGAAGCGCTTCGCCAGGATGATCGCCGAGCGCATGGGCTATGATTTCTCGCGCGGCCGCCTCGACGACACCGTGCATCCCTTCGAGATTTCCTTCACCCGCGGCGATGTGCGCATCACCAGCCGGTTCCAGGAGCGCTGGCTGCCTGGCGGGTTGTTTGCCGTCTGGCACGAGGTCGGCCACGGCATGTACGAGCAGGGGATCGATCCGGCCTTCACGCGCTCGGCCTTCACGACGGATTTCGTCAATCTCTACGCGGTGGGCGGCGCGAGCTTCGGCATGCACGAATCGCAGTCGCGGCTCTGGGAGAACCGGGTCGGCCGGTCGCGGCGGTTCTGGGAACTCCATTTCGACGAGCTGCGCGCGGTGTTTCCCGATCAGCTCGCCGACGTCTCTGCCGAGGAGTTCTGGCGCGCGGTGAACCGGGTGAAGCCGAGCCTCATCCGCGTCGAGGCCGACGAGATGACCTACGACCTCCACATCATCCTGCGCTCGGAGATCGAGGCGGCGCTGATCGCCGGCGAGGTTTCGGTGAAGGACGTCCGGGCGCTCTGGGCGGAAAAGGTGAAGGCGACGCTCGGCCTCGACGTGCCGACGGATACGCTCGGCGTCCTGCAGGACGTGCACTGGTCGTCCGGCATGATCGGCTCCTTCCCGACCTATACGCTGGGCAACGTGATGGCGGCGCAGCTGTTCGAGGCCGCGCTCGAGGCCCCAGGGGTCGCCGAGGGGCTGGATCGGGGCGCCTACGATCCGCTGAAGACCTGGCTGAACGAGAACGTCCATCGTCACGGCCGCTCGTCCCTGCCGGAGGACACGCTGGTCCGGGTGACCGGCGACGGGCTGCGGACGGATGCCTATCTGCGGCACCTCGAGGAGAAGGTCGGAGCGATGCCGGATGCTTGAGCGGATCGTCAGGACGGGTCGCCTCGCCGTTACGGCCGGCGGCCGCTCCGGCTGCGCGACTGCCGGCGCCGAGGCCGCCTCCGCGGGAGGCCGTTGATGCCCGTTGCGCAGCGCGATCCCGGACGCATTCTCGTCACCGGCGCGGCCGGTTTCCTCGGCTCCGAACTGATGAAGCGCTTCAAGGCGCGGGGGCAGACTGCCGTCGGTGCCGACATCGTCACCCATTGCGAGGGGGTCGGGCCGATCGTCAGGCTCGACGTCTGCGACATTTCCGCCGTGAACGCGCTGGTCAGCGAGGGCAGCTTCGCCACGATCGTCCATTGCGGCGCCGTGGCAGGACCCGTGTTCCTTGCCGACCAGCCGCTGACGGTCTGGCAGGTCAATACGGAAGGGAGTGTTCATCTCCTGGAGGCGGCGCGCCGCGCCGGTGTCGCCCGCGTCGTTTTGTGTTCGAGCATCGACGTCTATGGCAGCGCCCATCGCGGCATGGTCGACGAGACCGCGAGACCCGATCCGGACACGATCTACGGTGCCAGCAAGGCCGCTGCCGAACAGGCGCTTCTCGGCTATCGCAGGGAGCACGGCCTTGACGCGCTGGCCCTCCGCTTCGCCCGGATCTACGGACCCGGACGACGGACGCCGACCGTTCTGGAATCACTGCTGCGCAACGCCCTTGCCGGCCGAGGCACCGTCCTCGACGGTCATCCGAGGGACCCGACGCACTATCTCTTCATCGACGACGCGGTGCAGGCGGTCGTGCGTGCGGTTTCGGCGGCGAGGCCCGCCTCCGGGATCTTCAACATCGCGACCGGCAAGACCGCCTCGCTCGCGCGCATGGTCGAGATCGTCCGCTCGGTTCTGCCCGAGCTCGACGTCACCTTCGGCAAATCCGAATGGGAGGAGAACGGGCCCTGCGGCTTCGACCGGAGGCGGGCGGAGAGCGAACTCGGCTTCGAGCGCCTCGTCCTCTTCGATGAGGGCATACGCCGCTATGTCGACGCCCTGCGCGGTACGTCGAGTGACTGAGCGGAGTCGCCAACGCCGGTTGTTCATGCGTGAGCTGCGGCCGGCGTGCTGCGGCGCCCCGAAGCCGGCAGAAGGCTCCGCAACCTGGTGGAGCAGCGGGCTCGTCCGACACTCACCCGCTCCCTCTTCTCCGCGGCCGCGCTTATTTCGGCGAACGTAAGCCGCGAAGCGCTTTTCGCATGGCGTCCTATCGGCTATCGCGTGGGTCGCCATGTCGACCGCGTCACTGCCTGGGAGGTCCAACGACCATGACGTCTTCATCGCCCGTCCGCCCGTATCGGGGCGTCTTCCCGGTCGTGCCGACGATCTTCGAACAGAATGGAACGCCCGATCTCGCCGGCCAGAAGCGCGCGCTCGACTTCATGATCGATGCCGGCTCGACCGGCCTGTGCATCCTCGCAAACTTCTCCGAGCAATTCCTTCTGTCTGACGCCGAGCGCGACGAGCAGATGCGCATGGCGCTGGAGCATGTCGCGGGCCGCGTCCCCGTCATCGTCACGACGAGCCATTTCTCGACCGACATCTGCGTCGCGCGCTGCAAGGCGGCCGAGGCCGCCGGGGCCGCCATGGTCATGGTGATGCCGCCCTATCACGGCGCGACGCTGCGCGTCGGCGAGGTACAGCTCTTCGCCTTCTTCCGCGCGCTGTCGGATTCGATCACGATCCCGATCATGATCCAGGACGCGCCGATGGCCGGAACGCCGCTGCCGCCGACGCTGCTTGCGCGGATGGCTTCCGAAATCGAGAACGTGTCCTATTTCAAGATCGAGACGGCGGGAGCCGCCTCCAAGCTGCGCGAGCTGATCTCGCTCGGCGGGGACGCCATCGAAGGGCCCTGGGACGGGGAGGAGGCGATCACGCTGATGGCCGATCTCGACGCCGGCGCGACGGGAGCCATGACCGGTGGCGGTTACCCGGACGGCATTCGCCAGATCATAGATCCCTATTTCGCCGGCGACCGTCCGGCCGCGATTGAGGCCTACCGCCGCTGGCTGCCGCTGATCAACTACGAGAACCGCCAGACGAGCTTCATCACCGCAAAGATCCTGATGAAGGAGGGCGGGGTCATAGCCAGCGACGCCGTCCGCCGGCCGATCATGGCGCCGCATCCGGAGACCAGGGCCGGGCTTCTGGAACTTGCGCGCGAACTCGATCCGCTGGTCCTGCGCTGGGGGCGGTAATCTCCGCCGCGGTAAAGGCTGCGCCTTGCGGATCGTATCGCCGGTGGCCGGCTCCTGCCGCTGCCGGCTCGAAACACGACATTGAAAGGGAATAGTCTCATGACGCTCGAATTGACAGGGAAGCATCTCATCGCCGGCGAATGGGTCGGCTCGGACGCCACCTTCTCCTCCGAACCTCTGGAGGCGTCCCCCCGCGAGTTCTCCGCCGGCACGCCGGAACTCGTCGACCGCGCGGCAAAGGCGGCGGAAGACGCCTTCTCGTCCTACGGCTATTCCTCGCGGGAGGCGCGCGCGGCCTTCCTGGAGACGGTCGCCGAGGAGATCGACAAGCGCGGCGACGAGATCACCGAGATCGGTACGCAGGAATCGGGGCTGCCGGCAGGCCGCCTGCAGGGCGAGCGTGGCCGCACCACCGGCCAGCTGAAGCTCTTCGCCAAGCACATCCGCGAGGGCGCCTATCTCGATCGCAGGCACGACGTCGCCCTGCCGGACCGCCAGCCGATGCCGCGTCCGGACCTCAGGATGATCCAGCGGCCGATCGGGCCGGTCGCCGTCTTCGGCGCGTCGAACTTCCCGCTGGCCTTCTCGACCGCCGGCGGCGACACCGCGGCGGCACTCGCAGCCGGCTGCCCGGTGGTGGTCAAGGGCCACGACGCCCATCCCGGCACGGGCGAGATCGTCGCCCAGGCGATCGCCGCGGCCGTGAAGGCGCACGAGCTTGATCCTGGCGTCTTCTCGCTGGTCCAGGGGGGCAGCCGGGCCGTCGGCGAGGCGCTCGTCACCCATCCGTTGATCAAGGCGGTCGGCTTCACCGGCTCGCTGGGGGGAGGGCGCGCGCTCTACAATCTGTGCGCAGCGCGGCCCGAGCCGATCCCGTTCTTCGGCGAGCTGGGTTCGGTCAATCCGATGTTCGTCATGCCGGAAGCCTCCACGGCCCGCGGCGCGGCGATCGGCAAGGCCTGGGTCGGTTCGCTGACCATGGGCGCCGGCCAGTTCTGCACCAATCCGGGCATCGTCCTGCTTCTCGATGGTCCCGGCGCCGACGCCTTCGTGGAAGCGGCTGTCGAGGCCGCCAAGGCCGGCGACAAGCAGGCCATGCTGACCGACGGGATCGCCGCCGCCTATCGTGCGGGCGCCGACCGCGTGTCGGGCACGGCCGGCGTCAGCGCCCTGGTCGGCACCGCGAACAGCTCGCGCCACGCCTCGCCCTATCTCTTCGAGACGACCGGCGACGTCTTCATGAAGGACGAGGGTCTCGCCGAGGAAGTGTTCGGCCCGCTCGGGATCGTGGTGCGGGTCAAGGACACCGCGGAGATGGAGACGATCGCCCGCGGCCTGCACGGCCAGCTGACGATCACGGTCCAGATGGACGAGGCCGACGCGCCTGCCGTGAAGCGCCTCCTGCCGATCCTGGAGCGCAAGGCCGGCCGGCTGCTCGCCAACGGCTTCCCGACCGGAGTGGAGGTCGCGGACGCCATGGTGCATGGCGGTCCCTATCCGGCCTCGACCAACTTCGGGGCAACCTCGGTCGGCACGCTCTCGATCCGCCGCTTCCTGCGCCCGGTCTGCTACCAAAACATGTCCGAGACGGTGCTGCCGCAGGATCTCACCGCGATCTGACCCTGGTCGGGCGAGGGTGTCTTCGGGCGCCTTCGTCTCCTCCGGCCAGCCCTGCCCGAAGGGCGGGCGACGGCCGGACGACTCGGAACGGTCGGCCTCCGCCCGTGCCGGTTCGACCATATCCGAAGGAAGGGGCGCCGCGCCGCAGACGTGGCGCCCCTTCCCGTATTTACGGGACCGGCATCCACTCGGGCTTGGCGACGTCGGTCTTGGCGAACTGCGGCAGCTTCTGCGACAGCTCGTCCATGTTCTGGATCTCGTTCTCCATCAGCATGTCGCGCGTGACGAGGGTCGGCGGCACCACGACATTGTGCCCGGGATCCTCTCCGGCAAGCAGCATGGCGAGGGCGCGCACGGAGACCTCGCCGATCAGTTGCGGGTTGGTCGCCGCCGTCGCGATCCAGGCGCTCGGCTCCTCGCGCATCGCCTGGATGTCCGCCGTCGAGATGTCGGCGCTGTAGATCTTGATGTCTTCGGTGAGGCCCGCCTCGTCGACGGCGATCTTCACGCCCTTGGCGAACTCGTCATAGGGGGCGAAGATGACGGAGATGCCAGGATTGGCGCGCAGCACCGCCGAAGCCTGGTTGGCGACGGAATTGGCGATCGGATTGTCGAGCGTGCCGAACTGCGCGACCTGCTCGATGCCCGGATATTTTTCCTTGAACTCCCGCCAGGTCTCGTCGCGGCGATCGAGCGGGGCGATGCCGGCGACATAGACGTAGGCCGCCTGGAAGCTGTCGCCATTGTCCTTGACCGCCTGTTCCAGGGCGAGGCGGGCGAGGTCGCGGTCGCTCTGCTCGATCTGCGGGACGTCGGGGTTGTCCACGTTGACGTCGAAGGCGACGACCTTGATGCCGGCCGCGACCGCGCGCTTGACGGGCTCGGTCATGGATTCGGTCAGGCCGTGCTGGACGATGATGCCGTCGACGCCGAGCGCAACGGCCTGGTCGACCATGTCGGCCTGGAGCGCCGCGTCCTGGCGCGAGTCGAGAACGCGCAGATTGACGCCCAGCGCCTTCGCCTGGTTCTGGACGCCCGTGAGATAGGCCTGGAAGAAGTCGCCGGTCGACAGATAGCGCACCAGCGCGATCGTCACGTCCTCCGGCTTGTCGAGCGGCTTCGGCCGGTCCTGCGCAAAGGCGAGCCCCGGAAGGCTGAGGAGCATCGCGGCGCCGGCCGCGAGCCTGGCGAGCGATCGCCTCGTCCATGTCGTTTCATGCATGCCATGTCCTCCCTTGTCGTTTTTGATGAGGCGAAGGCCGGTCCTCCACCGGTTCTTCCGCCCAGTCGGGTCATTGCCGGACCGCCGCCGCGTCCGGACCTGACCGCCGGATCAGCCTCCCGCCCGGCGGGTCATCGAGAAGGTGAAGAGCAGTGCCACCACCAGCACCGCGCCCTTCACCGCGTCCTGCGTGTAGTAGGGAGCGTTCATCATGGTCAGGCCCTGCAGGAGCATGCCGACGAAGAGCGCCCCGATGAGCGTGCCGAACGCATTCGGCTTGGCAACGCCGAGGACCGCGAACCCGATCAGCGCCGCCGCGACCGCGTCGAGCAGGAGATTGTTGCCGGAGGAGACGTCGCCGCGCCCGACCCGGGCGGCCAGGAGAATGCCGCCGATCGCCGCGAAGCCGCCCGAGATCATGTAGGCGCCGATCTTGTAGCGGGCGACCGGCGCGCCGGCGAGGCGGCTCGCCTGCTCATTGGAGCCGATTGCGTACATCACGCGGCCGAAACGGGTGAATTCGAGGAACACGAAGATCACCGCGGCGAGCGCCAGCATGACGATCACCGAGATCGGCAGGATGTGGAAGAGATGCGAGCGGCCGAGCGCCAGGAAGGACTTGTCGAAGGAGCCCGTCGCGGTCGAGCCGTCGGGCAGGAGCATGCCCTTGGCGATGGAGCGCCCGGCGGTCGGCACGAGCTGCAGCCCGAGCAAAAGGAACATCGTGCCGAGCGTCGCCAGGAGGTCCGGCACGCGGCCATAGACGATGATGAGGCCGTTGATCAGCCCGACGAGCAGGCCGAAGCCGATGCAGAGCGCGACGGTCTCGGGCGTCCCCCAGCCCCATATCACCATGGCGTAGGACGCGGCCATCATCGAGGAGGCGGCGACCGAGCCGATCGACAGGTCGAAGCCGCCGACGACGAGCGTGGCGGTGACGCCGAGGGCGAGGATCGCGGTGATCGAGACCGACTGGAAGACGAAGATCATCGAGCGCAGCGACAGGAAGGCCGGCTGCGCCACGAAGAAGAAGATCGCGAGAGCGATCAGGAGCACGAAGAAGCCGTAGCGGATCGAGAGGTCGCGCATGGCGAGCGGCATCAGGCGGTCCTTTCGAGACGGTGTGCGGCGTCTTCCCCGGCCGCCGACGGGCTTCCCGCGACCTCGGCGAGGAGTTGCGCCATGTCGAGATCCGGCCCGGTCCGGTGATCGCCGACGATGGTGTGGTCGGACATCACGAGTAAGCGGTCGGCGACCTCCAGGGCCTCGTCGAGTTCGGCGGCGAGCACCAGCGTCGCGCGGCCTTCGGCGGTCTCCCGCAGGCGCCGGCCGATATCGGTGCGCGCGCGGATGTCGACGCCCTGGAAGGGCTCGTCCAGGATCAGCACCTCGCATGGCTCCGACAGCCAGCGCCCGACGACCACCTTCTGCTGGTTGCCGCCGGACAGGACGGCCATCGGGTCGCTCTCGCCCCGGCAGACGATGCCGAGCCCCGCGATCGTCTGCCGGGCGCGCCGCCGCTCGCCGGAAAAGTCGACGAAGCCGGCGCGCGAATGCCGCGACAGGAAGGGCAGGGACAGGTTGCGGGCGATGTCGAAGGCGGGGATCAGCGAGTTGGTCGCGCGGTCCTTGGCGGCCATGAACACGCCGTCCCGGATCGCGGCAGCGCTCGAGCCCGGGCGATACGACCTGCCGCGGATCGTCATCTCGCCGGAAACGGGACGGCGCGAGCCGAACAGGATCTCCGCGAACTCGCTCTTGCCGGTGCCGACGAGGCCGGTGATGGCGGTCACCTCGCCGGCATGAAGATCGAGCGAGAACGGCTTCGACCAGGGCCTCAGCCGGCAGTCCCTCACCGACAGGACGACTTCGCCCGTGCTCCGCCTGGTGCTGCCCGCGGGCTGGACAGCGTCGCCGAGCATGGCGACGACGGCGCCCTCATAGTCCAGCGGCGGCGAGAACACGCCGGTGATCCGTCCGTCGCGCAGGGTGACGATGCGGTCGGCGAGGCGCCTTATGTCGGACATGCGGTGCGAGATGTAGAGGATGGCGACGCCGCGGGCTCTCAGCGTCTCGACGATGCCGAACAGGCGCTCGGCCTCGCGCTGGGAGAGCGAGGAGGTCGGCTCGTCGAGGACCAGCACCTTCGGGTCCTCGGCCAGCGCCCGGCAGATCGCCACAAGCTGGCGGTCGGCGAGCGGAATGTCGCGCACGGCCCGGTCAAGCGGCAGGTCGAGCCCGAGGATCGCCTGGATCTCGCGTGCCTGCCTGCGGGCCGCGCTTCGGGAGAAGAACAGGCCCGCCTTGCCGGAGCAGAGCCGGTCGAGCAGCAGGTTCTGGGCGACCGAAAGGTCCGGCGCGACGCCGTCGTTGATCGCCTGGTGGACGACGCAGAGCCCGGCATGGACGGCGTCGATCGGCCGCTCCGGAGAATAGGGCGCGCCGGCGAGCGTCAGCGTGCCGCCGCCCGGCTTATGGACGCCGGCGATGATCTTGACGAGGGTGGACTTGCCGGCGCCGTTGGCGCCCATCAGGACCACGACCTCGCCCGACCGCACGTCGAGATCGACGCCCTTCAGGACGCGGTTCGGGCCGAACGACCGCTCGAGCTGGCGCAGCTCGAGCATCGCCCGCCCAGCGTGGCCGGCCGGATGCTGCATGGTTCCTCCCGAGGCCAGACGGTATGGAAAACTGTTCGAAAGTCAACTATGATTGACAATCGCCCAGCAGGCCGGCAGCCTAGCAGGCGAAGAGGCGGCCGGGCGGATCATGGGAGGATCCGTCGCGGCGTGCGATGGACAGGAACGGAGGGCTCCGTGAGGAGGGAGGAGGCGCAACCGGCAGGCTACCGGCCGCTCGACGTCGAGACGGTGAAGGCCTATGTCGCAGGCCTCTCGCAGCTGTCCGGCAGGCTCGGCGGCGGGGAGGGGCAGCTCACCGCCCGCGAGGTCGGAGACGGCAATCTGAACCTCGTCTTCATCGTCGAGGGCCCGACGGGCTCGGTCGTGGTGAAGCAGGCGCTGCCCTATGTGCGCCTCGTCGGCGATTCCTGGCCGCTGCCGCTTTCCCGCGCCTTCTTCGAATGGAACGCGCTGACGCGGCAGGCCGCGATCATGCCACAGCGCCTGCCGCAGATCTTCCACTTCGACGAGACCAATGCGCTCGTGGTGATGGAATATCTCACCCCGCATGTGATTCTGCGAAAGGAGCTGATCGCAGGCAAGCGGTTTCCGCATCTCGCCGAACACATCGGGGTCTTCCTCGCCGAAACGCTGTTTCGCACCTCCGATTTCCACATGGAGACGGCGAAGAAGAAGAGCGACGTCGCGCTGTTCTCCGACAATGTCGCGCTCTGCGCGATCACCGAGAACCTCGTCTTCACCGATCCCTATTTCGACGCGCCGCTGAACCGCTGGACGAAGCCGGGCCTCGATCGGGCGGCGCTGGCGCTGCGCTCCGACCGGGCGGTGAAGATCGCCGCGCAGGAGATGCTCCACGCCTTCACGGCCAAGAGCGAGGCGCTGGTCCATGGCGACCTCCACACCGGCTCGATCATGGTGACGCAAGAAGACAGCCGCGTCATCGATCCCGAATTCGCCTTTTACGGCCCGATGGGCTTCGATATCGGCGCACTGATCGCCAATCTCCTGCTCGCCTATTTCTCGCAGGAAGGCCATGAGGCCGAGGCTGGGGGGCGCGACGATTATGGCGAATGGCTGCTGCGGACGACCGAGTCCGTCTGGCGGATCTTCGAGGCGCGCTTCCGCGACCTCTGGCGGAGCGAGCGCACCGGCATCCTCTACGCCCGCAGCCTGTTCGAGGATCAGGGCGACCTTTCGGGGGCGGAGATCGCCCTGTCGCGTTTCCTCTGCGGGCTCTTCGCCGACACGACCGGCTTTGCCGGCGCCAAGATGATCCGCCGGCTGGTCGGCCTTGCCCATGTCGAGGACATGGAGGCGATCGCCGAGGAGACCCGCCGCGCCGCCTGCGAGGCGAAGGCCCTGGCGATGGGCCGCGAGCTCCTCGTCAATCGCGGCCGGCTTTCCGACATTTGTGCCGTCACCAGCCTCGCGCGGTCGATCCGCCGGGAGAAGGGCCTTTCATGAGAGTGGGCGACCGCGACTTCCGTTCGATCTGGCCGGAGCCCGGCGGATCGACGGTCGGCATCATCGACCAGACCAGGCTTCCGCACGAACTGAAGATCGTAACGCTCGCCTCGCTCGACGACGCGGCGACGGCGATCGCCGACATGTGGGTGCGCGGGGCGCCGCTGATCGGCGCGACGGCGGCCTATGGCATGGCCTTCGCGCTACGCGCCGACGCTTCGGATGCAGGGCTCGACCATGCCTATGACGTCCTCCATGCGGCGCGTCCGACCGCGGTCAACCTGCGCTGGGCGCTCGATGCCGTGCGCCGGCGCATGCGCGAGCTGCCCGTGTCCGAGCGGGCCGACGCCGCCTGGGCGTTCGCGGGCAAGGTCTGCGACGAGGATGTCGAGACCAACCGGCAGATCGGGCTGAACGGCCTCGCCCTGATCGAGGCGGCGGCGAGGGGCAAGCGGACCGGCGAGCCGGTCAACATCCTCACCCATTGCAATGCCGGCTGGCTGGCGACGGTCGACTGGGGCACGGCCACCTCGCCGATCTACCAGGCTTTCGAGAAGGGCATCCCGGTCCATGTCTGGGTCGACGAAACGCGGCCCCGGAACCAGGGCGCGAGCCTGACCGCTTGGGAACTCGCCAATCACGGCGTCCCGCACACGCTCATCGTCGACAATGCCGGCGGCCATCTGATGCAGCACCGCAAGGTGGATCTCTGCATCGTCGGCTCCGACCGCACGACGGCGCTCGGCGACGTCTGCAACAAGATCGGCACCTATCTGAAGGCACTCGCCGCGCGCGACAACGGCGTGCCCTTCTACGCGGCCCTGCCTGCCTCGACGATCGACTGGACGGCGCGCAACGGCGTTGCCGAAATCCCGATCGAGGAGCGCAGCGGCGAGGAGGTGTCGCATATCGTCGGCATGAACGACGCGGGCGTCGTCGAGCGCGTCCGCATCGCGCCCGAAGCGACGAAGGTGTCGAACTTCGCCTTCGACGTCACCCCGGCGCGGCTCGTCACCGGCCTCATCACCGAACGTGGCGTGTGCACCGCCAGCGAGGCGGGTCTTGCCTCGCTGTTTCCGGAATTCGCCAGGAAGAGCGCCTGAGGCCCTGCGTATGCGCGGACGGCTGTCTCACGCCGGCCGGTTGAGGATTGCCTGCGCCGTCGGCTCGTCGGTGACGAGATGGGTGACATAGCCGCCGATCATGGCGCCGCGCATGGCGGCGACGCGTTCGGGGCCTGAGGAGACGAGGATGCCGGCGGACAGGCCGCTGAGGCCGTCCGGCGTGATCCCGATGATCCGCTCGTCGATCGGCCCCGGGACATGGCGGCCCGCAACGTCGATGAACCGGCCGCAGACGACGCCGACGGCGCCTTGGCCCGCATAGGCTTCGAGGTCGTCGAGCGTGGCGATGCCGCTGGTGACCACATGGCTGTCGGCGGACATCGAGCCGACGGCGAAGATCGCCTTGCGCATGCGTTCGAGGAGGTCGAAATGACGCTGGATCAGCGGTTCGGCCCGCAGGACCGCGGCGGCCTCAGGGCTCGACAGGGCCGCCGGCGCATAGAGATTGACCACCTTGCCCGACAGCTTCAGCGCGACATTGGTCGAGCAGCTTTCGGCGGTGAAGATGTACGGCGTCGGCATCGAGCCGACCATCTGCACGACGGTGAGGTCGGGGACGACCCGCGGCAGCATCTTCTCGGCCATCGCGAAGATCGTCTGGCCCCAGGCGATGCCGACGATGTCGCCGCGCTCGATGAGGTCCGGGACATAGCGCGCCGCCGCGAGCGCCACCGCGCTCTGTGAAAAGGCCGGGCCCGGCACCACGAGGACGTCGGCAAGGCCGAAGCGGTCGCGCAGCGCGCTCGCCAGCTTCTGCCGGTTGAAGATTTCCGGGCCGAGGCGGAGCTCGACCAGCCCCTGGTCGCGCGCCTGCTGAAGATAGTTGACCACGGTCGCGCGCGAGACGCCCAGCCGCTCGGCGATCTCGTTCTGGTTGCGCTCCTCGTTGTAGTAGAGCCAAGCCGCCTCCAGCACGTTGTCCTCGACCGTCCGGCCGCCCCGCACGCGGCGCAGCACTTCGTCGCGTCCGGTCATGGCTCCGCCTCCGACACTCGGTTCTGCTTCCTTCATTTCCCACCATGTCGGCGGGTCTTCTGCAACCATTGCGGCGCCGGTTCCGAAAATCCCGGCCGGACGGACCGCCGGCGGACTTGACAAACGGAGGGCAGGGTGGAAAATTTTGCGCACAATGAAAAATAATTCGCGGCGCACAAGAACGCTGCGGCGGGAGCGAGACATGAACGCCGAGGCGAGCCTCCCCCGGCTCGAGACCGACGAGGCCAGCCTCTCGGCTCGGGCCGCCTGGCTCTATTTCTCCGCTGGCATGACGCAGGGGCAGATTGCTAAGCGCCTCGGCGTCGCGAACACCAAGGCGCATCGGCTGATCGCAAGGGCGTCCCGCGAGGGGCTGATCCGGGTCTTCGTCGACGCCGAGGTGGCAAGCTGCATCCAGCTGGAGGACGAGCTCGCAGGCCGCTTCGGCCTCGGCTTCTGTCAGGTCGCGCCCGATCTGGCGGAGACGGGCCTGCCGCTGAAGGCGCTCGGGCTCGCCGGGGCCACCTTCCTGAAGAACGAGGTGGAGCGCGGCGAGCATGCGCTGATCGGCATCGGTCACGGGCGCACGCTGGCGGCCGCAGTGAATGCCATGCCGCAGGTCGCCAGCCACAAGACCCGCTTCGTCTCGGTGCTCGGCGGCTTCAACCGGCGCTTCGCCGCCAATCCCTATGACGTCATCCACCGGCTGGCCGAGCGCACCGGCGCCGAGGCCTATCAGATTCCGCTGCCGCTCTTTGCCAATACGGCGGAGGACAAGGCGGTGCTCCTGTCGCAGCCGGGCGTCGGCGAGGTCTTCGATCTCGCCTGTTCGGCAACGCTCGTGGTCGCCGGCATCGGCAGCGTGACCGAGGAGGCGTCGCTTCTGTCGAACCGGATGATCGGCCCGGAGGAAATGACGCTCTTGCGAGAGAGCGGCGCGGTCGGCGAACTGCTCGGCCACTATTTCGACCCCCGCGGGATGGTGGTCGCCGAAAGCTTCAGCCAACGGGCGCTCGCGCCCGGCATCGAACATCTCAAGGCATCGACGGTGGTCGCCATAGCCGGCGGCCGGGAGAAGATCGAGCCTGTGATGGCCCTGCTGCGGAGCGGGGTGCTCAACGGTCTCGTCGTCGACGAAATGACCGCCGACGCGATCGCGAGGGAGACTGCCTCGGACTGACAGACGCATCGTGGCAGCCGGTCCGATCGGCCCGGCACAACTGGGAGGAGACATGCCATGTATGAAAAGGAACGGGATCTCATCGACGCGTTGGCCCGCCGCCAGGTCGGCCGCCGCGAGTTCATGCGGCGCAGCGCTCAGCTCGGCCTCGGCACGGCCCTGATGAGCGGCCTCATGGGCCAGACGCTTACCCGGGCGCTGGCCCAGGACGGCAGCTTCGACTGGAAGAAGCACAAGGGCACCTCGCTGAAGCTGCTCTTGAACAAACACCCTTACGCCGACGCGATGATCGCCGACCTCGACGCCTTCAAGGAACTGACGGGAATGGACGTCACCTATGACGTCTTTCCGGAGGACGTCTATTTCGACAAGGTGACCGCCGCGCTCTCTTCCGGCTCGTCCGAATACGACGCGCTGATGACCGGCGCCTATCAGACCTGGACCTACGGGCCCGCCGGCTGGATCGTCGACCTCAAGGAGTACATCAACGACAGCTCCAAGACCTCCGGCGACTGGGACTGGAACGACGTTCTGCCGAACCTCAGGGCCTCGACCTCCTGGTCGGGCGTGCCGGGCGAGGCGCTCGGCGGCGACAATGCCAAGCAGTGGTGCCTGCCCTGGGCCTTCGAGCTGAACTCGATCAGCTACAACAGGCGCGCCTTCGACCAGATGAAGCTGGACCCGCCGACCAACCTTCAGGATCTGATGGACAAGGCGGCTCAGATCACCAAGGCCGAGAACGGCATGTACGGGATCGGGGTCCGGGGCTCGCGCTCCTGGGCGACGATCCATCCGGGCTTCCTGTCGGGCTATGTCAATTTCGGCGCGACCGACTTCAATGTCGAGGACGGCGTCCTCAAGGCCGCGATGAACAGCGACGCGGCCAAGGACTTCACCACGCAGTGGGTGAAGATGATCCAGGATTCTGGCCCGAAGAACTGGTCGACCTACACCTGGTACCAGGTCGGCAACGATCTGGGCGCCGGCGCCTCCGGCATGATCTTCGACGCCGACATCCTCGGCTATTTCCAGAACAATGGCGACACCAAGGAAAAGGGCAATATCGGCTTCCACGCCTTTGCCGCCAATCCGGACGCCAAGCAGCCGACGCCGAATGTCTGGATCTGGTCGCTGGCGATGTCGAACTTCTCCGGCAACAAGGACGCCACCTGGTACTTCCTGCAGTGGGCGACCTCGAAGCAGCATGACCTCTTCGGCGCGGTGAAGATGGACATGGTCAACCCGGTTCGCCAGTCGGTCTGGGACGATGAGGACTTCCAGAAGCGGATGCAGCAGAACGCGGGATATCTGGAGCAATTCCAGGCATCGGCGCCTGGGGCCAAGATCTACTTCACGCCGCAGCCTTTGTTCTTCGATGTGACCACCGCCTGGGCGGCGATGCTGCAGCAGATGGTGGCGAATGAAGTCCCGGTCGACGAGGGGCTCGACCAGCTGGTCGCCAACATCAACGACCAGATGAGTCAGGCCGGCCTCCAGTAAGCGTCGTCCTCCCAAGCCAGGCGCGGCCTTCTTGCGAAGGCGCGCCCGCGACGCGAAAGGACGCCGCCGCCCACGGCCGGCGGCGTCTCCCGGATCTTCGTCCGAGCGGCCCGGTGGGGCGGCCCGGACCCGTTGCCAGGGATGCGACATGACGACTGCCGATCATGCCACAGCCGAGCATGCGAGCGCGGAGAAGCCGCTGACGCGGCGCCGGCGCCTTAAACTGCTGCCCTATCTCCTCAGCCTGCCGGCCCTTCTCGTCACGGTCTGGATCGTCATCCCGTTCTTCACGGCGATCTACTATTCGCTGCTGCGCTACCGGCTCTCCCTGCCGCAGCTGCGCGGCTTCGTCTGGTTCGACAACTATCTGAATTTCCTCACCGACGGGCGCTTCTGGTACACGGTCCAGGTGTCGCTGCTCTATACGGTGCTGACCGTCGTCGTCGAACTGGTGCTCGGCCTCGGCATCGCGCTGCTTCTCCAGCGTTCGACCCGCTTCAACAATCTCGCGGCGATGCTCCTGCTCCTGCCGCTGATGGTCGCCCCGGCGCTTGCGGCCTTGATGTGGAAGCTGATGACCAACCCGAACTTCGGCATCCTCAGCTATCTCGTCAGCCTCGTCGGCATCACCAATTTTCGCTGGGCCTCCGACCCCTCCTCGGCGCTGTTCACCGTCATCCTGGTCGACGTGTGGGTCTACACGCCCTTCATCATGGTCCTGCTCCTCGCCGGCCTCAGATCGCTTCCCAAACAGCCCTTCGAGGCGGCGGCGCTCGACGGCGTGCCGCGGACCTTCGTCTTCTTCCGCATCACCTTGCCGATGCTGATGCCATACATCCTGACGGCTTCGCTGTTCCGCATGCTGGAATCGATCCAGCAGTTCGACATCGTCTACGCCATGACCCAAGGGGGGCCGGGCAACACGCTGACCGTGTTCCAGGTCGAGGCCTACCTTCAGTTCTTCCAGTTCACCAATGTCGGTCGCTCGGCGGCTCTCCTGATGGTGCTCTGGGCGATCACCTTCGCGCTGTCGAACGTCTTCGTGAAGAACTGGCTGCGCCTGCGCGAACGCGCCCACGGCGCGGTGGCCTGAGGGGAGGAAGACATGCAGCACACATCCACCGGCGAGCGCATCGTCCGCGGTATCCTCATCACCTTCGCGCTGACCTTCTTCCTCTTTCCGATCTTCTGGATTCTCCTGATGAGCTTCCAGACCAATGCGCAGATCCTCAGGATCCCACCGAGCATCCTCTTCTCGCCGACGCTGGAGAACTACGTCTCGCTGATCACCGGCGAATTGAAGACCGCGAGCGGCATCCTGAAGCTCGCCTTCATGCAGAACCTCCTGAACAGCCTGATCCTCTCGGTCGCCTCGGTCGCCCTCTCGCTGCTGCTTGCCGTGCCGGCGGCCTATGCCTTCGCGCGCTACAAGTTCCGCTTCTCCGAGGACATCGCCTTCACCCTCCTGTCCTTCAAGTTCGCGCCGCCGCTGCTCGTGCTCCTGCCGCTGACGATCTATTTCCAGCAGATCGGCCTCGCCAACACCTATCTCGGCCTGATCTGGGTCTATCAGCTGATCACCCTGCCTTTGATCCTGTGGATCGTGCGCGGCTATTTCGAGGACATCAGCCCGGACATCGAGCACGCCTACCGCATCGCCGGCCATTCCTGGCTGCGCTCCTTCCTGAAGATATCGATCCCGCTGGCCATGCCCGGGATCGCGGCGGCCGCGCTCCTGTCCTTCATCTTCGCCTGGAACAATTTCGTCTTCGCGCTGGTGCTCGCCTCCGCCGACAAGCAGCCGGTGACCGTCGGCGCGCTCGCCTTCGTCACCGCCTCCGGCATCCAGTACGGCCAGATCGCCGCCGCCGTGGTCATCTCGATCGCGCCGACCCTGGCGCTGGCGCTCTTCGCCCAGCGCTACCTCGTCGAGGGCCTGTCCCTCGGCGCGGTGAAAGGCTGATCCTCATGGCGACCCTCACCCTCGACCGCGTCACCAAGCGCTACGGCAAGGAGACCGTGCTCGACCAGGTGTCGCTCAGCGTCGCCGACGGCGAGATCGTCTCCGTCTTCGGCCCCTCCGGCGCGGGAAAGACGGTGCTCCTGCGCCTCATAGCCGGCATGGCGGAGCCGGAGGAGGGCGCCATCCTCGCCGACGGCGAGGATCTGATCGACATCGCGCCGGAGGACCGCGCCGTCGGCATGGCGTTCCAGAACTTCGCGCTGTTTCCGCACATGACGGCCTTCGACAACATCGCGAGCCCGCTCGTTGCGCAGCGGCTCGGCCGGGAGAAGGTGGCCGAAGGCGTCCACCAGATCGCCAAGCTCCTGAAGATCGACCATGTGCTCGGCCATGCGCCGCGGGCATTGTCGAACGGGCAGAAGCAGCGGACCGCGCTCGCCAGGGCGCTGGTCGCGGCCCCGAAGATCCTTCTCCTCGACGACCCCTTGCGCAATGTCGACGCCAAGCTGCGCTTCGAGATGCGGCTCGAACTGCCGCGCCTCCTTCAGCGCTTCGGCTCGACCGTCCTCTACGTGACCCAGGACTTCCGCGAGGCGATGGCGCTGGGAGACAGGATCGCCGTCCTCCTTCGCGGCAAGATCGCGCAGATCGGAACCCCGGAAGAGATCTACGACCGGCCGGCGAATATCGAGGTCGCCGAACTGTTCGGCGATCCCGGGATCAACCTCTTCGAGGCCGGTGTGGAGATGATTGGCCGCCATACGGCCGCCGTCACCGGAAGGGCACGGCTGCCGCTTCCGTCGGGCTTCGAGCAGGCTGCCGGCCGCAGCGTCACCATCGGCGTCAGGCCCGAGCATGTCGGTTTCGCTTCGGAAGGAGCCGAGGGCGCGTTCAAGGTCCGCGTCGCCGCGCTCCTGCCGCTCAACGACCGCATGGTGCGCCTGCTCGTCACCGAGGACGGCCGCGAACTCTACACCTCGCGCGAGCCGGACGGTGCGGCGATGGAGGAGGGTGCGCATGGCCATGTCGCCGCCGACCCGGCCGCGCTGATTGTCTTCGACCGCCAGAGCGGCCGGCGGATCGCGTCGCGAGAATCCGAATTTGCGGGTCCGGCGTCGCAGGAAAACCTGTGAGGATGAGGGATGAAATGATGTCGCCGTCTTCTTCTCTCGCTATGGCCGCGTTGCACCCCCCTCTGGGCTGCCGCCCATCTCCCCCACAAGGGGGGAAATCGAGCTCTCCCCAACGCCGGCGTGAGACATCGAAAGCCGAAGCTTCCGCAGACTCCTGTGGTTTGGGCAACCGGTCGGAGCTTCCAATCTCCCCCCTTGTGGGGGAGATGTCCGGCAGGACAGAGGGGGGTGAGATCAGCCGCAGCTTGAGCACGACCTGTCGCGATGCTTTTCCCAAGACGCCCGCGAGGGACCTCAAATGACCGCGCAAGTCGTCCTCGACGCCGTCAACAAGGTCTACGGCGCCAGGAACAAGAACCCGATCTATGCGGTCCGCGACTTCTCGATAAGGATCGCGCCGGGCGAGATCGTCGCGCTGCTCGGATCCTCCGGCTGCGGCAAGACCTCGACGCTACGCATGATCGCCGGCTTCGAGGAGGTGACCAAGGGCGAGATCTTCATCGGCGAGCGGCGGATCCACGAGCTGCCGCCGGCCCAGCGCGGCGTTGCCATGGCCTTCGAGGGCTATTCGCTCTATCCGCCGCTGACGCTGCGCGAGAACATCGCCTTCGCGCTGAAGGCCGAGAAGCTCGGCAGCGCCGAGACCGATCGGCGGGTGCAGGAGATCGCGCGGCTCTTGGAACTCGAGCCGCATCTCGACCGCTACCCTTCGACGGTCTCCGCCGGCCAGCAGCAGCGCGCGAGCCTTGGCCGGGCCCTCGTCCGCAAGGCGGAACTCTATCTTCTCGACGAGCCGATGGGCCAGCTCGAACCGCAGCTGCGCGCCGTCCTGCGCGGCCGGCTGAAGCGCTATCTGCGCGAGCACGGGCTGACCGCGATCCTCGTTACCCACGACCAGACCGAAGCGAATGCTCTGGCCGACCGGATCGCGGTCATGGAAGGCGGCGTCCTGCAGCAGTTCGCCTCGCCGGCCGAGCTCAAGAACGCGCCGGCGAACCTCTTCGTCGGCACCTTCATCGGCGAGCCGCCGATGAACGTCTACCGGGTCAAGCCGGCAATTTCCGGCGGACGGCTGTCCTTGCGGTCGGAGGGTGAGGAACTCTTCGGCTACGAGGCCGGCGCCGTCAGCGACGAGGTCCTCGGCCTGATGGCGCGGCAGGGCGAGGTCGTGGTCGGCGTTCGGCCGTCGGATGTCGTCGTCGGGTCGGAGGGCGCGCCGGCCGAGATCGTCTCCAATCAATGGATCGGCGACCAGACGCATCTGGAATCGTCCTTCGGCGGCGGCGTCATCGTCGCCACCATCCCGGATCGTTTTGCGGCTCGCGTCGGCGCGGCGATCCGCGTCGACGTTCCGGCCGATCGCCTGCATGTCTTCGCCTCGCAAGGCCAGGCGCTGGCGCATGGGCGCCGCGTTGCAGCGAACGGGGCGGGGGCATGACCGGCGGTCCGATCCTCGTCGGCATCGATGCAGGGACTTCGGTGATCAAGTCCGTCGCCTTCACGGCCGAGGGCGAGCAGATTGCGAGCGCCGCCCGCCCGAACCTCTACCGGCAGGTCGACGGCGGCGGCGTCGAGCAGGACATGGCGAGGACATGGCGGGACACCGTCGCGACCCTTAAGGATCTGTCCGAGCAACTGGGCCCGCGCGCGAAGGATATCGCCGCGATCGGCATCACCGGGCAGGGCGATGGCACCTGGCTCGTCGATGCCGAGGGAGAGCCGGTCGCACCCGCCTGGCTGTGGCTCGACGCGCGCGGCGCTGAGGAGGCGCGGCGCTTCGCGGCGAGCGCGGCGCATGCCCTTCATTACGAGCACACCGGCACCGGCATCAGCACCTGCCAGCAAAGCATCCAGCTGATGGTGATGAAGCGCCGCTTCCCGCAGCTCATCGAGCGGGCGGCGAGCGCCATGCACTGCAAGGACTGGCTCTATTTCCGCATGACCGGCGAGCGCGTCACCGACGTCTCGGAGGCCCAGTTCACCTTCGGCGATTACCGGACCCGCGACTACAGCGACGCGGTGATCGACAATCTCGGCCTTGCAGGCCTGCGACGGCTGCTGCCGCCGATGATCGACGGCCGCCGTACGTCGCATCCGCTGCTCGCGGAGGTCGCGGGGGCATCGGGCCTTGCGGCCGGCATTCCGATCGTGCTCGGCTATGTCGACATCGTCGCGACGGGTATCGGCGGCGGCCTCGTCGGGGACAAGCGCAATCTCGGCCTGTCGATCCTCGGCTCGACGGGAATCCACATGCGCTACGTCGCCGGGCCCTCGGAGGTCGTCCCCAATCCGCAGCGCAGCGGCTATGTCATCCCGCTGCCCTCCGAGACCGCGCTGACGCAGTTCCAGTCGAACATGGCGGCGACGCTCAACATCGACTGGATCGTCGGCCTCGCCGAGAGCGTCCTGGAGACTGAGGGGCTGGAGCGGGACCGTCGCTCGCTGATCGCTCGCCTCGATGAGCGGGTGACCCGGGCCGAACCGCTGTCGGCGATCTACCACCCCTATATCTCGGAGGCCGGCGAGCGCGGGCCGTTCATGGATCCGCTCGCCCGGGCGCAGTTCACCGGCCTTCACAGCCGGGCGAATTTCGACGATCTGATGCGGGCCGTGTTCGAGGGCCTCGCCTTCGCCGCCCGCGACTGCTTCGAGGGCGCCGGCGGCCTGCCGGACGAACTGCGGGTGACCGGGGGAGCGGCGCGCTCCAAGGCGATGCGTGCCATCCTCGCCAGCGTCCTCTCTTGTCCGGTGCGCCATGTCGAGCGGGAGGAGGCGGGCGCGGCCGGTGCCGCGATGATCGCGGCGCTCTCGCTCGGCCTGTTCGAGACGCTGGAACAGTGCAGCGCGGTCTGGATGGACGGGAGGCTGTCGGCCGAGACGCTCCCGGACGAAGCGCTGGCGCCCTGTTACGACGAGGCCTTCGGTCTCTATCAGCATATCAGGCGGACCCTGCCGCCCGTGTGGAGCCGCCTCGCTTCACTGCGGGCGGGTGTTTTGGCGAGGGGAGCGGCGTGATGGCCCGGTGCATCGCGATCATCGGCGACAATTTCATGCTGCCGGACATGTTCGCCGCGGCGATCGAGGAAGCCTGCGGCGGCCGCGAGCTTGCGGTGGACCGCCACACATTGCCCTGGCCGGACGAGCCGATGGAGCACGGCTATGCCGTCGCCGGCCTCGCCGGGCTGAAGGAGTATCAGGGGAGCGCCGAGGAGACGATCGCGATGATCGGCGAGGCCGAGCTGCTGGTCACCCATCTCGCGCCGCTCTCGCGGGAAATGTTCGAGCGGCTGCCGTCGCTGAAGTTCGTCGCGGTCTCGCGCGGCGGCCCGGTCAATATCGACATGGAGGCCGCGCGCGAGCATCGGGTGAGGGTCGTCAACACGCCGGGGCGCAATGCCGGCGCCGTCGCCGAGTTCACGATCGGCGCGATTCTCGCCGAGACGCGCAACATTTCCCGCGGCCACGATGCGCTGCGGCGCGGCGACTGGCGCGGCGATCTCTACCGCGCCGATACGACCGGGCGGGAACTGTCGGAGATGACGGTCGGCGTCGTCGGCTACGGCCAGATCGGCACGCGGGTTGTGAAGCTCCTTCGCGCGTTCGGCTGCCGGATCGTCGTCACCGACCCCTATGTCCAGCTCTCGCGCGACGATGCCGAGGCCGGGGTCGAGCACGTCGCGCTCGGCGACCTGCTCGCGCGCTCGGACGTCGTGACGCTGCATCCGCGCGTCACCGCCGAAACCACCGGCATGTTCGACGCCGATGCCTTCGCCCGCATGAAGACCGGCGCGAGCTTCGTCAACACCGCGCGCGGCCCGCTGGTCGACTATGAGGCGCTCGCCGACGCGCTGGAGCGCGGCCATCTGCGCGGAGCCATGCTGGAGACCTTCGCCATCGAGCCGGTGCCGGCGGACTGGCGGCTCCTGACAATGCCGAACGTGACGCTGACGCCGCATATCGCCGGCGCCTCGCTGAGGACCGTGAAGATCGCGGCAGGTCAGGCCGGCGAGGAGGTGCGCCGCTATCTCTCCGGCGAGCCGCCGGTCAATCCCTGCTGATGCGGCCCGGCGCCCGCATGGCAGACTTTCCCGTCAAGGAGTGACAGACATGGCCAACAAGAGCGAAACCTCCCTGCGCAAGGCGATGGTCGAGAAGGCCCGCTGGATGAATGCGAGCGGCCTCAACCAGGGCACGTCGGGCAACATCTCGGCCCGCTCGGGCGACAGGATGCTGATCACGCCCTCGGCGACGCCCTATGATTCGATGACGCCGGAGATGATTGCCGCGATGCCGCTGGAAGGCGATTACGGCTCGTGGGAGGGGCCGCTGAAGCCGTCCACCGAGTGGCGCTTCCATCTCGACATCATGCGGGCGCGGGCGGATGTCGGCGGCATCGTCCACACCCATTCGACCTATGCCACCGTGCTCGCCATCGCCCGCAAGCCGATCCCCGCCTGCCACTACATGATGGCGGCCTTCGGCGGCATGGACATCCGCGTCGCCGACTATGCGACATTCGGCACGAAGGAGCTGTCCGAGGCGGCGCTGCGGGCGCTGGAGGATCGCACGGGTTGCCTCCTCGCCAATCACGGCATGATCGCCACCGGCGCCAATCTCGACAAGGCGATGTGGCTCGCCGTCGAGCTCGAGACCATCGCCAAGCAGTACTACCACACGCTCCTGATCGGCGGGCCGGTGCTGCTTCCCAAGGAGGCGATCGACGAGACGGTGAAGTCCTTCGGGTCCTACGGCCTGCAGGATCACGACAAGAAGAACGCGGCCTGAGCGCCGACCGGCCGATGCGCGATCTCGGCAGCGTCGACCTTCTGGTCATCGGCGGCGGCGTCAACGGGGCGGGGATTGCCCGCGATGCCGCGGGCCGCGGGCTCTCGGTCGTTCTCTGCGAGAAGGGCGATCTCGCCGAGGGGACCAGCTCGCGCTCCGGCAAGCTCGTCCATGGCGGCCTGCGCTATCTCGAATATTACGAGTTCCGGCTGGTCCGCGAGGCGCTGAAGGAGCGCGAGGTGCTGCTCAAGACGGCCCCGCACATCATCTGGCCGATGCGCTTCGTGCTGCCACATTCTCCGGAGCAGCGGCCGGCCTGGCTGATCCGGCTGGGCCTCTTCCTCTACGATCATCTCGGCGGCAGGCGAACGCTGCCCGGCACGCGTTCGCTCGACCTGCGCTCGGCGCCGGAAGGCCGGATCATCGAGGAGAAGTTCACCCGCGCCTTCGAATATTCCGACTGCTGGGTGGACGACGCCCGGCTCGTCGTCCTCAACGCGCTCGATGCCAAGGAGAGGGGCGCGGTTGTCCTGACCCGCACCGAGGCGGTTTCCGCCGCGCGCGAGGGCGATCTGTGGAGGGCGACGCTGAAGGCGGCGGACGGGACGCGCTTCACCCTCGCCGCGAAGGGCGTGGTCAACGCCGCCGGACCCTGGGTCGACCAGGTGATCCGGACGGTGACGCGCAACAATTCGTCGCGGCGCGTGCGTCTCGTGAAGGGCAGCCACATCGTGACCCGGAAATTCTGGGAGGGAGACCAAGCCTATCTGTTCCAGAACACCGATCGCCGGGTGATCTTCGTCAACCCCTATCTCACCGACCTCACGCTGATCGGCACGACCGACATCCCCTATGAGGGGGATGCGGGCGACGTCTCGGTGGAGGAGCGCGAGATCGACTACCTCCTCGCGGCGGTGAACCGCTACGTGAGGACGAAGCTTTCGCGTTCCGACGTGCTGCACGCCTTTTCGGGCGTCCGCCCGCTTCTGGAGGACGAGGCGGACAATCCCTCGGCGGTCACGCGCGACTATGTCTTCGACGTCGACCAGATAGACGGCAAGGCGCCGCTTATGTCGATCTTCGGCGGCAAGATCACCACCTATCGCGAACTGGCCGAGCGTGGTCTCGACCGCCTGAAGCCGTTCTTTCCCGAGATGAAGCCGGCCTGGACCGCGACGGCGCCATTGCCGGGCGGCGACATGCCGGACGCGGACTTCGACCGGTTCGGTGCGGATTTCCGTCGCCAGTACCCATGGCTCCCGGACGAACTCGCCCGGCATTATCTCCGGCTCTACGGGACGCGGGCGGAGCGGCTCGTCGCCGGGGCGGACAGCCTTGCCGGTTTGGGACGTCATTTCGGCGGGCTCTTCTACGAGCGCGAAGCGGAATATCTGATCGCCGAGGAGTGGGCGGTCTTCGCCGAGGACATCCTGGAACGCCGCACCAAGCATGCGCGGATGCTGACGGCGGACGAAACCGCCGCCTTCGGCGCATGGCTGGACGCGCGCGAGCATCGGAGCGGCGCAGATGGGTGAGCGGGCCGCCAGGAGGAACTCGCCGCGCCGCGTCCTACCAGCGCAGCGCCGCAAGGTGATGATCGGCGCTGAGCTTCGCCTCGCGAAGCCGCGCCGCAATCTCCTCTTCGCCGACACCGTCCAGTATTCCCGTCCGCACCAGGGCCCGGGCGGCCCCGAAGCCGGCAGCGCCGGCGACGTCGTGGTCGATGCTGTCGCCGACGCACAGGATCCGCGACTTCGGCGTATCGGGCACGAGGACGTGCGCGGCCTCGTAGATGTCACGGTAGGGCTTTCCGACGAAGGTGACCGGGCCGCCCATCGACGCGTAGATGTCGGCGAGGGCGCCGGCGGCAGGAACGAGGCCGGACGGCGTCAGCATGTGGCGGTCCGGATTGGTGCAAAGGCACGGCACGCCCCGCTCGGCGGCCGGGCGCATGCGCGCCTCGTATTCGGAGATCGCGATTCGGCCGGCCTGGCTGCCGGCGACGACCACGATATCCGCCTCGGCTCCGGTTTCGACCCGCGAAAAGCCGAGCCGGTCGGACAGGTTGAAATCGTCTTCGCTCGAAATGGTCAGGCAGCGAAGCCTGCGGCCGACGGGCAGGGGAATGCGTCCGGCTTCCAGAAGCGCGATCGCGACGTCGCCGGAGGTCACGCAGGCGAGATAGCGTTCGCGCGGCACGCCGAGGCGCGCGAGCCGCGCCTCGTTGAAGGCGGCGGGCCGGCCCGAATTGGTAATGAACAGGACGGCCTTGCCGAGGCGTGAGAGCCTTTCGATCGCCTCGGCCGCGCCGGGATAGCTGCTTGTGCCGTCATGGACCACCCCGAACTGGTCGAGAAAGAAGGCGTCGTAGCGATCGGCAAGCGTTGCGATGCCGTCAAGGAGTTCCATTGGCGGCCTCACGCGGCGATTGCAGGGAAAAGCGCAAGCCGCGTCGCGTCCGCGCCTCGCATGCGCCCGACACAGCGGCCGGGACGGGTGCAAGGCCGGGTGAGCGGCCCGGGCCGGCGATCGTTGAGCCCCGGCAGGGCGCACGGCATGGTCTGCATCTGGTCCGCTCGCTCCGTCGTCTCGAACTCCGAGGCGGGATCTGCGTGCAGGCGGCCGAGTTTCAAGGGTTGCCGAGGGCCGGAAGAGCGTCGTCTTCGGCCGAGCGCGTGTCGGGCGCGGCGCCGTCGGGAGAGGCCCCAAGCGCCGCCAGTTTCGCCCTAGCCTCGGCGCTGCCGCTGGCCGCCGCGCGCTGATACCATTGGATCGCCTGCGTGCGATCCTGCCGGAGGCCGTCGCCCGACATCAGAAGATCGCCCAGCCGCAGCTGCGCCGGCGCATGCCCGGCTTCCGCTGCCTGGATGAACAGGGCCGCCGCCGCGACCTCGTCCTTCGGAACGCCGCGGCCGGAACGATAGAGTTCGGCAAGCAGACCGAGCGCCTCGGCCTCGCCCTTGGCCGCGGCCCGCCGCGTCCATCTGGCCGCCTCCGACGCGTTACGGGCGAGTCCACGGCCGTCGAGCAGAAGCGCGGCGAGGCGGGTCGCCGCCTTGTCCTGTCCGGCTTCCGCCGCCTTTCGGTACCACTGCGCGGCATCGCGCTCGTCCTTCGCGACGATCTCGCCGGCGCTCAGCATCTCGCCGAGCCGGTACTGGGCATCGGCTTCGCCGGATTCGGCCGCCGCGCGGATGAGGTCGGCGGCCTGAAGCGGGTCTGCCTTGCCGCCGCGGCCTTCGAGCAGCATGGTACCGGCGAGATACTGGGCGCGCCGGTCCTTCTGCTTGGCGGCCGCCAAGAGCCAGATCAGCGCCTGTTCGTCATCGCGTTTGGCTCCCGCCGATCCGTTGAGATAGCTGAGGCCGACCTGGCGCTGGGCCTCGACATTGCCGGCTTCGGCCGCCTCGCGGTAGAGGCTGAGCGAGCGTTCGACATCTCTCGCCCCGCCGGCACCGTCCCCATAGAGCTTGGCCAGAGCGATTTTGGCCTCCGGGACCTTCTGCTCCGCCGCCTTTTCCAGCCAGATCCGCGCCTCGGCAGCGTCCTTTTCGATGCCGCGTCCGCTCATATAGGCGAGGCCGAGGCCATACTGGCCGAACCGATTGCCGGTATCGGCAGACATGCGAAGCCATTTCAGCGCTTGCGAATAGTCCTGCCGCGTTCCGCGTCCCTGGGCGTAGTGGACCGACAGTTGGGCCTGGGCATCGCCATCGCCGCTTTGCGCGGCCTTGGAAAAATAGTCGAACGCCTGCCTGTCGTCCTGTGGGACGCCGTCGCCGTTCCAATAGGCCCAGCCGAGGGTGGTCTGGGCCGGGGCATAGCCGCCCTCGGCGGCCTTCCGGAACCAGCGCAGCGCCTCCGCGCGATCCTTTGGGACCCCGCGGCCGTCGTCATAGAGGCGGGCGAGATTGTCCTGCGCGACGCTTTCGCCGGCCTCTGCCGCCTGGCGGTAGAGTTCCGCGGCCTTCGCCTCATCCTTCTCGACGCCGAGGCCGGCGGAATAGAGGTAGCCGAGGTCGACCAATCCGCCGGTATCGCCCTGTGCCGCGGCCTTTTCGTACCATTGCCGGGCCTCGGCATAATCCTGCTTTACGCCGAGGCCCTGCTCGTAGAACTTGCCGAGATTGACCTGCGCCGCGGCGAAACCCGCTTCGGCGGATTTGCGCACCCAGGGGATGCCGGCGGCAGTGTTCGCCTCGGTCCCCGTGCCGTAGATCAGGCGGAATCCGTAGCTGTTTTCCGCGTCGTGGTCGCCCGCCTCTGCAGCCTTACGGAACCATTCGAGGGCAGCCGCCTCGTCCTTGGCGATGCCGGTGCCTCCGGCCAGCCGCCAGGCAAAGTTTCGCTGGCCGTCGGAATCGCCGCCCTCGGCCGATTTTCTGAAGAGCTCTGTCGCCTTTTCGGCATCGGCCTCGATCCCGCCCCTGCCGTCGGCGGTGAACACGCCGACCATGTTGGTGGCGAAGACATTCCCCGCCTCGGACGCGCGGCGGTAGAAGTCGAGCGCGGTCACATCGCTCTTTTCGAGGCCGGCGCGACCGGTCTCGTGGAAATTGCCGAGCCACATCAGGCTGTCGGCATCGCCTGCCTCGGCCGCCTTCTGGAACAGGCCGAGCGCCGCGACGTCGTCCTGTTCGACCCCGACACCATTGGCCAGCCGCCAGGCGAGATTACGCTGACCGTCGACGTCGCCGGCCTCGGCCGCCTTGCGGAAGAACGGAATCGCCCTCTCGGCGTCGGCCGTCAGCCCGCCCCGGCCGTCGGCGGTAAAGACCCCGACCATGTTCGCGGAAAAGGCGTTCCCGGCTTCGGAAGCGCGGCGATAGAAGTCGAGCGCGGTCTCGTCGTTCTGTTCCAGGCCGCCGCGACCGTTCTCGTAGAAGCTGCCGATCCACATCAGGGCGTCGGCGCTGCCGGCCCCGGCGGCTTTGCGGAACCATTCCAGGGCCGCGGCCTCGTCGCGCGGGGCGCCATTGCCGTCCTGCAGCATGTAGCCGACCTCGACCTGTGCAGGGGAAAGGCCGGCTTCGGCAGCGCGCTGGAGGAGTGCGAACGCCTTTTCCGAGTTGGCTTCGAGTCCGCCCCGGCCGTCCCTCTGCATGAGGCCGACGCCATAGAGCGCCCAGGACGTCCCGGAGTCCGCGCTCGTCTGGAAGTAGGCCAACGCCTTGGAATCGTCCTGTTCGACACCAAGGCCGCTCTCGTACATCTGGCCGAGATCGTATTGCGCTGCCGGGTGGCCGGCCTGCGCCGCCTGCTCGTAATATCTCACCGCCTCCGGAAAGCGCTGGGCAGACCGGTAGGCACGCGCGAGCTGGAAGGCGTAGCGGGGCGTCTCCGGATGCGCGGCGAGCGCCGCCATGCAGACGGGGATCGCCCGCTCGAAGGCGACGGCGTTGGGGTCGCGCTCGCCGGTCAGCCCGTCCGGCCGGGTCATGTCGTCGGGATCGGAGGCCAGGGCGTCGCAGGTTGCGACCGCCTGGCCGTCCGCGCCTCTCGGGGCCTCGACCGTAGCGCCGGCCTGCCGCTCGGATGGTCCGAGCGGGGCCGTCACCGTCCCGTCGGGAAAGCGCGATGTCGCGCCGGCGGTTGCTGGCGCAAGGCAGATCGCCGCGGCGACGAAGGCCGCACCGCAGGGGGCGAGAACATGCAAGAGGAAGCGCGATGCTTCCCTGCCGCCGGAATCAATAGTTGAAGACTGCATCGCACGAGATTCCTTCTTCCCTATGGGAAGATGGTAGCACGAATGGCGGCTGTTGGATCGAATTAGACGTTTGCGCTCCGTCCGGAGCGAGAGTCGGGTCGAACGTCGACACCGAAAATTCAGAAGACGCAGAAGGATAGTCGATGTCTTTCGACTTCGACACTTGCCGCAGGGGTATCCGCAATGACGGCATCGGATGCAGGAGTGTGGAAGGGTCACCTCACGGTCTGCGAGCGGATCATCAGGTGCGGTCGACCGAGAATGTTACGGGATATACTGCGCCCGGCGCGGTTCGGAGGAACGTCCCCATGTGTCACTCGTCAGTCGGCGGGGCTCTCGCGCATGACATATTTCGGGTCGTAGTCCGGCGCCTTGATCCGGCCCCTGCCGGATTCTTCGGCCGCGAGCGGCTCGGCCGGAACGAGCTTCGCCCCGGCTTCGGCCGCGAGGCGGTTGTAGACGCCGGTGCCCTCGGTCTTCCAGCGCACCTCCTCCTCGGTGACCTCACGCAGGATCCGGGCCGGCGCGCCGACGACCAGCGAGCGCGGCGGCACGTCCATGCCGGCCTTGAGGAAGGCGAGGGCGCCGACGATGCTCTCGGCGCCGACCACGACGTCGTCCATCACCACCGCGTTCATCCCGATCATGGCGTTGCGGCCGATCCGGCAGCCGTGCAGCACCGCACCGTGCCCGATATGGCCCATCGCCTCGACCACCACCTCCTTGTTCGGGAAAGTGTGGACGACGCAGGTCTCCTGGACGTTGGCGCCTTCGCCGATCGTGATCCGGCCGAAATCGCCGCGAAGGACGGCGCCGGGTCCGACATACGACCGGGGTCCGACCAGCGTGTCGCCGATCAGGATCGCGTCCGGATGGACGAAGGCGGACGGGTCGATCACCGGGATGAAGCCGTCGAAGGCGTAGACCCGCGCCATCGCTCAGGCGTCTCGCTGGGTCTTCGCGACCATGGTCAGGACGTCGTACTGCGCGACGACTTCACCCTCGTCGCGGGTAACGGTGCAGTCCCAGCGTACCTCGCCGTAGTCCTCGGTCTCGCGCGGCGTGATCTCCTTCGCCGTCAGCTGCACCTGCAGCGCATTGCCCGGATAGACCGGCGTCATGAAGCGCAGATTGTCGACGCCGTAATTGGCGAGTACCGGACCTTCCGCCGGCTCGACGAAGAGGCCGGCCGCGAAGGAGACGATCAGATAGCCATGCGCGACGCGGCCCTCGAAGAACGGGTTCCGCTTTGCGGCCGCCTCGTCCATATGGGCGTAGAAGGTGTCGCCGGTGAATTGTGCAAACCGCTCGATGTCCTCCAGCGTCACCACTCGCTTCTCCGTGACGATCGTGTCGCCGAGCTCGAGTTCGGCGAGCGACTTGCGGAACGGATGCTCCCCGCCGGTCCGGCGGCTGGCGCCGGGCATCCAGCGGCCGACCACGGCCGTCAGGAGATCGGGCGTGCCCTGCAGGGCGGTGCGCTGCATGAAATGGTGCACCGAACGCATGCCGCCGAGTTCCTCGCCGCCGCCGGCCCGGCCCGGCCCGCCATGGATCAGCTGCGGCAGCGGCGAGCCGTGGCCGGTCGAGCTCTTCGCCGAGGCGCGGTTGCCGAAGAGGATGCGGCCGTGCAGCCTAGCGATGCCGAGGCCGAGGGCCCTGGCGTTCTCGGCATCGTCGGTGAAGATCGAGGCGACCAGGCTGCCGGCGCCGCGATTGGCGATCGCGACGGCGTCGTCCATCGTCTCGTAGGCAAACAGCGTCACCACCGGTCCGAAGGCCTCGACCTCGTGCGGGGCCGTCGCGTTCAGCGGATCGTCGCAGACGAGGACGCAAGGGGAGAAGAACGCGCCCTCGGGCATCGGAGACGTCTCGGGATCACCGATGACGATCCGGGCTTCCGACGCGAGCTTCCTGACCGAGGCGCGGACCTCCTCGACCTGGGCGAGCGAGGCGAGCGGTCCCATCCGGGTGCCTTCCTCGCCGGGATGGCCGATCACGGTCTTGTCGATGCGGGCCTTCAGCGCATCCACGACGGCGAGAAGATGCTCCGCCGGGACGATGGCGCGGCGGATCGCCGTGCACTTCTGCCCGGTCTTCGCCGTCATTTCGCGATGGACTTCCTTGACGAAGAGGTCGAATTCGGGCGTTCCCGGCTCCGCGTCAGGCGCCAGGATCGAGGCGTTGAGGCTGTCGGCCTCCGAGGTGAAGCGCACCGAATTCTCTATCACCGCCGGCGTCGCGCGCAGCTTCCTGGCGGTCGCCGCCGAGCCGGTGAAGGTGACGACGTCCTGGCAGGTGACGTGGTCGAGGAGGTCGCCGGTCGAGCCGCAGATGACCTGCAACGCTCCCTCCGGCAGGAGGCCGGTCTCCAGGATGCGGCGGACAACGAGTTCGGTCAGATAGGCGGTCTGGCTGGCCGGCTTGACGATCGCCGGCATGCCGGCGAGCCAGGTGGGGCTCAGCTTCTCCAGCATGCCCCAGACCGGGAAGTTGAAGGCGTTGATGTGGATCGCCACGCCGTGCATCGGCGAGAACACGTGCTGGCCTATGAAGCTGCCGTCCTTGGACAGGATCTCCGGCGCGCCGTCGGCAATGACATGGCCGTTCGGCAGTTCGCGCCGGCCTTTGGAGGCGTAGGTGAGAAGCGTGCCGATGCCGCCCTCGATGTCGATCCAGCTGTCGGAGCGCGTGGCGCCCGTCGCCGTCGAGAGGGCGTAGAACTCCTCCTTCAGCTCCAGGAGTTTCAGCCCGAGCGCCTTCATCATCAGCGCCCGCTCGTGGATGCGCATCGCCCGCAGCGCCGGACCGCCGACGTCGCGGCCATAGGCCAGCGCTTCCGCCATGTCGATGCCAGCCGCGTTCAACTCGGCCACCGGATGGCCGGTCGCCGCATCGAGGACCACCGTGCCGTCGCCATCGCCCTCCTGCCAGCGTCCGGCGAGGAAGCTCTTCAGCCGGATCGGCCGGGTGCGGTCGAGCATGTCAGTGTCCTTCGTATTCGATCGTGATTTCGTCGCTGACCGGATAGGACTGGCAGGTGAGCACCAGGCCGCGCTCCACCTCGTAGTCCTCCAGCGCGTAGTTCTGCGCCATCTCGACCTCGCCGGACTTCACCCGGCCCATGCAGGTCGAGCAGACGCCGTTGTGGCAGGAGAAGGGCGCGTCGATGTCGTGCTCGCGCGCCGCGTCCAGCACCGACTGCCCCTCGCGCGGCATGTCGAAGCTGTGCGGCACGCCGTCGATGATGATCGTCGCCTTGACCATGTTGCCGATGGCGCGCGCGGCATCCGCCTTCGCCTTCTGCTTCGCCCGGCCGGGCTGGGCGCTGCCGAAGAGTTCGAAGCGGATCTTCTCCTTCGCCATGCCGGCTTCCTGAAGGGCGGCCGAGACGTCCTTCATCATGGCCTCTGGCCCGCAGATGAACGCCATTTCGGCATCCTCCGGGCGAATCCATCTGCCGAACAGAGCGCGGCACTTGGCGGCATCGATGCGGCCGGAGAAGAGCTCGATCTCCTGCGCCTCGCCGGAAAAGACGTGGACGACGTTGAGCCGGTGGAGATAGCGGTCCTTCAACTCGCCGAGCTCGCGCCGGAACATCACCTGCGAGACCGAGCGATTGCCGTAGACGAGGGTGAAGCGCGCGTCCGGATCGCCGGAGAGCACCGACTTGACGATGGCGAGGATCGGGGTGATCCCGGAGCCTGCGGCAAAGCCGAGGAAGTGGCGCCCGGCGGTTTCCTCGGGCGCGCCGAAGCGGCCCTCAGGCGGCATCGCCTCCAGCGTCTCGCCGACCGCGAGCCCGGATTTGGCGTAGCTGGAGAAGGCGCCGCCCTCGACCCGCTTGATGCCGACCTTCAGGACGCCCTCGCCCGGCGCCGCGCAGATCGAATAGCTGCGCCGCAGCTCCTCGCCGTCGAAGCGGCGGCGGAAGGTGAGGTACTGGCCCGGCGTGAAGCGGAAGCGCCCGACATCTTCGGGGCGTGGCGCCAGCGTCAGGACGACGGCGTCGCGGGTGTCGTGGGCGATGTCGGTGACGGTGAGGGGATAGAAATCGGCCATCTCAGATCGCCTTGAAGTAGTCGAAGGGTTCGAGGCATTCGCGGCAGCGGAACTGCGCCTTGCAGGGCGTCGAGCCGCGGGCGCTGATCACCTCGGTGTTTTGGGAGCCGCAATGCGGGCAGGCGGCCGTCTGCGCCGACAGCATGCCGGCGCAACTCGCCGCGGCGACCGCCGGCGGCGCGATGCCGTAGGCGTGGAGCTTCTCGCGGCCTGCTTCGCTGATCCAGTCGGTGGTCCAGGCCGGCGAAAGCTGCTGGCGGACCTTGACCTTGCCGGCGCCGCGCCGGGTCAGCTCGGTCTCGATGTCGAGCGCGATGACGAGGGTGGCGGGGCAGCCGGAATAGGTCGGCGTGACCGTCACCACCAGCGTTTCGTCCTCATAGGCGACGTCGCGTACGATGCCGAGATCGACGAGGGAGATGGCCGGGATTTCCGGGTCGGGGATCTCGCCGAGCCAGTCGCGGACCGTTTCAAGGGATGGCTGCATCGGGCTACCAGGCGACGCCGGGATAGGCGCGCTGCAGGTACTGCATCTCCGCGAGGATGTAGCCCATGTGTTCGGAGTGGACGCCGTTGCGCCCGCCGGTGCGCGACAGCCCGCTACCGGGAAGCGTAAGATTCGCCCTGGCCATGGTCGCGGCGGCCTCGGCCCTGAAGGCGCTCTCGATCGCCGCTGTATCCGGCAGCACGCCCTTTTCCGCAAGCTCCTCATCGACCGCGTCGGTGCCGAGAAGGTCGGCGGTGAACGGCCAGAGCGCGTCGAGCGCGTCCTGCATGCGCCTGTGGCTCTCCTCGGAGCCGTCGCCGAGCCGAATCACCAGGTCGCGGGACCGCTCGAGATGGTAGCGCACCTCCTTGACCGCCTTACCCGCCAGGGCCTTCACGCCGTCATGCGTCGAAGCGGTCAGCGCGTCGAGCATGGGCAGGTGCCAGGCGTCGAACAGATATTGCCGCATCAGGGCGTGGCCGAAATCGACATTCGGCTGCTCGACCAGCAGGGAGTTCAGGAACTGGCGTTCGGTGCGCAGGAAGGCGATGTCGTCCGGCGTGCGGCCCTTGCCCTCGGCCTCGCCGGCGAGAGCGTACCAGAGCTGCGCCTGGCCGATCAGGTCGAGACCCATATTGGCGAAGGCGATGTCCTCCTCCAGCACCGGTGCATGGCCGCACCATTCCGCGGTGCGCTGTGCCAGGATCAGGCTGTTGTCGCCCATCCTCAGCGCGAAGGTGACGAACGCGTCCATCACATCGCCCCCACGTCCTTGGGGATGTCGAAGAAGGTCGGGTGCCGGTAGATCTTGCTCTCGGCCGGTTCGAACAGCTCGGCCGCCTCGTCCGGCGAGGAGGCGGTGATCTCCGCCGAACGAACCACCCAGATGCTCAGGCCCTCGTTGCGCCGCGTATAGACGTCACGGGCGCTGCGCAGCGCGATTTCCGCGTCCGGCGCATGCAGGCTGCCGACATGACGGTGCGACAGCCCGTGCTGGCCGCGGATGAAGACTTCCCAGAGGGGCCATTCCTTGCTCATCGACACATTCCTGCTTTCTAGTGGCCCGCTGTTCTCTCGGCCGCCCGTCACTCGGCGGCGACGGCCATCGGCCGCTGTTTCTCGGCATGCGCCATCAGGCCGTCGCGGAACCAGGCGCCGTCGTCCCAGGCCTTGCGACGCGCCGCCAGCCTTTCGCGGTTGCACGGGCCATTGCCCTTGATGACCTCGAAGAACTCGGTCCAGTCCGGCTCGCCGAAATCGTAGCCGCCCTTCTCCTCGTTCCAGGCAAGCGCCTCGTCGGGAACGGTGAGGCCCAGCCACTCGGCCTGCGGGACGGTCTGATCGACGAATTTCTGGCGCAGCTCGTCATTGGTGTTCTGCTTGATGCCCCAGCGCATCGACTGCTCGGAATGCACCGAATCCTTGTCGGAGGGGCCGAACATCATCAGCGAAGGCCACCACCAGCGGTTCAGCGCGTCCTGCGCCATCGCCTTCTGCTCGTCCGATCCCTCACAGAGCGCGCGCATGATGTCGAAGCCCTGGCGCTGGTGGAAGGACTCCTCCTTGCAGATACGGATCATCGCGCGCGAATAGGGGCCGTAGGAGCAGCGCTGCAGCGGCACCTGGTTCATGATCGCGGCGCCGTCGACCAGCCAGCCGATCGCGCCGATATCGGCCCAGGTCAGCGTCGGATAGTTGAAGATCGAGGAATATTTGGCCTTCCCGGCCAGAAGCTGCTCGGTCATCTCGTCGCGCGAGATGCCGAGGGTCTCGGCCGCGCAATAGAGGTAGAGACCGTGTCCGGCCTCGTCCTGCACCTTGGCAAGCAGGATCGCCTTGCGCTGCAGGGTCGGCGCGCGCGTGATCCAGTTGCCCTCGGGCAGCTGGCCGACGATCTCGGAATGGGCGTGCTGGCTGATCTGGCGGATCAGCGTCTTGCGATAGCCCTCCGGCATGAAGTCCTTCGGCTCGATCCGGATGTCGGCATCGATCCGCTTCTGGAAGGCGATCTCCTCGGGCGACTGGCCGGCTTCACCGGATTCGACGAGTTGCGCGTACATCTGCATCTCTCCCTGATTACCGGGCCTGCCCGAGCCATGCTGCACTGCATGAGGGTCGGCCACCCGGTCGTCCTCGAGAAGAAACGCGTATCGGTCCGGACGGCTCCCCGATGGGGCGCCCCGGATGCGACGCCGTAATCGGCGGATCCGAGGAGTTCCGGCGCATTCCTCCCGGCGCGCGGCCGATTCCAGCCGAGCGCGCCAGACTGATATCGCATGGAAAGCATCACACTTCAAGTGTGGTGAAGATTTTCATGTGATGCTTTTGGTGGCTGTTTGGTGTGCGCTGCGGGATGAACCCGCGGCGGACGCGTCACGCGTAGGAGAGGTCGGCAATACGCCGCGCAAGGCGCGTCGGATCCGCCGTTAGCGGCCCCGACGAGTTCACGAAGCCGTCCGCGATCGCCATATCCGCCGCGGGCGAGAGTTCGAGATAGAGATGCGCAAAGAGCGCTCGCGCTTCCGCGCCCCGCCAGTCCTCGGGCAGGAGGTCCTCGGGCAGGTCGGGATCGGTGAGCGCGATCTGGCGGAAGGTGTGCACGAGAAGGAGCCGAAGGCCGAGCGCCTCGGCGGGTGTGGTCCGGCGGCCGGCGAGGGGCGAGAAGCCTTCCACGAACTGGCCGATGCGGGCGGAGATCTCGGCGAGCGGCCAGGCGTTGCGCAGGAGAACCGTGAGATCGTCTGTCGTCACCGCCTGGAAATGCGGCGCGCCAAGCGGCGGCAGATCCTCGCCGCGATCCGGCAGGATGGCCAGATGCGGCTGGGGCAGGCCGAAGCGCAGTGCCGTCAGCCTGGATACCAGAGCGTCCCGCTCGGGGCCCTGCGGCAGGGCGACGAGGTGCCAGCCCTTCAGCGGCCGGGACCGCGGCCGGCGGTAGATCAGCCTGGCGGCTGAGGAAAAGGCGGCCTCGGCGGCGGGCGTCAGCCGGTAGTAGCTCTTGCGGCCAACCCGCTCGCCCATGATCTGGTCGGCTGCAACGAGGCGGGAGACCGCGGTCCGCACGCGGGTCTCGGTAATGCGCATGGTGGCGCAGGTGTCGATGATGTTGCCCATCCAGACCTCGCCGCCGCGCGGCGCGACGACATCGCCGTAGAGCGTGACGATGAAGGCGCCGGCGCGGACGGGAAAGGTGTCGAGGATGGTGTCGATGACGCCGGAAGCTTCGGGCATGGGGGAACCTGTTGGACGCTCCCCCCGGCCATAGTCCGCGTTCTCCCGCACTGCAATCGCGCGGCGGTCAGCGGGCCGGACGCTCGTCGCGCACGCGCTTGGCCTTGCCCTCGGAGCGGGCGATGCTTCCGGTCTCGACGATTTCCACCAGGGTCGAGACGCCGATGACGCTCTTGACGTGGTGGACGAGCTCGCGTGCCGCGCTGTCGCGAGCGCCGGCCTCGGCGTCGCCCTTGCATTCGCAGCGCACGGTCATCGTGTCCATGCGGCCCTGGCGCGACAGCACGATCTCGTAATGCGGGGCGAGCGCCGCGCATTTGAGGATCTGCTCCTCGATCTGGGTCGGAAAGACATTGACGCCGCGCAGGATGATCATGTCGTCCGAGCGGCCGGTGACCTTCTCCATGCGCCGCATCGAGCGGGCCGTGCCTGGCAGGAGCCGGGTGAGGTCGCGGGTGCGGTAGCGGATGATCGGGAAGGCTTCCTTGGTGAGGGAGGTGAAGACGAGCTCGCCTTCCTCGCCCTCGGGCAGGACCTCGCCGGTCGCGGGGTCGATCACCTCCGGGTAGAAGTGGTCTTCCCAGATATGCAGGCCGTCCTTGGTCTCGACGCACTCCTGCGCGACGCCCGGGCCGATCACCTCCGACAGGCCGAAGATGTCGACCGCATCCATGTCGAAGGCTTCCTCGATCTCGGTGCGCATGGCGTTGGTCCAGGGCTCGGCCCCGAAAATGCCGACCTTCAGCGAGGAGGCGCGCGGATCGAGCCCGGCCTTGCGGTAGCTGTCGAGGATCGAGAGCATGTAGGAGGGCGTCACCATGATGACGCGCGGCTTGAAGTCCTCGATCAGCATGATCTGGCGCTCGGTCATGCCGCCGGAGACGGGCACCACGGTACAGCCGAGCTTCTCGGCGCCGTAATGCGCGCCGAGGCCGCCGGTGAAGAGGCCGTAGCCATAGGCGACATGGACGATGTCCCCCGGCCGCCCGCCCGCCGCGCGGATCGAGCGCGCGACGCATTGCGCCCACATGTCGATGTCGTTCTTCGTATAGGCGACGACGGTCGGCTTGCCGGTGGTGCCGGAAGAGGCGTGCAGCCGCGCGATCTCCTCCCGCGGCACGGCGAACATGCCGAAGGGATAGTTGTCGCGAAGGTCCTGCTTCACCGTGAACGGGAACTTCGACAGGTCGTTAAGGGTGCGGAAGTCGTCCGGATGAACGCCCGCCGCGTCGAACTGCGCGCGATAGAAGGACGAGTTCGCATAGGCGTGGCCGAGCGTCCGGCGCATGCGCTCGGTCTGAAGAGCCGTGATCTCGTCGCGCGAGGCGGTCTCGATGGCGTCGAGCGGCGCATGATCGTGATTGCGTGTCAGCATGAAATCCTCCCGATGGAACGCCGAAGCGTTCAGGCATCCTCGTAGTGCGAGCCCTTGACCATGCGCGAATGGCCCCTGAAACTCGCGATCAGCGTCCCGTCCTCGCGGGTAACGGCGATGTCGTAGAGGCCGGAGCGGCCGGACCGGGTCACTTCGCGGGCGACGGCCGTCAGGAGGTCGCCCTCGAGAGCCGCGGCGTGGAAGGTGACCGAGCAGTGCTGGGCGACGACGCGTTCTTTGTAGCTGTTGCAGGCGAAGGCGAAGGCGCTGTCGGCCAGCGTGAAGATGAAGCCGCCATGGCAGGTCGACAGCCCGTTCAGCATGTCCTCGCGCACCCGCATGGTCAGGGTCGCCGTGCCCGGTCCGACGGCGGCGAGGTCCATGCCGAGGCCCTGGCTCGCGCGGTCGTTCGCCCACATCGCGGCGGCCGAGCGTTCGGCCCGTTCCTGGTCAGGGAGTGTGGCGTTCGGCGAGTCCATTATTCGACCCCCGAATAGGTCGGCTTGCGCCTCTGCAGGAAGGCCCGGACGCCCTCGGCATAGTCGGCGCTGCGGCCGGCGCGGCGCTGCAGGTCCCGCTCGAGATCGAGGCTCGCATCGAGCGACTGGTCGGCGGAGGCATGCACCGCCTGCTTGATGAGGCCGAGGCCGAAGGTCGGGCCGGCGGCGAGCTTCTCGGCGAGCTGCCGTGCCTCGACCATCAGCTCGGCGTCCGGCACGGCGCGCCAGATGAGGCCCCATTCGGCGGCCTGCGATGCGGTGATCGGCTCGGCCGTCAGGAACAGCGCCTTGGCGCGCGCCTCGCCGATCAGGCGGGCGAGCATCCAGGTGCCGCCGGAATCGGGCACGAGGCCGAGCTTCGAGAAGGACTGGACGAATTTCGCGCCCTCGGCGGCGAGGACGATGTCGCAGGCGAGGGCGATGTTGGCGCCGGCGCCGGCAGCGACACCGTTGACGGCGCACACGACCGGTTTCGCCAGGGAGCGGATCGCGCGGATCAGCGGATTGTAGAAAGTCTCGATCGTCTCGCCGAGGTCCGGCGGTCCGTCCGCCGCGTCCGGATTGCGGTCGCCGAGGTCCTGGCCGGCGCAGAAGCCGCGGCCGGCGCCGGTGAGAAGCACCGCGCGGATCGCCGCATCCTCGGCCGCATCGCCGAGCGCTACGTGGAGCGCCCTGTGCATGTCGGGCGTGAAGGCGTTGAGCTTGTCGGGGCGGTTCAGCGTCAGCGTCAGCACGCCCTCGGACGTCTCCCGCAGAAGAGGCTCTTCACTCATGTCGGACTCGGCCTTATTCCGTTTCGAAGGCCGAACGCATCACAGTTTTGGCCTCCTCCCTCGAAAAATGTGTTGCATAAGCCGACCGTCTGGTCAATGAATAAAGCATCACGAAATTCGGATGAGAAATTCCGATCGGTGATGTTTTGGGAGGAGATTCATGACGCTTGCCAAGCTCGGCATCGGCGCATCCGCGCTCGCGATTGCCTTTTCGACACCCGCCCTCGCGCAGATCAAGATCGGCGCGACGCTCGCCGAGACGGGGCCGGCTGCCTTTCTCGGGGAACCGGAGGCGAAGACGCTGAAGATGCTCGTCGACGATTTGAACGCCAAGGGCGGGATCAACGGCGAGAAGATCGAACTCGTCATCTATGACGACGGCGGCGATCCCAACAAGGCGCGCACCTTCGCGACTCGGCTGATCGAGGAGGACGAGGTCGACGCAGTGATCGGCGGCACCTCCACCGGAGCGACCATGGCGATGGTGCCGCTGTTCCAGGACGCGGAGATCCCGTTCGTCTCGCTCGCCGGCGCCGTGGTGATCATCGATCCGGTCAAGGAATACGTCTTCAAGACGCCGCACACCGACCGGATGGCCTGCGAGAAGATCTTCAAGGACATCACCGATCGCGGCCTCGCCAAGGTCGGGCTGATCTCGGGCACCGACGGCTTCGGCAAGTCGATGCGCGAACAGTGCCTCGACGTCGCCAAGGACGCCGGCGTCGAGATCGTTGCGGACGAGACCTACGGCCCGAACGACGCGGACATGACGCCGCAGCTGACCAACATCGCCAACACCGCCGGCATCGAAGCGGTCGTCAATCCCGGCTTCGGCCAGGGTCCGGCAGTGGTGACGCGCAACTTCCAGCAGCTCGGGCTGACGCTGCCCTTCTACCAGAGCCACGGTGTTGCCTCGCAGAGCTTCATCGAGCTTGCCGGCAAGGCGGCCGAAGGCGTGCGCCTGCCCGCCACGGCGCTGCTCATCCCGGACCAGATGGCCGAGGACGATCCGCAGCGCGGGCCGGTGAACGACTACATCTCCAGCTACAAGAAGGCCTATGGCGAGGCGCCGTCGACCTTCGGCGGCTATGCCTATGACGCCTTCAACCTGGTCAAGGGAGCGATCGAGGCGAAAGGTTCGTACGAGCCTTCGGCTATTCGCGACGGCCTCGAAGCGACCAGCGGCTATGCCGGCGTCACCGGTGTCTACACCATGTCGCCGGACGATCATCTCGGCCTCGACCTTGCGGCCTTCCGCATGCTGGAGATCCGCGACGGCAAGTTCGTCCCGGTGAAGTAGAGTCGATCTTGGCAGAACTTCTGCAGTTCCTGTTCTCGGGTGTGACGGTCGGCGCGATCTACGCCGCCGTCGCACTCGGCTTCACCATCATCTACAACGCCTCCGGCGTCGTGAACTTCGCCCAAGGCGAATTCGTGGTGATCGGCGGAATGACGACGGCCGCCCTGATCGCCGCCGGCGTTCCCGTCTTCATCGCGGCACCCGTCGCCGTCCTCGTCGGCACGCTCGTCGGCGTGCTCCTATATAAGGTGGCGATCGAGCCGGCGCGGCAGGCGCCGCTCGTCTCGCTGATCATCATCACCATCGGCGCGTCGATCTTCCTGCGCGGCGCCGTGCAGTTCGTCTTCGACAAGCAGATCCACCGCTATCCCGGCTTTTCCGGCGACGAGGCGTTGCAGGTTCTCGGCGCGACGCTTCTGCCGCAGAGCCTTTGGATCGTCGGCGGCAGCGTCCTCGTCTTCCTCGTGCTCGCCTGGTTCTTCGGGGGAACACGCGCCGGCCGCGGGGTGCGCGCGACCGCCTCCAACCGGCTGGCGGCAAAGCTCGTCGGCGTCAACACGTCGCGCGCGATGAACCTCTCCTTCGCCCTTTCGGCGGCGGTCGGCGCGCTCGCCGGCGTCATCGCGACGCCGGTGACATTCACCAGCTACGATGCCGGCGTCCTGATCGCGCTGAAGGGCTTTTCGGCGACCATGCTCGGCGGCGTCGGATCGCCGCTCGGGGCGCTCGTCGGCGGCTTCGCGATCGGCCTCATCGAGGCGCTGACGGCGGGCTATATCAGCTCCGACTACAAGGACGCGGCCGCCTTCATCGTCATTCTCGCAGTGCTGTTCTTCATGCCGCAGGGCCTGTTCGGCCGCCGGATCACGGAGCGCGTGTGATGGGACCGACGCTCAGGGCCCTCGTCATCACCGCCGCGCTCGTCGTCCTCGGCGCGCTGGTGTTTCCGTCGAGCTATTACTACCGGGTCGGCTCGCTGGTCTTCATCAACGCCATCTCGGTCACCGGGATCGTCGTCCTGCTCGGCTATGTCGGGCTGGTCAGCCTCGGCCATGCCGGCTTCTTCGCCATCGGCGCCTATGCGGCGGCGATCCTGCCCGGCTACGGCATTCCCTCGCTCCTGGCCGCGCTGTCGGGCGCGGTCCTCGCCGGTCTCCTGGCGCTTCTCGTCGGCCGGCCGATCCTGCGGCTGTCCGGCTATTATCTCGCCATCGCGACGCTCGGGCTCGGCATGCTGATCTGGATGGTGCTGTCGAAGGAAGCCTGGCTTACCGGCGGGCCCGACGGCATGGTGGTCTCCGGCTTCAATCCACGCGACCTCTTCCGCTTCGTCGGGCTGAAGGTGAACACGGCCGAAGCCTGGTACTGGTTCACCGGCCTCGTCATGGTGGTCGGCGCGGTTCTGGCCGTCAATCTCGGCAACAGCCCCTGGGGGCGGGCGCTGAAGGCGGTCCACGACAGCGATGTCGCGGCCGCCTCGCTGGGAGTGGACGTGGCCAAGGCGAAGTCCGCCGCCTTCGTGACCTCCGCGGTCTATGCGGCCGTCGCGGGCGCCCTGCTGGCGCTCGCCAACGGCTATATCTCGCCGGATACGGCCGGCTTCATGCATTCGGTGGAAATGGTGACCATGGCGGTGCTCGGCGGAGCCGGGTCCGTCTACGGCGCCATCGTCGGTTCGCTGATCCTCACGGCGCTGCCGCAGGTCCTCACGGTCTTTGCCGAATACGAGAACCTCGTCCTCGGCGCGGTGATGGTCCTGACCATGATCCTGATGCGGCGCGGCCTCGTGCCCGCGATCGCGGACGTCCTGCGGAGGCGCAAATGAGCGTTCTCGCGATCGAGAATTTCGGCATCTCCTTCGGCGGGCTGCGGGCCGTCGACGGCGTCGGGTTCGAGGCCGCCGGGGGCGAAGTGACCTCGATCATCGGGCCGAACGGCGCGGGCAAGACGACGCTGTTCAACCTGATCAGCGGCATCTATCCGGCCGATACCGGCCGCGCGACGATCGACGGAACGGATGTCACCGGCCTGCCGCCGCATCGCCTCGCCGAGCGGGGCATGGCGCGGACCTTCCAGAACCTGCAGGTCTTCCCGCAGATGACGGCCGAGGACAACGTGATGGCCGGCCGCCATCTCAAGGAGCGCCCGAACTTTCTCGCCGATCTTCTCGGCCTGCCGTCCAGCCGGCGCGAGACGGACAAGAGCCGCGAGGCCTCCCGCGCCGCGCTGAAGCGCGTCGGGCTCGGCGATCGCGCCGGCCGGCTCGCCTCGGAACTCTCCTACGGCCAGTTGAAGCGTCTCGAGATCGCCCGCGCGCTGGTGATGGACTGCCGCATCCTGCTGCTCGACGAGCCGGCCGCCGGCTGCAACGCGGTGGAAACCCGCGAGATCGACGACCTCGTCCAGGAGATCGCCGCCGAGGGTGCCGCCGTGGTCCTCATCGAACACGACATGCGGATGGTCATGCGCATCTCCTCGCACATCGTCGTCCTCGACCAGGGCCGGAAGATCGCCGAGGGCCGGCCGGAGGATATCCGCGAGAACCCGCGGGTGATCGAGGCCTATCTCGGGGCTCATGGCGCGGCGGAGGCGAGGGCGGCCCATGCTTCTTGAGATCAAGGGCCTCAAGACCGCCTACGGCCCGGTCGAGGTGCTGCACGGCATCGACCTTTCGATCAGTGAGGGCGAGATCGTCACCATCGTCGGGGCGAACGGCGCCGGCAAATCCTCACTGATGCGCTGTATCTCAGGCGTCCAGCCGGTCACGGCCGGGACGATCCGCTTTGCCGGCGCGGACCTCACCGCCAGGCCGGATCATGCGCGCGCCGCGCTCGGCATCGCGCACTCGCCGGAGGGTCGGCAGATCTTCCTCGACCACACGGTGGAGGAGAACCTCGACCTCGGCGCCTATCACCGCCGCGGTGCCGATCTCGGCGAGGATCGTGACGCCGTGTATGCGCTGTTCCCGATCCTGAAGGACAAGCGTCATCTTCAGGCCGGCGGCCTTTCCGGTGGCCAGCAGCAGATGCTGGCGATCGGCCGCGCGATGATGGGCCGGCCGCGGCTGATCCTGCTCGACGAGCCCTCCATGGGCCTCGCGCCGGTGCTGGTGGACCAGATCCTTTCGACCATCACGACGCTGCGCGAGCGCGGCGTCACCGTTCTTCTCGTCGAGCAGAACGCCTATGCGGCGCTCACCATCGTCGATCGCGGCTATGTCATGGAGACCGGGCGCATCGCGATGTCCGGCTCCGCCGCGGACCTCATCGCGGACCCGGCGATCCGCGAAGCCTATCTGGGAGCCTGACATGACCCTCGTCGCGACCGAGCGGACCGGCGACATCGCGCTGATCATCGTCGACAACCCGCCGGTGAATGCGCTCGGCCACGCCGTGCGCAGCGGCCTCGCCGAGGCCTTCGCCGCGCTGAAGGCCGATCCGCCGCGCGCGGCCGTCCTTCTTTGCGCAGGGCGCACCTTCATGGCCGGCGCGGACGTGCGCGAATTCGGGCAGACGGCGGAGCCGCCGGCGATCTACGAGGTGGCGGAAATCGTCGAGGCACTGCCCTTCCCGGTGGTCGCGGCGCTGCACGGCAATGCGCTCGGCGGCGGGCTGGAGATGGCGCTCGGCTGCCATGGCCGGATCGCGCTCGCGGGCACGCGGATCGGCTTTCCGGAGGTGACCCTCGGCGTCATTCCGGGATCGGGCGGCGTGGTGCGGACGGTGCGCGTTACGCCTCTCGCTGAAGCCGTACCGCTGATCACCGGGGGCAAGCCCGTCTCGGCCGAGACGGCGCAGGCGCTCGGCCTCGTCGACCGGGTGGTTTCCTTCGATCTTCGCGAGGCGGCGATCGCCTTTGCCGAGGAGCTTGCGGCAGGCCGCCTTCCGACGCCGCTGTCGCAGCGCGACGCGCCGGCAGATCCCGGACCGGACTTCTGGGCAGAGCAGGAGACCGACGTCCGCCGCAAGGCGCGCGGCGCGGAGGCGCCGCTGGTCGCGCTCGACGTTCTCCGGCAATCATGCGGGACGCCCTTCGAGGCGGCGCGGCGTGTCGAACGGGCCGCCTTCGAGCGTCTCAGGGACGCGCCGCAGGCGGCGGCGCTGCGCCATGTCTTCTTCGCCGAGCGCCGGGCCGCAAAGAGCGGAAAGTCGGGCGGAGCGCGCGACCTGCGTCATGTCGGCGTCGTCGGCGGCGGGACCATGGGTGCCGGCATCGCCACGGCCTGCCTGCAGCGCGGCCTCGCCGTGACGCTGGCCGAGACGACGCTGGAGGCGGCCGAGGCCGCAAGGGCGCGGATCGCCTCAGCGATCGCAGCGGCGGCAAAGCGCGGCCTCGTCCCGGACGAGGCGGGGACGCTCTCGCGTCTCATCGTGACGACGGATTTCTCGGCCTTCGCGCAAGCCGACCTCGTCATCGAGGCGGTCTTCGAGGACCTCGCGGTCAAGCGCGATGTCTTCGCGCGGCTTGGCGAGGCGGTGCGGCCGCAGACGATCCTCGCGACCAACACCTCCTATCTCGACCCGCGCAAGATCGCCGCAGGGCTCGCGGACGCCTCGCGCTTCGTCGGCCTGCACTTCTTCAGCCCGGCCCAGGTAATGAAGCTCGTCGAAATCGTGCCTGTGCCGGAGACGTCTGAGGAAGCGCTCGCGACCGCCTCCGCCCTCATCGGCCGGCTCGGCAAGATCGGCGTGAAGAGCGGCATCTGCGAAGGCTTCATCGGCAACCGCATCCTGAAACGCTACCGCGCCGAGGCCGAGAGCCTCGTGCGGACGGGCGTTCCGGTCGCCGAGGTGGACGCCGCGATGCGCGGCTATGGCTTCGCGATGGGGCCCTTCGAGGCGCAGGATCTCGGCGGCCTCGACATCGCCTTCCGCCAGCGCGAGGCGGCGCGGGCAGCGGGCGAGAGTGTGCCGGAGACGCTCGGCGATCACCTCGTGCGCGCCGGGCGCCTCGGCCAGAAGAGCGGCGGCGGATGGTACGATTATGCCGAGGGCGACCGCCGGCCGAAACCGTCGGAGGCCGTCGACGCGCTGTTGCGGCAGGCGGGCGTCGATGCGTCCGATACGGCGGGTGACCCGGCGGATATCGCCGAGCGGCTGGTCGCCGGCATGGCCGAGGAAGGCGCGGCGATCATCGCCGAGGGCATCGCCGGCGAGCCGGGCGAGATCGATCTCGTCGAGATCCACGGCTATGGCTTCCCGCGCTGGCGGGGCGGGCCGATGCACGCCGCCCGGTCTCTCGGCCGGTCGGGCCTCGCCCGGGCGCTCACCCGCGAGCCGTCGGCGGACTTGCTGCGGCTTCTTAAGGCAGGCTGAGACGGGCCATGGCGCGTCCGCGGGCGAGCGACTACGACGACAAGCGGCAGGCGATCCACCGCGCGGCGGCGGAGATCCTGTCATGGGAGAACGGCCGCGCGTCCATGGCTCGCATCGCCGAAGCCTGCGGCATCTCCAAGGCGTTGCTCTACCACTACTACAAGGACCGCAACGCCCTGATCTTCGACATCCTGCACGAGCATCTGCAGGACATCGACGCCAGCCTCGCCAAGGCCGAGGCGGGACTGTGCGGCGAGGCGCGCCTCCGGGCGCTGTCGCGCCGGTTGCTCGAACTCTACGAGGATGCCGACGATCTGCATCGCCTGCAGCTCGGTTCGCTCGACGCGCTCCCCGAGGCGGATGCGAAGCGGATTCGGCTGGTGGAGCGGGCGATTCTGACCCGGTTCCAGGATGCGCTAATCGCCCTCGAGCCCCGGCTTTCGACCGACCGGGCACGGCTGACGGCGGTCAGCATGAGCCTTCTCGGCATGCTCAACTGGGTGTTCACCTGGTTCCGCCCGGACCGGGGCCTCAGCCGGCAGGACTATGCCGACTTCGCCACCCGCACGGCGCTCGCCGGGCTGCGCGACGATCTGGTGCCGGGCGCCGAGAGCAGCCAGAGCTAGGACGCTCCGCTCTCAGTTGGACCCGACATCCAACGCGCTCGCCGACGGAGCTGCCGACGTCAGCTGCCGTCGAAGGGCAGGGCGGTGGTGAACTTGATCTCCTTCAGGACGAGGTTGGTTCGGACATGGGCGATGCCGGGTAGCTTGAACAGGAACTGTTCGAGGAAGCGGTTGTAGGCGTCCTTGTCGGCACAGACGACCTTCAGGTGATAGTCCGCGTCTCCGGTCGTCGAAAGACATTCCAGCACCTCCGGCCGGTCGGCGATCCGGGAGATGAAGGCGTCGACATGCGAGGCCTCGTGCCGCGTCAGCGTCACATGGACGATGGCGCTGAACTGAAATCCGGCCCGCTCGGCATCGACGATCGCCGCATAGCGCCTGATGATCCCCGCCTCCTCCAGCGAGCGGACCCGCCGCCAGCAGGCCGAGGCCGACAGATTGGCGAGATCGGCGAGTTCCTGATTGGAGCGACGAGCGTCTGCCTGCAGCAGCCGCAGGATGCGACGGTCGGCATCGGTGAGCGAGGTCATGGCAGATCCTTTCAGCCGGACGGCGTCGATCGGCAGGATCTCCCATAAGCGAGGCCCGGATCAAGCCATTCCGGCAGGTTCTGCCGGCCGATCCGACTAGAATTGTTCCAGACCGCCATCGCACTGGGAGGACCACCATGTCAGCCATCGCCGCAGCCCCGAGCGAAGCCGCCGGCCTGTTTGACGCCGACTACCGCCTGGAGGACCGCTATGCGCGGCAGACGGGGCGGGTCTATCTGACCGGCACGCAGGCGCTCATGCGCGCCGTCCTCGACCAGGCGCGGCGAGACCGGGAAGCCGGGCTCGACACGGCCGGCTTCGTCTCCGGCTATCGCGGCTCGCCGCTTGGCGGCGTCGATCTCGAAGCCTGGCGAGTGAAGTCGCTTCTTGACGAGCACCGGATCGAATTCCTTCCGGCCGTCAACGAGGATCTCGCCGCCACCGCCATCCTCGGAACGCAGCAGGTCGAGAGCGATCCGAACCGGACCGTCGAGGGCGTGTTCGGCCTCTGGTACGGCAAGGGCCCGGGCGTCGACCGCGCCGGTGACGCCCTCAAGCACGGCAACGCCTACGGTTCGTCGCCGCATGGCGGCGTCCTCGTCGTCGCCGGCGACGACCATGGCTGCGTGTCCTCGTCGATGCCGCATCAGTCGGACGTCGCCTTCATGGCCTGGTTCATGCCGACGCTGAACCCGGCCTCGATCGCCGAATATCTGAGCTTCGCCGAATATGGCTACGCGCTGTCGCGCTTCTCCGGCATGTGGGTCGGCTTCAAGGCGGTCTCGGAAACGGTGGAGGCGGCGGCATCGCTGGAGCTTTGCCCGCCGCGCCGCTTCGCCCGGCCGGACTACACCCCGCCGCCCTCGGGGCTCCACTATCGCTGGCCGGACCTGCCGGGGCCGCAGATCGAGGAGCGGCTCGTCGACAAGAAGGCGGCCGTCTTCGCATTTGCCGAGGCCAATCCGATCGACCGGGCGATCTACGACATCAAGGATGCGCGCTACGGGATCGTGACCACCGGCAAGGGCCATCTCGATCTCCTGGAGGCGCTGCGGCTCATCGGGCTGGATGAAGCAGAATGCCGCCGGCTCGGCATCGACATCTACAAGGTCGGCCTAGTCTGGCCGCTCGCCCGCGGCGCCGCGCTCCGCTTCGTGCGGGGCAAGGAGGAGGTTCTCGTCGTCGAGGAGAAGCGCGGCATCATCGAGAGCCAGTTCAAGGAATATTTCTACGATTTTCCCGGCGAGAAGCCGCAGCGCATGGTCGGAAAGCGCGACGAGGACGGCGAGCGGCTGGTGCCGTGGACCGGTGAGCTCTCGCCGCGGATGCTGGCGCCGCTCGTCGCCCGCCGCCTCGACCGCTTCATCCCGGAACTCGGCCTTCCCAAGCGTGCCGCGTCCCTCGCAGGCGCGGCCGACCGGACGATCCAGGTGCCGGGCGCGACGCGCACGCCGTATTTTTGCTCGGGCTGCCCGCACAATTCCTCGACCCGGGTGCCGGAGGGCAGCCAGGCGCTCGCCGGCATCGGCTGCCATTTCATGGCGAGCTGGATGGACCGCGATACGACATCGCTGATCCAGATGGGCGGCGAGGGTGTCAATTGGGCGGCCTCCAGCCGCTTCACCGGCAACCGCCACGTCTTCCAGAATCTCGGCGAGGGCACCTACTACCATTCCGGCTCGATGGCGATCCGGCAGGCGGTCGCCGCGAAGGCCAACATCACCTACAAGATCCTGTTCAACGACGCCGTCGCCATGACTGGCGGCCAGCCGGTGGATGGGCCGATCAGCGTGCATGCCATCGCGCATATGGTGCGGGCCGAGGGCGTCGCGCGTGTCGCGCTCGTCTCCGACACGCCGGAAAAGTTCGCCGCGCCCGATCTGCCGGCGGGCACGACCATCCACCACCGGTCCGAACTCGACGCCGTGCAGCGCGAACTCCGCGACATCTTGGGCGTCACGGTTCTCATCTACGAACAGACCTGCGCCACCGAGAAGCGCCGCCGCCGCAAGCGCGGCACGATGGAGGATCCCAAGCGCTTCGCCGTGATCAACGACCTCGTCTGCGAGGGCTGCGGCGACTGCTCGAAGACCTCCAACTGCCTCAGCGTGGAGCCCAAGCCGACGCCCTTCGGCACCAAGCGGCGGATCAGCCTGTCGAACTGCAACAAGGACTTCTCCTGTCTCGACGGCTTCTGCCCGAGCTTCGTCACCGTCGAGGGCGGCGAGCGGCGGCGGCCCGAGCGGGTCGAGACCGATGCCGAGGCGAAGGCAGGCGCGTTGCCGCATCCGGTCCTGCCGTCGCTCGCCAAGCCCTTCGATCTCCTCGTCACCGGCGTCGGCGGCACCGGCGTCATCACCGTCGGCGCGCTGATCGCCATGGCCGCGCATCTCGAGGGTAAGGGCGCCTCGGTGCTCGACTTCACCGGCTTTGCCCAGAAGTTCGGCCCGGTCCTCAGCTATCTGCGCCTCGCCGATCGTCCCGAGGCGATCAATCAGGTGCGGATCGACGAGGGTTCGGCGGACGCGCTGATCGGCTGCGACATCGTCGTCTCCTCCTCGCCGAAGGCCTCCAATACCTATCGCGCGGGCATGAAGGCGGCGGTCAACATGGCCGAAATGCCGACCGGGGACATCGTCCGCCTGCGCGATGCCGACCTGCAGGCCCGCCGCCGGCTGAAGGCGATCGAGCGCGTCGCGGGTCCGAAGAACGTCGCGAGCTTCGACGCGAACGCGGCGGCCGAAACGCTGCTCGGCGACGCCGTCTTCGCCAATGTCATGATGCTGGGCTTTGCCTGGCAGGGCGGGCTCGTGCCGGTCGGCCTTGCCGCGCTCGATCGCGCCATCACGCTGAACGGGGTGGCCATCGAGAAGAACCGCGAGGCCTTCGCGATCGGCCGTCTCGCCCGCGCCGACCCGGACGGCCTTGCCGCGCTCCTGCGCTCCGCCGGCGGCGATCCGGAGCCCGAGGTCGAGACGCTCGACCAGCTCGTTTCCCGGCGCGAGGCGTTCCTCACCGCCTATCAGGACGCGGCCTATGCGCGGCGCTTCCGCGCCGCCGTCGACCGGGTGCGCCAGGCGTCTTCGGGGCGGGGCGGGGAGGCGCTGGCCGAGGCGGTGGCCCGCTCGCTGTTCAAGCTGATGGCCTACAAGGACGAGTACGAGGTGGCGCGTCTCCACACGGATCCGGCCTTTCACGCCGACATCGCCCGGCGGTTCACCGGCGACTACCGGCTGAACTTCCACCTCGCCCCGCCGATGCTGAACGGGGCGACGGATGCCGGCGGCCGGCCGCTGAAGAAACGTTTCGGTCCGTGGATGATCGGTGCGTTTCGAATGCTGGCCCCGATGAAGCGGCTGCGCGGGACCCCCTTCGATCCCTTCGGCTATACCGAGGAGCGCCGGATGGAGCGCGCGCTGGTCGGCTGGTACGAGGGAGTCGTCGACCAGCTCCTCGCACGGCTTGGCGAGGTGCCGGAGGCCGAGCTCGTCGCGATCGCAGCCGCGCCCATGGACATGCGCGGCTACGGTCCGGTCAAGCAGGCCGCCGTTGCCGAGGTGAAGGCGGCGGTCGAAGCGCGGCTCGCCGCGCTGGAGGATGGAGCCGGGACGACGGAGCGCGGCGACGACGATCGATCCGAGGACGATGCCGCCGGGCGGGAGCGCCAACGCCGGCCGGCCGCGATCGCCTGAGGATCTCCGCCTTCCGCGCCGCTCTGCCGAACCGGCCGGCCGTCACTTCGGCCGGACGTCTCCGCGCCAGCCGACGCTGGTCCGGCGCAGCGATCGGTGAAGCGCCCGCAGGTCCAGAGCCTTCTCTAGCCCACCGCGAAAGAGCGCGGTGTCGAGGGGAGCAAGATGGGCCTCCGGAGCGAGCCCACGCGAGGCAAGCCGCCGCGCCGCGGCGCGCCGATAAGCCTTCGCGTCGTTTCGGATAATGGCCCAGCGCATGGCGAATGTCTCGCGCTGTGGCAGCGCCAGGCGGATGCGGGCGAGGATCGTGGCAGCCGGAAGCGGCCGGCGTCCGGTGAGGGTCGCCGCGACCGGCAGGAACAGTCCCAGACAGAGCGGAAGCAGCCATGCCGAGATCGCGACGGGGCTGAAGGAAGACGCCGGCTCTGCGATCGCTGCATAGGCGATCCGGTGCGACTTCAGCACCGCGTCGCGCACCTGACGGCTGGTCGTGTCGAACCAGGGAATGTGGAAGGCGGCGAGTTCACCCGGTTCGGACATTGACGGGCGCATGCGCCATTGCCACGTCACCTTGCCCACCGGCCCTTCGCGGGTGACTTTCGTCTCGCGGACCTCTGGGGCGATGAAGGAGATCAGCCAGGGCGCCCGCATCTCGGGCGGCGGCGGCAATGCGTCGGCGGTCTGACCCTCGACGGTCAGCGTGACGGTCCGGGTCGCAGTTGCGCCGTTTTCGAGATGGGCCGTATCCATATCGAAATGGTCGTCGACCGTGAGCCGACGCGCCGGCAGCCACCACCCCCCATTGGTCAGCGGCTTCGGCCGGATGGTGACATCGACCCGGTTCGAGACGACGGTGGTGGCCGAGCGCTTGCCCTTGCCGTCGTCGACGGTGAGGACGTGACGGAACGGACCGATGGACAGCCGGCCTTCCTTGCGTGGATAGAGGGCCAGTCGGCGCTCGACCGTCGTCACCTCCCGCCCGCCGACCCGGTCCTTCGACCAGACGTCGCGGCCAAGCTGGATCCAGGTGAAGTTGGGCAGTTCGATGCCCTCGAAATGCTCCAGCGTGATGAAGGCGTCGTAGTTTCCGCGCAGAGTGGCGAGGATCATCTCGCCGACATAGGGCTCCGGACTGTCGGCCTTGATCGTGACGTTCAGCGCCAGCTCGCCCGTGGGCGCCGCGACCGCCACGCTCCGCAGCCCGCCTGCGAGGCAGAGCGCGACCATGAGGCGAACGAGAAACGCTACCATGCCGTGTCCTCCGGCGGATTGGCGAGGCCGAGGTCCTGCCGGCGCTCGTATTCGGCCTTGATGCGGCGCTTCAGATAGAGTGCCGGCTCGTCCTCCAGTGTCGCTAGCCATCCCGTCGTGGCCGCCGTCATCCGCTTGACCCGCGGATCCATGACGCCGCGCTGCTCGGCGAGCGTCAACTGCTTGAGAATGTCGCGCTTGGTGGCGGCTGACTGCGACGGGCCGTCGGAGGGGGCGGTCGCAGGAATACCGTCGATCGAGTTGGACTCGCCGATGACCGGTTTCACCTTCGTGGCGACAAGCTCGCGGTTGTAGCGGGCGTCGGCGTCGGCGGGATCGGCAAAGAGAACGGCATCGAAATAGGCGACCGAGCCGGCATAGTCTCCGAGCCCGGCAAGCGACATCGCCCGGTCGTAGGTCGCAAGCCGGCCGGCCGCCGCAAACGCCTTGTCGGCTTCGCCGTAGTGGCCCGCCTCGAAAAGCGCGACGCCGCGCGCATGGCTATCGCCGAGAAGCGGTGCGGCGAGGTCGGGCATGCCGGCGACGAGCGCGAGCTTGCCGAAGGCCGCCGGCCTCGCCGCGAGTGCTGCGAGACCTGCGGCGAGGATGCATAGGATCGGAAGCGCAAACCGCATCTTAATTCGCCCTTCTGAACAGAAGCAGCGCGGGAAAGAGGGCGGGCAGCAGCAGGTAGCGTCCGAGATCGGAGAAGAGGAGCGCGGCGGTGTCGCCCCGTGCAAGCTCGCTCGCGGCCCGCCGTGAGATCGTCTCGGCGAGCTGGAACGGCTCGCGCGCCTCGCCGAAGCTGCCGCCGCCCTCCTGCGTCAGACGTCGCAGCGCCGCCGCGTCGGGGGGCGGCGTATCGCCGTTCCCTGAGGAGGGCTCGACGAGGAAAGCGTCGACGCGGATGCCGCGCTTGCCGAGCGTGTCTGCCGTGCCGAAGGCGTCCGGGGAGAGATTGTCGCCATCGGTGACGAGAACGACGTCGCCCTTCAGCACCTTCGCCTCGGTGAAGATGCGGTCCGCGAGCGCCAGCGCCCGGTCGGTTCGCGTGCCGGGATTGGGCACGATGCCGGCATCCAGCACCGCGAGCAGGGGCGAGAGCGCAGCAGCGTCGCTGGTAAAGGCGCTCGCCACATAGGCTTCGCCCGCATAGACGATCATCGCCACCGGCCGCCCGCCGGCCCGCTGCAGTACCAGCTGGGCGGCGGCCTGCGCGTCGGCGAGCCCGCCGCCTTCGACGATCGAGCGCGAGAGGTCGATGGCGAGGACGATGCCGTCGAGATTGCGGAAGGTCTCGGGATCGGCGATCCGCCGCGCCGGTCCGGACAGGGCGAGGGCGAGGATCGCCGCGATGGTGGCCGGCAGGAGAAGACGCCGTCCGCGGCCGGGCACGACGCGGCCGAAGTCCTCCATCGCCCGCATCAGGACGGGGTCGACCGCCTGCTCCCAGGCGCCGAGCCCGCGGGCCCGTCGCAGCGCGAGAATGGCGAGGATCAGGACGGCGGGAAGTGCCGCGAGCCACCAGGGACGCAAAAGGACGCTCGCGCCCAGCCCCATCAGGTCCGGATCGCCCATCACAATGCCCTCCGGCTGACCACGAGGAAGAGTGCGCAGGCGAAGGCGACCATGGCCGGATAGATCCAGAACGCCTGGCGGACGGAGGCCGGGGGCTTGGCGAGACCGCTTGCCTGCAGGCGGTCGATCGCCGCGGTGACGGCTTCCAGGTCGGCCGTGTCGCGCACCCGGAAGCTTTCGCCGCCGCTCGTCTCGGCGATCGCCCGCAGCGTCTTGGTGTCGACGGCGTCGCGCGTCTCCGGCTGGCTCTCCAGATCGGCCGGGCCGAGGGCGATCGTATAGACGGTGACGCCGATCTGCCTTGCGAGATGGGCGACGTCTTCGGGGATGACGGTGCCGGAAGTGTCCGCGCCGTCGGACAACAGGATGACGACCCTCGAACGCGCCGTGGATCCGTCTAGCCGCTTGAGCGCGACGCCCAGCCCTCCGGCAATCGCCGTCGAGCGCCCGGAAAGGCCGATCGTCGCCTCGTCTATGGTGCGCGCGACGGCGGCGACGTCGAAGGTGAGCGGCGCGGCGACATAGGCGTTCTCGGCGAAGATCACGAGCCCGACGCGGTCGCCCGCCCGCTCCGCGACGAAGCGCTTGGCGACCGATTTGACCGCCTCCAGCCGGGAGACGGTCGCGCCGTCGAGCGTGAAATCCTCACGCTCCATACTGCCTGACAGATCGAGGGCGATGACGAGATCGCGGCCCGAGACGGGCAGGGCCTCTACCGTCTCGACGCTTTGCGGCCCGGCGAGGGCGGTGACCAGCGCTATCCACAGGAGCGCCGGGACGGCACGCCGCACGCGGACCCGCACGCCGTTCTCGGCGCCGTCCGGCAGGGTTCGCCGGATGCTGGCCGGCAGGAGCAGCGCTCCTGTGACGGCTTCGCGCCCGGGCAGGAGGCGCATTGCGAGGAGCGGCAGCGGCAGGAGGAGGAAGGCAAGCGGCAGGGCGAAATCGGGCATCGTCTACCTTCGCGCCGCAAGCGCGTCGAGGATGGCCCGGTCGAGAGCGTCGGGATCGAGGGCCGGATCTGGCCGGTAGAGCTCAGCGTCGATCTTGAGCTTCAACTCGTCGAGATGCCGGCGCACCGAGCCGCGGTTCCTGATCCGCCGGCCGTCATCTTCCTTCAGCCGCAGGACGAGACGCGACTGGGCGAGAAGCCTCTCCTCGCGGGCGAGCGTGCGGGCTTCGGCGATTGCGCGTTCGGCCTCGCGGCGCCGGGAGGGACGCGGCGCCGTCACAAGGCGCGCGAAGAGGGAAAGCAGGAGACCGGCCAGAAGGGCGAGCGCGAAGACCGCGAGCGCGCCGTGAAGGTCGAAGGCCTCGAAACCGGCCGGAAGCCGGATCGGGCGCAGCTTCTCGATGAAATCGGCATCAGCGGCCATCGACGCCTCCGACGAGGCTCGCCGCCATGACCTCATAGTCGCAATCGGCGGCAAGGACGCGCACGGCGACCCTGCCGTTCGCCAGGCGCTCGACGCGCGCGTCGACAGGGGTTTCTTCCCGTCGCTTGGCGACGCCCGGGCTCTTGCGCAGCAGCGCCCAGCGCATTGGGCCCGCCCGGCCGTCGCCGATCGCCCGGTAGGGGTAGGCTCCCGGCGGCGGATCCGTCTCGAACCGGTCCTTCACGAGAAGAATCGTGAGGTCGAAGCGCTTTCCGGCGGTTTCGGCGAGGCGGAAGAAATCCTCACCGGCATCGTCGAGGCCGCTTGCGAGGACAAGCGAGGTGCCTGGAAGCGCGCGGGCCAGCGCCTGGTCGAGAATGTCGGCAAGGCCGGGTTCGGCAAGGTCGTTACCAGCCGCGAGCATGCCGGCTGCCTCGGCATGGGCGCTCTCCAGCGCGCCGGCGATGCCGGCCATCGCCCGTTCGCGCGCCCGCGGCGGCAGGAATTCGGTCCGCCCGGCGAAGGCCGAGAGAAGACCGACGCGCCCGCCGGTTTCGATCGCGCGCCAGCCGGCCAAAGCCAGCGCGCCCGCCGCGGCGACCGAGCGCAGTCGCCGCCTCGTCCCGAAGAACATCTGGGTGCGGAAGTCGGCAATCAGAAGCGTCGCCCGGTCGCGCTCCTCGCGGAAGGTGCGCACATGCGTCTTCGCGGTCCGCGCGGTTGCCGCCGCGTCGACATGGCGGATGTCGTCGCCCTCAGAAAACAGCCTGACATCCACGATCTCGAGCCCGTTGCCGCGCTTCTTGCCGGCGAAGCCGCCGGCTCGTCCGATCGCCCGCACGGACCGCTCGGGTCCGCTGCGCAGGATGTGGCGCAGGTGAAAGAGATGCGCGGCGTCGACCGCGATTCCTCCTTCGCCCGGCTCTAAAGCGGCCGCAGGCATCATAGCGGTTCGACGTGCTCGATCAGCGATTGGACGAGCGCGCGGCCGGTCACGCCCTCGGCGCTTGCCCGCCAGGTCGGGATGACGCGATGAGCGAGGATATCCGGCGCGAGCTCCGAGACGTCTTCCGGAACGGCGTAGTCGCGGCCGGCGAGAAAGGCGCGGGCGCGGGCCGCTGCGGCAAGGGCCAGCGTGCCGCGCGGCGAGACGGCATGTTCGATCCGGCCGCTCACCCCGGGGATTGCCTCCGCCTCGCGCGTCGCCATGACCAGCCGGACGATGTAGTCCTTCAGCGCCGGGGCAAGATGGATCGCGGCAACCTCGCGCCGCGCATTCAGGATCGCGCCGGTCGAGATCGGGTCGGGCCGGGCCGGGCTTTCGCCGGCGTCTTCCCGCTCGACGAGGTCGAGGATTTCAAGTTCCGACCGCGCGTCCGGCAGTTCGACGAGGACATGCATCAGGAAGCGGTCGAGCTGGGCTTCCGGCAGGGGGAACGTGCCTTCGTGCTCGATCGAATTCTGAGTCGCGACGACCATGAAGGGGCTCGGCAGCGGATAGGTGACGCCGCCGGCGGTCACCTGCGCCTCGGCCATCGCTTCGAGGAGAGCCGACTGGACCTTCGGCGGGGCGCGGTTGATCTCGTCGACGAGGACCAGCGAGTGGAAGAGCGGCCCTGCGACGAACTCGAATCGTCCGGCCTCGGGCCTGAAGACCTGCGTGCCCGTCAGGTCGGCGGGCATCAGGTCGGGCGTGCACTGGATGCGGGAGAAGGAGGCTTCGAGACCGCTGGACAGAAGCTTGACCGCGCGCGTCTTGGCAAGACCCGGCGGTCCTTCGACGAGAAGATGGCCGCCCGTCAGGAGTGCGATCATCAGGCGCTCGACGAGCCGCGTGCGGCCTATCAGTCCGGCCTCGACAGTGGCCTGCAGGCGGGCGAGCGGCCCCGATTCGGCGGGGGACCGCGCTTCGGCCGGTGCAGCTTGGGAACGGTGTGGCACGGGCGTTTCCGCCAGCGAATCGATCAAATGCTCCTCCCGCCGCCGCGTCGATGGTGGTGCCAGGCCTCGTCGCGACGTGCGAAGGAGTATCACGATATATGCGGAAGGCGGAATACCGCAAAACGGAAGGCGGCCGTCACGACCCGCAAGCGCCTGTTCCTCCGCCGGATCCCGGCTCAACGTGTCGAAGCTTGGTGGGAGCGGCAACCGGGCGCCGGAGGTGATCCCCGGCCGTCGATGGTGCTACAGATCGTGCGAGAGAGGGGCATACGCCATGGCGAAGGGGAAAGCGAAAAATGCATGATTGGTCGGGCCTCGAAGTGGGTTACGACGTGCCGGCGCTGCCCGGCATGGCCCTCCGCGAAGTGCAGACGCCGGCGCTTGTCGTCGATCTCGATGCCTTCGAGCGCAATCTTGCCCGGATGCGCAGTCATGCCGAGGCCAGCGGAATGCGGCTGCGGGCCCATGCCAAGACGCACAAATCGGCCGACATCGCGCGGCTGCAGATCGAGCGCGGCGGGGCCTGCGGAATATGTTGCCAGAAGGTCTCGGAAGCCGAGGCGCTGGTGCGCGCCGGCATCTCCGATATCCTGGTTACCAATGAAGTCCGCGATCCGGTCAAGATCGACCGGCTGGCCCGGCTCGCCGCGCGGGCCCGCATCATCGTCTGCGTCGACGATCCTGAAAATGTCGCGCCGCTTTCAAGGGCGGCGCAACGGCACGGCGTGACGATCGAGGCTCTGGTCGAGATCGACTGCGGCGCCCGCCGCTGCGGGACCCTTCCCGGCGCGCCGGCCGTGCAGCTCGCGCGGGTGATCGACGGGGCGGAGGGTCTTCGGTTTGGCGGTCTGCAGGCCTATCACGGACCTGCCCAGCACATTGCCGATCCGGCCGAAAGGGCCGCAGCGATCGCCGCAGCGGCAGACGTTACGGCGCAAACAATCTCGCTCCTCAAGGATGCGGGCCTCGACTGCGACATCGTCGGCGGTGCCGGGACGGGCAGCTTCCCCTTCGAGGCGCGTTCGGGCGTCTACAACGAGCTGCAATGCGGCTCCTACGTCTTCATGGACGCAGACTACGAACGGATCCGGGCGGAAGACGGCGGAAGGGTCGGCGGGTTCGAGAACGCGCTCTTCGTCCTCACCTCCGTCATGAGCGTTCCAGTGCGCGATCGCGCCGTCTGCGACGCGGGCCTGAAGGCGCTTGCCGTCGACAGCGGCCTGCCGCGTGTCTTCGACCGGAAGGGCCTGCGCTACGACGGCGCTTCCGACGAGCACGGCGTCCTTGCGGTCGACGGCGGGGAAGTTTCGATCAACGAGCGGATCAAGCTCGTCCCCGGCCATTGCGACCCGACCTGCAATCTCCATGACTGGTTCGTCGTTGTGCGCGGAGAAACGGTCGAGACCCTCTGGCCGGTGACCGCTCGGGGGAAGGTCTTCTGACGAACGCGGCCGGGTTCGCCGGCCGCTCGTGCCGCTCTCACACGTGTCCGACGGCGCGCTCGTATCCTGCGATCACCTGCCGGATCGACCAGGTGACTAGGTCCTGCGGGCGCGCGGGCAACAGGCCGGCCTTCACGTCGGCGGCGAGCCAGCTGAGATACTGGCTGATCAACGTCTCGGGTATCGGCTCCGATCCGAACCGCGCCATCAGCCGCTCGACGGCCTTTTCGGCCTCGGGATGCGGCCAGTAGTAACGGATGCGGTCGCTATAGCTGAAGTGACGCTGCCGGCGCATGGCGGCCTCGTCGCCATGGTAATGGCCGCGCCAGTGCTGCGGGGCGGCCAGCATCAGCCGCTCCATCGCCGCCCGCAGGCCTTCACCCTCAGACACGCCGTGAAGCGCGGCGCTGATGGCGTCGAGGCCGTAAAGGGCCTCGCGCATGGCGAAGGTGAGGCCGGGGCCGACCTTGAGGATCGCGAACCCGTCCTCGACCAGCGCGGCGAGGGCGCCGGCCGGCTGGTAGTCGGTCGAATGGGCCTCGAAAACGAACTGCGGCAGGGTCTTGAGCGAGGCAGCGAGTGACCGTGCCGCGGCACGGTCATAGACGTGGACGCTTTCGGATCCGAACTCGACGCCCGGCTGGACGACGAGCCCCACCGCCCGGTCGAAGGCAGCGTCCATCCCGGCTTCCGCAAAGGCGGCGCGATGCACCTCCACCGTCTGCAGGACCGCTTCGGGCGGTGTCGGCTGCAGCGATGACAGCGTCTCGGTGGCGCCGCCCGGCGTCGGGACCTCGGTGCCGATGACATAGCGCGGCACCACACCGCAGCGTTCCGCCGCGGCCTCGGCGGCCCTCGCAAGCCGCGCCGCCCGCACCGCCGTCACCTCGTCGGGAAGCGCCGCAGCCTCGCCGGCGCAGCCCATGCTCGTGTCGAGATGGATCTTGGAAAAGCCGGCTTCGACATAGGCGCCGACCATGACCTCGGCACGCCGCAGCGCGTCTTCCGCGGGAAGATGCTTCCAGGGGTTCGGCCCGAGATGATCGCCGCCGAAGATGATCCTCGATGCGTCGAAGCCCGTCCGCTCGGCGATCGCCTCGACGAAGCGCCGGAAGTCCGACGGCGTCATGCCGGTGTAGCCGCCGTCCTGGTTGACCTGATTGCAGGTGGCCTCGATCAGCACCGGCCACTCGCCCTCCGCCGCTTGAAGAAGCGCCGCTTCGACGACGCGCGGATGGGCCGAGCAGATCGAGACGATGCCTTCGCCTCTCGCCCGGTTGGCGTCTGGCAAATTCGCAAGGATGTCCGCGGTCATCGCATTCTCCGGTTCGGCTTGTGGCGACGCTTCAATCAATATCAATCAAAAAAATGATTGACAATGATCATAATGGTTGAGAACCTGATGAAAGTTGAATGGAGCCCCACTGATGAAGCGCGATCGGCTCTCGGCGATCAGGCAGATACTCTACAGTTCCGGCAGTTCCTCCATCGAGGAGATCGCCGAAGCCGTCGGGGCGTCTCCGGCGACCGTCCGCCGCGATCTCGTGACGCTGGAATCGACCGGGGCGGTCACCCGGACCCGCGGCGGCGCCCGTATCGCCGACAGCGCCGGGATCGAGGTCGCGTTCCAGCATCGCGAGCAGCAGAACCTCGCCGCCAAACGCGCGATCGCCGAGGCAGCCTTCGAGAAGCTCGCGCCCCATTGCTCGCTCTTCCTCGATGCCGGAACGACGGTGCTGCAGCTGGCGCGCTGCATCCGCCTCAATCCGATGCCGCTCTCGGTCTTCACCAACTGCCTGGTGACCGCGCAGCACCTGATGGACGTCGCAGGCATCAAGGTGACGGTGATCGGCGGGGTGCTGCGGTCGGAAAACGCCTCGATGGTCGGAAGCCTCGCCGAGGAACTGCTCGAGCGGCTGTGGTTCGACCACCTGTTCCTCGGTGCCGGCGCGATCGCCGACGACCTCTGCATCTACAGCCTCGACGAGGCCGAAGCCCGGCTCAACGAAAAGATGCTCGCGCGGGCGACGCTGAAGACGCTGCTGGTCGATCACTCGAAGTTCGATCGCAGGCTCACCTACCGCGTGGCGGCGCTCGCGCCTGAGATCGAGATCATCACGGATGACGGGCTCGATGCGTTCTGGCGCCGGCGCCTAGTCGATCTCGGCTGCGAACCGCGCATCGTCTCCGTGTCCAATGGCGCGGGCGAGGGCATCGAATGAGCTTGATCCTCGGCCTCGACAGCGGCGGGACGAAAACGCTTGCGGCGCTCGCCGATGAGAGCGGCCGAGTGGTTTCGCTCATCGGCCGCGCAAGTCTCGACCCCTCGGCGGGGGACGGATGGAAGTCGGCTCTGGCCGGGCTTCTCAAAGACCTGCCCGAGCTGCCGTCGGTGCGCTCTGCGGTGTTCGGGCTGCCGTTTCACGGCGAGATCGAAGCCGTCTCCGCCGAGCAGATCCGGGTCGTGCGCGAATTGATGCCGATCGAGCCGGTGGTCGACAACGACGTGCGGATCGCCTTCGACGGTGCCTTCGCAGGCGAGGCGGGCGCGCTGATCCTGGCGGGGACCGGGTCGATGGCTTGGGCCAGTCTTGCAGGGCCGGACGATCCGCATGTACGGGTCGGCGGCTGGGGCGACGCCTTCGGCGACGAGGGCAGCGCCTTCTGGATCGGACGCGAGGCCCTTGCCGCGACGTCCCGCGAGCTCGACGGGCGGTCTCCGAAGACCGGCTTCTCGCAGGCCGTCCTGTCCCGTCTCGGCGTCCCGCCCTCCGGCCTGCTGGCCTGGTGCTACGGCACGACGAGCCGCCGCGGGGCCTTCGCTTCTCTGGCGGCGCTGGTCTCCGAACTGGCCGATAGCGGTGACGCGACGGCGCGCGCGATCCTTGACCGAGCGGCAATGGATCTGACGGACACCCTCATCGCCGCTTGGCGCCAGGCCGCCGGCGAGCGGCCGCTGCGCTGGAGCTATGCCGGCGGTGTCACGGCGAGCCCGTATCTGATGCAGAGCCTGCGCGAGCGGGTGGGCTGCGAGCCGGTCCACCGCCGGCTGCCGCCGATCGGCGGGGCGCTCTACCGGGCCGCGATCGATGCCGGCTGGGCGGTGGGCCCAGCCTGGCTGGAGCGGCTCGAGCGCTCGCTGAGCGAATTTCCGACAACCACCGAAACCGACAACCAGGAGGCATGAAGATGAAGAGACGTAATTTCCTGTCACTCATGGCGGCCGCCAACGCCGCGTTCATCGTTCCCTCGCTGACGCAGGCCCTCGCGGCTTCCGGCGACACGCTGACGGTGCTGCTGCCGCCCTGGGGCACGATCCCCAAGCAGATGACCGATCGTTTCGCCAAGGAGACCGGCATCACGCTGAACATCCAGACCATGGGCTGGGACGACATCCGCACCAAGGTCGTCACCTCCATGGTCGCCCAGACGGCGCCCGCGCAGGCGACGGAAGTCGACTGGTCCTGGGTCGGCCAGTTCGGCGCGGCGGGGTGGTACAAGCCGCTCGACGAGATCTCGGCCGACACCGTCTCCGACATCCCGACGGCCGAGATCTTCAAATATGACGGCAAGCTCCTGGCGCTGCCCTACAACAACGACTTCCGCATCCTGATCTTTAACAAGGCCCACCTCGAAAAGGCCGGCATCAAGGCGGCTCCGAAGAGCCCCGAAGAGTTGCTGGACCAGGCTAAAGCCATCAAGTCCGCCGGCGTCGCCGACTATCCGATCGGCCTGCCGCTGTCGGCGACGGAAGGCACCGCGACCGCCTGGTATCTCCTCACCATGGCCTTCGGCGGCGATCTCTTCGATGAAGACTTCAAGCCGCTCTTCACCGACAAGGATTCCGGTGGCTACAAGGCCCTGCAATTCGAGGCGGACGCACTGAAGGCCGGCCTGATCGACCCGGCGGCGACGGGCCTGAAGGACGTCGAGATCCAGGAACTGTTCAAGAGCGGCAGCGTCACCTTCGACGTCGCCGGCTGGGCGGGCAACCTCGCCGTCTACAGCGACAAGGACAAGTCCAAGGTCGCCGGAGACGTGGACGCCGCGCTGATGCCGTCGACGAGCGGGAAATCGCGCACCTTCGGTCTGCCGGAAGCGATCGGCGTGCCAACCTCGGCGGACAATCACGAGGCGGCCGTGACGTTCATCGAATGGATGGCGAAGCCGGAGAACGAGATCGAGATCTACAACACGCTCGGCGACCTGCCGCCGCGACTCAGCGTTCTTGAGCAGCTCAATAACGAGGGCAAGCTGTTTGCCGGCGACAAGCTCCTCGCCCAGGCGAAGACCGTCGAACCCCTGTTCAAGCAGGGCACGCCGGGCTGGTATCCGGAATTCTCCAGCGCTGTCGCCAGCGCCATCAACCAGGTGGCGAAGGGCCAGATCTCGGTGGACGAGGCCGTGGCCCAGATGGCCGACCGGGCCGAAGCCGCAAAGAACCGCTGAGAAAGGGCATCGGCCGCATGGCAACGGATGTGACCACAGCCAGGCGGCTGGCCTTCGGCAACGGCGAGGCGGCCCTCGGGCTCGCCTTCGTGGTGCCGATCGTCGTGATCATGGGGGGGCTGGTGTTCATGCCCCTCGTCACGACGATCGTCGACAGCCTGTATCGCGTCGATCCGATGCGGGCCGGCGAACCCTTCGTCGGCCTGAAGAACTATGCCGACCTCGCGGCCGATTCCAACGTCCAGACGGCGTGGGCGAATACGCTCGCCTACGTCGCCATGGCGGTGATCCTCGAGACGGTGGGCGGTCTTGCCGCCGCGCTGCTTCTCAACTCCGTCCGCCATGGCCGGCAGTGGCTGCTTGCGGCGGTCGTCCTGCCCTGGTGCCTGCCGCCGGTGGTGAACGCCATCGTCTGGATGTGGATCTACAATCCGAGCTACGGCCTCCTGAACCACGCCCTGATGTCGCTCGGCGTCATCGACACGCCGCAGGTCTGGTTCAACGACCGGGGGACCGGGCTCTTCCTGATCACGCTCGTCCATGTGTGGCGGATGATGCCGCTGACGGCGATCATCCTTCTCGCGGCGCTCCAGAGCATCCCGAAGGATCTCTACGAGGCCGCGAAGCTCGACGGGGCGGGCGCCGTCAAATCCTTCCAGATGGTGACGCTGCCGCTGATCTCCGGGGGGCTCGCAATCGCGCTCAGCCAGTCGACGGTGTTCGCCTTCAATCTCTTCGACGAGGCCTGGATCATGGGCGGATCGGGCCTGGGGACGCGGTCGGTGATCATCCAGGTCTACATGTCGGCCTTCCAGAACCTGCGCTTTTCCTACGGCATGGCCCTGTCGCTCCTGGCGATGATCGCCTCGCTGATCGTCTCCCTGATCTACGTCCTCAGGGTCTATCGCGAGACGAGGATGGATTGATGAGCGCTCAGACATTTGATCGCGGCGGTCTCGTCCGCCTGCTGGCCAAGGCCTTCGCCATCCTCGTCCTGGTGCTCTGGTCGCTCGGCCCGATCTACTGGGCGCTGGCGACGAGCCTCACCCGGCCCGACGAGCTTGTCTCGCGAACGCCGCACTTCTTCCCACCGCACGTCACCTTCCAGCACTATGCGCGGCTCTTCGGCGGCTCGAGCGTCTCGCAAGGCAACACCGTGCAGTCGGTCTGGCCGGAATTCTCCGCCGCGCTTTTGAACAGCCTCGTCACCTCGCTCGGCGCCACGGTCGTCACCGTCGCGATCGCAGCCTTCGGCGCCTATGCCTTCGTGCGCCTGCGGTTTCCCGGCCGCAACATCCTCTTCATCCTCGTCGTGGCGACGATGGCGATCCCCGCCTATACGGTGATGATCCCGCTCTATCGGCTGATGATCCAGCTCGGCCTGATCGACACCTATGTCGGCATCACGCTGATCTACACCTCGGCCTTTCTGCCGCTGGCGCTCTGGCTGATGCGCACAGTCTACCAGGCCATGCCGATCGCGCTCGAAGAGGCGGCCTGGCTCGACGGCGCGGGGCGAATCTACACCCTCGTGCGGATCGTCCTGCCGCTCGCCGCACCGGGGCTGATCGCCGCCGCACTGCTGACGTTCCTCAATGCCTGGGGGCAGTTCATCGTGCCGCTGGTGTTCTCGCCGACGCTCGCGACCAAGCCGCTGACCGTCCTCATCCCGGAATTCGTCACCCGCAACTATGTCGACTACGGGCTGATGAACGCCGCCGGCATTCTGGCGATCATTCCGCCGATCGTCCTGGTCATCTTCCTCAACCGCTATCTGGTCAGCGGGCTGATGGCCGGCGCCCAAAAATAACAATCAGAAACTCGATAAGGAGCAGGTGATGAGTGTCACCGAGCGCGTCATCCACGAACAGTTCCCGTTCTGGAAAAAGGCCCTGACATTGGAACTGCCGAAACTCGACGGACGGACGATCGTCTTCGTCGGCTGCGGCACCTCCTACTATCTGGCGCAGACGCTCGCCGCCGCCTTCAACCTGAACGGCCGCTCTGCCCTCGCCGTCGCTGGGGCCGAATGGATCCTGCATCGGGGAGCCTATGTCGGCGACAGGACGGATCTTACCGTCGTCGGCCTGTCCCGCAGCGGCGAATCCACCGAGACGGTGCGGGCCCTTCGCGAAAGCGCGGCTGCCGGCATGGACACGCTGGCGATCACCTGCGCCGAAGACAGCGCCGTCACCAAGGCGGCCGCCAAGTCGGTCTTCATCGAGACGCATGCGGAGGAGGGGGTCGTCATGACGTCCTCGGCCAGCCTGATGCTGCTCGCCGGATTGCGGATGGCGGGCGTTGAACTCGACGAAAGCGTCATCTCCGACGCCCGAGCCGCCCTTCAGGCGATCGAGGCGAACGGGCGGCGCCTCGTCGATGGCCGCTCGCACTTCGTCTATCTCGGCGCGGCGGCGCTCTTCGGGATCGCCGCCGAAGGCGCCCTGAAGCTGCAGGAGATGAGCCTCAGCTACTCGCAGTTCTTCCACCCGCTCGAATACCGGCACGGTCCGATCAGCCTCGTCGATGATCACACGCTGGTGGTGCTGCTCTACACGCCGGCAACGCGCGAGGAGGAAGAGCGGGTCGCCCGCGACGTCGCGGACAAGGGCGCTGCGGTCATCGGTTTCGGCGGGGCCGGCGATCTGAGCATCCCTGTCGGCGGAGAGGGCCTTGCCCGCGCGCTGGTCATGCTGCCGGCCCTGCAGCTCTTCGGCGAGCAGGTGGCGGCGACGAAGAACATCGACACGACAGCGCCGCGGCACCTGACCAAGGTCGTCACGCTCGCCTGAACGGGCGCGATCCGGCGATAGCCACAATCACGCAACATCCCGGAGGGCGCCGATGGCCACCGTCGAAATCAATCGCCTCAGAAAGGCCTATGGCAAGGTCGAGGTCATCCACGACGTCGACCTTGCCATCGCGGAGGGCGAATTCGTCTCGCTGATCGGCGCCTCGGGCTGCGGCAAATCGACCCTGTTGCGGATGATCGCCGGCCTCGAGCCGATCACGGGCGGCGAGATCTCGCTCAACGGACGAGTGATCAACGCGGTGGCGCCGAAGGACCGCGACATCGCTATGGTCTTTCAGAACTATGCGCTCTATCCGCATCTCACGGTCGCCGAGAACATGGGCTTCAGCCTGCGCCTGAGGAACGTGCCGAAGGCCGACATCGCGCCCGCCGTGCGGCAGGCCGCGGAGCTGCTGGGCCTAGATCCCTATCTCGGCCGCTATCCGAAGGAACTCTCCGGCGGTCAACGCCAGCGCGTCGCGATGGGGCGGGCGATCGTGCGAAAGCCGCAGGTCTTCCTGTTCGACGAGCCGCTCTCCAATCTCGACGCCAAGCTGCGCGTCCAGATGCGCAGCGAGATCCGCACGCTGCAGAAGCGCCTCGGCACGACCCTGATCTATGTGACGCACGACCAGATCGAGGCGATGACGATGTCCGACAAGGTGGTCGTGCTCAACGCCGGGCGAATCGAGCAGGTGGGTGCGCCCCTCGCGGTGTACGACCGTCCCTCCAATGTCTTCGTCGCGTCCTTCATCGGCTCGCCAGCGATGAACATGTTCGAGGGGACGCTGCGACGGTCTGGCGGCGAGAGCGCGGTCCAGACTGGCGATCTCCTCGTTCCGTTGCCGGGTCACAGCTCTGCCGCAGACGGCACAGATGTCGTTCTCGGGGTGAGGCCGGAGCATCTGGAACTCGGCTCCGACGGCGCCGGCCACCCGGTCTTTCCGTTCCGTGTCGAGCTGGTCGAGCCGACCGGGGCCGAATTGCAGCTGCATGGCCGGATCGGCACGACGCCGGCCGTTGCGACCTTCCGCGGACGGCTGCCGGTGCGCGAGGAGGAAGTCGTCAACCTCACCGCAGATCCCCGGAACTTCCATCTCTTCGACAAGCTGAGCGGCGAGCGTCTGAACTAGCCGGGCGAGAAGACCGAGCGTCGGGAGCGGCGCATCGGTGGAGGACGCAGGAGGCCGCGCCGGAGGTTGCCTGGCAGATCTTCCCCCCGCCGAGAGGAGGCGGCGGTGACGTCGTCCCTTGTGCGTGATCCAGCGTGAAGTTCGTTCCGGCTCCCGAGCGGGCAAGGACGCCAGGCGCAATCGCTTCTCCGAAATGGCCCGCGGGCAGCGTCAGACGACCCGACGTGACACCCATGGCCGGATCCAAGCGCTTCCGTTCACGGGGGCGTCAACGGCTTGGGTTCTGTCTCCGCCGCCATATGTCTGCCGATCATGCCGAGAGACACACCGGCCGAAGCGATCGTCAGTAAAGCGTCTGGGATCTGGATGAAACGAAACTCTGCCTTGGGGCGACTGGCGGTCGCGCCGTGTCTTGCTGCCGCGCTCGGTGCGGTTCTTCTGACGGGAAGCCAGGTTTCGGCCCAGGAGCAGTCGGCCCAGGGGCAATCAGGTCAGGGCGGCCAGGAGCAATCCGCCGCCTCGACCCTCGATCTGCCGCTGATCGGCAAGATCGAACTGCCGGGCTTCCTCTCCTTTTTGGGCTCCAGCGACGGCGGGAACGGCCAGGGCGGCGCTGCCGGGCAGGGTGGAGACCCGCCGCCGCCAGCCGTGATCACCCAGAGGGCGGAGCTTCAGTCGGTCGGCGATCGGTTCGAATTCATCGGCCGGATCGCAGCGATCCAAAAGGTCGCGGTCCAGGCGCGCGTCGCCGGCTATATCGACAGGGTTGCCTTCAAGGGGGGCGAGGCGGTCAGGAAGGGGGATCTCCTCTTCCAGATTCAGACCGCCCAGTACGAAGCCGAACTCGCCGCTGCCAAAGCCCAGCTGTCCGGCGCTCAGGCGCAGGTCAATCAGGCACGGCGCAGCCTCAACCGCAACAAGGAACTCGCCCAGACCGGCACGGTCAGCCAGTCGACGCTGGACGACGCGCAGGCGAGCTTCGAATCCGCTGAGGCCAGCCAGCAGCAGGCCGCGGCCGCCGTGCAGCAGGCCCAGCTCAACCTCAACTACACCACGATCGTCGCGCCGATCGACGGGACGATGTCGGCGCCGCTGATCACGGCCGGCAACTACGTCTCGGCCACGAGCGGTCCTCTCGCCAATCTCATTCAGCTGGACCCGATCTGGGGGATCTTTCCGATCGGCGAGGGCCAGTTGATCAACTGGAAGAAGCTCGGCATCGGCAATTCCCAGCAGCCGGCGGTCGAAGCGCAGGCCGGCGAGAGCGCCGGCGGCAGCGACGGCGGGGATTCGCAGCCGCAAGGGGCGGGCGGCAGGCAGGCGGATAGCACGTCGCCCGACACCGCCGAGCCGGTCGATCCAGCATCGAAGAGCGGAGAAGAGGCGGAGGCACCCTCGGCGAGCGGCTCGGCCGCCGAAGGCCCGGAAGGGCCTCCCGCCGGCGCCGAAGAGGTCGGGGGCCGCGATGACGGCGGTGATCGGGCCGCCAACGAGGCCGAGGACTTCGTCCTGTCGCTGATCCTGCCGAACGGCTCGAAATACCAGCCGAACGGCTCCTTCGACTTCGTCGACAACACCGTCAGCGCCACCACCGGCACTATCGAGACCCGCATCCGCTTTCCCAATCCGGAGGGCTATCTCCTGCCGAACCAGAACGTCACGCTGGTCGCCACGCAGAAGGATCCGCCGCGCCTGCCGGTGATCCCGCAGGCGGCGGTGCAGCTTTCGCGCGACGGCCGCTCGGTCCTGATCGTCAAGGAGGACGATACGATCGAGCGGCGGATGATCACGCTCGCCGCGGAGGGCGGATCTGAGGGAACGCTCGAACCCGGCCAGGTCGCGGTGACGAGCGGCCTTTCGGGCGGCGAGAACGTGGTGGTGCGCGGGGCGATGACGCTGAAGGAGCGCCAGAAGGTGTCGCCGCGGCCGGCCGGCCGGCCCGCTGGGGGCGGCAATGCCGAACCGGCGGCGACGCCATCCGGGCAGGGCAGCTCGGCAGCCGGCCGGGATGGCAGCGATGGATCTCGGAAAAGCGGCACGGCGGCCGCCGGCGGAAATACCGACGGGAACAGCGCCGCCGGCGGAGGGTCCGCCGAGTGATTGCCGACATTTTCATCCGCCGGCCGCGCCTTGCCGCCGTGGTTTCGGTCGTCATCGTCGTGGCCGGGCTTCTCGCGCTCTTCACGCTTCCGATCCAGCAGTATCCCAACATCACGCCGCCGACCGTCAGCGTCTCCGCGAACTATCCGGGGGCGGACTCGACGGTTCTCGCCGAGGCCGTCGGCGCGCCACTCGAACGGGCGATCAACGGCGTCGAGAACATGACCTACATGTCCTCGACCTCGACCGATTCCGGCAATTATTCGCTGTCGATCACCTTCGACATCGGGACCGACCCCGACATCGCCCAGGTGAATGTCTCGAACCGCGTGCAGCTGGCGACCTCGCAGCTACCCGAGGCAGTGACCCGGCAGGGCGTGACGGTGCGCACCCGCTCGCCGAACTTCCTTCTAGCGATCGCCTTCTATTCGACCAATCCCGATCTCGATCCGATCCAGTCCGGCGCCTACCTCTCCACCAACGTCGTGCCCGCGATCCAGCGCATCGAGGGCGTCGGCGATGCGCAGGTGCTCGGACCCTCGGACTATGCGATGCGGATCTGGACCGATCCGCAAAAGATGGCGGCGCTCGACGTGTCGGCCGCCGATATCGCCAATGCGATCCAAGCGGAGAACCTGCCGGCCTCGACCGGCCAGATCGGCGCGTCCCCCGCGCCGGACGGCCAGGCGACCGTCTATACGATTACCTCCAAGGGGCAGCTTTCCTCGCCCGACCAGTTCGCCAACATCGTCGTCAAGACGGGCGACAACGGCGCGATCCTGCGCATCCGCGACGTCGCAAGGGTGGAGCTCGGCGCGCAGAGCTACGCGGTCAACACCTTCGTCGGCGACAATCCCGGCCAGACGATCCAGGTGAACCAGGCGCCCGGCGCCAATGCCATCCAAACCGTCGCGGCGGTGAAGGCCGAGCTCGAACAGCTGAAATCGAGCTTTCCGGCCGGGCTGAAGTACCAGATCATCTACGATTCCACGACCTTCGTGCAGGCGACGATCGAGGAAATCCTCTTCACCCTCGGCATCACGGCGCTGATCATCGTGGCCGTCGTCTTCGTCTTCCTGCAGGACTGGCGATCGACGCTGATCCCCGCTCTGGCGATCCCGGTCTCGCTGATCGGCACCTTCGCCATCCTCCTGGTGATCGGCTTCACCATCAACGTCATCACGCTCCTTGCCCTGATCCTCGCGATCGGCCTCGTCGTGGACGACGCGATCCTGGTGGTCGAGAACGTCCAGCGCAACATGACCGAGCGCGGCATCGACCGGGTCGAGGCGGCGCATGTCGCCATGAGCGAGATCACCGGACCGATCATCTCGACCACGCTGGTGCTGCTCGCCGTGTTCGTGCCGACGACCTTTCTGCCGGGCCTGACCGGCCAGCTCTACCGCCAGTTCGGCATCGCGCTGTCGGCGTCGATCCTGTTGTCCTCGCTGGTCGCGCTGACGCTGACGCCGGCGCTCTGCGCCATCCTGATGCGCCCGCCGGGCCGCGCCCGGGGCCCGTTGCGCGCCTTCAACTGGGGCCTTGCCAAGGCCCGCAACGGCTATGCCCGCACCGTCGCGTTTCTGGTGCGGCGGGTCGCCCTGGCGCTCCTCGGCCTCATCGTCGCGATCGGCATCGCGGTACTCAGCTACACGAGCCTCTCCTCGACGCTCCTGCCCACCGAGGATCAGGGCGCGATTCTGTTCGACGTCTCGCTGCCCTCGGGCGCCTCGCTGCAACGCACGACCGAGGCGATGCTGGAGGTCGGCGACATCATCAAGCGCACCGACGGCGTCGAGGCCTATGTGCTGATCCCGGGCTATTCGATCCTGACTTCCGCGCAGATCTCGTCGGGCGGCCTCGGCATCATCACGCTGAAGCCCTGGGGCGACCGCAAGAATCTGTTCCAGATCCTCGGGCAGTTGAGCGCGCAGTTCTCGCAGATTCCGGGCGTGACGGTCGCGGCCTTCCCGCCGCCGCCGATCCCAGGCCTCGGTTCGGTCGGCGGCTTCACCTTCGAGATCATGGCGCAGAAGGGGCAAGACCCGGGCGAGGTGGCGCAGGTCGCGCGGTCCTTCGTCAGCGCCGCCAACCAGAGGCCGGAGATCTCCGGCGCGCGGACCAGCTTCTCGGCCGACGTTCCGCGGCTCTATGTCGACATCGACCGCGACCGCGCCGAGACGCTCGGCCTGTCGGTCTCCGACATCTATTCGACCATCGGCTCGGCGATGGGCGAGAACTACGTCAACCAGTTCCTCTACCAGGGCCGCGTCTACCAGGTGCGCATCCAGGCGGACGCGCCGGCCCGGTCGTCGCCGGCGGACATCTCCAAGCTCTACGCCAAGAACAGCAGCGGCGAGATGGTGCCTCTCTCCACCGTGGTGAAGGTCTCGACGACCTTCGGCCCCTATACGCTGCCGCGCTACAACCTCTTCACCGCGCCCGAGATCAGCGGCAATGCGGCGGAGGGCTACTCGTCCGGCGCGGCGCTGACGGCGCTGCAGGAGGTGGCAGAGCAGACCCTGCCGGACGGTTACACCTACGCCTTCTCCGGAACGTCCTATCAGGAGCGGCAGGCAGGCTCCGTCACCTATCTCGTCTTCGCGCTGGCCTTCGTCTTCGCCTATCTCTTCCTCGTCGGACAATATGAGAGCTGGCTGCAGCCGCTCGCCGTGATGCTCTCGATCGGGGTGGCGGCGGCCGGCGCGACGACGGCGCTCCTGATCTTCGGCCAGAGCTCCAACGTCTATTCGCAGATCGGCATGGTGATGCTGATCGGGCTGGCGGCGAAGAACGCCATCCTGATCGTCGAATTCGCCAAGGAGCGGCGCGAAAGCGACGGCATGGAGATTACCGAAGCGGCGGTGCTCGGCGGCGAGCAGCGCTACCGGGCCGTGATGATGACGGCGCTGGCCTTCGTGCTCGGCCTCATTCCGCTGGTCACCGCGTCGGGCGCGGGCGCGGCCTCGCGCAATGCCATCGGCTGGGCGGCGATCGGCGGGATGGTCGCCGCGACCTTCGTCGGCATCCTGATCGTGCCCTCGCTCTTCGCCTTCTTCGAGCGCATCGCCGAGGGCCGCAAGGGCAAGCTCTGGGGCCGCGAGAAGGACCGCTCGCAGGAGGGCGGCAAGGTCGAACGCGCCGACAGGCCGGGGATCTCGTTCCCCTGGCAGAACCGCGGTCGGCGCGACGCACCGGATCGCGACGTCGGCGACGATGATGCGCCGAAAGACGGAGGCGATGCGCGGACGCCGGGGAAATAGTCCGATCCGGCGGCGCTTACGCCTGCCCCTCCGGCCCGGTGGCCGGGGCGATGATCATGCGGCGAAGAAATAATTGGTCAGATGGAAGAAGATCGGCGCCGCGAAGGTGACCGAATCCATCCGGTCCAGCGCCCCGCCATGGCCCTCGATCATCGTTCCCCAATCCTTCGCCCCGAGCGAGCGCTTGATCGCCGACAGGACGAGCCCGCCGCAGAAGCCCGCGGCGACGATCGCAAGAGCCATGGCGCCGGCCTGAAGGGGGCTGAAGGGCGTGATCCAGAAGAGCCCGGCGCCGATGAGCGTCGCCGACAGGCCGCCGCCGATGAGGCCTTCCCAGGTCTTGGCCGGCGACACGCGGGGCGCGACCTTGCGGCGCCCGAACAGCTTGCCGAAGACGTATTGCAGGACGTCGGAGAGCTGGACCACGGTGATCAGGAAGAACAGCCAGAGCGCGTTGTCGCCTTCGTGACCTGGGATCTTCAGCACCAGAAGCGCGGGCGCGTGGCTGATGCAGTAGACGGTGAGCATCAGCGCCCACTGCACCTTCGCCGTCCGCGACAGGAACGCTTCGGTCTCGCCTGCGATCACCGCCAGCACCGGTAGAAGGAGGAAGGCGTAGACCGGTATCGCGATCGAGAACAGCGATGGCCAGTCGGTCCAGATCAGCCAGTATTGCAGCGGGATGAAGACGTAGAACGATACCGCGACCGATCGGTGATCGGCCGGCCGCGTCGGCGTCAGCGTGATGAATTCGCGCAGGCAATAAAAGGAGACGAGCGCAAACAGCACGAGCGTCACGGCCCGGCCGAACAGGAAGGCGACGGCGAAGATCGCCACCATCAGCCACCAGGCCTTCACCCGGTCGTTGAGATTGCGGACCGTCGGCAGCAGCGCCGGATCGCGAATGCGCCGGGCGAGGATCGCGCCGGTGATCGATCCCGCGGAGAGGATCGCAACGACGCCGACCATGAGAATGAGGACGCGCGGGTCGATCATCGTTCCGATCCCGCGGGTTCGGAGAGCACGCAGACGGCCCGACGCGCGCGCTCGAGAAAGTCCGATTTCGTCTCGCCCGGCCCTGGCCGCAGCGGGGCGCCGAACCGCGCCGTGCAGCTGATCGGGGCGGGCAGGATCGCGCCCTTCGGAAAGGCGCGCGACAGATTGTCGAGAAAGACCGGAACGAGTTCGACGCGCGGAAACGCTTCGGCGAGGTGGAAGAGCCCGGACTTGAAGGGCCCCGGCAGCGGCTCGTTCCCGCGCGTCCCCTCGGGAAAGAGGATCAGCGATCGCCCCTCGATAAGGCTCGCTCTGACCGGGGCGAGCGGGTCGCTCTCGCCGCTCCGCTTGCGGTCGATGAGCACGCAGCCGAGGATTTCGAGTGCGATGTAGCGGCGCAGGCGGGTCTTGCCCCAATAGTCGGCCGCGGCGACAGGCGACGTCATCGTCCGCAGCGGGGCTGGCAGCGCCGCCCACATGACGATCGTGTCGAGATGGCTGCCGTGATTGGCGAAGTAGATGCGCTGGTCGAGCGTCGGCTGGACGCCGATCCAGCGACCATGCCCGCCGATCAGGAAGCGCGTCAGCGCGAGCAGGACCTGCCTCAGGAACATCGTCACGGCAAAGGCCTGTCTGCGCCCCCAAGGCTCACGGGGCGTCTCAGCCCCTCGGCCTGGCGGGCGAGCCTGCGGACGACCGTGACGGCAGTTCCGCTCGCCACGACGGCGAGGGCGATCGCTGGCAGAAACGCGCTGCCGCGTATCCAGCCCTCTGCCGCGGCGAGGATGCAGGCAAGCGTCAGGACGGCCATGCGATGCGGCTTTGCCATCGGGCCGCGGAAGTCGTGGGGCAGGCCCACGCTCACCCCGAGCAGCCGGACATAGGCCGTGAGCACAGCCAAAAGCGCCGCCAGCCAGCCAAGCCAGCCAAACCCCGCCGCATAGCCCATGGCGACGAGAAACAGGCTGTCCTCGATCCTGTCCGGGGCCTCGTTCCAGAGCGAACCTGTCGGCGCGCCGCGACCGCCCTCGACCGCGACCAGCCCATCCATCATGTTGGCGAGGAGCCTCAGCTGGATCGCCAGCCCCGCGACGAGCCACAGCCATGGATGGCCGGGCGCTGCGATCATCGCCGCCGCGCCGCCGGCCGAAAAGAGGATGCCGGCAAAGGAGATCTGGTTGGCCGACAGCGGGGTCTTCAGCAGAAGCGCCAGAAGCCTCGCCGCCCAGCCTGTGCGCCGCGACTTCAGCGGTCGTCTCGCGGCATCCTGGGGTGGTGGTGTCGGCGCGGCATCCATCGAGCATTCATCCTTCGGCATCTTCTCGATCATCCGCCCGAACAGGCGCGTCGGCAATGCCCATCCCGCAACGCGCCCCAGCGCGAGGGGCATTGAGCGCGAAATTGAAAGCTGGTTCCTGTGATCGCGGCGCACTGCCTTGGCCGCGGTTGGTGATGTCACCGGTGGGCAGGCAGTGGCACGCGGCCGGCGGTCCGAGGATCAGGCGTCGAGGGGCTTTCCTTCCGGATGTGGATGCGCCGCCTCTTCGCCGGCTTCCGCGTCGCGGTGCATGCGCGGCATCAGCGCCATCAGGTGCCGCGTGTAGTCGTGCTGCGGCCGCTCGAACAGATCCTCGGTCGCCGCGACTTCCATGACCTTGCCGCCACGCAGCACCGCGACGCGATCGCACATCTGCCGGATCACCGGCAAATCGTGGCTGATGAACAGCATGGTGAGGCCGAGCTCGTCCTGCAGGTCCTTCAGGAGGTTGAGGATCTGCGCCTGGATCGAGACGTCGAGCGCCGAGGTCGGCTCGTCGCAGATGAGGAAGCGCGGCCGGGTCGCCAACGCCCGCGCGATCGAGATGCGCTGGCGCTGGCCGCCGGAAAATTCGTGCGGGTATTTGGCGGCAGCGCGCCGGCCGAGCCCGACATGGTCGAGCAGGTCGTCGACGATCTGCCGGATCTCCCGGCGCGATCCGGCGAGCTTGTGGAAGCGGATCGGCTCGGCGACGATGTCGCGCACCGTCATGCGCGGGTTCACCGAGGAATACGGGTCCTGGAAGATCATCTGCATCTGCCGGCGATAGCGGTTCAGCGCCTTGCGGCTGCCGAGCCTGGCGAGATCGGTGCCGGCAAAGCGGATCTCGCCTGCCGTCGGCCTGTAGATGCCGGTGATCAGCCGCGCGATGGTCGATTTGCCCGAGCCGGATTCGCCGACGAGGCCGAAGGTTTCGCCGGGCCGGATGTCGAAGGAGACGCCGTCGACCGCCCGAACCTCCTGGCGGCCTCCGCCGAACAGCGAGCCGAGATGGAAGATCATCTCCAGATCGCGGACCGCGACCAGCGAGCCTTCCACAGCGTCATAGTCGCGGTGCCGGCCGAGCCAGTGCGTCTTGAGATCGAGACTGCGGCGCGTGCCGCCGGATTCGATGTGCTCGACCAGGGGGAAGCGGTCGAGCTTGACGTCCGGCCGGGGCACCGCCGAGATCAGGCTCCTGGTATAGGCGTGGTCGGGGTCGCCGAGGATCTTTGCGGTCGGCCCGGTCTCGACGACCTCGCCGCGATACATCACCGCCACCCGGTCGGCGATCTCGGCGATCACGCCCATGTCGTGGGTGATGATCAGCATGCCGGCGCCGGATTCCTTCACCAGCGAGCGCAGAAGATCGAGGATCTGCGCCTGGATCGAGACGTCGAGCGCCGTCGTCGGTTCGTCGGCGATGATGACGTCGGGCTCGGCGCAGAGCGCGAGCGCGATGACCACACGTTGGCGCATGCCGCCGGAGAACTGGTGCGGATAGTGGTCGATGCGGCGGTCGGGGTCGGGGATGCCGACTTGTTCCATCAGTCGGATCGCGCGCTCTCGCGCCTCCGCCTCGTCCACCGGCAGATGCGTGCGGATCGTGGTGATCAGTTGCTCGGCGACGGTGCGCAAGGGGTCGAGCGAGGTCAGAGGATCCTGGAAGATCATCGAGATCTTCGCCCCGCGCAGCCGTCGCATGGGTTCGGCTGCGAGATCGTCAATCCGCTGGCCTTCCAGCGTCACCGTGCCGGCGGAGACGCGGCCGGGCCGCTCCAGAAGGCCCATGGCGGCATTGCCGATGGTCGACTTGCCGGCGCCGGATTCGCCGACGACGCCGAGGATCTCGCCTGCGGCGAGCTGCAGCGTGATGTTCCTGGCGGCCACGACGTCGCCGCGGCGGGAGGGGAACTCGACCCTGAGGCCGTCGATGTCGAGGAGGATCGTCATGGCCCGTCTCCTCAGCGCAGCTTCGGGTTCAGCGCGTCGCGCAGCCAGTCGCCGAGGAGGTTGATCGCCAAGACCAGAATCACCAGCGCGACGCCCGGGAAGATCGTGATCCACCACTCGCCGGAGAACAGATAGTCGTTGCCGACCCGGATCAGCGTGCCGAGCGAGGGCGAAGTCGGCGGCACGCCGACGCCGAGGAAGGAAAGGGTCGCCTCGGTGATGACCGCCAGCGCCAGCTGGATCGTCGCGATGACGAGCACGGGGCCGAGCACGTTCGGCATGATGTGGCGGAACAGGATCGTCGTCGTCGGCAGGCCGATCACCTGGCCGGCCTGGACGTATTCCTTGGTGCGCTCGATCATCACCGAAGAGCGCACGGTGCGGGCATACTGCACCCAGAAGCTCGATCCGATGGCCAGCACGAGGACATAGACGGCGATCTGGTCATAATCTTCGCGCGGCAGGAGCCCGCGCAGGACGCCGTCGATCAGGAGGGCGATCAGGATCGCGGGGAAGGACAACTGCACGTCGGCGATGCGCATCAGGATCGCATCGAGGATGCCGCCGGCATAACCGGAGACCAGTCCGACGACGACGCCGATCGCCATGGCGAGGATCACCGACAGGAAGCCGACGAGGAGCGAGATCCGGGCGCCGTAGAGGATGGTCGAGAAGACGTCGCGGCCCTGGTCGTCGGTGCCGAGCAGGAAGCTCGGCGATCCCCCGTCCATCCAGGCCGGCGGCAACAGCGAATCCATCAGGTCGATCGAGGCGAGGTCGAAGGGGTTGTGCGGCGCGACGAGCGGCGCGAACACTGCGCCGAACAGAATGACCAGCGTCACGATCGCCGACCCGATCGCCACCGGCGAATGGGTGAAGGCGTGGACGAGGTCGCTCCCGACGAGGCGCCCGCGCCAGCCGATGGTTTCCGCCTCCGCAGCGGCTTCGACTTCGCTCACCGCTGCACCCTGAGGCGTGGATCGACCACGAAATAGAGGATGTCGACGGTCAGATTGATCACGACGAAGATGAAGGCGATGAGGAGAAGGTAGGCGGCCATCACGGGAATATCGACGTTCTCGATCGCCTGGATGAACAACAGGCCCATGCCGGGCCACTGGAAGACGCTCTCGGTGATGATCGCGAAGGCGATGATCGAGCCGATCTGCAGGCCGATGATCGTCATCACCGGAACCAGCGTGTTCTTCAGCGCGATCTGGAAGTTGATGGTGCGCGAGCGGAGGCCCCTCGCGCGGGCGAACTTGACGTAGTCGGTGCGCAAGACTTCCAGCATCTCGGCGCGGACCAGCCGGACGATCAGCGTCATCTGGAAGATCGCGAGGGTAATCGCCGGCATGATCAGCGATTTCAGCCCGCTCTCAGTGAGGAAGCCGGTCGTCCACCAGCCGATATGGACGACATCGCCGCGCCCGAAGGTCGGCAGCCATCGCAGGATCACGCCGAAGACCAGGATCAGGAGGATGCCGATCAGGAATGTCGGCAGCGAGATGCCGATCAGCGACAGCGTCATGAAGGCGCGGCTGAGGATGCCCTTGCGGTTCAGCGCGGTGTAGACGCCCATCGGGACGCCGATCGCCAAGGCCATGACGGCGGACACCAGGGACAGCTCGAAGGTGGCGGGGAAGCGCTGGGCGAGGAGCATGTCCACCGGCTGGCGCAGGCGGTAAGACTGGCCGAAATCACCCTGAAGCGCGTTGCCGATGAAGCGCGCGAACTGGACGAAGAACGGATCGTTGAGCCCGAGCTGCTGGCGCAGCGCCTCGCGCTGGGCGAGCGTCGTGTCCTGCCCGACCATGTTGTTGATGGGGTCGCCGACATAGCGGAACAGCGCAAAGGCGATCAGCGCGACGACCAGCATCACCAGGACGGACTGCGCCAGCCGTTTAAGGACGAAGAGAAGCATGTGCCTCGGTATCGTGGGAGCTGCGCCCCCGCCTCAAGGCGGGTGGGGCGGGAGCGGACGGGGTCGGCGGGCAAAGCAGCCGATGGCGCCGGGGCGGCTTTGCGCCGCCCCGGCGCCGGCGTCACTTCACCATCACGTTGCGGAAGTCGAGCACGTCGTCGGCGCGCTGCTTGACCTCGACCGTGTCGCGCACGCCCCAGGAGAGCGGCTGCTGGTGGATCGGCAGATAGCCGACGTCGTCCTTCAGGAGCTTGAAGGCCTGGTCGATCAGGTCCTGGCGCTTGGCCTGGTCGGTCTCGTTCTCGATCTGGCCGATCAGTTCGTCGATCTTCGGATTGGAATAATGGCCGTAGTTGAACTGGCCGGCATTCGCGTCCTTGTCGAAGGAATGAACCAGGTTGAACAGCGCGTTGTCGGCGTCGATCGTCGTCGGCGTCCAGCCGAGGAGGTAGAACGAGGTGTCGTTGCCGCTCTGCGGGGACACCTTGGCGAAGTATTTCGACTTCGGCTGGGCGTTCAGCTCGACCTTGATGCCGATCCGGGCGAGGTATCCGGCGACCGCACGGCAGATCAGCTCGTCGTTGACATAGCGGTTGTTCGGGCAGTCCATGCCGAGTTCGAACCCGTCCGGATAACCGGCCTCGTCGAGCAGCTTCTTCGACAGCTCCGGGTCGTATTCATACGGCTCGCCGAGCGCCTCGCTGTAGCCGTTGACCTGCGGGCCGACAAGGAGACCCGTCGGGTGCGCTGCGCCGCGCATGATCTTCTTGTTGATCGCGTCGAGGTCGATCGCGTGCGCCATCGCCGAGCGGACCTTCTGGTCCTTCAGCGGGTTCTTGCCCTTGACGCTCGAATACAGAAGCTCGTCGCGGAACTGGTCCATGCCGAGGAAGATCGTGCGCACGTCGGGGGCATGCAGCGCCTTGACGCCCTGCGCGCCCTCGAGGCGCGGCCAGTCCTGGATCGGCACGGGATAGACCATGTCGAGATTGCCGGAGAGAAGCGCGGCGGTCCGCGTCGCGTCCTCGCTGACCGGCGTGAAGACGACGTCGGTGACGTTGGACTTCATGTCCTTGTCCCAGTAGCCGTCATACTTCTTGAAGACGGTCTTCACGTCCGGCTGGCGCGAGACGACGACGAAGGGCCCGGTGCCGTTCTCGTGCGAGGCGGCAAAGCTCGAGCCGCCATTCGCGTCCTTCGGGCTCGTCGCCTGCGTTGCGTCGTTCTCCTCCGCCCATTCCTTGTCCATGATGAAGAACAGCGTGAGGTCGCGGGGCAAGATCGGGTTCGGCGTCGGCGTGGTGACATCGATCGTGTAGTCGTCGACCTTCTTGATGTCGCTGATCTTGGCGCTGTAGCCCTTCATGTCGGAGCCCGGCGTCAGGCCGCGCTTCCACGTGAAGATGACGTCGTCGGCGGTGAACTCGTTGCCGTTGTGGAAGGTGACGCCCTTGCGCAGATTGAAGCGCCAGTGGGTCTTGTCGGTGTTTTCCCAGGACGTCGCCAGCGAGGGCTGCAGCTCGAGGTTGGCGTCGTAGGCAGTCAGTCCCTCGTAGACATTGCCGAGGAAGCCGAGGGTGAAGGTCTCGTTCAGGCCCTGCGGGTCGAGGGACTGCACGTCACCCTGATAGGCCCATTTGAACGTCTCGGCGTCGGCATGCGTCGCTCCGAGAGCCAGAGCCACCGTTCCAGCGAGCATCCATCGGTTCATTGCCATTCCCTTCCTCCTGTTTTCCCAAAGAAGACCGCCCGCCGAAACGACTACCGGTCGCTCCGCGGCATGGCCGCTTCCACCAGTCGCGCCCAGTAGGAGCAGCCGACGGGAATCGCATCGTCGTTGAAGTCGAAGCCGGGATGGTGCACCGGCGCGGTGTCGCCGTTTCCGACGAAGATGAAGGCTCCGGGCCGCGCTTCCAGCATGAAGGCGAAGTCCTCGCCGCCCATCACCGGCGGCGCGTCGGCGTCGACCTGGCCCTCGCCGGCGACTTCCGCCGCGATGCGCGCGGCAAATTCGGTGCGGGCGGGATCGTTGACGACGACGGGATATTGCCTGCGGTAGTCGAGCATCGCCTTGCCGCCGAGGGCGCGCGCGGTCAGCGTCACCACCTCGTCCATGCGCGTCTCGGCGAGATTGCGGATCTCCGGCTTCAGGGTGCGCACGGTCCCGCGCAGCACGGCAGTCGGGGGAATGACGTTGAATGCCTCGCCGGCATGCATCTGGGTGACCGAGACGACGGCCGACTGGATCGGATCGACATTGCGCGAGACGATCGTCTGCAGCGAGAGCATGATCTGGGCCGCGATCAGGGTCGCGTCGACGCACTGATGCGGGTAGGCGGCATGTCCGCCCACACCGTCGACGGTGATCTCGAACTCGTCGGCTGAGGCCATGATCGGACCCGGCCGCGTCAGGAACTGCCCGACCGGCAGGCCGGGCCGGTTGTGCATTCCGTAAACCTCCTGAATGCCGAAGCGGTCCATCATGCCGTCCTCGACCATCTCGCGCCCGCCGCCGCCGCCTTCCTCCGCCGGCTGGAAGATCAGCGCCACGGCGCCGTCGAAATTGCGCGTCTCGGCGAGATACTGCGCGGCGCCAAGAAGCATCGCCGTGTGCCCGTCATGGCCGCAGGCGTGCATCTTGCCGGGCGTCTGCGAGGCATAGGGCACGCCCGTCGCCTCGACGATCGGCAGGGCGTCCATGTCGGCCCGAAGACCGATGACCCGGCCCGAGCCGGTGTCGCGGCCCTTGATGATGCCGACGACCCCGGTGCGCCCGAGACCGGTAACCACCTCGTCGACGCCGAAGCCGCGCAGCTTCTCCGCGACCAGCCCGGCGGTGCGCTCGACGTCGAACATCAGTTCGGGATGCGCGTGAATGTCGCGTCGCCACTCGGTGATCTCGGAATGCAGGGCGGCGAAGCGGTTGATGGTCGGCACGTCGGTTCTTTCGATGCTGGTCTGGTGCTTCAGTTTTTCAGGCGCTCGATCAGCCGGCGCTGGAAGGCTTCGCCCGCGGCGAGCTGCTCGCGGGTGATGAATTCGTCGGGCGCGTGGCCCTGCTCCATGTCGCCGGGGCCGCAGACGACGGTGGAGAAGGCTTCGTCCTGGAACTGGCCGGCCTCGGTGCCGTAGGCGACGGCGTGTTCGGCATTGTCGCCGGTCAGAGCGCGCGCGAGCGCCTCGGCCTCGCCCTGCACCTCGCGGCGGCAGGCGGGGGTGTCGGAACGCCTGACGATGTCGATGCCGCTTGCCGGGTCAACCCGTTGCATCTCGGATTCGAGCGAGGCCGCGAAGGCCTGAAACTCGGCGAGATAGTCGCCCGACCGCTCGCTCGGCAGCGTCCGTATGTCGACGGTGAAGCGGCAGTCCTTGGCGGTGATGTTGTGGGCGGTGCCGCCCTCGATCCGGCCCGAATGGAGCGTCGTGTAGGGCGGGACGAACAGACTGTCGCCGCCTGCGTTTCCGGCCGCGAGCCGGTTCGTCTCCATGCGCTCCGACAGCCAGGTGATCAGCCGGGCCGCGACCATGATCGCCGAGACGCCCTCGTGAACGACGCTCGAATGCACCGGCTTGCCGCGGACATGCACCTCGAGGCCCATCACTCCCTTGTGGCCGGTGACGACCTGCATCTTGGTCGGCTCGCCGACGATCACCGCCTGGGGCGGCGCGATCGTCTCGCGCATCTCGCGGATCATGGACGGCGCACCGAGGCAGCCGACCTCCTCGTCATAGGAGAGGGCGAGGTGGATCGGCCGCTGTAATCCGGCCGCCGCCATCTCGGGCGCCAGCGCCAGGGTGATGGCGAGGAAGCCCTTCATGTCGGTGGTGCCGCGGCCGTAGAGCCGGTCGCCGCGCGCCGTCAGCGTGAAGGGATCGCTCGTCCAGGGCTGGCCCTCGGCCGGCACGACGTCGGTATGGCCGGACAGGACGACGCCGCCGGGAACGTCGGGGCCGATGGTCGCCCAGAGATTGGACTTGCCGCCGTCCGCGTTCGGCACGCGGTGGGACACGATGCCATGCGATGCCAGATAGTCGGCGGCGAAATCGATGAGGGGAAGGTTGCTCTGGCTCGAGACCGTCGGAAATCCGACGAGTTTTCCGAGCATCTCTTCAGGCGAAAACTGCTGACCCAATGGGGACTCCAACTCGTTCGCGGGCAGCCTCTCGCCAAACTGCCTAGGAGTCAAGCATGGCTGATCGTCAGGCAGGTTGAGCAACATTTGGACGGATCGCCTGCTTGCGAGCAGGCCGCGGCATGGCGGCTTGGACCTCATCAGCCCGATCGCGCAGTTGCGATGCGCGGCCGCTATCGGTGGATCGGCGAGGGGCTCGGCGACTGCCGGCGTCGGGGCTCGGATAAATTTCAGTAGCCGCGGCGGGAATCATGGAGCGGGAGGCGTGCCATCCTTCCGAAACGGGAGATCGAGCACGGGCCGAAGCCGCAAATGGTCAGGCGCTCGGGCGGTGTCCCAATCACCCTCTTGAAGCGGCCGTCGGGTATGGTCCTTCGATGTCGAAGGAGCGGAGGAACCGCGCAATCGCGCGGTCGATCTCGTGCTGTGGGTCGTCGGGAACCGGCATTTGGTAGATGTGCTGGCGGATGCCGAGATAGACGATGCCGCCGTGAAGCGACCAGAGGTCTTCCAGGGTCGGATCGGCAGCGTCTGGCGCGGCGATCCGGACTTCCTGGAGGATGGGCTCCAGCAACGTCTTGCTGAGGTGGTTGAGGTAACGCTTGTTGAGTTCGGCGCCGGCGAGACCGGAGAACATGAAGATGCGCATCCAGTCATGGTCGAAAATGCGGCTGCCATAGTCGCGATAGAAGATCGACATCCGCTCGCCGATCGGCCGTGACCGGTCGCCGATCAGAGCCGGCCAATCCGGCGAGATGCGCTCCAGATAGACGCGGGCATAGACCGCCTCGATCAGATCCTGCTTGGTCTCGAAATATTTGAAGATCAGCGACTGGGTGACGCCGAGACGCTTGGCCAGCTCGCGGGTCTTTCCGTCGAGACCGACCTCGGCGAAGAAGCGCACCGCCTCGTCCACGATCTGTTGCTGGCGCTCCTCAGGCGGGAGGCGCCGCCGATCCGTTTCGAGGCGGGCGTCGACCCTTTCCGTTCCGACCATCGCGATTCCATTCGTTTCATCCCCAGCCCTCCTTGATCGAACGGCCGATCTGACGCAATATACGCTTAATGAGCGAACGATGAACAAGATCGATCGATCATTTGGGCCTGGGAGGGCCTGCGGGAGGAGATCGACATGAAGGCTTCCATCGGAGGCTATGCGCGCGCCGAGACGGTTGCGCATGCCATTGCCCTTCTCGGCGAGGCCGATGGCGCGGGCCGCATCCTGGCAGGCGGTCAGAGCCTGGTCGCGGCGCTCAATCTCGGGGCGAGTGCAGGCGATTTGCTCGTCGACATCGCCGGAATCCGGTCGCTGCGCGGCACGAGGCTCGATGGCAACCGTTTGGTGATCGGGGCGCTGACCCGTCACAGCGACATTGTCCGCGATGCCCTGATCGCCGAACACGCGCCGCTTTTGGCGGCCGCCGCTCCGCTGGTCGCCCATGACGCGATCCGCAATCGCGGCACCATCGGCGGCGCGCTCGCCTATGCCGATCCGGCCGCCGAATACCCCGCCTGCGCCCTGGCGCTGGGCGCGACGATCATTCTGGAAGGGCCGGACGGCACGCGGGAGGTTGCGGCGGGCGACTTCTTCCTGGGGCTCTTCGAGACCGCGCGCGAAGACAACGAAATCCTCACCGCGATCGCCGTGCCGAAGGCGAGGCGCGGCGAGCTTCATGTCATCCGCGAGGCGGCGCGCCGGGCCGGCGACTATGCGCTTGCGGGCCTTGCCGTCGTCCGGCGCGACGGCCGGCATCGCATCGGCGCCTTCGGCCTCGCCGACCGGGCGCTTCTTTGCGAGGGCGCGATGGCTGCCCTCGACCAGGACGATGTCGACGCCGCGATCACGGCTCTGGCCCAGGATATCGATCCGCCCGGCGACACGCAGGCGAGCGCCACCTACCGCCGCCACCTCGCCGGCGTCCTGCTTCGCCGGATCGCGCTCGACCTCGGAGGTGCGCAATGACGCAGACGTTTCGCGACCGTATCGACCTCGAAATGACGGTCAATGGCGAAGCGGTGGAGCTGACCGTTCCCGTCGGCCGCCACCTGATCGACGTCCTGCGCCTCGATCTCGGACTGACCGGCTCGCATGTCGGCTGCGAGCACGGCGTGTGCGGCGCCTGCACGATCGTGGTCGATGGTGCGGCGGTGCGGGGCTGCCTGACGATCGCCGCGCAATTGCAGGGCTCCAAGATCTGGACGGTCGAGGGGCTGACGGAAAGCGGTGCCATCGCCGATCTCCAGAAGGCATTCGTCGAGCGCAACGCCTTGCAGTGCGGCTATTGCACGCCGGGCATGCTGGCCTCCGCCAAGGCGCTGATCGAGGCGGACAGGGTGCCGTCCCGCGAGACCATTCGCGAGCACATGTCCGGAAACTACTGCCGTTGCACCGGCTACGAGGCGATCGTTGACGCGATCGAAATGGTGGCGAAGGCGCGAGCCGGCGAAACCGTGACGCGCTCACGCGCCGGCGAGACGGCGGCAGAGGCGCGAGACGGAGCGAGGACAAGATGACCATCCGTTTCGACGATCCCAACCGGCCGAACAGCTATATCGGCCGCACGGTCCCGCGGCCGAATGCGGGCCGTCTCGTCGCCGGTCGCGGACGCTATGTCGACGACATCACGCTGCCGCGCATGGTTCATGTCGCCTTCGTCCGCAGCCCGTATCCGCATGCGCGGATCGGCGCGATCGAGACGGAAGCAGCCAAGGCGGTAAAGGGCGTCCTGCGGGTGTTCACCGGCCGCGAGCTTGCCGAAGTGTGCACCCCCTGGGAAGGCAAGCTCCTCCACCTCGAAGGCATGAAGACGCCGCCGCAGCATGCGCTCGCCGTCGACCGGGCCTGCTGGGTAGGCGAACCGGTCGTCGCGGTCGTCGGCCGGACGCGCGCCGACGCGGAAGCCGGTGCGGCGCTGGTCGAGATCGACTTCGAGCCCTTGCCTGCCGTCACCGACATCCGGACCGCACTCGATGCGGACACGCCCGTCCTGCACGAGGCGCTCGGCGACAATCTCTGCTTCCGCAAGACCAACGAGAAGGGCGAGGTCGACCGGATCTTCGCCGAAGCGCACAAGGTGGTGGAGGCCTCGTTCAAGACGGCCCGCCACACCGGCGTCACCCTTGAGCCGCGTGTCATCCTGGCCGACTGGAACAGCGGCGACGGCGAGATGACGGCGCATGTCTCGAACCAGGCGCCGCACATGCTGCAGCTTCTCCTGGCCGAGCACCTGTCGATCCCGGAGAGCCGGGTGCGCGTCGTCTGCGGCGATGTCGGCGGCTCCTTCGGGGTGAAGGTCCATGTCTATCCCGACGAGGTTGCGACCGCGGCCATCGCCAAGATCATGGAGCGCCCGGTCAAGTTCACCTGCGACCGCATGGAAGCCTTTGTCGGCGATATTCATGCCCGCGATCACGAGGCCACGGGCCGGATCGCCCTGGACGAGACCGGCAGGATCCTCGGTTTCGACGTCGACGACTGGACCGGCATCGGGCCCTATTCGATCTATCCGCGCACCTCGGCCGTCGAAGGCCTTCAGGTCACCAATCTGGTCGGCGGACCCTACGCCTTCGACCATTACCGCTGTCGCACGTCGGTGGTCTTCCAGAACAAGGGCATCTGCGCGCAATATCGCGCCGTCGGTCATCCGGTCGCCGTGGCGATCACGGAGGGCCTCGTCGACAAGGCGGCGGCGGAGATGGGGCTCGACCCGATCGCGTTTCGCCGGCGCAATCTCGTCGCCGACGACGCCTATCCGCTGACCACGGCCGCGGGCCTCAAGCTGGAGGGCCTGTCCCACCACAAGAGCCTCGATGCCCTCGTCGAGGCGATGGACTACGAGGCTCTGCGGGCCGAGCAGAAGGCGCTTCGCGAGAAGGGCATCCATCGCGGCATCGGCATTGCGAGCTTCATCGAGCTGACCAACCCGTCACCCTTCATGTACGGAATCGGCGGCGCAAGGATCTCCGCGCAGGACGGCTGCACGGTTCGCATGGACCCCGACGGATCCGTTGTCGCGCTGACCGGCGTCACCGAACAGGGGCAGGGCACCGAGGCGATCATGGCGCAGATCGTCGCCGAGGCCGTCGGAGTGTCGCCCGCAATGGTCCGCGTCGTGACCGGAGATACGCGTGTGACGCCCTTCGGTGGCGGCACCTGGGCTTCGCGCGGCGCCGGCATCGGCGGCGAGGCGGCGCTCCAGGCTGGCCGCGCCGTGCGGGGTCAGGCTCTCGAGGTCGCAGCCTCGATGCTCCAGGCCAAAGCCGGCGATCTCGACATCCGCGACGGCATCATCGTCGACGCTGAGACCGGTGAGGCGCGCATGGCGCTCTCCGAGGTCGGGCGCATCGTCTATTTCCGGGGCGACACGCTGCCGAAGGGGCTGCCGCGCGAGCTGATGCAGACGCGGCACTTCATCACCTCGAACTACCCCTATGCCTTCACCAACGGCGTCCAGGCCTCCTATGTCGAGGTCGATACGGAGACGGGGTTCGTCACGCTTCTGAAGCACTGGTGCGTGGAGGACTGCGGGCGCATCATCAATCCGCTTCTCGTGGACGAGCAGATCCGCGGCGGCATCGTGCAGGGGCTTGGAGCGGCCCTGTTCGAGGAGATCTGCTACGACCAGGAAGGCCAGCTGCTGAACGGCACGATGGCCGACTATCTCGTGCCGATGTCGGGCGAGATGCCGGACATGGTCATCCGCCATGTCGAGACGCCGACCGAGGAGAGCGAACTGGGGGCGAAAGGCGCGGGGGAGGCCGGCACAGCCGGTGCGCCGGCCGCCGTCATGAACGCGATCAACGACGCGATCCGCCCGCTCGGCGGGACGGTCACGCATATGCCCTTCACGCCGGAACGCATCCTTCGCGCGCTGGGGACGATCACCGACTGACATTGCACGGGCCGCTCCAGGCGGCTCCATCTGGGAGGAACAACAATGATGAAACTGCTTCTGGCATCGACCATGATGGTCTCGCTGCTCGGATCCGGCGCAGCCGCGCTCGCGCAGGAAAGCATCACCGTCAATATCGGCTCCTCGCACCCGGAACAGAACATCTGGGTCTACGCGATGAAGAACACGTTCCAGCCGACCGTCGACAAGATCCTTTCCGAGAAGGGTGAGTACAAGATCGACTGGAGCGAATCCTACGGCGGCACGCTCTACAAATATACCGACACGCGGGAAGCCGTTCAGGACGGGATCGTCGATGTCGGCATGGTCGGCACGGTGTGGGAAGGCTCCACCATGCCGCTGCAGAACGTCACCTACTTCACTCCGTTCGCGACGGCGGACCACAAGATGCTGATCGAGATCTTCGACGATCTCAACGCCACCCAGCCCGATCTCGTGAAGAGCTGGGACAGCTCGAACATGGTGCCGCTGTCCTCGCTGATCACCGACAGCTACGACGTCTATGCCACCTTCCCGGTGAACAAGATGGAGGATCTGAAGAACCGCCGTCTGAACGCTCCCGGCACGTCGGCGAACTGGCTCCAGGGGACCGGGGCGACGCCGGTCGACGGGGCCCTGACGACCTATTACACCAACATCCAGACCGGCGTGACCGAGGGCACGCTGTCCTTCGCCTCGGGCATCCTGCCGACCCGCGTCTACGAGGTCGCGCCGGAGCTGACCCGCGTCGGTATCGGCTCGATGTATTTCGGCTCGATCGCCGCCAACAAGGACTTCTTCGACGGCTTGCCGGAAGCGGTCCAGGCGGCATTCCGCGAAGCCGGCAAGGCGACGTCCAAGGCCCATGGCGAGTATGTCAGCGAGCTCGCCGAGAAGGCGATGACCGACATGCAGGCGGCGGGCCTGACCGTTCACGACCTTCCCGACGACCAGAAGCAAGCCTGGGTGAAGGGCCTGCCGGACATCGTCAAGCCCTGGCTCGACCAGACCGGCGACGCCGGCAAGGCGGTTCTGAGCGCCTATTTCGACGCCCTTCGCGAACATGGCGCGACGCCGCTGCGCAACTGGGACGAAGGCCGCTGATCGAAGCTGGCTGAGGCTATGCCGCCCGGCAGTCAGTCGGGCGGTTTTCTTTTCCCGCAAGCGACCGGCGATCATGAGCGAATCCAACATCCAGGAACCGCAGCAGGCCGAAGGCGAGATCATCCCGTCCTTCACTGACGCCCCGATCGGCTTCGTGCTCGGCACGGTCACCGCCGTGCTGTCGTCCGTCGGCACGTTGTGGATCGGCTTTCTGATGGCACTGATCGTCGCCGACGTGCTCGGGCGCAATTTCTTCAACGCGCCGATCACGGGCGTCGCGGAGATCGCCGGCCATTCCGTCGTCGCCATCGTCTTCCTGCAGACCGCCGCCGCGATCATGCAGGGCCGGCTGACGCGCGCCGACTTCCTGTTTCGCCGCATCGCCGATCTCAGCCCGCGTTTCGGCGCGGTGCTGGAAGGCCTCTTCTGCCTGACCGGCGCCCTCGTCTTCGGCCTCGTGGCCTGGGCGTCATGGGACAAGATGGTCGCCGCCTTCGTGCGGAGCGAGTTCTTCGGCGTGCAGGGGGTCTTCACCGTGCCGACATGGCCGTTCCGCGCGATCATCGTCGGCGGCTCGATCGTCGCTGCGCTCGCCGCGCTCTACCGCGCCGTCTACCGCAATCCGCTTCCGACGGGGCAGGTGCAATGACCTCGCTCGAGATCGGCTTTCTCCTGATCGGCCTCCTCGTCGGATGCGTGCTGTTCGGCATGCACATCGCCTATGCGCTGCTCGGCGTGGCGTTTCTCGGCATATGGTGGATCCGCGGCAGTATCGACCTGTCGTTCCGGATGCTCGAACTCACCGCCTATAGCGGCATTTCGGACTATCTCTTCGCCACCATCCCGCTCTTCGTCCTGATGGGGCTTCTCGTCAGCGTCTCCAATGTCGGGCGCGACACGTTCGAGGTCGCGGAAGTTCTCCTGAAGCGCGTGCTCTGCGGCCTCGGCGTCGCGACGGTCGCGGCCAACACGGTCTTTGCGGCCGTCACCGGCGTCTCGATCGCCTCGGCGGCGGTGTTCACCCGCGTCGCCGTGCCGGAGATGACGCGGCACGGCTACAAGGCCTCGTTCAGCGCCGGCACCGTGGCCGGTTCCTCGGTTCTCGGCATGCTGATCCCGCCGAGCCTTCTCCTGATCATCTACGGCGTTCTCGCCGAGGTCTCGATCGGAAGCATGTTCATCGCCGGGATCCTCCCCGGCATGATGCTGGCGCTCGGGTTCGTCCTCATGCTCATGACGCTCGCCTCGCTGGCGCCGGGGTTCGTCTTCTCCGACCCGCAGGCGGCGAAGTCCCGCCGGATCGATGCGGAGGCAGGACCGCATCTGACGGGCGGCGAGATCCTTTTGAAGCTCGTTCCGATCGTGCTTCTGATCGTTCTGGTTCTCGGCGGTCTCTATACCGGCTTCTTCACGCCGACGGAGGCCGGCGGCGTCGGCGCCTTCGGCGCGCTCCTGATCGCCATCGGCCGGCGGAGCCTCAACCGGCGCAAGCTCTGGCAGGTGATGAAGCAGACCGGCACGGTCTCGGTCTCCATCCTGCTTCTCCTGATCGCGGCGAGCTTCTATTCGCGCATGCTGTCGATCGCCGGGCTGCCGAACGCGATCCAGTCCCTCGTGGTCGACAGCGGCTTCGGCCACTGGGGCTTCATCATGCTCTATGTCGCGATCGTCTTCCTGATGGGCATGATCCTCGACTCCACGTCGATCCTTCTCATCGTCGTGCCGATCGCCGCCCCGATCGCAGAGGGACTCGGCTTCGATCTCTTCCATTTCGGCATCATCACCGTGATTGCCGTGGAAATCGGCCTGTTGACGCCGCCCTTCGGCATCTCGGTCTTCACCGTCCACAATACGCTGAATGATCCCGGGACATCGGTGGAATCGATCTTCCTCGCCACCATGCCCTTCATCCTGGTCATGCTGCTGGTCCTCGGCATCGTGATCGTCGCCCCCACGACCGCGACGCTGTTCCTTCGGTAGTGTTTCGCTGAGCGAGGCCGGGTTTGGAGGCGGACGATCGATCCGCGCGGCCGGTTCGCGCGGGGATCGAGCTCGAGGTCGAGTTGACGGGACTTTTCCGGCGCGAGGATGAGGCCGATCCCGGCACGGCTGCGATCCGGGCGCGTCAGCGGCGTGGCGAGTGCGCCACCCCACCCCGCCGATCGAGGAAAGCACAGATTTTCAGCAAACTGCCTTTTTTGAGGACGTCTTGCGTGTTCAGATATTGAGCGCTCCGCTATGAGATCCGGCAGTGAAACAGGAGCGGCCACCGCCGCCTGATGCCTTGCCGAAGCTCCAGATCGTCCGCCTCATCCCCAATCTCGGCGAGGTCAGCTATCGTGAGCGCCTGCGCTCCAGCTGCGGAGCGCTTCTCGGCATCCTGCTGACGGCGTTTGTCACCCGGCTGATCCTCGGAGCGTCCGGCGACGTGCCCATGCTGATCGCACCGATGGGAGCGTCGGCCGTCCTGCTCTTCGGTGTTCCCTCCAGCCCGCTTGCCCAACCCTGGTCGATCATCGGCGGCAACGGCACGGCGGCGCTCATCGGCATCACCTGCAGGCTGCTGATCCCCGATCCGTTCGTGGCGGCGTCGATGGCGGTGTGCCTGTCGATCGGCGCGATGTTCTTCCTGCGCTGCCTCCATCCGCCGGGCGGCGCTGTCGCGATCACCGCGGTGCTGGCGGGACCGGCCGCGCAGGATCTCGGCTATGTCTTCGCCCTGGCGCCCGTCCTGATGAATTCGGGCCTGCTACTCGTCGTCGCGCTCGCCTACAACAACCTGACGGGACACCGTTATCCGCACCTGCGTCCGCAGGCTGCGTCGCCGCACAAGACGTCCGACCCGGCTCCGAGCGAACGCGTCGGCTTCACGCTGGCCGATCTCGACGAGGTTCTGAGCCGCTATGACGAGGTCGTGGACGTCGACCGCAACGATCTCGCCGAACTTCTCTGGGCGGCGGAGCTGCGGGCCTATCGCCGCCGCTCGGGTGGTCTCGTCGCCGCCGACATCATGTCTCGGGATGTCGCGACGGTCTGCGCGTCGGCGGAGCTGGGTGAAGCCCGGCGGCTCCTGCGCTCGCACCGCATCAAGGCGCTGCCGGTGATCGGAGAGGGTCGACGGGTGGTCGGGATCGTGACGCAGACCGATCTTCTGGAGGCTTTCGTGTCGGGACCCGCCACGCCGATCGCCAGTGCCGGAGCGCAGAGATTCAAGGGGAGGTGGGGCAGGGTGCCGGCACCGACCGTCGGTGCGATCATGACCGCGCCGGCGCACTGTGCCGAAGCCGATGCGACGCTCGCGGAACTGGTGCCCTTGATGGCCGATGCCGGCTTGCATCACATGCCGGTCGTCTCCGGCGGCCGGCTCGTCGGGATCGTCACCCAATCCGACGTGATCGCTGCCCTGTTTCGCGGGGCGGCCGCGCGGGAGGAGCCTGTGGCGCTGGCCGGATGAGCTGTTGCGCCTCGGCGCTCAGCCGGGATGCGCCGGTCCGTCGTCGGGCCGCAGCCGGCCGTCCGGATGCCGGATGAAGGTCAGCGTGCGGCCGCGATAGCGGAAGGAGAGGCGGTGGCGCCCGGCGTCCGCACCAATGCCGCGTTCGACTTTCCCATGAACATTGCCGCGTCGCATCTCGGCGAGAAAGAACGCGGCCGGAACGCCGAAGGCCTCCGCCACCTGCACGCCGTCGACTTCCAAGTCGTGATCGGCAGCCGGCGCGGCGTCTTCGCCGGCGGTATCTCGTACCATGTCTGCCACTGGCTTCATCGCGTTGCCTCTGCTTTGGACGCGGCCCGGGCTGCCTTTGCGGGTGCTTCGGCCAGCGGGAAGAGCGAGAGGATGTCGATCTCGCGCTTTGGCAGGTCCGCGAATGTGTAGCGGTCCAGCACCGACAGGAAGGCGGCGACGGCCTCGCTAAGGACGCTCGTCATCCCACAGGCCGGCGCGATCACGCAGTTCCGGCAGTCGGCGAGGTCAAACCCGTCTTCCGTCGCGCGGACGATCTCGCCGATCCGGATCTCCTCGGCAGGCCTCGCCAGCCTGATGCCGCCGGCGCGGCCGCGCAGGGTCGTGACGTAGCCGGCCTTGCCGAGTTCGTGGACCACCTTCGTCAGATGGTTGTGCGAGATGCCGTAGGCCTCCGCGATCTCGGCGATCGAGCAAAGCCGGCCGGGCCGCGCCGACAGGTAGATCAGCACGCGCAGGGCATAGTCGGTGTAGCGGGTCAGTCGCATCGGGTCCGTTCGGCACTGTCGTCACCTAAGATGTATTTCTCTTGCATCTTTTGTCGAGAGGCGATAGGCGCCACTTAACATGTATCGGATATGCATGTTTTGAGAGGTGTCATGCAGGAACCATCCGAGCTACGAGCAATCCTGACCGAGGAGGCGCTTCGCGGTCTCGTATCTGCGTTCTACGGACGGGTGCGCGCCGATGCGGTCCTTGGCCCGCTGTTCGAAGGCGCCATCGGAGACTGGCCGGCGCATCTGGAGCGTCTGACGGCTTTCTGGTCGTCGGTCCTGCTGGGGACCGGCCGCTACAAGGGCAATCCCTTTGCGGCGCACCTTCGCCATGTGGACGCGATCGATCCAGCGATGTTCGAGCGCTGGCTGGGGATCTGGCGAGAGACGACCTCCGACCGCTTCCCGCCGCAGGCTGCAGCTCTTCTCCAGCTCAAGGCTGACCGGATCGCCGACAGCCTGAGGGCAGGCCTGTTCTTCCGGCCGGACCTTACGCTCGCGCCGCGGCCGGCCGCGCGCTCGGCCTGAGCCTTCCCCGACCAATTCTACCCAAGGAGTAACGAGAATGCCGTCGCAACTCAGCGCACAGACGATCGCCACCGTGAAGGCCACGGTGCCCGCCCTCGAGGCGCACGGGCTGGAGATCACCAGGGCGATGTATGCCCGCATGTTCCAGAACCCGATGATCCGGAACCTGTTCAACCAGTCGCATCACGGCGAGACCGGCTCGCAGCCGCGGGCGCTCGCCGATGCAATCCTCGCCTATGCGCAGAACATCGACAATCTCGGCGTTCTTGGCGCGGCGGTCGAACGCATCGCCCAGAAGCATGTCGGCCTGCAGATCCTTCCGGAACACTATCCCTATGTCGCCGAAGCGCTGCTCGGCGCGATCAAGGACGTTCTCGGCGATGCGGCGAGCGAGCCGGTGCTGGCCGCCTGGGGCGAAGCCTACTCGTTCCTCGCCGACATCCTGATCGCCCGCGAGGCTGCGGTGTATCAGCAGATCGCCGAGGCCGACGGCGGCTGGACCGGCTGGCGCGACTTCCGGGTCGAGGCGAGGATCCGCGAGAGCGAGGTCATCACCTCCTTCGTTCTGCGGCCGGTGGACGGAGGCCGCGTCCTCGCCCACAAGCCGGGGCAGTACCTGACCTTCTGGCTCGAGCTGCCGGGCGAGCACCCGCAGAAGCGCAACTACAGCATCTCGGCTGCCCCGAACGGCGAGACCTATCGCATTTCGGTGAAGCGGGAGCCGGAAGGCTCGGCCTCGAACTGGCTTCACGATGCGGCCGAAGTCGGCACGGTGCTGAAGGTGTCCGCGCCGGCGGGCGAGTTCTTCCTCGGGCACCAGCCGGAGCGACCGGTGGTCCTCGTCAGCGGCGGCGTCGGGCTGACGCCGATGATCGCGATGCTGGAGACGCTTGCCAAGACGGGCGCGAATGTCCCGGTCCACTACGTCCATGGTGCGTTGAACGGCGCGACGCATGCGATGCGCGACCGTGTGCGGGATCTGGCCTCCTCCACGGCCTTTGTCGACGCGACGACCTTCTATCTGGAGCCGCGTCCGGAAGACGTCCGCGGCAAGGACTTCGACGAGGAGGGCCAGATCTCGCTCGACTGGCTGAAGGCGAACACGCCGGTCGCCGAGGCGGATTATTACCTATGCGGCCCGAAAGGCTTCCTGCGGACCTTCGTCAACGGGCTGGCGCTCGCCGGCGTCGCGCAGGACCGCATCCACTACGAATTCTTCGGTCCTGCGGACGAACTTCTGGCGGCCTGACCTCCCGTCCAGCCTTTCCAGCGCGGCGGGAGCCCGGCCGAGGCCGGTCCAAAGCTCCCGCCGCGTCCCTTCCATGACACTCAGGTCCGCTCGTCGTCGACGAGCGGGTCCGGTCTCGCGAAGGCAATGAGCGCGTCACGGTCGACGATCTCGACGCGCATTCCCCGCACGATGGCCCCATGCTGCTTCAGCGCCGCGAAGGCGCGTGAGAGGTTCTCCGGCGTCATGCCGAGCCGAGCGGCGAGCTGCCTCTTCTCCACGTCGATTTCCACGCTTCCCGTGCCATGCTGCTCGCTGTCGAGGCGCAGCAGCCAGTTCGCAAGGCGCTCCGCGCCTGTCCGCAGCTTCTGGTTCTTCAGGTCCTTCACCGTCGAGCGGTAGGCCGTGGCGAGGTCATGTACGACGGCCGCCATGAAGGCCGCGTCGTCGGTCATCGCCTCGCGCACGCTGGAGGCGGGGATCATCAGCACGCGCGAAGTCTCCAGCGTCCGCGCCGACTGCAGATAGACCTGATCCTTCAGCACGGCCGCGAGAATGAAGGCGCTGACCGGCCGTGCGAAGCTGATCGTCGTCTCCCGGCCTGCCGACGAGGCGAACATTTCTACGGCGCCTTCCACGACGACATGCAGGAAATCGGCCCTCTCGTTCTCGCGGATCAGCACCAGGCCCGGCGGGAATCGCTGCAGGAAGCTCGCCCGCAGCAGCCCGTCGAACGTCTCGTCGCGAACCTCCCGGAACAGTGGCAGGGCGCGCACGTCGCTGATGTCGTCTGGCCGCATGGTCTCCGTTCTCCGACAGCACCGGCGCCTGCTGCGCCGCTTGACGTTTATCAACCGGAAGAAATAAAAAAGTCATTAAATCGGGATGCACTTCGCAATTGCTTGGATGATACTGATCAGTGATTTGGCGAAACACCACGAAAACTCAAGTCGATTGACATGGATCAAGGGGAAGCTTCGGCACGCCCGCCACTGTCCGGTTGTTATTCCAAGCCGGCCGGGATTCGTCCCGCAAAGGGGGCACGATGCAGAAGATGGCGGGGGTCGCTCCCGGAGATCAGACAAGGGCGCTGGGGCTCAGCACCGTCGCCTTCACCACATGCTTCGCCGTCTGGACGATCTTCTCGATCCTCGGCGTCAGGATCAAGCAGGAGCTCGGTCTCACCGACACCGAATTCGGCCTGCTCGTCGCGACGCCCGTCCTCACCGGCTCGATCAGCCGCATCTTTCTCGGCATCTGGACCGAGCAGTTCGGCGGGCGGCTGGTCTTCACCCTGCAGATGCTGACGACGGCACTCGCCTGCTTCCTTCTCTCCTTCGTCCGCACCTACGAGATGTTCCTTCTGGCGGCCCTCGGGGTCGGGCTGGCCGGCGGCTCCTTCATCGTCGGCGTCGCCTATGTCTCGCGCTGGTACGAGAAGGAACGGCAGGGGACGGCGCTCGGCATCTTCGGGGCGGGCAATGCCGGCGCCGCCGTGACCAATTTCGCCGCACCCTTCCTGGTTCTTGCCTTCGGCTGGCAGGAAACGGCTCAGATCTATGCCGTCATCCTGGCGATCGTTGCCGTCGCATTCTTCCTGTTCGCCAAGGACGACCCCGCCCACGCCGCCCGCCGCAGGAGCGGTGAGAAGCCGGTTTCGGCGCTGGCGCAGCTGGAGCCCCTGAAGAACATCCAGGTCTGGCGTTTTGCGACCTACTACTTCTTCGTCTTCGGCGGCTTCGTCGCCCTCGCGAGCTGGCTGCCGCGCTACTATGTCGGCGCCTATCACCTGCCGCTCGCCACCGCCGGCATGCTCGCCGCCGCCTACGCCTTGCCGGGCTCGGTGTTCCGGGCGTTCGGCGGCTGGCTTTCCGACCGTTGGGGTGCCCGACGGGTGATGTATCTCACCTTCGCCGTCGCGCTTCTCTGCCTGTTCGTCCTCAGCTATCCCGAGACGCAGTACGTCGTCGCCGGCATCAACGGCCCGCTCGCCTTTTCCTTCGGGATCTCCCTGCCGCTGTTCGTCGCGATGACCATCGCGCTCGGCTTCGTCATGAGCCTCGGCAAGGCTGCCGTCTACAAGCATATCCCGGTCTACTATCCCGGGCATGTCGGCTCGGTCGGCGGCCTCGTCGGCATGATCGGCGGCCTCGGGGGCTTCGTCCTGCCGATCGGCTTCGGCGCGCTCAACGATCTCACCGGCGTGTGGACGAGCTGCTTCATGCTGCTCTTCGTGATCGTCTTCGTCTCGATGATCTGGATGCATGTCGCGATCGGCCGGATGGAGGCCCGCAAGTACCCGCAGCTCGCAGCGGAGACGTATCTCAGCGATGTGCCGGACGCCCCGCATCCGGCGCCCGCGACCGGCGGCGCCGCCGCCGCCGAGCCGCGCGGCGGCCGCGTCGCCCCGGCCGAGTAGATTCCGAACAACCGTGCCGGACCAGAGCGGGTCCGGCGCCTCGTCCGCCAACCCAAACCATCCCGACAACCAACCGAGGAAGATCTCGATGTCTTCGCACGTTCTCACTGACTGGCGTCCCGAGGACCCCAGTTTCTGGCAGAAGAAGGGCAGCCACGTCGCCACGCGCAACCTGTGGATCTCGATCCCGGCGCTCCTCCTGTCCTTCGCGATCTGGCAGGTCTGGTCGGTCGTCGTCGCCAAGCTGCCGCTGGTCGGCTTCCAGTTTTCGACGGGTGAATTGTTCTGGCTCGCCGCCCTGCCGGGCCTTTCCGGCGCGACGCTCCGGATCTTCTACTCCTTCATGGTGCCGATCTTCGGCGGGCGCCTGTGGACGACGCTGACGACCGCCTCGCTGCTCATCCCGGCCGTCGGCATCGGCTACGCCGTCCAGGATCCCACAACGCCCTACTGGGTGATGGCGGCCCTGGCGCTGCTGTGCGGCCTCGGCGGCGGCAACTTCGCTTCCTCGATGGCGAACATCTCGTTCTTCTATCCCAAGCGCCAGAAGGGCAATGCGCTCGCCCTCAATGCCGGGCTCGGCAATCTCGGCGTCTCGGTCGTGCAGTTCGTCGTGCCGCTGGTCATCACCGCCGGCGTCTTCGCCGCCATCGTCGGCGATCCGCAGGCCGTCAAGGCTGGTGCAGCGCCGCTCTGGCTGCAGAATGCCGGCTTCGTCTGGGTGCCTTTCCTGGTCCTCGCGACGATCGCCGCCTGGTTCGGCATGGACGACATCGCCGCGGCGAAAGCCTCCTTCGCCGAGCAGTCGGTGATCTTCAAGCGCAAGCACAATTGGACGATGTGCTGGCTCTACACCGGCACGTTCGGCTCCTTCATCGGCTATTCCGCCGGCTTCCCGCTGCTCATGAAGACGCAGTTTCCGGCAGTCGACGCGCTCGCCTTCGCCTTCCTGGGGCCGCTCGTCGGCGCGCTGTCGCGCTCGCTGACCGGCTGGGTCTCGGATCGCTGGGGCGGCGGCCGCGTCACCTTCTGGACCTTCATCGCGATGATCGCGGCCGTCGGCGGCGTCCTCTACTTCCTCTCGGTGAAGGACGAGCCGGGCGCCTTCTGGGGCTTCTTCGCGATGTTCATGGTGCTGTTCTTCGCCACCGGCGTCGGCAATGCCTCGACCTTCCAGATGATCCCGACGATCATGCGCAAGGACATGGACCGGCTGATGCCGGCTGCCGACGCCGCCACGAAGCAGCGCCAGGCGGAGAAGGAATCGGCCGCGATCATCGGCTTCACCTCCGCCATCGCCGCTTACGGCGCCTTCTTCATCCCGAAGAGCTACGGCACCTCGATCGCCTTCACCGGCGGTCCGGAAGCGGCGCTGTGGTGCTTCATGGCCTTCTACGCGACCTGCGTCGCGCTCACCTGGGCTCTCTACACGCGCAAGGGCGGTCATCTCCACGACATCGAGCACGGCGAGGCCGCGCCCGACGCTCCGCTCGCGCCCGCAGAATAAGGAGGGGCACGCAATGTCTCATTTCCTCGACCGGCTGACCTTCTTCCGCAAGGAGCAGGAGAGCTTTTCCGACGGCCACGGCATCGTCACCAACGAGGACCGTTCCTGGGAGGACGGCTACCGCAAGCGCTGGAGCCACGACAAGATCGTCCGCTCCACCCACGGCGTGAACTGCACCGGCTCGTGCTCCTGGAAGATCTACGTCAAGGGCGGGATCGTCACCTGGGAGACCCAGCAGACAGACTATCCGCGCACGCGGCCGGACCTGCCGAACCACGAGCCGCGCGGCTGCGCCCGCGGTGCCTCCTACTCCTGGTACCTCTATTCCGGCGCCAGGGTGAAGTATCCGATGGTGCGCGGCCGGCTCCTGAAGCTCTGGCGCGCGGCGCGCCGGACGCTGCCGCCGGTGGCCGCCTGGGCCTCGATCGTCGAGGATCAGGACAAGCGTCACTCCTACACCTCGATCCGCGGCCATGGCGGGCTCGTCCGCTCGACCTGGGACGAAGTGAACGAGATCATCGCCGCCGCCAACGCCTACACGGCGAAGAAGCACGGCCCCGACCGGATCATCGGCTTCTCGCCGATCCCGGCGATGTCGATGGTCTCCTACGCGGCCGGCTCGCGCTATCTCAGCCTCCTCGGCGGCACCTGCATGTCGTTCTACGACTGGTATTGCGACCTGCCGCCGGCCTCGCCCCAGACCTGGGGCGAGCAGACCGACGTGCCGGAATCGGCCGACTGGTACAATGCCGGCTTCATCATCGTCTGGGGCTCCAACGTGCCGCAGACGCGCACGCCCGATGCCCATTTCTACAGCGAGGTCCGCTACAAGGGGACGAAGAGCGCCGTCGTCAGCCCCGACTATGCCGAGGCGACGAAGTTCGCCGACATCTGGCTGAACCCGAAGCAGGGCACCGACGCGGCGCTCGCGCTGGGAATGGGCCATGTCATCCTGCGCGAGTATCATCTCGATCGGGCGGTGCCCTATTTCGACGACTATCTCCGGCGCTACTCGGACATGCCTTTCCTGGTGCGGCTCGCCGAGAAGAACGGGCGCTTCGTTCCGGAGCGGATGCTGCGCGCTTCGGAGATCGCCGGCGGGCTCGGCGAGGCGAACAATCCGGAGTGGAAGACCGTCGCCATCGACGAGGCCTCGGACGAGTTCGTCGCACCGCGGGGCTCGGTCGGCTACCGCTGGGGCGAAGAGGCCAAGTGGAACCTCGAGGAGAAGGACGGTGACGGCCGCGACATCCGGCTGAAGCTGACGCTGGCCGGCGAGGGCGCCGAGATCGCCGAGGTCGATTTCCCCTATTTCGGCGGCCGTGCGACCGAGCACTTCGTCGCCACGCAGCATGGCGAGGTGCTCACCCGCAATCTGCCGGTCCGCACGATCGAGACCGCCGATGGCGAGACCGTTCGCGTCGCCACCGTCTACGACCTGATGATGGCGAATTACGGCCTCGACCGTGGCTTCGGCGGCGGCAATGTCGCCAAAAGCTATGACGAGGACGTGCCGTTCACGCCCGCCTGGGCCGAGCGCATCACCGGCGTCAAGCGCGATGCCATTGTCACCGTCGCGCGCGAGTTCGCCACCAATGCCGAGAAGACCAATGGCCGCTCCATGGTCATCCTCGGCGCCGGCCTGAACCACTGGTATCACATGGACATGAGCTACCGGGGGATCATCAATCTCCTGGTGTTCTGCGGCGCCATCGGCCAGTCCGGCGGCGGCTGGTCGCATTATGTCGGCCAGGAGAAGCTGCGGCCGCAGACCGGCTGGCTGCCGCTCGCCTTCGGGCTCGACTGGTCGCGACCGCCGCGGCAGATGAACTCGACCTCGTTCTTCTACGCGCACACCGACCAGTGGCGCTACGAGACGCTGACGGCGGCCGAGATCGTTTCGCCGACGGCGCCCGACGGCGACTGGAACGACAGCTTCATCGACTACAATGTCCGCGCGGAGCGCATGGGCTGGCTGCCCTCGGCGCCGCAGTTGAAGCAGAATCCACTGACCATCGCGAAGAAGGCGAAGGAGGCCGGGCTCGAGCCGAAAGACTACGTCGCCAAGGCGCTGAAGTCCGGCGAGCTGGAGCTCTCCTGCCATGACCCGGACGATCCGGCGAATTGGCCGCGCAACATGTTCGTCTGGCGCTCCAACATCCTCGGCTCGTCCGGCAAGGGGCACGAATACTTCCTGCGCCACCTCCTCGGCACCACGCACGGCGTCCTGCGCGAGGACCTCGGCGACGCGGGCGCGGGGCAGGCGAGGGAGGTGGTCTGGCACGACAAGGCTCCGGAAGGAAAGCTCGACCTCCTGGTCACGCTCGACTTCCGCATGTCGACCACCTGCGTCTACTCCGACATCGTGCTTCCGACGGCCACCTGGTACGAGAAGAACGACCTCAACACCTCCGACATGCACCCCTTCATCCATCCGCTCTCGGCGGCCGTCGATCCGGCCTGGGAGGCGCGTTCGGACTGGGACATCTACAAGGGCCTCGCCAAGACTTTCTCCGCGGTCTCGACGGAAGTGCTCGGCAAGGAGACCGACGTCGTCCTGACGCCGATCCTGCACGACACGGCCGGCGAGATCGGCCAGGCCTTCGACGTCAAGGACTGGGCGCGCGGCGAGATCGACCCGGTTCCGGGCAAGACCATGCCCTCGGTCGCCGTGGTCGAGCGGGACTATCCGAACCTCTATGCCCGCTTCACCGCGCTCGGGCCGCTCCTGAGCACGGTCGGCAATGGTGGCAAGGGAATCGCCTGGCAGACCGGCCACGAGGTCGAGGGACTCGGTCACCTCAACGGCGTCCACCTCGACGGACCGGCCAAGGGCCTGCCGAAGATCGAGACGGATATCGATGCGGCGGAGGTGATCCTGTCGCTGGCGCCGGAGACCAATGGCGAGGTTGCGGTGAAGGCCTGGCAGGCGCTGTCGAAGGTCACCGGACGCGAGCATGCCCATCTGGCTCTCCCGAAGGAGGACGAGAAGATCCGCTTCCGGGACATCCAGGCCCAGCCGAGGAAGATCATCTCCTCGCCGACCTGGTCGGGCATCGAGAGCGAAAAGGTCTGCTACAGCGCCGGCTACACCAACGTCCACGAACTGATCCCCTGGCGCACGCTCACCGGCCGCCAGCAGCTCTACCAGGACCATCTGTGGATGCGAGCGTTCGGGGAGGAACTCGTCACCTGGAAGCCGCCGGTCGACTTCAAGACCGTGCGCAGCGTGCAGAACGCGCGGCCGAACGGCCACAAGGAGATCACCCTCAACTTCATCACCCCGCACCAGAAATGGGGCATCCACTCCACCTATTCCGACAACCTCCTGATGCTGACGCTGAACCGCGGCGGCCCGGTGGTCTGGATCTCGGAGAAGGACGCCCGCGATGCCGGCATCGTCGACAACGACTGGGTCGAGGTCTTCAACGCCAACGGCGCGCTGACCGCCCGGGCGGTGGTCTCGCAGCGCATCAAGGAGGGCATGATGATGATGTATCACGCCCAGGAGAAGATCGTGAACACGCCGGGGTCCGAACTCACCGGCAACCGGGGCGGCATCCATAATTCGGTGACCCGCACCGTCCTCAAACCCACCCACATGATCGGCGGCTACGCCCAGCTGTCCTACGGCTTCAACTATTACGGGACCGTGGGAGCGAACCGCGACGAGTTCATCGTCGTGCGCAAGATGGCGAAAGTCGATTGGCTCGAAGACCCGCTGAACAGCGAAGCTCCCCTGGAGGCCGCAGAATGAAGATCCGCGCTCAGATCGCAATGGTGCTGAATCTCGACAAGTGCATCGGGTGTCACACCTGTTCGGTCACCTGCAAGAACGTCTGGACCAACCGAGAAGGCGTCGAATACGCCTGGTTCAACAATGTCGAGACCAAGCCCGGCGTCGGCTATCCCAAGCAGTGGGAAAACCAGGACAAGTGGAACGGCGGCTGGAGCCGCAAGGCGAACGGCAAGATCGAGCCGAAGATGGGCGCGAAGTGGCGCATCCTCGCCAACATCTTCGCCAACCCGGACCTGCCGGAAATTGACGACTACTACGAGCCCTTCACCTTCGACTACGAGCATCTGCATACGGCGAAGGAATCGAAGGCCTTCCCGACGGCGCGTCCGCGCTCGGCGGTGAGCGGCCAGCGGATGGAGAAGATCGAATGGGGGCCGAACTGGGAGGAGATCCTGGGCGGCGAGTTCGAGAAGCGCTCCGCCGACTACAATTTCGAGGGCGTCCAGAAGGAGATCTACGGGGAGTTCGAGAACACCTTCATGATGTACCTGCCGCGGCTGTGCGAGCACTGCCTCAACCCGACCTGCGCGGCGGTCTGCCCTTCCGGCGCGATCTACAAGCGCGAGGAGGACGGCATTGTCCTCATCGACCAGGACAAGTGCCGCGGCTGGCGCATGTGCGTCTCCGGTTGCCCCTACAAGAAGATCTACTACAACTGGTCGTCGGGTAAGTCGGAGAAGTGCATCTTCTGCTATCCGCGCATCGAGGCGGGCCAGCCGACGGTCTGCTCGGAGACCTGCGTCGGGCGCATCCGCTATCTCGGCGTCATCCTCTACGACGCCGACGGCATCGAGGCGGCGGCGAGCGCGCCGGACGAAAAGAGCCTCTATGAGGAGCAGCTGAAACTCTTCCTCGATCCGAGCGATCCGGCGGTCATCGCCCAGGCTCGCGCCGACGGCGTGCCGGAGGCCTGGCTGGAGGCGGCGCAGCGCTCGCCGGTCTACAAGATGGCGATGGAGTGGAAGATCGCCTTCCCGCTGCATCCCGAATACCGCACGCTGCCCATGGTCTGGTACGTGCCGCCGCTCTCGCCGATCCAGTCGGCGGCAGCCGCCGGCAAGATGGGCGTCGACGGCGAGATGCCGGACGTGCGCTCGCTGCGCATCCCGCTGCAATACCTCGCCAATCTCCTGACGGCCGGCGACGAGGAGCCGGTGGCGCTGGCGCTGGAGCGCATGCTCGCCATGCGCGGCTACATGCGGGCGAAGACGATCGACGGACGCCTCGACGAGGCGTTGGCAGGCCGCGTCGGCCTCACCGGCGAGATGATCGAGGAGATGTACCGCTACCTCGCCATCGCCAATTACGAGGACCGCTTCGTCATTCCGACCGCGCATCGCGAGTGGAACGAGGACAGCGCCGACCTGCGCGGCTCCTGCGGCTTCTCCTTCGGCAATGGCTGCTCCGGCGGCGCGACCGAGACCAATCTGTTCGGCACGAAGAAGCCGAAGAAGGCCTCCAACCCGATGGAGATCGCATGATGGCCGACACGACGTTCGCCCGAACCTTCAAGGCGCTGTCGGCGCTGCTGGCCTATCCGTCCGAGGATCTGCAGGGGGCAGGCGGCGAGATCGCCGCCGTCGTCCACTCCGAAGGCCTGGTGGATCCGGAGACGCGCACCGCCCTGCAGCGGCTGCTGATGGAGCTCGAAGCCGCCGATCTCTTCGAACTCCAGGAGGCCTATGTCGAGCTCTTCGACAGGACGCGGCGGCTGTCGCTGCATCTCTTCGAGCACATCCATGGCGAAAGCCGCGATCGCGGCCAGGCCATGGTCGACCTCGTCGCCCATTACGAGACGGGCGGCCTGGTCCTGACGGCGAACGAACTGCCCGACTACCTGCCGCTGTTCCTGGAATTCCTGTCGACCCGGCCGCTCGATGAGGCGCGTGCGCTCCTCTCGGAGACCGCGCACATCCTCGAACTCCTCGAGGAGCGGCTGTCCAAGCGGGGTTCGTCCTATGCGGCCGTCTTCGCGGCGCTGCGCGGGATCGGAGGCGAGGCGGCTGCGGCGGCCGATGCCCCCGTGGATCTGGAAGACGAGGCCGGCGACCTCGCCGCGCTGGACGCGGCCTGGGAGGAGACCGCCGTCAGCTTCGGGCCGGGCGACGCCATGGATGGCTGCTCGGTCGACCGCCTGAAGACCCGCCTGCGCGCCGCCAAGCGCGCCGTCACGCAATCCGCGGCCTGAGGAGACACGCCATGTCCGCCGCCATCAACAGCACCCTGTTCGGCTGGTATCCCTATCTCTGCCTGACGGTGTTTCTGCTCGGCAGCCTGATCCGCTTCGACCGCGAGCAGTACACCTGGAAATCCAGCTCGTCGCAGCTTCTGAGAAAGAAGCAGCTGCGCTGGGGCTCGAACCTCTTCCATGTCGGCATCCTGACGATCTTCGTCGGGCATTTCTTCGGCCTTCTGACGCCGATCTGGCTGCTCGACGCCATGCACATCTCGCACGGCTTCAAGCAGGTCCTCGCCATGGTGATCGGCGGTCTTGCCGGCATCGCCTGCTTCGTCGGCATCTCGATGCTGGCGCATCGTCGGCTGTTCGATCCGCGCATCCGCGCGACGTCGAGCTTCGCCGATACCGCGATCCTCCTGATCCTCTGGCTGCAGCTGACGCTCGGCCTGTCGACGATCGTCGTCTCGGCCCAGCACCTCGACGGCCACGAGATGGTGAAGTTCATGGAGTGGGCGCAGGGGATCCTGACGCTGCAGCCCGCCGCCGCCGCTTTCGTCGCCGACGTCAGCCCGATCTTCAAGGCGCATCTCCTGCTCGGCATGACGATCTTCCTCGTCTTCCCCTTCACCCGCCTCGTCCACGTCTGGAGCGCGCCGGTCTGGTACCTCGGCCGTCCCGGCTATCAGGTCGTGCGCAGCCGCAGGGCGCGTCTGCGGGGGAGTGCCCCGGTGCGTCCGGCCCGCGTGCCGGCGCCGGCCGCAAAGCCCCGTCCCCTCGGCCCGATCCAGCAGCCCGCGGAGTAGAACCATGAACACTCTCGTCATCGATCATGCCGCCAAGGCGGCGGGCCACGCGCACCCGCATGAACACCGTCCGGCACCCGTTTCGACCGAGCCATCCAAGGAGCGGGTGGCGATCAAGCCGGTCAGCGTCAACGGCGTGCCGATCTCTCGGAAGGCGATCGCCGCGGAGGTCCAGAACTTCCCGGCGCGCAATCCGGGGGAGGGGTGGCTGGCAGCGACCCGCGCCCTCGTCGTCCGCGAACTGCTGCTGCAGGAGGCGCGCCGGCTGGACATCGCGGCAGAGCCGCAGACCGACGCGGACGGTCGCCGCGAGACCGAGGAGGACGCGCTGGTGCGCGGGCTCCTCGACCGGCAGATCCGGGTGCCCGAAGCGGACGAGGCGACGCTGCGCCGCTTCTACGACAACAATCTCCGCCGGTTCCGGACGGCACCGCTCTACGAGGTGGACCACATCCTGATCGCGGCGCGGCGCTCGGAGCCGGATGCCTTCGCTGCGGCTCGCGGCAAGGCGGAAAGCCTGGCTGCCGCGCTCCTGGACGAACCGGAGCGCTTCGAGGATCTGGCGAAGGCCTTTTCGGATTGCCCATCGGCCGGCGTCGGCGGCAGCCTCGGCCAGATCGCGCCAGGCGACACCACGCCGGACTTCGAAGCGGCGCTAGCCGTGCTGGAGCCGGGGGAGATCTCGGCGCCCGTCGAGACACGCTACGGCGTCCATCTCATCCGCCTCAACCGGCGCATCGACGGGCGGCAGCTTCCGTTCGAGGTCGTGCGGGAGCGCATCGCCGCCTATCTCGACAAGCATGTCCGCCGCCAGGCAAGCGCACAATACGTCTCGTTGCTGATCGGCAGCGCCGACATCGTCGGTATCGCACTCGAAGGGGCGGCGTCGCCGCTCGTTCAGTAGGAAGGAGCCCGCCATGTTCGGAGAGATGATTGCCGCTCTCGGTCGTCCCGACGTCGCCCTCGGGATCGTCGCCGCGCTCGACGATGCCGATCTGGTCAAGCGTCTTGCGGCAGCCTCCGATGCTGCGGGAAGAGCGCCGGCCGACACCGTTCGCGCCACCGTCCACGGCTTCGTCGAGACCGCCTCCGACGACGACTGGATGCAGCTGATGGGCATTATGAACCGTGCGGGCGACCCCGGCCTCGCCGCGATCAGGGCGATCCTGGCGCGCAAACTGCCGGCCATCGAGGAGACGGCGTCGTGAGCGGAACCTGCCACCTCGTCGACCTCTTCGGCCGGCGCATCAGCTATCTCCGCCTGTCGGTGACCGACCGCTGCGACCTTCGCTGCGTCTACTGCATGGCCGAGCAGATGACGTTCCTGCCGCGCAAGGAGCTCCTGACGATCGAGGAACTCGACCGGCTGGCATCGGCCTTCGTCGCACGCGGCGTGACCAGGATCCGCATCACCGGCGGCGAGCCGCTGGTGCGGCGCGGCGTGATCGACCTCTTCGCCTCCCTGTCCCGGCATCTCTCCGCCGGCGCGCTGAAGGAGCTGACGCTGACCACCAACGGCACCCAGCTCGCGCGGCATGCCGACGATCTGGCCCGGCTCGGGGTCCGGCGCGTCAACGTCTCGCTGGATACGCTCGACCCCGAACGCTACCGCGCGCTGACCCGGCGGGGCACGCTCGGCCCGGTCATGGAGGGCTTGCAGGCGGCACTCGACGCCGGGCTGAAGGTCAAGCTCAACGCGGTCGCGCTGAAGGGATCGACGGAAGACGAGATCGACGACCTCATCGCTTTTGCCCATGGCCACGGCATGGACCTGACGCTGATCGAGACCATGCCGCTCGGCGACACCGGCGAGGACCGGACCGATCGCTATTTGCCGCTGACCGAGCTGCGGCGCCGCATCGAGGCGCGCTGGTCGCTCACCGACACGAGCGAGCGCACCGGCGGCCCGGCACGCTATGCCCGGGTGGCGGAGACGGGCGGGCGGATCGGCTTCATCACGCCGATGACGCACACGTTCTGCGAAACCTGCAACCGCGTCCGCGTCGGCGCCACCGGCGTGCTCTACACCTGCCTCGGCCAGGAGGAGCGGATGGATCTGCGGGCGCCGCTACGCGGTTCGGAAGCCGACGTGGCGCTTCACGCCGCCATCGATGCGGCGATCCGTGCCAAGCCAAGCGGCCACGACTTCCATATCGACCGGGGCGGGCGCCCCGCACTCGCCCGCCACATGTCGGCGCTCGGCGGCTGACCCGCCCGCCACCCGCCGCAGACCGCATGAAGGATTGAAGCCGTTGACTCCCGATCCCGCCTCCGCACCCATCACCGCCATCGTCTATGCCGACGGCGCCGCCTTCGAAGCGTTCCTGAAGGACGCTGCCTATCGCATGACGGCGGCCGGCCTGCGCCTGGCGGGGCTGGTGCAGCACAGCGAGGCGCGGCCCGGCCGCGCCAAATGCGACATGTATCTCCAGGATCTGGCGACCGGCCGGCTGGCCGGCATTTCGGAGGATCGTGGGCCTGAGGCGCGGGGCTGCGTCCTCGACACCGATCGCCTGGCGCGCATCTGCGAGGCGGCCGAGACGGCGCTCTCGGCGGACACGGACCTCCTCGTTCTCTGCAAGTTCGGCAAGACCGAGGCGGAAGGCGGCGGCTTCCGCGGCCTGATCGCCCGTGCGCTCGATCTGGACGTGCCGGTGGTGATCGGCGTGCCGCGGGTGAACCTGGAGCCGTTCCGGGCCTTTGCCGCCGATCTTGCCCGTGAGATCGATGCGGCCGACGTCACGCCCGGCGCATTGGCCGGTCTCGCCCGCTATCCCGCCGACGCCTGAGCCCGCGGGCATGGATGCTGACGCATCCGCCCGCTGAACACATCCCGATTATCGACGCCAAGCCATAGGCTTGACGAAATTCGGGATTCGGAACCAGGAGTCATTTCCAATGCCTCCTGGTATGAGCCCGGCGGGCACTTGAAAGGGACGCCTGTTCCTCGCCCGCGCCCTCCACGTCATCGGCGTGGTGCACTGGATCGGCGGGCTCGCCTTCGTGACGCTCGTGGTGCTGCCGCTTGCCCGCCGGACCGGCAGCAAGCCCGGTCTGCGCCGTCGCCGACGCGCATGGCTTCGGCTTCTGACGCGAGCGGCCGGCGCACATCTATCCGAACTCGCGCCAGGACCAGTTCGCCCGGCCGCGCTTCGCACCAGCCGGCAGAGGATCTCAGGCTGGACCAGTCGGCGGTCTCGCCACCCTCAAAAGCGAATAGCCGGACCTCGGCTTCGACGAGATCAACGGCCTTGCACGGAGGCCGACCGGCTGGCGACGCCGGCTTCCGCTCGGCTCAACAGGCCGTGAATCCGCCGTCGATCGGCAGGGAGACGCCGGAGATCATCGACGCGCCGTCGCTCAAGAGGAAGGCGATGGGCGCCGCGATCTCCTCCTCCGTGGCCCAGCGGCCGAGCGGCATCTGGTTGAGGAACGGCTCGCCGATCTCCGGGCGACCCCAGTAGAAGGCGGACATCTCGGTCATCACGACCGTCGGGTGCACGCCATTCACCCGGATGCCGTGCGGCCCGAGTTCCAGCGCCGAGACGCGGGTAATGTTGTCTAGCGCAGCCTTGGAGGAACCGTAGGAAATATGCCCCTTCAGCGCCACCAGCGAGGCCTGGCTCGAAACATTGACGATCGCGCCGCCCTTGCCGAGCCGGATCATCGTGCGCGAGGCATATTTGATCACGAGAAGCGCGCCGCGGGCATTCACCGAGATCACCTTGTCGAAGACGTCGATGTCGGTCTCCATCGGCGTCGCGATCTCGCCGCCGAAGCCGCCGCAATTGACAACGCCCCAAAGGTCGACATCGGCGATCGCCTCGCGCACGCTCTCCTCGCTGCAAAGGTCGAAGGGCAGGGCCCGGCAGCCGGTCTCCTTCGCCAGCGCCTCGAGCTTCGTTTCGTCGCGGCCGCTGGCGATCACCTCGGCTCCCGCGGCCATCAGATGCCGCACCGTCGCCGCGCCGATCCCGCCGCTGGCGCCGGTCACGAGTATCGGGCCCTTGTCGTAGGATGCCATGTTCGCTCTTCCTCCAATCGATGCGCGCCTTGCTCCCGGCGCGCGCTTCATGCGTTCAGCAAGTTCAGAACCGTATCGAAACTCTGTGGGTCGAGCGGCTTTTCCGTGTCGATCTCGACGACCGGGCCGATGCCCAAGGGCCGCGCGATCTTTGCCAGTTCGAACAACTCATCCGCGTAGGACGCCGGCGGATGGCCGCGATGGCGCCCTTGCGCGCGGGCCCGGTAGCGTGCGGCGGCGGTCTCGGGCGAGACCCGGCACCAGACTTCGATCACGCGCTCGATGCCGGCGCGGGCGACATGCTCGCGCAGGACGCTTTCCGGCTGGAAGCCGTGCCAGGCGTCGATCACCGGCACCAGAGCGTCGGGGAATGCCGCCACCGTGTCGAAGATCGCGTGATAGCTTGCCCGTCCGAGCATCCGGTTGTGCGCGCGGTCGCCGGCCCCGACATGGACGAAGAGCCCTTCCTTCACCGTGTCGAGTGCGAGAGGAACGGCCGCGATGCCTGCCTTCAGGAGGTATTCGGTCAGCCCGGCGCCGATCGTCGACTTGCCGCTCGCGGGAACGCCGTTGACGAGGATCGCCCGTTTCACGCCGTCGCTCCTCCCTCGCTGTTCGGCAGCGTATCGAGACCGCAGATCCCGGCTCCCACGACCCCGGCATCGTCGCCCAGCACTGCCGCCTCAATCGGCAGCGAGAACCAGCGGCTGCGTGAGGGAAGCCGGGCGAGCGCTCGCGTCATCTCGGCTCCCAGTCCGCCGCCGATGAGGACGAGGTTCGGATCTGTGACTGAGACGATCGTCTCGATCGCCCGGAACAATGGCCGCGCCCAGCGCTCGAGAAGGTCGGCGGCCTGGCTGTCGCCGCCCTTCGCCCGGGCCAGAAGGTCGCCGGCGCGGGTCGTCTCCGGGAGGCCGTCCTGCGCGATCAGCCGGCCGAGCGCCGTGCCGGAACTGAAGGTCTCGACGCAGCCGGTTCGGCCGCAATTGCAGGGCGGTCCGTCATCCGCGACCACGATGTGGCCGAATTGTCCGGAGAGACCGCCGCCATACCAAGGCCGTCCGTCCTGAAGCATCGCTCCGCCGATCCCGGTGCCGATCGTGAACATGGCGACGAGGCCACTGGGGCCGCTTACTCGCGCGCGCATCTCGGCGATCAGCGCCATGGTGGCGTCGTTCTCGATCCGGCACGGCAGGCCGGTCCGTTCGGCGATCAGCCCGGCGAGGTCGAGGCCGGCAATGTCGAGATAGCCGGCCGACAGGATTGTGCCCGAGTGCCCGTCGACGCGGCCGGGAATGCCGATGCCCACAGCGGTGTCAGACGGCGCGCGAAGTTCGCCGGTCAGGCGCGCCAGCTGCTCCTGAAACCCGGCGCGATCCGCGCGGACAGGCTCGACGATGCGTTCAAGGATCCGCCCCGCCCGATCGATCCGGGCGACGCGGATGCGGGTGCCTCCGACGTCGACGCCGAGCGCCGTCTCAGCCGCGCGCCGCATGAAGGTCCAGAACCTCCTGAAGCTGCCGCAGACGCTCGCTGGCGATCTCCTCCAGCCGGGTCTGTCGGACCTTGGGGTCGAGCGAGATGCAGTCCTTCCACAGGGACCGGCCGGCGATTACGCCCGACGCGCCGTTTTCCATCGCGGTCCGCACCTGTCCGATGAAGGTCTCGTGGTCGACGCCCGCCGACAGGACCGCCCAGGGAACGCCGTCGCAGAGTTCGGTGATCCGGCGGCAGGCGTCCGCCGTGCCGGGGAAGGGGAGCTTCAGGACCTTGGACCCTAGTTCCAGCGACAGCCGGGCGCTTTCCACGATGAGTTCCGGAAAGGCCTTGGCGTAGTCTGCGTCCGACTCTCCCTCGAGCCGGTAGGTCAGGATCTCGACGACCAGGAGCACGTCCTCGCGTTCGAAATCGGCGACGCAGTCGCGGATGATCTGGAGGTTGACCGTGTTGGCCTCGGGCCGGTCGGGACGCAGATAGACCATCAGCTTGGCGCCGGTGCCGCCGAGCTCGCGCACCCGCCGGGCGTCGATCCCCGGGACCAGCTTGGAGATGCGGTAGCCGGCTTCGTCGGTGTCCCAGCCGGAGGCGTCGAGACCGATCAGGAGCCCGGTGTCCCGAGACAGGACGCCGTCGTCGACCACGGCCGGAACGGCGCATACGGGATCGAGCAGAATGCAGGTCGCCTTGTTGGCGAGGTGGCGCACGATGCCGGCCTTGACCTCGCCGAGCGTCGCTTCGTCGATCTTCGCCTGCGCCTCGGGCGTGTCGGCCAGCACCTTGCGCATGCCGCCGCGCTGGTCGGCGGCGACGACCATCATCAATCCGTTGTCGCCGCAGATCTGCTGATATCCGCGTCGCTCCGACGTCGTCATCTTCACCGGCATGATGGGCGCTCCCTCTGTCGTCGTGGTTTTCTTTTCATGGGACGAGATCGCCGACCGAGCGGGGCGCTGCCAGGTAGATTGGCGCGGATCCCTCGGCACAGCCGGCTCGCATGCGTCCAAGAGAGCGATAGCCACCACAGGGTCCTATTTCAACAACTTTTTACAGAAACATATTTCAGGGTTTCGCAAGGCCGGTCATCCGGCCTCCTTCGGTGCGGTCTCGCCGGAGCGGTCCAGATGATCGAGAAGCAGGCGCGCCACCTGCGTGTCCGTGACCAGCGCATTGATCATGCCGGAGCGCGCCGCGCCGAGGATGGCCATGACCTTCTCCTTGCCGACCGCCACGCCGATGCTCAGGGGAATTCGGCGGAGTTCCTCGCGGCTGATCGCCATGAGATCCTCCTGGCCCTCCCATCGGATCTCGCCTCCGTGCTCGTCGTAATAGTGCCGCACGACATCGCCGACGATGCGGCCGGCATCGTCGTCTGGAAACCGCACGCCCGGCCGTCTGGACGCCTTCTGGAATTCGCCGATCCCAAGGATCGCCGCGTCTGTCCGCGACCAGAATTCGAGGATGCGCGCGGTATCGGGATCGCGTCTCAGCACCGCACGCAATTCGGCCGAGGCGATGAGGCCCGCATGAAGAAAGCGCGCCTCGCCGCCCATCTGCTCAGCCGCGGTGCGCACGAATTCGTTGATCTGGAAATGCGAAGCGGTCTCGTGCATGCCCCCGGTGGCGGGCACCACGACGACACCCGGAAGCTCCGGCAAACCGGCCGCGATCAGGCTCTGCACGGTGCGCCCCCAGCCGATCGCGACGACGGATCCGGCGCCGAGATTTGCTTCCGTCAGAAGCGTGCCCACCTGGGAGGCCAGCGAGGCGACATTGCCGCTTTCCAGAACCCGTACGGCCTTGAGGCCGAGGAGGCCGCAAAGCCTGTCGCCGAACTCGTCGCTCTCATCGAGATCGACCAGTTCGATCCGCACCATGCCTTCTTGCCGGGCATGGGCGAGTAGCCGGGAGACGGTCGCCGTCGAAACCTGCATCCGGCGCGAAATCTCCAGTTGGGTCAGCCCGTCGAGATAATGTAGCTTGGCGGCCGCGTGCATCAGACTTCGGTTCAGCAGCCGAGCGTTCCTGGCGCGTCTGGTCACTCCGATTTCTCCTGAAATTAATTTCTGTGATTTAATTCTTGCGCCAGAAGGCGCGGCGAGGCAATCTCCGAACGTCGGACCGGTGTCTGACCCGTGACGGTCGACGCGATCGGGCGTCACGGCGGCTTGGAGGAGCCGTTTTTTTCACAGGGAGGCATTCAGTATGCGGAATCTCATCAGGTCGACCGTTCTCGTGGCGGCGATGGGCTTGGCCGGCATGGCGCAGGCTCAGGAGAAGAAGGACTTCAAGATCACGCTCGTCCCCGGGCTGACGACCGACGCCTTCTACATCACCATGAATCGCGGCGCCCAGGCCGCCGCCGAAGCCCTCGGCATCACCGTCGACTTCCAGGGCGCGGAGGAATTCGATCCGGTCCTGCAGACGCCGGTCCTCGATGCGGTGATCGCCCGCCAGCCCGACGCGATCCTGATCGCGCCGACCGACAGCACGCAGATGATCGAGCCGCTGCGGCGCGCCAATCAGGCCGGCATTCCGGTCGTCACCGTGGATACCTATGTCGGCAACGGCAAGTATCAGACCGGCTCCGGCGACGCCGACTTCCCGCTTTCCTATATCGCCTCCGACAATCTCGAAGGCGGTCGGATGGCCGCGCGCTTCATGGCCGACAAGATCGGCGGCAAGGGCAAGGTCTACGTCTCCAACGTCCGGCCGGGCATTTCCACGACGGACCAGCGCGAGCAGGGCTTCAAGCAGGAGATGGCCGAGAACCATCCGGACGTTGAGGTGCTCGATACGCAATACAACGAGAACGACGCGTCGCTCGCTGCCTCGCAGTTCCAGGCGGTGCTCGCGCGCAATCCCGACATTTCAGGGGTGTTCGGCGCGAACCTCTTCTCCGCCATCGGCGCCGGCAATGGTGTCGCCAGCGCCAGCAAGCAGGACGACGTGACCGTGATCGCCTTCGACGCGCCGAGGAGCATCGTCGACAACATCTCGTCGGGTCTCGTCGACGCCGCGATCGCCCAGCATCCGGCGGAAATCGGCTATTACGGCGTGATGACGGCTTATGCCGCGCTGACCGGCCAATCGGTGCCCACTACGATCGGAACCGGCTTCACCGTCATCGACAAGAACAACGTCGAGGACGAGAACATCAAGAAGTTCATCTACTCCGAGTAAGGCAGACAGTAATGTCGGAAAAGAACGGGACTTCAATTTTGAAGTCCCTCCTCGCCGCTTGGTCGTGGTTGTTTCTCATCCTCATCCTCGGCTTCTTCGAAATCTATGCGCGGGTGGAAACAGGAAGCACATTCCTGTTCCACCTCTACTCGATCCAGTCGATCGCCGTGGCGGCATCGCAGATCCTGCTTCTGGCGCTCGGTCTCACGCTGGTCATCGTGGCCGGCCATATCGACCTCTCCATCGCCTTCTCGACCGGCTTTGCGGCCGTCGCCATGGCGCTGGTCGTACGCTTCATCGGGGCGGACGCGGGCTGGCTCGCGGTGATCATCGGCCTCGTCGTCGGTCTTCTCGCCGCAGTGATCGTCGGATTGATCAATGGCTGGCTCGTCGCCTTCATCAACGTGCCGAGCTTCATCGGCACACTCGGCACCTACGGCATCGCGCGCGGCGCGGCGCTGATCATCGCAGGCGGTGCGACCGTGTCGATCCGCAGCGAGGAGGCCCGCTCCATCGGCAATGGGATAGTCCTCGGAGTACCCATCCCAGTCCTGGTGGCGGCGGTCCTTGCCGTTATCTGCCACTATCTTCTGAGCTACACCAAGTTCGGCGTCCACACCTATGCGCTCGGCGCCAACCGGGCCTCGGTCGAGCGGGCCGGCGTCAACGTCGAGAAGCAGCTGGTGGCGCTGTTCGTCCTGTCGGCGATCACCGCCGGCATCGGCGGGCTAATCTATACGATGCGGTTTTCGGCCGGCGCCGCCAACGCCGGCGAGCCGATCCTGCTCTACGCCGTCGCGGCGGTGTTCATCGGCGGCGCTTCGCTGACCGGTGGACAGGGCACCGTGACCGGCACGGTGATCGGCGCCTTCATCATCGCCGTGATCCAGTTCGGCCTCGTCTTCAGCGGCTTGCCGCCCTACTGGCAGTTCGTCGCGGTCGGCCTGGTGATCATCGTCGCCGTGGTCGTCGACCAGTCACGGGACCGGCTGACGGGAGCGCGATCATGACGGTTCTGCTCGAGGCAAGGCACCTCAAGAAGCGCTTCGGCGGCAACGAAGCCGTTTCGGACGTCTCCTTCGCGGTCCATGAAGGCGAATGCGTCGTGATCGCGGGCGACAATGGCGCCGGCAAATCGACCGTCATCAAGATGATCTCCGGCGTCTATACGCCAACGTCGGGAGACGTTCAGTTCGACGGCCAGCGTCTGACCGGCAAGCCGCCGGAGGCCGTCCGGTCCGCGGGTATCGAGACGATCTATCAGGATCTCGCACTGGCGGACAATCTCGACCCCGGGCTCAACCTCTATCTCGGACGGGAGAAGACCCGCCGGATCCTGGGCCTCAGCTTCCTCGACCGGGCGGCGATGCGCAACAGCGCGATCGAGGTCTTAAAGGGCCTCGGCATCGTCATCCCCGACCCGAGCGCCCCGGTGCGCGAGCTCTCCGGTGGCCAGAGGCAGGCGATCGCCATCGCCAGGGCCGTCCACTGGCAGGCACGGCTGGTGATCATGGACGAGCCGACCGCCGCGCTGGGCGTGCCCGAGCAGCGCCAGGTGATGGCGCTGATCGAGCGGCTGAAATCGAAGGGCGTCGGGATCATCCTGATCTCGCACAACCTGCCCGACATTTTCGCCGCAGCCGATCGGATCGTCGTCCTCGCCCGCGGCAAAGTCGCCGGCGAGCGCCGTCCGTCGGAGACCAGCGACGAGGAGATCGTGCGGATGATGATGGGCGCGACCCTCTGACCTGACACGACCACGCGACGGGGACCGGATCAGCGGCCCCCGGAGCCGCGGAGGCAAGCGCGGGAGACACCCCCTCACTTCCTGCGGCGAAGACGCTGCCACTCGGCCCACGCAGCCCCGGCTGGATAAGCCGTCTTCGCTGTCAGGATGCCGGTGCGGCTGGCCGCGGCACGAGCGGCGGAAGAAGCGGCCCGGGGAGAACGGGGCGATCGTTATACCCGGAGGCGATCCGGGAGGGCGGATCACAGACGGCAGTTTCGCGGGCGACGGGCTCCGCCGCCCCGCGCCGTGCGGGTGGCATTGTCAGTCGAAATATTGCGGGAACCGCTCTTTGATCGCCGGCACCGCGCTGAGCGTGCCCGACAGGTGCGTGCGCACCGCCGCCTCGCAAGCCACCGCATCACCCGCATCGATCGCATCGAGGATGTCGGTATGCGCGGCGATGATGGCGTTCGCCTTGCCGGGATCGGGAAGGTTGAGCGCGCGCAGGCGGTCGATATGCCCGGACCGTTCCGAGATCATGTGCCACAAATCCGGATATCCCGCCGCATCGCAGAGGGACAGGTGGAAGTGGCGGTCCAGCACCGCGAACCGCTCCAGGCGTCCCTCGTCGAGTGCGCGGGTCTGAAGTTGCAGCACATGCCGGGCGAGGGCGGTCTTCGCCGGATCGCGCGCCTGGATGAGGAGCTTTGCGACCTCGATTTCGAGCGCCACCCGCAGGAACTGTGTCTCGCGGGCGTGCGCCAGATTGATCTTCGCGACGAGGCTTCGCGACTGCGGAAAGATCTCGACCAATCCCTCGCGCTCCAGACGGAAGAAGGCATCGCGCACCGGAGTCTGGCTGACGCCGTACTCCTTGGCGAGGGTGGCGCGCGACAGGAGTTCTCCCGGCCTTAGCGCCAGATCGACGATGCGTCGTCTGAGCGAGCCGTAGATGCCCTGTGAGGCCAGCGGCCGTCGATCGAATTCCAGTGACAGGTCGAGGTCGGAGACGTCGGTTGGGACCTGATGCGGTTTCATGCCGGAGCGGCTCTCGTTAGCGGGCGTTCGACGGAGTCCTAGCAGAGGTTGCCGTCAGCCAACAAATATATTAGTGCTTCTGTTGTCCGGCGACGAGCCGAGACGACCGATGGGAGGACATTCATGCGTATCAAAATGCTGGCGCTCGCCTGCGCCGTCGCGACCGCACTCACGGCTCCGGCCGTGGCGAAGACCTACACGATCCAGACCTCGTTCAATGCGGGGGACTTCTCGACCGAGTATCTGACCAAGACCTGGCTGCCGAAGATCAAGGAGATGACCGACGGCCGGGTCGAGATCAATCTGACGCCGTCGGGCTCGGTCGTCCCGTCGAAGGAGACGCCGCAGGCGGTCTCGATGGGCGTCCTCGACGGCGACTGGACCTCGGTGAACTATTTCTCCGGCCAGGAGCCGGCCTTCGCGATCCTCGGCGACCTGATCTCCGGCTATGACAAGCCCGAGCAGATGCTTGGCTTCTGCAAGGACGGGCCGGGCGAGAAGATCTGGCAGAAGGCGCTGGACGAGATCGCCGACGGTCAGGTGCAGTTGATCGGCTGCGGTCCCTACAGCCGCGAGGCGCTGCCGGCCCGCGTGCCAATCGAGCATTTCGCGGATCTGAAGGGCAAGAAGATCCGCTCGCCGGAGGGTCTCGCCTCGGCCGTTTTCGCCGCCGCCGGCGCGAGCCCGGTGTCGATTCCGTTCTCGGAAGTCTATGGCGCGCTGGAAAAGGGCATCGTTGATGCCGCCGACGCCTCAGCCTATGTCAACAACGCCGCGACCGGCCTCAATGACGTCGCGCCCTATCCGCTCTATCCCGGCATCCACTCCATGCCGTCGATGGAGTTGACCCTCAACAAGGACGCCTGGAACGACCTCAAGCCGGAGGACCAGACGGCGCTGCGCGACTGGTTCTATTCTGCGATGGCGGACCTGACCAAGGTCGTCCACGAACAGGACGAGAAGCTGGCCGAGAAGGACGCGGCGGGCGGCAAGGTCCATGTGATCGACTGGCCGCAGGCGGACCGCGACCAGATGCGCAAGGTGGCGCGCGGCGAATGGGAGAATTTCGCCAAGAAGAGCGAGCTCGCGCAGGAGGCCCTCGACGCCAACCTCGCCTACATGAAGACCATCGGCCTCATGGATTGACGTGACGTTCGGCCGGCTCCGCTGGGGGGCCGGCCGCCCCGCCATCTCGTCATCCTTCGAGGATCTCATGGGACGCTTCTTCGCCCGCTATGCCGCAGCGACGGACCGCGTCAGCGTGTTCGTCGGCCATGCCTGCTCCGCCATGTTCTTCGCCTGCATCGGCTTCTCCGCGCTCGAAGTCGTCATGCGCTACGGCTTCGATCACCCGACCAGCTGGTCGATCGAGGTGACGATGGCGCTCTGCGCCACGGCCTGGGTGATGTCGGTCGGCTACGTCACCGAGCGCAACCGCCACATCGCCATCACCATGCTGGAACTCGTCGTCGGCCCGAAGGTCTGGCGGTATTTCCGGCTCATGCAGATCATCGTGTCGATCCTTGCGGTCGGCACGCTGGTGGCCGCCCTGTGGGGGCCGGCGCTGCGGGTGATCGAGCGGCCGGAATATTCCGGCACCGCGCTCAACTCCATCCAGCCGAGCTATCTCAAGGTGGTCCTCGTGATCGGCTGCGTCCTCTACGTCCTCCAGCTTCTGGCGAACCTGATCCGCTGGTTCCAGGGCACCGAGAAGGCTGCGGCCGATGGGCATTGAATACATCACCATCCTGATCGTCGCGTCGCTGCTGGCGCTGATGGCGCTGGGCATACCGCTCGGCATCACGACGTTGGCCGTCTCGCTCGGGACGGCGATCCTCTATTTCGGCGAGCGCGCCGGCTTCTTCCTGGTCTCGGCCAACGTCACAGAGGTCCTGCACAAATACGAGCTGATCGCAGTGCCCTTCTTCGTCTTCATGGCGAATGTGCTCGAGAGATCAGGCGTGGCGCGGACGCTGTTCGAATCCATGGCGATCATGGGCGGGCGATTCCGCGGGTCCGTTGCCGTGCAGACGACCGTCGTCGCCGTGCTGCTCGCCGCGATGAGCGGCATCATGGGCGGCGAAATCGTCATGCTCGGCCTCATCGCACTGCCGCAGATGTTGCGCCTCGGCTACGACCGCAAGCTCTCGATCGGCATCATCTGCGCCGCCGGAGCGCTGGCGACGCTGATCCCGCCCTCGGTGGTGCTGATCATCTACGGCCTCGCCGCGCAGGTCTCGATCACCCAGCTCTTCGCCGCCTCGGCGGTGCCGGGCTGTTTGCTCGCGGCCCTCTTCATCGCCTACATCCTCGTCCGCGTGCGCCTCAATCCCGCGATGGCGCCGATCTACGACATTCCCGAGACCGGTCTGCCGTTCTTCCAACGCCTGACCTTCCTGAAGGGCGCGATCCTGCCCGCGATCCTGATCGTCGCGGTTCTCGGCGTCATCTATTCGGGCATCGCGACCGTCACCGAGGCCGCCGCGATCGGCGCGGTCGGCGCGCTCGTCGTCGCCGGGGTGCGCCGGGAGCTGAACTGGCCGATGGTGCGCGACGCCATGCGCCAGACGGTTCTCACCGTCGGCTCGATCATCTGGCTGGTGCTGGGCTCGGTCTCGCTGATCGGCATCTACAACCGGATCGGCGGCGGCGACTTCCTGCGCGAACTGCTGACGTCGCTGCACATCGCGCCGATCATGGTGATCGTCGTCATGATGCTGATCGTCATGGTGCTCGGCACCTTCCTGGAGTGGATCGCAATCCTGTTCATCACTGTGCCGATCTTCGCACCGGTGGTGTCCGATCTCGGCTTCGACCCGGTCTGGTTCGGCGTGCTCTTCGCTATGAACATCCAGATCTACTACCTGTCGCCGCCCTTTGGTCCCGCCTGCTTCTTCCTGAAGTCGGTGACCAAGGACATCGAACTGCAGGAGATCTTTGCGGCGGTGCTGCCGTTCATCGCGCTGCAGGCGATCGGGCTGTTCCTCGTCCTGTTCTTTCCCCAGATCGCCCTGTGGCTCCCCTCGGTACTGAATGGAGGCTGAGATGTCCGGACTGTCTCAAGAGCGCGACGAGGGCGAGGGCACCGATCCCGAGGCCTTCGAGGCCGAGGAAGCCGCCGACGACATCGATTTCGGCAATTGGCCGGAGGTCGTCGGCCTCGTCTTCGTGGCGCTCGTCACCTGGATGATCTTCACCGTCACCGGATAGGACCATGACCAAGACATATGACCAATTGCGTTCCGCCCGGTGGTTCGCGCCGGACGATCTGCGCAGCTTCGGCCACCGCTCGCGGATGATGCAGCTCGGCTATTCGGAAGAGGACTTCCTGGGCAAGCCGGTCATCGGCATCCTCTCGACCTGGTCGGAGCTCAACTCCTGCCACGGCCATTTCCCCGAGCGGGTGGAGAATGTCCGCCGCGGGGTGCTCGCGGCCGGCGGGTTCGCGGTGGAAATGCCGGCGCTCTCGGTCGACGAGAGCTTCACCAAGCCGACTTCCATGCTCTACCGCAACCTCCTCGCGATTGAGACCGAGGAGATGATCCGCTCGCATCCGCTGGACGGCGTCGTCCTGATGGGCGGTTGCGACAAGACGACGCCCGGCCTGATGATGGGCGCCATCACGGCGGGCGTGCCGACGGTCTATCTTCCCGCCGGTCCGATGCTCAGCGGCCATTATGCCGGCCGCGTCCTCGGCTCCGGATCAGACGCGTGGAAATACTGGGACGAGCGCCGCGCCGGCAATGTCACCGACGCCGAATGGCTCGGCGTCCAGGGCGGCATCGCGCGCTCGCATGGCACCTGCATGACCATGGGCACCGCCGCGACCATGATGTCGATCGTCGATGCTCTCGGCTTCACGCTGCCGGGAGCCTCCTCGATCCCGGCGGTCGACAGCGGCCACCACCGTATGGCGACCGATTGCGGCCGGCGGATCGTCGATATGGTCTGGGAAGGCGTGACGCCGGACATGATCGCCACGGAAGCCGCCTTCCATAACGCCGCCAAGGTCGCGATGGCGACCGGCTGCTCGACCAATGCCGTCGTCCACCTCATTGCAATGGCGCGCCGCGCCGGCGTCGACCTGACGCTCGATCATCTCGACGCGCTCGGCCGCACGACCCCGCTGATCGCCAATGTCCGCCCGTCGGGCAAGGGTTATCTGATGGAGGACTTCTTCTATGCGGGCGGTCTGCGCGCGCTGATGAAGCGGATGGAGGCAATGCTCGACACCTCGGTCCTGACCGTCAACGGCCGGACGCTTGCCGAGAACATCGACGGCGCCGAGGTCTACAACGAGGATGTCATCCGGCCGCTGTCGAACCCGGTCTACAAGGAAGGTTCGCTCGCCCTCCTGCGCGGCAATCTCTGCCCGGACGGCGCGGTCATCAAGCCGGCGGCCTGCGACCGGAAGTTCCACGTCCATGAAGGTCCGGCGCTGGTCTTCGACAGCTATCCGGAGATGAAGAAGGCGGTCGACGACGAAAGCCTCGACGTCACGCCGGACCATGTCATGGTGCTGCGGAATGCCGGTCCGCTGGGCGGTCCGGGCTTTCCCGAATGGGGCATGCTGCCGATCCCCAAGGCGCTGATCAAAAAGGGCATCAGGGATATGTTGCGGATCTCGGACGCGCGCATGTCCGGCACGTCCTACGGCGCCTGCGTCCTTCATGTCGCGCCGGAATCGTTCGTCGGCGGGCCGCTGGCGCTTCTGAAGAACGGCGACACGGTCCGGCTCGACCTGCCGAACCGCCGGCTCGACATGCTCGTCGACGAGGCCGAACTCGAACGGCGCAAGGCGGCGTGGACGCCTCCCGAGCCACGGTTCCAGCGCGGCTGGGGCTGGATGTTCTCGCGCCACGTCACCCAGGCCGACAAGGGCTGCGACTTCGATTTCCTCGAGCGCGGCTTCGGCGAAGCGGCCGGCGAGCCCGACATCTTCTGACGATGCCATCCGCGATGGCGCTCCATGCGCCGTCGCGGGCGAACATCCCTCTTCGAACAGGATCGAACGATGAACGAAAGCACACGCGACAAGCTGAAGGGCGTGTCCGTTGCCACGCTCGCCACCGCGCTCTTCAAGCGCGGCCTGCGCAACCAGGTGATCCAAGGCGTCCATCCCGTAAAGGCCAAGGGTCGCAACATGGTCGGCCCGGCCTTCACGCTCCGCTACATGCCGGCGCGCGAAGACCGCAACCAGCTGTCCGAGTTCCGCAACCCGGAGCATCCACAGCGTGTCGCGATCGAGACCTGCCCCAAGGGGCACGTCCTCGTCATGGATAGCCGCAAGGACGCCCGGGCGGCATCCGCCGGCGACATCCTGATCACCCGGCTGATGGTGCGCGGCGGGGCAGGGGTCGTGACCGATGGCGGCTTCAGGGATGCGGCGACGATCGGCGAACTGGATATCCCGGCCTATCACTCCCGCCCGTCCAGCCCCACCAATCTGACGATCAACGAGGCGATCGCGATCAACGAGCCGATCGGCTGCGGCGACGCGCCGGTATTTCCGGGCGACATCATCGTCGGCGACGACGACTGCGTCATCGTCATCCCGGCGCACCTCGCCGATGAAGTCGCCGCAGAGACGTTCGAGATGACGGTCTACGAGGACTTCGTCGTCGAGAAGGTGAAGGCCGGAGAGACGATCATCGGCCTATACCCGCGCACGAAGGACGAGCATCTCGCAGCGTTCGAGGACTGGCGGAAGAAGCATGGGAGATAGTCCTCGGTGCCGTCGGCTTCAGGTGATCTGACGGTGCGAATCTATCCTCGAAACCGCGCCATCGTCGGTTCTTGCGGCGGTAGCCCCGGAGCCTGCCCTAGCGTAAAGGACAGCCGACGCTGTCAGGCCCGGGCGGCCGAAATCCCACACCCGCTACGGCTTGGGCAGCGCGCCCTTCGTCATTGACGAAGGCCGACAGGGAGTCCGTCAGATCGTTTCCGGAGCGTCTGTCGGCAGCCTGACGGACGCCTGGAATCCGGAAGAGGCACCCGGACGAGGCGATTCCAGAGTGAGGGAGCTTCCGATCCGATCCGCGATCGCTGCCACGATGGCGAGGCCGAGCCCGCTGCCATCGGTGCTGGAATCTCCCCGCTCGAAGCGTGCGGTCAGGCGGTCGAGGGTGCCACGCGGCAGGACAGGACCGTCATTCGCCACGATCAGCTGCCCTTCTGCCGTGAGGGTCGCCTCGACGGGAGCAGTTTCCGCCCCGTGACGCAGCGCGTTCTCGACGAGATTCCGGCAGAGGATCGCGAAGGCGTCGGGGTCGAGGTCGGACATGACAGCCCTGTCCGGCAGTGTCAGCGTGATCCGGCCCGGCGCACCCGCCCGATCGATATCCTCCACGACGACGCGCGCGACGACCCTTAGGTCCGTGCTTCGGTCCATCCGCAGCCGCCCGCCTTCCGCTCGCGCAAGCTGCATCAGGCGTTCGGAAAGCCTTGTCAGCCGCTTGAGCGTCGCCTCGATCTCCGCAGCGCGCGCGTCTGTGGCCGGGTCACGCGTTTCCGAGCGAAGCCGCTGCGCCTGCGCGATGGCGCCTGCGAGCGGAGTCCTGAGTTCATGGGCAGCGTTCGCCGCGAAGCTGCGCTCGGCCTCGAACGCGTCGCGCAGCCTGGCGAGAAGGCTGTTCAGGGTCGTGGCCAGCGGGCCGATCTCCGTCGGCAGGTCGCCTGCGGGCACCTCCGACAGGTCGCGGACGCCGCGCGCCTCGAGCCGCGTGCGGAACCGGCGCAGGGGGGCGAGGCTGAAGCGCACGGCCAGGATGATCGCCGCCAGCGCAACCGGAAGCACGATCAGCAGCGGCAGGCCGAGGCCCATCTGGATCTCCCGTGCCACCGACGCGCGATGCGCCAGCGGCTCGGCGACCGTGATGCGGACCGTTCCCTGGAGCGCCGCGTCGCTGTAGAGGCGGTTGATCGCGGTCTGCCGGAACCCCGGCCCGTCCCAGGGGGGAAACGCGGCGGGATCGGCCGCATGGGATTGCAACAGGATGCGCCCCTCGGCATCGCGGACGAGATAGGTGAAGTACTCGTCATGCGCCCGGATCGGCGAGAGCCGCTGCGTCACTCCCTCGTCCTCGCGCCCGACAATGTCGCTCACGGCCAGCGGCAGGATCCGCTCCGCGGTCTCGCGGAGGGCGCTGTCGAAGACCTCGTCCATCTCGCTGCGCACGATCACAGCCGTGACCGTGGCGGCCAGCAGCCAGAGGATCGTCAGGACGAGGCCGAGCGAGAGGCCGAGCCGCGCCTGAAGGCTGCGCGGCAGCCTCATGGCTTGCCCAGACGGTAGCCCATGCCGCGCTCGGTCTCGATGATTGCAGGCCCGAGCTTCTTGCGCAGGCGGCTGACATGGACCTCGATCGTGTTGCTCTCCACCTCCGCGTCGAAGGCGTAGAGCTTTTCCTCGAGCTGCGCCTTCGACAGAAGCTGGCCGGGACGCGCGAGCAGGGCTTCGAACAGCGCCCATTCTCGCGCCGTCAGCTGGACAGGCTTGCCGTCGCGGCGGACGCTGCGGGCGGCGAGGTCGATGTCCAGCGGCCCGTGGGTGACGATCGGGTTCGGGTTGCCGCTGTAGCGCCGGGCGACCGATCCGATCCGGGCGGACAGTTCGGCAAGGTCGAAGGGCTTCACGAGGTAGTCGTCGGCGCCGGCGTTCAGCCCCTCGATCCGGTCCGACACCTGGTCGAGCGCTGTCAGGATGATGACCGGCGTCACGTCGCCCCGAACGCGCAAGCCTTTGAGGAACCCGATGCCGCGACCGTCCGGCAGCATGAGGTCGAGCAGGATCAGGTCGTAGGAGGTCGCGCTCAGCGCGTTGCCCGCGGCGTCGAGGCGCGTGACCCAGTCCACCGACTGGCCATCGGCGGCGATCTGGTCGCGCACCGCGGCGCCCAGAACCGTATCGTCCTCGATCAGCAGGATGCGCATGTCGCCCCGTCCTTTCCCGATGATCAGAGATGGCCCGTCCGGCTGACACGAAGCTGAAGCGGCCGAGAGAACCCCTTCAGGCTGCCGTCAGATTCGCCGCGCATGAATTGCGCCAGAATGGCCGCAGCGAGGAGTTTGGCCCATGAAGAAGACATTAACTATCCTCGGCTTTCTCGCGGTCTTCCCGGCCGGTGTGGCGCGGGCGGACGACGACTGCTTCGTGCCGATGGCCGATTGGCAGCCGCGCGATGCCGTTGCCCAGTTGGCCGAGAAGAACCGCTGGACTGTGCGCCGCATCAAGATCGATGACGGCTGCTACGAGATCAATGGGCAAGATGCGGAGGGGCGCCGGATTGAAGCGAGGATCCATCCGGCGACGCTGCAAGTGATCAAGCTCAAATACGACCACCACGACGATCGCTATGACAATCACGACGACGATCGATCCCGCCGGGATCGCGAAGCAGGCGACAATGACTGACGCAACCGTTCATGACGCCCTGGAGACCCTGCTGTCACCGGCGGGGCCTTTCTTCTTCCTGACGGCAAGCTGAAGGGGAAATCGCCATCGCGTCAGGAACCCCTCAGGTCGGCTCTCCAGATTGTCCCCGCAGACGAAAAAGGAGACCCTGCCATGACCAAGAAGACCCTGACGCTACTCGTCGCCTCCACGGCGCTGGCCGCCGCCATCGGCGTTCCCGCCTGGAGCGCAACAAAGGCCCCGGCCGACGGAAGGTCTCTGCCCTTCGCCGCGCTCTTCGAGGAGGGCATGCAGACGATGCCGCTGGTTCTCGCAAGCGACGATGACGACGACCGCCGCTGGTGGGACGGCTTGTGGCGCGGACACGACGGCGATGACGATGACGATGACGATGATGATGACGAGGACGACGATCGGCGCGGCGGCGCCCGCAATCCCGCGCCCGCCGGCACCGTCGCACCGCCGCCGAACGGCCTCTTCGGGAACGGCGCTCCGCCGCAGACCCAGGTGAAGTGAGCCGCTCCGCAGCACCCCTTCGAATAAGGATCCATCCGATGAAATCGCTGCTCGCAATGTTTGCGCTCACCACCGCGCTGACCCTTCCCGGCCTTGCCATGGCAAGGCCGGTGACCCTCACCACGACACTCAACGACTATGGCGGCGACGGGGCCTATCTCGCGCTCTACGTCACCGACGCATCGGGCGCCTATGTCGGCAGCCTCTGGATGGCCGGGGGCAAGTCGAAATATTACCGGCATCTCAGCGACTGGTACCGCGCCACGGGCGGCGATACCGCTCAGGTCAACGGCATCACCGGCGCCAGCGTCGGCGCCGGCCGCACGCTCGAGATCACGCTGGACCTTGCCGATGCGCTTTTCGAGGCGGGCTACACGCTCCACATCGACGCGGCGGTCGAGGACATGCGCGACAGTCCGAACGAGGTGTCGGTGCCGTTGACGAGCGAAGGCGCGGGCACCCCGGTGCGCGGCCGCCGCTACATCTCCAGCTTCGCCTACGACATGTGAGGAGTGAGGGCCATGATCCGTGCACTCCATCGCTGGCCGGGTCTGCTGGCTCTCGCGCTCGTCACCATTCTCGCCCTGAGCGGCGCGGCGCTGTCGGTCTTCCCCGCAGCCGAACGGATTGGCGCGCCGCAGGCGGAGGCCGGACTGACGGTGGGCAGCCTGGCCTCCCGCATTCAGGCGGCCTATCCGGGCGTCGAGCAGATCCGCCGCGCCCCGTCGGGGCAGATCACCGCCTACTGGTTCGATCAGGGAACGCCGGGCGCGGCCGTGATCGACCCGGCGACCGGCAAGGGCGTGGCCTCGGCCGATCCTAACCAGGTCGAACGGTGGCTTACAAACCTCCACCGCTCGCTGTTCCTCGGGGACGGCGGGCGCATCGCCATGGCCGCGGGCGCCGCGGCGATGCTGGTCCTCGCCTTCTCGGGGGCTGCCTTGGTAGCCCGGCGGACGGGCGGCTGGCGACGCTGGTTCTCCCGCCTGCGGGGGCCGCTCGCAGGCCGGCTGCACGTCGAGATCGCCCGCATTGCCGTGATCGGCCTCGTCCTCTCCTCCACCACCGCCCTGTGGATGACGGCCTCCACCTTCGAGCTTCTCCCCAACGGCGGCGCTATGCCCGCCTTCCCGGCCGAGGTGAGCGGGAGAACGGGGCTCGCTCTCGATCGGATGCCTGTCCTCGGGCAGACGCCGGTCGGCGAACTGCGGGAGCTGAGCTTTCCCTATCCCGGCGATGAGACCGACGTCTTCACGCTGAAGACCGACCAGGGAACCGGATATCTCGACCAGGGCAACGGCGCGCTTCTGACATGGGCCGACCTGACGGGGTGGGAGCACGTCTCGGAAACCATCTACATGCTGCACACCGGTCAGGGTGCGGCGACGCTCGGCCTCGTGCTCGGTCTGATGGCGCTCGGTGTACCCGTGATGGGAGCGACGGGTGTGCTGGTCTGGCTCGCCGGCCGGCGCGGGCGGCCCCGCATCCGCGGCAATCAGCGCGCGGGATATGCGGAGACGATCCTGCTCGTCGGCAGCGAGTGCGGCAGCACATGGGGCTTCGCCGCGACGCTGCACGCCGCACTGACCGCTGTGGGGCAGAGCGTCCATGTCGGCCCGATGTCGGCCTTCGCGCCGGAACGCTACAGTCGGGCCGAGCGGATCATCCTCCTCGCCTCGACTTATGGTGACGGTGCGGCTCCTGCCTCGGCCAAGGGGTTCCTCGACCGGCTGGGCGCTGCCGATCGCGCCCCTGACATTCCTCTGGCCGTTCTCGGCTTCGGCGACCGCAGCTTTCCCGCCTATTGCGCCTTCGCCAAGGCCGTCGCTCGGGCCGCCATGTCGAAGGGCTGGCCCGAACTCATGCCCTTCGACACGATCGACCGCCAGTCGCCGCAAGACTTCGCGCGCTGGGGCCGCGCGCTCGGAGAGGCGCTCGGCATCGACATCGAACTGTCGCATCGGCCCGTCCTTCCAAAAACCGAGACGTTGACTCTCGTCACGCGGCGGGACTACGGCGCCGAGGTGCAGGCCCCGACCGCGATCCTCCGCTTCGCCCTGCCGCGTCTCTCTCTCTGGCAGCGGTTGACCGGGTGCGGCTTTGCCCGGTTCGCAGCCGGCGACCTGATCGGCATCCTGCCGGAGGGCGGCGCCGTTCCGCGGCTGTATTCCCTCGCCTCGAGCCGCCGCGACGGCTTCATCGAGATCGTCGTGAAGAAGCACCCCGGCGGGCTTTGCTCGGGCCAATTGACGGCGCTGGAGCCGGGCTCCACCGTGACGGCCTTCCTGCGACGCAATCCCGGTTTCCGGCCCGGTCGGAGCCGGGCGCCGCTGATCCTGATCGGCGCCGGAACGGGCATCGGGCCGCTCGCGGGCTTCGTGCGCGGCAATGCGCGGCGCCGGCCCGTCCACCTGTTTTTCGGCATGCGGCATGAGGATAGCGACTTCTTCTATGGCGAGGAGATGCTCGCATGGCAGGAAGAGGGCCGTCTGACCCGGCTGGTCACAGCCGTCTCGCGCGGGACGCGGCGCCGTTACGTGCAGGACGCGCTGCGCGACGACGCTGTCCAGGTCGCGCAGCTCATATGCGACGGAGCGCGCGTGATGGTCTGCGGCGGGCGCGACATGGCGGCGGGCGTGGCCGACGCCTTGGCCGAGATCCTCGCGCCGACCGGGCTCACGCCGGAAGTTCTGAAGGCGGAGGGACGGTATGTCGAAGATGTCTACTGACCGGACAAGGCTCGCCTTGAACGGTCCGACCATGGGCACGCGCTGGTCCGCGCTCTTCTTCGCGGAGCCGGGGTTCAACAAGGGTGGGGTCCAGGCTGCGCTTCAGGCGGCTGTGGATGAAGTGGACGTCCAGATGTCGATCTGGCAGCCGGACAGCGACCTGATGCGGCTCAACGCGGCGCCCGTGGGCGATTGGGTGGCAGTCCCCACGCACCTCCTGCACGTTCTACGCCTTGGCCTCGAGATCGGGCGCGCCTCGGGCGGAGCGTTCGACATCGGCATGGGCGATGCGGTGACGGCCTGGGGCTTCGGGCCGAAGGCCGCGGCGCCCGCGAACATCCGTGCCGCGATGGCCGCGAAGCGTAGCCCGGCGCATGAGGTGCTGGAGATCGACGGCGCTCATGTGCGCAAGGCCCAGCCCATCGCCCTCGACCTCAACGGCATCGCCAAGGGCTACGGGGTCGACCGCCTGGCCGAGACCCTCTGCGACCACGGGATCGGCAACGCCCTTGTCGGGATCGATGGCGAGATCCGCACGCTCGGCCTGCGTCCGGACGGAGAAGCGTGGACCATCGCCGTCGAGGCGCCGGACGCCGAGCGTCGAACGCCCCATTCGATCCTCGCGCTCGAGGACGCCGCCGTTGCAACCTCCGGCGACTACCGCCACTGGGTCGAAGTCCAGGGACGGCGCCTGTCGCACACCATGGATCCCAAGCATGGCGCGCCCCTGATAGCGTCGCCGGCCTCCGTCACCGTGGCGGCCCGCAGCTGTGCCGAGGCGGATGCCTGGGCAACGGCGCTTATGGTGCTCGGTCCCGACAGAGGCGCGGCGCTCGCGAGAAGAAGCGGGCTCGACGCCCTGTTCCTCCTGCGCGATGATGGAGGGAGCGTAAGGGGCGTGGGAGTCGGACGTCTGTTTTCCGAAGAGCCAGCGGCGCTCGTCTCGGCAGGGGGGACATGAGCCGCGTGGAACGGACTGCGACCGATCGCTTCAAGACCGCTATCCTGCTCTTGGCGGCGACGGGCCTGATCGCGGGACTTGCAGTCTACTTCGCCGGCCGGCCCGGCATCGCGAACCTCATCTGGATCGCCGGGGTCGTTCCCGCACTTGCCGCGCTCGTGGTCGAGATCCTGCGCAGCTTGCGCTCCGGCGAAGTGGGGCTCGATATCGTTGCTGCGCTCTCCATGTCGGCGGCGCTCGTCTTCGGCGAGACGCTGGCGGCGGCGGTCGTCGCCGTGATGTATTCGGGCGGCACCTTTCTCGAAAGCTTTGCCGAAGGCCGCGCCCGGCGCGAGATGCACGACCTCCTGTCCCGCGTCCCGAGGACCGCCGCCCGTTACCGAAGCGGCGGGCTTGAGGACGTTCCCCTCGACAAGATCGCACCCGGCGATCGTCTCCTGATCCGGCAGGGCGACGTGGTGCCGGTAGACGGCGCGGTGGCATCCGAGGCGGCCTTCGTGGACACTTCGGCCCTGACCGGCGAATCCCTTCCGGTGCGGCTGGCGCGCGGGGTCGACGCCATGAGCGGCTCGACCAATGCGGGCGAGGCCTTCGACCTGACAGCGACGCGGCCTGCCAAGGACAGCACCTATGCCGGCATCGTCCGGCTGGTCGAGGAGGCCCAGGCGTCCAAGGCGCCGATGTCGCGGCTGGCGGATCGATGGTCGCTGGGCTTCCTTGCGGTCACGGTCGCCATCGCCGTCGCAGCCTGGTGGTTCACCGGCGATCCGATCCGAGCCGTCGCCGTGCTGGTCGTCGCAACGCCCTGTCCGCTGATCCTCGCCGTTCCGGTCGCGCTGGTCGCTGGCCTCTCGCGCGCGGCGCATTTCGGGGTGCTGATCAAGGGCGCCGGGCCGCTCGAGGCGATGGCGCGCATCCGCACCCTGATCCTCGACAAGACCGGCACGCTGACCGACGGACGGCCGCGGATTGTGTCGATCGACAGCCGGGACGGAATGGGCGAGGACGAGATCCTGCGCCTTGCCGCAACCCTTGAGCAGGCATCGAAGCATCCCGTCGCCCAGGCCATCGTTGCGGCGGCCAAAGCGCGCGGTCTCGCATTGCCCGTCCCCTCCGAGGTCTCCGAAATGCCCGGCGAGGGCGTCGTCGGCCGGGTCGAGGGGCGAGCGGTCGTCGTAGGCGGCGAGGGGTTCGTCGCAGGGCATGTCGGGCGCAGCGCGGGAGACAGCTCCGCTCTTCCCGCAGGCTCCGTCCTTGTCGCCATCGCGGTGGACGGCCGGATGACCGGGCACCTTGTGATGGCCGACCCGCTGCGCGAAGACGTGGGCCTGACGCTCGCAGGGCTTCGGCAAGAGGGGATCCGCCGCATTCTGCTTGCGACCGGCGACCGGGCCGAGGTGGCCGAGCGCGTGACGCAAGGGCTGGGGCTCGACGGGCTTCGTTCCGGCCTGACGCCCGACCAGAAGGTTCTGCTGGTCCTGACCGAGCGCAAGAACGGCCCGGTCATGATGGTCGGTGACGGGGTGAACGATGCGCCGGCTCTCGCCGCCGCCGATGTCGGCGTGGCGATGGGGGCGCGGGGGGCGGCAGCGTCCGCCGAGGCTGCCGACGTGGTCCTCCTGGTCGACCGGATCGACCGGCTGGGGTCCGGCATGGAAATCGCCCGCGCCTCGGGTCGGATCGCGGTCGAGAGCGTCGTTGCGGGGATCGGCCTTTCGGTGCTCGGCATGATCGCCGCCGCCTATGGCTATCTCACGCCCGTGCAGGGAGCGCTCCTGCAGGAGGCCATCGACGTCGCGGTGATCTTGAACGCGCTGCGCGCGCTGCGCATTACGCCCCGTGAGACTGCAACGCCGGCCGCTGCGCGGAATCCGGGCGAGCGCTGATCCTGATCGCCGGCGGTGGCTGTGTTGCAGTCTTGAGCACCACGAGGCGAAAAGGCTCCCCGGCCGGAACGAAACGACCGCTTGCGGACTATCCCCCGAAGCTGCCGGCCTGCGCCGGGACCATGTAGGTCCGATCCATGTAGAGGAGGGGGTTCGGGCCTTTTGCGGCGCCGAGCCTCAGGGCCGTCACGCGGCCGATCATCACATTGTGGGTTCCCACGCGATGGATATCCGCCGTCTCGCAGTCGAGCGAGACGATGGCGTCGTCGAGGGCCAGCGCGCCGGAGTCCATCGTCACCCAGTGGGCTGCGGCATAGCGCTCTTCCATCTCGCGAATGCCCCCGGCAAAGCCGGAGGCGAGACCGGTGTGGTCATTGGTCAGGACGTTGACGCAGAAGCGGCCATTGGCCTTGAACGTCTCGACCTGGGCCGAACCGGCATTCATGCAGACGAGAACCGTCGGCGGCTCGTCCGTCACGCTGCACACGGCGGTCGCGGTGAAGCCGCCGCGACCGGCCTTACCGTCGGTCGTGATGATGTTGACCGGCGTGCAGATGCGCGCCATCGCGTCGCGGAACTCGATCTTGGAAACGGTGTCGGTCATGGCGCACCTCACTCGGCTGCCTTCAGATGGGCCTCGCTGCCGAGCGGCGGCAGCCAGGTATCGCCGGTCCAGCCGTTCTCGTCATAGTCCGACATGCACCGGTCGACGAGAGCTTCCATCTCGGCCAGCGTCCCGCCACGCTCGGCACCCTTCAGGACCTGCAAGCGCACCTCTTCGGCCGCGCCGGCATAGTTCAGCTCGTAGAGCGCATGGCGGCCGCCGAACTCGGTGCCGGTCGCGTCCCACAGAAGCTTCATGATCTTGATGCGCTCGATATGGCCCATGCCGCCGGAGCCGCGCACATATTGCGACAGATATTTGTCGATCTCCGGGTTGGCGAAATCCTTGGCCGAGGAGGGCAGGTAGATGAGACCGGAAGCGACCACCTTGCGCACCGTCTCGATGACCCTGGGATAGGCTTCGGACATGAAGGTCCGGTAGGACAGCGCAGCCTCCAGGTTCGGCAGCTTGGTCCCGTTCGCCCAGTCGATGGGGTTGTGGGCCATGGCGTTGGAGAAGCTCCAGAACATGTGCCTGAGGGCGATCACCTCGCCGAGCGCTGCCTGATTGCCGCGGAACGCCGAGCCGCCCGTCGCCCGAAGGGCTTTCGCGAGAAGGCCTGCCAGGAAGTCGAGCTTCACGGCAAAGCGCGTGCAGCCCTGGAAGCAATAGCCATGCATGAAGCCGGAGGCGGGGTGGAAGGAGAGGATCTTCTTGGCGTCGCGCAGGACGAGCACGTCCTCCCACGGGATGAAGACATTCTCCAGAACCAGGATCGCGTCGTTCTCGTCGAAGCGCGAGGAGAGCGGATAGTCGAAGGGCTCGCCCACCCTGTTGGCGGTCTCCTCATAGGAGACGCGGCAGAACATCTTGATCCCCGGCGCATTCATCGGAACAATGAACATCACCGACAGGGAGGGGTCCTCGGTGACGGTCGCCGAGCTCTGGGCGAGGAAGTTGTAATGGGTCAGCGCGGATGAGGTCGCCACGACCTTGGCGCCGGACACGTAGATGCCGGCGTCCGTCTCCTTGGTGATGTGGACGAAGACGTCCTTCACCTGATCGGCCGGCTTGTCGCGATCGATCGGCGGATTGACGATCGCATGGTTCATGAACAGCACGGACTCCTGGGCGCGCGTGTGCCAGGCGAGGGCATTGTCCTTGAACGGGCCGTACCAGTCGGCATTAGCGCCCAGCGTGTTCATCAGCGCCGCCTTGTAGTCGGCGGTGCGGCCCATCCAGCCATAGGACATGCGGGCCCAGTCGGCGATCGCGCCCTGCTGGGCGACGAGATCCTGCGAGGAGCGGGCGACGCGGAAATATTTGTGAGTATAGCCGCCATTGCCGGTGTCGGTCGGCGAGGTCAGCCGGTCCTTGGTCGCAGGATCGTGCAGCGCATCATACAGACGGGCATGGGAGCGGGCGGAATTGCGCATCGCCGGATGCGCCGTGACGTCCTTGATCCGTTCGCCATTGATATAGACCTCGCGCCCGTCCCGCAGGCTCTCCAGATATTCCGCGCCGGTAAATGGACGCGTCTTGTCCTTCCGGAAATCCTCAGATCGCATGCAAGCCTCCCAAATATCTTATCATGTTAAATTTAGCTCTCGCCGGCCAGGAAGCCATGGACGGAACGGGCGAAAGACCTGTACTTTTTCGACCATGAAACATTCCGGCTCATCCGCTGACGCCAGCGCTTCGATCCCCGAGTTCCACATCTATGGCGAGCCGGCGCGCGATCTCGGGGTCGGTTTCCTGCACGTCGAAAAGGTGAGGGATCGCAACGCGATCCATCGTGGCGAGGTGGGGGCTCACATGCATGAGCAGATGGGCCAGATCACCTATTGGACGTGCGGATCGGGCTGCTACCGGATCGAAGACGGGAGCTTGGACTTTTCAGCGCCTGCGGTCAGTTTCGTGCCGAGCGGCGTCGCGCATGGATTCTCCATCGCGCCGGATGCCGATGCGATCGTGATATCGATCTCCAATGCGCTTCTGTCTTCGCTGTCGGAGTTGACGACGCTGCCGCTCGGCCTGCCGCATCTCGTCACCGGGACGAAGGATCCGGCTGCGTGGTTGCGCCTCGACCAGACGATCGCCGCCATCTGCGAGGAACAGCAGGTGAACGGCCGGGCCGACGACAGGCTGATGCCCTTGCTCCTCGCCGCGGCGCTGACCTATCTCGGTCGTCTGTCCAACTCGCGGCAGCTTCGTCATCTCACGCCGGCGGTCAGGCTCGCCAGCGAACTCCGCGCGGCGATCGACCGCCACTACCACGAGGCTCTGACCGTCGATGACTACGTCGGCAGGCTGAACACGACGCGCTATCAGCTGGAGCGCGCCGCCAAGCAGGTTCTCGGTCAGTCGATCAAGGAGGCGGTGCTCAATCGCCGGCTGATCGAGACCAAGCGCCTGCTTCTCTTCACGATCCGCTCCGTCGAGGAAATCGCCTACGAGACGGGGTTCAGCGATCCGGCCTATTTCTCCCGGTTCTTCACAAAGCGGGTCGGCCGGTCTCCGGCGGCCTGGCGCCGAGACGAGGCGCGCTTGCGCGGACCGGGACAGGAACCCGGCCGATATTGAAGGGAATGACGGTCGGACGAGCGCACGTTTCGCAGGCGCGCCCGCCGTGATGATCGTTTATCCGCCCTGCGAGGGCCGCAGGGCTCTTCCCAGCCCACGCGTAGCGTTGTCCGAGCGGCCGTGGGAAGGGCGATGAGGTGCCGCCTCGGCAATTTCACGCCATTCCTCGCAACCCGCGCGGGGCTCAGCTCCCGCAGCAGCTTCCGCCGGACTTGCCGGTGCGGTTGTCGATCGAGTGCTTGTTTTCGTCCGGCGGGAGATCCATCGCGATGTTGCGGTCGAAGAAGCCGTTCGGCTTCAGCATGAAGCCGGCATATTCCACGGGCATGATCGGAAAATCCTCGGGCTTGCACACATGGGTGTGGCCGAAGGAGTGCCAGAGCACGAGATCGGCGTTTTCGATCGGCCTGTCCTTGGCGACGTATTTCGGCAGCCCGTCGCCGCCTTGATGGACGTTCGGATAGTCGCCGCTGGCGTATTTCTCCTTTTCGTCGAAGGGCGTCAGCCAGACATGGCGCGTGGCGAAGCCGCCGCGCCGGCGCACGGTCGAACCTTCGTCTGCGAGCATCAGGGGGCTCGGATTGACGATCATCTTGTAGCCCGTCGGCTTGCCGACCGAGTTCTTCACGTTGGGATTGACGATTTTCCAGTAGCGCCCGTTCGCCCCGTCGGCGAGGCCGCTCGTGTCCTGTTCCGATTTCACGGTTCGGGTGAGCGTGTCGAAGACATTGCCATAGGGGTTGTCCTTGCCCATCGGGCGCGGCGCGAACTCCGTCTCGGTGACGGAATTGCCGCCGCCATCGACATCCATGTGCAGGCGCGCATTGAAGAAATGCTGGTGGGTCGGCCCGCCGAGATTGTCGTCGACCATGCCGCCATAGGGGTACGTCTCGCCATCGGCGATCGCCGAGGTCTGGATGATGCCGGTCAGCTTGCATTCGAGCTGGATCGTGCCGTCCTGGTAGAGATACCAGTAGAAGCCGTAATCGTAATTGCCGACGGTGGCGAAGAAGGAGACGACCAGGCGGCGCGAGCGCCGCACCTCGTGGATCCCGTTGCGGAATTCGTTGTGCTTCCACAGGATCCCGAAATCCTCCTCATGCATGCAGATGGCGTTCTGCATCACCATCGGCTGGCCGAGGTCGTCATGGGAGGGAACATCGAAATAATGGATGTGGCCAAGGCAGTCGCAGCCGAGTTCCAGCGTGTTGGCCAGCCGCCCGAGACCGTATTCGCCGGCGTCGAAGGCGCTCTTCCAGTAGTGGTTCGCGCCGGGATCGGCATAGGGCACGACCATTTCCGTGACCGATGCCCTGAAGATGATCGGGCGGAACCGGTCGCCGTCCTTTATGCCGAGTTCGTGCAGGACAAGGCCTTCGCGCGGGGTGAAGCCGACCCGGAACTGCCAGCCTTCCCATTCCACCTTCCAGCCGTCGACCTTGAAGCTCGGCCCGCCGGGCTGAACGATGTCGAGCGGCTTGACGCTCGTCCTCGGCTCGAAGTTCTCGCGGCCGTAATTGCGTTTCTTGCGCGGGACAGGGACGACCTTCTCCTCGTCGATCAGGTCGACCACGCGGTTCGCGATCAGGTCCACGACGGCGACGACGCCCTCGATCGGATGGGCGTAGCCATTGTCGCGAATATCCTCGCGCCAATAGCTGACGGCTCTGACGATGCGCTTGCCCTTCTCGAAGTCGCGGCCGAAGAAGCCCGAGGAGAACGGATCGACCTGAACGAGATCGAGTTCGGCCTCTTCCAGGCCGCGCCGCATGACGGCCTTTCGCCATGCAGGGTCGGCCTTCACGATCTCCTCGCAGCGGAAGAACTCCTCCATCATCACCGGCGGCTGGCCGTAGGGCTCGCGGTCGTGCGGGATGCGCTCGAAGGAGGTGATCTTGCGCTCGCCGAGATCGACAATCGCCTCGGTGGATTCGCCGCTAAGGAGATCGAGGCTGAGAACGAAGGCTTCGCGCGGGACCGCCTTGCCGTTCGAGCGGGCCTTCAGCTCTTCCTTGGTCGGCTCCTCCAGCCGCACCATCGGAAAGCGAACCTTCTCGCCGAGCTGCTTTTCGAATCTGACGATGTCGACTGCCGCCTTGATTTCCTCGAGCGTGAGGGGGTCGAGCGGATGATTGATGGTCTGGTGGATTGTCATCGATTTCTTGTGTCCTTGAGGCTGCTGTGCGGACGGTCAGCCGTCGCAGATCTGCGCCATTGCGCTGAAGTCGTGGTCCTGGCCGTGAACGCAGATCAGCGTGCAGAGGAGGTGGGTCTTCGCTGCCAGTGCCGCGGCGAGGGCGCCGGAAAGGGCGATGGCGGAAAGGCCGAGCGGCCGGGCTGGCGAGCTGAGAGCGATCACTCGAAAGCCTTCCCGAGCGAGGAATAGACCTGCGGTCGGGCCGAGCGCAGCCACATGGCGAAGGCGGCGCCGGCGAGGCCCACGAGGACGATCAGGTAAGGGAAGGAGGCGACGATCAGGCTGTCGGATCCGGACAGCAACGACAGGTTCGCCGAGACCAGGACGAAGGCCGCCACCAGACCGACCGCGCTGACCAGCGGCGCGATCACGGCGCGGATTGGGCCGACCTCGAGCGCCGGCCGCTTGCGGAAGAAACGGATCACCGCAAGGCAGACCAGAACCTGGACGGCGATGATCCCGACGACGGCAAGCGCGGACATCCAGGAGAAGACGACCGCATAGGGATCCTGACCGCCCACGACGAAGGCGAGAATGATGGCGGCCGCAATCAGGCTCTGGACGAGGCTCGCGACATGGGGCGAGCCATGTTTGACATGGACCGCGCCGAGCGCGGAGGGCGCCACGCTTTCACGACCAAGCGCGAAGAAGTAGCGGTTGATCGTGTTGTGGAAGGACAGGAGCGCAGCGAAGAGGCTGGTGATCAAGAGGACGTTCATCACCACGACCGACCAGGCGCCGAGCAAGGCTCCGGATGCGTCGAAATACAGCGTTTCGAGAGCCCCTTCGGAGCTCGCCACGATCTGGCCCGGCCCGTAATGCTGCACGATGGCCCAGGTGGAAAAAGCGTAGAACACGGCAATCAGCGTGACGGCCATATAGGTGGCGCGGGGGATCGTTCGTTCGGGCGTTTCCGCCTCCTCGGCGAAGATCGCGGTCGCCTCGAACCCGATGAACGAGGCAAGGACGAAGACCAGCGCGACGCCGAGACCGGGCGCAAAGATTTCCGAGGGCGCGAAGGACGCAAAGCCGATCCCTTCGGGTCCGCCGCCGGCCAGAACGATGGCGACGTCCAGAAGCAGCAGGATCGCGACCTCTGCCACCATGCAGTAGGCGAGGATGGTGCCGGAAAAGGCGATGTTGCGCCGCCCGCAGAAATAGATGACGACAAGTGCGCCGATCGACCAGACCCACCAGGGCGCAACGATGCCGAACGGATCGAGCGCGCCGGCCAGGAAGACTCCGAACAGCGCGTAGACGGCGATCTGAACGGCGTAATAGGTGACGATCGCGATCATCGCGCCGCCAATCCCCGCCGGCGTGCCGAGCCCCTGCTTGATATAGGCGTAGAAGCCGCCGGCATTGCCGACATAGCGGCTCATGGCGGTGAAGCCGGCGCTGAAGACGAGATATAGAATGCCCGCCAGGAGATAAGCGCCGGGAACGCCGACGCCGTTGCCGAACGCGAAGGCGACGGGGGAGGCTCCGACGACGGCCGTCAGCGGAGCGGCTGCTGCCACGACGAAGAACACGATATGGGCAAGCCCGATCGAATTCTTCGCCAGATGTCTCGTATCTTGCTGCTGTGCAGCAACGCGGTTCGTCATCGCGGTAATCTCCCTCAGCCGGAACCACGAAGCGTATGGAGGCGATTTCCGAGCCGCCATTGCAGAATGCGCCACAGATTCGATAATCTGCGCCAATTGTCGCGACGGAGGTCAGGGCATGGGTGGTGCGAAAAAAAACAGCACTGCGGTTCGCGCGCTTCCCACGATCCGCGCATCCGTGCTGGGCCCGCTTCTCAGGCGGTTGGATCAGGCGGGACCGCGCGCCGACGTGCTTCTCGCTCAGCACGGACTGCTCCGCGCCCAGGTGACCGATCCGTACGCCCAGATCCTCCTGAAGCGGTATGTCGCGATCTTCGAGGATGCGGCGCATGCTTTGAACGATCCCCTGATCGGGGCTCGTCTTGGCGCGTCCTGCACGCCGGCGGATCTCGGGCCGGCTGGCGTGCTCTTCTCGGTCTCCTCGACCATTCGCGAAGCGTTCGAACGGCTCGCCGCCTATGTCCATTCGCTGCAGGGGGCGACGAATATCGAGCTCATCGTCGAGCACAGCGACACGCTGATCCTCAACTATTCCCTGAGCGATGCAAAGATCTGGCCGCGTGTCCAGGACGCCGAATTTTCCTTGTCGGCGTCTTGCCATCTGGTGCGGCGCTGCTTTCGCACGAGCTGGCAGCCGATCGAGATCCACTGCGAGCATGATTGCGGAGAACGCGAGGCGGAGCTCCGGCAGATTCTCCAGGCGCCGATCCGCTTTCGTCAGAGCCGCAATCGCATCGTCATGGAGCGCCGCGAGGCCGAGCGCCCCTTCCGCGACGAGGATCGCGATCTCGTCTCGATCATCGAGCGCCATACCAAGAACCAGGCCGCCCAGATGACGAGCAACGATACGGGCAGCCTGCGACAGCAGGTGCTACGCGTCATCGGCCTGCACATGGGCTACAACCCGGTCACGACGGCGACCGTTGCGCGAGAGCTGCAGCTTTCGACGCGTTCCCTGCAGCGACGGCTGGCCGAGGAGGGCTCGTCGCTGCGCCAGCTTCTGCAGGAGCACCGCATGCAGCTGGCCGAACGCTATCTCGCCAAGGGCGACATGCGGCTCGACGCGGTTGCCGAGGTCCTGGGCTATGCCGACAGCACCGCTTTCGGCCGCGCCTACAAGAGCTGGACCGGTCGTTCGCCGAGTTCGAAGTGAGTTCCCTATGGCGGGGGCGGGTGCGCAGCCAAGGCGAGAACCGGATCGGCCAGGCTTTCGTTGACGGGGCGCCGGCCTCCCTGGTGCGGGTCAGCACACCGAGAATCGGCTGGCGCCGGCACGGCCGTTTCTTTTCCCGCTCGAAGCCGAGACCTTCGATAGGCGTCAGCCCGGCGCTTGCTGACGAGCCGGATCATTCACCCGGCTCGATGCGGCGCGTGCTGCCTGTTTCAGGCGTCCCAGCGCGCCGGCAGATTCAAGGGGCCGCGGAACACCCAGCCACCGAAGCGCACGGGATCGCTCTCGTCGAGCCGCAGGTTCTTCAGCCGCGAGAACAGCGTCGGCAGCGCGATCTCCCCGACCTGAGCGCGGGCCGCCCAGGCGCCGAGGCAGAAATGCGGGCCGCCGCCAAAGGCGACATGGGGTTTCTTGGGCCGGTCGATGTCGAAGCGGTCGGCATCCTCGAAGACGCTCTCGTCGCGATTGGCCGCTGCAAGAACGACGCCGATCCGTGATCCCGCGGGCAAGGGTACGCCCGCCAGCTCTGTGTCGATCGCCGTCTGTCGAGGATACATGCCGATCGGCGAGACCCAGCGCACGGTTTCCTCGAAGACCTTGCGCCACAGGGCGGGATCGGCTTCCACGCGAGACCGTTGCTCGTCATTCTTCAGGAGCGCGTAGGCTCCGGTGGCGATGGCGTCGCGCGGCTCGTTCAGCCCGCCGCCGATGATCACCTTCACATTCGCCGAGATCTCCTCGCGTGACAGCGGATCCTCGGCATGCAGCATGCAGGAGATCAGCGACTCGTCCGGATGGGCCTGGAGATAGGGGATCGTGACATCGAGCGCGGCGTCGACCCCCGCCGCCGCCTCGTCCGAGCGCCGCCAGACCTTCGGGTCGTCGGCATAGTTTCCGGTTGCGTCCATCATCGCCTGCGACCAGACGCGCAGGTCCTTCTGGTCGACGTCCTTCAGGCCGAGCATGGCGATCAGCGACAGCGAGGCGCAAGGCCCGGCGAAGCGATCGAACAGATCGACCGCACCGTCCTTCTCGAAACCGTCGATCAGCTCGTCGACGATCGCCTGGAAGGTGGGGATCCACTTGTTCTTGACGACGCCCGGCCTCAGTGCCGGTTCGCAGGCGGTGCGCTCGCGCTTGTGGGCCGCGCCGTCCTTGCGGATCATCGTGTGACCCATGACCCGGATCATCAGGGAGTTGGCCTCGTGGGCGCTGAAGATCTCCGGCTTGCGCTCCAGTTCAACGATGTCGGCATGGCGGGTGACGAGATAGCGGTTCGCCGCCGGCACGAAGGCGACCGGGGCCTCTTTCCTGAGCCGCTCGTAGATCGGGTAAGGGTCGTTCCAGAGATCGTTCAGGTCGATTGTTGCGGCAAAATTCTCTGAAATCGTATCCATACCGGCCTCCCAACCGCTCTCTCAGACCCTGTTCATCCGCGATGACGGACCTAACAGGTGATATTGCTTAACATAATAAGTATCGCTATCGTCCGTAAAATGGGTTTTTCATTGTTCTAAACTCAGTTTTTCCGAACAAGGCGCGCTGGTCGGTGAATCCCCGTTTTTCCCTGAAGCAGCTGGGGTATTTTCTGGCCGTCGCCGAGCACGGTTCGGTGCGCGCAGCGGCCGAAACACTCAATGTTTCGCCGACGGCTCTGACCCAGGCGCTGAACGATCTCGAGCGTGAGCTCGGAACGACGCTTCTACACCGCCAACGCGCGGTCGGCGCTAGGCTCACCCAGGCCGGAGCCAATCTCGTCGGGCAGGTCCGCACCGTTCTGGATTCCGCTTCCGACCTCCAGTCCCTGGCCGAGCGCTGGGAGCTGGAGCCCGCAGGCTCGCTCGCCGTCGGCTGCTTCTCGACCTTGTCGCCCTTTCTCGCCGCCAAGCTGTTGCGCGGTTTCCAGGACGTCCATTCTGCCATTGCGGTGGACCTCAAGGATGACGAGCACGATGTGCTTCTGTCCGAATTGGCGGAGGGACGGATCGAACTAGCAATCGTCTACGAGCATTGTCTGAGCGACCGCTTCGCCCGGGACGTGCTCTATCGCATACGGCCGCATGTCCTGCTGCCGGCCACGCACCGGATGGCGGACGAGCCCACCGTTTCGCTGCACGCCATCGCGGACGAGCCCTTCATTCTCTACGACGCCACCCCGGCTGGCGCAAATACGCTCGGCATCTTCGCCCATTTCGGCATCGTGCCGCAGATTTCCCGCCGAACCACGAATTTCGATCTGACCCGCTCTTTCGTCGGCGCGGGGTTCGGTTACTCCGTGATGCTGCATCACCCGACGAGCGACCTGACCCATGATGGCGAAAGGGTCGTGTGCCGCCCTATTGCAGAGCCATGCCGCGATTTCGGCATCGTGCTCGCTTGGCCGGAAACCGGGCGGCTCAGCCGGCGCGCGGAAGCCTTCCGCAGCCACTGCCGCCAGCAGCTCACCGACTTCGAACGATTTCTGAGATCTGCCAGACAGGAAGGAAGCATGGCATGAAGAAAGCCCTCGACACAGCCCAGGCCGCAGGGCAGCCGGCACGCACGAGCAGAGGGCGCCTGCGCGACTTTTCGCGGTCGCTGCCGATGTCGCTCTTGCGGGCGCGCGAAGCGGTCATGGGCCATTTCCGCCCGGGGCTTCGGCATTTCGATCTCACCGAGCAGCAGTGGCGCGTGCTGCGCGCGCTGACCACGGTCGAGAGCATCGGCACGATGAACCTCGCCTCGGCGACCTTCCTCCTGCCGCCCTCGCTGTCGCGCATCATCCGCGATCTCGAAGCGCGCGGGCTGATCGAGCGGTCGAGCGTCGCGGAGGATCTGAGGCGCGGCATGGTGGCGATCAGCCCCACGGGCCGGGATCTCGTCGAACGCGCCGGCCAGCATTCCGAGGCGATCTATGCGGAGATCACCCGGCGCTTCGGTGCCGAGCGGCTGCAACTCCTGCAGTCGATGCTGAAGGAGCTGGAGGAAGTGCTGGAGGAGCCGATCAAGGCCTGATCCCGCGACCGGTTGCCGGAAGAATGTGAACATGTTAAGTAGTTGACTGTGCCGCTTCGGGAGATCGCGGCCAGCCAATTTTCGGGAGGACGCATGCGCACATTCACCGTCGCAACACTCGTGGCGGGGCTTCTCGCCTCGACCGCGGCCCAGGCCGAGATCAAGATCGGCGCGATCCTGTCGCTGACGGGACCCGCAGCCTCGCTCGGCATCCCGGAAAAGCAGACGATCGACGTCTTGCCGAAGGAGATCGGCGGCGAGCCGGTCAGCTACACCATCGTCGACGATGCCAGCGATCCCTCGGCCGCCGTGCGTGCAGCCTCCAAGCTGATCAACGAGGACAAGGTCGACGTGGTGCTGGGCCCGTCGATAACTCCGACATCCCTCGCCATTCTCGAGACCATGGCCAAGGGCGAGACGCCGTTCATTTCGGCGGCGGGATCGGCGGTCATCGCCAGCCCGGTCGAGGGCCCGAAGAAATGGGCGTTCAAGCTCGCGCCGCAGGAATCCTCCATGGCGCATTACGTCTATGGCGGCATGGAAAAGGCCGGCGACAAGACGGTCGGGTTCATCGGCTTCAACGATGCGTTCGGCGACAGCTTCATCGGCGCGTTCAAGAAGGAAGCCGAGAAGCGGGGCATCGAGGTCGTCTCGGACGAGCGCTATTCGGCGCGTGACTCGAGCGTGACCGCCCAGGCTCTGTCGACGATCTCCGCCAGCCCGGATGCCGTGATCATCGGCGCGTCGGGTACGCCCGGTGTGGCGCCGATCCTGGAATTGCGCAGTCTCGGCTATGAAGGCGACATCTACATCAATCAGGGCATGGCCAATCCGGACGTCCTGCGGGTCGGCGGCGATGCGCTGAACGGCGTGAAGCTGGCAGTCTCGCCGGTTCTGGTGGCCGAGCAGCTCCCCGACGACAATCCGGTGAAGGGCGAGGCGCTGAAATATATCGAGGCCTATGAAGGCCAGTATGGCAAGGGGTCGCGCAACCTCTTCGGAGCCACGATCTGGGATGCCTTCAATCTGGCTTCCAAGGCCGCTGTCGAAGCCAAGAAGACGGCGGAGCCCGGCACGGCCGCGTTCCGCTCGGCGCTGCGCGACGAACTCGAGAAGCTGAACGAAGTCGTCGGCGCTCAGGGCGTCTTCACCATGAGTGCGACCGATCACAACGGCACCGATCTTCGCGCCGAATCCCTCGTCAAGATCGAGAACGGCGACTGGACATACGTCCCGCTCGACTGACCGGAACTCGCACGGCCGTCCGCCCGACAAGGGCGGACGGCCGTTCGGTGGTCGCGGCTGCGTGACCTTCCGAAGGCTCGCGGCGTTCGCAAGCGGTGTCTCGAGCCTCACAACGCGGGTGAGGTGCCGCCCCGCAGTCCTGCAGTCGCGTGGTCCCCTGTATTGCGAAATTCCCCATGGCTGACGTCGCAGGCATCACGACCATGCTTCAGCCCCTAGCGGACGACCCATGTCTTATCTCATCGCCGCCCTGCTCGCCCAGGATGGACTGACCAACGGCGCCATCTACGCGCTGGTCGCGCTGGCCCTGGTCATGGTCTTTTCCGTCACGCGGATCATTTTCATCCCGCAGGGCGAACTCGTGACCTATGCCTCGCTGTCGCTGGCAAGCCTGCAGCAGGGACGCGTTCCCGGCTCGCTCTGGTTGATCCTCATGCTCGGTGTTCTGGCAGCTGGCCTCGAAGCCTTCGCCTATCTGCGCAGGGACCGCTCGCCGGCGCGGCTGCGGGCCATGGCGGCCTATCTCCTCGTGCCGGCCGCCGTCTCTGCCCTGACCTACGCCACCGCCGATGCCGGGTTCGGCTTTATCTGGAACATCGTGCTCGTTCTCCTGATCGTCGTGCCGATGGGCCCGCTCATCTACCGGGTCGCCTTTCGCCCGCTCGGCGACGCGACGGTGCTCCTGTCGCTGATCGTGGCCATGGCGGTGCATTTCGTGCTGCTCGGCTGCGGCCTTCTGTTCTTCGGCCCGGAAGGCGTTCGCACGCCGCCGCTTCTGCCCGGACGCTATCCGATCTTCGGCGTGCCGGTGTCCGGCCAGGCGCTGGTGGTCATCGCGGTGGCCGTTGTCGCGATCGTGGCCCTGGCGCTGTATTTCGGCCGAACGCTGTCCGGCAAGGCGCTGCGCGCCACGGCGTTCAACCGGGTCGGAGCGCGCCTCGTCGGCATCCCCACCGAACAGGCGGCGCGCCTGGTCTTCCTGCTCGCGGGTCTTGCCGGCGCCCTGTGCGGCGTCCTCGTCGCGCCGATCACCACCATCTATTACGACACCGGCTTTCTCATCGGCCTGAAGGGGTTTATCGCGGCGATCTTCGCCGGGCTCGCCTCCTATCCGCTGGCCGCCCTCGGCGCCGTAATTCTCGGCCTGTTCGAGAGCTATTCGTCCTTTTTCGCCAGCCTCTACAAGGATTCCATCGTCTTCGCGTTGATCATTCCGATCCTTCTCTGGCGGTCGCTGCGGTCCACTCAGATCCAGGAGGATGAGGAATGAGCCCCCGCAAGATCGCGCTCCTGGCCTTCGCCGTCGTCGTTCTCGTCCTTCCCCTCGTTCTGCCGGTCTACGGCCTGACCCTGATGAACTTCATCGGGCTGGCGGCGATCGTCGTCGCGGGCCTCGTCCTCCTCACCGGCATCGGCGGGCTGACGTCCTTCGGGCAGGCGAGCTTCGTCGGCGTCGGCGCCTATACGACCGCCTGGTTCACCACCGCCATGGGCCTCTCGCCGGTGCTCGCATTGCCGCTTGCGCTGTTTGCGGGAGCGCTGTTCGCCCTCGTCATCGGCGCGGTGACGCTGCGCCTGTCGGGGCATTATCTGCCGCTGTCGACCATTGCCTGGAGCCTCAGCCTCTATTTCCTCATCGGCAATGTCGCCGCGCTCGGCGGCCATGACGGCATCCCCGGCGTGCCGCCGATTTCGCTCTTCGGCTGGGTCCTGGCCGGCCCGGTCTATACTTGGCTGATCGTTGCGGCTGTCGCTCTGTCGCTGCTGACGGTCGCCAATGTGCTGACCTCACGCGACGGCCGCGCGGTGCGCTGCCTTCGCGGGCGGCGGGTGATGCTGGAAGCCTTCGGCGTCGATACGGCTCGCTTGCGCCTGGCAATCTTCATCCATGCCGCCATCCTCGCGGCGCTCTCAGGCTGGCTCTACGCCCACCTCATCCAGTTCGTGAACGCCACGCCCTTCGGCCTCAACGCCAGTATCGAATATCTCTTCATGACCGTGATCGGCGGATCGGCGCATATCGTCGGTGCCGTGATCGGCGCCGGCGTCATGACCCTTTTGCGCGACGGTCTGCAGCGTCTCGCTCCCGGACTCGTCGGCAGCGGCGGTGCGACCGAGATCGTGATGCTGGGTCTCGTCATGGTCGTCCTTCTGCAGACGGCCCCGCGGGGTATCATGCCATGGCTCCTGCGCCTTCTGCCGGCACGCGGTCGGCCGCTGATGGAACTCGACCGCGCCCGCAGGATCCCGCCTTTCGACGGCCGCCCGAAACCCGAGCGGGGCAGCGAGATCCTTGTCGTGGAGGGCGCGACGAAGCGCTTCGGCGGCCTGACCGCCGTCAACAACGTCTCCTTCGACCTCAAGGCCGGAGAGATCCTCGGCGTGATCGGTCCGAACGGCGCCGGCAAGTCGACCCTTTTCAACCTCCTGACCGGCATTTCCCCGGCCACGGCCGGAGAGATTCGCTACCGGGGAGAGCGCATCGAGCGGATGGCGTCGCGCAGGATCGCCCGCCTCGGGGTCGCCCGGACCTTCCAGCACGTGCTTCTGCGCTCCGACATGTCGGCGCTCGAGAATGTCGCGGTCGGCGCGCATCTGCGGTCTCACCGCGGCTATCTCTCGGCGCTCCTGCGCCTCGACCGGCGCGAGGAGGAAAAGCTGCTGGCGGAGGCCATGCGCCAGCTGGAGCGGGTGGGGCTTGCCCATCTCGCCCATGCGCCGGCGGGCAGTCTCGCGCTCGGTCAGCAGCGCATCCTCGAGATCGCCCGCGCGCTGGCGGCCGATCCGGCGCTGCTTCTCCTCGACGAGCCGGCGGCCGGGCTGCGCTTCAAGGAAAAGCAGGAACTCGCCGAACTGCTCTCGAAACTGCGGGAGGAGGGCGTCGCGGTCCTCATCGTCGAGCATGACATGAACTTCGTCATGAACCTCGTCGACCGCCTGGTGGTGATCTCCTTCGGGCAGAAGATCTCCGAGGGTGTCCCGTCTCAAGTCCAGAACGACGTGGCCGTTCAGGAAGCCTATCTCGGAGTCGCGGCATGAGGGACGACATGATCGATCAGGCGCTTCTTGCGGTCTCTGACTTGCATGTCTCCTACGGCCCGGTCGAGGCCGTGGCCGGCGTCTCGCTGGATGTGCCGAAGGGGAAGATCGTCTCGGTCATCGGCCCGAACGGTGCCGGCAAGTCGACGCTCCTGAACGCGCTGATGGGTCTCCTGCCGGCCCAAGGAAGCGTTCGCCTCGACGGCCGCGACGTCGCTGCGTTGCCGGTCGAGTCCAGGCTGCGCGAGGGCCTCTGTCTCGTGTCGGAAAAGCGCGAGCTGTTCGCGGAGATGAGCGTTGCCGACAATCTCGCTCTCGGCGCCTATTCGCGCCGCCATGACCCGAAGAGCGCCGTGGAGGCCGACCTGGAAGCCGCCTATCAGCGCTTTCCGCGACTGAAAGAACGGCATAACCAGCTGGCCGGCACGTTGTCGGGCGGGGAGCGGCAGATGCTGGCGATCGCGCGGGCGCTGATGGCCCGGCCGCGCTTGCTGATGCTGGACGAGCCGAGCCTCGGCCTTGCACCCCTCATCGTTGCAGAAGTGCTGGAGACGGTTGCCGAACTTTGCCGGTCTGGTGTCTCGATCCTCATCGTCGAGCAGAACGCCCGCGCCGTCCTGAAGATCGCCGACTATGGCTATGTGCTCGAACAGGGCCGCGTCGCCATGGAGGCCGACGCTGCCTCGCTTCTCTCCGATGCCCGCCTGATCGAAACCTATCTCGGTTTCGGCAAGGGCCACGAAGCCGCCTGAAGCTTTCGTCGCGATTCCGACTTGACGAACCTCGGGCAATATATTTAACACGTTAACAAACGGGCGGTACGAGACCGATGCCTCATCTCATTCTCGAACATTCGGCCAATCTCTCGGCGAAGGCCGACCTTACGGCGCTCTGCCATGTGCTCAAGACGGCGGTGCTGGAAACCGGACTGTTCGAAACCGGCGCGGTGCGTGTGCGTGCGATCTCCTGCGAGACCTATGCGATTGCCGACGAACTGCCCGACAACGCCTTTCTCGACATGAGCTTCCGGATTGGCGTCGGGCGCAGCGACGACGAGAAGAAGCGGGCCGGGAAGACGATCTTCGCGGCGGCGCAGCGGCATCTGGAGCCGCTCTTCGACACGCCGCATTTCGCGCTGTCGCTGGAGATCCGCGAGATCGACCCGGTGCTCAGCTGGAAGAAGAACGCCATGCATGCCCGGCTGCGGGAGCCCGCGTCCAAGGGCTGAACCGCCTGTCGGCCGAGACCGCGCATCGGCGGGGCCGCGGCGAAGATGAACAGAACAAGGCGGCGCGCGAACCCGAAGCCAGGCCGCGTGCGCGATCGATAGAGGAAAGCGTCATGAGCGATTTCGAGACCCATCTCGCCAAGGCCGAGAAGTACCTTGCAAGGTTCCGCGAAGGCGTCGTGATGAACCAGATCGGCGGCGAGGCCGTCGAGGCGGCCGACGGGGACAGCTTCGAGACGATCTCGCCGGTCGATCTGAAGCCGCTCGCAAGGGTGGCGCGCGGCAAGGCCGCCGATATCGATCGGGCCGCCAAGGCGGCCAAGGCCGCCTTTCCGGCCTGGGCGGCGATATCGGGCGAGGAGCGCAAGAAGATCCTCCACAAGGTCGCCGACGCCATCGTCGCGCGGGCCGAGGAGATCGCCCTCGTCGAATGCATGGACACCGGCCAGGCCTACCGCTTCATGTCGAAGGCCGCGCTGCGGGGCGCGGAGAACTTCCGCTTCTTCGCCGACCGGGCGCCGGCGGCAAGAGATGGCGCAGCGCTGCGCAAGGCCGGACAGCTGAACGTCACCAGCCGCTCGCCGATCGGCCCCGTCGGCGTGATCACGCCCTGGAACACGCCCTTCATGCTGTCCACCTGGAAGATCGTCCCGGCGCTTGCCGCCGGCTGCACGATCGTCCACAAGCCGGCGGAATTCTCGCCGCTGACGGCGCGCCTCCTCGTCGAGATCGCCGAAGAGGCGGGTCTGCCCAAAGGCGTCTGGAATCTCGTCAACGGCTTCGGCGAGGATGCCGGCAAGGCGCTGACGGAGCACCCCGACATCAAGGCGATCGGCTTCGTCGGCGAGAGCCGCACCGGGTCGATGATCATGCGCCAGGGCGCGGAGACGCTGAAGCGGGTCCATTTCGAACTCGGCGGCAAGAACCCCGTCATCGTCTTCGCCGATGCCGATCTCGAACGTGCGGCCGATGCCGCCGTCTTCATGATCTATTCGCTGAATGGCGAGCGCTGCACCTCGTCCTCGCGGCTTCTGGTCGAAGCCTCGATCTACGAGGAGTTCACGCGGAAGGTCGCGGAGAAGGCCAAGGCGATCAAGGTCGGCCACCCGCTCGATCCGCAGACGGTGGTCGGGCCGCTGATCCACCCGAGCCACGAGAAGAAGGTGCTCTCCTATTTCGAGATCGCGCGGGAGGAGGGGGCGACGATTGCCGCCGGCGGCGAGAAGGTCGAGGGACCGGGCGGCGGCTGCTATGTCGCGCCGACGCTCTTTACCGGGGTCGCCAACGACATGCGCATTGCCCAGGAAGAGATCTTCGGCCCGGTGCTGTCGGCCATTCCCTTCGCGACCGAGGAGCAGGCGCTGAACGTCGCCAACGACGTCGCCTACGGCCTGACCGGCTATGTCTGGACCGCCGACATCACCCGCGCCCTGCGTGTCACAGACGCGCTCGAGGCCGGCATGATCTGGGTGAATTCGGAAAACGTCCGGCATCTGCCGACGCCCTTCGGCGGGGTCAAGAGTTCCGGCATCGGGCGCGACGGCGGGGACTGGTCCTTCGACTTCTACATGGAAACCAAGAACGTCGCCTTCGCCACCGAAGCGCACAAGATTCCCAAGCTCGCCGGCTGAGCGCGGCCGGAACCAGTCGATACGTCAAACGGAGCGAGCCGCCCGAAGCCAAGGCTGGGCGGGTTCGCTCACCGGGAGGAACCACGATGCCCATTCCAAAGCCGCAACTCTACCCGCCCTTCAACATCGTGCGCCTCAGCCACGTCGAATTCCTCGTCAGCGACCTGGCGAAGTCGCGGTCCTTCTACGTCGATACCCTCGGTCTTCAAGTCACCGACGAGACGGACGAAGTGATCTATCTGAGAGCACTCGAAGAGCGCGGCCATCACTGCGTCGTCCTGCGCAAGGCAACGGACGGTACCGCGGGCGAGGCCCGGCATCTCGGCTTCAAGGTCTATGACGAAGAGAATCTCGACAAGGCGGAGGGCTTCTTCAGGGGCCTTGATCTGCCTGTCGAATGGGTGGAGCGCCCCTATCAGGGCAAGACCTTCCAGACCCGCGATCCGCACGGCGTGCCGCTGGAATTCTACTGCAAGATGGACCGCCTCCCTCCGATCCACCAGAAATACGAGCTTTATCACGGCGTCCGGCCGCTTCGGATCGACCATTTCAACTGTTTCTCGCCGAATGTCGACGAATCCGTCGCCTTCTATAACGAGCTCGGTTTCCGGGTGACCGAATACACCGAGGACGAAGAGACTGGGAAGCTCTGGGCCGCCTGGGCGCACCGCAAGGGCGGCGTTCACGACATCGCCTTCACCAATGGCCGCGGCCCGCGCCTTCATCACACCGCCTTCTGGGTGCCGACCCCGCTCGCCATCATCGATTTGCTCGACCTGATGTCGACCACCGGCTGGCTGAAGAACATCGAGCGCGGCCCCGGCCGCCACGGCATCTCGAACGCCTTCTTCCTCTACATCCGCGATCCCGACGGACACCGCATCGAGATCTACTGTTCGGACTATCAGACCGTCGATCCGGATCTCGAGCCGATCAAGTGGGATCTGAAGGACCCGCAGCGCCAGACCCTTTGGGGCGCTCCGGCGCCGCGCTCCTGGTTCGAGGAGGGATCGCTCTTCGCGGGGGCAAAGGTGAAGGATTCCCAGCTCGCCGCACAGCCGATCATCGCGCCGTGACGGTAACGGAGTGCGCCTCATGACATCACGGCTCTTGAGCTTCATTGCCGATGGCAAGCGCGGATACGGCCTCGCCAAGGAAGGCGGGATCGTCGATCTGTCGGCCCGCCATGGCAGCGAGTGGCGCGACCTGCGCACCGCCGTCGAGGCCGGTGGGATCGACCGGCTGGTCCAGGTCGGAGAGGGGCTGTCGCCCGACATGGGCGAGGGGGACATCACCTTCGATATCCCGGTTCCGAGCGCCGAGAAGATCATCTGCGTCGGGGTGAACTTTCCCGACCGCAACGCCGAATACAAGGACGGCCAGACGGCCCCGCCCAACCCCTCGCTGTTTCCGCGGTTCGCGCGCTCCTTCGTCGGCCACAACGTGCCGCTGACCCGGCCCAAGGCCTCCGAGCAACTGGATTATGAAGGCGAGATCGTCGTCGTCATCGGCAAGTCCGGCCGCCATATCGCCGAGCGCGACGCGCTGTCCCATATCGTGGGCCTCAGCCTTTGCGACGAGGGCACGCTCCGCGACTGGGTGCGGCATGCGAAGTTCAACGTCACCCAGGGCAAGAACTTCGACGGCAGCGGCTCGATCGGTCCGTGGTTCGTGCCCTTCACCGGCGAAGAGCAAATTGCCGACATCGAGCTGACGACCAGGGTCAATGGCGAGCTGCGTCAGAGCGATCGCACGTCGCGGATGATCTTCTCCTTCAGAAAGATCATCAGCTACATCTCCACCTTCACCACGCTCGTTCCCGGTGACATGATCGTCACCGGCACGCCGACCGGCGCGGGTGCGCGGCTCGATCCGCCGGTCTGGCTGAAGCCGGGCGATACCGTGGAAGTGTCCGCCACCGGGCTTGGAACGCTCATCAACGGCGTCGTCGACGAAGGCGAGGCGCAGTCGTCATGAGCATCAGGGACGAAGACCTGGAGAGCATGGCCGAGGATTTGTTCCAGGCCGAGCGTACGCGGACCCAGATTCCGCTTCTCAGCCAGCGCTTTCCCGAGGCCGGCCTGAAGGAGGCCTACCGGGTTCAAGGCGCGCTGGTGAAGCGCAAGGAAGCGGCGGGGCTTGTTCGAAAGGGCTGGAAGATCGGCCTCACCTCGAAGGCGATGCAGTCGGCGCTGAACATCACGACGCCGGATTCCGGCGTCCTCTTCGACGACATGTTCTTTGCCGACGGCAGTCGTATTCCCGCCGATCGCTTCATTCAGCCGCGCGTCGAGGCCGAGATCGCCTTCGTCATGAAGGCGCCTCTCGAAGGCCCGGGCGTGACGCTGTTCGACGTTCTCAACGCCACCGACTACATCGTGCCGGCGCTGGAAATCCTCGATACGCGGGTCGTGCGTTCGGACCCGGCGACCGGCAAGGCGCGGACGATCTTCGACACGATCTCCGACAATGCCGCCAATGGCGGCATCGCCATGGGTGGCCGGCCGGTGCGTCCGCTGGACGCCGACATGCGCTGGATCGGCGCCATTGTCTCGCGCAATGCCGAGGTCGAGGAGACCGGGCTCGGCGCCGGCGTTCTCAACCATCCCGGCACCGGCATCGTCTGGCTCGCCAATCGCCTGGCCGAATACGGCTCGAAGATCGCGGCAGGCGAGGTCGTCCTGTCGGGCTCCTTCATCCGGCCGATCGAGGCGCGCCATGGCGACACGATCAGCGCCGATTTCGGCCCCTACGGGTCGGTCAGCCTGCATTTCGAGTGAGGATCGGCCATGCCCGCCCCGACCAACGCCTTCAAACAGCGACTGAAAAGCGGCAGTGCCCAGATCGGCCTCTGGGTGGCCCTCGCCAATCCCTATTCGGCGGAAGTCGTGGCCGGCCTCGGCTTCGAGTGGCTGCTCCTCGATGGAGAGCACGCACCGAACGACGTGCCGCTGCTGCTTTCGCAGCTCCAGGCGGTGGCGACCTCCTCGTCCCATCCGGTCGTGCGGCTGCCGATCGGCGAGACGTGGCTGATCAAGCAGGTGCTGGATATCGGCGCCCAGACGTTGCTGATTCCCATGGTGGAGGGCGCTGAACAGGCTCGCGAATTGGTGCGTGCGACGCGCTACCCGCCGCACGGTATCAGAGGTGTGGGTGCGGCGCTTGCCCGGGCCTCCGGCTTCAACCGCGTCACCGACTATCTTCCGACAGCAAATGACGAGATCTGCCTTCTCCTCCAGATCGAGACGCTGAAGGGCCTCGCGGCGATCGAGGAGATCGCCGCGGTGGAAGGCGTCGACGGGTTGTTCATCGGTCCGTCGGACCTTGCTGCAGATATGGGTCACCTCGGCAATCCCGCCTATCGGGACGTGCGGGCGGCGGTGGAAGACGGGCTGAACCGCATCAAGGCGACCGGAAGGGCCTCCGGCACGCTGGCGACCACCTTCGATTTCGCCGATGCGGTTCTTGGCCTCGGCACCGATTTCGTCGCCGTCGGCACCGACGTCTCGCTCCTGATGCGCGGCGGCGCCGACCTCCTGCGCCGATTCAAGCAGGACGGCAAAGAGCCTGGCAAGAGCGGCGGCTACTAAGGCGGGAGCGGCAGCGCAGCGCGGCCCCAACCGTCATTTGCAGCTCGGGAGATGGATTTCGACTTTGTAGAGGCAGCTCGAACCGGCTCCACCGCGACCGCGAAGGAAATCGCCGCGCCGCGGCGTGGCAGGCGCGGTGCAGCTTCGAAGCTTTCGGGATTGCCGCCTCCGGATGCGTCTAGGGGGTCGATAGCCGCCGGCTGTCCCAGCCGATCGGTGCCATTCCGCCGGCCGAGACGGGAGCTGCCTGTTACGCCGGGTTTGCGACGGTGCCGATCGAAGCCTTTGGTTCAAGCCGATCGGTCTCCGGGCAAGGAAGGCGGCGGGGTTCATAACCGCACGAAGCTGCTATGGAGGGCGCTCCCGTGATTCTCGCCGCGAATGCCGATGCCCGCCAACGCCCTGGAAATCCTCAAGACCGTCTACGGCTACGATGCGTTCCGGGGACCGCAGGCCCGCATCGTCGAGCATGTGATCGCAGGAAATGACGCCTTCGTCCTGATGCCGACTGGGGGCGGCAAGTCGCTTTGCTATCAGATTCCGGCCATAGCCCGTCCCGGCATGGGGCTGATCGTCTCGCCGCTCCTGGCGCTGATGGCCGATCAGGTGGCGGCCCTGCGGCAGGCGGGGGTGAGGGCGGCGGCGCTGAATTCCGACCTTCCGCCGGAGGAGCGGCGCGCCTTGTGGGAGGCCATCGACACCGGCGCGCTCGACCTTCTCTATGTCGCGCCCGAGACGCTGCTGCGCGGCGGGGTGCTGGAGCGGCTCGGCCGGGCGCAATTGTCGGTGATCGCGATCGACGAGGCCCATTGCCTGTCCCAATGGGGACATGACTTCCGCCCCTCCTACCGCCAACTCGACATCCTCGCCCGGCAGTTTCCGCAAACGCCGCGCATGGCGCTGACCGCGACGGCAGACGAGCCGACGCGCGCGGAGATCCTGGCGCATCTCGGCATCGCCGAAACCGACGCCTTCATCGCGGGCTTCGACCGCCCCAACATCCGCTATGCCATCGCGGAAAAGGACAATCCCCGCGCCCAGCTGAAGGACTTCCTGAAGCGCCACGAGGGCGAGAGCGGCATCGTTTACTGCCTGTCGAAGAAGAAGACCGACGAAACGGCGGCCTGGCTGCGAACCGAGGGCTACGACGCGCTCGCCTATCACGCCGGCATGGACAAGGCCGAGAAGGAGGCCAATCAGCAGCGCTTTCAGCACGGCGAGGCGGTCATCATGGTGGCCACCATCGCCTTCGGCATGGGCATCGACAAGCCCGACGTGCGCTTCGTCGCCCATCTCGACTTGCCGGGGAGCCTCGAGGCCTATTATCAGGAGACCGGCCGCGCCGGGCGCGACGGCCTGCCCTCCGACACGCTGATGCTCTACGGCGCCGAGGACGTCGCGCTGCGCAGCCGTTTCATCGAAGAGTCCGACGCGCCCGTCGAGCGCAAGCGCACCGAACGGGCCAAGCTCGATGCGCTTTTGGGGCTCGCCGAGACGGCGGGCTGCCGCCGGCAGGTGCTCCTCGCCTATTTCGGCGACCGCTGCGAGCCCTGCGGCAATTGCGACACCTGCGCCGAGCCGCCGAAGCTCTTCGACGGGACTATCTCGGCGCTGAAGGCCTTGTCCTGCATCTATCGCACCGGCGAGCGGTTCGGGCAGGCCTATATCGTCGACGTCCTGCTCGGGGCCACGAACGAGCGCATCGCGCAGTTCGGCCACGACCAGATCTCCACCTTCGGCATCGGGACGGAACACGACAACAGGATGTGGCGGGCGATCCTGCGGCAGCTGATCGCGCTGCGCCTCGTCGATGTCGATCTCGCCGGCCATGGCGGCCTGTCGATCGCGCCCGCCGGCCGTGACTTCCTGCGCGACAAGCCGGCGCTGATGCTGCGTGTGCCGCCGCCTCGCAAGGCCCGGCGCGGCAAGGCGGCGGCCGGCGGGACGCAGCAATCCGCCGTGCCCGAGGCGGACCGCGAGCTGTTCCAGTTGCTGCGGCAGAAGCGCACGGAAATCGCCCGTCTGCAGAACGTGCCGCCCTATGTGATCTTCCACGACAAGACGCTGATCGAACTGGCGGCGGCGCGCCCCGGATCGCGGTCCGAGATGGCCGATGTCCCGGGTGTCGGCGAAGCCAAGCTTGACCGCTACGGCCCGGCCTTCCTTTTGGTGATCGCCGAACACGCAGGATGAAGTGCCTCGCGATTGGCCCGCTGCCCGGGCATTCGGCCGGTTGCCCGGCGCCGTGCCGTTGATCAGCCTATCGGGACCGCGGGCGTTGAACCGCATTCCCCAGTCGCGGATGATCTGCAAGGTGGCGCCGATCCGTGCCGCATCGCTGCGCGAGCCGCCGTCGTAGATCTCGCCCGTCGACCATCGCCGCCGACGTTGTACGGAGGTGATCACTTCGACCCGGGAAAACGGGTCGTCAGGAGCTTTCGACGTAGTCGTCCTGATAGGCGGAAGCCTATGCCTTGTCGGCTATGCCGCCTGTCCGGTCAGAACGGGGTGCGCTCCAGAACCGCGTTGGAAGCGGATGGAAATCAAGGCATCCGAATGAGACGGCTGGCAGGTCGGATGCCTTTGATCCGGATCAAGGCGCAGATTGGTAGGGCGGTTACCCACGAGACTGCCCTTGAAGGAGAGCTCGATGATGACCGACACGATGAAAGCCGCCTTGGTTCGCTCGTTTGATGCACCCCTGGTCATTGAAGATGTTCCGATTCCCAAACCGGGGCCAGGCGAGGTTCTGGTGAAGGTCGCGGCCTGCGGCGTCTGTCACACTGATCTCCACGCCGCCAAGGGGGACTGGCCGGTGAAGCCGTCCTTGCCCTTCATTCCCGGCCACGAGGTGGTGGGAACGGTGGTGAAGCTCGGCGAGGGTGTCACCGAGCTGAGGATTGGCGATCCTGTCGGCGTGCCGTGGCTGCACGACGCCTGCCGCTCCTGCGAATATTGCGAGACCGGATGGGAAACCCTGTGCGAGCACCAGCACAACACCGGTTACAGCGTGAATGGCGGCTTTGCCGAATATGTCATCGCCGCAGCGCCCTTCGCCGCCCGGCTGCCGGCGGACGTCGACTTCGCCGAGATCGCGCCGATTCTTTGTGCTGGCGTGACGACGTACAAGGGCTTGAAGGAAACCGAGGCGAAGCCCGGCGAATGGGTCGCGATCTCCGGCATAGGCGGGCTCGGCCATGTCGGCGTGCAATATGCCAAGGCCATGGGGCTGAAGGTCGTCGCACTCGACATCGCCAAGGACAAATTGGAACTGGCGAAACGAGCCGGCGCGGATGCCACCGTCGATGCCTCCGCTCCCGACGCGATCGAGAAGGTCCTTCAAATCACCGGCGGCGGCGCCCAAGGCGTTCTCGTCACGGCCGTTTCCGTCCCGGCCTTCAATCAGGTGCTCCACATGGTGCGCCGAAAGGGAACGGTGGCGCTCGTCGGACTGCCGGCGGGAGACTTCCCGACACCGATCTTCGACGTGGTCCTGAAGCGGATCACAGTGCGCGGCTCGATCGTCGGCACCCGGCGCGATCTCGACGAGGCGATCGCCTTCGCTGCATCCGGCCAAGTGAAGTGCGAGGTGAGAACTGCAGCGCTCGCCGACATCAACGCGATCTTCGAAGATATGAAGGGAGGCAGGATCGAAGGGCGCATAGTGCTCGACCTCGACCTTGCCGGCGTCGGCCGCGTCACCAAGCAATCGGCCTGACCGGGATGGAGGATCGCGGGACAGCGAGACGCTCGGTCCCGCGGCCGACCGACGAAGTGGAGCGTCCCGGGTTTTCCGGAGGCCCGTTCATTTAAGTCATGCAGCCTTAGCGAGGTTGCCGCGTGCAGCATGACAGCTGGCTTCGGCCTCGGCGGGCGGGATATGCCCGATCGGTCCGAAGAGGCGGTGATTGTTGAACCAATGGACCCAGCGCAACGCCGCGCCATCGCAAAATACGCCGATGCCTTGCGCGGGGTCTCGTTGGCCCGGCGGAGTTCCTTCACCTTGCGTTCAAGCCGCTGCAAACGCGCCTGATCGTCGACACACCCGCTTGCGGAGATCATGAGATAGAGGTGCTGTCCTTGAATGCCGGCCTCCATCCAGCCAGCACATTGAGAATCTCAAGCTAGGAATACCGGAAGCCTCCCTCGATTCTGACAGAAACCGAAACGCTTCAGCCCGCGAACATGCGCGACGGAAGCCAGAGCGTCAGGATCGGCAGCGCGACGATCACCGTAAGACGGACGAAATCCGCCAGGATGAACGGAAGGATTCCGGCTATGACGGTGCGTTGCGTGATGCCCGGGACCGTCGACTGGACGACGAACAGGTTCATGCCGATCGGCGGTGTGATCAGCCCGATCTCGGCGACCGTGACGACGATGATGCCGAACCAGACCATGTCGTAGCCCATCTCCACTGCCACCGGGGCGAGGAAGGGAACGGTCAGGAGGATCATCGACATGGAATCCATGAAGCATCCCAAAACGACGTAGAAGGCGATGATCAGGAGGAGCACGGCCAGAGGTCCGAGACCGGTGTCCTTGATCGCGGCGATCAGCGCCGCCGGCACGCCGGTGGTCTCGAGGAAATAGTTGAACAGCGAGGCGCCGATCAGGATGAAGAAGATCATGCCGGTGAGCGCCGCGGTTTCCGTGACCGAACTCCACAGCGCCTGGCGGTCCATTTCGCCCGACAGGAGCGCCAGCGCGAAGGCTCCGACGGCGCCGACGGCGGCGGCCTCGGTCGGCGAGAACCAGCCGAGATAGATGCCGCCGATGACCAGCGAAAACAAAAGGACGACACCCCAGACCCGGCGGATGGTCGACAGCCGGTGGCGCCAAGCCATGCGCGGCGCCTGCGGCGCCAGATCCGGGGTGATCGCGACCCGGACGACGATGGCGAGGCCGTAGAGGACCGCGCCGACGATGCCGGGAATGATCGCGCCGATGAAGAGCTGGCCGATCGAGGTGTTGGTGAGGATGCCATAGATGACGAGGAGGATCGAGGGCGGGATGAGGACGCCGAGGGTTCCTCCGGCCGCGATCGAGGCGGAGGAGAGCGAGTCGGCATAGCCGCGCGCGCGCATCTCGGGGATGGCGACGCGTCCCATGGTGGCGACGGTGGCCAGCGACGAGCCGCAGATCGCGCCGAAGATCGCGCAGGCTCCGACCGCCGTCACGGCAAGGCCGCCGCGGACATGGCCGAGAAAGCTCGTCACCATGTCGAACAGCGACCGCGACAGGCCGGCCCGCGCCGCGAAGACGCCCATCATCACGAACAGCGGAATGACGCTCAGGGAATAGGGGAAGATCGCCTCGAAGGGCGAAGAGCCGAGAATGAAGGCCGCGCCGCTCCAGCCGTTGAGCCACCAGAAGCCGGCCGTGCCGACGACGCCCATGGCGACGGCGACCGGAAGGCCGAAGGCGATCATCACGAGGGCGCAGACGAAGCCGGCAAAGCCGAGGAGGGTGGCGCTCATGCCGGCGGGACACCTTCCGGGGAATCGAACAACGTCAGGAAAGACGCCATGATCGACAGGGCGACGCCGACAAGAAGCGGGACCCAGTACCAGACGATCGGAATGCCGAGCTGCTGGGACCGGTCGCCGAAGAGGAGCTGCTGCTGAAAGGTCTGGTAGCAGTTCCACAGGATCAGACCGAGCAGCGCGATGGCGACAAGGCTCGCGACCGCGCGAAGACCCCGCCGCAGCGGACGGGGCATCGTCTCGACCACGAGGTCGACGCCGACATGCGCCCCGACGAGGAAGGCGAACGGGATGACCAGCCAAGCGCCGGCGACGACGAAAAGCTGGACGAGATCCACGACGCCGGGGACCGGCAGGGAGAACCGCCGACCGACGATGTCGGCGACGGTGAGGAGCGCTGCCGCCGCATAGGCGAGGAAGCCGCAGGCCGCGGCTCCCGTCACCACCATCCGCGGCACGCGCAGCGCCAGAGGGCGCCGCTCGTGGCGCCCGCCGCCGAGAATCGGCGGCCGGTCTTCCGCGGCCTTTGCGGAATCACTTCTCATATTTGGCGATCGTCTCCTGCATCGCCTTGTAGATTTCGTCTGCGTTGTCGACGCCCGACGCCTTCACCTTGGCGAGATAGGCGCTGATCATCGGCTTCAGCGCCTCGCGCCAGCGGTCCCGCTCCTCGGGGCTGAGCTTGGAAATGACATGGCCAGCGTCTTCCGCCTGCTTGCGGCCGACCGCGTCCCACTTGTCCCACCAGTCGCCGAACTTCGAGACCAGCGCCTCGCCGGAATATTTGTCGATGCAGGCGCGTACGTTTTCGGGCAGGGCGTCGTATTTGCGCTGGTTCATCACGAAGAAGAAGGGAACAGTGTAGGCGCCTGCGTCGAGATGATACTTCAGCACCTCGTTGAGGCCGAAGGAGGCCACCGGATCCCACGGGAACACTGTGCCATCGATTACGCCCTTCTGCAGGCTCTCATAGACCTCGCCTGGCGGCAGGCCTTGCGGCGTTGCGCCGAGATAGGTGAGCATGTCGGAGATGGCCGGGCTCGGCGTGCGGATGCGCAGGCCCTTCAGGTCGTCCATCGTCTCGACCTTCTTGGCGGTGGTGTGGATCAGGCCGCCATTGTGGGCGAAGAGGGCCAGCACCTTCAGACCCTTGTACTCGTCGGAGAGATAGTTGGGATAAAGATCCCAGAGGGTCTGGCTCGCGGCGCCCGCATCTTTGGTCAGGAACGGCATCTCGACGATCGAGGTCCGCGGGAAGCGTCCGCGCGGAATGCCGCTCAGACCGACCGCGAGATCGACGACGCCCGCCAGCACCTGCTCCTGCTGCTTGGCGACGTTGCCGAGCTGCGTGCCACCCGGATAGACCTCGAAGGTCACCTCTCCGCCCGTGCATTTCGAAACGTCCTCCGTCCATGGTTGGACGAAGTCGGTCTGGATGCCGTGAACCGGCGGCAGGTAGTGGCTGAGCTTCAGCTTCGTCTCTGCCGAGGCGGGACCCGCCGTCAGCGCGGCGGCCGAGACGAGCGAACAGAGCGCGGTGCGCCCGAGGGTCTTGAGCATGTTTCCTCCCGAGAAATCTGCCTGTTGTCGGCGGTGATAGCATCCCCGCCGGTTTTTGGTCGCAGCTTTTGTAACTGTCTATCGTGCCGTCTGCGGCGTCAGCTCCGCCGGGATCGACTGGTAGCCGCGAAACCGCACCCGGCCGCCTCTGACCGGCGCGCCGGCGAGACGATAGTCGGGGAACGCCGCGAGGAACATCTCCAGCGCAATCCGGCCCTCGAGCCGGGCGAGATTCATGCCGGCGCACTGATGCGGCCCCATTCCGAAGGCGAGGTGGCGGTTCGGCTGCCGCCCGACGTCGAAGCGGTCCGGGTCGGCGAAGGCCTGCGGGTCGCGGTTCGCCGCGCCGATGCAGAGCGTAATGCTCGTTCCGGCCGGGATTGGGGTTTCGCCGATCTCGCAGTCTTCCGAGGCCGCGCGATTGCCCAGCTGGTTCGAGCTTTCGAAGCGCAGCACCTCCTCGACCGCGGTGCGCATCAGCGACGGATCGGCGATCAGCCGGGCCCGCTCCTGCGGCCATTCGCAGAGCAGCACCAGCGCGTTGCCGATCATGTTGGTGGTGGTCTCGTGCCCGGCATTGAGGATGAAGATGCAGTTCTGCAGGAGTTCGGAGGCGCTCAGCGTCTCGCCGCCGGTCTCCCCGAGGATCAGCCGGGTCAGAACGTCCGTCGCCGGGTCGCCGGGGTTTTGCCGGCGTTCGCCGACGAGGCCGGTCAGATAGGCGGTGAACTCGGTCACGGCGGCATTGCCGCGCGCCAGCTGCTCGCCGGTCAGCACCGGCTCGAGCGCCCCGAGGATCGCCAGCGACCAGTCGCGCAAGGGGCCGCGCTCGGCATGGGGAACGGCAAGGAGATTGCCGATGATCTCCACCGGGATGGCCGAGGCGAAGTCCTCGATCAGATCGACTTGCCGGCCATTTGCCGCCTTTTCACGAAGGCGGTCGACGAGTTCGCCGACCAGTGCGCGGAGACCATCTTCCATGGCGGCGATCGCGCGAGGTGTCAGCGCGCCGGCGATGATCTTGCGGACCCGCGTGTGCAGCGGCGCGTCGTTGAAGACAAGGCTCGTCGTGTGATGCTCGTAGAGCGGCGTCGCACCGAATTTCGGCCGGAACTCGTCGGTCTTGCTTGAGGTGAAGAGGCGCGTGTCCTTGTAGACCGCGAGGCAGTCCGCGTGCCGGGTCAGGAACACGCCCTGTCCGTCCGGCAACCGCTTGACCGGCTCCGTCTCGCGAAGAGCGCGATACGTCCGGTAGGGGTCGTCGTGGAACGAGGCGGGCAGGGCGCGGAGATCGAAACTCTTCGCTGGAAGCGCGACGCCGTCGCCGTCCGCCGGACCTTCGACCCGCGAAAGATCAGGCGCGAGCGCGCCGTCGAATGATGCCGTCATGAACTTCCTCCCAATTACGCATGGTGATATCAGGTTATGGAGTTGTCAATGGAGAGGTGCGTGTTGACGGATCGCGAGGAGCCGGATGGCGGTCCGGGAGAGGCACGGCGCGGGGTGCAGTCGGTCGAGACCGCGGCTGCGGTCCTCTACGCGCTCTCCGGTCTCGGCCGGGCCTCGCAGCTGGGAGACGTCGCCCGGGCCGCCGGGATTGCTCCGGCCAAGGCGCATCGCTATCTCATCGGACTGATCGCCGCTGGGCTTGCCGAGCAGGAGCCGTCCGGCGTCTATCGGCTCGGCACCGGTGCGATGCGGATCGGACTCTCGGCGTTGCGGCAGATGGATGTCGTGGCTCTGTCCGGCGAATACCTCGAAAGCATCCGTGACCAGACCGGATTTTCCGCCTTCTGTGCGGTGCTCGGCGATGGCGGGGCAACTGTGGTGCGACAGTCGGAGGCACTCGACGCAGTCGTCGTCAACGTCCGGCCGGGCTCGATCCTGCCGCTCGCCACCTCCGCCACAGGCCGCGTCGTCTGCGCGTTCGGATCGCCCCTGCCGGTGGTGCGGCGGCTGGCCGCAGAGCAGGGCACCGACATGGTCGGAGCGGAGCGGTTGCGGGAGACGATCGCGGCCGGCGTTGCCGCCGAGGGCATGGCCCGCATCGAGGGGCTGCTCCTGCCGGGCATCTCCGCGATCGCCGCGCCCGTCCTCGATGACCGGGGCGGTCTTGCCGGGGTGTTGACGACGCTCGGGCCCTCGGCGGCGTTCGATGCCGCGATTGCCGGACCGGTCGCGGGCGCCGTCCGAAAGGCGGCGCGAGACCTTTCGTCGAGGCTCGGCTACCGGGCCGATTCAGCGCAATGAGGGCGCATCAAGCACCCGCTCGAAGGCCGTCAAGGCCAGTTCGACGGTGCGCCGTTCCTCCGGCGCCAGATCGGCGAGAATCTCGTCGGATCGCGCGACCATCTGCGGGAAGATCGTGTCGTGCGCCTTGCGGCCCACGGGGGTGATCGCGACTTGGTTGAACCGCCGGTCGTCCTCGCTTTTCGTGCGCTTGATCCAGCGCCGTGTCTCGAGATCCTGCAGGGCCCTGCTGACCTTGGTCTTGTGCATCGCGCTCGCGGTGCCGAGCTCCTTGGCGGTGGCGGTTCCCAGCCGCGCGAGATGGGCGAGAACGCGCCATTCCGGGCGGGTCATCCCCTCGCTGTCGCGATAGACCGGCATCACCCGGCGGCTCATCAGCTCTGCGATGATGTTGAGGCGGTAGGGGACGAAGTCGTCGAGATGCATTCCGCGGGAGCCCGCCCTTGATGGTTACAATTTGGACCAATACCCTTTCGGGTGACAAGTCTGCAAGCAATCGAGCCGGGGAGGCGAAGATGGACCGCACCGCGCACTACATGCCGGGCTTCGGCAACGACTTCGAAACCGAGGCGTTGCCGGGCGCACTCCCGCAAGGCCAGAACTCCCCACAGAAATGCGCCTACGGCCTTTATGCCGAGCAGCTGTCGGGCACCGCCTTTACCGCGCCGCGTGGCCAGAACGAGCGGACCTGGTGCTATCGCATCCGGCCCTCGGTGAAGCATACCGGGCGCTTCGAGAAGATCGCCCTGCCACTGTGGAAGAGCGCTCCGAACGTCGATCCGGACGTCATCTCGCTTGGCCAATATCGCTGGGACCCGGTGCCGCATTCGACGGAGCCGCTCACCTGGATCACCGGCATGCGCACGGTGACGACCGCCGGCGACGTCAATACCCAGACCGGCATGGCGGCCCATGTCTATCTCGTCACCGCGTCGATGGTCGACGAGTATTTCTACTCCGCCGACGGCGAGATTCTGGTCGTGCCGCAGGAGGGGCGGCTGCGTTTCGTGACCGAACTCGGAGTCATCGACGTCGAGCCGAAGGAGATCTGCGTCCTGCCGCGCGGCCTCGTCTATCGGGTGGAGGTGCTGGAGGGGCCGTGCCGCGGTTTCGTCTGCGAGAACTATGGCCAGAAGTTCGACCTGCCGAACCGCGGCCCGATCGGCGCCAACTGCATGGCCAATCCGCGCGACTTCAAGACGCCGGTCGCCGCCTTCGAGGACCGCGACACGCCGAGCACGGTGACGATCAAGTGGTGCGGGAGCTTCCATCGCTCGTCGATCGATCACTCACCCCTCGACGTCGTCGCCTGGCACGGCAATTACGCGCCATGGAAATACGATCTTCGAACCTATTCGCCGGTGGGCGCGATCCTCTTCGACCATCCCGATCCGTCGATCTTCACGGTGCTCACCGCGCCATCAGGCGTCGAGGGGACGGCCAACATCGACTTCGTTCTTTTTCGTGAGCGGTGGATGGTGGCCGAACATTCCTTCCGCCCGCCGTGGTACCACAAGAACGTGATGAGCGAGCTGATGGGCAACATCTACGGTATCTACGACGCCAAGCCGAAGGGCTTCGTGCCCGGCGGCATGAGCCTGCACAATTGCATGCTGCCCCACGGGCCGGACCGGAACGCCTTCGAGGGCGCCTCGAACTCCGAACTGAAGGCGGAAAAGCTCGACGAGACGATGAGCTTCATGTTCGAGACCCGTTTTCCCCAGCAGCTGACCGCCTGGGCCGCCAAAGAGGCGCCGCTGCAGGACGACTACGTCGATTGCTGGACCAGTCTCGACAAGAAATTCGACGGCACCCCCGGCGTGAAATGAGGACGGCATGAAACTCGGTACCTTGAAGGACACGACGCGCGACGGCCGGCTGGTGGTCGTCTCGAAGGACCTCACCCGCTGTTCGGAGGTGCCGCACATCGCCCGCACCCTACAGGCGGCGCTGGACGACTGGGAACACGTCGCCCCGCGCCTCGCAGGCGTAGCGGAGGGAATCGAGGCCGGTGGCCAGCCGACCATGCGCTTCCACGAGCACGATGCCCATTCGCCGCTGCCGCGCGCTTATCAGTGGGCCGACGGCTCGGCCTATGTGAACCACGTCGAGCTGGTGCGGAAGGCGCGGGGCGCGGAGATGCCGGAGAGCTTCTGGACCGATCCCCTGATGTATCAGGGCGGCTCCGACAGCTTCCTGCCACCGCGCGACCCGATCCGCTTCCCTGCCGAGGCGGTGCCGGCCTGGGGCGTCGACTTCGAGGCCGAGATTGCGGTCGTGGTCGACGATGTGCCGCTCGGCGCGGACGAGACCACCTGCCGCGACGCGATCCGTCTCGTCATGCTGGTCAACGACGTATCCCTTCGCGGCCTGATCCCCGGCGAACTGGGCAAGGGCTTCGGCTTCTTTCAGGCCAAGCCGTCTTCCGCCTTTTCGCCGGTGGCCGTGACGCCGGACGAACTGGGCGCGGCTTGGGACAGCGGCAGGCTGTCGCTGCCCCTTCTCGTCTCCTTGAACGGGGAATCCTTCGGCAAGGCGGATGCCGGCACCGACATGACCTTCGATTTTCCCAAACTCATTGCACATGCCGCGAAGACCCGGCCGCTTTCGGCCGGCACGATCATCGGCTCGGGAACGGTCTCCAACAGGGGCAGCGACGGCGGGCCGGGACAGCCGATCGCGGCCGGCGGCGTCGGTTATTCCTGCCTCGCCGAGATTCGCATGGTCGAGACCATCGAAAGCGGCGCGGCGAAAACTCCCTTCATGGCCTTCGGCGACACCGTCCGCATCGAGATGGCGGACACATCCGGTCATTCGATCTTTGGCGCCATCGAACAGACGCTCGAAAAGGGTGCCTGAAGGCGCCATGAAGCTCTACCATTACTGGCGGTCCTCGGCGAGCTACCGCGTCCGGATCGCCCTCAACCTCAAGGGCCTCGACGCCGAACTGGTGCCCGTCGACATCCTCGCGGGCGAGCATCGCGGCGCGGCCTTCACGGCGCTCAACCCGCAAGGCTTCCTGCCGGTGCTCGTCGACGGCGACCTCAAGCTCAGCCAGTCCTTCGCCATCCTCGACTGGCTTGACGCGAAGGCGCCGGAGCCCTCGGTCCATCCGGCCGATCCCGCATGCCGGGCGCGGACGATGCAGATCGCCACGATCATCGCCATGGACATCCATCCGCTCTGCAATCCGTCGGTGCTGTCGCGGGTCGAGACAATGGGCGGGAAGGACGCGCGGACAGACTGGAACCGGTCCGTCATGGCGAGGGGACTCGCCGCCGTGGAGGCCTGCCTCGATCCGAATGGCCCTTATTGCGTCGGCGAGGCGCCGAGCATCGCTGATCTCTGCCTCATCCCGCAGCTCTACAACGCCCGGCGCTGGGGCGTCGCACTTGGCGCCTATCCCAAATGCGTGGCGGTCGAGGCGGTCTGTCTCGCCACGGAGGCGTTCGACCGGGCGCGGCCGGAGAACCACCAGCCCATTACGGCGTAAGGCTGGCCGAAGCCGTCGCGGATCCTTCGAAGGAATCCCGTTCAGCCGACCGGCACGCCGCACTCCTCCTTCAGCGTCAGCAGCACGATTTCCGACCGCACCTGGCTGACCTGGGGGTGCGGGAGCAGGTGCCGGTGGATGAAATCGGCAAAGGCGGTGAGATCCCGCGTCATCAGGATCAGCACATAGTCCGCGTCGCCCGACACCGAAAAGGCCGCCCGCACCTCCTCGTGCCGGTCGAGGAAGTCGGCAAAACCTTGGGCGTTCTTTTCGCTGTGGGCCGAGAGGTTGACCCGGGTGATGGCCCTGAGGCCGAAGCCCAGCGCCGTGGCGCTCACCCGTGCGGTGTAGCCGGTGATCACCCCGTCTTCCTCGAGCCGGGCTCGCCGGCGCGAGCACTGCGACGCCGAGAGATTGACGATCTCCGCGAGATCGCCATTCGTGCGCGCGGAATCCTCCTGAAGTGCCTGCAGAATGGCATGATCGAACCGATCGAGGCTCATATTCTGCATGAAATCCTACCTTCGTGCGCGTTTCGTGCATATGAAGCCGTGCGGCCGCCCAGTTTGCAAGCACGATGCACGCCGTCTGGCGCAGACTCTTGCTCAGTGCAGAGTTTCAGGAGGAGAATTCCATGGGACCGTTCCCCCACGACGCGCCGATGACCGGTATCACCAAGGACAATCCCGCCGGAACGGACGGCTTCGAGTTCGTAGAATTCGCCGGGCCTGACCCCGAGGCGATCCGCGCGCAGTTCGAGAAGATGGGCTTTGCCCACGTCGCCACTCACAAGAGCCGCGCCGTGGAGCTCTGGCAGCAGGGCGACATCAGCTATCTCCTGACCTTCGAGCCCGGCAGTCACGCCATGCGCTTCGTTGAGGAACACGGGCCCTGCGCGCCGGCCATGGGCTGGCGCACGGCCGATGCGCAGCACGCGTTCGATCATGCTGTGGCGATGGGCGCCGAGCCGGCGACCGAGGGCCTGACGCTCGACTGGCCGGCCATTCGCGGTATCGGCGGCAGCCTGATCTATTTCGTCGACGGCCATCGGGAACACTCGGTCTATAATGCCGAGTTCGACTGGCACAGCACAGCCCATCCCATGGGCGTCGGCTTCTACTACCTCGATCACCTGACCCACAACGTCCACCAGGGCAACATGGACACCTGGTTCGACTTCTATGGCAGGCTGTTCAACTTCCGCGAGATCCGCTTCTTCGACATCCAGGGCAAGTTCACCGGCCTGTTCTCGCGGGCGTTGACCAGTCCGTGCGGGCGCATCCGCATCCCGATCAACGAGGATCGCGGCGAAACCGGGCAGATCGTCGAATATCTCAAGCGCTACAATGGCGAGGGCATCCAGCACATCGCTGTCGGCGCCCGCGACATCTATGCTTCGGCCGACGCCATCGCCGAGCGCGGGCTGAAATTCATGCCGGCGCCCCCGGAGACCTACTATCCGCTGTCGAAGGAGCGGGTGAAGGGTCATGAGGAGCCGATCGACAAGATGGCGAAGCACGGCATCCTGATCGACGGGGAGGGCGTCGTCGACGGCGGCGAGACCCGCATCCTCCTGCAGATCTTTTCGAAGTCGATGATCGGCCCGATCTTCTTCGAGTTCATCCAGCGCAAGGGTGACGACGGCTTCGGCGAGGGCAATTTCAAGGCCCTGTTCGAGGCGATCGAGCAGGACCAGATCGACCGCGGCGTCATCGGCGCGGCAGCAGAATGACGTTCCGCTGGAGTTGATCCTCTTCCGGAATCCGGCGAAGGCTGCCTCCCACGTTCGGCTTCGATGACCTGCCGACCGGCCGCCGGCGCGTCGCCCGACTGATGCGCTGGAACGAACATCTCCCCGTCATCGCCTGACACTATGCCAAATTCGCCGTGGAGATCGAAGCGGACGACGGTCGCCTACCCGATGACTTCATCGGAACGGTCGTCGGTCTCGCCGAAGCGCTTGAGCACGGCGGGACGCGTTCCTTCATAGACCTTTTCGAGGTTTGCCGCGATGCGGGCGTTTTCCCGCTCGAAGAGGCTGTTGCCATCGAGATCGCTGTCGACGATGAACGGCCCCATCTTCTCGGCCTCGATCACCCACATCGCCTGGGCGAGACCGAGTTCCGCCCGCCAATGCACGGCCTTGACGGACTTGATGCCGCGTCCGAGCAGCGCGCCCGTGCCGTAGCCGACGGTGGTCAGATAGATCGCGCCGTTCGGGACGAAGTGCTCCCGGTAATCCTTCGACGTCATGCCGCCCTTGCCGATGATCAGCTTCGCCCCGGAGAGTTCGAGCCAGCGGCCGATCCACTTGGTGAAACGGAACGAGGCCGTCGCCGTGACCGCGCCCATGTTGAAGGTCCCGTCCGGCCGCACCGTCGCCGCGGGCGAGCAGTGGAAGTTGGCCGCGCTTTCGCGCGGCAGGTCGAGCGGCAGGTCAGCGCCTTCCTCCAGAACCCGCATGTAGACGCCCTCGCGGCCGGTGTAGATCAGGCCGTCGAGATAGACGATGTCGCCGAGCTTCAGCCTCGCCAGATCCTCGTGTGTCGGCGTCGTGCTCAGGCGGACTTGCTGAGGCTTTGCGGCATGTTCCATTCGACCGTCTCCCGGCGCTGATAATCGGTGAACCAATCCGGATCGGTCCGGTATTCCACGCGCCCGTCGGCATGGATGCGGGCGACGGCGCGGCGGGAGGAGAGGCAGAAGGCGTGGACGCTCATCTGCATGCCGCCGGTGTGGCAGTAGCCGACCTCGATATGGCAATCGACGACCATCGACTTGCCGACGAAGCCCATGGCGCCCATGCCGATCGAGTTGCCGAGCTCCTTGAACTCCTCCTCGAGCGCGGCGATCCGGGGATCGGGATTCTTGCTGCCGACCGTGCGCAGACAGGCGGCCCGCTTGCCGAGCACCATGCAGGTGTCCTTCGAGCCGCCGAGGCCGATGCCGATGATCGCCGGCTGGCAGGCGAGGCCGCGCTTGCCGAAGGCGACCAGGCTGTCGAGATAGAAGCGCTTGATCCCCTGGATGCCGTCCGAGGGGAAGAGCATGCGATAGTCGGTGCCGAACAGGCCGCCCTTGTGGACGGTGACGAGGTCGATCCAGGCGCCGTCGGGCTCGAAGCCGTATTCGATCTCCGGCGCGCCGATGCCGACATTGTTGTCGTGGTCGGTCCGCCAGAGCGGATGGACCCGATTGGGGCGCAGCGGGATGTCGTTGGTGGCCTTGGCGGTCGCTCGCCGCAGCGCGGCTTCCAGAGCGACCGGGCCGCCCTCGATCCGCGCCTCATTGCCCATCTTCACGTACCAGCGCGGGCAGCCGGTGTCGCCGCACATGGCGCGGCGGTCCTCCTTGGCCGCTTCGTAGTTCTCCAGCATGGCCTGGAGCACGAAGGATGACAGATCGCCGTCCTCCACGCGCGCCGCCGCCTTGAGCCCGTCGAGATAGTCATCGGGGATCTCGATGGCGGCCTTTTCCATCAGCCGTTCGGCGGTTTTCTGGATGGTCTCGATGGCGATCATTCTGCAGCCTTCAGAAGTGTGTCGGGTTCGCCCTCGGGCAGGATCGTCGCGCCGGGTCTGACGATGGTGAACCGGACGTCCTCCCGATCCATCTCGACCGCTTCGCCCCGCTTGCGCGCGACGGTGAAATAAGACCGTTCGAGGTCGCCGGATTCCGGAAAGTCCTCGCGAAAATGGGCCCCGCGGGAGTTCTCCCGCTCGAGCGCGGCAAGCGCGATGACCTCGGAAATGTCGCAGAGCGAGCGCAGGTTCAGCCAGTCGTGCCAGGTGAGGTTGAAGGCGAGTTCGTCGCTGGCGATACCGGTCTCGGCAAGCTCAGCCTCGACTTCCGCGATCCGCTGCAGGCCGCGGGTCATGCCGGTCTGCGTGCGCATGACGCCGACATGGTCCCACATGGCGTCCTGCAGCGCCGCACGCAGCGTCTGGATGTTGCCGGACCGTCTGCCGAAGGGCGCACAGGCGCGCTCCACCTCAGCTGCGAGCACGGCAGGGTCAGGATCGCGCAACGTCTTCATGCGGGCGATGTCGCTGCCCATGACGTCGCCCGCAACGCCGCCATAGACGGTGGAGTTGGCGACGCCGTTGCCGCCGAGCCGGTTCGACCCGTGCGCGCCGCCGGCGTCCTCGCCGGCGACGTAAAGGCCCTCGAGTTCCGTGCGGGTGTCCGGATCCACGACGATGCCGCCCATGAAATAATGGGCGGTGGGGACCACCTCGACCTTGCCGCCGGCGAGGTCGAAGCCGCAGTCGGCGCAGCGCTTGACCATGCCCTTGAACTTCCGGCGCACGTTGTCGGGCCCCAGATGCGCCATGGAGATGTAGACGCCGCCGTGCTCGGACGTGTTGTTCTTGCGCATCTCGGCATAGATGCCGCGGCTCACGACGTCGCGGGTCGCGCGCTCGCCCAGCGCGTCGTAGTCGAACATGAATCGGTGGTCGTAGCTGTTGAGAAGCTGCCCGCCGGCGCCGCGCAGCCCTTCTTCCAGCACGGTGCCGGTCATGCGGGTGTGGTCGCCGGCAAGCAGCCCGGTCGGATGGAACTGCACCATCTCCATGTCGCGGAGCGGCAGGCCGATGCGCAGGGCCATCGAAAGCCCGTCCATCGTCTTGTCGCCGGAGGGCGTGTGATACTTGTACATCGTCGGACCGCCGCCGGTCGCCATCAGCACCGTCTTCGCCCGCACGAAGCGGAACCGGCCGGCCCGCATGTCGATCATCAGGACGCCCGCGAGAGCCGAGCCGTCGGCGGTCGGGATGAGCCCGATCGCGCGGTGCTCCTGCAGCTTCTCGATCGGGCGGGCGAGAACCTGCTCCATCAGCCGGTTGATGATCTCGATGCCGGTGAGATCCCCCTTGTGGACCGTGCGGTCGGCGGTCTGCCCGGCAAAGGCCTTGTGATGCAGCGTGCCGTCGGGATTGCGGTCGAAGAAGCAGCCGATCTCGTTTTCGAGTTCGCGCACGCGGACCACCGCCTGCTCGCAGAGCTTCCAGGCCATGTCCTGGTTGGGGAGCCATTTGCCGCCCTGGATCGTGTCCATGAAATGGCGCTCGACGCTGTCGCCGGTTCCCAGCGCGACGTTGTAACCGCCCTGGACCATGCGGGTGCAGCCGCATTTGCCGATCAGGCCCTTGACGGCCATGGTGATCTTCGTGCCGGCGGGCGCCGACTGCTGGGCATGCAGGGCGGCGAACAGCCCGGCTCCTCCGGAGCCGAGGATCAGGATGTCGGTATCGTGGCGATCGACGGCAAAACGTTGCGACATGTCAGACCGCCCGCAGGAAGAAGCCGGTGGAAATCAGAAAGGCGAGGGCGACTGTGCCCGCCGCCAGCGACTTCTGCCCGGGGCTCCAAGGCAGGAATTCCAGCGCCATGAGGCGGAGACCGCCGAAGACATGGACGGCGAGCAGGAACACCAACCCGAACTCGGCGAATTTCACGATCCGGAGGTCCGTCCAGGACAGGAGGCCGTCGAGCCGCGCGCTATCCGAGAGCGCCAGCGACAGGACATAGAAATGCGCAGGCAGGAACAGCGCCAGGGCGAGGCCGGAAATCCGATGCAGGATGAAGGCGAGCCACAGGGGGTGGTTGCGGTGCGGCCGGATCATGATGCCGTCACCCCGTAGACCGCGGACAGACCCATTGCGAGGAGCCCGACGCCGACGGCGACGGTGAAGACGTCGAGGGCGCGCCTGTTGGCGAGCGACGCGGTTTCCGCCAGGATCACCCGCAGGCCGATCGCGGCGTGGATCGAGACCGCGACGACGAAAGTGCCGTAGAACAGCGTCCAGGCGAGGCTGCCCTGCGTGCGGGAGAGGATCTCCCCGGCCGAGAGGCCATCCTGGATCGCGTAGATCATCACCGCCAGATGTCCGATCGCCAGCGGCGCCATCACGAGCGCGGTCAGCCTTTGCAGCATGTAGAGTCGAATGCCGATCACCGGCCTATCCTCCCCATCCGAACAAGGCCTTCGTCGTCTCGCGCTTCAGCCCTGCGATCGAGGTGATCGGGCTCAGCTCGTTCGGACAGAAGACGGCGCAGCTGCCCTGGGAATGGCAGTTATGACAGCCGCCGCTGCCGGAGACGGCCTCGATGATCTCCTGCCGGCCGGCGTCCTTGACGTCGTTGAGCAGCGTCCAGGCCCGGTTGAGGGCGGCGGGGCCGAGATAGTCCGAATTTCCCGCCACGGTGTCGCAGGCGGCGAAGCAGACCGCGCAATTGATGCACTCGATCCCGGCATCGGCCTTCTGGCGCGCCGCCGAATGCGGATCGACGCGCTCGACGTCGTGGGCCCGGGTCCTGGTCGGATGGAAGCGGCCCTCCGCCTCGACCCATTTGTCGAAGAACGGATCCATGTCCGTCGCCAGATCCTTGATGACCGGCAGATTGCGCAGGGGGGCAACCTCCAGGCGTCCGTCCTCGCCCGCGACCTTCCCGACATGCGTGCGGCAGGTCCAGCGCGGCTTGCCGTTGACCATCATCGCGCAGGAGCCGCACATGCCGACCCGGCAGGCGTATCGATAGGAGAGGGTGGGATCGAGGTTCTGCTGCACCCAGGAGACGACGTCGAGGATGGTCTGGTTGTCCCGTTCGGGAACCTGAAAGTCCTCGAAATGGCCTCCTTCGGCGTTTCCGCGCCAGACAGAGACCGAAAGGGTCCGCTCAGTTGACGACACGCTCGAACCTCCCCGGCTGCGTCTTTTTCATTGTTCTACCCGCCCTTATAGGCGGAAGATTTTTTGACAGAAAACCAGAAATAATGACCATTTATGTAGGATAATCTTACATGACGGGCTGGCGTCGAAGGCGTGGGCGCTCGCGGCCCGTCAGAGCTCGGCCGCACCCTGGGCGAGCATGTTGAGCGCCAGGATCGCGAGGAAGAAGAGGACCGCCATGCGGAATTTCTCGGCGGAAATCCGGTCTGCGAGCAGGCTACCCGCCGCCATGCCGGCGAGCGAAGCCGGGACCGCGAGGGTCGCGGCCAGAAGACGCGACCGATCGATCAGCCCGTTCGCCAGGAATGTCCCCGATATCAGGACGCCCGAGACGATGAAGAGCAGGCTGAGAGCGGAGACGAAGAGCTGACGGTCGACCTTCAGGCCGACGAGATACATGACGAAAAGCGGGCCGTTCGCCGTCGTCAGCGCTCCAACGATGCCGGCGGCAAAGCCCACCCCGGCGCCGACCGGGCGCTCGACCCCCGCCGCGATGGCGAAGGACGGACGGCCGATCGTCAGCGCGATGAAGATGAGGACGAAGCACCCGAGCGCGATCCGCAATTCGTTGTCGCTGACGAGGCTCACCAGCGTCGCCCCGATCGGCACGCCGAGCACGATGCCCCCGAGGACATACTGAAATCGCCTGACGGTCTCGCGCATGCGACGCGCCTGCACGAACTGCGCGACATTGGTGAGCGGCAGCACCAGCGCATTGACCGCGAGGGCGAAGTCCACCGGCACGAACAAGGGCAGGATCGCCATCGTCGTCAGCGGCAGGCCGAAGCCGAGCGCGCCCTTCACCATTCCGCCGAGGATGAATATCGCCGCGAGCAGCGACAGGCCGGCCAGGTCGAGGTCCGAGATCTGCATGATGGTTCGTCCCGGCTGGGCGGTCACTCGGCCGCGCTGGGCGTTGCGGGAAGGCCGCGCGCCGCTTCGCTCTCTTCCTTCGCCCTGTCGCGCCGAAGCTGCAGGCTCTGGCGGAAGATGATGACGATCGCCAGCACCGTAAGCGCCCAGAAGAACCAGGTGATCGGCCCCCGAACGAAAATCTCCATCGACCCCTGCGACATCAGCAGGGATTGCCGGAAGTTGTTCTCGAGCAGCGGTCCGAGGATGAAGGCGATGACGAAGGGAGCCGCGGGGATGCGGAGCAGCATCATCGCATAGCCGAGGCCGCCGACGGCGAACATGACGGCGACGTCGAAGATCGCGTTGTTCACCGCGAAGACGCCGTAAACCGATAGGATCAGGACGCTCGGCAGGAGGACGTAGCGCGGAACGTCGGCGATGTAGCGGAAGGCGCGGATCGCGACCCCGCCGATCAGCAGCAGGACAAGGGAACTCAGCACCAGCCCGATGAAGATCGCGTAGATGATGTCGCCATTGGTCTGGAACATCATCGGGCCCGGCTGCAGTCCATGGATCATGAAGGCGCCGATGATGACCGCGGTGGTCACGTCGCCGGGCACGCCGAGCGCGAGAAGCGGGATCAGCGTCGCGCCCGCGACGCCGTTATTGCCCGCTTCCGAAGCCGCCACGCCTTCGATCTCGCCCTTGCCGAAATTCGCCCTTCTGGGCGAGGTTCGGCGGGCCTCCGAATAGGAGACGAAGGCCGCGGGGGCCGCGCCGATGCCGGGGATGGCCCCGAGAAAGACGCCGATGAAACTGCCGCGGACGATGGTCTTGAAGGAGGCCCTGAACTCGGCCCAGGTCAGATGGGCGTGACCGAGCTTGCGCACGTCCCCGTCGAGTTCGCGCGGCTGGCGGATATAGGCGAAGATCTCCGGGATCGCGAAGAGCCCGATCAGCACCGCGATGAAGTTCAGCCCGCCCATGAGGTCGGTCGAGCCGAAGATGAAGCGGTTCGTGCCATAAACGAGGTCGAGCCCGACGGTCGCCAGAAGCAGACCGAAGATCGCGGAGATGCAGCCCTTGGCGAGGCTGTCGCCGGAGACGCCGGCGATGATCGTCAGCGAGAACAGGATCAGCGTGAAGAATTCCGGCGGCCCGAACTGCATGGCGAAGGAGGCGAGCCAGCCGGCAAGCAGGATGAGCGCCAGGTTCGAGATGAAGTCGGCGACGCAGGAGGCATAGAGCGCCATGTCCAGCGCCTTGCCGGCCTGGCCCTTCTCTGCCAGCGGGTAGCCGTCCAAGACGGTTGCGGACGAGGCGGGCGTGCCGGGCGTCTTGATGAGGATCGCCGGGATCGAGCCGCCGAAGATGCCGCCCTTGTAGACACCGAGCAGCAGGAGAATTCCGAAGATCGGCTGCAGGGAAAAGGTGAAGGGCAAGGTGAGTGCGACGGCCATGACGGCCGACATGCCGGGGATGGCGCCGGCGACGACGCCGATCGCGACGCCGAGTACCAGATAGCCGGCACTCTGCCACTGCGCGACGAGAGCAAAGCCCTGCGCAATCGAATCGAGGGCGGTCATGGCAACCTCAGAAGTTCGCTCTGCGGAATGTTCACGCCCGCGACGTGATAGAAGAAGCCGAAGAGGACGATCGGCAGGAGCAGGGCGCAGCAAAGACCGACGGCCTTGTTCTTCGCCCCGGTCAGGAAGACGACCGCAGCGAAGCAGAGGACCGACGACCAGATCATGCCGATCCAGGAAATCGCTTCGAAATAGACGGCGAGGAGGACGACGAAGCCCGCGAGGCGGACATATTCCGAACGCGTGAAAGGCTCGAACAGGTCATGTCCGTCCCTGGTCTTCCGCCTCAAGGTCGCGACGCCCAGAATGACCCCGAGCAGGAGCAGGCCCGCCGCCAGAATGGTCGGCCAGAAGCGCGGCGACAGAAGGATCGAGCGCATCGACGACGGCGCGTCGATGCCGAACGGGATCAGGACCAGCCAGAGAAACAAAGCGAACAGGACGACGAAAAGCGACAATCCGAGTTCGATCGGACGCGACAGCATGCCTATCTCCCCGTCTATGACCCGCGGACCGGATCTTCCGGCCCCCGCGATACCGGTGCCGGCGCCTGAGGGCGAAGGGGTGCGGCCAACGCGCCCCGACGCCCAGATCTCGGCGCCGGCGGCGGACGATCGATCTCCAGCCGCCGGCGCCCATTGCCCATGGTGTTACTCGACCTTCAGGCCGAGCTGGTCGACGAGGCGGGAAAACACTTTGTACTGATTGTTGACGAACTTCACCGAGTCTTCCGGCGACATCAGATCGACCTCGGAGCCCACCGATTTCATGAACTTCAGGAAGGTCTCGTCCTTGACCGCCTGCTGCAGCCAGCCGCGCCACCTCTCGGCGGCCTCGTCGGTGAGGTCGTCCGGCCCGGCGATGCCCGTCCAACCCACGAGCGCCTCGAGATCCTCGTGGCCAAGCGAGGTCGCGGTCGGCGCGTCGAAGCCGTCGAGAGGCTTGGCCGTGGTGACCAGGATCGGACGCAGCTGCTCGTTCTTCACGAAGCTCGCGAGCGGCGAGGAGTTCGTGCAGATGAAGGTGGCCGTGCCCTGATAGACGGCGAGCGCCGCTTCGCCGTCGCCCGAAAGGGGAAGATGGGTGACGGCCTTCACGTCCTGGATGCCGAAGGAGTCGAGCACCATCACCGCGGCGATCTGGAGCATGCTGCCGACGCCGGAGGTCGCGTAGCTGACGGCGCCGGGATCCTTCTTCACCTCGGCGATCAGGTCGTCCATCGACTTGATGTCGGAATTGGTCGAAACGGCGCAGACCACGGGATTGATCTCGTAGACGCCGACGAAGCGGAAATCGTCCAGCTTGTAGGGCAGATTGGCCTTCATCGCCGGGTTCACGGTGTGCGATCCGACGCGTGCGGCAAGCATGGTGTAGCCGTCACCCTTGGCGTTGGCGACCGCCGTCGAGCCCGTCGCGCCGCCGGCGCCGGTGCGGTTCACCAGCACGAACGGCTTGGGCGAGAGCGGACCGAGCGCGGCTGCCAGCGCTCGGGCAGACAGGTCGGTCGCGCCGCCCGGCCCATAGGGGATGACGAGTTGCACCGGCCGGTCGGGATATTCGGCCAGCGCGGGCGTGGCGACAAGGGCGGCCAGCCCGACGGCAGCGGCGATTTTGCGGAAATTCATGTGCTTCCTCCCAGTTGATTGTCTTCGATCATTCGTCGACCGGCCGCCCTCCCAAGCAGCCAGGTCGCCGCGACACCGACTATGCGCCGATCAATGCGCCGCTCCGCTCGGTGCAGCTTGTCCTTCGATGAGTACGTTGACGCAGGCGACCTTGCCGGATCCGACGGCGCGCGCGATGGCCGCGTCGAGCTCGCTGCGTCTGGTGACGAATTCGCCGTGTCCGCCGAGCGCTTCGACGGCCTTGTCGTAGCGCGCCTCGGAGAGTTGGCAGCCGATCAGGCGGTCCGGGCCGTATTCGCGCAGCTGGATCTGGTGTTCCGCGTTCCAGCAGCGATCGTTGCCGACGATCGCGACGAAGGGCGCGTTTTCCCGCGCCGCGGTCTCGAATTCGGCCAGATGAAAGCCGATGGTTCCGTCGCCCATCAGCGCGAAGACCTGTGCATGTGGACGCGCGAGCTTTGCAGCGAGGGCATAGCAGGGGGACCCGCCGATCGCCCCGGACGGGCCGTTGATCAGGCGGTAGGTGCCATGGGTTCCGGCCTGCGCCCACTGGCCGAACTCGCCGCCATCGCAGATCACCACGGACTCGTCCGCCGCCGAGATATGCGCCTGCACCGCTGCACACAGGGCGGCCGACGTGATCCGGTCGCCTCGCGGCAGTTCCCGCCGATCGCCTTGCCGGGCTGCAAGATTGCGCGCGACCAGATCGCGCCACGCGGTGCGGGCCCTTCCTTGCCCGGCCGAGCCGACCAGCGCTTCGGCTACCGCGCCGGCGTCCGCCCTGATCGCGGCCACGAGCCGGGAGCCGAGGTTGCGGCGTGCCCGCTCGTGCTCCTGGTCCTCGGGATCGACGAAGACCCAATCGGATTCCACTGCCAGACGGCCGAAGCCGAGGGTGAAATCGATCCGCTTGCCCAACGATACGATCAGGTCGGCCTCAGCAATGATCTGGGAGAGGGCTCCCAGCGAAGGATCCCGGGTGCCGCGCGGGCTCTCCATGACCAGGACTGGCGCGTCCAGCGCATCGGCAAGGCTTTGGGTCAGCGGACCGGAGCGCGTCGCCGCTAGGCAGGGAGCGGCAATGATGAGCGGCCGGCTTGCCGCCGCAATCTTCGCCTGCAGCCCCGAAAGCTCGGCATCCGGCGCGGCGGCGCGGCGCGGAGCAGGCATCGCCGTCTCGGGCGGCGGGACGGCGCCGGCATCGGCCTCCAGCATGTCGAAGGGGAGCGCCAGATGAACCGGGCCAGGGCGCCCGGATACAGCGGTGCGCATTGCCGCGATCAGGTCGCGTGACAGTTCCGCAGGGCTCGACGGACGGCGCGACAGCTTGGTGAGGGGGGCCGTCACGGCAATCTGGTCGAGTTCCTGGAACGCTCCCATGCCGTCCTGCGCCACGGCGGAATCGCCGGTCAGCAGCAGCACCGGGCTTTCCGAACAGCGGGCGCTGTAAAGGGGACCGACGGCGTTGAGGGCTCCGGGCGCCGCGGTTACCAGGGCCACGCCGATCGTCCCGGTCAGCTGCGCATGGGCATCGGCCATGAACACCGCGGCCGCCTCGTGGCGTGTGTGGATGATCTGGATGCCGGCGTCGAGGCAGGCGTCATAGACCGGCATGATCTGGTTGCCGGACAGGCTGAATATTCGTCGAACGCCGGCCGCAGCGAGGATCCTCACGAGAAGGTCGGCGCCGCGGATACCGCTCTTCCGGTCCGCCCGGGTCAGCATGCCGGCCCAGCTTCGCGCGATACTGCTTTATCCGGAACCCGGCCGCCGTCCGCGTTCGTCCATCGGCGGACAGGCCGGAACTGCGACGGCTCGACGCGGTCGGTCAGCATGATGATCCTCCTCCTCCCGGCTGACTCGGGGGCTCCTCTCCCCCTTGATTTCCAGCCGTTCTAAAGAGGATATTGGAAAGGCAAATTGTACGAAAGGGACAAATGCTAACGCAATCTGAAAATTCTGCTAACAATAGCAAGTCGCACCGCCGGTGACCATTCGCGTCCTCAAGACCCTGATCGCGATCGAGGAACACGGCACGTTCAGTGCCGCAGCGGACGCCGTCTTCCTGACCCATGCCGCAGTGAGCCAGCAGATGAAGGGTCTCGAGGAAGAGTGGGGCGTGAAGATCTTCGACCGCACGAAGCGCACCCCCGAGCTGACCTCGACCGGGCGGGCGCTCGTCGCGCGGGCGAGGGAGGTCGTCGTCGCCTATGACGGAATTCTGCCCTCTGTCCTGGGCGAGTCCGGCCTTCAGGGCGTTCTGGCCCTGGGTGCCGTGTCGACGACATTGACCGGCCTCGTCCCAATGGCGATTTCAAAGCTGAAGATCGACTACCCAAGGCTCAATGTCAGCGTCGTGCCCGGCCTGACGACGACGCTGGTGCAGCAGGTCGAACGCGGCGCACTCGATCTCGCAATCGTCTCCAAGCCGCCGTTCATTCCCCAGAAGCTCAACTGGCTGGATGTCGCCGAGGAGCCCATGGAGGTGCTGGCGTCGATCCAGGCCGACAGCGACGACCCGATCCATCTCTTGCGGACGCGGCCCTTCATCCGGTTTTCGCGGAGCGCGGTGGTCGGAGCGATGATCGAGCAATGGCTCCAAGACCACAACATCTCCGTGCGAGAGAGCATGGAACTGGAAAACCTCGAGACGATCTCCAGCATGGTCTTGTTCAATCTGGGCGTCTCCATCGCGCCCAAGCCGAGCGTGTCGATCATGCCGCCGCCCCTGAAGCACCTGCCACTGCCGGGTCCCGCGCCAATCAAGCGACTCCTTGGCGTGGTTCATCGATCCGACACGGTGAAGTCCCGGGCGATCAACGAAGTCTATGAGAAGATCGTTGAAGCCGTCCGTCAACCGGACCCGGTTCTCCCCTGGCTCCAGCAAATCGCTGCCGACACGCAGACGCAGCAAAGCTGACGGAGCGAGCGGTTGCCATCAGCCCCATCGGAGAGAAACGGTCGCAATACCGGCGGTATGCCATAGGAGAAACGCCGAGCGCGAGATGAACTGCAATGTGCTCCACGCGCACCATGCGCCGAGCAGGTTCGGAGACGGCGTCAGGGAAACGTCTGCGCCACCAGGTGCTAAAGTCGCACAATAGCGGCCGCTGACCTACCGCAGCCGAGCTACTCGTTCTGCGGGGGGCACGTTCGCCCGGTCATAAACGTAGCGGCTGGATCTGCTTTCAACCAGTCCGAAGAACCGCCGCAACGTTTCATCCAATCAGAGAAAGTCATATCGCCTCATACACTAATAGGTAGTGATAGCTTCTCCAGATCACGCTCAAGACAGCCTCTGAAACCAAGGCTCCCGCGACCATCAACCGTTCCCGAACGGTTCCTTAGAGGGCAACGTGCTGTCCCTCAGGACCAACCGGCCACTGATCAATGCCTTGACCGCCGGCTGGGGAGTTTCTGAGACAATCAAATCGTCGAGCAGGCGTATCGCCATTGCGCCGATCCGCTGCTTCGGTACCTCGATGGTCGTGAGCGGCGGGTCGACGATGGCGCTCATCGGCAGATTGTCGAAACCAATGAGCGAGACATCCTCCGGGACCCGGTAGCCGCATTCTTTAAGAGCACGCATGAAGCCGAGGGCGACGATGTCGTTGACGCAACAATAAGCCTCGGCGACCGCGGCGCCCTCCTTCAGCAGGCGAAGGCCGTCCTGATAGGCGCCGTCGAGGGTCGATTCGACGGAAAGGATCGCGTCACCATGGGCGGAAAGTCCAAGTGCGGCGAGACCGCTTGAGAAGGCCTGCTGGCGGAGGCTGAAATTGGTGACAGCCGAGTAGCTGCCGACAAGGCCGATGCGGGTGAAGCCGCGATCCTTCAGATGCTCGATCGCTTGATAGATCGATTGTGCATTGTCCATGTCGACGAAATTGGCGTCGAGCTGCGGAAAGAAGGTGTCGATGAAGACCATCGGCAGGCCTTCGCGCTGGAAGCTCTGCACGTCCTCCTGCGCGAGTTCGGTGCCGAGCACGACGACGCCGCTGAGGTCGCCGTTGGAAATGGCGTCGAAAGCCGGGCGCAAATTGCTCCCCTCGATGCTGACCACATGCAGCGAATAGTCCCGCCGCGTCGCCTCGAAGGACATGCCGTCGATATAGTCCGAGATGAAGTGATTGTGGTCGCGGTTCACCGTGTGGCCGTGCTTGGCGATCTTCAGGAAGGAGATCGTATTGCCGGCCTCGGGCCGGGCGCGGCCGGCGCGCGGGACGTAGTTCATCTCGCTGACCGCGCGCATCACGCGCTGGCGCGTCGCCTCCGATATGTCGCCCTTGCCGTTCAGGACCAACGAAGCCGTGGAGGCCGAAACCCTGGCATGTTCAGCCACCTGGCGCAGTGTCACCGACCGCTTCAATGGTTGCTTCCTGCTGTTGCGACGCGCCGTCCTCGCGGCTCGTTATCATGGATGTTTAGTAAACTGATTTGTCGCCGTTCGCTAGGGGAGCGGTGGTGCCGTTGCGCGGTGGTCTCCGGGGCTCGGAATTTTCGATGGCGGGCAGAGAAATCCCTGTGGTCTAGGCGATTGATGGCATCAACCCCGTCCCTGAGGGCGCCGGATCTGCGCCTAAGGGCCCGGATTGCGATACCGGGCCGGGGGCGGAACAGCGCGCATCGGCGGCCGACCCTGTTGTGAAGCCCGGCGATGTCTGCTAGCAATTCACTAAATCGGGTTGTTGTTTACTAAACCTTTGGGAGGAGGTCTTGCGTAAACTCGACGGACATCTCGTCGTGCTGTCGGTGCTCGTCGTCGTGCTCCTCCTCGTCGGGGGCGCGACCTCCGACGGAACCTATCTTTCGCTCTACAATCTTCAGTCCATGGCCAGCCAGGTGCCCGAGATCGGGCTGCTCGCCATCGGCGTGATGCTCGCCATGTGCGCGGGCAACGGCGGCATCGACCTGTCGGGCATCGCGCTCGCCAACCTCGCGGGCGTCGCCTCCGGACTGGTCGCGCTCTCGCTGTTCTCGGCGGACGATGCGCCGATGCTGTTCACCATCACCTTCGCTGCCGGAGCGGTGCTGGTCGGCATGGCCGGCGGGTTCCTCAACGGCTGGATCATCTCGCGCTTCGGCATCACCCCGATCCTGTGCACGCTCGGCACGCAGATGCTCTATACGGGGCTTGCCGTCGTTTTCTCCGACGGGCGGTCCGTCACCATCGGCTCTCCCGATCCGCTCTACGACCTCGGCAACGGCCTCCTGTTCGAGGTTCCGACGAGTTTCCTGATCTTCTGCGCCGTCGCGGCGCTGCTCAGCGCGGTGCTTCGCTACACCCCCTACGGCTTGCAGCTGATGCTGACCGGCACCAATCCGAAGGCGGCCGACTACAGCGGATTTCCCAAGCGCCGGATCATCGCCACCACCTACACCATCTCGGGGACCCTCGCGGGTATCGCCGGCGTCATCATCGCCGCGCGCAACGTCAACGTGAAGTGGGACTACGGCACGTCCTACCTTTTGATCGCCATCCTCGTCGCGGTGATGGCCGGGGTGCGCCCGCAGGGCGGCTACGGCCGCGTCATCTGCGTCGTCCTGTCCGCCGTCGTCCTGCAGCTCCTGTCGAGCCTGCTGAACTTCGTCGGCCTGTCCAACTTCGTGCGGGATTTCGCATGGGGTGCGCTGCTGCTCGGCTTTCTCGCCGTCGGCCGCTTCGCCCTCATCGAACAGTTCGCGTCGATCTTCGCCCGAAAGCGCCGCCCTCGCGCTTCCAGGGTCTGACGTCATCGAGGGTCTCACGTTTCCAGGGAGGAACACAGCGTGAAGAAACTGTCCATCCACATTGGCCTGATCACGGCCCTCATGGTCTCCGCCGCCGCCATCGCGCCCGAAACGGCGCAGGCGCAGGAGAAGTCGATCACCACCGTCGTCAAGATCAGCGGCATTCCCTGGTTCGACCGGATGAAGACCGGCGTCGAGAAGTTCGCCCAGGAAAACCCGGACATGGCCATCACCCAGGTCGGCCCGGCAACAGCCGATTCCGCCCAGCAGCTACAGATCATCCAGGATCTCGTGGCCAAGGGGACCGACGCTCTCGCCGTCGTCCCGATGGATCCCTCGATCCTCGAGGGCATCTTCAAGCGCGCCATGGATCGCGGCACGATCATCGTGACGCATGAGGCCGACAACCAGAAGAACACGATGGTCGACGTCGAGGCCTTCGACAATGCCGCCTACGGCGCCGCGCTGAACGAGCGGCTCGCCGAATGCATGGGCGGCAAGGGCAAGTGGACGACCTTCGTCGGTTCGCTCGGCAGCCGCACCCACATGCAGTGGGTCGGCGCAGGCGAGGAGAACGCCAAGTCCAAGCATCCCGACATGGACCTCGTCGATCCGAACAACGAGTCCTTCGACGATGCCAACGGCACCTACGAGAAGGCCAAGGAGATCCTGCGCAAGCATCCCGACATCAAGGGCTTCCAGACGTCCGCCGGCAACGACGTTCTCGGCGTCGGCCGGGCGATCGAGGAAGCCGGCCTCACCGGGAAGGTCTGCCTGGTCGGCACGGGCCTGCCGAACCCCTCCGCCGCTTACCTCGATTCCGGCGCCATCACGGCGATCGGCTTCTGGGATCCGCAGAAGGCGGGCATGGCGATGAACGCGATCGCCAAGCTGCTGATCGAGGGCAAGTCCGTCGAGGACGGCATGGATCTCGGCGTGCCGGGCTACGAGAAGGTGACGGTGAAGCCGGGCGCCGGCAAGGGCAAGCTCGTCATCGGCAACGGCATGGTTCTCGCCGACAAGGACAACTACAAGGAATACCTCTTCTGAGGCAGCTTCCGCTGCCGGCGGCCGGCCTTTGGCCATCGCCGTCGGCGGAGAGGGGCGGTGCCCCTCCCGAATGGGCGCTGCGGCCGCGACGGCCGCAGCGCGCCGATGCCGAGGCGCCGTGCCTCGATGAAGCGCGTTTGCGCCCGCCCCTCCGTGTCACGCCGGACGATCAGAGGCGTGGGAGGCGAGGCGACGCTTGCCGGAGATTGTCGACCGTGTCGAAACAGCCAGGATCGGACCAGCCGTTCCTCCAGTTGCGGGGGATCCACAAGCGCTTCGGCGGCGTGCATGCCCTGCGCGGCGTCGACCTGACGATCCGCACCGGCGAGGCCTACCACCTCCTCGGCGAGAACGGCTGCGGCAAGAGCACCGCGATCAAGATCATCTCCGGCGCCTACGAGCCGAGCGACGGCGAGATCGTGCTCGACGGCCGCAGCCGCCGCTCGCTGACGCCGCTGATGGCGATGGAGGCGGGGATCGAAACGGTCTACCAGGATCTCTCGCTGCTCCCCAACCTGACGGTCGAGGAGAACGTCGCGCTTGGCGAACAGCTGGTTCACGGCAAGGGTCGGCTGCTTCGCGTGCTCGACCGGCGCCGGCTGGTCGAGACCGCTCGGCGGGCGGTCAGCGAGGTGGGCCTCGATCCGACGCCTGCGCTGATGCGCACCAAGGTCGCCGACCTGCCGCTCGCCATCCGCCAGCGTGTGGCGATCGCGAGGGCCATCGCCTGCGAGGCGCGTCTCGTCATCATGGATGAGCCGACGACGTCGCTGACCCGCCACGAGGTCGAGACGCTGATCGAGGTGGTGGGCCGGCTTCGGGCGCAGAACGTCGCCGTGCTCTTCGTCACCCACAAGCTCGAGGAATGCTACCGGATCGGCGGCCAGGCGATCGTCTTTCGCGACGGCCAGTCGGTGGCGCAGGCGCCGATCGGCAGCTTCAGCCGCGGTGAGCTCGCGGAACTCATGACCGGCCGGCCGATCGAGGCCCAGCGCTATCGCCGCGCCGCGCCGCAGTCCGACGTCCTGTTCCGCGCACGCGGACTGTCCGCCGGCCGCCATTTCGAGGACGTCGACATCACGCTCCGGCGCGGCGAGATCCTCGGCATCACCGGCCTGTCGGATTCCGGCCGCAACGAGCTCTCGCTTGCGCTTGCCGGGCATCTGCCGCTGACCTCCGGCGACTTGACGCTCGCCGGCGAACCGGTCCGCATCGCCCGCCCGGCGGACGCGATCGCCCTCGGTATCGGCTACGTGCCCGAGGATCGCCTCAGCGAAGGGCTTTTCCTGGAGAAGTCGATCTACGCCAACGAGACGCCGCTGATCCTCGACAGGATCGCCGGCTTCCTCGGTCTCCTCGACGACCGCAAGGGCCGCGCCGAGGCGAGGCGCATCTCGGCCGAGATGCAGCTCAACACCGAGGACATCGATCTGCCGGTCGGGGCCCTGTCCGGTGGCAACCAGCAGCGCGTCCTCATCGGCCGCTGGCTCAGCATCGAGCCGAAGCTCCTGATCCTGCACGGCCCGACAGTGGGGGTCGACGTCGGCTCGAAGGACACGATCTATCGGGCGATGCAGGCGATGTCGGAACGCGGCATCGGCCTGATCATCGTCTCGGACGACCTGCCGGAACTCCTGCAGAACTGTGATCGCATCGCCGTGATGAACGGCGGGCGGATCGTCGACGAACTGATGGCCGAGGGCGCCGACGAAGACCGGCTCTACCAGGCGATGGTGGCCTCCGAACGGGATGCTGCGGAATGACCACGCTGCACGACGACATGGAACTGAAAGCCGCAGCCTCGCAGGCCGCTCCGGGAAGGCGATCGGCCGCGACCGACCTTTTCAAGCGACGCCCGGAGCTCGTCAGCCTGTTCCTCCTCGCGGTGATCTGCGTCGCCGTCGCCGTCGTCAACCCTGCCTTCCTGCAGCCTTCCTCGCTCGTCGACATGGGGCGGGCGAGCGTGGTGACCGGCCTCTTCGCCCTCGGCGTCTTCGCGATCCTCGCGGCCGGCGGCATCGACGTCTCCTTCACCGCCATCGCCGCCCTGACGATGTATTCGCTGACGCTGACCGTGCTCACGGTGGCGCCGTGGATGCCGATGTCGCTGATCATCATCCTCGGTATCGTCTCGGGCGCGATCCTCGGTGCGGTCAACGGCCTCCTCGTCTATGGCCTGCGCGTGCCGTCGCTGATCGTGACGATCGGCACGCAGTACCTCTTTCGCGGGATCCTCCTCGCCTTCATCGGAACCGTCTGGCTGATGGAGCTGCCGCCCCAGATGGTCGCCTTCGGCAAGGCCTCGCTCTTCGACTTCGAGACCGCCAACGGCGCGACCATCACCCTGCCGGTATACTTCCTGGTCTTTCCGGCTGCGGCCATCCTGACCTGGCTGCTCTTCCAGAAGACGCTGATGGGGCGGGCGATCTTCGCCACCGGCGGCAATGCCGAGGTGGCGGCGCGGCTCGGCTACGACCAGCGCCTCGTCCATGTCTTCGTCTTCGCCTTTGCCGGCGCGCTGGCGGGGCTCGCCGGCATCGTCCATGTCAGCGCCAACCGCATGGCCAACCCGTTCGACCTCGTCGGCTCCGAGATCCCCGTGATCGCGGCCGTCGTCCTCGGCGGGGCACGCATCACCGGGGGCACAGGATCGGTCTTCGGGACCGTCGTGGGCGTCCTCCTCATCACCGTCGTCAACAACGTGCTCGTCCTCGTGGGCATTCCGAGCACCTGGCAGCGCGTCGTCGTCGGCTCCTTCATCCTGCTCGCCGCCGCCTTCTTCGTCACGCGGCAGCGCCAGTTCCACTCCGAGAGTATCAAGTGAGCGCCATGAAGAAGTTTCTCAACCGCCCCGAAGATTTCGTCGACGAGATGCTCGAGGGGATCTATCTGGCCCATCCCGAAGTCACGAAGACGGCGGACGACCTGCGCTGCTACGTGACCGCGCATCCCAAGCCCGGCAAGGTCGGCATCGTCACCGGCGGCGGCTCGGGACATCTGCCGCTTTTCCTCGGCTATGTCGGCGAGAACATGCTAGACGGCGCGGCCGTCGGCGGCGTCTTCCAGTCGCCGAGTTCGGACCAGATCCTGGAGGTGACGAAATACGTCAACCAGGGCGCCGGCGTCCTCTACATCTACGGCAACTACACCGGCGACATCATGAACTTCGACATGGCCGGCGAACTGGCGGAAATGGAGGACATCGCCGTCAAGACGGTCATCGGCAATGACGACGTGGCCTCCTCCGTCGTCGGCGAGGAGCACAAGCGTCGCGGCGTCGCCGGCATCTTCTTCCTCTACAAGGCGGCCGGTGCCGCCGCGGCCAGGATGATGCCGCTCGACGAGGTCGCCCGCATCGCCGAAAAGGCCCGGTCGAACACCCGCACGATGGGCGTGGCGCTGTCGCCCTGCATCGTCCCGGAGGTCGGCAAGCCGGGCTTCGAGATCGGTGCCGACGAGATGGAGATCGGCATGGGCATCCATGGCGAGCCGGGCATCTCGCGCAGCAAGCTCGCACCCGCCGACAGCGTCGTCGACCAGATGCTCGACCGCATCTTCGTTGAAGACAGCTACGGCAAGGGCGACGCGGTGGCCGTGCTGGTCAACGGCCTCGGCGCGACCCCGCTGGAAGAGCTCTACATCCTCTTCCGCCGCGTCTCGCAGCGCTTCGAGCAGCTGGGCGCGACCGTCCGGAACGTCTGGCTCGGCGAGTTCGCCACCTCGATGGAGATGGCCGGTGCGTCGATTTCCGTCCTGCGCCTCGATGAGGAACTCGAGCCGCTGATCGCCGCCTCCGCCGACACGCCCTTCTTCAAGCATGTTGCGCGCTGATTGCGGGGTCCGAGCCATGAGCCTTCACGATCTCAGGCCGCTGTTCGAGCGGCTCGCCAGGGCCTTCGAGGAAAAGCGGGACGAATTGATCGCCCTCGACGGAAAGGTGGGCGACAGCGACCTCGGCATCACCATGGCGAAGGGCTTTTCGGCCGCGCGTGATGCGGTCGTCGCCCTCGGCGAGGCGGGCCCGTCCGCCCAGGCCAAGCAGGCGGGCGCGGCGATCGCCAAGGCCGCGCCGTCCACCATGGGTACGCTGATGGCGACCGGCTTCCTGCGAGGCTCGAAGGCGATCGAGATGGCGCAGGACGTTGGCACGGCGGAGCTTGCGGCCTTCTTCGCCGCGTTTCGCGACGGCATCGCCCAGCGCGGCCGCGCCAAGCTGGGTGACAAGACGGTTCTCGACGTTCTGCATCCGATCGCCGAGACGCTCGAAGCGGAGGCGGCCGAGGGTACGGCGCCGGAGCCGGCTCTCGCTCGTGCCGTCGAGGCGGCGCGCGATGGGCTCGAAAAGACCAAGGATCTCGTCGCCCAGCACGGCAAGGCCGCGGCCTTCCAGGAGAAGTCGCGCGGGCTACCCGACGCTGGCGGCACGGCTGCGGTCATCCTCGCCGAAGCCTTTCACGCGGTCTTTGCCGAGGCCGGCTGACCGACCGGCGTTCCCTAAGACCAACCTTCAGGAATTTCCTCATGCAGTATCGTTCGCTCGGCCGCAGCGGCCTCAAGGTCTCGGCCCTCGCCATGGGCACCTTCACCTTCGGCGGAAGGGGGCCCTTCGCCATGGTCGGCGAGCATGACGTTAGCGACGCGCGCCGGCTGATCGACTGCTGCCTCGACCACGGGGTCAACTTCATCGATACGGCCAACATGTATTCCACCGGCCTTGCCGAGGAGATCGTCGGCGAAGCGCTCGAGGGTCGGCGGGACCGTGTGGTGATCTCGTCCAAGGCGCGAATGCGGATCGGCGACGGGCCGAACGACGAAGGCGCCAGCCGCTGGCATCTCATCCGCGAATGCGAGCGCAGCCTGAAGCGGCTGAAGACCGACCATATCGACATCTACCACATCCACGAATGGGACGGCTCGACCCCCGTCGAGGAGACGATGGAGGCGCTCGACACGCTGATCCGCCAGGGCAAGATCCGCTATGCCGGCTGCTCGAACTACACCGGCTGGCAGCTCATGAAGTCGCTGATGGCCTCCGAGCGCCACGGGCTCGCCCGCTTCGTCACCCAGCAGATCCACTATACGCTGGAGGCGCGGGAAGCCGAATACGAGCTCCTGCCGATCTCCGTCGACCAGGGCATCGGCGTCACCGTCTGGAGCCCGCTCGCGGCGGGCCTCCTCTCCGGCAAGCATCGGCGCGACCGGCCGGTGGCGCCGGGAAGCCGGCAGGAGAAGGGCTGGACGGAGCCGCCCGTCCGCGACATGGAACGGCTCTGGCGGATCGTCGACGAACTCCTCGCCATTGCCGGCGATCACGGTCTCGAAGCCGCGCAGATCGCGCTCGCCTGGACCCTCACCCGGCCTGCCGTCGCATCGCTGATCGTCGGCGGGCGAAACGTCGAGCAGTTCGAGGCGAACTTCCGCGCCCTCGATCTCACCCTGTCGCAGGCGGAGTTGCAGCGGCTCGATGCCGTGAGCCGGCCGCCCCTGATCTACCCGCACTGGCATCAGGACCAGTTCGCCCGCCCACGCTTCGGCCCGGCCGACGGGCTCATCGGAGAATAGGGGAAGCTCCACCCGTGGCCTCAAGCGTCTCGAGTAGGACAGCTCTGCTAGCACAGGCTCGCTTTGCTGCGGCAAGACCCATGTGGATCAGCGGTGCACTGTGCCGCGCCAGATCATCGGCGCAGGGAACAGGCGCAGCGGCCCGGCCTCGGCGGCGTCGTCGGCCATGACGCATGCAACGACGTAGTCCGCAATCTCCGCAATCGGCTGGGCGAAGGTGGTGAGGGCGTAGGACGGCCAGGCGGCCTGCTCGATATCATCGAACCCGATGACGCTAACGTCTTCAGGAATCCTCAGCCCGAACTCGTGGCGCGCGGCGTCCATAAAGCCGCAGGCGAGGAGGTCGGTGACGCAGAACACCGCGTCCGGGCGATCAGTCTGCGCCAGGAGGTGCCGGGCACCGGCGGCGCCGCTCGCATGCGCGGTCGCACCTCCGCTCCATCTCGTTACCTCTAGCCCTGCGGCCCGGGCCGCATCGACGAAGCCCGTCTCGCGGCCGACGAGACTCGGTGTGCGGGCGGCGGAGGCGACGACGGCGAGCCGCCGGCGACCGACCTGCAGGAAGGCGTGCAGCGTCTGGCGCGCCGCCGTGGCATTGTCGACCGAGACATTGCGGATTCCGGCGAGCATCTCGTCGCGATTGAGCAGGATCATGCGCTGGCCGCTGTCGAGGCAGGTCTGGATGATTGTCCGGTCCGGCGAGCCCGACAGCACCACCGTCGCGTCGGCGCGGTAGTGGAGGGTCTGGCTGATTGCGTCCTCGACCTTCTCCAGTCTTCCGGTGGCGTTGATCACCATCGCCACCTTGCCGGCCTCCTGCAGCCGCCGGGTCAGCGCGTCGACCATGCTCGACAGATACGGCGTGGCGATGTCCGAAACGACCAGACAGACGATGCTGGTGGTCTGACTGATTAGGCCGCGGGCGAGATGGTTGACGTGGTAGCCGAGCGCCTCGGCGGCCGCCATTACGCGTTTGCGCGTCTCGGCCGAAACGCTGGCGCCCGGCGTGAAGGTGCGCGACACCGCCGAGCGCGAGACCCCGGCGAGGCGGGCGACGTCCTGTGCGCTGACGAAACCCGAAGTCGATCTTAATTTCATGCTGCGCGACTTCCCTTCTTTTCCCGCGAAGCGCCGGCCTTCAGACGCCGGACCGCCCGGTCCTTTTCGTTGGGCGTTGACAGCGGCGCGATCATGCGACAGCTTTGCACACGAGTGCAATAACTCGATAACATGCACCGGGAGGAAACAATGCGCATCCAGCTTCTCGCCGCGACGGCCCTCGTCGCGACGCTGCCGCTCGCCCCATCCGCGGCCAACGCCGCAGGCTCGCTGAACATGATCTGCGCTGCCGACGTGAAGTGGTGCGAGCTGATGGAAAACATGTTCGAGAAGAGCCACGACATCGACGTCAACATGGTGCGCATGAGTTCGGGCGAGGCCTATGCCCGCATCCGGGCCGAGTCGCGCAATCCGAAGACCGATCTCTGGTGGGCCGGCACTGGCGATCCGCACCTGCAGGCCGCGCAGGACGGCCTCACGCTGGAATACAAGTCGCCGAAGCTCTCCGAGTTGCAGCCGTGGGCGCAACACCAGGCGGAGGTCTCCGGCTACCGCACCGTCGGCGTCTATTCGGGGGCACTCGGCTGGGGCTACAACACCGACATTCTGGAAAAGAAGGGTGCCGAGCCGCCGAAGTGCTGGAAGGACCTGACCTCCGACGCCTATCGCGGCGAGATCCAGGTCGCCAACCCGAACTCCTCTGGCACCGCCTATACCGCGCTGGCGACGCTCGTGCAGATCATGGGCGAGGACGAGGCCTTCGCCTATCTGAGGAAGCTCAACGACAACGTCACCCAGTATACCAAGTCCGGCTCCGCGCCGGTCAAGGCGGCGGCGCGCGGCGAGACTGGCATCGGCATCGTCTTCATGCACGATGCCGTGGCGATGACGGTGCAGGGCTTCCCGGTCAAGACCGTCGCGCCCTGCGAGGGCACCGGCTACGAGGTCGGGTCGATGTCGATCGTCAAGGGCGCGCGCAACCTGGAGAACGCCAAGACCTTCTACGACTGGGCGCTCTCGGCCGACGTCCAGTCGAAGGCCGTCGAGGCGGACTCGTTCCAGATCCCCTCCAACAAGCGAGCGACCGTGCCGCCGGAGGCGCCGAACCTCGATGAGATCAAGCTCATCGACTACGACTTCGCCAAATACGGCGATTCCGATACCCGCAAGGCGCTGCTCGAGCGCTGGGATCGCGAAATCGGCGCCATCGCCAAGTGAGGTCGCGCTGCCGGGCGGCTTCGGCCGCCCGGCCGAGTCCTTTGCAAAAGGAGGCTGTCGATGGACCGCCGCGTCCGCCGGCTCGATCTGGCGCTGCTCCTCGGAGCAGTCGCATTCCTGCTGCTGCCCTGGTACGGCGTCGAGGGCGGGGTGCTCGGTTTCGGCTGGCTGGCCCGCTATCCGCTTGATTCCGAGGTCGGACCGGCCCTGGTGCAGATCTTCCTGCGCGGCGCCTGGTGGCTGGCCCCGCTTGCTCTGGTGCTCGCTGCCGTGGCGGCGCTGCGCTTCTGCCGGCCCGGCCCGGAGCGTGGCCGCTGGGTGGCGCTCGCCGGCGCCTTCGGCATCGCCTGGCTGCTGCTTGAAGGGCTATCGATCGGCTATCGCGGCTGGAACTGGAGCGGCTGGGAGATGCTGCTCGGGCCGCTCGACGACGGCCAGTTGCCGCTCGGGCTCGGCGGCATGGCGCTTGCTACGACCTTCCTGCTGTTCGTCTCCTTCGGGCTCGCCGAGCGTGGGGCGATGCGGGGCGACGCTTTCGTCGTCTCCGCCATCACCATCCTGGTCGGACTGGTCTCGAGCTTCGTGCTCTACCCGATCGTCAGCCTCCTCATCGGCGCATTCCAGACCTTCGACGGTTCCTTCGATCCGACGAGTTTCATCCGCAACATTCAGGATCCCTCGATCTGGTCGCTCGCCTGCTTCGCCAGCGAGTACAGCTGCGGGCTCGCCTGGCGAACGGTATTCCTGGCGATCGCCACCGCGCTCGGGACGACGCTGCTCGGCCTCGCCTTCGCGCTGCTCATCACCCGCACCCGCTTTCCCTTCCGCAAGCCGCTGCGCCTCCTGACCATCCTGCCGATCATCACCCCGCCCTTCGTCATCGGGCTGGCGCTGATCCTGCTGCTCGGCCGCTCCGGGGTGATCACCCAGTTCGTCGCCGACCTCACCGGCTTCAATGCCGGACGCTGGCTCTACGGTCTCACCGGCATCTGGATCGCGCAGATGCTGTCGTTCACGCCGATCGCCTTCATGGTGTTGGTGGGCGTCGTCGAGGCGATCAGCCCATCGATGGAGGAAGCGGCGCAGACGATGCGGGCGACCCGGTGGCGGACCTTCTGGACGGTGACCTTTCCGCTGCTGCGGCCCGGCCTCGCCAACGCCTTCCTGATCGGCTTCATCGAGAGCATGGCGGATTTCGGCAATCCGCTGGTTCTCGGCGGCAGCCACGGCGTGCTCTCGACCGAGATCTTCTTCGCCGTCGTCGGCGCGCAGAACGACCCGTCGCGGGCGGCGGTGCTCGCCCTCATCCTCCTGGGCTTCACGCTCTCGGCATTCCTCCTGCAGCGGGTCTGGCTGAAGGGCCGGAACTTCACCACCATCACCGGCAAGGGCGACGGCGGCCGGCATATCGAGCTCGATCCGCGGCTGTCCGCCGTGGTCTACCTGGTCGTGCTGCCCTGGCTCGCCTTCACCATGGTGATCTATGCCATGATCCTGTTCGGCGGCTTCGTGCGGACCTGGGGCCTTGATCACACGCTGACCCTCGAGCATTTCGCGAAGGCCTTCTCTGTCGACGTCTCTGCCGACGGGATCCACTGGAGCGGCGTCGCCTGGGATTCCTTCTGGACGACGATGGAGATCGCGCTGATCGCGGCGCCACTGACGACGGTCGTCGGCCTGCTGACCGCCTATCTGGTGGTGCGGCAGCGCTTCGCCGGGCGCGAAGTCTTCGAGTTCCTGCTGATGCTGAGCTTCGCCATCCCCGGCACGGTGATCGGCATCAGCTACGTGATCGCCTTCAATCTGCCCCCGATCGAGCTCACCGGCACGGCGGCGATCCTGGTGATCTGCTTCGTCTTCCGCAACATGCCGGTCGGGGTGCGCGGCGGCATCGCCTCGATGAGCCAGCTCGACCGGAGCCTCGACGAGGCTTCCCTGACGCTCGGGGCCAACAGCTTCACAACCCTGCGGCGGATCATCCTGCCGCTGCTGAGGCCGGCGATCGTCACGGCGCTGGTCTACAGCTTCGTGCGCTCGATCACCTCGATCAGCGCGGTGATCTTCCTGGTCAGCGCGCAGTACAACATGGCCACCGCCTATATCGTCGGCCTGACAGAGAACGGCGAATACGGCGTCGCTATCGCCTACTCGGCGGCGCTGATCGTGGTCATGGTCCTCATCATCTCGGGCTTCCAGCTGCTCGTCGGCAAGCGCACGCTGCGCCGCGCCGCCGACCAAGCCGGGCCCGCTCCGGTGACAGCGCCGGCATTCCGGGAGGAGAAGCCTGCATGACGAGCAACGAACCGCGTGGCTCGGTGCGTTTCGAGAACGTGCGCAAGAGCTTCGGCTCGCACGTCGCGATCCGCGAGCTGTCGCTGACCATCCGGCCCGGAACCCTGGTGACGCTGCTCGGGCCGTCGGGCTGCGGCAAGACCACGACGCTGAGGATGCTGGCCGGGCTGGAGCAGCCTTCGGGCGGCCGGATCCTGATCGGGGGACGCGACGTCACCGCGCTGCCTGCGAACGAGCGCGACGTCTCGATGGTGTTCCAGTCTTACGCCCTGTTCCCGCACATGAGCGTTGCCGAGAACGTCGCCTATGGTCTGCGCTCCTCGGGGCATTCGCGCAGGCAGGCGGCCGAGAAGGCCGAGCACGGGCTGTCGCTGGTCGGCCTCGCCGGCTACGGCGTCCGGCTGCCGAGCGAGCTCTCTGGCGGCCAACAGCAGCGCGTCGCGGTAGCGCGGGCGCTGGTGCTGGAGCCGCAGGTGCTGCTGCTGGACGAGCCGCTCTCCAATCTCGACGCCCGGCTGCGGCGGCGGGTCCGCACTGAGATCCGCGAGCTGCAGCAGCGGCTCGGCTTCACCGCGGTCTACGTGACGCACGACCAGGAGGAGGCGCTTGCGGTCTCCGATGAGATCGTCGTGATGCAGGACGGAGAGGTCGCACAGATCGGCGCGCCGCGCGATCTCTACGAGCACCCGGCCTCCGCCTTCATCGCCGACTTCATCGGCGAGGCGAATGTGGTCGCCTGCGAGATCCTCGGCCACGGCTCCGGGCGGGCGCGGATCCGCATTGGCACATACGAGCACGAACTCGTGGCGCGGGAGGTGCCGCAGGGGGCTGGCAGGCTCGCAATCCGTCCGAATGCGGTCGTCCTTCGCGAGGACGCCGGCGGCCTGGGCGGCCGGGTACTGAGCGCCGCCTATCTCGGCGACCACGTCGAATACGAGATCGAGACCGCAGCGGGCACGCTGTTCGTCACCGACCCCTTCGTGGAGCGGGTTCGGGCGGTGGGCAGCAATGTCGGCCTCGGCCTCTCCGACCGCGGCGTCGCGATCATTCCGAACTGACCAGTTGTGGAGCCGCCGGCTCCGCCCATCGAGGACACCCAGTGACCCAGACCGAAACCGATGCTGCGCTTGTCGATCGCTTCATCCTCGCGCGGGAGATCGCCAAGGAGGCCGGGCGCGCCGCGCTCGCCTTCTTCAGGGACCGTGCCTCGCTGACGATCGACACCAAGCTGAACGGCCAAGACGCCGTCACCATGGCGGACCGCCAGGTGGAACTTCTGCTGCGCGAGCACATCCGGGCGCGCTTTCCGGAGGATGGTCTGCTTGGCGAAGAGTTCGGAGTGCAGGAGGGTCGGTCCGACTTCACCTGGGTTATCGATCCGATCGACGGCACCAGCCCCTTCATCTTCGGCCTCGACGCTTGGTGCGTGTCCGTTGCGGTGATGGCCCGGGAGCTTCCGGCGGCCGGGGTGATCTACGCGCCGGTCGCCGACGAGCTTTTCGCTGCCCGCCGGGGCGAGGGCGCCAGCCTGAACGGAATGCCGCTCCGGCTCGGCAGCGAAACGACGGTGAAGAATGGCATCGTCGGGGTCGGGGCCAGCCACCGCATCCCGCCGCGGGTGGTATCGGACTTCGTCGAGCAGCTGCTCGAGATGGAGGGCATGTTCATCCGCAACGGTTCGGGCGCGCTGATGCTCGCCTACGTCGCGGCCGGCCGGCTCGCCGCCTACTGGGAGCCGCACATGAACCCGTGGGACTGCCTCGCGGGCCTGTTGATTGTCGAAGAGGCGGGCGGCTGGATCCATGACCCGCGCGAGTGGCCGAGCCTTGCGGAGGGCGGCCTGGTTCTCGCCGGCGCGGGCGGGACGCGGCAAGACATGCGGGGGCTTGCGGGATTGAGCGAGAGGCTGCCGGCCTGACCGGCGCCCGCTGGCGGCCGAGCGGGAAGGAAGCACCGACTCGCAACGAGAAGCCTAACTTGTGGGTAGCAGGTCAGTCGCGCTGACGGGCGGTGCCGAGGACGCTGCCCTGGCTCTCTTCAGCTGGGTCTGTGCCCTTCACAGACTGGCTTCTGGCGAAGAGGCACGAGCCGAGTAGGGCCGGCCTCGGCGCCACTTTGCCCCGGTCGTCCTGCCCTGCGGCGATCGCCGGTGCCTAGCCGATCACCTGGAACACGTGGTGGTGGATGTGCCCGTCGAACATTTTCATCAGCTCGCCGGTGACGGCCCGGCTCTCGTAGCGGATCGGTGCCTCCAAGGCTTCGGCGAGCGCCGCCCGGTCGTCGAAGGTCATCGCCAGCGACAGCAGGAAGGGGGGCGCGCCGTCGTCCCGCTCCAGCGCGAACAGGACGCGAAGGTCCCGCACGCCGGGAAAGCGACGCCACATCGGGATGAGGCGGGTCTCGACGAAGTGGCGGAACTCCATCTCACGGCCGGGATGGATAGCGCCTTCAAAGAAGGCCTGGCGGACGATCATCGACTGGCTTCTTCCTGGAGGCGGATTACGGAGGTCGGCGGCGTCTCGCCCTTGAAGAACGCATCGAGATTGGCGAGCACCAGCTCCCCCATGGCGCGCCGGGTCTCGATCGTCGCGCTGCCCTGATGCGGCATCAGGAGGACATTCTCCAGCTCACGGAATTCCTGCCGAATCGCCGGTTCGCCGACAAAGACGTCGACACCGGCTGCGGCGATCGCGCCCTGTTGCAGCGCCGCGATGAGCGCATCCTCGTCGACCACGCTGCCGCGCGAGACATTGACGAGGACGCCCTTGGGACCGAGCGCTGCCAGCATCTCGGCGTCGACCATCTTCTCGGTGCCGGCGTTCCCGGCGAGGCAGATGGCGAGGGCGTCGCATTCCGCGGCGAGGGCCATCGCGGTCTCGCTGCGCCGGCAGTGCGCGGGCGCCTCGACGGCGGAGCGGTTCCAGTAGGCGACGACCATGCCGAAGGCCTGCGCCCGGTGCGCCAGCGCCCGGCCGATCTGGCCGAAGCCGAGGATGCCGAGGCGTTTGCCGCGTAGGCTCGAGCCGAGCGCCAGTTTGCCGCCTTCCCCCCAGGCGCCGCTGCGCACCAGCCGGTCGCCTTCGCCGAGGCGGCGCAGCACGCCGAGGATCAGCGCCATGCCGAGATCGGCGACGTCGTCGGTGAGGACGCCCGGGGTCGTCGACACGTGGATGCCGCGTCGGCGCGCGAGGTCGAGATCCACCTTGTCGGTCCCGACGCCGTTGATGGCGACGAGGCCGAGCGACGGCAGCTTCCCGAACCATTCCGCTGAGAGACCGGTGCCGCCGCCGGTGACGACGGCGCGAATGCGCTCTGCCGCTGCTGCGGCGCGCGCCTGGCCGTCCGCCTCGAACAGCCGGACGACTTCGTAGGCGGCGTCCAGCCGCTCCTCCATCTCGGCGAGCATCGGCTCGACGAGCAGGATGTCCTGTTTCACAGTCTGCCTCTTGTCCGCCGCGGACCGCCTAATGGCCGGTGATCTGGCCGAGGAAGGTGCGCGTGCGCTCGTGCTTCGGATTGGAAAAGAATTCGTTCGGCCCGGCGACTTCCACGATCTCGCCGCGGTCCATGAAGATCACCCGGTCGGCGACCTGCCGCGCAAAGCCCATCTCGTGGGTGACGACCATCATGGTCATGCCCTCGCCGGCAAGGTCGATCATGGTGTCGAGCACTTCCTTGACCATCTCGGGATCGAGCGCCGAGGTCGGCTCGTCGAACAGCATGATCTTGGGGTTCATGCACAGAGCCCGGGCGATCGCCACGCGCTGCTGCTGTCCGCCGGAGAGCTGCGCCGGATATTTGTCCGCCTGTTCGGGAATGCGCACCCGTTCCAAGTATTTGCGCGCCGTCGCCTCAGCTTCCGCCTTATCGACCCCGCGCACTTTCATCGGCGCCAGCATGCAGTTCCGAAGCACCGTCATGTGCGGGAAGAGGTTGAACTGCTGGAACACCATGCCGACGTCGCGCCGGACCTGCTCGACGTTCTTCGGGCCGGCGGTGAGCTCGATGCCGTCGACGACGATCGTGCCCTTCTGCACGGCCTCCAGCTGGTTGACGCAGCGGATCAGCGTCGACTTGCCGGAGCCGGACGGGCCGCACACGACGATCTTCTCGCCGCGCGCGACCTTGAGGTCGATGTGTTTCAGGGCGTGGAAGGTGCCGTAGTACTTCTCGACACCCTCCATCCGCACGGCGGGCGTGTCGGCGGCTGCGTCCGCGCGCCCGGTGGGCGAGGTGGTGCTCATCGCTGACATCCCGCGTTGTTTCCGATCAGCTCTTGGTCTTGGCGATGAAGTCCGGCAGCGGCGCGTTCAGCCACTTCTCGTGCAGCTTGTTCAGCTCGCCGTCCTTCTTCACCTTGACGAGGAAGTCGTTGATCGCCGCCATCAGCTTGTCCGCGCCGGGGCGCGTCGCGATGCCCTGCTTCTGCTGGCTGAGCGAGAACTTGGTGTCGTAGGTGTCCGGACGGACCTTCTCGACTTGCGCGACGACCGTGTTGGAACAGCCGATCAGCGGCACCTGGCCGGAAATGAGCGCCTGCACCGCGGACGCGTCGTCGTCGAAGCGCTGGATGTTGGCGCTGTCCGGCGCGACCTTGGTGATGGCGGTGTCCTGCGTTGAGGCTCTGGCGACGCCGACGTTCTTGCCGGCGAGATCCTCCGGCCCCTTCACCGATACGTCCTTGTCGCCGAAGACGAAGATCTCGATGCCGGCGTAAGGCTGCGAGAAGTCGACCTGCTTGGCGCGCTCCGGGGTGATGCCGAGCGAGGCGACGAGGACGTCGACCTGGCCGGAGAGGAGGTAAGGAATGCGGTTCGGACCGGTGACCGGGACGAGGTTCAGCTTCACGCCGAGATCCTTCGCCAGCAGGCGCGCCACGTCGGCGTCGTAGCCGTCCGGCTTGCCCTCGGTGTTGAGGATGCCGAAGGGCGGGAAGTCGACGAGCATGCCGACATTGATGGTCCCGCGCTGCTTGACCGCGTCGAGCGTCTGCGCCTTCACGGCGGCCGTGCCGAGGCCTGCGACCATCGCGGCTGCGGCCGCCAGCGCGGCGACCTTCCTGATGAGCTTCATGAACGTTCTCTCCCTGTTGTTGGGCCGGCGGCTCAGCGCTGCGTGGCCACTGCGAAACGGCGCTCCATCCAGCGCGCCAGCAGCGACAGCGGCCAGCACAGGACGAAATAGAGGATCGCCACCAGGCCGAAGACCTTGAAGGGGACGAAGGTGGCATTGTTGATGATCTGCCCGGCGCGGGTCAGCTCGACGAAGCCGATAATCGAGGCGAGCGAGGTGCCCTTGATCAGCTGGACAAGGAAGCCGACCGTCGGCGCGACGGCGATCTTGGCCGCCTGCGGCAGGACGATCGACTTCATGCGGTCGACATAGCGAAGGCCGAGCGCCCAGGAGGCTTCCGACTGGCCGGAGGGCACCGCCTCGATGCAGCCGCGCCAGATCTCGCCGAGGAAGGCGCTGGCATGCAGCGTCAGCGCCAGCGATGCGGCGAGCCACACATTGATGCCGGCGCCGAAGATGTTGAGGCCGAAATAGACCAGGAACAGCTGCATCAAAAGCGGCGTGCCCTGGAACAGCCGGATGTAGCCGAGCGCGAGGTAGGACAGGACCTTCGACGCGGAGACGCGGCAGAGCGCGACGATCAGTCCGCCAACCGCGCCGCCGGCGAAGGCGACGGCCGACAGCGCCAGCGTCCACTGGATCGCGGCGACGATGAACAGGACTTCGTTGATGCCGAAGGGACGGATCATCGGCGGCTCCTATCGGCTCAGCGGATAGTTGAACGCCCGGCGCCGGATGAGCGAGAACAGTCCGGAGAAGACGATCGACAGGACGAGATACATGCCCGTGATGACCAGGTAGACCTCGAAGGAGGCGAAGGTCTGCGACTGGATGTCGTTGCCTGCGGCCGCAAGATCCGTCGCGGAGATGACGGAGACGACGCTCGAAGTCAGCATCAGATAGATGAACTGGCTGGTCAGCGCGGGATAGACGGTGCGCAGCGCCGGCTTGACGATGATGTAGCGGAAGATCTGGACGGGCCTCAGCCCCAGCGCGGTCCCGGCCTCGATCTGCCCCTTCTGGATCGACTCGATGCCGGCGCGGATGATCTCCGTCGCATAGGCGCCGACATTGACCGTCAGCGCGACCAGCGCTGCGGTGTTCGGCGAGAAGCGGATGCCGAGCGCCGGCAGGCCGAAGAAGATGAAGAAGATCTGGATCAGGAACGGCGTGTTCCGGATCAGCTCGATATAGACGTCGACGAGCCAGCGGACCGGACGCGGGCCGCCGGTCTTGCCCGCGGCGCACAGGACCGCCACCACGGTGCCGAGCAGCATCGCGCCGACCGACAGTTCCAGCGTCACAAGCATGCCCGCCAGAAGGTGGTCGAAATTCGCGAAGACAGGCGCGAAATTCAGCTGATAGTTCAAGTCTCGAAACCTCCCATGCCGCGCAGCCTCCCGGCGACGGCAATTTCGAGCGACCTTGCGCCGTTTAGATCGATCTAAAGGAGGGCTGACTGACGGTCAAGGGCGGGCTCTGTCGGGCCGAGAGATTCCCGCATGACGAATTCGGTCGCCGCGACCCAGCGTTCGACAGGCGCCTCCGGCTCCCCGATCCGGCGCAGAAGCAGCCGGGCGGCGTTTTCCCCGACCTCGAAGGGCATGGTGCCGACGGAGGCGAGGCCGGGAACGACGAGGGCGGCCTCAGCGACATTGTCGAAGCCGACCAGGGAGACGTCGCGGCCCACCCGCAGGCCGAGGTCGAAGAAGCCGCGGTGGAGACCGAGGGCGACGACGTCGTTGAAGCAGATGACCGCGGTTGGCCGGTCCTTCGCAGCGGCAATCGCGAGGGCGGCCTGCCGCGCGGCAGCATGCGTCAGCGGGAGCTCGGCGACGTTGCCGGCGTCGAGGTCATGGGCGCGCATCGCGGCGCCGAATCCTTCCAACCGATCGAGCTGGGCGGAGTGCCGGCGATTGCCGCTGACGAAGAGGATGCGCCGATGGCCGAGCGCGATCAGCCGTTCCGTCGCGTCACGCATCCCCTCGCGGTAATCGATGCCGGCATAGTCGGTGACCGTCTCCGGCAGGTAGCGCAGGGCCTGGACCAGCGGCAGGTCCCAGCGCGCCGTGTCGTCCACCAGCCGGTGATCGGTTCCCTCGCAAGGGCAGACGATGACACCGTCGGCGCCGTGTTCGCGCATCCGCGTCAGGAATCCGGTCTGCTTTGCCAACGACTCGTTCGAATTGGCGAAGATGACGGCGAGGCCTTCGGTCTCGAAGACCGCTTCCATGCCGGCAAGGAGCACGGCGAAAAACGGATTGGTGAGGTTCGGGACGACGACGCCGACGGTCCGGCTCCGCGCCGCGCGCATGCGCGCCGCACCGGCATTGTAGACATAGCCGAGTTCGGCCATCGCGGCTTCGACCCGCTCGCGCGTCTTGACCGAGACGAGCGGGCTCTTTCTCACGACCAGGGAGGCCGTCGCCCTGGAGACGCCGGCATGTTCGGCGACGTCCAGCAATGTCGGCCGCTTCATCCGATCTCCCGGCTGTGCCTGCGTCATGCCTGCCGTCTCCCTCGGTTAGATCGATCCAATCCTACTCGCACGTCGGCCTCGGGGAAAGTCGCATGGGGACCGTCTCAGTCGGAGGACAGGCGCGACGCAATGCCTTGCGCATCGGCGCCGATCAGCCGGCTTGGGATTGACCGGCTCGGCTGGCAAGCGCTGGCATTCCGGATGGTGGAATGGGCGCGCATCGAAGGTGCGGAAGATCGGCTCAGCCGCCGCGCCTGCCGCCTCGCCGCGTTCCTCCGGCGCATGCACACCGGACGAGACTCCGGAGCTGCGCCGGTTGACCGTTCTCCTCAGCCATCTCGCGAGTTTGGACTGGGCTCGCAAAACTGGTGAGCTCGGTCCGGTTCTGCCGAATTGACGGTCTGCACGGCGGCCATCGCGGTCGTTCCGCGTGCTTTAAGCCACCTCGCGCCCGGGGAGGGGTCGGGTTATGCAGGCGCATATCGCCACCAAACATCGCAAACGCGCTGTCGCGCGGCCCGCCCGGCGGGTCTACAAGGCGGCGAGGAGCCGGTCGCAGGCCTCGGCGACGACCTCGGGATCGCGGGCGACGCACATGCGCACGCAGTTGATGGTGCTTTTTCCGAACATGCCGCCCGGCGCGAGGCCGACGCGGGCCTTCGAGACGAGATCGAGGCAGGCCTGGCGCGCGTCCTCTCCCTCGGGGGCGAGTGGGAAGAAGGCGTACATGCCGCCCTCCGGCATCTCCGGCAGGCGGATCGAGTTCGATCGGCCGAGACGTTCGTAGACAGCATCGAGCCCGGCCATGCAGCGATCGCGCATCGCCAGGGCGTATTCCTCCCCGTGCTGGAGCGCCGCCAGGGCGCCCGCCTGAACGAAGGGAGAGGTGCCACTGTTGACGTATTGCGTCACGGCCCGGAAGGCCGGGGCGACGGAGGCCGGATGGTTCAGCCAGCCGACGCGCCAGCCGGTCATCGCCCAGGCTTTGGAGAACCCGTTGATGCAGAGCGCGAGGTCCTCGTCCCCGGCGTGTTGCAGGAGCGAGGGCGCTGCACGGCCGGTGCGGGCAAGGCGGCTGTACATCTCGTCGCTGACGATCCAGATGCCGGTCCGCCGGGAGAAATCGACCAGCGCTTCCAGCTCGTCGTGACTGGCGCACCAGCCGCAGGGGTTCGACGGCGTCGAAAAGACGATCGCCCGGGTGCGGGCGTCACAGGCGTCGAACAGCCGGTCCAGATCCAGCGACCAGCGCCCGTCGACGAGGTCGAGCGCGACGGGACGGGCCTCGGCGCCGGTCAGATGGATCGAGTGGCGGATGTTCGGCCATTGCGGCTCGACATAGACCGCGTTCGCGCCCGGCTCGAGCATCAGCGACAGCGCGAGATGGACCGCCTGCATGCCACCCGGCGTGACGGTCGAGCGGTCGATGCCGAGCGACAGGCCGTGAAGCTCCGACTGATAGGTCGCAAGTTCGGCGGCAAGCGCCGGGTGGCCGGCCATCTGGGGCACGTAGAACGTCTCGCCGCGGTCGAGGCTCTCCTTCGCGGCGCGCCGGATCGGCTCCGGCGTCACCACGTCGCTCTCCCCGTACCACAGGCGGATCACGTCTCCGATCGAGCCGGCCTTTTCGGCCATCAGGGCGATATTGTCGGTCTCGACGTCGGCTATCGCACCTCGCACGTGCGCCAGCGCGGTGTCGGGGTCAATGGCCAGTCGCTTCATGGTCTGCTGTTCCGTGTCGATGGGATGAGAGGGTCTCGGCGTCCGGATTGTCCGCGCCGAGATCGAAGTAGAGTCCGGCCATCAGGCCGAGCGCCTCATGGGCGAGATCGATGGGCAGGTGTTCGTTCGGGGCGTGCTGCAGGCAGCCGGGATAGGAGTGCGGGATCCAGACGGTCGGAAGCTTCAGATCCCGGGCGAAGATGTCGTTGGGCAGCGAGCCGCCGAGATTGGGCAGGATCGCCGGTACGGCCTTCGCCGTTCGTTCGAGTGAACCGGCGATCCGTCCGACCCAGGGATGATCTGGATCGAGGCGTGTCGCCAGGAAGATCGCGTCGTGTGGCTCATGCACGACGACCCGGTCGAAGCCGGCGTCCCGGAGCGTCCTGCGTACCGCCGGTACCACCGCCTCGACATCGACGCCGACGGGAAAGCGCAGCTGCAGTCGGGCACGAGCCCGTGGTGGAATGGCGTAGAGCGGCTGGGCGAGGTTGCCGCACTCCATCTCCATCACCTCGAAGCTCGACCAGCCGAAGACCTTTTCCTCGGTGGTCAGGCCAGGCTCGCCCCACCACGGCTCGATCTGCGGATCGCCGGCGAGGGGGGTGATTTTCAGCTTCGAAAGCGCGGTCCTGACATTCGGAGGAATGTCGCCCGGCGTCAGCGACGGGACGCGGATCTGTCCGGTGCGGCCGATAAGGTGGGTGATCGCGTGGGCGAGCTCGACGCCAGGATTGCTGAGGATGCCGCCCCAGTTGCCGGAGTGCTGGAACTCTTCGCGCGCGACGATCTCGATGTAGAACGAGACGCCGCCCCGCGCGCCGAGGAAGAGCGTCGGGCGATCGAGGGCGAGCCGCGGCCCGTCGGAGGCGATCAGGACATCGGCCGTCAGCGCTTCGGAATGCTCGGCGCAGATCTCCCTGAGGCCAAGCGAGCCGGACTCCTCGCCCATCTCGATCAGGTATTTGAGGTTGAAGCCGAGCTTTCCACGCTCCGACAACACGGCCTCGATGGCCGCGAGATTGATGCTGTGCTGGCCCTTGTTGTCGGCCGTGCCGCGACCGTACCAGCGCCCGTCGCGCTCGGTGAGGGTGAAGGGGGAGAGCCCTTCGTGCCAGCCGTCGAGGCCTGCGACGACGTCGCCATGGCCGTATTGCAGGATGGTGGGAAGATCGGGCCCTTCGATGCGTTCGGCCAGCAGACACGGCCCCGGTGCCAGCGGATGCTCCAAGAGCCGTGTCGTGAAGCCGAGCCGCGAAAAGAGCGGGATCATCTCCTCGTCGAGATAGCGGGCGAGTTCGGGCCGCAGTTCCGCGACGCGGCTGGCACTCTGGATCGCGACGCGCCGGGCCAGCGCGCTGGCGAAGCTGCCGTCGGCAATGCCTTTCTGTGCCCTGGCGATGGCGTTGTCCCGGCTCATGCCGCCATCTCCGTCTCCGCGAGGTCGAGATCGTAGTGGCAGCGGACTTTACCCGCGCCGGTGTTGCGAAGCTCCGGACGTTCCTTCGCGCAAAGGTCCGTCGCGAAGGGGCATCGCGTGCGGAAGACGCAGCCGGACGGCGGGTCCGACGGATCGGGCAGTTCGCCGGGGATCGGATGCAGGCTGCGGTCCTCGGCATCGAGATCTGGAGCCGCGTCGATCAGGAGCCGCGTATAGGGATGGCGCGGATGCTCGAAGATCGCGTCCGTGGGCGCGAGTTCGACGAGTTCCCCCAGGTAGACGACGCCGATCCGGTCGGCCATCAGACGCACGACCGGCAGATTGTGTGTGATGAACAGGCTCGTCAGATGAAGCCGGGCCTGCAGGTCGCGAAGGAGATCGAGGATCTGCGCTTGGACCGAGACGTCGAGGGCGCTGGTCGGCTCGTCGAGGATAAGAAAGTCCGGCTCGCCGGCGAGCGCCCGGGCGATCGAGATGCGCTGGCGCTGGCCGCCCGAGAAGGCCTGCGGGAACTTTGCGCCGTCGGCCTCCGACAGGCCGACCTGGCGCAGGAGTTCGCCGACCCGCGCACTGACGTCCTTCTTCGCCCGCAGCTTGTGCGTGCGAATCGGCTCGGCGACGATGTCGTGAACGCGCCAGCGCGGATTGAGCGAGGAGAACGGGTCCTGGAAGATCATCTGCTGACGGGTGTCGCCAGCTCTGCCGATCGCGCCACCGGTCGGCGCCATCAGGCCGGCCGCGATGCGCGCGATGGTGGACTTGCCGCAGCCGGATTCACCGACGAGCCCCATGACCTCGCCCTTGCGGATCGTGAAGCTCACCTCGCGCACGGCCTGCAGGCTCTTCGGCCGATGTCCGAGCATCTTCTCCAGCATCGAGGCGCGGCCGCCATAGGCTTTCGACACCGCGTCGAGGATGAGAACGTCTTCCGCGCTCATGGATTGCCCCCCTGCTGCAGCGGAAAATAGCAGGCGGCCTCGTGCCCGCCGGCTCTGGCGAGCGGCGGCGGCGACTCTCGGCAGATATCCCGCGAACGGTCGCAACGCGGGTGAAAGGCGCAGCCTGGCGGGATTGCGCCAAGACCCGGCATGGAACCCGGGATCGCCTTGACGCGCATGACCCCTTCGGCGTCCGGCGCCGGCGTCGCCTGCATCAGGCCGGCAGTGTAGGGGTGAAGGGGCGCCGCGATCAGGCTTTCGGTCCTTGCGGTCTCGATCAGCCGCCCGGCATAGAAGACCGCCACGCGGTCCGCCATCTTGGCAATCACGCCGAGATCGTGGGTGATCAGCATCATCGCCGTTCCGGTCTCTTCGTGAAGGTCCCGCAGGAGCTGCAGCATGTGCGCCTGGACCGAGACATCGAGCGCCGTGGTCGGCTCGTCGGCGATGACGAGGTCGGGTTCGGCGCAGAGCGCGAGGGCGATGACGACGCGCTGCCGCTGGCCGCCGGACAGCTCGTGCGGCGCCGCAGCGAAGACGCGGGCCGGGTTCGGCAGACCGGTGCGGGTCAGCCAGGAGATTGCGCGCTCGTGCGCTTCGCTACGGCTGAGCGGCAGGTGACGGCGCATCGTGTCGGTGAGCTGCCGGCCGATGGTGAGAACCGGATTGAGCGAGGTCATCGGATCCTGGAAGACGAAGCCGATCCGCTTGCCGCGCACCCGTCGCATCTGCCGGCGGGTGAGCAGGTCGAGGCGCTCGCCGCCGAGCGTGATCGTGCCGCCGCAGCGGCGTAGCGGGGGCGCGAGCAGGTCGATGATGGCAGCGCCGGCCATCGACTTGCCGGCGCCGCTCTCGCCGACAATGCCGAGGACCTCGCCGGGGGCGATGTCGAACGACACCCGGTCGAGCACCGGCAGGTCGGCGCCGTCGCGGGCAAGCACGACACTGAGGTCGCGCACCTGAAGCAGAGGATCGGTCACGAGCGCCCCCTGATCTTCGGGTTGAAATGGTCGCGCAGATGGTCGCCGAGCACGTTGACGGCGATCACCAGCAGGACCAGGACCAGGCACGGCCAGACCGAGATCCACCATTCGCCGGACTGCAGAAAGGCGTTGCCGTTGCGGATGAGCGAGCCGAGCGAGGGATAGGTCGGCGGGATGCCAATGCCGAGAAAGCTCAAGGTCGCTTCGGTGATGACGGCGATGCCGAGATTGATGGTGGCGATCACCAGCACCGGCGCCATCACGTTCGGCAGGATGTGCTTGACCAGGATCGCCGTATTCGAGCGTCCGGTCACGCGGGCGGCCGCGACATATTCCTGGTCGCGCTCGACCATGACGCTGGAGCGGATGGTGCGGGCGTACTGCACCCAGAAGGCGATGCCGATCGAGATCGTGACGATCGCGATGGCGACCTCGTTCGAGCGGCCGCGACCGAGCAACGCATTGGCGATGCCGTCGATGACCATGGCCAGGAGCAAGGCCGGGTAGGCGAGCTGCACATCGGCAAGGCGCATGATCACCGCGTCGGTCCGCCCGCCGACGTAACCCGAAATCAGGCCCAGCGCCCCTCCGAGGCCCAGCCCGATCACCACGGAAATGCCTCCCACCATGATCGACGTGCGCAATCCGTAGGCCATGGCGGTCAGAAGATTGCGCCCCTGATCGTCGGCACCGAGCGGCATGGCGGCGACGCCGCCCTCCATCCAGGCCGGTGGAGAGAACGCGTCGAGGATCGACATGCCGGCCATCGAGAACGGGTCGGCGGTGAAGAGCGGCACCACGAAGGCGTAGACGACGAGGAGCATGATGATCACGGCCGCGGCGATCGGCCCCGGTTGGCCCCGCAGCGCGTCGGCGAGCCCCCTCATGCGCGGCCCCGCCTGAGACGCGGGTCGAGCAGCGGATAGCTGAGCTCGACGGCGAGATTGATGATCATGAAGACGGCACCAACGAAGATGAGGTAAATGGCGATGACGGGGATGTCGGCGGACTGGACGGACTGCAGAAACAGCGATCCGAGGCCGGGCCAGGCGAAGACCCCTTCTGTGACCACCGAAAAGGCGATGACGTTGCCGAGCTGGAGGGCGAGCATGGTGATCGTTGGCAGAAGGGCGTTGCGCATCGCATAGGAAAGCCAGACCTGCCGTTCGCTGAGACCGCGCGCGCGCGCGAAGCGGATGTGCTCGCTCTGCCCGACCTCGAGGAGCTGCGTGCGCAGCATCCGAATGACGAAGGTGACCTGGAAGGCCGCCAGAGTGATGGCCGGAAGAATGATGGCCTGCCAGCCGGAGAGCGTCAGCAAGCCGGTGGTCCAGCCGCCGAGTTCGACGGTTTCGCCGCGCCCGAACGAGGGAAACCAGCCAAGCTGTACCGAGAAGACCGCAATCAACAACACGCCGACGACGAAGTTCGGAAGCGTGATGCCGGCGATCGAGACGAGCATGACGCTCTTCGCCAGAGGGCTGCTCGGCCGCACTCCGCACAGGATACCCAGCGGCACCCCGATGGCGAGCGTAACCAGCAGGCTTGCGAAGGCGAGTTCGATGGTGGCGGGAAGCCGCGCGGCGATCATCGCGCCGACTCCCTCCTGTGTGCGGTAGGAAAGGCCGAAATCGCCCTGCAGCATGCCCGCGAGGAAATGCAGGAAGCGAGACGGCAGCGGCTCGTTCAAGCCGAGGCGCATGATCAGTTCCTGCCGCTCGGCAAGACTTGCCTCGGGAGGCAGCAGAAGGCCGAGCGGATCGCCGAGCGTCGCGACGAGAAGGAACGCGATGAAGCTGATGACCAGAAGCACCAGCAGCGTCTGCAGGATGCGGCCAAAGGCATAGGCGATCATGAGACTTCGGAGGCTGCGAGCCGCAGGAGGAAATCCGAACATGCGGCCATCTGCTCGATGGCGATGCTCTCGTCCGGCTGATGGGCGTCGGCGATCGTGCCGGGCCCGATGACGACCGCCGGCATGCCGGCCGCCGCAAAAATCCCGGCTTCGGTGCCATAGGGCACGGCCCTTGGTGCCGTGCGGCCGAGCAGCGCCAGCAGACGCGCCTCGAGCGCATCGTCGCCGCTGGGGCCGAGGGGCGGGATACGGGATTGTATGTCGAGCCGGATTCCCGCATCCGACGTCACCGCCTTCATGGCAGGCTCAAGCATGTCCGCCCTGGCCTTCATGCGGCCCAGCACCCGCTCAACGCTGTCGCCGGGAACGAGCCGCATTTCCCAGAAGAACTTGCAGTGCTCGGCAAGGATGTTGCCGTGGCTGCCGCCTTCGATCTGGTTGACCTGGATCGTCGAGAAGGGCGGGTCGATGCCCTCGACAGTCGGGCCGGACCGCATCTCCTCGGCGATCCGGTTGATCTCGGCGATGAGTTCGGCGGCGATCATCACGGCGTTGACGCCCTTGTCGGGCTGCGAGGAATGGGCCGGCTTGCCGGTCACGTAGGTCCAGCCGATCGTGCCGCCCTTGTGGGCGGTCACCAGATCCATCTCCGTCGCTTCGCCGATGACCGCGAGAGACGGCTTGGCGTTTTGTCCGAGCCACTCCGCCATCGGCCCGACACCGGTGCACCCGACCTCCTCGTCATAGGAGAAGGCGAGGTGGATCGGCCGCTTCAAGGCCATCCCGGCGAAATGCGGGAGGGCGGCGAGACAGCAGGCGAGGAAGCCTTTCATGTCCGTCGCGCCGCGGCCGAGGAAGCGGTGGTTCAGGGTGCGCATCGCCCAGGGGTCGCCGGTCCAGCTTTGTCCGGTGACGGGCACCACGTCGGTGTGCCCGCTCAGAACCAGGCCGCCGGCCACCTCGGGCCCGATCGTGACGACAAGGTTGGTCTTCGCGCCGCCCTGCGGATCGTCGAAGCGACGGCAGGTCGCCCCGTGTTCCGCCGCCAGCGCCTCGATATGTGCGACGAGATCGAGGTTGGAGACATCGCTGACAGTCGGAAAGGCGATCAGCTCCGCCAGCCGCCGGGCGAAATCGGCGTCTGCCGTCATTTCGACACCTGGAACCATCTGAGCGGGTAGGCAAGATCGGCCTGCTGCACGACGTCGACACCCTTGCGGACCCCCCACAGGATCTGCAGCTGGTGGATCGGAATGTAGGCGTCGCTCGCCTTCAGGATCGAAAAGGCTTCTTGCAGAAGCTTCGTGCGCTTCTCCGGGTCCCTTTCCGAGCCGATCTCGTCGGTCAGCTTGTCGATCCGCGGGTCCGAATAGCCGCCGATGTTGAAGACGCCGCGTCCATTGGCCGGGTCACGGGTTGCAGCAAGGCCCGACAGGAACTGGTGGGCATCATAGGTGTAGGGCGAGTAGCTCAGCATCGTGAAGGAGGTGTTGTACCCCGGCGGGTTGATCTGCTGGGCCCAGCGCGCCGTCGCCTGCGCGCGCGGCGTGATGCGGATGCCGATCTGCGCCAGAAAGGATCCGACAGCGAGACAGGTCGCCTCGTCGTTCATGAAGCGGTCGTTCGTGCAGTCGAGCGTGACGTCGAAGCCGTCCTCGTAGCCGGCCTCCTTCATCAACTGCTTGGCCTTTTCCAGATCCGGCTTGTTCGGCGCATTGAGTTCGGACGTCGAGCCCTCGACCTCGTTGGCGATCGGCAGCCCGACCGGGGTCGAATAGCCGCGCATGATCCGCTTCTGGATTGCCTCGGTGTCGATGGCGAGTTTCATCGCTTGGCGAACCTTCGGGTCCTTGAAGGGATTGCCCTTGACGCCGCCGCCATGGATCAGTTCGTCGCGCGCCACGTCCGGCTGCATATAGACCGTGCGAAGGTCGGACGTCGCCTCGATCCGCAGGCCGTCGGTGCTCTCGATACGGCTCGCGTCCTGGGGCGGGACGCCATCGATCATGTCCACCTCGCCCGAAATCAGAGCCGAGACACGGGTCGAAGGATTGGCGATGACGAAGAACGTCGCCTTGTCGACGTTCCCATCCATCTTGCCCCACCAGTCGGGATTGGCGGAAAAGACGGTTTTGACGCCGGGGTCACGATCGGAGATCACATAGGATCCGGTGCCCATGGCGTTGCGATTGGCGTAGCTTTCCGTCGAATTGTCGGCCTGACCGGGTTCCGTTGCGCCGTTCTCCGCGGCCCAGTCGCTGTCCATCATGAACCAGTTGACGATCTGCTTGGGCAGGATCGGGTCGACCGATTTCGTCTTCAGGCGGACGGTATGGTCGTCGACTTTCTCGATGGACTCCACCTCGGACAGATGGGACTTCATGCCGCCCTTCTTGGCCCGCTCGAAGGAGAAGACGACGTCGTCGGCGGTGAAATCATTGCCGTTCGAGAACTTCACGTCCTCGCGCAGCTTGAACTCCCAGACTGTGTCCTCGACCTGCTTCCAGTCGGTGGCGAGCGCCGGCTCGATGGAGAGATCCTTCCCGCGCGTGACGAGCGGTTCGTAGACATTGCGCAGGACGGCGAACACGAGGGTGTTCGAGATGGCGTGCGGGTCGAGCGTGTAGGCGTCCAATGGCCCGGCGAATTTGAACTCGGCCGCTTGGACCGACGGTGCGGCGGCAAGAAGCGCAGCCAAGGCGGGACCTGCGAGAAAGCTGGTGCGTCTCAATGTCATTGCAGTCCACTCCATGTCGCCGACTTCGCGGGGGCCAGCTCGGTTTGCTCGAATTGCCGGAACCGGAAGTCCCGACCGCTGAAGCCATCAACACGACCGATGGCCTGATCATTTGATCGAACGATCAGACCATCGGTCCGAAAAATGATCAAGTCCGCCCACGAAATTTTCAGCAGGAATGGATGCACGAATATTGTGCAGTGCAGGATCGCCAGGATGCTGCAGCGCAAAAGAAGGGATTGTGGGCGATCGGTCGAGGAGGGCGGCGGTCATCGATCCGCGCAACCGTCGCGGATGCCGCGAGCAAATCTCGTGCTTCAGTCGAAGAAGCGGTGGAGGAGACGCTGGCTGTTGTGGATGTCGTCGACGATCGCCTGGCCGGCTGCGGCGGCGTCACCCCGGCTGAGCGCAGCCAGGAGTTCCAGATGGTACTTCGAGTAGCTGCCGGCTTCGTCCTGCTTCAGCATCTCGGTCATCCGATCCGTCAGCAGCCGCACATAGGGGCCGTATCTCAGCCAGAGGTTCTGGACGAGATTGATCAGGACCGGATTGCCGGAGGCCTGGTAGACCGTGAAATGAAATGTGTAATTGCTCGAAAGCATGCGGACCGCATCGCCTTGTCGCAAAGCCTCCACATGGGTCTGCGCCACCGCCTCCAGAGCCTCGAGTTCGGGCGCGTGGAGCCGTGAACAGGCCTGTTCCGCCGCCGCGCGCTCGACGATGCAGCGGGCATCGCACAGATGATCGAGGCCCTCCGGCGTTGTCAGGGGCACACGCGCGGTACCCGTGGAATCGAGTTCGAGCGCATGTTCGGCCACCAGGCGTCGCAGCGCTTCGCGCACCGGCATGTGCGAGGTGCCGAACTCAGTGGCCATCGAGGTGATGGTGAACGTCCGGCCAGCCTCAAACGTGCCGGCGATCAACGCATCACGGATTTGCTCGTATACGAGATCCTGCGTGGTCTTTCTGCGCCGGACATGTCTGAAAGAGTACGGGCCTCTAGAGTCTGTATCCAAAGTGCTGTCCCACTCGCTGTCGCTCGATGCTATATCGTATGATCAAATAATCAAATCTGTCGTGACTCGCACCCCAGGCAGTCGCATTTGACCGATGATGGTCTGGCGAAGGCTTTCGAGAGTCCGGTGCGGCGAGCGTGGGCGGATTAGCCGGAACTTGATGCTCCAAGAGCGCAACCGCTCCCCGACGGGGTTGGCGAAGAACTCTCAACTGCGGTCGGTCTGGATGCGCTGGATCGAAATCGTCGCCTCCTCGACGAACTGATCCTGGACTTGCCCCGCTTTAGTGAAGAGCGTTTTGGTCATGCGATGGCCCGTCGTTCGAACTGGACGGGGCTGATGAAAGAGGCGGCTCGGTTTGTCTGAACAGCCTCGGCGGCTTGATAAGTGGATCGTCTGCCGGGTTTACGCCGCTGCCAGAAGCGGCTGGTTGAAGTAGGTCTGGTCGGGCGCTTTCCCTCCCAGCCGAGAATGCGGAAGTCGTCCGTTATAAAAGTCGAGGTATCGGCCGATCGATGCTCGTGCATGGCTGGCGGTCTCGTAGGCCCGCAGATACACCTCCTCGTATTTGACCGATTTCCAGAGCCGCTCGACGAAGACGTTGTCGCGCCAGGCGCCCTTGCCGTCCATGCTGATCTTGATGTCCTCGGCCAGCAGGACCTTCGTGAAGTCGATGCTGGTGAACTGCGCGGCTTCCGGCAAAAGGGTATTCCAGATGCAGTTCGTCGATCCGGCGCATCAGCGCGAGATCGGCGTCGCTGACCGGACGCGGCTCATAATAAACGCTGCCGCGGCTGATCCCCAATTCCTGTGCCTGTACTGAAATCGGTAGGTCGTGCGAGCGATCGATCATCGCTTTGCGCTCGCCAACAGTCCGGCCTTGTCGAGCGCGCCCTCTATCGAAGCAGAGACCCGCGGCTCTGCGAAGCATCGTTCGCCAGCGTCAACTCCCCGATCTTCGCATGCAGCGTCTTCACATCAACCGGCTCGGCCGCGGCCGGAGACGGCGATCCGAAACCCCGGCGGCGCCTTCCAAAAGCTGCGAGCGCCATTGTGTGATCTGGTTCGGGTGGACGTCGAATTGCTGCGCCAACTCGGCCAGCGTCTTTTCCCCGCCGACTGCCGCAAGCGCGACTTCCGCCTTGAAGGCCGGGCTGTGGTTCCGGCGCGGTCTCTTGCTCATCGTCTCTCCTGTTCACGGCCATCTTCGCCGTCTTCAGGCAGACATTCCACTCAGGCCGCTGTTCAAATTCGCCGAGCCACCTCTGTTGCCTATGTCAGGGCCAGCCAGCATCCTGCGGATGGGTTCGAGTACCGCATGTCGCTGCGCCGGCGGAAGACACAACGACCCGCTTGATCCTGCAGTTTCGCTCCGGCCTCCGCCGTACGATCTGCGCCTGCCTTGCCGACGAGGCAGCCTTTCCGGCGTCCTGCGAGCCATGGCCGCGCGGTGGCGACGTACGAGGCTTTCGACTGCGAGGACGCCGCCCGCCGGACAGGCCGTCCGCCTGTCGCTTCTGCGAAACTATCGTTCCGCCGATCGCAGCGTCGGATCGAGCCTGTCGCGCAGCCAATCGCCGAGGAGGCTCACCGACAGGGTCGTGACGAAGATCGCGATGCCGGCCGGGACCGCCATCCACCAGGCGGAGGCGATGTAGTTGCGGCCCTCGCCGAGCATCAGACCCAGGCTTGTCTGGGGCGGCTGGACACCGAGGCCGAGGAAGCTGAGCGAGGTCTCGAGCAGGATCAGCTCGGGGAAGTTCAGGGTCACCTGCACGACGAGCACGCTGAGGATGTTCGGAAGGACATGGCGGACATAGATTCGCAAGGGATGGACGCCGAGCGTGCGGATCGCAAAGGCATAGCCTTGGGCGTTCGCCTGCAGGACCAGGCCGCGCGTCAGGCGCGCATAGACCTCCCACCCGTAGAAGCCGACGACCACGAGGAACAGCTCGAAGCTGTTGCCGAAGAAGGCGAGGATCGCCAGCGCGATGATCAGGAACGGCATCGCGGCCTGGAAGTCGACCATGAGCATGATCGCTTCCTCGACCCAGCCCCGGAAATGCGCCGCCAGGAAGCCGAGGAAGGTGCCGACGACGGAGCCGATCAGCGTGCCACAGAAGGCGATCAGGATGCTGGTGCGCATGGCGTAGATCAGCCTCGACAAGACGTCGCGGCCGAGACCGTCCGTGCCCAGGAGATAGGCGGGGTCGCCGCCCAGGAAGGCCGGCGGCTTCAGCCGGTGAAGCAGGCTCTGCTCGGCATAGCCGTAGGGAGCGATCCAGTCGGCGCCAACGGCCAGGATGAAGGCGATGGCGAGCCAGGCGAGGCACAGCGACATGACGACGGGCAGTCGACGGCGGCGTCGTGGCGCGGTTGCCGAGGCAGCGGGCGCAAGGGGAGCAACGGCCTCGCTCATGCGCTTGCCTCGCCCCGGATGATGCCGATCCGCGGATCGAGCCAGCCATAGGTGATGTCGACGAGGAAATTCACGACGACCATGGTGAAGGCGATGAGCAGCACGACCGCCTGGACGATGGCGAGGTCGCGGAAGGCGACGGCGTTGACCAGAAGCTGGCCGACACCAGGCCAGGCGAAGACCGGCTCGACGACCACCGCCGCGCCGATGAGCCCGCCCAGCCGCAAGCCGATGACCGTGACGATGGGAATCCCCGCGTTCGGCAGCGCGTGACCGAGGATCCGGCGCCGGAACGGCACGCCCTTCGCCTTGGCGGTGCGCATGAAGGGCTGGTGCAGCACTTCCAGCAGCGAAGACCGGGTGAACCGGGCGACCGTCGCGGCATAGCCTGTGCCGAGTGTCACCGCCGGCATGACCAGATGACGCCAGCTGCCGGCGCCCGAGCTCGGCAGGATTCTCCAGGTCATCGCCAGCCAGAGGATCAGGAGGATGCCGAGAAAGAAGTTCGGCATGGAATGGCCGAAGATCGTGAATGCCATGGTTGCCCGGTCGACGGAACTGCCCCGGTTCAGCGCCGCGAGGATCCCTCCGGCGAGGCCGAGGAGGATGGTGATGGCAAGAGCCGTCAGGCCGAGTTCCAGCGTCAGCGGCACACGTTCCAGAACGACATCCAGCGCCGGGCGGTCGTCCCGGAAGGAGTAGCCGAAGTCGCCATGCGCGATCCCGGCGACGTAGCGAAGATACTGCTCCGGCAGGGGGCGATCCAGGCCCCACATCTCGCGATATTGGACGATGACGGAGGGTGGAGCGTCGTCGGGCAGCATCTGCGTCACCGGATCGCCGGACATGCGGAGCACGACGAAGACGAAGGTCACGGCGAGTACGAGCGTCAGCAACGCCCGAAACAGTTTCGTCAGGATGAAGCGGAGGTTCATTGCGGCACCCCGTCCCGCCCGGTAGACCAGCCGAAATCGGTGATCGGCCGGCCATCGACCAGCCATTGCTCGACACCCTGCTCGTGGTCGGCGATCGACGCGTGCAGGGCCCGCCGCGTGACAGCAGGCGCGGGAGCGTTCCCGCCCGCCAACGTCTCGGCAAGCGCCCGGCCGCTGGTGCCGTCGGTAGGAAGGCCGAGGATGGTTAGCAATGTTGGACCGATGTCCGGCAGCCAGCACGGCGTCTCGGAAACGAAACCGGCCCGGAAGGCCGGACCGCCGCCGGCAAGGACGGTCGAGAGTTCGCCACGCGTCAGTCCGCCATGCATCCCGCCGCCGGGTTCGATGCCGCCGGCAAAGAGGCAGGTTTCCGGCTCGCCAATCCTTGCCGTGGGCGACGTTCGCAGCGTGAACGAGACGGGCGCCGAGCGGGCATGGCCGCCGCCCATGACGGAGGCGGGCAGCGCCCCCGGGACGCTTGCCTCGGGAGCGCCCGGCATGTCGACGAAGATCAGCCCGCAGAAGGGCTCTGCCGCCAGGCGCTCGACGGTTGCCGCGATCGTCTGCGGCGTCGGATCAGGCAGATAGAGGCCGGAAAAGGTGCCTGGCGAAAGGGACGCCGCGTATTCGGGCAGCGCCGCCGCGAGATCGACCTTCGCCGAGCCGGTGATGTGGCCGTGATCTGACATGACGACGATGTTCTCGGGGCCGTCGCCCGTCTTCCAGAAGTCGAGAATACGCCCGAAGGCCTCGTCGCAGCCGCGCTGCGCCGCGATCGTTTCCGGCGCGTCGATGCCGAAGCCATGGGAGGTGATGTCGGGATCGGACATCCAGAGGATCGCGAGATCCGGCCGGTGCATGGGATAGACGATGTCCGTCAAAACCCTGGTCGCATAGTCGATCCGAGCGGTGTTGGGTGTTGCGGCCCCCGGTATCGGCCCGAAGCAGGCGGCGGCTGCCTCCATCAGCACAGGCGTGCCAACGCCCTCATGGACCGAAAAGACCGGCTGACCGACTCTTGCCGCCCCGTAGCTCATCATGAAGGTGGCGCCGGGCGTCGCGGTGCTGACGACCGCAAAACTCTTTCCCGCCCGCGCCAGCCGCTGGCCGAGGCTCTCGCGGTCGATCAGGACGCCCAGCGCGTCGGCACGGCCAAGGGCCTCATGGCTCGCGGTGTTGAAGAGGCCATCCGGAACGACCTGCCGGTTGATGAACTGGTTGGCGACGAGGCCGTGAAGTCCCGGCGCACAGCCGGTGACGGTGCTCGTCGAGGCGACGCGGGTTTCGCTCGGAAAGACGCTCCGGGCGTTGATCATGTCGGCGCCGGCGGCCATGAAACCGGCAAGGTTCGGCATCCGGTCGGTCGTCGCGCGGTCGCGGCGCAGGCCGTCGAAACAGACGAGAAGCGTCGAGCCGTCGATCATGCGCCCGTCTCCTGCAGAACGGGCAGAAGCGCATCGCGCGCCGCGAGCGGGTCGTTGACGAGGAAGCCGCAGACGCCCTCGGCCGTCATGCGGCGCAGTTTGTCCGGAGCGAAATCACCGACCTTGCGGCCGGTTATGCCTTCCCCGGTAGTGACCCAGACGGGCCGGCCGCAAGCTGCCCATGCGCCGACCCGCTCGGCCGTGGCATCGCTTTCCCACAGCCGCAGGATATCGCCGCCGACCGCGAAGAAGGCATCCACATCCTCGAGGGATGACAGGAGGCCGAGGATGGCGGCATCTGTCCGCATCCGGACATGCGTCACCGAAGCGATCCTATGCAGGCCGAAGATCAGCCCGCCCCGCCCCGAAGCCGTGGCCGCTGCGACGAGTAGGTCCAGCACCTCGGCGCGCTCGTCCTTGACGTCGAAGACGATCGCCTGCCCTAACGGCAGTACCTTGAACAGTTCCTCAAGGGTCGGAGTGGCGGGAGCGCCGGCGACCGCGATGCCGGCGAGTTCGGCGGCATCAATGTCCGCGATCGCCTCGGTCCGATCCGCCAGCCGCCGGAGATCGGCGTCGTGGCAGCAGACAAGTTTGCCGTCGCGCGTCGTCCGGATGTCGACCTCGACGACGTCGGCACCGGCTTCGACGGCCGCAATCCAGGCGGCCGGCGAATTCTCGCGATGGGCGGTGGAAAATCCCCGGTGGGCGACGATCAGGGGCAGAGAGGTCGGTCGGGCCATGTCAGGCATCGTGGACTTTCGAGGATCAAGCGGGCTGGTGCGCGTCACGAGCGCGCCGCGCGGCGGGCGAGGCCGCCGGCAGGGCAGCGATCAGCGACCGGGTGTAGGAATCTTGCGGCTGTGAGAAGACGCGGGCAGCGGGGCCGGTCTCGACGATCCGCCCGTGCCGCATCACCGCGATGCGGTGGCTGACGTGGCGCACGACGCCGAGATCGTGGGAGATGAACAGATAGGCCATACCGAACTCGGCCTGCAGGTCCTGCAGGAGGTTCAGGATCTGCGCCTGGACGGAGACGTCGAGCGCACTCACGGCTTCGTCGCAGACGATCACGTCCGGCGACAGGGCAAGCGCCCGGGCGATCACCGCCCGTTGCAACTGGCCGCCTGAAAGCTGGTGGGGGAACCTGGTGCCGAGGCCCGCGAGGCCGACGCGAGCCAGCATTGCCGCGACGATGTCGTCGCCGGCATCGAGGCCATGCGCCACCATCGGTCCGTGGATCTGCGTGGCGATCGACAGTCGCGGATCGAGGGCCTGCGACGGGTTCTGGAACACGACCTGGACATTGCGGCGCTGGCGGCGCCAGGCGGACGATCCGATGTCGGCATAGGGTGCGCCGCGAAAGGCGATGCTTCCGCCGCTCGGCGCCTCGATGCCGGCGGCGATGCGGCCGAGGGTCGACTTTCCGCTTCCGCTCTCGCCGACGATGCCGAGGGTCTCGCCGGCCTGAAGCTCGATGTCGACGCCGTCGACGGCCCGCAGCGGCTTGGTCTTGAGGAACCATGCGCCCTTGCGGCGATAGTGCCGGCTGACGCCGCGCAATTCGAGGGCCGCGATCGTCATCGCGCCCGTCCCGGAAAGTGGCAGGCGACCGTCTGGCGCGGCGCAAAGCCCTGCGGCAGCGGAAGCGTCTCGCAGCGCTCGGCAGCCTTCGGGCAGCGGGGACGGAATGCGCAGCCGCCCGGGCGCGCCGCCGGACGCGGCACGGTTCCCGTGATCGTCGCCAGCCGCCCGGCCGTCGCCGACAGCGCATGCAGGCGGCAATCCATCAGCCCGCGCGTATAGGGATGGCCCGGATTCTCGAATATCGCGTCGACGGGGCCGGTCTCGACGATGCGGCCGGAATACATGACGGCAACGCGGTCGGCGATTTCCGCCACGACGCTGAGGTCATGGGTGACGAAGATCATTGCCGTCCCAGTCTCCTGCTGTAGCGTCTTCATCAGCTTCAGGATCTGGGACTGGGTGGTGACGTCGAGCGCCGTCGTCGCCTCGTCGGCGATGATCAGCCGCGGCCGGCAGGCGAGGGCCATGGCGATCATCACCCGCTGGCACATGCCGCCGGAGAGCTGATGCGGATAGGCCGCGGCGCGGGCCGCCGGATCGGCGATCCCGACCCGATCCAGAAGTTCGACGGCACGGCGCATGGCCGCCCTCCGGCTGAGTTGCCCGTGGACGACCAACGCTTCGGCGACCTGGTGACCGACGCGCTGCACCGGGTTAAGCGAGGCGGTCGGGTCCTGAAAGATCATCGCCATCTCGCGGCCGCGGACCTGGCGCAGCTGCTTCTCGCCAAGCCCCGTCAGTTCCTGGCCTTGCAGGCGGACGCTGCCGGATCTGCGCCGAACCGGTTCAGCCAGAAGTCCCATGGCCGCAAGACAGGTCAGGCTCTTGCCGCAGCCGCTCTCGCCAACGAGGCAGAGCGTCTCGCCCGGCACGACCTGAAGCGAAACGTCGATGACGAGGTCGACGTCGCCGGTGCAGACGGAGAGGCCGTCGATCGACAGCACCGGCTCACGAACGAGTGCGCTGGCGAGCGGATCGCCAGCGCGGGGAGCCGAGGCGCCGGCAAAGCCGACGCCAGGTCTTTCAAGGACACCGACGGTCACGAGCCGTGCGCCTCGTCCTTCAGGTTATCGGGCCGCAGGTCCATGTAGTAGAAGGTGTAGGGCTGCCACTTCAGCGACTTGCGCACGCCGTAGGTCTCGAGCGGCTGGTAGAGGATCGTGCCCGGAGCTTCGTCCTCCCAGATGTCCATCAGCTTGACGGCCAGGGCGAAGCGCTTGTCGTGGTCGAGTGTCGTCTCGAGTTCGCGGCCGACCTTGTTGAATTCCTCGGGCGACCAAGTCTGCCAGGACTTCTGAGCCGAGCCGAACGGCCCCCAGGTGTTCCACAGACCGCCGACCGGATCGGGATAGCGGGTCGAGTTCGACCAGTTGCGCACCATCAGCTGGTCGTTCGGGATGGTGTCGATGTCCTCGCGCACCTCGAGTTTCACGTTGAGGCCGACCGCCTTCCACATTTCCAGCATCGCCTGTGCGGCCGGAAGCGCGTTCAGATAGTATTGCGGCTCGGTCGCATAGACGATTTCCTCGCCGTTGTAGCCGGCCTCCTGCAGCAGCTTCCGGGCCTTTTCCGGATTGTATTCGAAGCCCGGACGGTCGGCCTGATACATGTCGCCATATTCGGGATACTGGTGGCCGTTGGGAACGACGGCTTCGCCACCCCAGAGAGCGTCGACGAGCAGCTGGCGGTCGATCGCCAGATTCATCGCCTGGCGAACCCGTTTGTCCTTCAGGACCGCGTTGTCGGTATTGTAGACGAGCACGTGGGAGTTCGCGAGAACGACGCTGCGGGTCTCGATGTCGTCATAGCCGTCGATCTGGGGGATCTGGTCCGGCGCGACGTTGGTGATGATGTCGAACTCGCCGCTGACGAGGCCTGCGATGCGGGCCGCTGGTTCCGGGACCTTCTTGAAGGTCACGGTGCTTGCGGTCGGCTTGCCGCCCCAGTAGCCGTCGAAGGCCTTCAGCTTCACGTACTGATCGGCCCTGTAGTCGTCCAGCATGTACGGCCCGGTGCCCACCGGAAACTGGGCGAAGGCCTTGCCATTAGCCTTTTCCAGCCAGTCCTTCTTGTTCACGATCCAGGACGCCCAAGAGGCAAGCCGCTGTTCGAGCAGCGGATCCGGCTCCTTGGTAACGAAGCGCACGGTGTGGTCGTCGATCTTCTCGATATGATCCAGGACGCCGAAATAGGCGCGGCCCTGCGGCAGCGGTGAATCATCACCGATCAACCGTTCGGGCGAAAAGGTGAAGATCACGTCCTCGGCGGTGAAGTCGGCGCCGTTCTGGAACTTCACGCCTTCGCGCAGTTTGACTTCGAGCGTCTTGTCATCGAGCCGCTTCCAGTCCGTCGCCAGCGAAGGGACGAGCTTCGAACCGCCGCCGCCCTTTTCCGAAAGGAAGTCACGGCGGATCAGGGTGTCGAAGACGGAATAGGTGATCCGTGTGCCGACATTGGAGAGCTCCTTCGCGGGCTCCAGCGTCGGCGGGTTGTCGGCCACGGCGACGACGATGTCGGGCCTGTTGTCTGCATCGGCCGCTGCCGTGGGCGTAGCAGCGCCGAGCGCCAGCAGGCCGGCCGTCAGCAACGCCCTGAATGTGCACGAAATCATTTTGACCCCTCGTTTGTCTCGGAACGGGGGGACCGTTACCGACAGAACAATAAGCCAGGGTGACAGCTGGACGACGGTTCGATGAACGCCTCACAACATGCGGCCGCTCGTTATAAAACCTGAGGTAGATCAGGTTGGACTTGCCCCGGAAAAGCGGAGAGTTCTCAGTGAGGCATGAGGAACTCGATGGCAAAGCGACATCGACGATTTACGAAGGAACTCGAGAAGGAGGCCGTGCGTCTGGTCGAGACGAGCGGCCGGACACAGCACTAAAACGGGTCAAGTCCACCGTGACCTTGGCGCCGGTTGCCGTGATGGCTTCAGCCAGGCGAAACGCCGAAGGTTTCGCCTCGCCACTTGCCTTCACACGTCCACCCGTCGCCGCGATGCGCTCGATCTCTTCCCTGGACAGGCCGGCCTTCGCAAAGCGATCTCGAGCATCCTCGTCGAGGGAAGCATGCGGGCCGTTCCGAGAGAAGTGACGATAGGCCCACCCCATTGCTGTCTCTTCCAGGACTCCTGCGATGGTGTGAAGCTCCGTTCGTTCCGGGCGAAGTCGACAAGAAGGGAAAGTTAGCGGCGATGCTGCTCGAACGTCTTGCGGAAGAGCGATTGCAGCTGCTCCCGCGTGATCTCTGGAAGTTCGCTCATCAGCAACTCGGCAGCCATCCCGTTAAGGCAAGCCCCGAGATATCGCGCCTCCTGAGCCTCGCGGGTTCGAAGACTGAGCTTAACATGCGCCAGACCGATTCGCCCGGCGAGCGTATCTGGCAGGCGCTTGCGCCAGTAGTAGACGGCGCCGCGTCGTTCGAGACCTGTCGCGATCCCCATTTCACACTCCGTGTCACACGGTTGTGTCACAGGCGTGTGTCCCACCTGGCGGAATGGCTCCCAGCTGGAACAAATCGGTCACAATTTCAATGGTTTAGATGATTTTGGCTGGGGCGGCAGGATTCGAACCTGCGAATGGCGGCACCAAAAGCCGCTGCCTTACCGCTTGGCGACGCCCCAAAGCGCGTGGCGCTGTCGTCGTGCTATAGCGGCTGGCGATTGGCTATGCAACGCGCCGGTGACAGCGATTGACAGGGTGCTGTGTGCGTCCTGGCGCGGACGCAGTCGGCCCGCTCGGCGCGTCGGGACCGGCCGGTCGCTTGGAGACAGGTTGTCATCGGGACGCGCCGCGCGATGTTCTGCTGGAACCCAGATGACGCGAGGCCGGCATGGCGAAGAACCGCAGGACCAAGCTCGCCCTGCCGGCGGGCGCCGGAAAGAGCCGGGGGCTGGATCCCGACCGTCGGCGTTCGGGAGCGTCCGACCTTGTCTTTTTGCACACGGACCGCCTCGACCCCGTCTGCGATCCGATCTTCGAGGACGTCTCCTCGCTCGTCGCCGGCCGGTCGCTGTTCTGCACCTTTGACGAGACCTCGGCGGTGGAGCGCGTCATCCTCGCCCCCGAGACCCGCAGAGCCGGCGAGGGCTGCGATCTCGCCCTCGGCAGCGCCTTCGACCTGCCGACGGTCCGCGGGGCCGACCATGCCGAAGGGCTCGTCGTCACCGAGCTTCATGGCGAGCCGAAGCGTCGGGTCGCCTGTGATTTACCGCATCAGGACCGGGGCGATGCGGCAAACCAGCGCCTGACCATCGACGTGTTCGATCTCGGCGATCCGGGCCGCGCCGGCAAGCGCCGGGGGGAAAGGCTGAACCGGACGTGATGGATCTGGCGAGAGAATTCGATCCCGCCCATGGCGCCGCCGTCGCGGTCGAGCCGGGCATCCTGCGGGTGACGGCGAGCAATCTCTCGCCCTATACCTTCAAGGGCACCAACAGCTATGTCGTCGGCGATGCCGCACGCTGTTTGCTCATCGATCCCGGCCCGGACGATCCGGCCCATTTCGATGCGCTGGTCGGGGCCGTCGGCGGGCGGGCGGTCGATGCGGTTCTGCTCACCCACAGCCATCGCGACCACAGCGCGCTGGCGGCGAGGGCGGCCAAGGCCCTGTCCGCCCCGCTTCTGGGTGCCCCGCTTTCGCCGCCGCCCGACTCCGCGTCGCTCGTCCCGGGCAGCGAGCTCGACGAGGCGATCGACCGCGGCCTTGCCTTCGACCGGATACTGACGGACGGCGAGCGGCTGACGCTCGGCGGCATGCCGGTCGAGATTGTCGCGACGCCCGGTCATGCATCCGACCACCTCGCCTTCGCGCTCGGCGACACGGGGATCCTCCTGTCGGGGGACCACGTCATGGCCTGGTCCACGACCATCGTGGCGCCGCCGGACGGAGCGATGAGCGACTACATGGCCTCGCTCGACCGGCTCCTGCGCCGCTCCGACCGGCGCTATCTGCCCGGCCATGGAGGACCTGTCGAACGGCCGGCGGCGTTCGTGCGGGGTCTCGTCCAGCACAGGCGCATGCGCGAGGCGGCGATCCTGTCGCGTCTTGCGGCGGGCGACGAGACCATTCCGGAAATCGTCTCGGCGATCTACCGGGACATCGATCCCCGGCTGGCGGGTGCTGCCGGTCTGTCCGTCCTGGCGCATCTGGTCGCGCTGGTCGAAGCCGGCCGGGTCCTGTGCGAGGGGCCCGCGGCGATCGACGGGCGCTACCGGACCGTCTGACCCGTCCGCCCGCCTCGCTCCCGCAGATCGGCAACCGTCGCGGGCATTGACCGGCTCAGTCGGTGCTGCCCTTGCCGGTCATCGCGTCGTCGAGGTCGTTGAGGAAGCCCTGAATGAAGCGCTTGTTCTGGCCGAGATCGATGCCGGTCGACCGCGAAAGCGATCGCATGTCGACGAAGGTCTCCCCGGCATCCTGCACGATGCGGATGTCGATGTCGCTCGGCAGCGCGAAGAGGAGATCGCGGGCGACGGCGGTGATCCGGTACTGCTCGCTCTCCGGCCTGAGGAACGGCTGGTTGGAATCGGCCAGATCCACGTTGGAGCGCGGCGTTGGAACCGGAACCTCGATCGTTCCGCTGATGCCGAGGTCGCCATTTGCGCGGCGCTGGGCGGCGGCGGCGGGATCGCCGGCGACGACGTCCTTGATCGTCCAGCCCTTGTCGGACAGGACGGTCCTGGCCGCCTCGTAGACCGTCGGAGCGTCCGCGAGGTAGCGGCGTCCCGTCAGGAGGCTGGGCGTTCCCGGCACCGTCGAGATCAGCGAGAGCGGCTGCGCCTTGGCGGATTCGATCACGGCGGCGACGCTGTCGGGCGCCATTGCCTCGGTATAGGCGATGTTGGTCGGTGGGTTGGAGACCGCAAGGTATGCGGCGAAGCCGAAGGGCGCGAGCGCCAAGAGCGACATGCAGAACCCGCCGACGACCGCTGCCCCGCCCATGACGCCGCCGAACCAGACCCGCAGGAGGCCGTAGACCGCGATCAGGAAGGCCAGCGCGGCGAGTGCGACGCCGAGGAGCAGAATCGAGATCAGCGCCTGGGGCACGATCCCGCCGAGGCGGTAGACGAGGATGCCGATGCCGATCAGGATGAGCGAGAAGACCGCCAGGCTCCGCGAAAATCCGGCAAGCAGCAGACGCTTGCGAAGATAGTGGCCGGAGACCGGCAGCCGTCCGTAGACCGAGTTCATGAGACCAACGCCGTTTCGAGGACGCTGCAGCATAGACCAGCCGGGCGACGCAATGAAGCCGGGACTTTCTTGTGCTCGAACGGAACCATGCGGCCGAAGCCAGCGGCCGGCGCGGTCAGTCCTCGGCGGCCGTCGGCAGTTGATAGTCGCGGAACTGTTCGCGCAGCGTGATCTTCTGGATCTTGCCAGTCGCCGTATGGGGGATTTCGTCCACGAAGACGATGTCGTCGGGCATCCACCATTTGACGATCTTGTCCGACAGATAGGCGAGAATGTCTTCCTTGGCCGGCTGACAGCCCTCCTTGGCGACGATCACGAGGAGCGGCCGCTCGTCCCACTTGGGATGCTTCAGACCGATCACCGCCGCTTCCCCGACATCGGGATGGCCGACGGCCAGGTTTTCGAGCTCGATGGTCGAGATCCACTCGCCGCCGGACTTGATGACGTCCTTCGCGCGGTCGGTGATCTGCATGTAGCCATTGGCGTCCATATGGGCGACGTCGCCGGTGTCGAACCAGCCGTCGGCGTCGAACTGTTCGGCGCCCGCGCCCTTGTAATAGGCACGGGCGACGGCGGGTCCGCGGACCTTCAGCCGGCCGAAGGTCTTGCCGTCCCAGGGGCGATCGCGGTTCTCGTCGTCGGTGATCTTCATCTCGACGGCGAAGGGCGGGTGGCCCTGCTTGTCCTTCACGTCCAGGAGCGCCTCACCGGTCAGGCCGGCATATTCGGGCTTCAGCGTGCAGAGCGAACCGAGCGGGCTCATCTCGGTCATCCCCCAGGCGTGGATCACCTCGACGCCGTAGCGCTCCTCGAAGGTCTGGGTCACGATCCGCGGACAGGCCGATCCGCCGATGACCACCTTCTTCAGATCGGGAAGCTCCCCGCCCTCCTTTTCGAGATATTGCAGGAGCATCAGCCAGACGGTCGGCACCGCCGCGCTGAACGTGACCTTCTCCGTCGTCAGGATTTCGTAGACCGACGCCCCGTCCATCTTCGCGCCGGGCATGACGAGAGCCGCTCCGGCCATCGGGCAGGTGAAGGCGATGCCCCAGCCATTGGCATGGAACAGCGGCACGATCGGGAGGACACGGTCGCGGGCGGAAAGGCCCATGGCGTCCGGCTGCTGCGCGAGCATGGAGTGGAGCACGTTGGACCGGTGGGAATAGACGACGCCCTTCGGCATTCCGGTCGTGCCGGAAGTGTAGCACATGCCGGCGGCGGTGTTCTCGTCGAACGTCTTCCACGCGAAGTCGCCATCGGCCTCGCCGATCCACTCCTCGTAGGGGACGGCGTTGGCGATCGAGGTCTCCGGCATGTGTGCCGCATCCGTCAGCACGATGACGGTCTCGACGCTCGGCACCTTCGGCAGGATCGCCTCAACCAAAGGCAGGAAGGTGAGGTCGGTGAAGAGGAGCTTGTCCTCGGCGTCGTTCATGATCCAGGCGATCTGGTCCGGGAAGAGACGCGGATTGAGCGTGTGGTAGATCGCGCCGATGCCGACGATGCCGTACCAGCATTCGAAGTGGCGCCATGTGTTCCAGGCGAGGGTGGCGACGCGGTCGCCGAGGGCGATGCCGTTCCGCTCCAGCCGCTGGGAGACCTTCAGAGCGCGGGCGCGGATATCGCGATAATTGGTCCGGTGCATCGGACCCTCGACCGAGCGGCTGACGATCTCCCGCTCCGGATGGAAGGTCGCCGCGTGGTCTAGCACCTTCGTGCACAAGAGCGGCCATTCCTGCATCAGACCTTGCATCGCTATCCTCCCCGCGTGCCGGAGTTGTGTCTCCCGGCCTTTTTCTGCGGGCACAATGTCGACCGAAAGCCTCGGGGTTGTCCAGCGAGCACGGTCCGACTTCGCCTCAGTTCGGTCATTTCCTTGCGACTAAGTGCGTGGAAGTCAGACGGAAATTCATCAAGAGGAGTGCCGCCGATGCGGCCGCAAACTGAAGAACAAGTGATGGCCGCCGATGTCGGCGCAGAGGCGGTCGAGGCGGTCGAGTTCGAACTCGCGCTCGACATGCGGGATCTGTCCTCCGAAGGCTTCGAGGATTGCGTGAGGTCCGCGGCAGAGGTCGTGGGCGGCGAACTCCTGTTCGACATGCCGTCCGACGGGTCCTTCGAAGACGCTTCGCGGATCGCCGCCGTGCGGATCGCGGGCGGCGGCCGCGATCGCATCATCTTCGCCATCCTCAATGCCGAAGCCGACGCGATCCGCCTTGCCGACCGCTCGGAAGTCGGCGACCGCTTCTATGGTTTTGCCCGCGCCTTCGTCGGCGTCCTGTCGCGCATCCGCGACGACCTTCCGTTCGGCTCAATGGAGCCGGAAGGCAGCGCCTGACCGCATTTCCAAGAGGGGAAGGCGCGTTCTCGCCGCCCGATTGCGGCACCGACGCCGCGGCGGTACTGGGCGTTTCTACCAGCGCAGCAACCGGCTTCCGGCAATGGCGCCGGCGGCGACCAGGATGAGCGTCGCCAGCGGATACCAGAGCGCTACGAAGAGCGGCGAATCGTCGGTGCAATGCGCCGCGTAGAAGAAGGCGGCGACACCGCCCGCGGCAAGGCCCGCGACGGCACCTGCCCGGGCCGGCTGCGTCGGGGCTCGCCGTTTCAGCCCCCACATGAACAGAAGCAGCACGGGCGCGCCGATCGTCGGAATCGCGGTCAGGCAGATGCTGCTGTTCGACCCGATCATGCGGGTCATCCAGAGCGATGAGGGCACGGCGAGAAGTTCGGCCAGAACCGCCGCAAAGAGCAGGATCGCCGGGACCGCGAGAAGGGCGACCCGCGCTCCGAGGGAGGCCGCGGGCCTGCCCATGGCGATGGCGACCGAGATCGCGGCAAGAGCAAGAAGACCGGTTACCACGAACTTCGCGTCGAAGCGGATGCTGCCGAGCGATTCCAGGAAATCGGGCCGCGGTCCGAGGATGAGAAAGAAGACCGCCGCGGCGAGAACTGCGGCGATCAGGGACAAGAGCCACCAGGACGGCGGGCTGTCGGGCGCATGCCGCTCGGCATCGGCCACGAGAGTATCGATCAAGCCGTCGGTGTTCATGTCAATTCTGTCCGAACTTCTTGGCAAGCGCCGCAAGGCCGCGATGGAAGGCCACCCGCACGGCGCCCTCGCTCATGCCGAACCGCTCGGCGGTTTCACCGATCGACCGACCTTCGACCGATAGCGCCGAGACGACGGCGCGCTGCTTGCCGGCTAATGTGCCGAGTGCGCGGTTCACATCGTGGGCCGTGGCCGTCGGGACGGTAGAGGGGTCTTCCAGAAGGTCGGCGAAATCGGCGATGTCGACGTCGACGCGCTGGCCCCGGCGGCGGTAGGCATCGATCGTCTTGTAGCGCGCGATTGCGAACAGCCACGGCCCGACCGGTTCATCCGTTCGCCAAGTGTGCCGCTTGCGATGCACGGCCATCAATATCTCCTGCACAAGGTCCTCGACGTCGAAGGCGACGGCGTTTCTGGGAACGCGCCGGGCCACAAAGCGCCTCAAGACCGCCGACGCCTCAATCAGGAATTCGCGATAGGCCCGGTCGTCACCCGCGACGGCCGACGCGAGCAGCTCCTCCAGCGGCTGGCGCTTGGTCTTGAACGCAGGCTCCATAGCCATTCTTTCGCTCGCGGCCGGGAAATGTTTCCAACAATTCTTACAGCATCGAGAATGTGATCGACATCCCCGAAGCCGGCGTCCCGCCTGCGGAGGTCGCGCCCGCTGAGCAAACCTGGTTGTTCGGTGTGACTTACGATCCGGCCCGACGGTCACATGGACGTGAAACGGCGCATCTGCGTGTAACGCAAGGTCAGCCTCCAACGAACTAGGCGGAACAAGGCGACTGCGCGCCTTGCCCGAAAACCCGTCTCAAGGAGGACATCATGGATCGCCGTTCGCTCAATATCGCTCTCGCGGGCTCGCTTGCCGCCGCCCTTGCCGGCACCGCCATTCCGGCTCAGGCCGCCGATTCCAAAACGGTCAAGTGCTACGGTGTCGCGCTTGCCGGCCAGAACGACTGCGCGGCGGGGCCGGGCACGACCTGCGCTGGGACCTCGAGCGTCGACTATCAGGGCAATTCCTGGAAGGCGGTGCCGGCCGGCACCTGCGAGACGATGGAACTGCCGGACGGCCGCATGGGGTCGCTGGCACCGCTGGAGCGCGACCTGCCGAGCTGAACCAAAACGGCTGAAGGCGAGACCCGGCGCTCCTGCCGGGTCCCCAGCAGCGCGGAAGGGAGTGCCGCCATGGAACCCTGGAAGAATGTGAACGCGACCGGCGAAGCCTTTGCAAGGCCGCTGCCGGCAGAAGCCGGCCTCGGGCTGAAGCCCGAGCACTACCGCGAAATCCTGGAGACCCGGCCGGCCGTCGGCTTCTTCGAGGTGCATGCGGAGAATTACATGGGAGCGGGCGGCCCGCCGCACCGATATCTCACTGCGATCGCCGGGCATTATCCGCTCTCGCTGCACGGCGTCGGGCTCTCGATCGGCGGGGAGGACGATCTCGACCGCCAACATCTTGCCCGGCTCGGCCGTCTGATTGAACGCTACCGCCCCGCGAGCTTCTCGGAACATCTCGCCTGGTCGACGCATGAGGGATCCTATTTCAACGATCTCCTCCCGCTGCCCTACACCGAGGCGACGCTCGAGCGGGTCTGCCGGCATGTGTCCGAGACGCAGGAGGCGCTCGGAACGCGCATGCTTCTGGAGAATCCGTCGACCTATCTCGTCTTTTGCGAATCGACGATCGACGAGATCGACTTCCTCGACCGCATCGCGGCGCGCACCGGCTGCGGCCTGCTGCTCGACGTCAACAACGTCATGGTCTCGGCGGTCAATCACGGGCTCGATCCCTTCGCCTATACCGACCGCTTCCCGCTCGACCGGGTCGGTGAGATCCATCTTGCGGGCTTTGACGAAACTGTCGACGAGGCAGGCGACCGGTTGCTGATCGACGCCCATGGCTCCCCTGTGCGACCGGACGTCTTCGCGCTCTACCGCTACGCGCTCGCGCGCTGCGGCCCGGTCGCGACCCTCGTCGAATGGGACAATGACGTGCCGAGCTTCGAAGGCCTCATGTCCGAGGCGAGGCGGGTGGATGCGGCGCTAGCGGAGAGCGCCGCGGCCAGCCCTGCCTCCGGCCGACGAGCGGCGAGCCAAGCGGCATGAGCGCGGCGGAAGACGGCGCCTCGTTTTCGGAATCGGGGCAGGGCGGTTTTCTCGAAGCTCTTCGAGGCGGCGGCGACAGCATTCCGGATGGACTCGCGACACGGTCAGGTCGGCGCGATCGACTGCGCTTTGCGGTCTATCGCAACAATGTCCATGTCGGCCTCGTCGGCGCACTGGAAAAGCGCTTCCCGGTGACACGCCGTCTCGTCGGCGACGAATTCTTCCGTGGGATGGCGCGCGTCTTCGTGGTGGACTGCAAGCCGGAGACGCCTGTCCTGATCGACTATGGCGAGGGCTTCCCGGATTTCGTCGCGGCGTTTCCGCCGGCGGCATCGCTTCCCTATCTCGCCGATGTCGCGCGGCTGGAGAGTGCTCTGTCGCAGTCATATCATGCAGCCGACGCCATTCCCCTCAGCCTCGACGATCTCGCCCGGGTTCCGCCGGAAGAGCTCGCCGACCAGGTCCTTCATCTCCACCCCGCGACGCGCCTCGTATCGTCCGGCTTCCCCGTCGGCACGATCTGGTCGAACCATCAGCCGGACCCCGTCCGGCCGGTCGAGATCTGGCGCGGCGAGACCGTGGTCCTCACCCGGCCGCTGGCCGAGGTGAAGCTCACTGTCATCCCTGTCGAAGACGAGGCGTTCGTCTGTTCCGTTTTCGCTGGCAAGACGCTTGAGGCGGCCGCAGCTGCCGGCGCCGGGGGAGGGTTCGATTTCGGGCGGGCGCTCGTCGCGCTCGTTTCGCTCGGATGTTTCAGGGAGGGAAACGAGCAATGCGTGGGCTCTTGAGACAGGCGGATCGGACACTTTCGTCCATTCCGGCGTCGCTGCCGCTTCTCGTCCTGCGCATTGCGCTGGCGGTGCCGTTCTTCCGCTCGGGGCTGACCAAATGGGACGGCTTTCTCGAGCTGTCGATGGGCGCCCGGTTTCTCTTCGAGGAGGAATTCAAGCTCCATCTGATCGGCTTTGAACTGGCCTATCCGATGCCGATCCTCTTGGCGCATGTGGCCGGGACCGCCGAGATCCTGCTGCCGATCCTCCTGGTGCTCGGTCTCGGAACGCGGTTAGCCGCATTCGGAATCCTCGCCATGACGGCAGTGATCCAGCTCACCGTCCCGGACGGCTGGGCGAACTTCCATCTCCCCTGGGCTGCGATGGCGCTCGCCCTCGTCGTCTTCGGCGGCGGCCGCATTGCGTTCGACCGGCTGCTTTTCCGCGGCGAGGCCGAAGGAGGACACCGGCTCCGACCCTCCGAGTAGAGGCGAGCCGACGCCGGCAGCCTGAGCAGGGAAAAGGGGCCTCAGCCTCCTTGGATCAACGCCTTGGGCCGCCAGCCGGCAGCCTCGAGCCGAGCGCGCGAGGGAGTGGGGTCGGCGAGCATCACGGCGTGAAGGTCCGCGGTCGTATCCGCCTTGCCGCGGCCCAGCGCGGCCACAATCGAACCGTCCTTGATGTAGAAGGCCGTGTAGCTTCCGCCGGAAAGATCGCCCTCGATATGAACGTCGTCATGATCGGCGGCATGGCCGACATAGTGGATCGCGCCGTATTGCGCCGACCAGAAAAAGGGTACCCCGGAAAATGGCACCTGGCTTCCGAGCATGGCTCCCGCCGCGTGACGTCCATGCTGCTCGGCCACCCGCCAGTGCTCTATCCGCGTCGCATAATCGCGAGCGGGCAGCGGGAATTTCGCGACGTCGCCTCCGACGAAGAGGCCCGGGCTCGCTTCAAGCGTCGACGAAACCTCCACCGATGTTTCGTCCGCCGCAAGATCGCCGAAGATCTCGATGCGCGGCCGCGCACCGACCGCGAGGATTACGAGGTCCGCCCCGATCCCGTCGCCGCTCTTAAGCCGGATGCACACGGTGCGTCCGGCATCGGTCTCGAACTCTGCGATTTCGGCCTCGGTGATCAGCCTGACGCCCTTTTCGCGGTGCTGATCGGAAATCTGGCCGGCGACGGCCTCGCCGAAGCGTTTCGCGAAGGGTAGCTTCTCGCGCGCGATCACGGTGACGTTCCGGCCTTGCTGGACGAGGCCTGCGGCCGCTTCCATCGCGATAAAGCCCGCTCCCACGATGACGATGTCGCGCGCCGTCGCCGCCGCTGCCACGAGATCGGCGGCCTGCCAGTGCTGGCGCAGCGTCAGGACGTTCTCGCTGTCGGCCCCTGGAAGCGGCAGGTGCTTGGCGTCGCTGCCGGGCGCGGCGAAACAGACGTCATAGGACAGGTCCGGCGGGCCGCCGGCCGCAAAGCCGATGCTCCGCGCCGCCGCATCGATCCGCTCGACCTCGGCCGCGAGGAACTCGATCCCGAGCGCCTTGAGCGTGTCGAAGGAGGTGAGCGGAAGGTCGGCGTCTTCCTTCTTCCCCTGGAGATAGGTCTTCGACAGATCGGTCCGGTCGTAGGGCGGCTCGTCCTCCATCGAAATCAGGACGATCCGGCCATCGAAGCCCTGGCGCACCAGTTCCTGCGCGCAGGCAAGTCCCGCAGCCCCTGCGCCGACGATGGCAGCGACTTTCGAGCCGCCGATCCGCCGGGTGATGGGGTCGACTTCCGGCCGGTGCTGCCGGGGATGCTCCGGCAGGTCGACGAGGACCCGGCCGTCCTCCACCCAGACCGTAAAACGAGCAAGGCATCCTTGACCGGGGGGCTGGATATGATCGCCGGTGGTCAAGTCGAACTGCGCGTGGTGCCAGGGGCAGATCAGATGGTTGCCGACGCGGGTGCCGTTCTTGAGCGGAGCGCCCTTATGAGGACAGATGGCTCCGGTTGCAAAGACGGCGTCGCCGCTCCTGACAAATAGGATTCGCGTCTCGGTGACCTCGAATTCCCTAACTCCCGTCTCCGGAATATCGTCGAGCGCGCAAACGTCATGCCTCATGTCGGCCTCACCTCGATCTTCAGAAGGATGGACCGTTGGAACGGCTGGCCGGAAGTTTCGTTCCGCAACTGCCGGCACGCAAAGCCGGAGCGGCTGCAACTCTGCATGTGCAAGGCCGGCCGGCAAATGCCCTATATGCGCAGGATCTGCCGGCCGGTATCTCTCCCTGTCGCGGGACGTTCGGGCAGTCAGGCGACGGCGCCCTGGCTAACCAGAACCGGCGAACCCGGCGTGACGCGATCGTACAGATCGACGATATCCTGGTTCATGAAGCGGATGCAGCCCGAGGACGCGTTCGTGCCGATGGTCCAGTATTCCGGCGAGCCGTGGAGGCGGTAGAGGGTATCGCGACCACCCTCATAGAGATATAGCGCGCGGGCTCCGAGCGGGTTGTTGATGCCCGGATCCATTCCATCGGCATATTTGGCGAGTTCCGGCTGACGGTCGATCATGTCGGCTGGCGGCGTCCAGGTCGGCCATTTCTTCTTGTATTGGACCTTCGCCCTGCCGCTCCAGGAAAAGCCTTCACGGCCAACGCCAACGCCATACCGCATCGCCCGGCCACCCGGCATGACGTAGTAGGCATATTTGTTGGCGGTATCGATGACGATCGTGCCCGGCGCTTCGCCCGTCGGGTCGGCGACTTCCTTGCGCAGATAGCCCTGGCGCACGCGACTGAGATCAATGGCGGGAATGACGTGGCCGTCGTCCACCATACGGCCGTACATCGCTTGGTAGTTCCTGTCGCCGCCGCCGCCCATCACCTCTTCGGCGAATGGCGTCAGGCCAACGGCCCTGGCGCGGGGCCCGGAGGTGCAACCCGCCACGGCCGACACGGCACCAAGGCCCAGGCCCAGAAGGAACTTTCGGCGCGATGCCTCGCGCCCTGCAAACTCCACCATCGTCCAGCCTCGTCTTTTTGGGTCCGGCCATCCGCCGAAACCACTGTTCTCATTGGCAGATGAACCCGTTTCGCCCGAGATGGTTCCCGCACAGGTGCGACGAGGGCGCAGCAGCGGAGGGCGGCGGGAAGCGTCGGCCGACCGGAGTGTGAAACGGCGACGACGTTGGCTCCGGGTGGCGTGGCTCGCGCCGGGCGCGTCAGCAGAGCTTCGGCAGGCTGCGCAAGTCCGGAAGGATCGCATCGGGCGCCCAGTCCGGATATTCGTCGGGCTCGCCGCTGCGGTTGATCCAGACCGTATGGAAGCCGAACCTGGCTGCCCCCGCGACGTCCCAGCGGTTCGAGGACTGGAAGGAGACCGCGTCCGGATAGAGGCGGAAGCTGGTGGTGATCATCTCGTAGACGGCCGGAGCGGTCTTGTACTGCCCGCAATCCTCGGCGGAGAAGATCGTGTCGAACAGGTCCTCGATCCCGGCCGCCCGCACCGCACGCGTGAGCATGTCTCGCGAACCGTTGGACAGGATCGCGAGCCGCGCATTCTTCTCCCGCAGCTGCCGAAGCGTCGCGGGTACCTCTTCGAAGGTGTCAAGGTCGCGGTAGGCCTCGAGCAGCGCCTCGCGCAGGGAGCGATCGGCGTCCGGCACCTTGCGGAAGGCGTAGTCGAGCGCGTCTTCCGTCAGCTCCCAGAAATTGCGGCTGGGATCACCCATCAGGCCGCGCACCCAGGAATATTCGAGCTGCTTGCGCCGCCAGATCTCCGCCAGCAGACGGCCCGCCTCGCCGAGGCCGCCCGCGTGCCGGGCGACGGCCGCGTTCGTGTCGAAGAGCGTGCCATAGGCGTCGAAGACATAGACGGAATGCAAGGCGGGCGTCCTCTTTCGGGCGGATGTCGGGACTGCAGGAACCGTCAAGATGGGGCAGGCGCGCCGCACCGCCATATGGCGCGGCGATTGAAAACTGCGGCGGGCGGCGTTACGCCAACTCCATGGTCGTCATTTGCGACCCGTCTTCATTCAGCCAAGACCCTCATCGTCGGTGCGCCGCGCGATCGGGCGAAAGGAGAAACCCCGGTGTCCCACGCGTCCCAAGCCTCGTCCTCCGAACTTCGCACCCGCACCTTCGTCGACGGCGACTGGCATGACGGCTCGCCCGCGCTGATCGGTCCGAAGAGCCACGCGATGTGGCTCGGCTCCACCGTCTTCGACGGCGCCAGGTGGTTCGACGGGGCGGCACCCGACCTCGACCTGCACTGCCGGCGGGTCAATCGCTCGGCCGAGGCCCTCGGCCTCAAGGCAACCATGCCGGCCGAGGAGATCGTGGCGCTCACCCGCGAGGGCCTCTCCGACTTTTCCGGCAAGGTCGCTGTCTATATCCGGCCGATGTACTGGGCCGAGGACGGCGGCTATATGGGTGTTCCCGCCGATCCGGACTCCACCCGCTTCTGCCTGTGCCTCTACGAGACGCCGATGATCGAGCCGGCCGGCTTCTCAGTCACCGTTTCGCCCTTCCGGCGGCCGACGCCGGAGACGATGCCGACGCTCGCCAAGGCCGGCTGCCTCTATCCCAACAACGCCCGTGCCATCCTGGAAGCGCGGTCTCGCGGCTTCGGCAACGCCCTCGTCCTCGACATGCTCGGCAATGTCGCGGAGACCGGGACGTCGAACATCTTCTTCGTGAAGGAAGGTGTCGTCTACACGCCCGTGCCGAACGGCTGCTTCCTGAACGGCATCACCCGCCAGCGTGTGATCGCCCTCCTCAGGGAGGCGGGGCGCGAGGTCGTGGAAAAGAGCCTGTCGGTCACCGAGTTCATGGATGCGGACGAGATCTTCTCGACCGGCAACCACTCCAAGGTGGTGCCGGTCAACCGCATCGAGGGGCGCGAACTGCAGCCTGGCCCGGTCTATCGTGAGGCGCGCGAGGCCTACATGGCTTTCGCCCGCTCCGCCGGTTGAGGCGACTTTCGCCCGGCGGATTTTCCGTCAGGCGAGGGCATCCGAGCGCTGGCGGATCGCTGCCTGCGCACTAGCTGTGCCGTCGGACAGCGGCGATTCCGACGGCGCGACGATGCGGCATCGACTGGCCGGTCCCCGGCCGCCAGTCCGGCGTCGCCGACGATAACCCCCGCAACGAAGGAGACGAACATGGCTTTCACTCTTCCCGAGCTTCCCTATGCCTACGATGCTCTGGGTCCCTACATGTCGAAGGAGACCCTGGAATACCATCACGACAAGCATCACCAGGCCTATGTGACCAAGGGCAACGAACTCGCCGAGAAGGCCGGCATGGCCGACCTGTCGCTCGAGGAGATCGTCAAGAAGTCCTACGGGACCGACCAGGCGCTGTTCAACAATGCCGGGCAGCACTACAACCACATCCACTTCTGGAAGTGGATGAAGCCGAACGGCGGCGGCAAGAGCCTGCCGGGCAAGCTCGCCGCGGCCTTCGATTCCGATCTCGGCGGCTTCGACAAGTTCAAGGCCGATTTCGAGGCGGCCGGCGCCGGCCAATTCGGCTCGGGCTGGGCCTGGGTCGCGGTCAAGGACGGCAAGCTGCAGATCATGAAGACGCCGAACGGCGAGAACCCGCTGGTCCACGGCGGCGTGCCGATCCTCGGCGTCGACGTGTGGGAGCATTCCTACTATATCGACTACCGCAACGCTCGGCCGAAATATCTCTCGGCCTTCGTCGACAGCCTGATCAACTGGGACTACGTCCTGGAGTGCTACGAGGCTGCGATGCGCTGACGCCACAAAGGGCGCCAGGACGTTTTCGTCAGAGCATGCGAGAGCCCCGCGGCCCGGCCGCGGGGCTTCGTCGTTACGGCATCCGCCAAGGGGCATCCTGTCCGGGCACTGTCTGCGCCACGCATTCGTGAGCACCCACGGCCTTCGATCGACATTGCGGATGGCGGCGATCTCGGATCAACTGCAGGTCCTGCCATGAATCCCTTCCAGGAGTTTTCGCATGCGCCTGTTTCGCCTCTCTGCCGCTGCAGCCGCGATCGCGATTTCCGCGACCGCTCTTTCGAGCCTGCCTGCCGGTGCCCAGAACGACAGTCCGATCGAACAGCGCCAAAAGCTGATGAAGGAGAACGGCAAGTCCGCCAAGGCCGCGGTTCAGATGATCAAGGGAGAGGCCGAATATTCGCCGGAAAAGGCGAAGGAGGTCTTCACCTCCATGCACGAGGTGGCGATGAAGTTCGGGGACTATTTCCCGCAAGACTCCAAGACCGGTCACAAGACCGAGGCCGCTCCCGCGATCTGGGACAAGCCTGAGGAGTTCAAGGCCGCGCTGGCGAAGTTCCAGGAGGACACGGCGGCTGCGATGGATTCCGCGCCGGCGGATCGCCAAGCCTTCCAGCAGGTCTTCGGCAAGGTGGCGCAGAACTGCAAGAGCTGCCACGAGGACTTCCGCGTCGAGAAGGACTGACGGTTTCGTACCGCCACTGCGCCGCAGCCTGCGGTCCGGTGGCGGTCCACCCTTTGTCCCGCCCCGTCTTGCCGTGCCGCGTCCACCGCACGAGTTGGAAGACATTGCCCCATGCTGAACAGCGTTCTCGCAGGCATCTTGGCCATCGTCCTGATCGGAGCCGGGGCCTTCGAGCTCCTGACCATTCCGCAGCGATTGCCGGCATCTCAGATTGCCGATGAAGGTGCGGGCGAGGCGTCGCGCGGGGAACGGATCTTCTGGGCGGGGGGATGCTCCTCCTGCCATGCGGCCAAGGACGCCAAGGGGGAGGAAAAGCTGAAGCTCGGCGGCGGTGCGCCGCTGAAGACAGAGTTCGGGACCTTCTACGCGCCGAACATCTCGCCCGATCCGGTCGACGGGATCGGAGGCTGGACGCTTGCCGACTTCGCCAACGCCCTGCAGCGCGGCGTGGACGACGAGGGCCGCCACCTCTATCCGGCCTTTCCCTATACGTCTTACGTCAAGCTGAAGCCAGGCGATGTCGCCGACCTCTGGGCCTTTCTGAAGACGCTGCCGAAGATAGAGGGCCAGGCGCCGCAAAACGATCTGCCGTTTCCCTTCAACATCCGGCGGGGCATCGGGCTCTGGAAGCTCGTCTTCATGGACGGTTCCGGGCCGGTGATCGATCTGCCGGCGGACGCGCCGAAGGCCGCCCATGACGGCCAGTACCTCGTCGAAGGGCCAGGCCATTGCGGCCAATGCCACACACCGCGCAGCTTCGGCGGCGCCGGCGCGCTGATGGCGTCGCAATGGCTGGCCGGAGCGCCCAATCCCGAAGGCAAGGGCAAGGTGCCGAACATCACGCCGTCGAAGGCCGGCATCGGCTCCTGGTCCGCAAAGGACATCGCATATTTTCTGGAGAGCGGCTTCACGCCGGACTTCGATTCGGTCGGCGGCTCGATGGTCGATGTCCAGGAAAACATGGCGCGGCTGCCGGCGGCAGATCGCGAGGCGATCGCCGTCTATCTGAAGGCGATCCCGGCGCGTGGTGGTCCGGCGGTCGGTACCGGCGAGGCGGCCGCCGCCACAAACTGATCTGCACGGCAAGCTGGTCGGCAGACCGGCACTGCAGGCCGAGCCTGCGAGTCGGCCAGCCGGCGGAGCGACCGCGCGATGCAAGGACGGAGATTTTCCCAGCGGCGCGATTCGTCGTAGGTCGGCGCGTGCAGCCTGGGCGAATCGATTCGAGCGGTCGGCGCGGCTTCAGCGCCGATTCCACGGGTTCGAATTGAGATCGCTGCTCGACATCGGACCGGCTTCCGGCCGGGATTTTGCGCTGTTTTTCGGGTGCTACGCTCCCACTTGCCGGCCCGAGGCGACGAACTCTTCCGTCTTCGATGACAAGCGCTTGACAGTCCCCGGCGATCTTCGTAGATGAGCGCCACACGAGCCGCAGCGATGAGCGAGCGGCCGAGCGCGGGTGTAGCTCAGTCGGTTAGAGTGCCGGCCTGTCACGCCGGAGGTCGCGGGTTCGAGCCCCGTCACTCGCGCCATTTTCTTCTTGACTTTGGCCTTTCGACTCGGTGGGGGCGGCGCGGAAAGTTCGACGCGGGTGCGGCCTAGGGCTTCATGCGCTCTCGTCGTGCGGCCCCGATATTCAGGCGCATCTGATCCATATCCGGCAGCGTCTGATCCGCTCCTGTCATCTCGTCCGGCCAGCGCCGGCGCCTGAGCTGGGGCGCGTCAGCGGGCGCCGCCGCGGAGAGGCTCGCCCCCGGGGCGCTGTCTTCAGTGGGTGAAGATGCGAACCGCCGCGTCAGCTTTCAGCCAGCCGTTCCATCAGCGCCATGGCGGCGTGTGGCGCTCGCGGTTTGCCGGACCGGATGAAGTAGACGAAGACGTCGCGCGGCCTGGTCGGTGCGGCATGGTCCGGATCGGCGCGCGGCAGATCGTCGGGCTGACCGCCCTTCGCCCAGACCTTCGCTCGCTCCGCCCATCGATCCAGCGCATCAGGCGGATAGGCCGTCGGGATCGTCTCGTCGCCCTTCTGGAGCCTGAGATAGACGAAGTCGGTGGTGACGTCGGACATCTCCGGATAGTCCGCGCTCTCCGCGTGGACGATCGCGACGCCGGCCTTGCGGCAGAGCGCGACCGCCTCCGGACAGGCGAAGCTTTCGTGTCGCAGTTCGACGACATGGCGGAGCGGCGTCGATCCGACCTTTGCAGGCAAAAGCTTCAGGAAGGCGGCGAAATCGTCCGGGTCGAACCGTTTCGTGGCGGCGAGTTGCCAGAGCAGGGGGCCCAGCTTGTCACCGAGCTCGACGATGCCGGACTGGACGAAGCGCCCGATCGACTCGCCTCCCTCGGCGAGCACCTTGCGGTTCACGGCGTAGCGCGGCGCCTTCAGGGAGAAGACGAAGCCCTCCGGCGCCTGCTGCGCCCAGGACGCGAAGGTCTCCGGCTTCTGACTTCGGTAGAAGGTGCCGTTGACCTCGATCGTCGTCAGCTTGGAGGCGGCATATTCGAGCTGTCGCTTCTTCGGCAGATCGGCCGGATAGAAGGTCTCGTCCCAGCGCTTGAAGGTCCAGCCGCCGATGCCGCTGCGGATCGTGCCCGATTTGCTCACCATGCCGTCTGCCTTCGTAATTTCCGTGGGCGCGTCAAACGGCCAAAGGTGTCAGCCGGAACAACCGTCTGTCCTTGGTTTCGGCCTGAACGTCGCCGCGCCGCAGTGCCATCCGAACACGATCAAGCCTACGCATATCCGCGAGCGAGATAGCGGGAGACCAGTCGCCCGCCTCGTCCTTCAATTTCACCGTCACTTCTGCGGCGAGATTGCCCTCGTGAATGAGGCGAACCGACGACCGCGTCATATCCTTTTCCTTGGCAGGAAGTCGTCGCTCCAACGGCTCGGGACCATAATTCCGTCGGCCTCGATCTCCGTCAGCGCATGCGTCGAAACCACTAGCTTTTCGGACCGCACCAGCCCACGGATCCGCGCCAGCGTGTCGCTCACCTATTCCGCCGCTTCCCGCTTCACCCGGGGGCGGCGCTCCAGAAGCTCCTTCAGGAATTGCCCCGTGTAGGACCGCTCGACCTTCAGGACGTCCTCGGGCGTGCCGGTCGCGACGATCTCGCCGCCGCCGTCGCCGCCCTCGGGGCCGATGTCGACCAGCCAGTCGGCGGTCTTGATGACTTCGAGATTGTGCTCGATCACCACGACCGTATTGCCGCGGTCGACGAGGTCGTGCAGCACTTCGAGGAGCTTGGCGACGTCGTGGAAATGCAGGCCGGTGGTCGGCTCGTCGAGAATGTAGAGCGTGCGGCCGGTCGCCTTGCGGGACAACTCCTTGGCGAGTTTCACGCGCTGCGCCTCGCCCCCCGATAGCGTCGTCGCCTGCTGGCCGACCTTGATATAGCCGAGGCCGACCTCCTTCAGCGTCGCCAGCTTGTCGCGTACCGCCGGGACGGCGGCGAAGAAGTCGACGCCTTCCTCGACCGTCATGTCGAGGACGTCGGCGATCGACTTCTCCTTGAAGGTCACTTCGAGCGTCTCGCGATTGTAGCGCTTGCCGTGGCAGACGTCGCAGGTGACGTAGACATCCGGCAGGAAGTGCATTTCGATCTTGATGACGCCGTCGCCCTGGCAGGCCTCGCAACGCCCGCCCTTGACGTTGAAGGAGAAGCGGCCGGGCTGGTAGCCCCGGGCCTTGGCCTCGGGGAGCGCGGCGAACCAGTCGCGGATCGGCGTGAAGGCGCCGGTATAGGTCGCGGGGTTCGAGCGCGGCGTGCGGCCGATCGGCGACTGGTCGATGTCGATGACCTTGTCGAGATGTTCCAGACCCTCGACACGGTCGTGCTCGGCAGGGATGTCGCGGCCGTTGGCGATCCGCCGGGAGGCAGCCTTGAACAGCGTCTCGATCAGGAAGGTCGACTTGCCGCCGCCGGAGACGCCAGTGACGCAGGAGAACAGGCCGAGCGGGATCTCGGCCGAGACGTTCTTCAGATTGTTGCCCCTGGCGCCGACGACCTTCAGCCGCTTGCCCTTTTGCGGCTTTCGCCGACTTTCCGGCACCGGCACGCCAAGATCGCCCGAAAGGTAGCGGCCGGTCAGCGATTTCGGGTTCGCCATGATTGCGCCGGGCGTGCCGCTCGCGATCACCTCGCCGCCATGGATGCCGGCGGCGGGCCCGATGTCGACGACATAGTCGGCGGCAAGGATCGCGTCCTCGTCGTGTTCGACGACGATGACCGTGTTGCCGATGTCGCGCAGATGCTTCAGCGTGTCGAGCAGGCGGGCATTGTCGCGCTGGTGGAGCCCGATCGAGGGCTCGTCCAGGACATAGAGCACGCCGGTGAGGCCGGAACCGATCTGCGAGGCGAGGCGGATGCGCTGGCTCTCGCCGCCGGACAGCGTTCCGGAGGCGCGTGACAGCGTCAGATAATCGAGCCCGACATCGTCGAGGAAGCGCAGCCGCTCGCGGATCTCCTTGAGAATGCGGACGGCGATCTCGTTCTGCTTGGCGTTCAACTCGCCGGGAAGCCGCCCGAACCAGTCCACGGCCTGATGGATCGACTGCTCGGTCACCTCGCCGATGTGGCATCCTGCGATCTTCACGGCGAGCGCTTCGGGCTTCAGCCGATAGCCGGAACAGGCCGGGCAGGGCGTTGCCGACATGAAGCGCTCGATCTCCTCGCGCATCCAGGCCGATTCGGTCTCCTTCCAGCGGCGCGAGAGATTGGCGACGACGCCTTCGAAGGCCTTTGTCGTCTTGTAGGATCTGAGGCCGTCATTGTAGCGGAACTCGATCTTCTCCTTGCCGGTGCCGTTGAGAATGGCGTCCTGCGCCTCGGCCGGAAGATCCTGCCAGCGGTCGGTCTGCTTGAAGCCGTAGACGCGGCCGAGCGCGTCGAGCGTCTGCCCGTAATAGGGTGAGGACGACTTGGCCCAGGGCGCGATCGCGCCGGCCTTCAGGGTCAGCGCCTCGTTCGGGACCACAAGCTTGGGATCCACCGCCTGTTCCGAGCCGAGCCCGTCGCAGCGCGGACAGGCGCCGAAAGGATTGTTGAAGGAAAACAGCCGCGGCTCGATTTCCGGGATGGTGAAGCCGGAAACGGGGCAGGCGAACTTTTCCGAGAAGAGCAGCCGCTCGTGGGTCTCGTTCTTACTGCGATTGGCGCCAGCGTCGGCAAGCCGGTCCTTCGGCAGCGGCCGATCGGCGAATTCGGCGACCGCGAGACCGTCGGCGAGGCCAAGGGCCGTCTCCATCGAGTCGGCGAGACGCGACTTCATGTCCTCGCGCACGACGATGCGGTCGACCACGACGTCGATGTCGTGCTTGTACTTCTTGTCGAGGACCGGCGCGTCCGCGATCTCGTAATACTCGCCGTCGACCTTGACGCGCTGGAAGCCCTTCTTCTGAAGCTCCGCCAGCTCCTTCTTGTACTCGCCCTTGCGGCCGCGGATCATCGGGGCGAGGAGGTAGAGCCGCGTGCCTTCCTCCAGCGCGAGGACGCGGTCGACCATCTGGCTGACCGTCTGGCTCTCGATCGGCAGCCCTGTCGCCGGTGAATAAGGAACGCCGACGCGCGCGAAGAGCAGGCGCAGATAGTCGTAGATTTCCGTTACCGTGCCGACCGTCGAGCGCGGGTTCTTCGAGGTCGTCTTCTGTTCGATCGAAATTGCCGGCGAGAGGCCGTCGATCTGGTCGACATCCGGCTTCTGCATCATCTCGAGGAACTGACGGGCATACGCCGAAAGGCTCTCGACATAGCGCCGCTGGCCCTCGGCATAGATCGTGTCGAAGGCCAGCGAGGACTTGCCGGAACCCGACAGGCCGGTCATCACGATCAGACTGTCGCGCGGCAGATCGAGGTCGACGCCCTTCAGATTGTGTTCGCGCGCGCCGCGGATTGAGATCGTCTTGAGTTCGGCCATGAGGCGTTTGCCGGTCCGGTTATTGAAAGCAGCGCGGTACTTAAGACTCCTCGGCCCGAGTTCCAAGCGGTGCGGCGAGGCGTATCGGCCGTTGCATGTTCTTCATTCGTTCTATATGTTGATGCGGTATTTCGCAAGGGACGATTTTGCAGGAGAGGGCTTCGCGACAGGCGCCCGGATGGTTCCGGCGGGGACCCGGTCTTTCAGTGGACAAGGCCGGAGGCGGCCCGCGGAAGCTTTTCGCGTCGGTCTCGCTCGGGTAGTGTCGCCAAAACTGAGATTTGGAGTGCGGACATGGCAGGCAGCGTCAACAAGGTCATTCTGGTCGGAAATCTCGGGGCCGATCCAGAGATCCGGCGCCTGAATTCCGGGGATTCGGTCGCCAATCTGCGGATCGCGACGTCGGAGAACTGGCGCGACAAGCAGTCGGGCGAGCGGCGCGAGCGAACCGAGTGGCATAACGTCGTGATCTTCAACGAGAATCTGGTGAAGGTCGCCGAGCAGTTCCTAAAGAAGGGCGCGAAGGTCTATATTGAGGGTCAGCTGCAGACCCGGAGCTGGGAAGACCAGTCGGGCCAGAAGAAGTACACCACCGAGGTCGTGCTGCAGCGCTTCCGCGGCGAGCTCCAGATGCTCGACGGCCGCAGCGAGGGCGGGGGCTCGGCTGTCGGCGGTTATGAAGGCGGCGGCTCGCGCGGCGGCGGATCCGACCGCGGGGGAAGCTCGGGCGGCGGCTACGACCGGGGCGGATCTTCGGGCGGCTATGGCGGCGGCGGCGGTTCGTCGCGCGACCTCGACGACGAGATCCCGTTCTGATGTTCGCGGCGGCCCTTCACCGTCCAAAGCTTCGGCCGTGCAGGCGTCCGGGAGCGTTGGGCGGCGGGGCTTTCAGCGCCGTGTCGACGGCCATCGCTCTGGTCCTGGGCCTGATGCTCTCCTCGTGGCTATGCCGCGTCCGGACTCGTCTGAGCTGCTCGCTCAGCCGAACTGATTGGCGGCAGGAATCATCTGGCCAAGCGATCAGGGAGATTAGGTGCGCTTGAGGACGCCCTTTAGGGCAACGCCGCGAGCTTCGCGGCGCGACGTTCCTGGCGGCCCGTCCGGGCGATCCGCCGCCTCTGGTCGGCGTCACCTGATGAGCGCTTCAGGCATCCCGCCGTCGGCGCGCTCGGCCAGCTTTGCATGGCCCGACTGCGACTGGACCTCGATGAAGACGCGGCGCACGATCGTAAAACGCCGGCGGACGCGTCTCTCGATTTCGCTGACGATCTCCTCGATCCGCTGCGACACGACGTCGTCGCGAAAGTCGACGCTGATCGTGAGAAGGACGTCGCTCGGACCGAGGTGGAGCGTGCGCAATTCGTTGACGGCGATGACCTCGTCGATGCCGGCCACACCCTCGCGCACGACCTTGTCGAGCTGCGGATCGGCCGCCTCGCCAACGAGGAGCCCCTTCACCTCGATGGCCAGGAACACCGCGGTCACGCCGAGCAGCACGCCGATGAGGATCGACCCGATGGCGTCGAACTGATGGATTCCCGTCGACCAGGAAAGGCCGACGCCGATCCCCGCGATGACGACGCCTATGCAGGCGGCGGAGTCCTCGAACAGGACGACGAAGATCGACGGGTCCTTCATGTCGCGGAAGTCCCGGAAGATCCCTCTGCCGCCTCGTTTGGCGTTGAATTCCCTGAAGGCTACGGACCAGGAATATCCCTCGAAGCAGAAGGCGAGGAATAGGACGCCCAACGCGACCAGCGGCGACGTGAGTTCGCTTTCGCCGGCCATTAGGCCGGCCACGCCCTCATAGATCGAGAAGCCCGCACCGAGCGCGAAGATGAAGATCGCTACGAGGAACGACCAGAAATAGACTTCCGAACCGTAGCCGAAGGGATGTTTCCGGTCGGCCGGCTTCTTGGCCTTGGCGAGCCCGATCAGCAGGAAGCCCTGGTTCGCTGTATCGATGAGGGAATGAATTCCTTCGGCGAACATCGACGACGAGCCGGTGAAAAATGCGGCGGCGAGCTTCGTCACCGCAATGGCGAGATTGGCACCACCGGCTGCAATGACAGCGCCCTTGCTCCCTCCGGAGCTGTCGGGATTGCTGGCTCGTTGCTTCGATGTCGCCATTCGTATCGCTTTCCAACTTGGTGTCGCAATTTCGTCGAACTATGCCCACGCAGGATTCGTTCAATTCCGGCGAGCCGCCGTCAGGCCGCGAAAGAGGAGGCGGCCAATGCTGCGACGCCGTCCGCCACGAACTGGACGGCCAGGGCCGCGAGCAGAACGCCGAGCAGCCGGGAGATGACCGCGCGGCCGGTGGCGCCGAGGAAGTGGTCGAGGCGATAGGCGACCGCAAGACAGGCGAATGTCACGAGCATGGCGACCGTGATGACCAGGAGCAGTCCAAGCTTTCCCACGACGCCCGGCAGATTTCCCGCCAGAAGGATCACCGCCGAAATCGCGCCGGGACCGGCCATCAGCGGGATCGCCAGGGGGAAGGCCGCGATGTCGGCGGCATCGGGATCGTCGACGGCACGCTCGGCGCTGCGTCCCTTTCGCTCGTTGCGCTTCTCGAAGACGAGCTCGAAGCCGATCCAGAAGAGGAAGAGGCCGCCCGCCACCCGGAACGCGCCGAGCGTGATGCCGAGTCCGTCGAGCACTGCGGGCCCGGTGAGGGCGAACAGCGCGAGGATGGCGAAGGCGATGACGGAAGCCCGCATCGCCGTCATCCGACGCTCTGCGACGGTCGCGCCCGGTGTGAGCGCCAGAAAGAGCGGGATCAGACCCAGCGGGTCGAGAATGACGAAGAGCGTGACGAAGCCAGTGAGGAGAATATCGAACATCGGGCCCCGTCGGAAAGGCGATCGTCACCCTGCCTAACAGCTTCGCCGGTTCGGCGAAAGACGATCGCGCGCGCGTGTTTCGCGGCGAGTCGTGGCCGAATGCGGCGGAAATGGACGCAGCGCCGTCGCCGCCATCATGTTTTCTTTTGCAGCCGCTGTAAGTAGTTGAAACATATACGAGAAGACTGGCGGTATCCGGCTCCGAAAATTTGCTCTCGAACCGGTGGCGCGCTATAGCAAATCAGCATTTTTGAGGCAGTCAGGACAGCTCCTTGGCCGAAGACGACAAGACCCCGCTGCCGCCGGATCCTACGGGCGGCGGCATGGATTCCATCTCGATCATCGAAGAAATGCAGCGCAGCTATCTCGATTACGCCATGAGCGTGATCGTCTCGCGTGCGCTGCCGGACGTGCGCGACGGGCTGAAGCCGGTGCATCGGCGCATTCTCTACGCCATGCACGAGATGGGTCTCACCTCGACGAAGTCCTACCGCAAGTCGGCAGGCGTGGTCGGCGAGGTGATGGGTAAGTTCCACCCGCACGGCGATTCGGCGATCTACGACGCGCTGGTGCGCATGGCGCAGGATTGGTCTCTGCGCGCGCCGCTGATCGACGGGCAGGGCAATTTCGGCTCAATTGACGGCGATCCGCCGGCGGCCATGCGCTACACCGAGTGCCGGCTGGAGAAGATCTCCGACCCGTTGCTCGAGGATATCGACAAGGAAACCGTCGACTTCCAGGAGAATTACGACGGGCGCGAAATGGAGCCGGTCGTCCTGCCGGCGCGCTTTCCGAACCTTCTGGTCAACGGCTCCGGCGGCATTGCCGTCGGCATGGCGACGAACATCCCGCCGCACAATCTCGGCGAGGTGATCGGCGGCACGATCGCGATGATCGACAATCCGGCGATCACGCTGGACGAGCTGATGGAGATCATCCCCGGGCCGGACTTCCCGACCGGAGCGCTCGTCCTCGGGCGCGCCGGTATCCAGTCGGCCTATGCGACCGGCCGCGGCTCGATCCTGATGCGCGGCAAGGTGCATATCGAGACGATCCGCGGCGAGCGCGAGGCGATCATCGTCACCGAGGTTCCCTATCAGGTGAACAAGGCGACGATGATCGAGAAGATGGCGGATCTCGTGCGCGACAAGCGCATCGAGGGGATTTCCGACATCCGCGACGAGAGCGATCGCGACGGCTACCGGGTGGTCGTCGAACTGAAGCGCGACGCCTCCTCTGACGTCGTTCTCAACCAGCTCTACCGCTTCACCCCGCTGCAGTCCTCCTTTGGCGCGAACATGGTGGCGCTCAATGGCGGCAAGCCCGAGCAGCTGACGCTCACCGATATGCTGTCGGCCTTCGTCGCCTTCCGCGAGGAGGTGGTGAACCGGCGCACCAAGTTCCTGCTGCGCAAAGCGCGCGAGCGGGCCCATGTGCTGGTCGGTCTCGCCATCGCCGTCGCCAATATCGACGAGGTCATCAAGCTGATCCGGGCCGCGCCGGACCCGGCGACCGCGCGCGAGCAGCTGATGACGCGCGAATGGGACGCGAGGGACGTCGCACCGCTGATCCGGCTGATCGACGATCCGCGCCACCGGATCTCGGAGGAGGGCACCTATCGCCTCTCCGAGGCGCAGGCCCGCGCCATTCTCGACCTCCGCCTTCAGAGGCTGACGGCGCTCGGCCGCGACGAGATCGGCGACGAGCTCAACAAGATCGGCGAGGAGATCAAGGAGTATCTCGAGATCCTCTCCTCGCGCACCAAGGTCCGCGAGATCATCAAGGCGGAACTCACCGCCATCCGGGATGAATTCTCGACGCCGCGCCGCACGCAGCTCACCGAGGGCGCGGCGGACATGGAGGACGAGGACCTCATCCCGCGCGAGGACATGGTCGTCACCGTCTCCCATGGCGGCTACATCAAGCGCGTGCCGCTCGGCACCTACCGGGCGCAGCGCCGCGGCGGCAAGGGCCGCTCGGGCATGTCGTTGAAGAACGACGAGGATTCCGTCACTCGGCTGTTCGTGGCGAACACCCATACGGCCGTCCTGTTCTTCTCCTCGCGGGGCATCGTCTACAAGGAAAAGGTCTGGCGGCTGCCGCTGACGACGCCGCAATCGCGCGGCAAGGCGCTGATCAACCTCCTGCCGCTCGAAAAGGGCGAGCGGATCACCTCGATCCTGCCGCTGCCGAGCGATCCTGACGCGGCCGAGCGGCTGAACGTCATGTTCGCGACCACGCGGGGCACCGTGCGGCGCAACAAGCTCTCCGACTTCGTCCAGGTCAACCGCAACGGCAAGATCGCGATGAAGCTCGAGGAGGAGGGCGACGAGATCCTCGCCGTCGCGACCTGCTCGGAGGAGGACGATGTCCTGCTGACGGCATCTTCCGGCCAGTGCATCCGCTTCCCGACGACGGATGTCCGCGTCTTTGCCGGCCGCAACTCGGTCGGCGTGCGCGGCATCTCGATGACCAATGGCGACCGCGTCATCTCGATGGCCATCCTGCGCCATGTCGATGCGACCCCGGCCGAGCGCGCGACATACATCAAGATGAGCCGCGCGGTGGAAGGCGAGTCCGCCGCCGAGACCGTGGTGGACGAGGAGGGCGTCGAGGACGTTGCGATCGACGCCGAGCGCTACGGTTTCCTCGGTGCGAACGAGGAGTTCGTGCTGACGGTCTCCGAATATGGCTACGGCAAGCGCTCGTCGTCCTACGACTTCCGCACCTCCGGGCGCGGCGGCAAGGGCATTCGCGCCACCGACATCAACCGGATGGGCGAGATCGGTCAGCTCGTCGCGGGCTTCCCGGTGGAGGCCGGGGACGAGATCCTGCTCGTCACCGATCGCGGTCAGCTGATCAGGGTGCCGGTCGAAGGGATTCGCATAGCCGGTCGCGCGACGCGGGGCGTTACGATCTTCCGCACGGCCGAAGGCGAGCGGGTCGTATCGGTCGAGCGAATTCCGGACCAGGGCGAGGACGAGGCCGGCGAAGCCGAAGCCGACAGCACTGATGCCCCGTCGGCGGAGGATCCGGGTGGGGCGGGCTCCACGGGCGAGGAACCGGATGTTCCCGACGATGATGGCGGCGACGAGCCCGACACCGACGAATAGAACTAAAATGGCGCCCGGTGCATCCGCACCGAGCGCCTTTTCCGCTTAACGCGGGAATAGATTGGCCTCATGCTCCGGGCAGCGGCCTCGCGCCCGGCGTGACGAGCCTTCGCCGCATGGATCAGTAGAAGCGGCGCGACTTCTTTGCCAGAACCTTGACGCGGGCGTCCTGCGCCTCACTGTGGAGCGTGATGGCGGTAGCCGTCGCGAGCATCAGGACCATGGCCATTGACAGAGCGAAAACCAGCATTGGGGCGATCTCCATTGTTCGCATTTCAAATGATGATCGGCGGTATTCGTTCCCAGACCCCAAACGGTTCCGGCAAGTTCACGATGGAGTTAACGAGATGTTAGGGGCGGGAAGCGTGTCTGTCGCGCTGACCCTGCGGCGTCCGGCCGAGGGAGAGGCTATCGTTCGAAGGGACGGCACAAGATGAGCCGGGCCTTCTATGCCGGGTCCTTTGACCCGATGACGCTCGGACATCTCGATGTTCTGATCCAGGCGCTGCGCGTGTTCGAGCATGTGGTCGTCGGGATTGGCGTACATCCGGGCAAGCAGCCGATGTTCGACTTCGAGGAGCGCGCGGCGATGATCCGGGAAGCGCTCGCCCGTGACGGCGGACTTGGCGAGCGGCAGGACGCGGTCTCGGTCGTCGCCTTCGACGGTCTCGTCGTAGAGGCGGCGCGCGAGGCCGGAGCGGTCGCCCTCGTTCGGGGCCTGCGCGACGGGACCGATCTCGACTATGAAATGCAGATGGCCGGGATGAACGGCGCGATGCGGCCGGAGGTCGTGACGCTGTTCTTCCCCGCTTCGCCCGCGGTAAGGCCCATTACCGCCACATTGGTTCGCCAGATCGCCAAGATGGGCGGGGACGTTTCACGATTCGTGCCCGAAAACGTCGCGCAAGCGATCCGAAACAAGGTCGGCTGATCCGAGGGGGACAGCCGCTGTCTCCCGGGGGTCACCGACACATGAAGTTTCTTGCCACGATCGGCCTGGCGGCTGCGCTCGCCTTCTCCATTCTCGCCGGAACCTCGGCCGCACAGGCGGCGGGTCCGGCCAAGGACGACGCGGAGAACACGCTCGTCATCACCACCAAATACGGCGACATCGACATCCGCCTGCGCCCCGACCTGGCGCCGAACCACGTCGCCCGGATCAAGGAGCTCGCGCGGGAAGGCTTCTATGACGGCGTCGTGTTCCACCGCGTCATCGAAGGCTTCATGGCGCAGACCGGCGATCCGACGGGCACCGGAATGGGCGGCTCGAAGAAGCCCGACCTGAAGGCCGAATTCTCCGACGAGTCGTTCAAGCGCGGGACCGTCGGCATGGCGCGAGCGCAGGATCCGAACTCGGCCAATTCGCAGTTCTTCATCATGCTGGACGACGGCGACTTCCTGAACGGCCAGTACACGGTCGTCGGCGAGGTGTCGTCCGGCATGGACGTCGTCGACAAGATCAAGAAGGGCGATCCGTCCGAGAACGGGTCGGTGGAGAACCCGGACAAGATGCTCAAGGTCCGCGTCGCAGCCGACAAGAAGTAAGCGCGCTCTTTGCGACCCATTCGACCGGGGCGCTTGTGCCGACGGTCGAATCCGCCCAAAGAGACACCATGTTCGTGAGCGGTCCGGGCACAATCCGGACCGTTTCGCTTTTTAATGAAGACGCTATGGAGGCCCTGATGGCATACGACAATCCGGAAAACGTCCTGGTCCTGGAAACCACCAAGGGCAAGGTGGTGATCAAGCTTCGCCCCGATCTGGCTCCGAACCATGTCGCCCGGGTCAAGGAACTCGCGCGCGAGGGCTTCTATGACGGCGTCGTCTTCCATCGCGTCATCGAAGGCTTCATGGCGCAGACCGGTGATCCGACCGGCACGGGCGCCGGCGGCTCCGACAAGCCGGACCTGAAGGCCGAGTTCTCCGCCGAGCCGCACAAGCGCGGCACCGTTTCGGCAGCACGGACCCAGAACCCGGACTCGGCGAATTCGCAGTTCTACATCTGCTTCGACCGGGCGCCCTGGCTCGATCGCCAGTACTCTGTGTGGGGCGAGGTCATCGAGGGCATGGATAATATCGACAAGATCAAGCGCGGCGAGCCGGTGCGCGATCCCGACCAGATCACGACCATGCGGGTCGCCGCCGACCTCTAGGCCGATATCGCCTGTCGAACGATGCGCGTCGATCTCTTCGACTTCGACCTGCCGGAGGAGCGGATCGCGCTTCGGCCGGCCGTGCCGCGGGAAAGCGCGCGGCTGCTCCGCGTTGCGGCTGACGGCAGCCTGACGGATCGGACGGTCGGCGATCTGCCCGATCTCGTCGATCCCGGCGACATCCTCGTCTTCAATGACACGCGGGTGATCCCGGCGCAGCTCACGGGCCTGCGTCGGCGCACCGACGCCGTGCCGGGGCAGGGGGTCGCGCAGATCGAGGCGACGCTGCACATGCGGCTCGCGCCGGACCGCTGGGCGGCCTTCGTGCGGCCGGGCAAGCGGGTGAAGCCCGGCGACCGCATCGCCTTCGGCAGGGAGGAGGCCGGCGCCTGCCTCCTCGGCTCGCTGGATGCGGTCGTCGAGGAGCGCGGCGAAGGCGGTGAGGCGACTTTGCGCTTCGAGCTGTCGGGTCCGGCCCTCGACGAGGCGATCACCGCCATGGGTCATGTGCCGCTGCCGCCTTATATCGCCTCCAAGCGGCCGGACGACGACCAAGATCGCGCCGACTACCAGACCATCTATGCGAAGGAGCCAGGCGCGGTCGCCGCGCCCACGGCCGGCCTTCACTTTACGCCCGAACTGATGGCGCGGCTGGCGGAGCGCGGCGTCATGGCGGAATATCTGACGCTTCACGTGGGGGCGGGCACGTTCCTTCCGGTCAAGGCGGAGGATACGGCAGAGCACAGGATGCATGCCGAGATCGGCCATATCGACGCCGAGACGGCGGATCGGCTGAATGCGGCGCGGCGCGCCGGCAGGCGGCTCGTCGCCGTGGGCACGACCGCGCTCCGGCTCCTGGAGAGCGCCGCCGATGCGGACGGGACGATCCGTCCCTTTTCCGGGCCGACCGACATCTTCATAACGCCCGGCTACCGCTTTCGAGCCGTCGACCGGCTGATGACCAATTTCCACCTGCCGCGCTCGACGCTGTTCATGCTGGTCTCGGCCCTGTCGGGCCTGGAGACGATGCGCGCGGCCTATGACCACGCGATCCGCTCGGGCTACCGCTTCTATTCCTATGGCGACGCCTGCCTTCTGGATCGGGTTTGAAGAGGGCTGGGCCGACGATGAGCGAAGACTTCACCTTCACGCGTCTCGCCACCGACGGCAAGGCGCGGCGCGGCGAGATTTCGATGCCGCGCGGCAATGTGCGCACGCCGGCCTTCATGCCCGTCGGCACCGCTGGAACGGTCAAGGCGATGTATCTCGACCAGGTGCGCGACCTCGGCTCCGACATCATCCTCGGCAATGTCTACCATCTGATGCTGCGGCCGGGCGCCGAGCGCGTGGCGAGGCTCGGTGGACTGCATGAATTCGCGCGCTGGCCGCATCCGATCCTGACCGATTCCGGCGGCTTCCAGGTGATGTCGCTCGCCGCGCTTCGAAAGCTCGACGAAAAGGGGGTCACCTTCCGCTCGCATGTCGACGGCTCGGAGCACTCGCTGACGCCGGAGCGCTCGATCGAGATTCAGGGGCTTCTCGACTCCGACATCCAGATGCAGCTCGACGAATGCATCCGCCTGCCGGCGGAGCGCGCCGAGATCGAGCGGGCGATGGAGATGTCGCTGCGCTGGGCCGAGCGGTGCCAGGCCGCCTTCGGGGACCAGCCCGGCAAGGCGATGTTCGGCATCGTCCAGGGCGGGACGGAGACGGACCTGCGGATCCGCTCGGCACGAGGCCTCGCCGCGATGGGGCTGAAGGGCTATGCCGTCGGCGGGCTCGCGGTGGGCGAGCCGCAGACGGTGATGCTGTCGACGCTGGAGGAGACGGTGCCAGTGCTGCCGGAGAGCAAGCCGCGCTACCTGATGGGGGTCGGGACGCCCGATGACATCCTGAAGTCCGTCGCCCGCGGCATCGACATGTTCGACTGCGTGATGCCGACGCGAGCCGGCCGGCACGGCCTTGCCTATACGCGCTTCGGCAAGGTGAACCTGAAGAACGCCCGCCACGCGGAGGACCCGAGGCCTCTCGACGAGACCTCCGATTGCCCGGCGAGTCGCGACTATTCGCGCGCCTATCTCCATCATCTCGTGCGTTCCGACGAGGCGCTGGGCGGCATGCTGCTCACCTGGAACAATCTCGCCTACTACCAGCAGTTGATGGGAGGAATTCGCGCGGCGATCGAGGCCGGGCGCTTCGGCGAATTTTCAGAAGAGACGTCGGCCGGCTGGGCCAGGGGCGATCTGCCGCCGCGGGTCTGACATTCCGGTCAGGCGGCGCGGTCGGATCTCAGAACAATTGTCTTCAGCAAGGCGACAGCCAAGCGGCAGGTCTCGGTATCAGGCGGCGAGGTCGTCGCCCTTGCGCAGCGTGCAGCTGGTGATCTTCATCGTCCCATCCGGCTCGCGCTCGAGCGTATAGCTCGCAATCCAGCTCTGGCCCTTGCGGTCTGTGAGGTGGACCTCCTGGCGAAAGCCCGTTCCATCCGCCTTCAGTGCGCCGAAGACGACGCTGTTCGGCCGGTAGACGGGATCGTAGGCCGACTGCACCATACCCATGAAGACCTGCGGCGTGGGGAACATCGCCTGAATGTTCGGCGCAGCATGAGAATAGGCGGCCGGCGCGTCGTCCGACCGGAACGCGTCGAGCTGGCGCGAAATCACCGAGCGGATGTCCGAGGCGTCGTCCGCAGCGGCCGGCGCGGCGAAGGCGAGAGCCGCAAACAGGCTGAGGCAGGCGAGAAAGATCTGTCTGGTCATCGTCGCAATCTCCTTCCGATCATCAGGAAGGTTCGAAGGGACGGCGCCGAGGGAAGCATGCCTTTCGGTCAAATCCGCGTTATCCGCCGTTCGGAAGACCGTATCATTTGACTCAGGGGGCAAAATGGCCGGCCCTGCTGTCCGATCACTCCTGTAGGGCAGGGGGCAGCGGTGAGGCGTCCAACAAGCGGACGCCACTGCCGAGAAGGCCTCTGCGTCGCGCTCAGCCGTCGTTCGAGGAGTTCAGATCCTCGGGCCGCCGTCCTTCGTCATGCTGGGGTGTCCCGACGAGGACGCGGCTGCAGGAGGGCTGGCCGCTTTCGGCCTCCTCGGTCTCGACCTTTACGTGGAGGCGGATGCCGAGTCTGGCGGCCTCGCGGAGCGCCCGCGTCAGCGCATCAGCGCAGTCGACGGCATTGCGGATGGCCGTCTCGGTGGAGACCGGCGCATGGGGTTCGATTGTCTGTCGCATGGGCATAATGGCTAGATGAGGCGTCATTGAGCCAAGACAACGGCAAAGACCGCCGGAATGTTTCGCTCCGACCGAATAGGAGTCGGAGCGAGGCCCCGCATTACAGCGCCGATCGCAGAAGGGCGTGCCGAAGGCGGAGGGCGGAAACCCCTTCGCCGAGTCGGCGATGCCGGTCAGGCCGAAACGGCTGCGATTCCGACCGGGCAGGAGACGCCGGTGCCGCCGACGCCGCAATAGCCGCCGGGATTCTTGGCGAGATATTGCTGGTGGTAGTCTTCGGCGTAGTAGAACTCGCTCGCGGGCTGGATCTCTGTGGTGATCGTCCCCTTGTGGCCGGCCTTGGCGAGCGCTGCCTGATAGCGCTCCTTCGAAGCGCGCGCGGCTTCGGCCTGCTCCTCGGAGAAGGTGTAGATGCCCGAACGGTATTGCGTGCCCATGTCGTTGCCCTGACGCATGCCCTGCGTCGGGTCGTGGCCCTCCCAGAAGAGCTTGAGGAGATCGTCATAGGAGACAACTGCCGGATCGTAGACGACGAGCACCACCTCGTTCTGCCCGGTCTGGCCGGTGCAGACCTCCTGATAGGTCGGGTTCGCCGTGGTGCCGGCGGAATAGCCGACCGCGGTGACATGGACGCCTTCGGTCTGCCAGAACTTGCGCTCGACGCCCCAGAAGCAGCCCATGCCGAACATCGCCGTCTTAACGCCCTCGGGGAAGGGACCCTTCAACGGCCGGCCGCTGATGAAGTGGGTTTCGGCCGTGGGGATCGGCTCGAACCGGCCGGGAAGAGCCTCGCCGGGCCCCGGCAGCTTCATCTTCTTGGAAAACATGTCGAGGATATACATCGCGCCTGTCCTTCGCCGGGATTTCGGGCCGCCATGCCCGCTCGGCGGCCGCCTCTTCGGGGCTGGCCCGTTCGCCGGGGCAGGGCGCCCGTTCATGCGCCAATGTCGGTCGCCGCGCGAGCCCGTTCAAGCCCGCCGCGTCAGATCGCGCGGCGCCGCCGGCGCGACGCCGGCTGGCGGCCGAGGAGAAGAAGGACGATGCCGACCACGCCGCAGCACACGGCGATCGACCAGTTCATCGCGACGGCGATCGTCTGGCTGCCGACGGCTGTCGTCTGCTCCAAGGTCAGGTTGATCGCACTCGCCGCCTCGCTGATCGTCATCAGCCGGGTCGATTCGTTGGCGATCGAGCGGGCGATGTCGCCGACGGCGAAGACGACGCCCGTCGCCAGGAATATCAGTCCGATCAGGCGCAGAAGGAAACGCATCGGTCATTCTCCATTATCCGGTCTGCCGCGCGGTCGGTGCGGAGGCTGCCGTCCGCGCGCCGGGATGGCAAACGCATGGGGCCCCGCGGGAGGCCCGACCGCCGGATATGGACGCGGCGGCTGCCAGCGGCGGTTTCTAGCGCACCCGGTTTTTATGCGGAAGCGCCGACGAGCACACTTCCAGGGCAAATCGGCGCTTGAACCCTTCGCCGATCTGGCTTAAGTCCCGCGCCGTTCGAGTGCGAACCACACCGGTGCCGCGGTGCCGATTCTGCCGGCCAAGGCGCTGGCATCGTGATTTGCAGCCGCGTCTGCGGAATGTCCGGGAGCAACCGCCTGGATTTTGGCTCGAACCTGCGGTGAGGTGGCCGAGTGGTTGAAGGCGCACGCCTGGAACGCGTGTATACGGGAAACCGTATCGAGGGTTCGAATCCCTCTCTCACCGCCACTTGCCCTCGCGAAAGCGTTCTCCCGATCCGGCTGCGGCAGGATTTTCCCGTTGTATTCGAGGGTTATGCGGGGCTGGCTCTCCACCGGTCTCAGCGCATATCTGTCGGAAGGCGTTCTCTAAGGGGCCGTTTTCTCCGAGGCTCTTGACTACGGGCAAGTCGGTGCAGAGCCGTAAGCATCTGTTATTTCACCGCTTCTGCGAAAGATCGAGAAACACAGTTCGCAAGATCGACCGCAGGGCGCCCGACCCTGACATCGGAAACAGCAGAGTTGGCGTGCTCATCGAAGCGGCTGAGTTCATTGAGCTACCGGTTCTGCCGCGGGGACGCTCGAGCGCTTCGTAACGATGTCCTGCACGTCACTCGGCCTGAACGCGACATCCCAGTCCCACTCTCCAAACCCTCCGGTACCATTGATCGCCTTTACCCATTCGTTCAGCGCATCCCGCTTGGCCTTGTTCTGGGGGCTGTCGGTTCCCTTGATTTCAAGAGCAAGCATCTTGCCGCTGGACAGCCGGACAAGGAAATCGGGCACATATCGGCGACGTGAACCGGCCCACATATACTGAATCTGGAAGCCGAGGTGATCGTTCTTCGCATAGGCGACTACGTCGTCCCGGCCCTCGAACACATTCGCCGCGTGTCCCTCCCACGACGAGTCGCCGACGAGGTGGCTGATGTGCGACTTGATGGCCGGGAAGCAGGGCTTGGTCGTATACCAGGTCCGCATCTGACCGGTGGCGCCGATCGGGTTCTCTTCATCAAAGACCGGAGTGAGGCGCTCAGTATTCTGCTCGCTCACATGACGCATGACGTGCTGGACGACGAGATCGATGTTCAAGGCGATCAGGATCCGGCGTCGCAAAGGGTCCGAGTGGAAGAGTGACGGAATGTCGAGAAGCTTCGAATTCAGAAAGGTCTCGACTATGCGCACCAGCTGAGCCGCGAGGTACTCCTCAGTTCCGGAGAAGCTGTGCCGCAGTTGGGCGAAGCCCTTTCTGGCAGCCTGAAAGACAAGTCTCTGCAGGCGGAATCCGTCCGGAAGGCGCTCGAGATCGATCGCGGTCACCTTGCCCATGTCTGTGGCCCCTCCCAAGGCGGGGGCCAGTTCAGCACTTATGGGGGTCGAGGCCGGGTCGAGCTCAAGTGCAGGCACCTTGTCCCACGCCATGGTCAGCTGCGGCTTCACCACGGTCTCGACGCGCAAGACATTGGGCCACTTGATCTCAAGGTGTGCCCGATCAGGAATGACCTCGATCTGGGTGGTCGGTCTGGGGGGCGGAGGCGGGTCGCCACCTTCGCCGGTTTCCGAGATGGACAACGGGACCCCGAAGACGTTCACATACTCCGGCAGGAACAGCCCGTTCTCATCCGTATCGTAAGAGACCCTGCGAAGACCGCGACCGACGACCTGCTCGCACAAAAGTTGCGAGGTGAACGCGCGCAAGCCCATGATGTGGGTTACATTCTTCGCGTCCCAGCCTTCGGACAGCATCGCTACGGAGATGACGTTCTGCAGATCTTGGCCAGCAGCACCGCGCTTGCCGACATTGTCGACGATTTCCCGCAGCAGTTCCTCCTTCTTCATCCCCTGGAGCTGCTGCTTTCGTGTCTCCGGCAGGTTTGCAGCCTCGATGATTTCCTTCAGCCTGTTCTCGTAATCTTTGTCGGACGTTGCGGCTTCGCCGATTTCCGCCTTCTCCAGCACCTTGGAGTCGACACGCAACGTCCTGTTCGGCGCATGAAGCTCCGGCCAGTGCGAGTCACCCTGGTTGAAATAGTGCTCGACCCGCGCGGCCGTCTCGGTGCGGTTGCAGACCGTCAGCATCACCGGCGGGGAATGGTGACCTGCATCTCGCCACTGCCTCTGTGTTTCGCGCCAGTCGGCGCCGAGAAGCGTGTAGGCGTCCTGCACCAGCTTCGGCAATGCCTCGTGCGGTTCGGCCTTCGCCCTGTTCAGATCCTCGGAGACCGAAGGATCGCGATAGATGTGATAGAGCTTCGACCGCAGCGTCCTCGCGTCGGGCAAGGCATCGTCGCGCACCACGACGCGCGGCGTCTTTACCAGCCCGGCCTCGATCGCGTCGTTCAGCCCGAAATCCGAGATGATCCAGTCGAATAGCGCCGTGTCCGTGCTCTTCTTGCCGGTCGGCGCAAACGGCGTCGCTGAAAGGTCGAAGCAGCGCTGGATGCGACGCGTCTTGTGGATTCGATCGAGTCCCTCGATCCAGCGGGTGGCCTCGTCGAGGTCAATCCCCTGCTCAGCGGCCACCTTCTTGCTGATCTTCACCTCGGGTGGCTTGCGATATGCATGGTGCGCCTCGTCGTTGATGACGATGATGTCCTTGTGCGCCGCCAGCTTGCCCAGCACCCGCCGCGTGAAGGCCTCGTCCGACTCCCGGCCCTTCTTCACGACCGAGCGTTCCTGCTCCTTCAGCGGCATCAGCGTGTGCCAGTTCTCGATCAGCACCTCGGCCTGGTTCAGCTTCTGGCGCAGCGCCTCGGACGGACAGAGGTTGAACTCGTCGTAATAGGAACCCTCGCTCGGCAGCAGGACCTGCAGTCTCTCCTTAACGGTCAGGCCGGGCGCCACGATGAACACGGAGCGGCTGAAATTCTTATTTCGCTTCGGATAGGTCAGCGCGTTCAGGACCTGCCAGGTGATGATCATCGCCATCACCGTGGTCTTGCCGGCACCGGTCGCCATCTTGTTGCAGAGGCGTTCCCATGTGCCGCCGTCGCCGGGGATCGCGATGCCCTGCTTGAATGCCTCCGCGCCCTCGACCCACCAGATCAAGGTTTCGATCGCCTCCAACTGGCAGAAATAGAACGGGTGCTGTCGCGCCTCGCGGTCGTGCCAGTGTTCCAGCAGCTTTCGGGTGACGATGGTCACGCCGGGCCAGCCCGCATCGCGCCAGGCGTCGACGCGGATGCGGATGGTATTCACGAGGTCCAATACCTCCGTCCGCTTTGTATTGTTGCGGGCGTCGAAGACCTCGTAGCTCGCCGGGCGGCGCTCGGGCTTGATTTCAAGCTTGCCACCCTTGTCCTCGATCCAGTGCTGAGCCGGGCAGACGAATGGCGTGTTGATGATGAGGGACATGGGTTCAGCCCTCGAGCGGCATGATCTTGAGGGACTCGATCCCGCGATCATCGACGATCTTCACCGCGATCCGCCGATTGTCACCTGCTGCGAAAGGCAGCGACACGGTGCCATGGAACTGCTCCAGCAGATCCTCGTCCAGTTCAGATCGGACGGTCGCCTTCAGCCGGTTCCATCCGCCCTTGGCGTCCGCCATCGGAAAGAACACCTGATGGGGCATCAGGGAGCGCTGGTCGTAATCGGCGTCCAGCGACCACATGGCGATCTGCTTCTTGCCGCCCGACACCAGATCGCCCGCCTTTGGATCGAAGTAATCGAAGCCGTTGACCTCGACCTCCCACATCCCGTCCTTGCGTTTGCGCAGCTCCACATCGGGCTGACCCATCAGCCAGAAGGACTGGTTCGACGAGCGCGCCTTTTTTAGATCCTCGGTCAGAAGGTCGGTGTTCATCTGCGCCTTCAGCAGTGTGACGCCGGGCCAGTTGACCTCGTCGATGTCCTTGGCGGCCTCGGGATCGAAGGTGAAGGCGCAGAACAGGATGAACTTCGGCGCGGGACGCAGGGTTTCGGCCTCGGTAAGGGCCAGCTCCACCTGGCGCTGTTCGAGGGCTGCGTGCTCGGGCCCGAAGCTGACGATGACCCGCTCGCCGGTGTCGGCCAGCGATCCGCTGGCATGGAGGTGACGCAGGCCCGGCAGCGTTTCGAATTCGGCAAAGCGCAGCATCGCGCCGCCCTTGGCCCGGACGCCGGTCTTCAGAAGCTCGTCGCGCCAAAGCGACTGGCGCGAGGTCTCACCCGTGCGGGCAATGCTGTCGTCCGCCTCAATAGGCGGAAGGCTGTCATCGAACGACAGGACAGTCGGTGCTGGTACCGCTTCGACCGAGAAAGGCCCGGTGATGCGCAGGCGGTTCCGGTCGATGCGAGGCTTGTCGTAGAGCGTTTCCTGATCGGCATGATCGGCGATGGACTGGTCCAAGCGGCGCTGCATCGCCTGACGGGCGGAGTGGAATGTTTCAAATGGTCCGCGAGCAGCCTCTGCCCACTCATCCGGCCAGTCGAAGGGAACCTCCCATTCGTGCATGGTATCGTTCTTGGCGAAGTCCACCTGCTTACCTTTGCGAACGCCGAGCAAAGGCCTGAAGGGCTTCGGCGGCGCGGCTGTCAAGGCCGCGTTGACTGATGTCAGCGCCTCCACAATTTTGGGATGGTACTCCTCGTAAATTGTGTCGATGTCGGGGTTGGTGACGATCGATTTCAACATAACGTGCGGCACCGTCTCGTAGTCGAACCCGCCCTTCAGCCCCTCATGCGGGTAGCGCAGGGCATAATAGTCGAAGCTTGCAGTCATTAGGCGCTGTTTGGCCAAGGTGACGGCGACGCGCGAAGTATCGCACGTGATCCAGCGCCGGCCCCACTTCTCCGCCACCGCCGCGGTTGTCCCGGATCCGCAGGTTGGATCGAATACGAGGTCTCCCGGGTCGGTGGCCATGATCATGCACCGTTCGACAACTTTTTCTGAGGTCTCGACCACGTACCGTTTCTCTGAAGCGAAACCGGCTATGCCGGTGTCGGTCCACATGTTGTCTTCTTGAAAAGCTGCGAAGTCATCGAAATATCGGACGTAGTATAGTCCTGTCGTTGTTGCGCTGAGCCGCCCCGCCTTGAAGAGCCGGCTCATTCCATCTTCATTTGTTTTCCAACGCACCTTGTCTGAGGGGCGCAATTCGAATCCGTTGAAGCTAACTGGAAACCAAGATGCGGCGCCTTCTCCTTTGTCCCTTCCAGCCCCCTGGCTGGTAAGATTGTCGATACGAAATATTCGTGCACCATCAGTAAGCAAATCTGGCTTTTCGAGTTCTGTCTTCTTGATTGGACGCTCTGCGAGATTGGGCAATCGGACTTTCTTGTAGGCGGACCCCCCTATGCCGCCAACTTCCTTCAGATTGTAGGGCTGCCGGAACTTCAGATGTGCCTTATCTTTCGCGTAAAACAGAATGATGTCGTAGGTGCCAGCGAGGTTTTCCGACGTCGCCCCTGAAGTCTTCGTGAATATGATCTGCGAAATAAAATTACCGACGCCAAATATTTCGTCGAGGACATTCCTAACTATGTGACAGTTCTCTTCACCGATCTGCACGAACACGGACCCACTCTCGTGCAGCAGGTCCTTGGCCAGCACCAGACGGTCACGCAGGTAGGTCAAGTAGGAATGGATACCCAGCTCCCAAGTGTCGCGGAATGCCTTGATCATCTCAGGCTCCTGCGTCAGATCCTCGTCTGACCGGTCCTTGACGTCGCGCTTGTTCGTGAAGGGCTGAAAATTCGACCCGTATTTGATGCCGTAGGGCGGGTCGATATAGATCATCTGCACCTTGCCGCCCATGCTCTCCTTGGTCAGGAGCGAGTTCATCACCAAAAGGCTGTCACCAGACACCAGTCGGTTCGACCAGCCCTTTTCGTGGGAGTAGAAGTCGAGCGCCTGGCGCAGCGGCAGGTTCTCGAACGGCGCTGCGAACAGGTCGGGTTGCCGCCATTGCGCGCCCGCATCCTTGCCCTTCAACCGCTTCGCCGCGTTGGCCAGGATTGTCGCCGGGTCCACCCGCTCATGCACGTGCAGGCTGACGGTGTCGACGTCGAACGACGTCCGCTCAGCCTTGCCCGTCCAGTTGAGGTAGGGCTGCTGGAGCCGCTTGAGCTCGTGCAATGCGTCCTTCATCGCCTGGGGATCATCGCTGGCCAGGGCGTCATCGATCAGCTTTTCCACCTCTGCGCGGGCAGAGTCGAAGTTCAGCACCGGGTCCAGATGCGGGTCGTAGGCCCATGTGGTGCGCACACCGTCCGGGTCCGTCCCGGCGTGGACCATCCCCACCTCGGGGTTGTTCACCCGCGTCTCGCCGTGACGATAGGACAGCACCTGCACCGGTTCGCCTGACCTCCGTGAAGCCGCTGATCTTGTCGCGCTTCGGAGCTTCCCGCGGGGCTCCGTCGGCTCGTCCTCGTCCTGTATCTCCAGTGTCAGGTCGGTCACGTCGGCCCGATAGATCGATCCACCACGCCCGCGCCCTCGCCCGAGAATACCTTCATCGACCAGTTCATCACGGGCGGCCACGTAGTCCTCGTCGGACATGCCTGGCACATGCTCGCGCAACAAGGCCATCATCGCGCCATTGCCGATCGACGAGCCGTCTTCGGGCGTAAGGGACAGGATCAGATCGTTGAGGCTGTCGGACATGCGCGCGTGTTCCAGTACTTGCAGAAAGAGCTTGTTTTCCATGACCCTATCGCGCGAGTCTTGCGTTTGCACGCCCGAATCCTCCGTCGTGCGCGGCCATGTTTGAAGAAGGCTGGAATATTCATGCTTTACGACCGGATCATCAAACAGGGCACCATCAATGAGCCCGGCGGCAAACCCGACCCTCAATTTGCACTGCCGTCGACGGTGAACTGGATGCGCGCCCTTAGGATCTTGGTCGAGGACGCCGGAATCAATTTTGTCACCGCCGATGCATTCTACGCTCGCCAAGCGAAGCGCAGTATGGCGCCATTGGTGGAGAACACGATTCTCGAGCAGCTGTTCTTGGGACTGCACCACCTTTCAGCTCTCGAGCAATTCCAGTCTGGATCAAGAGCGTCGGACTACGCCCGCGTCGGCATCCTTGCCTGGTACTATGGTGTCGCCAATGCTGCCAGCGCCATGACCGCTGCACAGTCCGGCTCCTTCCAGGAGGATCACGCCGGGACGGCTCGGATGTGGGACGAACAGATTGCCAGCCGCGGGTTGGCCATACCGCCCTTCAGTTGGCGGGTGAGCAGCCTAGTCGAGGTGACCTACAAGCCGGAGGTCGCAGCATACAAGCAAGGTAGCACCAGCAAGCTGGTCTCGAAGCCAACCACTCAGACTGAAGCACTCGGCGCTGCTGCCGAATATCTCTCTGGCTCCGCCGCCTGGTATGCGTGGCGCGCGAAGGAGGATTTGATGAAAACTCCTCAGTTCAAGTCTCTTGGCGTGACCGATTTCCGGAAGAGGGTTGCTCGAGAGCTTCGTGATGAACGGCTGCAGAAGAAGTCCATCGGCTTCGTTCATCAGGCATCTCGGTATCGCGGAAAGGCGAATTATCGGGAGGCCCTTTTTCTCGCCTATGGTTCGGCGACGGAGACTATGCTTTCGGGCTTCGCCGACGACATGGCTGCAGTGCTCAAGGCGTACCTGGCCATGGCTGGTGCCTTTGCGAAGCGCAAGCTTGGAGGGAGCCTGTGGTCAGAATTCGTGGCAGATGTCGACGCCAAGAAGGCGTTCACGAGTCGCGCAGTTGATGTCTGGAACTGATCAGACGTCAGTCCGGAGATTTGCTTTTCAAGCCGCGGACAACCGCATTCGGCGCGAGCCCCACGTTTTCGGTGGCAGCGTCAATCGGCCATTTTGCTTGCTGGAGGACCCAGTCCAAAGGGAACGGTTCCATTAGTTCGGCCAACGCCATCTCCGCGGGCTGATGCCCTGCCAGGATCGCTTCGACGATGTCCGGCGACAGAAGGCCGAGCCGAAGCACGCGAGAAATGTAGGTAAAAGAAATACTCTCGTGCGAAGCAATCTCCGCGACCGTGGTGAACTCGCCGGAATCCAGCATTCGCTTCCAACGGAATGCACGGGCCAGCGCCTTGACCAACGTGTTGTCTGCCTTGCGCGGCTGCGCGGCGCCGTCAGGAAGGTGCATCTCCTTCCGCCCGCCGCGCTTTACGAGTCGGAACGGGACGTGGAGGGTCACGATCGCCGGGATCGGCGTGCCGCGGGTCATGCGGCCGCTCCCATGTCTCCGGTCAGCATCTCGCGCGCGAGGCCGCTTAGCCCGTCGACGCGCAGTCGCACATTGAGCCCGTCTGGGCCGATTTCCACCCGCTCGACCAGCAACACGGCGATGCGCGCCTGCTCGGCGGGGAAGAGTTCGTTCCACAGCGGATCAAGCTCCAGTAGCGCCGCGCGTGCGTCGGCCTCGATGACGTCGCCGTCTTGCGCGCAGGCCGCTTTCCACGTGCCCGCTACGATCTCGGGCTGGCGGAACACGGCGCGCAGCTGGTCGATGACAGCGGCCTCGATCTCTCCCGCTGGTACGCGGCCCACGGGGCATGACCGGGCACCGTGCTTAAGCACAGTCTGGCTGACGTAGTAGCGGTAGAGCCGCCCGCCCTTGCGGGTGTGCGTCGGTGAAAACGCCGCGCCGTCGGGACCGAAGAGCAGCCCCTTGAGCAGCGCGGGCGTGTCGGCGCGGGTTCGCGCGGCGCGCTTGCGGGGGCTCTCCTGCAGGATGGCGTGGACCTTGTCCCAAATCCCGCTGTCGATGATCGCGTCGTGCTCGCCGGGATAGCTGTCGCCCTTGTGCACGGCCTCGCCGATGTAGGCGCGGTTGCTGAGCATCCGGTAGATGTATTTCTTGTCGATCCTGTTCCCTCGCCGGGTGCGGATACCGTGCGTGCCGACCTCCCTCGCCAGTTCCGTGCACGATCCGATCTCGAGGAACCGGGCGAAGATCCAGCGCACATGCGCGGCGCCTATCTCGTCCTCCACCAGCTTCCGGTTCTCGACTCGGTAGCCGTAGGGCGGCACCCCGCCCATCCACATGCCCTTCTTGCGGCTGGCGGCGACCTTGTCGCGGATGCGCTCGGCCGTCACCTCCCGCTCGAACTGGGCGAAGCTGAGCAGGATGTTCAGGGTCAGCCGACCCATGGAGGTGGTCGTGTTGAACGACTGCGTGACCGACACGAAGGTCACGCCGTTCCGGTCGAACACTTCGACCAGCTTGGCGAAATCCGCCAGCGACCGGCTGAGGCGGTCGATCTTGTAGACCACCACCACGTCCACCAGCCCGTCCTCGATGTCTTCAAGCAGCCGCTTCAGTCCGGGCCGTTCCAGCGTGCCGCCGGAGATGCCGCCGTCGTCATACTGATCGCGGACCAGCACCCAGCCCTCGGAACGCTGGCTGGCGATGTACGCCTCGCAGGCCTCGCGCTGAGCGTGGAGGCTGTTGAACTCCTGCTCCAGCCCTTCCTCGGAGGATTTCCGGGTGTAGACCGCGCAGCGCAGCTTGCGGACGAGCTTCGATTTTTCGGGCGGTTTCGTCATGTCCGCCCCCTGTGTTTCTTGAGGCCGAAGAAGACCCACCCGTTCCAGCGCGTGCCGGTGATTGCGCGGGCGATGGCCGACAGCGACTTGTAGGGCCGCCCTCGCCATTCGAAGCCGTCGGCGGTGACGGTGACGATCTGTTCGACCCCCTGCCATTCGCGCAGCAGCCGCGTGCCGGAAATGGGGCGATCGCGGTCGGCGCGGATGCAGCGTTTCTTCTTGTCACCGCCGTCCAGTTCCTCGCCCAGCCGCTCCAGCCGCCTGATCGTCTCCTGATTCAGTCCGCCATAGGCGAGTTCCTGGATGCGGTATGCCAGGCGGGACTCGAGGTACCGGCGGTTGAATGGCGGCGGTGGGCTGTCGAACAGGTCGCGCCACTGCTTCTTGAGGTCCGGCGTCGGCGTCGTCTTGAGCGCTGCCAGGCGCCCGGGGATGGGATCGGGCTTGTTCATGCATTTCTCCGGTGAGTTGGAGTTGCATGACGGCATTGGTCGGGCGGATAGTGTAGGCAACGTTCTCCAGTATCGTCAGATACTTCGCGCCGCTCCGGCATACGCAGCCGAGTCAGCCCGAGCGCAAGCAGGCCGCACAATTCGGTGCGGCGTTCGGCGGGCGTCATCAGCTCGGGCGGGAGAGGATTGGGGCGTTTCAAGGCGATAGCTTTCCATTTCGATCGCCCTTTCCCCTACTCACGACTTCCACAAACTGTCCCAGCAGAAGAGCATGGGATTCGACTCAGGCGGGCACTTACGCTAGAGAACGTAAGATGAACAACCGTGAGGCGATGATGGAGGGACGGAGTGGCCAAGAACCTGAAGAAGTTCGTGAACCCCAAGTTCACGCGGACAGCTGATCTCGGCTTGCTGAGCCGCCTGTTTGAGCGCCACCGCGATGCGCTCGATGGGCTGGATTTGGGTATCTTCAGGGATGCGGCATCGCAGGAGGCTGCGCGGAGCGCCGTCCAGGATTTCTTCGCGGGGCCAGAGGACCAATATCCGGAAGGGCTAGTCGCCGACCTGCATCGCATCGCGGAGCTCGGCAACGCGGCGGGGCTAGACCTTATTCTTCAACAGGCCGCGCGGCTCGGGACACGTCTGAATTCTGAAGCGAGTGGTGCTGAGCCCGAGGCTCACCAGGATCCCAAGCACGTCGCCCTGCGGGTTTTCCTCGACCACCCCGATGTATTCAATGCCGCCTCGGACATGATGGCGCTCATGGCGCGGACGTCGCTTGCCGAGTTTGTGGGCCGCGACGAAGGTGTCGAGGCTGTTACGCATGATAGCGCAAAGGGTGAGTTTGAAACCGCGGCTGCTGCGATGTTCGAACAGGATCTCCGCAGCAATCATTGCCGCGCCGGCTGGTATGACGATGCCGACGAGCTCGTCCTCGTAATTGAGCATGGTTCGCCGATCACGACGACCGATGTCCTGCACAAGGACAAGAAGCGTGTGATCAGCTTCCGCGCCGCCGAACATGCGGTACTGTCCTACAATTCCGCGACGGGCCTGTTGAAGATCGGTGGCGTGGCAAAAGCCCGCCGCGCCGATCTCGCGGAGCTTTTCGCCGACAAGATTTTGAGCAAACCCGGATTCTTCGCGGGCGACGATGCGCAGAACCTCTACACGCTTGACCCGGTACAGCGCACTGGTTTCGGCTTCGCCTTCAACCATGACTTCGATCCGGGCATTCATCGCGTTCAGATCACCGAAGTCCAAGTTGACCGCGTCGGCGCCGATCCGAAGACCGGCGAGACGCGGACTTTCTATTCCTACGTTGCGCGCGACGGCCGCGACAATGCGCTCATGCGTTTGGGCGAGATGATGCGCGGGACACGTCTCGGCTCGGATTGGCGCATCAATCACATCGCCTTCCGCGTTCATTTCGCGACCGGCGGGAAGTCGGCGAAGAAGGTGATCGTCAAGCTGAAGCCCCCAGCCCATGCCATGTTCAAGCGTCAGCAGTTCGAGGGCCGGATCATGACACTTCTTCGCCGCAACGGGCTCCTCAATGACCGAGACGCTTTCCAGGCTGCTGTTGCGGCTGAGTGAGGCGGGCGATCCCGCGATACTTTGGGGCCGACAGGCTGCTCGTCATGCCGGGCACGATTTTGAACGGCTGCTCGATCGTGGCGTCCTGATCGAGCAGGCGCCGGCAACGGAATGGGATGTCTGCTCGGCTTGTGATTGCGGTCTCGACTCGCGGCCCGTCCAACAGGTCAATGGGCGCGATGTCGCCGTTTGCCCGATGGACCGGCGCAGCGACTTCGTTCTCAGCGATGACGAGCTGCGCAGCTTTCGAATTTGTCTTCCCGCGCTGGTTCGCGAAATCGCTGCTGCATCTGGATTCGGCGACGAGCCGTCGCCGGTCGCCGCATGTGTTTGGCATCTGGGTCAGGCATTGAACCAGAGGGCGCTGTTTCTCGCGCTTTCGGCGGATGCGGTATTCCAGCCGGGAATGATCGGCCTGATGCTTTCAGTCGCGCGGTCATCGGCGGTTACGGTGATCGCTCCGGCGATGACCGCGGGTGACTTGGCGCGTTTGGTCGACGCAGGGCTTCATTTTATCGGTGTGTCGGACTGTATTTCTTGCGACGGAGATGCACCTGGATTCGCCATCGATCAGGCTAAACTGCAGTTGCGACCAAGCTCGGCGCCCCGGCTCGTAATTCGTCGTACCGCCAGGACCGTATCTCTCGATGGAATGCCTAAGACTCTTTCTGATCAAGAGTTTCAGCTGCTGGTCTTCCTTTCGGAACACGCATTGAAATCGCCCGCCATAGTCGAGAACCGTGTGATCGAGGCGCACATCTGGGGGGCAAACATACACAAGATTGCGTCGCAGGTGCGCGAGCCCGTACGCGCGCTTCGCGACGCGCTGGCTCTCGGAAGCCGGGATGCTACGGCCGCACGCGCACTCATTGAGAATCGACGGAGTCCGAATGGCTACCGGCTGGCACTGCCTCCGGAGGAAATTCAACTGATAGAGTAGTCGCCGCGGTAGGTGCGGCAGGAGGGAAACGTGGCCGACTACGGTACTGTCGAGGGTGGTGGCTACAATGCCGTTAGCCAAGCCTACAAGCACGATCCGAGCATTGAGCATTATGTAAAGCTTAGGCGCGAGAACCCCGACGCCGAAATCGAGGTGTCTGTCGTCGGTGGGATGGATCAACTGTTGTTCATGGAGCCTGAGCTTAGAAAGTTCGGCTTCGACCCTCAGATGGTTGCAGCTGTCTTGGATTCAGATCCTAAGGCGATAAGCGAGTTGTCCTTGCAGATCATGGAAAGGATGATTGAGGCTCGGAATCTCGCCCGATCCGGTCAGACTCACCTTGCGAGACGCGGTTTGGCCATCCCTGACAAGCTGATCAGTTGGCTGATCGCGTGCATGCTGGATTCCCTGAGCTGGACCGACGAGCTCTACATGCCAAGGGATCTTATTGTACTGGTCCGCGAGCGCCTGGGGGGCTCCAACCTTGAATACGAACAGGCGTCCGCTGCCCACCAGAAGCGATGGTCGGCAATCATTGTGGGTGGTCAGCTCAAGGCACGGGGAATTGATCCAAGCTTCAGAATGCTTGCCAAGATCCTGAAAGTCTCTCCGACCACCGTCATGCGCTGGTTCCCCGATGGTGAGTTCGACGACGAGATCGCGCGGGTATCGAACTGGTTCGACGAGAACGGTCAGATGCGGGCTCTCAGAGACATCGCCTGGCGGCCGTTGCAGACGAAATAAGCTGCGCAACGCCCCTCTGCGAATCCACACCTGTGCTGCCGATTGATTTCGGCCGACCGCAGGAAGCTCATTGTGATCACGTGCCGGCGCCCACGCTTCGCACACGTTATCCCCACGTCGTGCCCACCTTAGCTGGCCGGCGCATCGGCAACCTGCGGACATCACGAACGATGACCGAGGCGCTGACCGATGTTTCCCCCGATCCCCAGGACCGATCTCTCGAAGCTGATCAACGAGGCAGACGGAGCTGCGCGCCGCCTTCATCGCAAGCTGCGGCTACCGCCTGCTGAGCTTGACGATCTCCGCCAGGACCTGCTCGTCGATCTGATCTGCCGTATCCGCGGTTTTGATGCCAGCCGAGGCAGCATTGGCGCCTTCGCCAACATCGTCCTGCGCAATCAGTCCTCGCGGATAGCGATGCGGACACACCGGCAGCGACAGGCGCAAGGTGGCGCTGTTCTCTCGCTCGATGTGCCTATCGCCGACGCCACCGAACCACTTGGCTGCATTCTTGCCGAAAGCGACAGCCTAGCGGCATGGCTTGGGCAGGATCGCTGCACTTACGAGCTTGCCGATCTCCGCCACGACCTGGCCCAGGCTCTCGGCGCGCTTCCTGAGGATGCCCGCGGGCTCTGCGCCGCACTGGGTCATTGCGCCGTCGCTGACCTGATCGGCCGTGACGGCATTTCTCGTTCCGCCCTCTATCGCCGCCTCGCTCGACTGAAGCTCGATCTCGCCATGCGCGGGATCGGCGGCCGGTGGGACGTCCTGGAAGCGTCGTGAGTAGAGGCAGGTCATGAAGATGCTCCTCATGCCCGCCAAGGGCGTTGTTCCCGCCCGCGTTCAGCGCGCATTCACCGACCTCGAGTTCTGCGTCTGGATCGGCCAGGCGTCGCCCGGTGAGCAGTTCGAATACCATGCTGGTTTCCTGAGCGTAGACGCGGCGGCAGTGATGTCGCGGCTCCAGGAAACCGACCGACGGCGGCTTTCCGCGCTCGCAGCGGCTACCCGCCGCGCGTCCGATGCAAAGCTCGTCCATCTCGTTCAGCGGCGTCTCGGGCCGAACCGGTTCGCCTATGTCGCGATCGCAAGACCGAAGCCCCGCACCAACCCGATTCCTTTGTCCAGCCTGCTGACCCAGCCGGAGGCCGCCTGAATGCACATCCTCGCCCGCCTCATCTCACGGAGAAACAACATGCCCGACCAGCCCGACGATCTAACCCTTCTTCGCAAGGCGCACTACAGCCTCGAAGACCTGCCCGAAACGATCTGCGCGCCGCAGCATCCCGATCACGAAGCTGGGGTCCCGATGCCGCTTGCCGTCGCGACCCTCGACGACATCGCCTTCGCGATCGTCGCTTCGGAACGGGAGAGCATGGCCGCATATCGGCGATCGAACGCGCTCCAGCGTCTCTACAAGCTCGCCCGCGAGGCTGGAGGAATAGGTGCCGACCGTGCAGTCGCGACGGTCATCAAGCGTGAGAGCCGGTGATGGCCCTCCCGATCATCAGCGCTGACGAGCGGCTCGCGCAGCGCAAGGGTATCAAGGGCTGCATCTTCGGAAGATCGGGCATCGGCAAGACCAGCCTGCTGTGGACGCTGAACGCTTCGACCACGCTCTTCCTCGATCTCGAGGCTGGCGACCTGGCGGTCGAGGGGCTGGAGATCGACACGCTCCGGCCCCGCACCTGGAAGGAATGCCGCGACTTCGCGGTGTTCATCGGCGGGCCGAACCCGGCGCTGCGCGAGGACCAGCCCTACAGCCAGGCGCATTTCGACGAGGTCTGCGGCCGCTACGGCGATCCCACGGTGATCGGGAAGTACGAGACCGTCTTCATCGACTCGATCACCGTTGCCGGGCGGCTCTGCTTCCAGTGGTGCCGCGGCCAGCCCGAGGCGTTCTCCGAGAAGACCGGCAAGCCCGACATCCGTGGCGCCTATGGGCTGCACGGCCGCGAGATGATCGGCTGGCTGACCCATCTGCAGCACACGCGCGGCAAGCATGTCTGGTTCGTCGGCATCCTCGACGAGCGGCTCGACGACTTCAACCGCAAGGTCTTCCAGCCGCAAATCGACGGCTCGAAGACCGGGCTCGAGCTGCCGGGGATCGTCGATCAGGTCATCACCATGGCCGACATCCCGGACCCGGACGGCCAGCCGCAGCGCGCCTTCGTCTGCCAGACGCTGAACCCCTGGGGCTTTCCAGCCAAGGACCGCTCGGGCCGCCTCGACATGGTCGAGGCCCCGCATCTCGGTCGGCTGATGGAGAAGATCCAGCGCCCCGCAGCGCCGGTCTCCGAACGCCTGACCTGGCCGCCGGTGACCCCGGCCGAACCCGCCCCCGCGCAGGAGCCCGACCATGGCTGAGCGCCTCTCGCCACGCCCGGTGTCCCGATGCGGTCGCCGGGGTGGCTTTTCCCTTCTGACGCCGCTGCGCGTCCCATCCTGCAACAGATAAGGAGCCGCGCAATGTCCGGACCCTGGAACGACTTCAACTCCGCGCAATCGAACACCAACGTCATCCCCAAGGGCACGCTCGCCAAGGTGCGCCTGACGCTCCGCCCCGGCGGCTTCGACGACCCGTCGCAGGGCTGGACCGGCGGCTGGGCGCGCCGCGCCGCCACCGGCGCCGTCTATCTCGACGCCGAATACACGGTGCTCGAGGGGCCCTATGCCCGGCGCAAGGTTTGGTCGCTGATCGGCCTCTACAGCCCGAAGGGCCCGGACTGGGCGAACATGGGGCGCGGCCTGATCCGCGGCATCCTTAACTCGGCGCGCGGCGTGTCCGACAAGGACAACTCGCCCGAGGCGCAGGCCCGCCGCCGCATCAACGGCTTCGGTGATCTCGACGGCGTCGAGTTCGCCGCCCGCATCGACATCGGCACCGACACCAACGGCGAAGACAAGAACGAGATCCGCGCTGCCGTCACGCCCGATCACCGCGACTACGCCGCGCTGATGGGCACGGTCGCGCCGCAGGTCTCGGCCGCCCCGGCGCAGGGCCACGCCGCGCAGCACAACACGGCCACCCAGCCCAGCCAGCCCGCGTCCGCCCCCAGCGCCGCCGGTCGGCCGAGCTGGGCGCAGTAAGGGGGGACCGGCCATGCGCCTGCGCCCTCGCCAGAAGACCTTCGTCGAGCGCAGCGTGGCTGCGCTCGCCTCCCGCGGCAACACGCTGGGCGTGGCGCCCACCGGTGCGGGCAAGACCATCATGCTCTCGGCGGTCACCGGCGAGATGATCGGCGACGGTGCGAAGGCCTGCGTGCTCGCCCATCGCGACGAGCTGACAGCCCAGAACCGCGCCAAGTTTCAGCGCGTGGTGCCGGGCGTCGCTACCTCGGTGATCGACGCCACCGAGAAATCCTGGAACGGCCAGGTCGCCTTCGCCATGGTGCCGACGCTGGCGCGGGCATCGAATCTGGCCGACATGCCGCGCCTCGACCTGCTGGTTGTCGACGAGGCGCACCATGCCGTCGCCGACAGCTACCGCCGCATCATCGACCGGGTGCGCGAGGCCAATCCCGACGCCCGCATTTTCGGGGTCACGGCGACGCCGAACCGGGGCGACAAGAAGGGCCTGCGCGAGGTTTTCGACAATGTCGCCGACCAGGTGCGTCTGGGCGAGCTGATCGCTTCCGGCCACCTGGTGCCGCCGCGCACCTTCGTCATCGACGTGGGCGTACAGGACGAGCTGCGCTCGGTCCGCAAGACGATGTCGGATTTCGACATGTCGGAAGTGGCGGGCATCATGGACCGCGCCCCCGTCACCGACGAGGTGATCCGGCACTGGAAGGAAAAGGCGGGCGACCGTCAGACCGTGGTGTTCTGCTCCACCGTCGCCCATGCCGAGCATGTCACCGACGCGTTCAGGGCAGCTGGCGTTTCCGCCGCGCTGATCCACGGCGATCTGGCCGCCGAGACCCGCAAGGCGATCCTCGCCGACTACGCGGCGGGCAGCATCCGCGTCGTCGTCAACGTGGCGGTGCTGACCGAGGGCTGGGACCATCCGCCCACCTCCTGCGTCGTGCTGCTTCGCCCCAGCTCGTACAAGTCCACAATGATCCAGATGGTCGGGCGCGGCCTGCGCACCGTCGACCCCGAGGAACATCCCGGCATCGTGAAGACCGACTGCGTCGTTCTGGATTTCGGCACCTCCAGCCTGATCCACGGCACGCTGGAACAGGATGTCGATCTCGACGGCAAGACCGAGACCGGCGAAGCGCCGACCAAGACCTGCCCGGCCTGCGAGGCGGAGATCCCGCTGGCCGCCACCGAATGCCCGCTCTGCGGTGAGGCTTTCCCGCGCGAAGATGAACAGGTCGGTGAAGGCAGCGGTGCCGCGCCGCTCTCGGGCTTCATGATGACCGAGATCGACCTGCTGAAGCGCTCCAGCTTCGCGTGGGTCGACCTCTACGGCACGGACGACGCGCTGATGGCCACGGGCTTCGCCGCTTGGGGCGGCATCTTCTGGCTGGACGGGGTCTGGTACGCCATCGGCGGCGCGAAGGGCGAACGCCCGCATCTGCTGGGCGTCGGCGAGCGCACGGTCTGCCTCGCGCAGGCCGACGACTGGCTGAACACGCACGAGACCGACGAGAGCGCCTTCAAGACCCGTTCCTGGCTCCGCCAGCCGCCGACCGAGAAGCAGCTTCAGTACCTGCCGGCCGAGTGCCGCCATGACTTCGGCCTGACGCGCTACCGCGCCTCCGCGCTGATGACCTTCGGCTTCAACAAGCGGGCCATCCGCCAGCTGATCGACAGGGCCGCCCGGCCCGAACGGAGGGCGGCATGACCCATGGCACCCTCAACCCCCATCACGGCCGAGGACCGGCGGCGGCTCTGGCATCCGCGTGGAACGCTCTGTGCTGTCTGCCGGCAACCCACCCGTGGTTTTGGCTGGTTCGATCCGCACCGGTCGAAGCGACCCCGGCCCTCGGTCTGGTTCTGCTCGATGCCCTGCCAGTCCTTCTGGACGCGCTTGGCGCGGGAGCGTCTCACCATGGTTGACCTGACCGAGGAAGAGCGCGCCGCGATCACCGCCACCATGAAGCGCGTGGCGCTGCTGATGGACGAGATCGGCTGGGCCACCCCGCTCGCCGAACTGACCGAGGCTCAGGTGCGCGCGCTGATCGAGGAAGCTGTCGAGGGCTTCCGCGAGGCCATGTCCGACATCGCCCGGGCGCAGACGCCGGAGGTGCCGTTTTGACCCTCGATTACAATCATCGCCCCAGCTTCGCCGACCGGGTCAACGCCGCCGTCGATCGGGCGCTCACCGCCGATCATGCCACGCGGCCGCCCCGCGACTATCTCGGCGGATCCCGCCTCGGCCATGCCTGCGAGCGCGCCCTGCAGTTCGAGTTCACGGCAACGCCGAAGGACGAGGGCCAGGACTTCAGCGGCCAGTCGCTGCGCATCTTCGCCATCGGCCACGCGCTCGAGGATCTGGCCGTCGCCTGGCTGCGCGGCGCGGGGTTTGATCTCTACACCCGGAAGGGCAACCGGCCCGATGGCGGCCAGTTCGGCTTCTCGGTCGCTGGCGGACGCATCCGCGGTCATGTCGACGGCATCATCGCGGCCGGGCCCGAAGGCTTCGGTCTCGCCGTTCCCGCCCTCTGGGAATGCAAGACGATGAACGCCAAGAACTGGCGCGCCTGCGTCAAGGACGGCGTGAGCAAGTCGAAGCCGGTCTATGCCGCCCAGATCGCGGTCTATCAGGCCTACATGGAAACCAGCGTGCCCGGCATCAGCGCTGCGCCCGCCGCGTTCACCGCGATCAACAAGGACACGGCCGAGATGCACCACGAACTGGTGCCTTTCGACGCCGATCTCGCGCAGTGCATGTCCGACCGGGGCGTGCGGATCCTGCAGGCGACCGATGCGGGCGAGCTTCTGCCGCGCGTCGCCACCACGCCCGACTTCTTCGAATGCCGCTTCTGCCCGTGGTCCGAGCGCTGCTGGGGGCTGCCGGCATGAGCGACGACAGCATCCTGCACTTCAACCCCTGGATGGACTTCAACGACGGGCCCCCGTCCGAGAACCCCTTCGGCTGCGACCCTGATCCCGAGCAGATCGCCGTGTTCCTCGACACCGTGTTCAGCTGGTGCGAGGGGCTGATCCCGCTACGCGGCTTCGTCGACAAGGGTCAGGGCCGGGACGGCAAGCCGCACAATATCTGGATCGCGGCCGACGACAGCGCACCAGGGAAACTCGCGACCTTTGCCGCATGGGCCAACCGTGAAGGCGCTGCGGTTTATGTCATCCCCGGCACGGTCGAGGAACAGGGCCAGGCCCGCGCCGCTGACGTGCTGCAGATGCAGGCCATCGTGGTCGACCTCGACGCGGGCGACATCCCGGCCAAGCTGGACCATGTCACCCGCCACCTCGGCCCGCCCACGCTCATCATCGAAAGCGGCGGGCGCACGCCCGAGGGCGCCGCGAAGCTCCATGTCTGGTGGAAACTGACCGAACCCTCCGAGGGTGACGACCTGGTCACCCTCTGCCGCCTGCGCGGCGAGATCGCCGTGAAGGTCGGCGGCGACACGCATTTCCGCTCGGCGCACCAGCCGATCCGGGTGCCGGGCACGGTCTATCACAAGCACGGTCATCAGCGCCTCGTGCAGATCCGCGAACATCGCGACGTCGAGGTGGATCTTGCGGATTTCGCCGAAAATGTCGCCGATATGCCGCCGCTGCCCGGCGTGGGCTTCGCCAGCGATGTTGCCGCACCAACATCGAAGCCCGGCATCGACGCGGTGCTCACCACGCCGGTGCGCGAAGGCGCAGTGGACGACTGGTCCCGGTTCCAGGGGGCCAGCGCCGCCATCGGCCATTACGTACGCCTCGTCCACGAGGGCCGCCTCGATCCGTTCGCGGGCTGGGAGGCAATCTGCGGTTACAACGCCGCCATGCTGCGCCCGTCCTGGCCGCTCGATCGGCTTCAGGCCGAGTCCGAACGGCTCTGGGAGCTGCATGTGAAGCGCAACGGTCCGCCGCTCCTGCGCGCGGCCAACGCGGGTACCCCGGCCAGCCCGCTGCCGACATTCAGCCTCGGCGCGCTCCTCGACGACACCAGTCCGATGCCGGAGGACATCATCGGACCCCGCGTGCTGACACCTGGCGGGCTTCTCGTGCTGGGCGGCGCGCCCAAGGTCGGCAAGAGTGACTTCCTGATCTCCTGGCTCGTGCACATGGCGGCGGGCGTGCCGTTCCTCGGCTTCACGCCGCCCCGGCCGCTGCGCGTGTTCTACCTTCAGGCCGAGATCCAGTATCACTACCTGCGCGAACGCATGCAGCAGATCGCGCTGCCCACCGCCGTCATTGCCGCCGCGCGCGACACCTTCATTGCCACGCCGAAGCTGAAGCTGCTGCTCGATGCCGAAGGCGTCGCCCGCGTGGCCGAGGCGATCCGGGCCGCATTCCCCGACGCACCGCCCGACATCATCGTCATCGACCCGATCCGAAATCTCTTCGATGGCGGTCCCGAGGGCGGTGGCGAGAACGACAACACCGCCATGATGTTCTTCCTGAAGGACCGGGTGGAGCTTCTCCGCGAGGCCGTCAATCCGGACGCGGGCGTCATCCTCGCTCACCACACCCGCAAGGCCACCAAGCATCAGGTCAAGGACGATCCCTTCCTCGCCCTCTCCGGCGCCAGCGCGCTGCGCGGCTTCTACACCTCGGGGCTGCTCATGCACCGGCCCGACGAGGACAGCACCGTCCGCAGGCTGGAAATCGAACTGCGGAACGGACCCGCGCTGCCAGGCAAGCTCATCGACAAGGTGAAAGGCGAATGGGTCGAGCTGAACCCGCTGAACGAGCGCCTGGTGCGCAAGGAGGTCGGCGCCAAACTCGATGCCGAACGGTTGCGCAAGCACGATGTCATCCTCGGCATGCTGCTGGATGAGGCGGCCAGCGAGCGCCTCTACACCGCCATGCAGTTCGCGGAGACCTTCGAGAACCGGGGCGGTCTGGGCAGCAAGCACACGATCCGTGAGCGCCTCAGCGTGCTGGCGACCAAGGGCTTCGTGAAGTTCCTGCGCGACCCCTCGGGGTTCGGCTTCCCCGTCACCCGGTCGCGGTTCGGCTACCTCTGCGTCGAGGGCATGCAGTTCGGCGCGCCCGTCGAGCATGTCGATCCAGACACCGGCGAGGTCACCACAAGCGCCCGTCCGGTCCTGCCCAGCCACTTCAAATGCCCCCAATCCGGGCTCTGCCTGCAGGTCGAAAACCCCGCCGTCTGGGTCTACCCGGAGGGGCTGGAGGACGACCTAACTCATATGAGTGAGGCCTGACTCATATGACAGCGCCAACTGTGCACTCAATGAAATCAACAGGTTACGGGCAAATAAGAGTTAGGTCCCTAACTCATGCCCGAAGACTTCATGAAGTCTTATTCCGCAATGATTTCAGCCACTTGAACACCTCGGAACAGTTAGGTGTCAAACCCCCATACTACGTATGGGAGGGCCACCCCACAGGGTTGGCCACTCCTCCCATACGTCCGGGCCGGCCGCGCGCGCCGCCGTGACGCTCCCTTGTGCTCTCCGATCCGACGACGGCGGCCCCGTACCGCCAAGCACCAGACCGCCGTCGTCTTCCACCAACCACAGGCCACCGGCAAAGGAGACCCATCATGGCTCAGCCGACTCTGATCCCGAATTGCGACGGCGCAAGGTTTGAATCGCTGCCGCTCGACACGCCCCGCAACCGCTGCATCCTCGCGCTCGACCTCGGCACCTCGACCGGCTGGGCGATCCGCGGCCATGACGGCCTGATCACCAGCGGCACCGTCTCGCTGCGTCCCGGCCGCTTCGACGGCGGTGGCATGCGCTACCTGCGCTTCACGAACTGGCTGACCGAGATCGACCGGCTGTCCGGTCCTGTCGCCGCCATCTGGTTCGAGGAAGTCCGACGCAACGCAGGCACCGACGCGAGCCACATCTACGGCGGGCTCATGGCCACGCTGACCGCATGGGCCGAGCTGCGCGGCGTGCCCTACGAGGGCGTCCCGGTCGGCACAATCAAGCGCCACGCCTCGGGCAAGGGCAACGCCGACAAGGCCGCCATGGTCGCCGCCGTCCGCGCCCGCGGTTTCAGCCCCGCCGACGACAACGAGGCCGACGCCATCGCCATCCTGCTCTGGGCGATCGAGACGAACGGAGGGGTCGCATGAGGTGGCATCCCCACGGCTACGGCGGCCGGCGCCGGGATCCGGAACAGGTGAAGCGCGAGGGTTGGCAGGAACAGGGCGTCCTCGCGGTCTCCGCCGATGACGACCGCCTCACCTGGCCGGAACGTGAACTGGTCCGCCAGCTGGGCGAAAAGCTCTACGGCCCGCGTCCCTCCGACAGGGAGGCGCACCATGGCTGATCGTAAATGGACCGCCGACTGCGTCGCTGATCATTTCGAGGAGGCGTTTCGCACCCTGCGCAAGCTGCCGCCGGTGAAGGCTCAGGGCTACTTCAACACCTGGCCCGACATCGTGCGGACCAGCCGCGAGATCGCGGCGATGGAGCCGCAGCCGATGCGGGTCTGGCCCTCGGCCGCAGCGATCACCCGGCTCGAGCAGACCTTCGACTGGGTGCTCTGGATCGAGGAGGCGGAGCGCAAGCTGGTCTGGTCGCGTGCGGCCCGGGTGCCGTGGAAACAGATCAGCGGCGAGCTGGGGTGCGACCGCACGACCGCCTGGCGGCGCTGGCAGCTGGCGCTGACGAAGATCGCTGCGCGCCTGAATGCGCAGTGACTCCAATGTGTTGCAACACTTTTCCCTTCGACATATGCAACAGATCCATGCTATTCCGAAGGCAAGATGGGGAGAGTGCGCTGGAAAGCTCGCTCTCCCCTTTGCGTTGACGGGGGCCACCTGGACCCCGGTATCCAGCAAGGGTCCGGCCGGGGTCCAGCCCACGGCAGTTTCCGGTTCCTTCCTGGCGACATTCGTATGCTGGCGGGCGAAGCGCGGGACATCGCCAGCGACAGGGCCGGATTTTTGGGAAGCCACCCGGAAGCCGGAGCCACGCGCGTCCGGCGCAAACACCAACGAACGCTGACCTTCCGACCGGACACCGCTGGTGGCCGCTGGACCCCGTGTGGAGTCCGGCCCGGCATCCGGAGTCCGGAAGCCACCGGCATCCACCCGACCGAGGAACCTTGCCCACCATGACGCTGAGCTTCGCCCCGGACGCGATCGAGACGTGGCCGCTGTCGCGCCTCCAGCCCTACGCGAAGAACGCGAAGGCGCACGGGCCGGACCAGGTCGCGAAGATCGCCGCCAGCATGGCCGAGTTCGGCTGGACCGTGCCCTGCCTCGTTGGCGAGGACGGCGAACTGATTGCAGGGCATGGGCGCGTGCTGGCTGCCACGCAGCTGGGGCTGACCGACGCGCCGGTTATCGTGCTGGGCCACCTGACCGAGGCGCAGCGTCGGGCCTATCGCATTGCGGACAACAAGCTCACGGAACTCGGCACTTGGGACGAGGCGCTGCTGTCGGCGGAACTGAACGACCTGCTGGCCGAGGATTTCGACCTGTCGCTGGTCGGGTTCTCCGATGGCGAGCTGGACAAGCTGTTGGCCTACGTCGCGGAAGACGACGGTGAAGAAGGTGGCGCCGGGGGCTCCGTGCCGCCGGTGACCATCCCCGAGCCGCCGCGCAACCCGGCCTCGCGGACGGGCGACCTGTGGATCCTCGGCGACCATCGCCTCCTGTGCGGCGACAGCACCAGCGCGGCCGACGTGCGCCGCCTGATGAACGGCGAGCGGGCGATCCTGTTCGCGACCGACCCACCGTATCTCGTCGATTACGACGGCTCCAACCATCCGACCCGCAACAAGGACTGGTCGGCGTCATACGGCACGACCTGGGACGACAGTTCGCAGGGCGCGGAGCTCTACGACGGGTTCATCGCGGCGGCCGTGGCGGAAGCCATCGCCGAGGATGCGGCCTGGTACTGCTGGCACGCCTCGCGCCGCCAGGCGATGCTGGAGGCCTGCTGGGAAAAGGCGGGCGCCTTCGTGCATCAGCAGATCATTTGGGTGAAGGACCGCGGGGTTCTCACCCGGTCGCATTACCTGTGGAAGCACGAGCCCTGCTTCATGGGCTGGCGTCGGCCGAACCGCCCGCCGAAGGTGGCCGAGGAAACGCTGCCCTCGACATGGGCGCTGCCGAGTTTCGCCAAGGACGACCGGCCCGACCACCCGACGCCGAAACCGCTCGACGCCTTCGGGATCCCGATGCGGCAGCATGTGGCGCGCGGCGGGCTCTGCTACGAGCCGTTCTCCGGCTCGGGCTCACAGATCATGGCGGGCGAAGCCAACGGCCGCTGCGTCTTCGCGATGGAGATCAGCCCCGCCTATGTTGATGTCGCCGTGGCGCGCTGGCAGGCCGAGACGGGGCGCGAGGCGATCCTCGATGGCGATGGCCGGACCTTCGCGCAGGTGAGAACCGAGCGGCTGGGCGACAGTGTCGAACCCACGGCCGATACGCCGGACACTGACTCCGCCTCCGAACCCGCGCGAAAGCGCAAGTCCGCCGCATGAAGCAGTCGCGCCTCATGTCGCTGGTCGAGTCCGTCGCCAACGTGATCGTCGGCTACGGCGTCGCCGTGGTCACGCAGATCCTGATCTTCCCGATCTTCGGGCTGCACACGACGCTGGCGCAGAACCTCAAGATGGGCGCGGTGTTCACGGTGGTCAGCATCGCGCGGTCCTTCGCGCTGCGGCGGTTGTTCGAGGCACTTCGCATGCGTCAGGGTCGACCGAGGCCCCGCGTCACTTCGCGGACGAAAGCTCGGTTCAACCCCCGCTTCCTGCCTTGAGCGGCCATACTTCGACGACCCCATGCGCAACAGCACATGGCACTTTTGAAACGATCCTGATGGCTTCTTCGATGTTTTTGGCTTCGATCACTGCAAATCCGGCAACAGGAAGGTCGGACGTCAAGAATTGCCCGTCAATCACCTCGACACCGGATGCGTCAGGATTGCGAACCTGCACCGGCTTTTCAGCAATGCCCATGACTGCTCCCGAGGAAACCAGATCCGCGTCATGTGCGTGAGCCGCGTCCCTGACAGATTGAGGGGTGCGGTCATATCCGTCTCGATCACCATATCCGATCGTTATGAACATAGGCATATGGGACTCCCTCGTGGATACGGCGCAATAGTACGAGCGGAGCGATTAAATGTCACTTTGGCATTCGGTGAAGTGCCGCCGCCCTATGGACGGCGGCATCAAATACTCCGAGCTTAAGTTTCAGGGATTAGGAAGCCTGTAGACCCGGCCGCGCCCCTCAACCTTCTCCGAGGCAACCTCGAGCCCGAGTTTCTTCTTGAGCGCCCCGGTCATCGCGCCGCGCACGGTGTGCGACTGCCAGCCCGTCGCGGCCATGATCTCCTCGATGGTCGCGCCGTCCGGCGCGCGCAGCATGGCGATCAGGGTCGCCTGCTTGGTGCCCTCGCGCGGCGTGCGCGTCTTTGGCGCGGCCTCCGGTTCGGTGGGGGTGTCCGGCGCGGCCTCCTCGGTCGGCGCGTCCGTCGCGCCCGCAGGCGCGGTGTTTGCGTCCTCGGGCTCGATCCCGATGGCGGCGAGGCCTGCGTCGGTGGCGACCAGCGTGACGCCGTGGCCGTCGCCGGTCTCGCGCCAGACGGGCTCGCCCTTGCGCGTGTCGGCGTCCACCTCCTGCAGGAGGCCCTTGGCGAGCATCGCGCCGACCACCTTGGCGGCGGCGCCACCCCGCAGGCTCTCGGGCAGCGGCAGGGCGATATGCTCGGGCCGCTGTGCGGCGGCGCTCAGGATCAGGGCTTGGGTGTCGGAAAGCTTGGTCATCGTCGTCTCCCGTATCGGGGCGCGCAGGATGCGGGCCCTTCTACGAGGTCGAGCCCGCCAGTCGGCGGGCGGGACCGGGAGCGGGTCGTGTCACTCGGCGTCTTCGCCTTCATTGAACGCCATGTCGGCGATCTCGCGCAGCTTGGCGCGGTAGTGGTTCAGGGTGCCGACATGGCCCCAGTTGATCTCGTCGGGGCTGTTCTCGAAATGGTCCGCGCTCAGGGCGGCGAGCCGCTCCAGCATCGCGTCGATCTCGGACTTGGCGGCGATGAAGGCGTCGAGGGCTTTCGTGTTTTCGGTCGCGCGGCGGGTCATCGGGGTGGCTCCGTGGTGAGTTGCATCGCTTCTTTGAAGTGACGTTCGCTCCGCTGGCGAGGCTTATCAACTCGATAAGCACATGATCTTGAATGATAATCGGAGCTGTCGATGCAGGGCATGAGCGAGCGCCAGTACGCCGCCCATGTCGGGCTGTCGCGGGGTGCGATCCAGAAGGCGAAGACGGCCGAGCGGCTGGTCCTCTATCCGGACGGCAGCATCAACGCGGCCGCCAGCGATGCACGGCGGGCCGAGACGACCGACCCGTCGAAGACCCGCAAGCAGCCCGCGCCCAAGCTGCGGCCCGTCCCCGAGGCGGCGGTGGCGGCTGTCGGCGACACGCTGCGCGAACAGGGTCTGGCAGTTCCGGCGGTGGGCGGCGGCACGACCTTCCTGCAGGCCAAGACCGCGAACGAGGTGCTGAAGGCGCAGGAGCGGCGCATCCGTCTGCAGAAGCTGAAGGGAGAGTTGATCGAGCGGGCCCGCGCGCTGGCGCTGGTGTTCCGGCTGGCGCGAGAGGAACGGGACACGTGGGTGAACTGGCCTGCACGCGCTGCGGCGCTAATGGCGGCCGAGCTCTCGGCCTCGTCCAGCGAGGCGACGGGCCAGCAGATCACCGTGGAGCCAGCCGCGATGCAGAAGGTTCTCGAAAAACATGTACGCGCCCACCTCGACGAACTCGCCGAGGTCCGGCCCGACTTCCGGTGATGATGACGCACTGACGGACTTCGACGGCGCGGGCGAGATCCTGCGCGCCTGGGGCAACGGGCTGCGGCCCGACCCGGACCTGACCGTTTCGGAATGGGCGGACCGGCACCGGATGCTCTCGGGCCGCGCCTCGGCCGAACCCGGGCGATACCGCACGGTGCGCACGCCCTACATGCGCGAAATCATGGACCGGCTGTCGCCCGGCGATCCCACGCAGCGGATCGTGTTCATGAAGGCCGCGCAGGTCGGCGCGACCGAGGCGGGCAACAACTGGATCGGCTTCGCCATCCACCAGGCGCCGGGTCCGATGCTGGCTGTCCAGCCAACGGTGGAACTGGCGAAACGCAACTCGCGCCAGCGGATCGACCCGCTGATCGACGAAAGCCCCGAGCTGCGGGAGCGCGTCAAACCGGCCCGGTCCCGCGACGCGGGCAACACGATGCTGTCCAAGGAGTTCGCGGGCGGCATCCTGATCATGACGGGTGCCAACTCGGCGGTCGGACTGCGGTCCACCCCGGCGCGGTACATCTTTCTGGACGAGGTCGACGCCTATCCAGCCTCGGCCGACGAGGAAGGTGACCCCGTCACGCTGGCCGAGGCGCGGTCGCTGACCTTCGCCCATCGGCGCAAGGTGCTGCTGGTCTCGACCCCCACGATCCGGGGTCTGAGCCGGATCGAGCGGGAATACGAGGCCAGCGACCAGCGTCGGTTCTTCGTGCCGTGCCCGCACTGTGGCCATGCGCAATGGCTGAAGTTCGACCGGCTGCGCTGGCAGAAAGGCCGCCCGGAGACGGCGGAATATCACTGCGAGGGCTGCGAGACGCCTATCGCGGAACACCACAAGACGGCGATGCTGGAGGGCGGCGAATGGCGGGCGACCGCCACGGCCGCCGATCCGACCACAGTCGGGTATCACCTCTCGGCGCTCTATTCGCCGATCGGCTGGCTGAGTTGGGAGCGGATCGTGCGGGCATGGGACGCGGCGCAGGGGTCCGACGAGGCGATCAAGGCGTTCCGCAACACCATTCTCGGCGAGACCTGGGTCGAGACCGGGGAAGCGCCCGACTGGCAGCGGCTCTATGACCGGCGCGAGCGCTGGACATCCGGCACGGTGCCTGCGGGCGGGTTGTTCCTGACGGCCGGGGCCGACGTGCAGAAGGACCGGATCGAGGTCGATGTCTGGGCTTGGGGCCGCGGGCTGGAAAGCTGGCTGGTCGATCACGTGGTCATCGAGGGCGGGCCCGACCGGCATGACGCATGGTCGGAGCTAACCGCGCTGCTCAACCGGTCCTGGCCGCACGAACGCGGCGCGCATCTCAGGATCGCGCGGCTCGCCATCGACACGGGATACGAGGCCCCGGCAGTCTATTCGTGGTCGCGGGCGCAAGGCTTCGCGCAGGTGTCGCCGGTGAAGGGCGTCGAGGGGTTCAACCGCTCGAGTCCGGTGTCGGGGCCGACCTTCGTCGACGCGACCGAGGGCGGCAAACGCCTGCGGCGCGGGGCCCGGCTCTGGACCGTGGCGGTGTCGACCTTCAAGGCCGAGACCTACCGCTTCCTGCGGCTGGCGCGGCCGACCGAGGAGGAGATCGCCGACGGGGCGGCGTTCCCGCCCGGCTCGGTGCACCTGCCGCATTGGGTCGAGAACGAATGGCTGAAGCAGTTCGTCGCCGAGCAGCTGGTGACGGTGCGCACGAAGCGCGGCTTCGCCCGGCTGGAATGGCAGAAGCTGCGCGAGCGCAACGAGGCGCTGGACTGCCGGGTCTATGCCCGCGCCGCCGCCTGGATCGCGGGCGCGGATCGCTGGCCCGACGAGAAATGGCGCGACCTCGAGGATCAGCTCGGGGCGGTCCCCACCGACAGCGATCCAGCCGGGCAGATCAACCGGCCGGGACAGGCCCCGCAGGGCAAGCGCCGCTCCGACTGGCTCGGGCGGCGCGGAGGATGGTTCTGATGACCGACTGGGCGGAAACGGAGCTCTCGGCGCTGCGCCGGGCCTATGCCAGCGGCACGACCCGGGTCAGCTATGACGGCAAGTCCGTGGATTACGGCTCGGCCGAAGACCTGCTGGCCCGCATCCGGACCATCGAGCGCGCCATCGCGGGCACCACACGGCCGCTGCCGGTGGCGGGGCTCGCGGGCTTCTCGCGCGGGGACCGATGATGTCGGCGACCTGGTTCGACAGGGCTATTGCCTCCGTCGCCCCCCGGGCTGCTGCCCGCCGCGTGATGGCGCGGCAGGCCTTCGAGGCCCTGACGCGGGGCTATGACGGGGCCGCGCGCGGGCGTCGCACCGAGGGCTGGCGTGCGCCGGGATCCTCGGCCGACACCGAGATCGGTGTTGCCGGAGCGCTGCTGCGCGACCGGATGCGCGATCTGGTGCGGAACAACCCGCATGCGGCCAAGGCCGTGGCCGTGCTGGTGAACAACATCATCGGCGCGGGCATCATGCCGCGCGCCGCCAGCGGCGACGACACGCTGGACCGGAAGGTCGATGCGCTCTTCGAACGCTGGACGGCGGAGTGCGACGCCGATGGCCAGCTCGACTTCTACGGCCTGCAGACGCTGATCTGCCGAGAGATGGTGGAGGCGGGCGAGGTGCTGGTGCGCCGCCGCCTGCGGCGATCCTCGGACGGTCTGCCGGTGCCGCTGCAATTGCAGGTGCTGGAGGCCGATTTCCTCGACGCTACCAAATCCGGCGTCCTCGGCGCGGGGCGGCTGGTCCAAGGCATCGAGTTCGACCCCGTCGGCAAGCGCCGGGCCTACTGGCTGCACGCGGAGCACCCGGGCGACGCTTACGGGGCCTTGCAGAACGGGTTGCAGAGCCGCCCGGTCCCGGCGACCGAGATCGCCCATGTCTACGAGAAGCAGAGGACTCAGGCGCGCGGCGTGCCCTGGGGCGCGCCGGTGATCCGCAGCTTGCGCGATCTCGACGATTACGAGGTGGCCGAGCTGGTCCGCAAGAAGACCGAGGCCTGCGTCACGGCCATCGTCTTCGGCGACGACGAGGCGCAACAGGGTATCGCGCCGTCTGTGGTCGATGCCGACGGCAACCGGGTCGAGCAGTTCGAGCCGGGGCTGATCGCCTATGCCCGTGGCGGCAAGGACATCCGGTTCAACCAGCCTTCGGCCACCGGCGGCTACGGCGAATACAAGGGGGCGAGCCTGCACACGATCTCGGCTGGGTTCCGGGTGCCCTACGAGCTGCTGACCGGCGATCTCAGCCAAGTGAACTATTCCTCGATCCGGGCGGGGCTCGTGGAGTTCCGCCGCCAGATCGACGCCGTCCAATGGCAGCTCTTCATCCCGATGTTCTGCGCGCCGGTCTGGCGCTGGTTCACCGAGGCCGCGTGGGCGGCGGGCCAGATCCCGACACCCGAGGTGCCGGTCGAATGGTCGCCGCCGAAGTTCGAGGCCGTCGATCCGCAGAAGGACGCGATGGCCAACCTGCTGTCGATCCGCTCCGGCACCATGACGCTGGCCGAGGTGATCGCAAAACAGGGCCGCAATCCCGACGCCGTGCTGGCCGAGATCGCCGCGACCAACGCCAAGCTCGACGCGCTCGGCCTCGTGCTCGACAGCGATCCGCGGCGCGTCACCAAGACCGGCAGCGCGCAATCGAATGATCCGACAGCCGACGGTGACACGCCTCCGGCCCCCAACGACTGACCTTCAGGATTTTCCATGGATACGATGATCGAACTGCCGGCCATGCGCCGGGCGGCGGAGCTTGCGCCGAACACAGCCGATGGGGAGGCCCGCACCGTCGAGGTGGTCTGGTCGGCTGGTGCCCGCATTCGCCGCGCGACCTTTTTCGGCGAGCCTTATGACGAGGAACTGAGCCTCGACTCGGCGCACGTCCGGCTCGACCGGCTTAACGCGGGTGCGCCCTTCCTGAAGGTGCACGAACTGACCGAGCTCGACGCGGTGATCGGCTCGATCGTACCAGGATCGGCCCGCATCGAGAACGGCCGGGGCATTGCGCTGGTGCGCCTGTCCGAGCGCGCCGATGTCGAACCGATCTGGCGCGACATTCAGGCCGGGCACATCCGGGCCGTCTCCATCGGCTACCAGGTTCACCGCTTCGAGGTCTCCAAGCCCGAAGGCGGCCGAGAGCTGTGGCGTGCCGTCGACTGGACACCGTTCGAGGTTTCCGCCGTGGCGGTCGGCGCCGATCCGGCAGCCGGCTTCCGCACCCAGCATCCCCTTCACGACTGCGTCCTTCACCGCCGGGACGCCCCTTCCAGCAAGAAAGGACCCATCCCGATGAGTGACCAGACCAAGACCCCGGCGAGCGACGCCGCGAACCCCTCCACCAACCAGCCGGCCGAGCCGGTCGCGACCGAGGACACCACCATGACCGAGCCGAAAGCGACTGCGCCCGAACCCAAGGTCGACGCCAGCGAGACCCGCTCCCAACCGAAAGGGCCGAAGCCCGCAGCGACGTCCGCGGTGGTGGAGGACGCCGACGCAATGGTTAGCCGGGCCCGCGACGCCGAGCGCGACCGCGTCTCCACCATTTACGATCTGGCGGGGCGCCTGAATCTGGAGCGCGGCTTCGCCGAGGATCTGGTCAAGCGCGGTGTCAGTGTCGACGAATCCCGCCGGCTGATCCTCGATCAGGTTGCGGCCAAGTCCGACGAGACCCGGACGTTCCCGCATGTTTCGGTTCCGCTCGGCGGCCGGGACGAGCGCATCACCCGCCGCGATGCTGTAGCAAGCGCGCTGCTGCACCGCTACAGCCCGACGCTCTTCCAGCTGGAGGACGCCGCGCGCCAGTATCGCGGCATGACGCTCTTGGAGCTCGCCCGTGAAAGCCTCGGCAATGCCGGGGTCAACACGCGCGGCCTGTCGCGCGACGAGGTGGCGACGCGCGCGCTGCACTCGACCTCGGACTTCCCCGAGATCCTGTCGGCGGTCACCAACAAGACCCTGCGGCAGGCCTACGAGGCCTATCCGCGCACGTTCATGCTGTTCTGCCGCCAGGTGCTCGCCACCGACTTCAAGGCGATGCACCGGGTCCAGCTTGGCGAAGCGCCGCAGCTGCTGGAGGTCGGCGAGAGCGGCGAGTTCAAGCGCGGGACGCTCGGCGAGAGCAAGGAGAGCTACAAGGTCAAGACCTATGGTCGGGTGGTCGCCATCACCCGGCAGACGCTGATCAATGACGACCTTGACGCCTTCACGCGGATCCCGGCGATGTATGGCAACTCCATCGCCCAGCTGGAATCGGACGTGGTCTGGGGCATCATCACCTCGAACCCGGCGATGGCCGACGGCAACGCGCTGTTCCACACCACCCACAAGAACCTCGCGGGCACCGGCGCGGCGCTGGCGGTGGATGCGGTGGGCGCGGCGCGCGCGGCGATGGCCAAGCAGACCGGCCTCGACAAGAAGACGGTGCTGAACGTCCGGCCCGCCTTCCTGATCGTGCCCGCCTCGCTGGAGTTGAAGGCCGAACAGCTGGTCGCCCAGAACCTCGTGCCTGCCGCGACGTCCAGCGTGGTGCCGCAGTCGATCCGCACGCTGGCGCCGATCAGCGAGCCCCGGCTCGACGCCGCCAGCGAAACCGCCTGGTATCTGGCGGCGAGCCCGAACCAGATCGACACCATCGAGTACGCCTATCTCGAGGGTCAACAGGGCGCCTACATCGAGACGCGCAACGGCTTCGACGTCGACGGGGTCGAGATCAAGTGCCGCCTCGACTTCGGCGCCAAGGCTATCGACTGGCGCGGCCTCTACAAGAACCCGGGCGCATAACCTGCACCCCATCCTGAACCCAGACATGCGGGCGGTCCTCACCGGCCGCCCTTCGTCTTTCCACGAGGATCCCAATCATGAAAAACTTCGTCCAGCCCGGCAACACCATTACGCTGACCGCACCCTATGCCGTCGCCTCCGGCGATGGCCTGCTCGTCGGCGCCATCTTCGGCGTCGCCGCCGGAGCGGCCGCCCTCGGCGAGCCCGTCGAGACAGCGCTCGTCGGCGTCTTCGACATCACCAAGGTCGGCTCCCAGGCCTGGACCGTCGGCGCCAAGGTCTATTGGGACGACACCAACAAGCGCTGCACCACGGTCGCCACCGACAACACCCTTATCGGCGTGGCCGTGGAGGCGGTGGCGAGCGGCGCGGGCGACACCATCGGCCGGGTGCGCCTGAACGCGGCCTTCTGATGAGCGCCTTCGCCGCCGCCGTCGGCGCCCTCTTCGCCGATCCGAACATCGGCCGGGACGCAGTCTACATCGCCGACGGCGGCGCGCCTGTGCTGGTGCGGGTCGTCGCCCGGCGTGCGGACGCGATCAGCGACTTCGGCGACGCGCGGCTCTGGTCCGAAACTAGCCGGATCGACCTGCGCGTGGCCGACGTGGTGAACCCGCGTCCCGGCGACAGGATCGAGATCGACGGCGACGCCTTCCTCATTCAGGGCGAGCCTGTACGTGACCGCGAGCGGCTGGTCTGGACCGTCGATCTGAGGCCTGCGTGAGACTGAAGCTCGATATCGATCCCGACATCGTCGCGATGATGGCAGCCGAGGTTGCTGCGGGCGAGCGCGCGGTGACCGCCGCCATGCGCGAGGCCGGAACGGGCCTGAAGACGGCCTGGCGGTTGCAGATCACCGGCGCGGGGCTCGGGCGACGGCTGGCCAACTCGATCCGGAGCCAGAACTTCCCGAGGTCGGGCGAAAGCCTGGACGCGGCAGCGCTGGTCTGGTCGAAGGCCCCGGTCATCGTCGGCGCGCATGATACCGGCCCGCTGATCCGATCGAAGAACGGGTTCTGGCTGGCGATCCCGCTGCCCGCCGCAGGCAAGTCCCTGCGCGGTGGCCGGATCACGCCCGGCGAATGGGAACGGCGACGCGGGCTGCGCCTGCGCTTCGTCTATCGCCGCACGGGCCCGAGCCTGCTGGTGGCGGAGGGACGGCTCAACACGAAGGGCCAGGCGGTGGTGTCGCGCTCGAAGACCGGGCGGGGAAAGGTCACCGCGCCGATCTTCCTGCTGGTGCCGCAAGTGAAGCTGCCGAAGCGGCTGGACCTCGCGCGGGATGCAGACCGTGCGTTGGATGGTGTGCCAGGGCTGATCGTGGCGAACTGGGTGGATACGAGATAAACCCAAATTGGGCAGGTATCGTCACGATCTTCCGCCAATCAAAGATGGATGCGCAGGGTGCGCAATCACACCCTGCGCGAATAGATCGGAGCGGAGAACACCATCGCTGCAGCTACGCCAGCTCCCGTTGCCCAAACAGTTTCGAAGATATGGGTTACGATCATCACTAGTTTCGGCTTTAGACGCTTAGCTGTGCAGGACTTGGACTTCGAATTCTTCATCTTTTTGTTCATTGCGATCCTCCTTAGTTGGCTGTTTCCGAAATGGAAAAGGCTGAGAAGGACAACAAGAACTAGCGCAACCGCAGGATTTGAACCTGCCCCGACCTCCGAAGGACGAGTTGCCACATGTATCGGACAACTCGCATTAGAATTCAAGCACCGGACAGATGCCAACACCCCGCGAAACCATCCTCGCCGCGCTGTACGCGCGGCTCTCGGCACTGCCCGCCACCGCGCTCCGCGGCGAGTTGCTGCCCGAACGCGTGCCGGCCGATGGCCTGCTGATCCTGCGCGACGGCGAGCCGGGAGAGCCTGAGGTCACGCTGTCGCCGCTGCGCTACCACTACCAGCACCGTGCCGAGATCGAGGCTATCGTTCAGGGCGCTGCACGTGACACCGCCTTCGACGCGCTGACCGCCAGCATCGGCACTGCACTCGCCGCGGATCGAACGCTAGGCGGGCTTTGCGACTGGGTCGAGGCAGAAGCGCCGCGGCCCGTCGATCTGCCCATCGAGGGCGCGGCCAGCCTGAAGGCCGCCGTGATCCCGGTGGTCCTGCACTATTCCACGGCCGACCCGCTCGGCTGACTTCTCTGACGATAGGAGACGAACATGGCACGAGCCCAGGGGGCGCGGGCGCTGATGGCGCTTGCGTTCGAGACGACCTATGGAACGCCGCCCGCGAGCGGCTTCACGCGGATGCCCTTCGCCAGCACCTCGCTGGGGGCGGAGCAACCGCTGCTGAACTCCGAGCTTCTCGGGTACGGCCGCGATCCGCTGGCGCCGATCAAGGACGCGGTGACGGCGGACGGCGACGTCGTCGTGCCGCTCGACGCGGAGGCCTTGGGCTTCTGGCTCAAGGCGGCCTTCGGCGCGGCGACGACCACGGGCGCGGAAGCCCCGTACAGCCACGAGTTCCAGTCGGGGTCCTGGACGCTGCCCAGCATGTCGATCGAGACCGGCATGCCGGAGGTCCCGCGCTACGCGATGTATTCCGGTTGCGTGCTCGACCAGATCACCTGGCAGATGCAACGCTCGGGCTTGCTCACCGCGACGGCGCGGCTGGTAGCGCAGGGCGAGACGGTGGGCACGACGACCAGCGCCGGGACGCCTGCCGCGCTGGGGCTGAAGCGCTTCGGCCATTTCAACGGGTCGATCACCCGCAACGGCACGGCGCTCGGCAACGTGGTCTCAGCCGAGATCACCTACGCCAACAACCTCGACCGCATCGAGACGATCCGCTCGGACGGCCGCATCGACGGCGCCGACCCATCCATCGCGGCGTTGACCGGCCGGATCGAGGTGCGGTTCGCCGACCAGACGCTTGTTACGCAAGCGATCAACGGCGAGGCCTGCGAGATGGAGTTCGCCTACGTCCTGCCCTCGGGCGAGAGCTTCGCCTTCACAGTGCACGCCGTCTACCTGCCGCGCCCGCGGATCGAGATTTCCGGGCCGCAGGGCGTTCAGGCGACCTTCGACTGGCAGGCGGCGCGCGACAGCGTCGTCGGCCGGATGTGCACGGCGACCCTGACCAACGACATCGAGGTATACTGAGAATGCTGACGCTCGACCTGACCAACGCCCCGCGCTGGCATGACCTCGCGCCCGGCGTACGGGTGCAGCTGCGCCCGCTGACCACCGCGCTGATGGTGGCGACGCGCAGCGATCCGGCCGTCGAGGCGGTGCCCGAAGAGGTCTCCGACGAGGAGCGCGCTGTCGCCTTCGGCAAGGCGCTGGCGCGGCGGGCGGTGCTCGCCTGGGAGGGCATCGGCGACGCGGACGGCAATCCCATCGATCCGAGCCCGGCGGCCATCGACGCGCTGCTCGACATCTGGCCGATCTTCGAAGCCTTCCAACTGACCTACGTCTCGAAAGGCCTGCTCCTGGAAACGGAAAAAAACGCCTCCGCGCTCTCGCCGAATGGTCCTTCGGTGGGGGCGAGCGCTACTGCGAAGCCTGCGCGCAAGCCTGCCCGGACTGCCCGGCGCGGCTGAACCGTCCGGAAACGCCGGAGGGTTGGCAGGTCTGGGACCTGGTCGGCCGTCTCGGTGGTCAGCTGCGTGTCCTGCCCGGCGCGGTGATCGGCTGGGACATGTCGGCGGCGCTCGCGCTCGGTGATGCGCTCGGCGTGCCGCCGCTCGCCATGGCCGAACTGCTGCCGGTCATCGAAGCGGTGATGGTCGCAAAACTCAACGAACAAATGGATCATTCCCATGGCTGAGAAGAGGGTCAGCGTCCGCCTCGCGGCCGTGGGCGGACGGCAGGTGCGCGCCGAGCTGGAAGGCGTCGGTGAGGCCGGGTCGCGCGGCTTCGGACGGCTCAGCCGCGAGATGGAGGCGGCTAATGCCCGGCTCGCGGCCTTCTCGCGCCGGGTTCGCGTGGCCGCCGCGGCCGCCGTCGCCGCTGCCACCGCCGCCGGGGTGGCCATGGTGCGCTCCGGACTCCAGACCGTCGATGCGCAAGCGAAACTCGCGCAGTCGCTCGGCACTACGGTCGCCTCGATCCAGACGCTGGAGCGCGCGGGCGAACTGGCGGGCGTTTCCATGTCCGGCATCGAGCAGGCGACAAAGGATCTGACGCGCCGTCTCAGCCAGGCGGCGGCCGGGACCGGCCCCGCCGCCGATGCGCTCGACCGGCTGGGCCTTTCCGCCACCGACCTGATCGCGCTGCCGCTGGATCAGCGGGTCGGTGCGATCAACGCTGCCATCGAGAGCTTCGTGCCTGCCGCTGAGCGCGCCGCCGTCGCGGGGCAGCTTTTCGGCGAGGAAGGCTCCATCGCCATGAGCCGGATCGACACCGCGACGCTGCGCCAGGCGACGGAGGACGTGCTCGCTTTCGGGGTCGTCGTCTCCGAACAGGATGCCGACCAGATCGAGCGGACGAACGACGCGATCTCACGGCTTGGGCTGATCTGGCGCGGGCTGTCGAACCAGCTGGCCGTTGCCGCGGCTCCGGCGTTGGAAGCCGTCGCCAACGCGATGGCGGCGGTCGCCAGCCGGACCGGCCCGCTTGGCATCGCGATCCGTGGGCTCTTCGACAACATCGGCCGCCTGACGACCTATGCCGCCACCTTCGCGGCCTTCCTCGCGGGCCGCTGGGTGGCGGGGATGGCCGCTGCCGCGCTCTCGGTCCGGGGCCTCGCCACGGCGCTGGTCGTCCTGCGTGGGGCGCTGATCCGCACCGGCATCGGCGCGCTCATCGTCGGCGCGGGCGAGCTCGTCTACCAGTTCACCCGGCTCGTCTCCGGCGCCGGCGGTTTCGGAGAAGCGATGTCGCTCCTGAAGGACCTCGCGGTCGAGGTCTGGGAACGCATCAGGATGGGCGCGGCGGCGGCGGGCGCGGCCGCCACGGCGATGTTCTTCGACCTGAAGGCCGATGCCGCGTCGGGCATGCAGAGCGCCATCGAGAGCGTCGTCGGATTCGGGAATACGGCCGCGAACACCTTCGAGGGCGCCTATGAGGCGATCAAGGCGATCTGGGGCCTGCTGCCCGCCGCGATCGGCGATCTGGCGTTCCAGGCGGCGAACAGCCTCGTCGACGGCGTCGAGGCGATGCTCAATGGCGTGGTCTCGCGTATCAACGGCTTCATCGGTGGCATCAACCAGGGACTCGAAGCCCTCGGGTCCGAGCGCCGCATCTCGTTGGTGCCGGACCTCGACCTTGGCGAGATCGAGAACCGCTTCGAGGGTGCAGCCAGTGCCGCCACGACAGCGGCGCAGGCGGCCTTCGACCGGGCCTTCGAGGACAACCCGCTCACCGCGCCCGACCTTGGTCTGACCGTGGCGGCAAACCGCGCGCTCGAGTCGGCGAATGTCTACCGCGGCGCCGCGCGCGATCTGGCGGAAGGGGCACGTGCGCCCCTCGAAAGCTGGCAGGCGCTGCGCAACGCGGTCCGCGGCACCGACGAGGCGAGCGCGGATGCGCTGACCGAGGCCACTGGTGCTGCCGAGCGGCTGGAGACGGCGCTTGGTGAAGCCGGGCGCGCCGCCACGGGTGCAGGCGCGGCGGCCGGAGCTGCCGCCGCTGCGGCGGAGCCCGCAACCGAGGCGGCCGTCACCGGGTGGCAGGCGGTCACGGCGGCGCTGTCGGATTACGCCAGCAAGGCCCGCGACATCGGTGGCGACATCGGCCAGAGCCTCGTCGGCGCCTTCCAGTCGGCGGAGAACGCGGTGGGCAACTTCGTGAAGACCGGCAAGCTGAACTTCCGCGATCTGGTCACCTCGCTGTTGGCCGATCTCGCCCAACTGGCGGCGCGGCGGTTCATCCTCGGGCCGATCGCCAATGCGCTCTCCGGCGTGTTCGCTGGTGCGGGCGGCATCTTCGCCAACGTCCTGCATGCGGGCGGGATGGTCGGATCGGCCGGCCCCTCGCGCTTGGTCCCGGCCATGGCCTTCGCCGCTGCGCCCCGGATGCATTCCGGCGGCATGGCCGGCCTTCGGCATGATGAGGTGCCGGCGATCCTGCAGCGCGGTGAGCGCGTGCTGTCGCGGCGCGAGGCCCAGAGCTACGGCACCGGCGGCGGCGTCAATGTCACCATCATGGCCCGCGACGCCGAGAGCTTCCGGCAGTCGCGCACGCAGGTCGCGGCGGACCTCGCCCGCGCCGTGTCGCTAGGCCGGAGGGGCATGTGATGGCGTTTCACGAGGTGCGGTTTCCCGACAACATCAGTCGCGGCGCGCGGGGCGGCCCGGAGCGGCGCACCCAGATCGTCGAGCTCGCCTCCGGCGACGAGGAGAGGAACGCCAGCTGGGCCAATTCGCGCCGCCGCTACGATGTCGCCTACGGCATCCGCCGCGCGGACGATCTGGCGGCGGTGGTCGCCTTCTTCGAGGCGCGCAACGGGCGGCTGCATGGCTTCCGGTTCAAGGACTGGGGCGACCACAAGTCCTGCCTGCCTTCGGGCACGCCGTCCCCGACCGATCAGGTCATCGGCACCGGCGACGGTGCGACCACCGCCTTCCAGTTGGTGAAGCGCTACGCATCCGGGGCGCAGTCCTGGACGCGAGCTGTTGCCAAACCAGTGACCGGAACCGTGCGCATCGCGCTCGGTGGGGTCGAGCAGCACTCCGGCTGGTCGGTCGACGCCACGACCGGCCTCGTCACCTTCAGCGCGGCACCGGGCGCTGGCCTCGCGATCACCGCGGGCTTCGAGTTCGACGTGCCCGTCCGCTTCGACACCGATGCGCTCGACGTGACGCTCGACCTCGAGCGGCTCGGCTCGATCACCTCCATTCCGCTTCTGGAACTGCGTCGATGAAGACCCTCGAACCCGACCTGCAGGCCCATCTTGACGAGGGCACGACCACGCTCGCCTGGTGCTGGCGGATCGTCCGCGCCGATGGCGCGAGTTTCGGCTTCACCGATCACGACCGGACGCTCAGCTTCGATGGTACCGACTTCGAGCCGGAGAGCGGGCTCACCGCCTCCGAGGTGCGCTCGGGCTCTGACCTGTCGGTCGATGCGCAGGACGCTGAGGGCGTGCTGACCTCGGACCGGATCACCGAGACCGAAATCCTCGACGGCCGCTGGGACAATGCGGAGGTCGAGGTCTGGCGGGTGAACTGGGCGGACACGGGCCAGCGCGTGCTGATGCGGCGCGGCGCCATCGGCCAGATCCGGCGGGGGCGGCTCGCGTTCGTCGCCGAGGTGCGTTCGCTCGCGCATGTGCTCGGCCAGACGGTCGGGCGGACGTTCCAGGCGACCTGCGATGCCGCGCTCGGCGACGCGCGCTGCGGCGTCGATCTGGAGGACCCGGCCTACAAGGGGACGGGCGCGGTGATCGATCTGCTGCGGGATCGCGCCTTCACCGCCTCCGGGCTCGGGGCCTTCGCCTCCGGCTGGTTCACCTTCGGCACCATCGAATGGACGACCGGCGCGAATGCGGGACGCAAGGCGGAGGTGTTGGGCCACGACGTGACCGACGGCGTCGCCGTGCTGACCCTGCTCGAAGCGCCGGTGCGCGCGATTTCCGAGGGCGACGGCTTCTCGATCCGTGCAGGCTGCGACAAGCGCATGGAGACCTGCGGCGCGAAGTTCGCCAACGCCGTCAACTTCCGCGGCTTCCCGCATATCCCCGGCCAGGACGCCGTCCTCCGCTACGCCACAAAGGATGGCGGCCACGAGGGGTCCGTGCTGTGACGCAACCTCTCGCAGCGGCCAACCCGGCGCGCGTCATCGCCATTGCGCGCTACTGGCTCGGCACGCCCTACCACGACCAGGCCAGCCTTCAGGGCGTCGGCTGTGACTGCCTCGGGCTTGCGCGGGGCGTCTGGCGCGAGGTCGTCGGCCCAGAGCCATTCCCGATCCCGCCCTACAGCCGCGACTGGGGCGAGACCGGGTCGCGCGAGGTTCTGGCCGAGGGCGCGCGGCGCATGATGATCGAGGTGGAACCCGCGGCAGCCGGTCCCGGCGCGCTGGTCCTGTTCCGCATGAAGCCCCGCGCCATCGCCAAGCATGTCGGGATCCTCACCGCGCCCGACAGCTTCCTCCACGCCTACGAGCGACTCGGTGTGATCGAGGAAGCGCTCACGCAGTCGTGGCGGCGGCGCATCGCCTTCGCCTTCCTGTTCCCGCAACGCTGAGACCCGACCATGGCCACCCTCGTTCTTGGAGCGGCCGGCGCTGCCATCGGAGGCAGCATCGGCGGCGCGATCCTCGGCGTCAGCGCCGCGACCATCGGCGGCTTCATTGGCTCGACCATCGGCTCTGTGGTCGACAGCTGGATCATCTCGTCGCTGGCGCCGACGCAGCGCATCGAGGGCGCGCGGCTCGACACGCTGCGCATCACCTCTGCCACCGAAGGGGCTGTGATCCCGCGGCTCTATGGCCGGATGCGGATGGGCGGCAACATCATCTGGGCGACCGATTTCCGCGAGGAGACGAAGACCACCACGCAGGGCGGCGGCAAGGGCGGCGGGGGCGGCAAGGTCAAGACGACCGAGTATCTGTACTATGCGAGCTTCGCGGTCGCGCTGTGCGAAGGCTCGATCACCGGCATCGGCCGCATTTGGGCCGACGGCAAGCCGATGGACCTATCCGGCGTCACCTGGCGCTGGTATCCGGGTGACGAGACGCAGACGGCGGACCCGTTCATTGCCGCGAAGATGGGCGCGGCGAACACGCCCGCCTATCGCGGCACCGCCTATGTCGTCTTCGAGGAACTGGCACTCTCGACCTACGGCAACCGCCTGCCGCAGCTCTCCTTCGAGGTGTTCCGCCCGCTCGCGGATCCCGACACGGCCGAGGGGCTGACCCGCGCCGTCACCATGATCCCGGCCTCGGGCGAGTTCACCTACGCGACGCAGGCGATCCGCAAGACCGATGGCGGCACGACCCAGGCGGAGAACCTGAACGCGCTGGCGGACTCCACCGACATGGTGGAGGCGCTGGACCGGCTGCAGGCGATGGCGCCTGCGGTCGAGAGCGTCAGCCTCGTCGTCGCCTGGTTCGGCGACGATCTGAGGGCGGGATCGTGCAAGGTGCGGCCGGGCGTCGAGGTCTCGGCCAAGTCGACCACGCCGGTCAGCTGGTCGGTCAATGGCGTCAGCCGCGCCAATGCCTTCCTCGTCAGCCGCGACGACCAGGACCGGCCGGTCTATGGCGGCACGCCCGCCGACTTCGCTGTCGTGCAGGCGATCCAGGAGATGAAGGCCCGTGGTCTGCGGGTCACCTTCTATCCCTTCATCCTGATGGATGTGCCGCCCGGCAACACGCTGCCGAACCCCTACAGCGACAACGCCGCCGAGACGGGCCAGCCCGCGTTCCCCTGGCGCGGGCGGATCACCTGTTCTCCCGCAGCGGGGTTCGCCGGAACCGTGGACAAGACCGCCACGGCCGCCACGCAGGTGGCGGCGCTGTTTGGCGCGGCGACGCCCGCGAGCTTCAGCGTCTCGGGTCATTCGGTCTCGTGGACCGGGCCATCGGGTGATTGGGGCCTGCGCCGCATGGTGCTGCACTACGCCCATCTCTGCGCGGCGGCGGGCGGGGTCGATGCGTTCCTGATCGGGACCGAGATGCCGGGGCTGACCACGATCCGCTCGGGCGCGGCCACCTATCCGGCGGTCCAGGCCTATCGGGATCTGCTCGCCGACGTGCGCTCGATCCTCGGTGCGGGCACGAAGATCGGCTACGCCGCCGACTGGTCGGAATACTTCGGGCACCAGCCGGGCGATGGCAGCGGCGACGTGTTCTTTCACCTCGATCCGCTCTGGGCCGATCCGGAGATCGATTTCGTCGGGATCGACAACTACATGCCGCTGTCGGACTGGCGCGACGGGTTCGAACATGCCGACGCGCAGGAGGGCTGGCCCGCGATCTACGACCGGGCCTACCTGCAGGGGAGCATCGCGGGCGGCGAAGGTTTCGACTGGTTCTACGCCAGCGCCGCCGACCGATCGGCGCAGGTGCGCACCCCGATCACCGATGGCGCGGCCAGCAAGCCATGGGTGTTCCGCTACAAGGATCTGCGTGCCTGGTGGTCCAACCCGCATTACGACCGCCCGGGCGGGATGGAGAGCGGCACGCCGACAGCGTGGACGCCCGAGTCCAAGCCCATCTGGTTCACCGAGCTTGGCTGCCCCGCCATCGACCGTGGCACCAACCAGCCGAACGTCTTCTTCGACCCGAAGTCCTCGGAGAGCTTCACGCCGCATTTCTCGCGGGGCTGGCGGGATGACGCGATCCAGCGCTCCTATCTCGAGGCGACGTACCTCTGGTGGGGCGAGGCTGCGAACAACCCGGTGTCCTCGGTCAATGGCGGCCGCATGGTGCACGTCCCCGAATGCGCCGCCTGGACCTGGGACGCGCGGCCCTATCCCTTCTTCCCGGCGCTGACCGACGTCTGGACGGACGGGGCGAACTGGCGGCTCGGCCACTGGCTGACCGGACGGCTCGGCGCGGTGTCTCTGGCCGCGCTCGTCCGGCACCTCTGCCTGCGCGCCGGGCTGCCCGAGTCCCGGATCGACGTCACGGGGCTCTGGGGCGCGGTGGAGGGCTACGCCATCACGGCGCTGGAAAGCCCGCGCGCCTCGATCACCACGTTGTCGCGCCACTTCGGCTTCGATGCGGTGGAGACCGAGGGCGTGATCCGGTTCGTGATGCGCGGCCGGGCGTCGGTCGCCACCCTCGAGCCCGACGATCTGGTCGCGGCTCGCGAAGGCGACGTGCTGGAGCTGACCCGCGGCCAGGAGACCGAACTGCCGCAGGCCCTGAAATGGCAGGTCGCGCGCGCCGACGAGGATTACGACGCGGCCCTCGTCGAGGCGCGGCGGATCACCGTGGACACGACGCGGATCGCGTCCGAATCCTTCCCCATGGCGGTGCCGCCCGAGGAGGCCGAGCGGCGCTGCCGACGTGCCCTGATGGAGGCGTGGGTGGGGCGCGAAACGGCGGCGTTCCGTCTGCCGCCCTCGCGGCTCGCGCTGGACCCGGCCGATCCAATCCGGCTGGAGCATGACGGGCGGTTGGTCGATCTGCGGCTCGTCTCCATCGCGGATGCCGACGCGCGCGGGGTCGAGGCCGTTCGCCAGGACCGGGCGACCTACGATCTGCCGCCCGGCGATCCCCGCGCGGCGTCGCTGTCGCGAGCGGTCGTGTTTGGCGCGCCGGACGCGGTGCTGATGGACCTGCCGCAGCTGACCGAGGACCAGCCCGCGCATCGGCCGCTGGTCGCCGCGCATGCGATTCCGTGGCCCGGCGAGATGGCGGTGTTTCGCAGCCCCTCGACCGATGGCTTCGAGTTGCTGACCACGTTCGGCAGCCGCGCCCGGCTCGGGCTGCTGGTCTCGGACTTTTACGCTGGGCCGACGTCGCGCTTCGACCTCGGCAATGCGCTGGTGGTCGATCTGCTGACCGGCACGCTGGAAAGCGTCACCGACCTCACTCTGTTCGGCGGGGCGAACGCGCTCGCCATCGAGAGCGCGCCCGGCACCTGGGAGATGGTCCAGGCGGGCGCGGCCGAACTGATCGCGCCGGGCCGGTATCGTCTGACCCGGCTCCTGCGCGGCCAGCGCGGGACCGAAGCCGCCATGGGCAACCCGGCACCCGCAGGCGCGCGTGTAGTCGTGCTGGACGACAGCCTCGCGTCGCTGCCGATCGCCGAAGCCGACATCGGCATCCCGTGGAACTGGCGCATCGGCCCGGCCAGCCGCCCGGTCAGCGACGAGACCTATGTCGCGCAGACCTTCACGCCCGAGGGCGTCGGGCTGCGGCCGTTCTCGGTCGCCCATGTTGAACAGCCATGGCGCACACCGCGCAGCCCCGGCGATCTGACCATCCGTTGGACGCGCCGGTCCCGCGCGCTGGCGGCCGACAGCTGGGGCGGACTTGAGGTGCCGCTGGCCGAGGAGCTCGAAGCCTACGAGGTCGAGATCCTCGACGGTGCCACGGTGAAGCGCGTCCTGAGCACGGACACCGCCAACGCCGTCTACACCGCCGCCCAGCAGACCGCCGATTGGGGCGCGCCGCTCGCCCCTGGCGACACGCTCGACATCCGCATCTTCCAGCTCTCCGCCCTCGTCGGGCGGGGCGCGCCGAAGCCCGTCACCCTCACGTTCTGAGGCCATCCCATGTCCGACGCCACCACCCATCTCCTGCTGCCCTACATCCTCGCGGCGCAGGCCCAGAAGCATGTCACCCACAACGAGGCGCTGCGGATCCTCGACGGGCTCGTCCAGCTCTCGGTGCTCGACCGGGACCTGACCGCGCCGCCTGGTTCGCCCGCCGATGGCGACCGCTACATCGTCGGCTCCGGCGCGACGGGCGACTGGGCGGGCTGGGACCTGAACGTCGCGCACTGGACGGACGGCGCGTGGCTGCGTCTGCCGCCGCGGACAGGCTGGCGGGCTTGGGTCGAGGACGAGGGCCTGCTGCTGGTCTATGACGGCGCGGACTGGGTCGGCACCACGCCCACGGCGCTGCAGAACATGGCGCTGCTTGGGCTCGGCACGTCTGCGGATGCGTCGAACCCGTTCTCGGCCAAGCTCAACGCCGCGCTCTGGGCGGCGAAAACCGTGGCTGAGGGCGGCACCGGCGATCTGTTCTACACCATGAACAAGGAGGCCGCCGGCGACGACCTCGGCCTGACGTTGCAGACCGGCTTCGTGACCAAGGCGCTGGTGGGGCTCTTCGGCTCCGACCGCTTCCGGCTTGCCGTCTCCGCCGATGGCAGCACCTTCTCCGACGGGCTCAGCGTCGACAACGCCACCGGCATCGTCGACCAGCCCCGGCTACCCCGCTTCAAGGCCTACACGAACTACGACAACTACGTCGGCGTCGGGACCTGGACGAAGATCGGCCTCAACAACACTGACAACAACGATCAGGGCGCGTTCGACGCCGCAAACAACCACTTCGTTGCGCCCGTCGACGGCACCTACCTCTTCGGCGCGACGCTGCTCTACAAGATCAACGCCAGCACCACGGCGAGGATGCGCGGGCGGCTCGTGCTGAACGGCACGACGGAGATCCGCGGCTCCCTCGGCGAAATCTCCGCCACCCATGTCTCGCTCGCCACTGCCATCTGGCTGCAGACCATGGTCCCGCTGACTGCCGGCGATACCGTCGAGCTGCAGGGGTATTTCCGGGTCGCGGACGGCTACTTCGCTGCCGATCACACGTCCTTCTGGGGCGCGAAGGTCGGCTGAGCGGCGGAAGGAGGATCCGATGACACCACCCCGATCCGAGGGCTTCGTGCGCATGCCCGACGCCGAGTTCGAGGCTATCCTGACGCGCGCTGCCGAGGAAGGCGCGAAGCGCGCGCTGGCCGATGTCGGGCTCGACGGCGACGAGGCCGCGCTTGACATCCGCGACCTGCGCTCCCTGGTCGACTGCATCCGCCTGGTGCGCCGCACCGCCATGCAGACCGCCGTCCGCATGATCACCACCGGCGTCATGCTGGCGCTGCTCGCGGGCATCGCCATCAAGCTCAAGATCTTTGGCGGCGGCCCGTAGCCGCTCCCCATCTCCCATCATCAGCCCAACCGCACCCGCCCTCGAGGCGGGTTTTTCGTTTTCGGAGGACCCCATGACGACGACCTTCCACCGCCATTGATGGTGTGGATGGCTCCTGCTCCCGGCGTCGCGATGCGCCAATGTGGGGTTGTCGAAGAACCCGAACTGCGGAGCCATCCATGAAAGAGATTACCACCATCGGGCTGGATCTGGCGAAGAACGTTTTCCAGCTACACGCCATCACGAAGGACGGAACGGTTGCCGTACGGCGGCAGCTGAGGCGAAGCCAGGTGCGTCCGTTCTTTGAGAGGCTGCCGCCCTGTCTCGTCGGCATGGAAGCCGGAGCCGGATCGCATCATTGGGCACGCGAGTTGATGGCGCTCGGCCACGACGTTCGCCTGATGCCGCCAAGCTACGTCAAGCCGTACGTCAAGCGGCAGAAGAACGATGCCGCCGATGCGGAGGCGATCTGCGAAGCGGTGACCAGACCGACCATGCGCTTCACGCCCGCGAAGACGGAGGCCCAGCAGGCTGCGATCCTGCTGCATCGCACGCGCGAGTTCCTGGTCCGCCAGAGGACCCAGATTGCCAACGTGCTGAGGGCCTACGCTGCCGAGTTCGGTATCGTCGTGGCGACGGGCGTGCAGAACGTCCCCAGACTTCTCGCCTGCATAGAAGACGATGAACGCCTGCCGGACGCCGTCCGGCCGCCCATGCGGCTTCTCGCCGAGCAATTTCACGCGCTCGAGGCAAGCATCGCCGAGGTCACAGGTGCCATCTCCGAGGCACACAAGGCCGACGAGACGAGCCGCAGGCTCGCCACGATTCCCGGCGTCGGCCTGCTAACCGCCAGCCTCGTCTCGGCAACAACACCGGACGTCTCCAACTTCCGGTCGGCACGCGATTACGCCGCGTGGCTCGGGCTGACGCCAAAGCAGCGTTCGAGCGGGGGCAAGGAGCGGATCGGCCGGCTGTCGAAGATGGGAAACAGGTCCATCCGACGACTGCTGTATCTCGGGGCGCTGGCGCGCATTCGCATCCATCGCAGGCCCGGAGCGGCGGACCCGTGGCTTGCAGGCATGCTGGCGAGGAAGCCGGTCAAGCTCGTCGCGATCGCGCTGGCCAATCGCATGGCCCGCGTCATCTGGGCCCTGCTGAGATCGGGGGAAGTCTACAGATCGCCGGCCTGATCCTCCTGGCGAGGACGGGTAGCGCGCACGGAATGGTCAGGGCAACGTGAGGTGATGACAGACTGACGGCATCAGGATCGGGTCAGCCCGTGTCGCGCCACGCGCGTCGCAGCGCACGCCATTGAGTGGGACCCCGATCGCGGCAGACTCCATCATGGCGCGCGTCGCAACGGCAGACGCATTGAGACGCCGGATACATGGCCGCCTCCGACCAGGATGTCAGAAACATCACAGAGCCCTTGCCAAGCAGGAGCCATCCATACATGGCGCGACGTGCCTGAGAGCACCTGGCGCTGGCTGAACTTCAGCCCGGCCGAGATCGCCTGCCGGGGCACTGGCAAACTGCTGGTCAACGAACCGGCGCTCGACAAGCTGCAGGCGCTGCGCGACCGGCTCGGCAAGCCGCTGATCGTCCGCTCCGCCTATCGCAGCCCCGAGCACAACCGCGCCGTGGGCGGCGCCACTCGGTCGAAGCACCTCGACGGCGCCGCCTTCGACATCGCCATGGCGAACCATAATCCGGGGGCGTTCGAGGCGGCCGCGCGGCAGGTCGGGTTCCTCGGCTTCGGCTTCTACCCGCGCTCGGGGTTCATCCATGTCGATCTCGGGCCCGCACGGCAGTGGGGCGAGCGCTTTCCGGTCCGAGCGATCGCCTTCGCCGAAGAAACGCCACCAGCGCGAGAGATTTTGGCCGACAGCCGCACCATGAAGGGCGGTGGCGCGGCTGGCGTGGCGACGCTGGGTGCCGCGGGAGTCGAGGTGGCGCAGAGCATCCTCGCCGAGACCCAATCCGCAATCCTGCCGCTAGTACCTTATCTCGACACCATGCGCTGGGTGTTCATCGCCGTCGCGCTCGGCGGCATCGCGGTCACCATCTATGCCCGCCTGGACGATTGGAAACGGGGGCGGAGATGATCGCCAGCATTTTTGGCGGGAACAGACACCAGCGCCGCCGCTCCTAGAGCATCTTCCCTCGGCCACGTTTCACCCGTTCCCGCGGTCTCCTCCGATTTACTCCCGCTTAATTGCGACGATCACGTTCAACCACGCCTACGAGAGACGGGTCGGTGACCGCACTACTGTATGCGTCCCGCCTAAAGAAAAACTCATCCCCATATCGAGATTCTAATGTCGTCCCTCGCCAACGCGCCTGCTTCCAGCGGAATTCCTCGAGTGACTTGAGGAGGTAATGATTCACACGCAAGGGGCCATGGCAAACTCGATCACTGATGCCCGGGTGCGCCATGCTTCGCCTCAAAGGCCGCCCATCCGCAAGTACATACTGACCCGTTTTCAAGACCACACTGTGAGAGCTATCGAAATCTAAAATTTCGGTTGGGCGGACAATTGATTTGAACCATCTGTTATCGGAGTGAGACTGCTCCGCACGCAAAGTGAATCGTTCCGTGACGTTCCTCCCATCGAAAGCAAGCAGTCCACTTGAGCCAAATACCCGCTGACACACTCCAATAGCCGCAACATCCCGCCCGAATTTAGATAATCGAACGGGGAGCGTTTCACCTCGCTCAGAGTGTAAAAATTCATCAACGTCAATAAACGCCACGTATTTATAGGTATGAAGGCGCTCCACCCCATCCATGTATGCCGAGCGTTGAGTCTCGCGCCACGTCCGAGCGGTTGGCCACCGCAAGATCTCGCACGAGACGTTCGCCCCGAGGCGCTCAACAATCTGATCCGGGCGATCCATGCTCTCGTTGTCGTAAATTTGAAATCTCTGCACACCCATCCGTCTGTGGAAATCGATCCACTCAGCCAGATATAGCGCTTCATTTCTCACGATCGCGCAGATAGCCAAGTACTTCTCCATGGCCACTCCTGCAGCTAACTCCATAATATCAGTGGCTGCCGCGGCTGATAACCCAGAAAGATTGTCTGAACAACGCGAGCACCTCTGGAGAATCCTTTAACCGCGTGCGGCTGTCGCGTGTTTATGATGATGAGCTCACCTTCCTTCGGCGCAATTGTTAGCGGCTGCGGCAGGTCTTCCCGTTTCATCGTACCATCGAGCTGAAGGTCGCTCGCCACCCGCGTCTGAGGAACATTCCAGATCTCGAGCTCGCCTCCACGCGACGGCATCTCAAGATAAATTATAGCCGATAGCTGCCCCGAGAGCGGATGTACCGCCGACGCTAGCCAATCAACGTGAGGATCCTTCGAGAAGTCGAGCGCTGAAGAACCCTCAATCCGAGCGACTCCCACGTAAGGGAAGATGCCGTGAAAGTTAGCTAGGATCGCTCCCTCAGGCCAAATCGAGGAAAGAACACTGTGAAACTTTTCGATTGGGCTTTCCCGGCCCCTAAGGAAGCTTCTGTATTCACAGATTAAGCGGTCCCGTTGCCCCTCATATTTGAGTATGGCCCTCGCTCCCTCAGGTGAAGAGGGCGAACGCAAGAACGGGATGAGCTCGCTAAAGACGGGACCAACTCTGTCGGTAGTCGAGGGCTGAAACGGCGACTGCTTCGACAACCGCAGCGTCGCGTAGTTGCACCGGAACGGATGTGACGCGAACCAGTCGGACAAGTCTTTGGCTAGCCGCCGATCCACAAAGTCAGGCACGCGGAGAGCGTGAGCATGCCGGTCTGCTACTGCAGATAGCCCGTCTGAGCTCAATCCCTCAACTACGCTCGCGCCACGCATGCACTCCTCCGCGTCCGCCTGGGCGATGCCTATTTTGCAGCGTAGGCAGAAACCCAAAAGCATGCTAGGCTGCACCGACAGGGTACAGGAGGAGTGCTATGCCGACAAGACGCGAACTCGAAGAGAACTTGGCTTCCCGCGCCGCACGTGACGCGACTTTCCGAGCGGAGTTGGTTCAGGATCCCCGCGCAGTGCTTGAACGTGAGCTTGGAATCACCGTTCCCGAGGGAAAGAACGTGCGCATAGTGGAAGAGAGCGCGACCGACTACGTCATCGTTATTCCTCCAGCCGAGGGCGGCACCGATAATCTAGAGTCCTCAACGGGAATGATTCGACTTCTCGGCGACGGCGCCTCCGTAATGTACTAAATAGTTCGGCCGAGAGGTTCGCGTTCTCTTGGCTTGCGAGGTTGTGCCGTGACAGGTGGAGTTGCTGATCGCCTTCAAGGGGCTGCGACACTTCTGTGCTTTTGTCCAAACTTTAACGAACTTGCCCGTGTCGCCATCGAGCGGAAAGATGAATTCCGCGGAGCGCAGCCGTTTCCCCACATAGTGCTAGACCGGCTTTTTCCTGATGACATCTTAGATGCGATTTTGGAGGAGGTTCCGCACCTCGACGATGCGCACTGGACCCGTTGGGGCTCCGGTGCAAAGAATGGCGCTCGCGTAAACGGCGATAAACGGGGGATTTCCGACGAGCGGCACTTAGGTTTGGTTACTAGAAATTTCCTGACGCAGTTGAATTCGTGGACTTTCCTAAGGTTCCTTGAGCTCATGACAGGTCACGAGCAGCTTGTCCCAGACCCGACTTTCCGCGGAGGCGGTCTCCATTGCACTGGTCGAAATGGGAGCCTTCTTGTTCATGCTGATGCTGATAGGCACCCTAACGGACCAGCTTTCATGCAATGTCTAAATTTAATTGTTTTCCTGAATAGAGACTGGAGGACTGAGTTCGCCGGAGACCTTCAGCTTTGGGCGCGTGACGGAACTCGATGCGTCAAAAGCATCAAGCCAGACTTCAATCGCGCGGTGCTGTTTGAATCCAAAGGCGATACGTATCATGGTCATCCGGAACCGCTCGCCTGTCCAGAAGGCGTCTTCCGGCTGTCCCTGGCCACTTATTACTATAGAGTCCGACTTCCGGACGCTGACAGTCCCCCATGGAGACGACAAATAGACTGGTTGGAGGCTGATGCTTAAGCCTGGGCCGAAGCTGTTGTCATTCTACTATCCCGGATTTTCGCATTGCCCATATCGCGAAGCGGCAGCCGGCCGGCACATCAACGAATGGGATCTGGTCCGCGCTTGGCGACCACCAGGGGCCGATTGTGGCATTAGACCCCTGCTGGGCTTTGAGGACTCCGGCTCGCCCGAATACTTCGCAAGAGAAGCCGAGGTTGCAAGAACAAACGGGGTCGACGGGCTCGTATATAACTATTACTTTGACGGGGATGCGATAGAACTCGAGCAGCCACTTGATACATGTTCGCGGTCGCCGAAAGCCGGGATCGAGTTTGCCCTCAATATTTGCTGCCGAATGCCGCGGAGGAAATTGCCTTACGGGCTTGAGGGGCCAGCCGACGAGCCGCCACGGACGCTCTCAGTTGCATCTTTTCACAGCATGGGTGAGAGGATCGTTGATCTTTACATGAGTCGGCCCCACTATGTGCGGATCGAGGGAAGCTGCCTCCTTACGATGTACTCGGTAGAAATGCTCCTGCTGCTCTATGGGGTCGAGGGACTACGCGTAAGACTCGATGAACTTCGGCGCACTGCACTTGAGCGAGCCGGGCTGCAGCTCCACGTCGTGGGTCTGTTCAGCGTGATGGGAGATTTAGCCAATGTCTTCCACGTCGCAAATGTCCTGCCGTTTGATGCCTATTCCTGTTATGTGGCGCTACCGAATTTCTCTTCTACTGCTCCGGTTCAAAGTTATGACGCGCTGTCTTCCGAGTGGCTTGTCCTGTGGTCGGCAGCTCTGATGCAACGAACTGTGGAAATTCACCCGTGTGTTGCCGCCGGATGGGACGCTCGACCGCGTGGTGCGCCCGGTTATCGGATTGAAGAGCATGGGCTGCGCTTTCCCTACACGCCTGTTGTTGCTGGGAGCACGCCCAACGAGTTTGAAAAGCACCTTCGCGGGGTACTGTCTCTGATGGCACTCTCTCGATGGGCGAAGGGAAGCATTGTCTTTTTGGGCCCTTGGAATGAATGGTCTGAGGGGTGCTTCCTTTTGCCGGATTGGGAGAACGGATACGGAAGGCTTCACGCAATTGCGCGGTTGAAGCGCTGGTTCCAGGAGTTGGGGGCTAGGCTTGACCATTCTCGCCACGAAATGAACTCGGCGGGCATTTGGTAGACCATGGGCAATGCACCCAATTCACGTGCATTGCCTCTTGTTCTTCTGTACCATAGGATTATCGCGCTGCCGCGAGATCCATACAAGCTCTGTATCTCCCCTTGCAACTTCCGACAGCACCTCGACATAATCGCTCGTCGCTGGCAGCCGATTAGCCTTAGAAACTTTATTGGCGTCAAGTACGGCGTTCCTGTTCGTCAAAGATCTGTACTGATTACGTTCGACGACGGTTACAACGACCTTATCGAAACATGCCTTGGCCTTTCTGAGCGCTCAATCCCTGCGGCGCTGTTTCTCGTAACTGACCGCATTGGGAGCGGAACCGCCTTTTGGTGGGACCTTCTCGATCAGCTGATCAGTGAGGCTGACACAGATCAGCTAGCCATTATCTGCGCCAAGCTCTCTCTGCGTGGCGAACGTTCCTGGTCTGAGAAGAGAGACGTGGCATTTCAGCAACTCTACTGGAAGCTGCGCTCTCTACAGGAACCTCTTCGGAGTAGCATGCTGGCGGAACTTTACGCCAGCACTGGGCGAATGGATTCGCTTGGAAAGGATTTCGCGCCTCTATCCGTCGATCAAGTTCGTATGCTCGCAACGCTTCCTGAGATCTCATTCGGAAGTCACTCACGCTCCCATACCACAAATTTGGGCTATAATGCGTTGCGCTTAGAAGCGGCGGAATCGCGCCGACTCTTGGAGCGCTGGACGGGAAGGAAAATCTCCGCGTACGCATATCCGCATGGGCGCTCAGGAACGGACTATGACGAGAACTCGACTGCTGCAGTTTCCGATGAAGGCTTCGCGGTAGCTTTCAGTGTAGAGCCGGGCGAACGACGGGGCTGGTTTGACGTGCCTCGTCTAACGATTCCCAATCTCGACGGTGCGCAGTTTGCAAACTTCTTAGAGGCTCACTGGGCAACATGGCCTACGATATATCCGTCGTGATTCCGTGCTTTGGCCAGGCGCGTTACCTCGCGGACGCGGTGGCTTCGCTTCGCGCGCAAACGTTCGTGTCGTGGCGGTGTGCGATCGTCTTTGATGAAGCCGAGAGCGGAGAGTGTGTTAGGTTTGCGACTAAGGGAGACTGCAGGTTTGTTCCAATCAGGACCACCCGCGCCCCAACTCCAGCAGCACGCAACCTCGGTTTGTCTCTCCTTTCCTCCCAATTTATCGTGGTGCTTGATGCGGATGATATGCTTTGCCACAGTTTTTTCGAGCGAGCGACTGCGTGCCTTTTGGCGCATCAGGAGGCCAAGATCGTTTACGGTCGTGCTAGACTTTTTGGGGCCGCAGAGGGCGAATTTGACGTGCCCCCCTACGATGGAAGGCTGCTACGCGAGCGAAACATGATTTACTCTAGCGCGATGTTTCGAAAAGTTGACTTCGATCGTGTTGGTGGATACGATGAAAATTTATCCTCCTGCCTTGAAGACTGGGACCTCTGGCTGGGTATACTGGCAGACGGTGGGCGTGCTATACGCCTCGACACCGTGGAACTTCTTTACAGGCAACATGCTCGCTCCAAAACGTCCTGCGTCACACCGGTCGAGTGGAAGCGTGCCTACACATATATCAGGATGAAGCACAAGCAGAGCTAGAGCCAGGTGGCAATCGTGACAGACGAAGGTATCAAACGCAGGGACTCCCTTTTTTTGCACTCCGCCTGCGGCGGATGTTCTGCCAAAGTTAGTCAGGAGTTTTTATCGTCTCTCACTTCGTTGCTCCCGTCATACGAGGGGATTTCGGCACTCCTCACGGGGAGTGGAGGAAATGAGGACGCGGCCATTTATGCCCTAAACGAAAGCGTTGCGGTTGTTGCATCGGTCGATGTAATCGCGCCGCCAGTCGACGACCCAATGCTTTTTGGAGAGATCGCTGCTGCGAACGCCCTTAGTGATATCTACGCTTCAGGTGGCGTTCCGCTCTTGTGTTTGGCCATTCTGGCGGTGCCGGAGAAACTCGGTGTACAGGCTTCAAGGGAAATTTTGGCAGGGGTTCTCTCGAAGGTGCATGAAGCCGGCGCGCTTCTGGGAGGTGGGCACACTGTACATTCAGATCACGCGCTAGCTGGATTGGCGGTAGTTGGCACGGCGCCACCGAGTAGGATCCTCCGGAACTCCACGGCGAGGCCCGGCGATCTAATCTGTATGTCAAAGCCGATAGGAACGGGTGTCGCATTCAGTGCCCTCCGCGCTGGACATTATGATATGCGTCGCGCTGCTCCGTTTCTGATCTCAGCAGCTCAATTGAACGCCGATCCCGGTTTATCGCTTTCGGCACGTGAAGTGCACGCCCTTACCGATATTACGGGATATGGTCTGGTAGGTCATGCGCTGGAGATGGCCCGCGCAAGTGACGTCACGATTCGTATCAACGCAGGCTCAGTGCCGTTATTTCCCGGAGTTCTGGAGCTATACCAAGATGGTTATCAGACCTCGCTGACTGCTCGAAACTTGGCATGGTGCCAGAAGCACTTGAAACTCGCGTTCGGCCTGTCGTTGCCCTTGGTTGAAGTCCTAGCGGATCCGCAGACAAACGGCGGCCTTCTCTTGTCCGCTTCACCGGACGAGGTAGGCAGCATCGTCTCTTTGTGGAGGAAGTCGGGCTTCAGCGAGGCGGCTATTATCGGAGAGGTTCTAGAAAGGTGCCCGCACTTCGTGGAGGTTGCTCCATGAAGGCTGGGTTGACAGGTATAGTTCACGGTCGATTTCAGCCATTTCATATTGGTCATTTTAGTTATCTTTCCGAAGCTCTTTCGCTCTACTCGTCCGTTGTGATTGGGATTACCAACCCAGACACATCGTCGCTCCATCAGGTGGCCTCCGATGATCACCGGCACCTGCCGGAAGCTAATCCGTTCACCTACTTCTGGAGGTCGCGCATGATCCAGCTTTCGGTGGCCGCTTGTCCGAAACTTTCAAGTCGCCTGCGTGACATCACTACTGTACCGTTCCGCATTCATGAACCGCCAGATGATTGGAGGAGCTACTTCCCTCATTCTGGAGGCGAACACATAATGCGCGTGTTGGACGAGTGGGATCGCGAGAAGGCGGAGAAATTCAAGAAGGCCGGGTACCAAGTAAGACTGCTGTCGGGCACACGTGAATGCAGCGGGACCGAGGTTCGAAAGGACATATTTGCGGGCGGTTCCAGGTGGCGGACGCTTGTTCCTGAAGGCACCGCTGCAGTCCTCGGAAAGTGGTTGGAGCAGCACGACGAGACGTTTCCTCGAAGGGAAAGCTTGTGACTCGGTTTGTGCTACTATGCCAGCCTCGCACGGGCTCGTCCCTGCTGATGCGCGCGCTTCGCGAGCATCCCGACGTACACGTCTTCGACGAGATTTTGTCCCCGAGACAGAAGCACAACCTTCCGATTGGAGGCCGTGATCGTTTTCTGTCCGCGCTCGGCGTAAGTACCCATCCGGTCGCTGGATGCAAACTTCATGCGTGTCAGCCGCTCGAGTTCAGGGCTTGGCACCACTGGGAGGAAGCTTGGACCGCCTTAGAAGAGGACAAAGCAATCAAGGTGATTGTATTGAGGCGGCACCCGGTCGCTCAGTTTGCAGCGATCCGGCACGCAATGGCGGAAGGCGACTGGAGTGAGGACGTGGACGTAGACGCCCCCGGCGTCCATATTGATATCGGGGAGTTTCAGTGGTTCCAGCGCTGGAATAGCTTTGCTTATGATGTGCGATTGTGCAGACTTCGTGAGCATCAAATAATAAAGGTCCAGTTGGAACGCTTGTTGGAATCGTGGGAAGATGAATTCGGAAAGGTGACGGATTTTCTTGGCGCTCAGCGGGTGGACGTTGCCCCCAATATTTGGCGACGGGACGTACAGAGCTACGTCACCAATTGGAATGAACTTTCGCTGTCTTTTGAGGTGGCTCGTGGAGAGAGTCTGACCCCTCTGGGGCACGAAGAGAATGAAGTTAAGTGATGCTGTACAAGCGTAGTCACGGCAATTCCGATTCATACGTTGTGGCGAACCGTTTCGGAGAGCGGCCCTCTGTTTCGCTACCTGTACCGCCGACCTGCTTACGGCTCGGCTATGGCGAAGATCCGGAAACTTACATTGAGAGTGGGATACGACACGTTTCATCGATGAGGGCTGGACTTGCCCAGTCTGAATTTCAGCTTAGCGAAGCCGGAAGGATCCTGGATTTCGGCTGCGGTGCGGGGCGGATGACGCGTCACGTCCCCACTGCGGCTTCGCACGCAGAAGTGTGGGGCGTAGATGTAGACGCGGAATGCATACACTGGTGCAAGAGATTTCTTAGGCCGCACTGCAACTTTGCGACCACCACCTATTTCCCGCACCTTCCCTTCTCGGATGCATACTTCGACGTCATTTATAGCTGTTCCGTTTTCAACCATCTTGAGGATACGCAAGATGCGTGGCTACTCGAGCTTGCGCGCCTGTGTCGGGTCGGGGGTCGGGTTTACATAACCATCAACGATAAGCATTCAGTACGAGCATTGCTGCAAGGTCCCGAAATTTGGCTGACTGCGCTCTTAAGGTCTGAGTGGAGTCAAGCTGCAATCAGTAAGGGCTTCGATATGCTGGTATTAGGACGGGGCGCCGACGCCCAGGTCTTTTATGATAAGGCCTATTTCATTCAGTCGGTGCCGCCGCTGTTTCGAATCCGCCGGTACATCGAGAGTGCCTACCTGTTTCAAAGCGCCGTCGTGCTAGAGCGTGTGGCGACCGCCTGATATCGCCAGAGATGGGGTGGATGCCGCTCTCCCTTGACGGCGTCGCAATGTGCCAAGCTTGCGGTGTCGAAACACAAGCTGAAGGAGAGGGCATCCATGGGAGAGGCTACCATCATCGGCGTCGATCTCGCAAAGAACGTGTTCCAGCTGCACGGCGCGGCGGCGGACGGGTCGGTCGTGTTCCGTAAGAAGCTGTCGCGGCCGCAACTCGCACGGTTCATGGCAGCACAGCCGCCGTGCCTCGTGGCGATGGAGGCCTGCGCGAGCGCGCATTACTGGGCGCGGGAAATGGTGCGGCATGGGCACGAGGTCCGGCTGATCGCCCCGCGCTACGTGAAGCCGTTCATCAAGCGGCAGAAGAACGATGCCGCCGATGCGGAGGCGATCGTCGAAGCGGCGTTGCGGCCGACCATGCGCTTTGTCGAACCGAAATCTGCAGACCAGCAGGCACGGGCAGTCGCGTTCCGGACGCGCGAGCAGCTCGTGAAGCAGCGCACCGAAGCCGTGAATGCGCTCCGGTCTCATCTGTACGAGTTCGGCCATACCGCACCCGAAGGGATCGGCTATGTGCCGCGCCTGGAACGGGTCGTCGAAGATCCTCAGGCCGACCTTCCTGATCTGGCGCGCGAGATATGCCGAATGCTCCTCGAGCAGATCGCGCACCTGACCGAACGGATCAACGCACTGAAGGCACGGATCGCCGCCATGTCGAACGAGGTCGAGTTGTCCCGACGGTTGCAGACCATGCCGGGCATCGGACCGATCACCGCGCTCGCGGTCGAGACCTTCGCGCCGTCGATGGACCAGTTTCGCCGCGGCCGTGACTTCGCCGCCTGGCTCGGTCTGGTGCCGCGGCAGCACTCCACCGGTGGCAAGCAGAAGCTGGGGAAGACCTCGAAGATGGGGCAACGCGACATCCGGCGATTGCTGGTCATCGGAGCGACCGCCGTGATCCGCTGGGCCTCACGCCGGGGTGCTCCCGCGGGTTCCTGGCTTGCGCGGATGCTGGATCGCAAGCCGATCCCGGTCGTCGCGGTCGCGCTGGCGAACAAGATGGCACGCGGCATCTGGGCGATGCTGACGCGCGGTGAAAGCTATCGTGGCCCGGTGCTGATCGGCGCCTGATCGGGCGTCGAACGGGCATTGGGCCACCGAGTTGTGAGGAAGGCATGATCCGAATGGGCAAATGATCGACATGATCCGGGTCGGGCAAACCAGAAACCTTCTCCGAGCCGCGAGCTCGCTCTCAGAGATGTGGCCCCGATCCGCGCATCACCATCCCGGCCAGCGGCGCCATGTCGGCCGCACGAACAGGCCTGACAAAAGTACGCACTCGATCACAGTCCCGACGATCAGCAATTCCTTGCAAACCGAGCGGCATCCACAAAAGAAGGTTGGATATCAGGCCCATTCCCTCCGCCATTATTAAGCTCCAGATTTAAGTCGATGCGTTCGCCTCTCAATGCCGGTTTCGTCTCAGCATCCCGCCACGTCATGAAACCGGGCTGTCTGTCTCCTCCGTCACGCAATTACACCCTTCGTCGCAAGGCGCGGGTTGGTCTCCCGGTTCCGCGGCCATCCCGGTCGATCTCGTCCCCGCGCCTCGGTGACTCCGATCTTCGGCGTTTGCTCAGGAGCATCGACGTGTGGACGACCAGACGAAGGGTGAGGAGACGGCCATGCGTTCCCGAGAAGGTTTCGAGATACGCGGGGCTCTGTTCGTGGCCTACTGCTTGACCTCGTGGAGCCAATCGTCGGGAGCCGATGTCGCGCCTCCGCCCGGACGCCATGACGGAATGAGCGAAACCGACGCTACTTCGGCTCAGATTTCGACTTCAAAGGCGACGCCGTCGCGGCCGGGATCGGCGGCGCCGGACAGTTTGCCGTTCTCGATGCCGATGGCATGGACCCAGCCGATCGTATGTCCGTACGGGTTGCGGATGACGTGATAGCCCTCCGCTTCGAGTTGCCGGGTGACGCGGCGGGGGATGCGGTTGGAGACGTCGATCGCATTGCCTGTCGAGGAGAAGCGTGGCGCGGCCACGGCATCGACCGCCCGCATGCCGAAGTCGAACGTGTTCAGGATCGTCTGGAGCACGCCCATCACGATCTGGGTGCCGCCGGGCGCGCCGAGGATGAGGCGCGGCGCGTCGTTCTCGAACACGATCGTCGGACACATCGCGCTGAAGCGGGTCTTGCCGGGCGCGATGCTGCCGGCGCGGCCGGGCCGCGGGTCGAAGACGCCCATGCAGCCATTGTACATGAAGCCCAGGCCGTCGGTGATGACGCCCGAGGGCATGCCGAGCGAGTGCGTCATCGACACGCAATTGCCCTCGCCGTCGACGATCGACAGTTGCGTCGTATCCGTCGGCACGATGTCGCTTGCCTGGAGCCTCGGCACGTCGACGCGCTCGCCGCGGCGGATGGCTTCGGCGAGCTCGGCGGCATAGGCCTTGCTGGTCAGCCGCTCGACGGGAACCTCGACAAAGGCCGGGTCGCCGACATGACGGTCCTTGTCGATCGTCGCGCGTTTCATCGCCTCGCAGACCGTCCGGATATAGGCGGGCGTGTTGTGGCCGAGGGCGGCGAGGTCGAAGGTCTCCAGGGTGTTGAGCATCTCGAGAAGCATGACGCCGCCGCCTGGCGGGCGGTTGGTGGTGATTTTTCGGCCACGATAGGTGCCGACGAGCGGCGTCTCGTCTTTCGGACGGTAGCCTCCCAGGTCGTCCCGCGTCAGAAGGGCGCCATGCGCCGCCATGTCGCGGGCGATGCGGTCGGCGATCTCTCCCCGGTAGAAGCTGTCCGCCCCTTGGCGGGCGATCGTCCGCAGCGTCCGGGCGTAGTCCGGATTGGACAGCGGCGCGCCGATGCGCTTCGGTCTGCCGTCGGCATTGCAGTAGAGAGCGCGGCCGGAGGCGGAGAAGGCGAGGCGTTCGGCCGTCGCGGCGCGGCCCATCTTCCCGTCCTCCAGAAAGAAGGTGTACATCGCCGGCCGGACGAAGAAGCCGTCCTCGGCCCAGCGGATCGCCGGCTCGATGAGCTCCTGCCAGGGCAGCCGGCCCCATCTGCGATGCGCCTCCTCATAGGCGCGCAAGGCCGCCGGCACGCAGATCGACTGGTAGCCGAGATCGTTGACCCGGCCCTTCAGAACGAAGCCGAAGCCGTCACGCGCCTCGCCCGCAATGCGGTCCGCCCACATCTCCGGCGTCGCCGCGCCCGGTGCCGGCGCATGGAAGTCGAGATAGTCGTGGACGCTTGCATCCGGCAGGTGAACCGCGAGGCTGCCGAAGCCGGCGATGCCGCACATCAGCGGATCGACGACGGTCTGTGCGAAGGCCGTGGCGATCGCCGCATCGACGGCGTTGCCGCCGGCTTCAAGGATTTCGATCCCCGATTCCGCGGCCTCCGGCTGCGGACAGACGACCATGGCTTTCCGGCTCATGCGCATGCCCTCCAAAGCGTCCTCACAGGCGGACGTCGTGGCGCGGCCGGCCCCAGTCGGCCGCCGCCGCCACGCATCGCTCGACGTCCTCCTCGAGCATCAGGCCGTCCGCGACGAGGCCCTCGGCGGCCTGGCGGATCGCGGCCTGATAGGCGTCCGGCGTGCCATAGCGCGACAGGACGGAGGGGCGCGGGTCGCCAGTCTGCGCGCGCTCGTCCTCGGTGTCGGGGAAGGGAATGTAGCTGCCGGTGATGCCGACCATCGCGCCGTGACCGAAGTCGCGACGCCGTAGCGACCAGCCGGTATAGGTGCCGAGCGGCGCCTCGACCATCGGCGCGCGCAGACCGCCGATCTCGTTGCCGTCCTCGTCGACTGCGGGGATCTGGACCGGATAGTCCTCGCCGGCGACGATCTCCGGCGGCTCGTGCGAGATCAGGCCGCGCTCGAAGTCCGGGCCGAAGTCGAGCCGCTCCAGCCGGCTCGGGCCACGCGGCAGGGCAACGCCTGGGATCGCGGGAAAGTCCTCGCGCCACTCTTCGAAGGTCGCGAGAGTCCCGTCCGCACGGCGCGGAATGCGGCTCGGCGGCGGGGCCTCGCCCCGGCTGACCCAGGCGTCCAGACGGTCGAGATTGGCGCGGAAGAACATCGAGGTCGACACGACGTTGAAATAGGTCTGCGCGATGCCCCTGGCGGGTGCCGGCACCTGCGGCGAGGAGACATGCTGCGAGCTTGCCCAGAGATAGACGCGGACATTGTCCGGCTGGTCGAGGTCGTTGCCGTCCGTATCGGTATGAACGAGCGAGGCGCGGCGGTGCCAGTATTCGCAGGCCGTGTCGGTGTGGATGACCTTCGGGTCGGTCTCCGGGCGCTTCAGAATGCCGTCGGTGCGGCCGGTAAAGCGGTCGGTAGACATGGCATAGGAGAAGGGGAAGCGGTCCGCCGGGGTGAAGTGGTTCTCGTGCTCCTGGCCCGGCAAGAGGACGAGGTTGGCGAAGCGGTGGTTCATCCACATCTTCCCCGCGCCCGAGACATGCGGCATCACCCCGTCGAAGACGCGGCGGCTTTCTGCGTCGGCGTTGAAGCCGTAATCCAGGAAGTCGCGGATGCAGCGGCCGGTCTGCGAGCGGCCCCAGGCATAGGCGTGTTCGATGCCGGCATCGCCCTCGCGCAGCGGGTTCGGATGTCCGGAGGCTGTTTCGCGGCCGTATTTCAGGAAGCTCACGAAGTCGCGCACGCCGACATGGCCGAGGCCGAGAACGCGCGGGTCCTTCGCCTCATAGACGATCTCGTAGATCCAGCCGGGCGCGAAGCCGGCGGGCAGATGAACATGGCAGTCGGACGCAACCACCGCTGTCTCCATGCCCTGGTTGTCGACGCCGCCGCCGCGTTCGAGACGGGCAAAGGACCAGGCGTCAGAGGGGATCGCCTCGCGCTCGCTGTGGGCATAGCGGCGGCGGGTGAGGCGCGCTTTCGTCGTGTCGAGGGAGGCGGCGGGATAGCTGCGCGTCGAGACGAGCGAACTCAACGGAAAGACAGTCGTGCCCGGCTCGACCGCGATGAACTCGCTGCGGGTGAGGCCGGTGATGGTACGGCCGTACTTAGTCGCGATCGGCGCGTCCAGCAGCATGCGTCCGTCGCCAGGATAGAGGTCGCCCTGCCAGCCGAGCCAGACGATTGAGTAGCCGCGCCGCATCAGGAAGCCGTTGCCGGCATGTTCGGGCGCGATCGGATCGTTCGAGCCGACGGCGTCGTTGAAATACTGCAGGGCGCGCTTGTTGCCGCGGTTTCCGTAGTCGAAGAAGACGCGGCCGTTGCCGCGGGACAGGTCGACGGGCTTCAGGATGCAGAAATCCGCCGCGAAGCGGACCAGCCCGTCCGCGTCGCGCGGCGCAAGCGTGATGTCGGTCACCGCCCCTTGCGCCTCGGCTTCCGGATCGACGCGAAAAGTCGCCCGTCCCGTCAGCCGCTCGTAGGGGCCGCTCGCGTCGAACGCCATGCCTTCGGCGAACGCGCGGTGCTCGCGCACATCGAGATCGATCTTCGAATTCATCGTATGTCCGTCAGTCGGTGAGGGCAGCCGCTTGCGTCGCGGGCGCCACGTGGTCCGGATGGTGACAGCGGTAGAGGTGGTCCGTGCCGCTCTGCGGGGGATCCACCTCCCGGCAGGTCGTTCCGTCGGCATTCGGACAGCGCGGATGGAAGGGGCAGCCGGGTGGCGGCGCGAGCGGGCTCGGGAACTCCGCCTCGAGGCCGAGTTCGGGCAGGCGCGAACCCGGTCGCGGCGGCAGCACCGCCTTCAGAAGCGCGCTCGTATAGGGGTGGTGCGCGCGCTCGAAGATCGCTTCGCTGTCGCCCCGTTCGACGATTTGGCCGAGATACATGACCGCCACCTCGTCGGCGAGGTGATGCACGACGGCGAGGTTGTGGCTGATCAGGATCATCGTGAGATTCAGCTCCTGCTTCAGCCGGTGCAGGAGGTTGAGGATCTGCGACTGCACGGAGACGTCGAGCGCCGAGGTCGGCTCGTCGCAGATCAGGATCTTCGGCTCGCCGATCAGCGCTCGGGCGATGGCGACCCGCTGTCGCTGGCCGCCCGAGAGCTGGCTCGGATAGGCGCTGACGAGATGCTGCGGCAGGCCGACCTCGCCGGCAAGCTCGCGCACGCGGGCGCGGCGGGAGGCGCGGCTGCCTTCGCCGCGAACCTCAAGCGGAGAGGCGATGATCGCCTCCACCGTCATACGCGGATTGAGCGAGGAATAGGGGTCCTGGAAGACCGGCTGGATCAGCCGGGCGCGCTCGACCCGGTCGTAGCTTTCGATCTTCCTGCCGTCGACCAGCACCGTGCCGGAGGTCGCCTCCTCGATGCCGAGGAGAACCTTGGCGAGAGTGGACTTGCCGCAGCCGGATTCGCCGACGAGGCCGAGCGTGCGTCCGCGGCCGACGGAAAGGTCGATGCCGCGCAAGGCACGCAGCGTCTTCTTGCGCGAGAAGGCTCCGCCGACCGGATAGTCGCGCGTGACGCCGCGCATCACCAGAACGTCGTCCATCAGGAAGCCTCCGCGCCGCGAAGCCAGGCCGACGGATCACGGCCGCTGCCATCGGTCGGCAGAACGCAGCGCATCTGGTGCCCATCGCCGGCCTCGCGCAGGGCGATCGGGCCCTTTGCACAGTCGTCGTGCGCATAGGGGCAGCGCTCGATGAAGCCGCAGCGCGTGCGCTCGCCGGTCTGACGCGGCACCACGCCGGGGATGAAGCCGAGCGTCTCGCCGCGCCTGGTCTCGCCCGGCACGGGAATCGAGCGCATCAGCCCTTCGGTATAGGGATGGAGGGGCTTTCCCAGGACCTGATCGCAGCTGCCGACCTCCATCACCTCGCCGCCATACATGACGACGATCCGGTCGGCCATGCCGGCGACGACGCCGAGGTCGTGCGTGATCAGGACGAGCCCGATGCCGGTCTCGCGCTGGATGTTGCGGAGCAGCCTGAGGATCTGCGCCTGGATCGTCACGTCGAGCGCCGTCGTCGGCTCGTCGGCGATGATGAGTTCGGGCTCGCAGAGGAGAGCCATGGCGATCATCACGCGCTGGCGCAGACCGCCCGAGAGCTGGTGCGGGAACTGCGACAGCCGCTCCGCCGGGGCGGGGATACCGACCTTGCCGAGGAGTTCCAGAGAACGCTCGCGGGCCTCTGCCTTGGAGACGCGGCGGTGCTGCTGCAGGATCTCGCGCATCTGGTCGCCGATCCGGTAGCACGGGTCGAGGGCGGTCATCGGGTCCTGGAAGATCATCGCGATCCGGTCGCCGCGCAGCTGGCGCCAGCGCCGGCGGCTGGCACCGGTCAAAGACTCGCCCTTGAGGGCGATGCGCTCGGAGACCGGTCGCGCATTGCGCGGCAGGAGCCCCATGATAGCGAGCGCGGTGAGGCTCTTGCCGCAGCCGGATTCGCCGACCACGGCCACCGTCTCGCCCGGCATGACCGTGAGATCGACATGCCGGACCGGATGCAGGACCGTGTCGGGAAGGGGGATGTCGACCTTGAGGCCCCTGACCTCGAGAATGGGCGTCGTGGCCATGGTCAGGCCTTTCCTTCCGGGGTCGTCACGTCCCGCAAGGCGTCGCCGAGGAGGTTGATCGCGAAGATCATCAGCACGAGCGCCGCGCCGGGAACGGCGAGCATCCATGGGCGGAAGAATAGCTGGCTCTTGGCTTCCGCCACCATCAGCCCCCAGGAGACGAGCGGCGGCTGCACGCCAAGCCCGAGAAACGAGAACGAGGCCTCGAGCAGCACCGCATGGGCGAGCTCGATCGAGGCGACGACGATGAGCGGTCCGGTGATGTTGGGCAGAAGCTCCTTGAGAAGGATGCGCGGCGTCGAGCTGCCGATGGCGGCGGCGGCGGTGATGTATTCGCGGCGGGCGAGCTGCTGGGTGGCGCTGCGCACGACGATCGCGAAGCGGTCCCACAGGAGGAGCCCGATGACGCAGATGAGGATGGTCAGCGACGAGCCGGCCAGCGCCACCACGACGAGTGCCACCAGGACGACCGGCATGGTCAGGCGGATGGTGATGACGAAGTTGATGACGAGATCGGCCCAGCCGCCCCAATATCCGGCGCAGATGCCGAGGACCGTCCCGATGGTGCCGGAAATGACGACGGTGAGGAAGCCGATGAGAAGCGAGATGCGGGCCCCGAAGAGCAGGCGCGCGAGGTAGTCGCGGCCAAGATTGTCGGTGCCGAGAATGTGGTCCCACGAGCCCTTCTCGGTCCAGACGGGCGGCACGAAGCGGTGGGCAAGATCCTGAAGGGCCGGATCGTAGGGTGTCAGGAGCGGCGCGAAGACCGCCGCGAGGATGACGAGGACAAGGATCGCTCCGCCGACCCAGAAGCTGCCGTGGCGCAGGGCGCGGCGGACGGCGACGCGGCCCGGCGACTGTGCGATCGGAGCGGGCGGGCTTTCGTAAAGGGCTACCATGACGGCTCGCTCAGGAGATGCGGATGCGCGGGTCGAGCGCGGCGTTGAGAAGGTCGGCGAGAAGCGTCAGCAGCGCATAGGCGGCCGCGATCACCAGGAGGATGGCCTGGATGACCTCGATGTCGGCCCGCTGGATCGATTCCCAGGCGAGGTAGCCGATCCCTTTCAGCGAGAAGATGCTCTCGATGATGATCGATCCGCCGAGCATGAAGCCGAGCTGGACGGCCGCGAGCGACACGACCGGGATGATCGCATGGCGCAGCCCGTGGCGCACGACGACCCGGAAGGGCGACAGGCCGTAGGCGCGGGCCGTGCGCACATGGTCGGACTGCAGGACGTCCATCATGCCGGAGCGGGTGAGCCGCATGATGGCGGGCGTCGCATAATAGCCGAGCGCGATCGCGGGAAGCACGAAATGGACGAAGGACGAGCCGCCGGAAATGGGCATTACGCGCAGATAGACGCCGAAGACGTACATCAGGCCGAGGGCGAACAGGAAGGAAGGCAGTGCCTGGCCCGCGACCGCGATCCACAGGGCGATGCGGTCGATCAGCGTGTTCGGCCGCAGTGCCGCCAGAACCCCGAGCGGGATCGACAGAAGCAGCGCGAAGGCGAGCGCCATGACGCCGAGCTGGGCGGTCACCGGAGCGTGCTCCGCCAGCACCTCGCCGACGTCCATGCGCAGGTAGTAGGAGCGGCCGAAGTCGCCCTGGAGGACATGGCCGAGCCAGTCGAAATACTGCACCGGCAAAGGCTGATTGAACCCGAATGTCTCGCGGATCGCGGCGATGTCCGCCGGCGAGGCGTCGGCGCCGGCCATGGCGGCCGCCGGGTCACCCGCCAGATGGGTCAGCAGGAAGGCGACGATCGAGGTGATCACGATCACCAGCAACGTCATCACGAGGCGTTTGAGAATATAGGCTGCCATTCACGCACCGGTTGGGCGGAAGCGGAAGGCCCGGACCGGGCCTCCCGCATTCTCGTATGGGTTATTTCCACTCGCCGAGATAGAAGTGCGCCATCTCGTCGTCGGTGACGGGATAGGTGAAGTCCGAGTTGTAGGCGTAGGTCCGGCCATAGAGGAAGAGCGGGATGTAGAGCGCCTGATCGGCGATCCTGTTCAGCGCCTTGGAATAGAGATCCTTGCGCTCGGCCTTGTCGGTGGTCGAATCCGCCTTGACCAGCCAGTCGCGCACCTGCGGGTCGCGGGCGTAGTCGTCCGGCCCGAACTCGAAATAGTGGCTGGTCGAAGCCGAGACGTCGAGCATGCCGTTCGAGCCCCAGGTCAGCTGCGCGATCGGCGTGTCGTCGCCGACGATGTGCGGACGCAGCGCGCCCCACTGCAGGAACTGCAGGTCGGTCTGGATGCCGACGGCCCGCAGATAGTTCAGCACTGCCTCGGTATAGGGTCGATCGCGATAGGCGTAGAAAGTCGTCTTGAAGCCGTCGGGATAGCCGGCCTCGGCGAGGAGCTTCTTGGCCTCGTCCGGATCGTAGTCGTACTGCTTCACATCGGTATCGCAGCCGGCCTGCACCGGAGCGCAGAACGACTTCAGCACCGCCGAGCCCGCGCCGACGAGGTTCTTCGAGAGCGACTCGCGGTCGATCGCATGGGCGATCGCCTGGCGCACCTTCTCCTTCTTGAACGGCGTGTCGCCAGTGCGTCCGCCTGCGTCGAGCGCCAGGAAGGACATTCGCATGGTCGCGGCCGAAACGACGTCGATGTTCGGCGCCTGCGAGAGGAGGTCCGCGTTCTCCGGCGCGACGCCCCACATCCAGTCAATGCCGCCGGTCATCAGCTCGGCGATCTGGGTCTCCGTGTCCTTGATCGTCCGGAAGACGATCTTGCCGATCTGCGGCTTGCCCTTCGGCGAACCGTCGAAATACTCGGGGTTCTTCTCGAGGGTGAGAGACTGGCCGGCCTGGAAGTCGGTCATCTTGTACGGGCCGGTGCAGACCGGCTGGACAGCGCCGTAGTCCTTGCGCGTCTTGCCGTCGGCGGCCGGCACCTCGGGGGCGCCGTCATAATGGCCGGAGGGATAGATCGGCATGGTGCCGGTCAGATATTCAAGCGCCGCCGGTGTCGGCGCCTTGGCATGGATGCGCACGGTCTGCGGGTCGACCACCTCGACATTGTCGATCCAGTCGACGATCAGCCGGAACTGCATGTCGCTGCCGGGTGCGGCGACCGTGTTGAGCGTGTAGGCCACGTCCTCTGCGTCGAAGTCGGTGCCGTCGTGGAATTTCACACCCTCGCGGAGCTTCAGCTCAAGCGTCTTGTCGTCGGTCCAGTTCCAGCTCGTGGCCAGCAGCGGCTCGTATTCGTTGGTCTTGGGATCCCGATAGACCAGGCTGTCGCACATCGCATAGGCGTTGATCAGCACCTCGCGCAGATTGCCGTAATAGATGTCGGCGGTGCCGATCTCGGTCGAGGTCGACCAGGTGAAGGTGTCGTCGTCCTTGCCGGCGAGCGCCGGCGAGGATGCCGCGACGGCAAGGGCCGTCGCGCAGAACGCGGTCCTGAGTCTCATGGCATTTCCCTCTCTTGTGATGGCGATGACTGGCTGCCCTCGTGCCAGGGCAGTTGCAGCGTCGAGGCAATATCCCCGCCGCGGTGGATGGCGAGGACGGGTGGCCGCCCATGCGGCAGTTGCACGTAATGATCGGCGTCGGCCGCCGCGATCGACAGCCGGATGCGGCTTCCCTTCTGGAACCGCCAGGAGACCGGCAGGAGCGCGAAGCGCAGCCGGGCGGGCTCGCCGGAGGGCAAGGGTTCGGCATCGGCGCGGCTGAAGTCGCGGAAGGGCCAGGTCCATCTCTGGTTTTCCGGCGGCTCCTTCGTGTGGCGATGAAGCGCCCTCAGGACGCCCTCGGTCACGTAGCGGATCCTGCCGTCGCTCTCGACCTCGGAGAGATAGACGTGAAGAACCGCGTCGGGCTGATTTGCGGTGAGCCAGATGTCGACGACGGGATGACCGGTGATTTCGGCTGTGCGCGGCAGCGGGTCCGAATCGTAAGAGGCCATTGCCGCCTCGTGATCCGCCCAGTCGCCGTAGTAGTCCGTGGTGTTCACCGCCGCGAGCCGCTCGTGCCGCGTCGAGGAGCCTGTGCCGGCGGTAAAGTCCGCCGCGACCAGGTCCGTCCCGGCGTCTGAGGGCGCTTCCTGCAGCCGCTCGTTCGCCGCGAGCGTGAGGGTCTTCGTTCCGGTTCGCGGGGGCCAGGCAGAGGCCGCGTGCCAGCGCTCTTCGTGCATGCAGAAATAGTGGATCGGCGCTTCCTCGCCGAGCCCGGTCTCGTGTCCCATCAGGTAATGGTCGAAGAAGCGCAAGACCTCCGCCAGAACATCGAAGTCCGGGACGACCGCGCCTCGCCAGGGCGAGACATTGGTGCGCGCGCCGTGATCCCATGGGCCGATCAGCATGTGCTGTCGGTTTTTGGGCAGGGACAGATAACGGGCTATGGCGCCGTTGGAAAACCCCGCGCCGTCCATCCAGCCGGACACCGAGAGGATGGCGCAATCGCGCTCGAAGCCGCCCGCATAGTGACACGGGCTGAAGGAATGCGCGCCGAAGGAGGGATCGTAGGGCAGGCGGTCGTCGGTGAAGCGGAACTCCGAGATGAAATCCGGCATGTGAAAATTGCCGAGGTGCTCCCGGACGGCCGCCCGGCACAGCGCGCCATCGCCATCCTCGTCGACGGGCTGCGGCCCGACGAAATCCGGATTGTCGAAATAGGGCTGCCTGGCCAGAATATCGCGGCGGTCGTGGTCGAGCCCGACCATGATGTCGTCATAGCTCTTCGCCAACTGGTTCAGAAGGACGCCGCCGGGATAGAAGTGGTCGACATAGGTGTTCCACACTGCAAAGAGCGGCGCGATCGCCTTCACCGCCGGGTGGCCGGTCGAGGCGAGGAAGCAGGATGCCGCTCCGAGATAGGAAATGCCGGTCGAGCCGATGATGCCGTCGGACCAGGGCTGGGCCACGATCCAGTCGGCGATCTCCCGGGAGTCGTCGCGCTCCTTCGGCGATCGGAAGGAGTCCCGCGTGCCGAAGCTCGCCCCGGTCCCGCGCACGTCGACGACCACCACGGCGTAGCCTCGCTGGACGAAGAAGTCCCGGTACTTGGCGGCATTGGGCGAGGGATCGCTCGACGCGGCCGCACCTTCGCGCAAGGCAAAGCGCCGATAGTAGGGCGTCAGGATGAGGATCGTCGGATAGACCTGTTCCTCACGCCCGGCAGGCTGGGGCAGGTAGATGTCGGCGGCGAGGCGGCAGCCGTCCCGCATCGTCAGATAGAGCGAGCGCGGGCGTGCGGGTCGGGCATAGGGAACCGGTCGATCTGCCAGGTAGCGCGATGGTGGCACGCGCCATGCGGTCGTTCCCGCATCACTATCCGACATCTTCGCTCCGCACCTCTTTCACGGTTGAAAAGTCAGCCTAGCTGGCTTGTACCATGCGTCAATTTCGGAGTTTGTAACGGTTCATGCGGAAAGCGCATATGAAAGGGCCGGGATGAACCTGAAAGGACTGGAAGCGCTGAGGGCCTTCATGGAAGGCGGCTCGGTCAACGCGGCGGCCGAACGCCTTCGCCGGACCCAGCCGCAGGTGAGCCGCCTGCTCGCCGCACTCGAGGATGAAATCCGCTTTCCGTTGTTCACCCGCAAGAACAGGCGGCTCGTCCCGACCCAGCAGGCGCGCGAATTCTATGCTCATGTCGAGCACGCGCTCTACACGCTCGACGAAGCGATGTACGCCGCCGAGCGGGTGCGCGACAGGCAGCGCCGTCACGTGCGCATCCTGACCGCGCCGCATGTGACGGATGCGCTGCTCGCCGACGCCATCGCGGTCATGACGCAGGAGGATTCCGGCTTCACGGCATCGATCGATTCGCGTTCGCGGCTCGACATCGAGATCTGGCTCGGCCGCGAACAGTTCGACCTCGGCATCACCGTTCTGCCGTTGGACAGCGACGTCATCGATGTCGAACCGATGGTCGCGGTGCGCGCGGTCGCGGTCATGCGCCACGATCATCCGCTCGCACAGAAGGACCGCGTACACGTCAGCGATCTCGTTGACATGCCGCTCGTCGCCAACGCCCCGCGCACGGTCGTACGGCAGCATATCGACGCCGCGTTCCGCAAGATCGGCCGCCAGCCGACGATCCGTCTGGAGACGCCGAATGGCCAGGTGGCGTGCGAGCTCGCAGGCCGCGGCCTGGGCGTTGCGATCGCCGACGGCTTCGTGGCGCGCTCCAGCCTAAAGCCTGCCATGGTCATCCGGCCGTTCGAGCCGCCGATCGAGCTGCGCTACGTGTTCATCTTCCCGAAATGGCAACCGCGCACGCCCTCGGTCAATCGGCTCGCATCGCTGATCCGGGAGGCGGCGCGGCGCCAGGGCGGGGCCGACGTCTCGGCCGAGGACACGTGACAGCGGAGTTGCGCCTGCCGCATCATCCCTTGCGATTTCCGAATTTGACCCGGCCGCGGAGGCTCGCCAATCCTGCGCGCCGACCGTGACCGGTCGTCGATCATCAAAAGGAGCGACACGTCCCTTGACCAGAGAAGCCGCCATCGCCCGTGCCGAAGCCGTCTTCGAGGACGGCTCCTTCCGCGAAACGCTCGCGCGCCGCGTCGCCATGCCGACGGAGAGCCAGAACCCCGAGCGGGCGGAGGCGCTCTCCGACTATCTGGAACGGGAGATGATCCCGAATCTTCAGCGGCTCGGCTTCAAGACTGAGGTTGTCGAGCATCCGGCCGCACGCGCGCCGTTCCTCATCGCAGAACGGACCGAGGATCCCGATCTGCCGACGGTGCTCGGCTACGGCCATGGCGACGTCATCCGCGGTCTCGACGCCGATTGGGACGAGGGTCTCGCTCCCTGGACGATGACCGACAAGGGCGACCGGTGGTACGGCCGCGGCGTCGTCGACAACAAGGGCCAGCACGCGATCAACCTCGATGCGCTGGAGGCGGTCCTGGAAACGCGCGGGCGGCTCGGCTTCAACGCGAAATATCTGATCGAGATGGGCGAGGAAGTCGGCTCGCCGGGCCTGCGCGAGCTGTGCGCCGAGAACCGCGAGCGGCTGAAGGCGGACGTCCTGATCGCCTCGGACGGTCCGCGGCTGTCCGAAGAGCGGCCGACGATCTTTCTCGGCTCGCGCGGCGGTATCGCCTTCGACATGTGGATCGACGCGCGCGAAGGCGGCCGCCACTCCGGCAATTGGGGCGGGCTCGTCTCGAACCCGGCGATCCAGCTCTCGCACGCGATCGCCACCCTGGTCGGGCCGACCGGGCAGATCCGCATTCCGGAAATGGTGCCGGAGGAGCTTCCGGCTTCGGTCCGCAAGGTTCTCGCCGACTGCGACATCATGCAGGGACCGGAAGGCAAAGAGGTCGAGCCCTGGTGGGGCGAGCCCGGCCTCACGCCGACCGAGCGCGTCTTCGGATGGTGCTCGCTGGAAGTCCTCGCTTACGAGGCCGGCAACCCCAAGACGCCGGTGAACGCGATCCCGCCCCGCGCCTGGGCGCGCATGCAGCTGCGCTTCGTCGTCGGTATCGATCCGTTCGCCGTCGTTCCGGCGATCCGCCGCCATCTGGAGCGGCAGGGCCTGGGGAACGTGAAGGTCGAACTCGCCAGGGACGGGCTCTTCCAAGCGACACGTCTCGATCCGGAAGATCCGTGGGTGACCTGGGCAGTGGAGTCCATCGAGCGGACGACCGGCGGCAAGCCTGCGATCCTGCCGAACCTGGGCGGTTCGCTGCCCAACGACGCGTTTTCCGACATCCTCGGCATGCGCACGATCTGGGTCCCGCACTCTTACCCCGGTTGCTCTCAGCACGCACCGAACGAACACATGCCGACGCATATCGTAAAGGAAGGGCTGGCGATGATGGCGGGGCTCTATTGGGATCTCGGCGAACAGCCGCCGAAGGGCGCCTGACGGAAGGCGAGCCTGATGGACGCGCGATCGCGGTTCGTGCAGGCCGAGCCGCTGCGGGCCGGCGGTGGACAGCTTTGAAGAACTTAGGCCAAGGCCTCTGGCTGGTAGGACGTATGCCTCCTTCATGGGAACGGGGGCCGGCCTGCCAGAAGAGCTTGGACTTCGGATCGCCGCCACGTCCTCGCTTATCAAAATAGGAAAAAAGTCATTGACACCGTCACGGTGATCGGATAGGGTTCAGGCACAGTCGAGAAATTGCGGGGCGGCACGGTGATCAACCGGCCGCCTTTTTGTTTGTGCGGAGGCCTACGGCAAAGCCAGCGATGCCGATTGGTGCTGCTGGATGGGTCTACCCGGACTTCGGACTTCCAGAGCGGCTGCCCGGCTGCCGGTCCATTGTGTTTGGCTGCAGGCGGTTGAGACGAGGCAATCCCCATGACCATTCTCTTGTCGGAACGGCTGCTGGCTCTGCTCACCGAAGAGATCGCGGTGCTGGAATCGCTTTACAAGGAAGAAAATCCTCAGATTGGGCAGGGGCTGGACGCCGTCGCGGCGGCGGGCCGTGCAGGCGGGGGAACTGGTGCGGGCGCGGAGACTGGTGCGGGTGCTCTGGTGGAAGAGGCCGAAGACGAGGCAGCCGAGATCGCGGGCCCGTGCCGGGAGGGCGAGGCTGGACCGGGCTTGGATCTGCGCGAGGATGCGGCGGGCGAGGAGCGGTCTGGGACCGCGTACGGCGCCGAACGCATGGGGCAGGGCGTGCCGAAGAGTGCGTTCGGCCGGCCGCGGAAGCCGGTCTTATTCAGGCGGGCGGCCGCCGAAGGGGATTTGGCGGTCGAACCGGTGGAGCCGGAAGGTCCCGGGGATGTCGCACGCAAGAGACGGGCGAAGAACGGAGCGGCGTGCAAGCGTTCTGCGGCGCCAGCGGAAGGTTCAACGGCTAGGGCCGGGACTGCCGGCCGGGCTGGCGGGCCGCGTTCCAAGGAGCGGGCCGAGGCGCTCGGCCAGCTGACCCGCACGCTCGAAAAGCTCCTGGAGCTGAAGCGGCTGGAGATGCTGGCCGGGCAGGGCGGTGCCGAAGACCGTGCCGAGACCGAACGGCTGCGGGCGGAGTTTCTGCTGGGATTGCGGAACCTCGATGCCCGCAGGCGTGCGGGGCCGACGCTCTTCGACCCGCAGACCGGCGCCTATGCCGGACATCTGCCGGCTGCAGGCGAGCCGGAAGGGCCAACTGGTGTCGCCGGTCTCAGGGACGCTCTGCCGAACTGACGAGCCCGGGCCGGGCAGACGGAGCCGGCGATCGGCGATCCTGGAGCAGAGGACATGGAGCGCGAATGGCGGCGGCGAGCGAGGAAGACGTCGGGCGGCAAGACGTCGTCGAGGAAGCACCCGCATCCGACCTGCCGCCCGAGGCGCTCCTGTCGGAGCCGGAGTTCTGGGAGGCGGTGGGCAGCCTTTCCGAGATCCCGCCCCGAAAGGTCATCGAAACGTCGAAGCCGATATGGGCCTCCGTCGCCCGCAGGGCGCAGCTGCCGCCTGCGGGCGAATGGCGGCAATGGCTGATGATCGGCGGCAGGGGCTCGGGCAAGACGCGTGCGGGCGCGGAATGGGTGCAGGCCATGGCGGCGGGCGAGGCGCCTTTCGCCACGCGCCCCCATGGCCGGATCGGGCTGATCGCCGAGACGCTCGGAGATGCCCGGGAGGTGATGGTTGACGGCGAGAGCGGACTTCTGGCGGTGGCGCGCGGTTCGCGGCCTGTCTTCGAGGCGAGCCGGCGGCGGCTGGTCTTCGCCAATGGAGCGATCGCGCAGATCTTCTCCTCGGAAGACCCGGATGCGCTGCGTGGCTACCAGTTCGATCTCGCCTGGGGCGACGAGCTGGCGAAATGGGTGCATGGCGAGGCCTGCTTCGACAATCTGCAATTCGCCCTGCGGCTGGGGGACCGGCCGCGGGCGCTGTTCACGACGACGCCGCGCCCGATCCCGCTCCTGAAGCGGCTGATCGAGAGCGAAGGGACCGTGACCACCCACATGCGCACGGCCGAAAATGCCGCGAACCTCGCCCCGGGTTTTTGGGCGGCGATCGAAGCCCGCTATGGCGGCACCCGGCTCGGGCGGCAGGAACTCGACGGGCTGATCTTAGCTAGCCGCGAGGACGCGCTGTTCGACCTCGCCACGATCGAACGCAGCCGGGTGCGCGCGGCCCCTGAGCTACGCCGCATCGTCGTCGCCGTCGATCCGCCGGCGAGCTCGCACAAGCGCTCGGACGCCTGCGGGATCATCGCCGCCGGGATCGGTGCTGGCATCGCCGCCGGCGGGGCATCGACCGGGTCGGCGATCTACGTTCTCGCCGATGCCTCGCGACGCGGGGCGAAACCGCATGAATGGGCAAGGGCGGCCGTCGCGCTCTACGAGCGGCTCGGTGCCGACAGGATCGTCGCCGAGGTGAACCAGGGCGGCGACATGGTCGAGGCAGTGATCAGGGCCGAAGCCCCGTCGGCCGCGTTCAAGGCGGTTCGGGCGAGCCGGGGCAAATGGGTCCGCGCCGAGCCGGTCGCCGCGCTCTACGAACAGGGGCGCGTGCGTCATGCCGGCCGCTTCGCCGAGCTCGAGGACGAGATGGCGGACTTCGGACCGGACGGGCTGTCCGGCGGCCGCTCCCCCGACCGACTGGACGCGCTGGTCTGGGCGGTGACGGCGCTCATCGGGCCGGCGCAGGATCCGCGTGTGCGCGGGCTTTAGAGATCTTTTCCGCCAAGCGTTGGGGCCGGAACTGGCCGTGGCCGGATGAAGCGTGCTGCCGGAAAAGTCTTCGGTCTTCCGGCAAACAGGAGCAATCGATGACGATCAGGAACACGATCGCCGCCTGGCTCGGCCGGGCGGACACGGACGCGCGCGCCGAAACGGCGGAGGCGGACCGCCAGGCCGGGCGCAAATCCTTTGCACCGCCGGCCGGCACGCTGGTCTTCAGCGGCGCAGGATCCGATGCCTGGACCGAGCGCTCCTATCCGGCGCTGGCGCGAACCGGCTTCATGCAGAACCCGGTCGTCTACCGCTCGGTGCGGATGATCGCCGAGACGGCGGCGGCGATCCCGATGCTGCTCTATGACGGGACGGCCGAGATCGAGGACCATCCGCTCATCGAGCTCTTGCGCCGGCCGAACGCCGCGACCGACGGCAGCGGCCTCGTCGAGACGCTGTGCGGGCACCTCCTTCTGTCGGGCAACGCCTATCTCGAAGCCGGAATGCTGGCCGGCGAGATCCGGGCCCTGCACGCGCTCAGGCCGGACCGGGTGCGGGTCGTCGAGGATCGCGACGGCTGGCCGGAGGCCTACGAGTACCGGGTCGGTGGAAGCGTCCGGCGGATTGCCGCCGAGGGACAGGGCGACAAGCCGGCGCCGCTTCTGCATGTGCGGCTGTTCCACCCGCTCGCCGACATCGCCGGCTACCCGCCGCTCGCCGCAGCCCAGACGGCTCTCGATCTTCACAACGCGGCCTCGCGCTGGAACAAGTCGTTGCTCGACAACTCCGCCCGTCCGTCCGGGGCTCTGGTCTACAAGCCCGCCGACGGCGGCAATCTCGCTCCGGACCAGTTCGACCGGCTGAAGGCCGAGCTCGAGACCGGCTACGCCGGTTCGGCCCGTGCCGGACGGCCGATGTTGCTCGAAGGCGGGCTCGACTGGAAGGCGATGGCGCTCTCGCCCAAGGACATGGACTTCGTCGAGGCGCGAAACGGGGCGGCACGCGACATCGCGCTGGCCTTCGGGGTGCCGCCGATGCTGCTCGGGATCCCCGGCGACGCGACCTATTCGAACTATACCGAAGCGAACCGGGCACTCTACCGGCTGACGGTGCTGCCGCTCCTGAACCGGCTCTGCGGCGCGATCGGCGACTGGCTCGGCGGCCATTACGGATTGCCGCGGCTTCAGCTCAGAGCCGATCTCGACCGCGTCGACGGGCTGAGCGCCGAGCGCGAGGCGCTCTGGGCGAGGGTGAGCGGGGTGGATTTCCTCAGCCGGGACGAGAAGCGCCAGGCCGTCGGCTACGGCACGGGGCGCTGACGCCCGATCTTGGGTTGGTCTGGACCTGTACACAAAGAGAGGCGGCGCGCGGAGCGCCGCCGAGAATGCCACGACATCAAGAGTTCAGGACGGGCGAATCATGCTGCGATCTCTCTGCGACGTCAATCGGATCTGCGATCGCAGCCGCGGGAGCCGGGGAGGAAAATCATGAGTCTGGAACCGATCTCCGGTCTGGCGCTCTGGCTGTCGAAGATCGCCGGTGCCACGGCGGGAGCCGCGATCTCCGTCGCCTATCTCCTGCCGCGCGGACGACGGGAAGCGGCCATCCGCTTCCTGATCGGGCTCGTCACGGGTATCGTCTTCGGCCCGCCCGCCGGGCTGATGCTGGCGGAGAGGCTGAAGCTCGACGGAACGCTCGACGCGGTCGACCTCGTGTTGATGGGGTCGGCCTCCGCCAGCCTCTGCGCCTGGTGGGCGCTCGGTGTCCTGTCGCGCTTCGCCGAAGGCCTGTTCCGGCCTCGCGGCAACATGTCGGGAGGAGGCAAATGAGCGGCGGATCGCGGTCCGCGGCCGCCGCCTTGGCGGCCGATCCTGTCCTTGCCGGGATCGGTTACCCGCAGGCGGCGACGATCCGCGGCTATGCGGCGCTCTTCGGCGAGACCGACCAGGCCGGCGACGCGATCGAGCCCGGCGCCTTCGCCGCCTCGCTCCGAGGGCGCGGCGCCTCCGGCATCCGCATGCTGTGGCAGCACGACGTGGCGAGGCCCGTCGGGATCTGGCGCGTGATCCGAGAAGACCGAACCGGTCTCTATGTCGAGGGCGACCTCGCTTTGGGAACGACGAGCGGACGGGAGGCCGCGGGGTTGGTCGCGGCCGGCGCCCTCGACGGGCTCTCGATCGGCTTCCGCACCAAGCTCGCGCGGCGCGGAATCGGGCCGACGCGCCGGCGCCTGGTGACGATCGATCTCTGGGAGATCTCGCTCGTCACCTTCCCGATGCAGGAGCGCGCCCGGCTGATCCGCCTGCCTTCGATCCCGCAGACCATCCGCTGACGCAAGAGCCGGCGCTTCGGGAGCATGTTCGTCCGCCGGCGGACCGTCGGACATTCCTTCGCAAACAGGAGACGATGATGAGCGAGACGTCCCATCCGGACTTCGAGACCAAGACGCATGCGCCGCAGGTCGAGGGCGCCCGTGACGAGTTCATGCGGACCTTCGAGGTGTTCCGCGAGGCGAACGACGCCCGGCTCGGCGAGATCGAGAGGCGCATGCATGCCGACGTCGTCACCGAGGAGAAGGTCGAGCGCCTCTCCCGGGCACTCGACGCCCAGGAGCGGCAGATCGAGCGCCTGGCACTGAAGGAGATGCGCCCGGCGCTGGGCGGGGGCGGAGCCGAGCACCGGCGCGGCGTGCCGAGCGAGCACAAGGCCGCCTTCGAGCGCTATGTGCGCGGCGGTGACGAGGCGCCGATGCGTCGGATCGAGGAAAAGGCGATGTCGAGCCTGACGGGGGCCGACGGCGGCTTTTTGGTTCCCGACGAGACCGAGACGGAGATCGGCCGGCGGCTCGCCGCGATCTCGCCGGTCCGTTCCATCGCCACCGTGCGCATGGTGTCCTCGGCGATCCTGAAGAAGCCTTTCGCGATCTCCGGTGCGCAGACCGGCTGGGTCGCCGAGACCGACGCCCGTCCCCAGACGACGGCGCCGCAACTCGCCGAGCTCTCCTTCCCGACCATGGAACTCTACGCCATGCCGGCGGCGACCAACACGCTGCTCGACGACGCGGCCGTCGATATCGACCGCTGGATCGGTGAGGAGGTGGAGCAGGCCTTCGCCGCCCAGGAAGGCGCCGCCTTCGTCTCCGGCGACGGGGTCGCCAAGCCGAAGGGCTTCATGACCTATCCGACGGTCGACGAGAGCGTCTGGGCCTGGGGTTCGGTCGGGACCGTTTCCACCGGCGCCGATGGCGGGTTCGCGGCGGGGACGGCGGCCGACGCGCTGGTCGACCTCGTCTATGCGCTGAAGGCCGGCTACCGGCAGAACGCCAGCTTCGTGATGAACCGGCGCACCCAGGCGACGGTACGCAAGCTGAAGGACACCGACGGCAACTATCTCTGGCAGCCGCCCTCGGCAGCAGGAGCGCGCGCGACGCTGATGGGCTTCCCGCTCGTCGAGGCCGAGGACATGCCGGACGTCGCGGTCGGCGAGAAGGCCATCGCCTTCGGTGACTTCGCCAGGTTCTACCTGGTCGTTGACCGCCAGGGCGTCCGGGTGCTGCGCGATCCCTATTCGGCCAAGCCCTACGTCCTCTTCTACACCACCAAGCGGGTCGGCGGCGGCGTCCAGGACTTCGACGCGGCGAAGTTCCTCGACTTCTCGGCCTGATAGAGGCGGCTGCGTGATCGGGGCCGGGCGGCGACGTCCGGCCCCTTTTTCTTTTTTTGGGGGTGCTCATGACGACCATCGATCTCGGCGTGGTGGAGGAGCCCGTCTCAGTCGCCGACGCGAAGCTGTGGGCGCGGATAGAGCGCGACGACGAGGACGGCCTCATCGCGGCGTTGATCCGCGCCGCGCGGGAGGCGATCGAAACCGCGACCGGCCTTGCCCTCTCGCAGCGAAGCTTTCGGCTTGTTCTTGACCCGGTTCCGCCGCATGGCTGGATCGAGGCGACGCGGCATCCGCTCGAGGCGCTCGGTCCGGTCACGGCGTTTGCCGCAGACGGAACGCCGAACCTGCTGGACGCGGAAGATGTGGTGATCGAACGGTCGATGGGCCTCGAGGCCTTCCGGCTGTCGCCAGCAGCGCGGGAGGCTGCCGCGAACGGTATCGAGATCGAGTTCACGGCAGGATTTTCGGCCGGAAAGGTTCCGGAAAACCTCCTGCTCGCCCTGAAGACGATCGTCGCCGCAAGCTATGAGACGAGGGCGGCGGTGGGACCGGACATGCAGCCGGCGCTGATGCCGGATCTCGCTGCGACACTGATCGCGCCCTATCGGCGGGTGCGGATCTGATGGCGCCGCTGTTTCTCGATCCCGGGCTCCTGCGCCGCCGGGCTGTGCTGGAGGCGCCGGTGGAAATTTCCGACGGAGCCGGCGGCGCAGCGACCGCATGGCAGGAACTGCGCGAACTCTCGGTGCATGTCGAGCCGACCGGCGTGGAGGCGCGCGAGCGCTTCGACCGCCGGGAGGTCACCGTGACGCATCGGGTGATCTGCCGCACCGTCTCCGGTCTGGAACGCGGACAGTCGTTCCGCCTCGGCGAGCGGCGTCTCATCATCCGCTCAGTGCATGATCCCGATGAGACCGGTCGGTTCCTGATCTGCCGCTGCGAGGAAGAGGCCTGATGCGGCTTTCCTTGCGCATCGATCCGGGACGGCTCGTTGCGAGCGTCCGCCACAAGGCGGTCCTGATCCTGGCGCGGCATCGGCTGGGTGATGCGTCCGCGACGATCCGCAATCTGCCGGAGACATCCTTGCTGACCGCGAGTCCCGACGCGCTAAACGTTCTAGCGGACTTCGAGGCATCGGCGCTGTCCTCGAATGGAACAACAACGCCGGCGACGACTTATCGACTCGACGGATCAGGTTTTACGAACAGTTGATGAAATCGAGGTGTCGCGTGTCGTGACGGACCGTCGATCGTGGCATATGTTTCAGATGGTCAGAAACCGTGAACGAGGGCCGAAGCGATGGCGCATCCCAGCGCTGAACTGCAGGAAACGATTTTCGAGACATTGACCTCCGATCCGGCGCTGACGGCGCTCCTTGGCGGTCCGAAAGTCTTCGATCGCCGGCCGGAACGTGCCAAGTTTCCCTATCTGACGCTTGGCAGGACGGCCGTCGTCGATTGGTCGACCGGCACGGAAGACGGCGCGGAACACATTCTGACGCTGCATGTGTGGGCCAAGGGCGGTGGCAAGGCCGAGACCTACGAGATCATGGACAAGGTGTCGCGCAAGCTCGACGACGCGCATCTGCCGCTCGAGGGCCATCACTTGGTCAACCTGCAGCTCCAGTTCGCGGAAGCACGGCAGGAGCCGGATTCTGCGACCTATCACGGGATCCTCCGGTTCCGTGCGGTGACCGAACCGCTGGCCTGAGCGACGGCGCGCCCGCCGGTCGGGCGATCACGATTTCAGAACGGTTTCGAGGCGGTCCGACGGGCCGCCTTTTTCTTTGGCTTCCGCAGAGACAGGATGTGTCAGAATGACCGCACAGCGAGGCAAGGACCTCCTCTTGAAGGTCGATGAGGACGGCGACGGCAACTTCGTCACCCTGGCGGGGCTGAGGACCCGCCGGATCGCCTTCAATGCCGAGACCGTCGACATTACCGATACCGAGAGCGCCGGGCGGTGGCGGGAACTCCTCGGCGGCGCCGGCGTCCAGCGCGCGTCCCTGTCCGGCTCCGGCATCTTCAAGGATGCCGCCTCGGACGCGTCGCTTCGGCAGATCTTCTTCGACTCCCGCATCGTTGCCTTCCAGGCGGTGATTCCGGACTTCGGGATCGTCTCCGGTCCGTTTCAGGTCACGGCCCTCGAATATGGCGGGGAGCACAATGGCGAGGTGACCTTTGAGGCGACGCTGGAATCGGCCGGCGCGCTCGGCTTTTCGGTGCTGTGACGATGGCGGTGAACCGTCGCCGCGGCGAAGTCGGCGCCATCATCGAAGGGCGTGAGCGGCGGCTCTGTCTGACGCTCGGCGCTCTCGCCGAACTCGAGGACGCCTTCTCGGCCGACAATCTGGCGGACCTCGCCGCGCGGTTCGGTGGTGGCCGGCTCTCGGCGCGTGATCTCGTTCGCATCATCGGGGCGGGCCTCAGGGGGGCGGGGGCCGAAGTGAGCGACGGCGAGGTGGAGAGCATGCGGATCGACGGCGGGGCGGCCGGCGCGGCGGCTCTGGCCGCAAAGCTGCTCACGGCGGCGTTCGGCAGCGCCGACCGGTCGGTGGAGCCGGCGCCGGACCCTTGAGAGCCGCGCCGGCGGACGGGGCTGCCGGCGCGGCCTTTCCCTGGGACGAGGCGATGGCGCTGGGGATCGGCCTGATGGGCCTTTCGCCGGCCGAATTCTGGACGATGACCCCGCGCGAGCTTGCCGCCGCTGCGATCCCGCATCTGCCCGCGCATGTGGGCGCGCCGGGGCGGGACGACCTGGCCGCGCTGATGCGGCGCTTTCCCGATCGAGGATGACGAGATGAACGAGGACGAGACGCTGACCGTTGCCGTCGCGGCGGATACGAGCGGCCTGGAGCGCGCCCTGGATGACATCACCAAACGGGCGAACAGCTTCGGCTCGGCGCTGACCTCGGCCTTCAGCGGCGCCATTGTCGGAGGTCGCTCGTTCGAGAGCGTTTTGCGCCAGCTCGGCCAGAGGATCTCGGCGATCGCTCTCGACGCCGCGCTCAAGCCGCTGACCGGTCTCGCATCGAGCGCGATCGGCCCGCTCTTCAGCGGATTGGGTGATGCGGTTTCGGGGGCGATCGGCGCCCCCACCGTCACGCCCTTCGCCAAGGGTGGGGTCGTGGCGGCGCCGAGCTATTTTCCGACGGGAGGCAAGCTCGGCCTGATGGGCGAGGCGGGGGCGGAGGCGATCCTGCCCCTGAAGCGCGGCACGGACGGATCGCTCGGCGTCGCGGCTCCGGCGGCGCACGCGGGACCGTCGATCGTCTTCAACGTGTCGACGCCGGACGCGCCGAGCTTCCAACGTGCCGAGGCGCAGATCCAGGCCATGCTCGCCCGCGCGGCGGGGCGCGGCCGGCGCGGGCTCTGACCCATGACGATCGAGAGCTTTTCCGAGGAGCGGTTCCCGCTCCGGATCGCCTTCGGCACGAGTGGCGGCCCGGAGCGGCTGACCGAGATCGTCCGCCTGTCCACTGGCTTCGAGCACCGCAACCAGCGCCATCGGCACTCGACCCGCCGCTACGATGCGGGCTCGGGCGTCAAGAGCCTCGCCGATCTCGTCGCGGTGGTCGCCTTCTTCGAGGTGCGCCGCGGCAAGCTGACGGGGTTTCGATTTCGCGACCCGCTCGACTGGCGATCGGCCGCCCATGGCGCTCCGGTCTCGCCGCTGGACCAAGCTATCGCGGTCGGGGATGGTTCGGCGACGGCGTTCGCCCTGGTCAAGGTCTACGGGGCGGACGAGGGGGCCTATCGCCGCCCGATCGAAAAGCCCGTCACTGGGACCGTGCGGGTCGCTGGCGACGGGATCGAGCTCGGCGACGACGGTTTCAGCGTGGATGCGACCACGGGCGCGGTCACCTTCGCCGTCGCTCCGACAGCCGGCGCGCTTGTGACCGCCGGCTTCGAGTTCGACGTCCCCGTGCGCTTCGACCTCGACCATCTCTCCGTCAATCTCGCCGCCTTCGAGGCGGGCGAGATCCCCTCCATTCCGCTGATCGAGATCCGGCCATGAAACAGCTGCCCCCCGCGCTTGCCGCGGCGACGAAGGGTCCGGCGACGACGCTCGCCAATTGCTGGCGGCTGACGAGGCGCGACGGGACCGTCCTCGGCTTCACCGACCACGACGCGCCGCTGTCCTTCGACGGGACGTTGTTTGCCGCGGCGACAGGGCTTTCGGCGAGCGAAGCGGAAGAGGAACTCGGCCTCGCCGCGACGACGCGCGAGGTCGAGGGGGCGCTGTCCTCGGCGGCAATCGAGGAGGTCGACATCTTCGCCGGGCGCTACGACGGCGCGACGGTCGAGACCTTCGTCGTCGACTGGCAGAATCCGGCGGCCCATCTGCGGCTCGATGTCGCTGAGCTCGGCGAGGTGAAACGCGGCGAGACCGCCTTCACGGCCGAGTTGAGGAGCATCGCCACCCGCCTCGACCGGGTCCGCGGACGGCTCTATCGGCGCCGCTGCGACGCCGTCTTCGGCGACGCGCGCTGCGGCTTTCCGGCCTCGACGCCGCCCTTTACCGTCGAGGCGGTGATTTTCGCGGCGACGGGAGCGTCGATCGAGACCGCGAGCGATCTCGGCGCGGCCGCCAGCGCTTTCTCGTCCGGCCGGCTCGCCGTCCTTGCCGGGCAGGGAGCGGGATTGGCCGCCGACATCGTCTCGGCGGCCGAGAGCGGCCTTGGAACAGTGAGGTTCTTCCTCGCGGAGGCGATCGAGGCAGGCCTCGCCGCCGGCGATCGGATCAAGGTGACGCAGGGCTGCGACAAGAGCTTCGAGACCTGTCGCCTGCGCTTTTCAAACAGCGTCAATTTCCGCGGCTTTCCGCATATGCCGGGTGCGGATGCGGCGCTCGCCGTCGCCAAGTCCGACGGCGTCTTCGACGGCTCGCCGGTGGTGCCATGAGTGCCGCAGCACATGCCGGCCAGGAACGCCGCCGCGGACGCCGCGAGGAGGCGCTCATGGAAGCGCGGACCTGGCTGGGCACGCCTTACCGCCATCAGGGCTGCCGCAAGCAGGTCGGCTCGGACTGCCTGGGTCTCCTGCGCGGGGTCTTTCGCGAACTCTACGGGATCGAACCGGAAGATCCGGGCTCCTACGGTAGGAGCTGGGCGTTGCGCGGCGGCCCGGACCGGCTGATGGCGGCGGCGGGCCGGCATCTCCTTCCCCTGGCGATGGCCGAGGCCGGCCCGGGCGATGTCGTCCTCTTTCGCTGGCGCGCCCAGTCGCCCGCCACCCATTGCGCGATCCTCGACGAGGACGGGCGGCTGATCCACGCCTATGAGGGCGCCGCGGTCGTCTCCTCGCCCATGCCGAACGCCTGGCGGCGGCGGATCGCCGGCGCCTTCCGCTTTCCGGAGTAAGCCATGGCGACGATCCTTCTGCAGGCGGCCGGCGGCTTCGTCGGCGGCATTCTCGGCGGCCCCTTCGGTGCCGTTCTCGGCCGGGCGGTCGGCGGACTCGCCGGCGCCGCGGTCGACAGCACGCTGTTTGGCGGCACGACCCGTCGGCAGGGCGCGCGGCTGTCGAACACGAGGATCATGCAGGCCGACGAGGGGGCCGGGATCGCGCGCGTCTACGGCACCGCGCGCGTCGCCGGGCAGGTGATCTGGACGACGCGGTTCGAGGAGGAGACCCAGACCGAGCGCCAGGGCGGCAAGGGCGGCGGCCAGAAGGTCGAGACCACGACCTACAGCTATTTCGGCAATGTCGCGGTCGGCCTGTGCGAAGGACCGATCGCCGCGATCCGCCGCATCTGGGCCGATGGCGAGGAACTCGACCTCGAGACCGTGTCGCTGAGGGTCTATCTCGGCGATGAGACCCAGGCCCCTGATCCGCTCATCGAGGCCCAGCAGGGACCGGGCCGCGCGCCGGCCTATCGCGGCCTCGCCTATCTCGTCTTCGAGCGCATGCCGCTGGGGCGCTGGGGCAACCGGATTCCGCAGATCTCCTGCGAGGTGCTGCGCCCCGTTGGCGCTCTCGAAGGCCAGCTCAAGGCGGTGACCATCATTCCCGGCGCCAGCGAGCACGGGCTCGACCCCGCCGTCGTGCGCGAGCGGATCGGCGAGGGCGAGGATCGGCTGGTCAACCGGAACATGCTCTACGCGCCGAGCGACTGGGCCGCTTCGCTCGACGAACTCCAGGCGCTTTGTCCGGCGCTTCAGCGCGCCGCGCTCGTCGTCTCCTGGTTTGGCGACGATCTGAGGGCGGGCCACTGCCGGCTGACGCCGCGGGTCGAGATCTCCGCGCGCGACGAGACCGAAGCCTGGCGCGTCGGCCCGATCACGCGCGGGGAGGCCGAGCGCGTCAGCTGGGTGGACGGCGGGCCGGCCTATGGCGGTACGCCGAGCGATGCCGGCGTTCTGCGCGCGATCGCCGATCTTCGGGCGCGGGGCCTGTCGGTGACCTACTACCCGTTCATGCTGATGGACGTGCCGCCGGGTAACGGACTTCCCGATCCCTATGGCGGCGCGGAGCAGGCGGCCTTTCCCTGGCGCGGCCGGATCAGCCTCGACATCGCGCCGGAGCGCGGCGGGACGGCGGATCGGACGGCGACGGCGAGGAGCGACATCGCAGCCTTTCTCGGGACGGCCGAGCCTTCAGATTTCAGCTTCGAGGACGGCGTTCTCACCTATTCGGGGCCGGACGAATGGTCCTACCGGCGGATGATCTTCCATCAGGCGCATCTGGCGGCTGCCGCCGGCGTCGACGCCTTCGTCATCGGGTCGGAACTGCGCGGGCTGACGCGTCTGCGAGACGACGCCGGCCACTTTCCCTTCGTCGAGGGACTGATCGACATCGCCGGCGAGGTGAAGGCGATGCTGCCGGGTGCCGTCGTGACCTATGCCGCCGATTGGAGCGAATATTTCGGCTATCACCCGGAGGACGGCTCCGGCGACGTCTTCTTCAATCTCGACCCGCTCTGGGCTTCGGATGCGATCGACGTCATCGGCATCGACGACTATCTGCCGCTCGCCGACTGGCGCGACGAGGTGGCGGAGAGCGCTGACGCAGCGTCCGTCTACGACCGCGACGGGCTTTCGGCGGGGATCGCAGGCGGCGAATATTTTGACTGGTACTATCTGAACGAGGCCGACCGCGCCGCGAAGGCGCGCACGGCGATCACCGACGGTGCGGCCGGCAAGCCCTGGGTGTTTCGCGCCAAGGACCTGCTTGGCTGGTGGTCCAACCTGCATTTCGATCGTCGCGGCGGCGTCGAACTCGGCTCTCCGTCGCCTTACGTGCCGAAGGCCAAGCCGATCTGGCTGACCGAACTCGGCTGCCCGGCGATCGACAAGGGCCCGAACCAGCCGAACGTCTTCGTCGACCCGAAGTCTTCCGAGAGCCATGTGCCGCATTTTTCGGCCGGAGGCCGCGACGACCTCGTCCAGCGGCGGTTCCTCGAGACGCAACTCGGCTATTGGGACGAGACGGCCGGAGGGTTTTCCGAGGCGAATAATCCGGTCTCGCCCATCTATGGCGGGCGGATGGTCGATGCGTCGGCGGTCCATGTCTGGACCTGGGACGCGCGGCCCTATCCGGCCTTTCCCGGGCGGAGCGATCTGTGGCGCGACGGCGAGAACTGGCGACGCGGGCACTGGCTGAGCGGGCGGCTCGGCAATGCGCCGGCCGACGCGCTGATCGCGGCAATCCTCAAGGACCACGCAATCGCGGATTTCGACGTGTCCGGCGTCGAGGCCTCGCTGACCGGCTATGTCGACGACGGCCCGAGCTCGGCCCGCGATCTCCTGGAAGGGCTGCTGCGTCTCACCGGCACCGCCGCGAACGCGGCGGACGGGAGGATCGTGTTCCGGGCGCTCGGCCGGCTGCGGCCGGTCGCCGAGATCGACGGCTTCGCCGAACTGGGTGGTCCCTATGTCGAAATGCGCCGGGCCGAGGCCGGGGATGGCGCCGATATGATCAGCCTCTCTTTTCTCGATCCCTGGCGCGACTATCAGCCGGGCACGGCCGAGGCGGCGCGGGCCGGAATCGAACAGCCGCGTCAGGAGGTGGTCAGCGTTTCCGCCGCACTCGAGGAGAGCGAGGCGAAGACGTTTGCCGCGCTCATGCTTCAGGAGGCTGGGGCAGTCGGTGAGGCGGCATCCTTCGGCATCGCTCCGGCGATGCTCGCCGTCGAGGCCGGCGACGTCCTGACGCTTGCCGGCAGGCGCGGCGAGTGGCTGGTGAGCCGGATCGAGACCGGCACCGCCAGACGGATATCGGCAAGGCGCATGCCGCAGCGCCGGCGGGCGCTGCCGGACGCCGGCACACTCCCGCCGCGAACGGCGCCACCCGCTTACCCGACTGCGTCGCGGCCGAAGGTCGCATTCCTCGACCTGCCGCTGCCTGACGGCGGCGACGGTCTCGACGGCGCCCGTTTCGCCGTTTCCGCGGCCCCATGGACCGGCTACGGCATCACCCGTGTCGAGGGCGGCGAGGCCCTGGCGGCGCGCGCGACGGCGATCCGGCCGGCGAAGACCGGACGAATCGCCGCGGCGCTCGGCCCCGGTCCGGAAGCGCTGATCGACCGGGGCAACCGCCTTCAGGTCTCGCTTGGTCGGGGGGCTCTCTACGGAATCTCGCGCGAGCGCCTTTATGGCGGCGAGAACCTGTGCGCGGTCGAATGCAGGAACGGCTCCTTCGAGGTTCTGCAGTTCGAGCGGGCCGAGGAGATTGCTCCCGGGACCTTCCTGCTCTCGGGACTCCTGCGCGCCAAGGGCGGGACCGAGGACGCCATGGCGGCGGGGGCGGCGGAAGGGGCTCTCTTCGTTCTTCTCGATGCGGCGTGCGGCGCTCTCGGGCTTACGGCCGGCGAGGTGGGCCGAAGCCTCGACTGGCGCATCGCTCCGCTGTCGCGCCCGGCCGACGACCCTGCCGCCGTCACGGTCACGGCGACGCTCGGTCCGCGCTCGGTGCGGCCGCTGTCGCCGGTCCACCTGAGGGCGCGCTTTGCCGGGGACGGCGCACTGACGCTCTCCTGGATCCGCCGCACGCGAACCGGCGGCGACAGCTGGGAGACCCTCGACGTGCCGCTCGGCGAGGAGCGGGAACTCTACCGCATCGATATGCGCGATGGCGGCGGGACGGTGCTGACGCGCGAGGCGCAGACCGCGACGGTCACCATTACGGCGGACGAGCAGATTGCGGCGTTCGGCGCGCTGCCCGCCAGCGTCACCGTCGACCTCGCCCAGATGAGCCCCGTCTGGGGCGCCGGTACTGCGCGACGGGCGCAGTTTTCGCGGCCGGCCTGAGCGCCGGCGACCCATCAGCCAGGGAAGAGAAAGGACAAAGGCATGGACGACACCAAACCGTGGTACCTGTCGCGCACGATCTGGGGCTCCGTGGTCGCGCTGGCCGCTGCCGGAGCCGGCATCTTCGGTTACGAGGTCGATGCCGGCACAAATGAAGCGCTGACCAGCGCGCTCATCGAGGGCGCCGGGGCCGTCGGCGCGATCGTCGCGATCTACGGCCGGCTAGCGGCCCGCTCGACGATCGGCTAACCAGGAGACCGGCCGCCGC
>NZ_JAJAVB010000002.1:191847-236240 GCF_020615385.1 Jiella soli | reverse complement strand
GGCCGGTCGCCCATCCATTCATTCGCTATTCAGCCGCCCACGGTTACAACGACAGGCACAGCTCTTCCGCAGAATTCTTCGTCCGATTGGCCTGCCATGCTCCTCGCCTCCAAGACATCCTTCGCGATCTGCCTGACGAGCCTCGTGATGCTGTTCGGCGCGGTCACGTCGGAGCCAGCAGCGGCACGTGCCGGTTCCTCGCCCTTTGCCGGGGAGGCGACGGAGCGTTCGGCACCTGGGCCGGCGCTTCTGCGCATGGCGGCGGGGGATTGCTCCGGCGCCGCGGCCCGGGCCGAATCGCAGACCGGCGGAAAGGTCTTGTCCGTCTCGACACAGCAGCAGGGTGGGCAGATGGTCTGCGTCGTCACCGTGCTGGTGCCGGCACAGGGCGGCGAGCGGCCGCGCAAGAAGACCGTCACGATTAAGCCCTGACCCGCCGCAAGACTGGTCTCGGGCCCGGCCGCACCGCATGAAGAGGAGCCGATAGGAATGCGCGTTCTCGTCGTCGAAGACGATCAGACCCTCAGCCGCCAATTGACCGAAGCGTTGAGCTCGGCCGGCTACGTCGTCGACCGCGCATTCGACGGCGAGGAGGCTCACTTCCTCGGCGACACCGAGCCCTATGACGCGGTCATCCTCGACATCGGCCTTCCGGTCATGGACGGGCTGAGCGTGCTCGAGCGCTGGCGGCGCGATGGCCGCACTATGCCCGTCCTCATCCTGACGGCCAGGGATCGCTGGAGCGACAAGGTCTCCGGCATCGACGCGGGCGCCGACGACTATGTGGCGAAGCCCTTTCACGTGGAGGAGGTTCTTGCGCGGGTCCGCGCGCTGATCCGGCGCGCCGCCGGCCATGCCTCCTCGGAGATCAACTGCGGACCGGTCCGGCTCGATACCCGCGCCGCGCGCGTCAGCGTCGACGGGACTCCGCTGAAACTCACCTCCCACGAGTTCCGGCTTCTCGACTATCTGATGCATCATCAGGACCAGGTCGTCTCACGCACCGAACTGATCGAGCATCTCTACGACCAGGATTTTGATCGCGACTCCAACACGATCGAGGTGTTCGTGGGACGCCTGCGCAAGAAGCTCGGCGTCGATCTCATCGAGACGATCCGGGGACAGGGCTACAGGATGCGGGATGGCTCTGCCTCCAGCTGAGCCTTTCTTGGCGAGAGGCCTGCGATGGCTCGGCTCCCGCGGCGGCGGCGGTCGCGCGCGTCCGCGCCGCCGTGGTCCGCGGCGGAACCCTCTGAATTCTCTGACGGCGCGCGTCATCGCGTTGACCAGCCTATGGGTCGTACTTGCATTGGTCGTCGCCGGCGGCCTGATCTCGACGCTCTACGAGCGGACGGCGATGCGCGGCTTCGAGGACCTCCTGACGGCCCAGCTCTACAATCTGGTCAACAGCGTGACGGCCGCGCCCGACGGGCGGTTGTCCGGCAATCCCGACCTCGGCGACCTGCGCTATGCGCAGCCCTTGTCCGGCTGGTACTGGGAGGTCGTTCCGGCGAGCGCCAATACCCATGGCCGGCTGACCTCCGGCTCCCTCGGTTTCCTGGACATTGCGACCCAGCCGGCGCAACTCGTGCCCTTCGATGCGTCCTATCGGCGTTCCTACGATGTCGACGGTCTCGGCGGCGAGCGGCTGCGGGTTACCGAAACGGAGGTCGTGCTGGATCCCGCCAATCATGCGGCGCGGTTCCGGGTGATGGGAAATCTGTCATCGGTGGCTGCGGACGTTGCGCAGTTCGACCATCAGCTCGCCTTCTATCTGGGCGCCGTCGGCCTGGGCTCGGTGCTGGTCAACGTGCTGGCTATCCTGTTCGGCCTTTGGCCCCTGGCGACGGTCCGAAGGTCGCTCGCCGATGTCCGGGACGGGCGGGCCGAGCGGCTGGAAGGGCGGTTTCCGGCGGAAATCGCACCGCTGGCCCAGGAGATGAACGCCCTCATCGACAACAACCGCCGCATCGTCGAGCGCTCCCGCACCCAGGTCGGCAATCTCGCGCATTCCCTGAAGACCCCGATCGCGATCCTGATCAACGAAGCGGAAGCCCTCGGCGGCGAGCATGGCCGGGTGATCGCCGAGCAGAGCGGTCGCATGCGCGGCCAGGTGCAGCATTATCTCGACCGGGCAAGGGTCGCGGCACAGAGCGAGAGCGTCGTCTTTCGAACGCCCGTGCGCCCGGCGCTGGAGCGAATCGTCCGGGTGATCGCCAAGCTCAACCCGAACCTGTTCGTCGCCTTCGATCCGGCCTCGGCCGATGGCATGGTCTTCGGCGGCGAACGCCAGGATTACGAGGAGATCGTCGGCAATCTCCTCGACAATGCCGGCAAGTGGGCTCACTCGACGATCCGCGTCACCTGCAGCCGGGTGTCTCCCAACCGGTTCGCGACGACGATCGAGGACGATGGCGAAGGGCTGAGCGAGGCCGAGATCGAGAAGGCCAGGAAGCGCGGCCAGCGGCTGGACGAGGCGACGCCTGGCAGCGGGCTCGGCCTGTCGATCGTCTCCGATATCGTCGCGGAGTATCGCGGCTCGCTCGAGCTCGGACGCTCGGAGATCGGAGGGCTGAAGGCCCGCGTGGAACTCCCCTCGCTTTCGGACGAGCCGACGGCTTGACATGAAGCCGGTAAGGGGCGAACTGCGAACGCTCGCACCCTTGTCCCTCGGCCCGATCGGGCGAGCTTTCGGACGGACTCCCATCCATGGCGATCAAGCACCTTGTTCCCTTCCTGGTCCTGCCGCTGGCGGGATGCCTGACGTCGGGAAGCAGCGACAGTCTGGCGCCCTCGGCGGGTCTCACGGCGCTCGGCGGCGGCCTCATCGGCCAAAATCCGGTGGCGTCGCAGCTGCCTTCGGAAGTCAAGGCCAAGGCGCTCGCGGCGGAATTCCAGGCGCTGCAGTATGCGCCGGCCGGCCAGCCGGTCGTCTGGGCCGATGACGGGATCAAGGGCGAAGTCGTTTCGACGCAGCCCTACCGGATCGGGTCGCAGGATTGCCGCGGCTACACCCATACGATCGAGGGCGTCGGCCAACCGGTCAAGGCGGTCGGCGCCGCCTGCAAGACGCCCAACGGCTACTGGAAACCGGTTGCCTGACGACGAGCTGTCATGCTTGCGACTCTCCTGACGAATTGAATGGGCAAGTCCCGGCGCCTCTGATATGGCGCAAGGACACCCTACCGCCGGACCGGCTGCAAGGCTCTCATCGAGGTTTCGCCGGCCGGTTCCGATCCGTATATGAGTCGCATGGAATTCTGGGTCATCGCAGCCGTCATGACGGCAGCCGTCACGCTGGCGGTTCTCTGGCCGCTTCTGCGCCGCCGCTCGGACGAGTTCGCGACGCGGGCGGATCATGACGTCGAAGTATACGCCGCGCAGCTGCGCGAGCTGGAAGCCGATGTCGAGCGCGGGACGATGGCCGCGCCCGAGGCCGAGACCGCCAGGGCCGAAATCGGTCGGCGGCTTCTCAAGGCGTCGGAGCGGGCCGGGCAGCCCCTGCGGAGCGGCCGGCAGGGATGGCGCAAATCGATCTCGGCGGCGGCGATCCTCGCTGTGGTCGTCGTGGTTCCGGCGCTGTCGACCGGGCTCTACGCGTTTTACGGCGGCGGCGGCCGCCCCGATCTTCCGCTCGCCTCCCGAGAAGTTCCGTCCGGCACAGACATGAGCATGGACAAGATCGTCGCGGCGGCCGAGGAACGGTTGAAGCAAAATCCCGCGGACGGTCGCGGCTGGGATCTCCTGGCTCCGGTCTATCTGCAGCTCGACCAGCCGGGCAAGGCCGCGACGGCCTACCGCAACGCCATCCGCCTGCTCGGCTCCACGGCGACCCGCGAGGACGGGCTGGGCGAGGCCTTGACGCAGATTGCCGGCGGCGAGGTGACCGACGAGGCCAAGGCGGCATTCGAGCGGGCGCTGAAGATCAATCCCGATTATTTGCCGGCGCAGTTCTTCCTGGCGCTCGACGCCAGCCAGGAGGAGCGTGCCGCGGAGGCCGAGAGCCGCTGGTCGAAACTGATTGCGGCCAGCCCGCAGAACGCGCCCTGGCTGAAGATCGCCCAGGCCGGCCTCGCCGATGCGAGGCAGCGGCAAGGCAAGAGCGGCGAGGCGCCGATGGTCTCCGCACAGGGCGCTTCCGCCCAACAGGACCAGCAGGCGGGGCCGCCCACCGGCATGCCCGGGCCGAACTCCGCCGATGTCGCGGCGGCGGCCGGGATGTCGGAAGGCGATCGCCAGGCGATGATCGAGGGCATGGTGGCCCAACTCGCCACCCGGCTCGAGCAGGAACCTGACGACGTGGAAGGCTGGAAACGGCTGATCCGCTCCTATACGGTTCTCGGCAAGCCGGAAAAGGCGGCCGAGGCCTTCGGCAAGGCCCGGCAGGTCTTCGCCGACAACTCTGCAGCGGGCCGGGAAATCGCCGCTTTTGGCGCTCAGATGGGACTGACGCAAGAGGAGGGAACGAAGACGCAATGACCCGTAAGGCGAAGCGACTTTATTCGATCGGCGCGATCCTCCTCGTCATCGGCGCGGCCGCAGGCCTCGTGCTTTCCGCGCTCTCCGATTCCGTCGCCTATTTCAACTCGCCGACCGACATCGTCACCAAAGCGCCGGATCCCGGCCAGCGCATCCGCCTCGGCGGCCTCGTCGCGGAGGGATCGGTCGTGCGCGGCGGCAGCGACAAGGTCACCTTCAAGGTCACCGACTCCGTCGAGACCGTGCCGGTGACCTACGTGGGCATTCTGCCGGACCTGTTCCGCGAGGGGCAGGGCATCGTTGCCGAGGGCACTCTTGGGCCCGATCACGTCTTCGTCGCCGACACGGTGCTTGCCAAGCACGACGAGAACTACATGCCCAAGGAGGTCGTCGACGACCTCAAGAAGCGCGGGCTCTGGGAAGAGGGCAAGGGAATGGTGAAGCCGGCGGAGAAGACCGTCTCCGCCGAAACCGCGACGGGAGCCGGCTCGTGATCGTCGAAATCGGACACTACGCCCTGATCCTGGCGCTGTCGGTCTCGCTGCTCCAGTCGGTACTGCCGATGATCGGGGCGAGGAGCCGGGACGCGCGGCTGATGGACACGGGCGTCGTCATGGCGACCGGCGGATTCCTCCTCATCGCCCTGGCGTTCTCGGCGCTGGTGACGGCCTACGTCACCTCCGACTTCTCCGTGCTCAACGTCTTCCAGAATTCCAATTCGCAGCAGCCGCTGCTCTACAAGTTCACCTCCACCTGGGGCAACCACGAGGGCTCGATGCTCCTGTGGGTGCTGATCCTGTCCTTCTTCGGAGCGCTCGTTGCGCTGTTCGGTCGCGACCTTCCGGCCAGCCTCAAGGCCAATGTCCTGTCGGTTCAGGCCTGGATCTCGACGGCTTTCCTTCTGTTCATCCTGATGACCTCCGATCCCTTCGCCCGGCTCAACCCGGCGCCGATGGAGGGCCAGGACCTCAACCCGATCCTGCAGGACATCGGCCTCGCGGTGCATCCGCCGATGCTCTATCTCGGCTATGTCGGCTTCTCGATCGCCTTTTCCTTCGCCGTCGCCGCATTGATCGACGGGCGGATCGACGCAGCCTGGGCGCGCTGGGTGCGCCCGTGGACGCTGATCGCCTGGATCTTTCTCACCTGCGGTATCGCGATGGGCTCCTACTGGGCGTATTACGAGCTCGGCTGGGGCGGCTGGTGGTTCTGGGACCCGGTCGAGAACGCCTCCTTCATGCCCTGGCTGTCGGGCACGGCGCTGCTCCACTCCGCTTTGGTGATGGAGAAGCGCTCGGCCCTGAAGATCTGGACGATCCTCCTCGCCATCCTGACCTTCTCGCTGTCGCTGCTCGGCACGTTCCTGGTGCGCTCCGGCGTTCTGACTTCGGTGCACGCCTTCGCCACCGATCCGACTCGCGGCGTCTTTATCCTGGTCATCCTCTGCCTCTTCATCGGTGGGTCGCTGACGCTATTCGCCATCCGGGCCTCTTCGCTCGAAGGCGGCGGCCTGTTCGCGCCGATCAGCCGGGAAGGCGCGCTGGTCTTCAACAACCTGTTCCTGACGACGGCTTGTGCGACCGTCCTCGTCGGCACGCTCTATCCGCTGCTCCTCGAAGTCCTCACCGGCGAGAAGATCTCCGTCGGCGCCCCGTTCTTCAACATGACCTTCGGCCCGCTGATGATCCCGCTCCTGATCGCGGTGCCGTTCGGGCCGCTGCTCGGCTGGAAGCGGGGCGATCTCTATGCCGCCGCCCAGCGACTCTATGTCGCGGTCGGCGTGGTGCTGGTGACCGTCGTGATCGGACTGGCGGTGACCCGCGGCACGCATATCCTCGCCTCGCTCGGCTTCGGGCTCGCCCTGTGGCTGCTCGTCGGTAGCCTGACCGATCTCTTCCATCGGGCGGGCTTCCAGCGGGTCGGGCTCCGCACGGGCCTCAAGCGCCTTGCCGGACTGCCGCGCTCGGCCTTCGGCACGATGATCGCCCATTTCGGACTCGGGATCACCGTCCTCGGGATCGTTGCGGCTTCCTCCTTCGGCACCGAGACGATCACCAACATGAAGCCGGGCGAGACGGTCGCGGCAGGAGGGTATCAGATCCGGTTCGAAGGCATGCAGCCGCGCGCCGGCCCCAACTACGAGGAGCAGTACGGGACCTTCGCGCTTCTCGATGAAGGCCGGACCGCCGGGACGATCGAGAGCGCCAAGCGCCTCTATCCGGCCCGGCAGATGCCGACGACGGAAGCCGGCATCCGGACCGACTGGTTTTCTCAGCTCTACATCTCCCTCGGTGATCCGTCCGACGATGGCGGAATCGTCGTGCGCATTTGGTTCAAGCCACTGGTCACGCTGATCTGGCTCGGCGCGCTGTGCATGGCCTTCGGCGGGCTGGTCTCGCTGGCCGACCGGCGTCTCAGGGTTGGTGCGCCGGAGAGGCGTCGGCGCGAGGCGCTGGTCGCCGCGGAGTGAGGCCCTTGCAAAGAACACTCGCCATCGTCCTTGCCATCTTGGCACTCATCGTCGTGGCAGCGCCGGGCGGGCTCGTGATCGCGCCGGCCTATGCGGTCAATCCGGACGAGATGCTGAAGGATCCGGCGCTCGAGGCGCGGGCGCGGCATCTGTCGGAGGGCCTGCGCTGCCTCGTCTGCCAGAACCAGTCGATCGACGATTCCAACGCCGATCTCGCCAAGGATCTGAGGATTCTCGTGCGCGAGCGGCTGAAGGCCGGCGATACCGATAAGGAGGTCATCGACTACCTGGTTTCGCGCTATGGCGAATTCGTGCTCCTGAAGCCGCGCTTCGACTGGATGAATCTCGCTCTCTGGGCGACGCCCGCGATCGTGCTGCTGGCGGGCATCGGCTTCGCGCTCGCGGGGGCGGCAAACCGCCGCAAGGAGCGGGGACCGCAGCCGCTGACAGCCGAGGAAGAGGCGGCCATCGCCGACGTAGTCAAGGCGCGCCGGTAGCGGCAGGGTCAAAGCAATCGAAAGGCGCAGCCTTTCGATAGCGTCCTCAACTTACCAAGTTTTCACGTGGTCGAAAAACTCCCGTAATCTTCTGATCCCTAGTTTGGCATCGACGGCGGGACCTGACGAGGCAAGGATTCGCCCTCGCATTTCATCCACGGGAAAGGAAATTCGATGAGAAATCATCAGACGCATTCGGCAAAGCGCAAGGGCCTTCTGGCCGGCGTCCTGGCGGCGGGCGTTGCCGGACTGGCGCTTTCCGGCGGCGTAATCGGCAATACCGTTCCGGTTCTTGCAGATCCGGTTCGTGTCGACGCTCCCCAACAGTCCTTCGGCTTTGCCGATGTCGTCCAGAAGGTATCGCCGGCCGTCGTTTCGGTTCGCGTGACCGAGGACATCAAGCCGGCAGCCGCCACCGCTCAGCAGTTCGGCGATCCGTTCCAGGGCCTTCCGGAAGATCATCCGCTGCGCCGCTTCTTCGACATCCCGGGTCAGAAGGGCGTTCCTCCGCACGCCTCCCCGCGCCATGCGATGGCCCAGGGGTCGGGCTTCTTCATCTCCGACGACGGCTATCTCGTCACCAACAACCACGTCGTCGACGGCGGCTCGAAGTACACGATCGTCATGGACGACGGCAAGGAATTCGGCGCCAAGCTGATCGGCACGGACAAGCGCACCGATCTGGCACTTCTGAAGGTCGATGCGAAGGACGGCCAGAAGTTCAGCTATGTCGAGTTCGGTGACGACAATGCCGTGCGTGTCGGCGACTGGGTCGTGGCGGTCGGCAATCCATTCGGCCTCGGCGGTTCGGTGACGGCGGGCATCGTTTCGGCGAGAGGCCGCGACATCGGCGCCGGCCCCTATGACGACTTCCTCCAGATCGACGCTGCCGTGAACCGCGGCAATTCCGGCGGTCCGGCCTTCAACCTCAAGGGCCAGGTCATCGGCATCAACACGGCGATCTTCTCGCCCTCGGGCGGCAATGTCGGCATCGCCTTCGCCATCCCGGCCTCGGTCGCCAAGGATGTCGTGCAGTCGCTGAAGCAGAACGGCAGCGTCGAGCGCGGCTGGCTCGGCGTGCAGATCGCGCCGGTCACTGACGACATCGCCGATGCGGTCGGTCTCGGCGACGCGAAGGGCGCGATCGTCACGCTGCCGGACAACCAGACCCCTGCCTCCAAGGCCGGCATCGAGACCGGCGACGTGATCACCGCGATCGACGGGGAAACGGTGTCCGATCCGCGTGAACTCGCTCGCAAGGTGGCGGACTACCGCCCGGGCACGGCCATCGACGTCACCGTGTGGCGCAACAACGCCGCCAAGGACATCAAGGTGACGCTCGGCAATCTCGCCAATCTCGACGAGGCGGCTTCGCTGAACTCGCAGGGCTCTGGTGCGCCGGTCAATCCGTCCTCGCTCTCGGGGTACGGCCTCACCGTGACCCCGTCGGAAGACGGCCAGGGCGTCGTCATCACCGATGTCGATCCGGATTCGACGGCGGCCGACAAGGGCATGCAGGCGGGCGACACGATTGTCGCGGTGAACGGCAATACGGTGGCGAGCCAGGACGAGGTCCGCAAGGCACTCTCCGATGCGGCCAAGTCGGGCCGCAAGGCCGCGCTGTTCCAGCTGAAGAACGGCGACCAGAACCGCTTCGTCGCGCTGCCGGTCGCCAAGAGCTGATCGGCTCCTGCCAAGCCTGAACGATCGGGGCGGGGCCGACATGTCCCGCCCCTTCGACCGGCCGCCGACGGCCGGCTTGTGGCGCTGCCGGACCGCCGAGCTCCCGCACTTTGCCTTTTTCCTCCGAATCACCGATCTAGGAAGACGATCATGTCCGTAACCGCGGCCGTCCAACCCTCGACGGGGTCCATGCGCATATTGATCATCGAAGACGATCGCGAGGCCGCCGCCTATCTGGTGAAGGCGCTGCGCGAGGCCGGACATGTCGCCGAGCATGCGGAGAACGGCGACGACGGCCTGCATATGGCCGAAAGCCGTTCCTACGACGTCCTGATCGTCGACCGCATGCTGCCGCGGCGCGACGGCCTGTCGGTCATCGCCAGCCTGCGCGAGCAGAAGAACGAGACACCGGCCTTGATCCTGTCGGCGCTCGGCCAGGTCGACGACCGGGTCAAGGGTCTGCGAGCCGGCGGTGACGACTATCTGTCCAAGCCCTTCGCCTTTTCCGAACTCCTGGCACGGATCGAGGTGCTCGGCCGCCGCCGCATCGGCAAGGACGTGGAGACGAGCTACCGGGTCGGCGATCTCGAGCTCGACCGCCTGTCCCACGAGGTGCGCCGCGCCGGCAAGCAGATCGTCCTGCAGCCGCGCGAGTTCCGCCTGCTCGAATATCTCATGAAGCATGCGAACCAGGTGGTGACCCGCACCATGCTGCTCGAGAATGTCTGGGATTATCACTTCGATCCGCAGACCAACGTCATCGACGTCCACATCTCGCGTCTGCGCTCCAAGATCGAGCGCGACTTCGACAAGCCGCTGCTGCACACCGTGCGCGGGTCGGGCTACATCATGCGCGCAGACGACTGAGAGGCTGTAAGAATTTCGGATAGGTCCCCGACATGGAGCGACTGAAGGCGCTGATGCGCATGACGGCCGTCCGTCTGTCGGCGCTTTATTTCCTCCTCTTTGCGATCTGCGCCGTCGTCCTCGTCGTCTACGTCACGGCGACCGCCTCCAACCTCCTGGAAAGCCAGAGCCGGAATGCGATCCAGGATGAGATCGCCGAGCTGGCGCAGATCTACCAGTCCTCCGGCATCATCGGCCTCGTGCGCACCATCGACCGGCGCGCGCGCCAGCCGGGCGCCTCGCTCTATCTCGCCACCGACGCGACTGGCCGAATCATCGCCGGCAATGTCGAGAGCCTGCAGGCGGGGGTCCTCGACGACGAGGGCTTCACTCCGGAGGCCTTCGCCTACGAGCGCTTCACGACCGATGCCAGGGACCGCTACCACATCGCGATCGCGGACGTCGTGGCGCTGCCGAACGGCATGCGCATCCTGGTCGGCCGGGACCAGACCGAGCAGGTGCGGTTCCGTTCGGTCGTCCAGAGCGCGCTGATCCTGGCGCTCGCGCTGATGGGAGCGGCGGCCGTGCTTGCCTGGCTCTTTATCGGACGGCGCGCGCTGCAGCGGCTCGACCGCATGTCGGTCTCGAGCGCGCGCATCCTCTCGGGCGATCTGACCGAAAGGTTGCCGGTGACGGGAGCCGGCGACGAATTCGACCGCCTGTCGGAGAACCTCAACATCCTTCTCGCCCGCGTAGCGCTGTTGCAGGAGGGGCTGCAGCAGGTCTCCGACAACATCGCCCATGATCTGAAGACGCCGCTCACGCGCCTGCGCAACCGCGCCGAGGAGGCGCTTGCCGGGCCGGCCGACACGGCGACGACCCGTTCCGCGCTCGAGGGGATGATCGGCGAGGCCGACCAGATGATCCGCACCTTCGATGCCCTGTTGATGATTTCGCGGGTCGAGGCCGGCTCGCACGCGGTGCTGAAGGCCGAGGTCGACATCGCCGCGATCGTTGCCGATCTCGCCGAGCTGTACGAGCCGCTGGCGGAGGAGGCGGGCGCCGCGCTCCTCGTCGACGCGCCCACGAGTCTCAAGGTCCTGGCGAGCCGCGAGCTTATCGCCCAGGCGCTCTCCAATCTCGTCGACAACGCCCTGAAATACGCCGGCGGCACCGGCCGGCCTGCACGGATCGCGGTTGCGCTTGCAGCCGACGAACGGCGTTGGTGGCTGTCCGTCGAAGACGACGGTCCCGGCATTCCCGCCGAGATGCATGGCCGCGTTCTCGAACGTTTCTTCCGGCTCGACCAGAGCCGCTCGATGCCCGGCTCAGGCCTCGGCCTGTCGCTGGTCCAGGCGATCGCGCAGGTGCATGGCGGACAGCTGAGACTTGAGGATGCCGATCCCGGGCTTAGAGTTGTCCTGGAATTTCCACGGGAGGACACCACGCGTCCGGATGGTCAAAGCTGAAGCTCCGCGAGAAGGTTTGAGGATCGGCGGCAATCTGCGGCCGGAGCCGATCGATCCGCAACGGGCGGAGGGTTGGCTCGCCGATCTTCGCCGCGCCGCCGAGGCTGCAGGATGCGACGCGCTCCTGCCGGTTCTGGACGATGGTGGGCCGCAGATTGACCGGCTGAAGGCGGTGATGGACCTGTCTCCGCATCTGCGGGGCGGCTTGCTCCAGCATCCTGAATGGCTGGAGGCGCTCCTGTCGGCGTCCGCGCAGGATCTCATCGCGGCGCGCATCGCGGATCTCCAGGCCCTGCCCGAGGAGGGGCAGGGAGAGAGCGCGTTGATGGCGCGGCTTCGGACCGTCAAGCGCGAGGTCTCTCTCCTGATCGCGCTCTGCGACATTTTCGGCGAAGCGACGCCGGCCGAGACGACGGCGCGCCTGTCGGATCTTGCCGAAGGCGCCGTGCGCGCCGCCCTGCGCTTCTGCCTTGTCGAAGCGCATCGCAGCGGCAAGATCGTACTGCCGAAGCCGGAGGAGCCGGAGACGGGCTGCGGCCTCTTCGTCCTCGGCATGGGCAAGCTCGGTGCCCGCGAACTCAACTATTCGAGCGACATCGACCTGATCGTCCTGTTCGATCCGGACGCCGGCCTCGTGCCGGACGCCATGGAGGCAGTCGAGACGCTGTCGCGCCTCGTGCGGCGCTTCGTCCGGATCGTCGGCGAGCGGACCGGCGAGGGCTACGTCTTCCGCACGGATCTGCGGCTGCGGCCCGATCCCGGCGCGATGCCGCTCGCCATCCCCGTCGAGATGGCGCTCACCTATTACGAGGGAAACGGCCGCAACTGGGAGCGCGCGGCGATGATCAAGGCGCGCCCGGTCGCCGGCGACCTGGCTGCGGGCGAGGCCTTTCTCGAGGAACTCTCGCCCTTCGTCTGGCGCCGCTATCTCGACTTCGCGGCGATCGCCGACATCCAGGATATGAAACTCAGGATCGACCGGCATCGCGGCTTCGACGCGGTCGGTGTCGCCGGCCACAATGTCAAGCTCGGTCGAGGCGGCATCCGCGAGGTGGAGTTCTTCGCGCAGACCCAGCAGCTCATCGCCGGCGGCCGGGCTCCGCGGCTGCGCCAGCGTCGGACGGAGGAGGCGCTGCGCGAGCTTGCGGCCGGCAGCTGGGTCACGGAAGCCACAAGGGACGAACTCACCCAGGACTACTGGTTCCTGCGCCGCGTCGAGCATGCGATCCAGATGGTCGACGACGAGCAAAGCCACACGCTTCCCGAGGAGCCGGATCGGCTGGAGCCGGTCGCGCGGCTTGCCGGCTTTGCCGATCGCGACGCCTTCGCAGAGGCGCTGCTGTTTCATCTCGGCCGGGTGGACGGCCACTTCGCCAAGCTCTTCAACGACGGGCGGCGTCGACGGGACGAGCCCTCCGACGGCTCGTCCGCGCTGCTGCGCCTTCTGGAGAGCGAAGAGGACCGGTCCGCGTTGGAACGGCTTGCCGAACTCGGCTACCAGCGGCCCGAGGATATCGCGCGGATCGTCCGCTCCTGGGGCTATGGCCGTTACCGGGCGACGCAGTCTGCGGCGGCGCGCGAGCGTCTGTCCGGCGTTCTGCCGATGCTCCTGTCGGCCTTTGCCGGCGCGCGCGATCCGGACGGCGCTCTTGCCGCATTCGACCGGTTCCTTGCCGGCCTCCCAGCCGGCGTCCAGTTCTTCGCCCTGATCGCGTCCAATCCGAGGATACTCGAACTCCTCGCGGTGATCATCACCGCGGCTCCCGCGCTCCGCGAGACGATCGCCGCCCGGCCCCACGTCTTCGACGCGATGCTGGATCCCGCCTTCCTGGGCGAGGTCCCTGGACGTGGGCTGGTCGCCGAGCGTCTTTCGGCCTTCCTGGCCGACGCAGCGGATTACGAGGATAAGCTGGCGAGGCTGCGGCTCTTTGCCTCCGAGCAGCGCTTCCTGATCGGAGCCCGCATGCTGTCCGGCGTTATCGCCGCCGACGAGGCGGGATCCGCCTTCAGCGGTCTCGCCGACGTCGTTCTCGATGCGACGCTTGCGGCAGTCATGCAGGAGTTTTCCGACCGGCACGGCGAGGTCGCGGGCGCGCGGATCGCGCTGCTCGGCATGGGCCGTCTCGGCAGCTGCGAACTGACCGCCGGTTCGGACGTCGACCTGATCCTCCTCTACGACCACGACGAGAATGCCGAGGAATCGGACGGCGAGAAGCGGCTGCCTCCCCCCGTCTATTTTACCCGGCTGACGCAGCGCCTCATCGCCGCGCTGACGGCGCCGATGAAGGAGGGGGTGCTCTACGACGTCGATTTCCGGCTGCGGCCCTCCGGCAACAAGGGTCCGCTGGCTACCCATGTCGAGTCATTCGCGCGTTATCAGCGCACCGAGGCCTGGACCTGGGAGCGCATGGCGCTGTCGCGTTCGCGGGCGTTCGCTGGCGACACCGGGCTGTGCGACGAGATCGCGGCGATGATCGAGAGTGTTCTCGCAGAACGGCAGTCAGATCCGGCGATCGGGCAGGATGTCGCGGACATGCGGCTGCGCATCGAGAAGAGCAAGCCGGCGAGGGGTCCGCTCGATGTGAAGCGCCTGTCAGGCGGTCTCATCGACCTCGAATTCATCGCCCAATGGGCGCTCCTGACCGGGCGGGCGGATCTCGGCCTCATCGGCGCTCCAACCGATACGGTCCTGTCGGCGACCGATTTCGGGGGGCATCAGGGCTTTGCCGACTTGCTCACCGCGGCGATGCGCGACTTCACCCGTGTCATCCAGATCCTGCGCCTCGGCCCGGCCGATGTCGCCCGCCGCGACGACATTCCCGAGGGGCTGGCCGATCGACTGGCCTCGGCGCTCGGGTTGGACGGAGCCGAAGAACTGGAGCCCCGCCTCGCCGAGACGGCCTCACGTGTCAGGCAGGCCTTCGAGGTCCTGTTGCCGGCACCCTCGCAGAATGAACCGGAGATGCCCGCCTGAAACGAGGCCACTCCGGAAATCCAGGCGAACTTCTTCGGCCCGGTCTCTGTTTCAGGGACCTTCCGGGTCAGGCTTCCTCCGCCGACCGGGGACGCAGGCCATCCAGCGGCAGCCGCAGCGCCACGACCGTTCCTGCGCCGACGCGCGAGGAGATCCGCATCCGACCGCCATGGAGCTCGACCAGCGATCGGGCGATGGCGAGGCCGAGGCCGGTGCCGCGGTTCTTGCGGGTCAATTCGTTCTCGATCTGCTCGAACGGCCGTCCGAGCGTCTGCAGCGCCTCGCGCGGGATCCCCATGCCGTTGTCGGCGACCGAGATCAGCGCGTTGGCGCCGACCGTGCGCACCTTCAGCTTCACCGCGCCGCCATGGCCGGTGAACTTCACCGCATTGGATAGAAGGTTGAGGATCACCTGTTTCGTGGCCCGGCGGTCGGTCCGGATCGCCATCGGCCGCGGCAGGCGGACCTGAACCGTGATGTCCTTGTCCCGCGCCTGGACCTCGATGATCTTCGTGGCTTCGCTGACGATATCGCCGAGTTCGATGTCTTCGGGAACGAGCTCGACCCGGCCGGCCTCGATCTTCGCCATGTCGAGAATGTCGTCGATCAGGCGCAGGAGGAAGCGTCCGCTGAGGTGGATGTCCTCGGCATACTCGGAATATTTGGGAGTGCCGAGCGGGCCGAGCGTGTTCTGACGCATGATGTCGGAGAAGCCGAGAATGGCATTCAGCGGCGTGCGCAGCTCGTGCGACATGTTGGCGAGGAAGGTCGTCTTGGCGCGCGAGGCGCTTTCGGCGCGCTCCTTCTCGGCGCCGAAGCGCAAATTGAGGTCCGACAGTTGTTTGGCCTTGCGGTCGGCTTCGCGGCGCGCGGCGGTCAAATCCTCGATCGTGGCGAGGAGACGGCGCTCCGAGTCCTGCGAATGGGCCTGGTGCAGCTTGATCTGGGTGATGTCGGTGCCGATCGAGACGAGGCTGCCATTGCCGGTCCGGCGCTCGGAGATCAGGAGCCAGCGGCCGTCGGGAAGCTGCGCCTCGACGGCACTTTCGCCGGCGGCGAATGTCGGGCTCGTCAGCCGGACGGTCTCGATCGGCCGCCGCGCCTTCTCCATTACGGCGTCAAGCGCCGTGCCACGGGTGACGTCGGCGGGCTTCAGGCCGAAGGTCTCCCGGTATTTCGAATTGCACAGGACGACCCGGTTGTCCTCGTCGCAGAGGACGAAGGTCTCGGAAATATTCTCGATGGCGTTGTTCAGGAGGGCGCCGGCTTCGCTGCTGCGGCGGGCCAGTTCCTGCTGGTCGCTGACGTCGACGGCAATCCCGATCAGGTGGATCTCGTCGTCCGCGGTGCGGGTCACGTCGGCGCGTGCGCGCAGCCAGATATAGTCGCCGTCGCTGCGGCGCATCCGGAACACCCGGTCGAGCGTCGCGATGCTGCCGTCGGCCACCTGCCTGGCGACATGGAACAGGCCGCCGTCTTCGGGATGCATGAGCGGCGCGATCTCGGCGAAGGTCAGGACGCCGTCGCGCGATTCCATTCCGAGGATCTGGAACATCGAGCGCGACCAGTACATGCGTCCTCGGGCGATGTCCCAGTCCCATAGGCCGCAGCGGCCGCGCGCCAGCGCCATGTCCACCTGACGGTGCGTCTGCATGTAGAGCGCATCGGCCTCTTCCGCGCGGCCGGCCTGGCGGAAATAGGCGTAGAGGATCACCAGCATGACGAGGCTGGTCATCGAGAACAGGGTTACGTTCAGCGAGACCGTCCGCCGCCAGCCGGTCAGCAACGATTCCGTGGGCTGGACGAGGGTGACGAAGCCGCCACCGGCGAGCGCCGCGGTCGCGACATAGGCGGGCTGGCCCGAGAAGACGGTCCGCCGAACGCCGGCACGCTCCCCGAAGGACAGGAGCGCCTGAGGCTCCTCGATCATCAGCTGCAGGCTTCGGTCGACGAGATATTCGAAGCCGGGAAGCGTTGCCGTGATCTTCCCGCTCTCGTCGCTGATCACGGCGAAGCGTCCGTAATGCGCCATCTCAGGCGCCGCGACGCTCGTCAGAAGCGCCTGCGCGTCGGCGAGGGATTGATCGGCGGCCGACTGGCTGCTGGCGCGGATCAACGCCGCGGCGACCTTGATGTCGCTCTGCGCATCCGCCTCGAGATGCGCGCGCTCCTGGATGAGCGAGGTGAGGCGGGCGATAGCGATGATCGCCAGAAAGGTGAGGATCAGGAAGGGAATGACACGCCGGAGGAATTTCTCGGGACGCAGCCCCGCCGAGTAGTTCGGCCCCGCCAGCATCTTGGCATAGCCTGCGATTTCGAAATTCCCACGCACCAGACCTTGGAGACGAGACAATAGTCTCCCCGTCGGCGCGTTGAACGCGTCCGCTCGCATGCCATACCCCTCGTTTGCCGCATCTCAGATTCGGTACGCCGCACCCCCGAATCACTGCCAATTGATCAGACGCGAATCAGCTTGTCCAGAGTGCAATTATGGCAGGTGTCAACAAATCAAGAACATGAGTCGCTAACGCAACGAGCGCTCCACAATATCTCGAAGATCCTTTGATAAGTGTTCAAGATCAACAAGTTGGCGTAGCACTTTCCGGGCGTAGTCGCGCCGGACGGGTTCAAGGCTGCGCCAGGCTCGGAAGGTCGTGGCGATTCGCGCCGAGATCTGCGGGTTGATCCGGTCGATCTCGGCGAGCCGGTCTGCGACCCAGCGATATCCGGCTCCGTCGGCCCGGTGAAACGCCACCTGATTGGCCGCGGCAAAGGTGCCGATCAGCGCCCGCACGCGATTGGGGTTGCGCAGGGTAAATTTCGGATGCGCTGCGAGCGTCTCCACGCGTTCGAGCGCCGAAGCATCGGGAATGGTCGCCTGGAGGGCAAACCACTTGTCGAGGACGAGCTCGTCGGCCTCGTGACGCTCGTAGAATTCGGCGAGTGCGGCAATGGTATCGGGCGAATTCGGAAAGTGATGAAGGAGAAGGGAGAGGGCGCTCAGCCGGTCGGTCATGTTGCGCGCCTCGGAGAACTGCCGGGTCGCGGGCGCCGGGTCGCCCGTCGCGGCGACCAGATAGGCGAGGGCGGAATTGGCGAGCGCCCGCTGGCCGGCGCTCGCGGCGTCGGGGGAGAATGCCCCGTCCGACGCAAGTTCCGCGTGCAGCTCCTGGAACAGCCGGGCCCCACTTTCACCGATCTGGCGCCGGGCGGCCTCGACCACCGCGTGAATGTGGTCGGGATCGACATTCTCACCGACGAGGCGGGCGACGTCGGTTTCGCCGGGAAGCGCAAGCGCCTGTGCCCGAAAGGCCGGCTCGAGCGACTGATCGCTCGCCGAAGCGAGGATCGCCTCGACGATCTCGGAGGCGAAGGGAGATGCCGTGGCGTCTGCACCGCTGCGGCTGGCCGTCGTCAGAGCCTCGGCGACGAGGTCGTTGAGGATCCGCCAGCGATTGAAGAGGTTCGGGTCGAGCCGTGCGAGCGCCAGGCGGTCGGCCTCGCTCTGTTCGTGCTTCAACGTCACCGGTGCCGAGAAGTCCCGGAGAGCGGAGAGATAAGGCCGGTCCCCGAGCTTCTCGAAGACCACCGTCGTCTCCGGCTCGCGAAGATGGATGACGTCGCCGACGACCGCCTCGGACGTCGTGACCGCCTCTTTGTCCTGCCCGTTCGACCCGACGAGACCGAAGCGCACGGGAATATGCATGGGTGCCGTCTGGGTGGCGGCGGCGCCGGGCTCGAGCGCCTGCTTCAGGGTGACGCTCAGCCGGTCCGCCTCCGGATCGTAGGACTGCGACACGGAGAGGGTCGGGGTGCCGGCCTGAGCGTACCAGAGCGCGAACTGGGTCAGATCCGTACCGGTTGCGTCCGTGAAGCAGGCGAGGAACTCCTCGATCGTCGCGGCCATGCCGTCATGCCGATCGAAATAGAGGTCCATTCCCTTTCGGAAGCCATCGCGGCCGAGGATGGTCGCGACCATTCGCACCAGCTCGGCGCCCTTGTCGTAGACGGTCGCCGTGTAGAAATTGTTGATCTCGCGGTATTCCCCCGGGCGGACGGGGTGCTGCAGCGGCCCCTGGTCCTCGGGAAACTGATGCGCCTTCAGCCGCCGCACCGAACCGATGCGCTGCACCGTCGCCTCGCGCTCGTCGGCGGAGAACTCCTGATCGCGATAGACCGTCAGCCCCTCCTTCAGGCAGAGCTGGAACCAGTCGCGGCAGGTGATGCGGTTGCCCGTCCAGTTGTGGAAGTATTCGTGTGCGATGACGGTCTCGACGCCGGCATAGTCGGAGTCGGTGGCAATGTTCTCGTCGAGCAGAACATATTTGTGGTTGAAGACGTTGAGGCCCTTGTTCTCCATCGCCCCCATATTGAAGTCGGCGATGGCGACGACGTTGAAGACGTCGAGATCGTATTCGCGCCCGAACCGCCGCTCGTCCCAGACCATCGACCGCTTCAAGGCGTCCATTGCGTAGGCCGCTTGGGCCGAGCGGCCCTTCTCCGTATAGACGCCGAGCGTGACGGCGCGCCCGCTTGCGGTCGTGAACTGCTCGTGGACGGCGTCGAGGTCGCCGGCAACCATGGCGAAAAGGTAGGAGGGCTTGTTGAAGGGATCGTCCCAGACGGCGAAGTGGCGCCCGCCGGGAAGATCGCCGCTTTCCACCGGATTGCCGTTGGACAGGAGGACGGGCGCCGCCGCCTTGTCCGCCTCGACCCTCACGCGGTACGGCGCGAGCACGTCCGGCCGGTCCAGGAAATAGGTGATGCGCCGGAAGCCTTCGGCCTCGCATTGCGTGCACCAGATGCCGTTGGAGCGGAAGAGGCCCATCAGCTTGGAGTTCTCCTCGGGGACCAGGCGCGTCGCGACGGTCAGCGTGAAGCGCCCGCTCGCCGGGGCCGAGAAGACGGTGAGGCCGTCCGGCGAAGCCTTGTACGTTGAAGAATCGAGCGGCGCGCCGTCGAGCGTCAGGCCGGCGAGCGACAATTCGTCCCCGTCGAGTTCCAGCGGCACGGACGCGGCGACGCCCGGCCGGCGCTCCAGGGCAAGATGCGTCTCGATCTCGGCCCGCCCCTCAAAGAGGCGGATCGTCATATCGACCGCGTGCAGCAGGAAGTCGCTCGGGCGGTAGTCGGCAAGCTTGATGGTCTGGCCGTCGTCGGTGCGCAGCATGGCTTCGGATCCTCTCGTTCTCGGCCGGAGGTAGCCCTCGAGACGGCGATTGCCAACGCCTTTTCCTTGGCGCGGGGCCTCGTTGCGTCTATTCCTCTCGACGAAGCAGAGCCCCCGCAATAATTGGCAAGGCGGAAAATCGCGCCGGCAGATCCGTTCGCGGTCCCGCATCTTTCCCGCCTGCCGCGCCCAAGGAGCATCACGCATGAACGTCATGACCCCGAAATTCGGCCTCGGTGCTTCGGTGCTGCGCAAGGAGGACGACGCGCTGCTTCGCGGCGCCGGGCGCTATACCGACGACGAGACCCGGCCGGGGCTTCTGCATGCCGCGGTGGTCCGCTCCCCCCACGCCCATGCCCGCTTCACCATCACCGATATCGAGGCCGCGCGCTCGGCGCCGGGCGTCCACCGCGTAATGACCCATCAGGATGTCGCCGCGCTCGGCGACCTGCCCTGCATGGCCTCGCCCAAGCAGGTGGACGGCAAGACGCTGGAAAAGCGCAACGCGCCGATCCTGGCCAAGGACATCGTGCGCCATGTCGGCGATGCCGTCGCCTTCGTCGTGGCCGACACGGCGATACAGGCGCGCGATGCGGCTGAGCTCGTCGCGGTCGAATGGGAGCCGCTGCCGGCGGTCGCCGACATTGCCGCCGCGCGCGCCGATGATTCGGCGCTCGTCTGGGACGACGTTGTGGGCAATCTGGCAGGCCACATGCATGTCGGCGACGCCGACGCCACGACCGCAGCCTTCGGCGAGGCCGCGCATGTGACGCGCATCGACCTCGTCCAGAACAGGCTCGTCTGCAACTATATGGAAGTCCGCTCGGCGGTGGGCGAATACGACGCCGAGACCGCGCATTTCACGCTGACCTCGGGCAGCCAGGGCGTCCATGGGATGCGCGGCATCCTCGCCAATGCCGTCTTCCATGTCGAGCCGGAGACGATCCGCGTCGTCACGCATGACGTTGGCGGTGGCTTCGGCACCAAGGCCTTCGTCTACCGCGAATATGTGCTCGTTCTGGAGGCGGCCCGCCAGCTCGGCCGGCCGGTCAAATGGACCTCCGACCGCGGCGAGCATTTCGTCACCGACGCCCATGGCCGCGACAATCTCGTCACCGGCGAGATGGCGATGGATGCCGAGGGCCGGTTCCTCGGTCTGCGGATCGGCCTGTCCGCCAATCTCGGCGCCTACACCTCGCAGTTCGGTCCGATGATCCCCTGGTTCGGCATGTCGATGGCGACGGGCCTCTACGACATCCCGGCAATCGACGTCGACTGCAAGCTCTACCTCACCAACACCGTGCCGGTGGACGCCTATCGCGGCGCTGGCCGCCCGGAAGCGGCTTATCTGATCGAACGGCTGGTCGACCAGTGTGCCGTCGACATGAACCTGCCGCGCGAAGAGATCCGCCGGCGCAACTTCATCCGCCCCGACCAGCTCCCCTACCGCACCGCCTTCGGCCGGCTCTACGACACCGGCGACTTCGCCGGACACCTCGCCGAGGGCATGCGCCGCTCCGGCTGGCAGACTTTCGAGAGCCGCCGCGAGGAGGCGCGGGCGCGCGGCAGGCTCCGAGGCATAGGCATGGCGACCTATGTCGAGGCCTGCGCCTTTCCCGGTTCGGAACCGGCCTATGTCGAGCTGATGGCGAACGGGCGCGTGGAGCTGAAGATCGGCACGCAGTCGAACGGCCAGGGCCATGTCACCGCCTATGCGCAGTTCGTCGCCGAGGCTCTGAAGCTCGACTACGACCGTATCGACGTGCGCCAGGGCGACACGGACGACACGCCCACCGGCGGCGGCACCGGTGGCTCGCGTTCGATCCCGCTGGGCGCGGTTTCGGTGCGCCGCGCGAGCCAGACGCTGGCGGAAAAGCTGAAGAAGCTCGCCGCGGACGAACTCGAGGCGGCCGCGGCCGACATCGAGCTGGCGGACGGCACCGCTCGCGTCGTCGGCACCGACCGCGCGATCGACTTCGCCGCGCTCGCCGCCGCCGCAAAGTCGGAGGAGGACCGCAAGGCGGTCGGCGAGTTCAAGCAGGACGAGGCGACCTACCCGAACGGCACGCATATCTGTGAGGTTGAGATCGATCCGGACACCGGCGCGACCGAACTCATCGCCTATACCATCGTCGACGATTTCGGCGTGACAGTGAACCCGATGCTGCTCGCCGGCCAGATCCATGGCGGCGTGGCGCAGGGGATCGGCCAGGCGCTGATCGAGAACGCGGTCTACGATCAGGACGGCCAGTTGGTGACGGCGAGCTTCATGGACTACGCCATGCCGAGGGCCTGGGATTTCCCGATGTTTGACTTCAAGACCCGGAACGTGCCTTCGACGACCAATGCGCTGGGTATCAAGGGCGCCGGCGAGGCTGGCACCATCGGCGCGACGCCGGCGGTCATGAACGCGGTCGCCGACGCGCTCCGCCAGGCGGGCGTGAAGCACTTCGACATGCCGGCAACCCCGTTGCGGGTCTGGGAGGCCCTGCGGTCCGCCTCTTCCGCGGCGTAGGCGAAGGGCGACGGAATATGCTTCGCGGGCAGGATTGTTCTGCTTGCGAAGCAATCTTTCCAGTTTCCCACAGAGCTCGGGGTGTAAGCCTGTCCCCGTGATGGACGTGTCCGGCGTGCGATCCGCGCTGGACAAAAGGATGGGCCGCCTTCAGGCGGTCGAGGGAAGGGCAGGCAGAGAATGGACAGCGGGCCGAGCACGGGTGAGACCTCCAACCCGATGCTCGGAATTGCCCTGAAATGCATGTCCGTGGTCGTCTTCGTCGGCATGCAGACGGCGATCAAGGCCGGGGGCGAGGGTATTCCGGCCGGCGAGATCGTCTTCTTCCGCTCCTTCTTCGCGCTCGTGCCGGTGGCGATCTATCTCGCCTGGCTCGGCGACCTCAGGACATCGCTCGTTACCGACGACATTCCGGGCCATCTCGTGCGCGGCCTTGTCGGCGTCTCCTCGATGATCCTCGGCTTCTTCGCCCTGACGCGGCTCGCCTATCCCGAATGGATCACGATCTCCTACGGGGCACCGCTCCTCACGGTCGTCTTTGCGGCCCTGCTTCTGAAGGAGGTCGTGCGCGCCTATCGCTGGACGGCGGCGCTGATCGGCCTTGTCGGGGTGGTGGTCGTGTCGCTGCCCAATCTCACGCTGTTCGATGACGGAGCCGGCCAGGGCGAGGCGGTCGGCGTCACCGCCTCGATCATCGCCGCGGCCTTTTCGGCGGTTGCGATGATCCAGGTGCGCCGGCTCGCCCAGAAGGAGCGCACGGCGACGATCGTGGTCTATTTCTCGCTCACCTGCTCGCTGATCGCGACCTTCTCGATCGTCCTCGGCTGGGTGATGCCGACGCCGGGTCAGGCGGCGCTGCTGGTTACGGCGGGGCTTTGCGGCGGCGTCGGCCAGCTGCTCTTGACGGCCTGCTACCGCTATGCCGACACCTCGACCATCGCGCCCTTCGAATACACCTCGCTGCTCCTGGCAATCGCGATCGGCTTCTTCCTGTTCGGCGAGACGGTGACCGTGACGACGCTGATCGGCGGTGCGATCGTCGTGTCGGCCGGCATCTTCATCATCTATCGCGAGCACCGGCTCGGCATCGAACGCAAGAAGGCGCGCCGCGCCTCCACGCCGAACGGCTGACACGGCGTCCCTCGAACCCGTCGGCCCCGGTATTCCGGAGCCCGCGCGGGCGATCGCTCTCTTACTTGACGGCGGTCAGTTCGGCATCGCGGCGTTCGCTCTCCCGCCGCTCCGCCTCCGCGTCCTCTTCCGTGTCGGCGATATCGGCGCGCGGGTCGAGCGCGAAGCTCGCCGGCGTCTGCACACGGGCGATCGGCACCGTCTGGAAGTCGGGCCGCTGGTCGGCGGGGATCGCGACGCGCCGGAACGTGCGGTAGAAGGAATAGGCGGCATAGAGCGCCATTCCCGTGCCGAGAGCCTGGAAGATGCCGGCAGGTCCGAGCGATTCCATCAGGACGGCGGCGTAGAGCGGCCCGATCATCGTGCCGACGCCATAGAGGATGAGGAGCCCGCTCGAGACTTTCACGAAGTCGGCGTCGGCCGCATAGTCGTTGGCATGGGCGACCGCGAGCGAATAGGCGGGATAGATGATGCCGCCGACGACGAAGGCGACCGAGAAGAGCGCGATCGGGCCCGCATGATCCAGATAAACGCCGGCGACTGCGGCCGCGACGCCGATCAGCCCGGCGGCGGTCATCACATAGCGCCGGTCGGTCCGGTCCGAGATCCGGCCGAGCGGGATCTGGAAGACGATGCCGCCGGCCATGGCGACGACGACGAGGGTGGCGATCTGGGTCGTCGACAGCCCGATCTGCTGGCCGAAGACCGGCGCCATGTTGTTCCACGCGCCCGACAGGATGCCGGCGAGAAGCACGCCGATGGCGGCGACCGGCGAGTTGCGGAACAGCATGCCGACATCAAGCTTCACCGTGGTCAACGGCTTCGGCGACTGCGCCCGCGACAGCGCCGTCGGGATGACCGCAAGCGCGAAGAGGATTGCGCAGATCATGAACGGCATCGTCAGCTCGGGCTTCGACAGCGGCATGACGTATTGGCCGCCCATCATCGCCGCCATGGTGACGATCATGTAGACCGAGAAGATCGCGCCACGGCTCTCATTGGTGACCCGCTCGTTCAGCCAGCTCTCGACGACCATGTAGGTGCCGGCGAGCGCGAAGCCGGCCATCGCGCGGAAGACGATCCAGGCGAGCGGATCGACGATGATGGCGCAAAGCAGGATCGAGATCGCCAGCAGCGCCGCGAGGCTGGAAAAGGTGCGGACGTGACCGGCACTGCGGACGATCCAGGGGATCACCACGCAGCCGAAGGTGAAGGCGATCGCATAGCTGGTGCCGAGGGCGCCGATCTCGTAGCTGGTCCAGCCCTCGATCGATCCGCGGACCGGCAGGAGAATCCCCATCAGACCCGCTCCGGCCATCAGGAAGAAGGTCGAGGTGAGGAGGGCGGCGATGGGCAACAGATGCATGGCGGACGGACTTCATTCGTTCGGCTGGGGCCCGCGGAGTCGATTCGGCCCGACTCGCGTCCGCAGCACCTATGCCTTCGTGAGCGATTTGACGAGAGGAGGAATGCCGACAAATCGTGACGGCATGCGGACGCTTCGATGGCGATTGCGAGTCGCTCGCCCTATTCGGCGAGCCGCGCCTTCAGCGCGATGAGATCGCGCCAGGCGAGCCGCTTCTGTGCCGGCTGGCGCAGGAGATAGGCCGGATGCAGCATCGCCGTCGCCGCGATCGTCTGGTTCGCCTCCAGACCGAAACTGTAATGCGTCCATTTTCCGCGAATGCGCATGATGCCCTCCTGCGCGCCGAGGATGGCTTTCGCCGCCGGCGATCCGAGGCAGACCAGAATCTTCGGCCGGACGAGTTCGATCTGCCTCTGGACGAAGGGCAGGCAAATCTGCGTCTCCGCGGGGGTGGGCGGCCGGTTTCCGGGCGGTCGCCAGGGCACGGTGTTGGTCACGCGGACGGCCTCGCGCTCCAGCCCGATCGCTTCCAGCATGCGGTTGAGGAGCTGACCGGACCGGCCGACGAAGGGGACCCCGGCAATGTCCTCCTCCCGTCCCGGTGCCTCGCCGACGAACATCAGCTCGGCCACGTCCGGCCCGTCGCCGAAGACCGTGGTCTTGGCGCTGATCCTGAGATTGCAGCCGTCGAATGCGGCAAGGACCTCCTGAAGCTCGGCGAGGCTCTCCGCCGAACGGGCGCGCTCGCGCGCATCGGCGACGGCAAGATCGTCCGGCACCGCAACCCGTATCGCCGGAAAGCCGCCGCTCGGCTCTGATGCCGGACCGGAACCTGGAGCAGGCGCGCTGGCGCGTTCGGGCGCCGGATCGTTGCGTGCGACGGGCTTTGCGCCACTGGCTCCCGCAGCGGACTGGCGGGCGGCGCTCTCGGCGGCCGTCTCGGCGAAACGGTCGCGCGGACGCTCCTCCAGGAGCGCGTCGATACCGGCCTCCCGATACCATTCGAGAAGCGCGATCGCCGCGTCGCGGGTCAGGAGGGGGGTCTCGGCGCTCATGAGACGCTTCTAGTGCATGGCGCGGGCGAGGGCGACCGGTTCCTGGCAATTCGAGGCGCCGGCCGGCGCCGGTCGAGCCAAGCCGTCCCGTTCGGACATCGCGGCAGGCTCATCGACCGACTGCCGCAACGACGAGGTCCGGCCTCGGACGCCTTGGCCGTCAGGCGCTCAGGAGCTGGCGTTGGCGACGCGGCCGGGTCCGGCTGATCGTCTCGACCAGCTGCGACTTCACGCCCTCCGCCACCTCGTTGGCGACCTGGCATGTGCCGGCCGCATGATGCCCGCCGCCGCCATAGCCGAGGCAGATCTCGCCGACGTCGACCTTGGAGCTCCTGTCGAGGATCGACTTGCCGATGGCGAAGACGGTGTTCTGCCGCTTCATGCCCCACATCACATGCATGGAAATGTTGCACTCGGGATAGAGCGCGTAGATCATGAACCGGTTGCCGGCATAGATGATTTCCTCGTCGCGCAGGTCGAGGACGACGAGCGGCCCGTACACGCGGCCGCAGCGCTGCAGCTGTTCCTTGAACTTCGCTTCGTGGGCGCGATAGAGGTCGACGCGCTCGGCCACGTCCGGAAGGTCGAGGATCTGTTCGACGCTGTGGTCGCGGCAGTAGTCGATGAGCTGCATCATCAGCTCGTAGTTCGAGATCCGGAAATTGCGGAAGCGGCCGAGGCCGGTGCGCGAATCCATCAGGAAGTTGAGCAGCACCCAGCCGCTCGGATTGAGGATCTCGTCCCGCGAGAACTGGGCCGAATCGCCCTTGTCGACGGCTTCCATGAGGTCGGGCCGAATGCGCGGAAAGGCCTTCGGGCCGCCGTAGAACTCGTAGACGACGCGGGCCGCAGAGGCGGCGTTGGGGTCGGTGACGTAGTTGTCGGGCTGTTCGCCGACGCGCTCGAGTTCGCTCGAATGATGGTCGAAGACCAGATGGCCGCCGGGAACGTAAGGCAGATTGGTGGTGATGTCGCGCTCGGTGATCGCGACTTTTCCGTCCTGCATGTCCTTGGGATGCACGAAGGTGATCTCGTCGATGAGGTCCTGCTCCTTCAGGAGCATGCCGCAGACGAGGCCGTCGAAGTCGCTGCGCGTGACGAGGCGGAATTTCTTGGACGACATGGCTCACCCTCAATGCTGGATCGAGGCTGCACGCTATCGCGCGATCGCTAATTCAAGGTTACGCGACGTCCTTTCGTTGCCGGGCCGACGCCATCAATGGCCGACGCTGTGCGAGAACAGGTTGATCACGAGGACGCCGGCGAGGATCAGCGCGATGCCCGCCAGCCCGGCCATATCGATCGGCTGGCGGAACCAGAGGAGGTCGATCAGCGCCAGGATGACGATCCCGGTGCCGGACCAGATCGCATAGACGATGCCGACCGGCAGCGTCCGGAGCGGCAGTGCGAGGAAATAGAAGGCGAAGACATAGGCGACGACGGTGACGAGCGCCGGCGTCAGGCGGGTGAAGCCGGCGGTCGACTTGAGCGCGGTGGTGCCGATGATCTCGCAGACGATGGCAATGCCGAGATAGATCGCGTTCAAGGCAATTGCTCCGTGTCTGGGCTGGTCGGGGATAGTCCGCACCCCTTAGCACCGGGGGCCTTCGCGGCGCCAGTCCGCGCCTCTTCGATGACGCAGGCGCAAAGGGCGGCGTTTGACCTTGGAGCCGCTCCGGCTAGAACTCGGATCAGTCCGGCGGTTCTGCCGGACGGAAGGGTCGTGGGACTGGCGACCTTGGATCACTGCTGCGAGGAATGACGATGAGCGAAGCCGAGAACCTGCCCGAACGCGAAGCGATGGAGTTCGACGTCGTCATCGTCGGGGCCGGTCCGGCAGGCCTTGCGGCCGCGATCCGCCTGAAGCAGATCGACCCGGAACTGACCGTCGTCGTCCTCGAAAAGGGCGCCGAAGTCGGCGCGCATGTCCTGTCGGGCAACGTGCTCGATCCCTCGGCGCTCGACCGTCTGCTGCCGGAATGGCGAAAGGAGGAGACGCCGATCAAGACGGCGGTCACCGACGACCGCTTCTATTTCTACGGGCCGCAGGGCTCGCTGCGCCTGCCCAATGCGCTGATGCCGAGGTTGATGGCCAATCACGGCAATTTCGTCGTCTCGCTCGGCCTCGTGTGCAAATGGATGGCGGAAAAGGCCGAGGCGCTCGGCGTCGAGATCTATCCCGGCTTTGCCGCGGCCGAAATTCTCTACGATGAGTCCAACCGCGTCATCGGCGTCGCGACCGGCGACATGGGGGTCGAACGGTCCGGCGAGCCGGGGCCGAACTACCAGCGCGGCATGGCGCTTCTCGGCAAATATGTGCTGATCGGGGAGGGCGTGCGCGGCTCGCTCGCCAAAGAGCTGATCCGGGCTTACGGCCTCGACCACGGCTGCGAGCCACAGAAATTCGGCATCGGTATCAAGGAGCTCTGGGAGATTTCGCCGGAGAAGTCGCAGCCCGGCCGGGTGCAGCATTCCTTCGGCTGGCCGCTGTCGGACGGTACCGGCGGCGGCTCCTTCCTCTACCATCTCGCCGACAACCAGGTCTATGTCGGCTTCGTGGTCCATCTGAACTACAAGAACCCCTATCTCTCGCCCTTCGAAGAATTCCAGCGCTTCAAGACGCATGCCGACGTCGCCGAACTGCTGGATGGCGGCAAGCGTATCGCCTATGGCGCGCGGGCGATCACCGAGGGCGGCTATCAGTCGGTGCCGAAGCTCGACTTTCCCGGCGGCGCGCTGATCGGCTGCTCCGCCGGCTTCGTCAACGTGCCGCGCATCAAAGGCGCCCACAATGCGATGACCTCGGGCATGCTCGCCGCGGAAGCAGCCGCGGCCGCGATCAAGGCCGGACGCTCGCAGGACCGGCTTTCCGAATACGACGCGGCGTGGCGCGCCTCGCCGATCGGCCGGGACCTGAAGCCGGTGCGCAACGTCAAGCCGCTCTGGTCGCGCTACGGCACCATGCTCGGCATCGCGCTCGGCGGTCTCGACATGTGGACGAACTCGCTGTTCGGCTTCTCCTTCTTCGGCACGCGAAGGCACGGCAAGCCGGACTATGCCTGCCTCGAACCCGCGGCGCAGCATGCGCCGATCACCTATCCCAAGCCGGATGGCGTTCTGACCTTCGACAAGGTGTCTTCGGTCTACCTCTCGAACACCAATCACGAGGAGGACCAGCCGGTCCACCTGCAGGTGAAGGACCCCGAACTCCAGCATTCCTCGGAGTTCGCCGTCTATGCCGGCCCCTCGCAGCGCTACTGCCCGGCCGGCGTGTACGAATGGGTCGAGGAGGACGGCAAGGAGAAGTTCGTGATCAACGGCCAGAACTGCGTCCACTGCAAGACCTGCGACATCAAGGATCCGAACCAGAACATCAACTGGGTGCCGCCACAGGGCTGCGAGGGACCGGTCTATCAGGTGATGTGAGGCGGTTGAGGCCCAGGGTCTCAATTCGCTCTCAGGGGCAGGGCGAATTGCGCGGGATCTTCGCCGAGATCTTTCAGTCCGGATGTCAGGCTTTTCCCGACCACGTCGCGTGAGGCGTCAGAGAGCGAGGACAGGCTGTGCGATATGGCATCGCGCCATGGGTGCATCGCTGATGCCTGGTTATGGGCAAATTGCGAAATGACCATAACCGATCGGGACGAGGGCTGCAAAGACGCAGATGCCGCGGTCTGATCAGCCAGCGCGCCCCAATTCGGTTCGCGTCGATGCGGGCAAGGACTTGCCCGATACCACCCGCGAGGTGGGCTGGATCTGCGGCACCGGCTCGGGCAGGGTGAAGGTGACGAACAGCGGCAGATGGTCCGAGGACGTCGCCTCCTGCCGCTCGACGCTGATGATCTGGATCGTCGGCGACGCCAGGACATTGTCGAGCGGCAGGCCGATGATCGGCCCGAGCGATCCGGTGAGCGGCCTCACCAGCCAGGTCGCCCCGACATGCGGCACGATCCGTGTGTTCGTCAGCTCCGCATAGTGGCGCGCCACGGCGCCCCAAGGGGTGCCGTTGAAGTCGCCCGCGACGAGCGTCGGCGGCTCGAGCCCGAGAAGCTCGCCCTGAAGGCTTGAGAGGTGGTGCCACTGGCCGCCCGGCCAGGGCCAGCGCATGTGCTGCGACACGATGGTCACCGGCTGACCGCCGAGATTGATCCGCCGCGCGGCGAAGCGCCCCTGCGGCCCGCACTGGCCGGGCTCGTCGAGGACGAACGGGCGCCGTGACAGGATTGTCGCGTCGGGGACCGCGTGCGCGCCCTTGCAGGCGAAGCGGTAGGGATAGCGGTCCGCGAGCCGGTCGAGGATCGCCGGCCACTGTCCGTTCGCCTCCTGCAGCGTGACGACGTCCGGTGACAGGCGTCCGATGAGCTGCACCGCGGCTGACGGATCCGGAGCGTCCCATCTCAGGTTCATCTGCAGGAGTGTGTAATAGGGCGAGCGCCCGGCGGCCGCGGTAGCCTTCGTTCCCGGCAGCAGATAGGGCGCGACGCTCAGCGAGGCGTAGGCCGCGATCGCCACCGCGATCAGCCCGGCAAGCGGAAGTCGGGCGAGGACGAGGGCCAGCCCGCACAGGACGAGCAGGACCGCTGCGTGAGCCCGGAAATGCGCCAGCGTATCGAAGAACGGCACGATGTCGCCGAAATAACCGCAAACCACGACCAGGCTGCAGGCGAGCGTCGCGGCCAGGGTCAGCGTGCGGCCGACGCGGCAGCGATCCGAGACGCGTGTCCGGTCCATCGGCGCTCTACTGGAAGGCGGTTTCGAAGAACGAGCGCAGCTTGCGCGAATGGACGCGCTCGGACGGCAGCTCGGACATCAGTTCGAGCGCCCGCATCCCGATCTTCAGATGCTGCGCGACCTGGCGCTTGTAGAATTCCGTGGCCATGCCCGGCAGCTTCAGTTCGCCATGCAGCGGCTTGTCGGAGACGCAGAGCAGCGTGCCGTAGGGGACGCGGAAGCGGAAGCCGTTGGCGGCGATCGTCGCGGACTCCATGTCGAGCGCGATCGCCCGCGACTGCGACAGCCGCTCGACCGGCTCGCGCTGGTCCCTCAGTTCCCAGTTGCGGTTGTCGATGGTCGCGACCGTGCCGGTGCGCATGATCTTCTTCAGCTCGTAGCCGGAAAGACCGGTGACCTCCTCGACCGCGTGTTCCAGCGCTACCTGGACCTCGGCGAGCGCCGGGATCGGAACCCAGAGCGGCAGGTCGGCGTCGAGGACATGATCCTCACGGACATAGGCATGGGCGAGAACGTAGTCGCCGAGCTCCTGACTGTTTCTGAGGCCGGCGCAGTGGCCGAGCATTATCCAGGCATGCGGGCGAAGGACCGCGATATGGTCGGTGATCGTCTTGGCGTTGGACGGGCCGACGCCGATATTGACCATGGTGATGCCGTGACCGTCGGCCCGCTTCAGGTGGTAGGCCGGCATCTGCGGCAGCCGCTGCGGAACGAGGCCGGGCCCGGCTGGCGCCTCGCCCGCGACCGTGACGAGGTTGCCGGGCTCCACGAATTCGCTGTAGCCCTTGCCGCCCTCGCGCATCAGCTCACGCGCCAGCACGCAGAACTCGTCGACATAGAACTGGTAGTTCGTAAACAGGATGAAGTTCTGGAAGTGCGCCGGATGCGTCGCCGTATAGTGCGAAAGCCGGTGCAGCGAGTAGTCGACCCGCTGAGCCGTGAACGGGGCGAGCGGCATCGGCTCGCCGGGGTGGGGCTCGAAATTGCCGTTGACGATCCGGTCGTCCGTCGCTTCGAGGTCGGGCACGTCGAAGATGTCGCGCAGGGGCCGCCCGAGCTTCTCGGCGAGGGACCCGTCGACATAAGCACCTTCGGGAAAGGCGAAGTGCAGCGGGATCGGCGTGGAAGAGTCGCCCACCGTGACCGCCTGGCCGTGATTGCGGATCAACAGGCCGATCTGCTCGACAAGATACCGCTCGAAGAGCTGCGGGCGCGTTACCGTCGCCGCGTAGTGGCCGGGCCGAGGGACATGGCCGAAGGCGAGGCGGGAATCGACGCGCGCATGAGACGTCGTGCGCAGGGAGACCTGCGGATAGAAGGCGCGATAGCGGCGCACAGTCTCGCCATTGGCGATGAGCGCGTCGAAACTCGCCGACAGAAAGGCGACCGAGCGATCATAGAGCCGGATCAGCTCCGCAACCGCGGCTTCGGGATCGGCAAATGCCTGCGGACGCGCCGGAGGCGGCGTCTCCACGGCGATGTCGTCGGGCATCGGATCGAACTGAACCATGGCCCTCTTTAGACGTGGCCCATGGCGTCGGGAAGACGATCGCGACTAAAAATTCACGGTCGGGCCGCGATTGTCGCGCTCGATCTGGCAGACGATTCCCCTCGTATAGTCACAGTCGCCGCCTCCCGCGGAAGCGACCGCGCTGCCGGTGGTGACCGGCGATTGCTGCGCAAGATAACTCAGGCCGAATCCGAAGAGGCCGATGAGCGTGGTGACGATCGTAAGGCGTGTCATCATGACGTTCCCCTAAGCCATTTGATCTGTCATTGCACGATGCGTCTGAAGCGAAGCTGATCTCCTGCGACAGCTCCGGTTCAAATTCATGAACGCAGTGTCGGCAGATGTCCCGCCTGGGCGGGCATTCCCCCACGCACTAGGTCGCGACAACATCATGGCGGTTTGGTGTTCATGAAGCCGCCGAAAGAAGATTCGTTTCAAATGTGACCGGTTTCTAGGAGCGCACATGGCAACGCAGACCCGCCCGATCGAGCTACACTATTGGCCAACGCCCAATGGGTGGAAAATTTCGATCATGCTCGAGGAATTGGGCGTCCCCTACGACGTGCACTTCGTCAATATCGGCGCCGGCGACCAGTTCAGGCCGGACTTCCTGAAGATCGCGCCCAACAATCGAATGCCGGCGATCGTCGACCCGGAGGGGCCGGGCGGCGAGCCGATCTCGGTCTTCGAGTCCGGCGCCATCCTGCAATATCTCGGGCGCAAGTTCGGCCGGTTCTATCCGAGCGACGAGCGGGCCCGTGTCGCGGTCGACGAATGGCTGTTCTGGCAGGTCGGCGGCCTCGGCCCGATGGCCGGCCAGGCGCACCACTTCCGCAACTACGCTCCGGAGAAGATCGCCTATGGCATCGACCGCTACACCAACGAGGTGCACCGGCTCTACGGCGTGATGAACAAGCGGCTGGAGGCCAACGCCTATCTCGGCGGCGCCGAATACTCGATCGCCGACATGGCCTCGGTCGGCTGGGTCAAGCCCTACAAGAACCAGGGGCAGGACATCGAGGAATTCCCCCATCTGAAGCGCTGGTTCGAAGAACTTCTGGCGCGGCCGGCGGTGGAGAAGGGCCTGGCGGTCGGTCAGGCCGAGCGCGAGAAGATGAACCTCGCCACCGACAAGAACGCCCAGGGCGTGCTCTTCGGCCAGCGGGCGCGCTGACCGCGGCGGATGCACCGCGAGCCGCCGATCCTGCAGAGGGATGCGGTGGTAGCGTAAATGAGGGCTCGAAAAAGCAAAGGCGTCGGCGAGGAGCCGGCGCCTTTGTTCATGCCGACGTCCCGTCGGTGTGTCGGCTGCAGGGCAATGTCCGCGATGTCACGGGAGAAACCGCCAGGCGGCGTCCGCTGACGCTTCGGAAATCACAGCGGCGCTTTCGGCAATGGCTTGCCCTCGCTCAGAGAGCAGCCGAACGCCGTGTCGGCCCGTTTCGACCCTAGATCCGGATCCAGGTCTGGGTCTTGCAGAAGATCTTCAGCGCGCAGCCGGTGAGCTTGAGGCTGCCGGAGCTGATCGAGACCGTGCCGGAATAGGTGCGGTCGTCACGCGGATCGGTCACCGACCCCTTGTAGGTCTTGCCGCTGCCGGTCATCTGGCCCACCGACTTGCCCTTGTGTTCGCCGCTGATGACCGTGGCGCAAAAGGCGTCGCCGCAGGGCGAAACGCGAACGATGCCGCCGCCGGGAGCGCGCCACTTGCCGACGATGGGCTCGGCCGAAAGGGCGGGTGTGGAGAGTGCGAAAATTGTGGCGAGTGCCAGGATTGAAGTCTTCATTGTCATGCTTTCCGTCGAATGGATGGTTTGGGACCCGTGTGGGGCGGGAGTTAGAGAAGGAATTGTGACAATGCGAGTGGGTTCCGGAAATGTTACCGGCCCGGCCATGGATTGTCGCATGGGTTTAACTGCCCCGTCGCGTGACAAGCCGCCCGATCGAAGCCGGGAGACCGACACGTCTTCGTTCAGGCACAGGCGATCAGGGCACTACCGGCGCTTCGGCCGGTCCGTACGGCAGATCAGACCGCCAAGGACGCGGCGCTCGCGCGGGGGCCGCAATTGTCGTGGGGCTTCTTGCAGGAACCACCCACGGTCTGACCCAACGCGGATGATCTGGATCGCCTGACGTTGCGTCGCGGTGAATGCGAGGTAAAGGCTCAGAGCCTGTTCTGTCGCCGAATTCGGTCAAAAACTGCAGAATTGTCAGTGGGTTGGTACGGGCTCACCGAGCGCCCGCGATGTTCGGCATTTAGTTCGAATTAATCGAAACATTTAAGCGCGTCTTCAAGTCTTGGCGCCATTCTCGGGTCATCGAAAGCCAAGCAATCGCAACAGGGAAGCGAAGACAATGGCCCGCATCGACTTTGAGACCTTCGAGAACGCCGAGACGAACGGAGCCCATTTCGTCGAGGGCGAGATCCTCTTCGAACTCGGCATGCGCGCGGCTTCCGGCCGCGATGGCGCCGCCGACCTCGTCGCCGCGCACATGTACTTCAACCTTGCCGACCGCAAGGGCTACGTCGAGGCCGCCTTCCATCGCCAGGACGTCGCCAGCCAGCTGTCGAAGGCCGAGATCAGCCGCGCGCTTCGCTCTGCCCGCGACTGGCTCACCCGCCACTGAGACTTCGAACCCGCCAATCGCCTCGCAGACCTATCCGGCGACCTGTACGGCCTCAGGCTTGTCGACCTCCGCCAGCGCCTCCGCGAGCGCCCGCTCGAACAGGGCGTGATCCTCGGGCCGCCCGACCGTCACCCGGATCATCCGGTCCAGCGGCTCGGCGCCGGGCATCCGGATGAAGACGCCGCGTCTCAGGATCGCGTCGAGCAGCCGGCGCGCATAGACGCCGTCGCCGCCGCAATCCATCGCCACGAAGTTCGTCGCCGAGGGCAGGGGCGTCAGGCCGCACCGCGATGCGATGTGCGACAGCTCCGTACGGGCAGCCTTGATCGCCCCGATCGTTTCGCGAAGATGCGCCTGGTCCGAGAGCGCCGCGAGCGCCCCGGCCTGCGCGATGCACGAGACGCCGAAGTGATTTCGGACCTTGTCGAATTCGGCGATCGTCGCGGCCTCTCCGACCGCATAGCCGATCCTGACGCCAGCCATGCCGTAGGCCTTGGAGAAGGTGCGGAACCTGACGAGGTTCGGTCGCATCAGCGACATCGGCGGCAGCGCCGAGGCCGGTGCCAGGTCACCATAGGCTTCGTCGAGCGCCAGGATGGTCTCCTCCGGCAACTCTGTGATCAGCCGCTCCACTGCCGCCCCGTCGTGCCAGCTGCCGGTCGGATTGTCGGGATTGGCGAAATAGAGGAGCTTTGCCCGTGTCCTGCGCGCCCGCTCCAGGAGCGCGTCGAGATCTTCGTGATCGTCTGCGCGGTAGGGTACGAAGTCGAGCGCCGCGCCATTGCCGGCGACATGGTAGTTTACGGTCGGATAAGCCCCGCGCGAAGTCACGACGGTGTCGCCGGGCCCCGCCGCCAGCCGGATCAGATAGCCGAGCAGCCCATCGATGCCTTCGCCGGCGACGATGTTTTCGGGACCGATCCCGTGATGCTCCGCAATCGCATGCTTGAGGTCGTGGAGTTCCGGGTCGCCATAGGCCCAGCTGCCGGCGGCCGCCTCCGCCATCGCCGCCACGGCCTTCGGCGAGGGCCCGAAGACGCTCTCATTGGCACCCAGCCGTGCCGCAAAACGGATCCCCATCCGGCGCTCCAGCGCCTCCGGACCGACGAAGGGGACGGTTGCAGGCAGAGAGCGGGCGAGCGGCGTGAAGAGCGGCATGGGCGGTCCGAAACGAAGAGAAAGAAGGGGCAGGGGGAAGAGGCGCAGGGGGAGAGGGCCCGGCCGACCGAAGTCGCGGGGCGGGGCGAGCTCGGCGCAGCGCTCAGTCGGTCAGCTTTTCAAGGCCCTTTGCGAAACGCCGGGCATTCGCCACATAGTGAGCCGCCGATTCCTTGAGCTTCGCCGCTGTTGCCTCGTCGAGCGTGCGGACAGCGCGTGCCGGTGCGCCGACGATCAGCGAATTGTCCGGAAATTCCTTGCCTTCGGTGACGAGGGCATTCGCCCCGACGATCGAGTTCCGGCCGATTCTCGCGCCGTTGAGGACGGTCGCGCCCATGCCGATCAGCGAATTCTCTCCGATCGTGCAGCCGTGGACGATGGCGCTGTGGCCGATCGTGCAGCCGGCGCCGATGGTCAGGGGAAAACCCATGTCCGAATGCAGGGCGCAATTGTCCTGGATGTTCGTGGCCGCGCCGATCTCGATCCACTCGTTGTCGCCGCGCACGACCGCGCCGAACCAGATCCCGGCGCCCGGCCCGAGCCGGACGCGTCCGATGAGATGGGCGCCCGGAGCGACGAAATAGTCCCCGTCCCCGGGCAGGTCCGGCCGCTCGCCATCCAATGCGTAAATCGCCATCCTCGTCCTCCCAGCCGTTTCTCCTCGATCGGCGCGGGACCCTGCGACACCGGCCTGCGGCGGTCAAGCATTTGCTGCCTGAGCTTCCGGCGCGCCGTGTCAGCGCGTGTCCGGTGCCGCCGCCGGAGGCCTCGTCAGTTCCATTGCCTGCTGGGCGATGGCGGCGCGCGCCGACCGATCGTCCGGCGCATGTCCGGAGACGGTGACGGTCGGGAAGGCGAAGGACACGCCTTCTTCGGCGAACCGCTTCTTGATCAGGTCGTAGGCCGCGCGCCGGATCGCGAATTGCTCGCCCGGCTTGGTCATCATCTTCATCCGGAGCTTGATCGCGAAGTCGCCGAACTGGTCGACGCCCTGCATCTTCAGCGGCTCGATGATATGAGGCGCAAATTCCGGCTCCTCGGCGAGGCGCTTGCCGATCTCCTTGATGATCCTCTTCACCTTGGCGATGTCGGTGTCGTAGGTGACGCCGATCTCCAGCTTGTCGATCACCCAGTCGCGGGAATAATTCGTGATCTTGTCGAGCGATCCGAACGGAACAGTGTGCAGCGCGCCACGGTGGTGGCGGATTTTCAGGGAGCGCAGCGAGAAGGACTCCACCGTTCCGCGGATGTTGCCGCTTTCGATGTACTCACCGATCCGGAAGGCGTCGTCGACGAAGAAGAACAGGCCGGCGATGATGTCCTTGACCAGCGTCTGCGCGCCGAACCCGAGGGCGATGCCGAAGATCCCGGCGCTGGCGAGCAGCGGCGCGATGTCGACGCCGAGATTGGAGAGCACCGTCAACACCGCGATGATGGCGAGAACGAAGAGAAGCAGGTTCTTCAGGATCGGCAGCATGGTGCGCAGCCGGTTGGCCTGGCCATGGCCGGGCCCGGCGCTCGCGTGCTTCTCCGAGGCTGCGATCTTGCGGTCGATCCAGGCCTCGGCAAAGCGCCACAGGAACAGCGTGACGAGCACCACGACGGCGAAGTTGACGGCGGCGCGCAGGCCCCAGCGCAGCGGCGTTTCCGGAAGCTTCGGCTGGGCCAGGCCGACATGCAGCACGGTGGCAAGAAACAGGATGCCGACGAGCAGGATCAGCGTGGCGACGCCGCGTTCGATCGTCAGCGTCTTCAGCGACTGTTCCTGCGGGACCGGCTCGCCGGTCCCTGCGCTGTCCGGCACGGCCATGAGGTTCCTGACGGCGAGCCGGGCGTTCTTCAACAGGGCGGCGCCGACGAGGCAGATCACGGCGACGTAGAAGGGGCGCGTCGACCCGGTGAAGAGCAGGAGCCAGGTGACGAGAAGGGCGAAGCTCAGCGCCCAGATCCGGAGATCGCCGGTCTTGGCGGCGATCTCGCGCTCGCCGGTTTCGCGATCCGGGGCCCTCCAGAGGATCAGGAGGGCAAGAGCGAGCAGCCCGACCCCGAGGCCGATGCCGACGACGTGGAGCTCGATCCGCGGCATGGCGAGAGCGCGCAGGATCTCCAGCGCGAATTGCGCGGCGAAGAAATACCCGACGATGACGGCAGACCAGACGAACCAGAACTCGGCCGTGCGCGTCGCCATCGGAACGATGCGGAAGCGCGGCGCGCCGGGTGCAATGAGGAACCGGCACAAGAGCAGCGCCAGCCGGACGATGAGCGCGAGCTGCAATGCCAGGAGCAGGAGGCGGCCCAGATGCTGCGGCCAGTCGAACAGGAGAAAGACGCCGAGACTGCCTGCCGCGAAGGCGAACAGAAGCAGGAATCCGTAGGACAACCGGATGCCGGCGGCACGAAGCCTCTGTTCCGCGGTCGTCGTCGGCAAGAGGGTCAGGCGCCGGCGAAAGCCGGTCATCGCCCACGCCAGGAGCTGTTCGGCTCCGACGCCGCAGCCGACGAACAGGAGGATCAGGAAGCCGATCGTGATCGGCTCGCGCCCGGCAAGATCGGCGCGCAGGACGCTTCCCGCCTGCGACAGGGCGGCGGGAACCTGCGGCACCGCATCCGCAAGCGCGCGAAGGAAGCCGCGGACGGAGCGCAACTGGCTCGGCACGAGGGCCATCGACTGGCCCATCATCATCGCGCCTTCCATCATCATGAGGTCGTCATTGCCCTCGCCGGCGGCCGCAGTTCCGGCGCCTCGGGGCGTTGCCGGTCCGGCCGGTGTCGAACCGGCCGCCGTCGGCGCTGCGGGCTGAAGCGCGGCGGCTTGAGCTTGTAACCATGTCTGGACACGCGGGTCGGCGAGGAGCCGCGCCAGACTGTCGATCTCGGCCGGGAGTGGACCCTCCGCCGAAGCGGTCGTCGGAGCGGTGGTCGACGGTGCGGCCGCGGCGGGGGGCGCCGCCGGCTGCGCAGACGGGGCGACAGGCTGCGAAGTTTCAGCCGTTGCCGCCGGAGCGATCCGCGGCTCGCGCACCTCCTGTGCGACGGCAGTGCTGCTGCAAAGGGCGAGCCACAGCGCGAGCACTGCCGAGGGCAGGCATTGGCGGAGGCGCTCCGCCATCCGCCGCCCGCACGGCAATGCCGAAGTGAGACGCCGAACGAGCGTCCGCGAAACCATCTGCTCCGCCTTGCCTTCGCGCATGCCCCCGATCCTTCGATCCGTCCGGCGATCACGGATCGTCGGTTCCCGATACTACCCGCGATACTTCGCGGTCCGGTACCGGGATCTTACGCCGACGCTGAAAATTGCCTGAATCGAGCACCGCAGGTCTGCGACCGAGTCCGAAAAGCTCGGCCCCGGTTGGTCCTGCAGCGGCTGCGCCGCCCGAGCGCCGTGCCGGACGATCGAAGCGGCTTGCGGAGGTTGTCTCCGCCTTCCCGAGCGGCCTACCCGTCGATCTGGTCGGTCCAGACCCTGAAGCCGGTCAAAGTGTTCGGCCCGAAAGTATGGGTGAGCGGCACGTCGGACGCGTCGCGTCCCTGCGCGATCAGGATGCGTCCCCATCGCGGCGCATTGTTGCGAGGATCGAAGGTCCACCAGCGGCCGCCGAGATAGACTTCCATCCAGGCGGCGAAGTCCATTTCCGCATAAGGCGGCGGCAGGCCGATATCGCTGACATAACCGGTGCAGTAGCGTGTTGGAATGTTCATCGCCCGGCAGAAGGCAACCGCGAGATGCGTGTAGTCGCGGCAGACGCCGACGCGCTCGCGATAGGTCTCGGCGGCGCTGCGGGTCGCGCGCGCCTGCATGTAGTCGAAGGAGACATGGTTGTGGACGAAGTCGCAGATCGCCTGAACGCGCGCCCACCCCTCCGGCGTTTCGCCGAACAGCCGCCAGGCCTCGTTCGACAGGAGGTCGGTTTCGCAATAGCGGCTGCCGAGCAGATAGAGCAGCGTGTCCGAGGGAAGATCCTCGACCTTGTGTTGCACGGCGTCGTGCCCCACCGGGTCGCTCAGGCCATCGTCGTGGATCACGCCGTCCGTGCCGAGCGTGAAGACGCCGGACGGGGCGACGAGGCGGTTGCACCAATTGCCGAAACTGTCGCGATAGCTGGTGATGGGAACGACCGGCGTCGTGACGAGATGGTCCGGCCTCTCCAATGCGCCGACGCGGGAGAAGTGCACATTGAGATTGACGATCATCGGCGTCGGGTTCGGAAACTGGTAGCCCAGTTCGCAGCCCAGATGGATCCTCATCGCACAGTCCTCTTCGGGAGCCATCGCGCCGCACTCGCCAGCCGAGACGGAGGCCGCACAGGCGCCGCAAGATATGGCGCTGCAATAAGCCTTCCTTCTTCATGACAGAACTTCTGCACGAATGCGAACGAATCCACCGGGGCCGGGTGTGCGCACCGTCCGCCATCAATGCAGGGCCGGCGACACGGGTGATCGATAACGACGTCGACCCAAACGATCGCACTCGCTCCAAATTCCTGAAGGAATGTGTTGTCGAAGGGGGCAGTATCGCGCAATATCTGACGGGGTCTTCGAAACTGGATATGACGATGATGTCTTCGTTCTCTTGCAAGGTTTCCGCTGCGGCGGCGGTCCTGTTGTTGCTTGTGGGCGCATCGCCGGCCTTTGCCGGCTACGGGGCTATTGCCTATTCCCAGTCGAGCGGCGCCTTCGGTTTCTCCCACGACTATCCGAGCCGACGTGCGGCGGAACGCCGGGCGCTGAGCGAATGTTCGGCGCGCAGCCGCGGATGTCGGACGGCGATCTGGTTCACCAAGGCTTGCGGGGCCGTCGCCGTCGGACATCGCGGCGGATGGGGCAGCGCCTGGGGCTCGTCCCCGCGCGTCGCTTCGCGCAAGGCTCTCGGTCAGTGCGCGCGGCATACGTCGAACTGCTCGGTTCTGGTCACGCACTGCAGTCGCTGACGAACCTGGTATCTTCGGCCCTGTCCGCGACGGTGGACGCCGCCTCAGAGACACTGCATGGATCGTCGGTCTCTTGCGATCCCGCGAGACTTCGGGGTGACAGCATGGCGAGGCTCGTCTAACGTTGCGGAAGTTGGTTCCGCTGAGGTCCCGCGAAGGGAGGATGCGATGGGTTTCCACCGCCTCAAGACTGCTCTCGTTCTTGCCGCCTTTGCGGCGGCGATGCCCGCCGAAAGCTTTGCCGCGAGCGGCGAGATCCGGGTTGCGGAAGCCTGCGGCTACTATGCCTTTGCCGGCGCCTTCGGCAATCACCGCGCGGCCCGCAGGCGGGCGAACCGGCTCGGTGCGCAGGTCCTGGAACTCGACAATTCCGATAGCCCGAGTGCCGGCAGCGGGCTTGTTGTGGTCGGCAGCGGCCCGATGAGCCGGCGCGCGGCCGAACGCCGGGCGAGCCAGTTCCGCCGCGAAGGGATCGGCGACGCCTATGCGGGGTACCGCTGCTTCTACTGATCGGGAGGTCGCGCGAGACCCGTCGCAAACGCCGTCGGAGGCGGCGGAAATCCACGTCCGGACGGAACGGCGGACCGTTAGATGGAACGCCGGCGGGCCCGCTGCCTATGCCGCGTACGATCAGTTCGTGCCGAGACGCTCCGCGACCTTTCGGAACACGTCGACGAACATCTCTTCCGTCAGCCGGCCGGTATTCGTGTTGTAGCGCGAACAATGATAGCTCGAGACGACGCTGAGATCCCCGATCTCGGCGACGGCTGCGTGCCGGAATGGCGCGTCGGCGAGCCGTGTGCCGAGGGCGCGGATCGTCGAATCATGCGCGATCTTGCCGAGCGTCACGACGACGTGGAGCTTTGCGAAGCGGGCGATCGTCGCCGAGAGGAAGCTGCGGCAGGTGTTGATCTCGGCGCCCACCGGCTTGTTCTCCGGCGGCACGCAGCGCACCGCGTTGGTGATCGCCGTCCCGTTGAGTTCCAGCCCGTCGTCCGGCCGTGCGTCGAACCGGTCATTGGCGAAGCCGAAGCGCGAAAGCGTCGCATAGAGGAGGTCGCCGGCATAGTCGCCGGTGAAGGGCCGGCCCGTCCGGTTCGCCCCCCTGAGGCCGGGTGCAAGGCCGACGACCAGCAGCCGCACGGCATCCGGTCCGTCGGCCGGCAGGAAGCTCGGCACTGGCGCGTTGTGCCAGCCGGGTTCGCGCTCCCGCCATATCTCTCGGAACTCGACGAGCCGCGGGCAGAGCGGACAGTCGCGGTCGGGCTCGGCCTCTGCGTCGCCGCCGGAAGAGAGAGCATCGGTCATGCTGATGGATTACGTTCCATAACTGTCACTTCGATCCGGACGCCTGCCGAGCGGTTTCCGCCAAACGGTCAGGAAGGTCGGAAGCGAAGGCCCGATGAGAGGGCCCGGATGAGAGGGCGGATCCCTTTTTGGGGCTGGCTCAATAGTCGTCGGCGTCTTCGGCTTCGACCTCGGCGCGGCGGGCCATGCGCGCTTCGCGCTCGGCCGGATTGCGGCCGATATCGCCCTTCAGCGAAACGAGATCGATGAAATGGTCGGCTTGCCGCCGGAGGTCGTCGGCGATCATCGGCGGCGTCGTCGACAGGGTGGAGACGACCGAGACCTTGCGGCCCTTGCGCTGCAATGCCTCGACCAGGGAACGGAAGTCGCCGTCGCCGGAAAACAGCACGAAATGGTCGACCGTGTCGGCCAATTCCATCGCGTCGATGGCGAGTTCGATGTCCATATTGCCTTTGATCTTGCGCCGTCCGGTCTGGTCGGTGAACTCCTTGGCCGCCTTGGTCACGACGCGGTAGCCGTTATAGTCGAGCCAGTCGATCAGCGGCCGGATCGAGGAATATTCGTTGTCCTCGACTAGCGCGGTATAGTAGTAGGCGCGCAGGACATACGCATGCTGGTGGAACCAGACCAGCATCTTCTTGTAGTCGATGTCGAACCCGAGATTCTTCGATGTCGCGTAGAGGTTGGCCCCGTCGATGAAGAGGGCGAGTTTTTCGCGTTGATCGAACTGCATGGAGGCAACTTCCGTGATTATGGCGTTGGTGATGAAACAAAGGCAGTGAGGCGTCGAATCCGACGGCCATTCGCGGTCATCCGCGATGCGAATCCGCATTAAGCCCGGCAAACAATAAGCGGTGTGTCGCCTGTTGCCAACGGGGCATTTCCCCGACTTTCCGCACTGCGATCACGAGGGGCCTTGTGAGCCGTGCGGGAAAGGTCTATGTGCTGTCCTTCACCATCGAATTCGGTTGAGCCAGGAGACAGGCATGGCCCGTGTCACCGTAGAGGATTGCGTCGATAAGGTCGAAAACCGCTTCGAGCTGGTTTTGCTGGCCAGTCACAGGGCGCGCCAGATTTCGCAGGGCCAGCAGATCACGGTCGACCGCGACAACGACAAGAACCCAGTCGTTGCACTTCGCGAGATCGCCGACGAGACGCTGTCGCCCGGCGATCTGAAGGAAGACCTCATTCATTCGCTGCAGAAGCATGTGGAGGTCGACGAGCCCGAGCAGCAGCAGCCGCAGCCTGCCCAGCATCAGCGCCGGATCGCCGGCGAGGCTGCGCCGACCGAGGCCGCCGCGCCGCAAGGGGCGGACGAGGACGAGCCGGTCTCCTTCGACCGCATGTCCGAGGAAGAGCTTCTCGCCGGCATCGAGGGACTGGTCCCGCCGGAGAAGACGGAAGATTTTTGAACCGGATCGGCGAGCCGACACTTTCGGTGCACTGCTGAAGGTTCCTATATTGGGGGCGTCGCCGCGAATGTGGTGGCGCCCTTTTTCCGTCGCGTTCCAGAAGTGAGGCGATCGCCACAAGCCGATGATGCGCCAATACGAACTCGTCGAGAAGGTCGCGGCCTACAAGCCCGATCTCGACGAGGCTTTGCTAAACCGGGCCTATGTCTACGCCATGCAGAAGCATGGCGCCCAGAAGCGCGCCAGCGGTGATCCCTACTTCTCCCACCCCTTGGAAGTCGCGGCGATCCTCACCGAGATGCATCTCGACGAGGCGACGATCGCGGTTGCGCTCCTGCACGACACGATCGAGGACACCGACGCCACCCGCAAGGAGATCGACCAGCTCTTCGGTCCGAAGATCGGCCAGCTTGTCGAGGGCTTGACCAAGCTGAAGCGCCTCGACCTCGTCTCCAAGAAGGCGGCGCAGGCGGAAAACCTGCGCAAGCTCCTGCTGGCGATCGCCGACGACATCCGCGTGCTCCTGGTCAAGCTCGCCGATCGCCTGCACAACATGCGCACGCTCGGCCACATGGCGCCGGAGAAGCGGGCCCGCATCGCTCAGGAGACGATGGACATCTATGCCCCGCTCGCCGGGCGCATGGGCATGCAGGACATGCGCGAGGAGCTGGAAAATCTCGCCTTCCGCCATGTGAATATCGAAGCCTTCGAGACCGTGACCCAGCGCCTCTCGGAGCTGCGCGACCGGCACGCCCAGACCATCGCTGCGATCGAACAGGACCTGTCGGAGCGTTTGCGCAGGGACGGCATCGAGGCGACGGTCTACGGCCGCCAGAAGAAGCCATACTCGGTGTTCTCCAAGATGCAGCGCAAGGCGCTGTCGCTGGAGCAGTTGTCCGACATCTTCGGCTTCCGCGTCCTCGTCGGCACCGAGGAGGAATGCTACCGCACGCTCGGCATCGTCCACCGGACCTGGCCGATGGTGCCGGGCCGGTTCAAGGACTACATCTCGACGCCGAAGCAGAACGACTATCGCTCGCTGCACACCACCATCGTCGGCCCC
>NZ_JAJAVB010000002.1:0-191799 GCF_020615385.1 Jiella soli | reverse complement strand
GCCGAGTACGGCGTCGCGGCCCATTCGGTCTACAAGGACCTCGGCAGCGACGAGGATGCCCGCGTCCACCTGTCGAAGGATTCGAACGCGTACGGCTGGCTGCGCCGCACGATCGAGTTGCTCGCGACCGGCGACAACCCGGAGGAGTTCCTCGAGCACACCAAGCTGGAGCTCTTCCAGGACCAGGTCTTCTGCTTCACGCCGAAGGGCCGCCTGATCGCGCTGCCGCGTGGCGCGACGCCGATCGATTTCGCCTATGCCGTCCACACCGATGTCGGCGACAGCTGCGTCGGCTGCAAGATTGACGGCCGGATCATGCCGGTGGTGACCGAACTCGCCAATGGCGACGAGGTGGAGATCATCCGCGCCAAGGGCGGGACGCCGCCGCAGGCCTGGGAGAACATCGCGGTGACCGGCAAGGCGCGGGCCGCCATCCGGCGCGCGGCACGGGTCTCGATCCGAAGGCAGTATTCCGGCCTCGGCCAGCAGATCCTGGAGCGCACCTTTACCCGGTCGGGCAAGACGTACTCGCGTGACGCTCTGAAGCCGCTGCTCGGCAAGCTTGGCCATCGCGACATCGACGATGCGCTGGCCGCGGTCGGGCGGGGCGAACTCTCCTCGACCGACGTTCTCAAGGCCGCCTATCCCGACTATCAGGACAGCCGCGTCACGCGCCGCGGTCCACGCCGCGAGGAGGAGGGCTGGTTCAACCTGCGGACTGCCGCCGGCATGATCTTCCGCGTGCCGGGCCGGCCCAAGGTTCGGGAGAAGGAGCGCGAGAAGAAGGGCTCCAACGCCATTCCGATCCGCGGCGTCGGCGACGACATGCCGGTGCATTTCGGGCCGGACGGTGCCGTGCCGGGAGACCGGATCGTCGGGATCATCGAGCCCGGCAAGGGCATCACCATCTATCCGATCCAGTCGCCCGCGCTCGTAGCCTATGACGAGCAGCCGGACCGCTGGGTGGACGTGCGCTGGGATATCGACGCGGCCCTCAAGGCGCGCTTCCCCGCCCGGATCATGCTGTCGGCGATCAACGAGCCGGGCTCGCTGGCGGAAATCGCCGAGACCATTGCGATCAACGATGCCAATATCCACAACCTTTCCATGGTGTCGACCGCCCCCGACTTCACCAAGATGGTCATCGAACTCGAGGTCTGGGACCTGTCGCATCTCAACCGCACGCTGAAGCAGCTGCGGGCCAAGGACTGCATCTCGGAGGTCGCGCGGGTCAACGGATGACGCCATCCCGGTTGCCGAAACCTCCGTCCCGGCCTATCGAGCGGCCATCGCGGCGAGAAGAGGCGGGACGACGAACGATGACCGAGACGACCATGACGAGCGAGGAGGTTCTGGGCATCTTCCGGGAGGCCGGTGCCTATCTGGAGGGCCATTTCATCCTCACCTCGGGCCTGCGGAGCCCGGTCTTCCTGCAGAAGGCGCGGGTGTTCATGCATCCGCACCTGACCGAGCGGCTCTGCCGGGCGCTGGCGCAGCGCATCCGCGCCTCGGTCGAGGGGCCGATCGACTATGTGGTCGGGCCGGCCGTGGGCGGCCTCATCCCGGCCTACGAGACGTCGCGCCATCTCGGGGCACCGGCGATCTGGGTCGAGCGGGAGGACGGCGTCTTCCGGCTTCGCCGCTTCGAGATCGAAAGCGGCGCGCGGGTGGTCATCGTGGAAGATATCGTGACGACGGGCCTCTCGATCCGCGAGACCGTCGATTGCCTGCACGGGCTGGGTGCCGAGGTGCTGGCCGCCGCCTGCATCATAGATCGCTCCGCCGGCAAGGCCGATGTGGGCGTGCCACTCATCGCGCTCGCCGAGTACGAGGTACCGGCCTATCCGGCCGATGCCCTGCCGCCCGAACTCGCCGCAATTCCGCCGGTCAAGCCGGGTAGCCGCTCGCTGTGACCGGTGGCCACCGTCCATGGTCCGGGGACGGCGCCTTCACCGGGGTCTGACGCGGAAAGCGGGTGCGACCCCGGTGCTTCGGATGGGAGATGACGACAGACATGCTGTTTCGGCGGCGCCAGCCCCTCAGTCTTGCCTCTCGGGTTCGCACCGTTCTTTGGCCGCGCAGCTCCTTCTCGCGGTCCTTCCACTATTTCCGCAAGCGGGTCCTGCGGTTGAACGCGACGCCGCATGCGATCGCCGCAGGCTTTGCGGCGGGCGTCGCGGCGTCCTTCACCCCCTTCATCGGCTTCCATTTCCTGCTCGCCTTCGCGCTCGCCTATGTCGTCGCCGGAAACATGGCCTCGGCGGCGCTCGGAACGGTGGTCGGCAATCCCCTGACCTTCCCCTTCATCTGGGGCGTGACCTACGAGGTCGGCCACTGGCTGCTGGGCGCGCGCGCCCCGCATGGCGAAGCGCCGGCAAATCTCGGCTCGGCGCTGCGGCACATGGATTTCGCCGCGATCTGGAAACCCATCATCGAACCAATGATGATCGGGGCGCTGCCGCTCGGCCTCGGCGCAGGCCTTCTGTCCTATGGACTCGTCTTCGCCGCCGCCCGCAGTTTCCAGGCGCATCGGGCGCACAGGATGGCCGGCCTCAAGCATGGGAGGCAAAGGTCGGAGCTGCGCCTGCAAGATGCTCGCCGCGACGGATCCTTCAGGCCATGAGCCGCTCTCTAGCGGTGTCCGCACTGCGGAAAGTTTAGGAAGACGCCACATTGCTCCCGCTTGGGCGAGCCGGTAGAAGGCGACGGGCGGCAGCGCCGCGAGGAGAGTATGCGACGGAAGGCAGTGGGTGACATGGTCGACGAGGCCGAACGAACGGAAAAGGGGGGCCTCGGCGAGACCGTGAAGGTCGTCGTGCAGGCGCTTCTGTTGGCGCTGGTGATCCGGACATTCCTGTTCCAGCCCTTCTCGATCCCGTCGGGATCGATGATGCCGACGCTGCTCGTCGGCGATTATCTGTTCGTCTCCAAATGGAGCTACGGCTTCTCGAAATATTCCTTCCCGTTCTCGCCGGAGATCTTCGACGGCCGGATTCTGGCCTCGCAGCCGACGCGCGGCGACATCGTCGTCTTCCGCAAGCCGCACGAGGAAGATGTCGACTACATCAAGCGCCTGATCGGCCTGCCGGGCGACCACATCCAGGTGAGGAACGACATCCTCTACATCAACGGCAAGGCGGTCCCGCGTGAGCCAGCGGGCGACTTCATCGCCGAGGACGGCACTCGCGTTCCGGAATTTCGCGAGACCTTGCCCAATGGCGTCTCCTATCTGACGCTGAACCTCAGCGACAATTCGGCCGGCGACAACACCCGCGAATTCGTGGTGCCCGAGGGCCATTATTTCATGATGGGCGACAATCGGGACAACTCGCTCGACAGCCGCTTCGACGTCGGCTACGTCCCGTTCGAGAACCTCGTCGGCAAGGCGCAGGTGATCTTCTTCTCGATCAAGGACGACGTCTCGCCGCTGGAACTGTGGCAGTGGCCGACCGATCTGAGGCCGTCGCGCATCTTCACATGGCTCGGCTGACACGCGAAAAGCCGCTCGAGGCGCTGGAGGAGCGGATCGGCGTCCGCTTTCAGGACCGGACACGGTTCGAGCGGGCGCTGACCCATTCGAGCCTGCGTTCGGACGGCGGCAGCGACAAGAGCTACGAGCGGCTGGAATTTCTCGGAGACCGTGTCCTCGGCCTCGTGATCGCCGAGAAGATCTTCGCGATGTTCCCGAAGGCCGACGAGGGGGAGCTCTCGCTTCGGCTGAACGCGCTGGTCAGCGCCGAGACCTGCGCCGAGATCGCCGACGAGATCGGCCTGTTCGACTTCGTGCGCCAGGGCGGCGATCTGAAGAAGCTGAAGGGCGAGCGCACGCGCAACATCCGCGCCGACCTTGTCGAATCGCTGATCGCCGCGATCTATCTCGGCGAGGGCATGGAAACCGCCCGCGACTTCATCACCCGGCACTGGGGCGGCCGGCTGGACGAGGCCGTGACCGCGAGGCGCGATGCCAAGACGGCGCTGCAGGAATGGGCGCATCGGCGCGGCCCGACGCCGCCGCGCTACGAGATCGTCGACCGGACCGGTCCCGACCACGAACCGCTGTTCACCGTGCGGGTCCTGGTCGACGGGGTCGAACCGGCTGAGGGACAGGGGCGCTCCAAGCGCCTTGCCGAACAGAATGCCGCCGAAACCGTGCTTCGGCGCGAAGCGGTCTGGAAGGATGAGGATTGACCATCGAAGAGCCGAAGCCCGAGACCGACAGCGAAGCGCCGCAGGATGACGGCGGCCGGGTGACCGCGGACGCTGCCGAGGGCGCAGTTCAAGCGCCGACGCGATCCGGTTTCGTCGCGCTTCTCGGCGCGCCGAATGCCGGCAAGTCGACGCTGGTCAACCAGCTCGTTGGTACCAAGGTCTCGATCGTCACCCACAAGGTCCAGACGACGCGCGCACTTGTCCGCGGCATCGCCATCCACGACCGCGCCCAGATCGTCTTCGTCGACACGCCCGGCGTCTTCGCGCCGAAGCGCCGGCTCGACCGGGCGATGGTCCGCACGGCCTGGTCGGGCGCCAAGGATGCCGACATCGTCCTCGCCATCATCGATGCCGAACGCGGCATCACGGAGGAGGTGGACGTCATCCTGAAGCGGCTCGAGGAGCGCAAGCTGAAGGCGGTGCTGCTCCTCAACAAAGTCGACAAGATCAAGCGCGACCGGCTGCTCGGTCTCACCAAGGAGATCACCGAGCGGGCGGAATTCGCGAAGGTGTTCATGATCTCGGCGCTGACCGGCTCGGGCTGCGCCGACCTGATGGACTATCTCGCCGCGGCCCTGCCCGAAGGCCCCTGGTATTATCCGGAGGACCAGATCTCCGATCTGCCGCTGCGCCAGCTTGCGGCCGAGATCACCCGCGAGAAGCTGTTCCTGCGCCTCCACCAGGAGCTGCCCTACGCCTCCCACGTGGAGACGGAGCTGTGGGAGACCCGGCCGGACGGCTCGGCAAGGGTCGAGCAGACGATCTATGTCGAGCGGGACAGCCAGAAGCGGATCGTCATCGGCCATAAGGGCGAGACGATCAAGGCGATCGGCCAGGCCGCGCGCAAGGAGATCATCGAGGCGGCCGAGCAGACCGTGCACCTCTTCCTCTTCGTGAAGGTGCGCGAGAACTGGGGCAACGACCCCGAACGCTACCGCGAGATGGGGCTCGATTTTTCGGGGTGATCGGATAGGCCGGTCTGATGGAATGGCGTGAGGAAGCGATCGTCCTCGGCGTGAAGCGCCATGGCGAGACCAGCGTCATCGTCGAACTGATGACCCGGACGCGTGGCCGTCATCTCGGCCTCGTGCGCGGCGGCCGTTCGCGTCGCCAGCAGCCGGTCCTGCAGCCCGGCAACACCGTCGCCGCGCATTGGCGCGCGCGCCTCGACGAGCACATGGGCACCTATGTGCTCGAGCCGGTCGAGTTGCGGGCCGCAAGGCTGATGGAGGGCGCCGTCGGGCTCAACGGCATCCAGCTCGTCGCCGCGCATCTGAGGCTCCTGCCCGAGCGCGACCCGCATCCGCGGCTTTATGACGGTCTTGCCGTCATCGTTGAGCATCTCAACGCCCCGGAGCGGGCGGGAGAGCTGATGCTGCGCCTCGAGATCGCGCTTCTGGAGGAACTGGGCTTCGGCCTCGACCTCACCGAATGTGTCGCGACGGGCGTCCGCAAAGACCTCGTCTATGTCTCGCCCAAGTCTGGACGGGCCGTCAGCCGCGAGGCGGGCGCGCCCTGGGCCGACAAGCTGCTCCCGCTCCCGACCTTCCTGACCGACCGGGACCTTGCCGCCGAACCCGCGGCTTTGGCCGACGGCTTCCGGCTGACCGGCTATTTCCTCGCCCGCCATGTCTTCGAGCCGCGCGGCATTGCCGAGCCGAACGCGCGCGCGGGTTTCCTGGCGGCGCTGGGCAAGGCGGACACGGCCGCCGCCGGCTGAACGCCCGATGGCCGGCCGCGCCCTCCGGGCCTAGGCCGGCTGAGGCAGGACGTAGCGCTCCACCGCCGCCTCGCGGATCGGCCAGTGCACTACCGCCGCGAACAAGCCGAGCGCGACGCCGATCCACCAGACCGGATCGTAGGAGCCCATCTTCACGTAGAGATAGCCGCCGAGCCAGACGCCGAGGAACGAGCCGATCTGGTGAGACAGGAAGACCAGGCCGCCGAGCAGGCCGAGATAGCGGGTGCCGAACATCACCGCGACGAGGGCGTTGGTCGGCGGCACCGTCGACAGCCAGAGGAGGCCCATGACGGTGGAGAAGACGACGACAGTCGCCGGCGAGATCGGCGTCAGGAGGAAGATCGTCACGACGATCGAACGGGCGATGTAGATGAAGGACAGAAAGTGCGGCTTCGACGTGCGCTGGCTGATAATCCCGGAGGCGATCGATCCGATGATGTTGAAGAAGCCGATCAGCGCCATCGCCGTGACCGCCCAGACCGGGGCGATGCCGAGATCGCCGAGATAGGCGGGAAAGTGCGCGGTGATGAATGCGACCTGGAAGCCGCAGACGAAGAAGCCGGAGGTGAGGAGGAGATAGCTCTTCGTCGCGAAGGCCTCGCGCAGCGCTGCCCCCATGGTCTGCTCGATCTCCTGTGCGAGACCGCCGGCGTGCCGGCTCGAATTGCCCCTGAGCGCGATGGCGAGCACCGGGACCACCAGCATCATCGCCGAGAGCACCAGGAGCGAATTCGCCCACCCATAGCTGTCGATCAGCGCCTGGCTGAGCGGCGCGAAGACGAACATGCCGGCCGAGCCCGCCGCCGTGCCGAGGCCGAAGACGAAGGAGCGCTGCTCGGCCGAGACCCGCCGCGCGAAGGCCGCGAGCACGATGCCGAAGGAGCCGGCGGCGACGGCGAGGCCGACGAGGACGCCCGAGCCGATGGTCAGCCAGAAGGGCGAGGGCGCGAACGCCGTCAGCGTCAGGCCGGCGGCGTAGAGTAGGCCCGACAGGACGAGGACGCGGCCGGTGCCCCATTTGTCGGCGATCGCTCCGAAGAGCGGCTGGCCGACGCCCCAGCACAGGTTCTGCACGGCGATGGCGATGCCGAAGTCCTCGCGGCTCCAGCCATTGTCCGTCAGCATCGGGATCTGGAAGAAGCCCATCGCCGAGCGCGGCCCGAAGGTCAAAAGCGCGATCGCGCAGCCGGCGAGAATCGCGAGCCAGGCGACGCTTTCGGGCTGCGACGTTCGGGGCGAAGCTGCAGTGGACGGTGACGATGCCAAGGCTTGTGTCTCCTTTGCGTTGGGTCCGGACATTACAGTCCGGACAGCTTCGGAAAAACATCATTCTGGTGATCCCAGCGATCAGCGGGACGAATGGGAGACCGGCAAATTCGACCCCGCCGGCCTGCCATTCTGCGGCTGGTCAGGCCCCTCGGTCGGCAGACGCAGGAGGGGAGGGTCCTTGTCCACGCCATTCCGCTTCCGATGTTTTCCCTCGCCTGATCGGGCGCCAACGCTTCCGTCCGGCCGTCGCAGCGACTAGAAGCGGGGCCGACAGGACGAAAGACGGCAGGCCGTGCAACTCATCGAAACCATCGCGCCGCTGAGGGCGGCACTCTACGATTATCGCCGGAAGGGCGAGACGATCGGCGTCGTGCCGACCATGGGCTATCTGCATGACGGGCATCTCGCCCTCGTGGAGCGGGCGAAAGCCGAGTGCGATCGCGTGGTGGTGACGGTCTTCGTCAATCCGACGCAGTTCGGCCCCTCCGAGGATTTCGCCGCCTATCCGCGCGACCGGGAGCGCGACCTCGCAATGCTTGAGCGGCTGGCGGTGGACGTCGTCTTCGCGCCGACCGTCGAAGAGATGTATCCGCGGCCCGGCCAGACGACCGTATCGGTGAAACCGCTCGGCGACATCCTGATCGGGACGGTCCGGCCGGGGCATTTCTCTGGCGTTGCGACGGTGGTGTCGAAGCTCTTCCACATCGTCCAGCCGGACCGGGCCTATTTCGGCGAGAAGGACTACCAGCAGCTTGCCGTCATCCGGCGCATGGTGGCCGATCTCGACATGCCGCTCACGATCGTCGGCGTGCCGACGGTGCGCGAGCCGGACGGGCTGGCGATGTCCTCGCGCAATGTTCGCCTGACCCCCGAGGCGCGTGCGGCAGCCAAGGTCCTGTCGCGGGCGCTCGGTGAAGGCGAGCGACTGATCGGAGCGGGCGAGGCGGATCCGCAGGTCGTTTTGGAGACGATGCGCGGCATGATCACCGCCGAGCCGCTGGCGGAGCTTCGCTCGCTCGACCTCGCCGACGCGGAGACGCTGGAGGCGGTGGAGCGGGTCGAGGCGCGGCCGGTGGTGCTGCTCGTCACCGCGGCCTTCGGCGGCGTCCTTCTGATCGACGAGCGGGTCGCCCACCCTATAGCTGAGCTGAACGAGACCGAGCCCGGAGGCGAAAGATGAGCACGCCGACGCCGAACCGCCGACTGACGGCGCCGGCCATCCTGTCGCGCAAGGGCGGGACCCCGATCGTCATGGTCACCGCCTACAGCGCGACGATGGCCCGGCTGGTCGACCCGCTGGTCGACATGATCCTCGTCGGCGATTCGCTCGCCATGGTCGAGCACGGCATGCCCTCGACGCTCGGCGTGGGGCTGGAACTGATGATCGCGCATGGGCGTGCGGTCGTCTCGGCGGCGCAATCGGCCTTCGTCACGGTCGATCTGCCCTTCGGCGCCTATGAAGCCGGCCCGGCCGATGCCTTCCGCGCCGCCGCAAGGGTCATGGCCGAGACCGGCTGCGGCGCGGTCAAGCTCGAAGGCGGCGTCCACATGGCCGAGACGATCGCCTTCCTGACCGGGCGCGGCATTCCCGTGGTCGCCCATATTGGTCTGACGCCGCAGGCGGTGAACGCGCTCGGCGGGTTCAGGAGCCAGGGCCATGACGAGACGGCGCGCGCCAAGATCCTCGCCGATGCCGCGGCCGTGGCGGAGGCCGGCGCCTTCGCCGTCGTGGTCGAGGGTGTCGTCGCGCCACTCGGCGCGGAGATCACGGAGGCGATCACCATCCCGACGATCGGCATCGGCGCCTCGTCCGCCTGCGATGGTCAGGTCCTTGTGCTAGAGGACCTCCTCGGTCTCACCGACCGTGTGCCGCGCTTCGTCAAGCGCTATGGCGACCTCGGCAAGGCGGTGTCGGAGGCGGTCGGCGCCTATGCCGACGAGGTGCGCTCGCGGGCCTTTCCGGCGGAGGAGCACACCTACAAGCCGCGGGGATAATTTTGTTGCGGACGGCGGCAGCATCGAGGGGATAACTACAATGGTCAGCAGCTAAGCAATCTTAACATTGAGTGCAGCGGACGCATGAGGGACGCAGTTCGGAAGATAGTAGTCGGATTGTTGGGGGCGGGCCTCCTCGGCGCGTTTGTAGCGATGCTGACGGAACCTTTTGCGGCAGAATTCTATCACCAGATGGGCATTGATCCGGCCCGATGGGTGACACCTTTCCGACAGGTCGTATTGCAGTGGTGGCTACCCATCTTCACCTTCTTGATCGGTGCCGTCTCAGGCTATGGCCTTGCGAAATTTGGTTCAAATACATTGAGAAGGAAACTCAATGAAAATGAGGATCATGTTTCCTCTGGCAATCTTGATACGCGACTACGGATAACATTAGACCCCTCTAAATCTGGACATTTTATCCAAGAATATCAAAGCAATATAAGGTCTTGGCAGCAAACTACTGTTTCAGTCGGTGGTGATAGAGCGGAGAAGAATTTCTCGCTTGTACACGTCGATACTTTGTCGATTGTGTTTAATGAATTGGTAAATTATGAGAGGCCTGTGGTGGACGCAAAAGGCGGCCCGCTGGGTGGATTTAACTGGTATTCACTAGGGACTGGTGGAGCTGTATTTCAGTTCTTTGGTCCCATACAGGCGGATCTCATTGATATCTGGTTTCCGCCGATCGGATACTACGACTCTCGTAACAACGCGAACAGATCGCGTTTTGACCCTGCTGGCGGTCACAACACCAGCGGCAGGACGAACGGCGTTCCCGAGAACGCCTCCTCGCCGCGGCCGATGGCGCGGATCGCCGCGACCATCCGGCCGCCGCGGCCGAGCTTTTCGTCGGCGAGGGCGACCAGCCGCGCGTTCGGCGTGGCGGAGGGCGCGCGGCGGCGCAGCTCCTCGGCGAGCGCCGCCTCGTCGAGCTCCGGATTGATCGCCAGTGCCAGAATATAGGCCGCCGCCGTCGAGCGGCTGATCCCGGCGAAGCAATGGACGGCGAGCGGCGTCTCGCGGCTCCAGCGGCTGCCGAACTCCAGGAGCTGGTCGAGATGTTCGACCGCCGGCGCCGTCATGCCTTCCATGGGCTCGACGATGTCGTTGAAGCCCAGGAACAGGTGCCGCTCGGCGTTGATGCTGGCGGGCCGCTCTACCGGGGTGCCTTCGTTGATCAGCGTGACGACGTCGAGCGCGCCGTGTTCCGCGACGGTTACGTGAAGATCGGCGAGGGAGGAGACGACGAGATAGGTCATCGCCCTGTCTATCGCTTGCGCCCGGCGCTGGCCAGACGCGGCGTCTTCGGTTCGGCCGGGCGGGGAGCAGCGAGGACGGCGTCGAGTTCGGCGAAGCGGTCGAGAAACGCCTGGCCCACCTCTGCGGCTGGGCGCGGGGCGAAGTCGGCGGCGTCGCAGACCGCGGTGCCCGGCGCGCCGAAGAGTTTCGCCGCTTCCCGCGTCTCGAATCCGGCAAGCAGCGTCGCCTCGAAATAGGCCGACACCTGATCCGCCGCCTTGATCGCCTTCACGACCGGCGCGGGCAGGCTGGCCGGCAGGCCGTACCGCAGATGGACCGCCGCCTGCAGCCGCTTTTCGACCGACTTGTAGTCGCCCCCGAGGACGGTCTTGAAGGGCGAGATCATGTCGCCGATCACGTATTCCGGCGCGTCGTGGAGAAGAGCGGCGAGCCGCCAGCGCGGATCGGGCTCATGTCCCGCGACGATCTGCTCGACGATCAGCGAATGCTGCGCGACCGAGAAGGCGCAGTCGCCGCGCGTCTGGCCGTTCCAGCGGGCGACGCGGGCGAGGCCATGGGCGATGTCGGAGATCTCGATATCGAGCGGCGAGGGGTCGAGGAGGTCCAGCCGCCGCCCGGACAGCATGCGCTGCCACACGCGCGGTGGCTGGGGCTGCTTCGTCCGGCTCATTCCGCGCTTTCCGGTGCCGCCGTGGATGAAATCTCCGGCAGAGAAAAGCCTGCCCAGGGCGGGATCGTCATCTCCACCGCCACGCCGTCTGCCGTGAGGGCCTCGCCGCTGGCGAGCGCTTCGGCCAGCCGGTCGATTCGCATGAGCGCAATGCCGTCCCTGTCGGTCGCCGAGAGGATCGTGCCGATCGCCTTGCTGCCGGCGATGACGTCCGAGCCCGGCGTCAGGTGTTGGTCGCTGGAGACGAGCATCAGCCGGCGCCGCGCCGTCCCGCGGTGCTGCATGCGCGAGACCACTTCCTGGCCGACGAAGCAGCCCTTCTTGAAGGAGACGCCGCCGTTCTGGTCGAGAAGCACGTCATGCGGGAAGACGTCCGAACCGGGATAGTCGGCCTCGGCCTCGGCGATCCCGGCGCGCAGGCGCAGCGCGCGGAAGTCCTCGGCCGGCGCCTGGTCGAGCCCGCCGGGCACCTCGCCATGGATCCTTACGACGTCGCCGCCGGCAAAGCGCCGATCGACGAGGGCGCCCGGAAGCTGCGCGGCATTCTCGCTCCAGGCGGCGAAGACCGAAAGGTCCTCCGGCTCGATCGCGACCTTGGCGCGCAGCCGGTAGAGGCCGAGCCGCTTCTTCAGATCCTCGGCGGCGCTCTCCGCGCAGTCGAGTCGGAAGCCGCCGCCGATTCGCCCGACCAGAAACTCGAACAGGATCTTGCCCTGCGGGGTCAGAAGCGCAGACGGCCGCATCTCGCCGGGCTCGAGCGTGTCGAGATCGGTCGTGATCAGGTTCTGCAGGAAGGGTTCGGCGGTCTCGCCGGTCACCGCCAGAAGGGCACGGTCCGGCAATGGAGCATAGGGCATGGGTCGTGGCTCGCTTTCGGGACCGTTCAAGGCGGTCCGATGTGAGGGCACTGCTTGTGTGATCCGGTCGCGTTACGTATGCCGGGCGAAGCGATCGAACAAGCGCGAGGCAGATCATGGCGACGACCTTCGAGAGGATCCTGAAGGGCGGCACGGTCGTCAACCAGGACGGTGCCGGCCTTCGCGATATCGGCATCGCCGGCGGCCGCATCGCAGCGATCGGCACGCTCGACCCTAGCTCGGCCGGCGAGGTGATCGACTGCAGCGGGCTGACCATCATGCCCGGCGTCATCGACAGCCAGGTGCATTTCCGCGAGCCGGGTGCCGAGCACAAGGAAGATCTCGAAACCGGCTCGCGCGCGGCGGTCCTCGGCGGCGTCACCTGCGTCTTCGAGATGCCCAACACCAATCCGCTGACGACCAGCGAAGAAGCGCTCGCCGACAAGGTGCGGCGCGGGCGCCACCGGATGCATTGCGACTTCGCCTTCTGGGTCGGCGGCACACGCGAGAACGCGGCCGACGTCGCCGAGCTGGAGCGCCTTCCCGCCGCGGCCGGCATCAAGGTGTTCATGGGCTCCTCCACCGGCTCGCTGCTCGTCGAGGATGACGCGGGCGTCGCCGAGATCCTGAAGCGCACGCGCCGGCGCGCGGCCTTCCATTCCGAGGACGAGTTCCGCCTGCGCGACCGGCTCGGCGAGCGGATCGAGAACGATCCGCGATCGCATCCGGTCTGGCGCGACGAGATCGCCGCGCTTCAGTGCACCCAGCGGCTGGTGCGCATCGCCGAGGAGACCGGCGCGCGCATCCATGTCCTCCACATCTCCACCGCCGAGGAGATCGAGTTCCTGGCCGGCCATAAGCGCAACGCGACCTGCGAGGCGACGCCGCACCATCTGACGATGACGGCCGACGACTACGAGAGGCTCGGCACGAGGCTCCAGATGAACCCGCCGGTGCGCGAGGCATGCCACCGCGACGGCGTCTGGCGGGGGATTGCCGATGGTGTCGTCGATGTCCTCGGCTCGGATCATGCGCCGCATACGCTTGAGGAAAAGGCCAAGCCCTATCCGCAATCGCCCTCGGGGATGACGGGCGTGCAGACGCTGGTGCCGATCATGCTCGACCATGTCGCCAACAATCGTCTGTCGCTCGCGCGCTTCGTCGACCTCACCTCGGCCGGCCCGCAGCGCATCTTCGGCCTGGCGAAGAAGGGCCGGGTCGCACTCGGCTACGACGCCGACTTCACGATCGTCGACCTGAAGCGGGAGGCGACCATCACCAACGACTGGATCGGCTCGCGCTCGCAATGGACGCCCTATGACGGCAAGCGGGTGACCGGTTGGCCCGTCGGCACGTTCGTGCGCGGCCGCAAGGTGATGTGGGACGGCGAAATCGTGGAGGGCGCGCAGGGCGAGCCCGCCGAATTCGTCGAGACGCTGTCCCCGCGCGGCTGAAGGCCGGACAAGATTTCGCGGCCTTGTAAGGCTGGGCCTGCCGCAACGGCGCGCCCTCGCAGAGTGGAGAAGAGTGGCATGAGCGAGAAGAGCCCCATCGTCGATCCGAGCAAGCTCGAACTCGAGGAGTGGAGCCAGGGAAGCCTCTATGGCGGCCGGGACGTCTCCTTCGGCGCGCAGCTCGGCCTCGATGCGCTCGGCATCTCCTATAGCGAGGTGCCGCCGGGTCGGTCTGGTTGCCCGTTCCACAACCACCATGTCGAGGACGAACTCTTCGTCATCCTGGAAGGCGAGGGTGAATACCGGCTCGGCGATACCAGGCACAAGGTCGGTCCCGGCGATGTGTTGGGAGCTCCGGCGGGCGGGCCGGACACCGCCCACCAGCTCTTCAACACCGGAACCGGGCCGCTGCGCTATCTCGCGGTCTCCTCCATGGCGAACACCGACATCGTCGAATATCCCGATTCCGGCAAGGTGCAGGCCCGGACCAAGCGCCATCGAGGCGGGGGCTCCTTCCGCGTCATGCACCGCGCAACGCCTTCGCTCGACTATTGGGACGGCGAGCCGGGCGCGGCCGAACCGGACACCGTCGTCTGATCGCGTCCGCCCACTGACGGCCGCACCTTTGGGTGAACCGGCCTCGCCTCCCTCGGTCTGAGCCGATCGGCCGAGCCGTCAGCGAAGCGCGTCCGCGCTTTCGAGACCGCAAGGCGGCGTATCGGCAGGATTGGAAAGCCTCTTGATCATTCTGCCTTATTTCTAGGCAACCACTTTTTCAGCTTTCGTTCCCAGGCTGAAGCCGGATCAAGAGGAGTTGGTCCGCGGGGACGTATGGCGGACCTCGCGGTGGCGAAGGCGGAAGTTGTCGATCGACGACCCGGACTGGCCGACTCGCGCTGAACCCAAGGAAGGGAGAAGCATGTCGGACCGCTGGGCCTTTGAAAGTGGCATTCCCGTCAGGATTGCCCTCGGGCTGCCGGTCGGTCGCGCCGAAGCCCGCGGCGTGATCGGCCTTGCAATCTACGAGCCGAAGGCGGTCGTCGCCGTCTTGAGGGCGCCATCGGCCGTATCGGGCGCGAGCCGCGCGGACGAGATGCCGGGCGTCAGGTCCGGTCGAGCGCCGCGGCCGGTGCGGCAGGCAAGCCGCCTTCCCGAGGAGTGGCTGGATTTCCTCACCGATCCCGCCCGAGCGATGACGGAAGACGAGGATCTCTGCGTCCCGACCCTGTGCGACTTTCCCTTCGCGTCCTGGTGACGAGCGCTGTGGCTGCCGGCGGGGCTTGCGTCTTGGCCCGGAGACCATAGGTCCGCACCGACCATCGAGCCGCGATCGCGCGCCGGCAGGAGAGGAGAGCGAAAATGTCCAACGAGCCTTCCGGCGCCGAGCCAGCCTTCGACGACGAGACGCTGCGGCTGGCGGCCATGGTCTTCCAGGCCGCGCGATCCGGCGAGACGGCCAGGATGGCGGACTTTCTCGATCGCGGCCTGCCGCCCAATCTCAGGAATGAGAAGGGCGACAGCCTCCTGATGCTGGCGAGCTATCACGGCCACCAGGCGCTGACGCGGCTCCTGCTGGAAAGCGGCGCCGATCCGAACATTTCCAACGACAAGGGCCAGACGCCGCTGGCGGGCGCCGCCTTCAAGGGCGAGACCGAGATCGCCCGTCTGCTGCTCGACCATGGCGCCGCGGTCGACGGCGCGGGGCCCGACGGGCGCACAGCGCTGATGATGGCGGCGATGTTCAACCGGACGGAGCTCGTCGACCTCTTTCTGGAGCGCGGCGCCGATCCGGATGCGCGCGCCGCGGACGGTGTCGATGCGCGGGGCGCCGCAGCGGCGATGGGAGCGCAGGAGACCGGGGCCCAGCTCGACCGGATCGCCGAGGAGCGGCGGGAAAAGGCGCAGCCCGGCTGACGGCAAAGGCGGGAGACCCGCCAGGGCAGCAGGGTCAGAGCAGGCGCTCGGGATCCGGCGAATCCGGCTCGCCGTCGGTCTTCTCGCCGCGTGCGACGATCGTCAGCGCACCGTCCGGCAGCGGGCGCTGAAGGCAAGAGGCCTCGTCCCATCCGCCCCGCATCCAGGCCTCGATCTCCGAGGGCTCGGTGAGGATCACCGGCATCGCCTTGGGATGGACGGCGCCGACCTCGCGATTGGGCTCGCAGGTCAGGAAGCCGAAGAGGTCGGCCGTCACTTCGCCTTCGGCCTTCTTGCGCACGCTCGTCCAGCTCGTCCACAGCCCGGCGAAGACGGCCAGCGGCCGCTCCGGCGAGAGCGCGAACCAGACCGGGACCTTCCGGCCGTCCACCGCCTCATATTCGGAAAAGCTGGTGAAGGGCACGACGCAGCGATTGGCCGGGCCGAGCCAGCGCCGCCAATGCGGGCTCTTCACGTTGCGGATGTTGGTCACGCCGCTGTCGACCGTCCGGCCCTTGAGGACGAATTGCGGCGAGGGCATGCCCCAGCGCATCATCGTCAGCTGCCGCCCGTCCTCAGAATTGCGCGCCACCGGTGCGGCATAGTCGGGAAAGACGCCGGGCAGCGGCGGCAAATTGCCCGTCCGGTCGAGGACCGCACCGGTGAACTGCCGGATCGCCTGCTGGCCCTTGGTGATCGAATAGAGATTGCACATGGCCGGCAGGATATCCCGGCTGTCGCCGCCGGCCAATTGCGGGGACGGGCGTGGGGATGACGCACCGGCGCGCCGTTCGGCAAGGCCCCCGAAGGAGCCGGTCAGTCGCCGGCGACGAAGAACTGCATCTTGCCGTCCGGAGAGATGCCGATCCGGTAGAAATTATACGCGCCGAATTCCTTCATCGCCTGATAGTCGCCGGCGGTGACGATTTCGAACAGCTGGACGAGCTGCGGCTTGGTCAGCTTGCCGATGTCGACCTGGGTGAAATAGGGCCAGACGTAGATCTCGTCGCCGGTGCCCGGCTCGACGCGGACGTGCCCGGCCTCCAGCACTTCGAGGAGGATCGCCAGGATCTCGACACCGCCGCCGTCGCCGGAAGCGCTCTTGAGGAACTTGATCGGGTCGTCGACCTTGTCGTCGCCGAAGGACAGGACCGTTCCGTCCGCTCCTTTTGCGATATAGGGACGAAGCCGCTCGATCTCGCCGGACTCCGCGATCTCGATCAGTCGGTCGCGCAGGTCGCGGACCGGCTTCGGCAGATCGTCCGAACCATAGCTGATTTCGGCGGGCAGGGGCTCGGCCGGCCCCGCGTCGTCGTCTGCCGGGGCGACGATCACCGGACCAGCGCCATGTCCCGAAGGATCGTCGATGGCGCTCGCGCCGGCATTGGGCGTGGCGGCAACGGGAAACGCCATCTCGCTCGGGATCTGCAGCCGCATCTGGCGACCGTCCCGCGTCGGAACGTCCCGCGGCGCTACCTCGTCCTGATAGTTTTCCGGATTCGCCAGCGGCAGGCGCGGCTGTTTGCGTGACGACCCGCTCGCGGGCAGAGGCTTCACGTTTGCGGGCATGGGGGGGCCCTGGACGGGCTTTTGCTGCTCGAATTCGCGCGCTTCGTCCTCGGGGGAGATCGGGACCTCGCCTTCGTCGGTCCCTTCCGTCACCGGCGTGCGGGTCGGCTCGCGCCGGTTCTGGCCCGAAGTCGGTGCGGGACGTTGCGGTCCCTGTTCCTGGCGGCCGACGCTCAGCGGCGGCAAAGGGACGGCGACGATCCCCTCCTTGGATTCTGTCCCGCCATTCTCGCCCTCGATCTGCGAGAAGGCATACGCGCCGCAGGGTCCGACCAGCAGAGCTGCGGCCATGGCAATGCCAAGCATCACGCTCGTTCGGAGCATCACGGCTGCATCTCCTCGCTGTTGGCTCGGGATGGCAGCATCCGCCCGGCGGCTATCCCGAAGCTCGGCCGGTTCCTGCGCCGGCGCTCGAGCGCAATTCTTACTGGATGGTCCGGTCGGGCCGGAATTCGCCGAACTCGATCCTCTGGCGCAGAAGCTCCATCATGTCCAGCACACCGTCCTCGCCATGCAGGCGAACCAGCTCGGTCAGCGCCGTGGTGATCGCCGTCTCGGCCAGGATCTCCGCTTCGATCCCGTCGGAGATGCCGTCGGCCCAGGCTTCGCTGTGATATTCGAGGGCCACCTGCTTCTTCTCGGCCTGGATCATCTCGTCCAGCTCGGCACTCTGCAAATCAATCATGGCGACCCCTCAATTTTCGTCCCCGGCTTCACGTCCCGTTAAGGTCCTAGCACGATCTTACCGGCAATTTGATTCAGTTTGGTCCGATCCTTAACCGAAGGTTAAGTCCCGTACCTTGAGCCGATCTCGCGTGCGAGAACGGCGCCTTCCGTCTGGTAGCGGTTCACCGCGGTGCGCGCTGCGGCCGTGCATTTGCGATAGGTCGATTCGAATGCGCGATAGCCCGAATTGAAGCTCGCGATCAGCTGCCGCTTGTCGGCCTCGTTCGGCGCCTGGGCCGCGATCAGCTTGCTCATGTCGTCGCGCCAGACATTGGCGTCCTCCGCGCCGCACAGCTTGCGCAGGAAATGCATGGAGCCAAGAATGCTCGCCAGACGGCTGAGCGGCTTCATCCAGGGCGCATTGCTGGGCGTCTGACCTTCGTCGGGCTTGGCGACATCCTCGGTCTGCTTGTCCTCCGGAGCTGCGAAGGAACGGGTCGGAACTGACACTACCGCCGCCGCAAGGGCCGCTGCCAGGAATAATGCGGGAAGAATCCGGTTCCGATGCATGCTGAATCATTCAGCTCCTGTTAACGATTATGCAAGGGTCGTGCCGAACGTCCGGGCGGTTCCGGCAGCCAATGCGCCTTTCGCGCAACAGACCGTTTGGGAGGCATTTCGACTGGCTCGGTTTGCGGGCGTCAGGGTCCCGCTTTCGTCCCATGAGATAATGCCTCCAATGCCCGCTCGGCAACCGCGGCGAGGCCGTCGGTGGTCTGTTTTCGCAGTTCTGCCCGTCTGATTTCATCTATCGTTAACAGGTGGACCGAGGCGGCGTCGTCGCCTGCCTGCGGCGCATCATCCGAATCGAGCACGCCGGCATAGACGGCTATGACGGCGTGAAACGCATCGTCGATTGCCTCGTGCAGGGTGAGGAAGGCGAGATCTCCGACGCTGAGCCGGGTCTCCTCGGCGAGCTCCCGGCGCGCCGCGGTAAGGAGGGTCTCGCCGAACCGGACCTTGCCGCCGGGAAGCGAGAGCTTGCCCGCAAAGGCGCCGCGCCCCCGCTCGACGACGAGGATGCGCTGACCGTCGCTGAGGCAGACGGAGACCGCAAGGAGGGGTGCGGATCGCGGATCGGCCATGGCCGGAATATAGCTCCGCCGACTTCGCTTGACAGTTCGCTCGCGCTTCGGCTGATACGCCGCCATGTGCGGACGCTTCACCCTGACGGCGGCGCCGGAGGCGATCGCGGCGATGTTCCGACTGGGATCCATCGACCCTTTTCCGCCGCGCTACAACATCGCGCCGAGCCAGCCGATCCTGATCGTCATCGGCGGCGCCGACGAGCGTCCCGACACCGGACTTCGGCAGCGCTCCGCCATGCTGGTGCGCTGGGGTCTGATCCCCGGCTGGGTGAAGGATCTGAAAGGCTTCCCGCTGCTGTTCAACGCCCGGTCGGAGACCGTGGCCGAGAAGAACGCCTTCCGCGCCGCGCTTCGCTACCGCCGCTGCCTGGTGCCGGCGAGCGGCTTTTACGAATGGCGCCGGCGCGGCGAGGCGAAGCCGCAGCCCTATTTCCTGACGTCGCGTGGCGAAGCCGCCTTTGCCTTCGCCGGAATCGAGGAGACCTGGCTGTCGCCGGACGGCTCCGAGATCGACACAGCGGCAATCCTCACCAAGCCCGCGAGCGGCGCGCTTGCTTCGATCCACGAGCGTATGCCGGTGGTCATCCACAGCGACGATCACGATGCCTGGCTGAACTGCCGGGAGATCGATCCCGCCGCGGCCATGACGCTCGCCCGGCGCCTCGGCGGTGATGTCTTCGAGGCGGTGCCGGTTTCCGACCGCGTCAATTCCGTCGCCAATATCGGCCCGGACATCCAGGAGGCCGTCGCCGGGGAGGCGCCGCTGGCCGAGTCCCCTCAGCCTCAAGGCGAAGATGGAGCGCAGTTCCGCCTGTTCTGAACGTCCGCCGAAATGTCCGGTGAAACCCTCGGCAGAAGCACGCGGGGGCCCTGCGGTCCGAACGCAAAGCGGGATCCCGTTGCCGGAACCCCGCAGAATTCGTGGATGTCTCGCGCTGTTCCTACTCGGCGGGAATGAGCGTCGTCCGGGGATGGTTGGCCCGGGCCGCCTCCGGCTTGGCCGCGCGGCAGGCACGGCTGGCCGCAGCAATCGCAGGAATGCCGATCTCCTTGTAGTTCCGCTTCAGATCGACTTCCTGCTCGCGTTCGCGCTTGGAACGAAATTGAATGGTGTCGCGCTTCATGGCCTTCATCCGTGGGCTCGCTGGGGGGACTGCGCTTACCCAGCCCCCCGATTGTGCCAGTTTAGCGGCAAGACCGTCATATGCGCCAACAGGACGGCCACTTCTCCCGCTCGCTTTCTCGTGGTGGTAATGCCGATACAGTGAAGGTGTTCCGGACGGGTATTATTTTCTTTGTTGATGTAGTTCCTAGAAAAACCGTTTCGGAGCCGGTTAAGCACAAGAACTGTTGCAGCCTGTCATGATTCGTGCGGCATCGCCGGATTTCCAGGCGGTTTGTCAGCCGTGGCGATTCCGGTTAGCAGATCCGCGACAGGAGACGACGACGATGGACGACGGGTTTCGCGGGCTCGAGCTCACCAACACGATGACGCGGCGCAAGGAGAAGTTCCGGCCGCTCGACTGGCGAAATCCGGCGGTGGCGGATGCCGACCGGCGCGTGCGCATGTATGTCTGCGGGCCCACCGTCTACGACTTCGCCCATATCGGCAATGCGCGCCCGGTGATCGTCTTCGACGTGCTGTTCCGCCTGCTGCGCCACCTCTATGGCGAGGATCGCGTCCTCTATGCCCGCAACATCACCGACGTCGACGACAAGATCAACGCGCGGGCGGCACGCGACTATCCGGGCCTTCCCCTGAACGAGGCGATCGCCAGGGTCACCTCGGCCACGGCCGACCAGTTCCACGCCGACGCCGCGGCGCTCGGCTGCCTTCAGCCGACCTTCGAGCCGCGCGCCACGGCCTATGTCCGGCGCGAGGACGGCCACGACATGATCGCGATGATCGGCGCGCTGATCGAGACGGGCCATGCCTATGAGGCGGGCGGGGAGGTGCTGTTCGACGTCACCTCCATGCCCGACTATGGCCGCCTGTCGAACCGTAAGTTGGAGGACCAGCAGGCGGGCGCCCGGATCGCGGTCGACGCGCACAAGAAAAACCCCGGCGACTTCGTCCTGTGGAAGCTGTCGAACGAGACCGAGCCCGGCTGGGATTCGCCCTGGGGAAGGGGAAGGCCCGGCTGGCATCTCGAATGCTCGGTCATGTCGGAAGCCCTGCTCGGCCAAACCTTCGACATCCATGGCGGCGGGCTCGACCTGATCTTCCCGCACCATGAGAACGAGATCGCCCAGTCGCGCTGCGCCCATGGCACGGCCGAGATGGCACAGGTCTGGATGCACAACGGCTTTCTTCAGGTCGAGGGCCGCAAGATGTCGAAGTCCGAGGGCAATTTCGTCACCATCCGCGAGCTCCTGGAAACGGACAGATTCGGCGGCCGCAAATGGCCGGGCGAGGTGCTGCGCCTCGCCATGCTGATGACGCACTACCGCGAGCCAATCGACTTCAGCGTGAAGCGGCTGGAAGAGGCGGAGAGCGCTCTTTCGTCCTTCGCGCGCGCGGCTGCCGCAGCCGAGTCTTCGGCGCCAGGCGAGGCGGTGCTTGCGGCCCTGTGCGACGATCTGTCGAGCGGAGCGGTGATCGCCGAACTCCACGCCCTTCGACGGTCCGATCCCGCAGCCCTGCGGGCGTCCCTCGACCTGCTCGGCATCGACGTGGCCGCTTGGCACGAGGCGGAGAACCGCAAGGCGGGCCGGGGCGACCCGGATATGTCGGCAGACGCGATCGACGCCGCCATCGCCGAGCGCCTCGACTTCATCCGCGCCAAGAACTGGGGCGAAGCCGATCGCATCCGCGACGAGCTGCTCGAAAAGGGCCTCCAGCTGAAGGACGGCAAGGACCCGGCAACCGGCGAGCGGGTCACGACCTGGGAGGTGAAGCGGTAGGGCGTTCCGCTTTCGCGCCGGCGGTTTCCGACATGAGACCGACAGGAAGCGGGCATCGAAAAGGGGAGGACGGCGCGTGCCGTCCTCCCCTCGATCTTCAGACCGTAGACCCGGTCTGCGGCTATTCGGCGGCGACGCGCTCGTTCCAGGCTTCGCTTTCGACCAGGGCTGCGGTATCGCGCTCGCGCAGCTTCGCCTCTGCCTCGAACATGTAGTCGCGGGTCATCGGCAGCGTACCCAGCTTCTTGGTGATCTGAATCTGGAAGACGACGAGATCCTGCCAGCGGAACGCGGTCTCGGAAGCGGCGAGGTAGAATTCCCACATCCGGCAGAACCGCTCGTCATAGAGCGCCTTGGCCTCCTCGCGCCGCGCCTCGAAGCGGGCGCGCCAGTGCTTCAGCGTGTGGGCATAATGCAGCCTGAGGATTTCGACATCGGTGACGACCATCCCGCTGCGCTCGATCCTCGGCGTCACTTCCGACAGCGTCGGCAGGTAGCCGCCGGGGAAGATGTACTTGGCGATGAACGGGTTGGTGTTCGCCGGCACGTCCCAGCGGCCGATCGTGTGGAGCAGCATGACGCCGTCATCCGCCATCAGCCGGCGGCACTGGTCGAAAAACTGCTGGTAGAAGTCCAGCCCGACATGCTCGAACATCCCGACCGAGACGATCCGGTCGAACGGACCCTCCGTCTTGCGGTAATCCTCGAGGTGGAACTGGGCGCGGTTGGCAAGGCCCGCCTCTTCGGCGCGCTGATTGGCGATCTTCAGCTGCTCGTCCGACAGCGTGATTCCGCGCACCTTCGCGTCCACCTGCCGGGCGAGATAGAGGCCAAGGCCGCCCCAGCCGCAGCCGATGTCGAGCGTGCGCAGGCCCGGCCGGTTCATGAACATTTTCGCCGCGATATGCCGCTTCTTGGCGAATTGCGCCTCGTCCAGCGTGGCATCCGGACGCTCGAAATAGGCGCAGGAATATTGCCGATCGACGTCGAGGAAGAGGTCGTAGAGCTCGGCCGACAGGTCGTAGTGATGCTGGACGTTGGAGCGGGCGCGTGTCGGCGTGTTGTTCTGGATCAGCCGGCGATAGACCAGCCGGATCCGGCTGATCGCGCGCATCCAGCTCTCATCGGTCGCGTGATTGCCGGCGTTCTGGAAGATCAGGGCGAGAACCTCCCAGATCGTTCCCTCGACGACGTCGAAGCCGCCGTTCATGTATTCTTCGCCGAATTTCAGTCCCGGATTGAGGGCAATCGCCCGCTCGGCGGCTCTCGTGTTCATCCTTATGGCGACGGGAACACCGGTTCCATCGCCCCAGCGATGCCTCTTCCCATCCGCGTCGATTACGGTGAAATCACCAAACGTGATCAGGTTGTTGAGGTAGAACTTCAGAATGCGATTCATGGACGACGATCTCCTGGCCGAAGCCCAAAGAGACCGCGGCGGGCGTCAGGCCAGCCGGGTACTCGTTAATACGTTGCATAGCGAGAGCTAACTTTAATATCGGGAGCGCATAAGAAAAGGGCCCCGCGTTTGCGGAGCCCCCTTTTTTGTAAGCCTGCCATGCGAAAGACCAGTTGCCGAAAAGCGACCGGTCAGCCGGCGGTCGCCGTGTCGGTCTCTTCGTCGGCCTCGGCGGTCGCCTCGGCTTCGGCTTCCTCTTCCGCGGCTTCCTCGTCTTCGGCAAGCTCGTCCTCGTCGGGACCGTAGAGGGCCTCGAGCGTGGTCAGGTCTTCGCCGCGAGCCTGGCGCTCGGCCTCGTCCGGCGAGCGGGCGACGTTGATCTTGATCGCGACCGCCACCTCCGGGTGCAGGCGGATATCCACCTGGTGAAGCCCGATGGTCTTGATCGGCTGGTTCAGCTCGACCTCGTTGCGGCCGACCTTGAAGCCTTCCTTGGCGAGGATCTCGGCGATGTCGCGGGTCGAGACCGAGCCGTAGAGCTGGCCGGACTCGGCGGCCGAGCGCACCACGATGAAGCTCTTGCCTTCGAGCGTGGCGCTGACGCGCTGGGCCTCGGCCTTGCGCTCTTCGTTGCGCTGGATCAGCTGCGCCTTCTGCGCCTCGAAGCGGGCGCGGTTGGCTTCGTTGGCGCGCAGCGCCCGGCCGGTCGGCAGGAGGTAGTTGCGGGCAAAGCCATCGCGAACCTTCACGGTCTCGCCCATCTGGCCGAGCCTGGCGATGCGTTCGAGGAGAATGACATCCATGTTTTCAGTCCTTTTAGAAGCGTTGCAGGTTAAGTGGATGATGCTGGGAAGTCAGGCGCGCGGGATCGGCGGGGGACCCGCAGCGCGCGGGCGCCGCTTCCATGTCTCGTAGATCCCGATCAGCAGGAAGAGCGCGATCGGGAAGGACAGGAGCAGGATCGCGGCGTAGCTCGTGAAGAGCACCAGACCGCGGCCGGGTCGTCCCCGCGTGCGCTTGTGGACCGAGGCGAGGCCGACGAGGGAAAGGGCCGCTCCGAAGCCGCCGGCGACGACGTCGGCGATCAGTCCGATCGTGCCCCCTACAAACGACCCGGCAAGGCCGGCGGCGAAGATGAAGAGCGCGACCTGTGGCAGCCGCCCGGCGGTCGGAACGTCGTCCCGCGGCCGCGGCAGCCGCCCGGAAATGCGCACCACGAGGGCGCCGAGATAGAGGCCGGCAACCAGCGTCACGACCAGCACCGCCGGCTGGACGAAGGGCACCATGGCGATGACCAGCCGCGCGATCTCCTGGATCTGGTCCTGGCTTGCGCCGCCAAGGTCGCTGCCGCCCTGGCCGAGGCCGGCGACGATCAGCGGCTGGAGTTCTGTGGGATCGTAGCCGAGATACCAGCCGAGAAAGATGCAGGCGGCGACGACCGACAGGACGATCGCCAGGAACACCCGGTCGAGCGGATACCAGTCGAGCGGCGCCGGGGCGGGCGAACGGCCGAGCGGTGCCGAGGCGGCCGCGTCGGCATTGGCCGCCGGACGGGCGAGGCCTGCGAGATGGCCAGCGAGCGCGATCGGCCCGGTCATCGCAATGACGAGGAGCAGCCCGCTCGAGACCGAGCCGGAGAGGAGGTAGATGGCGAGGCCGGAGGTCAGGGCGGCGACGAGACCGGCGAGCGATCCCCAGCCGAGGCTCGCAATGGCCACGGGAATCGGCGCGGCGAGCGCCAGCCCGAAAGCGGTTCCCGACTGCAGCACGAGGCCCGCAAAGAGCAGCGCGCTCGCAAGGCCGGATACGGCTGCAATGAAAAGGGCCGGGAGGGTCATCACGGGTGCGCTGTCCTGCCTGGAGCAGTTAGGGGCGGCATGCCCCAACTCGGCGAAAGAGACGTCCCGGCCGCCGCCTGATGCGGAAGGGACGGGCGGCGCGATGGTCGCGCCGCCTGAAGGCGGAAAGCCTTACTTGATCACGTAGGGCAGAAGACCCAGGAAGCGGGCGCGCTTGATCGCGCGGGCCAGCGCACGCTGGTTCTTCTGGGAGACCGCCGTAATGCGCGACGGCACGATCTTGCCGCGCTCGGAGATGTAGCGCTGCAGCAGGCGCACGTCCTTGTAGTCGATCTTCGGCGACTCGCCGCCGGAGAACGGATCGGACTTGCGGCGGCGGTGGAACGGCCGGCGGGTGGGAAGCTGGGCGATATCGACCATCAGGGCTTACTCCGAATCACTGTCGCGGGGGCGGCGCGGACGATCGTCGTCACGATCGCGGCGGGGACCACGGTCGCCGCGGTCACCACGATCGCCGCGGTCACCACGATCGCCGCGATCACCACGGTCGCGATCGCCGCGACGCGGACGGTCGTCGCGCTTCTGCATCATCGCAGAAGGGCCGTCCTCGTGCTCTTCGACGCGGATCGTCATGTAGCGCAGAATGTCTTCGTTGAACCGCATCTGCCGCTCCATCTCCTGGACGGCAGAAGCCGGCGCGTCGATGTTGATGAGCGTGTAATAGGCCTTGCGGTTCTTCTTGATGCGGTAGGTGAGGGTCTTCAGACCCCAATTTTCGACCTTGCCGACCTTGCCGCCATTCGCCTCGAGAACGCCGCGATAGGTTTCCACCAGCTGGTCGACCTGCTGGTTCGAAATATCCTGGCGCGCGAGGAATACGTGCTCGTAAAGAGCCATATCGATTCGCCTTTCCGTTTTCGTCTACGTCTGCCCGCACCAGCGGCTAAGCCTCTGCGACTTCCTGCGACACCCGCGCTGCGGGAGATTGGGAAAGGCGCTATGAGATCGGTCGAGAGCGGAGACACGGGAAGCTGATGCGCTTTCGGCATCGAGATACCGGCGGACCGGCAGCCTTCCGTACAGCCCCCAGCTGGAAACCGGGCATGAACGAGGCGGGATGTAGCCGCTTCCGGCAGGTTTTGCAAGAACCGCGAGGGGCTTGCACCGCCCGCTGCAGTCTTCGGGGGAAAGGCGCGCCCGAAGCGGCGGGGCTTGCTCTCAGGACGATGCGGCGGCGGGAAGGCGGCCGCGCCGCCAGCCGGCAAACCTGCGGATGATCGCCTCGGCGGGTTCGGGGGGGCAGAGAAAGAACCCTTGGCCGTCGACGGAGCCGAGTTCGCGCAGTTGCTCCCATTGGCGCTCGGTCTCGATTCCCTCGGCCGTCAGGCGAAGGCCGAGGCGGCGGCACAGGTCGTGGATCGAGGCGACGATCGCGTCGGCCGCGCGGTCGTCGCCGACGCCGCTGATGATGGAGCGGTCGATCTTGACCCGGCTGACCGGCAGCGACCGGATATAAGTGAGGCTGGACTGGCCGGCGCCGAAATCGTCGAGGGCGATCCGGATCCCGGCCTTCTGGAAGGCAGTCAGCGTATCCACCAGCTGCGAGCAGCGGTCGATCGGAAGGCCTTCCGTCACCTCGATCTCGATCAGTCCGGGCGACAGCCGATGTGTATCGAGCGTCTCCAGCAGGACCTCCAGGATGTGCGGCGCCCCGAGCGAGACAGGCGACAGGTTGATCGACAGACCCGGACATTGCGGATCGGCATCGACGAAGGCGCGAAGCTGGGCGATCGCGTTGCGGATCACCCAGTTGTCGACGAGCGCGATGAGCCCCGTCCGCTCGGCGATCGGGATGAACTCCGCCGGCGGGACCATGCGGCCGAGGCGGCGATTGTTCCAGCGGATCAGGGTCTCGATGCCGCTGAGGCGGCCGGTGCTCAGATCGATTTGCGGCTGATAGACGAGGCTGAAGTCCTGGCGCGACAGGGCAAGCGTAAGGTCGGCCTCCAGCCGGCGCCGCTCGTTGACCTCTTCTTCCTGCCGGGCGTCGTAGCAGGCGACCGCGTTGCGGCCGTTTCGCTTGACCTGGTAGAGGGCGATATCGGCAGCGCGCTGGAGAGCTTCCGGTGTCTTTCCGTCGTCGGGAAGCGAGGCGAGGCCGGCCGAACAGCCGACCGTGAGCGTTCTCTCGCCGATCCGGTAGGGCGTTGAAAGCGCCGCCACGAGATCCTCAGCGATCCGGATTCCCCGCTCGCGGGAGGTGCCGTTCAGGACCACGGCGAATTCGTCGCCGCCGAGACGGAATGCCCGGCCGGCCGATCCGCAGACCTCCCGCATCCGCTGCCCCGCCATCTGCAGAAGGCTGTCGCCGGTCTCGTGGCCATAGTCGTCGTTGACGAGCTTGAAGTGGTCGAGGTCTAGGGCGACGAAGACGACCGGCTTCGCCTCCCTGTTCTCGGGCTGAAGCTCGGTCCAGCATTCGCGCAGAAGCGTCCGGTTGCCGAGCCCGGTCAACGGGTCGCTGCGGGCCATTTTTTCGACCTGCCGGCTCGCTGTCTTTAGCGGCGTGATGTCGGTGAAGGCAACGATCCGGTCGGCGGCATCGGCAGCGGCAGGCGAAGCGGCCACCATCAGGTGACGAGTCTCGCCGGCGAGCCGCAGCTCCGCTTCGAACTGGCTGGAGGAGGCAAGTTCCTCGGCGAGCGAGCGGCCGCTGCACGGGTGAAGCCCGCCCAGAAGGTCGATCTCGCCCTCGGGGAGGGCAAAGGTTTCGCGCGCTGCGGGATTGGCGAAGATAACCTGGCCGAGCGAATCGAGCTGGACGAAGCCGAGCGGCGCCATCTCGGTGATCACCTGGTACTGCGCCCGGCTCTTGCGCAGCCGCTCCTCCGCCAGCACCTGTTCGGTAACGTCCATATAGAGCGTCAGCGATCCGGGCGCCGCGGTCCGCGGGATCGAGCGAGCCAGTACCCACTTGCCGGAGGGCTTCCGGCAAAGAACTTCTGCGCTCTCGCCGCGCAGCACACGCGCGATGTGAGCCTGGACCTCGAAGTGGCTGCCATGGTCGCCGCGGGCCTCGCACAGGTCGACGATCTCGCGCCGCGCGAGCCCGGCCCGCAGCATCCCGGCCGGCAGTTCGATATGGCTCTCCGCGTTGGCGTTAAAGAAGGCGACGACTTCGTCGCCGGATGCGATTCGCTCGTAGAGGACGACGCCTTGCTCCATATGGTCGAGCATTTCGCGGATGACCGCATGCTCTTCCTCAAGCGAGCGGCCGCACAGGCTGGCGATCGCAGGAATCGCAGTCTCGCCCGGCACAGGCAGCACCATCGGCTTGTCCATTTTTTATTGAGCCTCTCTCTCCAGCGAGAGTGGGTTGCTTCGGTTTAGATCGACTTAATTTTCTCTTTCGCATTTGTGTCGCTGCCGAAATACTCGCTTTTCAGTTGCGGCTTGGGCGAGCCGGCTTGACAGGCGGGTCTTGCCAAACCAATCCGCTCCGACACTTCAGGGGCATTGTGAGGAGTCAGGCTGAAAAATGAGCATCGCGCTGGTGTTTCCGGGACAGGGCAGTCAGGCCGTCGGCATGGGGCGGTCGCTGTTCGACGCCTTCCAAGAGAGCCGTGCGGTCTTCGAAGAGGTCGACGATGCGCTGGGCGAAAGGCTGTCGTCGCTGATCTTCGAGGGGCCCGAGGATCGGCTGACCCTGACCCAGAACGCTCAGCCCGCATTGATGGCCGTGTCGCTCGCCGCGATGCGCGCGTTGGAATCACAAGGCTTCCGGGCTTCCGCCGCGTCCTACGTGGCCGGACACTCGCTTGGGGAATATTCGGCGCTCGCAGCCGCCGGGACGATCTCGGTGTCGGATGCGGCGCGGCTTCTGCGGCTGCGCGGCCGCGCCATGCAGGAGGCGGTGCCGGCCGGCGAAGGCGCGATGGCAGCGATCCTCGGTCTCGATGCCGAGGCTGTGGCTGCCTTGTGCGAACGCGCGGCGGCGGAGGGCGGCGTCTGCGAACCGGCGAACGACAATGGCGGGGGTCAGATCGTCATTTCCGGCTCGGCCGCAGCGGTGGCGCGGGCCGTGGCCTCGGCGCCCGAAGCCGGTGCAAAGCGCGCGATCCCGCTGCCGGTCTCGGCGCCGTTCCATTGCTCTCTGATGCAGCCGGCAGCCGAGCGGATGGCGGAGGCACTTCGTGAGGCGCGGCTTTCGGCGCCCGTCGTGCCGCTTGTCTCCAACGTCACGGCGAGCCCCACCAGCGATCCGGACGAGATTCGCGAGCGCCTGGTGCGTCAGGTCACCGGTCGAGTTCGCTGGCGCGAAAGCATGGAATGGCTGGCGGAGAACGGTGTGACCCGCCTCGTCGAGATCGGCAGCGGCAAGGTGCTCAGCGGTCTTGCCCGCCGGATCGACAAGCGGCTCGAGGCGGTATCGGTCGGTACAGACGAGGCGGTCCGCGGATTTGCCGCCGGCTGACGGACAGGCGCGGGCGGCGATCGACGCGATCGTTCCCGCCAGCCGGGCTGAAGAGCCTCGAGACGCGAAAGAAGAAAAGGAAAAGGCGATGTTCGATCTGACCGGGCGCAAAGCCCTCGTGACTGGCGCCAGCGGCGGCATCGGCGAGGCGATCGCCCGCGCGTTCCACGGCTGCGGGGCGGTCGTCGGCCTGCATGGCACGCGGCGTGAGAAGCTTGAGGAGATCGCGGCCTCGCTCGGCGAGCGCGTGGTCGTCCTGCCGGCCGACCTGTCCGACCGCGACGCTCAGAAGGGTCTCGCGGAGCGAGCCGAGGCGGAGATGGAAGGCGTCGACATCCTGGTCAACAACGCCGGAATCACCAAGGACGGGCTGTTCGTGCGCATGTCGGACGACGATTGGGATGCCGTTCTCGAAGTCGACCTGACGGCCGCCTTCCGCCTGACCCGCGGCCTCACGCACCCGATGATGCGGCGCCGCCACGGCCGAATCATCAACATTACCTCGATCGTCGGCGTGACCGGCAATCCCGGCCAGGCCAATTATTGCGCGGCCAAGGCGGGGATGATCGGCTTTTCCAAGTCGCTGGCACAGGAAATCGCCTCGCGCGGTGTTACCGTGAACTGCATCGCGCCGGGCTTCATTTCCAGCGCCATGACGGATAAGCTGAACGACAAACAGAAGGATGCGATCATGGGGGCGATTCCCATGAAGCGCATGGGGGAGGCGGCCGAGATCGCCGCTGCGGCGGTGTTCCTGGCCTCGCAGGAGGCGGCTTATGTCACCGGCCAGACCATTCACGTCAACGGCGGTATGGCGATGATCTGACGACGGCCGGCTGCTTTTGCTTGGCCCCGGCCGGCGAGCATGATAAGCGCGCCGGCGAATTGTTTCCCAGTTCGAAGTGCGCGGCCGCGACCGCAAAGACCGCGCCGCTTGATAAACAGCCGCCTCACGTCTAACGAAAGCGGCGAAAGCCATCTCAGTAGAGGACTTACAATGAGCGATACCGCCGAGCGAGTGAAGAAGATCGTCGTCGAGCATCTGGGCGTCGAGCAGGAGAAGGTCACCGAGAACGCCAGCTTCATCGATGATCTTGGTGCCGACAGCCTCGATACCGTCGAACTCGTCATGGCGTTCGAAGAAGAGTTCGGCGTCGAGATCCCGGACGACGCGGCCGAGACGATCCTGACGGTCGGCGACGCCGTGAAGTTCATCGAAAAGAACCAGGCCTGACGCGTCAGGGTGGCGGTTGCCACCCGGCGATAGAGTGACTGATGAGACGAGTAGTCATCACCGGCATCGGAATGGTCACGCCACTCGGCGCAGGCGCCGGTGTGACCTGGAAACGCATTCTGAACGGCGAGAGCGGGGCCAATCGGGTCGAGAGCTTCGAGGTCTCGGACCTGGCCTGCCAGATCGCCTGCCAGATCCCACGCGGCGACGGGCAAGACGGCACCTTCAATCCCGACCAGTGGATGGAGCCGAAGGAGCAGCGAAAGGTGGACGATTTCATCGTCTACGCCGTCGCTGCGGCCTCCGAGGCGCTTGACGATGCCAACTGGCATCCCGAGAGCCGCGAGGACCAGATCTCGACCGGCGTCCTGATCGGTTCGGGGATCGGCGGCCTGCAGGGCATCGAAAAGACTGCGCTGATCCTGGCGGAGAAGGGGCCGCGTCGCGTCAGCCCGTTCTTCATTCCCGGCAGCCTGATCAACCTCGCATCCGGCCATGTGTCGATCCGCAACGGGTTGAAGGGACCGAACCATTCGGTCGTGACGGCTTGTTCGACCGGCGCGCATGCGATCGGCGACGCTTCGCGCCTGATCGCGCTCGGCGACGCCGAAGTGATGGTTGCGGGCGGGGCGGAATCGCCTGTCTGCCGGCTGTCGCTGGCAGGATTTGCGGCCTGCAAGGCGCTGTCGACGCATTTCAATGACGACGCCAAGCGCGGCTCGCGGCCCTATGACCGCGACCGGGACGGGTTCGTCATGGGCGAGGGTGCCGGCATCGTCGTGCTCGAGGAATACGAGCACGCCAGGGCGCGCGGTGCCCGGATCTACGCCGAGGTGATCGGCTATGGCCTGTCCGGCGACGCCTATCACATCACGGCTCCGGCCGAGGATGGCGACGGCGCCTATCGCTGCATGGCTGCGGCGATGAAGCGGGCCGGGATTTCGGCCTCCGACATCGACTATGTCAACGCTCACGGGACCTCGACCCCGCTCGGGGACGAGATCGAGCTTCGGGCGATCGAGCGTCTTCTCGGCGAGGCCGCGGAGGGAATCTCCATGTCGTCGACCAAGTCCGCGACAGGTCATCTTCTCGGCGCGGCCGGATCGGTGGAGGCTATCTTCTCGGCCCTGGCGATCCGCGACAATGTCGCGCCGCCGACGCTCAACCTCGACAATCCCTCCGTCGAGACCAAGATCGACCTCGTGCCGCATGTGAAGCGCGAAAAGCGGATCGATGTCGCTCTGTCGAACTCCTTCGGCTTCGGCGGCACCAACGCGTCGCTGGTCCTCAGGCGGGTGGTCGACTGAGGACCCGGCCGATGGCGTCCGCGGCTGCAGGCGGCCGGGGTGCGCATGGCCGGGGTGCGGCACTTCGCCGTCGCGATCGGCGCGACGTGCACATCGGGGGATGACCGGATGCCGAAGCTGAGGCTCTACTACTCGCCGGGCGCCTGTTCGCTCGCGCCGCATCTGGTACTCGAACAGGCCGGCCTCGACTACGAGCTGGTCCGAGTTGACTTTGCCGCCGGCGAGCAGCGCTCCGAAGACTATCTGAAGCTCAATCCGAAGGGGCGGGTGCCGGTCCTTTGCGACGGCGATGCCGTGATCACCGAGAACCCGGCGATCCTGCGCTACATCACGCGGCTTGCTCCGGAGCGCGAACTCTGGCCGAGCGAGCCGCTGGCCGAGGCGCGCTGCGCCGAATGGCTCGCCTTCCTGTCCTCGGGCCTGCATCCCGCCTATGCCCATATCCGTCGCCCGGAACGCTATGCGAGCGGCGAGGAGGCGAGGCGGGACGTGGTGGAGACCGGCAAGGCGGCTGCCCGCGCGCTCTGGGAAATGGCCGAGGCGAAACTCGCCGGCGCCGGCGATCTGCATGCGGCGGGCGCGGCGCTCTCGGTCGCCGATTTCTATCTTCTGGTCTTCTGGAACTGGGGACGCGGGAGCGTGCTCGGCTACGACATGCCCGGCGATTTCCCGGCATGGACGGCGCTTGCCCGCCGCCTGACCGAACTGCCGGCCGTCCGCGCCGTCTTGGAACGGGAAGGCCTTTCCCTGCCGGCATAGGCAGAGGCCGAGCAAGAGAGGCCGAGCCAGAGCCGGGCCGCGCGATTCCTCGCCTCGGGCGCCGGGTCGTGCGCCGGAGGGGATCATCCGGCGATTGGTGGCGCGCTATCCGACCTTTCGCCACATTGCCATGGTGCTTCAACGCGGAAGAATGCGGGTTCGAGGGGAATAGCGGTGAGCGACAACATGGGTGATGAAGGTGGCGGAGCACGCCAGACGCGCAACCGGCGGGGCCGCGACTTCAAGCCGTCGCCTGCGCCCAAGCCGCCGCGGCGCTCGCGCCACGCCAAGAACCAGCTCGTCGTCTTCTTGAACCTGTGTCTCTCCGGGGCGCTGTTCGTGATGCTCGTCGCGGGAGCTGTGCTCTACTGGGGAGCGAACGAGTTCGAGCGGCCGGGACCGCTCAAGACGGAGGCGACTTACGTCGTTCCGCGCAACACCGGCGTGTCGGCCATTGCCGACGGGCTGGAGCGCCAGGGCGTCATCTCCAACGCCTCGGTCTTCGAATATGCGGTCCGCATCGAGGGGGCAGGCAGCGCGCTGAAGGCCGGCGAATACGCTTTTGCTCCGGGCGTTTCGATGCGCGGCGTGATGGAGAAGCTGAAGAGCGGCGAATCGATCATGCATTCGGTGACGATCCCCGAGGGCTGGACCGTCGAGAAAGCCTATGAGCGGATCGCCGCGGAAGATGCTCTCACCGGAGCCATGCCTGATCCCGTGCCCGAGGGCTCGCTGCGGCCGGACACCTATCTCTTCCAGCGCGGCGAAACCCGCAAGGAGATCGTCAAGCGCATGCGGACCGCGCAGGAGAAGCTTGTCGCCGAGATCTGGGAGGGGCGCGATCCCGACCTGCCGGTCAAGGATATCGGCCAGTTCATCACCCTCGCCTCGATCGTCGAGAGGGAGACCGGCGTTGCCGAAGAGCGCCCGCATGTCGCCTCGGTGTTCGTCAACCGGCTGAAGAAGGGTATGCGGCTTCAGTCGGACCCGACCTTCCTCTACGGGGTCTATGGCGGCAAGGGAAAGCCGAGCGACCAGCCGGTCACGCAGTCGGACATCGATTCCGACACGCCCTACAACACCTACAAGATCAAGGGCCTGCCGCCCGGCCCGATCGCCAATCCCGGCAAGGCTGCGCTTCAGGCGGTCGCGCATCCCTCCGAAAGCGACGACGTCTATTTCGTCGCCGACGGCACCGGTGGCCACGTCTTTTCGTCGAGCCTCGACGAACACAACCGCAATGTCCGCAAATATCGGGAATTGCAGAAACAGCAGCGGGCCGAAGCGAACGCCGCGGAATAGGATGCGGGAGGACGGTGCCCCCCTCCCGCCTCCCGTCCGTCGGAATGCGGGCGGTGGCTGCAAGCTTTCCTCTTCCGACACCCGGGCGTTGCGCGCCGAGACCCGACGAATCCCACCGGAAGGAGTGCCGATGGCCGTCCAGAGCATGACCGGCTTCGCCAGACACGAAGGCAGCTCGCAAGAGGGCGGCTTCCTCTGGGAGCTGCGCTCGGTCAACGGCAAGGGGCTCGACCTCCGTCTGCGCCTGCCGCAGGGGCTTGAGGCGCTGGAGCCGGATCTGCGACGGCTTGCGGCAGGCGCGCTCGGCCGCGGCAACATCCAGGCGAGCCTGCAGTTCCGCCGGGCCGACCGCGTGTCGTCGCTCGTGGTCAACGAGAACATGCTGCAGAAGGTCCTGGCCCTGTCGAACCAGCTCGTCGCGGACGGCCATGCCGGACCGCCGGCAGCCGATGGAATCCTCGCCATCAAGGGCATCATCGAGACCGGCGAGGATACCGACGATCCCGAGATGCTGGCGGCGCGGAGCGCTGCCGTGCTGGCTGGCTTTCGCGAGGCGATCGAGAGGCTTGCCGAGGCCCGCCGGACCGAGGGGCAGGCGCTGGCAGAAATCCTGGCGGCCCGGCTGCGCGAGATTTCCGGCCTTGTCGATCGCGCCGAGCGCGATCCGGCACGCTCGACCGAAACAATCCGCACGCGGCTGAGGGATCAGGTCGCGGCACTTATTGGAGCCGACGACCGGCTGGACGAGGGGCGGCTCCATCAGGAGGCGGCGCTGCTCGCGACCCGCGCCGACATCCGCGAGGAACTCGACCGGCTGCGTGCCCATGTCGAGGCCGCGACGAGCCTTCTTCGCGAGGGCGGACCGATCGGGCGCAGGCTGGAGTTTTTGTCGCAGGAATTCCATCGCGAATCGAATACGATCTGCTCCAAGTCCAATGCTGCATCGCTGACCGCGATCGGGCTCGAACTGAAGGTCGTCGTCGACCAGTTCCGTGAACAGGTGCAAAATCTCGAATGACTTCGGTCTCCGCCTCCGGCCAGAACTACGCCATCGCCCGCCGCGGCATCATGCTTGTCCTGTCGTCGCCATCCGGTGCCGGCAAGTCGACGATCGCCCGCACGCTTCTGGAATCCGATCCGCGCTTCTCCCTGTCGGTCAGCGTGACGACGCGCAAGCGCCGCGCCAGCGAGATCGACGGCGTCCACTACCGCTTCATCGATCGCAGCGAGTTCGAGCATCTGCGCTCGGCCGGCGCGCTTCTTGAATGGGCTGAGGTCCACGGCAATTTCTACGGCACGCCCCGCGCGGCCGCCGAAAAGGCGATGCGCGACGGTCGCGACATGCTCTTCGACATCGACTATCAGGGCGCGCTGCAGCTTCAGAAGCAGGCGAAGGCCGACATCGTCTCGATCTTCATCCTGCCGCCATCCATGGCGGAATTGAAGACGCGTCTCTTGCGCCGGGCCGAGGATTCCGGCGAAACGATCGCGGTGCGTCTGAAGAACGCGAAGGTCGAGATCGAGCGCTGGCGCGACTATGACTATGTCGTCGTCAATGACGACCTCAACCACGCCTATTCCGCCGTCCAGGCGATCATCACGGCCGAGCGTCTGCGCCGTGACCGGCAGCCCGGCCTCTTCGACTTTACCGAACAGCTGCTGGGCGAAGAGGTGGCCTGAGGGCTGCTCCTGGGCCGGCTCGGGCGCCGGCGTCCTCAGAGCCTGTTGGCGAGTTCGACGAATTCTTCCACGCTCAGCGTCTCGGCGCGTCGCGTCGGCTCGATGCCGGAGCGTTCGAGCAGTGCCTCGCCGCCAAGCCCCTTCAGGCTCTGGCGCAGCATCTTGCGGCGCTGTCCGAAGGCGGCCGCGGTGACGCGTTCCAGCGCGCCCAGCGCCGCCGGCAGCGGGTCTTTCCGTGGCATGAGCTGGATGATCGAGGAGGTAACCTTCGGCGGCGGCGTGAACGCTTCGCGCGAGACGTCGAAGAGGATGCGGGCCTGCGTGCGCCAGCCTGCGAGGACGCCGAGCCGGCCGTAATGGGGCGTGCCCGGCGCGGCGACGATCCGCTCGGCCACCTCGCGCTGGAACATCAGGGTCAGGCTCTCCCAGACCGGCGGCCAGTTCGGCGGGGTTATCCAGTTCACGAGCAGCTGCGTGCCGACATTGTAGGGCAGGTTGGCGACGATCTTCAGCGGACGGTCCGGCGTGAGCGCGGCAAGGTCGACGGCGAGTGCGTCGGCCGCAACGATCGACAGTCGTCCGGGATAGTGGGCGGCAATCTCTTCGAGCGCGGCCGTGCAGCGCGGATCCTTCTCGATCGCAATCACCCGGCCGGCGCCTTCGGAAAGCAGCGCGCGCGTCAGACCCCCGGGGCCCGGCCCGACCTCGACCACGGTCGCTTCGGCGAGCGGCAGCGCCTGGCGGGCGATGCGGGCGGTGAGGTTGAGGTCGAGGAGGAAGTTCTGGCCGAGGCTCTTCTTCGGCGACAGGTCATGCGCCGCGATCACATCGCGCAGCGGCGGCAGGTCGTCGATCGCGCTCACGCCGTCGGCGCCGCCGCGGAAGGCGCGTTGGAAACGGCCGCCATCTTCGCCGCGAGCCGGATCGCGGCGAGGAAGCTGTCGGGGCGCGCCTTGCCGGTTCCCGCGATGTCGGCCGCCGTGCCGTGATCGGGCGAGGTGCGGATGATCGGCAGACCGAGCGTCACGTTGACCGTCTGGTCGAAGGCGAGCGTCTTCGCCGGGATCAGGGCCTGGTCGTGATACATGCAGATGGCGACGTCGTAGCGGGCCCGCGCCTCCTTGTGGAACATCGTGTCCGCCGGGAGCGGCCCGACCGCGTCGATGCCCTCGCCGCAGAGCCGTTCGATCGCCGGCCGGATGATCGCCTCGTCCTCCTGGCCGATCGCGCCTTTTTCGCCGGCATGGGGGTTGAGGCCGGAGACCGCGAGGCGCGGAGCCGACACGCCCAGCCTCTGGCGATAGTCGGAGGCGACGATCCGGCAGGTCGTCACGATCAGCTCTTCCGTCAGCCGCACGGGAACATCGGCTAACGGGATGTGGATGGTGACGGGGACGCAGGAGAGATCGGGGCCCGTAAGCAGCATCACAGGCGTCATCGGCCGGCCCGAACCCGTCGCGCAGAGATCGGCGAGATATTCGGTATGGCCGGGGTGTTTGAAGCCGATGTCGTAGAGGGCCTTCTTGTCGATCGGCCCGGTGACGATGGCGCTGGCTTCACCGGCAAGCGCAAGCGCCGTCGCCCGGTCGATCGCTTCCACCGTGCCGGCGCCGTTGGCCAAATCGATCTTGCGGGGCGTCTCGCAATGGCGGTTGACGAGCGGAAGGACGGCAAGCCCGCCCGCGCCGGTCCCGGCCTCGCCAGGCGAGCCGATGACGCGGATCTCCGGCGCCAGCCCGAGCCGCCTTGCGCGCTCCGACAGCATGTCAGGATCGGCGATGACGAAGAGCGGCGGCAGCGAGCCGCCATTGCGGGCATGGATATCGAGAACGATGTCGGGGCCGACGCCGGAAGGTTCGCCGAGCGTGACGGCGAGCGGGCGGATCGGCTCGAGATCGCGGTCCGGTGTCCTGGACATCACTTTCGGACGATCTGGGCCTTCTTGCGCAGTTCCTTCAGCCAGGCCTCGTCTGGGCCATTGCCCTTCTCGCCGAGTTCCTTGAGGTCGCGCGACTGGAAGACCATCGCCGCGGCGACGTCGTCCGACACGTTGCGGCTGTCGCAAACGGCAATGAACTCGACCCCGCGCTCGGTCACCTGCGCCGGAGTGGTCCGCCCGTCTTCCGTCTTCATGATGTCGTCCTTCCAGCGCGGCGGCAGTTCCGGCTGGGCGACCCGGCCGAGGTCGCGGACGGTCACGTCGGTCAGCCCCTTCGCGATGTCGTAGGTCGAGGCGCAGGACTTGAAGCGGGTCCGCATGGCGTTCGCCTCGCGCTTGCGGCGATCCATGAACCCGCTGCTGCGCTCCTTTTCGGGCACGACGAAGATCACCTGCTGGAGGGTGTACTCGGTCGTCGACGGCTTCTTGCCGCCCTGTGCCAGCATGCGCTGGACGACATCCTGCTCGCTCAGCTTGTCCTTATTGCGGATATGCGCCTGGACGGCCTGGCCCCACCCCATCTGGACGCGGATATAGTCCTTGAAGGAGGAGGGAGAGAAGCCGGCCTGGCTGAGCACCTGGCCGAGTTGGTCGAGGGTCAGGCGGTTCTGCTTGGCGAAGTTGGCATAGGCCGCATCGACCGCAGAGTCCGGAATGTTGATGCCGCGCGCGCGGATCTGCTGCTTCTTCAGCGCCTCGTCGATCAGTTCGTCGGTCGCCTTCTGGGTGACGTTTCCACCCTCGTGGCGAAGCCGCAGAAACGCCGCGCGCTGGCGGATCTGGTAGGACGTGATCGGCTGCTTGTTCACGACAACCGCGATTTCGGAGGCGGCACGGGCGGGACCCGCAGACACGCCCGCGCCAAAGGCAAGCGAGCCCGCCACAACGGCTGTCAGCACCATGCGCATCGTCAGGCTACGAACGTTCATCCCGTCATCTGCTCCGACTTCATTCTCCAACAATCGGTATCGCTAACAGCCAGCTTTGGCGAAACCAAGATGCGGCCCGCCGAATCCGCGAGTCGCTCGAGCGTCCGGCGATGCCCTGAAGGCCTGGTCCCTGGCTTCCTGCCGAAAGGTCAGCTGCCGCTCTTCAGGTCGTAGGACTGGCTGAAGTTCGAAATCGTCCGCAGGCCCAGCGTGAACATCAGCTTGCTCGAACTCGACTCCAGCGAATAGCGGTCCGTCGTATCAGTGTAGGACAGCAGCAGGCTGTAGCAGTCGCCAGTATAGCCGACCGAGACGGATTTGCTTACGAAGGCGTCGTTCTGGATGTCGTAGCCAATCGAGCCGGCCGCCGTCCAGTTCGTCGCGAATTTCAGCGAGGCCGATGCGCTCACCTGGCTGCGGTCCTCGATCGAGCCGTAGGTCGGCTGGGCCGCGATGTAGGTGTAGCCGAGGGTGGCGCTGCCGATCTCGTCGGCATAGCCGCCGTAGATGTCCGAGCGCTTCAGCGCGAAGCTCGACTGGTCGAAGCGCTCCTGCGCGCCGATCGTCAGGCCGATCGGCGAACCGAAGGCAAGCGAGGCGACATAGTCGGACCGGTCCGTCTCCAGGCCGGAATCATACCCCACAAGCGCGAGATCGCGCTGCGCGTAAGAGTTTATGCCGGCAAGGTGGTAGGACTGGCCGACCACCGCATCGATCGTGTAGCCGTTCTCGAACACGCCGGCATAGCGGACCCCGAGATTGGCCCGGGTGCCGCCTTCGATGCGGTCGTAGCCGGAAAACTTGTCGATCTGGAAGAGATTGCCGGTGTTGAAGACGAGCGTCTGCGCGTCCTCATTCGGAAGCAGGCCGATGTCTGTCTCGTTTGGCCGCAGGATGATCTGGCCGATTGGCTCGATGATATGCGAGCCGTAGGCGGTCTCGATCAGGTAGGGATAGCGCGCCTCCAGCGCCGCGGTCGCCATGCCGCGGAAGCCGGAATTGTCGATGTCCACCGCGCCGTAGCCGGTCGAGCCCTGATAGACCCCGTTCAGATAGAAGGGATCGCTCGCCCCATCGCTCGACATGTCGGCGCTGTAGACGTCGCCGCGCAGCGAGGCCGAGGGATTCAAGACGAGGCCCGACGGCAGGATGTAGCTGTCGCGCCATTCCATCTCGGCGGTGCCGCGCGTGTAGTTCCCCTCGAGGCCGGCATAGCGCAGATGGTTCAGGTCGTACTGATACCCGTTGTCGGGCGCCGCGCAGGTCTTGCTCGTGGTGATGATCAGTGAGGTGTCGCAGATCTGCGAGACCGAATCTTCCGAGCGGGTGATCGAGGTGATGTTGGCGTTGAACTCGACTTCGCCGCCGAAGGTCGGTTCCTGCTCGATCCGCTGGTAGTCGAGCGAGGGGAGGACCAGCGGCTGCTGGCGCTCGTTGGACGGATCGATCGTCTGGTAGTCGAACTTCTGTGCCCTGAGGTCGAAGAAGCTCTGGTCGCCGAGCCCGGTCAGGTAGACCTCGGACGTGTGCAGCCGGTCCGAGAAGCCGGGAATGTCGTAGGTGTTGGCAAAGTCCCGGTCGGTCTGGGCGAGGATGTCCCAGCCGAAGGTCCACTGATCCGACAGGGCGAAGCGGCCCGTCGAGCCGATCATGCCGCGATTGTCGCGGTAGTCGGGCGAGCGCCGGGCGAGGACGCCGTTGTAATAGACGTTGTCGGAGGCGAATTCCTCCGGCTCCTGCTGATGGATTCCCGCCGTCTTCAGCGTGAAGATGCCGTTCTCGAAGGCCTGGCGATACTCGGCCTCGGCGAGGAACCCCTGCTTGGTGTAGTAGGTCCCGGTGAGGGTGACGTCCTTGTCGTCCGAAAGAACGATGTAATAGGGGACGCGCACGCCGTAGCCGAGCTTGCTGCTCGAGCGGAACTCCGGTGTGAGGAAGCCCGTCTTGCGCTTCACCGTCGGGTCCGGCGCCTCGAAATAGGGCAGGTAGGCGATCGGCGCGCCATAGATCTCGAAGCGCGCGCCGTAGTAGCGCACTTCCTTTTCCTTCTGGTCCCAGACGATCTTGCGGGCCTTGACCTGCCAGAGCGGAGCGCGCTCGGGATGCTCACGGCACGGCTCGCAGGCGGTGTAGACGCCCTGCTCGAACGTCGTGGTGTCGCCGTTCTGGCGCACCGCGCCGGCGGCGGCGAAACGCGTGTTGTCCGGCGTCTCGATCCGGAGCGCCTTCACGAAGCCGTCGCGGAAATCGTCGGTGATGTCCATCGTGTCGGCGTAGATGCGATTTCCGTCGGGCTGTTGCAGCTCGACATCGCCGCTGGCCATGAGACGACGGGTTTGCTGGTTGTATACGATCCGCCGCGCAACCAGTTTATAGGAGCCGTAGTCGATCTTCACGCCGCCGGAAGCGGTCACGATACTGGTGTCGGTATCGTAGGTGACCGTGTCGGACTCGAGATAGAGCTTGGCGTCCTTCTGGGCGGACGTCTCGGCGACGGCAATCGGCAAAGCCGACTGCGCGAAGGCCGCGTAGCCGGACGAAATCAGAGCGATGGCGGTCCCGGCTAGGAGAATCGCCCGCGATCGCGGCCGGGCGGCGATCCCTCTCGCGCCCTTGGTCCCCCTCAGATTCATGCCTAACCATCCTCCTGATGGAGCAGGACTGTCACCCCAAACAGCCCAGCTCCCAGAACCGGAAACCATGCCGCCGCCACCGGCGGCACGATCGAATTACTCCCCAGCGCCTTTGCCAGGAAGGTTACCACGTAGAGCATGAACCCTGCCAATACCCCGCTTGCGATCGTCCTACCAGACTGACCTGTCCGCGAAAACCGTGTCGCCACTGTCGCGGCGAGCAGCGTCATGGCGATGAACAGGGCCGGCCGGGCGAGCAGCGTCTGGTACTGCATCGAGAATGCCATTGCGTTAAGGCCGAGGCTCTTGGCCGCGTCGATCTTCGACTGCAGGTCCCAGACCGGAATGGTCTCGGGATCGGCGATCCGCTGCTGGACGTATTCCGGCTTGAGGCTGGTCGGCAGGCGATATTGCTTGGGATAGCTCGGCGGATAGCCGATCCGCGTCACCCGCGGCTTGTCGAGGGTCCATTCGCCATCGCCGAGGCGGGCTTGCGGCGCGTCGATGCGCTCCTCCACCTTGCCGTTGTCGCCGATGACGAAGGCCGAGACGTTGCGCATCAGGGCGCCGTCCTCGGCAATGACATTGCCGCCGATGATCGAGTCGATGCCACGCGTACTCTGGCGCACCCAGGTGGTCTGGTCGGGATCGCCGCCCGACCGGTCCCCGGACTTCTGCGCCTCGAATTCGAGGGCCCGCTCCTTGGCCCAGGCCGAGACCGGGTTGTAGGCGAAGCTCGCGAACAGGCCGATCATCATGGAGGCCACCACGATCGGCGCCAGGATCTGCCAGATCGACATCCCCGCCGCCCGCGCCACCACGAGTTCGAGCTTCCGGTTGAGCGACAGAAGCGTGAAGATCGAGGTGAACAGGACGATGAAGGGAAAGGCCTGTTCGATGAAGGCCGGTACTCTGAGCGCCGAGAACAGGGCGATCGCGCCGAAGCCGAGATCGTTCATGATTCCCCGGCGACTGACCTCGATCATGTCGATTACGTAGATCAGCGCGAAGACGGCGACGAGCGTCGAGAGGAAATTGCCGAGATAGAGCCGGAACAGGTACCGGTTGAAGGTCCACTGCCTCATCGTCCGAGCGAGCCTCCGGCGCTGAGCTTGCCGGCGGTCAGCCGGTGAACGAAGGACGTGGTCGCATAGGTGGCGTCAGACAGCCAGCGCGAGATTGCGAGATCGCCGAGATTGACGTTTCTCCAGACGAGTGTGGCATCCAAGGCGATCGCTCCCAGCGGCAGCGCGAAGGTGAAGAGGACCCACACATAGTTCTCATCGATCAGCGACAGCGTAACGAAGCCGGCTGCCTTGAGGCTGAGTCCGCCGGCAAGGCCGAGCCCCATCGAGGCGCCGCTGCCCTGGCGGTTCGTGCGCGGATGGGCCGCCACGACCACGGCCCATAGCGCAAAGGCGATGCAGTAGAGGAAGCCCGAGAACCGGTCCGTCAGCTCCTCGACGAAGTTCGACGGATGGGTGCGGTAATAGTCGTCGTCCGGATCGGGCGACAGGAGTTCTAACGTGCTGCGTTCCGACGTCCGGATCCAGTCGCCCTTGGATGCGGGCTTGAGGTCGGCGAGATCGAAGGCGTAGCTCTGGAACTCGATCACCGAGACCGAATTGTCGCCCGTGTTGCGGCGGTGAAGCTGGCCATCCGACAGGAGCAGGAGCTGCCGCCCGTTGTCGCTGACGATGTTGGCCTCGCGGGCGAAATAGGTGATCTCCGTCTTCGGGTCGCGGGTATCGGCGATGAACAGGCTTTCGATCGTGTTGCCGTGGGATTCGCCGATCGACAGGACGAGACCGGACTGGATCCGCTCGAAGCGGCCCGGCTGAAGGAAGAGGGTGATCGTATCGGCGTTGATCGCTCGAATGCCGTTCTGGAACGCGCTCGAGGCGAGGGGCCCGATCACATGGGAGATCAGGAGGACCAGGAAGGCACCGACGAGACCGACCGCCACGATCGGCCTGGCGATCGTGCCGGGCGCGGCTCCCGCGGCCGACATCACGGCGCGCTCGGAATCGGCGTTGAACGAGTTCAGCGCCTGCACCGAGCCGACCAGGATGGCGAATGGGATCACCCCCGCCGCGAGATCGGGCAGCAGCATCAACGCGATCCAGAAGATGTTGCCGGCGGCCGACACGCTGGTCTTGACGATGTCGATCCGCGCGAGCGCCTGCACGATCCACACGATCAGCACCAACGACACCAGCGACCCGGCCGATAAGGCCAGGGCCCGCTTGAAGATGTATCGTTCGAGAAGCGTCATGAGGCCTGGATCGTTCGGTGAATCATTGGCTCGTCCGACGGCCCTTTGCCGAGGAGCAGCGTCTTCGCCGGACTCACGGGCGCGGTCGCATGGAAGACTGCAGCAGCTTGGCTAAAGAGTGGCGAACGATCATCGTTAACCGGGTGTAACCAACCGTGACGCCCTTGCAAAGACGACAACACCGACCATGATAGCGGCCAGCCGGCGCGTGTCGCCTTTGAGCGACAGAAAGCCGACGCATCCATCGCATCAGGAGATTTCATGAGTTCGCTTCCCTCGATCGAATTCGCCCCTCTCGACGCGGCCGCCGCTGAGGTCGTCGTCATCTTCGCAGGCGAGGACGGCAAGGTTGCCGAGACGCTCGCCGAGCCGATCCGCAAGCTGGTCGAGAAGGCGGCGAAGATCGCGAAGTTCAAGGGCAAGTCGCTGTCGACGCTGGACCTCGTGGCTCCTGCCGATGTCGCGGCCGACCGTCTGATCGTCGTCGGAACCCACGCCAAGGAACCGGCGACAGGTGAGGACTGGCTGAAGCTCGGCGGCCTCATCGCCTCCAAGACGAAGGGCGGCGAAGGCGCGAGCGTCCGCTGCCAGAGCCCCGAAGGCGAAGCGCTGTCGCCGGAGATCGCCGCGCTGCTGGCGACCGGCGCGCTGCTGCGGTCCTATGATTTCGACCGCTACAAGACCCAGGGCGCAAAGAAGGACGACGAGGAGACCAAGCCGGAATCGCCGGGGTCGATCACGCTTCTCGTCGGCGACGTCGAGGCGGCGCGCAGGGCCTTCGCCATCGAGGAGGCCGTGGCCAAAGGCACGATGCTGGCGCGCGACCTCGTCAACGAACCGGCCAACACACTCGGGCCGGTCGAATATGCCGAGCGAATCCAGGAGCTCTCGGCCGAAGGGATCGACGTTGAGGTGCTCGGCGAGAGCGAACTGCGCGCTTTGAAGATGAATGCGCTGCTCGGCGTTTCGCAGGGCTCGCCGCGCCCGCCGCGCCTCGTCATCATGCGCTGGAACGGCGGTGCGGATGACGAAGCGCCGGTCGCCTTCGTCGGCAAGGGCGTCGTCTTCGACACGGGCGGCATCTCGATCAAGCCGGCCGGCTCCATGGACGAGATGAAGGGCGACATGGGCGGCTCGGCGGCCGTCGTCGGGCTGATGCGGGCACTCGCCGGCCGCAAGGCCAAGGTCAACGCGATCGGCATCGTCGGGCTCGTTGAGAACGCCGTCGACGGCAATGCCCAGCGGCCGGGCGACATCGTCACCGCCATGTCCGGCACCACGATCGAGGTGCTCAACACCGACGCCGAGGGCCGGCTCGTCCTCGCCGACGCGCTCTGGTACTGCCAGGAGCGGTTCAAGCCGAAGTTCATGGTGAACCTTGCGACGCTCACCGGTGCGATCATCGTCGCGCTCGGCAATCACCATGCCGGCCTCTTCTCCAACAATGACGAGCTTGCCGAGCGGCTGCTTTCGGCCGGCAAGACCAGCGGCGAAAAGGTGTGGCGGATGCCGCTCGGACCGGAATACGACAAGATGATCGAGGGCAAGTTCGCCGACATCAAGAACATCGGCGGCGGCCGCGCCGCCGGCTCGATCACGGCGGCGCAGTTCCTGCAGCGCTTCGTCAACGACGTGCCCTGGGCGCATCTCGACATCGCGGGAACGGCGATGGGATCGCCTTCCAACGAGTACAATCAGTCCTGGGCTTCCGGGTTCGGCGTCCGTCTCCTGAACCAGCTCGTCGTCGACCACTACCAGGCCGCCTGAGCGGGAGCGGGCGCGATATGGCGGAGGTGCTCTTCTACCACCTGACCGAAAGCCGGCTCGAACAGGCGCTGCCGGATCTGTTGGAGAAGAGCATCGCCCGCGGCTGGCGCGTGGTCGTCCAGTGCGCGAGCGTCGAAAGGCGCGACGCGCTGGACCATCACCTGTGGGTCTACAAGGACGACAGTTTCCTGCCGCACGGCACCGACGCCGATTCCTCCGGCGCGCTGCAGCCGATCCTCCTGACGGCCGAGCGCGGCCAGGTCGCCAACGATCCGCATGTCCGCTTCATGGTCGACGGGGCCGTCCCGGAATCGCTCGATCGCTACGTCCGCGGCGTCTACCTCTTCGACGGCCATGACGAGGAGCAGCTTACCGCGGCCCGCCTGCGCTGGAAGGCGGAGAGGGCCGGGGGCCATCAGGTGACCTATTGGCAGCAGACCGAAGACCGCAAATGGGTGAAGAAGGCCTGACGCCGAGCCTGAGGATCCGGGCCCGTGGCACGCCGCAGCCACGCGCGACCGGATCTCGCTTGACCCCGGTTTATCACGCAGTCGGCGGAACAGCCCGCCAGCGGACAGGCCTCGCGGCCGACCGCTATCTCCGGGCAGCGGGCAAGCGGAAGCCGGTCTCCGGGAGTTCCGGTTTCTTGCGTGCGTCGTACCACTCGCTCTTCAGGTTCAAGGTGAGGGCGAAGATGAGCAGGACGAGATAGCCGGCGAGTTCCAGCGTCTCTTCGGCGCCCATGCTGTGAAGCCGTTCCATGATTTCGGCGAGAATCAGGATCGCGAAGGCGAAGCCGGAGGGAAGCACCCAGAAGAAGTTCAATTCCCGGATATGGCGGGCGAAGGGGACATGACGGATCGCAGCAAGGATCGCGACCGCGGCGACGAGAAGCACCGTCAGCCCGTCTTTTCCGGGGGCGGTGAGGCAGACGCCGCCATCGTAGAAGCGGCTTGCGCATCCCGGGATCTCCCGCAGCACGGCAAGGCCGCAGCCCAGGGACAATAGCAGCGAGCCGTAGAAGAGTTCGAAGCCGAACCGGATCGCCACGAGGTAGAACAACAGGCCGGCAATGCCCACGATGAAGGCCTGGACCAGCTCGATCGGCCCGTTCTCTCGAAAAATTTCCGCCCCGGTGTCGAAGGTCTCAGCCAGAAGGTCGAATCCGGCGGCAAGGGCAAGGCAGAAGAGGACCAGGGCGAGGCAGGCGAGGAGTTCCTTGAGCGTTCGCCGCAGAAGCCCGACACGGATGATCTCGACAAGAACGCCGAAGGGAAGAGTGACAGCTTTCGGCATGAATTTTACGCACGATCTCAAGTGGATGCGAGACGTCAGCCAAACTTACCATCTGCCCCGCGTGACGGCGGGATGACATCCGGGTGTCGAAAGTGCAACAGCACCCAGCGCATGGCAGGTGTGAACGAAGCGTTCTTCCCAATGTGGTGTCGGGTCAGCAACAGGCTGGGGGGGGGCGCACGGTTGAGCCTGCGGCGGCGTCGGAGCGCCACTTTCGGCGCCCGGAGCGTCAGTGACGCGGAGGCCGCTGCGCCGCGGCTGCCGCGGGCGCGTCCATCTCGCCGATGAAGGCAGGGATGGCGCCGACATAACCGTCTGGTCCTCGGTCCGAACGCGACGGGCGACACGCGGCAGGATGAGCAGATTTGCGTTGTGAATGGCGGCGGCGATTACTCCGCCGCCATCGCCGCGTCGTGCTCTTCGGTCAGCGCGAGCCAGTCCTCCTCGCAGGAGGCGAGCGTCTTCGCCGCGTCCGTCCGCTGCTTGTTGAGATCGGCGGCCTTGGCCGGGTCTCGCGTGTAGAGCGCAGGGTCGGCAAGCTTTTCGTCCAGCCCTTCGATGGTCTTCTGCAGCCGCGAGATCTGGATCTCGAGCTGGCTGATCTTCTTCTTGAGCGGCTTCAGCGTTTCGCGCCGCTCCGCCGCCTGCCGGCGCTGGTCGACCTTGGAGATCTGGGGCTGCGGCTCGGCCTCGGCCGCCTCGCTCGAACCGGGAGCCGCTCCGCCGGAGCGGGCGCCCGACAGGATCAGCTTCTTGTAGTCGTCGAGGTCGCCGTCATAGCGCGACACCGTGCCGTCGCCGACGACCCAGAGCCGGTCCATCGTCGCCTCGACCATGTGGCGGTCGTGGCTGATCAGGATGACGGCGCCGGGATAGTCGTTCAGCGCCCTGACCAGGCTCTCGCGCGCCTCGATGTCGAGATGGTTGGTCGGTTCGTCGAGGATCAGAAGGTTCGGCGCGTCGAGCGTGGCAAGCCCCATCAGGAGCCGCGCCTTCTCGCCGCCCGAAAGCTTCTCCGCCGCCGTGTCCATCTTCACCGTCGGCAGGCCCATCTGCGCGACCTTGGCGCGCACCTTGGCTTCCGGCGCGTCCGGCATCATCCGGCGCACGTGCTGGACGGCGCTCTCGGCCGGCCTCAGGTCGTCGATCTGGTGCTGGGCGAAGAAGGCGATCTTCAGCCCCGGCGCGCGGGTCATCGAGCCGGCCTCCGCCTTCAGCCGGTCGGCGAGGAGCTTGGCGAAGGTCGACTTGCCGTTGCCGTTCTGGCCGAGGAGGGCGATGCGGTCGTCGGTGTCGATGCGGATGTCGAGGTTTTTCAGGATCGGCCGGCCGGGCGTGTAGCCGACCGAAACCTTCTCCATGGCGATGATCGGCGAGGCCGGCTGCTTCTCCGGCGCATCGAAGACGAAGGGCGTCACATGCTCCTCGACGATCCCCTGGATCGGCGACATCTTCTCCAGCGCCTTCAGCCGCGACTGGGCCTGGCGCGCCTTGGAGGCCTTGGCGCGGAAGCGCTCGACGAAGGCCTCCATGTGCTTCTTGGCGGCTTCCTGCTTGACGATCGACTTCTGCAGCAGTTCGAGCTTCTCGGCGCGCTGGCGCTCGAACTGGTCATAGTCGCCGCGATAGAAGACGAGCTTCTGCTGGTCGAGATGGACGATCGCGTTGACGGCGTTGTTGAGGACGTCGCGGTCGTGGGAGATGACGAGGACGGTGTAGGGATAGCGCTGGACGAAATTCTCCAGCCACAGCGTGCCCTCGAGATCGAGATAGTTGGTCGGCTCGTCGAGGAGCAGAAGGTCCGGCCGCGAGAAGAGCACCGCCGCCAGCGCGACGCGCATGCGCCAGCCGCCGGAGAAGGACGAGGCGGGGCGCGCCTGCGCGGCCATGTCGAAGCCGAGGCCGGACAGGATCGCCGAGGCCCGCGCTTCGGCCGAATGGGCGTCGATGTCGGCGAGGCGGATGTGGATGTCGGAGATCCGGGTCGGGTCGGTGGCGGTCTCGGCCTCCTGGAGGAGGGCGAGGCGCTCGGTGTCGGCCCGCAGGACGATCTCGATGAGCGCGTCCTCGGTGCCCGGCGCCTCCTGCGCCACCTGGCCGAGCCGCGTGTTCTTCGGAAAGGACACGGACCCGGTCTCGGCCGCGAGGTCGCCGGTGATCACGCGGAACAGCGTCGACTTGCCGGCGCCGTTGCGCCCGACCAGGCCGGCCTTGGTGCCGCTCGGGATGGTGAGGCTGGCGTGGTCGATGAGCAGTCGCCCGGCGACGCGCGCGGAAAGGTCGGTGATCTGAAGCATGGCCGCTTTTGCCAGAACATGCCGCAGCGCGAAAGAGGCGGCGCGGCAAAACCGGTCGGCAAGGACAAGACCGTGGATTGCGGGGGCGGGCCGGCCGGCGTCTCGCCGCGGCCTTGACCGTCCGGGTCGCCCCTGACTAACTCGATGAAGGGGCGAAGATATCGGCGACCCGATGGCCCCGCGTGGCGTGCAGCGGGAGGCAAGGGCAAGACAGGGGCGAGACCACATGACGACCGACCGTAGCGCGCTGATCAAGCGTCAGGTCCTCTTCTGGAGCGGCGCGACCCTCGTCTTCGTGCTGCTCCTGTGGATCTTCGCGAGCATCCTCCTGCCCTTCGTCCTGGGCGCGACCATCGCCTACCTCCTCGATCCCGTGGCCGACTGGTTCGAGCGGCGTGGCCTGTCCCGCATCGTCGCGACCGTCGTCATCCTGGTGCTGTTCGTCGTCGTCTTCGCCGCCATCATCGGCATCATCGTGCCGGTCGTCGGCGGTCAGGTTGCGGGGCTCGCCGAGCGCGTGCCGCAATATGTCGACAAGGCGCAGTCGATGGCCGAGCACTTCAAGAGCAGCCGGTTCGGCTGGATACTGCCCGACGGCCAGACCAATCTGAAGCAGGATTTCGCCCAGATCGTCAGCGAGGGAACCGGGATCGTGTCCTCCTTCCTTGCCTCGCTCTGGTCGTCGTCGCTGGCCGTCGTCAACTTCGTGTCGCTGTTCGTGGTGACGCCTGTGGTCGCCTTCTATCTGCTGATCGACTGGGACCGGATGATCGCGGAAATCGACGGCTGGATTCCGCGCCAGCACGTCGACACCGTCCGGCGCATCGCCCGCGACATCGACCGCTCGGTCGCCGGCTTCGTGCGCGGGCAGGGCAGCGTCTGCCTGATCCTCGGCACCTTCTACGGCGTCGGGCTGACGCTGGTCGGCCTGAACTTCGGGCTTCTGATCGGCCTGTTCACCGGCCTCATCGCCTTCATCCCCTATATCGGGTCGGCGACCGGCCTGATCCTGTCGGTCGGCGTCGCCTTCTTCCAGTTCTGGCCGGAGTGGCCCTGGGTCCTCGTCGTCCTCGCGATCTTCCTCGTCGGTCAGTTCATCGAAGGCAACATCCTGCAGCCCAAGCTCGTCGGCGCCTCGGTCGGGCTTCATCCGGTCTGGCTGATGTTCGCGCTGTTTGCCTTCGGCGCGCTGTTCGGCTTCGTCGGCCTGTTGATCGCCGTCCCCGCGGCGGCGGCGGTCGGCGTCCTCGTCCGCTTCGCGCTGTCGCAATATCTGCAGAGCGAGATGTATTTCGGGCGCGAGGTGCAAGCCGCGCCGATCGAGACCGCCGAACGGCGGCCAGCGGTCGAGGCGGGTCCGGGCGTCCGGCCGGTCGCCGAAGACCGCACCCACGAAGTCATTCGATAGGGCGAGAGAATGCCGCTGCAGCTTCCGCTCGATCTGCCGCACCGACCGTCGCTGACCCGGGAGGACCTGGTCGTCTCGGCCTCGAACCGCTTGCCGGTCGAGGCCGTCGACCGATGGCCCGACTGGTCGCATCCGGTGCTGGTTGTCTGCGGGCCGCCGGGCTCGGGCAAGACCCATCTCGCGAATGTCTGGGCCGAGCGGACCGGAGCCGTCGTCGCGCGTCCCGGAATGATCGATGCGATCCTTCCGCACCCGCCCTTCGCCGTCGTTCTCGACGATCTCGACCGGGGGGGCTTTGCGGAGAAGGAACTCTTCGCGCTTCTCAATGCCGCAAGGCTCGGCGGCGGCAGCGTGCTCGCGACCTCCCGCGTCCTGCCGACGGCGCTCGATTTCTCGCTGAAGGACTTGCGTTCCCGTCTTTCCGCCGCGACCCTGGTGCAGCTCGGCGCACCCGACGACGATCTTCTGACGAGCGTTCTGGTCAAGCTGTTCTCCGACCGGCAGCTCGATGTCGAGCCCGGGGCGGTGCGCTATCTTGCGGAGCGGATGGAGCGGTCTCTGGACCGAGCCCGGCAGTTGGTGGCGGCGGTCGACCGGGAGGCGCTCGCGACGAAGGGCCGGGTCACGCGGCCGCTGATGAAGCGGGTGCTTTTGGCGCAGGCCGAGCCGGCCGAGCCGCGTCATGAAGCGGTTGCGCCGGACCGCTATGCGACCGGGACGATGGAGGACGACTGAGCATGGACGACGTCACACCGAAGCGCACGCGCCGCAGCCCCGCCACGCGAACGCGGCGGGCCTCGGCCGAAACGCCGGGATCGGCCAGCAAGCCGTCGTCGGTTGCCGCGCCCGCGCAGCCGGAGGCGACGGCCGCCACTGCTGAGGGCACCGCAACGTCCGAAGGCCAGGCCGAGGCTTCGGGCTCGGCGGTTTCCGAGGCGGCGCTGATCCTGGAACACCTGCCCGACAAATTGCATGCCGACGTGGCGCCGGCGATCGGCGACGGCGAATTGCCGCCTGACCGGTTCATCAACCGCGAGCTCTCCTGGCTGCAGTTCAACCGCCGCGTCCTCGAGGAATCCCAGAACAGCGAGCACCCGCTCCTGGAGCGGGTCCGCTTCCTGTCGATCTCGGCCGACAATCTCGACGAGTTCTTCATGGTCCGCGTCGCCGGGCTTGCCGGGCAAGTGCGCGAGAAGATCGAGGTGCGCAGCGTCGACGGCCTGACGCCGCAGGAACAGCTCACCAAGATCCTCGAGGAGGTCGGCCATCTTCAGGGCGAGCAGCAGGCCTCGCTCGCGGAACTCGTCAAGGCGCTTCGCAGCGAGAATATCCAGATCGTCGGGGCGGGAGACCTGAAGGGCCAGGATCGCGCCTGGCTGCAGACCCATTTTGACGACACGATCTTTCCGGTGCTGACGCCGCTCTCGATCGATCCGGCGCATCCCTTTCCCTTCATCCCCAACCTCGGATTCTCGATCGCGCTCGCTTTGGTGCGCGAACGCGACTCCGAGAAGATGAGCGCGCTGTTGCGCCTGCCCGTCGCCCTGCAGCGGTTCATCGAACTGCCGGTCGGCGCCAACGGCATCACCCGTTTCGTGCCGCTGGAGAGCGTCGTGGCGCTGTTCATCGGCCGGCTTTTCCCGGGCTACCGGGTGAGGGGGTCCGGCACGTTCCGCATCATCCGCGATTCCGACATCGAGGTCGAGGAAGAGGCGGAAGACCTCGTGCGGCTGTTCGAATCGGCCCTGAAGCGGCGGCGCCGCGGCCAGGTGATCCGCATCGAGTTCGATTCCGTCATGCCGGAGGATCTCCGGAACTTCGTCGCCGGAGAACTCGGCGTACCGGATTCCCGCATCTCCGTCATGAACGGGATGCTGGCGCTCGATTCGGTCTCGCAGATCTGCCGGCTTCCGCGCGACGATCTGAAGTTCAAGCCTTACATCCCGCGCTTTCCGGAGCGCATCCGCGAGCACAATGGCGATTGCTTCGCAGCGATCCGGGAGAAGGACATCATCGTCCATCACCCGTACGAATCCTTCGACGTCGTCGTGCAGTTCGTGCGGCAGGCGGCGTCCGATCCGAACGTCATCGCCATCAAGCAGACGCTCTACCGCACCTCCAACGATTCGCCGATCGTGCGGGCGTTGGTCGATGCGGCGGAGGCCGGCAAGTCGGTGACGGCGCTGATCGAGCTGAAGGCGCGCTTCGACGAGGAAGCCAATATCCGCTGGGCCCGCGACATGGAGCGCGCCGGCGTCCAGGTCGTGTTCGGCTTCATCGAGAAGAAGACCCACGCCAAGCTCTCGCTGGTCGTCCGGCGCGAGGAGGGCCGGCTGATGAGCTTCGTCCATATCGGCACGGGCAACTACCATCCGATCACCGCGAAGATCTACACGGACCTCTCCTACTTCACGGCCGACCCCGAGATCGCCCACGACGTCAGCCTCGTCTTCAACTACATCACCGGCTATGCGGAGCCGGCGGAGGTGAAGAAGCTCGCGGTTTCGCCGCTGACCATGCGCAGCCGAATCGTCGGCCATATCCAGGACGAGATCGCGCATGTGAAGGCCGGGCGGCCTGGCCAGATCTGGATGAAGATGAACTCACTGGTCGATGCCGCGGTGATCGACGCGCTCTACCGGGCGAGCCAGGCCGGCGTCGAGATCGACCTCGTGGTGCGCGGCATCTGCTGCCTGAGGCCTCGCGTGCCGGGGCTTTCCGACAACATCCGCGTGAAGTCGATCGTCGGCCGCTTCCTCGAACACAGCCGCATCTTCTGCTTCGGCAATGGTCACGGCTTGCCATCCGAGAGCGCGATCGTCTATCTCGGCTCGGCCGATATGATGCCGCGAAACCTGGACCGCAGGGTCGAGACACTGGTGCCGATCACCAACCCGACGGTCCACAGCCAGGTCCTGTCCCAGATCATGCTCGGGAACATTCTCGACAATCAGCAGAGCTGGTCGGTGGCGGCGGACGGCACGTCGCGCCATATCGTGCCTTCGCCGGGCGAACAGCCGTTCAACGCCCAACGCTACTTCATGACGAACCCGAGCCTTTCGGGACGCGGGAAGGCACTGAAGACGGATGCGCCAAGACTCATCGCCCGCCAACGGGCAGATCATTCCCGCTTCGATTGACGCCATGGCGCAGGGGCGGCTCCAGGATCGCCGCCCCGTCGGGGTCGTCGACATCGGCTCGAACTCGATCCGGCTGGTGATCTACGAGGGCAATGTCCGCGCCCTCACGCAGCTCTTCAACGAGAAGGTCCTGAGCGGTCTCGGCAATGGCCTCGCCCAGACCAACCGGCTCGATCCGGCGGCGATGGACAGCGCTCTCGGCGCTCTCCGGCGTTTCCGCAAGCTCGCCGAGCAGGCGGAATGCGAGAACCTCTATCCGCTGGCGACCGCGGCGGCGCGCGAGGCCCAGAACGGGCCGGACTTCATCAGAGCGGCAGAAGAGGCGATCGGCCAGCCGATCCGCATCCTTTCGGGCGGTGACGAGGCGCGCTACGCGGCCGAGGGCGTCCTCGCAGGCTTTCACGCCGCGAACGGCGTTGCCGGCGATCTGGGCGGCGGCAGCCTGGAACTCGTGGATATCCATGACGGGATCTCCGAGGGCGGCATGACCATGCCGCTCGGCGGGCTGAGGCTGCGCGATCTCTCGGACGGCGATCTCGCCCGGGCGCAGGCGATCGCCGACAGCCACCTCTCCGCCTCCACGCTGACCACGCAGGCAGCCGGCCGGACCTTCTATGCGGTCGGCGGCACCTGGCGGAACCTCGCCAAGCTTCATATGGAGCAGGCAAACTATCCGCTGCACGTCATGCATGGCTACGAGATCGCGACCGACCGGTTGGAGCCGTTCCTCGACGCCGTGATCAAGAGCGACCCGGACAAGCTGCCGGGAATCGCGGCGGTGTCGAAGTCGCGGCGCGCGCTGCTCGCCTATGGCGCTGTGACGATGTGCAGCGTCGTCAAATATCTGAAGCCCTCGAAGATCGTGCTTTCGGCGCTCGGCGTGCGCGAGGGCTATCTGCATTCGCTCCTGCCGGAGGAGGAGAAGGCCAAGGATCCGCTGATCGCGGCCGCCGGGGAACTGGCGGTGCTGAGATCGCGCTGCCCGGCGCATGCGGTGGAGCTGGTGGAATGGAGCCGACGGACCTTCGAGGCGCTGCAGATCGAGGAGACCCCGGAGGAGGAGCGCCTGCGCGAGGCCGCCTGCCTTCTTGCCGACATCGGCTGGCGGGCCCATCCCGACTATCGCGGCAAGCAGGCGCTGTCGATCATCGCTCATGCCGCCTTTCCGGCGGTCGACCATCGCGGCCGGGCCTTTCTCGGCCTCACCAATTTCTACCGCCACGAGGGCAGTTTCGAGCAGACCCACATGCCGGAGCTGGAACGTCTCGTCGACGAACGGCTGCTCACGAGAGCACGCAGCCTCGCCTCGCTGTTCCGCATGACCTATCTCCTGACCGCGTCGATGCCCGGCGTGCTCGACCAGTTGAAGTGGGCGCAGGACCCCCGCGGCGGCTTCACCCTCGTCGTTCCGGGCGCGCTGGGCGCGCTGGTCGGCGAACGGCCGGATGGACGGCTGCAGCAATTCGCCCGGGTCGTCGAGAAGACCTTGCGGCTCGAGGCGCGCTAGCGCCGGAGCGCCTGCGAGCGGAACTCTAGCGGCCCTTCAGCCGCCGATCGGTGAAATTGCGGCGATCGGTGGCGATCCGGTGCGCGACCGCCAGCGTAGTCTTGTCGCCGGGCATGGAGTCGATCCGGTCGATCTGGTTGATCGCGATCAGGCGCAAGAGGTCGTCGCGCACCCGCCCGTCCTCGCCGCGCGGCAGTTCGTCGACCGCCTGGATCACGTCCGGCCGCGGTCCGCCGCCGCTGACGAGCCGCTTCTCGAGATCGGGTCCGTTGGCGCCGGGCAGCATCTCCACGAAGGCGTAGATGCCGACGCCCTTGGCCTTCGGATAGGGGAACAGCGACAGGGCGAGCGCGCTGACGGCCGGGTCGGCCTCGATCCGTGCGGCGATCGTCTTGCCCTCGGTGTCGAGGCGGTCCCCTGTACCTTCACCGTCCGACCAGCCGAAGACGCCGCGCGTGACGAGGTTGTAGACCGGCTTGCCGGTTCTCAGCCAGACGCGGGCCGGCAGGCTCTTGGTCGCCAGGATTTTCCTCTCGGTGTGCGTCAAATCGGCCTTGCAGAAACTGCGCTTCTGCTTGAGCAGATGGCGGATGTCCTCGCGCGCCATCAGCCGGAACATCGGCCCGCGCCGGCGAAAGACGGTGGCGAGCTGCATGTCGATCAGCGCAGCGCGTCCGTCCGGCGTGATCAGCCAGTTCTGCGGCTTGGCGAGGTCGTTATGAGTGACGCCGGCCCGATGCAGCGCGTGGAGCAGCCGCTTGGCGTCGCGGAAATAGGCGGCGTTGCCATGCGGCTTGGCGACATGCAGCGGCGTGCCCTCGATGAAGGAACGGTAGAGCGCCTCATTGTCGACGCCGAGAAGCCGGGGCACGCCCTCCACTTCCTCCAGCCGGCCGAGCGCGCGGATCTCGCGATTGGCCAGATGCCAGGCAAAGCTACGCACCCAGCCCGCCGAAGCGGCCACGCGCCGCCGGATTACCACGGCTTGGGGCGCGCCTTCGAGATGGCCGGAGGCGATCTCGCCGAAGATGTCCCGCTTCAGGACGGTATTCGCGACGAAGGGGGAGGGCAGGGTCGGCTGGTCTGTTGTCATGTCGCCAATTTGTCCGGGCGCGACGCTCGAGCCGGACCCGGCGCGGCGGTCCTGCCGCAAGAGGCTTGACCGGAAGCCCCCCGACAAGGCGGCCCCGCGTGTGCCCTGCGGCCATCGCATTGCTCGATCCGTGCTCTAGCGGAACTCGGCGGGGAAGTGAACGTCTATCGTCGAGACCATAAGGACAGGCCGACTGGAAGGCATTTCCCATGCAGATCGAAGCAGAACTCCTGAAGCCCGACCACGACATGCCGAACAGCGACCTGCCGCTGATCGTGATCTCGGAGGCGGTGCCGTCCGGCGAGGCGACTTCGCAGGCGATGACCGCGCGCTTCGAGAGGAATGGCTGGCAGGGCACCTGGACTTATACCGTCTTCGACTACTGGCATTACCACATCGAGGGGCACGAGGTGCTCGGCTGCGTCTCCGGCACGGCGACCGTCGGCCTCGGCGGAGAGGGCGGCATCCGCATCGCGATGCAGCCGGGCGACGTCGTGATCATTCCCGCCGGCGTCGGCCACAAGCGTCTCGACGCGGACGCCGGATTCCAGGTCGTCGGCGCCTATCCCCCCGGCCAGAACGGCGCGATCACGCGCGCGGGCGAGATGGATCTTGAGGCCGCGCGCCGCGCGATCGCGGCGCTGTCCCTGCCCGAGACGGATCCGGTGACCGGCGAGAGGCCGGGGGCCGTCGCCAAATGGCTGGACTGAGACGAGGTCGATCGGCCTGATCAAACCCGTAGCGAAGCCGGCGCGGCAGGCGACGAACCCGGAGCCCGGCTGTCGGCGAAATCTGCCGGATTTCGTGCGAAAGGCGCGCGAAGCCCTCGAAACCGGTGAAAAGTTCCTTCGGCGGCGGGTTTTTCGATCGCTACCCTTTCTATCGTCTCCCGACAATGAAATAGGAGAGCCACTTCACCGCCCCCGCAACTCCAGACCGTCTGTCGCGTCCCATGTCCGTCGAATCCGTGTCCGTCCCGTCCGCTGCGAAATCCGCGACGGAGGCGGAGGCGCCGCCGGACCGGGAGATGAAGCTGCCGGTGATGCTGGCCCTGGCGCTGATCGTCGGGATCGTCGCCGGGCTCGGGGCGATCGTCTTCAAGTTTCTGATCGCGATCATCTACAATCTCGCCTTCTATGGCGTCTTCCAGCCGCATCTCGATCCGAACCAGTACGGTCCGCCCAGCCCCTGGGGCGCCGGCATCATCCTCGTCCCGGTCATCGGCGGTCTCTTCGTCGTCTGGCTGGTTCGCAGCTTCGCGCCAGAGGCGAAGGGGCACGGCGTGCCGGAGGTGATGTATGCGATCTATCACCAGAACGGGAACGTGCGCGGCATCGTCGCGGTGGTGAAGTCGCTCGCCTCGGCGATCTCGATCGGCACGGGTGCCTCCGTCGGCCGCGAGGGCCCAATCATCCAGATCGGCTCTTCCTTCGGCTCCACCTTCGCCCGCGCGCTGCGCCTCGTGCGCCACCAGAAGATCACGCTCCTGTCGGCAGGCGCAGGCGCCGGCATTGCGGCGACCTTCAACACGCCGCTCGGCGGCGTGCTGTTCGCGTCCGAAGTGCTGCTACCGGAAATCTCGACCCGGACCTTCCTGCCGGTGGTCGTGGCGACGGCGACTTCGACCTATGTCTACCGGCTTGCCATGGGCATCGAGTCGGCCTTCATCGTGCCGCTTGGGGGACTGCCGACGCAGAGCGCCGTCAACGGCGCCGAACTGATCCTCGCCGCGATCCTCGGCGTAGTGATGGGCGTCGCCGCCTGGCTGTTCGTCAAGATGCTCGCCTGGTCGGAGGACGTCTTCGACGATTCCGGTCTCAACCCCTATGTCCAGAACGTCATCGGCATGACCGCCGTCGGCGTCATGGGCTATTTGTTCCTGACGTGGACGGGGCACTACCACATCTACAGCGTCGGCTATTCGACGATCCAGGACATCATCGACGGCGGCAATTCGAGCGCCATCCTGCTTCTCCTGCTCTTCTTCGGCAAGCTCGTCGCGACCTGCCTCAGCCTCGGCTCCGGCGCCTCGGGCGGCATCTTCTCGCCCAGCCTGTTCATGGGCGCGGCGCTCGGCGGTGCGGTCGGCGTCATCGGCAACCAGCTGCTGCCAGACTCCAACCTGACGGTGGAGACCTTCTCGATCATCGGCATGGGGGCCATGGTCGGCGGCGCGACGAGCGCCGCGATGACGGCGATCGTGATGATCTTCGAGATGACCCGCGATTACGAGATCATCCTGCCGCTGGTGCTGGCGGTCGCGATCGCCATCGGCGTGCGGCGCGCCCTGGTCACCGCCGACATCTACACGATCAAGCTCAGGGACCGCGGCCGCCCGATCCCCACCGACCGCACCACCAACATGTATCTCGTGCAGCCGGTGACGGAGGTGATGGTCAAGAACTTCACGGTCCTGCCCGAAGACATGACCGTCTCGGAGGCCCTGAAGCGCATTGACATCGACACGACGCGGGTGATCATCACCGACGGCAACCGCATTACTGGCTATGTCCGCTTCGGCACGATTCCCTACCAGGCCGATCGCTTCACCCGGCAGACGCTGAGAGACATCGGGTCGACGGAATTCATCATCGCCAGCGCCGGGAACAATCTCAACACCGTGGTGACGCGGATGAGCCGGCGCTCCCGCTCCACCGCGATCGTCGTCGACAATCCGCGCGGCGTGCCGCGGCCCGAGGACATCGTCGGCGTTATCGGCCGCGAGGAGATCGCCAACGCCGTCGTCCAGAACCACTACGGCTGATCGCACAAGGAGTTCGGGAAATCGTTCGACAGACAACCGTGTCTGACTAACTTACGTTTCGGTAATGTCGCTCGCTCGAGCGTCGGGTCAGGCAGGGAGGGGTGCCAATGGCGCCGATCATCGATTTCCTGAACAACATCTTCTGGGGCTACGTCCTGATCTATGGCCTGCTGGCGGTCGGCGTGTTCTTCACGCTGCGTCTCGGCTTCCTTCAGATCCGGCACTTTCCCGAGTTCTTCCGCGTCGTGATCGGAAGCGGCGAGAGCGACAAGGCCGGCATCACGCCCCTGCAGGCGCTGACCGTCAGCCTGGCCTCACGGGTCGGGACCGGTAATCTTGCCGGCGTTGCCGTGGCGCTGACGCTCGGCGGTCCGGGCGCGATCTTCTGGATGTGGATGGTGGCGCTGTTCGGCATGGCGACCGCCTATGCCGAATCGACGCTCGCCCAGCTCTACAAGATCCGCAATGAGGACGGGGACTATCGTGGCGGCCCGGCCTTCTACATGGCGCGGGGCCTCAGGGCGCCCTGGATGGGCGGCGTCTTCTCGGTCTGCCTGATCCTGTCCTTCGGCCTGATCTTCAACGCGGTCCAGGCGAATTCCATCGCCGATGCCACGGAGGCCGCCTTCGGCATCTCCAAGCTCTGGGTGGGAATCGGCGTCGCCGCCATCACCGCGATCGTGATCTTCGGCGGCATCCGCTCGATCGCGCGCGTCGCCGAAATCGTGGTGCCGTTCATGGCGGTCATCTATCTCCTCGTCGCCCTCTATGTGGTGGCCGTCCACATCACCGAGGTGCCGGGCGTCCTCGCGCTGATCGTCAAGAGCGCCTTCGGATTGGAGGAGGCGGCCGGCGGGGTCGCGGGAGGCGTTGCCGCGGCGATGCTCAACGGGGTCAAGCGCGGCCTGTTCTCGAACGAGGCAGGCATGGGCTCGGCGCCGAACATCGCGGCGGTCGCGACTCCCGATCCGCATCACCCCTCCTCGCAGGGCATGGTGCAGGCGCTCGGCGTCTTCATCGACACGCTGCTGATCTGTACCGCGACGGCGATCATGATCCTTCTGTCGGGTGCCCTAACGGTCGGCGGCACCGTCACCGGGACGGAGCTGACGCAGAACGCCCTCTCCAACCATATCGGCGGCGCCGGCACCTATTTCATTGCGATCGCGATCTTCTTCTTCGCCTTCACCTCGATCATCGGCAATTACAGCTATTCGGAAAACGCGCTCACCTTCCTGAAGCTCGCCAACAAGCCCGGCCTCATCGTGATGCGCCTCGCGGTGCTGGCGATGGTGATCTGGGGCGCGACGGTGAAGGTGCAGACGGTGTTCGATTTCGCCGACGCCTCGATGGGGCTGATGGCGACGGTCAACCTGATCGCGATCCTGCTCCTGTCGGGCACGGTGGTGAAGCTGACCCGCGATTACTTTCGCCAGCGCGCCGCCGGTCGCAATCCGATCTTCGACAATGACGAATATCCGGAGCTCAAGGGCAAGATCGACGGCACGATCTGGACCAAGCACGGGCCGATGCAGACCCCGGCGGAGTGACACATGGTCCGGTCACTCCGGCGGATCGCGTCACGGGATCCTCGAGATCCGGGATCGAAGTCATCCCGGATCTTGCATGAGACGCGACAGGATCGGGCACTACCGCCAGATGCCGAGGCGGGCGCGCTTGGCCTCCTCCTCGGCCTGGGCATAGGGACCGCCCGGTGCGGCCTTCGCCCAGCCATTCGCCACCACCCAGCCGCCGACATCGTCCGACCCGACCGTGCAGGCGGACGTCGCCGTTCCCCGCCTTTCGCCAAAATCCGCCGGCACCTCGCAGCGGATCGAGCGGCCGTGCAGGAAGCGCCGCAATTCGGTGCGTGAGCGCACGCCGCAGGGCCAGGCGGCGGCGCCCGTACCGCATTCGGCCTTCAGCGGCAGCGATTCGACGCCGGGCAGGGTGATCACGCCCTGGCGGTAGGCGATGCGGCCGGCGTCGATCGCGATCGGCCGCGCCAAAAGCTGGTCCTTCGGCGGCGCCGGCTTCAGCTCTTTCGGCTTCGACAGGGGCTCGCGCGGGGGCAGCCGGACCATCGCTTCGTCGCCCGCTCCGGCTCCGCCGCGATGGGTTACGTCGTCTGGCGTCACGTCGCGGACGCCCGCATCCGATTTTTCGTTGCCGCTCGCATTCGTGCCTGGACGAGACGTCGACGCGCCGGCCGGCCCGCCGGTCGGGGCCGCAGTTTCGGTTTCGGAGAGAGAATTCGGGTCCGGTGCGAGAGCGAGCAGGATCGCGGCCAGGAGGACGACGCCGGCGAGGATCGCCGCCTGTCCGCCCGGTCCCCCGAGCCTCACTGGCTCGCCCAGAGGATCCGCGCCATCCATTCGATCTCGTCGATGGCGAACTGCCGGTCCGGAAACTCCGGATTGACCGAGGCGAGCTCGATCGTGCGGGCGGTGCGGCGCTGCAGGATCTTGACCATGACCTCGCCCTCGCGGGTGCGCACCACCACGCGGTCGCCGCGCCGGACGGCCGAGCCGGGCGAGACGATGACCACGTCGCCGTCGCGATAGAGCGGCATCATCGACTGCCCGGAGACTTCGAGCGCGTAGATCGGCTCGTCGACATTCGCCGGCAGCACGATCTCGTCCCAGCCCTGGCCGACGGGATAGCCGGCATCGTCGAAGAAGCCGCCGCCGCCGGCCTCGGCGAAGCCGAGCAGCGGGACGGTGACGCCCGGGCTGCGCGGAGCGGCCGCGACGGCCTCCGGCTTATCGCCGCGCATCAGCCGGGTGAAGTCCTCGATGGTCGTCCCCGTCGCCTGGATGACCTTGGCGATCGATTCCGTCGACGGCCAGCGCGGGCGTCCGTCGCCGGCGCTGCGCTTCGACTTGTTGAATGTCGTCGGATCGAGGCCGGCTCGGCGGGCAAGTCCCGAGGCGGACAGGCGGTTCTTCGCCGCCAGCGCGTCGATCGCCGCCCAGATCCGATCGTGCGAGAACATGCCGGGATTCGCCTCTGATCCTCGGGGAAGGAAAAAATACCTTAATCCTCCTTAATCCGGCCGAGACGGCTTGTCCAGAGCGAAGCAAAGGAGGCCGGCGGAGGACGGGCCGCAGCGCGCGGTTTCCCCAGAGTTTGGGGGAACCAAGGCCGCATCCCGGCATTGCGGTGCGTATTGCGTTGCATGATCGGCCATACTTGATTTACCGCAGGTCGATCCGGGGATGATGATCGGGAAAGTTCATGGGAGGACGGTTCGCCGCCAATACCAGCGAAGAGACGCGGCGACGGGCGAGCGAGCCTGGTCGCGGCCGCGATGCGGGCGAGCCGACCGAGATTCCCTGGAACGGGTGGAAGGACATATTCCTCCGCATCTACAATTCGTTCTTCGAAGATCGGGTGATGCTGATCGCGGCAGGCGCCACCTTCTATCTTCTGCTCGCGCTATTTCCCGCCTTCGCGGTCTTCGTCTCGCTCTACGGCATCGTCAACGATCCGGCGACGATCAGCCAGCACATCGTCTTCGTCGGCCAGTTCCTGCCGGCGGCCGGCACGGAACTCCTGCAGGCCCAGCTCGACAACCTGACCAAGCAGAACCCGGCCTCGCTGTCGATCGGCTTCCTCACCTCTCTGCTCTTCGCGTTGTGGAGCGCCAATAACGGCATCAAGACGCTGTTCGAGGCGATGAACGTCGCCTATGGCGAGAACGAGCAGCGCAGCTTCGTGAAGCTCAACCTCGTCGCGCTGTGCTTCACCCTCGGCGCGATCTTCCTTGGCATCGTCCTGATCGCCGCCATCGGCGTCATTCCGGTGGTCATGTCGATCGTCGGCCTCGGCGGGATGACCGAGACGCTGATCAGCGTCGGCCGCTGGCCGCTGGTCTTCGCGCTGATCGTCGGGGCGATCGCGATGATCTATCGCTTTGGCCCCAGCCGGAACCGGGCGCAGTGGAAATGGGTGGTCGGCGGCGCCGTCCTTACCGCGATTGTCTGGCTGATCGCCTCGATCACCTTCTCCTGGTATCTCCAGAACTTCGCCAACTACAACGCCACCTACGGATCGCTCGGCGCAGTGGTCGGCTTCATGATGTGGGTGTGGGTGTCTTCGCTGATCTTCATCGTCGGCGCCGAGATCAACGCCGAGATGGAGCACCAGACCGCCCGGGACACGACCGATGCGCCCGACAAGCCGATCGGCCATCGCGGCGCGCGCGTCGCCGACACGCTGGGAAAGCGCATCTGACAGTTGTCGCCTGTCGTGGCCGTCCGACCGCGTCGGCCCCGCGACGAGGGGATGCCGACGCCCCTGCCGGCTTCGAATTTCGTCTTCCCCACCAGGACGATGCCGCTGCCAGTGCGATCGTGTCGCAAAGAGACTGACGCGGCGGCCCGTCTGCGGCTATTGACCGCCGGTGGCGAAGCGCCGAGGGTCGAGGCATGTCGGTCAGTCTATTCGAATTGTTCAAGATCGGGATCGGGCCATCCTCGTCCCACACCGTCGGGCCGATGTGGGCGGCGAGGCGCTATCTCGACCGGCTCGACGGCAAGGGCATCAAGTCCGACGTCGCACGGGTGGTCGTCCATCTCTACGCGTCGCTGGCGCTGACGGGGATGGGCCATGGCACCGACAAGGCCATCATGCTGGGGCTCGCCGGCCTGAAGCCCGACACGCTCGATCCCGACGATGCCGAGGATCTCTACGGCTACATCCGCGACAAGGGCGAATTGCAGCTCGACCGTGGCCGCCGCATTCCCTTCCGCATGGACGAAGAACTCTTCATGCTGAAGCGCGAGCGCCTGCCGCATCACCCGAACGGCATCCGCTTCACAGCCTTCGACGCTGAAGGCGCGGAACTCGATACGGCAGACTATTACTCGGTCGGCGGCGGTTTCGTCGTCTCGGCGGAGGAGGCGGCCGATAGGACGCCGGTCCTGAAGAATGCCCGCGCACCCTATGAGTTCGCCTCGGCCGACGCGCTTCTGGAGATCTGCGAGCGCGAGAAGCTCTCGATCGCAGATCTCGTGCTTGCCAATGAGGAGACCTGGCGCTCGCCCGCGGAGGTTCGCGGCTCCATTCTGGCGATCCGGGACGCGATGCTGGATTCCATCGAGCGCGGCTGCCGGATGGACGGGATCCTGCCCGGCGGCCTGAAGGTCCGCAGGCGGGCGAAGCAGTTGCGCGGCGAACTCCTGAAGCGGCCGGAGAGCGCGCTGCGCGATCCCCTGACGACGCTCGACTGGGTCAACCTCTACGCGCTCGCCGTCAACGAGGAGAACGCCGCCGGCGGCCGCGTCGTCACCGCGCCGACCAATGGCGCGGCTGGCGTCATTCCGGCGGTCCTTGCCTATTACGAGCGCTTCGTCCACGGCGCCTCGGACGAGGGGGTGGTGACCTTCCTCGCGACGACGGCGGCGATCGGCGCGCTCTACAAGCAGAACGCCTCGATCTCGGCCGCCGAAATGGGCTGCCAGGGGGAGGTGGGCGTCGCCTGTTCGATGGCGGCGGCCGGTCTTGCCGCGGTTCTCGGCGGCACGCCGCGCCAGGTCGAGAACGCCGCCGAGATCGCCATGGAGCACAATCTCGGCCTCACCTGCGATCCGATCGGCGGCCTCGTGCAGATCCCGTGCATCGAGAGGAACACGATGGGGGCGGTAAAAGCGATTAACGCCGCGCGCCTAGCGCTGAGGGGAGACGGCACGCATTTCGTCTCGCTCGACAACGTCATCGAGACCATGCGCCAGACCGGCGAGGATATGAGCGAGAAATACAAGGAGACCGCGCTCGGCGGCTTGGCGGTCAACGTCACGCTCTGCTGAGGCGGCGGCATAACGTTGCAGTGTCGCCTGCGCCGAGGGCGCAGGCGGTCGTGCTGTCAGGCGCCCCCCAAAGCTTGGAGGCGGCCACGCCAACGTGGAGTGCTGGTCAGGAGCCGTCCAAGGCGCCGGCTCAGCCGCCCTCCGCCCGGTCGACATATTTGTTGAAGACGAAGCCGCGCTTGCCCGACGCCTCGACCTCGCACCAATCGTTGCAGGAGAGGATGCCGACAGTGCCGCCCTTCGGCAGGATCGCCAGAACCTTTGATGCGACTTCAGGTGATTCCCGCAGATTGACCGCGGTGTTGATTCGGCCGTTCTGCGAGCCCCCGGTCGAAGCGGCAAGCTCCGTCTCATCGCCCGGCGAGGCCGCGGGAGCCGCTGGAGTGGTCGCAGCGACCTCCGGCGCTTCGGACTCCTCGTCCGCCGCCGAAAGTCCGGCGCCCAGTGCCGCGGTCGGCAGGGCCGGCTGAAGGCCGTCGACGGCCGGGGCCTCCGGCTCGGCAGGCCGCTCGGCGACCTGGCCGACCGCCGGAAGGACCGAGGGCGGAATGGTGATGACCCCGCCGCCCTCGACCGGTATCGGCAGGCCCGTCCTCGTCGCCGATGGAGACGCTCCGCCGGGCACCGAGCCGGTCGCGGTCAGGTCGACCGGCAGGCGGAGGGCGAGGGCGGCGGCCACCGGATCGATTGGCGCTTCGCTCGCCGACGTTGCCGGCAGATCCGTTGCCGTTCGCCGCAGCCTTCCGCCGACCTCCCCGCTTGAGGGCTTTACGGGACCTGCGTCGGTTGCCCGCTGCTCTCCGGCGAAGCCCGCGGGCTTCGGCTGCTGCGCTTTGGCAGGCAGCGGGGGAGCCTCCGGCGCCACGCCCTCGCCCGCCGAAGACGCCGTGGCGACAGGGCGATCCAGCCCGCCGGCCGCGGTCAGGACGGAATCTGCCGAGGCGCCGGGGCCGGCGGAGAGGGAATGGCCGTCGCGGCCGGCGAGCAGCATCGCAAGGCCGGCGACGATGACGCCGGACAGGATAATCGCAGCGAGATAGGCGAGGACCGGCCGCTGGCGCAGGGCGGCAAAGCCCCCGGGTCTTCCACCCCGTGGGACGAAGAGCCGCGTGACCGGCCGCTTGCGCTCCTCCTGCCAGCGCGTCAGCCGGCCGGTGAGGCCTGCCTCGGCCTGCGAGCGCAGATGGGCGTCCTGGCGGTCGATCAGACGCCGGCGCAGATCGTCATTGCTCAGTCCCCGATCGCCGGACGTGGTTTGGCGACGCGACGAGTCCCCCGTCGTCATGCATGTCTCCTAGCCGACCCGAGGCTGGGCGAACCCGCCTGCCAGAATCGTCTGCGGCGGCGCGCCGTCCCCTCGCTCGCGCCGCCTTTACCCCTTCCATTCGATTTGGACTGTGTAATCGTGGCGAAGCTAGGTCGCCATCCCGTTTTGAAACAAATTGCAAGCCTCACGCATGGTTCGGGAGGCGAACGAACGGTTCTGCGGCCCGTTCGCGCTGCGGCGTGTTCAGGCGGCCTCGCCCTTTCGGTCCACCGGCAGGAACCGGCCGTAGAAGGTCTCGCCCCTCTCGGCCATCTCCCGCAGGAGAGGCGTCGGCCGGAACCGGTCGCCATGCCTGTCGGCGAGGCGGTCGCACAGGTCGACGAAGGCCTTCGCGCCCATGCCGTCGATATAGCTGATCGTGCCGCCGGTGAACGGCGCGAAGCCGAAGCCGAAGATCGAGCCGACATCGGCCTCGCGCGGATCGGTGACGACGCCTTCTTCCATGGTGCGCGCGGCCTCCAGCGCCATGGTCACGAGAAAGCGCTGCTTCAGCTCCTCGAACGGGACCTCGTCCGGTGTCTTCTGGGGGTACATCGCCTTCAGCCCCGGCCAGAGATGCTTCTTCGCCGGTTTTTCCGGGTAGTCGTAGAAGCCCTTGCCGGCCTTTCGGCCGTGGCGGCCTTCGTTGACGAGGGTCTCGACGAGCCGGAAGTGACGGGGATCGACGGCGTCCTCGCCGAGATCGCGCATCGTCGCCTTCATGATCCTGTGGGCGAGATCGACGGCCGTCTCGTCGGTCAGGGCGAGCGGACCGACCGGCATGCCGGCGAACTTCGCCGCATTCTCGATCATCGCCGGCGGCACGCCGTCGACGACCATGTCGAAGGCCTCGTTCATGTAGCGCAGGACGCATCGGTTCGCGAAAAAGCCGCGGGAGTCGTTGACGACGATCGGCGTCTTCCGGATCGCCCGCACGAAATCCATTGCCCTCGCTGGGGCCTGCTCGCCGGTCTTCTCGCCGAGGATGATCTCGGTCAGCGGCATCTTCTCGACCGGCGAGAAGAAGTGGATGCCGATGAAGCGGGCGGGGTCGGCAAAGGTCTCGGCGAGGCTGGTGATCGGGATGGTCGAGGTGTTGGAGGCGTAGATCGCCGTCTCCGGCAGCACGGAAGCGACCTTCGCGGTCACCGCCGCCTTGACGTCGCGATCCTCGAACACCGCCTCGATGACGAGGCCGGCGCCGCGCAGCGCCTCGTAGTCGGGCGTCGCCGTGATCCGGGACAGGAGAACTTCCGCCTTCTCCTCGCTCATCTTGCCCTTGGCGACGAGGTCCGCGGCGAGCGTCTTGGAATGCGCCTTGCCCTTGTCGGCTGCCGTCTGGTCGCGGTCGATCAGCACGACGTCGAGCCCGGCCATCGCCGCGGCATAGGCGATCCCGGCGCCCATGAAGCCCGCGCCGACGATGCCGACCGTCTTCAGCCGCGTGTCCGGCACGCCCGCCGGGCGCCGGGCGCCCTTGGCGAGCGCTTGCGCCGAGACGAAGAGCGAGCGCACCATCATCGCCGCCTCGGTCGTCTGCAGCACCTGCGTGAAATAGCGCTGCTCGATCCGCAGCGCCGCATCGATCGGCAGGAGCAGGCCTTCGTAGACGCATTTCACGATCGCACGGGCGCCCGGATAATTGTCCCTGGTCTCCTTGCGGTAGAGCGAGGCGACCGCCGGCCAGACCTGCGCGCCTCCGGCCGAATAGACCGGACCGGACGGCAGCCTGAAGCCCTTCTCGTCCCAGGGGCGGACCGGGGAGAGGCCGGCCTTCAGCATCGCCTTGGCTTCCAAGAGGAGCGCGTCCGGCTCGACCACAAGGTCGACGAGCTTCATCGCCTCCGCCTTCTCGGCCGTCAGCGTCGTCCCCTTGAGCAGCATTTGAAGCGCGGACTGCGTGTCGGTCATCCGCGGCACGCGCTGGGTGCCGCCGGCACCGGGGAAGAGCCCGACCTTCACCTCGGGCAGGCCCATGGCCGCGCCGCGTGCCGCGACACGCCCATGGCAGGCGAGAGCGAGTTCGAACCCTCCGCCCATGCAGGTGCCGTTGATCGCCGCGACGAACGGCTTGCCGCAGGTCTCGACCTTGCGCCAGAGCCACGACATCCGTCCTGACTTGGCGAAGAGCCGGGCGATCGCGGCTTCGCGATCCGCGTCCTTCGTTTCGGAAAAGTCGGCGAACAGGCGCAACAGCATCTTCAAGTCGGCGCCGCCGGTGAAGGAGCCGGGCTTGCCGGAGGAGACGATGGCGCCGGTGACGGCCGCATCGGCCACGAGAGCATCGAGAAGCACATCGAACTCGTCCATCACCGCTTCGGTGAAGACGTTCATCGAGCGGCCCGGCATGTCCCAGGTGATCGTCGCGATGCCGTCGCCGTCGATCTCGACCGTGAAGTTCTCCGAAATCATGCAGATCTCCATGAGTTCATGCGTTGCCGACTAAGAAAAATGGCGGGAATCGTCGTCTTTGTTGAAACGGCGCGATCGATCTCTTCAGAATCGGGAAACGGATGTTTGGGTAATGTCTTGAAATCGTTCTTCAGTAGGAAGCGACAATGTCCGCCGTCTGCCCGGGCTGCCAAACCGCAAGCCCCCTCGATTTCGACTTCTCCATGGCCTTCCAGCCGATCTACGACATCACGACCGAGCGGGTGTGGGGCTACGAGGCGCTCGTGCGCGGTGTGGCGGGAGAGGGGGCCTACGCCATCCTGTCGAAGGTCCGCGACGAACAGCGCTATCGCTTCGACCAGGCCTGCCGCGTCAAGGCGATCGGCCTCGCCTCGAAGCTCTTCCCGCGCGGCGAGGCCCTGCATCTGTCGATCAACTTCCTGCCGAACGCCGTCTACGAGCCCTACGCCTGCCTCAGGGCGACACTCGCCGCCGCGCGGAAGTCCGATTTCCCGCAGGATGCGATCATGTTCGAATTCACCGAGAACGAGGAGGTCTCGGACGTTTCGCACCTGCAGAACATCATCACGGAATATCGCCGCCAGGGCTTCATCACGGCCCTCGACGACTTCGGCGCCGGCTATGCGGGTCTCGGCCTCCTCGCCGATTTCCAGCCGGACCTGATCAAGCTCGACATGAAGCTCGTGCGCGGCGTTGACACCTCGCATGCGCGCCAGACGATCCTCTCGGCGATCATCCACGTCGCGCGCGAGCTGAACATCCAGGTGCTGGCCGAGGGGGTCGAGACCGAGGCGGAGTTCGTCAACCTGAAGGCCGCCGGCATCAAGCTCTTCCAGGGCTATTACCTGGCCAAGCCCGAGTTTGAGCGTCTGCCTGGACTGAGCGCTGGCGTATTGGCGGCCGCTTGATTTAATGGGAAGCGTAATTTCGCTGCCGATTGTATTCAGGGGCCAAGCCGAATTAAAATTCTCGCTGGAGTCCTTCAATTTTTTCTTGAGAGATGAGTAAGTGCTTCTGAATACTGCTTTGCCGATAAGCAAAGGCTATTTAAGATAGCCATCTCAAGCTGTGGATCGACCTCGAACCAAGTGGGTTTACCGAACGTATTAGGAAATCCTCTGCCGGAAGGGCCTGAGCCATGCCAGCGCATGGCGAGGCGGCGATCTTCTGGCTTGCCGTCCTCGTTATTGGGGTGGATGATCGCGACCTCATACGTTACACGGCCGTGGCCCGTATCCCAGTTCTGCTCAACGCTGCTGACGCTGTGGATGAAGCGTCCGCCACCTCGCACGATAACGTCTTCGACAGACATTCTTAGATCCTTTCGATGATCGTCGCAGTCCCCATGCCGGCGCCGATGCAGAGCGTGACGAGCGCGGTCTGCTTGTCCTGGCGCTCGAGTTCGTCGAGCACCGTGCCGAGGATCATGGCGCCGGTCGCGCCCAGCGGATGGCCCATGGCGATCGCCCCGCCATTGACGTTGATCCTGGCGGTGTCGATGTCGAAGGCCTGGATGTAGCGCAGCACGACCGCGGCGAAGGCCTCGTTCAATTCGAAGAGGTCGATGTCGGCAAGGCTCATGCCGGAGCGCTTCAGGAGCTTCTTGGTCACGTCGACCGGACCCGTCAGCATCAGCGCGGGGTCGGAGCCGATATTGGAGAAGGCCTTGATCCGCGCCCGCGGTCGCAGCGCGAGCGTCTCGCCACCGGCTTTCGAACCGATGAGCACGGCCGCCGCGCCGTCGACGATGCCGGAGGAATTGCCGGCATGATGGACGTGGTCGACCCTCTCGATCTCCGGATGGGCCTGGATGGCGACGGCATCGTACCCGCCCGCCTCGCCATAGGCGGCGAAGGATGCGTTCAGCCCGCCGAGCGACTGCATGTCGGTCGAGGGCCGCATGTGCTCGTCACGGTCGAGGATGGTCAGCCCGTTCTGGTCTTTCACGGGGATCACCGACCGGTCGAAACGGCCCTCCGCCCAGGCCTGCCCCGCGCGCTTCTGGCTCTCCACGGCATAGGCGTCGACATCGTCGCGCGAGAAGCCGTATTTGGTGGCGATGAGATCGGCCGAGACGCCCTGCGGCATGAAAAAGGCCGGGATGGCCACCGAAGGGTCCATCATCCAGGCGCCGCCGGCAGCGCCCATGCCGACGCGAGACATCGATTCGACGCCGCCGGCGATCACGATGTCGTCGGCGCCCTGTGAGACCTTGGCTGCCGCCAGATTGATCGCGTCGAGACCCGAGGCGCAGAAGCGCGAAATCTGCATGCCGGGGGCTGCGAAGTCGTAGCCGGCTTCGAAGGCTGCCGAACGCGGGATCACCGCGCCGGCTTCGCCCACCGGATCGACACAGCCGAAGATGATGTCGTCGACGCCCGCCGTATCCACGCCGTTGCGATCGCGGATCGCTTCCAGAGTGCGGGCTGCGAGCCGCACCGCCGGCACCTCATGCAGCGCGCCGTCCTTTTTGCCCCGTCCCCGCGGCGTGCGGACGTGATCGTAGATGAACGCATCGGCCATCGTCTTGCCTCCCGCAGGTCCCGTGACCGGGCATTCTCCGATTGATCCATCCGGCCCCTCCAAGCGCGCCCGGATGGCGAAGCCCGTTGTGCGGCAACCCGCCGCCCGGGCCTCGCAAGCGAGAGCGAGGCTCGTTTCTACCCGCGAACGACACTGACGTAAACGTCAACATATGAGCGGCGAGACGGCTCTGTTGCCGGCTACGGACCTTCCGAAGGATCAGCGTTATATCGGGGCCTCTCTCGGCACCCGCAGTTCCGAGAAGCATCTTCTATCGACCGCCCGAGGCTGGAGGCACAGCGAACGGGAAGAGGAGATCAGTCGGTCATCTCGTTCAGCCGGCCGCGTACGAAGTCGATCGTCACGTCCATCGCCTGGATCGACTGCTCGATCTCACGCTTCTGCTCATGCAGGATTTCCAGTTGCTCTTCAAAGCGCTCGAGAGCGACTTCGAGTTGCTTCCGCTTGCCGTTCGGCTGATGGTACACGTCGATCAGCTGTTTGGCTTCGGTCAGCGAGAAGCCGAGGGTCTTGGCGAGTAGGATCAGCCGGAGCCGGGTCCGGTCGCGGCGGCTGTAGAGACGCGTCGTGCCGCGACGCTCCGGGGAAAGCAGCCCGCGATCCTCGTAGAAGCGCAGGGTACGTAGCGTAACCCCGAATTCCTGGGCCAGATCTCCGATACGGAAGGTCTGCTTGTCGGGCTGTCCGTCGCCGTTCAGTCCGAGAAGGAAGTCGATGTCTACGGACGAGTCATCATCCGTCTGGTCTGCAATTTTCACGTTGGCCATCAGTTTGGATTCCATATCTGCCCGACCTAGGGGCAAATCTTGATTGAGCGGGTGCCGAGTCGCCGGCCGCTATCTCACAGGAATATCGATCGAATTGCGGCTCTTACAAGACGCAACGGCATGAGTGTCTCCAGCTTCGGGCCGGCTTGCACAGCTAATCGCTAATGATCCGTTACCGCGATTAACCAATCGTTCACCATACTGCGGGATTGGTAGATGGAGTGGGACGGGCAGTGAACCAGGGCTCGCCGGGCTCCAGCCGACCGGGAAAACGACTATGGCCGATCAAAGCGAAAAACAGCCGGGCAGCCGTCATGGGGCCGAGGAAGCGTCATCCCTGGACACGCTCAGCCGCACGTTGGAGGAGCTCGAAGCCCGGCTCTCTCGCATGACCTCCGCGCGATCGTCGGCAGCAAAGACCGCGCGCCGACCGCCCGAAGCCCGGCAGGGTTTCGCCGCGAAGGCCGCGTCTCCCCTGGAGGCCGAAACCGTGGAGCGGCCGGCCCGGCAGTCGCTCTCGGAAGCGGTCTCGCAGATCGTCATGCGCCAGCGCGCCCTGAACGACTATGACGAAGGATCGGTCGCCGAAATGGAAGTCGGCGAGATGCGCGTGGCGGCAGGCGGCGGCGGGCGGCCCGCGGCGCAGCCGCGGCGCTATCGGTCTGCGGCACCGGTCCGCGTGGTCGGGCCCGATGAACGGGCGGAGGGCGGCGAGCGCATCCCCGACATCACCCGGCAGCTCGAGCGCCTGCGCGAGGAATTGCGCGCCGACATGGCCCGGAGCATCCAGCCCCGCTTCGACGACATGCGCTCCGCGGTCGACGACCTGCGCAGGATGATCGCCGAGCGGGCGAGCAGCGAGCGCATCGGTGCCGAGATCGCGCGCGTCGACGACGGACTCGCCCGGATGGTCGACAGCGGCGCCGATCAGGCCACCGTGCAGACCCTGCGCAACGAACTCGAGGCGATGCGCGATCTGGTCGGCCAGATGGCGCGCGAGGAAAGCGTGCAGGCGGTCGGACGCAGATGGGACGCCTTCGAGAGCGAGATCTCCGGCCAGAAGGCGGAAGACGTCCAGGTCAAGCGCGATATCAAGGTCGAACTCGAGCGCCTGCGGACCTCCCTCGGAACGCTTGCCAGCGAGGAGCAGGTGAAGGCGGTCGAGCGGCGCTGGGACGAGTTCGAGACGCGCTACATGGCCGTGCCGCCCAAGGGTGAGGAAGGTCCGCTCTCCGAACTCCTGAAGTCTGAGATGAACAGCCTGCGCGAAAAGCTCGAGACGCTCGCCTCGGAGCAGTCCGTGCGCGCGGTCGAGGAGCGCTGGGGCTCGCTCGACGAACGCTTCGCATCGCGCGAGCTCGAGACCAAGATCGAGGCGATGGCCTCGCGCATGGCCAATCTCGAACAGTCCCTGTCGCGCCTTCCCGAGACGCTCGCCATCCAGCCGCTGGAGGAGCGCATCCATGCGCTCGCCGTGGGGATCGAGGCACTCGCCCGGCGTCAGCAGGAAAATCATGACGTCGATCATTTCGTGCTGCTGGAGGAGCGGCTCGACGAGATCTCCCGCGCCATCGTGGCGGCGGCCCACCGGCCGGCCTCCGCCGTCGATCTCAGCCCGGTCGAACGGGTCGAGGCGCGGCTTCAGGCGCTGTCCGCCCGTGTCGACGAGATCGGTCGGGGCGATGACGGCGAGGCGATGTCGGCGCGCATTGCCGACCTTGCGGACCGGATCGAAGCGCTGGCAGCCAATCCCGCCGCGCAGGCGCTGAACGAGCGGCTGGAAGGATTTGCCACGCAGCTCGACTCGCTGATGAGCCTCGGCGAAGCGCCCTCCGCGGAGGCGCTGGCCATCGAAGGCCGGCTGCAGGCGCTGGCGGCGCGCATCGAGGAGACCGCCGGCGCGCGTGTCGACCACGACCTGGTGCGGACGCTGGAAGCGCAGATCTCGCGGCTGTCGGACCGGATCGGCGAAGGGGGCCTTCAGGCCGCCGCGACCGACCCCGACGTCGAACGGCGCCTCGCATCGATCGAGCAGCGTCTCGACGAGGGGCGCGACGCCATCCTCGCCTCCGCCCGCGCCGCCGCCGACGAGGCGGTTCGCCAGATGCTGGAGAGCGGCGACACGCGCTATGGCGGCCATGTCGCGGAACTGTCGCAGGACCTGCGTGCGCTCGAGGCGCTGTCGCGGGAAAAGGGCGAGCAGAGCCAGGAGTTCTTCGAGACCGTCCACAAGACGCTGCTGCAGCTCGTCGATCGCATCGGCCGGATCGAAACCGATCTCTTCAACCCGCAGGCGCCCAGATCCGGTCCGGCGGCGAGCGTCGCGGTCGAGGCGGACGACGACACCGATGCCGCGGCCGGCAAGGGCCTGCGCGGCATCCTCTCGCGCACCATGGCGCGCAAGCAGAAGCCCGTGGCCGCCGCCGCCGCCGCGGGTGTGGGTGTGGGTGTGGGTGTGGCCAGCCGATGGGACGAGCCGCCGCTGGAGCGCCCCCGTGGTGAGGATCCCGCCTTCGGCCAGGACGAGACCCCGGCCCTCGACGCTGCCGAAGTTCTCGAAACGCGTGAAGCCAACCGGCCGCTGGCGATCGGTTCCGGCGCGCCAGACATCACCTCCCTGCTCGAGCGGGTGCGCGCCCAGCAGGCCGGACGCAGCCAGGCCGAACAGGATGCCGGCAAGGCCGATTTCATCGCCGCCGCCCGCCGCGCGGCGATGGCTGCGGCGGCCGAGGCCGACTCTCTTCGAAACGCGCCTGCGGCCGACAAGGAAGACGGCAAGGCGAGCCTGCTCGACATCGTTACCCGGCGTCGCAAGCCGATCCTGATGGCGATCGGCGCTGTCCTCCTGGCGCTCGCCGCCCTCCCGGCCGCGCAGATGATGAGCGCTTCGCTGAAGTCCTCCGCGCCGCGCGTCGAGACCGCGAATGGCGGGCCGGCCGCCACCGAGCCCGTGGGCATCGCGGGAGCCGAAACCTCCGCCGCGCAGGATGCCGCCGACCCGTCTGCCACGGGCGTTGCCGCCGAGCCGTCCATGCCTGCAGCTGCGCTCCAGTCCGGGCCTCCGGCAGATCCGATGCCGGAAGTCGCGAGTGCGGTTCCGGGCGTTGCCATGCCGCAGTCGATGCCGGCGGACCCGACCGAGGTTCCGGCGGCCCCGACCGAGATGCAGTCCGACGTCGCATCCGCCGCGCCGGCCGGCGAGGCAGAGCGCGTGCGGGAAGCGGGCGAGGCTGCCCAACGCGCGGGCCAGGCGTCCGATGCGCCGACGCTTGCGGCCGTCGGCATTCCGTCGGTGCCGGAGGGGCTCGCCTCGAAGGCGCTCGCCGATGCCGCCGAGGCCGGCGATCCCAAGGCCCTGTTCGAGATCGGCCTGAGGCTGATGGAGGGCCATGGCGCCGCCCCGGACGCCGAGGCGGCCGCGCGGTGGTTCACGCTCGCCGCACAGCGCGATTTCGCGCCCGCCGAATACAGCCTCGGCACGCTCTACGAAAAGGGCAACGGCGTTGCACGCGACACGAGCAAGGCGCGCGACAACTATCTCGCGGCTGCAAGTCAGGGCAATGTCCGCGCGATGCACAACCTCGCCGTCCTCTATGCCACGGGCGTTGACGGCAAGTCCCAGCCGGAGAAGGCCGCCGACTGGTTCAAGCAGGCCGCCCAGTACGGCATGACCGACAGCCAGTACAATCTCGGCATCCTCTATGCGCGCGGAGCCGGCGTCGAACAGGATCTCGGCCAGTCCTACAAATGGTTCTCGGTCGTCGCCGCGGCCGGCGACAAGGATGCGGCATCCAAGCGCGACGAGATCAAGAAGGGTCTGACCGCCGATCAGCTCAAGGCCGCCGAGGCCGACGTCGCGGCCTTCCAGCCGAAGGCCCGGGACGAGGCGGTTAACACGGTCGACATTCCCAAGGAGTGGCAGGGCTCGCCCGCCGAACCCGTGAAGACCTCCTCGGTCGACATGACCCGGGCGATCCGCAACATCCAGGCGATCCTGATCAAGCTCGGCTACGACCCCGGTGCGCCCGACGGCGTGGTCGGGACGAACACCACCGAGGCGATCAAGAAGTTCCAGACCGACCAGGGCCTTGCCGCCGACGGAAAGATCGACGAGACGCTGATCCGCGCCCTCCTGGCGCACAAGGACGGCTGAGCGGCGACAAACGCGTTTGACAGGGGCGGGGGTTCGGGCCAAGACGGTTCGAACCCCGTTTTCGTTCCCGCTCGCTCCAATCCGCAGTCCGGCCGCACGTGAACCTCTATCTCCCGATTGCGGAAATCTCGGTCAACGTCTTCGTGCTGATCGGCATGGGCGCCGCGGTCGGATTCCTGTCGGGCCTGTTCGGGGTCGGCGGCGGCTTCCTGATCACGCCGCTCCTGATCTTCTACAACATACCGCCTGCGGTCGCGGTCGCGACCGGCGCCAACCAGGTGATCGCGGCCTCCTTCTCGGGAGCGCTCGCGCACTACAAGCGCGGCACAGTCGATCTCAAGCTCGGAACGGTCCTCCTGATCGGCGGCGCGGTCGGCTCGGTCGCCGGCGTCGCCCTGTTCACGGCGCTGCGCCGGATGGGCCAGCTCGATCTCGTCGTCTCGCTGCTCTACGTCCTGTTTCTCGGCGGCGTCGGCGGACTGATGCTGGTGGAAAGCCTGCAGTCGATGCTGAAGCGGTCGGACGGCGGATCCGGTGAAGTGCGCCGCTCGGGCCAGCACAACTGGGTCCACGGGCTTCCGCTGAAGATGCGCTTCCAGCGCTCCAAGCTGTACGTTTCGGTCATCCCGGTCCTCGGCCTCGGTCTCCTGATCGGCGTCCTCGCCGCGATCATGGGCGTCGGCGGCGGCTTCATCATGGTCCCGGCGATGATCTATCTCCTGCGGGTCCCGACCAATGTCGTCATCGGGACCTCGCTGTTTCAGATCATCTTCACAGCGGCGGTGACCACGGTCCTGCAGGCCGCGACCAACGGCACGATCGACGTCGTGCTCGCCTTCCTCCTGATGATCGGCGGCGTCGTCGGGGCGCAGTTCGGGGCCGAGGCGGGGCGCAAGCTGCGCGGCGACCAGCTGAGGGCGCTTCTCGCCCTCCTGGTTCTGGCGGTCGGCATCCGGCTGGGGGTCGAACTCGTGCTCACCCCGAACGAGCCCTATTCGATCACGCTGCCGAGCGGAGAGATCGGGTGAGGGCGGGGTGGAAGCGCGCGGGCGGCGCCGGCGCCGCACGGATTGCCGCCGGAGGTCTCGCTCTGGTCCTCTCGGCGCTCTCGGCTTTCGCGCAGCCTGCGATGGAGGAGACCTTCGAGATCGGGCTGTCGACCGATCGCATCGGCATCACGTCCGATTTCAGCGGCACGCGTCTCGTCGTCTTCGGCGCCCTGGACAATGCCGATCCGCAGATCCTCAGGCAGCAGCGTTACGATATCGTCGTTGTCCTGATGGGGCCGCGCCGGCCCGTGGTGGTGCGCCGCAAGGAGCGCACGCTCGGCATCTGGATCAACCGCAGTTCGGAGAGCTTCAACGCGGCGCCTGCCTCCTATGCGCTCGCCGCGACGCGGCCGCTCGGCGACATCACGCGCGACGACCTGCGCATGCGACTGTCGATCGGCATCGACGACCTGCAGCTGTCCACTTTCGCCAAGGGTCCTGGCGGCAAGGACCTTCCGCAGTCGCCGCAGCGGGCCAACCAGGACGAGTTCGCGACCGCGCTCCGCCGCATACGTCAGTCCAGCGGGCTCTACAACCAGACGATCGGCACGGTCGAATTCGTTAGCCCGACGCTCTTCCGGGCGGACCTGCAGCTTCCCGCGGACCTGCCGGTCGGCCGGCATACGGCACGCGCCTACCTGTTCCGGAACGGGGTGTTCATCCGGGAGGATTCCGAGCCGCTGATCGTGGTGAAGACCGGGTTCGAGAGCTTCATCAGCGACGCGGCGGCCCGCAACGGCGTCCTCTACGGCCTGTTCGCCGTCGCTTTGGCGATTTTCACCGGCTGGTTCGGCCGGCTGGTCTTCAAGCGGGATTGATCGCGGATCGGGGCAGGTGCCCCGCCGGCCGCATCCCCATCGGGGCGTCGAAACCTATGTCGGATCACATGACCATCGATGCAGACAGATCGTCGGAGACCGCCGGTCCGCAAGTGGAGCCAAGCGCTCAGGGCCGGAGGAGCTCGCACGGGGCCGCGCTGACGCGGACCGCATGGACGCTCGGCCTCGCCGGGCTGACACCCTTCGTGCTGATGGCGGCCGTGCTCGCCTGGGCGGGCCGCGACTTCATCGCCTTCGGCCAGCTCGTCCTCGGCCTCTCCGGCTATTCGGCGGCCATCCTCTCCTTTCTCGGCGGAATACGCTGGGGCTTCGCCCTGTCGCCCCAGCACCAGCGCCGACGGGTGCTGGTCGTCTCGGTCCTCTCGTCGCTCGCCGGCTGGATCCTGCTCTTCGTGCCGAGCCCATGGGCGTTCGCCGGCTTTGCCGCAGCCTTTGCCCTGCAGGGCGCGTGGGACGCCGCCTCCGCGCGAAGCGGCCATCTGCCGGGCTGGTTCGGGCGGCTGCGGCTGGTGCTGACGGTGGTCGTCGTGCTCTGCCAGCTCGCCGCCTTCGCCGCGATCTACGCCTGAGCGCTGCCCCTCTGCCTGGCCCGGATCGCCGGCCCGAGAAAGACTCGAGCGGCCCTCAGCCGGCGCACAGACCCGCGAAGGGGATCGGATAGATTCGCGCCCGGCCGATCACATAAGCCTTGGCGCGTGCCACTTCGAACAGCCCGTGAAACGCCCTGTCGAGCACGTTGAGGCCGCCGGTCGTCACGCCGAAGGACGGCAGAATCATCCGCCGCCCGTCCGTCGCGAAACAGGCGCTGCGAACCGACCGGCCGCGTCCGGAGACCTTGGCCACCGGGTGGAGATGGCCGGCGACCTCGCCCGACACCGCTCCCGGCCGCGGCTCGTGCCGCAGGGTCAGCGCTCCCACGGCGATCTCGGCGTGAGTCTCGCCGCCGAGGCCTGTCGGCGGCTCGGGATCGTGGTTGCCGGCAATCCAGATCCAGTCGCGCCTGCGCATCATCGCCTGTAGCGGCTCGCGAAAGATCGCCGGCATAAGCGCCGCGCCGGTCCGGTCGTGGAAGGAATCGCCGAGGCAGACGACGCTCCGCGGCCGGTAGCGGACGAGCGCCGCCTCCAGAAGGGCGAGCGTCGCCGCCGTATCGTAGGGCGGCAGCAGCATGCCCCGCCGCGCGAAGGCCGCACCCTTCTCCAAATGCAGGTCCGAGACGACCAGGAGATCGTCCGAGGGGGCGTAGAGGGTTCCGGATGGGTCACAGACGACGTGCATCCCGGCAAGCACCGTCTCCTGCGCCGGCGCCTCGTTTCGTTCCATCCGCCGCGCCAGAGCGTTCATGCGACCCGTTCGTCCGATGCTGATTCGCGTTTCGTTCTCAATGAATCAGCTTTGCGGCCGGATGCAAGCCTGACGAAGCGCGACGGAACGTCCTGCGGCTGGGAGGGGACGATTCTGTTCCCATGAGGTCGCCGGCCTCACCTCGCAAGGTCGAAGAGCGCTTCCCCGCTTGAATCGCTTGCGACCTTCGCTTTTCAACAGCAGAAATCGCTTCCGTTTCAGGTCGTTAAGCCTCCAGCAAGACTCGCCGTCTACTGAGTGAGCAAAGGCCTTTCGAACTCACTGAAAACTTCTTCAACGCGATGCACGCGGCGACCATGCCGCGCGCACGAACTGGAATCATGACATGGTACCCTCAGTAACGAATGTGACCGTTGAAGTCGTGCCGAGCAGCCAAGGCGAGAGCACGGGCGACGCAGCGATCACCGTTTTTCCCAGTGGCTCGGCGGATACCAATGATACCGCGTCTGGTTTCTCTGGAACGTATTTTTCTGCTTTCCGTAGTGCCATCGATAGCTACAACGTCGTTATCAAGGCAAGCGACAATTCTGCATTCGACATTTCCAGCCTTCATGTCGCCGATACCGGGGGCGCGTCGGACGGGATCGGTGTGTGTGGACTTGATGCAGACGGTAATATCACGACCAGTCAGGTTGTATTCTGGACATCGCAGGTCGATGTCGAACAGTCCTTTGCATCTCAGGATGTCGTTCTGAACTTCACGGGCGTTCACGGCATTGTTCTTCAGTATCTGAACAATTCCGGCGGTCCCTTCTACTTCGACGCGGACGTTTTTGGCGCCATCTCCGTCGGCGGCGCGGATACGACCGCGCCGACGTTGACTTCGGCGGTCCCGGCAGACGGTGCGGCGAGCGTGGCCAAGAATGCCGACATCGTCCTGACCTTCGACGAGGATGTGAAGGCAGGCACGGGCAACATCACCCTCACGAACGACGCCAACCCGACGGACCAGAAGGTGATTTCCGTCACCGACGCGCAGGTGACCATCTCCGGAAAGACCGTCACCATTGATCCCTCCGCCGATCTGACGGCCGGCGCGCACTACCACGTCACCGTCGACGCCGGCGCGATCGAGGATCTTGCCGGCAACGACTTCGCCGGCATCTCGACCACCACCGAACTTGACTTCACCGTAGCCTCGCCGCCGCCGGTGCTTGTTTCCGCGGTTCCGACGGACGGTGCATCGAGTGTTGCCAAGAACGCCGACGTCGTTCTGACCTTCGACAAGGACGTCCAGGCAGGTACGGGCAACATCACCCTCACGAACGACGCCAACCCGACGGACCAGAAGGTGATTTCCGTCACCGACGCGCAGGTGACCATCTCCGGAAAGACCGTCACCATTGATCCCTCCGCCGATCTGACGGCAGGCGCGCACTACCACGTCACCGTCGACGCCGGCGCGATCGAGGATCTTGCCGGCAACGACTTCGCCGGCATCTCGACCGCCACCGAACTCGACTTTACCGTGGCCTCGCCGCCGAGCCCGACGCCGCAGCCGCCGGTCAGCATTCCCGGTAATAGCGGGCAGGACGTCCTGAGCGGCAATTCGCTCGGCAATGTGATGGATGCCGGCGACAGCGACGACAGCGTTTCCGGCGGCGCGGGCGACGACTCCATCACCGGCGGTTCCGGCAACGATTCGATCGGTGGCGGCGACGACAACGACGTCATCGCCGGCGGTAGCGGAAACGACACGATTTCCGGCGATGCCGGCAATGATGCGATAGCGGGCGGGCTGGGAGATGATTCGCTCGCCGGCAACCAGGGAATGGACAGCCTCTTCGGCGCTGCAGGATCGGACACGATCGTGTCGGGAGACGACGACGATCTCGCATTCGGCGGTCAGGACAACGACGAGATCTGGGGCGGCGAGGGCGCCGATACGGTCGTCGCCGGTTCCGGCGACGACGCGATGGGCGGCGGCGGGGGATCCGACCAGATCGCCGCTGGTGCCGGCGATGACACCGTCTTCACCGGTGGCGGCGATGACACCGTGTTCGCGGGATCCGGCACCGACGCGATCTTCGGCGGGTCCGGCAACGACGTCATCTATCTCGGTACCCCTGACGGCGTCGCGGACGTCTACCACGCCTCGGCGAGCAACGGGAGCGACGTTGTCTTCGGCTTCGAGCATGGCGTGGACAAGCTCGATCTTTCGGCGAGCGGAGTGGCGAGCTTCACCGACCTGACCATCGGGGAAGACGCCGACGGCAATGCCGTGATCTCGCTCGGGCAGGGCGGCAGCCTGACCCTCTACGGGGTCTCCGAGAACGCGGTCGACAGCGGCGACTTCGTTTTCTGAGACCAAGGCAGGAAACTCAAGACAGGCACTGCCGCGCCCAATCGGCGCGGCAGTGCCTCTGGCGGCCCCGGAAGAGGGGCTGCCGCGCCTGATGAGACGCGGTGGGTGCGAGCCCCGGTGCGAACCATGATCGTCGCATTGAAGCCGGGATTGCGGGCGTTCACGCGGGGCGGTTGCGCCCGCCACGGCCCGCAATTCCAGCTTCGCTCGTCATAGTGAACTTTGACCCAACCAAAGCGCTTGCATGGAAAGCCCGACTTCTCTAGGGATTTCTCACGTCGGAGCGTAGCGCAGCCTGGTAGCGCACCTGAATGGGGTGCGGTGGCGCCTAGTCCGAAAAACCTCATGAGCATCAATGCTTTGGAATTCGACGCCGTGGATTTGGTGGAGTCTGCGTGGAAGTTTTCGTCGGCGCGGTGCTTGCAGCTTCCATCGCCTCGCGAAGGTCGTCGTCGGTGACGTGGGCGTATTTCGTCGTGGTCGCGAGGTCGGAGTGGCCGAGCATCTTCTGGGCGAGCTTCAGGTTGCCCCGCGCGCGGACGAGGCGGCTCGCGGCGGTGTGGCGGGTGTCGTGGAAGCGGAAGTCGGCGACGCCGGAGGCCTTCGGTCCGCGCCGCCAGGCCGTCTTGAATCCCTCGATCGTGATCGGATAGCGCTGGCCGCGCACGCGGGCGCCGCCGCACTGCGTCGGCTTGCGGGCGCGGACGGCGCGATAGGTGAAGACCGCTTCGGGGTGATGGTCCTTCAGGCTCCAGAGCAGCTCGTGGACCGCGCTCGACATCGGGATCGTCCTGATCTTGTCCCCTTTTCCGGTGACAGTGAAGCAGCGGTTGAAGAAGTCGACGCGCGCCCAGGTGAGCCCGACGATCTCGGCGCGCCGGCAGCCGGTCAGGATCGCGAAGGCGAGGGCGGGCTGGTAGTCCTCGCGCATCGCAGCCGAGAGCGTCGCCTCCTCCTCGCGCGTCGCCTCGCGCACGCGCTCCTTCGTCTCCTTCAGCTTGTGCCGCTTCCAGTCGATCTTCCTGACGCGCTGGCCCCAGACCTCGGCGGCGCGGCGGAGGATCCCCTGCAGCGGGATCGTCACGGTGCGGTTCACCGTCGCCGGGCTGACCAGGACCGGCACGCGCTCGCCGGCGCGGATGCGGATCACGCTCTCGCCACGGCGGCGCGAGACGAGACGGGCGATCATGGCGTCGTCGATGTCGGCGATCGCCGTCTTGTGCCCGACGTGCTGTTGCAGCCAGGCGAGGGTGCGCTCGGTGTCGTCGGATTTCTGGTGATGCTGGCCGACCTCGTGCCAGTAGAGCGACGAGGCCTCGGCGAAGCTCATCGGCCGGGCGGTGTCGATCACCGCCGCGTCGATCTTGTCCTTCAGCGCCCGGACGAAGGCTTCCGCGTCGCGTTTCGTCGTGCAGCCCGTCGTGCCTGAAAATCGACGACCGCGACGTCGGAAGTCGTAGGAATAGGCGTCGGCACCGCCGCGCTTGTAGACACCCGGCATTTCTGCGTCTCCACATAGGCGTCGAGATCGGCCGGGTCGTAGCGGCGGCGCTCGCGGATCTCGCCGCGGCCGATGTTGACATAGGGTATCAAGCCAGCGGCCGAGAGCTCGCGCAAGTGGTCCTCGCAGATCGCGAGGCGGCGCGCTGCGTCGGCGGGCTTGAGGAGGGCGTCGCTCGTCTCAGCCATGGCCGCTGCCTTCCGCCGGCGTCGGTGCCGGGGCGGCCGGGTCGTAGGCGGTGACCTGGAGTGCGTCGGTGCGAAGGTCCGTCTCGCGCAGCCGCGCGTGGAGGAAGTCGGCGACGCGGTCGGCCGTCGCCTGGGGGGCGGCGTCCAGCGTTTCGGTCTCGAGGACGTCGAGCAGGACGTCGGCGTGGCAGGGCTGGCCGGGGCGGCACCAGCAGGCGAGGTTGTGGCCGGCGAGCTCGTGGCGATCGGCGCGGACGGTCGCCATCGCGCGCAGCTGATCGGCGACCGGCGCGGGGGTGGTCATCGCGACTAGGCCGGCGCCGACGAGCTTGGCGTAGAGGTCGACGCAATCGGCGGCGCTGCCGTCCCGGCCGACGACGAAGGGGTTGCCCCACTTGCCCGGCCGCGCGCAGTTCCTGGCCGGCAGGCCGTTGGTCTTTCGGGACAGAGCCTGCAGGTCGAAGCCTCGGGCGCGGGAGAGGCGCAGGCGGACAGGGGCGGCGGTGTCAGCCATGGCGCGGCTCCGGGAAACCGTCGTGCGTCACCCCGTCGAGGAGGCGACCGGCGGCTTTCTTGCCGACGCGGCGCACGCCAGTGGTCGGTAGGGTGTCGATGAGCGGCCAGCGCACGACGTCGTCGCCTTGCCAGAACAGGCACTCCTGCTCCCCGCGGTGGACGCTCGGATCGCTGCAGCCGGTGATCGGATAGACGGCATCCAACTCGCCGTTCTCGTCGGATTCCGCCGTGACAGGCGCCCATTCGCCCCACTGCTTGAACAGGAACGGCACGCCGGCGTCGGCACACTGGTCGCGGATCGCGCGGGCCCAGTCCGGATGCATCGGCCGGGCGCCGTGGCCGCTCTCGCCGCCGACGATGATCCAGTCGAGGCCGGACCGGCCCTTCATGAAGGCTGCCTCGCTCTGTCTGCCGCGGTGACAGTTGTGGAGCGGCGGATGGCCCTTCTCGCACCAGGCGCAATCGCCCCAGCACTCAGACTCGAGAGCGTCCTCGCCATGCCATGCGACGCCGAAGTCGATCGGCCCGAGCAGCGGCTCGGCCGAGACGAAGCGCACGGCCGCCGGCGTGTCGAGCAGGATGGGGATGCGCTGGTCGGCGCGTTGCTGGTCCTCGACGGACACGCCGAGCCAGACGTTGGGCAGGCCAGCGTCAAGCTGATTAAGCGCCGTGTCTCGAGCTCTTCCAGCGGCCAGCGGAAAGGTCGTTTTGACGGCGCCGCTGATGACCGCCGTGTGGCCGAGTATGATGTCAGTCGCTGCGCCACCGATGTTCCTGCATCTCCTGTGCAGATCGATGACATAATCCCGCATCCGCTCCGGCCGCTTCGTCAGCACCTGAAAGCTGTGCTGCGGGGCGAGCGCCATGACGGCGAAGACCTGGTCGAGCATGGCGTCGGTCACGCCCTCGGCGAATAGGTCGCCATGGGCGCAGACGAAGATCCGGCGCGGGCGGCGCCAGCGCATCGGCTGGTCGAGCCACTCGGTGTTGAAGCGGATCGTGCCGTTCCAGACCGGGCCGGCCCTGGTGTCGATCGTCAGGCCGGCGCGGCTCGGCAGGTGCTTCAGCCGGGTGCCGGCGAGCTTCATGGCGTAGCAATTGGTGCAGCCGGGCGAGACCACGGCGCAGCCGGTGACCGGGTTCCAGGTCGCGTCGGTCCATTCGATCTTGGTGCCGTCAGCCATGGTCCCGTCCTTTCTCGCCGTCGCGATAGGCCGCGACGATCCGCATGGTTCGCTCGGCGCGGTTCGCTCGCTCGGTCTCGATGTCGAGCCGCCCGCGCATCACTGCGCTTCGGCGCACAGCCTGAAGCGGAGGCTGCCTTCGGGCGCGATCTCAGCGACGTGCAGGATCTCGTCAGACCAGAAATAGACCTGGACCTTGTAAGTCCCGGGATCGAGTGGGTTGCCGCAGCCAGAGACCAGATCGTCCATGCTCTCGGCGAAGGTGTCGCCGTCGTTGTCGGCGATGAAGCCGTTGGCGGCGGCCGGATAGGTGCCGTCGACGACGAAGTCGCCGCTCTCATCGATCGTCAGGGTGACGTCGTCATAGGGTTCGAAGTAGCACCAGCCGACGATCTGGCCTGGCTCGACCACGATATCGTAGCACCCGCTCTCGCGGTCTTGCTCATCGCAGGGGCGGACATGCCAAATGCCCGCCTCGTCCTTCTCCAGGAAGTCGGTTGGATCTTCGGCGAGAGACGGGACGACCTCGTCCAGCCAGATCGTCGGAAGCCATTGGCGAGCGGCAGCGGTTCGGCGGGTTTTCATGCGGCATGCCTTTTCTGTTCGAGGAAAGTGCGGACGGCGGCCCTGGTCAGCGGCTCCTGGCCGGGGCCGGTGACGAGGCAGAGGCAGCCGTCGACAAAGCTGGCGTCGAGGAGGTGGACGCCGGCGACGCCGGCCTTGCGCCATTCGATCGCCGCCGCGTCGCAGATCGCCTGGACGAAGGCGCCGGCGTCGGCATAGGCCGGGCCGAGGCTGTCGCAGATGGCGATCTGGACGGGGCGGGCGGTCACTGTGTCCGCTCCAGCGGCCAGACAAGGCCGCGGACGGCAGGGTCCAGGACGCCCTTCGACCACAGTCTCGGCTGCGGCAGATCCGGATGGGGCGCGATGGATGCAATCAGGCGTTCGATCACCCGGTCGCGGTTCATGTCCCAGCCGGCTCTCGGGCCGACGATCATCTGCCGCTTGAGACCCTCGCACCACTGTCTGATCAGGGCAGGAGACGACCCTCCGAACGCATCGGCGAGCGTTGCCAGAGAGTCCTCCGGCAGCTGATAAGGCTTCAGGTAGCGCGCGAGAATATGTCGCCGTTCGATGGGGCCGGGGAGGGCGATCTCGATCTGGATTTCGAAACGTCGCCAGACGGCCTGATCGAGATCATCGGCACGATTGGTCGCGGCGATCAAGGTTCCTGTGTGCGCGTCGATCCGCTGGAGAACCGTGTTGACCGAATGATTGCGTTCGGACTCGGATCCCTGCCGCGCCTGCATCCGCTTCATGCCGAGCGAATCGAACTCGTCCAGAAACAGAACAGACGGTTCGTCGCTGGCGCGCACCGCGTCAAAGAGCTTGGCGATGTTCTGCGAGGTCGACCCGACATAGGAATCGATCATCTGGTCCGCGCGCGCGATCACCATCGGCAGCCCCAGCCGCGCTGCGAGATGATGCGCGAGCGTCGTCTTTCCGGTGCCAGGCGGTCCGTAGAAGAGAGCGCGCCGGCGCGGCGTCAGGCCGACATCCAGAAGCTCGCGCTCCGCCCAGATTTCGGTCAGCCATTCCATCAAGGCGCCGCGCACGGGCCGCGCGAGGATGGGTTCGGCCGAATCTTCGGGATAGAGAACCTCCGCCAGATCGCGAAGTGCCGACTTTTCAGAACGGGTTTTCATCCGCCCGGACCCATCCCATCCGAGCCGGCGATCTCACGCCAACCGGCATCCCAAAGCGGACGTCTTGAGTCGTCCCAAGGGAACGGATTGCGGATGACCGGGACGTCGTCCCGCGCAGCCTGACGCCCAAGTTCCTTCGCACCTTCGTCGTCGACCTCGGGCACCTCCTGACGCGGACGTTCTGGAAGACGTGAGGGCTGTGCGAAAGGATCATGATCTACGGCAGGACGCGGCTTGACCTCTTCCATCTTCGCTTCACCGGAGTCGTCCCGCCACAGACGCATGGATTGGCCGGCCACCGTCAGTACGATCTCGCCGTTCTCCGGAACCATCTGCTTGAGAGCCGCGACGACGCTCTCGCGGCCAGCCGTGTCGACGGCCATCATCCCAACGCTGCGGAAGAGGGGTAGCTCGCGCGCCATGCCGATCGCGTGCAGGTAGAGGTCAAGGAGCGCGTCTTCCTCCTCGCGCTCGTGCGGCTTCATCTTCCGTACTTTCAGGACCCGGCGCATGCCCTTGACGTTGAACCCGGCTGCCTTCGCCTCGGCGAAGACCTGCTTTTCGTCATCGTCGAAGACGGCCTTCTCCTCCCGCAGCCGCTCGATGCGATGAAGGAAGGAGAGGAGCGTTTCGCCAGAGACGCCGTTGCGTCCGGCGCGGGGAGTCTCTGTCATGCCGCGCGCTCCTTCTCCGGCGCCGGCAGTGCCATGCGTTGGGGGAAGGCGCGGTCGAGGCCTTCGCCGAATTCGGCCGCGGCGAAGTCGTAGCGAGAGACGCCGGTGACGCCCTGCCGCCGCTTCTGTTTGGTCAGCTCGGCCGCGCGATCCAGGGCAGACCAGACGTCGAAGTCGTCCAGGAAGCCGGCGAGATCGACGTCTTGAGAAATCAGCCAGGGGCGGTCGGCCACCGCGGCCAGAAGCGGCTTGACGATCTCGTTGGTATAGGCTGCGGCCTCGCGTCCGAACTCGGATCGGCGGATGGCGCCGAGCGATGCGGTGACCACGTCGGCCTGCTTTGCCCGAACGTATTGGTGGATCAGCGCGACGGGATAGATCTCGCCGGACTTGTTCCTGTTCGGGTCCCCGTGTCGCGTCATGAGATGGCATCCGGCCTCGGAAACCGCGCGGTCGCAGCTGACGGCCCATTTCTCGCCTGCTGAGAGCGCGGCTTTGAAGATCTGCCATTTCGTCACCTTGGTGACGAGGCCGTTGACGGCGGCGAAGCTCGCCGCCTGCTCGCTCTTTTCCATCGGCACGACCTGGCAGGGCACCTGCGCAAATCCGCACATCGCGGCGGCGTGGGTGCGGTGCTGGCCGTCGATGACCGCGAAGCGGCCGCCCTCGATCGGCGCGACGAACACGGGCGAGAAGCGCGACCATTTGAATTGGCCGGCGATGCGCCGGATGGCCGTCCAGTTGCCGCGCTTCAGCTCGCGCTGGTAGCCCTCGTCTACGACGAGCGCGGCGATGTCGATCCACTGCAGCATCGGCGCCGGCCCGGGATCGATCGCAGCCGGGCGGTCGCCCGGGGCGACCTCGATCCGGCGCATGGTCGCCTGGTCTGTCATGCCAGTCTCCTCTCTTCGGCCTCGTCATCGTCGAGGCGTCCGGCCGCGAGGGCGGCGTCGGGGCAAAGGCGGGTGAGGGCGAGGACGAAGCGCTCGGCGGCGACGCCCGGCGGCCAGGTGCGGATGCGGCCCTGGCGGAGCGGCAGCGCCGGCGCGTCCGAGAGGTCCGGCCAGGGAGAGTTTTCTGCCCCGCCCTTAAGCGGCAAGCCGCTGGCGGGGGCCCCGTCGCCTCCCAGGAACAGGTCGCGGCGCTCGGTCGTGAGCGCGCGGACGTCGTAGATCTGGACGATCGCCCGGCCGCGATCGTCGATGGCCTCCAGGCCCGCGGCGCGGTGGATCGCCGCGTCCAGCCGTGCCTCGACCCGCCGGCGCAGCGCCCGCCAGCGGGCGATCTGCGAGTCGACGATCATGTCCGGCACGCCCTTCTCCGCCGCTGCGCGGATCAGCTCGGCTTCGATGGCAAGCGCCGTCTGCCACGGCGTGTCGCCGAGATAGGCGGTGTGCCCGTGGTGGAGGAGGCAATAGGCGGCGAGCGCCGGCTCGCCGGTCTCGTCCTCGGCCGCCTCGGCCATCAGGACGGAATGCTGCGCGACGGAATAGGCGGTCGGCGTCTGGCCGGCGAAGCGGGCGATGAAGGAGAGGCCGTGCGCGATCTCGGAGAAGAGATGCGCGGGCTCGACGATCGGCGCGGCGAAGTCGATCGCGCGGCCGGTGACCGTGGCGGCGAAGGCGGCGGTCATGCGGCGCCTCCGGAGCGGGCGCGGGTCAGGTTCGTCAGCGCGCCCTGGGCGAGGCCGCCGCAGAGGTCGATGATTTCCTGCAGCTTTTGCGGTTCGGCCCCGACCTCGATTGCCGTCAGCGCCTCGATCGCCTCAAGCGCCGCCTGGGCCGCGTCGATCTCCCCCCTTGTGGGGGGTCCGAAGGACGGGCGAGACCCGCGGCTCGCCCCGGGGCCGGGCAGCCCAGAGGGGGGTGCCTCGGCGCAATCTTCCGACAGGTCGGCGCCCGTCTCGCCCCCCTCTGCCTTGCCAGGCATCTCCCCCACCAGGGGGGAGATCGATGCTTCGGCGTCCTGCGACTCCTCCGCAGAAGAGGAGGCGCGAAGCGCTTCAACGGCAAGACGGTGCATGCCGCAGACCTTATGCGCTTCCCGATATTCCCAGTTTTCCGAGCCGCAAGAGAGCGATCCCATGGCCGATTGCGCTTGTCGTTCGTGCCACCGGACCGCCTCTGCGATTTCGTCTGTGGTTGCGGCGATCGCTCGGACCGACATGGCGGGGAGCGACCCGCTGGCGCTCCCCTCCTGGCTGCCGCCGTCCGCACCGTGGTCCGCCGGATTGGCCGGCGCGGGGGCGGCGGCTGGCGCCGTGATGGTGGCGGGTTCGAACCCGGCAAGGTGCTTCGCCCAGGCGGCGACGCAGTCGGCGGCGAGATCGAAGAAGGTGCCGACTGCGCCGTCGCTCCAAGCCTCCAGCTGCTGAGCCAGTGAACGGCCTTCGATGCCGGCGACATCAGACCAGCTCTGAAGGTCCGGGCCTTCTTCGAGGCGATCGTCGGCAATCGCGGCCAAGGCGCGAAGGCGAGCCTCGGCTTCGGCAAAGCCGGCGCGGTAGCCGTGGACTTCCGCCTTCACGACGGTCTCTGCATGCGTTTCCGCCGAGAGAGTGCCGGCGCATTCGTAGAAGAATTCCGTCGCCTCGCGCCAGACCATCTCGCGATGGCCTTCCTGCGGCAGGCCGATGTCGTGGGCCGCCTTGAAAGCCGACAGCTCGTCCGCCACAGCCTTGTACCGCGCCCGGAGCCGCCGGATCTCAAGCTCCAGCGTCTGAATGTATTCCCCGAGCGCCTCGCGCTCGACCCGCAGCGCGTTGCGCTCGAGGATCGCGGCCTTTGCCTGCTCGTCGATCACCGCGAAGGCGGCATTGAGATTGGCGGCGCGCAGCTGCTCGGCCTGGGCGGCGAGGGCGGCGGAATGATCGGCGGCGCTCACCGGAACCCCGTTCATCGCCTCGGCCAGCTCGGCCGCGATCGCGGCGCGGTCGCCGGCAACGACGTTGAGGGCGTGGGCGATCGCCTTTGCGTCCGCCGCGCGCAAAGTGTGGCAGATGATTTCGGCATAGCTGCCCGACTGTGTGAGACCGAAGACGGCGCGGTCGGTGGTCGGCAGGGTGCCGGCGCTGTAGCGGGGGCTCATGCGGCGTCTCCTGCGCGGGGCCGGGCGGCGGCCTTGTCGACCTTGATCTTGGCGACGATCGCGCCGGGCCGGCGCGCCAGCGCCTCGGCCTTGGCGGCCTGCGGCGTCGCGGCGGCGATCGCCAGCGGCTCCGGCGCGTCGCCGGCGTCGGGCGCGAAGTGGACGCGGAAGGGGGTGAGGGCGGCGGTCATGACGGCAGCCACCCGATCCACCAGAGCAGCCCTATGGAGGGCAGGACGAAGAACCAGGCGAAGCCGACTCCCGCCGCGGAAAGGCAGGCGAAGAACAGGAGCAGATCGCCAAAGAGCGAAAAGACGTCAGGCCAGGTTTTCACGCCCGCCCTCCGCTCTTGCCCAGCGCCAGCTGGCGGGCGGCCTCGCCGTGGCAGGTGAGCTCGTCGGGGGTCCAGCCGCGGCGGATCAGGTCGGCGTCGGTGCACTGGCCGTCCTGCGCCGCGGCGATCTCGATCATGTGGACGGCCATGCACTCGGCCGCCTTGGAGATCTCCGGAAACATCCGGTCGGCCGGGTTGAAAGTGCGGCGGCGCTGGCCGCGGTCGTTGGCGGCATTCTTTGCCCCGCCCTTAAGCGGCAAGCCGCTGGCGGGGTCCCAGAAGATCTGCGCGCAGAGGGCGCGGTCGCGGGCGGCCATCTCGGCCGGGGTCATCTGACGGGTCTCGATCATCGGGAAGCCTCAGAGAAGGAAGAGGGACAGAAGAAAGCCGCCGGCGACGCCGAGGAGCGTGGCGGCGGTGATCACGATGACGCTGACCGCGACATGGCCCATCGCGTCCGGCGCGGCGGTGAGCGGCGAGCGCAACGTGCCAGTCTCGGGATCGACGAAGGCGAAGGGGCCGGGCGTGAAGTCGATCGTCGCCAGGGCTTCGGCCGCAAGGCCGCCTTCGCCCCAGAGGGTCCGAACGGCGCCGCCCTCGATGGCGCAGGTCTCGTCCGCGTCCGCCACCTGGGAGAAACGCCGGGAGGAGGTGGCGCCGGCGGCGGACGCGGGTCGGCCCGCCGCGACGAGCGCGGCAGGGGCGGGGATCAGGGATGTCGGGGACAGTAGCGGTCGCATGAAGGGCTCCCATCGGGGTTGATGGGTGCGGAGGCTAATGCGGCTTTTTTTCCGCGTCAAGACAGATGCGGAAATAATGCCGCATGTTTTCCGCTTGCACGGATCGGCGGTGGCCGTAGTCTTTCGATACTGCGGCGTGTGTTGGCTCGGGAGGGCGCTGTGAAGGTTCTGGTTCTGGCGTGTCTGGGGCTTCTCGGTGTCGCGACCGCGGCCCATGCCGGCTTCCAGCGGTGGGACGTCGAGATCGAGGAGGACCCGTTCGACAATCTCGGCAAGCTGACCATGATGAACTTGGACAGCATCAAGACCGGCATGCTGATCATGTGCGACGAGAAGTCGGACGCGATCATCGTGCGCTGGGCGTCGTCCTTCCCCTATGACCAGGCGGCGCCGCCGGAGCTGGCCGACCTGCCGTTCTCGCTCGCCTTCGACACCGGCGAGCGGCACGACTCGACAGCCGACATCGCGCTGCTCGGCACCGGCAATATGGGGTTCGACACGGTGTTCCGTGGCGACGAGGCGCGCCAGATCCTGACGTCCTTCGCCGGAGCCCGGAGCAAGATCTACGTCAAGATCGGCAACAATGATCCGAGCGCCTTCACCGCCCGCGGTTCCACCGCCGGGGCCGAACGCGCGCTCGCCTACTGCTTCACCAAGCCGCCGGCCTGAGAATGGCGGCGCGCTAGACCCCGAACAGCTCGTTCAGCGTCAGGACGCGGTGGACGTGCTGGACGAAGCGGGTGTCGAACTCGACCGTCGCCGGGGGCGACAGCTTGGTGACCACGACCTTTTCGGCCGTCCGCCGCTCGTAGATCGCGATGAAGGCCTCCATTCCCCGGTGCTCGGCATAGCGCGCCTGGACGACGACCGTGTCGCCCTGGCGCGGCGGCTTGTGCGGGTGGACGAAGCGCAGATCGCCGGGATTGTGGGCCGGGACCATCGAGCCGCCGGAGACGTAGAAGGCGTAGGCGTCGCGCACCTGGAAGAGGGCCGGCGGGCGCCGGACATATTCGATCACCCGCGCCTCCATTTCGAAGGCGCCCTCGTGCTTGACCGCCAGTGACCCGGCCGCCGTGCCGTAGACCGGCACGTCCTGCGGCATCGCCGCGCGCATCTCGTCGAGGCTGACGGCCGCGACCGGGACGACGTCGCCGTTGATCGGCACGGCGGCGGGCAGGGGCGGCGGCGCGACGTCGCCGCCGCGCAGGAGCCAGGCCTCGGTCGTCTCGAGATGTCGCGCGAGCGCCTCCAGATTCTCGCCGCGCGGCGAGGAGTCGGGATTGCGCAGGACGCCGCGCAGGAAGTCGGGGCTGCGGCCGATCTCGACCGAGACCTGACGCGGCGTCTTTCCCAGCGCCTTCAGGCGCTGCCGGATGCGGTCCTGCAGCGATTCGCTCATGTCGCGGAAGATATGCCGCGACTGCGGCATTGTCGCCTGGAAAGAATGCCGTTGACAGTGCGGAAACAATGCCGCATTTTCCGCAGCCATGAGCGCCATCCCATCACTCCGCGAGCAGCTGGTCACCGTCGCCGACGTCTACGGCAAAGCCATCAAGCGACGGCGCGGCACCATCTCGGCTCAGATTTTCAACCGCGGCTCGCGCCTCGACGAACTGGCCGCGGGGTCGAGCGACGTCGGCACGGTCAAGTTCGAGATGGCGATGCAATGGCTGTCCGACCACTGGCCGGAGGGCGCCGTCTGGCCGGAGGGCGTCGCACGCCCCACGCCGCAGCCGCAGGACGGGGCGGGTGTCGTTGGCGGCGCTGGCGCTGACGGCTCGGCTCATGGCGGCGAACCTGCGGCAGGCGGTCGCAGCGATCACGCAAATTCCGTCAGTGAGACTTTGCAAACCGAGGGAGCCGCGTCGTGAGCCGCTCGCCGATCTCCGTCCCTTGGTCACGTGACATGGCGATTGACCCGATCCTGTGCCGGCATCTCGTGTCGACGACGCTGACCGTGCGCCAGTTCTCGCAAGTCGTGCCGGCGGACTCAGCTGGCGTCGGGATCATCTGGGAGAGGGTCGAACTCGGGAATGACGACGGTCCCCTTCTCATCCAGCCATCCGGCGCTTTGACCGGCCGTCAGGATCATCGCGGCCAGATCACGGGCCAGGACCGGATTGAGCAGCACGTCGGCAACGTCGCCGTGACGACTCATCATTCGCAGCAGAAGGGCGTGCGGATAGACCGCGACCTCGATCGAGCGGATCTGTGCGAACCGCTCGAAGGCGTCGTCGGGAATGCGCGGCGGCTTCCGCGTCGCCGCATCGCGCCACGCTTCCATCTGAGCCTCTGTGAACGCCTTCATCGTATCCTCCTGCGGTTGTCGCAGCGGCTAGTGTCGGGCCATGATCGGGATGCTGACAAGAGGCGCGGTCGATGACCTTCCGCGCCTCCTCCGACAAGCAGCGCGCCGCCCTGAAGACCGCGACCTTTGCCTCCCTTCAGGCAGGCGGGGGCGGGACGGCGATCGCGCGCAACCAGCTGACGCGGGTCAACGCGACCATGCTGTCGCTCTATGCCGCGCCGCACGAGACCGAGCGCTTCGCCGGGCTGGACGTGGGGCTCGACCTCGACCTCGTCGCCGGCCAACCGTTTCACGCCAGAGCCCTCGCCTCGGCGCAGGGGTTCTGCCTTCAGCCGCTGGACAGCCACGCCTGCCGGGGCGCCGGGCCGGGGCTCGCCGATGTCGCGGCGCTGATCGTCGAGGCGCGGGACGTCGAGCTGACGCTGATCACGGCGATCGACGACGGGGCGCTCAGCCCCAACGAAAAGCGGGACATCAAGCGCGAGATCGCCGAGCTGCGGCAGGTGCTGGATGCGATCGAAACGAAGGTGGACGCGGCATGAAGCGCTGGACCGAGACAGAGACGTGCCAGGCCGAGACGCTGTGGGCCGAGGGGCATTCGATGGGCGAGATCGGCACCGCGATCGGGCGCACGCGGCAGGCTGTGCGGAGCTTCATTCTCAACCATCTGGACCGGTTTCCCGAGCCCGATCCGGCGGTTCGGCAGGCGCGGAAGGACGCGACCGCGGCGGCCGAGGAGCGGCGAAAGGTGGCGCTGGTGGCGCCGCTGTGGCGGGACGGCGCGACGCAGGCCGAGATGGCGACGGCGCTCGGCCGGACGGTCTCGACCGTGCAGCGGCTGATGCGGACCTATCCGGAGGATTTCGCGCGGAGCGACGAAGCGGACGGCGTGTCGGCGCGGCGGCAGGCGGCGCGGCTCGACGCGGCGGCGGACCTCGCGGCCCAGGGCCAGAGCCTGCGCGAAATCGGCGGGGCGCTCGGGGTCTCGACCTCGACGATCAAGCAGTTGAAGGCGGCGCATCCGGAGCGGTTTCCGGCGGCGCCGGCGCCCGTGGCGGACAGCACGATCGACCGGGCGGCCGCAATGTGGGCCTCCGGCTCGACGGCCACGGCGATCGCGGATGCGCTCGGGATGCGGGACAACGTGTTCCTGCATATCCGGCGGACGAACCGCGCGCGGTTTCCGAAGCGGTCGCGCGGCGCGAAGCCGGCGCGGGCGGCGCCGATCGGGCGCGGCGGCGAGGCAGCGATCTCCCCACCCGTGGGGGAGATGGGCGGCAGCCCAGAGGGGGGCGCCTCGGCGCGATCCTCCGCTAGGTCGGCGCGCGTCTCGCCCCCCTCTGCCTTGCCAGGCATCTCCCCCGCCAGGGGGGAGATCAGCAGCTTTGACGCCGGCGCGCACACGGCGCCGCCGGCAAAGGCGGACGCCTTCCGGCCGCTGCCCAGCACGGAGCCGGCGCGGCTGTGGGACGCCTGCGGCTGCCGCTGGCCGGTGCATGTCGACGGGTCCGACCCGATGGCGAGCGCGACGGTCTTCGTCTGCGACGCGGTCCAGGCCGTGACCGGGACGACGCGGGACGGCGCGGCGGTGCGCTCGCCCTGGTGCGCGGCCCACGCGGCGATGGCCAGCGGCGAGGCGGAATATCGGGCGCGGAGGGCGGCATGACGATCGACTTCGGCCTGCCGCTGTTCTCTTTCGACCTGGTGGTGATCGACTGCCCGTGGCCCTGGGCGACCTGGTCGGCCGCCGGGCAGGGGAAGTCGCCGCAGGCGCATTATGACGTGATGTCGATGGACGACATCGCGGCCTTGCGGGTCGGCGATCTCCTGGCGCCGGCGGGCGTCCTCGTGATGTGGGCGACCTGGCCGCTGATCGAACGGCAGGCGGGCGTGATGCGCCGCTGGGGCCTGAAGCCGGTGACCGGCGGCGCCTGGGCGAAGCGGACGGCGAGCGGCAAGCTGCGCTGGGGTACGGGCTATGTGCTTCGCTCGGTGTGCGAGCCGTTCCTCGTCGGCGCGCTGCCCGGCGCGGCGATCGCCATGGGGCGCTGCATGAATCTGGTCGAGACGCTCGACCATGCGGCCGTCGACGGGATCGCCCGCGAGCACTCGCGCAAGCCCGAGGAGTTCTACGCGCTGACGGAGGCGCTGGTGCCGGACGGGCGCCGCGCCGACATCTTCGCTCGCGAGGACCGGCCGGGCTGGACGTGCTGGGGCAACGAGGTCGGCAAGTTCGCCGGCGCCGAGGTGGCGCAATGAGCGCCTGCCCGACACGCCCCGCGCTGCGCTGGTTCGGCGGCAAATGGCTGCTGGCGCCGAAGCTGATCAGCCTCTTTCCGCCGCATCGGATCTATGTCGAGCCGTATGGCGGCGCGGCCTCGGTCCTCCTGCGCAAGCCGCGCGCCTATGGCGAGGTCTACAACGAACGCGACGAGGAGGTCGTCTCCTATTTCCGGGTGCTGCGCGATCCGGAGCAGGCGGCCGAGCTGATCCGCCGGTTGAAGCTGACGCCGTTCGCAAGAGCAGAGCTGCGCGACAGCTACGAGCGATCCAGCGCGGTCGATCCGATCGAAACCGCGCGGCAGCTGGTCGTGCGCAGTTTCATGGGGTTCGGCTCGAACGCCGCGGCGACGCAGCACAAGGGCGCCAACTCGACCGGCTTCCGCTCGAACGCGAACCGGTCCGGCACAACGCCCTCGATGGACTGGCGCAACCTGCCGCAGGCGCTGCCGGCGCTGACCGAGCGGCTGCGCGGCGTGGTGATCGAGGGCAAGGACGCGATCCCGATCATGCAGCAGCACGACGGCGCGTCGACCCTTCACTATGTCGACCCTCCCTATCCGCATGCCACGCGATCGCGGCGCAATCCCTACTGCAAGAAGCACCTCTACCGGCACGAGATGAGCGACGCGGATCACGGCGCGATGCTCGACGTGCTCCTGTCTCTCAAGGGCATGGTGGTGGTCTCGAGCTACGCGTCCGCGCTCTACGACGAGGCGCTGGCTAGCTGGGAGCGCACGACCTTCGAGACGTTCGCCGACGGGGCCAGGCCCCGCACGGAAGTGGTCTGGTCGAACCCCGCGGCCGTCGCCGCGCGGCGCGACTGCGCCATGCCGCTTTTCGTCGAGGCCGCAGAATGACCGCGACGGCTCCAAGCCTGCCGCTCGCTGCCGGCGATGCGGGTCTCGACCGGCAGCTGCTCGTCTTCGCGCAGGTGCATCTCGTCGCCGGCGGGACGCTCGACGCGGCAGAGGCGCATGCGCGCTTTGCAAGGTTCTGCCGGCGGCGGGGCGCCGAGCCGATGGCCCCGGCGCCGTTCGAGGCGGCGCTGCGGCGGCTCGCCGGGAGCGCCGAGGCGGGCGGCGGGACGATCGGGGGAATCAGCCTGAAGGAGATGGGCGCTTGAGCGGCGACCGGGATCTCACCGACCTCTTCGTCGAGGAGGCGCGGGCCGTGACCGTCGGCGAGGCGGTGGAGCGGCTGGGGGTGGCGGGCCTGAGGCCGGCGGGGATCGGCGAGAGCGTCGGCCCGTGCCCGGTGGCGGGCGGGCGCGACGGGTTCTCGGTCAACACGGTCAAGAACGCCTGGAACTGCCGCAGATGCGGCGACGGCGGCCATGACGGGATCGGGCTCGCCGCGCACAATCTCGGGCTGGACGTGAAGCGCCGGGAGGCGTTTCTCGCCGCCTGCGCCGCGGTGCTGGGGCGGCCGGTGCCGGAGGGCGGGGCCGAGTCCGACGAGGCGCGGGCGGAACGGGAGGCCGCGCTGGCCGCGCGGCGCGAGGCGGCGGCGACACGGGCGGCGCGGGAGACGCGGACGCAGGCGGATTTTCGCGAGCGGGAGCGGCGCAAGGCCGCTGGCAAATGGCTCCAGGCGGATGGGAAAGAGCTTCTGGCCTATGGCTATCTCGAGGCGCGGCTGGGGCTGGGGCGCCGCGTGCTGCCGGTTCTGCCGGCGCTGCGGGTGATCGCCGCCGAGCCTTATTGGCACGGGACGGGCGAGGACGGCCGGGCGGTGGCGATCCATGAGGGGGCGGCGATGGTGCTGCCCTTCGTGGACTCGGGCGGGACGGTGATCGGCTGTCATCTCACCTGGCTCGATCCCAGCGGGCCGAAGGGACGACCCACCCTCTGCGATCCCGCGACGGGCGAGCGTCTGCCGACCAAGAAGATGCGCGGCTCCAAGAAGGGCGGGTTGCTGCCGCTGGTCGGCTTCGGCCTGCACGCGGACGGGCGGATCCTGCCCGACCCGGCGCGGACGCGGCTCGTCCTCGGCGAGGGGATCGAGAACGTGCTGGCGATCGGGGTCGCCGAAGGGTTTCGCGCCGATACGCTTTATGCGGCCGCCGGCGATCTCGGCAATCTCGCCGGGCCCGCCGATGGAAGGAGCGCCTTCTCGCATCCTGAGCTGACGAAGGTGGGCAAGGACGGCAAGGCGCGGCCTCTGCGGGTCGCTGGGCCGGTGCCGAAGCCAGACCAGGACGCGGGCGATGCCGTCCAGGCGCCCGCAGGGTTGACGGAGATCCTGCTCGTCGCCGACGGGGATTCGGAGCGCTACGCGACCGCCGCGGCGATGCTGCGGGCGGAAGCGCGGCTCAGCGCGGGCGGGCGCGCGGTCACGATCGCCTGGCCGCCCAAGGGAATGGACTTTGCCGAACTGCTCAGCGGCGCAGGCGAGAGGAGGGCGGCGTGACGTCAAAGCAGTCGATCTTCGAACCTAAGATGCGACGAAAATTGCACCTAGATCGCCAGTTCGATCTTGGCGATAGCCGTTTCGGCGCCGTTCAGACGCTGGCAATGACATGCCATGGCAGCCCGTACTCAAGTAAGAAGATCCGGCGCCTCAGCTTTGAGTTCGATCGGAATTCGCCGTTCCCCGATCAATTCGCCGATGATCAAGATGCCGGCTGCGACCTGCTCGCGTCTGTCCCGAAGGGAGACCTCGAGACGAATCGTTGCAGACGGCGGGCGTTCGCTCCGATCTTCCCACCCGGGTACGCGACAGGCCACCATATCTCCGAATGCGCCCCGTTCCCCTTCCTGCTCGACCCAGACAGGCTCTCCAACCCAATTTGGCCCGTAGCATCCTACGGCCCAGATCTCCATTGGGCGCCGGTTCCAGTTTACGATCCGGATATCTGCGGAGAGATTGTCTTTTGGCACCGTAAGCACGTCGACAGTCGGAGAAGCGTCTCCGAGAGTGAAATCCGCCTGTCTCCTTGCCTCATTGGCTTGTTGCCGCAAGGCCGGCAGTGTGAGACCCGCCGCAAGCAATGCACCGGCAGCCGCAGCCCATCCGCTCGATGCGGCAAACCATTCCCTGAGACAGTGATCGTCCGTCGTGATGCACCAGGCCGACTGCTCGAAGGCCGTTCGGGTGATCAGCACCGCCATGAAACCGCCGAACGCTGCAGCCGCAGCGTGGAGGAGAAGTGTGCTCTTGGGACCATTCAGCATGGTGGTCTGAATAGCACTATTCTCTGTGGAAGTGGCCAAGGAAGCCACAGCGATTCAACCGAGAATCGCGTCCTCAATCCACCCTGTGCGGCCTAATCCATGGCAAAGCGAGACGACAGCGGCCTTGCGGCCGTCCAGGCGATATTGGCCCGCGCCAGCGCGATGGCTTCCGGCACGGTGCTGCCCGCCGAGCCCGAAGCCCGCGAACCCGTTTCCGCGGGAACGATCCGGGTCAACGGTCGCGAGATTCCGCAAGGCGCCGATCCCGAGTCGGTCGACGAGATCGTCAGCGGCTTCTGTGCAGATCTCCACCAGTCGGACACCGACAACGGCATCCGCCTGATCGCGCATTTCGGCCGGGACATCCGCGTTCTGGCGCAGGAAAAGGCCGACAAGCCGCTCTTCGTCGTCTGGACAGGGCGGCACTGGGACATCAACCAGGGCCGGCCCCGGGCGCAGCGCGTGGCGCAGCGGCTGGGCGGGCGGATCCTCGGCGAGATCGCCTTCCTGAAGCCGTCGCAGAAACAGGCGGCGGTGCTGGAAGCGGCCGTCACCCTGCGCGCGAGGCCGGCGGAGGAACTGTCGCCCGCCGACAAGCTGGTGCTGAACGAGGCGGCGGCGATCGAGAAGGGGATCGCGGGCGCGCGAAAGGCGCGGCGCGACTTCGCGATCTCCTGCGAGAACTCGGCGCGGCTGAAATCCATGCTCGAGCAGGCGGCGCCGCATCTGATCACCGATCCCGAGGCCTTCAACGCCGATCGCCTGAAGGTGGCGGTGCGCAACGCGACGCTGTCCTTCTCGGCGCGCGATGTCCTGGAGGTGAACCCGGAGGCCGAGCGCGAGGACGCGCCGGCGGAGACGCCCGACCACATCCGCGTGCGGCGCGGGACGCTGCATGTGGAGCGCGGGCACCGGCGCGAGGACATGATCTCCGAGGTCGTGCCCGTCGCCTATGATGCCGGGGCGACGTGCCCCGCCTGGCGCGCCTTTCTCGACGAATATCTGCCAGATCCGGCCGTGCGGCGCATGGTGCAGGTCGCCTTCGGGCTCGGCCTCCTCGGCGTGACCGTGCAGAAGCTGTTCTTCCACTATGGCAATGGCGCCAACGGCAAGAGCGTCTGCATGGAGGTGATCTGCCGCGTGCTCGGCCAGTCGGCCGTGACGCTGCCGTCCTCCTCCTTCTTCGGGCCCTCCGGCCAGGCGGGCGCGGCCTCGCCTGATATCGCCCGGCTCTATGGCCGGCGGCTCCTGCGCGTGAAGGAGCTGCCGAAGGGCGAGCCCCTGCGCGAGGACCTCGTCAAGGAGCTGACCGGCGGCGAGACGATGACCGGCCGCGACCTCTTCGCCGGCTATTTCGACTTCCGCCCGATCTTCACCGTCCACATGTCCGGCAACAACTACCCGACGATCACCGGCACGGACGACGGCATCTGGCGGCGCATGGCCGTGGTGCTCTGGCCGAAGACGATTCCGATCGATGCGCGGCGCGACTTCGAGGACGTCGTCGCCGGCTTCGAGCCCGAGCATGCCGGCATCCTCAACTGGCTGATCGAGGGCGCGCTGATCTATCTGGAGGAGGGGCTGCAGATCCCCGAGACAGTCCAGCGCGAGACGCAGAAATATCGCGACGAGATGGACCCGACGGCCGCCTTCGTCGCCGCGCATGTGCGGCCGCGGCCGGGCGAGGAGGTGACCGCGCGCGACCTCTATCACGCCTATTTCTCCTGGGCGGAGGGCTCGTCGGTGAAGCCGATCTCGGAGACGGCCTTCGGGCGCAACATGGCCAAGAAGTTCACCCGCGAGGACGGGCGGGTGCGCAAATACCGCGACATCACGCTGATCGACCCGCCGCGCCGCGAGGGCGACCCCGGCACGCCGCCGGAGGACCGGCCGTTCTACGACCCGGATCTCGGCCGCTTCACATGAGCGAACGTCGCCAAGCCCGCGAACCCGTTCGGCTTCCCCGCTTCTCTCGCGGGGTCTCGCACGCGCCCGAACCGCCGCCTTCTCTGCGAGGGTCGCGAGGGTTTCGCGACGGTTCTGCGATGGTTTCAACGGGGTGCGGGGGCTTGCGGCATAGGGCTTTGCGAGGGTTTGCGAGGGTTCTGGCGGCCCTACTACACATGAGAAGGGCTGCGGGGTGATGAGGGCTCACGTCCTATAAGGCGAGGAAAAACCCTCGCAAAAACGGCTTATCTCATTGAAATATATCGTCAAAAACTATCGCTAAAACTCTCTCAAACTATCGAAAAACTATCGCAAACCCTCGCAAATGAAGGGACGGGCATGAAACGGATCGGGATCGAGGCGCTGCTGAGCTGGGCCTACAGGCAGGAGCTGCCGAAGGCGGGGTCGGGCGGCGAGGCCGGCCAGGCGCTCGGCGGCGGCTGGGACGCGATCAGCGACTTCGGCGAGATCTGGACGCTGATCGACAGCTCCAACGCCTGGGGCTGCGTGCCGGACTATTCGGCCGAGGCCGAGCCGCATCCGGACGCGGTGATCGTCGGGCGGACGGTGAAGGCGCTCGGCGACGCCTGGTTCGAGATGCCGGAGGCGGCGGATGGCTTCGACATGCTCGCCGATGTGAGGCTTTCGGGCGGGGAGCGGCTGACGGACGGCGAGCGGGCGGACTGCCATGCGCGCGGCTTTGCGCTGGCGCGGGTCGGCATGGCCGGGCGCGTGCCCGGGCTGATCATCCGCCACGCCATGCTGCAGACGCGGCCGGGCTGGTCGGCGGCGGGGACGGTCGAGCGGCGGGCGGTGCTCAACCCGCAGGGCGGGCCGGCCTGGTTCCGCACGGTGATGCGGTCGGCGGGGGCGGGCAGGCCGGATCTGCCGGTGGAACTCGACGGGTTCAACCGGGCGAGCCGGCGGCCGCATCCCGGCGCCTATCAGAAGACGCGGCTGGTGCCGGACCCGGCAGGGCTCGTCGCCGAGAGGCTGGACTATCAGGCCTGGGCGCTGGGGTTGGCGACACTTGCGGGCGATCTCGCCGGGCGGCTGGCTGGGCATGCGGTTGACGGGCCGTACGTGCGCCTGTGGCCATGGGAGGGCGAGGGCGCGCATGCGGCGGCGGTGGTCTCGATTTCGGAAAAATCGGGCGAGGCGAGCGGGCGGGCCGAAAAAGCCGCTTGACGTGCGACGATGATTTGGTGGATACCAAGCACGGATAAAAAGATCAGAACGCCTCGGGGCCACCCCGGGGTGTTTTTCGTTGGGGGGGTGTGCCGTGGCTGATGTGTCCCTGCGTGTCACCGGCGACGGGCTCAAGCGGTTCGACAATCTCGTGGCCGCGCTATCCGACGGCGAGATCGCGACGATCGCCAAGCGAGCGCTGAACCACACCGGCGGCAAGGCGAAGACGCAGGTCATCCGTGCGCTGACCAAGCAGACCGGGCTGAAGCGCAAGACCATCGTCCGGGCCGTGAAGGTGCGACCGGCCACGGCCGGGCGGCTCGAATACACCATGGCCTCGTCCGGCGGCGACATCGCGCTGAAGTATTTCGACGCGCGGGAGACGCGGGCCGGCGTGTCGGCTGCGCCGTTCGGGCGGCGAGAAGTGTTCCCGCACACCTTCATCCGCGGCGGTCGCTTTCCGAACCGGAAGGACATTCACCGCGGCGGCACGGTGTTCACGCCGGATCTGTCGAACCCGAAGTGGGGGCGAGGGAAGGAAGAGCGCACGTCGGGCGTCATCATTCCAGCGGAGATGGTCAAGGGTGCCACGGCTGCGGCCTTCGAGAAGGCGGCCGAGGCGCTGTCGGACCGGCTGTCGCACGAGATGGCGCACTCGGCGCGGCTGCGCGACCTCACGGGCGGCGGGGTCTTCTGACCGGCCGCAAAGGGCTGGAAATGCTGGGTTTCTAAGCCTGCTGCAGCAGCCATAGCCGGGTTTTGATGCCAATCTGCAACACTGTGGCATTTGCGATCGAGACGGGTCCCTTTTGGCCCTCCCAGCCACCCCGCGGGCGGGACTGCTCCCGAAAAACCGGCAGTTATCGTCTGAAAAGCCAAGGTTGACCGGGTTGACCGGGTTGACGTTCCGGAGTTGACGCGGGTGACCGAGACGGTGGGGCAGGGCGCGACGGGGCTGATGTCCCAGGTCGAGTATGCCAAGCATCGCGGCGTCTCCAAGCAGGCGATCGGCAAGATGGTGGCGGCCGGGAAGATCCCGACGCGGCCGGGCGCCGGCGGCCGGAAGCTGATCGACGCGGCCGAGGCCGACTTCGTGCTCGGCGAGAACCGGATGCGGCTCGACATCGGTCGCGAGGATCCGCCAGCTGCCGCGCCGTCTGCGCCTATGCCTACGACGCGGGAATCGTCGTCGAACGGGCTGACGCAGGCCCGGACAGAGACCGAGCGCTACAACGCCCGGATGGCGGAGCTGAAATACCGCCAGATGGTCGGCGAGGTGATCCCGACCGACGACGTGCGCCGGGCGATGGAACGCTGCGCCGAGATGCTGCTGCGCGGGATCGACCAGCTGCCGACCAAGGCCGACGACCTCGCCACCGCCTTCCAGCGGAGCGGCGTCGCCGGCGTGCGCGACGTGCTGAAGAGCGCGGCGCGCGAACTGAAACAGAGCCTGTCCGACAACATGCGGCTGACGGCCGCCCCAGACGAGGAAGAGGAGGGCGAATGATGGCTACACATCCGAAAGCCCTCGCGCTGATCGCCGGCATCTTTGCGGGTATCCTGACGCCGCAGGCGCCGATGACGCCGTCGGCCTGGGCGAAGGAAAACCTCGTCGTGCCGGACGGTCCGCGCGCCGGGTCGCGCTGGGATCTGTCGCTGACCCCTTACGTGCCGGAGATCATCGACGCTCTCGGCCCCGACTCGCCGCACAACATGGTGGCTGTTCGCAAGTCCCAGCAGACCGGTATCTCGGTCGCCGGGATCGCCCTGGTCGGCGCCTATATCGATCAGGCGCCGTGCCGCATTGCCTATGCCGTGCCGCGGCAGGAGGACATCGGCGAGTTCAACCGCGAGAAGCTCGGCCCGTCGATCGCCGGCACCAAGTCGCTCAAGGCCAAGGTGCGCGGGCAGATGTCGCGCTCCGGCGAGGGGTCGACGCAGACCTCGAAGCGGTTCCCCGGGGGCTCGCTCAAGCTGCTCAATGCCGGCGTCGCGACGGAGCTGAAGAGCAAGACGCTCAAGGTCGGCATCGGCGACGAGGTCGACGAGTGGGCATTCGACCTCGACGGTCAGGGTGACGCCTTCGATCTCTTCCTCGGCCGCTTCACAGCCTTCCACGCGACCGGCGACTGGCGCGTCCTGGCGCTATCGACGCCGACGCTGGCCAAGACGTCGCGGATCGACCGGCTGTTCAAGGACGGTGACCAGCGGTTCTGGCACATCCGGTGCCCGGGCTGCGACGATGAGATCGTGCTCACCTACGAGCATCTGAAGCACAACGACCATCCGCCGTTCCAGGCGTACTATGCGGCGCCGTGCTGCGGGCGACCGATCGAGCATCACGAGAAGGCGGGTCTGGTTCGCGCCGGTCGGTTCGTCGCGACCAATCCCGACGGGCTCTATCCGTCCTTCCATGTCGATGCGCTGATCTCGCAGCTGACGACCTGGGACAAGCTCGCCGAGGCTGCGGTCGCGGCGCACAAGAGCGAGTCGAAGGACAAGACTTTCCACAATCTCTGGCTCGGCCTGCCCTACGAGATGCGCGGCAACGCGCCGGAGTGGGAGCGGCTTATGGAGCGCCGGGAGGCGTCGCTCGTCCGCGGCGTCGTGCCGGCGAAGGGGCTGATCCTCGTCGCCGGCTGCGACGTCCAGCACAACGGGCTGCCGGTCGAGGTGGTCGCGTTCGGCGAGGACCGGCAGAGCTGGTCGATCGAGGCGCTGTTCCTGGAGGGGCCAACCGACGATCCGAAGGCCGGCGCCTGGACCGCGCTCGAGGCGCTGCTCGCGCGACGTTTCACCGACATCTACGGGCAGGAGCGGCGGATTGAAGCCATGGCCGTCGATAGCGGCGACGGTGGCCGCACGACGCAGGTGCTCGAGTGGTGCCGCCAGCATGCCGGCGCCTATGCAATCAAGGGCGTCGCGGGACGCGGCGTTCCGGCCATAGGTCTTCCGTCGAAGAAGTCGGTCACCAAGGGCGGCAAGCGCAAGCGCTATGGCTCGGCGCTCGCCTGGCCGGTCGGGACATGGGGCCTGAAGTCAGAGCTCTACGCCAATCTGCATAAGTCCGGTGCGGCCGCCGGCGGGGAGATCGACCCGCCGGGCTATTGTCATTTCGGTCCGTTCCACGATGCCGAATATTTCAAGCAGCTGACGGCGGAGTATTTCGACCAGCAGATCGTCCGCGGCCGCATGCAGGAGGACTGGAAGCGGGCCCGACGGGAGAATCACTTCCTCGACGCGAGGATCTACGCCATGGCGATGGCCGAACATCTCGGCCTGTCGCGGCTGACGCCGGATGGCTGGGCTCGGCTGAGGGCACGGGTGCTGCCGTCGCCGCAGGCCGACATGCTGTCGCCCGCGGCGATGCAGATCGCCGGGACCGGCGACATCGAGGCGAAGGCTGAAGGTCTCCCGGTCAAGCCGAAGAAGCCGCGGCAGTCGCCGGCCGAGATCTCCTCGCGGCTGAATCGCTGATGAGCGCTGTCGTGAAGCCTCGGGTGCGCGTTCCAGCGGGGTCGCATGCCGTGCCGATGGCCGGCTATCTGCGCGGCGTTCCGGGATCGGTCGTCGGATTGCAGGCGCCGCGGCCGGTGCTGCGCGACCGGGCGGACAATGTCCGGCTCGCCTGGCGCGAGACCAATGCGCTGGCCGACGACGCGACGATGAACTCCGGCTGGATCGCCGGCGTCCTCGACCAGGTGATCGCGCTGATGATCGGCACCGAGCTCCGGCTCAGCGCCAAGCCGGACCTGTCGATGTTCGGTTTCGACGAGAAGCAGACTGCGGCCTGGGCCCGGCGTGCCGAGATGCGCTACCACATCTGGTCGTCGCAGCCCTATGAATGCGACGCGGGCGGCCGGTACACGATGGGGCAGATCCAGGCTGCCGCGGTGCGGCAGTGGTTCGCCACTGGCGAGATCGTCGCCGAGGTGCCGTGGGTCCCTCGCCCCGGAGCCGAGGCTGCAACCAAGATCTCGCTCTTGCCGTCGCACTGGCTGTCGCAGACGTCCGATCCGTTCAACCGTTTGTTCCAGGGCATCCGGCTCGATCCGCATTCGCTGCCGGTCGGCTATGTCTTCGACACGCGCGATGCGACCGGCATGATGCAGACGCGCGAGCGGCGTGCGCGCGATCGGTTCGGACGGCCGGAGATCGTCCATGTCTTCGACGGCGGTGCCCGCCAGGTGCGCGGCATCACGCCGCTCGCTCCGGCGCTGAAGGTGCTTCGTCAGTTCGACCAGCTTGCCGATGCGACACTGACCGCCGCGCTGATCCACGCGATCTTCGCCGCGACGATCGAGAGCGACTATCCCACCTCGGACGTGATGCAGGCGCTGCAGGACGAGGACGAGGTCGCCGGCAGCGGCGGCGAGCTCGCCGGCGCCTTCGACGCGTTTCTTGCCCAGAAGGTCGGATGGCACGAGAAGGTCAACATCGATCTCGGCCGCCACGGCAAGATCGCGCATCTGCTCGCCGGCGAGCATCTGAAGCTGCAGGGCTCGGAACATCCGAACTCGACCTATGAGGCCTTCGCCAACTTCCTCTTGCGGGAGATCGCAGCCTGCCTCGGTGTGATGTTCGAGGACATGACCGGCGACTTTCGCGGCGCAACCTATTCCTCGGTCCGGATGGGCATCGCCAAGAAATGGCCGCTGATGGAATATCGGCGCCGGCACATACCGGGGCGGCTCGCGACAGCTGGCTATCAGGCGTGGCTCGAGGAGGAGATCGACGCCGGGCGGATGCAATTGCCCGGCGGGATCGACGCATTCGTCGCGAACCGCGCCTCGATCACGCGCTGCGACTGGAAAGGTCCGCCGAAGCCTCAGGCCGACGACGTCAAGGCGGCGAAGGCGCACGAGATCTGGTCCGGCCTCGGCGTAATGACGCAGGAGATGATCTGCAACGATCTCGGTGTCGATCACGAGGACGTCCAGGAGCAGCTCGCCCGCGAGAAGGCCAACCGCGAGCGGCTCGGTCTGCCCGATCCGATGATGGGCCAAAATGGCGGACCGCCGCTCGACGATCCCGCCGATCCCGCCGATCGCCCGCAAGGAGACGCCTGATGGCCTCGATCTTCGACGGGATCGACATGAGCGACCCCTGCGCGCTGTGGCCGAAGCTACAGGAAATCCATGACCGTCTGCTGGCTGGGGAGCAGGTCGTCGAGGCGCGGTTCGGCACCGACCAGAAGCGCTGGCAGCCGACCGACATGAAGGCGCTCGCCGCCCGCATCACCACTCTGAAAAACGAGTGCGCCGTGAAGCTAGGCGGCCGTCCGCGGCGGCATGCGATCCGCGCCGGCTTCCGGTCTTACTGAGGAGATTGGCGATGCGAGTTCTCGAAGCTGCGCGTTCGGCGCCATGGGCGATGCTGCCCGAGCGTGTCGCGGAACTGATCGAGATCGCCGGGCGCGAGAACGAGGTGACACCGGAAGCGCTGGAGGCGTACCGCGCGCGCTCGGTACCGTCTGCCGAGAAGCTCGGCCTGCGCGGCAATGTCGCGGTTCTGCCGGTGATCGGGCCATTGTTCCGGCGAGCCAATCTGTTCACCGAGTTTTCCGGGGCGACATCCTACGACATCCTGCGGCGTGACTTCCAGGTCGCGCTCGACGATCCGTCGATCACGGCGATCGTGCTCAACGTCGACAGCCCCGGCGGCGAGGCCAATGGCTGCGACGAACTGGCCGCGGCGATCTACGCCGCGCGGTCGCAGAAGCGGATCGTCTCCTATGTCGGCGGCATGGCCGCGTCCGGCGGCTACTGGATCGCGTCTGCCGCCTCGGAGATCGTCGTCGCGGAAGGCGCGCTGCTCGGCTCGATCGGTGTCGCGCTCGCCGTCACGGACACGTCGGCCCGGGACGAGCGCAACGGCGTCAAGCGGATCGAATTCGTCTCGTCGCAGTCGCCACACAAGCGGCCCGACCCCCAGAGCGACAGCGGCCGCGAGCAGCTGCAGCGCATGGTCGATCAGCTCGCCACCGTCTTCATCGCCGCCGTCGCCCGCCATCGCGGGGTCTCCGAGGCGAAGGTGCTCGAAACCTTCGGCCAGGGCGGTGTCGAGACCGGCGCCCAAGCCATCGCGGCCGGAATGGCCGACCGGGTCGGTTCGTTCGAAGGCGTCGTCGCAGATCTTTCCCGCGCCTCCGACGGGCGCACCCCCTCGCAAAGCAGGAGACTTTCCATGAGCGAGACCAACGGCGGGCCCGCAGCCGAGACCGCGGGCATTTCGAAGGCCGATCACGACCGGGCTGTCGCGGCCGCGCGCAGCGAGGGCGAAACTGCCGGCGCGACGTCCGAGCGTGGGCGCATTGCGGCGGTGATCGCAGCCGAAGGCGTCGAGGGCAATCCGGCGAAAATTTCCGCGGCTGTCGATCTTGCGATCAAGTCGCCGGGCATGGCGGCGGAAGACGTCGCGTCCTTCGTCGCGGCGAATGTCCACGCGCCGGCGCAGGTCTCGACCGCATCGCTCGCGGCGCGCCAGGCAGCGAACCAGGAGGGAGATCTGCCGGTGGCCGACGCTGGCGGTGACAAGCCGGCGCGTTCGCGGCTTTCGGCCTCGGTCGATGCCGCCGTCGCGTCGATGAAGCGCAGCTGACGCGCCAATCATCGGCACCCGCCGCCCGACCTCAACGGAGAACTGACCCATGTCCATGCCCGTCTTCAAGATGAGCCGCGCGCCGATCATGTCGGGCCTGCTCAAATGGGAATCCAACCCGGAATTCTGCCGCGAAACCGGGACGCTGCTCGCCGGCGCCGGCGCGGCGCGTATTGTGAAGCTCGGCACGCTGCTCGGCCTTATCACCGCCGCTGGTGCGATGGCGGCGAGCGCTTCGGCGGATGCCGGCAATACCGGCAACGGCACGATGACCATGGCCGACCCGTCGACGACGACGGCGGCCAAGGCCGGCATCTACCGGGTCGTCTGCACGACCGGCGGCGCCGACGGCACCTCGAAGTTTCGGGTCGAAGATCCCGAGGGCGTGCAGGTCGGCACGGCGACTGGCGGGGCGGCTTTCACCAAGCAGATCAAGTTCACCATCGCCGGCGGAGGCACGGCCTTCGCACCCGGCGATGCCTTCTCGGTGACCGTGTCGATCGCGGCCGACGACGACGACGGCAAGATCGTCGCATGGGACCCGGACGCGACCAACGGCTCTGAAGTCATCCATGGCGTCAGCCTGGTCGAGGCGACGGCGGCGGACGGCGTCGACAATACGACCGACCTTCTGTTCACGCGTCGAGACTCGATCCTGTTCATCGGCGCGATCCAGTGGCCGAACGGGCTCACGTCGGACCAGAAGGCGAAGGCGGTCGCCGACCTCAAGGCGATGCCGACGCGCATCATTCTGCGCGACTGACGGGACCCGCTCTCGGACCCGGTGAACCGGGCGGGCGCCGAGCGGCGACCCGCCCTTTTTCTTGAGCGGCGAGACCGCGACGCGAAAGGCGCCTGACAATGCCCGAACTTCTGTTTCCCTACACGAATGTGGAGCTGACCCAGGAGGTCAACCGCGTTCCCAACACCTACGGCCTCCTCAACGCGCTGAACCTCGCGCCGTCCGAGCCGAAGGCGTCGCGCATGGTGCGGATTGACTTCCGCGATGGCGAGCTGGTCGTTCTCGCGGCGCAGGTTCCCGGCGGTCCGTCGCAGCTGACGCCGGACGATACCGAGACCGGCGTGATCGTGACGATCCCGCATTTCCCGCATCTGGAGGCAATCCGCGTCGGCGACCTGGAAGGCAATCTCGAGGTCGTCAACGGCCAGATCACCGAGCGCTCGCTGGTGCGCGAGACGACCCGTAAGATCCTGTCGATCCGCCGGCATCACTCGATCACCCGCGAATATCTGCGGCTCGGCATGCTGCGCGGCCTGATCAAGGACGGTAAAGGTCGCACGCTCTACGACCTCTACGATGTCTTCGACATCACCAAGAAGGTCGTCGACTTCGCGCTCGGCACCGACACGACCGACGTGATGGAGAAGTGCGAGGAGGTCCGCGACCACGTGATGACGAACATCAAGGGCGAGACCGTCGGCATGTTCGAGTCGGTCGTCGACCCGATGTTCTTCTCCAAGCTGATCAAGCATCCGAAGGTCGAGAAGTTCTGGCTGCAGGCGCAGAATTCCGGCGTGCATAGCCTGATCTCCCGGCAGCAGCTCGCCGGCAATTGGGGCCGCGTGTTCGAGTTCGGCGAGATCCTCTGGCGCGAATACAAGGGCGGCCTGCCGGTGAAGGACGGGCAGGGCGGCACGACGATCGAGAAGAACGTCGCCGACAATTCCGGCCAGGTCTACCCAGCTGGGACGCAGGGCATGTTCCGCACCTTCGAGGGGCCTGTCCACCATATCGACATGGTCAACGAGGCGCCCGCCGGCGGCAACGAATTCATCTACATCTCGACCAAGGTGCTCGACCATGGCGAGGGCGTCGAGATGAAGTCGCAGTCGAACACGCTGGCGATCAACAAGCAGCCGGAGTGCGTCGTCCACGTGACGACGAACTAAGACTGCCCCTTCGATGCCGATCCTTTCGACGCTCGCCGAGACGCAGAGGGCGGTGATCACCGACGATGCGTTCGGCGAGCGGATCCTGGTGGTGCCGCGGGTCAAGGGGCAGGTCGATCCGGATCGCAGCGAGGTCGAGATCGTCGGCGTGTTACGGACCGGGCCGGTGAAGGACGCGAACATGACCGAGGGCGGGATGGCGCAGTCCTGGCGGACCATGCTCTCGGCCGGAAAGGCGGAGCTGCATCTCGACCAGCATCGGTATCCGGATCTCGTCATCCGGAAGGACGACGAGATCCGGGCGCTGGAGCGGCCGGGGCAGCCCTGGTTCGCGGTCGAGACCTTCGATGACCGGAATGCGCCGCGGCTCATCATCGGACTGTCGGAGAGCTGATGTCTCTGGTCGCGATCGCTGTCCGGATTGCCGCCGTCGAGGCGATCCGGGGCCGGACGCTGTTCGGCGGGAACGTGCTCGACTCCGAGGCAGCGGCGCTCGACGCCCGGGCCGATGGCTCGCTGGTCACCGATCAGGAGAAGCCGTTCGTTTCGGTCTATCTCTACAGCGGCAAGCATGCGCGGGAAGCCGGCGAGCTGCGCTCGCTGTTCGTCAACGGCCGCTGCGACATCGGCTTCGAGATCGGCATTGCCGCCACGATGACGGTGCGCAACGAGAAGAACGAGAAGGTGGTGGTCGCGGACCTCCCGTACACCGACGCCGCCAACGAGTTCATTCTCGGCATTGTCGGGCGGCAGATCCGGGCGGCGCTCACTGATCCGGGCAATGCTTGGGGCGCGGTGTTCCTCGGCCTGATCGGCCATATCGCCGAACTGGAATTTGCGACCACCCGCCGGGCCGAGGGGCAGCGGGTGGCCGGCCACCAGCTGATGCTGTCGGCCGATCTCGCGGACGATCCCATTCCGGGCGAGGCGCTCGACGCCGACACGCCGTTCGGCCAGTTCCTGGCGCTGCTCGACGCCAGCGAAGATCCGGTCCGGCAGACACAGGCGGAGATGATCCGGATGGCGCTCGGCCCGGTCGACGATCGCGGCTGGGCGGTGCTGCAGCGGCGTATGGGGCTGACGGCGGACGAGCTGTTTGCGCTCGGGCGCGGGCCGATCCCGCAGGATGCGGAGGGGGCGACGCCGGAGAATGTCGCGACGACGGTCGAGATCGACGGCGTCGGAACGGTCGAGGTGACGCCGTCATGATCGGTGCGCTCGTCGCGGATATGAACGCGCTGAAGGTCGAGCTCGAGCAGCTGAAGACGCTGTTCGGCAATGCCGTGCATGTCGGTCCGGTCGCCGCGCTCGATGCCGAGAAGGGATATCGCATCCGGCTCGGCGGGACCGACGACGAGCCGTATCTCTCGCCCTGGTATCCGCATCCGGAGACCGGCAAGACGTCGGTGCCCTTGAAGATGGGGCAGGTGGTCGGGCGGGTGAACCATGCCGGCGACCCGCGCATCGGGTTTCTGTTGCGCGGCGGCTATTCGGACGAGCATCCGACGCCGAACCAGAACATGCAGGCTAACGTGTTCCACGATGCCGGCGTGCGGATCGAGGTCGTCGACAACAAGCTGAAGGTCACCGCCGACGAGGCCGTGACGCTGGAGATCGGCACGAACATCAAGTTCGTGGTTCCGGCCTTCGACGTGAACCCGGGCTGACATGCCGCCGGTCGCGCGCGTGACGGACACCGGGTCGCATGGCGGCCAGATCGTCACCGGGTCGCCCTCGCGCAGCTGCGACGGTCTCAAGGTCGCGCGGGTCGGCGACATCTACGACTGCCCGATCCACGGGCCGAACCCGATCGTCACGGGCTCGTCGATCTCGACCGCCGAGGGGCGGAAGGTCGCACGGGTCGGCGATCGCACAGAGTGCGGGGCGGTGATCGTCACCGGCTCGCCCACCCATTCCGACAACGGTTAGGAGGCCTTCATGGCGCGCAAACCCACTGTGGCGAAGGCCGCGGCCGCAAGTGCTGTGCTCGACGCCGGGCCGAAGGCCTATCGGGTGAAACCCGGCATCGGCTGGGTGAACGGCCGGAAGCTGAAGGCCGGCCAGACGGAGGTGACCCTGTCCGCCGCCGAAGCCCGCTACGATCTGCAGCTCGAGCGGATCGTCGAGTCTGAAAAGCCCGATCCGAAGTCGTGGTCGCAGCCGGCTGCGGACGGCGAAGGCGGCGAAGGCGAGGGCGAGGCAGCCCCGCGGCCCCATTGACCGACATAGACAGGCGCACCGGGCAGCCGATCGACAATTACGCCTCGGCGCTGCAGTCGGTGGAGATCATCTTCACGACGCCGCCGGGGCAGGTCGTCCTCCTGCGCGAGGCCTTCTGCGACCTCACCAAGCTGCTCGGGCGGCTGATGGTGCCGTCGCTGTTCGCGGTCTTCCAGCTCCTGGTGAAGGCGGCGATCGACGTCTGGGAGCCGCGCTTCGTCGTGCGCCATGTCGATGTCAACGGCTCTGTCGACGAGCTGCGGGGCGGCCGGGCGAACTTCCTGATCGAGGTCGACTGGCGGCCGCGGGCGCATCTTGTGCCGCCCGACTTCACCGTCGAGGGTGTCCGCACCTTCGGCCTCTCCTTTCTCGACGGCTATGCGAGGGCGGCATGACGCTTTACACCGCCGAGCCGCTCGACCTGTCGCGGCTCGACACGGCGCCGCTCGTCACTGTGGACGCCGAGGCGACACGCCTGCAGATGCTGGGCGTGCTGCAGTCGCTGTGGGACGAGGCGCGGGTCAAGGATCCGACATTGCCGCCGCTCGAGGTCCTCGGCCTGCGGGCGAACCCCGCGGCGCTGCTCAACAACGAGTTCGCCTACGGCCTGACGCTGGTCAAGGAAGCGATCAACGACGCCGCCGATTCGCTGCGGCTCGCCCGGGCCGTAAATGGGGCGCTCGACCATCTGACGGCGAGCTATCACCGGACGCAGCGCCAGATCATCGTGCCGGCGACGGAGACGACGCCGGCTGTCTATGAGACCGACGCGGAGCTCCGGGCGCGGGCGCAGCTTGCGCCGGAGGCGCTGGCCGATCTCGCGCTGACACCGGGCGGATACATCTACAAGGTCCGCACCGCCTTTGCCGACCGGATCAAGGATGTCCGGCCGATCCGGCGCGGGGGCGGGCATATCGAGCTGCGACTTCTCGGTCGCTCGGGCGACGGCGCTGTCGACGATGCGACGGTCGCCGAGGTGCTTCGGGCGTTCGAACCTGAGGGCATGACGCAGTCGACGGACATCCTGTCGGTGTTCTCGGCGGAGATCGTGCCGATCGCCCCGCGGCTGACGCTGGTCTTCGGCCGCGGCCCGGATCCGCAGGTCGTGGCGGCGGCGGCGCGGGCTTCGCTCGCCACTTATGCGGCCTCGCTGCACCGGATCGGCACGACCGTCTATCGCGAGGCGATCGCGTCGGCTGCGCATGTTTCGCCGGTGATCACCGTGCGCGTCGAGGAGCCCGCCGCCGATATCGCCGGCGATATTGTCAAGGCGCCGTACATCGATCCGTCGGCGATCACGATTGAGACCGAGATCGTCTGATGCGCCTCGACGACGCCGTCTCGCTGCTGAACGCCAGGCCGCCGGTCACGTTCGAGGCGGTGCTGGCCGCGCTCGCGCAGTCCAGCCTGGACGAGGTCCGGCCGCTGGCGGAGCGACTGCGCACGCTCTGGGACCCGTGGACCTGCGCCGAGGCCGAGCTGCCGATCCTCGCCTGGGCGTGGTCGGTCGATATCTGGGACGAGGCCTGGTCGACGAACCGCAAGCGCCAGGTGATCGCGGAGAGCATCCCGTTTCACCGGGCGAAGGGGACGATCGTCGCCGATCGCATGGCCTGCGGCTATGTCGACGCGGAGCTGATCTCCTACCACCTGCCGCGCGACGGCTTCGCGGTCTCGCCCGGGGTCTCGCCGGAGCGCTACCGGCAGTGGATCGCCTCGCTGCCGGAGATCCGCATCTATCCGCTGCCGCCGCGGCTCTCGGTGCTGCGCCAGAGCGAGCCGGAGATGATCCCGGTGTTCCCGCCGCTCGCGGTGGTGGGGCGCTCGCCGCTGTTCCGCTCCGGGCAGGTGAAGCGGGCGCGCCGGGCCGAGCTTCGGCAGGGCGACCGAGTCACCGATCTCGTCGTCTCCGGCGAGACGGCGTCGCCCGACGGGATCGTGCTCTCCGAGATCGAGCGGGTGTCGGTGCCGCAGGCCGTCAAGGCGACGCTCGCGGTCGGGCGCGGGCCGGTTTCGGCGCCGCTCGGGCGGCGGCCGTCATCGCGCCGGGTGTTCTCGTTCGACTGGCTGCCGGCCTCCGGCGACCCGTTCGACCTGAAGCCGGGCGTGCCGTCGCTGATCCCGGTCGAGACGACGCCGCGCAAGGAGCCGATCCCGCAGCCCTATCACGGGCACCGGCTGATCGTCGGGCGCACGCCGCTCCGCTCGGCGATCGCGCCGTCTCCGGCGCGCGATGCCTATTATCTGGCGCTGCACGTCGCCGACGGCTCCGGCCCGTCCGGGGCGCGGCCGCGGCAGGGGGCGATCGGCCGGGACCGGATGCCGCGCGCCAAATACACCAAGGAGCTGTCGGTGCTGCTCGCCCGGCCGCGCCGCCGCGGCTGGCCGTTCTCCGGCTCCCGCCTCGTCCCCGACCCTGCCGAAAAGGCCGAGAAGGTCCTGTCGGCTCTCGCCTCGGCGCAGGCCGGGCGCGACCGCGTCTTCGTCAACTTCAACGTCGTGCGCGACCTCACCGTCGCCGATCTCCGCTTCGTCGACGCCGACACCCGCGTCGGCGAGACCCGCCTCACCGCCAGAAGGTAGACCCATGTACAAGCGCATCGTCATTGCGGCCGACCAGCACTTTCGCGAGGAAGACGCCACCAATATCGGCACCTTCCCGCAGGAGGGCGACGAGGCGCTGACTTCCGACTGGCTGGGGGATCTGCGCTATTCCGGGTTCGCCACGGTGGCGGACGGGCAGAACGCCGTGACGGTGGCGACCGGCCGTGCCTATATCGGCGCTCGGCAGTACGCCTTGACCGATTTGCGGACGGTCTCGCTCATCGACCTGAAGCCGCTGCTCGCCGGAGACAAGCGGATCGTGATCCTCGCTGCGCAGGGCATTCCCGATCGGCCCGCCGCGGCCGTGGTGCGCGATGCCACCAAGGAAGTGCCGGACGGCAATGGCAGCTACATCCTGCAGGACGTGACCGAGACGACGCCGCCCTATGTCATCAACGCGGCCGAGATCACCCCGCTTCCCGGCAATCTCTCCGGACAGCCGCAGTGGCCGTCGATCCCGGCCAATGTCGTGCCGTTCTGCCAGGTGACGCTCGACACCAACGGCATCGTCGGCACGCCGCTGATGCTGACCGACTACCGCGCGCCGAAGACGACCGAGCTGCAGTTCCAGATCCTGCAGCAGGCGGCGCTGCTCGACGCGGCCTTCGCCGAGATCCAGGCGCTGCGCAACGAGGTGGTCGGCCTGCAGGGTCAGCTGCGGAACTCGGCCTCGACCAACACGATCGCCTTCATGCTGCAGGACATCGCGCTCCTGAAGGACAAGGCGGAGGTGCCGGATCTCGGCGCGCCCTACGGCTTCGACCGGCTGCTCGACGACAGCGAGACCGCGACCGACAATGTCGACTATGCCGGGCGGATCGATGAGGGCTTCCGGCTGCCCTACGCCAATGTGAACCGGGTGGCGCTGTCGCTCTACAACGCCAACGATCCGAAGCTGATGCACACCGATCGCGGGCTGGTCTTTCCGGCCTATGATCCGGTCGTCGGCTTCGCGGTCCATTCGACCGGTGACACGGCGCCGCTCGGCGGGACGGTCACCCAGAGTCTTGCGCTGCGCAAACTCTACCGGACCCGCTGCCGCGTGCGCTACGGGCCGTATTTCGTGCCCTGCACCACCGCGGCCTACTGGCGCCTCGGCGCCTACGACCCGGCGAACGGGATCTTTCGCCGCTATGGCGAGGTGTTCCCGCTGGTCGCCGATCTCGCCTGGCAGAACCCGGCGATCAACTGGTGGGATCCGCGGCACTGGCACTGGCGCCAGCACCTCTATTACGGGGTGCGCCTGCGGCAGGTCCTGGTCGACGTCTGGAAGGAGCCCTACGAGGCCTGGGTCAAGGTCGACACGACGATCCAGGGCGTCATCAAGTGCCAGTCGTTCCAGCAGAGCCAGGAGCGCTACATCCCGGCCGTGCGGCTCGGCATCGTCAGCTGGGAGCCGGGCGCCGAGGTGACGGCCGCGCTCTGCGAGATCGACGACGACGGCGATCCGCTGCCGGAGCGGGTGATCCAGACGGTGACGCTCTCGGCTGCGGCGTTCAAGAGCTACCGCAATGGGCAGGTCGACACGATGACCCGCTTCGTCTTCCCGGAGCCGGCCTTCGCCAAGCGCGCCGGCTACGGCATCATCTGGTCGACCACCGGCCAGGTGCAGGTGGCGATGGCGAGCGGCGACCGCTTCACCGGCGGCAACTGGTTCGAGTCGACCGACGGGCAGTTCTTCGTCGGCACGATCACCAAGGACAGCGCCTTCGCCGTCGAATACTGCAAGTTCCGGGCGTCGACGATGGACGTGCGGCTCGCCAACATGAATTTGGACGGCGGCATCGCCGGCGCAGACATCGTCTCCGGCACGACCGTGCCGCAGAACACGGCAATCCAGTTCCAGCCGTTCTCGAACGGCGCCTGGCGGACGATCGCGCAGGTGCCGGCGATCGAGGACTCCGGCGTGCCGGCGGATGAGGACACCGCCTTCGGCAATGGTACGCAGGCGACCTATGACTTCCGCGTCTTCCTGACTGGAAACGAGTGGGTGATGCCGGTGCTCGATCTCGGCCAGTCCGAGATGACACTGTTCAGGCCCGGGGTTGCCGGCCACCACGTCTCGATCCCGCGCGAGGTGCCGGACGCCGTCTGGTCGAAGGTCTATCTCAAGGCGCAGCTCGGCAACTATGACGCGGCGCGGCACACGCTGGGCGCCCATGTCGACGTCGGGACGGCGCTGACCACGCAGGTCAATCCGGACGGCGCGCCGGTGATCGAGTATCTGCCGGCGATCGACCGCTACCAGGCGACCTGGACCTTCACCACGGATCCGACCGACGACGTGTTCGAAGCGCATATCACGCTGGCGACGAACAACGCGGCGGTGCCGATCCACCTCGAATCCACCTTCTACCGCCTCGAGGCCTGATCCATGGCGCAGAACCCGGCCGACCGGCTGAACACGCCAAGCTCAGGGCTGCTTTCGGCCCTGAAGCAGGCGCTGACGGACCTGCACGACCGGCTGTCGAAGGAAGAGGCGGCGGTCGGCGTGCTGCAGACCGGCTACCGGGAGTCCGTCGACTCGCTGGTGGCGCGGTTCACCAACGAGTTCACGGACCTCCTCACCGCGTCGGCGACCTCCGCCGCCGCGTTGCAGTCCGGCGACTTCGTCTCGGCGACGGTGGTCGAGACGGCTTCGCTCACCGCCGGGCCGATCACGCTGACGCTGCAGTCCGGCGGACCGCTGCCGTTCCTGCCGTCGCCGGTGGTGATGATCTCCCGCACCGGCTCGACGGCGGACTACGCTATTGCGCGCAAGACCGGCTACGACCCGGCGACGCGCAGGCTGACGGCGACAATCGTCGCGGTCATCGGCGATGCCGGGCCGTTTGACGACCTGTTCGTCGAGATCGGCGCGATCTCGGCGATCGCCGGGACGGCGCTGCTCGACGCGCTGGAGGCGTCGCAGGCGGCCGCGGAGCAGGCGGCGCAGGAGGCGGCCGAGGATGCGGTGGCCACGGCGGCGGACCGTGTGGCGGTGGTCGCGGCGCGAGGGCTCGTCGAGGCAAAGTTCTTCGGGGACAGCGCCGGTCATCCGACCGTGGATGGCGATGGCGATCCGCTGACCGCCGGCGTCTTCGGCTACAACAGCACGCTCAACCGGGTCGAGGTGTTCAACGGCACGGCCTGGGAGATCGCGGGTTCGATCACCGAAGGCAAGGTGATCGACCGGAGCTTCACCGCGACGGCTGCCCAGACCGTGTTCGATATGGGGCTGTCGCTCTACGCGCCGGGCTTTGCGTTCGTTTACCGCAACGGCGTGCTTTTGGACCGCGACGAAGCCGACATCACGTCTGGCACTGAAGTCGCCCTGACGAGCGGGGCTGCGGCTGGTGACCTCGTGCGCGTCGTCGCCTTTCCCAACCTTGTTGTCACCACGATCTCAGATGCCGCGGAGTCGGCTGCACTCACTCAGGCAAAAATATCTGGACTGGCATCGGCACCGGCGGATCTCAGCGACGAAACTCTGGTCGCCACGGCAGAGATAGACGGCGACAATGAAAAGCGCACGGCGGTCGAGGTGTTCGATCTTGGCGAGGAGTTGGTTCGTCGCACCGTCGCGCATGCCGAAGCTTCCACAATCCGCAAGACCATCTCGACGGTTCGCACGAACGGGTTCGCCAGCCGGAACGATGGCGGCGGTGCCCACTACAAGCGCGTCAACGCGGAGCCCGCCCATTCCGGCAAGTTTCGGTCGCAAGACCATTGGACGGCTGACGGCAATTCGGACAGCGCGAACGGCGGGTGGTGGGAGATCGCCGAACTCTCGCCGAACCAATATCAATTCGGCGCGAAAGGTGATGGCGTCGCCGACGATACGGTGGCCGTCCAGAACCTTCTGACCTTCGTCAATATCGCGAACGTCTCAGCGCGTATGCCGGCAGGTACGCATCTTCTGACTTCGAAGGTTGCCGTCAACGTCTCTGGATCGGATGCCCGCATTCGCATGGGGCTTCACGGGGCGGGCTTCTATGCGACGAAGTTCATCTGTTCTGGTGAAGGCGGCATTGAGATCACGACATCAAACCGTGATGTGAAGTTCCGGGCCAGCGATTTCTCTTTGGTTGCGCGCGGCGCGGCACGTGGGGATGCTTTGCGCGTTGAAAACCCCGAAGGCGGAAATCAGCACGAACGTGCGGTCATCATCGAGCGCGTCGAGGTGTTCGGCGAAAACGCTTACGACGACTATTTCACGCGGGGCATCGTGGTCCGCGGCGTGCTTCGGCCAACGGTCAGCTATTGCACGGTGCGCGGGCGCATCGGGTCGCTGGCCGACAGTGCGAATTTCGCTCCGAACAGCCCGATCTACGACATGACATCGTGCTACGACTTCTTCGGTTCGTATGGGCCGGAAGTGATCTTCTCGACAGGAAAATTCGCCGCTCTCGGTCTCAAGATCGGGTCGGGGGTATCGCCCGGCGCTGAGGGGCACCGGATCGAGCATTCTGCGTTCGTTCAGGTTCGCGACGGCATCGATATCTATACACTCGGCAATGAACCGGGCGGGATCATCAACAACTGCCACATCAATTTCGGCCGGTATGGCATCGTTGCGGATGGCTGCAAGGTCGAAGAAGTTACGAACATCTCGTTCTACAACGTCGATGCAACGGATGCTGAGACAAGTACCACTGTATATGATATATGGGTTAAGCGCGGCTCCTATTGGAAAATCCAAGACAACGAATTTTCGTATCCGGGCAGCACCAAGCGCGTACACATCAAATGGGACGGCGCTGCCGTTGCGAACGACCGTTCATCAGACCTTGCACGCCCGGTCTTCCGTGAAGCGGTCACGGTTTCCGGCAACTCGTTTGAGAGCCCGACAGCAGCGGCGACGGCAAACTTCACGACGCAAGTTCCGATCGTATGGGGTGACAACTACGCCTGTCTTGGCCGTCGTTCGATCAAGCAGGCTGGCGAGGAATTGCCGCAATCCGGCATGGGTAGCTTGGGCAACGGCCGCAAAGCTATACGTATCTCTGGGCGGGTGACGGACCTAGGCGCTATCCAGGCGACTAAGGGCGTGGCCGTCATTGAGGACACGCTTGAAGCATACCTGACATTCCTGATATCGACCGGAGGCAAGAGCGGACTGCTGTTTTCCAACGGGGCCAATCATGTCCGACGCGAGATGGAATACGATCCGGCGACGGGGAATATCGATTTCAAGTCAAACGGGACGATGGTGGCGCGTATCTTCGACTCCGGGACAGTCGAGACGGTCAACATATTCCGTGTGAACGGTCAAAACGGTGTCGTTAGCTCCAGCTTTACGACTGCGGACGGTAAGACGGTCACCGTCAAGGGCGGGATTATCGTCTCTATTGTCTAATCAGCCGAGATCGCGGCGTGACATTTGCAACGCTGCGATCGTTGCTGACTGATCTTCGATGGTTCGATCTGCGGAAGACAACTCGGCCTTGAGGTGTTCTACCAATCGTTCGGTCTCCTGAAGTCTGCGCCGCAGTTCGGCGACCATGTCCACCGTGTTGCCAGTCATGCTATTCCTCCTTTGCGAGATATGCGGCAGTCAGGCGCTCACCATCAGCGGCGAGCATCTTTCGGGCCGCAGGAATATCATTGGCCCAGCCATCGAAAAGCGACCCGACATCGACGGCGGCGGACCCGGCCCGCATCATATCCGCAACGTAGACCTTCGCAAGAATGCCGGCGCCGACAATGCCAAGGGAATAGGACGGCAGGTTTGTCAGGCGCTCCCTGATTTCATTGTAGCGACCTGGATAATGCGTGCTGACTGGTTCCTTCCGCGACCACGTTTCGGCGGGAACGATATGTTCCTCGTAGTCTCTAAGCCCGAACGCCCCGACGATGTTCGCGACCGCCGCAGCCGATCGGGTAATGAACACGAAATGATGGTTCTGCCGAAACAGTTCGGCGAGCTTGCGTTGCCGCTGTATCCAAAGATGTAAGCTGGCTTCACCGATGACTATCTCTGGCCGAACGATCCCCTCGTCAAGCAGGGTCTGCCAGAGCGCGCGGACGAGGCCCGCGTCCTTGGTGAGTTTGCCGTCAGATGGCGACAGTCTGGATGGGGTCGGAAGGCAAAGGTGCGTCGCATCTCGAACGGCAGAAATGACGTCCGAACGCAATCGCATGATCTCTTGCTCCGAGAACTCGCGGGCTCCGAACCATCGACCGAGTTGGGCGCGAAGGAGGTTCGATGCGACATATTTGGGGTAGCCAATCAAACATCCCTCGCCGTCGCCCAAACGAACTAGCCCGGCCGGTTGGCGGGACGCGCATCGAGAGAGGAAATCGGCAAAGAGGCCGCGGCCGTCAAATCTGGCGCCGATTGCCGCATCGACGGCGGCCTCAAGCACGTTGCGGCCTCATTTAGAAAGCGCTTCGGTCAGGCACTTTTGCACAAGCGGCTGGTCGAATGCCTCTCCGCTCGTGAAAATCAGGTTGTGCTGATGCCCATATTCGAAGTCTCGCGCGATCGGAAAGAATCCGCGCCCGGCCATCATCCGTTTTACGTCGCCGGCCAGTTTCTGACCGGCCCAGAATTCGCGCTCCTCAACTTCGATAAAGACGAAATCAGTGCTGTGCAGGGTCCGGCTGCACCCATCCAGAACCTGATAGGCCAAGCCTTCGACATCAACCCATAGGGAGCATCGACGGCCTGAGACGCCATTCTGTGACGCGAAATGGTCGACCGTCGTCTGGGGGACGGTCACGGATTGGTATTGGACGCCGGGCTTCGTCAGGACGGAATTGTCCGCGCGCACCGAATGGATCGTCTTGCCCTTGATTTCTGTGGCGACGTTGAACGTCACCTGCCCGATTGAATCGCCGGCAGCGGCATGGTGGTAGCGAACATCGGCGGTCTCAACATCTCGTCGAAACGCTTCGAAGTTGTGAGGGTTCGCCTCGATCGCGTGGAACTCGGTATTCGGGAGCGACGCCCGAACGGATCTTGAGAACATCGCGGAGAACGCGCCAATCTCCAGAAAAACCTCAGGTTTCGTCGCGGCCAGAAGCTGCCTGTAGAGGTTCGCAAGCCACGCAGCAGACTCCCGCCGGCCTTCCGGGGTCGCGAGTTGGAAGCGCGAAGCTTGTTGCAGCAGTGCGAGGTCTATGGCGCGAGCGGATAGTTCGATCGTCATGGCGGTGATCCAGTTTTCAGCCACCATTCGCATCAACCGGGCCGCCTCGCAAGGGCGGCCTTTTCATGACCTGACCGCCCGGCGAGAGCCGCGCAATCCGCCCACGGAGATCTCTGATGAGCAATTCTCGACACCTCGCCGAACGCGCCGGAACAACCCTGTCCGAGGCGGAAATTGCGGCGCTGATCGCTGCTGCCTTGGCCCGCCTGTCCTTCTGGGGGAGCCTGTAAGTGGCCGAGTCCGAGATCATCGTCGCGGCGACGGCGACCACCTCGCTCGTCACGATCTACACCGTGCCAGCTTCCACCGTTGCGCGGATCGATAGCCTGGTCGCGGCGAATATCGACGGCGTGAACGACGCGACGTTCGACGTTTTCGTGACCCCGAACGGCCAGACCGGTCGCTACCGGGCCAAGGGCGCAACAGTCGCCGCGGGCGAAGGCCTCAACGTCGTGACGGCACAGACGCCGATGCGGCTTTCCGCCGGCAGCACGATCCAGATCAAGGCATCGGCCGCGGGTGACGTCGATGTCGTCCTGTCCGGGGTCGCCTTCGCATGACGGCGTTCCCAACCTTCGGCGAGCCCTCTGCGGCGGGTTTCGTCGCGCAGGTGCTGATCCACGACACCTATGCCGGCACAGTGCCCGCGAAGGCGAAGTGGGCGTTTCGCGAGGTGCTGAGCCCCGGAGCTCCGGCCAGCTCAAGCAGCAATCTTGGCAATGGCGGCGGCGGCCCGGCGACGGACGACATCCTCGCCGTCACGCCCGGTGCGGCCGTCTCGGCGACGGTCGCCACGAGCTGCAGCGGCACCGACTGGAGCGACGGGTTTGCCAATCGCAAATCCTCGATCACCATTGCCGGCAACGCGCTGACCACGGCCGACACGGCGAAGAAGGGGAATGGCACGACTCCCGGCGGGGCGGCGACGGGTAAGTACGCAGGAGAGGCGGCGACGACATCGGACCCCGGCAAGGGCGGCGGACGGCTGGCCGGACCAAAAGGGTTCCAGACCAGCAAGACCGGCGGGCCGGGAAGCGGCGGCAGCTGGACCTTTCTCGGCGTCAACGGGCTGTGCTGCATCACCTATTTCACCAGCTACAAGGCCGCGCTCGCCTTCGCCAAGAGCGTCTATGGCGGGATGTGGTCACCATGAGCGATCTCTACACACGGGCCGGCTCTGTCCCGGCGCCGCTCCCCATCCGCTTTGTCGACGATGATGGGGAGGTCTGGACCGATCTCGCAGGCCAACTTGCCGAAGGTCATCTGTCGCACCAGCAGATATCCGGCTGGGGGTTTGTCCAGGCAGACCCTGCACCGGACCATGACCCAGGCCACCGGGTCGAATGGGACGGCGCGGCTTGGGTTCAGGTTGCGCTCCCCCCAGCACCAAACCCGCAACCCTTGGCGCTCGGCAAGCTCGACTTCATGCTGCTGGTCCAGCACGCCGGCGGGACGTCGGACGCGCAACTGACCGAGGCATCCAAAGATCCAACTCTCGAGTCATTCTGGGTGAAATACCAGATGGCGAGCGAGGTGCATCGCGATCATCCCGTCACCGCGGCGGCGCTCGCTGCGCTGGACGGCCTCGGCTACATCCCGAATGGCGCAGCCGCTGTAATAGCGGCGTGGCCGCTCCAGTAGGCCACCGCAACCGATCATGATCCTCATCCGAGGCCGTCCAGTTGGGCGGCCTTTTTGTTTGCCCCGCCCTTAGTCAGCAAGCCGCTGGCGGGGACCCCTTGCCCCTCGAAAGGAGATCCTCATGACCGAGCCCGTGTTCGGCTATTCGCAGTCGCGCCCTAATGACGAGCCGGTGCCGGTCCTTGGCGCCGACTTTTCCAAGCCGATCATCTTCGAGACCTCGGCCGATGCCGACGACACGATGTTCCCCGAGGGCGAGCCGGTGCGGATCTCGACCTCGGACCCCGAGGCGCTTGCCAAGCTCGGCACCGGCGGCATCCTCGACGCGATCAAGGCAATCAATTCGCAGCTGACAGGTCTCAACCGCGGCGCCGACGCAACCATCTTCCGCGTCGCGGAAGGGACTGACACGGCGGCGACGGCGGCGAACATCGCCGCGGCGCTCGGCCAGATCTCCTACGTCGCGAGCGAAGTGAATGCGACCCCGCGCCTCGTCTGGGCAGGCCGCACCGGCTGGCGGGCGGACGCGCAAACAGTCAATCCGGTGGTCGCGGCGCTCCCGGCGGCCTGCGAGGCGGTGCTCGGCGTGGCGCCGGTCGATGTGCGCGACACGTCCTCGGCGCTGGCGATCGCCGACCGGGAGACGATGAGCTCGCAGCGGCTGATGCCGATCGGCGTCGCGGCGCGGGTCTACGAAGGCGCCAGCGTGGTGACGCGGCCGATGGGGCCGCGCGTTCTCGGCCTGTTCATCCGCGTCGACAACGAGAACGAGGGCAAGCCCTTCGACCCGATCGCGAACCGGGCGATCTACGGCCTCGCCGGGCTCTCCCGCGCGATCCCGTTCTCGCTGCTCGACGGCTCGACCGAAGGCCAGCAGATGCTCGACGCCGAGGTGTCGATCGTCGCCAAGGGCGAGGTCAATGTCGACGGGGCGATCGCCGAGGGCGGCTACAGTTTCATCGGCACGGACAACACCGATACCGGCGAGCTCTGGAAGCAGATCCACCAGGTGCGCGGCGCCGACTACATCACGGTGAAGCTGATCCAGATCACCCGGCAGTTCCTGGGCAAGAAGATCACGGCGGATCTCGTCGAGGCCTATGTGAACTCGATCCTGTTCATGCTGCGCGACCACAAGGCCGCCGACGACATCCTCGGCTACAACCAGGACGTCTTCATCCCCGACCAGAACTCGCCGGAACAGATCCGGCTCGGGCGGATCAAGCTCGATCTCGGCATCGAGCCGGCGCCGGTGTTCAAGCGGGCGCATAACGACATCCACCGCTACCGCCCGGCGGTCGAGGGCCTCGTCGCCGACATCGTCGCGCGGCTGAGCATCAGCTCGTAACCGAGCTGAGGTTTTTGCCTGCGCTTCGCCCTTAAGCTCCTCGCTTCGCTGTGTCGCTGGCGAAGCGGGAGGTTGCCCGGCGGCATGTGCCGCCTCTGTCCAGCTTTCCTCCAAAACAAGGACCGGCCACGATGGCGTCCAAGCCCCTTCTTCTCCTGCAGGCCGTGGACCTGCGTCGCGCCGACGAGACCGGCGACGATTCCAAGATCATCATCAAGAGCCTGGTGTTTCCGCCGGTGACCTTCGTCTCGGCTGAGCACAATCCCGGCGGCGGCGTCGGCGCGGTCGGCTTCCTGCAGCCGCGGATCGAGATGCTCGAGCCGAAGTTCGACGCCGGCGGCATCGATAGCGACATCTTCCGCGGCATGGGCCTCCGGCAGAAGTGGATCTTCTCCGCGGCCTTTCGCAACACCTTCACCAACAAGGCGCTCAGCGGGCGGGGCATCATCGAGGCGGCGGTCTCCGGCTGGGAGCCGGACGCTACCGACCCGACGGAGTTCCAGGGCTGCTCGCACAGCTTCGCCGAGTGCGTCCACTTCGAGTTCAAAATCGATGGGCGCGGGCACTTCTACTATGACTTCTTCGAGCGGACGCTGCGGACGCTCGACGGCGCGGACCTCTGGGACGCCGGGGGCCTTCGGGCGGCGCTGGGGTAGTCTGAGGCGGTCGCCGGCTCAGTCGGGCCATTTCGGCTGCCGGTCCAGTCCCGGGACCGGCTTGACCGGTTGCAGTGCTTCGTAGCGCCGCGACAGATCTCGCTCGGTTTCGGGGTGCGGCCGAATCTGGGCCGCGCGACCAGCCTGACGATCGTTCTTCCGGTCATCGCTGTGGCGGCTTTCGAGAAAGCGGATGAGGCGCCAGACGACCGGCGCAGCGCACATCATCGTCGTGCCGAGACCGACGACAAGGAGTTGCATCGGGTTGGCGGTCGCGATGCCGGTCACCACGCCGGACCAGACTAGCAGGATGCCGCAAAGCAACAGGACCAGTGGCGGCGCGTACCAGCTGAGAAGCGCGGGAAGCAGCACCACCACGATCAGCGTAAACTCGGACTGGTCCACAAGATCACCCTCTTCAAACGACAATCAGGAAGCGAACCTTCGCATGAACGACGTCATCATCAAAGACGGCGCGGTCTTCTCGCGGGTCGAGGTCGAGCGGGCGGAGACCGCCGCGGCGGGCGAGGACGCGCCGGCAAAAGCCGCGGATGACGGCCGTGGCTATGCCGCGCTGATGGCCATGGCCGAGGCGCTGCCTGATCCCGATACGGGTGAGCAGCCCAAGGCTGAGAGGACCGCCGACAAGGAGGAGGGCGCGGGCGCCGCTGAGGCCGGGCCAGAGGTCGACGAGACGCATCGCCGCGCCGACTATGATCCGGGGCCGCCGGCTGTGAGCGTGCCGGTCGCCTATCCCTTTACCCTCGATGGCGTCCGCGTCGACCGGATCGACCTCCGGCCGCCGGCGCGCGGCGACGTCGAGGCCGTTGTCGCCGGGCAGATTTCGGAGCTTGAACTGCATGCGCGGATGAGCGGGCGGACCGTCGCCGAGTTGCGCGCGCTGCGCTGGCCGGACACGGAGACGGTGACGATCGCCGCGCGGCATCTCGCGCCCGAGATCGGAGGGCGCTGACCATGGCGCGCCTGTCGTCCGAGCTCGTCCTGTCGCTGACCGACCGGGTATCCGGCCCGGCCCGGCGGGTCGAGGGGTCGATCAACCGGCTGAAGCACGACGTCTCCGGCATGGATCGCCGGATGATGGCGAGCCGCCGGATGACTGCCGAGGCGGTCGCCGGCATGGGTCGTGCGCAGCGGCTGGCGCTGGTATCGGCGGCGGGCTATGCCGCGCCGATCGCGGCGGCTTTCGGGGCGAAGGAAGTGGTCACCGCGGCCGCGGACTTCCAGTCGTCGCTGACCGGCATCCAGAAGAAGGCCGGCCTGACCGAGAAGGCGACGCAGAAGCTTGGCGCGGAGATCAAGGACCTCGCGTCCTCCGGCGAGCTCGCCGTTCCGATGGACGAGATCCTCGGTGCCTATGAGCGCGGCGCGGCCGCAGGCCTGCCGATCGAGGACCTGCGACAATTCGCCATCCTCTCGGCCAAGGCGTCCGACGCCTTCGAGATGCCGGCGGAGGCGGTCGGCAATTTCGCGGCCAAGCTGAAGACCGCGCTCGGTATGACGGACAAGGAGGTCCGCCAGGTCTTCGACCTCACCAACTCGCTCGCCGACGCCGGGATTTCCGACGAGAAGGACATCGTCGACTTCATGGACCGGGCCGGCGCCTCGTTGAAGACGCTGGGCCTGACGAAGGAAGAGACGCTGTCGCTGGGCGCGACGCTCCTCAATGTCGGCATGCAGTCGGAGAAGTCGGCGACCATGGTCGGCGCTCTGACCGGCAATCTCCTGACGATCGGCAAGCTGTCGGGGAAGGCCAAGAAGACCTTCGAGCGGTACATGGGCCCGACGGAGGAGTTCGCCAAGGTCGTCGACGAGGACGCGAACGGCGCGCTGCTTACGATGCTCGACCGGCTGAAGACGCTCGACAAGTCGCAGAAGATGGACTTCCTGACGTCCTTTGTCGGCAAGGAGTGGGCCGACGAGATGCTGCGGTTCGTCGAGGCGTCGGACGAATACCGGCGCAATCTGAAGCTCGCCGGCGATCAGTCGCAGTGGTTCGGCTCGCTCGACAAGTCCTATGCCCTGAAGCTCGACGACTTCTGGAGCCAGTGGCAGATCCTGAAGAACAAGATCGAGGCGGCCGCGATCGACGTCGGCAATTTCGGCATGCCCGGCCTCGTCGCCGGCATGGAGCAGGCGCGGGCGCTGATCGACGACATCCGCACCGGCATCAAACAGGTCGAGTTGAATATCGACTGGAGCGAGGTCGACGGTGCAAAGGCTGCGGTCGGCGAGCTGATCGGCAATATCGGCGAGCTCCTGAACATCGACGGGAGCCAGTCCGACTTCAACAAGACGATGAAGGACATCGGCACGATGATCTCGCAGGCCGCGGGCTTCGTGAAAGGCGTCTCGCGCGAACTGAACGACATTGCCGAGTTCTTCGACGATCCGACGGGTTACATGAGCAAGGAGCGCCCGCAGTCCTGGTATGACGAGCGCGGCATTCCTCACAACCCGGAGTTCGTGAAGAAGCGGAAGGAAGAGGCAGAAGCGGCGCGGGCCAAGTCGGAAGAGGCGCACTCGAAACGGGAGCAGCGAGGCCGCGAAGCGTCCAAGGCGGTCTACGGGGACGCCTTCGGCGAGCCCGGAGACATCCGCTATCCGCCGCTCGACTATCCGACGGCGCCGCCCCGCACGCCGGGCAGAATGGTGCTGCCGGATCTGACTATGCCAACCGAGGCGCCTCGGGGGCTGCGGCATGATATTCCGGTGCCGACGCCAGCGCCGCGCGAGGCCACGCGTCCGCAGGTTCTGCCGACCCCATCGCCGGCGCCGCGGGAATCAGGCTTGCCCCTGCCGCGTCCGGCCTCGCCGTCTCCGCTGCCGTCCGCGTCTGCGGCTCTGCCGCAGACCGGCATCGGCCTCTCGCCGGCGCAATCGGAAATCCGCGACATTGACCAGGCGCTCGGCGACCTGATCGAGAAGAAGCGGCAGCTGCAGGAAGGCTTCAGGCTTGCGCCCACCGACGGCGCGATCGAGACGATGCGGCAGATCGGCGACGCGATGGAGCGGCTGATGCAGCGCCGAAACGAGCTGGAAGCCAGTCCACCCGCCAGAATCGACGTCGACACCTCGGCGCTCGACGGCGCGTCGATGAAGGCGAGCGCAACCGGGGCGGCGATGCGGACGGCGCTGTCGATTACCGCTTCGCCGGTCGTCGATGCCTCCTCGATCCGGGCGGCGCGGAGCGAGGCACAGCAGCTCGCGGCAGAGCTGCGGCAGATCGCCGGCCTGGCGCGCTCGGCGAGCGCGGCCGCCGCTTCCGCCCGCGCCGACTATTCCGGGCTCCACGCCAACACCACACGGGCAGGATAAGCGATGCTCTACATGATCGGGCCGATCATGCTCGACACCTTCCCCTTCAACGCCGACAAGTTCGAGCGGCGGGCGAAGGGCGACTATGCGGTCAAGCCGGTCATCGGCAGCCTGCCGCCGCGCGAGCCGATGGGCGAGGGCGACGACGTGATCACGCTGTCCGGCCAGCTGCTGCCGTTCAAGATCGGCGGGCTGACCGAGCTGGCGCTCGCCGACCAGCTGCGGATCACCCAGACCGCGCTGCCCGCGATGCGCGGCGACGGCGGCAGCCTCGGCTGGCGGGTGATCGACGAGATCCGCGAGAGCCATGAGGACCTGATGCGCAACGGTGTCGGATTCGCCGTCCAATATCAGATGCAGCTGACCAAGGTCCCGGTGCCCTCGAGCGGAACGGGGGCCGGGGTGATCAGCATGATCGCCTCGCTGTTCGGCGCGCTGGGAGGCTGACCATGCCGTCGACGCTCACCGTGCGCAGCGAGGGCCTCGTCCTCGACGCGATCCTCGCCGCGAAATACGACCCGCGGACGGCGCGGGCGATCCTCACTGAGGCGCTTGAGCTCAATCCGGGGCTCGCCGCGCTCGGCCCGGTGCTCCCGATCGGGACGATGCTGATCATCCCGGACCGGCCGGGCAATGCGGTCCCCGCCGTCGACGTCGTCGACCTGTTCGGCGCGGCGTAACGAGGGACCCCGATGGCCTGGAAGGTTTACTGGCAGGTGTTCGTCGGCGGGGCGAACGCCACGATCGGCATGCGGCCCTATCTCCAGGAGATCGAGGTCGTCGATCGCGCCGGGATCGAGAGCGACCGCTGCCGGCTTGTCTTCGACGACTCCAAGGGGCAGCTCTTCCTGCCGAAGCCGAAGACGCTGATCAAGGTGCTTCTGAACGGCGTCGTGATCTTCGACGGCGTGGTCGACTCGACGCCCTGGCGGCTGACGCGCGGCGGCGGCCGCGTGCTCGAGGTGAACGCCAAGGCCTTCGACACGCGCGGCAAGGCGATCGAGCCGCAGTTCTGGCATCTCGACGACAAGCCGCTCTCCGAGGCGCTGAAGAAGGCCGGCAAGCTCGCCGGGATCGACGTGACGGTCGATCCCGAGCTCGGCCAGATCGTCCGCGACTACTGGTCGCCCGCCGGGATGCACTTCATCGAATGGGGCGAGCGGCTGCGCGCCGAGCTGGGCGCGACGTTCAAGATCAAGGGCGGGACTGAGGCCGTGCTCGCCAAGCGCGGCTCCGGCAAGTCGGTGACCGGGGCGGCGCTGCCGGTCGTGCGCGGCGTCTGCGGCCAGGGCGGCAACGTGATCAGCGTGAACATCGACCCGTCGAAGGGGCGGCCGCGGGCGAAGACCAAGCGGGTCCGCTGGTTCGACCGGAAGGCGGCGAAGTTCGTCGAGAAGGACGTGACGATCGAGATGCCGGATGTCGGCGAGGCGATCGACACGCAGCGCTGGCTGGCGGCGGACAAGGATCACGCCAAGGACATGGCGGACGGCCACAAGAGCGACGCCGAGCGCGACGCCGGCGTCGGCCAGGTCGAGATCGATCTCGATCCGACCGCGATGGCCGAGGGTGGGTTCACGCTTTCCGGCGCGCGGCCTGGGATCGACGGGCTCTACCGGATCTCCGGCGCCACCCAGCGGGCGAACCGCGGGGGCGGGGCGGTCACACAGCTCGACCTGGCGCAGCCGCAGGAGGGCGCCGGCAAGGACACGCGCAAGCCGACGACGAGCGCGCTTAAGCCGCCGGCGAATGTGCCGGTGCCGACGCCGGCGCCGCGGTGAGACGAAAAGGGCCCGGCGGAAGCGGGGGGCTTCCACCGGGCCACGGTGCTGCGGAAGTCTGCTCGTCCCCCGCAGCGCTAGGAGAGATGTGAAACATCTTGCGCTGTATGTCCTAACTTTAGGTTACCTTAAGCGCCAGCCGCTATCGTTTGAACGTCCTGTCGATCTCTTGAGTATGCGAAAGGGCTCGGCGAAAGGCCGCCCCACGCCCCACCGAGCCCCCTGCTGCTGGAGTGAGCGCAAGCAGCCCCGCATCTTATCAACTACTTGGCCATGCAGCAATTACTCTGCGTAATGTCCAAGGGCGGAATTGACGTGTGACTAAAGGGCTCGGCGGGATCTGACTTTCGTTTCTCCCGCCGAGCCGCTTCTGCGGTGGCATCCGTTGTCGCGTTCGGACCACCTGCATTCGCCGCATGACGGGATGCTGACCGTCGAAGCTTGAGCGAACCTTGCCGCCCGTCCGCATCCCGCCGGCGGGCTTTTTCTTGACCGGAGACCCATCATGACCGACTGGAACGGGTTCCAGGGCGCGGCGAAGCGCCTGGACGACATCGACATTCCGCGCATCGCCAACCGGATCGGCGCGGGCGAGGACGAGCTGCACGCGGTGATCGACGTCGAGACCGGCAACGGCAAGGGCTTCGACCCCTACGGGCGGCCGAAGATGCTGTTCGAGCCGCACATCTTCTATCGCCAGCTGCCGAAGGCGAAGCGCGCGGAGGCGCAGCGGCAGGGGCTCGCTTATCCGCGTTGGGGCGAGCAACCCTATCCGGCCGACAGCTATCCACGTCTGCAAAAGGCGATGGCGATCGACGAGACCGCTGCGCTGATGTCCTGCTCGATCGGCATGGGCCAGACGATGGCCTTCAACCACAAGCTCTGCGGCTACGACACGCCGGAAGAGATGTGGCGCGCGATCATGGACGACGAGGAGCATCACCTCGAAGCGATGGTGCAGTTCATCATCGGGTCGGGCCTCGACGACGAGATTCGGCGGCACGACTGGGCGGCCTTCGCGCGCGGCTATAACGGCGCCGGCTACCGCAAGAACCAGTACGACACCAAGCTCGCCAGCCGGTTCGCCTGGTGGTCGAAGCGGCCGGACACGCCGTGGGACGGCGCAGCCGGGTCGGCGCCTGTCGTCGAAGGCACTGCGACGATCGTCCTGCGAAGGGGGGACCGGAACAGCCAAGTGAAGACGGTCCAGCAGGCGCTCGCCAAGCTCGGGCTCTACAGCGCGGGGATCGACGGCGACTTCGGCCCCGCCACGGAAGCCGCCGTCAAGGCATTCCAGACGGCGCACGGCCTCCTCGACGACGGGTGGGTCGGCGAGAAGACGACGAAGGCGCTCGCCTCGGCTGTCGATGGGCTCAAGGTGGCGCCGGCGGAAAGGCCGATGCCGATCGCCTCCCTGCCGGCGAATCTGCCGATCCCGATCGCGCGGCCCGATCTCGCCGTGAAGTCGATCGGCAACGCCGCGAAGCAGCTGAAGAATGAAGGCAGCCGCACGATCGCGAACACCGACGTGATCCAGGACACGGCCGATCAGCTCATCGCCAACGGCAAGGAGATGGTGCGCCAGGCGATCACCCGGGGCGGGCTCAGCTCAGTCATGGGCGGCCTGAGCCTCACCTCGATCCTGTCGATGCTCGTCGAGAACCCGACCGCGCTCTACGCACTCGGCGGCTTCGCCGTCGCGATCCTGCTGATCGTCATCATATGGCTCGAGGTGCATGGCGCGCGGAAGGCGAAGGCATCCGAGGACGCGGCGAAGACGCAGATCGGAGCGGCCAACGCGATTCGAGAGGCGCGGGTCGAGGACGCGATCACCGGTAACGTCGCCGTCGCCGGTCCCGTGAAGGCGGCGGCGTGATGGCCGCGCTGCTCGGGCTGCTCAGCCAGCCGAAATGGATCGTCATCGGCCTTGTCGCCGCCGTCGCCGGCATCTGGCTCGCCTGGTCGCTGCACAGCGCCAAAGACGGCGGGCGTCAGGCTGAGCGCACCACCACCATCAACCAGAACAGGGAGACCGGCAATGCTGGCGAGAACGCTCGTCTTGATCGCCGTGAGTGCGTCACTCGCGGGCTGCGCTGGGACTTCACCCCGCCTGGCAAGTGTCTCGGCAACCCCTGACCTGCGCCGCGCGCTCGGGACAGCGCTCCCCGGCACGCGGGGCGCCACCCCGCAAGATCAGGAGAGCATCGATGACACGGTGGCGGGTGGATGCCGGATCGGCCTCTACAAGGCTCAGGAGTGCCGTCGGCACAACGCGGTGCCGCGGTGAGGTGGTTGCTGTCGCCGAAGGTCATCGTCGCTGGGGTCATCGTTGGCGCCGTCGCAATCCTGTACCAGCCGGCGCAATCGGCACCGATCCCAGAACAGCCTCGGCGAATTTCCGACGTCTCCTGCAATCGCGGCGGGACCATCAGGGCGGTCAAGGTAGATCGCCAAGGGTTTCTAATGGTCTCCGTTCTGGATGCGCGCGGGTGCGTGGTTTGGGAGCGCTGGAGACCGATCATCCGGAGCCGATAGCAGATGACTTCACCCGAAGAGACGGCCCAGCTGAAGGCCGACATCGTCGAGCTTCGGATCGACCACCGGGCCATCAACCAACGGATGACGACATTGGAGCGCCAGGCAGCTGTCGATGAAGAGCGGCAGAAACAGGTCCTCGAAAAGCTCGATGGCCTGAAGGTCGACTATGGCAAGCTCAATGGTCACCTCACCTGGATTATCCGGGTCCTCGTCGGGGCGATCATCGCAGCGTTCATCACCTTCATGGTCAAGGGGGGGCTCCATGTCGCTCCTTGACCGCGCGACAGGCAAGGTGGGCACACTCATCATCGCACTGCTGATCGTGTTGCCGCCGCTCTTTGCCGCCCAGCCATTCCTCTACAATCTCGGCGACCGGCTGTTCCAATGGGTCAATCCGGTGGCGATCGACTTCCACGCCCGCGGCTGGCGCCTCGACCCGGAGACGCAGCGCTGGTCGTTCAGGGTTTCCGGCCGGAAGGTCGACCAGAGCTGCGAATACATCCCTGGCCAGATGGTCACGGCGCTTATTCAGGCGACACCGGAGAGCGTCCCGGTCAAGAGCCAGATCACCTTCATCACAGACCGGACGGACTCGAGCCGGCCCGCCGGCTTCCAGGACTTCGGTCGATGGCAGATCGAACTGCCCGCCGTCTCGCCCGGCTCGCTCGTCCGCATTCGCGTCAAGCATATCTGCCCACACCGGAGAGATAACCCCGTCGTGACGGAACTGACGCCGCCCTTCCAGGTTGGCGTAGACACCTAACGACTGGCAGGTTTTCCAATGCGAATGATACTCCGCAGAGACGTCGCGCCACTCGTCGAGGCGTCCAACCGAGCGATGTTCAAGAGCAATCTGATGATGGCGTGCGCGCTGTGCGCCGTCGCGTCATGGGCGATCGTTTTGGTTACCTGACATTCTGCAGTCGCGATGAAGCGCCCGCCGATCCTTCACCGGGTCGGCGGGTCTTTTACGCTTCACGAGGCCCGAATATGCCAGAGAAGCAGAAGCACGCCGGCACTCGTGAGCATCAGGAGAGCTAGCAGCAGGCGCCTGATCCCCTTGATCTGCTCCAGAATGGACTGAGAATTCAGCGCTCCCCACGCTGCGTCCTGTCGGGAGTGGACGAGGAGGATATCGCGCGTTTGGTCCGAGAGGTTGTAGGCGTCTTCAGGAGCGCCGAAGCGGCCAAGCTCTTCCTGAACGGTGTTTCGCGCGGTCGCATGGTTTAACGATGCGAGCTCTTCGCCCTCGATCTCCCGGATAGTTTGATGCACTCGCGCCAACTCTTGATCCGCCGGGATGGACGGGCGCCATTTCCTGTTGTCGGCTGTCATCGGCCGGTGCTCCCGTCGGGGTTTGGCGCCTGCACCCTACACTCAACTTCCCGACAGCCGCAGGCGGCGCAGCGGATACCGGCCGGGCGCCAGCGGATGATGTTCTGGTCGGGACCGTAGATCTCGATCGCGCGCTCGATCGTCAGGTCCAGCCTGCGGCGGCAGTCCGCGTCGTCGCAGTAGAAGACCAGCCCGTGATTGCGAGCGGCAAGGCGGCCGAGCGTGTCGAGGACGATCTCGCTCATCGCTCGCAGCCTCCGACTGTTCGGTACGCGCCGCCGGAGAAGCGCGGCCAGTCGCAGGCGGCACGGCGGCGCACGAGCTGACGCGCGACGTCGACCCCGCCGACGAAGCACTGCGCGACAATGCGGTCGTAGCTCCTGCGATAGGAGCGGCCGTCGCAGGGCGTGCCATCGCCGACGGCGACGCAGCGGGCCGCGCGGCCGATCATCATCTGGCGCGCGGTCTTGGCCGAGCGCTTGCCCGCGCGCGTCGACAGCTCCGGCGCGTCGATGCCGCAGAGGCGGATCTCGGTCCGCCCGACGACGAGCGAGTCGCCGTCGATCACGCGGGTGACTGCGCCTCTGATCGGCGCGCCTGCTGCGGCGGGTGAGGTGACGATCGCGAGGACGGCGGCCAGGACGAGGCGAGGGCGCATCATGCCCACTCCAGATCGAGCGCCCGGAACGCCTCCGCGACATCGCCGAGCCCGTGGCTGATTAGAACGTCTTCGAGGACGGCGACGGCATCGGACAGGCGAAGTTCTGGCGGGGTGGCGGCGGCGAGCTTGGCGAGTTCGGTGATGGCTTCGGTGCGGGACATGTCAGGAGGACTCGTTGCTTTTCGGCATATCTAAACCTCGAACGCAAAGAGAACATCCCGTGGGACTTTCCGTGGGACTTGCGGTCTGAAAAGTCCCACTGTGCCGGCTTCGTTCCGCTTATCGGTTTCGCCCGGCGAAACACCTCTTGCGTCCAAAGCCCGACTTCTCTAGGGATTTCTCACGTCGGAGCGTAGCGCAGCCTGGTAGCGCACCTGAATGGGGTTCAGGGGGTCGGAGGTTCGAATCCTCTCGCTCCGACCATTTTCCCAAATGTCCGACCCGGACACATCGGTGACGGAACGGCCTTGTTGCGACGCCGCTTCCCCCCGGCGACCAGCCCAATGCCGGTCGAGCACCGCATGCACCGTCGACCTGGCCGTCGAGGTTATCCCAACGCACGCTGCGGCAGCCCTTTTACGGGGCGGTGCTGTCGACGATCAGCATGGGCCGCCCACGCGAGCAGTGCTCGACCCTGGCCTCGACACGGTAGACGTCGCGCAGCATTGCAGGCGTGATCACTTTGGCCGTTGGTCCGCCGGCCCGCATCTGGCCGTCCGCGATGACGATGGTCTGGTCGCAATATCGCAGCGCGTGGTTCAGGTCGTGCAGCGCGATCAGCACGGCCATGCCGGAGGCGACGGCGCGCTGCTGCATGAAGGCCAGGACCTCGATCTGGCGATAGAGGTCGAGCGCCGAGGTCGGCTCGTCCATGAGCAGCACCTCGGGCTTGCGGACGAGCGCCTGGGCGATGGCGACGAGCTGGCGCTGCCCGCCGGACAGTTCGCCAAGCTCGCGGAAGGCGAGGGGCTGGATGTCGAGCGCCCGCAGGATGTCGTCGATCCCGGTCAGTTCCGCGTCGCTGACCCGCCAGCCGGAGCCCTGCTTGGCCGCAAGGAGCACCGATTCGTAAACGGTCAGCACCGCGTTTCCGCCGGTATCCTGCGGCATGTAGCGGATCGCGTCCTTGCCGCTGGTCGCCCCGGACAGATGGACGGTTCCTGGCCCTGCCAGAAGTCCGGCGATCCGCTTGAACAGCGTCGACTTTCCGGCGGCATTCGGCCCGATCACCGCGGTCAGCGATCCGCCCTGCAGGAAGTCGGTGGCGATGCCGGAGAGAACCGTGCGCTTGCCGTAGGACGCGCCGACGCCGTCGAGAGCTACCGCTACCATGCGCGCCTCCGGCTGCCGAAGATCAGGACGAAGAAGAAGGGTACGCCCACGAGCGCGGTGATGACGCCGATCGGCAGGATCGCGCCCGGCAGGATCGTCTTCGAGACCACCGAGGTCACCGACAGGAGCAGCGCCCCGCATAGCACCGAGGCGGGCAGGAAGAACCTCTGGTCTTCGCCGACCAGCATGCGCGCCATGTGCGGCCCGACCAGCCCGACGAAGCCGATGGTTCCGACGAAGGACACCGGGATTGCGGCAAGCAGGCTGATCGTCAGCATGGTCTGCAGCCGCAGCCGCCGGACGTTGACGCCGAAGCTCGCCGCCTTGTCTTCGCCCAGCCGGAGCGCCGTCAGCGCCCAGGCCTGGCGTGCGAACAGCGGCACGGTCACGATGAGCACCGTCGCGGTGATGAACACTTTCGGCCAGGTCGCCTTGGTCAGGCTTCCCATCGTCCAGAACACGACCGCCGCAAGCGCCTGCTCGGAGGCGAGATATTCGAGAAGCGACAGGCAGGCGTTGAAGGTGAAGACGAGTGCGATGCCGAGCAGCACGATCGTTTCGACCGTCACGCCGCGCATGGTCGAGGCGAAATGGATGAACAGGGCCGCCGCCATCGCCATCACGAAGGCGTTGATCGGCACCATGTAGGCGACGGCGAGGGGCACCAGCGCCGTACCGGCCACCAGCGCCAGCGCGGCGCCGAAGGAGGCCGCCGCGGAGATGCCGAGCGTGAAGGGGCTCGCGAGCGGATTGGCGAGGATCGTTTGCATCTGCGCACCCGCCACCGAGAGCGAGGCACCGACCGTCACCGCCATCAGCGCGATCGGCATGCGGATGTCCCACACGATCACCCGGAGCTGGTCGCTCACCTGATCCGAGCGGAAGAGCGAATCCAGGACTTCCGCGATCGTGTAGTTGGCGGGTCCGAGTGCCATGTCGACGCAGACACTGGCGAACAAGGCTGCGCAGAGGACGGACAGGAGCGCGATGCGGCGAAAGGCGAGAGCGCGGTAGCGCTCCCGCCCTTCGCGGATTGCGGCATGCGAGGCGGCGACGCTCATTCGCCGCCTGCGAGTGACACGAAATAGCCCGGCTTGAACTCGAGCGGCAGGAAACGGGCGTGCAGCTCCTTGAAGGTCGCCTCCGGATCGAGGTCGCGGAAGAGATCGGGGTGCAGCCACTTGGCCATCTCCTGGATCGCCACGAACTGGTAGGGATTGTTGTAGAACTGGTGCCAGATCGCGTGCACCTTCCCGTTCTCCACGGCCTTGATGCCGGTGAAGGCAGGGCGCTTGGTCAGCGCCTCGAGCTTCTTTCGGGCAAGCGCCTCATCCGCGCCATAGCCGACGCCGACCCATGCGCCACCGGGAACATAGCCCTCCCAATTGCCGCCCGTTATGATCACCTGGTCGGGGTTGGAGGCGATGATCTGCTCAGGATTGACGGTGCCGAACGTGCCCGGGATGATGTCCTTGGCCATGTTGATGCCGCCGGCGATCTCGACCATCTTGCCGTAGTTCTCGTCACCGAAGGACATGCAGCAGTCGTCGGAATAGCCGCCCGCGCGCTCGACGAAGACCAGGGGGCGCTTCGGCTGCTCGCGGTCGAGCACATCGGTGACGGCCGCAATGCTCTCCTTGCGGAATTCGATGAAGTCCTCGGCGACTTCTTCCTTGCCGAACAGCTTGCCGATCAGCCGCATGGACGGCTCGGTGTTGACCATCGGCTTCTCGCGGAAGTCGACATAGACGAGCGGAATGCCGACCTTCTCCAGCGTGCCGATGTAGCCGGCCTCTTCGGTCGCGGTCTTGGCATCGACATTCATCAGGATCACGTCGGGCTTCAGCGCGACCGCCTGCTCGACGTCGAACGTGCCGTCCTTCATGCCGCCGAAGGTCGGCAGCTCACCGATCTCGGGGTACTTCTCGAGATAGGCCGCATAGGTCTCCGGATCGGCCTTGGTGAGATCGTCCCGCCAGCCGACGATGCGCTGGAACGGCGCGTCGCGGTCGAGAGCGGCGACGAAGTAGATCTGTCGGCCCTCGCCGAGGATGACGCGCTTGACAGGCGTCTCGACCGTCACAGTGCGTCCGGTGACGTCGGTGACGGTTGCGGCGAAGCCGGGTCCGCTCGCAAGAGCGACAACGGCAACAGCGATGGCGGCAAGGTGCCGGAAAACCCGCATGATCCAGGTTCCTTCTCGGATGGTCGATGCGGGCTGTCTTCGAATTTATGACTTGGATAGTCAATATTTATCTTTTAGAGGGATTCGAAGCAGATGGGGATCGGCGGGACGAGATGGCGACAGGCGCGAACTACGGATTGCGGGACGAAATCCGGGACTTCTGGTCGGAACGAGCGGCGAGCTTCGACGAGTTTCCCGGTCACGAAATCTTTAGCGAACGGGAGCGCCGGGCCTGGCATGCGCTGATCGAACGGCACCTCGGCGAGGCGGGAGGTCGCAGCGCGCTGGACCTGGCGAGCGGCACCGGCGTCGTCTCCCATCTCCTCGATGATCTGGGGTTCCGCGTGACCGGCCTCGACTGGTCGGAAGCGATGCTCGAGCGGGCAGCGTCGAAGGCGGCCTCCCGCGACCGGCGGATCACCTTCCGGCTCGGCGATGCCGAGCGCATCATCGAGGCGGACGGCAGTTTCGACGTCGTGGTCACCCGCCACCTCGTCTGGACCCTCGTCGACCCGGCCGCGGCGTTTGCCGAGTGGCTGCGGGTCCTGAAGCCCGGCGGAACGCTGCTGGTCATCGACGGCGACTTCGTCAGCCAGGGCCCCCTCGAACGGCTGATCGCCAGGCTCGAGCGATTCGCGCAGCGCCGCGGCGTGCTTGCTGCTGCCTCCGGTCCCGCTCTTCCGGGCGATCTCGCCGCGCGCCACCGCAGCATTCTTTCACGGGTGCACTTCAAGGACGGGGCACGCGCCGGCGACGTCGCGCAGATGCTTACCGATGCCGGCTTTGCCGACATTACGATCGACCGGCGGCTCGGCCCGATCCACCGCGCGCAGGCCCGTGCAATGCCGCTGACCAAGGGGCTGGCGCGTCAGGTTCAGCACCGCTACGCGATCCGCGCCATCAAGCCGAGCGACTGAAGGCGCACCCAGCCGGTTCCGGCCAGGTGCGCCTTTGCCGGTTCCGGCTCAGGCCGCGACGGCCGGATCGTCGAGGGCATTGAGGACCGCGCGGCGGGTGCCGACGAAGTCGACCTTGCCCGTGCCGAGCAGCGGGATGGCGAAGTCCGACATGATCTGCGATGGCATCGCGATCTCCGGCAGCCCTTGCCGGCGCGCCACCTCGCGAAGCGTCACCTTGTCGGCGTCCTTGGCCTCGGTCGCGAGCACGATGCGCTCGCCCCTGCGCTTGTCCGGCACCGAGACGGCGCAGGACTTCACGTCCGGCCAGGTCTCCGAAGCGGCGTTCTCGACGGCCGCCAGCGAGATCATCTCGCCGCCGATCTTGGCGAAGCGCTTGGCGCGCCCGCGGATGGTCACGAAGCCCTCGGCATCGATCGAGACGATGTCGCCGGTGTCGTGCCAGCCGCCGTCCGGCGCTTCGAGAATGCCGGGCCGGTCTTCCTTCAGATAGCCGGCCATGACGTTCGGGCCGCGCACATGGAGGCGTCCGCCGTCCTCGATGCCCGGAACCGTCTCGAGGCGCGCCTCGACCCCCGGCATCAGCCGGCCGACGCTGCCCGCGCGCGCATGCATCGGCGTGTTCAGCGCGATGACTGGCGCGGTCTCGGTCACGCCATAACCTTCGAGGAGACGCACACCGAACCGTTCGGCCCAGACGCGGCGCGTCGATTCCTTCACAGGCTCGGCGCCGGCGAAGACGTAGCGAAGCGAGCGGAAGTCGTAAGGGTTTGCCGTGCGGGCATAGCCGGTGAGGAAGGTGTCGGTGCCGAACATGATCGTCGCGTTCGAGCGGTAGACCGCCTCCGGAACCATGCGGAAGTGCAGCGGCGAAGGGTAAAGATAGGTCGGGACGCCCGAGACGAGCGGCAGGAGCGTCCCTGCGGTGAGGCCGAAGGCGTGGAACATCGGCAGGACGTTGAACACCTTGTCGGAGGAGTCGAAGTCGATGCGCTGCGCCGCCTGGGCGACATTGGCCATGATGTTGCGATGGGTAAGGACGACACCCTTGGGCGTTCCTTCCGAGCCGGAGGTGAAGAGGATCACCGCCGCATCGTCCGGACCGCGCGCGACGAGCGGCCGGCGGCGGGAGAGAACGCCGCGCAGCTTGTCGACAAGCCCGATCGAGGCCCTGACATCTTCGAGGTAGACGAGCTCGACAGTCTCGGAGAGGGCTCCCGCGAGATCGCCGAGCTTCGCCTTCTCGATGAATTTGCGGGAGGTGAGGACCGTGCGGATCTCGGCTACGCGGCAGGCGGCCAGAACATTTGCCTTGCCAGCCGTGAAGTTCAGCATGGCCGGAATGCGTCCCGCCGACATCAGGGCGAGCGTGGTGACGCAGGTGCCGATCGCATTGGGAAGAAGCACGCCGACATTCATCTGGCCTTCCATCTGTCCGGCGAGCCGGCGAGCGAGCACGGCGACCGCGGTGAGCAGCCTGCCATAGGTCATTTGGCCGGCGACCGGGTCTTCCAGCGCGAGGGCGCCGGTGCCGCGCTCGCGGGTGATCGCCAGCACCGCCTGCGGCACGGTGCACTCGATCGAGGTGGTTTCGGCGAGCATGTCGCTCATGACGTCGTGGAGGGCGAGGCCGGCGGCGGCGCGGCGGGCGCGGCCCTTCAGGTTCTCCGGCACGTTCAGCGAGACGGGTTCCAGCATGGTGACCTTCACTTTCGGGAACAGGGCCTTGCGGACCTGGCGTCCGGTGAGGCGCGAGAAGGGACTGCGTTCAAGGCCTTCGATGCGCACCGGCACGATCGGGACACCCGCCTTCTCGGCGATCATCGCGGTGCCGTCGTAGATCTTCATGAGCCTGCCGGTGACGGTGATCCGTCCCTCCGGGAAGATGACGAGGGGATCGCCCCCCTGAACGGCGCGCACGAGGGTGCGCGTGCCGATCGGCTTGGTCGGATCGATCGGCATCGCCTTCACCAGCCGCAGGAACGGCCGCACCCACCAGGCCTCGGCCGTGGTCCGATCGATGGCGAAGGCCGGCTTGCGGTCGGTCAGGGTCATCACGAGGGCCGCGTCCAGAAAACTCGTGTGGTTCACCGCGAGGATGGGGTTTTCGCCGGCCTTGGCAAGGTTTTCGAGGCCTTCGACTTCGAGGCCGTGAAAGGCGCGGAAGACGATCGAGATGAGGTCGCGGAAGGGATCGGTCGGCAGCGCGCGCAGCATCATGGCGGCGACGAGGAAATTGCCGGCGGCGAGAATGGCGAGAACGGCGATAGCCGAGAGTCCGATGGCCTGGAGCCCTGCGACGAGACCACCGGCAAGGACCATCAGGCCGGAGGACAGGACATTGGCGCCGGCGACGGTCCGGGCCCGGCGCTCCGGCGCGGCCCAGGCCTGGAGGGCGGCAAAGCTCGGAACGGCGACGAGAGCGCCGCCGAAGGCGATGCCGGCAAGGTCGAGCAGTAGCCACACGCCGTCTGCCGAAGTCGCGAAGGTGGTCCAGCCGAGCGTTGCGTTCGGCGTAGCGCCATGGAGCCGGAAGACGAGGTCGAGCGTCGCGGCACCCATCAGGAGACATCCGGCCGGCGCCGGCAGGAGCACGATCTTGCCCTTGCCGAGCCAGGCGGCGAAGGCGGAGCCGAGACCGACCGCGACGGCGAAGGCAGCAAGGCAGAGCGTGACGACGGTCTCGTCCCCGCCGAGCGTGGTGCCCACGAGAACAGGCAGGACGGAGAGGACGATCGCCCCCACGACCCAGAACCAGGCCGACATCAGGGCCACGGCGAAGATGCGGCGGTCCGCCTTCGTCTCACGCAGAAGGCGCCAGGTCGCGCGCAGCGGATTGGCGTCGACGGTATTTTCCGCCGAGGCCGGAGGAGCCGAGGGGATCGCCCTCGATGCGAGATAGGTGACGACGGACAGCGCCGCGATGCCGATCCCGAAGGCCCAGAGGGGAACACCGGCGGACAGGACGAGCCCGGCGCCGATCGTCCCGCCGAGGATCGCCGCGAAGGTCGCGCCCTCGATCCAGGCATTGGCCGCCGCAAGGTCCTGCGTCGGCAGGTGGTCCGGCAGGATGCCGTATTTCACCGGGCCGAACAGGGCCGAGACGCTTCCGAAGGCGAAGAGCGCCAGAAAGAGCAGCGGGATGGACGATGTCGCAAGGCCGGCGGCCGCGATCAGGGCGGCGCCGACCTCGACTGCCTTCAGCAGCCGGGCGACGAGCGCCTTGTCGTGGCGATCGGCGATCTCGCCGCCGGTGGCCGAGAACAGGAGGAATGGCAGCATGAAGACGGCGCCGGCGAGCGTGACCAGGGAGGGCGAGCCTTCGCCGGCAGTGTGGAAGAGGATGATGAGCGCGAGCGCGTTCTTCAGGAGGTTGTCTGAGACCGCCGAGAGGAACTGTGTGGCAAAGAGCGGCGCGAAACGGCGTGAAGCGAGGAGAGACATGGAGAAGCTCCGGATGAGGGGGACGTGCCCGGCCGGCGGGCCGGGCACGCGGGGTGCGGGATCAGGCGGCGCGGGACAGCCCGCCGATCATCTTTTCCGTCCGCAGTTCTTCCTGGCGGATCGTCTCCTTGTTGGCCTCCTCGACGTCGCGGAGCGTCCGCGTGATCGTGACAGTGGTGTGGACCAGCATGATCGCGGCCATAGCGTAGAAGCCCTTGGCGGCGAAGCTCGCCTCCAGGAAGTAGATGCCGCCGGCCATCATCAGCGAGGCGACGACGAAGGAGATGACGGTGAAGATCGTCCAGGCATTGGTAGGGATGCGATTGGCGTTCATGAGAATGTCCTTTCCGGGATCGGTCGGGGGAAGAGATCAGGCGGCGTCATTCCTGCGGGCGCGAAGCCGGTCGAGGACGGCGTCGGCGCTGCCCTCGCGGGCCGGGCCGCAGCCGGCGGCGGCAAGGCGGTCCTCAACGGGGCTTTGCCGGCAGACGGTGGCTTCTGCGGCGAGGGCGTCTTCGGCGGTCTGGGCGTCCTCGAGGCCGGCAAGGGTCGCTTCCGCTTCCGACAGCGTCGCGAGCGACGTCGTATCCGGGCGTGCCGACAGCGATTGGACGCGGGCGCGGACGGCGACGAGATCGCGGCCCCGCGACAGGCGCCGCAGGCGGGTCTCGCACCGGCGCAGATACGGACGCCTTGCGGCGATTTCGGCCCGCATCTTCTCGATGCCCTCGCGGCAGAGCGCGCGCTCGCACTCCATGTCGGCGATCTCCTGCGCGCCGTCGCTTGCGAGATCCTCAAGCCCCTTGTCCAGCGCCGCCACGACGCGGGTCTCGATGTCGCGGATGCGCACGTCGAGCGCGCGGACGGCCTCTTCCTCGCGGACAAGGCTCGCCTCGGAGAGCGCGAGCGCACGCCGAGCATCGTCGAGGGCGGCGGCCGCCTCGCGGATCTGCTGGTCGAGGATGGTGCGGGCGTGCCGCGCCGCGACGGCTTCGGCCGCCTCGTGCGCCCGTCCCCGGGCGATGGTGGTGAACAGTCGGAACATGCGCATTCTCCTTGTGGACAGCTATAAGAGCATCGCTCCTATAGCTAGGATACACTGGAAACCGCAGGCGTCAATCCGTATAGGAGGAGTGCTCCTAAATAAATTCGGGAACCGGAGACGAGGCATGCCGAGGGGAAAGATCAGGAATGCGGAGGAGGTGCGGGGCGAGATCCTGGAGGCGGCACGCGCGCTGATGATCGAGGGCGGGGTCCGCGCGGTGCGCCTGCGCGAGATCCTCGCCCGTTCGGGCGCATCCAACGGTCAGCTCTACGGCATCTTCGCCAACACCGACGAAATCATTCTCGGCGTGAATACCGAGACGCTCGGGCGGCTCGAACACCGGCTGAAGTCGGTCGACGCGAGCGACTCGCTCGAATGCCTCGTGGCGCTCGCCCGGTGCTATCTCGGCTTTGCCTCCGACGAGACGCCGCTCTGGCGGGCCCTGTTCGAATTCGTGCCGGCCGATGGCGGCGCGACCGCCGAGAGCCTGCAGGCGGACCAGGCACGGCTGTTCGAGCTTGCCGCCGGGCCGCTTTCGGAGCTCTTCCCGGACCTTGGCGAAGCCGAGGTTCTCCTGCGGGCGAGGACCCTGTTCTCAGCGGTGCACGGGATCGTCTCGATCTCGCTCGAAAGCCGCTATGCGGGCGTCACCATCGAGAGGCTGGAAGATGAACTGGCGGGCCTCGTGCGGGCGGCGCTCGTCGGCTTCCGCACCGTTTCGCCACACTGACCGTCGGGCAGCGCAGGGCAGGGGCCGCGCGGCCGGGCCGCGGCTCTGGTCAGGCGTTGGGGTCCATCGCCTTTGCCGCAGCGTCCAGCCCCCAGGTGAGAAGGCGCTGCGCCTTTGCGGCGTCGCCCGCCTCGACATAGCAGCGGAGTTCCGGCGCGTTGCCCGACGCGCGGTAGTGGACGACAGCGCCGCTCTCCAGCGTTACGCGGACCCCGTCGATCCCGTCGACGGCGTCGGCCCGGCCGATCGGGGCGAAAAAGGCCTCGCGCCAGGCGGAATCCTCGGCGAGGCGGGAGAGGAACGGCCCGCTGCGGTCGGCCTTCACCTCAGGGAGGCGATGCGCGGCGGCGTGACCGGCGTCGAGATCGGCAACGAGGTCGGCGAGCGCTTTGCCCGTCCGCGCCATCTCGGCCAGCACCGCGGCGATCGGCAGGACGGCGTCGCGCGTCGGCAGGGCCGCGAGCCGGCGCCCGTCGCGGACGATGTCGGAACCGAGCAGAAGGCCGCCATTCGCCTCGAAGCCGACGATGCCCGACGCGCCGCTGGCTGCGGCCTCCGCCATACCGGCGATGACGAACGGGCTGCCGACCCTGGTCCTGATGACGCTGTCCGCAATGCCGGAGCGCTCGATCGCCGAGCTCGACGTCACCGGCGTCACCAGAGTGGAGAGGCCGAGATGCCGGGCGGTGAGGAGCCCGAGGACGTCGCCGCGCAGCACCGTCCCGTGCCGATCAGCGACCAGCGGCCGGTCGGCGTCGCCATCGGTCGAGACGAAGGCGTCGCAGCGTTGCTCGGCGGCCCAGCCGGCGAGGAGGTGGAGGTCCTCGGGCCGGTGCGCCTCGGTGTCGACGGGGATGAAGGCCTCGGCGCGGCCGTAGCGGACGACGGTGGCGCCGAGCCCGCCGAGTATGTCTGTGAGGAGATCGCGGGCGACGGAGGAATGCTGGTAGACGCCGACGGCAAGGCCGGAAAGGGCTTGGGGCCCGAAGAACTCGGTATAGCGGGCGGCGTAGGTCTCGGCGACCGCCAGCGGTTCGGCGGCGGGTCCAGCCTCATCCGGCCGGCGCTCGGCGTCGCTCAGGCTGGCGAAGGCGGAAAGGATGCCGGCCTCGTCCGCCTTGCTGATCTCGCCGTCCGGCCGATAGAACTTCAGCCCGTTGCGGTCGTCCGGAATGTGGCTTCCGGTGACCATGATCGCAGGCGCTCCGCGGGACATCGCGGCAAGCGCCAGCGCTGGCGTCGGCACGGCGCCGCAGTCGCGCGGGGAGAAGCCGGCGCGCCGGGCGGCGGAGGCCGCGAGCCGCGCGATCTCCGGGCTGCTGGATCTGAGGTCGCGGCCGATCAGCACCTCGCGCTCGCCGCCTTCGGGCATCGTGCCGGCGACATGCTTCAGGAAGGCCAGCGCATAGGCATGGCTCGGCCAGCCCTGAAGGTCCGTGACCAGGCCGCGGAGGCCGCTCGTGCCGAACTTCAGCGAGGTCATGGGCGGTGCTCTTCTATAGGGCGATTGCGATGGAAGCGTGCGGGCGAGACGGTGACGGCGGAGCGGATCAGGCCCGGGCGTAGACGTCCTCGATGCGCACGATGTCGTCCTCGCCGGTATAGCTGCCGACCTGCACCTCGATGAGCTTCAGATCGATCTTGCCGGGGTTCCTCAGCCGGTGGACGCAGCCGATCGGCAGATAGGCCGCCTCGTTCTCGTGGTAGAGCTTCACCGTGTCGTCGATCGTCACCTCGGCCGTGCCGTGGACGACCACCCAGTGCTCGGCGCGGTGGTGGTGGCGCTGCAGGCTGAGCGTCCCGCCCGGCTTGACGCAGATATGCTTGACCTGGAAGCGGTCGCCGATGTCGATCCGCTGGTACCAGCCCCAGGGCCGGTAGATCTTCAGATGCTCGCCGGCCTCGCGCCGGCCGTCCGACTTCAGCGCGGCCACCAGCGTCTTGACGTTCGGCGCGGCGTCCATCGAGGTGACGAGAACCGCATCATGCGTGGTTACGACGACGACGCGGTCGAGGCCGAGCACGGTGGTCAGCATGTCGTCCGATCGCACGAAGCTGTTGGTCGTCTCGAGCGCGACGACGTCGCCTTCCAGCCGATTGCCGTTCTCGTCCTTCTGCTTGACCTCGTGGAGCGAATCCCATGAGCCGATGTCCGACCAGCCGAAATCGGCGGCGAGGACACCCGCATGCTCGGTCTTCTCCATCACCGCATAGTCGATCGAGATGGTCGGCGAAGCGGAGAAGGCGGCCGCGTCGAGGCGGATGAAGTCGAGATCGAGCACGGCATTGTCGACCGCGTCGCGCGCCGCCGCCACGACCTTCGGGACGTAGCGCTCGAGCTCGCGCAGCATCAGGGCGGCGGGAAAGGCGAAATTGCCGCTGTTCCAGAGGAAGCCCTCGGCAATGTAGCGCTCGGCGGTGGGAGCGTCCGGCTTTTCGACGAAGCGTTCGAGGACGAAGGCGTCGGCACCGAGGCTCTCGCGGCCGGGCTGGACATAGCCATAGGCGGTCGAGGCGTGGTCGGGGCGGATGCCGAGCGTCATGATCCGGCCGGAAGCGGCGAGCCGCGCGGCCTGGTGGATCGTCTCCAGGAACGCCGCCTCGTCGCCGATCACATGGTCGGAGGCAAGGACAAGGCAGACGGCGTCCTCGGTCCGGCGCTCGGCCATCACGGCGCCGACGGCGACCGCGGCGGCGCTGTCGCGGCGCTCGGGCTCCAGCACGACGTCGGCGGCGATCCCGAGCCGGGCGAGCTGCTCGGCGCAGGTGAAGCGGAATTGCTCGTTGGTGACGACGATCGGCCGGGCAAAGCCCTCGCCGGCGACCCGGCGCACCGTCGCCTGGAAGGCCGACAGGCCCTCGCCGAGAAGCTCGATGAACTGCTTCGGCATGGTGTCGCGCGACACCGGCCAGAGCCGTGTGCCGGAGCCGCCGGCCATGATGATCGGCGTGACGGGCTGGGTCATGGGCCGGTTACTCCAAGCCTGGTGAAGCAAAAGGGCAGCCTAAGCCTGATTGTCTTAGAAAGGCTTGTCGGGCAAGGGCTGCGCCGGCAGTTTTTCCGGTCAGGATAAACAGAAGATCGACGGACCGAAGTGGCCGACGCGACCGCGGGCCGACGACCAATCCGCCCGGTGCTCCGAATCCGGCGGCCTTATCCGAAGGCCTTGAAGGCGACGAGCGTGAAGGTGTCGGCGACGCCCTCAATGACTTGAAGCCGCTCGGTGACGAAGTGGCCGATGTCCTGGTCGTCGGCGAGATAGAACTTCGCGATGAGGTCGTAATGCCCGGAGGTGGAGAACACCTCCGAGATCTGCTCGACTTCCTGCACGAGTTCGTCGGCGACCTTGTAGGCCATGCCCGGCCGGCATTTGAACTGGACGAAGATCGTCTGCATGAGCGGCTCCTGAATCGCGCTGTGGCGAGGATGGACTTCCACCCGACCGTTTCAGCGGCTCGGGGGCTGCGTCAAGATGGCGACAAGTTCGCTTTCGGCATCGAGAAGGTCGTCGACGACGTCGAAATGATGCCGGCCGGCGATCTCGGCCGCGCGTGTGACGACGCCGAAGCCATGCCAGGCATTGGCAAGCAGCGCGTTCTGACGGCGGAATTCCGCAAGCTCCGCTCCGCCGACGATGCAGGTGAGATTGGCGCCCGGGCGCGGCTCCAGAAGGGCGGGGCTTTCGGCCAGCGCCTCCGCGACATCGAGGCCGAGCACATCGTTCATCGCGGTCCGCATGATCGGCCGGAGGTCGTGGACGCCGCTGATCGAGACGGTGTGGTCGATGCGGTCGGCCGTCGCCGCGGCGATCGGCGCGTTCGTGCAGAGCATGCGCGAAACGAGGTGGCCGCCGGCGGAATGGCCGGACAGACGGATCGGGCCGGCGATCCGCGCCGCCGAATGGTCGAGGAAGCGCCCGATCTCGCGGGTGATGTCCGCGACGCTCGCCTCCGGGCATAGCGTATATTCCGGCAGGGCGACGGCGAAGCCGCGGGAGAGCGCCCCGGCCGAAAAGTGCGACCAGTTGCCGATCTCCTGCGCCTTCCAGTAGCCGCCATGGACGAAGACGACGAGACCCTGCACCTCGCCTTCGGGGCGGAAGAGATCGTAATGCTGGCGCGGCCGGTCGCCATAGGGAACGGAGAGGTCGGCCCGGCCTTCGGAGGAAAGCTTGCCGCGAAAGGCTGCTGCGTCCGCCTGCCAGCGCGGCAGGAACGCCGCGGAATCCGGGACCGAGCCGCTGTTGTCATAGGCGGCATCGTAGTCGGCGACCGGATCGCCACCCGTCCAGATGGTCTCGTATGGCATAGGCCGCCCCCTCTTCGTCGATGAAGCCGCCTGCCATGGGCGCCTTGCATCGTCCCCAATTCCTCCGGTCCGCTTACAAGGTTCCGTTCGCGCGCGCGAGCCCGGCCCGGCCGTCACACATGCAGGAACCGGTCCTTGATCTCCGGCGTCGCCCGCAGCTCGTCCGAGGTGCCGCTCCAGGCGACACGGCCCTTCTCGATGACCACGTGCCGGTCGGCGAAGCGGGCGAGCGCGTCGACATTCTTGTCGATGACGAGGATCGCCTCGCCCGCGTCCTTGATCGCCGCAAGGCAGGTCCAGATCTCCTCGCGTATCAAGGGGGCGAGGCCTTCGGTCGCCTCGTCGAGGACGACGAGCCGGGGATTGGTCATCAGCGCCCGGCCGATGGCCAGCATCTGCTGCTCGCCGCCCGACAGCTGGTTGCCCATGTTGCGCCGCCGCTCCTTCAGCCGCGGGAACAGGCGGTAGACGCTGTCGAGCGTCCATTTGGGCGCGCCGGCGCGGCTCGCGCGACAGGTGGCGACAAGGTTCTCCTCGACGGAGAGGGTGGGGAAGATCTGCCGGCCCTCCGGCACGAGGCCGAGCCCGCGCTTGGCCACCACATGCGGCGGACGGCCGGTGACGTCCTCGCCGTCGATCCGGACCCGGCCGCCGCGCGGCTTCAGGAGGCCGAAGATCGACTTCACCGTCGTCGTCTTGCCCATGCCGTTGCGGCCGAGGAGGGTGACGACCTCGCCGGCCGCGACCGCAAGGTCGATGCCGAAGAGGATGCGGCTGTCGCCATAGGCGCTTTCGAGGCCCTCGACGTCGAGCATCAGGCGGCTGCTCCCTCTTCGCCGAGATAGGCGACGCGCACCTGCGAGTCGGTCCGGATCTCGGCTGGTGCTCCCGTCGCGATCAGTCGTCCGCTGACGAGCACGCTGACCCGGTCGGCGAGCGCGAAGACGGCATCCATGTCATGCTCGATGAGGACGATCGTATGCGTCGCCTTCAACGCGCGCATGAGCTCGACAAGAAGGGTCGATTCCTCATGCCCGGTTCCCGCCAGGGGCTCGTCGAGGAGCAGAAGCCGGGCGCCGGTCGCCAGCGCGATGGCGATCTCCAGCTGCCGCTTTTCGCCATGGGAGAGGCTGCCGGCCCGCCGCTCTGCCCGGTCGTCGAGTCCGACGCGGGCCAGGGCCGCCATCGCCTGGTCGTTGAGCGCGGCCTCGCTCGCGGCCGGGGCGAAGAAGCGGAAGCTCGATCCCGACCGCGCCTGCACCGCCAGCGCCGTGTTTTCGAGAACGGAAAAGCCCTCCAGGATCGACGTGATCTGGAAGGAGCGGGCAAGGCCCCGGCGCACGCGCTCGACCATCGACAGGCGAGTGATGTCTTTGCCGGCGAAGGAAATCGTCCCGCCGTCGCTCTTCAGGCTTCCCGACAATTGGTGGATCAGGCTGGTCTTGCCGGCGCCGTTCGGTCCGATTATCGCGTGGAGTTCGCCGTCGGGAACGTCGAGGTGGAAATCGTCGGTGACCTTGAGCGCGCCGAAGCTCTTGGAAAGTCCTCGGACGGAGAGGAGCGGCCGCGCGCTCATTTGAGCCGTTCTCCGATGAGCCGCTCGATGCCCCCGGCGATGCCGCCGCGGGTGAACAGGACGAGGAGGACGAGGAGGAGGCCGAGGCCGAGCTTCCAGTGTTCGGAGATCTGGGCGAGCCAATCCTCGAGAAGCAGGAAGGCGATGGCACCGCCGATCGCTCCGGCAAGGCTCCCCATGCCCCCGAGGACGACCATGACGATCAGTTCGCCCGAGCGCTGCCAGGTCATATAGGCGGGCGAGACGAACTCCGCCTGGTTGGCGAGGAAGACGCCGGCGACGGCGGCTATGGCGCCGGCGATGACATAGGCCGTGAGCTGATAGGGAAAGGGCGAGAAGCCGATGGACTGCATGCGCGCGGGATTGTCGCGCGTGCCGCGCAGGACGCGGCCGAAGCGCGACAGGGTGAGGGCGCGCAGGCCGAAGAAGGCGAGGGCGAGGACGGCAAGCACGAGGTAGAACAGCGAGCGATCGCCCGCCAGCACGTTCAGGCCGAACAGCGTCGAGCGCGCCTTTAGCGTCAGCCCGTCATCGCCGCCATAGGCCGAGAGCGAGACCATGAAGAAATACGCCATCTGGCCGAAGGCGAGCGTAATCATGATGAAATAGACGCCCTTCGTCCGAAGCGAGATCGCGCCGGTGACGAGGGCGAAGAGGCTGGCGGCAAGGATGGCGGCGACAATCTGGAGGAGGAGGTCGTCGATCCCGTTGGCGGCCAGGATGCCGACGGCATAGGCGCCGATCCCGATGAAGGCAGCGTGGCCGAAGGAGACCATCGCGCCGTAGCCGAGGATCAGGTCGAGCGACAGGGCCGCGAGCGCGAAGATCATGACGCGCGTCGCCGTCACCATCAGGAACGGATCGTCCGTCGCGGCCGCAAGGAGCGGCAGGAGCGCGAGGCCGAGGAAGATCAGGCCGGCCGCGAGGACGGCGCCGCGCCCTTGAAGCATGCCGCGGCGACGCTCGGAGGTCTTGTTGTCGGTTCCCTGTCGGGAGAGACCGGCATCGGAGGCGCCTGCGCTCATGCCGCGGCGCCCTTGGCGGGAAAGAGGCCGGCCGGCCGAAAGGACAGGACGGCCGCCATCAGGATGTAGATCAGCATCGGGGCGAGCGTCCGCCCGGCCTGCGAGGCGGCCGAGGGATCCATCAGGCTCTTCAGCACGATCGGCCCGAAGGTGCGGCCGAGCGTGTCGACGAGGCCGACGAGGATCGCCGCGACGAAGGCGCCCCGCACCGAGCCGACGCCGCCGATGACGATGACGACGAAGGTAAGGATGAGGACGCTGTCGCCCATGCCGGGCTCGACCGACAGGATCGGCGCGACCATGGCGCCGGCGAAGCCCGCGAGCATGGCGCCGAGACCGAAGACGAGCATGAACAGCCGTCCGACGTCGACGCCGAGGGCGGAGACCATCGGCGCGTTGGAGGCGCCGGCCCTCAGCCGCATGCCGACGCGTGTGTGGTTGACGAGGAGGTAGAGCCCCAACGCCGTCGCGAGGCCTGCCGCGATGATCGCGAGGCGGAACACCGGATAGCGCATGAAGCCGATCAGCGGGATCGAGCCCGAGAGGATGTCGGGGACCGGCACGCTCATCGGCGCTGCGCCGAAGAGGATCTTGACGCCTTCGTTGAGGATCAGGATCAGCCCAAAGGTCGCCAGCACCTGTTCGAGATGGTCGCGCTCGTAGAGGTGGCGGAAGACGAGGCGTTCGAGGAGGAGGCCGAAGGCGAGGACGGCGGGCAGTGCGAGCGCGAGGCCGAGGAAGAAGTCGCCGGTCCAGGCGGTGAAGGCGGCGGTGAAATAGGCACCGACCATGTAGAGGACGCCATGGGCGAGGTTGATCAGGTTCATGATTCCGAAGATCAGCGTCAGCCCCGCCGCGACGAGGAAGAGCAGGATCCCGAACTGAACGCCGTTCAGCGCCTGCAGGAGGAAAAGGTTGAACATCGGTCCTGCATCATTCTCATGCCCACGGGGGTCGGAGCCTCCTCATCCTCAGGTGCGAGCGAAGCGAGCCTCGAAGGGCGAGGGGGCAGCCGCTTCCCCTTCAAGGGATGCGCGTTTGGAAGGGCGATGGGTGAATGTCGAGCCCAGCGCCCTCGCCCTTCGAGGCTCCCGTCGCTGCGCTCAGGTCGTACCTCAGGATGAGGGGCTACTGATCCGCCCCGCCGTCCGCCCCTATGCCGAGCCTTGCCCTCAATCCATCTTGCAGTCCTTGGCGTAGTTGTCCTGATAATCGTCGAAGATCTTCTTCTCGATCCGGGTCTCGTACTTGCCGTCGTCGCGCTTGGCGACCTTGACGAGATAGAAGTCCTGGATCGGAAAGTGGTTCGGCCCGAACTTGAAGTCGCCGCGCAGGGACTGGAAGTCGGCCTTCTCCAGCGCCTTGCGCAGGCCGTCCTTGTCGGAGAGGTCGCCGCCCACCGCCTTGACCGCACTGTCGATCAGCAGCGCCGCATCGTAGCCATGCATGGCGTAGCTGCCGGGCACGCTGCCGTACTTCGCCTCATAGGCCTTCACGAATTCCTTGGACTGCTCATTGTCCATGTCCGGGGCCCAGTCGGAGCCGCCGAAGAAGCCGACTGCGGCGTCCTTCTGCGCGGGCAGGGTCGTCTCGTCGACGGTGAAGGCGGAGAGGAAGGGGATCGATTCGAGGCCGGCCTGGCGGTACTGCTTGACCAGATTGACCCCCATCCCGCCGGGCATGAAGGTGAAGACGGCGTCCGGCTGGGCGGCGGCGATCTGCGCGAGCTCGGCGGAGAAGTCGAGCTGGCCGAGCGGGGTGTAGAGCTCGTTCACCACCTCGCCCTTGTAGGCATGCTTGAAGCCGGCGAGCGAGTCCTTGCCCGCCTGGTAGTTCGGCGCCAGCAGGAAGACGCGGGCATAGCCCTGATCCTGAGCGTACTGCCCGAGAACCTCGTGGTTCTGGTCGTTCTGATAGGAGACGGCGAAGAAATTCTTGTTGCAGGCCTCGCCGGCGAGATTGGACGGGCCGGCATTGGGGCTGATCAGAAAACTGCCCGCCTCTGTGACCGGCTTCACGATCGCGCCGGCGATATTGGAGAAGATCGGGCCGACGACGAAGTCGGCGCCGTCGCGCTCGACGAGTTCGCGGGCCTTGTTGGCGGCGACGTCCGGCTTCAACTCGTCGTCGGCCGTGGTCACCTCGGTCGGGACTCCGCCGAGCTTGCCGCCCATCTGTTCCACCGCGAGGAGGAACCCGTCGCGGCCCTGTTCGCCGAGGACGGCCGCCGGGCCGGACAGGGTGAGCATCAGGCCGACCGTGAGTTTTTCATTGGCCGTATCTTCGGCGGCGGCGGACCCGGCGAGTGCTGTCGCCGCAAGGAGGCCGATGGCGACGGTGCGAAGTCTGGTCATTCCTGCATCTCCCATGCGAAACTCTGCGGCGAGGGGAACGTGATCTCTTGTCCCGGTGCCGGCAATGCTGACGATGTCCGCGGTTTTTCCGCCGCCGGAAAATAGTTTACACATAAAGTAGTTCGTCGCAACCGGCCTCTTCCAACTTGTTCTGAAGATTGGACGGGCGGGAAGCCGGGAAGAGCACTCATGTCTCGCCGATCGGCTTCAGGCCGTGGGAGATGGCCGCGCAGGCGAGGGCGACGGTCTTCGGGATGACCACCGGCCGGTCGTCGTCCTTGCGCGATCCGAGTTCGTAGCTCAGGACGGTCGTCGTCGGGAGCCCCAGGGCCTGACCGGCATGCGCCAGGGTGAAACCGTGCGAGCGCCGCCAGGCCTTGAACTCGTCCGAAGTCATTCGGGCTCCCCCCGTTGCGGATCGCAGTGTTCCACTCCGCGGGTCGGGGTTCAATCGGCTGGGATCGACTTATTTTTCGCCCGACAGCTCGGGCGCCGAAGGAGAGGCGCGGGTGAACGAACGGGGCAGGGGCCGGGGCATTTGCGCGCGCCTCTGCGCGGCTTTCCCAAGCTGTCTTACGGTCGGGAGATCAATGCGGCGCTGCCGGGGCGTCGCCGTCCCTCGCGAATCCTGTCAGAGCCGGTGCCACTTGTCGGCGGCAGCGTCGTCGGTGTCCTTCGATTCCACCCAGCCGCCGGCGGTGCCATCGACGAGATGCTCCCGTTTCCAGAACGGGGCTCGGGTCTTGAGGAAGTCCATCAGGAAGCTCGCCGCCTCGAACGCGGCCTGCCGATGCTCCGAGGCGCAGGCGACGAAGACGATCTCCTCGCCCGGCGAGATCATGCCGGTGCGATGGATCGCCGTGACGGCGAGAAGTGGCCAGCGACCTGCGGCCTCCAGGGCGATCTTCTCGATCTCGCGCTCGGCCATGCCGGGATAGTGTTCGAGTTCCAGCGCCGCGAGGCGGCCGCCCTCGTCGCGGCAATAGCCGGAGAAGGTAACCAGCCCGCCGACGGCGCCGCCGCCGGACAGTCGAGCGGTCTCCGCAGCCATGTCGATCCGCCCAGTCTCGACCCGGACCGTCGGCCGAGCGGGGGCATGTGCGGACCCTTGCGAGCCGGCGTCGTCGGGATGCTGCTTCACGTCGGTCTCCGTCAAAGGCTTGGTCAGCCGCCCGTCATCGGCGGGAAGAGCGCCACTTCCTTGGCGCCGGCCAGCGGCTCGGAATGATCGACATGCTCCTGATTGATGGCGACGCGGATGATCTCCGGCGCCTGCAGGGCGGAATCGTAGTTTGCGCCACGCCCCTTCAGCCAGTGCAGCAGATCGTCCACGGTCTCGACGCCCGCGGGCAGCTGCACCTCTTCCTCTGCGAGGCCGATCCGCTCGCGGACCCAGGCGAAATAGGCAAGTTTCATGACGCGCTCCCTTCGTCTCTCCTAGCGCAGATGGCGAGCCCCGGGGACGAAATCCACCCCCGATCGTGTCCGCGGGCAAGCTTCGGGCGTCGCGGCCTCGCCGGCTCAGAACAGCCGCAGCCCCTTGAGGCTCGCATGGCCGGACTTGCCGATGATGATGTGGTCGTGGACGGCGATGCCGAGCGGTTTCGCCGTCTCGACGATGGTCCGCGTCATATCGATGTCTGCCCGCGAGGGTGTCGGATCGCCCGAGGGATGGTTGTGGACGAGGATGATCGCGGTCGCCGAGAGTTCCAGCGCGCGTTTGACCACTTCGCGGGTGTAGACCGGCGTGTGGTCGACGGTCCCGGTTCCCTGGATCTCGTCGGCGATGAGCGCATTCTTCTTGTCGAGGAAGAGGATGCGGAACTGCTCGCGTGTCTCGTATGCCATCGCCGCCTTGCAATAGTCGAGGACGGCGGACCAGGAGGAGAGTACTTCGCGGCCCTTCACCGCCGAGCGCATCGCCCGCTGGTTGATCGCCGCCACGATCGAAAGGTCGAGCGCGACGGCCTCCTTCACGCCGGGTACCTCCACCAGCCGCTGACGCGGCGCGTTGAGGACCTCCGACAGGGAGCCGAAGCGGGCGATCAGCGCCTTGGCGATCGGCTTGACGTCACGGCGCGGGATCGTCCGGAAGAGGATCAATTCGAGAAGCTCGTAATCGGCAAGCGCGGCGGCCCCGGAGGTGGCGAAGCGCTCCCGCAGCCTGTCGCGGTGGCCGTCGTGATGCTTCGCCTCTGCTCTGGCGGATGTGTGCGGCGGCTCATGACGCTCAGCCCGCGCCTCGGTGAGGCCGGGAAAGTCCGGCTCGTCCTCGCCGCCTCCCGTGTTCATCGGCCGGGTCTATTCCGCCGCGCCCGCGACGGGCGAGACGTCGAGGCCCGGGGTGTCGAGCCCGCGCGGCGAGAAGGTGAAGACCTCGCAGCCCGTCTCGGTGACGCCCAGCGTATGCTCGTACTGCGCGGAAAGGGACCGGTCGCGCGTCACCGCGGTCCAGCCGTCGTTCAGGATCTTCACATGCGGTCGGCCGAGATTGATCATCGGCTCGATGGTGAAGATCATGCCGGGCCGCATCTCGACGCCCTCGCCGCGGCGGCCGTAGTGAAGAATGTTCGGCGCGTCGTGGAAGAGCTTGCCGACGCCATGACCGCAGAAATCGCGTACCACCGAGCAGCGCTCCGATTCGGCATATTCCTGGATCGCTGCGCCGATGTCGCCGATATGGCCGCCCGGCTTCACCGCCGCGATGCCCAACATCAGCGACCGGTAGGTGACGTCGCAGAGCCGCTCCGCCGCCCGCTTGATCCGGCCCACGGGATACATGCGCGAGGAATCGCCATGCCAGCCATCGACGACCAGCGTCACGTCGATGTTGACGATGTCGCCTTCCTTCAGCGGCTTGTCATTGGGGATCCCGTGACAGACGACGTGGTTGATCGAGGTGCAAACGCTCTTCGGATAGCCGCGATAGTTCAGCGTGGCGGAGACCGTGTCGTTCTGCCGCGCGAACTCCACGACGAAATCGTCGATCTCCTGCGTCGTCACACCCGGCTTGACGATGTCGACCAACCCGTCGAGACAGCGCGCCGTCGCCTGGCAGGCGCGTCGCATGCCCTCGAAGGCTGCATCGTCGTAGAGACGGATCGCGCCGGTGTTGCGGCTCGGATTGGCTTCGGCTTCGAGATAGGTGGTCATGGGCGCGCGCGACTTGCTGCTGAGACGGAAAACGGCCGATATCGGGTCATCCGGCTGATGTCGCACCGAACGGCGGGCGCTTCAACCCCTGGGACCGGTCGCATCGATGCAGCGAGCGCGGCTGATCAGGATCCGGCACCCGGCGTCGAGGAGGGATCATTGGCGCCGTGGCGGATGGCGTGGATCGGAATTTCTCCGGTCCAGGACCTGGCCGTCATCGTCTTCGATCTCGGCGAGAAGCAACTGAACTTCGCGCCAGGTGAGGACGATGACCAGGGTCCGTATGCGCTATACCGGTCGCCAGATCGCCATCGCGTTCCCGATCGACGGAGGAGCCGGCCGATCAGGCCGTCCGCGCCTCGCGGAAGGAGACGAGACATTTGTTGCGCTCGTCCCAAAGGGCGAGCCTGACGCAGGCGAAGCTTTGCCACAGGGTGATGCGGCCGATGCTTCGCAATTCCGGATGATCGCGCAGGATCTGCGGCAGCCGGTAGAACGGCACCTTGCTCGACAGATGGTGGACGTGGTGGATGCCGATATTGCCGCTGAACCAGCGCAGCACCGGCGGAAGGTCGTAATGCGAACTGCCGTGAAGCGCTGCGCGCTGGAAGTTCCAGTCCTCGTCCATGGACCAGTGCGTCTCCTCGAACTGGTGCTGGACGTAGAAGAGCCACACGCCGGCGGTCGCGGCCATCAGCGTGATCGGCAACTGAACGGCGAGAAACGGCCAGACTCCCATCAGCCAGATCAGCAGCGCCACCGGCAGCGCGATGCCGAGATTGGTCGCAAGGGTGGAGACCCAGGGCCTCATGCCGGCCCGCATCAGACCGATGGGCAGCCGGTACTGGCAGATGAACAGCCAGGCGGGTCCGAAGCCGAACATCACCATGGGATGGCGGTAGAGCCGGTAGCGCGCGCGGTTCCAGTAGCTCAGCGCTTGGTACTCCCTGACGGTCAGCGTATCGACGTCGCCGATGCCGCGCTTGTCGAGATTGCCAGCCGTCGCGTGATGGACCGCATGGGTGCGGCGCCAATAGTCGTAGGGTGTCAGCGTCAAGACGCCGATGACGCGGCCGGTCCAGTCATTGCTGGCGCGCTGCGTGAAGAGCGCACCGTGGCCGCAGTCGTGCTGCAGGATGAACAGGCGGATCAGGAAGGCGGCCGCCGGGATCGTCAGGAGAAGACCCCACCAGAACCCGTTGACGGCCGCAATCCCGGCCAATGCCCAAAGCAGGGCGAAGGGCAGCGCGCTGACGACAATCTCCCAAATGCTGCGGGCGTGGCTCGGCTGGCGATAGGACGCGAGGATCGCGCTCCAGGCGCGGCTGGCATCGTTGATTCTGGCGTCTTCGGTGCGGTCGGATAGGGGATGCGTGGCGGGTGCGTGCATGCGTTCCATCGAAACAGGTGTATTGCCGGGTCCCGAAATCGCCGATGCCTGGATGCGACTTGCGTCGCGAACGCTTGAAGTGGCCTGCCGGAGAATCGGATGAAGAAAACGCGAGTTCGAGCGTCTCATGTCTCGCGAGATGCATGCCGTCCGCATTTGGCTTAAACCCTTGCCGCGCAGACATGACAAGTCTTACATCGAACGCTCGTCGGCCCAAACGGTTCATTTGCTTGGGACCGAAAATTTAACACGAGGGTTGGAGCCGCTGCACAGACCCTCGGTCCCGATTCGCTGCCCCGCCGCTTCAGACGCCAAGATCGCGGATCGACCGACCGAGCTGCTCCGGGCGCGGCAGCCGGGCGTGCTCCTTTGCCGCGCGCGAGACCTGTTCGAACACGTCCGTCGGAAACGGCGCCACCTTCGGCCCGTCCGGATTGCGCTGGTCGATCGACAGGCTGAGGTTTTCCAGCGTCGCGGCGAGCCAGCCATCGGTGTGATGCATCTCCTGGAAGATGTGGAGGCGCTTGGTATCCAGGCCGACGATCTGCGAGCTCACGGTCACAGCCGAGTCCGGCGGCAGTTCCTTCAGATAAGAGACATGCGCCTCGGCCGTATAGGTCGTGAACCCCGTCGCGGCCCGGTAGAGTTCGCCGAGCCCGATCGCGGCGAACAGCCCGTCGATACCCTGGTCGAAGAGCACATGGTAGTAGGCGAGGTTGAGGTGGCCGTTATAGTCGATCCATTCCGGCTTCAAGCGCATCGGCGCCGAGCGGAACGGCACCTTCTGGTCTTCGGTCGCGGTCATGGCGCTTGCATCCTCCCCGATGTCGGCTGCAAGAGGGAAGAACGAGGCAATGCCGAAATGTCAATGACGGGAGGAAGCGGATGGCGCTGAAGGATATTCTCGCGGAACGGCCGGTGCGCCGGGCCGGCATCGAAACCGCCGTCGCCAGCCTCAAGGATAAGTTCGGCGATCGCGTCGTCACCGGCGAGGACGTGCGCCGCGCCCACGCCCATTCCACCACCTATATCCCGAACCAGATGCCGGACGCCGTCTTCTTCGCCGAGACCGAAGAAGAGGTGCAGGCGCTGGTCCTGATCTGCGGCGAGAACGATACGCCGATCGTGCCCTTCGGCACCGGCTCCTCGCTGGAAGGCCATATCAACGCGCCGCAGGGCGGCATCTCCATCGACCTCTCGCGCATGGACAAGGTCCTCGCTGTCAACGCCGAGGATCTCGACTGTACGGTGGAGCCGGGAATCACGCGTGAGGCGCTGAACGCCCATCTGAGGGATACGGGCCTGTTCTTTCCGATCGATCCGGGCGCCAATGCCAGCCTCGGCGGCATGGCGGCGACGAGGGCATCCGGCACCAACGCCGTGCGCTACGGGACGATGCGCGACAATGTGATCTCGCTGACGGCCGTCATGGCCGATGGCAGGATCATCCGGACCGCCCGGCGCGCGAAGAAGACCTCGGCGGGCTACGATCTGACGCGGCTTCTCGTCGGTTCGGAGGGCACGCTCGGGATCATCACCAAGCTGAACCTGAGGCTCTACGGAATTCCCGAAGCGATTCTCTCCGGGGTCTGCTCCTTTCCAAGCGTGCGTGACGCCTGCGACACCGTGATCGAGACCATCCAGTCCGGCATTCCCGTTGCGCGGATCGAGCTTCTCGACGCCCAGTCCATGGAAGCGGCCAACGCCTATGCCGGGCTCGATCTCGAAGCGCGGCCGTCGCTGTTCCTCGAATTTCACGGCTCGCCCGCTTCTGTGGCCGAGCAGGCCGAGACCTTCGGCGCGATCGCGCGAGAGCACGGGGGCGGCGAAATCCGTGCCTCGCAGAAGACCGAGGAGCGGGCGAAGCTGTGGAAGGCCCGCCACGACATGTACTGGGCCTCGATGACGCTGCGGCCGGGCGCGCGGGCGATCGCGACGGATGTCTGCGTGCCGTTGTCGCGCCTCGCCGACTGCATCGGCGAAACCCAGGAGGACATCGCGGCGAATGGTCTTGTCGGCCCGATCATCGGCCATGTCGGCGACGGCAATTTTCACGTCACGCTGCTTCTGGATGTGGCAGATCCGCGGGAGATCGACGCGGCCGAGGCCTTCATGGCGCGGCTTGCGGAGCGGGCGGTGGCGATGGACGGCACCTGCACGGGCGAGCATGGAGTGGGTCAGGGCAAGCGCGGCTATCTCCGCCGCGAGCTCGGCGATGCCGTTGACGTGATGCGGAGCATCAAACTTGCGCTCGATCCGCACAATATCCTCAATCCCGGCAAGATCTTCGCGTCCGAATGATCCGTTGACCCTCGACATTCGCGCTCCGTTCTGGCCTATCCTGACGGCAATGGCGGCTGGCGCAGTGCAGCATGGGGCTGTCTCGCCTTCGGCCGCCGGCCCAACCGATCGAGAAGGGAGCTGAGTTCTGGTCAGAGCCTTCGTTTTCGTCGGCGGCCTCCTGGTGCTGGCTCTGCTCGGGGCACTGGTCGCGCCGTATTTCATCGACTGGACGGCCTATCGCGCCGATTTCGAGCGAGAGGCGTCCAGGATCCTCGGCCGCAAGGTGATCGTCCGCGGGGAAGCCTCGGCGCGGCTTCTGCCCTTTCCCTCCGTGACCTTCGAGGATGTCGAAGTCGGAGGCGATGCCGGAAAGCCGCTCCTGACCGTCGATCGGTTCCGCATGGACGCCGAACTCGCCCCATATCTGTCGGGCGAAATCTTCATCTATTCGATGACGCTCGACCATCCGACGATCCGCATTCCTGTCGGCGCCGATGGAGCGATCAGCTGGGTGGTCGACCAGCCCCATATCCCGACCGGGGCGACCGTCGTCCTCCAGAGTGTCGGCATCGAGAACGGTGAGGTCGAGATCGAGAATGCCGCGTCCGGGCGGACCGAAAGGCTGAACGACGTCGACGCGACCCTGTCGGCGGCGACGCTCGCGGGCCCCGTCGACGGCAGCGGCAGTTTCTCCGTCGGCGGCGAGACGGTCGACTTCACGCTCTCGCTCGGCACGGTCCAGGACGACGGCTCGATGCCGGTGCGGGTCGAGGCGGCCAACCACACGCTGTCCACCAAGGTCACCCTCGACGGATCGGCGACGCTCGACGGGCACGTGCCGAACTTCAAGGGCGCGGTCGGCATCCAGCGGCCAGTGCCCGAACTCGCGGGACTTTCCGGCGAGGCTTCGGACGGCACGCGCAGCCCCTTCGAATCGCTGGCCGGCGCGCAGTCCGATGGCGCTTCGCAGGACACGCCGCAAGGGCCGGCGGTGCCGCCGTTGCGGGCGGCCGGCGCGATCAGGCTGACGCCGCAATCCGCCGAGCTGAGCGACCTGCGCGTCGAAGCCGGACCGGCTCCGCAGCCCTATGTGCTGAACGGCAAGGGCAGCCTCGACTTCGGCAAGTCGCCATCCTTTGCGCTGTCCCTGAAGGGCGAGCAGGTCAATGTCGACGCGCTCGCGTCCGGTGAAGGGTCCTCGTCGAGCGAAGCGGCGCCGGCCGGATCCGCGATCGGGTTGCCCGAGCGGGTCGAAGCTCTGCGCTCGGTGCTCGCGCAGATCCCGCGCCCGACGATCCCCGGGGAGGTGGTCGTCAATCTGCCGGTTGTCCTCGCCGGCGATACGACGATCCGCGACGTCGCCTTTACCGCCAGCCCGACCGGGGGCGGCTGGTCTGTCGACGGCTTTTCGGCCGAACTTCCAGGGCGCACCCGCATCGAGGCGAGCGGCACGGTCGGCCTCGAGCCGAGCTTCAGCTTCGAAGGGGATCTGCTTGTCGCCTCGCAGCAGCCCTCGGGCTTTTCGTCCTGGCTGACCGGCGAAATCGATCCGGCGATCCGCACGCTCAGCCGCGCCGGTTTCTCGGCGAAGACGGTGCTGACGCCCGAGCGCCAGGTCTTCAACGGCCTCGAACTGGATATTGGGGGCGACACGCTGACCGGCCGGCTCGAACGCACGGAGATGGGTGAGCATACCAAGATCTCGTCCAAGCTCTCCGGCGGCGCCGTGGACCTCGACGCCTTCTTCGCCCTGACCAAGATCCTGACAGGCCAGTCGGACTCGCTCGCCAATGCCGATCGGTTCGACGTCGCGCTCAAGGCCGGGCCGGTCACCTTCGACGATGTCAAGGCCGACGTGATCGATGCCGACGTGCTCTATGACGGCGACATGCTGTCGATCGGCAAGCTTGACGTCGAGGGGATCGCCGGTGCGACGGTTACCGCGTCCGGGCGGCTGACGGATCTGAAGAGCGAGGCCAAGGGCAAGCTCGACGTCGACCTGACCTCCGCCGCGCCGTCCCGCTTCTTCACGTTCCTGCACAGCCGGCTTCCCGGCATTCCCCTCGTCGAGGTGCTGAGCGCCAAGTCCGCGCGCCTGGCGCCGCTTGCACTCTCGGGTCAGCTGGAGGCGACGGATGGGGACGCCGGCAAGAAGCCGAGCCTTCTCGTGCGCTTGAAGGGAACCGCCGACGGCACCACGATCGACCTGTCCTCGGCGATCGAGAACGGCATCTATGCGCGCCAGGAAAGCGGACGCTTCGGGCTCGATCTGACGCTGAAGAACGATAAGCCGGCCATCCTCCTCGGGCAGCTCGGGGTTCCCGCCGCCGAAATCGACGCACCGTCGCCGCTTCAGGTCGAACTGTCGCTCTCGGCCGCCGAGACCGGACCCGCCGTCGCCAGCGCCTCCTTGCGCGCCCCCGGCAGCGAAGTCAGCGTCGACGGCGTCCTCGACGTCACCCCGAACGGCGTCACCCGCGCCGACATGTCGGTCTATCTGAAGAGCGAGGATGCCGGGCCCTGGCTGCGGACGGCGGCGGTCGACCTCGGCCAGTCCTTCGATTCCGTCCCGGTCGATGTCAACGGCGATGTCGTCTATGATGTGGGGGAATGGACGCTTCGCGGGGTCTCCGGGACGATCGCCGGCAACGACGTCGCCGTCGATATTCACAAGAGCGTCGGCGGAGCCTTCGATGGGAAGGCGCATGTCTCGACGCTGTCGCTGCCCTGGGTCGCCAATCTCGTATTCGGTGAGCCGCTTCAGACTGCAATCTCGGGTCCGCTCTGGCCGAAGAAGCCTTTCCGCGCGAGCCTTCTGCCGGACAGCGAATTCGATGTCGCCGTCACCGCCGACAGCTTGGACACCGGCGCCGGCAGCCTCCAGGATTTCTCCGCGGAGGCGCTGGTGACGGGCTCGCAGCTTTCCTTTGAAAAGGCGAGGCTGTCGCTGCCGGGCGGAGAACTCTCCGGCCGCCTGGCGCTTCGCAATGCCGGCGGCCTCGGCGGGCTGACGCTGGAGGCGAAGTCTTCCGGCTTCGATCTCTCGGCGGTCTTCCCGCAGCTTGCGGCCGGCGAGGGCGGCGGTTCGCTCTCCGGAAACATCCGGCTTGACGGCAGCGGCCAGTCCTATGCCGGTCTCGTTTCCGCGCTGACCGGCGCCGGCTCGGTGTCTGTGACGGACGCGCAGATCCCTGGCGTTCCCCCTGCCATCTTCAGTCCCCTGCTGGAGGCCGCCGACGAATCGGGCTTCAAGCCGCAGGGCGATACGAAGGCGACATTCGTCGGGCTGGCCAAAGGCACGAGCTTTCCCGTGCCGTCCGCCTCCAGCGAATTCGCGGTGACCGGCGGGACGGTCCGGTTCGCCCCGACGACCGTCGCCAGCCAGAACGAGCAGCTGCGTCTCGAGACGAGCCTTGATCTCGCGTCGCTGACGCTCGACGGCGAGATGCAGCTGTCGCTGGACCCCGGGCTCGACCGCGTCGAAGGCGCGACCCCGGTGGTCGTCTACGACGTCGCGGGCAAGCTGTTCGACCCGGCGCTGTCGATCGATGCGACCGCGCTCGTCAACTATCTGTCGGTGCGGGCGCTGGAACAGGAACAGGCCCGCGTCGAGCAGATGCAGGAAAGTCTCCAGGAGAAGCTGAGGCTTCGGCGCGAGGCCCGCTTCTATCGCTGGCGGACCGACGAAGCGGAACGGGTCGAAGCCGAACGCAAGGCGGCGGAGGAAGCGGCCCGCGCCAAGGCGGCCGCGGAAGAGGCGGCGGCCGCAGCGGCCAAGGCGGAGCGCGAAGCGCGCGCGAAGGCGGCGGCCGAAGCCGCGCGCAAGGACGCCGAGCGGGCGGCGTCTGGCAGCGCAGCCGACCGTCCGGCGGAGAAGTCCCAGCCCAGCGAGCGCGCTCCACAGCCGGAGAAGCCGTCGGCCGGCACTGCGCGGGACACTCCCGCGATCGACTTCAACACTGCCGTCCCCGGCGCTTCGACTGGCGGGGAGGCGAGCTTTCCGAGCCTTCCGGGGGTGAAGGGGCCGCTGGAATTCTGACCGGGCACGGGCCGGGAGAGATCGGAAATGGCGTCCTGATCCGATTCGCCTCCGCCGGCCATCGGTCTTGGGACGATAGTCGTGCCGAAAGGGTCGGCCCGCCAGCGCCATCGGCCTCTTGATCAGCCGCGTTGTTGTTCCTCGATTCGCGACAGGGCGTCGTCGAGGACGAACAGGCGAATGGCCGAGGACAGATTGGCCTCCGCTTCGCGACCGGCGTCGATCTCGGCAACGAGGCGGGCGACCGGCATGTCACGCTCCGCCGCGATTACGCGGAGGCGGTCCCAGAACCGGTCTTCGATGCTGATGGATGTGGAGTGCCCTGCGATCGCGACGGATCGCTTGACGACGCTCACGCCTCGTCGGACCCGCCGCCCGGCGCGTCTGCGTCTGCCGCCGCCGCGACGATGCGGTGATTGCGCTTCAGACCGTCGAGGGCGCGCTCGCTGCGTTGCCGTTCCAACTCCGCGAATGTCCGGGCCGCTTTCGGCGTGCCGAAGCGAACCCGGTTATCGGCAGCGGTCTTGTCTGCCGCATCGCGCTCGCGGCGCTTGCGGGCCCGGCGCAGATTGACGATCTCGGCCAATGGAGACCTCAGGTCTTCTTGCGAAATGCGTCGAGCGAAACGACCTGCGCGTCCTTCTTCTCCGCGGCCTTGTCGTCGCCGTCCTCGGCAGGGGACTTTTCTTCCTCCGAGCCGGCTTCCGCCTTTTGCCTCGCCGGCAGCTTGGCAGGCTTGCCGAGCGGTGCGACCGGCTGCGGCGCGACGGGTTCCAGCGGGATCGGCTCGACGGCCTCGCCCTGCGTATTCGCAGCTTCCGCGCTCTGGACGTCGAATTCGAGCTCGAAATTCACCGCCGGGTCGTAGAAGCCGCGGATCGCGCTGAACGGAACCAGAAGCCGCTCAGGAATGTCCGAGAAGGACAGGCCGACCTCGAAGGCGGTCTCGTTCACCTGCAGGTCCCAGTACTGGTGCTGGATGACGATCGTCATCAGCTCCGGATATTTCTCGCGCAGCCGCGAGGAAATCCGCACGCCCGGTGCCGAGGTGAGAAAGGTGATGAAGAAGTGATGTTCCCCCGGAAGGCCGGTCTTGACCACCTCGCCGAGGACCTTGCGGATCACGCCGCGGAGCGCATCCTGCGCGAGAACATCGTAACGGATAAGATCCTGGCCCATTGCGGTGTCCTGAACTGCCTTCCTCCGGCGATACGCGAGGGGCGTATCTCAAAAAAGTGGAGGCTTCTGTTGCCAGGCGCCTCCGAGCCCCGCCTAAGAGTGCGAACCCTCAGGACTTGAATTGAAGCGTTCGCGCTGCTTACGCAGCGAGACGAGCTTCCGCATAGTTGTCGTTGGCAACTATTGATACGGCCCGATAACGGCGGAACCATGCCGAGCGAAAATTCGATCTTTACACCCTCGTCGATCCTATTTCGCCCCCGCCAGATCCCATCCACGAATGGGATCTGGTGGAGGCGCCGGGTACCGCCCCCGGGTCCGAAAGGCTTATTCCATCGAACGTTTATCGCCATAGCCGGCCGAATGACCGGCAAGGCGAATATAAGGGGCTCACTCGCCGGTGAAAAGAGATGTCGCTTCCGAAAGCGGAGGAAATCGGCCACACTCGCTCCGATTCCGGACATGGAGCGTTTCATGGACTACGTCGCGAAGGTGAAGGAATACGATCCGAACGCCGACGAGGAACGCGTCAAGCGGCTTGAAAGGCGCCTCGCGCTCGTCCTGAACAAGCGGGATACCGCTTCGGTCGCCGCGAGCGATCCCAAGGAGGTCGAGCGCGCCGCCGCCTGGGTCGCCAAGGCGTGTTCCGTTCCGCTCGACGAGGCTAAGAGGGCGGTGGACGGCGCGCTCGAGACGATGAAGAACGAGCGCATGAAGAATCGGCTGGTGGTCTATTACCTGTCGGCCAGCAGCCTCGGAAAGCTCGCCGATCTCTGAGCCCCAGGCCCGAGATTTGCCACGGCAGCGCCCGGCCGGCACCGATAAGGGGCGGTCGCGGAGGGCGCGCGGCCATGCATGCGAGAGGATCCATTGCGTCAATATCTCGATCTCCTGCGCCATTTGCTGGACAGCGGCATCGACCGTCCCGACCGCACCGGGACCGGCACCCGCTCGGTTTTCGGCCACCAGATGCGCTTCGACCTTCGGGACGGGTTTCCGCTCGTCACCACGAAGAAGCTGCACATCCGCTCGATCGTCCACGAGCTCCTCTGGTTCCTGAAGGGCGACACCAACATCGCCTATCTGCACGAGAACGGGGTCCGGATCTGGGACGAATGGGCGGACGAGAACGGCGATCTCGGACCGGTCTACGGGGCGCAGTGGCGCTCCTGGCCGGACTATCGCGGCGGCCATGTCGACCAGATCGCCGGTGTGGTCGAGGCGATTCGGACGAACCCGAACTCACGACGACTAATCGTCTCGGCCTGGAATCCGGCGCTGGTCGACGAGATGGCGCTGCCGCCCTGCCACTGCCTCTTCCAGTTCTACGTGGCGGAGGGGCGGCTCTCCTGCCAGCTCTATCAGCGCTCGGCCGACATCTTTCTCGGCGTTCCGTTCAATATCGCCTCATACGCGCTGCTGACGGCGATGGTCGCGCAGGTGACGGGATTGGAGCCCGGCGACTTCGTGCACACTCTCGGGGACGCACATCTTTACGCCGACCATTTCGACCAGGCGCGACTGCAGCTGACGCGCGCGCCGTTGCCGCTGCCGACGCTGCGGCTGAATCCGGAGATCGACGACCTCTTCACATTCCGCTTCGAGGATATCGCAGTCGGGGGCTACCAGTCACACGAGCATATCAAGGCGAAGGTGGCCGTGTAGCGGGGGAGGGGCCGGCGCAGCGTCTGCGCCTTCTCGGGCCGTCCCGGCGAGCGCCCGAGAGCGGACGGGACGATGGCAGCCGAAGCGGCGGTCTTCGGCCTGTGGACGACGCGCCGCCTCCCGCCGGCGTCCTTGTCTCTTTCGGCAAAACTTGCGAACACCGGCCGTCCGAAAGAAGGTTCGTCGTCCTTGGCCGTCAGAAATCGCGTCCGGCTTCCGTCCGCAACCGCGCTTGTCGCGCGCAGCCGCATCGGCCACGTCATCGGCAGCGAGAACAGCCTGCCCTGGCATCTGGGCAGCGACCTGCGCCTGTTCCGCGAGCGCACGACCGGCCATGCCGTCATCATGGGGCGGCGCACCTACGAATCGATCGGCCGGCCGCTGCCGAATCGGCTCAACATCGTCCTGTCGCATCGCCCGCTCGCCTCGACCGAGACGCTGAAATGGGCGGACACGCCGTCGACGGCGCTGCTCATCGCCGACGCCTTCAGCATTATCAACGCCAGACGCGAGTTCTTCGTCATCGGGGGCGACACGATCTACAAAGTGTTCGGTTCACTGATCAACAAAGTGTTCCTGACCGAGGTCGATGCCGGCGAATTGTCCGGAGACGCGCGTTACGACGTCGATTTTTCGGACGATGCCTGGTGGCGCGCGCCGGGCCAGCGATCCTATCCCGCCTCCGAGCGTGACGACTTCCCCTTCGAGGTCCACTGCTACATTCGCCGCGTGCAGCGGCTGCGCACGCAGATGGAGGATGAATTTGTCCGGCAGTATCCGCATCTGCGGGCGTTTGTCGCTCCATTCGAAGATCCCGATGAGGCCGGGCGGGCGGGCGAGGAACAGCTCGATCTCTTCGACGAACCGGCGTCCCCCCGCGAGGCGGCGAAGACAGACGCTCAGATCGTCGAATTCGAGGCGCGCCAGCTCGATCTCTTCGCGTGACGGTTCCTCTCGGAGGTCGGCGTCTCGTTCACCATTCGCGCCACCGTGCAAGGCGATTCCGTCGCACTCGCGTTGAAAGCGGATTTCGCAGTTCCTATAAGGGCTGAGGCACGTTTCGGGGGCATCATGATGAAGGCGCTCCCCGCTCTCCCTCGCATCTGGAAGGACATCAATGCCCTGGAGCAATCAGACCGGTAGCGGCGGCTGGAAAGGCGGTGGCAACGGCGGCCCCTGGGGGCAGCGACCGCAAGGTCCGCGCCCCGGCGGAGGCGGCGGCGGTGGCGGATCGCCCGATCTCGAAGATATTCTGCGCCGCGGCCAGGACCGCCTCCGGCGCGCCATGCCGGGCGGGTCCGGCACGGGCGGCGGCATCGGCTGGGCTCTGCTGATCGTCGCGGCGCTCGTCGTGCTCTGGCTGTTCAAGGCGGTCTACACCGTCCAGCCCGATGAGGTCGGCGTCGAAATGGTGTTCGGCAAGCCGAAGACCGAACTCTCCCAGCCTGGCCTGCACTTCATGTTATGGCCGGTCGAGACAGTCGACACGGTGCCTGTGGTCGAAAGCCAGATGACGCTTGGCGATGGCCAGCGCGGCGACAATTCCGGGCTGATGCTGTCGGGCGACCAGAACATCGTCAACGTCCAGTTCGCCGTGCTCTATCAGGTCGACGAACCGGCGAACTATCTGTTCGACGTGGAAGACCCGGTCGGCATGCTGAAGCAGGTGGCCGAGAGCGCCATGCGCGAGGTCGTCGGCCGGCGGCCGGTCCAGGACGTCTTCCGCGACGACCGTGCCGGCATCGCCGAGGAAGTCCGCCAGATTACCCAGGACACCATGAACGAGTATCAGGCGGGTCTGCGCGTCAATGCCATCTCGATCGAGGACGCGGCACCGCCGAGCCAGGTCGCTGACGCCTTCGACGAGGTCCAGCGCGCCGAGCAGGACGAGGACCGCTTCGTCGAGGAAGCCAACCGGTACCGGAACCAGAAGGTGGGCCAGGCGCGGGGCCAGGCGGCTCAGGTCCGGGAGGACGCTGCCGCCTACAAGAGCCGCGTGGTGCAGGAAGCGGAAGGTGAGGCGCAGCGCTTCACCTCGGTGCGCGACGCCTATGAGCGGGCCCCGGACGTCACCCGCAAGCGGCTGTTCCTGGAAACCATGGAGGGCGTCCTGAAGGATTCCGCCAAGGTGATCGTCGAACAGGGCGTCGGCGGCGCAGCAGGCGTCGTCCCGTATCTGCCGCTCGATCAGTTGCAGGAGCGAGCGGCCAGGACCGGCTCGGGCACCAATACCCCGGCCGGCTCGCAGGGGAGGACCAACCAATGAACGGCCGTATCTACGCTTTCCTGATCGCCGGCGCGGCGGGCCTCCTGCTGCTCTGGAACGCTATCTTCATCGTCAACGAGAAGGAACAGGCCCTGATCCTGCGCTTCGGCGAGATCCGACGCGTGGTCAGCGAGCCCGGGCTCTACTTCAAGCTGCCCTTCTCCTTCGCGGGGGCGGACAGCGTCCAGAAGCTGCCCGACCGGCTGTTGCGTTTCGATCTCGACAACATCCGCGTCCAGGTCTCCGGTGGCAAATTCTACGAAGTCGACGCGTTCATGGTCTACAACATCTCCGATGCGGCCAGGTTCCGGCAGACGGTCTCGGGCTCCATCCCGCAGGCCGAGCAGCGTCTTCGCACCCGTCTCGATGCGGCGCTTCGCCGGGTCTACGGCCTGCGCGGCTTCGAGGCTGCGTTGTCCAACGAGCGCGGTGAGATGATGCGGCAGGTCCGCGACGAGATCCGGCCGGATGCGGCGCAACTCGGGCTCGACATCGACGATGTCAGGATCCGCCGCACGGATCTCACGCAGGAAGTCTCGCAGCAGACCTATGAGCGCATGCAGGCAGAGCGCCTGGCGGAGGCCGAGCGGCTTCGCGCACGCGGTCAGGTCGCGGCTCGCCAGATCCGAGCCGGCGCCGACCGCGAGGTCGTCGAGACCGTCGCCAAGGCGCAGCGCGAAGCGGAGATACTCAAGGGTCAGGGCGAAGCCGAACGCAGCAACATCTTCGCCGACGCCTACAGCAAGGATCCGGAATTCTTCGACTTCTACCGGTCGATGCAGGCCTACAGGCAGGCGCTCGAAAATTCCGGCACGACCATGGTGCTCTCGCCGAACACGGAGTTCTTCCGTTACTTCAACTCCGACCAGAACCGGATCCCGGGTCTCGCCTCACCCTCGCAGTCCGGCAGTGCCGACGTGCCGGGCACCGCGGCCCCGGAGACTTCCGGGACGCCGCGGCCTGAGGCTCAGGCAGCCCCCGAGGGCGAGGGCTCAGGCCCCGCGACGAGCAGCTCGGCCGAAGCGGCCGGCTCGGCCACGGGCGAGGCTGCAGGCACGCCGCCTGCAAGCAGCCCGGACGCTGCGTCCGCTTCACCCGGCACGGCGCCTTCTGGCGGCGGCAATGCCGGCACTGCCGATGCGGCGACTTCCGGCAGCGCGCCGGCCGCCGGCGGAAGCGGTGAGGCCGCATCGACCGGCACCGGTTCGGCGGTCGCGGTTCAGTGAAGGACTTCCTCGATGCCCTCGGTCTCCTTCTGGTGATCGAGGGCATTTTCTATTGCCTGTTCCCCGAAGCGGTCAGGCGGATGGCAAAACGCGCCGTCCAATTGCCGGAGTCCAATATGCGAATCGGCGGCCTGGTCGCCGTTTGTCTCGGCGTATGCGTCGTCTGGCTGGTCCGGCGATAGTCCCGGGCCCTGCCGGCCGAAGGGCAGGGCAGTTGCGCGATCACGGTTGCCGGAACCCGCGACAAAGCACTTGATTCGGCCAGAATTCTCGGCTCCGCTCGCGCAAACGCCGAGTCACGGCGAGGCGATCCGTCGGCCGTCCCGGCCCCGCCATCGATTTCACGAGTAGGATTTGCGATGATCCCGACGCCGCTCCGATCGATCCTCACCGCACTGGCTCTGGCCCTCACGGCCTCGACGTCCGGTGCCGCGTTCGCGCAGGCGCCTAGCGATCAGCCCGCGCCGACGCAGACGATCCCAGACCAGCCGGACGACGATCAAGCGACACCGCAACCGGCTCCCGCGACGCCGGACGACGCCGCCGAACAGGCCGTGCCTGCGCTGCCCGTTCCACCCGCAGATGACGATGCCGCTTCGGAGCAAAGCACGAAGCTGGTCGAGGAGCCGGCAAACTCCGCCTTCTCGCATGGCCCAAAAGCGGTTTCCGACCTCGCGGAAGGGCTCCTCGACGCCGTCGTCAACGTCTCGACGGCGCAGTCGATCGACACGCCCGGGCGCGGCATCCCGCCGCTTCAGGCGCCGGAAGGCTCGCCGCTTCAGGATTTCTTCGACGATCTTCTCAACGGCGACAAGGGCAGCGGCGACCAGCGCGTCCAGTCGCTGGGCTCCGGATTCGTCATCGATCCTTCCGGCATCATTGTCACCAACAATCACGTGATCGCGGACGCCGATACGATCACCGTCAATTTCGCCGATGGGAGCCAGCTCGACGCCAAGCTCGTCGGCAAGGATTCCAAGACCGACATCGCCGTCCTCAAGGTCGAGCCGCCGAAGCCGCTGAAGGCGGTCGATTTCGGCGATTCCGATCATATCCGGATCGGCGACTGGGTGATGGCGATCGGCAACCCGTTCGGGCTCGGGGGCTCGGTATCGATCGGCATCGTCTCGGCGCGCGGCCGCAACATCAATGCCGGCCCCTACGACAACTTCATCCAGACCGACGCCGCCATCAATCGCGGCAATTCCGGCGGCCCGCTCTTCGACATGAACGGCAATGTGGTCGGCATCAACACGGCGATCATCTCTCCGACCGGCGGCTCGATCGGCATCGGCTTCTCGATCCCCTCCAAGCTCGCGGTCAACGTCATCGACCAGCTGCGCAAATATGGCGAGACCCGACGTGGCTGGCTGGGCATCCGCCTGGAGGCGGTGACCGACGACATCGCCGACGGGCTCGGGCTGGACACGACGCGCGGTGCCGTCGTCATGGGGATCGTTCCCGGGGGTCCCTCGGACAACGGCACGCTCAAGGTCGGTGACGTGATCGTCGGCTTCGACGGTCAGGCCGTCGAGGGCTCGCGCGACCTGCCGCGCATCGTGGCCGAGACGCCGGTGGGCAAGACCGCCAAGGTCGACATCCTGCGGAAGGAGAGCACCAGTGAGCCGGCCAAGCCGATGACCGTCGAAGTGACCCTTGGCCGTCTCGAGGATGGCGAGAAGATCATGGCCGAGAACGACCGGCAGCCGGACGCGACGCCGTCGGCGCCCTCGGCCACATCGGTCGAGACCCTCGGCATGAAGCTCGCCGATATCGACGACACGCTGCGCAAGCAGTTCAGCCTGTCCAAGGACACCACGGGCGTGGTCGTCACCTCCGTCGCGCCCAGTTCCAGCGCCGCCGAGAAGGGCATCGAAGCCGGTTCGACGATCAAGGAGGTCGCCCAGGAAAAGGTCTCCAGCGCCGCCGAGGTGGCGGAGAAGATCGATAAGCTCAGGAGCGAGGGGCGCCGCAACGCGCTTCTCCTGCTCGCCGCCTCAAATGGTGATCTGCGCTTCGTCGTCGTGCCGATCGAGTAAGCCGTCCCGGCGAACACGGCGTTCGCTGGCGGCCGCGATCGCATCCGGTTCGGGGACGCTCGCACGGCCGTCCTCGCCTCGTTGAGGCCCGGCAGCGTCCCGAGAGTGGACCTCAGCCTGGCCGTGCCGCCCAGTCACTTTGAGCGAGCCGGTAAAGATGGTGGCGCACCAGGTCCGGATGCATGGCCGGGTCGACATTGGGATGGTCGAATTCTCCGGCGTGCTGCATTCCCAGGCGGCGCATCACGGCTTCGGATCGGCCATTCGTCGTCACGCAGAAGCTGACGACCTCGTCTGCAGAAAAAGGTGGGGCAAAGAGGCGCAAGAGACAGGCTTGCGCCGCTTCGCCCGCAAAGCCTCGTCCCCAGACTTCCGGCAGGAGCCGCCAACCGATCTCGATCCCCGGTGCGCGGGGCATGTTCGGCTCGGTCACCGCGGCGCCCACCATGCCGGTCACGCGGCCCGACTCCTTGTCTTCCATGGCAAAGAAGGTGAGCCCGTCGCGGGCGAAGCGTTCGTTGAACCGATCCATGATCGCGTCGGATGCTGCCCGGTCCCGCCGGAACGGGAAGAAGTGCATCACGTCGGGATCGCTGTTCAGCCGGTGGAAGACCTCGCGATCCCCGTCCTGCCAGATGCGCAGACGGGTTCGCGCAGTCTCGGCGAAGATCATGCCCGAAAGTCCGCCTGCCGGTAACCCTGGATGTAGAGGAGGGCGGTGAGGTCGCCGTGGTCGACGCGGTGCGGCGCCTTGGCAGCCACGGCTGGCTTGGCATGAAGGGCGACACCCGTCCCGGCTTGTCCGATCATGCCGAGGTCGTTGGCCCCGTCACCGACGGCGATGGCCTCGCGGGGGGCGAGGCCCAGCCGTTCCGCGATCTCGTTCAGGGCGGTGACCTTGGCTTCCGCCCCGAGAATCGGCTCGGCAACGCGCCCCGTCAGCTTTCCGTCTTCGACGAGAAGCACATTGGCGCGGTTCTCGTGGAAGCCGAGCATGTCCGCGATGCGGCTCGTGAAGACGGTGAAGCCGCCGGAGACGAGCGCGGTGTGGCCACCCTCGGCGCGCATGGTGCGAATGAGCGTGGCGCCGCCCGGCGCAAGGGTGATCCGCTCGGCGATCACCTTGTCCACGATCTCTTGGGCCAGACCCTTCAGCAGCGCCACGCGCTCGCGCAGCGCGGGCTCGAAAGCGATCTCGCCATTCATCGCCCGCGCCGTGATCGCCGCGATATGGTCCTTGATGCCGATCTCGGCAGCCAGTTCGTCGATGCATTCCTGGCCGATCATGGTCGAATCCATGTCGGCGATCAGAAACTTCTTGCGCCGACCGGTCGCCTCCTGCACGACGCAGTCGAAGGCGCCGGTGCTCGCGATTTCGGCGATGCGTCGCCGCTGGTCCGGGCTTGGCTCGGTCTCGACCATCAGATCCGCTGCCTGACCAGGTGCGAGCCAGTCAGAGGAGCTCGGATCGAGGCCGAGCACGGCGGCGATCTCCTCGACGGCCGGTGTGGGAAGGCCTTCTCCGCTTTGGGCGGCGATCAATGTTGCGACATGCATGGGAAGACGGGCCGATGCTCGCGGACAGACAGGCGATCCTGATAGCGGGGCCGACCGCCAGCGGCAAGTCGCAGCTCGCCCTGGAACTCGCCGAACGCCTGGACGGCGTCGTCGTCAACGCCGATTCCATGCAGGTCTATGCCGGCCTGCGCATCGTCACCGCCCGGCCCGGTCCGGACAATCTGGCCCGCGCGCCGCATTGCCTCTACGGTCATGTCGAGCCTGGCACACCCTATTCGGCTGCAGCGTTCGTCCGCGACTGCAGAAGTATAATTTTGCACGCTTTGCAATCTGGTCGGGTGCCGATATTCTGCGGCGGGACCGGGCTCTACTTCAAGGCGCTCTTCGGTCTCCTCGATAGCATGCCGTCCGTGCCGGATGACATAAGGCAGACTTGGCGACGACGCCTGCAGGAGGAGGGAGCCGCAGCGCTTCACGCGCTCTTGATGGCTCGCGATCCGGTCGCGGCAGCCCGGATCGCGCCAGCCGACGGACAACGCATCGTGCGGGCGCTGGAAGTCATGGAAATTGCCGGCGTGCCATTGTCCGAGCTGCAGTCGGGCGAGGGGGAGGTCCTGCTCGACGCCGACAGATGTCTGAAGATCGTGATCACGCCGCCGCGCGACATCCTTCGCGAGCGGATCGCACAGCGCTTCGATATCATGTTGCAATCCGGGGCTCTGGAGGAGGTGGCGGCGTTTCGTGATCGCTATGGCGAGGTGCCGGGGACGGCGGCCAAGGCGATCGGCGTCGCCGAACTCGGCGCGGTTCTGGACGGGCAGATGTCGCTGGACGCAGCCCGCGAGCGCACCGTCACCCGCACCCGGCAATATGCGAAGCGGCAGGAGACTTGGTTCCGCCACCAGTTCGGAACCGGCTGGCTGCGCCTGCCGTCAGCCGACCGCACGAATCTGGAAGGTTTGCTGCCTTTCCGTTAAGTCTGCGGTAGACAGTATCGAATAATCCTCGGGTCTCCGAAACCGGGACCGCTTCATTCGATGAAACTAGGCAGGGCAGAACTGCCGGTCATCCTGCTGCTGGCAGCGGTGGCGGCCGCCGCCGCGTCGTTCACGGCGGACCATTTGCAGGGCCACCCGCAGCCATTGCTGGCGGAACTGCGCGGCGTTTCGATCGGACCGGGACGCTATCTGCTCTTCGAACTGGGGATGGCCTGTCTCGCGGCGGCGATGATCCTCGGGATCGGGTGGATCCTGCCGGCCATGCGCCACCAGACGCGGGAACAGAACAAGCTGCAGTCGCTGGCCGGTCTCCTGCGCAAGCGATCGCAGGACCTCGAGCAGGCCGCCGTCACCGATTCGCTTACCGGCATGCACAATCGCCGCTTCTTCGACCAGGCGATGGAGCAGTATATCGAGGAGTTTACGCGAGTGGGGCGGCCGCTCGGCCTCGTCGTGATCGATCTCGATCGCTTCAAGGCGATCAACGACACCTATGGTCACGACGTGGGCGACGAGGTCCTGCGTGCCCTGGCGGCTTGCCTCTTCGAATTCGCCCGGTTCAACGACGTGGCCGCGCGTCTCGGAGGCGAGGAATTCGCTATTCTCGCGCCCAACATGGAGATGATGGAGCTCAGGCGGTTTGCGAACAGCTTGCGCGAGGCGATCGCGTCTCTCGACATCAAGGTCGGGTCGGCCAGCCTGCGGGTGACGGCGTCGATGGGACTGTCCGTCTCGCAATCAGGCGACGTTGCGGCGACGCTTTTCAAGCGAGCCGACATTAATCTCTACCAGGCCAAGCAGGCGGGCCGCAATCGCATCTGCGCGGCGTGAGCCGGGGAGCGGGCCGGGACGGCGACGCCGATGGGACGGCGAGCGCACCCGCCGCGTGAAAAAGGCGCCGCCTTTCGGCAGCGCCTTAAGCGTCTTTCAGAGTTGACCGATCAATAGGGGCAGTTCGAATCGGTCGAGTAGTCGTGGACCTCGATTTTGCCGTCGATGATGTCCTGCTTGGCCTTCTCGGCGGCAGCCTTCATCTCGGGCGTGATCAGATCCTTGTTGTACTCGTCCACCGTATAGCCGACGCCGTCCTCGGCGAGGCCGAGCACCTTCTTGCCGGGCTCGAACTTGCCGGCCTTGGCGTCGGTGAAGATCTGGTAGACGGCATTGTCGACGCGCTTGACCATCGAGGTCAGCACGTGGCCAGGGAACAAGGAATTCTGGTTGGAATCGACGCCGATGCCGTATTTGCCTTCGTCGGCTGCCGCCTGGAGCACGCCGAGGCCGGTTCCGCCGGCCGCGTGGAAGATGACGTCGGCGCCCTGGTCGATCTGGGACTTGGCGAGCTCGCCGCCGCGCACCGGATCGTTCCAGGCCGCTCCGGTCGTGCCGGTCATGTTCTCGAGGACGGTGTCGTCCTTGGAGACGGACTTGACGCCGCCCTTGTAGCCGCAGGCGAATTTCGAGATCAGCGGGATGTCCATGCCGCCGACGAAGCCGACCTTTCCGGACTCGGACTTCATCGCCGCCAGGATGCCGACGAGGTAGGAGCCTTCCTCCTCCTTGAAGAGGACGGACTGGACGTTCGGCTGGTCCACGACGGCGTCGATGATGACGAAGTCAATGTCGGGATACTCCCCCGCCACCTTTTCGAGCGCTGCGGCCTGACTGAACCCGACCGAGATGATCGGGCTGGCGCCATCGCGGGCGAAGCGGCGCAGGGCCTGCTCGCGCTGGGCGTCGTTGACGATTTCGAATTCGCGATAGTCGGTGCCGGTCTCCTTCTTGAACTTCTCGGCGCCGTTATACGCGCCCTCGTTGAAGGATTTGTCGAACTTGCCCCCGAGATCGTAGAGGATCGCGGGCTTGAAATCTTCGGCAGCCGAGGCAGCGCTGACCGAGAGAAGAGAAGCGGCCAGCAGTCCGGCCAGGAACGTTTTGATCAATTGTTGCATCCTGTTGCAGGTGGCGGATGGACGAATGCCGGATGTCCGGCGTCACGATGGCGGCAAGCCGGCATCGTGCCTGCATCACAGATTGACATGAGCGGTCCGGAGAATCACGTGAAATCGACCGTGGCGACCGGCCACGATTCCCGGCCGACGCGTGGGGCGGCGCGCCGCGACGTTTCGGCGTTTCCGAACCGTTCTCCGGCCTGAGAACGAATGAAAGCCGGGCCGGCGCTTTCGCGCCGGCCCGGTTCGGTCGCAGAGGTTTCAGGCTTCTTACTTGAAGAGCGAGAGCAGGGTCTGCGAGGAGGAGTTGGCGATCGAGAGCGCCTGAACGCCGAGCTGCTGCTGGGTCTGGAGCGCCTTCAGCCGGGTTGATTCCTCGGTCATGTCGGCATCGACCAGCGTGCCGACACCCTTGTCGATCGTGTCCATCAAGTCGGACACGAAGGTCGTCTGCAGGTCGATGCGGTTCTGGATCGCACCAAGCGTCGAAGCGCCCGCCGTGACCTTGGAGATCGCATCATCGACGATCCCGATGTACTTCTTGATGTCGGCTGCGGTGATCGAGGCGCCGGTGATGTCGATCGTGGACACCGCCGTGCCGGCATCGGCATCGGTGTTGGAGACCGTGATGGTGGTGCCGGTACCGGTCGCGGTCGTCGACAGCGACAGGGCGCCGGCCGTCGAGGCGGTGGCGGAGGCGGCAACGCCAGCGGCAGTCAGCGCCGCGTTCATGACCGAGGCCATGGCGGTGGCGCCGGCGATCTTGCCGTCGGTGACGCCGAGCGTGGAGTTAACCAGCGCCTGATCGATGGTCACGACCTTGGCGGTGGTGCCGGTGCCGATGGCAACGTCGAAGCTGATCGTGTCGTTGACGTCGAGCGTGAGCCCGGTGGTGGAGCTGCCCATGCTCACGGTCGCCGCAGTCGCAGTGGCCGCCGTATTGGTCCCGTCCGTGACGCCGTTGGCGCTGGTGTTGCCGCCCACGCCGCCGTTCAAGATGCCGGCGCTGGTGGAGTTCGCGTCGTAGAGGGTCAGCTTGGAGGTGTCGACAGTGATCGAGCCGAGCGACAGGGCGCCGGAAGCGTCACGAGCGAAGTTCGCGACGATCGACTTGCTGGCGTTGTAGCCGGAAGCGCTGGAGTCGATCGACAGCCAGTTCTGACCGGAGAAGGAGGCGGAATCGGCGATGCTCTTCAGCTGTTCCTGCAGCTGGCTGATCTCGTCCTGGATCTTGGTGCGGTCGACGCCGTCCTGGGTCGCCGCGGTCAGCTTGGCCTTGATCTCGTTGAGAACGTCCTTGGCGGAGTCGAGGCCGGTATAGGCCGTGTCGACCGTCGCCGAACCGATACCGAGCGAGTCCTTGACCGCCGACATGGCCTTGTTGTCGGAGCGCATGGTGGTCGAGATCGACCAGTAGGCGGCGTTGTCCTTGGCGTCGGCGACGCGGTAGCCCGTGGAGATCGCGTTCTGCGTCTCTTCCAGCGAGGTGTTGGTCAGGGCGAGGGTCTGCAGCGCCGTCATCGCCGCAGTATTCGTCATCAGACTGCTCATGATATTTGTCCCGATACTATACAACTAATGATGGGACATTCCGGGTTTTGCCGGGATAGAGGTGCGACGTCATGTCTGTGGCTCGAGATTTACTGCAGTGCCACCCTGCTATGGACAGGACAATGCCGCGGGGGGCTCTGCTAAATGGTTAACGCGATGCCGCTTCTCTCAAGCATTCGGCACTTTCGAAGAAACGCTTTGTTTATGGTAAATAAAGGCTAAACAGGTCGCTGAGGGGCGCGGCAAGACCCGCAGCGGGGTCGGCCCGCTCGGCTGCGCGGAGATTCGGGCTGGGTCCTGCCGTGCCGCTGGGCCGGCGGCCATGGCAGGCAGTGCGCGCGCAAGAGGAAGGATCCAGATCGCGCCCGATGTCAGCGCCGCATCGAACGCCCGCATTGGACAAGCTGGCAGAAGAATAAGGTAGCTGCCGGATCATCGATTTCGACACTCGCATCGGGTGGCAATCCGTGGGAACGCGGATTTCGGAGCCGGACCGCTACGAAGAAGGATCGTCGGGCGGCGAGCCTGCGGTCTCGTCCCATTCGACTGTCAGCGTCAGCGACGCCTTCAATATCCGCCCGCCCTCGGCGTCACGAACGAGCACCGAGATCACCTGCCGGTCTCCGTCAGGCCCCGCGTCGCGGGCAAGGGTCGGAAGGGCCGCAAGCGCGTGACAGCGAACCGCTTCCACATCGTCACAGTCGAAACCGATGTCGTCGTAGGCACAGTGATGATCGTCCTGTATGTCGAAAAAATAATGAGGCATGCCCGGTCTCCGCAATAGGAAGCTGGCTCGCATTTGTCATCGACGTGAATCCGTCGCCGAGAGAAGGGCGCTACCGACCACCGCAGCGCCGACACGCTGCCCGAGGTTCTCCGTCCGCTGACCGGAACGATGTGGGGGCCGGCAATCCCGGCCGCCTGGCCGGCACCTTCGAGGCACAACGAGACGACAAGGGATCTTGAGGCGGAAGGAGCGTCGACCACTTCTTCCGCGACAGGCCAGACCCGGATTTCGGATCTTCGATCCATCCTCGACATGAGCCGCCGTCTGCCACGATCCGATTCTGGCATCGATCGGATCAATGCATGGTCAGGTAGACGGCAAGACATCAGCGTCAACCAAAGCCCGGTGGCTCGCTTTCTGACAGCGAACGGCGGCGCCCGGGCGAGCGTCCCTTCAAACGACCGCTTCCTTCTTGCCGGCGAGGGCCTTGCCCTCCTCAACGGCCGAAGCTAGTAAAATATGAATAGCAAACTCAACTTATAACAGGATGGTTCGAGGGGCGGTCGAAGGATGGCGAATTCGAGCAATCGGCGGGATCTCCTGCAAGAAGCCGGCCTCGACGGTCCGCACTGGTCCTCCGCATTACAGGACCTTGTGGCGCTCTTTGCCGAATCGACACGGCCGATGCGCCGGCTTTCGCAGGTCTTCGACGCGTTGCTGATTGGAAATATTCGAAAGTGACATGCCGTTTCACAAGAAGAGGGGTGCTGGCCGGCGCCGCTCTGCTTCCAATCCTGCCCGGCATCGGAAGCGCGAAGGCGCGGCCGCGGATCGCCTCGCTCGACTACGCGCTCGCCGAGACGCTGGTCGCGCTCGGACACCCGCCCATCGCGCTGGCCTCGGCGGCCGACTGGGGCCGCTGGGTCGTCGAGCCGAAGTTGCCGGAGGGCGTCGTCGATCTCGGCTCCAGTCTTGAGATCAATTTCGAACTCCTCGCCAAGCTGGAGCCGGACCTGATCCTGACGACGGACTACGTCAGGCGGCAGGAGCCTGCGCTGAGGCGCATCGCCGACACCGTCCGGCTGACGCTCTACGAGCCCGGCGCCCTGCCTCTCGACCGGGCCTACGCCGCGGCGCGCACGCTCGGCGACCGGTTGTCCCTCGGCCCGGCGGCGGATGCGCTGATCGCACGGGCGGACCGGCATTTCGACGTTGTGTCCCGCCGGGTTCGCGCGCTCTCGCCGCCGCCGGTCCTCCTCGTCAACTTCCTCGATCCGCGGCATGTGCGCGTCTATGGCGGCACGGGCCTCTTCCAGAACGTGCTCGACCGGATCGGCCTCGAGAATGCCTGGCGCGGCGAGGCGAACTATTGGGGCTTCGCCACCGTCGGCATCGAGGATCTTGCGACCCGCGATGATCTCCGGCTGCTCGCCTTCGATCCGGTTCCGCCCCATGTCTGGCCGACGCTGCGCGAGAGCCCGCTCTGGACCCGGCTGCCCTTCGTGCGCGCCGGCGCGGTGACGGTCCTGCCGCCCGTCCTGACCTTCGGCGCGATTCCTTCGGCGATGCGCTTCGCCCGGCTCGTCGTCGATGCGCTGGAGGGCCGCGCGACGTGACCGGAGCCTTGAAATTGAAGGGCCCGGTGATGCTGAGCCTCGGCCTGGCCCTCTTCGTCGCCCTCCTGGCCGCGGGCCTGCTCGCCGGACCCGTCCGAGAGTTGTTCGCTTCGACCTCGGCCGGTGGCGGCTACGACGCCCAGCGGATGGTACTTCTCTATGCGCAGCTGCCGCGCTTCGTCATGGCGCTCCTGTGCGGCGGCGCGCTTGCAGCCTCCGGCGCGATCCTGCAGCAGGTTCTGCGCAATCCGCTCGCCTCGCCGACGACGCTCGGTATCGACGCCGGCGCGCGCCTCGCGCTGGCGCTGGCGACGCTGTTCGCGCCGGCGCTGTTCGGCTTCGGCCGCGACGTCGTCGCGCTCCTCGGCAGCGGCGTCTCCACGCTGGTCGTCTTCGCCCTGGTGCGCAGGAAGGACTTCGCCGCCGTCTCGCTGGTGCTCGCCGGGCTGGTGGTCAGCCTCTATTGCGGGGCGCTCGCAGCGATCCTCGTGCTCCTCAACGACCGCTATCTCGTCAGCCTGTTCATCTGGGGCGCCGGCTCGCTCAGCCAGCAGGGCTGGCAGCCGGCGCTCGACCTTGCCCTTCGGCTCGCGCTTCTCGTCCTGCCGGCGGCGCTTCTCGTGCGACCGCTGTCGCTCATCGATCTCGGCGACGAGAGCGGCCGGGCGCTGGGCCTGTCGGTCGGGCGGCTGCGCTTCCTGGCGGTCGCGCTGTCCGTGCTCCTGGCGGCCTTCGTCGCCAGCGCCGTCGGGGTGATCGGCTTCGTCGGGCTGGTCGCGCCGCTCCTGGCGCGCCTTGCCGGCGCCAGGCGCTTCGGCGAACGGCTCCTCTTTTCCACGGTGATCGGAGCGCTGCTCCTCGCTTTGACCGACACCGCCGTACAGCTCGCCGCCGGGGCGACAGCGGAGTTCCTGCCGACCGGCGCGGTCACGGCCGTCTTCGGCTCGCCGCTCCTGCTTGTCCTCCTGCCGCGGCTGAAGTCTTTCGCGCGGCCGGCGCTGGGGGCGAGAGCACCGGCGCTGCCGCGCCGCCTGCCGAAAGGCGTGCTCGCGGCGCTTCTCCTGTGCATCGTCGTGCTTCTTGCCGCCGCCGTCCTCTTCGGGCGCGACGCCGCCGGCGGCTGGCAGCTCCTGCCGCCGTCCGAATGGTCGGATGTCCTGCCCTGGCGGGTGCCGCGGCTTGCCGCCGCCTGTCTCGCCGGCGCGATGCTCGGCGTCGCCGGCCTCATCCTGCAGCGGCTGACCGGCAACGAGATGGCGAGCCCGGAGGTGCTGGGCGTCAGCGCCGGCGCCGCCTTCGCCTTCGCCCTGTCGCTCTTCCTCCTCGGCGGAACCGGCATCATCGGTGAGGCGGTGCTGACGACCGGCGGCGGCATGGCGGTGCTGGCCGCGATCCTCCTTCTCTCCCGCCGCTCGGGCTTCGTGCCGGAGACGGTGCTTCTGGCAGGCGTCGCGCTGAACGCGCTGCTCGACGCGGTCATCGGCGTCCTGTCGGCGAGCGGCGATCCGCGCGGCTTCATCCTCGTCGCCTGGATGGGCGGCTCAACCCATGGCATGACGCTCGACCGCGTCCTGCCGATCGCGCTCTCCGCCGCGTTTCTCGTCGCCGCAAGCGCACTCACGGCGCGCTGGCTGGCGATCCTGCCGCTCGGTTCGCCCCAGTCGCTGTCGCTCGGCGTGCCGCTCGGCCGCGCCCGGCTGGCGCTGCTGCTCCTCGCGGCCGCGCTGACGGCGGCGGCGACCCCGGTGCTCGGCCCGCTGACATTCGTCGGACTGATGGCGCCGCATATCGTGCGCTCGCTCGGCATCCGCCGCCCGCTGCCGGAGCTCGCCGGCACGGTCATGGCCGGCGCCGCCGTCATGGCGGTCGCCGACTGGATCGCGCGCGTCGCCGCCTTTCCCTACCAGCTGCCGACAGGCCTCGTGGCGGCGCTGGTCGGGGCGCCGGTGCTGATGGCGCTCATCGGACGGCGAGAGGTCGCCCGGTGAGCATCCAGCGGCTCGATATCGAAAGAAGGACGCATATGATGCTCGCCGATACGTTCGGATATGAACAGGTGGAAGCCGGCCGCCGCGACGGCACGCCTCCCCGAGCCGACGAAGAGACAAGCGGGGCCGCGTTTTGCGTCGACGGCCTCGGCTTTGCCGTTCGCGGGCGCTCGCTGCTCGGTCCTCTCGATCTCTCCCTGAAGAAGGGTGGCGTGATCGGTCTCGTCGGCCATAACGGCTCGGGCAAGTCGACGCTCGTCAAGCTGCTCGCCCGCCAGGAGGCCCCGACCGCCGGCGCGATCCACTTCGACGGGCGGCCCCTCGGCGCATGGGGCGATCGCGCCTTTGCGCGCGCGGTCGCCTATCTGCCGCAGCACACGCCGCTCGCGCCGGGAATGCTGGTGAGCGAACTCGTCGCGCTCGGGCGCTATCCCTGGCACGGCGCGCTCGGCCGGTTCACGAATGCGGACCGCGAGAAGGTGGCGGAGGCGATGGCGCTGACCGATACCGCGCACTATGCGGATCGCTTCGTCGACACGCTCTCCGGCGGCGAACGCCAGCGCGTCTGGCTCGCCATGCTGATCGCCCAGAACGCCGGCTGCCTTCTCCTCGACGAGCCCACCTCGGCGCTCGACATCGCCCATCAGATCGAAGTGCTCTCCCTGGTCAGAAAGCTCAGCCGCGAGCGCGGCGTGACGGTGATCGTCGTCCTGCACGAGATCAACATGGCGGCCCGCTTCTGCGACGAGATCGTCGCGCTGAGGGCCGGCCGGCTGGTCGCGCGCGGAGAGCCTCGAGACATCATGACACCCGAGACTCTCGAGAGCATCACCGGCATCGCGATGGGCGTCCTCGTCCACCCCGAAGGCGGTGCACCGATCGCCTATCCCCACGGCTGACCGCGCCGCCCGCCTCGCGCCTGCCTTGCTCGACACGGATGGTTTGGGGCGAGTAGGAAGGCGCGCTTCCCGTTTCGCGGCGACGGCCGGTTCTGCCGCCGCCTTCCGGTCCGTTTCGTCCGGCCGGCCGCTTCCGTGAGAGAGACCCAGATGCTCGCCCGCTTCTTTTCCTACTACGCGCCTTGGCGCGGGCTGTTCTTCCTCGACTTCGGCTGCGCCATCCTCGCGGGCCTCCTCGAACTCGCCTTCCCGATGGCGGTCAAGGTGTTCGTCGACAGGCTCCTGCCGAGCGGCAATTGGAGCCTGATCGTTGCCGCGGCGGCCGGTCTCCTCGTCATCTACGTGCTGAATACCGGACTGATGGCGGTCGTCACCTATTGGGGCCACATGCTCGGCATCAACATCGAGACCGAGATGCGCCGGCGCGCCTTCGACCACCTGCAGAAGCTCTCTTTCGGCTATTTCGACAACCAGAAGACCGGCCATCTCGTCGGCCGGCTGACCAAGGACCTCGAGGAGATCGGCGAGGTCGCCCATCATGGGCCGGAGGATCTGTTCATCGCGGTGATGACCTTCATCGGCGCCTTCGTGCTGATGCTGTTCGTCCATGTCGAACTTGCGCTGATCACCGCGGTCGTCGTGCCGGTGGGCACCATCGTCACCATCCGCTACGGCGCCCGCATGACCGAGACCTGGCGGGCGATCTACCGGAGCGTCGGCGACTTCAACGCCCGGATCGAGGAGAATGTCGGCGGCATCCGCATCGTCCAGGCCTTCGCCAACGAAGATCACGAGCGCGCGCTTTTCGCGACGAACAATGCCGGCTACCGCCGCCGCAAGCTCGACGCCTACCGCATCATGGCGATCAGCCAGTCGCTGAACTATTTCTCCATGCGTATGACCCAGGTGATCGTGATGATCGCCGGCACCTATTTCGTCATCGCCGGCGGCCTGTCGAACGGCGGGTTCATCGGCTTCCTGCTCCTTGTCGGCGTGTTCTTCCGGCCGGTCGAGAAGATCGCCGCGGTGCTGGAAAGCTATCCGAAGGGGATCGCCGGCTTCCGCCGCTATTGCGAATTCGTGGACACGCGGCCCGACATCGTCGACGCTCCCGGAGCGCGGCCGGTCGAATCCTTGCGCGGCGACATCGTCTTCGAGGGTGTGCGTTTCGGCTATGCGCCAGGCCGCGCGGTGCTTAAGGGCATCGACCTTCAGATCACGGCCGGCGAGACGATCGCCTTCGTCGGTCCGTCAGGGGCCGGCAAGTCGACCATCTGCTCGCTGGTCCCGCGCTTCTATGACATCGAAGCCGGGTCGATCCGCATCGACGGGATCGACATCAGGCAGATGACGCTCGCCTCGCTGCGCCGTCAGATCGGCGTCGTCCAGCAGGAGGTGTTCCTGTTCGGCGGCACGATCCGCGAGAACGTCGCCTATGGCCGGCTCGCCGCCGGCGACGAGGAGATCTGGGATGCGCTACGGCGGGCGCATCTTGCCGAGACCGTGGCCGCGCTGCCCGAAGGGTTGGACACGGTCGTCGGCGAACGCGGGCTGAAGCTGTCCGGCGGCCAGAAGCAGCGCTTGTCGATCGCCCGCATGTTCCTGAAGGATCCGGCGATCCTCATCCTCGACGAGGCGACCTCGGCGCTGGATACCGAGACCGAGCGGGCGATCCAGGCCGCGCTCGCGGAACTCGCGAAGGGGCGCACGACGCTGGTGATCGCGCATCGCCTGTCGACCATCCGCCATGCGAGCCGGATCGTCGTGGTCGTCGACGGCCGCATCGCGGAGGAGGGGAGCCATGCCGCCCTTCTTGCCCGGGACGGGATCTATCGGCGGCTGGTGCGGGCACAGGAGTTTGATGTCGGCGCCGCGCCGAACCGGCTCGTCACGGCCGGCTCGTAGAGGGGGGCACGACGCCGCGTGGCTGCCGGGAGAGGGGCGCCAGCGCCCCGGCGTCTAGTCGCAGACATATTGGGAGAAGACCCAGCCGACATAGGAGCCGTTGGCGACGACCTTGTACCAGGAGCCGCGCGCAGCCTGGATCTCGAGATAGGTGCCTGGGGCGAGGCGGAGGAGTTCACGCGAACGCGAACTCGGACCCGACCGCATCGACAGGTAGTTGTCGCCATTTGGATTGAGGCCGCAGACATAGGACGCGGAAGCCGGCGACTGCGCGAGAAGGGCGGCGGCGATGACTGAAAGGAAAGTTGTTCGGCGAAAAGACTTCGTAGTCATGATGTGCCTCGGATCTCGGTCGTTTCGCCCACAATTGGGCTGCCGATACATCAGCGTAACCGAGGACCGGTAGAAAATCCATGCGCGATCGCAGTCGACGGCTCAATCGGCCGTGTCTTCACTGGTCCCGCGGCGCCAATAGGCCGCCACCATATGGTTCGTCCTGTTGAGGCTCCAGACCTTCCGGCAATGCGTGCGCAGGCGCTTGAACGCCGAGAATTCCGCCGCCGCCCAGACGAAGCAGCCGGGTTTTGCCGGCCAGTCGAGCCTGGTCACGGTATCGACGAGAAGAGAGGTCGTGCCGGCCGGGCGGCCGCCGCGGCTCAGCCAGACGACATCGAGGCCGCGCGGATGGACGAGAGGCTGGATCTCCGCATCGTCGTGGACCTCGATCAGGGCGAGGCCCCGCTGGTCGGCGGAAAGGACCTCCAGCATGCGGGCGATCGCGGGAAGGGCCGTTTCGTCGCCGGCCAGAAGCAGCCGCTCGGCCGAAACCGCGCCGCCGCCGCCCGGGCCTATCATGCCGACCAGATCGCCCGGCCTGGCCTCGCGCGCGAAATCCGAGCCGGGGCTCGATCCCTCGTGAAGCGCGATGTCGATATCCACCGTCCCGGCCTCGATGGCGAAGCGGCGGATCGTATAGGTGCGGGCGGTTAACCGGTCCGCGCCGCTCGGCCAGAGGGGGATGCCGGTTCCGTCCGCCTGCGGCCAGACGGGCGGGCGGCCCTTTGGTGGAAACAGCAGTCTCACATGCAGCCCGCCGGTCGCGAAGCGCTCGAGGTCGGCGCCCGCGAGCCGCACGCGGCGCATGCGCGGCGTGACGTCGCTCACCCCCACCACCCGCATTTCGCGAAGCTGCGGCAGATCGCGCCTGTCGCAGCCGTCGCCGGTCCATCCGATCGCAGCCGATCCATCGAAGGATCGCACGGCATGGGCGACGAAGTGCCGGAGCGTCGCGAGCGCGCCGAGATCGTCGGCCGACGCCACGGCGAGAAGCCGGTCTCCCTCATAGGCGAGGCGCGCGAGCCCGCCGTAATAGGGGAACCGCAGCACGGTGCCGGGTGCCACGGGTTGCGGCACCTCGTCCGCGGCATGTTCGGCGAGACCGTCGAGCAGGCGGTCCGCACCGGGGAGCGTGACCTGCAGCTCGGCACGGAACCGGAACCCCGACTCCAGGTCCAGGGCGGTTGGCGGCGTTCCGGTCATCTCCGGCCTACCAACGATAGGTGAGGCTGGCGGTGATCTTGCGCGGATCGCCGTAGAAGCAGGAATCGGCTCCGTTGCAGGAGGCGACATAGGTCTTGTCGGCGATGTTGGAGACGTTCAGCGCCCCCCGCCAATGATCGCGCTCATAGGAGATCGCCGCGTCGAAGACGGTGAAGTCCGGCACTTCGAGCGTGTTGGCGAGATCGGCATAAGACTTCCCGGTCCAGCGCACGCCGCCGCCCACTCTCAGCCCGTTAAGGGTGCTGGCCTCCGGAAACCGGTAGTCGAGCCAGAGCGAGGCGAACTCTTCGGGCGTTGCAACGGGGGTGAGGCCGAGATTGACGTCGGAGGTCTTGGTGACGTCGATGTCGTATTTCGTGTAGGCGCCGATCGCGCTCAGACCTTCCGCCAGTGCCAGCGTGCCCTCGACCTCGATGCCGCGCGAATTGATCTCGCCGACCTGGACCTGGGTGAAGGAGCGCCCGCCGCTGACGTCATAGGTGAGGACGTTCGAGCGCGTGAGGTCGAACAGCGAGACCGTGACGAAGGAATCGAAGCCCGTCGGCTGATACTTGACCCCCACCTCGTACTGTTCGCCGGTTCCCTGTTCGAACGGCTTGCCGGTGTCGGCCGAGACGCCGAGCACCGGCGTGACGAAGCGGGAATAGCTGGCATAGGGCGCTAGCCCGTTGTCGAAGACATAGGCGGCGCCGACGCGGCCGCTGAAATAGCCGTCCGAACTGTCGGCATCGTCGCCGATATGGTTGTCGAGTTCCGTCTCGATGAGGTCGTAGCGTCCGTTCAGCGTGACGGTCAGACGGTCCAGGGTGATCCGATCCTGTGCGTAGAAGCCGGTCTGCTTCAACGTCTCGACCGCGTCGATATAGACGTTGTCGATCGGTCCGATATTGAGGCCGTAGACCGGATTGCGCACGTTCAGCGGCGAATAGAGCGTGCTCGTCCCCTGGACGTCGTCGATCCTGTAGTAGCGGTAGTCGAGGCCGGTCAGGAGCGTGTGGTCGAGCGCCCCGGTCGAAAATTTCGATTCCAGCTGGGTGTCGGCGTTGAAAGTGTCCGCCGTCGGGTCGGTGCGGAAGTTGAGCCGGGCGAGATCCTCGCTCGTCCCGCCGGACAGGCCGTTCAGGCTCGACAGGTCGTCCGCATAGCCGAAGGGATAGACATAGGAATAGGTCGAGGAGGTGTGGGCGTAGCGAAGGTTCTGGCGGATGGTGAAGGTGTCGTCGAAGCGATGCTCGAACTCGTAGCCGACCGTCGCCTGCTCGCGGCTGTATTCGTCGACCGAGGGATCGCTGGTGAAGAGCTCGCGGTCGATCCTGCCGAAGGAGGCGGGCACGACCGTGCCCTCATAGGGCAGGAAGCCCGGCAGATTGTTCGAATCCTCGGATCTGTAATAGCCGAGCACGGTCAGGCTGGTGTCGCCGTCGGGCGCCCAGGTGAAGGACGGCGCGACGACGCCGCGGAACTCGTCGCCATAGTCGGCATAGGTGTCGCCGCCGACGAGCACGGAGTTCCAGCGATAGAGGACCGTGCCGCTCTCGTTCAGCTTGCCGCCCATGTCGAGAGCCGAATAGGCCTGGCCATCGTCGTTGATGCCGACAGTCGCCTCGAACAGCCGTTCGGCCACGGGCTTCTTCGAGACGAGGTTGACGAGGCCGCCGGGCGAGGTTCCGCCATAGAGCACCGAGGCCGGGCCTTTGAGCACCTCCACCCGGTCGAGCACCGCCGGATCGATGCGCCAGCTGGCGAAGGCGGTGGAGAACAGCGCCAGCCCGTCGAGGAAGAGGCCGTCCTGATCGGCCGAGAAGCCGCGGATGGTAAACCAGTCGAGCCGGTTGTTGGCGCCGTATTGCTGCGAGCGGACGCCGGAGGAATAGCGCGTCGCCTCGTCGACCGTGCGCACGCCCTGTTCCTGAAGCTGGTCGGATGCGATCACCGAGACCGGCTGCGGCGTCGTCAGCCGCGATGCGGAACCCTTGGTCGCGGTCGAGGCGGACGGCTGGACATATCCATTGCCCTGAGAGAGGGCGGCGTTGCCGTTCTGCGTTGCCCCGTCCGTCGCGACCACGGTGCCGTCCGCCGCGCCGGTCTGGCCTTCCACGACCACCGGATCGAGCCGGACGACGTCTTGCGCGGCGACGGATGTGGCAGTCCCGGTGGCAAGAAGCGTGATGACGACGAGACGGCGGCGCCCGCCATTCCCCCTGAGCGAATGCATTGACCTGTTCCCCTTGCCGAAGTGGCTCCAAGGGTCTGCGTATTGAAATATGAATATCAGAGTCAAGTTATTGCGCGGGAAGCTGCTCGTCTTCCTCTGCGCGGCGTGGCCGATGGGCAACCTTTTCGGCCCGTTCGCACGTCTTCCGAGCGCGATCCCGCCGTTGACGACCGGTCAGGTCGCTGACAATGCTGTCCTCCGCAGACGGCTGTCGACGGGCGCTTTTGCGCATTGTGCCATGCGGCTCGCCTTCCCGGTCGAGGCGGCGCGATGATCGGCGCGGCATTTTCGGCCGCTGCCGTGACGACGGTCGGACCCGCCGCGTGGCAGCAAGGACGAAGACGAAAAATGGCAGTGCAATCCCCGACAGCCGAGATCGTCAGCCGGACACCGACCCGCACCCGCGTTGCGGTGATCGGCGGCGGTCCGGCCGGCCTGCTGCTCGCGCTGATTCTCCACCGCGCCGGCATCGAATGCGTCGTCCTCGAGCGCCGCAGCCGCGACTACGTGCTCTCGCGGATCCGGGCCGGCGTCCTGGAGCAGGGCACGACCGATTTGTTGCGCGTCGCCGGCGCCGGCACGAGGATGGATCGCGAGGGCCTCGTCCACGATGGCTTCGACATCGCCTGGCGCGGCGAAAAGCTCCATATCGACCTGCGCGATCTCACCAGCGGCAAGACCGTCATGGTCTACGGCCAGACGGAAGTGACCCATGATCTCTACGACGCGCTGGACGAGGCGGGCGTCCCGGTCGTTCACGAGGCGGAGAACGTCAAGCCGCAGGACGTCGAAACCGATGCACCCTTCGTCACCTTCGAGACCGCCGAGGGCAGCCAGCGGCTGGAATGCGACTTCGTCGCCGGCTGCGATGGCTTCCACGGCGTCTGCCGCCAGACCATCCCGGCCG
>NZ_JAJAVB010000019.1 GCF_020615385.1 Jiella soli | reverse complement strand
GCGTGATTACGAACAGCGCATCGACGTCTCGGAAGCCATGATCCATGTCGCCATGGGCAGCCTCCTGCTCCGACGCATCAGCCATTGATACCATTCTCAAACGGACTCTAAGACGGATTGTTCAAGCAGACGGTCTGTTGCATCTTCTGGTGGACGGTAAATTCACCTTTTCGTTGAACAAGGAGAGCGGCCATCATCCATCACGACATCACATCCGCTGACGCGCGGACCATGGAGCAGATGCGCGCCATCTTCGCTGGAAACCCGGCCGTCAACGTTGCTTCGGCCGATCGGGAGATGGTAGCCTGATAGAGGAGACGGCTGGCCGACCACTGCGGTTTCACATCACAAACAGTGTCCATCAGGAAATACAGGAGAGGTTGCTCACACGTTTTTTGCCGGGACATAGGCCAAAACCAATAGCCTTAGATGACAACCTGCAACGAATGTCGGGATCGGTAGTTGCGTGCCCCGCAACCAAGTTTACTTCGAAAAACCCCGCCCCACCGGCGGGGTTTTTCGTTTGGGCTGAAGGTCGGGGGATCTTGGGAGATCGGGCCGCAGGTCGACCGCTGCCTGCGCCCGGCCGAGGCGAGCGTCATTCCCAGATCTGTCGCCGAGCGACTCGCCTGCGCCTGCGTCACCCCCGGCGTCGCAGGAGATCGTCGCATGCGGCTTCGAAGACGGTCTCGACGGCGCCCGACAGCTCGTGGCGTGAGCCCTGCTCGCCGGAGGTGACGATCGTCCGGTCGAGGCTCCGCAGAACGGGAGCCGCTTCGAGGGCGACCACGAAGCGGTGGAAGATGTCCGCGTTCCGCACGAAGGGTCCGGTCAGGATGATCCTGTCGGGAAACAGGAGCCGCGACAAATTGCCGGTCAGACGGACCACCTCCCGGGTCGCTTCGGCGAGGGCGGGGACATCCAGCAGGTTCAGCCGCTCGGCCATGGGGCCGAACGCATCCTCGTCGAGCGGAAGATCCGGGAAAACGGATCTTATCTGCGGGCCGAGCGACCAGAGCGCCGCCACGGTCTCCAGGCAGTCGGTATTTCCGCAAGTGCATCTGGCGCCGCGGGCATTGCCGAGGCCCCAGTGCCCGATCTCGCAGAACCGGCCGCGCAGGCGGTTCACGATCGCACCCTCGGTGTAGTAGGCGGCGCCGATGCCGTAGCCCCAATGCAGCAGGAGAACGCTCTCCTCGCGCCGCTTCTCGGTGTCCGCCAGCCGTCCGGCGAGCTCGGCGTCGAGATTGCGGACGAGCACCACCTCCTTGCCGAGCCCGCGCAGCACCTCGCCGACATCGAGATTGCTGACGTTCGGCCATCGTGAGGAGAAGCACCAGAGCTTTCGCGGCGCGTCGAGGAGGCCGGAGAAGGAACACACGACGGCGATCACCTCGACCCCGGTCGGGAAGCGTTCCAGGGCTTCGGCGGCAAGGCTAAGAAGCACCGCCGCCATCTCGTCATTGGCCGTATCCGCGGGCGGCGCCGCATGGGCTTCGGCGACGACGCGGCCGGCCATGTCGACGGCCTTGGCGACGATGCTGCGGCTTGCGACCTGCATGAAGATCACGCCGAAGCGCTGGGTATTGTAGCTCAGGTAGGCGGCCGGCCGGCCGCGCCCGCGCTGCCTGACCACGCTTTCGCGAAGGAGATCGGCTTCGACCAGCTCGCCGACGAGTTCCGAAACCGTGGTGGAACGCAGATTGAGATGCTCGATGATCTCGCCCCGGGTCGTGGCCTTGCCCGTGCGCACGAGGTCGAGCACGGTCCGCAGGTCACGCGTGCGCTGCGTCTCGGAACCGGAAAGCATCGTCTATTTGAACCATGTCGGCAGGGTCAGCGAGAGCGCCGGAATGTAGGTCACCAGGAGGAGAACGACGACCATCGCCGCGTAGAAGGGCAGGAGGCTCTTCGTCGCCTTTTCCAACGGCAGGCGTGCGATGCCGCAGCCGACCAGGAGCGAGGTGCCGACAGGCGGGGTGCAGAGCCCGATGCCGAGATTGAGGATCAGGATGATGCCGAACTGGATCGGGTCGACGCCGACCTTGGTCGCGATCGGCAGGAGGATCGGGGTAAGGATCAGGATCAGGACGCCCATGTCCATGAGCATGCCGAGGATCAGGAGTAGGATATTGATCGCCAAAAGGACGAAGATCCGGTTGTCCGAGATGGCGAAGATGCCGTCGGCGAGGAGCGTGGGAACCCGCAGATAGGAGAGCAGGAAGCCGAAGGCCGACGACGTCATGATGATGGCGGTGACGATGGCGAGCGTCGTCAGCGTGGTCGCGAAGATCCGGGCGATCGCGGCGCGGTTGAGGGTCCTGTAGAAGAGCCCCGTGGCGAGAAGCGCATAGACGACCGCGACGGCCGCGGACTCCGTCGCCGTGAAGACGCCGGTCAGGATGCCGCCGATGATGATGACGATGGTGAACAGGCCGATCGCGGCATTGGCGGCGACGCGGACCGCCTCCCTCGGCTCGTAGCGCTTGCCGGTCGGATGGCCGTGCCGGACCGCCATGATCCAGCAGATCACCATCAGCGACAGGCCGAGCAGGAATCCGGGCACATAGCCGGCGATGAACAGCGTGCTGATCGGCAGGCCGCCGGCCGCCAGCGCGTAGAAGATCATGTTCTGGCTGGGCGGGATCAGGACGCCCTGGACCGAAGAGGTGACGGTCACGGCGACCGAGTAGCCGGCCGGATAGCCGTTCCGCGTCATCGCCGGGATCAGGAAGGAGCCGATCGAGGCGACGTCGGCGACGGATGAGCCGGAAATGCCGCCGAACATGGTGCTCGCGACGACATTGCCCTGGGCGAGGCCGCCGCGCAGCCGGCCGACCAGGACGTCCGCGAGCTTGACCAGCCGGTCGGAGATGCCGCCCTCGGTCATGATGTTGCCGACGAGGATGAAGAAGGGCACGGCGAGGAAGGTGAAGCTGTTGAGCCCGTTCACCATGCGCTGCGCGATCATCAGCGGCGGCAGGCCGAGATAGAAGACCGTCGCCAGCGACGACAGGCCGAGCGCGAAGGCGATCGGGACCCTGAGAAACATCAGCGCCAGGAAGCCGCCCAGGAGAAGGGCGATGCCGACGAAGTCAATCGGCATGGGGGCCCTCGACCGCGAAATTGGGATCGGCGACGTCCCGAAGGGCAATGTTGACCAGCGCGTTCAGGAAGCCGAGAAGGCCGCCCGCCATCGTCGGCAGGTAGAGCCAGTATTTCGGCAGGCGGGAGGCGGGCAGGATCTGCTGTCCCGCCAGGGCGACGAGATCGCGTCCATAGACCAGCACGGCCAGCATGAAGAGCGCCATCAGCACCTGCGCCAGATAGTCGAGAGCGATCGCCAGCGGCGCCGGCAGGATGTTGCGGAAGAAGGATATCGCGACATGCTCGTGCCGGCGGATTCCGATGGCGATCGCGATGAGGCCGAACCAGATGAGGCAGAGGAGTGCGACCTCCTCGGACCAACTCGTCGGATCGTTGAGGACGAAGCGCAGGAAGACCTGCAGACAGATCACCGTCGTGATGATCACGAGGAGGAAGTGGCAGAGCCAACTGGCGGCCATGTTCGCCGCGTCGGCTCCTCGCCTGATGCCCTGCTGCCAGTTCAACTCGGCTCCTTCCCCCGCGTGACAGGGCATCGGCGCCCTATTTGACCGCCTTGATCTTCTCGATCAGCGGCTGAAGGTCGGGAAATTCCGAATAGATCGGCTGCACCGCGGCCTGGAAAGGCGCATTGTCCACTTTGGTCACGGTCGCCCCGGCCTTCTCGACGGCGGCCTGCGCCTCTTCGTTCGCCTCGCGCATGATCTTGCGCTCGTAGAGCGCGGCTTCCCGGCCGGCCTTGCGGATCGCCTCCTGCTGGTCCTCAGGCAAGGCATCGAAGCGGGCCTTGTTCATCACCAGGAGTGCCGGGGGGCTGAGATGCCCGTCCTCGATATAGTTCGGCGCGACTTCGTAGTGGCCGGACGTCTGGTAGCTGACATAGTCGTTCTCGGCGCCGTCGATCACGCCCGTTTGCAGGCTGGAATAGACCTCGCCGTAGTTCATGGGCGTCGGGACTGCGCCCAGAAGCTCGACCATGCGGATCGAGATCGGCGCCGGCTGGACGCGGATCTTCAGCCCCTTCAGGTCCTCGAGCTTGGTCACCGGCTTGCCCTTCACGGTGTAGAAGGACCGCGTGCCGGCATCCATGTAGTCGAAGCCGACGAGACCGACATCGCCGAGGTCATCGAGCACCGTCTTGCCCACCTCGCCGTCGAGCACCGTATATTTCTGGTCCCAGTCGCGGAAAATGTAGGGAAGCGTGAACACGCCCATCGACGGGCTGACATTCGCCATGACGACCGAATTCACCCGGGCGAGGTCGACGACCCCTGCCTGGGCCTGTTCGATCGTCTCAGGCTCCTGGCCGAGCTGGGCGCCGGAGAACACTTCGACCACGACGGCACCGTCCGTGTACTCCTTCACGAGGTCGGCGAAGCGGTGCATCGCCACGGTGACAGGGTTCGTCTCCGGCTGGTTCTCGGCGAGGCGCAGGACGGTCTGCGCATAGGCGGACTGGGAGAGGAACGAGACGCAGACGCCAGCGGTGAGCAACGCGGTATGGAGCTTCATGGTCGGGGCTTCCCTTCGGTTGGACGAAGGCGAGTATTCCGGCGCGTTCCGCCGCCGTCAAGCGATTAAAAACGAAATGTGTTTGAAATTAACACGCCGGTGATTGGCGGCATTGACCCGGGGCAAGCGAATTGCCTACAGGTTATAAACAGAGCCGTTTGAAATATGAGGAAGCGTTCCATGCAGCTGACTGTGCATGCCGACGATAAGGCGCTCGGCACGGCCGCGGCGCGCGAAGGCGCCGCGGCCGTGGCCGCCGCCATCGCCGAAAAGGGCCATGCCGTGGTGGTGCTGGCGACCGGGGCGAGCCAGTTGACCATGCTGGCGGACCTCATCCGGGCGGACATCGACTGGTCGAAGGTGACGGTCTTCCATCTCGACGAATATGTCGGTCTCGGCCTCGACCATCCCGCAAGCTTCCGCCGCTATCTGCAGGAGCGGTTCGTCGACAAGGTCGCGGGCCTCAAGGAGTTCGTGGCGGTCGACGGGGACGCCGGCGACATCGATGCCGAGATCGACCGGCTGAACCGCCGCCTTGGCGCCGAGACGGTGGACGTCTGCTTCGCGGGGATCGGCGAGAACTGCCATCTGGCGTTCAACGACCCGCCGGCCGATTTCGACGTCGAGGATCCCTACATTCTCGTCGAGCTCGACGAGGCGTGCCGCCGCCAGCAGCTCGGCGAGGGCTGGTTCCCGACCCTCGACGACGTGCCGCGCCGCGCCGTGTCGATGAGCATCCGGCAGATCATGACGTCGCGGCGGATCGTCCTGTCGGTGCCGGACGAGCGCAAGGCCGCCGCCGTCGCCCGCGCGGTGGAGGGCGAGGTCTCGCCCAAGGCGCCCGCGTCGATCCTGCAGCGCCACCCGGCCGCGAGCCTGCATCTCGACCGGGCCTCCGCCAGCCTGCTCGCGGCCCACAAGGCGTAAGGAGACGGCAGTGTTCTCGGACGGCCTCTTCGACCTCCAGGTGAACGGCTATGCCGGGGTCGACTTCAACGATCCCGCCATCCGCCCGGGCGATCTCGATATCGCGCTCGAGGCGATGCTGTCGCACGGGGTGACGGGCTGTCTTCCGACCATCATCACCGCGCGACCGGATGAACTGCGGGACCGCTTTCGCGCGCTCGACGCCGCCGTCGGAGGCAGCAGGCTCGGCCGGCGCATGGTCGCCGGCTACCATCTGGAGGGGCCGTTCCTGAACCCTTCGCCCGGCTATTGCGGATGCCATCCGGCCGCCGCCATGGGCGATCCCGACATCGCGCTCCTGACCGATCTCGAAGCCGGTCTCGGCCGGCCGATCGTCCTGGTGACGCTCGCCCCGGAAAGGCCGGGCGCGATCGCCTTCGTCGAGGAAATGACGAAGCGCGGCAAGGTCACTGCCATCGGCCACTCGGCCGCCGATTTCGAGACCGTGCGCCGCGCGGCCGACTGCGGCACCAGCCTCTCCACCCATCTCGGCAACGGGCTTCCGCACGAGCTTGCCAAGCTCGAGAACACACTTCTGGCGCAACTCGCCGAAAGGCGGCTCGATGCCTGCCTGATCGCCGACGGCCACCACATGTCGCCCCAGGCGCTCGCCGCGATCGTCGCGCTGAAGGGGCCAGGCCATTCGATCCTCGTTACCGATGCCGTCGTCGCGGCGGCAGCGCCCGCCGGGACCTATCGCTTCGCGGGAATGGAAGTGGAGCGCACGGCAGAGGGGTCCGTGCGCCAGCCCGGCCGGGCCAATCTCGCCGGCTCGGCACTCTGCCTCGACCAGGCGGTCCGCAATGTCTGCGCCTGGAATGTCGCCTCCACCCGGGATGCGATCGCCATGGCCTCGGCGAACCCTAGACATGCGCTGGCGCGTCCCGCAGGGCATTACGGCCTGCGCCTCGATGCCGGCCGTCTGCGCTGGAATTCTGCGTTGGAGCCGATTTTCGAGGGCTGGGAAGCGGCCTGAGGCTTGGGCAGGCCGCCTGGAAATCCGCTACGGATGTTCCCGCGAAGCGGCGGAGAAGCAATCCGTCATGAACCACCTGCGCGATGACGTACCCTTGGGGACGGGATTTCCTTGATCCGGCCGCGTCTGCGGGGCATGCCTTGCAGGATCGGGAGTAGCCGGAAGAGGAACGAACGGCATGGACAGCCATCGAATTGTGACGGCCGGCATCAGCGCCGAGGTGAGCGCCAAGGGGGCGGAACTCGTCAGCCTGCGCGATGCGGCCGGAAACGAGATGCTGTGGCAGGCGGGCCCCGAATGGCCGCGCCATGCGCCGGTTCTGTTTCCGATCGTCGGGCGGCTCCGCGACGATACGCTGCGCCACGACGGCAAGACCTATACGCTCGGAAAGCACGGATTTGCCCGCGACAGCCAATTTGAATGGACGGAACGCGGCGCGGATAGGGTGACCCTGCGCCTCGGCGATTCTGCCGAGACGCGCCAGTCGTTTCCGTTCCCGTTCAGCCTCGAACTCGTCTATGCCGTCGCCGATGATGGCCTCACCGTGACGACCAGAGTGACCAATCCCGGCGAGGGGCCGCTTGCCTGCGGCGTCGGAGCCCATCCGGCGTTTCGATGGCCGCTCGCGGAGGGCGTCGCGAAGGACGACCATGTCGTCATCTTCGAGACGCAGGAGACCGGAGGCGCCATGCCGGTGGTCGACGGGCTTCTCGGCGAGGAGATGCCTCTGCCCTTCGACGGGCGCCGGCTGAAACTGTCGGAACGCCTTTTCGCCGACGACGCGCTGGTGATGCCGGGGGTGGCCAGCCGCAAGGTGACTTTCGCCGCTCTGGGCGCCGAAAGCCGCACCGTCCGTTCGCTCGCCGTCAGCTGGGATGGGTTCAAGGACCTCGGCATCTGGTCGAAGCCGCACGGGGCGCCGTTCCTCTGCATCGAGCCCTGGTATGGCATGGCGAGCCCCATCGATTGGGACGGCGAGTTCCTGAAGAAGCCGGGCATCCTGGTCCTGCCGGCCGGCGAGACGCGCGATTTCCGCTGGAGCGTGAAGCTGGGCGAGGATCAGGCGGCAACCTAGAGGTGAAGCCGGATGGTGCGCGGTGGGCCCGAAGTCTCGATCGCCTTGACATCCGCCTCGCGAGCCGAGGCACCTGCGGCCGTTTCAACCGAGATGGCGCTGAACGCGACCGATCACGCGGATTGATCTGAGCGGGCGGCGTCGAGACGCGCCAAGGTTTCACTTCGTTTCGGGACATCGACGCACGCTGCCACAGTTTCCGTCGCGCGAGGCGTTGGCGCGGGTTCCGACCCGATCGCCTCGCCTCACCGAACCGCAACCAATGGAGGCAAGCGAGCGCGTGGCATCAAAGACGATTTCCCGATGGCTGCGCTCCGGCTGGGGCATCCTCGTCGAGCTGAAGCGGGAAGTCTTCAGCGACCATATGCTGATGGTGGCGTCCGGCCTTGCCTTCCACGGCGTCGTCGCTCTTCTGCCTGTGCTCGCCTCGATCGCCGTGGTCTGGACCGTGCTCGGTGGCCTCGACGTCCTCAGAAGCGCCCTCGATGCGCTCGACGGCGTCCTGCCGGGCGATACGCTGGAGCTCGCCCGCAATTTCGTCTCGCAGGCGCCGAGCCGCCTCGGCCTCGGTCTCGGCCTCGCGCTCAACCTTGTGGTCGTCGCCTGGACCGCCTGGCGCTCGGCGAGCGGACTGATCACCGCGCTCAACATCATGGCCGATGTGCGCGAGAAGCGCAGCCGGGTTAAGCGCGGCATCATCTCCTTCGGTGTCGCATTCGTCGGGACGGTGGTGCTCGTCTTCGCGCTTGCCATACTCGCGGCACCGGTGATCCTGCCGGGATATCCGATCCTCGTCGGCGACCTGCGCTGGCCGATCCTCGCCGTCTCCTTCTTTGCAGCCTTGGCAATCCTCTTTCGTGTCGGTCCCTCGCGCGAGGCGCCGCGCTGGCTGCCGCTTCTCGGCGGCGCCGCGATCGGCACGCTCCTCTGGCTCGCCGTCTCCTACGGGCTGACGGTCTATGTCTCGACCGCCGGTTCCTATGGCCAGCTCTACGGTCCGGTGAGTTCCGTCGTGCTGACGCTGATCTGGTTCTATGTCAGCGCGCTCACCATCCTCACCGGCGCGGAACTCGATGCGATCTTCCAGGACCGTGTCAACGGAAAGCCGCGCGAGCGCACCCTGCAGCGGGAACTGCGCGAGCGGGAAGCGGGGCCTACGCGGGGCTGAGCGCCCGTCTCGGCCGCCGGACACCTCCTGAAATCGGCGTCACCCTTTAGCCGGCGAAGCTTGCCCTGCCCGAACGGACGGAACGCGCGGACGATGCGGCTCGTTTTGCGCCAAGCATTGCAACGAACTGAAATAGCAGGAGAACCGACATGGCAGATCCGCGCGAACCGCGGCCCACGGGGGGGCCGAACCGAAACGAGACCACGCCGGCTACCGACACCACACGGACCACGACAGGCGCACGAACGCCGGCAGGCACGCCGGCCGCAAGACGCGGCACGATCGGCAGCTGGGTCTGGATCGCGCTCGCCGCGATCATCGTGCTCCTGCTGGTCTGGTGGTTTGGCGGCAGCTATTACGGTGGCGTCAACGCATCCGATCCGACGGCGACCGATGACATCGGCGCGGCGCCGACAGTCACCGATACGACGCCGTCGACGGGTGGCACCACCGCCCCGGCACAGTAGCGCAAGGCATGCTCAGAAGGGCGCCGGAGACGGTGCCCTTCTCGATCGTCGGAGACTGCGAGGCCATTCTTCGGGGGCCTGTGCGGCCGGCACGGGATCGCAGGCCTGTCAGGGCTTGCGCCGTTCGGAAGCGTCGGCCGCCCGGCTTCCCCCGAGCGTCGTCAGAATGTCTTTTGCGGCGAATTCCGCGGCTCGGTCGAAGGCCTCGTCGGTATCGCCGCGAAACGAGATGATCCGATCGGAGACGAGCTTGTCCGCCGCGACGTCGAGAACGTCGACCCGGCCCCAGCCGACCAAGGTGCTCATCTTGTGGATGCCGCCGAACACGAGGAAGTCGGCCCCTGCGCTGCGCGCCTCCTTGAGAAGTTCGGCCGGCGGCGTCGTCTCGGCACTGCAGCCAGACCGGTCGAGACAGGAGAGTTCGACCGGGCGAAAATCGGGACCCTCGACAAGTCGATCGCGCAGCCGGGTGCGGAAAGCCGCCAAGCGATCGGCATGCTCTTTTGTCTGGTCGCGCGCTTCTCCAGACGTATCCACGTAATCGAAGGCTATCACGGCCACCGTCGCCGGCGGTTCGGCTGCCACCGGCACGGCTGTCATGAAAAGACCAGCCGCCGCGACGAGCAAAGGCCGAGCGGTGGGTGCCCCGCCTGTCGGCGTTAATGCAATTTCTGCGTTCATCGATTGCCTCCCCACGATGGGTCCTCCGGCGCCCAGCCCGATGATAGCAAGATTCTGCCGGCGGCGTCGCATACCTTTGCCGGCCGCTGCTATCCAGAATTCGAGGCGGGTAGCGGCGCCTGCGTTTCGTGAACTCGGCCCGCGCCGAGAGCAGGCGCTTTCCTTTGCGAAGGAGTCTTGTCTGTCCGGAGGTCCCATGCCTCCGCCGGAAGCTGGTGCCGTGGCCGACGACGGGCTTCAGAAGAGCGTGCCCTGGTCCTCGCCCGCCGAAGCCTTGCGGGACGGACGGCGCTTCGGCCTTGCCGGCGCGGGGGAGGCGGCTTCGAGGTTCTGCTGGGCTGGCGGCCCGCCGTCTGCGCCTGTGGCGACGGCCTCCCGGACTTCGCGGCCGGCGAACTCGACCTGGAAAGTCATGCCGGGCTGAAGACCGGACGCGCGCACGATCGGTGTGTTCTCCATGTCCCGCACGATGGCGTAGCCGCGCTGCAGCACCTGGCGCGGGTCGAGGCTTGCGGCCATGCGCCAGGCATTTCCGAGCCGCTGGCGCCGCATCTCGGTGAGCCGCCCCTCGGCCTGCGACAATCGTTCGCCCAGGCGGTCCAGATCGACGCGGGCGGCCTGGCTGCGCGCCTTGATCTGATGCGGGCGCATTTCGGCCGCGACCCGGTCGAAGCGGCGGCGCCGGTCGCCCAGCGCGGCGCGGACGGCGTGGTCGACATGGGTCGCCAGATGCCGCAGTCCGGCCCGCTTGTCGCGGGCGAGCGCCTCAAGGCTGCCCGGCGTCAGCCGCGCGGCGATCTCGGCATAGGAGCGCCGCTTGTCGGAGATCGCGACGCGCAGGCACTGGCCGAGGCTGGTCGTCGCCTCGTCGAGGCGGCGGCGCGGCAGCGCGAGCAGCATGTCGGGCACCGGCAGCGCGCGGGCCGTCGCCGAGACATGCCGGCGCTCGGAATCGAGCCGTCGGGTCATGGCCGCGCCGTGACGCGCGTGGAGACTGGCGAGCGCGGCGACAAGATCGGCCTTCACCGGGACGGCCATCTCCGCAGCGCCGGTGGGCGTCGGCGCGCGCCGGTCGGCCGCGTGGTCGATCAGTGTCCAGTCCGTCTCGTGGCCGACGGCCGAGACCAGCGGAATCTGCGACGCAGCCGCGGCGCGAACGACAGCCTCGTCGTTGAAGCCCCAGAGGTCTTCCAGACTGCCGCCGCCACGCGCGACGATGAGAAGGTCCGGCCGCGGCAGCTTGCCGCCCGGCTCGATCGCGTTGAAGCCCTCGATCGCCCGCGCCACCTCCTCCCCGGAGGTTTCGCCCTGCACGCGCACCGGCCAGACGAGGAGCCGCACCGGAAAGCGGTCGGCGATCCGGTGGCAGATGTCCCTTATGACGGCGCCGGTCGGCGAGGTGACGATGCCGATGACGTTTGGAAGATAGGGCAGGGGCTTCTTGCGCTCGGCGACGAACAGGCCTTCCGCCTCGAGCTTGCGGCGCCGCTCGTCGAGAAGCGCCATCAGCGCGCCAGCGCCCGCCGGCTGGATTTCGTCGATAACGATCTGGTATTTCGAGGCGCCCGGGAAGGTTGTCAGACGGCCGGTGGCGATGACCTCCAGCCCCTCCTGGGGCTTGAAGGACAGCTTGGAGAACGTCGTGCGCCACACGACGGCGTCCATCCGGGCCCTGTCGTCCTTCAGGCAGAAATAGGCGTGGCCGGAGGAATGGGGGCCGCGATAGCCGGAAATCTCGCCGCGCACCCGGACATGGCCGAAGGTCTCCTCGACCGTCCGCTTCAACGCACCCGAGATTTCCGAGACGGTATATTCGGCAACGTTCGACGCAGGCGCCGATTCGGCAGAAAGACTCATGCCCGGAGTGTGGCGACTGGCCGGCCCCGGGGCAAGGCCGCCCGCCCGCCCGCTCCCGCACCCGCGCGATCACTTCGACGCGTTTTGACCCGATGGACCGCCCATGGCAGAGGGCGAGTGGTGGGCGAAGAACGACAGACGATCTGGGAGGATCGATCATGATGCGTCTGAGGATCGCAGCCCTCGGCCTTTTGGCCGCCTCGACCTGCCTCGGCGTTCCCGCCGCGGCGCAGGGATTGCTGAACGGCCTCGACATGACCTCGCCGCGCATGACCAAGGCGGAGATGTCGCGCCAGGACGTCGAAGACGCCCTGGCGAGGGCCGGCCCGGATACGCCCGCCGACTTCAGCCGCAAGGCTCTCAACGGTCTCGACCTGTCGGGTCTCGACTTCGGCGCAGCGCTGTTCACCGCGGCGACGCTCAACGGCACGAACTTTTCGAACGCCGGGCTCAAAGGGGCCAAGCTCGATCAGGCCTGGGGGCTGAAGGCGAATTTCTCCGGCGCCGATCTTTCCGGGGCGAGCCTGTTCCAAGCCCAGATGATGGGTGCGGATTTCTCGGATGCGGATCTGTCGCAGGCCCGTGTTGCCAGCGATTTCTCGCGGGCGAACATGAGCGGCGCCAATCTCTCGGACGCCGACTTCTCCGCCGACATGCGCAATCAGTCGATGGGGCTGATGCGCGGCGTCCTCGATTCCGCCGATCTGTCGAACGCCGATCTCACCAATGCCAAGCTGTCGCGGGCCTCGGCGGAGTTCGCCGATTTTTCCGGTGCGTCCCTCGTCGGCGCCGACCTGCGGAAGGCCGAGCTGGCAGGAGCGAAATTTGCCGGGGCGAATGTCGAGGGTGCCGATTTCGACGGCGCCGACTTGCAGTCGGCCAAGCTCGGCGGCCTCACTGGCCAAGCGAAAAACCTGAAACAGTGAGGGGGTGGGCCGGCGCATGGTGGCCGGCTCGCGCCAGTCCGGATGACAGGGGAATGGCGGCACCCGGCCGTCGTCTGCCGGCGGCGGATATCTCGATGTCCGGGTAGGAGAAAGGCGGTCCCGCTCCGGGTTCAGCTCGCCAGGGCCGAGTTGGACCGAATGCGGGCCGATCTCACGACGCGGGTCTCCGGGATCTGGGACGGCTTCGGCTGCGCCTGCGGCGGGGCGAGGTTGGCGAGGCTGTCGCGGATGTGTTCGACCAGCGCGGTGATCACCGGACCCTCGGCCGCGCGGGCGCGCAGGATGCCGATCTCCGTGTCGATCAGGGTCGGGAACTTGTCATACTCGCCGAGGATCCGCATGCCCGGCCGCAGCGCGCATTCCGGCAGAACGCTGATCGCCAGGCCTGAAAGCACTGCCGAGGCGACGATCTGCGCCGACCAGGAGGTGAACAGCACCTTGTACTTGCGGCCAATGCGGTCGAGCGTCTGCATGCCCTGCGCCCGCCACATGCAGTCCTGGCGGCCTAGCGCCAGCGGCAGGATCTCCGCATGGTGGATGTCGTGGGCGGCCGAGGTGACGAAATGCAGGGGTTCGCGCCGCACGATCTCGAGCGGCGCCGTCGCATGGCCGCAATCGGAGACGAGCGCGACGTCGAGCCGGCCCTTCTCGACGTGATCCATCAGGTTGAGCGAGGGCTCGCAGGCGATCTGCAGTTCGACCAGCGGGTTCGAGCGCGAAAACCGCGCCAGGATCTCGGGCAGGAAGCGCTCGGCATAATCGTCGGGCAGACCGATCCGCACATGCCCCTGCATTGCCTCCTGATCGAAGGCGGACAATGTCTCCTGGCTGAGGGTCAGCATGCGGCGGGCATAGGCAAGCAGCCGCGCGCCCTCGTCGGTGATGCGGATGGTGCGGCCGTTCCGCTCGAACAGCTGGACCCCGAGCCGATCCTCCAGCCGCCGCATCTGCATGGATACGGCCGACTGCGTCTTGAACACGTCATCCGCAGCCTTGGTGAAGCTGCCGGCGTCGACGATGGCGACGAAGGTTCTGAGCTGATCGAGATCGAGGGGAACGGACATCGGCTTACCCATCACCAAGACTGATGTGAGACATTACGAACATTTGTTGGAGTTATCAATACGGCGGATCTATCTTCATCCTCGTCAGGAACAACTCGGGAGCGCAGAGACCCGCCGGCCATTGCGGCCGGGCGGAGAGCGCTCCCGCTTTTCCTGACGTCAGATGGCTGCGAAAGGAGATCAAGCCATGACGATCACTGCGAGAACCCGTACCCCCACTCTCACCAAGGCGCCGCTGACGAATGTCCGCGTTTTCGTCGAGGCCGCCCGCGCGATCGTCAAGACCATCGTGAACCGTCGCCAGGCCAAGCTTCTCGCCGAGATGCCGGACTATCTCTTGAAGGACGTCGGCATCCGGCGCGACGACATCCATAACGCGCTGCAGACGGTCTGGCACGAGGATCCCACCTATCGGCTCGCCGTGTCCGCCGCACGCCGCCGCTGCGGATTCCTCGACTGAGGCCGGATCGGGCGACCTTCCTGCAGTATCGCCTATGACTTCGACGCGCCGACCGGACATTTCCGGCCGGCGCGTTTCGTTTTGTGGGTCAGTCCGCTGCCATGACGTTCAGGGCGGGAAGGCGCAGCCGCTTGCTGTCGTCACGACTCGGCCGCAGATCGACCCTTCCGAACATCGCCGCCGCTCCGTTGCTCGCGTCAGGTCGCGTCCGTCTCCTTGTCGCCGGTCGGCTGGCGGCCGAAGATCGCCATCATCTGGCGCGCATATTCCTGCTGAAGGTCGAAGCCGGCCTGGGCAAGGCTGGCGGGATCGGCGGATGGCGCGGTGTCCTTGGCCGATGTCTCCGGCGCCTGGTCGGCGGATGAAGCGGCACTCGGGCCGGTCCCGGCGGCGTCCGGTCCTGCCGCTGGCTTCGCTTCGCCCCGCTCCGCTTCGCCGGATCCGTGCCAGCCGCGCAGAAAGGCGTGAGCCATCTCGTCGAACGGCGGAAAGCCCGGCATGGCGGGCGATTGTCTCGTGCTTGTCGAAGGCTTGGGATTGGCGGGAGCCTGCGGGGACACCGAACTCGGCGGCAGCCAGGGCAAATTGCCATTCAGGGCGTCGGAAAACAGCTTCTGCAGATATTCGGTCCCGGGCATCTGCGGCATGCCCGCCTGCGGCCGCGGCGCCGGTGCGTCGGAGGGGCGGCCGAGCGCTTCCATGGCATTGGCGCTGCGCCGCATCATCTCCGCCATGGCGACCGGCATGTTGCCCTCGGCGAATCCCTTGGGCTGCTGGCGCGCCATGTTGGCCAGCATCATCTTGACCATGGTCTCGATCGCCATGACCGAGAGATTGCGCATCAGCTTCTCGACCGTGTCGGGCGTGACCCCGCTGATCAGCGAGACCTGCCGCGCGACCGTCGAAATAATCTCCTGCGATCCGAATAGCGCGCTCGACAGGTCACGCGCGGCCGGGCTCTGCGCGATGTCCTGCCCGGCTGTCGGCGCGCTGTCCGCGGCAAAGGGCAGAAATCGGCGCGAGACCTCCGACCACGCAGCCGGATCGAACATCATCCGCTGCATCGCCAGCGCATAGGCCGGGGCGAGCGCGTCCGCGGTCTTGCGCATCTCCTGATGGCTGAGCTTGAACGTGTCGGCAAGCCGGTCAGTGCCGAGGCCGTAGTCGCTCGCCGTGAGCCAGTCGAAGAAATCCGTCATGCACAGCTCGATCGACGACAGCATCGGCCCGAAAATCGGAATCGATTTTCGGAAAGCACGACGCGTAGATCCAAAGACTTAGAGCATCCTTTGTGCATCCACACGGACGCACGGCGCTCTAGTGTTCCCGGAGCCATTGGGTCATGCAACGGCCCTCCTGTCAAAGCTGGTGCAGGCGAGCGGCTTGCCAAGATGGCCGCCCGGTTCGTCGGGCGGCGTCTCGGCCGCGGCCCGATGCGGGTCCTGCCCTCGGGCGAACCCGCAAGGGCGTCAGTAGGTCAGGTGCTTGAAGACGCGGCTCATCGACCGGTCCCACTGCTCCTCGTAGAGCCTTACGAGTTCCTCTCCCGAGGTCGTGCCGCGCGCGACGACCTCTTCCAGCGGCGCCAGGAAGAAGCTCTCGTCATTGCCCTCCTCATTGCGCCGGCCCCTTGCGATGAGGCCCTTGCGGGCGAGCTTCACCGTCTCGCGGGCAAGCTCGAGCACCGTGCCGTCGCGGAACGGCGTCCGGAAGCCGTCGCGCGGCACGGCGGCGCGCATGGCGGAGACCTCCTCGAACGTCCAGTCCTTGGTGAGGCTCTCGGCCGCCGCGAGCGTTTCGGCGTCGTAGAGGAGGCCGACCCAATAGGCCGGCAGCGCGCAGATGCGCCGCCAGGGGCCGCCGTCGGCGCCGCGCATTTCCAGGAAGGTCTTCAGCCGGACGTCGGGAAACAGCGTCGACAGGTGATTGGTCCAGTCGCCGAGCTGCGGCTCGGGATCGGGGATGCGTCCCTTGAGCGCGCCGTCCATGAACTGGCGGAAGGTGACGTCGGTTGCGTCCGTATAGCGCCCGTCGCGGGTGACGAAATACATCGGCACGTCGAGCGCCCACTCGGCATAGTCGCGATAGGTGAAGCTGTCCTCGAAGACGAAGGGCAGCAGCCCGGAACGCTGGTTGTCGACGTCGCTCCACACGTCACAGCGCCAGGAGGCGAGCCCGTTCGGCCGTCCCTCGGTGAAGGGCGAGTTCGCAAAGAGCGCGGAGGCCACCGGCTGCAGCTTCATGCCGACCTGCATCTTGCGGCGCATGTCGGCTTCGTCGGAGAAGTCGAGATTGACCTGGATGGTCGCGGTCCTGAGCATCATGTCGAGGCCCCGCGTGCCGACCTTCGGCATGTAGCGGCGCATGATGTCGTAGCGCGACTTCGGCATGATCGGCGTCTCGGCCAGCGTCCAGGTCGGCGAGGCGCCGATGCCGAGGAAGCCGACGCCGAGGTCCTTGGCGACGGCGCGCACCTGCGCGAGATGCTGGTTCGATTCGCGGCAGGTCTCGTGGATCGTCTTCAGCGGTGCGCCGGACAGTTCGAACTGGCCCCCCGGCTCCAGCGAGATCGCGCCTTCGCCACCGGCGCCGTAGAGGCCGATGATGCGGCCGTCGTCGACGATCGGCTCCCAGCCGGACAGCGCCTGCATCCGCTCAAGGATCTTGGCGATGCCGGTCTCGCCCTCATAGGGAACCGGCGACAGATCCTGGAGATAATAGCCGAACTTCTCGTGTTCGGTGCCGATGCGAAACCGCTCCTGCGGCTTCTCGCCGGTCTTCAGGTGAGCGATCAGATCCTCAACCGAGGTGACCGGTCTGAGATCGGTCGTGTCCCGCGCCATGGTCAGCCTTCGTGTTGCATCGCTGGCGATCCCGATCTCGTCGGAATCGCGCCGGTCGAATCGCGTGGTGCCCGCAATCGCGCCGGAGTGCAAGAGAGACCCGGTTGACGGTGTGGCCAAAGGAGCGGCCGCTGCCGCCGGCTCAGCCGTTCCGCCAGTCGCCGACGGCTGCCTGGAGGACGGCGAGTGCCGCGACCGCGGCCGTGTCGGCCCTGAGGATGCGCGGGCCGAGCGAGATCGCCGTCACGAAGTCCGCTTCTCTCAGCGCCGCCCGTTCCTCCTCGGAAAAGCCGCCCTCCGGACCGATCAGCAAGGCGAGGGGGCCAGGCGGCATCGCCCGCAGCGTCTCGATCGGGCTCTCGGCCTCCTCGCGCTCGTCGCAGAAGACGATGCGGCGCGCCGCGTCCCAGCCGGCGAGAAGCGTGCCGAATTTTTCCGGCTCCCGGCAGTCAGGCACCGACAGGACGCCGCACTGTTCGGTCGCCTCGATCGCGTTCGCCCGCATGCGCTCCACGTTGAGGCGCGAGGCCTGCACATGCTGCGTCATCACCGGCTGCAGGACGCCGGCGCCCATCTCGACGGCCTTCTGGACCATGTAGTCGAGGCGCGCATGCTTCAGCGGCGCGAAGAGATAGTGAAGCTCGGGGGCGGGCGGCTGCGCCCGCATGAACTCGACCGGGACGAGATCGGCCTTCTTCTTGGCCGTCTTCGAGATCTCGCAGCGCCACTCGCCGTCGCGGCCGTTGAAGGCGAGGACGCTTGCGCCGTCGGTAAGGCGCATGACGTTGAGGAGATAGTTCGCCTGGGCAGGGTCGGCCGAAACCGCGCTCCCCTCCGCCAGCGCCGCCTCCACGAACAGCCTCGGGCTCTTGAAGTCATAGCTCGGCACCGTCGCTCTCCCCGCATTGCGCGCGGCTTCGCCGCACCCGTCATTTCGCAATGCCGCGAAACCTAACCCGCAAGGCTCCGTTGTCACGCGAAACCACTTCCGCGAAGGGAACACTGCGAATGGACCTGAAGATCAAGGATCGCGTCGCCATCATCACCGGCGCTACCGGCGGCATGGGCTTTGCGACGGCCAAAATCCTCGCCGAGGAGGGCTGCAAGCTGGTTCTCTCCGACCTTGCCATCGACAAGCTCGAGAGGGACGCCGCCAGCCTTCCCGGCGAAGCGATCTGCGTCAAGGCCGACGTTACCGACCAGGCGGCGGTGGATGCGCTCGCCAAGGCGGCGATCGACAGGTTCGGCACGATCGACATCGTCATCCATACTTCGGGAATCACCGGTGCCAAGGGTGACCCGCTGGAAATGACGGATGCGGACTATCTCGAGGCCTGGCAGATCGACTTCATGTCGGCGGTGCGCATGGCACGCGCGACCTTCCCGACGATGCGGGAGAAGAAGCGGGGCCGGTTCGTCTGCATCACCTCGGAGAACGCCGTCCAGCCCTATTGGGAGGAGGCGACCTACAATACCGCCAAGGCGGCCCTTGCCGCCTTCGTGAAGAACATCTCCTACGAGGAGGCCAAGCACGGCATCCTCTGCAACACCGTCTCTCCCGCCTTCATCGAGACCGACATGACCGACGGGATGATGGAGCAGAGGGCCGAGAAGATGGGCGTCTCCATCGACGAGGCGGTGAAGACCTTCCTCGACGAGGAGCGGCCGGGGATCGCGCTGAAGCGGCGCGGCCGCGCCGATGAGGTCGCGAGCGCGATCGCGCTGATCGTCTCGGAGCGCGGCTCCTTCATCAACGGCTCCAACATGCGGATCGACGGCGGCTCGGTGCAGGCCGTCCAGAACTGATCCGGACCACCACCAGGCGAGGCGGCCGGGGCGGCGACAGGGTCGAAGCCCCGCCCGCTGCCGCGCTTGCCGGACCGCCCCCCTTCGGCTACCTCTCGCCACCGGTGAGACTGGGGGAATCTTCAGGGGTGATGAATACGCTTCGCGTTCGTGCGGCGACGAAGGCCGATCTTCCCGCGATCGTCGCCATGCTTGCGGACGACGATCTCGGCCGTGCCCGCGAAGCGGTGGGCGAGCCGCTTCATCCCGGCTATCTCGACGCCTTCGCGGCGATCGAGGCCGATCCGAACCAGATCCTCGCCGTCGCCGCGATCGATGGCGCGATCGTCGGCACTCTGCAGCTCAGCTTCCTTCCCGGCCTCAGTTATCGCGGGGGCTGGCGCGGCCAGATCGAGGCGGTCCGGATCGCGTCGGACCGGCGGGGGCAGGGGCTCGGCCGCCGCGTCATCCAATGGGCGATCGAGACCTGCCGCGAGCGCGGCTGCCGGAACGTCCAGCTCACCTCCAGCAACAGCCGTCTCGACGCCCATCGCTTCTATCGCCAGCTCGGCTTCGAGCAAAGCCATACGGGCTTTAAGCTGACGCTTTGATCGGCTTCTGTGTGGAGGCCGGCAGCGGAACTTGCTCACAGCGAAACAGCCCGCCTGAGATCGCTGCTTCGCCGGCTCGGGTGACCCGCAGCGCTCGGCTGCCGGAAACGCGCACCACCCATTTCTCCCGCTCGGCATGGGAGAGGAGGGCGGCGCCAAGCCGACCGCCGATGTGGAAGCGCCGCTCGCTCCAGTCGAGGCAGCACCGACAGAGCGGCCGGCGGCTCTCCCTGCCTCGGCCGGCATTGCCATTGCCGAGACCCAGCCCGAGGCGTTCGAAGAATGCCGAGCCGGCCTCGGTGATGTATCCGCCCTCGTCCGACAGCATGACCATACCGCGGGCCTCGAAGAGGTTCGCCAGGGTCACCGCGAACCGCCCGGCCATGTGGTCGTAGCAGCTGCGCGCCTGTCGCAGCGCCTCGTCCTTCGGGCCGATGGGGCGATGGCGCGCCGGGCCGAGATCGGCCGCGCCCATCAGCGTCTCCAGGAGTTCGGCGACGCGCGGGCTCGCCAGCCGGAAATAGCGGTGCCGGCCCTGCTTCACCACGCTGATCATTCCGGCATCGACGAGCTTCGACAAATGGCCGCTCGCCGTCTGCGCGCTGACCCCGGCACTTTCCGCAAGTTCCCCGGCGGTCAGCGCCTGGCCGCCCGACAGCGCGCAGAGAATGTTGGCGCGCGCGACGTCGCCGATCAGGCTGGCCGTGGTGGCGAGGGTGAGGCCGGACGCGAAGCTCTTCATGGCGGTGAGGCTACAGGAGGCCGGCCCGCCCGCCCAGCACGAACGCTTCGGCCCGCGCCGAAGCATCGCCCGCCTCCCGGGCGCCATCATCGCCCCGAACCGCCAAGTGGCAGGATATGGGAGACGGCGATGGCGAGCGCAGCTCGGTCCAAAAGCATCCAACAGGGCAAGGTGTTGACGCAACCAGCGATGCGGCCTCGGAGCTGGATGGCAGCCGCCGCGGCGCACCTCGCAACGCTCGTGTGTCGCTGGAGCGGCCGGCGCCGGCAACGCCTCGACCTTGCCATGCTCAGCGACTGGCAGCTGCGCGACCTCGGCCTGACGCGGGACGCCGCGATCGAAGAGGCGCGCAAGCCGTTCTGGCTTTAGAGCGCCGCGCGTCCATCGGACGTGCAAAGGACGCTTTCACTCGTCGAATCGACGCATCGCGCTTTGCGAAAATCGATGCCGATTTCGGGCCGATGTTGTCGGTCCGCCGTCACCGTCTCAGGACTGGACCCGCAGCCCCTCGATGAAGCGTGGCGTGTGCTTGGCCTCGAAATCGGCCTCGCGCACGAGCCCGTCGAAATGGCGGGTGAGTTCCATCACCTGGCGCCGCTCGCGGAAGATCAGGTGGAAGCGCCCGACATAGACCGTCGCCTGCAGCGGGCCGAACACCGTCAGCGGCGAGGAGAACAGCTTCTTGCGGTCGAAGAGATAGAGCCGGAGCGAGGGGTAGAGCTCCTCGGTGAGCTTCTGCAGGCGATCGAGCTGCGCCTGGCGCTCCGCCGCCGGCAGGCCGCGCCAATAACCCTCGCCGGCGGCGAAGCTCTCCAGCGCGTCGATCGGCATGGCGATCTCGTAGTCGGTGTCGGGCGCCTGAAGATAGCCGAGCCGGTCGCGCATGTCGGCTATCGCCTGGTCCGAGGTGCGGCCGACGAAGTCGCCATATTCGAAGCGCAGCACCGATTCCGACTTCAGCATGTCCGGCAGCGTTGCCGGCACGTGGCGAATCTTGTAGCCGCGCGCCTCCTGATGCCAGCGGAAGATCAGCTCGTCCGAAGGCGCCCGCGCCGCCTCCTCGATCCGCATCGCGGCCTGCAGCATGTCCGCGCTGCGCTCGCGCCGGTCCGTGAGGCCGAGCAGCCAGTCGGCCGAGACGCCGAGGGCGCTGGCGCATTCGGCCGCGAACTGCGCGTTCGGCAGTCGCCCGTCATCGGAAGAGAGCGTCAGCGACACGGTCGAGCGGTCGGCGCCGGTTGCCCGCGCGAGCGCGCTCTTCGAGATGCCCGCCGCCTGCATGGCGGCGGCCAGCCGGTCGCGGAAGAGCTTGGAGCGGTCGCGCTTGTCCATACCGGTGACAATTATCACGATGGAGGAGGAAATTCGACAAGCGTGACGCAGACCGAGAATATTTTCGGGATCGCCCTTGGCGTTCCGCTGGAATAGGCACGGCTACCGGGACTGCGGCACCCGCCTGAGCCTGAAGCGGTGGACCGACGGGAGGAGCGGCCGCTCCGCGTCCGGCGCCTGCAGCCGGTCTGTCACCCGGTCCGCCGGGTGCGCGACATGCAAACGGAAGGAATTGCCATGGAAACCCGCCTTCGCAGCCTCGCCAAAGCCGTCTCCTGGCAGTGTCTCGGCTTCCTGGTCATGGCGATCCTTGGATTCGTCTTCACCGGCTCGCTTTCCTCCGGCGGCGCGCTCGCGGCGATCTCCTCAGTGCTCGGCTTCGTCAGCTACCTCCTGCACGAACGGGTCTGGGCCTCGGTCCGCTGGGGCTGGACGGCGGCGGCCGGCGCCGAGGGCGCAGCGGTGCGGGTCCGTCGCGACGCGGCCGCGGCACACTGAGCCGGAGCGGCTGCGTCAGGCGCGTTTCGTTGCGCCGAGCGAGAAGGCGAGGGGGATCCTTACCGCGCCCTCCGGCAGTTCGAACAGGTCCTCGCCGGTCTCGATCATATTTGGGAAGGCGCGCCAGGCAAGGCGGTCGTGCTCGTGGAGAAAGTCGAGCCTGAGGCCAGCATCGATCACAGCGGAGACGACATCCGCCACGGGATGCAGCCATTCGTAATTGCGCGTGTTGGTCAGTTTCCGCGCGTCGCCGGTATAGGTCTCCGCCTCGTCGAAGACGAGCGGGCGGTCTTCGGGCGTCGCGCGGTCGAAGGTGGCGACGAAGCGGCCGTCCTCCCATTCCATCTGGTTCATCACCGGGTGGCCTTCGAGAAGGTAGAGCCGGCCGCCGGGCCTCAGCACCTTCGCCACGACCTTCGCCCAGGCGCCGATGTCCGGCAGCCAGTTGATCGCGCCCCAGGTGACGAAGGCGAGGTCGTAGGTTTCGCCGAGGGCTTCCGGCGCGGCGGTGAGCGAGGCTTCGACGAAGCGCGCCTCGGTTCCGGCCCGCGCCGCGAAATCGCGCGCCGCCGCGATCGCCTTGGGCGAGAAGTCGAGCCCGGTGACGCTCCGGGCGCCGAGATGCTTCAGCGAGAGCGTGTCGAGCCCGATATGGCACTGCAGGTGGACGACATCGAGCCCGGCGACGTCGCCGACCTCCTCCGCCTCGATCGCATGCAGGCTGGAGCCGCCGGCCAGCACCTTGCCGATCCGGTAGGAGCCGGTCGTGTCGGTCGAATGAAGCTCCGCCCGTTCGTCCCAATTGGCGCGATTGGCGTCGAAATAGTCCTGCATTGCGGGCGTTCCTGTGGGGGGCGCCGGAAGATGCCATGGCGGCCGGCGGAACTGAAGCCACCTCTTGCGATCGGATGCGCGGGCAGCCTCCCGCCTGTGCCAGATCGCGGAGCCTGCCGCGCCGGATGCCGGGGAGCTGAGGCGCGAATCCGGATCGGGGTACGGTGACCCTGCGTCAGGAATAGCGCTGACGGCGCTATCGATTTGGAAGGTGCAACAAGCAGCCGTCGGAGCATTGGAGACGCCAGTTCAGCCCTTTCGGCTCGTATTTCACTTCCACCGAAGCGTCGAGGGCGTTCCTCGTCATTTTCTCGATGACGACTGATCCAAAGCCGTTATGAGCAGGCTTCACTACGGGAGGGCCGTCTTTCTCGATCCAGGAAATAACGAATTGCCGTTGACCCGTTGGATCGGTTTGAAGTCGCCAATCGATGCTGACCTGACCTTCGTCGCTGGAAAGCGACCCGTACTTGCCCGCATTCGTCAAAAGTTCATGAATGGCCATCCCCAGTGCTTGGGCGGCATCGGCCTTGATTTGAATCCGCGGTCCCGTGATCCAGATGCGGCGGCCAATGGCGTCCTTCATGTGCGCCAACTGCGAACGCACGAGAGCCTCGACGTCGACCCCGACCCACTTGTTGTGAACGAGCATGTCCTGCGCGGCCGAAAGCGCCTGGATCCTCGCGTTGAACCGCTCCAGGAAAGCCGCCGGCTGGCTCTGCATGGTCTGGCGCGCGACGACCTGGATCAGGGACAGCATGTTCTTGAACCGATGGTTGACCTCTTGCATGAGCAAGTGGCTTTGCTCTTGCGCCTCCATGCGCTCCGTTATGTCGTAATTCACTCCGATCATCCGGGTCGGCTCGCCGTCGATCTCCTCGACGACGCGTCCTTTTCCCGTAACGATCCTGGCTTCGCCGTCGCGTCGCACGACGCGAAAGACCTCGTCGAACGTCGTTCGCGCGGCGATCGCTTCGCGGAAGCGCTCGCGCAGCCAGCCCGCATCATCGGGATGGACGTGCTCGAAGAACAGTTCGTCTGAGGCCGGTTGCGCCGGTTCGAGTCCGAGCAGGTTGTAGAGCCCCGCCGACCACACCGATCGTCTCTTTCTCAGGTCGAGGTCCCAAGCGCCGATGTCTGCCACCTCATAGGCAAGTTGCAGGCGCGCTTCGCTCTCCCGCAACTTCGCTTTGGTCTCGAACTCTGCTTGACGCAGCTCGGTGATGTCGAGGTTGAGCCCCAGCATGCGCCGCACGGACCCGTCTTTGGACCGTTCGATCACGCCGCGGTCGTGAACCGTCCTGACCTCGCCGTTGGGCCGGACAATCCGAAACTCGTGCTCATAGGTCTCGCCGTCTCCCATGAAGGCCGACGTCTCGGCCTCCACGCGCATGCGATCCTCCGGGTGCACCATTTCGGTGAAGCCGCGCTCCGCGTCGGGCGCCCGTTCGACACCGTAGATGGCCATGAGTTCCGGGGACCAGACGACGCGATCTTCCGCGACAACCCATTCATACGTGCCGATACCCTTGAAACCGCGTAGGGTTTGGCAGAAGGGCATCGTCTCTGAACCAAGACGCATATCGCGATCATTCTCGGACATAGGAGATCCCCCAGCGGGACGTGAGGTGATTTCACACCTGTGGGTCGTCCTGTTGCAACGTCCGGGCCGAAAACGCCACGATCTCTGTCTCAAGATGAACGCAACCCGTCCCGCGAAAAAACGGCTTTGCGACAGAGTTGTCAATTCTGCTTCACAGATTGCGGGAGGGGAACGCCTGTATGTTCGCCAGCCTGTATGTTGCAGGCTTGCCGATCAGCCACGGCTCTTCTGACCTATATATCCGCAGTTCAGGGTGAAACCGTCGGCGGGAAATGCGGATCGATCGATCGTCCGACCGCCGACTTGGTCTGTTGGCTCGAATGGCTCGATCCAAGGCCGGAGAGGATTTCCCGCAGCTTCCGGGAACGGCCAGCGCTCGGATTCCGCCGTATCAACCATAATTCCTATCTGGATCGGGTGGGCAGCGGCCGAATCCGGCACCTCGACAACCACCGATTTGCACGCCGCCGCGCCGTGGGACCAGCCCTTATTCGATCGGTCGTTTCCCGGGCGCGTGTGCACTCCACGAATCGGACGTCTTCGCACCGCCACGCCGGAGGTGGCCAGATTTTCTCTGAAGGGTTTGGCTTGGAGCCGATCGCGGACGATACGGCATCGCAATTCGTGTAGTTCGAAACCGACTGGCAAGATCTGCTTCAGGTGGCGAATCCCGTGCCGATTGTCGCCGGTGCGAAACCCCAGACGCAAGAAAGGCGGCCGAAGCCGCCTTTCCGAAACCTCTCTGTGGCTGAGGCCGGGCCTTACTCGGCGGCGGTCTTGGCCGCTTCCTTCTCGGCCTTGACGCGATCGCGCTCTTCGGCGGCGACCTGGCGGGCCTCGTCGTTCAGCTTGCGCGAACGGACATTGGTGTTCTCGACGATGCGGGCCGACTTGCCGCGGCGATCGCGCAGATAATAGAGCTTGGCGCGGCGGACCTTGCCGCGGCGCACGACATCGACCGATTCGACCATCGGCGAATAGACCGGGAAGACGCGCTCGACGCCCTCGCCATAGGAGATCTTGCGGACGGTGAAGTTCTCCTGCAGGCCCGAGCCGGAACGCGCGATGCACACGCCCTCATAGGCCTGGACGCGGGTGCGTGTGCCTTCTGTGACGCGCACGTTCACGCGGACGGTGTCGCCGGCGGAAAATTCCGGGACCTTGCGGATGGCTTCGATTCGGGCGGCCTCGGCGGCCTCGATCTCGGAGATGATGTTCATGGCATAGCCTCAATTCGTTTCATGCCGGGGATCTCTGGGAAACCCGACATGGCCGCCGTGACGGTCAGGTTATTCTGAGGAAATCGGGTGCGGACATATACGCTTTAGCGCTGTTTGTCACTACCCGCCCGCGCCGAAAATCGCCACCGTCCTTCCCCTCTGGCCGGACGGACTGACTCGACCGTGCCGCCCGCAAGACAACCTTGGGCTCTTGCGGCCGGCAACCGCACGGGCCTATGGCAGGCGTCCGCTCCGCGGAGCGGGTCGGCCGGCTCCTGCCGGGGTTCCGCCATTTCCTGCCGCCCTCGGATGAAGGTCCCGGTTCCGTGTCAGTGCTTACGATCGTCCTTCTGTTCCTCGCCGGCTTCGTCTCCGGCTCGATCAATGCGGTGGCCGGCGGCGGCACCTTTGTCTCCTTCGGCGCGCTGTCCCTGACCGGCATTCCGCCGATCGTCGCCAACGCCACCTCCTCGATCGCACAGCTGCCGGGCTATTTCACCTCGGTGATCGCCTATCGCCGGGACTTCGCCAGGATCTGGCGCGGGGCGATGGTGCTGGCGGTCGTCTCGGTCTTCGGTTCGCTCCTCGGGGCGCTGATTCTCCTCTGGCTCGACAATGAGCAGTTCTCCGCCGTCGTACCGTTCCTGCTCCTTGGCGCGACGGCGCTCTTTGCGGCCGGTCCCTGGCTGAAGCCGAAGGTCATGCACGAGGAGACGGCCGCCAGGGGGCGCAATTTGTCGAGCCCGATCGTCCAGTTCGTCACCTCGATCTATGGCGGCTTCTTCGGGGCCGGCATGGGCATCATGATGCTGGCGACGCTCGGCCTCACCGAGGGCGGCGACTACCATCGCCTCAACGCCATCAAGAACCTCCTCGCCAACGTCATCGCGATCGTGGCGATCGTGGTCTTCGTCTCCGGCGGCGTCATCGACTGGGCGAGCGGCCTCGCCATGGTGCCGGGCGTCGCGCTCGGCGGTTATGCCGGCGTCTGGGCGGCCAAGCGCGTGCCGCAGGTGGCCGTGCGGGGCTTCGTCATCGCCGTCGGCCTGTTCCTCTCCGCCTATTATTTCGCCAAGGGCTGATCCTGCGCCGCCGCCGCTGGTGCTTGCGGGCGTCCGGCTCTTTGGCGACAAGACGGGCGAGGGCCGGCCGAACCGGCGGCGCGAGCGAAGCTGAGCATGCATCTTTCGGACGGCGTCATCGAAATCCTGGTCATCTCGGGGCTCGCCGTCGCCGGCGTGATCGTGCGGCCGTTGCGGGTGCCGGAATGGATCTTCGCGGTCCTCGGCGCCGGGCTCCTCGTCGTCCTCGGCCTGCTTTCGCCGGCGGAGGCGGCCCTGGGGGTGGCGTCCGGCACCGACGTCTATCTCTTCCTCGCAGGCATGATGGTGCTCGCCGAGATCGCCCGCCGCGAGGGCCTGTTCGACTGTCTCGCCGCCTTCGCCGCGCGCCGTGCGAGGGGCTCGCCGGTCCGGCTCTTCGCGCTCACCTATGGCGTCGGCGTCCTCGTGACCGTCTTCCTGTCGAACGACGCCACCGCCGTGGTGCTGACGCCGGCGGTCGCCGCCGTCGCGCGGGCGGCGCGGGCGAAGGACCCGGTGCCCTATCTTCTCGTCTGCGCCTTCGTCGCCAACGCCGCCTCCTTCGTCCTGCCGATCTCCAACCCCGCGAATCTCGTGATCTTCGGCGACCGGATGCCGAGCCTTGCCGACTGGCTCGCCCGCTTCGCCCTGCCGTCGCTGATCGCCATCGTCGTCACCTTCCTCATGCTGTGGCTCACCCAGCGGCGGGCGCTGAAGGGCACGGTGGAGAGCGACGTCGGCCAGCCGGTGCTCGGCCGGGGCGGCAAGGTCGCGGCGGCCGGGCTCGTGCTGGCGGCGCTGGTGCTGATCGCCGCCTCCGCCCTCGGCCGCGACCTCGGCTGGCCGACGGCGGCGGCGGGCGCGCTGACGCTTCTCGGCGGCGCCATCGCCGAGCGCTCCAACCCGCTCCATGCGCTGCGCCGGGTCTCCTGGGGCACGCTCCTCCTCGTTGCCGGCCTCTTCGTCATCGTCCGGGCGCTGGAGACGACGGGTCTCGTCACCTATGCCGCCGTCGCCATGCAGTTCGCCGCGGGCGCCGCGCCTGATCTGGCGCCGCTCGGCCTCGGCGGCGCGCTGGCGCTTCTGACCAACCTCACCAACAACCTGCCGCTCGGCCTCCTCGCCGGCAGCGTCGTCGCCGCGGCCCGCCCGCCGCAGGCGATCGTCGACGCCGTGCTCGTCGCGATCGACCTCGGCCCGAACCTGTCCGTCACCGGCTCGCTCGCGACGATCCTCTGGTTGACGGCGCTCCGCCGCGAGGGGCTCTCCTTCGGCGCCTGGCGGTTCCTGAAACTCGGCGTCGTCGTCGCGGTGCCGGCCGTGGCGCTGACGCTGGTTGCGGTGGTGCTGCAGGCGGGGTGAGGCAGAGGCGCGCGGGGAGCGAGCAATTCTCGGACGATTGCGACGATCGGCGACTGGCCGATCTCCCCCCTTGTAGGGGAGATGCCCGGCAGGGCAGAGGGGGGTATCGGCGGCGAGGACGTCGCAGATGATCCGTCGCAAGCCGTCCGCCGTCGCGCCGAGGCACCCCCCTCTGGGTTGCCACCCATCTCCCCCACAAGGGGGGGATCGCTGCCTCTTCGCCGCGCCATCTTGCAGGCGCCGATGGAGCTGCCTCGCCTGCGGCTTGAGGCGCAACGGGCGATGGGCTAAGCCCCACCGCACGTTCACGTACTGACAGCGCCGTCGCGCGGCAGGGTCCGTCCCGCTGCCGGCCGGGCGCAGCAATCCTTGGAAGAACATCATGGCGTCGAAAAAGCCGACACGCGTCAAGGCCCGGGTGCCGCGGGGCTTCGTCGATCGCGACGCAACAGACTTGCGCGCCCAGGACGAGATGCTCGCCAAGATCCGGCGGGTCTACGAGACCTACGGCTTCGAGCCGGTGGAGACGCCGGTCTTCGAATATACCGACGCGCTGGGCAAATTCCTGCCCGATAGCGACCGGCCGAACGAGGGCGTATTCTCGATCGAGGACGACGACGAGCAGTGGATGAGCCTGCGCTACGACCTCACCGCGCCGCTCGCCCGCTATGTCGCGGAGAATTACGAGACCCTGCCCAAGCCCTATCGCAGCTACCGGGCCGGCTACGTCTTCCGCAACGAGAAGCCGGGGCCGGGGCGCTTCCGCCAGTTCATGCAGTTCGACGCCGACATCGTCGGCGCGCCGAACGTCTCGGCCGATGCCGAGATGGCCATGATGATGGCCGACACCATGGAAGCGCTGGGCATCCCGCGCGGCCAGTACGTCATCCGGGTAAACAACCGGAAGGTCTTGGACGGTGTCCTGGAGGCGATCGGCCTCGGCGGCGACGAGAATGCCGGGCGCAGGCTGACGGTGCTGCGGGCGATCGACAAGCTGGACAAGTTCGGCGTCGAGGGCGTGCGGCTTCTGCTCGGTGAGGGCCGCAAGGACGAAAGCGGAGATTTCACGCAGGGAGCCGGGCTGACTGACGCGCAAGCAGACAACATATTGCGGTTTCTCGGGTACAGCTTCCTAGCGGGCCAAGGATATCAGCTCGATTCGCTCCAGGGGCCGGACGATAAGTCAAATGCAGGCATCGTAGATTGGCTCGGGTCACGAGTTAATCTCGCCGACAAAGGCAGCGAAGGGCTTAATGAGCTCAAGGAAATCGTGGCACTTGTCGAGGCGGCGGGCTATGATGGCCGGCGCGTACGCATCGATACTTCCGTCGTCCGCGGCCTCGAATACTACACCGGCCCGGTCTTCGAGGCCGAACTCCTCTTCGACGTGACCAACGAGAAGGGCGAGGTCGTGCGCTTCGGCTCGGTCGGCGGCGGCGGGCGCTATGACGGGCTGGTCTCGCGCTTCATGTCGCAGCCGGTGCCGGCGACGGGCTTTTCCATCGGCGTCTCCCGCCTGATGACGGCGCTGAAGAATCTCGGTCGCATTGAAACGAGCTGCCGCACCGGGCCGGTGGTCGTCACCGTCATGGACCGCGACCGCATGGCCGATTACCAGGCGATGGCGACGGTGCTGCGCAATGCGCTCAACGCCGATCCGTCCGCGCCGCCGGTGCCGGTCGAGGTCTTCCAGGGCAACCCCAAGCAGTTCGGCAAGCAGCTGCAATACGCCGACCGCCGCAACGCTCCGGTCGTCGTCATCCAGGGCGGCGACGAGAAGGCGGCCGGCAAGGTGCAGGTCAAGGATCTCGCCCTCGGCAAGGAGCTGTCGGCCGAAATCACCGACAATGCCGAATGGCGCGAGGCGCGGGCCGGGCAGGAGGTCGTCGACGAGGCGGACCTCGTCGCGGCCGTGAAGCGCATCCTCGAGCGTCCGCGCGCCGGCCATACCCCCTCGGGGGGAGCCTGATCGGATGGGCGGGCCGAAGGACGAGGCGGCTGTCGCGGCGGCGCTCGACGCGCTGTTCGCCCAGCGCGGCGCCGAGACCGTCTCGCCGCCGATGATCCTGCCGGCCGATCCCTATCTCGACACCGCCGGCGAGGCGCTGCGCCGGCGCATCTTCCTGACGCGTGGGGAGGGCGGCGAAAATCTCTGCCTTCGCCCCGACTTCACCATCCCGGTCTGCATCGACCACATCGCGCATGGGACGGCGCTGCCGAAGCGCTATTCCTATCGCGGCCTCGTCTTTCGCCAGCGGGCGGACGGGCCGGCGGAGTTCGTCCAGGCGGGGATCGAGGATCTCGGCGAGGAGAACCGGGCGGAAGCTGATGCGCGCGCGCTCGCCGACGCGCTGGCGGGGCTCTCCGCCGCCGGCGTCGATCCGGCGCGGCTCGACATCGTTCTCGGCGACCAGGGCCTGTTCGAGGCGTTCCTGCGTGCGCTGGGACTGCCGGAAGGCTGGCAGCGCCGGCTGATCCGCACCTTCGGCCATGACGGCCAGCTGAAGGCGGCGCTCGCCGCGCTGTCGAAGGGCGGCGCCGGTACGCTCGACGGCCTGGACGACGATCTCCTGGATCTTGCCCGCGACCGCGAGGAGGGCGCGCTGATCCGGCTGATCGCGGCGCGCATGGAGGCCGCCGGCCTGCCGCCGCATTCCGGCCGCTCGCCCGGCGAGGTCGCGAGCCGCCTGATCGAGAAGGTCGCCGTTGCCGAGGCGCGGCTGGGCGATGCGGCGCTGGCGTTGCTCGAAGACTTCCTCGGCGTCGACTGCAGCCTGTCGGAGGCTGGCGATCGGCTGGCCGAACTCGCCGCCTCGGCCGGGCTGGAACTCGGCCGGGCGCTGACGGGGTTTGAGACCCGTAATCTCGCGCTCCAGGCCGCCGGCGTCGACCTTGCCACCGTCACCTACCGCGCCGCCTTCGGCCGCCCGATCGACTACTACACCGGCCTCGTCTTCGAAGCGCGCGCGCCCGGCAGCGGCGACCCGCTCGCCGGCGGCGGCCGCTACGACCGCCTGCTGACCATCCTCGGCGCCACGGCGCCGATCCCGGCGGTCGGGTTCTCGCTGTGGCTCGACCGTATGGCGGGATTTCGGGAGGGAGCCAAGGAATGACGATGGCGCCGAGGCACCCCCCTCTGTCCTGCCGGACATCTCCCCCACAAGGGGGGAGATCGGCAGCTCCATGGTTGCTCGCGCAGATCCTAGGCGTCAGTGCAGGCTTGAGTGGTTTGAGACTGGCGGAGAGGTTTGCGCGCGATCGATCTCCCCCCTTGTGGGGGAGATGCCCGGCAGGGCAGAGGGGGGTAGTGCCCCGCCACCATGCATGGATTGGAAACGGCGCTCCAACGGTCGTCTCGACGCCGATTCTGCATCTGGGAAGTGAGGGGCAACCCCGATGACCGTCACCCTCGCGATTCCCTCCAAGGGCCGGCTGAAGGACAAGTCGGTCGAGACGCTGGCGGCCGCGGGCATCAATGTCGAGTCCGCCGAGGACGCCCGCAGCTATCGCACGGCCGTTTCCGGCGCGCCGGGGCTGGAAGTGCTGCTCCTGTCGGCCTCCGAGATCGCGCGCGAACTGCGCGACGGGGCGATCGACTTCGGCGTCACCGGCGAGGACCTGATCCGCGAGGAGATCGCCGAGCCGCAGACGGCGGTGACCATCGTCTCGCGCCTCGGCTTCGGCCAGGCCGATGTCGTCGTCGCCGTGCCCGAGGCCTGGGTCGACGTTGCCGCGATGGACGATCTCGGCGACGTCGCCGGCTCGTTCCGCGCAAGGCACGGAAGGCGCCTGAGGATCGCCACCAAATACTGGCGGCTGACGCAAGGGTTCTTCACGCGCCAGCACGGCATCCAGAGCTACCGGATCGTCGAAAGCCTCGGCGCCACCGAAGGCGCCCCCGCCGCCGGTTCGGCCGACATGATCGTCGACATCACCTCGACCGGCTCGACCCTGAAGGCGAACCATCTGAAGGTGCTCCCCGACGGCGTGATCCTGAAATCGCAGGCCTGTCTCGTGCGCTCGGAAACGCGGGCGCGGGACGAGACGAACGCGAGGCTGGCGGAGGATCTGGCGGGGCGGTTCGGATAGGCGTCAGCCTTCGCCTGAACCAAGCGGAAACGTGACGCCACGGCGCCGCACCGGGCCGCCGGAGTACGCCGTCCAGGACTGCGCGTTTCCACGCCAGCTAGAACCGGATTGGAAGCAAATTTGGTCGCTCGGCCTCTTCAAGGCCGAGCGTGATCTAGCCTTACTCCCGCTCAGGCATAGCGGCTTTCGCGCTTCGGCTTGTCCACGGCCACCGCGCCGGCGCCGGAGCCGGCGAGCACCAAAAAGCCCCCGGCCATGGCGATGTTCTTCATCAGCGCCGTCTGGTCGCCGAGATGGGCGAGGAGGCCGGTCGCCACGCAGAAGACGGCCAGGGCGATCGCGACGATACGGGTCTGGAAGCCGGCGACGATGGCGATGCCGCCGAGAAGCTCGAAGGCGCCGACGAGATAGGCGACAAGGAGCGGGGCGGGAAAGCCGATCTGGCCGAAATAGCCGGCGGTGCCGGCCGCGTCGGTCAGCTTGCCATAGCCGGCGACGAGGAAGATGACGGCCAGCAGGATGCGGCCGGCGAGGATGAGATTGGCGTTCATGCGGGCAGTCCTTCCGAAAGCCCGGCGGCCCTTGAGCCTCGCCGGGGTTGACGATGCCCGAAGGTAATCGGACGTGCCGAAAAGCGCAGCCCGTCGCTGTTCCGACAAATCGTCAATGATTCGCGATACAATTTTTCGAAAGGGGTGACGATCGGGCAGACGACCGACCTGCCGTCCTCTGCGACGGCCGGTCTTCCGACCGCCAGGCGCGGCCGGCGTTGCCGCTCACGTCCCCGGATAGAACCGGTAGTTCTCGCCGATCTCCCTTGCGAGCCGGTTGTTGTCGAGGATGAACTGTTCGAGGAATTCGTGCAGGCCGCCGTCGATGATCTCGCGCACCGACAGCTCCGAGAAGCGCTGGTTGATCGCCGTCGCGGTCTTGCGGCAGGGATGATGGGTCTCGTAATTGCGGTCGAGGAATTTGAGGCTGTCCTCGATCAGACCGTAGGAGAAGGCCAGCGAGCGCGGCATGCGCCGGTTGAGCATCAGGAAGTCGATGATGTTCACGGCCCGGAACTCGCCGTCATATTCCCAGGCATAGGAGCGGTGGGCCGAGACCGAGCGCAGGATCGACACCCATTGGAAATTGTCGAGCGCCGAGCCGACCGAGGAATGCTCCGGCAGGAGCAGCCAGTATTTGACGTCGAGGATCCGCGCGGTGTTGTCGGCGCGTTCGATGAAGGCGCCGAGATTGCAGAAGTCGAAGATCTCGTTGCGCAGCATGGTCGCGTGGAACGTGCCGCGGATCAGCGCCGACTGCCGCTTGATGAGGTCGACGACGGCGGGCACCTCGCGCGCCGACACCGGTCGCGACAAGCGCTGCTGGATCGCCAGCCAACTCTCGTTGACGGTTTCCCACAGATCGCGGGTCAGGGCGGTGCGCACCATCCGGCCGTTGGTGCGGGCGGTGTCGATCGAGGAGCGCACGCTCGACGGGTTGTCGCGGTCGCACAGCATGAAGTCGAGGACGTTCGCGGCGTCGAAATCGTCGTATTTCCCGCGGAAACCGGCCTCGACGCCCGCCGAGACCAGGACCGACTGCCATTCGTCCGGCTCGGCCGAAAGGTTGGTCAGGGAGATGCGCATGCCGGCCTCGACCAGCCGCGCCATGTTCTCGGCCCGCTCGATATAGCGGAACATCCAGAACAGGCCGTTTGCGGTACGTCCGAGAAGTGCCATCGATCAGTCCCTCAAAACCCAGGTGTCCTTGGTGCCGCCGCCCTGGCTGGAATTGACCACCAGCGAGCCTTCCTTGAGCGCGACACGGGTGAGGCCGCCCGGAATGATGCGGACCTTGTCGGAGACGAGAACGAAGGGGCGCAGGTCGACATGGCGGGGCGCAAGCTCCCCGTCGACCAGGATCGGCACCGTCGACAGCGCCAGCGTCGGCTGCGCGATGTAGTTGCCCGGCCGGGTCTTCAGCTTCTCGGCGAAGCGCTCGCGCTCTTCCTTCGAGGCCGCCGGCCCGACCAGCATGCCGTAGCCGCCGGAGCCGTGAACCTCCTTCACCACCAGCTCATGCAGGTTTTCGAGGACGTATTTGAGGCTGTCCTCCTCGGCGCAGCGATGGGTGGGTACGTTTTGCAGGAGCGCCGGCTTGCCGGTGTAGAACTCGACGATCTCCGGCATGTAGGAATAGATCGCCTTGTCGTCGGAAATGCCGGTGCCGGGCGCGTTGGCGATGGTGATGCCGCCGTTCCTGTAGACATCCATGATGCCGGGAATGCCGAGCATCGAGGCCGGGTTGAACATCTTCGGATCGAGGAAGGCGTCGTCGACCCGGCGGTAGATCACGTCGATCGGCTTGTAGCCCTCGGTCGTGCGCATCTGGATGCGCCCGTCGATCTCGGCGACGTCCGAGCCCTCGATCAGCTCGACGCCCATCTGGTCGGCGAGGAATGCGTGCTCGAAATAGGCCGAATTGTAGATGCCCGGGGTGAGGACGGCGATCGTCGGCGTTCCCTCGCAGGCCGGCGGTGCGACGGCGGCGAGCGAGCGCCGCAGGTGATGCGGATAGGTCTCGACCGGCCGCACGCGGTTCTGCGCGAACAGCTCGGGGAACATCTGCATCATCGTCTCGCGGTTCTCGATCATGTAGGAGACGCCGGAGGGGGTGCGGGCATTGTCCTCGAGGACGTAGAATTCGTCTTCGCCGACGCGGACGATGTCGGTGCCGATGATGTGGGTGTAGACGCCGCCCGGCGGGCGGAAGCCCTGCATCTGCGGCAGATAGGCTTCATTGCCCTCGATCAGCCGGGCAGGAACCTTGCCGGCCTTCACGATCTCCTGGTCATGGTAGATGTCGTCGAGGAAGGCGTTGAGCGCGATGACGCGCTGCTCGATCCCCTCCGCCAGGCGGTCCCATTCGGCCTTCGCCATGATCCGCGGCACGAGGTCGAAGGGGATCAGCCGTTCGCCGGCTTCCTCTTGCCCATAGACGTTGAATGTGATGCCGGTGCGCCGGAAAAAGGCCTCCGCCTCGCCGGCCTTCTGACCCAGCGTTTCGCCGTCCTGCTCGCAAAACCATTCGTAGAATCGGCTGTAGGGGTCGCGGACCTGATCCTTGCCCTGAAGCATCTCATCGAATGGTGTCACGGCCACGCTCCCTTTCGGTTTCCCTTAAAGAGAAAGCCGGCGCAGCAGAAATCAAGCGTTTGACGGTGTCGTCGTTAAAATGCTCAATATTTGAGCGCATTCTTGGCGGGTCTGGCTCGCTTTAGGGCAGCGGCCGGCAGGTCTTGCCGAGCGCCGCGGAACGACAGTCAGGCATGGACACCGAGGGTGGTCAGCCGTTGGAGCGCGCTGCGAAGCTCCTCGCCCGAGGTCGCGCCCATCAGCGAGACGCGGATGCGGGGTGCGCTCTTGCGGCCCGCGGCGAAGACATTGGCCGAGACCACGGCAACGCCGCGCTTGCGGCTTTCGCTGACGACGTCGTCGGGATCGCCGCGCACGCTGAGCCAGAGATGCGGAGAGGGGGGGCGCGGCGAACCTCCGAGGACCTCGCTCATGATCTGCCAGCGCGCGTTCATCTCGGCGACCTGCTTCTCCACCCGCTCGAAGGCGAGGCCGCTCTCGATCCAGTGGGCGCCGAGATAGAGCGCCATCGGCGTCGTCAGCCAGTCGGTCAGGTGCGGGCTGGAGGAGAGCGAGGCGATCTGCGCCGCATCGCTGGCGATAACGCCGAAGCGGAGGCCCGCCATCACGGTCTTGGACAGGCTGGAAATGACGATGCCGCGTCCGTTCAACCGCGGCGCCAGCAGCGGCGCGTCGGTGAAATGGCCGTAGACGTCGTCCTCGATCACCGTCAGGCCATGCCGCTCGACGAGGTTCGCGATCTCCGTGCGCCGGTGCTCGGCCATCACCGACCCCGTGGGATTGTGGAGATTGGGGACCAGAACGGCCAGCCGCGCCCGCGATCTGCGAACGGCGGCGTCGAAGGCTTCGGGAAGCACGCCGTCATCGTCCTGATCGACCGCGATCAGGCGCAGGCGCAGCTGCTTGGCGAGCGCCTTCATGCCGGGGAAGGTGAAGGATTCCACGACGACCGGATCGCCGGGCTCGGTGCGTTCGATGAGAAGCGCCATCAAGGCCGCATGCGCGCCGACGCAAGGGATGACCGTCGCCTGCGGATCCAGGCCGCGCGGGGCAAGCCAGCGGGCCCCGGCCTGCGCCGACCGCTCGAGAAGGGCGGGCGAGGCGTAGCGCGTGAGTTCGCGCTGCTCGTCGGGAGTAAGGCCCGCCAACGCCTCCAGAAAGCGGCCGTCCTCCGGCAGGGGCGCCGGCACGTTGGCGGCGAGGTCGACCAGCTTCTCGGCGCGGCTCGCCTTGCGCAGCAATTCGTCCTCGGCGCTGAGGGCGAGCACGAAGGTGCCGCGGCCCACCTCCCCGGCGATCAGCCGCTTGTCGGAAGCCTCCTGATAGGCCTTGCTGATCGTGGACAGGTTGACGCCGAGGGCCGAAGCGAGTTCACGCTGTGCGGGGAGGCGATCTCCGAAGCGCAGGATGCCGCGCCGGATGTCATGGCGGAGAGCGTCCACGATCCTGCTCGGTTCTATGGTCGGTCCCGAGATCTCTGGCTTCCACATGTCCGGACGACTCGAACCTTTCAGGATGACTGTCTGTGTACAATCTATGATTGGTTGGATGCAATCGCCAATCCTCTGCACTGCAAACCAACGGTGCCGGGGCAGGTGCGTTCCCGCCCCACTGGCCTGGACCCGGACCGCGAGCGACAGTTCCGGCAGCTCCGCGCCGATCCGGGCGGACGGCCGGCAAAGCCGCACGGCGGTCTGAGACGATTGCCTCTTTCCCGTCGCCCGCCGTAAACAGGCGCGCGGAGGAAGGAACGACATGGCCAGGATGCGCGAGGACGACACGACGCGGCTCGACGAGGCGGCAAGGGCCGGCTGGCTCTACTACGTGGCCGGCAACACCCAGGAAGAGATCGCCGCGAGACTCGGCATTTCGCGCCAGGCGGCCCAGCGCCTCGTCTCCCTCTCCGTGAGCGCCGGGCTGGTGCGTGTGCGCATCGACCACCCGATCGCGGGCTGTCTCGATCTGGCGGCCAAGCTGCGCGCCAAGTTCGGCTTGCGCTTCGTGGAAGTCGTGCCCTCCGATCCCGCCTCGACCTCGACGACCCTTGGCATCGCCGAGGCCGGGGCGGCCGAGATGGAGCGGCGGCTGCGTCAGGATGCGCCGACGGTGATCGCGATCGGCACGGGGCGGACGCTGAAGGCCGCGGTCGAGAACCTGCCGCCGATGGTGTGCGAGCAGCACCGCATCGTCTCTCTCACGGGCAACATCGCCCCCGACGGCTCGGCCTCGGTCTACAACGTGATCTTCTCGATGGCCGACCAGGTCCGCGCGCCTCATTACCCGATGCCGCTGCCGGTCGTCGTCTCCTCGCCGGAGGAGCGCGCGCTGCTGCACGAACAGAAGGTCGTCCAGTCGACGCTGTCGCTCGCCGCCCGCGCCGAGGTCGTCTTCGTCGGCATCGGCGAGCTCGGCCAGCGGGCGCCGCTCCTCGTCGACGGCTTCATCACCGCGGCCGAACGCGAGGAACTCATCGCCCTAGGGGCCGTGGGCGAGATCGTCGGCTGGGTCTTCGACGCCAAGGGCCGGATCCTCGACTGTCCGCTAAACGACCGCGTCGCGAGCGCGCCGATTCCCTCGATCGACCGCTGCGAGGTGATCGCGCTCGCCATGGGACAGGCGAAGACGACCGCGATCCGCGCCGCCGCTGCCGGCGGCATCGTCAGCGGCCTCGTCACCGACGAGGCGACGGCAGCGCGGCTCCTGCGCGGCTGACGCTCCTTCCACCTGCGGGCCGAGGCATCCTGTCGTTTCGCAATGGGCCGCGACAGATCGCCAATGCGGCTCGACCGGGCGCTCGAAGCCGAGGGGCGGATGCCGGAAGACCGTCGCGGCAGAACAGGCTCTTCTTCTCCGGTCACCGCTTCCTAGTTGTCAATTGAGTGCCTGCGCATTGCCGCGGGTGTCCGTGTTTCTCGGGCGCGTTCGAGGCCGCGACGGGCGCCGAAAAGGCGGCGCTGCGGCATTGGGATTGGTGCGCTGCGGCATGAAATTCGTTTGACAGGATGGGGCGGGGAGTGAGAATTTGCCCCAGCATTGAACAAATGCCCATTTCCGAGCTGGGAGGCTTCGATGAGATTCAACACGATTTCGGCGGGCGCGTTGTCGCTGCTCGCCCTTGCGGCTGCGCCTGCGACGGCGCAGACCACACTGACGATCGGTACCGTCAACAATTCCGACATGATCCGGATGCAGGGCCTGACGCCCGAATTCGAAAAGCAGCATCCGGACATCAAGCTCAACTGGGTGACGCTCGAGGAGAACATTCTCCGCCAGCGCGTCACCACGGACATCGCCACCAAGGGCGGCCAGTTCGATATCATGACGATCGGCACCTACGAGGTCCCGATCTGGGCGAAGCAGGGCTGGCTGGCTCCGCTCAGCTTCGACGACAGCTATGACGTCGACGACCTGATCCCGGCGATCCGCAGCGCGCTGTCGAATGACGGCAAGCTCTATGCGGCGCCCTTCTATGCCGAGAGCGTTCTGACGCTCTACCGCAAGGACCTGTTCGAGAAGGCCGGGCTCACCATGCCCGAACGTCCGACCTGGGACTTCATCGCGGATGCGGCGGCCAAGATCACCGACAAGGATGCCGGCGTCTACGGCATCTGCCTGCGCGGCAAGCCGGGCTGGGGCGAGAACATGGCCTTCCTCGGCAACATGGCCCGTGAGTTCGGCGCGAATTATTTCGACGCCGACTGGAAGCCGCAGTTCGAGAGCGAGGGCTGGAAGAAGGCCGTCAGCCTCTATGTCGACCTGATGCAGAAATACGGCCCTCCGGGCGCTGCGTCGAACGGCTTCAACGAGAACCTTTCGCTGTTCGGCCAGGGCAAGTGCGGCATGTGGATGGACGCGTCCGTCGCGGCCTCCTTCGTGACCGATCCCAAGCAGAGCCAGGTGCCGGACAAGGTCGGCTTCGCGCCGGCGCCCTGCGGCATCGAGAACTGCCCGAACGACGGCTTCAACTGGCTGTGGGCATGGTCGCTGGCGATCCCGGCTTCCTCGCAGAAGCAGGATGCGGCCGAGACCTTCATCGCCTGGGCGACCTCGAAGGACTATCTCGATCTCGTCGCCGAGAAGGAAGGCTGGGCGAACGTTCCTCCGGGCACTCGTACCTCGCTCTACAAGAACGACAAGTACACCTCGGCGGCTCCTTTCGCCGATGCCACGCTGAACGCCATCCAGCACGCCGACCCCTCGCCGACCGATGACAAGCCGTATTACGGGCTGCAGTTCGCCGCGATCCCGGAGTTCCAGGGGCTCGGCACCGCCGTCGGCCAGCAGATGGCTGCGGCGCTCTCCGGCTCGAAGTCGGTCGATGCGGCGCTCCAGGCCGCGCAGAGCCAGGCCGAGCGTGAGATGAGCCGGGCCGGCTACGGCAAGAAGTAAGTCTCCTCCCAAGAGACCTGATGCGCCGGGCGGTCCCTTCGTGGCCGTCCGGCGGATCCTCCGGGCCGAAGACGGTCCGACGGCGTCCGCAAGGCTTCGGCAGGAGCGGACGTCAGATCTTCCCGTCCGATGCGCGGCGCTCGGACGGAGCCAGCGTTGATGGTAGAGCAATCAAACGCGCGCGTCCGGCGTCAATGGGCGGCGCAAAGGTCGGAACGTCCGTCATGGCGACCACGCATACCAAGGCCGCGGCGCGGCTGATGATGGCCCCGGCGGTCATCGCCCTCATGATCTGGATGATCGTGCCGCTGGCGATGACGCTGTATTTCTCGACGCTGCACTATACGCTGTACAATCCGCTGTCGCAGCCCTTCGTCGGCTTCGAGAACTACAGCTACTTCCTCACCGACCCGACCTTCCTCGCTGCGCTCGGCAACACGCTGATGCTTGTTATCGGCGTGCTCGTCATCACCGTCGGCGGCGGCATTCTCGTCGCGCTCCTGCTCGACCAGGCCTTCTACGGCGTCAACATCGTGCGCCTCCTGGTCATAGCGCCCTTCTTCGTCATGCCGACGGTGGCCGCGCTGGTCTGGAAGAACATGATGATGAACCCGGTCTACGGGGTCATCGGCCAGTTCCTGCAGGCCATCGGCCTGCCACCGATCGACTGGATGACCGATCACGCGCTCCTGTCGATCATCATCATCGTCGCCTGGCAGTGGCTTCCCTTCGCCACGCTGATCCTGCTCACGGCGCTGCAATCGCTGTCGATGGACCAGAAGGAGGCCGCCGAAATGGACGGCGCCGGCGCACTGTCGATCTTCTGGTACATCACCCTGCCGCATCTCGGCCGCGCGATCACCGTCGTGATCCTGATCCAGACGATCTTCCTCCTGTCGATCTTCGCCGAGATCCTGGTCACCACGCAGGGCGGCCCGGGCACGCAGTCCACCAACATCACCTATCTCGTCGCCCAGCAGGCGACGTCCTACGGCGACATCGGCGCAGCGTCCGCCGGCGGCATCGTCGCCGTAGTGATCGCCAACATCGTCGCGATCTTCCTCGTTCGCCTCATCGGCAAGAACCTGGACGCGTAAGGGAGGAGGGCAGATGGCACGCAACGTTACCACCCGGCGCAAGATCGGCATGACGATCCTTGCCTGGTTCGTCGGGCTCCTGATCTTCTTCCCGATCCTCTGGACGTTCCTGACGTCCTTCAAGAGCGAACTCGCGGCGATCTCGATCCCGCCGGTCTTCGTCGGCTTCGACTGGACGCTGGAGAACTACCGGACCATCCAGGCCCAGTCGAACTACTTCCACTTCATGCTGAATTCGGTCTACCTGTCGCTCGGCTCGACGCTGCTCGGCCTGATCTTCGCGATCCCGGCAGCCTGGGCGATGGCCTTCTCGCCGACGAAGCACACCAAGGACGTCCTCCTGTGGATGCTGTCGACCAAGATGCTGCCGGCAGTCGGCGTCCTGATCCCGGTCTATCTCCTGTTCATCAATTTCGGCCTGCTGGATTCCCGGCTCGGCCTCATCGTCGTCCTGTTCCTGATCAACCTGCCGATCATCGTCTGGATGCTCTACACCTACTTCAAGGAGATCCCCGGCGAGATCCTGGAAGCTGCGCGCATGGACGGGGCGAGCCTGCGCCAGGAGATCCTGCGGGTCCTGACCCCGATGGCGGTGCCCGGCATCGCCTCGACCGTGCTCCTCAACGTGATCCTGTCCTGGAACGAGGCGTTCTGGACGCTGAACCTGACGACCACGCAGGCGGCGCCGCTGACCGCCTTCATCGCCTCCTTCTCCAGCCCGCAGGGCAATTTCTACGCCAAGCTCTCGGCGGCCTCGATGCTCGCCATCGCGCCGATCCTGATCGTCGGCTGGTTTTCGCAGAAGCAGCTCGTGCGCGGCCTCACCTTCGGCGCCGTCAAGTAAAGGGTCCGACCATGGGACAGATCCATCTCGAAAAGGTCCGCAAGGCCTTCGGTGACGCCGTCATTATCCCCGAACTCGATCTTCAGATCGAGGACGGCGAGTTCGTGGTCTTCGTCGGCCCGTCCGGCTGCGGCAAGTCCACGCTTCTGCGCCTGATCGCCGGTCTCGAGGACGTCACCTCCGGCAAGATCGAGATCGACGGCCAGGACGCCACCGAGCTGCCGCCGGCCAAGCGCCGCCTCGCCATGGTGTTCCAGTCCTACGCCCTCTATCCGCATATGAGCGTCAGGAAGAACATCTCCTTCCCGCTGAAGATGGCGGGGATGGATCAGGCCGAGATCGACAAGCGCGTGAACAACGCGGCGAAGATCCTCAACCTCGACAACTATATCGACCGGCGTCCCGGCCAGCTCTCCGGCGGCCAGCGCCAGCGCGTCGCCATCGGGCGGGCGATCGTGCGCGAGCCGGCGGCATTCCTCTTCGACGAGCCGCTGTCGAACCTCGACGCGGCGCTTCGCGTGGGCATGCGGCTCGAGATCTCCGAACTGCACCAGCGCCTCGAGACCACGATGATCTACGTCACCCACGACCAGGTCGAGGCCATGACGATGGCCGATAAGATCGTGGTGCTGAGGGCCGGCAAGATCGAGCAGGTCGGCTCGCCGCTCGACCTCTATTCGCGACCGGACAACACCTTCGTCGCCGGCTTCATCGGTTCGCCGAAGATGAACCTCCTGTCCGGGGCCGAGGCGAAGAAGAGGAATGTCGCGACGATCGGCGTTCGGCCGGAACATTTGAAGCTGTCGACCTCGGAAGGCGCGTGGAAGGGGACGGTCAAGGTCGCCGAACATCTCGGCTCGGACACCTTCCTTCACGTCGAATCGCCGGTGCACGACGAACCGCTGACGGTGCGTGCGGATGGTGAGTTCCCGGTCCGCCACGGCAACACGGTCTACCTCACCCCCGACGAGACGAAGATCCACCGTTTCGACGAGAAGGGACTGGCGATCCGATGAGGCGCCTCTTTCGATCGGAGCGCAGTCCTCGCGGGAGCGGGCACGCGTCGCGATCACGGCCGACAGGCTGAGAATATGCGGCAGGCGGACGTCGTCCGCGGCCATGTGACGAGGTAACCGGGCGAGGCAAGCCTGTCGCCCATGCTTCAATCCCGGCGGCAGGGTCCGCGCACGCGCCGAAAAGGCGGTGCGCCCGCTCTGCGCCGACGAGTTCGATCAGATCAGGAGCCAACCCATGAGTGTCCGGCTTTCGTCCGCCACCCTCGAGGAAGTCGCCAGGACTGCCAGCGTCTTCAGCTATGACCGGACGGGCCTCTCCGCCGGCATCCTGCATTTCGGGGTCGGCAACTTCCACCGCGCCCACCAGGCGGTCTATCTCGACGACCTCTTCAACACCGGCGAGGGCCACGACTTCGCCATCGTCGGCGCGGGCGTGATGCCGTCGGACCAGGCGATGCGCGACAAGCTCGCCGGCCAGGACTACCTCACCACCGTCGTCGAGCAGGACAATGCCCGCACCAGCGCCCGGGTTACCGGACCGATGACGGGCATGCTGCCGGTCGGCGATGCCGAAGCCATCATCGAGGCACTCGCCGATCCCGCGATCCGGATCGTCTCGCTGACCGTCACCGAGGGCGGCTATTTCGTCGATTCCGATGGCGTCTTCGATCCAGCGCATCCGGCGATTTCTGCCGACGGGGCCAATCCGCAGGCGCCGAAGACCGTCTTCGGCCTGATCGGCGCGGGGCTGAAGCGCCGCGGCGAGCGCGGCATCCAGCCGTTCACAATCATGTCCTGCGACAACATCCCGCACAACGGCAAGGTCTGCCGCCGGGCCGTCGTCGGCACGATGCGGCTGTCCGATCCCGCCTTCGCCGACTGGATCGACACCAATGTCGCCTTTCCGAACGGCATGGTCGACCGCATAACACCGGCGACCAGCCAGCGCGAGATCGACCATTGCCGCGAGACCTTTGGCATCGAGGATGCCTGGCCGGTCTATTGCGAAGAGTTCAAGCAATGGGTGCTGGAGGACGATTTTCCGGCCGGTCGCCCGGCGCTGGAGAGGGTCGGGGTCCAGTTCGTGCCGGACGTCACCCCCTACGAGCATATGAAGATCCGCATTCTCAACGGCGGCCATGCAGTGATCGCCTATCCGGCCGGGCTGCTCGACGTCCACTTCGTCCATGAGGCGATGGAGACCGATCTCGTCGCGCGCTTCTTGGAAAAGGTCGAGACCGAGGAGATCCTGCCGATCGTCCCGCCGGTGCCCGATACCGATCTCGGCGACTATTTCCAGCTGATCAAGCGCCGCTTCGCCAATCCGAAGATCGGCGACACGGTGCGTCGTCTCTGCCTCGACGGCTCGAACCGCCAGCCGAAATTCATCGTGCCCTCCGTCCTCGACAATCTGAAGGCCGGCCGCGAGCCCGACGGTTTGGCCCTCGAAAGCGCTCTGTGGTGTCGCTACTGCCGCGGCGTGACGGATTCCGGGGCCGTGATCGAGCCGAACGATCCGAACTGGGATCGGCTGGTGGAGCGTGCGAAGGCCGCCGAGACCGACCCGTCGGCGTGGCTCTCGATGAAGGACGTCTACGGATCCCTGAAGGATGAGCCGCGTTTTGCCGAACCGTTCGCCAAATGGCTCGGAATGCTGGCCGAGAAGGGCACCGCGCAGACGCTGAAGGCGTATCTCGGCGATGGGTGAGGGAGGACCGCTGCGGCTGGACGGACGGGTTCGCCGCCGCCTTCCGTAACGTCTCTGCCTGAAAGCCCCGCTCAAGCCTGTCCTGCGATGACATCGCGCAAAGCTCGTTCTGGGAGACTGCGCGATGCGATATCCGACATGTCTGGCCGCCGCGCTGATCGCGGCGCTCCTGCCCGTCTCACCCGCGTCGGCCGAATGGCAGGAGACCCGGAACGGCGACTGGCGGGGCGCCTATGCCTGCGAGCCGGGAGGCGACACCTGTGTCGCCATCACCTGCCAGCCCGGCGAGGACGCGAAATTCGGAATCTGGTCGAAGCAGTTCGCGTCGCTTGATCAGGGCGAAATGCGGCGGGAGCGGCAATTCGATGTCACGATCGACGGTGCGGCCTGGTCGCTTCCGGTCGATGGTGGCGAGTATCAGCCCGACAAGCGCGTGATCTTCTGGGCCATGGACCGGGGGCTCCTGGCGGATGTCGAGGACGGCCGGACGGCCTCCATTCGTCATTGGGGCGATCCGCATATCGATCTCGGTGACCAGGATGGGGTGCTCGCCAGGACGGTCGAAGGCTGTTCCTTCGCCGTGCGCACCTCGGTCGAGGCGGCTTCGGTCGATTCGCGGTCCGCAAGCGGCGGTTCTCTCTGGAGTTCGGCGACGGACGCATCGCAGCAGGCCGCGATGCTCCAAGACCTCATGCCGCAGGATGCGGTCTGCAAGCGCAGCGGCGACGATGCCTCCTGCCGGATCGGCGAACGGACGGATACCGATCTCAATTCGATCTCCGCCGGGTTCGAAGGCCGGACGGGCGACGTCACGATCCGGGCCGAGATCGCCCACCGCATTGGCGATCACGAGGGCTATCGCAACAGGCTCTACCGCACCGTGGCCGCGTTCGGCATTCCGCAAACCTTCGCGGACGACTGCCTTCTCAAGGGCGCGGTCACGCTGGATCTTTCCGGCTACCGCGTCGATTGCGACAGCAATCTGCCGTCGGAATCGACGATTGCGACATTCCATATCGTTCCGCGTTGAGGCTTGCGGCGAGGGACGGCGCCAGTCGAGGCTCCTTTCTCGGGCCGGCGGCCCCGCTGTGCGGCAGGGGCGCCTCTTTCCTTCAGGCGAAAAATCCGGCTAGGTCGCACCCAATGACAAGGGGGAGGCGGCATGGCTGAGGCGTTTCTCGGCATCGACGTGGGAACGGGCAGCGCCCGCGCCGGCCTGTTCGACGCAGCGGGCACGCTTCTCGCAGCGGCCAAGCGTCCGATCCGGATCTGGCGCGAGGAGGGCGATGTCGTCGAGCAGTCCTCCGATGATATCTGGCAGGCGATCTGCGAAGCCGTCGGGGAGGCGCTGGCGACGGCGGGAATCGCCCCCTCCGCGGTGAAGGGCCTCGGCTTCGACGCGACTTGTTCGCTCGTGGTCCTCGACCCGGACGAGCGGCCGCTGTCGGTCAGCCCCTCCGGCGACCACCAGCGCAACGTCATCGTCTGGATGGATCATCGGGCGCTGGAGCAGACCGCCCGCATCAATGCGACGAAGCATCCCGTCCTCAAATATGTCGGCGGCGCGATCTCGCCGGAGATGGAGACGCCGAAGCTCCTGTGGCTGAAGGAGAACAAGCCGGAGACCTTCGAACGCGCCGGCCATTTCATCGATCTCGCGGACTTCCTCTCCTTCCGCGCGACCGGGGCCCGCGAGCGCTCGGTTTGCACCGTCACCTGCAAATGGACCTATCTTGCCCATGAGGGCCGCTGGGACGCGGACTATTTCCACACGATCGGTCTCGGCGAACTGGTCGAGGACGATTTCGCCCGCATCGGCAGCAAGGTCGTCGACATCGCGACGCCGCTCGGGGATGGGCTGAGCGAGCGCGCCGCCGCCGAACTCGGTCTCGTCGCGGGAACGCCGGTCGGCGCCTCGCTGATCGACGCCCATGCCGGCGGGGTCGGAACGCTGGGCGGAGCGACGCCTTCGGGCGAGGCGGCCGATCCCGCGAGCGAACTCGCCTTCATCATGGGCACCTCGTCCTGCACCATGGCGCTCACCCGCGAGCCCGCCTTCGTCGACGGCGTCTGGGGCCCGTATTTCGGCGCGATGGTGCCGGGCTACTGGCTGCTCGAAGGCGGCCAGTCAGCCTATGGCGCGGCGCTCGACTATCTCGTCGCGCTGCATCCCGCCTACCGCGAGGCCGAGGCGAAGGCGGCCGCCACGGGCGTCTCCGTCCTCGACTTCCTCGAGACCCGCGCGATCGAGCTTGCCGGCTCGGCCGAGGCGGCGGCGAGCCTTGCCGGCGGCCTCCATATCGTGCCGGAGTTCCTCGGCAACCGCTCGCCGGACGCCGATCCGCAGGCGACGACCATCCTCTCCGGTCTCACCCTGATCGAGAGCCTCGACAGCCTCGCTAAGCTCTTCGTCGCCGGGCTCTGCGGCCTTTGCTACGGCACCCGGCAGATCGTCGAGGCGAACCGCGAGAAGGGCGTCGCCTTCGGGACGATCGTCGCCTCGGGCGGGGCGGCCCATTCGGCGCTCCTGCGGCGCATCCTCGCCGATGCGACCGGCCTCGTCGTGGCGCTGCCGGCCACGCGCGAGCCGATCCTCCTCGGCAGCGCCATCGTCGGCGCCGTCGCGAGCCGGCGGCAGCCGAGCCTGACTTCGGCCGCGGCGGCGATGTGCCGGGTCGGCGAGACGGTTCGTCCGGCCGGCGGGGACATTGCCGCCTTCCACGAGGCGAAGTACCGGGCGTTCCTTGAGCTGAAACACTGCGAACGGCAGGTTCGGACGATCATGCGGCAGGTCGCGGCCGTCTGACGTCGACCCTCGGCTTCAACGGGACCGCCTGTAACCGCTTTTCCCCCGGCTGATGCGCCGACGGCGGCAGGTCCGTTCGATTTGACTTCCGTAGAGGAATGCACCATTCCTTGAAGGGGAGTTCCGCGCGTTTCAGCGAAGGTCGCTCTGTATGGCGTGTAGATCGAGCTGCTTTTTGTATCGCCGGCCCCGAAGGTCGCTTCTTCGTCTTGCCGCCTTGCTCGCCATGACTATCGTTGCGGCCGAGACGCGAGCCGCCGACAAGCCCGTGCATCTCCTGGCGTTGCAGGATGCTTCTGACAAGCAAAGCGTACCAGCCTCCGCCGGACTTGCCACCGCGATCGAGACCGCGCTCCAATCCGCGATCGACACGGCCACGTCCGCACCCTGTCCGCCGGACGGGAGCCGCCGCAATGTCGCGCTCGCCGCGGCGGACAGCGCTCCGGACCTCATGGCGGCCCTCGGCGCGCGCGGGGAACCACTGCGGGAAACCGAGATTGCGCAGCGATCGAAGACACTTTCCGGCTTCGACGACCTTGTGATCTACGGTTTCGAGACCGTGGCACACGCCGGTGTGGGTTCCGGAGACGAGGGGCTCGTCATGAGTGGCGAGCTTCGCCTGAAGCTCATGGACACCGCGACGGGCATCGTCGAACTGCAGGACGTCGTAAAACGGCGGGACGTTTCTCTGTCGGAATGCCCCTTTCCAGGTGCCCTGGACGGTCCGACCGGGAAGACGAACCCCCAGGACGAGTTCAAGGCATGCGTCACCTCGGTCCGGGACCGCATGGCGGGCGCGATGATGGCGGACGCGGCTTTGAAGATCGTCGGTTCGGCGTCCTGCGGCGTCGCGTCGGTCGCGTCGGTCGCGTCGCTCGCCCGCCCGACCTTTCGCCTCGTCGCCATCTTCGACACCACCGAGCCCGGCAGTCTCACCGGCGTCTCCTTTGAGGACGCCTTGCTGCGCGGCCTGAGGCGGGAACGGGTCAGGCCCGACGAAGGCGAGATGATCTTCTTCTCGGCCTCGCCCGATGTGGCGGAACCCTTCGGCAAGCGCGATACCCGTCCACCGGGACTCGCCGAGATCCGGCAGAAGACGGCGGCAGCGATCGGCGATGTCGATGGCGTCGTGATCGCAAGCCTGGCCGCGAGCGCCTCGGCCGGCGAAGACGGGAAGGTCCTCTTAAGCGCGGACATGATCTACCGTCTCTACGACGCGCGCTCGGGCCGTCTGCTCCTCAACGACAAGATCGGGCTGGAGCCGCGGCCGGAGTTTCAGGGATGCGCGGTGACGAATGGCGGGAGGGAGGCCGTTCCCTACTGCATCCGGAGCTTCTTGCGCGACGCGGTCGCCGACCTCGGCGCCAAGGGGGCCGAGCGTATGGCCCTACTCCTCGGGCTTGTTCAGCGCTGACCGGGCAGTCCCGGAGGGACATGCCATTCCGGCAGGAGGTGAACCTGGCCGCAGGTCTCTTGTGAGCCTGCCAGCCGCCCTGCCGCTCCTGAGAGCGCGCGGGTCCATGCGAACGCGCAAAGCTCGATGCGGTAGTCCGGCCGACGCGACTGCCAGTCCGTCTCAAAAAATTTCAGGGCGAGACCAGCCGGAACAGATGGGCGAGGTCCTTGAAGAAGATCCTGACATGCGCGGCGGGATCGCGCCGGGTCAGCTTCTTGTTCATGTAGGATTCCCAGGTCAGCCGCTGCACGTCCTTGTCGCGGCAGATCGAGACGAAGCGCTCGCGCTGCTTGTCCGAGCGATACCAGAAGCGCTGCATGATGCCGAGGATCCAGAAGACGCGGCCATGCTCGCGCATGAAGGCCTTGCGCGCCGTCGATAGAGCCCGGGCTTCGCCGGTCTTCAGGAACCGTTCGGCCGCATCGGCCACCATCTCGGCCGAGACCATGGCGTAGTAGATCCCCTCGCCGGAGGCGGGGGCGACGACGCCCGCCGCATCGCCGCAGAGGATGACGTCGCGGCGGTTGTCCCAGCGCTTCAGTGGCTTCATCGGGATCGGCGCGCCCTCGCGGCGGATCGTCTCCGCGCCGCCGAGGCCCGCCGCCTCCCGCAGCCGCGCTACGGCCGGGCGCAGGCCGTAGCCCTTCTCGGCGCTGCCGGTGCCGATCGAGGCCGTCTCGCCATGCGGGAAGATCCAGCCGTAGAAGTCCGGCGAGATGCCGCCTTGATAGTAGACGTCGCAGCGCCTGGGGTCGTAGTCGGCGCCATCGGCGGGCGCCGGTGAACGGACGATCTCGTGATAGGCGAAGACGCAGGGCACCTTCTCCGCGCCCGGCACTTCCTGCCGCCCGACCGCCGAGCGGGCGCCGTCCGCGCCGATGACGAGGCGCGCGGCGATCTGGAGGACCGGCCCGCTTGCGCCCCCGCTGCGATAGGCGACGATCGCCCGTCCGGCTTCGTCGCGCAGAATTTCGGCGAAGACGCCGGTGCGGCGCCGGGCCCCGGCCTTCTCGGCCCGCTCGCGCAGCCATTCGTCGAAATTCGCGCGGTCGACCATGCCGACATAGCCGCCGCCGTCGATCGGCATCGGCACGCGCTTGTCGGAGGGGGCGACCATCTGCGCGGCGGAAATCCGCGCGACGAGAAGCTCCGGCGGGATCTCGAAGTCACGCACGAGCCGCGGCGGAATCGCGCCGCCGCAGGGCTTGATCCGCCCGGCGCGGTCCAGAAGCACGACGGAATGGCCGGCCCGCGCCAGGCGCTCGGCCGCGGTCGCGCCAGCCGGTCCGCCGCCGACGACCACGACATCGGCCGTCTCGAGCGGGCTCGCAGCCTCGTTCAATCCTGATCCTCGATGGGTCATGCCGGTACTGCCAAGTTGGAGGGATCGTCGGTCCGCATTTCGGCGGGGGCGAAGCGCGGCTGCCGTCCGGCGCCGACCGCACGCAGCGCAAGCCAGCCGGACACGAGGAACAGCACCGCCTCCACCGCGAAGACCGAGCCGTAGGCCGCGGCCGCGGAGGATATCAGGCGACCCGCGGCATCGACCGCCACCGTGCCGAGGAAACCGCCGAGGCCGAAGGCGATCGCCTGCGCCGCGCCCCACAGGCCCATGCGCACGCCCTCGCGCGCCTTGCCGCCTTCGCCGGCGAGCGCCATCATCGCGCTGATCGCCGAGACGGCGAAGATGCCGTTGAAGAGGCCGAGCGCGAAGACGGTCTCGGTCAGCGGAAAGCCGGAGGCGTAGGATCCGGATACGGCAAGCGCGGCGAGCGTTGCGGCCGCGCCGAGGCAGCCGAGGACGCAGAGCGCCCGCAACAGGCCCGGCAGGCGCTTCGACAGAAGCCCGCCCGCCAGCGCGACGAGGATCATGCCGGCGAGCACGCCGCCGTGCTGCGCGCTGGATAGAAGCGTCGTCTCGCCCGGCGTCATGTGGAAAACGAGGCCCGCGAAGGGCTCGAGCACCAAGTCCTGCGCGCTGTAGGCCAGCATGGAGACGAAGATGAAGATTGTGAAGCGGCGCGCCGTCGCCTCGCGCCAGACCTCGGCCAGCGCGGTCTCGAAGGCCGGCTTCGGCGCGGTTCCCGCTGCGGCCGATACGGGTGCCGCGCGGCGCTCGATGCCGGTGATGGCCACGATGCTGATCAGGAGGGCGGCGGCGCAGACGGTGCCGGTCACCGCGATCAGGCGCTGCGGCGAATAGGGATCGAGAAAGCCACCGGCGAGCCCGGTCGTCAGCGCGAAGCCGGCGATCATCATGATCCAGATCAGCGTCGCGGCCGGCGCGCGCCGGTTCTCGGAGACATGGGTTGCGACGAGCGTCAGGAGGTTGGTGCCGGCGGCGCCGACGCCGACGCCGATGAGGAGGAAGGCGAGCGTTGCCGCCGCCATGCCGAGAGCGGGGTCGGCGCCCATGAGAGCCGTGGCTACCGCCGCGCCGGTCGCGCCGAGCGCCAGGACGGCCATGCCGCCGACGATGAAGGGCGTGCGCCTCCGTCCGCCGTCGGCGCCATGGCCGAAGCGGGGCCGCAGCATCTGGACGGCATAATGCAGACCGACCAGGGCGCCCGGCAACATCGCCGGCAGGGCAAGTTCGACGACCATGATGCGGTTCATCGTCGAGGTCGTTAGAACGACCATGGCGCCGAGCGCCGTCTGCACCAGGGCGAGGCGCAGAATGTCGAACCAGGTCAGCCCGCGCGCCATCGGTTCAGGTCCCGAGGACGGCACTGAGGGCGAAGGCCGAGACCATCATGCCGGCGACATACAGACTGGTGCCGGTCGCGTTGTACCAGGGCGCCCGGGCTCTAGGGTCGGCCACAAATCGCCGCATCAGGACGATCTGCGCGGCGATCAGCACCGCGACCGCCGTGGCGAAGATCGGCGCGCCCCAGGCGGCAAGGAGCGCGGCGACGAGCGTCTGCGGCAGGGCCATGACCAGGCAGGCGATCACCGCCGCGCCGGAGACGCCGTACTGGACGGGGAGCGTGCGCACGCCGAGCGCGGTGTCGCCTTCGATCGACTTGAAGTCGTTGAGCGTCATGATGCCGTGCGCGCCGACGCTGTAGAGATAGGCGAGGAGCACGATCTTGGAATCGGGCATGCCGCCGGCAACGACCGCGGCCCCGGTGAACCAGGCGAGGCCTTCGTAGGAGATCGCCACGGCCGCGTTGCCCCACCAGCCATTGCGCTTCAGCCGGAACGGCGGCGCGCTGTAGGCCCAGGCGAAGAGACAGCCGAGCGCCGAGGCAGCACCGACGACGGGGCCGAGCAGAAAGGCGATCAACAGCGAAAGCCCGGTCCAGCCGATCGCCATGTAGAGGCCGGATCGGCCGGGCATGCGGCCGGACGGGATCGGCCGCTGCGGCTCGTTGATCGCGTCGACATGGCGATCGAACCAGTCGTTCACGGCCTGGCTCGCGCCGCAAAGGAGGGGACCTGCGAGCACGATGCCGGCTAGCACGGTCCAGACCGTGGCAGCATCAGCGGGCGCCGAGGACCGCGCCGAGATCGCGCCGCAGCCGAACGCCCACATCGGAGCGAACCAGGTGATCGGCTTGAGGAGTTCGAGCGCGGCCGACGCGGACGGGCGCGAACTTGCGGGGGCGTCGAGGATCAAGCGGCTCATGCGGCGAGGCTAGGCGGCGTCGCCGTGAGTGTCAATGTAAATTGACAGTCGCGGCGTCCATGTCTCAGGCGTGCGCCGCGACCGGGCTTTTCTGGATCCTGATCCGAAGCGTCTATCGTTCCGCCCGGGTCTGCTGCTCTTGCGGCCGGGATCTGCGGGCCGCGTGTTCCGCCAGCAGGATTCCGCCGAGAACGCAGCCGAGCGCGACGAGATGGTAGAGATGGAAGTCTTCGCCGACGATGGCGACGGCGAGCGCCGCCCCGAAGATCGGCACGAGGTTGATGAAGAGGTTGGCCCGGTTCGGGCCGATCATCTCCACGCCGCGGATGTAGAGCGCCTGGGCGAGGAGGCCGGGAAATATCGCCGTGTAGAGCGAGGCGGTGAAACCCTGCCAGTCCGGCGCCTGGGAATAGCCGAGGGCCCATTCGATGACTGCGAAGACGATCGCGACGAGAAGCGCGGAGGCCGACAGCACGAACAGCATCGCCCGCCAGTTGATCGCCGGCTTGAAACGCAGTGCGACGGTGTAGCCGCCATAGAGCAGGACGGCGATCATCATCAGCGCGTCGCCGCGGTTGAGGTCGAGACGCAGGAGCGAGGTAAGGTCGCCATGCGCGGCGGTGAGCGCGACGCCGACGAGGGTCAGGAGGAAGCCTACGATCTGCAGCGGCGCAACCGCCATGCGGAAGAGTAAGAAATTAGCCAGGAACACGACCAGCGGCATCGCGGACTGTTCGATCGTCACGTTGATGGCTGTGGTGTAGGTGACCGCCAGATAGAAGATCGCGTTGAACAGCGTGAAGCCGGCGGCGCCTAGCGCGAAGAGATAGGGCAGCCGCGGCCGGATCACGGCCCAGTCGCGCCGGACGTCGGAGATCGCGAAGGGCGCGATCAGCAGCGTGGCGACGGACCAGCGGATGAGGACGATCAGCATCGGTGAGACGTGACCCGCCGCGAGCTTGCCTGCGACCGCATTGCCGCCCCAGAACAGAGCGACGGTCGCGAGGATGAGATAGGGGTGGGCGAATCGCGAAGCCATGCCGCCCGTTTAATGGGCAGGGACGAGCCCGCATAGCGGGCATTGTAAAATAAGCAGGGCTGACGATTTTTGCGGACTTCGCACTTTCCGGGCTTTCGGCAGGCTTGCGTGCGGGTGCGGTCATGCTACCCGGCGAGCATGTCGCGTCTCGCGTCCGCCGATCCGCTCCTCTATAGTCCGGCCGGTTTTGCGCGACCGGGACGCGCGGGAAATGCTTGAGAGGAATGCCGAATGGCCAATGTCGTCGTCGTCGGGTCGCAGTGGGGAGACGAGGGGAAGGGCAAGATCGTCGACTGGCTGTCGGAGCGCGCCGATGTGGTGGTCAGGTTCCAGGGCGGCCACAATGCCGGCCATACGCTCGTCGTCGACGGCGTCTCCTACAAGCTGTCGCTCCTGCCCTCGGGCGTCGTGCGATCGGGCAAGCTCTCGGTCATCGGCAATGGCGTGGTCTTCGACCCGCACGCCTTCGTGGCGGAAAAGCGGCGCCTGGAGGGGCAGGGCGTGAAGATCGACCCGACCTCGCTGCGGATCGCCGACAATGCCGCGCTGATTCTCTCGCTGCACCGCGAACTGGACGCGACGCGCGAGAATTCCAATTCCGGCACCAAGATCGGCACGACGGGCCGCGGCATCGGCCCGGCCTATGAGGACAAGGTCGGCCGCCGGGCGCTCCGGGTGATGGATCTCGCGCACCCGGAGAGCCTGCCGGAGCGGATCGAGCGCCTGCTCGCTCACCACAATCCCCTGCGGCGCGGCCTTGGCCAGGAAGAGATCTCGGCGGCAGCGATCCTGGAGGAACTCACCTCCGTCGCTGGCGAGATCACGCCCTACATGGACCGCGTCTGGCGGCTCCTCGACGAGCGGCGGCGGGCCGGTAACCGCATCCTCTTCGAGGGCGCGCAGGGCACGCTCCTCGATATCGACCACGGCACCTATCCCTTCGTCACCTCATCCAACACCGTCGCCGGGCAGGCGGCGGCGGGATCCGGTCTTGGCCCCGGCAGCGTCGGCTTCGTCCTCGGCATCACCAAGGCCTACACGACGCGGGTCGGCGAGGGCCCGTTCCCGAGCGAGCAGGACAACGAAATCGGCCAGTTCCTCGGCGAAAAGGGTCATGAATTCGGCACCGTCACCGGCCGCAAGCGCCGCTGCGGCTGGTTCGACGCCGTCCTGGTGCGTCAGGCGGTGGCGCTGAACGGCATCCATGGCCTGGCGCTGACCAAGCTGGATGTGCTCGATGGACTGGACGAGATCAAGATCGTCGTGGGCTACAAGTTGGATGGTCAGACGATCGACTATCTGCCGGCAAGTCTTGCCGAGCAACAGCGGGTTGAACCCATCTACGAGACCTTGGAAGGCTGGCGCGATACGACGGCAGGCGCGCGGCGCTGGAGCGATCTCCCGGCGCAGGCCGTCAAATATGTCAGGCACATAGAGGAGCTGGTCGCCGCGCCGGTCACGCTCCTGTCGACCTCTCCCGAGCGGGACGATACAATACTTGTTCGTGATCCGTTTCAGGATTAGAGTCTTTTCCGAGCCGGGACCTCGAACAGCTAGACAAGTGAGTGACTGCGATCCATGGCGGATTTGAGCGGCGTTCTCCGTAAGACCATTGACGGCCTGCCGCAAGCATCGCCGCAGATGCGCGAAAAGGTCTACGAAAAGGCCCGCGCGGCGATCCAGCGCCAGATCAACGCAGCCAATCCACCGCTGGCGGAAAACGTCGTTGCGGCGCGTCTGTCGGCGCTGGAAGACGCGATCAAGCGGACCGAGCAGCATTATTCCGGCAATGGCGAAGGCGCTCCGGCCGCCGCCGAGGCGCCGCAGGACCAGCCGCCGCAGGCGGCCCCGCCCGCCTCTTCTCCGGGTGCGCCGCGGGCAGCGACCCCGCCTGCCTCCGCCCCGAGACCGGCCCCGTCCGCACCCCAGACAGCGCAGAACCCGTCCGCGGGCGCCGCAAGCACAGCCCCGGCGATGCCGCGTGCGGCCCCGCCCGCGCCGCAGCCGAGCCCGGCAAAGCCTGCATCGGCGCCTCCCGCGATGGCGCCGCAGGCTGCGACTCCGCAACCCAATGGCGGCAGTCCGGCCGCCCGGGGGCCTGCGACGCAGCCGCCGGTCATGCCGCCGATGGTGGACGCCGAGAGCTCGCAGCCGCGTCCCGCTCCGCCGGCCAGCCCCGCCCCGCGGACCGAGCCGCCCCGCTCGGCCGCCGCTATCCCCGAGCCTGGTCAGGAAAGCGCCGACCAAGGCAGGCGAACCCCGCCGCCCTTCTTTCCGCCGGAGACCGAGGCGCCCGAGGTCGACGACCGTCCGGCGACCATCGGAGCGCCGTTCATCGTCCCGTCCGAGGGCGAGGAGAGCGATTCGGTCGGCGGAACCGGTCCGGCCCTGCGGGAGGCGAACGGTCGTGCGCGCGGCGAGCCGCGCATTCACGACGACAGCCGCGTGCCGAGCGATATCCGCATCGACGACACCGGCATTCCCGAGGCCGATCTCACCGCGCCCCGCTATACGCCGCGGCGGGCGCAGCGGCGTGGCCGAGGCCCTTCGGCCCTTGCCGCCGTCGCCGTGATCCTGCTGCTTGGCGGCCTCGGCACCGCCGGGTGGATCTATCGCGACGAGCTCGAAGCGCTGCTGGTCGAGCCCGGCGGTATCGACACCATCGCCAACAATTCGGCCGAGCCGACGGGCGAAGCGACCAGCGGCTCTGGCGCTGTCGGACAGACCGAGGCCCAGAACTCCCCGCCGGGCGTCGCCGAGGACACGACGGTGGCGGCCAACGAACCGGCCAATTCATCGGCGTCGACGCGGCAGTTCACGCAGCGCTTGATGCCGGATGGGACGGAGGTGGACGAGGGTCCGGCCAAGGCTGCGCCCAATGCTTTCGACGAAGGGACGAATGTCGCCGCGGCCTCTCCGGTGACGGAGCAGCCCGCGCCGTCCGGTGAAGCGACGCCGACGGTCAACAGCGAGATCGGCGAGAACCCGTCCGTCGTCGGCGGGACGATCCCTGGGACCGCGTCCGGCGAGCCCGGCGCAACCGCGGCCGATACGCCTGCCGAGGCGACAGCCACCACGGCGAACTCCTCCGCCAACGGGGTGCCGCAGGTCGCGCAGAAGGCGGTCTTCTATCAGGAGAAGACGGAAGACCTGCCGGGCACGCAGGAGAGCGGCAATGTCGTCTGGTCGGTGATCAAGGAGCCGCCGGCGGACGGACAGCCGGCGGAAGCGGCAATCCGCGCGGTCGCCGACGTGCCGGACGAAAACCTCAAGCTGACGATGACGATCAAGCGCAATACGGATCCGACGCTGCCGGCGAGCCATGTCATCGAGCTTCTGTTCGAAGTGCCGAAGGACTTCTCCGGCGGCGGCGTCGCCAATGTGCAGCGGCTGGCGCTGAAGGATACGGAGCAGGCGCGGGGCGAGCCGCTGATCGGCGTCGCCGGCAAGATCTCGGACAACTTCTTCATCATCGCGCTGAACAATCTCGATCAGGCAGTGCAGAACAATCTGTCGCTTCTGCAGAGCGAGCAATGGATCGACATTCCGCTCGCCTACGCCTCCGGCCGTCGCGCGCTGATGTCGATCGAGAAGGGGATTCCGGGGGACCGCGCCTTCAAGGAGGCGATCGCCGCCTGGAACGCCAAGACCTGAGGGACGGCCGCCGGCCTCTGGCCGGCGGCGTCGGCTGTTCACGGGAGACCACCTCTGGTGGCCTCATGGCCGGAATATGTTTCCGGCCCGCTTGGAGTGACAGCTGTCCGGCTCGCCTCGCCCCTCGGATTTCGTCATACGGGCAGTCCGTCCGCGGTCGCTTTCCAGCCGCATGCGGCGGCGCCCTCACGCAGCATAGTGCCTCCGCATGGAGTCCCGCGTCGTGCAAGGGGGCAGGGCGGAGCGCGAGGCTTCCCTCCTGATCCGGAACGCAAAACGCCCGCCCGGCGATGCCGGACGGGCGCTTCGTCATCTGACGTTCTCCGGACAAACTGTCCGGACGCGGCGACTGCGCCGCGCAGGCGAAGACCCTACGCGTGGGCCTCCTGGACCGGGCGCAGTGCCCGGTTGGCCGCCTCGGCGTTGTCGCGCACGGCCTTCTGGACCTTCTCGAACGCCCGCACCTCGATCTGGCGCACGCGCTCACGGCTGATGTCGAACTCGCCCGAGAGGGCCTCGAGCGTCAGCGGCTCTTCCGAAAGGCGCCGCGCCTCAAAGATCCGGCGCTCGCGGTCGTTCAGAACGCCCATCGCGCTCTTTAGCATGCCGCGGCGCTGGTCGAGCTCGTCCTCGCGGGCGAGCACGTCCTCCTGCGATTCGGAATCGTCCACCAGCCAGTCCTGCCATTCGCCGGACTCGCCCTCGGTCGCGCGGATCGGCGCGTTGAGCGAGGCGTCGCCCGACAGGCGCCGGTTCATCGACACGACTTCTTCCTCGGAGACGCCGAGCTGCGTGGCGATCTGGTTCACCTGATCCGGCTTGAGGTCACCCTCGTCCAGCGCCTGGATGCGGCTCTTCATCTTCCTGAGGTTGAAGAACAGCCGCTTCTGATTGGCGGTAGTGCCCATCTTCACAAGGCTCCAGGACCGCAGGATATATTCCTGGATCGAGGCCTTGATCCACCACATCGCGTAGGTAGCCAGGCGAAAGCCGCGCTCCGGATCGAAGCGCTTCACGGCCTGCATCAGGCCGACATTGCCTTCGGAAACCACTTCGCCGATCGGCAGGCCATAGCCGCGATAGCCCATCGCGATCTTGGCGACGAGCCGAAGGTGGCTGGTGACGAGCTTCTGCGCCGCGTCGCGGTCGTCATGCTCCGCGTAACGCTTGGCCAGCATGTATTCCTGCTGCGGCTCCAACATCGGGAACCGCCGGATTTCTTCCAGATAGCGGCTGAGACCGCCTTCGCCCGAAGCGATGCTCGGGAGATTGACCTGGGCCATGTATCGCGCCCTCCATCGTGATGCCCGGCCGCTTCAGCATGGAAGCCGGCCGTTCAACGGGCCGCAAGATGCCGACCCGTCCTATCGCTATATGGGTACTCGATCCGCAAATTGCACGCGTTGACAAGCCGTTCAACGCTTTCGCGGACGGCGTGTTCGTCGCTTAGGCTGAAAGCCCGGTAAACCAATCCGCATTTGCGGTTCGCTCAGCGGAAATCTCCAGAGCAGTACAAAGTTCCGTCATTTCGGGGGGAAGCGGCGAAAAAAACGACACCGCCTCGCCACTCACCGGATGGACGAAGCCAAGCGAGCGGGCATGGAGCGCCTGGCGGCCGAAGCCGGAGACGACGGCGCGCGCGGGCGGCTCTAGCCGCTCCGCCTTGGTGCGGAAGCCGGCCCCATAGACATCGTCGCCGACCAGCGGATGGCCGATATGGGTCATGTGGACGCGGATCTGGTGGGTGCGGCCGGTCTCGAGCCGGCATTCGACGAGGCTCGCCAGATCGTCCGGCGCGCTGGCGAGTACGGCATAATGGGTGATCGCTTCGCGCGCATCCGCCCGTCCGCTCGGCACCACGCTGCGCTTGACCCGGTCGTTCGCGGCGCGGCCGAGCGGCGCGTTCACCGTGCCGGCCGGTCGCGGCGGACGGCCCCAGACGGCGGCGAGATAGGACCGCGTCAGACGTCCGTCCCGCCCATGGGCTGCGAACTGTTCGCTGAGGCCGCGATGGGCGGCGTCGCTCTTGGCGACGACGAGGAGGCCGCTCGTGTCCTTGTCGAGCCTGTGGACGATGCCGGGACGCTTCACCCCGCCGATGCCGGACAGCGTGTCGCCGCAATGGTGAAGAAGGGCGTTGACCAGCGTGCCGGTCCAGTTGCCGGGTCCCGGATGGACGACGAGACCGGCGGGCTTGTCGACGACGATCAGGTCGCAATCCTCGAAGACGATCGCGAGCGGGATCGCTTGCGGCCTGGGGGTCGGATCCTCTGGGGCGGGGAGGGAGAGCGCGACCTCCTCGCCTTCGGCGACCTTGCGCTTGGGGCTGAGCATCGTCTGCCCGGCGATGCGCACCGAACCCTCCTCGATCAGGGCTTTCAGGCGGCTGCGAGACAGGATGCCGTCGCAGGCCGAGGCGAGAAACGCATCGAGCCTGTCGCCCGCATTCTCCGGTGCGACCACGAATCGTCTTGTATCCATTGCTTTAACGCCTGTAGGACCGGCGGGCACTCACCCCAGGGCCGGAGCCGGAATGACGAGCAGAGACGAGGACGAAAAGCCGCTGGATCCCGTTCAGGAGCGGCTGCGCCGAAAGATGGTGCGGCTTCTGGCCACCTCCATCGGCATCATGTTCATCGGCGTTATGGCCGTGCTGGCGGCGGTTGTCTACAAGCTGTCGACGTCGACGGACGTGAAGCCGGGCGCGATGATCGCGCTCGATCTGCCGGCCGGAGCGTCGATCGAGGACATGGCGCTCGACGGCGACCGGGCGCTCCTGCGCCTGCGGACCAGCGCCGGCGAGGAACTGCGGCTGATCTCGCTGGCCGATGGCAGCCTGATCGAGCGGATCACCCTCGCGCCGCAGACACCGCGATAAGGCGACAGGGACTATAGGGACGGCGGGGGCGGCGTACGCCGCCCTGGCCTTGGCCGAGCATTTTTCGCCGGCCCCCTTGCGTCCACAAATCACAGGCTTTATACGACCGGACATCGGCACGCGCCCATCGTCTAGCGGTTAGGACGGCGCCCTCTCACGGCGCAAACAGGGGTTCGATTCCCCTTGGGCGTACCATTCCCCGGAATGGGTCACCGGCTCCCAGCGTTTCCGACTACTATCGGCGTTCAACAGCTGCTGCTGATCAGGCGGATGTACCGCAATGCCTTCGGCATGCGGCCCAGGCGGGGATTGTTCAGGCCATGTCAGCAAGCCGGCCGGTCCGGCAGGACGTCCGGCCCGAACAGCAGAGCCTCTGCGTCTTGCCGCTCACGCGGATCTGAAAGGTCCTTGCGACGGCCGGCCGAACGACGGGCTGTCCAATCGGGGGGATGTCGACCAAGTTCGAGGTTCGGCGCTCGGATCGGTCCGGCTTTCGCTATCAAGCCTCGGTCGGGCGCAAGACGGCGATCAGCCCATTGCCAAGGTCATCGCCGGGCTCGATGGCCGCCAATGCGGCCGTCGCCGCCTCCTCGGCGGCTCGTCTGCGATCAGCCATGACCGGCCGCTTCGGGCCGTCGTCCAGATCGCTCTGCGAGTTCAGCACCGCGGCGGCGATGGCGCGGGCGACCCGCTGTAATAGATCCTCGTCGGGCGCAGCGGCGACGTTCATAGGCCGGCCTCGTGGACCGCGACCCGAGGCGGATGCTCCATTCCAACGAACAGGAAGAGCCCGCCGAACACCAGAAGCGATGTCGCCAAAGCGAAGGCGATCGGCGCCGCGGCAATGGGGCGCCGAAGCTCCCGGATCGATGAGAAGAGACGCAGGATCGCGTTAGCCGTCATGGCAGATCCCGCTTCGTGGATGCGGCGGACGGCGCATCCACGATATGCGCGGCGGGCGTCTCGATGACCGTGCCGGGATCGCGATAGCTGCGGAAGTCTTCGCTCTCGTACAGAGCGTCGACTTCGTCCATCGAATAGGAGCCGTCGTCTGTATCGAGGCTTGCGCCATAGCGATCGAAGCTGGCGTCTTCCTTCGTATATCGGATGGCTTCGGCCAGGCTCTCGAAGCGTCTATGTCCGATGGCGCCTTTCCCCAGGATCCGGCGGCGCGTTTTCGCCCAGAACAGGTCGGCTGGCACATCGAAATCGATTGACGGCATTTGGTCCTCCGCGGATGGTTCCGCTCGTTCTGGACGACTGGTCGTATCCGGCCGCGCCATGATGCAGGATGGTAAAAAAGATCATCAGCCCAGGGTCTGCCAATGCCGCGCGATCCTCGCCGATCGGATCATTTGTCCGAAAATTGGTCTCACGGATATTCTTCGTGAAAATTCGCTTCGGGTTAAATAGAGCTGATCGAAAAATCTCAAGGGGCGGCCGCCGGACGATTTCGCGGTGCGAATATAAATCGCAATCTATTCTTGCGGTGTTGGCAGTGCGTATTGGAGTGGCGCGTCCGTCCCCCCGGCGCGCGACTGGCCGGACGGGCCGCGCCGTCACGTCCTGAGCGTTCGAGCCTTCATTCGAAGAGGCGACCGGTCTCGTTCGTCACGCCGACCTCGACCGTCATTCCTGCGAAGGCATCGGAATTTCCGACGAAGCTGCCGGAAATCGGCATGATCTGCCGGATGTCCCGAGCGACGGCCACGGGGATGAGATTGAACCCTCCCACGCTGCGATTCGTCGGATCGAACATGATCCAGCCCGCGCCCGGCAGATAGATTTCGACCCAGGCGTGGGTCGAGCCCGCCCCGATCGCCGCCCCGTCGGGGTTGAAGAGATAGCCGGAGACGATCCGCGCGCCGATGCCGAGCGACCGCGCCGCCTCGGCGAACAGCACGGCGAAATCCCGGCACGATCCCCAGCCGCGATCGAGCGTCGTCAGCGGCCCCTGCGTGCCTTCCTCGTCGCGGCTTTGATAGGACACCTGTCCGGAAACGCCTACGCTGAGGTCCTTCAGGAGCGAGAGCGTGTCGGTGGGGTTGCCGACGACGAAGCCGTTCGCCCATCCGGCGAGCCGTCCGTCCGGATCGAAATATTGGGGCTGCGCGAGGGCCCCGAGATCGGCCCTCTCGTCGTCCGAATAGCGGAACGGGTAGGAGGTCGCCGATGCGCTGACCGGAAAGACCGGCCATGCCTCGGCGCTGAGGTCCAGCGTCACGAGGCTGTCGATCGTCAGGCTGTCCGACATGGCGCCGAAGCTCGCCGTCGCGACCATGTTGCCGAAAACATCCTGCGCCCAGGAGATCTGCGCCGTGGGCGACACGGCGAGTTCGATCCCTTCGAGCCGCAGGTCCCGGCTTTCGCGCGGACGCAGCATCAGGCGATGGGGACCGAGTCCGACCGGTTCCCGGTAGCGGTAGTCCGTGCGATGCCGAATGGTGAGGCGGGGCAAGGGGGGACCTTTCACGTCCTGCTGTACGAAACCGCTTGCGACAGCCGCGTCTCGTCCGGGTCTCGTGCGAAACCGTCTGGCGCGGCTTCGAGCGATGGAAATTTGTTGGGCCCGGCCTCAGGCGGCCGAGGATAGCCAGACTGCGGCGAAATGCAGGCCTGAGGCGAGCAGCACATGCGCATGCCAGATGGCGGTCTGGAACGGCAGGCTCTCCCAGAGATAGAACGCCACGCCCAGCGAATAGATCGCGCCGCCGGCGAGCAGCAGGCCGAGGGTCGCCGGCGACAGTGTCGAGACGAGGGTGCCGAATACCACGACTCCGCTCCAGCCGAGGCCGAGATAAAGCAGAATGGAAAGGCCGTCGAAGCGGCCGGGCGCGAGGAGCTTGACGAGCACGCCGAGACCCGTGCCGATCCACACCGCGAACAGAAGTTCGAGGTTTTGCGATTTGAGCAGGAACGGCGTGTAGGTGCCGGCGATCAGCAGATAGACCGCGGAATGATCGAAGCGGCGCAGAAGCCGCTTGATGCGTCCCTTTTCCGGCCAGACGTTGTAGGCTCCGGAAATGCCGAGCGAGCCGACGAGAGCAACGAGATAGACGACGACCGCCGTGAGGCCGGCGGTGGAGGTCTCACCGGCCAGCGCCGCGACCAGCGCGATCGCGCCGGCCAGCGCCAAGGCGCTGCCAAGGACGTGGATGATGCCGTCCGCCCAGAGTTCGGCCCCGCTGTGGGATCGGCCGCGTGGGTTCGGCTGATGCCGGCCTGTCGTTTCCGTCATCCGCACCATCCCGCAGCGACACGCCTCGTTGCGCGGTCTGGCAATCCGCAGGCGGGTTCGCAGGTTCCGCGGCAAGCGCCGGACAGCGCCAAGCCGGCTGATGTCGGCCCTGGCTTCATCAATAAGGCGCGCGGTCGTCGGCCATGACGGTGACCGCCAGCGACCCGATCAACTGGTTCAGCGCCTGATGCTCCGGGCCCGCGGGCCTTGCCTTGAGAAAATCGCCGATGGCGATGCGCGTCGCCGCGCCGCCCGATGGCGGGTTGCCCTGATGGAGGACATAGTCTTCCGACGTGGCTTCGTCGCGGCACAGGAACCACCGGTCGCCATTCGAGCTCGAAGCGAATTCCCGCATGGAATCGGACATGATCTGGGCCCTCGGTGGTAATCGCGACGGTGGCGACATGGACGTCGGAACTGATCCGGCATCACAGCTACGAGGGGCCGGCCGGAAGGTTCCCGATCCGGCCGAAAGGCTATCACACGGCCACGTCCATGAAGAAGCGGATCATTTCGCGGCTGGCGTCGGGACCGTCCGGCAGGGTGTAGGAGCCGGCCGCGCTGCCGCCGGACCAGGCATGGCCGGCACCATGGATCGTCCAGCATTCCAGCCTTTCGTGGCCATCGGCCTCGCGCTCGACGGTGCGGGTGTAGCGCACGCCCTTCGCCGAGACGCCACCGGTGACGATGCGGGTCGAGGCGGCATTGGCCTTCGCCTGTTCCAGCACCCGGTCGCCGTTGACCGGCGCGACCGTCGTGTCGCGGTCGCCGTGAAAGACGATGGTCGGAACGACCGTTCCGCCTGCCTCGACCGGGCCGCCGCCGCGCATCGCGGCGAAGGCCGAGCCCATGTCGCGCGCCGCGCCGCAGGCCAGCCCGGAATGGACGCCGACGGCGGCATAAAGATCGAAATAGCGCTGCCCCATGATCGCTGCCGCGGCTCCGCCGGCCGACAGGCCCGCGACGAAGACCTTCCGTGGATCGACCGCATGGGCCGACATCACCTGTCTTGTGATACCGGCGATCAGCGCCGGCTCGCCGGCATCGCGCATCTGATCCTTCGCCTCGAACCAGTTCCAGCATTTCTGCATGTTCGCCGCCTTGGACTGGCCGGGATAGGCGACGAGAAAGCCGATCTCCTCGGCGATCTCGTTCATTCTCGTGCCGTTCGCGAAATCGTCGGGAGACTGGGTGCAGCCATGCAGCATGACGATGAGCGGCATCGGTGAGCCGGCCGCATCATAGGTGCTCGGGACATAGAGCTTATAGTCCCGTACGCCTGCCGGCCCGGCGAAGGAATGGTCGCTGAAACGGGCGCCGGCCGGTATCGCAGGCGCCGAATTGCGGCCCGCGAACCGGTCGGGATCGACGCCCGCAAGTCCATCGGCGAACCCCTTTGGGATGGACGACCAGCCGCCATTCGCGCCGGACTGGCGGGTAAGATCGAGGAGCGGTCCGGCGCCGTCGCCCGGGCGCTTCCCGTCATTGCCCGCCGGGGTCTTGTCCGTCGGCGCCGGTGAAGGCGACTTTCCGCCACGCAGAAGCGCCATCGCCTCGCCGAGCCGGCCCTCGCGGGTGAGGCGGGTCACTTCCCCCATGTCGATCTTGGGCAAATAGGTCATGCGCCGAACTCCTGGTTCATGGCTGGCCGGGCTCGATCCGCTCGGCTGAAAAGGTGGGAACGCTCCGGTGCTTCGTGGCGCCCGGCATCTGCGATCGTTTGCCCGACGAGACGTCGGGCGGGTGGTTCAGGTCATGCGCGGCTTCAGCGCGGCCTTGACGGCGGGCGGCGCCTGCAGGGCGCCGAGCACCTGGATGGAGCCGATCGCCCGAAGCGCCAGCTCCGGCGTCACGTCCGCCTCGATGACGACGAGACCGAGAACCTCGATGGACAGGACTTCGCCGGCCGCGACCGCCCGTTCGAGATCCGCGCGCCCATAGCGCCGGATGCCGAGGTCGATCCGGCGGCGCGCGAGGGTCGCGCGCATCTGGTCTTCATGGCGGGCGATCTGATTGCGAATGGCGGTGCGGATCAGATCGGTTCGGTTGGCGTAGAACCCCTCGGCGACCAGGAGGTCGATCTGTCCGAGATCGACCGGGCCGAGATTGATCGTGATCTTCTCGCTCTCGGGCGTCTTCGCGCCGCCGGCACCCGATGTCTCGGCCATGATCATTCCTTCTCATCACCATCCACGTGGATGGTATATGGAGGGGAAGTCTGCGTAGCGCAATGGACCCCAGCCTCTGATCGTCGGCTCGTCGTCCGATCAGGCCGGGTTGGAAAAAACGGCACCATTCGGATGCCAGCCGGCTCTCGCGCGGCGATCGGCGCGACCCTTGGAGAACGCGGCGGAAGGCCGACCGGTCGATGCATAGGCGCGACCGGTTTCGGGGCGGAACGAACGCCGGGTTCAATACTTTTTAGTCGGCCAAACATCGCGTGGGGATATTGTCTCTGAGTCATCCTTCGATCAGTAGCTGGAAGCCGATTGTCGCCGTTCCGGTGCGCGACGAGCAGCAGCGGCTGCCCAGCCTTCTGTCGGCCCTCACGCGACAGACATGGCATCGCCGCTCAAGTTCGGCGCTGCCGGTCGTCATGGTGTTCAACAATTGCACCGACCGATCGCTTGCTGTTGCCCAGCAGGCCGCCGCGCAGACGCCCACGATAGCACTGATCCCGATCGCCACGGATCTGCCGAACGGCCTCGCTCATGTCGGCACGGCCCGCCGCTTTGCCATGGATGCTGCCTGCGCGCTCGCCGGGCCAGGGGATCATGGCGTTCTCCTGACGACAGACGCAGATGCGGTCCCGGCCGACGACTGGGTGGACGCCTGCCTCGGCGCGGTTGCGGAGGGGGCCGACGCGGTCGGCGGACGGCTCGTCGGCGATCGCGCGGAAGAAGCCGTCCTTGGCCCGGGATTCCTGAGGCGGGCCGCGGATCAGGCGTGTTACGCGGAACTGTCCGATCGCCTCGCCAGCCTGATCGACCCGCTTCCCTTCGACCCATGGCCGCGCCACCGCGATCACTCCGGCGGAAGTCTCGCCGTGCGTGCGAAGGCCTACATGGCGGTCGGCGGGCTTCCCGTCGTTCCGGTCCGAGAGGACCTGGGGCTGGTGTCGCGCCTTCGCGCCGGCGGCTTTCGCCTTCGCCATGCGCCCGGTGTCAGCGTCAGTGTCTCGGCCCGCCTTTCGGGGCGGGCGTCCGGCGGAATGGCGGATTGCCTACGGGAATGGCTCGCCGCCGAGGCCTGCGGAGCGCCGCACTTCGTCGAGAGCCCCGCCGAGATCGTTCGCCGCCTCCGGCTTCGCCGCGCCCTGCGGCATTTGTCGCTCGCCGATGCGGCATCGGTGCGCGAGGCATCGGCGCTGCTGGGGGTAGGCATCAGGAAGATGCGCGAGCTCGCCGCCCATGCGACCCCGCAGGCCCTGATCGAGAGCCATGCTCCGGACAATCCCGACCCTTCCTGCCAATGCCCTGTGGGAGAGGCGATTGCCCTTCTCGAAGACATGGTCGAAAGCCTCGACGGGGTCCGCGATGCCGCTTGATTCCTATGTCGATCCCGCGAGCCATTTCCGGGCGCAAGTATCTGGCGCCGCGGCGCTGGATGCCGCCGAAACGGACGCGAGCGGGGAATTTCCACGCGGGGCGATGGCCGCTCTCGGCGAACTCGGTGTTCTCGGCGCCCCGCCGCTCGACGATCCGCACGGGCTCCTGCGTCTCCTCTGGGCCGTCGGGCGCGGCAATCTCAGCGTCGGCCGGATCGTCGAGGGCCATGTGAATGCGGTCTGGCTCGTCCGGCAATTCGGATCGGACCCGCAGATCCAGGCACTGGGTGAGATCCTTCGTGCGGGCGGAACCCTCGGGATCTGGAATACGGATCTGCCCGGCCGTCCGCTTCGCCTGGAGGAAGACAGGCTGGTCGGCGGCAAGACGTTCGCCACCGGCGTCGACGGGCTCAGCCACGCGCTTGTCACGGCCGCGACCGAAGCGGGCCGGCAGATGCTCCTCGTCCCGGTCGAAGGGCTGCATGTCGACCGCTCCTGGTGGAAACCGCTCGGAATGCGGGCCTCCGGCAGCCATCTCGCCGACTTCACCGGCCTCAGCTTCGAGCGTGACTGGCTGGTCGGCGGGCCCGACGACTACATCCGCCAGCCCTGGTTCTCGGGCGGCGCCATCCGTTTCGTCGCGGTGCAGCTGGGCGGCGTCGAGGCGGTGCTCGACGCGATGCTGGCGCATCTCGGGCGAACGGCCCGCACGGAGGATCCCTATCAGCGTCACCGGATCGGCCGGGCCGCCATCGCGCTCCATACCGGCCGTCTCTGGGTGGAACAGGCGGCCGACGCCTGGACGGCAGCCTCGCGCGATCCGGCGCTGGGACCGGAACTGATCGCGATCGCCAACGCCACGCGGTCCGCGGGAGAGGCCGCGGCGCTGGCGGTTCTGGAGGAGGCCGAGCGCGGCGTCGGAGCCGCCGGCATGATCGCCCCGCATCCCCTGGAGCGGCTGATCCGGGACCTGCGAACCTATCTCCGCCAGCCCAATCCCGATGGCGCCCTGGCGGCTGTCGGGCAAGCCGTGGCGGACGGGACCTGGCTGCCTGGCTTTCGGGAGCGCGAGGCGTGAGCGAACCGGGTCGGCATCCCTCGAGCCTTGCCGGCCAGCGCATTCTCGTCGTCGCTCCCCACCCCGACGACGAAGCGCTCGGCTGCGGCGGACTGATCGCGGAATTGGCCGCGGCGGGACGTTGCTTCCACATCCTCTTCGTCACCGACGGTGGCGCCTCGCATCCGGCTTCCCGGACATGGTCCCGCAAGCGCCTGGCGATGCAGCGCGAGAGGGAAGCGGCCGAGGCGCTGGCCCGCCTCGGCGCGGGCGACCAACCGAGGACCTTCCTGCGCCTGCCGGACGCGGCAATGCCGCCCCGCGGCGAGCCGGCCCATGCCGAGGCATTGGACCGGACCGTGGCACTCGTCCGGGAGTTTGGGCCGGATCTCGCCTTGCTTCCCTGGCGGCGCGATCCTCACTGCGACCATCGCGGCTCCTGGCATCTGGTCACGGAGGCCCTTGAATCGGTGGCCGCGCCGGCCCGAACGCTCGAATATGCGATCTGGCTGGATGAGCTTGGGGCCCCGGCGGACCGGCCCGAACCCGGCGAAGCCGAGCTGGTCGTCTTCGATCTTACGCCCGAAGCCGCCGCCCGGAAGCTGAGCGCCGTGGACGCGCACCTTTCGCAGACGGGAAAGCTGATCGACGACGACCCGACCGGATTCTGCCTGTCGCCCGAAACGATCCGCCGCCTCACGGGGCCGCGGGAAGCCTATTGGCGCATCCGATGACGAAGCCGATCGATCCGGCCGGATTCGAGGCGAAGTTCCGCGCCGACGACGATCCCTGGAACTATCGCTCCTCGCCCTTCGAACGGCACAAGCGGCGCATGGTCCTGCGGGCGTGCGGCCTGAAGCTTCGCGGCAACGCGCTGGAGCTTGCCTGCGCGAATGGCGAGACCACATGGGAGCTCGCGCCGCGATGCCTGCGGCTGACCGCACTCGACGCCTCTCCGACCGCCGTCGCCGCGGCGCATGCCAGGGTCGGCGACAGGCGGAATGTCACCCTCGGCGCGGCGCTGTTGCCGGACGAGATGCCGCGCAGCCGCTACGACCTCGTGGTCCTGTCGGAGCTCGCCTATTATCTGTCGCGTCGCGACCTCGAAATTCTTCTGGAGCGCGCCGTCAGCGCCTTGCGGCCCGGCGGACGGCTCGTTTCCCTGCATCACATCCGGCCCTTCGACGATGCGGCGCAGCCGCCGGCGCGGGCGCACGCCCTGATCTGCCGGATCCTCGGCGCGAGAATGATTCCGGCGAGCCAGAGCGCCGGTCCCCGGTTTCGCTGCGTGGCCTTCGACAAGCGCCGCATTCGCCGCGCCTCCTGACCTCTGCCTGCCCGCGCCGGCCGGGCGTCATCTGCGTCGGTCGGCCATCTTTCGATTGCGGATTCTCACGACCTGCGGTGCGTCGCTGGGGTTCGCCGTCCGCCCGGAGCGTGCGCAGTGTCGGAGGGCTGCGATGGCTCGTCCGCTCGATGCAAGCGAGCGTCAGAGAGTGCCGGCCGGCATGGTCGGCATCAGCGCCTCGATCTGGGCGGCAAGCTGGTCCTGGTCGTAGGGCTTGCCCAGCCTGGGAACGTTGATTTCCATGCCCGGCGGCAGTTCGGCGTATCCGGTTGCCAGGATGATCGGGAGATCGGGATCGAGCTCCTTGGCGGCCCGCGCGAGCTGGGCGCCGTTCATCCGGGGCATCGAAAAGTCGGTGATCATCAGGTCGATCCGCCCGCTTTCGCCGAGATGCCGCAAGGCCGCCTCGCCGGAATTGGCCTCGAACACCTCGTGTCCGAGATCCTCCAGCATGTCGACGCTGCTCATTGCGATCAGCGGGTCGTCGTCGACGAGGAGGATGCGCAGGCGGCGACGGTCGGTGTTCGGCGCGGCCGGCATGGCAGGGGCGGCGACGGACGGCGCGTCCTTCATCGTCGCGGGAAACAGCAGTTCCGCGGTCGTGCCCTGCCCGACGGCGCTCGTCAGCTTGAACTCGCCACCCAATTGCTTGACCAGACCGTGGATCATCGACAGGCCGAGGCCGGTTCCCTTGCCGACGCCCTTCGTCGAGAAGAACGGCTCGGTCGCCTTTTCGAGCGTCGCCGCGTCCATTCCCTGACCGGAGTCGATCACGCACAGGCGGACGAACCCCTCTGCCGCGTTGCCCGTCGCCGGCGCCAGTTCGGGATCGACGCGGATCATGAGCGTGCCGCCCTCGGGCATGGCGTCCCGCGCATTGACGACGAGGTTGAGGAGAGCGAGCTCGACCTGGTTGGGATCCAGCTCCGAACGGACGGGCTCTTCCGGAAGGTCGAAGCGCAACTCGATCGCCGACCCGATCGTGCGCTCGATCAGCTCCGTCATTCCCCTGACCAGATCGCCGAGATCCGTCACGACGAGAACCAGATCCTGGCGCCTGGCAAACGCCAGCAGGCGCTGGGTCAGCGAGGCTCCCCGCTTCGCGCCGAGCTGGGCTCCCTCGATGAGACGCACCGTCTTCGGATCGTCCGGAAGATGTTTGCGCAGGAGGTCGAGATTGCCGATGACCGCCATCAGGAGGTTGTTGAAGTCGTGGGCAATGCCGCCGGTCAGTTGGCCGATCATCTCCATCTTCTGCGACTGCCGAAGCTTGCTCTCCGCCAGTTCCCGCTGCGCGATCTGGTCGAGCGTGGCGCGGTAGGCTTCCTCCAGCTCCCGCGTCCTGGCGGCGACCCGCGCTTCGAGGGTCTCGTTCTGGACCCGCAATTGCTCCTCGGCGACTTTGCGCGTGGTGATGTCGAGCGACACACCCACCATCCGCACCCGCCCATGCGAACGGACCAGGCGCGCGCGAAGCTCGGCCCAATGAAGCGAGCCGTCCGGCCAGATGGTCCGGTGCTCGATCGCATAGTCGTCCCCGGTCGCGATCGTGTTCCGAGCGCTGTCCTTGACGTGCTTGAGGTCGTCCGGGTGAACGCTGGCGAGGAGATCGCGATAGGTGAAGGGCGCATCCGGCTCGCGGCCGAACACGGCCTTGCAGGCGTCGGAGCACGTAAACTCCCGCCGCTCCACGTCGAACTCCCAGGATCCGAGGCGGCCGGCCACCAGCGCCGTGCGCAGCCGCTCGCCGCTCTCGCGCAGTTCGCCGAGAATGGAACGGCTCTCATACTGGCGGCGGCGGCCCTTCAAGGCCGTCTTCGCGACGCTGAGGAAGGTCGTCGGGTGAAATGGCCGCTCGATGAAGGTGACGTTGCCGAGCGTTTCGGACAGGCGCGCGGCGGCCGGATTGCGCTCCGGTCCGCCGCCACGCTGGGTCAGAAGGATGAAGGTGAGGTCCGACCAGCTTTCCTGCACCCGGACCCAGTCGGCGAGCGGACGCAGGTCGCAGGTTCGCAGCGTCTCTTCAGTGATCAGCGCGAAGAGGACGTTATCGCCGAGATGCCCGACGAGATCGGCAATGTCGCGCACCCCGCGCGCCGCGATGTCGATGTCCCTCAGGAGGGCGGCAGCTATATCGAAGTCCCGCCCGGTTGGCGTCATGATCAGGGCATGCGGATCAGCAACCGTATCGGGCATCGGTCAGTCGATCGGCTTTGTCAGGAGGTCGTCGGTATCAGCGCCGACGAAGGTCGGCACGCCGCGCAGGACACCCTGGAACTTGTCCAGAGGCTCGCCGACGGTCAGGCCCTTCTCGCCGATCCGGTATTCGCGGATGGTGTCCTCATGCCAGCCGGCCCGCTTCTTGATGACCGACAATGCGCGACGCATCCGTCCCATCGCCTCGAAATACCGCAGAAGGATCACGGTATCGGCCAGATAGGTGATGTCGACCGGCGACCTCATGTCTCCCACCAGACCGTGCTGGGCGACCGTCAGGATCGTGGTCGCGCCCTGCCTGTTCAGGAATTGCAGAAGCTCGTGCATATGCAGGATGAGCGAGTTCTCCTCCGGCATCGAGGCCTGATAGCCGTTGAGGCTGTCGATCAAGACGAGCTTGGCGTCGGCCTCGGTCACCCTGTGGCGGACGCGATGGGCGAATTCGCCCGGCGAAAGCTCCGCCGCGTCGAGTTGCTCGATATGCAGCATCCCCCTGTCGATCTCGGCCTGGAGATCGATCCCCATCGCCATGACGCGATCGAACAGGAGGCCCATCTCCTCGTCGAACAGAAAGATCGCGGCTTTCTCGCCCCGGGCGGTCGCGGACATCGCGAACTGGACGCCGACGAGGGACTTGCCGGCGCCGGCAGGCCCGAGAACCAGCGTGCTCGATCCCTGTTCGACACCCCCGCCGAGCAGCGCGTCGAATTCGGGGATCCCGCTCGAGGTCTTGCGGCGCTCGAACCTCCTGCGGTGCTCGAGCGCGACCAGCCGCGGGTACACCTCGACGCCGCCGGTCGCGATCTTCATGTCGTGATAGCCGCCGCGATAGGCCGTGCCGCGATATTTGGTGATGCGGACGCGCCGGCGTTCCGCACCGTATTCCGGGGCCAGTTCCTCGAGATGGACGACGCCGTGGACGACGCTGTGGACGGTCTTGTCGGTGGTCTCCGCCGTGAGGTCGTCCAGGAGCAGGACGGTTCCGCCATTGCGCGAGAAATAGTGCTTCATGGCCAGGATCTGGCGCCGATAGCGCAGCGAGCCCTGCGCCAGAAGGCGGATCTCCGAAAGGCTGTCGAGCACGATCCGCTTCGGCTTCACCCGTTCGACCGCTTCGAAGATCATCCGCGTGGTCTCTCCGAGTTCGAGGTCGGACGAGTAGAGCAGGCTCTGCTGCTGATCGGGGTCGAGAAGGCTCTCCGGCGGCACCAGTTCGAACACCGTGATGGCCGGATCGATGTCCCATCCGTGCGAAGCGGCTCCCGAGCGCAATTCCGGCTCGGTCTCCGAGAGGGTGATGTAGAGTCCGGTCTCGCCCTGCTTGGCTCCCTCCAGAAGAAAGCTGAGCGCGATCGTCGTCTTGCCGGTTCCCGGACTGCCCTCGACCAAAAAGACATGGCCCGTCGTCAGGCCGCCGCTGAGAATGTCATCGAGGCCGGGAATGCCCACCTTCGCCCGCGTCGTCTGCGGTTCGGCCAATTCTGCGGCTCCTTCACTGGCACGCATTCATGAAAGCATGCGCCCATCCGAAGCAGCCGCTTGCCGTCTAACCCACATTCACAATGCGGTTCGATAAGATGACGATCGGATGGCCTCTAGTCGGTTACCCGCCGGAATGCACACACGACCGTCGACGGCTCCATCCCCGAAGGGAGTTCTTGCGCCTGACAACCAATCCTATCCGCCGAAAAACCATCTGGATAGCCGGGCGCAGGGCACGAAGCACGAAAAATGTCGCCTCATCAGGCACTTCATCCGGATGGTTGTGTCCGAAGACTTGACCGGGCGCGCTTCGCCGAACGCAGTGCGGAAGCCCCGCGCGGCCTGGCGGCAGTCGGTACCGGTCAGTCATGCTCTCTCCGCCTCCGGCCAGTTTCCGCTTGACGAATCTTCGCGATCGAAGCCGCTCGGCGGTCTGCCGGCATCTCGCCGCGCGTGGAGACGCGCCTATCTGGATGAACAGCTCAGCCGGCGTCGATTTTCGCCGCACAGGCCGACAGCGCCAATTCGGAAGGATGACGATGCCGGCACCTCGGCCCCTTCGAAAACGATCCCGCACTGCCCTTGGGTCAGCCCAGCCGTTCAGTCTCCCCCGATTTTCCCGCTGCGTGTCCGGCCTGTTCCTGCCGATCGCTCTGGCCGGTTGCGGTGGTCCGCAATCGACCTTCGAGGCGGCCGGCACCGAATCCGCCACCCTCGTCACGCTCTTCTGGGTGATGTTCGCCGGCGCCGTGTTCATCTGGATCACGGTGATCGGCTTCGCGATCTATGTGACCAGGACGCACCCGCAAGCGCATGACGAGCGGAGCGGCCAGCGACTGATCGTGTTCGGCGCGCTGTTCCCGACGGTCGTGCTGCTCGCGCTCCTGTCCTGGGGCCTCACCCTGATGCCGCAATTCCGCGGGCCGGCGGAGGGGCCCGCCATCGCCGTTTCGGGAGAGCGCTTCTGGTGGCGCGTCGCCTACAATGTCGAGGGGGAGCCCGGCGTCGTGAAGAGCCTGCCGGCAGGCGGTGTGGAGAGCGCCAACGAGATTTGGCTGCCGGTCGGCCGGCGCACCGAGATCCTGCTCGGCAGCCCCGATGTCATCCACTCCTTCTGGATTCCGGCGCTTGCCGGCAAGACCGACGCGATCCCTGGACGAGTGAACCGCATCGTGCTCGACCCGACACGGCCCGGCGTCTTCAACGGGGTGTGCGCCGAATACTGCGGCGACGCGCATGCGCAGATGGGTCTTCGCGTGGTCGCCGTTCCGCCGGAGGAGTTCGACGCCCATGTCCGGCGCCAGGCGGAAGACGCCGCCGTCACGTCGGGACGCGGCGCCGAACTCTTCCTGAAGAATGGCTGCGGCGCCTGCCACACCGTCCGTGGCACGCCGGCGGACGGCGCCGTCGGCCCGGATCTCACCCATGTCGCCTCGCGCCGTACCATCGCCGCAGGTCTGCTTCCGACCAACGAGGCGAACATCGCGGCCTTCATCCGTACCCCCGCCCACGTGAAGCCCGGCGTTCTCATGCCGTCATTCGGCATGCTGCCGGAAGACGAAATCGCGGCCATGGCGAACTGGCTGGGGGCACTGCAATGAGCGATGCGACGCCCGCGATCGGCATCGACGCCGCCGACAAGCGCGACCCCGCGACGCCGCACTTCCCGGACCCGCCGGCGCCCGCGACCGTCGGCGCCAGCCATGTCGACCAGGAGGATCCGGAGGTCCGCAAGGCCCAGGAAAAGCGGCTGATCTGGACATGGGACGCGCCCAAGGGCTGGCGCTACTGGTCGGCGGTCAACAACACCGAGGTCGGCCTCTGGTACACCGCGACGTCCTTCGCCTTCATGCTCTTTGCCGGCGTTCTCGGCCTGATGATCCGGGTGCAGCTCGCCGTTCCCGAGAACGACTTCCTCACCGCCAATTTCTACAGCCAGGTCTACACGCTGCACGGCACGGTGATGATGTTCCTGTTCGCCGTGCCGATCTTCGAGGCGGTGGCGATCATCCTTCTGCCGCAGATGCTCGGGGCGCGCGATCTGCCGTTTCCGCGGCTGTCGGCCTTCGGCTACTGGTGCTTCCTGATCGGCGGCGTCTTCGTTTGCGGCTCGATCTTCTTCTCGGCCGCGCCGACCGGCGGCTGGTTCATGTATCCGCCGCTGACGACGCAGGAGCGCTTCTCGCCCGGCTATGGCGCCGACATCTGGCTCCTGGGGTTGTCGTTCATTGAGGTCGCCTCGATCGCCGCCGCGGTGGAACTGATCGTCGGCACGCTGAAATGCCGCCCGCCCGGCATGCGGCTGAACCTGATGCCGCTCTATGCCTGGTACGTCCTCGTCGTCGCCGGCATGATCCTCTTCGCCTTCCCGCCGCTGATCGCGGGCGACATCCTCTTCGAGCTGGAACGCCTGTTCAACTGGCCGTTCTTCGATCCCGAGCGCGGCGGCGACCCGATGCTGTGGCAGCACCTGTTCTGGATCTTCGGCCACCCGGAGGTCTACATCGTCTTCCTGCCGGCAATCGCCCTGCTCGCGATGATCATCCCGACCTTCGCCCAGCGCCCGATCCTCGGCTATTCCTGGATCGTGCTCGCCGCCGTCGGCACCGGGTTCCTGTCCTTCGGCCTGTGGGTCCACCACATGTACGCGACTGGCCTGCCGTCGATCTCGCTCGGCTTCTTTTCTGCCGCCTCCGAGGCCGTCGCGATCCCGACCGGCGTGCAGATCTTCGTCTTCCTGGCGACGCTCCTCACCGGCCGGGTGATACGGTCCGTGCCGATGCTGTTCGTTTCCGGAGCGCTGGCGATCTTCGTGATCGGCGGGCTGACCGGCGTCATGGTCGCGCTCGCGCCCTTCGACTGGCAGGCCCACGACACCTATTTCATCGTCGCCCATCTCCACTACGTCCTGATCGGCGGCATGCTCTTTCCGGTCGTCGCGGGCGTCTACTATTACTGGCCGATGCTCGCCGGACGACGGCTCGGGGACCGAATGGGCAAGATCGCCTTCTGGCTGATGTTCGTCGGTTTCAACACCGCCTTCTTCCCCATGCACATCTCCGGCCTCATCGGCATGCCCCGGCGGATCTGGACCTATCCGGCCGGCATCGGCCTCGATCTCTGGAACCTCGTCTCCACCGTCGGCGCCTTCGTCTTCGCGGCCGGCTTCCTGTGCGTCGTCTACGAGGTGGTGCGCCCGCGCGGGAAGGAGCCCCATGCCGAGCGCAACACCTGGAACGCCGGCACGCTCGAATGGCTGGCCGAGGTCGAGGACAAGGGCTGGGGCGTGCGCTCCGTGCCGATCGTGACGAGCCGCTACCCGCTCTGGGACCAGCCGAACTTCATGGAAGACGTCGACAATGGCCGGTTCTACCTGCCCGATGCGGAGGAGCTGAAGCGCGAGACGCTGGTCACCTCGGTGCTCGACGCCGAGCCCGTGCAATGCCTGCGCGTCCCGGGCCCGACCTTCATGACCATGTGGGCGGCAATCTTCCTCGGCGCCGTCTTCATCTTCGCCACCTTCCACTGGTGGTACCTCACCCTCGGCACCGCCGTCGTCGCGACCGGTTCCCTGCTCGTCTGGCTCTGGCGTGGAACGGCGATCGTTCCGGAGAAGGCCGAGAAGGACATCGGCCGCGGCCTCTCCCTGCCGCTCTATGCGTCCGGCCCGCAATCTGTCGGCTGGTGGGCGATGTTCATCACCATGGCCGGCGACGGCACGGCATTCCTCTCGCTGATCTTCGGCTATTTCTTCTTCTTCACCATCCACCCGCAGTTTCCGCCCGCCGGCATGGAAGTGCCCGGCCTGTTCTGGCCGCTCGTCTCGCTCCTGCTGTTTGCCGCCGCCTGGCTCGCGGCGCGGCTCGCCCGCCGCGTCAACAAGGCCGGCAGGATCGGTGCGGCCCGCCTGCTCATTGCCGCCGGCACGCTGCTTGCGCTCGTCGCCTCGGCAGCGCTGTTGTGGGCGCCTTATTCGGCCGGACTGGATCCCGTCGCCCATGTCTATCCCGCGACGGTCTGGGTCATCGCGATTTGGACCAGCGTCCACGGCGCCGCCGGCGCGCTGATGCTCGCCTATTGCCTCGCGCGCTCGTTCGCCGGGCGGCTGACCCCGGTCTACGACATCGATATGGAGAATGTCGCGCTCTACTGGCACTTCATGGCGGCGACGGCTCTGATCGCGATCGCGACGCTCGTCCTGTTTCCTCTGGCGGCGGGTTAGGGAGAGAGCGATGACGCTGAAGAGACAGACGCGCGACAATCTCTGGACGCTGATCGCCGCTCCGACGATCTGGGCCGGTCATTTCCTGCTCTGCTACGTCGTGGCCGCCTATCAATGCGCGCCGAACGTGGCGATCTTTCAGCCGATCGCCGGGGCACGGGCCACCGTGGCGGCGCTCACTCTGGCCGCGCTCCTGGCGATCGGCCTCATCCTGTGGCGCGCGGTGCGCGAGTGGCGCGGCCATGGCGGAGGTGGCTTCGACCATGGCGCGGATACGGGGGCGGGCCGCGAGCGGTTTCTGGAGTTCTCCACCGTGCTCCTGGCGGCCTTGTCCTTCGTCTCGGTGTTCTTCGTCGCCCTGCCGGCGCTCATCAATGTGGACTGCCGATGAGGGCCCGCCGCACAGTACTGACGCGAGGTCCCGGGCGGCCGTTCCTTCGCGGAGGCGCCCGATGAAGACGCGCATCGCCTTCGTCCTCACCTGGAAGCGGATCGCGGCGGGCGCCGCTGGCATCCTCGCGCTCGCCTTCGCCGTCGGCTTCTCCGGCCTGGTCCCGATCCGGGCGTCCTCGGGTCATTTCGCGCCCTGGGGCTGGTTCCTGCACTGGACGATGCAGAACGCGGCCGACCACCAATCGCTCTTCGTCCGCGTTCCCGAAGACATGGACCTGTCGGACCCGATGCTCGTCCAGCGCGCCGCCGGGCATTTCGCCACCGGCTGCGCGCCCTGCCATGGCGCGCCGGGCGTGCCGCGATCGCCCGTCGTCCTGTCGATGACGCCGCATCCGCCGCGCCTGGAGGAGACGGTCCGGGAATACGAGGACCGGGAGCTCTTCTGGATCGTCAAGCACGGCATCAAATACACCGGCATGCCGGCCTGGCCGGCGCAGATGCGCGACGACGAGGTCTGGGCGCAGGTCGCGTTCCTCAGGGCCCTGCCGGGCCTGTCGCGCGAGCGCTATGGCGAACTCGCGCTCGGTGTGGGCAGTGAGCGCCAGGAACTGCAGGCGGGAGGCGAGACGCTCGCGGCCATGGACGGCATCTTCGAAGAGGCTCTGACGGATTGCGCGCGCTGCCATGGTCGCGACGGGCTCGGCCGTGGAGAAGGTCCGGCCGCAAACGCCTTTCCCGTCATTGCCGGCCAGCCGGCGCCCTATCTGGCGGCGACCCTGAAGGCGTTTTCGCGAGGGCTCCGCCATTCCGGCTTCATGCAGCCGCCGGCGCGGCGCTATTCCGACGCGGTCCTCGACCGTCTTGCACAGTGGTATTCCGAGCAGCCGGCCGGTCCGCAAACCCCTCCCACGTCGGCGGCCCCCGCATCCGGCCAGCAGACGGCGGATGGAATTCCTGCCCAGATCCTGCCGGTCGAGGCGCGCGGCGGCAATCTCGTACCAGTGAGCGCCGCGGCAGGGGGCGCACCCTCGCAGAGGGAAGCGCTTCTCGCCCTCGGCCGGCTCGTCGCCGAAAGCGGCATCCCCGCTCGCAAGATCCCCGCCTGCGAGAGCTGCCATGGCCGGGGCGGGCGAACGAAGAACGAGCACTATCCCTATCTCGCCGGACAGCCGGCCTGGTACACCGAGACCCATCTCCATCTCTGGAAGGAGGGAACGCGCGGCGGCACGGGGTATTCGCACCTGATGCGGCCGATCGCCGAGCAGATGACCGACGAGCAGATCGCGGCGGTCGCCGCCTGGTATGCGGAGCGGCCGACCGGGGAGTAGGCCGGCAGCGGAGCCGGCGTCAGCGCCGCGCGAGCCGCCGGCCGACGGGCTGTAGCCGGATTTCCAGCTGCGACGGACGCAGCTTCCGTCCGGTGGGTATCCTCAGCCCGCGGCACCGGGCTCCGTCTCTCCGGCGGGGACGGCGGAGGGGGCGGACCGCGCGCCCGCACGCCTGTGCGCGACGATCTCGGCGAGGATCGACAGCGCGATCTCGTCCGGCGTGATCGCGGCGATGTCGAGGCCCGCCGGCGAGCGGATCCGGGCGAGATCCTCGGCGGAGACGCCGGCCGCGGCGAGCCGCTCGCGAAGGGTGGCGAACTTCTTGCGGCTGCCGACGAAGGCGACATAGGAGGCGCCCGCCGAAAGGGCGGCGCGCAGCGCGGCCTCGTCGCCCTTGCCCTGTGTCGCGACCACGACGTAGCGGTCGCTCGTCCCGCCGACGTCGAAGGTGAAGCCGTCGACGACCCGATCGGCGGCCGATGCCTTCGCTGCGGCGAGCCCGGGAGCGTAGAGCGTCCTCGCCATGTCCAGCCGCGCGGCGAGGTCGATGAGCGCCAGCGCCACAGGGCTCTCGCCGCAGATCGCGAGCTCCGGCCGCGGCAGGACCGGCTCGACGAAGACGTCCATCGAGCCCTTGGACGGGCAGCGGTTGCGGGCAAAGCGCACGCCTTCGCGCTCCTCGCCGGCCGCGACGCCCTCGGCGGCGAGCAGTTCCTCCGGCATCAGGCTGACGAAGCGCGGCTGGCCGTCGGCGAGCGCTTCCGCCGCCGCCTTGGCCACGGCCGAGCGGGCGCAGCCGCCGCCGATCCAGCCTTCGAGGATCGTCCCGTCCGGCAGGAGGATGGCCTTGGCCCCCGGCTTGGCGGCGGTCGCCGCGACCGTGCGCACCACGGTCGCCACGGCGAAAGGCCTGCGCTCGCTGGCGAGGCGATCGAATGCCTGGTCGAAATCGGAACGCGGCATCACCGTTTCCCTCACAGTCTTGCGAATTCCGGCTCGAGCGCGGCGAGCGCGGCCAGCGTGTTGGCCGGTGCGAAGAGATCGAGGCTCGGCAGCGCTGCCGCCATGCCGCGCGCGACCGGCTCGTAGCTCTTCCAGCCGAGGAGCGGGTTCAGCCAGACGATCCGGCATCCCCGCATCTTCAGGCGCTTCAGCGCCGCCGCCATCGCCTCGGGTGGGTCGGTGTCGTAGCCGTCGGACAGGATGATCACGACGCTGCGGCCGGAGACGAGGCGACGGGCATAGGTCCGGGCGAAGCGGTCGAGGTTCGAGGCGATCTTCGAGCCGCCGCCGAAGCCCTCGGCGAGCAGCGTCAGCCGGTTGAGCGCCCGCAGCGGGTCGTCGTCGCGCAGCGCCTCGGTGATCCGTACGAGCCTGGTGTGGAAGAGATAGGCGTCGACGGTCTCGTCAGCCCGCGCGAGGCCGGAGACGAAGGCGAGAAAGATCCGGGCATAAAGCATCATCGAGCCGGAAACGTCGCAAAGGACGGTCAGTCGCACCGGCCGGTCCGGCCTTCTGCGGTGGAAGAGCCGGATCGGCTCGCCGCCGGTGGCAAGGCTCTTGCGGATCACCCGGCGAAAGTCGATCCGTTCGCCGGTCCTGGCGGCGCGGCGGCGGCGCGACCGGCGGTCGGCGATCGCCACCGCAAGCCGGCGCGCGATCGCTTCGGCGGCTGCGACGTCGCGCGGATCGACGACCTCTCGCAGGTCCGTCTTCATGAGGTTTCGCGCCTCACTGGCGACGAGCCTTCCGGTCCCTTCCGCCGCGGTCTCACCGTCGGATTGCCCGTCATCCGGACTGTCGGCCCGGCCTGGGCCGGAAGCGGTCTCTCCTGCGGTCTCGCCGCTCGTCCGCGTCCGGAACTTTCTTGCCGCGCCATCCTCCCGCAGGACCTTCTCGCGCACCCGTCCGAGATTTCGCCAATAGGCGTCGAAGAGGCCGTCGAAGCGGGCGGCGTCCTCGGCCGTCCCGCAGCAGACGGCCTTCAGCGCGAGGCGGGCTTCTTCGGGACTGGTCGCTCGCACATGGGCGAGGGCGTCGAGGGCGGTGGCGGTCTCGTGGACACCGGGTTTCAGGCCGTTCTCCCTCAGATGCGCCATGAAGCCGGATAGGCGCGCGGCAGGGCCGGGATCGCGAGCGGCAAAACGGGTGATCCGGCTCATGCCGCGCCGCCCGCCAGCCGCTGAGCGACTTCCGTCGGCACTGTGGCCCGGTCGCCGCGTGTCTTCAGGAGCGTCGAGAGCGTCGCCTGGAGGACGGCTGGATCGGCACTGAGATCGTTGACGCCGAGGCCGGCGAGCGCGGCGGCGAAGTCCAGCGTCTCGGCAATGCCCGGGGTCTTTTCCAGCTCCTCCTTGCGCAGCGCCTGGACGAAGCCGACGATCTGCCCGGCGAGCCGCTTCTCGAGGTTCGGGCAGCGCGCGGCGAGGATGGCAAGCTCCGTCTCCCGGCTCGGAAAGTCGACATGGGCGTAGATGCAGCGCCTTCTCAGCGCGTCGGAAAGGTCTCGGGTTCCGTTGGCGGTGAGGATCACATGCGGCCGGCTGACGGCCGCGATCGTGCCGAGTTCGGGAATTGTGATCTGGAAATCGGAGAGGATCTCGAGGAGATAGGCCTCGAATTCCTCGTCGGCGCGGTCGATCTCGTCGATCAGCAGGACCGGGGGCGTTTCCTGCCGGATCGCCTGGAGGAGGGGGCGTTCGAGCAGGAACTCGCCGGAGAAGATGCGGGCTTCGACGGCGCGGCCGGTCTCGCCGCCCTCGGCCGCGGCGCGGATGGCGAGCAGCTGGCGCTGGTAGTTCCACTCGTAGATGGCGTGGCCGGCGTCGAGCCCTTCATAGCATTGCAGGCGGATGAGCCGCGTGTTCCTCACCGCCGCGAGCGTGCGCGCGACCTCGGTCTTGCCGACGCCGGCCGCGCCTTCGAGAAGCAGAGGGCGCCCGAGCGTCAACGCGATGAAGAGCGCCATGGCCAGCTCGTCGGAGGCGATGTAGCCCTCGGCGGCGAGCGCGTCCTTGAGAGATTGCCAGTCTGTCATGGCCCGGTATCCGTGGTGGGGCGGCGCGGGGCCGCCCCGCAATCCCTTAGCCGTGCAGGCCGAGATCATGGGCGATCTTCCACACCCGCCAGTGGTCGTGCGGCATGTGGGCCTGCCGCAGCCCGAAGGCGCGGAAGGCGTCGTGGACGGCGTTGGAGAAGGCCGGCACGCCGCCCACATTCGGGCTTTCGCCGACGCCCTTGGCGCCGATCGGGTGATGCGGGCTCGGCGTCTCGGTGAAGTCGGTCGTGTAGTGCGGCGTCTCCCAGGCTGTCGGCAGGAAGAAGTCCATCAAGGTGCCGGTCTTGACGTTGCCGATCTCGTCATAGGCGATCTCCTGGCCCATCGCGATCGCCAAGGCCTCGGTCAGCCCGCCGTGGACCTGGCCCTCGATGATCATCGGGTTGATGCGGGTGCCGCAGTCGTCGAGCGCGTAGAACTGCCGGACCTCGTGGACGCCAGTGTCGACGTCGAGCTCCATCACGCAGATATAGGCGCCGAAGGGATAGGTCATGTTCGGTGGGTCGTAATAGCTGACCGCCTCGAGGCCCGGCTCGAGGCCGGGGATCGCTTGGTTGTAGGAGGCGAAGGCAATCTCCTTCATGGTCTTGAAGCGCTCCGGCGCGCCCTTCACCACGAAGCGGTCGACGTCCCATTCGAGGTCGCCGTCATGGACTTCGAGGAGATAGGCCGCGATCATCTGGGCCTTCGCCCGGATCTTGCGGCCGGCCATCGCAGTTGCGGCGCCGGCGACCGGGGTCGAGCGCGAGCCGTAGGTGCCAAGGCCGTAGGGCGCGGTGTCGGTGTCGCCTTCCTCGATGGTGATCGAATCGGCGGGAAGACCGATCTCCGACGCCAGGATCTGGGCGAAGGTGGTGGCGTGGCCCTGGCCCTGGCTGATCGTGCCGAGCCGGGCGATTGCTGACCCCGTCGGATGGATGCGGATCTCGCAGCTGTCGAACATGCCCATGCCGAGAATGTCGCAGTTCTTGACCGGGCCGGCGCCGACGATCTCGGTGAAATGGGTGAGCCCGATGCCGAGGAGCTTGCGCGTCTCGCCGCGCCTGAACGCCTCGACGCGCTCCGCCTGTTCGCGCCTCAGGCCGTCATAGTCTACGGCCTTCAGCGCCTTCTCCCAGGCGGTGTGATAGTCGCCGGAATCATATTCCCAGCCGAGCGCGGACTGGTAGGGGAACTGGTCCTTGCGGATGAAGTTGATCCGCCGAAGCTCGGCCGCGTCCATGCCGAGCTCGATCGCCAGGACCTCGATCATCCGCTCGATGAAATACGCCGCCTCCGTCACCCGGAAGGAGCAGCGATAGGCGACGCCCCCCGGCGCCTTGTTGGTGTAGACGCCGTCGACGCCGACATAGGCCGTCGGGATGTCGTAGGAGCCGGTCATGATGTTGAAGAAGCCGGCCGGAAACTTGGTGGGGTCGGCGCAGGCGTCGAAGGCGCCGTGGTCGGCGGTCACATGGCAGTCAAGGCCGGTGATCTTGCCCTCTTTCGTCGCCGAGATACGGCCCTTCATCCAGTAGTCGCGGGCGAAGGCCGTCGCCATCAGGTTCTCCATCCGGTCCTCGATCCACTTCACCGGTCTGCCGGTGACGATCGAGGCAACGATAGAGCAGACATAGCCGGGATAGACGCCGACCTTGTTGCCGAAGCCGCCGCCGATATCGGGCGAGACGACGCGGATGTTGTGCTCCTCGATGCCGGAGAGGAGCGAGGCGACGGTGCGCACGACATGCGGCGCCTGGAAGGTGCCGTAGACGGTGAGCTTGCCGTTGACCTTGTCCATCGAGGCGACGCAGCCGCAGGTCTCGAGCGGGCAGGGATGGGTGCGGTGGTAGTAGATCGTCTCCTCGGCGACCACTTCGGCGGCGCCGATCGCCTGGTCGGTCGCCTCCCTGTCGCCTGCCTCCCAGAGGAAGATGTGGTTGTGGTGGCGCCGCTCGCCATGCGCGCCCGAGGTCTGGCCTTGAAGGTCCTCGCGCAGCACCGGCGCGTCCGGCTCCAGCGCCTTATAGGGATCGGTGACGACGGGAAGTTCCTCGTAATCGACCACGACGAGCTCGACCGCGTCGGCGGCGGCATAGCGGTCGTTGGCGACGACGAAGGCGACCTCCTGGCCCTGGAACAGCACCTTGCCGTCCGCGAGCACCATCTGCTTGTCGCCGGCGAGCGTCGGCATCCAGTGGAGGTTCAGCGGGGCGAGGTCCTTGGCGGTCAGGACCGCGACGACGCCGGGCACGGCCAACGCCGCCTCGGTGTCGATCGACTTGACGCGGGCATGGGCATAGGGCGAGCGCACGAAGTCGCCATAGAGCATGCCGGGCATCTTGATGTCGTCGACATAGTTGCCCTTGCCTTGCGTGAAGCGCACGTCCTCGACGCGCTTCCGCGAGCAGCCGAGGCCCTTCAGCTTGGCGGTGCGCTCCTCGCGGGTCGGCGGGGTCATCTCGTTCATTCTGCGGCCTCCTTGACGGCGTTCATCTCGGCGGCGGCGGCGAGGATCGCCTTGACGATGTTCTGATAGCCGGTGCAGCGGCACAGATTGCCGGCCATGCCCATCCGCACCTCGGATTCCGTCGGGTTCGGATTCTCCTGGAGCAGGCGATGGGCGCGGGTGATCATGCCCGGCGTGCAGAAGCCGCATTGCAGGCCGTGATGCTCGCGGAAGGCCTCTTGCAGGGGATGCAGCGCGCCCGGCGAGCCGAGGCCCTCGATCGTGGTGATCTCGGCGCCGTTCGCCTGGGCGGCGAAGACCGTGCAGGACTTCACCGAGCGCCCGTCCATGTCGATCGTGCAGGCGCCGCAATGCGACGTCTCGCAGCCGATATGCGGGCCGGTGAGGTTCAACCGCTCGCGCAGGACATGGATCAGGAGTTCGCGCGGTTCGGCGAGGATCTCGTGCGTCTCGCCATTCACCGTCAGCGACAGATGCATCTTGGACATGACAGTCTCCTCAGGCTCGCGACCAGGCGCGCTCGATGGCGCGGCGGACGATGATGCCGGCGACATGGCGCTTGAACTCGACGGGCCCGCGATTGTCGGCGGTGGGTTCGATGACGGAGAGCGCGGCCTCGACCGCGCGGCCGATGTCGGCGGCCGTGCAGCTCGTGCCGAGAAGGGCTTTGCCGGCAGCCTCGGCGAAGACCGGGACGTCCGAGAGGTTGGTCATCGCGATCGCGGCTGCCGAACAGCTGCCGCCGTCCTTGCGCAGGCTGACGGCGGCAGCGGCGGTCGCATAGTCGCCGATCTTGCGCTTCTGCTTCTCATAGGCGTAGCCGCCGCCCTCGGCAGTGAAACGGATCGCGGTCAGGATCTCGTCGTCCGCCCGCGCCGTCATATAGGCCGACTCGTAGAAGTCGCGTGCCTTCACCTCGCGGCTGCCGTCCGGCCCGACCAGCGTATAGGTGGCGTCGAGGCACTGCATCAGCGCCGGCATGTCGTTGCCGGGGTCGCCATTGGCGACGTTCCCGCCGACGGTGCCCATGTAGCGGACCTGCGGGTCGGCGATCTGGAGCGCCGCTTCGCGCAGGATCGGCGCGGTCCTGCCGAGCGCTTTGTCGGCGATCAGCTCGTGCTGGGTGGTGGTGGCGCCGATCGTCACGCGCGTGCCGTCGATCCGGATGCCCTTCAGCTCGCCGATCCCCGAGAGGTCGACGAGATGGGCGATGGCCGCCATCCGAAGTTTCATCATCGGGATCAGACTGTGGCCGCCGGCAACGACGCGCGCCTCGTCGCCGAATTCGCGAAGCGTCGCGATCGCCGCTTGAAGATCGGATGGCCGATGGTATTCGAACGCCGCTGGAATCATGGCGCCGTCACTCCTCCCAATGCGCGAGCGTCTCCCGCGCTCGTTTCATGCTGGGACTATGCACCTGTCCGCGCCGGGGCGGCCAACTCTGGAACCAATCCAGAATAGCTTTTCACGAACTGCGAACCGCCTGCACGAAACGCGAAATTGTAAGGATTTCATACGGAACGCGACGTCACGGGCATACTCGAAGGGCCGCCGGGGGGTGTCTCGTGTCGGCGCTCGGGCGGGCTCGGCCTGCCGGTTGTCTGCCCGCTGGCGAGCGGTTGTGGCCGGGCTGCCAGGCCGGAGACTCAGTGCCCGCGGCATTCGCGTGTTTCGGTAAAAACCGGGTTCGGCGAGCTCGATGCGCAGAGGTATCTGCGAGGAATGATCATCGCGAACATCGACGGGTGGTCATTCCCCGGACGGGGCGCGGGAATGGCAAATGGAAGCGCCGACGATCGGCCAACCAATCATCAAGCCCTTCGGCGCTGGATCGTTCGATGCAGGGCTTTTTGCCGCCCGCCCGTCAGACACCCAGCGCTTGGCGCACGGCGGGCAGGCGCCCGCGACTGACCGGCACGGCGGCGAGCGCACCGGCCTTGGCGAGGAGGCAGATGCCGTTGTCCTTGCGCCGTTCGAAGCCGGTGACGTGGCCGACATTGATCAGATAGCTGCGGTGAGCGCGCACGAAATACGGTTCGGGCAGCCGCGCGGCGGCCTCGGTGATCGACCAGGGACAGAAGAGTTCCTGGCCGTCGACATAAAGGGTGGTGTAATGGCCCTCCGCCCTGACGGCGGCGATGGCCGAGCGATCCACGAAAAGCGTGCGGCCTTCCCGCTCGAACGGCACCCGTGCCGCGGCGAGGCGCTCGGTGGCGGCCGGCGGCATCGGATCCGATTGGGGCTCCTTGTCCGTCGGCTTATCCGGCGCCGAAAATCCCCGGCCCACGACGCCGGTCTGCGGATTGGGAGGCGGGTCCGTCCCGCCTGTGGCGAAGGATTCAGCGGCCGTGGCCACTGTCGAATCTCCCGGCGCTGCGATGGATGATCCGAGCTGGAGAGGGGACGGGGCGAGGGCTCCCGGTTCGCCGTCGCTGGAGGCGCTTTGACCTGCCGAGGCTTCGCCGGGATCGCCCGGTCTCTGCGCGGCAAGAGCGCCTTCCTGTCCCACGGCCGGCTCTGATGCGGCCTGGACCGGCCTGAATGCGGCATCGGCCGGCGCCGCCGCAAAAATCGGCCCCTGGTCTGCCTCCTCCGGAAGAAAGCCGACGCCGGTCAAGAGGAAGGCGCCGCAGATGACGAAGGCCGCGACGGTGACGATCATCGCCAGCGTCGCATTGTCGAGCAGCGGCCCGTCCGTCGCGGCGGAGATCGTCGCGGTGAAGCCGGTTCCGCCCATCGCGATGAAATGCACCGCGAAGACCGAGATGCCGAGGCTGAGCGTTCCGAGCGCCAGATTCTGGCGCCTGCGCCTGTGGTGGATGATCCGGAACGAGCCGATGCCGAGCCCGACGGATGCGGCCCAGGCGAGGGCGAGGGCGGCCGGCGTATAGACCGCCGTGCAGAGCTGAATGCCGGACATGCCGATATAGTGCATGGCGGCGATGCCGAGGCCGACGATCGCCCCGGCCGCCGTGACCGTGCGCCGGGTCCGGGGCAGGAAATGGAGGACGAGCAGCGCGACACCGACCATCAGGATGGCGACGAGCGCAGAGATCAGCGTGATCAGCGCATCGTAGTAGAAGAGGATCGGCAGGGTCAGGCCGAGCATGGCGACGAAATGCATCGACCAGATGCCGCCGCCGAGCGCGACGGCGGCCATCGCCACCCTGGTCTTTCGCTGGGCCGCAGGCAGGGCCGATATGCCCCGGGTCAGGGACAGGCCTGTGAAGCTCGCCATCAGCGAGACCGCCAGCGACGCCCCGACCAGCAGCATGTCGTGAGATTGTGCGAGCACCGTACCCATCCCCGAACGGATCGCGCCTCTTCTGTCGATCGTGACGATAGACCGATCGAAGCGTGATCGGCCAGCACGTCTTCTGTCAATCTTCGGCGAGCCGGTTGCCGCGTGTCGCGCGCCCGCCGCGGGGCCTAGACCTCCATGCGGATGATGTGCCGGACCGTTTTGCCCTCGGCGAGGCTGTCGAAGGCGGCGTTGATGTCGTCGAGCGGGCCGGAGCTGGTCAGCAGGCGATCGACCGGCAGGCGGCCCTGGCGAAAGAGCGCGATGTAGGCGGGAATGTCGCGCGAGGGCACGCCTCCGCCGAGATAGCTGCCCCGGATGGTGCGCTCCTCGGCGACGAGGCCGACCTGCTGCAGGGAGAGCCGCGCGGCCGGATTGGCGAGGCTCGCCGTCACCGTCTGGCCGCCGCGCCGGGTCACCTGATAGGCGAGGTCGAAGGCGGCCGGCACGCCGGCGGTCTCGATCGCGGCGTGAACCCCGCCGCGCGTGCGCTCGCGGACGGCGCCGCTCGTGTCCGGATCGGCTGCGTCGAAGACGGCCGTGGCGCCGAGCTCGCGGGCAATGGCGAGCTTGTCGGGATTGACGTCGATGGCGATGATTTCCGCCGCCCCGGCGCCGAGCGCCCCGAGAACCGCCGACAGCCCGACGCCGCCGAGGCCGATCACCGCCACCGTCTGGCCGGGCCTGATCGCGGCCGTGTTGACCACGGCGCCGACGCCGGTCAGGACGGCGCAGCCGAAGAGGGCGGCGTGGTCGAGCGGCACCTCGCGGTCGATCGGCACCAGCGAGCGGCGTGAGACGACGGCGAACTCGCCGAAGGCCGAAACGCCGATATGGTGCGAGACCGGCGCGCCGTTCAGGTGGATGCGCCGGCCGCCGGCCAGAAGCTCGCCGCTGGCATTGGCCTTGGCGCCGGGTTCGCAGAGTGCCGGCCGGCCTTCGGCGCACGGGGCGCAATGGCCGCAGGAAGGCACGAAGACCATCACGACATGGTCGCCCGGCCGAAGGTCGGTGACGCCATCGCCGAGTCTTTCGACGATGCCGCTCGCCTCGTGGCCGAGCGCCATCGGCACCGGCCGAGGCCGGTCGCCGTTGATCACCGAGAGATCGGAATGGCAGAGGCCGGCGGCCGCAATGCGCACCAGGACCTCGCCGGGGCCGGGCGGGTCGAGCTCGACCGTCTCGAGCACCAGCGGGCGCGACTGCGCATAGGGCCGGGTGGCAGGAATTGCGTGAAGGACGGCCGCGCGGCTCTGCATCGTCTCTCTCCCCAGGCGGCGGCCGGCTTGATGAGCGCCGGACTTGTCTCGCCGATGTCTTCGAGGAGCAGGTTACAGGCGGGCGGCCACCGCGTCACGCCCCGGTCGAGGTCGCGTCACCATCGCCTGCTTCCGGGAGCCTGTTTCGCAGGCCGTCTCTCCGGGCCGGGGCCTCCTTCCGACGAAATCCCGGTTGGCATTCGCCGCGGCGCAGGCGGCGTGCGTCTGCGCCTCGGCCTATCGCGTGCGGTCGGGCACGCGGGACCCGGCAGCCGCAATCGGCGCCGTCTCGTCTCCGCCCGGCAGGGTGGGTCCGGCGCGGCCCAGCGCGGCGCGGAGATCCTCGGCATGCGCCGGCAGCGCCTCGTCGTCGAAGAGTTCCGGCCGCTGTGCCGCCAGCCGCGGCAGGGCGAGGAGGATTTCGCGGAGATGGATGCGCATCGCCGCGGCGGCGGCCTCCGCATCGCGGGCGCGGATCGCATTGAGGATATCCTCGTGCTGCTCGATCAGGAGCGTCATCGGCGAGGCTTCCGGCAGGCTCAGATAGCGCACTCGGTCCATCTGCGCCTTGCCGTTCTCCACCACACGCCAGGCCTCGGCACAGTCGACCGCCTCGGCAAGGCCGCGGTGGAAGGCCTCGTCGAGGGTCAGGAACAGATCGTTGTCGCCGGCCGCCGCCGCCTCCGACTGCCGGCGGACGAGGTCGCCGAGCCCCGCGAGCGACTTGTCCGACGCGATCCGGCAGGCGGTGCGTGCGACCGCCACCTCGACCGCTTCGCGCACGAAGCGCGCGTCGCCGACGGCACGCGGCGAGACCTTGACGACGTAGCTTCCGCGCTGCGGCAGGATCCGGACGAGCCCCGCCTCGGCGAGCTTGATCAGCGCCTCGCGCGCCGGCTGGCGGCTGGAGCCGAAGAGGCTCGCGATCTCCTTCTCCGAAAGCGCCTGACCCGGCATGAAGCGCATCCGGATGATCGCCTGGCGGAGCCCCGTATAGATCTGCGGGGCGATCGGCGCCTTCTCGTCCAGTTTCATCATTGCCCACAAACCGCTTGCATTCCGGAGCTTTCATACTACCATACAAGTCGTCCATGACAAGCGCGGCACGGGAGAGCCGCCGCGCGAGAACGGGAGGTTCCATGACGATCATTTCGAAAATCGCCGGCGCGCTTGTGGCCGCCGGCCTCGTCACCGGCCTTGCGGCCGGCCAGGCGTCCGCACAGGACTATCAGCTCAACGTCTCGACCGCGCTGACCCAGGAGGACCCGATCTACAAGGGCCTCGAGCAGTTCCGCGACAAGGTCGCCGAGCGCACCGACGGCAAGGTGGAGGTCCGCATCTTCCCGAGTTCGCAGCTCGGCAAGGACGAGGACGTCCTCGAACAGGCCCGCGCCGGGGCGCCGGTCGCCGTGGTCGTCGATCCCGGCCGCCTCGCGGTCTTCGTCAATGATTTCGGCGTCCTCGGCGGCCCCTATCTCGCCGGCGACTTCGCCGGCTACCGCAAGGTCGTGACCTCGCCGCTCTTTGCCGAGTGGACGAAGAAGCTGCACGACACGTCGGGCCACCAGATCCTGTCCTTCAACTGGTGGCAGGGCCAGCGCAACGTCTTGACCGCGAACCCGGTGTCGAAGCCGGCCGACCTCAACGGTGTGCGCATGCGCACGCCGGGCGCGCCGGTCTGGATGGAGACGATCAAGGCGATGGGCGCGACGCCCACCCCGATGGGCTGGGGCGAGGTCTATCCGGCGCTGCAGCAGAATGCCATCGACGCCGCCGAGGCGCAGGATACCGCGGTCTACGGCGCCCGGCTCTACGAGGTCGCCAAGCACTACACCAAGACCGGCCATATCGGCCTGATCACCGGCCTCGTGACCAGTGCGCAGTGGTTCGACCAGCTGCCGCAGGAGTACCAGACGATCCTTAAGGAAGAGGCGCTCGCCGCCGGCGACTTCGCCTCCAAGGGGACGCAGGACGCCGTCGCCAAGGTTGATGCGGAGATGGAGAAGGAAGGTCTTTCGATCGACGAGATCGACGTGACGCCTTTCAAGGAAGCGACCGCCGGCGTCTACGAAAAGCTCGGCTATGGCGATCTGAAGAAGCAGGTCGACGACATCCTCGCCAAGTAAGCGGCGGGCTCAAACGGGATGGCGCGCCGCGCCGTCCCGCCTCGTTTCCGGTCTTCGTAGTTTCGAGCTGATCCTCATGCTGTCCGTCCTCGTCTTCGTCGAGGAGGCGCTCGGGCGGGCCTTGCTCGCCGCGATCGTCGTCCTGGTCTTCGTCGCTGCGATCTCGCGCAGCTTCGACCATCCCATCGTCTGGTCCGTCGATCTCGCCCAGGCGCTGTTCATCTGGCTCTGCTTCATCGGCGCGCTGAAGGCGCTGCGGGCCAGGGCGCATATCGGCGTCGACTATTTCGTCCAGAAGCTGCCGCAAGGGCTGCGCCGCAGCCTCGACCTCTTCCTCGCGATCCTCGCCGTGGCGTTTCTCGCGACCATGGGATGGTTCGGGATCCAGCTCACCCTTTTGAACTGGCAGCGCACCTTCGGCGACAGCGGCATCTCCTATGCCTGGGTGACGATCGCCGTTCCAATCGGTTGCGGGCTTCTCGGCCTCATTCTCCTCTACCAGATCGCGCTCGCGCTTCGCTCGGGCAAGCTCGTCTTCGCCCCCGATTCCGGCGTCGCGCGCACCGACGATCCGCAGGAGCTCTGACGTCATGCTGCTCCTCACCGTCATCTTCTTCGCGCTGATGCTCGCCGGCATGCCGATCGCCTTCGCCATCGGCATTGCGGGCTTCTCCTTCTTTCTCACGAGCCATTTCATTCCGGTCTCGATCGGGGTTCAGCAGGTCGCCTCGGCCTCGCAGAGCTTCCCGCTGCTCGCCGTGCCGCTCTTCGTCCTCGCCGGCCACATGATGAACAAGACGGGCATTACCGAGCGGCTGATCGACTGCTCCAACTCGCTCGTCTCCTGGATGGCCGGCGGCCTCGCGCAGGTCTGTATCCTCCTGTCGACCTTCATGGGCGGCGTTTCCGGCTCGGCCGTCGCCGACGCGGCGATGGAAGCGCGCGTCCTCGGCCCCGGAATGATCGCCAGCGGCTATTCCAAGGGCTTCACCGCCGCCGCCATCGCCGTCGGCTCGCTGATCACCGCGACCATCCCCCCGAGCCTCGGCCTCATCCTCTACGGCTTCGTCGGAAACGTCTCGATCGGCCGGCTGTTTCTCGCCGGCGTCATTCCCGGCTTCGTGATGATGGTCGCGCTGATGGCGACGGTCTGGTTCCTCGCCAAGAAGAAGGGCTACGGGGTCGTCACCAAGGAGCGGCCGTCCTGGGCGAAGGTGTCGAGGGCGCTTTGGCGCGCGAAATGGGCGCTGATCTTCCCGGTCGCGCTGCTCGTCGGCATCCGCTCGGGCATCTTCACCGCGTCCGAGGTAGGAGCCTTCGCCGTCGTCTACGCCTTCGTCATCGGCGCCTTCGTCCATCGCGAGCTGACCTGGTCGAGCCTGCAGGAGGCGCTGGCCGAAAGCGTTCAGGACATCGGCGTGATCACACTGATCATCCTCCTGTCCGGCATGGTCGGCTATGCCATCGTCTTCGAACAGGCGCCGCAGACGATCGCGCAGGCCATGCTCGGCCTCACCCAGGAACCGATCCTCGTCGTCTTCCTGATCTTGATCTTCGTCTTCGTCTGCGGCCTGTTCATCGAGGCGACCGTGCTCGTCCTCCTGTTGACGCCGATCTTCATCCCCATCATCAAGCCGCTCGGCATCGACCCCGTGCATTTCGGCATCCTGATGATGACCGTGGTCACGCTCGGCGGTATGACGCCTCCGGTCGGCGTCGCCATGTACGCTGTCTGCAGCATTCTCGACTGCAGGATCGAGGACTACGTCGTCGAGGCGATCCCGTTCATCGCGGCGATCCTTCTCGTCATCGTCTTCCTGGCCTTCACGCCGGGGCTCGTCCTCTTCCTGCCCAACCTTTTGATGTGAGGACTTTCGCGTTGCGAGAATCTTTCCGCTGGTTCGGCCCCCCCGACCGCATCGCCCTTTCCGAGATCGTCCAGACCGGGGCCTCGGAGATCGTCACCTCGCTCCACGAGATCGCCTATGGCCTCGTCTGGGAGAAGGACGCGATCGCCGCGCGCCAGACCCTTGTGCGCGAGCAGTCGGGTGGCCGCCTGGAGTGGACGGTGGTCGAAAGCCTGCCGGTGCACGAGGAGATCAAGCTCGCCGGCAGCGGCGGCCGCGGCGATCTCGAGACGCTCTACGAGACCTACCGGATCTCGCTGAGGAATCTGGCCGCCTGCGGCATTTCGACCGTCTGCTACAATTTCATGCCGCTGCTCGACTGGACGCGCACCGAGCTGGCGCATCCGCTCGCCGGTGGCGGCACCTCGCTGCGCTTCAACATGCAGGACTTCGCGGCCTTCGACGTCTTTATGCTGGAGCGGCCGGGCGCGGAGGCCGATTTCGCGCCGGACGTCATCGAACGCGCCAAGGCCTGGATCGACGCCTCGTCGCCGGCAGATCGCGAGAGGCTGCTGACCGCCATCATGGCGGGTCTCCCCGGCGCCTATGAGCGCTACGACGTGCCGGGGCTTCGCGAGGTCCTGGCGCGCTACAAGGGCATCACCAAGGACGACATCAGGGCGAACTACAAGCGCTTCCTCGAAGCGGTCGTGCCGACGGCGGAAGAGGCCGGCATCAGGCTCTGCGTCCATCCGGACGATCCACCGCGGCCGGTCTTCGGCCTGCCGCGCGTCGTTTCAAGCGAAGAGGACATCGCCTTCATTCTCGACGCCGTGCCGTCCGTAGCGAACGGCCTGACGCTGTGCTCCGGTTCGCTCGGCGCGGGTCCTGCGAACGATGTCGTCGCGATCGCCCGCCGCTTTGCCGACAAGATCCATTTCGCGCATTTGAGGAACGTCGCCAAGGACGCCGACGGCTCCTTCGAGGAAGCCGACCATCTGGATGGCGACACCGACATGATCGCGCTCCTGCGCGTGCTGCTCGCCGAGGAGCGGCGGCGCAAGGGCGAGGGGCGGGCGGATTGGCAGATCCCGATGCGGCCCGACCACGGCCACGAACTCCTCGCCGATCTCGGCCGCGGCACTCATCCCGGCTATCCGCTGATCGGACGCATGCGAGGCCTTGCCGCGCTGCGCGGGGCGATCCGGGCGATCGGAGCGATCGACGGATCTGCCTGAGAGGGCATGCACCGGTCTGCCCTGGACAACCGGAATTCGACTCAAATGCTGCGGCCGGTCTTGACGCTTCGTCGAGGTCCGGCCGCTACGCTTTGGACATGAGCGCAATGTCGATCCCGGTTTCCGGAATGAATGCGGCGATGACCCGGCTGGAGGTCAGCGCATCCAATATCGCCAATTCCTCGACCCGGGGTATCGTGCCGGCGACGCCCGCTTCGCAGCCGATCCCGACCGTCGCGGTGGGCGGTGGTCCGCAGGTCTATCAGGCGCTCGACGCGGTGCAGACCGCCATTTCGGGTCACGACACCCATAGCGGCGTCGCGGTCCGGGCAGAGCCGCGCCTGCCGTCCTATTCCGAGGAATACGAGCCGTCGGCGCCCTATGCCAATGCCGACGGTTTCGTCGCCGCGCCCAATGTCGACCCGCTGCGCGAGACGGTCGAACAGGTCTCCGCGGTGCAGGGCTTCGAGGCGAGCGTGGCGGTGTTCAGGGCCTCTGACGCGATGATCGTCAGCCTGCTGAAGACGATCGACTGATCGGCGAGGGGCTCGCCCCCTGATCCTGCTCGGTGAGCCCGGCCGTTCGGCGCAACGTGCCGGGCGTTCGCGGCCCGGCACTTCCCTGCGACGTGAAGGGCTCAGCCCCAGACGGCGTTCGCTACTTCCACGCAGCGCTCGAGCTTGCGCCACTGGTCGTCCTCGGTGAGGTCGTTGCCGTGGGCGGTCGAGGAGAAGCCGCACTGGTGCGACAGCGCGCACTGGTCGAGGTCGACATATTGCGAGGCTTCGTCGATACGCTTCTTGACGAGATCGGCCGGCTCGACATTGCGGGATTTCGACGACATCAGGCCGAGCACGACGGTCTTTCCCTTCGGCATGTGGCGCAGCGGCGCGAAGTCGCCCGAACGCTCGTCGTCATATTCGAGGAAGAAGCCGTCGATCGCCATCTCGTTGAACAGGATCTCGGCGACCGGCTCGTAGCCGCCTTGCGCGACCCAGGCGCTCTTGAAGTTGCCGCGACACAGATGGACCGAGATCACCATGTCGGACGGCCGGTCCTTGATCGCGTCGTTGACGAGCCGGCAGTAGAGCCGGGTCAGCGTGTCCGGATCGTCGCCGCGCTTGGCGGTCTCCTCGCGGATCTTTGGGTCGCACAGATAGGCGAGATTGGTGTCGTCCATCTGCAGATAGCGGCAGCCGCGATCGGCGAGGTCCTGGATCTCCTCGCGATAGGCGGCGGTGAGATCCTGGTAGAAGTCTTCGAGATCGGGATAGGCGGTCTCGGAGATCACCTGGCGCCCGCCGCGGAAATGCAGCATGGACGGGGCGGGGATCGAGACCTTCGGCGTCTGGGTGACGACGGACTTCAGGAAGTCGAAGTCGGCGCCCTGGATCGGCATCGAATGCTTCAGCTTGTCGCGCACATGCATGGTCGGCGGCGCGAAGCCGACCTCGGTGCCGTCGTCTTTGCGGAAATGCGTCTTGAACTCGCCATAGGTGACCTCGACGCCGTCGAGTTTCTCCAGGAAGTCCACATGGAAGAAGGTGCGGCGGAACTCGCCGTCGGTGATGCCCTTGAGGCCGACGGATTCCTCCTTCTTCACCAGCTCGCGGATGCACTCGTCTTCGAGAGCGCGCAGCTCGGCGGCGTCGAGCTTGCCGTCGGCGAATTTCGCGCGCGCCTCCTGAAGACGCTGGGGCCGCAGAAAGCTGCCGACATGGTCGGCCTTGAAGGGAGGTTTGGTCATGACGTTGCCTGTCGTTTCCTCTCGCCGGCGAGCCGAATGCAGCCGGTCGCCGGCCATCTGAGGAAACCGGGCGCAATTGTCAAAGCATCGCCCCGAGAAAGCCCGGACGATCGTCAGAACCGACCGTTGTCATAATCTTACGGTTATATCGAGCTGCCGCCTGTTCATCGGACCGGTGGTGGCCGAGAGGGCGGGCCGGGGCTTACTAAAGGTCGGCCGTCCGCTCCACGAGGGGAGGGGACGGCCACGTTAAGTCACTTCGCCTGGGCCGGCGCCGTCGCGGCGAAGCATTCCTTCAGCTTCTTCGACAGATCCTTGAACGGCGCCCCGCTCGAGGAATCGCCCGGATGCTGGATCAGATAGTCGTAAATGTGCGGGACGAGATCCACCGCCTGGTCGAGCGTCTGGTCGCTGCCGCGCTGGTAGCCGCCGAGAAGGCGCAGGTCGCGCGTGTCCTCGAAGCGCGAGATCATCGAGCGCAGCCGGGTGACCAGTTCGCGCTCCTGCTTGCTCCAGGCACGGTCGGCCAGGCGCGAGATCGACTTCAGGACGTCGACCGCCGGGAAGCGGCCCTGCTCGGCGATCGCCCGATCGAGCACGATGTGGCCGTCGAGCGTGCCGCGGATGGCGTCGGCGATCGGGTCGTTGTGGTCGTCGCCGTCGACGAGCACGGAGAAGACGCCGGTGATCGTGCCGGAGCCGTCGAGGCCGGGGCCCGCGCGCTCCAGAAGCTGCGGCAGTTCGGAGAAGACGCTGGGCGGATAGCCGCGTGCGACCGGCGGCTCGCCCGCGGCGAGCGCCACGTCCCGCGCCGCATGGGCGAGACGGGTGACGCTGTCGACGATGAGCAGGACGTTCTCGCCCTGGTCGCGGTAATATTCGGCGATCGCCGTCGCCGTGCGCGGCGCCAGCCGCCGCATCATCGGGCTCTCGTCGCCGGTCGCCACGACGGTAACCAGCTTGTCGAGGCCGCCTTCCATGGTCTCTTCGAGGAATTCGCGCACCTCGCGGCCGCGCTCGCCGACCAGGGCGACGACGACGGTATCGAAGCCCTGCGCCCGCGACAGCATGCCCATCAGCGTCGACTTGCCGACGCCGGAGCCGGCGAAGATGCCGATGCGCTGGCCCTTGATCAATGGCGTGAAGATGTCGATCGCCCGGATGCCGGTCTGCACCGGCTCGCCGACGCGGCCGCGCTTCAGGGCCGGGGGCGGCGCGCTGTCGGCGGCGCGCTCGTCGATGCCGCGGGCCAGCGGGCCGATCCCGTCATAGGGCTGGCCGAAGGCGTTGACGACGCGGCCCTTCCAGTTCGGGGTCGGCGCGACGGTGAAGGGCCCGATCCGCCGGGCCGCCGACTTGACGCCAAGGGTGGAGCGGATGCCGAATGGCTTGACGGTCAGGCTGTCGGCCTCGATGCGGACCACCTCGCCGATCTCGTCACCCTTGTCGCCGGGGCAGGCGATGCAGTCGCCGAGGCGCACGAAGGGCGACAGGCCGGCGACGCGGAAGGCCTGCGGCGCGACGTCGATGATGCGTCCGGACACCGCGATGCACGGGGCCTCGAGCGGCGAGATGTCGAAGATGCTGGCGGTCTGGGCGGTCAAGATGTGCCTCCGAGGGTCTGGATGGCGTCTGTGAGGCTATGCTCGTTGGACTGGACGAGATTGGCGGCGCTTTCGAAGGCGCGCTGCAGCGTGATCAGCCGGGTCATCTCCAGGATGGGATTGACGTTGGCGCCTTCGACATAGCCCTGCATCACGCCGGCCTGGGCGAAGTCGATGACCGGCTGGGCGGCCTGGTCGGGCACGATGCCGGAGGTGTCGGCGCGGGTCAGCTTGGCCGTGGCCGGAATCGCGAACAGGCCGACCGCACCGACCTGGACGCCGTTCTGCGTGATCATTCCGTCACGGGCGACGTAGATCCGCCCGCCATTCGGGTCGATCTGCAGCGGCGCGCCGCCGACGTCGAGCAGCGCCTTGCCGGTCAGCGTCTCGATCTGGCCGGCCTGGTTGATCCGCATCCGGCCGTCGCGCGTGTAGATCGGGCCGTTGGCGCCCTGATAGGCGAAATAGGCGTCGCCGGCCACCGCGAGGTCGAGCGGGTTGCCGGTCTGGGTGATCTCGCCGGCGTCGGTCGACAGATAGGTCGTGCCCGCGGAGGCGAGGCTGGTCGGGTCGCCGTTGAACTCGGCCGACTGCTTGACATACTCCTCGAACTTTACCTCCTCGGCGCGAAAACCCACGGTGCGGGAATTGGCGAGGTTGTTGGCAAGCGTATCGAGGCGTTTCTCGATGGCGAGCTGCGCCGAAAGGGCTGGGGCGAGCGATGCGTCCATGGTCAGAAGGCCGTCCGGTAGCTTTGCAGGGTCAGAAGGAGGTCACCGTCGATGCTGCTCGATGACGACGAGAACAGCGACAGCGAAGGGTTGCTGGCGCTCGCAGTGGTCTCGGTCGCGTCGTACATGGCGGTGAACCGCGTCATCAGGTCCTGCACCTTGGCAGGATCCTGGAAGTCGGCGAGGTCGACGAACTTGGCGTAGAGGTCGGCCTGCTTGTCGATATCCATATTGGCGGTCTCTGCGGGAATTCCGAAGGTGACCTGCATGACCTTCAGAAGCGCGTCGTCGGCCAGGATGTTGTAATAGCTGGTGATCGATGAGGCCTGCCGGTCGAAATAGAGGGCGAGCCTGGCGCCCTCGCTGTCCTCGCCGGTGTTCGTCTCGAGCGTCTGGCGGACATACTGGTCGACGACGCCTGTCTGCGCCGCATCGGTCTGCGTCGCCGCGGGGCCGAGAGCTGCGAAGTTGAAGGCGCTCGCAAATTCCTTGTAACGCGTATCGGTCAGCTGGTTGGCGAAGGAGGCGGTATCCGAGACGCCCTCGGTCAGCACCTTGCGCATGAACGCCTTGGCGTAGGTCATGTCTTCCAGACCAAACGCCTTCATCGCATAGCCGTAGACGTCGGGATCGGCGAGGAACTCGTCGACCGAGGTGATCTGGCCGATCTTCTCGAGATATTTGTCCGTCGCCCGCTCGACCGTCGGGTCCTGTGCGGTCCGCTTAAGGGCGGCGTCCAGGTCCCGGGTGATCAGCGAGTAACTGGTCGTGGCATCCAGCATGGGGCAGGGCTCCGGCGGTCATGGCACCGGCCGAGCGTGCGATCGCGTTTCGGCAGTCTGGTGCGGCGATTGAGCGACTGGAGCGGGATCGCGAATCCGTGCGGACGCGAAGCTCCGTCGCCGCCCAGACAATCCCCGCTAATCCTTGTCTCAGCCTGTTCCGCAAGCCTCGCGTCGTCTTCGCCACATTCAGGGTGTGCGGACAAGGCTCGCACAAGCGCATCTGCCTACGCCAGCTTCGACAGACACTCACTGGGGTTGAGCATGGGCATTGTGATTGGGTTGGTCGTGACGTTGGGTTGCCTTCTCGGCGGCTTCGTCGCGATGGGCGGCCACCTTGAGGTTCTGGTTCAGCCTTTCGAGTACGTCATCATTCTGGGCTCCTCGATCGGTACGTTCATCGTCGGCAATTCGATGAAGACGATCAAGGACACCGGCAAGGCTGCTGGCGAAGCCTTCAAGAACCAGATCCCGAAGCAGAAGGACTATCTCGAAGTCCTCGGCCTGCTGCACTCGCTGATGCGCGAGATGCGCTCGAAGTCGCGCTCGGAAGTCGAGGCCCATATCGACGATCCCAAGGAGTCGACGATCTTCCAGGCCTATCCGAACATCCTGAAGAACATCTCGATGCTGAACTTCATCTGCGACTATTGCCGCCTGATCATCATCGGCAATGCGCGTCCGCACGAGATCGAGGCGCTGATGGAGGAAGAGATCGAGACGATCAAGCACGACGCATTGAAGCCGAAGATGGCCATGCAGGACATGGCCGACGGTCTGCCGGCGCTCGGCATTGTCGCCGCCGTGCTCGGCGTCATCAAGGCCATGGGCGCGCTCGACCAGTCGCCGGAAGTGCTGGGCCACCTGATCGGCGCCGCTCTCGTCGGCACCTTCGCCGGCGTGTTCTTCTCCTACGGCGTCGTCGGTCCGATCTCGAGCAAAATCAAATATGTCCGGGACAAGCAATGCCGGGTCTACATCATCGTGAAGTCGACGCTGATCGCCTACATGAACGGCGCGATGCCGCAGGTCGCGCTCGAATACGGACGCAAGACGATCTCATCCCACGACCGGCCGTCCATCGACCAGGTCGAGAGCGAGACGATCGGCGGCGGCGCGGGCGCGTAGGATCATGAGCGAAACCGCACTGGCCTCCGATCCGGCAGATATCGGCGCGCGCCTTCGCAGCGCGTCCGAGATCGACCCCCGCCGCCTTCCGCGACTGCTGCGCATGGCCGAGGACTGGGCCGCCGCGACGCAGGAGCGCCTGTCGTCGCTCTGCGTGCAGGCGGTCGAGATGGAATTTTCCGAATGCGAGATCGAGGACATCCCCGAGCTGGACGATCCGGCGGTCAAGGCCGGCCTCCTCGCCCCGATCGAATCGCGGCGCTTTGCCCATCCGGGTTTTGCGCTCCTGCCGAGAACCGCGATCGAGGCGGTGATCGCCGCCTTCTTCGGCGCCGAGCCGTCGGCCGCTGTCGCCGATTCGCGCAGCCCGACCGTGCTCGACAAGCGGCTGATGAAGCTCGCCCTGGCGACCATTCTGGAAGCGGCGGAGCCGATCTTCGAGCCATTTGGCGAGTTGCATCTGAGTGCGGAGGAATTCACCGACGCCGCAGAGCTCGCCGAGGCGATGGGCGAGAACCCCGGCCGCTTCGTGCTGTTCCGCTTCAAGCTCGTGGTGGCGGACTTCGAGACGCCGGTCTCGATCGCCCTACCGATCGCCTTCTTCGCGCCGCATCGCCGCTACCTCGCGGTTCCGCCGGAGCCCCAGCAGCTCGATCCCGACGAGACTTGGTCGAAGGCAATCGAAGCGAGCTTCGCGCGGAGCGATCTGCGCCTCGAGGCGGTGCTGTGCAAGAAGAAGATCCCGCTGTCGCAGGTCGGTACCTTCCGGGTGGGCAGTACGGTCTCGCTCGATGTGGCTCTCACCAGCCTCATCTCGGTGCAGTGCGAGGACCGGCCTCTCTTCAGGGCCCAGGTCGGCCGCTCGCGCGACAAATATGTCGTCAAGATCGACGAGAGGATCGATCCGGCGCAGGAGTTCTTCGATGACATCCTATCTGATTGATTTCGTCCTCATCGCCGCGCTGCTCGTCACCGCACTGAGAAGCGGCCGGATGTATCGGGAGCTGCGGCTCCTGCGCGAGGCGGAGGGCGGCCTGGGCGTGGCGCTCGAAGCCTCGGAGAAATCGCTGAATCGGGCCGCCGAAGCGGTGGTGGCCATGAAGTACGAGGGGGTGCAGACCGCGCGCTCGCTCGACGCCCAGATCGCCGCGGCAAAGCTTGCCGCGCAGGAACTCGAGACGCTCATCGCCCGGGCCGAATGGCATGTCTCGGGCAAGCGTGGCGACGAGGCGGCCGCGAGCTTCGAGGGTCCCGCGGCGCAGGGCAGGTTTCGCGCCAGTCTGGTCGATTAATTCGTAGTTGCGCGTGACCGTTCGCGGCGCGCCGATCCGGTCGATGATCGACCGCAGTGTAGGGATGACAGTTACATGAACGAGCTGGACCTGGATCTGGACGAAACCGAGAAAGAGGACGACGAAGAACTCGGCATCGGAATGCCTGCTGGCTTCTCCTTCGGCGCAGACGAGGACGCCGAGGATTCGGCTGACGAGGACGAGGGCCAGGAAGAGGAGGAGGAAGAGGCTCCCGCCGAGGTCGACATCAACCTCGTCATGGATGTTCCGGTCACCATGCAGGTGGTGCTGGGCTCGGCGACGATGACGGTCGCCAACCTCCTGAAACTCGGACGCGGCGCGGTCGTCAAGCTCGACACCAAGGTCGGCGATCCCGTGGACGTGGTCGTCAACGGACGCATCGTGGCGCGTGGCGAGATCGTGGTCATCGACAAGGAAGAGCAGCGCTTCGGCGTCACCTTGACCGAGATCGCGAAGCCGGGTGCCCGGCTTCAGTCCCGCCGCTCGAGAGCAGCCTGATCCGCGATGTCGATCGTCGCCGCCTATCATGACGACGGCTCCGGCCTGCCGCTCAGCGGCGGGGCGCGCGCGGCAATCCTGCTCCTGGCGCTGGGCTCCACCGGCGCCGCGCGGATCCTGAAGCATCTGTCGTCGGACGAGATCCGGATCCTGAAGGACAGCGCCTCCGCCCTGCCGCCGATCGCGCCCGAGCAGATCGACGAGCTGGTCGACGAGTTTCACGAGTCCTTCAAGAAGGGTCCGGGTCTCGACGGCCCGGCCCGGCAGATGTCGGAACTTCTGCAGAGCGCGCTCAATCCGGACGAATATCGCGCGCTGTTCCCTGACGCGGCCATCGAACACGAGAGGGCCACGAACGAGCAGATCGACATCTGGGAGGCGCTCGCCGACATGGAAGGCGCGGCGATCGCCGCAAAGCTTTCCGGCGAGCACCCTCATCTCGTCGCGGTGATCCTCTCGCGCGTCTCGGCCGATCTCGCATCGACGATCGTCAGGGAGTTCTCGCCCGCCTTCCGCAACGACGTCATGCGGCGCATCCTGTCGCTGAAGCCGCTCGCGCTATCGGTGGGCAAGCTCTTCGAAAGCCATCTGCGTCTCACCTATCTGAGCGCGTCCGACAGCGGCAGCGAGACGACGAGCCACGCCTTCCTCGCCGAGATCATCAACCGGATGGACAAGGAGCAGGCGGAAGCTCTCATCGACGCGATCAGGGTCAACCGTCCGAGCGACGCAGAAGCGTTGCAGCGTCTGCTCTTTGCCTTCCAGGACCTGCCGATCCTGCCGGTCAAGTCGCGGCTCACGCTGTTCGACACACTGCCGATCGACGTCACCATCCTGGCGCTGCGCGGCGCTCCGGACGACATCAAGGAGTGCGTGCTCTCCTCGCTCGGCGCCCGCAACAGGCGCATGGTGGAGTCGGAACTCGGCCAGAGCGCCAATGTGCAGAAGTCGGAGATCGAGGGCGCCCGCCGGCGGATCGCCAACGAGGCGCTGCGGCTGGCCGGCGACGGCAAGCTCGCCCTGCGCGACGAAGGCGACGAGTGATCCGTCCCGCCGACATGCCGGGAGGCGCCGCGAGCGGCTCCCGGCTCCTCATCCGCATGTCCGGCAGCGCCCCGGCCGTCCCGGCCGCCGGCGTCGCTCGTGCCGCCCAGGCGCAAAATCGTAACGGTGAGGAAACCTTAGATCCCGGCTTTTGGCCGCCTTCACGATACTGCAACGGCTTAGAAGGTTAATCGCCATTGGCCGAGGGTGAGGACAAGTCCTCCAAAACAGAGCAGCCGACGGAGAAGAAGCTTCAGGATACGATCGAGAAGGGCAACCTTCCGGTCTCCCGCGAGGCTCCGATCCTGGCTTCTTTGTTGGCGACGATGGCGTTCCTTGTTTTCCAACTGCACGAGGGTGCCGCGCGTCTGCTCCTGAGCCTCAAGGCCACGATGGAGAATCCGCTCCAGTGGCAGCTGGAGACGAGCGCCGATGCGACCCATGTGCTCACGATGTTCGCCACCGAGATCGGGCGCTTCGTCCTGCCGGCGACAGCGATGCTGCTCGCCGGGGGCGTGCTCGCCTCGGTCCTGCAGAATCCGCCGCAGATCAATGTCGAGCGGATCCGGCCAAAATATTCGAACATTTCGCTTTCCTCCGGCTTCAGCCGAATTTTCGGCCTGCGCGGCGTAACGGAGTTCGGCAAGGCGATGTTCAAGTTCCTCACCATCGGCGTCGTGGTCGGCACGATCCTGGTCTCCGGCTTTCCCGAGATGATGAAGGCCATGCAGGCCGATCCGGTCCTCGTGCCGGAACTCATTCTGCAGATGGCGATGAAGCTTCTGTCGGGCGTGTCGATCGCCACGATCGTCCTGGTGGCGGCCGACCTCGCCATGAGCCGCCTCCACTGGCGGCGCGACCTGATGATGTCGAAGCAGGAGATCAAGGACGAGGCCAAGAACATGGAGGGCGACCCCATGATCAAGGCGCGCCAGCGCCAGATCGCCCGCGACCGCGTGCGCAAGCGGATGATGGCCGAGGTGCCGAAGGCGACGCTGGTGATCGCCAATCCGACTCACTACGCCATCGCGCTGCGCTATGTGCGCGAAGAGGGCGGGGCGCCCGTGGTCGTCGCCAAGGGCACCGACCTCGTCGCCCTGAAGATCCGCGAAATCGCCGAGGCCAACGAGGTGCCGGTCATCGAGGACAAGCTACTTGCAAGGTCGATGTACGATCATGTCGAAATCGATCAGATGATACCGCCACAGTTCTTTAAAGCCGTCGCCGAAATCATCTATTATCTGCACACCCGGACGGGTTCCAAGGTCGGAGTCGCCACGGCGTAGCCATGCTGGACATCAAAAAACGCACGACGATGGCGCGCGAGCGGGTGCTCGCCGACGGGATCAAGGAGATCGCGGCCGAACTTCGGCTCGTGGAGGTGGTGGACTACATCGCCTTCCTGCGTCTCGAACGCTTCGGCAATCTTGCCGATATCGTAACGTCTTCTGCCGAGCTTTACTTCAAGCCGGGCGTCCTGCGCTTCGCCAATAGCGGGGACGTGCGCCTGACCTGGGGCAGCGTCCCGATCGTCATCCTCGGGCTGGAGTTCCGGCACATGGGGCTCGACGTCCGGTTCCACCTGGAACTCGGCGCCTCGATCGCCGCCGTCGACATCACCTATATGACGTTCGACGATCCGGAACTGTCCGGGGACGCCGCCACCGTGCGGCTGCGCGATGCGGTCGCCGACGCGCATCTGGCCTGACGCCGCTGCGGCCTGAAAGCCGCTGACGCCTCCCGCCGCGACGGTATCGGCCCCGCTTCCGGCGGGTCTGAACGTCCCGGCCGCGGGCCAGGCCGAACCCTGGCCGTCACGGCCTGACACGCGCCGTGGCCCGCCTGCCGCCCGCTCCCGGCCCACCCATCTCTTCTCGGCATATCTTCGCACCGGCTCGTCTTTCCGCGGAACGCGTTTTGTTTTCTGCGGACGTCGATCTTTCTTGGGCCAGTGCGTCGACTGGAAGGCCGGCGCCGCAGTTGCGGCTGGCCCATCGTCAGGCGGTCACGGGACAGTCCCAGGGTCCGCCGGGGCCAAACGCGTTACCGGCAATTCTTGCGCCGTGCTTGCGCATCGACTGCCAGCCAGCGTCCCTCAATCAGTTTCGGACAAGCGGGTCGCCCTAGTGCTTGGTGAGCACAAGGAGATGTGTCGCAGCTATGGATCAGGTCTACCTCTTCGGGATCGCCTCCCAGCGCTCGTCCTGGCTGAGCAACCGCCAGGCCGTCGTCGCCGAGAACGTCGCCAATGCCGACACGCCCGGCTACACCGCCAAGGACATCGTCTCCTTCGAGGAGGCCATGAAGGACACCCAGTCGCGGCTCGCCAGTTCGAGCCCGCTGCATCTGGCGTCCCTGACGTCGGGCGAGGGCGGTGCGGCTCTCAGCGACAACAACGCGTTCGAGATCAAGAACTCCAAGAAGCCGGTCGTGCTGGAGCAGGAAATGCTCAAGGCCAATGAAGTCCAGCGCGCCTACTCCCTCGATACTTCTATCGTCAAAGCCTTCCACCGGATGGTGCTGATGACGATCAAGAGCTGAAGCCATGATCGATCCAATTCTTGCTTCCCTGAAGATCGCCTCCAGCGGCATCACCGCGCAATCGACGCGCATGAAGGTCGTCTCGGAGAACATCGCCAACGCCCAAACCACCGGAACGACTCCCGGCAGCGACCCCTATCAGCGCAAGACGGTGTCCTTCCAGAGCGAGATCGACAAGCTGACCGGTGCGGATCTCGTCGAGGTCGGCAAGATCTCCGCCGACAGGTCGCCTTTCGTCATCGAACACGATCCGGGCAATCCGGCGGCCAATGCCGACGGCTACGTCAAGAAGTCGAACGTGCGCATGCTCGTCGAGATGGCCGACATGCGTGACGCCAACAGGTCCTACGAGGCCAATGTGCAGGTCGTGAAGCAGGCCCGCGAACTCATCAACATGACCATCGATCTACTGAGGAGCTGACGATGATTCCAGCCATCGGCTCAACCCTACCCAAGCTCGATCTCGCCCCCGTCGCCGCGCCGGGCGCGGCTGCACCGGCGGTCAGCAGCGTCGTCGCTCCGGCGAACGACTTCGGCGCAATGCTGTCGCAGATGGCGACCGACGCGGTGAACACCGTGAAGACCGCCGAGGCGACGTCGATCAAGGGTGTCAACGGCGAAGCCTCGACCCAGGCCGTGGTCGAGGCGGTAATGTCGGCCGAGCGGACGCTGCAGTCCGCCGTCGCCATCCGCGACAAGGCCGTCGCCGCCTATCTCGAACTCTCTCGCATGGCCATCTGACGCCGCCCGGCCACAGGCTGATCACAGGGCGGGATATCGGTGGTCCGGCGGGACTGCTGCCGGCCAATTTCCTTGAAGGAGACAACCGATGCGAGCGCTTGCAATCGCGGCGACGGGCATGAACGCCCAGCAGACCAATGTCGAGGTCATCGCCAACAACATCGCCAATATCAACACGACCGGCTTCAAGCGGGCGCGGGCCGAGTTCACCGATCTGCTCTACCAGGTCGAGCGGATGCAGGGCGTGCAGAACCGCGGCGGCGAGGGCGTCGTTCCCGAAGGTGCCGAGCTCGGTCTCGGTGTCCGGCTCGCGGCGATCCGCAATCTCAACCTGCAGGGCACGCTCAACCAGACCGGCAACAATCTCGACCTGGCGCTCAACGGCGCCGGCTGGTTCCAGGTGCAGGGCCCGAACGGCGAGACGCTGTACACTCGTGACGGCGCCTTCAACACCAATGCGCAGGGCCAGATGGTGACCCTCGACGGCTATCTGGTCGACCCGCAGGTCACCATTCCGCAGGGCGCGACCGACGTCGCCGTCAGCGAGAACGGCCAAGTCTCCTACAATCTGGCGGGCGTGTCGACGCAGGCCGGGACGCTTTCGATCGTCACCTTCCCGAACGAGGCCGGTCTGTCGGCCCAGGGCGGCAATCTGTTCCGCGAGACCGTCGCGTCCGGCGCGCCCGTCGCCGGCGTCCCCGGCGACGAGGGCTATGCCACCGTCCAGCAGGGTTATCTCGAAGACTCCAACGTCGATCCGGTGAAGGAAATCTCCGAACTGATCGCGGCCCAGCGGGCCTATGAGATGAATTCCAAGGTGATCAGCGCCGCCGACGACATGGCCGGCGTCGTCTCGAAGGGGCTGCGTTAGGATCATGCGCTTCGCTTCGCTCCGGCACCGATCTGCTCTCGCTTCGCGGCTTGCCACGGCGGCGGCCGTCCTGGTCGCGGCATTGGCCGGGCCCGCCTCGTCCGCCGAGATGGACATGCCGGTGCCGGTCACCGTCGTCTATCCCGGCCAGAGCGTTCTCGAACACGGGCTGGAGTCCAAGGCGTTCATCGTCAAGGACGACAAGATCGAACTCTTCGTCACGTCGCAGAGCATGCTCGAAGGCTATGTCGCCAAGCGTACGCTCCTGCCGGGCGAGGCGATCCGCCTGACCGACCTGAAGATGCCGGACGTCGTCAAGGCCGGAACGCCGGTGACCATGCGCTATGCCGCCGATGGTCTCGTCATCACCAGCATCGGGACCGCGCTGCGCTCGGCCCAGGAGGGCGAGACGGTGCGCGTGCGCAACAATGACAGCGGCGTCATCGTCTCCGGCATCGTCGAGCATGACGGAACGGTCAGGATCGAAGGATGATCAGGCGCTTTCTCGCGACCTTGCTGGCCCTGACCGTCGCGCTCGCGCCGGTCCAGGCGGCCGATCTCGCCGCGCTCGGCAACGGCAATCCGGCCTATAGCCCGGACATGCCCCGCGAGCCCTTCCGCCCGGTGCGCGGCAATCCGGAGGATGCGGCCGGCACGGTGCGGATCAAGGACATCACGACCGTCAGGGGCGTGCGCGCCAACCAGCTCGTCGGCTACGGTCTCGTGATCGGCCTCCAGGGCACCGGCGATTCCATGCGCAACTCGCCCTTCACCGAACAGTCTCTGCAGTCGATGCTCGACCGCATGGGCGTCAATATCCGCTCGCAATCCTCGCGCGGCAAGAATGTCGCGGCGGTGACGGTCACCGCGGAACTGCCGGCCTTCATCGGCACCGGCTCGCGGATCGACGTCACGGTCTCCTCGCTCGGCGATGCCTCCTCGCTGATGGGCGGCACCCTCGTAATGACGCCCCTCTATGGCGCGGACGGCGAGATCTACGCGGTCGCGCAAGGAGCCGTGGCGGTGAGCGGCTTTGCCACGCAGGGCGACAGCGAGAAGCTGACCCAAGGCGTTCCGACCGCGGGCAGGGTGCCGAACGGCGCGCTGGTCGAGCGCGAGGTGCCCGGCCAGTTCAACGATGACGGCCGCCTCGCGGTCGAGCTTCTCAATCCCGATTTCAAGACCGCGATCCGCGTGGTCGACATCATCAACGACTATGCCGTCAAGCGCTGGGGCGTCGCCGTGGCGCAGGAAGAAGACCTGCGCACCGTGCATCTCAGGCGCCCGAAGAAGGTCTCCTCGACCAGGTTCATCGCCGAGATCGGCGATCTGAGGGTCACGCCCGACCAGCCGGCCAAGGTCGTCATCGACGAGCGGACCGGGACCGTGGTGATCGGCCGGGACGTCCAGATCTCGACGGTCGCGCTCACCCACGGCAATCTCACCGTGCGGATCAGCGAGATGCCCCAGGTTTCACAGCCGGCGCCGCTGTCCGACGGGCAGACCGTGGTCACCTCGGATACGATCGTCCAGGTCGAGCAGGACGGCGGCAACTTCGCCTTCGTCGGCGGGGCCAATCTGGAGACGGTGGTCAGGGGACTGAACCGCATTGGCCTGAAGCCGACCGGGATCATCGCGATCCTGCAGGCGATCAAGACGGCCGGAGCCCTGCAGGCAGAACTGGTGGTGCAATGATGCAGAAGCGAATCTTCCCGATCGACCGCGCGGCAGCGCTCCTTTGCCTGGCCGCCGCCATGGCGGTCTCCGCAGGCCCCGCCAAAGCTGCCGGGGGCAAGGAGGATCATGCCGCGCCTCCGGTCTCGCAGGGCATCCGCGTGCTCGATCAGGACGGCAATGTGGCCGTCGCGCCGGAGCCGAAGACGGAGGTGGAGAAATACTGCCTCAACATCGCCGACAAGGCGCAGGACGCCCGCTATGCGCTGCAGCAGAAGAAGCTGAAGGAGCTGGAGGTCCAAGTCTCCGCCCAGATCGACGCGCTCGAGGCCAAGCGCAAGGACTATCAGGACTGGTTGGCCGAGCGTAAACGCTTCCTCGACAGCGCCTCCAATGTCGTCGTCGACATCTATTCGAAGATGAAGCCGGATTCGGCGGCCGCGCAACTGGCGCAGCTCGGGACCGATCCGGCGGCCGCCGTCATCGTGCGACTGAAGGCGCGGCAGGCGAGCGACATTCTCAGCCAGATGGAGCCGGAGACCGCGGCCGCGATCGCCAAGAGGATCGTCGACAAGACCTCGAACGACGGCGCGACGCCACAGAAAGTCGCAGGAAAATAACGTGAGAGCCCTTTGCCTGATCGCCGTTGCGGCACTTGCGGGTTGCTCGACATCGAGCCGTGATGCCTTGCACGAGCCCTCGCTCTCGCCGGTCGGCGCTGGGCTTTATCAGTATCCGCCGGTGGCGGTGCAGCCGGCGGCCTTCCCGACCGAGGGCCCGCAGACCCCGCATTCGCTGTGGACCGACAAGCGCGCCGATTTCTACCAGGATCCCCGCGCGCTCAGCGTCGGCGACATCGTCACGGTGAAGATTAAGATCCGCGACCAGGCCAAGCTCGCGAACACCTCCGCACGATCGCGCGAGGCCGGCATCGGCGCTGGTCTCGACGTGTCCGGCGCCTTCGGCGAATGGACGCTTCCGACCATCGGCGCCACGCTCGAGGCCAAGGACAAGTCCGACGTGACCGGCAAGGGCTCTGTGAACCGCAAGGAGGACATCGATCTCTCGGTCGCCGCCGTGGTCACCCAGGCGCTGCCCAACGGCAATCTGTTCATCACCGGCCAGCAGGAGGTTCGGGTCAATTTCGAGATCCGCGTCCTGTCCATCGCCGGCATCATCCGTCCGCGCGACATCCTGCCCGACAATACGATCGACTACGACAAGATCGCTGAGGCGCGGATCTCCTATGGCGGGCGTGGACGCATCACCGACGTCCAGCAGCCCGGCTGGGGCCAGCAGGTCTACGACGTCATCGCCCCGTACTGATCGCGGGGCGCCCCTGGGCGCTCCACGACGGCCGCCGGCGCAAGTCTCGCGATAGCCAGAACCGCTATCGCTCAGGCGCCGGCCCAGCCGCGGCCATGAGGGCCCCGCCGCCGGCACATGAGCGGAAAGGGTTTCTCGAATGTCCGAGATCAGCCTGCCGATGCCGGACGACGAAGCCAAGAAGAAGGGCGGCCTCGTTCCAACGGTCATCGCGGTCGTCGTCCTCACCCTGGTGGCAGGCGGTGGCGGTGCCGGCTTGGGAATGATGCTCGGCGGGTCGACGCCGCCGGCGCCCATCGAGGTGAAGCCGACCGAGGTCACGCCCGCCGAGGAAGCGGCCAAGGCCGGCGAAGCCGACATTGCCGATGCCGAGAAGAGCAAGCTGCCGCTGCGACTCATCCCGCTGCAGCCTGTCCTGACCAACATCTATTCGCCGCCCAGCACGTGGCTGCGGATCGAGGCCTCGATCGTCATCCAGGACGACGGCAGCGTCGACGATGGCGTGCTCGCTGCGGAGATCGAAGCGGACACGATGACCTTCCTGCGGACCGTGCAGCTCGCCCAGATTGAGGGCTCGCGCGGCCTCCTGCATCTGCGCGACGACCTTCGCGAGCGGGCCAAGCTGCGCTCCCCGACAGTGGTCGACTATCTGATCCGCACGATGGTGGCCGAGTGATGCGTCGGCCGCTCCTTGCCGGCCTCGCCATCGCGGGTCTTGTCGTTGCGTTCGCGCATCCGGCGCTGGCGCAGACGTCCAGCAGCGCCAAGACGCTCGCCGACCTCATCCCGTCGGGCGACGCCTCGATTTCCGGGCGGCTGGTGCAGCTGTTCGGCGTCGTCACAATCCTGTCGATCGCCCCCGGCCTCCTCGTGATGGTGACCTCGTTCACCCGGATCGTCATCGCCCTGTCGATCCTGCGCACCGGTCTCGGGCTTCAGACGACGCCCGCCAATCTCATCTTGATCTCGCTGTCGCTGTTCATGACCTTCTTCGTCATGGCCCCGACCTTCGACCGGGCCTGGAACGACGGTCTGGCGCCGCTCCTCAGCAACGAGATCACCGAGGAGGAGGCCTTCTATCGGATCACCGATCCGTTCAAGGACTTCATGCTCTCCCAGGTTCGCCCGGAGGATCTCACGCTGTTCGGCGACCTCGCCTCGGCCAACAGCCGCGACCGGGTCGAGCCGCCGGAGCAGGGGGCTGCGGACGAGGCCGACATCGGGCTGCGGGTGCTGATCCCGGCCTTCATGATCTCCGAACTGCGGCGCGGGTTCGAGATCGGATTCCTGATCGTGCTGCCCTTTCTCGTCATCGACATGATCGTCGCCACGCTGACCATGTCCATGGGCATGATGATGCTGCCGCCCACCATCATCTCGCTGCCGTTCAAGATCCTGTTTTTCGTCCTGATCGACGGATGGAACATGCTGGTCGGCTCGCTGGTGCGGTCTTTCTTCTGATGCTTGCGGGCATCTTCGACAGGCCGGTCTTTACCGGCGATTAACCTTAACAACCTATTGTTTCTCACGTGCTGCCGAGCATGAAGGCAAGGCTCTTGGAAAGAGCGTCCATGAAGGGCGACGATCGTGAGTGGGTTTTAAGATGACGAGTATCATCACCAACGTCGCTGCCATGACCGCCCTGCAGACCCTGCAGGCCACCAACAAGATGATGGAAGAGAACCAGACCCGGATCTCGACCGGCTATCGTGTCGCCAACGCCAAGGACAATGCCGCCTACTGGTCGATCGCCACCACGATGCGTTCCGACAACCAGGCCATGTCCGCGGTCAAGGACTCGCTCGGCATCGGCGCCGCGACCGTCGACACCGCCTACACGGCCCTCGATTCGGCCAAGGACGTCCTCAACGAGATCAAGGCGAAGCTCACCACCGCCACCCAGGACGGCGTCGACCGCACCAAGGTCCAGGACGAGATCAGCCAGCTGCAGGCACAGCTGAAGAGCATCGCCGACTCCGCCTCCTTCTCCGGCCAGAACTGGCTGTCGATCGACACCTCAAGCGGAACCTACAATTTCCACAAGCCCGTGGTCTCGAACCTGTCGCGGGACTCGTCCGGAGCTCTGTCGATTGGCACGATCACCGTCGACACGTCGAAGCTCGCGCTGTTCGACGCCAACACGGCCAACAGCTCTGCGATCCTCAACGGCGGCGTGGGCGGCAACACCAGCGCCAACGGCGTCACGGACGGGACCAATACGGCGGCCACTGCGACCGCGGCGACCGTGAGCATGGGCAGCGCCACCACCGGGCTCACGCTCGACGTCAACGATACGATCAAGTTCGACGTTGCCATCGGCACCGGCACCACCGCCAAGGTCCTGACGATCGATCAGGCCCTGGTTAACTCCACGCTCGGTGTCACCGACGGCAAGATCGCCGGCGCCACCGCCATGGCCTCGGTCATGAACGCGGCGCTGACTGCCGCTGGCGTCGCTGCCTCCGCCACCGCCTCGACGGCCGGCGCCCTGTCGCTGTCGACGACCGCGACCGGTACCGGCACCACCATCACGGTCTCCAACACCGATGCCGATGCCGGCACGGCAATCTCCGAGATCGACATCACCGATCCCTCGATCTCCTCGGCCGATATCAAGAGGCTGCTGAACGCCGTCGACAATGCGATTTCCAAGGTCACGGCGGGCGCTTCGACGCTTGGTGCGATCCAGAACCGCATCGACATGCAGACGACCTTCGTCTCCAATCTGATGGACACGATCTCCGGGGGCATCGGCACGCTGGTCGACGCGGACATGACCGAGGAATCGACTAAGCTGAAGGCGCTCCAGACGCAGCAGCAGCTCGGCGTTCAGGCGCTCTCGATCGCCAATTCCTCGAGCGAGGCGGTCCTGCAGTTGTTCAAGGGCTGATCCGGCCGACCGGCCGGCGACCGTCTTCAGGCGAAACCGGGGGGAGCCGTTCCGAAGGGAGCGGCTCCTTTCGTTTGAGCCGACGGCCAATCTCGTGACCCGAGCCAGCCGCCTTTACCGGGCGGTTCGCTGCATTTACGGCTTTGTAAGCATGACTGAAGTTACCACCTCATTTACCATGAACATGATTGCTCATTCGGAAATTTGTTCGGTTAAGAACCCGGAAGGAAGTGACCGACAATATTAAGGGCATAACGAAGTGATCGACAACAACTGACGCGATCACAGGCATGAAGCCGCTTCGTTATCCCGGCCGATCCGGACTGTCCCATCCCTGTTTGTTTTTAGTACGGGACGAATCATGAGCAGCTTGATGACCAATACTGCGGCGATGACTGCGCTGCAGACCCTCAGCATGACCAACAACTCGCTGGAAGACACGCAGAACGCGATCTCCACTGGCTACCGCGTCGCCGACGCCAAGGACAACGCCGCCTACTGGTCGATCTCGACCACCATGCGCTCCGACAACATGTCCATGTCTGCGGTCAAGGACTCGCTCGGCATCGGCGCCGCGACGGTCGACACCGCCTATACCGGTCTCGACTCGGCCAAGGACGTGCTCAACGAGATCAAGGCGAAGCTGACCACCGCAACGCAGGAAGGTGTCGACCGCACCAAGGTGCAGGACGAGATCAGCCAGCTGCAGGAACAGCTGAAGAGCATCGCCGACTCCGCTTCCTTCTCCGGCCAGAACTGGCTGTCGGTCGACTCCAGCGCTTCCGGCTACAACGCCAGCAAGACGATGGTGGCGAACTTCGCCCGAGACGCGTCCGGCGCTCTGTCTCTCGGTTCGATCAACGTCGACACCTCCAAGCTGACACTCTACGACGCCAACAACAACGGCACGGGCATCCTCAACGGCGGCGTGGGCGGCAACACCAGCGCCAACGGCGTCACGGACGGGACCAACACGGCGGCTACCGCGACCGCGGCGACCGTGAGCATGGGCAGCTCCACCACCGGGCTGACGCTCGACGTCAACGACACGATCAGCTTCGACGTCGCCATCGGCACCGGCACCACCGCCAAGGTCGTGACCATCGACCAGGCTCTGGTGAATTCGACGCTCGGCGTCACCGACGGCACGATCGCCGGTGCCACCGCCATGGCCTCGGTCATGAACGCAGCGCTGACCGCCGCCGGCGTTGCCGCCACGGCCACCGCCTCGACGGCCGGCGCCCTGTCGCTGTCGACGACCGCGACCGGTACCGGCACCACCATCACGGTGTCCAACACCGATGCCGATGCCGGCATCGCGGTGTCGACCATCGACATCACCGGTGCCTCGGTAACCCAGGCCGACATCAAGAAGTACATCGCGGCGGTCGACACCGCGATCTCCAAGGTCACGGCGGGCGCCTCGACGCTCGGCGCGATCCAGAACCGTCTCGACCTGCAGACGACCTTCGTCTCCAACCTGATGGATACGATCGACAAGGGCGTCGGCACGCTGGTCGATGCCGACATGACCGAGGAATCGACCCGGCTGAAGGCGCTCCAGACCCAGCAGCAGCTCGGCGTCCAGGCGCTCTCGATCGCCAACTCCTCCTCGCAGACCCTGCTCTCGCTCTTCCGCTAAGCCGGAACGCGACAGAATGAGAGCCGGGCCCCGACATCCGGGCCCGGCTCTTGCCGTTTTATGTGGAAGTGGGCGGCCCGGCTTACCTGCAGAAGCCAGGGCCTGCACGCGTCAGGGCTTGGCCCCGTCGACGTCAGGACAGCCGTTCGCGGACGGGCAGGCGATCTCCGGCAGCTTGCCCACGGGGTCGAGCGGCAGAACATACCAGGCGCGGTTCGTCGCCCAGACCCGGATCGTATCGTGGCGGAAATCCGGTGCCTCCGCCGCGGGATCCTTCATCGTTTCCGTAGTAAGCGCCGTCTCAAGGGCCGCGCCCGAGAAAGCTCCCGCCGCGCCCGTCCAGTCGACGATCCGGGACGGCTGCAGGAGTTTCGCGTCGGCCGCGGCCGGGGCGACGCCGAACACCGCAATCGCCAGGGCGCCGAACGCCTTGGTCAGGTTCGATGTCGCCATCGGGTCCTCCGTGTTCAGCCGCGTCCCGGACATTCTCTCCGATCTCTGCGAAATTCAAGCGAAGAGGGCCCGGCGACGCCCTGCGGTGCAGACTGTTTGCGTCCCGTCGGTGAAGCGCAGGTCCTGCGCTCCGCCTCATCTGACCTTGGGGCAGAAATGCGGTCCCGCCGACTTGCGGCGGACACGTCGCACGCGATAGCGTTCCCAGTAAGGGCGGTGCAGCGCCGCCGTAGCGATGGCTCCGGTAGAGACGGTCGGTCCGAGGAACGGGGTATGAGAAGCCTTCTGCGCATCGCTCTGATCTGGCTTGCCGCGGCATCTGTCCTTGGCGGGCAGCGTGCCGCCGCCGACTCGGCCACGGGGCCGCTTGTGGGCGGGCCCGCGCCCCGGGAGGCCAACAGGCCAAGCTTTGCGGAATTTGTACGGTCTGCGTTGCGGGAGCCGCAGGCCGGCGAATCCGCCGGTCTCTCCGATGTGGCCGTCCTCGCTCCGCCGCGTCCGGCGCCGCGCCCGGGCCCGCAGCCGGACATCCGGATCAGCGCCTTGGCACGCGGCGAGGATCTTGCCGATTTGCTCGCGGCCGTTCCGGAGCTTTCTCCGCCGCCGGGCGGCGAAAGCTGCCGGGCCGACTGGATCGATCGCTGCCGCTTCCTGCCGGAGGATTTCGCCGAGCGGTTGACCCGGGCGCTGGCGGATGCGGGCGTGGCGCTCTCAGCGCATGACGAGCCGTATTTCTACGTCTCGAGCCTTGGCTCGGACGGCCGTTTCCTGGTGTCCCGCGAGGCGATCTTTACGGGCGGTGCGATCGAAATCGCCAATGCGGTGGTCTCGGCCGAACTCGACGTTGAGAGGCAGTTCTCGATCGTCCTCTCGCCGGCCGAGCAGGGCTTCGATCCCGGCGAAACCGGCGCCGGAGTCGCGGTCCTCGCGGCGCTGCGCGACGCGTCCGGCATCTATCTCACGATCGACACACAGAGGCGCTGCGCCGACCGGCCCAGGCGCGCCGGTCTCCTCCTCAAGGTCAGCGAGGACTATTCGAGCGTCCTCTGGGTCAGCCCGTTCGGCGTGTCCGACACTAATGCCGTCCTGCGCGACGGCCGGATCTACGTCGTGAGCGGCGGGAGTTGCGAGAGCGACTACCTCTTCGAACTGGACCCCGCGAGCGGCGCCGTCACCGGCCGGATGCGTCTGCCCACCGCGGCCGGCTTCCTCGCGCTGGAGGACGACATCCTGATCCTGCCGCTGGAGAACAGCGCGGTCGCCTATCGCTTCACCGGCGACTGAGACAGATCGGGAGCGCGCTCCGTTCGCCTGTGATCGCCCCGAAAAGGGTGACCGGCATCCGGGGTCGGCTTGGCGGGCGCTAATGCCTTATGGCCGGACCCGCACCTCGACGAGGGCTTGGCGCCGCTCGCTTTCGACGATCCGGACCGCGCGCTTCAGCGTCTCTTCCAGTTCGGCGCCGTCGGTGACGAGCGCCGTCCAGGCGCGGCTCGCCTCGGCGATCCGGGTGAAATCCGGCGTCGGCGACAGCGAGGTGAGGGGCATCGTGTTGGTCTTCGCCGCATAGCCCTCCGGATAGATACCGAGGACGGAGTGCCGTACCGCACCCCACTCGGCATTGTTCACGACGACGACGAGGACAGGCAGTTCCAGCGCCTCGGCGATCTGATGGCAGGCGGCGGGATTGGCGAAGATGTAGGAGCCGTCGCCCATGGTCGCGACCGTGAGCCGCTCCGGATCGGCGAGCGCCATGCCGAGCGCCGCGGGAAAGCACCAGCCGAGTCCGCCGGAATGCGGCTCCTGGAACCAGCTGCCGGGCTCGGTCAGCGTCAGCGGTCCGAGCGGGCAGCCGAGTTCCGACAGGACCCTGGCCGAGCGGCCGGCGATGGCGTTCGACAGGCAGAGGCTGACGAACTCCTTGGTCGGCGGCTTGCCGTTGCCGGCGGCGGCGCGGGACAGCGTATCATCGCGCAGCCGGGCGATCTGCGGCGCGACGGCCTTGTGCCGGCTCTCGCAGCGCTCCGCCGGGGCTCTGGCATACGGGTCCATCACCTCGGCGAGAGCCAGGATGCCAGTCGCGGTGTCGCAGGCGAGGGTAACGTCGGAGCGGAAATGGCGGACGGGAAAGCGGGCGTAGAGCGGGTCCTCACCGAGCTGTATCACCCGGCAGCCGGGCTTCAGCTCATGGATCTCGGGCGACCAGGGCGCGAGCGAGTCGATGACGAGGATCGCGTCCGCCTCGGCCAGGAAGGACGCGGGATCGGCGCCCGCCGCCATTTCGTGATCGGTGGCGATCGCGAGTTGGATCGCCCAGTACTGACAGACGGGGATCGCGAACGCCTCGGCGATCCGCGCGAGGGCGGCGAAGCCTTCGGCGGAACCGGCGCCGCGCTGGGCGATGATCAGCGGGCGCTCCGCCTCCATGAGGATCCGCGCAGCCTCGGCGACCGCATCGGGGTCTGGAAAGGCGCGGGCGGGCGCCAGGCGCGGTGGATCGGACAGGCCGTCGGTCGGGCAGGGCTGGCAGAGCGTCTCGCGCGGCAGGCTGACGTAGACCGGCCCGCGCG
>NZ_JAJAVB010000018.1 GCF_020615385.1 Jiella soli | reverse complement strand
TCTCACCGCCGGGCAAGCTCATGACGGCCGCTCGGCCGCCGGCATGCTCGACACCGTCGGTCCGGGGCAGGCCTTGCTCGCCGATGCGGCCTACGACAGCGACGCCTTGCGCCGGCAGATGAAGGCACAAGGTGTTATTGGGCACCGCGTGATGACCCTACTCATCCAAATAAGATGAACGGTTTACCGCGCTGATCGGCGTCGAGACCCTACGCCAATCCACACAGAGGCCTCAGACAGGCCACGATCGTGGCACCGAGGGTAAGCGTCTTCATTCTCTCCCAGCGAATGATTAAGTTGCAGAGCGGACACGCCTATCCGCGGATCTCTCCATAAGGGTTCTTATGGCCGGACCCGCACCTCGACGAGGGCTTGGCGCCGCTCGCTTTCGACGATCCGGACCGCGCGCTTCAGCGTCTCTTCCAGTTCGGCGCCGTCGGTGACGAGCGCCGTCCAGGCGCGGCTCGCCTCGGCGATCCGGGTGAAATCCGGCGTCGGCGACAGCGAGGTGAGGGGCATCGTGTTGGTCTTCGCCGCATAGCCGTCCGGATAGATCCCGAGGACCGACTGGCGTACCGCGCCCCATTCGGCATTGTTGACGACGACGATGAGCACAGGCAGCGCCAGCGCCTCGGCGATCTGGTGGCAGGCGGCGGGGTTGGCGAAGATGTATGAGCCGTCGCCCATGGTCGCGACGGTCAGCCGACCGGAATCGGCGAGCGCCATGCCGAGCGCGGCCGGAAAGCACCAGCCGAGGCCGCCCGAATGCGGCTCCTGAAACCAGCTGCCGGGCTCGGTCAGCGTCAGCGGTCCGAGCGGGCAGCCGAGTTCCGACAGGACCCGGGCCGGGCGGCCGGCGATGGCGTTCGACAGGCAGAGGCTGACGAACTCCTTGGTCGGCGGCTTGCCGTTGCCGGCGCGAGAGCGCGCCAGCGTCTCCTCGCGCAGCCGCGCGATCTGCGGCGCGATGGCCTTGCGCCGGGTCCGGCAACGCTCTCCTGCAGCGTCGGCATGCGGCCGCATCGCCTCGGCAAGAGCAAGGATGCCGGTCGCGGTGTCGCAGGCGAGCGTGACGTCGGAGCGGAAATGGCGGACCGGAAAACGGGCGTAGAGCGGGTCTTCGCCGAGCTGGATCACCTTGCAGCCGGGCTTCAGCTCGTGGATTTCCGGCGACCACGGGGCCAGCGAGTCGATGACGAGGATGGCATCGGCCTCGGCCAGGAATGGCGCGGGATCGGCGCCCGCCGCCATCTCGTGATCGGTGGCGATGGCAAGCTGGATCGCCCAGTACTGGCAGACCGGGATCGCGAAATCGGATGCGAGCCTGGCGAGCGCGGCAAAGCCTTCGGCGGAACCGGCGCCGCGCTGGGCGATGATCAGCGGGCGCTTCGCCTGCGCGAGGATGCGCGCGGCCTCCGAAACTGCGGCGGGGTCCGGATAGGCGCGGGCCGGTGCGAGGCTCGGCGGATCCGACAGGCCGTCCGATGGGCAGGGCTGGCAGAGCGTCTCGCGCGGCAGGCTGACGTAGACCGGCCCGCGCG
>NZ_JAJAVB010000017.1 GCF_020615385.1 Jiella soli | reverse complement strand
CCGACGCTCTTCAGCCGGGCGAGCAGCGCGCCGCCGGCCGTCATCGTGCCGCCGGGACCCGCCGGAACCTCGTCCGCTGTCTGCTCGGCGGGAAGGGCGCCGGCCTCGTTGTCGCCCTGGGTCGATGTGCGGCTGGAATCCATGCGTCTCATTGCTATATGTAAAATGAAGATATCTCGATATTGACTGCAGAGAATCCCGCTGTCAATCATGCGCCGAGCGAACAACGGCGACGCAGAGCCAGGTGTTGCCGAAGCATCCGGACCGAAGGGAGAAGCATGATGGACATCGGACTTTTGATCGGCGGCGAGGACGCTGCAGCGGGCATAGGCACGACTTTCGAGCGGATCGACCCGGTGACGGGCGAGATCGCGACCCGGGCGGCGGCGGCCAGGAAGAGCGACGTCGATCGCGCCGTGGAGGCGGCGGCCAGAGCCTTTCCCGGATGGTCCGAGACCGGCCCGAACGCGCGCCGGGCGATCCTGAACAAGGCGGCCGACCTGCTCGACGCCAAGACCGGAAAGTTCATCGAGGTCTGCGTCGCCGAAACCGGGGCGACCGCACCCTGGATCGGCTTCAACGTGATGTTCGCGGCGAACATCCTGCGCGAGGCGGCTGCGATGACGACGCAGATCAAGGGTGAGGTGATGCCCTCGGACAAGCCCGGCACTCTCGCCATGGCGTATCGCCAGCCGGTCGGCGTCCTCGTCGGCATGGCGCCGTGGAACGCGCCGGTGATTCTCGGAATGCGCGCCGTCGCGATGCCGATCGCCTGCGGTAACACCGTGGTGCTGAAGGCCTCGGAGATGTGCCCGCACACGCATCTGATGATCGCCGAGACGCTGCGCGAGGCCGGACTGCCGGAGGGCGTCGTCAACGTCGTCACCCATTCCGCCGAGGACGCGCCGGAAGTCGTCTCGGCGCTGATCGCCCATCCCAAGGTTAAGCGCATCAACTTCACCGGCTCGAGCCGTGTCGGCCGGATCATCGCGAAGCAGGCGGCCGAGCATCTGAAGCCCGTGCTTCTGGAATTGGGCGGCAAGGCGCCGCTGGTCGTGCTCGACGACGCCGACGTCGATGCGGCGGTGAACGCGGCGATCTTCGGCGCCTACATGAACCAGGGCCAGATCTGCATGTCGACGGAGCGCATCATCGTCGACGAGAGCGTGGCGGAGGAGTTTTCCCGGAAGTTCACGGCCCGCGCCGAGGCGCTGCCGCACGGGGATCCGCGGGGGCAAGTGGTGCTCGGTGCCGTCGTCTCCCGGGCGACGGTCGAGCGGATCGACGGGCTGGTGAGGGAGGCGGTCGGCAAGGGCGCGGTCATGACCACGGGCGGAGCCACCGAGACGACGATCATGCCGGCGACCGTCGTCGACAAGGTGACGCGGGAGATGAAGCTCTTCCGCGAGGAATCCTTCGGACCCGTGGTCTGCATCGTTCGGGCGCGAGACGCCGAGCATGCGCTGGAACTGGCGAACGACACCGAGTACGGCCTCTCCTCGGCGGTGTTCGGCCGGGACATCAGCCGAGCGATGTCGATCGCGAAGCGGATCGACGCCGGCATCTGCCACATCAACGGACCGACCGTCGGCGACGAGGCCCAGATGCCCTTCGGCGGCACCAAGGCGAGCGGCTACGGCCGCTTCGGCGGAACGGCGGGGATCGCCGAATTCACCGAACTCCGCTGGATCACCATCGAGGACGCGAACCAGCACTATCCGTTCTGACGGAGCATCGGGACGAGCGCCCGGGCGGATTGCGAACCGGCCTTGTCCGCTGGGCGTGCCGCCCTGGCGCCAAGAGGTACGAGAGAGGTTCGGCATGGCGACGCAGATCAACGGGTCGATCCTTCGCGCCTTCGACATCCTGAAGCTGTTCGACGGCGGTCGGACCGAACTGTCCGCCGCCGTCGTCACCAAGGCGCTCGGGATCAACGGCGTCACCGCGCACCGCCTGCTTCGCTCGCTGGAGGAGGCCGGGGCGCTCGTCGCTTCGACCCGCGGCGTCTATCGCCTCGGCTACACGCTGGTCGACCTCGGCACGCGGGCGCAGAACGACAGCCATCTCGCGCGGGTGATGCAGCCGACGCTCGACGCCCTGACCCGGCATTTCGACGAGGCGTCGATGGCGATGGTGTTCGAGGCGAACGCGCTCACCTGCATCGCAAAGGCCGTTTCCTCGCGGCCGCTCTATGTCGATATCCGCGTCGGCAGCCGGCTCGAGGCCTATTGCACCGCGCACGGCAAGGTTTGGCTTGCCGAGATCTCCGCCGATCGCCTGGAGCGGTATCTTTCCGATATCGAGCGTCGCGCCTTCTCGGCACGTACCCTTGTGGAGCGGACGGATATCCTCGCCGATCTCGCGGGCGTGCGGGCGGTGGGCTACGCGCTGAACGTCGGTGAGCGGGAGGCGGACGTGAACGCTGTCGCGGTTCCGGTCAAGACGCGATCCGGCACGATCGTATCGAGCATCTCGCTGTTCGGCCCGTCCTCGCGGCTCACGCGTGAGACACTTCTCGCGGCGGTCCCGCAGCTCCAAGCCGCCGCCGCGGCCCTCGAGCGCGAGCTGTACGGCGACGTCGTCAAGGCCACCCGCCGAGAGGCCGCCGGATCGCATGACGCCTCCACGACTCGCCGGTGATGGCATCGGGAGCGGTCGTCACGGCGTGTCCGAAGGCCGCGCCCTCGGCGTCGCCCGCGCTCAATAACAAACTTTGGAAGTGGAAGCGAAGCCAATGTCATCTTCCCGTGAGCCGAAGCTACCGGCCCGTACCCGCGTCGCGGTGATCGGCGGCGGCCCGGCCGGTCTCCTGCTCGCGCTGATCCTTCATCGCGCCGGGGTGGAATGCGTCGTGCTGGAACGGCGCAGCCGCGACTACGTCCTCTCGCGCATCCGTGCGGGCGTCCTCGAACAGGGCACGACCGATCTCCTGCGCCTTGCCGGAGCCGGGGCCCGCATGGACCGCGAGGGCCTCGTCCATGACGGCTTCGACATCGCCTGGCGCGGCGACCGGCTGCATATCGACCTGCGCGAGCTCACCGGCGGCAAGACGGTGATGGTCTACGGCCAGACCGAGGTGACGCACGATCTCTACGACGCGCTCGACGAGGCCGGCGTCCCGGTGGTCCACGAGGCGGCGGACGCCAGGCCGCAAGGCGTTGCGGGCGATGCGCCTTTCGTCACCTTCGACACCGCCGAAGGGGCGCACAGGCTGGAATGCGATTTCGTCGCCGGCTGCGATGGCTTCCACGGCGTCTGCCGCCAGACCATCCCGGCCG
>NZ_JAJAVB010000016.1:49331-274640 GCF_020615385.1 Jiella soli | reverse complement strand
AAAACCGTCAGCCCCTGACCGCAAAGGACGGTGAACCCAGGGCGTGGGTAATTACGCCGCCTTTTTGTGGAAGCCAAGAGTAATTAGGCAAGGAAAATCCATGCGCGAAACTATGTCGTATCCTCAATATCTCATTTAGCCGGATTTGGACCGCCTGCCATATCATATTCCTTGCAGGCCACGCCCAACTAGAAACAGGATCGAACCCAGTGCACTCGACTACTAAAGTACGGGTGTTGTCGAAATTGGGAGTATTAAATTTGTCAAGACGCTTCGTTATGGTGAGTTGTATATTCGCCCTATATCTCAGCAGAGATGGATTCGAAATTCCTCCAATTCGCGAGTTAAATTCGGTCACTACACTGTTTATATAACTATCCCAAGCTGCCACGTCCATTGAAATACTGGCGTGATAAAAAACCTGCCGCTCTGGCATCGTCAGGTATTGCGTTACCGCATTAGAATCGAGCTTATTCGCGCTTTTAACTGTTGCCAAAAATTTCGATAGCGCGTCTGATGCCATCTTATTAGAGCCGTTCGACGAACTTTTCCAGCGCGTCTTTATAGCTGTCGAGAGGACCTTTGTTGAGCTGAACCCTCTCACCTTTTACATTCTTAGGGCCTGGGCGCAAACGGTGCAGAGGCGTGCCGGTGAGCGTCGATACGATCGCGGCACTGTGATAGTCGCGCACTTCGACAAATTGACCTGATGGGCGCAATTTCTTATCAAAAAACGGCTTCTGATTTAAACCGTATATTTTGTCTACCGTATCTTGCACCCTTTTGTTTGCCGCTAGATACGCTTTACTCGGCTTCCCCTCGTAGAATGAAACCCTATTATTCACTATTGTGTGTATCCGAGGCAAGCTTACACCGAAATCAATTGCTTTTTCTGCAAAGGAAATTTTTGCATAAGCAGATATCTTACCTTCACCAACGCCATAAAGCAGAGCAAAGACATTTTCGATCGCTCTGCGACTGCTATCATCAGCCGTAAATGGAACAATTACTCTATCGGACGCAATCAGCGCCATCTGCGTATATATTGAAAAGCTCGGATTGCAATCTATCACAAAAAAGCTGTCGTCATACTTGGATATTGACCGCAGTGAATCTACTAAATCCTTCACCCACGACATAACCCTCCGCCAAGAATCAAGCGGGACACTCAACTGGGAGGCCTGTCTCATCGCCTCAGAAAGAACTTCAAGAATATAATCACCAGCTATAAGCCTGATATTTTCTGGTATCTCTTTATTAAAATGGTTCGGAACGCACATAAATTCTTCAATGGAACTTAATGGGGAGAATGGCGAGCTTAACCGCCTCTCAATGTAACCGCCAATTGTCTGTCGCAAGCCGTCGTCAGGAATTAACTTCCGATAGTTATCTGACGTTTCGCTAGATCCAAGCATGATCTCGGATACATTGGCTTGTGGACAAAGATCTACGACGTAAACATTCACATGCTTGTTACGGTAGGCATACTCACAAGCTGCCACAAAAGAGAGATAGGATTTTCCCACTCCTCCCTTATTGTTCCAAAATGCATATGCTGTCATTCAGAAATTCCGATCTACAGCGGTATGATGGAAACACATCATTATCGTTTCACTCGCGAGAAGCCCAAGGATGAGCATACAGAAGGTCGAACTCCGGCTATTTGAGCCCAGGGTAGTTCAGGAAAATTTGTGACATGCGTCAACGTAGAAGCGCCGTGTTCTAGATCTGCCGTCGTCGGTGCATCCCTTTCGCTTTCCTGTCGTGATCGCCGTGGCTTAGCTCTGTGTACGGTACCGTTCCCTGTCTGACCTGCTCACGCGAAATGTTCAAGCGCTCCACAGTCAATTACATCGCCTTTCGCTCTTCCGCACTGGCAATTTATTCAACGTTGGCTGCCGACTGATTGGGAGGCGCTCTGAGCCGTCGTCTTCGTCTCTACTCGACAGAAGACGGCCCCTAAAATGAGGATGGGGTGGCGAAGCGCGGTGGCTGCGGCGTAATCCTGTCGAGCATCGCGCCGGGCACCCCCCTCTGTCCCGCCGGACATCTCCCCCCCAAGGGGGGAGATCGACCCTGCGCAGGCCGGTGTCTGAAGATCTGCGCCGTGACGCACTGCGTGACCGTTTGCGAAGAGAAAGCGGCCGGTCCGCCGCCGATCTCCCCCCTTGTGGGGGAGATGCCGGCAGGCAGAGGGGGGTATGCCGCACAAGGTGCGATGGCAGACTGCGTCCCTCACTGGAGCAGCCGTCCGTGACGCACGCCACCATTCCGCCTGGCCACCGCAAGAACGCCCGCGCCATGCGCAAGGCGCTGACCGAGGCGGAGCTGAAGTTCGGGAATGCCGTCCGAGCCCATCGGCTCATTGGGCCTCGGCTTTCGCCGCCAGCTGCCGATCGCCGGTTACATCGTCGACTTCGCCTGTCCAGTTCATCGACTCATCGTCGAGATCGACGGCTCCCAGCACGGGACGGATCGCTCGCTCCTGCGCGACGCCGTCCGGACGGCGCGGCTTGAAGCCGACGGGTGGGTTGTCCTGCGGTTCTGGAACGACGACCTGCTCAGGGACATCGACGGGGTCTGCTCGCATATCCTCACGGTGGTAGCGGAGCGGGCGCAATCGTCTGGCGTCTGAGCGAGGCACCCCCCTCTGGGTTGCCCCCGCGGCGGCGGCCGTGGCGGCCCAGAAGAAAATGGAAACGCTGGCGCCAGGCATACCCCCCTCTGCCTGCCGGCATCTCCCCCACAAGGGGGGAGATCGTCCCACCGTCCACCGCCCCACCTTATCCCCGCCCCTCCCGCCTCCCCCATAATCGCGCCATCGCCGCCCACGGCGGGCACGGACGATCGCCGGGATCGGTCGGGGGTGGCGAGCGGTGTCCGCGACGGGGCGTCTTCCGGAGACGCGCCGACCCGGACGGCCCGAACAGTCGCCGGACCGTCCCCCACTATGAGGGGGCCGCGGATCGATCCGCTTGAGCCCGAAAGGGCGAAGAGCCGGCCGGAACCGGAGCCCCGACGGGCCGAACGGCGCCAAGCCGCGCGGCCGCCGGGGCCGACGAAGGTCTCCCGTCGAGTGCTGCGGGGCGTCTCCCGCAGCGCTGAAAGGCGGGCAAGGACCGGTTCACCGGGCTGACAAGACACCGCGCGGATCGCCGAGGGCGTGCCGCATTCTTAAAGTTCCCGAGGGCGCGCCCTCGGCGATCCGCCGCCCCGCCCGGGTGGCCACATAGGATGCAGACCGCCGGCCCGGCACCGGGCGCGGCGCCGCTTTCGCGCGCCCTCCATCCAGAAAAACGCCGCCGCAGCCGCAACAGCCCAACGGAGGAGACCGCCATGTCCGACACGCCCATCGACCCGCCGCTGACGCCGGAGGAGATCACGGAGTGCCATCGCCTCGCCGACCGCCATCTCGCGCTGGTGCGGGCGGCGCTTTCCGGCTGGCCGAAGCCGCCGCGGCAGGCGGGTGCGCGGCCGGGCGCCCGGCAAAGCGGGGCGTCGAAATGGAGCGTCACGCGGCCGGACCGGCTGATGCCGACGATCGCCTGGCGGCTCGCCTGTATCTGCCGGCGCGGAGGCTGCCGGCGGGCCGGCGCCTGCCGCTATGGCGAGCGGCCGGGCGATGCGCCCTTCGCCTATCACGCGGGCGGCGGCTCCTTCCCCGAGGCGCCCTGTTTCGCGGCGCTGCCGAAGCCGGTCCGCCTTGCCCTGCCCTTCGCCGTGATGCGGCGAATGCTTCCGGGCGCCTTTCGGGATCCGCAGACCCTGCGCCACGAGGGCGAAGCGATCCGCGCCGCGGCGGCCGCGCTGCGGGGCGGCGAGGACGCCCGATGCGATCAGTCGACGTCGCGGCGCATGGTCGCCATGCCGCGACTGCGGCCGAGTTCCTCGAAGCCGGCGGACTGGTAGGTCTTCAGCGCCGGCGCGTTGTCGAGCTCGACCTTCAGCGTCACCGACAGCGCGCCGAGGTCGCGCGCCGCCTGTTCGGCGAGCTGCGTCACCGCCTCGCCGGCGCCGCCGCGGGCTTCCTCCGCGACGAAGACATAGACGAGATGGCGCACTTCCGGGCCGATGCCGACGCGCAGGGCGAAGAATCCGACCTCCTTGCCGCTCTGGTCGAGCACGTAGAAGGAGGCGTCGTCCGGCTCGGCCAGCCACTTTTCCCGCCATTCCAGCGGGTCGAACGGGTGCTTGGCGGACGGGTTGACGCGGGCGAGGTCACCTTCCTCGGCAAGCAGCCGCGCGAGCGGGGCGAGATCGAACGGGGCGTTGGGGCGAAGGGTCAGCGCGGACATCGGGGCGACGTCTCCCTTTGTCGGGTCGAGGCCTTGCGGGCCGAGGAAGCGGACGGCGTTCAAGCTGCGAGGCGGCGGTGCGGTCCTCCCTCGCATGATGAAGGGGGCCGGTTCAACCGCCCGCCGGGCAGAGCGGGCCGCCGTCAGGACGTGGCGAGCGGCCGTGTCGCCTGATCGAGCCAGGCCTTGTCGGCATCGTCGAGGAGCGGCGTCAGCGCCTCCCGCACATGCCGGTGATAGGCGTCGAGCCAGGCGATCTCGTCCGCCGACATCAGCTCCACTGCCACCAGCCGCCGGTCGATCGGGGCGAGCGTCAGGGTCGTGAAGCCGAGCATGGCGATGTCGCCGCCGGGGATCGCCTCGGCCTCGGTGACGAGGATCAGGTTCTCGATCCTTATCCCGAAGGCGCCCTCGCGATAATAGCCGGGCTCGTTGGAGAGGATCATGCCCGGCTCGAGCGGCGCCATGCCGCGCTTGGAGATCGACTGCGGCCCCTCATGGACGGCGAGATAGGAGCCGACGCCATGGCCGGTGCCATGGGCATAGTCGCAGCCCGCCTTCCACAGCGCGATGCGCGCGAGCGGGTCTAGATCGACGCCGCGCGTGCCCTTGGGAAAGCGCGCCGTGGAGATCGCGATCATGCCCTTCAGGACCAGCGTGAACTTCTCCCGCATCTCCGCGCTCGGCGCGCCGATCGGCATCGTCCGGGTGATGTCGGTGGTGCCGTCGCGGTACTGCGCCCCGGAATCCAGCAGGAACAGTTCCCCTTCGCCCAGCGCCCGGTCGCTCTCGCGATTGACCCGGTAATGCACGATCGCCCCGTTCGGGCCCGAGCCGGCGATGGTGTCGAAGGAGATGTCGCGCAGCTTCTGGCCGTCCTGCTCGCCGTATTCGGCGCGGAACGCCTCGAGCTTTTCCGCCGCCGCGATCTCGGTGAGGCTGCCGGGCGCCTGCCGGTCGAGCCAGGCGAGGAAGGCGGTCACCGCCACCCCGTCGCGCAGATGCGCCGCGCGCGAGCCGGCGATCTCGCCGGGGTTCTTGATCGCCCGCGGCAGCTTGGCGGGATCGGCCATCTCGACCACGCGGCCCCCGGCCCCCGTGACGATGTCCGACAGGCGCGCGGCGGCCAGCTGCATATCGAGGCCGACGGCACGGTCCTTCGCCTCGCGCGTCAGCCTGGGCTCCAGATCTTCCGGCTCCGCCAGTTCGGCCAGCGCCTCCAGATGCGCCCTCACCTCGGCGTCCAGCTTGTCCGGATCGACGAACAGCGTCGGCCGCCCGTCCTTGCGCAGGATGGCGAAGGACAACATCAGCGGCGTATGCGGCACGTCACTGCCGCGGATGTTGAACGCCCAGGCGATCGAGGCGGGATCGGTGAGGACGGCGATATCGGCCTTGGCCTCGGCGATCTTGCCTGCGAGCAGGCCCAGCTTCTCGGTGGCGGGCCTGCCGGCATGGCGCTCCTCGTGGAGGACCGCGCGGCCCTTCGGCGGCGCCGGCCGGTCGTTCCAGATCCGATCGATCGGATTACCGCGCATCGCCACAAGTTCACCGCCCTCGGCGGCGAGCGCTTCGGAGAGGCGGCGGACCTCGCCCACCGTGTGCAGCCAGGGATCGTAGCCGATGCGCTTGCCGGCTGCCGCCTGCTTGAGGAACTCGGTCAAAGAGGTTTCGACCGATGACACCGTCTCGAAGACGTCCAGATCCACCTGCGAGCGCACCTGCAGCGTATAGCGCCCGTCGGTGAGGATCGCGGCGCGCTCCGCCAAGACGACGGCGACGCCGGCCGAGCCGGAAAAGCCGGTCAGCCATTCGAGCCGGGCCGCAGATGCCGGGATATACTCGCCCTGATGCTCGTCGGCGCGCGGGACGATGCAGCCGTCGAGGCCGGCGGCGGCGAGGTCTGCGCGCAGCCGTGCGACGCGTCCGGCACTCTGGGAATGGTCGGTCGTCTCGTCGAAATTCTGGAACATCGGCACTTTCTTCCAAGGAGCGGCTTCGGCGGGGGATCCGAGCGGCGGACATGCGGCGGCGCGCAGCGGTGCCACCCGCCGCCAGCATAGGCGGGTGCGGGCTTGCGGAAAAGGATTCCGGAAGCTGAAGATCGCCTTCATGCTGCATTGCAATAGGCGGGAGGGTCCTATGCGTCTGGAGCTCTACCTGAGGTCCCGCGCAATCAGCATATTGCAGGTCACGGGAGGCACGTTAGAGCTTCAGGAGAGACACGATGGCCACCACGACCTTTACCGACCTTTCGCTTCGCAGCAGCCGCCAGAGCAAGGGCGTCATGCGCACCATGTTCGACCGCCTGATCGAGGCCCGCGAGCGCGAGGCCCGCCGCTACATCGCGACGCATTATCGGCACAACAGCCTGACCGCGGACGAACTTGCGAACCGCGAGTCGCTGTTTGAAGGCACCTCGCCGGCCCGCCGTTAATCGGGATGGCGAGAAGGGACGCCGAGGCGTCCGTTCCAGTATATTGCCAGATGTAAAGAGCCCGGTCGCGACGATGCCGCCGGGCTCTTTTCATATTCGCTCTGCATCGCCCGCGCCTCATCGCGACAGGTGGAGCGTAACCCATTCCTCCCGCGTCAGCGTGCGCCGGTGGACCATGCCCTGCGCCCGGAAGGCGGCCAGCACGGCCGCGCGCTGATGGGTGAGAATGCCGGAGAGGATGACATCGCCGCCCGGCTCCAGATGGCGGCGGAAGTCGCGCGCGAGGGAAATCAGCGGCCCGGCGAGGATGTTCGCGACGATGAGGTCGAAGGGCGCCCGCTCGCGGATCGCGCGTGAGCGGAACCCGTCCGACACACTCGTCGAGACCATCTGCGACATGCCGTTGGACCGGACATTGGCGCTGGCGACCCGGACCGCGATGGGATCGATGTCTGTCGCGAGCACCGGGATCCGGGCGAGCTTGGCGAGACCGATCGCGAGGACCGCGCTGCCCGTTCCGAGATCGAGCGCGTTCTGCGGCTGGCGGCGCAGCCACAGGCGCTCGATCATGGTGAGACAGCCGGCCGTCGTCCCGTGATGGCCGGTTCCGAAGGCCTGGCCGGCCTCGATCTCGATCGACAGGTCGTTCGGCGCCACGCGGTGCCGGTCATGGGCACCATGCACCAGGAATCGCCCGGCGCGCACCGGTTTCAGCGCGGCGAGAACGTCCGCCATCCAGTCCTTGTCCGGCAGATCTTCGCGGCCAACGCGCTCCGGCGCGATTCCCGCGGCGACGGCGAGTTCCGGCGTCCGATCGCCTCCCTCCTCCACATCGAGATAGGCCGACACCTCGAAGATCGCGCGCGCCTCGTCGAGCTCGATGATGGCGAGCGGCGCGCCTTCGTCCTCATAGGCGCGTTCGAGCGAAGCATAGGCCCTCTCCGCCTCGGCCCGCTCACCGCGAAAGAAATAGCGGGTCTGCGGCATCAGGCGATGGGCTCCGATCGGCTGGCGGCCTCTTCCGCCCGCCCCGACACCTCTTCCGACGTCTTGCGCGCCTTCTCGGCCCGCGCCTCGCGCTCCGTCATGGTACCTTTCACGATCTTCTCCTGTTCGCGCTCCTGCCGCGGCGGGCCGAAGGCAATGACCGTATCGCCCGTGTCCGGCTGGCCGGACCCTTCGGCCGACGCGAAGACCACCGCGCCCGAGGACCGAATCCACATCAGCATCTGGGTGCCCTCGGGCCGCGACTCGATGAAGCGCTTGTAGCCGAACTCCTCGGTGAGGCGAGTCGCCTGGAAGGACCAGCCGTCCACGATCAGGTCGCGCAGCTCGGAGAAGTTTTTACCCGGCTTGAACAGCGGGATCCCGCCGATGGTGAAGTTCATCGCATGGCGATCGGAGGACGGCCCGGCGCCGATGTCGCCGATCTGGAACACTTCGGTGCGGCCGATCTCCGCCCCGAAATCCGTGCAGATCAGCGCGTTGTAGGCGTCGTTGTCGGTCGCGGCGACGAGATGGTCGAAGCGCGAGAGGTTCAGCCCGTGATGGGCGGCTTCCGAGAGGATTTCGCCGAACCAGACGTCGACCTCGGCAAGCCGGGCCTCCGAGACCCGCGACCAGTTGGAATCGGCGATCAGGACGGGAACCTCCTGCGCCTTCAGCCGGCGGGCGAGCGCGATGGAAAAGCGCGACGCGCCGACGATGAGGACGCCGGGCCGGTCGGCGGATCTCAAACCCAGGAGGCGCGCGAGCGGGCCCAGCGAAAAGCCGTGGAAGACGATCGTCGCGGCAACGAGGGCGAAGGTGTAGGCGATCATGCGATCGCCGTCGGCGACCCCCATGCGCACGAGGGTCGCGCCGAAGAGGCCGGCGACGGCGACGGCGACGATGCCGCGCGGCGCGATCCAGGCGACGAGGAGCCGCTCGCGCCAGTCGATCCCGGCGCCAATCGTCGCGACAAAGACCGCGAGCGGCCGCACGACGAGGAGCGAGGCGGCGATGAAGACCAGCACCCGCCATTCAAGGCTGGCGATCACCTCCATCTGCAGCGATGCCGTCAGCACGATGAACAGGCCGGAGACCAGAAGGATCGTGATCGTCTCCTTGAACCGCTTCAGCTCGCTGAGGCTGGCGATCTTGGCGTTCGCCATGGTGATGCCCATGACGGTGACGGTCAGGAGACCCGCCTCCTCCAAAACGAGGTTGGTGAAGGAGTTCATTCCGACGACGCTGGCAAAGAGGATCGGCGCCTTCAGATATTCGGGCACGTAGCCGCGCGTGAAGGCGCGGCCGATGAGGCGTCCGACGAGGATGCCGCCACCGATCGCGATGGCGAGCGCCAGGATCGCCGTGAAGATCAGGTTGCCCGCCTCGTGCGCACCGCGCAGCACGAGCACGGTTTCGAAGGAGATAACTGCGAAGAGCGCGCCGACCGGGTCGTTGAGGATCGCCTCCCATCTCAGGATCGAGGCGGGCCGTGACTTCAAACGCGCGTGGCGAAGGAGCGGCATGATCACCGTCGGACCGGTGACCACGAGAAGTGCGCCGAGGATGATCGCCGTCGGCCAAGAGAGATTGCCGATGAAATGGGCGGTGAAAGCGGTCATGATCCAGACGAGCGGGCTCGCCACGAGCACGATCCGGCGCACCGCCGTCGACGTCTCCCGAATCTCGCGGAAGTTCAGCGTCAACCCGCCCTCGAACAGGATGATCGCGACGGCGGTCGAAACCAGCGGCGTGTAGAGTTCGCCGAAGTCGACGCGCGGGTTCATCAGCCCGGTGAGGGGCCCGAAGATCAGCCCCACCAGGAAGAGGATGACGATAGCCGGAATCCTGAGGCGCCAGGCCACCCATTGCGAGGCAATGCCGGCGACGCCGATCAGGGCTAGCTGAAGCGCGAGATCATGCATGAAGCGCAAGACTTTCTTCGAGACGAGCCGCCCAAGCTAGCGCAACGCCGACAGCGGGAAACAGGTTCGGGCGCTGGTAGCCGGAATTTTGCAGACGGACAGATCGACCTTCCGCGCCCTTAAGGCCCAGAGAGCTCCCTCGATTGCGCAGCCCGGCGAAAGGATGCGCCGGGCTGGTGGATGGCAGAGTGTCGAGGGATCAGCGGGCGGGCGGCAAAACCGGCCCCTAGTGCGGCGCGGAGAACGCTGCGCGGCCCGCTTATGGCTATACCCCGACGAGCTTCTCCAGCTTCTGCTGCTCGATCTTCGGGTCCTCGCCATAGGCGATGGTGCCGGCGAGCTTGCCGTCGCGGTCGATCAGGAAGGTCGTGGCGGTGTGGTCCATCGTATAGCCGTCGCCCTCGCCGACCTTCTTGAAGTAGACGCCCCAGCCCTTGGCCATCGCCTCCACCTTGGCGGGATCGCCGCTGATCGCGGTGACGTCCTTCGAGACCGCCTCGACATAGTCCTTCAGGACCGCGGGCGTGTCGCGCTCGGGATCGACCGTGACGAAGACCACCTGAAGATCGCCGCCCGCCTCTTCCAGCTGCTTCTGGTAGCCGGCGAGTTCGTAGAGCGTCGTCGGACAGACGTCCGGACAATGGGTGTAGCCGAAGAAGACCGCCGAAGGCTTGCCGCGCAGGGCCGCCTCAGTGATCTCCTGGCCGTTCTGGTCGACAAGGGCGAAGGGTTTGCCATAAGCCTCCCCGGCCGTCGGGCCGCCGCCGGAAAAGACAACGACGAGGGCGGCGAGAGCGCCGGCGATGAGGGCCGCAACGGCCCAGAGGCCGACGCGGAGAGCTTGCGTTCCAGTCATGCTGCTTCCGGGACGTATTGCGCGGATTTGCGCCCCGTCCTCCTCTAGAGATTTGCCTGGGCGCCCACTACCACGAGCACCGACCGAGACGCGACAGGACATTGCGTCCCGTCCTTGCCCGGGCGCGCCACGCCGGAATGCGTCAGCCCGTCAGAGGCAGGACAGCCAGCCATTGGCGGCAAGGTCGAGGAAAATCGCCTCGCCATGCGCCACCCAGCCGAGAACCGCCGCGGCGGCGATCGCCGCGAGCCCGGCGATCCCTGCCGCGAGCGCCAGCCGGTTGGTCCTGTTTGCGGTATCGCTCATGGCTTCAATATAGGCTGGCGCGCGATCGCCGGAAAGATGCGGACGAAGGGAGATGGAAGGTGGACGAAGGGCGCGACGAGGAGGCGAACGAACGCGAACGCCAGGCGGCCCTCCGGTTCCGCCCGTCCGAGCCGCGCATCCACACAACGGCGGAACTCAAGGGCACGAAGCTCGGCCGCCATGTCGAGATCGGCGCGCGGGTGATCCTGCGCGACGTGGCGGTCGGCGACTTCAGCTATTTCGAGCGCAATGGCGAGGCCGCCCATGCGAGGATCGGCAAGTTCTGCTCGGTCGCGGCCGGCGTGCGCGTCAATGCGCTGGAGCATCCGATGGAACGGGTGACGACGCACAAGATCAGCTATCGGCCGAACGAATATTTCCGCTTCCTGCCCGTCGACCATGATTTCCGCGCCCGCCGTCGGGACAAGCCGGTGACGATCGGCAACGACGTATGGATCGGCCACGGCGCGGTGATCCTGCCCGGCATCACCATCGGCGACGGCGCGGTGATCGGGGCGAATGCGGTGGTGACGAAGGACGTCCCGCCCTACACGATCGCCGCCGGCGTTCCGGCCGCCCGCATCCGCGAGCGGTTTCCCGCCGATATCGCCGGCCGGCTGCGGGCGCTGGCCTGGTGGGACTGGCCGCTCGAAACCCTGTTCGAGGCGGTGCCGGACATGCAGGCGCTTTCCGCCCGGGCCTTTCTCGACAGATGGGAGCCGCGTCAGACCGAGCGGTCGGCCAGCGTGAAATAGGCGAGCGCGGCGGCGGGAAGCGCGATGCCGATGCCGCAGACGGCCTGCCAGCCGAAGGCTTCCAGAACCGGACTCGTCAGCGCCGAGCCGAGCGCCCCTCCGAGGAAGAAGGTGGTCATGTAGACCGCGTTCAGCCGGTTCCGGATCGCCGGCTGCAACTGGTAGATCTCGCGCTGTCCGAAGACGAGATTCGCCTGGACGCCGAGGTCGATCAGGATGCCGGCGGCAACGAGCGCGGCGAGGGAATTCTCGCCGAAGAGCGCCGCGACGAAGGCCAGGACGACGATCGCCAGCGCCGTGATCGTGCCGGCGCGGCTGTGGCCACGGTCGGCCAGGCGCCCGGCGACAGGCGCGGCGAAGACGCCGAGGACGCCGGCCAGCGCGAAGAGCGCGACGCCGCTCGGACTGAAATCATAGGGGTCGCGCAGAAGGATGATCGGCGCCCCGGTCCAGAACAGCGAGAAGGCGGCGAACATGGCGGCATGATAGAGCCCGCGCCGGCGCAGGACCGGCTCGCGCAGGAAGAGCTTGCCGAGCGAGGCGATCAGCCCGCCATAGCGTTCCGCCGTCTGCGGCTGGCGTGTTGGAAAGACGAACAGGCCGGCGAGCGCCATTGCGGTGATCGCGCCGGCGGACAGGCCGAAGACCCCGCGCCAACCGACATAGTCGGCCAGGAAGCTCGCCAGCGGCCGCGCGAAGAGGATGCCCGCGAGAAGCCCGCTCATGACATTGCCGACCACCCTGCCACGCTCCTCGTCGGGCGCGAGATTGGCGGCGAGCGGCACCAGCATCTGGGCCGCGCAGGAGGTCAATCCCACGACCAGGATCATGACGAAGAGGGTCGCAAGGCCCGGCGCGAGCGCGAGTCCCACGAGAGACGCGACATTGGCCGCCATCGTCAGAAGGATCAGCCGGCGGTTCTCGATCACGTCGCCGAGCGGCACCAGGAGAACGAGACCGCAGGCATAGCCGAGCTGCGAGAAGGTGACGACCGAGCTTTCGGCCGCGCGCGACAGACCGATGTCGTCGCCGATCAGCGCAACCAGAGGCTGCGCATAGTAGAGATTGGCCGCCAGCGCCCCGCAGGCGGCGGCGAAGAGGACGGTCATGGCCGTCGATAGGCCATGGGCGGAAACGGCGCCGGCGGGCGCGGTGGTATCGCTCATGAGGGCAGTTCCGGAATGGCGGCCGCGCGGATCGGCCTGGCGGCGCTCGTGTCTTCGCAGTTGCGAGATAGCACGAAAACGCGCTTTGATAAGGTCGGCTGACGCAGCGTTTCGCGGATGCTGCCCAATGACGCTTGCATGGCTCGGCTCCGCGCCTATGGTTCCGGCGGGAACACCGAAACGGGATGCTGCATGCGTTTTACCGGTACCAAGACCTATGTCGCGGGCAAGGACCTGATGGTCGCCGTCAACGCCGCGATCACGCTTCAGCGTCCGCTGCTCGTCAAGGGCGAACCCGGCACCGGCAAGACCGAGCTGGCCTTCCAGATCGCCGAGGCTCTGGGGCTGCGGCTGATCCAGTGGACGATCAAATCGACCACGAAGGCGGCGCAAGGCCTTTACGAATACGACGCGGTCTCGCGCCTCAGGGACAGCCAGCTCGGCGATGAGAAGGTGAACGACGTCGCCAACTACATCCGGCCCGGCAAATTGTGGGACGCGTTCTCCTCAAACGAGCGCGTGGTGCTGTTGATCGACGAGATCGACAAGGCCGACATCGAGTTTCCGAACGATCTCCTGCAGGAGCTCGACAAGATGAGCTTCGACGTCACCGAGACCGGCGAGACCGTGACGGCGAGGCACCGGCCGATCGTCGTGATCACGTCGAACAACGAGAAGGAGCTACCGGACGCCTTCCTGCGCCGCTGCTTCTTCCACTACATCCGGTTTCCGGACCCCGATACCCTTCAAAGGATCGTCGAGGTCCACCATCCCGGAATCAAGCAGGACCTCGTGCGCGCCGCGCTGACGCAATTCTACGAGCTGCGCGAGCAGCCGGGCATCCGGAAGAAGCCGTCGACCTCCGAGGCGCTCGACTGGATCCGCCTGCTCGTCGCCGAAGACGTCGAGCCTGCGGATTTGCGCGAAAGCCCGACCAAGGTGCTGCCCAGGCTCCACGGCGCGCTTCTGAAGAACGAGCAGGACGTTCACCTGTTCGAGCGGCTGGCCTTTCTGGTAAGGCGGCAGGGATGAGCGCCGCAGTCACCATCCGCCGGGTCGTCGCCGCGGACGAGCCCGAGTGGCGCCGCCTGTGGAACGGCTACCTCACCTTCTACGGCACCGCGCTCGACGAAGCCGTCTACCGCTCGACCTTCGCACGGCTTTTGGGTGATGCGCCCTACGATCCGAACTGCCTGCTGGCGATCGTCGAGGGCAAGACCGTCGGCCTCGTCCACTACCTCTTCCACCGGCATTGCTGGCGGGAGGAGAACGTCTGCTACCTGCAGGACCTCTATGCCGATCCGGCCGTGCGCGGCACCGGCATCGGCCGCAGGCTGATCGAGGCGGTCTACGCTGCGTCCGACGCAGCCGGCTGTCCCACCGTCTACTGGGTGACGCAGGAGTTCAACTATCAGGGGCGCATGCTCTACGACCGCATCGGAACGAAGACGCCCTTCATCAAGTATCAGCGGTGAGCGCCGTGGACGGCACCCGCCCGACGTCGCAGGAGAGTGGAGGCAGGCACGGCATGGAGAGTTTAACGGGTGGCTGCCTTTGCGGCGACGTCCGGATCGAGGCGTCGGGACGCCCCTACCGGGTCGGGCTGTGCCACTGCCTCGACTGCCGCAAGCATCACGGGGCGCTGTTTTACGCCGCCGCGATCTTTCCCGAGGACTCGGTGACCATCACCGGGGAGACCCGCGACTATGCCGGGCGGCACTTCTGTCCGCGCTGCGGCTCCTCCGTCTTCGCGCGCAGCGCCGGCGAGATCGAGGTGCATCTGGGCGCGCTCGACGCGCCGGACCAGTTCGTGCCGACCTATGAGAACTGGACCATCCGCCGCGAATCCTTCCTTCCACCGTTCCCCCTTGCGCGGCACTACGACCGCAATCGCGAGAGCGAGGGCCGCCACGAGGATTGACCTGCCGGCGGCTGCGGATCCGGCGGCTCAAGCCCCGACAAGGTCTGGCGCGCCGCCTTCGCATGGGCCATTCAGGCCGTTCCCGAGCTTCGAGAGATCGCCATGACCACCCTCCCCCTCTACCAAGTCGACGCGTTCGCGAACCGGCTGTTCTCCGGCAATCCGGCCGCCGTCGTGTCGCTCGACGCCTTCCCGTCCGACGAGACGATGCTGGCGATCGCCGCCGAGAACAATCTGTCCGAGACGGCCTATGTCGTGCCGGCCGGTGAGGCGCGGTGGGAACTGCGCTGGTTCACCCCGGCGATCGAGGTGCCGCTCTGCGGCCATGCGACGCTCGCCACCGCCTTCGTCCTTTCGGACGTTCTCGGCGAGACGGCCGAGACACTCACCTTCGTCACGCGCCGGTCCGGCGAATTGACCGTCACCCGTGGGGCGGACGGCTGGTTCGACATGCGCTTCCCGGTGCGCCCGCGCGGCAGCGCGGTCTCCCCCGACACCGTGGCGAGGGCGCTGGGCAAACAGCCGGTCGAGATCGTGGAGTTCGCGGTCCCGGGAGACACTTCCTGGCTGGCGGTGTTCGAGAGCCGGGCCGAGGTCGAGGCACTTCGTCCGGACTTCCGCGCGCTCGCCGCCCTGCCGCCGCTCAACGTCGTCGCCACCGCGCCGGGCGACGCGGCTTCGAGCCTCGACTTCGTCTCGCGCATGTTCGCGCCGAAGGCCGGGATCGAAGAGGACCCGGTGACCGGCTCGGCCCACTGCTCGCTGGTGCCCTATTGGGCGGAACGGGTCGGCAAGAAGACCTTCGTCGCCAAGCAGGTGTCGAAGCGCGGCGGGGATCTTCGGTGCCGGCTCGACGGGGAAACGGTCGTCGTCTCCGGCGAGGCCGTTCTCTACATGAAGGGCGAGATCACGATTCCGGGTTGATCCGGGGCATCAGCCGGACGCGGCCGACCCGTTCTGCCCTCGTCCCGCCAAAAAGGCACGGACCGGAACCAGCGATCGTTCCGGGTCCTCCTCGAACGGGACATGGCCGAGATCCGGCAGGACGACCGTCGTCGAGTTCGGCAGGTTCTTCGCATAGTCCATGGCGTTCGAGACCGGGATCATCCTGTCCTCCCGGCCCCACAGGAGAAGCGTCGGCGCAGCGATCGTCCGCAGGATCGGCGCCGGGTCCTGCAGCAGGACCTGCCCCATGCGGGCGATCGTCGCCGCGCGTGCCCCGGGAGCGAGGAGGAGATCGTAATAGCGGTCCAGGGTCGCGTCCGTGAGTTTTTCCGGATCGGCATAGGCCGGGACGAGATTCATGCGCACCAGCGGCTTCGGCAGGACGTAGCGCATCAGCTGCACCATCGCCGGCACCTCAGGCGTCTTGCCGTATTCCATGCCGTGGCTCTCGAACCCGTCCGGCGCGATCAGCACCAGCCTGTCGACGCGCCCGGGAAACTTGGCCGCGAACAGCCAGGCGAAGCGGCCGCCCATGGAATTGCCGACGAGGGTCGCCCTGTCGATGTGGAGGACATCCATCAGGGCGGCCAGGATTTCGAGCGTGCGCGCATCGGAATAATCGCCATCCGGATCCGGCCCGGAGAGACCAGTGCCCGGAACGTCGAACCTGACCACCCGGTATTCGCTCTTCAGGGCCTCGGCCCAGGACTCGAAAGTGTGAAGCGACGATCCGAAGCCATGCAGCATGACGATCGCCGGGGCGCCCCTCGGCCCGTCGTCGCGCACATGCAGGCGGATGCCGGAGACCGCGATCAGATCGCTCGGCGCGCGCAGGTACTTCGCATGGAGCACGTCCTCCCGCCGGTCGGGCGTCCACAGCCAATAGGCCCCGACCCCAAGGACGGCAGCCAGACCCAGCACCAGCGGGAACGAGACGCGCATAGACAACTCCGCAACTACGACTCGTCACCAAAGCCCGCAGGGACGCAGATGACAAGCCGAAGCCGCCCCGGACAAGGTGGTATCCCGCTTCTATCTGGCTGAATCGAGCCGTTCGGGAACGGGCGGCGATAGGGCGGAATTCTGCGACGTCATCGCGCCTGTCGTCGCCCCCTCGGCACCGAGGAGCGTCGCCTTTCGGAGCGCCGCCAATCCGACCGTGATCCACAAATCATGCACCGACCACTGGTGGCGGCGCTTGTGCCGGCGGATCTCCAAGAACGCCTCGCTTCCGAGAAATTCCGGCAGGGAGAGGCTCCCCTTCGCCTGATTGCAGCCGCGGCAGGCCGGAATGGTGACGAGACCGCCGCCCTTGTGCGCTTTCGGGATGACGTGGTCGCGTGTCGCCAAGGTGGCGGGCTGCGGCTTGCCTTGCGGGCAGCGCTTACGCATGGGAATGCCGCAATAGGCACACCATCTGCGGCGATCGTCCTGCCACCACGATCCGACGATCGCAGCAGTCCTGGCATGCAGATCGCGGAGCAACGCCGGGTCCATGCCGAACCATCCCAAACGGAATTTAACAATTACTTCAAGTTGCAGATCAACTTGTCGGGTCGAAGCCAAGCTGCCCGGCCATCGTCACAGGGTCGCCAGCACGCCGCCGTCGACATAGAGGATCTGGCCATTGACGAAGTTCGAGGCCGCCGAGGCGAGGAAGATCGCCGCGCCCTGAAGCTCCTCGACCTTGCCCCAGCGCCCGGCGGGCGTGCGCGTCTTCAGCCATTTGTCAAATGCGGGATTGTCGATCAGCGCCTGGTTCAGCGGCGTCTCGAAATAGCCGGGGCCGATGGCGTTCACCTGCAGCCCGTGCCGCGCCCAATCGGTGCACATGCCGCGCGTGAGGTTCTTCACCGCGCCCTTGGTCGCCGTATAGGGCGCGATCGAGTAGCGCGCGGCCTCGCTCTGCAGGCTCGCAATGTTGATGATCTTGCCGCGGCCGCGCGGGATCATGTGCCGGGCGACCGCCTGGCCCACCAGGAAGACCGACTCGACATTGGCCTTCAGGATCTCGCGGAAGGTCTCGACCTCGAACTCCTCAAGCGGCGCGCGCCGCTGGATGCCGGCATTGTTGACGAGGATGTCGATCGGCCCGACCTCCGCCTCGATCTTCTCCACGGCTTCGGTGACCGCCTGGGGATCGGTGACGTCGAAGGCCGAGCCGGAAACGTCGAGGCCGCTCGCTCGCAGGCGCTCGACGGCAGCCTCGAGCTTCGCCCGGTCGCGCCCGTTGAGCACCACGCGCGCGCCGGTGCGGCCCAGCCCCTCGGCCAGCGCGTAGCCGATGCCCTGGCTGGAGCCGGTGACGAGCGCCAGACGGCCCGAAAGATCGAAGAGCTGGAGGGACATGGGTTTCCTTTCATGGGCGCTGAAAGCCGGAAAATCCGATCGAAATGGCCTGCGCCTTGCGGCGGTCCACGCCGTGCGGCGCGATCACGGCGGAATCTGCATCGCTGTCGCCCGGTCGCGTCGGGCGAAGACGGGCAGCGACCACGCGCTATTCTGCGGCCTCGACGGTTTCCGATGCTGCGATCGCCGCCATCACGACCTCCGGCTCGCGCGCAAGGACGTTGAGGAGGACGCGGGCGGGACCGGTCGGATAGCGCCTGCCCTGCTCCCAATTGCGCAGCGTGGCGACCGGCACGCCGATCTTCGCCGCGAGCCCTTCCTGGGTGAGGTTCAGCTTTGCGCGGATTTCCGGAATGTCGGGCACTTCGACGACGAAGCGATGGACTTTCACCTCCGAGGCGTCGCCCTGAAACCATTTCAGCGCCTGCTCGAGGGATCGGAGCATCCGCTCGTTGGCTTCTTCCTGCGTCTCGATTGGAACTGGACTTTTCATCTGCCTAGTATCCGAACAGCCGTCTGACATCATTGATGATCCGCACCACCCGCAAGATCGTCGAGAGCGCCTCCGACTTGGATGTCTCGACCGGAACAACGCGAAGAAGAACGATCCGACTGAATTCCTCCGACGCTGCATAGGTGATGCGCATCCGGCGAAACGTCCAATCCCAAAGGCTCGCTGACTCCGGCCGCGGTGTTCCGACAATGGGATTCGACCGCAGGACGCTCAAGGCGGAGTCGAGGGGCTCGCCTTCGAGGCCATAGAGCGCACAGTCCAGTTGAAACTGTTCCGTCTCGGCGAGCTCCACTTCCAGCCTCGGCGGCACCGTTCCATCCTCTGATATACGCCACTGGCGCAGCGCGCGCAATTTGGCGCAGAGGCAGGATGGGCGAAGATGGCCTGCCTCGCAACCGGAATGCGACCCTTGGCAGAGGAACCGATGACTTCCTGCGCCAACCGCCCTACCCTCGCTTCCATGTTCCTGACCTTCTTCCTCAAGCTCAGAGAGGCCGGCGTCCCGGTCACGCTCAACGAGCATCTGGCGCTCTTGTCGGCGCTTCGCGCCGATCTAGTCACCTATGACGTCGAAGGCTTCTATTATCTGGCGCGCGCGACGCTGGTGAAGGACGAGCGCTTCGTCGACCGGTTCGACCGGGTGTTCGCGGACGTCTTCAACGGCGTCGAGGCCGTCTCGGGGGAGGCCGGAGCCGACGCCCGCGACCTGCCGGAGGAGTGGCTGCGCAAGCTCGTCGAGAAGCATCTCACCGAGGAAGAGAAGGCGCTGGTGAAGAGCCTCGGCGGGTTCGACAAGCTGATGGAGACGCTGAAGGAACGGCTCGCCGAGCAGGAGGGCCGGCACCAGGGTGGCTCGAAGTGGATCGGCACCGGCGGCACCTCGCCCTTCGGCGCCCATGGCTACAATCCCGAGGGCGTGCGCATCGGACAGGACGAGAGCCGGCACCGCCGGGCGGTGAAGGTGTGGGACAAGCGGGAATTCCGCGACTTCGACGACCAGGTCACGCTCGGCACGCGCAACATCCGCGTGGCGCTGAAACGGCTGCGGCGCTGGGTGCGCCAGGGGGCTGAGGACGAACTCGACCTTGGCGGAACGATCCGCTCGACGGCCGAGCACGGCTATCTCGACGTGAAGACCCGGCCGGAGCGGCGCAATGCGGTCAAGGTCCTGCTGTTCCTCGATGTCGGCGGGTCGATGGACGATCATGTCCGCGAGGTGGAGGAACTCTTTTCCGCCGCACGCTCCGAATTCAAGCATCTCGACTTCTTCTACTTCCACAACTGCCCCTATGAGCGGCTGTGGAAGGACAATCGCCGCCGCCACGCCGAGACGATCCCTACGATGGACGTCCTCCGCACCTATGGTCCCGACTACAAGGCGGTCTTCGTCGGCGACGCCTCGATGAGCCCTTACGAGATGATGATGCCGGGCGGCTCGGTCGAGCACTGGAACGCCGAGGCCGGCGCGGTCTGGCTTGAGCGCTTCGTCCGGCAATGGCCGCGGACGGTCTGGCTCAACCCGGTGCCGGAACGGCACTGGCAGTTCGCCCAATCCATCGCCATGATCCGCGACGCCGTGGCCGGCCGGATGTTTCCCCTGACGCTCGAAGGAATCGAGGCGGCGACGCGCGCCCTGACCCGCTGAACCCGCTCGCGCTTCCGCCCCGCGCAGATGCGGGTGCCGGGGCCGCGCGAATCTGTCGGCTAGCTGTCGGACTGATGTCACCGACACGGATCGCCAGATTGTGTAACGATTCTAAACTTGAACTCGCGGTGCAGGTGAGGATTCTTGGCAGCGACTGAAATCATCAGGTCCGTCGAGGCGCGGTCGCCTGCTCGGATCGGGCGGGCGACCTCGCGGATGCGGGGCTAAGGTCCACAGACACCAAGAGGACGCTCAATGGCTCTTTCCGCTCCCCGCACTGTGGGCTGGTCCAAGCTGAACATCACCCTGCACTGGCTGATCGTGCTCTTCATCATCGTCCAGCTCATCGATCACGAATGGATGGTGGACATGTGGCGCGCGTCCCGCCGGGGCACGGCGATCGACGCCACCACCGCCACCTGGGGCTGGACCCATATTGTCGTCGGCACGCTCGTCCTCATCGCCGCCGCCATCCGCCTCTGGGACCGCTATAGGCATGGCCGGCCCCCGCATCCCGAAGCCGAGCCGAACTGGGCGGTGTGGGTCGCCAAGATTACGCACTTCCTGATCTACGCGATCCTGATCGTCATGCCGATCGCCGGCCTGATCGCCTGGTTCGCGGGCAGTCATGACGTGGGCGAGATCCACACCTTCTTCTGGACGCCGCTCTTGATCCTCATCGGCCTGCATGTGCTCGGCGCGCTGGCGCATCAGTTCTGGTTCAAGACCGACGTGCTGAAGCGGATCGTCAAGCCGGCCTGAGGAGCCGGCTGCCCGAAGAATGACCGGCCGGCCGCTCAGAGGCCGGCCGCACGCGCGAGGGCGACGGCGAGTGTGCCGATCGCGACGGTCGCGATCAGCGGCAGCCGGAGTGCCAGGAACGCGCAGGCGACGATCGCCACGCGCTCCGGCCAGCCGCCCGTGACGAGGACCGGCCCGACGATCGCTGTCAGGACGGCCGCGGGAACGGCATCGAGCGCCGCCGCGGCGCGCGGCGGTAGGCGACCGATGCGTGAGATCAGCAGATAGCCGCCGATCCGCGTCAGATAGGTGAGAAGGCCGGCGAGGACGACGACGAGCCAGACGTCAGCCACGCCCGGCGCCCTCAACGGATTCGGTCGCCGGAGATGTCAGTGCCGCGACCGCGATGCCCGCGAGCCCGCCGACGCTGACATGCCAGGGCGGCCCCACCGTGAGATAGACCAGCATCGAGACGAAGAGGCTGGTCAGCGCCACCGGATAGAACTGGCCGCGCCGCCTGAACGTCATAACCAGCGCAAGGAAATAGACCGGCAGCACGAAGTCGAGGCCGAAGGCCTTGGGGTCCTCGATCAGCGAGCCAAAGGCGGCGCCAATCAGCGAGGCGAGCTGCCAGCCGACATAGAGGATCAGGCCATAGGTGAAGTAGTAGCGCTTGGTCAGCGGCTGGTCGCTCGCGCGCACTTCCGCCGCGCCGAAGGTCGGGTCGACGAGGACCGAGAAGGCCGCCGCCTTCTGGAGCGGCGAGAAGCGGCCGAGATGCCGGCCGATCGATGCCGAATAGAGGACATGGCGGAAGTTGAGCGCGAAGACCGTCAGGAGCACCGACCAGAGCGGCGCACCGAGACCGAGCAGTTGCAGCGCGGCGAGCTGCGAAGCGCCGGCATAGACGAGGACGGAAAAGCCGAGCGCCTGAAGAACGGTCAGGCCGGAGCCGACCGCGATCGCACCATAGACGATGCCGAATGGCATGACGGCGAGAAGCACGGGAAAGACCTGCCGCAGGGCGGCGCCGCTTTCCGATCGGGCGGGCTCGGACAAGGCATGACTCATGAAAGGTCGAAAGAAGCGCAGGATGTAGCGCCGCACGCTCCTGCCGTCGAGACCAGCCGGGGACGGCAGGCAGCCGGCCCTATTGGGCGGCGTAGAGAACCTCGCGCGGAAATTCGGCCAGCGTGATGGTCCAGCGGTCGAACGTGTCGGACAAGGCGGCTTCGGTGAGACCGACGGTCGAGTGATTGAGTTCCACCACCGGCAGGCCGTCATCCGTCAGATAGGCCTTGTTGTAGGGACTGACACTGTTCCAGGTGTTGATCGTGTCGAGATCGATGTCGCGCTGGTCCCAGATCGCGTAGAAATCCAGCGTCTTGCAGTCCCTGTGGTCGGTGCAGTCGATGAAGAAGAGCTGGTAGCTGGTCCCGTTGATGGTCCCGACGATCACCGGATCGCCGTTCTCGACCGTCGTCAGACTGGCATCGCCATAGCCCTTGGCCATCTTCAGGATCGCGTCGAAATCATTCGCGCCGATGAGATCGGTCGCGGCGGCCGGCCTCGCCGCCTGCTCGGGCTGCGATGGCAGGCCGGTGTCGGGATCCTTGGACCCGGCCGCGCCAGCGTCGATCACCGGTGCATACGCGAACGCCGCGGCAAGAAACAGGGGGGCAAGGCCGAAGCGCGCGCCGCGCGACAGGCGGAAGTGCATGGTGAATTCCCGTTTGAACAGACCGCATTGTCGCGCGGCGATGCTCTCGGGACAATGCGTCGGCCGGCCTTCCGGTCGCGATTGTCAGCGCCGCGTGGCGCCATTGCATCGCAGGGCGGCAATGACAGTCGGCAAAGCCGTCAGCCCGCCTCCACCCCGCCGCGCCCGATGCGCGCGAACCAGGCGTCCTCGTCGATGACCTCGACGCCGAACTCCTTGGCCTTGTCGAGCTTGGAGCCGGCGCCAGGCCCGGCGACGACGAGGTCGGTCTTCTTCGACACTGATCCGGCGACCTTGGCACCCAGCGCCTCGGCCATGGCCTTCGCCTCGTCGCGCGTCATCTTTTCGAGCGAGCCGGTGAAGACGATGGTCTTGCCGGCGACCGGCGAGCTGGCGGCGGGTCGCTGCCGCAGTGCGTTTGTGGTCGAGACGCCAGCCTGCAGCAGCGCTTCGACCGCGCCGCGATTGTGGGCCTCGGAGAAGAACTGGAAGAGCGACCCGGTCGCCACCGGTCCGATGTCGCCATTCGTCGCGAGCCTCTCGAAGGCGGGACCCGGCTGCTCCCTGCGAGCGGCCGCAATCGCTGCGCGCAGGCCCGACGCGTCGGCGAACCGCTCCTTGAGCGAGACGCGCTGATTGGCCTTCAGCCCCGCCTCCGGGTCGCGAAACGGATCGTAGCCGGGGTCGGAGAGCTTCGCCTCGTCGAGCGACAGGAGTGCCTCGAAGGTCTTGTCGCCGACATGCGGCGTCTGCCTCAGGGCCTCGAAAGCCTCGCCCGGCTGCTCCTTCGCCGCCGCGTCCACCCCGGCGACGAAGGCTTCGACGTCGGGAAACAGGCGCGCCAGCGCCTTGGCCGAGGTCTCGCCGATCTGGGGAATTCCGAGCGCGAAGATGAAGCGGTCGAGCGGGACGGAGCGGCGTTCTTCGATCGCCTCCAGAAGGTTCTCGATCGCCTTCGACGTCTCGGCCTTCTTGGCCGGCCTTTCCGGCTCGGCCTTGCCCTCCGCCTGGCGCCGCGCCTCGGCGACTTGGCGGCGGCGCGCCTCGATCGCCTCGCGCAGCGGCTCGAAGGTCAGGCGGAAAATGTCGGCCGGCTCGCGCACCAGACCCGCATCGAACAGGGTCTCGATATAGGTCTGCCCGAAGCCTTCGATATCGAAGGCGCCGCGCGAGACGAAATGCTTCAGCCCCTCGCGCCCTTGCGCCGGGCAGGTGAGCCCGGCCGTGCAGCGCCGCTTGGAGTCGGGGCGTCCGGTGCGCGGGTTCATCTCGCGCACCGCCTTCGACCCGCAGACCGGGCAATGGTCCGGAAAGACGAAGGGTTCGGCCCCCTTCGGCCGCTTCTCCATGACGACGTCCAGCACCTGCGGAATGACGTCGCCGGCACGCTGGACGATCACCGTGTCGCCGATCCTGATGTCGCGGCCCCCGCGGATCTCGTCGCCGTCGGAATCCCGGCCGGCGATATAGTCCTCGTTGTGGAGCGTGGCGTTGGAGACGACGACGCCACCGACGGTCACCGGCTTCAACTTGGCGACCGGCGTCATCGCGCCGGTCCGCCCGACCTGGATGTCGATGTCCTGCAGCACCGTCGTCGCCTGCTCGGCCGGAAACTTGTGGGCGATCGCCCAGCGCGGCGAGCGCGAGACGAAGCCGAGTTCCTTCTGGAACCTCAAATCGTCGACCTTGTAGACGACGCCGTCGATGTCGTAGCCGAGATCGGCCCGACGCTCCTCGATCGCGTGATAGTGCGCGATGAGGCCCTCGATGGTCTCGAACCGCCCCATCAGCGGATTGACCGCGAAACCCATCCGGCCCAGCGCCTCGACGACCTCGGTCTGGGTCGTGCCCGGCACCTCGGAGACCTCGCCCCACGCATAGGCGAAGAACTTCAGCGGCCGCGACCGGGTAACGGCCGGGTCCTTCTGGCGCAGCGAACCGGCCGCCGCGTTGCGCGGATTGGCGAACTGGCGGATCTTTGCCGAGGCCAATGGGCTGCCGCCCGAGGTTTCCATCGCCTCGGCTTCCGGGTCCGTCTGCCCGTCCGCCTCCGCATCGGCCTCCTGATCCGCCTCCGGCTCGACACCGGCCGCCAGCCGCTCGTTGAGCGCGGCGAAGTCGGCATGGCTCATATAGATCTCGCCGCGGACCTCGAAGACCGCCGGGCGGATGCCGGCGAGCCGGTGCGGAATGTCGTCGATGGTCAGAGCATTCGCCGTCACGTCCTCGCCGACGCTGCCGTCGCCTCTGGTCGCGGCGGTCACGAGGCGCCCGTTCTCGTAGCGCAGCGACAGCGACAGGCCGTCGATCTTCGGCTCCGCGGTGATCGCCAGCGGGGCGTCCTCGGCGAGATCGAGAAAGCGGCGCACTCGCCTGGCGAAGTCCCGGACGTCGTCGTCGGCAAAGGCGTTGTCGAGCGAGAGCATCGGCAGCGCATGGCGCACCTTGGCAAATTTCGCCGAAGGAGCCGCGCCGACGCGCACCGACGGCGAATCCTCGCGCACCAGGCTCGGGAAGCGCCGTTCGATCGCGCTGTTGCGCCGCCGCAGCGCGTCGTAGTCCGCGTCCGAGATGGTCGGAGCGTCTTGCTCGTGATAGCGCCGGTCGTGAGCCGCGATCTCGGCGGCGAGACGGGCGAGCTCGTCCGCCGCCTCCGCTTCGCTCAGGTCTTCGACCGGCTTTTCGGCCATCGCTGAATCCGTCTTCATCGCTTCTTGTCATCCAGGTGCCCGACGGCCGGACGTTTCCTACGGCCAACGCTGGCCATGACCTTGCCCTGTGGCCACATCTGGCGCACTTTCCCTGATGAATGACCCTGCGGGAAAGTCCAGATATGGCCGACCTTCTTCAAGTCACGCTCCCGGACGACCTCATGCAGGAAATCGCCGTCGCGGTCGAATCCGGCAAGGTTTCGACGCCGGACGAGCTGGTGACGCAGGCGCTGACGGCCTATTTCGAAGCCGACCGCGCACAGCGCCTCGACCGCGTACGCGCCAGAATCCGCTCTGCACTCGATGACCCTCGTCCTCATGTGCCGGCCGACGAGGCCTTCGCGAGGATCCGAAGCGAACTCGCAAAGCGCCGCGCCGGATCTTGAGGCGACTTCCGGTCCGGCTGACTGAAACGGCCATCGCATCGTTGATGGACATCGCGGACTACATTGCCGAGGCGTCGGGATCGGTCGACGTCGCACTGGCCTTTACCGATCGAATCGAGCGCCGCTGTCGAAAGATCGCAGATGCCCCGAATGGCGGAACGCCCCGGGCCGACTTGGGAGAGGACGTACGCCTCGTTCCATTCGAAAGGTCGACCGTCATCCTTTACCGGGTGGCCGACGAATATGTCGACATCATCGACATCGTCTATGGCGGACGCGACTATGCAGCAATCCTTGGGCGCAAGGCGTCATGACTCGAGCCATTCGGGCTGCGGAAGGTCAAGGGCGAGCAGGCGTTCGGAGACCCGCCGTCGGATCGGCGGGATGCGTGTTGCGAGCGGAAACCCCAGCGGCATCAGATATTTGACGAGCGCTGGCGGATGGGCGACGAGGTCGGTCATCCGGCGGGTCGCCTTGAGAACGGCGTCGACCACCGGCAGTCTCCGGGTCTCGTATTCGCTCTCGCGGCCCTTCGAGAGGAGGAAGGCGATCGTGCCGGCATCCCAGATGCCGAGATTCATGCCGCGCCCGCCGACCGGTGAATGGACATGGGCGGCATCGCCGGCGAGATAGACCCGCCCCTTCGCCATCCGCTCGGCGCGGCGAAAGGCGACGTGAAACTTCGAGGTCCAGACGATCCCGGAGACGTTCTGGAGCCCGTCCAGAAGCGTCCGGGGGTCGTCCACCAGCCCGATCAGCCGCGCCTCATGCGCGCCGAACGGCAGAAGCGCCGTGCCGCCGCCGCCGGAGCGCAGGCTGATCTTGGCGTGGTGCGCGTCGATCGGAACCGAAAAGCGCACGTCGGCGAGCGAGAACGTGCCGGGATAGCCTTCGCCCTTCCAGGGAATGCCCACCGCCTCGCGGACGCGGGAATGTGCGCCGTCGCAACCCAGCACCGCGTCGGCGGCGAGACATTCGCCCGTAGACAGCGTCGCGGTCGGCCGATGGGTCTCGCCGATCTCGGTGACAGACACGTTCCATTCGACCGCCACGCCATGCTCTTCGAGCCAGCCGATCAGGATTCGTTCGGTGCGGGCCTGCGGCAGGGACAGGATGAAGGGCGTCGGCGTTCTCGCACCCTTGATCCGGAAGGAGAACAGAGGCTTGCCGTCGCGCGAGAAATCGGCGCCCAGGATGCGCCCGCCCTCCGCCAGCATGCGGTCGGCGACGCCCGAGGGCTTCAGGATCGCAAGCGTCGTCGGCAGGACGGCGAGCGCGCGCGACTGGTTGTCCGGCGTCGGTCCGGCCTCCGCATCGACGATGCGGACCTTTAGCCCGCGACGGGTCAGTTCGACCGCCGCGGCAAGCCCGACCGGCCCGGCCCCTGCGATCAGAATGGTCTTCCCCTCGGCCACCATGTCCCTCATCCCACTCCCCTTCCGGGCTGAGGTCGTCCGCCAGGGCGGGGACGATTTCAGCGCGCGTCGGCCTCGATCAGGCGGGCGGCCGCCGCCCGCGCCTCGTCGGTGACGCATTCGCCGGCGAGCATGCGGGCGATCTCCTCGCGCCGGCCCGCCGCGCCGATCGCGGCAACACGCGTCGCCACCCGATCCTCGCCATTCGCGGCGCCGGCCTTCGAAATCAGAAGATGCGTCGTCGCCCGCGCCGCGACCTGCGGCGCATGGGTGACGGCGAGCACCTGAACGGTGCCGGCAAGGCGCGCGAGGCGCCGCCCGATCGCGTCCGCCACCGCGCCGCCGACGCCGGTGTCGATCTCGTCGAAGACGAGCGTTGGCGCCGAGCCGCGATCCGCGAGCGCCACCTTCAGGGCGAGGAGGAAGCGCGAGAGTTCGCCGCCGGAAGCGACCTTCATCATCGGCCCTGCCCGCGTGCCGGGATTGGTGCGCACGTGGAATTCGATCTGGTCGATGCCGGAGGACGAGGCCTGGTCGGGATCGCTCTCCATCTCGACGATGAATTCGGCCCGCTCGAGCTTGAGGTCCGGCAGCTCGGCCATCACCGCCGCTTCGAGCAGGCGGGCGGTCGTCCGGCGCTCCTGCGAGAGTTCGGCGGCGAGGCGATCGAAGCGCTCCCGCTTCTCACCGAGCTCACGCTCGAGCGCCTGCAGGCGCTCCTCGCCGGCGTCGAGATCGGCGAGATCGCCGATCATCTTCGCGGTCAGCTCCGGCAGGTCGTCGACGGGCACGTTGAACTTGCGTCCCGCCGCACGCAGCGCGAACAGCCGCTCCTCGGTCTCTTCCAGCGCCCGCGGATCGAATTCGAGCGAGCGGAGCGCGCTGGCAAGACTCATCTGCGCGTCGGACAGGGCGTCGAGGGCGGTGTCGAGGCGCTCGATCGCCTCGTCGAGAAGGCCCGGCAATTCGTCGCGCTTGCGGTCGAGGCGCTTCAGGAGCCCGGCGAGCGGCGGGATCGGCGAGGCCGTGCCCGACAGTTCCTCATGCGCGTCGTTGACGTCGGTCGCGATCTTCTCCGACCGCATCATCACCTGGCGGCGCTCGGCGAGTTCTTCTTCCTCGCCGGCGATCGGGGCGAGATCGGAGAGTTCCTCCACCGCGCTTCTGAGATAGTCCGCCTCACGGGCGGCCGCCTCGACACGCGCCCGGTGCTTGGCGAGCGCGTCACGGGCCGATCGCCACGCCGAGAAGGCGGCAGCGACGGCGTCCGCCTCCGGCTGCAGCGCGCCGTACTGGTCGAGCAGCATGCGATGGGCGGCCGGATCTACCAGCGCCCGGTCGTCGTGCTGGCCATGGATCTCGACGAGGGCGAGGCCGATTTGGCGCATCAGGCCGACCGAGGACGGCCGGTCGTTGATGAAGACGCGGGTACGCCCGTCCGCGGTCTGGATTCGGCGCAGGACGACGTCGCCGTCGTCGTCGAAGCCGTTGTCGGCAAGGAGCGTCCTGACGCCGTGGTCGGCCGAAAGGTCGAAGACGGCGCTCACCTCCCCCTGCTTGGCACCATGGCGCACCAGACCGCCATCGCCGCGGCCGCCGAGGGCGAGCGACAGGGCATCGAGCAGGATCGACTTGCCGGCGCCGGTCTCGCCGGTCAGCACCGAAAGTCCTTCGGCGAGCGACAGATCGAGGCGCTCGATGAGGACGATGTCACGGATCGATAGATGGACCAGCATGGCCGGATCGTCGGTAACGAGGCGTCGCCGGAATGGCAACACTGGCGACCATATAGACGCTTCCCCCGGCGGATGCATCGCCAAAAGAGAACAAAACCGGAAAATCCGACGTCGAGGGGCCGATCTGCCGCCCGCCCGTCCGGGACAGGCCGATCAAAGGCCTGCCCGGTCCGTTGGCGTCGCTCAAGCGCCGGAAGAGGCGCCGAGGATCTTGCGGCCGGCTGCGGTAAACCAGGACGTCGCCCCGCCCTCGCGCGGCTCAAGCCCCTTCGACTTCAGGAGCGCGTAGGAGTCTCGATACCAGGGCGAATCCGGGAAGTTCTGGCCGAGGACGGAGGCCGCGGCCTGCGCCTCGCCGGTGAGGCCCATCGCGTAATAGGACTCGGTCAGGCGTGCCAACGCCTCCTCGACCTGGCGCGATTCCGGATAGACGTCGACCACGTTCTTGAAGCGGTTGATCGCGGCCACATAGTCGCGCCGTTCGAGATAATAGCGACCGACCTGCATCTCCTTGCCGGCGAGCTGGTCGCGGGCGATGCGGAGCTTGGTCTGGGCATCCTCCACATAGGGAGAATCCGGATAGCGCTCGATCACCTCGCGCATCGCGGCGGCGGCGCGGGCGGCGCCGACCTGATCGCGGGTCACGTCCGGGATCTGCCGGTAGTAGGACAGGCCGATGATGTACTGCGCGTAGGCGGCCTCGTCGGTGCCCGGATAGAGCGAGAGATAGCGCTTGGCGGCATTGACCGCCTCGTCATAGTCGCCGCCGCGATAGCTGGTGAAGGCGTTCATCACCAGCGCCTTGCGCGCCCATTCCGAATAGGGGTGCTGGCGGTCGATCGCCTCGAACTTCTTGGAGGCTTCGCCGAGCCGCCCGCCTTCGAGATTGGCGAGGCCCTGATTGTAGAGGACGTCCGGCGGATCGGTCTGGGCGGCGAGCGCCAGGACGTCCACATCGGTACTGCTCGACTGGCATCCGCCCAGCCCCGCGGCACCGAGTGTGAGACAGGCCCCCAAGACGAGGCGCGCCGCCAGCGGACGACGCATGGCCTTTGACATGTGCGCGATACTCATACGACTGGATCCCCTTGCCCCAATCCCCCAGGGCCAAACGTCATACGCCGACCGGTTGGTGCGAACAACGCTGAAGCCCGATCAACCCGCCTTTTTTGTGACCCGGCGGTCGGGCGAGGCGGTCAGAGCGTCTGGGGACCGTAGGCCGGGGCCGCGACCGCGACCAGCGGGGCGTGCCGCACGGGGTCGACCCGGCGCGACGGCATCTCGACGATCTCATAGGCCCGACGGTCGGCGAGAAGCGCCTGGAGGGCAAGAGCGTTCATCTTGTGGCCGCCGCGATAAGAGCGGTAGCAGCCGAGCACGCGCACGCCGGCGAGCGCCTGGTCGCCGACGGCGTCGAGCGTCTTGTGACGGACGAACTCGTCCGCAAAGCGCAGGCCATCAGGATTGATGACCCGGCCGTCGTCGGCGATCACGACGGAATTCTCCAGCGAGGAGCCGAGCGCATAGCCGGCGGCCCACAGACGCTCGACATCAGCCATGAAGCCGAAGGTGCGCGCCTTGGCGAGGTCCCGGGCGAATCGCTCGGCCGTCAGGTCCGCATGATAGACCTGCCGACCGATCGCCGCATTGGCGAAGTCGATCTCGATCTCGAACCGCGTGCCGTTATGCGGGCGGTACTCGGCCCGGGCGCCGTTCATCTCGACCGACACCGGCTTCAGGACGCGCAGATAGCGGCGCTTGGCCGGCTGGCTCACCACCCCGGCCTCTTCGATGGAGGCGATGTAGAGCGCCGCGCAGCCGTCCATGATGGGCGTCTCGTTCGCGTCGATCTGGATCACGACGTTGTCGACGCCCATCGCGTAGAGGGCGGACATCAGATGCTCGATCGTCGCGACATGGGCGCCGCGCGGGTCGCCGACCACCGTCGACAGATCCATCAGCGCGGCATTGGCCGAAACCGCCGGGATCTCATGCAGCACGCCGGAGGCGTCGCTGAGATGGAAGACGATGCCGGTATTGATCTCCGCGGGAAGCAGACTGAGTCGGACAGGCAGTCCGCGATGGACGCCGACGCCGTCGAAGTCGATCCGAGAACCGATCGTCTGCTGGAACATCACCACGTGTCGACAACCTTTCCCATCGCCTGATTGGAGACGCATCACGTCCGAGCGACGGTTGAACCCCTCAGAGGCGAAGGAGTGTTCGGCTTATTTCGATCGGCCACCCCACAGGCCGAAAGCGCCGAATATCCTTCGATTTCACATCCAACTTCCTAGAACGGAGACCCGTGTCGTCAAAATCACGGATTCTTACCCGTTATTAAAACGCCGCTTGATCGTTGTCGAAAATGGTAAACGAATTCAGCATCTTAACAAAAATGGCCCGACAGGAGTGCTGTCGGGCCATGTGACGTCAGCGCCACGGTTGCGCTGTCAGTTTGCCTGGCGACGCAGGAAGGCGGGAATTTCCAGCTGGTCGTCCTCGCTGGCGGGCCTTGCCGCAGTCGCCGGACGGGCGGCCGAGTCAGCCGCCGAACGGCGCGGCGCGTAGGGGCTCGCCTCGGTCGGGCGGCGCGTCTCGGCCTGCTGATGCTCCTCTTCCTCGCGGCGCGAGAGGCCGGTCGTCAGACGGCGCAGAAGTCCCATTGGACCCCGCTCGTCGCCCTGCTCGGCGGAGGCGGCGCGCGTCTCGATCTCGGCGCGGACCATGGGAGGGAAGTCCTCCACGCGCGGCATGCGCGGCGTGGCGGCGGCCTCCTGCGGAGCCGGACGGCGGACCGGAGCGGCCGGAGCCTGGGTCACCTGCGAGATCTCCGCCTCGAGCGCGGCGCTGAAGTCGTCCTCGAGCTCGGCGGCGACGCTTTCCTGCACTTCGGCGAAGCTCGGAGCCTGCGGCTGCACCGGTGCGGGTGCGGGCTGCGGCGCGGCGGCGATCGGTGCCTGGCGCGGAGCCGCTGCGGGCTGCGGCGCTGCCGCCGCAGGACGCATCGGCATCTCGGCTTCGACCTTGTCGATGCCCGTCGCGACGACCGAGACCCGGATGACGCCTTCGAGGTTCTCGTCGAAGGTCGCACCGAGGATGATGTTGGCGTCCTGGTCGACCTCTTCACGGATGCGGGTGGCCGCCTCGTCGACTTCGAACAGGGTCAGGTCGCGACCGCCCGTGATCGAGATCAGGAGGCCCCTGGCGCCCTTCATCGAGGTCTCGTCGAGCAGCGGGTTGGCGATCGCCGCCTCAGCGGCAGCCATGGCCCGGCCCTCGCCGGAGGCTTCGCCGGTACCCATCATCGCCTTGCCCATCTCGCGCATCACCGAACGGACGTCGGCGAAGTCGAGGTTGATCAGGCCTTCCTTGACCATCAGGTCGGTGATGCAGGCGACGCCCGAATAGAGCACCTGGTCGGCCATGCCGAAGGCGTCCGCGAAGGTCGTCTTGTCGTTGGCGATCCGGAACAGGTTCTGGTTCGGAATGACGATCAGCGTGTCGACGTTCTTCTGCAGCTCCTCGATGCCCTGCTCGGCGATGCGCAGCCGGCGCTGGCCCTCGAAGTGGAACGGCTTGGTGACGACGCCGACGGTGAGGATACCCTTTTCGCGGGCTGCCCTGGCGACGACGGGAGCCGCACCGGTGCCGGTGCCGCCGCCCATGCCGGCCGTGACGAAGCACATGTGCGAGCCGAGCAGGTGATCGCAGATCTCGTCGATCGATTCCTCGGCGGCCGCACGGCCGACCTCGGGCTGCGAACCGGCGCCGAGGCCCTCGGTCACCGCGACGCCCATCTGGATGATGCGTTCGGCACGCGAGGAGCGCAGCGCCTGGGCATCGGTATTGGCGATCACGAACTCGACCCCCTCAAGGCCGGCATTGATCATGTTGTTGACCGCATTGCAGCCACCACCGCCCACGCCGAAGACGGTGATGCGGGGCTTCAATTCGGTGATGTCCGGCTTCTTGAGTGTGATGCTCATACCTTTGTTCCTCTTTCAGAATGCATCAGGCCGTCTCGCCGCGCGGCCGATCAGTCTTTTCCTTGGCGCGCGGCGCGCACCGTTTCAGTTCTGCGGCCGCCCTTCGAAGCGGCCGCACATGGGTTTTCACAGGCTCTTGCGAAGCCAGGAGCCGAAGCCGCCGCCCATCGTCGCGGTCATGGCGCGGGCCGCGATCGAGCGGTCCGCGACAAATTCCCGGTGTGCGACCTGCGGGTAGATCAGGAGGCCGACGGAGGTCGCAAAACCGGGCCCCTTGTTGGAAGGATTGAGCCCGGCGACGCCGAGCGGGCGACCGAGGCGCACATTGCGCTGCAGGATCGTGCGGGCGGTATCGGGCAGACCGGCGAGCTGACTCGCACCGCCGGTTAGCACGACGCGCTTGCCGATGACGTGGCCGAGACCGGAGGCGGCCAGGCGGTCGCGCACCAGCTCCAGCGTTTCCTCAACGCGCGGCCGGATGATCTTGGCGACCAGCGAGCGGGCGACGACGATGGGCTGATCGCCGCCGTCCTCACCGAGCGGCGCCACCTGCAGCGGCTCGCTGTCGTCCATGAGTTCGTTCAGCGTGCAGCCATGCATGACCTTCAGCCGCTCGGCGTCGACCGGACGGATCGACAGGCCGCGGGCGAGATCCATGGTGATGTGGCTGCCGCCCATGGCGACGGAATCGGCATAGACGAACCGGCCGTTCTGGAAGATCGCGATCGTGGTCGAGCCCGATCCCAGGTCGATGCAGGCCGAGCCCATCGCCGCCTCGTCCTCGACCATGGTCGACAGGGCGCTGGCATAGGGCGTGGCGACGAAGGCCTCGACGACCAGATTCGCGCGGTTGATCGCCGCTTCGAGATTGCGCAGAGGCGTCAGCTCGGCGGTCAGGACGTGCATGTCGGTCCGCAGCGCCTCGCCGGTCATGCCTTCGGCATTCTCCAGCCCGGCCTCGCCGTCGAGGGCGAGGTCGTAGACGAGCGAGTGAAGCGCGATGCGCGCCGGGTCCAGGCTGATCCGGGCCGCATCGGCATTGGCGCGCCCGACATCGGCGGCCGTCACCGTGCCGTCGACCGGGACGGTAGCCGAGCCCCGCTGGCTCTTCAGCCGCCCGGCGGTGACCGAGACGATCAGCGATTCTACGGCGAGCCCCGCCATGCGCTCCGCCGCGTCGACGCATTGGCGGATCGCCTGCTCGGCGGCATCGAGGTCGACGACGACGCCGGCCTTGATGCCGCGCGAGCGGTGATGGCCGACGCCGATCACCTCGATCGTATGGGTGCGGTCGGGCAGCATCTCGCCGGCGAGGCGCGGCCTGAGCCGCGCGATCAGGCAGGAGATCTTCTCGGATCCGACGTCGAGCACGGAAATCACCCGCGAGCGACGCCGCGGCAGCGCGCTGATGCGCGGCAATTCGGACCGGTCGCGGAAAAACAGACTCATACCGGCTTGTCCTTCCGGTTACGCTTGATGATCTTCTCGCGCTCTTCGAGGCGAGCGTTGCGGCGCACCAGCGCGTCGGGCGTCAGCTTGATCACCATGCGATCATCGAGACGCATGTCGACGGCGGCGATGTCGCGCGAGAGCAGGCCGTTCTCCCGATCCATCCGATCCACCTCCGCCAATGCCTCTATCGGTTTCTCCTCGGGCAGCCGGATCAGGACGCCGTTTTCCAATTGCAGGTCCCAGCGACGATCACCCACCCTGATATATGCCTTCACCCTTGCGCGAAGCTCGGGCAGCACTTCCATGTCGTCGATCAGCTCGGCCGCGTTGCCTGCCGCCCCCGTTCCGACGACGACCGGCAGATTGCCGAAGCGGCCAGGCGTGAACGGCACGATGGTCTTGCCCTCGCGGTTGACGACTTGGAACGCGTCGCCGATCTGCCAGACGGCATAGGGATGATGTTCCGACAGCGTGATCTTGACGCGGTCCGGCAGGATCTTGGCGACGGAGGCGCGGTCCACCCAGGGCATCGACTCGATGGTCTGGCGGGCCTGGGCGGGATCGAGCGACAGGAGCGTGTGAGCCCCGGTCTGCCAGAGGGCCTGCAGGACGTCGATCTCGGAGGTCTCGCTGTTGCCCTGCACGTCGATCTGCTCGATCGAGAAGCCGAGCGGCTGGCCGATCCCGTCGAGAACCTCGTCGATGTGGCCGCCGACGACGACGCCATAGACCACCGCCGCACCGACCACGGTGAAGGCGAAGGTTCCGAAGCGCGGAAGCGGTCGGTCGGAAAAATGCACGAACAGGCCCGACGCTCGCCGCGCCAGGCGGACCGTCGTCAGAGCGAGGCGGCTCGGCGCCCGGTTCGGCGACGACTGGGGTCCGGACTGCGTCAACGATTGCATGACGCGTCCTCCACCATCCAGCTCACCAGTTCGACGAAGGAATGGCCGGCCTGCGCCGCGATGTCCGGCACGAGCGAGGTCGGCGTCATGCCCGGCTGGGTGTTGATCTCCAGCCAGACGATCTCGCCGCCCTCGCCGAAGCGGTCGTCATAGCGGAAGTCGGAGCGCGAGATGCCGCGGCATCCCATTGCCCGGTGGGCGGCAAGCGACCATTCCTGCATCTTGCGCGATGCCTGCTTCGGGATCGCGGCCGGCACGACATGGCGCGAGCCACCGGGCGCGTATTTGGAATCGTAGTCGTAGAAGGCGTGGCCTTCCGGAATGATCTCGCAGACTTCGAGCGCGACATCGCCCATCACCGCGCAGGTGAGTTCGCGGCCGTGCACGAAGCGCTCGATCATGACGATGTCGCCATAGGGCCAGTCGTTCGCATAGAGCTGCTGCGGCGGCTTCGACTGGTCCTCGCGCACGATCAGGACGCCGAAGCTCGAGCCTTCCGCGACCGGCTTCACGACATAGGGCGGCGGCATCACATGGCTGACCGCCGCATCGAGGCGGTGCATCACCTTGGCCTCGGCGACAGGAATTCCGGCGGCCTTGGCGACGATCTTCGCACGCTCCTTATGCATCGACAGAGCCGAAGCCAGGACGCCGGAATGGCTGTAGGGGATCTGCAGATATTCGAGGATGCCCTGGATCGTGCCGTCCTCGCCATAGGGCCCGTGCAGGGCGTTGAAGACGACGTCCGGCGCGAGATCCTTGAGAACGGTCGCGACATCGCGTGCGACGTCGACGCGGGTCACCCGGTAGCCGCCCGCTTCGAGAGCATCGGCGCAAGATGCCCCGGAAGCGAGGCTCACCGGCCGCTCCGAGGAAAATCCGCCCATCAATACCGCTACATGCTTGGCCATCTCTGCCCGATCCCGTCCGCAAGAGAGGGTTTCGACCATTCATCGCAGGCCGATGGTTAAGCGGAAGTTAACCGACTGTGGCCAAAGCAAGAAATTCGAAAGGGTCGCTGCAACGAAACCGTGAGAGCGTAAACGCCGGAAGCCGCCGTGTCGTTTTCGCCACGGCGGCTTCGGCAGCTCGAAATGGGATTGGCAGAGGGAGCCGGAGCGTGTCCGGCCTAAAGCGTCAGGCGAAGGGCTCGACGGTGCGGCCCTCGGCGAAGACGCCGAGGCGCTTGATCTCCCAGTCGAGGGTAATGCCGGAGGTCTCGAAGACGCGGGCACGGACGGTCTCGCCGAGGCTTTCGAGATCGAAGCCGGTGGCGGTGCCGGTGTTGATCATGAAGTTGCAGTGCAGTTCGGACATCTGCGCACCGCCGACCCGAAGGCCGCGGCAGCCGGCCTTGTCGATTTCTTTCCAGGCCGAACTTCCCTCGGGGTTCTTGAAGGTGGAGCCGCCGGTCTTCTCGCGGATGGGCTGCACTGTCTCGCGATGATGCTGGACCGCATCCATCGCCGCCTGGATCTCACCCTTGTCGGCTGCAAAGCCCTCGAACACGGCGGAGGTGAAGATCATATCCCGCCCAGCGCCGGAATGGCGATAGCTGTAGCCCATGTCCGCATTGGTCAGGACATGAAGGTTGCCCTCGCGGTCGACGGCGCGCACTTCCACGACGCGCTCGCGCGTCTCGACGCCGTTCGCGCCGGCATTCATCCGCAGCGCCCCACCGAGGCCGCCGGGAATGCCGTGGTAGAAGTGAAAACCGCCGATGCCCGCGTCGAGCGCCGCGGAGGCGAGACGCTTGTCCGGGATCGCAGCCCCGGCCTTCAGTGTCGTCTCGCCGATCGGCTCGACGAAGCCGAAGCCCTTGGCCGAGAGCCGGACGACGACACCGGGAATGCCGCCGTCGCGCACCAGGAGGTTGGAGCCGATCCCGACGGGCAGGACCGGGATCTCCTCGGGCAGCGCGCGCAGGAAGGCGGCGAGATCGTCTTCGTCGGCCGGCTGGAACAGGAGTTCGGCCGGGCCTCCGACCCGGAACCAGGTGACCTTGTCCATGCCGGCGTTCGGGGTCAGCCGCCCGCGGATATCGCCGAAGCGGTCGCCCAGCCGTTTCAGGAGCGCCTCGCCGTCCATCGCGCTCACCCCTTCCCGGCCGCAAGAGCCTCGAGTTGCTTGGGCAGCGCGTAGGCCCATTGCGTGATCGACCCGGCGCCGAGACAGACGACCATGTCGCCCTCCTGCGCGATCTGGTGGACGAGCGGGGCGAGTTCCTCCGGTCCGTCGATCATCCTGGCGTCGCGATGACCGCCGAGCTTCAGCCGCTCGACGAGCATCTCGGAATTGACGAACTCGATCGGGTCCTCGCCCGCCGCATAGACCGGCGCGATGACGACGGTGTCGGCATCGTTGAAGCAGGCGGCGAAATCCGGAAACAGCGCCTGCAGCCGGCTGTAGCGGTGCGGCTGGACGACGGCGACGACCCGGCCCGGCGCCGAGGCGCGCGCAGCCGCGAGCACCGCGCGGATCTCGACGGGATGGTGGCCATAATCGTCGTAGATCGCGACGCCGTCGACGATGCCGGTCAGGGTGAAGCGCCGCTTGACGCCACCGAAGGCGGCGAGGCCCTTGCGGATCTCGTCGGCCGGAATGCCGAGGCGATGCGCGACGGCGATCGCGGCGGTCGCGTTGGAGACGTTGTGGCGCCCGGGCATCGGCAGTTCGAGGTTATCGATCGCCTCCGTCGCCCCGCTCACGCGGTCGCGGATCGTCACGTTGAACTTCGTCCTGCCGGGCTCGAAGACGACGTCGGCAAAGCGCACATCGGCCTGGATGGTCTCGCCATAGGTGATGACGCGCCTGTCCTCGATCTTGGAGACGACGGTCTGGACCACCGGATGGTCGAGGCACATCACCGCGAAGCCGTAGAAGGGTACGTTCTCGACGAAGGTGAGGAAGGCCTCCTGGACCTTTTCGAACGTGCCGTAATGGTCGAGATGCTCGGGATCGATATTGGTGACGATCGCGACGTCCGCCGGCAGCTTCAGGAAGGTACCGTCGCTCTCATCGGCCTCGACGACCATCCAGTCGCCCTTGCCCATGCGCGCGTTGGTGCCGTAGGCATTGATGATGCCGCCATTGACGACCGTCGGGTCGAAGCCGCCGGCATCGAGCAGGGCGGCGACCATCGAGGTCGTCGTCGTCTTGCCGTGGGTGCCACCGACGGCGATCGCCTGGCGGAAGCGCATGAGTTCGGCCAGCATCTCGGCGCGGCGCACGATCGGCAGGAGGCGTTCGCGGGCCGCTGCGAGCTCGGGATTGGAGCGCCGGATCGCGGTCGAGACCACGACGACTTCGGCAGCCCCGAGATTCTCAGCCGCATGGCCGATCGCGATCGTCACGCCCTTTTCGCGCAGCCGCTGCACATTGGCGTTTTCCGACTGGTCGGAGCCCTGGACGGTGTAGCCGAGATTGACCAGCACCTCGGCGATGCCGCTCATCCCGATGCCGCCGATCCCGATGAAATGGACCGGTCCGATATTCGGCGGCATCTTCATGGCCGCACCTCCCCGTAACTTTGCAAGATCAGGCGGTTTTCTCGGCCCGGGGCATAGACGCAACCAGATCGGCAAGCAAGGCGGCGGCATTGGCGATGCCGGTCGAGCGCGCCGCTGCGGCCATCGCCTCGGCTTTGGCCGGATCGGCGGCGATGTCCGCGACGAGCGCCGCCAGACGCTCTGGCGAGAGCTCCGCCTGCCGCGCCACGATGCAGCCGCCCGCAGCCTCCAGCCGTGCCGCATTCGCCGCCTGGTCGTGGTCGAGCGCGTAGGGATAGGGCACAAGGATCGCCGGACGCCCGATCACCGCGATCTCCGAGACCGTCGAGGCGCCCGAGCGACTGACGACCAGATGCGCCGCGCCGATGCGCTCGGCCATGTCGTTGAAGAAGGGGGCGACATGGGCTTCGATCCCGCGCTCGGCATAGAACGCGCGCACCCGCGCCTCGTCATCGGGACGGGCCTGCTGCGTGACGACCAGCCGCCGGCGCAGATCCTCGGGCAAGTGGTCGATCGCCTTCGGAACGGCTTCGGAGAAGAACTGCGCGCCCTGGCTGCCGCCGAAGACGACGAGCCGGAACGGGCCGTCCGGCAGCGGCACCTCGTAAGGCGACTTCGCCGCCTCCAGCACGGGCGGGCGCACGGGATTGCCGGTGACGGTGATCTTTGCGGCATAGGCCGGATCGGCGCCGTCCTGCGGGATGCCGGCGGCGATGCGGTCGACCCGGCCCGCCAGAAACTTGTTGGCGCGTCCCATCACCGCGTTCTGCTCGTGGATCAGCGTCGCACGCCCGGCCCGGATCGCCGCCATCAGCGGCGGCACGGTCGGATAGCCGCCGAAGCCGACGACGACCGCAGGCCGCAGCGTACGCACCAGCGCGCCGGCCTCACGGAATCCGCGCCACAGGGTCCACAGCGACGACGCGACGGCGATGGGATTCTTCGAGCCGAAGGTCGCCGATCGGACGCGATGGACCGACGGCACCGGAAAGCGCTCGGCAAAGCGCCCGGCCCGCTCGTCGGTGACGAGCTCGACGGAGAAGCCGCGCGCGAGGAGTTCGTGCGCCAGCGCTTCGGCGGGAAAGAGGTGGCCGCCGGTACCGCCGGCGGCGAGAAGGATCGTGGTCATGCGGTGGGGTTAGAGCGTTGGAGGCGCAGGGACAAGCGCCGTTCGGCGGATCCTAGCGATGCTGTACGCGCACCCGGGCACGCGCACGGTCATCGATCTTCCGATTTTCCCGCTCGACCCAGAGGGAAATGGCGTAGGCGGAAGCCGGGATCAGTAGAACTGCCAGCGCATAGGCGACGATCATCATCGTTCCAGACCCCTCGTGCATTCGTCTCGCCCTCATATGTAGGACCGGACTTCCGCCAAGGCAAAACAAACCGACGAGAACGGCAATCAAGACGTTCCAGCCGGTCGAGCCGGCCAGGAGAATGGAGGTAGGAAGCGAGAGGCCCCGACCAGAAACAGTCCGACGGCTATACCATTCAAATAGGCCGCACCCAGCTTGATCTGTTCTCGTTCGACTTCTGTCTTGGGGGCGCGGGGAGCACCTTGCGGGCCGTCTGGTCGTTCATCGTCTCCGCCGCCCATTCTACACCCCGTGCAGCACCGCCGTGCGCTGGACGAGGTGATCGGTATAGGAGCGGTTTTCCGGCCTTCGCCGCGTGAGGGCCAGGACGAAGCCGGCGGCCATCGCCACGGCGATCATCGAGGAGCCGCCATAGGAAATGAAGGGCAGCGTCATGCCCTTGGCCGGCATCAGCTGCAGGTTCACCGCCATGTTGATGATCGACTGCAGGCCGAACAGGAAGACGAGGCCGCAGATCGACAGCCGCGTGGAGACGTCGCGCTGCTTCATCGCCACCGACAGGCCGCGCAGGACGATAAAGGCGAAGATCGCGGCGAGGATCATGCAGGCGATGATGCCGAACTCCTCGGCGAGGACCGAGAAGGCGAAATCGGTGTGGCTGTCGGGCAGGAGGCGCTTGACGGTGCCCTCGCCGGGTCCCTGGCCGAGCCAGCCGCCATGCATGATCGCCTCGCGCGCCGTATCGGTCTGGTAGGTGTCGCCCTCGCCGGTCCAAAACCGGTTGATGCGGCTCGCCACGTGCGGGAACACGAAATAGGCGCCCGAGACGCCGGCGAGGCCGAAGCCGCCGAGAACGACGATCCAGAGCCAGGGCATGCCGGCCATGAAGAAGAGGCCGCCCCAGACGCCCGCGGTCAGGATGGTCTGGCCGAGATCGGGCTGGGCGACGAGCAGCGCGGCGACGACGAGAAGCAGGATCAGCGCGAACAGATTGCCCGGAATCTCCGGCCGCTGCGCCTTCTCCGCGAAGAGCCAGGCGCAGACGACGACGAAGCAGGGCTTCATGAACTCCGACGGCTGGATGTTCAAAGGCCCAAAATCGATCCAGCGCCTAGCGCCCTTGATCTCGGTTCCCACGAAAAGCGCCAGCGCCATCAGCACCAGCGAGATGCCGAGGCCGAGAAGCGAGGCCCGCCGCACCTGCTTCGGCGTGAGCAGCGAACAGCCGAACATGACGAGCGCCGAAGGCACCAGGAAGGCGGCATGGCGCTTGACGAAGTGAAACGGTTCGAGCCCGATGCGCTCGGCAACCGGCGGGCTGGCGGCAAAGGACAGGACGACGCCGCCGACGAGCAGCGTCAGGAAGGCCGCCAGGAGCCAGCGGTCGATCCCCCACCACCAGTCGCTGATCACGTTGCGTTTGGCCCGGCTCGTCATCTTCACCCCTTGCGGATCGGTTCAACGCCCGGCAGCGCGCAGACCGTTTCGCGGAACGCCTCGCCGCGCACCTCGAAGTTGCGGAACTGGTCGAAACTGGCACAGGCCGGAGACAGAAGGACGACCGCGTCCTCGTCGGCCGCCGCGGCGTCCGCAGCCGCATTGGCGACGGCAACCGCGAGTGTGCCAGAGATTTCGTAAGGAATCCGTTTACCAAGCGTGGCGGCGAAGGCCGGAGCCGCCTCGCCGATCAGATAGGCCTTGGCGATCCGCGGGAAGAAGGGCGCGAGCGGCGCGATCCCGCCTTCTTTGGGCAGTCCGCCGGCGATCCAATAGATCCGGCCGAAGGCGGCGAGCGCCGGCGCCGCGGCGTCCGCATTGGTGGCCTTGGAGTCGTTGACGAAGAGCACCCGGCCGCGCATCGCGACCTCCTCCATCCTGTGGACGAGGCCCGGAAAGCTTCTGAGCCCTTCCCTGATCTCCTCGTCCGACAGGCCGAAGAGCGTCAGGGCGGCGATGGCCGCGGCGGCGTTCTGCGCATTGTGGCGCCCGCGCAAGGATCCGATGCCGGCGACGTCGAACCTCGCCTCCGGCGCGCCCGGCATCGAGCGGACAAGCGCCCCGCCAGCGAGCCCGACACCGCCGGCCACGGGACCAGCCGTCGAGATCCGCGTGACCTCCGCGCCGTCCGATTCCAGTTCGGCGGCGATCTGCCGGCACGGGTCGTCGTCGATACCAATCACCGCACGCCGGGAGCCGGCAACGAGGCGCGCCTTGATCGCCGCGTAATTGCCCATCGAGCCGTGGCGGTCGAGATGGTCGGGCGTCAGGTTGAGCAGGATCCCGACCGAGGGATCGATCGTCGGCGCAAGATCGATCTGATAGGATGAGCATTCGACGACGTAATGCCGTTCGGGCGCGATCGGATCGAGCGTCATGACGGCGACGCCGATATTGCCGCCGAGCTGGGAGTCGCGGCCCGCCGACTTCACGCAGTGCGCGATCAGCGCCGTCGTCGTCGACTTGCCGTTGGTTCCTGTGATCGCGCAGAACGGCGCCTCGGGCGCGACCAGCCTGCGCTCACGGCAGAACAACTCGATGTCGCCGATCACCGGGATCTCGGCGAGCCGCGCGAGTTCCACCGTCCAGTGCGGCTTGGGATGGGTGAGCGGCACGCCGGGCGACAGGACGAGGGCGAGGAAGCGGGACCAGTCTGCCTTGCGAAGGTCGCCGGTCGGAATGCCCTCCGCCTCGGCCGCCGCGACGCTGTTGGGATTGTCGTCGAAGGCAAGCACGTCGGCGCCGCCGGCGACGAGCGCGCGCGCCGTGGCGAGCCCCGAGCCGCCGAGCCCGAAGAGCGCCACGGATTTGCCGAAGAAGGAGCGGGCCGGAATCATCTTAAGGCGGCACCCTATCTCAGTTTCAGTGTCGACAGTCCGACGAAGGCGAGCATGAAGGCGATGATCCAGAAGCGGACCACGACCTGGCTCTCCGTCCAGCCGAGCTTTTCGAAATGATGGTGGATCGGCGCCATCAGGAACACCCGCTTGCCCGTCAGCTTGAACGAGGCGACCTGGATGATCACCGACAGCGCCTCGATCACGAAGAGACCGCCGATGATGGCCAGCACCAGTTCGTGCTTGGTGGCGACGGCGACCGTTCCGGTGAGGCCGCCGAGCGCCAGAGAGCCGGTGTCGCCCATGAAGATCGCGGCGGGCGGCGCGTTGAACCAGAGAAAGCCGAGGCCCGCGCCGATCACCGCGCCGCAAAGCGGCGACAACTCGCCCGTGCCGAGGACGTAGTGGATCTGCAGGTAGTTGGCGAAGTTCACATTGCCGGCGACATAGGCGATAAGGCCGAGGGCCGCCGCAGCAATCATGATCGGCACGATCGCTAGACCATCCAGCCCGTCGGTGAGGTTGACGGCATTGCCGGCACCGACGACGACGACGGCTGCGAAGCCGACATAGAACCAGCCGAGGTCGAGCAGGAGTTCCTTGATGAAGGGAAAGGCGAGCGAGGTGGCGAAGCTGCCCGTCCCCGCGCGCACGATGATTACGGCGGCAAGGCCCGCGATCATGAATTCGAGCGCCAGACGGGCCTTGCCGGAATAGCCCTTGTGGCTCTGCTTCGTCACCTTCAGATAGTCGTCGTAGAAGCCGATGCCGCCGAAGCCGACGGTGACGAGCAGCACGGTCCAGACATAGACATTGGAAAGGTCGGCCCAAAGAAGCGTCGAGACGAGAACGCCCGACAGGATCATCAGCCCCCCCATGGTCGGCGTGCCGGCCTTCTTGAAATGCGTCTGCGGCCCGTCGGCACGGATCGGCTGGCCCTTGCCCTGGCGGATCCTGAGCGCCGCGATGATCGCCGGCCCGAACAGGAAGACGACGATGAAGCCGGTGATCATCGACGCGCCGGTGCGGAAGGTGATGTAGCGGAAAACGTTGAACAGCGGAAAGACGTCGGCGAAGTTCCCGAGATAGGCGATCATCAAGCGGCTCCCGGAGCGTCGGCGTTCGAAGGGGTCGACAGGGCGGCGTCGGCCGCGTGCGGTGGATATTTCGACAGCACCCGTTCGATCAGCGGCGCAAAGCCGATGCTCTTGGAAGCCTTCATCATCACGACGTCGCCAGCGCGCATCGTCTTCAAGAGCGCTGCGAGGAGCTCGTCATTGGTCTCGTGCCATTCACAGGCGACGCCCCCGGCGAGGACGTCGTCGAGCGCCTTCATCTCCTCGCCGGCGAGGAAGACCATGTCGATGCCGGCCGAGCCGAGCGGTTCGGCAAGCGCGGCATGCAATTCGGGCGCATGGCGGCCGAGCTCCAGCATGTCGCCGAGAACCGCGATGCGGCGCCCGCCCTCGCCGGTCTCGGCGCCGGCGAGAACCTCGATCGCCGCGCGCATCGAGGCCGGGTTGGCATTGTAGCTGTCGTCGATCAGTTCGACCGTTCCGCCGCCCGGCATCGCCAGCCGGTAGCGCGCGCCGCGGCCCTTGACCGCTCGCCAGGAGGAGAGCGCCGCGGCGACGGCATGGACGTCGGCGCCGATCCGGTGCGCGGCGCCGAGCACGGCGAGGCAGTTCTGCGCCATGTGCCGGCCGGGGGAGGCAAGCGTGAAGCGGACGGGCTCGCCCGCGATCTCCGCCTCCACCTCGGCTCCGCCCGATTGCGGGGCGAAGTTCAGGAGCCGGAAGTCGGCACCCGTCGCCTCGCCGAAGGTCGCGATCTCGGTGACGCCGGCCTTGCGGGCGAAGGTGGCGAGCGGCCCGCATTGCGGATCGTCGGCATTGAGGAGCGCCGTGCCGCCCGGAACCAGACCCTCGAAGATCTCGGCCTTGGCCTCGGCGATCTCGTCGAGATCGCGGAAATGCCCGAGATGGGCGGGCGCGATCAGCGTGACGATGGCGACATGCGGCCGCACGAGCTTCACCAGCGGGCGGATCTCGCCCGGATGGTTCATCCCGATCTCGAACACCGCATAGCGGGCGTCAGCCGGCAGGCGCGCGAGGCTGAGCGGGACGCCCCAATGATTGTTGAACGAGGCCGCGCTCGCATGGACGGTGCCGACGGCCGACAGGCCGTGGCGGAGCGCCTCCTTGGTGGTGGTCTTGCCGACGCTCCCGGTGACGGCGACGATCTGCGCCTTGGAGCGGGCGCGCGAAGCCTCGGCGAGGCGCGACAGCGCCTGCAGGACGTCGTCGACGACGAGGATCGGCGACTGCACCCGGCCGAGCGCGGGAAGCTTCTGCTCCGCCACGACGTGCAGCGCCGCGCCGGCCTTGGTCGCGGCGGTCAGGAAGTCGTGCCCGTCGAAGCGTTCGCCGCGGATGGCGAAGAAGGCGTCGCCCGGCTCCAGCGTGCGGGTATCGATGGAGATGCCGGTTATGCCCGATGGCGGAACGCCGATCGGCCGGGCGTTCATCGCCTGCAGAAGGACGGAGGTTTCCCAGAGCATATCGGTCATCAGGCGGTTCCCGCGATGGCTGCGCGAACTTCTTCATGGTCGCTGAAGTGATGGGTCGTCGTGCCGACGGTCTGACCGATCTCGTGGCCCTTGCCGGCGACGACGACGCTGTCGCCGGCCTTCGCCTCGCCGACGGCGGCGCGGATCGCCGCACGGCGGTCGCCGATCTCCTGCGCACCCGGCGCCGCGGCCATGATCTCGGCGCGGATCGCCGCGGGATCCTCGGTGCGGGGATTGTCGTCGGTGACGAAGACGACGTCGGCGAGCCGGGTGGCGATCTCCCCCATCATCGGCCGCTTGGCCCTGTCGCGGTCGCCGCCGCAACCGATGACGACGATCACCCGACCCGTCGTGAAGGGACGGACCGACGACAGGACGTTCTCCAGCGCCTCCGGCTTGTGAGCGTAGTCGACGAAGACCGGGGCACCGGACGAGGTCGTGCCGGCAAGCTCCAACCGGCCCGACGCACCCTTCAGCGTCTCCAGCGCTTCCAGCGCCTCGGCGGGCTTCGTCCCGGTGGCGATGGCAAGGCCCGCCGCGACCAGCGCGTTCGACATCTGGAAGCCGCCGGCGAGCGGCAGGACGACGCGGTGGATGCGCCCGTCCGCCTCGATCTCGCCGATCTGGCGGCTGCGCTCGTGCTCGAGCCGCTTCAAGGTCAGGAGCTGGCCGCCCCGGCCGACGGTCAGGACGCGCGCTCCAACCGCGGTCGCGACCTCGATCGCACGGCCCGACCAGGCATCGTCGGCATTGATGACGGCCGGCGCGCCCTTCGGCAGAAGCGTCGTGAACAACCGCATCTTGGCGGCGAAGTAGGAGTCGAGGTCCGGGTGGTAGTCGAGATGGTCGTGCCCAAGATTGCTGAAGCCAGCGGCCGACAGGACGACGCCGTCGAGCCGGCGCTGGTCGATGCCGTGGCTCGATGCCTCCATCGCCGCATGGGTGACGCCTGCAGCTGCGAGCTCTGCCATCAGCCGGGCGAGCGCGACCGGATCGGGGGTGGTCAGCGAGCCGTAGTCGTCGCGGCCGGGCGCGACGACGCCGGTGGTGCCGATGGAGGCGGCGGCATGGCCGGTCTTCTCCCAGATCTGGCGGGTGAAGGTCGCGATCGAGGTCTTGCCAGCGGTACCGGTGACGGCGACCACGTGATCCGGCTGGCGGCCGAAAAAGCGAGCAGCCATCAGCGCCAGCGCGCGCCGCGGATCGGCCGCCTGCACGACCGGCAGCGCTGTACTGATCGAAGCGCCCTCGCCGCAGAGGACCGCGGCGGCCCCCGCCGCCTCGGCAGCGGCAACGAATTTCGCGCCATCGGCCTTTACCCCTGGCAGGGCAGCGAACAGGAAGCCTGGCTCGACGACGCGCGAATCTGCCGACAGGCCAAGGATCTCGGGATCGCGATCGCTAGGACGTGCGCCGAGGCCGTCTGCGAGGGTCGAAAGCTTCATTCACCATGTTCCGCGCTATGTTATTCGCCGGTTTCCATCATTCCGGCCGACGGGTCTTCTATAGTCTAGAGCCCGACACGGGAATACGGGGGCGATGTCTTCGCGCCACGCCGACGGGCCAAACGTGCGACACCGCCGCCGGCTCTGCACAAAGACGGGCGGCCGGGCACGGTGACCTCCGCCAGGCCAGACCCGCCCTTTGCAGGCCCCGGCATCGCCGCGGCGCCTGCAGTGCCGCGGCGAACGATGGTCGCCTAATAAGATACCAGCAGCTGCTTGCCGTCTTCACCGAAGTCCGGCTTCACTCCAAGGAGAGCCGCAGTGCGGCGGATGATGTTGCCGACCGTCGGAGCCGCGTTCATGCCAGCCGTCGCGTAATGCTGGCCCTTTTCCGGATGCGGCTCGTCGATCACCACGAGCACGACATAGCGGGGATGGTCGGTCGGGAAGGCGGCCAGGAAGGCGTTGAACTTCTTGGTATCGGAATAACGGCCGTTGACGACCTTGTTGGCGGTGCCGGTCTTGCCGCCGACCTTGTAGCCCGGCACGTCCGCCCGGTTGCCCGAGCCACGCTGGTCGGCGACGTTGAGCCGGAAGAGATAGCGCATCTCGTCCGAGGTCTGCTTCGACACGACCTGCTGTGCGACCTTGTCAGCCTCTTCCTCGGTGCGCGGCAGGAAGGTCGGCTCGATCAGCCGGCCGCCGTTCATCAGCGCCGCCGCGGCGACCGCCGTCTGCAGCGGCGTCGTCGAGACGCCGTGGCCGAAGGCGATGGTCATCGAGTTGATCAGCTTCCACTCCTTCGGCTGCGTCGGGGTCGCGACCTCCGGGAGCTCCGTCTGCATCCGCGACAACAGGCCGAGTTTGGTCAGGAAGGCCTGATGGCCGGGAATGCCGACCGCCATCGCCTCATGCGCCGAGCCGACATTGGAGGAGTAGATGAAGACCTCCGGAACCGACAGCATGCGGCGCTTGGCGTGGAAGTCGTGAATGGTGAAGCCGCCGATATGCAGGGGCTTCGTCGCGTCGAACGAGTCGGAGAGCTTCACCTTGCCGGAATCGAGCGCCATCGCGGTGGTGAAGGTCTTGAAGGTCGAGCCCATCTCGAACAGGCCCGCCGACATGCGGTTGAGGCGATCCTTGTCGAGCGCCTGCGCCGGATCGTTGGGGTCGTAGTCCGGGACCGAACTCATCGCGAGCACTTCGCCGGTATTGACGTCGAGGATCACGCCGCCCGCCGCCTTGGCGTCGTAGCGCGTCATCGCCGCCTCGATCTCGTCGCGCACGATGTGCTGGACGCGCAGGTCGAGCGAGAGCTTCACCGGTTTAAGGTCGGCGCTGACGGCAAGTCCGGCCTTCTGCAGGGCGAGATAGCCGTCGTTGTCGTCGATATATTTCTCCATCCCGGCCGTGCCCTGATTGTCGACGTTCACATGGCCGACGATGAAGGACGCAGTGTTGCCACCGGGATAGAAGCGGCGCTTCTCGGTGCGGAAGCCGATACCGGGGATGCCGAGGTCGAGGATCTGTTGCTGCTGGCCCGGCGTCAGCTCGCGGCGCAGCCAGGTGAAGCCGGCTTTCGAGGACAGCCGCTTGTAGAGCCACTTGGGGTCCATCTCCGGCAAGACGCTGAGCAGCAGTTCGCTCGCTTCGTCCGGATCGATGATCCTGCGGGGCTCGGCAAAGAGCGAGGCGGTCTTGATGTCGGTTGCCAGCACCTGCCCGTTGCGGTCGACGATGTCGGGCCGCGCGGCCATGATCTGGTCGTGGACTCCGTAATAGGAGGCGGTCTCCTCCGGCGCCATGCCCCATTCCACCAGCCGCCCGCCGATCACCCCGTAGACGCCGAAGAACAGGCCGAGCGCGATCAGGAAGCGGCCGCGGTTCTTGGGCGGCTCGCAGAGCCGGCGCCGGCGGCCGAAGCGATCATAGGGCGAAACCGCGGAGCCCTGCGCCTCTGGGGGCGTTTGAGCGACGGCGCGGCGGAGGATGGAGGATACGCGCATCACCGAACCATCGTGTGGGAGTTGTCGGCGTAGCCGCCGAGCTTGCGGGAAGGGTCGTGGTCGATCCCGACCGGTCGCGCCGGCAATTCGTCGGGCTCGACGATCTGGTTCGGCTGCAGTGGCTTCAGCTGGAGATCGTCCGCGAACGCGCTGACGAGGTCTTCGAGGCGCCCCGGCTGGTCGAGCAGCGTCCAGTCGGCCTGCAGGAGCTGGATCGTCTCCTTCTGCAGGGCGATCTTCTTCTCGAGCCGGTTGACCTCGGTCTCGATCGCCTGGGCGTCGTGCTTGATCTTGTAGGTCCAGGCCGCAGCCGAAATCATGACGGCGATGAGGACGATATCGAGTGTTCGCACCATCTGTCAGTCTCCGCTCTCGGGAAGATCGGCGAGCGCCGGCAGGCCGGCAAAACCGAGATCGCCGCCGCGCGGCGCGGCCTCGGTGCGGATGCCGGACCGCAGCTTGGCGGACCTCGCCCGCGGATTGCGCGCGGCTTCCTCCGGCGTCGCGGCGACGGCCTTGTTGCGGGCGGAAAATGTCACAGGAACCGGCGTCACATCGGGCATGTGCCGCGAGGCGGCAGGAGGAGCGGACCGCTCGCGCAGGAAGCGCTTGACGATCCTGTCCTCCAGCGAATGGAAGGTGACGACGACCAGCCGACCGCCGGGCTTCAGCACCCGCTCGGCCGCGACGAGCGCGCGCGCCAGCTCTGCGAGCTCGTCGTTGACGAAGATGCGCAGCGCCTGGAAGCTCCGCGTCGCCGGGTCGATCTTATCCTTGGGCGAGCGCCCCACCACCTTGCCGATCGTCTCGGCAAGGTCGAGCGTGCGGGTGAAGGCCCGCTCCTCGCGGCGCGCCACGATCGCCCGGGCGATGCGACCCGCCTGGCGCTCCTCGCCGTAAAAGCCGAGGATCCGCGCGAGGTCGCCGGGCTTCATCCGGTTGACGACATCGGCAGCCGTCGGCCCCGAGGCGCCCATGCGCATGTCGAGCGGCCCATCCTTCTGGAAGGAGAAGCCGCGCTCGGCCTCGTCGATCTGCATAGAGGAGACGCCGATGTCGAGGACGACGCCGTCGACCGAACCGCCGAGCTGCTCGGCGACGATCGTCTCGAGATCGCCGAAACGGCCTTCGACGACGGTCAGGCGGCCGCCGGAAGCGGCGACGCGGTCGGCCGCGCCGGCGATCGCCCGCGGATCCCGATCGATACCCAGGACCGTCGCGCCCTCACTGAGCACCGCAGCCGAATAGCCGCCCGCACCGAAGGTCCCGTCGACGAAGATTGCCCCCGGCGCTGGCTCCAGCGCAGCGACGACCTCCGAAAGTAACACCGGAATATGGCGAGCCGGTCCGCCAACGGTGGGTTCCTCGTCCCCGCCGTGGCCCGCCATCATTCCGGTGATCCGGGTGGAGTGCCCGTCGGACGCGCGCGGCTGCGAGCAGCCAGAAGCCGCGAGCGCGCCTCGTTCCGATAGGCCTCGAAATAGTCCGGCTCCCAGAGCTGGAAGAAATCCTTCGCACCGACAAAGGCGACCCGGTCCCTGATACCGGTATGCGAGCGGATGAAGTCGGTCACCTGGATGCGCCCCTCGCTGTCGAACTTCAGATAGGCCCCGTCTCCGAACGCGAAGATCGACAAGTCCTGAAACGCCTCGGCGAACGGATCCTCGGCATCCATCTCCTTCTCGAACCGCTCCATCAGCTCCGGCCCGCCGACATCCATGACCGGATGAGTCAGGCTGCGCATGGCGAACAGCTCGCGAATACCGCGCGCCGCGATCACCTGCCGAAAGGCGGCGGGCACGGAGACCCGGCCCTTGGAGTCGATGTTGTGGACGAAGTTGGAGAGGAACCGATCCATCAGTCGTCGAGCGTCTCGGCGCGACCGGCTCGCATTCCATCAAAGCCCCCAACTGTCCGTCCTCGATCGCACAAAAGGCCCCCCTCGCGCAGATCCGAAAGGGACCTGCGCCGGACATCTCCGATCGCCGGAGACGCTGCCCAACTTGTTTGAAATGAGGCCCGGAACGACCCCCGTCAGATGGCATTTGGGATAACATGGGCGACCATGGGCGTCAATGGGAACGGCTCCACCAAGGGTCGGCGAAGACCAGTGCGTATGTTTACCGACCCCGGCTTAACGCCCTATTAATATTAAACTATTCCTTTTCGGATATGTTATATACTGGTTCGGTAATGCTTCACCGCAGGGGCTGGGATAGGGCCCTGAAGCGGCTGAAAGTTCCGAGCGAAAAAAGCTCCCGCGCCAGGGTCGTTTCCTGTCGAAAAAATTTCATGGAATGGAGAGTGGTCGCGGCCAACGGACGGCGGGCGGCGCGCGGCGTGCGGCGTGCGGATCGAGCCGCTCAAAGCGTCACGTCGGAGGACGTTAATGTGCCAGCCGGCCTGTAAGCCGGGTTCTGTCGACGGCAGTGCCGCCTGGCGACCATTCCTCTGGGACGTCCCTCGCGGGACGCCTCGAGCAACCCACCCGGACGACTGGCCCGGAGAAAGGCCGGCGGTGGGACACCGTCCCATGCGCCGCGTCGTCCCTATTCGGTCTTGCTCCCGGTGGGGTTTACCATGCCGCCGCTGTTGCCAGAGACGCGGTGGGCTCTTACCCCACCCTTTCACCCTTACCCCGCCGGCACTGCGGCTCAAACCTCGCGACGCTCATCGCGACGAGCCGCACTGCAGGCGGGGCGGTTTCCTTTCTGTGGCACTTTCCCTGGGGTCGCCCCCGCCGGACGTTATCCGGCACCGTTTCTCCGTGGAGCCCGGACTTTCCTCTCCCGCCGTCTTTCGACATGTGACGAGAGCGGCCGCCCGGCCGGCTGGCGGCCCGTCAGTGTCGGGAGCGCAGGCCGAAGTCAAGCCAGATCATTTCGGACGTGCCCGCGCAGGTGCGATTTCCCTGACTTTGGCCGTGCGAAGCGCGCGAAGGTCGTGCCAGATTCACTCCGGCGCCCCACCGTCGCGGTCCAGACCCCAGGCGAGCCGGCAGGACGCGGCATCGCCCACCATCATCGATGCGGGACCTCTGAGCAGGTGGGGATCAGCGGTCCCGGCGTGAAGACGGCGGCGCCGGATCGCCGCGGCCCAGTGGATGTCTCGTCACACCGCGGCGCCTGCAGCCGCTTCCTCGCGCCGGAAGGGCGAGCGCGGCAGCGTCCGCAAGAGCCGGTGCAGAGTCTCGATTGTCGACGCGTCGGCGATCCCATCGACGCATGCCGGCCGGAAGTGGCGCTGGAAGGCGATGGTGGCGAGGCGCGTCGCCTCGTCGAAACCGCCGTCCTGCGGCACCTCGTAGCCATAGGCCGCGAGCAGGGCCTGATAGGCCTCGACCGGCTGGCCGGCGTCGCCGAGACCGAAATACCGCCCGCCCCGGCGCGGCGACGGCGTGACGTAATGGCCGATGCCGGCCCGATGAAGCGCATCCCAGGGAAACTTCTCGCCGGGATCGCTCTTCCTCGCCGGCGCGATGTCGGAATGGGCGAGCACGAATTCCGCCGGGATCGACCGGCGCTTTACGATGTCGCCGGCCAGCGCGATCACCGCGGCGATCTGCTCGTCAGGAAAGTCCGGATAGCCGTTGCCGTGACCGAGATTGACGATCTCGATGCCGATCGAACGGGAATTGACGTCGCCGCGGCCGCGCCAACTTCCCTGCCCGGCGTGCCAGGCGCGCCTGTCCTCCGGGACGAGTTGGACGATGCGCCCGTCTTCATGGACGAGATAATGGCAGGAGACCTCGCTCGCCGGATCGCAGAGCCAGCTGAGAGCGCCCGCGCCCGTCCCCATGCCCGTGTAATGGAGGAGCAGGATGTTGGGGATGCCCTCGCCGCGGCGCGCATTGTGGTTCGGCGACGGCCGCAGGTCCGAAACGAAGGGGCTGTCCGGCTTCACGCAGCAGTCTTTCCGGCGATGCGGTCATAGGCCTGGTTGATCGCCTTCATCCGTTCGTTGGCGATGAACATGAACTCGTCGGGCACGCCGCGGGCGGCAAGCCGATCGGGATGGTTCTCCTTGACCAGCGACAGATAGCGCGCCCGCGCCTCCTCGGGCTTGGTGTCGTGATCGAGCCCCAGCACGGCATAGGGATCGTCCGGGCCGAGAATGTGCCGATCGCGAAGCCGCACGAAGTCGGTCTTGGTCAGGCCGAAGATCCGCGCCACCTCGGCGAGGAAGGCAAGTTCGCGCTCATGCACCAGCCCGTCCGCCTTGGCGATGTGGAACAGCCCGTCGAGAACGTCGCCGAGCAGCCGGCAATCGCCGTCCTCGTCGCGGCACAGCCCCCGCAGCCGCATCGCGTAGACATCGAAGCCGGCGATGTCCTGCTTGGCGAGATCGTAGAGGCGGAAGACGTTGCGCATCTCCTCGGGCGGGATCTCGAGAATCTCCTGGAAGGCAGTCACCTCCGCCGGGCTGACGATGCCGTCGGCCTTCGCCATCTTCGCCGACAGCGCGATCACCGCCACGCCGAAGGCGACCCGCCGCCGCGTGTCGCGATCGCCGGCGAAGAGCGAGCGAATGGCTTCGATCACGGCGTCGAAGGTCGCCCGGCCGCTGGCCGGTAGCGTCTGCAACAGGGTATTGAGGCTGGAGAGTATCCGCATCTCTCAAGGTCCATGGTGTTCGGCAGATTCCGGATTATCGGTCAACCGCCAGCGCGAGGCAAATGACGCAGCGTTCACCTGCGCCTGTGCGGGGAGACGCGGAGGCGTTCCGCCGCAGGCACCGCCGCGCCTTCCAGACCCTCGCCCGGTGCAGGTCTCCAGCCCGAAAGCACCTGCCGCAACATGATCTTCCGGCGGCCGGCGGCAACGCCCTCCGGACCCGCTTAAGCCCCTGTAAACCCTGTTGTGATCGAATGCGCAGCGTTGCAGTTCGGCAACATCGACCAAGATCCCATCTGACCATGCGTCAGCTGCCATGATTCAGCCGGCATTGCGCGGCGACCTCCTCGGCTCCGAGCCTTTCCCGTGGTTTGTCTGCAACGCCGAAACGCAAGTGAACCGCCCGTGACGAACTCGCTTTTCACCAAAGACGCAGACCCGGCTCGCCGCAGCGCTGCCAGGACCATCTCGCGGCATCTGCCGGCCGCAACCTCGCGCCGCGCCTTTCTCGGCGGGCTTGCCGCGACGGCGGCCCTCGCCGGCTGCCGCTCGACGCCGACCAACCTCGCCGACCTCGGCCTTTCGGACATGGCCGTCGACAGCGCCCATGGCTATCCGATCCATGGCGTCGACGTGTCCAAGTATCAGGGTGACATCGACTGGAGCGCGGCCCGTCACGCCGGCGTCGCCTTTGCCTGGCTGAAGGCGACCGAAGGCGGCGACCGCGTCGACGACATGTTCGATGCCAACTGGAAGCAGGCCGGCTCCGCCGGCGTGCCGCGCGGCGCCTATCATTTCTGGTACCATTGCCGGCCCGGCCGCGAGCAGGCGGCCTGGTTCATCGACAATGTTCCGAGGGAGCAGGTGTCGCTTCCTCCCGCGATCGACGTCGAATGGACGCCGTTCTCGCCGACCTGCACCCGCCGCCCGCCGCGCGACGAACTCGTCCGCGAGGTTGGCGAGATGTCCGACCTCCTGGAGCGCCATTACGGCAAGCGGCCGATCCTCTACATCCCGATCGACGTGCACCGCGACCGTCTGGTCGGCGCCTTTCCGAAACACGATTTCTGGCTGCGGGCGGTCAAGGACCATCCGGCCAATGTCTACGAGAACCGCAGCTTCCGCTTCTGGCAGTACACCGAGGATGGAAAGGTCGCCGGCATCTCCGGCAGCGTCGACCGCAATGCCTTCGCCGGAAGCCGGGGGGACTGGACCCGGTGGCTGAAGGCCCATATCGATCGCTGACCTTCTTCAAAGCGCGACCTTGAGACGGTACGCGCGCCCAAACCTCGTGACTTCGAACCGGAGACCGCTTTTCATGACCGCAGCCCCTCGTCTCGCCTTGGCCGCCGCGCTGCTTCTGGGCGGCACCGCCCTCGCCAAGGCTCAACAGTGCGGCGGCGATTTCGGCCAGTTCCTCGACGGGGTCCGCCAGGAGGCGCTTGCCAAGGGCATGTCCAAGGCCGCAATCGACGCCTCGATCGCCGACATGCGGATCGACGAGAAGGTCCTGGAGCGGGATCGGGCGCAGGGTGTCTTCGCTCAGGATTGGCGGCAGTTCGCCAGCCGCATGGTCAACGGCTACCGGCTGAAGCAGGGCAAGGCCAATCTCGAGAAATACGCCGCCGTCTTCGACAAGGTGAAAGCCGAAACCGGCGTACCGGGACCGGTCATCGCAAGCTTCTGGGGCCTTGAGACCGACTACGGCGCCGTTCTCGGCAGCTTCGACACCCTGGCCGCGCTGGCGACGCTGGCGCATGACTGCCGCCGGCCGGAGCTCTTCCGCCCGCATCTCCTGGCGGCCATCGAGATCGTCGAACGGGGCTATCTGAAGCCAGCGGAAATGGAGGGCGCCTGGGCGGGCGAGATCGGCCAAACCCAGCTCCTGCCCGAGGAATACGTCGCCTTCGGAACCGATGGCGACGGCAACGGCACCATCGACCTTCGCAAGGACACGCCCGACGTCCTCTTCACCACCGGCAAATACATCCAGTCGCTCGGCTGGCGCCGGGGCGAGCCCTGGCTCCAGGAGGTGAACGTGCCGGAGAACTTCCCGTGGGAGCGCGCGGCGCTGGTCAACAAGGAACCGCGGGCGAACTACGCCGCGCTCGGCGTGACCAAGGCCGACGGCTCGCCGATCGAGAGCGACCAACTGCCGGCGGCGCTTCTGCTGCCCATGGGCCGCGGTGGCCCGGCCTTCCTCTCCTATCCGAACTTCGAGATCTACCTCGCCTGGAACAAGTCGCTGGTCTATTCGCTGACCGCCGCCTACTTCGCCACTCGTCTCGACGGCGCACCACCGGTGGACATGGGCAATCCGGCGCCGGGCCTCTCGGTCGACCAGACCAAGCAGCTGCAGCAGCGCCTGACCGAACTCGGCCATGACGTCGGCGGGGTGGACGGGATCATCGGCGAGAACACCCGCCAGGCAGTGCGAGCCGAGCAGAAGCGGCTCGGACTTCCGGCCGACGGCTGGCCGACCACGGACCTCTTGTCCTCGCTCTGAGCCGCCCTCGCTGCCAAAACGCTTTCTTCGTCCTTCATCACCCGTCGGGCGCCGGTCCGCGGGTGGTGATGCGAGGTTCGGCGAACGGTCGGAGCACCCGCGCCCGAGGCGATAGCCCGTGCCGGCGGAACCGAGCAGCCCCGGCGCATTACCGCACCGGAGGTTGCAGATCGGTGCGAAAGGCGGGCGGTGCGAAACAACTTTCGGGATATCAGGTCGTAACCGGTCGCGGCGTTGCCGGACCATCATCAACGACGGTGAGGATAAGCGCTCTGTGCGTTCCTTGCCCCAGGGAAAGAACAAGTGGCGCATCCGCCGTAATGGCATGCGTTATCGAGCCCGCCGCAACCGGGGCCGGCCCCGCGACGCAAGGGCAGAAAGCCCGCCACGAGGCGAAAAGCACTGCCTGCTTACGACTTCGAAAGAGCAGGCGATGTTACAATCTCCGACGTTTTCCACAGGATGGACGCCGCGAGGTAAGTTGCGGTCCGGAAAGGCGATCGGCAGTTCTTCGTTTACTGTTGCCGCGTGCGGGCCGGCGAATCAACGACCATTGCGCGCTGCACACCTTGAATTATGCAGTCGCCAAGTTACACATGTCAGCACTGGAAGATGGGACGACCGATCCTCCCCGTGCTGTTCATTTTGACACGTGCGGAGCCGGCGTCGTCAAGATAGGTTGCTGCCTGCATGTCGAGTACAAAAGCCGCCTCGGATATCGATCGTCAGATCGCCGCCCGGATTCGCATCGCGCGTCTGGAGAGCGGTATGTCCCAGGAGAAACTCGCCGACGCCCTCGGCATCACGTTCCAACAGGTTCAGAAGTACGAAAAGGGCATGAACCGAGTGTCCGCCGGGCGCCTGCGTGAGATCTCCGACACGCTCGGGCGGGACATCACCTGGTTCTTCGAGGAGATGCCCTCCTTCGAATCCTACCCGACCCTGTCGAAGGCGGACCTGCGCGTGCTGCGCAATCTCAAGGCATTGCCGGCCGAGACGCGCCGGGCGATCGACGCTCTGCTCATCACGCTCAATCCGAGCCCGGTCGAGACCGCCAAGTAAGCCTTTGCCCCGAAGCCGGTCGCGATCGACTGCGGCCGGTCGCGCAATGTTGCGGGGTCAGTCGAAGGCCTCGGCAACATCGACGATCCGAAAGCCGATCGATTCCTGACCGCGAAACCGGTCGAGCGACACGGTACCGGCCACGTGCAAGACGTCGTCACGTCCCCGCAACAGCCTCTGCCCCATCTCTCCATCCGCAGCCTTGAAGGCGATGGCACGGACCGTCCGGCCCTCGGCACCTTTCAAGGTGGCGCGGACATGGCCCTTGCCGACGACCCCCGCGTCCGCGACGCGCTGGCGCGGGAGCGCCAGTAGCGGGGTCTCATGCCCGGCGCCGAAGGGACCGGCCTTGGACAGCGTCTCATAAAGGGACAGGGTAAGGCCGCTGCCGCTGACCGCCCCGTCGAGCCGGAGTGATTCGGCCGAACGCAGCGCATCGATCCCTGCGCGGGATTCGGTTTCCAGAAACTGCCGGAATGCCCCCAAATGGGTGCGACGGATCGTCACACCTGCTGCCATGGCATGGCCGCCGCCCTTCTCGAGGATTCCCTCCGACACGGCTTGGCGAACAAGGCGGCCGAGATCGATCCCCGGGATCGACCGGCCCGATCCTGTGCCACGATCGCTCCCGTCGAACGCGATCGCGAAGGCCGGCCGCCGGTGGCGCTCCTTCAGCCGTGCGGCGATCAGGCCCACGATGCCGGGATGCCAGTCGTCCGAGCCCGTCACCAGGACGGCCGGCCCCGGCCCTGCCCCGATTTCCGCGACGACCTCGGCCTCGGCCGTGGCCAGCATCACCTGCTCCATGGCCTGCCGCTCCTCGTTCAGGCCGTGCAACCTTTCGGCGAGCTCCTGCGCCGCTTCCGCATCGTCGAGACAGAGGAGATGGCTGCCGAGCCAGGCGTCGCCGATCCGGCCGCCGGCGTTGATCCTCGGGCCGATCAGGAAGCCGAGATGGTGGCTTTCGACCGGGCCCGCGAGTCGGGCGACGCGGGCGAGAGCGGCGAGCCCGTGATTGCGCTGCTCGCGCATGATCTTCAGCCCCTGCACGACAAAGGCACGGTTCAGCGCCTTCAGCGGGACGACGTCGCAGACGGTCGCCAGTGCGACAAGGTCGATGAGGCCGAGGATGTCGGGCATTGCCGCAGAGGCGCGGCCGCGCGCGCGCAGGACCCGCGAGGTGGCGACCAGCGTCATGAAGACGACGCCGGCGGCACAGAGATGGCCGAGGCCGGAGAGATCGTCCTGCCGGTTCGGATTGACCACGGCCGAGGCTTCCGGCAGCGCCGGCCCGGTCTGGTGATGGTCGAGGACGACGACGTCGGCGCCCGCGCTCCGCGCTTCGGCGATCGCCTCGAAACTGCCGGTTCCGCAGTCGACCGTCACGATGAGCGTCGCGCCCTCTTCGACGAGCGCGCGCATGGCCGGCGGGTTCGGGCCGTAGCCTTCGGTGATCCGGTCGGGGATCCGGATGGTGGCCTTGATGCCGAAATGGCTGAGATAGCGCCACAGAAGCGCCGACGAGGCGGCCCCGTCGACGTCGTAGTCGCCGAAGATCGCGACCTGTTCGCGCCGATCGATCGCGTCGGCGATCCGCGCGGCGGCCGCGTCCATGTCGGTGAGGCTGGAGGGATCGGGCATCAGGTCGCGCAGCCGCGGCTCCAGGAAGGAGCCGGCATCCGCCTCGCCGATGCCGCGCGCGGCGAGTACCCGCGCGACGATGTCCGGCAGGCCGAGCTTCTGCGCCATGGCGAGCGCGGCCGCCTCCATTCGCTGATCGAGAGCGCTCGTCCAGCGCCGGCCGGAGATCGAGCGGTCCACTCCGAGAAAGCTGCGTATAGAAGACGTCATAGTGTCGAGCCTTGTGCCGTCTTAGGGACCACCCTGCAAGATTAGCCTGCATCCCGCACTCATGTTTCTGCTTGCTGACGTCTCAAGCTATCTTCAACGACCGCCCAGTGATTTAATAAGGGTGTGGCCATCCATCTGAGCGAGTATTGCAAGTCGAAGCCGTGCCACCCACTGAACCACGCCATCAGGAATCACGCATGAGCAACTATCTGCTAACTGACAATGACTACGCAGACTTGCCAGAAAATAAGAGAAAGAAATTTGCTGCCATAGAGCGCAAATGTCGCGCAAGTCTGGGCGAATTGATTTCACAGTCGCAGAATGGCAGCTACGATGATGAGGCAAGGGCAGAATATATCGCGATTGTCGAAGGAGCAGCCCGTTATGCCAGCCTTGATCTTAGTTTGAGCACTGATCGGGATTTTATCGATGAATATAACGCATTTCGTCTAAAAGCAATTTCTCTTTCTTCTCAGATAATGCTCGAGTCGGAAGATGACGTCTCTCTTGAAAATTCGGTCCGACTAGCCAGCCGCACCAGAAATTTTATTGAACGAGAGATATCTTCGCTTCGCACTTCGATTGTGGAGTCTGATCTTCCTGATAAGAAGAAGGAAAAGCTTCTCAAAATGCTGGAGAGCTTACGAACCGAGCTCCACATGAATAGGTTCAATATCGTAAAATCTTTGGCGATAATAGGGAGCATCGGTCTCGTTGCTGTCAATGCAACAGCTTTTACGGCTCAGTATAGACAAGCTTACGAGAATATTTTGAAATTGATAAATGCTGACAAAGAGTTGGAGGATGCAGAGCGCGAGCGTCTCGGTGCCCCGCCTCAGCCATTAGCGATCGAAGGACCTAAAGCCTCACCCACCCGTAGTCACAATTTCGAATTGGATGATGAAATACCGTTTTAAATCGGTCCGTGGTGATGCGCCCGCACCTCGCGGATGGTCCGCGAGTATGACCGCATGACCAGAGTGTGCGTGGTGATCCGGTCCTTGTAGAAGCGGACGCCGTCCAGGAGATTGCCGTCGGTGACACCGGTCGCGGCGAACATCACGTTGCCGGATGCCATCTCCTCGGCCGAATAGATCCGGCCGGGATCGTCGACGCCCATGCGCTCAGCCCGGGCGCGCTTCTCATGTGTGTTGAGCTGCAGGCGCGCCTGCATCTGGCCGCCGGTGCAGCGCAGCGCTGCCGCGGCGAGGACGCCCTCGGGCGCGCCGCCGATGCCCATATAGATGTCGATGCCGGTCTCCTCCGGATCGGTCGTATGGATGACGCCGGCAACGTCGCCGTCCCCGATCAGACGGATCGCCGCGCCGGCCGCCCGCACCTGCTCGATCAGCTGGGCGTGGCGCGGCCGGTCGAGGATGCAGGCAGTGATCGCCGCCACCGGCACGCCTTTCGCCTCGGCGAGCGCCTGGAGATTTTCCTCGGCCGAGCGGTTGAGATCGACGATCCCCGGCGGATAGCCCGGCCCCACCGCGATCTTCTCCATGTAGACGTCCGGCGCATTGAGGAGGCTGCCGCGTTCCGCCATTGCGACCACCGCCAGCGAGTTGGGCAGGTTCTTGGCGCAGACCGTGGTGCCTTCCAAAGGATCGAGCGCGATGTCGACCTGCGGACCGTGGCCCCTGCCGACGCGCTCGCCGATATAGAGCATCGGCGCCTCGTCGCGCTCGCCCTCGCCGATGACGATGACGCCGTCGATCGTCAGGCCGTTGAGCGCCGACCGCATGGCGTCGACCGCCGCCTGGTCGGCAGCCTTCTCGTCGCCGCGTCCGCGCAGCCTTGCGGCCGCGATCGCCGCCTGCTCCGTGACCCGCGCCAGTTCGAGAGTCAGCACCCGATCCAGCGATCCGCTTTCCGCCGCGTTCTCGCTCATGTCCGTTCCCTCACTCGCCCGGCCGCGCCGAAGGGCGAGCCGCGATCCTGCGCCTCATATGCCGTCTGTCCGTGAACCCGCCATGTCGGCGGCTTCACGGCGCCTCCGCCCGGTACTCCCGCGCAGCGGCTTTCACTCCCACGCAATTCGTGCAGCGCCCCGCGCAACGCCCTCCGCGCCGCCGAGCGAGCGAAGGCAAACGCCGCACGAGGCCGCGACCGGCTGCCTCAATCCAGCGCCTCGATGCGGATCATCCGCGGTTCGTCCTTCAGATGGCCGTCCTTGGAGACGAGTTCGAGCGCCTTGCGCACGGCCGCCTCGGTCGTCTCGTGTGTGACGAGGATGACCGGCGCCGTGCCGGCATCGTCGCCATTGCCGCGCTTTCGCTGGACGATCGATTCCAGCGAGATCTGGTTCTCGGCCATGCGCCGGGCGATCGACGCGAATGCCCCGACCCGGTCGTAGACCGACAGGCGAATGTAGTAGCCGCCTTCATGCGCGCGCATCCGCGCCCGCTTGTAGGGAGCGAGCCGCGCCGGCGGCAGGCCGAGCGTCGGCGGCAGCACGCCGCCGGCAACGTCCATGATGTCGGACAGGACCGCAGATGCGGTGGCTTCTCCCCCGGCCCCGGGACCGGCGAGGAGGATCGAGCCGAGGAGATCGCTGTCGACGGCGACCGCATTGGTGACGCCGTCGACCTGAGCGAGCGCCGAGCTTGCCGGGATCATGGCGGGATGGACGCGCTGCTCGATGCCTGTGTCGGTCTTCAGCGCGACCGCCAAAAGCTTGATCCGATAGCCAAGTTCGGCCGCGGCTTCGATATCTTCGTTGGAGACGGCCGAAATGCCCTCGATGAAGATGCTGGACAGGTCGATCTCGCAGCCGAAGGCGAGCGCCGTCAGGATCGCCAGCTTGTGTGCCGCGTCGAAGCCGCCGATGTCGAAGGTCGGGTCGGCTTCGGCATAGCCGAGGCGCTGGGCGTCGGCGAGACAGGCGTCGAAGGCGATGCCCTCCTTCTCCATGCGCGTCAGCATGTAATTGCAGGTGCCGTTGAGAATGCCGTAGACGCGCGAAACGTCGTTGCCCGACAGCGCTTCGCGCATGGTCTTGATGATCGGGATGCCGCCGGCGACAGCGGCCTCGAACAGGATCTCGGTGTCCTTCTTCGCCGCCATCTTGGCGAGCGCCACGCCGTGATGGGCAAGCAGCGCCTTGTTGGCGGTGACGACGGGAATGCCGCGCTTCAGCGCCGCCTCGACGGCCTCGCGGGCCGACCCCTCCGCTCCGCCGATCAGCTCGACAAAGACGTCGATCTCGGCGCTGCGCGCAAGCTCCACCGGATCGTCGAACCATTCAGCGCCGGACAGATCGAAGCCGCGGCTGCGCGAACGATCGCGCGCACAGACCGCGGTGATCGCGATCGGCCGGCCGACGCGCATCGCCAGCGTGTCGGCCTTCATCTCGATCAGTCGGCCGAGGCTTGCCCCCACGGTTCCGAGCCCGGCAACGCCGAGCCGCAATTGACTGTCCATGGCACTTCCATCGTCTCGGACATGAAATCCGGGAGCGGCCCTTACGACCGCGCCCTTAGAGAGACGACCTTCTGCCCGTCTTCGGCGTCGCTGGCAAGGAAGCGGCGGATGTTGCGGGCGGCCTGGCGGATTCGATGCTCGTTCTCGACGAGGGCGATGCGGACATGGTCGTCGCCATGCTCGCCAAAGCCGATGCCGGGCGCCACCGCGACGTCGGCCTCGCCGATCAGGAGCTTGGAGAATTCCAGCGAGCCGAGATGGCGGTACTGCGGCGGGATCGGCGCCCAGGCAAACATGGTCGAGGACGGCGGCGGCACGTGCCAGCCGGCCCGCGCGAAGGTTTCCACGAGGACGTCGCGGCGGCGGCGATAGATCGCCCGCACCTCCTCCACCGCCTCGTCGCCGGCGTTCAGCGCTGCGGTCGCCGCGACCTGGATCGGCGTGAAGGCGCCGTAGTCGAGATAGGACTTCACCCGGGCGAGCGCGGCCAGCAGCCGCTCGTTGCCGACGGCGAAACCGATCCGCCAGCCGGGCATGGAGAAGGTCTTCGACATCGAGGTGAACTCGACGGCGATGTCCATCGCCCCCTCGACCTGAAGGATCGACGGCGGCGGCGCGCCGTCGAAATAGATCTCGGCATAGGCGAGATCCGACAGGAGGATGATCTCGTGGCGCCGGGCGAAGGCGACCATCTCGCGGTAGAAGTCGAGATCCGCCTCGTAGGCGGTAGGGTTCGACGGGTAATTGAGGATGATGGCGATCGGCTTGGGAATCGAGTGCCGCACCGCTCGATCGATCGCCGCCATGAAGTCGGCGTCGGGCTTGGCGGGAATGGCGCGGATCGTTCCGCCGGCCATCAGGAAGCCGAAGGCGTGGATCGGATAGGTCGGGTTCGGGCAGAGCACGACGTCGCCGGGCGCCGTGATGGCCTGCGCCATATTGGCGAAGCCTTCCTTGGAGCCGAGCGTCGCGACGATTTGGGTGTTCGGATCGAGCTTCACCCCGAAGCGGCGCGCGTAGTAACCTGCCTGGGCACGGCGAAGCCCGGCGATCCCCTTGGAGGCGGAATAGCGGTGCGTGCGCGGGTCGCGGATGACCTCGCACATCTTGTCGACCACGAATTTCGGCGTCGGCAGATCCGGATTGCCCATGCCGAGATCGATGATGTCGGCGCCCCCCGCCCGGGCACTGGCCTTGAGGCGGTTGACCTCCTCGAAGACGTAGGGCGGCAGTCTGCGAACCTTGTGGAACTCTTCCATCGTCTCTTCTGTCCCGCCGGCGCGAATGCCGGACAAATGGGGGGATCGAACCGTATTCGTCTTCCGTTCGGGCCGGGCGAAGGCTACTGCCCGGCTTCGATCTGGCGGAGCACCTCTTCGGGGCTCGTCACCGGCGCCTTCTTCTTCGCCGGCTCGGCGGGCTTCGGCCGGGCGGCGAGCGCCTTGTCGAGTTCGGCGGCCTGGTCCTTGCGCACGTTCTGGAGGCGCCGGATCTCTGCATCATAACTCGACGAGTTCATGCCGGCCGTCGACTGGCCGAGATTTGCTGCGGCGGCCGACAGGCGCGCCTGCTCGGCCTTCACCTCGTCGTCCCTCAGCTGCGTCGTCGCTGCCCGAGGCGTCGCGCCGAGCAGGGGATAGCCGTTCTCGTCGAGCCGCTGGCCGGAGCCGCCGGGTGGCGTCGGCGCGGCCTGCAGCAGCGCCAGCGACGGATCCTCCGAATCCGGAAAGATCGACTGGCAGGCGCCGACCGGCAGCAGGACGGCGACGAATGCGAGCGATCGGATCAGCTTGGGCGCGAACATGCCGAAGGGCCTTTTTGAATGAGCGCCGTGTGTCATATCCTACACCTGCGGCATTTACAAAAGCGATTACGTCCGCTTCTGGTCGGATTCGCGGCGTGTCGCCAACGAAGACTGCATGGATCGAGTGGTAAAGCCGAAACCGGCGCCCGCCAAGCGGTCGAAAATGGGAGGATCGAGCATGGCCGCCGAGGAAGGACGGAGCGCTCCCGGTGGAGCGAAGACGGGGCAGCCGGGCGAGGAGTTCGTCGTCAAGGACCCGGAGGCCTTCACCCTCAACATGGCGAGGATGCTCGAGCAGATCGGCAAGGCCGCCGCGGCCTGGGTCGCTCCGCGCGAGAAGGGCGAGCCGGTCGATTCCAGCCCGATCCCGATGGCCGAACTGGTCCAGACGCTGTCGCGCGTGTCGGAATACTGGCTGACCGACCCCGCCCGTGCGATGGAGGCGCAGACCAGCCTCTTCGCCGGCTACCTGACCGTCTGGAACAACTCGATCCGACGGCTGGCGGGAGACAATCCCCCCTCCCCGATCGAGCCCGCCAAGGGCGACAGGCGCTTTGCCGACGAAGGCTGGAACTCGAATCTCTTCTTCGACTTCATCAAGCAGACCTATCTCCTGACCTCACAATGGGCCGACGACCTCGTCACCCGCACCGAGGGGCTCGACGAGCACACGCGCCACAAGGCGGCCTTCTACGTCAAGCAGCTGTCGAACGCCGTCGCGCCGTCCAACTTCGTGCTGACCAACCCCGAACTCTACCGGGAGACGATCGCCTCCAATGGCGAGAACCTCGTGCGCGGAATGAAGATGTTCGCCGAGGACATGGCCGCCGGCGGCGGAAACCTGCGACTGCGGCAGGCCGACTATTCCAAATACGAGGTCGGCCGCGACATGGCCGTCAGCCCCGGCAAGGTGATCGCCGAGAACGACGTCTGCCAGATCATCCAGTACGCGCCGCAGACCGAGACCGTGTTCAAGCGGCCGCTGATGATCGTGCCGCCCTGGATCAACAAGTTCTACATCCTCGACCTCAATCCGGAGAAGTCCCTGATCGGCTGGCTCGTCGCGCAGGGCCACACCGTCTTCGTCGTCTCCTGGGTGAACCCGACGGAGAAGCAGGCCGCCAAGGACTGGAAGGACTATATCGAGGAGGGCATCGTCTTCGGCCTCGACACGGTCGAGACGGCGACGGGCGAGCGGGAGGTCAACGCCGTCGGCTACTGCGTCGGCGGTACGCTGCTCGGCGCCTCGCTCGCCTATCTGAAGCAGCGCGGCGACGAGCGCATCAGTTCGACGACCTTCCTGACCACCCAGATCGACTTCACCCATGCCGGCGATCTGAAGGTCTTCGTGGACGAGGCCCAACTCAAGTCGCTCGAGGAATCGATGGAGGCCAGAGGCTATCTCGACGGCTCGCAGATGGCGACGGCCTTCAACCTTCTGCGGTCCGGCGATCTGATCTGGCCCTATTTCGTCAACAACTATCTGAAGGGCAAGGAGCCGCTGCCCTTCGACCTTCTCTACTGGAACGCCGATTCCACGCGGATGCCGAAGGCGAACCACCTCTTCTACCTGCGCAACTGCTATCTCGAAAACCGGCTGTCGTGCGGCCGGATGGAGATCGGCGGCGTCAAGCTCGACCTCTCCAAGGTGACGATCCCGATCTACAACCTCGCAACCAAGGAAGATCACATCGCGCCAGCCCGCAGCGTGTTCACCGGCTGCCGGGCCTTCGGCTCGAACGTGACCTACGTCCTCACCGGCTCCGGCCATATCGCCGGCGTCGTCAATCCACCGGGCAAGAAGAAGTACCAGTTCTGGACCGGCCCCGCGCCGAAGGAAGTCGCCAGCTTCGAGGACTGGCTTCTGGCCGCCAAGGAGACGGCGGGCTCCTGGTGGCCGCACTGGCAGGAGTGGATCGCGCCACTCTCGGGCGAACAGGTGGAGGCACGGCAGCCCGGCGGCGGAAAGCTGAAGCCGATCGAGGATGCGCCGGGCCGCTATGTGAAGGCCAAGTCCTAGGGGGCCCTGTTCGGCTATCCGATCCGGACGGAACCCGGACGTGGATGGTCTGCAGGCGGGACTTGATCGACCGCTCGGCGGCGGCGCGGACCGGACGCTGCGACGTTTGCAAGATCGGAACGACCGCCGACTGCCGCCGTGGGCCTGGCTCGCGCGATCGCGCAGCGACAACCGGTCGATATTCTGAGCGCCGGGCCGTAGCGCCCGCACAGTTTCTGCGCTGCACCAGGACTATTCCGCAGCACGGCAAGTCTCTGCGACATAGTGCTTCGGATGGGCAGCGCTCGACTTGTCACAGGATTGCCATAGTTGGTTGCAGGCACGGGACCCCAAAGGCCTCGTTCGCGGTGAACCGCAATCCGGGAGGTCACGATGAGCGTCGGAGTCTGGATCAGCCTCACGCTCTACTTCGTGCTGATGCTCGCCATCGGCTTCTACGCCTGGCGGAAGTCGACCGCGAGTTCGGAAGAGTACATGCTGGGCGGCCGGCAGCTGCCGCCGGCAGTGGCTGCCTTGTCGGCCGGAGCGTCCGACATGAGCGGCTGGCTGCTGCTCGGCCTTCCCGGCGCGCTCTACGCCTCGGGCCTGGTCGAGGCCTGGATCGGGATCGGCCTGTTCGTTGGCGCCCTCGCCAACTGGATCATCGTTGCGCCCCGGCTGCGCGAGCAGACCCAGCGCTACGACAACAGCCTGACCATCCCGGAATTCCTTGCGAGGCGCTTTCCGACCAAGGCGATCGCGCTCAGGACGATCTCGGCGGTGATCATCGTCGTCTTCTTCTCGGTCTATACCGCGTCCGGCCTTGTGGCGGGCGGCAAGCTCTTCGACAGCGCCTTCGGCGACCTCGTCAACCTGTCCGCGATGAGCGACTATTCCGTCGGCATCTGGCTGACCCTCGGCATCGTCCTCACCTACACCGTCGTCGGCGGATTTCTCGCCGTGAGCCTCACCGATTTCGTCCAGGGCTGCATCATGATGGTGGCCCTCGTCCTGATGCCGATCGTGGTGCTCTTCGCCGGCGAGGGCGGCGGCTTCGATCAGGCAGCCGAGACGCTCGGCTCCGTCGACCCGAATTTTCTATCGCTGACCAACGGCCTGACGATCGTCGGCTTCTTCTCAGCCGTCACCTGGGGCCTCGGCTATTTCGGCCAGCCGCACATCATCGTCCGCTTCATGGCGGTGCGTAGCGTCCGCGAGGTGCCGCGGGCCCGCAACATCGGCATGACCTGGATGGCGATCTCGCTCATCGGGGCGATCGGCGTCGGCATCTTCGGCCGGGCCTATGCGACGCGCAACGGCCTTACGGTCGAGGATCCCGAGACGATCTTCATCATCCTGGCCGATCTCCTGTTCCACCCGCTGATCACCGGCTTTCTGCTCGCGGCACTGCTCGCGGCGATCATGAGCACGATCTCCAGCCAGCTGCTGGTCGCCTCCTCGTCGCTGACCGAGGATTTCTACCGGCTCTTCCTGCGCAAGGAGGCGGGCGAGCGGGAAATGGTCAATGTCGGCCGGGTCTGCGTCGTTCTGGTGGCGATCGCTGCCGCGATCATCGCCGGAGATCCGGACTCCAAGGTGCTTGGCCTCGTCGCCAATGCCTGGGCGGGTTTCGGCGCCGCCTTCGGTCCGCTGATCATCCTGGCGCTCACCTGGGACCGGATGACCGGCGCCGGCGCCGTGGCTGGGCTCGTGACGGGGGCAGTCACGGTCATCGTCTGGATCGCGATCGGCTGGAGCGACAGCTTCCTCGGCGGCCCGGGCGTCTACGAGATCATCCCGGGCTTCCTGGCAGCCTGGCTGGTGATCGTGGCCGTCAGCCTGTCGACGGAATCCTCGGGCGAGTTTCGCCCCCTCCCCGAAAGGGACGCCAGCCCGGCAGAGTGACAGCAGACCAGAAGCCGGCCGCGGGAGGCGGACCTGCGGCTGACGACTGGTCGTGCAGCACGGCTTTCGCGCCCCGGTCCCGGATCGTCCCTTCACGCCCGGCCGTACCTCTCTAGCTTGCCGGGCGAGGAAAAAAACACGGATCAGGGGGCACGCCTTTGGCAGCCGACCGAACGCTGGCCGAGACCGGCTCGACCTGCTGGCGCCGGGAAACCGCGGATCGTCTGGCCGTCATCGTCGACGCCGCAGACTTCTTCCGGGCCGCAAAGGACGCCATGTTGAAGGCGCGCCATTCGATCCTTCTGATCGGCTGGGACTTCGACGCGCGCATCGAACTCGAACCAGAGAACCAGACTCTCGAGGGCCCGAACAGCGTCGGCGAGTTTCTTTCCTGGCTCGGAAAACGTCGGAGCGAACTCGAACTGCGAGTTCTCAAGTGGGACACCGGCATGCTGCGCTCCTTCGGGCGCGGCGAGACCCCCTTCTACATGCTACGCTGGAAGGTGGCGGGACCCGTCGAGATGCGGCTCGACGGGGCACATCCGGCGATGGCGGCCCATCACATGAAGCTCCTGATCATCGACGAGACACTGGCGTTCTGCGGTGGGATCGACATGACCATGGGGCGCTGGGACACGCGCGACCATGAAGAGGGCCGCCCCGGCCGGCATACGCCGCATGGCACCCCGCTCGGCCCCTGGCACGATGCGACGAGCTGCATGAGCGGCCCGGCGGCGAAGGGCCTGGCGCGGCTCGCGCGCGAACGCTGGGCGCTGGCGACCGGCGAGGACCTTGGCCCCTATGCGGGCGAGGCGGATATTTGGCCGGACGGGCTCACCATCGATTTCGAGGACGTTCCGGTCGCCATATCCCGCACGCTGCCCGCCTTCGGCGACGTCGAGCAGACCGACGAGATCCAGAAGGCTACGCTGGCGATCATCGCGGCGGCGCGCAAGACGCTCTATGTCGAGAGCCAGTATTTCGCCTCGCGCGACATCGCCCGGGCGATTGCGGAGCGGCTGAAGGAGCCGCACGGACCGGAGATCGTTGTCGTCAATCCGGATACGGCGGATGGCTGGCTGGAGGCCGAGGCGATGGATTCGGCCCGGATCCGGATGATGAAGCTGGTGCACGAGGCCGACGCACACGACCGTTTCCGCATCGTCTATCCGGTGAATGCGGCCGGCTCGCCGATCTACGTCCACGCCAAGATCATGATCGCCGACGATGCGGTGCTGAAGATCGGCTCGGCCAACCTGAACAATCGCTCGATGGGCTTCGACACCGAATGCGACGTCATGATCGAGGCCGAGGGCCGAGAAGACGTCGAGAAGGGCATCAGGCGGATCCGCAACGGGCTCCTCGGTGAGCATCTCGGCCTGGCGGCCGAGACGGTCGAGGCAAGGCTTGCCGAAAACGGCGGCTCGATCGTCGGGCTTCTCGATGGCTGCGGCAAGGAAGGCCGGCGTCTTGAGCCGCTGCCGATGCGCGAGCTGACCGAAGCCGAAGAGATGTTCGCCGAATCCGATATCGCGGACCCGGAGCGGCCAAAACCGTTCCTCGAGGAGTTCCTCGACTCCTTCGCGTGAGACCAGCGCCACACTTGCCCGCGGATCGCCAAAAGCGGCGACGATTGCCCAAAACAAAAGGCCCGGCCGGATAAGCCGGCCGGGCCATTCTATCCCCATGCCCTGCCGATGCGCCTAGCGGCAGACCTTCGTGGTCTTCACCACCTTACGGCCGTGCTGGCGCGTCACCACCTTCTTCGTGAAGCAGTCGTGCGCGCGGGCCATGTGGCGGCGCTCGCGATGCGTCACCGGCCGCCGATGATGGTCCCTGACGTGATCGGGGTGATGGTCGCCGATCACGACGGTGACGCCGGCCGCCTGGGCCGACGCCCCGAAGGAGAGCGAAGCCGTCAGGGCGAGAGCGGAGGCGAGGAGCAGTCTGCGCATATCTCATAACCTTCTGAGATTTCAGTGCGCTTGTAACAGATCGACGATCATAAGGGTTCCGAACAATCGCCGCCATACGGCGGAAGCTGCTCGCGATGATGAAGAATTTATGAAAATCTTCGAGGTTGCCGGTTCCTGCGCCCGCCAGCGTTGCACCGGCGAAGGCGCCGGTGCTCAGTCGCTCGCCTGGTCCTCGATCTCCACCTGCACCGAAATCTTTCCGAGGCTGCCGAAGTCGAGATCGAGATCGACCGCGTCGCCGTTCTGCAGCGGCTGTTTCAGGCCGGTGAGGACGATGTGCTCGCGCCACGGGGCGAGCGCCACAGGCCTGCCGGGCGGCAGGGCGATGGCGTCGAGGCGCTTGTTCGCCCCGTCCACGGCGCTGCGTAACTCGGTGGCCGTCGCGGCGGGCGAGGATGCCCCTTTCAGTGCGGCGGGCTCCGGCGCCGTGTTGAAGATCGGGCCGTAGACGATCGCGTCCTCTCCCTTCGCCGCAGGCTTCGCCCAGACATGGCCGATCCGAAGGCTGCCGAGCTTATAGCTGTGGGCGGACGCCGCGACCGGCGAAATGGCGGCAGCAAGCCCGAGCGCCGCCGCGGCCGCGAAGCGGACGAACCGACCGGAGATGGAGGTCTGAGCGAGGGTCATGCGGACACCTTTGCGCGATTGCGGGACTTGCGGGCGGGCGGGTCAGCCGCGCGGCGCGTCATTGGCATAGGCGGCCTTGCCGAGATCCTTCTTCAGCTCGGCATCCTTCTGTGCCGAGCCGGTGCCGAGATCGCGCGCAGCCGCGATCTGCTCCGGCGTGGGGTTCTCCTGCTCGAAGAAGGTGTAGGACAGGGTCACGCTTTCCAGGGACGCCGTCGTCGGATCCTTCGCCATCTGATCATCGACGAACAGGACCAGCGGCATCTTGGCGCTCTCGCCCGGCTTCAGCTTCTCGTCGGTGAAGCAGAAGCACTCGATCTTGAAGAAATACGGCGCCGCCTGGTAAGGGGTCACGTTGAACAGGGCATGCGCGACGATCGTATGCTCGGAATTGTTCTTGGCGTAATAGTATGTCTTGGTCGGTTCACCGTAATGGGTGACGATCTCCGGCTTTTCCGGGCGAAACTCCCAGTCGAGTCCGGGCGCGACATTGGCGTCGAAGCGCACGGTCACGGTCTTCTTCGAAGCCTCTTTCGGCGCCGTCGCCGCATTGGCGCGCTGGACGGTGCCGTTGTAGCCGGTCGCCGCGCAGAACAGCTGGTAGAGCGTCGGCGCGTAGGAAACGAGCGTGATCATGACGGCGAGGACGCAGCTCAGCGCGCCGACCACGACCGCGTTTCTTCCCAAACGAAACTTCATCGATCCTCCGCAATCTTCGGGCTCAGGCGCCCGGCCCGGCCGAGCGGCCAGCAGTCCGGCGCAGCGCCGGCAATGCAGCGCTCCCGGGGACGCGATTGTCGCTTCCGGCCGGCGCCGACGCCGACGCCCTGTGTCTGCCGCCGCAGGACACGGCCGCGCGGCCATGCCGGGCCGTTAGATTCTTCGAGCCCTCGAGAATCAAGTGGTCGTTTCGTCCTCCCCGCACCCGCCTCGAAGGCGGGGCCGCCGCCCCTCCCCGGCTCCCGCCGCCGTTCCCGACCGCCTGCGACGGCGTCGCCCCCCCGCGCATTGGGGCGTGCAATTTGGTACAAAACCCACTATCTGAAACGGAAATTCCCGCGAGCCGCCGTCCGAGCGGGCCGCATTCCGCCGGGCTTGCCGTGCGGACGCGGCTGACGCGACGTTTCCGGCGCCTATGCGGCGTGACCAGGCGCTCGGATCCACACGAGAGGACGAGCGCGTGACAGAACCCGGAGAGCAAGCAATCTTGAGCGCCACCGTGACCACAGAGGCGACGACGGCCGCGGCCTCGAGCGAGACGGAGACTCAGGCGCCGCGTGCGCCCGCGCAGGCGAACGGCTTCACCACCCGCCGCACCTTCGCGATCATCTCGCATCCGGACGCCGGCAAGACGACGCTGACCGAGAAACTGCTGCTCGCCGGCGGCGCCATCGAGATGGCCGGCGCCGTCCGCTCCAAGGGCGACGGCCGACGGGCGAAATCCGACTGGATGGACATCGAGAGGAGCCGCGGCATCTCCGTGACCTCCTCGGTGATGACCTTCGAGAAGGAGGGCATCACCTTCAACCTCCTCGACACGCCCGGCCACAGCGACTTCTCCGAAGACACCTACCGCACGCTGACGGCCGTCGATTCGGCGATCATGGTGATTGACGCGGCCAAGGGCATCGAGAGCCAGACCCGCAAGCTGTTCGAGATCTGTCGCCTGCGCGATATTCCGATCGTCACCTTCGTCAACAAGGTCGACCGCGAGGGCCGCGACCCGTTCGAGCTTCTCGACGCGATCGAGGAGATGCTCGCATTGTCGGTCGCGCCGATGGTGTGGCCGGTCGGCCAGGGCGGGACGTTCAAGGGCTGCTACGACCTGTCGAACGACGACTTCCTCTTCACCAGCGGTGCCAACCGCCAAGCGGGGGTCAAGCGCTATCGGGGGATGGACGATCCCGAATTCGAGGCATCGCTGCCCGCCGACGTCTATGCGACCTTCCGCGATACGGCCGAGCTCGCCCGCGACGGCTATTCCGCCTTCGACGCGGATGCCTATCGGCAGGGCCATCTGACACCGGTCGTCTTCGGCAGCGCGCTGCAGAACTTCGCCGTCGACCGGCTGATGGACATCATCGCCGCTCATGCGCCCTCGCCGCGGCCGCAGCCTTCCGACAATGGGCCGATCGACCCTGCGGGCAACAAGGTCTCGGGCTTCGTCTTCAAGGTGCAGGCGAACATGGACCCCAAGCATCGCGACCGCGTCGCCTTCGTGCGGTTCTGCTCGGGCCACTTCAAGCGCGGCATGAAGCTCGATCATGTGCGCTCGGGCAAGGCGATCGCGGTCTCCAACCCGATCTACTTCTTCGCCCAGGAACGGGCGCTGACCGAGGAGGCCTTCGCCGGCGACGTCATCGGAATCCCGAACCACGGCACGCTGCGCGTCGGCGACACGCTGACGGAGGGCGAGAGCTTCCGCTTCACAGGCCTGCCGGCCTTCGCGCCGGAAGTCCTGCGCCGGGCGAGGCTCGACGACACGATGAAGGTCAAGCAGATGCGCCGGGCGCTCGAGGACCTCGCGGAAGAGGGCCTGGTGCAGGTATTCCGGCCGACCATCGGCTCGGACTGGATCGTCGGCGTCGTCGGCCCGCTGCAGCTCGACGTCCTCGCCTCGCGCATCTCCGGCGAATACAAGGCGGACGTCACCTTCGAGCCGGTGCAGTACAATGTCGCGCGCTGGATCCGCTGCGAGAGCGAGGCCAAGCTCGCAGCCTTCATCAAGGACCACACGATGAACGTCGCGCGCGACCGCGACGGGCGGCCTGTCTTCCTCGCCCGCGACGACTGGGAGCTGCGCTACGAATCGGAGCGCAACAAGGACATCGTGTTTGACGCGACCCGCGAGATCGTCGGGCAGTAGCGGACCTGTATTTCGCGGATCGGCCGAGGGAGCCGGGGGAATGCCGGCTGGGACCCTATTTCTCAGGCCGGCGCGGCGCCTGCCGCCTCGGCAGGAAAGCGGATCGCAATCCGCAGGCCGCTCTCGGCGAAATGGCGTTCGATCGTCCCGCCGAGTTCGCTGCCGATGCTCATGTTAATGAGGCGCGTACCGAAGCCGCGGCGCTGCGGTTCCGCAACGGGGGCCGCGCCGCCGGTCTCGGTCCAGTCGATCGCCACGGTCTCGCCGACCAGCCGCCAGGTAACCGAGAGCGATCCGTTCTGAGAGGCGAGCGCCCCGTATTTGAGCGCATTGGTCGCAAGCTCGTGGAAGGTGAGGCCGAGTGCCTGTGTCGCCGCCTCGCCGAGTTCGACCTCTGGGCCGGCGATGTTGCAGTTCTCCAGCCCCTCTCCCAGGACCTGGCTCAGTTCGCGGGTCAGCAGTTCGTCCATCTTTGCCCTGCCCCATCTTGAGCGGGTCAGCACTTCCTGCGCCGCCGCCATGGCGTTGAGGCGCGAAGCATAGCGTTCCATGAAATCGTCGAGCCCGCTCGCGCCCCGCGCCGTCTGCCGGGCGATCGCGATCACCCGCGCGATCGAGTTCTTGATGCGGTGGTTCATCTCTCCCAGCATCAGGTCCTTCTGCGCAAGATTGCGCACCCCCTCGGCATTGAGGGCGGCCACCGCCTCGGCGCGGCGCGACTGGACTAGCGTCAGCAGCGCCAGGACCAGCGCCAGCATCACGACAGCCGCGGCAAGGAGCGCAGCCGGATAGCCGGAGCCGATCCGTCGAAACTCCGGGGTGGGGTGCATCCTCAAGAGCCATTTGCGTCCGGCGACCGTCAGTTCGCGGGTCGCGCCGAGCCGTTCGCCCCACTGCGGGTCCGCCGCTTCGGGGGAAGCGTAGATCCGCGCCTCCGGCGTCGCCACCGCGCCGTCGAATACCTCCACATGCACCGGCAGATGCGCCTTATGCCCGAAAGCCGCCTGGAACAGGTCGCCGACGCGGAACGGCGCATAGACGAAGCCCCTCGTCGCCGCCGCTTCCCCGACAGTCTGCAAGGGATTGGCGAACAGGGGCAGATAAATCAGGAAGCCCTGCTGCCGGTTCTCGTCGATCTCCTGGACGAGGCGGACCGGGCCCGTCGCCTGCGCCCCGCCGGTTCGCGCCGCCGCGATCATCGCGGTGCGCCGTGTCTCGGCGGAAAACATGTCGAAGCCGACCGCCGCGCGATTGCGCGCGTCCTGCGGCTCGATCAGCACGATGGGCGTGCGGATCGCCTGATCGGTGGCCTGCGGCCGGATGGGAAAGCCCTGGCCGTAGTTCCTGGCGATGGCATCCACCGCTGGCCCCTCGGCATCGGCCGGCACGGTCATGGCGAAGCCGACGCCCTGGATGCCGTCATAGCGGCCGGCAAGGTCGAGATGGTCGACGAAGTCGGCGAACTGCACGCGGCTCACGTCCCGTTCTTCGACGGCGAGGAAGGCCTGGGTCGCGAAGAGCAGAGACAGATGGAGCTGCAGTCGCGCCTCCACCCTCGCCAGAGCGTCGTCGGCCTCCTGCGCGAAGCGGAGCCGGTCGGCATCCTCGCTCGACATCCAGACCTGCGCCGCAAGCGCCAGGCCGATCGCCGTGGCGATGGCAAACACCGCTATCGAAATGACCCGCTTTCTCAAGGCGCCCCCACGGCGGCCGGCACCCCGTGAAACCGGCTCGCAAATTTTCCTAACAGCCGAAAAAGCCGTTGTCTTGCGTAGGGTTGCGTCGAAAGAGGTCAGGCCATGAACTGGCCGCCATTCACCTCGATTACCTGCCCGGTGATGTATCCGGACAACAGGGCGCTGGCGAGGAACAGATAGGCCGGCGCACAATCCTCGGCAGTACCGAGCCGCTTCATCGGGATCGAAGCCGCTGTCGCATCGAGCTTCTCCTTGGTGGAGTAGCGGCGGTGGAAATCAGTCATGATCGTTCCGGGCGAGACCGCGTTGACGCGGATGCCGTCGGGCGCGAGTTCCCGCGCCAGGGCCCGCGTCCAGGTCGAGACGAAGGCCTTTGAGGCGGAATAGAGCGAGGAGCCGGGGCTGCCGCCGATGCGGGCGGAGATCGAGGAGGTATTGACGATCGCGGGCTCGCGCCCGGTCTTCAGGGCCGGCAGGAGCCCGCTCGTGAGAGCGACGACCTGGCGGATGTTGAGGTCGAGGACGGCGTCGTACTGCGCCGCATCGATCGCCTCGGCAGCGACGCGTCCGCCCATCGTCCCGGCATTGTTGACGAGGACGTCGATCAGCCCGCCGGAGGCCGCCAGCACCGCCTCGGCAAGCCGCTCGCCGCCGCCCGGATCGGAAAGGTCCTCGACGAGGAGGGTCAGCCGCTCGCGCTCGGCCGCAGCCATCCCGGCGAGAAGATCCTTCTCGGCATGTTCGAGCGATCGCCCGGCATGGGCGACGACCCGGCCTCCGCAGGCGAGGAATGCGCGGGCCACCGCCGCGCCGATTCCTCGGCCCGCCCCGGTGACGACGATCCTCCTGCCCGCGAAGAGCTCTCGATCGAATCCCTGCATGGCTGCTTCCTCCTTCGACCGATCATGCGATCGGGCTATCCTCATGTCGACCCGTCCGGCCTCCCTCGCGGGACGGCTGGACGAAGACGTCGAAAAGGCCGCCCCCCGCGACGACGAGCCAGGCGAGGATCATCGCCGAGCCGCCGGTCGGCGCGGCACCGGAAAAGAGACCGGAGCCGGTGACGGCGAGAACGGCGAGGTCGCCGGAGAACAACAGGACGCCGACGATCATCAGCACGATTGCGGCGCCGCTCGTCCGGGGCACAGCCGGAGCGCGCAGAGACAGGGCGAGAAGCGCCGGCGCATGGAACAGCGCCATTGCGGCGGCGATCGCCACGAGCCGGATATCGCCGCCATGCGCCGCGATGGCAGCACCGGCAACGCCGCCGGCGCCGAACAGGCCGGCAAACAGGCGGGCCAGCGCCGCCGCAAGCGAGCGGACCGTTCCGCTGCCGCGCGGGCTCACGTCCGCCCCTCGGCCGAGCCGGCCTCCTCGGGCGACGGCGTCCCGGAGCTGCGCTCGTCGACCGGCAGCGGGGGCATCTCGTCGAGCACCGACCCGGACCAGAGCCGGTAGCCGACCGCATAGGCGGCCTTGGCCAGGAGATGCGCCGAGATCGGCGCCGTCAGCAGGAAGAAGAAGACCGCCGCGATGGCCCGCAGCGTCTCACCCGTCGCATTGGAGGTGAGAGCCAGCGCGATCAGCATCATGCCCGAGCCGACGGAACCGGCTTTCGAGGCAGCGTGCATGCGGGTGTAGAGGTCCGGCAGGCGGATGATGCCGAGAGCCGCGACCGCAGCGAAGATCGAGCCCGCGATCATCAGGAGGCCGGCCAGGATGATGGCGATGTCGGAGATCATGACCGGCCCGCCTCCCCTTGCGCGCCACGATTGGGATTCTCGAATGGCAGCGTCTCGGCGTCCGGCTCGTCCTCGGTCTTGCCGCGGGCGAGGATGAAGCGCGCGAAGGCGACCGTCGCCAGGAAGCCGACGAGGCCGAGCGCGATGGCGACATCCACATAGAGGGTGAAGCCGGTGTCGATACCGATGACGGCGATGAATCCGATGGCGACGGAGGTCAGCATGTCCAGGCCGAGCACCCGGTCCGGCAGCGTCGGCCCGAGGATGATGCGGATCGTGGTCAGGATGAAGGCGAGCGCCAGGAGGCCGAGCGAGATCGCGAGCGAGATGTCGAGGAAGGAGACCGCGAATTCGTGCAGGCTCATCGGAACGCCTCCAGGATCTTGCGCTCGAAGCCGCCGGCGATGTCCGCGCGCGCCGCTTCCGGATCGGAACAGTCGATGGCGTGGACGTAAAGCGTCGACCGGTCCTCGGAGACGTCGACGGAAAGCGTTCCCGGCGTGAGCGTGATCATGTTCGCAAGCAGCGTGATCTCGAAATCGCGGTCGACCTTGAGCCGGTATGCGAAGATGCCGGGCTTGAGGTCGGGCCGCGGGGACAGGACGAGCACGAGCACGCGCCAGGCCGACAGGATCAGCTCCTTAAAGAAGAAGAGCGCGAGGACGGCGATCCGATACCCCCGGCTGATATAGCCGACCGTGCCCACCTGCTCGCGGATCAGGTAGAGCGCGAAGCCGCCGAGGACGAAACCGAAGATGAGGTTGACGAGGCTGAAGGAGCCGGTGACCGTGACCCAGACGAGCGCCAGGACGAGGTTGATCAGGTAGAGCGTCACGACCCGCCTCCGAACACCGAGGAGAAGTAGGCGGTGGGATCGAGCACGCCCGCGGCGGCGCCGTCCGTCAGCCGCGCCAGCCATTCCGGCCAGACGCCTGCGGCCACGACGAAGGCGACGAGCGCCAGGAGCGGGATCAACGACAGCGGCTTATCGGGCCCGGCCGCCTGGAACATCTCGCCGGCGACGCGCTTCGCCTCCGCCTCGTCGCCCGCGGCCTGCGCCGCCGGCAGCGGCCGCCAGAAGGCGAGCGCGAAGAGCCGCGCCGAGGCGACCGTGATGAGGAAGCCGGAGAACAGGACGGCCGCTGCGAGCCACGGCATGTCCGCCGCGATCGAAGCCCTGACCAGCGCGACCTTCGGCCAGAAGCCGGAGAACGGCGGCAGGCCCGAGACGGAGAATAGGAAGACCAGCATGATAGCGGCCAGCATCGGATGGCGCCGCCACAGCCCGCCCATCTCGGCGAGCGAGGAGGAGCCGTTGAGATAGGCGGCGACCCCGGCGGCGAGATACAGGCCGGTCATGACAACAATGGAATGGAGCGCGTAGTAGATCGCGCCGGACAGCCCGGTCTGCAGAACCTGGGAGGCCTTGTCCGCCGAAGCGGCGACACCCGCTGCCGCGTCGGTCGCGGCCGTCAGGAGCGCCGGCATCGAGGCGGCGACCGGCGGCAGCGCGATGCCGGCGAGGATCGTGCCGATGCCGGCGATGACGATGTAGTTGAGAAGCCGCCGAAGGTCGGTCTGGGCGAGAGCGCCGAACCCGCCGACCAGCATGGTGAGGCCGGCGATCCAGGCGATCAGCGGCGCCATCGCCGCCCGTTCGGGCGGAAACAGCATCATCAGGATGCGGATCATCGCATAGATGCCGACCTTGGTCAGCAGACCCGCGAACAGCGCCGACACGACAAAGCGCGGCGTGTGATAGGAGGCCGGCAGCCAGTAGTTCAGCGGGAAAGCCGCGGCCTTCATCGCAAAGGAGACGAGGTAGAGGACCGCGAGCGTGGTGATCACCCCGTCGCTCTTCATCGTCGCGGCCTTCTGGGCGATGTCGGCCATGTTGAGCGTGCCGAAGATGCCATAGAGATAGCCGGTGGCGATCAGGAAGAGCGTGGTGCCGACGAGGTTGAGGAAGCAGTACTTGGTCGCGCCGTCGAGCTGTTCGTGCTCCGAGCCGAGGATCAGGAGGCCGAAGGAGCCGATCAGCAGCACCTCGAACCAGACGTAGAGGTTGAAGACGTCGCCGGTCAGGAACGCGCCGGAGACACCCCCGATCATCAGGAACAGGAAGGGATAGAAGCCGTAGCGGCGCTCGCCCTTGCTGATCGCGGCGGCCGCGTAGATGCCGCAGCAGAGCGCTACGAAGCCGGCGACGGTGGCGAACAACGCCCCCATCAGATCGACGGTGAAGGCGATGCCGAAGGGCGCCTTCCAGCCGCCCATCATCATCGTCTGCGGGCCTTCGGCGGCGACCTTCAGGAGCAACGCCACGTCGACCACGAAGAGCAGGACGAGGCCCGGAATGGCGAAGTAGGGCTGCCAGTCCGTCCGCTTGCGCAGCATCAGGAGGCCCGCGCCGAACAGGAAGCAGACGGCGACCGGCAGGACGACAAGATAGTCGCTCGCGTTGAGCCCGGCGGAGGCCATCGCTTCCGCCTTCAGCCCGGCAACGTGGGAACTCTCGACAGCCATCGGGGATCAGTACCCCAGGGGCGGCAGCCCCTGGTCCTCGGGTTCTGCGATACGCATCTGGTCGGTGTCGTCCGTGCCGAGGTCCTGGTAGGCGCGATATGCCAGCACCAGAAGAAAGGCGAAGAAGGAGAAGGAGATGACGATCGCGGTCAGGATGAGCGCCTGCGGCAGGGGGTTGGCGACCGCCTGCGTGACCGTCTCCTGTCCCTCCTCGATGAGCGGCGGAGCGATCGGACCGATCCGGCCGGCGGTGAAGATGAGAAGGTTGACGGCATTGCTGAGCAGGACGATGCCGAGCAGCATGCGGATGATGTGTTTCGACAGGAGGAGGTAGAGCGACACCGCGAATAGCGCGGCGACGACGAAACTGAGCGCGGCCTCCATCAGTCGCTGTCCCGCTCTTCGAGCGCGAGCGCGATCGAGGAGATCGATCCGACGACGACGAGATAGACGCCGATATCGAAGAACATCGGCGTCGACAGGGCGATGTCGCCGCCCAGGATCTCCGGGAACGACCAAAGCCCGGTCATGAACTGCGTGCCGTACGGGATCGACAGGCAGCCGGCGAGCACGGCCAGCATCAGGCCGGCGCCGGCGATCGCCATCGGATGGAAGTACAGCGCGCGGCGAACCGGATCGACGCCGCAGGCGATGCCGTAGATTGCGAAGGCGGATGCCGCGATCAGCCCGCCGATGAAGCCCCCGCCCGGCTCGTTGTGGCCGCGCAGGAGCACGAAGATAGAGAACAGCACCATCAGACTTGTCAGATACGGCGCCGTGAAGCGGAAGATGATGGTCCTCATGGCGTCGTCTCCGTCGGATCCGGCTGGGCGGCGCCCCTGCGGCCGACCCGGATGCGGATCAGGGCGAGAATGGCGAGGCCGGTCGTCATCACCACGGCGATCTCGCCCATCGTATCAACCCCGCGGAAGTCGACGATGATGACGTTGACGATGTTGTGGCCGTGGGCGATCGCATAGCTGTAGCGCTCGAAGAAGTCGGAGAGGAACGGGTCGAACGGCCGCTGGACGACCGAGAGGAGGAAGAGGCCGAACCCAGCCCCGCCCGCCACTGCGAGCGCGGCGTCCGGCAGAACCTCGCGGAACGGCCTGTGGTCGGCTGGCGACAGCTTCAGCCGGGTCATGACGAGGGCGAGGATCACGACCGACAGCGTCTCGACCATGAACTGCGTGAAGGAGAGATCCGGCGCGCCGAGCAGCATGAAGATCAGCGCCACGGCAAAGCCCTGGATGCCGAGCGACACGATCGCCGTCAGCCGGTTCTTGGCGACGACCACCGCCAGGATGCCGACCAGGATCAGGCCGAGCACCAGCCATTCGTAGAAGCGCAACTCGGGCATTTTCGGCATGGCCGGCAATCCGCCGAGCCAGATCATCGGCACGAGCAGCGCGGCGACGATCGCGCCGACAGTGACGGTCATGTAGTAGTCGAGCCGGCCGGACTGCAGCGTCGACGTCAGCTTGAAGGAGAAGCGGACCAGCCCGCGCATCGCCTGGTCGAAGCCCTTATCCGGACCCCAGCCGATGCCGCGAAGGGTCGCCGCGATCGCCCCGCGCAGAGGCTCGGAGACGAGATAGAGCCCGATGCCGGCGAGGATCGTCAGGCAGGACAGCGCGAAGGCGAGGTTGAGATGCGGCACGAAGCCGATCTCGATCGCCACCGCCTCGCCGATCGCGGACGAAGCCATCGGGGAGGACAGGAAGTGGTGGTAGGTCTCGTAGAAGAGGCCGCCGAGCAGCGAGACGAGGCCGAGGACGAGCGGTCCGAGCCAGATCGTCAGCGCCCCCTCGTGGGGATGGTGGATGGTCTCCGGCAGCCGGCCGAGGAACGGCTTCAGCGCGACGATGAAGGCTGCGGCGAACATCAGGGCATTGCCGACGACCGCGGCGGCAAGGATCGCCACATGATAGGCGTCGCCCTCCTCCAGCGCGTGATACATCGTCTCCTTGGAGAGGAAGCCGACGAAAGGCGTGACGCCGCCCATCGACAGCGCGCAGAGGAGCGCGGCGGCGAAGGTGATCGGCATCGCCCGCTTCAGCCCGCCGAGGCCGGAGAGTTCGCGCGTGCCGGCGCCGTGGTCGACCGAGCCCGCCACCATGAACAGGCCGCCCTTGAAGAAGGAATGGGCGATCAGATAGAGGACCGCGCCCTCCAGCGCCTCCGGCGTTCCGACCCCGATGAGCATGACCAGAAGGCCGAGCGACGCGACGGTCGTATAGGCGAGCGTGATCTTGATGTCCGTCGCGCGGATCGAAAGCAGCGCGCCGACGACCAGCGTGACGGCGCCGAAGGACGGCAGGATCGTCGTCCACAGATCGGTGTCGCCGAGGGCCGGCTGGAAGCGCAGGAGGAGATAGATCCCCGCCTTCACCATGGTCGCCGAATGCAGATAGGCGGACACGGGCGTCGGCGCCTCCATCGCATTGGGCAGCCAGACGTGGAACGGCATCTGCGCCGACTTGGTGAATGCGCCGGCGAGCACCATCAGGAGGATCGGGACGTAATACGGGCTGTTGCGGACGAGATCGCTCGCCGCCAGCATGTCGCTCGCCGAGGTCAGGCCGGTGAGCTCGCGGATCGCGATCAGTCCGCCGAGGAGCACGAGGCCGCCGCCCCCGGTCACCACCAGCGCCTGGACCGCGCCGCGCCGCGCCGCCTCCCTCTCGTGATCGAAGCCGATCAGGAGGAAGGAGGTGATCGACGTCAGTTCCCAATAGACGAACAGGGTGATCAGGTCGTCGGCGAGGACGAGGCCGAGCATCGAGCCCATGAACATCAGGATGAAGGACAGGAATCGGCCCTGGTCCCGATGCCCGGCGAGATAGCCGCCGGAATAAAGGACGATCAGCGTTCCGATGCCGGTGATCAGCAGGGCGAAGGTCGAGGACAGGCCGTCCAGCCGGACCGAGAACCGCACCCCGAAGGAGGGAATCCAGTCGAAACCGAAGAGGAACACCTTGCCCTCGGCGACGGCGGGGAGAGCGGACAGGACGATGCCGAAGGCGGCGGCCGGCGCAAGCGCCAGCACCCAGGCGGCGTGGCGGCCGAATAGCCTTGTGAGGGTCGGGGCCAGGGCCGCAGCGATGAACGGCAGGGCGAGCGCCAGATATCCCGCCGTCGGTTCGAGGCCCCTCATTCGCCGTCAGCACTCCCTGCCCGATTGATCCCGCGCGACCCGTGCCGGCTGACAGGGGCCGCCCTCTAATAGGAAGGCCGCCGCCCGCGGGCAAGGTGGCCGCCGGGGCGAATGTCGGCGGGAATGCGCGTGGCTTGCGGCTCCGGCAGCGGATTCCCACTTGAGGTTCTGCCGACGCGCGGCTCCCGGTTTCGCGAAATTCACCGCCCGTCTTCACCTTTTCGTAAGGGCGAGACTTGATAGGCGCTCACGCAACCTCCCGCGAACCCGAATGCGGGGGTATTTTGCGCCAAAGCCGATCCTCGCTAGAATGTCGCTGGAGCCGGGTTTCGTCCGCCTCTCGATCGTTCCCGACAAACCCCGGAAAGTTTGGCTCGATGACACAGCCCGCGAAGCCCGTCGCACCTGCAAAACCCCCGGTCGCCGAGCGGCGTCCGGTTCGCGACGTGCGCCACGGACGCGAACGCGCCGACGATTATGCCTGGCTGCGGGCCGACAATTGGCAGGAGGTGTTCAAGGATACCGCCGTCCTCGATCCGGCTATCCGCGCGCATCTGATGGCCGAGAATGCCTATCAACAGGCCGTGATGACGGGGACGGAAACGCTGCGCGAGCGCCTGATCGCGGAGATGCGGGGGCGAATCAAGGAAGACGATTCGTCGGTGCCGGCGCCGGACGGCGATTGGGCCTACGGAATTTCCTATGAGACAGGCGCGGAATATCCGCGCTTCATCCGCCGCCCGCGCGGCGGCGGCGCCGAGACCCTCCTCCTCGACGGCCAGAAGGAGGCCGCCGATCGCGCCTATTTCTCGCTCGGCGGCGTGTCGCATTCCTCCGACCATCGCTGGCTTGCCTGGTCGCATGACGACAAGGGCTCGGAATTCTACGCCGTCTCGATCCGCGACACCGAGACGGGCGAGGATCTCTCCTACCGGATCGAGGATACCAGCGGCTCTGCGGTCTGGACCGCGCGGTCCAACGGCTTTTTCTACACCCGGCTCGACTTCAACCACCGGCCGAGCCGCGTCTTCTTCCACAAGCTCGGCACCGATCCGCTCGACGACGCGCTGATCTACGAGGAGACCGATGCCGGCTTCTTCATGTCGGTCGGCGAAACGCAGTCCGGCGAATTCGTCGTCATCGACATCCACGACCACGAGACCGCCGAGTGCTGGCTGATCCCTTCGGCCAATCCGGCGGCCGAACCGCGGCTCCTCGCCGAACGCGAGACCGGGGTCGAATACGACGTCGACGAGGCGAACGGCACCCTCTACATCCGCACCAATGCCGACGGAGCGCGGGACTACAAGGTCGTCACCGCGGCCGTCGATTCGGCGCGCCGCGCGGACTGGGTCGACTACGTCCCGCATGAGGAGGGACGGCTGATCCTCAACCACATGGTGCTGAAGCGGCACCTGATCTGGCTGGAGCGGCGCGACGGCCTGCCGCGGATCGTCGTCAAGCGTCTCTCGGACGGCGAGGAACATGCCATCGCCTTCGACGAGGAGGCCTATTCGCTCGGCCTTGCGGGCACCTATGAATTCGACACCGACGTCATCCGCTTCACCTATTCCTCGCTGACGACACCGTCGCAGACCTTCGACTACGATGTCGAAACGCGGGAGCGCACGCTCCTGAAGACGCAGGAAGTGCCGTCCGGCCACGACCCGAAGGACTATGTGACGCGCCGGATCTTCGCCCCCGCCAAGGACGGCGAACTGGTTCCGATCTCGCTGCTCTATCACAAGGATACGCCGCTCGACGGCTCGGCGCCGTGCCTTCTCTACGGCTACGGCTCCTACGGGATCACCATCCCCGCCTCCTTCAACACCAACTCGCTCTCGCTGGTGGATCGCGGCTTCGTCTATGCGATCGCGCATATCCGCGGCGGCAAGGACAAGGGCTTCGCCTGGTACGACGCCGGGCGCCGGCGCAACAAGGCGAACACCTTTACCGACTTCATCGCCTGCGCGGACCATCTCGTCGCCGAGAAGTTCACGTCATACGAGAAGATCGTCGCCGAGGGAGGCTCGGCCGGCGGCATGCTGATGGGCGCCGTCGCCAACATGGCGCCGGAAAAGTTCGGCGGCATCGTTGCGGTCGTCCCCTTCGTCGACGTGCTCAACACGATGCTCGACGATACGCTGCCGCTGACACCGCCGGAATGGCCCGAATGGGGCAATCCGGTCATGTCCGGCGAGGACTACGAGGTGATCTCCTCCTATTCGCCCTACGACAACGTCAAGGCCCAGGCCTATCCGCCGATCCTGGTGCTCGCCGGCCTCACCGACCCGCGCGTCACCTATTGGGAGCCGGCGAAATGGGTGGCGCGCCTGCGCGAGATGAAGACCGACGACAATCCGGTGCTCTTGAGGACCAACATGGAGTCCGGCCATGCCGGCGCCTCCGGCCGGTTCTCCAAGCTCGAGGAGATCGCCTATGTCTACGCCTTCGCGCTGCGGCTGATGGGGAAAGCAGAGTAGGTCGACGACGTCGGCCTGCTTCGACGCCCGCCTACCGACCGGTTGGCCGTCCTCGCCATGCTCCGTTAACCTTCCTGCGTATTGCTCTCGCCAGAAACGGTCACTTCGCCAAACTTTCGACGCAGACGTTGCCGCATTGCAGCGTGCAGGGGTCGGTGCGCCCGGCCCGTCTTGCAAGCGGAGTTAGGGACGCCGCGATGAGCTACGATACCGACCACCGGACCGGCGGAACGCCATCCGCAGCAGGCGGCCTGTCGCGCCGCCGCTTTCTCGCCGCCGCCGCCGCGCTCGGCCTCTTGCCGCCGACGCGCCGGGCGATGGCCGAACCGGACCTTCTGCATTTCCGCGAGCCCAAGCCCTTCTCCTTCGAGATGCTGGCCGACCGGGCCCGGCGGATGGCCATGGAGGCCTATCTGCCGGAGACGCCCCGCGACCCGAAAGTGCTCGACGAGATCGACTACACCGCGCACTGGAAGATCAAATATCGCGAGGACGCGACGCTGAAGCTCGCCGGGGGCGAGGCGCCGGTCCGGCTCTTCCATCTCGGCCGCTACTTCCAGTTCCCGGTCGGCATCCATGTCGTCGACGGCGAGACGGCACGCCAGCTGATCTACGATCCGGATCTCTTCGAGATGCCGGCCGACAGCCCGGCCCGCAAGCTGCCGCGCGACATCGGCTTTGCCGGCATGCGGGTGATGGCGCGGGACGAGAAGAGCGACTGGCTGGCCTTCCTTGGCGCGGCCTATTTCCGCTCATCCGGCGAGCTCGACCAGTACGGCCTGTCGGCGCGGGCGGTGGCGATCGACGTCGCCATGCCGACGCCGGAGGAATTTCCCCGCTTCACCGACTATTATATCGGACCATCGCAAACGCCCGGCCGCGACCTGACGATCACCTGCCTGATGAATTCGCGGCGCATGACCGGCGCCTTCCGCATGGATATCGTCAAGGACGGGCCGGTGGTGATGGACGTCGATGCGCGCTTCTACGCTCGCGACAAGATCGCCCGGGTGGGCCTCGCCCCGCTCACCTCGATGTACTGGTATTCCGAGACCGACCGGCCACGGCGCGTCGACTGGCGGCCGGAGGTGCACGACAGCGACGGCCTGGCGATGTGGACCGGCGCCGGCGAACGGATCTGGCGCCCGCTGAACAATCCCGCTTCGGTGATGACGTCGAGCTTCTCGGATTCGGACCCGAAGGGCTTCGGCCTCATGCAGCGCGACCGCGCCTTCTCCGACTATCAGGACGATGGGGTCTTCTACGACAAGCGCCCCAGCGTCTGGGTGGAGCCGAAAGAAGGATGGGGCCGCGGCGAGATCCAGCTCGTAGAGATCCCCACCGACGACGAGATCCACGACAATATCGTCGCCTACTGGGTCTCGAACCGGCCGGTCGAGAAGGGCCAGGAGATCGCCCTGTCCTATCGCCTGACCTGGTCGAAGGACCAGCCGAACCCGCCAGCCGCCGGCACGGTCACGGCGACGCGGATCGGCCAGGGCGGCGTGCCCGGCCAGCCGCGGCCGGAAGGCGTCTTCAAGATCGCGGTCGATTTCGACGGCGGCCTCGTCGCCGGTCTGCCGCGCGAGGCCAAGGGGGTCGAAGCGGTGGTCACCGCCTCGCGCGGGACGCTGTCGAAGGTCGACTGCTATTCGGTGAAGGTCGGCACCGCCTGGCGGATGACGTTCGACATCGCGCCGGACGGGCATGATCCAGTCGACCTGCGCGCCTTTCTCAGGCAGGGCGATACCCCGCTGACCGAGACATGGCTCTATCAGTTTCTCCCGAGGTCGGAGGAAGCCGTCAACCGGTCCTGACCAACGCCCTGCGCAACGGCCGGTCCGCAAGACGGCCGGCCACCGGGCGTCGGACGCGTTCGGCCCGGTGCCCGGCGAAGTCGCCAGCGGAACAAGCTGCAGTGGCCGGCTTCATGGTCCATTCACCAAGAATGGCATTCGGACGGGCGCAAAACAACAATCCGTGATCTCTTCAAGCGGTCCTTAAGCAAGGCCGCCATACGGTCTTGCCGACCCGAGGCAGGCGCCAGACGCTCACGCATACGAGATGGCGTCCGTCGGCAGGTTCCAACGAGCGGGCCACGGAGAGACGACAGATGCAGCCGATCGCCATACTGGGTGCCGGCATCGCGGGGCTGACCGCGGCGGCCGAGCTTCATCGGCGGGGACTGCCGGTGATCGTGTTCGAGGCCGGGAAGGCGGTCGGCGGCATGGCCTCCTCCTTCAAGGACCCGCAGGGCTTCACCTACGACGTCGGCGCACATTTCGTGAACAACCGGCTCGCCGCCACGCTCGGCGCGAGCGGCATTTGCCGGACGGTGAAGCATTATGGCGAGGCCGTCCATCTCGGAGGCCGGACCTATGGCTACCCGCTGGGACTGATGCGCTCGCCGCATTTCCTGAGAAGCGCCATGGCCTCCCGCCTGCGCAGCCGCGACGTGCGGACCGCCGAGGACTGGTTCCGCCAGGCCTATGGCGATGCGCTCGCCGAGGATGTAGCCATGCCGCTTGCCGAAGCCTGGTCGGGCGCGCCGGCCGATCAGCTCTCGCCGGCCATCGGCAACAAGATGATGCATGGCGCGATGAAGTCGCTGTACCTCAAGGCGGCGGCCCGCGTCACCGGCCGCGCGGTCTGCATCGGCTATTCGCACGAGGCGCCGGAAAACGCCGGCATCTTCCACGTCTATCCCGAAGGCGGCATCGCCAAGCTGCTCGAGCCGACGGTCGAGAAGGTAAAGCACCTGATCCGGCTGGAATCGCCGGTCGAGAAGATCCTGGTGGAGGAGGGCCAAGTCCGCGGCATCAGGGTGAAGGGCGAAACGCTCGAAGCCTCGGCGGTGATCTCGACCGCGCCGGTCCATGTCCTGCCCAAGCTCGTCGAAGGCACCGACGCGCTCGCTCCCCTCGCCGGCTTCCGCTACCGGCCGATGGTCTTTGCGAACCTGCATTTCGAGGGCCGCCATCATCTGCCGGACACCATGCTGTGGGTGCCGCGCCGCGACCTGCCCTTCTTCCGGCTGACCGAGACGCCGATCTCGATGCCCTGGCTCGCGCCCGAGGGCAAGACGCTGATCACCTTCGACATCGGCTGCCAGATCGGCGACGAACACTGGACGATGCCGGACGACAAGCTCGCTTCTCTCTGCCTCGACGGGATCTGCGAGCTCTATCCGCATCTGCGCGGCAAATGTCTCGGCGCCGGCGGCATCGTGCGCACGCCAGTCTCCTATCCGGTCTACCGCCTCGAATACGAGGCGGAGCGGGTCGCCTTCTCCCGATCGACGGGCGTCGATGGACTCTACTCGATCGGGCGGAACGGCGAATTCGCCCATATCCTGATGGAAGACATCTACTGGCGCACGCTGAAGCGCATGGAAGACGTCGCCGCCTATGCCGGCCGTTTGGCATCCGGGCCGATCGAAGAGAACGGGCTCGACGCGCTCAAGGCGCTGTCAGAGCAGATGAACCGCGAACCCGGCAAGGCATCGGGCGCAGCCGCCGCCTGACAGAAGGCCTTCCGGCAGCTCCGGGCGGCCCCACGGACCGGGACCGCCTTCCATCGGGCCGGGCTGGCCCTTCGGGTTCTTCTCAGAACAGCCCCTCGATTTCGCCGTCCGCATTCAGCCGGATCGATTCCGCCGCCGGCTTCGACGGCAGGCCGGGCATGGTCATGATCTCTCCGCAGATCGCGACGACGAAGCCGGCCCCCGCCGACAGGCGCACTTCGCGCACATGCACGGAAAAGCCCTCCGGCGCGCCGCGAAGCGTCGGATCGGTGGAGAAGGAATACTGCGTCTTCGCCATGCAGACCGGCAGCTTGCCGTAGCCGGCCTCTTCCCAGGCGGCGAGCTGGTCGCGGACGGCCTGCGGCGCCGTCACCTCCGCCCCGCGATAGATGCGTTTCACGACCGTCTCGATCTTGTCGAGCAGGGTCAGATCGTCGCCATAGATCGGCTGGAAGTCGGCCACGCCGGAATCGGCGAGGTCCGCCACTCTGCGGGCGAGGTCTTCGATGCCTGCCGAGCCCTTCGCCCAGTGCCGGCAGAGGATCGCCTCCGTGCCGAGTTCGGCCGCATAGGCCTTGAGCGCCTCGATCTCCGCCTCGGTGTCGGAGACGAAATGGTTGATCGCGACCACCACCGGAACGCCGAAGCCTTTGACGTTCTCGATATGCCGGCCGAGATTGGCGCAGCCGCGCCGGACCGCCGCGACGTCCTCCGTCCCGAGGTCGGCCTTGGCGACGCCGCCATTCATCTTCATCGCCCGCACCGTCGCGACGATCACCGCCGCGTCGGGCTTCAGCCCGGCCTTGCGGCACTTGATGTCGAAGAACTTCTCCGCCCCGAGATCGGCGCCGAAGCCGGCCTCGGTGACGACATAGTCGGCAAGGCGCAGGGCGGTCTTGGTGGCGACGACCGAATTGCAGCCATGGGCGATGTTGGCGAAGGGTCCGCCATGGACGAAGGCGGGATTGTTCTCCAGCGTCTGCACGAGGTTCGGCTGCATCGCGTCCTTGAGGAGGACGGCCATGGCGCCGTCGGCCTTGAGGTCGCGGGCCGTCACCGGGCTCTTGTCGCGGCGATAGCCGACGATGATGTCGCCGAGCCGGCGTTCGAGGTCCTTAAGGTCGCCAGCGAGGCAGAGGATCGCCATGACCTCGGACGCGACCGTGATGTCGAAGCCGGACTGGCGCGGAAAGCCGTTGGCCGGGCCACCCAGCGAGACGACGACGCCGCGCAGCGCCCGGTCGTTCATGTCCAGAACGCGGCGGAAGGTGACGCGCCGGGAATCGATGCCGAGCTCGTTGCCCCAGTGGATGTGGTTGTCGATCATCGCGGCGAGGAGATTGTGCGCCGTGGTGATCGCGTGGAAGTCGCCGGTGAAATGGAGGTTCATTTCCTCCATCGGCACGACCTGCGCATAGCCGCCGCCGGCGGCCCCGCCTTTCATACCGAAATTCGGACCGAGCGACGCCTCGCGGATGCAGATCATCGCCTTCTTGCCGATGCGGTTCAGCCCGTCGCCAAGCCCGACCGTGGTGGTCGTCTTGCCCTCCCCGGCCGGGGTCGGGTTGACCGCCGTGACGAGGATCAGGCGGCCCGTGGGGCGCCCCTCCAGCGATTTGATGAAGCCGGCCGAGATCTTCGCCTTGTCGTGGCCATAGGGGACGATGTCGGCCTCGGAGATGCCCAGCTTCTCGGCGATCTCTCGGATCGGTCGCTTGGTGGCGGCGCGCGCAATGGCGATGTCGGATAAAACCTCGGTCATGGCCTCCCCGGCAGTTCTTGATCGTGGGCGGGACCATAGGCGAGGCCGCCGGCGATTGCCAGAAAGCGTCCCGCCCCTGGATGTCGCCGCCACCGTGACCTGCCGGGAAGCAGGGCCTGCATCCGACGAGCGAGCGGCCGGACGCCACGTTCGAAGTTTCCCCAATGTCATATGTTCGTGCGCAGGAAGATAAGCCGCCTCGACGAAAGAAGCCCGGTGCGCTGCACCGGGCTCTTCATTCGGAAGTCGTCTTTACGCGGCGTTGGGAGGAGTAACGCCTTCAAGACGATGCCGTCGTATATCGGGCTGCCACAGCGGCCGGGTGGGAGGACACCGGCCGAAGCGTCGAACCGCTGACGACAAGATATGTCTAGCACAGGTCACGGCGATGGGCTGTCACCCGTTTGCTACGATTCCATCGCGATCAGACTGGCATTGCCGCCGGCGGCCGCAGTATTCACCGAGATAACCTGTTCGCGAGCGAACCTTACTATGTAGTTCGGGCCGCCGGCCTTGGGCCCGGTGCCCGACAGGCCGGAGCCGCCGAAGGGCTGGGAGCCGACGATCGCGCCGATGATGTTGCGGTTGACATAGACGTTCCCGACCGTCAGCCGGTCCGCGACGGTGAGCGCCGTGTCGTTGATGCGGCTGTGAATGCCGAGCGTCAGCCCGTAGCCGGTCTTCTCGATCGCCGCGCAGACCTTGTCGAGTTCGCCCGCCTTCCAGCGCACCACGTGCAGGATCGGCCCGAAGACCTCGCGGTCGAGGGATTCCGCCCTGTCGAGTTCGACAATCCGGGGCGCGAACCAGTGGCCCGCCGCCGGCAGGTCTCGCGGCAACCGGCCCTTGAAGACCACCTTCTGCTCGCGCTCCATCCTCGCCGCATGGTCGGTCAGCATCTTCAGCTGCTCGGCGTCGATCACCGGTCCGATATCGGTGGACAGATGATGCGGATCGCCGATCGTCAGCTCCGCCGCTGCGCCGGCGATCATCTCAACCATCTTGTCGGCGACGTCCTCCTGGACGAACAGGAGCCGCAGCGCCGAGCAGCGCTGGCCGGCCGAGCGGAAGGCCGACATCACGACATCGTCCGCCACCTGCTCGGGCAGCGCCGTCGCATCGACGATCAGCCCGTTGATACCGCCGGTCTCGGCGATCAGCGGCGCGATCGGCGCGTTGCGGGCGGCGAGCGCGCGGTTGATGAGATGCGCCGTCTCGGTCGATCCGGTAAAGGCGACGACCGCGGTCGCCGGATGCGAGGTCAGCGCCGCGCCGGCCGAGCCGTCGCCGGGCGCGAGATAGAGATGCTCCTTGGAGAAGCCCGCCTCGTGCAGCAGGCGAACCGCATGGGCGGCAACGAGCGGCGTCTGCTCGGCCGGCTTGGCGATGACGACATTGCCGCCGGCGAGCGCGGCCGCGACTTGGCCGGTGAAGATCGCCAGCGGGAAGTTCCACGGCGAGATGCAGACCGCGACGCCGCGCGAGCGGTAGACGAGCCGGTTCTCCTCGCCGGTCGGACCCGGCAGGATCGTCGGCGCCGAAAACAGCCGCTCGGCCTCGCTCGCATAAAAGCGCAGGAAGTCGACCGCCTCGCGGATCTCGGCGATTCCGTCGTCGATCGTCTTGCCGGCTTCGGCCGCGAGGAGCTTCATCAGGGGGCCGCTCTCGGCCTCCATCATGTCGGCCGCCTTGCGCAGAAGCTTCGCGCGCTCGGCCGGCTTGACGGCTTCCGCCGCCCGGACATGGCGCGCGGCCTCCGCGACGAGCGCCGTTGCCGCCTCGGCGGACAGATGGTGGCTCTTGCCGACGACGCTTCCGTCGATCGGCGAGCGGATCTCCACCGCCTCGCTCGACCCGGCGGAGAAGCCGCACTTGGCTTCCGCACCCGCAAGCTTCGTCCTGTCGCGGCTTTCGACGAACCGCGCCACAGCCCGGCGATCGCCGATCTCGATGCCCTTCGAGTTGATCCGTTCGCCGAAGAGGCCCTTCGGCAGGCCGATCTTGGCGTGGCGGGCGGGCCCCTCCTCGAGCTTGTCGCGTGGGCGCACCAGAAGCGCGTCGATCGGCACATCCTCGTCGCCCACCATGGCGACGAAGGAGGAGTTGGCGCCGTTTTCCAGGAGCCGGCGCACCAGATAGGCGAGGAGGTCGCGATAGCCGCCGACAGGCGCATAGATGCGGCAGGCGACCTGCGTGCCGGCGGTCTTGCGCATGGTCTCGTAGAGCGCCTCGCCCATGCCGTGGAGCCGCTGGAACTCGAAGCCCGAGACGTCCTCGCCGGCCATTTCCAGGATGGTCGCGACGGTCAGGGCGTTGTGGGTGGCAAATTGCGGGTAAAGCCGCGCGCGCTTGTCGAGCAGGGCCTTGGCGGCGACGAGATAGGAGAGATCGGTCGCCGGCTTGCGCGTATAGACCGGATAGCCCTCCAGCCCCTTTTCCTGCGCATGCTTGACCTCCGTATCCCAATAGGCGCCCTTGACTAGGCGGACCATCATCTTGATGCCGCGGGCACTCGCCAGCTGGTCGATATGCTCGATCACCGCGAGCGTGCGCTTCTGATAGGCCTGGATGGCGAGGCCGAAGCCCTCCCAGCCTCTGAAGTCGAGTTCCCTCGCGACGGCGTCGATGACGTCGAGCGAGAGTTCCAGCCGCTCGGCTTCCTCGGCGTCGATGGTCAAATTGAGGTCGAAGCTCTGGGCCTGCCGCGCGAGGGCGACGACCTTCGGGACGATCTCCTTCATTACCCGTTCGCGCTGGATCGGCTGGTAGCGCGGATGAAGGGCCGACAGCTTGACCGAGATGCCCGGCCGGTCCGGCAGCTTCTTGTTGCCCGCCTTGCGCCCGATCGCCTCGATCGCGTCGGCATATGACTTGAAGTAGCGTTCGGCGTCCTCGCCGGTCCGGGCACCCTCGCCCAGCATGTCGTAGGAGTGGCGGTACCCCTTCTTCTCGAAGCCGCGCGCCCGCTCCAGCGCGTCCTCGATCGTCTCGCCAAGCACGAAATGGCGTCCGAGGAAGCGCATCGCCTGGCGCGTCGCGGTGCGCACGGCCGGCGCCCCGAGCCGCTTGACCATGCCGGCCATGACGCCCTGCGGGGTCTCGCCGGGACGGATGATGCGGGCCGAGATGCCGAGCGCCCAGGCGGAAGCCGCCGTCAGCATGCGGTCCTCGCCGCCCTCGTGATGGGCCCAGTCGCCGGTCCCGATCTTGTCCTCGATCAGCCGGTCCTGCGTCTTGGCGTCCGGCACGCGGAGCAGCGCCTCGGCGAGGATCATCAGCGCCAGCCCCTCGCGGCTCGACAGGCCGAACTCGCGCAGGAAGTCCTCGACGCCGCCGATGCCGCCCGCGGCCTTGCGGATGCCCTCGACCAGCTTGCGCGCCCGCCTGTCGACCGCCGCCTCCTCGTGCGTCCAGCCTCTGGAGGCTTCCAGCAGCGCGGCGACGGCAGCCGTGTCGTCCGGTGCGAAGGGGGCGGAAAAGGCTTGCGGCATGGCAGTCATCGCGAAGCTCCAGTGCGGGTCGATGTCCCAGCCATAGCAAAGGCGACGCTGCGCTTCTCACCAAAGACATGGGCGGTTTCGGAGGATATGTTGCGTCAAGCGCGGCCTGACAGGGAGTCTTGATGGAGATCGATCAGAAGAACCGCAGGATCCTCCATGCGCTTCAGGCCAACGGCCGGCTGAGCAACCTCGAACTCGCCGATCGCGTGGGCCTGTCGCCCACCGCGACCGCCGAGCGGGTCAAGCGCCTGACCCGCGGCGGATTCATCCTCGGCTACGTGGCCAGGCTCTCGCCGGAGAAGCTCGGCCGCGGCATGATCGTTTTCGTCGAGGTGAAGTTGGAACGCACCTCGGACGCAGTCTTCTCCGAGTTCAAGTCGGCGGTCTGCGACCTTGCCGATGTCATGGAGTGCCATATGGTTGCTGGCGGCTTCGACTATCTCGTCAAAGCCCGGGTCGAAAACATGGCGGCCTATCGCGCATTTCTCTCCGAGAAGCTTCTGGCGCTGCCCGGCGTGCGCGAAACTCACACATATGCCGTGATGGAAGAGGTAAAAAACACCTCGGAGATCGCGTTTTAGGCAGAGCGATAAATCTGCCGCAAAATGTTGCGTCGGCGTCCGCCTTGGCGCAATAATCAGACGAATGCACTTATCGCGCTGCCTTGCCGTTGAGGCTTGGCGGCGTTTCAACAAGGAGATGCAGATGAACTTTTCTCGGAGCCTCGCGGGCCTTTCGCTCGGCGCGATCCTGATGGCGCTTCCCGCTCAGGCGCAGGACGCGGACAGCTGCAAGACGGTGCGTCTTTCGGACGTCGGCTGGACCGACATCACCTCGACGACCGCAGCGACCAACGAGGTGCTCAAGGGCCTTGGCTACAAGCCCGACGTCAAGATCCTGTCGGTCCCGGTTACGTTCGCCTCGCTCTCCAACAACGACATCGACGTCTTCCTCGGCAACTGGATGCCGGCGCAGACCGAGGCCATCGGCAAATACATCGACGACGGCTCGATCGAGCGGGTCCAGACCAATCTCGAAGGCGCCAAATACACGCTAGCGGTTCCGAAGTACCTCTACGACGAGGGCCTGCACGACTTCGCCGACATCCACAAATTCAAGGATGAGCTGAACGGCAAGATCTACGGCATCGAGCCCGGCAACGAGGGCAACGGCAAGATCATCGACATGATCGAGAAGAACAAGTTCGACCTAAAGGGCTTCGATCTTGTCGCTTCGTCCGAGCAGGGCATGCTCAGCCAGGTGGCGCGCGCGACGCGGTCGAAGAAGGGCGTCGTCTTCCTCGCCTGGGCGCCGCATCCGATGAACACCAACTACAATCTCGAATACCTGACGGGCGGCGACGACTATTTCGGCCCGAACTTCGGCGGCGCGACGGTCTACACCGTGACGCGCAAGGGCTTCTCCGAGGACTGCCCGAACCTCGGCAAGCTCCTGAAGAACCTCACGTTCAATCTGGACATGGAAAACCAGATCATGGGCAAGATCCTCGACGACAAGCAGGAGCCGCAGAAGGCCGCGACCGAGTGGCTGAAGGCCAATCCCGGCATCCTGGACAAGTGGCTCGAAGGAGTGAAGACTCTCGACGGCAAGCCGGGCCTGCCGGCGGTCAAGGAAGAGCTCGGCATCTCCTCCTGATCCCACCCGATCGAAAGTTCAGGAAGGCCGGCTTGACCGGCCTTCTTGCCTTCCATCCCCCGTCTCGTTGCGAAGAGGATAGCGTCCGCCGTGGAATGGCTCGAAAACCACCCCTTGCCGATCGGTGATTATGCCGAAGCGTTCGTTGACTGGCTGACCGCCAACTTCACCTTCGTCTTCGACGGACTGACTAACATCTTCGGAGCCTTCGTCGACGGCATCCTGTGGATCCTGCAGACGCCGCATCCCTTCGTGGTGGTCGCCGTGTTCTGTGCCATCGCCTGGTTCTCGCGCCGCTCGATCGGGATAACGCTGTTCACCCTGTTCGGCCTGCTCCTGATCATCAATCTCGGCTATTGGGAGCAGACGACGCAGACGCTGTCGCTGGTTCTCGCGGCGACCACCGTCTGCATGGTGATCGGCGTACCGCTGGGCGTGGCGGCGGCGCGGCGCGAATGGGTCTACGTGATCCTGCGCCCGATCCTCGACCTGATGCAGACGATCCCGACCTTCGTCTATCTGATCCCGGCGCTGATCCTCTTCGGCCTGGGCATGGTGCCGGGCCTCGTGGCGACGGTCATCTTCTCGCTGCCGGCCTCGATCCGCCTGACCCGGCTCGGCATCGCCTCGACGCCGCGCCAACTGCTCGAAGCCGGCGACGCCTTCGGCGCGACGCCGATGCAGCGGCTGTTCAAGATCGAGATCCCCTACGCCCTGCCGCAGATCATGGCCGGGCTCACCCAGACCATCATGCTGTCCCTGTCGATGGTGGTGATCGCGGCCCTCGTCGGGGCGCCTGGCCTCGGCGTGCCCGTGCTGCGCGCCCTCAACGCCATCAATGTCGGCGACGGCTTCAAGGCGGGCCTCGCGATCGTCCTCCTCGCGATCATCCTCGATCGCTTCTTCCGCGTCGAGGAGGCCGGCCGATGACCGATCCCATCGTCTCCTTCCAGAACGTCTCGATCGTCTTCGGCAAGAATGCCGACAAGGCCCTGCCGCTCGCCGATGCCGGCAAGAGCCGCGCCGAGATCCGCGAGGAAACCGGCGCGACGGTCGGCGTCACCAATGCCAGCCTCGACATCAGGCAGGGCGAGATCGCCGTGCTGATGGGCCTGTCCGGTTCCGGCAAGTCGACACTCCTGCGCGGCGTAAACGGGCTCGCCCCGATCACCCGCGGGCGTGTCGTGGTCGACACCGGCAAGGGCGCCGTCGACCCCAAGGCCTGCGGCGCCAAACGGCTGCGGGACCTGCGCCGCCACGAAGTGGCGATGGTGTTCCAGCAGTTCGCCCTCCTGCCCTGGCGCTCGGTCGCCGACAATGTCGGCCTCGGCCTGGAACTTGCCGGCGAGCCCAAGTCGGAGCGCCGCGAGCGGGTGATGACCCAGCTCGAACTCGTCGGCCTGAAGGACTGGGCGGACAACCGCGTCGGAGAACTCTCCGGCGGCATGCAGCAGCGCGTGGGTCTCGCCAGAGCGTTCGCCACCGACGCGCCGGTCCTCCTGATGGACGAGCCATTCTCCGCGCTCGATCCCTTGATCCGCTCGCGCCTGCAGGACGAACTCCTGGAATTCCAGCAGCGGCTGCAGAAGACGATCATCTTCGTCAGCCACGATCTCGACGAAGCCTTCAAGATCGGCAACCGGATCGCCATCATGGAAGGCGGCCGGATCGTCCAGGTCGGCACGGCGCAGGACATCGTGCTGCGCCCCGCCGACGACTACGTCTCCGACTTCGTCGCCCACATGAACCCGCTCAACGTCCTGACCGCCGAGGACGTCATGAAGCCGCTGGCCGGCAAGGACGAAGCGCCGGCCCGGGTCGCCGGCATGGCCGAACCGGACACGCCGCTGCGCAAGGTGATGTCGACCGTGTCGAAGAACGGCGGCTCCGTGGTCGTCTCCCGCAAGGGCCAGATCCTCGGCAAGATCGGGCCAGAAGACATTGTTCGTGCCCTGGAGCGTCACCAGGCCGAGGGGTGAGGAGCGCGGGCGAAGCGTGCTCCGTTCCGCCCGTGCTCACGAGAAGATATGGCGTCGGGCCAGCGCGCCAGAGGGCCCGTGCCCGGCGCCGGCCCAGCGACGTGCCGACCGACAAACCACTTGCCTGTGATCTATATTTCCCTTACGTCATGGCACTGACGATTGCCCGGAGCGGCGGCCCTTTTCGTGACAGTGGCTCCGTGGACCACCGTCGGGGCCCGGAGCCGTCCATGCGCAATCTCCTGGTGATGCTGATCGCCCTTGTGGCGACATTCGGCGCGGGGCGGGCCTTCGCCGAGACCTTCGCCGTCCGCTGCGACGACGGCCAGCGGATCACCATCGCGACGTCCGGCAGCAACAGCCTGACTGCGAGCCCGATCGACGGCGGCTCTCTGCGCTTCCGCTCCAGCCGCAACGACCCCGAATATTTCACCCATGGCGAGTACGGGCTCCGCTTCGGCCGGCGCGGGCAGCGCGTCGAATTCGAGATTCCGGACTACGGCACCGTCCATTGCCGCATCGCGCAGGGAGGCGGGCGTGATCGACGCGCCGGCGGCGATACTTTCGGCGACCCCGGCGACCGCCTGTCGGATCGCCGCGACGACCGGCGCGGCCGCGACGGCGATCGTCCCCGCCATCGCGCGGGCGCCCTGCCGCATCCGGCACAGTCCTGGGGCGGATCGGTGCGCGCCGCGCCCGACGTCGATTCCCGCAAGATCGCCAGCCTGCGCGAAGGCGAACCGATAACCATACTGGAGCAGGCGGACGCGCCCTTCTTCCAGGACCTGCCCTGGTTCCGGATCCGCTTTGACGGACGCACCGGCTATCAATGGGGCGGCATCATCTGCCCGATCGACGAGCCGGTCGAAGGCACCTTCGAGGTGTGCCACTGAAGCCTGCGGCTCCGGCAAGCGGGCAGCAACCGAAACAGGCGATCGCCGGCGACACGAGCCGAGCAATCGCTCCGAATGGGAGGTTCGATCAATGGCAGCACAGTTTCGTCTTGCGCTCGTCTGCGCCATCCTTGCAGCGACCACATCCGGCGCACTGGCCGATTCCTGCTGGAACCACAACGGGTCCCTGATGCGGCTCCAGGCCAGCGGCAACCACCGCGAAATGACATACGAGCGGCCGAAAGCCTCGCTTCGCCGGGCCGGAGTCATGCCGGGCACGCTGCTCTTCGACGGGGTCAAGCGCGGCAACTCCTATGACGGGACGGCGCGGGTCTTTTCCTCCGGATGCGATCCGCTCGAATACCACGTCTCCGGCCCCGTCTCGGCCGATCAACTGCGGATCACCGTCACCGGCACGCGCGACGTCTACGATAACTGCCGCGCCACCGGGCGGCGGACCACGGACCGGCTGGTCTTCACCTACGAACACGAGTGCTGACGGCGCGGGGCAGTCGAGCCGGATTCGGACGGGAGGCCGCATCCGCTCGACGCCCCGCGCAAGTCCGCGTGCTTGCCCCTCGGCGGTGGGTGTGGACCGACAGGCCCCGCCGGATCGGCGTGGCCGAGCACCCGCAATACTGTTGCCGAAAGGCAGCATTGGCCGCTTCGTCGATTGGTGCGCGGAACCAGGCATAATCATGGCTGGTTGATCGGGGATAGAGTGTTCTGCCGGCGCGCGCTCACGGGCGACGGCTCCGACCAATCCACGAAAAGACCCTGCGCTGATGAAACTGGTTTCGACCCTTTCCGCACTCGCCCTGGCGGTCGCGACGCTCGGCGGCTGCGCCTCGACCCAGTCGACCGCTTCCAATGCCAGTCTGACCCTCGGCGCACCATCGCCGGATTTCGCCGCCACCGGCAAGACGGTGGCGTTCGTTCCCTATTCCGGCAAGAGCGCGGTCGGCGTTCTGGACAAGCCCTATTTCCTCTCGTTCCGCGCCCGCAACGCCGACACTTACGGCCATTCCTTCGTGGTCTTCGGGGAGCTGGATTCGAACGGCCGCGTGCCTTACGATACCAAGGCGGTGCTGATCCCCTCGATGACCGAGGTGGCGGGACTGCACCCGGCCTCGACCAGCGTCGTCCCCTACATGCTCGGCCACATGATGCCGGTGCCGTCCGAGACCGGGCCGTCCGACGGCGACATGGAGCTCGGCTATCTGGAAAGTGAGCTGACCATTCCGCTCACCCCCGAGCGCTACGCCAAGGTGGTCGCCTATATCCGCAAGCTGCAGAAATCGAGCCCGCTCTGGCAGGCCGAGATCTACAATTGCTCATCCTTCGACAACGACATTGCCTCCTTCCTGGGCCTCCACACCGTCAACCACATGCTGTTTCCGCCCAACTATATCGAGGCGCTACGGAAGGCGAATCCGGGCATCGAAACGCTGCAGGGCGTGACCTACAGCTCGTCCTGACGCCTGATCTGGACCAGGGGCGCGGCGGATATTCAGCGAAGCGCCCCCAATCCCGGCCGCTCGCCGCCGCCTTCGGCCACGGCTTCGCTTGCCGGCCCCGAGGGCGCCCCTCCAGATGGGATGCGCTGGATCCCAATAGACGCGGACGGCAAAATTTCAGCACGGGCGATCGGCTGTTTCCGTTCGCACGGCCGCTCTCGGAGTGGGTGCTTCGCGCCGGTCGCCTGTAGCGCGTGACGCACAATTGTCAGGCGCGCAATCTCCACGGCGCGGCGCCCTGCTGCGCCCCGCGTGTTGCTTCCGCCACCGCTAATTCTCGCCGAGGAAAGCATGTCGACACTGCCGACAATGCTTCTTCATCGGCAGCAATGTCCTCTGTAGCATTCGTTCGCCGCACATCGACTTTTGCGGAACGAAATCGGTCCGGTTCTCTTGCGTAACCAAGTGCATCGCGCCGCTCACGGACGAGGAGTGGCGCGAACATCGAAGATACACGAGAAGGACGCGACATCATGAAACATCTTTATCTTGCAGCCTCGGTCGCAACGGCCCTCACCCTTTCGGGCTGCGGCGACGACAACCAGGCCCGGGTCACCGAGCTGGAAGGCCAGCTGCAGACCGTCCAGACCGAGAACGAGTCGCTGCAGGGACAGGTCCGCGATCTTCAGAGCGAGCAGGCGATCGCCGCCAACCGCGTCGACCCGGCGACGCTTCGCGAGCCCCTGACCAGTGCCTTCACGGCACTCGGCGAGACCGAACGGCAGCTCGACAAGCTGGCCGGCGCGCTGGCGCAGGAAGGCTATGAGAACGTCTCCCTCGACCCGCTGCGCACCAATATCCGCGAGGTCAGCGAGAGCGTCGCGAGCGCCGCGCGCGATGTCGGCGTGGATGTCGACGCGGTGCTGTCGCAGGCACAGTCGGCGGTCGAGGAGCAGACCGGGTCGGTCACCCCGCCCGACATCGCGCAGCCGGGCGATGCGGCCGCGTCGTCGCAGACTGGCGGAAGCGCCGAGCAGCCGGCGTCCGCGGAACCGGCCGAGGATGCGGCGAGCACGCAGCCGGCACAGTAACGCCAACCGGGTCATCCAGACCGGTCATCATCACGAACGGTCGGGGCCGCCAGAGGCTCCGGCCGTTTGGCTATGAAGACGCGCGGTCACGCCGCCGGCAGGCGGCCCTCCTCAACCGCGAAGCACGCGACCCGGGTCGGGCCGTGCTCGGTCAGAAGCGGCAGTTCCGTGCGGCAGCGCTCATTGGCATAGGGGCAGCGGGGATTGAACGAACAGCCGGGCGGCGGGCTGAAGGGGGACGGCAGTTCGCCCGAAAGCTTGATGCGCTGGCCCTTCGACTTCGGGTCGGTCGCAGGCGTCGCCGAGAGCAGCGCGCGCGTATAGGGATGCAGCGGATTGGCGTAGAGCGCGTCCACCGGCGCGATCTCCACCGGCCGGCCGAGATACATCACCATCACCCTGTCCGCGACATGTTTGACCACCGACAGATCGTGGCTGATGAAGACATAGGTGAGGCCGAGCCGCTCCTGGAGATCGGCGAGGAGGTTCAGGATCTGCGCCTGGATGGAAACGTCGAGCGCGGACACCGGCTCGTCGAGGACGAGGATCTTCGGCTCCAGGATGATCGCCCTGGCGATCGCGATGCGTTGGCGCTGGCCGCCGGAGAACATGTGCGGATAGCGGCCGTAGTGCTCGGGGCGAAGCCCGACCTCGGAAAGCGCGTTCTCGGCCTTCTTGCGGCGCTCGGCGGCGGAAAGGCTCGTGTTGATCTTCAGCGGCTCCTCGATGATCGCGCCGACCTTCTGGCGCGGGTTGAGCGCGCCATAGGGGTTCTGGAACACGATCTGCACCGTCGAGCGCAGCTTCTTCGCGTCCCCCGCCCCGTCGCCGGAGATCCGCACGCCGTCGATCGTCAGATTTCCGTCCGATGGCGTCTCGATCATCGTCAGCATGCGGGCGAGCGTCGACTTTCCGCAGCCCGATTCCCCGACGATTGCGAGCGTCTCGCCCTCCTCGACGACGAAGCTCGCGTCCTTGACGGCCTTCAGCCCGAGCGGCTTCTGGAAGAGGCCCCGGCGGACCTCGTAGACCTGGCTGACGTCTTCGGCGGTGACGATCGCACTCATCAGGCGGCACTCGCATGGGCTGGAGCGTTGAGCGGATAGTGACAGAGCGCTTCGCCGAGTTCCGGCGGCTGGCGCGGCGGCACGATGGTGCGGCACCTGTCGTCTGCCTTCGGGCAGCGCGGATTGAACAGGCAGCCGTCCGGCCGGTCTCCCTGCCCCGGCACGACGCCGGGAATGGTCGGCAGGCGGTCCCCGGTCGAGCGCTCGGGGATCGCCGCGAGCAGCGCCGAGGTGTAGGGATGGTGCGGGGCGTCGAACATCGTCGCGACCTGCTGCCGCTCCACCTGCTGGCCGGCATATTGCACGATCACCCGCTCGGCCGTCTCGGCGATGACGCCCATGTCGTGGGTAATCAGGATCATCGCCATGCCGTGATCCTTCTGAAGCCCGAGGAGAAGGTCGAGGATCTGGGCCTGGATGGTCACGTCGAGCGCCGTCGTCGGCTCGTCGGCGATCAGGAGCTTGGGATTGCAGGCGGTCGCCATCGCGATCATCACGCGCTGGCTCATGCCGCCGGACAGCTGATGCGGAAAGGCCGACAGCCGTCGCTCGGGCTCCGGCATGCCGACGGCCTCGAGAAGCTCGACGGCCCGCTTCTGCCGGGCCTTGCGGTCGAGGTCGGTATGGGCGCGCAGCGCCTCCTTGATCTGGAAGCCGACCGGAAAGCAGGGATTGAGGCTCGCCACCGGCTCCTGGAAGATCATCGCGATGTCCTTGCCGATGATCTTGCGCCGCGCCTTGCCGGAGAGATGACGCATGTCGCGGCCCTCGAAGGCGATCTCGTCCGCCGTGACCGTCGCAGAGGGCGGCAACAGGCCCATCAGGCCGAGCATCGCCACCGACTTGCCGGAGCCGGATTCGCCGACGATGCCGAGCACCTCGCCGGGCTCGACGGTGATGTCGACGCCGTCGACCGCCTTGAACGGACCGGAGGCGGTGTCGAAGGTGACCGACAGGTTGCGAAGGGAGAGAAGGGGCATGGGGCTCAATTGCCGTCTATTTTGAAAGGGCTTATATATCGATCGGACCGGAGACAGACATGGTGCGACTCTACGTTCGATTCCTGGACTGGATTCTCGACTTCGTCATGGAGCCGAAGAAGACCGGGCCGCTTCCGCCGGCTCCTCGCATTGAGGGACGGACGGGACCGCGCTCGTTCTATTGATCGGCTCATCGTTCGGCGCTCAAAGCTTCGACAGCGGTTCAAACACGATCTCGCTGAACGCCCTTCACGTCGAGATAGTCGCGCAAGATCTGCGCCTTCTCTTCGACGGGTAGCTCCAGAAATTCCGATCGCCTGAGGTCGGAACGCATCCATTCGCAATGTCGCGCTGGTGCGCATAAAGCACCACGGGTTCGATCGCGCCTGCGTCCAGCAACGGGAACTCCGAAACCAGCGCCTCGAATATTCGGTTCGGCGTCGCCGCCGGCACGAAGAGATTGGCATTCTGCATGTTTCGGCTGATCACAGCTTCCTTGTCCTCTTCGTTGAGGTCCGGATCAGACTCAAGATCGGAAAGCTCGCTGACGATCTCGGCACGCAGGGCAATCTGAAGCTCCCGCACTCTGCGGCTGCGCTTGCGATCCTCCGCGCGTAAAGCCAGGCTGGCGGTCACGAACCAGCCGGCGCCGGTGAAGATGCCAACAATGATCGCCGCGATGATCGCAGGGCCGACCCAGCTTCCCATCCATCTCAGCTCCGCTTCATCTTCGGGTCCAGCGCGTCCCTGAGGCCGTCGCCGATCAGGTTGATCGCCAAGACGGTGACCAGGATTGCGAGGCCGGGGAAGGTCACGACCCACCAGGCCCTCAGGATAAACTCGCGCGCCTCGGCGAGCATCGTTCCCCATTCCGGCGTCGGCGGCTGTGCGCCCATGCCGAGGAAGCCGAGAGCGGCCGCGTCGAGGATGGCGTTGGAGAAGGACAGCGTCGCCTGGACGATCAGCGGGCCGAGGCAGTTCGGCAGGATGGTCACCACCATCAGCCGCAGGGGACCGGCACCCACGACCTTGGCGGCGGTGACGTATTCACGGCGCTTCTCGGCCATAACCGAGGCCCGGGTCAGCCGGACGAAATGCGGCTGCAGGACGAGCGCGATCGCGATCATCGCGTTGGTCAGGCCGGGGCCGAGGACGGCGACCAGGACGAGCGCCAGGAGCAGCGAGGGAAAGGCGAGGATGATGTCCATCACCCGCATGATCACCGTGTCGACCCAGCCGCCGACATAGCCCGCGATCAGCCCGACGGCGATGCCCACCGTCACCGCGACGACCACGACGACCACGCCAATGAACAGCGAATACTGCGCGCCGTAGAGAAGCCGCGAGAGAATGTCGCGGCCGATGGCGTCGGTGCCGAGGAAATAGGTCCACTGCCCGCCGTCCTGCCAGGCCGGCGGAAGGAGCTGGGCGTCGTTGTTCGTCAGGATCGGCGAGTGCGGGGCGAGGAGCGGTGCGAAGATCGCCGTGAGCACGATCAGCGCGAAGACGACGAGGCCGCCCACTGCGCCCTTGTTCTCTGAGAAATAGAACCAGAACTCCTCCAGCATCTGCCGGCGGACGCTCTTCTTATCGCCCCGATCGGAATGGTCACGGTCCGGGAGGTCGGTGCCGACGCCCTCTTCGGCTTCCTGAGCGGAGATGTGACTCATGCTTCGCTCCTATCGTGCGCGCACGCGCGGGTTGATCACGCCGTAGAGGAGATCGACGATCAGATTGACGAGCATGATGATCATGGCGATCAAGAGGAGGCCGCCCTGCACCACCGGATAGTCGCGGCGGAAGACGGAATCGACCATCCATTTGCCGATGCCCGGCCAGGAGAAGATCGTCTCGGTGAGGATCGCACCGGCCATCAGGACACCGACCTGGAGGCCGATCGTCGTGATCACCGGTATCAGCGCGTTCCTCAGGGCATGGATGCCGACGACCCGTGAGGGCGCCAGACCCTTGGCCCGGGCGGTACGCACATAATCCTCCCCGAGAACCTCCAGCATGGCCGAGCGGGTCTGCCGGGCGATGACGGCGAGCGGGATCGTCGCCAGCACGACCGCCGGCAGGATCAGATGCGAGACCGCCGATGTGAAAGCGCCCTCCTGCCCCGACAGCGCCGAGTCGATCAGCATGAAGCCGGTCACCGGAGGGAAATAGAAGAGGAGCGAGATCCGGCCCGAGACCGGCGTCCATTGCAGGATGCCGGAGAACAGGATGATCAGCAGCAGGCCCCACCAGAAGATCGGCATGGAATAGCCCACGAGCGCCGCGCCCATCACCGTCTGGTCGAACCACGAGCCGCGCTTGACCGCGGCGAAGACGCCGGCGGGCACACCGAGCGCGACCGCGATGATGATCGCGCAGATCGACAGTTCCAGCGTCGCAGGGAACAGCGTGAAGAACTCTCCGGCGACACCCCGCTTGGTCACGATCGAGGTGCCGAAATCGCCTTGGAACAGTCCGAACAGGTAGGAAAAATACTGTTCCCAGATTGGCCGGTCGTAGCCGAGCGCGTGCATGATCTGGGCGTGGCGTTCCGGCGCCATCACCCGCTCGCCGGACATCAGCGCAACGGGATCGCCCGGCAGAAGCCGGATGAAGGCGAAGGCGACGATCGACACCCCGATGAAGGTCGGGATGAGGACCAGCACCCGCGAAATCAGGAAGCGCTGCACCTATCTCTCCTCTTGGCGGTCGCGAAGCGTCTTCTCGAAGCGGAGAATCGGAATGACGAATTCTCCATCCTCGGTTTCCGCCGAATAGTCCACCATACCCACAGGTCGCCAGCCCTGCCGGCCGTAAAAGCGCTGTGCACGCGTGTTCGCCTGATTTACGACCAGGAATGCGTCCTCGATGCCACGCTCAAGGAGCAGCGCCTCGCCCGCCTGCATCAGGCGATCGGTCACGCCGATCCCCCGAAACGCCGGATCGACGAAGACCTGCTCGATCTCCTCGCCATGCACCCGCAGGAAGCCGGCGATCCGGCCGGCCTCGCCGGCGGCCACGAATACGTCCTTCAGCCGCTCGCCGGCCCGGCGCGCGAAAGTCTCACGGGTCCGGTGACGGATCAGCGCTTCCGGCACATGCCCGAGATGGGCCTCCATCCAGCCTTCGAACCAGACGGCTGCGATTTGCGGCACGTCGGCCGGTTCGGCGGGCCGTACGACGACCGAAGCGGCCGGCTCTCCGGGCGACCGCCTCACCGGTCCCGCCCGAGCCGGCGTAGCGCGATCCGCGCCGCGTGCGAGCGCACCGCCAGCGCCAGGATCTCGTAGAGCGGCGCACCGTCCTCATAGCCCGGAGGCGCCAGCGCGTCCGGGCGCTGCGCGCGCAGCATCTCGTCCTCGGCGGAGAACCCGCCGTCGCGGGAGACCGCAATGGCGAAGCCGCCGACCGAGCGGACGAATTCGAAGGCCTGGAGATCGGACGCCCCATCGCCGACATAGATCAGCTGATCGAACGCGACCCGCATTTCTTCTTCACCGACATCGGCATCGGTGCGCGACGGCGCGTTGGATCCGGAGGTGTCGACGCCCTTGGCGAGCGCCTGGATGTAGCGCACCTTCTCGGGATGCGAGATCATGCTGGAGACGCCGTGGATCACGCCGTCCCCGCCGGCGAAAAGCCGCGAGCCATAGCGGCGGTCGAAGGCCGCGGCGATCGGATGGGCTTCGAAGACGTCGAGAAAGCCCGAGGAAACGATCGCGAATTCGAGCGTGATCGTCGGATCGATCTCATGCGCCACCTGTCGCAGCCGGTCCGGCATGGTCTCGGCATCGCCGAAGCCCTTGGTCGTCCGGCCGGCCTCGGCCGCATCCTCCAGCGTCACCGTCCGTCCGGCCGCCGCGCACATGCGGCGCACGCCCTCGAACTTCGCCAGGATGTCGTCCCACCCACTGTCGCCGAGCGGGCGGTAGTGCTCGGACTTCCAGGCGTCGATGTCAAAGCCCTTGAGCGCGACCAGCCGCTCGAAGGAATCCTCGCCGAGCGTCCAGTCGAAGTCGAAGGCGAGGAGGATGCGGGACTTGAACGGATGTGTCGCGGGCATCTGGGACAGGCCCCTTTCAATCGAGAAGGGGCGGCCGACGCCGCCCCTTCTTCTTCGTCATGTCAGGTGAGCTGGACGCTTACTGCTCGATGTCGACGTCGTCGAAGCGGTGGTAGCCGAGCGGATCCTGCACGAAGCCCTTCACCGACTTCTGCATCGGCATGAAGACCTTCGAATGGTCGATCGTCAGCCAGGGCGCCTGCTCCTTGAAGACTTCCTGCGCCTTTTCGTAGAGCTTGGCGCGCTCTTCCTGGTCGGAGACCTGCTTGGCCTTCTTGACCAGGGCGTCGAACTCCTCGTCGCACCACTGGGCGCGGTTGTTGCCGCCGACGGCGTCGCAGCCGAGCAGCGTGTCGAGGAAGTTGTCGGGATCGCCATTGTCGCCGGTCCAGCCGAGCATGGCTGCGCCGTCGCGGTCCTTGGCCTTCGACTTCTCCAGATACTCGCCCCATTCATAGGAGACGATCTCCGCATCGACGCCGATCTTCTTCAGATCCGCCTGCATCAGCTCGGCCGCGCGACGCGCGTTCAGCATGTAGGGCCGGGAGACGGGCATCGCCCAGATCTTCATCTTGAGGTTCTCGACGCCGGCATCCTTCAGCATCTCCTTGGCCTTCTCCGGATCGTACGGATCGTCCTTGATGCTGTCGTTGTAGCTCCACATCGTCGGCGGGATCGGGTTCTTGGCCGGGCTCGCCGCGCCCTGGAACACGGCGTCGATGATCGCCTGCTTGTTGATCGCCATGTTGAGGGCCTTGCGGACCTCGACCTTGTCGAAAGGCGGCTGCGTCGTGTTGTAGGCCATGTAGGCGACGTTGAGGCCGTTCTGCTCGAGAACGTTGAGGTTCGGATCGGCCTGCATCGACGCGACGTCCGCGGCGTTCGGATACGGCATGATCTGGCACTCGCCCGCCTTCAGCTTCTGCGCGCGCACCGAAGCATCGGTGGTGATCGCGAAGATCAGGTCGTCGATCGGCTGCTTGCCCTTGAAGTAGTCCGGATTCGCCTTGTAGCGGATCACGGCGTCCGGCTGGTAGGCTAGGAACTGGAACGGACCGGTACCGAGCGGCTGCTGGTTCAGCATCTGCATCTGGCCGTCGGCTTGCAGCTTGTCGGCATATTCCTTCGACATGATCGAGGCGAAGTCCATCGCGAGATCAGCCAGGAACGGCGCTTCCGGACGGTTCAGCGTGAACTTCACGGTATGGTCGTCGACCTTCTCGACCGATTTGATCAGGTCCGGAAAGCCCATGCCGCTGGCATATTCCCAGCTGGCGCCGTTGACATACTGGTTCCAGGGATTGTCGCTCTTCAGCTGCCGCTCGAATGAGAAGATCACGTCGTCGGCGTTGAGCGTGCGGGTCGGGGTGAAGAAGTCGGTCGTCTGGAACTTGACGTCCGGTCGCAGCTTGAACGTGTATTCCGTGCCGTCGTCGGAAATCTCCCAGGACTCCGCAAGGCCCGGCTCGATCTCGGTCGACCCGTGCTTGAACTCGACCAGGCGGTTGTAGACCGTGCGCGAGGCCGCGTCGAACGTCGTGCCGGCCGTGTAGAGCGCGGGATCGAAGCCTTCGGGCGACGCCTCGGAACAATAGACGAGCGTCTTCGCCGACGCCGCTGAACCGAGCGCCAGCGTAAGCGCGGTCGCGGCAAGAAGCCGGGTGACGAATTTCATGTGGGACACCTCCTGTCAGGACTAGGCGGAATCTCGTCCGCTCTGGCGGCGCATCGGACAGTCTTTGCCGTTCCGATGCAAGCCCAACCGGCCGAGCATGCTCAATTTTCTTCCATGCAAGCGAATGGCCCAGCAGCAGCGGTCAGGCGGGTCGCTGGAAGTCGTCGAGGCCGGGTGACGGCCGGAAGGCGGGCGGATCGTGAGGAACCCAGATCCCGGCCGAGCGGCACGCGATGACGGGTTTATGAATTGGCGCTGGCGGCTCGAGCGATAGGATGTCCGGCACTCGGATCGAAGGCGGCTCCGCCTTCCGGGGTGCAACCATAACGCAAGAGGAGGAGATCGTGGCGAGAACCGGGATCTTGGCATCCCTTCTGGCATTGCTGCTCGTAGCGGCACTTCTCCCGCTTCCCGGCGCTGCCCAGCCGGCCGGATCCGGGCCGTCGGCATCGACCGTCGACCGAACGGAACGCGCACGGCTTTTCGAAGCGCTGCGGGCAGCGCCGAACGAAAGGGCCGCCCGCGTTCTGGAAGACGCGATCTGGCGCCTGTGGATGGTCGCGCCGGATACTGAAACCGGCCGCCTCCTGAAAGCCGCGATGTCGCGGCGCGAGAGCTACGACTTCGCCGGGGCGCGCGAACTTCTGGACAAGGCGGCCGAGCGTGCGCCGACCTATGCGGAGATCTTCAACCAGCGCGGCTTCGTGCGTTTCCTGCAGGAGGACTATGACGGGGCACTCGAAGACGTCGACCGGGCCATCGAACTCGAGCCGAGGCATTTCGCCGCAATGGCCGGCCGGGTGATGATCCTGATGCGGCAGGGGCGCGCCGAACTCGCCCAGAAGCAGCTGCGCGAAGCGGTGGCGATCGACCCGTTCCTTAAGGAGCGCGCGCTTTTGATCCCCGCTCCATCGGCGCCCGCGGCGCCGAATGCTCCGAGGGGTCTCGATCTGTGACGGAGCGGGGACGGTACGCATACTCCGGGCGATGACGGCATTATGATTTCGCGAGGCGGCGGGCTCGGTTAGCCTGAACCCCGGACCCGACCACCGGCCGCCGAACCGCCGGGGCGTGTCCCGCCATCGCTCGGATCCGGGGGCCAGCCAATGCTCAAGACCGTCGCCGCAATCCTTTTCGCAGCCGCGCTTCTCGCTCCGGTCGCGGCCCGGGCCCAGCCCGTGCCGAGCACCTGCCTCGCGGTCGCCGAGAGCCTGCCCGGAGCGATCTATGCGGATTTCTCGGCAGATCGCGCCGGCCGCGATGTCGCGCCGCGCCTTGCCGCGCTGAACGACACCGTCACCATCACCTATGTCGCCCATTCCACCTATCTGATCGAAAGCCCGGCAGGCGTCGTCGCCGCGACCGACTTCGCCGGCTATGCCAGCGGCGCCCTCCCCGACATCGTGACGATGAACAAGGCGCATTCCTCGCACAACACGCCCTATCCCGACCCGGCGATCGCGAATGTGCTGCGAGGCTGGAATCCCGACGGGCCGGGCCCGGCCCGGCATGCGCTTACCGTCGGGGACATGTATGTGCGCAATGTCACGACCGACATCCGCTCCTTTGGCGGCTCCTATGCCGGCGCGATGGAGCACGACGGCAATTCGATCTTCATCTTCGAGGTCGCGGGACTGTGCATCGGCCATCTCGGCCACCTCCATCACGCCCTGACCAATTCGCACTATGCCCAGATCGGGCGGCTCGACGTCCTGATGGTGCCGGTAGACGGCGGCTACACGCTGAGCCAGGGCGGCATGGGCGAGACGGCCAAGCGCCTGCGCGCCCAGATCGTCCTGCCGATGCACCGCTTCGCCGGACCGATCGAGCGCTTCCTCGACAGGCTGCCGGACTTCGCCGTCGAGCGCCGGGCGACGCCGAGCCTCACGGTCTCGGTCCGCACCCTGCCGGAGCGGCCGACGGTGATCGTATTGAAGGGCGTGTGAGACCGCCCCCGTTCAAGCGACCTTCCGGCGAACGGCCGTCACGCCGCGCGTGCGTTCGCGGACCTGCGGGTCAGCCAGGCACAGCGCCACCGCCTCGTAACCCGGCGTTCCCGGATAGGGGGCGACAAGCATCGGCGGGCTGTGGTTGGCGGGGCACAGGATGATCGCCTCACCGCCGCCGACGGACGCGAGATCGAGGATCGACGAAGACCGCGTGGTGAAGAAGAGCGAGCCAGCGTCCGGCCCGCGACGTCGAAGATCGGCTATCAAGGCTTTCTGGGACGCCTGATCCAGCCCCTCCTCAAGCATGTTGATCACCAGTGCGCCGGATCGATCGGCTTCCAGATGCGTCACGAGGTCGAAGAGGATGCTCGACGGCGCCGCACCATTCTCAACGAGCCGGGCGTGTTGGTCTTCGGCCCGCGCGCCAAGGCGAGAATCCGCCCGCAATTCCTCCGCAGGCTGCCCCTCACAAGTGCGGCCGAGGGCCAGAAAGGCGGAGCCGGGCAGTTCTTCCGCCAAGCGCCGTGCCAGCCGCGTCTTGCCGCTTCCCAGCGGACCGATAATGCAGTTCAACGGCCGGATGTCGTTCAGCTGGAACCATTCGCCCCCCATGGCCAAGGCAGGGCAAAGGCGACAGCGGGCCCGTCGAACGAGCCCGGAAGCGAGCTAGGCCGAGCAAGCGGAACGGCCTGCTCGTCGCGAACCACGCGGCGCAATTTGCCCACCCTTTTCACTGCCTCGACCAGCTCTGCGATCCGGCTTTCGAGCAGAGTCTGATGGGCAGCCAGCGCTGGGCCGAGACTCCGGGAGTCACCGCCAAGGATCTGCGCCACGTCCAAGAGGCTGAGGCCGAGCGACCGCAGGGCGACGACTTCGGATGCACTCGACATATCGGCGGGACCATAGGTCCGCCATCCGGCCGCAGTTCGACCGGGCACGACCAGACCGCGCTGCTCGTAGAGGCGCAGCGCCTTTGCAGACACGCCGAGGCGTCTGGCGGCCTCGCTGGGGCTGAGATATCTCGCGGATTCGGGCACGACTCACCTCGCTGGTTCCGGCCGCACCTCTATGCGTCTGGCCCCAAGGGCCAGGTCAACGGGATATCAGCCGGACGACCACTCCCCATCGATGCCGGCCGGCCATCGTACCGCTCGCGTTCAATCCTGCGGCAGGCGCCGCAAGAGCCGCTTGCCAGCCTTGACCGACGAGCTTAAGGCAAAGCAGCAAGGTCCCCTTATCGATATCCCTCCCCGGCCCGGACCGTCGCGCCCGACGATCCGAGGCAGCCGCCGTCGGACGCCCCCGCGGCCATCATCGGTTGGTCTCCATGCCCGAAAGCCAGACGCTCCGCCGTCCCTTCATCGTCGCCGCGATCATGGCCGCCATGGCGATGATCGCCATCGAGGCGACGATCGTCTCGACCGCCATGCCGCAGATCGCCGGCCAGCTTGGCGACCTGCATCTTTATTCCTGGGTGTTCTCGTCCTTTCTCCTGACCCAGACGGCGATGACCGTCGCCTTCGGCAAGCTCGCCGATCTCTACGGCCGCCGGCCCATTCTTCTGATCGGCATCGCGATCTTCCTCGTCGGCTCGCTGCTTTGCGGCTTTGCCTGGTCGATGCCGACGCTGATCGCCTTCCGCCTGATCCAGGGCGTCGGCGCCGGCGCGATCCAGCCGGTGGCGCTCACCGTCGTCGGCGACATGTACACGGTCGAGGAGCGCGCCAAGGTCCAGGGCTATCTCGCCAGCATCTGGGGCATTTCCTCGGTGGTGGGGCCGCTCGCCGGCGGCCTGATCATCCAGCATCTCTCCTGGGCCTGGATCTTCTGGATCAACATCCCGGTCGGCATCCTCGCCGCAGCCGGCTTCATCGCCTTCCTGAACGAGGGGATCACCCGGGAAAGGCGCAAGATCGACGTCCTCGGCGCAAGCCTCTTCGCGATCTCGGTCGCGGCGGTGATGGTGGCCCTCACCGAGGCCGGCACGTCGAACAGCGCCGTCATCGCGGCGCTTGCCGTCGCGATCGCCTCCGGCGTCCTCTTCCTCGTCCAGGAACGGCGGGCGAGCGACCCGATGATGGATATCGGACTGTGGCTGCGGCGGGCGATCGCCACCGCCAATCTCGCCACCCTCCTCAGCGGCATGACCATCATCGGCCTCACCACCTTCCTGCCGATGTATGTGCAGGGCGTGCTCGGCCAGTCGCCACTGGTTGCCGGCTTTACGCTCACCGCCATGGTGCTCGGCTGGCCGATCGGCGCGACCGTCTCGGCGCGAAACTTCACGCGCTTCGGCCTGCGGCCGATCCTGATCTTCGGCGCAGCGCTCCTTCCGGTCGGCGCCTCCGTCTTCCTGTTCCTGCAGCCCGGCGTATCGCCTATCGTCGCCGCCTGCGGGTCGCTGGTCATGGGCTTCGGCATGGGCTTTTTGACCAATGCCGCCATCGTCATCGTCCAGAGCGCGGTCGGCTGGAGCGAGCGGGGGGCGGCGACCTCGTCCAACATCTTCGCACGCAATCTCGGCTCGACCCTCGGCGCCACCGCCCTCGGTGCCGTGTTCAATATCAGCCTGGCCAGCGGCGGCGGTTCGGCGCAGCCGGTCGATCTCGACCGGATCCAGCGCCTGCTCGACGTGCCGGGCGCCATCGCTGCGGAGCCGGCGATCCAGACCGCGCTCCACCATTCGCTGAATCTCACCTTCTGGGCGATGTTCGTCGTCTCGGCACTGACGCTGGCCTTGGCGCTCCTGGTGCCGCGCGCCAAGCCGGCGCCAGCCCCGGCACCGGCTGCAGCCGCCCGCGAGGCGCTGCCGACCGCGGAGGCGTGACACCCAGAACACGAAAAACGTCGCCGACACCCGCAGCCAGGCAGGCCTGATCGCCCTTCACGGGACGATGGCAAGTTGCCGCGAGCGGCCGCCGCCGGATCTTCGTCGCGCTTTACTATGATCAGCGCCCGAAGGACTTACGAAGGTGCATGGAAAATTAACCCTGACATGAGGCTCCTTGTCGGGTTAGGGTCTTTGCGTACACAGATTCGCGAGAGAGCAACCTGACGCTGGGGGATGTTGGCCGTCGTGCCCGCCGAGCTTTTTGACCCGCCGCTCCTCCCGTTCACCCTGGCGCTCTGCGGCGTGCTGGCGATCGCGCTTCTGGAAGCGCTGTCGGCGATCCTCGGTCACTCTCTCTCCGGGCTCGTCGACGATGCCGTGCCCGACATCTCGGCATCCCATCCGGAGATGGACGCGCATCTGGAGGTGGAGGGCGGGCATGGCGCCTTCGAGGGCTCCCATTTCGATGCCGCCCTGTCCTGGCTCTCCTTCGGACGGGTGCCGCTGCTCGTCCTCGTCATCCTGTTCCTCCTCGGCTTCGGCGGCACCGGCTTCGTCTTGCAGGTCGCGGCGGCGAACCTCTTCAGCGCCGCGCTTCCCCCAGGCCTCGCCGCGATCCCGGCCGTCGCCGGCGGCGGCCTGTTCATGCGGTTCCTCGGCCGGGCGATCGGCCGCGTCATCCCGAAGGAGGAGACCGCCGCGATCAGCCGCGAATCCTTCGTCGGCCGGATGGGCATCGTCAGCGCCGGCACGGCGCGCACCGGCCTGCCGGCCCAGATCCGCATTACCGACGAGCACGGCACGACCCATTACCTCCTTGCCGAACCGGACGACGAAGGCGACGCGATCGAGACGGGAACGCCGGTGATCGTCATCTCGCTGGCGGGAGCGAAGGCCCGCGTGATGCGTGATCCTACCGCCTGAGATCCTGCAACGCAGCGCGCCGGTCCGCCCGGTCGCGAACCATGACGGAGACTATGCCGTGAATGAGATCTTCATCCTGATCGGAGCGATCGTCGCGGCGATCGTCGCCGTCTTCCTGATCTTCGCCCGGCTCTACCGACGCTCGTCGAAGGAGGTGTCATACGTGCGCACCGGCCTCGGCGGCCAGAAGGTGATCATGAATGGCGGCGCCCTGGTCATGCCGGTGCTGCACGAGGTCATCCCCGTCAATATGAACACGCTGCGCCTGGAAGTGCGCCGCGCCGACGAGGCGGCGCTGATCACCCGCGACCGCATGCGCGTCGACGTCGTCGCCGAATTCTACGTCCGCGCCCAGCCGACCGCCGAATCGATCGCCAATGCCGCCCAGACGCTCGGCCGGCGGACGATGGAGCCGGAAAGCCTGAAGGACCTCATCGAGGGCAAGTTCGTCGACGCGCTGCGCTCGGTCGCCGCCGAGATGGCGATGGAGGAGCTGCACGAGCGGCGGATCGACTTCGTCCAGCGCGTCCAGAACGCCGTTTCGGAAGACCTCCTGAAGAACGGCCTGGAACTCGAGACGGTGTCTCTGACCGGCCTCGACCAGACCAAGCGCGACTATTTCAACCCCGACAACGCCTTCGACGCCGAGGGCCTGACCAAACTCACCCAGGAGATCGAGGAGCGGCGCAAGAAGCGCAACGATATCGAGCAGGACACCCAGGTCGCGATCGCGCGCAAGAATCTCGAAGCCGAGCAGAAGCAGCTCGAGATCACGCGAGAGCAGGAATATTCGCGGCTGGAGCAGCAGCGCGAGATCGCCATTCGCCGGGCGGCGCAGGAGGCGCTGATCTCGACCGAGAAGTCGCAGCGCGAACGCGAGGCGAAGGAGGCCCAGATCAATGCCGAGCAGGAAGTGCGCCGGCGCGAGATCGCCCGCGAACAGGCCGTTGAGGCCGCCGAGATCGAGCGCAAGAAGACGATCAAGCTGACCGAGCAGGACAGCGAGATCGCCGTCGCCGACCGGTCCCGCGCGCGGTCGGAGGCGCAGGCCGAGGCCGACGCCGCGAGGGCGCTTGCCGTGCGGGCCGCCGAGCAGGTCGAGACCGTCCGCGAGATCGAGGTTGCCGAGCGCCGCAAGCAGGTCGAACTCGTCGAGGCGCGCAAGGCAGCCGAGCGGCAGGCGATCGCAATTCGCGTCGCCGCCGAGGCGGATCGCGACGCCGCCGAGGACCGCGCCGAGGCGCAGCGCCAGGAAGCCCGCGGCGACGGCGACCGCTCGCGCATCCTCGCCGAAGCCGAGGCCGACGCCGTGCGCCAGCGCGCCGAGGCCGACGAGGTCCGCTTCCGGGTCGAGGCCGAAGGCAAGCGCGCCATCAACGAGGCGGCGAACATGCTGTCCGCCGAGCAGATCGCCATGCAGGTGCGCCTGCGCCTGATCGAGGAACTGCCGAAGATCATCGCCGAGAGCGTCCGTCCGATGGAGCGAATCGACCAGATAAAGATTCTCCAGGTCGACGGGCTCGCCGGCGCTTCCGGCGGCGGAGGCGGAAATGGCGCAGGGGGCAACGACGGCGCCTCGATGTCCGACCGGCTGGTGAACTCGGCGCTGCGCTACCGCGGGCAGGCGCCGCTGGTCGACGCGCTCTTGAAGGAGCTAGATCTCGAAGGCGGCCTCGGCAATCTCGGCCGCAGCGCGGCCAAGATGGGCGAGAGCGGGGCGAACGGTGCGGGCCCGGCAGCGACCTCGCCCGCCAATGGCAAGCAGCCCGGCGCTTGAGAAGGGCCGGCGGGGACGGCCGTACCGCAGGAAGGTCTCCGGGGCGCCGCAGGCCCCGAAGACAGCGTCAGAGCGATCCGGCCGGAGATCGGCAACCGGGCCGGACTGTGCCAGAGAGCGAGAATGCTTAGGCATCCGCGCGCTGCACAGATTCCGATTTTCGACGCCAAGCCAGAGGCTTGACGAAAATCAGGAATCGGAACCAGGCGTCATTTCCAATGCCTCCCGGTATCAGCTTTCGAAGAAGCGGACGCGGCCGGTCGCCAGATCGTTCATCGCGCCGACGATCCTGACGCTGCCGGCGTTGACCATCTCCTTGATCGTCGGGCTGTTGTCGAGAATGAAGCGCTCTGCCAGCGCGACATTGGCGTCGGCGACCTTCTGCACGAAGTCCGGGTCCTTCGAGGTGCCGGCCTTCCCGCCAGCGGCGGCCATCTCGACGGCCGGGCGGATATTCTTCAGCGTCGCCGTCAGATTTCCGAGTTCGACATTGTCGATTGCGCCCTTGATCGCACCGCAGTCGCTGTGCCCGAGAATGCAGATCAGCCGGGCGCCGGCCACCTTGGTCGCGAATTCGAGGCTGCCGAGGATGTTCGTGTCGACGAAATTGCCGGCGATGCGGGCATCGAAGACGTCGCCGATCTTCTGGTCGAAGACGAGCTCGGGCGGCACCCGCGAGTCCATGCAGCCGACGATCGCCGCGAAAGGCGCCTGGCCGGCCGCGGTTTCCTGCGCCTGGGCAAGAAGATCGCAATTGATCGTCTTTCCCGACACGAAGCGTTCGTTGCCGGCCTTCAGACGAGCCAGGGCCTTGGCGGGCGACGTCTCGCGCTGGCGGGCCGGCGTGAAGACGGCACAGGTGTCGCCCTCGGCCCCGAGGGACGGACGGGCGATCATTGCGAAAGGAACGGCGGCAAGACAGCCGCAAATCATGCGTCTCGTGAACATGAGAAGAGCTCCACCGTGCGGACCGTCCCGCACGATGCAACTATGAATTAATACTTCATAGTCGGCTAGATGAGCCGGCGCCGTCCGTAAAACCCTATGAAGAACCGGCAAATGCATTCAACAGCATTTGCATCAATGTTCCGGATGGCCGGCCGCACTCACGTCACCGTCGGCGCCCCGCCATGCGCCTGGGCCGGCACCGTTGCCGGGTGGCTGGTGCCGGCGGCGGCCGCCTTCTCCCGATCCAGCCGCCGCTTGCGCCGCGCCAGCATGTTCAGCGCCTCGACCAGACCCGAGAAGGCCATCGCGGCGTAGATATAGCCCTTCGGCACGTGGAAGCCGAGGCCGTCGGCGATCAGCGTCATGCCGATCATCAGGAGGAAGCCGAGCGCCAGCATGACGATGGTGGGGTTCTGTTCGATGAAGCGCGACAGCGGCCCGGAAGCGACCAGCATCACGACGACCGCGAAGATGACGGCGATCATCATGATCCCGACCTCGTCAGTCATGCCGACGGCGGTGATGATCGAATCGATCGAGAAGACGAGATCGAGGAGGAGGATCTGGACGATCGCCGCGCCGAGCGTCACCGTCACGGCCTTGCCGATCATCGTGTCCTTGTGATCCTCGGGGTCGACGGAGTGGTGGATTTCCTTCGTCGCCTTCCAGACCAGGAACAGGCCGCCGGCGATCAAGATCAGGTCGCGCCAGGAAAAGCCGTGGCCGAACGCTGTGAACAGCGGCTCGGTCAGCTGAACGATGAAGGCCACGGTGGACAGGAGGCCGAGCCTGAGGACGAGCGCGAGGCCGATGCCGATCCGCCGCGCGGTGGCCCGCTGCCTCTCGGGCAGCTTGTTCGACAGGATCGAGATGAAGACGAGGTTGTCGATACCGAGGACGACCTCCATCACGATCAGCGTGAAGAGGGCGACATAGGCAGAGGGGTCGGCGAGGAAGTCGAAATAGTCGGCCATCGGGGCTCCGGAAGCGCGAGAGGTCGGCTGGCGACGGGCCCGTCTCGGATGAGAAGAACCGGACGTCGCAACAGGGTCTCCGACGCGTAGCGGAAATTGCTCACCGCGCCGTTCGACCTGATGTCAGATAGGACTGCGATCTGCAGGAAACAGTGCTGCCTACCAAAAGTCCGGCACGCTCTCCGACAGCCTCGCGCCCAGCCGCACCGCCGCGACCTTTTCGGCAAGCCCGGTACGGTCGGAGATCTCGACGGCAAGCCCGGCGATCGTCGCCGGCCCCTGCGCCGCCTCGAACCTGCCGCGCGGCACCTTGGTGAGGAAGCGGTTGAGCGGCTCCTCCTTCTCCATGCCGAGCGAGGAATCATAATCGCCGCACATGCCGGCATCCGACTGATAGGCGGTGCCGCCGACGAGGATCTGGTGGTCGGCGGTCGGCACATGGGTGTGCGTGCCGACGACGACGGAGACGCGACCGTCGAGAAAGTGGGCGAAGCCCTGCTTCTCGCTGGTCGCCTCGGCATGGAAGTCGAAGATGATGGCGTCGGCCTGTTCGCCGAGCGGGCAGGCGCTAACGAGCCGGTCGGCGCAGGCGAAGGGGTCGTCGAGGTCCGGGCTCATGAACACCCGGCCCATGACGTTGGCGACGAGCACGCGGGCGCCGTTCCGCGCCTCGAACAGGCCGGAGCCGTTGCCGGGCGCCCCCGGCGGGTAGTTGGCGGGCCTCAAAAACCGGTCGTGGCGCGTCGCGAACTCCAGCGCTTCGCGCTGGTCCCAGACATGGTTGCCGGTCGTCACGACGTCGGCGCCGGCATGGATCGTCTCCTCGAAGATCGCCTCGGTGATCCCGAAGCCGCCGGCCGAGTTCTCGCCGTTGACGACGACGAAATCGAGCTTCCAGTCGGCGACGAGGCCGGGCAACCGGTTGAACACCGCAGTGCGCCCGGACCGGCCGACCATGTCCCCGAGGAACAGGAAGCGCATCAGGCGGCGTCCGGCTTGGCGTCGCGCTGGGCCTGGTCGAGCTTCTTGAGCGCGGTCTTGACCGCCGGGCGTGAACCGACGCGCTCGATCCAGCCCATCAGCGCCGTAAGGTCTCGCGCGCCCTCGTCCTTCAGCCCGGAAACGCCGGAGCGGACCCAGCCGAAATTGATGATGTCGGCGATCGAGTACTCCCCCGCGAGATAGTCGCGATCCTTCAGCCGGTCGTCGAGGACGCCGAGGACGCGCAGCGATTCGTCGCGGTAGCGCTTGATCGCATACGGGATCTTCTCGTCGGCGAACATCGCGAAATGGTGCCACTGGCCGAGCATCGGCCCGGTATTGCCGACCTGGAAGAAGGTCCAGCCGAGCGCCTCGACGCGGGCCGGTCCGGATGCCGGCAGGAACAGCCCGGTCTTCTCGGCGAGATAGAGAAGGATCGCACCGGATTCGAAGACGCGCTGCTCGCCGCCGCCGTCCCGGTCGACGATCGCCGGAATTTTGCCGTTCGGGTTGATCGCCAGGAAGTCCGGCGCCTTCTGGGCGCCGCTCGAGATGTCGATCATGTGAAGCTCGTACGGCAGGCCGCACTCCTCCAGCATGATGACGGGCTTTTCGCCATTCGGTGTTTGCCAAGTGTAAAGATCGATCATCGATTGTCCCAGAAATGTCGTCATTTGCCTCAAAAGCGGCGTTGGCGGCGAAGCTAGAGCAACGCGCAAGAAGATCACGGGGGCACTGGCAGCGGTCGGGCCAGGCCCTGGACGGAGAAGCGAGGATGGCGATGATGAAGCATGGCCCGAACGGGCGGAGCGGCCTTGGCCGGTTTGCCGGACTTCTCGCGCTGGCAGCCATGGCGATGCTGTCCGCCTGCGCCGCGACGCCGGGCGAGGTGGACGTCGCCGGCACCCGGCAGATCTCAGTGGACCGGGCGGGCGCGCTGGCCGAGATCAACGCCTTTCGCGCCGGGCACGGTCTCGGCCCGGTGCATTTCGACGCCGTGCTCGACAAGGCCGCCGAACGGCAGGCCCGGGCCATGGCCGCGCGGGGGCGGCTCAGCCACACGGTCGACGGGGATCTCAGCAGCCGAATGCAGGCCTATGGCTACCGCCGCAGCGCCGGGGCCGAGAATATCGGCTGGAACTATCGCTCGACATCGGCTGTCATGAGCGGCTGGGAAAACTCGCCCGGCCATCGCGAGAACCTCCTCAATCCGCGGGTGTCGGAAGCGGGCTTCGCGGCGGCGACCGGCGCCAATGGCGAACCCTATTGGGCGCTGATCCTCGGCGCGCCGCGCTGACGCGGGCCGCGCTCGTTCGGATTCAGGAGCGGATGACGCCCGTTTCCGTGACGATGAGCGGAAGTCGCACGTCGTGCGGCTCCATGGGAACCGCCTCCACCTCCTGGCAGGCGAAGGCGACGCCGACGAGAACCGGCTCCCGGCCCTTGGCGCGCAGCGCGGCGATGGCCGTATCGTAATAGCCGCGGCCGTAGCCGATGCGCCCGCCGCGCTGGTCGAAGGCGGAAAGCGGCACCAGCATCAGATCGGGGTCGAGCACTGCCGCCTCCGTCCCGGGGGCATAGGTGCCGAAGCCCTGCGGCTCCAGCGGCGCGCCGCGAACGAGATGGCGAAATTCCAGCTTGCCCGCTGCGATCGCCGGCACGCAGAGCCTCGCCCCGCGATCTGCAAGCGTCATCATCGCCGGGCGAATATCGATCTCGGAGCGGATCGGCAGAAAGCCGGATACGACGTCAGGCGGGCTCACGAACTCCTGTGCAATCCGATCGCAGACGGCGAGCGAGGCCTCGATGCGCGCTTCCTCGGACATGGCGTCGCGCCGCTCCAGCGAGACGCGGCGAATATCCGCCTTGGTGTGGTGGCTGTCGTCCATCGGCCCTCTCCTCCCCGCGACACTTGGCCGAGCAGAGGCGAAAGGGCAAGGTCCGAGCCGAAAGGCCGATCTGAAAGGAGGGAAGTTGGCGAACCACCCGGCCGATGAGGAAGTCGAACCCGGGAACCTACAACGTAGGTGGGCGCCGTATGCCCCGGCCCACGAGCCGAGGCAGGAACAGCTCCCTTGGGAATGACTAAGGCCCCGAGGAAATGTTACCCCTGTCGAACCGCGCAGCCCGCCGAGACCACATATAGGCGAGAACCAAGGGCACTGAAAGAGGGGCTGCCTCTCGGACCGGAGGCCCTGCGCCCGCACGCCGGACACCCGTCGTTTCGCGGCAAGTTCGGGGGCGGCGATTCAACCGGCCCAGCGCTCAAGGCGCGAGACCCGCTTGGCCGGCTGGACGTGATCGCCGGCACGTGATCCCGTCACAGAAAATGCTTGGAGAGCTTCAGCCCCTGCGCCTGATAGTTCGACTTCAGATCCGCGCCGTAGAGCCGCTCCGGCAGCGCGGCCATGTGCTCGTAGACGAGGCGGCCGACGATCTGGCCGTCCTCCAGGATGAACGGCACGTCGTGGCTCCTGACCTCGAGGACGGCGCGGCTCCCGGAGCCGCCCGCCGCCGAATGGCCGAAGCCCGGATCGAAGAAGCCGGCATAGTGGACCCGGAACTCGCCGACCAGCGGATCGAAGGGCGTCATCTCCGCCGCAAACGCGGGCGGAACGTGGACGGCCTCCTTGGAGACGAGGATGTAGAACTCGTCGGGATCGAGCACGAGTTCGCCGGCGCCGCTGCGATGGATCGGCTCCCAGAAATCGGCGAGAGGATAGGCGCCCCGCCGGTCGAGATCGATGACGCCGGTGTGGCGCTTGCCGCGATAGCCGACGAGACCGGCAGCGTCGCCGGCCAGATCGATCGACAGGGCGATGCCGCCGCCGGAGATGTTGGCGTCCGGCGCCGTCGTCAGCCGCTCGGCCGCGTGGAGATCGGACAGCTCGGACTCGGCGAGCGTCGCCTCGCCGGAGCGGAAGCGGATCTGCGACAGGCGCGATCCGCGCCGCACCAGGATCGGGAAGGTACGCGGCGAAATTTCCAGATAAAGCGGGCCTCGGTAGCCGGCCGGGACCTTGTCGAATTCCTGCGCCCCGTCGGCGAGGACGCGGGTGAAGATGTCGAGCCGGCCGGTGGAGGATTTCGGGTTGGCGGTCGCGCGGACGCCCTGAGGTAGCGACAGCACCTCCAGGAGCGGCACGACATAGACGCAGCCGGTCTCCAGCACCGCGCCGCCCTCCAGGCTGAACTCGTGCAGCGAGAAGCGGCCGAGCTTGGCCCTTACCGAGTGCCCCTGTCCCGGCAGGAAGCTTGCCCGGACCCGGTAGGCGACGGGCCCGAGCCTCAGGTCGAGGCTTGCCGGCTGGATCTGGTCGTCGTCGCGCGGACCGATGGTCGTGAGCGCGCCCGCCTCGAAGAGCGCGGCGATCTCGCGATCCGGCAAAATCCCTCCGCGCAGGTCCTGCATCAATTCCGGCTCCTCAAGCACCTTGTCTCGCTGCTTGACGCCTAGCCGGAACGCAGCTATTTGCAAAGGTCACTAGTGGTGATTTGGCCGGCCGGCTTGCAGCCACTTTAAACAACTCGCTAAAGGGCCGTTTTGACGAACATCGATTCGACGAACCGGCTCGGCGGCAACGCGGCCGGTTTTTTGTTGTTCGGAGACATGACATGGCGAAGCGCAAGGACGACCGGCGGCCCCTCAGACCCGCGACGGCGATGGTTCACGGCGGCACGACCCGCTCGGGCTTCGGCGAGACCTCCGAGGCGTTGTTCCTTACGCAGGGCTTCGTCTACGAGAGCGCGGAAGCCGCCGAGGCGCGCTTCAAGGGCGAGGCGCCGGGCTTCATCTATTCGCGCTACGCCAATCCGACCGTCCGCATGTTCGAGGAGCGGATGATGGCGCTCGAGGGCGCCGAGGATGCCCGCGCCACCGCTTCGGGCATGGCGGCGGTCGCCGCGGCGCTCCAGTGCCAGGTGCAGGCCGGCGACCATGTCGTCGCGTCGAGGGCCCTCTTCGGCTCGTGCCGCTATGTCATCGAGACTGTGCTTGCGCGCGCCGGCGTCACCTCGACCATCGTCGACGGCCGCGATCTCGATCAGTGGCGGGCGGCGGTTCGCCCCGAGACCAAGGTGTTCTTCTTCGAAAGCCCGGCCAATCCGACGCTTGAGATCGTCGACATCGCGGCCGTCGCCGAGATCGCTCACGCTGCCGGGGCGAAGCTCGTGGTCGACAATGTCTTCGCCACGCCGATGTTTCAGAAGCCGCTCGAACTCGGCGCCGACATCGTCGTCTATTCCGCGACCAAGCACATCGACGGCCAGGGCCGCTGCCTCGGCGGCATCGTGCTCTCGTCGAAGGAATGGATCGACGAGAACCTCCACGACTACTACCGCCACACCGGGCCGGCGCTTTCGCCGTTCAATGCCTGGGCGCTCCTGAAGGGGCTGGAGACGCTGCCGCTGCGCGTCGCGCAGCAGACGCGCTCGGCCGCACGCGTCGCAGATCTCCTGGCGGAGAGCGGCAAGGTCCCCAAGGTCCTCTATCCGGGCCGCGACGACCATCCGGACGCGGCGATCGTCAAGAAGCAGATGACCGGCGGCTCGACCCTCGTCGCCTTCGAGGTCGCGGGCGGCAAGGAGGCGGCCTTCCGCTTCTCCAACGCGCTGGAGATCGTCCTCATCTCCAACAATCTCGGCGATGCCAAGAGCCTGATCACCCATCCGGCGACGACGACCCACAAGAACCTCACGCCGGAGGCCCGCGCCGAGCTCGGCATCGGCGACGGCCTGCTGCGGCTGTCGCTGGGGCTCGAGGACATCGACGATCTCGTCGAGGACATCGAAGCCGCGCTCGCGGCGGTGTGAGGCCGGCGTTGCAGCCGCTACCGCTGCCGGCGCCTGGCAGAAGTGGACGTCGGCGAGGCGGCATCCCCCTTCTCCCGCTTGCGGGAGAAGGGGCCGTTGCGTCACCCGAACGTTTTCGCCGCCAGCCAGACCCGCGAAACGAAGGTCCAGGCGGTCATCGCCGCGAACACCGCGGCGATGACCGGAAACCAGGCCGGAAACAGGCAGAACAGCACGAAGGCGATCAGCGTCTCGCTGGCCTCGGCGAGGCCCGTCGTGAAGAGCAGCGACTTGCCCGCGCGCTTCGCCTCGGGAATGCGGCGCTTTTCCGTCATCACCGCAAAGGCGAGAACGCTCGCGCCATTGGCGTAGAAGGTTGCGAGGAGGATCGCGGCGGCCAGCGCGTTCTGCGCCGGATCGAGCAGCGCGAAGGCAAGCGGGATCGCGCCGTAGAAGACGAAATCGAAGGTAATGTCGAGAAAGCCGCCGAGATCGGTCGGGCGGGTACGCCGGGCGATGGCGCCGTCGAGCCCATCCGCGAGGCGTGAGACGAGGATCAGGCCGAGGCCGGGGAGTAGCTGTCCGAACGCGATCGCCACCGCCGCGCCGAGGCCGATGACGAGGCCGGCGATCGTCATCGTGTCGGGCGATACGCCGAGCCGGACGAAGCCCGCCGCGATCCGATCGACCGGCGGATCGATCCGCTTCCTCAGCACGCTGTCGAGCACGATGCCGTTTCCTTCGCCACGCTTGCCGTCCCGATTGACCTTTCGCGCCCGGATGACGTTCTATTACACAGGTTCAACCGACGGGCATTCGGATCCGGTCATGTACCAGGCGAAGACACGGCAGATCACGGTCACCGTCACACCCACCTTCCTCGACGAACAGTCGCAGCCGGAGCGCGGCCGCTGGGTCTGGGCTTACACGGTCGAAATCGAGAACGGCAGCCATGAGACGGTACAGCTGAGATCACGATACTGGCACATCACCGACGCCAATGGTCACGTCGAGGAGGTGCGCGGGCCCGGCGTCGTGGGCGAGGAGCCGGTGCTGGAGCCGGGCGACAGCTTCACCTACACCTCGGGCTGTCCGCTCGGCACGCCGTCGGGCTTCATGCGCGGCCATTACCGGGTGCAGTCAACGGGCGGCGCGTTCTTCGAGGTCGAGATCCCGGCCTTTTCGCTGGACGTGCCGGCGGGCCAGCGGGTCCTGAACTGACGGTCCCGTCCGTGCCGTGGCCCGCAGAAGCGTATCCGCAGGCAAGCGGCCTGGCTCAATGGCGCGACTGCGGGCCCTCGCCGTCCGTGTCCGCATCGAATTCGGACGGGTCGAACTCGTAGCCCTGGCCGCAGAATTCGCAGGTGACCGCGATGCGGCCGTCCTCGATGCTCTCGTCGATCTCCTCCGCCGAGAAGTTCGAGAGGACCTCCTTGATGCGCACGCGCGAGCAGGAGCAGTCGTCGATCACCGCGTTCGGCGGAAACACCCTGACGCCGCGCTCGTGGAACAGGCGGAAGAGCAGACGCTCGACGCCCACCTCCGGATCGGTCAGTTCGGAGGCGTCGATCGTATCGACCAGAGCCCTGACCTCCAGCCAGGAATCGTCCATCTCTGAGGCCTCGTCATAGTCCTCGGCCTCAGAGCCCTCCGGAGCATCGCCGCCCGGCAGGTCCGGCAGGCGCATGCGCTCGGGCGAATCCGGCAGGAACTGCGCGATGAGGCCGCCGGCGCGCCAGCTCTCGACGAAGCCGGCCTCGCCGCGCCGCGCGATCTTGGCGACGGCGAGCTTCACCGTCGTCGGGATCTGTTCGGACTGGCGGAAATAGCTCTCGGCCACCTCCTCCATCGTCGCGCCATTCAGCTCGACGATGCCCTGGTAGCGCTGGGTGTACTCGCCCTGGTCGACGGTGAGCGCCAGGATGCCGTTGCCGAGCAGCGCCTCCGGCGTCGTCGCGCCGGCGGAGATCGCCGTCGCCAGCTTCTCCTCGTCATAGCGAGCATAGGCCCTGACGCTGGACGGGGTGGCGAAATCGACGACGAGGAGGTCCACCGCTCCGTCCGTCTGGGTCTGGGCGATGAACTTGCCCTCGAATTTCAGCGATGTGCCGAGCAGCACGGTGAGCACGATCATCTCCGCGAGCAGGCGCGAGACCGGCTCCGGATAGTCGTGCCGCCCGAGGATCTGGTCGAGCATCGGGCCGAGCTGAACCGCGCGGCCGCGCGCATCCAGCGCCTCGGCCGCGAAGGGGACGACGGCATCGTCACCGGCGAGCTTCAGATCGCCGAGCGTGCGCGGCGTTTCAGCCATGAGCCACACCCTTGCCATTCCGGTCCGGCGCGGCCACGTCGACGGCACCGAAGCACCAGGCGAGGATCGACTTCTGCGCATGCAGGCGGTTTTCCGCCTCGTCGAAGACGACCGATTGCGGGCCGTCGATAACGCCGTCGGTGACCTCCTCGCCGCGATGGGCGGGCAGGCAGTGCATGAACAGCGCCTCGGGCTTGGCATGCGCCATCAGGCGCTCGTTCACCTGATAGGGCATGAAGACGTTGTGGCCGCGGGCCTGGTCCTCGCGCCCCATCGAGACCCAGGTGTCGGTGACGACGCAGTCGGCGCCGGTCACCGCCTCGACCGGGTCCCCGGTCGTCAGGATCGAGGCGCCCTCGCCGCGAGCCCATTCGACATAGCGCATGTCGGGCTCGGAACCTTCCGGCGTCGCGATCTTCATGGCGTAGCCGAAGCGGGCCGAGGCTTCGACGAGGGAGGAGAGCACGTTGTTGCCGTCGCCGGACCAGGCGATGGTCTTGCCGGCGACGGGCCCGCGCTTTTCCTCGAAGGTCATGATGTCGGCCATGATCTGGCAGGGATGGGTGTCGTCGGTCAGCCCATTGATCACCGGCACGCTGGCGTGATCGGCCATCTCCATCAGCCGGTCATGCGACGTCGTGCGGATCATGATCGCGTCCACATAGCGCGACAGGACGCGGGCCGTGTCGGCGATCGTCTCTGAGCGGCCGAGCTGCATCTCGGCGCCGGAGAGGAATAGCGTCTCGCCGCCGAGCTGGCGCATGCCGACGTCGAAGGAGACGCGGGTGCGCGTCGACGGCTTGTCGAAGATCATCGCGAGGACCTTGCCGGCGAGCGGCTTCGGGCCTTCGCGCCCGACCGCCTTCCTGGCGATGGCATCGGCGATGATCGCCTTGAGCTCGGTGGAATCGACGGCAGAGATGTCGAGGAAGTGTCTGGGAGCTGTCATCTTGGTGGATCCCCTCAGGCGCTTTTCCGTTCGCCGGCGAGCGACAGGCTGCCCACGGCCGCCTCGATCCGGTCCATCCCCTGGCGCACCTCCTCGGCGGTCACGGTCAGCGGCGGCAGGAGCCGCACCACATTGTCGCCGGCCGGCGCCGCCAGGAGCCCGTTTTCGCGCATCGCGACGACCAGGTCGCCGTTCGGCACCTTCGCCTTCAGCCCGATGAGGAGGCCCTCGCCGCGCACCTCCTCGAGCACGTCGGGGTAGCGATCGATGAGCGAAGCCAGCGACTGCTTGAAGAGGAGTGCGACGTCCTTGACGTGGTCGAGGAAGCCGTCTTCGAGCACGACGTCGAGGACGGCGTTGCCGACCGCCATGGCCAGCGGATTGCCGCCATAGGTGGTGCCGTGCGTGCCGGGGGTCATGCCCTTGGCCGCCTCTTCGGTCGCAAGGCATACGCCCATCGGAAAGCCGCCGCCGATCCCCTTGGCCGAGGCCATGATGTCGGGCGCGGCGCCCGAATGCTGATAGGCGTAGAACTTGCCGGTGCGCCCGACACCGGTCTGCACCTCGTCATAGATCAGGAGGATGCCGAGCTCGTCGCAGAGTTCGCGCAGGCCCGTGAGGCAGGGCAGCGGCACCTTGCGGATGCCGCCCTCGCCCTGGATCGGCTCGATCAGGATGGCGGCGACGTCGGCTTCCGCCGCCGTCTGACGCAGTGCGTCATGATCGCCGAAGGGCAGCTGGTCGAAGCCCGGCGCCTTGGGACCGAAGCCTTCGAGATATTTCGCCTGGCCGCCGGCCGCGATCGTGGCGAGCGTGCGGCCGTGGAACGCCCCCTGGAAGGTGAGGATGCGTATGCGCTCCGGCGCGCCGTTGACGTAGTGATAGCGCCGCGCGGTCTTGATCGCGCATTCCAGCGCCTCGGCGCCGGAATTCGTGAAGAAGGCGCGGTCGGCGAAAGTCGCGGCAGTCAGCCGCTCGGCCAGCCGCCGCTGCCCGGGGATCTCGAAGAGATTGGAGGTGTGCCAGAGCTTTTCGGCCTGGTCCTTCAGCGCCTTCACCAGATGCGGATGCGCATGGCCGAGGACGTTTACCGCGATGCCGCCCGAGAAATCCATGAAACGTCGCCCGTCGGTCGCCTCGAGCCAGACGCCCTCGCCGCGCTCGAATGCGACGGGCGCGCGGGCATAGGTCTGGTAAAGCGGCGAGTGATTATCCATCTGTTCGGGCATGGCGGTCGGCTCTTTCGGCGTTCCCCGCTGATCGGGTTCCAGAAACGTCAAAGCCTGCCGCAGGGCAGGCTTCGTTCGAATGCTCCGATGTCTCGGAAGCCAAGCTATACCACGCCGCGCCCGTCGAGTGTCAATCGAGGCGGAAAATGGCGGTGTCCGAGCCAATCCGTGCGTTCGCGCGCGGAACAAGGTTGGGGAAAAGTTTGGAATGGATTCCATGGGAGCGGCCCGACTCTTGTCACCGAGTCAGCCAATGCGTTAATGTCCCGGTCAGATACTAGATTTCGAGCGGCGGACCTAGTCTCACCATATATGTTGTGTTTCTTCGCGCGCCACGCTGTGCGCGGAGCTGATGGATTCCGTCCAGCCGCCATTGCAGAAGGAGCCTGATCATGGGCTGGACCGACGAGCGCGTCGAAATGTTGAAACAGCTCTGGAGCGATGGCTTCAGCGCCAGTCAGATCGCCGATCGCCTCGGCGGCGTCAGCCGCAACGCGGTCATAGGCAAGGTACATCGCCTGAAGCTGGAATCGCGGGCCAAGGCGCCGGGAGCGCCGAGCGTCAGCCCGCAGCCGGCCGTCGAGCAGCAGCCCGCGACGGTCGCCGTGGCCGCGCGGGAAGAGACGGTGGAAATTCCCGCTCCGCGGATCGTGGTCGCCCAGCCGGCGCCGACCATGGTGCGCCAGATGCCGCGCAGCGTCGGCGCGACCGCGCTCAAGGTCGAGATGGAGCCGGAATTCGAGACCGAGGTCGACGCCGTGCCGCAGCGCCAGGGTGCCGAGGTCGTTCCGATCGCGCGCAAGCTGACCCTCGTCCAGCTGAACGAGCGCACATGCAAATGGCCGGTGGGCGATCCCCTGCTCCCGGACTTCCATTTCTGCGGCAACCATTCCGGCGACTCCTCGCCCTATTGCGCCTATCACGCCAAGCTCGCCTTCCAGGCGGTGACGGAGCGTCGGCGGGTTCGCTGATCGGACGCATCGCCCCGGGAAGCGATCGCCGCGTCCCGACCACGACCGGATGATTTTCGCCGCCGCGGGCTCCAGTCCGCGGCGGTTTTTCATTGGTCCCTCCCGGCGCAGGGAGCGTCACATGGCCGACGCATGGCCGCGATATCCGGCGCGCTCGTCGGCGATCACCGGATCGGCGACGTAGCAGGGCGGATTGCCCGGATGGAGATCAGGAACATGCCAGGACGCGACGCCTTCACCGCCCCCGGCCGCTTTTACCGCGGCAACATCCACACCCACTCGACCCGCTCGGACGGGGCGCTGACGCCGGACGAGGTCTGCCGGCGCTATGCCGAGGAAGGCTACGACTTCCTGTGCCTGTCGGACCATTTCCTGAAGCAATTCGGCTTCCCGATCACCAATACCGAGCCCTATCGCACCAATCGGATGACGACGATCCTCGGCGCCGAGATCCACGCGCCGCAGAACAGCCAGGGCGAGATCTGGCACCTGCTCGCCTGCGGATTGCCCGAAGACTTTCCGCCTCTCGGCGACGACGAGGATGCCGTCTCGCTGGCCAGGCGCTCGGTCGAGGCCGGCGCCTTTCTCGGCATCGCCCATCCCAACTGGTCCTCGCTCTCGATCGAGGACGGGCGGCAGATGGCGGGCCTCGCCCATGCGGTCGAGATCTGGAACACCGGCTGCGCGATCGAGTGCGACCGCGGCGATGGCGGCTATTTCCTCGACATGCTGCTGAACGAGGGCAACCGCCTCGGCGCCTATGCGGCCGACGATGCGCATTTCAAGATCGCCGATGGTTTCGGCGGCTGGATGATGGTGAAGGCCGAGACCAACGAGCCGGAGGCGATCCTCGCGGCGATGAAGGCCGGCCACAGCTACTCCTCGCAGGGTCCGGAGATCGCGGCGCTGGCCGTGCGCGACGGCAGGCTCGAGATTGCCTGTTCGCCCGCCGGCACGATTGCCGTCCTCGGCCGCGGCTCGCGGGCAGAATCCGCGATCGGCTCCGGCCTCACCGAAGCTTCGCTCGACCTTTCCCGCTTTTCCGGCGACTGGTGCCGGGTCGTTGTCACCGACGCCTCCGGCCGGCGCGCATGGACCAATCCGCTCTGGCTTTGACCCCGGAGGCCGCGTCCCGGCCGGACATCTCTCCGGAGCGCGGCACTTGGAAACGCCGCGGTGGCCCGTCAGCTCTCCACCAGAAGCTCGACGCGGTCGGCGAGAAACCGGCTGCGCGAGACCTGGATCGGGACATCGTCCGCATCGTAGTTCGCCGACTGCGTGACGAGAACGATGGCGTCCGGCGGACAGGCGAGATGCTCGGCGTCGGCCCGGCTGACCCGTTCGGCGCCGATCCGCGTCTGCCGGCGGCGATAGTCCTCCACCCCGTGCGCCGCGAGCGCCTTGGTGACCGACCCCGTCTCCGCATAGGCGGTGACGATGTTGGCGAAGCGCTCGGCCGGAAACCAGACCGTGCCGACGGACAAGGGGACGCCGTCGGCGACGTGCAGCGTCTCCAGCCGATGGAGCGGGGCGCCGGGCCGCAGCCCGAGCTCGCGCGCGAGGCTCGCATCGGCCAATTCGCGCGTCGCGCCGATCAGCCGGCCGGCCGGCTGGCGCGCCTGCCGCGAGACGTTTTCGGTGAAGCGCGTACGTGCGCCGACCGGATAGACCAACCGCTGCGGCGAACGCTCGACGAAGGTGCCACGTCCCCGCTCCGAGCGCACCAGACCCTCCGCCGCAAGCACCGACAGGGCCCGGCGAACGGTGTGGCGGTTGACCCCAAAGCGCGCGGCAAGCTCCGTCTCGACCGGCAGCCTGTCCGCGCCGCCCGCGATCATCTCGCGGATCTCGTCGGCGACGAGGCGCCAGCGGGCGATCCCGGCTGCAGTCCGATCCATCGATAACCGTCCTTCTCGTGAAATATCGCAGGCTCTGCGGCGAGCGTCATTGTCGCGTCATCGAAGCTGGTCTATGTCTAGCACATCAAATCTAGTTGTCTAATCAAATATACTAATATGCTGCCAAACATCGAGACCGATCCTGCGAATGCCCCATCGGGGGCGGCTCTTGCGGATGCCAGGCGCCGGGCGATGGAAGCCTTCGCCGCCGCCGATCCCGCCCTGCTATCGGAGGCATGGTCGCGTCTTGCCGGCGGCATGGCGGCGACGATGCTGCGGGGGCCGGAGGCGGGCCTTGTCATGCTGCGTGGCCGTATCGGCGGCGGCGGCGCGCCGTTCAATATCGGCGAGGCGAGCGTCGCGCGGGCGAGCGTCCGGCTGTCATCCGGCGAAGTCGGCCATGCCATGGTGCTCGGCCGCGACCTCGATCATGCCCGCCTCGCGGCGCTGTTCGACGCCGGATGGCAGCGGCCGGACTGGCGGGACGCGATCGAGGTCGAGGTGATCGCGCCGGCGCTGGAGGCGCGGGACGCCGCGGACTGCAAGACCGCCGAGGAGACCGAGGCGACAAGGGTCGACTTCTTCACCATGGTCAGGGGGGACGACTGATGAGCGATCTTTCGCCCGCCGCAGATCACCGCGCGGACACGGCCGCGCTCGAAGGCGGCTTCGCCGACCCCGTCTTCGACGCCCAGGCCGTCTTCGCGGCGCTGATGAACGCCTTCGCCCGGCCGGGCACGATCGCCGAATTGGACGAGCGGGCGCAGCCGCCACTCCCGCTGCCGCCTGCCGCAGGCGCGGTGCTGGCGACGCTCGCGGACGCCGACACGCCGGTCTTTCTGGACGGGGCGGCAGCGGCCGGACCGATGGGCGCCTGGCTCGGCTTCCACACGGGAGCGCCGATCGTCGCCGAGCCCGAAAAGGCCCGCTATGCGCTGATCGCCGAGCCGGCCGCGATGCCTGATCTTGCCGCCTTCTCGCTCGGCACCGATGCCTATCCGGATCGCTCGACGACGCTGATCCTGTGCCTTCCGGACCTTGCCGGGGGGCCGGTGCTGCGCCTCACCGGACCCGGCCTCGAGACGGAGGCGAAGATCGCACCTTCCGGCCTGCCGAACCGCTTCCTGGCGGACTGGCACGCGAACCGCAAGAAATTCCCGCGCGGCGTCGACGTGATCCTTGCAGCCGGCGGAACGGTTCTCGCGCTTCCCCGCACCACCCGGATCGAGGAGGCCTGACATCATGTATGTGGCCGTCAAGGGCGGCGAGGCCGCCATTGCCAATGCGCATCGCCTGCTCGCCGACAGGCGCCGCGGCAACCGCTCGGTTCCCGCCCTCACCCTGGAGCAGATCGCAGAGCAGCTGGCGCTTGCCGTCGACCGAGCGATGGCCGAGGGCTCGCTCTACGACCCGGAACTCGCCGCGATGGCGATCCGCCAGGCGCGCGGCGATTTGATCGAGGCGATCTTCCTCATCCGCGCCTATCGCACCACACTGCCCCGTTTCGGCGCCTCGCGGCCCGTCGAGACCGGCCGCATGCGGATCGAGCGGCGGGTGTCCGCCACCTACAAGGACATGCCCGGCGGCCAGCTGCTCGGGCCCACCTTCGACTACACCCATCGGCTGATCGACCCGACCATGGCCGGCGACGAACCGGTCGAGGACGGCGCCCGGCGTGACTGGCCCGGCGAGCCCTGCCCGCGCGTCACCGACATTCTCGGGCAGGAGGGGCTGATCGAGCCGGACAAGCCGGCCGAAGCCGCCGAGCCCGGCGATCTCACCCACGACCCCCTGAATTTTCCGGCGGACCGGGACCTTCGCCTGCAGGCCCTGTCGCGCGGCGACGAGGGCTTCCTCCTGGCGCTCGCCTATTCCACCCAGCGCGGCTACGGCCGCACGCATCCCTTCGTCGGCGAGGTCAGGATCGGGCTCGTCGACATCGAGGTCGAGATGCCGGAGGTGGGCTTTCCGGTGACGATCGGGCGGGTGCGGCTGACCGAGTGCCAGATGGTCAACCAGTTCCAGGGCTCGTCCAAGGAGCCGCCGCAGTTCACCCGCGGCTACGGCCTGGTCTTCGGCCAGAGCGAACGGAAGGCGATGGCGATGAGCCTCGTCGACCGGGCGCTCCGGGCCGACGAATTCGGCGAGGAACGCAATGCCCCGGCGCAGGACGAGGAATTCGTCATCGCCCATTCCGACAACGTCCAGGCGACCGGCTTCGTCGAGCACCTGAAGCTGCCGCATTACGTCGACTTCCAAGCCGAACTCGACCTCGTCCGGCGGATGCGGCGCGAACAGGCGGGGCGGACGGCGGGTGCCGCGGACGGGGATAGCGAAGAAAGGGACGCCGCCGAATGACCGCCGCCCTGCCGACCTACAACTTCGCCTATCTCGACGAACAGACCAAGCGGATGATCCGCCGCGCTATCCTGAAGGCGATCGCGATCCCCGGCTATCAGGTGCCGTTCGCCTCCCGCGAGATGCCGATGCCCTATGGCTGGGGCACCGGCGGCGTTCAGGTGACGGCGTCGATCATCGGGCCGGACGACATCCTCAAGGTCATCGACCAGGGCGCCGACGACACCACCAACGCCGTCTCGATCCGCGCCTTCTTCGCGCGGGTCGCCAAGGTCGCGACGACCACGAAGACGGCCGAGGCGACGATCATCCAGACCCGGCACCGCATTCCGGAAACGCCGCTGAAGGAGGGCCAGACCCTCGTCTTCCAGGTGCCGATCCCGGAGCCGCTGCGCTTCCTGGAACCGCGCGAGACCGAGACGCGGGTGATGCACAGCCTGGAAGAATACGGGCTGATGCATGTGAAGCTCTACGAGGACATCGCCCATCACGGCCACATCGCCACGACCTACGCCTATCCCGTCAAGATCGAGGGGCGCTACGTCATGGACCCCTCGCCGATCCCGAAATTCGACAATCCGAAACTGCACCGCTCGCCCGCGCTGCAGCTCTTCGGCGCCGGCCGCGAGAAGCGAATCTACGCGCTGCCGCCCTATACCGACGTCGTCTCGCTCGACTTCGAGGACCACCCCTTCCGCATCCAGGCCTTCGACCGCCCCTGCGCGCTCTGCGGCGCGGAGGACGTCTATCTCGACGAGGTGGTGACGGACGACCGCGGCGGCCGGATGTTCGTCTGTTCGGACACGGATTACTGCGAGGAGCGGCGGGAGAAGGGGTTTGTGGGGACGGAGGGTGGCGGGGAAGATGGCGAGAGCCGGATTACAAGGGAGCCGGTGTGATGGCGGCATTTTTCGAGATGCCGAGCCCCTTCGCGCCCCCCTCTGCCTGCCGGCATCTCCCCCGCAAGGGTAGAGATCAGCTCTTGCGGCGCCGCGGTCTCTTCTTTGAACTCCGACGCCTGCGCCGCCGAGGAACTTTGGGCGCGACCTGCGCGCGAGATCGATCTCCCCCCTTGCGGGGGAGATGTCCGGCAGGACAGAGGGGGGCGCCTCGATCAGCGTTCGAGATTGTCGATGGAAGCCCCCGGCCGTCGCTCTTCAACGACAGCCAGAATGTGGCTGCATACGCCATCGATGTCCCCGAGCACGTCGTCGTTCCAGAAGCGCACGACCGTCCAGCCTGCATCTTCGAGTACCCGCGTCCTGACCGCATCGCGCGTGACCGCTCCGTCCTCACCATGCTGCGAGCCGTCGATCTCGACGATCAGCCGCTGCACCGGACAGACAAAATCGACAATGTAGCCGGCGATCGGCATCTGCCGGCGGAAACCGAGGCCCATCAGCCGATGCGCTCGCACCGCATTCCAGAATTTCAGTTCCGCTTCGGTCATCGCCTTGCGCATGCCGCGCGCATTTCTGCGGTTCTTCAGCGGAACGATCTCGTGCGGCACGGCTCGGCTCATGTCGTTGCGATGCAGAGGCAGTCTACCGCAAGGCCGGCGGAATGCGCCCCCCTCTGCCTGCCGGCATCTCCCCCGCAAGGGGGGAGATCGGCTGCGTCCGCTGTTGTGCCAGGACTTTTCTGATGACCTCCCCGCTCCTCTGCGTCCGCGATCTCACCAAGCGCTACGGCGCCCGCATCGGCTGCGAGGCCGTGTCCTTCGACGTCTATCCCGGCGAGGTGCTGGCGGTCGTCGGCGAATCCGGCTCGGGCAAGACGACGCTGCTCAACTGCATCTCGGCAAGGCTCGATGCGACCGCGGGCTCTGTCACCTACACATTCCGGGACGGCACTGCCCGCGACCTCGCCGATCTGTCGGAGGCCGAGCGGCGTTTCCTGATGCGCACCGACTGGGGCTTCGTGCACCAGCAGGCGAGCGACGGGCTGAGGATGCGGGTCTCGGCCGGCGCCAATGTCGGCGAGCGGCTGATGGCGGTCGGCGAGCGCCACTACGGCAACATCCGCAACACCGCGCTCGACTGGCTCTCCCGGGTCGAGATCCAGGCGGACCGGATCGACGACCGGCCCGTCGCCTTTTCCGGCGGCATGCGCCAGCGCCTGCAGATCGCGCGCAACCTCGTCACCCGTCCGCGCCTCGTCTTCATGGACGAGCCGACCGGCGGCCTCGACGTCTCGGTGCAGGCGCGGCTCCTCGACCTCATCCGGACCCTCGTCTCCGAGATGGGCCTATCGGTCGTGATCGTCACCCACGACCTCGCCGTCGCGCGACTCCTGTCGCAGCGCATGATCGTGATGAAGGAGGGCCATGTCATCGAGGCCGGCCTCACCGACCGCATCCTCGACGATCCGCACCACGCCTATACCCAGCTCCTCGTCGCCTCGATCCCGGAGGTCTGATCCGATGGCGAATCCCTCCCCGCTCCTGTCGGTCCGCAGCGTCGAAAAATCCTTCACCATGCATCTGCGCGGCGGCATCCGCCTGCCGGTGGTCGCCAACGTTTCCTTCGACGTGTCGGCCGGCGAATGCGTGGTCCTTGGCGGCGCCTCCGGCGTCGGCAAGTCCTCGATCCTCCGGATGATCTACGGCAATTACGCAGTCGACGCCGGGGAGATCCTCCTGACGGATCCCGCGACCGGAGAAGCAAGCGATCTCGCAAGCGCCGATCCGCGCAGCGTGATCGAGCTGCGCCGGGTCCGCATCGGCTATGTCAGCCAGTTTCTCAGGGCGATTCCGCGCGTTGCCGCGCTCGACGTCGTCGCCGAGCCGCTCGTTTCGCGCGGGGCGGAGCCCGAAGACGCCCGCGGCCGCGCCCGCGATCTCCTGACGCGGCTGAACCTGCCGGAGGCGCTGTTCGAACTGCCGCCGGCGACCTTTTCCGGCGGCGAGAAGCAGCGGGTGAACATCGCCCGCGGCTTCATCACCGACCACCGGGTCCTGCTCCTCGACGAGCCGACCGCCTCGCTCGATGCGGAAAACCGCAACGTCGTCTGTTCGATGATCGAGGAGAAGAAGGCGGCCGGCACGGCGATCCTCGGCATCTTTCACGACGAGGAGGTGCGCGAACGAATCGCGACGCGCATCGTCGATGTTTCCGCCTTCTCCGCGCGGCACAAGGCTGCCTGACCATGCCGAAGCTCTCCGAAACGCCGCTGGTCCATCCCAGCGCCACGGTCGAAGACTCCTTTCTCGGCCGCTATACCGAAGTGGCCGACCGCTGCCGCGTCAGCGAGACGCGGCTCGGCGACTACTCCTATATCGAGCGGGATAGCATCGTCTGGGCAGCCGAGATCGGCAAGTTCGTCAATATCGCCGCGGCGGTGCGCATCAACGCCACCAACCATCCGACCTGGCGGGCGACGCTGCACCATTTCACCTACAGGGCCGGTGATTATTTCGAATGCGAGGAGAACGAGGCCGCCTTCTTCGACTGGCGACGCGAGAACAAGGTGACAATCGGGCACGACGTCTGGATCGGCCACGGCGCGACCATCCTGCCCGGGGTGTCGGTCGGCAACGGCGCGGTGATCGGGGCCGGCGCCGTGGTCGCCAAGGACGTTGCCGCCTATACGATCGTGGGCGGCGTGCCGGCGAGGACGATCCGTCCGCGCTTTGAGCCGGAGATCGCCGATCGCATGGACCGGCTCGCCTGGTGGGACTGGCCGCACACGGCACTCCGCGCCGCCCTCGCCGACTTCCGGACCTTGAGCGCCGCAGACTTCCTCGACAAATACGGCGACTGAGACCGCCGGCCACGGAGACTTACGCGTCCGCCCGCCCGTGGGCTGAACGCATCGCTTTGGATGCCTCTCAGGACGGATATGCCACCGGCGCAGCGGGACGAGGCGCGGGCCCGAAGTCAGGCGCCAGGCCGCAAGCAAAAGGGCCCCTCACCCGCGGACAAGCGGGGGCGGAGCCCTTTTGACTTTAGCGCCGGCCGCTTCCGGCCGATGCGCATTTTCATCGATGGAAAGCCTCGCCGCGCGGAGCGGCGGCGGAGCTTTCGCCAAGAGGCCTGCCTGTCAGTGCAGGTCGACCCGCTTGCGGTATTCCTGCAGCTGCGTCGTTCGCAGCCCGGCAAGGCCGTGCTGATCGATCGACATCTGCCAGGAGAGGAATTCCTCCACCGTCAGCGTGTAGCGTGAACAGGCCTCTTCGAGGCTGAGCAATCCGCCACGCACGGCGGCCACGACTTCCGCCTTGCGGCGGATGACCCAGCGCCTGGTATTCGTCGGCGGAAGATCCGCCAGGGTCAAAGGACTCCCATCGGGGCCGATGACATACTTCACTCGTGGTCTAACCTGATCGGTCATTGCACTCTCAACACCACTCAAAGACCTAATCGTCACTGACCGTAGTCCGGTCGCTTTTAAAAATCCGTCAAGCCCCGCGTAAGGTTTCGATAAGAACACGATTCAAATCGCGCCCATCGCAATGGCGCCCGGCAATTCCCATCTCGACTTCAGGAAACGGTCCGTCAGGATCGCGGACGCGGCGGCGACGCTTCTCCTTCGCAAGGACCGCGAGGAAAGGCCCGGCGCCGGCGCCTCCTTTCGAGGCCGGGGTTTTGCGTTTCACGCCGGAATCGCTAGAAACCGGTGTCCAGCCAGTCTCAGAATGCCGTTGAGGCCGCCCATGATGAACAGCCTTGACCTTCCGACCGCGCCCGCCGCGACGCGCGTCGTCGTCGCCATGTCCGGCGGCGTCGACTCGTCGGTCGTCGCGGCGATCCTCAAGGACGAGGGCTACGACGTCGTCGGCATCACGCTACAGCTCTATGATTCGGGTTCAGCCCCGCGGCGCGCGGGGGCATGCTGCGCCGGACAGGACATCGACGATGCACGCCGCGTCGCCGAGACGCTCGGCATCGACCATTACGTCCTCGACTATGAGGAGCGCTTCCGCCGCGCCGTGATCGACCCGTTCGCGGAGAGCTATCTTTCTGGCGAGACGCCGATCCCCTGCGTCGCCTGCAATCAGACCGTCAAGTTCCGCGACCTCCTCGACACCGCGCGCGATCTCGGCGCTGATGCGCTCGCCACGGGCCACTATATCGACAGCCGCCTTGCCGGCGCGCATCGGGCGATGTTCCGGCCGCGCGACATCGACCGGGACCAGAGCTATTTCCTCTATGGCACGACGCAGGACCAGCTCGACTTCCTGCGCTTCCCGCTCGGACGGCTGACCAAGCCCGAGACCCGGGCGCTCGCCGAGAAGCACGGGCTCGCCATCGCCGCGAAGCCGGACAGCCAGGACATCTGCTTCGTTGCCAAGGGCCGCTACACTGACGTCATCCGCAAGCTGAGGCCCGAGGCCGGCGAACCGGGCGACATCGTCCATCTCGACGGGCGCAAGCTCGGGCGGCACGAAGGCATTCTCGCCTTCACCATCGGCCAGCGCCGCGGCATCGGCGTCGCCGCCGGCGAGCCGCTCTATGTCGTGGCGATCAATTCGAAGACGGCGACGGTCACGGTCGGCCCGCGCGAAGCGCTGCTCACCCGCCGGCTGAGGCTGCGCGAGGTGAACTGGCTCGGCCCGCGTTCGCCCGGCGAGCTTGCCGAAGCGGGAACGGAGATCTTCGCGCGCGTCCGCTCGACGCGGCCGCCGGTGCCGGCGCGCATCCGCGGCGGCGAGGCCGACTGGCAGGTGGAGCTTTCCGGCGGCGAGAGCGGCGTCGCGCCCGGCCAGGCCTGCGTCTTCTATGATGGCGAAGGCGCCGGGGCGCAGGTGCTCGGCGGCGGAATCATCACCGAGACGATTCGCCCCGCAAGTGTTCCGCAGGACCCCGAAGTTCTTTGCGCCGCAGGCTGAGGGGCCACAGGTCCCTCCGCCCTCCGGCCGGCGCCGGCATCCTCAATCCTTCAGCGGGGAGGCCTCGGCGAGGATCCGCACCGTCTCGACCGCTTCCACCGGTCCGGTGTCGGGTTCACGGCGATGTTCAACGCAGTCGATGAAGTGCCGGAGTTCGCGGTCGAGCGGCAGGCCCGGCTCGGTCGGCAGAAAGGTGACGGGCGCGTTCTCGAAGGCGAAGCCCTCGCCGCTGCGCCAGACCTTGTGTTCGTAGAGACCGAGCTTCTCGCCTTCCGGCGCGAGATCGTCGAAGGTCAGCATGCCCTCCGTCCCGATTACGGAGAAGCGGCGGTCGCGATAAGGCGACACCCGCGAGACATGCACCTCGGCCTTCAGGCCGCCGGCGAAGTCGAGCTCAATGTCGGCGATATCGGTCTCGTCGCTGAGGACGATGCGTCGCCGGCTGTGGATCTCCGTCGGCAGCGAACCCGCAAGGTGCAGAATCAGCGACAGATCGTGCGGGGCGAGGTCCCAGACCACGTCCATGCCGAGGAAGCGCCCCAGCCCCATGCGATTGGCGATCAGGTGGCGGACCGTGCCGATCCGCCCCTCCGCCACGACGGCGCAGAGCCGCTGGAACACCGGATGGAAGCGCACGACATGGCCGACCATCATCAGCCGCCCGGCCGCCCTGGCTGCGGCGGCCGTCGCTTCGGCGTCGGCGGGATCGAGCGAGATCGGCTTCTCGATCAGGACGTCCTTGCCGGAGGCAAAGGCCGCACGGGCCATCTCGCCCTGGACCGAGGCGGGCAGCGCCAGAACCAGCGCGTCAATCTCGCGGCTCTCGATCGCCGCCTCCGGCTCCAGCGCCGCAACGCCGTAACGGTCGGCGAAAGCTTCGGCGCGTTCAATGTTGCGGTCGGCGACGGCGACGAGTGCGCCGATCTCAGAAAGCGTGCGGACATGGTTCTGGCCCCATTGTCCACATCCGATGACGGCGAGTCTTGGTTGCATGTTCGTCCACGCGAAGGATTTCCGACGTGTCCGCGTCTAACGAAGCGCCGGCCCTGCGGCAAGCGCGGGGCTCCCCGCCGCCTCGATGCGGCTGGCGGGCGGGTTCATCCCCGCCCTCGCCCGGCCCGGTGCTCAAGCTGAGCGGCGGCGGCAACCGCCGGGGCGAAAGCCCGCCGCCTTAAAGGCGCGCTTATATCAGGCGATGGCCGAGCGCCGCTCGTCCTGATCGTCGCGCAGCCCGTCGCGCTGCTCGAGCTTCTCGGCGTTGCTGAGTTCGGCCTCGGCCTCTTCCAGCGACAGTCGCGCAGCGTTGATCTGGACCTTCAGATCCTTGACCGAATTCATCAAATTGTCGCGGCGAAGGCGCGCTGCCTTGGCGAAGGTCGGATAGGCGAAGTGATTGACGTCGCTGATTCCCGCCTTCTTCTCCTCGCTGCCGATCTGGGCGTCGAGCTCGGACGCCATGCGGGAGAATTCTGCCAGCATGAGTTCGAGCTGTTCGACCTGCCGGCGCTTTTCCAGCACCTTGAACCGCGTCAGCCGCACCAAATTGTCCCGCTTCATGACCCACATCCTCAACTCGCGGCTCCGCCAGGGCGGAACACGCTGGAACACCGCGTCATCGGGTTTCGGGCAAGGCTCGCGAACTATGCCTCTTAACCGTCTGTTTACGCGCACGGTTAATCATAGGGACGAGGGTTTAAGGCTGGGTAAACCGGAAACATCAGTCGCAACGGACCGCCACTTCAGGCGGTGGTCCGTCCGGATCGACCGAGCCTTCGACCAGTCCGCAGCTTCGGCCGCGGCCTGGGTCCATGACGGGCCAGGAGGATTTGTTAACCATTTGGTGCCAGTTTGGGCCGAAATTTGACAACGATAGCTTTGCCGAAAGACCCCAGTTCGGCTCGGCTGGCTGAGAGGAACTTCTCATGCGCGTTCTTTTGATCGAAGACGACAGCGCCGTCGCCCAGAGCATCGAGCTGATGCTCAAGTCCGAAAGCTTCAACGTCTACACCACCGATCTGGGGGAAGAGGGCGTCGATCTCGGCAAGCTCTATGACTACGACCTGATTCTTCTTGATCTCAACCTGCCCGACATGTCCGGCTATGAGGTCCTGCGGACTCTGCGCCTGTCGAAGGTGAAGACGCCGATCCTGATCCTCTCGGGCATGGCCGGCATCGAGGACAAGGTACGCGGTCTCGGCTTCGGCGCCGACGACTACATGACCAAGCCGTTCCACAAGGACGAGCTGGTCGCCCGCATCCACGCCATCGTCCGCCGCTCCAAGGGCCATGCGCAGTCGGTGATCAACACCGGCGACCTGACCGTCAATCTCGACGCCAAGACGGTCGAGGTCAACGGCCAGCGCGTGCACCTGACCGGCAAGGAATACGCCATGCTGGAGCTCCTCTCGCTCCGCAAGGGCACGACGCTGACCAAGGAGATGTTCCTCAACCATCTCTATGGCGGCATGGACGAGCCGGAGCTGAAGATCATCGACGTCTTCATCTGCAAGCTGCGCAAGAAGCTCGCCACGGCCACCGACGGCAAGAACTACATCGAGACGGTCTGGGGCCGCGGCTACGTGCTGCGCGAGCCCGACGAGGTCAAGGCGGCCTGAGGAGGCCCTCCCCTCCCCCGGGGCGCCGCCCTACGCCGGCGCCTCCAACGAATGGTCACAGCCCGCCCGGTTCTCCGCGGCGGGTTTTTCTTTGGCCGGAAGGCGGCGGGAAGCAAAGGGGACGCAGGCGCGATCAGGACGCCAATCGCCCCCGCATCACGTGAGACGGGCGGGGCGGAGCGGTGGAGCCATCGCGGTCAGGCAGGCCCAACCCAGCAGCCACCGCGCGGCCGCGTATTCACGTCACAGAATTTTTGAAACTATGGAGCGGGCGATGGGGATCGAACCCACGACATCAAGCTTGGGAAGCTTGCGTTCTACCACTGAACTACACCCGCGCTGGCGGCGACATTGCCGATGGGCGGGGCCGCCGTCAAGCCGAATTCGATCGGCTCATCGTCGACGGGGGCCATCCGGAGCCCGCGCCTTGGGAGGTCCGGTCTCGGGGATCCGGGACCTCTTGTCTCAGCCTCTCAGCGCGCTCGCCTCGCGGGCCAGTGCCTCGATCGCGGCCCAGTCGCCGGCCGCGACCTTGTCCTTCGGCGCGACCCAGGAGCCGCCGACGCAGACGACATTGGCCAGCGCGAAATATTCGCCGACATTCGCCATGGAAACGCCGCCGGTCGGGCAGAAGCGGAGCTGCGGGAAGACCGGCGCGACCGATTTCAACAGCTTGGCGCCGCCGACCTGTTCGGCCGGGAAGAATTTGAGGACCTCGTAGCCCTCCTCGATCATCGCCATCATCTCGCTCGGCGTCGCCGCGCCCGGCAGGAGCGGCACGTCGGACGAGCGGGCGGCATCGAGCAGTTCCATCGTCGCACCCGGCGAGACGATATATTGCGCACCGGCCTTCTCCGCCGCCTCGAAATGCTTCGGCGAGAGGATCGTGCCGGCCCCGCAGACGGTCTCGGGCACTTCGGCGACGATCGCCTTGATGGCGTCGAGCGCGGCGGGCGTGCGAAGCGTCACCTCGATCGATCTGAGGCCGCCGGCCGCGAGCGCGCGGGCAAGCTCCACGCCCTCGCGGACGCTCTCCACGGCGACCACCGGGACGACCGGCTGGCCTTTCAGGATTTCGAGGAGTCGCGTCTTGTTCTGCGCCATCGTCGCCGCCTGTCGTGATTGGATGTCTCACGCGGGGCTCTAGCGCATTTCCGGCGGCGGGGGAAAGGCCGGCCGGCGCATGGCCGCTTCTCGCGGCGGGCGGGCCTGCCGCATCAAGGCGGCGCCGGCCCCATCTTCGCCGATGCGCCCATCGGGCGAACCGGCTGCTTTCATACCAAACGGAAGGCCTTACCAGCCGCCGTTATAGGTGCGGTAGAAGACGTGCTTGCCGATCTTGTCGACCTTCTCCATGGCGCTCGCCCAGCGGGGACGCACATAGTTCGCGTGATAATGCGTCGCCGACCCGACCTCGTTGATCCAGATCTCGCCCCGGGTCACCTGCCCGGCGATCTGCTGGGCCTTGGCGAAGGAGTCCTTATCGCGCACGCGGTCGCGCGCGCCGTCGCAGGCGAAGGAGAACTGGCAGCGATTGTGCCAGTTCTTGTTCTGGTAGACGACACCGCAGATCGTATCGGGGAAGGCCGGATTGCGGACCCGGTTGAGGATCACCTGGCCGACCGCGGCCTGGCCCATCGAGTTCTCGCCGCGCGCCTCGAAATAGATGCCGGTGGCGAGACAGGCCTGCTCCTTGTCGGAGAAGGCAGTCTGCGGCAGCGGCGTCGCCGCCCAGTCGTGATCGTCGCCCGACACCGGCGGAATGAAGGCCTGCGGCTGTTCCTTCAGGATCGTCTCGAACAGCGTGGAGGTGCGCGTCTCCGGTCCGCTCGGCGCATAGCCGAGGGCGTTGGTGCCGTCGACCGGCGGCTGGCCGGCGTCCGGCTTCAGCGAGGCGAGCATCACCGCGCTGTCGCTCCCGCCCTGCTGCCCGCCGCCGCGAAGGTCGCCGGGCGTGCCCTGGAGCTGGAAGTTCATGGCGACGGTCATCGCATCCTTCGTGCTCTGCGAGACCTTGGAGAAGGCGCTGCGGATGCGCTCTTCGCCGCCGACCACACGGGGGCCGAGAAGGCTCTGGCGCTCCAGGATGGATCCGGCGGAAAAGCCGCGCGGCGGCAGCGCGCTGTTCGGCGAGCCGGCAACCACCCGGCCGCCCTTGCCGTCGCGGACGATGCGCGGCTTCATCGGAACCTGGCGGGGCGGTTCGACGAGGCGGATGCCGGTCGCCTGGGCCATGCTGGCGGCCGCCTCGCGGGTGGCGGACACAGAGGCCGCCACGCGCTGGTCCAGATGCGTCTTCGCAAGGATCGGAACCGACTGCGTTTCGGCGCGTTCTACCGCCACGCTTTCACCGGCCGCAGGATTGTCCTGATGGCTGATCCGCGTGGTCGAGATCGCGACAACGGCCAAGCCGCAGACACCGACTATCGCGCCGCGCCGTGCGAAGTTTCTCGTCATCGGACGTCGCCCCATTCGGCGTCCAATCTTCGACCCCTCTGCCGCCATTACGCCCCCGCGCTTTTACACCAGTTCCACAGATGTCAACGAACATCCCCCATTAACCTTGTTCTTTGGTTAATAGACTGTGGTGATTTCAAGACGTGCGCTTCCGCTTCGACGCATAAGGATTGTCCGGCTTGCGGAGAGCCAGCCGGATCGGCACCCCGAAGAGCCCGAACGTCTCGCGTAACCCGTTGATAAGATAGCGGGTATAGGACGCGCCCAGCGCCTCGGGCCGCGACGTCGAGACGATGAAGGTCGGTGGCCGCGACTTTATCTGCGTCATATACTTTACGTTCACTCGCCTGCCGGCGACGGCCGGCGGCGGATGATGCGCGACCATCTTGTCGAGCCACTGATTCAGCTTGGCGGTCGTCACGCGTTTGTTCCAGACTTCATGGGTCTCGCTCACAGCCCGCATCAGCCGATCAATCCCCTCGCCGGTCTCGCCCGACACGGTCACCGCCTTGATGCCGCGCGCCTGCGGCAGCAGCCGGTCGGTCTTCTCGCGCAGCTCGGCGAGCAGGGCCTGACGGTCCTCGACAAGGTCCCATTTGTTGAAGGCGATCACCGGCGCGCGGCCTTCGCGCACCACGAGGTCGACGATCGACAGGTCCTGGCGCTCGAAGGGGATGGTCACGTCGAGCACGATCACCACCACCTCGGCGAAGCGGATCGCGCGAAGCGCGTCGGCGACCGACAGCTTCTCCAGCTTCTCCTGGATGCGCGCCTTGCGCCGGAGACCGGCCGTGTCGAAGACCTTGATCCTGCGCCCGCGCCATTCCCATTCGACCGAAATGGAATCGCGGGTGATCCCGGCCTCGGGCCCGGTCAACATCCGGTCCTCGCCGAGGAACCGGTTGATCAGCGTCGACTTGCCGGCGTTCGGCCGGCCGACGATCGCCATTCTGAGCGGCCTGGTCGGATCGTAGGCGGGCTCGGCCTCCTCGCCTTCCTCGCCCTTGGCCGCCGCGACGCCGGCATCCTCAGCATCCTCTTCGCTCTCCGCCTCGTCGGCGAAGGTCTCCGGCCCGAGCGCCTCGACGATGGCGTCCCTGAGATCGCCCATCCCCTCGCCGTGCTCGGCGGAGATCGCAACCGGCTCGCCGAGCCCCAGCGCATAGGAGTCGAGCAGCCCGGCATCGGCGCCGCGCGCCTCGGCCTTGTTGGCGACGAGCACGACCTTGCCGCCCCTGCGCCGCAGAAGGTCGGCGAAGAACGTATCCTGCGGCGTGAGCCCGTGCTTGGCGTCGACCATGAAGAGCGAGAGGTCGGCCATAGCGATCGCGGCCTCGGTCTGCGCCCGCATGCGGCCCTCGAGCGTGTCGGCGCCGGCCTCCTCGAGGCCGGCCGTGTCGACGATCTCGAATTCGAGGTCCATCAGCGCGGCGTCGCCCGAACGGCGGTCGCGCGTGACGCCCGGCCGGTCGTCGACCAGCGCCAGGCGCTTGCCGACGAGGCGGTTGAACAGGGTCGACTTGCCGACATTGGGCCGGCCGATGATGGCGATGGTGACCATGCCGGTTTTCGGGCTCCTACCTTGCCCGGCGGTCGGGCGCGTCTCGATCAGTTTGCTCCCGGCGCAGGCGAAGCGCCAGTCGCGGAGGATTGGTCTGTGGCCGGCGCTTCCGCCGGCTGGTCCTCGGACGGAGCAGTCGTGGCTTCCGGGGCTGCCGGGGCTGCCGGCTCGTCGGCGCCGCCTGCGGACGTCACGCCGAGATCCGTGGTCGGCATCGTCGGCGTGCCTGCATCGCCGGCGGACATCGCGGCATCGCCGGGTGCTGCGGCATTGTCGCCTTCGGTCGCGACGCCTGCCGGCGCATCGCCGGCGGCAGCGTTCGGGGCCGGCGTCGCGGAAGTGGTCGCCTGCGGTTCCGCGGTCCCGGCGGCATCCGCGCCGGCGGCCGAAGCCGCGGACGGTGCCGACTGCCCTCCGGCGATCAGGTCCAGCATCAGCCGTGCCCGGCTTGCCATGCCGCTCGGCGTGCCCGTGTCGTCGGCGAGCTTTCCGAAGAGCGACTTGGCGGTGTCGATGTCGCCGGCCTTCCAGGCGGCGAGCGCCAGCGCCTCTCGGGCGGGAAAGCGCAGCGGCTCGCTGTCGCCGGTCAGGCGCTCCACATGGCTGCGGACCTCTTCCAGTGTGCCGGTGTCGACGAGAATATAGGCGGAACGCACCGAGGCCATGTCGCGCAGCGTCTGCGGCGCGCCGCCGTCGGCCGCGACCTGGTCGAAGGCGGCCACAGCCTCGGCCTGCTTGCCTTGATCGGACAGGATCGACGCGATGCTCATGCGCGCGAGGTCCGGATAGGGCCCGACGTCCCCTTCGGCGATGGTGCGGAGCGCGGCGAGGGCTTCGTCGCGCTTGTCGTTCTTGGCGAGATCGATCGCCGCGAGATAGCGGTCGCCGGCGGCGTTCGCCTGAACGGTCTGATAGTGGTTCCAGCCGACGATGGCGGCGGTCACCAGCACCACGAGCACGGCCGCGCCCAGGAGATAGGCACCGAAGCGCGTCCAGACCGCCCTGACGCGGTCCTGACGGAGCTCCTCGCTCACCTCGCGGAAAAAATGGTCGTCGCTCATTCCATCACTCTCATCGGGCCCATCACTTCCATCGGGCGGGTCGTCCGGCCTGTGGACCGGCCGGTGGTGACTTCGGCGGCACAGTCAGCCCGAAAACCCGGCGCCCGTGCCGATCCTCCGCGTCTTCTAACGATTTTTCGCGCCGTTGAAAGAGCCGCCGGTCGGTCGGTCAGGGCAGAGGCGAGACGCCGAACAGCCATCCGTGCAGTCCGCCGAGGAAGATTGCCGCCAGAAGAAGGCCGGCGACCACGGCCAGGATGTCGCCGCGAACGCTGGCGGGACCTGCAGCAGCCCCGCGCCTGATGGCGCTTAGATAGTCGAGGACGGCCCAGACGAAAAAGGCGCCGAAGAGGACGAGATCGGCATCGGTGCCATTGGCGAGAAGATGGGCGAAGGCCCACAGGGCGACGCCGAGCACCATCGGATGGCGCACCGCGGCCTTGATATGGCCGGGCGGGGTATAGGCGGCGGCGACGAGCACGAAGGCGATCGGCACCAGGATGAGTGCGACATGGCGAAGACCCGCTGGAGGATCGTAGACCGCGACGGCGCTCTCGCGGGCAAGGCCGTAGCCATAGACGAGAAGCACGAGCCCGATCAGGGAAATGACCGAATAGACGCCCTTGAAGCGCTGCTCGCCCAGCTTTGCGATCACGCGATTGCGTCCGGACTCCACGAAGATCCGGACGGAATGAACGCTGAGGAAAAGAACCAATCCCGCGATCAGCACCAGCATGTTCGATTACCCTTTTCGGCCAGCACGGCCGGCATCGGCCCTGCCCGGAAGACCATCGCAAGATTGCGGGACAATGACGAGCGGATTTGAAGGCCCGCGGACATCTGTCGCGACGCGGCCATGGCTTTGATGCAACCGCGATCGCGCCCCCGCCCTACGAAACGCGGTGCTGCCAATGGATCGGTGGGGTTTCCCCATCGGCGCAGGCTGCCTACCATGGGCCGTCGCAGCTGGCGGCGTCGAGAACCGGTCGGCGGGTCGATGACCGGCCAGATGAACAGAAAACCGAAGAGGACGAACGGATGAGACGAACGATCGCGCTGGCAGCCATGGCCGGACTGATGCTTTCGGCAGGTTGCAGCACGAGCGAGCGGACGGCCCCGGCCGGGCCGGCATCGCAGCTTCCGCCACCGGCGGGAACGCCGCAAGCGACGGGACCCGCCGCCGCCGGGACGTGCAATGCCGGGGCCGCGCAGTTCCTGGTGGGACGCCTTGCCAATGTCGAGGCGACGGACGCCGCCAAGGAAGCGACCGGGGCCGAGAATGTGCGGGTCCTCTTCCCGGGCCAGCCGGTGACACAGGAATTCGAGCCCGGCCGCCTCAATCTCGACACCGACAACCAGAACCGGATCACGGCAGTGCGCTGCGGCTGATGCCGCTGAAAGCCTGTTGTCGCAAGGCCGGCGTAGTATCGCGGTCTTGACCTGACCATCGCCTGCGGGAGCCAGGCTATCGCTTGCGGGGAAACGTCTCCCGCAAGCGATGAAGCGCCCGATCGGGAACGCGATCGGGGGCGAAGCGCTTTCAGGACGGAAAATCGAAGGAGACGGAATCCATGTCGATCTGTTGGCGCGATCTCTGGGCGACCGCCGCACTCGCGGTGATCGCTTTCGGCGGCGCCGTTCATCCCGCGGCGGCACAGCCGGAAGACCCGGCCGAAATTGCCCGCGAACAGGGCGTCGAAGTCTCGCTCGGCGACTGGGCGGTAAAGACGCAGCTTGCCTCCGATCTTTCCCGCAAGATCTCCGACATTCCGCTGACGGTGCGGGTGCCTGAGGATGTCGCCGCGGAGGTCTGCCCGCTCGGCTCCGACGACCTTGCGCAACAGGCGACGGTCAATCCCACGCGCACCTGCGCCGCCAAGTCGTTGACCGACGCCCTCAAGGAAGCCGTTCGCCGCAGCCTCGACGGGGACTGATCCCGGCGGGCGGCCCTCCTTTTCGTTTGCGGCACCGGATCGGCGAGGCGCTGCGAACACTATCTGCCACAGCTTCGCCCGAATTCTTGCCTCAACCAGCATGCGCTGCGTTCGGCCGCAGGCAAGGCACGGGCGGAGCGCGCGAGCCGAGCGGAGGCGGGCTGGTTCGCATTGCCCCTATCTTCTATGGACGACGCCAACAGCGATCCGCCGCGCCCTTGCGGCAACCCTCTACGAAAAGGTGAGGCATGAACCTCATAGTCCCGGCCCTCGCAGCCGCCCTCCTCCTCGCCGGATGTACGTCGGATGCCAAGATCGAAGAGGCGTTCAAGCTGAGTGCCCCCGAAGACGACGCGCACTGCCAGTCGCTTCTGATGCGGCCGGGCGAGCTCGTCTACGCGCAGTGCAGGCTGGCGCTCCGCAAAACCTATCTGAACAATTTCGCCGAGCGGAAGGCGGTCATCGAGGAGAAGTACGGCTCGCTGCCCCAGTCCCTGGATCGCGCGCTGCGGAACGACGCGTTCTGCAATTACGACGAAAGCGTCAAGATGCTGCAGCAGCAATCGCCGGAAGAGGTCATCGCCGAGACCGCCTACGACAGTTGCGAGACGACGCGCACCGAACTCGCCTCGGCCTTCGCAGCCGCTTCCGGCACTCCCGCCGAGACCCTCATCGCCCTCGAGCGCCCGATGATCATCTCCCAGAACATCGAAGCCGTCCGCGAAGCGAGGGACGTGATCAACGGCTGATCCCCCCGTCGCGACAGCGACGCGGACGTCCTTGGCCCTCTCGGATGTCTTGGAAAAGGCAGACCAAGGGGCGATCACGGAGTCTTCCTGGCGACGATTATGCAGCTTCACGGCCGAGCGATGCGCATGGTCTCCCGCGCAAGGATGGCGCCGGTAACGCGCGGAGGCGGGTTTCGCGCCACTGATCCGATCCTGGCCATCCGCTGCTTATTTCGTTTCGCCTCGCAACGGTTGCTTGGCGGCATTGAAGATCAAACCATGATTCGACATGCCGCGTCTTCGAAGGTCGACGGGGGCAGGCAGCGGGCACGGCGCCTATCCTCCCGGCTCGTAACGCGAATTTACAAGAGTTGAGGCGTGGATGGCACAGCGCCGACAGCTTCGGCTGGTTTCACAGGAACAGAAAATTATCAATATTTTTCAAAAGGTTGACGAGAGGTCGTTTCGGCGGGTAACCAGCCGTTAAGCTTGTCGTGAAACCATTCGAACGTTCGCAGTTCGGTGTGGCTTTCTCGCACTTGCTGCTAGCGCTTTTTGGCAACAGGTTGCCGACGCACCGGCCGCAATCGCGTCGGGATCTTGAACTGCGGCATCAACCGTCAGAGACTGATAGGTATCACCATGAAGAAAATCATCATCGCATCGGTCGCGTGCTTCGCCCTCGCAACCTTCGCAGGTTGCATGGGCAAGGGCATCGGCAAGGGCAAGGGCAAGGCTCCGGTCGCTCAGCCCGTGTACGAAGAGCCGGCCTACGTCACCAAGGGCTAATGCCCTCTTGCTTGGGGGAGGCGTCATTCGACCCTCCCTCAAGCCTCCTCGATATCTGCGTCTTTCCAAAAGCCGGCGTGCGTGCCGGACGATGTGTGTTTCGGGCTCAAAGCCCCTCGTTGGTCGTATCGCCACATGAGAGTGGCTTGGTACGGCGAACCCTTGAAAGGCGAGACTTATGGTTTCTCCCCTCGTCAGACTCGCTGCGGTCGCCCTTCTGACCGTCGCCACGGCCGGCTGCACGACCGGCTCGTCGAACACCATGACGGCTGGCGCGCCGATCACCTCGCCCTCCTCGCTGATCAAGCCGAGCGCCTATGCGCCGACAGCCGACGAGAAGGTCGCCAAGCCCTATTTCATTTCCTTCCGCTCGCGCTCGGCGATGAGCTACGGCCATTCCTTCGTCATCTTCGGCAAGCGCGACGAGCAAGGCCGCGTCCCGATGGACAGGAACGGCGTGCTCCGCCCCGACATGGCCGAAATCGCAGGCCTGCATCCGGCGACGAGCAGCAACGTTCCCTATACGATCGGCCACGTCCTGCCGGTCCCATCCGAGACCGGCCCCAGCGACGGCGACAGTGAACAGGCGTATATGACGGCACAGTTCACGATCCCGCTGACGGAGGCGCAGTATCGGGACGTCGCCGCCTATATCCACAAGCGCCAGAAGGACAGCCCGCTCTGGCACGCCGTCCTCTACAATTGCAGCAGCTGGATCGGCGAGATCGCCCAGCATATGGGCCTGAAGACGCCGAACTCGGTTCTCTTCCCCAAGGAATACGTGACCGAGCTGAAGAAGATGAACAGCTGAGGCGATCGCCTCAGCCGGCCCAAGGGGGGCCGCCTCCTTCCTTTCGTCACTCGCTTCCAAAGCCCGGTGCCTCGCGCGCCGGGCTTTCGTCGTTTGACGAGAGCTTGTGATAGAAGTGGCGGAGGCGAAGGCACAGGCCTTCCGGGCGTCTTTAGAGCGCCGGCGTCTTGATGCTCGCCACGAGGTCGGCGAATCGCTCGCCCTGCACCGAGATGTGGCTGCGCAGCTCCCGCTCGGCCCGCTCGCCCTCGCCCGCCGCGATGGCGGCGACGATCCGCTCGTGCTCGGCAAGCGAATCGCGCATGCGCTTCGGCACCCGCAGCTGCAGCCGGCGGAACGCCTTCAGGCGCTGATGCAGCCGCTGCGCCTCGCCTGCCAGAAAAGCATTGCCGCAGGCGCCGTAGATCAGGTGGTGGAAGCGTTCGTTTTCATAATAGTAGCTGTCGGGATCGTCGGCCTTCGCGGCCGCCTCGCAGGCGCCCAGCGCCTCCCTCAGCCGCAGCAGTGCGCCGGCATCGGCACGCCGCGCCGCAAGCCGTCCAGCCATCCCCTCGAGCTCCGCCATCACCTCGAACATCTCGACAAGCTCGGCCAGCCCCACCTGGCGGACGAAGGCGCCGCGATTGGGGATGTGCGCGATCAGCCCGGCCGAAGCGAGCTGGTTGATCGCTTCTCGGATCGGCGTGCGCGACACCGCGAACCGGGCGGCGAGCGCGGATTCGTCCAGCCGCTCGCCGGCCCCGAGGAGGCCGGTGACGATCTCCTGCTCCAGCGCGTCCCTTATCGTCTGGGCCTTGCGCCGCCCTTGGCCTTGGCCGTTGCGTGCGGTGGGCACAGCGGTCGCGGCGCCCTCCCCTCGCGGCCGGCCATCGGGCAAAGGCTCGGAGACGAAGGATGCCTGCGACGCGGTGCGATCCGGAAAGGTCATTAGGATCGTATACAATCGACTTGACATGGCATGCAAGGCCGTATTGGCTGACCGCCACGCGCTTGGGAGAGCGTCAAGACAATCCAAGGGAGGAACACCATGAAATCGATCCTGATGACAGCCGTCTGCAGCATGGCTCTGACGGCGAGCGCCTTCGCGGCTGACGTCACCTTGCGGGCCTCGCACCAGTGGCCGGGCGGCAAGGGCGACGTCCGCGACGAGATGGTCCAGATGATCGGCAAGGACGTCGAGGCTGCCAATGTCGGCCTGAAGCTGCAGGTGTTTCCGGGCGAATCGCTGTTCAAGGCGAAGGACCAGTGGGGCGCGGTGACCAAGGGCCAGGTGGACATCACCGCCTTCCCGCTCGACTACGCCTCGGGGCGGCATCCGTCCTTCTCGGCCACGCTGATGCCCGGCCTCGTCGGCAATCACGACCGTGCCAAGCGCCTCAACGACTCGGCGTTCATGAAGGACATCAAGGCGGAGATCGACAAGGCCGGGGCGATGGTCCTGTCGGACGCCTGGCTGGCCGGCGGCTTCGTCTCGTCGACCGAATGCGTCACCACGCCGGACAGCGCCAAGGGCCAGACGCTTCGCGCGGCGGGCCCGGCCTTCGAGGAGATGCTGGTCGGCGCCGGCGCCTCGATCTCCTCGATGCCCTCGTCGGAAATCTACACCGGCATGCAGCAGAACGTCCTGACCGGCGCCAACACCTCGTCGGGCTCGCTCGTCTCCTACCGCATCTACGAGGTCTCCAAGTGCCTGACGGCACCGGGCGAGAACGCGCTGTGGTTCATGTACGAGCCGATCCTGATGTCCAAGCGCTCCTTCGAAAAGCTCGACAAGGCGCAGCAGGACGCGCTCTTGGCCGCAGGCAAGAAGGCCGAGGACTATTTCGCCGAAGAAGCGCCCAAGCTCGACCAGGAACTCATCGACGTCTACAAGAAGGCCGGCGTCGAGGTGACCACGATGTCGAAGGAAAACTATGACGCCTGGCTCGATATCGCGAAGAAGACCTCCTACAAGAACTTCTCCGAGAAGGTGCCGAACGGCAAGAAGCTGATCGACGAAGCGCTCGCCGTCGAATAAACCTTAGCCCTTGTGACGGGCGGGCGTTCGTCGCGCCCGCCCGTCGAAATTCGTCCTTGCAGCGGAGGGCGCCGATGCGCCTCTACATCGCGGTCGTCTCGGCGATCTCGCGGGCTCTTGCGGTCATCGCCGGACTTGCCCTCGCCTCGGCCGTCCTGGCGGTCACCTGGATGGTGTTCGTGCGCCGGATCCTCGGCGAATCGACCGTCTGGCAGACCGAATACACGACCTATGCGATCGTCGCCGCGACCTTTCTCGGCGCGCCCTGGGTCCTGATCAAGCGCGGTCATGTCAATGTCGACGTCCTGCAGCTCGCGGCCTCGCCGAAGGTGCGCCTGGTGATGGAAGCGCTGTCGGGCCTCCTGTCGCTGGTCTTCGTCGCGCTCCTCGCCTATGCGGGCTGCTTCTACTTCGAGGAGGCGTGGTCGAACGGCTGGACGTCGGAGACGGTCTGGGCCGTGCCCCTGTGGATGCCGCTCCTGCCGATGCCGGTCGGCACCGTGATGCTGGCGCTGCAATATGTCGCCGAGCTGATGCGGCTGGCCTATCCCGCGGATCCGGCCGAGCCGGACAACGCCCTGTTTTCAGAGACGATCCGGGAGACCGCCCGATGAGCCCCGCCATCGCCGGCTTCACCATGCTCGCCGCCCTGTTTGCGTTCCTGGCGCTCGGCACGCCGATCGCCTTCGCCCTCGGCCTCGTCTCGATGGGCGCGCTGTTCACCGTCTATGGGGTGTCCTTCCTCGAGACGCTCGGCGAACAGTTCTTCGGCTATCTCTCGCCCTTCACCCTCGTCTCGGTGCCGATGTTCATCCTGATGGGCGCGGCGGTCGCCTCCTCGCCCGCCGGCAAGGACCTCTACGTGGCGCTCGATCGCTGGCTGAACCGGGTTCCGGGCGGCCTCGTCCTGTCCAATCTCGGCGCCTGCTCGATCTTCGCGGCGCTGTCGGGCTCCTCGCCCGCCACCTGCGCCGCGATCGGCAAGATGGGCATCCCCGAGATGCGCCAGCGCGGCTACCCGCCGGAGATCGCGGCCGGCTCGATCGCGGCCGGCGGGACGCTCGGCATCCTGATTCCGCCCTCGGTGACGATGATCGTCTACGGCATCGCCACGGAGACCTCGATCGGGCGGCTGTTCCTCGCCGGCCTCCTGCCGGGGCTGATGCTGACCGTGTTCTTCATGGCCTGGACGCTCTATGCCTGCAAGCGGCAGGGCCTCGGCCTGTCGGAGCTAACCGAGCGCTACTCCATGCGCGAGCGTTTCGCCGCGCTGCCGCGGGTCCTGCCCTTCCTGGCGATCATCGCCGGCGTGCTCTACGTCCTTTACGGCGGCGTCGCGACGCCGTCCGAAGCTTCCGGGATCGGCGCCTTCTTCTGCCTGATCCTCGTCGCGGTGGTCTACGGCATCTTCTCGCGCTCGTGGAAGTTCTCGCAGATGCCCGAGATCTTCCGCGACACGCTGAAGGAAAGCGTGATGATCATGCTGATCATCGGCGCCTCGGAACTCTTCGCCTTCGCCCTGTCCTCGCTCTTCATCACCCAGTCGATCGCGCAGGTGATCGCCGATCTCGACGTCAATCGCTGGGTGCTGATGGGCGTGATCAACCTCTTCCTCCTGGTCGCCGGCTTCTTCCTGCCGCCGGTCGGGGTGATCCTGATGACCGCGCCGATCCTTCTGCCGATCGTCATCAATGCCGGCTTCGACCCCTACTGGTTCGCGGTGATCCTGACGATCAACATGGAGATCGGCCTGATCACGCCGCCCGTTGGGCTCAATCTCTACGTCATCAACGGGATCGCGCCGGACATCTCGCTGGCGCAGGTCCTGCGCGGGTCTTTCCCCTATGTCCTGTGCATGGTGCTGGGGATCGTCTGCCTCTGCATCTTCCCGCAGATCGCGCTGTTTCTTCCCAACCTTGTCAGCGGAGTCGGGGGATGAGCCGCGTTTCGCTTCTGTCCGACCTGCTCAGCTCGCTCGGCGCCCGCTCCTGGTTCCTCGGCGACGACGCCACCAAGCCGATGGACGTCCCGGCGATCTCGGCCCTCTGCCGCAAGCTCGTCTCCTCGAAGGGCGAGGCGACGGGCGTCCGGCTCGCGGCGGAGATCCTGAAGGCGATCAGGGCGCTCGACGAAGAGGCGACGGTCGCGCTGTTTCAGATGTTCGCGGAAGACTTCATGCCCGACGAGGAGGCGCTTCGCGCTGCCGCCGAGGCCTATGCCGACGCGCCCGATCCGGCGAACCTTGCCCGGCTCCAGCATCTCGCCGAACCGCCGCGCCAGGAACTCTTCCGTCGTCTCAATCTCGCCCCGGGCGGGACGGCCGAACTCGTCAAGCTGCGCGAGAAGCTGCTGCCGCTGATGCGCGCGGACCGGGAGAAATACGGCCCGGTCGACGCGGATCTGCGCCATCTCTTCCAGTCCTGGTTCAACCGCGGCTTCCTCATGCTGCGGCCGATCGACTGGAACACCCCGGCCTCGGTGCTGGAAAAGATCATCCGATACGAGGCGGTGCATGCGATCGGCACATGGGACGAGCTGCGCCAGCGCCTCGCGCCCGCCGACCGGCGCTGCTTCGCCTTCTTCCACCCCTCGATCCCGGACGACCCGCTGATCTTCGTCGAGGTGGCCCTGACCGAGGAGATTCCCGCCACGATCGCCTCAGTCCTCGACCCGGACCGCATCGTGATCTCGCCTCAGGTGGCCGAGACGGCGGTGTTCTACTCGATCTCGAACTGCCATAGCGGCCTTGCCGGCGTGTCCTTCGGTTCCTTCCTGATCAAGCAGGTGGCCGAGGACCTGAAGGAGACGATCCCGAACCTGAAGACCTTCGTCACGCTGTCGCCCGTCCCGGGCTTTGCCGCCTGGATTTCGAGCCTGCCGGACGAGATGCGGCAGAGGCTGGAGCCGGCCGAGAAGCTGGCGCTGGCGATCCTGTCACAGGAGAACTGGGCGGCCGATCCCGTGCGCGCCGGCGAGGCGCGGCCGGGCGTCCTCTCGCTCGCCGCGCGCTACTTCCTGCGCGCCAAGCGCCCCGACGGGCAGCCGCAGGACCCGGTCGCGCGCTTCCATCTCGGCAATGGCGCGATGCTCAACCGGATCATGCATCTCGGCGATTCCTCCGCCCGCGGCATGCGGCAGGGGCACGGGCTGATGGTGAACTATCTCTACGACCTGCCGCGCGTCGAGCAGCGTCACGAAGCCTATGCCAGCGACGCCGAAGTCGCCGCGAGCCGGGCCGTGACCGCTCTCCTGCCCGGCCGGGCCGGACATTCCATGAAGGACGTCGCATGACCAATACGCTTTTCGACGCGCTCACCTCGACCGCGGCCGGCGAGCCCGACCGGCGCTTCGCGCTCCTGCCGGATGGCCGCCACTATACCTACGGCGATGTCGACAAGGTCTCGGCGCGCTTCGCCAATGTCCTGACCTGGCTCGGGCTGCAGCCGGGCGACAGGGTCGCGGTCCAGGTCGAGAAGTCGATCGAAGCCCTGATGCTCTATCTGGGCACGGTGCGGGCCGGCGGCGTCTTCCTGCCGCTCAACACCGCCTATACGCCGGCCGAAATCGCCTATTTCCTCGGCGACGCCAAGCCGCGTGTCTTCGTCTGCGATCCGAAGAAGCGCGACCAGCTCGCGCCGGTGGCGCGCGAGGCCGGGGCGGCGATCGAAACGCTCGGCGTCTGGCAATCGCCCGAGACCAGCGCCGGCTCCCTCAGCGACAAGGCGCTGGCTGCCAAGGAGCAGTTCGAGACGGTTGCGCGGGGACCGGACGATCTTGCCGCGATCCTCTACACCTCCGGCACGACCGGGCGCTCCAAGGGCGCGATGCTGACTCATGAGAACCTCCTCTCCAATGCCGAGGTACTGAAGGACAGCTGGCGCTTTACCGAGAGCGACACGCTGCTCCACACCCTGCCGATCTTCCACACCCATGGCCTCTTCGTCGCCTGCAACACGGTGATGATCTCGGGCAGTGGGATGATCTTCCTGCCGAAGTTCGACGTCGAGGAGGTCTTCAAATACCTGCCCCAGGCGACGTCGATGATGGGCGTGCCGACCTTCTACACCCGGCTTCTCGCCGACGATCGGCTGAGCCGGGAGACGGCGGGTCATATGCGGCTGTTCACGTCGGGGTCGGCGCCGCTGCTCGCGGAAACCCACCGCGCCTTCGAAGCCAAGACCGGCCAGCGCATTCTCGAGCGCTACGGCATGACCGAGACCAACATGAACACCTCCAACCCCTATGAGGGCGAGCGGCGGGCCGGCACGGTCGGCTTCCCGCTGCCGGGGGTCTCCCTGCGGATCGCCGATCCGGAGACGGGTGAGACGCTCCCGGACGGGGAGATCGGCGTGATCGAGGTGAAGGGACCGAACGTCTTTGCCGGCTATTGGCAGATGCCGGAGAAGACCGCCTCGGAATTTCGGCCGGACGGTTTCTTCATCACCGGCGACCTCGGCCTTGTCGACGCGGACGGCTACGTCTCGATCGTCGGCCGCGGAAAGGATCTCGTCATCACCGGCGGCTTCAACGTCTATCCGAAGGAGGTCGAGCTTGCGATCGACGAACTCGACGGCGTCGTCGAGAGCGCGGTGATCGGCGTGCCCCATCCCGATTTCGGCGAAGGGGTGGTCGGCGTCGTGGTGGCGAACAGGCCGCTCGAGGAAGCGGCTCTGACGGCCGCTCTGAAGGATCGGCTCGCGCGCTTCAAGCAGCCCAAGCGGATCGTTTTCGTCGACGAACTGCCGCGCAACACGATGGGGAAGGTACAGAAGAACGTCCTGCGCGAACGCTTCGCCTCGCTTCTGGCCGAGGGCTGAGCGGCGCCTGAACGCAGCGAAGCCGCCCCGGGGAGGACGGGGCGGCTTCCGGCTGTCCGACGAACGAGGGACGGGGGACGATGGGACAGCCGATCGGAACCGGCGCCGCGCCTAGCGGCAGACCTTGCGGTGCTTGACGACGAACAGCTTGTTGCCGTGGTAGTCGTAGCCGACGAACTTGCGATAGGTCTTGGTGCGGCAGACCTTGTGATACGTCTTGACGTGGTGGCCGTAGTGCCGAACGTGATGATGATTGCGGTGGTAGCCATTGCCGTAGCTGCCGGCTTCCGCCGGAGCGATCAGCGCAGCCGCGGCGGCAGCAGTCGTCGCAAATGCGATGAGGGTCTTACGGAACATGGTCGGATAACTCCGGTTGGTTGCTGGTGACACCCTGCTGAGTGGAAGCGCCAGAGCCGAATTTGCCGACCGGGATCGATTTTTTCTCGCGACAGACAGTCGGAGGGCCCAACGTAAAGACCGCCGGCGTTGCGGCCGGCGGTCAGAATGCTTGCGGATCGGTTGGATGCGGTGCCTGCCGGGATCAGGCGGCAGGGACGAAGGAGAGCTCGAACGTCACCGGGGAAGACGGGGTGATGTCGATGTCGCCGGCGGCCTCGCTGAGCTTCTTGAGCCCGTCGGCCATGTTAAAGTCCGTGCCGCTGACGGTCACCGGCTGGCTGGAGGTGACCTGGACCATATCGTCGGACAGGCGCGAGATGATCACCGGCACGGTCATCTCCTTCGAGACGCCGCGGATCGTCAGCGTCAACGGCAGATCGTAGGAGATCTGGCGCTCGTCCCACACCGTCTGCATCGCTGCGGGATCGATCTTGGCCTTGATTTCAGCTTCCGGGAACTCGTCGATGTTGAACAGGAGGAAGCGCATCCGGACGTCGCGGATGTCGATCCCGGTATTCACCGATTCGAGCTTGATCTTGATGTCGGCATCGCCGCTCGCCGCCACCTCTCCGGACATCGTCCCGAAACTGTGCGTCTCGACGACAGTCCCCTTCTTGATCGTGACGAAATTGACGCGCGAGCGTCCCGGATCGAGGCGCCAGTCCTTGGCGAAGAACGCCGCCTTGGCATCGACCGTCGGGCTTTGCGTCGGCGCCTCGATCGGGGCGGTGCTGCGCTCAGTCGAGGCGAGTTGCGCGGTGGGCGCCGGGGGCGACACCGACTCCTCGCGCACCCAGCCGTCGACATTGTATTTGACGCCGTCGACCGTATAGAAGCCGAGCCGCATCCATTTGTGGCCGTTGCCGTCGGTTTTCTCTTCCATGACGCAGGACTGCGCCGAGCTCGGGACCAGGGCGAAGGCGAGGCCGCCGCCCGAATCCGGCAGGTCGAAGAGTTCCGCCTGCGCCTCCATGGTGCGGTAGAACTCGCATGCACTGGCGGCGGTGCCGCCGGAAAACGCTGCCGCAGCCGATAGCGCGGCCAGCGCGACGCCTTTCTTGCGCATATGCTTGCTCCTTGTCATCGTTGGTCCTCGTCTGCGGACGGTTCGCATGGCCGGGCGTCCTAGTTGCAGCCGCTCTTGGCCCAGGTCGCCAGAGCCTTCTTGTAGGGCCCGCCATAAGGATGCTGGATGCGGATGATGTTGACCGGACTGGCCGCGTAGGACTTGCCCTGGTCGCAGAGCCGATCCTTGTTCCACTGGTGGCAGGACGTGCACTGCTTCTTCCAGCGCGTGTCCGGCAGGCCGTCGATCGGCGAGAACAGCGGCAGGCTGTTGGCGAGCTGCTCCAGGCTGCGCCCGCGCACCGGGAACGGCCCGAACGGCACCGGCTCGGCGAAGTTCAGCTGTGCCGGCTCGGGCTCGGGGACCGTCCCCGGCAGCGCAGCGTCGTCGGTCGGCTGGGGCTGAGGCTGGCCGGCGACCGGCTGATCGGCGCCGGGATCGCTCGGCGGCGTCTCCATCTTCGACAGGTAGCGCAGGCTCGTCCAGCCCTCGACCGTTTCCGACCCGCTTCCGTCCGGCCGCGACTTGGTGACGACGAGGCCCCAGTCCTGGCCGCTCGTGGATTGGGTCTTGGAAAGACACACGATCTCGTCCTGGCGCAGGACGTCGATGATGTTGCCGAAGACGTTCGGCTCGGCGCGCATGTTCAAAAGCCGCGCCTCGACCCGATAATTGTCGCAGGACTGAGCCGCGGCAGGCAGGGCGAACCCAAGCCCGCCAAGCACGATTGCGAAAAACACGCGGAACTTAGACATACACTCAACCTCTTCGCTTCGGACTGAACAGGACACTTAACCGCGCTCATCTGCGAACGGCGGTCGTGGCGGCGGACTGGGCGGGCGCGGTGAACTGCAGGAGGCCCGAGCCGCAGCCCTTCGGGCATTGGCTGGCGTCGCGCGGCAGGGCGGCCGCGCTCAAGATCGATTTCACCTCGTCGGCCGTGACGTCGGGGCGTTCGGCCGCAACGATGGCGGCCGCGGCGGAGACCAGCGGCGTCGCCATGGACGTGCCTTCCTTGAACTCGTAGCCGCCGTCGACCATCGACAGAATGCCGTCGGGCCGGCCGTTGCCGTCGTCGTCGCGGCTGTTGTCGCCACCGGGCGCCAGGATGTCGACGCGCGGGCCGAAGTTCGAATAGGGGGCGATGAAGCCGCGGGCGTCGCTCGCCGCGACGGTGATGACGCCGCTGCAATTGGCCGGTGTCTGGGTGGTCGCATCGACGCCGTCATTGCCGGCGGCGACGATGACGACCGCGCCCTTGGCGAGCACCTCGTTCACTGCCGCCTGAAAGGCGAGGCTGCACGGGCCGGGCCCGCCGAGGCTCATGTTGAGGATCTTCGCCGGGTTGGGGTTGAGCGGGATCCCGTCGACCGGCAGGCCCGCGGCCCAGCGCACGGCGTCGGTGATGTCGGAATCGAAGCCGCCGCATTTGCCGAGCACGCGTACGGGCAGGATCTTCACCACGCCCGGCGCGGCAATCCCGACGCTGTTGCCGGTGGCGACCGCACCGGCGATGCCGGCGACATGCGATCCGTGGAAGGTGCTGGCGCGCGCCGGCGTGCCCTCCCCGCAATCGTTCGCGGCCGGACCGTCGCCGGGATCGCTCGCATCGGCGTCGCGGCCGTCGCCGTCATTGGCGACGAAGGGCAGCGTGATGAAGTCGTAGCCTGGGAGGACCTCGCCCGTAGCAAGGTCCTGATGGCTCTTCACGAGGCCGGTGTCGATGATCGCGACGACCGGCGCCGCCTGGTTCGCCGAGCCGCTGAGGCCCGCATGGGCGACGAAGCCACTTCCTCCCGGCAGCGCATCGTTCGTGACGGCGCTCGCATTGGTCTTCAGCGCCCATTGCAGCGGCAGCAGCGGATCGTCCGGAAGCGCCTGGGGCGTCACGGCAAGCGCCGGGACGGGATTGCGGGCCGGCGGTGCTCCCACGATGGCGTCGATCGAACCGGAATCCGGCGTATCGGCGATGACGCGGCCGCCTCTGGGAGCAGTGGACCCCTCGATCAGGGCATTCATGGCATCGGCCGGGTTCGCCTGCGTCGGAAACCACATGACGCTCGGTTCGACCGCCGCGACCTCGGGCATGCGGCGCAGCGCCTCGACCATCTGGGAGGCGCGCGCGTCGAGCGCGGAGGAGAAATCACCGCCGGTCGCGGCGACCGCGACGGGCCGCACGGCGATATTGGCTTCGCGTTGGCCGGCGGTGAGCGGCAGCACGAAACTCTGGCCGGACTGGCGGCGCATGGCGGCGACCGCGGCAGTCGCCTGGTCGAGAGCGCCGCCGGCCGATTCCTTGCGCCGGTTCATTTCGGTCACGAGGCTTTCGTGGCTCGCCCCCGGCTTCAGGGTGACGATGACGCGGGTCGGATCGATCAGCCGGACGGCGGGGGTCTTCAGCGCCGGGGCGGCGGTCGGGGAAATCTGCCGCGCGGCTTCGGCGCGGCTCTGTTGGGCCATGGCGCCGGGCGCGAAAGGAAGGACAGTCAGCGCCGCCGAGGCGATCGTCAGCCGAAGGCCGGCGACGACGGCGGAGGAAGCGGCGAGCGGGAAACGGACTTCAGCCTTGCACATCGAAATCGGTTCCGGGAAAGCGGGGATGAGCGAAAGGGCCGACGTGGCCGCGCGGCGGGAGCGGCGCCTTCAAGTCGAAGGCGCCGCGCCGGTCTCAATTCTCGCGCAGGCCGAGGACCTCGACGACGATCTCGTTCGAGCCGATGGTCTGCGGTTCTGCGACGACGCCCATCAGTTCGAGCATCAGCCGGATGTTGCGCAGGACGCGCTGCTGGTCGGCGCGGGTCTTGTACTGGAACGTCACCTCGGAGAAGTCGGAGTCCGAGACGTTCAGGTTGATCGCGCACTTCCAGAAGGCCATGTACTCTTCGACCGCGTTCACCTGCCGCTGCTCGAAGCCGCGGAATTTGACCGCATAGGTGGTCGGGAGGTTGCCGCAGGCCGAGGAGCGCCTCTCGTGGACGATCGTCCCCCGATCGGCATGCGCAACGTCGGTCTCGATCGCCTCGTTCGCGGCCGTGTTCTCCGAGCTGGAGTCGTCGTAGCTGTCCGAGCTGGAATATTTCCGGCCGAGCAGCGCGGCGAGCTGGATGGCGAGCTTGTTGCCGGCATTGCGGGCGAGCTTCTCACCGTTCTGCGAGACGAACTCCTTCACGCAGTGCGGGTCGGCCTGGGTGCCGTTGATGGCGGTGGCACAGCCGGTGAAGGGCACGCCAGCGGTGTCGATGTCCAGGTTGTCGCCGCCGAAGAAGCGGCCGCTGCGCACGTCGAGCGCCCGGTAGTTGAGCGACATCTGCAGCTTGACGATCTGCGTGTAGGGATCGGTCACCGCCCGGGCATAGAGGGTGTAGGGAACGACGACGTCGAGGGTCGGGTTCTTGACCGTGCGGGCGAGCGAGATCAGCTCCTCGTCGGTCCGGCGCTGGCGATCCTGCTGGTAGAAGTTCAGCGAGACGCTGGTCTCGTCATAGACGTCCATGCCCTCGATGCCGTAGCGCTTCAGCACCGACTGGTAGGCCGGGGCGTTGAGCGTCTGGTTGAACTCCGAGAGGACGGCGTTCTGGATGCGGTTGTTGCGCGGCAGGCTTTCGGGATCCCAGTCCTCCTGCATCACGACGATATTCACGGTGGCCGCTAACACGCCGGTCGTGGACAGGGCGACGCCGAACATGGCGAGGGCGGCAGTCTTGGCAAGCATTCTCATATCGGGTCTCCGAAACGGGAAGGTTCAATGGCTGCGATGGATTCGAGCGGCAGTCGCCTCTCGACTTTCTGGCGGGAAGGATGCGTGGGCGTACGGCACCTCCCCTAGTTCTGGATCGCGGAGTTCTGCCCGGCGGCAGGGTTCACCGGCTCGACCGGCTCGACCGGTTCCTGCGGCTCCGCAACCGGGGGCAGAGCCACCGGCGCCGCAGCAGCAGCGTCGTCGGGCGGATCGCCGCACGGCACCGGCGTACGCCGGCTGCCGAAGTCGTCGAGCCCGGTTCGCGTCGGCCGCGGATCCTGCAGCCGGGAGGCCGCGTCGCAGTCGATGTCGGCCGAGGACGGTCCTTCGTATTCGACGAGGCCGAGTTCCTCCGCCGTCGGCTCGGACGCTCCGCGCGGCAGATAGCTTGTGTCGGGGGCGCGGAAGCTTTCCGAGGTCGGTCCGCTGTAGTCGTCGGCGATCAGCGTGATCTCGACCCGGCGGTTGATGCCGTCCTTCGGCCGGCGCCGGTCGGCAAGGCGCGTCTCGCCGAAGCCGACGACCACCAGGCGTTCGGGATCGATCCGGTAATGCTCGACCAGATAGCGCTTGGCCGAGAGGGCGCGACGCTCCGACAGCCACTGATTATAGCCCTCGGAACCCGCGGAATCGGTGTGGCCGGCGACGAGATAGCGGCTGCCGTCGAGCTCCGTCGTCGCAAGCGCCGCACCGAGATCGTCGAGGACGTCAGCGGTCTCGCCGGTGATCTTCGCGCTGTCGAAATCATAATAGACCGCAAGATCGATCGAATGATTGTAGTTCAGACGGACCGACCGGCTGCCGCGCTTGTGCGGCAGGGGGATCTCCATCTCGATGATCCGCTGGATATAGGCGCTGTCCGAATAGCGGCTGCGTGCCGCCGGCCGCAGCGACCGCACGATCCGCTCGGCGCGCTCGCTCATCTGATGGTTCTGCTGCGCCGCAGCCGGCGTGGCGAGCTGTGGCGTGGCGATCGGTGCAGCCGTCGCCAGAAGCGCCGCGAGCACCAACCGCACCGCCCGATACTCCATGCCTTTTGTTCTACGCGTAATCGTTGCCATGATTGCTACGCCTTGTTGCTGCTGTTGGAACTCCAACAAAGGGGTGGAAAGCCCAGAGCGATTTCAGGTGGCATCGGAGCTCATTGGCCAACGATCATGCTGTTTAGGGGATCGGCCGGCGAGCCCGGCCGCGGCGTCCCCGCATCGGCCCGGCTCGGAGCCGATGGCTGGCTGTCCGTGACGATCTCGGTCGCCGGCGCCGCGCCCGATCCCGCGCTCGGCCGGTCCGAGCCGGCAGCGGAGACGGCGGGGACGCCGGGCGTCCCGGCGGTCGTCGACGCGTCGACCGAGGTACGCAGCAATTGGCTCTCGTCGAGGATGTCCCCCATGTTCGAGCCTTCATTGAAGCTCGCGGGATCGTTGATCGACAGGCCGCCGCTGTGGTGCAGGCCGACGACATGGCGGTTTATGTCGAAGATCAGCGCACCGGAGGACCCCGGCAGCGTGTCGCAGCGATGCCGCAGCATCTTGCCGTCGCCCTGGTTGGGTGCGGCATAGCAGCGGAACGAGGTCATCATCTTCGGCTGGCCGGCCGGGTGGTGGATGAGGGTCAGGCGTTCCAGCGGCTGCACGTGATCATGCGAAATCGGCACCGGCACCAGATCGGCGGGCGCGAGCCCGGCGAGACGGGTCAGCGAATAGTCGAGCTTGGGATCCTTCTCGACCGGCATGGTTTCGACCGGAATGCGCGTCGTCTTGCTGTCCGACCCGTAGTAGTCGAGCAGGATCGAGGCCTCGAGCACGCGGCCGGTGAAGCCGGGAATGCAGTGATAATTGGTGAGGACCATGTTGCCCTCGACAATGGTCGCCGTGCAGGTGGACAGGAACTGCTTGCCGTCCTCCTCCACCTTCAGGTCGAGGCGTCCCACCGCCCGCGTCAGGAGGCGGATCGGATCGTCGTCGCGGAGGAGGCCCACCGGCTCGAAGACGTTCTGGCGATCGACGACCTCGCGGGCGGCATCGCCGAGCGACTCGTGCACCGGCAGGACGACCTTGCCGTAATCGTTCGCCGGCAGCCGGAAGTCGGCGGCCTCGGCCGTCTGCGCTGCGGCGATCAGCGCAATCAGCGAAGCGGCGAGGCGCATCGCCCGCGCATGCCGAGATCCGCTCTTGCCTCGGATGGTGTGCGTCACGATCATGATGACGGCCTTCAGCTTCCGGGTTTGCTCTGATGGGTGACGTGGATCGAGAAGGACTCGACCGTCGGATTGTCCTTGTCGATCTGATCGTCCCAGACCGCATCGACCAGGATGGTCAGCGCCTTGATGTCGAGCGGGCGGATCGGGACGAGGATCTCGCGGCCGGGACCCAGCGCCATGCCGGAGTTCAGCCGGCTGTCGGAGACGATCGCGATGGTGCGCAGTTCGTCGCCCACCCGCACCACCACGGTGCGCTGATCGGATTCGTTGCGGATGCCGAGAAGGCACAGCTGGCCGAGGTCGAAATCAATCGTTCCGCCGATCTCCGGCGCATGGCGCACACGGGTCGAGGGGCGGATATCGAAGAGAACATCCTGACAGGTCTCCGAGGGCAGCGGCTGCACCGAGATGACGCTGAGATTGCGAAGCGGGTGGTCGCTCTTGACCCACCGCTCGTCCGAGCCGTCCCGGCTGATCGGAGCGCCCGCGGTCTCGCCGCCGATCTGCGGAGAGTTCACGGTCGCCGCCGGTCCCGGCTGCACCGGCGGCTGCACGGCCTGCGGCGCCTCTGTCGGCTGGTTGCCGAGGATGGCGTTGATGTCGCTTTCGGCCAGGCTCGGCGTCGCCGCGACGAGCGCGGTCCATGCAAACGTGGCAGCAAGGCGCGTCAGGAGCCAGGTTCTGGCCCGATACCGCGCCGGTCCTCCCATGCCGGTCATGCGCCTTCTCCCTGTTCCTGCCGACCGCGCCACGCGGCCGTTGCGGCATGCCGGTTCATTGAATGCGGATGGTCACCCGGTCTTCCCGCCCGGACGCCGCATCGCGCAGCACCGCCTGTGCATCGAGGTCCTGCGGCGAGCGCGAGAAGAAGAAGATCGTCGTTTCGCCGGCGCCGAGATCGGTGTCCGAGACGAGGGAGGCATTGCCGGGAATGCCCAGGCCGGCGAGGCGCGGATCGAGCGTCAGAGCCCGCGGACCGTCGGCGAGATTGCGAAAGCGAAGGCCGCAGAGCCCGGGCCTGGAGGCGACGACGAGCCCGTCGGCTCCCTGGAGCGCCGGTTCCGTCGTCAGCGGCCGGCCATAGAAAATCCGCTCCTTGCATGCCGCTCTGTCCTCTGCGTAAAGCCCGTCCACCGAAAGAACCGGGCCGGCCGCGAACTCTGCGCGTTCGGGCGGATGTCCCGGGTTCGTTGGCTCAGTGGAAAGCCCAGAGGAAAACACGAGATAGGCAAGTCCGGCGCTGCCAGTCACCGCCAGGAGCGACAGCGCGATCAGCGTCGGGATGCGCGAAAGGCGCCTTCCCCTGCCGTCCGGCTCCGCAGCATCGGCGCCCGTCTCCGCTCCACCGGCAAGGGCAGGCAGCTTCTCCCCGGCATCGCCCGGAAGCGGCAGATCAAAGGCTGCGAAGACGTCGGCAAGACGCTCGGCGATCATGAGTTCGGCGCCGTAGCGGCGGGCGAAGGCCTCGACCACCTCGCGCTCGGCCGGTGTCAGCGGCGGCGGGACGACCATCACGATCCGTTCGTCCCGTGCCCGCGCCTCGCTGAACAGGGCTTCGCTCAGGGCGAGCTTCATCGGCAGGTGGTATTCGGCGGGCAGCGGGTCGAGATCGGCGTCCACCATGCCGGTCGCCCAGACAAGGGTCGGCGTCGCTTCGTCCAAGAGCCCCGCCAGTTCCAGGCAGTGCGCGATCAGGACCGGCAGCTCCCAGGAGCGCCCGCAATCGAGATCCCCGTCGAGGCTGAGTTCCACGGCCGGCAGATCGGGCGCGACCTGCCGCAGCGGGCCGTTGACGAAGCGGTCATAATCACCGGACAGGGCCAGCGGACGAAAATCCCCGGCGATCGCCATGTAGCTTGCCGGCAGCCGAGGGCGGCGCCGGACGCCGCGGATCACGACCGGCCCCGCCGTCGTCGGAATGATCAGTCTCGGACCCGGCTTCATGTCGGACCGCGTCACGTCGGATCGCGTCGATCGGGACCCTGTGCGAATAACGAGCTGAGCATCCGGACCCGGCCGATCATTCCGTAGGGTTGCAAGCGAATCCATTGCGGCTCACCAGGTAAATTGACCCGCTCCCAGGCGACCGATTCTCTCGCTTGCTAGCGCCAGATGCACGATACCCAACCTATTCCTACGAAAGGTAGATCTCCGTTTCCGGATCTTTCAACATGTCTATGACAGTTTGATCTTCCCTAGACAATGGATCAAGTCCCGTCTGGACGATTTTGCCGATAGGCTTACCGAGAGGCAGGTCCAGCGACTGGCGCATTCCCTCATGGATCAACGTCAGCTGGCGCGGCAGCGCCAAGCCTTCGGGACCGCCCACCACGACGAAGACGGCATCCTCTTCCTCGAGGACTTCAAGCCGGAAGGCGCCGATGGTGCGGGCGATCTGCGTGTCGGTGCTCGCAGCCCTGGCAGCGGGGGAGAAGGCGAGGCTCTTGGCCTGGCTCTGATAGCGCTTCAGCCGCAGCAGACCGAGCGGAACAGGCGTGCCCGCCGGCGGACTCGCCTCGCCCGACAGGAAGGCGGCGACGTCGATCCGCGGGGCAGATCCGGCGCCGACGCCATCCGTCTCCGGCGAGGCCAGACGGCGGGCGGCCTGGCGCTCGACGAAGCGGCGCCGGGCCTCCGCGAGGTCTTCGGGAGTGTCGATGGATTCGAGCCGGATGCTCACGGAGCCGTCCTTTCTTGCTTTGGGTCAGGGCGCGGTCTTGCGCGTCAGGAAACGAGGTAGAGGCGCCGCAGCTGGGCCGCGAAGCGTTCGCGGTCGGCTTCGAAGCCGGCATCGAGGCGGTCGCCGGCCAGCCGCTGGAGAACGACGGCACGGTAGGCACCGAGCCCGCGCGCCACGGTGACAAGGGCGGTTTCGACCGCAGCGAAGGCCTCGGCGAGCTCCGCGCGGGAGCGCGCCAGCGACTGGCTGCGGCGGCTCTTGAGGAGCGCGAGCCCCTCAGAGCGGACCGTCTCTGCCCGGACGTCGGCGGCCGCTTCCTCGGATCTGACGGCGAGCGCGATCTTCAACCAGTCGCGCATCGCAGTTTCCAATTCGGCGACCTCCCCCATCAGCGCCGTGTAGGTTCGGGCTTCCACGCAGGTGACCCGCTCTTCGAGCGGCAGCGTTGCCCGGCCTGTCCTCAGACTATTGGAAAGCGCAGACTGGATCGGGTGGAAGGCCAGGAGCCGTAAGGTAGCCGTCGGCAGGGCGCAGCCGAAGACACCCGCCGAGAGGATCGGCGCGGCGAGCATTCCCTCCTTCTTCTTCAGGATCTTGACCGTGCCAGCCTCGATCGCCCTCAGGGCTGCGAGCGCGGCTTCCTCGCCCTGCCCGGCCTCCTCCGCCGCGCTCTCGGCCGCCTCGGCGGCGAGTTCCAGGTCCGGCCCGTCCCCATCCAGATCGCCCTCGTCCTCGCGCTCGAACGGATCGACGAAATCGACCGAGAGAGCGCCGGCGATCCCGGGCGCGTCGACCTCGGCGGCATTGCGCATGGCAGATCGCGCCCGCGCGCCCCGCAGCGCGTCGACATAGTCCTTCATGGCGAAGTAGCTGGCCTGATAGGTGCGGAAGTAGCTGTTTTCTTCCGAGACCCAGAATTCGAGCACGCTGTCGTCGGTGACCTTGTCACCGGCCGTGGCGAGATAGGCGCGGAGGATCGAAAAGGCCGAGGTCGCATGGCCGTCGTCGAAATGCTCGGTCCGGTAGCGATAGAGGATCTTCGAGATCATTCGGACGCTCGCCTCGATCGTAGCGGCGTCGGCGAGCCCGCCGGCAAGGCAGGCATCGAGCTGCCGGGCGATCTCCTCGGCATGTTGGAAGCCGTTGCAGGTGATGAGGAATTCCAGATATTTCTGGAGCAGCTTCAGGCGGAACCGATCGACCATCAGGGCCCCGCCGGGGGCCCTCAGCTGCACCGACCCGCCTTCGTTCGCCTGCACGGCCGTGTGGCCGGACTTTCTGAGCGCCGTCAGCATGGACGGCGCCGGGCTCCAGAGGAAGTCGAGGCTCGTGCCGAGCCCGGCCTTGACCTCGCCGAGCGCCGCCAACAGGGCCGCCAGCGCCCAGACCGGCTTGTCGCGATTGGACGACCAGCCATTGGCGATCGTCTGCGCCAGGGCGAAGCGGAAGCGATCCGAGGTCTCGCTGCCGTCGAGGACGGCATCGAACTCCGATTGGGCCGTCTCCGACCAGGTGAACAACGCGTTGGACTGCGTCATGGCGAACCTTCCGCTGGGAACGAACTCATCCAGAGAGGCGCCGGCACATGGTCATCACCGTCAACCGGCTTCGTCGAACTCGCGCAGCCGCCGGCGCGCCTCGTCCGAGTAGCGGCCGTTCGGGCGCTTGGAGAGGTAGCCGACCAGCGCGTCCCGGGAGCGCTCGACCAGGACCTGCTGCCAGTCGGTCTCGTCCCCCAGAAGATCGATGCGGTCGCGCGCTTCCTGCATGTGCTTCCCGCTCGGATATTGCAGCATGTAGCGGCGATAACCTTCGACCGTGTGGGTGTTGGACACCTCTTCCCAGTCGGCCTCCTCCGAGAGCAGCCTGGTCAGCCGCGCCTTGATCTCCGGCACGTAGACGCTGTTTGGAAAGCTCCGCAGGAAGGCGTCATAGGGGTCCGACTCGGTTGCCAGCATGGCGGCCTTGTAGGCGGCCTGGTCCGGCGTTTGCGCGGGCGTGGCATGCTCCGGCACGCCGACCTCCCCCTTCACCGGGCTGGAGAAGTCCGGCCGGCTCTCGATCTCCGCCACCAGCTTGATCGCCTCCGACATGCGCCGGCAGCTGCCGCAGACCGGCGGCATGTCGTTGCAGCTCGCCAGATAGCGCAGCAGCCCGTCATAGGACTTGTCCGCCGGCCATTGGGCATCCACCGTGTCCTGCGCGCGCTGGCATATCTCGGCGACCTTCTTCTCGCCCTCGGCGCGGCTGGAGCAGTCCTCGCAGTTCTTGTTGTAGTACCAGAAGGCGTCGATCGTCCCGTCGCGCTTGGCCGCGGCCCAGAGCGCCTCGTCCTTCAGCTGCTTGGGATCGGGCGGACTGAGGCTGGCGAGCTTGTCCTTCAGCTCCTTGCTGTTCTGGCAACAGTCGCAGCTCTGCAGATAGGCGCTGATTTCGAGGGCGCTGCCGCTCTTGGCGAGATCGGCCGCATGGCGCTGCTCGGCGCGGCAGACCGCCTCGCGCCGGCGCTCGGTCTGCACGAGTTCGCGCAACTCGTCCTTCATCGGGCAGTAGACGCAATTGCGCAGATAGGGCTGGACGCCGGACAGGTCGTTCGATTCCAGGATCTCGCGCGCCGTCAGCAGCTCGTAGTGTTCGCGCTCGGTCGATTCCTCGCGGGCGACCCCGTCCTCGGGCAGGCGGAACAGGACGTCCGACTTCTCGGCACCGGTGATCTCGGGCGTCTGCCGGAATTCCGGCCGCACCTGCTTGATGCGCCGGGACATCCGGTTCTGCAGGAACTTCTCGAGTTCGCCGACGGTGATGACGCCGTCTCCATCCCCGCCGAAGCGGGTCTGGTCCGCCTCGCCGTAAAAGGCCGAGACGAGCGCGTCGGTGAAGACGCCGTGCCGATAGTCGGAGTCCCAGACCGCGACCTGGTCGGAATGCGCGGCCGCGACGATCGTCACGCCCTTCTCCGCCTTGATCACCGGCGTGACGCCGGAATTCGGCGCGCTGATCCCGGTGACGAGATCGCCTGCATCGGACCGGCCGGAAAAGCAGCTTTCGAGAAACACGATGGCGCGCCCGTTGGGGAACGACCGCTCGCGCATGTCGGCCAGTTGCTTGGTCAGGAGGTTGAGGTCGTAGCCGGTGAGGTCGAGCCGGTCGGGCCGCGAGTCGGAGCCGAGCAGATAGGGCGTGGCGTCTTCCGACTTGGCGAGGAAGGCGCGCGAGCCGTGACCGACGAAATAGACATAGACCTCGGCGTCGCGCGCGGTGATCTGATTGCCGATGACGCCAGGATCGTTGGAGTCCCCGAACAGATACTCGAGCTCGGCCTTGGTCAGATTGTCGTATCGGGTGATGTTGGCGGGCGCCAGCCCGAACTCTTCAGCGAACAGCTTCTCGACCGAAGCCGCGTCGTTCTCGGCAAAGCGGACCGACTCGGCATATTTGTACTCGTGATTGGCAATGATGAAGAGATAGCGCTGGGGCTGTCCGGCATCGTCGGCGCCGGCATCCGGGACGCTCGCGGCCTGATCGTCGGCAGAGGCGGCCGCAGCCTGGGCCTCGGCGCCGTCGGTATCGGAAAGGTCCACCGGCTTCGGCTGGTTTTCCGCGGATGCGTCGAAGGCCGTCTTCGCCGGATCGGACGCCGCGGTCTTTGTCTGCGCGGGCTGGTCGCCGGTGGATCCTTCACCCGCGCTCGTTTTGTCTTCCGGCTCCGGTCCGTCCTCCGCCTTCGCAGCGGTCTCGGGGGCGGATGCGCCCGCGGCGCTTCCCGCTTCAAGCGCAGCCACTTGCGGTCTCGCCTGCTCCGCCAGGGCTGCGGTCTTGGAAGCGGCCGTCTTGGAGGGGGAAGCGCCGGAGCCTGCGGCCTGATCGTCATCCGTCGGCGTGGCGGCGGACTGCGCGAGGAACTGCGCCGACGCCGGGCGGCAGCCGTCGAGAATGCCCTCGTCGACGATGGCGAGGATGCGCCGGCGGGCGATGACGTCCTCGCCGGAGGAGATGGTGATCGTCAGGTCGATGATGCGCGAGGACGCATGCGGAATGCGGTAGACGACGTCCATGGTGATGCCGTCGCTCGGCGAGGACCCGCCGCCGCTGCGCAGCGAAGGGAGCGGCGTGCCGTCTAGCCAGGCGGCGAAGTCGCCGTCCTGCAGCTGGAAATAGGCGGTGGTGAAGGTGTCGGAGGCGCGCAAGGAGAGCTGGCAGCTGCCCTCGAGGCTCATCGACGGGCGAAAGCGCAGGCTCTTGGCGTCCTTCAGCTTCGGCGCGATCGCGGCGAGCGAGGCTTGATAGGCGCCCGACAGTTCGACCAGATCGCCGGAGCCGCGGAAATTGTCGATCACCGTGAAGGTCGAAAGGTCGACATCCAGCGTCACCGTCCGATTGCAATTGTAGGAGCCCTGGTCCGACCGGGCGAAGATCGAGATGCTCAGCCGGGCGACCTCGACGCTCGGCCGCGATGCCTGCACCGCGACGGCAAAGGTCGAGGCGTAGAGCCGGTTCACCACCTGCTCCAGCCGCCGGCTGCTGTCGCCGCCCGCGCCGAGGATGGGAACCAGAACCCGCGCATTCTCGGCGGTGTTGACGTTGATCGCGAGGCCAGAGGTGCTGATCGCCTCCTGAAGAGCGCTGTTGAGGCGCGAGCGCACATTCTCGCCGACATGCGGATCGCCGGCGGGCAGGCCGAGATAGGTCAGGTCGTAGGGCCGGGGCGCATCCGGCGCGATGCAGTTGGAGGTCAGGATGCCGGCGATTGCGCCGGTAACCTCTGAGCGCGCCTGCTCGATCAGCGGCAGGCCGCCATAGGCTGATGCGCTCTCGGCCCGTGCCGGGCCCGCGACGACCAAAAGGCAGGCGGCGAAGATGCCGGTCAGTCGGCCGAAGAGCCGGCCAAGGTTCGACGCGCGTCCCCTCATGGGAGGTTTCCTTCCTGGACGTCAGAGTTCTAGCATGAACTTCGTCTTGTGGAACAGGCCCCCGTCGCAGGACCTAACGCAGAGGCATCAAGCAGATGAAAGGTCTGAGACCTATGAAACCTTTGCGTGCGGGGCCGATCCGCCAAGGACCGGCCCCACCGGAAGATACCTGCCTCAATGCGAGACGTCGCAGACCTCGATCAGCCGGCCGCCGCCGAAATCGTCGATATCCTGGAAGCCGACGGAGATCAGCCGGCCGCTGCGCATGCCACCGGCATGGGGATAGGCGGGCACGGAGCAGCGCCTGGCATCCGAAGCGGCAGGCGCTTCCTCGACCACCGGAGCCGCGGTCTCGGCCATGGCATGGCCTTCATGCATCATGGACGGCGCTTCGGCATGATCTCCGTGCTGCATCGCCGGAGCCGCCTCCTGCGCGGCGGCGACGGGCGCCCCGCCCTCGCGGCTGAGATCGAGATTGAGCAGCGAGATCACGACGCGGCGGTTCTCCGCAGCGTAAGGGTCCTTGGTCTCCTCGACATTCGCGGCGCCGACCGCAGCGGTGACGAACTCGGCGGCCGGGATCTGGAACTTTTCGGCAAGGTAGGACTGTACGGCCTCGATCCGCTTGCGCGAGATCGCCTGGTTCTGCTCCTCGGTTCCGCTGGCGTCGGTATAGGCGGAAATCAGGATCTGGGCCTCGGTGTCGCTGTAAGCGGCGATGATCTCGCCGATCTTGTCGAGCTTCACCCTGCTTTCATCGGACAATTCGGTCGAACCGGAGCCGAAGAACAGCGGCCGGCCGACATCGGCACGGGAAACCGAAGCGGTGTCGCCCGCCGAAGCGTCAGTCTCGACAGGCTCGCCCCGATGGACGACGACGATTGGGCGTTCGACGACTTCGGTGCGCGGCGAAACCGTCACGTAACGCACGACATGCGAGCCGAAATCGTCGAGGTCGTGGGAGCCGACATAGTCGTAGCCCACGCGGCCGTCGCGATAGACGATGTCGCCGCCATATCCGTAGTCGTCATAGCCGTGGCTGGAGCGGTAGCCGGTAGAGTTGCCGTAGTCGCCATAGCCGTAACCGGGCGCGACATAAGAGGTGCGGCCGCCATAGTGGCCCGCCGAAGCGTGACCGGAAATGATGTGGTTGATGCGGGCGGAGTTGGCCGAGCCGTAGTCGCCGGCACTCGCCGGCCCCGCGAGCATGGCGATCCCGGCAGTGATCAGCGTCGAGCAGAGGGCGGTCGTCGTCAGTCTTGAGCGCATTGTCGTTTCTCCTCGCCTCAGGTGCGGTTTGCATTCTCCCCGCCAAGTGGAAGACGCAGAACGCTTTGCGCCGGTGCACTCAAGACGGAGCCGGCGCAGGGGGCTTCCCACAGCGCCGGCTCTCTTCGTCGCCGACCGGCCGAGCGGCCGGCCCCTTCGGTCTCAGAGCTTCGGATCGACGCTCGCATAGGTCTTGTCACGCGGCAGCCGCAGGGTGTGCAGGAAGGCGACAAGCGCATCCTGATCGGCCGGCGAAAGCGCCCTGAAGGCCGCGACCGCGCCGTTCGCCTCGCTGACATGGCCCGATCCGTCGTCGGCGCAGGCATCGTCCGAATGCTGCAGGATCGCATCCTTGAGGCTCAGCGCACGCCCGTCATGGAGCCACGGTCCGGTGTCGGAAACGCCCCAGAGCGGGCGCGTCAGATAGAGGTCGCGGCGCACGAACACGCCCTTGCGGTCGGTCTGCTGCGGAATGATGTCGGCGAGGCACCGACCCATCGCATGGCGCTTCAGGTCCGAGAACAGGGAGACCGCGATCGCCCCGGTCGTATCGAAGGGCAGCCGCGGCTCGGAGGCGAGCAGCGCCTGGCTCTCGAAGGGCGTGTCCATGTTGAGGTTGAACGCGAAGGCCGCGCCCTTGGGGAAGGTGCGCCCGGCCGATTCCGCCCGCGCGCTTTCGTTGAGGATCGCCCGCTCCCTGGCAGGCGTGCCTCCGCCTTCGGAGAACTCGCGTTCGACCGGCAGCGGCAGCTCCGGCGGCGTCGCCTGGCCGAGGCCGACGCCGTTGCCGGCGACGATCATCCCGTGATTGCCGTTGGACGATTCCCGCGAGGCGATCGCGGCGACCTCCGGCGTGCGGGGATCGTGGACTGTGACCACCGGATTGAGGATCGTCTTGGTCGGCTGGTGACAGGCGGCGCAATTGGGGCCGGCGCCCGCTGTATCTGTTCCCTCGAACAGCGCCCGCCCCCGCGCCACCTGGGCCTGGAGTTCGGCCGTCGCCGGCGCCATCTCCTCGGGCGGACGGTTGCCGAGCGCGAACGCCGTCAGCGCCGTGACCTCGCCATAGGAGACCTCATTCGGAACGCCATCCCCGTCGGCATCGGCCTCGTCGGGGGCGAGTTCCACCGGCATCATGCCGAGATGGAAGTTGAGGGCGTCGCGCACGAAATTGCGCATATTGGAGGCGATGCCCTTCCACTGGAACGGCCTGATGACAAGGTCCTCGCTGACGCCGTCGATCGTGCTGCACCGCTCGGTGATGCCCGGATTGCTGCCGCAGGGCTGCAGCCGGGCGGGCACGGGCGGTGCGTTGGCGTCGATGCGCACGGCATAGCTGCCGAAGTCGCTGCCCTTCGAATTGAGCTGGATCTCGAAGGCCTGGCCGCGCTGGGCGTCGGCCTGCCGCACGGCCGACAGCCGCTGCGACAGGAGATCGAAGGTCATCTCCTCGGCGAGCTTCTGCGTGTAGCCGGCGCCGAAGACATGCGGCGGATTGCGCAGGAAGACGGCGTAGAGATTGCTCGGATCGGAGATCCCGCGCGCCCGGAAGGCCTCCAGCACCCATTGCGGGGCGGGATCCTCGAGCAGCGGGTTGATGATCGCGGCCGACGCGATCGGCCCGGCGCCGGACACCCGGTCGGGGCGGACCGAGCGTGCCGCGGTCTGGCTTCCCGAGACTTCGAAGCCCGAAGCGTTGTGGCACTCGAGGCAGGCCTGGGAATCGAGGCCATCAACGCGCATCCAGGGCAAATGCACATAGGCGGCCATCGGCGAGATGCCGGAGGTCGACTGGTGGCGCTTCTTCTCGCGCGGCCCCTCCGGCCCCTCACCATAACCGTCGGCGGTGGTGAAGGACTGGGTGAACAGGTGCCGGCCGATCTCCTGGACCTGGCGGAAGTTCACCGCGCCGCTGGAAATCTGCTCCTGCGAGACACGGATGCCCGGCTCCAGCGACGGCTCGTCGCCTGTCGACAGATCGCCGGAGCCGGCCGCATTCTGCGGCTGGGCCGGCAGGGCCACCGGCGTCGGCGACGTCGTATCGGAATCGGAGGTGCCGCCGGTGTCGGCAGCGGGCGTCGGGGCTGGCGCAGCCGCGGCGGAAGGATCAGGCGCCGTGTCGAGGGCCGGGGTCGTCTGCGCCGCCGGATCCGGCGCCTCCGGGGCCGGAGGCGCGGGGGCGGCCGCGGGCGGCGGTGCCACCGGGGTCGCCGGCAGATCGACGGTCGGCGGGGAATCCGGCGCGCGAGGACTGCGGCCTCCAAGGATCGCGTCGTTGATGGCGTCGCTCAGCTGAGCGTGCAGAGGGGTCGCCGCGCCAACGATGAGCGCGAGCGCCGTGCCGCCGAGGACGGCATTGCGGGCAAAGGCAGAAAACATGTGAAACAGGCCTCCCGATCGGGTGACGGTTGCGCCGGACCGCACGATCGGCGTCGATCGGGCAGCCGCGAGATCACGGCATGACGCAAGGGCGGATAGAACAGCCTGACAAGAACTCGCACCCTGGACGCACCCGGCATGGTTTGCTCCAGCCTTCTATCACGCTTTCGTAACGGCAGCCATGTGCTCGCAAAGAGTCTATTGGAAGCGCCAGAGACGCAATCGCGCGAGGATCGACGTTTTCTGAGAACTCTCGGGAGGGTGGTCTTCTTGCGACCCTGAACGGGCAGGAGATCCCGCCTCCTCGGCAGAGGATCCCTCCCCCGTACTCACCATCGGCGAAGAGCGAGGCCGTCAGGAAGAGCCGGTGGCGTCGCAACGTCGCCCAGGAGGCGGGGAGCCGGAGCCGGAGCCGGAGCCGGAAGAGAGGCGCGGCCGGCGTCCGACACAAGGCGATCCGGCGGCCGCACGCGATCTCAGACGAAGGCGGCGCCAAGTCTGCGGCTCGCCCTCCCCGCATTCCGCTCTGGCTGTTCCACTGAAGCAGCGTCAGCGACGAACACCCGACCCCAACCCACCGGAGACACCCGCAATGATCCGCAATGCCTTGATCGGCCTCGCCACCCTCGCCACGGCCGCCGCCCTCGCCGCACCCGCCAGCGCCAATAGCTACGGCCATTCCTCCCACAGCTACCGCACCTATGCCGTCGACTACGACGGCTACCAGCCGGTCTGCCACACCGAGAAGCGGAAGGTCTTCGGCGGCTATGACGAGTGCGGCCGCAAGATCTGGGTCTGGAAGCGCGTCCGCAGCTGCCACTGAGACCGCCTCGGGCCGTCCGCCCTTGCCCGGCTGCGGCCGGGCACGGTCCCTCGACAAAAATGCAGCCCCGCCACGGCGGGGCCATCCGACCCGCCGGCGACCACCGGCGGGTTCTTCGTCCGTCCGGCTGCTGGTGCAGCCACGCTTGGGTCGCCGGGCCGGAGCCTTGCAGCCAGCAGACCCGGCCCGGAGATCAGCGCGGGCCTGGCTGGGCCGTCGTCTTCGGCTCGGACGTGCGCGCGATCCACTTGGTGAACCGGTCGATCCAGCGCTCCAGGAACACCTTGGTGCTTTCGTCGACGACATTGTTGTTCTCGTCGAAGGCCTCGCCATTGTAGGCGTAATAGACCTCCGGCTGGCCCATCAGCACCATGTCGACGACCGTCACCAGTCCCTTCAGCGCGTTCTGCCCTGCCGCGCCGCCGGTGACGCCGGGGCTCGTGCCGATGATCGCCGCAGGCTTGGCCTCCCAGGAATTCTTGCCCCAGGGCCGCGTGCCCCAGTCGATCGCATTCTTGATCGCCGGCGAATAGGAGCGATTGTATTCGGGCGTGACGAAGAGGACGGCGTCGGCCGCCTCGACCTCCCGCTTCAGCCGCGTGACGGATGCGGGCGGATCCTGCCAGAGATCATCGTTGTAGAGCGGCAGGTCGCCGATCTCGACGAAGTTGAAGGTCAAGCGGTCACCGGCGAGCTTGTCGATGCTCTCGGCGAATTTTCGGTTGATCGATTCGCGGCGCAGCGAGCCGACGAGGACGGCGACGGTGGTCATGGAGGAGCCTTTCGTTTACAAAAGTAACCGGCTCACCATTTGATACCGTTATGGTGCAGCGCAAGATCGCACCGGAAAGTTCCTAGGGCACCTTTATGAAACCCAGTGAGGCTCACGATCCCGGCGCCTGTGGGCGCGCGAACGAGGTGATTTCCCTCGTCGGCGACAAATGGAGCGTCCACATCGTCATGCTGCTCGGCACGGGAACCAAGCGGTTCATGGAGATCAAGCGAGCCGTTGACGGTGTGTCGCAGAAGATGTTGACGGTCACGCTGCGCGGCCTCGAACGCGACGGCTATGTCTCGCGCACTGTCTATCCGACCGTCCCGCCCAAGGTGGAATACGCCCTCACCGATCTCGGCCGCGAGCTTCTGGTGCCGCTGCAGGCGCTCGGCGCCTGGGCGCTGGAGAACCATGCCCGGGTGGTGAAGGCGCGGGCGGCCTACGACATCAGGGCAGCGGGCGAAGCGGCGGAATAGGCGCCAACGCTGAGAGCATGCTAAGCGTCGCTGACGGTGGACGAGGCGCGGCGACGACGAACCGCGCGCCACCCGAAGAGGGAGCCGATCGATGCAGACGCCGCAGCACGCCTTCACCGCCGAACAGTACGGCATCCGCGCCCAGGACTACGTGACCAGCGCCGTCCATGCGGGCGGCGCCGATCTCGACCAGATCGAGACCGTCGTTTCCGGGAAGGCCGCAGCGCGCGTCCTCGATCTCGGCTGCGGCGGCGGCCATGTCAGCTACCGGGCAGCCCCCCATGTCGCGGAAGTCGTTGCCTGCGACGTGACGGCGAGGATGCTGGAGGCGGTCGCGGCCACCGCGAAAGAGCGGGGCCTTGCCAACATCTCCACCCTGGAAGCTGCGGCCGAAGCCCTGCCGCTCGAGGATGCGAGCTTCGATTTCGTCCTCTGCCGCTTCACTGCCCATCACTGGCAGGACATGGAGGCCGGGCTGAGGGAGGCGCGGCGGGTCCTCAAGGCAGGCGGACGGGCGGTCTTCATCGACACCGTCGCGCCGGAGGATCCGGTGCTCGACACCCATGTCCAGGCGGTCGAACTCCTCCGCGACGCCTCGCATGTGCGCAATTATCGCACCTCGGAATGGGTCGCCGCCCTCGCCCGCTCCGGCTTTGCGGTCGAAGAACTGACGACCCGCCGGCTGCGGATGGACTTTCCGGTCTGGATCGCGCGAACGCGGGCCCCGGACGCCAATGCCGCGGCGATCCGCGGGCTGCAGAACGTCTCGCCGCCGGCCGTTAACCGACACTTTTCGATCGAGCCGGATGGCAGCTTCCATCTCGACGCCGTGACCTTCGTCGTCAGGCCGGCCTGAGACGCAGGCGCTTCGGGCCGGACGAAGTCCGGCTGGTTCCTTCGAATTGCCGGACTTGAAACACCCAGGCGCCGCGCGGGCTCCGGCCAGATGTCCCCTCGATCGGCGGACCGCCCGATCAGTCCTCCTCGATCGCGACCGGGCAAGGCACGCCGACCCGGTCGCATTTGTGTCGGTAGGTCATCACCCAGAACGCAGGGTTGCGGCCGATCTCCGAAAGCCTGCCGAGAAGCGCCTCGATAAAGGCCTTCTTGGCCTCGGCGCTGCCGCTTTCGGGAAAGGCCTGCTTCTCGGCCTTGGTCATCGAACAGCCGATGCAGCGGCCCTGCCGCTTGTATTTGCAGACGTCGATACAGGGGCTGGGCGCACTCGCCCAGGCCGCATCGATCGTCTCGCGGTCATGCGTGTCCATAAATAGCGCTTCCCATTGGTTCGCCGCTGTCTTCTCGTCTCATATAGGAATGACGGACGGCGCTGTCGGCAGCAGCCGGGCAGGTGCACAAGAGAACGCGGAGCGGCGAGGCGCCCGCGCCGCGATCCGCCGTCACCCTGGCCAGACAACTGCGACATCCGGCCGAGGCACGGGCGGACTGCCAGCACGCAGCCGGCGAGATGACGTTGCGGACTAAACCGCGTCGCGGCGCGATGGATACTGTGCTACACATCACGACAGGGGCGTTTCATCGAACGGAAGCGATGAGTTCCATGACAATTGCGCGTTCCAGCATCGGATTGCACTTCAGCGTCCTTGCCGCCCTTGCGTCAGCCAGCGTTCCGGCTTCGGCACAGGTCGGGGCCGAGGATCGGCGCTGGTCGACAAGCGGCAGCGGCGAGCGGGTCACTGCCACGGACTGCACGGATTGCGGCGACGACATCGGCCTCCTCATCGCGTGCAAGGGCCCCGGGCGCCCGGCCGAGGTCACCGTGCCGGCCGCGGCCTTCGACGGCGAGGTGGCGGAAACCGGCACGATCACTATTGCGGTGGGAGGCGAGCGTTTCCGGCGCGCGGCCCGCACCATGTTTCTCGGGCAGGTCGGCTCGACGCCCGTCTTCGATCTGGCCCCGGACGACCCGATGATCGATGCCCTGAAGTCCGGTCGTGAGGTCGAATTCGACTTCGAGGGCAATATGGCCACGATCGGCCTGTCCGGTTCGTCCGTCGCGCTTTCGAGCTTTGCCGCCGAATGTCCCTGGCAAGAGGCAAAAGCGCCCGCAGCGCCCGAACCGCGCGGGGCGGACACGGGAGCGAGCAATGGCGCGCCGGATGCCGCGCCGGAGCCCGGTCCGGCCTCCGCGGCCGCCGACGGCGCGATCTGGTCCTCGAACGAGACCGGGGACGGGCGCGCCAGCCTCGTCTTCGGCATTCCCGAGACCGATGCCATCGGCTTTTCGGCCGAGTGCCGGGCAAACCAGCCGGCACAGCGCGTCCGCGTCGATCTGTCGGTGGACTACCCGCAGGGCCTGTCCGCAGGCTCCCCGCTGACGGTCGGGGTGTCGACGCCGTCAGGCCGCCTCGCCTTCCCCGCCACGGTCTTTGCCGACAGTTCCGAATCCGCGGGCGTGCGCATCGAGGTCGGCCTTCTCGATCCGCTCTGGGCGGCCTTGCTGCCGGCCGGAACCCTGTCCGTCTCGACCGAGGCGGGCGGCGGCTCGGCCCGGCAATGGCCGCTCGCCGGCGCGGCACCGCAGGTCGCGAAATTCCTCAGCCTTTGCGCAGGGGTTCCCACCGACGAACGCGCGACGCCCGCACCGACTCCGATCACGACGGCGATCCCTGCCCCGGACCCGGTCGCCGCGGCCGAAGGGCGCGCCGCGCCGCAGGCGCCGCCGCAACGCGCGGCCTCGACGGCAAACGCCGGGATTCCGGCGGTGGCGCCGAAGCATGTCGCCTATGACTGCTCCGACGGAAGCCGGCTGGAAGTCGATTATTACCTGGGCGCGGCGCCCGCCGATGTCGCGCTGGTCAGCCAGGGCGACGACAGGAATATCCGGCTCGTGGCCGCGCAATCCTCCGCCGGCAGCCGCTATACCGGCGCGGCGATGGAGCTGCAGACCAAGGCGTCGACCGCGCTTCTGGTGCGCGGCGGCAGCGTCCTCAGCTGCTTCGAGCGCTGAGAGGGCCGACGCGAGCCCGCACGGCCCTGACTTTTCAGGCAGAGCGCAAACCGGGAGCGCTGTGAGACGGCGCCCCGGTTTCTAAGATCACGCCGCGGCGTCGATCTCCTCCTGGGCCTTCTTCGGCACGTAGTTCAGCACCGGCGCGAGCCACCGTTCCACCTCGGCGACATCCATGCCCTTGCGCCTGGCATAGTCCTCGACCTGATCGCGCTCGACCTTGGCGACGCCGAAATAATGCGCCTCCGGATGGCCGATATAGAGGCCGGAGACCGAGGAGCCGGGCCACATCGCGTAGCTCTCGGTCAGAGTCACTCCGATCTCGGCCTCCGCATCGAGCAGGCGGAACAGCGTCGTCTTCTCCGTGTGGTCCGGCTGGGCGGGATAGCCAGGCGCCGGGCGGATGCCGCTATAGGGCTCGCCGATCAGCTCGTCCGGCGCCAGCGCCTCGTCCGGCGCATAGCCCCAGAATTCGCGCCGCACCTTTTCGTGCATCCGCTCGGCGAAAGCCTCGGCGAAGCGGTCGGCGAGCGCCTTGACCATGATCGAGGCGTAATCGTCATTGGCCTTGGCGAAGCGATTGGCGATCGCCTCCTCCTCGATCCCGGCCGTGACGACGAACCCGCCGACATAGTCCGGTTTGCGGCTCTCCTGCGGCGCCACGAAGTCGGCGAGCGCAAGGTTCGGCCGGTCGCCGCGCTTGGTCAGCTGCTGGCGCAGCGTAAAGAAGGTCGCGAGTTCTTCCGTCCGCTCGTCGCCCGTGAACAGGCGGATGTCGTCGCCGATGCTGTTCGCCGGCCAGAAACCGACGACGGCTTTCGGCTGGAACCACTTCTCCTCGACGATCTGCTTCAGCATGGCCTGCGCGTCCGCAAACAGCGAGCGCGCCGCCTCGCCCTGGCGCTCGTCTTCGAGGATCGCGGGGTAGCGCCCCTTCATCTCCCAGGTCTGGAAGAACGGCGTCCAGTCGATGTAGCGCGAGAGTTCTTCCAGGTCCCAGTCCTGGAAGACGCGGGTGCCGGTGAAGCTCGGCGCGACGGGCTCATAGGCCGCCCAATCGGTCTTGAAGGCGTTGGCCCGCGCCTTGACCAGCGGCAGGCGCTGCTTGTCGCGCTCGGATTTCTCATGCGCCTCGGCGACCTTCTTGTACTCGCCGCGGATCGTCTCGATCGTCTTGTCGCGCGTCTCGAGCGACAGAAGCGACGAGACGACGCCGACGGCCCGGCTCGCATCTGTCACGTAAACGCTCTGGCCGCGATCGTATTGCGGATGGATCTTCACCGCCGTGTGGACGCGGCTGGTCGTCGCCCCGCCGATCAGCAGCGGAATGTCGAACCCCTCGCGCTCCATCTCGGAAGCGACATGCACCATCTCGTCGAGCGAGGGCGTGATCAGGCCGGACAGGCCGATGATGTCGACCTTTTCCTGCTTCGCCGTTTCCAGGATCTTCGCCGAGGGTACCATCACTCCGAGGTCGATGACCTCGTAATTGTTGCAGGCGAGGACGACGCCGACGATGTTCTTGCCGATGTCGTGGACGTCGCCCTTGACCGTCGCCATCAGCACCTTGCCGGCGTTCTTGCGCTGCTCACCGCCCAGAAGCCGCTTCTCCTCCTCCATGAAGGGCAGGAGATGGGCGACCGCCTGCTTCATCACGCGGGCGGACTTCACCACCTGCGGCAGGAACATCTTGCCGGAGCCGAAGAGGTCCCCGACGATGTTCATGCCGTCCATCAGCGGGCCTTCGATGACGTGCAGCGGGCGCTCGGCGGCAAGCCGCGCCTCCTCGGTGTCGGCATCGATATATTCGGTGATGCCGTTGACGAGGGCATGGGCGAGGCGCTCGTTCACCGGCTTCTCGCGCCAGGAGAGGTCCTTCTCCTTGGCCTTGCCGCCGCCCTGCCCCTTGTAGCGCTCGGCGAGTTCGAGCATGCGCTCCGTCGGATCGCCGCCGTCCTTCGGCGTCCGGTTGAGGACGACGTCCTCGCAGGCCTCGCGCAGCTCCGGATCGATCGTGTCGTAGACCGCGAGCTGGCCGGCATTGACGATGCCCATGTCCATCCCCGCCTGAATGGCGTGGTAGAGGAAGACGGCGTGCATCGCCTCACGCACGGCCTCGTTGCCGCGGAAGGAGAAGGAGAGGTTGGAGACGCCGCCGGAGATATGAGCGTGCGGCAGCGTCTGCCGGATCGTCCGTGTCGCATCGATGAAGGCGACGCCGTAGGGATTGTGCTCCTCAATACCGGTCGCGACCGCGAAGATGTTCGGGTCGAAGATGATGTCCTCGGGCGGGAAGCCGACCGTCTCGGTCAGGAGTTTGTAGGCCCGGCTGCAGATCTCGACCTTGCGCTCGTAACTGTCCGCCTGGCCCTTCGCGTCGAATGCCATGACGACGACGGCCGCACCGTAATTGCGGACCAGCCGGGCCTGGGCGATGAAGGCTTCCTCGCCCTCCTTCATCGAGATCGAGTTGACGATCGCCTTGCCCTGAACGCGCTTCAGGCCGGCCTCGATCACCTCCCATTTGGAGGAGTCGATCATGATCGGCACCTTGGCGATGTCGGGCTCGGCCGCGACGAGGTTGAGGTAGTCGATCATCGCCTGCTTGGAGTCGATCAGGCCCTCGTCCATGTTGATATCGATGACCTGCGCGCCGTTCTCGACCTGTTGCCGCGCGACCTCGAGCGCGGCCGGATAGTCGTTCTCCTTGATCAGCTTGCGGAAGCGCGCCGAACCGGTGACATTGGTGCGCTCGCCGACATTGACGAAGGGGATGTCCTTGGTCAGCGTGAAGGGCTCGAGGCCCGACAGGCGCATCAGCGGCTTGATCTCGGGAATCTCGCGCGGGGGGTAATCCTTCAGCGCCTCGGTCAGCGCCCGGATATGGTCCGGCGTCGAGCCGCAGCAGCCGCCGACGATATTGACGAGGCCTTCCTTGGCGAAGATCGCAACTTCCTTCGCCATCGCCTCCGGGCTCTGGTCATATTCACCGAACTCGTTGGGCAGGCCGGCATTCGGATAGGCGCAGACGAGCGTATCGGCGGCGCCGGAGATCTCGGCGAGATGGTCGCGCATCGCCGCCGCGCCGAGCGCGCAATTGAGCCCGATGGTGAAGGGCCTGGCATGGCGCACCGAATGCCAGAAGGCGGTCGGCGTCTGGCCCGACAGCGTGCGGCCGGAGAGATCGGTGATCGTGCCGGAGATCATGATCGGCAGGCGCACGCCTTTTTCGGCGAAGACCTCCTCACAGGCGAAGATCGCCGCCTTGGCGTTCAGCGTGTCGAAGATCGTCTCGATCAGCACGAGATCGGCGCCGCCATCGACGAGGCCGCGCAGCTGTTCGCCATAGGCGATGCGCAAATCGTCGAAGTCGATGGCACGGAAGCCGGGATTGTTGACGTCCGGCGACATCGAGGCGGTCCGGTTCGTCGGCCCGAGCGCCCCGGCGACGAAGCGGCGCTTGCCGTCCTCCTGTTCGGCGCGGATCGCGGCCCGGCGGGCAAGCCGCGCGCCGTCGCGGTTCAGCTCGTAGACCTCTCCCTCCATGCCGTAGTCGGCCTGGGCGATGGAGGTCGAGGAGAAGGTGTTCGTCTCCAGGATGTCCGCCCCGGCGATCGCATAGGCGTAGTGGATGTCCTCGATCGCCTTCGGTTGGGTCAGAATAAGCAGGTCGTTATTACCCTGCAAATGGCACTCGCAGGCGCCGAAACGGTGGCCGCGGAAATCCTCCTCCGAAAGGCCGAGAAGCTGGATCTCGGTGCCCATGGCACCGTCGAGGATCAGGATGCGCTCAGCTGCGGCCTCGCGAAGTGCCGCGGCGGCCTCGGCCGGATTGCGGCCCTCGGTCATGGGTCCGAAGAGCGTGTCGGTCGATGCGGTCATGGCGTGATTGTCCCTATCGTTGAGACCAGATCACATAAAGATATGCTTATGTCAATAAATGAGCTCTGCGAACGGGGCCACCTCCCGTCGCGTGACTTGAAACCGGCATCGATCCTGCGATCTAATCCGAACATGGACGATCGAAAGGATCATGCGTCATGTCCACTCTGATCGCAGAGCCGGTCGAAGACGGATCCGATCCCCCAAACTCGACGCGGGCGGCGGAAGGGCTGCCGCGGCGCCGGTTCACGGTGGCTGAGATCGAGAGCTTCGTCGAGGCGGGCGTCATCGCCGAGGACGAGCGGTTCGAACTGATCGGCGGGGAGATCGTGCCGATGTCGCCAGAAGGCATGCGCCACGAGCGGATCAAGATGTGGCTGAACGAGACGTTGATCCGCAATCTTCCACGCCAGTTCGCAACCAATCCGGAAACGACCTTCCGCCTGTCCGAGGACACGTTCCTGGAGCCGGACTTCGTCGTCTTCGAGCGGGCCTCCGGGCTCGAAGGCCTGAAGGGCGACACTTGCCTTCTGGCGATCGAGATCGGCGTGTCGAGCCTTGCCTACGACCGCGGCCGCAAGGCGGAGATCTACGGTGCATTCGGGATACGGGAACTATGGGTCATCGACGCCCGCAGGCTGGAAGCCCGAATCTTCCGGGAGCCCCAAGACGGACGGTACACGTCGATCGGAAATTGCTTGAAGGCTGAGACGCTGACGCCTCTCGCCGTGCCGGGCTTTTCGTTGCGGCTCGCGGACTTCGAACACTTCGAGGGGTGAGGGTCGGCCGCCGAACGCCGGACGCGCGATCACGTCCCCGCCCCAGTCCTACCCCTTTGCCGGGTGCCCGAAGATCCGCGCCAGGAACGCCTCCAGCCAGCGCTTGACCGGCGCGTCGTAGATCGCGCGGCCGGTGAAGTGCGCCCGGCGCCCCTGCGCGCCCGGCAGGGTCATCCGGGCGTGGCCGCGCGTCGTCCAGCGATGCATCATGGCGAGGGTCAGTTCGGCGTGGAACTGTACGCCATAGGCGGCCGGTCCGTAGCTGAAGGCCTGGTTCGGATACCAGTCGCCCTCGGCGAGACTACGCGCCCCGCGCGGCAGATCGAAGCCCTCGCGATGCCATTGATAGACCATCTCCGGCCAGTGCGGAACGAGGATCCGGCCTTCGGTCGTGGACTTCAGCGGATAGTAGCCGACCTCGGCATAACCCTCCGGATGCGGACCGACCTTTGCACCGAGATGCTTGGCGAGCATCTGCGCGCCGAGGCAGATGCCGAGGAACGGCCGCTCTTCCTTCAGCGGCACGTCCAGCCAATCCACCTCCTTGACGAGGTGCGGATCGGTGTCGTTGGCGCTCGGCGGACCGCCGAAGACGATCGCGCCGCGATGGTCTTCCAGCGTGTCGGGCAGGCCGTCGCCGATCACCGGCCGGCGGATGTCGAGCTTCACGCCATGCCGCTCCAGGACCTGTCCGACCCGCCCGGGGGTCGAACTTTCCTGGTGGAGGACGATCAGGACCGGGCGCGTATCGCTCCCATCGAGGACGAAGTGGTGTTTCGCAATAGCGTCGTGGACCACGCCCGCCGCATCGCTCTGCGCTTCTTCGAGATAAGCCATGGCGTCAGTCGGCAGCTCCGCTCTTTTCCGCAGCCTCCCGCTTCATCAGCATCCGATCGCGCGTGGAAACGCCCATCAGTTCCGACATGCGCCAGATCAGATTGTCCTCGAGTTCGTGCACCTCGCTATCGGCATAGGTGACCTCCCACAGAAGCTCGACGAATCGAACCCGCTTTTCCTCGCTGAGCCGGGACTTCAGCACCGAGGTGAAATTATAGAGATCGACCGATTCCTGATCGGCCTGGCGCCCCGCCTCCGCGATCCGGTCGGCCTCGCCGGGCGCAAGGCCGAATTCTTCGCCGAGCACCTGCTTCAGGCGATGGCGCTCGGCATCGGTGACGACGCCGTCGGCGTCGACAATGTGGAAGAGCAGCGCCGCCGCAGCGACCCGCACGTCGTCCGCCGGATCCGATCGGCGCTCGTCCTCGTCACTTGCCAGCGTGCGGATGAATTCTCGGAAGGATTCGAACATCAATTTCCGTCTTCGGCGGCGGGTTCGGTCAGGGTCCGCTCCCTCAACCGAACCGCGCCTCCTTCCGTTCCTCGCTGCTGCGGCCGAAGGCGTTTTCGGAAACATCGCCGCGCGCCGGCTCCCGCTTGGCGCCGGCCGTCGACGCAACCGGCATTCCCGCACCATTGGTGCGGCCCGCGGCTGGATCGGCCGCCTCGGTGGCGACCGGAGCGTTCTTCAAAGGCACGGTCGGAGACACCTTCCCGTGGCTGTCCGTCGCGGACTTGACCGCCGCTTCGGATGTGGGACGCCCGCCCTCGGCCTCGCTTGCCGGCCTCGCCGGAACCGCCGTTGCAGTACCTTCGGTCGCGGCGGCGCCCGTCACCACGCCTGTCTCGCCCGCCCTGGTCTCTATCGTCCTTGCGCCCTCGCCGGGCTCGGCCTCGATCACCGGCGCATTCTCGCCGCCCAGGCGCTCGACCGGCACCTTCCACTGGAAGGCATCCAGCCGCCCGGTGACCGGAGAGATCGGCGCCCAATGCTGCGAAACGATCCCGTCGGCAGTCCAGGCCGGATCCCGCGGTGCCCGGATGGCGCGGGCGAGCCATTCGCGGATGCGACCGGTCTCGCCGGTATCGGCTTCCTCGATATCGGCGAGAAGCAGATAGACGCTCTCGCGCGGCGAGGCCTTGGCGGCCTCCATGGCAGAGGCGCGGGCAAGCTCCAGATCGTCGGCGTCGAGAGCCGCTCTGGCAAGGCAGATCCCAGACTCAACGTCGCTCGGCCGCAAAGCGTGCAGCTTCTTGGCACGGCGCAAACGGTCGTCGACCGAATCGCCCGGTCGCGCACCGACATAGGCGTCTGCGATTTCCGGATGCGGGCTGTAGGTCCAGCTGGTCTCCAGGATCTTGGCGCCGCGCCTGAGGTCGCCGAGCCTGAACAGCGCACGCGCTGCGACCAGCGCGGCCGGAACGAGCTCCGGCGCAAGCTCGTGCGCCTCGATGCCGGCCCGCTTGGCAGCCTTCGGATCGGCCTCGGACAATTGCATCGCCTTCGCGGTCAACAGGACGGCGCGCGTGCGCTTGGACTCGTCGCGATCGATGAGGCGGGTGTTCTTCTGCGCCTCAAGGATTTCCAGCGCCCCATCCCAGTCACCGGCGAGCGATTTCGATTCCAGGACGGCCCCGCCGGCCCAGGGCACATGCGGCGCGATGCGCACGGCCCGCTCGGCATAATAGCGCGACGCGGACTCGTCGCCGACGCGCTCGGCCTCCAGAAACAGACCGCGCATGGCCAGGAGCCGCGTCTCGGGATCGCGCTCCATCTGCTCGAAGACGGAGCGGGCGCGGGCATGATCGCCCTCGATCATCGCCGTCTGCGCGTCGAGGAAGCGGATCAGGGGCTCCTTCCTCGCATCGAGGAGCTTCTCAGAGCGCTTTGTCATGCGCCGCGCCAGAAGCGCGTCGCCAGCGCCCGCCGCGATGATGCCGTTCGACAGCGCCGAGTAACCGCGATCGCGGCGACGCGTGCGCCACCATCCGCCGATCGCGCCGGGCGTCTTGAAGAAGGCGCGCACCAGCCAGACGACGAGGAGGGCCGCGAAGATCAACAGGCCGAGCGCGATGAGGAAGACCATCAGGCTGGTCGCGACTTCCTGGCCCTGCCAGACGAAGGTGACGGTGCCCGGATTGTCTGCGAGCCAGGCAAAACCGAGCGCGGCAGCCAGGACGACGAGGAAGAAGGCGAGGATACGCAGCATTCTTGATTCCTTAGCCCTGGTTTTCCGGAGCGGGCGCCGGGGCGGATGACGGAGCGGGAGCGGCGGCTTCGCCGGTCTGGCCGGTCTGGATCGCTGACGACAAGGCATTCGAGACGACCTGCTCGGCGTTCAGCCGGGCATCCACCTTGGCGGCGAAGTCGGAACTCGCATCCTTCGCCGCCTGCGGCAGGGTCTGCCATTCGCGCTGCCAGGCATCGAGGTCGCCGGAGCGGATATTGGCGGTCAGCCGCGACAAGGTCGCACCCACGCCTTCCTGGCTAGCGGGAGCCGGACCGGCCGGACGAACCTGGATCAGCGACCTCAGGCCCGAAAGAACCTGATCGCCAACCGGCGCCTCCGGCTTCGGCGGGGCGAGGCTCGCGGAAATCCGGCTTTCGACCGACGGCCATTCGGATGCGAGCTGGCGCTCGGAGGGTACGCCGTTGGCGGCATATTCGCGAAGGGCCTGGGTGGCATCGCTGCCGCCCCCGGAAGCCTTCGCATAGGTTTCGAGCTCGCTCATGAACGGCCCGCCGCGATCGATCGCCGATTTCAAATTTGCCGCCGCAAGCGCGACCTGGGCCTGGCGGTTGCTCTGCTCGATCGCAGCCACCCGCTGGTCGAGCCCCGAGAGCTGTTCGTCGACCGTCTTGGTCGCGGCCTCGGCCGTCGCCTGCGCCTTGCTTGCTGCCTCTCCGGCCGAATCGGCGGCGGCCTGCGCCTTGTCCGCCGCGGTCTGGGCGGCGTTGGCAGCTTCCTGCGCCGAGGTCGCCGTTGCCTGCGCGCCCGATGCCGTTTCCTGAGCCTTCTCGGCCGCCTGCTGCGCCTCGCTGGCCGTCTGTTCGGCACCGGAGGCGGTCTGCTGCGCCTGGACGGCAGAGGTCTGAGCACCGCCGGCGGTCTGCGACGCGGCATTGGCGGTCGCCGCGGCCTGGGTCGCGGCCTGCTGGGCGGAAGCCGCCTTGTCACCAGCCTCGCCGGCCGCCTGCTGCGCCGCGGTCGCGGTCTTGCTGGCAGCCTCGGCCGTCTGCGATGCCTTCCCGGCCGCGTCGGAGGTGGACTTCGCGCCGCTCTCGAGCGCATCCACACGCTGGCCGAGCGCCGCCGCCTGATCGCCGCCACCCTGCGGCGCGGCTGTCGAGCTCTTCAGCTGCGCCACCTGATCGCGCAGGGACTGGAGGTCGTCGGTGGTCGCATAGGCTGTGCTGTCGGTGGCGGCGCCGTTCGGCGCCCCGGCTCCCGGAAGATAGCCATTGGCCTGCAGCGCCCAGGCCGCGCCGAGCGCCACGACGGCGCCGACGAGACCCGCGGCCAGCGCGCCGCCGAAGCCGACGCCGCCTGAGCGCGCAGGCTCCGCCCTGCCGTCGCCTCTGCCAGCGGACGGCGTGCTTGCGCTACCAGCGGGCCTGGCCGCGCCGGTGGCGGGCTTTGCCGACGACGACGAGCCGGAGGGAGGCGGCCCGGAAGACGACGTCGCAGCCGGGGACGATGCGGCAGGCTTTGCCGAACTGACGGAACCGGAGGAGGAGGACGCAGCGGCCGGCTTCGACGTTGCGGTCGAAGCGGCGGGCGTTGCGGAGGCCGCGGCAGCGGGCTTCACCTGTTCCTTGGCGGCATCGCCGCTCCCGGCAGCCTTGCCGGGGCCGGTCGAGGACGAGGGCGGCTCCGGCCGGCGATCCACCGGCCTGTCGGCGGCGGTCTGCGAGGGCGGCGTCACTGCCTGCGCCCCGCTGCCGGACTTCGAAGCGGCGGACGGCGAGCTGGAAGCACCCGAGGCAGAAGTCCCCGCGGCGGGGGTCCCGGAGGTCGCAGCCGGCTTTGCAGGGGTCGCCCCCGAGGTTGTCGCAGCGGTGCTGGCGGCCGTCGAGAAGGGGTTGGTCGCAGATCCGCTGCTCGTGCTGACGGTATCCTTTCCGGCGGCTCCGCCGGCCTTCGGCGGGTTCGGCGCGTCAGGGGCGAGCCCCTCCTCGGACGCGAAGGTGCGCGTCGTCGCCTGCTTTCCGTCGGCCGAAGACGAGACCGCGTCCTGTGGCCGGGACGATTGCGACCCGGGAGATGCGACCGCTCCGCCGGTGATGGTGTTGCCGACGGTCGCAGCCGTGCTGTCCGAGCCCTTGGCGGGCTCTGCCGAACCGTTCTTCGGGGGCGTCCCCGGCTTTGCCGAAGAAGCGGCCTCCGCCTGGGTCTTGTCCTTTTCGCCGTCGCTCACCGTCGTCTTCTTTTCCGCTTTCAGGTCGATCGTCTGGCCGCGCGTCTTGTTCGGCCGCGAGCGCCGGGGACGGTTGGTCATCGAATTCGCTCCATTCCTGGGCGCCTCAGCCGCACGGCGTCGTCGAGCCGGTTACCGCGCGGCGAATGCAGAGCCTCATTGGTCCTTCATTCGTGCGGATCGTGCAAGCTTCGTCTCGCTTCTCCAACCCAAACTAGGTTACCCGATGCGTTCGAAAAGCGAGGAGAGACGAGGCGTTGGAGAAATCTCCGCAGCGCTCGCCAACTCCGGCGGCAGGGCTGCGGCGATCCGCGGCGACAGCGCAAGCAGCCGCGGCGGCGGGTTGAGAAATCCGGCGTGGCGCTCAGCCAGCCAGGCAAAGGCCTCGGCCTGGCCGGCCGACAGAAGAAGGGCGACATCCGGCCGCCGGCCTTCGAGGAGCGAGGCGACCGTGGCCGCATCGGGGCGGGCGGCAACGGTCTCGTAAACCTCCCATACCACATGGCGGATACCGGCGGCCTCAAGCGAACGTTCCAAGGTCCCGGTCCTCCGGCGGCCCGCCGCGTAGAGGAGGCCGCGCTCCCCGTCGAGGCCGGCATCAGTGGCAAGCGCCGCGAGATCGGCGGCGGTCCCCTCCCCAGTCCGCACGCTGGGGAAGCCCACTGCGCGGGCGGCGGCGGCTGTGCGCTCGCCGACGCAGAAGACAGGGCGGGGATCGCCCGAAAAGTGTTCCGCGAGAGCCGGCACGGCCCTTGCGCTGGTGAGCGCGAAACCTGCGAATGCGCCGGGCGGCGGCGGCGCCTCGAGACGGCGTGTCGCCTCCATCGGCAGAATCAGCGGAACGTGGCCGCGCTCGCTAAGCGAGGCGGCGGTCCGCTCGCCGTCCTCGCGTTCGCGCAGGATCAGGACATTTGCCATGCGTGCCGCGGTCCGCGGAGCGGCGGGGAGCGGCGCTTCACTCAGCCCAGCCCTTGAAGAAATCCGGTCCGGCCGCTTGCAGCACGTCCCGGCCGGCGAGCCGCCCCATCGCCTCGGCGTCCTCGCCGATCCCGGTGCGGACCGTCTCGTGCATCGCCGTGCCGTCCGGCGTCAGGATGACGCCGTGGAGCATCAGCGTCCCGTCGTCGCGGTGTTCGGCATAGGCCGCGATCGGCGTGCGGCAGGATCCGTCGAGCTCGGCGAGAAAGGCGCGCTCGGCGGTCAGCGCGATCGTCGTCGCCCGGTCGGAGATCGCGGCCACGAGCCCGTCGACCCGCTCGTCGCCGATGCGGTTCTCGATGCAGATCGCGCCCTGGCCCGGCGCCGGCGGAAAATCCTTCGGCGACAGGATCTCGGTCGCCACCGACACCATGTCCATGCGCTTCAGCCCGGCGAGCGCGAGAAGCGTGCCCTCGGCCTGGCCCTCTTCCAGCTTGCGCAGCCGGGTCTGAACATTGCCGCGGAAGATGACGACGTTGAGGTCGGGGCGCATGCGCTTCAGGATCGCCTGGCGCCGAAGCGAGGCCGAACCGATCGTCGCGCCCTCGGGCAGGTCGCGGATCGACGGGACCTTGCGGCCGATGAAGACATCACGCACATCTTCGCGCGGCAGAAAGCCGGTGATCTTGAGGCCGTCCGGCAGCGCCGTTGCCATGTCCTTGGAGGAATGCACGGCGAGGTCGATGCGGGCGTCGAGGAGCGCGAGCTCGATCTCCTTGGTGAACAGGCCCTTGCCGCCGACTTCCGACAACGGCCGGTCGAGGATCCGATCGCCGGACGTCGAGATGACCTCGATCGCGAAGGCCGATTCCGGCAGATCGTGCGCCGCCATCAGCCGGGCCCGGACCTCACTCGCCTGGGCGAGAGCCAGCTGGCTGCCGCGGGTTCCGATCCGGATCACATCGCTCGAACTCACATTGGTCTCCCATTGTCGATCTTGCCGCGGAGGGCCCGTCCCGACCTTCTTAGAGCGCGGCATCGACGGACGAAACTCTCATCGGCAGGAATTTGTCGGCCGCCGGCTCAGGGAGGGGTGCGCGCGGAGGCCGCCCCGCCGGTCTGGCGCTCGGCCGTCGCGGACGGATGAAACCCATCGCGCGAACGCTGCCGCAAGATCCGCATCGCCGGCTTCGGCGGTGGCAGGTTGCGTCGCGATGGACTATCTGCGAACGGCGCCCCCAATCCGACGAGACCCGCACTTGACGCCGAACGCCTCCCCAGACGGCAGCTCAGCCTCCGCATCAGACGCTCCCGGACCTTTCGTCCCCGGCTCGCTGGTCCTCGGCATCGAGACGAGCTGCGACGAGACCGCCGCCGCGATCGTCGGCCGCTCCCCGTCCGGCGCGCCGGTGATCCTGTCGAACGTCGTGCTCTCGCAGGTCGAGGAGCATGCGGCCTTCGGCGGCGTCGTGCCGGAGATCGCCGCGAGGGCCCATGTCGAGGCCGTGGACGGGATCGTGCGCGCGGCAATGATCGAGGCGCAAGTCGGCTTCGGCGAGCTTGCGGCCGTCGCCGCGACGGTCGGGCCCGGCCTTGTCGGCGGGCTGATCGTCGGCGCGATGACCGGCAAGGCGATCGCCGCCGCGCATGCCCTGCCCTTCCTCGCGGTCAATCATCTCGAAGGCCATGCGCTGACGCCGCGCCTGACCGACGGCCTCGCCTATCCCTATCTCCTGCTTCTCGTCTCCGGCGGCCACAGCCAGATCATCCTCGTCCGCGGCCTCGGAGACTATGAGCGCTGGGGCACGACGATCGACGACGCGCTGGGCGAGGCCTTCGACAAGACGGCCAAGCTCCTGGCGCTGCCGCATCCGGGCGGGCCGAATGTCGAGAAGCGGGCGGCGACCGGCGACCCGAAGCGGTTTTCCCTACCCCGGCCGCTGAAGGGCGAGGCACGGCTCGACTTCTCCTTCTCCGGCCTCAAGACCGCCCTTCGCCTTGCCGCCGAGGGTGCTGCGCCGCTGGGCGAACAGGACGTCGCGGATCTGTGCGCGAGCTTCCAGGCGGCGGCGGCGGAAACACTCGCCGACAGGATCGGCCGGGCGCTGAAGCGCTTCCGCGAGACCTATCCCACGCTTGCCGGCCCGGTCCTGGCGGTCGCCGGCGGCGTCGCGGCCAACCGGGCGATTCGCGTGGCCCTCGAAGGCGAAGCGGACAAGGCCGGCGTCCGGCTCGTCGCGCCGCCCCTGGCGCTCTGCACCGACAATGGCGCGATGATCGCCTATGCAGGCCTCGAACGTTTCGAGGCCGGCCGGGCAGATGGGCTCGATGCACCGGTGCGCTCGCGCTGGCCGCTCGACGAGCGCTCGCAGCCCGTGGTCGGCTTCGGACGCCGGGGGGCCAAGGCGTGAGCCGGTTCGCGGTGATCGGCGGCGGCGCCTGGGGCACGGCGCTCGGCGCGCTCTATGCCCGGGCCGGTCACGCGACGACGCTCTATGCGCGCGATCCCGACACCGCGGCGGCCATCGCCGAGACGCACGAAAACCCGCGCTACCTGCCGGGCATCCCCCTGCCCGCCTCGCTCGCCGCCACCACCGATCCGGAAGGGGCGCTCGCCGGCGCTAACGTCGTGCTTCTCGTGGTTCCCGCGCAGAGCCTCGCGGCGGCGGCCGCCGCGCTGTCGCCCGCCATTCCCGCCGGCGCGCTCACCGTCCTGTGCGCCAAGGGGATCGAGCGCTCCTCCGGCCGCTTTGCCTCCGAGATCTTCTATGAGGCCGCCGGGCACGAGCGGCGTCTTGCGGTGCTGTCCGGCCCGAGCTTTGCCGGCGACGTCGTGCGCGGCCTGCCGACCGCCGTCACCATCGCGGCGCCCGACGAGCTTCAGGCGGACGCGGCGGCGCGGATGCTCTCCACCGATAGCTTTCGCGGCTATGCCTCCAGCGACATGCGCGGGGTCGAGGCGGGCGGCGCGCTGAAGAACGTCCTGGCGCTCGCCGCCGGGGCCGTCGCCGGCCGGGGCCTCGGCGCATCGGCGAGCGCAGCCATCGTCACCCGCGGCTTCGTCGAACTCAGGCGCCTCGGCGAGGCGCTCGGCGGCCGGCCGGACACGCTGATGGGCCTGTCCGGCCTCGGCGATCTCGTGCTCACCTGCTCGGGCCCGCAATCGCGCAACTTCGCCTATGGCGTGGCGCTCGGGCGCGGCGACGACCGCTCGGGGCTGAAGCTCGCCGAGGGTGTCTTCAGCGCCGAGATCGCGGCCAGGCTCGCGAGCGAACATGGGATCGACGCGCCGATCATCGCCACCGTGGCCGCGCTCCTGGCGGGCCGGATGACGGTCGACGAGGCCGTCCAGACGCTGCTCGCCCGGCCGCTCAAGCGGGAGGTCGGCGGTTGAACTCCCGGCCGCCGCGCGGTAGCTGACGCCAAACCCTTTCCTTGTGCCGGCCGAGCCTTTGAACGGCCCTTCCAGCCGGCACGCATTCCCGAAGGCTCATCCCATGCTCTTTGCGATTCTATGCAACGACAAGCCCGGTTCCCTGCAGCTGCGCATGGACACCCGGCCGGAACACCTCACCCATCTGAACGGGCTCGGGGACAGGCTGAAGCTCGCGGGTCCCTTCCTCAACGCCGAGGACAAGCCCTGCGGCAGCCTCGTCGTCGTCGACGTCGCCGACGAGGCCGAGGCGATCGCGGTGGCCGAGGCCGATCCCTATGCCAAGGCCGGGCTGTTCGCCGACGTCACCGTCCGGCGCTGGAACTGGACCATGAAGAACCCGGACGCCGCCTGAGCCCGGACGCCATCGAGGGGGATTGCGCCATGCGCTACTGGCTGTTCAAGTCCGAGCCGCACAAATGGTCCTTCGACCATCAGAAGAAGGCCGGCGACAAGGGCCAGGAATGGGACGGGGTGCGCAACTACCAGGCGCGCAACTTCATGCGGGAGATGGCGGTCGGCGATCGCGGATTCTTCTACCATTCCAACGAAGGCAAGGCCGTCGTCGGCATCGTCGAGGTGATCGCGACGGCCCATCCGGATTCGACCGCCGACGATCCGAAATGGGAGTGCGTCGACCTCAAGGCGGTCATGGACGTGCCGCGGCCGGTCACGCTCGATGAGATCAAGGCCGAGCCGGCGCTGAAGGACATGGTGCTGGTCAACAATTCGCGCCTCTCGGTCCAGCCGGTCGGCGATGCCGAGTTCGCCAAGGTCTGCGAGATGGGCAACCTCGATCCGAAGACGGCGATGAAGGGCTGAGAACCGCCCACGATCCGTCGCAGGCGGTTCCGGGGCTCTAAGCGCCTCTCGTCAGCATTTGCCGAACGTCTCCGAAACGACGGTGATGCCGGCCACAATCACCGAGACCTTCACGCCTGTGGGAAAGCCGATCGTCGTGCAGATCGTGAGGCAGGCGCTGCCCGCCTCGCCGTTCGGGATATTGATCGGAACCGGAATGCAGTGCTTGCCGAGCCCGAGCGGCAGGTCGACGCAGACCTTGTGGTCCTCGATTACGACCTTGACGCATTCCGCCAGCAAGCTCCGCTCACTGCTCTTCGTCACCGCGCCGCGGGCGGTGAGTGTCTGGATGTCGCCTTCGGCGAAGTCCTGCTTGGCAGCGTCGAGCGCCGCCTGCACCGCATTCTGGTCAAACTGGTAAAACGTCGGCATGTCTTCCTCCCGTAATGGTTGCAATGCATGACACAAATACAACCAAAATTACCTAACGTAAATAGCTTTGAGCTTCTTTCCCTCTCACTCGTCCGGAGGGTGCATCGGAACCATCCGCCGCTGGGAACATTTCAGGAACAATGAAAGCAGGGAGTCAGCAATGGACGAACTTGAACCCAAGACCGACACGGGATCCAACACCGAGAAGGATCCGTCGAACTGGACCACCGGGGGCGAGCCGATGACCGGCGCGCAGGCCTCCTATCTGAAGACCCTGTGCGAAGAGACCGGCCATCCGTTCGACGCGGATCTGACCAAGGCCGATGCTTCGAAGCTGATCGACGAACTCCGCCACGAGAGCGAGCGCGTGAAAAGCGCCTGAGGGCGCGCCCGGAAAATCCGGATCGTCAGGCCATCGTGGTCTTCCATCGACGAGATGCGAGATGAGCCCGCTGCCAACTGAGGCGGCGGGCTTTTTCATGCCCTGTCGTCCGACGCGGCATCGCGCCTTCCACGTTGATCCCGATTGGAAGCGTTCTAAACTACTCGCCCAGGTCGACACGGGTGGATCGGGACGGGAATGAATACAGTCGGACAATTGCAGCACCTCTTTTCCGGCGACGAGGAAAACCGGGTCTGCAAGGACATTCCCGAATCGGCCTGCCGTCATCAGCCGCGCAATGCCGGCCTCCATCTCGTCAGCATGACCGCCACGAAGATCGGCGACGGCCTTCTCGATCCCAAGCTCATCCTGCCCTTCCTTCTGCACTCGGTCGGCGCGCCGGGCGCGGCGATCGGCATGCTCGTGCCGGTGCGGGAGTCGCTCGCTCTCCTGCCGCAGATCCTCGTCTCGCACCGGGTCCGCGCAATGCCGCGGCGCAAATGGGCCTGGGCGGCGGGCTCGGCCGTCGAAGGGCTGGCCGTGGCCGGCATCGCGCTGACGCTCGCCTTCTTCGACGGCTCTCTCGCGGGATGGCTGAGCGTCGGCCTGCTGGCGGTCTTCGCGCTCGGGCGATCGCTCGCCTCCGTTTCGCACAAGGACGTCCTCGGCAAGACCGTCGCCAAGACCCGCCGCGGCACGATCACCGGCATCGCGGGCTCGATCGGCGCGGCCGTGGTGTTCGCCTATGGCGCGGCACTCGCCTTCGGTCTCCTGCCGCTGGAGCGGGGCTTGCTCCTGATCGGGCTCGCGGTCGCAGCCGGGCTGTGGGGCATCGCCGCCTTCGTCTTCACCCTTCTGGACGAAGAGGCCGGCGCCACCGGCGGCGGCGAGAACGGCCTGTCGGCGATCCTCTCCAGCGGGCGGAGGCTCTGGCGCGCCCCGCAGTTCAGGGCCTTCGTCGTCGCAAGAGCGCTCCTGACTGCCACGGCCCTCGCGCCGCCCTACCTCCTCCTGTCCGCGGGCGCGGATGGCGGACGGGCGCTCGGCAGTCTCGGCGCCTTCGTCATCGCCTCGTCGGTGGCAGCGGTCCTCGGCTCCACCGTCTGGGGCACGATGTCGGACCGCTCCAGCCGCAAGGTCCTCGCCCTGTCCGGAGCACTCGGCGCCGTCGTCCTGGCCGCCTCCGCGGCCGCCGCGCTGTTCCTGTCGCCAGACCTCTGGCAGACGGCGGCGCCCTTCTCCCTCTTCGTCTTGATGATGGCCTATCAGGGCGTGCGGCTCGGGCGGAAGACTTATCTCGTCGACATGGCGCCGGCCGACGACCGGGCGATCTACACGGCCTTCTCCAATACGGCGATCGGCGTGGTGCTCCTCGTCATGGGCGCCTTCGGCCTTCTCGCGGAAGCTCTCGGCGCCGCGGCCGTGCTGATCGCCTTCGCGCTGCTTTGCGCGGCGTCGGTGCCGGTTGCCCTGAAGCTCGACGAGGTGCAGAGCGAGGCATGACCCTCGATCCCGACCGCGCCGAGGATTTCATCCGCGCGAACACCGCCGTCCTGTCGCCGCCGCACGTGCCGGAAATCCGGCTCCATCTTGCCGACGAGGCGCACGAACTCTGGCTGAAGACCGAGGCCGAACTGGAAGCCATCGGCCTGCCGCCGCCGTTCTGGGCCTTCGCCTGGGCCGGCGGCCAGGCGCTCGCCCGCTACGTCCTCGACAACCCTTCGCTCATGGCCGGCCGACAGGTGCTGGATTTCGCAACCGGTTCGGGCCTGGTGGCGATCGCTGCCGCCAGCGCAGGAGCGGCCCATGTCCTCGCCGCTGACACGGACCCGTTCACCGCTGCCGCCGTCCGGCTGAACACGGCGCTGAACGGGGTGGAGGTCAAGATGCGGGTCGAGGATCTGATCGGTCAACCGATTGACGCCGACATTCTCCTTGCCGGCGACGTCTTCTTCGACCGCGACCTCGCCGGCGCGCTCGTGCCCTGGTTCGATCGACTCACGGCAGAGGGAAAAACCGTCATCGTGGGCGATCCCGGCCGCGCCTATCTGCCGGGCGGCAGGCTGCAGAAACTCGCAGAATATCGCGTGTCGGTCACCCGCGCGCTCGAGGATGCCGAGGTGAAGCAGGCAGTGGTCTGGCGCTGGGCACCCGCGGCGACTTGAACCTCCGCAAAACTTGACCCTCGCCAGGGTGAACGTCATTCTCGGTTGCGGGGAATGCGAGGGGCTCTGGCGATGTCGGTACCGGCGGTCGATTACTTCGCTGTTTTCATGGCAGCGGTCGCCTCGATGATCGTCGGCACGATCTGGTACACGGCTTTCGGAAAAGTCTGGTTCAGGGCCGCGCGGATGTCGCCGGCGATGGCGCGTCCGCTGCCCGCCATCATCGCCACGGCTTTCCTATGCGAACTCGTCATGGCCCTGATCTTTGCCGTGCTGCTCGGCCATTTCGAAGGTTACACGCTCGCCGATGCCCTCGCCTCCGCGGTCTTCCTCTGGATCGGCTTCATCGCAACGACGGTGATCGCCAACACCCGCAATCAGGGCTTCGCCTGGGATCTGCCGCTGATCGACGGCGGGCACTGGTTCTTCGTGCTTCTGGCGCAGGGCGCCATCCTCGGCGCCTTCCAATAGTAACGCCCGCGGACCGGATCAGGCCGGCCGCGGGCGCTACCCTTGTTCATTCCTGCGGTGGAGGCTACGCCGCCGCCCGTTTGATCAGCCGCACAGGCACGGACTTTGCCGCCGGCACATGCGCCCGCCGGGAATGATGCCAGAGCGGGATCAGCGCGTTGAGTTCGGGATAATAGCCCGCGCAATTGCCCTTGGGCAGTTGCCAGGCGTGCACGCGGTAGTTCTCGACCCGTCGCGTGATGCCGTCATCCGCATACGTCTCGACATCGACGCGGTCCCGGTCCGTGAGGCCGAGGCTGCGCATGTCCTCCTCGTTCATCAGGATCACCATGCGGGTCCCGTGGACGCCGCGCAGACGGTCGTCATAGCCGTAGATCGTCGTATTGAACTGATCGTTCGACCGCAGCGTGATCAGCTTGAGAACGCCCGGCGCCGTCGTGTCGATGTCGGGATCGACGTCGAAGCTCTCCGGCACCAGGAAGTTCGCCTTGCCGGTCTGCGTCCGCCATTCCCGCTTGGTGGCGCCGATGTCGCGGTGGAACCCGCCGGGCGAGGCGAAGCGCTGGTTGAAGTCCTTGAAGTCGTCGGGATAGGCCCGTTCGATCGCGTCGCGCACCTTGCCATAGTCGGAGACCCACTCGTCCCAAGGCACGGAAGACTTGCCCGCCACCGTCGCCTTGGCGAGTTCGGCGACGATCTTCGGCTCCGACAGGAGTTCCTTCGAGGCCGGCTCGCGCTGGCCGAAGGAGGCGTGGATGCAGGCGGTCGAATCTTCGACCGAGACCGTCTGCGGGCCGCTCGTCTGGTGATCGCGCTCGATCCGCCCGATGCAGGGCAGAATGTAGGTCTTATCCGTAGTCAGGAGATGCGTCCGGTTCAGCTTGGTCGAGACCTGGACATTGAGCCGCATCTTCCGCCAGGCTTCCTCCATGCGGCCGGTCTCCGGGATCGCCCGGGCGAAATTGCCGCCGAGGCAGACGAAGCCCTTGATCGACCCGTCCAGCATGCCCTCGCAGGCCTCGACCGTGTCGACGCCGTCCTCCTTCGGAATGGTGAAGTCGTAGAACTCCTCGAACTTCTCGACCGGGATCAGCTTCAGCTTTTCGGTGATGCCGACGGTCCGCTGGCCCTGGACGTTCGAGTGGCCGCGGATCGGCGAAATGCCCGCGCCAGGCTTGCCCATCATGCCGCGCATCAGGAGGAGGTTCACCAGCATCTGGACGTTCTCGATGCCGTGCCGGTGCTGGGTGAGGCCCATGCCGTAATTGCCGATGACCTTGCTCGCGCGGGCATAGGTGCGTCCGACATGCTCGAGATCGGCGCGCGACAGGCCGGAGCAGCGCTCGATCTGGTCCCATTCGGCGGCGCGCACGAAACGCTCGAATTCGTCGAAGCCGTGGCAGTGTTCCTCGATGAAGGAAACGTCGAGCACTCGCGGCCGGCCCGCCTCCTTGGCGGCATCGTCGAGCGCGAAGACCGCCTTGGCGATACCGGTCATCGCCGCCACGTCGCCCCCGCCCTTCACCTGGTAATAGTCGCTCGACATCTTGGTGCCCTCGTCCGGCGAGAGCATCTCGGTCGGCGACTGCGGATTCTTGAAGCGCATCAGGCCGCGCTCGAGCACGGGATTGAAGGTGATGACCGGCGCGCCGCGCTTTCGCGCCTCCTGCACCCAGTGGAGCAGGCGCGGGGCGTTCGTCCCGGTGTTGTGGCCGAAGAAGAACATCATGTCGCACTGGTCGAAATCGGCGAGGGTCACCGTGCCGACCGGCGAACCGATCGATTCCGGCAGGCCGACGGACGTCGATTCGTGGCACATGTTGGAGGAGTCGGGCAGGTTGTTGGAGCCGTAGATACGGGCCATCAGCTGCCACATATGCGAGGCTTCCAGCGAGGCCCGGCCGGAGACGTAGAAGACGACGGATGTGGGATCGAGCCTCTTCAACTCGGCGCCGATGTCGCGGAAGGCATCCTCCCACTTCACCGGCACGAACTGATCGAGCGAGGAATCGTATTTCATCGGCGTCGTCAGCCGGCCCTGCTTCTCGAGGTCGTGGTCGGTCCATTCGAGAAGTTCGGACACTGTGTGCTTGGCGAAGAACTCGCGATCGCAGCGTTTCGGCGTGATTTCCCAGATCGTCGCCTTCGCCCCGTTCTCGCAATATTCGAAGGTGTGAGGATCGGCGGGCTTCGCCCAGGAACAGGAGACGCACTGATAGCCATCGGCCTTGTTCTGCCGCTGCATCGTCGTCCAGAGAGTAGAGGCGAGCAGGCCCTCGTCCGATGCTTTCGACAGCAGCGATTTCACTGAGCCCCAGCCGCCCGTCGGCTCCTCATAGGGCTGGATCTTCGGATGATCGGTCACTTCGCTGCGGTCCATCTCGTCCTCCTTGCGGGGTACGACACCCCCGTCTCGGCCTCAACACGGGGCCGGCCGGAGCCGGCGCACATCTCGTGCAGCAACTCGCCAGGGACGGGTCGGTTGCATCGGGAACCGATAGCCGGCGCGCTTCCCCGGGCACCGTCAAAGCCCCGCCTCAGCGCCTCACGACGAGGCGCGTTCGCCGCGACAGGAGCGGGGCGAGGCGCAGCATGTTGGCCGGCGAAACGGCAATGCAGCCGGCGGTCGGCGGATAGCCCGGCTTAGCAACATGCAGGAAGATCGCGCTGCCGCGCCCGCGCGAACGCGAGGAAAGGTTGAAGTCGAGAACGACGATGAAATCGTAGAGCCGGTCGGCGCGGGCGAGCTCTTCCGCGCTTGCCGGAAACGGCAGGCGGACATGGCGGTTGTAGCTCGCGTGGTCGGGCGCGTCGCACCAGCCGTCCACCCCTTCCCGGATGCGGCGGATCGCCAGCCTCGCTTGCGGCCGCGGCATCCGGCCGGGCCGGTGCCAGGCCGAAAGCACCGCCATCTCCCCGACCGGCGTCGCGCCGTCGCCCTCCCTCTTGAAGACGGTGGTTCCGGATCGCCCGAGCGCGCAGACCAGCCGCAGCGGACCGGCCGCCAGAATGCCGCGCGATGGCGAGCCCGGCAGGCGGCGGACGATCATCCGGTCGATTTTCCTTCGCATAGGCCCAAAGTCCCCCTGTTCAGCGGCAAATTCGACCTATCTGATATCACGCATTGTTACAGCCAATCGGGCCGCCTGCGGCCGAACGGGCCTGGGATCGAACGACGGAAGCATGAGCGCAAGAAGCATTCTCATCGTCGATGACGACGACGACCTGCGTCAGACACTCGCCGAGCAACTGTCGCTGCATGAGGAGTTCACGGTCCTCCAGGAAGCCAACGCGACCAAGGGGATCGCGACGGCACGGGCTGGGCTGATCGACCTTGTCGTCATGGATGTCGGCCTGCCCGACATGGATGGCCGCGAGGCGGTGAAGGTCCTGCGCAAGGGCGGCTTCAAGGCTCCGATCATCATCCTGACGGCGCAGGACACCGATTCCGACACGATCCTCGGGCTCGAGGCGGGCGCCAACGACTATGTGACGAAGCCGTTCCGCTTCGCGGTCCTGCTCGCACGGATCCGCGCGCAGCTGCGCCAGCACGAGCAGAGCGAGGACGCCACCTTCCAGGTCGGCCCCTACATCTTCAAGCCCAGCCAGAAGATTCTGGTCGACGACAAGGGCGGCAAGATCCGGCTTACCGAGAAGGAGACGGCGATCATCCGCTATCTCTACCGCGCCGACCGGCGGGTGATCACGCGCGACGTCCTGCTCGAGGAGGTCTGGGGCTACAATTCCGGGGTCACCACCCACACGCTCGAGACGCATGTCTATCGTCTTCGTCAGAAGATCGAGCCGGATCCGTCCAACGCCCGCATCCTGGTGACGGATTCCGGCGGGTACAAGCTGGTTCCTTAACGCCGAAACCTGCGCGTATCTTGTGGAAGCCTCTGATTTTCTGGGGCTTCACGACGCGTTTACCTTTTGTCGACCATTCCGTTTCACTATGAATCCGCTGCGGCCATAATGGCCCGACGCCATTGCGGAGGTCGTCGCGCAAGCGTCGACCGCTTGCGGCAGGCGGGCGGGCTCGTCACGCTCCGCTTCAGCGGCGCAGGGTCCGCCGACGGAACTGGGGAGAGCGGTTCGCTGACGAGATGAGCCTTGAGAGCGACATCGCCATCCTGCGCACGGTCCCGCTGTTCGACGGTCTCGAGACCGACCAGCTGCGGCTTCTCGCATTCGGAGCGGAGCACAGGCGCCTGCACGCGAACGAGTTCCTCTTTCGCGAGAACGCGCGCGCCGATGCCGGTTTCGTCGTGGTCTCCGGCGAGGTCTCGCTGCTGCATGGCCGCGGCGAGGCCGAAAGGGTGATCGGCACCTATGGACCGGGCACGCTTCTGGGCGAACTCGCACTGATCACCGAGACCAAGCGTCCCGCGAGCGCCAAGACCTTGAGCGAGTGCAACGTCATCCGCATCACCCGGCCGCTGTTTCGCCGGATGCTGGAGGAATATCCGGAATTCGCGGCCGGTCTCCACGAACGCCTGCGCGTTCAGCTAGAGGACATGATGGCGCAGATTCTGTCGCTGGAGGGGCGGTTCAGCTGATCGGCCCGACCGCTTCCGCTAAGGCTTGAGCGCCGCGACGAGGTTCTTCGGCTCCTAGAATTCGAACCGCGCGATGACCGGCACGTGGTCGGAGGGCTTTTCCCAGCCGCGCGCCTCGGCGCGGATGTCGATGCCGGTCAGCGCCGGCGCGAGATCGGCCGAGCCCCAGATGTGGTCGAGACGCCGGCCGCGGTTCGAGGCCGCCCAGTCCTTGGCGCGGTAGCTCCACCAGGTGAAAACCACCTCCTCCATCGGGATGTGATGGCGCATCAGGTCGACCCACTTGCCATCGGCCTGCGCCCGCAGGAGCCCCTCGGTCTCGACGGGCGTGTGCGAGACGATCTTCAGGAGCTGCTTGTGCGACCACACGTCGGTCTCATAAGGCGCGATGTTGAGATCGCCGAGAAGCAGCGCCGAGACGCCGGGCTCGGCCTCCGCGTTCATCAGGCGGAGTTCCTCCACGAAGTCGAGCTTGTGGCGGAACTTCGGATTGATCTGAGGGTCCGGCTCGTCGCCGCCCGCCGGGACGTAGAGATTGTGGATGCGGATACGCCTTTCGCCGACGGCCAGCCGCGTCGACAGGTGCCGTGCGTCGCCGACGGCGCAGAAATCCTGGCGGAGAATGTCCTCAAAGGGCCGCTTCGAAACGGTTGCGACGCCGTGATAGCCCTTCTGGCCATGCAGGGCGATGTGCTCGTAGCCGAGTGCGCGGAACGCCTTTTCCGGGAACTGGTCGTTGGTGCACTTGGTCTCCTGCAGGCAGAGGACGTCGGGGGCCTCCTCCTGAAGGAAGCGCTCGACGAGCGAGATGCGCAGGCGCACGGAATTGATGTTCCAGGTGGCGATCGAAAACGGCATCGGGGGAGGTCTTTCGGCAGGCGGAAGGTCTCGACCGCTCTAGGCGCGCAGACCTTTCACCGCAACCCTTGCCGCCGCCGAACCGCGCCCGAATTTCCTGCGGTCAAACGGGAGACGCACGATGTTCGATGGCTTCGAGACGAAGACGATCGCCGGCGACGGCGCCGACATCTTCTGCCGGATCGCCGGCAACGGGCCGCCGCTGCTCCTCCTTCACGGTTATCCCGAGACCGGCGCGATGTGGGCGGGAATCGCGCCCGAACTTGCCCGTCAGTTCCGAGTGGTCGTGCCGGATCTTCGCGGCTACGGCCGCTCCTCGGCGCCGCCGAACGATGCCGGCAACGACGCCTATTCCAAGCGCCGGATGGGACGCGACATGGCGGCGGTGATGGCCGAACTCGGCCACGACCGCTTTTCCGTCGCCGGCCACGACCGGGGCGGACGGGTCGCCTATCGCATGGCGCTCGACCGGCCGGATGAGATCGAAAAGCTCGCCGTCCTCGACATCGTGCCGGTGGCCGAGGTCTGGGAGCGGATGACCCCGCAATCCGCCCTCAAGACCTATCACTGGATGTTCCTCGCCCAGCCGCACCCCGTCCCGGAACGGCTGATCGGCGCCGACAGGATCTTCTATCTCGACCACACGCTGGCGAGCTGGACCAAGACGAACTCACTCGCGCCTTTCGCCGGCGACGCGCTGTCGGAATATCGGGGCAGTTTCGCCCGCGCCGAGGCTGTCGAGGCTGCCTGCAACGACTATCGCGCCGGCGCGACGATCGACTGGCGCCTCGACCGGGACGACCGCGCCGCCGGCCGCAGGATCAAGGCGCCGACACTCGCGCTTTGGGGATCGGCCGGAATTCCGGGCGACGGCATCGATCCGCTGACGCTCTGGCGGGACTGGTGCGAGAGCGTCACCGGGGAAGCGATCGACGCCGGCCATTTCATCGTCGAGGAAGCCCCCGACGAGACGCTGCAGGCGCTTGCGCGGTTCTTCGCGAGATGAGCCGCTGAAGACGAAAGAGCGGCGCCCGCCGGACGCCGCTCCTCTCATGCCCATGTATCGCCGGAAGTTCCGGCCGGCTCGTTTGCGCGCCTGCCGTCCGGGCCCTGGTGCCTATTTGTTGCCGGTCTGGCCCTGGCTGATCGCCGTATAGGGGATCTTGAAGGCCGAATCGGCGATGTCGCCGCCTTCCTTGACGTCGTAGATCATCACCGTCGTGTCCTTGCCCTGCTGGTCGCGGATCGTCCACTGCTTCAGGTCGTAGGACTTCGGATCGAACAGCATGGTGATGCGCGAGGAGCCGAAGACCGACGAGTCGCCCATGACGATGGTGGTGCTGTCGGGCTCTTCCTTGACGCTCTGGATGTTGGCGTCGGACAGGTTGATGCGCCGGTCGAGCAGAAGCTTCATCGGCGTCTTCGACAGGGGATAGAGATCCCAGGTATTGAGCTTCTTGTTGTTGATCGCGACGTTCGAGCCGTCGGCGATCACCCTCAGCGGCGTGTTGGCATAGTCGAAGCGGACCTTGCCCGGCCGCTCGATGTAGAACTTGCCTTCGCTCTGCCGGCCGCTCGGGTCGAACTGGATGAAATTGCCGTGCATCGCCGAGACGCTTGCGAAATGGTCGGCGATCTTCTGCGCGGCGGCCGTCGCCTGCGCCGCCGCGGGCAGGCTCGAGGCCGAGATGAGTGCCGCCGCGGAAAGAAGCGCTGCCACGACGGGCCGCGACAGCGCGGCTCGGATCGCGCTTCTCGGATTGAAAGTCTTGTTCAGCATGGTTGCGTCCGGAATCCCTTAAGGTGAATCCGCCCTTCGGTTCGTCGTCGTTGCGTGCCGTCGCGCGCGCGACACGCGCCCTGCCGGCACGAGGCCGATGGTCGAGAATGTCGTACCTTCTCATCGATCGGCAATGGGGCGTGGCGATGGCAATTGGCTGCGCCGCATTTCGTGAAGGGCGGCCGCTGGGATCGGCAGCCCCGAGATCCGGCACCAAGGCGGCAAGATCAGTCGATGTCCGGCGGGTTCCTTGCGCGCCCGGACCTGACGAGGCCCGAGGCGACACCCGCGCTCCGACAGGGTCTCCCAGCCGCTTGCGGCCCGACACCCCGTCGCCGGCGCTACATGCGCGCCTCTTCCTCCGTCGGGACCAGGATCTCGCGCTTGCCCGCATGGTTGGCGGGACCGACGATCCCCTCCTGCTCCATCTTCTCGATGATCGAGGCGGCGCGGTTGTAGCCGATTCCGAGCCGGCGCTGGATGTAGGAGGTCGAGGCCTTGCCGTCCCTGAGGACGACGGCGACCGCCTGGTCGTACGGGTCCTCCGAATCGTCGCCGCCGCCATTCGAGCCGCCGGAGGATCCGCCCGCCGAGCCGCCGCTGGCGGCGCCACCGTCCTCGTCCTCGTCCTCGAGCACGGCGTCGAGATAGTCCGGCACGCCCTGCGACTTCAGATGGGAGACGATCTGTTCGACTTCCGGGTCGTCGACGAAGGGCCCGTGGACGCGCTGGATGCGTCCGCCGCCCGCCATGAACAGCATGTCGCCCATGCCGAGCAGCTGCTCGGCGCCCTGTTCGCCGAGGATCGTGCGCGAATCGATCTTCGAGGTGACCTGGAAGGAGATGCGGGTCGGGAAGTTCGCCTTGATCGTGCCGGTAATGACGTCGACCGAGGGACGCTGGGTCGCCATGATGACGTGGATGCCGGCGGCACGCGCCATCTGGGCGAGGCGCTGCACGGCGCCTTCGATGTCCTTGCCGGCTACCATCATGAGGTCGGCCATCTCGTCGATGATGACGACAATGTAGGGCAAGGGCTCGAGGTCGAACTCCTCGGTCTCGAAGATCGGCTCGCCGGTCTCGCGGTCGAAGCCCGTCTGGACGGTGCGCGAGATCGTCTCGCCGCGCTCCATCGCGCCCTTCACCCGGGCGTTGAAGCCGTCGATGTTGCGGACGCCGACTTTCGACATCTTGCGGTAGCGGTCCTCCATCTCGCGGACCGTCCACTTCAGCGCGACCACCGCCTTCTTCGGGTCGGTGACGACCGGCGAGAGGAGATGCGGGATGCCGTCGTAGATGGAGAGCTCCAGCATCTTCGGGTCGATCATGATCATCCGGCACTCGGCCGGGGTAAACCGGTAGAGCAGCGAGGTGATCATCGTGTTGATCGAGACCGACTTGCCCGAGCCGGTGGTGCCGGCGACGAGGAGATGCGGCATCTTGGCGAGATCGGCGATGACCGCCTCGCCGCCGATCGTCTTGCCGAGGACCAGCGGCAGCTTGCCTTTGTGGTTGGCGAAGCTTTCCGAATCGATCATTTCGCGGAAATAGACGGTCTCGCGGCGCTGGTTCGGCAATTCGATGCCGATCGCGTTCTTGCCGGGGATGACGGCGACGCGGGCCGCGATCGCCGACATCGAACGGGCGATGTCGTCTGCGAGACCGATGACGCGGGAGGATTTGATGCCAGGCGCGGGCTCCAGTTCGTAGAGCGTGACGACCGGCCCCGGCCGCACCTCGATGATCTCGCCCTTGACGCCGAAATCCTCGAGCACGCCTTCGAGCAGCCGTGCGTTCTCCTGCAGGGCTTCCGGCGACATGGAGCTATCGCGGCCCTTCGCCTTGACCGGGGTCAGGAAGTCGACCGAGGGGAGCTCGAACTTGACGGGGTCGGCGACCGTCATCGCCTGCGGGCGCATGGCGACGGCGCGGCCCGAGCCGGTGCGCAGGCGCTGCTGCTCGGCGCTGACCGTCGCCTGCGGAACCACCCGGACGCCGGGGTCGCCCTGCGGCTGTGGCGCCTGAGATCCGCCGCGCGGCGCCGGCTGCTGCGCGGGCCGCGGGTCGGGGCGCTGGGCCGCTTCGGACTTCTGGGCGCGCCGCCCTGGAAAGGCGACGATGTTGCCGGCGAGGAGCCCGCGCCAGCCGGAGCCTTCTTCGGCGGGAAGCGCGGCATTCGGCGCGACGCGATCGGCCGGGCCGACGAGCATTTCATTGTTGGCAGGCGCCTCGGCGGCGACGTCGAAATCCTCGTCCTCCTCGGGCCGGTCCCAGTCGTTGGAAGCAGCCTGCGGCTCGCCCCAGGCCGTCTCGTCGAAGCCCGGATCTTCGGCGAGGGGCGCATAGGGGTCATGACCGACCTCCGGCTCGCCCTCGCCGATCGGATCGAAATAGCCCTCCTGCGCCGCCGGCATGGCGACGCGGATCGACCGCTCGACCGGCCTCGGCGGAGGCGGCGGCGCGAATTCCTCGCCATCGTCCTGCCAGTCGTCGAACCGGTCGCCGAATTCGCGCGGCCCCTTGGCGGCGCGGCGCTCCTCGGCATGGCGCTGCCAGGCGGCCTTGGCCGAGTAGACGGTATGGGCGATGGCGCCGACGATGAGGTCGAGCTTGTTCTCGCCCTCGTCTTCCTCGTCGAGCTCGTCGCGCCGCGCCGCCTTGCCACGTGCCGTCGCAGGCTCGGCGGCGGCCCGGTCCCGGTCGATCAGGCCGGCACCGTTGAGGAAGAGCCAAGTCGCGGGGGCGGCGAGCATCGCGGCCAGCACCATGGCCAGCGCGCCGCTCGGATAGGCCCCGGTCGCGAGCGCGGGAAACTTCAGCACGATGTCGCCAGCGACCCCGCCGAGACCGATCGGCAATGGCCAAGTCTCGGGCGCCGAGAAGCAGCCGATCGCCGCACAGGCGAGCACGATCCCGCCGACCGCGTACCAGCCCCTGCGCCAGATGCCCTCGATCGGGCGGCCGGAGAGCAGCGTCAGACCCCAGATCGCCGGCAGGGCGACGAGCAGCGCCGCTCCAATGCCGAAGACCTGCATCAGGAGATCGGCGACGACCGCACCCGAGGGACCGGCCCAGTTCTCGACCATGTTCTGATTGGACTGGCTGAGCGAGGGGTCGGTCACCGACCAGGTGGCGCAGGCGAGGCCAAGATAGCCCGCAAGTGCGATCAGCGCTGCAGCCGCGCCGATTTCACCTTGCCTGCGCATGAATGAGACTTGCCGTTCGCCTGCGATCGAAGATGCCATCTGTCTGACCCGTACTTCTGGCGCAGTCCGAACTCGACGGACGCGCTCGTTGCGCGGAACCCTAGCGGCGGCGGGTTAAGGCTGGCTTAAGTTTAAGCAGACGTTAGCAAAACCGCTCGGGTTCGCGGCTCGCCATGAGCTTGGAAAAGGGCTGTCGCACCGCATTCCGGCACGCCGCCGGGCGAAGTCTGCAGGTCCCGCAGAAGCCCTTCCTTTCTGGCGATTCGGCGACCCGGCCGAGTGGCCGAATCGCCGCGACGTCTTCTCGCCGGGAGGCGTACGGGTCGTCGTGGACGGCCCGGAGGAGAGCCCGACGGCCGCGTCGTCTTTAGAGTTCGCCCTTGGCCATCCGCCCGGCGATGTGGTCGGCCTGGCGCAGCGCCAGGGCCACGATGGTCAGCGTCGGGTTCTCGGCCGCGCCCGAGGTGAACTGCGAGCCGTCGGAGACGAACAGATTGGGGATGTCGTGCGTCTGCCCATACCGATTGACGACGCCATCCTCCGCCTTCTCACTCATCCGGTTGGTGCCGAGATTGTGGGTCGAAGGATAGGGCGGCGTGTGGATCGTGCGGACCGCGCCGACCGCCTCGTAGATCGCGCTTCCCTGCCTGTAGGCGTGGTCGCGCATGGCGTTGTCGTTCTCGTGGTCGTCGAAATGGACGTCCGGAATCGGCATGCCGTGCTCGTCGGTTTCCTCGGCGAGCGTGATCCGGTTGTCCGCCCGCGGCATATCCTCGCCGACGATCCACATGCCGGCCATGTTCCGGTAGTTGTCCATCGCGTCGGCGAAGTCGCCGCCCCATTTGCCGGGGTCGAGGAACGCCGCCATGAACGGCAGGCCGAGCGACAGCGTCTCGAATTCGTAGCCGCCGACGAAGCCGCGCGCGGGGTCATGGCGTGACTCGTCCCGGATGATGCCGGCCATGGTCGTGCCGCGATACATATGCACGGGCTTTTCGAAGATGCCGTAGACCGAGCCGGTCGTGTGGCGCATGTAGTTGCGCCCGACCTGGCCCGACGAGTTGGCCAGCCCGTCCGGAAACTTCGACGAGTGCGAATTGAGCAGGAGCCGCGGGCTCTCGATCGAGTTGCCGGCGACGGCGACCACCCTCGCCTTCTGCAGGTGCTGCTTGCCGTCCTTGTCGGCGTAGACGACGCCGGTCACCTTGCCGGAAGCATCGTGCTCGATCCTCAGGACCATGGAATCCGGCCGCACTTCGAGCTTGCCGGTCGCCTCGCCCTTCGGGATCTCCGCGACGAGCGTCGACCATTTGGCGCCGGACTTGCAGCCCTGGAAGCAGAAGCCGATCTGCAGGCAGGAGGACCGGTCGTCGCGCGGCACCGAATTGATCGCCATGCGCCCGGTATGGACCTCCTTGTAGCCGATCTTCTTGGCCCCCGCCTCCATCACCTTGAAGTTGTTGTTCCCAGGCAAGCCGGGAATGCCGTTGGTGCGCGTCACGCCCATCCGGTCCTCGGCCATGGCGTACCACGGCTCCATTTCCTTCAGGTCGATCGGCCAATCGAGCAGGTTGGCGTCCTTGACCTCGCCATAGTGAGTCTTGGTCTTGAACTCGTGCTCCTGGAAGCGCAGCGAGGCACCGGCCCAGTGTACGGTCGAGCCGCCGACGGACTTGACGATCCAGGCCGGAAGATTCGGAAAGTCCGTCGACACCCGCCAGTCGCCGGAGGTGCGGCGCTTGTCCTTCCAGGCGAGCTGCGCGAAGGAATCCCATTCGTCGTTGATGAAGTCCCAGGTCTCGTGGCGCGATCCAGCTTCGAGGATCACCGTGTCGATGCCCTTGAGCGCGAGTTGCGTGCCAAGCGTGCCGCCGCCGGCGCCGGAGCCGATGATGACGACCACGCTGTCGTCGTTGAGATCGTAAGGTGCTGACATGCCGTTTCCTCCCGAAGCCGTCGGGACGAGCCGCCTCCTCGCGACCCGAGCCCCGCCCCTTGTTCCTGAAGCCTTTTGGAGACGTCTTCCGTCCGGCCTCAGAGCCAGTCGATGTCGTCGAATCCGCGCTCGATGTATCCGCCCTTGTCGGCGGAGGCGCCCTCATAGCCGAAGATTGGCCAGAGATCCTTCTGGTTGTAGAGCCCGACGATCAGGTTGGAGCGCACCTTCTGGAAGAAGGGCTCGTCCTCGATCGCGGTCAGGATCGCCGCCCGGTCGGCATCGCTGGCGAGCGACTTGTAGTCGCCGCCCTTCCCCGACGCCGCCTTATTGAGCGCGGCGACGCCGTCCTCCAGGAGGGCGAGATCGGCTTCCGAAGCCCTTGCTGCCTGGTCGAGGGTTTCCACCGCCTTGACGTAGTAGCTGTCATCGAGGCTGGCATGCGGATAGCAGTCGCGCGACATCTGGACGAGCGTCGCGAACGTCTCCGGCTGGGTCGAGCGCGGCATCTGGCTCCAGGCTTCGCCGACGATCAGGCCGGACGGCATGATCGTCATGGCGATGAGCCCGGCGCCCACCTTCAGGAAACGGCGCCTGTCGGGCGCGACCATGGATGTGGCCATTTTGCATTCCTCCCTTTGTTGTATCGTCTGCCGGCGGTCCGGCTACCGGCCGCCGATCCCCTCCTCGGGACCGCCACTCCCTGCCCCGGGCCCTCAGGCCGTTCCGCCTCACTTGAAGCGACCGCCCCGCTCCAGAACCTCGATCTTGTAGCCGTCCGGATCCTCGATGAAGAAGAAGCGGGCGAGATGCCGGCCTTCGTGACTGAGCTCCTTGATGTCCTTCGGCGAAAGCCCGGCCTGGCGCATGCGCTCGTGCTCGGCGGCAAGGTCTCCGACCGAGACCGCGATGTGGCCGTAGCCATTGCCGAGATCGTAGGGCTCGGTTTGCGCCTTGTTCACGGTCAGTTCCACCTCGTGCTCGCTCTCGGGATTTGAGAGGTAGACGAGGGTGAAGGTCTCGAAGTCGTAGCGGCCGGCCAGCGTCAGCCCGAATGCCTTTTCATAGAAGTCTCGCGACCGCGCCTCGTCGAGAACGCGGATCATCGTATGGATCGTTTTCGCCATGCTCGCCCCTTAACCAACTCTCGGCGCGCCCTTCGCCGGACGCGTCGACCTCCTCGAGGATCTTCGGTGCGAGGGATTCTCGAGCGGCCTGTGACGCGGGCCACGACGGCGCATCCTCCTTCGACACCGGCTTGATCCGCCAGTTAGGAACGAGTCTAGGCGGGCCGGCGAAGGCATTGGTAGTATGATGATAATACAGGCCGTTTTTGCCCCGCGACGGTTTGCCCTCACCGACGCAAGGAGCGTCCCGCGCGCGTTCTGAGCCGCCGTCCGGCGGTCGTCTGGTCAGCGCCGGCGACGAGCTGCCAGTCTTCAGATGGCGATTCCGTCTGCAGCCCGCGCAGCGCGGCTCAGGCGATCTGCCGCCGGGCGGAAACTACCTCCTGGCGAGCCGGGCCGGCGGCATCGAGCGCTGGCCAGGATGGCGCGGTCGCGGAAAGGTCGCCATTGGCCCGCTCCAGATGGGTCAGACAGGCGCAGCGCAGCAGCGATGTGAAGTTGCGGGCCTCGTCGTGAAGCTCCAGCACTTCCTCGTGGAGCGTGGTCAGGAACTTGGGCAGGCTCAGCCGCTGAGAGGCGGCGAGGTCCTCGAGGATCTGCCAGAAGACTGCTTCGAGCCGAATCGACGTCGCATGGCCGGACAGGCGCATGGAGCGGGTCTCGCTCTCGTAGAGATGTACGGGGATGCCTGCAAAGAGATGGCACATGGCGGTTCTCGGATTCGTCTTCTTCCTGCTCGAATGCAGTAAAGGCGCAATCCCGCCGTCTGACAAGCTGCGGCGCCGCATGCCTTGCCGCCATACAGGTATCCTCGCCTCCGGCCGGCTCCGGCCGCCGCCGCCGGCACCCCGCGCTCACATGTGCTCGGCCAGCTTGCGTGACAGCTGCCGCCTCTTGCGGCGCGAGCGCAGCTGACGGGTCTCGACCCTCGACGGGACGATGCGGCTGCCGTTCCCGCTGTCCCACTGCAGTTGGAAATATCGTTCGGCGCCGACCGGCCAGTGCTCCGGGCCGTAGAGCGCGACGACGATGATCTCCAGCCCCCTGACGGCCTCGACGTTTGGAATCTTCGGCTGGTTCTCGATGAGGGCTCGCAGAAGATCGTCGAAATGGCCGATGTCGAGATAGCTGCCGGTGCTGAGGCTGCCCTGCCGCATGACCGAGCGCGGGTCGGTGCCGAGATCCTCGGGAAGATCGCGAAGGTCGGTGAGCGCCAGCTCGACACTGTCATCCTTGGTCACCAGCGTGGCGATCAGGCTGGTCACATAGATCGGCTCGGCGCTCATATTGGTAATCAGGCAGCGCGAATGGATGCCCGACCCCGCGCCCCTTGTGATCAGGATCGAGGAACTGCGCTGCCGGCGATATCCGTTGAGAAGGAGCTGCAGATAGACGACCCAGACGAGGAGCATCGCCGCGTTGAGCGCCAGGTTGACGACCGAGCTATGTTCCGACAGCCACTGCAGCATCGGCTTTCCGCCTTGTCCGCTTCATCAGGGACCGGCCCGTGAAGGCCGGCCGTTTGCCAGATGCGACGAAGGCGGCCGGGAGCAAGCCATTGTTCGGTGGCTGTGCCCCGAAACGCGAGGCGAGACTGGTCCCGGCTAGGCCCAGGGACGACTCTCGGCCAGCTTCTGCTCGTAGTCGCCGATCGCGTCCGCTTTCTCCATCGTCAGCCCGATGTCGTCGAGCCCGTTGAGGAGGCAATGCTTGCGGAAGGGGTCGATGTCGAAATGGATCGAGCCGCCGTCCGGGCCGGTGATCGTCTGCGCCGCAAGATCGATCGTCAGCCGCGCATTGGCGCCGCGCTCGGCATCGTCGAACAGGAGCGCCAGCTGCTCCGGCGTCACGCGGATCGGCAGAACGCCGTTCTTGAAGCAGTTGTTGTAGAAGATGTCCGCGAAGGAGGTGGAGATCACGCAGCGGATGCCGAAGTCGAGCAGCGCCCAGGGGGCATGCTCGCGCGAGGACCCGCAGCCGAAATTGTCGCCGGCGACCAGGATCTCGGCATTGCGATAGGCGGGCTTGTTGAGCACGAAGTCCGGATTTTCCGAGCCGTCGTCCTTGAAGCGGAGTTCGGCGAAGAGCCCGCTGGCGAGCCCGGTGCGCTTGATGGTTCGCAGATAGTCCTTCGGGATGATCATGTCGGTGTCGACGTTGACGATCGGCATCGGGGCGGCGACCCCGGTCAGCGTGTCGAACTTCTGCATGGCGTACATCCTGGCTGTCGAAACGAACGGTACCGTGGATACCATGGCGTCCGGCCGAGGCAAACTCTTCGGCGAGTGGTTCGCGCTCGGGCAGGAGCATTGGAGATCTTTGGCAGGACCGGCCGGGCGGGCGGGGGCGCGGGTCCGAGGGAGGAGGTCGGACCCGCGCGACACAAGCGGTCGGAAGTCGGGAGGGGAGCTCTGACCGCCTGCACCACGGTCGACCGCATCCCGGTGCGGCCACACTCACTGGTCGCGAACGGCGCATCGCGATGCCCTTGCAAGGCCGGATGAGGAGAGATCGTTCCCCGCTATCGGCCGGAAGCTTGTCAGGCGGCTACGCGCTTTCGGCTAATATGCTGAAATTCAATGCAGCGACATTAACGGGCATGGACTGTTTGCGGGAGATCGGCGACAAGCCCGTCATGACTGCGATACCCCGCCCCCGCCGCTCGCTTCTCTTTGTTCCCGGCTCCAACGCCCGCGCGCTGCAAAAGTCCGGCACGCTTGCCGCCGACGGCCTGATCTTCGATCTCGAGGACTCCGTCGGGGCGGCCGAAAAGGACGACGCACGCGAGAAGCTGCGCCTGCACCTTGCCGAGACCAAGGTCTCCGGCGAGCGCATCGTGCGCATCAACGGGCTCGATACCGCCTCCGGCACCGAGGACCTTTTGATGGCGCGCGGTGCCGGCGTCGACGCGATTCTCCTGCCGAAGGTCGAGTCCCCCGCCGTCATCCACCAGGCCGCGGCCGCCCTCGACGACATGGATGCGCCGGCCCACTTCGCGATCTGGGCGATGATCGAAACGCCGCGCGGCATTCTCGAAGCCGACCGGATCGCCGCGGAGGGCGCCGAACGCCGGCTCGCCGCCTTCGTCGTCGGACCGAACGACATCCAGCTGGCCACGCGGATCGCCCCGCAATCCGACCGCTCCGAACTCCTGCCCTGGCTGATGCAGATCGTGCTCGCCGCCAGAAGCTCCGGCCTCGCTGTCCTCGATGGCGTGTTCGCCGACCTCGGCGATCCGGACGGCTTTGCGGCCGAGTGCGCCGCCGGCCGTCGCATGGGGTTCGACGGCAAGACCCTCATCCACCCCTCGCAGGTCGAGCCGGCCAATGCCGCTTTCGGTCCCTCGCCGGAGGCGCTCGCCGCCGCCGAGGCCGTCGTCGCGGCCTTCGCCGAGCCGGCGAACGCGGCAAGGGGCGTCATCCAGATCGACGGCCGCATGGTCGAGCGCCTGCATCTGGAAGAGGCGCGGCGCCTCCTTGCGCTGCGCGACATGATCCTTCGACGTGAACAAAAAGGCACGAGATGAAACTCTACCGCTTTCTCACCGGACCCGACGACTCCTCCTTCTGCCACAAGGTCAGCTTCGCGCTGTCGAAGGGCTGGGATCTCTACGGCGAACCGTCCTATGCCTTCGATGCGGCGAGCGGGGCGATGCGCTGCGGCCAGGCGGTGATCAAGAACGTTCCGCGGCTCGACTACGACCCCGAGATGAAGCTCAGCGAACAGTAGCCGCGGGGCCGTAGGGGCCCGACGGGTTTCGGCGCGCTAAGCCGGAACGAAGCGCTCCCTTCACCGCTTCCCCGTCTTTGCCACGTGCAGACGGGAGACCGGAAATGGCACATTCCAAGATGGTGGTGGACCATGATGAGATCAGGTCCTTCGCCGAGAAGACCGGTGGCAAGCCCTCGCTGGTCGCCGACACCGAAAACAGCGGCAAGGGCCCGGGCGTTTTGCGCTTCGACCACGGCCGCGACAATGACGGCCTGGAAGAGATCTCCTGGGACCGGTTCTTCGAGATCTTCGAGGAACAGGAACTGGCGCTGATGCTCGATGATTCCGGAGACAACCCGAACTTCAACAAGTTCGTCAGCCGGAAATGAGGGCCGAAAGGGCGATCTCCGCGCCTTTGCGGGTGGCTCGCGCCGCATGACAAGAACTCGGCGCCGCCGGCGCATCGTCCCGGCGGCGTTCGCCATCCTGGCGCTGATCGCCGCAGCCGTATTTACCGGGGTGGCCGTCCCGCGAACGGGGCCGTATGACGCGGCGGAGGCCGGCGGCGAGCAGCCGGCGGAGAAGATCCTCGTCCTCGCCAATCCCATCCACACCGACATCGCACTTCCGGCCAGCCCGGAACTCCGGCAGCGCTTCGGATTCCTCCGCGCGGCCGGACTTCCAATCGGCCGGCCCGATGTCGCCTTCCTGGTGATCGGCTGGGGCGGACGGAGCTTCTATGTGGCGACGCCGCACTGGTCGGATATCCGGCCGTGGCCGGTGCTGAAGTCGTTTTTCGGCGATGCGTCCGTGCTGCATGTCGAGTTGACCGGAGCGATCGGGACGACGAGCCCGAACGTTCGCGAGATCGCGCTTTCGGCCGATGCCTATGCCGAGCTCCTCGACGGCGTCGAGACGAGCTTTCGGCGCGGCCCCGACGGCGCGCCGATCGCCCTCGCCGCCCCCGGCTATGGCGACTTCGACCGCTTCTACGAGGCGCGGGGCACCTTCCAGGCGTTCGCCGGGTGCAACACCTGGACGGCGGCGATGCTGCGCCGGGCCGGGCTTGCGACCGGCCTGTGGACGCCGCTTCCGCCGCTGCTCTTCCTCTCGCTCGATCTGCACGATGGCGCCGTGCACCGGCCATGAAGGCCGCCGACGCTCAGTCCGCTTCCGCCTCCAGCGCCTCCATGTCGTCGTCGGACAGGCCGAAATGATGGCCGATCTCGTGGACGAGGACGTGGCGGACGATCTCCTGCAGGCTGTCCTCGTGCTCGGCCCAATAGTCGAGGATCGGCCGGCGATAGAGCAGGATGCGGTTGGTCATGGCACCGGTCACCGGCACGCCCATATCGCCGATCGGCCGGCCCTCGAAGAGGCCGAGCAGTTCGAACGGGCTCTCGATCCCAAGTTCCGCCAGCACCTCGTCCTCGGCAAAATCGGCGACGATGAAGCGGATCTCGCCGCAAAGGTCGCGGAATTCCTGCGGGAGCTCGCCATAGGCCGCCACCGCCATGGTCTCGATCTCCTCCAGCGTCGGCGCCTTCATCGTCCGCCGGCTCCGTCCTTGGACCTGTCGTCTCGCGTCATCGCCTGCCCCGTCCAGCTTGTGTTGTCGACTGGCATGTAGGCAGCGGACCCGGCGGCTTGAAGGCCGAGCCAAGCCGCGGGCCGATGGTACCGAGGACGCGGTGCGAAGGGCGGTGGCGAGAGGCGTCTCACCACCTGCCGACGATCGGCGCCTCACTGGAAGTTCCGCCCCTTCGGCAGCACCTGCCGGATCATCGGCGATGCGGCCGCAGCGGGTCCCGCATTCGCGGCGGGCCGCAGATCGGGCCTGCGGCCGGAAGATGCGCCGAAGCCGCGTCCTTGGCCGATCGGCCGGCGCACCTCGTCGGCTCTCGCCAGCGCCGCGCCGAGCGAGGCGGCTGCCTCGGCGCTGGCCGCCAGCTCGCCGTTTTCCGGCCGGGGAATGCGGGCGCCGGAAGGGCGGCGCAGCGGCGCCCTCACATGGTCGCCCGGCGCGATCGCACCGGCGCTGAAATCCTCGCCCGCCGCGATCGGCGCGAGCAGCGGGGTCAGATCCTCCAGCCGGTCGGCGACAACATGGATCACGCCGTGGTCGGACTGCATCCGGCCGGTGACCGCGACGAACCGGGCGCCGAGCACAAGCGGCCGGAAGCGCTCGAAGATTTTCGGCCAGACGATGACGTTGGCGACCCCCGTCTCGTCCTCGATGGTCATGAAGATGACGCCCTTGGCCGAGCCCGGCCGCTGGCGGATGAGGACGATGCCGGCGACGGTGACGCGCGAGCCGGAGCGCATGCGCTCAAGTGTCTCGGTCGGCACCATGCGACGCCGGTCGAGTTCGCGGCGCACGAAAGCGACCGGATGCGCCTTCAGGGACAGGGACAGGAAGCGGTAGTCGGCGATCACCTCCTCGCCCGGCAGCATCGGCGGCAGATAAGCGTCCGGCTCGCACTGGAGATCGGTGGCGGCCGAAGCCGCGCCTTCGAACAGCGGCAGCCGCTCGGCAGCACCATTGGGATCGAGCGCGCGGCAGGCCCAGAGGGCATCGCGACGCGCAAGACCCAACGAGGCGAAGGCGTCGGCATCGGCGAGCCGCTCGATCGCGGAGCGCTTCAGGCCCGAGCGCAGCCAGAGATCGCGGACGGAATCATAGCCCGCCCCGCGCGCGGCGACGAGCGCCGCCATCTCGGCCTCGGCCAGGCCCTTCACCTGCCGGAAGCCGAGCCGCACCGCATGGGTCGTGCGGATGTCGCCCGCCATCTCGCGGTGGCGCGACTTGATCCGCGCGGGATCGAAGCCGCCCGGCTCCAGCGTCTGGTCCCAGAGGGAGGCGTTGACATCGACGGGGAGAATTTCGACGCCGTGCTCGCGGGCGTCGCGCACGATCTGGGCCGGGGCGTAGAAGCCCATCGGCTGGGCGTTGAGCAGCGCGGCGGCGAAGACGTCCGGGTAATGGCATTTCAGCCAGCAGGAGGCGTAGACGAGGAGCGCAAAGGAGGCGGCGTGGCTTTCGGGAAAGCCATATTCGCCGAAGCCCTCGATCTGCTTGAAGCAGCGCTCGGCGAAGTCGCGTTCATAGCCACGCGCCACCATGCCCTCGACCATCTTCTTCTGGAAGGTGTGGATCGTGCCGACCCTTCGGAAGGTCGCCATAGCCCGGCGCAGCCGGTCGGCCTCGTTCGGCGTGAAGCCCGCCGCGACGATGGCGATCATCATCGCCTGCTCCTGGAACAACGGCACGCCGAGCGTCCGGCCGAGCACCCTTTCGAGGTCCGGGCTCGGATAGGTGACCGGTTCGAGCCCCATCTTCCGCCTCAGATAGGGATGGACCATGTCGCCCTGGATCGGGCCCGGCCGCACGATCGCGACCTCGATGACGAGATCGTAGAAGCAATCGGGCCTGAGCTTCGGCAGCATGGTCATCTGCGCTCTCGACTCGATCTGGAAGACGCCGAGCGTGTCGGCCCGCTGCGTCATCCTGTAGGTCGGCTGGTCGTCCTGTGCCTCCGACAGCTTTGCCAGCGTGATCCTTTCGCCGTAATGGGCCTCGAGCAGGACGAAGGCGCGGCGCAGGCACGACAGCATGCCGAGCGCCAGGATGTCGATCTTCAGGATCCCCAAGGCGTCGAGGTCATCCTTGTCCCATTCGACGATGGTGCGGCCCTCCATCGCGCTGTTGAGGATCGGCACGACCTCGTCGATGCGGCCCCTGGTGATGACGAAGCCGCCGACATGTTGCGACAGGTGGCGGGGGAAGCCGGCAAGCTCGGCGGCATATTTCAGGACATTGGCGGTGGTCGGATCGGCGGTGGACAGGCCCGCGGCCTGCGCCTCGCGCTCGCCCATGTCGGAAGAGGAATAGCCCCAGACCGAGCCGGACAGCGCCGAGACGGCGTCCTCCGACAGGCCGAACGCCTTGCCGACCTCGCGCGCAGCCGAGCGGGCCCGATAGGTGATGACGGTCGCCGCCAGCGCGGCGTTGTTCCGCCCGTAATGCTCGAAGATGTACTGGATCACCTCCTCGCGCCGCTCGTGCTCGAAATCGATGTCGATGTCCGGCGGCTCGCGCCGGTCCGAGGAGATGAAGCGCTCGAAGAGAAGGCCCGCCCGCTCCGGCGAGACCTCGGTGACGCCGATCACGTAGCAGACGACGGAATTGGCCGCCGAGCCGCGGCCCTGGCACAGGATCCCCTTCGAGCGGGCGAACTCGACGATGTGGTGGACGGTCAGGAAATAGGGCTCGTATTGGAGCTCGCCGATGATCTTAAGCTCGTGCGCGATCGTCGCCGAGACGCTTTCCGGCACGCCCTGCGGATAGCGCCACTTCGCCCCCGCCTCGGCGAGGAGACACAGTTCTTCGGCGGGCGTGCGCCCGCGCTTCAGGGCCTCGTCGGGGTATTCGTAGGACAGGCTCTTCAGGTCGAAGGAGAGTTCGGCGAAGAACCGACCGGCCGCCTCGACCGCTTGCGGAGCGGCGGAAAACAGCCGCGCCATCTCGCCCGCCGGCTTCAGATGGCGCTCGGCGTTCCGCGACAGGCGCTTGCCCGCTTCGGCGAGCGGCACATGCTCGCGGATCGCCGTCATCACGTCCTGCAGCCGGCGCCGGCCGGGCGCGTGGTGGAAGACGTCGTTGGTCGCCATCAGCGGCACGCGGCAGTCTCGGGACGTCCGAGCCGCGCGGGCCAGCCGGCGCTGGTCACGCCCGTCATAGGCCGGTGCGGCGGCGAGACGGACATGGCAGGAAAAGGCCTCCTCAAGCCGGACGAGCGTCCCGGCGATGCCTTTCTCCAGCGCCGCGACCGCGTCCCCCTCGCCAGCGCCCAGACTGGCCGGCGCAAGGACGGCGAGGTTCAGCCCCTCGCCCCAGTCTAGGAGATCGTCGAGGAAGAGGCGGCAGTCGCCCTTTTCGGTTCTCAGATTGCCGAGGCTGAGGAGCCGGCAGAGCCGGCCCCAGCCGGCGCGGTCGCGCGGATAGGCGAAGACGTCGGGCGTGTCGTCGGCAAAAACCAGCCGGGCGCCCGGCGCAAAGGCGAGCCCCGCCTCCTCGGCCGCCTGATAGGCCCTGACGACCCCCGCGACGGTGTTGCGGTCGGCGAGGCCGAGACCGGCAAGGCCCAGGCGATGGGCGGTGACGACGAGTTCCTCCGGCTGCGAGGCGCCCCTCAGGAAGGAGAAGCAGCTCGCCGCGCCGATCTCGGCGAAGGCCGGCTCCCCGGCAGCGCGCCTCATGCGAAGACCCCGTGGAGATACCAGACCGGCCGCGGATCGGGCAGCTGCAGCTCCGGATCGAGGGCGGGATCGCCATAGCCCTCGCGAAACAGCCAATAGCGCCGGCCCGCCTCGTCCTCGACCCGGAAATAGTCGCGGAGCGCCTCGCCCGCCTCCCGCCACCATTCGGCGGCGATCCGCTCCGGCCCTTCGGCGCGGCGCACGACATAGAGGACGCGCCGCCAGCGGAAGGTCATCGGCGCGCCGTCCGGCACGACGAAGCTCGCCTCGATCCGCTCCGGCACGGCGAGAAGCCGCACCGGCCGCGGTGCGGCGGCACCGGGCAAGAAGGCCTCGGCCGCCGCACCGATGGCGATGCCCGCGCCCGCGGCACCCACCGGCCGCCAGCATTCGGCCCGCTCCGGCCGATGGCTATCGACCGGCACGACCTGCAAGACGCTCGCGGGCCCGAGCCGCGCGCCGAGCCGGTCGACCAGGCCGGCGAAGGCGTCCGCCTCGTCGTCCTCGCCGGACAGGCCGGTCTGGACATCCGGCAGCGGCTCCAGCGCGAAGGCGGCGAGCTTGACGAGATCGTAGCCGAAGCCGGCGTCGAGTTCGTCGCCGACGCTCTTCAGCCGCTCGCGAAACAGCCGGCCGATGCGCTCGGGCCGGCGGATCGGCCGGGAGGCCCCGGCGGACAGGCGGTTCACCACCCCGTCGACGCGAAACAGCGAGAGTTCGAGCCGGCGCGCGCCGGCGCCGCGCTTCTCGAGATCGGTCTCGAGCCGGGCGGCCAGCATGAGCAGCACCCGCTCGATGTCCTCGATCAGGCTGATCGGCTCGAACAGCCGGCGCTCGGCGGCAAGTTCAGGCACCGGCCGGCGCGGGCTGAGCGGGCGGCGCGCCCGGCCAGCCGCCTCGTCGAGCCGCAGGATCAGATGCTTGCCGAAGCGCCGGGCGAGCCCCGCCCGCGGCAGATCGAACAGGGCGCCGACGGTCTTCAGCCCGAGCCGGGCAAGCATGGCCGACAGATCGCAATCGAGCCGCAGGGCGGCGAGCGGCAGAGCCGCCACCGCGGCTTCCTCCGCTCCCGCGGGAACGATCCGATCGCCGCCGCGCGGTCCCCGCACCAGCGCCATGGCCGCGCCGGCCTCGCTCGCCAGCGCGGCCGCGGCTGCAAACCCCTGATGGAACAGCCGCGCGAGAAGGTCGTCCATCAGCGCCTTTTCGCCGCCGAAGAGATGGGCGCAGCCGGAAATGTCGAGCACCAGCCCGTCCGGCAGGTCGAGGGCGACGAGCGGCGTATAGCGGTCGCACCAGTCGGCGATCGCCTCCAGAAGCCGCCGGTCGGCCTCCGGCGCCGCCGGGCGGACGACGAGATGCGGGAACCTGGCCCTGGCTTCGGCAAGGCCTGTGCCGGGGGCAAGGCCCGCCGCCTCGGCCCATTCGCAGACGGCCGAGATGCGGTTGGCGCCGGCGACGCTCTCGTAGAGCGCGAGCGGCGCAAGGCCTGCCTCGCTTGGCGCCCCCTCCTCCGCATGGCTGCCGCGCGCCCCGCTCCGCGGCTCGTAGCGGGCCCGGTTCGCCGGCGCGAAGGCCGCGGCAAAGCCGGCCCGGGCGGGACCCGTCCGCTCCGGTTCGCACCCGTCGGCGCGGGCCGGCTCCTCGGCTGCCGCCCCCTCACGACGCCCGGCGGTCGAACGCCACGACCGTCCGAGCGTCTCGCGCCGGATCCGGTCCGTCGACAGCCGCGCCAGCCGGACGGCGAGATAGCGGCTCGGCACCGGCCGGGCGAACGAGACCGAAACGTCGCTCATCGGGGTTCCACTCCAGAAGACATGTCTGCGGGCGGCCGTCGCGGGACTTTTCGACGGTGACGGAAAAGACCGGATGGCCGATCAGTCTCGCCTCTCCGGCAAGATCGGCGACGGGGGCGGCGGGGTCCGGGCGGATGCGCAGGCGCATCGGTGCCGCGGTCGCCTCGGCCCGCGCGCTCTGGCGCAGGAGGAGGAGCGGCACCCCGGCTTCGCGGGCCCGCAGATGCAGCCGGCGGGTGCCCTCCAGGGCGAGCCGCGAGGGATTGCCGCGCACCTCCAGGATCGCCAGCCGGATCGCCGAACAGGCCGCCGCCTCCTCCCCCGCCCAGGCGGCATCGGCAAGCCGGCGGGCGCGCACCAGGACCAGCGCGGCCGGATCGAGGCCGAAGCCGGCAAGGCCCGGCCCATAGGGCAGGCCGGCCTCGGCGAAGGCGGCGCCGTCGGCGATCCACAACAGCGGTCGGAGCGGACTGGCGCCGAGCCGGACGGCAAGCGCCAGGGCAAAGCCGGCGAGCGTGCCGCCGTCGCGCGCCTCGTCGAGATGGATTTCGGTGAGGCCCGCGGCGATCAGGCCGCCGCCGAGGGCGGCATCGATCTCGGGCGCGCCGAGCGACAGGCGGGCCGCGGCACGGTGCCGCAGATGCGG
>NZ_JAJAVB010000016.1:0-49315 GCF_020615385.1 Jiella soli | reverse complement strand
ACGATGCGGGGCGACGCAGAAGGCTGGCGAGCGACGGCATCAGCCCGCCCTCCACCGCCTGCGCCGGCCGCTTGCGACCGCGAACCGCCGCCTGCCGCCGCGCTCTCATCGCGCGGCAGATCCAGACGGCAGGCCGGCTCGCCCTCGATCGCCGCGATCCGCGCGCGCAGATCGGCAAGGTCCCGATTCCTAACGGCGGCGCACTCCGCGCCGTTCGCAACGCTCCGGTCCGAGGTCCATGCCGATGCTTCCAATTGTGGCAAAGAGGATCGTAAAGACATGCCGAACTCCTTCAGCACCTGGATTTCAGGGGCCGTTTCACTCTCTCGATACGATCTTGTTCTCTATTTGTTCCAATAGATTCCAGACCGGATCGGGAGAGTCAATGGCGGATGGCGGCATGTGCCATATGACTCAATTCCTTCGCCTGTGCGAGGACGGGGCCTGGGCCGGCTCCTGTCGTCCGATGGCCCGATGCTCCCGAGGCCCTTCGGCAAAGCGGCGGCAAGGCGGATCCTTCAGACTGCCGGATCCCCGGACGCTCGCTCGCCGCGCGGGCTTTGATGCGGCGCCCGCTCGGTTGGACCGACACCCTGTCACGCCGCCGCCTGTTCCCGGCCCTTTGCCGCGCCCTCGCGCAGCTGGCGGGCGATCTCGGCCCAGGCCTTCGTCTCGCCGAGACGCTCGGCCGCGGCGCCGACGCCGACGCCGAGGCTGCTCAGGGCGTCCAGCGTGATCGCCTGCTCGTGCGCCCGCGCCTCCTTGACGAGGCAGTAGATGACGACCTGGAACTGCAGCTTGCCGATGTCATTTGTGCCGACCATCACCTCGGTCTCCGGTCCGGCGATCTCGACGCCGGACTTGCGGGCGGCGAACTGGTGGAAGCGGGCGGCAAGCTCCCGGTCCGGGGCGAGCGTCGCCGCGGCCGCCGTCCGGATCGCCTCCACCGCCTTGCGCGGCGGCACCGGCGCCTCCAGGGTCAGGGTGAAGCGATGCGGCGCATAATGGCGCGGCTGCGCCTCGACCCGCACCGCGCCGGTCAGGAGGACCGAATTCGGCAGCATGATCGTGCGGCCGGTGCCGGCATGGCCGACATTAAGCGGCGGCAGTTCCATGATCGTGGTCGAGAACAGGCCGTGGTCGATCACCTCGCCGTGGATGCCGCCGAACTCGATCCGGTCGCCGATCTTGAAGAGATGGCCGCTGAGCCGCAGCACCGAGCCCGCCGCGCACATGATCAGCTCCTTGGTCGCAACGACCATGGCGACGAGTACTGCCGTCAGCGACAGGAGCATGTCGTGGATCTCGGCGAGCCAGATGCCGAGCAGCGCCACGGCGAGCGTCATGTTGCACAGGGTGCGCAATATGAAGCGGCGGTGGCGCTGCCGGGCGGGATCACCGAAGCGCGAAAGCAGCGCTTCGCCGACAAAGCGCAGCACGAAGACGGTGCAGAAGAGAACCAGCGTCCAGGTGATGTGATCGGCGATGCGCGAAGAGATGAAGAACGACAAGTCCGCCTCCCAAACGGCCGACGACCCAGCCAGGGATCGGCAGGGACCAAGGCATCGACACGGGTGAAGTGGCCCAGCTATCGGCCAAGACCGTTAATCGAAGCTTTACCGATTGTGACGATTTGGAGGAGTTTTCGGGGACGCGCCGCGGCTCAGGACGGCTCGCGATCACGCATGGCCGCGGCGATCTCGCGATCCGCCTCGCGGGTGGAGGCGGCGAGCCCGTCGATCGTGCCGCGCCGGTCGGCCTCGGGTTTGTGCTGGATCAGCTTCCAGCTGCCCTCCAGCGTCTCCACCGTGAACCTGACGCCGACGATCGCCCGCGACAAATTGCGGATGAAGCCGTCGGGCGCGTCCGAAATCGCCCAGGGTTCCGGCCGTTCGGCTTCGGTGAACTGGGTCAGATCCGCGAGATGGGCGAGCAGCCAGTCCTCGTCGGTGATCGCCTCCAGCGTGCCGCGCGCCTCGACGATGACGTAGTTCCAGGTGGGCACGACCTTTCCGTGCTCGCGCTTGGAGGCGTAGAATGAGGGGGAGACATAGGCATGCGGCCCCTGGAAGGTCGCGAGCGAAGCGCGGGGAGCGTCCAGTACCGTCCAATGCGGGTTCGGCCGGGCCATATGGGCCTCGAGGGTCAGGCTGTCGCCCGCCTCGCGCACCAGAACCGGAACATGCGTCGCGTGGTAGGCCGCACCGTCGAAGGTGACGAGGCCGGCGAGACGGATCGTCCGCATCGCCTCGACGAGCACCGCGCGGCGCGTCTCGCGAAACTGCGTCGGAATGTACATGGCGGCGGGCCCTCCTCGCGGCGACGGCATCCCGTCATAGTCGCCCTCGGGCGCGGCGTCGATCTCGACAACGTCCCGGCCCCGGTCTGGCGATGGTTCGACCGCCCGCAGCGTGTTGCCAAGCCGGCGTCCAGATCCTATTCCACCGAAGCTCGCCCCTTTCCCAACCCATGACGGACAGGCATTTCGATGGCATCGCGCAAGCTCCTCCTTCTTCCCGGCGACGGGATCGGCCCCGAGACCATGGCGGAGGTCGAAAAGCTGATCGCGCTGATGAACGACACGGTCGATGCCGGGTTCGAGACCGAGACCGCGCTGGTCGGCGGCGCCGCCTACGATGCGGAGGGCGCGCCGGTCTCCGACGCCACCATGGCGCTCGCGACCGCCTGCGACGCGGTCCTGTTCGGCGCCGTGGGCGGGCCGAAATGGGACGGCGTTCCCTATGAGAAACGCCCCGAAGCCGGCCTCCTGCGCCTGCGCAAGGATCTCGGCCTGTTCGCCAATCTGAGGCCGGCGATCTGCTATCCGGCGCTCGCCGACGCCTCCTCCCTGAAGCGCGCGGTGATCGAGGGCCTCGACATCCTGATCGTGCGCGAACTCACCGGCGGCGTCTATTTCGGCGAGCCGAAGGAGATCATCGACCTCGGGAACGGCCAGAAGCGGGCGATCGACACGCAGGTCTACGAGACCTACGAGATCGAACGCATCGCAAGGGCCGCCTTCGATCTGGCGAAAACCCGCCGGAACAAGGTCACATCGATGGAGAAGCGCAATGTGATGAAGTCCGGCCTCTACTGGAACGAGGTCGTCACCCGCATCCATCGCGACGAATATCCGGACGTGACGCTCGAGCACGAGCTGGCGGACGCCGGCGGCATGAAGCTCGTCAAGGCGCCTAAGCAGTTCGACGTCATCGTCACCGACAATCTCTTCGGCGACATGCTGTCCGACGTCGCTGCGCAGCTGACCGGCTCGCTGGGCATGCTGCCGTCGGCCTCGCTCGGCGCGGTGGACGATGCCACCGGCAAGCGCCGCGCACTCTACGAGCCGGTGCACGGATCGGCGCCGGACATTGCAGGCAAGGGTCTCGCCAATCCCCTGGCGATGATCGCCTCCTTCGCCATGGGCCTGCGCTATTCCTTCCAGATGATCGCCGAGGCCGACGCGCTGGAAGCCGCGATCGCCGAGACGCTGGAGGCTGGCATCCGCACCGGCGACATCATGGCCGAGGGCTGCGAACAGGTCGGCACCGCCGGCATGGGCGACGCCGTGGCGGCGCGGTTCCGGGCGAAGCTCGCAGCCTGACCGCCGCCTGAACCAGCCGGGCTCGGGCGCCGCTCCGGGACCCGCCACAATCCTGTCGGGCACCTGTCGGCATGACGGATTGACGGCTGGCGGGAAACGGCGGCGTCGCATAGGGCTCGACGGTGGCTTGCCGAACCCTGCCCGGCACGGGCGGAGACGGTGGCCGGTCGAAGCGCTCGTCGATGCCCCGACGGACGCCCCGGCGCTTTCCGCGTGTTCATCAAGAGCTGGATTTGGCTTCCCCCGATTTCGCAGACACCGCCGCATTCCGCGGTTCCCTCGGACGGGCGCTCGCGCGTCGGCGGTCCGGTCTCGCCGAAGGCGCGTTGACGATCGGACTGCCGATCCTCGTCCTTGCCCTCTTCGTCTTCGCCTCGGCCGCGTTCCGACCGGTCCTCGCCCCGGACGAGACGCGCTATCTCACCGTCGCCTGGGAGATGCTGGTCCGCGGAGACTTCGTTCTCCCGACCGTCAACTTCGCCCCCTACCACCACAAGCCGCCGCTCTTGTTCTGGCTGATCGATATCGGCTGGGCCCTGTTCGGCGTCTCCCGGATCCCGGCCCTCGTCACGGTGATCGCGATCTCGGCTTCGGTCATGCTCCTCACCCGCCGGCTCGCGCGGGAAATCTTTCCCGACGAGGCCCGGATCGCGCGGATCGCATGCTGGCTGACCCTTGGCAACGCGGTCTTCGCCATCTATTGCGGCCTGATTCTCTTCGATCTCCTGCTGACCGCCACCGTCACGGCCGCGATGATCGCGCTCCTGATCCATTTGAGGGCGCCGGCCCGACGATGGCCGCTTCTTGCCGGCCTCGCGATCGGCCTCGGTGTCCTCGCCAAGGGGCCGGTGGTGCTGATCTTCGTCCTCTGGCCGGTCGCGACCTATCCGCTCTGGCGGGCGGAGCACCATGTCCCGAGCCCCCGCGCCTTGTGGAAGGCGACCGGCATCGCGCTTCTCGCCGCGCTCCTGCCGGTCGCGGCCTGGGTCGTGCCGGTTCTCGTGGAAACGCATGGCGAGTTCGCGCGCCAGCTGATCTGGGACCAGACCGCCGGGCGGATTTCCGGCCATCTGTCCAACAGCCATCGCCGGCCGGTCTGGTTCTATCTGCCGCTCCTGCTGGTCTTCGCCCTGCCCTGGCTCTTCTCGCCCTATGTGTGGGCACCGCACCGCGCCTCGCTGCGACGGCCCGTTGCGGCCGTTCGCGAGGCTTGGCGGCAGCGGCCGGCGATCCGCTTCCTTCTCCTGTGGGTCCTGCCCGTCGTCCTCACCTTCAGCCTGATCGCGGGCAAGCAGCCGCACTATCTCGTGCCGCTGCTGCCGGCGGTCGTCATCCTCGGCGCCTATCTGACGAGGACGCTGAGGCTCCGGCTGATTGCGCTCGGTGCCACTCTCACCCTCGGCGTACTGCTCGCCGGACAGGCCGCGACCTCGTCCGGCATCCTGGGCAGCTTCGACCTCGCCCCCCTTGCCGACGACGTCGCGCGGGCCGACGGCCCGGTCGCCTTCGTCGGCGACTATCAGGGCGAGTTCGGATTCCTCGCCCGTCTGGCCCGGCCGATCGCGGTGGTCGATCTCGACGAGGCGGCGGACTGGCTCGCCGCGCATCCGGAGGGAATGCTCGTCACCAACGAGCTGGACGAGGAGCAATCACTTCCCGGCCACACGATCTTGCGGGCGCCCTTCGGGATCGACCACTTCAAGGCGGCGAGCCTCGGGCCTGACATGCCCTGAAGCGGGATCAGAACTCGATCCCGCGCTGCGCCTTCACGCCCGCACGGAACGGGTGCTTGATCATGGTCATCTCGGTGACAAGGTCGGCAAGCTCGATCAGCTCGTCCTTGGCGTTGCGGCCGGTGACGACGACGTGCTTGGTCTCCGGCTTCGTCTTCAGGAACTCAACCACTTCGGCGATGTCGAGATAGTCGTATCTCAAGACGATGTTCATCTCGTCGAGCAGCACCATGTCGTGCTCGTCGTCCATGATCATCGCCTTCGCCCGCTCCCAGGCGCCCCGGGCCGCTTCGATGTCGCGCTGGCGGTCCTGCGTCTCCCAGGTGAAGCCGTCGCCCATCGCGGTGATCGTCACCTCGCCCGGAAAGCGCTCGAGCGCATGCCGCTCGCCGGTTTCCCACTTGCCCTTCACGAACTGGACGATGCCGACCTTCATGCCGTTGCCGAGCGCGCGGAAGACGAGCCCGAAGGCGGCGGTCGACTTGCCCTTGCCCTTGCCGGTGTGGACGATCAGGAGGCCCTTCTCGATCGTCTTGGTCGCGAGGATCTTGTCGCGCGCCGCCTTCTTCTTCTTCATTTTCTCGGCATGACGGGCATTCAGCTGCTCCTCGCTCATGCCGTCGGTGATCTTGGCGCGAGGGTCGAGTTCGTCTTCGCTCATGCGGCGGTCTCCGTTTCGGCTGGCAGGGCGGCGGCGGAAAGGATCTTCTGGAAGAAGATTCGCTCCTCGCCCTCGGGATAATCGGCCAGTCGGCCGAACGGCAGGTAGCCCACCGCCTCGTAGAAGCCCGGCGACTGGAAGGAATAGGTGTCGACCCAGACGCCGGTGCAGCCGGCCTCCGCCGCGATCGCCTCGGCCTGCTCGATCAGCGCCCGGCCGAGGCCCCTGCCTCGCCAGCGCTGGGGCACGGCGAGGATCTCGATATGCATCCAGCCCCAGTAGACCTGCCCGATCAGCCCGCCGTCGACACCGTTCTCGTCCTTCAGCGCCAGCGTGACGTATCGCGGCGTGAAAGCGAAGTCCTTGCGGGTGGAGTATTCGGCGAGCGGCGCGACGATGCGGGCACGAAGGTCCGTATCGGCAAGCTCCAAACGTTCGATGGTCGGTGTCATAGGAGCGTCATGGAGCGGGGCGTCCATGGCTTCAAGCCCCATGGCCGCGGGAGGGCCCGGCCCGAAGCTCCGCCATGGCGGAATTCGACCGCGGGATCCACAGTCTCCGCTCGATCGCCTCGGCGAAGCGGTCGCGAAGCTCGGCGAAGGCCGCGGGGTTGTTTTCCAGCATGAACGCCCGCACGGTCTCGTCGGTGACGAAGGCGTTATACGCCGCCTCGAAGTGATGGTCCTTCACCGCCCCCGTGGTCGCGGCGAAGGCGAACATGTAGTCGACGGTCGCGGCGATCTCGAAGGCGCCCTTGTAGCCATGGCGCATGACGCCGGCGATCCATTTGGGATTGACGACGCGGGCCCTGACGACCCGGCCGATCTCCTCTTCCAGCGTCCGCACGACCGGGCGCTCCGGGCGCGAATGGTCGTTGTGATAGACGACGGGTCGCTTGGCCGAGACATGCTCGACGGCCGCCGTCATGCCGCCCTCGAACTGGTAGTAGTCGTCGGAATCCAGAAGATCGTGCTCGCGGTTGTCCTGGTTCTGGACGACCGCCTCGATGCCGGACAGCCGCGTCTCGAACGTGTCGCGCTCGGCCTCGCCTTGCGTGTCCGCGCCATAGGCATAGGAGCCCCAGACGAGATAGGCTTCCGCCAGTTCGGCTCTGTCGTCCCAGCCCTTTTCGTCGATCAGCGCCTGCAGGCCGGCACCATAGGCGCCGGGCTTCGACCCGAACACGCGGAAGCCGGCGCGCTTTTCCGCCTCCGCGTCCGGCACGCCCGATTCGCTCAGCGCGGCGCGCTCGGCCCGCATGCGCGCGGCGATCGGATTGTCGGCTTCGTCCTCATCCAGCGCGCCGATCGCGCGAACCGCCCTGTCGAAGAGCGCGATCTGGTCCGGGAAGGCGTCGCGGAAGAAGCCGGAGATGCGCAGGGTGACGTCGACGCGCGGCCGGCCGAGTTCGGCGAGCGTGACGATCTCGTAGCCGGTCACGCGGCGCGAGGCGCGGTCCCAGACCGGCCTCGCCCCGATCAGCGCCAGTGCCTGCGCGATATCGTCGCCGCCCGTTCGCATGTTGGACGTGCCCCATGCGGTGAGACCCAGCGAGGTCGGCCATTCGCCCTGGTCCTGCAGATGCCTTGTGACGAGGAGTTCGGCCGATTTCTTGCCCAGCGCATAGGCGGTCTCGGTCGGCACGGCGCGGGTGTCGACCGAGAAGAAGTTGCGGCCGGTCGGCAGGACGTCGGGCCGGCCTCTGGTCGGCGCGCCGGAGGGGCCCGGCGGCACGAAGCGGCCGGCAAGACCTTGGAGGAGCCCGCCGATCTCGGCTTTTCCACAGGCTTCCAGAGCCGGCTTCAGCGAGGTTTCGATCTCGGAGAGGACAGTTGCTGTGGATCGCCAGTGGACATCCTGTGGAACTTCTCCCGCCACGATCTTGGCTGCCAGGAGTTCGAGGCGTTCGACCGTGTCGCCGGCCGTGCGCCACGGATCTGGGGAGAGGCTGTTGAGAAGCTGTGGACGAGGGCCGGTCCACGGTGCTGCCATGTCGCAGTCGAGGGGGTCGAAGGGGTCGCTATCGCTTCCGCCGGCGTCGCGCCCCTGCGCGACCCCCTCTGTCCTGCCGGACATCTCCCCCGCAAGGGGGGAGATCGGACCTTGTTCGACGGCATCGCCTTCGATTTTAGACGTAGCAGCGGGCGCAGGCACTTCAGAATAGGTGCCCTCATCCCCACCGCCTGATCTCCCCCCTTGCGGGGGAGATGGCTGGCAAGCCAGAGGGGGGCACCTCGCGCCATCGTCTTCAGCGAGCGAGGAAAGCCCCAGATCCGCCGCCAGCGCCCTGTGAAGCGAGGCCTCACCCGGCTCACCCCCGCGCGGCAGCCGTGCCAGCGCCACGACGAGGTCGTTCAGCAACCGCCCCTCCGGCGCGACGCCGAAGATGTGCAGCCCGTCGCGGATCTGCATTTCCTTGAGGTCGCAGAGATAGGCGTCGAGCTTGGTCAGCGCCGCTTCGTCGCCCTCCCCTTCGGCGATCCCCGCGTCGTGGTCGAGACCGATGTCGCGGACGAGGTCGAGGATCTTCGTCTTCAGGAGCGCCAGCCGTCGCGGATCGCCGCCCGCCGCCTCGTAATATTCGTCGACGAGGGCTTCGAGGTCCTTCAGCGGCCCGTAGCTCTCCGCCCGCGTCAGCGGCGGCGTCAGATGGTCGACGATCACCGCCGAGGTCCGGCGCTTGGCCTGCGTCCCCTCGCCGGGATCGTTGACGATGAAGGGATAGAGATGCGGCAGCGGGCCGAACACGGCCTCGGGAAAACACGCCTCCGACAGCGCCAGCGCCTTGCCCGGCAGCCATTCGAGATTGCCGTGCTTGCCCATGTGGACCACCGCGTCGGCGTCATAGACCTCGCGCAGGAAGGCGTAGAGCGCGAGATAGTTGTGCGGCGGCACGAGGTCCGGGGAGTGATAGGTCTCCTTCGGGTCGATGTTGTAGCCCCGCGCCGGCTGGATGCCGACCAGCGTCTCGCCCAGCCGAGCGAGCGGCAGGACGAAGGCGCCGCGATCCGCTAGGAAGAACGGGTCGGCCTCCGGCGCCCCCCATCGCTCCGTCACCGCATCGCGCACGGCCTGAGGCAGGCGCTCGAAGAACGCACGGTAGGCGGCAAGCGGCATGACCTCGCGGATCTCGCGCGCCTTGATCCCGGCATTGGTCGGCCCGGCCATCAGATGGTCGATCAGCGCGTTGCCGTCCGGGGGGATGCCGTCGACCGGATAGCCCTGCGCTTCCATCGTGCGGAGCACCTCGATCGTGCCCGCGGGGGTATCGAGGCCGACGCCGTTGCCGAGCCGCCCGTCGCGGTTCGGATAGTTGGCGAGGAGGATGGCGACGCGCTTGTCGGAATTCGCCTTTCGCCGCAGCCTTGCCCAGCGGGCGGCGAGATCTGCGACGAAGCGGGCGCGGTCCGGGATGGCGCGATGGGCGACGATGTCGGTCTCGGTCAGCGCATCCCATTCGCCGGCGGATTTGAATGCGACGGCGCGAGAGAGAATGCGCCCGTCGAGTTCCGGCAGTGCGACGCTCATGGCGAGGTCCCTCGCCGACAGGCCCTGGCTGGAATCCCGCCAGGCCTCTTGCGAGAAGCTCGCCAGCACAGCCTGGATGACCACGGCGCCCCGCTCTTCGAGCACGGTCGGCGTGCGCTCCGCGCCCGCTCCGGAGGCGGGCGAGGAGACCGCAAAGCCGGTGAGGTTGATCACGACATCCGGGTGTCGGCGAGCGAGCAGGCCGCGCAGGGTCTCGACCGAGACCGGATCCTTCAGGCTCGCGACGTAGACCGGCAGGACGTCGAGGCCGTGCTCGTTGAGTGCCTTCGCCAGCGCCTCCACCGGTTCGGTCTGCCCGCTCTGGACGAGGGCGCGATAGCAGACGATGGCGGCGAGGGGTTTGTTGCGGGCGTCTTGAGGCGACACGTCGGCGAACGCAGCGCCCTTCGCGCCCCCCTCTGTCCTGCCGGACATCTCCCCCGCAGGGGGGGAGATCGAACCTTGTTCGACCTCCCGACTCTTTTCGTCGGTGCCAGTGGCGTTACGGACACCGTCGTCGTCGGCCTCGGTCGACCCAATGTCTGATGCGGTCAGCAGAGGCGATTCCGGATTGGCGCCGTCATCCCCACTGCCTGATCTCCCCCCTTGCGGGGGAGATGGCTGGCAAGCCAGAGGGGAGCGCCTCGCGCTGCCATCTCCCGAAAAGTCGATCACCCCCGCCTTCAACAGCGGGCTCGCCTCCCCCGGCCAGTCGCCCTCGCCCAGGACGGCCCGGCACCCCAGCAGAAACCCTTCGGCGTTCCTCGGCCCGCCCTCGATCATGTAGCGCCACAGGCGGTCGCGCTCTGCCAGCGGAATGGTCGTATAAGCGTCCAGCCCGGCGTCCGGCTTGTCGTCGCCAGGAATGACGGCGAGCGTCCCGCCCGAGCCTTGCGCATTCGCCAGGAGAGCGTCCAGCCCATAGGGCCAATAGGCGGCACCGCCGAGAAGCCGCACGACGACGAGCCTGGCATGCCGGAGCGTGCGGGCGACATAGGCGTCGACCGACATCGGATGCTTCAGCCGCAGGAGGTTCGCAAGGCGCAGCGAGGGCGCGTCGTCGGTCAGCCGGTGCGCCGCCGCGGCGAGACTCGCGATCTCCGTGTCCGCAGCCGAGAGGACGACGAGATCGGCCGGCGACTGGCCGAGATCGATCGCCTCGCCGCCCTCGTCGATCGTGCCTTTCTGGGCGAGAAGAAGATGCAAGCCGCCGGCCCCTTATTCGGCTGCGGTCGCGGGCATGGCCGAGGTCGCACCGCCCGCTGCCAGAGCACGGATGCGTGCGCCGATCGCCTCGCAGGTGGCATCGTCCAGTCCATCGTGGAGACCGATCACCACGAGCCGCGTCTCGCGCGTTTCGTCCGGCCGCCATGGGCGGTCGAAATAGGTCTCGATCCGCTGCCCGACCGCCTGGACGACGAGCCGCATCGGCTTGCCCGGCACGTCGGCGAAGCCCTTCAGCCGGAGGATGTCATGCGCGCCGATCAGCTCCGACAGGCCCGCCGTGAAGGTCTTGACGTCGGCGAGAGCGCCGGCCGAGACGACGAAGCTCTCGAACTCGTCATGGTCGTGTTCGGCGCCGCCCTCATGCGCGATCTCGTGATGCGACTTGCGGGAGGCGATGAGGTCCTCGGTCCCGGCGGCGATGCCGAGCAGGACATCGGCCGGCAGCTTGCCGTTTTCCGATGCCACCGTCTTCACCTGCCGGTCAGTCGCCGCGGCGATCTCGCGCCGCACCTTTTCCAGCGCGTCGATGTCGACGAGATCGGCCTTGTTGAGGACGATCAGGTCGGCGGCGCGGATCTGGTCCTCGAAGAGTTCCTCCAGCGGATTGTCGTGGTCGAGGCTCTCGTCGGCCGCCCGCTGCGCCGCGACCTTCTCCTCGTCGTCGGCGAAGCGGCCGGCCGCGACGGCGGCGGCATCGATCACCGTGACGACGCCGTCGACCGTCACGCGGGTCTTCACGTCCGGCCAGTTGAAGGCGGCGACCAGCGGCTGCGGCAGAGCGAGGCCTGAGGTCTCGATGACGATATGGTCGGGCCGCCGCTCGCGCTCCAGGAGCTTGGTCATGGTCGGGATGAAGTCGTCGGCGACGGTACAGCAGATGCAGCCATTGTTCAGCTCGACGACGTCGTCTTCCGAACAGGTCTCGATGCCGCAGCCCTTCAGGATGTCGCCGTCGACGCCGAGATCGCCGAACTCGTTGATGATGAGAGCGATCTTGCGGCCGCCGGCATTCTGCAACAGGTTGCGGATCAGCGTGGTCTTGCCGGCACCGAGAAAGCCGGTGATGACGGTGGCAGGAATCTTTTCGGCGGGCATGAAAACCTCCATTTTTTGGCGTGGCGGGCGGATCCGGCGGCAGGGCCGCGGCTCAGCCCTTCATCTTCAAGGGAAGGCCGGCGGCGACGAAGAAGACGTCCGTCGCCACGCCGGCGATCTGTTGGTGCAGTCGGCCCGCATGATCGCGGAACTCGCGCGCCATCCGGTTGTCGGGCACGATGCCGAGGCCGACCTCGTTGGAGACGAGGATCACCGGCCCCGGCGCGGGAGCGGAGAGCGCGGCGCAAAGCGTATCGCATTCACCCGCCACATCCCGCTCCTCCAGCATGAGATTGGTCAGCCAGAGCGTCAGGCAATCGACCAGCACCACGTGGCCCGCGCGCCGTTCGCGGGCAAGCGTGCCGGCAAGATCGAGCGGCGCCTCGACCGTCTGCCAGGCAGGCCCACGGCGGCTGCGGTGATCGGCGATGCGTGCCGCCATCTCGCCGTCGAAGGCGCGGCCGGTCGCCACGTAGATTGGTCGAAGGCCGCTGTCCGTCGCGAGGCGCTCGGCGAACGCGCTCTTGCCGGACCTGGCGCCGCCGAGGACGAGGGTGACGGGGGGAAGCATTGGCAACGCTCTGACTGGATTTCGACGCCGTTCCGCGATTGCGGAACAGGGTCGCACCGTCGATCAGTGCGCGATGTGTCGATGAACGGTGTTGCGACGCCGCCTTCTTTCGAAGGGTGCCGCCCGCATGCGCCCACAGGACGCAGAAGATCTCGTTGCACTCATGTCAACCTCCGTGACGGCCGCCCGGGAAGCGAGCAGCCTGGTTTCGCAAAGGTCGGCAGGTCTCCTGGCTCGCGGGTCGTCGATCCTCGTCTCGCCTTCCCGGAGATCTCGCTCCAGTGGCTTTTCCGGCGACGCGGTCCTTAGAACCAGATACGCCGGCAACGAGGATCTCGCCGCTCTACAGTCGCGGGGTCGGCTGCGATCAAGGCCCCCGGCTTGGGTCAGCCCTTCGCATTCCCTCTTCGCCCCCGCCGCCTCGGCGGAAGGGGAACCGTCCTTCGGCCGGCTTCGCCGCTTTCGCGGCATCCGGCTTTGGCCGACACTAGCGATCGCGCCTGTGTTCGCAAGGCCAATCGTCCGGGCGGCGCCGCGCACGGGCCGAAAAGGAAACGGCCCGGCAGCGTCTCGCCACCGGGCCGTGCATTTCACATCTGCGCCATCGGGTCAGCGGGCCGCAGCCTCCTCGCAGGCCTGGACATGCTTCGCCAGGGCGTCGGTGGAGAGGATCGCGCTGATCGTCTTGATGTCGCGCTTCTGGAACTTCGGCAGTTTCTGCAGTTCCTGAAGCCGTTCCAAGAGCATCGCTCGGCTCATTTTGGGCTCTCCTTTCGGTTCCTCGCCGGCGCCGCGAGCGGCGATCCGGCTTTCATCGGCAGGCGGCTCAGGCCGCCCGCACGCTCGCGTTCACGGGGATCTCGATATCGACCTCGAGGGTCGAGACCTGCTCGCCGCGATCCATCTTGACGTTGACCTTGTCGCGGTCGATCTGAACATGCCGGGCGATCGCCGTGATGATCTCCTCGCGCAGGAGGCCGACGAGATCGGAGTGCCCGACCGTCGCCCGCTCGTGCGCGAGCAGGAGCTGCAGACGCTCGCGCGCCATCGGCGCCGAGTTCTGGCGGTTGAAGAGATTGAACAGGCTCATGCGGCCCTCCGACCGAAGAACTTGCCGAGGATGCTGCGGCGCTCGCCCGGGATCGTCATCGGGACCTGCTCGCCGGCGAGACGGCGCGCGGCGTCCTGATAGGCGACCGATGGGGCGCTCTGACCCTCGCAGAGCGTCACCGGCGTGCCGAGGTTGGAGGCGCGCAGGACGTCCATCGATTCCGGGATGATGCCGAGCAGCGGGATCGACAGGATCTCGAGGACGTCGTCGACCTTGAGCATGTCGCCGCGCTCGGCGCGGTGCGGATCATAGCGGGTGAGGAGAAGATGCTTCTCGATCCGCTCGCCCCGCTCGGCCTTGGCGGTCTTGGAATCAAGCAGGCCGATGATGCGGTCGGAGTCGCGAACTGAGGACACCTCCGGATTGGTGACGACCACGGCCATATCGGCGTGCCGCATGGCCAGCGTCGCGCCACGCTCGATGCCGGCGGGCGAATCGCAGATGATCCAGTCGAAGCTCTTCCTGAGCTCGTTCATCACCGCCTCGACGCCTTCGGCGGTAAGGTTGTCCTTGTCGCGGGTCTGCGAGGCGGGCAGGAGATACAGCGTCTCCAGGCGCTTGTCGCGGATCAGCGCCTGGCTGAGCTTGGCGTCGCCCTGGACGACGTTGATGAGATCGTAAACGACGCGGCGCTCGGCGCCCATGACCAGGTCGAGATTGCGCAGGCCGACGTCGAAGTCGATGACCACCGTCTTCTCGCCGCGCTTGGCCAGGGCGGCACCCAGGGCGGCCGTCGAGGTGGTCTTGCCGACGCCTCCCTTGCCAGAGGTCACCACGATCACTTTTGCCATGTCGTTCTCCTGCATGCTGCCGGGCATTCGCCTCAGACCAGCTTTTCAGCCTTGATAGTGTCGCCTTCGAGCCAGACCTGGACCGCCTGCCCCTTGAATTTCGGGTCAAGGTCGTCGGGCATCTTGTAGAGCCCGTCGATCGCCAGGAGCTCTGCCTCGAGCTTGGAACAGAAAATCCGCGCCTTGGCGTTGCCGACCGATCCGGCCAGCGCGCGTCCGCGCAGGGTGCCGTAGATGTGGATCGATCCGCCCGCGACGATCTCGGCGCCGGAGGCCACCGAACCCAGAACCGTCACGTCGCCTTCCGGAAAGATGACCGACTGGCCGGAACGCACCGGTGCCTCGATGATGATCGAGGCCGTGCCGCGGGCGGCCTGCTGCGGTTCGGCCGGAGCCGCGCTCGCGGCCGGCTTCTTCGCGGCATTGGCGCTGCCGCTCTCGGCCGTCTGCTGCGGCGTCTCCTCTGCCGGCGGCTCGAAATCGGCTGCCGGGCGTCCACCCTTCATCGCCGGCGGCATGCCGAAGCCGAGGATCGACGGGCGCGCGCCTTCGATGCCCATGATCCTGACGCTGCGCTCGCCGAGTTCGCCCAGCAGATCCTTCAGCTGGGTCTGGGTGATGTCGAGACCCTCGACATCGAGCACGATCGGTCGGCCCAGAAAGAAGCCCGTGGAGCGGGCGGCCAGGTCGTCTAGACGCGCCAGCCAGTTGTCGAAGGGCAGTTCCGGGGACAGGACGATCGCGAGGAACGACCGGCCTTTCAAGCGAATGGGGCGGGTGTCGGTGAGCGCTTTGGTCATGGCCTGTGGGTGCAGTTGACGGGTCTGACGAAGATCTTGTTAAGCGATGGTTAACGTTCGGAGCCTGCGCAAGGCTGACGCCGGACACCGCCGATGACGCTCTCATGACGAAGATATGGCAGCCGAAGTCGGCCCGTCGGAACGGACTGCCGGGCCGAGTGGTCGCCGCCCGATCTACGATCCGAAGCGCGCGCCCTGGTGTTCGCCGAGCGCGGGCGCCGGCCGGTCGGCTTCAAGCGGCTCGCCCGACAGGACGATCGGCGTTCTGACGCCGGACACGCCGTCGCGTTCGATCCGCATGCCGCGATGGACGATCTGCGGATCCGCAAAGACCTCGGCGACATCGTTGATCGGACCGGCCGGAACGCCGACCGCTTCCAGGCGTGCGAGAAGGTCGTCGCGCACAAAGCGCGCGGTCGCAGCTTCGATAAGCGGCACCAGGATGGCGCGCGCGGCAACCCGGCCCTCATTGGTCGCAAAGCGCGTGTCGCCGGCGAGCCCCGGCAGGCCCAGCACCTCGATCAGGCGCGCGTACTGCCGGTCGTTGCCGCAGGCAACGATCAGGTGACCGTCCGCCGCCGGGAAGACCTGATAAGGCACGATGTTGGGATGGGCGTTGCCGAGCCGTGCCGGCGCGACACCGGTGGCGAAATAGTTGAGCGCCTGGTTGGCGAGGACGCCCGCCATGCAGTCGTAGAGCGCCATGTCGACATGGCGGCCGCGGCCGGTGCGCTCGCGCTCCGTCAGCGCCGCCTGGATCGCGATCGTGCCGTAGAGCCCGGTGAAGATGTCGGCGAAGGCGACGCCGATCTTCTGCGGCTCGCCAGCGGGGTCGCCGGTCAGGCTCATGATCCCGCCCATTCCCTGGATCATGAAGTCGTAGCCGGCGCGGCCGGCATAGGGGCCGTCCTGGCCGAAACCGGTGACCGAGCAGTAGACGAGGCGCGGGTTGATGGCGGCAAGGCTCGCATAGTCGAGGCCGAACTTCTTCAGGCCGCCGACCTTGAAGTTCTCGATCAGGACGTCCGCCTCGCGGGCGAGCGCCAGCACCGTCTGCCGGCCTTCTTCCGTCGCAAAATCGGCGACGACCGAGCGCTTGCCCCTGTTGCAGGCGTGGAAATACGCGGCGGTGCGCGTCCCGGCGCGCTCGACGAAGGGCGGGCCCCAGCCCCTCGTATCGTCGCCCTCGGGGCTTTCCACCTTGATGACGTCGGCGCCGAGATCGGCGAGCGTCTGGCCGATCCAGGGGCCGGCGAGGATTCGGGCGAGTTCGAGGACCTTCAGGCCGGCATGGGGAGCGATCGTCATCACCGTTCGGTGGCGCGGAGCGGGCGACGTGTCAAGTTCCGCCGATTTTGATCGACACTGCACCAGTCGATGCGAGCACCAAGAAAGTGACAGCGAGCGTAATGAGCCAAGCGACAACGTTCCAGACGATAGACTGCCACCATGCAGTGGCGGACCGGATCCGTTGACTCAGACGCTCCTCGACACTGTAGATAGCATCGACCCGCGTTTCTTCCTGTATCTGCGGGCGAGATCGGTCAAGCACAGCTCCTGCATAGCTCTCAAGCCGAAGGAGTGCGCTATCTCGGTATTGCTGGATCAGCCGCGGAGTTAACGTCAGGTGGTGGCGAGACAATGCCTGTTCGTCGAGATCGCCTTTCAGCGCAAGCTCCCGCTTGTCTCTCTTATAATACGCGTAAGCAAGGTGACCCACCACATCGTCGTCGATATTGTCGACTTCGATTAGCTGCTCAAAAGCAGTCGAGTGGTTGCCGTCAGGCACTTCAGCGCTTCTTTTCCGGCGAGGAACTGACTAGAGCTTCCCGCATGACCTCCCGTGAAATACGGGTTCGCACGCGCCCGTCGGGCCCTAAAACTTCTCGTTCAACAAACTGCCCGGTTTTCCCATCTCGCCTTGAGACGCTGCCCGAGTGATTTCGCTTGTCGACCGTGACGAACTTGTCGGCCGCCGAACTTCGGGGGTTCCAAGACTCTCCAATCTTCGTCATCAGCCGATCCACTTCGTGTAGCTGCTGGATATCCAACTTATCCAGCCAGCTTGGCTCGTTCAAGAATCCAATTTCTCCGCCCTCAGTCCACGAAGGCGCGCTCGACCACATAGGTGCCCGGCTTGTTGTTGGCGCCTTCCTCGAAGCCTCGCGCCTGGAGCAGCCCCTCGATCTCGCGCAGCATCGCCATCGAGCCGCAGATCATCGCCCGGTCGGTCTCAGGATCGAGCGGCGCGATGCCGAGATCCTCGAACAGCTTCCCGTTATCGATGAGCGTCGTCACGCGGTGGCCGCGGGTCTCGCCTTCTCTGGTGGCGCTGGCGTGGAACAACAGCTTGTCGCCGACGAATTCGCTCATCAGCTCGTCCGACTTCGTGTTGTCGACGAGTTGCCGGCCATATTCCAGCTCGGCCTGCAGCCGACAGGTCTGGGTGAGCACGACCTGGTCGAACTTCTCATAGGTCTCCGGATCGCGGATGACCGAGGCGAAGGGCGCGATGCCGGTGCCAGTCGAGAACAGGAACAGCCGCTTGCCCGGCTTCAGCGCGTCGAGGACTAGCGTTCCCGTCGGCTTCTTGCGCATCAAGACGGTGTCGCCCGGCTTGATCTTCTGGAGATACTCGGTGAGCGGGCCGCCCGGCACCTTGATCGAGAAGAACTCCAGCTCCTCGTCCCAGGACGGGCTGGCAATCGAATAGGCGCGGTAGACCGGCTTTTCGGCATTGGGCAGGCCGATCATCACGAATTCCCCGGAGCGGAAGCGAAAGCTCTGCGGCCGGGTCATGCGGAAGGCGAACAGCCGATCCGTATAGTGGTTCACCGACGTCACCGTCTCGGCGAAGACACCGGCCGGGATGGGGAACGCGGTCCCCGCCTTCTCATCCGTTTCCGCTGCGACAGAGCTCATCAGGCCTTCCTTTCCAAATACGTCTCGTTCCCGAAGGACGCCGGCACCGGAGCGTCGCGGCGCCTTCGCACGCCCCTCCGCGGTGGAATACCGGTCCCGTGGATCCGTGCGACACCGACATTGGCCACGAGTCTTTTCGACCGTGAGACGGGTAATGTCGGAGCGGACCGATGGCCGTCCTATGGGGAGATGCGAGCGTCTGCGGTCACCCGCAGGCGCGTCGCCTATATGATGGTTCGGCCGGAAGATAGAACCCCTCGACCGGCTCTGCAGCGTTGGCAATTCCAAATCCTCGGCGCGGCGCGACATATTTTCCTGCCCTCCACGCGATCGGCAGGGGAGGCGCATCGCCGGTTCCGCCCCGGCAATCCGGCACGCCCGCGATCTGCCGTGCATCCTCACTGGATCTCGCCGTGGCTGGCGACAGCAGACCGCGCTTTTGGAAATCATCCGTCGGAAAATCCTCCGACCAATCAAGTTCAGCCGCGATCAAGCAAAGATAGATTCCAAATGTTATTCACAACTAAATCCAAGGCGGCGCGGAAAATATGCAAACCTTACCAATTTTATAGCAAGATTCCGTAGAGGACAATTTTTTCTTCACACCTCGCACCTAGCATGACTTTCGCCGGGCCAGAACTCTGTTTCGGTGATGTCGTACTGCCAGCTGACGCGTGGCGGCTGCGGCAGTCCATGATCCGAAACGGGGCGCGGCGCAAAAGAGCCGAGGAAACGCCTGAACGCCGGCGCTTGTCGCAAATTCCAAGCAGCTGGGCCCAAAGGGAAGGAAGATGATGAAGTCGCACCTGATCGCCGCCGTGGCCGCCGCAGTCATCGCGTCGGCAGTCGCATTGCCGGCCACCGCCGCGGAAGACCATGTCCCCGCCGTCACGGAATTCGTCTCCGGCAACCTCAAGGCCGCGCTGCAGGATCCCGTCGTCGTCGCGGCGATCAAGGCCCAGAACGAGAAGACGAGCGGTCTCTCCCAGGCCGAGATCGACTCGCTCGACAAGGAATGGCGCGCCGAGATCGGTTCGGGTGGCGGCAAGCTGGTCGACGAAAAGCTCAATTCCGACCTGTCGGCCTATTTGAAAAAGGTCAAGGCGGACCAGCAGGGCGCCATCACCGAGCTTTTCGTCATGGACGCCAAGGGCCTCAATGTCGGCCAGAGCGACCCGACCTCGGACTATTGGCAGGGCGACGAAGCCAAGTGGCAGAAGTCGTTCGGCGCCGGGCCGGATGCCGTCTTCGTCGACGAGGTCGAGCAGGACGAATCCACTCAGGAACTGCAGTCGCAGGCGAGCTTCACGATCAACGACCCCGAGACCGGCAAGCCGATCGGTGCCGTGACCGCGGGCGTCAATCTCGAAGCCCTCGGCCTCTAAGCGTAATCCCTGGAGAGAACCGGCCATGGCTCAGTCAAAGAACTCCTCCGGCCGCTTTGGTTCCATCGGGATCAAGGCGGCACTCGTCACGGCCGTGCCGGTTCTCCTGGGTATGGCCGTGCTCGTGGCAATCCAGTTGCAGACATTCAGCGCCAACATGGATCGCCAGCTCCAGCAGAGCACCGCTACGATCGTCGACCTCATGTCCGATCAGATGGCCGGTGGAGTCAAATGGGGCAAGGCCGACATCGTGGAGAAGGTCTACGCACAGTTCGCAGTGACGCCCGGCAACACGCTCTCCGACGTCCTGGTCCTCGACAAGAAGGGGGAGGTGCTCACGCAATTCACCGATCCGGCACTTGCCAATGCCGCCGACCTGAAGCCGGCCGTCGCGGCCGCGGCTTCAACCCTTGCCAAGGGGTCGATCTATACGGGCGAGGTCGGCAACCATCTGATCATCGTCGCGCCGATCGGGCCGGCGGACGCACCGATCGGAAGCCTCGCCACGGCGTGGGATCGGTCGACCCAGAGCGCGCTGGTCCGGCAGAAGATGCTGATCGGCGTGCTGATCGGCCTTGCCGTCGCGGCCGCCGTGGTCGGCATCGTCTCGCTCTTCCTGAGGCGCAGCATCACCGGGCCGATCCAGGCGATCACCTCCGTGATGACCGCCCTTGCCGACGGCGACAAGGCGGTTGCCGTTCCCCATGCCGGGCGCAGCGACGAGATCGGGCGCATGGCCAATGCCGTCCTGGCCTTCAAGGAAGCGGCGATCGCCAAGGATAGCGCCGAGGCGGAAGTGGAGGAGCAGCGCAAGCTCTCCGATACCGAGCGCCAACGCAATGGTGAGCGCCAGCAGGCGAGCGCGCGCGAACAGGAAATGGTGGTCGACGCGATTGGTGCCGGACTGTCGAAGCTTGCTGGCGGCGATCTCGGCTACCGGATCGAAGCCGAGTTTCCGGCCGGCTACGACAAGCTGAAGGTCGACTTCAACGCGGCGATGAGCGAACTCGCCAGCACGATGACCACGATCAGCGGCACGACCGGTTCGATCCGCGGCGGGACCGCGGAGATCAACCAGGCCGCGGACGACCTCGCCCGCCGCACCGAGCAACAGGCTGCGAGCCTGGAAGAGACGGTCGCGGCTCTCAACGAGATCACCGCCACCGTCCGCAGGACCGCCGAAGGTGCCGGCCATGCCCGCGACGCCGTTGCGAAAGCCAAGGCCAAGGCCGAGGAATCCGGCGCGGTCGTCGGCAGCGCGGTCGAGGCCATGAGCGGGATCGAGGCCTCCTCGCGCCAGATCTCGCAGATCATCGGGGTGATCGACGAGATCGCCTTCCAGACCAACCTCCTCGCCCTCAACGCCGGCGTGGAAGCCGCCCGCGCCGGCGAGGCCGGCAAGGGCTTCGCCGTGGTCGCCCAGGAGGTGCGCGGGCTCGCCCAGCGCTCGGCCGAGGCGGCCAAGCAGATCAAGGAGCTGATCTCCGCCTCGACGAGCCAAGTCGATCAGGGCGTCGACCTCGTCGCCAAGGCCGGGGAATCGCTGCGCCAGATCGCCGAGCAGGTCAGCGAGATCAATGCCATCGTCGAGGAGATCTCGTCCTCGGCCCAGGAGCAGGCGACCGGTCTCGGCGAGGTCAACATCGCCGCCTCGCAGATGGACCAGGTCACCCAGCAGAACGCCGCCATGGTCGAGGAAACCACCGCCGCCTCGACGCGCCTGGCCGAGGAGGCGAGCGAACTCGGCAGGCTCGTCGACCGCTTCAAGCTCGGCAATGGCGACGGCGGACGTCGGAAAGACGTTTCGGCTCCCCCTGCCGCTTCGAGGCGGGCGCCCCGGCGCCAGCCGGCTGTCGTCGGCAACACGGCGCTGAAGCAGCAGCCTTCGGATCAGAGCTGGGAAGAGTTCTGATCCCGGTCGGCTGATCCCGCCCGGCCACACTCTTCACCGATCGACGGGCGAGGCCCCAGGCCTCGACCGTCTTTTCGCGAGCGATGCCGCCTGACTCCCGATGCCCCGATCATGCCTCGGCCGGCACCTCCAGCCGGTCCAGCGGGCACGGCACATCCTTCTTCGTGCATTTGCGCCGATAGACATGCGCCCAGCGGCCGAGCCGGCCGCTCTCGTCCAGCCGCCCGATCAGCTCCCGAAAAAACGCCTTTTTCTCCGGCTTCGTCTCCAGCCGCTTGAAGCTCTTCTTGTCGGCCTTGGTCATCGAACAGCCGACGCAGCGGCCGCCCTTTCCATATTTGCAGATGTCGATGCAGGGCGACGGGGCATCGGCCCAACGCTTGGCCATGCGCTTTCCTCCATGAACTCCTCACAATTCAGCGGCGGGAGTTTCCTTCCGGTTCGAGCTCTGCTAGATAATGGTGACAATCGGTGTCAAGTTTAGAACTCTTCCAGATTGCTCTTTTGCAGAGACCTGATGCTCAACGCCGCCACATCCCTCGCCGTCACGCCCTCCGCTCATAGCGTCCTGCCTTTTCCTGCGGGGCGGTGTCCGACTGCCGCCGCGACAGTACCGACCCTGGTCGAGGCGGAACGCGACGAATTAAACCGGCTGCGCTGGCTGGCGCTGAAAAGCCGGCTCGCTCCGCGGCCGGACGTCGAACGCGCCTGTCTCCTTCTCGCCAGCGAGGCGAACGTCTCCCTCGAACGGTTCGGGATCGCTTTTTTTCGCGCCCTCTCCGACACGGCGTCGCGGGGCATGAGCTTCTACCGGCCCGGCGCCCGCGACCTCTCGGACGACGAGATCTGGCTCATGCGGCTCGTCGCGGCCTGGCGAGCCGGCGAAGAACGTGCCGCCGGGGCGCTGATCGCCTGGCGGGTCGAGCCGAAAGCGCGGCGCTGGCTGCGGTTTCTGTCGGCCTCGCTCGCGCGCACGCTTCAGGAGTCCCCATTTGCATCACGGGTGGTTGATCGCGCGGACGGATTGGATTAGTTAGAACCATTCTAAAGAGGCCCCGCAGCAGGAAAGGACACCGCATGGGACTGGTAGCCGCCAAGATCGAACCGACCGCCAAGGAAGAGATCGTCAATGGGCTGACCCAGGCGCTCGCCGAGACCACGGTCACCACGATGAAGGCGCAGAACTTCCACTGGAACGTGACCGGCATGTCCTTCGGGCCGCTGCACGAGCTGTTCCAGGAGATTTATGAGGATCACTTCGAGGGCCAGGACTTCCTCGCCGAGCGCATCAAGGCGTTCGACGTCCATGTCGACGGCCGCCTCGCTGCCTTCCTCGAGCGTAGCGCCGTTGCCGAACATGACGGCAAGACCAATGCCCGCACCATGATCGAGGTGATGCTGGGCGATCAGGAAACCCTGTCCTCGACGCTGTCGGCGCTCGCCGAAGTCGCCGACCAGCATGGCGACTTCGCCACCAACGACATGGCGACGGCCCGCGTCGAGAAGCACGACAAGTTCGCCTGGATGCTGCGCGCCCATCTGAAGGACACGGCGGCCTGAGGCAAAGCCGGCCACCGATTGATTCGCCTTCTGCAGGGCCGCCCCACCGGGCGGCCCTGTTTCGTTGCGCCGACCCCGCGCCAGCCGGGATGGCCAGGAGCCGCTTGTCGCCCGTCCGGCGGCACGCGGGCTCCGCCCGCCCCCCCGCACAACCCGTCCGGCGCGTCGTCATCCGGCCCCTGATCCGCCTCTTACACCTCCCGCCGCAGCCGCCTCCCTGACGCCGCCGGATGCTGCCGGGGCCCGCCCGCAAGGCGCACGACGGGAGGGCCAGCTTCCCATGCGTCGAACCGCCCGCCTTCCGAAACGGCATCGACAAGCAGTAGCGCTTGCTGTTTTATCGGCGGCCGAAGCGATGCCTTCGAGCGACGAGATGTGAGAGTGATGATCCCGCGCCCTTTCCGCAACGTCCGGCCTTGCCTCTACGCGATGCTGGCCGTTTTGTTCGCCATGGCCGAGATCACCGCGATTCCGGCGGCGCGGGCCGAGCAGTTCGAGCGCTGGGAGCTGGAGGTGCTGATCAACCTCCAGGGACTGCAGATCAACCGGCAATGCGTGCCCAATGGCGGACCGCAACACATCCACATCCTCGGCGTCTCCGCCGACGACACGCTGCTCGACGACCAGACGCGCACCGCGATCCTGAGCGACCTCAGTGAACTGATCGCGACGCGCACCAATTCGCGCACCACCAAAGCCGACAATTTCCAGTCGATCGCCTCGAGCTTCAGCGGCATCAGGGAATCCGATTCGCGCGAGATCGGCGCGCTCATCGACTCGGCCTCGAACGCCGACATCACCGTGCTCGTGCGGCCCTTCCGCGACAATGGCAACAACGTCGACGCGGAGATCCGGCTCTGGGCGCGCGGCGCGGGGGACAAGGGCGCCGGCCTCAACTGCGTCCAGTCCTTCACAGTGCAGATCCCGACCCGGAAAGAGGATCCGGCCTGCATCGCGGCCTTCGCCAAGGCCAGGCAGGACAACGACGTCAATCGCCTGCAGGCCTTTCGCGACTTCTTTCCGCAATGCCCGCAGGCCGCCGAAGCCGACCAGCTGGTCACCGTCCTCAAGGCGCAGCAGGCGGAACGGGCCGACCGGGAACGCTGCGAACGCAACTTCGCCAGGGCCAGGGCCGAAGGCACGGTGAGCGCCTACTCCACCTATCTCGACGAGAATATCGACTGCCCCGGCCGCGACGTGGTGATGGCGCTGCGCGACCAGGCCGCCTCGAAGGAACGATGCGAGACAGCGTATCGCGACACGCGGCGCCTCGACACGACCGATGCCTACGAAAAATTCCTCCTGGAAAACCGCGCCTGTCCGCAGGCCGACACGGCCTCGGCCTTTCTCTCGATGAAACGGCAGGCGGCGGAAATCGAGGAGGCGAAGGCCGAGACACCCGCTCAGATCCCGGTGCAGCCGCAGTTCCAGGCGCCGTCGCAACCTCCGGCGAGCCTGCAGCAAGCGCCGGGCTATGACTATCAGCAACCGGCCCAGCCGCGACTCCAGTCTCCGGGCTATTCGGACCCCGGGCAGTACAACACCGCGACGTTCCGGGGCTATCCGATCCCGCCGGACCTTGCCCGCACCACATGCGGCCAGCTCTGGTACAAGCGCAATCTGATCTACCACCTCGCCGGCTACTGCTTCCAGACCGCCAAGGGCCAGCGCTATTTCGGCGGCAGCTGCAGCGGCGGCACGCCCTCGGGCGCCGACAAGCAGGAAATCGACCGCATCCTGCAGATGGAGCGCCAGAACGGCTGCCGATGACGGTCGCCCGCAGCCGACGTCATTCGCCCCTGCCCGCGAGGAAGACCGCCATGTGGAAGTCCAATGACGAAAGCCGGGGCGCCGGCCGCGGGCGGCAATCGGCGCGAAGCGGGCCCCGGAAGGCTGCCGTGCTGCGGCTTGTGGCGGCATTCGCGGCCCTCGCCGCTTTCGGCGTCACGCTCCCGTCCGGCACAGCGAAGGCGGCGGCCGTGCCGCTCTTCGATCGGCTGCAGGCGCTCGCTTCCGCATTTCCGGATCGGGTCAAGGCGATCGAGATCGATGCGATCGTGATGAGCGACGGGACGCGTATTCCGATCGACGACGGCAAGACCAAGGATCACGAGGGCAAGCTCGAAAATGCCGACATCGAGGACATGCTGTCGCAGATCTATCCGGTCGGCTCCTGCGATACCGGCGCCAAGCCCGCCCGCAACGAGGACCCCGGCCGGATCCGCAACGACGCCTTCTTCAAATCCGCCTATGGGAGTTCGGAGAAGGCGGTCCGCACCCATCTTGCGAAAGTGGACTGGTTCGGCAAGCCCCTCGCCTTCACCACGGTCGCCGGCGCCGACAAGGCGCTCGCCGCCGTCGCCAGGGATCTCTCCGGCGCCGGACCCGAGCTGATGAAGCATCTCGTTCCCTCGGCCGGCACGCTCAACTGGCGCGTCGTCGCCGGAACCAGGCGGCTGAGCGCCCACAGCTTCGGCGCGGCGATCGACCTCAATGCCAAGCTCGCCGACTATTGGCGGTGGAGCGGCGGCAAGCCGGGCAATGTGCCGAGCTACAAGAACCGCATGCCGAAGGAGATCGTCGACGTCTTCGAGAGCCATGGCTTCATCTGGGGCGGCAAGTGGTATCACTACGACACGATGCATTTCGAATATCGGCCGGAGTTGATCGCCATCGGCCGGCTCGCCGCAGACCGAGGCTGCCCGGCCGAGTGACGGCAGGCTGCATCGGGCGGTAAACCGATCGGATCGAGGATCGCGACCGCGCTCGACTTTCGTTCGTTGCGTTTTGCTTTCGCTTTCCGCATGATCGCGCTCCGCCGAGGGAGAAACGCGCCATGCTGTCCGACCGCCAATTGCAGATCCTCGAAGCCGCCAAGCGGTCCGGCCGGGTCGCCGTCGACGACCTCGCCGCGCGCTACGAGGTGTCGGTCCAGACCATCCGCAAGGATCTCAACGATCTCTGCGACCAGCGGCTTCTGACCCGTGTCCATGGCGGCGCGGTGCTGTCCTCTGGCGTCGAAAATGTCGGCTACGACGCGCGGCGGGTGATCGCGGCCGACGAGAAGGCGGCCATCGGCCGGGCGGTCGCCGACCTGATCCCCGACCGCGCCTCATTGTTCATCAACATCGGGACGACGACGGAAGCGGTGGCGCACGCCCTCCTGCGCCACGCCGGGCTGATGGTGATCACCAACAACATCAACGTCGCCACCGCCATGCGCCCCTATCCGGAGATGGAGGTGGTGATCGCCGGAGGCGTCGTGCGCCGCTCCGACGGCGGCATCGTCGGCGAGGCGGCTGTCGACTTCATCCGCCAGTTCAAGGTGGACTTTGCGGTGATCGGCGTCTCGGCGATCGACGGCGACGGCTCGCTGCTCGACTTCGACTACCGGGAGGTGCGGGTCGCGCAGGCGATCATCGGCAATGCACGGCACGTGATCCTGGCCGCCGATTCCTCCAAGTTCGAACGCAGCGCGCCGGTCAGGATCGGCCATCTGACGCAGGTCCACACCTTCGTCACGGATGCCGCGCCGCCAGCGATCCACCGCATCTGCCGGGAGACGGAGATGCGGCTGATCGAGACGGGGCAATCTGCGGAGGCGAGCGCCACCGAAGAGTGACGCAACAGTAATATTTTCGTTTGACCTTCGATTTGGTTTCGCTGTAAGCTTTCTTATATTCGCAATCGCAACCCTAATGCTGCGATGCGAAAAGAGGTGGCCATGCAAGACTACGACGTCTTCATCATCGGCGGGGGAATCAACGGCTGCGGCGTAGCGCGCGACGCGGCCGGCAGAGGCTACCGCGTCGGCCTTGCCGAGATGAACGACCTCGCTTCCGGGACCTCGTCCTGGTCGACCAAGCTGATCCATGGCGGCCTGCGCTATCTCGAACATTACGAGTTCCGCCTCGTGCGCCATGCGCTGATGGAGCGCGAGGTGCTGTGGTCGATCGCGCCGCACATCATCCGGCCGCTACGTTTCGTGCTGCCGCACCACAAGGGCCTCCGCCCCGCCTGGCTGCTTCGCACCGGCCTGTTCCTCTACGACCATATCGGCGGCCGAAAGAAGTTGAAGGCGACGAATTCGGTCGATCTCAAGGGGCCGCTCGGCGCCCCGCTGAAGCCCGAGTTCAGGACCGGCTTCGAATATTCGGACGCCCGCGTCGACGACGCTCGCCTGGTCGTGCTCAATGCACGCGATGCGAAGGCGCGCGGCGCCGACATCATGGTTCGGACCCGGCTGACGGAGGCGCGGCGCGCCGGCGGCCTGTGGCATCTGACGCTCTGCCGGGAAGACGGCAGAACCGTCGAGGCCAGCGCGAAATTCCTGGTCAACACCGGCGGTCCCTGGGTCGACACGATCATCCAGAACGCGCTCGGGCGCAACGAGGCGCGGCACATCCGCCTCGTCCAGGGCTCGCACGTCGTCATGAAGAAGCTCTACGACCACGATCGCGCTTACATCTTCCAGAACGCGGACGGACGGATCATCTTCGCCATTCCCTACGAGGACGATTTCACCCTCGTCGGCACGACCGACCAGGATTATTCCGGCGATCCCGGCAGCGCCGCCATCACCGAATCCGAAATCGACTACCTCCTCTCGGCGGCCAGCGAGTATTTCGCCCAGCCTGTCCTGCGCGACGACATCGTCTGGACCTATTCGGGCGTGCGCCCGCTCTATGACGACGGCGCCTCCAAGGCCCAGGAGGCGACCCGCGACTACGTCCTCAAGGTCGAGGGCGGCAAGGGCGAGGCCTCCATCCTCAACTGCTTCGGCGGCAAGATCACTACCTATCGCGTCCTGTCCGAAGAGGTGCTGGAGCGCATCGGCGAGGCGATCGGGGAAAAAGGCGAGAAATGGACCGGCAAGGCACCGCTTCCGGGCGGCGACTTTCCCGTCGATGCGGTGGCCGATCTCGAAGCCGAGCTGCGCACGCGCCTGCCGGCGCTCGGCGTGCGGACCGTGCGCCGCCTCGTGCGAGCCTACGGCACCGACGTCCGCAAGATTGCGGCGAAGGGAACGCTGGGCGAAGATCTGGGGCATGGTCTGAGCGAGGCCGAAGTGGCCTGGCTGGTCGAACAGGAATGGGCCATCACGGCCAACGACATCTTGTGGCGTCGAACCAAGCTCGGCCTGCGCTTTTCCCGGGAGGAGACGGCGCGGCTCGAAGCACATCTGGTCGATGTCGCAGCGGAACGGAGGACGGCCGCCGAATAGGCACCGTTTGGGAGGACGATGCTGGAACTGCGAAACGTTAGCCGCACTGTCGGTGCGGAGAAGCACATCATCGACGTCTCGCTTCGGCTCGAGCGGTCGACCCTCAACGTCCTGCTCGGGCCGACCCTGTCCGGCAAGACGAGCCTGATGCGGCTCATGGCCGGCCTCGACGCGCCGAGTTCGGGCGCGGTGTTCATGGACGGCAAGGATGTCACCGGCGTGCCCGTGCGCCGGCGCAACGTCGCCATGGTCTACCAGCAGTTCATCAACTACCCGACGCTGACGGTCTACGAGAACATCGCCTCGCCGCTGCGGATCGCCGGTAAGCCGCGGGACGAGATCGACGCGGCGGTGAGGAAGGCAGCCGACCTCCTCAAGATGGCGCCCTATCTCGACCGCACGCCGCTGAACCTTTCGGGCGGCCAGCAGCAGCGCACGGCTCTGGCCAGGGCCCTCGTCAAGAACGCCGATCTCGTGCTTCTCGACGAGCCGCTCGCCAATCTCGACTACAAGCTGCGCGAGGAATTGCGCGAGGAGCTTCCGAAGGTCTTCGCCGAGACCGGCGCGATCTTCGTCTATGCGACGACGGAGCCGCAAGAGGCGCTGCTTCTCGGCGGACGCACGGCGACCCTGTCGAGGGGCCGGGTGACGCAGTTCGGCGACACGACCGAGGTCTATCGCCGGCCGCTCGATCTCATGACGGCGCGAACCTTTTCCGACCCGCCGCTCAACGTCATCGCCGTCGAGAAGGCCGGCAACCGATTCTCCGGGCCGCAGGCGCTCACCTTTGCGGCCACGCCCGAACTCGGCGGTCTTCCCGACGGGCGCTATCGCGTCGGCATCCGGCCGCACCGGCTGACGCTCGGCCACGGGGCGGAGCGCGGCGGCGCCGAGGCGTCCGCGAGTTTCGAGGCGATCGTCTCCCTGACCGAAGTGACGGGCTCGGAGACCTTCATCCACGCCGATTTCGGCAAGGAACGGATCGTCGCGCTCGTCCATGGCGTGCGCCGCGTCGAGGCCGGCGACCGCGTGCGCCTCGCCTTCGATCCGCACCACGTCCTCGTCTTCGACGAGAGCGGATCTGCCGCCGGCGCTCCCGCCGCGCGCGCCGCCTGAGGAGATCCGGAATGGCCCGCATCCGTCTCGACCATATCCGCCACGCCTATTCGCCGGAGCTCGCGAAGGCGAACAATTATGCGCTGCGTGAGGTCGACACCGCATTCGAGGACGGCGGCGCCTATGCGTTGCTCGGCCCGTCCGGCTGTGGGAAGACCACGCTCCTCAACATCATCTCGGGGCTGCTGACGCCGTCCGAAGGCCATGTCCGCTTCGACGACCGCGACGTGACCATGATGTCGCCGGAAGCCCGCAACATCGCGCAGGTCTTTCAGTTTCCGGTGATCTACGACACCATGACGGTGCGCGAGAACCTCGCCTTCCCGCTCAAGAACCGCAAGGTGCCGAAGGCCGAGATAGAGACCCGCGTCGCCGACATGCTCGGCCGCATCGGGCTCGAGGCGAAGGCAGACCGCAAGGCGCGCGGGCTGACCGCGGACGAGAAGCAGAAGATCTCGCTCGGGCGCGGCCTGGTGCGCTCCGACGTCGCGGCGATCCTGTTCGACGAGCCGCTGACCGTCATCGACCCGCATATGAAGTGGCAGCTGCGCTCGGAGCTGAAGAAGCTCCACCGCGAGTTCCAGATGACCATGGTCTACGTCACCCACGACCAGACCGAGGCGCTGACCTTCGCCGACAAGGTGGTGGTCATGTATGCCGGCGAGGTGGTCCAGATCGGCACGCCGGAGGAGCTGTTCGAGCGGCCGAAGCACACCTTCGTCGGCTATTTCATCGGCTCGCCGGGCATGAACGTCCTGCCCTGCAGCCTGGATGACGGCGCCGCGATCGTCTCGGGCGCGCGCGTCCCGCTTCCCGCAGGCGTCGCCGGCCGCCGGCCCGGCCAGACCACCGAACTCGGCATCCGGCCGGAATTCGTGACGCTCGTGCCGCGCGGCCAGGGCATCCCGATCGCGATCGAGAAGGTCGAGGACATCGGCTCGGAACGCATCGTTCGCGCCCGGCTGGGCGACAATCCCTTGAGCGCGATCATGAGCGAGGATGCGTCGATCCCCGCCGAGGCGGACGCGGCCTTCGCGCCGGACGCGCTCAACCTTTACGCCGATTCCTGGCTGGTCGAGCGGAGCTGAGGAAGCGATCCATGGAAAAGACCTGGAACAACAAGGCCTGGTTCTTCGTCCTGCCGGTGCTGGTGCTCGTCGCCTTCTCGGCGGTGATCCCCCTGATGACGGTGGTGAACTATTCGGTCCAGGACAGTTTCGGCAACAACCAGTTCTTCTGGTACGGCGCCGACTGGTTCCGCGAGGTGCTGACCTCCGAGCGCTTCCACGACGCGCTGATCCGCAACCTCCTGTTCTCGGCGATCATCCTCGCCATCGAGGTGCCGCTGGGCATTCTCGTCGCGCTGGCAATGCCCAAGAAGGGCATCTGGGTGCCCGTCTGCCTCGTCCTGATGGCGCTGCCGCTGCTCATTCCCTGGAACGTCGTCGGCACGATCTGGCAGGTTTTCGCGCGCACCGACATCGGCCTTCTCGGCTATACGGTCGATGCGTTGGGCATCGACTACAACTACGTCCGCAACACCTTCGACGCCTGGGTGACGGTGGTCGTCATGGACGTCTGGCACTGGACGAGCCTCGTCGTGCTCCTGTGCTATGCCGGCCTCGTCTCGATCCCCGACGCCTATTACCAGGCCGCCAAGATCGACGGCGCTTCGCGCTGGGCCGTCTTCCGCTACATCCAGCTGCCGAAGATGGGCCGGGTGCTGCTGATCGCCGTCCTCTTGCGCTTCATGGACAGTTTCATGATCTACACCGAGCCCTTCGTCGTCACCGGCGGCGGTCCGGGCAATTCCACGACCTTCCTGTCGATCGACCTCGTGAAACTCGCCATCGGCCAGTTCAACATCGGCGAGGCGGCCGCGATGAGCCTGATCTACTTCCTGATCATTCTGCTCCTGTCATGGATCTTCTACACGGTGATGACGAACGCGGGGAACGACAAGCCGATGACGGGAGGCGGAGAATGAGCGACCACGCGACCACGGCCCATCCAAGCCTGCCGGGCGCCGCCCATTCCGAAAGCGCCATCGCCGCCCGCTCGCGAATAAGGACCGGGCACTTCCGCTGGAAGGCGCTGATCCCGATCGTCTACATCGTCTTCCTGCTCCTGCCGATCTACTGGCTCGTCAACATGAGCTTCAAGACCAATCAGGAGATCCTGGGAACCCTGACGCTCTGGCCGGAGAACCCGACGCTGCACAATTACCGGGTGATCTTCACCGATCCGTCCTGGTACATGGGTTACGTCAACTCGATCATCTATGTCGTCATGAACATGGTGATCTCGGTGGCCGTGGCGCTGCCGGCGGCCTATGCCTTCTCGCGCTACCGGTTCCTCGGCGACAAGCACCTGTTCTTCTGGCTTCTGACCAACCGCATGGCGCCGCCGGCCGTCTTCGCGCTGCCCTTCTTCCAGCTCTATTCGGCCTTCGGGCTGATCGACACCCACATCGCCGTGGCGCTCGCCCACTGCCTGTTCAACGTGCCGCTGGCGGTCTGGATTCTCGAAGGCTTCATGTCGGGGGTCCCGAAGGAGATCGACGAGACCGCCTATATCGACGGCTATTCGTTTCCCAAGTTCTTCTTCAAGATCTTTACCCCGCTGATCGCGTCCGGCATCGGCGTCGCCGCCTTCTTCTGCTTCATGTTCTCCTGGGTCGAGCTCCTGATCGCCCGCACCCTGACCGTGACCGACGCCAAGCCGATCTCGGCGATCATGACGCGTACCGTGTCGGCGTCCGGCATGGACTGGGGGGTGCTTGCCGCGGCTGGGGCGCTGACGATCATCCCGGGGGCGATCGTGATCTGGTTCGTGCGCAACTACATCGCCAAGGGCTTTGCGTTGGGGCGGGTGTGATGGGGAGTGTTGCTTCAAACCTTGCGCGACGCCCCCTCGCCCTTCGCGGCTCGCTTCGCTCGCACCTCAGGATGAAGGGGCGGGGATACGTCGCGCCTTTGTGCCCGGGCTCGTCCCGACCAGCGGAGCAGCAAAACGGACCCCACCTTCTCGGATTTTCAAACGCCGCGGCGTTTCCCCCATTCCCTCATCCTGAGGTGCGAGCTAAGCGACCTCATCCTGAGCGTGTCGAAGGGTCGAAGGGTGAGGGAATGGCGGCACGGCGTGTCGCAATCTCAGTGCAATCTCCAACCTCAGTCCACGATGTCCTCGATCCCAAGCTTCAGAGCCTTGGCCAGCGCGCGAAGCGTCGAAAGACGCGGGTCGATCTTGCGGCTTTCGATGTCGGAGACGCTGGCCGCACGAACACCGGCTTTCGCCGCGAGTTCGGCCTGGGTCAGGCCGACCGACTTGCGCCAGGCGGCGAGCGGGTGAAGCTCGCCGTTGAGCGACGCGAGCACCAGTTCGGAGGGCATGGACGGCGCGCCCTCGTTCTCGATGATCGCTTGTTCAGCGAGTGCCGCGTCGCCGGCATCCTCGACGATCGTCTGATATTCCGCTTCTGTCAGAACGATCAGCTTCTCGCCCTTCAGGTTCACCGCTTCATTCATCCTTGGTCCTCACCGATAGACGTCACGCGGATGGGCGATGCGTATGACATAGATTCCGTCGACCAACTCGAAGACTGCACGCCAGTCGCCGTGCCGGAGTCGGTAACCGGGTTGGCCGAGCTTGATGACGTCGCCCAATCCGGTTTCGGCGTAACGCACAAGCTTCTCGACCATCGCCCTCTGGTCCGCCGCCGGCATCGACTTGAGGCCTTTCCGCGCCGCCTTGGTAAAGCGAACATCCATACGCTTATCCGTCTGAACTCGCGAAAACTATACGCCAAAACGGATAAATCTGCAATGGGAGTAGACGCATGATCGACCTATCCTGGATGGCCTGGACCTGGCCGACGGCGATCTTCTTCATCGTCATCTTTTCGCTGATCGCGCTGATGGGCGTGTGGGAATACGCCGTGCCCGGCGGTTCGCCGCGGGTCGGCATCCTGCGCTTCGAGACGACGCGGGGCGACCGACTGTTCGTGTCGCTGCTCGGCTCGGCCTTCATCTGCCTCGGCTGGCTCTGGGCCACCGATCTGTCGCTCTGGTACGCCCTCGGCGTCTCTGCGCTCTTCTTCATTCTCGTCTTCCGCATCGTCTGAGGCGGAAGGGAACATGGGTTCGGGCCGCCGCCGGTCGGCTCGGATCTCGGGATGGATCGACCGGCTGTCTCAACGGGAGGATATCTTATGAAACGCAGTCTCTGGGTGACCAGTGCGACCATTGCCATCGCGCTCGCCTCCGGACCGGCCTTCGCCGACATGGACGCCGCCAAGAAGTTCCTGGACACCGAGATCAAGGATCTCTCGACGCTACCCCGCGCCGAGCAGGAAAAGGAGATGCAGTGGTTCATCGACGCGGCCAAGCCCTTCCAGGGCATGGACATCAAGGTCGTGTCCGAAACCATCACCACCCATGAATACGAGTCCAAGGTCCTCGCCCCGGCCTTCACCGCCATCACCGGCATCAAGGTCACCCACGACCTGATCGGCGAGGGCGACGTCATCGAGAAGCTCCAGACGCAGATGCAGTCGGGAGAGAACATCTACGACGCCTATGTCAACGATAGCGATCTGATCGGCACCCACTGGCGCTACCAGCAGGTCCGCAACCTCACCGACTTCATGGAGAACGACGGCAAGGACGTCACCAATCCGATGCTCGACGTCGCCGACTATATCGGGACGTCCTTCACCACGGCCCCGGACGGCAAGCTCTACCAGTTGCCGGATCAGCAGTTCGCCAACCTCTACTGGTTCCGCTACGACTGGTTCAACGACGAGAAGAACAAGGCCGACTTCAAGGAGAAGTACGGCTACGACCTCGGCGTTCCAGTCAACTGGTCGGCCTATGAGGATATCGCCGAGTTCTTCACCGGCCGGGAGATCGACGGTCAGAAGGTCTATGGCCACATGGACTACGGCAAGAAGGACCCGTCGCTGGGCTGGCGCTTCACTGACGCCTGGCTGTCGATGGCCGGCAATGGCGACAAGGGCATCCCGAACGGCCTGCCGGTCGACGAATGGGGCATCCGCGTCAACGAGCAGAGCCAGCCGACCGGCTCCTGCGTTGCCCGCGGCGGCGACACCAACGGGCCTGCGGCGGTCTACTCGATCCAGAAATATCTCGACTGGCTGAAGGCGTACGCCCCGCAGGAAGCCCAGGGCATGACCTTCTCCGAGAGCGGTCCGGTGCCGGCGCAGGGCCAGATCGCCCAGCAGATCTTCTGGTACACCGCCTTCACGGCCGACATGGTGAAGGAGGGCCTGCCCGTCGTCGACGAGGAAGGCAATCCGAAGTGGCGCATGGCGCCGTCGCCGCACGGCGTCTACTGGGTCGACGGCATGAAGCTCGGCTATCAGGATGTCGGCTCCTGGACGCTGATGAAGTCGACCCCCGTCGACAGGGCCAAGGCCGCCTGGCTCTACGCCCAGTTCGTCGGCTCGAAGACCGTCGACGTGAAGAAGAGCCACGAGGGCCTGACCTTCACCCGCGAGTCGACGATCCGCGACAAGAGCTTCACCGAGCGTGCGCCCAAGCTCGGCGGCCTCGTCGAGTTCTACCGCTCGCCGGCCCGCAAGCAGTGGTCCCCGACCGGCACCAACGTGCCGGACTATCCGAAGCTCGCCCAGCTCTGGTGGCAAGCGATCGGCGATGCGGCTTCGGGCGCCAAGACCCCGCAGGAAGCCATGGACGCGCTCTGCGCCAACCAGGAGCAGGTGATGAACCGCCTCGAGCGGGCAGGCATCCAGGGCGACATCGGCCCGAAGCTCAACGAAGAGCACGACATGGAATACTGGGTCGAGCAGGCCAAGGCGAACGGCACGCTCGCGCCTCAGCCCAAGAAGGAAAACGAGAAGGAGAAGCCGATCACCGTCTCCTATGACGAACTGGTGAAGAGCTGGCAGGACTCCGAGGCGGCAATGCCCGCCGGCGGAGAGGCCGAGAAGTCGTCGAACTGATCGACGCAGACCGCTAGCGGAGGGCCGGGGCGACCCGGCCTTCCGACATCGACCGAGACGCCATGCCCCCGGAGGAATTCTGATGTCCGGCTACATCCTCGCCATCGATCAGGGAACGACATCGACGCGGGCGATCGTCTTCGACGACACCTTCCGCATCCACGGCATCGGCCAGCAGGAATTTCCCCAGCATTTTCCCCGCTCCGGCTGGGTCGAGCACGATCCGGAGGACATCTGGTCCTCCACCATGGACACAATCCGCGCCGCGCTCGCCGACGCCTCGCTGTCGGCCTCCGACATCGCCGCCATCGGCATCACCAACCAGCGCGAGACGGTGCTGGTCTGGGACCGCGAAAGCGGCAAGCCGATCCACAATGCCATCGTCTGGCAGGACCGGCGCACTTCCGACGTCTGCCGGAAGCTGGTCGAAAACGGCGACGAGCCGATGATCACTGAGAAGACCGGCCTGATCGTCGATCCCTATTTCTCCGGCACCAAGATCGCTTGGCTGCTCGATAAGGTTGAGGGCGCACGCGAAAAGGCCGAGGCGGGAAAGCTCGCCTTCGGCACCGTCGACAGCTTTCTCCTCTGGCGGCTGACGGGCGGCAAGGTCCATGCGACCGACGCGACCAATGCCAGCCGGACACTGCTCTTCGACATCCAGGCGAACGACTGGGACGAGGATCTACTGAAGCTCTTGGGCGTGCCGCGCGCGATGCTGCCGCAGGTGAAGGACTGCGACGCCGACTTCGGGATCACCGACGCCTCGCTCTTCGGCGCCGCGATCCCGATCCTTGGCATGGCCGGCGACCAGCATGCGGCAACCCTCGGCCAGGCCTGCTTTTCGCCGGGCATGCTGAAGTCGACTTATGGCACCGGCTGTTTCGCCGTTCTCAACACGGGCGGCGAGCGGGTCGCCTCGAACAACCGGCTCCTGACGACCATCGCCTACCGGCTCGCCGGCAAGACCTGCTTCGCCCTCGAAGGCTCGATCTTCGTCGCCGGGGCGGCCGTGCAGTGGCTGCGCGACGGGCTGAAGCTGATCGATCGGGCCGACGTCACCGGCCCGATGGCTGTGTCCGCCGACGACAGCCAGGACGTCTTCATGGTGCCGGCCTTCACCGGCCTCGGCGCGCCCTGGTGGGATGCCGAGGCGCGCGGCGCGATCTACGGCCTCACCCGCAAGACCGGCCCGAACGAGGTCGCCCGGGCGGCGCTCGAAGCCGTCTGCTACCAGACCGCCGATCTCCTGACGGCGATGAAGAAGGACTGGTCGCGCGCCGGCGACACCATCCTGAGGGTCGACGGCGGCATGGTGGCGTCCGACTGGACGATGCAGTGCCTGGCGGACCTTCTCGACGCACCGGTCGACCGGCCGGTGGTGCTGGAGACGACCGCGCTCGGGGCCGCGTGGCTGGCCGGCCAGAAGGCCGGCGTCTGGCCGGGCATGGACGGCTTTGCCGAACGCTGGCGGCTGGAGCGGCGCTTCGAGCCGCAGATGGATGCGGTGACGCGCGGCCGGAAGCTGACGGGCTGGGCCGATGCGGTGAAGCGGACGCTGTCGCGGTAGATCCGATCAGGACGTCATGACTGGCGCTGCCGCCGGCGATGGCGGGAAACGCTTGGCGTCCTGTTATGGACAGCGGGATATCCTTGAATTACATTTGGGATATCCTCAAGGAGGCCGCGATGCCGCTTTACGTCAAGGATCCCGAGGTCGGCGAACTCGCCGAACGTCTCGCGAGGCTCAAGCAGACCAGTAAGACGGAGGCCGTGCGCGAGGCGCTGCGTGAGGCGCTGGCTGCGGCAGATCCTCCCAAAGCACCGACGTTTGATGCCGAAACGCGTGCCTATGTCGATCACGCCTTGGAAACCGCTCGAGCGGTCCGGCAGCGATATCCGCCCGGCGGCGATGGTCTGCCTGTGACGAAGGATTGGATCGACAGCCTGTACGAGGATGATTGATGTTCATCGATGCCTCGGCACTCTGCGCCATCTTTCTCGAAGAGGACGATGCCGAGGAAATCCTCGCACGCATGAAGTCGGCCGATCGCCTGATCGTGTCGCCGACTGCACTCTGGGAAGCGGTCGTCTCCTGTTGCCGGCGCATGAACTGGCAGATCGAGGCCGGGAAGGCGGCGATCTTCGACTACCTCGCCGACATGCAGATCGAGATCGTCGCCATCCCGCCCGAAGCCGCAGTGCTCGCCGTCGATGCCTATGCCCGCTACGGCAAGGGCCGGCATCCCGCGAGCCTCAATTTCGGCGACTGCCTCGCCTATGCCTGTGCCCGCCATCTCGACGTCCCGCTGCTCTACAAGGGCGACGACTTCGCCCTGACCGACATCAGCGCCGCCTGAGCCCGACCGGGCGCCAAGGCAGCGAGCCTCCCCCAGGGAGACGTTGACGGCAGCGGCGCGATGAGGTCTGGAAGGCGCGATGCGCATCGGCGGTTTCGCGTCCGTCGGCGAGCGCCATGCAACGATCGACGCCTTCGAAGGACCGTTTCCTTGGCCACCAGAGACATCGTCTTCATCGCGCTCTTCGCCGCCCTGATGGCGGTGCTCGGCGCCTTCCCGCCGCTGATGGTCCCGGCGATCGGCGTGCCGATCACGGCGCAGTCCATGGGGCCGATGCTTGCCGGCGGCATCCTGGGCGCAAGGCGGGGCGCCTTGTCGATGCTCCTCTTCATCGTCCTCGTGGCGATCGGCCTGCCGCTGCTGTCGGGCGGCCGGGGTGGTCTCGCCGTCTTCGCGGGGCCGACCGCCGGCTTCATCTTTGGCTGGATCGCCGCGGCCGCCGTCACGGGCTTCATCGTCGAGCGGTTCTGGACGAGGCTCGGCTTCGTCACCGCCTTCCTGGCGGCCGTCGCCGGCGGAGTCGTGGTCCTCTACGCGATTGGCGTTCCCTGGATCACTGCCGCCGCCGGAGTTTCGCTTGACCGCGCATTCCTGGGCTCGGCCACCTTCATTCCCGGCGACCTCATCAAGGCCGGCGTCGCCGCTGCCGTCATCGTCATGGTCAAGCGGGCCTATCCGCTGATTTCGCCCGACATTGCGACCCGTCGCAGCTGATGGCGCTCCCGGCCGCGGGATCGAACTGCGCGGCGTCAGTGTCGTTCGCGGCGGACGGACCGTCCTCGCCGGCATCGCCCTGACGCTCGCCGAAAGGCGCATCGGCATTATCGGCGCCAACGGCTCCGGCAAGAGCACCTTCGCGCGCCTTCTCAACGGGCTGATCCTGCCGGCGGACGGCGCGGTGACGGTGGATGGTCTCGATACGCGCCGGCAGGCGAAGGCGGTGCGCCGCCGTGTCGGCTTCCTGTTCCAGAACCCGGACAACCAGATCGTCTATCCGACCGTCGGCGAGGATCTCGCCTTCGGCCTCAAGGGCCGCGTCCCCAAGGCGGAGATCCCGCGCCTCGTCTCCGACACGCTCGCCCGTTTCGGCATCCCCGGCTTTGCCGACCGGCTGGTGCACGAACTGTCCGGCGGCGAGCGGCAGATGGTGGCGCTCGCCGGCGTCATGATCGCGGAGCCCGCCTGGCTCGTCCTCGACGAGCCGACGACGCTGCTCGACCTGCGCAATACGCGCCGCGTGATGTCCGCCGTGGGGAGCCTCGACCAGCAGGTCGTCCTCGTCACCCACGATCTCTCGCTTCTGCAGGACTTCGACCGCGTCCTGGTCTTCGAGGAAGGCCGGCTCGCCTTCGACGGTCCGCCGGACGCGGCGATTTCGGCCTATCTGAGGATCATCGGATGATCGGCGGGCTCTACCGACCGGGATCGAGCCCGGTGCACCATGCGCCGGCGGGCGCCAAGCTCCTCGCCCTGATCGGGCTCGGCACCCTCCTCTTCGCCCTGCCCTCGCTCTGGCTTGCGGCCGCGGCGCTTCTCCTCGTCCTCGCCGGCTACGCGGCGGCGCGCCTGCCCGCCTCCCTCGTCATCTCCCAGATCCGACCGGCTCTCTGGATTCTCGTGATCCTCTTCCTCGCGCAGCTCTGGCTGGCATCGCTCGGCGAGGCCGCGCTTCTCGTCCTGCGCTTTGCCGCGCTGATCCTCGCGGCCGGCCTGGTGACCCTGACGACGCGGACCGCGGACATGGTCGCCGTGGTCGAGCGGGGTCTGTCGCCGCTTTCCCGCATCGGGCTCGACGTGGAGAAGACGAGCCTCGCCATCTCGCTGGCGATCCGCTTCATTCCGGCCGTGGCCACGGTTCTCGAGGAGGTGCGGGAGGCGCAGGCCGCGCGCGGCCGCGAGCGTGCCACCTTTGCCCTTGCCGTGCCGGTTATCGTCCGTCTCTTGAAGATGGCGGATCAGGTCGCCGAAGCGATCGATGCGCGAAGCTGACCGAGAGATCGCGGGAGGAAAGATCGGGACAGGCTCCCATCGCCTGCCTGCCCCGGGCCGGACTATGCTAAATGCGGGACCGGCACCGTTCGAACAAGGACTTGGGAGGACCGCCCGATGAGGCTCTTACGACTGACGCTCGCCGCCCTTTTGACGTTGAGCGGCTTCGCGCTCCCGGCTGCGGCCGCAGAGACCGTCAAGATCGGCGTCCTGAAATACGGTACGGTCAACTGGGAACTCGACGCGATGAAGCGCGCCGGGCTCGACGAGAAGAACGGTGTCGACGTCGAGATCGTGCCGTTCGCCGGCGAAGACGCTTCGACCGTCGCCTTCCAGGCCGGCTCGGTCGACATGATCGTCTCCGACTGGCTCTGGGTCTCGCGGATGCGCGCCACCGGCGCCGACTTCACATTCGTGCCCTATTCGACCTCGGTCGGCTCTATGATGGTAGCCGGAGACAGCGCCATCAAGGATCTCGGTGACCTCAAGGGCAAGACGATCGGCGTCGCGGGCGGACCGCTCGACAAGAACTGGCTGCTGATCCAGGCGCTTGCCAAGAAGAAGTACGGTGTCGACCTTTCCGCCGAGAACGACATCGCCTATGCCGCGCCGCCGCTTCTCGCCGCCAAGGCGCAGTCCGGCGAGCTCGATGCCGTCCTGAACTACTGGCACTACGCGGCACGGCTCGAAGCTGCGGGCTTCCGCACGCTGATTTCGGGGACCGACGCGGCGGTGGCGATGGGAACGTCCGGTCCCGTCGCGGCGATCGGCTGGGTGTTCCGCGACGACTTCGCCAAGGCCCATCCCGATGCCATCAAGGGCTTCCTCGCGGCGGACGAGGCCACCAAGGATCTGCTGATGGCCTCGGACGAGGCTTGGCAACAGCTGAAGCCGCTGATGAAGGCCGAAGACGAGGCGACCTTCGAGACCCTGAAGAAGCGTTACCGGGAGGGAATTCCAGCACGGACCGGAGCCGAGGAAGTGGCCGACACCAAGGCGCTCTACAGGCTGCTTGCCGAAATCGGCGGGGAAAAGTTGGTCGGCCCCTCGCCGGAGCTTTCCGAAGGCACCTATTTTTCCGGCGCCAAGAATGGCTCTTGAGGCCGACGCGCCGGTAAGGGCGCGGCGCGACATTTCCAATGGCGCGCCGGCCCTGGTGACGGCGGCGTCGCTGATCGGCCTCCTGGTGCTCTGGTGGCTGATCTCGGTCGTCGCCGACAGCCGGGTCCTGCCCACGCCTCCGGACGTCTTCGCCGCCTTCTGGCGAGACGCCGTCACCGGCGAACTGTTCTTCCATCTGGCGATGACGCTCTACCGGGTGGTCACCGCCTTCGTCCTCGCAATGGTGATCGGGTCCGCCATCGGCATCGCGCTGGGCATGAGCCGCGAGGCCAACCGCTTCTTCGATCCCTGGCTGATCCTCTTCCTCAACATTCCGGCGCTGGTCGTCATCGTCCTCGCCTATATCTGGTTCGGCCTCAACGAGGCGGCCGCGATCGGGGCGATCGCGGTCAACAAGATCCCCAACGTCGTCGTCACCATGCGCGAGGGCGCCCGCGCGCTCGATCCCAGCCTTTCGGAAATGGCGCGGGTCTACCGCTTCGGCCGGAAGAGGACGCTGCGCCACGTCGTCCTGCCCCAGCTGCAGCCCTATTTCGCGGCGGCCTCGCGCTCGGGCATCGCGCTGATCTGGAAGATCGCGCTCGTCGTCGAGCTTCTGGGCCGCTCCAATGGTGTCGGCTTCGAAATCAGTCTCTATTTCCAGCTCTTCGACGTCGCCGCGATCCTCGCCTATACGCTGGCTTTCGTCGCCGTGATGCTTCTCATCGAGTTCCTGCTTGTCCAACCGCTCGAAGCCTATTCCACCCGCTGGCGCGCCCGGCCCGCTTGACGTCCTCATCCGGGACAAGACGTTCCGGACCGTCGAGGGCACGCCGCTTCCTGCCATCGCCGAGATCGCCTTCGCCGTGCCGCCGGCAAGCTTCGCCACGCTGATCGGCCCGTCCGGCTGCGGCAAGACGACGACGCTTCGGATCATCCTCGGCCTCGACACCGACTTTTCCGGGCATCTGTCGCTGCCGGAGAAGGACGGGCGGGTCGCCGCCGTTTTCCAGGAGCCGCGGCTGCTGCCCTGGCGCACGGTCGAGGAGAATGTGCGCCTTGCCCTGCCGGCCAAACTCGAAGGCAGCGACCTCGACGCTCTCTTCGCGACACTCGGCCTTGCGGAGATGCGCGGGCGCTATCCGGGAGAGCTCTCGCTGGGTCTTGCAAGACGCGTCGCGATCGCCCGGGCCTTTGCGATTGAGCCGTCGCTGATCCTCCTCGACGAGCCATTCGTCTCCCTCGACGAACCGACGGCGACGCGGCTCAGGGCGCTGCTCACGGAGGTCTGGTCGGCGCGCCCGACGACGGCGCTGATGGTGACGCACAATCTGCGCGAGGCGCTCGAACTCTCCGACCGGATCGTCTTCCTGACCGAGCGGCCGGCAAGAGTGCGCGGCGTCTATGAGATCAATACGCCGAGGAGCGAGCGTGACCCTGCCTGGCGCGAGGCTACGCTGGCAGCCGTGGCGGAGCGGTTTTCGGGGGTCGCGTCGTGACCGCCACAGGTCAGATCGCGCTTTTTACATCAGTCTGGGAGAAGCCGTCGCCCACGAAAAGCAACGGACAGGCGCGCCGCGTGGCGAGTTCATAGGCGAAGCAGTCGCCGAAGTTGAGCTCCGCCGGATGGTTGCCCTTGCCCCAGCGGCCGTAGGCGTCGCCGACGGCTCGCGCGACCGCGGCTGTAACGGCCTCCACCCCGCGATCCAACTCATCCAAGAGTGCAGACATCTCGTCGAGCAAATCACGCCCGCGCGCGACGATCACGCACTCTGCGAGCGTGCCGGCGGACATGACGCGGTCCGCGTCGGCAGCCAATGCCGAGGCGCAAGCACCATTGTCCGGTTCATCCAGAAGGATTGCCATCAGCGCTGACGTATCGATCGCGATCACCCGGGCAGGCCGTTCTCGTCGTAAAGAAAATCCTGGCTTCTCTCGGCCGAAGGACCAGCTTTCGCCTTCTTGGATGCCGACGCTGAAATCTGCCGGATTGCTGCCAGAAATTCCTCTCGGTTTCTCCGATGGCGCACGGGAGAAAGGCGAACGGCCGGTTTGCCATCTCGGGTCAAGACGATGTCCTCACCCGCCTCGGCCAATCGCAAGAGTTCGGATAGGCGCGTTTCTGCGTCGGACATTGGGATTTCCATCGAACTTCTCTCCAACCTTCCAGCAAATTGGACCGCTGCAGGGTCTTGTTCAACGAAGGTATTCGGATTGCGGGTCGTCATGTGCGCGGACAGATGCGGGCGACCGCAGCTTCCGCTTGACCTCTTACCGCCCGCATCCGACTTTCTCACCCATGAGCACGATTCGATCCGTCTGCGTCTATTGCGGTTCCACGGCGGGGCGCGAGCCCCTCTATATGGAGAGCGGTCGCGCCCTTGGCCGCGCGATCGCGGAAGCCGGCCTGCGCCTCATCTATGGCGGCGGCACGAGGGGCATCATGGGCGCCGTCTCCGACGGTGTCGTCGCCGCGGGCGGGAAGGTCACGGGCATCATCCCGCGCTTCCTGATCGACATGGAGGCGACCGAGCGCGAACTGAAGCGGCTCGACGAGCTCATCGTCACCGAGGACATGCACGAGCGCAAGCTCAAGATGTTCCAGCGCTCCGACGCCTTCGTGGCGTTGCCGGGCGGGATCGGCACGCTGGAGGAACTGGTCGAGATCATGACCTGGAGCCAGCTCGGCCGGCACGAGAAGCCGGTCGTCATCGCCAATGTCGGCGGCTTCTGGGAGCCGCTCTCGGCGCTGTTCGATCACATGAGCGCCGAAGGCTTCATCCACAGGGCCGAGCAGGTGCGCCCGCTGGTGATCGACCGGGTGGAAGACATCGTGCCTTCGATTTTCGACGCCGCCTCGCCAAGTGATGACGACGGCCGGCCAGAGATCATCGAGCGGCTCTGAGGCCGCCACGGGCCGGGTGCCAGTCGGCGGGCCCGCGCGCCCACAACTTGCGGCAGGCGACGAAAATCCTATGTCGGTGATCGGGACAGCGCCTCCAGGCCTGTCCCGCTTCTATTTTACCCGAGGAGATCCGCCGCCCATGGACGACCAGCGCACGACGCCCAAGCTCGAAGTCCGCACCGCCGAAAAGAGTGACGTCGCCGCGATCATCGCCCTGTCGGCCAAGGTCTTCCGCGACGAGCCGGCCTATACGCGCGGCATGATCCTCGGCCAGCTCTCGGCCTTTCCCGAAGGCCAGTTCGTCGTCGTCTACGAAGGCGAGATCGTCGGCTATGCCTCGACCATGATGCTGCCGGAGGCGAAGGCGCTCGGTCCGCACACCTGGGCGGAGGTGACGGGCGGCGGCTATGCCGCCATGCACGACCGGCGGGGCGACTGGCTCTACGGTACCGAGGTCTGCGTCGATCCCGAGCGCCGGCGCCTGAGGATCGGCAAGCGGCTCTACGACGCGCGCCGCCGGCTCTGCCAGGACCTCGACCTGAAGGGCATCGCCTTCGGCGGACGCATGCCGGGCTACAAGCGCCATCAAAAGAAGTACGGCTCGGCCGATGCCTATCTCGAGGCAATCAAGGCAAACGAGGTGAAGGACCCCGTCGCCTCCTTCCATCTCAATGCCGGCTTCGAGCCGATCCGGCTCCTGAAGGGCTATTATCCGACGGACACCGCATCGGGCGGCTATGGCGTCCTGATGGTCTGGCGCAATCCCTATTACGACCCCGTCCGCGAGGAGCAGCCGGTCAACCGGTCGAACCCGGACGTCGTGCGCGTCGTCACCGTGCAGATGAAGGCGCGGCAGATCGCCAAGCCCGACGACTTCTACAAGGCGGTCGAATATTTCGTCGAGGTCGCGGCCGACTATGACGGCGACTTCGTCGTATTCCCCGAGCTGTTCACCCTGATGCTCCTCTCCTGCGAACCGGAGGAGCTGAAGCCCGAGGCGGCGATCCAGCGGCTGACCGAGCACACGCCGGAATTCGTCAAGCGGCTGACGGAGATGGCGATCCGGCGCAACATCAACATCATCGGCGGCAGCCACGCGACCAAGACCGAGGACGGCGACATCCAGAATGTCGGCTATGTCTTCCTGCGCGACGGTTCCGTCCATGCGCGCGAGAAGATCCATCCGACGCCGAACGAGCGGCAGTACTGGCAGATCAAGGGCGGCGACCCGATCGACACGATCGAGACGGACTGCGGCCCGATCGGCATCATGATCTGCTATGATTCCGAGTTCCCGGAGGTCGCGCGCCGCCTGTCGGATCAGGGCGCGCGCATCCTCTTCGTGCCGTTCAACACCGACACCCGCCACGGCTATCTGAGGGTCCGCTACTGCTGCCAGGCCCGCGCAATCGAGAACCAGTGCTACGTCGTCACCTCCGGCATGACCGGCAATCTCGGAAATGTCGACAATCTCGACATCGAATACGCTCAGTCCGGCATCTTCACCCCGTGCGACTTCCCTTTCGCCAGGGACGGCATCGCGGCCGAAACGTCCGAGAATGTCGAGATGGTCGCGGTCGCCGACCTCAACCTGTCGACGCTGTCCTGGGCGCGCTACGAGGGCTCGGTGCGCAACTTCCGCGACCGCCGGCTGGACCTCTACCGGACCAAGTGGTCGGACGGGGGGTGAGGCCGGCGCGGCGCCGGCCGCCGCGCCCGGCAAGCCTGATCGAGAGCTATTCAGCCGCGACTGCAGCCGCGCCCTTGGGCGTTCGAATGCCCTTCTCCTCCAGGATCGGCAGAACCTCGTCCCGGAAATACGGGAACTCCTCGACATAATCGAGGAAGGACAGGGTCGTGCCGCGGAACCCCGCGGCATGCAGGCTGAGGATGCCTTCCGCCACCTGCGCCGGCGTTCCGATCAGCGGGAAGCCGCCATGGCCCGCCGCCATTCGGTCGCGGATCAGCGCCAACAGGTCGTGCGGGAAAGACTGGGCGTTGGCGAATTGCAGGTTCACGAGATTGTCCACCGCTTCCCAGTCCGCCTGCTCGCTGGCGTACCAGTCGTGGAACTCGCGCGCCTCCTTCTCGCTCGGCCGGCAGCAGACATGGGAGAAGGTCAGCACCTCGACCTGGCGGCCGACCGCCTCCGCCTGCCCCTTCAGTGCGGCAACCTCGTCGCGTGAACGACCGAGATCGATAGCCGGCGTGAACAGGAAGTCGGCATTGCGTACGGCAAACGCCCGACCTTGCGGCGAGCCCGCCGCATTGATGATCGGTGGCCGGCCGCTGACCGGCCTCGGATCGCCGGCAATGCCCTTCAGCGTGAAGTAGTCGCCGTTCCAGTCGAAGCTGCCGTCCGTCGCCCACAACTTCTGGACGATGTCGAACCATTCCTGCGCATAGCCGTAGCGCGTCTCGTGGTCGTCCGGCAGTTGGAGTCCCAGCGCCTCGTATTCGGGCCTGTTCCAGCCGGCGACGATGTTGAGGCCGGCGCGCCCGCCCGAGATATGATCGATCGTCGCCATCTGCTTCGCTGCGACGACGGGATGGTTGGCGACGGTATGAAGCGTCGCGAAGACCGACAGGTTCTTCGTGGAGGCGAGCAGGCCGGCGGCCCAGGTCATCGTCTCCAGGACGCCGCCATGGAAGTTGGTCTCGCCGCCATAGCCGATCCAGCGCGCGATCGGCAGCATGAAGTCGATGCCGGCGGCATCGAACAGCTGTGCCAGCTTGAGATTGTTCTCCCAGGAATTCTTCCAGCGCTCTTCGACCTTGGTGACGGTCATGCCGCTGGAACAGTTGCTGGAAAAGCTGCCGAGCAGAAAATCCCGGCTGGTCAACATGGGGCGCATCACGACTCTCCAATCTCCATTAATGATGAGCCGGAGAGGCGATCGAGACCGGTCACACGGGCCCTGACCAACCTTCCCCCGACCGGCCGCTGCTTAGACAGCGGTACCGTGAAGGAAGGGTAGGCCTAGGCATCACATTCTTTCAAGCTTAAACTATCGGCGGCATTCTGGCTCGGATCCCGGCGTTATTGCTGCGGCAGGCAAAGGAGCCAATGCAGGACGCGCCCCTCGCCGGCCCCGAAGCAGCGTCACCGTGTAGAGCGCCAGCGCCGTCCAGATGAAGGCGAAGGCGACGAGCTGCCATGCGTCGAACGGCTCGCCGAACAGGAACACGGCGCAGAAGAACAGAAGCGTCGGCACGATATATTGCAGGATGCCGACCGTCGCGAAGTCGAGGAGCCGGGCGCCTGCGGCGAACAGGATCAGCGGGATCGCGGTCAGCGGCCCGGCGCCGATCAGCAGCGCGGTCTCAGGCCCATTGTCGAGGAAATGGGTCTCGCCGGGCAGGAAGGCCAGGACGAGGAGCGACGGGATCGCCAGGATGACGACTTCGAGCGTGAACCCCTCGCTGGCACCCACCGGGACGGTCTTGCGCAACAGGCCGTAGGTCCCGAAGCTCATGGCGAGCACCAGCGAGATCCAGGGCAGCCCCCCCGCCTTCACCGTCATCAGAACGACGCCGGTCGCCGCGAGGGCGATCGCGACGCCCTGCAGCCGGGTCGGCCGTTCGCCGAGGACGACGGCGCCGAGGACGACGTTGACCAGCGGGTTGATGTAGTAGCCGAGCGCCGCCTCCAGCGCATGGCCGGAGACGATTGCATAGACATAGGTGCCCCAGTTCACCGAGATGAGCGTCGCCGTCAGCATGGCCAGCGCCACCGTCCGGGGATTGCGCAGATGCCGGGTGAAGCCGCGCAGCAGCCCCTGCCACCACAGGATCAGAACAGCGAAGGGAATCGCCCAGACGATGCGATGCGCCACGATCTCGAGCGGCGAGACGTGGTCGAGCAGCTTCATGTAGATGGGGAAGATGCCGCCCCAGAGGCAATAGGCGGCCAGGGCGTAGGACAGGCCCCGGCGGCGGTCTGCGGCGGAATCCGCTTGCATGATGGGTGACGGCTCACATGACGCGTGGAACGAGCCGCCGCTCTATCAAAGCCTTAGCCGCGGCTCCAGCCGGTTTCTGGTGATCGCTGCGATCAGATCCATTGATGCGTGAGGCTCAGCCTCTGCCGGCGAACCGATCGGTCGCACGGATCAGCCTGTCGAGGATACCCGGCTCGGAGAATGCGTGGCCGGCGCCCTCCACCAGATGGAACTCCGCGTCCGGCCAGGCCTTCGACAGGAGCCAGGCGTAGCGCGCCGGGCACGGCATGTCGTAGCGGCCGTGGACGATGACGCCGGGAATGCCCTTCAGACGGTGGGCGTCGCGCAGAAGCTGCCCCTCCTCCAGCCAGCCGGCGTGCACGAAATAATGGTTCTCGATCCGCGCGAAAGCCAGCGCGAAATGGCCGTCCGAGAAGTCCTGGCTGAGCCCCTCGTCGGGCATCAGCGTGATCGTCTCGCCCTCCCAGATCGCCCAGCTCTTGGCCGCCGCCAACTGCTCGGCGGGGTCCTCGCCCACGAGCCGCCGGCGATAGGCCATCATCATCTCGCCCCGCTCTTCCTCGGGGATCGGAGCCTGGAAGCGTTCCCACTTTTCCGGAAACATCTCGGAGACGCCGAACTGATAGTACCAGTCGAGTTCGGCCCGTGTGAGGGTGTAGACGCCGCGCACGATCAGTTCGCTGACATGGTCCGGATGCGTCTCGGCATAGGCGAGCGCCAGGGTCGAGCCCCAGGACCCGCCGAAGACCTGCCATGTCTCGGCGCCCACCATCTGCCGCAGCCGTTCGATATCCGCGACGAGGTACCAGGTCGTATTGGCCTCCAGCGAGGCGTGCGGGGTGGAGCGGCCGCAGCCACGCTGGTCGAAGATCAGGACGTCGTAGCGCGCGGGATCGAAGAGCCGGCGATGGACGGGCTGGGCGCCGCCGCCCGGACCGCCATGCAGGAAGACGACGGGCTTGGCGCCCTTGGTGCCGCAGCGCTCCCAATAGATCCGGTGGCCGTCGCCGACGTCGAGCATGCCGCTGTCGAAGGGTTCGATCTCCGGATAAAGTCCGCGCAACTCGCTCATGCGACCGGTCCCTGCAGCGGCATTTCGTCCTCGCCGGGTCGGTCCGGATGCTGACGGGATACGAGCTTGGAGAGATAGGGGTTGCTCTCGACATCCGCCTCGGTCGAACGCTCCGGCAATTCGTGCAGGCCGTCGACATAGGCGATCTTCGCCTCGGTGCCGAACTGGATCGCCGGCGCGACGGCCGCGGGATCGTCGAACGCGCCGATCGCAAGCGCGATCCCGTCCGGCGCCTCATAGGTCAGCGGCGTCCCGCAATCCTCGCAGAACCCCCGCTGGACGAGATTGGAGGACCGGAAGCGCTTCGGCTCCCGCCTGGTCCAGGCGAGCGCGCCGTCCGGCACCGAAACGAGCGGGGCGTAGAAGCTGCCGAACGCCTTCTGGCACATGCGGCAATGGCAGATCGAGGCCTGGCCGAGCCCGCCCTCGACCCGGAAGCGCACCGCCCCGCATTGGCATCCGCCCGTGAAGATCGTCATGTCCTGTTCCCCCGTCGGCATCCGGCACGCGGCCAGCCGCCGATATAGCCTCCGGCGGCAAGGAAGGAAATCGGGGAGAGCCCGGCAGGAGGCATCTGTCTGACAGGCTCGGTCGTGCCGACCCGCGTGACGACTTTCGTCCCTTTCATTAGCAAATGTGGCCCAAGCCCTAGCACTACTTTGGCAGTTTTGGATCGGTAACATTCACGATTAGCCTTGCGCAG
>NZ_JAJAVB010000015.1:15046-227344 GCF_020615385.1 Jiella soli | reverse complement strand
AAAACCGTCAGCCCCTGACCGCAAAGGACGGTGAACCCAGGGCGTGGGTAATTACCATCGCCTGTGATCCCGTTTGCGGACCGACGGCGGGCGGATCGGCCGGCGCCCGGGGGACCGGGCGGCTTGTCCCCGAATTGTGGCAGCACGCCGCCCCGATCCCGGGCGACGCCTTGCCGTTCAAGAGCGGGGCCGGACCCGGCTCAGCTGACGATCCTGATACGCTTCACTCGCTCGGCGATGTCCTGGAAGACCTTGGTCAGGTCGCTCGCCTGCTTCACGGAGTAGTAGTGCCCGCTGTCGGTGGCGCACTTCTTCAGCAAGGTCTCGTTCCCGTCGATGACGCGGATCGTGTAGAGTTCGAGCGGCGTGCCGTCGGCATTGCCCATGGCCTTGGCGTTCGTGCATGCCAGTTCGGTACGGCCGTCGATCATGGTCGTATTCGAGGTCAAGCGATTCTGAGTGTTCTCGCCATCGGTCAGCAGGATCATGATCCGCCGGGTCCGCTTGTCGGTATTGGCGCCCTTGAGCGGGGCACTGGCGGTGAGGGCCTCCATGCCCCACTGCACCCCGATCGTGATGTTGGTGTTGCCTGTCGGCTCGAGATCGTCGACGGCGATGGCGATCGCGTCGAGATCGCCGGTCAGGGCCGTGACGGGGGCAAGGGTCGACTGGCAGGTTTCGCCGGGAATGTAGAGCGTCGCCGGATTCGCGACCGTCTCTTCGTCCGGTCGCACGTCGTAGGGCTGGTCGCGGTCGGTGATGCAGCCGGAGAAGGGCCCCGTGATCTTTCCCTTGGTCGCAGAGTAGATCGTCGTCGGAGGATCGTTGGAGCAGAAGATCCAGAAGCAGCTGCGCGCCGTCTTCGTGGCAACGAGCTGGGTCGACGTCTTCTTAGTCTCGTAGAGGACCGAGTTCGAGCCGTTGCCGTAGGTCTTGGACGTGCCCGCGGTGAAGCCGGTGCTGTCGGTGTTGCAGTAGTTGCGGTCGGTGCTTGAAGCGAGCGCGCTGCAGGTGACTACATTGGGCAGGCCGTTGATCGTCATCTCGACGTCCTCGACCTGGACCTGCGTGTCGAACGGGACCATCGCCATCTGGACCCGCGCCTCCTCGTTCATGTCCGCAAAGTTCGAGACGAACAGCTTCACCGCAGCCTTCATCTGCGTCATCTTGCCGGAACTGCCCATCGACCCGGTGGAATCCAGCACGAGCGCGATGTCGAGCGGAAGATCGGAATGCGCCGAGACGGCTTCGACGCTCATCGACAGGGAGTTGACGTGCATCAGGCTGAGGAATGCCGTCGGGACGGTGAACTGCACATCGTAAGTGTATTTCTTTTCGTCGTGGCTGAGCCTGGTCGCGGTGACCTGGACGCCGTCCTTGACATTGGCGTTGAACAGCAAGTCGGCCTGGCGCTGACGCTCGGTCTCGTCGGTTCCGGAGTAGCGCGCGGCGGCAAGCACCGCTGCGTCGGCCGCGGATTGGAGATCGGTCCGGATGCGAAAGGCATTCGAATAGTCGACCCCGCCACCCATCGCCAGGATCAAGGGAACGGCGGTCAGGGCCGCGACAACACCGAAGTTACCGGAACGATCCCGTCCAAATCCCAGAGCCGCACGCCGCAGCCTGTGGAAAACCGCGGTGGTACATCGTTGTCGCACTGCCATCCGATGATCTCCTGTCGACTTCCATTAGCGGCGCAGAGTTCCATCGAAAGCTTAAGATTAACTTTTCCGAGTTATGCGAACGCCGACTTTCCTGTCAGCGGGCGCTTCGGCCCGGGCACCTGAAGGAGCGGCCTCTGCCAGCCGGCATCAGACCCTGCCCTTACAGGGAGTTCGCCGGCAGGGGCGGAACGAGGGAAAAGACTATCGCGAGAGACGCCGATGATTCGCCTTCACCCGCTTTGAAAAGGGCTTGAGGCCGGCCGTCAGGATCGTGTCGGCCTCGTTCATTTGCGCTGTCCGCCCTGTCATGGCGGCAAGCATGGAATCGCCCACCGCCTTCGCCATCGCCTCGTTCATCGCCATGACGGATTCGCCAGCCGCCTCGAACTTCTCGCTGATCATCCGCATGGTCTCGCGGTTACTGGCCGCGCTCGGGGCGGAGCCGGCGGCCATCCAGAGCTGCATCATCCGGGTGCTGATGATGAAGGGCGACATCATGGCGAGCGTCACGACTTCCGCCGCCACCTTTGGAATTTCGAACGCGGCCGTCGAGGGGAAGGAAGGGCGGAGGAACATCAATGGTATCCTGTTGCACTGCACAATCAACGCGCGGCCGGCGCGATCGTTCGCATGGCTGAGCGATTTATCGTCGGCTAGCGATCTCGAGGGAACGGCGAAGGGTGACGCCTGGGCCGCGCATGCGACAGATGCATGCTAGGCGCGGACGAGGGTGGGACTACACGAACTGCAGGATGGCGAATGCCGCGGCGCCATAGACGCCGATCAGCACGGCGACTGCGATGATGCCGACGATCAGCGCTCCAAGGAGCCAGAGGCCGTCGCGGGCGGTGATCGCTACGCCGGCGATCGCGATCGACACGCCCGGCATCATGTTGGTGAAGGGAAACGGGATCGTCACCAGGACGGCCATGACGAAGCAGTACCAGCCGACGACGGACAGGAGCAGACGCTCCGGATTTGGCCAGTAGCGATGCCGTGCCAGCCGCTCGATCCGGCGCAGCCAGGGGCCGATCTTCGCCATCAGGAGCGCGATCTTGTCCGGCGAAAGCCGCGTGTGGCGGATGCGCTCCGGCAGCCACAGCCGGTGGCGCCCGATCGCCAACTGGAAGGTGAACAGGATCAGCGGAATACCGAACAGGAGCGATGCTCCCGGCGGCAGCGGCACCAGGTTGAGGCCCCCGAAGAGAATGAAGAAGGCGCCGAAGGCGCGTGTATCGAACGCGAGGGAAAGGTCGCCGATCGTCGGTTCCGCGCGGTTCTCGTGGGAGAAACCGCGCAGGATCGCCGAAATCCTCGCCTGTCGCTTGCCACTTTTTCGCCGCAGCGATCGTCGCAGGTTGGAGAGACCGGCAGGAGACACGGACGAAACTCGATGTGGGGTCGCTTCAGACTGGCTCATGACACATTGGATCGGAGGACCGACAACCTGTTTCGCTCTTGCCGGAACCCGATGCTCTAGACCGGTCCGGGGGCTCACTATGCCCTTTCAGTCGTTAAGTCGAGGTGCCGATCTGGTTTTTGTAACGCGCTCCTGTGACGCAAGCCTGTGACGGAAGTCACATGTCTGAGAGAGGCGCCGGGGCTGCTTCGTTCCATCGGCCGCCCGGCTCAGCCGGCATCGCACAGGTCGAGAACCTCGATGCCGAAGGCGGGGCGCCGCCGATTGAGAAAGGTCTCGTGGCCAAGGGTCGTCTGCGCGTCGTGGCGGCCGTCGCTCCAGCGTTCCGTCACCGTGCGCCGGGAAAATTCGTAGTCCTTGGAGTCTCGGGTCCACGGTTTGCGGCGATTGATCAGGTGGACGAGCGTCACCGCTGAATCGTTGGACCGCTCGCGCAGCAGCGAGGCGTCCGGGTCGTCCGCGAATTCCGGCGGCAGCTTGGCGAGCAGCCTGTGCATGGCGCGGCGCTCTCTTTGCTTGTCCTTGACCATATCCGTATTCAGCCGCGTCCGGCTGGAGAAGCGGATGTCCTTTTCGCGTTCCGGAAGATCGAAGATCGAATCCGGCATGGGGCCCGCCGCGGGGAATAGATCGACCTGGAAGACGCACAGATCGTCCTCGCGGTCTTGGTCGAGGACATAGCTCAGCGGCGTGTTCGAAACGAGGCCGCCATCCCAGTACCAGTCGTCCCCGATCCGGACGGGGGGAAAGCCTGGCGGCAGGGCGCCGCTCGCCATGATGTGCTCCGGCCCGAGACGCTGTTCAGTGGTGTCGAAATATTTGAAGTTGCCCGTGGCGACGTTGACCGCACCCAGGCTGACGCGGATGCTGCCATCGTTGAGGCGGTCGAAGTCGACCAGCCTCTCCAGCGTGCGCGACAGCGGGCTGGTGTCGTAGAAGCCAAGCGCGCCGGGATCGGAGGCCGGCAGAACGTAGGTCGGTGGGACCCTCGGATGGAAGAAGCCGGGGATGCCAAGCAGGGCGGACGCAGCACTCGCCTCGGAAAAGACGGTCTTCAGGAAGTCGCCGGGCAGTGGCAGCCTGACTGCAAACGACGAGGAGACATCGTGCCAGAACTCGTGCAGGGCCGCGACCCGCCGGCCCGGCGCGTTGCCGGCGATGAGCGCGGCGTTGATCGCCCCGATCGAGATCCCGGCGATCCAGTCGGGCCGCGCGTCGGCTGCAGCGAGGGCTTCGTAGACGCCGGCCTGGTAGGAGCCGAGCGCGCCGCCGCCCTGGAACACGAGAACCAGACGTTCGCCGAAATGGTTGATCGGTGCCGATGTCTGCGCCGGCGTCTGCAGGAACGGATTGTCAATCATGGTGGCCTCGATATTCGCGAAGATCGACGCCCGCGAATAGCGTTGCGGCGCCGCCCCACAGATGGGTTCGCAGCCTCAGATATTGCAGTGCAGCATGCCGACCACCCCACATGGTCGGTTAGCTCGTCCTATCGCGGCCGATTCCGGCGCTGGCGGGAAACGAGGCGTAGCCGCCGCGGATCGCGCCCCGAGCCTTGACACCCTCACGAGAGGGCGCCGCAGATCCGTAAGGGAACTTGGCGACCTGACCGGCGTTATCGATTGCGTTCATCAAGTGGGAATAGGGTTCATGTCTCAGCGTTCAGTCCTCCTCGTCACCGTCCTTGCCGGCGCCCTTGCAATTTCGGCCTGTGCGAACACCGTCCGCGGCGTCGGCCGCGATGTCGGCAACACCGTCGACGCGACCGGCGCGGCAGTGGACGACGTCGCCCGCTAAAGACACCGGCCTGATCGGGCGGGGGAGACTGGCTTGCACCAGCATCCCCCGCCTGTCGGCGATTCGGGAGACCGCTGCTCCTTCCAGGCTTCGACTCGTCGGGTGTCCCGGTTCGACTCTCCCCCAAAGCGTCGAAAACGCGCCGGAAGACCGGGCGAAGTGGGCCAAGTTCGCCGTTATCCCGAACATCGAACAGGAAACGGCCGAAGAGGGTAGACAGCCGGAACGGCCGCCTTTATATAGCCGTTCACCGCCAAGGCGCGGCCGGGTGATTAGCTCAGTTGGTAGAGCAGCTGACTCTTAATCAGCGGGTCGTAGGTTCGATCCCTACATCACCCACCAAATTCCTTTGATATATCAGGTGTTTGCGGACCGCTGAAGTGACATCGCCGTCAGCGCCTGGCTCTCGCAGGTCACGTACAGGTCACGCGCCAGATAGTTTACCAGCCCGCATCGGGCTGATTCCGTTCGAAGTCCCTCCTGCTGGCCTCGCGGCGAATCGTCGGATGCGTGATCTGGCAGGTCACCCCTCAGGTCACGCGCCTCTGCGTAGACTCTCCGGGAACCGCGGTGCCTGCCGCGCACTCGCTCCATCATAATGTCGCCACCCAGCGAGTGGCCGCATCGTGACGACCCCGCCTGCAACATTCGACACCGCCCTCACGACGGCCGCCGCCAGGACTTCGCTAACCGTCGGGGCGCCCGCGAGCAGCACCCGCCTTGACGCCGCCCCTCCCGACGCCGCATCTGTCCGGCATGATCACGGCCCTCTCGATACGCGCGATACGCCGCCAGACCTGAGGAGTCCCGCCTCGAGCGCGACTCCTCGGTGTACGGCCCAACACACGCTCGCGGCGTTGGCCAAGCCGAAATATGGGGCGTCGAGGACCCTCCAAGCGATTGACGCTTCGGGTCCATCGACCAGACCTGCACGGTCCACGATCTCCCTGCCGGCTGGAGCGGCACGCTGGAGCCCCCGGCGAAATCTGCCAGGAGGGAGCCGAAGGCTGTGGGATCGGAGAGCACCCGGGGACGTTCTCCCATACGACATAACGCAGTCCATTGATGACCTCCATTCGCTTCGCAAGCTTGATGAACTCCAAGGTGAGATTGCCGCGGTCACCCGCGAGGCCGGCGCGCAGCCCAGCGACGCTGAAGTCCTGGCAGGGCGTACCGCCCTCCAGAACGTCGACGGGTCCGAGGGCGCGCAGCTCATCGTCGCTGATCCGCGTGAAGTCGCCGCAATTCTGCGGCCGCCCGGCGGCCGGGATCCTCGAGACGGCCTTGATCGCCGCCTTGCGCGCCTTCGCCTCCTTGGTTGACAGCAGCGGCTCGTCCGCCGCCGATATGTGTCGCGGCCGGCCGCAACCTCTTCGCTGGCTCGGCCACTCAGCCGCGAACGGGTCGATGTCCGCGAAGGCCACGAACTCGAACGCGTCCTCGCCCCAGGCCGCCGACGCGGCGGAGATCTCGCTGCACGTCGAAAGCGCCCTCAATCTCTCTCGCATCCCACCTCTCCGAAGCGCCCTGACGTGGGACGCAGGAGAATGGTGAAATGTCGACCGACGGACAGCAAGCGAATGATTTCATCAATTAATTCGAATTTCAAAGGAAAGCCAAACGTAATCCTCGGGCCTCAGTGCAAACCCCTTGATCTACTTGAGGCGGTCAACCATTGTCGCTGACACCTCTGCAGCCCTCTCACGCATCCTGGAGGCGAATATCGCGCGATCTTGGTCGTCTTCGTGGTGCCCGCCGGCCGCCTTTTCAGAACGCCGCCGGCCGACGCGGAGGCGGAGATCGCTAAAATCCGGTGCGCCTCCTGAACTCGCCGCCAGTGATGCTGTCCGGTCCGCGTTGACGTCGATTCCCTGCGGCGCCAGATTGCGGCCCACACGAGCGCAGGAGGCAGTCATGGCATTTCAGAACCGACCAGACCGCGCATGCGCGGCGTCAGCCGCTCATCCTCCTCATCGGCAAAGACGACAAGCGCATCAGCCAGCTTGCGGCGGCCCTGAGCCGCGACGATGCCACGCTCGAGAAGCAGGGCGCGGAGATGATTGATCAGCGCCGTGCGTTCGCTCACCAGCCGCGAACGGGCCCGGTGCAAGGCCTGAATGTCCGACTGCGCCTCGCTCTTGATCGGCACGAAGCGCATCGTCGGCCGCGCCGCGGCTTCCGCGATCGCCTCGGCATCGTGGTCGTCGTTCTTGTTCGCCTTCACGTAGGGCCGCGTGTATTCTGGCGGCATCAGCCGGATCGTGTGTCCCATCGCGGCGAAGACCCGGCCAAGGTGATGAGCACCGCAGCACGCTTCCATCGCAACGATGCACGGCGAAAGCTACTCGACAAAGGCTGCAACGTCATCGCGGCGTAGACGACGGCGAACAACAACAGCGCCATCCTCGTCGAACCCGATAAGGCTGCACACGTTCTTGCCAAGATCAGTTCCAAGCACAAAGATGGACATTGTTCCGTTCCTCTCTCGATTTTAACAAAGCGATCCTAGCTGAACGCTTCGGAGAGGGGCGGGTCATCCCACAATCAGATTTCCGGCCGAGCGGAATCTCTCGATTCCGACTTCTCGCCCGATGCTCGAGGCCACCGACTCATTACCCGCGATTCATAGGCGGATGGCGGCGAGTTTGACGAGTGCGAGATAGTTTGCGTCGTGCTTTTCGTAGCGGGTTGCGATGGCGCGGTAGTGTTTGATGCGGTTGAAGAACCGCTCGACAACGTTCCGGAAGCGATAGAGATAGCGGCTGAAGGGCGGCTTTTCGCGGCGGTTGGGCATCGGCTTTACACAGGCCCAGCCGCCGTGTGCCTTCATCTGCCGACGCAAGGCGTCGCTGTCGTAGGCCGCATCGGCAAGCAAGGCCTGCCCCGGACCGATGGTGTCGAGCATGCCGGCGGCAGAGCGGCCGTCATGAGCTTGCCCGGCGGTGAGAGCCAGTTTTACGGGCAGCCCCTCGGCATCGATGAGGGCATGGATCTTCGTCGTCAGTCCGCCCAGCAAACGCCCCATGCAGAGGGCGACGGATCGTACCAAACCGCGGCACACCTAGCGTGCCACGGTGGGGTCATTTCATTGCCCTGGGGCAAACCAGCGTGCCGCTGATAACTCGGGGCCGCTAGATTTCGTCTCAGCTGCACCCGCTCGTCGACCCACACGTGTCGCACTTCAGGCAGGTGCCATTCCGCACCATGGTGAAGTTGCCGCATTCCGAGCAGCTCTCGCCCGTGTAGCCCTTCATCATCGCCACCTGCCGGCGCTCGGCGCTGGTCGCCTTCTGCTCGGCAACTGACGGTTCGGCATTCGCCGCCTCGTCCGCCTCTGGCTGGTCGAACAGCGCCTCGGTGGGCGAGGCCTCCGCCACCTGCTCGTAATCGCGACGGAAGGCGGTCGCGGTATTGGCGCCATGCGCTGTCACCACCGGCTGCGTGCCGCTATTCGCCGCGGGCGAGCGGACGCCGCCGAAGGCCGTACCCGGACCGCGGGCGCCGGCCGCCGGAGCGGCATTGGCCGCAGTCGCCGCCGGCTGCGCTGCGCTCGTCATGGCCGGGCTTGCCGGCCTTGCGCCGCCTGCCGATCCACTGAGCGAGCCCTGCGGCTCCTGCGAGGAGACGAGGCGGAACTTCGCCGTCTGGCCGCGCACCATGCCGGACGAGATCGGCGAGGGCGCCGGCTTGTCGCTTCCTGTGCTGCGGCCAGAGCCGCCGAAATCGCCCGGCTGGACATGGGCGAGGTCGTGGCGGCCGAGATAGGAGACGGCGAGTTCGCGGAAGACGTAGTCGAGGATCGAGGAGGCGTTCTTGATCGCCTCGTTGCCCTCGACGAGGCCGGCCGGCTCGAACTTCGTAAAGGTGAAGGTCTCGACATATTCCTCGAGGGGCACGCCGTATTGCAGGCCGAGCGAGACCGAGATGGCGAAATTGTTGATCAGCGCCCGGAGCGCCGAGCCTTCCTTGTTCATGTCGAGGAAGATCTCGCCGAGCCGGCCGTCGTCATATTCGCCGGTTCTCAGGAAGATGGTGTGGCCGCCGATCTTGGCCTTCTGGGTGTAGCCCTTGCGCCGGTGCGGCAGCTTCTCCTGGTCGCGCACGACCTTCTCCACCGTGCGCTCGACGATCCGCTCGACGATGCGCTCTGCCACGTGCACGGCCTGGGCCGGCGCGGGGGCCGCGACGAGCGCCGCCACCGCCTCGTCGACGGCCTCCTCGTCCTCCGCCTCGTCGGCGATCAGCGAGGCGTTCAGCGGTTGGCTGAGCTTGGAACCGTCGCGATAGAGCGCGTTCGCCTTCAGCGCGAGCTTCCAGGACAGCATGTAGGCGTTCTGGCAGTCCTCGACCGTCGCCTCGTTCGGCATGTTGATGGTCTTGGAGATCGCGCCGGAGATGAAGGGCTGGGCCGCCGCCATCATCCGGATGTGGCTTTCCACCGACAGGAAGCGCTTGCCGAGCCGGCCGCACGGATTGGCGCAGTCGAAGACCGGCAGATGCTCCGTCTTCAGATGCGGCGCGCCTTCCAGCGTCATCGCCCCGCAGACATGGACGTTGGCCGCGTCGATGTCCTTCTTCGAAAAGCCGAGAGCCGGCAGCATCTCGAAGGTAAAGTCGTTCAGCTGCTCGTCGGTCAGCCCCAGCGTCTCCTTGCAGAAGGCCTCGCCGAGCGTGAACTTGTTGAAGACGAACTTGATGTCGAAGGCTTGGCCGAGCGCGCCGTTGAGCGCGGCGATCTGGTCGTCGCCGAAGCCCTTGGCCTTCAGCGAGCCCGGATTTACCGCCGGAGCCTGGTTCAGATTGCCGTGGCCGACCGCATAGGCCTCGATCTCGGCAATCTCGGCCTCGGTGTAGCCGAGCGTGCGCAGCGCGTCGGGCACGGCGCGGTTGATGATCTTGAAATAGCCGCCACCGGCAAGCTTCTTGAACTTCACCAGCGCGAAGTCGGGCTCGATGCCGGTCGTGTCGCAGTCCATGACGAGGCCGATCGTCCCGGTCGGGGCGATCACCGAAACCTGGGCGTTGCGGAAGCCGTTGCGCGAGCCGAGCTCGACCGCTTCGGTCCAGGCCGCCTTGGCACGGCCGGACAGGCGCTTGTCCTTCAGGCTCGCATGGTCGAGCGGCACGGGATCGACGGCGAGGCTCTCATAGCCGTTGGCGATGCCGTGGGCGGCGCGGGCGTGGTTGCGCATGACGCGCAGCATCGCCTCCGCATTGCGCTCATAGTCCGGGAAGGGGCTGAGAATCCCCGCCATCTCGGCCGAGGTCTTGTAGGCGACGCCGGTCATGACTGCCGAGATCGCGCCGCAGATCGCGCGGCCTTCCTTGGAATCATAGGGAATGCCGGAGGACATCAGCAGCCCGCCGATATTGGCGAAGCCGAGGCCGAGCGTGCGGTAGTCGTAGGAAAGCCGAGCAATTTCCTTGGAGGGAAACTGCGCCATCAGGACGGAGATCTCGAGCACGACCGTCCACAACCGCACCGCATGCTCGAAGGCGCCCGTATCGAAGCGCTTGCTCTCCTTGCCGGCAGAATCCTTCACAGTCTCCTGGAACTGCATGAGGTTCAGCGAGGCGAGATTGCAGGCCGTGTCGTCGAGGAACATGTATTCCGAGCACGGATTGGAGGCGCGGATCGGGCCGGCCGCCGGGCAGGTGTGCCAGTCGTTCATCGTGGTGTTGAAGTGCAGGCCCGGATCGGCGGACGCCCAGGCGGCATAGCCGATCTGCTCCCACAGATCGCGCGCCTTCAGGGTCTTGTGGACCTTGCCGTCGGTGCGCCGGATGAGATCCCAGTTGCCGTCCTCCTCGACGGCGCGCAGGAAGTCGTCCTTCAGCGAGACGGAATTGTTGGAGTTCTGGCCGGAGACGGTCAGATAGGCCTCCGAATCCCAGTCAGTGTCGAAGACCGGGAAGGTGAGGTCGGTATAGCCCTGGCGCGCGAACTGGATGACGCGCTTGACGTAGTTCTCCGGAACCTGGGCGCGCTTGGCGTCCTTGACGGCGCGCTTCAGCGCCGGGTTCTTCATCGGGTCGAAGCAGTCGCCGTCCGGCCCCTCGCAGTTCACGCAGGCCGACAGGATCGTCTTGAGGTGCTTCGAGACGGTCTTGGAGCCGGTGACGAGCGCGGCAACCTTCTCCTCCTCGCGGACCTTCCAGTTGATGTAGTTCTCGATGTCCGGATGGTCGATGTCGACAACGACCATCTTGGCCGCGCGGCGGGTGGTGCCGCCGGACTTGATCGCGCCGGCCGCGCGGTCGCCGATCTTCAGGAAGCTCATCAGACCGGAGGATTTGCCGCCGCCGGCGAGCTTCTCGCCCTCGCCGCGCAGATGCGAGAAGTTCGAGCCGGTGCCCGAACCGTATTTGAACAGCCGCGCCTCGCGCACCCACAGGTCCATGATCCCGCCCTCGTTGACGAGGTCGTCGGCGACCGACTGGATGAAGCAGGCATGCGGCTGCGGATGCTCGTAGGACGAGGCCGAGCGGGTCAGCTGGCCGGTGCGGTAGTCGACATAGAAGTGGCCCTGGCTCGGGCCGTCGATGCCATAGGCCCAGAAGAGGCCGGTGTTGAACCATTGCGGCGAGTTCGGCGCCACCTTCTGGGTGGCCAGCATGAAGGCGAGCTCATCGCGGAAGGCATGGGCATCTTCCTCGCTCTCGAAATAGCCGCCCTTCCAGCCCCAATAGGTCCAGGTGCCGGCGAGCCGGTCGAACACCTGCCGGGCATCCATTTCCGAGCCGGTGCGCTCGTCCTCGGGCAGGGCGGCGAGCGCCGCCTCGTCGGCGACGGAGCGCCAGAGGAAGGAGGGAACGTCGTTCTCTTCGACATGTCTCAGCCGCGCCGGCACGCCGGCCTTGCGGAAATACTTCTGGGCGAGGATGTCGCTCGCGACCTGGCTGAACTGTTCGGGAACGTCGATTCCCTCGAGCTTGAACACGGTCGAGCCGTCGGGATTGCGGATCTCGCTCGTCGCCTTGCGGAAGGCGATCGAATGATAGGGGCTCTCGCCGGCCTTGGTGTAGCGGCGCTCGATCTTCATGCCCATGATGCTCGTCCCTCGTTTAAACCCTCTCCGGCCTCGACCCGAATCCGTGCCGCCTGCACGCGATTCTTGTCGATCCGGCTGATCTAGTATGATCAGCAATTTCGGACACTACATATAGTAGCTTGCCTGAGGTTAAGCGAGTCTGAATCCGGCGGCGCGAATGGCAGGGTCGGAGTTTTGCACGACTTTCGCCCGGCGTCGGCCTTCGCTGTGGACAACTGGCCGCCGGGGGGAACCAACGCCGCCCGTCGGAGTAGCGAGACGGTAGGGCGAGTCTCGGAAGCCGGTCAATTGCAGCCGGGACGCTATACGCATTTGTTTCAAAATCGATCGAAATCCCGGGAAAACGCGGCAACTTACCAAGATGCCACTTGCAAGCCCCGAAAATCGGGCTCTACAAGACCCGACTTCTTGAAAAGGATGCCGATTCCGGGGGTGCCGGATGGGCCCGACCCCGGAAAGCGGCCGGGAAAGGAAGTGAGGGGTGACGCCGTCCGTGGAAAGGACAGGATATTGCCTTGGCTCAGTGAAGCGAGTTGGAGACTGAGCGCTTCCGACCTCATCGATTCCGGGTCCGACGATGCTTTCGACCGGGTGGCCCGGCTGGCGGCGCAGAGCGTCGGCGCCCCGGTCTCGCTCGCGACGATCCTGGATGCCGGCTTTCAGGTGTTCAAGGGAGCGCATGGTCTCCCGGAGCCTTACGCGACAACCCGTTCGACGCCCATCTCCCGCTCCTTCTGCCGCTATGTCATCGAGGGCGAACAGCCGCTGATCATCGAGGACGCCCGCACGCACCCGCTGGTGAAGGACAATCCCGCGATCGAGGAACTCGGGGTTGTAGCCTATCTCGGCCTGCCGCTGAGAACGCCCAATGGCAGCGTCGTCGGCTCGCTGTCGGTCATCGATCACAAGCCGCGCCATTGGTCGCCGTCAGATCGGCGGACGGTGGAAGACCTCGTCGCGATTCTCGATTCGGAACTCGCGCTTCGCGAAGAGATCCGCTTTCGCCAGCGGGCCGAGGAACAGGCGCGGCTGATGTCGCGGGAGATGGAGCACCGGGTCAAGAACTCGCTGTCGACCGTCCAGGCGGTGATCGCGCTGTCGGTTCGCGCCAGCCAGTCGCCGGAGGAGATCCGCTCCGACCTCCTGGAGCGCGTCGCCTCGCTGTCTTCCACCCATTCCTTGCTCGTGGAGAGCGAAGACTCCGGGGCGTATTTCGGCGACATCGTCCGCTCGGAACTGAAGCATTACGGGCTCGGGACGCGCATCCATGTCTTCGGCCCGGACGTCCTCCTGAACTCCAGCGAGGCGGTGATCGTCGGCATGGTCGTCCACGAGCTGGCGACCAACGCCACCAAATACGGAGCGCTGGCACCTGGAATGGAAGGCCTGGTGGCGATCGACTGGAGGCTCTCGGATGCCCCGCGGCGCCGGCTGGCGGTCAGCTGGCGGGAGACCATCGGGCCGGATGCACGATCTCTGCCGATCGAGGAAGCCGCGCAGGGGTTCGGCAGCGAGCTTCTGGACACGCTGATCGTGCGCCAGCTGCACGGCACCATGAAGCGCGACTGGACCGAGCGGGGCCTGTTGTTCGAGGCGGTGATGGAGCTTGCTCCAGCGCCCGGCCCCGCGCGCTGAGACGACGCCGTTCTGCCTCGTTCAAGACCGGCTGCCGGGCTTTCGGCCGCCGAGGTCAGCCGGCCGTACCCTTGCCGATCGGCGCCTGGAAGGTCAGGCCGAGATCCCAGGGAAAGTAGATCCAGGTGTCCTGGCTCACCTCGGTGATGAAGGTGTCGACCAGCGGGCGCCCCTTCGGCTTGGCATAGACGGTGGCGAAATGCGCCTTCGGCAGCATCGCGCGGACGATGCCGGCGGTCTTGCCGGTATCGGTGAGGTCGTCGACGATGAGGATGCCTTCGCCCTCGTCCTCAAGGAGCGCCGGCGCGACGTCCTTCAGGACCCTCAACTCGCCCTGTTCCGTATAGTCGTGATAGGAGGCGACGCACACGGTCTCGATCAGCCTGGTGCCGAGTTCGCGGGCGATGATCGCCGCCGGCACGAGACCGCCGCGGGTGATGCAGACGATCGCCTTCCAGTCCGAGCGGAACCCGGCGAGCCGCCAGGCGAGTGCCCGGGCGTCGCGGTGGAACTGGTCCCAGGAGACGGGAAAGGATTTTTCGGCGCTCGACATCCCGATCAGATCCAAGGCAGGTGTTGATTTAAGCGGCTGCGATAGAGCGAAACGACTGCCAAAGGCAAGTCCGGGCGGTTCGGGCGACGCCTCGGGCCCCGATTCGGCGACGCTGTGTCTCGGGCTTTGCTGGTGACAACGGGATCGTGGCCGGCTACGGGCCGATCGTTGTAACCGGCACGGAGTGACGCCGATGGATCTGACACGCTACTCACCTTATGCGCACGGGCTCCTGCGGATGGTCGCGGGCCTCTTGTTCCTCCAACACGGTCTGCAGAAGCTCGCGGGCTTCCCGCCCTCGGACCACGCCGGACCGGCGCTGTTCTCGCTCTTCGGCATCGGCGGGGTCATCGAACTCGTCGCGGGGGTGCTGATCATCGCCGGTCTGTTCACGCGGCTCGCGGCCTTCATCGCGTCGGGCGAGATGGCTTTCGCCTATTTCCTGTTCCACGCGCCGCAGAGCCCGTTCCCGGTCAACAATGGCGGCGACGCGGCGATTCTCTACTGCTTCGTGTTCCTGTTCTTCGTCTTTGCCGGCGCCGGCGCGCTGAGCATCGACGGCGCCCGGTCGCGCGACCGAAGCTGACGCACGCGGTGCGGGGCGCCGACGCCGGAGGGCCGACCTTCCGGTCCTCGGCGCCCAAGCACTCACTCTGAAAATCTGCCGAGAATGCCGCGATGCTATCTGCGTCATGCGCGGCGCGATCCGCGCGAATTTGCCGGGGCGTGTTAACAAACGAAAGTCGTGGACAGAGATATGCCCGCGATCCGGGGCAACTACTGCATCTAGCGCAGGAGCGGTTACTCGTCTAAGACGATCATCGCGGCAGTCGCAAATCAGCAACAGCCGCGTATGACACGAAAGGAAAACTCATGAAAGACCCACCTGATGACCACGATGAGGTCAACTTCAAGAGTCCGTGGATAGAAGTCAGGGCACGAGGGAAGAACGCCTGGATGGCGCTCCTCCTCGCGACGCTTCTAATGATCTATCTCGTGATCAAACTGGGGAGTTAGAACGAGATTGATCCAACGTCTGAGCGGGGCCTTCGGGCCCCGCTTTCATTAACGGAAACCTACTGATACGTCGGCGCCGGCGTTGGTCGCGCCTCCGATAACAGTTGTGGTCGCCATTCAGAATCCCCTTTAAGGGATTAGGTAAGATTTCTCTAGCATCGACTTTGACGCGTCGCAACAGCAAAAACATGTAAAGACCGGCCGCTCGACATCGTGCCCATTTGTGGATCGTTAGGCGATCAGCATCCTCTGACGAGTTCGCTTAGCAGAAGCTTCGTGTTTCGCAGCGCTTCGCGTGGATCGGCGCCGAGCGGCTCGCGAAATTCGAACTTATTTCGTTAAACGGGACGTAAGTCAGTCGAAATGACAGGCCGCACGTGGAAGCGCCCATCGCGCTCCATCGGCCCTTGAAGCTTGGCCGCCATGCCGCCGCAACCCGTTTGTAACGGCACTACGGTCCAAAAATCCTTGGGATGCAAGGGACCCAAATCATAACAATGGCTTGGGCTGGTGCTGCCGGACAGGATTGAACTGTCGACCTCTCCCTTACCAAGGGAGTGCTCTACCACTGAGCTACGGCAGCGTCGGGCGCTATGTCTCCGATTTCGGCTTCCGCGTCAACACTTGGCGACGACGGCGCGCAAGCGTGGGGACAGTTTTTCGCAAGTGCAGCCCGGAGCCCTCCGGCGAGGGGGCTTTTGGTCCGTCGCAGCGGGGATTCTCCGGCGTCTGGGGGCCGAGGCATACCCCGGCCACCCCGTGGAAGGCCGTCCGATGCCGCGACTCATTCACCGCTAACGCCGGCGCGGCAGGGCTTGCCGAATCGCTCGTCACTTGACCTGCCGCTTCTCCAGCTTGCGGGCGAGCGTGCGCCGGTGCATCCCCAGGCGCCTCGCGGTCTCGGAGATGTTGAAATCGGTCTCGACCAGCGTCTCGTGGATGCGCTCCCATTCGAGTGTCTTGATCGAGGTCGGGCGCTCCGTCAGCGCGACATCGGCATTGCCCTCGGCCTTGGAGAAGGCCTCCTCGATGTCGTCGGTGTTCGACGGCTTGGCGAGATAGTGGCAGGCGCCGAGCTTGATCGCCTCGACGGCCGTCGCGATCGAGGCAAAGCCGGTGAGGACGACGATCAGCATGTCCGGATCGTGGGCGTGCAGGGTCTCCACGCATTGCAGACCGGACGCGCCGTCGAGCTTCAGGTCGACGACGGCATAGCCGAAGCTGCGCTCTTGAAGCAGCGCGTTCAGTTCGTCGCGGCCGGGCGCGTGGAACACCGTATAGCCCCGCCTTTCGAAGGAGCGCTTCAGCGTCCGCGCGAATCCGAGATCGTCCTCGACGATGACGAGACTGCGCTCATCCGGCATGGTCCAGATCTCCAATTGCAAGGGCCGAGAGGGGGAGTTCGAGGGCGACCAGCGCGCCGCGGCCCGGGCGGTTCCTGGCGGTGACGTTGCCGCCGAGCTTGCGCACGACGTTGACGACGATGAACAGGCCGATGCCACCACCCTGCCGGCCCTTGGTCGACTGATAGGGCTTGCCGAAATGGTCCAGCACCTTCTGCTGGAAGCCCGGGCCCTGGTCGGTCACGGTGACGCGCAGCATCTCCCCCCTGCGCTCCGCCGACAGCCCGATCCAGCGCGAGGGCGATTCGTAGGCATTGTCGAGCAGGTTGAAGATGACCTGCTTCAGCGTGGTATCGGAGACGATGGCGATGTCCGAGCCGAGGAAATCCTCGTAGGACAGGTTGGCGTCCGGCCGGATCGCCCGCCATTCGGCGACGAGGGTGTCGAGGAACCGGGTGAGCGTCGTCAGGCCCGCGGCTTCCCCGCGCGCCTCACCGGCGCTCATCAGAACGCGGGTGACGATCGACTTGCAGCGCCCGACCGCCGCCTGCATTTCGCCAAGCTCCTGGGAAAGGTCCTCGTCCTTCGCGATCGCCGGGACGCGCTGCCAGTCGCCGAGGATGACAGACAGCGAGGCGAGGGGGGTGCCGAGCTCGTGCGCCGCGCTCGAGGCGAGAAGGCCCATACGGATGATGTGGTCCTCCTCCGCGGCCTGCTGGCGCATGACGGCGAGATGGGCGTCTCGCTCCCTGAGGTTCCGGGTGATCTGGGTGACGAAGACGACGAGAAGCACGCCGTCGAGCGCAAGGCACAGGAGGAGGGCGAGCGTGCGCAGGAACAGCGCATATTCGCCGGTCGCCGTGTGCGGGAGGAGGAGCGGGCGGTAGACGAAGGAGATCGCGATCAGGCCGGCGAAGGAGACAGCGGCCAGCGTCCAGGTGCCGCGCGGGCGCAAGAGGACGGCGCCGAGCACCACCTGCAGCAGATAGAGCGGGATGAACGGATTGGTGATGCCGCCGGTGAGCGCGAACTGAAGCGTCAGCGCCAGGACGTCGAAGATCATCGCCGCTTCGAGCACGGGACTCGCGACCTCGCGGCGCCGGCGCAGCCAGGCAAGCGTGCCCAGATTGAGCGCGACGAGCGCGACGACGACCAGGGAAAGCGGCAGGAGCGGCAGGCCGATCCCGAGCCCGAAATGCACGACGCAGATGGTCAGGATCTGGCCTACGACGGCGATCCATCGCAGCTGCACCAGGATGAGGACGTTCTTGCGGTTGGCGGCGTCGACGACCGGGGTGGACAGGACCGCTCCCGACACTGTGCGCGTCTCCGTCTGCGGTCCCTGCGGCCTCGACATCTCCGCGCCCGATGCTCCAAGGTTCATGCGGTTGATATATGCAATCGATCGTCCATCCGCACCCGCTGCGACATCCGCTCACGAGCGTCCCCACGCCGGAGCGATTTCAGCCGGCCGCGCGACCATCCTCGCCGCCTGGCGTATCGCCTCGGCGCCGGCGCTGGTCCCAAACCACCACGAACGCGGCGACGACGACCAGCAATGCCAGGCCGAACCAGGTCAGGGCGTAGACCAGATGCTCGTTGCGGAAGGCGATCACGGTCAGCCCGCCCACGGGATAGGCGGTGCGCGGGCCGTTCGCTTCCGCGTCGATAAAGTAGGGAGCGACGGGCCCAGCCAGCCCGCGCGCCTGCGCAATCGCGGCAACGTCCCGCGAATACCAGCGCTCGCCAGCCGGGGCGTTCTCGCGGAGAAAGGCGCCACCTGGCTCGCTGACGCGCAGAAGACCTGCCACGCTGGTCGCGCCGTCGGCAGCCCCGCGGGGGGCGCGGCTCGCCGCATCGCGCCAGTCCGAGGGAACGAAGCCGCGATTGACGAGGACGGTGAAGCCCCGGTCGGTCATGAAGGGGACGAGCAGCCAGTAGCCACTGCCGAGATCCGTCACCGCCTTTACGAGCGTCTCGTGGTCGTCGAGGAAATGGCCGTCGACCGACACGTGGCGGTACTGATCGGCTTTGGCCGAGATCTCCGGCCATTCCGCCGGGCCGGGGGCGGGAACCGGGGCGGCGTGAACCCGGGCATCGACCTTGGCGATGAGGTCGAGCTTCCAGGCCCGGCGCTCGATCTGCCAGATCCCGAGACCGACGAAGCCGGCGAAGAGGATCGCGCCTGCAAGGCCGAGCAGGAGAAGGCTTCGCAGGGAGCGGACCGGGGAAGCGGCCCTTCCGGCCGCCGGATCGCTCGCCTGGGGCGGAGCCGCTCCCGGTCGGGCCGGCGGCGGCATGGAGGGATCGGCGCCGCCTTCCCGTCGTCCTGTCACTTCACCTGGCCGTCGTGATCCATCTGCATCGTGCCTGCGCCCGCTCCGGATGCCGCGGTGCCGTTCTGGGACGGGTCGAGGCTGTCGAGGATACCCTCACCGCCACCGGGCTGCGCCACGGCGCCATGCTCGTCGACCGGGCGGCTGCCGACATGGTCCATGTGCACCTCGCCGCCGGCAACCCCGGGAAGCGGATGCTTGCCGCCGGCAGGCGCAGCCGTGGTCGGTCCGTTGACCTCCATGTTCTCCATGTCCCGCATGACCGGCATCATGTTGGTGTTGAGGTGGTACATGACCCAGAGCGAGCCGGTCAGGGTGATCACCACGAGAACGAGGGTGAAGATCAGCGCCATCAGCGTCCAGCCGCCCTCCGAGCGGCCGTCCATGTGCAGGAAATAGACCATGTGGACGACGATCTGCACCGCGGCGAAGGCCATCACCGTCAAGGCCGTCGCGACATTGCTGCCGAGGACCCCGGACATGACCAGCCAGAACGGGATCGCCGTCAGGACGACCGACAGGACGAAGCCGGTCATGTAGCCGCGCATGGTCGACTGATGCTGGCCGCCGTGCTCGTCGTGGCCGTGCGAGCCGTGGTCTGCGGCCGCGGGATGGGTGGCGGCGCGGGCGTTCGTGCTCATCGCAGCACTCCGAGAAGGTATACGAAGGTGAAGACGCCGATCCAGACGACGTCGAGGAAGTGCCAGAACATCGACAGGCACATCAGCCGGCGCCGGTTGGCGGCGACCAGCCCGCGCCGCGAGACCTGCACCATCAGCGTCACCAGCCAGATCACGCCGAAGGTGACATGCAGGCCGTGGGTGCCGACGAGGGTGAAGAAGGCGGACAGGAAGGCGCTGCGCTGCGGGCCCGCGCCCTCGGCGATGAGGCCCGCGAATTCGTAGATCTCGATCGACAGGAAGCCGAGACCGAACAGGCCGGTGACCGCGAGCCAGAGGAGCGTCCCCTTCACCTTGTTCTCCTGCATCTGCAGGACGGCGAAGCCGTAGGTGATCGAGGAGAACAGCAGCAGCGAGGTGTTGAGCGCGACGAGCGGCAGCTCGAACAGGTCCTTCGGCGAGGGCCCGGCGGCGTAGCTGCCGCCGAGGACGCCGTAGCAGGCGAAGAGGACCGCGAAGATCAGGCAGTCGCTCATCAGATAGACCCAGAAGCCGAGCATGGTGCTCGAGCCCTCAGGGTGATCGTGTTCCTCGATCTGGTAGAAGACCGGCGCCTCGTGGCCGGTCTCGGCGGTCATCGTATTCGACATCGGATCAGCCATTTGCCGCGAGAAGCTTGGTACGGGCGTTCTCGGTCGCGACGACCTTTTCCGCGGGGATGTGGAAGTCGCGATTGTAGTTGAAGGTGTGGCCGATCGCGGTGACGAGCAGGCCGACGAAGGCGACCGCCGCGAGCCACCAGATGTACCAGATCAGCGCGAAGCCGAGGACGAGGCTGAAGCCCGCCAGGACGACGCCAGCGCCGGTGTTCTTCGGCATGTGGATCGGCCGGAAGCCCTCGAGCGGGCGCGAATGGCCGCGCTTCTTCATGTCCCACCAGGCATCATTGTCGTGGATGACCGGCGTGAAGGCGAAATTGTACTCCGGCGGCGGCGAGGAGGTCGACCATTCCAGCGTGCGGCCCTCCCAGGGATCGCCGGTGAAATCGCGCAGCCGTTCCGAATTGCGGTCGCGGATCGAGACGTAGATCTGCATCAGGAAGGCGCCGATGCCGATGGCGATCAGCACCGCGCCGAAGGCGGCGACGACGAACCAGATCTGCAGCGACGGGTCGTCGAACTCGCGCAGGCGCCGGGTCACGCCCATCAGGCCGAGCACGTAGAGCGGCATGAAGGCAAAGTAGAAGCCGACCACCCAGAACCAGAAGCTCACCTTGCCCCAGAACGGATCGAGCTTGAAGCCGAAGGCCTTGGGGAACCAGTAGTTGATGCCGGCGAACAGGCCGAACAGCACGCCGCCGATGATCACGTTGTGGAAGTGGGCGATCAGGAAGAGCGAGTTGTGGGTGACGAAGTCGACCGGCGGGACGGCGAGGAGCACGCCAGTCATGCCGCCGATCACGAAGGTCAGCATGAATGCGACCACCCACATCATCGGCGGCTCGAAGCGGATGCGGCCGCGATACATGGTGAACAGCCAGTTGAAGATCTTCGCGCCCGTCGGGATCGAGATGATCATCGTGGTGATGCCGAAGAACGAGTTGACGCTCGCGCCCGATCCCATGGTGAAGAAATGGTGCAGCCAGACGAGGTAGGACAGGATGGTGATGACCACCGTCGCGTAGACCATCGAGGTGTAGCCGAACAGCCGCTTGCCGGAGAAGGTGGACGTCACCTCCGAGAAGATGCCGAAGGCCGGCAGGATCAGGATGTAGACCTCCGGATGGCCCCAGATCCAGATGAGGTTGATGTACATCATCGGATTGCCGCCGAGGTCGTTGGTGAAGAAGTTCGTGCCAACGTACCGGTCGAGCGAGAGGAGGGCGAGGACGGCGGTCAGGACCGGGAAGGCGGCGACGATCAGCACGTTGGTGCAGAGCGAGGTCCAGCAGAAGACCGGCATCTTCATCATGGTCATGCCCGGCGCGCGCATCTTGACGATGGTCACGAGCAGGTTGACGCCGGACAGAAGCGTGCCGACGCCCGCGATCTGCAGGCCCCAGATGTAGTAGTCGACGCCGACGCCGGGCGAGTAGGTCGCGTCGGACAGCGGCGGATAGGCGAGCCAGCCGGTGCGCGCGAACTCGCCGATGAACAGCGACATCATGATCAGCAGCGCGCCCGCCGTGGTCATCCAGAACGAGAAATTGTTGAGGAACGGGAAGGAGACGTCGCGCGCGCCGATCTGCAGAGGCACGACATAGTTCATGATGCCGGTGACCAGCGGCATCGCCACGAAGAAGATCATGATCACGCCATGGGCGGTGAAGACCTGATCGTAGTGATGGGCGGGCAGGAAGCCCTCCGAACCGTTGAAGGCCATCGCCTGCTGGGCGCGCATCATCAACGCATCGGCGAAGCCGCGCAGCAGCATGATGATGCCGAGCACCATGTACATGATGCCGATCTTCTTGTGGTCGACGCTGGTGAACCACTCCTTCCAGAGGATGCCCCACCATTTGTAATAGGTGATGGCGCCGAGAACCGCGGCGCCGCCGAGCGCCACGACGAGGAAGGTCCCGATGAGGATCGGCTCGTGATAGGGGATCGACTCGAGCGAGAGCCGCCCGAAGATCAGTCTCTGCAGATCGAAATTGCCAAGCATGTGTGGAACTCGTTCCATCCTGTCGGGCAGGTCGCCAGACCCGCGATCGGGAGCCCGGCGGACGCCTTCAGTGATTTCAGTCTTTGTTGTTCAGCTGGTCGGGCGCGACCGTGCCCTGGCCCTTGCCGTCGTCGCGCTGATCCGTCTTCGGCTGGTCCGAATGAGGCCGGTTGCCGGAGGCCGGAGCCGTTGCGCCGAGCCCGGCGTCCTCGGGCGAGAACTGGTCGATGGCCGCGCCGTGGTAGATCAGCTTCTCGCGGTTCTCGTGGCTCTCGACGCCGGCGCCGCCCTGCATGTCGATATGCATCATCTTGTTCATGCACATCTTGTCGGGGTTCGTGCACATGTTGACGATCTTGTCGAACAGGCCGTCGGCATAGGAGGCGAAGTACATCACCGGCACGTCCTCACTCGGCTTGGCGAGGTTGCCGTAGGCCTGAAGATCGAGCGCCTGCCCGTCTCGCTTCGCCTTTTCGACCCAGTTCTCGAAGCCGGCCTCGTCGACGCCGTGGAACTTGAAGTTCATGTCCGAAAAGCCGGGACCGCTGTAGTTGGCGGAAAAGCCGTCATAGACGCCGGCCTCGTTGATGACCGCGTGGAGCTTCGTCTCCATGGCCGGCATGGCGTAGATCTGGCCGGCGAGGGCGGGAACGAAGAACGAGTTCATCACCGAGGAGGCGGTGATCGAGAATTCGATCGGCCGGTCGACCGGCGCGGCGAGTTCGTTCACCGTGGCGATGCCGTATTGCGGGTAGAAGAACAGCCATTTCCAGTCGAGCGCGACCACGTCGACCTTCAAGGGTTCGGTGCCCTCGGCGATCGGCCGGGCCGCGGAGATTCGATCGATCTTCCGGTACGGATCGAGGAGATGCGTTCCGAGCCAGGTCACCGCCCCGAGGCAGATGATGATGAGCAGGGGCGCTGCCCAGATGATCAGCTCGAGCTTGGTCGAGTGATCCCATTCCGGGTCGTACTGCGCGTACAGATTGCTCTGGCGGTACTTCCAGGCGAAAAAGACGGTAAGCGCCATCACCGGGATGATGATGATGAGCATCAGTCCGGTCGACACCAGGAGGAGGTCGCGCTGTTGTGCGGCGACATCGCCGGAGGGGTCGAGGACGACGGCGTTGCAGGAGCTCAGGATGACGGCCAGAGGCAGCAGCGCAAGCAGGCGAAGACGTTGCAAGCGATCTTTCCCAGATTGGAGGGGAGAGGAGTCGCGGCCGGTTTAGTTGCGTCGCAGCGAAGGGGGTATTGGACAATTTGCCCAATGCCGCTGCGCTGCAGCAAACGGCATTGGGGGAGGGAAATGCCACGATGGCGCGGCACTTTTTCGTCTGCGCCGTCCGTACAGGGATAGGAAATGAGCCAGGTTTCGGCAGCCAACACGGTCGAGCGCGACGCGAGAATAGTCGATACGCGCCATCATGGGGTCAATCCCGGCGAGATCGCCATCGGCGTGATCATCGGGCGGACTTCCGAGTTCTTCGACTTCTTCGTCTTCGCGATCGCGTCCGTGCTGGTCTTCCCGCAGCGCGTCTTTCCCTATGTCGACCCGCTGACGGGAACGCTCTATTCCTTCGCGATCTTCGCGCTCGCCTTCATCGCCCGGCCGTTCGGCACCTGGACGTTCATGACGATCGACCGGCATTTCGGTAAAAGCGTGAAGCTGACCATCGCGCTCTTCCTGCTCGGCACCTCGACCGTGATCGTCGCCTTCCTGCCGAGCTACGACCAGATCGGGTCGGGGGCCGCCTGGCTCCTGGCGCTGTTCCGGATCGGGCAGGGCATGGCGCTCGGCGGCACCTGGGACGGGCTCGCCTCGCTCCTCGCGATGAACGCGCCGAAGCGCAATCGCGGCTGGTACGCGATGATCCCGCAGCTCGGCGCGCCGCTCGGCCTGATGGTCGCGAGCGGATTGTTCGCCTTTTTCGTCGGGCTGCTCAGCTCCGCGGACTTCCTGGAATGGGGCTGGCAGTTTCCGTTCTTCGTCGCCTTCGCGATCAATGTCGTGGCGCTGTTCGCGCGGCTTCGCATCGTTGTCACGCCGGACTATGTCCGCCAGTTCGAGAATCGCGAGCTTCAGGCGAGCCGGGTGCGTCGCACGGTCCGCGAGCATGGCCGCACGATCGTCATCGGCGCCTTCGCGCCGCTCGCGAGCTTCGCGCTGTTCCACATGGTGACGGTGTTCCCGCTCTCCTGGGTCTATCTCTTCACCGAGCAGTCGACGACGCGCTTCCTCCTGATCGAGGCCTTCGGCTCCGTCGTCGGCGTCCTCGCGATCGTCCTGTCCGGCGTCCTCGCCGACCGGTTCGGCCGGCGCAACCTCCTGACCGCGCTCGCCGCGCTGATCGCGATCTATTCGGGCTTCGCGCCGCAGCTCCTCGACGGCGGTGAGATGGGCGAGCTGATCTACATGGTGATCGGCTTCGGGCTCCTCGGCCTCTCCTTCGGCCAGTGTTCGGGCGCCGTCGCCTCGAACTTCCCGCGCGCCTTCCGCTATACGGGCTCGGCGCTCGTCTCCGATCTCGCCTGGCTCTTCGGCGCGGGCTTCGCGCCCTTCGTCGCCCTCTTCCTCGCCGACTATTTCGGTCTGATCGCGGCCGGCTTCTACCTCCTGTCCGGCGCGATCTGCACCCTTGTCGCGCTGACCATCAACAGGCGGATGGAAATCGCCACCGACTGAGCAAGGGCAGGGGCCCCGCGCGGGCGGGCCATTCCCGGCGAAGATGGGCGGCCGTCCGGCCGCTCACCGTCTTCCACTCGCTGATGTCCGTGTGGGGAAGCCGGGGTCGTCCCGCGCCCCGCGACCCAGGCCGCCGGGCGTTTTCCTCGGTCTCAGGCGGTCTCCAGCGTCGCCCGGTCCTGCTCTCGCGTCGCCAGGGGCGAGGCGGAGCTCGCCCTTCGCCAACGCAGCTCCTCGTCGTAGAGGTTCTGAAGTTCCTCGTTCTTCTCCGTCAGCCTGTCGATCTCGCGCCTGGAGCGCCTGAGACGGGCGCGGACTGCCAGGACCGCCAGCGAGGCGAGGCCTACGGCGATGAAACAGCCGATCGAGAAGGCCTGCCGTTTCAGCTGATCCTCCACCGGCTCCGCCCCGAAGATCGCGGCGACGCCGAGAAAGCAAGCCATGAGGAAGACGAAGACGCTCCGGGTGAGGGCGAGGGAAACGAGCGCGACAATGATCGCCGTGACCGCCAGGACCTGATGGGCGTTCGCGGCAAGGTCGAGATCGTGAAGCCAGGCGGCCGCGACGGGCCCCACCGCCATAAACCACTCGCCTGCCTTGAGCTGGAGCGCATCGATGTCCATTCCACCGTCCCCTCTGAAAAGAGCGAAGACGCCGACCGAACGGCGCCCGGCAGATATGACCGCAATCGATGCGTCTGCGCCAGATGCTTCTTCTCGCGGGCTTCCGGTCACACCGTCAGGCGGCGATCACTCGGCGGGATTGGAATATTCGGCAAGCTCCTGCTCGGCCTCGACGTCCGGTTGGCGGGTAAAGCCCTTCAGCCCGGCGTGAAGGTTGCGGTCGCGCTCGATCTCGACGGGGGAGGTGGCGTAGGCGGTGATCAGCTCCGACAACGACCGCAGCGCGTGGACATGGATGCGCTCATAGCCGTGCGAGGCATCGACGCCGAAGGTGATCAGCGCGGTGCGGACGTCATGACCGGCCTCGATGGCGGACGCCGAATCGGAGCGGTAGTAGCGGAAGACGTCCTTCTGGTAGCGGATGTCCTCCTCCTGACAGAGCCGCACCAGCTTCTTGGTCAGATGGTAGTCGAACGGCCCGGTCTGGTCGGCCATCGCGATGGTCACGCCGAACTCGGACGAGTTCTGGCCGGGCGCCGAGGTGCCGTTGTCGACCGCGATCATCGAGGCGATGTCCGGCGTCAGGATCGAGGCGGCGCCGACGCCTACCTCTTCGGCGATCGTGAACAGCCAGTGGATGTCGACCGGTGTCGAGGCGCTCGCCCGCTCCATCGCCTCGATCGATGCCAGCATGACGGCGACGCCGGCCTTGTTGTCGAGATGGCGCGAGACGATGTAGCCATTGTCGAGGAATTCCGGCTGCGGGTCGATCGCGACGGTGTCGCCGACCTCGATGCCGAGCTTGGTCACCTCGGTCCGGTCGCGGGCCAGCGCGTCGACGCGTAGTTCGACATACTCCCAGCCGACCGGCAGGGTGTCGATCTCCTCGTTATAGGTGTGGCCGGAAGCCTTCAGCGGCAGGATGGTGCCGCGATAGGTGCCCGCCTCGGAAAAGATCATGCAGCGTGCGCCCTCGGCGAAGCGCGCCGACCAGTGGCCGATCGGCACGAGTTCGAGGCGGCCGTTGTCCTTCAGCCGTTTCACCTGCGCGCCGAGCGTGTCGAGATGGCTGACGATCGCACGGGCCGAGGCGCGGCGCGAACCTTGTCGCATCGCCGAGATCGCCCCGCGGCGGGTGAGTTCGACGGTCAGGCCGAGCCGCTCGAGTTCCTTCGCGACATGACGCACCACCGTGTCGGTGTAGCCGGTGGGGCTCGGGATGTTGAGAAGCGCCCTCAGCTGGTCCGTGAGATAGTGGGAGTCGATGGGAAGCCGCGGCACTACTCGTCCTTCTTCGTCTTTCGTTGCTGATTCCGTGCAGCCCGTACTGAAAACGGGATCGACAGCGGAAACAAGAGATCGATGAACCGTTCGGCAGTGGGCTGCGGCTCGTGATTGGCGAGACCTGGCCGTTCATTGGCTTCGATGAAGACATAGTCCGGACTGTGCGGCGCCTTGATCATCAGGTCGATTCCGGTCACCGGAATCTCGATCGCGCGTGCGGCGGCGACCGCCGCCTCGACGAGCTTCGGGTGGATCTCGCCCGTCACGTCATGGATGGTGCCGCCGGTGTGCAGATTGGCGGTCTTGCGGACCGCGACCTGTTCACCTTCCGGGGGAACGTCGTCCATCGCGAAGCCGGCGTTTCGCACGCAGCGTTCGGTCTCGGCATCAAGCGGAACCTTGCTTTCGCCGCCGGTCGCGGCGGCGCGGCGGCGTGACAGATGTTCGATCAGTTCGCGGACGGTCGAGCGGCCGTCGCCGATGATCGCCGCCGGACGGCGGACCGCCGCGGCGACAAGGCGGTAATCTATGACGATCAGCCGGAGATCCTCGCCCTCGAACATCGCTTCCAGGAGCACGCGTTCGGACTGTTCCCGCGCCAGGTTGATCGCGATCGTCGCGTCTTCCAGATTGTCGATCCCGACCGAGATACCGCGGCCCTGCTCGCCTCTCGCCGGCTTCACCACGATCTGGCCGTGCGTCTCGATGAAGGCGGCGATGGCCTCGTCGTCGGCGCTGGCGTCGATCTGCTCGGGGACGGCGACGCCGGCGGCCTGGACAATGCGGCGCGTCACCGACTTGTCGTCGCAGATCGACATCGCGACCGCCGAGGTGAGTTCCGACAGGCTTTCGCGGCAGAGCACGGTGCGTCCGCCCTGCGTCAGGCGGAAGAAGCCACCGGGGGCGTCCACCACCTCGCAGTGGATGCCGCGGCGCCTCGCCTCGTCGACGATGATCCTGGCATAGGGGTTCAGCCCCTCGAAACCGAGATCGGAGCCGGTGAACAGCTTCTCGTTGATCTCGTTCTTGCGCTTTACCGTGAAGAACGGCACCCGCACGAAGCCGAGCTTCTCGTAGAGCGCGATGGCCTTGTCGTTGTCGTGCATGACCGACAGATCCATGAAGGCGCAGCCTCGCGCCTGGAAATGTTCGGAGAGGCGGCGGACCAGGCTTTCGCCAATGCCCGGATGGGTCGCCTGCGGATCGACCGCAAGGCACCAGAGCGAGGAGCCGTTGTCGGGATCGTTGAAGGCGCGGCGGGAATGGACGCCGGTCACCGTGCCGAGGATCGCGCCCGTCGTTTCGTCCTCGGCGACGAAATAGGTCAGCGCCCGGTTGTCACGGTTCGACCAGAAGAAGGCCGGATGGACCTGCACCATGTGGCGCGTCTGGTAGATCCGGTTGACCTCGGTCGCGTCCTGTTCGGAGGAGAGGCGGCGGATGAAATAACCGCGCGGCCGGCGCGTGCCGGGCCGGTAGGTCGAAAGGTCCAGCCTGTAGGTGTGCGAGGGGTCGAGGAACAGCTCCTGCGGCGCGTGGCTGAGGAGGACGTGCGGATCGGAGACGTAGAAGGCGATGTCACGCCGGTCCGGACCCTCCTCGCGCAGGGAGTTGGCGAGTTCCCGCTGGTCGGAGAAGGTCTGCGCGAAGACCAGCCGTCCCCAGCCGCAGTCGAGGATGGCGTTCTTCTTCGGCCCCTCGATGTCCGTGCGCTCGCGATTCGTCCCGCCCTTGAGCCCGTTCGTGCGCATCCGCTCGAGGCGGTAGCCCGCCCCGCCCTGCTTCTGGTTCCGGTTGTCGGCCATATCGGCTCAGACTCCCTGTTCCTGCAGCCACATCTCCAGAAGCGCGACCTGCCAGAGCTCGGAGCCGCGCAGGGGCGTGATGTGCTCGGCGGGATTGGCGAAGAGCTCGTCCAGATAGGACTGCTGGAACAGCTGCCTTTCCCTCGCGGCCTGCGAGCCGAGCGTGTCCTTCACCATGTCGAGATAGGGACCGGAGATGTATTTCAGCTGCGGGACGGGGAAGTAACCCTTCTTGCGGTCGATCACCTCCGAGGGAACCACCTGCCGGGCGACCTCCTTGAGGACGCCCTTGCCCTCCTGCTTCAGCTTCTCCGCCGCCGGTACGCGGGCCGCGAGCTCGACCAGCTCGTGGTCGAGGAAGGGCACCCGGGCTTCGAGGCCCCAGGCCATCGTCATGTTGTCGACGCGCTTCACCGGATCGTCGACCAGCATGACATGCGCATCGACGCGCAGCGCCTTGTCGACAGGATCGGTCGCGCCCGCCATGGCGAAGTGGTTCGCGACGAAGTTCCGGCTGACATCCTCCTCGCTCATCCATTCCGGCGAGATCTGGCCCTTCAGCGTCTCGTGGCTACGGTCGAAGAAGGCCCGGCTGTAGGCGGCGAGGGGATCGTTGGCGCCGGCCATCTTCGGATACCAGTGATAGCCGCCGAAGATCTCGTCGGCACCCTGGCCTGACTGCACCACCTTGATGTGCTTGGAGACCTCGCGCGACAACAGGTAGAAGCCGACATTGTCATAGGAGACCATCGGCTCCGACATCGCCGCGATCGTGCCCGGCAGATGCTCCATAAGTTCCGAGCCGGGGACGAAGATCTTGTGGTGCTCGGTGCCGTAGTGCTTGGCGATGAGATCGGAGAACTCGAACTCGTTGCCGACCTCGCCATTGGCGTCCTCGAAGCCGATCGAGAAGGTGTTGAGGTCCTTCTGTCCGGCCTCGGCGAGAAGGCCGACGATCAGCGAGGAATCGACACCGCCGGAAAGGAGCACTCCGACCGGGACGTCGGCGACCATGCGCCGGTCGACGGCGAGCTTCAGCGCCTCCAGCACCTTGTCGCGCCAGTCGTCGGGCGAGAGTTTTTCGTCGCCGGGACGCGGCGAGAAGTCCGGCGCCCAATAGACCTGATCGTCGAAGGAGCCGTCCGGCTCGATCATCCTCGTGGTCGCGGGCGGCAGCTTCCGCACGCCCTTGATGATCGTCAGCGGCGGCGGGACGACCGCGTGGAAGGTCATGTAGTGGTGCAGCGCTTCGCGATCGATCGTGCGGTCGACATCGCCGGTCGACAGGATCGCCGGCAGCGACGACGCGACATAGAGGCGCTCGGTATTTAGCGAGAGATAGAGCGGCTTGATGCCGAACCGGTCGCGCGCCAGCATAACGCGGCCGGAATCGCGCTCGTGGATCGCGAAGGCGAACATGCCGTGGAAGCGCTTGACGCAGTCGCGGCCGAAGGCGTGATAGGCCTTGAGGATGACCTCGGTGTCGCCGGTCGAGAAGAAGCGGTAGCCCTTGCCCTCCAGCTCCTTGCGCAGCTCCGGGTAATTGTAGATGCAGCCGTTGAAGGCGATGGTGAGACCTAGTTCCGGGTCCTCCATGGGCTGCGCAGCCTTCTCCGAGAGGTCGATGATCTTCAGCCGGCGGTGGCCGAGGCCGACCCGCCCGCGCACGATCTGGCCAGCCCCGTCCGGTCCGCGGCGGGCGAGGCAGTCGCCCATGCGTTGAAGCCGCTCTGGCGAGGCCCCGCGCCCGTCGAAACGGATTTCACCGCATATTCCGCACATATGTCCTCCTCGTTCGAATAAAGGATTGAAATTCGTTTCCCGTCGGAAAATCCTGTCCTTGGATATAGAAGCCGGTCCGAAACAGAAACCGCCGGAGGCGCAGTTTTTGCGCTGCGAGAGCGGCGGCGCTCTCCTTTGGCCTCACTGAGGGATGTCGGATCACCCTTCGCCGGGCACTCTTTAGAGCTCGCTCTCGCGGCGGCGGCGCTCCTTGTTGCGACGGAGAAAGTCCTTCAGCCTGGGGGAGATCGGGCTCATCGCCGCTGGTCCGATCCACGCTCAGCCCATCAGGCCCCGCAGCCGTTCGGCGGCCTGCGGCGACAGCGCGAGTGCGCGGCGGCTCTGCCGGTCGATCTGGACGATGACGGTTTCGGCAAGAGCTGCGCAGCGGCCGTCCTGGAAGATCGCCTGGCTGAGCGTCACCGAGGAGCGCCCGACGGCGGCGACCCGCGTTCCGATCGTCACGCTGCCCGGCCAGCGGATCTCGGCGCGAAATTCGAGCCCGAGCCGCGCGATTACGAACTCGCCGGCTTCCGCGGCGATCGGACTGCCAGAATCGTAGAGGATCTCGACCCGCCCGGTCTCCAGAAAGGTCGCGAAGACGGCATTGTTGACATGTCCCTGCCGGTCCGTGTCCGAAAAGCGCAGCTTGTCGGTCGATCGCTTCGGGAAATCCGCGAGCGCCGGTTCGTCGGACATGTCTCAGCTCCGTTTCGCTCGATTCGTCGCATATGCCGGCGTCGTGGGCATGCCGAACAGTTAGAGGCTGCGACGATTGCCGGGCAAGCCTCTGGCCGACGGGCGAAGCCGGAACCGGCTCCCTTACGGCACGAGCACGATCTTGCCCGTGGTTGTGCGAGCGTGGATGCGGGCGAGGACGTCCGCCGCCTCGGCCAGAGGCACGCGCTCGCTGATCTCGGGCGTGACGACACCTTCGCCTGCCCAAGCGAACAACTCCTCCATGTTCGCGGCGAAGACTTCGGGTTCGCGCCGCGTGAAGGCGCCCCAGAAGACGCCGACGAGGCTGTATCCCTTCACCAGGGCAAGGTTTGCCGCGAGCTTGGGGATCGTGCCGGACGCAAAGCCGATCACGAGCAGGCGCCCGCCCCAGGCCATGCCTCGCGACACCGCATCGAAGGCCTCGCCGCCGACCGGGTCGAATGCGACATCGATGCCCTTGCCGTCGGTGAGGCGCCTGATGTCCTCGCGCAGGTCCTCGTAGCCGATCGCAACGTCAGCGCCTTGGGCGACGGCAAGCCCCTGCTTCTCCTCGCTCGAGGCGACGCCGATAACCCTTGCGCCCATCGCGTTGGCGATCTGGCAGGCGGCAAGCCCGGTCGAGCCGGCGGCGCCGAGCACCAGCACCGTCTCTCCGGGCTTGAGCTCAGCGCGCTGCTTCAGCGCATAATGGGCCGTGCCGTAGGCGCAGAGGAGGGCGCAGGCCTCGCCGGCATCGAGCCCTTCCGGCAGCGCCATCACGGCACGCTCCGGCGCCGCGACGCGTTCGGCATAGCCGCCGTGGTCGAGAAGGGCGACGACCCGATCGCCCGGAGAAAAGCGCGTGACCTCAGGCCCGACGGCGGTCACTTCGCCGGCCGCCTCCATGCCGGGGACGAAGGGCAGGTTGGGCTTCGCCTGGTAAAGACCCTGGACGAGGAGGCCGTCGGGATAGTTGACGCCGATCGCTTCCGTTCGGATCACCACCGCATCGCCGGTCGCTTCAGGGTCCGGCATTTCGCGCAGGGCGAGATCGGCGATCGGGCCGTAGGCCTCGCAGAGGACGGCTTTCATGGATATCGGGTCTCCTGCTTGGCGCCCGCCGGCCTCAGCCGAGATCGTGCAGATCCTTGCCGAGCGGCGGTCCGACCGAAAATTCGGAAAAACGCAGCTTGAGCCCGGCGCGTTCGGGGGTACAGCACATCGGTCCGACGCGATAGCTTGCTGCCGCCGGAAACGGACAGAGCCGCAGGAGCGGCCAGCGGGCGCCATCCTCCGACACCTGCAGTCGCAACACGCCGGCCGAAACGGTCAGCCGGAGCCGGAAGTCGCCGGAATCGCCGGAAAACGGGCTCGCCGCCCAGTCCGACCGGCCGAGGGTGAGGACGCTGCCGATATTGGGGGCGCCGTCGGTCCATTCGATCCCCGCTTTCAGCCAGCGCTCCGGATCCAGCCGGACCATCAGGCCGGCCTGGTCGTAGAGCGCCTCGAACGCGCCGCGAACCCGCACCTGCGCGGTGAAGTCGCCCGGCACGTCAACGCCGAAAAAATGGCCGCTGTCGCGTACGAAGCCGTAATGGGTCTCGCGCCAGAAGTCCGAGCCGTGGTCGGTGACGACGTTTAGCGTCTCGTCCGCCAGCGACCATTCCGCGGGCTCGTTCAGCCATTTGCCCGCCTCGAACCCTCGTCTGCCGTCCTCTGCCACCGGTCAGACCCGCTCATTGGTGTATTTGCGCAATTCCCAGCGGGCCACCTGGCGACGATGCACCGCGTCCGGCCCGTCGACGAGGCGCAGTGTTCTCAGATGCGTCCAGAGCCGGGCGAGGGGCTGGTCCTGGCTGATGCCGCCGGCGCCATGCATCTGGATCGCCTCGTCGCAGACCTTCAGCGCCACCTTGGGGGCCACCACCTTGATCTGGCTGATCCAGGGCGCGGCGGCGCGCATGTCGCCCTGGTCCATCATGAAGGCCGCCTTCAGGCACAGGAGCCGGGCCATCTCGATCTCGGCGCGGCAGTCGGCGATGATGTCGTAATTGGCGCCGAGTTCGGCGAGCTTCCTGCCGAAGGCCTCGCGGCCGAGCGCCCGGCGGCACATCAGTTCGAGCGCGGCCTCCGCCTGGCCTATGGCGCGCATGCAGTGGTGGATGCGGCCGGGGCCGAGCCGTCCCTGCGCGATCTCGAAGCCGCGGCCCTCGCCGAGGATCATCGCCGATTTCGGCACCCGCACGTCGGTGAAGCGGATATGCATGTGGCCGTGCGGCGCGTCGTCGTCCCCGAAGACGGTCATCGCCCGGAGAACCTCGATGCCGGGCGTTGCCGCCGGAACGAGAAGCATCGAATGGCGCTGGTGCTTGGGCGCGTCGTCGCCGGCGGTCTTCGCCATGACGATGTAGATCTCGCAGCGCGGGTCGCCGGCGCCGGACGACCACCACTTCTCGCCGTCGAGGACATAGTCGTCGCCATCGGCGACACAGCGCATCGCGATGTTGCCGGCATCCGAGGAGGCGACGTCCGGCTCGGTCATCAGATAGGCGGAGCGGATCTCGCCGGCCAGCAGGCGCGGCAGCCAGGGCGCCTGCTGCTCCGGCGTGCAGAAGCGTTCCAGCACCTCCATGTTGCCGGTGTCGGGCGCCGAGCAGTTGAAGGTCTCGGCGCCGAGATGCGCCTTGCCCATCTCCTCGGCCAGATAGGCGTATTCGACGGTGGAAAGGCCGCAGCCGCGCGCCGAATCGGTCAGCCAGAAGTTCCACAGCCCGCGTTCGCGCGCCTTCGCCTTCAGGCCGTCTAGGATCTCCGTCTGCCGTGCGGTATAGCGCCAGCGGCCTTCCTTCGGCACTTCGGCCAGGAATTCCTCGCTCGCCGGCGCGATCTCGCTCTGCACCATGTCGCGAACGGCCGCGTGGATCGGCTTCAGCCGCTCCGTCATTCCGAGATCCATGCCGGTCACTGCGCGAACTCCTCCGATAGCGTGTAGTCGGAGGCCCCCGCGCCCCTCATCGCGAAATAGGCAAGCTGGCGCGCGATCAATGCGTGCCGGCCGGCGATCTCCGACCGCGTCTTGTGCGGCCATCGCACGGGGCCGTCCAGCACCGACACGAAGGCTCTGCCGAGCATGGTCGTGTCCCGGCCCGCCGGCAGGTCGCGCTCGCCGGCCGCCTCCGCGATCACCGTGGCAAACCGCGCGTCGTAGGCTTCCCGTTGGAGGACCATCGCGGCGAGCGGCTCCTCCCCTGCGCCGAGCTCGACGTCCGAGACGACCCCGTCCATGCGGCCGGAGACGGCCTCTGCCAGGACCTTGTGAAAGGAGAGGCGGGCGAAGACGTCCCCGGCATGGCTCACGGCCATGCGGCGCAGTCGCGTGATCGCCCGTTCCGGCGCGCGAAGCGCCGGCAGGACGACTGCCTCCAGCTCGCGCAGCGCCTCGCCGCAGACGTCGAGGTAGAGTTCGCCCTTGGAGCGGTAGTGATGGTAGACGAAGCCCTTGGTGGTTCCGAGCCGGCTGCCGACCTGATCGATCGAGGCGGCGGCGAAGCCGCATTCGGCAAACAGCGCAGCGGCTGCGGAAAGGATGCGCGGACGCGAGGCGTCTGCGTCCGAGCGGCTCGCCCGGATCCCGGCGAAGTCCCGTTCGCTGCGCGGCTTGCGGCCGGCTGCCGTAGTCGCGCCCGCCTGATTGGCCGCCCGCTCCCTCGAAGGGCGACCGGCCGGGGGTTTCCTGCTGCCGTCACGGGTCCGCGTGCTCATGACACAGTTGCCCATACATGGCAGGAAAGTGTCAACGCGTTTTGCCGCTGCGTCGCCACGGGCCACATGCGGCACCGCACTATGGCGCTTCGTCGCCTCGGGAGGTTTCGCATGACCGATACCATCATCGATCGCCTGTTCGCCCTGAACGGCAAGACGGCGCTCGTCACCGGCGGCGCATCCGGCATCGGCCGGATGATCGCCGCTGCGTTGGCCGGGGCGGGGGCCCGCGTGCTGATCGCATCGCGCAAGGGCGAGGCCTGCGAGGCGGCTGCCGCGGAAATCAATGCCGAGGGTCTTCCCGGCCGGGTGGAGGGCTTTTCCGGCGACGTCGCATCCGAAGCGGGAATCGCGGCGCTCGGCTCGGCCGTAGACGAGCGTACCGACCGGCTCGACATCCTCGTCAACAATGCCGGCGTCTCCTGGGGCGCGCCGCTGGAGGAGTTCCCGTATCAGGCTTGGGACCGCGTCCTCTCCGTCAACGTCACCGGCCTCTTCGCGCTGACCCAGCAGCTCCTGCCGCTGATCGAGGCAAGCGCCACCGCCGACAATCCCGGGCGGATCCTCAATCTCGGATCCGTCATGGGGGCGGTCCCGATGGCCGAACGGGTCTATTCCTACGCCGCTTCCAAGGCGGCCGTACACCATCTGACGCGCGCCCTCGCCAAGGAACTCGCGCCCCGGCACATCACCGTCAACGCCTTCGCGCCGGGTCCCTTCCAGTCGAAGATGACGGCCTTTGCCACTGCCAGCGAAACGCAGGCGGAGGCGGTGGGCCGGCGCGTCCCGCTCGGCCGGATCGGCGCACCGGACGACATTGCGGGAGCCACCCTGTTTCTTTGCGGCCGTGGCGGCGCATATATCACCGGAGCGGTCCTGCCGATCGACGGCGGGATCTCTGTGGAGACGGGACCTGAACTCTTCGGAGAGGGATGATGGGGCTGACATCGGTGGCCGAGACGGAGGCGCTGCTGCGCGAGCGGCTGATTCCGATCGAGGAATATCGCGCCCACCGGGACGGCGAGGCCTTCCTCTCCGAATGGCTGACGGTCGACCAGACGATGATCGACCGGTTCGCGGTCGCCACCCATGACCACCAGTTCATCCATGTCGATCCCGAGCGGGCGAGGGCCGAGACGCCCTATGGCGGGACGATCGCACACGGCTTCCTGACGCTGTCGCTCCTGTCGACGCTCGCCTACGATGCCCTGCCGGGGATCGAGGGCGCGCGGATGGGCATCAATTACGGTTTCGAGCGGGTCCGCTTCCTCAGTCCGGTCCGCTCGGGGGCGATGGTTCGCGGACGCTTCCGCATGATCGGGCTCACCGAGCGGGCTGTCAGCGTCCAGACCTCTTGGGACGCCGCCGTCGAGATCAAGGATGCCGCCAAGCCTGCTCTGACCGCCGAGTGGATCACGCTCACGCTCATGGAGCCGCCGGCATGAGCCGGTCGTCGGGGCCTTATCGGCTTATCGGCGCCTTCGGAGCGCTCCGGCCCGGCGACAGGCATGGGGCGGCACGGGCATGAGCGAGGCGGCCGATCCGATCGACCCAGCGACCCTCGGATCCTATCTCGAAGGCGCGATCCAGGGCTTCCACGGGCTGAAGCAGATCGTCAAGTTCGAGGCCGGCCAGTCGAACCCGACCTATCGCCTCGATGCCGAAAGCGGCACCTATGTCCTGCGGGCCAAGCCGTCCGGCAAGCTTCTTAAGTCCGCCCATCAGGTCGACCGCGAATTCCGCGTCATGCGGGCCCTTGCCGGAACGCCGGTTCCCGTGCCGCGGGTTCTCCATCTCGCACCCGAGACGGATTCGCCGATCGGGCGGATGTTCTTCGTGATGGAGCATGTGGACGGCCGGATCTTCTGGGACCCGGCGCTGCCGGATGCCGCCGAGAACGCCGTCCGCACGTCGATCTACGACGCGATGAACACGGTCCTCGCGGACCTCCACTCGGTCGACTTCGGCGCGGTCGGCCTCGGCGACTTCGGCCGGCCGGGCAGCTATTTCGCCCGCCAGGTCCTGCGCTGGGCCGAGCAGTACCGCCAGTCGCGGCCGGAGCCGCTCGAGGACATGGACTTCCTGGCCGACTGGCTGGAGCACAACCTGCCCTCCGGCGACGGAGAGACCGCCATCGTCCATGGCGACTTCCGGATGGACAACCTCATCTTCGGCCGCGACCAGCCCGAGATTGTCGCGGTTCTCGACTGGGAGCTGTCGACCCTCGGCCATCCCCTGGCAGATCTCGCCTATCAGTGCATGCAGTGGCGGCTGCCGCATCGCGGCGCCTTCAAGGGGCTCGGCGGGCTCGACCGAACGGCGCTCGGCATCCCGACCGAGGCGCAATATGTCGCGCGCTACTGCGACCGGCGCGGGCTGAAGGGCATCGACGACTGGCCCTTCTATCTTGCGTTCTCCTTCTTCCGGCTCGCCGCGATCCTGCAGGGCGTCTTCATGCGCTATGTCGAGGGCAACGCGTCCAACCCGGACCAGGCCAAGCTCTACGCTCGAAGCGTGCCGCTCCTCGCCAAGATGGCGGTGGAGGTCATCCGCGAGGCGGATTGACGCCTTATCGGGGGCGCGTGCTGCCTTTCGATTGAGCGACTGCATGATGTTTAGGCAGGTACGGTCCTATTCCGGCCCAGCTGCCTGCGGCTTGTGCATCCGAACTTTCGCTCCAGCACTGCCGCAATCGCCCACAGTTTCGGCACTTCTCTCCTTGACGCAACGGAATTGCGAAGCGGGAGCCGCTCTGGCACACGGTTTGCTCCGGTAGCTGCGGGCCCGCCCCGAGAGCGGGACGCAACGACTGGAGAGAGCGCATGAGATCACCCGTGAAGTGGTTGCAAGGCATGACGGCTGCGGCCGTGCTCGCAGCGACAGGCGTCGGAGCCGCCGATGCGCAGCAGTTCAGCGGCGACCCGATCAAGGTCGGCATCCTGCATTCGTTGTCCGGCACCATGGCGATCTCCGAGACGACCCTCAAGGACGCCATGCTGATGCTCATCGACGAGCAGAACAAAAAGGGTGGCCTGCTCGGCCGCAAGCTCGAGCCGGTCGTGGTCGATCCTGCCTCCGACTGGCCGCTCTTCGCCGAAAAGGCCCGCGAACTGATCAGCCAGGACAAGGTCGCCGCCGTGTTCGGCTGCTGGACCTCGGTCTCGCGCAAGTCGGTCCTGCCGGTCTTCAAGGAACTCGACTCGATCCTCTTCTATCCGGTCCAGTACGAGGGCGAGGAATCCGAGCGCAACGTCTTCTATACCGGTGCTGCGCCGAACCAGCAGGCGATTCCGGCGGTCGACTATCTGATGAACGAGGGCGTCGAGCGCTGGGTGCTGGAAGGCACCGACTACGTCTATCCGCGCACGACCAACAAGATCCTGGAAGCATATCTGAAGGCGAAGGGCGTCGCCGCCGAGGACATCAAGATCAACTACACCCCGTTCGGCTTCTCTGACTGGCAGACCGAGGTCTCGGCGATCAAGGACTTCGGGTCCGCCGGCAAGAAGACGGCGGTCGTCTCGACCGTCAACGGCGACGCAAACGTGCCGTTCTACAAGGAACTCGCCAATCAGGGCGTCGCCGCCGAGGATATCCCGGTCGTCGCCTTCTCGGTCGGCGAGGAGGAACTCGCCGGCATCGACACCGGCCCGCTGGTCGGCCATCTCGCCGCCTGGAACTATTTCGAATCGATCGACACGTCTGAGAACAACGACTTCATCTCGAAGTGGAAGACGTTCATCGGCGACGACAAGCGCGTCACCAACGACCCGATGGAAGCCCACTATATCGGCTTCAACATGTGGGTGAAGGCGGTCGAGAAGGCCGGCACCACCGACCCCGACAAGGTCATCGACGCCATGGTCGGCGTCGCCGTGCCGAACCTCACGGGCGGCTATTCCGCCATGATGCCGAACCACCACATCACCAAGCCGGTGTTCATCGGCGAAATCCAGGACGACGGCCAGTTCCAGGTCGTCTGGCAGACCCCCGGCCTCGTCCCCGGCGACGCCTGGTCCGACTATCTGCCGGAATCGAAGCCGCTCATCTCGGACTGGCGGGCACCCATGTCCTGCGGCAATTTCAACACCGATACCGGCAAATGCGGTGGCGCGGGCGAAACGGCCGCGGCCGCCAACTAAGGCTCGTCTTCCTCCCAAGACGATCCCGAGCGGGGCGGCGTCTGCCGCCCCGCGACCCTGCTCCTCGAACGGGTAAGTTCCTCGCATGATCCGACTGGCGCGCAGGCTTGTCTGCTGCTTCCTGATCCTTCTCGTGATCCCGCTCGCGGCCGCTGCGCAGGATCAAGATCCCGCGGCGATCATCCAGAAATTCGGTGGCAAGGCCTCGTTCGACGACGTCGAGGCCACAGTGAAGGAACTCGCGGCGACCGGCGATCCCAAGGTAGCCCGGGCGCTGAACGCGCTCTCCGACGGCGACCTCGTCTACGCCAAGTCGAACAACCGGGTCTTCATCGGCAAGGGCCGCGGCACGATCGAGCTCTTCGACCCGATCACCGGCGAGAAGGTCGCCGAAGGCGCCTCCGGCAACTATGCCAAGGTCCGCGTCAAGAACTCGATCCGCCGCGCGGTCACCGACGCGCTCGGCACGCTCACCCTCAGGTCTCCCGACCCTGCCAAGCGCATGGCCGCCGCGAACACGATGTTCTCGAACGCGACTTCCGAGCAGATCGAGATCCTCGACCAGGCGGTCGCCGACGAGACCGCCCCGTCGATCAAGGCACGGCTCGAACAGGCGCGGGCCGCGGCGGTCCTGAAGTCCGGCCGGCCGGCCGCCGAGAAGAGCGAGGCGGTGAAGACACTGTCCGCCAAGGCCGATCGCGAAACCCTGTCGATGGTACGCGGGCTCGCCGCCGCGACCGAGGATCCGGCGACGCGCCAGGCGGCGCAAGCCGCCGTGGTCTCCATCGAGAACACGATCGCGATGTGGGACGTCTTCCAGAACGTCTGGTACGGGCTCTCGCTCGGCTCTGTCCTGCTTCTCGCCGCGATCGGCCTCGCCATCACCTTCGGCGTGATGGGCGTCATCAACATGGCGCATGGCGAAATGGTGATGCTCGGCGCCTATACGACCTTCTTCGTCCAGGAGACGATCCGCAACAATGTGCCGGGCCTGTTCGGCTGGTCGCTGGCGATCGCCCTGCCGCTCGCCTTCCTCGTCTCGGCCCTCGTCGGGCTGATCATGGAGCGCGGCATCATCCGCTTCCTCTACGGCCGGCCGCTGGAGACCCTGCTCGCCACCTTCGGCGTGTCGCTGATCCTGCAGCAGGCGGTGCGCACGATCTTCGGGCCATCCAACCGCCAGGTCGGCAATCCCGACTGGATGTCCGGCGCCTTCGACATCGGGCTGATGTCGGTCACCTGGAACCGGATGTGGATCATCGTCTTCGCGCTGATCGTCTTCGCGGCGCTCCTCCTCGTCCTCAACAAGACGCCGCTCGGCCTGCAGATGCGCGCCGTCACGCAGAACCGCAAGATGGCTTCGGCCATGGGCATCCGCACGCCCTGGGTCGACGCGATGACCTTCGCGCTGGGCTCCGGCATCGCCGGGATCGCCGGCGTCGCGCTCAGCCAGATCGACAATGTCTCGCCCAATCTCGGCCAGGGCTACATCATCGATAGCTTCATGGTCGTCGTCTTCGGCGGGGTCGGCAATCTCTGGGGCACGCTGGTCGGCGCGATGACGCTCGGCGTCGTCAACAAATTCCTCGAGCCCTATGCGGGGGCGGTGCTGGGCAAGATCGTCGTGCTCGTCCTGATCATCCTGTTCATCCAGAAGCGTCCGCGCGGCCTCTTCGCCCAAAAGGGAAGGTTCGTCGACGCATGATCCTCGCGCGCTTCCTCGGACCCCGCGTCTGGCTCCTCGTCGCGGCGCTGATCGCGGCGGCGGTCCTGATCCCGGTCGCCAATCTCGTCCTGCCGCCCACGAGCGCGTTCCACGTGCCGTCCTATCTGGTGCCGCTCTTCGGCAAATATGTCTGCTACGCGCTGCTCGCGCTCGCGCTCGACCTCGTCTGGGGCTATGTGGGAATCCTCTCGCTCGGCCATGGCGCCTTCTTCGCGCTCGGCGGCTATGCCATGGGCATGTATCTCATGCGCCAGATCGGCTCGCGCGGGGTCTATGGCAATCCGGTCCTGCCGGACTTCATGGTCTTCCTCAACTGGAAGGAACTGCCCTGGTACTGGACCGGCTTCGACCAGTTCTGGTTCGCGGCGCTGATGGTGCTCGTCGTCCCCGGCCTGCTCGGCTTCGTCTTCGGCTTCTTCGCATTCCGCTCGCGCGTCACCGGCGTCTATCTGTCGATCATCACCCAGGCCATGACCTATGCGCTGCTGCTCGCCTTCTTCCGCAATGACATGGGCTTCGGCGGCAATAACGGTCTGACCGATTTCAAGGACATTCTCGGCTTCCCGATCCAGGTGGATTCCACCCGCGCGGGCCTGTTTGCGGCGAGCTGCATCGCGCTTGCTCTCGGCGTCCTGCTCGTCGGCTGGATCACCCGGTCGAAGCTCGGCAAGCTGATGATCGCCGTGAGAGACGCCGAGAGCCGGACGCGCTTCATCGGCTGGCGGCCGGAATATGTGAAGCTCTTCGCCTTCACCGTCTCGGCGGTGATGGCGGGAATCGCCGGCGCGCTCTACGTGCCGCAGGTCGGCATCATCAATCCCGGCGAGTTCGCGCCGGTCAATTCCATCGAGATCGTCGTCTGGGCGGCGGTCGGCGGCCGGGGCACGCTGCTCGGTCCGGTCATCGGCGCGCTGATCGTCAATTACGGCAAGAGCGTCTTCACCGCGGTCGCGCCGGAGTTCTGGCTGTTCGTGCTCGGCGGCCTGTTCGTCTTCGTCACGCTGTTCCTGCCGCGCGGTATCGTCGGCACGATCGACCATGGCTGGGACGCCTGGCGCGCCCGCAGGCGTTCGCGCGAAAGCGAGAGCGGCGAGGTGGTGGATGACGATCCGGCCGCGGTTCCCAATCCGGCGGAATGAGCGTGATGGAAGAGAAGGCGGCGATGACGCTGGAAGCGGAAAAGCAGGCACGGGCGCTGACCCAAGCACAGGGCGGGGCGGAGACGCCGCCCGCAATGATCACGCCGGCGCCGGCCGCTCCCGCCGCGGACGCCGCCAAGCCCGAGCCGATCCGCGTCTCGCCGCATCCCTACGCCACCGAGCGGGCTCGGCTCCTTGAAGAGCAGTCGCATGGCCGGGCGCGCCGCGACACGCTGCTGTACCTGTCCGGCGTGACCAAGAGCTTCGACGGCTTCAAGGCGATCAACAATCTCTCCATCGTCGTCGAGAAGGGCGAGATGCGCGCGATCATCGGGCCGAACGGCGCCGGCAAGACGACGATGATGGACATCATCACCGGCAAGACCCGGCCCGATCGCGGCGAGGTCTATTTCAACGGCGATGTCGACCTCACCCATCACGACGAGGCGGCGATCGCCAATATGGGCATCGGCCGCAAGTTCCAGAAGCCGACGGTCTTCGAGAGCCATACGGTGGAGGACAATATCCGCCTGTCGCTCTCCGGCCCGCGCTCGGTCCTCGAGGCACTGTTCCACCGCAAGGACGAGCCCGAGCGCGAGCGCATCGAAGCGATCCTTGAAACGACCCGGCTCACCGCCAAGCGGCGAACACTCGCGGCGGGCCTCAGCCATGGGCAGAAGCAATGGCTGGAGATCGGCATGCTGCTCGCCCAGGACCCCGAGCTCCTGCTCGTCGACGAGCCGGTCGCCGGCATGACCGACGCCGAGACCGAGGAGACCGCGCGGCTGTTGCGCGACATCGCCCGGACCCGCTCCGTCGTCGTCGTCGAACACGACATGCATTTCGTCCGCGCGCTCGGGGTGAAGGTCACCTGCCTGCACGAGGGCTCGGTGCTCGCCGAAGGCCCGCTCGACCAGGTCTCGGCGGATCCGAAGGTGATCGAGGTGTATCTGGGACGATGAGGATGTTGCTGTCTCCTTCGGTCGCGTTGACGGGGCAAGGCCCCCTCCGCGGCGTCATCCTCAGGCTTGTCCCTAAAGCATTCGCACGACCCGAAAAGAGCTTTCGAGCCAGCTGCTCGCGAAGGAGGTCGGCAAAACCGGGGTGCAGAAGCCGGAGGCGCCAGCCCCAACGCTTCGTCATTCTCGGGCTCCGTCCCGAGAATCCAGAGATCGTCGGGCGTCATTGGCTCCATCTGCAGGGGGCGGAAGTGGCCGATGTTGCGGCGGGTGCCCCTGGATTCTCGGGACGGGGCCCGAGAATGACGACCGTGGAGGGGAGTGTCCCATGCTGACCGTCTCCAACGTCGATCTCTATTACGGTGCCGCCCAAGCTCTCCGGAAGGTCTCGCTCGGCGCAGAGAAGGGTGAGATCACCTGCGTCCTCGGGCGCAACGGCGTCGGCAAGACCTCGCTGTTGAGGGCCATCGTCGGCCAGCAGCCGATCCGGCGCGGCGAGATCAGCCTCGACGGCCATTCGCTCGGCCGCGAGGCGCCCTATACCCGCGCACGTCGCGGCATCGGCTTCGTGCCGCAGGGGCGCGAGATCTTCCCGCTGCTCACCGTCCGCGAGAACCTGCAGACAGGCTACGCGCCGCTGAAGAGCGCGGACCGGTCGATCCCCGACCATGTCTTCGAGCTCTTCCCGGTCCTGAAGGACATGCTCTCCCGGCGAGGCGGCGATCTGTCAGGCGGCCAGCAGCAACAATTGGCGATCGGCCGCGCGCTGGTGACGCGCCCGCAGCTTCTCGTCCTCGACGAGCCGACCGAGGGCATCCAGCCTTCGATCATCAAGGACATCGGCCGGGCGATCCGCTTCCTGAAGGCCGAGGCGGGCCTCGCGATCCTTCTCGTCGAGCAGTATCTCGATTTCTGCCGCGAACTTGCCGACAAGGTCTACATCATGGACCGTGGCGAGATCGTTTTCGAAGGACCGGCCGAGGGCCTCGACGATCCGGAGGTTCGCAAGCATCTGACGGTCTGAAGGGGGGCACGACATCGATTGCCGCGTCCGGCCGCGGGTCTTTTTCCCGCCGCGTCTCAGCCGCCATTTTTGCTCCGATCGAGGAACTCAGCCGATGCGGATTCGACCGGCGGAGACGGCGCGCCCTGCCTGCGCGAGGCGCGCCGAGACCACAGATCTCGTCTCGCCGCCGGTAAACTAACTTCCTCCGCACAACTTGCCTTTCCCTCTTCTTCGGCTAGCATTCCATAACAACGGGATGCGACGCGGCGCCGGCCATGGGAGTGGTGGAGCCGTCGGGCTTCAGACGTCGCAAAGACGCGCCGGCGTGTCGCATCGACGACCAGGATGGGAGGAAGTCGAATGAAGTTCCGCAACATGGCGCTCGCCGTGGCCGCAAGCGCGTTGATGTCCGGCGGTGCCGCCAAGGCCGAGGAGCTGGCGCTCGTGGCCGGCTCGATCGGCAAGGACATCTCCGAACTGAGAATGCAGCTCGACGCGTTCGAGAAGGAGACCGGTCACACGGTCAAGCTCGTCGAAATGCCGGCTTCGACGACCGACCAGTTCGGCCAATACCGGCTCTGGCTGTCGGCCGGCAACGCGGATGTCGACGTCTATCGCACCGACGTGATCTGGGCGCCGCAGTTGGCCGCCAGCTTCGTCGACCTTTCCGAGGCGATGAAGGACGAGATCCCCAAGCACAACCCGTCGATCATCCAGTCCCAGACGGTGGACGGCAAGCTCGTCGCCTTCCCGATGTATACCGACGCGCCGGCCCTGTATTATCGCAGCGATCTTCTGGAGAAATACGGCAAGGAGCCGCCGAAGACCTGGGCCGAGCTGACCGAGATCGCCAAGGAGATCCAGGACAAGGAGCGTGAGGCCGGCAATGCCCAGATGAACGGCTTCGTTTTCCAGGGCGCGCCCTATGAGGGCCTGACCTGCGACGGGCTCGAATGGGTCGCCTCCAACGGCGGCGGCCAGATCGTCTCGCCGGATGGCGAGATCACCATCAACAACGAGAAGGCCGCTGCGGCCATCGACATGGCCAAGGGCTGGGTCGGCACAATCGCGCCGGAAGGTGTTCTCTCCTACAAGGAGGAAGAGGCCCGGGGCGTCTGGCAGACGGGCAACGCCGTCTTCATGCGCAACTGGCCCTATGCCTATGCCCTGTCGGCCGGCGATGACAGCGCCGTGAAGGGCAAGTTCGACGTCACGCCGCTGCCGGCGGGCGAGGGCGGCCAGTCGGCAGCCTGCCTGGGTGGCTGGAACCTCGCCGTGTCGAAATATTCCCAGCACCAGGAAGCGGCGATCGAACTCGTCAAGTTTCTCGGCTCGGAGGCGGCCCAGAAGGAGCGGGCGATGAACTCCTCGCGCCTCCCGACCATTCCCTCGCTCTACGAAGATCCGGAGATCGCCAAGGCGCAGCCGATCGTGGCTTCCTGGGGCGATGTCGTCGAGAATGCCGTGCCGCGGCCCTCGGCGGCGACGAAGAAGCAGTACAACGAGGTCTCCAAGGAGTTCTGGACCGCCGTCAACGAGACGCTGTCCGGGCGCGGCTCGGCCGCCGACAATCTCGACCAGCTGGAAAAGCGACTGCGCCGGCTGAAGCGCAGCGCTTGGGAGTGATCCCCGCCTGAGGCTGCGGGGTCTCGCAAGAGGTCCCGCGCCTCGCCACTCGGCGTCGGCGACAGGAGGGCGTCCGGCCGACGGCGCATGAAGCGATCGCGATAGCCTCAAGACCGGAGAAGCCGGCAGGCCGGCGCGACCGCGGCATCGGACGGGGAGGAGATCATGGCCAACGTTCAGGCGGGCGTGCCGCCGACCGAAAAGTCGCTTGAAACCGAGCGGGCCGGCGCGCGGCCACGTTCCGATCTGTCCCGCCAGCGCCTGAGGTCGGCCTGGCTGTTCCTCGCACCGATGCTCCTGGTGCTCGCCCTCGTCGCCGGCTGGCCGCTCCTGAAGACCATCTGGTTCTCGCTCACCAACGCCAGCCTCTCCGATCTCGAAGGCGCCGAGTTCGTTGGTTTGCGCAACTACTGGGAATATGTCGACTACGGCGACGGGGAGGGCGAGTATTTCGGCCTCCTGTTCGATCCGCAGTGGTGGAACGCCGTCTACAACACCGTCTATTATTCGGTGATCTCCGTGGCGATCGAGACGGTGCTCGGCCTCGTCTTCGCCCTCGTCCTCAATGCCGAGTTCAAGGGCCGCGCCTTCGTCCGCGCCGCCGTCCTCATCCCCTGGGCGATCCCGACCATCGTCTCGGCCAAGATGTGGGCCTGGATGATGAACGACCAGTTCGGCATCCTCAACGACATGCTGGTGGGGGTCGGCATCATCTCCTCGCCCGTCGCCTGGACGGCGAGCCCCGATACGGCGATGTGGGCGGTGATCATCGTCGACGTGTGGAAGACGACGCCGTTCATGGCGTTGCTCATCCTGGCCGGCCTGCAGATGGTGCCGGGCGACGTCTACGAGGCGGCGAAGATCGACGGCATCCATCCGGTCAAGGTGTTCTGGAAGGTGACGCTGCCGCTGATCCGCCCGGCGATCCTCGTCGCGGTGATCTTCAGGGCGCTGGATGCGCTCAGGGTCTTCGACCTGATCTACGTTCTGACGCCGAACAACACCCAGACGAAATCGATGTCGGTCTTCGCCCAGGAAAACCTCTTCCAGTTCGACAAGTTCGCCTATGGCTCGGCCGCCTCGACGCTTCTGTTCCTGGTGATCGCCTTCATCACGCTGTTCTACATCAAGATCGCCCGGCTCGATCTCGGCGGCAGGGGGAAGTGATGCCTTACGCAGTCAAGCGCACCGGCTTTTATGCCCTCGTCGTCCTCATCGTCCTGTTCTCGGTCTTCCCCTTCTACTACGCCATCCTGACCAGCCTGAAGTCCGGCACGGCGCTGTTCCGGGTGAACTACCTGCCGGTCGACTTCTCGCTGGCGAATTACGAGGGCGTCCTCACCAACGGCGTCTTTCCGACGAACATCCTCAATTCGGTGATCGTCGCCGTCGTGGTCGTGGCGATCTCACTGTTCCTGGCGGTGACGGCAGCCTATGCTTTGTCGCGGATCAACTTCGCCGGGCGTGGCCTTCTCCTCCTGACCATCCTCGCCGTCTCGATGTTCCCGCAGATCGCGGTCCTCGCCGGCCTGTTCGAGATGGTCCGCTGGGCCGGCGTCTATAACACGCTGTTCTCGCTGATCTTCGCCTATATGATCTTCACCCTGCCGTTCACCGTCTGGGTGTTGACGACCTTCATGCGGGACCTGCCGGTCGAGATCGAGGAGGCGGCGATCGTCGACGGCGCCTCGCCCTTCACCATCGTCGTCCGGGTCTTCCTGCCGCTGATGTGGCCGGCGCTGGTGACGACGGGCCTGCTCGCCTTCATCGCCGCCTGGAACGAGTTCCTGTTCGCGCTGACCTTCGTCTCCAACAATTCGACCCGCACCGTGCCGGTGGCGATCGCACTCCTCTCGGGCGCCTCCGAACAGGAGATCCCCTGGGGCACGATCATGGCCGCCTCGGTCATCGTGACGGTGCCCCTGATCGTCCTCGTCCTCATCTTCCAGCGCAAGATCATCTCCGGTCTCACGGCCGGCGGCGTGAAGGGATGACGATGACGGTGCCGCCCCACATCCGGCCGGAGACGCCGGCCGATATCGACGTGATCCGGGCCCTGACGCAGGCGGCCTTCAAGGACGCGCCGCACAGCCAGCAGACAGAGGCGGCGATCGTCGACGCGCTGAGAGGCGCCGACGCGATGGTTCTCTCCCTCGTCGCGGTCGATCCCGACGGCGGCATCATGGGCCATGTCGTCTTCTCGCCGGTGACGATCGAAAGCGGCGAGGGCGCATGGTACGCGCTCGGGCCGATCTCGGTCTGGCCGCAGCTCCAGCGCCAGGGGATCGGGACGGCGCTCGTGACGGACGGCCTCCGCCGCCTCGAAGGATGGGGCGCCAGGGGATGCGTGCTTGTCGGCGACCCGGGCTTCTATTCCCGGTTTGGATTCGAGAGCGATCCAAGGCTCACCTATCGCGACGTGCCGGCGCGACTTGTGCAACGCCGCGTCCTTGTTCCGCCTGCGCCTGCAGGCGAGATCGTCTTTCACGAAGCGTTCGAGGCCACCGGCTGATGGAGACCCGTTTGCAGGACCGCCCCGACCCCTTCGACGCAAGGCCAGGCGAAAATTCGCACGGCGACGCCGAGTGGTGGCGCGGCGGCGTCATCTACCAGATCTATCCGCGCTCCTACCAGGATTCCAGCGGGGACGGGATCGGCGATCTCGCGGGCATCACGCGACGCCTGGCCTATGTCGCCTCGCTTGGCGTCGACGCGATCTGGATCTCTCCCTTCATGCCCTCGCCGATGAAGGATTTCGGCTACGACATTTCCGACTATCGTGGCGTCGACCCGATCTTCGGAACGCTCGAAGACTTCGATGCCCTCGTCGCCGAGGCGCATCGGCTCGGCCTCAAGGTCGTCATCGACCAGGTGCTCTCCCATACGTCCGACCGGCATCCATGGTTCGTCGAAAGCCGCTCGGGCCGCGACAATGCGAAGGCCGACTGGTATGTCTGGGCCGATCCGAAGCCGGATGGGACGCCGCCGAACAACTGGCTCTCGGTCTTCGGCGGCACGTCCTGGGAATGGGACTCGCGGCGACGGCAGTATTACCTCCACAACTTCCTGACCTCGCAGCCGGACCTCAACTTCCACAATCCGGCGGTGCGCGAGGCGCTGCTTTCCGATGTGCGTTTCTGGCTCGATCGCGGCGTCGACGGCTTCCGGCTGGACACGACGAATTTCTACTTTCACGACGCAAAGCTTCGCGACAATCCGCCGCTCGGCACAGCGCTCCAGTCCGAGGTCATGGCCTCGCGCAACCAGCCCTACAATTTCCAGGATCACGTCCACGACAAGAACCGGCCGGAGGTGAATGTCTTCCTGCGGGAATTGCGGGCGCTCCTCGACGAATACGGTGCGATGGCGGTCGGCGAGGTGGGCGAGCGCATCCGCGGCGTCGAGCTGATGGGCGAATACGCCTCGGGCGGCGACAAGCTGCAGATGTGCTACGCCTTCGATTTCCTGTCCGGCGAGATGCCGCCCGCGGAGACGATCCGCGGCATTCTCGGCCGGTTCGAAAGAACCGCCGCCGACGGCTGGGCCTGCTGGGCCTTTTCCAACCATGACGTGCCGCGCCATGCCAGCCGCTGGAGCGGCGGCAGCGCCGAGACGGAGCGGATCCTGCGGCTGGCAGCCGGCATCCTCCTGACGATCCGCGGCTCGGTCTGCCTCTATCAGGGCGAGGAGCTGGGCCTGACCGAGGCCGACATCGCCTATGAGGACATCGTCGATCCCTATGGCATCAATTTCTGGCCGGAGGTGAAGGGCCGCGACGGCGCCCGTACGCCGATGGTCTGGGAGGCAGACGCGCCCAATGGCGGGTTCTCCAAGGCGCGCCCCTGGCTGGCGGTCCCGCCGGAACATCTTTCGCGAGCCGTCGATCGGATGGAGGCCGATCCCGCCTCGCTTCTGCATTTTTACCGGGCGCTGCTCGCATTCCGCCGGGCGAACCCGCCTCTGGTCAGGGGGGCGATGCGGTTCATCGAGGCGCCGGCCGAGGTGCTCGCCTTCGTTCGCAAGGCGGGCAATGAAGCGCTCGTCTGCGCCTTCAATCTCGGCGCGACCGAGGCCGTTCTCGACCTTGCGGGAGAAGGATCGCCGACGGCTCTCGCCGGTCACGGCTTTGCCGGCCGCGCCGAGGGACAGAGGATCAGCATCCCCCCGCATGACGGGTTCATCGGACAATTGTGACAGGGCCGGGGAGATATCCGGCGAAGGGAGGAGCGCGATGGCCAATGTGAAGCTCACCGGGATCCGCAAGGCCTATGGGGCGGTCAAGGTGCTGCACGGCATCGACCTCGATATTCAGGCTGGCGAGTTCGTCGTCTTCGTCGGTCCCTCCGGCTGCGGCAAGTCGACGCTCCTGCGCGTCATCGCCGGGCTCGAGGACATCACCGGCGGCACGCTGGAGATCGGCGGCAAGGTCGTCAACGCGCTGACCCCGAAGCAGCGCGGCATCGCCATGGTCTTCCAATCCTACGCGCTCTATCCGCATATGAGCGTCTACGACAACATGGCATTCGGCCTGACGCTGGAGAAGGGCACGGCCAAGTCCGATATCGACAAGCGGGTTCGGGAGGCCGCGCGCATCCTGCAGATCGAGCCCTATCTCGACCGGCTGCCCAAGGCTTTGTCGGGCGGCCAGCGCCAGCGCGTCGCCATCGGCCGGGCGATCACCCGGGATCCGCAGGTCTTCCTCTTCGACGAGCCGCTCTCCAATCTCGATGCCGCCCTGCGCGTCCAGACCCGGATCGAGATCGCGCGCCTGCACGAGAGGATGGAAGGCACGACGATGGTCTATGTGACGCATGACCAGGTCGAGGCGATGACGCTCGCCGACCGGATCGTTGTCCTCAACAAGGGGCATGTCGAGCAGGTCGGCTCGCCCATGGAACTCTATAAGGAGCCGGACAACCTCTTCGTCGCAAAGTTCCTCGGCTCCCCCTCGATGAACATCTTGCCGGCGCGGATCGAACTGACCGGGGAATCGACCGTGGTCCTGCCGGAAGGCGGGCGGCAGGTGACCCTCCCGGTCGCGACGCCGGGAGCGATGAATGGCGCTGCCGCCCATCTCGGTATCCGCCCCGAAGATCTTGCGGTGACGTCGTCTGAGAACGCCCCGTTCCGCGGCGAGGTCACGCTGACTGAGTCGCTCGGCGAGGTCACGCTGCTCTATGTGGATATCGGCCGCACCGACGAGTCATTCGTCGCCAAGCTGCCCGGCGAGGCGTCGATCGCGCGGGGCACGGTGGTCTCGCTCGAAGCCAAGCCCGAGACGATGCGGCTCTTCGATGAGGCTGGCGATGCGATCAGACCCGGCCAGCGCCGCGCCGCCGCCTGAGCGGATCAGGCCTCGCGGCCGGGAAGGCGGGGCAAATCCGTCACCTCGCCGGAGCCCGAATGCTGGGCGATGGCGGGAAGGGCAAGTGCTTCCTCGGCCGGCTGGTATTCCGGCACGATACGCTTCAGCACCTCGACGGCGCGATCGGCGTCATTGGCCTGGACGGCCGTCTGGATTATGTCGAAACTGCGCCCCAGGAGCTTTGCGTCCCCGACGCGCGAGCGCGCGAACATCAGTCCCTCGCGCCCAGTCTCCTCGCGGGTCTCGCCGTCGCTGAACAGCTCCTCATAAAGCTTTTCGCCCTTGCGCAGGCCGACGAAGCGGATGGCGACGTCGATATGGGGCCTCAGCCCCGCCAGCTGGATCAGCCGCTCGGCGAGTTCGGCGATGCGGATCGGCTGGCCCATGTCGAGGACGAAGATCTGTCCCTTCGCGCGGCTGTCGTTCATGCCGTGGCCGGCCGCGTGGAGGATCAGCCGCGAAGCTTCGGGAATGGTCATGAAGAAGCGGGTGATCTTCGGATGAGTAACCGTCAGCGGCCCGCCCTTGGCGAGCTGCGAGCGGAACAGCGGGATCACCGATCCCGTCGATCCCAGAACGTTGCCGAAGCGCACCGTCATGAAGCGGGTCTTGTCCTGGGCGAGATCGAGCGCCTGGCAGTAGGACTCCGCCGCGCGCTTGGTGGCGCCCATGATGTTCGACGGGTTCACGGCCTTGTCGGTCGAGACCATGACGAAGGCACCGGCGCCGACGGCGAGCGCCGCATCGGCGACATTGCGGGTGCCGAGGAGGTTGGTCTCGATGCCCTCGACGGGATTTTCCTCCACGATCGGCACATGCTTGAGCGCCGCGGCATGGAAGATGACGTCCGGCGACAGCTGCCGGAACAGCGTGTCGACCCGCATGCGCTGGCGCACGTCGACGATCCGGGCGAGCACCGGCACGGTCGGAAATTCCTCGGCGATCTGCTTTTCGATCGACCAGAGATTGAACTCGGAATTGTCGATCAGGACAAGCAGCCGCGGATGGAACATCGCGATCTGGCGGACGAGTTCCGAGCCGATCGAACCGCCGGCGCCGGTGACGACGACGAGGCGCTCGTTGATCAGCTTGGCGACCTCGCGGATGTCGAGATCGACCTCCCGGCGGCCCAGAAGATCCTCGAGCGAGACCGGCAGCGGCTCAATCGGCGCGTTCTCGTCGACGATGCCTGCGCGGCTGATGTCCGGCAGGCGCTTGAGCGCGATCTTCAGGGGGGCGGCGGCCGCGACGAGTTCGGAAAGCGCGGCCGGCGCGATCTCGGTGTCGGTGATGATCAGTTCGCGGATGGCGGTGGCGCGCAGTTCCGCCCTGCGCGCGATCATGTTCAGCTGCGAGAGGGGGCCGAGGACCGGCACGCCGTGCAACTGGCGCCGCCGGTTCTTCGTCCGCTCGTCGATGATGCCGAAGATGACGCTGTGGCGCCGGTTGCGACGCGCCTTGCGGATGAAGAGGTCCGCATTGTCGTTGAAGCCGTAGAGCAGGACGCCGTGGCGGAAGTCGGCAGCATCGTCCGCCACCGGCGTGGCAAGACCGCGCTCCTTCATCATCCGATAGACGAGACGCGGCCCGCCGAGGCCGACGATCATCACGAACCAGGAGACGACCATCGCCGTGCGCGGAAGATAGGCGCCGCGGAAGAGGAAGAAATTGACGACGAGGAAGACCAGAGTGATCGTCGTGACCGCCTTGACGATCGACATGGCGTCGAGGAGCGAGGCGTAGCGCCAGGCGCCGCTGTTCAGCGAGAACATCGGAAACACCGCAGCGCTGAGCGCGGTGTAGGCGCCGATCAGCACCCAGATCTGCCAGACGTCCAGAAGCGGCGCCCAGCCCCAGGCGAGGGTCATCGACAGCGTGATAGCGAGGAACGCGACGAGCACGTCATGTACGATGCCGAGCGGGCGCAGGGAGACGCGCGGCAGGCGGAAAGGGCGCGTGGCTGCGAACTTCATCCGTCGATCCAAATTGCGTCCGACCGGCGCGTCAGCCGGACGGGAGGCGTCATGCCGTCGCGCCGGACGTTACAGCACAAAGAACCGTCCGGCCAGTTCTGCATCGCCGCCAGCGCTCAGAATACGCTGGCGCCGTTGTCGGCCGTTCCGACAGCTGCCCTGAAAGGGGCGAACAGGTCCCGGCCGAGCCCGAATTCGTTGCCGGCAAGGTCTGGCGTCGCCGGCTTGCGTGAGGAAAGCTCGGCGGCATCGACGAGCAGTTCCAGCGTTCCCATCTCGCTGTCGACCCGGATCATGTCGCCCTCCTCGATGAGGGCGATCGGGCCGCCAGCCTTGGCCTCGGGCGTCACGTGAATCGCGGCCGGTACCTTGCCGGAGGCGCCGGACATGCGGCCGTCCGTCACCAGCGCCACCTTGTGTCCGCGGTCCTGCAGCACGCCGAGCAGCGGCGTCAGCTTGTGCAGCTCGGGCATGCCGTTCGACTGCGGTCCCTGGAAGCGGACGACGGCGATGAAGTCCTGGTCGAGTTCACCGGCATCGAAGGCGACCTTCAGCTGGTTCTGGTCATGGAAGACCTTGGCGGGCGCTTCGACGACGCGGCGCTCCGGCTTGACCGCCGAGACCTTGATCACCGCCTTGCCGAGATTGCCGTTGAGCATTCTGAGGCCGCCATTCATCGAGAACGGCTTGTCCGCCGTCGTCAGCACCTTGGGGTCGCCGCTCACGGTCGGGACGCTCTCCCGCACGACGCTATGGCCGTCGGTGCCGAGCTTGGCCTCGATCGTGTAGGCTCTGAGGCCCGTCCCCCAGGCGGTGCGCACGTCCTCGTGCAGGAGGCCGCGGTCGAGGAGCTCGCGGATCAGGAAGCCCATGCCGCCGGCGGCATGGAAGTGGTTCACGTCGGCAAGCCCGTTCGGATAGACACGCGCGAGCAGGGGGGTGACGTCGGACAGGTCGGAAATGTCCTGCCAGGTCAGCTTGATGCCTGCGGCCGCGGCGATCGCCACGAGATGCATGGTATGGTTGGTCGAGCCGCCCGTCGCATGAAGACCGACGACGCCGTTGACGACGGCGCGCTCGTCGACCACCAGGCCGGCGGGTGTGTACTCGTTGCCGAGGGCCGTGATCGAAAGGGCGCGTCTCGCCGCCTCCCGGGTCAGCGCATCGCGCAGCGGCGTGTTCGGGTTGACGAAGGACGAGCCCGGCGTGTGCAGGCCCATGATCTCCATCAGCATCTGGTTGGAATTGGCGGTGCCGTAGAAGGTGCAGGTGCCCGGGCCGTGATAGGAGGCCGATTCCGCCTCGAGCAGCGCCTCGCGTCCGACCTTGCCCTCGGCGTAGAGCTGGCGGATGCGGCTCTTCTCGTCGTTGGGAAGGCCCGACGTCATCGGTCCCGCCGGCACGAAGATCGCCGGCAGATGGCCGAAAGTCAGTGCGGCGATCGCAAGGCCGGGAACGATCTTGTCGCAGATGCCGAGATAGACGGCGGCGTCGAACATGTCGTGGGACAGGCCGACGGCGGCGGCCATCGCGATGACGTCGCGCGAAAACAGCGAAAGCTCCATGCCGGTCTGGCCTTGGGTGACGCCGTCGCACATCGCCGGAACGCCCGAAGCGACCTGCGCGGTGGCGCCGACTTCGCGCGCGGCCTGGCGGATCATCTCCGGGAAGCGCTCATAGGGCTGGTGGGCCGAGAGCATGTCGTTATAGGCGGTGATGATGCCGAGATTGGCCGTCTCGCCGCCGGAGAGGCGTGCCTTGTCGGTCGGCCCGCAGGCGGCGAATCCATGGGCGAGATTGCCGCAGGTGAGGGTGGAGCGCTTCGGCCCTTCCGCCCCCTTGGCTCGGATGCGGGCGAGATAGGGCTCACGCGTTGCGGCCGAGCGTTCACGGATGCGGTCGGTGATCTCTTCGATGCGGCGGTCTGCAGTCATCAGCTTGCAACCTTTTCGGATAAGAGCTGGACGGCGTCAGGGCGCCCAGAAGACGTTCACGGGTTCGTCGCGCGGTGCACGCAGGACGGCTCGTACGGGCATTTCCTCGGCGGGGCCCTCAGTGACTGCCCGCACGTAGGAGGCCATCTTCTCCTCCCCCTCGATGTGGAGGGCGAGGAGCCGGGCATCGGTAAGCATCGGCAGCGACAGGGTCACGCGCGGCTCCGCGCATTCCCCGGCCCGAATGATCGTGATCGGTTCGCTCGTGAGAGGATCGATCGCGGCGGAAAGTCCGTCTGCTCCCGGCAGGAAGGACGCCGTATGCCCGTCGCTGCCCATGCCGAGAACGACGGCGTCGAAGGGCCGGCTCAGCCGCTGAAAGCAGGCGGACAGTCCGTCGGCGACAGATTCCGGCGCGTCCGCGTCCCGGTAGAGCGGAAGAAAATGCGCGGCCGCCGCCGGTCCCTTCAGGAGGTGGCGGCGGACCATCGCGCCGTTCGACCGCTCGCTCGTCTCGGGCACCCAGCGCTCGTCGACGAGGAGGACGGTGACATCGGCCCAGTCGATGCCGGTCTGCGAAAGCCGTTCGAGAAAGTGCTTTGGCGTCGTGCCGCCGGAGACGGCGAGCGTCGCCATGCCGCGGGTGGCGATGGCGCCGGCGAGCACTGCCGCGACGCCGCCCGCCAGAGCCTCGGCGAGCGCCTCGGGGGTCGGATAGCGGTGCAGCACCGGGTTCGGCATGGCGCGGCCTCAGTCCGGCTCGTGCCAGGTGCGCCCGTCGCGCTCGATCAGCGCGATGGAGGAGGAGGGACCCCAGGTCCCCGCCGTGTAGCCCTGCGGCTTCATGCTGCGCTCGTCCCAGGCCTTGAGGATCGGATCGATCCATTCCCACGCGGCCTCGACCTCGTCGCGGCGCATGAAGAGGGTCTGGTTGCCGCGGATGACATCCATCAGGAGACGCTCATAGGCGTCGGGGTTGCGGGTTCTGAAGGACTCCGCGAATGTCATGTCGAGCGGCACATGGCGCAGGCGCATGCCGCCCGGACCAGGATCCTTGATCATCAGCCATTGCTTGACGCCCTCGTCCGGCTGCAGCCGCATGACGAGCTGGTTCTGGTGGACGTTGCCCGCCGCCATTCCGGCGAAGATGTTGTGCGGGACCGGACGGAAGGTGACGACGATCTCGGACATGCGCTCCGAAAGCCGCTTGCCGGTCCGGAGATAGAAAGGCACGCCCGCCCAACGCCAATTGCCGATCTCGGCCTTGATGGCGACGAAGGTCTCGGTGTCGCTGCCACCATTACCGAGATCGTCGAGATAGCTCTTGACGGCGGCCCCGCCGGAGGCCCCGGCCTTGTACTGTCCACGGACCGTGAGGTTTTCGACATTGCTCGCGTCGATCCGCTTGAGGGCCCTCAGCACCTTCAGCTTCTCGTCGCGCAGCGCGTCGGCGTCCATCGCCGAAGGCGGCTCCAGCGCCACAAGGCACATCAGCTGGACGATGTGGTTCTGCACCATGTCGCGGAGGGCGCCCGCCTTGTCGTAATAGCCGGCACGCCCTTCGAGACCCACCGACTCCGCGACGGTGATCTGCACGTGGTCGATATGGCTCGAGTTCCAGATCGGCTCGTAGAGCGCGTTGGCGAAGCGCAACGCCATCAGGTTCTGCACCGTCTCCTTGCCGAGATAGTGGTCGATGCGAAAGACCTGATCCTCGTCGAAATACTGGCCGATCTGCTGGTTCAATGCGCGCGCCGATTCGAGATCGCGGCCGACCGGCTTCTCGACGACGAGGCGCGAGTTCGGCGTCGACAGGCCTTTCTCGCTGATGCGGCTGGCGATCTCGCCGAACAGCGCCGGCCCGACCGCAAGGTAGAAGGCGCGGATGCAGTCCGTGCCGGCTTCGTCGAGCAGGCTCCGCAACTCGTCCCAGCCGCCGTCCGCCATGGCGTCGACCTGCCGATAGTGGAGGCGCAGCAGAAAACGCTCCAACGAGACCTCGTGCAAATCCTCGGGCTTGACGTGCTTCGACAGCGCCTCGCGGGCGAAGCTGCGATACTCCTCGTCGGAGATATGGCTGCGCGAGGCGCCGATGATCCGCGCCCCGGCGGGGAGCTGGCCGTCATGGTCGCGATGGTAGAGCGCTGGCAGGAGCTTTCGTTCCGCGAGGTCACCATTGCCGCCGAAAACGACGTAGTCGAAGGGATCGACGGGAATGATCTGGCTGGACATCGGTCGTCTTCCGTTCGCAAGGCGCAGCCGCGCGGGCGTCGGCTGCTGCATAGTCTAATCGTTTGAATTTTTCCAGAGGTCCGAAAAAATGCCGGAATTCTGGTCCGCGACGATCGGCGCCGACTACCTGCGTCTGGAAGCCGCCCGCGACACGGCCGCCACTACCTGTTCCGCCGCAAACGGCTTCTTGATCGCCTCTACGCCGTCCGCCGCGTCCTCGGGCAGATCGATCTTCTCGCCATAGCCGGTTACGAAGACATAGGGCACGCCCTTCTGGTTCAGGGGGGTGATCAGCGGAAAACTCGTCTCGCTGCCGAGATTGACGTCGAGAATGGCGACATCCACCGCCTCCTTCTCGATGATCCGCTTCGCATCGGCCACGCTCATTGCCGTGAACACTTCGGCCATGCCCTGATCGAGCAGCAGCTGCTCCGCATCGAGCGAGATGATCATGTTGTCCTCGACCACGAGACCCCGCAGGCCCTGCAGACTGGTCTTCAAATCCGACACGCTATTGCCTTTCCCTGTCTGGGCCTCGACGGCTTCGTGACGTCCGAGCTCCTGCCCGGGCTCGCTCACCCCGAACACGTTCGGAGGTAGTACGAAGCGGGCCTGAAGACCCGCGAGGCGATAGTCGACTTCCGCCGTGCCGCCGAGGTCGTGCGGGATCGAGCGCTCGATGATCGTCGAGCCGAAGCCGCGACGGACCGGCGGCGCGACGGGCGGCCCGTCGAGCTCGCGCCAGCGCAGCGTGCAGCAGTCGTTCTCGTCGACCATCCACTCGACCTCGACCGCACCGCGCGAGTCCGAGAGGGCGCCGTATTTGGCGGAGTTCGTGACCATCTCGTGGAAGACGAGTGCGAGGGTCGAAAACGCCTTGGCGTCGACGAGAATCTCGGGACCGGTCAGGCTGACGCGCCCGGCCTTGCTTCCGATATAGGCCTCGATCTCGGTCTGGATGATGTCCCTCAGGCTCTGGGCCGCGTAGCTGTCCTCGGTGATCTGGTCGTGGGCTCTCGCCAGCGCCTGGATGCGGCCGCCGATGATGTTCGAGAATTCCTCCACGGTGCGCGCGCCGGCGCGGCTCTGCACGACCAGGGCCCGCATCAACGCCAGAATGTTGCGGACACGGTGGTTGAGCTCGGCGATCAGCAGTTCCTGGCGCTGGGTCGCCTGAGCCCGCTGGCGCTCGTTCTCCTCGTTGAAACGCAGCAGCACTTCCAGGATCGAAACCCGCAGCGCCTCCGCGGCCTTCATCTCAGAGAGGGTCCAGGCGGTGCTCTTACCGCGAACGGTCTCCTGCCAGGCCTCGAAACTCTTCCGCGGGGTCAGGCGGGACCCGTTCGGACCGTATACCGCCTCCTTCGCCTGCGGATTGCCGGCCCAGGTCACGTTCTGGACGATCTCGCGGCGGAAGAACAAGAGATAGTCGCGCGGCGTACGCGAGATCGGGATGGCGAGAAGCCCGGCCGCACGATCGGCGAAATCGGTGGCCTTGGGGTAGACCGCGCCAAGATTGTCGGTGGCATAGACGCGGCTGGCGGCGGCGCGGTTGAGGAAACGGGAGAGGGCGGGCAGGTCGTCAGGGAAGGGGCAGGTGCCGACCGTGCGCGCAACGCCGTGCGCCCAAAGCGCGAAGCCGTCCGCGGCGATCAGCTCCCGGAAGTCGCTGGCGAAATCGATCAGCTCGTCGATCGACGGCGTCGTCGAGATCAGCCGGCCGACCACCTTGTCGTGGAGGTCTCGTGCCGTCTCCTCGACGAGCCGCATTTCCTTGGCGAGGCGGCCCTCGATCACCAGCGACACCATCTGGCCGAAGAGTTCGGCCGTCGAGCGAAGCTCCATCGGCAGATGCCGCGCACTGTAGTGATGCAGCGCGAACAGGCCCCAGAGCTTGCCGTCGATCACGATGGAGATCGAGAAGGAGGCAGAGACGCCCATGTTCTGCAGGTATTCGATATGGATCGGCGACACCGACCGCAGCAGCGAAAGCGACAGATCGAGAGCCTGGCCATGCGGGTTGATCGGAGGGACGACCGGCACCGGCGTCGCATCGACATCCGCGATGATGCGGATCTGGTTGCGGATGTAGAGCGCGCGGGCCTGCTTGGGGATGTCGGCGGCCGGATAGTTGAGGCCGAGGAAGGGCTCGATCGAGCGGCCGAGCGCCTCGGCGATGACGCTGCCAGCACCATTTTCGGAAAAGCGGTAGAGCATGACCCGGTCGAAACCGGTGATCGCGCGCAACTGCCGGACGCACTCGTTGTAAAGCTGGGGCAGAGACTCGCAGCGCTGGATGCGCGCGATCATGCTCTTGACCAGCGCGCCGGGATTGACCGCCTCCGTCTGCGAGGAGGGCTCCGCCTCGATGACGATCGACTCGTCGGAAATGTGGATGGCGACGTCGAAGGCGCGGCCCGTCTGGAACAGGTCGACCCCGAAGATCCGCTCCGACCCCTCGTTCGGCGCGAGAAGCTGCAGCCGTCCCCGGATCGCGTGAAGGCTCGACGGCGGCAGGATGTCGGCCACCGGACCGCCGAGAATCTCGTCAGCCTCGCGGCCGCAGAAGGCGCCGATATTGGCCGATACGTGTTGGATCATCCAATCCATCGACACCGCGACCAGGAAGCCGAAGCCCTGGATCTGGCCGAGAAGGTGGATCGGTTCGCGATCGCAGTTGGAAAGGTCGACGTCGAAGGTCTGGGTCTGGTCGCTCATGCAGTGTCGCCGTCGGCCGTCGGCCGGCTCGTCGCGTCGGAGGCATCGGCAGCCGCCGCGAACAGTGAAAAGGTAGCACATGCGCTGGCGCAGGCGCGCTGCAGCGCATGCGGCGAGCCGATTCGCTCCGAATACATCTCCAGCATTCCGGCGATGTTCCCAGGGCGTGCAGCCGCATCGAGGTAGAAGGTCGTGGCTCCTGACCAGCGCCTCGACACCTCGCCGTCCTGAAAGGCGCGATGGAGAAAGCGCGCGCCGAGACGCGATCCCTCGAGAACATAGAGCGCGCCGACGGCTTCGGCAGTCCCGCTCTGCGGCAGAAATTGGCTGTCGAGCCGGACCGGAGCGAGCTCCATCGCTTCCATATCGGCGCGAAGTTGCGGCAGGAGGCTGACCGGTGCGCCCTGCGTTGCCGGGGGTCCGCGCCGCGCGTCTGTTTCACGCGCCAGAAGCGGCTCCAGCATGGCGTGGCAGGCATGGTTCATCCTGACGAAGCGGTGATAGATGTCCGGCGACGCGGCCGCGAACATGCCTTCGAAACGGTGGTCGAGCCGCGCGTGGGCCTCTGCCGTCTCGCTCCGCAATATTGCCCGCGTCGAAGCCACGGCTTCACGGTGGGCCCGTCCTTCGGACTTGTCCATCCGAATCGTCGTGATCTCGTTCATTGGGCAGGAAATGCATTCGGTGTGAAGGACTTGCAAGGGGCGACGCATCGCCATGCCGCAACCTCCGGCATAGGCTTGCAGGCCTCCAGCATCCCGTAGCCGTGGGCGGATCGGTTGTGGCTGCACTCTGCGGCAGGCATGCTCGCTCACTCCGGCAGACATAAAGCCTCAGACACAGGAGGCGCTTATGGGCGGCGGCCGGGTTTCGGAAACGAGCCTGCATCCCGGACGCGGTCCAGCTTGCAGGCAGAGACGGCCGCCGCTCCAACAAAAATGTGTTCGTCTTGCAATGATAGCCGGCTATGGTTTCTGCCGCTGCCAGCGTCAGAAGCGGTCGCGCAAAGAGAACCAAGTCATGGCCAGGAAGAGCAGCGGCACCCGCATCCGCGTGCTTCCAGGGAAGGCGGGAATGCGCAGCGCCTCGAATTCGGCCAGCCGGTCGCGATTGCCGGCCACCCGCTCCGCATAGAGCCGCCCGGCGAAGTTCGCCAGCATCACGCCATGGCCGGAAAAGCCGCCGATCGTCGTCACTCCCGGCGACAGGCTGCGCACATAGGGCATCCGCTCCATGGTGATCCCGACCGAGCCGCCCCAGGCATGGGTAATCCTGACGTCCGCAAGATGCGGATAGACCTCGGCGATCTGCTTGCGGATGTGCCGGGCGATATCGCCGGTGGCCGACGTATAGGCCTCGCGCCCGCCGAACAGCAGCCGTCCGTCGACACTCTTGCGGAAATAGCGCACGACGAAACGGGAATCATCGCAGGATTCGCCTCCCGGCAGGATCCGATCCGGCTCGGCCAGCGGCTCGCTCGCCCCGATGAATGATCCAATCGGCATCACATGGGCGTCGATCTCCGACGAAAGCCCGGACCCATAGGCATTGACTGCGAGAAGCGCACGCTCTGCCCGGATGGTGCCTGTCGCCGTCTCGGCGACGATTTTTCCGCCCGACCGGTCTAGCCGGGTGACGGCGCTGTTCTCATGGAGGAGGGCGCCGCATTCCGCCGCGATCCGCGCCGTTGCGACGACGAGCTTCATCGGATTCAGATGGCCGGTGCCGAGGTCGCGGATGCCGCCGAAATAGCGCCTCGATCCGAGTCGCGAGGCGGTTTCCTCGGCGTCCATGAAGCTCGTGTGCGGATAGTCGTAGCGGGTGGCCAGATCCTCGACCTGAGCCCGATAGTCCTTGAGGTAGCGCCGCTTGTGAACGACCGAAAGCTGGCCGCGCCTCAGATCCGCGTCGATGCCGTTGGTCTCGATGAAGTCGAAGAGATGGGCCTTGGCCTCCTCGGCAAGGTCGAACAGCGCCTTCGACCGCTCCAGGCCGTAGGCCTCTTCGATCTCGCCCGGCCACAGCCGCTGGCCGGTGCCCATCTGGCCGCCGTTCCGCCCCGAGGCGCCGTCGCCGAACCGATGGGCTTCGAGGACGGCGACACGGAGGCCCGCACGTGCGAGGTGGAGACCCGCGGAAAGGCCGGTGAAGCCGCCACCGACGACCAGGACGTCGACGTCGAGGCTGCCGCCGAGCGCAGGGTAGACGGGACGTTCGACGGAGTCCTCGTACCAGGAGCGTCCCGGCGCGATGGGCGACTGATAGGGCGCCATCGCCTCAGACCTGGAGGAGCAGGAATTCGCGTTCCCAGGGACTGATCACCTGCATGAAGGTCTCGTGCTCGCCCCGCTTCACCCCCGCATAGGTCCCGACGAACTCGCGGCTGAAGACCTCGCGGAACGCTTCCTCGGCCTCGAAGGCCGCGACAGCCTCGAGCAGGCCACGCGGCAGTTCGATCTCGCCGTCCTCATTGACGGTACGGTCCGTCGGGTCGGCCGGCTTCACCGCGTTCACCATGCCGAGATAGCCGCAGGCGAGCGAGGCGGCGATCGCAAGATAGGGATTGGTGTCGGAGGAGGGCAGGCGGTTCTCCACCCGTCGGCCGGCCGCGTCCGATGTCGGCACGCGAAAGGCGGTGGTCCGGTTGTCGTAGCCCCAGGCGTTGTTGGTCGGCGCTCCCATGCCGTAGGTCAGCCGTCGATAGGAGTTCACGTAAGGGGCCATCATGATCAGCGCCGCCGGCACGTAATGCTGCATGCCGCCGATGAAGTTGTAGAAGAGATCGGATGCGCTGCCGTCCTCGTTCGAGAAGACGTTCCTGCCGGTGCGCGCGTCGACCACCGACTGGTGGATGTGCATCGCCGAGCCTGGTTGGCCCTGGATCGGCTTTGCCATGAAGGTCGCGTAGATGTCCTGGCCGAGCGCCGCCTCGCGGATGGTGCGCTTGAACATGAACACCTGGTCGGCGAGTTCCAGCGGATCGCCGTGGCGCAGATTGATCTCGAGCTGCGCGGCGCCCTCTTCGTGGATGAGGGTGTCGATCTCCAGCCCTTGCGCATCGGAAAAGTCGTAGATGTCGTCGATCAACTCGTCGAACTCGTTGACGCCGCCGATCGAATAGGACTGGCCGGACTGGATCTGACGGCCGGAGCGCCCGATCGGCGGGACCAGCGGATAGTCGGGATCGACGTTCTTGGAGACGAGGTAGAACTCGATCTCGGGCGCGACGACCGGCTTCCAGCCGCGGTTCTGGTAGAGCGCCATCACCCGGCGCAGGACGCTGCGCGGCGTATAGCCGACGGCGGCGCCCGATGTGTCGACGAGGTCGCAGATCACCTGCGCGGTCGGATCGTTTTCCCAGGGGACGAGGCACAGGGTCGACAGGTCCGGGACGAGCTTCAGGTCGCCGTCATTGGGCGAATAGCGGAACTCGCCGCTCTCTTCCGGATATTCGCCGGAGATGGTGTGCATGAACAGCGCGGAGGGAAGCGCCAGCGAGGTGTTCGCGGCAAACTTCTTGGCCGGCATCATCTTGCCGCGGGCAACGCCGGCAAGGTCCGGCGTGATACACTCGAGATCGTCGATGCCGCGCACCGCGAGCCATTCGGCGGCCTCCTGCATCGATCGCACGCCGCGCTTGGAATCGAGGAAGGCGCGCTTTTCGTCGGGCGAGAGCTTCACATGGTTGAAGTCGCGCTTGACCGGCATCGGCGCGCCCTTGATCGGGCTCGCCTCGTTGCCGCCGGAGGACGGTTTCTTGCGGGGCTCGAAGCGCTGCGGCGAGCGCGGGCGCGAGGAACCGGGTTTTGAGGTCTCTGACATGCGATCCTTTGGGGGCTGCCATTCGGCGAACCGAGCATAGACCGCGAGCAGGGGGTGAGGGAAGGCGGGGGGAGATTGTCTGCGGCGAGCTTGTAATCCAAGGCCAAGAAGCCGCGGCCGGTACCAGATCGCGGCCATGGCACTTACTGCGTCCGACAGGGTCGGACAGTTCGTTGGTATCTTGTGATTAAGCTAGGATTCTTCCGGCCAGCGTCGCGCGCCATGGATGACCGCAAGGATCTCCACGACCGCATTGGCGCGGTAGACAACGATGTAAGGCGTTCCCGTGATGACCAAATCACGGGTTCCGAATGCCCGCCCGCGTCGGCCTAACATCGGATTATCGGCGAGGATGGCTGTGCGTCCGACAACCGACTTAGCAAGGCGCTCGGCGGCGCGGGGGCTATCGAGTGCTATGAAATCCTGAATTCCTCAAGCTGATCGAGAGCCGGGATAGTCCAGACGACCCGCATTATCCAAGCCGGCACTTGCTCAGCACTCGCTCGAGATCTTCCGGAGTGGCGAAGTCACCACGATCGGCCGCGGCAGTGCCGGCTTCCACCTTATCGAGGTAGTATTCCTGCCACTCGAGGGAATGGCCGTTTTCGAGTGCATCGCTTACCACCTCGGCAACCGACCGCCTCGAACGCGCCGCCAACGCGTCAATTCGCGCGAGTTGTTCGGGGGGAAGATCAATCGTTATCGTCATGGAATGATTATGCCGTGCGGCGACGCGGCGCGGCAACTCTTCGAAAGCGGCGATCGTCTCTTGGATTAGGCGCGCCAGCTTGGCTCATGACGTCTGCCGGCCGCGCGGTCGCGGCCGACTGTCTGTGCATCGCAGAGCTGTGCGTTCAGCGTTCGCTCTTCAGGACGACCGGGATCAGGAGATCGCCCCAATTGCCGTTGCCGCCATGATGGCGGGCCGAGCGGACGAGCTCGACCGAGACGCCGGCCTCGACGGCCTTCATGACCGACTGGTTGAGCCGGTGGAGATCGTTGGCCAGCATGCGGATCGCCGTCTGCTGTGCCTCGTCCATCGCGGACGACTGCTCTTCGGCCCGTTCCTTCACGCGGGTGCGCGGACGGTCCTGGTCATTGGCGACTGCGCTCATTCTCTTTCTCCTTGTTTGCCGGTGCTTCTGCGAAGCGTCCGGTCGCTGTCGGTTTTCAGGGGCCGGGCGGCCTCTCCCAAAGGCGCTGCCCGGCCCGGACGCGACGGGAGCTTTCGGCCCGTCGCGCCAAGCGTCGCTGAAGATCGCCGAAACGAGCGGGGGATCGCTACTCGGCGGCGACGCTCATCTGCGGATCGGTCTTGAACTGCGCGCTCTCCGTGGATTCGCCCATCGCCGTCGTCGATGACGAGCCACCGGTGATCGCCATGGAGACGGCGTCGAAATAGCCGGTGCCGACCTCGCGCTGGTGGCGCGTCGCGGTGAAGCCGTCGCGCTCGGCAGCGAACTCGGCCTCCTGCAGCTCCGAATAGGCCGCCATCTGCCGCTCCCGATAACCCTTGGCGAGCGAGAACATGCCGTAGTTCAGCTGGTGGAAGCCGGCGAGCGTGATGAACTGGAACTTGTAGCCCATCGCGCCGAGTTCGCGCTGGAACTTGGCGATCGTCGCGTCGTCGAGGTTCTTCTTCCAGTTGAAGGAGGGCGAGCAGTTGTAGGCGAGCAACTGGTTCGGATGCTCCTTCTTCACGGCCTCGGCAAAGCGCCGCGCCTGGTCGAGGTCGGGCTTCGACGTCTCGCACCAGATGAGGTCGGAATGGGGCGCATAAGCAATGGCGCGCGCAATGCAGGGCTCGATGCCGTTCTTCACCCGGTAGAAGCCCTCGGGCGTGCGGCCCGCGTCATAGTCGACGAAGGGCCGGTCGCGCTCGTCGATGTCAGACGTCAGAAGCTTGGCCGCCTCGGCGTCGGTTCTGGCGACGACCAGGGTCGGCACACCCATGACGTCGGCGGCGAGTCGCGCGGCCGACAGGTTGCGGATATGCGCCTGGGTCGGGATCAGCACCTTGCCGCCGAGATGGCCACACTTCTTCTCCGAGGCGAGCTGGTCCTCGAAATGGACGCCCGCCGCGCCGGCCTCGATATAGGCCTTCATCAGTTCGAACGCGTTGAGCGGACCGCCGAAGCCGGCCTCTGCGTCGGCGACGATCGGCGCGAACCAGGTGTCGACTGAAAGGCCCTTGCCCTCGGCGGTCTCGATCTGGTCGGCGCGCTGCAGCGTCCGGTTGATGCGGCGGCAGAGTTCCGGCCCGGCATTGGCCGGATAGAGCGACTGGTCGGGATACATCGCCGAGGCGGTGTTGGAATCGGCCGCGACCTGCCAGCCGGAGAGATAGATCGCCTTGAGGCCGGCGCGCACCTGCTGCATCGCCTGATTGCCGGTCATGGCGCCGAGCGAATTGACGAAGTCCTCCGAATGGATGAGCTGCCACAGCCGGTTGGCGCCGTTTTCTGCCAGGGTGTAGCGGATTTGCACGCTGCCCCTGAGGCGCTTGACGTCCTCGACCGAATAGTTGCGCTCAAGATCGTCGAAGCGGCCTTCCGGCGCGGAGGGAACAAGATTGTAAAAATCGGTCATGGCGCATTGTCCTTCTGTCCTGGTCTTCACCGGGGCCGGCTGGCGTCGCTGCCGTCCTGCCCGAGCGCTGCAAGCAATTTGGCAGTTTGCAGTCGTTGGGCGAAGGGAGAACCGAAACGTCAGAGGCTCAATTCGGGTCGGCTTGTCTTGTCTTTGACCGATCGCGGCTGTAATCTTGTGAAGATTGTAAAAGGCGGGCGGACAATCGGTTCGGCCGGTCCCGGCGCTTGCTTCACGTGCTTCGACAGCCGGCCGGCTGTCGGCTCGTTCAGAAAGTTCTCACGATGTCGGAAGATTTTCTCGACGCGCGCGTAACAGCCTCGAAACATTCGCGAAATTTCAACCCGCTAGAACGATCCTGGCACTTCCACTCAAGGCGCACGAACCCAAAGACGGGAGAGCGCCATGCCGATCGTAGCGACCATGAAGATGAAGAAGATCCTTTTCGCGGTTTCCGAGTTCCTCTGGCCCACCTACCAGCCGGAGCGCCACTATATGCGCGGCCCGGGCCCGGCCTGTGCGCGCAAGATGAAGATTCGCATCGCCTGAGGCTAGCCGCTCCGCCGAGCCCATCCCGCAGAACCGCGGGAACCCGGACGACGTCGCTCGTTCCACCCTGGTGGGTGCCGGGCTGATGGCCGAGAACAAGATCTTCGCCGGGCCGCGCATCCGCCGCATCCGCAACGGCCTCGGCCTCACCCAGACGGCGATGGCCGAGGAACTCGGCATCTCGCCCTCCTATCTCAACCTCATCGAGCGCAACCAGCGGCCGCTGACGGTACAGCTGATCCTGAAACTGTCGGAGACCTACGAGATCGATCTCGCCGATCTTCAGGGCGGCCGGCAGCAGGGCGCCTTCTCCGACCTGAAGGCGGTGTTCTCCGATCCGCTGATCTCCGGCGAACTGCCAGGGGATCAGGAACTCGTCGAGATCGCAGATGCCGCGCCGAACGCTGCCGCCGGCATCTCCAAGCTCTACCGCGCCTATCGCGAGCAGCAGGGCCGGCTCTCCGACCTCTCCGACCTCCTGGCGCGGGAGGGGCGTTGGGCCGGTCCCGCGGCGACGCGGCTGCCGATCGACGAGGTCCGCGACGTTTTCGAGACCCGGCCGAACTTCTTCGCCGCAATCGATACGGCAAGCGAAAAGCTCCACCGCGACCTCGAGCCCGGCGACGATTTGATGGCCGCGCTTCGCACCTGGCTGCGCAAAACGCATGAGGTCTCTGTCCGGGTGCTGCCGGTGCAGACCATGCCGCTGTGGCGCCGGCGCTTCGACCGCCACTCGCGGCGGCTGTTCCTGTCCGAGCGGCTGACGCCGGCCGACCGGCTGCGCGAGACGGCGATGGAGGTCTGCCTCCTGGCCTTTCCCGATCTCGTGGCCGCGGAGGTGGAGAGCTTCGCCTTCACCAGTGCCGAGGCGAGGCGGCTCGCCCGATTCGAACTCCTGCGCTACGCCGCGCACGCGCTGATGATGCCCTACGGTGCCTTCCAGGCCGCCGCCGAGCGCGCGGCCTACGACATCGACGTCCTCAGGGGCCGGTTCCAGGTTTCCTTCGAGCAGGCCGCCAACCGCCTGACCTCGCTGCAGCGGCAGGGCGCGCCGGGCGTGCCGTTCTTCATGCTGGAGGTCGACAATGCCGGCAATCGGTTCCGCCGCGCCGGCGCAAGGGGATTTCCGGTGCAGCGCTTCGGAGGCGGGTGCCCGAAGCTGCCGATCCACGCCGCCTTCGCCCAGCCGGGCCAGATCCTGGTCGAGACGGCGGAGATGCCGGACGGCGCGGAGTTCCTTTTGATCGCGCGCACGCTGGAAGGGCTCCAGGCCGGGTTCGAGGAGCGGCCGCGCCGGACCGCCATCCTGATCGGCTGCGACATCGCCTTCCGGGAAGAGACCGTCTACGGCCGGCATCTCGGCGCCCGGCCTGCGGTGACGAGGATCGGTCCGGCCTGCCGCCTGTGCGAGCGGCAGGGCTGTCTTGCGCGGGCCGAGCCGCCGCTGACACGCCCGCTAGGCCTCGACGAGATGGTGACGGGGCTTTCGGCGTTTGACTTCCAGTGAGGCGCGGCCCACATCGGCTTCAGAGTGGGGCAATGCCGGCGATCCTCCTGTCACGAAACGGTCATGGGCTTCATCCGGAGAGGATGTCGCGGTATCGCTTTGTCCCGATGATAAGCGAGCGGGCCAGGATCGCTCCGGCAGACCGAAGAAGCGAAGAGTTATGGACAAGAGCGTCAGTCAGCAGAAACTGAAGACCGAGGGACTGGAGGACACGCTGACCCGGCCGGGTCTTGCCGCGCGCACGATCCAGCGCCTCGTCGACGGCGCGGAAAGCCTCAATCTCAAGCATTCGGCCGTGGGTAATCCGCCGGTTTTTCCGACAGACGCTTTCCCCTGGGCCCGTGAGATTGAAGCCGAGTGGAGACTGATTCGCGCCGAGCTCGATCAGATCCTGGTGCGCAAGGGCGAACTACCGGCATTTCACGAGATCTCCTCGGAAGTGCGCTCGATCTCGTCCGACAACAACTGGAAGACCTTCTTCCTGTGCGGCTACGGCATCAAGTCGGAGGCTGCGATCCGCCAGTGCCCGGAGACCTGGCGCATCCTGCAGAAGATTCCGGGCCTCAAGTCTGCGATGTTCTCGATTTTTGAGCCGGGAAAGCACCTGCCGGCGCACCGCGGTCCCTACAACGGCGTGCTGCGCTTCCACCTCGGTCTGATCGTTCCGCCGGAGCCCGACAAGATCGCCATCCGGGTCGACGACCAGGTCTGCCATTGGGAAGAGGGCAAGGCGCTGATCTTCGACGACGCCTACGAGCACGAGGCCTGGAACCACTCCGACAAGGTCCGCGTGGTTCTGTTCGTCGACTTCGAGAAGCCGCTCAACTTCCCGGCGCGCCTGACCAACAGGGCCGTTCTCAACATGGCGGTATTCACGCCATTCATCCGCGAGGGCTACAAGGCCCACAAGGCCTGGGAGAAGCTGTTCTACGGCGAGGGCACCAAGCATCGCTGAGCGTGAGGACGGGATAGAGGCCGATGAGCGAGGGCGAAAGGGAGCGTCTGAAGCTGACGGCAAATTTCCTCAACATCGTCGGAGCGGGAACTCTCGTGACAGGCGGAATCGCACCGCTGCTCGGGTCAATCTTTGGCACCGCCCCTGTCGACCTCGCAACCGCGGTGCTTGGTTGGGCGATTTGTCTGCTTCTCGGTTCCAGCCTACATTTGGTGGGTCGGTTTTTTCTGAAGAGGCTCGACCGATGACTGACTACGAGCTGTTCGCGTTCTTCGTCGCGCCGGCGGGCATGGTGCTCATGGCGGCCGTGCTGGCATGGTGGGCGTGGCACTACCCTTGAATCCGGTCGGCTTCTGGCGCCCGATGCGGCAGGATGATCTGCCCGCCGTTGGTGGTCTCGCAGCGCGGGCCCATCCGGACCTTCCCGAGGATGACGCCGTCTTCGCCGAGCGCCTCGCGCTCTTTCCGGAGGGGGCGCTGATCCTCGCCGCGGGCGACAGGGTCGCTGGCTATGCCGTCGGCCATCCCTTCCATTGTGCGGGTCCTCCAAAGCTGAACACGCTGCTCGGGGCGCTTCCGGCCCGGCCGGACTGTCTCTACATCCACGACATCGTGGTCGCTCCCGAGCTTCGCGGGCAGGGGCTTGCGGCCGGCGGGGTCGAGGCGCTCCTCAACCTCGCGGAGCCATATCCTGCGACGACGCTTGTTTCGGTCTACGGAACGGCCGCGTTCTGGACGCGCTTCGGCTTTGAGGACGCCTCCGACCGCATGGCACCGGATGTGCTCGCGGGCTACGGCCCGGACGCGCGGTGGATGGTGCGGGTGACGCGCGCTTAGGCAGTGCCGCTTTTTATCGCCGCTGGCCGTCGCTGCGGGCTAGGAATTGCGACCCCGATGCCGCTATGCTCGACAGGCAAGGGGTGTCTGGAATGGCTGCCGGACGATACGAGCAGAGGGGGAATTGCCGAGGATGATGCGCGTTCTTACTGGATTTTGCGCGGGTTTGGCCGTGTTCGCGACGACGAGCGCCTTCGCCGAGGACAAGGTCGTCAACGTTTACAACTGGTCGGACTATATCGACGATTCGATCCTGACGGACTTCACCAAGGAAACCGGCATCAAGGTCGTCTACGACGTCTATGATTCCAACGAGATGCTGGAGACCAAGCTGCTGGCCGGCGGCACCGGCTACGACGTCGTGGTTCCCTCTGCGGAATATCTCGCGCGGCAGATCCAGGCCGGCGTGTTCCAGAAGCTCGACAAGTCGAAGCTGACCAATCTCGACAACATGTGGGACGTGATCCAGAAGCGCGTCGCCCAATACGATCCGGACAATGCCTATTCGGTCAACTACATGTGGGGCACGACCGGCATCGGCTACAACGTCAAGAAGGTCGAGACCGCGCTGCCGAACGCGCCGGTAGACTCCTGGGCGCTGGTCTTCGACCCGAAGAACGCGGAAAAGCTCGCCAGCTGCGGCATCGACTTCCTGGATGCCCCGGCGGAGATCATCCCCGCCGCCCTGAAATATCTCGGGCTCGACCCCGATAGCCGCGATCCCGCCGATATCCAGAAGGCCGAGGACATGCTCCTCAAGGTCCGGCCCTACATCCGCAAGTTCCACTCCTCGGAATACATCAATGGCCTCGCCAATGGCGACATCTGCGTCGCGATCGGCTACTCGGGCGACGTGTTCCAGGCCCGCGACCGGGCCGCGGAGGCCAAGCAGGGGGTCGAGATCAAGTATTCGATCCCGCGGGAAGGCGCGATGATGTGGTTCGACCAGCTCGCCATGCCGGCGGACGCGCCGCATCCCGATGCCGGCCTTCAGTTCATCAACTACCTGATGCGGCCGGAAGTGATCGCCAAGGCGACCAATGTCGTCGTCTACGCCAACGGCAACAAGGCGTCGCAGAAGTTCGTCGATCCGAAGATCCTGAACGATCCGGCCGTCTATCCGAACGCGGAGACGCTGGACAAGCTCTTTACCAAGAAGCCGTACGACGCGCGCTCGACGCGGCTCGTCACCCGCGCCTTCACCACGGTGAAGACCGGCCAGTAAACGAGACCGGGCTGGTTCCCGGCCGCTGGAGCAGGATGGGATGAGGTTCGGCCGTTTCCTGGCACGCGCCTCTCTTGTCCGCACGATCGTTTCGGAGACGCGGTTTCTTCGTCTCCGGATCATGCTCTGACGGCGCCGGGAGCCTCCGACGGTCGGCTTTCAACGGGCAGGTTGCGCCATGGCGCTGGCGACAAAATCCTTCGGCAATATCCGGCGCACCTTCGAGCCGTGGAACGACGCTGCGCAGAAGCCGCTGGTCGAGTTCGACGGCATCACCAAGGTCTTCGGTGAGTTCACCGCGGTCGACGATCTGTCGCTGCCGATCTTCACGCGTGAGTTCTTCGCGCTGCTGGGCCCCTCCGGCTGCGGCAAGTCGACGCTGCTGCGCATGCTCGCCGGCTTCGAGGAGCCGACGCGGGGCGACCTGAGGCTCGACGGGGCGAGCCTCATCGGCGTGCCGCCGCACCGGAGGCCGGTGAACATGATGTTCCAGTCATATGCGCTGTTTCCGCATATGAGCGTCGAGGCCAATGTCGCGTTCGGCCTGAGGCAGGACCGTATGGCGCGCTCGGAAATCCGCGACCGGGTCGCCGAGATGCTGAAGCTCGTCAAGCTGGAACCCTTCGCCAAGCGCAAGCCGCAACAGCTCTCCGGCGGTCAGCAGCAGCGCGTGGCGCTGGCCCGCTCGCTCGCCAAGCGCCCGAAGGTCCTGCTTCTGGACGAGCCGCTCGGCGCGCTCGACAAGAAGCTGCGCGAGGAGACCCAGTTCGAGCTGATGGACCTCCAGCAGGATCTCGGCCTGACCTTCCTGATCGTGACGCACGATCAGGAAGAGGCGATGGTGATGTCGGACCGGATTGCGGTGATGCGCGAGGGCCGGATCGTCCAGGTGGCGACGCCGGCGGTGATTTATGAAGCGCCCGAAACACGTTACGTGGCGGACTTCATCGGCAATGTGAACATCCTCGAAGGAACCGTCGAGAGCGAGCGAAACGGGCTGACGCGGATCGCCGCGGCGGGCACCATCGTCGAGGTCGAGGGGGCGGCGAGTCTTACAGCAGGCAGCCCGGCCTTCTTCGCCATCCGCCCGGAGAAGATGCGGATCAGCCGCAAGGCGCCGGCCCGCTCCGACGTCAATGCGATGAAGGGCGAGGTCTGGGACATCGCCTATCTCGGCGACGTCACCCTGTTCAACGTCAAGCTTGCATCCGGCGACATCCTGCGCGCCACGACGATCAATGCCTCGCGCAGCATTGAGGAACCGATCGGCTGGGACGAGGAGGTATGGCTGTCCTTCGCGCCGGATGCCGGCGTCGTGCTGGTGCGGTGAAGCGGAGGGGGCCGGGATGAGCGAGGCGTCGGTGAAGAGCGCAGAGGACCGTGACGAACCGCGGAGCGACCGCTCGGGCGGCATCTACCGGCGGCTGGTGATCTCTCTGCCCTATCTCTGGCTGCTCGCCTTCTTCCTGGTGCCGTTCCTGATCGTCCTCAAGATCTCGCTTTCGGAGACGGCGATCGCGCTGCCGCCCTACAGGCCGGTCTTCACCTTCGACAGCATCTCGGGGTTTTTCAGCAATCTGAGCGAACTCGATCTCGGCAGCTATCTCTGGCTCGCCGGCGACCCGCTCTATCTCAATTCCTACCTGTCGAGCCTCTTCATCGCGGGGGGCTCGACACTTCTGACGCTTTTGATCGGATACCCCTTCGCCTATGGCATGGCGCGGGCGCCGCGGGCGCTGCGGCCGATCCTCCTGATGCTGACGATCCTGCCGTTCTGGACGAGCTTCCTGATCCGCGTCTACGCCTGGATCGGCATCCTGAAGAACGAGGGGCTGCTCAACCAGCTTCTCCTCTGGCTCGGGGTGATCTCCGCGCCGCTGACCATCCTGAACACCAATTCCGCCGTCTATATCGGCATCGTCTATTCCTACCTGCCGTTCATGGTGCTGCCGATCTATGCGAGCCTGGAACGCATGGACGGGTCGCTGCTCGAGGCTGCGAACGATCTCGGTTGCCCGCCGATGAAGGCGTTCTGGGCCATCACCTTTCCCTTGTCGCTGCCCGGCGTCCTCGCCGGCGTCTTCCTGGTCTTCATTCCGGCGGTGGGCGAATTCGTCATTCCGGACCTTCTCGGCGGCTCGCGCACGCTGATGATCGGCAAGACGCTCTGGAACGAGTTCTTCAACAATCGCGACTGGCCGGTCTCCTCGGCTGTCGCCGTGGTGCTTCTGCTCGTACTGGTCCTGCCGATCGTCCTCTTTCAGCGCGCACAGGCGAGGAATGCGCTGTGAGGAGGTCCTGGAGCCCGTTCAATATCACGTCCGTCGTCGCGGGCTTCGCGTTCCTCTATCTGCCGATCGTCCTCCTCGTCATCTACTCGTTCAACGGGTCGCGGCTGGTGACGGTCTGGGGTGGGTTCTCGACCAAATGGTACGGCGAACTCCTGCGCGACCAGGCGGTCCTCGATGCCGCCTGGGTAACGCTGCGGGTCGCGGTGATCTCGGCCAGCGTCGCCACGGTGCTCGGCACGCTGGCGGCGACGGCGCTCGTGCGCTTTGCCGACTTCCGCGGCCGGCTCCTGTTTTCCGGCATGGTCTACGCGCCGCTCGTCATGCCGGACGTGATCATGGGGCTCGCGCTGCTGCTGCTGTTCGTGGCTGTGGATCTCGATCGCGGGTTCTGGACCGTCGTTCTTGCCCACATCACCTTTTCGATGTGTTTCGTCGCGGTCGTGGTGCAGTCGCGGCTGGTCAGCTTCGACCGCTCGCTGGAAGAGGCCGCGCGAGATCTCGGCTGCCCGCCCTGGAAGACCTTCTTCCTGATCACGCTGCCGGTGATCTGGCCCGCCGTCGCGGCCGGTTGGATGCTGGCCTTCACTCTGTCGCTGGACGATCTCGTGATCGCAAGCTTCACCTCCGGACCGGGCGCTACGACCCTGCCGATGAAGATCTACAGCCAGGTGCGGCTCGGTGTGACCCCGGAGATCAACGCCGTCTGCACCATTCTGATCGCGATCGTCTCGCTGGGCGTCGCCCTTGCGGCAATCGTCACCAAGCGACGCGAGGTCCAGAAGGCGCGGGACGAGCGGATGGCCGCGGCCGGCTCGAGCTGATCGAGAGCCGGCCTCGCTGTTCTGGCCGCTTGCCTACTGTGCAGCGCAGTCGCAACTGGCCTTGCGGGCGTCTTCGATGGCATCGAGCGTCGCACCGATCGCGTGCAGGACGGAGCCGTCTTCGTCGCTGGGCCTATTTTCAAGATAGTCGAGCGCCTCGATGTCCGAAAAGGCGGCGACGAGCGTTCTGCGAACCAGCGGGTCACGGATCGGCGTCCCGGCGCCGACGATGAGCGGTTTGACGGCCGCAAGCTTGACCAGGACCGGGCGCGGTGCGGCTTCGATGGCCCCTGTCGTATCAGGTTCGGTCTGGTCGTCCTTCGCGACGTCGCCGGGGGGCGCCGGACGCTCCGCCTCGATCTCTGCGGACCGAGCGAGGAAGCCCGCCGCTTCGGCGGCCTTCACGAGCCGTTCGAGTGCCCCGATCCGGTCTCCTTCGGTCTCGAGAGCGATCGGCTTCGGCGGAGCGAGGGGCGGGAGCCCGGGATCTCCGCCGGCATCATTGAGCGATCCGGCAGGGCTTCCCGACGCTGTCTCGCCCACCGACGCCGTGCGGGAGGCGTCCGCGGCGGACGTCTCTCCCGTCTGGGCCCCCATGGGTCTGCCGATGTCAGCGGAGGGGCGCAGCCCGGACATCGGATCGTCGGCGGGGCGAAGGCGCGGCGCAAATCTCGGGATCGGCACCGGCCGCATGGCTTCGAGGGCCGCACGGATCGAGGTCTCGGCGGCTGTGCGCTGAGCGGCGACCAGCGCCTTGGTCCTGTCGGGACTGCCGCCGACGCGGGCAAGATAGGACCTCAGGGTCGACAGATATCCGGGAACGCCGCCGCACAGATAGGGGGTCTGCTCCTGCGAGAGATAATCGCCGAGCTCGCTGGCGATGCGGTCGACGATCCAGCGGTCGTCGCTGGAAGCCGACCAGACGGGCCGGCCGCGCGACTTGGCGAGCCGATTGGCCTCGATCAGCGCCAGCCTTTCTTCGCTGCCGCGCTGGCGGAATGGCGGGGTGAATAGAAGGGTGCCCGGCAGGCGGTCGTCGGCCTTGTGCGTGTCGGCCTTCGCGCCCTTGATCGTCTGGTAGACGCCGCCGCGAACCGCTTGGAGCGCGTCGTGGTAGCGGCCGGCGCAGGCGGAAGATCCCTGTTCGGCCGGGCTCGCGGCAAAAGCTGGCGCGCCGGCCGTCGAGACCATGGCTCCGGCAAGCGTGGCTGTCATCGACAGGACGAGGAGGAGAGACGACTGGGGCGCTGAGCGTCTGGGCATCGGCGAGGGCTTCCGTTCGAATCCGAAATGGGCCGGACCCGCGGCTGCAGGTCCTGACGGCCCGTTATTTCGTCTCGTCCGACGGTTCGGTCTCGACGTCGGGATCGGGCCACTGGCCGTGCATGGTAAAGCGCACCGGTTTCGCTGCGGTGAATTCGCTGGTGGTGGAAGCCGTCTGCGGAGGATTCGCATCGTAGGTGCCGCGGATGGCGACGGCGTTCGTCTGGGCGTAGTAGTCGCCCCAGGCGTTCAGGACGCCGCTGTCGTTGGCGATCGTCACCTCGCGCAGCCGCAGCCGCGACCCGCGCATCGACACCTCCGCGTTCAGGCGGTCGAATGGGACCTTCGCGCCGATCGAGCCGTCCATCAGCCGGCGCGCACCCGGCTTCGCGAAGACCTGCGGGTCGAACCCGGCGACCGCGCCGTCGCGCACCTTGATCCGCGCGTCGCAGTCGATGTCGCGGATGATCGAGGCCCAGTCCTTCGCGGGAGCCTCCAGCGTGGCGGTGATGTTGGACTTTCCGGAGACTATCAGGCTGTCAGCCGAAAGCGTCTGAAACATCTGCGCCGTGTCGACGTCGGTGAGGGCCGCAGTGCCGTACACCAGCGGATGCATGCCGCGGCCGTCGAGATTGAGGACGGCCTGGCCGCGACCGCCGAAGACGGCCGCATCGCCGACATCGATCTTGGCGATCCCGTCGCCAAGGGTGACGACCGCCGCGACGTCGCTCAGCGGGATCCGACCAAGGCTGGCCTGACCGGCCGAGAGACGAATGTCGAGATTGACCGCGTCGGCGAAGGAAACGTCGAGCGGGCGCTCCATGTCGATCAGGTCCTTCGGGAGCGGCGCGATCGAGCGGCCGAAAGGATCGAGGTCCAGCCGGTCGAAGGCCAGCGTCCCGGCCACGACGGGCGCCGCATCGGTGAGCTTCGCCTCCAGGGCGCCGCGCCCGGTGCTTCCGGCGATGGTCAGGGCGACATTGGCGAGATTGGCGCTCCGGCCGCGCAGGAGCAGGTCGCCGTCGATGGCGACGGCGCCGAGATCAGGCACCCGGCCGTTCGGATTGCCGATCCATTCTATGCCGCGGCTGAAGGACGAGCTCGCAAGCTTGATATGGCCGGTGATTCCGGTGTTCTCCATCAGGCTCGCCGTGCCGGAAAATCCGGCTTCGAGCGGCGGGGCCTGCATGTGGAACTCGATGCCGCTCTCCTCGCCGGCGATCAGCGCTTCAGGCGAGGCGATCTTCATGTCCAGATCGGTCGGCTGCCCGTTCCAGATGAACGAGCCGGACAGGTTGATCGCCGCGCCTTCCGACGACTGCGTCACCGTCAGATTGGCATTGCTGAAGCCCGAGGGCCCGCCGGTGTCGGACAGGGCGGGGCGATAGACGCCGTCGCGGATTTCGAAGATCTGCAGGCCCTTCATCCGGCCGAGGACATTGCCCACGGCCTCGCGCAGCCGGGCAAGGCCGGCTGAATCGGGATCGGCAAGAGCGATGTCGCCAAAGGCGGAGTCGGGCCTCAGCGCCGGCCGGATCAGCACCAGGCGCGACAGGCGCGGCTGTCCCCACAGGGCATCGAGCGGGTCGAGATCGGCGACGATCTGGTCGATGTCGAAGCCGTTGCCGCGGCCGATGCGCACCCGTTCGACCACGAGACGCGTGCGCGGCAGCAGCGAAAACCGGATGGGCCCGTCGATCGACACGTTCTGGCCGATCAGCGTCTCCAGCCGGGCGATCACGGTCGCCTTGGCGGCCGATTGGCTGAGGCTGAGCTTGGGAACGAACGCGATCGCGGCGGCAAGAACGACGAGGAGAACGATCCCACTGACGACAAGGCGCGGGCGCTGGATGAACGGCATCAGGCGGCGCATCCGGCCCGACAGCGCTTCCCGCCATGTGAGATAGGCCTCGCTCGCCACCAAGTCTCCTCGTCGAATCGGCTTCCGTCCACATGCCGGCATAGCAGGAAGCCATGACAGTGGCCCACCGCCCGGTCAAACAGCGCAAGTCCGAGCCTCGTTGCCAATGTCCCACCTCTATGGCACCACCAAGGCGGCCGGCATCAGGAGACGCGATAATGGGCGGAAAGCTGCTCTGGACCCCGAGCGAAGCATATGTCGAGGCGCAGCCACTGACCCGGTTTGCGAGGGCGGCGGCCGACCTCTCCGGCCAGTCCTTCCCCGACTATGCGACGCTGCATCGCTGGTCCATCGAGGATCGCGCCGGATTCTGGTCCGCGGTCTGGGATTTCTGCGGTGTCGTCGGCGAGAAGGGGGACGAGGCCCTTCTCGACGCGGGGTCGATGCGGGCCGATCGGTTCTTTCCGCGGGCGCGGCTGAATTTCGCCGAAAACCTTCTTGGCCGGCCGGGCAGGGGCGATGGGGATGCGATCGTCTTTCGCGGCGAAGACAAGGTCGCGCGCCGGCTCTCCTGGGACGAGCTGACGGCGCTGGTCTCGCGCTTCGCCCAGGCCTTCCGGGCCGAAGGCGTCGGCGCAGGCGACCGGATCGCGGCGATGATGCCGAACATGCCGGAGACGATCGCGGCGATGCTCGCCTGCGCCTCGATCGGCGCGGTCTGGTCGTCCTGCTCGCCCGATTTTGGCGAGCGCGGTGTCCTCGACCGCTTCGGCCAGATCGAGCCGAAGCTCCTGATCACCTGCGACGGCTACTACTATGCCGGCAAAACCATCGACATCGCCGATAAGCTCGCACCGATCGCCGAGAAGCTGAAGGTTGGGCGAACGATCATCGCGCCATATCTGGGCAAGGCCGGGGCGGTCGCCGGCAGGGTCTCGAACGGTGTCGCATTGGAGGATTTTCTTCGGCCATTCGAGCCCGCCGAGCTCGAGTTCGAGCGGCTGCCCTTCCGCCACCCGCTCTACATCCTGTTTTCCTCGGGCACGACGGGCGTTCCCAAATGCATCGTCCATTCGGCCGGCGGCACGCTGATCCAGCATCTGAAGGAACATCAGCTCCATTGCGGGATCGAGCCGGGCGCTCGCGTCTTCTATTTCACCACCTGCGGCTGGATGATGTGGAACTGGCTGGTCTCCGGCCTCGCCTCCGGCGCGACGCTTCTGCTCTACGACGGCTCGCCCTTCCACCCGCGCCCGGAAGTGATCTTCGACTTCATGGCCGAGGAGAAGGCAACCTTCTTCGGCACCAGTGCCAAATTCATCGACACGGCGCGCAAGACCGGCGTGAAGCCGATCGACACGCACGATCTCTCCTCGGTCCGAGTGATCGCATCGACCGGCTCGCCGCTGTCGCCCGAGAGCTTCGACTATGTCTACGAGGCGGTGAAACCCGACGTCCATCTCGCCTCGGTCTCGGGCGGCACCGACATCGTCTCCTGCTTCGTCCTCGGCGTGCCCTGGCTGCCGGTCTACGAGGGCGAGATCCAGGGACCGGGCCTCGGCATGGCGGTCGACGTCTGGAATGCCGAAGGCTGCCCCGTGCGTGGAGAAAAGGGCGATCTCGTCTGCACCAAGGCGTTTCCTTCCATGCCGGTCGAGTTCTTCAACGATCCCGGCGGCGAACGCTATGAGGGCGCCTATTTCGCCGAGTTCCCCGGCATCTGGGCGCATGGCGACTTCGCCGAATGGACCGAGCATGGCGGCATCGTCATCCACGGACGCTCGGACGCGACGCTGAATCCCCAGGGTGTCAGGATCGGCACCGCAGAAATCTACAATATCGTCGAACAATTCCCGGAGGTCGCCGAAGCCATCTGCATCGGCCAGAGCTGGGAGGGTGACGTGCGCGTCCTGCTCTTCGTCAGGCTCGCTGGCGGCACCGAGTTTTCCGATGACCTCGTGACCCGCATCAAGCAGGCGATCCGCACCGGCGCCTCGCCCCGCCACGTGCCGGCGAAAATCCTTGCGGTGAAGGACATCCCCCGCACGAAGTCCGGCAAGATCACCGAGCTGGCCGTGCGGGAGGTGGTCGAGGGCCGACCGGTGAAGAACAAGGAGGCGCTGGCCAATCCCGAGGCGCTGAGGGAATTCGAGGGGCGGGGGGAGCTTTCCAGCTGAGACCGGCGGCGTGCGGAAAACCCTCTGGAGCGCAAGTGGTAACGACGACGAGCCGCAGGCTCAGGCGTCGAAGTTTGACTTGCTCCGACAGAGGGTGAGCCGGTCGACCACCAGTTGATTGGGGCGTGACCGGTGTTGGCGTCTAGTCTACGCAGTCCCCTACTGGCCGACCGCAAGCTCACCTCGCACGCGAATTGTCCGCGCGAGGTGAGCCGCCGCTTCAGAGAACTTACTGCGTCGTGCGCTCGCCCTGCATTCCCCGAGCTTCCTCGACGGCTGCGAGACAGGCTGTCTCGTCACCGGACGCGAGAGCATTTTGCGCACGCTGGACCGCCTGATCGTAGCCGCTCCCCGACGCACTGGCCGTCTCGGACGTATTGCCGGCATTCCCACCGGTGCCCTGACCGCTCGCGGCTGCCGCTGTCTTCTGGCCCGACTGCTGGGCGTTGACGTCCTGACCGGACATTGCGACGTTCGGTTCGCCCTGGCCTTGTCCGCTCGCCATCGGCATCGTCTGGCCGTCCTTGGAGACGCTGCCTGCGCTGGCAGTATCCGATCCACTGGTCGTCGTGCCTTGCGCCGACGCCGAGGACTGGTCGCTCGACATCCCGCCCTGTTCGCCTGAGCTATTGGCCGAAGCGGGCGCGTCGGCATCGCCTGGGCTTTCGAGCGGGGCGAGGGTCCCATCCTTGGAAATATTGGCGGACTTCTGATCTGCGGCGGCCGCCGAACCACCCGAGGTCTTGCCGGTCTCGAAATTCGTCGTCGTGCCCTGCGCGGCGGCAGAGGCATCCGCGGAACCGGACGTGCCGCCCTCAGTGGTCTGAGTGACGGAGGACGTCGTCGTGCTGTCGGACGTCAGGTTCGCGAGTTCGGCGCGGCAATCTGCCGACGCTGCGGTCACCGGGAGGCTGCAAAGCGCCGCACCAGCAAGAAGGACGGAAAGACGTTTCATATCCCAGATCTCTCTTTTTATTGGTGCCCGAGAGAAAACGCCGGGAGACGCCGCCGGTTCCGGCAACGTCTTGATCGCAAGAAGTAAATCGTTTGCCCGCTACTCAGGCAAAGCGTAGGTCACCACCTGGTCCGCCACCTTCGGCAGCAGGATCGTGTTGCCGCCGACGACGAAGGTCACGTATTGCCGGCCCTTGTATGTGTAGACGGCAGGCATGGAGACAGCTGGCGCGTCGACCAGCGTCTTCCACAGGACCTTGCCGGTCTTCAGGTCGAGCGCCCGCACGCGCGAGTCCATCGATGCGCCGATGAAGATCAGCCCCGATTTGGTGATCACCGGCGCCCCGATCGTCACCGAGCCCCAGGATTCCGGCATGTAGAAGCCGTATTTCTGTACTTGGCCGAAGGGCTCGTTCCAGAGGCGGTCGCCGGTCTTCAGGTCATAGGCCGCGATCGTCCCGTATGGCGGGTTCCAGCAGGGCATGCCCGCCCAGTTGAGGAAGGTCTCCAGCTTGAAAGCGTAGTCGGCATCTCCCTGGGCGTAATAGCCGGAAGTCTCGCCCTCCTGGCTCTTCTGCTGGAACTCGTCGCGCGGGATGAGCGTGTAGATCTGCACGACGGAGTTGGAGTTGACGACGTAGATGCCGGTGTTCGGATCGACGGCGCCGCCGCCCCATTGCGAGCCGCCCGTCGTGGGCGGATAGGCGATGGTGCCCTGGAGGCTCGGCGGCGTGAACGGGCCGTCATAGCGGTAGCTCGCCGCCCGCTTGCTGCATTCGCCGAAGCCCACCCAATCGGCAAGCGTCGACACACCCGGCCATTCGTCGGGGATCACGCGCTGCGGCTTGGCGACATAGGGCTGTGTCGGCGAAGCCTCTTCGCCCGGAACGTCCGAGGCCGGGACAGGGCGCTCCTCGATCGGATAGACAGGCTCGCCCGTCTCCCGGTTGAGGACATAGAGAAAGCCCTGCTTGGAGGTCTGGACGAGGGCCGGGATGGTCTGGCCGTCCTTCTGGATGTCGACTAGCGTCGGCGGCGCGTCGGTATCGTAGTCCCAGATGTCGTGATGGACGAGCTGGCGGCTCCAGATCACCTTGCCGGTGTCGGTGTCCAGTGCCGTGACCGAGGTCGCGAGAGGGAGTTTCTCCTTGCGCGCCCCGCCGTAATAGTTCGGGCTCGGGGAGGAGACCGGGATGTAGAGAATCCCGCGCTCGGGGTCGATCGACATCGAGGCCCAGACATTGGCCGTGCCGGTGCGGGAGATGACCTCGTTGGGCAAGGCGTGGAACATCCACTTCAGCTTGCCGCTCCGAGCATCCAGGGCGAAGACGGTGCCCGGAGGCGCCGCGCTGTTGGTCCAGTCCTTGCCGGCCCATCCGAGGAACAGCGTGTCGTGATAGACCGTCGCCGCCTGAAGAAGCGACAGCGGCCATTTGTCGTTGATCGTGTTCCACTGGTTGACGTCGACCATGCCGCCCTTGCCGAAGCTGTCGCAGGGCTTGCCGGTGTCTGCATCGACGCCGTAGAGCTTGGCGTCCATCGTGCCGATATAGACGATCTTCTGGCATGCCTCGCCGCTCTTGGGATCGTCCGACTGCCAATAGGCGACGCCGCGATTCTTCATGGCCGGCTGCGTCAGGGCCTCGAGCTTGGCGTGCGGGTCGAAACTCCATTTCTCCTTGCCGGTGTCCGGTGCTAGGGCGATGATCCGGTAGAAGGGCGTGCCGATATAGAGCGTATCGTTGACGAAGAGCGGGGTCGCCGACCAGACCGTGGTCGGGATGTCGCCCGAGCCGTCCGAGACGTCGCCGGTGTGATATTCCCAGACCTTTTCTAGGTTTTGTACGTTGTCCGGCGTGATCTGGTCGGCGGGCGAATATTTCTGTGCCATGAGGTCGCCGTTGAACGTCGTCCAGCTCTGCGGCGACTGCATCCAGGCGTCGGGCCCCTTCTTTGCCGGTTGGGCGCTCGCCTCGACGGCTGCAGCACCGCCAGTATCTTCGGTGGCCGCAGCAGGCGTCTCGACCGTGGCGCCGCCCTTGGTCTCGGTCGTCGTCGTCTGCGGCTCGGCGCGCTTCTGATCCTGTGGCTCGGACGACCCGGCCGCTGCCTCTCCCTGGTTCTCCTGCTGCGGCGAAGTGATACCCGGCGCCTCGCCACCGCTCTGGCTGGCGGGCGCGTCGGTTCCGGCCGGCGGACTGTCCTGTGCGATTGCGGTCGTGAGGGAACTCGACAGGAGCAGAAGGACTGTCAGTGCCGTGCGGGTGTCATGCAACATGGTTACGCGGCCCTTGCTTTCATGGTGTCGGTCGGATCCGGACGCGGGGAGGGGTCGACGAAGAGATGGACGAGCCAGCCGATCAGTCCGACGACCATGGCCCCGAGCAGAATGTTGGCTTCGAGGAAGTAGGCGGCGAGGCCCGTGCCGATCAGGTCGAGAAGGGCGAGGAAGCTTAGCAGGCCGCCGAGCCAGCGGGGGCGACTGCGCACGAATGCAACGATCAGCGCGGCCACGAGGAGCAGCGTCGTTGATGCGAGAACGAGATAGGCACCGAAGCTGAAGGCGATGCCATTGCCCGGGTTGAAGGCGTTGACGGCGGCAACGATCAAGCCGACGAGCGCGGACAGGACCAGGAGCCAGGCACCGTAGGCCATGGCTCTTGCGGGTCTCTCTGGCATGGGAGGAACTCCAGCTATTTTTGCAGCTGCTCTGCGACTTAGCGCCTGCGAATTGTGCAACGAGGCCGCTTTTCCGTAGCCGGCAACACAATGCCGACATTGTACGACTGTCGGCCTTCCGCGCCCTGCGGGCGTCGCCCTTCTGCAACCATTTTCGGACGAGACGCTTTCGACCGAAGGTGTCGATTGCGTCGTTGCGGCACCCATCCTATGGATTTGGCACTCCGGCCCGGAGGCGGCGCGGGGAGGGACACGTCTCGAGATGTCGTCAAGAGCATCCCGACCAGAGCAAGTGGGGATCCGTGCGCACACCGCGCGCCCGCACTGCCGCATCGGCCTACGGGATGGCCGGCGAACGGCTGTTTCGGCGGCCCTCGCATTAGCCCTGACGATCCCGCTGGCCTCCTGCGGTCAGGCGCCGCAATGGACCATTCCCTCGGTCAGCCTTCCGCCTCTGGAAATGCCGGACATCGACCTGACGAGCCTTTGGCCGGGCGGGGAGGAGGAGGTCCTCGCTCCGACCTCGCCCCATGTCCTTACGGCAGCCGAGACAGCCGCCGTGCGGCAGGCGGTCCGGGCCGCCTTTCCCGAAGAATGGCAGGTGACCTTCCTCGGCTCGCATGCGGGGCGGACCGAACAGGGGGCGGTCGCGGTCTGCGGCATCGTGACCGCCGCGCAGGACGGCGCATCCAGCAGCTATCCGTTCCGCGTCGTGAGCGTCTCACCGAACGCGGGACCGAACCCTGAATTCCGGCTGCGGCAGCTGGGGCGCGATCGCAACGAACGTCTTGGGGTCTATGTCGACTGCAACACGCTCGGCCTGGTCTGATCCGCGTCCGTTTTGCGCCACCAAACGTTTTCACGCCACGGCCCGATCCTGAGGGGAGCCGAATCTCCCACTGCAGGCGCAAGGGTCTTCCCCACCTTCCGGCGATTGGCCTCCGGCGGGCGATTGCCGTCAGGCCCTACGCCTGATCGGGCATCAGGTTCGGCGAGGCCATCCGTTCCACCCCGCCAAATGCTCCGCGGTCCAAGACGGAATGGGCGGAGGGAGTAGCCGCATCTGGCGGGACGGCCACGTCGAGGCCCGCCATTCCTGCCGCTGGCGCTGCGTCAGCGGCAGGAACGAAGGGGGGAGCACGGGTATCGCGTCGACGCTCTTCACAGCGGTGACGAGGCGGAAAGATCAAAGTCTAAGCTTTTTCCAAGGAAAGCCTTCACTCAGTCTGCGCGCGGGCCGGTGCGACTGCGAAGTTTCTGTGGGTGGCGGCCGTCGGCGCACCTGTTCGCCTCCCGCAGCACTGTCGGCCGCTGTAGAACGACCGGACCGGAAGGCGGGCTGACGGTTTCGCGCCGACGTGCCGCAACCACGCAGCTTTTGCAGGAGAAGGCCCCATTTCCCTGCACGCGCGCATTTTCGTCACCAGCAGGAGTTGATCCAATGGGATTGTTGTCCGGCCTTATCGGGCTCACCAGCGATGTCGACGTCGACCAAATCCGGTCTGATCTCGATCCGCTTCTGGTCTCGGACGAGACGATCGTGCTGGCGTTCCAGGTGGTGCGGGACGTGCTGGTCTTCACCGATCTCCGGCTGATCATCATCGACAAACAGGGGATGACGGGACGCAAGCGCCACATCCAGTCGATTCCCTACCGGTCGATCACCATGTTCTCGATCGAGACGGCCGGTCACTTCGACGTCGATTCGGAGATGACGCTGTGGATCAGCGGTCAGCCGCCGATCCAGCGCGAGCTGTCCCGGCGCGCCAACATCGCCGGTATCCAGCGGGCCTTGGCAGAAGGCGTGCTTTCCCGGTGAGGAGCGGGCGCCGTGCAGGAAGCATGCTCCCCTCGAAGAGCGGCTCTAGTTTCCTATGCCGTGACGGCCGCGCCGGCTGGTCGACGCCGACCGGGAGCCCCAATCCTCAAGGCCTCGGGGGATCTCGGGCGGCTGATCACGCAAAGTTGAACCCAAAGCGGGCGATGATAGGAAACTTTTTGCGCGCGCTGGCGGATCGGAAATCTTCTTCTATGGTTAACGAGCGATGACCACGATCGCCGCCGAGATTCGCTTTGCAGAACAGCGTGACGCCACCGCACTCGCGGCCGTGCACGAGGCAGCCTGGCGGGGCGCCTATGCCGGCATCATTCCGCACCGGTCACTGACCGCGATGATCGGCCGGCGACACACTGCGTGGTGGTCGAGAGCGATCCGAAGCGGGGCGGGGATCCTCGTGGTCGATTTTGGCGGCGAGACGGTCGGCTACGCGACCCTCGGCCGGAATAGGACTGCGGCAATCGCCGCGGAAGGCGAGATCTACGAGCTCTATCTCAAGCCCGCCTTTCAGGGCCTCGGCTTCGGACGGCGCCTGTTCGAGGCGGCCAGGAGCCTGCTCGGCGAGCGGGACCTGCGCGGCCTGGTGGTCTGGGCGCTGGCCGAGAACGACATGGCGCTCGGCTTCTACGAGCAACTCGGCGGCATGGAACGCGCCGAAGGTCGCGAATGCTTCGAGGGACGCTCGCTCCAGAAGATCGCCTTCGTCTGGAGCTGAATTCGCGCCCCGTCCTGTGGGGCCCCGTCCTGCAATCTTAACATCTGCCTTTCCTCGCCCGCTGGGCTTGTCCCTTGGGCGGGGGCAGACGGCTCTGTTGCGCGAAATAGGGGGAGCGGATAATGACCGCGCGTCCCCGTGGGGGCTTGCGGCGCACCTGGAAGAGACGGCGCGAACGCCGGGCGGCCAACCGGCCGGCATGTCGGTCCTACGCCCCGCGCAGGGTCGCCTGAGAGGGCGTTGCGAGCGCGGGCAGGCGTTTCTCCGGGAGCGTCGGCATCCGCCGTTTCAAGCCGACACGACCATTCATTACTGACCGAAGAGGATCTACCATGCGCATCGACGCCATCGCCCGCGGCAAGAACCCCCCGAACGATGTCAACGTCATCATCGAGGTGCCGGTCGGGGGCCAGCCGATCAAGTACGAGATGGACAAGGACGCCGGCTGTCTCGTCGTCGACCGCTTTCTGTACACACCGATGACGTATCCGGGGAATTATGGCTTCGTGCCGCACACCCTGTCCGATGACGGCGATCCGATCGACGTTCTGGTCTGCAACACCCGCCCGCTCTTCCCCGGCTGCGTGATCAACTGCCGGCCGATCGGTGTGCTCGTCATGGAAGACAACAGCGGCCAGGACGAGAAGGTCCTGGCGGTCCCGTCTCCCGAACTGACGCTGCGCTACGAAAAGGTCCACGAATACAGCGACCTGCCTGATATCACGCTGAAGCAGATCCAGCACTTCTTCGAGCATTACAAGGATCTGGAGCCCGGCAAGTGGGTCAAGATCGGCGATTGGGGCGACAGTTCGCGGGCGCGCGCGCTGATCACCGCGGCCATCGATCGCGCGAATAAGCAGAAGGCATAGGCTCATCCTGCACTACATTTGAGCACTGGGCAGGGCGCGGCAAAGCGGGCCGCGCTCTGCAGGGCGAGGGCGGTCTCGTCGACCGTTGCCGGATCGACCATTCTGCAGGCGATACCGGCGTTCACGATCGGTTAGCCATAGGGCGTTGCGGGGCATGCACCAATTGCACATCTGATGTGCAAAGACTGCTCTTCTTTTGCGCAGGTGCGAGGAATATCTGAGCGTCATCGCAATCCCGCACATGGACAATCACAATGTTCCGCCGCTTCGCCAACCGCATCAACTCCTTCCGCACCGTCCGCAACCACATCCGCGAGCTCCAGATGATGGACGACCGCGAACTCGCCGACATCGGCGTCGAGCGCGCCAGCATCTCCCGCGCTGTCCGTTACGGCCGCCGCTGAGTTCCGGCCGCTCGTCTCTTCGGCGAGCCACACATAGTCTGCCTGCCCGCCCTTTCTGAAGCGACGTCCTCTCTGAGGCGCCTGCGACAGAGCCGGCGGGCTTCGGCGTTCTGGGGATAGGGATTCCCGCGCTAGCACGATGGCCCGCACCCTAAGTCTTCCCGCCGGGCGGGTTGCCTTGGCAGCCGCAATCGGCCATGAGTGCGATGCAACAAGGACCCGCTCCGGCGGGTGGCTATGCCGGGCGCCCATCCCCCGGCCAATCTGACGTCGCCCTTGGCGGACATCGCGATCCGCTCTTCTTCGCCGGCTGGGCCGGCGGGCGGCGCAGCAATGTGTTCTGGAGCCGATGATCTCGACTCGCACCTTGAAGGCCGATTGGCTCGGCAATATTCGCAGCGATCTCCTGTCCGGCCTCGTTGTCGCTCTGGCGCTGATACCCGAGGCGATCGCCTTTTCGATCATTGCAGGCGTCGATCCGAAGGTCGGCCTCTACGCCTCCTTCTCCATCGCGGTCCTCACTGCGATCTTCGGCGGCCGCCCGGGCATGATCTCGGCCGCGACCGCCGCGACGGCGGTGTTGATGGTCACCCTCGTCGCCGAGCATGGCCTGCAATATCTCTTCGCCGCCACCATTCTCGCCGGCCTCCTGCAGCTCCTCGCCGGGGCGCTGAAGCTCGGCGACGCGATGCGCTTCGTCTCCCGCTCGGTTATGACGGGCTTCGTCAACGCGCTGGCGATCCTGATCTTCATGGCGCAGATCCCGGAGCTCGTGAACGTCCCGCCGCTGACCTATGCAATGGTCGCGCTGGGTCTCGCGATCATCTATCTCCTGCCGCGGCTGACGACAGCGGTTCCGTCGCCGCTCGTCACCATCATCGTCTTGACGGCCTTGTCGGTCGGCTTCGGCTTCGACCTGCGGACCGTCGGAGATATGGGGGAACTGCCCTCGACCCTGCCGAGCTTCCTCGTGCCGGACGTGCCGTTTACGCTGGAGACGCTGTTGATCATCCTGCCCTATTCGGCGGGGATCGCGGTGGTCGGGCTGCTCGAATCGCTGATGACGGCGCAGGTGGTCGACGATCTGACCGACACCGGCTCCGACAAGAACCGCGAATGCATCGGCCAGGGCGTCGCCAATGCCGTGACCGGCTTCTTCGGCGGCATGGCCGGCTGCGCGATGATCGGCCAGACGGTGATCAACATCAAATCCGGCGGCCGCGGCCGGCTCTCCTGCGCCTTCGCAGGCGTGACGCTGCTCTTCCTGATCGTCGTCCTCGGCGACCTCGTTGCCATCATTCCCATGGCCGCGCTCGTCGCGATCATGATCATGGTCTCGATCGGCACGTTCTCCTGGGAATCGATCATCAATCTCAGGACACATCCGCGCCGCTCCTCGGCCGTCATGCTGGCGACGGTCGCGACCGTGGTGGCGACCCACAATCTGGCGATCGGCGTCCTGTTCGGCGTGCTCCTCTCCGGCATCTTCTTCGCGTCCAAGGTGGCGCAGCTCTTCGCCATCGAAACCGACCTCTCGGCCGACCGGACGCATCGCACCTATCGCGTTCTCGGCCAGGTGTTCTTCGCCTCGGTCGAGACGTTCGCCAAAGCCTTTGACTTCCGCGAGGCGGTGGACAAGGTGACGATCGACGTCAGCCGTGCCCATATCTGGGATCTGTCCGGGGTCGGCGCTCTCGACCGCGCCGTCATCAAGTTCCGCCGCGAAGGCACGGAGGTCGAGGTCCTCGGCATGAATGAGGCGAGCCGCACCCTGGTCGACCGGCTGGGCGTCGCCGACAAGCCGGGCGCGCTGGACGAATTGCCCGGACACTGACCGCGGCACGGTCTTGCGGCGGCCGGGGCTTTGCGAAAGTCTCCTGACGTCGGCGCATCAGACGTTGGCTCGCATCCGGGAACAAGCAAGAAAGCGGCGCCCGTCGCCCCAGGGAGAACCGAAGCCATGACATCGTTGCTCGCACTCGTCGACGGCTCGCACTATACGCCGAGCGTCTGCGACAACGCCGCCTGGGCGGCGCGCCGCCTCGGAGCCTCGGTCGAACTGCTGCATGTCATCGGCCGGCGCGACATCGCTTCCGTGCCGGCGGACTTTTCCGGCAGTCTCGACTTCGGCGAGCGTGAGCAGCTTCTGAAGGAACTCGCCGATCTCGACGAGCAGAAGGCGAAGCTCGCGCGCCGGCGCGGACGACTGATCCTTGGCGAGGCGGCAGCGCGGATGCGCGAGGCCGGTGTCGAGACCGTCGACGAGGAGATGCGCTTCGGCGATCTCGTCGAGACGATCGCCGAGCGGGAAGAGGCGGCCGACCTGACGATCATCGGCAAGCGCGGCGAAGCAGCCGATTTCGCCAAGCTCCATCTCGGCTCGAACCTCGAACGCGTTTTGCGCGGTGCGAACCGTCCGGTGCTGGTCACGGCCCGCGCCTTCCGGCCGATCCACCGCTTTATCGTCGCCTTCGACGGGGGCCCGAGCGCGTTGAAGGCAATCGATTATCTTGCGGCGAGCCCGCTGCTCAAGGATGCGGCCTGCGAACTCCTCACGGTCTCCGACAAGGCGTCTCAAGCCGGGCAGGACAAGGCGTTTCAGACAGCAGAATCCCGGCTCGGCGAGGCCGGTTACGAGGTGACCAGCCGGATCCTCGTCGGCGAACCCGATAACGTCATCGCGGCCGAGGGGGAGCGCGACGATGTCGATCTTCTGGTCATGGGTGCCTACGGCCACTCGCGGATCCGCAGCTTCCTGATCGGCTCGACCACAGCCGAGATCGTGCGCGGCTGCCGCCGACCGGTGCTGATGTTCCGCTAGAGCGTCCTCGGGCGGTAACTGAAATCGCTTCTCCGGCGATCTCTTCGTTGCCGCATCGGATTGTCCGGAAACCGGTGTTCCTTCGAGATCGTGGGACCATGAGAGGCGGACGCGAAGACGGCCGCCTCCCTCTTCGAGATCAGGTTCCGCCGGCGAGGCTGACGGCCGTCCGGGAAAGGCTCTCCCTGGCGACACGGCGGACGCGGGCTTCGGCGATCTCGGCCGGGCCGGCATTGGTCTTGAGGAATGGCAGGACGTCCCGTTCCTGCATCGGCCGGGCGAACAGATAGCCTTGCCCGAGTGAGCAGCCGCTGGCGCAGGCGAGATCGAGATGTTCGGCGGTCTCGATTCCCTCCGCGACGACCTCGGCCGAAAGATTGACGGCGAGCGAACAGATCGCCGAGACGATCGCGAAGCTGTTGTTGCCGACCGCCATGTCGTTGACGAAGGACTTGTCGATCTTGATCTTCTCGAAGCTGTACTGGCGCAGATAGCCCATGGAGGCATAGCCTGTGCCGAAGTCGTCGAGCGAGACCCGCACGCCGAGTTGACGCAGATCCTCGAGGATCCGCTGGGCGTCGTCGTTGCGCACCAGCACACTTTCGGTGATCTCGAGCGTCAGACGGTGCGGAGGGATGTCCCAGCGCTTGAGAGAGGCGGCGACGCAACGCGAAAGCTCCGGGTCCGCGAACTGAACAGCCGAGACGTTGAGCGACAGGAATATGTCCTGCGGCCAATTGTGCGCGACGCGGCAGCCCTCCTCGATCACCCAGCGCCCCAATGCGACGATATCCCCGGTCTCCTCGGCAAGCGGGATGAACGCCTGCGGTGAGATTCCGCCGAGGCGCGGATGCTCCCAGCGCAGGAGTGCCTCGAAACCGCGCGCGCGCCCGTTCGTCAGATCGACAATGGGCTGAAAGACCAGATGGAACTCTTCGTTGACCAGGGCGAGCGGCAGGTCGTGCTGGAGCTGTCGGCGGAAGTCTGAGACCTTGCGCAGATCGGGCGTGAGGATGACATGCTGCGAGCGGCCGGCGCCCTTAGCCGCATAGAGTGCGACGTCGGCATCCTTCAGCAGGCTCGGCAGGTCGAATGCCTGTCCCTGTCGGTGGAGGGCGACGCCGAGACTGACGCTGACCACGACCTGCCCGCCGTCGAGGCAGATCGGGGAGCACAAGGACGACGACAGGCGCGCCGCACAGTCCCGAGCGCGCGCTTCGGCATTTTCCCCACTGATGAGAATGGCGAACTCGTCTCCGCCCAGTCGCGCCACGAAGGCTTCCTTGCCGGCGGCTTCCCGCAACCGATTGCAGGTCTCGCGCAGAATATGGTCGCCGCCGGAATGTCCGTGGCCGTCGTTGACGTCCTTGAAGTTGTCGAGGTCGAGAAAGATCAGGGCATGATCCTGGTCCGGATCGAGCCTTTCGGCCATCGCGTGGAGGGCAGTGCGGTTAGGCAGTCCGGTCAGCCAGTCACGCTTGGCCGCGAGGTCGAGTTTGCGGGTCTGCTGGTTCATGAGGGCCAGGAGGGCGAGACCGAAGAGGACGAGGCCGACGATGACGACGCAGATCGCGTCGAAGACCCTGATGAGGTCCTCCTGGTTCCTCGCCACCACGTCTCCGGCGATCGCGTTGGAGAGGGAGGCCAAGCGCGCAAGATCGCTGTTCAGGGGCGCCAAGACCGAAAGGATCTTCGCAGCGGCGTCCGGCTTGTCGGCCTCGGCGATGAGCGGTTCGATCGATGCGACCGCCTGACCGAGGGCTGCGATCTCCTTGCCATGCGTCCCGACGACGTCATGCACATAGTGTCCTGGCCCGTGCAGGACCGAGACCCGTGTCTTCATGATCGCGTAGCGCAGCGCCACGTCGGATGCGCTGCCGGGTGCGTGGGGAACGAACTGGCTGGCGACAGCTAGTTGCAGGCGCAAAGCCTCGGCCTGTGCCTGGGAAAGGTCGAAGGTCCTATTGTAGCGGGACGCCTCGATCACGTCGTTCTGGAAGCGCAGGGCGAGGACCGAGAAGGCCACTGCGGTAACCGCGAGAAGCGCCGTCACGACGGCAAGGAGCGGCACCAGCTTGGTTCGCCCCAGACGTGTCGCCGCTCGCAGCCGCTTCAGGAAAGTTCGATGCGACATAGCTGCCAAACCGCTCGACTGTAATAACTTTGGTGCCGCAGACGGACGTCGCTGTCGAACGGGAACATCAGGAAGACCGGTCCCTTGTCGGAGACGGGCATCAGCGCGCCGTTCTCGCGGATCGCCAGGATCGCCCCGGTGCCGGCGAGGTCGGAGATGTCGGCATCGACGAGATAGTCGTTCAGCGCCAGGAGGCGGAGCCGGCTCGCAGGCTGTCCGAGGCTTGCCAGGAAATCATCGAGGGCGACGCCGCTGAATGTTTCCACGCGTTGGTGCCAGGGCGTCCCCGTCGTGATCGTCGCTTGCGGAAAGACCTCAAGGTCGCCGAGCGTGAAGGCGCGGATCTCCTGGTGACCTCTGTGGACCGTCAGGACCGGTGTTTCGTCGGCAAACGCGGGAGACCAATCGCGCGGCATCGACAACAGCATGCACGAACCCAACAGGGACAGTAATATCTGTCTTCTTGATGATATCGATGACATACCATTGCCCGGGCCGCTGGATACTTCCTTCTTGTTACTTCAGCCTGGTCTTCGAAATATTAATTGGCTCGGGAAAATCCCACGCATCGCGTCATTTCGGAGAATTTGCGGCATCGCTCCCGCATGAGCCGCGCCCTTAAGTGCCGTGAGGGCAGACGCGACAATCATTTCGATCGAAGAAATGGCCACCGGATCGGCATCGGAGGCCGGTCGGTCGCTAGAGCGCCGGGCGAAAAAGTGGAAACCGGTTTTTCGGCCACCCGGCGCGCCACCAAGGAGATCGAGAGCATCGAGCGATGCCGATTTGTCGCCCGATGCGCTAGGACGGGCCCTGTCGACGGAGCGTCAGAGATGCAGGCCCTGACCGAGGCCGAGCATGGCCGCTTCGAGGAAGGCTTCACCTTGCGTCGGGTGGGCATGGATCGTCCCGGCGACGTCTTCCAGACATGCGCCCATCTCGATCGCCAGCGTGAAGGCTGCCGACAGTTCGGCAATGCCGGCCCCGACGGCCTGGACGCCGAGGACGAGATGATCCCCGGCCCGCGCGACTACCCGCACGAATCCGTCGTCGCGGCCGAGCGTCATCGCCCGGCCGTTCGCCTGGAACGGAAAACGGCCGGTGACAATGTCGATGCCGACGGCCTTCGCCGACGCAGGGGACAGGCCGACCGAGACGATCTCGGGGTCGGTGAAGCAGATCGCCGGAATTGCTCGCGGGTCGAAGCGGCGTCGCTTGCCCGCGACGATCTCGGCAACCATCTCGCCCTGAGCCATCGCGCGGTGCGCCAGCATCGGCTCGCCGGTGACGTCGCCGATGGCGTAGACGCCGCGCATCGCGGTCGCGCAGGTGTCGTCGACGCGCAGGAACTGGCCGTCCATGTCGAGGACGAGTTCCTCCCGTCCCCAGCCCTCGGTGAGCGGACGCCGGCCGACGGTGACGAGGACATGGTCGGCCGAAATTCGCCGTTCGCCGCCTTCGGTCGCCTCGACCAACAGGTCGCCGCCTTCGCCGGCGAGCCCGTGCGCCTTCGCCCCCGTCAGGACTTCGACCCCGAGTTCGGCAAGGCGCGCGCGGACCGGCTTCACGAGGTCGCCATCGTAGAGCGGCAATATCTCCTCGGCCGCCTCGACGATTGTGACCTGCGAACCCGCCTTCGCGAATGCGGTCCCGAGCTCGACGCCGATATAGCCGCCACCGACAACGGCAAGACGCTTCGGCGGCGCCGTGAGGGAGAGGGCACCCTCGGATGAGATCACCTTGCCGCCGAAGGGCAGCGCGGGAAGTTCGACGGGCTCCGACCCGGTGGCGATGACGATGTTGCGCGCGGTGATGCGCTGGGTCCCGGTCTCGCTGGTCACGAGGACGGTCTTGCCGTCGAGGAACTGCGCACGACCGTCGACGAGCTTCACCCGCGCCTTCTTCAGGAGAGAGGTGACGCCGTTGTTCAGCCGGTTGACGATGCCGTCCTTCCAGCCGACCACGGCACTCCAATCGAGATCCGGCTCGCCGGCGGTGAGCCCGGGAATCGCGCGCCGCGCGGCCGCCTCGCGCATCGCGAAATATTCGTCGGCGGCGTGGATCAAAGCCTTCGAGGGGATGCAGCCGATATTGAGGCAGGTGCCGCCGGGCTTGCGGTCGTCGACGATAACGGTGTCGAGGCCGAGCTGGCCGGCCCGGATCGCGCAGACATAGCCGCCGGGCCCGGCGCCGATGACGAGAAGCTGGCAGGAGATGTCGGCCATGTCTTGCGCCTCAGCCTTCCGCGAAGATCAGAGCGGGCGTCTCCAGGAGCGCCTTGATGCGCTGGACGAAGACCGCCGCGTCGAAGCCGTCGATCACCCGGTGGTCGAAGCTGGAGGAGAGGTTCATCCGCTTGCGCGGCACGAATCGATCGCCGTTCCAGACCGGGCGCACCTCCATCTTGTTGACCCCGATGATGGCGACCTCCGGATGGTTGATCACCGGCGTCGTCGCGATCCCGCCGAGGGCGCCGAGCGAGGTGATGGTGATGGTCGAGCCGGTGAGATCCTCCCGCTTGGCGGTCCCGGCCTTCGCGGCCTCCGACAGGCGGGTCACCTCGGCCGCGCAAGCCCAGATGTCGCGGGCCTCGCAATGTCGCGCGACAGGAACGACGAGGCCGGAACCGGTCTGCGCCGCGATGCCGATATGGACGCCGCCATGCATGGAGAGAACATTCGCCTCGTCGTCGTAGAGGGCGTTCATCTGCGGCTGGTCGCGGATGGCGATCACCATGGCCCGCATGAGGAATGGCAGGAGGGTGAGCTTCGGGCGCTCGCCGCCTTGACGGTCGCGGCGGTCCCGGTTCAGCGCTGCGCGCAGCTCTTCGAGCGCCTGGCAGTCGATCTCCTCGACATAGGTGATCGGGACGATGCGGTCGCGCGCGAGCGCCATCTTCTCGGCGATGCGGCGCCTGAGGCCGACGATCTTCACTCCGGTGACAGACGTCTCCGCCGCGAGCCGCCCGCCGGTCGCGGGTTCGGCGCCGCCCTCGAGATACGCGTCGAGATCGTCATGCCCGATCCGGCCCGCCGGTCCCGAGCCCGGCACCCGGCGCAGATCGACGCCCGCCTCCATCGCCCGGCGGCGCACCGCAGGCGAGGCGAGGGGCTTTTCACCCGGCTTCCGGGCCACGTGAAGGGGCGGCTCCACCTTTGCGTAAGGCCTGACCTCACCCCGTGAGGGGGTATCGGAGGTCGGCCGAGACCCGTGGCCGGCCCCGGCCGTCGGCCGCTCGGAGGGAGGTGTGCCGCCGTCGCGGCTCCTGGCGAATTCAGGCGGGGCATCGCTCGATGCGGCCTGATCCGCAGTCTCTGCGGCAGCCGGCCCGCTGCTGGTAGACCGGGCCGCGCCGTCGTCCGCGTTCTCTTCCGGCTCGTTGCTGCCGCCCGGGCCGTCGACGTCGAGCCGGACGAGGGGCGAGCCGACGGCCAGCGTCTCGCCGATTTCGCCGCCGAGCCATTTGATTGTTCCGTCGACGGGAGAGGGAATGTCGACCGTCGCCTTGTCGGTCATCACGGCGGCGAGGATCATGTCCTCCTTCACCGGATCGCCCACCTGGACGTGCCATTCGACGAGTTCGGCCTCTGCGACGCCTTCTCCGACATCGGGGAGCTTGATGGTGAAGGTGCCCATCCTCAGCCTTCCATCACCCGTTTCAGCGCGCCGCCGATGCGGGCCTGGCCCGGAAAATAGTCCCACTCCTGGGCGTGCGGATAGGGCGTGTCCCAGCCGGCCACCCTCAGGATCGGAGCTTCGAGATGATAGAAGCAGGCATCGGCGACAACCGCAACGAGCTCGGCACCGAAGCCGGAGGTCAGCGTCGCCTCGTGGACGACGACGCAGCGGCCGGTCTTCTTCACCGAGGCCACGATCAGGTCGAGGTCGAGCGGCATCAGCGTGCGAAGGTCGAGGATCTCCGCGTCGACGCCGATTGTCTCTGCCGCCGCTTCGGCGACATGCACCATCGTCCCGTAGGCGATCACGGTTACGGCCGCTCCCTCGCGGCGCACGATGCCCTTGCCGAGGGGAACGGTATAGCGGCCTTCCGGCACCTCGCCGAGGGCATGCTTCGACCAGGGCGTGACCGGCTTGTCGTGGTCGCCGTCGAAGGGGCCGTTATAGAGGCGCTTGGGCTCTAGGAAGATCACCGGATCATTGTCTTCGATTGCCGCGACGAGCAGGCCCTTGGCATCATAGGGGTTGGACGGAACGACGGTCTTCAGGCCGGAGACGTGGGTGAAGAGCGCTTCCGGCGACTGCGAATGCGTCTGCCCGCCGAAGATGCCGCCGCCGGTGGGCATGCGCACGACGAGCGGGCAGGTGAAGTCGCCGGCGGACCGGTAGCGCAGCCGCGCGGCCTCCGAGACGATCTGGTCATAGGCGGGATAGACGTAGTCGGCGAACTGGATCTCGACCACCGGCCTGAGGCCGTAAGCGGCCATGCCGATCGCCGTTCCGACGATGCCGCTCTCGTTGATCGGCGCGTCGAAGCAGCGGCTCTTGCCGAACCTTTCCTGCAGGCCCGCCGTGCAGCGGAAGACGCCGCCGAAATAGCCGACATCTTCGCCGAAGACGACGACATTGTCGTCCTCGGCCATCTTGACCGCATGCGCGTCGCGGATCGCCTCGATCATCGTCATCCGAGGCATGGGGTGATCCTTGTGCATGGGCGGCCGATTCTGGACGCTTCGTGCCCTACGGCAGGACAGAGGGAGCTGGCCAGACGCAAATCCATGTCGACAGCGCTCAATACCCCGCCTCCTGCCGCTGCCGCCTCAGATGCGTGGGCATTTCCTCATAGACATCCTCGAACATGTCGCGGACCGACGGCTTCGGTCCGGTATGCAGCGTGCCGTGGCTTTCGGCCTCCTTCTGCGCGGCGAGGATTTCGGCGTCGATCTCGGCTTCCGCCTGCACGTGGCGCTCCTCGCTCCAGGCCTCGCGCAGGATCAGATGGTTCTTCAGCCGCTTTACCGGATCGCCGAGCGGCCAGGCGTCGCTCTCCTCCTTCGGGCGATAGGCGGAGGGATCGTCGGAGGTGGAATGGGCAGCGGCCCGGTAGGTAACCCATTCGATCAGCGTCGGTCCGAGGTTTCGCCGTGCGCGCTCCTCGGCCCATTTCGCCACCGCATGGACCGCCAGATAATCGTTGCCGTCGACGCGGAGCGAGGGGATGCCGAAGCCGAGGCCGCGCGCGGCGAAGGTGCCGGAGCCGCCGCGGGCGATGCCCTGGAAGGTCGAGATCGCCCATTGATTGTTGACGATGTTGAGGACGATCGGCGCCTTGTAGGTCGAGGCGAAGACGAGGCCGGAGTGGAAGTCGCTCTCGGCGGTGGACCCGTCGCCGATCCAGGCGGCGGCGATCTTGTCGTCGCCCTTGATCGCCGAGGCCATCGCCCAGCCGACGGCTTGGACGAACTGGGTCGCGAGATTGCCGGAGATAGAGAAGAAGCCGTGCTCTTTCGACGAATACATGATCGGCAACTGCCGGCCCTTCAGCGGGTCGCGGCGGTTGGAGTAGATCTGGCACATCATGTCGACCAGCGGATAGTCGTCGGCAATCAGCAGGCCCTGCTGGCGATAGGTGGGGAAGTTCATGTCGCCGGGGCGCAGCACCTTGCGGAAAGCGCAGGCGATCGCCTCCTCGCCCAGGCACTGCATGTAGAAGCTGGTCTTGCCCTGGCGCTGTGCCATTAGCATGCGCCGGTCGAAGGCGCGCACGCGCATCATGGTCTTCAGACCGGCGAGGAGTTCCGCGTCTGAGAGCGTTCCCGCCCATTCGCCGACCGCCTCGCCGGCGCGGTTGAGGACGCGGATGATCGAATAGGCCATGTCCCGGATCTCGGCCGGTTCGACATCGACGGGCGGCCGCCGAACGGTTCCCGCCCGGGCGATCTTCACGCCGGAGAAGTCCGGTGCACCGCCCGGCCTCACCTCCGGTTCCGGCACATGCAGACTTAGTCGACCGTCCATGCCACCTCCCGCCGCTATCCGGCGCCGCTGCGCCGTCGGCAGCGCGCCCGAAGCCTCTCGGCGTCTGCTATGATGTCGCCTCGCGCGGCAAAGGAAAGGGGAGGCGATGGCCGGACGGTTTTTCGAGGAGTGGACGGTCGGGGATCGGATTGCCCACGACATACGCCGGACGGTGACGGAGACCGACAATCTCCTCTTCACCACCATGACCCACAATCCGCAGCCCCTGCATCTCGACGCCGAGGCCGCGAAGGCAAGCGAATTCGGGCGGATCCTCGTCAACGGCACCTTCACCTTCGCGCTGATGGTGGGCCTTTCCGTCGGAGACACCACGCTCGGCACGCTCGTCGCCAATCTCGGCTACGACAAGGTCGTCATGCCGAAGCCGGTGTTCATCGGCGATACGCTGAGGGCCGAGACGGAGGTGGCAGAGACGCGCGAGAGCCGGTCGCGGCCGGAGGCGGGGATCGTCACCTTCTCGCACAGGCTGCTCAATCAGAGGGACGAAGTCGTCTGCCAGTGCCTGCGCTCGGCGCTGATCCGGCGGAGCGCCCGATGAGGCTGCGCTCGCTGCTCTTCGTCCCCGGCGATCGGCCGGACCGATTCGACAAGGCAATGACGAGCGGCGCCGACGCGGTGATCCTCGACCTGGAAGATGCCGTCGTGCCTGCCCGCAAGGACGCAGCAAGGCAGGCGGTGGCCAGCTTCCTGGCCGCGCAGGCGCGAAGTGGCGAGAAAGGTGCGGCGGCGGGAGGGCCGGCGGTCTTCGTTCGGATCAACCCGCTCGACCTCGCCATGGTGGACGCCGATCTTGCCGCAGCGAAAGGCGCGGACGGCATCGTCCTGCCCAAGGCGGAAGGCGCATCCTCGCTCGCCGCGCTCGACCGGCTGCTGGGCGCGGAGCGGGCGGTGATCCTGCCGATCGCGACGGAGACGCCTGCGGCGGTGTTCCAGCTCGGCTCCTATGGCGGCGTGACGGCGAGGCTCTGCGGTCTCACCTGGGGCGCGGAGGATCTGCCGGCGGCGATCGGCGCTGCGACGAGCCGCGAGCCGGATGGCAGCCTGACGGATCCCTATCGGATGGTGCGCGCTCTCGCGCTCTTCGCCGCCCATGCGGCGGGTGTCGCGGCGATCGAAACCGTCCATCCGGACATCAAGGACATGGCGGGACTCGAAGGGACGGCGCAGCGCGCCGCCCGGGACGGATTCTCGGGCATGATGGCGATCCATCCGGCGCAGGTTGCGTTGATCAACGCCGCCTTCACACCGACGGCGGCGGCGGTTGCCGAGGCGCAGGCGATCGTCGACGCCTTCGCCGCGCATCCGGAGGCCGGCGCGCTTCAGGTGAACGGCCGTATGGCCGACGCGCCGCATCTGAAACAGGCAAAGCGGGTCCTGGCGCGAGCTGGTAAGGGAGGAGCGGCATAGGCAGGGCGGCTTTGTGGGTCTGGCCGCCATCTTCCACCCGCGGGCCGGCGTGCTAGGTTGACCGCAATGGCGTGCTTGACGCCGATCGGGAGGATCAGACGTGGCCGCCGACCCTATCGTGATCGCCTCGCTCGCCCGAACGCCGATGGGCGGCTTTCAGGGGGCGCTGCGCGACAGGACCGCGCCGGATCTCGGAGCCGCCGCGATTTCCGCGGCGGTGGCGCGTGCGCATATCGCGCCCGAGGATGTCTCAGAGGTGATGATGGGCAACGTCCTCTCGGCGGGCGTAGGCCAGGCACCGGCGCGCCAGGCCTCGATCGGCGCGGGTCTGCCGCAATCGGTGCCCGCGACGACCGTTTCCAAGGTCTGCGGCTCCGGCATGAAGGCGGTCATGCTCGCCCATGACGCGATCGCGGCGGAGAGTGCCGAGATCGTCGTCGCCGGTGGCATGGAGAGCATGACCAACGCGCCGTATCTCCTGGAGAAGGCCCGCGCCGGCTATCGTCTCGGCCACGGCCGCACGCTCGACCACATGTTCCTCGACGGCCTCGAAGACGCCTATGACAAGGGCCGGCTGATGGGCAGCTTTGCCGAGGATACGGCGGAGTATTACCAGTTTACCCGCAAGATGCAGGATGACTACGCGCTTGCTTCGCTTGACCGTGCGACGAAGGCGATCACAGACGGGCGTTTTGCCGCAGAGATCACTCCCGTCGGTGAGGGCGAGGCGGCGATCTCGGTCGACGAGCAGCCGGGCCGGGCGAAGCCGGAGAAGATCCCGGCGCTGAAGCCGGCCTTCCGGGCGGGCGGCACGGTGACGGCGGCCAATTCCTCCTCGATTTCGGACGGCGCCGCGGCGCTGGTGCTGATGCGCCTGTCGGAGGCGGAAAGGCGGGGGCTGGCTCCGCTTGCAGTGATCCGCGGCCATGCCGGCCATGCGCGCGCGCCCGGCTGGTTCACCACCGCGCCGGTCGGCGCCCTGGAGCGTCTGTTCGAGAAGACCGGCTGGCGGGCAGGCGATGTCGACCTGTTCGAGATCAACGAGGCCTTCGCCGTGGTCGCGCTGGCGGCGATGCGCGAGCTCGACCTGCCGCACGACAAGGTCAACGTCCATGGCGGGGCCTGCGCTCTCGGCCATCCGATCGGCGCTTCCGGCGCACGCATACTGGTGACACTCGTCGCGGCGCTGGAGACTTACGGCCTGAAGCGGGGTATCGCGACGCTCTGCATCGGCGGCGGCGAAGCGACGGCCGTCGCGGTGGAACGGCTGCAATAGTCGGCAGGACAGTTCGGGAGGAAGAGAAGAGATGAAGATCGAAGGCATGGCAGCGCTGGTGACCGGCGGTGGATCGGGGCTCGGGGCGGCGACGGCGCGGGCGCTCGCGGCAGGCGGCGCCAAGGTAGCGCTGCTCGATCGCAATGTCGGCGCGGTCGAAGAGATCGCTGCCGAGATCGGCGGCGCGGCCTTCTTCTGCGATGTCGCTTCGGCAGAGAGCGCGGAGGCGGCGGTGCAGAAGGCTGCCGACGCCCATGGCGCTGCGCGCATCCTGATCAACTGCGCGGGCGTCGCCCCGGCCCGCAAGGTGTTGAACAAGGCCGGCACGATGCCGCTCGACGAGTTCCGGCAGGCGATCGAGGTCAATCTGATCGGCACGTTCAACCTGTTGCGTCTGTTCGCGGCCGCTGCCTCCCAACTCGATCCGCTGGAGACGGGCGAGCGCGGCGTTGCGATCAACACCGCTTCGGTCGCCGCCTATGACGGACAGATCGGCCAGACGGCCTATGCGGCATCGAAGGGCGGCGTCGTTGGGCTCACCTTGCCGGCGGCGCGGGAATTTGCGCAATTCGGCATTCGCGTCGTCACCATCGCGCCGGGGATCTTCGAGACAGCGATGCTGAAGGGGCTGCCGGAGGCGGCGCAGGAGAGCCTCGGCGCAGCGGTGCCGTTTCCCCCGCGTCTCGGCCGGCCGGAGGAATATGCGCGCCTCGCGCTTCACATCATCGCCAACGAGATGCTCAATGGCGAGACCATCCGGCTCGACGGCGCGTTGCGGATGGCGCCCCGCTGAGGCTAGGCGGACCGCCGCCGTCGGCGGATGTTGCGGCCGCGGCGGATGGCCGGCGGCGACAGGGAGGGTTGAACGTGTTCCACCAGACGATGCGCTTCTCGCTCGGAGAGGAGATCGAGGCGCTGCGCGAGACGGTCCACCGCTTCGCCCAGGACCGGATCGCGCCGCGCGCCGCGGAGATCGACGCGACGAACGAATTCCCGAACGATCTGTGGACCGAGATGGGGGCGCTGGGCCTCCTCGGCATTACCGTCGAGGAGGAGTTCGGCGGCGCCGGGATGGGCTATCTCGCCCATTGCGTCGCGGTCGAGGAAATATCGCGGGCGTCAGCCTCGGTCGGCCTCAGCTACGGGGCGCATTCCAATCTCTGCGTCAATCAGATCCGGCGCAACGGCACCGAGGCGCAGAAGCAGAAATACCTGCCGAAGCTGATCTCCGGCGAGCATGTCGGCTCGCTCGCCATGTCGGAATCGGGAGCCGGGTCGGACGTGGTCGGTCTGAAGCTGAGGGCGGACCGGCGAAACGACCGCTTCGTCCTCAACGGCACCAAGATGTGGATCACCAACGGCCCGGACGCCTCGACCCTCGTCGTCTACGCCAGGACCGATCCGGACGCCGGCCCGCGCGGCATCACCGCCTTCCTGATCGAAAAGGACATGGCGGGTTTCTCCACCGCACAGAAGCTCGACAAGCTTGGCATGCGCGGCTCCAACACCTGCGAGCTGGTCTTCCAAGACTGCGAGGTGCCCTATGACAACGTCCTCGGCGAGGCCGGCGGCGGGGTGAAGGTGCTGATGTCCGGCCTCGACTATGAACGCGTGGTGCTGGCGGCCGGCCCGCTCGGCATCATGGCCGCCTGCCTCGACGTGGTCGTGCCCTATGTCCACGAGCGCGAGCAGTTCGGCCAGGCGATCGGCGAGTTCCAGCTGATGCAGGCCAAGCTCGCCGATATGTATGTCGCGACCAATGCCTGCCGCGCCTATGTCTATGCGGTGGCCGCCGCCTGCGACCGCGGCGAGGTCAGCCGCAAGGATGCGGCCGGCTGCATTCTCTACGCGGCCGAGGCCGCGACCCAGATGGCGCTGCAGGCCATCCAGGCGCTTGGCGGCAACGGCTATATCAACGAATATCCGACCGGCCGGCTCCTGCGCGACGCCAAGCTCTACGAGATCGGCGCCGGCACGAGCGAGATCCGGCGCATGCTGATCGGCCGGGAGCTGTTCAAGGAGACGGCCTGAGGGCCATATCGACTACGTACAGATTCTGGCGGAATTCATCCATGGAGACCGTCCATGTCGAATGCGGAAAAGGGCCATCCAATCCAGCCCGGTCGCGCGAACTCCAAGACGGGCCGTGTCTGGGAGATCGTAAACAGCCTCAGCGAACGGATGGGCCGTCGCGCGGACCGCAAGAGGGTCATCGAGTCCTACACGGCCGAAGGTGGCAATCCCAATACGGCTGCTACCCAATATTCCTATTGGAAGAAGGCCTATGATGCCCAACATCCCTCCGGAATTGAGCAGCTTGGCTCGGTCGGCCGCATGCGGCTATCGGTCGGAAGCGATGGTCGCATCACAGTTCCGGCGGAAATGCGCGCTGCGATGCTTCTTCGCGGCGAGAGCGCTGTCACTGCTGAGGGCGTCGACGGAGAATTGCGCATTCTTTCGCCCGCGGCAGCCCTCGAACGCGTCCGGCCCCCCGTGGCTCACCACGACAAGGGAGAAGGCTCACCTGTCGACGAGCTCATTGCCGAGCAACGTGCCGAGGCCCAACGGGAAGACCAGAGTGGGCAATGACGGTGGTTCTCGACAGCTCCGTCGTCCTGGCGCTTATGTTCGGGAAGGCCGGAGGGGAGCGTGTCGAAGCGGCGTTGAAGGACGCTGCCATCCTGACCGTGAACGTCTCAGAAGTGATCGCCAAACTCACCGATCGCGGGTGGGAACGCGTGCCGGCGGAGCAGGCACTCGCACGACTGCCTCTCCTCGTCATTTCCTTCGATCTGGAACTGGCACGTCTGGCGGCTTCGTTCCGGCCGCTCACGCTGCGGCACCAATTCTCCTTTTCCGACCGAGCCTGTCTCACTCTGGCGCATCGGCAAGGGTGGCCGGCGCTGAGTGCCGATCGAGCATGGATGAACGTGGACCTCGGCGTAGCAATCGACCTCATCCGATGACGAGCCGGAGGAGCTGATGCCGGTCCTGACCTCCGCCATTTCGCCTCGTTCGGAGGCCTTTGCCGAAAACCGGGCGGCGATGCTGCGGCAGATCGAGACCGTCGAGGCGGTCGCTGCCGCCGCGCTCGAAGGCGGCGGAGCTGCGGCGCGCGACCGTCATGTGAAGCGCGGCAAGCTCCTGCCGCGGGACCGGGTCCAGCAGCTTCTCGATCCCGGTTCGCCGTTTCTCGAGGTCGGGCTCTTCGCCGCGTACGGCCTTTATGGCGGCGAGGTTCCGGCGGCCGGCGCGATCGCCGGAATCGGGCGGGTGTCGGGGCGCGACGTCATGATCCTTGCCAATGACGCGACGGTGAAAGGCGGCACCTACTACCCGGTGACCGTCAAGAAGCATCTTCGCGCGCAGGAGATCGCGGCGGAAAACCGGCTGCCTTGCGTCTATCTCGTCGACAGCGGCGGAGCCAATCTGCCGAATCAGGACGAGGTCTTTCCGGACCGCGAGCATTTCGGCCGCATCTTCTACAATCAGGCGCGGATGAGTGCGGACGGCATCGCTCAGATCGCGGTGGTCATGGGCTCCTGCACGGCCGGCGGCGCCTATGTGCCGGCGATGAGCGACGAGACCGTCATCGTAAAGGAGCAGGGCACGATCTTCCTTGCCGGGCCGCCGCTCGTGAAGGCGGCGACGGGGGAGGTGGTCACCGCCGAAGATCTCGGCGGCGGCGACGTCCACACCCGCCTCTCAGGTGTCGCGGACCATCTGGCGAATGACGACCTCCACGCCCTGGAGATCGCGCGGCGGGTGGTTGCGAACCTCAACACGCGAAAACCCGCGCAGATGGTGCTCGAAACACCGGAAGAGCCGGCCTATGACCCCGCGGAGATCCTCGGCATCGTGCCGGCGGACGCCAAGACGCCCTATGACGTGCGGGAGGTCATCGCCCGGCTGGTCGACGGCTCGCGCTTCGACGAGTTCAAGGCGCGGTACGGGCAGACGCTCGTCTGCGGCTTCGCGCATGTCCATGGGATCCCCGTGGGCATCCTCGCCAATAACGGTGTCCTCTTCTCCGAAAGCGCAGTGAAGGGCGCGCATTTCGTCGAACTCTGCTCGCAGCGCAGGATCCCGCTGGTCTTTCTCCAGAACATCACCGGATTCATGGTCGGCAGAGCCTATGAGGCGGGAGGCATCGCCAAGAACGGGGCGAAGCTGGTCACGGCCGTCTCGACGACGGCCTGTCCGAAGATCACCATGCTGATCGGCGGCTCCTACGGCGCCGGCAATTACGGCATGGCCGGCCGGGCCTATTCGCCCCGCTTCCTGTGGACCTGGCCGAACAGCCGCATCGGCGTCATGGGCGGCGAGCAGGCGGCCGGGGTCCTGGCGACGGTGCGGCGGGCCGGCATCGAGCGGAAGGGCGAGACCTGGTCGCAGGAGTCGGAGGCGGAGTTCAAGCGCCCGACCATCGAGATGTTCGAGCGGCAGTCGCATCCGCTCTACGCCTCAGCGCGGCTCTGGGACGACGGCATCGTCCATCCCGCCAGGAGCCGCGAGATCCTCGCTCTGTCACTCGCCGCTTCTTTGAACGCGCCGATAGAGGAGACGCGCTTCGGCCTGTTTCGCATGTAACGGCGCCCCATACGCCCGAGAACACGGCGGAGCCTGTCGCGTCCATACTTCGTCCACGGGCCCGGCTGGTCTTCGGCAAGACCACTCCGTCTTCCTCTGTCTGTGAAAACCATGAGTCAGCTAAAAGAATCTCGTTAGCCGACTGGTTCTAAAGGAACTGTCCGTCCGCTCACAGCTTATTGAGCGGACTCGCATGAGGCGGTTTCCGCCCGGCGCGGGCACGATCCGAACAGACAGTTTTTCACCGGCGAGCGCTGCCGGCGCCGCATGTCGCCGCGCCGCAGGACGGCGCTCGCCCAATCGACGGAGACATCCCATGGCCAAGGCCGAAAAGACCCTCGACGACCTCTTCCTCGACACTCTCAAGGACGTGTATCACGCCGAGAAGCAGATTCTGCGCGGTCTGACCAAGATGGCGAAATCCGCCACGACCGACGACCTGCGCAATGCCTTCGAGACGCATCGCGAAGAAACCGATCACCAGGTCCAGCGGCTGGAACAGGTCTTCGAGATGGTCGGCAAGCGTGCCCAGGGCAAGCCCTGCGAGGCGATGCAGGGCCTGATCGAGGAAGGCAAGGAGATCATGGACGAGTTCAAGGGCTCCGTCGCCCTCGACGCAGGACTGATCTCGTCGGCGCAGGCGATCGAGCACTATGAAATCGCCCGCTACGGCACCCTCATCAACTGGGCGAACAAGCTCGGCATGAAGGATGCGGCCAAGCTGCTGCAGGAAACGCTCGAAGAAGAAAAGAAAACCGACGCGCTTCTGTCGAAGCTGGCGGGTGAAGCGGTCAACCAGAAGGCTGCCGCCTGACCGCAAGACGCGGTCGTCCGGTCGTGGGCCGGGCGCCCGCGACCGGTTCGCCGGCTCCATTCGCTGTGCGGCCCCGGCAGGCGGAAAATCCGTCCGCCGGGGCCGTCGACGGTCGGGTCCGCGTCGCGACTGAGGACTTCCGGCGCCTTGCGTCTCCGCCGCGGCCCTGATCTTTCGAAAGATGGCCCTATCCTCTTCGCAGGCGCGGCAAGTCGCGGCGAATGCGAAAGGAACGAGCGATGCGGATCGGAATCGTGGGTCTTGGCCGGATGGGCGGAAACATCGCGCGCAGGCTGATCAGCCGCGGCCACGAGACGGTCGTCTACGACCGACGTTCGGAAGCGGTGACGGAACTCGGCTCGGCTGGCGCGACGGGCGCTTCCGACCTTGCGGACATGGTGACCAAGCTCGACAGTCCGCGCGCCATCTGGATCATGCTGCCGGCAGGCGAGATCACCGAGGCGACGGTCCAGGAGCTCGCCGATCTCCTCAGCCCGGGCGACATGCTGATCGACGGCGGCAACAGCTTCTGGAAGGACGACATCCGCCGCGCCGGCGAACTGTCAGAGCGCGGCATCTCCTATGTGGACGTCGGAACCAGCGGCGGCATCTGGGGCTTCGAGCGCGGCTACTGCATGATGATCGGCGGCGAGAAATCGGTCGTGGACCATCTGGATCCGATCTTCGAGGCCCTGGCGCCCGGTCGCGGAGATGTGCCGCGAACACCGGGCCGGACGGGTGCGGGAGCGCGGTCCGAGGAAGGCTACATCCACGCCGGGGGCAACGGCGCCGGCCACTTCGTCAAGATGGTCCACAACGGCATCGAATATGGGCTGATGCAGGCCTATGCCGAGGGCTTCGACATCCTGAAGAACGCCGCCAGCGACAATCTGCCTGCGCATGAGCGGCTCGAGATCGACGTCGCCGAAGTGGCGGAGGTGTGGCGCCGCGGCAGCGTTGTGACGTCCTGGCTGCTCGACCTGACCGCCGCTGCACTGGTGGAAGATCCGGGCCTCGGAGATTTCTCCGGCTATGTCTCGGATTCCGGCGAGGGACGCTGGACGATCAATGCGGCGATCGAGGAAGCCGTGCCCGCGAACGTCTTGTCCGCTGCGCTCTATGAGCGCTTCCGCTCCCGCCAGGAGCACAGCTTCGCCGACCGCATCCTGTCCGCCATGCGCAAGGGCTTCGGCGGCCATGTCGAGAAGACGCAGGGCGCCGAGCCGCCGCTTCGCAACATCTCCTCGCCTGCCGCCGACTGACCAGTCTGAACACGGGGACCGGACGCCGGCCTTCAGCTGATGGCCGGCGCTGATTGCGTCGGGTTCATCGAGTCCGCGGACAGAGGATCTTCGGAACTGCGCGTCGGCGAACCGGCGGCGCTGGCCGCATTCGCCCCGAGGCGCTGACGCGCGATCGTCTCGATCGTCGCCCGCATCTTGGGGTCGAGCGCGAGGAAGCGCCGGAAGTCCGACACCGACAGCCGCAAAAGGCTGCAATAGGCGATCGCAACGACGTCCGCCTGACGCCGCATGTCGAACAGAAGCGCCATCTCACCGACGACGTCGCCGCGGCCGAGGCGATGGATGCCCGAGCCGGTGTCGATCTCCACCGCGCCCGACGCGATGAAATAGGCCTCGGTGCCCACGTCTCCCCGGGCGATAATCCGCATCCCCGGCGCGGCGAAGACGGGCCGCGTCATCCGGGCAAGGTTCGCCCGATGAGCTACGGACAGGTGAGCGAAGAGATCGCTGCGCTCGATCAGCACCATCGTGTCGAGTTCGAGATCGAGGGCCGGGCGCCGGCGCGACCTGCGCTCGCGTTCCGCAAGGCCCGCCAGAAGGTCGCGCTCGACCTCCAGGCTGATCAGGCCGGACATCCGCAACCTCGAGATCTCCTGCGCCTCGCGTGCCCGCGCCGACCGTTCGACGAAGCCCCTCTCGAGTTCGGCGACATAGGCTGGAAATTGCAGACGCACCGCGGCGAGTTCCCGCTCGATCCGGGCAGCGCGCTCGGCGAGTGCGGAGACTACGAGATCCGCCGTCGCGGCGCCGAGCACCGGCTTCAGCTCCGCGCCGACGAAGCGGACGAGCTCGGTCAGGACGAGGTCGGTCTCGATCAGCGTCTCGAAGCGGGTCGCGAGGCGCGCCGCAAGCGGTCGGCTGATGCCGAGCCGGCGCTGCGCCGAATAGGCAAGGTGATCGCCGGGGGCGAGTTCGGTTTCCTGGGCGACGGAGGCGCGATAGCCGTCCAGGCCTGCCTGCCGGGCGAGATCGAGGCGCCGCTTGGTTTCGCTTGCGAGCCGGCGGGCGATCGCCGGCGCAACCGTGCCCCTGGCGAAATGGTCGAGCACGCATTCGCGCTCCTGCGCGCTGAGAGAGACCAGCGCGATCGACACCTTCTCGGCTTCGGGAAGGCCTGCGGCGTCCGCCCCGCCGCCCGGGCGTTCCGCCATGCCGGATTCGGACGCGGCGACGGGCGCCGCCGGCTCTCCGGGGCCCCTCCGGTTCTCGAACCGGCCGGCCATTTCGCCGGTGACCTTCGCCACCCGGCCGGCAGCGAAATTGAGGGCGATGTCGCGAACCGCGCGGTCCACGCCGCTCAGTCGGTTGAGGCCGAGCGACTGGATGAGGAGGCGCAGGGTCGTGCCCTGGACGAACAGCGTCACGAGCGTGAACCCGGTGGCGAGCGTCGCGACGAAAGCCGCGATATCGCGCGGCACCGCCGCATTCTCGGTCACCGCCAGCGCCAGCGCCAGCGTCACCGAGCCGCGCAGGCCGCCCCACAGCACGACGACCCGGTATCTGAGCGGGACCGGCGGCGAGCGCAGGCCGACCCGCGTCAAGACCGGCAGCAGCACGAAGAGGATCAGCGCCCTGGTGCCGATCGCGGCAAGGAAGACGATGGCGAGCAGGACGAAGTCGTAGGGGTCGATGTCCGAGATCAGCCGCGGCACCAGCAGCGAGGCGAGGACAAAGATCAGGATCGACGACCAGGAAGCGAGCTGCTCCCAGCTGGTGCACAGGTAGCGCCAGGTGCCGTTCGTCACGCGGCCGGGCGCAAGCGAGGCGAGGGTGACGCCCGCGCTCGCGACGGCGATGACGCCGGAAACGTCGAACACTTGTTCGCAGACCCAGAAGGCGAGATAGGGCAGGGCGAGGCTCAGCGAGACGGCAGTGACCCGGTCTTCGCCGATCAACGCCAGGAGCTGGATCGTGAGCTGCGCCGCAAGGAAGCCGACGACCGCGCCGCCGATCGGCAGGAGGAGAAGGTCGGAGACGATGCGCGACGTCGTGACGCTCGCCGGTGCGATCAGCGAGGCGGAAAAGAGCAGGAAGAGCGAGATCGCCGCAGCGTCGTTGAACAGGCTTTCGCCCTCGACGAGACGCGTCAGGCGCTCGGGTGCGCCGACATCCTTGAAGATGGCGATGACGGCGACGGGGTCGGTGGTGGCGATCAGCGATGCAAGGAGGAGGCAGGCGACGAGCGGCATGCCCGAGAAGGGCCACAGTGCCGCCGCGACGCCGAAAGTCGCAACGACGACCGCAACGAGTGCGAGGAGTACGATCGGGATGAGATCCTCGCGGACGCGGTGAACGTCGACTTCGAGCGAAGCCTGGAAGATGAGCGTCGGCAGGAAGACGTAGAGAAACAGGCTCGACCCGATCGGCAGGTCGGCGATCACCGTGGCGAATTCGGTCGGCAGAAGCGTGCCGGGATGGGCGATCGAATAAAGACAGGCGAAGCCGAGCGTCGCGCCGCCGAGCGCCAGGATGATCGAGACAGGCAGGCGCAGCCAGTCCGCGACCGGGCGGGCGAGCGCACCGAATGTCACGAGCGATGCGACGAGGACGACGATGGTGGAAACGGTCATGGAAGGCGCTGCACGCGACAGAAGGAGAGGCCAGGACGCCACTGCGACAGAAACGGTGGCGCGATCATCCTTATCGCCGTGCCGGGAGCGCGTACAGCGTCCAGCCGCGCTGACGAATGTCAGTTTTGCCGGCTCGTCCGACGTACTGCCATAAAGCAGCAACTCTCGTGCCTGCCGTGACGAGATGGCGGGGCCTCGCGCGCGTCAGGACGCATCCTCAGGGGGGCGCTCCGGCAGGCCGCCGCCGAACTGGTGCACGAAGCTCCGGTCGATCCTGTCCTTCCACCACCAGGCGAGGCGAGAGCGGATGGCAACGCCGTTGCGCGCGGCGATCGCCTCGCCATTGCCGAGCGTCAGAATCACGAGGAATCGACTCTGGGCGCGGTAGTGCCGGAGGTTTCGCCCGGTCAAGGCCCGCCGAAGATTGTCCGCGAGGACCGCTCCTTCGCGGACGGCGAAGACGCCGGCCTTCGGCCGCTCCTGACCGAGCAGCGTCACGCAGTCGCCCGCGGCAAAGACCGTCGGCGAGCCCTCGACTTGAAGCGTCGGCGAGACCTTGAGATATCCCTTTTCGTCGACCGCCAGACCCGATTCGCGCAGAAACGCGGGCGGGCGGGCCGCGGTCGCAACGAGGGTGAGGCTGCTCGCCAGGCTGCGCTCGTCCTCAAGTTCGACCCGGTCGCGTGCAACGGCCTTTGCCGGCGGTCCCTCGACCAGAGCGATATCCGCTTCCGCAAGGGCGCGACGTGCCAGGTGCCGCGCGCGTTTCGGCAGGCCGGAGAGGAGGTGAGGCCCGGAGACAAGCGTAAGAGCTGTCTGTCGATTCCCTCGTGAGGGGCTGAGGCCAGAGAAGCGTCGCCTGAGCGCGAAGGCGAGTTCGAACCCGGCCGGCCCGCCGCCGATGACGACAGCGCCGCTTGGAGCCGCATCTCCCCGATCCCGGCCCGCCTCATCCTGCCACCTGCTCAGGAGCCGCGAAATCGGCTTCACGAGCAGGGCATTTTCGCGCGCGCCCTCGATCGCCGCGACGTCCGGCACGATGCCGACGTCGATCGACAGGATGTCATACGGAAAGCGCGCACCTTCCCGCGTGACCACCGCGCGCGCCTCGCGGTCGAGCGTTAACGCCTCGTCGTGAACGAACGCCGCGCCGGCGAAGTCGGCGAGCCGGGCGAGATCGATCTGCCCGTCCTCCGGTCGATAGGTGCCGGCGAGGACGCCCGGCAGCATGCCGGAATAGGCCGCATGCGCTTCCTTGGCGATCAGTGTCAGACGGACACCCGGCAGCGGGTCGAGGCCGAAGGCGCGCAGCACGAAGAGATGGGCGTGGCCGCCGCCGACGAGAACGAGGTTCGTCGGGTCAGGAGTGGCGGACGTCATACGGCTGCGCATGAAGCAACGGACCCGGTTCGCCTCGCCGGATGGACGGCCAGCGACGAACCAACGGGCGAGAATGCCGAAGCACGATGAAGTCGTTGGGAGCAGCCCCATCGTGCTCCGGCCGGCCCCGCGCCGGATGCCCGACCGCGAGGGTGTACGAACGCTACGTCAAGCTTGCTTGACAGGCAAGCCGGGAACAATTGCAGGCTGAGAAATCGGTCCTATGACCGTCTGCAGATCATCGAGGAAGACGTGCCGCCTGTGGGGCCGGAAGAGGGTGCGACTCCTGGCTCCGGACAATCGAGAAGTCGCGCTATCAGAGCCGGCATTGGAAGAACCGGGAGATCCGCTGCTCCAGCCATGCTCGGGGCCGAATGGTGACGACACGCAACTGTCATCGACCGGTGCTAGGTGGCCGACGCTCCTGTGGAGACGAGTTCATTCGCGCCGTTGCCGCAATCGGCAACCGGCCCCGAGAGGTTTTTCCAATGATCAAGCTTCGTAAGCGCACTGTGGCTCTCGCTGCGGTCCTGTCGTTCTCGACCTGCCTGGTGCAGGCCCGGGCCGCCGACTCCATGTCCATGGACGAACTCGTGGCGGCCGCCAAGAAGGAAGGCCAACTGACCACCATCGCGCTTCCGCATGACTGGTGCGGTTATGGCGACGTGATCGAAGGCTTCAAGAAGAAGTATGGTCTCACCGTCAACGAACTCAACCCGAACGCCGGTTCCGGCGACGAGATCGAGGCAATCAAGGCCAACAAGGGCAATACCGGCCCGCAGGCGCCCGATGTCATCGATGTCGGCCTGTCCTTCGGTCCGGCCGCCAAGAAAGACGGCCTGCTCGCTCCCTATAAGGTCTCGACCTGGGATTCGATCCCGGATTCCGCCAAGGATCCCGAGGGCTACTGGTACGGCGACTATTACGGCGTCCTCGCCATGGGCGTGAACAAGGACATCGTCCAGGAGGTGCCGCAGAGCTTCGCCGATCTGAAGGATTCCAAATACGCCAATTCCGTCGCCATTCCCGGTGATCCGCGCACCGGCAATTCGACGATGATGACGGTCTATGGCGCCGGCGTTGCCGAAGGCGCCAAGGACGGTGCCGAGGCGGCCGAGAAGGGCATCGCCTTCTTCAAGGACCTCAAGGAGAACGGCAATTTCGTGCCGGTGAACGGCTCGGCCCAGAACATGGCGCAGGGCACGACGCCGATCCTGTTCGACTGGGACTACAACGTCCTCGCGATGCGCGACAAGCTCGCCGGCAACCCGCCGATGGATGTCGTCATCCCCTCCGACTCGGTGATCGCCGGCGTCTATGTCCAGGCGATCTCGGCCTATGCGCCGCATCCGAACGCGGCGAAGCTCTGGATGGAGTATCTCTATTCGGACGAAGGCCAGCTTGGCTGGCTGAAGGGCTATTGCCACCCGATCCGCTTCAACGACCTCGCCGCCAACAAGAAGATCCCGCAGGATCTTCTGGCGAACATGCCGGCGCCCGAGGCCTATGCCAAGGCGATCTTCCCGACCCTCGACGAACAGTCGGCGGCCAAGGCGGTCGTCGCCGACAGCTGGGGCAAGGAAATGGGTGCGCAGTAAGCCTCGCCCGAAAGCGATCATTCGGACGCCGGCCTGCCGCCGGCGTCCGTTCCATGTTTCGGCAGGAAGGGGAATCGGGACGCGATGACGACCGAGGAGACAGTGGCACGAGAGGAAACGCGACCGATCTTTCCCGGCTTGTTTCCCAGTATCGTGCGCGGACTGGGCGGAAGCTGGCTGGGACTCCTGCCGTTCTTCCTGTTCGCCCTTCTGTTTCTGTTCCTGCCGATCCTCTATCTGATCACCGGCGCATTCCAGAATTCCGCCGGAGAATTCACGCTCCGCAACTTCGCCGAGCTGACGACGCCGAACATCATGGCGGCCTACTCGCTGTCGATCCGGCTTAGCCTCGTCTCGGCGCTGCTCGGCACAGTCACCGGCGTCCTCCTTGGCTATGCGGTGATCCTCGGCGGGTTGCCGCGCTGGATCCGGCCGGTCTTCATGACGTTCTCGGGCGTCGCGTCCAACTTCGCGGGCATTCCGCTCGCCTTCGCCTTCATCGCGACGCTCGGCCGCATCGGGCTCGTGACCGTGGTGCTGCGCGACGTCTTCGGCTTCAATCTCTACGGCGCGGGCTTCAACCTGTTCTCCTTTTGGGGCGTCGCGCTCACCTATCTCTATTTCCAGATGCCGCTGATGCTGTTGATCGTGGCGCCGGCGCTCGACGGGCTGAAGCAGGAATGGCGCGAGGCGGCGGAAATCCTCGGCGCCAGCCGGGGCCAGTACTGGCAGAAGGTGGCGCTCCCGGTGCTGACGCCTTCGATCCTCGGTTGTTTCCTCCTGCTCTTCGCCAACGCTTTCGGCACGCTTGCCACCGTCTATGCGTTGACCGGTTCGCGCTTCGCGGTGGTGCCGATCGTCCTGTTCCAGCAGATCCAGGGCAACGTGCTCTACAATCCCAATCTCGGCTATGCGCTCGCGGTCGGCATGGTCGTGATCATGGCGGTATCGAACACGATCTACCTGATCCTGCGCACCCGCGCCGAGAGGTGGCACAAGTGAAGAAGTCGTTCCCGCTTCTGTCGACGCTGATCGTCGCCCTGACGGCCTCCTACTTCCTGATCCCGCTCTATGCGACCTTCCAGTTCTCGCTGCAGATGATCCGCGGAACGTGGAGCTTCGAGGCCTACCGGTCGGTCTTCAACAGCGAGGTCTTCTTCGCCACGGTCAGCTTCTCGGCGGTCGCCTCGCTCGCGGCGATCGTGGTCGGCATCCTGATCGTCGTTCCAACGGCCTATTGGGTGCGGCTGAAGCTGCCCCGGCTGCGGCCGCTGGTCGAGTTCATCAGCCTGATGCCGCTGATCATCCCGCCGGTCGTCCTGGTCTTCGGCTATATCCGGCTGTTCGGGTCTGATTCGATCCTGCCGTTCACGATGAGCAACACCGGCACAAACGTCCTGCTCGTGGCCGGCTACGTCGTCCTGTCGCTTCCCTACATGTATCGGTCGGTCGACAACGGCATGGCGGCGATCGACATCACGACCCTGACCGAGGCCGCCGAGAGCCTCGGGGCGTCCCGGCTTCGCACCATTGCCGGCGTGATCTTCCCGAATGTCCGCGCCGCGATCGTCTCCGGCGCCTTCCTGACATTTTCCATCTCGTTCGGCGAATTCGTCATCGCAAGCCTTCTCAACAGGCCGGCCTTCGGTCCCTATCTCGTCCAGATCGGCCAGGACCGCGCCTATGAGCCGGCGGCGCTCGCCATCATGTCCTTCGCCCTCATCTGGGCCTGCATGGTGCTGATGCAGCTTTTCGCCGCCAGGAAGCCGGGCCGGCGACTTCTTCCAAGACCGGCCATCAAGTCAGCCAGGAGGGTTACGCCATGAGCTTTCTGAGGATCGACGCCGTCAGCAAGAGCTTTGGCGCCAACACCGTCGTGAAGAAATTCGACCTGTCGATCCGCAAGGGCGAGTTCATCTCGCTGCTCGGCCCGTCGGGCTGTGGCAAGACCACGGTCCTGCGCATGGTCGCCGGCTTCGAGATGCCGTCCTCCGGTTCGATCGTGATCGACGGCGACGACGTGACGAACCGGCCTGCCAACAGGCGACGGATCGGCATGGTCTTCCAGGCCTATGCGCTGTTTCCCAATATGAACGTCTTCAACAACGTCGCCTTCGGCTTGAAGATTACTGGAGCGGGGAAGGCGCAGATCCGCACGCGCGTCGAGGAGATGCTGTCGCTGATCGGGCTGTCGCATCTCGCCGACCGCTATCCCTACCAGATGTCGGGCGGCCAGCAGCAGCGCGTGGCACTTGCTCGCGCACTCGCGCCGCAGCCCCGGGTGCTGCTGCTCGACGAGCCGCTGTCGGCGCTGGACGCCAAGATCCGCACCTCGCTGCGCGAGGAGATCCGCCAGATCCAGCAGCGGCTCGGCATCACCACCATCTTCGTAACGCACGACCAGGAGGAGGCGCTGTCGATCTCCGATCGAGTCGTCGTCATGAATGCCGGACGGGCCGACCAGATCGGTACGCCCTACGAGATCTACAATCGCCCGGCGACGCGTTTCGTCGCCGGCTTCGTCGGCACGCTGAGCCTCGTCGACGGCGTTGCTGGGTCCGACCACACGGTCGCTGTCGGAGATTGCCCGATCACGCTAGCCGAGCCCTCACGCTGCGAACCGGGAACCCCGGTGACGCTGGCGCTGCGACCGGAAGCGGTGAAGCTCGAGCAGACAGCGGAGCGGATCAATCGCCTCACTTGCCGCGTCGAAGATACGAGCTTCCTCGGTTCGGTCGTGCGCCTCAGGCTCTCCTCCGCCGGCGGCACGCTGCTCGCCGACACGTTCAATTCGCCGGCTGCGCCGCCGCCGGTGCCGGGGGAGAAGGTCGATCTCTATTTCTCGCCCGCCGACGTGATCGCGCTGGCGAAGGAGCCAGGGGCGAAAGCCGTCCAAGCGGCACACTGATCTCATCCTTTCGTCGCAGGATCGGCCCGGCTCCCGCGTTTCTGCTGGTGGCGGGCAAGTCTTCGATGCCGTTCCACAGGCCGGATCCAGGAAAGCTCCTTCGACCCAGCCCCGTATTTGGACCTGATCGGCCGCGTCGCAGCCATGGAACGATCAGGGTCCGCCTCGGTCGTGGATTGAAACAGCTTCGGCTATGGTGCGCACACGCGATTCGTGTGTGTGACGGCGGACCGGCTAGCCGTGTGCGGCGGCCAAGCTGTGGAAACGGCTGACACACTCTGCGGGATCGCGCTCGTCAATGGCGAAAGAGTATGGCGGCCCGTGCTGCTCGACCGCGAAGACAAGATCGCACAGCGTGCTTCGGCCGGCGCTGACCGCCCTGTGCAGTCGTCCTCCCGTTTTGCCCGGGCGCTCGGGATCTTCAGCATTTGCGGCCTGTGCTGCGTCCTGTTCCTGACAGGGCTGTTCGCCCGTGTCAGCTGGCTTCAGATCGTCGACCGGACGCAGAGTGAGACGGCGAACACGGCCTTCTTCGTCAGCGAGCACGCGGAGCAGATCTTCAAGGTCGCCGACCTCGCGCTCGGTAAGGCGGCGGCAACGCTCGGCGAAAGGACATGGGACGAGGCGCAGGGCTCCCGCCAACTGTTCGAACGGCTGCGGGCGATTCGTGACGACATTCCCTACATCACCGATCTTTGGCTCCTCGACGCGGCAGGCGACCTGCGTCAGACGAGCTTTGCCTTCCCGGCGCCAAAATCCCACGCTGGAGATCGGAGCGCCTTCAAGGCACAGGTGCAGCAGGGAAGGGGCCTCTTCGTCGGGGAGGTGACGATCGGTCGCGTCAGCGGGCTGGAGACCTTCATGGTGTCACGCCGCATCGACGATGCGGCCGGCGGCTTCGAGGGTGTCGCAATCGCCACCGTCAATATCGACTATTTCAACGACTTCTGGACGCGTCTCACGCTGGCGCCGGGCATGCGGGTTTCGCTGGTCCGAAAGGACGACATGTCGATCCTGGCGTCCTACCCGACACGCTCGCAGCTTCTCAACGATGTCGCTTCCTTCTCGGCGGCCCTGGTGAGGAATCCGCAACACGGCCTCTACTCCTTTCACAGCAGCGACGGCGATCGGTTCGGGTCCTACCGGCGTGTTGCGAGCCTGCCGATCTTCATTCGCGTGACGCAGTCGCAGTCGGCGATGATGAACGACTGGGTCGAGGCCATGCTGGCCTATGCCCCGTTCTCCGTGATCGGGCTCGTCGCTCTTGGTGTGCTGACGGTCTTCGCGCGGCGGCTAGGTCGCTCCGAGGAGCGTTCGCGGCGCGCCTTGAACGAGGCGGTCGCGGCGCGGACGGCGGAGCTTGCCGAGCAGACCCGGCTCCTCGACAAGCTGAACGCCACGGGCCGGCTGATTGCAGCCGAACTCGACGGCGAAGCGGTCGTCAATGCGGTGGTCGGTGCGGCGAGAGATCTGTCCGGCGCCGCCTACGGAGCCTTCTTCTATCTCAAGACCGGCCCTGGCGGAGAGCGGCTTCGGCTGCATGTTCTGTCTGGCGCATCCGCGGCGGACTTCGCCGCCTTGGCCGATCCTCGCGATACCGAGATCTTCGCCCCCACCTTCAACCAGCGCAAGATCGTGCGCTCGGACGATATCCTTCGCGACCCGCGCTATGGCGGCAAAATCGTCGGCGACGCGGCCGGCGGCGGTATGCCGGCCGGCCACCTTCCGGTCCGCAGCTACCTGGCCGTTCCGGTCGTCAGCCGCTCCGGAGAGGTCCATGGTGCGATTCTGCTCGGCCATCCGGAGACGGGACAGTTCCGCGAGCGGCAGGAGCAACTCGCGGTGGGGGTTGCGGCGCAGGCGGCCGTTGCACTGGACAATGCCCGCCTCTACGAAGCCGCGCAGACGGAGATCGAGGGTCGAAAACGGGCGGAGGAACGCCAGAAGCTCCTGATCCGCGAGCTCAATCACCGCGTCAAGAACGTGCTTGCCACGGTCAAGGCGGTCCTGCGGTTGACCGGCCGCTCGACCGACAGCGTCAAAGACTTCGTCGAGATCTTCTCCGCGCGCATCAATTCGCTCGCCATGACGCACACGACCCTGACCGACAGCGTCCGCCAGACGGCCGATCTCCGCACGATCCTTCGGAACGAGCTGGCTCCCTATGATGAGCTGGAGCCCCGCCAGAGGATCAGTCTCGAAGGACCGGCGGTGACCTTGTCGTCCGAGACCGCAGTTCCGTTCGGCATGGCCGTGCACGAGTTGACGACCAACGCCGTCAAGCATGGGGCGTTGAGCGCCCCTGCGGGGCGACTTTCGGTCGAGTGGCGGATCCTTGCGGATCCGACTCCCGCCGCCGGCGCCGACGGGCAGACATCAGATGAGAGGCCGTCGCGGCACGTGCAGCTGACCTGGATCGAGAGCGGCGGACCTCCTCCCGAGCCGGCGGCGCAGCCGGGCTTCGGAACGGAACTGCTCGACCGCGTCGTCAGAATGCAATTGCAGGGCGAGTACGATACATCTCGCGGTGTTGAAGGCCTTCGACTGTCGATGCGAATTCCTCTTACGGCATAGGGACTTGCTCGCCAAAGCTCCGGTGGGCGCCGCAAGCTCGCCGGAGAAGCTGCTGAAATCACTGGCCAAAGTGGATTCACAAATTATATGTGTGGCTGACCGTGCCGATGGTGGCGCGGCCGAGCAACCGTCAGCAGTGCCGTACCCTGATCGCGATGCAGATACCCGACCAACTCGCCGGCCGACACATCCTTCTCGTCGAGGACGAGGTGCTGATCGGCATGGAGATGATCTACGAATTGGAGACGGCAGGCGCGTTCGTGACGCATGTGCTGACGCTGGAAGCCGCCTTGAAGGCGCTGGATCAGCCATGGTCCGCCGCCGTCCTGGATATTAATCTGCGCGGCAGGGAGGTCTATCCGGTCGCCGACCGTCTGCAGGAAATGGGAGTGCCTTTTCTCTTCTGCAGTGGTCACGGGTCCCGGCTGGAGACGTCGACGCGATATCCGAGATCGATGCTTCTGGCCAAGCCGGTGGATGAAACGAAGCTGCTGGCGTCACTGGCAGAACTTCTGGCGGGTTCACAAGATCGCACTCGGATTTAGGCCGCTGCCGGTGAGTGCGGAAGCGGCATGACAGCCGCAGGCTGGCGCCTGCGCCGATGGCCCGCGCCATGCTCGCTCCCCGTTGTCCGCGAAAGCGACCGATGCGTTCGCGCCTCGGGCCCGCGACGATGCAGGCGCATCCACTTTAACCTTTGATAACATTCCATCGCTAGACCTTTTGCAGGACTTCGTTGCAGGGTTGCAGTGGATGGCATGCAGATCGGATCGGAACCGTTGACCGGCGCCGTGGGGGAGCGGGAGCGCCTTCAGTGTCTCGCCACATATCGGCTGATGGACACGCCCCCGGAGCCGCGTTTCGATCGGATCGCACGCCTGGCCGCCGATGTGTTCGACGCTCCGATCGCGCTGATCTCCGTGCTCGACAAGCGCCGCCAATGGGTCAAGGCACGGGTCGGCCTCGATGTCGAGGCGACACCGCGCTCGATCTCCTTTTGCGCCCACACCATCCGCGAGTCCGGGGTCCTCGTCGTTCCCGATACGCTGTGCGACTCCCGCTTTGCCGACAATCCGCTGGTGAGGGACGATCCAAGGGTCAGGTTCTATGCCGGAGCGCCGCTGATCGCTGCCGGCGGGCACGCGATTGGTGCAGTTTGCATCGCCGACCGCCAGCCGCGCGAGGGCTTCAGCGACGCTCATCGCCGCCTGCTGGCCGATCTCGCCGCACTGGCGATGGAACAGATGGAATTGCGCCGCAGCGAAATCGTCCGGGCGGCGGCCATCGGCTTTGCCGATGCCTCGGACGCCGGGATGATCGCGGTGGACGTCAGGGGCCGGATCGAGTTCGTCAATCGTGCGGCGCTTTGCCTCTTCGGCTATGAGCAGAACCAGATGCTGGGGCGCTCGCTCGAAATGCTCATTCCCGACCGCATGCGCAGCGCCCATCGGGCAGGCATGGCTCGGGCGGCGGCCGGCGAGACGCTGAAGCTGGTCGGTAAGACCATCGAGGTGCCGGGTCTGCGGGCCGACGGCAGCGAGTTTCCGCTCGAACTCTCCATGTCGGCGTGGACCGACGAAGGCGGCGGCCTCGGCATCGGCGCGATCATGCGCGACATTTCCGCCCGCCGCGAGCGCGATGCGCGTCTGCTGCATCTTGCCCATACCGACGACCTCACTGGCCTCTCGAACAGACGCGACCTGGAGGACCGGCTGACGGGGCTTCTCGAGCGCGGGACTGCGGCGAGTGTCGTCCTCATCGATCTCGATGATTTCCGTTCGGTCAACGACGGTCTCGGACAAAGCGTCGGCGACAGCCTGCTGCAGGCGGTGGCGCTGCGGCTTCGGGCGGATGCGCCGGCCGGCGCGACGGTCAGCCGCTTTTCCGGCGACGACTTTGCGTTACTCTTGCCGGACATCGTCGATCCGGAACAACTCGAAGCGCTCGGGCAAACGATCATTTCGACGATGGATCGTCCGTTCGAACTCGACGGGATGGCCTTCCGCGTGGGGATCAGCCTGGGGATCGCGTCCACGCCGCTCGGCGGCTCCGAGGCGGAGGAACTGATCGCCAGCGCCGACATCGCGCTTCATCAGGCCAAGCAGGCGGGCGGACGGACAGCGTGCAGCTTTCAGCCGACGATGCGGAGCGTGGCGCTCGCGCGGCGCAGCCTGCAGTCGGAATTGCGGCGCGCCGTCGAGCGCGGCGAATTCGAGCTCCACTACCAGCCGCAGATCACCCTCGCCGACGGGCGGGTCCATGGGATGGAGGCGCTCCTGCGCTGGCGCCACCCGCAGCGCGGGTTGCTGCTGCCCGGCGCCTTCCTGCCGGCATTGGAGCCGATGGCCGTGACGCTCCCGCTAGGCTGGTGGATCCTGGACGAGGCGTGCCGTCAACTGGCGAATTGGCGAAGGGCAGGGATCGGACACTTCAGGGTCGCCGTCAACTTGTTCTCCGCGCAGTATCGCGCCGGCACGCTGACGCGGCAGGTTCGCGATGCGCTGGTGCGCAACGGCCTTGAGGCCAGCGCGCTGGAACTCGAGGTGACGGAAACCATCGCCCTGCACAATGACGATGCCGCCCTGGCGACGATCGACGAGCTGATGCGCTCCGGCGTTCATATCGCCTTCGACGACTTCGGCACCGGCTATGCGTCGCTGAGCACGCTGCAGAACTTCCCGCTGACGACGCTGAAGATCGACCGCGGCTTCATCCGCGACTTCCTGACCAGTCCGAAGGACGCCGCGATCGTCCGGGCGATGCTCAACATGGGACACGAGCTGGGATTGGAGACCGTCGCCGAGGGGATCGAAACCGGTGCACAGGAAGAAGCCCTGCGCGCGGCTGGCTGCCTTCTGGGGCAGGGCTATCACTTCAGCCGCCCGATCCCGGCGGGAGAGGTTGCCGCCTTCTGCAGCCGGCTTCGGCCAACATATGGCGAGCGTCGCGCAGCGAAGGTGCACGCTCTTTGATGGGAAGGGAGCGGACCGAGGGCGAGGTTCGCCGCGTGTCCGTCCGCCAGGGCACCGGCGTGCTCTTGGCTCGATCGCAGTGCGGCCGCCTGGATGGCCGCCTCTAGGTAAGTTCCAGGTATTCCCGCTTGAACTCCGCACGCTCCATCAGGGCGGTGACGTTGTGGATCACGAGCTGCCGGCCGTCGAGCCCGATTAGACCTTCGTCCCGCAATTGCTGCAGCATCCTGTTCGCATGGACGAGCGAGATCCCGAGCGTGTCGCCGATGTCCTGCTGACGCAGCGGCAGGCGGTAGCTGTTCGATCCCGCATGCCCGACCGCCTGCAGCCTTATGAGCAGTTCGCACAGAAGATGAGCCAGTTGGCGATCAGCCGAGCGTAAGCCCATGCCGACGATGCGCTCGCGCAGGATCGCCTTTTCCATCAGCCCCATGCGCCGCATCGCGTCGACGATCCGGGGATGATGCGTTGCCAACTCGTCGACCGCGGCGGTCGACAGTTCGAGGATGCTGCAGGGCGAGATGGTCGCCACGCTGTGGTCGAGAGCACCGATCAACGCCACATCGAGATCGGACGTGTCGCCCGGCAGAAGGAAGTCGGTGATCTGCCGCTTGCCAACCGACAGAAGCTTGTATCTGCAGGCAAAGCCTTCGAGGATGACGAGCACGGTGCGGGGGCGGACGCCTTCGCTCAGGAGATCTTGCCGGCTGCCGACATGGCGGGTGCCCAGAGCCAGTACCTGCAGGGCAGTCTTCTCGTCGTCCGTGAGCTCCGCGAATTTCTGGAGCTTTCGGATCAGGGCATTCGTCAAGCGAGTGTTCCTCTACCGCGTACCGCCGGCGAAGGCTCTTAAATCGCCGCATCGGCAGCGTGGTTCCTTATGAATAGACGAGCGTGCACATGCTTTCATCAACAAATGTGAAAATCGACACGCAGGATGGACATTTTCACTGACAGTATTGCGTCACAGTGCCTCATGGACAAGTTGAGCAGCAGATAAGTTGCACCAGGCCGGCCGGTGACCGGAAGGGAAGCTCCTCGGAGACGGCCCGTCCGTGGATGTCTGGTAAGACTGTCGAAGCAGTTCTCGATCGGCAGTAGCGTTATGCTTAGGCTCCGGCGGCACGTGACGGTGGAAAGCTGAGCACTCTGCAGTGAGGGAATGCTGCCGCTGATCTGTCATAGCCGTCGCGGTTTGAGCCCGATGTCGCAGTGCGATCAAGCGGTACGATGGCAGCGGATCCTCGATGTCCGCCTGGGCCGGCTGGCCGGCGGCACGTGGCACGTCGCGCACTGCCTCTTGGGCGAGGTCTGCGGGATGATGCAGTCGCTCGAAGCGACAACGTACGCGCCTCGTGAATGGGGCGCGGGGACCCGCCCTGCGCCCCTTCCGGCTGGCTAGAAATCCTGCCAGTCATCCTGCTTGAGGGCAGTGTTGCCGCGTGTTGCGAAGGTGCTGCGGCTAGCGCTCCTGATGCTGCGGACATGCGAGTGGCCGCTGGTCGACTGCTTCGCCTCGGCCGTCCGCCCTTTGCGGCCGGCATCGTTGGCGATGTCGAACTTCGCCAGCAGAATGTTCAGCTCCTCGGTCTGGCCGGCAAGGTTGTGACAGGCGGCCGTCGATTCCTCGACCATGGTCGCGTTCTGCTGGGTGCCCTCGTCGATCGAGCCCACCGCCTTGTTGATCTCGGCGAGCCCGATAGCCTGGCCGCGTGCCGCCTGAACGATCGCCCTGACGTTTTCGTCGATCGCCTGAACCTCGGCGACGATGGTCTGAAGCGCCCTGCCGGTTTCTCCGACCAGCGCGACACCCTGTTCGACCTGAGCGCTCGACTTCTGGATCAGGCCCTTAATCTCCTTGGCCGCCTCGGCCGAGCGCTGGGCCAGTGCCCGGACTTCCTGCGCGACCACGGCAAAGCCCTTGCCGGCCTCGCCGGCCCTGGCGGCCTCCACGCCCGCATTGAGCGCCAAGAGATTGGTCTGGAAGGCGATCTCGTCGATGACGCCGATGATCTGCGAGATCTGGTTTGAAGACCCCTCGATCTCGCCCATGGCGGCGACGGCCCGTTCGACCACAGTGCCGGACTTTTCGGCTTCGGTCTTGGTTTTCCCGACCAGCGCGCCGGCCTCTTCGGCCCGCGTCGAGGAATTTCTCACGGTCTCGGTCAGCTCGCCGAGCGCTGCGGAGGTCTCCTCCACGGAGGCGGCCTGTTGCTCTGTGCGGCGGGCGAGGTCGTCGGAAGCGATCCGGATCTCGTCGGTCGCCATCTTGATCGTCTGCGCGGTCTCGCCAACCTGGGAGATCGCGTCCTGCAGGACGACGAGTGAGGCGTTGAGGTCGAGACGCAGCTTGTCGAGACTTGGAATGAACGGCTCGTCAATCCGCTGCTTGAGGTCGCCATTCGCGAGCCGCCCGAGAGCTGTCGCGATGGTGTTCACTGCGTTGACACGGCCGGTAACGTCACTGGCGAACTTCACCACCTTCACGACCTTGCCGTCGGCATCGAAGATCGGGTTGTAGGACGCTTGGATGAAGACCTCCCTGCCGCCCTTGCCGATCCGCTTGAACTCGTCGCTGACGAACTCGCCGCGGCCGACCTTCGCCCACAGCTCCCGATATTCGGGGCTCTGCCCATAGGCGGGCTCGACGAACATCGCATGCTTGCGGCCCCTGATCTCGTCGAGCGAATAGCCCATCGCCTTGCAGAAATTCTCGTTCGCCGTCAGGATCGTTCCGTCGAGTGCGAACTCGATCATGGCCTGCGCCCGGGAGATCGCGTCGAGCTTGCCGGCGTTTTCCGCCGAGGCCAACTTGACCGCCGTGATGTCGGTGGCGACCTTGACGACCTTGACCACCTTGCCGCCCTTCATGACCGGATTGTAGGATGCCTCGATCCAGATCTCGCGGCCGCCCTTGGCGATCCGCTTGTACTGCTGGGCGTCGAATTCGCCGCGCGCCAGCTTGGCCCAGAACTCGCGATAGTCGCCGCTCCGGGCATAGCCGGGCTCGACGAAGATCGAGTGATGCCGGCCAACGATCTCGGCTTCGGTGTAGCCGATCGCCGACAAGAAGTTCTCGTTCGCCGTCAGCACAGTGCCGTCCGGCTTGAACTCGATGATTCCGAGCGATCGCGACAGTGCCTTTAGCACGGCGTCGCTGTTCGAACCGGTTCCGAAGTTCAGCATAGCCATTCCCAACCTCCACCAAGCGGAAAACGCGCCGCTGTCACGCGATGAACGGGCCCGCAACGACAGCCGATCGCGGGAAGATTGACCGAACCGATCGCGGCGAGCCGCGGACGAGACCATCAGTCAGGCGAATAAATCATCTCATCTGATTTAATCGCGCTCCGGACCACTAGCCCATGTTTAATAAGGATATCTCTGATAAATCGTTAAATACTGAAACACATCAAATGAATAGACTCAGCAACTTCTGCGAAAGTGTTGAGGAGATCCGCGGCATTTCGGTTTAATGACAGACAGTAAATTTGGCTGATCATGGAGCGAGGTGGCGGTAACCCGGCGCGCCTTATTGGATGACGCAGCGTCGTCCTTCCTGCCATGGCCGATCTCGAAGAAGCCGACGCCGGCGAACGGATGAAAAGGTCGCCCGGCTGGTCGTGACGGTTCGGGCAGTCGGCGCGGGGCCGAACCGGCGGGGTCACTCGCCCAACAGATGAAAGCCTGTGGCCCCCGGGGGCTCTCCGATAGGCTCCAAGCGAAGCTTTGGCCGATGCGGGCCGTGGCTGATAGTTGCGCGGGTGTGGGCGCGGCTTAGTTCACCGTCGCGGGAGCAGTCTCGACACCGGTCAGCCCCAGGCGGCGGCGCATGAAACCGCTGTCGGCCACGAGATCGGCGATCGAATATTGGCCGAGCGCGTTCATGAAGGCGTCCAGCGCTTCGCGCAAAGCGGCGTTCAACCCGCAATTGTCGATAAGCGGGCAGTCGACGGCACCGGTCTCGAAGCATTCGGCGAGGGCGAAGCTCTCCTCGGTCGCCTGCACGACGTCCTTGAGCGTGATCGTCTCGGCAGGCTTGGCCAGGCGGATGCCGCCATTGCGGCCGCGGAGCGTCTCGACCATGCCGACTTCGACGAGCGGCTGGAGAATCTTGAACAGGAAGAGTTCGGACGCTGCATAGGCGGCCGCGATTTCGCGGATACGGCTGAGGCGGTCGCCATTGGCGGCGCAGTACATCAGGATCCGGATCGCATAATTGGTCTGTCGGGTGAGACGCATGAAGAATCCTCTGGCGGCCGATGCCGCCCTGACCTGTTCGTCGCTAATCCTTTAGAACAATTCCAGGAAGGATTCAAAGCCGTGCGCTCGGATCGGTCCGCAGTGTGCCGCGCCGCGATCCGGAAATCCCAGCGTATACAGGCCAGTTCGCCGCAAACGGCGAGACAGGCGCGTTTGCCACGGATCGCTTGATGTTGGTGAAACAAGGCGGCGCTGCGGCCTGGCGCCGGTCGAGACCGGTTGCGCCCGACCGCTTTCCCGGCCACTATGCCCGCCAACGAATACATTAAGGCGGGGAAACATATGGCATCGGTGGCGTTCCGCGGCGTCCGCAAGGCGTTCGGATCGGTGGAGGTCCTGCACGGCGTATCGATCGACATCGACGAGGGACAGTTCGTCGTTCTGGTCGGACCGTCCGGTTGCGGGAAGTCGACGCTGTTGAGGATGTTGGCGGGGCTCGAGCACGTCTCCGGTGGCGAAATCCTGATCGGCGACAGGGTCGTGAACGCGCTGCCGCCGAAAGAGCGCGACATCGCCATGGTATTCCAGAACTACGCGCTCTATCCGCACATCACGGTGGCGGAGAACATGGGCTTTTCGCTCAAGCTGAAGGGGGTCTCGAAGGCGGAGATCGCGGAGAGGGTCCGGCCGGCGGCCGAGATCCTCGGCCTGTCGCATCTCCTCGACCGCTACCCGCGCCAGCTTTCCGGCGGCCAGCGCCAGCGCGTCGCGATGGGCCGGGCGATCGTCCGCGAACCCCAGGTCTTCCTGTTCGACGAGCCTCTGTCGAATCTCGACGCCAAGCTCCGAGTCTCGATGCGGACCGAGATGAAGAACCTCCACCAGCGGCTTAAGACAACCACGGTCTATGTCACGCACGACCAGATCGAGGCGATGACCATGGCCGACAAGATCGTCGTCATGCATGACGGGATCGTCGAGCAGGTCGGTGCGCCGCTCGATCTATACGACCGGCCGAACAACCTGTTCGTCGCCGGTTTCATCGGCTCGCCGGCCATGAACATGCTGACCGGCAAGCTCGATGCGTCGGACCGCACGGTGTTTGTCACCGGCGACGGCGTGCGTCTGCCTGTGAGTGCGCCCGGACGGGCGGAGCCCGGCCGCGAGCTCGTCTACGGCGTGCGGCCGGAGGCGGTCCGGCTCGGCGGCGACATTCCTCTGCTGATCGAAGTCGTGGAGCCGACCGGCTCGGAGACGCATGTCGTCGCCAAGCTCGGCGCCAGCGAGGTGACCTGCGTGTTTCGGGAGCGGATCGCGGCGGGCCCTGGCGAGGAGTTGAAGGTCTCCTTCGATCCTGGGGCGATCCACATCTTCGACGCCAAGGGAGGCGAACGCTTGTCAGCCTGATTAAGGCCGTCCGGAGCCCGGGGAGGGGCTGCGAAAAGATCTGCCGAGACCGGCAAGCCCTCTGGGCGCTGGTCCGGGCGATGGGTCGACGACGACGACAGCGGGCGCGGGAGCCGCTGTCCGAGGCGGCCCGGGCGGAGGATCCCGCTATCAAAGAGGAGGAGATTTCATGACCATCGATCGCAGAACCTTATTGCAGGGCACGGCGGGCCTCGTGGCCGGCGCGGCGCTTGGCGGATTCGCGGGCAGCCGCGGCGCCTTCGCGCAGGGCACGATGCCGACCTTCACCCCGGAAAAGGGCGCATCGCTTCGGCTTCTGCGCTGGGTGCCGTTCGTCGGCGGCGAAGAGGCGGCCTGGAACGCCAATACCAAGGCGTTCACCGAGGCGACCGGCGTTCCCGTGCAGATCGATCAGGAAAGCTGGGAGGACGTGCGTCCGAAGGCGGCCGTCGCGGCGAATGTCGGATCGGGTCCCGACATGGTGATGAGCTGGTTCGACGACCCGTTCCAGTATCCTGACAAGCTCGTCGACGTCACCGATCTCGCCAATGGCCTCGGGGAGGCGAATGGCGGCTGGTACGACGGCCTCAGGGGCTATGCGACGCAGGGCGACAAGTTCATCGCCGTGCCGCTCTGCGCCATCGGCAACGCCGTCTGCTATCGCGACAGCCATGTGAAGGCAGCCGGATTCTCCGAGTTCCCGCAGGAGACCGACGGCTTTCTCGAGCTGTGCAAGGCGATGAAGGACAAGGGTACGCCCGCCGGCTTCCCGCACGGCAAGGCCGTCGGCGACGGCAACAACTACGCGCACTGGCTCCTGTGGAGCCACGGCGGCATGACGGTTGACGAGAACGGCAAACCGGCGATCGACAGCCCGGAGACGCGGGCCGCGATCGACTATGCCAAGAAGCTCTACGCGACCTTCATTCCGGGCACCGAGAGCTGGCTCGATATCAACAACAACCGTGCCTTCCTCGCCGGGCAAATCTCGCTGACGGCCAACGGCGTTTCGCTCTACTACGCGGCGAAGAAGGATCCGGCGATGGCCGAGATCGCCGAGGACATCCGCACCACCAATCTGCCTGTCGGCCCCGTGGGCAAGTCGGTCGAACTGCACCAGACCTCGACGCTCAACATCTTCAAGCACACCAAATATCCGGAAGCGGCCAAGGCCTACATCGCCTTCATGTTCCAGCCGGAGAAGTTCAACGCCTGGCTGGAAGGCGCGAGCGCCTATTGCTGCCAGCCGCTGAAGGCGTTCGCCGACAATCCGGTCTGGACGTCGAACCCGATCCACGAGCCCTATTCGCGGGCGTCCGCGAGCCTGCGGCCGAACGGCTGGGCCGGCCCGCTCGGACCGGCCTCGGCGGGCGTGATGGCCGACTACGTCCTCGTCGACATGTTCGCCGAGGCGGTCACCGGCCAGCGCTCGGCCGACGAGGCGATCAAGAACGCGCATCGCCGGATCGCGCGCTACTATCGCTGAACGAAAGGCATCCTCCCAGCGCCTCGTCCCTGCCGCGCCGGCCCGCTTGCCGGCTGCGGCGGGGCAAGGGGGCTGATGGGAGGGGCGGACCTGTTCGTACGGATGAGGGCGAGGCGCGAGCCTCGCCCTTGCAGGCCGCCGGCTCACCCATCGGATCGGGCTCGGGACGAGACGGCCGCTAAGATGGCAACCGCATGGATTTCATCGCGAAGGAGCGAAGAGGCATGGCGACGATCGACACGACTTCACGGGGCCGCGGCGGTGCGGGCGCCCGTCCGGGCCTCATGCAGCGCTTCGTCGAAAGCCGCAACGGGCTCGGCTTTTTGTTCATGCTGCCGGCGGCGGCGTTTCTCCTCTGCTTCCTCACCTATCCGCTCGGGCTCGGCGTCTGGCTCGGCTTCACCGACACGACGATCGGCCGGAGCGGCGTCTTCATCGGCCTTGAAAACTATATATGGCTGTTCGACGACCCGGTCTTCTGGCTCGCCGTCTACAACACCATCCTCTACACCTTCGTCGCCTCGGTCCTGAAATTCGTCCTCGGCCTGTGGCTGGCGCTGATCCTCAACGAGCATCTTCCGTTCAAGAACTTCTTCCGGGCGATCATCCTCCTGCCCTGGGTGGTTCCGACGGTGCTCTCGGCGCTGGCCTTCTGGTGGATCTACGATTCGCAGTTCTCGATCATTTCCTGGGTCCTGATGCAGTGGGGTTGGATCGACCAGCCGATCAACTTCCTCGGCGATCCCAACACCGCCCGGGCCTCGGTGATCGCCGCCAATGTCTGGCGCGGCATTCCCTTCGTCGCGATCTCGCTGCTCGCGGGCCTGCAGACCATCCCGCAGTCGCTGAACGAAGCGGCCGCCCTCGACGGCGCGACCTCCTGGCAGCGCTTCACCAAGGTGACGCTGCCGCTGCTCACGCCGATCATCGCGGTGGTGATGACCTTCTCGGTGCTTTTCACCTTCACCGACTTCCAGCTGATCTACGTTCTGACGCGCGGCGGCCCGGTGAACGCGACGCATCTGATGGCGACGCTCTCCTTCCAGCGGGCGATTCCCGGCGGCCAGCTGGGCGAGGGCGCGGCGATCGCCGTCGCCATGATCCCCTTCCTGCTCGCGGCGATCCTGTTCTCGTTCTTCGGGCTGCAGCGGCGCAAATGGCAGCAGGGTGGGAACGATTGAGCGTGCGGACCTTCAGGAGACGATCATGAGCCAGCAAACCGCCGCCCGCCGCCCCGTCGTCGAGGACCATTCGGAGGGGATGGACCAGTTCAAGACGCTGCCGCGGCGCATTATCACCGTCTATCTGCCGCTGGCCGTGTTCGTCTTCGTCCTGTTGTTTCCCTTCTACTGGATGGCGATCACTGCCGTTAAGCCCGACCACCAGCTAACCAATTACACGGACTACAGCCCGTTCTGGGTGGTACAGCCGACGCTGGAGCACATCCGGTTCCTGTTGTTCGAGACCTCCTATCCGGGCTGGCTGTGGAACACGATGCTCGTGGCGGTGGCCTCGACGGCGATTTCGCTCGCGGCCTCCGTCTTCGCCGCCTATGCGATCGAGCGCATCCGCTTCACCGGTGCGCGGGTGACCGGGCTCCTGATCTTCCTGGCCTATCTCGTACCGCCCTCGATCCTGTTCATCCCGCTCGCCTTCATCGTCTTCCAGGTCGGCATCTTCGATTCGCGCCTGGCGCTGATCCTGACCTATCCGACCTTCCTCATCCCGTTCTGCACCTGGCTCCTGATGGGCTATTTCCGTACGATCCCCTTCGAGCTCGAGGAATCCGCGCTGGTCGACGGGGCGACGCGCTGGCAGATCCTGACCAAGGTCGTGCTGCCCCTGGCGGTGCCGGGCCTGATCTCGGCCGGCATCTTCGCCTTCACCCTGTCCTGGAACGAGTTCATCTACGCGCTGACCTTCATCTCCTCCTCGGAGAACAAGACCGTCCCGGTCGGCGTCCTCACCGAACTCGTGCGGGGCGACATCTACGAATGGGGGGCCCTGATGTCCGGGGCGCTGCTCGGCTCGCTGCCGGTGGTGATCCTCTACTCCTTCTTCGTCGACTACTACGTCTCGTCGATGACCGGCGCCGTGAAGGAGTGAGACGAGGCGGAAAAGTGCCCGGCGCCTTCGGTCGGCGGGCACGAAGCCGTTGAGCCGCCAACGGTTCGGGCGCGGGATACAGCCGTCTCGCGATCCGGCATCATGCAGAGAAAGGTGAAGCCATGCGCGTCGCGGTGATCGGTCTCGGCTCGATGGGCATGGGGGCGGAGAAGTCGCTGATTGCCGCGGGACACGCGGTCGCGGGTGTCGACCCGCGCGAGACGGCCTGGCAGGCGCTGGTCGAGGCCGGCGGCGCGGAAGGTGCGTCCACCGGAGCCGAACTGAACGCCCCCGTCGAAGCGGCGCTGGTCCTCACCGTCAATGCCCAGCAGGCCCGCGCGGCACTGCTCGGCGAGGGCGGAATCCTTGAAGAACTGACGCCGGGGGCGCCGGTGATGATGTCCGCGACGATCTCCGTCGCCGACGCAAAGGCGCTCGGCGCCGATCTCGCCGCCCGCGGCCATCCGATGCTCGACGCGCCGGTCTCCGGCGGACCGGCGAAGGCCGGGTCCGGCGAGATGACGGTGATGGCGGCCGGCCCGACGGCGACCTTCGACGCGCTGCAGCCGGTGCTGGATGCCGTGGCGGCGACGGTCTATCGGATCTCCGAGACGATCGGCGACGGCGCGACCGTAAAGATCATCCATCAGCTCCTTGCCGGCGTCCACATCGCCGCCGGCGCGGAGGCGATGGCGCTCGCCGCAAAGGCCGGCATCCCGCTCGAAACCATGTACGACGTCGTCACCCATGCCGCCGGCAATTCGTGGATGTTCGAAAACCGCATGCGGCACGTCGTCGACGGCGACTATACGCCGACCTCGATGGTCGACATCTTCGTCAAGGATCTCGGCCTCGTCACCGAAACCGGCCTTGCTCTGAAGTTTCCGCTGCCGCTGGCGACGACCGCCTATTCCATGTTCGCCACCGCCAGCGCCGCCGGCCATGGCCAACTCGACGACAGCGCAGTGATCAAGGTGTTTCCCGGGATCGACCTGCCCCAGAAGCGCTGAGAGGCATCCATTTCCGGGCTGCCGGCCCATCGGCGGCAGGCGTCTGTCTGACCCCGATCGGGCACCCAATCGTCGCCCGCTGTCGTCTCGGTCAGCCGACCTTCTGCATCAGCTCGATTCTGTTGCCGAAGGGGTCGCGTCGGCATAGCGCCGCTCGTAACCCTCGAGCGGCTGGTCCTCGATTACGCGATGGCCGGCCGTCTCCATCGCAGCGACGAGCCGGGGAAGGTCGTCGACGATCAGCGCCGGATGCGCCTTGCGGGCCGGAGAGAAGCCCGCCTCGACGCCGAGATGGATCTTCAGGGCGCCGCTTTCGAACCAGCAGCCGCCGCGAGCGGCGAGATGCGCCGGCTTCTCCACCTCGGGAATGCCGAGAATGTCGCGATAGAAGGCGCGGGCCGAGTCCTCTCCACCGGCCGGCATGGCGAGTTGGACGTGATCGAGACCGAGGATAGTCATGGCTATCTCTCTCCCTGAAGCGGTTCGAGGCGCATGATGAGCCCGAGGTGCGGCTGCATGGCAATCAGCGATCAGCAAAAATCCTGCTCGGATCAGGCGCGATAGGCGATTGACGGCGTCTGTACCGAACGGTAAAGACGCGTCTGCCCGTTCATCGAGAGGATCTTCCATGTCGGAATCTCGCCCGCCCGTTCCGCCCTTCACGCGGGAGACCGCGATCCAGAAGGTGCGCGCGGCCGAAAACGCCTGGAACACGCGCGATCCCGAACGCGTCTCGCTCGCCTATACGGTGGACAGCGTCTGGCGGAACCGCAGCGACTTTCTGAAGGGCCGGTCCGAGATCGTCGCTTTTCTCACCGGCAAATGGGAGAAGGAGCAGGAATACCGGCTGATCAAAGAACTATGGGCCTTCACCGACAATCGCATCGCGGTGCGCTTCGCCTATGAGTGGCACGATGCCGAAGGCGCGTGGCACCGCTCCTACGGCAACGAGAACTGGGAGTTCGACGAAAACGGCCTGATGCGGGAGCGCCATGCCTCGATCAACGACGTCGCGATCGGGCGCGCGGAACGGCTGTTCCATTGGGACCGGTCGGGCGTCCGTCCGGACGAGCATCCGGGCCTTTCCGACCTCCAGCTCTGAACGATGCCCCGGATCGCCCGCGATCGCTCCGAGGCGATCTCCGGCCTCGCAGAGGTGTTCCGCGAGCACGGCTACGAAGGCGCGAGCCTCGCGCGCATCACAGAAGCGACCGGTCTCGGCAAGGGCAGCCTCTATCATTTCTTTCCGGGCGGCAAGGAGGAGATGGCGGAGGCGGTGCTGGATGAGATCGCCGCCTGGTTCGCCCGCGAGATCTTCTCTCCGCTGCGCGATGCGAGCGATCCGGGCGAGGCGATCGCCCGGATGCTGGACGGCGTCGAAACCTATTTCCACTCTGGCCGCCGCGTTTGCCTCATCGGCAGCTTCGCCCTCGGCTGCGTGCGCGACCGCTTCGCGGATCGTGTCGCAGGCTATTTCGGTGCGTGGCGGGCTGCGCTCGCCGCGGCGCTGCGGCGCGAGGGGGTCGCGCCGAGCGAATCCGAGGCGCTGGCGGAGGACGCCATCGCCGCGATCCAGGGCGGCCTCGTCGCGGCGCGGGCGCTCGATGATCCCGCGCTCTTTTCGCGCACGATCGACCGGCTGAGACAGCGCCTCAGGACGTGACTTCAGACCGCGACCGCGAACTCATCCGGTTCGTGCCGGCTCCTTCGTCTCCGCGGTTCCCAGGCGCTTGCCGGGATTGATCGACTCCAGCCACAGGAGATAGGCGGCGTGGTCGTGCCGTCCCATGGCCATGTCGTGTGCCAGAGCATGGAACGCATCGCGCGTCTGCTCGGTGAGCGGCAGCTTCAGGCCGGCCTCGCGCGCGACTTCGAGCGCGTTTTCGAGATCCTTCAGCTGCAGGGCGAGCGGGCCGCCGGGCACGAAGTTGCGCTCGGTCATGCGCTCGCCGTGAAGGTCGAGAATCCGCGAGGTGGCGAAGCCGCCCATCAGGGCGCTGCGCAGCGCCGCCGGATCGCAGCCGCCTTCCTGCGCCAGGAGCATGGCCTCGGAGACGGCGCCGATGGTGACGGCCACGATGACCTGGTTCGCGAGCTTGGCGACTTGGCCGGCGCCGTGGACGCCGACATGAGTAGGGCGCCCCATGGCGCACAGAAGCGGCTCGGCGTCCTGGAAGTCGTCCAGTTCCCCGCCCGCCATGATCGCCAGGCTCGCCTCGATCGCCCCCTTCTCGCCGCCGGAGACGGGCGCGTCGATATGGCGGCGGCCGAGCTCTTCCAGCCTTGCGGCATGGTCGCGCGCAACTGCCGGCTGGATCGACGACATGTCGATGAAGAGGGCGCCCTTCGGCGCCGCCTCGGCAACGCCGTTCTCGCCGAAATAGATCTCCGTCACCACCGGTGAATTGTCGACCATGGTGATGACGGCGTCGGCTTCGGCGACGGCGCTTCGCGGATCGTCCGCGACGGTCGCGACGTCGGACAGGGCATCCGCCTTGTCACGCGTGCGGTTCCAGACGGTGACCGCATATCCGGCCTTGGCGACGTTGCGGGCCATGGGTGCGCCCATGATGCCCGTTCCGATCAGGGTGACGCGTTTGATGTCCATCGTCTCGGGCTCCGTCGCCAAGGTGTTTCGCCTTATGGCCCAGTCATACCAGCGAGAAGGGATGCTGTCGCATCCGCCCGCTGCACACATCCCGATTTCCGACGCCAAGCCAAAGGCTTGACGAAAATCGGGATGCGGAACCAGGAGTCATTTCCAATGCCTCCTGGTGTCAGGCCCGCGCCTCGATCACCGTCTGCTTCTGCTCGCCCAGCCCCTCGATGCCGAGCGTCATGACGTCGCCGACCTTGAGATACTGCGGCGGCTTCATGCCCATGCCGACGCCCGGAGGCGTCCCGGTGGAGATGACGTCGCCCGGCATCAGCGTCATGAACTGCGAAAGATAGGACACGACATGCGGAACGTTGAAGATCAGCGTATTGGTATTGCCCGTCTGGCGGCGCTCACCGTTCACGTCGAGCCACATGGAGAGGTTGTGGGGGTCGGCGACCGCGTCGCGGGTGACGAGCCAAGGGCCAAGCGGGCCGAAGGTGTCGTGGCTCTTGCCCTTGGTCCACTGGCCCTGGCGCTTGGTCTGGAAGGTCCGCTCCGAGACGTCGTTCATCACAGCGAAGCCGGCGACATGTTTCATCGCATCGGCTTCCGAGACATATTTGGCGCGCCGGCCGATGACGACGGCAAGCTCGACCTCCCAGTCCAGCGCGTCCGAACCGCGCGGCATCTCGACATTGTCGTTTGGGCCGCAGAGCGCGTTCAGCTGCTTGGTGAAGACGATCGGCTCGGTCGGCGGCTCGGCGCCGGTCTCGGCGGCATGGTCGGAATAGTTGAGACCGATGCAGAGGATCTTGCTGATGTCCCCGACGCAGGGGCCGAGGCGCGGCGTGCCGTCGACGAGCGGCAGCGTGTCGACGTCGAGCGCCGCGAGCTTGGCAAGGCCACCATCGGACAGGACGCTGCCGGAGATGTCGGCGACATGCTCGGACAGATCGCGGATGGCGCCGCTGTCGTCGATGAGGCCGGGCTTCTCCTCGCCGGGCAGGCCATAGCGCACGAGTTTCATGGGTGTCCTTTCGGTTTCATCAGATCGAACTGGATGTCTTGACGGCGCTGCCGGACGAGCGGTCTTGGAGCGACGCGTCACCGTCGCGGGGAGGGGCGTCCTCCCGAAGAAGGGGTCTGGCCCGGGTCAGTAGACCGCTCGGCCTCCCGAGATGTCGAAGACCGCGCCGGTCGAGAACGAGCAGTCCTCGGATGCGAGCCAGGCGATCATCGCCGCCACCTCGGCTGGTTCGACGAAGCGGTTCATCGGGATCTTCGAAAGCATGTAGTCGATGTGCTCCTGGCTCATCTGGTCGAAGATCGCCGTCCTCGCCGCGGCCGGCGTGATGCAGTTGACGATAATGCCGGAGCCGGCCAGCTCCTTGCCGAGCGACTTCGTCAGGCCGATGAGACCGGCCTTGGAGGCCGAATAATGCGAGGCGTTCGGGTTGCCTTCCTTGCCAGCGATCGAGGCGACGTTGACGATGCGTCCGTAGCCGGCCTTCAGCATGATCGGCACGACGGCCCGGCTGGTGAGAAACGGCGCGACGAGGTTCACCTCGACGGTCTTCCGCCAGATCCCCGGGTCGAGCTCCCAGGTCTTGCCGTTGCCGCCGGTGATGCCGGCATTGTTGACGAGGATGTCGATGGAGCCGGCTTCGGCCGCTTCGTCTGCGGCCGCTGTGACGGCATCCGCGTCGGTCAGCTCGACCACCCGGCCGGACGCTTTGCCGCCGAGCGCTGCCAGGGCTTGGTCGAGCGCGGCTGAATCGAGGTCCCACAGGATGGCGTGGCCGCCGCTGGCGATGACCCGCTCGGCCGTCGCGTAGCCGATGCCGCGGGCGCCGCCGGTGACGATCGCTCTTCTGCCTTCGAGATCGATCCGGTTCATCGCACGTCACTCCCCAAGTCGCAGCGCCATCTTCCGAGCGTCGCTATCCACCCCGGCCGGCTCTTCGCACAAGACGCGATCCGGCGCAATGTATACGCTGTGGTCCGGCGCTCCGTATGGAAGCCTGACCCTTCCTTCGCCGCCTGGCGACGGCGCCGGCATGCTAGCGGCTGCCGGCGATGGTCGAAGCCTGGCGGCGCAAGAGGTCCAGCGCCGCCGTATCCGTGCGATCACGATGGCGCTGATGCAGCCGCGCGGCCTCCACCGGATCGCCGGACTCGATCGCTGCCACTATGGCGCGGTGTTCTTCGTCCGACTGGGTCGGCCGCTGGCGCAGCGGCACGATGGCGAGCCGCGCACGGTACTGCTGGTCCCAATATTGCCGGAGCGTCGCCTGCAGGCGCGCATTGCCGCACAGCGCGACGAGTTCGGCGTGGAATGCGTCGTCGAGCTGCGACCAGCCGGCGATGTCGTCGCGCTTCGTCGCGCGTTCCATCTGGCTCATCAGCGAGGCGAGGCGCTCCGATTCCTCGGAGTTGAGGCCGCGCCGTGCCAGGAGCGCCGCCGCCTTCACCTCCAGCGTGGAGAAGACCTCGTAGATCTCGGAGAGGTCGTCGAGCGACTGCGCCTTCACGGTGATGCCATGCCGTGGCCGGACGTTGACGAGCCCTTCCTCCTCGAGCCGGATCAGGGCCTCGCGCACCGGGGTGCGGCTGAGACCGAGAAGGCTGGCGACCTCGGCCTCCAGCAGCGTGGTGCCCGGCGGCAGTCGGCCCTCCAGAATCCGGAACTTCAGTTCGTGATAGGCCCGGTCGCGGGCCGGCATGCCGGAGACGCCATGCAGGCTCGGCCGCGGCCGCGACCCATGCGCGGTCACAATTTGTGCGCGCCTGCGACGGCCGACTTCGCTTGCATCCGGCTTCGCCAGGGTCGGGTCTCCTCTTCCTCTCGGCTCGATCGGGCTTTGCCCTTTCGCGCCCGCTCAGCCTCGGCCCGGCTCGATTCCGTTCAGCCGCGCCACGATGTCCGCCAGCGTCGGCAGATAGCCATCGCCGTGGCCGGTGGCCTCCGCCGTCGCCAGCCCGTTCTTCACCGGCGAGGAGATGTGGCTGGCGATGCCGCTCTCGTTCGCGAGCGACACGACATAGCGCATGTCCTTGTGCGCGTTGCGCAGCGTGAACTTGTGCGCGTTCGGGTCGCCGCCGACCACGTAGTTCATGAAGGTCTGGTAGAAGCCGCAATCCATGCGGCCGCCGCCGATCACCGAGTGGAAGGTCGCCGCGTCGACGCCGTTCTTGGCGCCGATCGCGAGGGCTTCGGAATAGATCGCGGCATAGCCGAGCGAGACGAAGTTGTTGAGGAGCTTCATCGTGTGGCCGGCGCCGATACCGCCGACATGGACGATCTTGCCGGCGAAGGCCTCGATGATCGGGCGGACCCGCTCGAAGTCGGCCGCCTCGGCGCCGATCATCACGTCGAGCATGCCTTCCCACGCTTCCTTCGGCGTGCGCGACAGCGGCGCATCGACGAAATGTCCGCCGGCGGCCTGAGCGCGCTCGGCGAGCGCCCGCGTCGAGACCGGATTGGCGGTCGAGCAATCGACGATCGTCTTGCCGGAGATGTCGCCGGCGAGCATCGCGCTTACCGCCGCCTCGACCTCCGGGCTGCCGGGAAGGCAGAGGAAGATGACGTCGGAGCCTGCGGCGAGGTCTTCCGGCGACTGCGCCTCTGTCGCGCCGCGCCCCTTCAGGTCCTCGACCGGTTCGCGATTGCGATGCGCGAGGACGGTGAGGGGATAGCCGGCCTCGACGATGTTCTTCGCCATGCCGTGGCCCATCAGCCCGACGCCGGCGAACCCGATCCGCAGCTTGTCCGTCATGGCGATCTCCAGTTCCTGCCTTCCCCTTGCGGGGAATGATTGGTCACGACCGGCCGCCGGAGCGGGCAGCCTCGTCGGCGATATGCGCCCGCACGATCGATGCGAAATCCGTATCCGCTGTAAATCCGGCGGCGAGCGCCCGGCTTGGATCGAAATCTCTCGGCCAGCCCGACACGATCTTCTCGATCACCGCATCCGGCTGGCGCCGGATCCGGCCCGCGACCTCGTCGCCCGCGACCTCGCGCAGCGCGTCGATCATCTCGGCGATGGTGACGGAGAGGCCCGGCATGGTCAGCGCCCGGCGCGGACCGAGGATCTCGGTGTCCATCGTCGCGGCATGCAGGAGGAAGCCGACGGCGGCGGCCGGGCTCGCCACCCAGTGCCGTACCTCGTCGTCGACCGGCAGGATCGCCTCCTGGCCGGCGAGCGGCTCGCGGATGATGCCGGAAAAGAAGCTGGAGGCCGCCTTGTTGGGCTTGCCGGGTCGCACGACGATGGTCGGCAGGCGGATCGAGACGCCGTCGACGAAGCCCTTGCGGGTGTAGTCGGACAGGAGCAGCTCGCAGATCGCCTTCTGCGTGCCGTAGCTCGTCAGCGGCGCTGCGAGAAATGTGTCGGAGATCTTGTCCTCGAACGGCGCGCCGAAGACGGCGATCGAGGAGGTGAAGACGAGGCGCGGCCGGTAGACCCCATCCTGCTGACGGATCGCCTCCAGAAGGTGCTGCATGCCGCCCTGGTTTATGCGGTAGCCCTTCTCGAAATCGGCCTCCGCTTCGCCGGAGACGATCGCGGCGAGATGGAAGATCACGTCCGGGCGCTCGGCGACGAGCGCTTCGACCGTCGCCTGATCCGAGATGTCGCCGGCCTGCGGATTGAAGGCGACGCCTTCCGGAAGATCGGGACTGTCCGGCGCGACCACGTCGAAGGCGTCGATCGTCTCGATCGCCCGCCCTGCGAGCATGCCGTCGGCAAGTAGCGCTTCCGTCAGCTTGCGTCCGACCATGCCACCCGCACCGAGGATCAGGATGCGCATGCGATTCCTCCCTTCACGCGCCGGCTACTCACGACCACGAAAAGTGTCGCGGACCGGCACTTGTCGATTCTTCCGGGAGGCGAGGCGGTCCGAGGATTTGGACCGCGTCGTTCTTCCCAGCTCAATATCCTCGGCGCATCGCCCGACGCTCACAGCGACCAGCCGCCGTCGATCAGCTGCGTGGTGCCGGTTGTGAAGGCGCTCTCGTCCGAGGCGAGGTAGACGGCGAGGCTGGCAATCTCCTCGGCCTTGCCGAGCCGGCCCATGGGCTGGCGCTCGATGAACATCTCCCGCGCCTTGTCGGCGCCGCCGACCGTCTTGCCGAGCTCGGAGATACGTCCCTCCAGCGACGGCGACTCGATCGTGCCGGGACAGATCGCGTTGCAGCGGATGCCCTTGCGGATGAAATCGATCGCGACCGAACGGGTGAGCCCGATCACCGCCGCCTTGGTCGCCATGTAGACATAGCGGTTCGGCGCCGCCTTGATGGAGGAGGCAGCCGACGACATGTTGATGATCGAACCGCCGCCCTTTTCGATCATGCGCGGCAGGAGGGCCGAGATCGTCCGGTGCATCGCCTTGACGTTGAGGTCGAAGGAGAAGTCCCAGGCCTTCTCGTCGCAGTCGAGGATTGTGCCGTGGTGCACGAAGCCGGCGCAGTTGAACAGGATGTCCGGCGTGTCGACCCGCTTCAGATAGGCCGCGACGGCTTCGCTGTTGGTCACGTCGAGGGCCTCGGTCTCGACGCGGCCGAGTTTGTCGAGACCCTCCAGCTTCGAGGCGTCGAGATCGGACGCGTAGACCATCGCGCCTTCGGCGAGAAACGCTTCGGCGACCATTCGTCCGATGCCCTGGCCGGCGGCCGTGCAGACGGCGATCTTGCCTTCGAGGCGCTGGGTCATGCTGTCATCCTATGGGTCGATGTCGTCAATGATTGTCGCGCGGAACCGGCGGGATCGAGCCGTCGACGCCGCCCTGGGCCAGCTTTCGGTATTTGATCGCCGGCTCGAGAACCATGCCGCTCTCGAGCTGCGAGACGATGCCGCGCTGGATCTCCTGCCAGGGCGTCTGATGCGCGGGGTAGGGGTAGCCGCCCTCGGCCTCGAGCTTCTGACGGCGGGCTGCGAGCTCCTCGTCCGGGATCAGGATATCGGCCGTGCCGCGGCCAAGGTCGATGCGGACCCTGTCGCCGCTCTTCAGGAGAGCAAGCCCGCCATTCGCCGCCGCCTCCGGCGAGGCGTTGAGGATGGAGGGGCTGCCGGACGTGCCGGACTGGCGCCCGTCGCCGATACAGGCGAGCGCCGTGACCCCGCGCCGGATGAGGTAGTTGGGCGCCCGCATGTTAACCACTTCGGCTGCGCCGGGATAGCCGATGGGACCTGCGCCGCGCATAAACAGAATCGAGTGCTCGTCGATCTGGAGCGACGGATCGTCGATCCGGTGGTGGTAGTCCTCCGGCCCGTCGAACACGACCGCCTTGCCCTCGAAGGCCATGGGATCATCGGGGTTCGACAGGTAGCGCTCACGGAACTCCGGCGAGATCACCGAAAGCTTCATGATCGCGGAATTGAAGAGATTGCCCGACAGGACCCGGAACCCGGCATGCTTCTTGAGCGGCTGGTCGTAGGGCTTGATGACGTTCTCGTCGGCGATCTCGGCGCCGCGGCAGTTCTCGCCGATCGTCTTGCCGTTGACGGTCAGCGCGTCCTCGGCGATCAGGCCCTGTTCCATCAGCTGGTTGACGACCGCGGGGACGCCGCCTGCGTGATAATAGTCCTCGCCAAGATACTCGCCCGCCGGCTGCAGATTGACGAGCAGCGGGATCTCCTCGCCATAGGTCTGCCAGTCCTCGATCTTCAGGTCGACACCGACATGCCGGGCCAGCCCGTTGAGGTGGATCGGCGCATTGGTCGAGCCGCCGATCGCGGAATTGACGCGGATGGCGTTGATGAAGGCGTCGCGGGTGAGGATGTCGGAGGGCTTCAGGTCCTCGGCGACCATCTCCACGATGCGCTTGCCGGTGAGGTAGGAGATCTCCTGCCGGTCGCGATAGGGTGCCGGAATTGCCGCCGACCCTGGAAGCTGCATGCCCAGCGCCTCGGCGAGCGAGTTCATCGTCGTCGCCGTGCCCATGGTGTTGCAATAGCCGGTCGAAGGCGCCGAAGAGGCGACGAGCTTGACGAAGCCGGCATAGTCGATCTCGCCGGCCGCCATCATCTCGCGGGCCTTCCACACGATCGTGCCGGAGCCGGTGCGCTCGCCGCGGAACCAGCCGTTCAGCATCGGGCCGACGGACAGGGCGATCGCCGGGATGTTGACCGTTGCCGCCGCCATCAGGCAGGCAGGCGTCGTCTTGTCGCAGCCGATCGTCAGCACCACGCCGTCGAGCGGATAGCCGTAGAGGACTTCCACGAGGCCGAGATAGGCGAGATTGCGGTCGAGCGAGGCGGTGGGCCGCTTGCCGGTCTCCTGGATCGGATGGACCGGGAATTCGATCGCGATACCGCCGGCCTCGCGGATCCCCTCGCGCACCCGCTTGGCCAGCTCGAGGTGATGGCGATTGCAGGGCGAAAGGTCCGAGCCGGTCTGGGCGATGCCGATGATCGGCTTGCCGGACTGCAGCTCTTCCTGGCTGAGGCCGAAATTGAGATAGCGCTCCAGATAGAGCGCGGTCATGTCGGGGTTGGACGGATTGTCGAACCACGCGCGCGAACGCAGGCGGCCGGCCTTGGTCTGTTCGGTCATCATATCTCCGGGGCGGCCGACCTTCGATCCGGTCGGCGAGCCACTTCCACGACGTATACAATAAATTCCGTTCGCTTCAAGTCGCCTCCACGAAGGCTCGGCATCCGGACGATTGGCTCCGACGCTCCTTGGGAGGTGGCCGCCTGAAAGCCAGGATCTTCCGTCACATATAACCCGCGACCGCGCTCCGGCTCCTCCGGGTTGCAGCCTGACCGAAATGCTAGGAGGATTGCGCATACGCAAGGCTTGGCATTGCATGCGTCGTGCCGGTCACGGGCGGCCCGGCGCCGTCATCGACCCTCGCCCTTTCTTCGACCGGCGCTCGTCCGCCGTCCGCTCTCGCGAGGGCCGTCTTGCGCCGTTCAGGCGGTGAGGATCTCGTGCGGCTGCCACAGATGGACGGTCATCGGTTCGGCGCGCCCCCTGATCGCCACCTCCCGGACATCGCCCGGCCGTCCCTGGCAGCCGCCATCGATGGCGGCCGCGGCCACGATCTCCGAAGACGCGGCGATCGTGGCGTCATGAAGCTTTGCCACTTCCAGGAGCCGGCTGGTCACGTTCACGCTGTCACCGGTCGCAGCAATGTGCTGATGGCTGTCATGGCCGAGGCGGGAGAGAACGACCGGACCGAAATGGGCTCCGAGACGGACGCCGGTGACTGAGGTGGCACGGTCGGCTCGGGCGATCCAGGCCTCGGTCGCTGCAATCATCGAGAAGGCGGTCCTCAGGGCCCGCGAGGCATCGTCGGCGGATGCATCCGGAATCCCGAACACGATCATCGCGCCGTCGCCCATGAAACTCATCACAACGCCGCCGCGGGCCGTCGTCTCGTTGACGACGAGGGTGTGGAACTCCTTCAGCAGCGCCCGTGTGCCGACGGGTCCGAGCTTTTCGCTCGATCCGGTGAAGCCGGCGAGGTCGATGAACAGGATCGCGACGTTCTGTTCCGTCGGTTCGGCGAGGAAGGTCGGATCGGTCTCGATCCTGCGGACGAGCGACGAGGGCTGGAACCGGCGGAGCGCTTCCTCAGCCTTGGCGAGGGCGCGAGCCTCGCGGCGATCGCGGATCTGGCGGAGCGCCGCCACTGAGCCGAGCGGGGGCAGGGCGGCGGCGAGGGGCAGGGCGGCGCTGAACCAATAGCCTCCCGCAAAGCCGACCGTAATAGCGGCGAGCCAGCCAAGCAGCGCCGCGGCCGCCACCGACAGTCCGAGCGTCGGCGGAAGCAGGCAGACGGCGAGGACGCCGCCGATCGCCAGGATCACCGCCGCCGCCCCGTCGATCCGGCGAATGCCACCGTCGCGCACGAGGCCGGAGCCGTCGATGAGATTGCCGATGCCGGTGGCCAGCACCTCGACGCCCGGCGTGACCGCGTCGAAGGGCGTCGCGAACGTGTCGCCGATCGCGGTGGCGGTGACACCGACGATGGCGATACGTCCCGTGAGGCGGCCGGAATCACGATGCGCGAAGACGTCTTCGGCGGAGATCGTCGTGATCGTGCCGCGCGGACCATAGAATCGCAGCGGCATGCTCCAGCCGATGTCGAGGCGGCGGCTGTCCTCGCCGAGTGTGACGGTCTCGCTCGCAAGCACCGGTTCGGACCGCGTGAACAGTCCGGCCGCGCGCAGCGGCAGCGACGGCGTAAGCCCGCGCGAGGTGTTGATGATCAGCGGCAGATGCCGGGGAGTTCCGGCGGAGTCGGAGGAGATGTTGACCATGCCGACGCTCGCGGCTTCGGCGAAGCCGGTCTGCGGCCAGAGTTCCTGCCGGCTTGCCGGCACGATCGGCTGCGCCGTGTCCGTGTCGAAGAGGCCGGCGGCCGCGATAACGCTTGGAAGACCTGCAAGAGCCGCGGCGAGCGCGTGGTCGGAGGTCGCGGGACCAGGATCGGCGAAGAGGATGTCGAGCGCGGCCGCCCTGGCGCCGGCGTCCTTGATCGCCTTCAGGAGAGAAGCCATCCGGGCGCGATCGAGCGGATAGCCTCCCTCGGCGTTGATCGTGCGGTCGTCGATCGCCACGATCGCCACCTGCCGGGGCCCTCGTCTCGGCCCGCCGATCAGCAGCCGCAGGTCGGCGAGTGGCGCCTCGATCCGATCGAGGGGCCCGGCACGCCCGGCCATGTGGCCGGAGGCGAGCCAGCTCGCCCAGCCGCCGGCGGCAAGGGCGCCGGCCATCGCCAGCGCGAGCGGGAGTCGAGCGAGCGGGCGCATGATCAGCGGCCGAATCTCGCCAGAAGCGCGTTGACGCGAGGCTGCGGCCAGCGTCGCGCGGTGAGCGGTTCGCCAGCCACCACATCGACGCCTTCTCCGGGATTCAGCAGCACCGTGTCCGCGCCGCCCAAGCGCGAAACCGCTACCTCGCCTTCCACGACGAAGACCGACGTCGTTTGATCCGCGACCGCGACGACGAAGACGGTCCCGCGGACGGTGGCGATGGCCTGAGGCGTGCGGACCTGGAAGCCCTCGGATTGCGGACCCAGATCGAAATAGGCGGCGCTTCCGGTGATCTCGGCGACACCAGGACCGGCCGAGACCGGTGCGAGGTCGAACTGCGCGGCTGCCTCCGCCTCGATGACGATGCCGCCGGGGCAGCGATAGGCCTGCCGCGGCGGGTCCGTCAGTGCCCTCGTCTCGCAGCCTGCCAAGCCTTGGGCGAGACCTGACGTCACAGAAAGCATCGCCCACACGAAGAGGACTGCCGCAATGCCGTTTTGCATCGTCTTCATCGCAGACCTGCCTTTCCGGAGCGTCGGCGGGTTTGCCGCGCACGCGCATTGCCGCGCGTTCATCATGGCACTGGGGGAAGCGTCGTTCAAACGGCGGGACCGTCACGCCGTTCAGGCCTGATTTGGACCACGTCTCGCAGGGGCGACCATGGAGGCCGTTCGTGACGTTGTCTTCTTGCCTGACGGTCCGGGAAGCGGCAATGTGGCGGCGCCCGCTTCGCGGCGAAGCGGGCTGAGTTGCTTCGGGCGGCTCGTCCGCGAGCGCTGCCCGACTGACGGGGAGGGACGATGTGACGGCCGTCGAGGGTCGCCAGGACCAGCTGGACCGGTCGGTGGAAGATCGCGAGCGGCTGCTCGGCAGTTGCGTCATCTTCCAGGCGCTCGACGAGCGCAATCGCCGCGAGCTTGCCTCTTACGCCTTCACCCGGCGCTATCAGGCCGGCGACCCGATCTTCCAGATGGGTTCGCCCGGTCAGAGCATGATGGCGATCGTGGTTGGAACCGTCCGCATCAGTGTCATCACCCACAAGGCACGGGAGATCGTGCTGACCGATCTCAATCCGGGCGAAGTGTTCGGCGAGATGGCGCTGATCGATGGCGGCGAACGCTCGGCGGCCGCGACGGCGCTGACCAACTGCACGCTTCTCGTTCTGGAGCGACGGGACGTCTTCGCGCTTCTGGAGCGCCATCCCAAATCCGCCTTGAAGCTGCTCGAACTCCTGTGCCACCGGCTGCGGCGCTCGGACGAGCGAATGACCGAACTCGCCTTTCTGGAAATTCCCGCCCGGCTGGCAAAGGCGCTCCTGCGCGCGATCGAGTCGCCCGGTTGCCATGTCGGGAAGCAGGGCGCGAAACTGGCAATGTCCCAGACCGAGCTGGCCAATATCATCGGCAGCTCCCGCGAGAACGTCAATCGCTGCCTCAAGGCCTGGCAGCGCAGGGGTCTCGTCGACCTGCGGAACGGCTGGCTGATCGTGCCGGACAAGGCAGCGCTCGAAGCGCTTGCCGTCGAACCCTGACGCGGCCGGAGCCAGGCTGTCCGACGTCCGAACTCATCACGCTAGAGCCAGTCGCAGTCGAGCCACTGTCCGGGGTGTGACGTACGTCACAGCCGGATAGAGCTGGACCTTCTATGGTCGCTTCGTCACGGGGAGGACGACAAGTTTCCTCCCCCGACCATCGACTGGCGAGAACGCCCCGCTCGCCGCCAGATGCAACGGACCCTCGGAGCCCCCGCCGAGGGTCCATCTCCCTGCGCCGCAAACCATAGGAGACGCTCGTGCCCAGGGCTTTCCGCCTTCGTGGCGCGGGGCGGCCTTAGTCGTCCTTCCTCACCTGCGACTGCTTGCGCCAGAGGTCGATGCCGCCCTCCTCGGCATGCGTATCGATTTCGGCGAGTTCCTGGTCGGTGAAGTCCAGGCGGTCGAGCGCGCGAAGCGAATCGTCGAACTGTTCCACGGTGCGGGCGCCGATCAGCGCCGACGTCACCTCGGGCCGCCGCAGCACCCAGGCGATCGCCATCTGGGCAAGGCTCTGGCCGCGCCGCTCGGCGATAGCGGTGAGCTTCCGGATCCGCTCGATATTCGCCTCGCTCAACATGTCCGGCTTGAGCGAGCGTTCCTGCGCTGCCCGCGAGTCCGCGGGAACGCCTGAAAGATATTTGCGGGTGAGGAGGCCCTGCGCGAGGGGCGAGAAGGCGATGCAGCCGAGACCGAGGTCGGAAAGCGTCTCGAGCAGGCCGTCCTCGACCCAGCGGTTCAGCATCGAATAGGAGGGCTGGTGGATGATGAAGGGCGTGCGCTGCTCCTTCAGGATCCCGTAGGCCTTGCGGGTCAGCTCCGGGGAGTAGGAGGAGATGCCGACATAGAGCGCCCGCCCGGAGCGCACGATCTGGTCGAGCGCGCCCATGGTCTCTTCGAGCGGCGTCTCCGGATCGGGCCGGTGGTGGTAGAAGATGTCGACATAGTCGAGGCCCATGCGCTTCAGGCTCTGGTCGAGCGAGGCGATCAGATATTTGCGCGAGCCAAAGTTGCCGTAGGGCCCGGGCCACATGTCGTAGCCGGCCTTGGACGAGACGATCAGCTCGTCGCGATAGGGCGCGAAGTCCATGGCGAGCCAGCGGCCGAAATTCTCTTCCGCCGAGCCGTAGGGCGGGCCGTAATTGTTAGCGAGGTCGAAATGCGTGACGCCCCGGTCGAAGGCGCGCCTCAGGATGGCGCGGCCGGTCTCAAAGCGGTCGACACCGCCGAAGTTCTGCCAGAGGCCGAGCGAAATAGCCGGAAGGTGCAGGCCTGAGCGTCCGACCCGCCGGTATGGCATGGATTGATATCGCTCGTCGGACGCGGCGTAGGGCATTGGGAAACCTCGTTTGACGGAAAGTTGATGCGAGACATCGGCATATAGCGCACGATCTTTCGCGGATCGACCGGTCCCTCCCGCCGCCCGTCCGGCGGTAAGGCCCCGTCAAGCCGCGGCCGGAATAATGGGCGCCTGATCGCCGCGTTCCTGCTGTCGGCGACGGTCGCAAGGGAGAGCGCCCGGCATGATCCGTCCTGTTGCCACGGCCTTGTTCGCCATCGCCGCGCTCGGCGTGGCGCCTGCCTTCGCCCAGCCGGCGGAGCCGTCCGATCCGCTGCCCGCATGGCGCTCCGGTCCGCCCGCGGACGCGGTGATGGAGATCGGTCAGCGCTTCGAATGCGTCGGGCCGGGCTGTCCCGTCGGCCTGTCCTGCCTTTATGCGCTTGGACCGGAACGGCCACCCGGTTCCTATCCGATCGACATCGACTTCATCATGGACGACAAGCTGATGCCCTGGTCGGACTATGAATTCTGGCTGACGGAAAAGGCCAAGGTGCTGCGCCCGGTGCTGGCGAAAGACCCTCTGGTGCGCTCCGACCGCTTTGCCCAGCGCAGCGCGCCGCTGAGCTTCACCCTCGGCGAGAAGACGCTCGTCAGGCGCGACTATGTCCTTGCCAGCAAGCTGAAGGCCTATAGCGTCCCGGCCTATCTGTGGACCGTGAAGGGCAAGCTGGCCACCATGTTCTGCATGACCGGTGGGCAGTCCAGCAAGGACGTGCGTGCCCCGATCCGGGAGCTTCTGACCTGGCTCACCCGCGAGAGCGAAGCGCCAGGCGCGAAGCAGCCATAGGCCGGACGCTTCATCGAGCGCGCTGTGGTGCCGCCACGCGCGCCGACAGGTAACGCAAAGCGCAACCATGCGCCTCGTCGTCCGTTGATGCGAGGTCTTCAAGGAGTTCCGCCTTGCGCTCGCCGATTGCCGTGTTCGTCCTCGCCCTGACCCTCGCCGGTTGTACGACGGCGTCCGATGGCGGCGGCGAGCGGAGCGAGTTCCATCGCCGGCAGCCGTTCCTCGGTCCCGGCTTCGACACGCCGTCGCATGGGCTCGTTCCGGGACAGATTCCGAGATGATGATGGCGGATGGCTTGCACCGGCACTGCGGGCGAGCGGCAAGAGGAGATGATCGATGAAGCTGAACAGTTCCCGCGCCGCGCTCTTTGCCCTGGCGGCGATTGTCGCCTCGGGATATCCAGCCGTCGCGCAAAGCTGGTCGCAGCCGCGCGGCCCCGGCGTCATCCTTTCTCCGCGCGAGCGGGAGGCCGCCCGCCCGGTCCGGCTGCCGGATGGCCGCATCGTCTACCAGGTCGGCGGCGGCGGGATTCCCTGGCTCTACGGTGTGGGCGACGTCTATGGCGTGCCTTCGGCTCTTCCCTTGGTCGGCGGCGTCACACCGACGATCCTCGGCTCGACGCCCTCGGGAGGAATCGTCCCCGGGCAAGAGCCGCGCTGATCGAATCACGACATGATGCCGCTGATGGTCGCCCATGAGCGGCTGAGCTTCTGCGGCTGTCCTCGAAGGCGCCAGTTATCCTGAGAAGCGGAACGAGGCGAGGATGACCGGCAGTTCGCCCGCCACTCCGAGATCGTCGATGCCGCGGAGTTCTGGAGCGTGGTCGGTGCCGAGGAGGACGAGGGTGACGCCGGTCGTCGCCTTCTGCGGCTTGATCAGGATCACCCGACCCCAGATCACCACCCGGCCACTCTCGCCGTCGACCGTCGACTGAAAGCGAAGCTGGCTGCCGGCGATACCGTTGACGCTGGTCGGGCCACGGTCGATCTCGACGAAATTCGGAAAACCCGCTGCGAACTGCGTCTTGAACTGGTTGAGGAGCTGCGGGATCAGCGTTGCGTCGAAGTCGGGATCCCCTGTCGCCTTGAAGTAGCCAACTGCGAACGTCTCCGTATCGATCGAGTCACCGGTGCGGGGACGAATCACTTTGACGAAGTTGATGGCGTCCGGCCGCCCGGTTTTGGGATCGATCGTCCAGTCGGCGGGGTAGTCGAAGGAGAAGTCGACATAGTTTTCGGCGAGCTTGCGAGCGACTGCCGTGGCACGTGAGTTGGTGAAGGTCGCGAAGGATGACGGCGCGACCGCTTCGCGCTCGGATGATGCGATCGCGCCGGGGGCATGCCGGAGGACGGTGGCGTTCGCCGAGGGCTCGAGGCCGGGCAGGAGTGCGACGGCTCCGACTGCGATGGCTCCGGCGACCTTCGATCTCAGCAGGCGCATTTCGACCTCCATCTTCTTCCCAAGGGGAAGCTAGCGCCGAATTCGCATTGGTGCATCTGGAAAGTGGATGGCGCGCGAGCAGCGATAAGCTGCTATGACTGCGCCATATTTCGACGAGCCAGCCCGGCCCATCGTGCCGTCCGTTGTACCGCCTTGATGGAGAAGCCCCCGATGAAGGCCGCGACTGCCGCAATCCTGTTCGCCCTCGTCCTGTCCGGTTGTGCGCAGCCTTCGCCCGACGTGAAGAGCGCCGGCTGGGAGCAGAACGTCGGATTGCTGAACACGCCGGCGGCGCCGCAGTAACGCCGCGCCGTCCGAGGCCCCGCGGTCAGTCGAGGCGGACCACCTCGACCTTGCGGTCGCGATAGACGAGGCCGGTGCGCCCGGTCAGAAGTTCCAGCGCGCGGTTGCCGAATATCTCCCGCCGCCAGCCGGTCAGGGCAGGGACGTCTGCGTCTTCGCCCTTCCAGGCGAGCTTTTCCAGCTCGTCGCCGGAGGCGATCATCTTGGCGGCGACTCCCTCCTCCTCCACGACGATCTTCAGGAGCACGCGGAGGAACTCGACCGCCGCGGCGGTGCCTTCCGGCACCTGCGGTGGCCGCGGAATGGCCGGCAAGTCCGCCTTCGGAACCGCGAGGGCGCGCTGCACGCAGGCGATGATCGCTCGCCCGGCAGAGCTTCTCTCGAAGCCCTTCGAAACGCTGCGCAACCGCGACAAGGCCTGTTCGTCCTTCGGCTGCTGCTGCGCGATCTCGTAGATCGCGTCGTCCTTCAGGACGCGGCCACGCGGCTTGTCGGTCTCGCGCGCTTCGCGCTCGCGCCAGGCCGCGACCTCCTTCAGGATCTGGAGCTCGATCGGCTTGCGCACCCTGAGCTTCAGCCGCTTCCAGGCATCGTCGGGATGAAGGTCGTAGGTCCCGGGATCGGCGAGGATCGCCATCTCCTCGTCGAGCCAGTGGCTGCGGCCGCCGGCGTCGAGCTGCGCCTTCAGCACCCCGTAGACGTCGCGCAGATAGGTGACGTCGGCCAGCGCATATTCGAGCTGCTGCTGGCTGAGCGGCCGGCGGCGCCAGTCGGTGAAGCGCGAGGTCTTGTCGATGTGTCCGCTGGTCGTCTTCGCCACGAGCTGGTCGTAGGCGATCGAATCGCCGAAGCCGCAGACCATCGCTGCAACCTGCGTGTCGAACAAGGGAGCCGGCACGCTGCCACTCAGCTTGTGGATGATCTCGACGTCCTGGCGCGCGGCGTGGAAGACCTTGAGGACGCCGTCGTCCTGCATCAGCGCGAAGAACGGCTCGAGTGAGATGCCCGGCGCCAGCGGGTCGACGAGGACGGCGAGATCCTCCGACGCCATCTGGACGAGGCAGAGCTCAGGCCAGAACGTCGTCTCGCGGATGAATTCCGTGTCGATCGTGATGAAGTCGGCTTTCGCGAGTTCGCGGCAGGCTTCGGCTAGGGCGGATGTCGTGGTAATCAGCTGCATGCGCCTCTCTTAGCCGGAAGCGAACGAGTTTCGAAAGCCGAACCGTGCGTCGATGACGCAAATATGCCGTCATGGCCAGGCGGCGACGATCGCAGGCTATGCGGGGCGCCGCGACAATCTTGACATTCAGGCCACGGCCATGCGCTTGTCGCGCCGATTTGATGACAGCCGTCAGCCCGATCATGCCGCGTGGGCATAGCCTGCGCGGGCCAGACGGCGCGATTGACGCCCGACATGAAGAGAGAATGCCATGCACCGCTATCGCAGTCACACCTGCGCCGCCCTTCGCAAGGATGATGTCGGCGAGACCGTCCGCCTTTCCGGCTGGGCGCACCGGATCAGAGACCATGGCGGCCTCCTGTTCATCGACCTGCGCGATCACTACGGCCTCACGCAGGTCGTGGTCGATCCCGATTCGCCCGCTTTCAAGATCGCCGAGACGGTGCGCGGGGAATGGGTGATCCGCGTCGATGGCGAGGTGAAGGCGCGCTCGGACGAGACCGTGAACGCGAAACTGCCGACCGGCGAGATCGAGGTCTTCGCCCGCGAGATCGAGGTCCTGTCGGCGGCCAAGGAACTGCCGCTGCCGGTCTTCGGCGAGCCCGAATACCCCGAGGACATCCGCCTCAAATACCGCTTCCTCGACCTGCGCCGCGAGACGCTGCACAGGAACATCATGCGGCGGACCGAGATCGTCACCAAGATGCGCCAGCTGATGAGTTCGGCCGGCTTCTTCGAGTTTCAGACGCCGATCCTCACCGCCTCCAGCCCCGAGGGCGCGCGCGACTTCCTCGTCCCCTCGCGCCTCCACAACGGCATGTTCTACGCGCTGCCGCAGGCGCCGCAGCAGTACAAGCAGCTGATCATGATGTCCGGCTTCGACCGGTATTTCCAGATCGCGCCCTGCTTCCGCGACGAGGACCCGCGCGCCGACCGCTTCTACGGCGAGTTCTACCAGCTCGACGTCGAGATGAGCTTCGTCGAGCAGGAGGACATCTTCCAGGCGATGGAGCCGGTGATCCGCACCGTGTTCGAGACGTTCGCCGACGGCAAGCCGGTCTCGCAGACCTTCCGGCGCATTCCTTATGCCGAGTCGATGCGCAAATACGGCTCCGACAAGCCGGACCTCCGGAACCCGATCGAGATGGAAGGCGTGACCGAGCATTTCGCCGGCTCGGGCTTCAAGGTCTTCGCCAACATGATCGCGAACGACGATAAGGTCGAGGTCTGGGCGATCCCGGCCAAGACCGGCGGCTCGCGCGCGTTCTGCGACCGGATGAACTCCTGGGCGCAGGGCGAGGGACAGCCGGGCCTCGGCTACATCTTCTGGCGCGAAGAGGGGGACGCGGTCTCCGGTGCGGGGCCGCTCGCCAAGAATATCGGCGAGGAGCGCACCGAGGCGGTCCGCACGCAGCTCGGCCTCGAAGCCGGCGACGCCTGCTTCTTCGTCGCCGGGCGGCCGGAGAAATTCGCTCAGTTTGCGGGGGCTGCCCGCGCCCGCATCGGCGAGGAGCTGAACCTCGTGGACCGCGACCGGTTCGAGCTCGCCTGGATCATCGACTTCCCGTTCTACGAGTGGGACGAGGACAACAAGAAGATCGACTTCGCCCACAACCCGTTCTCGATGCCGCAGGGCGGCATGGACGCGCTGGAAAACCAGGAGCCGCTGTCGATCAAGGCGTTCCAGTACGACGTCGTCTGCAATGGCTACGAGATCGCGTCGGGCGGCATCCGCAACCAGCTGCCGGACGTCATGGTGAAGGCGTTCGAACTCGCCGGCTACACGCGCGCCGACGTCGAGGAGCGTTTCGGCGGCCTGTACCGCGCCTTCCAGTACGGCGCGCCGCCGCATGGCGGCATGGCGGCCGGCGTCGACCGCATCGTGATGTTGCTTTGCGGCGCAAAGAACCTGCGCGAGATCGCCATGTTCCCGATGAACCAGCAGGCCTTCGACCTGCTGATGGGCGCGCCGGCGGAAGCGCAGCCGGCGCAGCTCAGGGAGTTGGGGCTGCGCGTGGCACCACAGGCGGAGAAGAAGGGGTAAGGCTTCGGCCTCGCCGTTCACTCGACCACGAGATCGAATCGTTCGCGCGGATCCGATCCGTACATTTCGAGGAAACGCCAGGCCGCTGCATGTGACTGCCTGCGGCTGGCGTCCGAGAAGTCGGCAATGCCATCGAGGTCAGGTGTGACGCGGCCGGCGTCGGCGACGACCAGAGGCTCGATCCCGAGGATGTTGCGATCCTGTCGCTGCATCTCCCGAAGGCGCTGCAGCGACACCTGATGCGTGTTGTAGTTGTTCGTCATGGTCATGGTCATGGTCATGAGCCTGTGCCTGCTGCGCCACCGATGATCACCGACTGACATCCGAGCGTGATCCTGTTCGGTTTGCCGTCAGCTTCGAGGATGGTGTCGCCCTCGCGGCAGGCGGGCAGGCCGTTGATCAGCACCGTCGGCGAGCCGTCGACGACGACATCCGTCCCATGATGGCATTCATGCCTGTCCAAAAGGCCCCGCCACGCCGGCAGGCCGCCGATGAGCGTATTCGGGCCGCCGGGCCCGGGCGTCAGGACGCCGGGACGCTCGTGTTCCACGCGGTCGGTAACACGGGCGGCTGGACCCGTCGGCATCCTCGTCTCCGGGTGGTTTTTCTGGATCGAATTCAACTCATGAGATTGGATCGGTCAAGCCTGTCCAGTGAGGCTGTGTAAGGACGCTAATGCGAAAAGACCGCCCCCGCGCGAGCGGGAGCGGTCTTTTCCTTCAGGCAGCGAAGTGCCGGGTCTGGCCGATCCGGCTCAGTTCGCCGTATCGCCCTCGTCGCCGTCCTCGCCCTCGTCGTCGGCACTGTTCGCGCTGACCGACATCGACAGGACCTGCGGCAGCGTCTGCGGCGCGCCCATCGCCGCGCCCATGATCTGCATCGCCGGGACCGGCTGGCCCGGTTCGATCGAGATCGACAGCGACTGCGGATCCTTGAGGAAGGTGGTGACCGCGTCGCTCACCTGCTTCTCGAAGTCCGGGTTCTGCAGATAACCGAGGAAGACCGGCATCATGCCGGTGAGCTGATCGACCAGCTGTTCCTTGGTCTGGCCGTTCTGCTGCGCATAGTAGGTGAGCAGCTTATCGGCGAGGGAGTCGTCGGTGTAGGCGAGATCGGCCGAGTTCAGCGACAGCTGCGACATCAGGCCCATCATTGCCATTCCCGCGGCCTGCTTGCCCTCTGGGCCCGAGCTCATCTGCGCCTGCATTTGCTTCATCGATTCGATGAAGGCCGGCGTATAGCCCGACATGCCGTAGGAGAACGAGAGATTGCCGGCATTCTCGACGTCGATCTCGAACGGGTCGAGGTTGAGGACGCCCTTCTGCGGGTCCCAGCTGGCGCTGCCGCCGACCGTGCCGGTCAGCGTATCGTAGCCGATGTCGTGCATCGTCTTGGCGGCTTCTGGATCGCCATTGGCGAAATTCGCGGTGAAGGTGCCGAGATCGACGTCGGACGAGAAGGTGCCGTCGCCGCCGATCGTGTTGGCGATCGACACGTCGGACAGGTTGAAGATCTGCTTGCCCTTTTCCTCGACGTTCAGCTCGCCGACGGTCGCCTTGTCGAAATAGAAGTCGGAGAACTTCATCGCGGCCGGCACGTCGGCGGCGTTGGTTCCGACAAGCTGCACGCCCTCGACGGAAATGCCGGTGATGGTCGTGTGGGTGTCCTTCTCGGTGACATCGACGTCGGAGATCGGGACGCGCTTGACCGTCCAGCCCTCTTCGGTGGAGCCGCTGACCCCCTCGAAGGTGATATCGCCGATCTTGCTCGCTTCGCCGTCGTTGTTCACCGCAACGTTCTTCAGGACGACGTTGTCGCCCTCGGACGTGGCGTTGTCGTAGGAGAGCTTGACGTTCTGCTTGGCGGCGACGGCCTTCAGCCGATCCGCGAACGCCGAGGCGTCCACGGCGAAGGCCGAAGTGGAGCCGAGGAGGAGAAGCAGCGTTGCCGCTGCCGGGATGGACCTGTTGATATGCATGAAGAAGCCTTTCGCGTTGACTCTCCGCCGCTATGCGAGCGGGTGAGCCCTTGCCCCGTTCCGCATTCTAGAACGGACGTGTGCGCCAATCTATGACGGATCGATGAGGCCGAGAAGGGGCGGCCATGCGACGCGGCTGCGGCCGGCCGCGGATCGTGCAAAAAGTCTGGGGACGGGGGCGTTCTGCTCTTGTTCTCCGGGAGGCTGTGGCCTAGACGAACCGGCATGGGTAAGGCAGCGGACCAGCCGCCCGGCGGCGGCGACATCGAACCGATCGATCTGAAGGCGGCGCTCGAGGAGCGCTACCTCGCCTATGCTTTGTCGACGATCATGGGCCGCGCGCTGCCGGACGTGCGCGACGGGCTGAAGCCGGTCCACCGCCGCATCGTCCATGCCATGCGTGTCCTTCGGCTCGATCCCGGCCAAGGCTACAAGAAGTGTGCGCGCATCGTCGGCGACGTGATGGGCAAGTTCCATCCGCATGGCGACGCGGCGATCTACGACGCGCTGGTGCGCCTCAGCCAGGACTTTTCCGTCCGCTATCCGCTGATCGACGGGCAGGGCAATTTCGGCAATGTCGACGGCGATAGTGCCGCGGCCATGCGCTACACCGAGGCGCGGATGACCGACGTCGCGATGCTGCTCCTGCGCGGCATCGACGAGGACGCGGTCGATTTCCGCCCGACCTACAACGAGGAGGACGAGGAGCCGGTCGTCCTGCCCGGCGCCTTCCCGAACCTTCTGGCCAACGGCTCCTCGGGCATCGCGGTGGGAATGGCTACCTCGATCCCGCCGCACAACGCGGCGGAGCTTTGCGATGCGGCGCTGAAGCTGATCGAGCATCCGGACGCCACCACCGATACGCTGCTGCGCTCGGTGCAGGGCCCCGACTTTCCGACCGGCGGCGTGATCGTCGACAGCCAGTCCCAGATCCGCGAGGCCTACGAGACCGGCAGGGGTTCGTTCCGGGTCCGCGCGCGCTGGGAGAAGGAGGATGTCGGCCGCGGCAATTATGTCGTCGTCGTCACCGAGATCCCGTACCAGGTCCAGAAGTCGAAGCTGATCGAGAAGATCGCCGAACTCCTGCAAGCCAGGAAACTGCCGCTTCTGGCCGACATCCGCGACGAATCCGCCGAGGACGTCAGGATCGTTATCGAGCCGAAGAGCCGGACGGTCGATCCCGCGATCCTGATGGAATCGCTGTTCCGGCTGACGGATCTCGAAAGCCGCATTCCGCTGAATATGAACGTGTTGTCCGGCGGCAAGGTGCCGAAGGTCCTGTCGCTGAAGGAGGCGCTGTCGGAGTGGCTCGCCCACCAGCGCCAGGTCCTGCTGCGGCGAGCACGGCACCGGCTCGGCCAGATCGAACGACGGCTCGAGATCCTGGCCGGCTATCTGATCGCCTTCCTCAATATCGACGAGGTGATCCGGATCATCCGCGAGGAGGACGAGCCGAAGGCGGAGATGATCCGGCGGTTCGAGCTGACCGACGTTCAGGCCGAGGCGATCCTCAACATGCGTTTGCGCTCGCTGCGCAAGCTCGAGGAGATCGAGCTGAAGCGCGAGTTCGACGATCTCACCGTCGAGAAGGCGGAGAAGGAAGCGCTGCTCGCTTCCGAGGCCCAGCAGTGGGACAAGATCGCCGCCGAGGTCCGGGCGGTGCGCGAGACCTTCTCCAAGAAGACCAAGCTCGGCAAGCGCCGCACCATGTTCGCCGACGCGCCGAACCATGCGCTCGACGATATCACGACGGCGTTCATCGAGAAGGAGCCGGTCACCGTGGTCCTGTCGCAGAAGGGCTTCCTGCGCGGCATGAAGGGGCATCTGACGGATCCCGGGGCGCTGTCCTTCCGCGAGGGCGACGGGCTGAAGCTCGCCTTCCACGCCATGACGACGGACAAGCTCATCTTCCTGTCGACCGGCGGGCGGGCTTTCACGCTGCTGGCCGACAAGCTTCCGGGTGGGCGCGGACAGGGTGAGCCGATCCGTCTCGCGGTCGAGATGGACGACGACCAGGACATCGCCGTCGCCTTCGTGGCCGAGCCGGAACGCGTCCGGCTGCTGGTCTCCTCCGACGGCAACGGCTTCACCGCCAGCGAGGCCGAGATGCTGTCGGCAACCCGCAAGGGCAAGCAGCTGGTCAATGTCACCGGCGGCGCTGTCCTGCGCTTTGCCGTTACGATCGGCGAGGGCAACACGGTCGCCATCGTCGGCGAGAACCGCAAGATGCTGGTCTTCCCGCTCTCGCAGGTGCCGCAGATGGCGCGAGGCAAGGGCGTCCGGCTGCAGCGCTACAAGGATGGCGGCGTCTCGGACGTCACCGTCTTCAAGATGGCGGACGGGCTGACCTGGACGGATTCGGCGGGCCGGAGCTTCACGCGTTCCGAGAACGAGCTCCTCGAATGGCGCGGCGATCGCGCACAGGCCGGGCGCCTGGTGCCGAAGGGCTTTCCGAAGTCGAACAAGTTCGCGGGCTGACCGCGGGGCCGGTGGCCCGGCTACATCCGGTCATAGCTGCTTTTCGAAGAACACGTCCGGGTAGGGATCGTCGTTGAACCGGTCGATCTCGGTCCAGCCCGTCTTTTGATAGAGCTGGAGCGCTTCGGGTAGGGCGCTGTTGGTGTCGAGCCGGAGGATGCGAATCCCAAGTCCGCGTGCGGCGTCCTCGGATGCTTCCATCAGGCGCCGGGCGAGGCCGAGGCCACGAGCCGATGGCGCGACCCAGAGCCGCTTGATCTCGGCGGTCTCCCCGCCCGATCCCTTGAGGCCGACACAACCGATCGGCAGGCCATCGGAGATCGCCAGGAGAAAGACCCCGCGCGGCCAGGTCATGTCGCGTGCGTCCGGATCGCGAGACAGGGACACGTCGAAGCCGCGCTCGAAACGCCGGGCGAGTTCCGCATAATATTCGCCGAGGCAGTAGCGCGCAGGATCGCTCAGCGGGTCGGCTTCCTCGATCGCGATGCGGTCGCGGCCGAGGGCGGAGGCGACGAGGTCCATTGCGGCGAGCAGCGCCTCGGGATGGGGATGGCGCGCGAGCGTCGCTTCCGCCCGCTCGTCGGACAGCGCTTCATAGGCTTCGAACTCACGCTGTCCCGCCGCAGTAAGACGCGCCACGCGCCGCCGCGCATCCTCCTCGTGCGCGAGCGTCTCGACGAGGCCTTCGTCCTCCAGCTGGCGCAGGAGCCGGCTCATCAGGCCCGAGTCGAGACCGAGATATTCTCGCACCGCCGCGACATCGGTCCGGCCATGGCCGATGGCGTTGAGAACGCGGGCGGTACCCAGCGAGCGCCCGCGTCCGAGGAAGGAGGTGTCGAGCGCGCCGACCTCGGCTGTCACGGTGCGGCTGAAGCGGCGGAAGCGGGAGATGGGATCGGATCGCATATACCTGACTTAAGTCAGATAAATTCACCGGTCAATCGGGGTCAGCCGTGGGTGAACGGCCGCCGAAGGGGCGGAGCGGCCGAGCGCCTTATGCGTGTGAGCTCGGCGGCTGAATGCGCGAGTAGCGTGACGACGACGATGGCCCCGCCGGCGAGTGCGAGGTCCAGGGGTCGTTCGCCGAAGATCAGCCAGATCCAGAGCGGCGCCAGCACCGTCTCCAGGAGATAGGCCATCGACACCGCAGGGGCAGGAACCAGCATCGGGCCGAGGGCCAGGCAGATGGTGGCGAGAGGCAGCACCAAGCCCCCGTCGAGGACAAGCCAGACGATTGCATCGGATTGCAGCCCTTCGCCCGCGACGAACGGGATCGCGAAGACCGCCGGCACCACGGCTCCGAGGGCCGAGGCATACCGCATGTCGGTGCGGCTGCGCCGGGCGATGGTGATCGCGAGTGCGATGAGGAAGGCGGTGGCGAGGGCGGCGATGTCGCCATACCAATGGCCGGTGGTCAGGCCGGCGCCGATGATGAGGAACACGCCCGCGAGCGTTGCCGGGATCGCCAGGAGCGTTGCCGTCGACGGTTTTTCGCCGGCGATCAGCCAGGAAAGGATCGCCGCGAACATCGGATTGAATGCGAGAATGAAGACGACATTGGCGGCGCTCGTGTGGAAGACCGCGACGATGAAGGTGGTCGCAGCCAGCGCATAGAGTGCCGTGACGACAAGACCGGACCTGCCGGCGATCAGCTTCCGGCGCCGCTGCGTGACCTTGCCGTCCACCCACCAGACCGCGACGGCGACGAGGAAGGTCAGCAGGCCACGGATCAGGAGCACGGTCCAGAACCCGCTCTCCGACAGCCGGATCAGCGGGACGTCCACCGACAGAACGAGGCCGCCGAAGCCGACGATGGACAGGCCTTGGGCCGAGGTGGGAGGCGTTGCCGCGTCGACGTTGAGGGAGGATGCGGTCATGGATGGCTCGACATTGCCCGGTTCGGCGGCCGCCCGGCATGCGCGGCCGCGACATCGGCGCATGAAGGGCCCGGCAGGTCGCGGGCGCCGGTGGTCTCAGCCCTGGTAGCGCTCCCAGCCCTTGGGGCCGAGATGCTCCTGCGGCTGGAAGCGGATCTTGTAGTCCATCTTGCGCGAGCCGTTCACCCAATAGCCGAGATAGAGATAGGGCAGGCCGAGCTTCCGCGTGCGCTCGACATGGTCGAGGATCATGTAGGTGCCAAGGCTGCGATCGTATTCCTCCGGATCGTAGAAGGAATAGACCATCGACATGCCGTCGCTCATCACGTCGGACAGGGCAACGGCGACGAGATCTCCGTCCGATCGGCGCGAGAAGGACGAGTCCGGCCCACGCTTGCGGTACTGGATGAGCTTGGTCTCGACCTGACTGTCCTCGACCATCATGGCGTAGTCGAGGACGCTCATTTCCGACATGCCGCCGCGGGCGTGGCGGTCGTCCAGATAGCTACGGAACAGTGAATACTGTTCGGTCGTCGGTTCCGGATCGCCGATGCGGCCCACAAGGTCCGAATTGCGCGACAGGACCCGGCGCATCGACCGGCCCGGCTGGAACTCGTCGACCAGGATGCGGACCGAGACGCAGGCTCTGCAGCGCTCGCAGGCCGGGCGGTAGGCGATGTTCTGGCTGCGGCGGAAGCCGCCCTGGCTCAGAAGGTCGAGCAGGGCCTGCCCCCGCTCGCCGACGAGGTGGGTGAACACTTTCCGCTCCGCCTGGCCTGGCAGATAGGGGCAGGGCGAGGGCGAGGTAAGAAAGAACTGCGGCGTCTGCGGATGATGCACTGTCACGGCCGGCCGTCCTCCCTCAAAGCGAATAGTACCATGGACCAACCAGCGAAAATGTTAACCATACGAGGAGGACGAGCGGAATACCGGCCTTTGCGAAGTCTGCGAAACGATAGCGCCCCGGACCCATCACGAGAAGATTGGTCTGGTAACCGATCGGCGTCGCGAAGGATGCGTTGGCTCCGAAGATGACGCAGGCGAGCCAGGCTTCCGGCGGCGAGCCGATGCGACGGGATATGTCGAGGGCGATGGGTGTGAACAAGACCGCCGTCGCGTTGTTCGACAGGAAATTCGTCATGACGGCGATGACGAGGAAGAAGCCGGACAGGAGGACGGCCGGTGGAAGGCCGGAGAGCGCATCCACCGTTGCGTCGGCGATCAGCGCGGCGCCACCGGTGCGCTCCAGCGCCGTCGCTGCCGCAATCGAGGCGCCGATCAGCATGAAGATGGATCGGTCGACCGAGCGCGCGGCCTCGCCGAGCGTCAGGCAGCCGGTCGCGACCATCAGGACCGCGCCCGTCATCGCCAGCACCTCGATCGGCAGGATCCCCGCGGCCGAGAAGAGGACGATCGCGAGGAAGATGCCGGCGGCGATCTTCGCCTTGGCGCTTTGCGGGATGGCTTGCGCCGAATATTCGAGCAGGAGAAGGTCGTGATTGCCTCGGAGCGCCGCGATCGCCGGCTCGCGTCCGCACAAAAGCAGCGTGTCGCCCGGCTCGAGCCTTATCTCGGACAGCGCCGCGCGCGCCATCCGGCTCTTGCGCTGCAGGCCGAACAGGGTGATGCCGAACTGCGTTCTGAGGCCGGAATACTGCATGGTTCGGCCGGCATAGCGCGAGCCTGGAGCGACCACGGCTTCGGCCATTACCATGTCCGGCCCGATCTTGTTCGCCTTCTTGCCGCTCTCATCGCCCGACGGGTCGAGCGTCTTGATCTTGAGGTTCCCGGAAGAGAGCGCCTTGGAGAAGGCCCGGCGCGTCGCCGTGACGATCAGCCGATCGCCTTCCGACAGCGCGATGTCGTCGAAGGGCGGCAGGATTGTCTGGTTGTCGCGGATGATCATCCGCGGCGTCAGGTCGCCAAGGCCGGGAAAGAGGCCGGCGCGCGCCTTCAAGCCGAGATAGGCGTGCCCCTCGACGATGTCGATCTCGCCGAGGAACTGCTTGCCGCCGGAATCGACGAACCGGCCGTCGGATCCCTCCCGCGGCGTCAGGATCCGCGGCATGACCCGGATGACGTAGATCGCTCCGACCACCGCGATGGCGAGGCCCGGGATGGTGATGTCGAAGAAGCCGAGATGGATGTTCGAGCGGGCCGCGACGCCTGCGACGAGGAGGTTGGTGGAGGAGCCGATCATCGTCGTGAGGCCGCCGAGGATCGACAGGAAGGACAGCGGCATGAAGACATGCGCCGGGTGGATGCCGCGCTGGGTCGCCATCATGGTCAGGATCGGGATGAAGATCACCACCACCGGCGTATTGTTGAGGAAGGCGGAGAGCAGGGCGGCACTGACCAGGATCAGCGCGATCGCGCCGGTTCCTGCCGAGCCGCCGACCCGCGCCAGCCATTGCGTCGGCCGCGACATCGCGTCGGTCGCGAACAGGCCCTGTCCGACGATCAGCAGCGAGAGGACGGTGATGAGCGCGGGGTTTGCAAAGCCGGACAGAAGGTCGCCGCTCGTGACAGGAGCGCCGGCCGCGTCGCGGAAGGGCAGGGCCGAGAACAGGAGCAGAAAGGCGCTGAGCGAAGCCGCCGCCACTGCCTCGATCGGCCAGCGCTCGATCGCATAGCCCACCACGCTCGCCAGAATGAGAGCATAGGTGAGCCAGATGTGGAGCGAATCCATGTACCGCCGCGTCTTGTTTCCCGCGCGACCTTATCCCCGCCACACCGTTTCGTGGCAAGCCGTTTGCGGCATCTCGCCCCTGCCGCACCGTTCAACGCCGAGGGCGAGCGCCGAAATCCGCGAGCGGTGGATGCCTCTGGACGCAAAACGGCCGGCTCCGCGTCGCCGCGGAGCCGGCCGTCAAAGGTCTGGCTGCCTCGATCGAGAATCAGCGATCGTTGCGCACGACCACCGTTCCGAGCAGGAGATCCTGCAGGAGCTGCTTGCGAGGGGTGAACAGGGCGACGAGCAGGACGAACGGCGTCAGCACCGCGTTCGCCGCCCAGAAGATCACCCCATGCAGGACCGCGATCGCCGGATCGACGCGTTCGCCATCGAGCCGCGCCACGCGGACATTGGCAAACCGCATTCCAGGTGTCGCCTGGTGAGACCCGCCCATGGTGAAGCCGACATAGGGGATCGCGACCACCGGGAAGAGAATGGCATAGAGGCTCCAACCCAGCCCGAAGGACAGGATGCCGAGGAAGAACACGACGATCGCCGCCGGGATCATCAGCAGCAGCACGATCGTGTAGTCGATCAGGAAGGAGACCATCCGCCGCGTGCGGACGCCTGAATAGAGCCGCGGCTGATCGAGCGATCGCGGATCGTATTCCCTGGTGCGCGGAGCGGTGAAGTCGGTCACGGCGGTTCCTTCTCGAAGTGTCTCTGTTGCGTTCGAGATGGGTATGTTCGATTGCCGGTGCAATACTGCGGGCCCTCAGCCGGTAGCAGCCTGGCTCTTGCACCCGCTGCAGCCGGGCGGACTTCAGCGCGGGACGGTGCGCAATGCTTCTGCTACGTGGGGCGAGAAGTAGCTGAGGACGCCGGCTGCGCCCGCCCGCTTGTAGGCGGCGAGCGTCTCCATCATCGCCTTCGGCGCGTCGAGCCAGCCGCGTTCGGCCGACGCCATGATCATAGAGTATTCGCCCGAAGTCTGGTAGGCGAAGGTCGGTACGCCGAATTCGCGCGCGAGCCGCGCCAGCACGTCGAGATAGGGCAGGCCCGGCTTGACCATGATCATGTCGGCGCCTTCGGCGATGTCCTGCGCGGCTTCGCGCGTGGCTTCGTCGGTGTTGCCATAGTCCATCTGATAGGTCCGCTTGTCGCCCTTCAGCATGCCGCCGGAGCCGACCGCGTCGCGGAACGGGCCATAGAAGGCGGAGGCGTATTTGGCGCTGTAGGCCATGATCATCGTGTCGCGATGGCCGGCTTCGTCGAGCGCGGCACGGATGCAGGCGACGCGGCCGTCCATCATGTCCGACGGGCCGATGATGTCGCAGCCGGCATCGGCCTGGACGACCGCCTGCCGGCAGAGAAGTTCGACCGATTCATCGTTGAGGATCGTCTCGCCCTTCATGACGCCGTCATGGCCGTGGCTGGTATAGGGGTCGAGCGCGACGTCGCAGAGAATGCCGACCTCCGGCACCGCCGTCTTGATCGCGCGCGAGGCCCGGCAGACGAGATTGGCTTCGTTGAGCGCTTCCGAACCGGTCTCGTCGCGCTTGCCCGGATCGGTGTAGGGAAACAGCGCAAGGACTGGAATGCCGAGGTCACGGGCGCGCTTGGCCGCCTCGACGCAGCCGGCGACCGACAGCCGCGAGACGCCGGGCATCGAGGCGACCGGCTGCGGTTCGCCTTCGCCGTCGCGCACGAAGATCGGCCAGATCAAATCGTTGACCGAGACCGCCGTTTCGCGCACGAGCCGCCTCGTCCAGTCCGCCTGCCGCAGGCGTCGCATGCGCAGCCCGCCGGTCGCGCTGTCGATCCGCTCGGTGATCGCTTCATGGGAAGGGGCGAATGAAGTCATGTCTTTCACCGTCACGATGGTTGTCCTCCGGCGCCGACGCCCGGCCCTCGTCCGGGAAGCGGGCAAGCGGTGGACGGGCGTTGACGCGCCCGCTCCCGCTTCGGTAGGCCTTCCGACCGGTTACCGCAAGATTTCGGAGATGGCCGGACGAACCCGGTCCTCTGTGCCGCAAGGCGAAAGCGTCGGCTTCGCGCGGAAAGGCCGAGGGCGTGAATCGGAGCAGGCCCGGCAGTTCCCCGCCTTGCCGCGTCGGGCAGGCATGTTCTTTGATGACGGGACTGGCATCGCGAGCTTTGCGCCAGCGCCGTGGCGGTTTGCGCAGGAGCGCTCGGGAACAGGTTCGCGCGCCAAATAGCCGCCACGGTCGCCGATGATGAGGCGGGTCCGCAGCGTGCTCTGGAGAGATGACGATCATGACCATCGAACTGTCTCCGCGAGACAAGGCGGCGAGTCTCAATCGCCGGCTGACGATATGGCTCTACCGACTCTCGGCGGTCATCCTCTTCTTCGCCGGCATCGGCTATTGGGCGAAACTGGTCGGCATCGAGCCGGGTCCGCTCGGACGTTTCGATCTCATGCCGATCTGGTGGAAGATGGCGGCGCCGGCGCTGGCCGTGCTCTATCCGATCGCCGGCATCGGGCTCTGGATGACGGCCGGTTGGGGGGCGGTGGTCTGGGTCCTCATCGCGCTCGCCGAAGGCGTCATGCATCTCGGCTTTCCCGAGCTGTTCGGCCAGGAAGTCTACTGGCTCGCCTTCCACGCCTGGGGCCTGATGATGCTCGGGGTGCTGAGGGTGATCGCCTGGCGGGAGAACCGCGCCTCCCGCGGCTACTGAGGGACGTGCTGGAAATCGTTAAGCAAGAGGATCGTCTCTAATCGTGTAATCTCGTATTAAGTCTGCGGTTTAAGTCGAATTTTAGGTGCGCCGCGTAGATTGGTCTCCAAGATGGAAGCGAAAAGAAAATCCATCACCTCAACAGCGGAGCAATACTATGGTCGCCCAGACGAAGAACCTGAATACGGCCCCGGTCGAAGCAAAGAACGAGCTGAAGTCGCTTTACCTCGAGACGTTGCAGCTGGTGGAGCGCCTGCACCGGCGGCTGCTCGACGTGATCAAGGACGAGTTCGACCGGGCGGGGCGCACCGACATCAACGCCGTCCAGGCGCTGCTGCTCTTCAACATCGGTGATTCGGTTCTGACCGCCGGCGAGCTGCGGACCCGGGGCTTCTATCTCGGCTCCAACGTCTCCTACAATCTGAAGAAGCTCGTGGATCTCGGCTTCATCGATCACCAGAAGTCGCGCGTCGACCGGCGCGCGGTCCGGGTCTCGCTGACCAAGGCGGGCCTCGAGGTGGCGCAGATCGTCGGCGAACTCTACGACCGTCACATCGGTTCGATCGACAAGGTCGGCGGGCTCGACGAGCAGGAATTCCAGAAGATGAACAAAGCCCTGCAGCGTCTCGACCGGTTCTGGAACGACCAGATCCTCTACCGGCTCTAAGCTCCTGGGACGGACTCAAGTCTGCGTGATCACCCCGCACCCGGACACCGGGAGCGGGGTGCTGCGCATCGAACCCCGGGCAAGGTTTCCCGTGATCTCCCGGTTCGCGAAGTCGCGGCCGTTCCCGCCGATGTTGGCCGCCGGCTTCACGCTTTGGCCATATTGGAATGCCTAACCCGTTGATGACGGAAGGCGAGTCCGGCCCGCGAGGGCGCTGGAGAGGGTGAAGCTTCCGTTAAGACCGAACGCTTAAAGTCGCGCCGATGCCGCGGCCGGGTCGATCAAGGGGGCTTATGATGACGTCAACCAAACGGTTCTCCGACAGGATTTCCACGCGCCGCGGATTTCTTCTGGGGACCGCCGCCGCCGGAGCGAGTCTTCTGCCCGGAGTCGCCTTCGCGCAGGATGCGCTGAGCGATCTTCTGAATGCCCCGACCCGCGGCAACTGGGACGATCAGTTCGATACGCGCGGCTCCAGCCCGCGCCAGGTCCTTTCCAACACGCCGATCTTTTCCTCCGCGACGCTGCAGGCGACGCAGAGCGCGGCCTATTCCTACCAGCAGATCGCGGCTGGTGGCGGCTGGCCGATGGTGCCAGAGGTTGGGCCGCTCCGGATCGGCATCGACAACGGCGCCGTCCCGGTCCTTCGCCAGCGCTTGGCGATCGCCGGTGATCTTGCCTCGAATGCCGGCCTGTCGACCGCCTTCGATACCTATGTCCAAGGTGCAGTGAAGCGCTTCCAGGCCCGGCACGGGCTGCCGGCCGACGGCGTCGTCTCCACCGAGACCTACAAGGCGATGAACGTGCCGGTGGAGCTGCGTCTCAACCAGCTCATGACCAACATCCAGCGGCTGAACGAGATGGTCGTCAAGGACCTCGGGCAGCGCTTCGTGATGGTCAATATTCCGGCCGCTTCGATCGAGGCCGTCGAGAACGGCGTCGTGGTCCAGCGCCATGTCGCCATTGTCGGCAAGATCGACCGCCAGACCCCGATCCTCGAATCGAAGATCACCAATCTCAACCTCAATCCGTACTGGCACGCGCCGGCCTCGATCGTGCGCAAGGACATCATTCCGCTGATGCAGAAGGACCCGACCTATCTGGAGCGCAGCGACATCCATATCTACGACGGAAAGGGCAACGAGATCCCGCCGCAGTCGATCGACTGGCACAGCAGCGAGGCCGAAAAGTACCTGTTCCGCCAGGATCCGGGCAAGAACAACGCGATGGCTTCGGTGAAGATCAACTTCCCCAACCCTTATGCCGTCTACATGCACGACACGCCGCAGCAGAGCCTGTTCTCAGAGCTGATGCGGTTCGAATCCTCCGGCTGCGTGCGCGTGCAGAACGTGCGCGACCTTATCGTTTGGCTGGCCCGCGACACGCCGGGCTGGGATCGCCAGCGCATCGAGCAGGTGATCGCGGCCCGCGATCGTCAGGATGTCGACCTGGCGAGCCCGGTGCCGGTCTATTTCACCTACATCTCCGCTTGGGCGACTGACCCGACGGTCCCGCAGTTCCGCGACGACATCTATCACCGCGACGGCGCCGAGCAGCTGGCGATGGGCGATCTGACGACCACCGCCTACGCGGCGAACCAGCAGAACCCGTATGTGCGGGGCGACGACGGCTACTGATCGCCGCCAATCTCGAACCTGATGCGAACGCGCGGGAGGTCTCTTCCGCGCGTTTCGATTCCGGCAGGGGCCACGGGTGGTCCTTGCTTGGCGGGGCAGGGACGGCGTGACCGGCCAGCTTCCCGCTTCCTTCCTTTCCTGCGCCAGCGACGACATGGCATGTCGCAGTCCGGTTGGTGATCCCCTGGCGGCTGTGGTAAAGCGCGCAGGCTTTCGCCGTGGGCCGCCGATCGATCCCCTGAAGGAGTGCCAGAATGAGCCAGGTCAGCCGTAGCGATCCGTCGTCGCGCTTTGCCGATTTCTTCACCGCCACCCTCGCCGAGCGCGACCCCGAAGTGTTCGACGCAACCGGCAAGGAGCTGGAGCGCCAGCGCCACGAGATCGAACTGATCGCGTCGGAAAACATCGTATCGCGCGCCGTTCTCGAGGCGCAGGGCTCGGTGCTGACGAACAAATATGCCGAGGGCTATCCCGGCCGGCGCTATTACGGCGGCTGCGAGTTCGTCGACGTCGTCGAGACGCTCGCGATCGATCGGGTGAAGAAGCTGTTCGGCTGCGAGTTCGCCAATGTCCAGCCGAACTCCGGAAGCCAGGCCAACCAGGCGGTGCTTCTGGCGCTGTCGAAGCCGGGCGATACGCTGCTCGGCATGAGTCTGGATGCCGGCGGCCATTTGACGCACGGCGCCAAGCCGAATCTGTCCGGCAAGTGGTTCAATGCGGTCCAGTACGGGCTCGACCTGTCGACCGGCCTGATCGACTACGATCAGGTCGAGGCGCTGGCGCTCGAGCACAAGCCGCAGGTGATCGTCGCCGGCGGCTCGGCCTATTCGCGCCGGATCGACTTTGCGAGGTTCCGCGAGATCGCCGACAAGGTCGGCGCGATCTTCTGGGTCGACATGGCGCATTTCGCCGGCCTCGTCGCGGCTGGCCATCATCCGAGCCCGTTCCCGCACGCCCATGTCGCGACCTCGACAACGCACAAGACGCTGCGCGGTCCGCGCGGCGGTCTCATCCTGACCAATGACGAGGGCATCGCCAAGAAGATCAATTCGGCGGTGTTCCCCGGCCTTCAGGGCGGCCCGCTGATGCATGTCATCGCCGGCAAGGCCGTGGCCTTCGGCGAGGCGCTGACCCCGGCCTACCGCTCCTATATCGGCGCCGTTGTCGAGAACGCCCGGGCGCTGGCCGAGACCCTGCGCGAGGGCGGGCTCGACATCGTCTCGGGGGGCACGGACACGCATCTGATGCTGGTCGACCTCCGGCCCATGAACCTCACCGGCAAGGCGTCGGAGCAGGCGCTCGGCCGCGCCAACATCACCTGCAACAAGAACGGCGTGCCGAACGACCCGCAGAAGCCGACGATCACCTCCGGCGTGCGTCTGGGAACCCCGGCCGCGACGAGCCGGGGCTTCGGCATCCAGGAGTTCCGCGAAGTCGGCAGCCTGATCATCGAGGTACTCGACGGGCTGCGGAAGTCGAATTCCGAGGACGGCAATGCCGAGATCGAGGCGGCGGTGAAGGCGAAGGTCATGGCGCTCACCGACCGTTTTCCGATCTACCAGGCGATGTAGGCGGACTTTCCGCTTTTCGCCTGATCGGCTTGTAACTATCTGGAAGAGGCCGCAGCGACGCGGCCTTTTCGTTTGCAGAGGCAGGAGAGGGGAACGATGCGCTGTCCCTATTGCGGCTCGCAGGACAGCCAGGTGAAGGATTCGCGCCCGGCCGAGGACGGCGCCGCGATCCGCCGCCGGCGCATCTGCCCGGACTGCAGCGGCCGCTTCACCACCTTCGAGCGGGTTCAACTGCGCGAACTCCACGTCCTGAAGAAGTCCGGCAAGAAGGTGCCCTTTGACCGCGACAAGCTGGCGCGCTCGATCGAGGTCGCGCTGCGCAAGCGCCCGGTCGAGGCCGGCCGCGTCGAGCGGCTGATTTCGGGCATCGTGCGCCGTCTCGAGCAATCGGGTGAAGCCGAGATCCCGTCGCGCACCATCGGCGAGATGGTGATGGAGGCGCTGAAGGGGCTCGACGACGTCGCCTATGTGCGCTTCGCCTCTGTCTATCGCGATTTTGCCGAGGCGAGCGATTTCCAGTCGGTCATCGGCGAACTCGCGCGGGCCGGCGGGACGGCTACCGTCATGCCGCCGGCAGAACCGCCTTCGACGACCGCGGAGCGAGCCGATGACACTCCGTGAGGATGCGGGCGCCGGTGCCTTCGCGCCAGTTCGTCCCGGAGACCACCGCTTCATGGCCGCGGCGATCCGCTATGCCATGCGCCATGTCGGCCTGACCGGGACCAACCCTTCCGTCGCCACGTTGATCGTCGCCGACGAGGGCGCCGGCCCGATCATCGTCGGCCGCGGGGTGACCGCGCTTGGCGGCCGCCCGCATGCCGAAACCCAGGCGCTGGCGGAAGCGGGCGAACGGGCGGGCGGCGCGACGGCCTATGTCACGCTCGAGCCCTGCGCCCATCATGGCCGCACGCCGCCCTGCGCCGAGGCGCTGGTTGCCGCCGGCATCGCTCGCGTCGTCTCCGCCGCCGCCGATCCGGACCCCAGAGTCGACGGCAAGGGGCACCGCATCCTGATGGCGGGCGGCCTTTCCGTGACCCCGCGGGTGATGGTGCCCGAAGCGGCGGACATGATCTCCGGCTACCTCTCGCGTCACCTCAAGTCCCGCCCAGAAGTTACTCTGAAGATGGCGCTTTCGGCCGACGGAAAGATTGGAATCAGAGGGGGCGGCCAGGTCAAGATCACCGGTTCTGTCGCCGATGCTCAGACCCATCTCGAGCGCGCGCGGCACGATGCCATCCTGATCGGTTCGGGCACGGCGCTCGAGGACGACCCCCGGCTCGACTGCCGGCTGCCCGGGCTCGCGGAGCGATCCCCGAGCCGGATCATCCTCGATCCCCGTCTGAGGCTCGCGCCGGAGATGACGGTGGCGCGCACCGCCAAGACGGTGCCGACGCTGGTCGCCACTTTCGTCGATGCCGATCCGGTGCGCCGCGCGGCGCTGGCGGAGGCAGGCGTCGCCTTCGTCTCCTGCGAGGCCGATCCGGAGACGGGGCGGATTGCATTGCCGGAGCTGATGGAGGATCTCGCGGCGACCGGCACGGCCAGCATTCTCGTCGAGGGCGGCGCCGAGACCGGAGCGAGCTTCCTCGAAGCCGATCTCGTCGACCGGCTGATCCTCGTCGAGGGACAGGTGGAGATCGGTGCAGAGGGCGTCGCAGCTCCGATAGATGTCGCGGCGGCGAGAGAGCGCTTCCGGCTGCGGCGGGAGTATCGGTTCGCCGACGACCGCTGGAGCGAGTTCGAACGGAGATGAACGGATGTTTACCGGGATCGTGACGGATGTCGGCCGGGTTCTGTCGGTGCGCGAGCGGGAAGCAGGAAAGCGCTTCCGCATCGCGACGGACTACGATCCGGCGACCATCGCCATCGGCGCCTCGATCGCCTGTTCCGGCGTCTGCCTGACGGTGACCGAGCTGCCGGGCGAGGGAGCGAACGAACGCTGGTTCGAGGTCGAGGCGTGGGAGGAGGCGCTGCGGCTGACGACGGCGCATGGCTGGGGCGAGGGCACGCGCATCAATCTCGAGCGCTCGCTGAAGATCGGCGACGAGATCGGCGGCCATCTCGTCTCCGGCCATGTCGACGGCCTCGCGGAGATCATCGGCGTGGAACCGGAAGGCGAGGCGGTGCGCTTTCGCCTGCGGGCGCCGGCGGAGTTGAAGCGTTTCGTCGCCAAGAAGGGCTCGGTCTGCCTCGACGGCACGTCGCTGACGGTCAATTCCGTCGAGGACGACGTCTTCGACGTCCTCTTGATCCGCCATTCGCTCGACGTCACCACCTGGAACGAAAGACGGGTCGTCGACCGCGTCAACCTTGAGGTGGACCAGATTGCGCGCTATGCCGAGCGCCTGTTCAGCGCAAACTCCGCCTAGCCGTCAGAGGCCGCCATACCGATATGCGGGAGGTGGCTCTGCGCCGAGTCGGCTTCGTCCGCTCGCGCCGCGCAGGCCGGGATCTTCACGGGCTCGATCGGGCCACCGACCGTCAAAGGGACAAGAACAACATGGCTTCCAAGCCGCATCTCCTCATCGTCGAGGCCCGGTTCTACGGGCATATCGCCGACCATCTGCTTGCTGGCGCGAAGGCGGCGCTGGAATCCGCCGGCGCCAGCTATGACGTCGTCACCGTGCCGGGAGCGCTAGAAATTCCGGCGGCGATCAGCTTCGCGCTGACCGGGGCCGACGAGGGCGAAACCGACTATGACGGCTATGTCGCGCTCGGCTGCGTCATCCGCGGCGAGACCTATCATTTCGAGGTCGTCTCGAACGAATCCGCTCGCGCGCTGATGTCGCTGTCGGTCGACGAGAACCTCGCGCTCGGCAACGGCATCCTCACCTGCGAGACGGAGAGCCAGGCGCTCGAGCGGGCAGATCCCGCCCGCAAGGACAAGGGCGGCGAAGCGGCGCGCACGGCGCTCACCATGGTCGCGCTTCGGGACCGGCTCGGAGCCTGACCATGTCGAACACCGGTCCGAAACAGCGCGAGGTGAAACCGGCGAACAAGCGGGGCGCGGCGCGCCTCGCCGCCGTGCAGGCGCTTTATCAGATGGATGTGGGCGGCGCTTCGCTTCTGGAGACGGTGGCCGAATACGAGGCCTTCCGTCTCGGTCGGGAGATCGACGGCGACACCTATCGCGACGCCGATCCCGCCTGGTTCCGCGATATCGTGTCCGGCGTCGTGCGCCAGCAGAAGACGATCGACCCGCTGATTCACGGCGCGCTGCCCACAGACTGGCCGCTGTCGCGTCTCGATACGACGCTGAGGGCGATCCTGAGGGCAGGGGTGTTCGAACTCCTGCAGCGTCGCGACGTGCCGATCGCGGTGATCGTCACGGAGTATATCGACGTCGCGAAAGCCTTCTACGTCGAGGACGAGCCGCGGCTGGTCAATGCCGTCCTCGACCGCATCGCCCGCAGCCAGCGGGCCGACGGCGAGACCAAGAAGTGACTCTCGCGGCAGCGCCCGGGCAGGCGGGTCTTCAACTTGCCACCGCCCGGCGCAACGCGTTCGTGCTCGCCGCCGCGCAAGCCATCGTCGGCTCGGCCGGGCCGATCACCATGGCGACCGGCGGCCTCGCCGGAAGCTGGCTGCTCATCGGCGACAAGTCGCTGGCGACCCTTCCTGTCACCGGCTTTACGCTCGGCGTGGCGCTGGGCGCCTTTCCCGCCGCCGCCCTGATGCGCGTCGTCGGTCGCCGCCTCGGCTTGTCGGCCGGCGCGCTGGTCGTTTCCGTTGGGGGCTTGTTTGCGGCCGGAGCGCTGTTTGCGTCGAGCTTCTTGTTCTTTGCTCTCGCGCTGTGTCTCGTCGGCGTCGGCAATGCCTTCACCCAGCAATATCGGTTCGCCGCAGTCGATAACGCGCCGCAAGCTTATCAGCCGCGGGCGATCGGCATCGTGCTTGCGGGGGGCATGGTCGCTGCCGTGGTGGGACCGCAGACCGTGCTCCTGACGGACGATCTGTTCCTGCCGGTGCATTTCGCCGGCGCCTACCTCGGCATGGCAGCGCTCGGCCTGATCGGTGCCGCCGTCATCGGCTTCCTGCGCATGCATGAAGGCCCGAGCGAGGCCGTTGCCGACGAGGCGGCTCCGGCGCGGCCGCTGGCGGAGATCGTCCGCCAGCCGCGCTTCCTCGCCGCCCTCGTCTGCGGCGCAGGCAGCTACGGGCTGATGACCTTCGTCATGACCGGGGCGCCGCTGGCGATCGTCGCCTGCGGCCTGCCTCAGGATGTCGGCTTCGTCGGCATCCAGTGGCATGTCCTCGCCATGTTCGGACCGAGCTTCTTCACCGGCCGGATCATCGCTCGCGTCGGCAAGGTGCCGGTCATTGCCTGCGGCCTTCTACTCCTGGCCGCCGCCGCCGCGATCTTCCTGTCCGGCACGGCCGTCTGGAACTTCTGGCTCGGCCTCGTGCTGCTCGGCCTCGGCTGGAATTTCGGCTTCATCGGCGCGACAGCGATGGTAGCGGAGACCCATCGGCCGTCGGAGAAGAACAAGACGCAAGGGCTGCACGACCTCGTCCTGTTCTCGACCGTCGCCTCCGCCTCGCTCCTGTCGGGCCACACGCTCGTCACCGCCGGCTGGGACACGATGAACACGCTGGTCTTTCCCGTGGCGGGGCTCTGCCTCCTGGCTCTGGCGGTGCAGTCCTTCGCCGAGAGGCGGAGCCGGGCCGCGGCCTGACGCCTCTCTTCGTCGCGGCGCTTGACGGCATACTGCCCTCATATAACCTCGCCCAGCCCGGCAACGGGCGGGGTCCGTTCGGGCCTGAACGATAATGGGAAGGCGTCGGGCAATCGCGCCGGCGGGGAGTGAGGGAACGGCATGCCGACTATTCTACTAGTTGTGGCCCTGTGCGGGCTGCTCGCGATCGCCTATGCCGGATGGGCGACGAAATCCGTGATGGCGGCCGATCAGGGCACGCCGCGCATGCGCGAAATCGCCGAAGCGATCCGCGAGGGGGCGCAGGCCTATCTGGCGCGCCAGTACACGACCATCGCCATCGTCGGTATCGTCGTCTTCGCGCTCGACTGGTTCCTCCTGTCGCTCTATGCCGCCATCGGCTTCGCGATCGGCGCGATATTGTCCGGTCTGGCCGGCTTCATCGGGATGAACGTCTCGGTCCGGGCCAATGTCCGCACCGCCCAGGCCTCGGCGCGTTCGCTCGGCCTCGGCCTTTCCGTCGCCTTCAAGTCCGGTGCGATCACCGGGCTCCTGGTCGCCGGCCTCGCGCTGCTCGGTGTCACCGTCTATTTCTACGTTCTCACGACCCAGCTGGGCTTTGCCGCCGTCGACCGGACGGTCATCGACGCGCTGGTCTCGCTCGGCTTCGGCGCATCCCTGATCTCGATCTTCGCCCGGTTGGGCGGCGGCATCTTCACCAAGGGCGCCGATGTCGGCGGCGATCTCGTCGGCAAGGTCGAGGCCGGCATTCCGGAGGACGATCCGCGCAATCCTGCGACCATCGCCGATAATGTCGGCGACAATGTCGGCGACTGCGCCGGCATGGCGGCCGACCTCTTCGAGACCTATGCGGTTACCGTCGTCGCCACCATGGTGCTCGGCGCGATCTTCTTCGCCGGTTCGAGTGTCGTCGAGAGCGTCATGGTCTACCCGCTGGCGATCTGCGGCGCTTGCATCGTAACCTCGATCATCGGGACCTTCTTCGTACGCCTCGGCGCCAACGGGTCGATCATGGGCGCGCTCTACAAGGGCCTGTGGGTGACGACGCTTCTGTCGATCGGCGGGCTCGCCGCCGCCACCTGGGCGACCATCGGCTTCGGCGACATTGGCCAATCGACCGCCGGGATCACGATCAACGGCCTCAACCTGTTCATATGTGGCATCATCGGTCTGGCGGTGACGGGGCTGATCGTCTGGATCACCGAATACTACACCGGCATCGGGTCGCGTCCGGTGCGTTCGATCTCGGAGGCTTCGGTCTCCGGCCACGGCACCAATGTCATCCAGGGCCTCGCCGTCTCGCTGGAGGCGACGGCACTGCCGACGATCGTGATCGTCGCCGGCATCATCTCGACCTTCCAGCTCGCCGGCCTCTACGGGACCGGCATCGCCGTGACCGCCATGCTGGGCGTCGCCGGCATGATTGTTGCGCTCGACGCCTTCGGACCGGTCACCGACAATGCCGGCGGCATCGCCGAGATGGCGGGGCTTCCCGCCGATGTCCGTCGCTCGACGGACGCGCTCGATGCCGTCGGCAACACCACCAAGGCGGTGACCAAGGGCTATGCGATCGGCTCGGCCGGTCTCGGCGCCCTGGTCCTGTTCGCGGCCTACAATTACGACCTCCAGTACTTCGTGAAGCAGGCGGATGCCGGCAACGGCTACACCTACTTCAGGGGCGTCCAGCCGGATTTCGCGCTGACCAACCCCTATGTCGTCGTCGGCCTGCTCCTCGGCGGCCTGATCCCGTTCCTGTTCGGCGGCATCGCGATGACCGCGGTCGGCCGGGCGGCGAGTTCGGTGGTCGAGGAAGTGCGCCGCCAGTTCCGCGAGAAGCCGGGCATCATGGCCGGCACCGAGCGGCCGGACTATGCGCGGGCAGTCGATCTCCTGACCAAGGCGGCGATCAAGGAGATGATCATTCCTTCGCTGCTGCCGGTGCTGGCGCCGATCGTCGTCTATTTCTCGGTCTATGCGATCTCTGACAAGAGCCAGGCCTTCTCGGCGGTCGGCGCAATGCTCCTCGGCGTCATCGTCACCGGTATCTTCGTCGCCATCTCGATGACCTCCGGCGGCGGCGCCTGGGACAATGCCAAGAAGAGCTTCGAGGACGGCTTCGTCGATGCGGCGGGCGTCCGCCACATGAAGGGGTCGGAAGCGCACAAGGCGTCGGTGACGGGCGACACCGTCGGCGATCCCTATAAGGATACGGCCGGACCAGCCGTCAATCCGGCGATCAAGATCACCAATATCGTGGCGCTGCTGCTGCTCGCGGTCCTTGCCCACCAGTGAGTCCGGCGCCGCCACGGGCGGCGCCATCGCAACCAACGGAAAGGCCCCGCGAGCTGGCGCTCGCGGGGCCTTCTTCTATCCTCTGCCGGCCGGATCTCCGGCCGACGATGACGGGTATCGGTTCCGTCGGATCATGATGTACAGGCGTGGGAACCGGTCCCACGAAGACATCCTGTTTCAGCGGAGACGGAGAGCGGAATGTCGATCCCGCTCGAATCCATCCTGCCTTAGAGGCGCGGACCCGGTGCGGCGGAGACGGTGTCGCTCAGCACCTGGCCGAGGAAGGAGGCATCCTTGCCGCCGGTCGGCGTTGTCCGCGAGATGAAGTCGAAGAGCCGGCCGTCCTGCATGCCGTAATTGGCGATCCGGGCGACCTTTCCGTCCTTGTCGAAATAGATCGCTAGCACGCGCTGGTCGACGAGATGCGGCTCCATGAAGGCGACCGGCCGAACCCGCTTCTGCGAGATGTAGTAGAACACCTCATTGTCGAAGGTCGCGGTCGTCGAAGGCGAGCCCAGCGCCAGCAGAACCTGATCCCGGCTCGATCCCACCGGAACGAGCTCGAGCGACTTCTCGTCGACGACATAGCCCTGGTTGAGGACCTGGCTGGTGGAGCAGGCGGGCAGGATCACGAGTCCCGCCATGGCTGCTCCGAACACGATCGACCGCGCCCTGATCATACTGTGCATCACGCTGGCTGTTCCCCCGGACAGGTTTCGTCCGCAACCGTTCTGTCGCGAACCTGTGCCCAATTCATGGCGCGGCACCGAGAATGGCGGCCGCTCAGGCGGTCGAGCGCCGCCGGCGCTTTGGTAATCCACCTTTTGCGCCGTTGCAATCGCGTCCGGCCTGTGGCACGGCCCGCACAATCCGCCACTGACCCGGGCTTTGGAATGCTTGAGAGCTGGCGCACCCGCCGCCGCAACCGCGTGATCGTCGCCCGCCTCTACGAAACGCTCGTCACGTTGACGAGGCGGCCGGACCTTTATGGCGATTTGGGTATCGCGGATACGTTTTCCGGCCGCTTCGAGGCCCTGTCGATCCACGTCCATCTGTTCCTGAGGCGCTGCCGGATCGATCCGGCACTCGCGCCGCTGGCACAAGACATCGTGGACCGGTTCATCTCCGACGTCGAAGACAGTATCCGCGAGATCGGGATCGGCGATCAGTCGGTGCCGAAGCGCATGCGCGGATTGACGGGCGTCTTCTACGAGCGGGTCGCCGCCTACGACGCGGCCTTGGGGGATGGCGCCGCGCCCGAGGCAGCGCTCGCCGAGGCGTTGCGGGGGCGCGCGATCGAAGCTCCCGGCGGCGAGGATGAATCGCGCCGGCTCGCGACCTACATGAGGGCGGTGGAAGAGCGCTTCCGCGCTATTCCAGCCGACGCCATTCTACAAGGCCGCCTCGAGGCGGAGATTGCCTCATGACACAGATGCCGATCAGCGCCCTTCGCCTGGAGATTTCCACCGTCCGATTGCCCCGGGCCGGATTCCCGATCGAGTTCGCTGCCGGCGAGCGCGAGCGCGAGTGGCTGGCGCGGCAACTCGGCGTTCTCGAAGTGACGGAGCTGACGGTCGATCTCAGGGCCTTTCCCTGGCGGGGAGACGGTGTGCGAATCGGCGGCCGCATAGGCGCGGGAATTCTTCAGAAAAGCGTCGTCAGCCTCGAACCGGTCGCTCAGCGGATCGACGAGCCGTTTGCTCAGACGTTCGTTCCGGAAGGATCGAAGCTCGCGCGGATCGCCGCGCCGGAAGAGCAGGAGCTCCACATCGATCCGGAAGGCGAGGATCCGCCGGAGCTGTTTTCCGGGGACCGGCTCGACCTCGGCGCCTATGTCGCGGAAGCCGTGGCCCTGGCGCTCGATCCTTACCCGCGCAAGGCCGGTGAACGATTTGGTGCGGTCGATACCGATCCTGCTCCGCAGGAGAAGGAACCCTCACCCTTCGAGGTTCTGGCCAAGCTTTCGCCGAAACCGTCACCGGACGAGGACTGATGCTCACTTGGCCGGTTGCCGTTCTCGCGCAAACGGGTATTTTCCGGCCGCGATCCGATGGTCCGATATCGAGACCCCATCCCATCTTCATGAAGACCGGCAGGCGTCGGATCCTTGTGTTCGACCGCGCGCCGATGAACCTGCTGGAGAATTTGAAGTTGACGTTTGAGCGGCTTCCCGTACCCACCGGGACCGGAATGTCGAATTCGTCCCGCTAGAGTGATGCGGCGAAGGAAAGCGAGAGTGCTTTGAATTCTCAATCCGGCATCACGATTTCGCTGGACGCGATGGGCGGCGATCATGGTCCGGCGGTGGTCCTCGCAGGCGCGGCGATCGCGCTGGAGCGCCGTCCGGACACCCGTTACGTGATCTTCGGCGTTTCGGAGGCGACGCTCCCGGTGCTGGAGCGATATCCGGAGCTGAAGAAGGTCTCCGTCTTCCATCACTGCGAGATCTCCGTCCGCATGGACGACAAGCCCTCGCAGGCGCTGCGGCAGGGCCGGCACAAATCGTCGATGTGGCGTGCGATCGAGGCAGTCAAGACCGGCGAGGCCGATGTCTGCGTCTCGGCCGGCAATACCGGCGCACTCATGGCCATGGCGAAGTTCTGTCTCAGGACCATGGCCGATATCGAGCGTCCGGCGATCGCGGCGATCTGGCCGACCCTCAAGGGCGAGAGCATCGTTCTCGATGTCGGCGCGACGATCGGAGCCGACGCACAGCAGTTGATCGAGTTCGCACTGATGGGCGGCGCCATGGCCAGGGCGTTGTTCGGCCTGGAGCGGCCGACCGTCGGCCTGCTCAACATCGGAGTCGAGGAGGTCAAGGGCCAGGACGAGATCCGCGAGGCCGGCCGCTTCCTCAAGGAACAGCCGCCACCGCGGATCGACTATCACGGCTTTGTCGAGGGCGACGATCTGGGCCAGGGAAGGGTCGACGTGGTCGTCACGGAAGGCTTCACCGGCAATATCGCGCTGAAGACGGCGGAGGGCACGGCCAGGCAGATCGCCGCATATCTTCGGGCTGCCATGACGCGGACCCTTCTGGCGAAGATCGGCTATTTTCTTGCCAAGAGCGCCTTCGACCGCTTGCGGGACAAGATGGACCCGCGCAAGGTGAATGGCGGCGTCTTCCTCGGCCTCAACGGCATCGTCATCAAGAGCCATGGCGGCACCGACGCCGAGGGCATCGCCGCCGCGATCGACTTGGCTCACACGATGGCGCGAACCCGGCTGCGCGAGGAGATTGCCGCCGATCTCGCCAGCTTCCATGGCCGGGTGACCGGCGAAGCGACCGAAAGTTCCGAAAGCAGTATTCCATGAATGAGAAAGTGAGGTCCGTCGTCGTCGGAACCGGGTCGGTGCTTCCCAAGCGCGTCATGCGCAACCAGGACTTCGAGGGCATCGTCGAGACCTCCGACGAATGGATCAGGCAGCGCACGGGGATCGCCTCGCGCCACATCGCCGGAGACGGAGAGACGACGGTCTCGCTCGCGGAGGAGGCGGCGCGCCGCGCGCTTTCCGCGGCCGGGCTGGAGCCGGCCGACATCGACCTGATCGTCCTCGCCACCGCGACGCCGGACAATACGTTTCCCGCCTCCGCCGTGCAGGTCCAGGCGGCGCTCGGAATCTCCCACGGCTTCGCCTTCGACGTTCAGGCGGTCTGTTCCGGCTTCGTCTACGCGCTGACGACTGCCGACCTCTACCTGAAGTCCGGCATGGCCCGGCGGGCTCTGGTCATCGGCGCGGAGACCTTCTCCCGGCTGCTCGACTGGCAGGACCGCACGACCTGCGTTCTGTTCGGCGACGGCGCCGGCGCGGTAGTGCTCGAGGCGCACAGCGGGGGGGAGACCGAGGACGGGCGCGGCATTATCGTTTCGCGGCTGCGCTCCGACGGCGCGCACTGCGAAAAGCTCTATGTCGATGGCGGACCCTCGACCACCGGCACCGTCGGTCACCTGCGGATGCAGGGCCGCGAGGTATTCAAGCATGCCGTGGGAATGATTACCGACGTCATCGAGGCTTCGTTCGAAGCCGCGAATGTTGGTCCGGACGAGATCGACTGGTTCGTTCCGCATCAGGCAAACCGCCGCATCATCGACGCGTCGGCCAAGAAGCTGGGCATTGCGCCGGAGAAGGTGGTGATCACCGTGGACCGCCACGGCAACACCTCCGCGGCGTCGATTCCGTTGGCGCTCGATGCGGCGGTTTCCGACGGGCGCATCAAGCGTGGCGACCTCGTCCTCCTGGAAGCGATGGGCGGCGGATTTACCTGGGGAGCCTGCCTGATCCGCTGGTAGAATCAACCTTGATTCAGATGACGTTTTCGCTAGAGTGCGGAAATATCTGAGGTTCCGCACCGATCAAGTGCGGTGCGGTCTTCCACAGCATTAGGGGACACGGATGGGAGACAAGACGCTGACACGGGCTGATCTTGCCGAAGCGGTGTTTCGCAGGATCGGATTGTCCCGGACGGAATCGGCACAGCTGGTGGAGATGGTGCTGGAGGAGATCTGCGGCACGATCGCGAGCGGCGAATCCGTCAAGATTTCTTCCTTCGGTTCCTTCCTGGTTCGCGAGAAGAACGAGCGCGTCGGCCGCAACCCGAAGACGGGTGAGGAAGTGCCGATCTCGCCGCGACGCGTGGCCGTGTTCAAGCCGTCCAACGTCCTGAAGGATCGGATCCTCGACGCCCATTCGCAGCGCCGCAGCCCGGAGCCCGAGATGGAAATGCTGAAGGCGGCCGAATAGCGGCGCCCCGGGGCGGCGACAGCAGACGGAAAATCCCGGCATGTCCGACAAGAGCGACGACGCCTTTCGCACGATCAGCGAGGTGGCCGACGAACTCGACCTGCCGCAGCACGTCCTGCGGTTCTGGGAATCGCGGTTTGCGCAAATCCGGCCGCTGAAGCGCGGCGGGGGCCGGCGTTACTATCGGCCGGACGACGTCGAACTCCTGCGCGGTATCCGCTACCTTCTCTACGTCAAAGGCTTCACCATCAAAGGCGTGCAGCGCATCCTGAAGGAGAACGGCAGCCGGTTCGTCGTCGCGATCGGCTCTGGCGATCTTGTCGGGCTCGAGACGCTACAGGCGCAGGGGCCCGTGCCGAGCGGCGAGGAGGACGAGCGTCCCGCGGTCGAGGCCGCCATGCCGGCACATGTCGACGATCTCGACATCATCTCGCCGGAACCTGAGGCGTTGCCGCCGGTGGCAGCGGCGGCGGAACTGGAGTCTGATGCGGCAGGCCGCGAGCGCCCGCATTCGCTGGTCGGCTTCCTGCGCCGGGATCGCGAGCGGCCGACCGACGGTCGCATCGTGCTGCCGCGCGAGAGCGTCGAGGCGCTCGACGCCGTCGTGCTCGAACTTCTGGAATGCAAGCGCCTGCTCGACCAGGTGCGCTGAGCCTGGGAGGTGTGCTCCTCGCGGGCGGAGCCGGCGAGGGCGGCGCTCTCCGATGGTCCTCCTCCCACGCGAGGCGGCGGTCGTGCGAGAGCACCGACCGAAAAGCTGGACCCGATTCTCGGCAAAACCCGATGCGGCAACCAACAGAGGTTCGGAGGAGCGAAGCCGGCTCAGCGCCACGCACGCTCGCCTCTCGACCACCCTCAGACCCGCTTTGTGTCATCCATCTCGGCCAGCATCCGCCGGACATCCTTCGCGGCTTCGCCCAGCGCGGCATCGTCGCGGGCGCGCAGGACGATCTCGGTCGAATAGTGCTTTCCGTCGAACTTCGGATAGGAGCCGATGACGACGCCCTCGTGCCGCTTGGCGAGTTCGCGCAGCGGGTCGCCGATGTCGCCTTCGCCATAGGGGCAGGGGATGGCGACGCTTTGCACCGCGCGGCCCTGCGGCAATCCCTCGACCACCTTCCCGAGCATGGCCTTGAAGACGTCGGGGACGCCGGCCATGACGAAGACGTTTTCGATGCGGAAGCCGGGAGCGACGGAGACCGGATTGTCGATCAGTGCGGCGCCCTTCGGCGTGCGGGTCATGCGGCGGCGAGCCTCGGTGAACGGCATCTCCCGTCGCGCGTAATGATCCGACAGAAGCGCGACCGCCTCGGGATGCTCGTCGATTGGCAGGGCGAAGGCGGCAGCGACCGCATCGGCGGTGATGTCGTCATGGGTCGGCCCGATGCCGCCGGAGGTGAAGACGTAGTCGTACTGGCGGCGAAGCGTGTTCAGCGTGTCGGCGATGATGTGCGGTTCGTCGCCGACGATGCGGACCTCCTTCAGGTCGATCCCCGCCATCGTCAGCACCTCGGCGAGATGCCCGATATTGCGATCCTTGGTGCGGCCCGAAAGCAGCTCGTCGCCGATGGCGAGCATTGCGGCCGTGGCAGGAAGACCCTGTGACATCCAAGACTCCAGCTGTCGTTTTCCGTCATAAGTGACAGGCTCGGGGCGAATGCAAGCCTTCGTTCCGTTGCCGAATGTGAGCACCGTCTCGCATGCAGCGACGGAGCGTCACGCGAAACCTTCAAGCCGCCCATCGCTTCATCCTGTATCTGCAGAGCCCGGCATCCAGCCGTGACAATCAGATCCAGCAAGAAGGAAGCATCGGAATGGCGAGAGTCCTGGTCCTCTACTATTCGAGCTACGGACACATCGAGACGATGGCGAAGGCCATGGCGGAAGGCGCGGAGAGCGGCGGAGCCAGCGTCGACATCAAGCGCGTGCCCGAGACCGCTCCCCAGGAGGTGATCGAGGCGGCGCACTTCAAGACGGATCATCCCTATCCTGTCTGCGATCCGATGGAACTGCCGAACTACGACGCCATCATCATCGGCGTGCCGACCCGCTACGGCAACATGTGCTCGCAGATGCAGGCCTTCTGGGACCGCACCGGGCCGCTCTGGGCGACGGGTGCGCTGGTCGGCAAGGTCGGAGGCGCCTTCGCCTCGTCCGCGACCCAGCACGGCGGCAACGAGGCGACGCTGCTCTCGGCCCACAAGACGCTTCTGCATCACGGCCTGATGGTCGTCGGCCTGCCCTATGCCTTCGCCGGCCAGATGAATACGGACGAGATCGTCGGCGGCTCGCCTTATGGCGCGACGACGATCGCCAAGGGCGACGGATCGCGCATGCCGAGCCAGATCGAGCTCGACGGCGCAAGGTTCCAAGGCAAGCACATCGCGGAGATCGCTGCCAAGGTCGCCGGCTGATCGAAGGGCCGGCTCGCCTGCCGCCGTTCTACCGATAAACGGCCGCAAAGGGCGGGCGAACGGATGTTAAGGCCGCTTTGCTCCGGCGAAGCGGCCTTTTTTCGTTCTCTCGAGGCCCCAGGCGCGGCGGCGGCTTCGTCCCTATCGATTTCGGGACGAGCCTGATAGACCCGTACGAAAGACAGCGGGAGGATCGCATGGCGGACGCGGCGGCGTTGAAGAGGATGGCGGGCGAGGCGGCCGCGGCCCGGGTCGAGGAGGGCATGCGTCTCGGCATCGGTACGGGCTCCACGGCGGAAGCCTTCGTGCATGCGCTCGCCGAGCGGGTGCGCGGCGGGCTGAAGGTCATGGGTGTCACCACCTCTGAACGGACCGAGGCGCTCTGCCGCGAGCTTAAGGTTCCCACGACGTCGCTCGAGGCGCTGCCGCATCTCGATCTTACCGTCGACGGGGCCGACGAGGTCGATTCGCAGCTGCGGCTGATCAAGGGCGGTGGCGGCGCGCTGTTGCGCGAGAAGATCGTTGCGGCAGCCTCGGACCGGCTCCTCGTGATCGTCGACGAGAGCAAGAAGGTCGAGGTACTCGGTGCCTTCCCGCTGCCCATCGAGATCAACGGCTTCGGCATGGTGGCAACTTACCTCGCCATTCGCGAGGTGGCTGCCGGAATTGGCCTCGAAGGCGACATCATCCTGCGGCGGAACGGGGAAAGCCCCTTCATCACCGATAGCGGGCACCTCATCCTGGACGCATCTTTTGGCCGCATTCCCGAGCCAGAAGCCCTCTCGCGGGCGCTTCATTCCGTTCCCGGCGTGGTCGAACACGGTCTTTTCCTGGGCTTGGCGAGCGAGGTGATCCTTGCTTCCGACACCGGGATCAAGACGCTGCAGCGTCCCGCTGCCGGTTGACCCGGCGAAGGGCCGGGCTTGTCGGAGCGCACCAAAATTTCTTAACGACGCGCCGAAGCCGGCCGATCCGGTTGACCGGCGAAACCGAACGGAGAGACAATCCCCATGATCTTCAGCGAACTGGCGCGCCGAGGTCTCGTCATTTCCGCCGCCCTTCTGTTCCTGGTCCCGGCGAAGGCTCTGGCGCAGGACATCACGGACTCGCATCTCGAAGCCGCGCGCTCGGCCGTCACGGCGATCCACGCGACCGACCAGTTCGACGAGATCCTGCCCAATGCGGCGACGCAAATTAAGGCGGATCTGATCGTCAACAATCCGGACAAGCAGCAGGAAATCTCGGACATGGTCGACGATGCGGCGCTGGCGCTGGCGCCGCGCCGGGGGGACCTCGAAACCGAGGTCGCCCGCGTCTATGCCAAGCTCTTCACGGAGCAGGAACTGACCGAGATTGCCAATTTCTACAATTCCGAGACCGGCAAGAAGCTCCTGAAGTTGGGGCCGGTGGCCACGCGCGAGATGCTGAAGGCCGCGGATGTGTGGAGCAACGGGATCGTTCGCGATCTCCGGAAGGCGTCGATAGACGGGGTGCAGAAGATCGCAGGCAAGGCGGGCTCGGCGACTGCCGCGCCGGCGTCCGGAGCGGCCCCGGCGACGGCGGCCCAGTAATCCCGGTGCATTGCCTGAAGACCGCACCGGTTCCGGTGCGCCTGTCGAACGGAAAGAAAGGGCGGTCGAGAGGCCGCCCTTCTTCGTTTGCGGCGCCGATGGGTTTGGGGCGCGTGCTCTCGGCGGCGGCGGCGGCGGCGTGCGACAGATGGTCGTGGCCGAAATTTCTGAAAGCGCCGTCCAGCACCTTCATGTCCGCAGCATGCCGGGATTGGGCGGCGTGCGCCCGGTTCGGGAGAAGGGGCTGCGGTCGACGGACCGTCTTTCCCCATCTGCCGTTCTTGTGCGCTTTGTCGTATCGCCCTTCGCCTTTGAGGGCATATGTGCAGCGCCGGAGCTTGCCCGCTGCGATCTCTGCGAATAGGCCGGACGCATGACGAACCGCGGGCGATGGGCAAACGCGGGGGAACGAAAGAGGGTCTCAGCATGAGCACAGCCGGATACGACTATGATCTCTTCGTCATAGGGGGCGGCTCGGGCGGGGTGCGAGCCGCGCGCCGTGCGGCCATGCTCGGGAAGAAGGTGGCAATCGCCGAGGAATACCGTTTCGGCGGCACCTGCGTGATCCGCGGCTGCGTTCCCAAGAAACTCCTCGTCTACGCCTCGCAATTCTCCGAGGCCTGGGAGGATGCGCGCGGCTATGGCTGGCAGTTCGGCGAGAAGCGCTTCGACTGGGCGCAGCTGATCGCCAACAAGGACGGCGAGATCGAGCGGCTCGAACGGATCTATCACGCCAATGTGGAGAAGGCCGGCGCCGAGGTGCTGATGAGCCGGGCCGTTCTTGAGGGCCCGCACGAGATCCGTCTGACGGCGACGGATAAGCGCGTCACCGCGGAGACGATCGTCATCGCCACCGGCGGACGGCCCAATCCGCATCCGGGACTGCCGGGCGCCGAGCACTGCATCACGTCGGAGGAAGCCTTCCACCTCAAGCGCCTGCCGCAGTCGATCGTGATTCTCGGCGGCGGCTACATCGCCGTCGAATTCGCCAACATCTTTCTCGGTCTCGGGGTGGAGACGACGCTCGTCTACCGCGGGCAGGAGATCCTCCAGGGCTTCGACGACGACATCCGCCACGAACTCCACCAGGCGATGGCGAAGAAGGGCATGGAAGTCCGTTGCCGCGATACGCTGGAAGAGGTGCGCCAGAAGGCCGACGGGCGCCTCGAAGTGCGTACCGCCTGCGGCGACGTGCTCGATGCCGACGAGGTGATGCTGGCGATCGGTCGCAAGGCGAACACCGAGAATCTCGGCTGCGAGAAGGCCGGGATCGAGATCGACAAGCGCGGCGCGATCGTCGTCGACGAGTACTCGCGCACGAGCGTCGAAAACATCTACGCCATCGGCGACGTCACCCACCGCATGCAGCTGACGCCGGTGGCGATCCACGAGGCGATGTGTCTCGTGGAGACGCTCTACCGAAACAACCCGACCAAGCCCGACTACGACACCGTCGCAACGGCAGTCTTCTCGCAGCCGGAGATCGGCACGGTCGGCCTGACCGAGCACCAGGCGGCCGAGACCTTCGACGAGATCGAAGTCTACAAGACGATTTTCCGGCCGATGAAGCACACCCTCTCGGGCCGGGATGAGAAGATGATGATCAAGCTGATCGTCGATGCGGCCAGCCGGAAAGTGGTCGGCACGCACATTCTCGGACCGGACGCCGGCGAGCTCGCACAGGCTCTCGGCATCGTGGTGAAGGCCGGCGTCACCAAGGACCAGTTCGACGCCACCATGGCCGTCCATCCGACCGCGGCCGAGGAGATCGTGACCATGTACGAACCGAGCTACCGGGTGAAGAACGGCGAGCGGCAGGAGAAATGATGCGGGAGGGCGGGCGTGGCGGAGCGACGGCGCTGGCAAGCGGCGCCGCCCCGGTCTTCCCGCTCGTTTCGAGGCGTAGTCTGCTCCAGGGACAGATCCGCGGCGGTGTGGATGCCGCCCTCGCGAGCCGGCGGCGCTTGGACCTTCGTGCGGTCGCCTCAACCGCCGCGCTTTGCTAGGACCGCGCGGTCACGCGGCACCGAGACACCGGACAACCCAATGAACGCACGCATTCGCGCCGGCCTCTGCGCATTCGCATTCACACTCCTTCCCGCCGCCTCGCAGGCCGCGGATCTGGAGAGGCTGATCGCCGATCCGGCCGCCTGGCCGATCCAGACAGGCGACTACGCCAACACGCGGTATTCGAAGCTCGACCAGATCGACCGCAGCAATGTGGGCGACCTTCGGCTCGCCTGGACCTTCTCGACCGGGGTCCTGCGCGGCCATGAGGGCGGCCCGCTCGTCGTCGGCAACCTTATGTATGTCCACACGCCGTTTCCGAACGTCGTCTACGCCCTCGATCTCGACAATGACGGGGCGATCGTCTGGAAATACGAGCCGCAGCAGTCGACCGACGCCATCGAGGTTATGTGCTGCGACACCGTCTATCGCGGGCTCGCCTATGACGACGGCACGATCTTCCTGCATCAGGCCGACACGACCATCGTGGCGCTCGACGCGGCGACGGGCGAAGTCAAATGGCAGGTCAAGAACGGCGATCCGGCAAGGGGTGAGGTGAACACGGCAACGGTGCTGCCGATCGCGGGCAAGCTGATCGTCGGCATGGCGGGCGGCGAGTTCGGCGCGCACTGTCCGCTCACGGCCTATGATGAACGGACCGGGAAGCGCTTGTGGCGGGCCTACGCCACAGGACCGGATTCCGACATGCTCGTCGATCCCGAGAAGACCACGGAACTCGGCAAGCCGGTCGGCCCCAACTCCAGCCTCGAGAGCTGGGAAGGCGAGCAGTGGCAGATCGGCGGGGCCTGTCCCTGGGGCTGGTTCTCGGCCGATCCGGACCTCGGCCTCGTCTATTACGGCACCGGAAATCCCTCCACCTGGAACCCGGTCCAGCGGCCCGGCGACAATAGATGGTCGAACGCGATCATCGCCCGCGACATCGAGACGGGCGTCGCGCGCTGGGTCTACCAGATGACGCCCCACGACGAGTGGGACTATGACGGCGTCAACGAGATGGTGCTGACCGAGCAGGAGATCGACGGGCAAAGCCGCAGGGTGCTGACCCATTTCGATCGCAACGGCTTCGCCTACACGCTCGACCGGGCGACGGGCGAACTCCTGGTGGCCGAAAAGTTCGACCCCTCCGTCAATTGGGCGAAGGCGATCGACATGGATCCGGAGAGCGGGACCTATGGTCGCCCGATCCTCGATCCCGCCTATTCCACCGATCAGGACGGCGAGGGCGAGGATGTCGAGACCGCCGGAATCTGCCCGGGGGCGCCGGGAGCCAAGAACGAGCAGCCCTCCGCCTATTCCCCGCGCACGAAGCTGTTCTACGTGCCGACGAACCACGTCTGCATGGACTACGAACCCTTCCGCGTTGCCTATACCGCCGGCCTTCCCTATGTCGGAGCGACGCTGAAGCTCTACCCGGCTGCCGCCGGGAAGGGCTTCGAAGAGCCCGGCATCATGGGCTCGCTTACCGCCTGGGACGGCGCCGCCGGCAAGATCGCATGGGCGGTGCCGGAGCGCTTCTCGGTCTGGTCCGGGGTGCTTGCGACCGCCGGGGACGTCGTCTTCTACGGGACGCTGGAGGGCTATCTGAAGGCGGTGGACGCGACCACCGGCGACGAACTCTTCCGCTTCAAGACGCCGTCCGGCATCGTGGGCAATGTCACGACCTACGAGCATGACGGCAAGCAGTATGTCGCGGTGCTGTCCGGCGTCGGCGGCTGGGCCGGGATCGGGCTCGCGGCCGGGCTGACCGACCCACAGGACGGATCCGGCGCCGTCGGTGCCTATGAGAGTCTTTCGCGCTATACCGCCACCGGGGGTGTTCTCTCGGTCTTCGCCCTGCCTTAAGATCGCCGCGACATGACAGAGCACATCCCGCATGACGATCACCCCGACCTCGTCCGCCTCGCCGATGCCGGCGAGGTCGTCGCCTATTTCGGCTATGGTTCGCTGGTGAACCGCCACACGCTGCGCACCAAGTTCCTCGGCATCCGCCGTGCCAAGGTGGCGGGTTGGCGAAGATTTTGGCTGCCCCGGGATCCGAATGTCGAGATGGCGCTCTTGTCGGTCCATCCCGATGCGCAAGAAGCGATCGACGGGGTGGTGGTCTACGACCGGGCCGAGCATCTGCCCTCGGTCGACGAACGCGAGGCGGGCTATGCGCGGCGCATCGTCGATCTCGACCATCTCGGTATCGAGAACGCACCGGTCGGCGGGGTGCCGATCTACATCTACCAGGCCCAGAAGGGCGCCGAAACCGCCGCGGACCGGCAGTCGGCGATCCTGCAGAGCTATCTCGACGCGGTGATGCAGGGCTTCCGGCTGCTTTACGGCGAGGTGGGGCTCAGGCGCTTCGTCGATCGCACCGAAGGCTTCGAGACACGCGTGTTGCGCGACCGGCGGAAACCGCGCTATCCGCGTCCGGTGAAGCTCGATGCCGGCGAGGCGGACTTGTTTGACAGGCTGGTGCTGGCGCGCGGCGCAAGGTTCGTCGACGTCGCCTGACGCAGGCGGCCGGACATGGCCGCGCGGTGATGACAAAGCCCTCACGAAGTGCTTAAACGCCGCGCAAGCGGACCGCATCCTGCCGACCGTGCTGTGCGCCCGTGGTCTCTGCTTGAAGGACGACGAGACGAAGAGGAACCGCCGGGGCCGCCCGGTCAGGAGTTGACGACATGGCGAAGGACTGGACACCGTCGAGCTGGCGGACGAAGCCCATCCGGCAGATGCCGGACTATCCCGATCCGCTGGCGCTGGCCGAAACGGAGAAGCGTCTCGCCACGTTCCCGCCGTTGGTTTTTGCCGGTGAGGCGCGCAAGCTGACGCGCTCTTTGGCCGAAGTCGCAAACGGCCGCGCGTTCCTCCTCCAGGGCGGCGACTGCGCCGAGAGCTTCGCCGAGCACGGCGCCGACAACATCCGCGACTTCTTCCGCGCCTTCCTGCAGATGGCTGTGGTGCTCACCTTCGCCGGCTCGCAGCCGGTGGTGAAGGTCGGCCGCATCGCCGGGCAGTTCGCCAAGCCCCGATCCTCGGACAGCGAGACCAAGGACGGCAAGACGCTGCCGGTCTATCGCGGCGACATCGTCAACGGCATCGAGTTCGACGAGGCCTCGCGGATTCCCAATCCCGAGCGGCAGATCGAGGCGTACCGCCAGTCGGCGGCGACGCTGAACCTTCTGCGCGCCTTCGCGCAGGGCGGCTACGCCAATCTTGAGAACGTGCATCAGTGGATGCTCGGCTTTGTGGCCGGCAGCCCGGAGGCCGAGCGCTACAGCCGAATGGCCGACCGCATCTCCGAGACGATGAGCTTCATGCGCGCGATCGGCATCAATGCCGAAAGCCATCCGTCTCTTCGCGAGACCGATTTCTTCACCAGCCACGAGGCGCTCCTGCTCGGCTACGAACAGGCGCTGACACGGGTCGATTCGACCTCGGGTGACTGGTACGCGACTTCCGGCCACATGATCTGGATCGGCGACCGGACGCGGCAGGAGGATCATGGCCATATCGAGTTCTGCCGCGGGATTCAGAACCCGCTTGGCCTCAAATGCGGCCCGACCTCCGAGCCGGACGAGCTTCTGCGGCTGATCGACAAGCTCAACCCGCAGAACAAGCCGGGCCGGCTGACCCTGATCACCCGCTTCGGCCACGAGAAGGTGGCGACGCACCTGCCGAAGCTGATCCGGGCGGTCGAGCGCGAGGGCCGCAAGGTGGTCTGGTCCTGCGATCCGATGCACGGCAACACCATCACGCTCAACAGCTACAAGACCCGGCCGTTCGAGCGGATCCTCGCCGAGGTGCAGGCCTTCTTCGACGTGCACCGCGCCGAAGGCACGCATCCTGGGGGCATCCATATCGAGATGACCGGCAAGGACGTCACCGAATGCACCGGCGGCGCCCGCCCGATCCTCGCTGAGGACCTGTCGGACCGCTACCATACGCATTGCGACCCGCGGCTCAACGCCAATCAGGCTCTGGAGCTCGCCTTCCTCGTTGCCGAGCTCCTGAAGCGCGATGTCGAGGCTCAGCCGGACGAGCAGCGCACATTGGCCGCCGGCTGACTTCCTGTTCGAATGCGGCGAGCCCGAGCCGGGCTCCGGCTCGCCGCATCCGGTGAACAAAGCGTTGCGGTCCATGGTCTCAACCGGGACCGACAAGGTCGATATCATGGCGGGAACCACGGAGGTTCCCACATGCCATCGATGCCGACGCTCTTCATTTCGCACGGCTCGCCCGACATCGCGCTCGCCGAGACGCCTGCCACCAGCTTCCTGAAGGAGCTTCGGCACTCTTTGCCGCGGCCCCGGGCGATCGTCGTCGCCAGCGCGCATTTTGAGGCGGAGGGCGGCGTTGCGGTTTCGGGGGATGCGGCTCCGGAGACGATCCACGACTTTGGCGGCTTCGCGCCGGAACTCTACGAACTGGCCTATCCTGCGCCCGGGGACCCGTCGCTCGCCGAGGAGATCGCGGCGGCGGTCCGGGGATCGGGCCTGCGCACCAGCGTCATGACCAGGCGCGGCTTCGACCACGGCGCCTGGGTGCCGCTGCTCCTGGCCTTTCCCGAGGCGGACATCCCGGTCGTGCAGGTCTCGGTCGACCCGTCGCACGGACCCGACCACCATCTGAAACTGGGCGAAGCCTTGTCCTTCCTGCGCGAGCGCGACGTCCTCCTGGTAGGCTCGGGTTCGCTGACGCACAATCTGCGGGCCGCCTTCGGCCATCTGCGGGCCGGGGTAAGGGATGCCGATACGCCGGCTTGGGTCACCGACTTCGCCGCATGGATGACCGACAGACTGGTTTCGGGAGATCGCGCGGCGCTCGCGGACTATCGTCTACGGGCGCCCCACGCCCTTGAAAACCATCCGACCGACGAGCATCTCATGCCGCTCTACGTGGCTCTCGGCGCTGCGGGCGAAGGGGCGCGGGCGGAAAGGCTGCACGAAAGCCGCGACTACGGCGTTCTCGCGATGGAAGCCTTCGCCTTTCATTGAGCAAGACGGGGCGGCGTCCCGAAACCAGATCAGGACGCTGCCGAGGCAGTCGGAAATACGGATTTCATGGAACAGCATTTCGATCTCGACACACGCGGCGGGCTTCCCGCGGACCTCAAGGCGCTGCTGGAGAAATACCCGCGCGAACAGTGGTCGGGTCATGCCAATCTCGGCCAGACGGCGCAGTTCTGGCTGGGCAGGCACGACATGTTCCGCGATCTTGGATCGGCGCTCGCCGACGCGCTGTCGCAGCATCGCGAGGGCAAGGTGGAGCTAGACCCGTTCCGGCGCTGGTTCGCGCCGCGCCTCGGCTTCTTCCTGCGCGAACTCGAGGGGCACCATCAGATCGAGGACCACCACTATTTTCCGGTCTTCCAGCAGGCCGAGGCGAAGCTTGCGCGTGGTTTCGAGCTGTTGGAATCGGACCATGAGGTGATCCACCAGGACCTCCTTGCGGTCGCGGAGACGGCAAACCGCTTCCTCGCGATGGAAGCGGCGGGCGAGGCCTCGCCGTCGAGTGAGGCGCGCCGTGCCGCCGATGCCTATGCGGCAGCGAGCGAGCAATTGTTGCGCCGGCTGATTCGCCATCTCGCCGACGAGGAGGATCTGATTATTCCTCTGATCCTCGATCGGGGAGAGGCCGCGATCGGGATCTGACCTGCACGAAGCCGAGCACGCGCTGCCGCTCGCGCGAGCCGCCGTTGCGGCCATTGCCCTTGCCGACCTTCGAAACCAGGATGGGCCCCCACTGGCGCCAGGCGAACCAGCTCGCCAGGAGAACCGCGATCACGCCGAGCGCGATGGTCACGCCGCGCTCCATGATCTGGAGATGGGCGAAGACCGAGCCGATTGAATAGCCGAAGACGAAGCCGACGGTGGTGAAGATCCCCGCCCACAGCGCAGCGCCGACAAGGTTCAGGAAGAAGAATCTGGTGATCGAGATGCGCGACAGGCCGAGGGCGATGAGGCCTGGCATGCGCAGCCCGTAGATGTAGCGGTTCAGGATGACGAAGAAGGCCTGGTAGCGTTCGACGAGGGCGAGGGCCTTGGCGAAGCGTTCACGCGAACGCCACCGCACCAGCCAGCGATGGTTCGACCAGAAGCGCGCGAACAGGAAGACCGCGAAGTCGCCGATGAAGGAGCCGGCGAAGGCGAGGGCGATCATCATCTCGAGCGGATAGGAGCCGCGATAGGCCAGAAAGCCGCCGATGATCGCGAAGACTTCGCCTTCGAAAAATGTCCCGGCAAACACGATCACCGGACCGAACTCACCGATCAGGCTCAGGATCTGATACACAATCACTCCGCGGGTTCGTCGGGCGACGGTTCGGCCCACTCATCCGCGCCCAGTTTGTTCCTCGGCGCGCTTTTTGCAGAACATTGCGGCGCAAGAAAGTAACAAAGTGCCGGATGCGACACCGATGGAAGCCGACGTCAGGAAGGTCGTGCCTCCGCGGGCAGACGACAGGCAAGCCTTCGGGCGCGGCATCCTTCGCCGCCTCACCTGTCCTGTTCGCGCGTCGCATCCAAATGCCGGGTCGCCCCGGCGCCGTTCCCACATGTGCCTCTTCAGGGCGGTTCGCAAGGGTTCCCGGCCTTTATCCCTGCTGCTCTTCCGGGCGTGCGGTTGGCTCCGTACGATCGGCGCCAAGGGCCGACTCGATCCGGTCGAGCCTATGGGCCACGGTCTCGATCGTCCGTGTCAGCGCGGCGATTTCCATCATCCGCAAGGCATCGAGCTTGTCGTGCAGGGCGAGGATCTCGATCTCCGCCTTGAGGTTCACTTCATAGTCGTGAGTCGCTTCTATCCGGTCCCGCGCCGCGGCCCTGTTCTGGGACATCATGATGACCGGCGCCTGAATCGCGGCCAGCATCGATAGGATGAGGTTCAAGAATATGAACGGGTAGGGATCGAACGAGCCCCGCCCCAACAGCAGCGTGTTCGCCACCGCCCAGAGGATGAGGAACAGAAGAAAGCCGATGATGAAGCCCCAGGAGCCCCCGACTTCGGCGATCCGGTCCGACAATCGCTCGCCGAAGGAGAGGCCGGCGCTGATCCGGGCGTTCTGATCGGCCGCGATCGGTCGGCGGTCATGGGCGCTCTCGAGCACCCGCTTTTCGGCGGGGCGGAGGATCTCGAAGGAGCGTCCGAACCAGCGGAGGGCGCTCTCGTTCTTGGTTGCGTGGGGCATGGCGATCTCCTGCGGAGCGATCCCGGCTCAGGGACTTCGTCAGCTTCCGGTCGGAGCCGACGGGAGGGCGAGCGCGAGGATGGGAAGGGCATGATGGACCCGTGGCTTGCGGCGCGGATCGACTGAGGCTAGCGGCGCAGGATATGAGCTTCGGCGCCCGCCATCGCTAGTGCGGCGCTCGCGCCGTTCGCAGCTTTCTGCAATCACGGGCAAAGAGAGAAAGCCGTCTGCCATGATCGAAATGCCGCCGCTGACCTCCATCGCACCCGCTGCCACGCTTGTGGGGCTGCTCTTCCTCCTGCGTTATTTCCTCGCCATGCGCAGGATCTGGAAGGCCGCGGGGCATCGGCCGAGCTTTCAGTTCGGCGACTATTTCAGAGCCACCAAGCGCGGGGGATTTGGCGAGGACTTCGAACCGGAGCGCCGCTACGCGGCGCGGCAGTTCTGGTTCGGGGCCGTTCTCTTGGGGGCGGGGCTCGTCCTTTACGGCTGGCTCCTGGTCGCCAGCAGCTTCACGTCCGGCAGTGTCTGAGGCTGCAGCACGCGCGGCTGCCGGCGCCGCCGGCCCATCCTCTGCGGAACGATGATGACCTGCTGCGACACGCGGACACGCGGCTGACGCCTCTCCATGCAAAGAAAGCTCTCGAACCGGCCGTGCCCGCTCCCGCGCTGCCGACACGGCCGAGACCGCAGCGCCTCAATTGGCGCGCAGGATAAGCTCGTTGGGCGTGTCCCCGGTCGTCGGAACGGCGCGCAGCCCGAGTTCGGCGGTCAGCTTGCGCAGATTGCGGATCACCTGCGACTGGCTGGCCGTCGTTCTCAGGACGTAGTCCGTCTGGATGTTGCCGGCCTCGACGATGGCGAAGGCCTGCGTGCATTTCCAGTTCGCGATCGCGTCCTCGATATGCCCTTGATGGGCGAGCTCGAAGCGGATGAAGGCCAGTCTGAAATATCGCGCACCCGACCTGCAGGCTTCATCGGTCTCGATCTCAGAGCGCTGTCCCTGCTCCGTCCCTTCCGAACGCACAGCAACGAGTCCGGGCTCAGGCTGGCCAGCCGCGGAGCCGGTTTCAGAGCCATATCCCTCCGCAAGATGAGCCGCGATTTTCTGAGCGAGCTGGACTGCTGCCGAACGGGCGACCTTTCCGACCCGCCCGGACGCGTCGTGCACGAAACAGGTCTCATCGGTGAGTGAACACGCATTGGGGGCGAAGATCAATTCCGCCGTCTCTTCGCCGAGGCCTTTTCCGGCGGAAACATCGAAGGCCGAGGCGGCAAAGGCAATCTTCAGAACGGGCGCGTCCGAGTCCTCCGCTTCGTCGGAAGCGCTTTCGAGGACTGCCGCGACATGGTAGCGGATGACGAAGTCGATGGCGACCGAGCCCTGCGAACGCAGCACCTCGGCCAGCGCTTCTGAGGATTGGCCGATGGTGCCGGGCTCGTCCATCGCTCCGACCACCGGCACGTGGATCCCGGTGAATGCGGTCTCCTCGAACGCGGTATTCGCGGGCTCCGTCTGGAGCTGCAGGACGAACGCATCTCGACCGCGCAGGACGATCCGGCTGTCGGCCGAAAGGCCGTCCGAAGACCTGTCGTCGAAGACAACCGCAGCGGTGAGTGGTCTGGCCGATGCATAGGCGGAAGACCAGAGGACGGCCATGCTGAAAATGCAAAGGCTCAGAGGAAAGAGATATCCAGAAGATCTATGGCGGAGATAACCCCGCTGCCTGAGAAGAAGCGCTCTGCGGGGCGTCGAAAACAACATCAGAGGGTCCCCCGGTTGCCGCTGAGGCGCAACGCAAGAAATGATACCTGCGAAAGATCGGGTGTCAAACGATCGTTCGCTAGTTACTTCCGCTGCGTGACCTTGCCGCGTTTGCCGGCCGGCACCCGCAAGCCGTTTCTCGGGCAGATTGCCGCTGCGGCTCTGTGCTGCCGAGCCTCCGGATGGAGTTGTCGCATCGAGACCCGAAATGCTAAGCTCGACTTGATTTTGCCGGCGAAGCGCCCGGCCGCACCTATTTTTCCGGACAAGGCATGGAATTCTTCGGCTTTATCGGCCGCAATCTGCGTTGGCTCGCAGGCGGCTTTCTCCTCTGCTTCTTCTCGTCCTTCGGCCAGACCTTCTACATCTCGCTGTCGAATGGCGACATCCGGCGCGAATACGATCTTTCGAACGGCGCGTTCGGCCTCCTCTACATGGCCGGTACGCTGGCGAGTGCCGCCACGCTGCCGACGCTCGGCTGGCTGCTCGACCGCTATCCGGCCTGGCGCGTGGCCTGCGTGACCATCCTCTGCCTTGCCGGGGCGACGCTCGCCATGGCCTTCTCGAACTCCGTCCCGCTGCTCTTCGTCTCGATCTACCTCCTGCGACTGTTCGGGCAGGGGATGATGACCGAAATCTCGATGACCGCGACGGGGCGCTGGTTTGCCGCCAATCGCGGCCGCGCAATGGCGATCACGACCCTCGGCTTCCATGCGGGAACCGGCCTCTTGCCGCTGGTCTTCGTCTTCGCGACGGCAGCCCTTGGCTGGCGCGGCACCTGGATCGCCGGCGCGATCGTCCTCGTCGCTCTGGCGCTGCCGGCGATCTTCTGGTCGACGCGGCGCGAACGCGACCCACAGTCCGAGGTGAAGGCTGGACCCCAGCCGAAGGTCCGGGACTGGACGCTGCGCGAGGTAATGACCAGTCCGGTGTTCTGGCTGATCGCGATGAGCGTCCTCGCGCCGCCCTTCATCGGCACGACGATCTTCTTCCACCAAGTTTACCTCACCCAGCTCCGAGGCTGGTCGATCGAGGTCTTCGCCTCCGGCTTTGCCGTCATGTCGGCGACGACGCTCGTTTTCTCGCTTCTGTGCGGCAGTCTGATCGACCGGTTCAGCGCGGTGAAGCTCCTGCCCTTCTTCCTGATTCCGATGGCGATCGCCTGTCTCGTGGCGGGCTATTTCACCGCCGAGGCCTCGATCTTCGTCTTCATGGTCTTTCTCGGCATGTCGAACGGCCTGTCTTCGACGCTCCTCGGGGCACTCTGGCCCGAACTCTACGGCGTCCGGCATCTTGGCCAGGTGCGTTCGGTGATCGTCGCCCTGATGGTTCTCTCCTCGGCGATCGGGCCGGGAATCACCGGCGTTCTGATCGACTGGAACGTCTCCTATCCGCTGCAGATCGAGGCGATGGGCCTCTACTGCGTGGTGATGACGGTGGTCATGACACTGCTCGCAGCGCGTCTGGCGCCGAAGCTCGGCGATGCGGCGGGCCATCCCGCGCCGGGAGCCGGACGGGCCGTGGACCGACTCGACCCGGAACCGGATCGGCCGTGAGTTGCCGGTGGCGATTGCCTTGCCGCCCGACCTTGGCTACCTCCCGGGCATGACCGTCACCGTCCGCTTCGCCCCGTCCCCGACCGGCCAGATCCACATCGGCAATCTGCGCACGGCGCTCCTCAACTGGCTCTATGCCAAACGCGACGCGGGCGGACGCTTCGTCCTGCGCTTCGACGACACCGACGCCGAGCGATCGCGGCGCGAATATGCCGACGGGATCGAGGCCGATCTCGCCTGGATCGGTATCGCGCCCGATCAGGTGGTGCGCCAGTCGGACCGCGTCGCGCTCTACGATGCGGCGGCCGAGAGGCTGAAGGCCGAGGGCCTTCTCTATCCCTGCTACGAGACGCCCGACGAACTCGACCGGAGGCGCAAGCGCCTTGCGGCGCGCGGACTTCCCCCGGTCTATGGCCGCGAGGCCCTGCGGCTTACGGACGACGAGAAGATGTCCGTCGAAGCCGAGGGCCGGCGGCCGCACTGGCGCTTTCTGCTGCCCAATTTCGCGGGCGATCCCTTTGCGCCGCAGCGCACGGAGATCACCTGGAACGACATCCTCCGGGGTCCGCAGACCGTCGATCTCGCTTCGCTGTCGGACCCGGTGCTGATCCGCGAAGACGGCAGCTATCTCTATACGCTGCCCTCGATCGTGGATGACGGGGACTTAGGCGTCTCGCACATCATCCGCGGCGACGACCACGTCACCAATACCGGCGTCCAGATCGCCATCTTCCGGGCCCTGGGGCTGACGGTGCCGACCTTCGGCCATCACAATCTCCTGACCACGGTCTCGGGCGAGGGCCTTTCGAAACGCAGCGGCGCGCTCTCCCTGAAGACGCTGCGGGAGGAGGGCTATGAGCCGATGGCGCTCGCCTCGCTGGCGGGGCTCGTCGGTATGCCCGGTTCGATCGATGCCATGCCGAATCTCGAGGCTTTGGGCGACCGGCTGGAATTCGGCGAGGCCTCGACCACCGCCTCGAGATTCGATCCCGCCGAACTCGACCGGCTGAACGCCGACCTCGTCCACGCAATGCCCTTCGAGGCCGCGCGCGATCGGCTCGCTGAGGTGGGCGTGCCGGGGGACGAAGCCGAACCCTTCTGGGCGGCGGTGCGCGGCAATTGCGCCAAGGTCGGGGATGCGCGCCTTTGGGCCGGCGTCGTCTTCGCGGACGCGTTCGACCGGGCGGAGCTTTCCGACGACGACCGCGCCTTCCTTCGCGCTGCCCGCGATCTGTTTCCCGACGGGCCGGTGGGCGAGGCGACCTGGCGCGACTGGACCGGGCGGCTGAAGACCGAGACTGGGCGCAAGGGCAAGGGGCTGTTCATGCCGCTGCGCCTCGCTCTGACCGGCCGCGACCACGGGCCCGAACTCGCTGCGCTCCTGCCGCTGATGGGACGCGAGCGGGTCCTGGCCCGGCTCGCATAGTTGGTCAGCCCGAAAGGCCTGTTTTCGGTATCCAGTACCGTCCTGCAAGACTTCTCTGTGAATGTATTGCACGAAGAACTCGCGACGTCCGCTTGTATTCGTTGATTTATGATTGGCGCGGGTGACGCGAATCCTCGCCTCCGAAGGACGCGATTTTAAAACCCGGTCGACAGCCGGTCTCATCTGAGCGGGGCGCGGCTGAGGTCGTTGCCGGCCTCCACCGTCTTCTGCAAGAGCCGCATGAATTCCTGCGCTTCCGCCTCCGTCAGCCCGCGCAGCATGATCGTCTGCGCCGTCTCCACCGCTGGAGAGATGCGGGCGATGAGGTCCTGGCCAGCCTCCGTGATCCACAGAAGCTTCTGACGCCGGTCCCGTTCGGCGGTGGCGCGCCTGACGAGGTCGCGGGCGACGAGCCGATCCAAGACGCCGGTGATCGTGGCGCGGTCATAGGCGATGAGACCGGCAATGGTCGCCTGGTCGAGACCGGGATTGTCGCGGATCTTCTCCAGGGCCGCAAACTGCACCGGGGTGAGGTCGGAGCCGGCGGCCGCGACCTCCCGGTGAAAGACCGCCACCGCGATCTGCTGGAATCGCCGCGCCAGATGCCCCGGCCGCTCGATCAACTCGGTCATGCGATCCTCCGCCTGTCGCCGCAATTGACATGCATACTAATCATATGCACACTAATCAATATCGCCGGGCAGGACCCTTCTCCGCCCGGGGATCGGCGACGACAGCCCGCACTCCACAGTCTGCGCCCGAAAGACGAGGCATGCGGAAGAGATGCGGCGGCAGCCGACGCATCAATGTGATGGGAGCGAGACATCATGCAGTTTCATCTGAACGGCTATCGTACGGGCGATCCGGCGGTCGCGGAGCCGGCGGCGGAGCTTGGCGGAGGCGACGCGCTTCCCGAGACCGTGGACGTGCTCATCGTCGGATGCGGCCCGGCGGGTCTGGCGCTGGCCGCCCAGCTCTCGGCCTTCCCGGAGATCCGGACCGCGATCGTCGAACAGAAGTCGGGCCCGCTCCTGCGGGGCCAGGCCGACGGCATCGCCTGCCGCACGATGGAGATGTTCGAGGCTTATGGCTTTGCCGAGAAGGTGCTGAAGGAGGCCTGCTGGGTCAACGAGACGAGCTTCTGGAAGCCCGACGAGACGCGGCCCGGCTCGATCGTCCGCAGCGGCCGGATTCAGGACACCGAGGACGGGCTTTCGGAATTTCCGCATGTGATCCTCAACCAGGCGCGGGTGCACGACTTCTTCCTTGAGGTGATGCGGAACGCGCCGACGCGGCTGGTGCCGCATTACGACCGGCGGCTCGTCGATCTGACGATCGATACCGAGGCGCCGGCTGGTGCCGCTGCCGTCGACGTCCGGCTGGAACGGGCGGATGCCGGGCACGAGGGGGAGATCGAGACACTGAAGGCCCGCTACGTCGTCGGCTGCGACGGCGCGCGCAGCGCCGTGCGCGGATCGCTCGGTCGCGAGCTTCATGGCGATTCGGCCAATGCCGCCTGGGGCGTGATGGACGTCCTCGCCGTCACCGACTTCCCCGACATCCGGATGAAGGCCCTCATCCAGTCGGAACAGGAGGGCTCGATCGTCCTCATCCCCCGCGAGGGCGGCTATCTCGTCCGCCTCTATGTCGAGCTCGACAAGCTGAATGCCGGTGAGCGGGTCCGGAACCGCAACATCACGGTCGAGGACCTGATCGCTGCGGTCCAGCGGATTTTCTCGCCCTATTCCTTCAGCGCGAAGGAGGTCGCCTGGTGGTCAGTCTACGAGATTGGACAGCGCCTGACCGACAAGTTCGACGACGTGCCGGAGGACGCGACCGAAACGCGGCTGCCGCGGGTCTTCATCGCGGGCGACGCCTGCCACACCCACAGCCCCAAGGCCGGCCAGGGCATGAACGTCTCCATGCAGGATGCGTTCAATCTCGGCTGGAAGCTCGCCGCGGTCATCAGGGGCCTCGCCGAGCCGGCGCTCCTGCACAGCTATTCGGCCGAGCGCCAGGCGGTGGCCAAGGAGCTGATCGATTTCGACCGGGAATGGGCCGAGATCCTCAGCGGGACGAAGAAGGGCAGCGAGATCCGCAAGCCCGACCCGAAGGTGACGCAGGACTATTTCGTCCGGCACGGCCGCTACACCGCGGGGACCGCGACGCGCCTGCCAGCGTCCGTCCTCTCCGCCGCCGACGGGTTTCAGCATCTGGCGCGCGGCCTGCCGATCGGCATGCGGTTCCACTCCGCGCCGGTGATCCGCGTCGCCGATGCCAAGCCGATGCAGCTCGGCCATGTCGCTGCGGCGGACGGGCGCTGGCGCCTCTACGCCTTTGCCGGACCGGACGGTGCCGCGCCGGGATCGCGGCTTGCCGCACTCTGTGCCTTCCTCGCCGGCGACCCGGCCTCTCCCGTGCGGCGCCACACGCCGGCGGGCGCCGACATCGACGCGGTGATCGACCTGCGCGCCGTGTTCCAGCAGGGCCATCGCGACCTCGCGGTCGACGCGATGCCGCAGCTCCTGAAGCCAGTAAAGGGCCGCTACGGGCTCGTCGATTACGAGAAGATGTTCAGCCCGGACCTCAAGGCGGGGCAGGACATCTTCGACCTGCGAAGCATCGACCGTGAGGGTTGCATGGTTCTCGTTCGGCCGGACCAGTACGTGGCGTCCATCCTGCCGCTCGATGCGCATGGCGCGCTGGCGGACTACTTCGCCGGCTTCATGATCGCGCGGAGCAAGGCTCTGGCGCCGGCCGAATGATCGACGGCTCCGCCGCATCTCAGCGACCGGAGAGAAGAACCGTTCGAGGATGCCTGGTGGTCCGAGACGTTCCGCCAAACGACGACCGCTTGGATCCCGGCGGCGAGAGCGTCGGTGCCACAGGACGCGCGCGCCCTGCCGGCCGCGTCACCCGCCCTGGTCAACCGCCTGGGCTACCGCAATCGCGGCGATGTTGACTACGCCGCGCGAGGTGACGGACGGCGTCAGGACGTGAGCCGGACAGGCGGCGCCGAGGAGGATCGGGCCGACATGCAGCGCCTCCGTCATCGACTTCACGACATTGAGCGTGATGTTCGCGGCGTCCAGGCTCGGGAAGATCAGGAGATTGGCCTCTCCCGTCAGCGTCGAATTCGGCATGCTGCGCTGGCGCATGGTTTCGTTCAGCGCCGCGTCGCCGTGCATCTCGCCGTCGATCTCGAGCTCGGGGGCCTGCTCGCGAATCAGCTTCAGCGCGCGGCGCAGCTTGACCGTCGCTTCGGTCTCGTCCGAGCCGAAATTCGAATGGGAGACGAGGGCGCCCTTCGGCGTCAGGCCGAAGCGGCGGATCTCGGCGGCCGCGGCCAGCGTCATTTCGGCGATCTCTTCCGGTCCGGGATCGCGCTGGACATACGGGTCGACGAAGAACTTGGTGCCTTTCTGGGTGATCAGCACGCTCATTGCGGCGAGCCGCTTGACCCCTTCGGCAACGCCGATCACCTGGCTGATGTCGCGCACATGGTGCGGGAACCGGCCTTCCAGCCCGCAGATCAGGACATCCGCCTCCCCGCGCGACACCGACACCGCGCCGATCACCGTCGTGTTGGTCCTGACGATGGTCCGGGCGGTGTCCGGATTGACCCCCTTGCGCCCGACCTTGCCAAAATAGTGGTCGACATAGTCGCGATAGCGCGGGTCGTCCTCCGGATTGACCACCTGGAAGTCTTCGCCGGGCGTCAGCTTCAGCCCGAAGCGCTGGAGGCGTGAGATGATCACGGAGGGGCGGCCGATGAGGATCGGCTCACAGAGCTTTTCTTCGAGCAGAACCTGGGTTGCCCTGAGGACGCGTTCGTCCTCGCCGTCGGAAAAGATCACCCGCTTGCCGGAACTGCGCGCGATCTGGAAGATCGGCTTCATGATCAGGCCGGAGCGGAAGACGAAGCGGTTCAGCCGATCGAGATAGGCCGGCATGTCGGTGATCGGGCGCGTTGCGACGCCGTCCGCCTCGGCCGCCTTCGCCACGGCGGGCGCGATCTTCAGGATCAGGCGCGGATCGAACGGCGCCGGAATGAGATAGTCCGGTCCGAAGATGACCGGCTCGGTGCCGTAGGCCTGCGCCGCGATGTCGGACACCGCCTCGCGGGCGAGGGCGGCGATCGCGTCGACCGCCGCCTTCTTCATTCGCTCAGTGATCCCCGTTGCGCCGCAGTCGAGCGCGCCGCGAAAGATGTAGGGGAAGCACAGGACGTTGTTGACCTGGTTCGGAAAGTCGGAGCGGCCGGTGCAGATCATGGCGTCGGGCCGGACGCTTCTGGCGAGATCCGGCATGATCTCCGGCGTCGGATTGGCGAGCGCCATGATCATCGGCTTCTCGGCCATCGCCGCAAGAAATTCGGGCTTCAGGACGCCGCCGGCCGACAGGCCGAGGAATACGTCCGCGCCCTCGATCACCTCGGCCAGCGTGCGCTTGTCAGTCTCCCGCGCATAGACCGCCATCCAGCGGTCCATCCGCTTCTCGCGGCCCTTGTAGACGACGCCCTCGATGTCGGTGCAGGTGATGTTCTCGCGCTTGGCGCCGAGCTCGACGAGAAGGTTGAGGCAGGCGATCGCCGCCGCGCCCGCGCCCGACGTGACGATCTTGGCGTCCTCCAGCCTCTTGCCCGCCAGCATCAGCCCGTTGCGGATCGCCGCGGAGACGATGATCGCGGTGCCGTGCTGGTCGTCGTGGAAGACCGGGATGTGCATCCGTTCGCGCAGCCGCGCCTCGACCTCGAAGCACTCCGGGGCCTTGATGTCCTCGAGATTGATCCCCCCGAAGGTCGGCTCCAGCGCAGCGACCACCTCGCAGATGTGGTCGATCTCGTGGGCGTCGATCTCGATGTCGAAGACGTCGATGTCCGCGAACTTCTTGAACAGGACAGCCTTGCCCTCCATCACCGGCTTGGAGGCGAGGGGCCCGATATCGCCGAGACCGAGGACGGCCGTGCCGTTGGACAGGACGGCGACGAGGTTGGCGCGGCTGGTGTAGAGAGCGGCGGTCGAGGGATCGCGGGCGATCTCGCGGCAGGGCGCGGCCACGCCCGGCGAATAGGCGAGCGCCAGGTCGCGCTGGTTTCCGAGCGGCTTGGTCGCCTGGATCTCGAGCTTGCCGTGCTTCGGATAGCGGTGGAAGAACAGGGCCTGCTCGTCGAGGTCTCCCGCGGGCGGATGTTCGCCGCCGATCTCCGTTTCCGACATGTTTCCCGTTCCCCCACTCGCGGTCGCCGTCGCCGTTCGCGATCTCGCGGCCGTTCTAACCATTCGCACGTTTCAGGCAATGTCGCCGCTGCCCGCGCGTCGGCGATTTCGCCTCCCGATCCGCGGTCGCGATTGGCCCAGATCCTGCTTGCGTCACACGAATGCAATCAGACTCAGGCATTTGCGGTCCGACACCCAAGCCCAGACCAGCCGCACGGGACATCCACCATGCACCAGCTGACGACGACGCGCCACTTCCGGACGCTGTTCCTCTCGGATGTCCATCTCGGATCACGGGCGGCTCAGGCGGACATGCTCGTGGATTTTCTGAGGTTCCACGACGCCGAGAAGATCTACCTCGTCGGCGACATCGTCGACGGCTGGCGGCTCAAGCGGTCCTGGCACTGGCCGCAGGCGCATAACGACGTGGTTCAGAAGCTCCTGCGCAAGGCGCGCAAGGGCGCCGAGATCATCTATGTCCCCGGCAATCACGACGAGTTCCTGCGCGACTTTCCCGGCCAGCACTTCGGCGGCGTCGAGGTGAAGCTGACCGACGTCCACGAAACGGCCGACGGACGGCGGTTCCTGGTGATCCATGGCGACGAGTTCGACGTCGTCGTGCGCAATGCCAGGATCATCGCCTATCTCGGCGACTGGGCCTACGACGCGGCGATCGCGATCAATTTCGTGTTCAACCAGATCCGGCGGCGCCTCGGCTTTCCCTACTGGTCGTTCTCCTCCTGGGCCAAGTTGAAGGTCAAGAACGCCGTCAATTTCATCGGCGCCTTCGAGACCGCGCTCGCCGACGAGGCGGAGCGGCACGGCTGCGACGGCGTCATCTGCGGCCATATCCACCACGCCCAGCTCACCCGCCACGCCAATATCGAATACGTCAACACCGGCGACTGGGTGGAAAGCTGCACGGCGATCGCCGAGCGCCATGACGGGTCGCTGGAGCTGATCCGCTGGAGCGAGGTGGTGCGCCAGGGACATCATTCCGAGGAAATGTCGGTGAACCCGCTGCCGAGCGGCGTCACCGCGCAGGCCCAGCGCGCGGCAAAGGCCGCATGATGGAACGCTTCCTGATCGCCACCGACGCTTGGCATCCGCAGGTGAACGGTGTGGTGCGCACGTTGTCGAGCCTTTCCGACCAGCTGCGCGAGCGCGGCAATGCGGTCAAGATCGTCAGCCCGCAGGACTTTCGGACGCTGCCCTGTCCGACCTATCCCGAGATCCGGCTGGCGCTGGCCTCGGCCGACGGCATTTCGAGAACGATCTCCGAGTTCCGGCCGACCGCCATCCACATCGCCACGGAAGGTCCGATCGGCCTTGCCACGCGGCGTGCGGCGATCCGGTCCGGACTGCCGTTCACCACCAGCCTGCACACGCGGTTTCCGGAATATCTGCGCAAGCGCGCGCCCGTGCCGGAGAGCCTGACCTACGGCTTTCTGCGCTGGTTCCACGCGCCGGCTTCGGCCTGCCTCGTTCCCACCGAATCGATGCGTCGGCAGCTCCTCGCGCGCGGCTTCGTCAATCTGGTGAACTGGACGCGCGGCGTCGACAGGGCGGTATTCCGGCCGACCGAACCGATACTGCTCGACCTGCCGCGGCCGGTCTTCCTCACCGTCTCGCGCCTCGCGCCCGAGAAGAACATCGAGGCCTTCCTGGATCTCGATCTGCCCGGCTCCAAGCTGGTGGTCGGCGACGGGCCGATCATGCGCGATCTGGTACGGCAGTATCCCGACGTCCATTTCGCCGGCGCCCAGTTCGGCGATGCGCTCGCCCGCTACTATTCGTCGGCCGATGTCTTCGTGTTTCCGTCGAAGACCGACACGTTCGGGATCGTGCTCATCGAGGCGCTGGCCTGCGGGCTGCCGATCGCGGCCTTCCCCGAGCCCGGACCGAACGATGTCGTTGGCGGAACGAATGCCGGCGCGATCGACGACGATCTGCGGACGGCTTGCCTTGCGGCTCTGGCGCTCGACCGGGTCGATGCGCTGGATCGCTCGATGGCCTACAGCTGGGACGCCTGCGCGGACATCTTTCTCGATGCGGCCGCCGGGATCGCGTCCGCCACAGCGCGCGGGCCGGCCGACATCGCGGCCTGAGCCGAAAGCCTGCCAACGGCCCGCATGCCGGGCTCGCAGACGGTCGTCCGCCTTTAGCGGCAGCAGCCGATATGCCCCCCGCATTCCCGCCGCCGTCATCCCCAGAACTTCCTGGCTGGTGGCGAGACCAGTGTCTGAGCGTAGGTGAGGCCGTGGCGGCGGTCGTGCTTGAGGAGGAGCGGACCGTCGAGATCTGCGAATTCCGCCGTCTGCGCAAGCAGCACGGCAGGTGCCATGGCGAGGGACGTACCCACCATGCAGCCGACCATGACGCCGAAGCCGAGTTCGCGCGCCCGGGCGACGAGCCGCAGCGCCTCGGTGAGACCGCCGGTCTTGTCGAGCTTGACGTTCACATAGTCGTATCGGCCGACGAGCGATTGGAGATCGGCGGTCGCATGGACCGACTCGTCGGCGCAGATCGGGACGGGGTGCGGGATTTCGGCGAGAATCGCATCATCGCCGGCCGGTAGCGGTTGTTCAACGAGCACGGCTCCCGCCGCCGCAGCGGCAAGCATGTGCTGGCGGATCGTTTCGGCGCGCCATCCCTCATTGGCATCGAGGATCAGCCGCGCGCCCCGCGCCGCCGCATGCACCGCCCGGATCCGCTCGAGATCGTTCCCGGTGCCGACCTTGACCTTGAGGAGGCCGCGTCCCGAAGCGCGGGCCGCCGCGGCCATGTCGCCGGCTTCGCCGAGACTGATCGTATAGGCGGTCTCGATCGGGCGAGGCGTTTCGCCGCAGATCATGGCTCCGACGCTGCGGCTGGTCGACTTCGCCTCGACGTCCCAGAGGGCGCAGTCAAGCGCATTGCGCGCCGCGCCGGGTTTCAGGAGGCGGCCGAGCGTATCGCGCGAGGCGCCCCCTTCGATTTCGGCCCGGATGCTCTCGATCTCGGCGACGACGCTCTCGACGCTCTCACCGTAGCGCGCGTAGGGAACGCATTCTCCCCAGCCGCGCCCATATTCGTCGACGATCTCGCAGGTGACGACGACCGCCTCAGTCTTGGCGCCGCGTGCGATGCGGAACTCCTTGGCGAGCGGAAAGTGCTCCACTGTGACCGAAAGACGACGCGGCATGGGCAAAAACCTCCTCGAACCTCGGCCGCTCTGGCCATTCATGACAAGGCGTTCTTAACCGGTTAAGCATGGCGGCGTCGAACGCGCGGAGTGCGTCGCAATACGCTTCCGGCGTCATCTGATCCAACCCGGCCGAAACAAGGACAGCTCGAAAGCGGATGCCCGGCACCAATACAGCTCAGTCGGCAGAACCCGGACGGCGCCGCGCGGTCGAGCCTCATCTCGAAGGAGAGAAGCAGGACGGAGCGGTGCGCCTGCGCGCATCAGGAGACTGGCTGTCCCGCACGGTCGGCCGCATGGAAAAACTGGTCGCGGAGACGGGACAGTCGGAGCTCGGCAAGTCGGTCGTGGTCGATTGCGGGCAGATCGGCCGGATCGACACCGCCGGCGCCTACGTGCTGGAACGACTGGCTCGGGAACTCGGATCGCCGGGCCGCTCGGTCCAGTTCGACGGGATCGGCGAGCAGAACCAGGCACTGTTTGCCGCAGTGCGCCGGTCGATGGACAGCGAGCAAGCCGAGAAGCAGGCGAAGTCGGTCAACCCGATCGTCGTCTTCCTCGAGACATTGGGGTCTGCGGTCTTCAATGTGAGGGACGAGATCGTCGGCTCGCTCAACCTGATCGGCGGCGCCATGTACGGAGCCGGCCGCCGTCTGAGCGGCCGTACCCGCATGAGGCCGGCTGCGATCTTCAATCAGGTCGATCAGATGGGGGTGAGGGCGATCCCCATCATCGCGCTGATAAGCTTCCTCGTCGGCGGCATTATCGCCCAGCAGGGCGCCTTCCAGCTCCGCCGGTTCGGCGGCGAGGTCTATGCGGTCAACCTGGTCGGGATCCTGGTCCTGCGCGAACTCGGCGTTCTCCTGACGGCGATCATGATCGCCGGCCGCTCGGGCAGTGCGATCACCGCCGAGATCGGCTCGATGAAGATGCGCGAGGAGATCGACGCGCTGCACGTCATCGGCCTCAACCCCATCGGCGTGCTGATCTTTCCGCGGCTTGTCGCGCTGACCATCACCCTGCCACTTCTCACCTTCATCTCCAATCTGTCGGCTCTGGTCGGGGGAATGCTCACGCTGAAGCTATATTCCGGCATCAGCACGGCGAACTTCCTGCAGGGGCTGCAGAACTCTGTCGATCTGCCGACGATCATGGTCGGCCTCAGCAAGGCGCCGTTCATGGCGATCATCGTCGGGCTGGTGGCCGCGGCCGAGGGGATGAAGGTCGGCGGAAGCGCCGAGAGTCTCGGCCTCAGGGTCACCGCCTCGGTGGTCAAGTCGATCTTTCTGGTCATCCTCATGGACGGGCTCTTCGCGATTTTCTATGCCTCCATCGGAATCTGAGACCATCGCCCGGGACACCGCTCCCCGCCAGACGCCGGCCGAGGAAAAGCCGGCCGACGAGGATATCATCATCCGCGTCCGGGACGTGTGCGTCTCGTTCGGTAGCACACCGGTCCTGGAAAACCTCTCGCTCGACGTCCGGCGCGGCGAGATCCTGGGCTTCGTCGGCCCGTCCGGCGCGGGCAAGTCGGTGCTTCTGCGCACGATCCTCGGGCTCAACCGCAAGCAAGACGGGACGATCGAGATATTCGGGATCGACTATGACAAGGCGAACGACAGCCAGCGGCTGGCGGTCGAACGCCGCTGGGGTGTCCTGTTCCAGCAGGGCGCCCTGTTCTCGTCGCTGACGGTGCGCGAGAACATCGAGGTCCCGATGCGTGAATATCTGGATCTCTCGCCCGCCCTCATGCACGAGCTGGCGCGGCTGAAGATCGATCTCGTGGGCCTGGCCCCGGACGCCGCGGACAAATATCCGTCGGAACTCTCCGGCGGCATGATCAAGCGCGCCGCGCTCGCCCGGGCGCTCGCGCTCGATCCGGAGATCGTCTTCCTGGACGAGCCGACCTCGGGCCTCGACCCGATCGGCGCAGCCGAGTTCGACCAGCTGATCATGACCCTCAGGGACACGCTCGGCCTCAGCGTCTACATGGTGACCCACGACCTCGACAGCCTGTTCCAGGCCTGCGACCGCATCGCCGTCCTCGGCGACCGCAAGGTCCTCGTCGAGGGGCCGCTGTCGAAGATGCTCACCTTCGATCACCCCTGGGTGAAATCCTATTTCCACGGCAAGCGTGCGCGCACCATCGTGCAGCCCTCGTCGTCCTCCTCTTCCTCCGCCCTCGTGGGAGCCAAGTGATGGAAACCAGAGCCAACTACGTCCGCGTCGGCATCTTCACGCTGATCGTCCTCGCCTTGGCCGTCGGCTTCGTCTACTGGGCGGTCTTCGCGTCCAGCGGCTCCTCGCGGGTGCCGCTCCTGGTGCGCATCGAAGGCTCGGTCACCGGCCTCCAGCAGGGCAGCCAGGTACTGTTCAACGGCCTTCCCGTCGGCCAGGTCACCGGGCTGCGGATCGATCCGAACAATCCGCGCGTCGTCATCGCCTCGACGGAAGTCGATCCGACCATCCCGATCAAGGAATCCACCCAGGCCAATATCGGCTTCCAGGGCCTGACCGGCTACGCGTTCATCGAGCTGAAGGGAGGCGGCGTCGACCAGCAGAACCTCATCCAGCTGGCGCAGGAGCAGGACGTCGTGCCGGTGATCCGGGCCAATCCCTCCGACGTGACCGACATCCTCGCGACGGCGCGCGACATCGCCGACCGCGCCAACAACATCCTCGGACAGTTCCAGAAGATCGTGGACGCCGTCGGACCCTCGGTGCAGACGACAGCCGAGAACATCACCAAAACCTCCGCCCATGTCGAAACCTTCACGGACGCGCTGGCGTCGAAGACAGGGGCGATCGACAGTTTCATGAGCAGCCTCGGTCAGGTCGCCGACAGCGCCGACACCGTTGCGAAGAGGCTGCCGGGCGCGATCGACGATGTCCGCAACATCCTCGGCGCCGTCGAACCGTCCGCCGTCAGGCGCACGGTCGACAACGTCGCCTCGCTCTCGGACACGCTGCGCGAACAGTCGGGTAATGTCGCGAGCGTCGTGGAATCGGTGAAGACGGCCGCCAACAGCGTCGGCGAGGTCGGCGAGGTGATCAGCCGGAACACCGACGGGATCGACCACTTCCTCGGCAATCTCGCCCCGATTTCCGATACCGCGTCGCGGGTTGCGGGGCGGCTGGACACCACGCTGGAATCGGCGAACGGCCTGATCGCTGCGGTCGATCCCGAGCAGGTGAAGACCGCGATCGGGAGCTTTTCGACCGCGGCCACCAACGTTGCGGATCTGACGCAGACGATCGGCTCGCAGAAGGAGGCGATCGACACGGCGATCTCGGGCGCCTCGCACGCGATCCAGAACGTCAACCAGATCACCACGACGGTGGCGCAGCGTTCGGGCGACGTCGACAAGCTTCTTGCCAATCTGGCGCCGCTCTCGGAGACGGCGACGCGGGTCGCGGGCAATCTCGACACGGCGGTCACGTCTGCGAACCAGCTGGTTGCGGCCGTCGACCCGGCGAAGGTCTCCGGAACGGTCGACAGCCTGTCCGCGGCGGCTTCCGACGTGTCGAGCCTGACCCAGAACCTTGCCGGGCGGCAGGAAGCGATCGATGCAGCCATCACCGGCGCCTCGAACGCGGCGCAGAACGTCGAACAGATCACCGCGACGGTGGCGAAGCGGTCGGAGGACATCGACAGGCTGATGGCCAACCTCGGCCCGATCTCCGACAATGTCGGCGAGGCGAGCGCCAAGCTGAACCAGACGCTCGACGGGGCCAATCAGGTCATCGCGGCGGTGGACCCGGCCGAAGTCAGGTCGACCCTCTCGGGCCTTTCGTCCGCTGCGACCAACGTAGCGGACCTCGCCCAGACGATCGGCTCGCAGAAGGAGGCGATCAACACGGCGATCTCGGGCGCCTCGCACGCGATCCAGAACGTCAACCAGATTACCACGACGGTGGCGCAGCGTTCGGGCGACGTCGACAAGCTTCTTGCCAATCTGGCGCCGCTCTCGGAGACGGCGACGCGTGTCGCTGGCAATCTCGACACGGCGGTCACGTCTGCGAACCAGCTGGTTGCGGTCGTCGACCCGGCGAAGGTCTCCGGCACGGTCGACAGCCTGTCCGCGGCGGCTTCCGACGTGTCGAGCCTGACCCAGAACCTTGCCGGGCGGCAGGAGGCGATCGACGCGGCGATCACCGGCGCCTCGAACGCGGCGCAGAACGTCGAACAGATCACCGCGACGGTGGCGAAGCGGTCGGAGGACATCGACAAGCTCATGGCCAATCTCGGGCCGATCTCCGACAATGTCGGCGAGGCGAGCGCCAAGCTGAACCAGACGCTCGATTCCGCGCAGGGCCTCGTCAATTCGGTCAACACCGAAAAGGTCAATCAGGTCATCGACAATGTCCAGGGCGTCACCGCTTCGCTGAACCGGAAGACGCCGCAGATCGAATCGATCATCGACGGCGTCGATTCCACCGTCACGACGCTCGATGGCGCCATTAGCGGGTTCTCCGAAACCAGGGCACAGCTCGACACGCTCCTCGCCAGCATCGATCCGGGAAAGGTGAACACGGCCGTCGAAAACGTCTCCGCGGCGACCGACAACGTCGCCAAGGCCGCCGATTCGATCGCAGGCGTCGCCAACGATATCGGGGCCCGGCGCAAGGACATCGACGACATCATCACCAACGCCGACAAGATCAGCGCGACGCTGCGCGAAGCGTCCGCCAAGGTCGACAGCGTGCTCGCCTCGCTGAACACGACGCTGGGAGGCACCGGCGATGGGACCTCGCTCGGCTCCGACGTCGCCTCGGCGGCAAGGGCCGTGCGCGACATGGCGACGTCGCTGCAGACGGAAATCAAGCCGATCTCGGCCAATCTGCAGCAGTTCTCCGGCCAGGGGCTGCGCGAACTGCAGACGATGGTCCGCGGTGTCACCCAATCGGTCAGCCGCATCCAGGACGCGGTGACGGACTTCTCCAACAATCCCAGTCGCCTGATCTATGGCGGCGACGAGGTGAAGCAGTATGACGGGCGCACCCGTCGCTGACCGGCCGTGCGACGCCGGGCCGCGGCGCGACCGTGGCCCGGCGGCACCGGTCAGCCGCTATACCGGAGGCGTGGACTGGCTGGAGACGCCCCGACATTGACACTTGCGGCGACGGATGCCAGCAGAATCCAAGGGGAACAGGGGCGTTGGGGATATTGCGTATGAAGCGGCAAGCGACGCGGCCGATCCTGGCGGCTCTGACAGTGATCGGCCTCTCGTCCTGCTCCAGCACGGTCCCGCCGGACACGTTCGAGATCTCCTCGCCGGCCATGGCGCAGGTCGCGATGCGCCGATCGCGCCTGCAGGTCCTGATCCCCGAGCCGACGGCCATCAAGACGCTCGATTCCGACAAGATCGTGGTCAAGCCCACGCCGTATTCGGTCGAGTTCCTGGCCAACAGCCAATGGGGAGACCGGCTGCCCCGCATGGTGCAGCTGCGCCTGTTGCAGGCTTTCGAAAACACCGGCGGCATCGGCGCCGTCGGCGTGCCGGGGCAGGGGCTTGCGATCGACTACCAGCTGGTCATGGAGATCCGCAAATTCGAGATCGACGCGATCGGCCAGGGCTCGCGCGCGCTGATCGAGATCTCGGTCAAGGCGCTCAACGACCGCAACGGGACGGTGCGAGCGACGCGGATCTTCGACGCCACGGCGCCCGTCTCCGGTAGCTCGAATTCTGCCTATGTCGCCGCCCTTGACCAGGCCTTCGACAAGATTTCGAAGGACATCGTCGACTGGACCATCGAGCTGATCTGAAGCGCTGCCTGGCAGATGGCGGAGATGCGTTCCACCTGAGGGCTGGTGTGCCGTCCGCGGGACGCGGTGATTGTCTGCATCGGACACACCATGGCGACCTCGCGCGGATAGCCGGAACCTAAGGACGTCGCACGGGCCGAACGAACCGTTGATGTCGCCTCATCTCCCCCCTTGTCTTGATACCTGGCCAGCCAGGTCCTGGCACTGCCGGACCGAGGCGCCCATCCGCTCTTCTGCCAGAATTTGCGCAGACGGCCCTCTGGCGGCATCGACCTCACCTGACGGTTATGACGAAGGGGCGTCCATCGGTCCGCCTTCCTTGTCGATGCCCATGCCGATGGGGCCAATGGGGCGGGCATCGGTCACCTTGGATCAATAACCGATCCCGCGGCTGTTGCGCGCCGGCTGTCGTGCGCGCCGAAGATCACAGCGCC
>NZ_JAJAVB010000015.1:0-15018 GCF_020615385.1 Jiella soli | reverse complement strand
TAGCGCGAGGGTCGCTGCCGGATCAGCCGTCGAACCGGCCGGAGGCATGCGCCAGCATGGTGTAGACCTTGCCGGTGTCCGAGGAGAGGTAGTTCCGCGTGAGGCGGCTCTCCGGATCGTTCTTGGCCACATCCGACAGCAGCGTCTCGAAATCCGAGATGTAGCGGTCGACCGCCTCACGGAATTCTGCGTCGCGCTGATATTTCCGCCGGATCTCGTCGAAGGTCTGCTGGCCCTTGATCGTGTAGAGGCGGCGCGTGAAGACGTTGCGCTCTCCCTGCCGATAGCGGTCCCACAGCTCCACCGCCGCGTTGTGGTCGATCGCCCGGGCGATATCGACCGACAGCGAGTTCAGAGAGTCGACCACCTGATCGGCCGACCGATCCGCCCCGCTGGGCGTGCGAGTCGTCTGAGACGGCTGCTGGGCCGGTTCACGCGGGGCCTCCTCCTCTTCCGAAGCACGCCTGAGGAGATCCGAGACCCAGCCGCCGCCGGTGCGTCCGCTCGGTGCCGGGCTCTGGGGCTCGGCCGACCGGGCCGATGCCGAGGGCCGCAACGGCGAGCCAGCCGGGTTCGACTGCGTCGGTCGGGCTGGTTCGGAGCGTGCGGCCGGTGCCTGGCCGCCCGCGGCCTCGCTGCGCGGCGTCGAGGCCGGGGCATTTCCGGTCCGGCCCGTGTCGTAGCTGGGTCCACGCAGATCCCGGGCCAGATTGCCGTCGGTCATGAAGGACGCGGCGATCTGCTGCTCGAAATCCTCGCTCTCGGTCTCGGAGAACTGGGGCTCGGATGCCGGCTCCTGGGCGGGAGCCGTGGCTGCGCCCCGCGCCGGCTCGCCGCGCCGCGATCCCCCGCCGGCTGCCGGCGCCTGCGTCCGCGCGGCCGACCGGCTCTGGCTGCCGACGTCGAAGGCACGGCCCGATTGCGAGACGATCTCGGAGAGGTCGCGCAGAGCGCGGATCTGATCGGCAACCGCCCGGCGCATCGCCTCGGTGCTGTTGCGGGTCTCCTCGGGCAGTTCGAAGACGCCCCGCTTGATCTCGCCCCGGGCGCTCTCGAGCTCGCTGCGGATCTCGGTTGCGGTCCGGCGGATTTCCTCCGTCGCGCCGTCGAAGCGCTGGCTTGCCTCCTCGACCACCGACTGGATCGCCTGCCGCATGGTCTCGGCTGCCGTGCGCGCACGCTCCTCGGCGCCCTGCATCTGACGATCGGCCTCACTGAGCGAACCGGAGACCTCGCTCGCGAGCCGCTCCGAGACCATCCGCGACCGCTGCTCGGTGCGCTCGAAGAGCCCGTCGACGACCTCCTGGAAGGACCGCATCACGGTGCCGATCTCCTCGGACCGCTGCAGGAGGGTGGCGGACAGTTCGTCGAGACCGCTGTGGCCGCCCTCGATCACCGTGCGCAGCCCGGTCTCGCGCGCTTCCAGAAGCTGGACCGCCTCGTTGAGGACGGCGCTGTGTTCCTGGAAGCGGTCCGCCATGCCGGCGACGCGGGTGAAGGCGGTGGCGGAGAGCTTGTCCAACCGCTCGACATTGCTGTCGAGCAGGCGCGACGAGAGTGCGATCGAGTTCGACGCCTGTTCCGCGCCGTCGCTGAAGCGCGAGCTCGTTTCCTGCAGAACATTGTCGATCGCGCCGAGATTGGCGGCGGTCTCCTCGACCAGGCCGCGCAGCGAGCCGCTGGTCTGGCCGAGCCGGCCGATCAGCGCACCGACATCGCGCTGCAGCTGGTCGCGCATCTCCGCGACGAGGCCGACCGCGCTGGCCGTACGCTCGTCGAAGACGCCGAGGATCTCGTCCGACGAGCGGTTGAGGCTGTCGATCGTCTCCTGCGCCCGCCGGCCGAGGGCCGCGACGAGTGCCGCATTTTCGGCACGCAGTTGCTCGGACGCTTCCCGCGTGCTGGCTTCAAGCAGTCGGGCAAGCTCGGTGCCGTTGTCGCCGAGCTGTTCCAGCATCGGCCGCGCTTCCTCGTCGAGGAGGCGGGAGATCTCGGCATTGCGGGCGCCGAGCATGGCCGAGAGATTGCGGGTCTTGGCCTCCAGATCCTCGCTCATCATCCGCGAGCGGGTGGCGAGCGTACGCTCGGTCTCGCTCATCCGGTTCGCGAGGTCCTCGCCGAGCGCGCCAGCGCTTTCGATGAGCTGCTCGCGCGCCCGCTCCGTCTCGTAACGGATCGAGTCGGTGATCGTGGCGAACTGACCGGAAAGGTCGCCGCCACGGGCCATGATCTCGTCACGCGCAGCGTCGGCGTCGCGCAGGAGACCCTGCGAGGCCTCGGCCACCTCGCCGCGCAGCTGCGCGGTGATCGACAGCATCTCGTCGCGCAGCGCGCTCGAAGCGCCCTGGAGCTCCTGCCGGATGCGGTCCGTCGCCCCGTCGATGTCGCCGCTGATCGGGTTCGAGGCGAGGAGGTCGGACAGGCGCTGCACGACCGAGGCGAGTTCGCCCTGGAACTGCTGCGTGCGCTCTTCCAGGCTCGCCGCGAGCTTCTCGGTCTCGCCGCGCAGCTGGTAGGAGGCGCCCGACAGCCGCCGCGAGAAGCCTTCCGTGTTCTCGCGAAGCGATGTCTGCGCCGTCTGGGTGAGCTCCTGCAACCGGGAGATGGCGCCTTCCAGCTCGGATGTCATCGCTCCGGCGCCCGCGGTGAAGCGCCCGCGGCTTTCATCGCCGATCGTCAGGAGACGTTCGCCGGCCTCGGTGATGCGGGACGCGAAGCTCTCCGTGTTGCGCTCGAATTCGCCGGCGACCGCCGAGGAGATGCCGGAGAGCGTGTCGACCAGTGCGAGGCGCTGCTGCGACAGGTCCTCGCGCACGTCTGAAGCCTCGTCGCGGATCGACCGGGACAGCCGCGCGATCTCGGTCGCAAGTTCCTCAGCCTCCTTGGCGAAGCGGGTGCGCGACTCCTCGGATAGCGACCGGATGACCTCGGTGGCTCCGGTGATGTTCTCGGCGATGCGGCCGCCTTCTCCGACCAGCCGGTTGCCGGCCTCGTCGGCCCGCTGCGCGAGGTCGTTCGCCAGTTCGCCGAGCCGCTCGGACAGCCGGTCGGCCTCGCCGGCAATGCGCAGGCGCGCCCTTTCGCCGGCATCGTCGAACAGACGTTCGATGTCCGACACGCTCTGGGTGACCTTCTGCGTCTCCGCTTCCAGGTTCTCGCGGGCGCGGCCGGCTTCGTCGGTCATGGCGGCGGTGGCGGCCATGATCGCGTTGCGCAGCGAATCGGCAATCATCGCGGTGCGGTTGTTCAGTGTCCGCTCGACATTGCCGAGGCCGCGCTCCAGCGCCGTCGAAATCGCCTCGGTGCGCTGGTCGAGGGCTCCGACGAGGTTCGAGGAGCCGCCTTCCAGCGCTGCGACGAGATCGAGCCTGCGGGTTTCGAACGAGGTTGAGATATCTCCCACGGTCTGCTCGATCGTCCGGCGGACGTCGTCGGCGCGGTCCTCGAGCGTCGCCGCGGCCGTGCGCACGGCTTCGTCGACCAGCGAGGCAAGGCCGTCGCGGCGTTCGTCGAAGGCCGTGGAGAGCCTGATGTCGGCTTCGAGCAGCGCGTCGGTGAGGCCGGAAATCCGCTCCTCGATGGTGGCAGCGATTGCGGCGCGACCGGCGTCGAGATGGTTGCCGATCTCCGCGGCGCGCTGGTCGAGGCCCTGGAGCAGCGAGCCCTCCGATCCGTCGACCAGGGCCTTGATCGCGTTCAGGCGGTCGTCGAGCCCGTCGACGAGGATCGACCGTGCTTCCTCGATGATCGAGCGCAGGGCCGAGGTGCGGGCATCGAGGCTCTCGCCGACCCGCAGCGCCCGCTCGGAGATCTCGCCGGAGATCACGTCGATGCGCTGGTCGAGGTCCGACAGGAGGCCGGTGCGGCTTCCCTCGATCGCCGAACGGATGTCGGCGACCCGGCTGTCGAGGCCGGAGCTGAGGTCTCCATGCGCGCTGTCGGCGGTGTGGCGCAGTTCGGCGATCGAAGCTCTGATCGCCTCGGCCATCGCCTCGGTGCGACCGTCGAGGTCGCCGGCCAGCGTCTCCTGGCCATCGCGGACGATCTGGCGCAGGGCGGCGAGCCGCGTGTCCAGGGTTTCCTGGATGCCCGTCCGGGCGCCGTCGGTGGCTGCCCGCAGGTCCGCGAGCTGCTGCTCCACGACGTTGCTCAGAGCCTGTTCGCGGCCGTCGAATTCCGACAGGACGCCCTCGCGGCCCTGTTCGAAGGTCGAGCGGATCGCCGCGAGCCGGCTGTCGAGGCCATCCTGCAGCGAACCATGCGTCGCCTCGGCAACCTCGCGGAAGCGCGAGACGCGTTCGTCGAGGCCTTCGACCACCGTGCCGAGGGCGGCCTCGATGGCGGCGATCTGCATTCCGGCGGTTCCGGAAATTCGCGCGCTGAAGTTCTGCGTGCGATCGTCGATCTCGGCATGGAACTGGCCGGCATGCTCGTCGATGCTGCCGACAATCGCCCGGCGCGACTCCTCGATCGCACTCGAAAGCGCCTGGACCTTGCCGGCGATGTCCTGGGCGACATGCCCGACGACGTCGTCGAAGCCATTGGAGAGGCCGGAAATGCGTTCGTCCAGCGAGCCGAGCAGGCGGGCCTGCATCTCGTCCGACATGACGCGGATCTCGTTGCTGCGCTCCTCCAGCATCGAGCGGATCGCCGCATGGCGGCTGTCGAGACCGGAGAACAGCGCGTCCTGGGACCGGGCCAGCGTCTCCTCGTTCGCCGAGAGGCGCTCGGCGAGCCCGCCGGTCAGCGCGGCCGATTTCTCGTCGAGGGCGCCGATCATGCGATCCGCCTGTTCCTCGAGACCACCGATGAACTGAAGCGAGCCGCTTTCCATTGCCTTGTGGAAGCGATTGTTGCGCTCGTCCAGCATGGTGCGGATGACTTCCTGGCGGGTGTCGAGGCCGGAGAACAGCGTCTCCTGCGACCGGGCCAGCGTCTCCTCGCTTGCGGCGATGCGGTCGGCGAGCCCCACGCTCAGCGCGGCCGACTTCTCGTCGAGGACGCCGATCATGCGGCTGGTCTGCTCTTCGAGGCCGCCGACGAACTGCTGCGAGCCGCTTTCGATCGAGGTCTGGAAGCGGTGGCCGCGTTCAGCGAGCAGCGCGGCGAGGGTTTCGATCCGCTGGTCGAGCCCGTTGATCAGATCGTCGCGCGAGCCGGCGACGGTCGTGTCGATCGCCTGCCTGCGCTCGTCGAGAAGCGAGGTAAGCGAGGCGGTGCGCTCGTCGACGCTGCGGGCAAGCGATTCTTCCACCTGGCCGATGATCGACTCGATCTGCGCGATCCGCTGATCGACGCTTTCGGAGAGGGCGCGGCCCTTTTCCGCAACGTCGCCCGACAGGAGCTGCTGGGCGCGTTCGACGGACGCCTCGAAGCGTTCGCCCTGTCCGGTAATGGCTCCCTCCAGGGCGCCCATCCGCGTCTGGAAACTGGTGTCGAACTCTTCCGAGGCGCGGCTGACGATGAGCGCGATCTCGTCGCGGCGCGAGGAGAGGAGTTCGTCGAGCCGGTTCGCCACCGCTTCGACGGAGTTCTGCATCTCGGCAGCGCGGGCGCCGAGCGAGTCGACGCGGCCCTCGGTGACGATGTCGAGCGCGAGAAGCTTCTCGTCGAGCGTCCCCGAGAGGGACGTCGCCCGCTCCGACATCATCGCGTCGAGGCTGGCGATCCTCTCTTCAAGAACCGTGCGCAGCTCGTGCGAGCGGCCCTCAAGCGTCGAGCGGGCGAGAGCGACAGCGTCGGTCGCACGCTCGGACAGTTCCACTTTGCCGTCGTCGAAGGCGGAGATGATCTCGCGAGTGCGCTCGGCGAGCGCCTGGGCGAAGTCCCGGGACCGGTCGTTGATCGCCGCCGAGATGCGGTCGGTCGACGCCTCGATGGCGTTGGTCCGATCCTCGATCGTGGAGACAAGCGCCGTCCCGCGTTCGCCAAGCGCCGCATCGATCGCAGCGATCCGCTGATCGAGGCCGCCAAGCGTGCGGTTGTTGGTTTCCGAAAGCAGCGTCTCCAGGCGCTGCATCCGTTCGGCGAGACCGGTGCCGACCGAATCGAGCAGGTGGCTCGCGGTTTCGTCCAGCCGGAGCTGGCGGTTGTCGATGCTCTCGGTGAGGTTGGACAGGAACCCCTGATTGCTGGAGGCGAGGGCGCCGAGGCGCTCCTCGAAGGCCGTGTCGAGGCTGGACAGGAATGTCTGGCTCTCGAGCGAAAGGCTCATGCTGCGGTCGTCGAGCGCCTCGGTCAGGGCGGCAAGGAAGCTCTGGCTGGACTCGGCGATCATCTCGCCGCGCGCGGCGAGGAGGCCGGAGACCGCATCGCCCGAGGCGACCAGGCGGGCGGTGACGTCGTCACCGACCGTGTTCAGACGTCCAGCGAGGGTTTCCGCGCGTTCGCCGAGTTCGCGGGTATGGCTGTCGAACTTTTGGCCGACGGTCTCGCTTGTGGCTGTCAGCAGCCGGACTGCGCTGTCGCCGCTGTCGGAGATGCGGGCCAGAAGGTCTTCGCCGCGCCCGGCAATCTCGTCGGACAGAGCCTGCCCCGTATTGCCGAAGCGGGTGATGAGATCCTCGCCGCGCGTCTCGAAGTCCTGCGCCAGCGTCCCGGTCTGCTCCGCGATCTGGCGACCGAGCGTCTCGCCGGCAAGGCTCAGTCGCTGCGTCGCCTGCTCGGTGTACTGGTCGATCCGGGTGACCAGACCTTCCGAATTCTCGGCGATCTCGGCATGCAGTCCGCGCGTCTTCTCACGGAAGAGCTCGATGATGTCGCCGCTGCGGCCCTCGAAGGCTTCCGCGAGAGCGGCATGGCGCCGCTCCAGAAGTTCCGCGACAGTGGCGCCGGCCTGCTCGATGCGGCCAGCCGTCTCGTCCATCGAACCGGAGAGGCGGGCGGTCAGCTCGTCGCCGCGGCCCGAAATCTCGTCGGCGAGCGTGCGGCTGCGCCGGTCGAACAGATCGATGATCTCGACGCTGCGATTCTCGAATTCCGAGGACAGGCCGGAGGTCCGCTCTTCGAGCTGACGGCCGACATCGTCGCCGGCCATGGTCAGCCGTAGCGCGGCGTCGCCGGCGCTGTCGGTGATCCGGGCGACCAGTTCCTCTCCATTGCCGAGGATGGCGGCGTTGAGCGCCTGGCTGCGCTCGTTGAAACGCGTCAGGAGATTGCCGCTGTGCGTCTCGAAGTCCTGGGCGAGGGCGGACGTCCTGTCCTCCAGCTGCCGGCCGACCGTCTCAGCGGTGCCTTCCATGCGGGCGGTCGCATCAGTCGCCGCATAGGTGAGCTGGGCGACGAGCCCTTCGCTCTTTTCGCCGACCGAATCGCTCAGCTGCTGGCTGCGCTCGCTGAACAGCGTCAGGAGCTGGTCGCTGCGATTGCTGAAATCGTCGGAGAGAAGCCTGACGCGGTCATCGAGCTGGCTGCCGATGCTGTCGCCGATCGTCGTCAGCCGCTCGCCTGCTTCCTCGGCGCTCTCGGTCAGCCGGCCCATCAGCTTCTCGCCGGTCTCGAGCAGGCTGTCGTGGATGACGCGGCTGCGCTCGTCGAAGAGCCCCGACAGCTGTTCGTTTCGCTCGGCGAAGTCGCGCGACATGGCTTCGCCGCGTTCGTCCAGAAGGCGCGTGAAGCGCTGCGAGGCATCCTCGATGCGCTGCAGAATCTGGTCCGACGCCTGGTCGACGTCCTCGACCAGACGCTGGTGCGATCCGACGACGGCGGAGCGCAGCCGCTCTGCATGGGACAGCATCGCCTCGCGCTCGGCGCCGAGATCCTGGACCAGCGTGCGGATCTTCACCTCGTTGTCGGCATAGGCCCGCTCAAGCGCTCCCACTTCGTCGCGGACCAGATGTTCGAGATCGGCGGTGCGCGACAGCGCGCGCTCGACGCCCTCGCCAAGCGCGGCGACCTCGCGGCGGATGGCCTGGCCGACGCTCATGACGCGTTCGGTCGCAATGCTCTCCGGCTCGGCGAGCCGCAGCGCCACCTCGGCCAGCGAGCGGCTCATCAGCCTGAGGTCGGCGGACCGACGAACCATAACCGCGAAGGCGAAGATCAGGAGCACCGGGACGATCGCGACCGCGGCGAGGAGCATAACCTCGCCCCGGCGGAGCGGATCGGCCCATTCGGTGGCGAGGCTCGCAAAGTTGGTGCCGTAGATCCCATAGGCCATGAATCCGACGACGCCAAGCCAGGCGAGCGACACGAAGAGGGCGATCCAGATCGGCGCGCGCGAGGCTCGCCGGCTGAGCAGGCCCTCGGCGACCACCGCGAAGCGGCGGTCCTCGTCATTGGCGGGTGCCTGGTTGTAGGCGCGGGCCGAGTCTCCGGCCGCTGTGTTCCGGCGCGGCTCGTTCGCCGCCTCAGCGGCCGGCTGAGGCTCCCGAGCAGAGGACTGGGACGAGTCGGCAGCGGGCGCCGTCCGGTTGGGAGGCCCGAACGCCTGCGCCGCGGACGCCTGATCGGTTGGATTCTCCTGCGGCGAAGCCGGCCCCCTCAGGGCCGGCGCGGCATCTTCCTCGGCCGCCACAGCAGCATCCTCGGAGCCCTCGCTGCGAAGCTCGCCCGCGGTCTCGCTGATCTGCCGCTCGAAATCGTCGAGCGAGAGGGCGATGTCCGTTCTCTCAGCCGTCGCCGGTTCTTCCAGGTGACCGGAGGCTTCCGCCTCGCCGGTACTCTCGGCCTCGGATGCGTCGTCAGCCACGAAGTCGGCGCGCAGCGCCTCTTCCAGCTCGTTGACCGCATCTTCGGAAAGCTGGTCGAAGGGTTTGGTCTTGGACATCGCCGTTGCGCCTCGATACTCGTTACACTCGGCCGGATGAGCCTGCCACCGCTGAGCACCTCGCCGGCAGGCCTTTGAAGGTCGCGACCCGTTCCGAGCGGATGGGCCGCCGCCGCACCGCGCAGAGTCGGTCCACCCAGGGTTTCGCACTGTGAATGGTAGTTAGGACGCTGGTCGAAAGAAACCGTAAAACCGCGCGATCCCTACAAGTTTAAACATAAGGTTAACAGGTATCCGAAAAATGCGACCATTTCCGCGCTGTGGCCCGGTAGCCAGCCGTTTCAGCCCGGCGCGCCGGCGCCACGATGCCTCCGGCTTCTGCGTCGCCAAGCCAGGAACTTAACCCTTTCCAAACGCTACCGATAGACGATCGATGCATTCGGAGCATCGGCGAACCTCCGACACGAAGGCGGCCGGGGAGCGGCGCTCCTCGCTTGGAGGTGGCAGATGGGTCGGTTTTTGCGTCAATCCGGGTCCGCCGAGAGCCCTGATGCCACGTTCCATGACGGCCTGCGCGACTGCCCCTCGCGACATCGGCCGATCGATCTCGTTCATCTGGCCCGGCAGACGGCGGGCGACCGGGCTCTCGAATCGGAGGTGCTCGGCCTCCTGGTTCGGCAGATCGAACTCGCAGAGCGGCGTCTGGAAGCGATCGGGACGGAGGACGGCCGGCAGCTCGCTCACGCGCTGAAGGGCGCCGCCCGCAATATCGGCGCATTTCGTCTTGCCGATGCGGCCGAACGGTTCGAACTCGAAATGCGCGAGCCGGAAGCGCTGGACGCCCTGCGCCGGGAACTCGCCGAGACCGCGCATTTCGCGAGGACCATTCGCAAAGATTGAAAGCACCCGGACGCTGGGGCGATGCGGGCGGCAGTCCGCGGGTTTGCCCATGCCGGTATGGAGAGCGACAGAACGCTCGCGCGGGGCGGAGCAGACGGCGGCCCGTACATTTCCAGCCGCCATTGACTTTCGCGCGCGCGAGTCCCTAACAGGCCCGGCGGCGAGACGGGCGAGGGGCGGGTGTCCATCCTCTCGGGTCGCGTCCGCCGATTGGTGCCGGCGATCCACCGGATCGGGCCGGCGCAGCCACAGCCCAGCCGAGGCGAACGAGCGCATGACCAAAATCACCTTCGTTACCCAGGACGGAACCCGCTACGACATCGACGCTGCCGACGGCACCACCGCGATGGAGAATGCGGTCCGCAACGACGTGCCGGGCATCGAGGCGGAGTGCGGCGGTGCCTGCGCCTGCGCGACCTGCCACGTCTATGTCGACGAAGCCTGGCGCGAGAAGACCGGCGAGCCCGAGCCGATGGAAGAGGACATGCTCGACTTCGCCTATGAGATGCGGCCGAACTCGCGACTCTCCTGCCAGATCAAGATCCGGCCCGAGCTCGACGGCCTCGTCCTCACCGTTCCCGAGCGCCAGGCGTAAGCTGACCGCCTAACAGCCGCTGTCCGCGCCTCGATCCGCCCGCCGGTGCAACTCGGAGGGCGGACAAAACTTCCCTCCATGCGCCTTGCCGCTGGCGGCGAAGCCGGCAGCGCTGGCGTCGGCTCGGCCTCAACGCCCCACGGCGCGGGCGAGCGCCCGGCGGAGCCGCATGTTGACCTCGCGCCCCTCGATCGTGTCGAACTCGATCTGCGCATGCTGATGCCCGGCGAGATAGCGGGTGGTGACGGTATTCACCATGGACTGCATGTCCCTGCAGTCGCGCTCCGTGCGCAGATTGCGCACCGCGCTCTCCATCCGCTTCAACCAGTTCTTGGCGATCGCGGCATGCCGCTTCTCGTGGCGGTGGATATCGCGCTCCAGCGTCTGCCATACGAGACGGGTCTGCGGCGAGGCGGCCCTTGGCGGCGTCCATTTCGGCAGCGTCACGTCGAGCCGCAGGCTGAGATCGACCCGATCGACCGCACAGCCCTCTGCGACGCGCTTGTAGGTGACCTTGCCGCCGAAGGCGACTTCCGTTGCGCCCGGATGGCGCAGCCCCGTCTGCGAGATGTAAGGGCCGCTGCGGCCGAGGTCGCGATCGAGTTCGGCGAGCGTTGCGCCGTGCACGGCGAAGTAAGTCGTCTTCTCCTTGATCGAGGCCGCGCCCGCTAGGCTCGGGATCAGGGCCGCCGCTGCGATAAGAGGAAGCATGCAGGTCATCTGGGGCACGAGTCTCGTCCTTTGCCTGCCGGGGCCGGGAGCCTATACGGTATCCGATAGATGCAGCGAGACAAGCGGAGATCGGCAAAGGGCCGGCGCCATCGCGCCGAAAGGTTACCCCCGCGCTCGTTCTCGCGGAACCGGACGGAGCGAATATGGACGTGATCGAACCGCGCGGCGGCATCTGGCGCCTCGCGCATGGCCGCAGCATCGCCCTTGGCGAGACGGCCACAATCATGGGCATTCTCAACGCGACGCCGGACAGTTTCTCCGATGGCGGCCGCTATGCGAGCGTCGAGGCGGCGGTCGCCGAATCGCTGAAGATGGCGGCGGAAGGCGCGACGATCGTCGATATCGGCGGCGAATCGACGCGGCCGGGAGCGACCCCGGTCGATGCGGACGAGGAACAGCGGCGAATCATGCCGGTGATCGAGGAACTGTCGCGCCGCTCCGACTGCATCATCTCCGTCGATACCTACCGCTCCGAGACTGCGCGCCTTGCGATCGCCGCCGGGGCCCACATCGTCAACGACATTTGGGGCGCGCAGAAGGATCCCGCCATCGCCAAGGTCGCGGCCGAGACCGGGGCCGGGCTCTGTCTGATGCACAATGGCCGCGAGCGCGAGAAGCTGCCGGACGTCGTCGAGGACCAGTTCCTGTTCCTGAGGCGTTCGCTCGAGATCGCCCGGGATGCCGGTGTCGCAAGCGAGGCGATCGTTCTCGATCCCGGCTTCGGCTTCGCCAAGGACGGGCCGGAGAACCTGATTCTCCTGGCGCGGCTCTCCGAGCTCAAGGCGCTCGGCCATCCGCTCCTCGTCGGCACCTCCCGCAAGCGCTTCGTGCGCGGCGCGATCGGGCGCGAGGATCCCGAACCGGACATCGCCAGCGCGGCGACCAGCGTCCTGATGCGCGAGCGCGGCGCCGACATCATCCGCGTTCACAATGTTCCGGCGAACCGTGATGCGCTGGCCATTGCCGACGCCATGCGCCGCGCACTGAAGGGCGAGCGCTGGTGAGCAGCACCGCCTATCTCGGCCTTGGCGGCAATCTCGGCGATCCCGTCGCGACCATGGCGGCGGCGCTGCGCACGATCGATGCGCGCGAGGATACGAGCGTGAGCGCGGTCTCGCGGGTTTTCCGGACGCCGCCCTGGGGCAACACCGACCAGCCTGTTTTCGTCAACGCCTGCGCCAGAGTTCGAACCTCCCTCGGCCCTCGCGATCTCCTCGCACTTTGCCTGGACACCGAGCGGGCATTCAAGCGGGAGCGGCGCGAGCGCTGGGGGCCGCGGACCCTAGACCTCGACGTGCTCGACTATGACGGGCGCGCCTATCGTGACGACGATCTCATCCTGCCACATCCGCGGATTGCCGAACGCGGCTTCGTCCTCGTGCCGCTCGCCGAGATCGCACCCGATCTGGTGATCGGCGGAAAGAGCGTCGCCGATCTCCTCGCCGCCGTGGACCGGGCGGGAATCGAGCCGGTGAGCGAGGACGGCGGGTGGTGGCAGGCGAGGGGGAGGGGCTGACGGTCGCCGGAGCGATCGAACGGCCGCGCCGCTTCAGGCCGCCGAAGCCTCTCCCGCTGCATCGGTGAGATGCCGGCGCGCCGCATAAAGTGCGATCGCGGCTGCATTGGAGACGTTGAGCGAGCGGATCGCGCCGGGCATGTCGAGCCGGGCGAGCCGGTCGACCGTCGCCCGCGTCTTCTGACGCAGGCCCTTGCCCTCCGCCCCGAGGACCACGGCAAGGCGCGTGCCGGCGAGCGCGGTCTCGAAGGTCTCGGGCCCTTCCGAATCGAGCCCCAGCGTGAGGAAGCCGGCCGCCGAAAGCTCGCTGATCGCTTCGGCAAGATTGACGACCTGGATCTGCGGAACGTGTTCCAGAGCTCCGGAGGCGGCCTTGGCGAGAACCCCGCTCTCCTGCGGCGAATGCCGGGCGGTGGTGACCACGGCGTCGGCGGCGAACGCGGTCGCCGAGCGCAGGATCGCGCCGACATTGTGCGGATCGGTGATCTGGTCGAGCACGAGGACGAGGCTCGCATGCGAAAGGTCGGAGAAGCGGTGCGGCGTGAGTGGATCTGCCTCGAGCGCCACGCCCTGATGGACGGCCTCGCTGCCGAGTTCCGCTTCCAGACGCTTCGGCTCGACGATCTCGACCGGGCAGGGCGCCTGTTCGGGATCGATGGGCAGGCGCGCGAGCGCGTTGCGGGTCGCCATCAGCCTGTGGAGCCTGCGCTTCGGGTTCGCCAACGCGGCCTCGACCGTGTGCAGGCCGTAGAGCCAGACGCGCGCGCCGGGCAGCGGCTTGCCGGGAACGCTTCGCCGCGGGCCCTTTGCCGGTGGTTGTCCGGGCGGGCGCTTGGCGTCGCGATGCGCGCGCCGGAGCTTGGCATAATGGCTGTCCTTGGGACTGCCGGAACGGGTGTCTTCGGTCATCGCCGGTGCTTACGCCATGGCGGCCCGGCGCTCAACCGGTCTGCGCGCCGCACCGCAGGAGCGGCCGCGGCCGCTCCTGCGGCGCGGCGAAGATTGTCGCCGGGCGCGAAGCCGAAAACTCTGCCTGCGGGACCGTTGACAGATCGAGCCGAGCCTTTCATAAGGCCGACCGGACGCGGGATCGGTCGCAGGACGGATCGACGCTCCTTTCTTCGAAACGGGATAAGGCCGCCGGGGACGGGATCGGAGGGGTGTCCGAGTGGTTAAAGGAGACGGACTGTAAATCCGTTGGCTAAGCCTACGCTGGTTCGAATCCAGCCCCCTCCACCACCGCTTCCCACGGGACAGATTCTGGCATAGTCTGAAGCCACGTGCGGGTATAGCTCAATGGTAGAGCAGCAGCCTTCCAAGCTGAATACGCGGGTTCGATTCCCGCTACCCGCTCCATCACCTTCTCATTTTTCTGCATATCCCTGATCGCGTCCGTCGACTCGCGCCATCAGGCCCGAGGCAGCCGCAGGCGTTTTACGTCTGCGCCGCGAGCGCCGTAGCGCTCGGCCGAACCGGCGAGTCCGGCGGGACCGTCTCGATTCACCCTTTGCGCGTCGTTGATTGAATTGTGTTTACTGTCTGCGCATCGGATTCGGCGCAAGGCCCAGCGTACGGTGGGAGGGGCGTACCGGGACGTTCGGGCTCAACCACCAGACGCCGCCCGATCCGGCTCGGCAGCCATCGCTTTCTCGTCTTGCTGCGGAGGGCGAAACGATGTCCGACAGGGAAACAAGGTCTTGTGTTCGGACGAGAAGCTTTGCTAAGAGACCGGCGCGCCAGATGGCGCCGACCCTGTCGACACAGCAAGATGTCCCGACGCGCCGTGAGCCAGTGCCCGCCGTGTCAGGGTCAGTTTCGGTCGATGACCGGCTGGAGAGGTGGCAGAGTGGTCGAATGCACCGCACTCGAAATGCGGCATACGGGCAACCGTATCGGGGGTTCGAATCCCCCCCTCTCCGCCATCCAGCCCATAAGTCATTGATCTTACTGAACGCCTTATAGCGTAAGGGTTTCGCAATCGCTGCGGGGTACACAAAGGTGGTACACATGGTGTTGCGAATGGCTCGTTCGTGGAAGCATCCAAACAGCGGCGTCTAATATTGTCGGGTCAGCGTTCCGACCGACTTGGTCAGCCTCGTCGGCCGGGCGCCTGAGAAGCAATCGCTGCGGACGAAAGACATCGCCGAAGCGCGCGCGCGCTTCTCCAGATCGATGGCGGACCTTGAGGGCCGGTGGTTTGAATCTCCGCCAAGGCCTCGTCCGTCCGAGCTGTGAGCAGATGAACGCCTGGAGCGCCGACTTCTTCGATACCTGGTGCCGGGAGATCGAAGGCGGACACTGGTCGCCATTCTGGGACTTTGGCGTCGCGGCAATCGCTGGACGCTTTGGAGCGCACCCCGTTTTGACCGGACAGGCGGCATAGCCGATAAGGCATAGGCATCCGCCTATGAGTACGACTATGTCGAAAGCTCCTGATGGCCCGTTTTAGCGGGTTGAAGTGATCACCTCTGTGCAGCGCCTGCCGCGATGGCGCTGTCTCCGGGGCGGACAAGTGCCCGACCTGAGACATAGGTGACACTTCGTACCGGAGACATGGGTAACACTTTT
>NZ_JAJAVB010000014.1 GCF_020615385.1 Jiella soli | reverse complement strand
AACGGGCCAGCGGCCAGGCGCAGCCGATCAGCACGAGCAGAAGAAGAGCGGACCACGCCAGCGTCTTGTAGACCTCCTTCATGAACTGCGTCTGGAGGTCGTCGACGTAAAGGCCGGCGGCGACGGTCCAGTCCCAGGGAACGAAGAGTTCCGCATAGGAGAGCTTCGACTGGAGGTCCGTCGAGCCCTTCAGGCGGGGGCGGTAATAGGAGGTGAAGCCGCCGCCCTTGTGGGCGTTCTCGACCATCTCCTTGTTGTAGAACTTGCCGGTCGGATCCTTCGAGGTGAAGGAGTCGGTCCCCATCAGCTTGGGATCGGGATGCATGACCCGCATGCCCTGGCCGTCCATCATGAAGAGATAGTCGTTCTCGCCGAAGCGGATCGGCAGTGCCGCCTCGCGGACGCGATCCTGCGCCTCCTGAAGCGTCATCTCCCCCTTCTCGACCTTCGCCTGGAAGCCCGCGAGCATGGAGATCGCGCTCTGCACCTGCGAGACGATCAGGTTCTTGCGGTCCTTCCAGATCGTCTCGTGCAACGAATAGAGCTGCAGCGACATGGCGACGATGCTGACGACGGCCGCGACTGCGATCAGCGCCGATAGCTTTCGATTGATGGAAAAATTCATCGGGATCATCCAATGGGAGCAGAGATGAGGCGGCGGACCGGATGCTCGGCCACGTGGAAATGGCTAGCGGAGAGGCTGTTAAGAACAGATAAAAATTACAGGCAATGCTTACCAAGCGGGACCTTGAGCTTGCCGATTCCACCGGAGGCGGAAGGCCGCTCTACGTCTTGCAATCGAAAGTCGCGGTCGTCCCCGCCCATTGGCAACGGCGCGGCACTCCTGGATGTTCTGGCCCGAGACCGACCAGCTCAACGCCGTCCTCGCTGCCGTCGGCTTCAACGTCAGCCTCCTCCTGCGCAGGTTCGCAAGAATCTGGCGCGCCCTCATCCAGCTGCTCTTCACCGGCGCAGAAATCGCCGCGGCGGCGTGACCTGAAATCGCCACGGCTCACCAAGCCGCGAGCGCCCTCTGCCTCACTCGAAACTCCGCTTGAAAAGCGGGTAGAAGCGATCTTGACGGTCGACCCGGTATCAAGCCGGCGTGGCGCCTGAACGTGTCCGGCGTCACGATGCGCCAGCATCTTGGGCCGCTGACATGAGACGGGACGGTCCGGCCATCGGGTGCAGCCCAAACGAAAGCGGGGCCCGCCTGCCGGCCAGCCCCGCTTCTCTCAATCCTCGACTTGGACCGCCGGCCAATGAGCCGGCGGTCTCAAGGGGCTCAGAACTCTTCCCAATTGTCCTCGCTGGCGGCGGGGGTAGGCTTCCTGACAGCGCCGCCGGAGCCGGTCGCCCGCAGCTGCGTCACCGGCTTGGAGGCTGGCTTTTGCGCCGGGCGCGGGGCGGGCTGCTGGCTCGCTCCGGCGGCGCGGGCCGCCGTCCTGAACCGGCCCATCGCCTTGGCGAGATCCTCGGTCTCGGCGGCCAGCGTCTGCGCCGCCGCGGTGGATTGTTCCACCATCGCCGCATTCTGCTGCGTCACCTTGTCCATCTGATCCGCCGCAGTGGAGACCTCGCGCAGGCTCGTCGCCTGCTCACGAGCGGAGGTCGCAATGGTGGCGATCACCTCGGTCATCGAGGCGACTTCCGTTACGATCTCCTCCAGCGACTTGCCGGACGCCGTGACGAGTTCGACGCCCCGCCCGACCTGTTCGGAGGAGGCCTGGATCAGGCCCTTGATCTCCTTGGCGGCCTCGGCCGAGCGCTGGGCGAGCCCGCGCACTTCCTGGGCGACGACGGCAAAGCCCTTGCCCGCTTCGCCGGCCCTGGCGGCTTCGACGCCGGCATTCAGCGCCAGGAGGTTGGTCTGGAAGGCGATCTCGTCGATCACCGAGATGATCTGGGTAATCTGGTTGGAGGAGGCCTCGATGGCGTTCATCGCGGTCACCGCCTGGGAGACCACTTCGCCGCCCTTCTCCGCCTTGAAAAGGGCCGAACCGGCAGTTTTTTGGGCGGCGCCCGCGGCTTCGGAGGTCCGGTTGACGCCGCTCGTCACCTCGCCGAGTGCCGCCACCGTCTCTTCGAGCGAAGCAGCCTGTTGCTCGGTGCGCTGGGCAAGATCGCTCGATGCCGTGTTGATTTCGGCCAATCCGGTGCGGATCGTGCCGACCGCGCCGACGACGGTGCCGATCGCTGCTTCGAGTTCTCCGACAGAAGCGTTGAACTTCGCCCGGATCGGCTCGAATTCCGAGGCGACCTTACCGGACATGCGAACGGTCAGATCGCCGGAGGAAAGGCGGTCGAAGCCCGCCTCGACCATGCCGACGAAGGCCCGAAGGTCCTCGGCCTTGGCATTGTCGAGAGCGGCTTGGCGCTGCTTGGCCTCGTCCTGGCTGATGCGGGCCGCGTCAGCCTCCTTTTCCAGGCGCTCGCCCTCGATCGCCTGATCCTTGAACACCTGAACGGCGGCCGCCATGTCGCCGATCTCGTCACCGCGGCCGACCGCGGGGATTTCGACCGCCTTATTGCCGGCAGCAAGCTCCTTCATCGCGCCGGTCATGCTCATCACCGGTCGGGCGAGCAGCGTGTAAAGTAGGTAGCCGAGCGCGACCGAAATGAGCACGGCGGCCACGGAGCCCACGATCAAGGTGGATTGCGAGAGGGATGTCGCCGTGGTTCGATCGACGAGGCGCTGCTGCATCAACGCTCTTTCACCATCCATGATCTCGGCGAGGGTCTCGCGCATCTCCGTCAACTTGAGGCCGCCAGCCATCTCGGCCGCCCGGCTGCGCGTCTGCGGATCGCGGGCCAGATCCATGGCATTCCGGACAGGGCCGTCCTGCCAGGCCCCGGCCTGTGCCTGAAGCCTTGCCATGCGTTGCGCCTGCTCCTGCGAAACCGTCCTGGTGCGGAAGGCTTCCGTCTTCTCGTCGAAGACAGATTTCGCCTGCTGGTAGCGGTTCTCGAACTCCGGTAGGGGGTTGAGGACGTAGGCGCGAGCCGCGCTCTGTTCCTCGACAAGGGCCTGCATGACCAGCTGCAGATCCTGTCCGATGCCGAAACTGTCCCCGTTAAGGTTGGCGGCATGGTCCATCTTCATGATCGAAAGATAAACGATGCAGTTGATCAGCAGAATCGTGGCTACGATTCCTGCGAAGGCTAATGCGATCTTTTTTGAAGCGCGTGTATTTTGCAAGAACATCGACACATCCTCATACGCCGAATGATTGGAATCCGTCGCAACTGATAAAAGCGAAGCCTTGAAAAATTACTTAAAATTGTAATTTACGACAGAATGCACGCCTTAGTGAGAATAAGCTGAGCGAATGAACCAAGCCTTTTTTCCGGATTGCCGCTGCGCGCAGGCATCAAAGAAACGCCCTGTGCCGCACGAGCCGCTGGGTGCAGCCTCACCCGCAGGCGCGCGGATAGAACCGCCAAGGGCGCGTCAATACCGGCAATGCTCACCGCGCGGGACCCTAATCTTGTCGATTCCCCACCAGAGGCGGAGGCAATCGTCAGTCGTGCAATCGAAAGTCGCCGGTGTCTGCGCCCATTGGGAACGACGCGGCCCTCCCTGATGTTCTGGGCTGAGTGCCACTCGGAGGTAGAGACATGTCCGATACGAAGCCGGCCCGAGACAAAGAGATCGACCAGCCTGATCTTGCAGACAACGCGATCGAGCGGACCGACAATGCATTCAACGGCAAGCCGGACGGCGAGCGGCTGATCGGCCGCGACGTGCCGATCGCGGAGCAGGATGCGGAGGAAGAGGAGAACGACCCTCTCGGGCCCTGATGAGGCTCGGCAGCGCAATCCGGTGGAGCCGGGCGCAGGAATAAGCGAGGCGCTGCGGAGAAAAGCGCCCCAAATGAAAAGGGCCCGGCGCATCGGCGCCGGGCCCTTCTTCTATGCGTGACGGACGAGGTTCCGTCAGTAGACCCGCTTCTTCGGTTCGATATATTCGATCTGGTTCGACAGCGTATAGGTGTGTACAGGCCGGTCCTCCAGCGTCACGGTCTTTTCGACCGTGTCGCAGAAGGACAGGGTGTGCTTCATCCAGTTCTGGTCGTCGCGGTCGGGATAGTCCTCTCTGGCATGGGCGCCGCGCGATTCCGTCCGGTTGCGGGCCGAATCCATCGTCACCACCGCCTGGGCGATCAGATTGTCGTATTCCATCGTCTCGACGAGGTCGGTGTTCCAGATCAGCGAGCGGTCGGTGACCCGGATGTCCTCCGAGGCGCGCCAGACGTCGTGGATCTTGTGATGACCTTCCTCCAGCACCTCGCCGGTGCGGAACACAGCGCAGTTCGACTGCATGGTGGTCTGCATGCGCGAGCGCAGCTCCGCCGTCGAGGTCGAGCCGTCGGCGTAGCGGAAACGGTCGAGCCTTGCGAGCGCGTTGTCGCCGGCGCCCGCCGGCAGGTCCGGCTGGCTCTCGCCGGCCGTCACCGTCTCGGCGCAGCGGAGCGCCGCCGCCCGGCCGAAGACGACGAGGTCGATCAGCGAATTGGAGCCGAGCCGGTTGGCGCCGTGGACGGAGACGCAGCCGGCTTCGCCGACCGCCATCAGGCCGGGCACGACGGCGTCCGGATCCCCGTCCTTCTTGGTCAGCACCTCGCCGTGGAAGTTCGTCGGGATGCCGCCCATGTTGTAGTGGACCGTCGGCAGGACCGGGATCGGCTCCTTGGTGACATCGACACCGGCGAAGATGCGGGCCGATTCGGAAATGCCGGGAAGCCGCTCGTGCAGGACCGCCGGGTCGAGGTGGTCGAGATGCAGGAAGATGTGGTCCTTGTTCTTGCCGACGCCGCGGCCCTCGCGGATCTCCATCGTCATCGAGCGTGAGACGACGTCGCGCGAGGCGAGGTCCTTGGCCGAGGGGGCGTAGCGCTCCATGAAGCGCTCGCCTTCCGAATTGGTGAGGTAGCCGCCTTCGCCCCGCGCACCCTCGGTGATCAGGCAGCCGGCGCCGTAGATGCCGGTCGGGTGGAACTGCACGAACTCCATGTCCTGCAGCGGCAGGCCGGCCCGGAGCACCATGCCGCCGCCGTCGCCGGTGCAGGTATGGGCCGAGGTCGCGGAGAAATAGGCGCGGCCATAGCCGCCGGTGGCCAGGATCGTCTTCTTGGCCCGAAACCGGTGGATCGTGCCGTCGTCGAGGCAGAGCGCGACGACGCCGACGCAGGCGCCCTCATCGTCCATGATCAGGTCGATGGCGAAATATTCGATGAAGAACTCGGTCGAGTGCCGCAGCGACTGGCCGTAGAGCGTGTGCAGGATGGCGTGGCCGGTGCGGTCGGCGGCGGCGCAGGTGCGCTGAGCTGCGGGCCCCTGGCCGAATTCGGTGGTCATGCCGCCGAAGGGGCGCTGGTAGATCTTGCCGTCCTCGGTCCGGGAGAAGGGCACGCCGAAATGCTCGAGCTCGTAGACCGCCTGGGGAGCGTTCCTGACGAGATATTCGATCGCGTCCTGGTCGCCCAGCCAGTCCGACCCCTTGACGGTGTCGTACATGTGCCAGCGCCAGTCGTCCTTGCCCATATTGCCGAGCGAGGCGGCAACGCCCCCTTGCGCCGCGACGGTGTGGGACCTGGTCGGGAAGACCTTGGTGATGCAGGCGGTCCGAAGGCCGGCCTGGGCGGCGCCGAGCGTGGCTCTGAGGCCGGCGCCGCCAGCGCCGACCACCACCACGTCGAAGGTGTGGTCGACGAAGGCATAGGCCTTGCCGTTCTGGGCGGCGGCGGTGCGGTGCGGCTGCGCGGTGTAGCCGCCGGTGCCATCGGGCTTCGCGCTTGGCTGGGTCGCGCCGTTCGCTGTGGTTCCGTTCTCGGCCATGGTTCAGCCTCCGAAGGTCATCTTGAGGATCGCGACCAGGCTCGCTGCGGCGATCGCGAAGGCAAAGAAGGTGTTGAGGACGAGCAGGGGCAGCTTGGCCGAGCCATGCACGTAATCCTCGATGATCACCTGCATGCCGAGCTTCATATGGTAGGTGCCCGAGAGGACGACGAGCGCCATGACGATGCCGACAAGCGGGTTGGCGAAAGTGTCGCGGACGCCCCGGTAGTCGTCATGGTGCAGCGTGATGGCGACGGTCACGAAGAAGGTGATCAGCACGATGTTGGCGATCGCGGTCAGCCGCTGATGCCAGAAATGGTCGGTGCCGCCGCGGGTGGCGCCGAGGCCGCGGACGCGGCGAAGAGGCGTTCTGAAATCGGTCATCTGGCGGCCTCCTCAGGTAAAGATCACGATGATGAGCCACAGGACGAGCGTCGCGACGAGCGAGCCGACGAGGGTCATCTGGGCGAGCCGCGTCGAGGTCTCCTTCTGAAGGCCGTGGCCGGTGTCCCAGGTCAGGTGGCGGATGCCGCCAAGTGCATGGTGGAGCAGCGCCCAGCTGTAGCCGAACAGGATGATCTCGCCGACGATCGAGCCGAAGAAGCCGGAGAAGGCGTCGTAGGCGTCTTCGCCGCTTGCCGCGGCCACCAGCCACCAGACAAAGAACAGCGTGCCGACATAGAGCGCGCCGCCGGTGATGCGGTGCATGATCGACATCGCCATGGTCGGGCGGAACTTGTAGATCGTAAGATGCGGCGAGAGCGGCCGCGCGGATTTGACGTCGGACATCGGTGCCTTCCTGTCCCCCATTTCGGCCATCGTCGAGCGGCACGCGGCATCGGCCGTCCATGCTGCATTGCGGATGGAACCCCTCTAAAAGGACGAACGGTTCCCGAAAGCAAGCCTCTCGACACGGGGTGTGACGACCTCGCCCCGGCTTAATCGATTAAGCGCGACAGGACAGCGCGCCCCGCCCGCAACGCAGTGTCGCCTGTCGCGTCTCGTGGCAACGAGCCTGGCTCCCGCGTCCCCGCTGCCATGGCGAATCAGCGCGGGGCCGGCTCGCGGTCGACGAAGCGGATGACGAAGCTCGCCCAGTCGGCGGGCTCGGCGACCTTTTCATAGAGCCTGCGGCCGGTGCCGGGATTGCGCGGCGCATGCAGCACGAGCTTCGACCAGCCGCGGCCGTCGGCCTCCTCGGCGAGAACGTCGATCATCGCCTTGGCGATGCCTTTGCGCCGATGCATGTGGTCGACATAGATGTGATCCGCGAGGCCGGAGCGCATGCCGGTCCACACGTCCGGGATGTCGTAGAACAGGACGAAGCCGACGAGCGCCCCGTCGAGCCGGGCTCCAAGCGCTTCGGCCGTGCGGTCCTGCAGCAGCTGCTCGGCGTAGAAGGTATCGGGAGCGCCCGGCGCGCCGCGGAAAAGCGACTGATTGTAGGCGGCGATCAGGGGCGCGAGGTCGCGCGCATCCGACAGGCGGAGCTTTCTGATCTCGAAGTCTGGCGCCGGCGTCTCCATGCCGCCGATGTCACCCGGAATCGCGGCAAGGTCAAGCACCGGCTGCCGCCTTCTTCGGCCGCCTCCGCGCCCGGGAGGCGTTTCCGCCGCACGACCAGGTGCCGGATCCCTCAACGTCTCGCTCACCGAGTCCACACGCCGAAGTGACGCAAGGGTATGGAAACAAACCACCGACCATGCTACGCAAGGTCATGTAGCGGATAAGTCGTTCTTCATGGGTCCGCCTATCGGATTGATGTCGAAGGCGATCCGTTCGGGGCCGAGGCTCGCAGATCATCTCAGGTAATCTGCGGATATTGTTATGATATGAAGAAGGACAATCGGGATATGATCAAGACGATACTCTTTGGAGTAGCGATCGTCATCGCTAGTACAACCGCGTCGATGGCCTGGACAGGCTGGGCGACGTCCGGTGTCAACTTCCGCAGCGGTCCCAGCACCTATGAGCGCGTGCTCGGCACGATTCCCTATTGCGGCCGCGTCCGGGTCGGTGGCAGCGAAGGCGGCTGGTACCGGGTTCGCTGGTCGGGCCGCTGGGGCTGGGTGTCCAGCAACTACATCTCCTCGCGTCGCGGAGACTGCGGCCGTCCGCGGGGCCATTCCGGCGGATATTCCGGCGGCAGCGGATACTGATCGCGGGCGCCGGATCAAAGGGATCGGGCGCGCCGTCACCCGATCCCTCGCGTCGCGCTTCCGGTGCAGAAGAGGGTCGGCTGTGCGCCGGCCCAACCGAAGCGGCCGAGGCCGGCCCATCTTTGCGAAGGTGATCACCCGGACGAATGCGGCCGGCCATATGGCCAGACCGACGAGCGGTGTTTCGCTCGGGAGCCGGTTCGTCGGTGCGGTCTGGAGAAGATTTGGTGGAGCCAAGCGGGATCGAACCGCTGACCTCTACAATGCCATTGTAGCGCTCTCCCAGCTGAGCTATGGCCCCACGCCGCCGGATCGCCGGCGAAGAATGCGGGCCGTTGGGCCGGCCCGCGTCGTGTGTGGCGGTTCCATACTGAAGCCCGCCGCGAAGATCAAGCGATTTCCTGAGACTTTTCCACGTCCGGCATCCGTCGCCAGACCGTCATGCCGCTCGTCGGCTGCGTCCCGACGTAAGGTCCCACGGGCAAAAGGCCAGGGCGGCCGAATCAGTCCTCGTCGTCGTCCCGGCCGCCGCCGATGATGTCGGAGACGTCGTCATCGTCCTCGTCTTCCTCGAGGAAGGTGTCGTCGTCGGTGTCCGGCTCCTCGTCGTCGCTGTCGTCGACATCTGGCAGGTCGCTCGACTCGCTGTCGTTCTCGCCCTCTTCGACCTCGGACAGGGAGACGGTGTTCGGGGTCGCCTCGACCTCGACCGTCTCGGCCTCCTCCTCTTTCTCCTCCTTCTTCTTCTCGGCGACGTAGGAATCGCCTTCGAAGAAGGTCTTCGGATACGACTTGCCGGTATAGGGCGATACGATCGGATCCTTGTTCAGATCGTAGAACTTGCGCCCCGTTTCCGGGTCGATCCGCTTGGTGCCGAGTTCCGATTTTGCCATGGCTGCCTCGTCATGCCTGTCGTTGCGGTGCCGCAGCGGAACCGCTGGGACGGGATGCGCTAAGCCCGGGTCGGGTGGCAGGGCAGTCGCCGTCGCCACCGCGGTCCCGTCGCAATCGTTGCCGCAACCCGTTCCGATGAAAATCGGTTGGTGCCATACGGCCTTGCCGGGCCCTTGTCAAAGGCCTATTCGGGCCCTTGCAAATGGCCGGCTTCAGACCGGGCGACGGGATGCAACACGGCCGGGGGCACCGCGGGGAGCGGGCGCCGGCGACGAGGGATGGACAATGCAGGCTGGAGCGACGCCGCGGCCCCTGAGGGCGATCAAGGCGGGCGGGTTGAACGGGCGCGTGCGCGTGCCGGGCGACAAGTCGATCTCGCACCGGGCCTTCCTCTTCGGCGGGCTCGCCGCCGGCACGACGCGCGTCACCGGCCTGCTCGAGGGCGAGGACGTGATCGCGACCGGCCGGGCGATGCGCGCCATGGGCGCGCAAATCCGCAAGGAGGGCGACGCCTATATCGTCGACGGCGTCGGCAATGGCTGCCTCCTGGAGCCGGAAGCGCCTCTCGACTTCGGCAATGCCGGCACCGGCGTGCGACTGACCATGGGCCTTGTCGGACCTTATGATTTCGGCGCAACCTTCGTCGGCGACGCCTCCCTGTCGCGCCGGCCGATGGGCCGGGTCCTCGATCCGCTGCGGCTGATGGGCGTCCAGGTGGTCTCGCGCTCGGGCGATCGCCTGCCGCTGTCGATCCACGGGCCGCGCGCTGCTGCCCCGATCAGCTACCGCGTGCCGATGGCCTCCGCGCAGGTGAAGTCGGCGGTGCTGCTCGCCGGCCTCAACACGCCGGGCGTCACCACGGTGATCGAGCCGGTGATGACGCGCGACCATACCGAGAAGATGCTGCAGGGGTTCGGCGCCGAGATCTCGGTCGAGACGGACGGCGAGGGCGCCCGCCATATCGCGCTGACCGGACAGGGGCCGCTGCGCGCCGTCGAGAACCTCGAAGTGCCGGGCGATCCGTCCTCGGCCGGCTTCCCGATCGTCGCGGCGCTGATCGTGCCGGGATCGGACGTTGTGGTCGAGAACGTCCTGATGAACCCGACCCGGGCCGGTCTCGTCGAGACGCTTCTGGAGATGGGCGCCTCGATCGAGATCACCAATCAGCGCCAGTCCGGCGGCGAGGCGGTTGCCGATCTGAGGGTCCGGCACTCGCAGCTGACGGCCGTCGACGTCCCGGCCGAACGGGCGCCCTTCATGATCGACGAATATCCCGTTCTCGCCATGGCGGCGGCCTTTGCCGAGGGCACCACGCGGATGAACGGCCTCGACGAGCTGCGGGTCAAGGAGAGCGATCGCCTGGCCGCCGTGGCGGCCGGTCTCGCCGCCAACGGCATCCGACACGAGGAGGGGCCGGACTTCCTGACCGTCACCGGAGATCCGGAGGGGCGGGGGCCGTCCGGCTTTTATGGCGGCGGCACGGTGGCGACGCATCTCGACCACCGCATCGCGATGAGCTTCCTCGTTCTCGGCACGGCGACGCAGAACCCGGTCACCGTCGACGACGCCCGCATGATCGCGACGAGCTTTCCCGAGTTCGAGGCGATGATGGCGGGGCTCGGCGCCGAGCTCATGGCCGTCGGGGCCTAGGGCGCGGATTTGGCTGCGGTCTTCACGCTCCTCTTCTTCCTGCCCCTGGCCTTTATCTACGGCCGGCACCGCGCCCGCGTCCTCAGGGTCCGGCCCGGCACGAGCCTTGCCGGACGCCTCGCGGCGCTCTTGCCGATGCCAGCGCTCCTCGCCGTCTGTGCGGCGATCGCTGTCATCGGGGAGCGCGAGGACCGGGTGGCCGAGCAGGCGGCGTTGGTGGGGCGGCAGAGCGAACCGAGCATGCTCTCGACCGGCTTCGGCGTGGCCGACGCGGCGCTCCGGCTCGCGCGCTGGCTCGGCGAACTCGAACTCGTCCTCTTCATGGTCGCGATCCCCTTCATCCTCGGCGCCCTCATCGCCGCGCTCCTCCTGGTGCTCGAGGCGCAGGGGCGGATCGCGTTGCTGATGCCGCCGGCGGACGGAGACGACGCGGCGCAGGATCCGGCAGGCAAGGAAGGCGGAACATGACCCGAACGACGATGACGACGACGACGCCGATCACCATCGCCATCGACGGACCGGCGGCGGCCGGCAAGGGCACGCTCGCCAAGCGCGTCGCGGAGGCCTACGGGCTTCCCTATCTCGACACCGGCCTTCTGTATCGTGCGGTCGGCAAGCTGGCACACGAGGCGGGAACCGATCTGGGCGATGCCGAGAAGGTCGGCGAGATCGCCCGCCGGCTGGCGACCGACCATCTGGACGACCCGGCGCTGCGTGGCCACGAGGCCGGCGAGCACGCCTCCCGCGTTGCGGTCCATCCGCAGGTTCGCGCCGCGCTGGTGAAGTTCCAGCGCGATTTCGCGGCCCGGCCGACGGGCGCCGTGCTCGACGGGCGGGACATCGGCACGGTGATCTGGCCGGAGGCGCGGGTGAAGATCTTCGTCACCGCCTCGCCCGAGGTGCGCGCCCGCCGGCGCACCGACGAGCTTCTCGCCAAGGGCCGCGAGGTCGAATACGAGCGCATCCTCGCCGAGGTCAGGGCGAGAGACGCCCGCGACAGCGGCCGCGAGGTCGCGCCGCTGCGGCCGGCGCTCGATGCGCACTTGCTGGATACCAGCGAATTGACTATAGAAATGGCGTTCCGCGCGGCATGCGACGTCATCGACAGCAGCATGGGCGGCAGGAACGACGTTTGAGGGTGGCTTCCTCTCTGGGAGGCGCACCCTTTTCGGTTTGCGGTCTTCCTGCTTTTCTGCACGACCGCACACCGCGCATGATCTGATCCCGTCCGGCGGTGGTTCCACGCGCCAACCGGGAAAGCGCCGAAAGGCGTTCCCGGAGCCTTCCTCGCGCAAGGACGCGATGCGGGCTCGAACCGCCATCCGGGCGAACCGAACGCTCAACCTGTCTGGGCAGTCATCCCACGGCGCGCGGCCCGTTGCGAAAGCTTCGGGTTTTCAAGGAGAAAGAATGTCAAGTCTCAACCCTTCTCGCGAGGACTTCGCCTCGCTGCTCGAAGCCTCGTTCCACGAGCAGGACGTTGCCGAGGGGATGGTGGTCAAGGGGACCGTCGTCGCGATCGAAAAGGACATGGCCGTCATCGATGCCGGCCTGAAGGTCGAGGGCCGCGTCGCCCTCAAGGAATTCGGCGCCAAGGGCCGTGACGGCGAGCTGAAGGTCGGCGACGTCGTCGAGATCTATGTCGAGCGCATCGAGAATGCCCTCGGCGAGGCCGTCCTGTCGCGCGACAAGGCTCGCCGCGAGGAGAGCTGGGTCCGGCTCGAAGAGAAGTTCAACAAGAACGAAAAGGTCGAGGGCCAGATCTTCAACCAGGTCAAGGGCGGCTTCACGGTCGACCTCGACGGGGCCGTCGCCTTCCTGCCGCGTAGCCAGGTCGACATCCGTCCGATCCGTGACGTCACGCCGCTGATGAACACGCCGCAGCCCTTCCAGATCCTCAAGATGGACAAGCGCCGCGGCAACATCGTCGTCTCGCGCCGCACCGTCCTCGAGGAGTCGAGGGCCGAGCAGCGCTCCGAGATCGTCCAGAATCTCGAAGAGGGTCAGGTCGTCGAGGGTATCGTCAAGAACATCACCGATTACGGCGCCTTCGTCGATCTCGGTGGCATCGACGGCCTGCTGCACGTCACCGACATGGCCTGGCGCCGCGTCAACCATCCGACCGAGATCCTGCAGATCGGCCAGACCGTCAAGGTCCAGATCATCCGGATCAACCAGGAAACCCACCGCATCTCGCTCGGCATGAAGCAGCTCGAGGCGGATCCCTGGGACGGCATCGGCGTCAAGTACCCGATGGGCGTCAAGGTCACCGGCCGCGTCACCAACATCACCGACTACGGCGCCTTCGTGGAGCTGGAGCCGGGGATCGAGGGCCTCATCCACGTCTCCGAGATGTCCTGGACGAAGAAGAACGTCCATCCGGGCAAGATCCTCTCCACCTCCCAGGAGGTCGAGGTCGTGGTGCTCGAGGTCGACCCGAACAAGCGCCGCATCTCGCTGGGCCTCAAGCAGACCCTGCAGAACCCGTGGGAAGCCTTCCGCGACAAGTTCCCGGTCGGCACCCAGGTCGAGGGCGAGGTCAAGAACAAGACCGAGTTCGGCCTGTTCATCGGGCTCGACGGCGATGTCGACGGCATGGTCCATCTGTCCGACCTCGACTGGAACCGCCCGGGCGAGCAGGTGATCGAGGAGTTCAACAAGGGCGACCTCGTCAAGGCGCAGGTGCTCGACGTCGACGTCGACAAGGAGCGCATCTCGCTCGGCATGAAGCAGGTTGCGGGCGATCCGTTCGTCGAGGCGGCTGAAGCCGGTGAGATCCGCCGCGGCGCGGTGGTCACCTGCGAGGTCACCGAGGTGAAGGAGGGCGGTCTGGAAGTGAAGATCGTCGATACCGATTTCACCTCCTTCGTCCGTCGCTCCGATCTCGCTCGCGACCGCGACGAGCAGCGCCCCGAGCGCTTCCAGGTTGGCCAGAAGGTCGATGCGCGCGTCACCCAGTTCGACAAGAAGGCCCGCCGGGTCGGCGTGTCGATCAAGGCGCTGCAGATCGCCGAGGAGAAGGAGGCCGTCGCGCAGTACGGCTCCCAGGACTCCGGCGCTTCGCTGGGCGACATTCTCGGTGCGGCTCTGAAGGGCCGCGGCGACGAGGAATAAGCCTCGACAACGGGTCGGCGTTCGCGCCGGCATCGCTGAGACATCGAGCCCGCGGCGAGCGATCGCCGCGGGCTTTTCTTTGGCCACCGGCGATTACCGGTCCGGCGCCGTGTTCGGGACCGCCTCTTCGCGCGCAACCGCATGACGCAAGCGTGATCGCCCCCCGACCGGCCGTTCAGCCACCGTTTATCCAAGCCGTGCTTGGTTGACGCCCCGTGCTGGCGGTCGGCGCGGCAGAGACCGGCACCCGCAAATGTCCACGACTTCCCCAACCGTCTCGCTCCGCCTCGCCGAGATCCTCGGCGCTCTGTCGGAGGCGCTCGACCTCACCGAGGGCCAACCGCGCGGCCACTGCATGCGCTGCTGCTATACCGGCATGCGGCTCGCCGACGTGCTCGGCCTGTCGCCGGGCCAGACGGGGGATCTCTACTACACCCTGCTCCTGAAGGATCTCGGCTGCTCGTCCAATGCAGCGCGGATCTGCGAACTTTATCTCGCCGACGATCTCGGCTTCAAACGCAGCTTCAAGGAGCTCGACGACAGCCTCGCCCATGTTCTAAGGTTCGTGCTTCAGCAGACCGGGCTGAAGGCGGGGCTTTCCGAGCGGTTCCGGGCGCTGGTCAACATCGTCCGCAATGGCGGGACGATCGCGCAGGAACTGATCGAGACGCGCTGCCGGCGCGGCGCCGCGATCGCCCGCAAGCTGCGCTTCGGCGAGGGCGTCGCGGCCGGGATCATGAGCCTCGACGAGCACTGGAACGGGGGCGGGCGGCCGAACGGCCTCGCCGGCTCCGCGATCCCGCTGTTTTCCCGCATCGCGCTCCTCGCCCAGGTGGTCGACGTCTTCTTCCAGGCGAGCGGGCCGGACGGCGCGCTTGCGGAGGTGCGGGCGCGCTCGGGCTCCTGGTTCGACCCGGACCTCGTCGCCGCCTTCGAGGCGCTCGCCGGGGACGCGGCGTTCTGGACCGACCTGGAGTCGCCGACGCTTTCGGCCGACGTCCTTGCGCTGGAGCCGGCGCAGGAGCGCAAGGCCGTCGACGAGGACTATCTTGACGACATCGCTGAAGCCTTCGCGGAGGTCGTGGATTCCAAGAGCCCCTTCACGTCCGGGCATTCGGAACGGGTCGCGCTGTTCACCGACCTGATCGCCGAGGCGATGGAGTATTCGCCGGAGCATCGGCGGCGACTGAAGCGCGCCGCGTTACTCCATGACATCGGCAAGCTCGGCGTCTCCAATGCGATCCTCGACAAGCCGGGCAGGCTCGACGAGGCCGAATTTGCCGAGATCCGCAGCCATCCGGTCTATTCCGAGATGATCCTGTCGCGTATCACCGCCTTTTCCGAGCTCGCGGTGATCGGCGGCGCCCATCACGAGCGGCTCGACGGCAAGGGCTATCCGCGCGGCCTTGCCGCCGACCGGATCGGCCTCGACGTCAGGATCGTCACGGTCGCCGACATCTTCGACGCCCTGACCGCCGACCGGCCGTATCGGCCGGCAATGCCGCTGTCGAAGGCGCTGGCGATCCTCGATGCCGAAACCGGCACCGCCGTCGACGGCGCCGTCGTCGCGGCGCTCCGCTGCGGCCTCGACCGCCTCAACGCGGAGTCCGCCCGTTCGGCGGCCTGAGGCGGGTAAGCGCCCCGTCGTATCTGCCTTCGACGATCGAAGCGGTCGCCATGGCCGGCATCCGGCGCTAGGTGTGTGGGGGGGACACCGTGCGCACCGGCCCGCTGGGCGGCCGGAACCATTTGAAATCGGAGGAAACTTCATGATCGATCTGAAACGGGCGGCGCTCGCGGGCGCAGCCGCGCTGGCGCTTCTGGCCGCGCCGGCCTTCGCGCAGTCCGGCTCCGCCGCGGGTGACCAGACGACCGAGGAACAGGGCGCGGCGGAAAAGCCTGCGCCGGGCACCGACATGCCCGCCGATGCCGCGCCGACGCCGACCGAACCGGCCGCGACCGAGACGACCCGCCAGCCGGCCGCCGCCGGCGGCGAGGCGAGCGACGCGACGCATTCGGGCGGCCCCGCAAGCTCGGCGAGCGACGCCGAGATGTCCGGCAAGGACGGATCGGACCAGCCGCGCAACGCCGTCGGCGACAAGTTCGAGCTGCCAAAGCTGGAAGGCACCGAGCAGATCAAGATGATCACCGGCATCTGCGCGGTCCAGATCAAGGACATCACTGTCCCGGCCTGCACCTGCCTGGCCGAGAAGTCGATGGTCGCCCTGTCCGACCCGCAGCGCGACTACATGATCGCCAGCGTGGTCGCTCCGCCGGTGGCTGATCGCATGCTGAAGGACGGGCGCGTCGGCGCCGAGGACCAGAAGACGATCTTCGCCTTCATCGATTCGACATCGGACGCCTGCATGACCGAAACCGCCGGGATGGGCGGCACGGGATCCGGGACGGCGACCCCGCCGGCGTCCGATGCTCCGGCCAAGGCACCGCAGTCGTCGGCTCCCGAAACGGGCGGCGACAAGAACGAGCCCGCCAAATAGGTCCGGGCCGGCACTCGCGAACCGGTCCCGCCCCGGCGGGACCGGAGTTCGGCTTTTCCCGCGCGAGCGCGGCGCCCGACTTTTCCCGCGCGAGCGCGGCGCTACGTGCAGCGCGATGACGGGACCCTTCCTCCGCCGCGCATTGCACCGGACCGAACGCATCTGGGACAAGACCCGCTTCGCCGTAAAGCGGCGAACCGGGCTCCTCGGCACGCCGGTCGTCGTTCCCTATCGCGGCTTTGCCGGGCCGGAAGGCGTCTGGCTGCGTGGCCGCGTCCTGGAGGATCAGGGTGTCGCGTCGGCGCCGCACTCCGCCTCGACCCTGCGCAATCTCTGGCTGACACTCAAGCGCTACGAGACCGACGAGGTCGGCGGCGCGACGATCGGCTGGCGCCGGGGCGAAGAGCGCGGCACGCTGCTCACCGACGAGGAAGGCTATTTCGGCGCGGTGCTGCCGCTGGAGCCCGGAGTTGGCGAGGCACCGTGGCTCGGTCTCGACCTCGACCTTCAGGATGTGCCCCATCACGAATTCGAGCCGGTGGAAGCGCGCGCTGCGATCCGCGTCGCCTCGCCGTCCGCGCGACTTGGCATCATCTCCGACATCGACGACACCATCATCGAGACCGGCGCCACCAATTTCCTGAAGCACTGGCGCACGGTGGTCGCCAATTCCGCCCACAGCCGCACCGCCTTTCCCGGCGTCGGGGCCTTCTACAGGGCGCTGGCCGAAGGTGACGGCGGCCCCGAGACCCATCCCGTCTTCTACGTCTCGTCCAGCCCGTGGAACCTCTACGACCTCTTCGAGCGCTTCATGGTGCTGCACGACATTCCGCTCGGGCCGATCCTGCTCAAGGATTTCGGCCTCGATGCGGGCAAATGGTTGACCGGCGGCCATGACGACCACAAGCTCGAGCGCATCGGCTGGATCATGGCGGCCTTTCCCGCGCTGACCTTCATCCTGATCGGCGACAGCGGCCAGCGCGATGCGGTGATCTACGAGGAAGCGGCGCGGCGCCATCCCGGCCGCGTCGCCGCCGTCCATATCCGCGACGTCACCGGGGGCCGCCTCGCCGCGGAGGCGGAGACGGCGCTGTCGGCCCTGAGGGAGACGGGGATCGCGGTCACGCTCGCCGATACGCTTCGGCCCGCGGCCCGGCAGGCGCTGGAAGCGGGGCTGATCGACCACCGGCAGATGGCAAATGTCGAGGCCGCGATCGCCGGCGCGTGACGGCGCGGTGCGGCCGGGCCTTTCGCCCCCTGCGACGAATTCTCCCGAATTTCAAACGATTCGCGTCGCCGCGGACCGGCTTCGTCTCTTCCGTTTTGCAGCGCACGCAGTATGTTGCGACCGATTCCAAACTGGCACCGGACGAAAATCATGGTCGAACTTGCTCTCCCCAAGAATTCCACCCTGACCAAGGGCAAGACCTGGGACCGGCCGGAAGGCGCCAAGAACGTTCGCGAATTCCGGATCTACCGCTGGTCGCCGGACGAGGGAAAGAACCCGTCGATCGACACCTTCTACGTCGACACTGACGATTGCGGGCCGATGGTGCTCGACGCGCTGCTGTGGATCAAGAACAAGGTCGATTCCACCCTGACGCTGCGCCGCTCCTGCCGCGAAGGCATCTGCGGTTCCTGCGCGATGAACATCGACGGGGCGAACACGCTCGCCTGCACCAAGGGCATGGACGAGATCAAGGGACCGGTCGCGGTCTACCCGCTGCCGCACATGCCGGTGATCAAGGACCTGATCCCGGACCTCACGGTGCCGTATGCGCAGCTTCGCTCGATCGAGCCCTGGCTGAAGACCGAGACGCCCGAGCCCGAGCACGAATGGCGCCAGAGCCACGACGACCGCGAGAAGCTGGACGGGCTCTACGAGTGCATCCTGTGCTTCTGCTGCCAAACCTCCTGCCCGTCCTATTGGTGGAACGGCGAGCGCTATCTCGGCCCGGCGGTGCTCCTCCAGGCTTATCGCTGGCTGATCGATTCGCGCGACGAAGCCACCGGTGAGCGGCTCGACGCGCTGGAGGATCCCTTCAAGCTCTATCGCTGCCACACGATCATGAACTGCACCCAGGCCTGCCCGAAGGGCCTCAACCCGGCCAAGGCGATCGCCGAGATCCGCAAGATGATGGTCGAACGCCGGGTCTGAGGCGAGGGCCGGTCAGCCAAATCGACCACGGATCACCCCCACGGCGAGTGAGCGTTCTTGAACGTTGACATTCCGAGGGGCGTCGCAGACGCTTTCCTGAAGCGCCTGCCCGTCCCGCCGTTCAGCGATAGACCATGTCGATCCGGTCAAAGGCGGCGAGGGCGTGATCTTCGCGAAAGAGGGCGTGGTCGGTTTCGAGCCGTTTGGCCGCCTCCTCCGTAAAGCGGACGATATCGGCGACGAAGAGCTCGCGCGGGCTCGCCGCCGCGATGATCGAGGGCTCCACGTCGTAGTCGATCTGGCCGAGGTCGTCGGATAGAGCGTGCGCCTGCGCGAGAGCCGCACCGCAGGTTTTTGCATACTCCTTCCACGTGCCGAAGCTCAGCTCGTCGAGGTCGATGTCGTCGCGGAAGGGCGCGCGCTCGCGGCTCATGAAGCTCTCGCCGTCGATCTCGACGGCGCCGTAGAAAATGTCCCCGTGGGCGAGCTGGACGGCCTGGCCGTGGGCGATCCGGTCGGCTTTCGCGCCGGCGTGGAATTCCGACTGCGGGACAATGCCCTCGAGCGCGGATTGGCGCGCCCGCTTGAACTCGATGATGAGGTCGTCGGTCGCGTCCTTCGAGGGCCCCTCGATCAGCACATAGTAGCGCGGCAGCCCCAGGGACGCCGTGCCCTGGCCATGGCGCATGCAGACGTCCTTGACCCGGAGCTCGCCCGTGCGGTGGGGCGCATCGATGCCATTGACCTTCGCCAGATCATCGATCGCCTTCTGGAACTTGTCGATCTCGCTGGACAGCGGCTGCAATTCCTCGGTGGCGCGAAAGCCTCGCCCGGAGGACTTGAGATAATCCTCCCAGAGCCACTCCCGCCGCTCCTCCCAGGCTTCCTCGAACAGCCGCCGGATCACTTCCGGCGAATTATCCATCCGGTAGCCGTCGTTCTTCTCCGTCGCGTGCTCGGCATAAGCCTTCATGGCATCGAGATATCCCACCACGAACTTCTTCACGATCTTGCGCCGCTTCTTGCGCTTCAGGCCGCCTTCCTCGCGTGCAGCAATCCAGAACCCGACGGCCCCGCGCTTGAGATCGAAGGTGAAGGGGGCGTAGATCGTCTCGTCGAAGTCGTTGACGCCGAAGATCGGTGCCCCGTTCTCGTCCGGCATGACCCCGAAGTTCTCCGGATGAACGTCGCCGAGCGCCATGACCGAAGGCATATGCGCATCCTCCCCGACCATGTCGCGGTAGAACAGCAGTGCGGTGCCGCGAAAGAATTTGAAGAAATCGTCGGCCAGTTCATCGAATTTATCGATTGCGGCCTCGCTTCGCTGCTCGATGCGCTGGGCGTGGTCCTCCCGCAAGGTCGAGCGGACGTGCTCGCGGCGCGCCTGCCCCGTCAGAAGGATCGGAGGGACGACCTGATCGCCCGCGGCGACCCGACGTGACAGGTCTCGAAAAGCCTCGACCTTGCCGCTCGCCTTACGCGACGGCTTGACTTCGACCTGTTTGGATTTCGTCGCCGTCGTCCGCTTCTTCTGTGCTTTGGCCATACCGCATTTTTCCCTTAGCGTAAGTTTTTGCAACGCGGCCGCAGGATGGCCGTTCCGTCGCAGGCCGCTCTCCGCACCGGCCGCGTGGGAAGCGGCAAGCCTCACATTCCGGAGCGCCAGAAGCGGAGGCCGGCCCTGAGGACACGCCCGGCCTCCACGGTTGCTCGCAATCCAGGCCTGCGGCGGCGGCCGGGTCCATAACGGACGGAGCCGTCGTCCTGGCGGATCGTGTCGCCCGCCAGACGACTCCCGAGCGTGCCTCTTCCGCCTTCTACCGTCCCGGCAATGTGCCCGGGCGCAGATACGGGAACATGTGCGCGACATAGTCGGCCTTGCCGATCTCGACGCCTTGCGCGCGCAGGATCGCGTAGGCGGTGACGACGTGGAAATAGAACTGCGGCAGCGCCCAGTCGCGGGCGTACTGCTCGGCAGTCAGGTCGAACACCATGCCCTGGGGCAGGGCATGGGCGATCGGCGCCGCAGGATCCACCGCTTGCATGTCGCTCGATGCGGCCTCCAGCGCCGCCAGCGTCTCGGCGATCCTCGCCTGCGCGTCGGCGATCGAGCCAGGGGCTTCGGCCGCGTTCCGTCCCTCGTTCAAAAGGACTCCGACCGCCTCCGGAAAGGCCTCCCCACGAAGCCGGAACACACCTTCCTGCGCCTGCACGCAGGCGAAGCGGATCTGGGTGGACAGCGGGAACATGTCGGGGACGAGACGCGAGAGGAGGAGATTCTCCGCGCCGCCGCCGGGTCTCTGGGCCTCGGCCTTGTCGAGCCAGGCCGAAAGCGCCCCCAGCATCTGCCTGTAGGTCGGGATCAGGATATCCGGCAGTGTCATTGGCTCTCGCTTCCATGATCTTCGCGCGACGGCCGATCCGGCCTTGGTCCACCTCTACGGCAGGCTCCATGTCAGCGCCATGGCGGGTGGCCCGCCTCATTGGCCGGGTGAATCGGGCGATCTCAGCTTCCGGGAGTGCCGCATGTCCGGCGGTTGTCTCGATTGCGCCGAACATGCCGGCGGGGGCGACGGCCTTTGGCCGTGTCATGCCGAATGCGCTTGTGGCGACGCCCGGAGACGACCTTCCCGCGTCGCCGGCTCCCGCGCTTTCGGCTGCGGCTCTCGTGCCACAGTCGGCCGGCAAAACGGCGAAAGCCACGCCGCAATCACGTTCGACCAATTTCCCGACATGTTTCGTCATCACGAAGGTGTCATGTCGAAGTCCTGCCCCTCTCCCCGCCAGACGGCGGTTTCCGCCCTCGTTCTCCTGCTTCCCGTCGCCGGCTGCGTCGGCGCGCCGGGAGCCGACGATGCGTTGTCTCCGGTCGCCCAGGCGGTGTCCGAGCGGAGCCAGGAATGCCTGGCACGGGCGATGTATTTCGAATCGAACCGCTCCAGTCAGGCCGGCATGCTGGCCGTCGGCACGGTGGTGATGAACCGGGTGAAGTCCGGCGCCTATCCCGAGGACGTCTGCGATGTGGTCGGCCAGCCCGGCCAGTTCGCGTCCGGCGTGATGACGCGCGAGATGGGGGCGGGCAAGGAACTCGCCATGCAGACGGCCCACAAGGTGCTGGCCGGCGAGCGCCATCCGGCGGTGAAGGACTCGATGTACTTCCACACGGCCGGCATGCATTTTCCGTATCGCAACATGAGCTACACGGTGATCGCCGGCGGCAATGCCTTCTACGAGAAGGTCTCGCGGCGGATGAATCCCGACTTCGACTTCAAGAGCCAGGCGGAGGTGCGCGCGGCGCAGGGAGCGCCCGATGCGGGCAGCGCCATCGCCGCGATCGCCAAGCCAAGGCCGCGCGCCGCTGAGCCGGTCTCGGCCAGCGTCGCGCTCGCCGAGACGAAGCGGGACAAGCCGGCGCAGACGAGCCGGTTCCTGGACCTCTGGCGCACCGATACCAAGCCTTCCGGCGATCCCGAGGCCCCGGCGGCCGCCGAGCGGGAAGCCAGGGACGCAGCGCAGCCCGGCAAGGGTGGGCGCGTCGACGCCGCCACGGCCGCGAGCGCCACGGACGAGGCCGCCCTGGCGGATCGTTTCGCCGGCCTGCCGGGCGTCGGCGACGGGTTGCGCGGCAGCACCGAAGGCCACGCCTCGCCCGCGGCCGAATGATCCCGCGCCCTTTACGATCTGAAGCCTGCACCAGATTCCCGCCGGACGCGCTGACCCGCCCCTCGGCGAGCGGCAGCGCCTGCGACTTGGCGGGGATTCGTGGTGTCGGAACAGAATGACGGCGATCTCGGTCGGCTGAGGGCCGGGCCGATCCTCTATGCCCGTGGACAAGGGCCGGACGGCAACCGCGTGGCCGCGCTCCTTGTGCGCCCCGAGGCGGAGGCCGCGCCCGAGGTGCGGCTCGAAGGGCAGGCGCCGATCCGTCCGCGCCTCATCGCCAGCCTCTTCGGTGCCGGGATCTGGCGCTACGAGTTTTCCGTACCCGAGGACGCGCCTGCGGCCTATGCCGTGGACAGCGAGCGATACGAGATCCAGCCGGTGGACGCGCCGGCGATGCGGATCGCCTATGTCTCCTGCAACGGCCAGGAAGAGGGCGATCTCGATCGCGACGTATCCGAGCGCGACGTCATGTGGTCGCGCCTTGCCCGGGAGCACGAGGACCACCCTTTCGCCTTGCTCCTCCAGGGCGGCGACCAGCTCTATGCCGACGACGTCCTTCGCTGCCATCCGGACGTGGAGGCCTGGGCCGCCCTGCCGATGGCGCGGCGGGGCGAGATCGGGCTGACCGACGAGATGACGGAGGCGATCCGGCGGTTCTACTTCTTCCGATATCTCGTCACCTTCTCCAGACCCGCCTTCGCGGCCCTGTCGGCACGGGTTCCCTCGGTGATGATGTGGGACGACCACGACATCGTCGACGGCTGGGGCAGCCATCCCGCCTCCATGCTCGACAGCGCGGTGGGGCGCGCCCTCTTCGTGGCGGCACGCGAGATGTTCCTTCTCTTCCAGCTCGCTGCTCTTGAGGGTGATCTGCCGGACATCGCCTTCGATCCGCGCGGACGCACGCTCGGCTTCGCGCTGCGCTATCGTGGCCTGTCGCTCATCGTTCCGGATCTTCGCAGCGAGCGGCGGCCCGACCGCGTCATGGATGCGCCGGGGTGGGACGGGTTTGTGGGCGCGGTGGCCGAGACGCCGCCGGGCGACCGAGTCCTCGTTCTGTCGAGCGTCCCGGCGCTGGGACCGCGCTTGAGCCTGGTGGAGGCCACGCTCGATGTCGTACCGCATCGCAGCGGGTTCGAGGATGATTTGCGCGACCAGTGGCAGAGCCGGGTGCATCGCGACGAATGGCGGCGGTTCCTGGAGGCGCTGGCCGAGCGGGCAGGGTCGGAGGCAGGCGGCGGCGTGACGGTCCTGTCCGGCGAGATCCACCTGGCAACGCGCGGCGAGATGCGCCTTTCGGGCGGCGCGACGATCCACCAACTCGTCGCCTCCGGCATCTCCCATCCCGCGCCGCTCGGCACCTATCCGATCTTGCTCGGCCTGCTCGCCCGGCTCGGCGAGAGCCCGGTCGAGGGCACGAAGATCCGCATCCTGCCGCTGCCGGGGAGCCGCTCGACCTATTGTGCCGAGCGCAATTATCTCGTCCTGGCGCGCGAGGACGAGGCCTGGACGGCGGTCTGGGAGCTGGAAAAGAGCCTGCGCACGTCCAAGCTCCCGATCTGATCGCGCACCGGTAAATCGCGGCGTAAGTCGGGTGGCGACAATGCGGCGTCCCCGCTGGGATTGCGACGTCTCGGGTCGCAATCCGACCATGGCGGCGACAAATTTCCTCCACGAAATCAATTGCGTGCAGGGAAACCGAAAAAAGTTCCACGAAAATCGGAAAAATCTTGTTTTGGCCCAGAGCGGATCACGCTTTGGTCACGAAGGTCGCCGATTGAGCCCTCGCTCTCGAAGCATCGCAACGCAGTACAGGAAGCCCGATGAAACTTCTGCCGAACGTCGCCTTCGCGGCCGCTCTCTTCGCCAGCTCGCTCGTGGCCGGTGTCACGGTCGAACCCATCCATGCCGAAGCCGGCTCCCGCCACATCTCGTCCGGCGCGGCGTCCTTCTACGGCAAGCGGTTCCACGGGCGGCGCACCGCCAATGGCGAGCGCTTCAACATGAATTCCATGACCGCCGCCCACAAGACGCTGCCCTTCGGCACCAAGGTGAAGGTCACCAACAAGCGCAACGGCCGCTCCGTCGTCGTGCGCATCAACGACCGTGGCCCCTACCATGGCGGGCGCGTCATCGACCTGTCGCGGGCTGCCGCCTCCAAGATCGGCATGATCGGCTCCGGCACCGCGCCGGTCAGGATCGACGTGCTCTAAGCCTTCGGGCTTCACTGCTTCAGGGCCGGCAACGGCCGAAGGGGGAACGGGACCGCAGGGCGGATCCCGTGACGACAAAGAGGGGGGCAGGGTGAGCAGGATCTCTCCCGCCCGCAAGACCAGGAAAGACGGCGTCCGCCGTCACGTCCCATCCTTCCCGAACGATCCGATTCCTCGCGCCCGCCGGTCGCCCGCCGCGATCCGGGGTGTCTTCGCCTTGCACCGCTATCGCGGCTGGCCGAAGCCCCAGACCATCATGCGCCCGGACCCCGTAGAATAGATCGGCGCCCCGATCTCGGTCAGTTCATGCGCGCCGAGCGCGCGCGCCTCCTCATCGCGGAAGCCGAACAGCAACGTCCCGTCCTTCGAGTCCGCCGCCCTCCAGGGCTGCCGAAGCTCGAACTGATCGGAGGGCGCCGTGCCCGGCCTCATGTAGGCGCGCACGTCCAGCGGCTTGTCGCGCAGGGCCCAGATCATGCCCGCCGTCAGAGCCCGCCCGTCGATCACCACATGCTTTGCACCGAGCGAGGCGGCGACGGCGGCGAGATTGTCGCCGGTCGTCGTCCAGCCGCCCAGCTGGCGCATCTGCCGCGCCGGGCCGGAGGCGTTCACCGGGTCGAAACCGGCGGTGATGGCGATCAGGGCGAGGCTGACGAACCCGCAGACGAGAAGATTGGTAACGAAGAAGAAGCGCCAGCGATGGCGGATCACCAGGGCCGTCGCCAGCACGACGCCGGCGGGATAGGCCGTCGCGCCCCAGTTGATGTTCGCCTGGGCGAGGAAGCCCTGAACGGTGATCGCGAGAAGGATCGGCCAGGACAGAACGAGAAGCAGCCGGTCGGTTGCCGGCCTTTCGGTACGCGCGCCGAGGAAGAGGGCGTTCAGCATGGCGCCGAAGACGACGGGTCCCGCGACCGCGAACTGGGCGCCGAGGAATTCGAAGCCCTTGACGGCATTCAGCCGCGACAGGCTCCAGCCGATATTGTCGTTGGCCGTGTGCTCGAAGGTGGCAAAGCCGTTCGCCGCGTTCCATAGAAGGTTGGGCGCAACCAGAACGAGCATCAGGCCGAGGCCGGTGAGGGACTCCCACCTGAACAGCGCCGGGCGCAGCCGCGGCAGCATCAGCGCGGCCAGGAGCACCAGAACCGGCAGGTAGATCATCGCATATTTGGCATTGAGCCCGAGGCCCGCCGCAAGCCCGAAGCCGAGCGCCGCGAGAAGCCGCGGCCGGTCGAGATAGGAGGCGAGCGAGAGGAGCGCGAGGCCCCAGAAGAACAGCAGGAAGACGTCGGTGGTGATCAGGAAGGACGAGACCGCGATCCCCGGCATGATCGCGTAGAAAATGCCGGTCCAGAACCCTGCCGGTCCGCCATAGAGCCGCCGCGCGAGCGCTGCGAGGACGATCGCGGTGCCGAAATGGAAGAGCGGCGAAGCCGCCCGGACGCAGGCCGCTCCCGTGCCGCAGAGCCTGGTCTCGGCACCGATCACCCAGGCGATCAGCGGCGGCTTGGTGAAATATCCGAAGGCGAATTCGCGCGACCAGGCCCAGTACTGCGCCTCGTCGAAGCCGAGCTCGCTCGGCGAGACGGCGAGGGCGAGAAGCCGCGCCGCCGTCAGCGCCCCCAGAACCGCCAGAAGCACTGGCCAGCCGGGGTCCCGGTCCTGCAGCCGTTGTGCCACAGGCGGAAGATTTCGAGGCTCAATGGTGGCCAAGGTCATCGTTTACTCTTAAGCCGGCCGTAATTGCGGCAGATCGGGCGTGTCAGCGACGTCGGCGACAGGACCGGCCGACGCCATCACGGGAAATTGGAGCCGCCGCAGGGCGCGGCGCCAAGGGCTTAAGCCATGAGCATCCACATGACCACACCCTTCCGCATCGAGCCGGCGGCGAACCTTCTGAAGGCCTTCGCCCGGCGGCCGGGGCGCACCCTCGTCGGGACGCTCCTGGTGATCAGCGGCTTCTTCCTCCTGTTTCCCGGCCTCGATCTCGTTGTCAGCGGCGAATTCGTGACGCGCGGCGCCGGCTTCGTCCTGACCGACGACGGGACGCTCCGGATCGTCCGCAATCTCGGCACCTGGATCACGGTCGCGATCCTCGCCGGCAGTCTCGCCGCGCTCACCGTGCCGCTGGTCGCGCGCCGTCTGCCCAGCTTCCTGAAGCCGCATCAGGCGCTCTATCTGATCTCGGTCTATCTCCTCGGGCCCGGCCTCCTCGTCAACGGCATCTTCAAGAACGTCTTCGGCCGCTCGCGCCCCCGCGATATCTTCGCCTTCGGCGGCGACGCGATCTTCACGCCCGTCTGGACAATCCATGGCGGCTGTTCGGGCAATTGCTCCTTCGTCTCCGGCGAGGGCGCGGCGGCGGCGGCGATGCTGGCGCTGATCTTCGTGATCCCGCGGCGGGACCGGCTTCCCGTGGGTCTCGGCCTCACCGCCGTCGCGGCGATGGTCTCTTTGAACCGGATCGCCTTCGGCGGGCATTTCCTGTCGGACGTTCTGCTCGCCTGGGTGATCACGCTCGCCGTCATGGTCGCGCTTCGGCCGGTGTTCTTCGGCGCCTCGGCCGAGCGGATCGACGGCGCCTTTTTGACCGCCGCGAGGCGCCTGTGGCGCCGCGACGGGACGGCGGAGGCGGAGACGGGGCCGGCCGGCGCGGAGATGGCCGGCGCCGCCCCGCTTCAGCGCGCGCGGACGATGCCGCGCGCCGAGAAGGACTGGAATATGGATATACATGCGGGCGATTTCGCCCAGGCGGAGGCCGCGGGCCTGGCGGGGCCGGCGGGCGGCTTCGATGACGGCGCGGAGCGGCGCTTTTCCCGGCTCAGCGTCGTCGTGCCGGCCCGCAACGAGGCCGAGAATTTGCGCATCCTGGTGCGCGAGATCGGCGAGGCGCTGCAGGCGCGCACGTTCGAGGTCGTCGTCGTCGACGACGGCTCGACGGACGACACCGCCGCGGTGCTGGACGAGTTGAAGGCGGACGGCCTGCCGGTCCGCCATGTCCGCCACGAGCGCTCGGCCGGCCAGAGCCGGGCGTTGCGCAGCGGGCTCTTCGCCGCCTCCGGCGACGTCGTCATCACCATCGACGGCGACGGCCAGAACGATCCGGCCTTCATCCTGGCGCTGGTCGAGGCGCTGGAAAAGGCGGGGCCGGCGGCCGGGCTCGTCGCGGGTCAGCGGGTCGGGCGGACCGACACGCGCCTGAAGCGGATGTCCTCGCGTTTCGCCAACACTCTGCGCACCGCGATCCTGAAGGACGCGACGCGCGACACCGGCTGCGGGCTGAAGGCGATGCCGGCGACGCTGTTCCGGCAGCTCCCCTTTTTCGATGGCTGGCATCGCTACCTGCCGGCACTGGTCTTGCGCGAGGGCTATGATGTCCTGCATCTGGACGTGAAGGACCGCGAGCGGCGTTACGGCCGCTCGAACTACGGCATCCTCGACCGCGGCCTGCGCGGCGTCCTCGACCTTTGCGGCGTGTGGTGGCTGATGCGGCGGGGACGGCGCTCGCCGGGCCGGGTGGACGAACGTAGCCTGGAGACCCGCAAGTGAGCGACCTTCTCACCTATCTCGAGCACGTCTTCGTCGAGCGGCTGGACCTGTGGGTCCTGCTCGGCTTCGTGGCGCAGGCGATGTTCACCGGCCGCTTCGTGGTGCAGTGGATCGCCTCCGAGCGCGCCAGGCGCTCGGTCGTTCCCCTGGCCTTCTGGACCTTCTCGCTGGCCGGCGGCGCGCTGCTCCTCATCTATGCGCTGCACCGCAGGGACCCGGTCTTCATCATCGGCCAGGCGGCGGGCCTGTTCATCTACACCCGCAACCTCTTCCTGATCGCCGGCGAGAAGAAGCGCCGGATGGCCGACACCGACCAGATGGATATGCCCGCGGCCGCCGAGCGCTGACGCGGGCGCCGGCGCTTCCATCATCCCGGCGGTCCGGGCGCCGGACATTTCCGCGTTAACCGCCCGCCGACAGGCCCCGGTCCGCAGCGGCCGGTTCGCTTGCACATGAAACGGGCGATGTCTACATCGGGGCCTGTTCGACCAGAGGACCCGATTGATGCTTGCAGTCACTTTCATCATCTACCAGGCGCTGAACCTTTATTGGTGGATCGTCATCGCCTCGGCAGTGCTGTCGTGGCTCTATGCGTTCAACATCGTCAATCCCGGCAATCCCGTGGTCGATTCGATCGGCCGCTTCCTCTGGCAGATGACCGAGCCGGTCTATCGGCGGATCCGGCGCTTCCTGCCCGATCTCGGCGGGCTCGACCTCTCCCCGCTGATCGTCCTCTTCGCCATCATGTTCCTGCAGTACCTCATCGCGGTCTATATCGACCCGGCGATCTACCGCGCCGGGATCTGATCTCGGATGGCCGGGCCGGAGGCGGACGCCGGCCGGTTCTTCAAGCCGGCGGGTGACGACCTCCTGGTCTTCGTCCGCCTGACGCCGCGCTCGGACCGCGACGCTCTCACCGGCACGGTTGCGGATGCGGCCGGCGCGGTGCGGCTCGCCGCCCGCGTGCGCGCGGTGCCGGAGGCCGGCAAGGCCAATGCCGCGCTGATCGCGCTCCTTTCCAAGACGCTGAAACTGCCGAAATCCCGCCTCGCGCTCGTCGCCGGCGAGACCCAGCGCACCAAGACGGTGCGCATCGCGGCCGCCTCGGCCGACCTCGTCGCCGCGCTCGAAAAGCTGCGATAGCGCGCATGACGACGCCCGCCCCTGCGAAGCGGCAGGGACGGCTTGCATGCCGGGCCGGTCCCGGCGGCGGGACGGCATCATCGGCCTTCCATCCTTTGCCGGCTTGAGCGGGCAGGCGGGATGCCGGAGGCAGACCCTCCGAACGCTATGACTACGGTCCGCCTTCGGCATCCCGCACGCTGTCTTTCCGGTTCCGGTGATCGCCCCGCCCCGCTGCCTCTCAAGGCGCCGCGACGCTGCCGCGCCGCGGGCGGGGAGGGACGATGGCGGCCGGCTCTTCCCGGGTGCCCCCGGTCAAGCGGACCGATCCGCAGCCTCCGCGAAGGAGACGGTCCGGCGGCGCCTCGAAACCGTCCGCGCCAGGGCCCTCCGGAAGAGCCCCGACCCGGACACGCCCGCCTGCCCGCGAACGATCCCGGTGATCATTCGTGCCCGTCGTGGGCCGGCGGTTGGGGGAGTATGGCGGCGGGGTGAGGGGGCGGGGATAAGTTGGTTGGGGGGAGGGGCGCGCGCGCAAGGAGGGGGCACCGCTTTCGCTTGCCTCCATGGCCGAGATGGGGTCCTCTGCCGACCCAACCTGGGCGCGAAGCGGGGATTCGCAAGGCGGGCGGAATGGCGGGGGACAGACGGCAGGGCATGAACGACGTCGAGACATTCATCACGCGCTGGACGGCCCGCGAGGGCGGGGCCGAGCGTGCGAACTACCAGATGTTTCTCGCTGAACTCTGCGACGTCATCGGGGTGAAGCGCCCCGATCCTGCCGGGGCCGACCGCGACTTCAACGATTACGTCTTTGAGCGCGCCGTCAGGCCCCGCGAGAGCGAGGGTGGGACGGCGCCCAAGCGCATCGACCTCTACAAGAAGGGCTGCTTCATCCTCGAAGCCAAGCAGTCGCGGCTGCCGGGACAGAAGAACGCCATCCCCGGCCAGCTCTCGATGCTGTCCGAGGAGCCGGAGACGCTCGGCCGGCGCTCTGTGGCGAAGGGCTGGGACGTCATGATGCAGAACGCGCGGCGGCAGGCGGAGACCTATGTCTTCCTGCTCGACGCCTCCCATCCCGCGCCGCCCTTTCTGATCACCTGCGACGTCGGCAACGCCTTGGAGCTCTTCGCCGACTTTTCTGGCACCGGCCGGGCCTACGGCCAGTTTCCCGACCGCAAGGGCTTTCGCATCTACTTAGAGGACCTCAGGGATCCGGAGATCCGCCAGCGCCTCGCCACCATCTGGACCGATCCGAAAAGCCTCGACCCAGCCCGGGAATCCGCCCGTGTAACCCGCGAGATCGCCAAGCGCCTTGCGGAAGTGTCGAAGGCCCTCGAGGCCGGCCATTCCGCCGAGGACGTCGCGCATTTCCTGATGCGCTGCATCTTCACCATGTTCGCCGAGGACGTCGACCTCCTGCCGAAGGGCGCCTTCACGCAGCTTTTGGCAGACTGCGTAGAGAGCCCCGAGGCCTTCGTGCCGCTGGTCGAGGAGCTGTGGGCGAAGATGGACGAACCGGAGCGGGGCAAGCGCTTCTTCTCCGCCTTCCGCACGCATCTCAGGCACTTTAACGGCAACCTCTTCAAGGACGCCCGCGCCTTTCCGCTCGGGCGCGAGGAGATCGGCGAGCTGCTGGCCGCCGCCAGAGCGCGCTGGACCGAGGTGGACCCGGCGATCTTCGGCACGCTGCTGGAACAGGCGCTGGACCGGACGGAGCGCAAGCGTCTCGGCGCGCACTACACGCCGCGCGCCTATGTGCAGCGGCTGGTCGACGTCACGGTGATGGAGCCGCTGCGTGAGGACTGGCGCCGCGCGCTGACCCGGGCCGAGGCCGCTAAGGAGGACGGCGAGGAGAAGAAAGCCGCCGAGATCGTCCGCCGCTTCCACCACCAGCTCTGCACGACGCGGGTGCTCGATCCCGCCTGCGGCACCGGCAACTTTCTCTATGTCAGCCTGGAGCTGATCAAGCGGCTGGAGGGCGAGGTGCTGGAGACGCTCGCCCGCCTCGGCGCGACCGAAAGCCTGGGGCTCGAACGCGAGACGGTGGACCCGCACCAGTTCCTCGGCCTGGAGCTGAACCCGCGCGCGGCGGCGATCGCCGAGCTGGTGGTCTGGATCGGCTATCTCCAGCAGCATTACCGCACGCGGGACGGCCACCCCGCCGAGCCGATCCTGAAGGCGTTCCGCAACATCAATTTCGGCCGGCACGAGGGCTATGACGCGGTGCTGACATGGGATGGCTATCCGCTGCCCAAGGTCGAGGAGCGGGACGGCAAGCGCGTGGAGGACTATCCGAACCTACGCCGACCGATTTGGCCGGAGGCGGAGTTTATCGTGGGGAACCCACCTTTTATCGGGAAGGGTGAGCCGATGCGTTGCGCCCTTGGCGAGGATTATCTTCGGAATCTCTGGCAGGTCCACAAGCACATCAACGAATCCGCGGACTTCGTCATGTTCTGGTGGGATCGAGCGGCGGAGATTTTGCAATCCGGGAAGTCTGTTCTTAGGCGGTTCGGCTTCGTGACGACGAATTCGATAACGCAGCTCTTCAATCGTCGTGTCATTGAAGGACGGATAAATGGAAACTCCAAGGCCTCAATTGTTTTCGCCGTAGGAGACCATCCGTGGACGAAGGCCACGCACGATGCGGCATCTGTCCGAATCGCAATGACCGTAGCCGCCGTAGCCAAGGAGGGAGTTCTTCTGGAAATTCAGCACGAGTCGGGAGTTGATACAGACTCCCCGAATATAGTCTTTAAATATTTTCATGGAAAAATAAACCAGGACTTGACATTCGGGGTTGATATTACAAAAACAACAAAGCTACGCGCGAATATTGGCCTTAGTAACAATGGAATGCTCCTCGCGGGCAGAGGGTTTGTACTGTCTCGTTCCCAAGCCGAGCAATTCTCTGGCATGGAAGAGCACTTCGTTCGTCGCTATATGAACGGTCGAGAGCTAATTTCCGGAAAATCCAGCAGGTTCGTCATCGATCTGTTTAATTTGTCTGATGCAGAGGTTAGATCTGCTGCACCTAAATTATATCAGCATCTTCTCGGTGCCGTGAAACCGATCAGGGCACAAAACAACCGAGCCGCCTATCGCGACAGATGGTGGATTTTCGCCGAACCTCGACGGGAATTCCGGCCGGCTTTGAACGGGTTGCAGAGTTATATTGCGACCACCGAAACCTCGAAGCATCGACATTTTCAGTTAGTGCCGGGCGATGTGGTGCCCGACCACATGGTAGTCGCGTTTGCATTTTCAGACGCTTATTTTCTCTCGATCTTGAGCTCTTCGTATCATGTAGGCTGGGCTCTACGCGCGGGTGGCTGGCTCGGCGTTGGCAACGACCCTCGCTATTCCAAATCCCGCTGCTTTGACCCCTTCCCATTCCCCGACCCATCAGAGTCCGTGCGCGAAAAACTCCGTCTCGTCGGCGAGGAACTCGACGCCACCCGCAAGCGCGTGCTCGCCGAGCACAGCGACCTGACCCTGACCGGGGGGTCTACAACGTCCTGGAAAAGCTGAAGGTCGGCGAAGCGCTCAGCGAGAAGGACGAGGACGTCAAGCGGCGCGGGCTGGTGCTGATCCTGAAGGAGTTGCACGAGACGATCGATGCCCTGACCGCCGAGGCCTATGGCTGGCCGGCGGACCTTTCCGACGATGAGATCCTCGAACGCCTGGTGGCGCTCAACGCCGAGCGGGCGCGAGAGGAGGCACAGGGACACGTGCGCTGGCTGCGGCCGGACTACCAGATCCCGCGCTTCGCCACGGGCAAGGCGGCGAAGTCCGGCGAACTGGCGCTGCCGGAGACGGTGGTGGCGATCGACGCGGGCAAGCCGGCCTTCCCAACCGACCGTACCGAGCAGCCGCTCTCCGTCGAGGGCATCCTCATCGCGAGCGGCCGGCCGATGGCCGCCGCCGAGATCGCGCGCGCGTTCAAGCGAGGCGGCAAGCGGATCGAGCCGCGCGTCGCCGAAGCATTGGCCATGCTCGCCCGTTACGGCCACGTCACAGCCCTCCCGGACGGCCGCTTTGCGGCTCGCCGGGCAGCGTGAGGTTGCGAAAGGTCAGGCGGCGGCATTGACCCCGTGGAGATGGCGGTGCCGGGGCGCCCCCCTCTGTCCTGCCGGACCGGGGCGAGCCACGCGTCTCGCCCGCCCTGCGGGCCCCCCGCAAGGGGGGAGATCGGCTGTGGCGGGGCCGCGGGAATCGGTTGCGGTTGGTGCGGGATCGGAGGGGGGAAGAGGGCGCGAGGTTGGCGCGGGGATGATCTCCCCCCTGGTGGGGGAGATGGGCGGCAGCCCAGAGGGGGGCGTGTGCCGCCGACGTCGGCTTGGGGACGCGCTGGCGCAGCCTCGACGGGTGGATTGGGTGGAAGGCCGCCTTGGCGGTCGTGTCGCCTCCATCACCCGCCTGCACTTGATAGCGAAGCGGCTGGTTCGGCTCCGTTGGGCGCATTGAAACGGCGGAGAGGGGCGGTGCCGGGGCGCCCCCCTCTGCCCTGCCGGGCCGGGGCGAGCCACGCGTCTCGCCCGTCCTGCGGACCCCCCGCAAGGGGGGAGATCGGCTGGGGCGAGGGCCGAGGGGATCGGTTGCGGTTGGCGCGGGATCGGACGGGGGAACAGGGCGCGAGGGCAGGCGCGGGGATGATCTCCCCCCTGGTGGGGGAGATGGGCGGCAGCCCAGAGGGGGGCGTGTGCCGCCGACATCGGCTTGGGGACGCGCTGGCGCAGTCCCGACGGGTGGATTGGGTGCGAGGCGGCCTTGGCGGTCGCGCCGCTTTTCATCATCCGCCTGTATCTGATGGCGAGGTGGCTGGTTCGGCTTCGTCGGCCGCACTGAAACGGCCGGAGAGGGCGGTGCCGAGGCGCCCCCCTCTGCCCTGCCGGGCCGGGGCGAGCCACTTGTCTCGCCCGCCCTGCGGCCCCCCCCCCACGCATGGGGGGAGATCGGCTGGGGAGGGGGCGCCGCTTGGGGCGCGTGCCGAGGGTTCGGCCTGCGGCGGTCGAAGTCCGGTGCGTCAGAGCAGGCCGGCTTCCTTGTAGTAGCGCTCGGCGCCGGGATGCAGCGGCACCGGCAGGTTCTTGGCCGCCGTCTTCGGGTCGATGCCGTTGGCGGCGTTGTGGGCGGCGACGAGGTCTGGGAGATGCTCGAAGAGCTGCTTGGTCATCTGGTAGGCGAGGTCGTCGGAAACGTCCGACGAGGTCACCAGGATGTTGGTGATGGCGAGCGTCGGCACCGCCTCCGCCTGGCCGTCATAGGTGCCGGCGGGGATTTCCACCGCCTGGAACGGGGCGCCGAGCTTTTCCGCGATTTCGGCGGGGACGGCGACGACGGTGATCGGGATCGAGGCGGCGAGGTCGCGGATCGAGGCGACGCCGAGCCCGGCCGACTGCAGCGTCGCGTCGAGCTGGCGGTTCTTGATCAGCTCGACCGATTCGGCGAAGGGCAGGTATTCGGTCTTGCCGAGATCGTCATAGCTCATGCCGGCGGCCGAAAAGATCGCGCGCGCATTGAGCTCGGTGCCCGAGGCCGGCGCGCCGACCGACAGCGCCTTGCCCTTGAGGCTGGCGAGATCGGTGATGCCGGAATCCTTCGACGCGACGATCTGGACATAGTTCGGATAGATCGCGGCGATCGCCCTCAGCTTTTCCACCTTCTGCGGAAAGCCGGCCTCTGCATTGCCTTCGGCGGCCGCCTTGACGCTGTCGCCCAGCGCAAAGCCGATCTCGCCGCGCCCCTGCGCGATCAGCTTGATGTTCTCGACCGAGGCCTTGGTCGACTGGACCTGCGTCTTCACGCCCTCGATGTTGTCGCCGTAGATCTTGGCGAGGGCGACGCCGAGCGGATAGTAGACGCCGGACGTCCCGCCGGTGAGCACGTTGATGAACTGCTGTGCGGACGCGGCCGACGGCGAGAGCGCGATCGCCGCCGCCACGGCCGGGGCGGCCAGGCGTTTGAAGAGCTGCATTGTGTTCCTCCCGAGGATCGGGCCGAAGCGGCCCAGGAGGAGAGCTTGCAACAGGGGCGGTGGCAAGCTCAACCCTTCGGCCGGTTCGCATGCCCTCCCGCGGGCGGAGAAAGCCCCGGCGGCCGGCGGTTCCCTGTCGCGCGGCGGCAATTCCTTGGCCGGGAAGGGACTTGCCGCCCTCATGGCGGGAACCGGCCGGCCCGATGGCCGTAGTTTCTGCGAAACAGGAGGCTTCATCCATGGAAACCCGCATTCTCCCCGTCGCCGGCGTCGCCGTCGCGCTCATTCTCCTCGGGATCGGCAGCTTCTATCTCGGCGCGGCCCTCAACGCCTCGGTCGAGACCGACGGGCCGGCCGGCATCGTCCAGACGCCCGCGGCCGCGTCGTAGCGCCGGGCCGGCGACCTTCGCATTGGTGCGGCGGCGGAATTGACTTCAATTGGCCCATGGCCGATTTCCGTCGGATTGCACCGTTGGAGGAAGCCGATGTCCGAAATGATCGAAGTCCATGACCTGAAAGTCGCGCCGGTTCTCAAGACATTCATCGACGAGGAGGCGCTTCCCGGCACCGGCGTGTCGGAAAAGGACTTCTGGCGGAGCTTCTCGGACATTCTGAACGGCCTCGCGCCGAAGAACCGCGGGCTCCTGGAGGTCCGCGAGAGGTTGCAGTCTTCCATCGACGACTGGCACCGCGCCCGCCGCGGCAAGCTGATCGACATGGGCGAATACCAGGCCTTCCTCAAGGAGATCGGCTACCTCGTCCCCGAGGGGCCGGACTTCTCCATCGAGACGGCGAATGTCGATCCGGAGATCGCGCTGGTGCCGGGGCCGCAGCTCGTCGTGCCCCTGATGAACGCGCGCTACACGCTGAACGCGGCGAATGCCCGCTGGGGCTCGCTCTACGACGCGCTCTACGGCACCGACGCCATGGGCGACCTGCCCGAAGGCAAGGGCTATGACCGCGCCCGCGGCGCCCGCGTCGTCTCCTGGGCCAAGAGCTTCCTCGACGGCGTCGCGCCGCTCGACCGGATCTCGCATATCGACGTCGAGGCCTATACGGTCGACGGCGGGACGCTGGTCGCCGAATATGCCGGCGGCAAGAAGGCCCGGCTGAAGAACCCGGCCGCCTTCGCCGGCTATCGCGGCGATCCGGCGGCGCCGACGGCGGTGCTGTTCAAGCACAACGGGCTGCATCTGGAAGTCGTGATCGATGCCGAGAACCGGATCGGCAAGAACGACCGCGCCCATGTCGCCGACATGCTGATGGAATCGGCGGTCACGACGATCTGCGACTGCGAGGATTCGATCGCCGCGGTCGATGCCGAGGACAAGACGGCCGTCTACCGCAACTGGCTCGGCCTGATGAAGGGCGATCTCAAGGACACGTTCGAGAAGGGCGGCGAGACCATCACCCGCCGGCTCAATCCGGACCGCGATTATCGGGCGGCCGGCGGCGCAGCCTTCTCGCTGCCGGGCCGCTCGCTGCTGCTCATCCGCAATGTCGGCCACCTGATGACCAATCCGGCGATCCGCCTGAAGGACGGGTCGGAGGCGCCCGAGGGCGTCATGGACGCCATGATCACGGCGATGATCGCGATCCACGACCTGAAGAAGACCGGCGGCGCCCGCAATTCGCGCGCCCGCTCGATCTACATCGTCAAGCCGAAGATGCACGGGCCGGACGAGGTCGCCTTCTCCGATGAGATCTTCGGGCGCGTCGAGGATGCCCTCGGTCTCGACCGCTATACGCTGAAGATGGGGATCATGGACGAGGAGCGCCGCACGACGGTGAACCTCAAGGAATGCATCCGCGCGGCGAGGCACCGCGTGTTCTTCATCAATACCGGCTTCCTCGACCGCACCGGCGACGAGATCCACACCTCGATGGAAGCCGGCCCCATGGTGCGCAAGACCTCGATGAAGGACCGCACCTGGATCAAGGCCTATGAGGACTGGAATGTCGATGTCGGCCTTGCCTGCGGCTTCCGCGGCAAGGCGCAGATCGGCAAGGGCATGTGGGCGGCACCGGCAAAGATGCACGACATGCTGGCCCAGAAGGTCGGCCATCCCCAGGCCGGCGCCAATTGCGCCTGGGTGCCGAGCCCGACTGCCGCGACCCTGCACGCCACCCATTATCACAAGGTCGACGTCCTCGCCTGGCAGGACGCCATCGCCGCGGGCGGGCGGCGGGCGATCCTCTCCGACATCCTGACCATCCCGCTCGCCAACCGCGCCAACTGGCCGGAGGAGCAGGTGAAGGCCGAACTGCGCAACAACGCGCAGGGCATTCTCGGCTATGTCGTGCGCTGGATCGACCAGGGCATCGGCTGCTCCACCGTGCCGGACATCAACGATGTCGGCCTGATGGAAGACCGTGCCACCTGCCGCATCTCCTCGCAGCACATCGCGAACTGGCTGCACCACGGCGTGGTCTCCAAGGACGAGGTCATGGAGGCGATGAAGGAAATGGCGGCGAAGGTCGACCAGCAGAATGCGGGCGACGCGAACTACCAGCCCATGGCTGGTCACTTCGAGGAGTCGATCGCCTTCAAGGCCGCCTGCGATCTGGTCTTCGAGGGCCGCGTGCAACCATCGGGATACACTGAGCCGGTCCTGCATCGGCGCCGTTTGGAAAAGAAGGCTGCCGCGGCCGGCTGATGGATTGGCGNNNNCCCCGCTACCTGCGCTCGCCCGTCGGCGAAAAGTGTGTGCGATCAAAAACAATTCGCACGGACCCGGTTAAATCACTCCAATGGACAAATTCCTTCGGCACCAACAGGTTGCTGGTCGCGTAATCATTTGTTAACTTTACCAAATCGTTAAAAAGACGGTACCGAGAGTGTCGCTAGGTCGCCGGTATAGAGTCGATCACAGCGTCCGTTCCAGATGTCACAATCATGTCAGTGACTTCCCAAGCGTGTGACAGATTGCTAGCGGTCGATGTGACAGAAACCTGACAGTCTTCGTACCGAAGAAACAGACGTATAAGTGACAGAGGAAACATGCCCGTGTCCCAGCTTCTTCACAGCAACCCACTTGGATTCTTGATCGTCGATGTCGCCCGATTATTCCGACAGGAATTCGAGCGCATCGTCGTCGAGGCGGGGATCGAGCTGACGCCCGGCGAGCTTCGGGCACTCGCGCATGTCGCACGTCTCGAGGGCTCCCGTCAGGCGGTCCTGGCGGATCGGATGGGGGTCGAGCCGATGACCCTGTCGGCCTACCTCGATCGTCTGGAGGCCCGCGGGCTCGTCACCCGGGCGACCGATCCGCACGACCGCCGCGCCAAGGTTGTCCGCACCACCGAGGCGGCAAGCCGGATCTTCGAGGAAACCCGGCCACTGGCGGTTGCCGTCTACGATCGAATCACGTCGGGCTTCAACGATACCGAGCGCGAACAGGCCCTGGATCTCCTCGGCCGCATGCGCGCCAATTTGACCAGCGACCCGAGCATTCTCGGCCAGACCAGCGAAGCCGCCTGAGACGCGGCGCCCAATCTCGCGTCGAGGCGGCCGGAGCGGCGGCCTCGCATCGCGAAGATCGATCCCGATCCGGGGGTCTGACGATGTGGCGGGTCCGGGACGCGTCGTGAAACGCTGATCGCTCGGCGGGCGGCTGTGTGGGACATTGCGCCGCCGCCCCTCCCGCGAAAGCTGCGGCGCCGGCCATCCGGAAAAAACGAGATGAATGCGCCCGTCGGCTGGCGCAGCCGGCCATCGATGTCGTAAGCCGGACTGATGAAGCCTCTCGATCTCTCCCGCAGCGCGCCCGGCGGATCGTCCATGCCGGACGCTCCCTCTTCCGAGCGACGCATGTCGGAGCGGCGCACCGGTCTCGTCGGTGGCTGCCTCGTTGCGATCGGCTCGGTGTCCATGTCGCTCTACACGCCGGCGATGCCGGCTCTGGTCGAAGAGTTCGGGACCAGCGAGGCGCTGATCAAGCTGACGCTGTCGGTCTATTTCGCCGGCTTCGCCTTTACCCAGCTGGTCTGCGGCCCGGTCTCCGATGCGCTCGGACGCCGTGCGACGACTCTCGGCTTCATGACGCTCTATCTGGCGGGATCGCTGCTCGCGCTTATCGCGCCAACGGTGGAGGTGCTGATCGCGGCCCGGCTTTTGCAGGGGGTGGGCGCGTCGGTCGGCGTGGCGACCTCGCGGGCGATCGTGCGCGACCAGTTTTCCGGCGAGGCTTCGTCGCGGATCATGAACACGATCGGGCTGATCCTGGCGATCGGCCCGGCTGTGTCGCCGACCATCGGCGGTATCACCCTCGATCTTGCCGGCGCGCAGGCGATCTTCGCCGTGATGCTGTTCTTCGGCTTCGTCGTCGTGGGGATGACGCTCTTCGTCATGCGCGAGACCACAACGCCCGACATCTCGCGCATCCGTCCGCGCGCGATTCTCGACGCCTATCGCACGCTTGCCGGCAATCGCCATTTCCTCGCCACCGGGCTCACCATCGGCGGCTCGGTCGGCGCACTCTACACCATGGCGACTATCCTGCCCTTCGTGCTTATCGGCGAAGCCGGGATGACGCCGACCGAGTTCGGCATCGGTATGCTCGCCCAGACCGGCAGCTATTTCGTCGGCTCGCTCTTGGTGCGGGCGCTGATGCCGCGCACCGGCGCCTATCCGCTGGTCCCGGCCGGGCTCGGCTTCGTCGGCGCGGGGAGCGTCGGCCTCCTGGTCTCAATCGCGCTCCTGCCGGTCTCCTACCTGTCGATCATGATCCCGGTCGGCTCGTTCGCCTTCGGCATCGCCTTCGTCATGCCGGCGATGACCACCGCCGCGCTCGCCCCCTTTCCGAAGATGGCGGGCGCCGCCGCGGCGATGATGGGCTTTATCCAGATGGGCTCCGGGCTTGCCGGCAGCGCGGCCTGCGCGGCGATTGGCGATCCGGTGATGGCGACCCAGATCGTCGTGCCGGCGCTCGGGCTGATCGCGATTTCCGCCTATCTCGTCTACCGCACCCATCCGCATCTCGCCGAACCGGAGCCGGCACCCGAGATTCCCGCGCCGCAGCTCATCGACGACGGCCGCGGATGACGCCGGCGGAGCGGGCCGGGTTCGGCCGGAGCGAAGCCGGGAGAGTTCAGTAGATCCCGGGAAGGACCCGGGCCGTGCGTTCGCAATAGGCGCGATAGGCCGCTCCGAAGGTCTCCTCCATCATCCGCTCTTCCGGCCCGATGCGCGAGAAGAACAGGATGCCGAAACCGACGAGGCCGGCGAGGCCGGCGACGAGGTTCGGTATCAGCAGCGTCTGGGCGAGCGCCATCATCCAGAAGGCCGAATACATCGGATGGCGCAGCCGCCGGTAGATGCCGGTGGTGACGAGCTCGTGACGCTCGCGGATGTCGAGCGAGACCGACCACATCTTTCCCAGCGCCTTGTGGGTCAGCCGGAAGAGGGCGAGCGCGCCGATCATGACGAGAAGGCCGAGGCCGATCTGCAGCCAGGAGGGGGAATAGTCCGCGCCCCGCGGAAAGCCGGTCGCGACGTAGAGGCCCGGCAGGATACCGAGACCGCTCAGCGAGATCAGCATCCGGATCGTCTCGGGCACGCCGCGCCGGGTTCGTGCCACGCGGTTCCGCCGGGCGCGCCGCTCGAACGGATAGCGGATGACATACCAGCCGACGACGGTCAGCACCCACAGGATCTTGCCGGCAAGGATGGGGGTCATTGCGCACGAACCGGCGCGGCGGCCGAAGGCGAAGACGCGATCTTCTGGGGCTGCGACAGCGGCAGGGGCATGGTGGAGCGCACTTCGGCTCCGTCTGCCGCCGTCACCGCGGATTCGCCGGGCGTGGGGATGTCGACGCTTCTGGTCGCGGCGAAGTCGGCGACCGAGCGCGGCCCGAGCAGCAGCATGTGAAAGGAATAGGCGCAGCGGCGCTCGACCGGAAGCACGAACTGCCGGTGCACCCGGAAGAAGTCGCGCTTGATCCGGCGATAGGTTTCGGGCTTCAGCATCTGCTTGAAATGGATGCGCACGACATCGGGCGTGCGGCCGTCCCTCAGGCCGAGCGAGGTGGCCGGGTTCGACTTGTAGAAGTTGATCGGGTCGGAGAGGCTCTGGCAGTCGGTCCAGGGGATTCGATGATCGACCACGAGCGCCGCGACGGCCCGGCGCTGCGGGGCCGCTGCCGGGTGGAGAGCCGTCTTCATCAGGCTCGAGCCGACGGTGAGGATGCGGACGCGGCCTGCGCGGGCGGCGTTGCCGGAAAGGGCCGAGCGGAGCGCGGCCACGGCCATGGACGCGCCGAGGCTGTGTGCGGCGACGACGATCTCCTGCGCGGGGCGGCTCGCCATCAGCGCCGCCATGACCGCACCCTGCCGCTCCATCCGCTCGATGATGGCGGGGTTGCGGCCACGGCAAAGGTCAAGCGCCATGGCCCAATCGTCCATCGCCGTCAGGAGATGCAGTCGCCGGTCCGCCAGGACGAGGGCGGCCAGCGCCAGGGCGAAGCCGATGACGATGCCGAGAAGCACCCCGGCCGTCCCGCCGAGCGCCGCGGCGACGGCAAAACCGCAGAGCGAGCCGAGGGCGATCGCCCCCGCGACGATCGCCAGGGGGAACAGGTAGAAGAGGCCGTAGCGCCAGCTGACCCGGAAATAGCGGAACACCGTGCCCGTCACCAGAAAGTCGGCGAGCGCGAGGAGCCCGGAGGCAAAGCGCCGGATGGCGGGCCGGGCGCGGTAGGCCAGGATGAGATCGCCCCAGTCGCAGAAGACGATCTCGGCGCGCGTCTGCGACCCTTCGGATTCGAGCTTCGAGAGAAGGGTCGGAAAGAGATCGCCGTCGCCCTCCGTCGCTGCGGGTCCTGGCGCGATCCATATCGGCCGGTCCCATAGCGCGGCGGCGCTCTCCGCCCCACGCAGGAAACGGCGGATATGCGCGTCCGCCCGCATCGGCTCGAAGCCGGCGAAGAGGAAGACGAGCCTCTCCTCGATCATGCATCCTCCCGATCGGCCAAGCCGTCATGTGCGGATCGGTCTGCCGGCTGCCTCCGGAGGGGCGGTTCTACCGGCGATAATCCCGGACCGGTAGAACGAACAGCGCCAGATGAGAAGCAGATACTGCCGGAACGAGGGCGCAAGCTTGGAACTGTTGCAGAAAGATGCCCGACCTGTTGCGCCGAGACAATGCCGCTCCCGAAGGAAGGGCGAAGGACCGGGCGCCGGCCGAACCAGCGCTAGGCCGCGCCGGCTCGGTCGGCGTCCCACTCGGGACGCTGCGCGGTAAAGGATCAGGCGGCGTCGCGCGCCGTGCCGATCGCCTTCATCGCCTCGGCCGCGATCGCGAAGGAGCGCTTGCGGGCGGCGTGATCGTGGATCTGGCCGGTGAGGATGATTTCGTCCGGGGAATAGCGGCGAACGAGGTCGGCGAGCGCCCGCTCGACCGTCTGCGGCGAGCCGGTCGCCGAGACCGACAGGGCCTGATCGACCATGGCCCGCGCCGCGGGATCGGTTCGCTTGACGAAGTCGTCGATCGGGCGCGGCAGCTTGCCCGGGTTGCCGGTGCGCAGATTGACGAAGGCCTGCTGCATCGAACTCTTAAGATAGACCGCCTCCTCGTCGGTTTCGGCGGCGAAGACGTTGGCGGCAAGGATGAAATAGGGCTCACGCCAGCGCTCCGACGGCCGATAGGTCTCGCGGTAGATCTCGAGCGCCTGATCGAGCGCGCCGGGAGCGAAATGCGATGCGAAGGCGTAGGGCAGGCCCAGATGGGCCGCGAGCTGGGCGCCGAAGAGGCTGGAACCGAGGATGAAGAGCGGCACACGCGTTCCCTCGCCGGGGATCGCCCTGAGGCGCTGGCCGTCACCGGCCGGCTCGAAATAGGCCATCAGCTCGACCACGTCCTGCGGGAAGCTGTCGGAGGCCTCGAGGTTGCGCCGCAGCGCGCGCGCGGTCCCCATGTCCGTGCCGGGCGCCCGGCCGAGGCCGAGATCGATTCGGTCGGGATAGAGCGTCGCCAGCGTGCCGAACTGTTCGGCGATCACCAGCGGGGCGTGGTTGGGCAGCATCACGCCGCCCGCGCCGATCCGGATCCTCTCGGTCTGGCTGGCGACGAAGCCGAGCGCGACGGATGTCGCGGCGCTGGCGATGCCGGGCATGTTGTGATGCTCGGCCATCCAGAAGCGGTGATAGCCGAGCGCCTCGCAATGGCGGGCAAGATCGGCCGAGTTGAGAAGCGCGGTGCGCGCGTCGGTGCCTTCGGGGACCGGCGAGAGATCGAGAACGGAATAGGGAAGCATCGGCACCTCTTGCATGAACGCCGGTAAGAGATGGGGTCGCCGAACCGGCTTCGCAGCCGGCTGACCGCAGTGTCTTCGCCAGGCTGAACGATGACGCTGGGGCATCGACCCGCCACGAAGGCCTTCTCGGACGAAGCGCTCACTGTCGCTTTACACGGTGATTTCGCGTGTAACGAAGCATTGCCCAACCGGGCGAAACATTTCGACATGGTTCCGCGGCCCGGTGAGGAAGCCGCCGTTAACCCTCGGCTTCCTAGCGTCGGCCTGCCGGGCAAAACCATCCTCGAATACACCGGCGGATCTCTCCCTTCCTTTTAGTTCTTGAGGCCAGGCCATGCATCTCACCGTTTCCTCCAGCTATTCGAGCGCCACGAGCCTCGTCACCAGTAGCAGCGACAGTTCCGGTTCCTCCTCGGACGGTATCGCGGCGCTGCAGCAGAAACTTTCCGCCGCCGAAGCCGCGCTCGCCGAGGCCGAGCAGACGCAGGATGCCGAGGAGGCGGCGACACAGCAGGCGCTGGTGGACCAGTACACCACAGAGATCGCCGCGGCCGAGAAGGCCGAGGCGAGTTCCGCCGCGTCCGGTCCCGCCGCCGCGGCCCTGGCGAGGGATTCGACCGCCGCTACCGGCAGTGCGTCCGTCACCGTTCGCGCCGACCTGATGCTGCTTCAGGGTGCGAGTGCCGGCGGTGCGTCCGACGCAGCCGGTGCGGGCGGGGCCGACGACACCCGCTCCGCCAGTGCCGACGGCGAACCGCGCAGCAATGCCATCCTCGAAGCCTATCGCGAGAACGGATCGTCGGCCGCCGGGTAATGCGGGTCGGTCTCCGGTGCCGGAGCGGCGGCGCGACGACCCGCCTTGCGCCTTGCGCCCTCGACCTCGGGCTCGGCTTGCGCGGGTGCCGGCCGGGAACCATGACCGGTGCGAGCGGTTGTGCCCTCTCTGGAAAGTGAGGGAAGCCGATGGCAAATGCCGACGAAACGCCGGGGTGGGTCGATCCCGTCATGCGAGCCGGATATTCGGCGCGGGGAGCGGTACATCTCCTCGTCGGGATCTTCGCCTTCGCGGCCGCGTGGTATGGCTCGGGGAATGGGGAGGGCACCAAGGGTGCGCTGAAATCGCTGCTCGGAGGCTGGCTGGGCGTGACCATGCTGGCGCTGATCGCCCTCGGGCTCGCGGCCTATGCGGCTTGGCGGGCCATCGACGGATGGATGGATCTCGAGGATCACGGCCACGGCTTCAAGGGCATCGTCGCGCGCGGCGCCCTGTTCGTCACCGCCCTGATCAATCTCGGCCTCGGCATCTATGCCGCTTCGCTCATCTTCACCGCCGGCTTTTCGCTGTCGGGCAGCTCCAGCGGCGGATCTGGCGGGTCGAGCGGACCAAAGGGCTTCACCGCCTGGGTGATGTCCTATCCCTTCGGCCAATGGATCGTCGTGGCCGCGGGTGTCGCCATCCTCGGCGCCGGCGGCTATTTTTTCGTCAAGGCCTATACCGGCAAGTACAAGTCGCATCTGCGCAGCACCAAGACCAGCGAACGCCTCGACCCGCTGGCCAAGCTCGGTCTCGTCGCCGAGGGGATCGTCATCGCGATCATCGGCTGCTTCTTCATCTATGCCGGCTGGACGCATGACGCGAGCCAGGCCGGCGGGATCGGAGCCGCGCTCCAGACCGTGCGCGAACAGGCCTATGGACGCATCCTTCTCGGCGCGGTCGGCATCGGGCTCGTGTTCTACTGCGTCTACTGCCTGATCGAGGCCGTCTACCGGGTGATCCCGCGGCTTGCCGGGGACGATACCATCACCATCGCCGACCGCCTGCAGAACCAGGCCCAGAACGAGGTTCGCCAGGCGGTGAACTGAGACGCGAGCGTCTCCGCCGCATCGTCATGGCGGAAGAGGGGAGCGGCGCGCCCGAGCGGCGCCGCCCCCCGATGCGCTGGAAGCGCCCCCGTCAGCGCTTGGTGTAGATTCCCATGAACGAGACGTTCATGCCGCCGCAATTGTCGCTTTCGTCGATGACGAGATAGGGTCCGCGCAGCCGCCCGGAGATCGTGCAGGTGCCGTCGGTGGCGGTCAGCTTGCCGCCCTTCAGCTTTGCCGGCGCTTTGAGCTCGCCGGAATTGTCGCCGTACTGGGCCGCGCCGGACACCTCGAGGCCGCCGCCGCTCTTCCTGAAGGTCAGCGTGTTGTCGTCCATCGCCCAGGTGCCGGAAATCTCGGCCGCCTTGGGCTTGGCGGGCTGGATGACGTCCTCGGTCATGTAGCCGGCCTTCAGCGCGCGGCCCTTGGCGCCGTAATAGACGCAGAAGGCGCCGCGGAAGGGCTCGCTGGCGAGCACGGTGTCGCCGGGGACGAGATAGGCCTTCAGCTCCTTCGGGCAGTCTTCGCCATCCTTGCAGGAGATGTCGACGAAATGGGCGCGTTTGACGCCGGGCCTGACCGTCATCAGGGCGCCGTCGGCGAAGGCCTGATCGTAGGTCACGCAACCATCGGCGGGAAAGGGAGGCGCGGCCTCGACCGTCGCCGCAAAGAGCATCATCACCGCCGCCGTCATGCCGGCGATGCCTGTCGAAACGCGCATCCGAAACTCTCCAAGAAAGCGTCGCGGACGCGGACCGGGCGCCACGACGACGGTCGCGACGCCCGCCCGAAGCTCCGATGGAGCTTTTCCCGGCCGACCGTTGCGACATGCCACCCCGCAAAGCGAGTATTCCGCGTCGCGGTCTCGCTGACAATCGGATTTCGTGTTTGTCCGCGAGTATTTAGGCCTGTTCAGGCTGCTCGCTGCGGGACCTTCCGCCAAGGACAGAATTGCTGATGCGCCTCGCCGGCTTCCGCCGGAAAAAAACGGCATCAGCTGGTTCCCGGCGCCTGCTTGCCGGCGGCCGGTTCGGGCGACGGCGCGGCCGCGTTCTGTCCCGCTTCGACGGCGGCGCGTGCCGCTGCGATGTCGCCGTCCTCCGGCTTCGGCACGCTCTGCTCCAGCTGCGGCGCGAAGCAGAGCGTTGCCAGAACCGGTTGGTGGTCCGAGCCGAAAGGCGGCAGGATGCGGAAATCCATCAACGCGAAGTGGCGGCTGAACAGCATCTCGTCGAGCGGCCAGCGCAGGAGCGTCGCGTTCGCCTTCCAGGTCGGGTACCAGGATCGGCCGAGGCGCGGATCGAGAAGGCCGCCGATGCGCGCAGCCCGCCGCACGATCGGCGACCAGGGCGTGGCGTTCATGTCGCCGACGAGGATCGCCGGCGCCTGGTCGTCGGCGATGGCGAGCGCGGCGGCGGAGATGACCGCGTCCCGTTCGGCCGAGGACTGGCCGAAGGTCGGCGGCCGCGGGTGGATGCCGTAGAAGCGGATGTCGTCGCCGGAGGGCAGCGTCACGCCGGAGAAGATCGCCGGATCGCGGGAATCGGCGAGAAAGCGGATTTCGGGCAAGATCAGGGGAAATCTCGACAGCAGCGTGATGCCGTAATAGTTCTGCGTCACGTAATGCTTGGAGTAGGGATAGCGGTCGTGCAGCTGCCGAAACTGCGCGTCCCACCACGCATCGACCTCCTCGAACAGCAGCACGTCCGGATCGGCGGCCTCGATCTCCTTGAACAGCCGGTCGTCATGCTCGTTGGTCATCTGGAGATTGGCTTCGAGGACGCGGATGCGGTGCTCGTCCGGACAGGCCCCTACGGACGCGGCCGCCACCGGGGCGACGGCCGCATAGGGCACGACCGTCCAGCTCTGCACGGCGAGCGCTGCCGCCGCGACGGCGCTCGTCAGGACGCCGTACCAGCGAAGCCGGCCGGGCAGGGCGATCGAGATCAGAAGCAGCGCGGCGAGGGCGCAGAGGAACTGCACCCGCGGAAAGGACAGGAAGCGCACCCACCATACGTTGGTGTGGAGGAAGGGCAGGAGGCTGGCGATGGCGAGGATGGCCACGAGGAGTGCCACGATCGCCCGTATCCATCCCCAGGGTTTGCCGATCCGTCCCCTTCGTTCCGCCATCTGCGCCTCGTTTCCGATGCCGGCGACGATCACGCCGGCCTGATGGCGCAATGCATCGGGCGCCCCCGAGTTCGCGGGAAATTCGTTGCGCCGGAAACGTTTCCGCCACCGCGCCTCAGTGGCGGCGGTGGCGGATCGCTTCGGTCTCGCGGTCGGTCAGGACGGGCGGCGCGCGCCCTTCGGCTCAGCGCCCGTCGCGCTTGGCGAGGGTGCGCAGCCGGAGCGCGTTCAGCTTGATGAAGCCGGCGGCATCCTTCTGGTCATAGGCGCCGTGATCGTCCTCGAAGGTGACGAGGGCGTCGGAATAGAGCGACTTCGGGGAGGAGCGGCCCTCGACGATGACATTGCCCTTGTAGAGCTTCAGCCGCACCTCGCCCTCGACATGCTCCTGGCTCTTGTCGATCGCGGCCTGCAGCATCTCGCGCTCGGGCGAGAACCAGAAGCCGTTGTAGATCAGCTCGGCATATTGCGGCATGAGCTGATCCTTCAGATGCATGGCGCCGCGATCGAGGGTGATCGATTCGATCGCCCGGTGGGCGGCGAGAAGGATCGTGCCGCCCGGCGTCTCGTAGATGCCGCGCGACTTCATGCCGACGAAGCGGTTCTCGACGAGGTCGAGCCGGCCGATGCCGTTGTCGCGTCCGAGATCGTTGAGGGCGGCGAGCAGCTCGTGCGGCTTCATCGCCTTGCCGTCGATCGAGACCGGATCGCCGTTCTTGAAGCCGATGGTGATGACCGTCGGCTTGTCCGGCGCCTCTTCGGGGCTGAGCGTGCGCATGAAGACGTAGGGCGGCGGCGTCTCGGCCGGATCCTCCAGCACCTTGCCCTCGGAGGAGGAGTGCAGGAGGTTGGCGTCGACCGAGAAGGGCGCCTCGCCGCGCTTGTCCTTGGTGACGAGGATCTGGTTCTTCTCGGCGAAGTCGAGAAGCTCGGTGCGCGACTTGAACGCCCAGTCCCGCCAGGGGGCGATGACCTTGATGTCCGGGTTCAGCGCATAGGCCGACAGCTCGAAGCGGACCTGGTCGTTGCCCTTGCCGGTCGCGCCGTGGGCGATGGCGTCGGCGCCGGTCTCGCGGGCAATGTCCACGAGATGCTTTGAGATCAGCGGCCGGGCGATCGAGGTGCCGAGAAGATAGGTGCCTTCATAGACGGCATTCGCCCGAAACATCGGGAAGACGAAATCGCGGCAGAACTCCTCGCGCACGTCGACGATGCGGATGTCCTTGACGCCGGCCCGCTCGGCCTTTTCGCGCGCGGGCTGAAGCTCCTCGCCCTGGCCGAGATCGGCGGTGAAGGTCACGACCTCCGCGCCGAATTCGGTCTGCAGCCATTTCAGGATGATGGAGGTGTCGAGCCCGCCCGAATAGGCGAGGACGACCTTCTTGACGTCGCGCTTCATGAACCGGTCTTTCCTGTCTGTGTTTGACCCGGGCTCTACACCAGGAAAAGCGGTCGAGGGAAGCGCCCGGTGCCGGCGTGCTGTGATGACGCCGAGATCTGCCCGGACATCCCGCCCGCATCGGCTGGCGCGGCATCCGTGCTCCTCATCATTATCCTGCACCCCAGGCGATCTTCGCGAGAGCGGCACGCCGACCGCCTCCCGAGATCAATCGGATCGAGAATGGATCGATGCTGATGAAGAGAAAACTGTTGCCTTACACTGAAAATCGCACCTAGAGTAGCGTGACAGAAAAGGCAGATAAACTTCGACGAGATCGGGTGAGGGTGAGCAATGGCTATTATCAAGTCGCCGTTTGGCGGGGTAGACCAAGATCTTTCGATCGTGATCGACTCCTCGGGAAGCATGGGCGAGGAGATCAATACCGTGGTGGACAGCGCTGTCGAGATCGTCAACACATTGTTGTCGGGAACCGGCTCGCGTGTCTCTGTTATCACCTATACCTTCGACCAGGATATCGTCCAAAGCTTCACGGGGGACGGCACGATCGCGATCTCGTCGCTGCAGGGGCTCGGCTATACGGGCGGCAGCACGGAAAACGTCATGGACGCGCTGATCGCCGGCTTCAGCGGCGATGCCGGACCCTGGCGTGACAGCGCGCAGGCACACCGCGTCATCCTCTTCGGCGACGAGCCCGGCGACGATCTCACGCGCTTCAACGAGATGGTTCAGCTCTCCGAGAATGCCGTCGCACTGAACGGGACCGTCGATGTCGACGTCTTCCCCGTGCTGCTCGGCGGGACGTCGGGCAGCTTCGACGCGGAAACCCGTGTCTCCTTCCAGAAGATCGCCGACGGAACCGGCGGAGCGTTGATCGAGGCGGGCGACCTCGACGAGATCGTCGACAGCATTCTGTCGATCATCCTCACCGGCACGCAGACGACTGTCGGGACGGCGTCCAGCGACCAGGTGATCGGCAGCAAGGGCTTCGACACGATCTTTGCCGGGGCGGGCGACGACACCATCACCGGCGACGACGGCAGCGACCAGATCTTCGGCGGGGCCGGCAATGATCAGGCCTTCGGCGGCAGCGGCAACGATTCCATGTATGGCGGCGACGGCGACGATCTGATCGTTTCCGGGACCGGCTCCGACCAGATTTTCGGCGGCGTGGGCGGCGACGCCATCGGCGGCGGCGACGGCGACGACATGCTGGGCGGCGGCGAGGGGGGCGATGCCGCCTATGGCGCGGCCGGAGCCGACACGATCTATGGCGGCGGCGACGGCGGGGCCGACATCGCCTATGGCGGAAGCGAGGTGGATCTCGTCTTTTCCGGCGGTGGCGCCGATACGGTCGCGGGCGGAAGCGGCGACGACGAGATCGGGGCCGGTGCCGGCAACGACCAGATCGCTTCCGGCAAGGACGACGACCTTTGCTATGGCGGCTCGGGCGACGACACGATCTTCGCGGGCGAGGGCAGCGATACGCTCTATGGCGGGACGGGCAACGACCAGATCTTCGTCGGCGCGTCGGATTACGGGCGCGACATCGTCGTCGCCGATGCCAACAACGGCAACGACACGGTCTACGGCTTCGACGATTATTACGACCGGATCGACCTCACGGACACCGGCCTGACGACCTATTCCCAGATCGAGGCGCGGCTGACCGATACGGCGGGCGGCAACACGCTCCTGACGCTCGACGGCGGCTCGATCCTGATCGTCGGCGTCGAGACGTCGGACCTGTCCTCCTACAATTTCACCTACTGACGCCAAGAGCGTTCGGGCTCAGCGTCCCGGGCGCGCCTTGCGGCGGAAGCTGCTTCGCCGGGGTGTGGACCGGCGGGCAGCGGGGTGACCGGTCGAAGACCAACGAACGACCGCAAGCCGCCGCGGGCGCTTGATCAGCCCGCCTTGGAGCGGGCCTCAGCTGCTCACCGGAACGGATCTGGTCGAATCCGGTCTCCATGCGCGTGTAACCCTGAAGGGTACCGGTAAGGCTTTACGTGGCGCCGCGCTCACTCTGTCAAAATCCGTGCGGCGGGCTGCCCTTGGCGCTCCCGGCGTTGTAAGGGTGCGGGCCTGCCACCCGCCGCGACGGAGCGCTCCTCATGACGTTTCTCCCCGATCTCTCGACGCTTATCGCCTTCTCGATCGCCTGCTTCGTCCTGACGATCACGCCAGGGCCGGACATGACGCTGTTTCTCGGCCGCACGCTCGCCGAGGGCCGGGCCGCCGGCATCGCCGCCTTTGCCGGCGCATCGACGGGATCGCTGGTCCATACGACGCTTGCGGCGGTCGGGCTTTCGGCGCTGATCGCGGCCTCGCCGGAGGCCTTCCTGGTGCTGAAGGTGGTGGGCGCGGCCTATCTGATCTTCCTGGCGGTCCAGGCGATCCGCTCCGGCTCGACCTTCAAGATGGATGGCAGGAACGCCCGCAAGGCGCGGTCGCTCAAGGCGAGCTGGGCGACCGGGCTCGGCATCAATCTCACCAATCCGAAGATCATCCTGTTCTTCGTGACCTTCCTGCCGCAATTCGTCCATGCCGGCGACCCGGGCGCGGCGGGCAAGCTGTTCTTCCTCGGCGTCTACTTCGTGATCTTCGCGACGCCGTTCTGCGTGGCGATGATCCTCGCCGCCGACAGGCTCGCCGACGCCTTGAGGCGCCGGCCGAAGATCACCCGCATCATCGACTATCTGTTCGCTGGCGTGTTCTCGGCCTTTGCGATCAAGATCCTGACGACGCAGGGCCGTTAGGTCCCGGCGCCATATGAAATCCGTTTGATCGCTTCGCGATAACGGACTTCACAGACGCTCAAACGCCGCGCGGGCTGTGATACGGTCTCCTGCTGGATCAGCCGGAGACCGTATCAGGCCTCCTGCCAGGCGGCGAAGGCCTCGATCACCGCGGGAAAGTCGAGGAGGCGGCTGATCACCGTCTCGGCGCCGGCTTCCGTGAGGGCGTCGGCATGGCCGGGATAGGTGTGGCGGCCGCCGGTGAAGCCGACGACGCGGCAGCCGGCCGCGGCTGCCGCCGCCACCCCGTGAACGGAATCCTCGATGACCACGGCGCGCTTCGGCTCGACGCCGAGCTCCTTGCAGGCGTGGAGGAAGACATCGGGGGCGGGTTTGCCCTTCTTGGTGCCGACCTCCGGCGCGCTGTAGATGTACGGCGTGAAGACGTGCCACAGGCCGACATGGTCGAGCTCCAGCTCCAGCCGGTGCATGGACGAGTTCGAGCAGATGCAGCGCGGCAGCATCAGCCGGTCGAGTACCTCGTGGGCGCCGGGGATTTCCTCGACGTCCTCGCCGAGCCTTCGGTCGATCTCGGCATCGACCTTGTCGGCGAAGCCGGCAGGCAGGCGCACGCCGGTCTCCTCGACCAGGCGTTCCAGGATCACATGCCAGGTGAGGCCCGCGAAGCGCGCGGCAAAATCCCCCGGCTCGACGTCGATGCCCTCTTCCTTCAGGAGGCCTGCCTCGACCTCGGCGGCAATGATCTCCGAATCGACGAGGACGCCGTCGCAATCGAAGATCACGAGCAGAGGCTCATGCGGCATGGCTTGGTCTCCAGTTCATGGCGGTGACGCGGCAAGGCGTGGCGATCCGCGCGCCGCCGGTTCGCGGCTGCGGTAGCACGCGGGCCGTCCGACCTCAAATTTCGGATTTCACCGATTGTTTACGTCGTTCGGTAACCATGACGGTGGTTTTGGTTCCAGCGTACCGGTGTCGTGAAATGGCTTCTGTCTCTCCCGCAATCCTCGATTCGTCTCGAACCGCTGTGCAGCCGCGTAAGCACCTCTGGCTCGACAAGATCCTCAAGGGCCATTGCGTCTCGCAGATGGAGGCGCTGCCGGAGAAGTCGGTCGACGCGATCTTCGCCGATCCGCCCTACAATCTTCAGCTGGCGGGCGATCTCACCCGGCCGGACCAGTCGCGCGTCGACGCGGTCGACGATGCCTGGGACCAGTTCGAGAGCTTTGCCGCCTACGACGCCTTCACGCGGGCCTGGCTCCTCGCCGCGCGGCGGGTCCTGAAGCCGAACGGCACGATCTGGGTGATCGGCTCCTACCACAACATCTTCCGCGTCGGCGCGGCGATGCAGGATCTCGGCTTCTGGATCCTCAACGACGTCGTCTGGCGCAAGACCAATCCGATGCCGAACTTTCGCGGCCGCAGGTTCCAGAACGCCCACGAGACGATGATCTGGGCCTCGCGCGACGCCAATGCCAAGGGCTACACCTTCAACTACGAGGCGATGAAGGCGGCAAACGAGGACGTCCAGATGCGATCCGACTGGCTGTTTCCGATCTGCTCGGGCGGCGAGCGGCTGAAGGACGAGGCCGGCCGGAAGGCGCACCCGACGCAGAAGCCGGAGGCGCTGCTGGCCCGGGTGCTTCTCTCCTCCACCAAGCCCGGCGACGTCGTGCTCGATCCCTTCTTCGGCACGGGGACGACGGGGGCCGTCGCCAAGCGGCTGGGCCGCCACTTCGTCGGCATCGAGCGCGAGGACGATTATATCGCCCATGCCCAGGCCCGCATCGACGCGGTCGAGCCGTTCGGCACTGAGGCGCTCGCCCATTTCGCCGGCAAGCGCGCCGAACCCCGCATTCCCTTCGCGAGCCTGGTCGAAGCGGGGCTGGTCGCGCCGGGAACCGAGTTGACCGACGTCAAGCAGCGCTGGACCGCCATGGTGCGGGCGGACGGGACGATCGCATCGGGCGGCGAGGCCGCCTCGATCCACCGGATCGGCGCCAAGGTGCAGGGCCTGCCGGCCTGCAACGGCTGGACCTTCTGGCATGTCCAGTCGGGACGCGGACTGACGCCGATCGACACGCTGCGGTCCGAGATCCGGCAGCGCATGCGCGTCGTCGGGGCGTAGGCCGCCCGCCGGGATCAGGCGCGTTCCATCGCGCCGTCTTCCAGCGGCACGCCCAGCGAACGAAGGTCCGCGCGCAGCGTCTCGGGCGAGGTGAAATGGACCGCCTGCCAGCCCGCGGTCCGCGCGCCCTCCACATTGGGAAGCGAATCGTCGATGAACACGGTCTCGGCCGGCCGGAGACCGAATGCCCGGGCATGGTGGTCGAAGATCGCCCGGTCCGGCTTGATCAGGGCGATCTCGCCGGAGACGGTGACCCCGCGGCTCTCGGTCAGGAACGGGAACTTCACCTGCGCCTCGCGGAACGTGTCGGCGGCGAAGTTCGTCAGCATGGTCACGTCGACGCCGGCGCCGATCAGTTCGCGCAGGATCTCGACGCTGCCGTCATAGGCGTGCGGCACCATCTTCGCCCAATTGGCGCGAAAGGCCCGGATCTGGTCCGCCCGGTCGGGGTGGCGGGAGATCGCCTCGGCCTCCGCTTCCTGCCAGTCCCGGCCGCGATCCTGTTCGAGGTTCCAGGCATGCGAGCACACTTCGGCCAGGAAGAAGGTCCGCTCGTCCGGATCGGGGATGATGTCGTGGAAGGCGAGATGCGGATCGTAATGGATCAGGACCTTGCCGATATCGAAGACGATGTGGGCGACGGGCATGAGGACGTGTCCTTCAGCGTTCAGGAGAGACTGTCGGCGGAATCTGCCAAGGCGCTCTTCAGCACCTTGCGCATCAGGGTGGGCAGCGCCTCGCCGGCCTGATCGGCCGAACGGGACCACCACCCGTCGATCGGGGGATCGGCGTCGACATCGGCGCGCCAGACCTCGAGGTCGAGCTTGAAGTGGGTGAAGCCGTGGGCGACGGGCCCACAGAGCCGCCACGCGGCAGCGAACGGTGCCGCACCGGCGCCGGTCGCGCCGTCGGCCCGGGCGTTCCAGGCGCTGGACGGCGGCTCGCTCATGCCGGAGAGCATGCCCTTCTCGGTCCGCCGCCTCAGCCACACGGCGCCGTCGCGCCGGCGCACCGCGACGAAGGCGGCGCCCTTGCGGGTGGGCACGGCGGCCTTCGGAGGCTTCACCGGAAACTGCTCCTGCGTCCCGGCGGCAGCCGCGCGGCAGTGCGCGCGCACCGGGCAGAGGACGCAGGCCGGCCGCGTCGGCGTGCAGACCGTCGCGCCGAGATCCATCATCGCCTGCGCGAAGTCGCCGGGCCGCAGATGCGGCGTCAGCCGCTCGACCTCCGTGCGGATCGCCTTCTTGGCCGAGGGTAGCGGAGTGGCGAGCGCGAGGAGCCGTGTGACGACCCGCTCCACATTGCCGTCCACGACGGCCGCCGGTTCGTCGAAGGCGATCGCGGCGATCGCGGCGGAGGTGTAGTCGCCGATCCCCGGCAGCGTCTTCAGCTCGGCCGCGGTCTGCGGAAATTCGCCGCCGAAGCGCTCGCTCACGGTCCGAGCGCAGGCATGGAGATTGCGGGCCCTCGCATAATAGCCAAGACCCGCCCATTCCCCCATGACCGCCGCTTCCGGCGCGGCCGCGAGGTGGCCGACCTCAGGCCAGCGATTGACGAAGCGCTCGAAGTAGGATTTCACCGCCGCGACCGTGGTCTGCTGGAGCATGATCTCCGACAGCCAGACGCGGTAGGCGTTCGGCCGGACGCCGGCCGCGCGCTCGGCGGGCGGCACTCGCCAGGGCAGGGCGCGCGCGTGACGATCGTACCACTGAAGCAGCTCTCGGCTGAACGGACTCTGATTGATGGACATTAGTGAGGCAGAGATCGTCGACGGTGGCGAGGGATCCGGCGTCGCGCCGTCCGAATCGTCTCCCGGCCGGCTCGCCGCTCTCCTCTATCCCTCGCAGGATGCGATTGCGAGACGCAATCGCATCGCCTGGGTGCTGCTCTTCGCCATGGTCCCGCTCGCCGGCTCCGTCCTGTCGGTGAGCGTCGCGCTCCTGGCAATCTGGGCACTTCTGTCGGTCATGCTCGGACGCTTCCGCTTCCGGCTCGAGGCCCCCGACCGGCCGGTCGCGTTCTCCGGCCTCTTCCTGGTCGCCGTTCTCGCCGTGACCGACTTCCTGCACCAGCCGCCGCTCGGAGCGGCGCTCAACGCGCTGGGCCTCCTCTTCTTCGTCGCTCCCGCCGTGCTCGTCAGCCGCATGCGCGCAGGCGAGGGCGGACCCGTCCTGCCGGCGGTCTATCGCGGCGCGGCGATCGGCGGATGTGTGCTTCTGCCGATCGTCCTGACACAGTATTTCGTCTTCGACATGCAGCGGGTCTCCGGCTTCGAGGGCAATCCGGGGCCGCTGTCCGTCGTGGCGCTCCTGACCTGCGGATTGGCGCTGCTCGATCTTTCCTCGAAGCATCCAGCCGGCCGCAACGCGCTGGCGCTGATGGGCGCGCTCGGCGCGATCGTCGCGCTGTTCCTCACCGGCATGCGCGGCTCCCTTCCGGCGCTTCCGCTGGTCATCCTGATCGCGGTGGCCGCGCGTCGGCGCATGCTCTTCGGCGTCTGGCGACGGGGCAGCGGACGGCGGCGTTCGCTGATCGCCGCCTCCTGCGCTCTGGCCGTCGCCGCGGTCGGCCTTGTGGTCGTCCCGCCGCTTCTCCTCCGCCTCGCCGAGACCGAGGCCAATCTCGACCTCCTCTCGACCCATCCCAACGCCGTCACCTCGATCGCGCTCAGGGTCGACCTATACGCCGCCGCCTGGCAGGCCTTCCTGGAGCGGCCCGTCTTCGGCTGGGGCGCGAGCGGGTTGTGGCAGGCGGTCCAGCCGCATCTCGATCCGACGCTCTACAACGGTTTTTCCTTCAATCACCTCCACAACATCTTCCTGACGGTGGGTGTCGAGGCCGGTCTCCTGGGGATCGCGGCGCTGATCCTGACGATCGCCGCGCCGCTCTGGACGGCCTGGCGGTGGCGCAGCCTTCCCGCAGGCCATGACCGGCTGGCCTTCGCTGCGATCCTGATCTCTGCCTATCTCATCCCCGGCCTTACCAACATCATGTTCTTCCACGACATTCTCGACAGCGTCTGGGCGCTGTCGGTGGCGACGCTGTGCGCCTCGGTTCCCGTGGCGGACGAGGCAAGTGCAGGATCTGCTGCGCGAGATCGGCAATGGTGACGGGATGAGCGAGACGGAACGGGAAGCGGGTCCGAAGCGGCGGCGCGGCGTCCGGCCGCTCGCCGATGTCGTCTCCGAACTGATGGACCCGATCCTCAGGCGCAAGGCCGGCATGACGACCGGCCTCGTCGCCGCCTGGGCCGATATCGCCGGGCCGAGGCTCTCGGATGCGACGCGTCCGGAAAAGCTGGTCTGGCCGCCGCAGCGCGGCGAGGCGGTCGATCACTTCGAGCCGGCGACGCTGGTGCTGGCCTGCGAGGCGGCGGCGGCCCTGCGCGTCCAGCATCAGTCGAGCGAACTCATCGCGCGGGTCAACGCCTTCTTCGGCTATCCCGCCGTCGCGCGGATCAAGCTTGTTCAAAAGCCCGTCACCACGCACCGGCCGGACAAGCGCCCGCCGCTGCGCGAGCTGACCGCGGACGACCATCGGCGGGTCGAGGCCATGGTGGCGCGGATCGAGGATCCCGGGCTGCGGGCGGCACTCACGGCCTTCGCCGAGGCCTCGCTGCAGCGCAGCCGGAACTGAGCGGCGCGCGGTTTCCGACAGATTGGTAAGGTTTGCGGCAGTTGGAAAAGCGGACGATCTCGCCTAAACCCCTGGGGAACCACCCTCGACCTTTCGAAGGACCGATCGCCATGCCGCATTCCGTTCGCCGAACCCTCAGCCGCAATCTCGCGCTCTTCCTTGCCGGCGCCGGCGCGCTCGCCCTCGCCGCCTGCAATGACGCGGCGAAGGAGACCTCTGCCGACGCCGTCGTCCAGCCGGGCGGTCCGGTGCAGATGGCGCAGGCGGAGACCTCCTCCGGCGATGCGGCCAAGCCGGCGGCTCCGGCCTCCGAGGCGACCGCGCCAGCCGTCTCGGCGGCCAATGCCCCCGAGCCCTCTGGCTCCGTCGACGTCGACAAGCTGATGGCCGAGGAGGCGCTGCCGGACGTCGTCGTCGGCCAGAAGGACGCGCCGGTGACGATCGTCGAATACGCCTCGATGACCTGTCCCCATTGCGCGCACTTCCACTCCACCGCCTATCCGGTGATCAAGAAGAACTACATCGACACCGGCAAGGCCAAGCTGATCCTGCGCGAGTTCCCCTTCGATCCGAGGGCGCTTGCGGCCTTCATGCTGGCGCGCTGCGCCGGCGACGACGCCCGCCGCACGGCCATGGTCGACGTCCTCTTCGACCAGCAGGACGAGTGGTCCCATTCGCAGAACGCCTCGGCGGCGCTTCTGAAGATCGCCCGGCTGGCCGGCATGAGCGAGGAGGGCTTCAAGGCCTGCCTCAACGACAAGGATCTGCAGCAGAAGATCGTCGAGGTGCAGCAGCGCGGCGAGAACACCTTCGGCGTCGATGCCACGCCGACCTTCTTCGTCAATGGCGACAAATACAGCGGCGCCCTCACGCCGGAAGAAATGTCGGCGGTGATCGAAGGCCATCTCTGATCAAGGAAGCGCCGGCGAGACTGTTCTCCGCAGTCTCGCCGCATGATCGATCCGGCGGCGCGGCCTTGTCGCCGCGCCGCCGTTTTGCATCGCAGCAATTGGCCTTGCCGCATTTTTGCTCTAGACCGGTATGGTCGCCGTGCGATCGGCGCGGCCACGACCAGGAGCGACCGTCGGCAGCCTTCCATGCCCAAGAGAATCTTCACCTTCAGCCGCGGCTCGGCCGAGCGGCCGGCGGATGCCGCCGAGGCTCTGGGTCTGAAGGGTGCCAATCTCGCGCTCCTCGCCTCCCTCGACCTGCCCGTTCCGCCCGGCTTCACCGTCGCGACCTCCGCCTGGCGTGAGGCCAAGAGCGAGAGCAATGCGCTCCCGCAGGCCCTGCGGGCCGATTTGCGGGCCGGAATCGAATGGCTCGAAAGTGTCACCGGGCGCCGCTTCGACGGCGATGTGCGGCCGCTGCTCCTCGCCGCGCGAACCAGTGCCAGGGTGCAGATGCCTGGGATCGCCGAGAGCGTCCTCGACATCGGCCTCAACGACCGGACGGTGGATGTCCTCGCCAGGGAGCTGAACGACGCCGCCTTTGCCTATCGCAGCTATCGCCGGTTCATCGAGAGCTATGCCTCGCTGGTCCTCGATGCCGACCCGGCCGAGTTCGAGGAGATCTCGGATGCGGAGGGCGAGCGAGCGGGCTGGACCGAGGAGCCGCAGACGGTCGCGGACTGGCGGGCGCTGATCGCCTGCTATCACGCCCATATCGACCGCGAACTCGGCGCGGTCGTCCCGCAGACGCCGCTGGAGCAGTTGACCAACGTGCTCGCGGCGAGCTTTGCCAGCTGGCGCCATCCGGTCGCCACCTCGCACCGGCTGCTGCACGGCGTTCCGGAAAACGCCGGCCTCGCCGTCACCGTCCATGCGATGATCTTCAACGAGCGGAACCAGAAATCCGGTCGCGGCCGCGCCGTGTCGCGCGACCTGACGACGGGCGAATCCCGGCTCTCCGGAGAGTTCACGCTGGGCGCGCGGGGCTCAGGGGAGATCGGCGATAGCGCGCCCGTCTTCGATCTTGCCGCGCTGGCGAGCGAGGATCCCGCCGGCTTTCCCGCCGATCTCAGCGAACTCACCCAGCATGTGCGCCGGCTCGAGGCGCATGTCTGCGACGCCGTCGAGGTGGATTTCATGATCGGCGACGGCGCGCTCTTCCTGATGCAGTCGCGCGTCGCTCGGCGCACCGCCGCCGAAGCGATCCGCGTCGCCGTGGAACTGACCAAGGAGGAGATCATCGAGGAGAACGAGGCGATCCTGCGGATCGACCCCGCCTCGCTCGACCTCCTCCTGCATCCCACGATCGAGCGTTCGGACGATTATGTCGTTCTCGGCCGGGGCATGCCGGCCTCGCCGGGCGCGGCGACCGGCGAGATCGCCTTCTCGACCGAGCGCGTGCAGGCCCGCGCCAAGGAGGATCGGACGGTCATCCTGGTGCGCAACGAGACGTATCCGGAAGACATCCACGGCATGCATCTGGCCGATGGCGTCCTGACCATTCGCGGCGGCACGACGAGCCACGCCGCCGTGGTCGCGCGCGGCATCGGCAAGCCCTGCGTCACCGGCGCCGGCTCGCTGCGGATCAACGCCGAGACGGGAACGCTCTTTGCCGGCGACCGGGTTTTGAAGGAGGGCGACGAGATCACCATCGACGGCTCGTCCGGCGAAGTGATCGTCGGAGCGGTGGCGCTCCTGCGCCCTTCACTCACCGGCGATTTCGCGACGCTGATGGAGTTCGCCGACCGCGCCCGGCGCATGGGCGTCAGGACCAATGCCGAAACGCCGATCGAGGCCCGCTCCGCCCGGGCCTTCGGCGCCGAGGGGATCGGCCTTTGCCGGACCGAGCACATGTTCTTCGAGGGCGACCGCATCCAGGCGATGCGCGAGATGATCCTCGCCTCCGACGCAGAGGGCCGGCGGGCGGCGCTCGACAAGCTGCTGCCGATCCAGCGCTCGGACTTCGTCGAGCTGTTCGAGATCATGGCGGGCCTGCCGGTGACGATCCGCCTGCTCGATCCGCCGCTGCACGAGTTCCTGCCGAAGAGCGACGGCGAGATCGCCGAGACGGCGGCGATGCTGTCGGTCGACGAGGCGGTTGTGCGCCAGCGCATTGCCGGTCTCGAGGAGTTCAACCCGATGCTCGGCCATCGCGGCTGCCGGCTGGCGATCTCCTATCCGGAGATCGTCGAGATGCAGGCCCGCGCGATCTTCGAGGCGGCCATCGAGGCGGGCGAGAAGACCGGCGACGCGGTGGTGCCGGAGATCATGGTGCCGCTGGTCAGCCTTCGCCGCGAACTCGACTTCGTCAAGGAGCGGGTCGACCGGGTGGCGGCGCTGGTGACCGCGGAGCGCGGCCGCGGCATCGACTACCATGTCGGCACGATGATCGAGCTGCCGCGGGCGATCGTCAGGGCCGACACCATCGCCGAGGTCGCCGACTTCTTTTCCTTCGGCACCAACGACCTGACCCAGACCGTCTACGGCATCTCGCGCGACGATGCTGCGAATTTTCTGTCGACCTATATCCGGCAGGGCATTCTGGAGCGGGATCCGTTCCAGACGGTGGATGTCGAGGGCGTCGGCGAACTCATCGCCATGGCCGTCGAAAAGGCGCGGCGCACCCGCCCGGACATCACCCTCGGGGTCTGCGGCGAACAGGGCGGCGATCCCGCCTCGATCGCCTTCTTCGAAGAGACCGGCCTCGACTACGTCTCCTGCTCGCCATTTCGCGTGCCGATCGCGCGGCTGGCGGCGGCGCAGTCGGCGATCCGCTTCAGCCGCGCGTCCGGGCGCGGGGGCCGGAACAGGCGCCAGGACGGCTGATCCGGTGGCGGATCGAAGTCAGCGAAGCCCTATCGTGTCCCGCGCCTCGCCTGAACGCATCGGGGTCCGGCGTCTCGAAGGATTATTCCGGACTGCGGACAAGCCGTCTTGCCGGAACGGTCACGCCACGTAGAGGAAGTGGATGGCGGCCGTCGTCGTCAGCCCGACCAGGATGTTCATCGGCGCGCCGATCTTCACGAAGTCGAGGAAGCGGTAGTTGCCGGCTGCGTAGACCAGCGTGTTGGTCTGGTAGCCGATCGGTGTCGCGAAGGAGGCCGAGGCCCCGAACATGACGGTCACGACGGCGGCGCGCGGATCGATGCCGAGCGCCGTGGCGAGACTGATCGCGACCGGCGTTATTACGACGGCAACCGCGTTGTTGGTGACGATCTCGGTCAGGACCGAGGAGATCGCGTAGAGGACGATCAGGACGACGAAGGGCGGCGCGTTCGCCAAAAGCGGCTGGACGAAGCCGACGATGAGCTCGATCGTCCCGGCCTTCTGCATGGCCATGCCGATCGCCAGCATGGCGAAGATCAGGATCAGGAGATCGCCGCGGATCGAGCGCCAGGCCTCGTCGGCGTCGATGACCCGGACGAGGAGCAGCGCCGCGATGGCGACGAAGGCGCAGTTCTGGATGCTGGCGAAACCCGAGGCCGAGACCGCGATGACGGCGATGAGCGCGCCGATCGCCAAGGGGGCCTTGCGACGGCGGAACGGCCGGGCGCTGGTGATGTCGATACCGACGAGGTCGTTCATGTCGGCGATCCGGGCGATCACTTCAGGCCGGCCTTCGAGGAGGAGCTGGTCGGCGGGCCTCAGCTTGGTGTCGTGAAGCGTCGGCCCCGGAACGTGGAGATGCCGGCGCACGCCGAGGACGGCGATGCCGGAGCCCGATATGCCGATGAGTTCGGAGACCTTGCGGCCGATGCCGCGGCGGTGCGGGGCGACGGTCGCCTCCACCACCACGCGCTCCTCGTCGTCCTTGGCCGCGTTGGAGACGCGGGCGACGCGGAAGCTTTCGCCGGCATGCAGCGTCAGGAGCTCCTCCGGGCTCGCGAAGAGGACGATCCGGTCGGCCCGCTGGATCTCGATATCGCCGATCTCGCGCCGAAAGGTCTCGGTGCCGCGCTGGATCGCCATCGGCTTGATGCCGCGCGAGGAAAGCGCGGTGACGTCCTTCAGCGGCTTGCCGATGGCGCTCGAGCCCTCCCGGACGACGATCTCGCTGAAATAGAACTGGTTGCCGCCGCTGCCGAGCGATTCCTTGGCGCCGGAGCGATCGGGGAGCAGGTAACGGCCGACGACGGCGAGGTAGAGGATGCCGGTTGTCGCGGTGACGAGCCCGACCGGCGTGATCTCGAAGATCGAGAAGGCTTCGAGCCCCTGGCCCCTGGCGACGCCATCGACGAGGAGGTTGGTCGACGTGCCGATCAGCGAACAGGTGCCGCCGAGGATGGTGACGAAGGACAGGGGGATCAGGAGCCGGGTCTCGGCGACCTTCAGCGTCTTCGCGATCTCCATGACGATCGGGATCATCACGATGACCACCGGCGTGTTGTTCATGAAGGCGGAGGCGGCGAGCATGCCGGCGGTGAGGGCCGCGAGCGTGGCGATCGGCCGGGTCTCGGCCCGCGACACCAGCCAGTCCGCGGCGGCATCCAGCGTGCCGGTGCGCACCAGGGCGCCGGACAGGACGAACATCGCCGCGATGGTGATCGGCGCCGGATTGGAGAAGACCGAGGAGAACTCCTCGCCGCTGAGGAAGCCGAGGACCAGGAACGCGACGGCGCCGCCGACGGCGACCACCTCGGGCGGGTAGCGCTCGAGCGCGAAGCCGATGAAGACGAGAAAGACGATCGCAAGGCCGAGATAAGCGGAGTAGTCCGTGATGAAGTCGGCCATGGCTGTCCGTATGTTGTTGACCGGACAGCGAAACTGCGCGTGGCCGCGAAGTTTGCAAGGGGTGGAAAATAAAATGACTGCGGCGCGGGTCGCCCCGCGCCGCAAGCCGCAACCCCCAGGAGTTGAGGATGCCTAGAAGAACTCTTCGCCGCCGAAGCCGGTGAACATGCGTTCGAGGTCGAGGAAGCAGATCATGCCGTTCTCGACCGCGATGATCCCGTCGAGAAAGCTGCGCGAATAGCTGCCGTTCATCTCGGGCGCCGGCTGGATGGTCTTGCCGTCGATGGTGAGGATGTCGGCCACGCGGTCGACGAGCAGGCCGACCACGCTGCCGTGCACCTCGGCCACCACCACCGCGCTGCGCGGCGTCGGGCGGGAGGGCGCCATGCCGAGCTTGGCGGCCATGTTGACGATCGGGATGATCGTGCCGCGCAGGTTCATCATGCCCATCATTTCGGGCGAGGACTGCGGCAGCGGCGTCGACTGGGTCCAGCCGCGGATCTCGCGCACGGCGGTCGTGCGCACGCAGAACTCCTGGTCGCCGATCTCGAAGGCGATGATTTCGATCGCCGATCCGGACGTGTCCGCCGGATTATGTGCTAGTGCTGCCTGTGCGAGCATCAATATTCCCTTTCGGTCGTCCCGTCTGACGGCGATATGCCTCTGGGTGAGCCTTACCCTGCAAACACCCTCCTGAAGCTTGCGGGCGTCGCCCGCACGACCAGGAAGCGCCCGCCGATCCCGCCCGCTGCGGCGGTGCGGGTTCTGCCCGGATCAGCCATGCAGGGTAGTCTCCGGCGATTAAGAAACCGTCGACGGAGTGCCGCGGAATCCGTGGCTTATGGCGGAATCGTCGGTCCGTATCGAGAAAGCGCAACCGCTTGTCACTTCTCCGTCGCATTGTGGCCCGGCGCCATGCATAAAGGCGATGCGGCCGGTGTGCGCCCGGCGCGGTTCAGGCATCACCTCCATGCGACATGCGACGGCCTTCCTTCCCGCTTCCCGGCCCCAGGCAAGCCCGCCCGACCCGGATCTCCGCATCCGGCCGGCCGCGCCCGCCGATCTCGACCGGCTGGTGGCGCTGGAAACGGCGGTCTTCGAGACTGACCGGATCTCCCGGCGCTCGTTCCGGAACCTGATCGGCTCCGCCAGCGCCGCGGTTCTGGTGGCGAACGGTCAGGATGATGGACCGGGCGGGCCGCTTCTTGGCTACGCCGCGCTGCTGGTTCGCCGCGGCACGGCGCTCGCGCGGCTCTATTCGCTCGCCGTCTCCGGGGATGCCGGCGGCCGCGGCGTCGGCCGCGCGCTCGTGAAGGCCGCCGAAGCCGAGGCCTTCGCGCGCGATCGGATCGCGATCCGGCTGGAGGTGCGCGAGGACAATGAGCGGGCGATCCGGCTCTACCGGTCCGAGGGCTTCCGGCCGATCGGGCGCTATCTCGACTATTATGCCGACCACATGCCGGCGCTTCGCTTCGAGAAGACGCTGCGCGGCGACACCCCGATCGAGACGGGCGTTCCCTATTACGAGCAGACCACCGACTTCACCTGCGGTGCCTGCTGCCTGATGATGGCCATGGCGCGCGACGTGCCCGGCTTCGTGCTCGACCCGGTCATGGAGATCCGGCTGTGGCGCGAGGCGACGACGATCTTCATGATGTCCGGCCCCGGCGGCTGCGATCCCTATGGCCTCGCCGTCACGGCGCACGAGTTCGGCCTGGACGCGGAGATCCATGTCTCCGAGTCCGGCGATCTCTTCCTGGAAGGGGTGCGCAGCGCCGAGAAGCAGAAAGTGATGGCGCTGGCGCAGGAGGATTTCCGGCGCCGCGCGTCGCAATACGAGATCCCCGTGGTGATCCGCCCGTTCACGATCGCGGACGTGCGCGAGGCGGTCGCCGCCGGAAAGACGGTAGTGGTGCTGATTTCCGGCTACCATATGTTCGCCAAGAAAGTGCCGCACTGGGTGCTCGCCCATGGCGACGATGGTCGGCACATCATCATCCACGATCCATGGGTGGCCGACGAGCGGGGGGAATCGATCGCCGACGCCGCCAGCCTGCCGGTTCCCTACGACACCTTCGACCGCATCGCCCGCTTCGGCAAGGTCGGGCTGCGGGCGGCCGTCTTCCTGTCCCAACGCAAGAACTGAAGCGCTCTCTATGTCACAATGGGTCGTGCTCGTCGGACGCTCCTCCGATCTCGACAATGGCGCAACGCCGCACAAGATCATGACGAGCCGCGACTATCTCGCGCGGCCGAACCTGTTCCGGGGGCAGCGGCCGAAGATCATCAACCTGTCGCGATCCTACGCCTATCAAAGCCGCGGCTATTACGCCTCGCTGCTCGCCGAGGCGCGCGGCCACCGCATCATCCCGTCGGTCGAAACTATGATCGACCTGTCGGAGAAGAAGCTCTACGAGAACGCGCTGCCTGAACTGGACTCAGTCCTGCGAAAGGCCTTGGAAAAGGGCGAGCGGCCGGTCTCGCCAATCCGCATCTATTTCGGCTATTCCGACGACAGCCGGCTGGAGCGCTTCGCCAAACTGGTGTTCGACTGGTTCCGCGCGCCCGCACTCGAGGTCCATCTCGACCTGCATGGCGAGGCGCCGGCGATCCGGCGCATCGCCTTTGCCTCGCTCGGCAAGCTCGGCGCGGCGGAGACGTTCCGCCTCCTGTCCGCCATGGAGCGCTACACCGTCCGCGAATGGCGGGCGGCGAAGAGCAAGACGCCGGCCAAATATTCCTTCGCGACGCTGTTCGACCCGAAGGAGGAGATGCCGCCGTCTTCGGTGGACACGCTGAAATACTGGGCGCGGGTGGCGGCTCGGCTCGGCGTCGACGTCGAGCCGATCACGCGGAAGGATCTGCCGCGGCTCGCCAATTTCGATGCGCTGTTCATCCGCGAGACGACCTCGATCTCCAACCACACCTATCGCTTCGCGCGCCGGGCGATGCAGGAGGGCATGCCGGTCATCGACGATCCGATCTCGATGATCCGCTGCACCAACAAAGTCTATCTCAACGAGCTGATGGCCGGAAACGGCGTGCCGACCCCACCCTCGGTGATGATCGCCGGCAAGGAGGATTTCCAGCGCGCCGCCGACGAACTCGGCTTTCCGATGGTCCTGAAGATCCCGGACGGTTCGTTCTCGCGGGGAGTCAAGAAGGTCGAGAGCTACCAGCAACTGACCGCGCTCGCCAATGCCTGGATGGAAGACACCGACCTTCTGATCGCGCAGAAGTTCATGCCGACCAATTTCGACTGGCGGATCGGCGTCCTCGGCGGCGAGCCACTCTTCGCGGTCCAGTATCTGATGGCCAAGAGCCACTGGCAGATCATCAATCACGAGACGGGCGGCCGGCCGATGGAGGGCGGCTTCAAGGGCTTCTCGCTCGGCGACGCCCCGCCCCAGGTGCTCGACGCCGGCCTCAGGGCCGCCCGCTGCATCGGCGACGGGCTCTACGGCGTCGACCTGAAGGAGACCGACGACGGCGTCTTCGTCATCGAAGTCAACGACAATCCCAATCTGGAACACGGGGTCGAGGATTCGATCGAGAAGGACGAGGTCTGGACCCGGCTGACCCGCTGGTTCATCGACCGGATCGAGCGCTGAAAGACGTCGCAGCGCGAGACCCTTTAAAGCAAGGATCCGCGCGGGTCTGGCTTCCTGTCGAAACGCTGTCGCCTCGCGCATTCGCCGGCGCCCGGCATCATGCGGTGTTCTGGAGCCTCGGAGCGACCTGGCCGCGGCATCCGGCGGAGAATCCGCGGGCAAGATCCGTAGCCGGGCAATAGGCCGCAGGAATTTCTGTAGCCGGGAACAGGGTTACTCCGGAACGCGCTGAGCAAGGCCGAGTTGCAGAAGGGACGCGCAGCTCCGCCTCTTCGCGAGCCCGGAGCGCATGCGACAATCCTTCGACGAGAGAGGCCGAGATGGCGAACAACCATGATCATGGACCGAAGACGCGGTTCGGCGATGTCGAGTTTCAGCGCGGAACCGGTGGAGAGGTGCATCAGGTCGCCGGTGGCGACGTGCCGGTGCTGACGACGCAGCAGGGCGTGCCGGTCGCCGACGACCAGAATTCGCTGAAGGCCGGCCATCGCGGTCCGGTGCTGATGGAAGACCAGATCTTCCGCGAGAAGATATTCAAGTTCGACCACGAGCGCATCCCCGAGCGCGTGGTCCATGCCCGCGGCTATGGCGCCCACGGCTATTTCGAGCCCTATGAATCGCTGTCGGACCTCACCTCGGCCGACCTCTTCCAGCGGGCCGGCGAGAAGACGCCGGTCTTCGTGCGCTTCTCGACTGTCGCCGGCAACAAGGGCTCGCCGGATCTCGCGCGGGACGTGCGCGGCTTCGCCGTGAAGTTCTATACCAAGGAAGGCAATTGGGACATCGTCGGGAACAACATCCCGATCTTCTTCATCCAGGACGCCATCAAGTTCCCGGATCTCATCCATGCGGCCAAGCAGGAGCCGGACCGCGGCTTCCCGCAGGCGCAGACCGCGCACGACAATTTCTGGGACTACATGTCGCTGACGCCGGAGGCGATGGCGATGGTGATGTGGATCATGTCCGACCGCGCCATTCCGCGCTCCTTCCGCTTCATGGAAGGCTTCGGCATTCACACCTTCCGCTTCGTCAATGCCGAGGGCAAGTCGACCTATGTCAAGTTCCACTGGAAGCCGAAGCAGGGCATGCAGTCGGTAGTCTGGAACGAGGCGCTGAAGATCAACGGCGCCGATCCCGACTTCCACCGCCGCGATCTCTGGGACGCGATTCAGGCGGGCGACTATCCGGAATGGGAGCTCGGCTTCCAGCTCTTCGACGACGACTTCGCCGATAAGTTCGACTTCGACATCCTCGATGCGACGAAGATCATCCCGGAGGAGATCCTGCCGGTGCGCCGCGTCGGCAAGATGGTGCTCGACCGCTGCGTCGACAATTTCTTCGCCGAGACCGAGCAGGTGGCCTTCCACACGGCGAACATCGTCCCCGGCATCGACCACACCAATGATCCGCTCCTGCAGGGCCGGAACTTCTCCTATCTCGACACCCAGCTGAAGCGGCTGGGATCACCGAACTTCACCCATATCCCGGTGAACGCGCCGCGCAACGCTTCCGTCTGCAACTTTCAGCAGGACGGCCACATGGCGATGCAGAACCCCAAGGGCCGGGCGAATTACGAGCCGAACTCCTGGGGCGGCGAGATGGGCGGTCCGCGCGAGAACCCGGCGCGCGGCTTCAGAAGCTTCCCGGCCGAAGAGGCCGGGCTGAAACGCCGGATCCGCTCGGAGAGCTTCGCCGACCACTACAGCCAGGCGCGGCAGTTCTACATCTCGCAGACCGAGGTCGAGCAGGGCCATATCGCGCTGGCGCTGACCTTCGAACTGTCAAAGGTCGAGACCCCGGCAATCCGGGCGCGCGTCGTCTCGCATCTCCTCAACATCGACGAAACGCTGGCGAAGAAGGTCGCGACCGGCCTGCGCCTCAAGGAGATGCCGAAGCCTGCGCCGGCCGCGATGCCGACGCGGCAGGACCTTCAGAAGTCGCCGGCCCTGTCGATCCTGCTCAACGGGCCTGAGAGCTTCAAGGGCCGCAAGATCGGCGTTCTCGTCTCCGATGGTCTCGACGACGAACTCTTGAAGGGTCTTCAGGCGGCGGCCAAGGCCGAAGGCGCGATGGTGAAGATCGTCGCCCCGATGGTCGGCGGCGTCACCACCTCGGGCGGCACGCTGATCGAGGGCGACGAGAAGGTCGACGGCGGCCCCTCCGTGGTCTTCGATGCGGTCGCGGTGCTGCTCTCGGCCGAGGGCGCGGCAATGCTCGCCAAGGAGCCGACGGCGAAGGACTTCGTCACCGACGCCTTCGCGCATTGCAAGTTCATCGCCTACTCGCCGGAAGCCATGACGCTGTTCGAAAAGGCCGGTATCGCCTCCGACCTCGACGAGGGCTGCGTGAAGCTCGGCTCCGGCAGCGAGGCCGCCGGCTTCGTCGAGATGTGCCGAAAGGTCCGCCACTGGCCGCGCGAACCGATGGTGAAGGCGGTCTGAGGACGCCTTCGGCGACAGGAATGCCGGCCATCTGAGGCCGGCGCGTATTGCGGGCGGCGGGTCGAAGGATCCGCCGTCCTTCTTGCGTCTTGGGGCTGCCAAGCCTGCGTGTCGCGAAGGCCAGCCTTGCTGCCACCGCATGGCGGACAGATTGCGTCCTATTAGATAGGATCCTATCTTTATGCCATGCAAACGGACGCGCAACTTCACTTTGCCCTGACTACCACGCTGCACAGGCTCGGCCGGCACTGGCGCAAGCTCGTGCGCGAGACCGTCGAGGCGCAGGGCATATCGGAGGCCTGCGCCCACCCGCTGGTCACCATCGGCCGACTCGGCGACGGCGTGCGCCAGGGCGTGATCGCCGAGGAGGTCGGGATGGAGGGGCCGTCCCTCGTCCGCCTGCTCGATCAACTGGCCGCCTGCGGGCTCGTCGAGCGACGGGACGACCCGACCGACCGGCGGGCGAAGACGCTCTGGCTCACCGAGCGCGGGCATCAGGTGATGAAGCGCATCGAGGCGGATCTCGTCGCGCTGCGCACCCGGATCTTTGCGGACGTGCCGCGCGAGGATCTGGAGGCGACATTGCGCGTGTTCCAGGCCTTCGAGGCCTTCGCGCCGAAATCCCCAGGCGACGGCGCGGGCCTGGGCCGCCGTGAACCGGGGCAGGCCGGAAAATGACATTGCCTGGCAATCTGCCGACCGGCCGCGAATGGCTGTTCGGCGTGAAGACCTTCGCCGCCTCGATGCTGGCGCTCTACATCGCGCTGGCCGCCGGCCTGCCGCGTCCCTATTGGGCGATGGCAACGGTCTTCATCGTCGCCAACCCGCTCTCCGGCGCGACCCGGTCCAAGGCCGTGTACCGCGCCGCCGGCACCTGTCTCGGCGCGGCGGTCTCGATCCTCGTGACGCCGCTGTTCGTCGACCGGCCGCTTCTCATGAGCGCGGTCGTCGGCATCTGGACGGGCGGCCTGCTCTTCGTCTCCTTCCTCGACCGGACCCCGCGCTCCTACATGTTCATGCTGGCTGGCTACACGCTGCCGCTGATCGCGCTGCCGACGGTGGGCGATCCCTCGACGATCTTCGACGTCGCGACCGCGCGGGCGCAGGAGATCACTCTCGGCATTACCTGCGCCAGCCTCGTCAACGCCCTCGTCTTTCCGCAGAGCCTCGGCCCGGTGGTCGGCGCGCGCGTCTCCGCCTGGCTGGCCGATGCCGGCGGCTGGATCCGGCATGTGCTCGCTGGCGAGGATCCCGCGCGGCTGAAGGAGACGCAGCGCCTCGCGCCCGACGTGAAGGCCGTCGACCAGCTGGTCGCGCAGCTGCGCTATGATCCGGAGATGGGCGGCGTCGTGCGCGCCGCGCGCCAGCTGCGCGGCCGCCTCGTCATGCTGCCGCCGCTGCTTTCCTCGCTCGCCGACCGGCTCGGCGCGGTGGAGGCTGAGGGCGGCCTGCCCGAAGAGGTCGCGGCCCTCGCCGGCGACGTGCGCGCCTTCGTCGAGGATCAGGGCGGTGATCGGCTGAAGACGGCCGGCCAGATGGCCGCGCGCGTCTCGGGATTGCATGTGCGCTATGGCGATGCGCATGACTGGCACACGCTCCTCGTCGCGAGCGCGCTCGCCCGCCTCGCCGATCTCGTCGACCTCTGGCACGACTGCCTGGTGCTCGAAGCCGAGATCGTCGCGGGACGCGACGCCCAGCGGCCGCCGGCACTCCGGCTCGCCAGCGCCGCCGCCAACGTGCCGCACTATGATTTCGGCATGATGGCCTTCTCCGCCGGCTCCGCCATGCTGGCGATCTTCTTGGCCTGCCTCGTCTGGATCGTCTCCGGCTGGGATCAGGGAGCCGGCTTCGTGATGATCGCGGGCGTCGCCTGCTCGTTTTTCGCGGCCTCCGACAATCCGATCCCGATGATCCGGATGCTGACGATCCTGACGGCCGCCGGATGCCTTGTCGCGGGGATCTATCTCTTCGGCATCCTGCCGCATGTCGAGACCTTTGCCGGGCTCGTCGCCGTGTTCTCGCCGTTCATCCTCGTAGGGCCGCTGATCGCGCGGCCGAAATACTCCTTCATCGGCCTCCTCCTGGCGGTCAATGCGGCGACGCTCGTCTCGCTGCAGGAGGTCTATGCCGCCGACTTCGAGCGCTTCGCCAACGGCGCGATCGCCACGGTCGCGGGCGGGCTCTTCGCGCTCGTCTGGATGATCCTGACCCGGCCCTTCGGGGCGGCCCTCGCCGCCCGCCGTCTGGCGCGGCAGGGCTGGGCCGAGATCGCGGCGATCGCGGGCGGCCGGCGCGGCGTCGACCCCGCGGTCTTTGCCGGCCGCGTCTTCGATCGCCTCGGCCAGATCGCGCCGCGTCTGGCGCAGGGCGTCGGGGGCGAAGCCGCCCGCGCGGACGCGCTGTTGGAGATGCGCATCGGCCTCTCCGTCCTCGACCTTCGCCGCAGCGTGCGGGCGATGCCGCGGCCGGTCCGGCCGCCGCTGGAGGCGGTTCTGTCCGCGGTCGCCGGCCGCTTCGAGGATCTTGCCGTGGGTCGCCGCCGCACGCGCCCCCCCGGCGATCTCGTCCGGCGGATCGACGATGCGCTCGCCGCCTGCCTCGACGCACCGGCCCAGCCGGCGCGCAGCCGGGCGCTGCAGAGCCTCGTGGGCCTGCGCCGCGCGCTCTGCCCGGACGCGCCCCCGCCCGAATCCGCCCTCCTGGCGCCGGCGCAGCAGCCGCTCGCCGCGGGCTATGCCCTTGCCGCAGAATAGGATCCGATCATGCTCGGTGATTTCGCATTCTTCGGCGTCTACCTGCCGAAGCTCCTGGTGCTGGCGCTTCTCGCCTATGGGTGCCTCGTCCCGATGAAGGCGGTCCTCGGTCGGCTCGGTCTCTACCGCGCCGTCTGGCATCCGCCCCTGTTCGACCTCGCACTCTACGTTCTCGTTCTCGCCGGCCTTGCCGACGTATCAAGCTGGTATCTGTCATGACCGCCTTCCTGTCCCGAATCTTCAAGATCGCCTTCACCCTCACCTTCGTCGCGATCGCCGGCGCGGTCGGCTGGAATTTCTGGACCGCCTACATGGAGACGCCCTGGACCCGCGACGGCCATGTGCGGGCCGACGTCGTCGAGATCGCGCCTGATGTCTCCGGCCCGGTCGCCGAGGTCATGGTGGCGGACAATCAGTCGGTGAAGAAGGGCGACGTGCTGCTGCAGCTCGATCCGCAGCGCTTCCAGCTGGCGCTCGACCTTGCCAAGGCGTCGGTCGCCGACAAGGAGGCCGCGCTGAAGCAGGCGCAGCGCGACGCCGCGCGCTACGACAGGCTGCGCGGGTCCGCCGCGGTGTCCGAACAGACCATCGAGCAGGCCGATCTGACGGCTGCCAGAGCCGCGGCAGCCTATCAGGAGGCGCTCTCGAACCAGGACGTCGCCGCGCTGAACCTCAAGCGCGCCACGGTGCGTGCCCCGGCGAACGGGATCATCAGCAATCTCGCCCTCAACCCCGGCGACTACGTCTCGGCGGGCAAGGGCGTCATGGCCCTCGTCGACACCGACACGCTGCGCATCGAAGGCTATTTCGAGGAGAACCAGCTGCCGCATATCGCCGTCGGCGATCCCGCGGACATCGAGCTGATGGGGCGTCCCCAGCCGCTGAAGGGCCATGTCCAGTCGATCGCGGCCGGCATCGAGGACCGCGAGCGCTCCGACGGCTCAAACCTCCTCGCCAATGTCACGCCGACCTTCTCCTGGGTGCGGCTTGCCCAGCGCGTGCCCGTGCGCATCGCCCTCGATAAGGTGCCGCAGGGAACGCCCCTCGTCGCCGGCCTGACCGCGACCGTCACCGTGCATCCGCGCGAGCAAGGCGCGGGGGCGGGAGAGGCACGGGCAGAAGCGCTGGAATAGGCCGCTTCCCTTGTGCTCGCCGGCCGCCTCGGTCAAACTTCCCTTGGAGTGGGGCGATTGGACGAGGCACGGTCGATGTGGTCCTTTCGGACGGTTCTGACGTCGACGCTGGTGGGTCTTCAAGTCGTGGCGCTGCTCGCGATTCTGGCGCTGACCTATTTCGCCTCGCAGAACGCCCTCCTGTCCTATGCGGCGCAGCTCACCGAGCGGGTGGCGCAGGATACGACCAGCTACACCGAGAACTTCCTCAATCCGGCGGACGATGCCGCGGCCCTGTCGCAGCGCCTTGCCGAGAACGCCGTCCTCACCACCGCTGACCGGGCGACGCTCGAGCGCTATTTCTTCGAGATCCTGAGGGGGCGGGCCGATTTCGCCGGCGTCTATTATGGCGCGGCGGACGGCTCCTTCGTCTATGTCAGCCGCAATTCGGACGTTCCGGGCGCCAGCTACCGGAGCAAGCGCATCGAGACGAGCCCGGTGCGGCACGTCACGCTCGACTGGTACGACGAGACCTTTCACCGCCTGTCCGAGCGGGTCGACGACGCCGACAGCTACGATCCGAGGACACGGCCCTGGTACGAGGGCGCGAAGGCGAGCCGCGACGTCGTCTGGACCGACCCCTACATCTTCTTCACCTCGCAGCGCCCGGGCATCACCGTGGCGACCCCGGTGCGGGCCGATCCGCGCCTGCCGATCCGCGGCGCCGTCGGCATCGACATCGAGATCGACGCGCTGTCGCGCTTTCTGACCCGGCTAGACGTCAGTGCGAACGGCTCGGCGGCGATCGTCTCGCAGAATGGCGACGTGATCGCCCATCGCAACGCCGCCTTCGTCCTGACGCCCGACGATAAGGGCGGCCAGCGCTTCGCCAAGGTCGGCGAAGTGCCCGATCCCGCGCTGGCGGAGGCCGTGGCGAGCCTGCCCGGCGGTCTCTCAAGCCTCGAGCCCGGCGAGACGCGGCTGACGCGGTTCACCGCGGACGGCGAGAGCTGGCGCGGCGCGGTGCGCCGGCTGTCGGCCTCGCGCACGCCATGGGTGGTGGTCACCTATCTGCCGGAGAGCGACATCCTCGCGCCGATCTACCGCATCCGCCATATCGGCCTCATCGTCGTCGGCATCGTCGCGGCGCTGACGGCGGGGCTCGCGGTTCTACTCGGCCGGGCGATGACGCGGCCGCTGGTCGCGCTGTCGGCGCAGGCGGACCGCATTTCGGAGGGCGATTTCGAGGATGTCCCGCAGACCGGGACGCGCATGAAGGAATTCGCCGCCACGCAGCGGGCGATGCGCCGGGCGACCAGCTGGCTGCGCGAGCGCCATCGCGAGAACCAGGAGCTGACGGAGCAGCTGCGCGAGGCTGGCCGGGTGCTGGAGCGGCGGGTGGACGAGCGCACCGCCGAACTCGCGGTCGTCAACCGGGATCTCGCCGACGCGCACCGCAATGCCAGCATGCTCGCCGGCGAACTCGACCACCGGGTGAAGAACGTCTTCGCCATTGTCGCCGGTCTCGTCTCGCTCGCGGCGAGGCACGCCGCGAGCCCGCAGGAGGTCGCCGAGGAGGCGAGAAAGCGGATCAACGCGCTGGCGCGCGCCCATTCCGGCACCCAGAACGATGCCGGGGCGGCGGGGCTCGACACGATCGTGCACCGCGTCCTCGAACCGTTCGAGGACGCGGAGGAACTGGACCTTGCGATCGGCGGCGAGCCGATCACCGTCGCGCGGGAGAATGTCACGCCGCTTGGCCTGATCCTCTATGAGCTGGCGACCAATGCCGCGAAATACGGCTCGCTCCGCCGGGCGGGCGGGCGCATATCCGTCACCTGGTCGACGACCGCGCAGGACGAAATCCGCCTGATCTGGTCGGAACGCCCGAACGAGGCGCCGGCCGAGGCGAAGGATCCGGACATCCAGTCGAACGGGTTCGGGTCGGTTATGCTGGACGCCATGGCCAAGCGCCTCGGCGCGACCATCGAGCGGGAGATCGGGGCCGAGGGCCTGACGGTGCGCCTGACCATGCCGCGGATCGATGCGGATACCGCCGCTAGCGATGCATCGGGCGCGCAGGCGATGCCGGATCGTCGGGCAACCGCCGCCGGCTACAGCTGATCAGGAGCGCGGCGAAGCTGGGAGCGAACCACCCCCCAGCACATACCCCACGAGGTGGTTGGCGTAATAGGCATAGCCTTCCACCGAGGCGTGGAAGCCGTCGCGGGAGAAGCCGGCGGGCTCGACGCGGGGGAGGGTGGTGGAGACGATCGCGCCGCGCTCGGCACACAGGCGCGCGCCCATCTTGCGGATGATGCGGGCCCTGAGTTCGAGCACATGGGCGAGGGCGCGCGGCAGGGCGGGGACGCGTTTCAGGTCCACCGGCGGCGACCAGACGATCCGCGCCTCCGGCCAGCGCGCCTTCAGCGCGTAGAGGAGGCCGCCGAACCCCTTCTTGAAGCGGCGCGCACTGTGGAAGTTCTTGGCGTCGTTGGAGCCGATCATCAGGACGATATGGGTGAAGGCCTCGCGGGCGACATTCGGCACGACATGGTCGCGAACCTCGGCCGAGACGGCGGAATTCGCGCCGGCCGCCCGCCAGAACACCGACAGGCCGGTGAGCGCATAGATGCGCTCGGCGAGCTTCGGCCCGAGCGAGTCGGCGATGTCGTCGACGCCGACGCCCGCCGCCGAGCTGTCGCCGATGACGAGGAGCTTCACCGCCGCGTCGCGGACGCTCTCGGCGCCGAGACAGCCCGAGACCCGGCCCTGCGGCGGGGCCATTCGCGGGATGCGGCGCCGGGCGGCGAGCCCCTGCCAGACATAGACGGGAAAGAGCAGCCAGGAGATGAGGCCGGTCTTGAACGAAGCGGCAAGCCCGCCGGGGTCGATGCCCCAGCCGGGCGCCGTCGCCGAGAACTCGGTCTCCGATCGGCTCATGCCTTCAGCACCTCCACGCCCGGCAGCGCCTTGCCTTCCATCCACTCCAGGAAGGCGCCGCCCGCCGTCGAGACATAGGTGAAGGCGTCCGCCACGCCAGCCGTGTTCAGCGCCGCCACCGTGTCGCCGCCGCCGGCGACGGAGACGAGCTTGCCCGCCCTGGTCAGTTCGGCCGCATGATGGGCCGCCGCCATGGTCGCCATGTCGAAGGGCTTGATCTCGAAGGCGCCGAGCGGGCCGTTCCAGACCAGCGTCTTCGCCTTGTCGAGCCAGGCGTTGACGGCCTCGACGGTCCGGGGGCCGGCATCGAGGATCATGGCGTCGTCCGGCACCTCGCCGACGGGCACCGTCTCGCTCGCCGCGCCCGCCTTGAACTCGCGCGCGACGACGGCGTCGCTCGGCAGGACGATCTCGCAGCCGGCTTCCTCGGCGGCGGCGGTGATCGCCTTCGCAGTTTCGGCGAGGTCGTGCTCGCAGAGCGACTTGCCGACCTTCACGCCCTCCGCCGCCAGGAAGGTGTTGGCCATGCCGCCGCCGATCACCAGCGCGTCGACCCTTGCGACGAGGTTCTTCAAGAGGTCGATCTTGGTCGAGACCTTGGCGCCGCCGACGATGGCGACGACCGGCCGCTCGGGATCGCCGAGGCCCTTCTCCAGGGCCTCCAGCTCGGCCTGCATGGTGCGGCCGGCATAGGAGGGCAGGTGCCGGGCGAGCCCCTCGGTCGAGGCATGGGCGCGGTGCGCGGCGGAAAAGGCGTCGTTGACATAGACGTCGCCGAGCGAGGCGAGCTGCGAGACGAACTCCTCCTCGTTCGCCTCCTCTCCGGCATGGAAGCGCGTGTTCTCGAGGAGCACGACATTGCCGTCCTTCAACGCGGCGACGATGCCGGCCGCGACCGGGCCGACGCAATCGTCGGAAAAGCCGACCGGCTGGCCGAGCAGGTCGGAGAGGACCGGCGCCAGCGGTTCGAGCGACATCTGCGGATTGGGCTTGCCCTTCGGCCGCCCGAAATGGGCGAGCAGGATCACCCGGCCGCCCTTCTCAGTGATCTCGCGGATCGTCGGCAGCACGCGCTCGATGCGCGTCTTGTCGGTGACCTTGCCGTCCTGCATGGGGACGTTGAGATCGACCCGGACGAGAACCCGCTTTCCCGTGACGTCGGCATCGTCGAGCGTCTTGAACTGTGTGGTCATCGGTTCTGTCCTCTCGCTATGGGCCGTCGCCGCTCTGGCTTTGCGGCAGACGCTCGTTTTCCTCCTCTTCTTAGGTCGGTCCCGCCTTTCCGGGCAAGAAGGCTCTCCCCGCTTCGAAGCTCAGTTCTTCTAACTGCCGGCGAAAGCCGGGCCGTTCGGCGGGGTGCGGGACGGCGTCAGCCGCGGCCGAGAAGCCGGGCGAAGAAGCCGGCGATGTCGCGGCCGCTGTAGAAGAGCGGGATCTGGCCGCCGCGTCCGCTGCCCGGCTCCAGCGACAGGCCCGCCGCGACGACAGCGCCGTCGATTCCCGTCTGGCGGACGATCAGTTCCACCGGGGAGGCGGCAACGCGGTCGCCATAGTCGGCCTCGCCGCCGAGTCGCCGGATCATCATCTCGGAGATCGACATCGTCTCCTCGTCCGGATGCAGCCGGAAGCCGTAGGCGGCGGCAAGGTCCTTCGCCCGTGCCGCAGGGTCGAGCGCGAAATCGCCGAAGAACTCCGCATCGTCCGCCGTCACCGGGGCGGGGCTCGCGAACAGCCGGTCGAGGAGCGGGGGATAGCGCGGCGAGATGAAGAGGTAGACGTAGTCGCCGGACTGCAGCCGCCCGGCATATTGGTAGCGCATGGAGCGGCCATCGCGAATGACGAGCGAAGGCCGCGCCCAGCGCGGAACACGCTCGCCCCGCGCCACCGGGCTGTCCGGCACGACGCGGTAGGACAGGAGCTCGTGGTCCGGACTGCCCGGCAGTTCCAGCTCGAACTTCTCGATCGGGCCGATCCGCGGCGGCACGACGAGGCCGAGCCGTCTGGCCACGACGCCGATCGTCCAGCCCTGGACGAGGAGCGAGGCGAGCACGATGATGAAGGCGCTGTTGAAGAACAGGCGCGCGTCGTCGAGGCCGCCGATCAGCGGGACGATGGCGAGGAGGATGGAGACCGCGCCCCTGAGCCCGACCCAGGAGACGAAGGCCGTCTCGCGCCGCTGGAATCCGAACGGCAGGAGGCAGAGCCAGACCGCCAGCGGCCGAGCGACGAAGATGAGGAAGGCCGCGAGGCCGAGGGCGGGCCAGAAGATCAGCGAAAACTGGGACGGCGTGGCGAGCAGGCCGAGGATCAGGAACATGACGATCTGGGCGAGCCATGTCAGCCCGTCCTGGAAGCGCTTGACGTGGCTTGCGGCCTTCAGCCCGCTATTGCCGGCGTAGAGTCCCGCGACATAGACGGCGAGGAAGCCGGAGCCGCCGACCGCGCCGGTGAGGGCGAAGACGAGGAGCGCGAGGCCGAGCGTCATGATCGGCATCAGGCCCCGGTCGATCTGAAGGCGCGTCAGGATTTCCGCGATCATGAAGCCGCCGCCGAGACCGAAGACGAGGCCAAGCCCCATCTGCTTCACGAAGCCCAGAATGACGCTGAGGCCGATGGCGTCGAGGCCATCGCCCCGGCCGAGCAGCTCGACCAGGGCGATGGTCAGGAAGATCGCCATCGGGTCGTTGGTGCCGGATTCGATCTCGAGCAGCGAGCGCACCCGGTCGCGGATGGTGACGCCGCCGACGCGCAGGAGGAAGAACACGGCCGCCGCGTCCGTCGAGCCGACGATCGCGCCGAGGAGGATGCCCTCCACGATCGACAGATGGAGGAGCGAGGAGGCGGCGAGGCCGAACATCACCGAGGTGATGAGGACGCCGGCGGTCGCGAGCGTGATCGCCGGATAGGCCGCCTGGCGGAAGGTCGACAGATGCGTGCCGAAGCCGGAATCGAAGAGGATGATCGCGAGCGCGATCGTCCCGACGAAATAGGCAAGGCCCGCATTGTCGAAGTCGAGCCCGAGCCCGTCGACCCCCGCCAGGAGGCCGATCGACAGGAACAGAAGCAGCAGCGGCGCGCCGAAGCGGAAGGCGAGCAGGCTCGAAAACGCCGCCACCAGGACGAGGATCGTGCCGATCAGAATCGAGACATAGAGAAGTTCGAGCATGACCTCTTCACGGCGTCGGGAAAAATGTGGCGCGACGATTCGCAGGAACCGGCCGCTTGACCGACCCTAGCTAACGCCCGAATGCGGCGCGGCGACCGCTAGGCGCAGCTCTTTCAGCGGCCGGCGCTGCCCGCCTTTCGGACGGGCTGCAAGGAGCCTCGTCACACGCGCCGGATCGGCTGCGTCCAGAACAACAGCATCGCCGCCGCCGCGAAGGCCGCCGTGCAGAAGAAGGCGTTGCGGAAGGCCTGGCCGAGGCCGGCCTCGATCGATTGCCGCTGGATCGCCGAGAGCCCGTGGAGCGCCGCCGGACCTTCTTCGAGGATTCGCCCGACGGCGTCTCCGATCCCGGGGCTCGCGAGGGTCAGGGTCGCGAAGAGGACCGAGCCGACGATCGCCGTGCCGACGGCTGCACCGAGCGATCGCGAGAACTGGACGCTCGCCGCGCCCGCGCCGAGCTGGCGGCTGCCGGCGGCAAGCTGCACGGTCAGCTGCACGACGCCCATCACCGTCCCCATGAAGATCGCCAGCACGCCGAAGATCAGCGAGAGGGTGACCGCGCCGAGATAGGGGGAGGCCAGGGCGACGAAGGCGAGGCCCGGGACGACGATCGCGAGGCCGACGGAAGGAAAGACCGCCGTCGCGCCGGTGCGCCCGACGATGCGCCCGGTGATCAGCGAGCCGACGCCGATGCCGATGGTCATCGGGATGATCAGGAAGCCGGTGACGGCCGCCGACGTGCCGTGCACCATCCGGAAATAGAGCGGGAGGAAGGTGATCAGCGAGACCAGCGTCGCGCCATGGAAGGCGGCGGCCGCATCGCAGCGCCAGATCGCCGGATGTTTCAGGAGCGGGATCGGCAGGAGCGGCGAGGGCGTGCGCCGCTCGCGCCGGATGAGGAGGATCACCGCGGCCAGGGCCACGGTGGCCAGGACAAGCGGCATCAGGACATCGCCGGAGAGGGCGGCGCGCGAGCCTTCCAGCATGATCAGCGTGGAGGCGATGAAGGTGGCGAAGAGCAGGAGCCCGGGCGTGTCGAAGCGGAAGGCCTCGCCCGTGCCCGCCCGCTGCGGCAGCCGCAATGCGAGGAGCGCGGCGAGCGCACCCACCGGGACATTGACAAGGAAGACCGATTGCCAGCCGAAACTCTCGGTCAGGAAGCCCCCGACCACCGGGCCGAACGTGCTGGACGTGACGGCGACGGCGGCGAGATAGCCCTGATAGCGCGCCCGCTCGCGCGGCGGGATCGCCTCGCCGATCAGCGCCTGCGACAAGGTCATCAAACCGCCGCCGCCGGCCCCTTGCAGAATGCGCGCGACGGTCAGCATGAGCATGCTCTGCGACAGCGCGCACAGGACGGACGCGCCGATGAAGACCGCCAGCGCCACGAACATCAGACGTCTTCGGCCGAGCACGTCGCCGAGCCGGCCATAGACCGGGGCCGCGATCGTGGTCGCGACGAGATAGGAGACGACGATCCAGGACAGCCGGTCGACATCGCCGAGCGAAGCCGCGATCGCCGGCAGCGCCGTTGCGACGATGGTCTGATCGACCACCGCCAGGAACATCGGCAACATGATCGAGGGAAAGACGGTGAGGAACTGCCGTCTGGCGCTGGCGGCCGATGGGGCGGCGGTCGCGGCCGCGCTGTCAGGATCGGAATCGGAATCGAGAGGGGGCATGAAGGCGGGACTACGATCGGCTAGAATGGGTCTATCGGCGACGAGGGGATCGCCGATCACGTGTCATAGATATCCCAAAGGGGCCAAATGAAAACGATTCTCGTGCCCGTCGAACACCATGAGGACGCTCGTCTGACGCTCGATCTCGCGGCCGCGACCGCCGAGCGCTTCCAAAGCGTGATCGAGGGGTTCGCCCTTCAGGTTCCGCCGCTTGCGGGCATCGGCTGGGATCCGGCCAGCGTCGCGATGATCCACAGCGCGGAGTGGGACCACCGCCAGGCCATGGCGGAGGCGCGAAGCCTGTTTGCCCGCGTCATGGGCGAGCACGGCCTCGCGATGGGCGAAGCGGGCACGGGCGAGAGCGACGGCCCGCGTGCGATCTGGAACGAGGCGACGATGGCCGGGGACGGCTTTCTCGGCAGCTACGGCCGGGTATTCGACCTGACGGTCGTCGGCCAGCCGCGCGCCAACGGCAGTTCGATCACCACGCTCGAGTCAGCCCTTTTCGACAGTGGCGGACCGATCCTCCTGGCGCCTCCGAAACCGGTCGCAAGCCTTGCCGAAACCGTCGTGATCGCCTGGAACGGCTCCAGCGAGACGGCGCGCACCATCGGCTTTGCCAAGCCTTTCATCCGCGATGCCAAGCGGGTCGTCGTCCTTGCCGACGACGGCGCTCTCGGCGACCGCCCGTCCGGCGAACTCGTCCAGCGGCGCCTGCGCCGCAACGGGATCGCCGCCGAGTTGAAGCTTCTTTCCGACAAGCGGATACGGTCCGGCGAGGCGATCCTCGAGGAGGCCTCCGTGCTCGGCTGCGACCTGCTCGTCAAGGGCGCCTACACCCAGAGCCGGCTGCGCCAGATGATCTTCGGCGGCGCCACCAACCATATCCTCGACCATGCCGGGATGCCGGTGATCCTGGCGCACTGAGACTGTGATCAGGCCGCGGGGCGCAGAGCGCGCGACGCGGCATTGTGCATCGGACCGGAAGGCGGAACCGCTCGGCGGAAGAATCCGATGCGGCAAGATGGAGATGGGTCGGCGGAGCGCTTTCGGTCTGCCGACCCGATGCTCTATGCCGAGGAGCCGGCGATCAGCCGGGGCGTGAAACCCTGGAAGTAGGTTTTCATCTCCCCGGAGGCTCCGATCAGGCCGTTGATCTCGGTCGGCGTCAGGAAAGCCTCACCGAACCAGGGAAAGCGTTCGGTGGAGAAGCAGTCGACGAGCCAGTCGACGATCGCCCGGTGCCGCGATGTCTTGATCACCTGCGGATGGATGGCGAGCCAGATCGGCACACGGAACTTCAGGTCGAGCGGCACGGGAACGAGGTCGCCGCCGATCGCCATGGCGTAGTTGGGCAGGAAGCCGAGCCCGGCCCCCTTGGCGATCGACCAGTAGTGGGCGCTGGCAAAATTGGTGCGCAGGGGCACCATTTTCTTGGCGATCTCCGGCGTGAAGATCTTGTCGAGCCCGTAGCCGGCGAACTGATCCATCTCCTGCTCGATCACCCGGTGGTCCGCGAGTTCGGCGAGCGAATTGGGCAGGCCGTGACGTTCGCTGTAGGAGCGGCCGGCGAAGGGCGAGAGATGGACATAGCCGATCCGCTTCTTGATCAGGTCCGGAGAGGTGGGCTCGATCAGCTGGACCGAGATGTCCGCCTCCATGCGCAGGACGTCGACCGACCGCAGCGCGCATCTGAGGTTGACCTGCATGTCGCGTCCGGTATCGGCGAGGAAGTCGACCAGCTGCGGCACCAGCCAGAAGGTGCCGATCCCTTCGGTCACGGCGAGCTGGACTTCGCCCGACATCGTATCGGAAGACGTCTTGGCGACGCGGCACAGATCGGAGACGGACTGCTCCACCTGGCGGGCCGATGCGAGCAGGCGGCGGCCCTCCGGCGTCAGGCGCGCGCCGTTGACCTCCCGGTAGAACAGCCGGAAGCCGAGCTGGTCCTCCAGCCGCTCGATGGTCGAGCGAACGGTGTTCACGCTCCGCCCGAGATCGGCTGCAGCCTGCCGGAAGCTCTCGTGCTCGACGATCGCCAGCAGGGTCTTCACCCCGTCCCAGTCAAGCGCGTCGCGCAGGCGTTCACTCACACGAACACCCCGATGTCATGTTTGCTGCATTCGGCCGTTTGACCAGCTCCTATCGTCGCTTCGGTGATAATTATGGAGAAGGCGGCATGACTTCAGCAAGTGATATGTCCTCCGATTTCGGCGGAATCGACGCGGTGGCCAAGCCTTCGCAGCCCCGCCGCTTTGCCTCGAACGAGGCACGCGAGGGCGGGACGGGCATCGCGGTCGTCCACGGCATGGACGATTTCCTCAAGGTCGCCGCCATCCGCTCCGCCGTCTTCATGGGCGAGCAGACCTTCGCCTTCGACCAGCAGTTCGACGGCAATGACTTCGCAGCGACGCATCTCCTCTACAGCGTCAAGGGCGAACCGGCCGGCTGCATGCGCATCCGCTTCTTCGGCGACTTCGCGAAGATGGAGCGGCTTGCGGTCCGCAAGGAGTTCCGCAAGTCCCGGATCGCCTTCGAACTCGTGCGGGCCAGCGTCGACCTTTGCCGGGCCAAGGGCTTCCGCAAGCTCTACGGCCACGCCAAGGAAGAGCTCCTGCCGTTCTGGCAGCACTTCGGCTTCCAGATCCGCGACAATGGCGCCCCCTTCGATCTCGGCGGCTATGCGGTGGTCGAAATGGTGGACGAGATCGAGCCGTTCGAAGACGCGGTGAAGATGGGCGATCCCTATCAGACCGTGCGGGCCGAGGGGATGTGGCACGTCCCCGGGGTCTTCGAACGGCCCTCAGCCGGGTTCTGATCCATGCGTGTCGAAGATGAAGCCGAGCTGGCGCGGCTGGTCTCGTCGATCGCCGCGAACCGCGATGCGGCCAGGGAGCTCTCGATGCCGTTCGCGGCACGGATTCTCGACATGTGTCTCCTCGAGGTGGCGATGGTCTGGGAGGGGCGGGACCATCGCGCCGACCTCGCCGACCGGTCGCCGCTGGCGACATTGCTCGAGATCAAGCTCAAGACGGCGCTCGCCGAAAATCAAGCAGCAGAGTTGAGCGTACAAGGGATGAATCGATGATCGGATGGATGCGTCAGAGGCAGGAGTTCCGCGGAAGCCCGGAGGCTTCGCTGGAAAAGGACATCGCGACCTTGACCAATCTGTGCCAGTACCTGTCGCAGGAAGCCTCCCGGATCGGCTGCGGCAGCGCCGCGCGCCTGGTCGAGGAGGCGATGGCGGAACTCCATACCCTGCGCAAGGAAGTCGCCTGATCGACAGGCGGCTTCCGGACCCGGTGACAGGGTCCTCTCAAGTCAGCCGAGATAGACGCGGCTTGCCGGGTAGCCGATGCGCGGCCGCGTCCTCTGGCCGAGGAAGAAGCCGAGGGACAAAGGTCCGACGCGCCCGACGAACATGACGGCGATGACGACGATCTGGCCGGTGGGGCCGAAGGCGCCCGTCGCGCCGCGCGAGAGGCCGACCGTGCCGAGCGCCGAGGCCGTCTCGAAGAACAGGTCGAGGAAGCCGGCCGCACCGGTCAGGAGCAGCGTGAACAGCGCGGCGATCAGCACCGCCACGAACAGCATGGCAAGGGCGAGCGCCTTCAGCACCTCTTCCGGTCCCAGGCTGCGCCCGAAGACCGCGATCCGTTCGCGCCGCTTCAGGAAGGCCACGGTCGCAAGGGTCAGGACCATGAAGGTCGATACCTTGATGCCGCCGCCCGTCGAGGTGGAGCCGGCGCCGATGATCATCTGGGCGATCATGGCGAGCGCCGTCGGATCGAGCACCTTCGCGATGTCGACGGTGTTGAAGCCGGCCGTGCGCGTCGTCACCCCCTGAAACAGGGACGCCCAGAGCCGGTCCGCCACTTCGAGCCGGCCCAGCGTCCCGGGATTGTTCCATTCGAGCGCTGCGAACACCACGACCGAGGCGACGATCAGCCCGGCGGTGCCCGCAAGCATCAGCTTCGAATGCAGGGTCAGCGACTTCCAGCGCCGTTGCTGCCAGAGATCGGCGAGAACCGAGAAGCCGATGCCGCCGACGATCAGGAGCGCGGCGATGGTGATATTGACGACCGGGTTGCCGACGAAGCGGGTGAGGCTGTCCGGATAGAGCGCGAAACCGGCATTGTTGAAGGCCGAGACGGAGTGGAAGAGGCTGCTCCACAGACCCTGCGCCCATCCCTCTCGCGGCACGAAGACGAAAGCGAGACAGGCCGCGCCCAGGATCTCGAAGATCGCGACGACGCGGAAGATCAGCCAGACCAGGGCGAAGAGGCCGCCGAGATCGGTGCGGTTCAGATCCTCGCCGAGCACCAGCTGATGGCGGATCGGCATGCGCAGGCCCAGCACCGACAGGAGAAAGGCCGCGACCGTCATCAGGCCGAGGCCGCCGAGCTGGATCAGGCTCAGGATGACGACCTGCCCGAAGACGGTGAAGTGCGAGCCGGTGTCGACGACCGCAAGGCCGGTCACGGTGACGGCGGAGGCCGCGGTGAACAGGGCCGCCATCCAGCCTGTATCGTGAACCGACGCCAGCGGCAGCTTCAGGACGAGCGTTCCAAGGACGACGAGCCCGCCATAGACCAGAAGCAGGACGGCGGGCGGCGACAGCCGCAGGATGGGCGGGCGCCGCGCCTGCCTCAGAAGCAGGGGCTTCAACTCAGAACTGCCCGGTGAAGCGGCGCAGATCGTTGCGGCGGCCGAGCAGGAGGAGGCGGTCGTTCTCTTCCAGCGTGAGGTCCTCCCTGCACTCGATCGAACGGGCGCCGCGCATGACGCCGACGACGCGCAGCGTCTCGCCGTCGGTCTTGCCGAGATCGCCGATCTTGCGGCCGGCGATCTCCTCGTCGATGACGATGTTGACGACGTGGAAGCCGTTGCCGAGGCTCATGAAGTCCGAGACGAAGGGCGAATGCAGGGTCTCGGCGACATGAAGGCCGGTATCGCGCTCGGGCTGGATGACGCGGTCGGCGCCGAGGCGCGAGAGGATGCGGTGATGGGTCTTGGAGAACGCCTTCACCCAGATGCATTTGGCGCCGATCAGCTTGAGGTTCATCGTGCAGATGACGCTGGCCTCGAGATCCTCGCCGATCGCCACGAGGACGACGTCGTGCTCGGCAAGCCCCGCCTCCGCAAGGGCGTCCTCGTCGCGGGCATCGATGATCAGGGCCTGGGACAGGTCGTCGGCGTGCTGGCGCACCCGCGTCTCGTCGATGTCGATCCCGACGACGTCGTCGCCGCTGCCCGCCAGCGCCGTCGCGACGGTCGAGCCGAAGGAGCCGAGGCCGATGACGGCGAAGCTGCGGTGTCTGGCTCGCATCTGCGGTTTCTCCCGGACGGCGTGGGCCCGATCGGCGCGGCCCTGGATCGAGCGTACGCGCGCGGAACAGGATTGGCCTTCTGCACGAAAGCGGTCGCGGTGCGCAACTATGGGAGCGGCGGGAATCCTCCAGCGTTCATATCCGTCCCCTCCTGCCGCGAGACGATATCGCGGAGCCGGGCCGAGCTAGAGCCACGTGGGGTCAGAATGGGAGAAGGGGAACGGAGACCACCGACAGGCGGGCAGATCGGACACTGGCACGGGCGGTGCGTCCGGCGGCGGAGGAACCGGTCTCGACCGGCGGCGGGCCGGCGAGCAGTCGACTCCGCACGCCTGCGGGCTGGAGCGAACGCTCGCTATCAGTCCCGGCATTCTCCCTTCGTGGGATCCTTGCGAGACGCTGAGGAGGTCCTGGCAGACTCGCCGTCCCCCCTGAGCGCCATGACATGGGGCTTCAGAGGACGGTCCTCGCCGGTTCGAACATCGGCGATGCCCAGAGCACGCAGTGCTGACTCGACCTCTTCGGCAAGCTGGATGTCGTCTTCTATGGGCATCATCCGCCTTCCTTTATGGGGATGCATGGCCCATCCTAACCAGGCGAAGGGACGGCGGATATTAACGGGTATAAGATGCGGCGAACATTTACCGAAAGGTAACGTTAGCCGGGTTCGGCCGGCCACGTTCTTGGGGCGGCGTCACTTCTTGACGGCGCCGACAAGCACTTCGCCGCCGTCCTCGACCCTGACCCATTGGCCGGGATCCCTCGTATCCTGCCGCTTGAGGAAGCGGTAGGGCGCATCCGACCAAGGCAGCACGCGCCAGTTGAGATTGTCTAGGACGAAGTCGCCGGCGGTGGTCCTCAGAGTGAGGATCGCGTGGCCTTCGCCATTGCGTTTGCGCACGACCGTCATCAACAGGTCGGACAGGTCGATCCCGACCTTTTCATGCAGCATCCGCCGCTTCAGCAGGGCGAAATCCTCGCAATCCCCTTCGGTCTCGGGATAGGTCCACAACTCCTTGACGCCGTAGATGTCCTTATCGGATTTCGGCGTGATCTCGGCGTTGATCGCGGTGTTGATCGCGGCGACCGCGATGATGATCGCCGGCGTCAGTTCGAGCGCGCGATCGGCAACCCGCGATTCGAGCGGCCGGCATTCGGCCTCATGCGAGCGGCAGAAGACCTCGTGGCCGATCGGCCGTGTGGTCTTGGTGCCGATGACCATGGACGGCCCGCGATACTCCGCCGCAGCCGGTGTCCCAAAGGTTGCCGCCAGACAAAGTAAGGCCGTGGCGCCGATCGCGCGAAAATTCCCCATGCATTCCCCTCATGCGCAGGTCAGGTTCTGTCGTGGTGTGATGATGTTCGGTGCAATACGGATAGCTGTCAATCTATTGGGCAGCCGCTCTCCCGCCCAAACGCGAGGCTCGCGCAAGTCAAGACCGGTGCGGGAGGGTGTCAGGTGCACGATCCGCCCGCCGGCCGGCGCCGGGCCCTAGCGCCAAGCGCCTGATTTGGAAGGGGTTATTCAGCCCGTTTGCGACGATGTGACGAAATTGTCACGTACTTCCGCTAAGATTATGAAATCGCTGACTTGCGGGCCTTAAAATCAGACGGAATTACGAATGTCCGCGACGAGATCCTTGGTTGCTCGCTCGATCAGCGCGAGGTCCTGCGGGCGCGACAGACGATGGTCGCCGTCGCGCACCAGGGTGACGACGACGCCGTGGAACGGCAGGTGCTCGACGAGTTCCAGCGCATGGGCAAAGGGTACGTCGGGATCGGCCATGCCCTGGATCACGGTGACCGGGCAGCCTGTCTCGATGAGGCCGTCCATGACGAGGTTAGCGGCGCCGTCCTCAAACAGCGCCCGCGTATAGACATTGGGCTCCGGCCCATACTCGGACGGCTCGGTGATGAGACCGTCGCGGTCGAGGGCCTCTCGCTGGGTCTCGGTCATCCGTGGCAGCATCAGCCGGTGGGTGAAGTCGGGGGCGGGCGCCAGGAGCAGGAGCCCGGCGATGCGGCCGGTGAGCCCGAACTCCGCCGCCCGCTGCACCAGCCTGAGCGCGATCCAGGCACCCATGGAAGAGGCGACGAGGATGACACGGCCCCGGGTCGTGGCGGCCAGCACTGCCGCCGCCTCCTCGGTCCAGCGGCTGATCGTTCCGTCTTCGAACCGGCCGCCGGAGGCACCATGGCCGGAATAATCGAAGCGGCAATAGCCGAGGCCGTCGCGTCGCGCGAGATCGGCAAGATGCTCGGCCTTGGTGCCGCGCATGTCGGAGCGGTAGCCGCCGAGCCAGACGAGGCCGGGCGCCTCTCCCTGGCAGCTGCGGAAGGCGATTTCCCGCTGCTCGGCGCCGCTGCCGACGGGGATGGTCCCCGCTTCCTCGTTTCCGGGCTGGTCGGTCATGGCTGTTCTCCCCGCTTCTCTCTCGGCTTCTCGGGCTCCGCAAGCCGGCGGAAGATGCCCGCATGCGGCGGCGATCGTCCATTTGCCGCTCCGGCAGAGCCGGCCTTGCGAGCGGCTCGTACGCTCACGCCTGGATCGAGATCGGCACTTTTGTGCCTGTTCGCGCGTGTCAATCAAGGCCGGAGATGCTATAAGACCGGTTGGCCGAGACGCGGCTGCGGCAGCTGCCGTGGGTTTGCGGTCGATTTTCGCAGACTGCATCCCTATATTCGTCCGACGTCGTCAACGAACAGGAGAGAACGACCATTCGCCGACCATTTCGTGCACCACCGGTCCAAAAGGAAGGACCGCGTTCAAACCGGGAAATCCGGGTTCCGCAAGTTCAGCTGATCGACGCGGAGGGCCAGAATCGTGGCCCCACCGACACGTCCGAAGCGATGGCGCTGGCGGAGGAGGCTGGCCTCGATCTCGTCGAGATCGTGCCGACCGCGAACCCGCCCGTCTGCAAGATTCTCGACCTCGGCAAGCTTAAGTACGAGGGCCAGAAGAAGGCGGCCGAAGCGCGCAGGCGCCAGAAGACCATCGAGGTCAAAGAGATCAAGATGCGGCCGAACATCGACGAGCACGACTACGAGACCAAGATGAAGTCGGTCCGCCGATTCTTCGACGAGGGCGACAAGGTCAAGGTGACGCTGAGGTTCCGCGGGCGCGAGATGGCGCACCAGGAGCTCGGCATGCAGCTTCTGAACAGGGTCCGGGAAGAGACGGCCGAATATTCCAAGGTCGAAGCCGAACCCAAGCTCGAAGGCCGCCAGATGATGATGGTTCTGGCACCGCGAGGCTGATCTCGCGCATCGGCGCCGGCGGCCGACACGGCCGCGGCTCCGAGTTTGCCGCGAGCCCTCGCCATGTCGCGATAGCGACACCAGGTGCGCCGACATGTTCGGTTCGGCGCCCATAGCCGCTGGCGGGCTCGGCGACCGGTTCGCCGGGCTGCGGTTTCGGCGCGCAGGCGTCTCCGACTTCCGCCGTCAACCTCTTCGCGTTTCGCCGATCCCATGCGGGTATTGTCTCGTAGGGTGTCAGTTGCGGCGCGAGTCGTCCGAACGCGGCCCCGCGCGCAACGCCCGGTCTGCCTGCCGGCCGCATTGCTCCGGCGAGGGTCAAGCGGCTTGGCGGGCGAAGTAGCTGACGCGTCCGCCTGGCGATTGCATCCGAATTTGCGCACCCATGCCGTCTGCCCGGTGGATATCTGGCACCGGAACAGCAATGGCTGCAATGTCTCCCAGCATTCCGCCAGACGGAAGCGAACGGGATCCGGACCGCGCGGTCCGGGTCCCTCCTATTTCACGCGCTGGAACGTGGGCGTCAGGCGACGGTGCCGAACACTGCGACGAGGTCGCGTTCGGCGGTTTCTGCCGATCGGCTTCCCGTCGCGAAGATCGAGACCCGCAGACCGGCGGAGCCCCTGACCCCGTTGAGAGTCAGCCGCGCCTCCTTGCGTTCGCCGCAGCGCACCTGGAACGCCGCTTCGAGCAGCCGCTCATTGTCGCGGTTGCTCGCGGCGCGGAGGGAGCCGTTGGCCGCGCGGGGCGCAAAGAAGCGCCGCGTCGTCGCCAGTTCCTCCGCGGCGACGTTCATCGCCTGCGGCTGCAGTTCCGATCCGAGCAGCATGACCGGCATGTCCAGCCGGTCCCATGTGCCCTCGATCACCTCGCGGTCCGGCTGATGGCGCGTTCCGACGCCATGCGACACCAGAAAGGCCTCCTGCATCTGCCGCCCGAGGCGGCGCAGGAAGGCATTGATCGTCGGAATGTAGGACCGGCCTTCGCCCGGCGGCGCCATGATCGACAGGACCCAGCTGCAGGTGTCGAAGGTCTGCAGGACGAAGCCGACGCCGTCGCGTCCGTCGTGAGACAGGGGGCATCTCGGCTCGCCCGCCTCCGCCAACGCACCGTCGGTGATCGAAAATGTGGATCCTGCGGCCAGGGCGCGGCCGCGGTGACCGGTGTGAGCGAAGACCGGCATGCCGACGGCAGAGCCGACGGCGATGAAGGCCTGCTGCGAATCCACGGCATCAAGTGCGATCGGCTCAAGCGTCGCGCTGCAGTGCGGCAGAACTCGCTCGATCGCTTTCAGAACAGGGCGCCAGTTTGCGGGACGAACCGAGGCAAAGGGGAGCCTATCCCGAACGAGGTCCAACCTGCCCGGAAAATGAATAAGCATTTTGTCTTGCCATCCTCGAGCCCCACACAATGATTCCATTCGGCAGGCAAATTGGCAAGCGTTCTGAGCACATTCATCGTAAGGGAACTCTGATCACAAAAATGTCAGAGGTCCGCCTATACTTTCTATCGCTGACTTACGACTGTTGTTTCGCCAAAAGGTTGAGTCCTCTACATCATGCACTCTGAACGGCAGCAATGCCGCCAGACACTCCGGGCGAGCAACGCTGCCGGCTCATATCATGGGCCGTTGTTCGTGGTCGTGCTCTTTCGCTCGGGATCCTGTGGCGCCGAATGAAGGATCCGATGTCGGTAGCGCCGGCAGATCTCGATCCCCGCCGTGCTCCGTCAGGCCCTTTGATCCCGACGCACGCTCCGGGCCGCGCCCTTCCGGCCCGGGAGCCCCTTCGTCGCGGCGGCGACGCCCACGCCGGCGAGTACCAGGCCGACAAGCTGGATCGGCGTCAGCGTCTCGCCGAACAGCGCCCAGGCCATCACCGCGGTCACGCCCGGGACGAGATACATGAGCGAGGCGACCGAGGAGACCGCGCCCTCCCGGATCAGGGTCAGCATCAGGAATACCGCCCCGATCGACAGGACGAAGACCAGCCAGAACAGCGCGAAGACGAGCTCGCCGGTGAAGTCGACCGCCATCGTCTCGGTGGTGAGGGCGAGGAGAAATGTCGGGATCAGTGCGCCGAGATATTGCAGCGCCGTGCCGGCCTGTAGGTCGACGCCTTGCACGAAGCGCTTCTGCCAGACAGTGCCGACGGAGATCGACAGCGCCGAGAGGAAGACCGGCGCCAGCGTCAGGACGCCGTAGGCGCCCGGTCCCTGAAGCTTCGGCAGGATGACGAGGGCGACGCCGAGAAGGCCGAGGGCGAGCCCGAGCACATGGCGCGGCTTCACCCGCTCGTTGAGGAAGAGCGAGGCGAGGATCGTCGTCAGGATCGGCTGCAGACCGACGATCAGCGCGGCGATCCCGGCATTCAGCCCATGGCGGACGGCGAAGAAGACGCCGCCGAGATAGACGCCGTGGATGAGGCTTCCGGCGATCATCGCATGGAAAGCCGGGACCGGCCGCGGCCAGCGCGCCGATCCGAGCGCGACGACCGCCGTCAGGACGAGAAGCGCCAGGCCAAAGCGGATCGACAGGAAGGTGAAGGGCTCGGCATGCGGCATGGCATAGCGCGCGCCAATGAAACCCGTCGACCAGAGGAGCACGAAGACGGCGGGAAAGGCGGGCAGGAACCGGTTCACGGGACGGGTCTTTCGGGCGGGGCCGTTCGCGGCGAGCGCGGTCGCGCCGGGCCTGACGCGGCTTTCGCGGGCGACATAGCAGCGCGGCGGGCGGCAGGCAAAGCCGGGCCAGAGGGAACGGCGGACGCGTCCCCGGTTTGCGCACTCACCCCGCGCGGTCTATCGCCTCTGGAACGCTCAGCCGGTGCCGCTCATGCAGACCATCCTCAACGTCGTCGTCCCGATCTTCAGCCTGATGGCGCTCGGCTATCTCACCGTCGCCGCCCGGCTCCTGTCGGACGCCGTCGGGGACGGGCTCGCCCGCTTCGTCTTCGTCATCGCGGTGCCGGTCCTGCTCTTCCGCACACTGGCGACCGTCTCCTTCGGCGACGCCAATCCGCTCTATCTTTGGGCCGGCTATTTCGGCGCCGTCGCGATCGTCTGGACGATCGGCACCCTGGTGGTGCGCAGGCTGACCGAGGCGAACCACCGCGCCGGCGTCATCGCGGGGGTCTCCTCGGCCTTCGCCAACACCGTCTTCGTGGCACTCCCGGTCCTGCAGCGCGCCTATGGCGACGCCGGGCTGGAGCCGCTCCTGATCATCATCTCGATCCATCTGCCGATGATGATGATCGCCTCGACGCTGCTGATCGAGCGGGCGGCGGTGCTCGACATCAAGGAGAGCGGCGAGGGCGATCCGGGCATGCCGCCGGCGCCACCCTCGCTGACCGAGACCGGCGGCCGGGTCCTGCGCAATCTCCTGACCAACGCCATCGTCGTCGGCATTCTCTGCGGCCTCGCCTGGCGGGCGACCGGCCTGCCACTGGAGGGCCATCTCGACGAAGTGGCGAAGCTCCTCGGCGGCACGGCCGGCCCGCTCGCCCTCTTCGCGCTCGGCATGTCGCTGCCGCGCTACGGCCTCAGAGGCGACATCGTCCCGGCGATCGTCGTCTCCGCCCTGTCGCTGATCGTCATGCCGGCGCTCGCCTGGTTCTTCCTGACGAGACTGTCCCTGCCGCCCTCCTGGGTGCGGGGCGCGGTGATCACCGCCGCCTCGCCGCTCGGCGTCAACGCCTATCTCCTGGCCGTCTACTTCAAGGCGGGCGAGAAGCTCGCGGCCACCGCGACGCTGATCTCGACGGTCGCCTCGGTGCTCACGCTCAGCCTGTGGCTGAGCGTCCTGTCCGGCTGAGCATTTCGGCATCCGCCCGGCCGGGGAGCCCGACCATGCGCCTGATGTCCTCGGCGGCGAGCCCCGCCGCGCGCAGCGATCTCAGCGAGGTGTCGCGGGCGCTCTTCGACAGCTTGCGCCCGTCCGGGCCGAGGATCAGCGGGTGATGATGGTAGCGCGGCGCCGGCAGGCCGAGCAGTGCCTGCAGGAGGCGGTGGACGCTGGTCGCATAGAAGAGGTCGCGGCCGCGCACGACGTCGGTGACGCCCTGCAGCCCATCGTCGACGATGACGGCGAGGTGATAGCTCGTCGGCATGTCCTGCCGGCCGAGGACGACGTCGCCCCATTCGAGCGGGCGCGCGACGATCTCGCCGGTGTCGCCGGACGGAGAGGCGCCGGTCTCCTCCCAGGCCAGCGCCGGCGCGCATTCGATCGCCCGCTCCATGTCGAGCCGCCAGGCGAAGCGCTCGCCCTCGCTCATCCGTTTCTCCCGCTCGGCCGTCGAGGCGTGGCGGTCGAGCCCGGGATAGATCGGCGCGCCATCGGGATCGCGCGGCCAGGGCCGGCCCTCCTCCTCCTCGAAGCGTTCGGCGAAGGCGCGGACCTCGCCCCGCGTCATGAATGCCGGATAGATCAGCTCCTCGTCCGCCAGCGCTTCGAGCGCCGCGGCGTAGTCGGCGAAGTGCTCGGACTGGCGCCGCGGCGGCTCGTCCCAGTCGACGCCGAGAAAGGCGAGGTCGTCCTCGATCTGGCGCTCGAAGGCGAGGCTGCAGCGCGCCTTGTCGATGTCTTCGAGCCGCAGGAGGAAGCGTCCTTCGGCGGCCCGCGCCATGGCATGGTTCAGGAGCGCGGAATAGGCGTGGCCGAGATGGAGTTCGCCGTTCGGGCTGGGGGCGAAACGGAAGACGGCTTTGGTCGGTGTCATCGAATCCAATCCCGCTGCATCGCACCGGCCGCGGTTTCGATTCGCGGCCGGTTCGATGCGATGTCTCAACAGTTTACGGGCGTCCTTTGCCGGCAAATCCGACGCGAGACGCTCTCGACTCGAGTGCCGACCTAGACCCAGAATGGGCGATGAACATGGCCGGACGGATCTGATGACGATCGAAACCGACAGCGACGTCGCTGCTGCGCTGGGCGCGCTCGGGCAGGCCGACCCGCGCCTTCTGCCGGTCATGGCGGCGGCCGGCCCGGTGCCGCTGCGGCGCAGCGCCGGCGGCCTTGCCGGCCTCTGCGGCATCGTCGTCGCCCAGCAGGTCTCTAAGGCGAGCGCGGCGGCGATCCTCAGTCGGTTTTCCGCGGCGCTCGACCTTTCCGACCCTGCGGCGATGCTGGCGGCGGAGGACGACGTCTACCGCGCCGCCGGCCTGTCGCGCGGCAAGTGCCGCACGATCCGCGCGCTCGCCGAGGCGGTCCGCGACGGTCGGCTCGACTTTGCCCGCGTCGAGGCGGCGAGTGCGCAGGACGCCGTGGCCGAGCTTGCCGCCGTCCACGGCATCGGCGTCTGGACGGCCGAATGCTATTTGCTCTTCTGTGCCGGCCACCCGGACGTCTTTCCAGCCGGCGATCTCGCCCTTCAGGTGGGGGTCGCCCATGCCTTCGGCCTGGAGCGGCGGCCGGCCGCGAAGGCGCTTGCCGCGCTCGCCGAGGTATGGACGCCGCACCGGGCCGTCGCCGCGCGGCTGTTCTGGGCCTATTACGCCGCGATCACCCGCCGCGACGCGGCGCCGCAGCCGGCGGCGGCGGCGGAAGCCGGAAACGGGCGCGGCGAATCGGCGTTATCCACAGCTTCTTCAACACCCGCTGCCGCAAGGCCGGAGCGGGAGCGCCCCAAGTCCCTGTGATGGCTCAATCTCCAGGCTTCACAAAGGCGACACGATAGAGCACGATAGTCCGCGCCAGAATGCTTCGGCAGTATGGGAGTCAAGGAGACTTCGGTGACGATAGCCGTAACCCAGGACTTATCCCCAACCCTCGTCCTCAACGCCGATTTCCGGCCGCTGAGCTACTACCCGCTTTCGCTCTGGTCCTGGCAGGACGCGATCAAGGCGGTGTTCCTCGACCGGGTGACGATCCTGGCCGAATACGAGCGGGCGGTGCGAAGTCCGACCTATTCGATGCGCCTGCCCTCCGTCGTCTGCCTCAAAACCTATGTCAAGCCAGCCCGGCACCCCGCCTTCACCCGCTTCAACGTCTTCCTGCGCGACCGCTTCCAGTGCCAGTATTGCGGCTCGCCGCACGAACTGACCTTCGACCACGTGGTCCCGCGCTCGAAGGGCGGCCTGACCACCTGGGAAAACGTCGTCGCCGCCTGCTCCCCCTGCAATCTGAAGAAGGGCGGCCTGATGCCGAAGGTCGCGGGCATGATCCCGCAGCAGAAGCCCTTCCAGCCGACGGTCCACGATCTCCACAACAATGGCCGGCTGTTCCCGCCGAACTATCTGCACGAGAGCTGGCTCGACTATCTCTACTGGGATTCCGAACTCGATCCGGAATGACCCGGCCCTCCGGATGACCGGCCGGGCCATCTGCGCGGCCGCGGCGATCATCCGCGTTCAGTCCCTTCCCGCCGATCGAAGATTCCCGGCAGCCGAAGATCCTGCGTCTTGCCTAGAGCGCCGGGCGAAAAAGTGGAAACCGGTTTTTCGGCCACCCGGCGCGCCACCAAGGAGATCGAGAGCATCGAGCCATGCCGATTCGTCGCCCGATGCTCTAACGTCCTGGCGTTCGCATCACGATCCCGTTGGCGCGTCTATGGGCGCCCGAATGCTCCCTTCCGTCATCTCCGGCGGCATCTGACGCCCATCTCACGCTCGCGCGAGCCGTTTCGAGCAAGATTCAACCCGCCGTGCGCCATCTTTCGCAACTCTCCGCCTGACCTTATCTTCAGGCAGCTAACGATCCCGCACGCGCGGTCGATCGCTGGACGGAGCACGACGCCGATGGACGCGATCGCAAGCGAGAGTTTTCGGCCGGGACGGCTGGGCCGAGGGGAGGCAGGCCCCGAGGACGGCCTCGGCTTCTACGATGGCCTCCGCCTCTTCACCGACTTCTCGCGGGTCGGCGACGATACCGCCTATCGTCCGATCCCGCACGACTGGATCGTCGGCGTCGCTGACATCGAACGCTCGACGGACGCGGTGGTCGCGGGTCGCTACAAGGAGGTGAACACCGTCGCGGCGGCGGTGATCGCCGCCGTCTCCAACGGTTTGGCCGGCCGCGATTTCCCCTTCGTGTTCGGCGGCGACGGCGCCGGTTTCGCGCTGCCGGCCGGAACGGCGGAGCTTGCCCGGGAGGCGATGGCGGCCGTTGCCGGCTGGGCGCGCGACATGTTCGGCTTCACGCTGCGCATCGCCTGTGTGCCTATCGCCGAGATCCGCGCGGCCGGGCGGGACGTGCGCCTGTCCCGCTTCTCTCCCTCGCCGGACGTTTCCTATGCGATGTTCAGCGGCGGCGGGATCGCCTTCGCGGAGGCCGAGATGAAGGCCGGCCGCTATGCGATTCCTCCGGCGCCGCCGGGGGCAGGCCGGCCGGACCTTGCCGGCCTCTCCTGCCGGTTCTCGCCGATCTCGGCGCGCAACGGGCTGATCCTCTCGCTGATCGTGCTGCCGGCCCGCGTGCCGCAGGATGCAGCATTCGCCGCGCTGATCCAGGATCTTCTGACGCTCGCCGGCGATGCGGCCACGGCAAGCCCGGTGCCGCCGGACGGGCCCCCGCAGCAATGGCCGCCGGCCGGACTGGAGATCGAGGCGCGCACGTCGGGAGCTGCCAGCCGGCGGCCGCTCTGGCAGTCGCGCATCGTGGTGGCGGTGCGGACGCTTTTCGCCCATCTCATCTTCAAGAGCCGGCGGTCGATCGGCGGATTCGACCCGGAGCGCTATCGCGCGCAGCTCGTCGCCAATTCCGACTTCCGCAAGTTCGACGACGGCCTGCGCATGACGCTCGACTGTTCGCCGGCGCTCGCCGACCGGATCGAGGCGCGGCTGCGTCTGGCGGAGGCCGACGGCATTGCCATGACCGGGTTCCACCGGCAGGAGAGCGCGCTGATGACCTGCTTCGTGCCCTCGGCCGGCCGCTCGGACCATGTCCATTTCGTCGACGGGGCGATGGGCGGCTATGCGGCGGCCGCGGCGATGGCGCTGCACCGGCCCGCGGCGCCGCCCGACGAGAGTAGGCGCCCCGGCGTCTGACGGTCGGGCCGGCCGATCAGCCCATGCGGCCCGGCCGGGCGATGGCTGACCGCAGCGCGACCGCGGCGAAGATCGCCGAGGCGACAGCGTTCCAGCCCGCGAAGGAAAGTCCGAGAAAGCGTCCGGCAGCCGCGTCGCAGGACGGCGGATGGATGCGGTCGATCTCGTCGAGCAGATTGCCGGTCGAAAGGTCCGCCCCGCCGACCGAGGCGCAGTCGGTCGGACCTGCCCAGAAGTGCCACTCCACCCCGGCATGGTAGACGGCGAGGTAGAGCGAATAGAGCATGATCAGCCCGATCAGGAGAATGAGGGTCCGCGTGAGGAGCGCCGGCGCCCGGCCCGCCGCCGCGACCGCGGCACAGAAGGCGATCGGGATGCCGACATAATAGGGAATCCGCTCCTTGAGGCAGAGCGCGCAGGGAATGTAGCCGCCGACATGTTCGAACAGGAGCGCGCCGCCCACCGTCACGATCATCCCGACCAGGAGAAAGGTCGCGGCCATGGTCTGGCGCGATCCGGTGGGCCGGGCTAAGCGATCGGTCATTGCCGTGTTGGCCATCACTGAACTCCGTCAGAACAGAAAACGCAGGGCGAGGAAGCCGCCGATGAGAAGCACCATGAATGCGGTGAAGAGGAGGCCGAGATAGCGCTCGATGAAGCGCTGGATCGGCGCGCCGAACAGGCTGAGCAGCCAGGCAATCAGGAGGAACCGCGCGCCGCGCCCGACGATCGAGACCAGGGTGAAGATCACGAGGTTAAGGCCGGTAACGCCGGAAAAGATGGTGATCACCTTGTAGGGAAACGGCGTCAGCGCGGCGAACAAGACCGCCCAGCCGCCCCACGCGTTGTAGCGCGCGCCGAGCTCGGCGAATTTATCCCCTGCCCCGTAGAAGTCGAGGATCGGCTGGCCGACGAGATCGAAGAAGACGGCGCCGATCGCATAGCCGAGAAAGGCCCCGAGCACGGAGCCGAGCGTGCAGACGAGACCGAGGCGGAGCCAGTTGCGCCGGTCGGCGATGACCATCGGGATGAGGAGCACGTCCGGCGGGATCGGGAAGACGGAGCTCTCGATGAAGGAAATGGCCGCCAGCGCGCGTTCGGCATGGCGGGTGGCGGCGAGCGACATGACCCGGTCGTAGAGGCGGCGAAGCATGATGGGGGTCGCAAATTTGCGTGGATCGGAGGCGCTCGGCACGCGGCTTACGGCGAAGCGCGGCAGAAGGCAATGCGATCGCGCCGCCGCGATCTCGTGGCCACAACTCGCCTTCGCGCGCCGGGCAATGCCGGACGGGCTTTGCCGGACGGGCTTTTCTAGGGGAGGGCGCCAGCGGGCGGCGGTCCCGCTCCCGAAGGCTTTGGCAGGAAAGCCGGATTGACCGGCGAGGCTTTGCGGCTATAGTCGCCGCCGATCCGAGACCCCGCTTGGCCGGCGGGGGTAAGCGGTCGTCAGCCGTGAGGCGCTTGCCGAAAGGGGCGTCTTGCCGGGCCTGCGCCGCGAACGGACGAAGGCGTCCGCACTGCCGAAACGGCCTCACGGTTCGAGGTTGTGACAGTGTCGGCGGCGACAGGCGGGTGTGGCGGAACCGGTAGACGCGACGGACTCAAAATCCGTTTCTGGTGACAGAGTGTCGGTTCGAGTCCGACCACCCGCACCATTCATGACCAGATCCTTTTCGGGCGAGGCGATCAGCGGATTGCGAGGGGCCTCCGACATCGCGTTCGGCTCGAATCCGCCTATATGTCGGTCATGCATGACCGATCCACTGAAACCGACGAAAGCACGGCATGTCCTCCCTTCTGACCTTCCTTGCCCTCGCCGTGATGCTCGTGACGGCCGGCGTCCTCGCCGCCGGACTGTGGAACATGATGCGCGGCGGGTCGGGCAATACCTCGCAGAAGCTGATGCGCGCCCGCGTCATGCTGCAGGGGCTCGCGGTGATACTCATCGTCGGCGTGCTGCTTTTGGCCAAGCATTAGGCCGCGGGGCAGGGCGGACCGATAAGTAGCGGCCTTTGCGCACGGCTTCGGCGTCGTGTCGCCTCCGTCCTTTGCCCCGCATCGCCGACCCGGCTATGTCTCCGCCGGAATCGGAGGGAACCATGGTCAGGCTGAACAGGATCTACACCAAGACGGGCGACGCCGGCGAAACCGGCCTCGCGAGCGGCCCGCGGCGCTCGAAGGCCGACCTTCGCCTTGAGGCGATCGGCACCGTGGACGAGCTCAACGCGGTTCTCGGCCTCGTCCGTCTCCATGCGGATGGCGATCTCGGGGACAAGCTCGCCCGCATCCAGAACGAGCTCTTCGATCTCGGCGCCGAGTTGGCGACGCCGGAGACCGGCGAGCCGCTTGGCTACGAGCCCCTGAAGATCTTGGAATCCCAGGTCGAGCGGCTGGAGGCCGAGATCGACCGGATGAACGAAAGGCTGGCTCCGCTCAAATCCTTCGTCCTGCCGGCCGGTTCGCCTGCCGCGACCCATCTCCACCACGCCCGCACGGTTGCGCGGCGGGCCGAGCGGCTGATGGTGGCCCTTTCGGCCAAGGAGGGCGAGGCGGTGGCGCCATCAGCGCTGCGCTACGTCAACCGGCTGTCGGACCACCTCTTCGTCGCCGCCCGCATCGCCAATGACGAGGGACGGGCGGAGGTTCTCTGGGTGCCCGGCGGCAGCCGGTGAGCGAGCCGGACACGCCGATGCTCCGGTCGCTTTTCGATTGACGCAGCGCCCGTCCCGCCGTCTCTGTCGGATGACGGGCGGCCGGTCGCGGCGCGCCGAATGACGATGGTGCGCCGCTCGTGTTCGTTCCCTTCTACGACGTCAACCGGCTGAAGCGGATCCGCTTTCAATACGTCACCGTCGGGCTGATCGTAGTCAACGTCCTGGTCTTCCTGTTCGCGAAGGTGACCGGCGAGACCGGCGCCATCGTCTCCTCCTTCGAGATCTCCTACGGCTTCATCCCGGCGGTCGCCAATGGCGCGGTCGCCCTGCCGCCGGCCTATCGCATGGTGCCGGACTGGGCGAACTACCTCACCTATTCCTTCCTGCATCTCGACTTCTGGCACATCACCGGCAACATGCTCTTCCTCTGGGTCTTCGGCGACAATGTCGAGGACGCCTTCGGCCATCTGCGCTTCCTGATCTTCTATCTCGCGGCAGCCGCGGCCGGGGCCTTTGCCCACCAGTTCCTGTTTCCAGGTTCCGAGGCGACGCTGCTCGGGGCCTCCGGCGCGGTTTCGGCCGTGGTGGTCGCCTATCTGATGCTGCATCCCCGGGTGTGGATCTGGGTGCTCGCCTTCGGGCGCATACCGCTGACCCTGCCGGCCTGGCTGCTGCTCGCGGCCTGGATCGTCATGCAGTTCGTCTCGCTCGCGACCGGCGGCGACGACGTCTCCTATGCCGCCCATGCCGGCGGGATGGTGGCCGGTGCCCTGATGACGCTGGTCCTGCGCCAGCGCGGCGTGCGCCTGTTCGACCGGCCGGCCGCCGGCCGGGACGGAGCGTAGCCGGAACGTGGCCGGCGCGCAGGGGCTTGAAAGCGCGCTGCTCCGGGGCCACAAGCTGACGGTTCAAGGTGACCGTCCTTTCGGTCCCCGCGCCGATCGATTGCGCCGCTCTCCGTTGATGGCGGCCACGATTTGCCAACATGCCGGTTTTCGCGCCAAAACGGCGCCAGATTGAGATCAGGCCCCGCCGCGGGGCCGCCGAGGGAGAATTTGGGACCCATGAAAGTTCTCGTCGCTGTCAAGCGGGTCGTCGACTACAATGTGAAGATCCGGGTGAAGGCCGACGGCTCCGGTGTCGAGCTCGCCAATGTCAAAATGAGCATGAACCCGTTCGACGAGATCGCCGTCGAGGAGGCGATCCGGCTCAGGGAGGCGGGAAGCGCGAGCGAGGTGATCGCCGTGTCGGTCGGGCCGCAGCAGTCCCAGGAGACGATCCGCACCGCGCTCGCCATGGGCGCCGATCGCGGCGTGCTCGTGAAGACCGACCAGATCGTCGAGCCGCTCGCCGTCGCCAAGCTCCTGAAGGGCGTGGTGGAAGAGGAGAAGCCCGATCTCGTCATCCTCGGCAAGCAGGCGATCGACGACGACTGCAACCAGACCGGACAGATGCTCGCCGCGTTGCTGGGCTGGAGCCAGGGCACCTTCGCCAACAAGGTGGAACTCACGGACGGACGGGCCAAGGTGACGCGCGAGGTCGATGGCGGGCTGCAGACGGTGGACCTGAAGTTGCCGGCGATCGTGACGACGGACCTCCGGCTCAACGAACCGCGCTACGCCTCGCTGCCCAACATCATGAAGGCGAAGAAGAAGCCGATCGCCGAGAAGACGCCGGAGGAGATGGGCGTCGACATCTCGCCGCGGCTGGAGGTGCTCGGCACGGCCGAGCCGAAGAAGCGCGAAGGCGGCGTCAAGGTCGCTTCCGTCGACGAGCTGGTCGACAAGCTGAAGAACGAAGCCGGCGTCCTTTAAGACGGCGAAGGAGAACGATATGACCACGCTACTCATCGCCGAACACGACAATGCCGCCCTGTCCGGAGAGACCGCCAAGGCGCTCTCCGCCGCGACGCAGCTCGGCGGCGACGTCCACATCCTCGTCGCCGGCTCCGGCTCGTCGGCCGTGGCCGAGGTGGCCGCCAGGCTCGCGGGTGTCGCCAAGGTGCTCCATGCCGATGCCGAGGCCTATGCCCACGGTCTGGCCGAGCCGCTCGCCGACCTCGTGGTGAAGCTTGCGGCAGATTACGACGCGATCCTCGCCCCCGCGACGACCAGCGGCAAGAACGTCGCCCCGCGCGTCGCCGCGCTCCTCGACGTCATGCAGATCTCGGACGTGACCGCCGTCACCGCTCCCGACACGTTCGAGCGGCCGATCTATGCCGGCAATGCCGTCCAGACGGTGAAGTCAAAGGACGCCAAGAAGGTCATCACCGTGCGGACTTCCGCCTTCCAGGCGACCGCGGAGGGGGGCTCGGCCTCGGTGGAGGCGGTCGAGGCGGCCGCCGATCCCGGCCTGTCGACCTTCGTCGAGGAGAAGCTCGCCCATTCGGAGCGTCCCGAACTCTCCGCAGCGAAGATCATCCTGTCGGGCGGGCGCGCGCTCGGCTCCAAGGAGAAGTTCGAGGAGGTGATCCTGCCGCTCGCCGACAAGCTCGGCGCCGCGGTCGGCGCGAGCCGTGCGGCGGTCGATGCCGGCTATGCGCCGAACGACTGGCAGGTCGGCCAGACCGGCAAGGTGGTGGCGCCCGATCTCTACATCGCCGCGGGAATTTCAGGCGCGATCCAGCATCTGGCCGGCATGAAGGATTCCAAGATCATCGTGGCGATCAACAAGGACGAGGAGGCGCCGATCTTCCAGGTCGCCGATTACGGCCTCGTCGGCGATCTCTTCCAGATCCTGCCCGAGCTGAAGGACAAGCTCTGACGGTTCGGCGCCGCCTTTGACGGCGGCGCCACCGAAGGCTACGCTGCAATGCAACAAAAGGGAGGCGCGCGAAGCTCATGAGCGACGGGATCGGGAAGGTCGGAATCATCGGGGCCGGACAGATGGGCTGCGGCATCGCTCATGTCTCGGCGCTCGCGGGCTTTCAGGTGACGCTCTACGACGTGTCGCAGGAGCGCGCCGCGGCGGGCAAGGAGAAGGTGGCGGCGACGCTCGACCGCCAGCTCGTCTCGCAGAAGATCAGCGAAGCGGAGAAGGCCGAGGCGCTGGCGCGGATTACGCCGGCCGCCGATCCCGCGGCCTTTTCCGGCCTCGACCTCGTCATCGAGGCAGCGACCGAGGAGGAGACGGTCAAGCGCAAGATCTATCGCGAGATCTGCCCGCATCTCGATGAGGCGACGATCCTGGCGACCAATACGTCCTCGATCTCGATCACCCGGCTCGCGGCCGCCACCGACCGGCCGGAGCGCTTCATGGGCATCCACTTCATGAATCCGGTGCCGGTGATGAAGCTGGTCGAGCTCGTGCGCGGCATCGCCACCGGCGACCAGACCTTCGAGGCGTCCAAGGCCTTCGTCCAGAAGCTCGACAAGACGATCACCGTCTCGGAGGACTTCCCGGCCTTCATCGTCAATCGTATCCTCCTGCCGATGATCAACGAGGCGATCTACACGCTCTACGAGGGCGTCGGCTCGGTGGAATCGATCGATACGGCGATGAAGCTTGGGGCGAACCATCCGATGGGCCCTCTGCAACTCGCCGATTTCATCGGCCTCGACACCTGCCTGTCGATCATGCAGGTGCTCCATGACGGGCTCGCCGATTCCAAGTACCGGCCCTGTCCGCTGCTGGTGAAATATGTCGAGGCCGGCTGGCTCGGCCGCAAGGCCGGCCGCGGCTTCTACGACTATCGCGGCGAGACGCCGGTGCCGACCAGGTAGGGCCGGGACATCAGGGAGCGATCTGCAACAGATCGACCGCGAATCCCTCCACTGCGAGCAATGCGGCCGCCTTCCTGTCGAAGGTCGCGAAGACCTCGCCGCCCAGCCTCTGCCCCTCGAAGGCGATGACGCCGTCGGCGAAGTCGCCGCCGCGCGCGAGCTTGGCGAGGCCCGCTTCGACGGCGGCGCGGTCGCAGACGACTTTGGGATCGGCCAGAAGATTGCGGATCGCCGAAGCTATGGCGTGGCGTGGCGACTTGTAGTTTCGCCCTGCCACCCAGACGAATTCGCAGAGCGCGACCGTCGGAATGCTCAGGCTGCTGCAACTCCGCATTCTGCCCAACGCAACGGCGGCTGACGCCGGATCATCAGCAACGATCGCTCGCAGCAGCAAATTCGTGTCGGCGATGATATTCAACGCTTGCCGGCCCAGGCTTCCTCGATTGCTTCGTTGATCTCTTCGATCGTCAGGGGCGGGCCATCATAATATTTGTTCAGCATCCCGAACGCGTCCTCGATGCCGCCCGCACGCGGCAGGTCAGCCTGCCGCGAAGGCTTCTCGACCGCGTGGAGGCTGACCCTGCCCTCGGGGTCGAGTTCCGCGGCCACTCGCTCGCCAGGCCTTACGCCCAGATGCTCGAGGAGGTCTTCGCCGAGGGTGACCTCGCCCTTCTCGGTAATCGTCAACGTCGTCGACATAGCGCAATCTCCGGATACCGATCGAAGGTATGACCGAAGCGCCAGCGCTGCAACAAGCGTCGAGAGCAAGGGCGCGGACACCCTGCGGTGCCGCACCCTTGCCATGCTTGCTGTCTTGCCCCCCCGCAGCCCGATCAGGCGAGCGTCAGGCCGACATCGACATTGCCGCGCGTGGCGTTGGAATAGGGGCACACTTCGTGGGCGGCGGCGAGCAGCTTCTCGCCATCCGCACGCTCGACGCCGGGAAGCGACGCGACGAGGGTCGCGGTGATGCCGTAGCCGCCTTCAGAGCGCGGGCCGAAGCCGATCTCGGCGGTGACCGTCGCATCGGCCGGGACCTTGACGCCCACCTTGCCGGAGACCGCCTTCATCGCGCCGAGGAAGCAGGCGGAATAGCCGGCGGCGAAGAGCTTCTCGGGGTTGGCGCCGGTGCCGCCGGGGCCGCCCATCTCCTTCGGCACGACGAGCTTCACGTCGACCGAGCCGTCGTCGGACCTGGCGTTGCCGTCGCGGCCGCCGGTCGCGGTGGCCTTGGTTTTGTAGATCACATCCACAGGCATGATAAGTCTCCTTCGCTTGCTATGAGATAAAAGTTATCGCGATAATGAAAAGGTAGAGACAGTATCGGATGGTCGCAACAAAAATTATCGTGATAAATGACCCGCCTGGGTTTCACCCGGCCGGTTGCCCATATCAGGCGCCGGGCCCGAGCCCGCAGCCGCAGACCGATCTTCAGGAGCGCCGACATGGCCGAAGGCGACGATCTGACCCTCGACGAACATCTCTGCTTCGCGCTCTACGGCGCGTCGATGGCGATCGGCCGGCTCTACAAGCCGGTGCTGGACGAGGCCGGCATCACCTATCCGCAATATCTCGTCCTTTCCTCGCTTTGGGAGCGCGACGGTCAGGCCATCGGCGCGATCGCCGAGCGGCTGGCGCTGGAGGCGAGCACGATCACGCCGCTGGTGAAGCGGCTGGAGGCGGCCGGGCTCGTCTGCCGCGAACGCAATCCGAAGGACGAGCGGCAGGTCTTCGTCACGCTCACCGAGGCGGGCACGGCCATGCGGCGGGTGACGCGCCGCCTCGGCCGGCGGCTGGTCGAGGCATCAAACCTGCCGGTCGAGCGGCTGCAGGCGCTCAACGCCGAGGTCCGGGCGCTGCGAAAGGCGATCGCCGCCTATGGCCGGGAGGGAGCCGGCGGACCTGATTCGGAGCGGCAAGAGCCCCGCGATCTCTTATGAAATCCGTTTGATCACTTCGCGATAACGGATTTCAAAGACGCTCAGACGCTCAGACGCTCAGACGCTCAGACGCTCAGACGCCGCCCGTCTTCCTGACGGCCTCGATCAGCTTCACCGCGTCCGGGCTCGCCCATTCCGCCGGACCGTTGATCGCCGCGCGCGCGCAGCCGTCCGGCCCGACGAGCAGCGACACCGGCAGGCCGAAGGCGACGCCCTGGCTCTTCAAATCGTTGAAGACGCCCATCGTGGCGTCGCGGTAGAGCGGCAGGGCGGTGAGCTCCGTCTCGGCATAGAAGCGCTCCGGCTTGTCGTTCTCGCCGAGATCGACATTGATCGGCACCACCGCGAAGTCTGCGCCGCCCTCCTTGCGCTCCAGCGCGTCGAGCGCCGGCATCTCCGCCCGGCAGGGCACGCACCAGGTCGCCCACATGTTGACGAGCAGCGTCTTGCCGGAGAAGTCGGCAAGCGAGCGGGTCTGCCCGTCCTTGTCTTCGAAGGAGATTGCGGAGACGCTGAACGGCGTGTCGAGCGGCTGGACGGCGGCGACCTCGCCCTGCGCCCCGGCTGCGATCGCGTCCGCAAGCGCCTTGTCCACCGGGCAGCCGCCGGCGACTTCGTTGCCAGACCCGGTCTCGCTCACGTATAGGACGGCACCGCCGGCCGCGACGCCGCAGACGAGGGCGAGAGCGGCGATGAGCGTCAACCTGCGTCCGCCTGAAGGGGTTCGATCGTTCGCGCTCATGGCCTTGCCCGTCCTTTGAACTGTCTTTTCACGAAGTGTCCGACCCGATGAACCAGAAACTGTCGAACGAGATGTGGGGCGGTCGCTTCGCCTCCGGCCCCGCTGCGGTGATGGAGGAGATCAACGCCTCAATCGACTTCGACAAGCGGCTTTATGCCGAGGATATCGCCGGTTCGAAAGCCCATGCCGCCATGCTGGCCGAACAGGGCATAATTTCGGCGAATGACGCCGAATTGTTACAGGGCGGCCTCGACGCGATCCGCATCGAGATCGCCGAGGGACGGTTCCAGTTCTCGCGCCAGCGCGAGGACATCCACATGAACATCGAGGCGCGCCTTGCCGAACTCGTCGGCCCGGCGGCCGGGCGGCTGCACACGGCCCGCTCGCGCAACGACCAGGTGGCGGTCGACTTCCGCCTGCATGTGAAGGCCGCGCTGCAGACGCTCGACCGGGCGCTCCTGGACTTCATCTCGGCGCTCGTCGACAAGGCCGAGGCGCATTTCGACACGATCATGCCGGGCTTCACCCATCTCCAGGTCGCCCAGCCCGTGACCTTTGGCCATCATCTCCTCGCCTATGCCGAGATGGCCGGACGGGACCTGTCGCGTTGCCGCGACGCGCTGGAGCGGCTCGACGAATGCCCGCTCGGGGCGGCCGCGCTCGCCGGAACAAGCTTTCCGATCGATCGGCACAGGACGGCGCGCGACCTCGGCTTCCGCGAGCCGACGCGCAATTCCCTGGATTCGGTCTCCGACCGCGACTTCGCGCTGGAGTTCCTCTCGCTCGCCGCGATCTCGGCGACGCATCTGTCGCGCCTGGCCGAGGAGATCGTCATCTGGTCGACGCCGCAATTCGGCTTCGTCAAGCTGTCCGACGCCTTCTCCACGGGCTCCTCGATCATGCCGCAGAAGCGCAATCCGGATGCAGCCGAGCTGGTCCGGGCGAAGCCCGGCCGCATCAATGGCGCGCTGGTCTCGCTGCTGACGGTGATGAAGGGCCTGCCGCTGACCTATTCGAAGGACATGCAGGAGGACAAGGAACAGGTGTTCGACGCGATCGACTCGCTGTTCCTGGCGCTTGCGGCGGCGACCGGCATGATCCGCGACATGACGCCCGATGTCGAGGCGATGCGCAAGGCCGCCGGCCACGGCTTTTCCACCGCGACCGACCTTGCCGACTGGCTGGTGCGCGAGCTCGGCCTTCCGTTCAGGGAGGCGCATCACGTCACCGGCCGTGCGGTGGCGCTCGCCGAGGAGCACGGCGTCGGTCTCGAGGACCTGCCGATTGACGTTCTGAAGTCGCTGAACCCGCGAATCACCGAGGCCGTCTACGATGTCCTCGGGGTCGACGCGTCGGTGAAGAGCCGGGTCTCGTTCGGCGGCACGGCACCGGACAATGTGCGCGCCCAGATCGGCTATTGGCGGGAGCGGCTGGAACGAAACGGCAATCGGCATGTCGGAGGATGATTTTCCGCGTTGAAGCGGTTATCACCTTGCGATGACGCGGGGGCGGTCGAGGCGCAGGACGGCGAGATGACGACAAGTTCGAGATGGATCGGGGCCGCGACCCTGGCGCTGGCGGCGGCGGGGCTCGCCGGCTGCGGCGTGAAGAGCTATCCGGTGGCCAGCACGACCGGCAAGACGCCGCAGGTCATTGCCGAGCCGACGGTCTCCGGCAATGTCGTCGTGGCCGGCAGTGGCTCGTCGGACACCGCCGCGGCGCTCCGGCCGGGCCAGATCTCCAGCGTCGACAGCGATTCGACGATCAGTGCCGCCGAGGTGAGCCGAAACCAGGGCGCCGGCAAGCACTTCATCCTCGACCCGCTCCTGAACTAGCGGCGCGTCTTCGCGCGCTTTGCCGCGCATTTCATGCAGCCGCCCCGGCGGCCTCCCGGACGGCTATCGCATATGAACCATTTCGAGATCAGGAACGGCGTGCTTCATGCCGAGAACGTGCCGGTCGAGGCCATCGCCCGCGAACTCGGCACGCCCTTCTACTGCTATTCCACCGCGACGCTGACGCGGCACTACGAGGTTTTCGCCAAGGCTTTCGCCGATATCGACGCGCTGGTCTGCTATGCGATGAAGGCGAACTCGAACCAGGCCGTCCTCGCGACGCTCGCCCGGCTCGGCGCGGGCGCCGACGTGGTGTCGGGCGGCGAGCTGATTCGCGCCCTGAGGGCCGGAATTCCCGCCGACAAGATCATGTTCTCCGGCGTCGGCAAGACGGTGGAGGAGATCGATCTCGCGCTCGCCGCCGGGATCTTCTGCTTCAACATCGAATCGGAGCCGGAGCTGGAGGCGGTCTCGGCGCGGGCCGTCGCCTGCGGCGCGACGGCGCATGTGTCCTTCCGCATCAATCCCGACGTCGATGCGCGCACCCACGCGAAGATCTCGACCGGCAGGAAGTCCGACAAGTTCGGCATCGCCTTCGACCGGGCCGAGGCGGTCTACGACCGGGCGCGGCAGCTGCCCGGCATCGAAGTCTCCGGGATCGACATGCATATCGGCAGCCAGATCGTCGATCTGCAGCCGTTCGACCAGGCTTTCGACCGTTTGGCGGCCCTGGTGGGGCGGCTGCGCGAAGCCGGCCACACCATCGGCCATGTCGATCTCGGCGGCGGGCTGGGCGTGCCCTATCGCCGCGGTGACGAGGCGCCGCCGGAGCCGCCGGCCTATGCCGAGATCGTCAAGCGGCATGTCCGCGATCTCGGTTGCCGGGTCGTCTTCGAACCGGGAAGGCTGATCGCGGCGAATGCCGGGATTCTCGTCGCCAGGGTGCTCTATGTGAAGGAGACCGAGGCGAAGACCTTCGTCATTCTCGACGCCGCGATGAACGATCTCATCCGCCCGACGCTCTACGACGCCTGGCACGACATTGCGCCGGTCACTGAGCGCGCCGATGGAAGGCGAATCACCGCCGATATCGTCGGCCCGGTCTGCGAGAGCGGCGATTTCCTGGCCAAGGACCGGGAACTGCCGGCGGTCGAGGCCGGCGACCTCGTCTATGTCTCCACCGCCGGGGCCTATGGCGCGGTGCAGTCCGGCACCTACAATTCGCGGCCGCTGATCGCCGAGGTGCTGGTCAAGGGGGACGACTGGTTCCCGGTCCGCCCGCGCCAGACGATCGACGAGCTGATCTGCCTCGATCATCTGCCGCCCTGGCTCGGCGGCGAGGACGACGCGATCTGACGCGCTCTTCAAACTCCCGGCACCTGCCTCGCCTTCGCCCCAATAACTGCTAAGCTCTGCCGAACACAGGCGAAAGAGAGCTGGGATGAGCGACGCCGACCGGTCGAATGATTGGACGCCGTCCGGCCGCATCGGCTGGACCCGCAGGACCGCCTTCGCCGCGATCCTGTTCGAACGCGTCTTCCCGCTTCTGCTTGCCTTCGCCTGCCTTGCCGCCGTGTACCTGGCGCTGTCCTGGTTCGGCGTCTTTGCGGCGCTTCCCTATGCCCTGAGGATCGCGGTCCTCGTGCTCCTCGCCGCCGCTGCGCTGGCGGCGTTCTGGCTCGGCCGCGGCGTCCGGTTTCCGACCCGCGCCGAGGTGGACGAGCGGATCGAGCTTGCGAGCCATCTGTCGCACCAGCCGCTGCGCACCCAGAGCGAGGAGGCGGAAGGCGCCGACCCGGTCTCCCGGGCGCTGTGGCGCGAGCATCAGCGGCGGATGGCCGAAAGGCTGCGCAATCTGACGGGCGGCGCGCTGAACACGCGGACCGAGCGGCTCGACCCCTTCGGCGTGCGGGCGCTGATCGCGCTGTTCCTGGTGACGTCCTTCGCCTTCTCCTTCGGTCCCGACGGCGGCCGGCTCGCCGACGCCTTCGTGACCGCCGACGCGGAGGCAGCCGTCGGCCGCCGCGTCGACGCCTGGGTCACGCCACCCACCTATATCGGCCGGGCGCCGATCTTCCTGACCGATGCCAGCCAGTCCCAGCCGGTCGAGGTGCCCGAGGGTAGCGTCCTGTCGGTGCGGGTATCCGACGGCTCCGATGTCGGGCTCTCCTTCACGCCGCAGGGCGAGGGCGCGGCGGTGTCCGTGCCGTCGAAGGACGAGGTCGCGGCGGCGGCAGCCGCCGACGTCAGCGACACGCCGGATGCAGACGACCCACAGACGGCGGCCGATGCGGCTCCGGCCGCGGCGCCCGCGCCGGAGCGTGCGGCGGATGCGCCGCGGGAGTATGCCTACAAGCTCGAGGGGAGCGGCGCGGCGGCGCTCGCGACCTCCTTCGGCACGCTCGGCGCCTGGACCTTCGCCGTGACGCCGGACGTGGACCCCGAAATCGCCTTCAAGGACGAGCCGAGCGCCGCGAACAACGGCGCGCTGCAGCTTTCCTATACGGTCACCGACGACTACGGCGTGCGTCAGGCGCGGGCGGAGATCGTCGTCAAGGACGATCAGGTGGCGGAGGGCGCACGGGCGCTCTACCCGCCGCCGGAGGTTCGTCTGGCGCTGCCGCGGCGCACGCGCGGATCGGCCGATGGCAAGACCAGCGCCGATATCACCGAAAGCCCCTATGCCGGCGCCCGCGTCGATCTGACGCTGCTCGCCGAGGACGACGCCGGACAGACGGGCAAGTCCGCGACGAAAGAGATCACGCTGCCGGAGCGCCGCTTCCTCAACCCGCTCGCCCGGGCGGTGGTCGAGCAGCGGCGGATGCTGGCGCTCGACGCCAATGCCGTGCCGCGCGTCGTCGAGATGCTCGATGCGGTTACGCTGCGGGGCGACGAGTTCATCGAAAGTCCCGGCGACTACATCGCGCTGAAGGCTGCGCGCACCCGCATCGCCACCGCGCGCGACGACGAGGCGCTGAAATCCTCGGTCGACTTCCTGTGGCAGATCGCCCTCGGCATCGAGGACGGCGATCTGTCGCTCGCCGAGCGGCGGCTGCGGGATGCGCGCGAGAAGCTCGCGGAGGCGCTGGAGAACGGCGCGTCCAACGAGGAGATCGAACGCCTCATGCAGGAACTGCGCGAGGCGATGAACGAATATATGCAGGCGCTGGCCGAGCAGCTGAAGAACCAGCCGCCGATGAGCCAGGACCAGATGAGCAATCTGCAGGAGATCCGCCCCCAGGACCTGCAGAAGATGCTGGACCGGATCGAGGATCTGGCGAAGTCCGGCTCGAAGGACGCCGCGCAGCAGCTCCTCTCCGAGCTCCAGCAGATGATGGACAATCTCCAGGCGATGCGGCCGGGCCAGCAGCAGAACGGCCAGCAGAACCCGATGCAGCAGCAGATGAACAAGCTCGGCGAGCTTCTGCAGAAACAGCAGCAGCTGCGCGACCAGACCTATGATCTCGGCCGACAGCAGCTGCAGCGCGAGCAGCAGGGGCGCCAGCCGGGCCAGCCGCAACAGGGGCAGCAGGGCCAGCAGGGAGAGCAGGGAGAGCAAGGGCAACAGGGTCAGCAGCCGGGCGGCGAGATGACCGCCGAGCAGCTCCAGGAGATGCTGAACCAGCTGCAACAGCAGCAGGGCCAGCTGCAGAAGGATCTCCAGGCGCTGCAGCAGGAGCTGGAGGGCATGGGCATGCAGCCGTCCAAGGGCTTCGGCGAGGCCGGCGAGGCGATGGGCCAGGCCGAAGGCGCGCTTGGGCAGGGAAATGACGGCGAAGCCGTCGGCCAGCAGGGCCGGGCGCTCCAGGCGCTGCGCGATGGCGCCAAGAACATGATGCAGCAGATGCAGCAGGCGATGCAGCAGGGTCAGGGCCAGCCCGGCCAGCCCGGCCAGGGCTTCGGCGGCGGCCAGCCGCGCCAGTCGGGGCGCGACCCGCTCGGCCGCCAGCTGCAGACGCAGGGGCCGGACTTCGGTCAGGACGTGAAGGTGCCGGACGAGATCGACACCCAGCGGGCTCGCCAGATCCTCGACGAGATCCGCAATCGCCTCGGCGATGCGCTGTCGCCGCAGCTGGAACGCGAGTATCTGGAGCGGCTGCTGCAGACGCCCTGACCGTCACGGCGCGGCGGTCGGCGGAAGCTGCTGGCCGCGTCTCGCAAGACGGACGAGGGACGTCAGGGAAGGGCCGGCCAAGCCTATGCCGGCGTGCGGGGCTGAGGGCTCTGTCGCCGCTTGGTGAGGATCCGCGCAAAGAGCGGCAGGGCGGCGAGACAGGCGCCCGCCGTGATCAGAATGGCCGCCGCGACGACGCTCCAGCGCATCGCGCTCTCGCCGGCCGCGACCAGGATCAGGGTCGACAGGAGCGGGGCGGCATAGCTCGCTGCGCCGATGACCTGAATGTCGCCGTGCTTCACGCCAAAATCCCAGACATAGAAGGCGGCGCCGACCGGCATCAGGCCGAGCAGGAAGACCGCGAGCCATTCGCCGGGCGCTGCGGGCCAGATTGTCGTCTCGAACAGGAGATGGGCGGTAAGCGCCAGGACCGCGGTTGCCGCGCAGAAGCCGGTGACGATGTCGCTCGGCACGTCGCCGAACCGGCGCGACAACAGGGAATAGCTCGACCAGGTGAGGGCGCAGAGGGCTGCGAGGCCGTAGCCGGCCGCATAGCGCGGCGAGAGCGCGACAGTCGCGCCGCCGGTGACGATCAGCGCCGCACCGCAAAGTCCGACGAGGGCGCCGGCGACATGGAACCAGCGCAGCCGCTCGCCCGGCAGGAGCGCCGAGCCGAGGACGATGAGGAGCGGCCAGAGATAGGCGATGAGGCTCGCCTCGGCCGCCGGCGCGTGGCGCAGCGCCGCGAAATAGAGCGCGTGATAGCCGAACAGGCCGCCGACGCCGACAAGCCAGACGACCGGCCGCTGGCGGAAGAGCGAGAGCGGGGCCTTTCGCAGCCGCAGCGAGACGAGGCCGATCAGGGTCCCGACCGTGAACGTCATCGCGGCGAGCTGGAATGGCGGAACATCGCCGCTCCAGGCCGTCAGCAGCGCCAGCAGCGCCCACATCAGCACCGCGGAAAATCCGAGCAACGTCCCCAATGCCGCACCCCGCCGGCCCCTCGATTAGGCGGCAGTAGCGGGGAGGGGGCGAGGCGTCAACGTCGCCCGGGCGGAGGAGGAGCATGCGGGTTCTCGCCGGGCGGTGTGGGCGCGACGCCCGCGCCTGCATCGGGCGACTGGCCGCCGGTGCCGTCCGGCCGGGGCCAAAAATCGGGTCGCCGACGGGTTCCTCTCCGTCGTAAGCCTCAAGGCGCCATGCCCGGAGGAGAAATCGACGTGAAAGCCATCGCCGCAAACGCCTCGCCGCAAGCCATCCACAAGACGATGACCTCGGGCGAATGGGCCATGCTCGCCGGCCTCTCGGTGCTCTGGGGCGGGTCGTTCTTCTTTACGGGCGTCGCGGTGAAGGAGCTGCCGCCGCTCACGATCGTCACCCTGCGCGTCGGGCTCGCCGCGATGATCCTTACCGCGATCCTCTCTCTTCGCGGCGTCAGCTTGCCGAGGGCCCCGTCGGTCTGGGCGGCGTTCTTCGGCATGGGTCTTCTGAACAACGTCCTGCCCTTCTGCCTGATCGTCTGGGGCCAGACCCAGATCGCCTCGGGCCTCGCCTCGATCCTCAATGCCACCACACCGCTGTTCGGTGTCGTCGTCGCGCATGTCCTGACGCGCGACGAGGCGATGACGGGCCTCAAGGCGAGCGGCGTCGCCGCAGGCTTTCTGGGCGTCGTCGTCATGGTTGGTCCGGCAGCCGCGGGAGCCTTCGATGGCGAAGTCCTCGCCGAGCTCGCCTGCCTCGCCGCGGCCCTTTCCTATGCCTTTGCAGGCGTCTTCGGCCGGCGGTTCAAGCGCATGGGCGTTCCGCCGATGGCGACGGCGGCAGGCCAGGTGACGGCGTCTTCCGTCATGCTTCTGCCAGCCGCACTCCTGGTCGACCGGCCGTGGACGCTGGAGATGCCGGGCGCGGCGAGCGTCGCCGCGATCATCGCCATCGCGACGCTGTCGACCGCGCTCGCCTATGTCATCTACTTCCGCATCCTGTCGACGGCGGGCGCCACCAATCTGCTCCTCGTCACCTTCCTGATCCCGGTGAGCGCGATCGTGCTCGGCGCCCTGGTGCTCGGCGAGCGTCTCGACGCCAGGCATTTTCTCGGCATGGCGCTGATCGGCTGCGGCCTTGCGGCAATCGACGGACGGCTGTGGCGGCGCCTGCGACGCACGAACCCGCAGGCCTCCGCGCTCAAGTGACGGCCTGGCGTCGCGAATTCGGGGGCGACTGACATGCGGCCTCGGCGAGCGGAGCCGCCCTGCCGCCGCCCAAGCGACGGGAGATCATCAGGCGGTGAGGCACCGGGCATCCCGCCGACAGGGAGCAAGCCGCCACCACCCCTGCCGTTTGCGCTACTTCACCGCCACCGACATCGCCTGCAGGGTGAGCGGACCGATCGTCGTCGGGATCTTGGCATAGACAGGGACGAAGACGTCCTTGCGGGCGATGGGCGCGAACCAAAGCTCGATGGTCTGGTTCTGAAGGAATTTCAGCCCCTTGGAGGATTTGTCATAGCCGCTGACCGGCTGGATTCGGACGCTGCAGACCTTCGCCTCGCCGGAAAAGCCGGGCATGGAATAGGAATTGCTCCCGGCCGGCGCCAGTTTCAGGTCGAGACGCGACCAGCCGTCGAAGAGCGGCAGCGTGCGCCGGCAGACCGAGGACCGATCGGAGGTCTTGATCATCAGGCCGCTCAGGGGGTCGACGACCGAGGCCAGTTGCGACTTCTCGACGGGGATGTAGCTCGGCTTCTCGTTGTTGCTCCGCTTGGGGCTGACATCGGCGTTGGTGACGCGTCCGCCGCGGAACCGGACCTCGCTCTTCCAGCGCTTGTCGTTGCTGGTGTAGTCGAGGCCGTAGCGCTCGGCCGCAAAGCCGTCCGGCCTGATGCGCCCGGCGACATGGCTGGTGCCGGAGGTCTCGGAGACGAGGGCGCCGAGGCCGGCAGAAGACAGATTGCCGTTCACGCTGAAGCGGTTGTCGTCGATGACGGTCGCAAAGGACGCCTTGCCGATCAGAAGGCCGATCAGCGCCATGCCGTAGCTCGTGGTCACCGTCTGGGTCTCGGCGCTGGCACCGACCGGGCCGACGATCACGAGCGGGGCGAGGACGGCCAATGCCTGAGCGATCCGCGGAAGTTTCATCCGGAGGGGCTTTCGAGAAAACGAGCGTGTCGAGACGGTCGAGGGTTGCTTGGGAAAACGGGACGGTTTTGTGACGGCGGGCGCGAATCTCGCGATCGTGTGCGGCTTGACGGTTTGGCCCGCGCGGACTATAGAGCCCGACGACTTTCCGATCATGCCCGATAGCGATGATCGCGCCGATTTCGGCGGCGCGTCGCGATCGGCCATTAGATTACTCTGAAAGGTGATGAGATGTCACGCGCCTGCGAACTCACCGGCAAAGCCGTCCAGTCCGGCAACAATGTCAGCCACGCGAACAACAAGACGCGCCGCAAGTTCCTGCCAAACCTGTGCAACGTCACGCTGATCTCCGACGCGCTCGGCCAGCGCTACCGGCTGCGCGTGTCGGCCTATGCGCTGCGCTCGGTCGAGCATCGCGGCGGCCTCGACGCCTTCCTGGTCAAGGCGGACGAGAAGGAGCTGTCGCAGCGCGCCAAGCTCCTGAAGCGTCAGATCGCCAAGAAGCTCGCCGAAACCGCCGAGCCGGCTGCGGCCTGATTCCATCGTGACTTAGGCGGCCGGGTAGACGGCCGCCGCTTGCGATCTGTGTGGCCGGGCATCCGATTCGGATGCGCCGGCGAAACTGGTTCCATCACCCAGGATAAAAAAATGCCGACCTTCAAGCATTATGCCCTGTCGGTCGCGGCGATGGCGGCCATCGTGCTCGCCTCGAATGTCGCGGTGCAGTTTCCCGTCTTCGCGCAAGTGGGACGGCTGCAGCTCGCCGACATCCTGACCTACGGCGCCTTCACCTATCCCTTCGCCTTCCTGGTGACGGATCTGACCAACCGTCGCTTCGGGCCGATGGTCGCGCGCCGCGTCGTCTTCGCCGGCTTCGTGACGGCGGTGATCGCCTCGCTGGTGGCGCCGCCCCTGCTCTTCGATCTGGGTCTTCTTGAGTTTTCGACCGCCGCCGACCGGCTGTTCCGGATCGCTCTCGCCTCGGGCGCGGCCTTCCTGATGGCGCAGCTCCTCGACATCGCGGTCTTCAACCGTCTGCGCCAGGAAAGCTGGTGGCGGGCGCCGGCGGCCTCCTCGATCTCCGGCTCGGTGATCGACACCGTGACCTTCTTCTCGGTCGCCTTCGCGCCGCTCTTCGTCTTCGTCGGTCCGAACGACGATTTCGCGCTTCAGACCGCGCCGTTCTTCGGCGTCTTCGCGGCCGAGGCGCCGCGCTGGGTCTCCTGGGCGATCGGTGATTTTTCGGTGAAGCTCCTGATCGCCGTCTTCGCGCTGGTGCCCTACCGCATCATCATGCAGCAGTTCATGCCGTATCGGGCGACGGCCGTCGCGGGGCGCTGAGAGTTGAGACCATTTGACGTAAGCGCTCATGCAGATTAAAAAAAGGTGGACGCGGGGGGTGTCGAACCCCAGGGGGAGACGCTGCAAATCGTTCCCTGGCACCGGCCGTAACCGCGCCCACACTAGGGGAGAGCCAAGCAACGCTCGGCTCGCCCAATGCTAAAAGACTACGATATTATCATGTACCATCTCCCGAACCGGCTTCACGGTCTTGTGCTTGGGGGTTGAATACGAAGGCCTCTGACGACTCCTTGGTGGGACCAGCGTCAGAGGCCTTATTCGTTTTGGACAACACCCACTTCTTGCCTGCCAAAACCAAATCTCCTTCGGCCTTCAATCGGGAAAGCTGGGGACTTAGACTGCTGCGTGGGTACTCGATTCCCAGAGACTCGTTGACCAATGGAAGCATTTCAGGCGCCGTTAAGCCATTCGGCTCCGATTCCAGGACTTTCAAAACGGCCATCTTGATCGTTGACGTCTTGGCTCGTTGAATTCGCCGAGGCTTAGCGTCGCCCGGCTCTGCTTTTTTGGCAACTGAACCACGTTGTGTGGCGGCTACCGGCAATTCAAAAACGCCTGCAGCGTCAGACATTCGATCAAGAATCTCTCGTTCGGCGACGATCCAGTCTAACTTCCGGCGAGCTTCCGCTTCCAAGGCTTCGAGTTCGGCTCGGCGTTGTGCGATGTAGTCTTGAACTGGCAGCGTTTGCGTTTCCATAATTCGTCTATGCCTGAGTCTCTTGCTCGTTGCAAGTCTCCTTGATCAATCTCCAAACAGGTCGACCGTTGCGAGTCGTGGTTAACGAGTCGTAACGAGTCGTGGTTAACGAGTCTAGAGCCGGGAGATATAAACTGTGGATTGGGTGGAAACGGTGAGTCGTGCGCCGAGGCGCAGCCCATGACTTCAAGATCGCGGTATCTCAGTTCGACGGCGCTGCTTCGAGCCCGTCCTCGACCAGTCTGAACTCCAGGATCAGATTGCGCTGGAAGATCGAGCCGTTGTCGTCGGAGACGAGGGTCAGGCGCGTCTCGCCGGCCGCGTCCGTCCAGGCGTCGATCCCTTCCATGTTGTCGATCTCGTCGGAGAGGTCCGCCGAGAAGATCACCGGCCCGTCGACGAGCGCGTCCGGCCGGATCGTGCCGCCGGCGATGCGGCGGATGCGGATGCCGAGGCCGGAGAGCCAGCCCTGATAGCGCCGCTCCAGGAGGAGGAGATCGCCGGAGGGCAGGAAGGTCGCGTCCGAGACGTCCCATTCGGCGTCGCGCCTCACCTTGAAGACGCCGTTCTCGCGGCCGCCGAAGATCCCGGCGAAGAGGTTGCCGGCCGGATCGATCGAGCGCTCGGCGACGGCGATGACCGCGCCGGCGAGCGGAGAATCCGGCGGCGAGGCGGCGAGCGCCTCCAGTCCGCGATTGGACCGCAGCTCCTTGCGCGGGACCGGCAGCGGCACGTTGCGCGGGCGTGCGGTCATCGGCTCCGGCAGCGGATAGGAGAAGATCCGGTGCCGCCGCTCGAAGCCCACGATGGCCCGGTCGCCGGAAAGGGCGAGCGATTCGGCATCGGCCGCGATCTTTCCCGACATGGGCGCGCCGTCGAGGCCGGTCAGCGGCGCGATCTCGACATCGGACAGCCCGATTGGAGACGCCGAGGCGTCGCGGTCGATCGCGCCTAGAATCCAGGAGCCGCTATCCGTGACCGCCAGGAAGGCCCTGCCGCCATTTTGCAGCCGGATCGCCGAGAGGCCGTGAAGCCGCCAGTCGCCCGAGCGGAATTCGAACCCTCCGACGAAGGCGAGGGCGCCGAAGCGCGAGGTGTCCGAGCCACTGCGGAACTGCCGGATGGGCTTGGCGTCTACTGCGATGCTGTCGGCGGCCGCTGCGGGGGCCGCCGGAAGAGCGGCCATGGCGGCGGCCGCAAAGGCAAGGCCCGCCGCCGGAGCGATCAGCGCCGCAGAGCCGGTCCGTGCGCGTCTACGTCCTGCCGATGCTCCTCGCCTCAACGGCGCCCGCCCATCGCAACCCGGCGCCGCCCGGAGCCGCTACGCCCGGAGCCCTCTTCCTCGAAGAGGTCGGCGAGCTGCTCGGTCATCGCGCCGGCAAGTTCCTCGGCATCGACGATCGTCACGGCGCGGCGATAGTAGCGGGTGACGTCGTGGCCGATGCCGATCGCCAGGAGTTCGACCGGCGAGCGGGTCTCGATCTCCTCGATCACCGCCCTGAGGTGGCGCTCGAGATAGTTGCCGGGATTGACCGACAGGGTGGAATCGTCGACCGGCGCGCCGTCCGAGATCATCATCAGGATGCGCCGCTGCTCCGGCCGGGCGAGCAGGCGGTTGTGCGCCCAGATCAGCGCCTCGCCGTCGATGTTCTCCTTCAGGAGCCCCTCGCGCATCATCAGGCCGAGATTGCGCCGGGCCCGCCGCCAGGGGGCGTCGGCGCTCTTGTAGATGATGTGCCGGAGGTCGTTCAGCCGGCCGGGCTTGGCCGGCTTGCCGGCCTTCAGCCACGCCTCGCGCGACTGGCCGCCCTTCCAGGCCCGGGTGGTGAAGCCGAGCACCTCGACCTTCACGCCGCAGCGCTCCAGCGTCCGCGCCAGGATGTCGGCGCAGGTCGCCGCGACGGTGATCGGCCGGCCGCGCATCGACCCGGAATTGTCGATCAGGAGGGTGACGATTGTGTCGCGGAATTCGGTGTCCCGCTCCATCTTGTAGGAGAGCGGCTGCATCGGATCGATGACCAGACGGGTGAGCCGGGCCGTGTCGAGATAGCCCTCCTCGAGATCGAAGTCCCAGGAGCGGTTCTGCTGCGCCATCAGGCGGCGCTGCAGCCGGTTGGCGAGCCGACCGACGACGCCTGAGAGGGAGGCGAGCTGCTTGTCGAGAAAGGCCCTGAGACGGTCGAGCTCGGCCTCGTCGCACAGGTCCTCGGCGCCGACCACCTCGTCGAAAGAGGTCGCAAAGACCTTGTAGTCGAGATCGCCCATCTGGTTGTTGAGCGGCTGGTTGGGACGGCGCGATTCGCCGGGCGTCTCGGTGTCCTGCGTGTCGTCGTCGACCGGGTCGTCGGCCGAGACCTCGGAGGATTCGGCCTCCGCCGTCTCCTCGTTCTCGCCCTCGGTCTCCGATTCCTCGGCCTGGGCGTCCTCGCTGCCGGCGTCCTTCTCCGAGCCGCCTTCCTCCGAATCGCGGCTCTGATTGTCGCCCTGTTCCTCGTCCTCGTCGTTTTCCTCGGTCTGGTTCTCGTCCGAAAGCTCCTCGGCCATTTCGAGCGAGACCAGCATGTCGCGCAGGGCGCGCGCGAAGGCCTGCTGGTCCTCCAGCGTCTCCGACAGCTTGTCGAACTTCGTCCCGGCCTTCTCCTCGACGAAGTCGCGCCAGATGTCGACCAGGGCGCGCGCGCTTTGCGGCACCGGGCGGCCGGTGAGCTTCTCGCGGACCATCAGCGCGACCGCGTCCTCGATCGGCGCCTCGGCCTTGTCGGTGACGTCGGACAGGTTGGAGCGGAAATACTTGTCCTCGAGCATGGAGGCGAGATTGTCGCCGACGCCGCGCATGGCATTGGCGCCAATCGCCTCGCAGCGCGCCTGTTCGACGGCGTCGTAGACCGCCCGCGCGCCGCGCCCCTCCGGCGACAGATGGGCATGAAGCCGGCTGTCGTGCCGCGCCTTCCTCAGCGCCATCGCGTCGGCGAGGCCGCGCGTGACGCTGACGTCGGTCTTCGTCGCGCGCTTTGGCAGCTCGGGCAGGCGGGCGCGGTTGCCGGCAAGGCCGGGGCGTTCGGAGGAGAAGGTGACCTCCATCTCCGGCTCGCCCGCGATCGCTCTGAGGGCGCCCGCCACCGCGCGCCGGAAGGGCTCGCGGTCGGTGGCCTTGGGCTGGGGGGGACGTTTGTTGTCGCCGATCTTGCTCATGACCCGACAAATAGGCCTCGGGCGGGCCCTGCGGCAAGGGAGGACGGGCCGGAGGCGGCAAATTGACGGGGGCGGGCGCGCGGCGCGGAACCGCATGGGCGGCGGCTGCGCCGGCAGGCGCGAGCGGCCGCCCTTGAAACCGCGGCGTCCGACCTGAGTTAGGCGATCAACGGCCGAGGGTCGCGGGCGACGATGACCCGCTCTCGATCCTTGCGGACCCAAACTGTCGGAAGAACACCATGTCTAAAATCGCATTTCTCGGCCTCGGCGCGATGGGATCGCGCCTGGCGAAGAACCTCCTCGACTCCGGCGCCGATCTTGTCGTCTGGAACCGCAGCGAGGAGAAGACGAAACCCTTCGTCGAGGCCGGCGCCAAGGCCGCGTCCTCGCCGCGCGAGGCCGGGGAGATGACGGACGTCGTCCTCGCCATGGTCGCCGACGACGAGGCCTCGCGCGCGGTCTGGCTGGACGCGGAGACCGGTGCCCTCGCCGGCATGGCGCGCGGCAAGACGGCGGTGGAAATCTCGACGCTGCAGCCACAATGGGTGCGCGAACTCGGGCCGAAGATGGCGGAGAAGGGCGTCGACCTCGTCGAGGCGCCGGTCTCCGGCACGCTGCCGCAGGCCGAGAATGCCGGCCTCGTCTTCTTCCTCGCCGGCGAGGCGGACGCGCTGGATCGGGCCGAGCCCGTCCTGCAGCCGCTCGGCAAGACGTTTACGCGGGTCGGCGCATGGGGCGACGGCGCGACGGTGAAGCTTGCGACCAACGCCATCCTCGGCGTCAACGTCGCGGCCTGGGCCGAGGTGATCGGGATGCTCGATCGCGCGCCGGTGGACACGAAGGCGGCCGTCGATGCGATCGCGAAGACGGCGGTGTGGGCGCCCAACTTCGGCTATCTGACGAATTCGATGATGTCGGGCGACTTCGACCCGAAATTCCCGGTCGAGCTGATCGACAAGGACTTCCGCTATGCCCTGGCGCTGGCGGGCGCCGACAAGGCGCCGCTGGTGCAGCACGTGCATGAGACCTTCGAGCGGGCGATGGCGGAGGGGCTGGGAGCGGAGAACATGACGGCGCTGGCGAAGCTCTATCGGTGAGGGCGCCGAGACTTACTCTGCCGCGTCGAGAGCGAGATAGGAAGGGGCGGGGAGGTGTTCACCATCCGCCACGGCGGCATCGGCCCATTCGAGCGCGGCTTGCCGGACATCGATGATCGCCTCGGCTTCGGTCTCGCCGTCGCCCATGCAGCCTGGCAGGTCCGGAATTGTCGCGAGCCAGCCGCCGCCCTCGTCTTCAGTGAGCGGGCGCAGGTGCACTTCGTAGGCCGCAGGGTCAAATGGCCGACCGTCGGCAGTTTTCAACGTCGGGTCGGAGGTCATGCCCTGCCGATCTCCTCCAAGAACTTCAGGAACTCCTGAATATACGTCGCCTTTATAGGCCTCCGGGCCGGAATCGTATAGCGGCGACCTCCGGCCGGGTCACCGATCTTGTAGTGCGATCCCCGGCTCGGTTTCAGGCAGACCAAGCCGCCTCTCGGCATACTCTCTCTACATCTTCGATCTGCCAATCCGCCCTCGGGTTGGCACGCATCCTGTCGAGAGTCTTGCCCATCAGCCGACCGACACGGCCCTCAGTCCAGCACCAGATTCGCGCTCGAATCCGGCAGTTCCTCGCCAAACGCGCGCTGGTAGAACTCGGCGACCAGCGGCCGCTCCAGCTCGTCGCACTTGTTGAGGAAGGTCAGGCGGAAGGCGAAGCCTATCTCGCCGAAGATCTCGGCGTTCTCCGCCCAGGTGATCACCGTGCGCGGGCTCATCACGGTCGACAGATCGCCATTGACGAAGGCCGAGCGGGTGAGATCGGCGACGCGCACCATCTGCGAGATGGTCTTGCGGCCCTCGGGCGTCGCGAAGCTCTTCGCCTTGGCGGCGACGATGCCCACCTCGTTGTCGTGCGGCAGGTAGTTCAGCACCGTGACGATCGACCAGCGGTCCATCTGCGCCTGGTTGATCTGCTGGGTGCCGTGATATAGGCCGGTCGTGTCGCCGAGGCCGACGGTGTTGGCGGTCGCGAACAGGCGGAAGGCCGGGTGCGGCCTGACGACGCGGCTCTGGTCGAGCAGCGTCAGCCGGCCGGAGGATTCCAGCACCCGCTGGATCACGAACATCACGTCCGGGCGACCGGCATCGTATTCGTCGAAGACCAGCGCGACATTGTGCTGATAGGCCCAGGGTAGGATGCCGTCGCGGAACTCGGTGACCTGCATGCCGTCGCGCACGGTGATCGCGTCCTTGCCGACGAGATCGATGCGGCTGACATGGCTGTCGAGGTTGACGCGCACGCAGGGCCAGTTGAGCCGCGCCGCAACCTGCTCGATATGCGTCGACTTGCCCGTCCCGTGATAGCCGGAGACCATCACCCGCCGGTTCTTCGCAAAGCCCGCGAGGATCGCCAGCGTCGTCGGACGATCGAACAGATAGTCCGGATCGATCTCCGGCACGTGCTCGTTTGCCTCCGAGAACGCCGGCACGGTCAGATCGCTGTCGAAACCGAAGGTCTCGCGGACGGAGATCGTGGCGTCCGGAAGGGCTGCCACTTCCTGTTCCGCAGTACTCATCATACCTCCAAGGGCCGGCGCCGCGGCGCCCGACCGGCACATGTCGCTGTCATCCCGTGGGACGCGAACCTGTCTGCCCTCGGGAGAATGAAGTCGGCCGCGCCCTGAAGACCGGATTTTATCGAGTGGCGGGGCGCTCGCTCGATGGGCTTAGCAAAAACCCGACTGCTTCAAAAGCTTGTAGGCCTGAATGACGTCCCGCAGCCGGTCCTCCGTCGACCGTTCGCCGCCATTGGCGTCCGGATGCAGCTGCTTGACGAGTTCCTTATAGCGCCGCCGGATATCTTCGCCAGACGATTCCGCGGCAAGACCCATCGTTTCGAACGCTTTCTCCTCGAGCGGGCGCACCTTGCGCCGCCGCGGAGCCGGTCGCGGCGCCCCGTCCTCGCCGAAGAGGTTGAACGGATCGCGCGCGCCGCCCTTGAAATTGCGGGCCGTGCGCGCGCGGGCGCTCGACGGTTTGGCGCCGCTGTGGCCCATCGTCCAGGTCGGCCGGTTGCCGGTGAGCGAATCCTTCAGATAGCGCTGGATCGCCTCGTCGTTCAGCCCGGAGAAGTAGTTGTACGACTTGTTGTACTGGCGAACGTGGTCGACGCAGAAATTGAGGTACTGGCCCTCGTGGTCGCGGCCCATCGGCGCCTTGTACACGCCGGCCTCGTTGCATCCTTCCCAGGCGCATTCGGGGGCGCGCGCAGGCTCCGCCTTGCGTTTGCCTTTGACGCGGATCGCGTCGAAATATTTGGAGTCGAGCTTCATCGCTGCGGATTATGGTGCCCACACGCGTGACGAACAAGAATTGACAGACCGGAAAAAGCCCGAAATTCAAGGGGGTTCGGCGGCCTCGCGCAAGCTTCGGCACGCACCGGGCCGCGAACCGCATCACGGAGGCGATATCATGAGCACCAAGGCGACGATCGAGAAGAAGCTCACCGAGGCTTTCCAGCCCGAACGGCTGGTCGTGATCGACGAGAGTCACATGCATGCCGGCCACCACCACGCCGGCGATCCCGGGGGCAGCGATCATCATGCCGCCTTCGACGGATCGGGCGAAACGCATTTCCGCGTGCGGCTGATCAGCGGCACCTTCGCCGGCCAGTCCCGCGTCGCCCGTCACCGTGCGATCAACGCGGCGCTCAAGGACGAGCTCTCCGCCGGCGTGCATGCACTGGCGATCGAGGCGGCGGCGCCGGGCGAGGCGGTGCGCTGGGCCTGAGGCGGGCCGCCTTGCATCCCGCAGTCGCTCCGTCGGTTATTGCGGATATAACCTCATTGTTGATGTTCTAGACATCATAAGGGCCATATGATACATCCCTATCCACCGATGAGACAGGAGCCCGTGTGATCACTGCCGCGCAGATGCGCGCCGCACGGGCGCTGCTCGGGATCGACCAACGCGCCCTGGCGGCGCTGGCCGGCGTTTCGCTTCCCACCATCCAGCGGATGGAGGCCAGCGAAGGAACGGTCCGCGGCGTCGTCGACACGCTGGAAAAGGTGGTGTCGGCGCTGAACGCGGCCGGGATAGAGTTGATCGCCGACAATGCGCCGAGCCACGCGACGGGGCGCGGCGTCAGATTGCGGGAGCCGGTCGGGCCTGCGGGTCCCGTCGGGGGAAAGTAGGCGGCGGGCGACGGCCGCCTTCCAGGCACGGGCCGGACAGTCGCGCCGGCGTGGAAAGGATGCGGTCTGAGATGGGATCGCTGCGGACCGTCAGCTTCGGCGACATGTTCACCCCAAAGCTCGTCACCGTGCTGCGCGAGGGCTACGACCGCGCCGCCTTCAGGGCGGATCTCGTCTCCGGCCTGACCGTGGCGATCGTGGCCCTGCCGCTGTCCATGGCGATCGCGATCGCGTCGGGCGTCTCGCCGGATCGGGGCCTCGTCACCGCGATCGTCGGCGGCTTCTTCGTCTCGCTTCTCGGCGGCAGCCGGTTCCAGATCGGTGGGCCGGCCGGCGCCTTCATCCTGCTCGTTTCCGCGACGGCCGCCGCGCAAGGGGTCGAGGGCCTGATCCTCGCGACCTTCCTGTCCGGCCTCATCCTGGCGGCGATCGGGATCCTCAGGCTCGGCACCTTCGTCAAATACATTCCCTATCCGGTCACGGTCGGCTTCACGGCCGGCATCGCCGTGATCATCGCCTCGACCCAGCTTCGGGAGTTCTTCGGCCTCACCCTTCCCGGCGCCGAGCCCGGGCCGCTGATCGACAAGCTCGCCGCACTCGCCGCCGCCGCCGAAACGCTCGACGCGCCGACGGTCGCGGTCGCTCTTTTGACCCTGGCGGTGATCCTCGCCGTGCGCCGGTACCGCCCGCACTGGCCGGTGCTGCTGATCGCCGTCGCCGCCGGTTCACTGGCGGCGGTCGCGGGCGGGCTCGACATCGCCACGATCGGCAGCCGGTTCGGCGGCATCCCGTCCTCCTTGCCGGCGCCGCATCTGCCGGACCTGTCGCCGGCAAGGATCTTTGCTGCGCTTCCCGCCGCCGTCTCCTTCGCGCTGCTCGGCTCGATCGAGAGCCTGCTGTCGGCGGTCGTCGCCGATTCCATGAGCGGGCGCCGGCATCGCTCGAACTGCGAGCTCGTGGCGCAGGGCGTGGCCAATGTCGCCGCCTCGCTGTTCGGCGGCATCTGCGTGACCGGGACGATTGCCCGCACGGCGACGAATGTGCGCTCGGGCGCCAGGAGCCCGATATCCGGCATGCTGCATTCGGGTTTCCTGCTCCTCTTCGTCCTCGTCGCCGCCCCGCTCGCCAGCTACATCCCGCTCGCCGCGCTCGCGGCCGTCCTCCTCTTCGTCGCCTGGAACATGGCGGAAAAGGCCGAATTCGCAGGACTCCTGCGCGCCTCGCGCGGCGACGCGCTGGTGGTCTCGGCGACCTTCCTCCTGGTCGTCTTCCGAGACCTGACGGAGGGCATCCTCGTCGGCTTCGCGCTCGGCGCGCTGCTCTTCCTGCACCGCATGGCCAATGCCGTCACCGTGGAAAGCCGCGCCGCGGCGATCGCCGAAGCCGACCGCGCCGACAGCGATCGTGGCGCTGAGCCCTATCCGGAGAGGCTGGTCGAGGATCACGACATCTTCGTGTGCCGCATCTCCGGCGCCTTCTTCTTCGGCGCAGCCGCCAGCGTCGGCACCGTGCTCGACCGCATCGCGGAGCGGCCGAAGGTCACCATTCTCGACTTCTCCGACGTCCCCTTCATCGACAGTTCCGCCGGGGCGACGATCGCCGGCTTCGTCAAGAAGGCGGAGCGCCGCGGCGCCAGCGTCCTCTTCGCGGGGGCGGGCGAGGCGACCCGGCGAATCCTCGCTCTGCAGGACCATGCCGGCGGCGAATCACGGTTTTGTGCAAGCGTCGACGAGGCGGTCCGCAAGGCGCGCTCGCGCCTCGGCGAGCGGCCTGACCTTCGCGAAGCTCTGCCGGCCGCCTGACCTTGCGCGGTCGGGGGACGGGCTGGTCGCCCGCCCTTGCGGAAGGGCCTCTCCCGCCGTGATCCTCCGCAGCGCCCCGACGCAGATCCGCCTCTGCGCTTTCCATTCCCTCGAATGTCGGCATGCGCGCGGATGACGGGAGCGGCGCAAGTCCGAGAGAGCGGTCGCATCGTTCGAGAACGTTGCGCGGCGATTCCGGTACGCCCATATCGACATGGTTAATTTTCGGTTGACGATGGGGATGGTCGATGAGCGAGGCGCCGCGCCGCAGACGAAGATCCGGCTTCGCCCTCGCGATCGTCTTCCTCCTTCTCCTGTTCGCCTGCGGACTCGCACTCATCCACAGCTGGGTCGATCTCGTCGCCCGCCAGTACGGTGCCTCGGTCGCGCTGACGATCCAGCGCGTCCACTCCAACAAGCTCGTCGTCCATCTGCCGGAGCATGAGGCCGCGCCCTGGAACGCGCCGACCGAGGAGATGATGTATGTCGACTATGACGACGTGCCGGAGGTGATGCGCGACGCCATCCTCGCCAGCGAGGATTCCTGGTTCTTCTACCATCTCGGCTTCAACCCGATCGCCCTCGGCAAGGCGGTGGCGAGCCAGTTCGGCGAGGATCCGCGCGGCGGCTCCACCATCACCCAGCAGCTCGCCAAGCAGCTCTATGTCGGCGATCGCCACGACATCTTCAGGAAGTTTGACGAGCTTGCCATCGCGCTCTGGCTGGAGTGGCATTTCGACAAGAAGCAGCTCCTGGAATTCTATTTCAACACGCCCTTCATGGGGCATGGCACGAAAGGCGTCGAAGCGGCCGCGCGCTATTATTTCGGCTATTCCTTCAAGCGCGAGCGCGCGCAGACTATCGCCTTCACGCCGGACATGGCGGCGAGCCTTGCCGTCACCATCAAGAACCCGACCGCCGGCAATCCGACCAAGCCGCGCAACATGGCGCAGGCGCGCCGCCTCCTGTCGGAGATGGGCATCGCGCCAGTGACGCTGACGGCCAAGGCGGTGGACGATCCGAACCTGCCGCACCGCTTCGCAAAGCACGCCTTCGACGGCTCGGCGCGGCTCAGCGACCAGTTTGCGCCGGCGCGCGATCTCGCCATCGCCCGGCTGAGCCGCGAATTCGGCGACAGCGACAGGACGCTCGACGTCCTGACGACCTATTCCTCGGAGATCCAGCTCTATCTCGACCGGGCCATCGCCATCTATTACCCGCGGCTCAAGCGCGCCGGCTACGACCGGCTCTCGGCGGTGATCGTCGACAACCGCACCGGCGGCATCAAGGCGATGGTCGCATCGCCCGGCGACCGCATCTATCCCGGCTCCACGGTCAAGCCGCTGGAGGCGCTCTGCGCCATCGTCTCGCATGGCTGGAGCGCGACGACACCGGTTCTCGATACGGCGCTCGGCATCCCGCCGGTCAGGAACGGCGATCGGCGCTATCTTGGCAGGATCAGCTTCGAGCGGGCAATCATCGCCAGCCGCAACCCGCCCTTCGTGCGGCTGATGCAGCGCTACGGCGCCGCCTGTGCCAATGCCCTGCTCAAGCGGATCGACACTGAATTCCGCTTTGCCGGCTCACCGGAGCGCTCGCTGGCGCTCGGCGCCGAGCCGGTCGACCTGATGGACCTCCTCGACGCCTATGTGACGATCGCCAGCTGCGGCAAGGTCTCCAACGGACCGCTGATCATCGAGGAGGCCCGCGACCGCGCGACCCAGGCGATCGTCTTCCGCCAGACGCCGAAGCCGCTGCTCCCGGACGCCAAGCTGCTCGCCGGTTTCGACACGCTGCAGGCCATGCTCTCGAAGGTAACCGGGCCGGGCGGCACCGCATTCGGCAGCCGCTTCGTGCAGGAGGTCGCGGCCAAGACAGGAACCTCGGACGACAACCGCCAGATCACGCTGATCACCTTCACCAAGGCCTATACGGTGCTGGTCTCGGCGGGCGCGACCGACCCGTCGCGTCTGACGCGGCACTATTCCTCGGCGGCTCTGGTCTCGATGGTGAAGAACATCAATTCGAACATCCATCCGAAGGGCTATTCCGAGCCGCTCGGCTGCCCGGTGCCGCTGCCGCCCCAGTCGCCGGCGCTCGTCGCCCACCAGCCGGCTTCGCGGGTCGCGGCTCGCTGATCCAGCAGCCGGGAACGGCCCGGGCGGTCAACGTTCGGCAGCTCCGTTCCGTTCGGTCTCGCCTTCGTTCTCCGAAGGCTCCTTCGCCGCGTTCCGGTCGCCCTCGGCGCGTCCGGCGTCTTCCCGTTCCAAGTCCGCCTTGACCTCGGCGGCGGCTATCGCCTGCGCCTCACGGGGCGGGCCGATGTCGTCGGGAGCCATTTCGCCGAGGAGCGCGGCGTTGCCGGGATCCTCGATCGCCTCACGCGGGATTTCCGCCTCCACCTCGTAGCCGAACTCGTCGTCGTCGAGCGACGGCGGCGCTTCGACCGCCGCGGGCGCCGAGCCGAGCTTCTTCGGCGGCACCAGGACCGTTGCCGGCCGGATCCGCAGCTGCGCGATCCGGTTCTTCTCCCGTTTGAGGACGGTGAAGCGCTTGTTGAAGAAGGTGAAGGCCTGGCGCTCCTCGGGGATCGTCTGGGTCTCGTGGATGACGAGGCCGGCGATCGTCACCGCCTCGTCGTCCGGCAGGTTCCAGTCGAGGGCGCGGTTGAGGTCGCGGATCGGGACCTGGCCGTCGACCACGACCGAGCCGTCGGCCTCGGTCCGCACGCCCTGCATGTCGACGTCGTGCTCGTCGGCGATGTTGCCGACGATCTCCTCCAGGATGTCCTCCAGCGTGATCAGCCCTTCCACCTCGCCATATTCGTCGACCACGATGGCGAAATGCGTCTTCCTGCGCAGGAAGGCGTTGAGCTGGTCCTGCAGCGTCGTCGTCTCCGGCACGAACCAGGGCTTGGCGCAGATCTTCAGGATGTTCACCTTCGACGGGTCGTTGTCGACCTCGTGCAGCGCGCGCAGAAGGTCCTTGGCGTGAACGACGCCGACGATGTTGTCGTAATGGCCCTTCCAGAGCGGCAGGCGCGTATAGGGGCTTTCGAGGATCTGCTTGACGACCTCGGTCGGCGCGTCGTCGGCGTTCACCTGCCGCATGCCGGTGCGGTGGACCATGACGTCGGAGACCTCGAGCTCATGCAGGTCGAGAAGGCCGCCGAGGCGGTTGCGGTCGGCATTGATGAGCGAGCCCTCGCGATGCAGCACCTCGACCGCGCCGCGCAGTTCCTCGTGCGCGGTGAGCAGCGAAGCGCCGGATTGGAGATTCATGCCGAACAGGGTGAGGATCTTGCGCACGATGAAATTGACCGCCGCGGTGAGCGGGGTGAAGAGGGCGACGGCGATCCGAACCGGGCGCGCGACGATCAGCGCGAAGCCGTCGGGCCGGGCGATCGCCGCAGACTTCGGCAGCACCTCGGCGAAGATGACGACGAGGATGGTCATTGCGATGGTCGCATAGACGACGCCGGTCTCGCCGAACAGGCCGATGAAGGCCGTCGTCGCCAGCGACGAGGCGAGGATGTTGACGAGGTTGTTGCCGATGAGAAGCGCGCCGATCAGCCGGTCCTTCTTCTCGATCAGCCGCTGCACGATGGCGGCCCTGACATCGCCGTTCTTCTCGTAGCTCATCAGCCGGGCGCGCGAGGCCGCCGTCAGCGCGGTCTCCGAGCCGGAGAAGAAGGCCGAGATCGCGACCAGCAGAAAGACGATCGCGACATAGATCCATAGCGCCGTCGTCATCGCGCAAGTTCCTCGTCAAGGAAGGATTCGACGACTGCCGGATCGACGTCGTTCGCCACGAAGGCCTGGCCGATGCCGCGCGTCAGGATGAAGGTCAGATGCCCGCGGCGGACCTTCTTGTCCTGGGCGATCGCGGTCATCAGCGTCTCCGCATCGAGCGCCGGCCCCGGGATCTCGGAGATCTTCGTCGGCAGGCCGGCCGCGGCGAGATGCGCGGCGGCGCGCTCGGCGTCGGCGGCCGGACAGAGACCGAGCCGCGCCGAGAATCGGTGGGCCAGCGCCATGCCGATCGCCACGCCCTCGCCGTGGACGAGGCGGGCCGGGTCGTAGCGCACGGCCGCTTCCAGCGCGTGGCCGAAGGTGTGGCCGAGATTGAGGAGCGCACGGGCGCCGGTCTCGCGCTCGTCGGCGGCGACAACCGCGGCCTTCGCCTCGCAACTGACCGAGATCGCGTCAGTGCGCGCCGCGCCGCCGGCGAACACCGCCTCGCGGTTTTCGTCGAGCCAGGCGAAGAAGTCCGGCCGGTCGATCAGCCCGTATTTGACCACCTCGGCATAGCCGGCGGCGAACTGCCGGGGCGGCAGCGTGTCGAGAAGCGCAGTGTCGGCGAGCACCAGCGCCGGCTGGTGGAAGGCGCCGACGAGGTTCTTGCCGCGCGGCGTGTTGATGCCGGTCTTGCCGCCGACGGAGGAATCGACCTGGGCGAGGAGCGTGGTCGGGACCTGGACGAGGCGCATGCCGCGCTTGAGTATGGCGCTGGCAAAGCCCGCGAGATCGCCGATGACGCCGCCGCCGAGGGCGACCACCGCATCGGTGCGCTCGAACTTCGCCGCGAGCAGTCCGTCGACGACGCGTTCGAGATGGGAGAAGGCCTTGGTCGTCTCTCCGGCCGGAAGGACGATTTCAGAGTGGTCGATCCCGGCGCTCATCAGCGCGATCCGCAGCCGTTCCAAATGGAGGCCCGCCACCGTTTCGTCGGTGACGACGGCGACACGGGCGCCGGCAAGGCGCGCCGCGATCGTCTCGCCGGCTGCGTCGAGGAGGCCGGGACCGATCAGGATGTCGTAGGAGCGCTCTCCCAGAGCCACGGCGACCGTGCGGCTGAGAGTGCTGCGTTCGGGGGAGGTGCCCGCGGCGGGGTGGATCATCGGGCAGTCTCCGGTTCGAGAAAGCGGTCCAGCGCCTCGATGATGTCGGCGGCCACGACCTCGCGCTTGACGTTGCGCGTGACGACGGTGATGTCGGCCTCGGCATAGACCGGGTAACGGATGTCGATCAGGCGCTGCATGATCTCCCTCGGGTCGCCGGTCTTCAGAAGCGGGCGGTTGGATCTGCGGGCGACGCGTTCGAGCAGCGTGTCGATGTCGGCCTTCAGCCAGACCGTGACAGCCGTCTCGGCGAACATCCGCCGGGTTTCCTCCTGCATATAGGCGCCGCCGCCGGTTGCGATCACCTGCGGGCCCTCGGCTGCAAGCCGCCCGATCACCCGCGCTTCGAGCGCGCGGAACTCGGGCTCGCCATAGGCCTCGAAGAGTTCGGGGATGGTCATGCGCGACGCCGCCTCGATCTCGGCATCGGAATCGCGGAAAGGCAGGTCCAGCATCGCGGCGAGCTTGCGGCCGACCGTCGTCTTGCCGGCCCCCATCAGCCCGATCAGCACCAGCGGCCGCCCCGCGAGGCGATCCGGAATGGTCGCCGTCTGTTGCGGCACTGTCTCGCTCGTCATTCGCCCTTCCGTCGTGCCGTCCGGCCGCAACCGGTCTCCGCCTCGCCGTCCGTCAAGGATTTTTAAGCACGGCGTGCTATCGCAGAAGCCAGCGATGGCGTCGCTTGCGTCCTGCGCCATTCCCACTAGAAGCGAAACGTCGAATTTTGAACGCTTCGCCCGACACGAGAGTGCGCCGACCCCCCGATGCCGACCCTCGTACGCCTCCTGACGACGCTCGCCATCTTCGCCGGCATCCTCTACGGCATCATGGCCGCGCTCGTCTACTTCGTCGAGCCGACGCGCAACGAGGTCACGGTCGACGTGCCGTTGCCGCAACTTGCGCCGGATTCGACCGCCGCCGCGGGAAGGCTCCGCGAATGAGCCGGACGAAAGCGATCGCACCCGGCCGTGACGGCATCGACGTCGAAGCCTTCCTGGAGATGATGGCGGTCGAGCGCGGCGCTTCGGACAACACGATCGCCGCCTATCGCCGCGATCTGGAAGACGCCTCGGCCTTTCTCGGCGGCCGCGGAACATCGCTCGGCGGCACCGATACCGACGGCGTGCGGGCCTATGTCGGAGAGCTCGCGGCCCGCGGTTTCGCCGAGACCAGCCGGTCGCGCCGGTTGTCCGCGCTCCGCCAGTTCTATCGCTTCCTCTACACAGAGGGCCTGCGCGCGGACGATCCGACCGGGCCGATCGAAAGCGCCCGCAAGAAGCGCCCGCTGCCCAAGGTGATGAGCGAGGAAGAGGTCGACCGGTTGCTCGATCGGGCGGCGGCGGAGGCCGAGGATCTCTCGCTGTCGCCGGGGGCGCTTGCGCGGGCGGCGCGGCTCGCCGCGCTGGTCGAACTTCTCTATGCCAGCGGCATGCGCGTCTCCGAACTCGTCGCCCTGCCGCGCGCCGTCCTCAGGACAAGGAACCGCGCGATCGTGGTGAGGGGAAAGGGCGAGAAGGAACGCATGGTGCCGATCGGCGAGGCGGCGGTGGATGCGCTTCAGCGTTTTGCCGAGGCGATGCGCGCGGCCGGGACGAAGGCCGATGAGCGCTGGCTGTTTCCGGCGCTGTCGGACAGCGGGCACCTGACCCGCCAGGCCTTCGCCCGCGATCTGAAGGCGCTCGCCGCAAGGGCCGGGATCCCGGCGGCCAAGATCTCGCCGCACGTCCTGCGCCACGCCTTTGCGAGCCACCTCCTGAAGAACGGGGCGGATCTCAGAGCCGTGCAGGAACTCCTCGGCCATTCCGACATCTCGACGACGCAGATCTACACCCACGTCCTCGAGGAGCGGCTGATCCGCCTCGTCACCGACCACCACCCGCTGTCGCCGGCAAGCCGGGATTGAGGAACGGCGATCGCTTGCTTGACAAGCCGGCAGCCCATCGCCAGTTTCCGCGCGAACCATTTCCGCCGCAGGCGGGGCGATGCGGACGATCAGCCCGCGCCGTCGCAGCCGCCTCGCGGCCCGCCTGTCGGCGCCTCCGCTCCCTTCCCCGCAGGACGGCCACGGCCGCAGGACGCATGCACAACTACCTGGATTTCGAAAAGCCGGTCGCCGATCTGGAAGGCCAGATCCTCGAACTGAAGAAGATCGAGGCGGGCGAGAACGCGGTTGACGTCACCGAAGAGATCCAGCGGCTTGAAAAGCGCTCGCGCGACGCGCTGGAAGACCTCTACCGCAAGCTGACCCCCTGGCAGAAGACGCAGGTCGCCCGCCACGCCGACCGGCCGCACTGCCTCGACTATATCGAGCGGATCGTCACCGATTTCGTGCCGCTGGCCGGCGACCGCTATTTTGCCGAGGACCACGCGATGATCACCGGCTTCGGCCGGTTCGACGGCCAGTCGGTAGCGATCATCGGCCAGGAGAAGGGCAGCGACACCCAGACCCGGCTGAAGCACAATTTCGGCATGGCCCGACCCGAGGGCTATCGCAAGGCCGTGCGGGTCATGGAGATGGCGGAACGCTTCGCCATCCCGGTCCTGACCCTCGTCGACACCGCCGGCGCCTATCCGGGCATCGGCGCCGAGGAGCGGGGACAGGCCGAGGCGATCGCGCGCTCGATCGAGGCCTGTCTCAATCTCAAGGTTCCGCTCGTGTCGCTGGTGATCGGCGAGGGCGGCTCGGGGGGGGCGATCGCGATCGCCACCGCCAACGAGGTCCTGATGATGGAACACGCGATCTACAACGTGATCGCGCCGGAAGCGGGCGCTTCCATTCTCTACCGCGACTCCACGAGAGCACGCGACGTTGCCCAGGCGATGAAGATGACGGCGCAGGATCTCAAGGGGTTCGGCATCGTCGACACGATCGTCGAGGAACCGGTCGGCGGCGCCCACCGCGCCCCGGCGGCAGCGATCGACGCGGCCGCGGAGGCGATCCGCACGGCCCTTTCGGAGCTTTCCGGCCTGAGCGGACCGGAGCTCAGACAGGCTCGCCGCGAAAAGTTCCTGGCGATCGGTCGCAATCTCTGACCCTTGTTGCGGCGGCGCAACAGGACGTTCTTCCGTTCCGCACCGGCATTTGCCAGAATGATGCCATTCTCTTGGTCCAGAAGAGGGGCGCGGTCGAAAGAACAGTCGTTTTGAAGGTCGGGGGTAAGACCTTTTTAAGGACGACTGCGGCACAATGATCGCAAGTGCGCGACCGGATCGGCCGGAAACGGTGCGGATGGCGGACGCGAGGGGCCGGCGGTAGCTCGACCGGACGGTCCCGGACAGGGGAAAGGCGGCTCGTAGAAGCCGCCGAAGAGCGAGGGGTTGAGGGGATGTTCGTCCGACGCGTCGTGACGGCGGCAATCGTCGCCGCTTCCATGTTTGCCGTTTCCGCATGCCAGTACGATGATCTGCTGCCGGCCAACGCGCCGCTGCCCGGCGATCTCGTCGCGGCGATCAGCGCGAAGGGCATGGGAATCCACTCGCCAATCCTGGTCCGCCTCTACAAGGAGGAATCCGACCTCGAGATCTGGAAGCAGAAGACCGACGGCACCTACGATCTCCTGAAGACCTACGAGATCTGCGCCTGGTCCGGGAAGCTCGGGCCGAAGACCCGCGAGGGCGACCGCCAGGCGCCGGAGGGCTTCTACACCGTCACTCCGTCCCAGCTGAACCCGAACTCGAACTATCACCTGGCGATCAATATCGGCTATCCGAACCAGTACGACCGGGCCAACGGGCGCACCGGATCGAGCCTGATGATCCACGGCTCCTGCAACTCTTCCGGCTGCTATGCGATGGACGACGCGCAGGTCCAGGAGATCTACGCGCTCGCTCGTGACTCCTTCGAGGGCGGCCAGCGCGCCTTCCAGATCCAGGCCTATCCGTTCCGGATGACGCCGAAGAACATGGCCCGGCATCGCAATTCCGAGCACTATGCCTTCTGGAAGATGCTGAAGACCGGCTCCGACTATTTCGAGACCACGCACCGGGCGCCGAATGTCGGCGTCTGCGAGAGGCGCTACATCTTCGACCAGACCGCCGAGACGGTCGCCGGGCTGTCGGCGAACGGCGCGTGCCCGCAGGTTCCGCTCGCTCCGCAGGTCGCGCAGAAGGCGGCCTCGGACGCGGCCAAGGAAGCCGAGATCGCCTCCTCGCTGTCGCCGAGCGAACTCGCCGAGACCTCGACCTTCAGCTATCGCACCGGCCAGCCGATCACGCCGGAAGCTTACGCCCAGGAGCAGCACCGCCGCGAGGGCTTCGACCGGCTCGGCAACTATGTCGGTGGCGAGAAGCGGTCGAACGGCGGCGCCTCCTTCCTGTCCAGCTTCTTCTGATACGGCGCTCGCCGGCCGCCCGAGCGCCGGCGCAGTAGAAAGACCCATGGCCCCTGCGGAGAGATCCGCGGGGGCTTTCGTTTGGCGAGAGGGTCGGTGCCATCTTCATCGCCGCCGGTGAGCGGACGCTCCACATCCTCGTCCGGCCGCTGATTGACGAATCGCGTGCCGGCTCGCATCCTCGTTCCGCGTGGCCTGCGCATAACCTCCAAGGGTCGTCCCCGGCACGATCTCGGACGGAGGCAAAGGGACTTCCGTCTCGGGTCGCAATCTCTGGTCCGAAGCGTTTCGGGCGGGTTTGCCGGGGAAGTCGCGTCCGAGACGTGGAAAGGCCAAGGCCATGACACGCAATCGCAATTTGAAGCGCCGCGTGCGCTTTCGCGCGGCAAAGACCGGCGAATCCTATACCGCCGCCCTCAGGCATGTTCGCCGCCATCGCCCTCAGCCCGAGCCCGCTTCGGGGCCGTGCCCCGAGGCGCAGCCGGACGTGAGGTCGGTGCGGCTCGCCGTCGCGCAGACGAGCCTCCTCGAGGATCCTCGCGACGTCCCGGCGCTCCGCGCTGCCGGCGCGGAGATGCGCCGCCTGATGCGGCATGCCAGCGAAGCCGGGGCGCGGCTCCTGCATCTGCCGGAAGGCGCGATCTGTTCGCCGGGCAAGCGCATCCTCTCCGCTTCCGGGCCGGACGAGGTGGGTCCGAGCGACTGGTCCCGGGTCGAATGGACGGTCCTGCGGGAGGAATTGGAGCGGACGCGGACGCTCGCCGGCGAACTCGGGCTCTGGGTCGTATTAGGGTCCGTGCATCGGCTGAGCGAGCCGCACCGGCCGCACAACAGCCTCTACGTCGTTTCGGATCGGGGAGAGGTGGTGACGCGCTACGACGAGCGCATGCTCTCCAACACGAAAATCTCGTTCATGTATGCGCCGGGGCGTGACCCCGTGACCTTCGAGATCGACGGCGCCCGCTTCGGCTGCGCCCTCGGCATGGAACTGCACTTTCCCGAGATGCTGCTCGAATACGAGCGGCTCGGCGTCGACTGCGTGCTGTTCTCGACCACCGGCGGGTCGCCCCGCAATGCGCCGGCCTTCGCCGCCGAAGCCCTGGGTCATGCAGCAAGCCTGAGGCTGTGGGTCAGCCTCTCCGCCCATGCACCGCAGAGCGTCGCCGTGCCGTCCGGGATCGCCGGACCGAGCGGAACCTGGGCCGCGCAATGCCCGGCGAACGGACTGCCGTGCATGGCCATCGCGGAGGTGCGGACCGATCCGGACGATCCCGCGCGCCCCTGGCGCAGGAAAGCCCGCTCCGGGCTCTACGAAGCCTGTCTCGTGACCGGCGACCTGCGCAGCGAGAACCGCGGCGCCTTCTGAGCACGGTACCGGTGCGTCTGGAATGCCTTCCCGGCGTGAGGTGATAAAATAGACTTGGCCNNNCGCGACGCTCATCTCGGAGCGTCGCGCGGCCATCGTTCTCTCGCGTTCGGGCGACGTCGTCAGACGAAGGCGCCGTGGCAGTGCTTGAACTTCTTGCCGGAGCCGCAGGGGCAGGGCTCGTTGCGCCCGACCCGGCCCCAGCTCTCCGGATCGTCCGGATTACCGCGCAGACCGTCGGCCTCAGTCGGCGTGAAGTTCGCCGTCAGCCGTTCCGCCCCATTGCCGAACTCGTCCTCGCCGCTCGTGGCGTCGAAATGGTGCGCCTGCATGGGCGGCACCTGGAGGCGCCGCTCCTCCTCGTCGGGCTGCACGATCTCGACCCGCATCATCTGCTGGGTGGTGCGCTGCCTGAGATTGGAGAGCATCGCCGTGAACAGCTCGAAGGCTTCCGACTTGTACTCGTTCAGCGGGTCGCGCTGGGCATAGCCGCGGAAGCCGATCACCGAGCGCAGATGGTCGAGATTGACGAGGTGGTCGCGCCACAGCATGTCGAGCGTCTGCAGGACGATCGAGCGCTGGACATAGTTCATCACGTCCGGTCCGAAACGCTCCGCCTTTTCCGCCATCAGCGCATCGGCCGCCTGCTGCAGGCGCTCGCGCACGTCGCTGTCGTCGATCCCTTCTTCGGCCGCCCAGGCGGGGATCGGCAGGTCGAGGTTCAGGACCTCCAGCGCTTCGGCCTTCAGCTCCTCGGTCGACCACTGCTCGGGATAGGCCTTTTCCGGGATGTGCCGGGCGACCATCGCCTCGATGGTCTCCTGGCGCATGTCCGCGAGCGTCTCGTCGAGCTCGGTCGCGTCCATCATCTCGATGCGCTGGTCGAAGATCACGCGACGCTGGTCGTTCATCACGTCGTCGTATTTCAGAAGGTTCTTGCGGATGTCGAAGTTGCGCGCCTCGACCTTCTTCTGGGCCTTCTCCAGCGCCTTGTTGATCCAGGGATGGACGATCGCCTCGTCCTCCTTCAGGCCGAGCTTGGTGAGCATGGAATCCATGCGCTCGGACCCGAAGATCCGCATCAGATCGTCTTGGAGGGAGAGATAGAACTTCGAGCGTCCGGGGTCGCCCTGGCGGCCGGAGCGGCCGCGCAGCTGGTTGTCGATGCGCCGCGATTCGTGGCGCTCGGTGGCCAGGACGTAGAGACCGCCGGCTTCGAGGGCGATCTCCTTCAGCCGCTTGATGTCGGCGCGGATCGCCTGTTCCTTGGCCGTGCGCTCCGGTCCCTCAGGCATGTCGGCGAGCTCGCGCTCGATGCGCATGTCGGCATTGCCGCCGAGCTGGATGTCGGTGCCGCGGCCGGCCATGTTGGTCGCGATGGTCACCGCCCCCGGCACGCCCGCCTGGGAGACGATATAGGCCTCCTGCTCGTGATAGCGGGCGTTCAGCACCTGGAAGTTCTTCAGCCCGTCCTTGCGCAGGCGCTCGGCCAGGAGCTCGGACTTCTCGATCGAGGTGGTGCCGACGAGGATCGGCTGGCCGCGGCCGGCCGCCTCCTGGATCTCCTTCGAGATCGCCCGGAACTTCTCGTCGAAGGTGCGGTAGACCTCGTCGTCCTCGTCGATGCGCTGGATCGGCAGGTTTGTCGGGATCTCGATGACGTCGAGAGCGTAGATGTCGCCGAACTCGGCAGCTTCCGTCTGGGCCGTGCCGGTCATGCCGGACAGCTTCTTGTACATGCGGAAGTAGTTCTGGAAGGTGATCGAGGCGAGCGTCTGGTTCTCCGGCTGGACCGTGACCCCTTCCTTCGCCTCCAGCGCCTGGTGCAGGCCTTCGGAGAAGCGGCGGCCCGGCATCATGCGGCCGGTGAACTCGTCGATGATGACGACATCGTCGTTGCGGACGATATAGTCCTTGTCGCGCTGGAACAGCGTGTGGGCCTTCAGCGCGTTGTTGACGTGGTGGACGATCGCGACATTCTCGATGTCGTAGAGCGAGGTGCCGACGAGATGGCCCGCCGCCTCGAGCATCCGCTCCAGCTTCTCGGTCCCGTCCTCGGTGAAGGTGACCGTGCGCTGCTTCTCGTCGAGCTCGTAGTCCTCGCGACTGAGCTGCGGGATGAAGCCGTCGATGGTCTTGTAGAGTTCCGAACGATCGTCGAGCGGGCCGGAGATGATCAGCGGGGTGCGCGCCTCGTCGATCAGGATCGAATCGACCTCGTCGACGATGGCGTAGTGGTGGCCGCGCTGCACCATCTGGCCGCGCTCGTACTTCATGTTGTCGCGCAGATAGTCGAAGCCGAGCTCGTTGTTGGTCGCGTAGGTGACGTCGCAGGCATAGGCGGCGCGGCGCTGGTCGTCGTTGAGACCGTGGACGATGACGCCGGTGGTCAGGCCGAGGAAGCGATAGACGCGGCTCATCCATTCGGCGTCGCGCGAGGCGAGATAGTCGTTGACGGTGACGACGTGGACGCCCTTGCCCTCGAGCGCGTTGAGATAGACGGCGAGGGTCGCCACGAGGGTCTTGCCCTCGCCGGTCTTCATCTCGGCGATGGCGCCGGAATTGAGCACCATGCCGCCGATCATCTGGACGTCGAAATGGCGCATGCCGAGCGCGCGCTTGGCGGCCTCGCGGACGACCGCGAAGGCCGGCACGAGAAGGTCGTCGACCGTTTTGCCGCCGGCGAGTTCGGCCTTGAAGGCCTCCGTCTTGCCGCGCAGTTCCTCGTCCGAGAGGCCCGAAAGATCCGCCTCCAGCGCAGCGATGGCGTTCACCCTCGCCTGGTAGCGCCGGACGACCCTGTCGTTCGCCGAGCCCAGCAACTTCCTGGCGAGTCCGCCAAATCCGACCATGGAGTGGTCCTTCCAATTCTGTGAGCTACCGATGTCGTGACCGGCCCGCCGGCCGCGGCCGCATTCCCGGTGGATCGTAACGATGTCGGGAGCCTTCAATCATTGCGGAAGGCGGCTGGACTTTCAGATGGCGCGAGAGATAAGAGGGGGCCAAACCGATGTCAACGGCGCCCTATCGAGCGGGGGCCAGGCTCAGCAGGGGCGGAGGGTGCGCGCCAGGATCGGCCTCCGATGCGAGCCGCTCGCTCCCAGTCTGTATTCCGGCCCAGCTGGATCCGGACCCAGTCTGATTTCGGGCCAAGCCCCGGCCAAGACCCTGGAAGGAAGATCGTTTCATGTCCAAGAAGCTCCACCTTGCCCTCGTGGCCGGTGCCCTTGTCCTGTCTGCCGCCGCTCCGGCCGCTTTCGCCGCCGATAGCGACGTCGTCGCCAAGGTCGGCTCGCAGAAGATCACCGAGGGCGAGCTGAAGGCGGCCGAGAGCGAGATCGGCCCGCAGTTCAAGAACCTTCCCGACGAGCGCCGCAAGCTCGCGGTCCTGTCCGCGCTGATCGACATCAAGGCACTGGCGCAGAAGGCCGAGAAGGCCAATCTGCAGAAGGATCCGGACGTCGCGGCGCAGATCGCCTTCGAGCGCGACCGGGCGCTCCACAACGCCTATTTCGCCAAGAACGGCGTCGCCGAGATCTCCGACAAGGACCTCAAGGCGCTCTACGACAAGGAAGTCGCGGCGCTGCAGCCGCGCCAGGAGGTCCACGCCCGCCACATCCTGGTCAAGACCAAGGAAGAGGCCGAGAAGGTCATCGACGAGCTGAACAAGGGCGCCGATTTCCAGGAAGTCGCCAAGAAGGAATCGACCGGCCCCTCCGGCCCGCAGGGCGGCGATCTCGGCTTCTTCAGCCAGGGCCAGATGGTCCCGGCCTTCGAGAAGGCCGCCTTGGCGCTGAAGCCGGGCGAGTACACCAAGGAGCCGGTCGAGACGCAGTTCGGCTGGCACGTCATCAAGGTCGAGGAGAAGCGCGACGCCCAGCCGCCGAGCTTCGATCAGGTGAAGGACCAGCTCCGCCAGGTCGCCATGCGCAACAAGTACATGGAAATGGTCCAGAACGCCCGGAAGGATCTCAACGTCGAATATGTCGACCCGGCGGTGAAGAAGCAGGTCGAGGACCTGGAATCGGGAATGACGGACGCGACCGGCGGCAAGGCGGGCGACGACACCGCCGCCCCGGCCGCCAACTGATCGCGCAGACCGAACGATAGCAAGGCCGCGCGGGGGCGATCTTCGCGCGGCCGATCCGCTCCCGCCCGCCTCTTTCAGGACCCGTCATGACCGCCCCGGTATCGCCCCTGGCTCCCACCACCTTCGCGACACTTCCGCCGATCGGGGGCCTGCGGATCGCGACGGCCGCGGCCGGCATCAAGTACAAGGGCCGGACGGATGTCCTGATGATGGTGTTCGACGCGCCCGCCGCGGTCGCGGGCGTCTTCACGACGTCGAAATGCCCCTCCGCGCCGGTCGACTTCTGCCGCGAGAGCCTGAAGGGCGGGACCGCGCGGGCGCTCGTCGTCAATTCCGGCAATGCCAACGCCTTCACCGGTCGGCGTGGCCGCGAGGCGACCGCAATGACCGCCGAGGCCGCGGCCAAGGCCGTCGGCAGCGCGGCCGGCGAGGTCTTCCTCGCTTCCACCGGCGTCATCGGCGAGCCGCTCGATGCCGGGCGCTTCTCGGGGCTCCTCGCCGGGCTTGCGCGCGAGGCCGCCCCTGATCGCTGGCATGCGGCCGCCGAGGCGATCATGACCACCGACACCTATCCGAAGCTCGCCACGCGCTCCGTGGAGATCGACGGCGTCGCGGTGACGCTCAACGGCATCGCCAAGGGCGCCGGCATGATCGCTCCGGACATGGCGACCATGCTCTCCTTCGTCGCCACCGATGCGCAGATCGCCGCGCCGGCGCTGCAGGCAATGCTGAAGGAGGCGGTTGCGCCGAGCTTCAATTCGGTGACGGTCGACAGCGACACCTCGACCTCCGATACGCTGCTCCTGTTCGCGACGGGCGCGGCGGCGCAGCGTGGCTGCCCGGCCAGCGAGGACGCGGCCGATCCGCGCCTTGCCGGCTTCAGGTCCGCGCTCGGCGACCTCCTGCTCGACCTCGCCCGGCAAGTAGCGAGGGACGGCGAGGGCGCCCGCAAGGAAATCCAGGTCACCGTGGAGGGCGCGGTCAGCGACGCGGCGGCCAAGCGCATCGCGCTCTCGATCGCCAACTCGCCTCTGGTCAAGACGGCGGTCGCCGGCGAGGACGCCAATTGGGGCCGCGTCGTCATGGCCGTCGGCAAGGCGGGTGAAGAGGCCGACCGGGACCGTCTGGCGATCCATTTCGGCGGCATCCGCGTCGCCGTCGACGGCGAGCGCGACCCCGCCTATTCGGAGGAAGCGGTCTCGGCGGCTATGCGCCGGCCGGAGATCGCGATCCGGGTCGAGCTCGGTCTCGGCGATGGCCGCTGGACCGTTTACAGCTGCGACCTCACCAAGGAGTATGTCGCGATCAATGGCGATTACCGAAGCTGAACGGCTGCGGCAGCTGGCGGTCGTGCGGCGGCTCGAAGCGGCCGGCTTCCGCGCCTGGCCCGCGACGTCGACCGCCTTCGACGGCACCTGGGCGGTGCGCCTCACGCGCTCCTTTCCGGGCAAGCGGCTGAACTCCGTCAATCCGCTGGACCCCTCCGACAACTCGGACATCCCGGCGCGGATCGTGCGCGCCCGGCGCACCTTCGCCGAATACGGCCGCTCGATCATCGTGCGCCAGTCGCCGCTCGCCCCGCCCGAACTCGTCGCCTATCTCGATGGCGAGGGCTGGCCCGCCTTCGACGAGTCGCTGGTGATGACCGCCTCCCTCGCCGAGCTCGATCTCGCCGGGACTGTCGACCGGATTCCGATCCGCGACGTCGCCCGCTATGTCGCGTCGAGCCTGAGGGTGCATGATCGTCCGGCCAGCCTGCGCGCCGGGCTCACCGAGATCCTGCAGTCGATCCGGCCGCCGACCGGCCTGTTCATCCGCGAGAACGCCGCCGGAGAGGCCGTCGCCGTGGCGCTGGCGATCTACGACAACGATCTCGCCGGACTGCTCGACGTCGCGGTCATCGACGGGGAGAGACGGCGGGGCACCGGCAAGGATCTCGTGCGCACCGCACTGCGATACACCGCCCACAAGGGCGCCAAGACCGCCTGGGTGCAGGTCGAGGCGGACAATGCGGCGGGACTGGCGCTCTATGGCGCGCTCGGCTTCAAGGAGGCCTATCGCTACGTCTACCGCGCGCCGCCGGGCGAAATGCGATGAGCGGCGGCGAGCTGCGGCTGCTCCTCGTCGTCGCCTGCGCGCTGATCGACGCCGACGGCCGGATCCTCATCGCGGAGCGGCCGGAGGGTAAGGCCCTGGCCGGTCTCTGGGAGTTTCCGGGCGGCAAGCTGGAGCCGGGCGAGACGCCCGAGGATGCGCTGATCCGCGAGCTTCGTGAGGAACTCGGCGTGGTGACGCAGGCGCCGTGCCTCGCGCCGCTGACCTTCGCCAGCCACCGCTATGACGACTTCCACCTCCTGATGCCGCTCTATGTCTGCCGGCGCTTCTCCGGGACCCCGACCCCGCGCGAGGGGCAGCGGCTGAAATGGGTGCGCGCATCGGCGCTCAGGGATTATCCGATGCCGCCCGCGGATGCGCCGCTGATCGCGCATCTGATCGACCTCCTGCTCCCCGGCGGACGCTGAGGGCAGATCCGCCAAGGCGGCAGGGGGGCAGGCCCTTGTGCAGGACCACCTCGCAAGACACTCGCGAGCAGAAGATTGGCTCGAACGGGTTCGGCGGAGCTCCTGAAGGTCACCGGGATGTCTTGCCGACGGGTTAAGCCGGCCGCGCCCTTGCAACGCTTCCTTCAGCTTTTTCTGCAACAGTGCAGGAAGCGTGGCGGGCGGGGCAATATGGACGACTTGGACACAGATGGTCATCCCGAAGAGACCGGGGCGTATGGCGTTGCGATGTCCGAGATCGGGACCGGCCTGTTCCGCGCGACGCTCCTGTTCGGCATGCTGGGTCTGGCCCTGGCGCTGATCCTCGCGCCGGCCGTCGATCGCGGTGCCGGCTATCTCCTTGCCGGCGACCGTCCGGCTCTCGACATGATGGCGACCGGCTCGATCGGATCTTCGACCCGCTACACGGTCAGTCGCAGCGTCTTGCAGCCGGCCGGGGCGCCGCCCTGCATCTTCTATCCCGGGGGTCCCGGCGGTGGCCGATGCTGACAGCGGCCCCCTCGCAGCAAGTCTTCCTGTCGCGGCTGCGTGCGACCGGGATCCGATTCCTGCGCTGCGATCGCGGCACGACGTCGATCGAATATTCGGTGATCGCCATGGTTCTCGGTGTGGCAATCGTCGCGGCGCTCGGCTCGCTCGAAGAGCCGATGGCGACCGCCTTCGCCGCGATCAGCGCAGCCTTCTCGCCGAACTGATACCATCAAGGATCGGACCGGCTGTGCCGTTGAGGCCTGATCCCGAACGCGCGGGCGCTCAATAGTCGCCGGAGCGGTCCTTCAGCGCGTCCGCCAGGCTCGCCTTGCCGCTACCGGGCCGCAGCGGCTTCTGCTGGCTGTCATGCGGGCGCCAGCCGGAGAGATAGACGATGTCGAATGTGGCGCGCACCCTCCCGTCCGGATCGCGGAAGCGCTCGGCGTAAAGTTCCGCCGCCCGCAGGAAGAGGCCCTTGGCGGCCGGCCGGCGCGAGCGCTGCACCAGCATGTTCGCCATGCCCATGGCCCTCAAATCCATCATCAGATCGAATAGGGTGTCGTAGCGAACGGTGATCCGGTCGATGTCGGTCACCGGCAGGGCGAAGCCCGCACGCTGCAGGAGCCCGCCGGCATCGCGTATGTCGGCGAAGGGCGCGACCCGCGGCGAAACGCCGCCGGCACGCTCGGCCTCCGCGGCAAGAAGCGCCGCCCGGAGTTCGTGGAGCGTCTCGCCGCCGAGGAAGCCGCAGAGGAAGAGCCCGTCCGGCCGCAGCGCGCGGCGGATCTGGATCAGGGCGCCTGGCGTGTCGTTGACGAGTTGCAGCGACAGCGGCGAGACCACGAGATCGACGCTCGCCTCGGCCAGCGGCAGGGCCTCCTCGTCGCCGACGATCGCGGCCGGATCGCCGGCGAGAAGCTCCGGCAGCCGCTCGATCCGCACAACGGTGTCGGCCTGGCCGCTGGCCCGCAGCCGCTCGGCGAAGGTCCCCGTGTGGCCGCCCAGTTCGACGGCGACCGAAAAGCGCCGCTCCACCAGCGACAGCCGCTCGGCGAGTTCGTCCGCCACCGCCCGCAGGAGGAAATCGGCCTCACGCAGCCGGCCGGCGCGCCATTGGCGCAGGCGCCGCCGATCGAGGAGAGATCGGTCGAAAACGATATGATCCGCGGGGGCCGGCATTCGGTGCTCTAACTTCCAGGACAGCGACGTTGCGAACAGCGATTTTTGACTGTCACGGAGCTTGTAGCTGCCCGCCACTGGGATATCGTCAAGGGCAGGAGGAAGGTCCGTCTCCGCCGAAGGGCGAAGCGGACCGCCTGGTGACAGACCCCGTGGACAGAAGCGGGGAGCGCCGCCCTGTATGGAAAAGGTCGATGCGCATCTTCAAGCGCGGTACCGCCACGATCGCCGGCTCGATCGGACGCTTCTTCTTTCCGCCGGTCTGTCCGGGATGCCAGACGGCGATCAGCCGCGCCGGCACGGTGTGCCCCGACTGCTGGTCGGGCCTGCGCTTCATCGAGCGTCCCTTCTGCGAGGTCCTCTGCCTGCCGTTCTCCTACGATCTCGGCAAGGGCTTCCTCTCGGCCGAGGCGATCGCCGAGCCGCCCCCCTTCGCGCGGATGCGCGCCGCAGTCCTTTATCAGGGGCTCGCGGGCCGCTTCGTCACCTCGCTCAAATACGGCGACCGCACCGATCTGGTGCCGCTGATGGCGGGCTGGATGCGGCGGGCCGGGACCGAGCTTCTTCCAGATGCCGATGTCGTGGTTCCCGTGCCGTTGCATGCCGGGCGGCTTTGGCGCCGGCGCTTCAACCAGTCTGCCGAACTCGGTCGCTGGGTCGCGCGGGAGGCCGGCGTGCCCTTCGCCCCGCTGGCGCTGAAGCGCATCAAGGCGACGGATTCGCAGGTCGGCCTCGGTCCCCGGCAGCGCCAGGAGAACGTGCGCGGCGCGTTCCGCGTCCTCGAGCAGAGGCGGTTCGAGATCGAGGGTCGCCGCGTGCTGCTGATCGACGACGTCTACACGACCGGCGCTACCGCCGCGAGTGCGACGCGGGCGCTGAAGCGCGCCGGCGCCAGGGACGTGGATCTCCTGACCTTCGCGAGGGTTGCGGCCGGCGCCGACTGAGGCCATATCCCCTGTCCTGTTCACGGAAAATCATTCGGGGATCGATCCATGGCGGACGTGACCATCTACACCCGTCAGTTCTGCGGCTATTGTGCGCGGGCCAAGCAGCTTCTCGAGAAGAAGGGCGTCGCCTATGACGAGAAGGACGCCACGTCCTCGCCGGAACTGCGCCAGGAAATGCGCCAGCGGGCGAATGGCGGCGCGACCTTCCCGCAGATCTTCGTCGGCACGACGCATGTCGGCGGCTGCGACGAACTCTTCGCGCTCGATCGCGTCGGCAAGCTCGACCCCCTGCTTGCCGCCTGACCGCCCAACCGACGGAGCCTTTCGATGACCACCATTCGCGCCGCCGTCCTGCAGATGCGCTCGGGCCTCGAGCCCAGCGACAACGCGGCGTCCTTCGAAGCGCTGGTGGAAGATGCCGTGGCGAAGGGAGCGAGCTACGTCCAGTCGCCGGAGATGACCGGCATGATCCAGCGCGACCGCACCGAGCTGATGCGTCGCTTGGCTCCCGAGGCCGAAGACCTGATTGCCGGGACGGCCAAGCGTCTTGCCGCCCGCCACAGGATCTTCGTGCATGTCGGCTCGACGGCGATCCCGCTGGATGACGGCAGGGTGGCGAACCGGGCGTTGCTGTTCGGCCCGGACGGCGAACGTGTCGCCTTCTACGACAAGATCCACATGTTCGACGTCGATCTCGACAATGGCGAGAGCTGGCGGGAATCGCGGACCTACAGGCCCGGCGACCGTGCGGTGCTCGCCGATCTCGGCTTCGCGGACGGCAAGGTCCGTCTCGGCTTCTCGATCTGCTACGACATGCGCTTTCCGCATCTCTACCGCGAGGAAGCGATCGCCGGCGCCGAGGTCCTGACGGCGCCCGCCGCCTTCACCCGCCAGACCGGCGAGGCGCACTGGCACGTCCTCCTGCGCGCCCGGGCGATCGAGAACGGCGCCTACATGATCGCGGCCGCGCAAGGCGGCCGCCATGACGATGGCCGCGAGACCTTCGGCCATTCGCTGATCGTTGATCCCTGGGGTCGCATCCTCGCCGAAATCGCCGGCAACGAGCCGGGAGTGGCACTCGCGACGATCGACACGGCGGAGGCGGCGGCGGCCCGCGCCAAGATCCCGAACCTGAAGAATGCGCGGCCCTTCGCGGTCGGCGCCGGCGCCGAGCCGATTTCGGTCACCGGTTCCTTGGAGGCCGCCGAGTGATCCGCTTTGCACTCCGATGCCGGCCGGACCGGCACGATTTCGACGGATGGTTCCGTTCGAACGAGGATTTCGAGGCGCAGATCGCGCGAGGCCTCGTTGCCTGCCCCGTCTGCGGTTCCGACAAGGTCGGCAAGGCGCTGATGCGACCGGCTGTTTCCGGCACCAAACGAGACGGTCCGACGCCCGCGGAGATCGCGCCCGCGGCGGGGACGGAGGTGGCCGCGCCGCCGCCGGGCACCTCCTTCGCCAATGCCGAGCCGCCGCATCCCGAACTCGCCAAGGCCTTCGCCCGGCTGCAGGCGCTGGCGCGCGAGGTTCGGTCGAAGGCGGATTATGTCGGGCCGAAATTCGCCGAGGAGGCGCGGCGGATCCACTATGGCGAGACCGAAGCGCGCCAGATCTACGGGGAGGCTGCTCCAAACGAGGTGAAGGAGCTGCTGAACGAGGGCATCACCGCCATGCCCTTGCCGCCGCTGCCGGAAGATAAGAACTGATACGGTCCGGCCCGTATGCCGGCTCTGCCCTGTCCACCCCGCGACCCTGCGCGTTTGCGCCGGGCGGTAGTCTGGAGGAATCCGCTAGCCGTCCTGCGAGCACATCGCGAACCGTTGCCCGTAGCGGATGAGGCGGTTCCCGTGGAGCCGCCTCGGACGAGGGCGCTTCCTCAGCCGGTCGCCGTCTTGGCGAGGGTGATCCCCTTGTGGCGCGGGCTTGCAAGCTCGGCATCCTCGAAGATGCCGTATTCGGTCGCCTGCTGATAGACCAGATCGCCCTTCGCGCCGGCCAAGACGCGCAGATCCTTTAGTTCGCACAGGAGCGCGATCCGGAAGGCGAGCGGGCGCAGATGAACGCGGTTGTAGCAGAAGAAGGCGAGGCGTGCCCTCACCGTCGCCGGGATTTCCCTGATCAGCGCGGCCCGCACGCGCTCTTCCGAGCGCAAGAGGAGCGCGAGAACTTCCAGGGGAACCGGACAGGTCGCTTCGTTGGGAATGGTCTCGCGGTTTGGGGGCGCCATGTCGATCCTCGGTCGTTCGCCTTCGCGTTTCTCGCTTTCGAATTTCGCATCGAAGCGACGCGGTTTCCACGAACATGGTCCATGATCCTCGTCGCCGCAGATCGACACTCTCGCACTAGGCTTGTCCGCAGCTTGATCACGGCGAGTTGATCTCACGCTATAACAGTAGAATCCTGATTTTACTTCTCATAAGAAGAATATCTGGTGGGCTGATCATCATCAGCCTGGAAGATCAGCCGTCCTCGCCGAAGCGGTTGGCGACGAGCGCCTCGATCGCGTCGAGCACTGCCATGGCCTCCGGCCCAATGGCAGCAACCTCGATGGTGGTGCCCTGGCTGGCGGCCAGCATCATCAAGCCCATGATCGACAGACCGCCGACGGTCATGCCGTCCCGCTTGATCGTCACCTCCGCATCGAAGGCCTCGACCGTCTGCACGAAGCGTGCCGACGCCCGGGCATGCAGCCCGCGCCGATTGACGATCGTCAGCGTTCGCGGCGGAACGGCATCGCTGCCATTGGCGCCGGACATGGTTTCTCGTTCCTCCCCAGAAGCGTCGGGTGGTGAACCGGAAGCGCTCCTTCAGCTTGTCTCTTCGTTGTTGCGCCGGATTTTTCCCGAAACCCGGTGGCCACACTTCGGTTCGATTCTCCACGCTGCGGACGGCCGCAGCATGTCCCAAGGTCACACACGGCTGCTGCGGGCCTGTGCGGACTATTTGCCGCTCAGGACCCGGCTTGCGACATTGATGTATTTGCGTCCCGCATCCTGCGCGTCGACCAGCGCCTCGGCCATCGGCTTTTCCTGCCGCACGCTGGCGAGCTTGATCAGCATCGGCAGGTTGACGCCGGCAAGGACGTCGACGCGGCTGCCGTCCATGACCGAAATTGCGAGATTGGAGGGCGTGCCGCCGAACATGTCGGTCAGGATGATGACCCCCGCGCCACGGTCGGCGCGCGCGACCGCCTCGACGATGTCGATGCGCCGCTGCTCCATGTCGTCCTCGGGGCCGATCGAGATCGTCTCGAACGCATCCTGCGGGCCGACGACGTGCTCCACCGCATGGCGGAATTCATCGGCGAGCCGTCCATGGGTGACCAGCACCAGTCCGATCATGCGCAGAAAGCTCGCATCTCTTGGTCGCACATCGTTCTGCCTCCCCGGCCGCCCGGCTGCCTCGCACATCCGCGTTCCCGACGGTCCGACGGGACCATCGGTCCATGAGGCGCGCATCTTGTCATCCTGCCGTGGATGCGCAAGTGAAATGATGGGATATCCAACTTGTGCCGCGCTTGCCGTGGCCGGCTTGCGTCAGCCCGGCGGGTCCGGGCATAACGCGAGCGAGACCAGAATGTCGGCGCAGAAGGCGGACTGTCGTCGGGGCAGCCTGACCAGCCGCACGCTCGCTCCCGCCACCAGCGTCTCGCGAATTTCCGGATAGCGGTCGATCTCCTCCTCGGGACAGAGTTCGGCGACCAGCGCGAGCGAGGTGGAGGGGATCGTCGCCTCGCGCAGGATGCCGACGCCGGAGATCTCGATCATTCCGCGAAGGCCGGGATGCGCTCGCAGCGTGACCTGTCCGTCCGCCGCCTCGAGGAGAACCCTGTCGTCGGCGACGAGGAAGCTCGGGAGGTCGAGCGAGGCCCCTCGGCGGAGCGCCGACAGGCAGAGCGCCGACTTGCCGCTGCGCGCCGGCCCGCGCACGAGAATGCCGAGCCCGCCGATGGCGATCGCGCTTGCGTGGACGTTGAGGACGGGGCCGGTGACGTCTTCGTCCCGGTTCGGCGTGTCGGAGCTCATCCCGCCGGCAGCGAGACTACGAAGCGTGCGCCGGCTATCCCCTTTGGCGCCCGCTCGTCGGAAATGTTCTCGGCCCTGATCGTGCCGCCATGTGCCTCGACGATCTGCCGCGAGATCGATAGGCCGAGGCCGGAATTCTGGCCGAAGGCCTCGCCGGCCGGGCGGTCGGTGTAGAAACGCTCGAAGATCCGGTCGATGATCTCCGCCTGGATGCCCGGCCCGTTGTCCTCGACGGTGACAATGACCCTCTGCCCGCGCCGCCGCAGCACGACGCGGATCGTGCCGTTGTCGGCCGGCACGAAGGAGCGGGCGTTCTCGATCAGATTGGTGAAGACCTGGCTCAGCCTCAGATCGTGACCGGAGATCACGTAGCCGTTCTTCATCCCCGCCGGCAGCGGCTGCTTCTCGAAGGTGAGGGTCAGCACCCGCCCCTCGCGGGTATGGTCCCGGGCGCCGTCGACCACCGAGCGCAGGAGCGCGGCGAGATCGACCTTGGCGGCGACCTGGCGGGCGAGTTCCGCATCGAGGCGCGAGGCGTCGGAGATGTCGGTGATCAGGCGGTCGAGCCGGCGCACGTCGTGCTGGATGATCTCCAGAAGGCGCGCCTTGGAGGTCTCGTTGCGGGCGAGCGGCAGCGTCTCGACGGCGCTCCTGAGCGAGGTCAGCGGGTTCTTGAGCTCGTGACTGACGTCGGCGGCGAAGGACTCGATCGCGTCGAGCCGGGCATAGAGCGAGTTCGTCATGTCGCGCAGCGCCGTGGCCAGATTGCCGATCTCGTCGGTGCGCCCGCCGAAATCCGGAATCGCGGCGCGATCGTTGACGCTGCGCCTCACGCGGATCGCGGCCGCCGAGAGCCGGCGCAGCGGCGTCGCGATAGTCGAGGCGAGCAGGATCGACAGGACGATGGTGACGAGCGCGGCGACCGCGAAGACGCGGACGATGGCGGTGCGCTCGGCCTGCACGATCTTGTCGATGTCGCCGCCCTGGGTCGACAGGAGGAGGACGCCGAGCACCGCGCGGAAGCGCTGGATCGGCACCGCCACCGAGACGATGAGCTCACCGTTCTCCGTTGCGCGCACCACGGTCGCGGGGCCGCCGGTGAGCGCGCTCATAACCTCCGGATAGGAGGTGCCGGAGCCGCCGGGCGTCTCGCGGTAGATCGGCAGGTCGTTGCCCTGGAAGAGGTTGCGGAACCAGTCGATGATCTTCTCGGCGAGACTGGGATCCTCGTCGGCGACCGGCGGCAGGTCGTAGCGCAGGATCTGGCCGCGCGAGTAGAGATGCCGGGAATCCAGGATCAAGTTGGCGTCGCGATCGTAGAGCCTGGCGCGGGTGCGCGTCGGCGAGATCAGCCGGCGCAGAAGCGGCGCCACGCGCTCCGGATTGATCGGGAAATCGAGGCTGTCGGTCGCCTCGGCGGAGGGCGCCAGCGTGTCGCCGGCCTGCAGCTCCAGAAGGCGCTCCGGATCGAGCGTGATCGAATTGGTCTCGACGGTCGCCGAAGAGGCGATCGCCGCGGCGATGATCTCGCCCTGCGTGAGCAGGCTCTCGACGCGCGCGTCGATCAGCCCGGCGCGGAACTGGTTGAGATAGAGGATGCCGGAAACCAGCACGATCAGCGCGACGAGGTTGAGGAAGACGATGCGCCGGGTCAGCGAGGAGAAGATCGAGTGGCCGAGCAGCCAGCGGACCCGATAGAGCGTCCGCCGGATCAGCGGCAGCCGGCGCAGCCGCTTGCGCAGGAGCGCCTCGCGCTGCTGGCGCTGGGCTGTCCCGTCCTCGCTCTGTGTCTGTTCCTGCTGATCGGAGATGGAGACCATGATGGCTCGCGGCATTGCCTTTCGGGCGGCGGACGGCGGCCCCGGGGAAGATGTTTGGCCGATCGGGCGGTCAGCATCGATGCCCGTCCCGGACGCCGCCAAACCCGCCCGTCCTTCGGGCCCTTTTCGTCACATGGCGGAGCCGGTCACATCTCCCGGAACCTGTAGCCGACGCCGTAGAGAGTCTCGATCATGTCGAAGTCGTCGTCGATCGCCTTGAACTTCTTGCGCAGCCGCTTGATGTGGCTGTCGATGGTGCGGTCGTCGACATAGACCTGCTCGTCATAGGCGGCGTCCATCAGCGCGTCGCGGCTCTTGACGACGCCTGGCCGCATCGCCAGCGCATGGAGGATCAGGAACTCGGTGACGGTCAGCGTAACCGGCTTGCCCTTCCAGGTGCAGGTGTGGCGCTCCTGATCCATCACCAGCTGGCCGCGCTCGAGCGAGGATTCCGGGGCCGGCACAGCACCGGGCTTGGCCATCGATTCGCGCGCCGCGCCGCGGCGCAGGATGGCTCGGACACGCTCGACCAGGAGGCGCTGCGAGAACGGCTTCTTGATGTAGTCGTCGGCGCCCATCTTCAGGCCGAAGAGCTCGTCGATCTCCTCGTCCTTCGAGGTCAGGAAGATCACCGGCAGGTCGGATTTCTGGCGCAGGCGCCGCAGGAGCTCCATGCCGTCCATCCGCGGCATCTTGATGTCGAAGATCGCCAGATGCGGCGGGCTCGACTGCAGCCCTTCCAGGGCCGAGGCGCCGTCGGTGTAGGTTTCGACGCGGTAGCCCTCGTTCTCGAGCGCGATGGACACGGAGGTCAGAATGTTTCTGTCGTCGTCGACAAGGGCAATTGTCGGCATTGCGGTGGTCTCCAGTTTTCACCCTCCCGATCCAGCAGCCGTCGGACGAGGGGCCGACGGTTGCGTCGGAGCCACAGGGTCGCGAATTCGGCCGGCCGTTCGGCGCTCGGGCCGGCGGCGCATCCTGCATCGGGGACTCCGACACTTGGGCGAGGGGCCGGTCGACCGTTTCGCGTCATCAATCTGCGCTAATTGTGGCGGAAAGGGAATCTTGCAAAGCGGTATTGTTTCGTGAGCGCCTTGCCGCCCTTGCGTCACCCGACCCTTTGCGAGGGCCGGGAGGCGGCTTCGCCTGATGATGGCGCCCCATTACAAGGCCTCGGCCCGCCCTGCAAGGGCACGGCGGCCTTCGCCTTCGGTAACGCGGCAGAGGACGGCTCCTGCATGGCCCGGCGCGCCCGTCGCCCCGCCAGCCGGAAGCTGAACGCAGGCAGGGACAAATGGCCGCGATCTCCCGTCGGTCGTCGCGAGGCGCGGCTGCGGTCGGCTGCACTGCCGAGCGACCGCTGCACTGCACAGTCGAATCCAAGCATCGAAACGATTAGATCAGTGATGAGATCGTCTAAATCGATTAATACGCTGTTATCATTAAGATTATTCATCTTCTGCACTTGCGGGCAGTGCCGCTTGGCAATATCTACAACGCTATTGTGACAGCAGCGGCTGGCGCGCACGGATCGGGAGACGGACGCATGGACGAGATCGGGACCAGGAATCCGCAGAGCGGGATCGAGACGACGGGGCTCGCGGACCTGGCGTCGCTGCGCTGGAACCTGAAGGAGGCGGAGCTCGTCGAGACCGCCGTGCGTCGCGGCGAAGGCCAGCTGACCGCCTATGGCGCGCTGACCGTCACCACAGGCAAGCACACCGGCCGCTCGCCCAAGGACAAGTACATCGTTCGTGACGAGACCACCGAGGCGGATGTCTGGTGGGACAACAACAATCAGATGTCTCCGGAGAACTTCGAGACATTGTACGGCGACTTCAAGGAGCATGCCCGCGGGCGCGACCTGTTCGTCGAGGACCTCGTCGGAGGGGCAGACCCGAAGAACCAGATCCGCGTGCGCGTCGTCACCGAATATGCCTGGCATGCGCTGTTCATCCGCAACCTCCTGATCCGGCCGAGCGAGGAGGAGCTGAAATCCTTCGTGCCGGACATGACGATCATCGATCTCGCCAGCTTCAAGGCCGATCCGGAACGCTATGGCTGCCGCTCGGAGACGGTGATCGGCTGCGACCTCGCCCGCAAGATCGTGCTCATCGGCGGCACGACCTATGCCGGCGAGATGAAGAAGTCGGTGTTCACGGCGCTCAACTGGCTCCTGCCGGAGCGCGGCGTCATGCCGATGCATTGTTCGGCGAACGCGGGACCGGACGGCGACGTAGCGGTCTTCTTCGGCCTGTCCGGCACCGGCAAGACGACGCTGTCGGCCGATCCGCGGCGCACGCTCATCGGCGACGACGAGCACGGCTGGGGCGAGGACGGCGTCTTCAACTTCGAGGGTGGCTGCTACGCCAAGACGATCCGGCTTTCGGCCGAGGCGGAGCCCGAGATCTTCGCCACCACTCGGCGCTTCGGGACGGTGCTGGAGAACGTCGTTCTCGACAAGAATCGCGTGCCGGATTTCGACGACGGCTCGCTGACGGAAAACACCCGCGCCGCCTATCCGCTGGACTTCATCCCCAATGCCAGCGATACCGGCCGCGCCGGCCATCCGAAGAACATCATCATGCTGACCGCCGACGCCTTCGGCGTGATGCCGCCGATCGCCAAACTCACTCCGGCGGAGGCGATGTACCACTTCCTGTCAGGCTACACCGCCAAGGTCGCGGGCACCGAAAAGGGCGTCGTCGATCCCGAGGCGACCTTCTCCACCTGCTTCGGCGCGCCCTTCATGCCGCGGCACCCGACCGTCTACGGCAACCTCCTGCGCGACCTGATCGCCGAGCACGGCGTCGACTGCTGGCTGGTCAACACCGGCTGGACCGGGGGTGCCTATGGCGTCGGCAAGCGGATGCCGATCAAGGTGACGCGCACGCTGCTCGGCGCCGCGCTCGACGGCTCGCTGAAGGACGCCGAATTCCGGACCGACCCGAATTTCGGCTTCGAGGTGCCGGTCGCGGTCGAAGGGATCGATGGCCAGATCCTCGACCCGCGCTCGACCTGGAGCGATTCGGCGGCCTACGACGCGCAGGCCGAGAGGCTGGTCGCCATGTTCCGCAAGAATTTCGAGAAGTTCGCCGATGCCGTGGATGACGAGGTAATGAAGGCGTCGCCCTCGCTGCCGATGGCGGCCGAATAGCCGCGGCAACACATTTCGGGAGGAGGAGGGGCCCGCCGCGGGAAACGCCGCGGGCCCTTTTCGCATTGCTGGGAACTTGCAACCCGCGCGGCCGGGCTATCTTCCGAGGGCGTTGCGATCGCGCGCCGGGCGGAAGATGATCTCGCCGGGGCGCTGGCGGTCGCCCGGGACGGTGTGGGGAACAGGGACGAGATCCGATCGATGGCAGACGACAACGATCTGAGGATCACCGAGCGCATCGTCCTCCCCGCGAACGACCTCGAGGAGCAGTTCATCCGGGCGGGCGGGCCCGGCGGCCAGAACGTCAACAAGGTGTCGTCCGCCGTGCAACTGCGCTACCGCGCGGCTGCCTCGGAAGCGCTGTCGCCCGAGGCGACCCGCCGGCTCCTGCGCCTCGCCGGACGGCGGGCGACGAAGGAGGGCGAGATCCTGATCGAAGCCTCGCGCTTCCGCAGCCAGGATCGCAATCGCGAGGACGCGCGCGAGCGCCTGGCCGAACTCGTTCGCGAGGCCCTGAAGCCACCGCCGCCGCCGCGCAAGAAGACGCGGCCGTCCAAGGGCTCGGTTGAGCGCCGCCTGAAGGCGAAGAAGGGCCGCGGGCAGATCAAGAAAATGCGCGGAAACATCGCGGACTGACCCAGCGCCCGAGCGGGCCCTGCAGATTTCGAGCCATTTCGGATGGCTGCGGCGAGAGGCCGCCTGCGCCAAACCCGCCAACCCCACTGTCGTTCGTGGAACTGATTGCCTGCAAGGGCAGGATATTCTTGACCGATTCCAGTCATCCGACCGGCATATGGTCGCGCCTCTTCCGTTCGGCTGGTGTTGCGACGGTCGCCAATCGTAAAGAATGACTTAAGCGTGATCGCGCGTGAGGACATCCGCCGGAATCGGCGCTCCGTATCTTCGTCATCCTCCCGGTCGGGAGGTCACGGATAGATCATACAGGGAGAAGATCATGATCCACACACTGATCCGCACCACCGCTGTCGCAGCTCTCGTCGCAGCCGGCAGCCTCGCCATCGCCCCGGCGACCTACGCGCAGGACAATTCGAACATGTCTTCGGACATGCCGATGGTCGGCGGCGCTCCGATGGACCCGCAGAAGACGATCGTCGAGAACGCGTCCGAGGCGAAGAATCTCACCACACTGGTCGCGGCGGTGAAGGCGGCCGGCCTCGTCGACACGCTGTCCGGTCCCGGTCCGTTCACGGTGTTCGCGCCGACCAACGAAGCCTTCGACGCGCTGCCGGACGGCACGGTGGACAACCTCCTGAAGCCGGAGAACAAGGATCAGCTGGTCAAGATCCTGACCTATCACGTGGTCCCGGCCAAGGCGACGTCCGAGGCCGCCATGCAGATGATCAAGGACGACGGCGGCAAGCACAATGTCCAGACCGTATCCGGCGATACGCTGACCCTGCAGATGAACGGCGACAAGCTCGAGGTCTTCGACGAGTCCGGCCATGCCGCGACCGTCACCCAGGCCGACGTCATGCAGTCGAACGGCGTGGTCCATGTCATCGACAAAGTGTTGATGCCGAAGTGAGGCGTCCTCGCGCCGCCGCATGCGCGGCGCATCCCGAAGACACCTGTGCCGCAGCGGCGGCACGGGACGGACCTCGCCCGGAACGTCGCGACCGCCGCTCGTCGCCGAACTCCGGCCGTGACCGGCGGTCCCATTCCCGCTGCGATCGCGTCATATATTCGTGATCATGCGTTCGGTTCGCGGCGTTTCGGACGAAATAAGGATTGTGCGGGCTCCGCACTTTCCACTGGCGGGGCAGGATGCCGCGCCATCGAGCGCCCAGGAGGGAGACCATTATGGTGAGACGCGATTTCCTGGCGGCGAGCGCCGCCGCCGTGACCGCCGCGATCGGCGGCGGGTTGTTCTTCCGCTCGGCGACGGCCCGGGCGAAGGAGAGCTACCCAGTCTCGCTGAGCGAGGAGGAATGGCGCAAGAAGCTGACGCCGGAACAGTTCGCGGTGCTGCGCGAGGAGGCGACCGAGCGGCCCTTCTCGAGCCCGCTCAACAACAACAAGAGTTCCGGCCTCTATGTCTGTGCCGGCTGCGACACGCCGGTCTATTCCTCCGAGGCGAAGTTCGATTCCGGCACCGGCTGGCCGAGCTTCTGGGAGCCGGTCTCCGAGACCGCCGTCGGCACCCGTAGCGACTACAAGCTGATCCTGCCGCGCACCGAAGTGCATTGCGCGACCTGTGGCGGCCATCTCGGCCATGTCTTCAACGACGGTCCGCCGCCGACTGGCAAGCGGCATTGCATCAACGGCGTCGCGCTCAACTTCAGGGCCGGCGCGACGACGGCATCCTGACCCGATGTTGTGCGCCGGGCGCGGGCCCGCATGCCGGGCGATCTTACTGAAATCGAAAGGAATGCGCGCGAGCATTGGGAAGACCACGGGAAACGGGATGGATTGAAGCGTGAGGCGTGCGACGCCATATGATTGTCGGGACGGAGCGGCGCCGAATATGGGCCGCTTCGAGGAAAGTCGCTTTACCGAGGACTTTTGACACTGATGAGCCGTATGACGCCCTTCTCCAGTCCGCTTCTGCTCGGTTTCGACAGCGTCGAGAAGACGCTCGAGAGGATCGCGAAGGGCGGTGACGGATATCCGCCCTATAATATCGAGCGGATCCGCTCGAAGCCCTCTTCGAAAGAGGAGGGTCCGGAAGCCGCGCACGACCTGATCCGCATCACGCTGGCCGTCGCCGGGTTCCTGCCGGAGGATCTCGACGTCACCACCGAGGAGAATCAACTGATGATCCGCGGCCGGCAGAGCGAGGATGGCGAGCGGGAGTATCTCCACCGGGGGATCGCCGCGCGGCAGTTTCAGAAGTGCTTTCTGCTGGCCGACGGCATGCGGGTGATCGGTGCGCAGTTGAAGAACGGCCTTCTTTTGATCGATCTGGCGAAGCCTGAGCCCGAGCGCGTCGTCAGACGGATCGAAATCGCGGTCGCGGAATGACCGGATTTCGCGTTTGCCTGTCCAAGGAGACGGATATGAGTGAGAGTATCAACACCATCAGCCAGACCGATCTCGCCGCAATCGGCGAGGGGCATCTCGCCTATCTGCGCAAGATGTCGTCGGATGAGATCCGAGCGCGGTTTCCCGCCGCTCAGGCGATCCAGCCGGGTCTGAGCCTCTGGGCCCTGTTTTCCGCTGACGGAACGCCGCTCGCGGTGTCCGACGATCGCGGCAGCATCCTCGAGAGCGCGTTCGAAAACGAGCTGCAGACCGTCAGCATCCACTGACGATCCAGGCCGGACGCGGCTTCAGTCCCTTACAGGGTCTGGAGCCGCGTCCGCTTGGAGATGAAGCGTCCGATCGGTTCGCACGGACGGCGAGCCAGGCCAGGATCGAGAAAAAGTTCAAAACGCCGCAGTCCGGATGGGCTGCGGCGTTTTTCGTTTGGGCGCGATCAGGTGCCCCGGGCAGGCCGTGCCGGTTTTATCCGGCCGCCGAAATTGCGGCCGGCGCGCCTGTTTCAGCCGCTTCCGCATGCTCCGTGAAAACCCGACCGACGCCGATGAGGATCGGGCGGTCGACGCCGATCCGTCCGACGATGGCGCCGAGATTTTCCAGCGTCCCCGCGGCGCGGGTCTCGTCGTCGCGGGACAGGTTCGCCGCGACGGCCACCGGCGTATCGGCCGGCAGGCCGTGGGCGATCAGCCGATCGGCGATCTTCGCCGCCATGCGCCCGCCCATGTAGAAGATCGTCGTCGCATGGTCGTCGGCGAGAGCCGCCCATTCGAGATCCTCGGGCAGGCCGCCCTTCTTGGAATGGCCGGTGACGAAGCGGACCTGCTGCGCGCGGTCGCGGTGCGTGAGGGAGACGCCGAAGGCGGCGGCGAGGGCCGAGGCCGCGGTGATGCCCGGTACGATCGCGACGGGAATGTTTTCGCGGCGGAGTTCGTCGAGCTCCTCGCCGGCGCGGCCGAAGACGGAGACGTCGCCGGACTTCAGCCGCACAACATGCTTGCCGGCCTTCGCGAACCGGACCATCAGCGCGTTGATGTCTTCTTGGCGGCAGCTCTCACGCGCCGCGCGCTTGCCGACCAGCATGCGCTTGGCCTCGCGGCGCGCGAGCTCCAGGATGTCGTCGGAGACGAGATCGTCGAAGAGGATGACGTCCGCCGCCTGCAGTGCGCGCACGGCCTTCAGCGTCAGGAGTTCGGCTTCGCCGGGCCCGGCGCCGACCAGCGTCACGCGGCCGCCTGCCGCGGCCGAGTGGGCGAGATCGGCGACGAAGCCGCGGGCATCCTCCTCGGCGTTGGCGCCGGGCGAACGCGTGGTGAAGGCGCTGTCGGAAAAGCGCTCCCAGAAGGCGCGGCGCAAGGGGCCGGGCGCCAGCCGGTCCATCACCTCGCCGCGCACCTTCGAGGCGAGAGACGCCCAGCCGGCGAGCGCCGGCGGCATCAGCGTCTCGATCCGCCGGCGGATCGCCTGGCCGAGGATCGGCGCGGCGCCGTCGGTCGAGATGCCGACGACCACCGGGGAGCGGTTGACGATCGAGCCGAAGCGGAAGTCGCAATAGGCCGGCTTGTCGACCACATTGACCGGTACGCCTGCGGCCCGCGCGGCGCAGACGAAGGCCTGGGCCTCGGCTTCACTCTCGATGTCGCCGACGGCGATCGCCGCCCCGGTGAATATGTCCGTCGCCCAGGGGCGATCGTGATGGATGATCGTGCCGGAAACCGGCTCCGAGGCGAGGAAGTCCGCCATCTCGTCTCCGAGATCCTCGCGCGGTACGTAGAGCTCGACCGCGGCGCCGGTTGCGGTGAGGAGCTCGGCCTTCCACGCCGCGCCCGCGCCGCCGCCCGTCATCACCGCGCGCTTGCCCTTGAGGTCGAAGAAGACCGGCAGGGTGGCAAGTTCCCCCATGCGCTGCGAGCGGCCGCGGCTGTCTTCCGCCGTCTTCGCCTCAGTAAGGGTGAGGGCCGGAATGCCGCTGAGCCTCTGATCGGCCATGGTGTCGTCCTTCGGTGGTCCGGGTCGCGCTGCGGGTCGCCCGTTAGATAGGCCGTCCGGGCCCGGCTTGGCGAGGCCGGATTTTGCGCGGCCGGGCGCTCTTTGGAGATCCGATTGCGCTTCTTTCCCGCAATCGGCGAATGGGGTCACGCGGGAACGCGGGTGGTCGAACCTTCGCGTTCCCGCCCGCCGATCATGTCGCCTCAGGCCGCGGCCTGAGCCATCGCCGGCTCGTTCGAGGCGGTGAGGGACTTCTTCGGCGCGGTCTTCATGTGGGTCGCGTAGAGCATCAGGCCGGTGAAGGTCAGGCCGCCGACGAGATTGCCGATGACCGTCGGGATCTCATTCCAGACGAAGTAGTCGCCGACCGAGAAGGCGCCGCCCAGCATCAGCGCCGAGGGGAACAGGAACATGTTCACCACGGAATGCTCGAAGGCCATGGCGAAGAACAGCATGATCGGCATCCACATGGCGATCACCTTACCGGGCACCGATTTCGACATCATCGCGCCGACGACGCCGGTGGAAACCATCCAGTTGCAGAGCACGCCGCGAATGAACAGCGTCAGCATGCCGGCCGCGCCATGGGCCTCGTAGCCGAGCGTTCGGGCGACGCCGATGCCGGCGATCTTCTGGCCGACGGCGTCCGGCTCGGTGGTGAAGCCGAAGGTGAAGACGATCGCCATCATCAGCGCGACGGTGAAGGCGCCGGCGAAATTGCCCGCAAAGATGATGCCCCAGTGCTTGAGGACGCGGGGCAGCGTCACGCCCGGGCGCCTGTCGATGAGCGCCAAGGGCGTCAGCATGAAGACGCCCGTCAGAAGATCGTAGCCCATGAGATAGAGCATGCAGAAACCGACGGGGAAGAGGATCGCTCCGACGATCGGAATGCCGGTCTGGACGGTGACGGTGACCGCGAAGACGGCGGCGAGCGCCAGGATCGCGCCGGCCATATAGGCGCGGATCAAGGCGTCGCGGGTGGCCATTTCCAGCTTCTGCTGGCCGGCCTCGACCATCATCTTCACATAGTCTGGCGGTGATACGTAATCCATCGCGTCTTACCTTCTGATAGCCAATAAAAAAGCGCCCATCGCCGTCCCCCGGTGGAGGAAGACAGATGGACGCCGTTGCCCTGATAGTTCCGGAAGGATCGCCTCCCGGTCTTCGTCTGCTTGAAAGAGAATCGGTCCGGCGGGGTCTGCGTCGCTAGCGCGGCCTATCCGAAGGTCAGACCGCACGTCGTCTGCCGGAGGATGTTCGCCTGAAGACATCGCGGGATGTCCGGCCGACTTGCCGCCGGGACGATCGCCGATGAGATCTGCCCGCGTCCGTCGTTACACGCAGTGCACCGCAACAAGATGAGCGGAATCCGGGTTGGCAGTCAAGGGGAAACGTGCATCTTTTCAGGCATGCACAATATATGTGCAGTAGGCTGCTTGCGGATGCTGTCAGGCACCGGAAGGAAGACGCTGCAGTCGGCCGCTTCGCCGCTCACGCGCGGCCGCATGCGCCCGGCCGCATCCACAGGGTTTGGTGCGCTTTTCGCGTCAGTCCGCCGGCTCCAGCCGCAGCCACTCATAGCCATAAGCGGCGAGGCGGATGCGGGAATGGTTGCTGGCGCGGTCGATGTCGATGCCAGCCTGGAGCATGGGCCGCACCGCGTCATCTCCCACGACATGGCTGCAATCGATCTCGACCGGGCTGTCGGCGAGATTGTGCAGGGTGAGCACCCGGCCGCCGCGCCATTCGTAGAGGAGCGCGACGACGCTCGCCGGCGTGCCAGAGACGACCTGCGGCTGGCCCCAGCCGATCTCGGGGCAGCTGCGGCGCGCGCGGATCAGCCGCTGCGTCGTCGCGAACAGGCTGGCGGGGTCGACATGCTGGCCCATCGCGTGGACATGGGCGTAGGAGAACGGCCCGTCGGCGATCGGCAGGCGCACGCAGTCCTGCGGCCTTGCCGAGGAAAACCCGCCGTTCTTGCCCGGCGTCCACTGCATCGGCGTGCGCACGGCCTGGCGCTCGGGCAGGTCGAGATTGTCGCCCATGCCGATCTCGTCGCCATACCAGATGACCGGCGTTCCCGGCAGCGACAGCATCAGGCTCATCGCCATGGCGATGCGCCGCTCGTCGCCACCGAGCATGGCGGCGAGCCGGCGACGGATGCCGCGATCGTAGAGCTGCATCGACTTTTCCGGCCCGAAGGCGGCGAAGACCTCCTGGCGCTCGTCATCGGCAAGGCGGCCGAGATCGATCTCGTCGTGATTGCGCAGGAAGGTCGCCCACTGGCCGACGAGCGGGATATCGGGCAGGCCCTTCAGGAAGTCGCCGACCGCCCGGCCGTCGCCGCGCGCCAGCGCCAGGAAGAGCTTCTGGTTGAGCGGGAAGTTGAAGATGAGGTTCAGCCGGTCGCCGTCGCCGAAATAGTCGTTCGCCTGGTCCATCGGGACGTTCGCCTCGGCCAGCATGATCGCCTCGGCCCGGCGCCAGGACAGGAACTGTCGCATTTCGGTGAGGTAGTCATAGGGCGTGAGGCCGTCGCCCGGCTTTTTCAGGTCCTCGATGATGAAGGGCACAGCGTCGATGCGGAAGCCGGAGACGCCGAGCTGCAGCCAGTAGCCCATGATCCGCTGGATCTCCTCGCGCACCGCCGGATTGGCGATGTTGAGATCGGCCTGATGCTTGTAGAAGCGGTGGAAGTAATATTCGCCGCGCTTGCGGTCGAAGGTCCAGGTGGATTCCTGCACGCCCGGGAAGATCACGCCCTTGTCTGCGTCTTCGGGCTTCTCCTTCGACCAGACGTACCAGTCCCGGTATTTCGGATGCCCCTCGCGGCTCGCCTGGAACCAGGGATGATCGATCGAGGTGTGGTTGACGACGAGGTCGACGATCACCCTCAGCCCGCGATCCCTCGCCGCATTGGAAAATTCGACGAAATTTCCGAGCGTGCCGAGCCGCGGGTCGACGCCGTAATAGTCGGTGATGTCGTAGCCATTGTCGCGGTCGGGCGTCGGATAGAAGGGCAGGAGCCAGATGCAGTCGGCGCCCAGCGCCTCGATATGGTCGAGCCGGTCGGCGAGCCCCTGGAAGTCACCGACGCCGTCGCCGTCGGTGTCGAGGAAGGCGTCGACGTCGACGCAGTAGATGACGGCGTTCTTGTACCAGAGATTCAGCATCGCGCGCTCCTTCGCGAGGGGTGTGCGTGCGAGGAGATAGAGCGATGGGGCGAAACGGTGAGCCGGCAACGGGTCACCTGCTCCAGCGGTCCGCCGATGTCCGGGAATCGTCCGTGCGGGGGGACCGTGTTGCATGGTCGCGGGGCGCGGCCGGATCGGACGGTCATGACCACCGAGAGCATGGAACGCCCGAAGAGATGGTCTCTCTGCCGGGCTGTTCGGCGAGACCGGCCGGATGTCGGGACGACTGGACGGCCCGCCGGACGGATGTCGCCGTCCGGCGGGCCATCATTATTCAGCCGCTGTCAGAATTCTTCCCAGTCGTCCGCGGCGGGTTTCGGAGCGGCGCCGCCGGCTCCGGTCGTCTTCATCTGCCGGACGGGACGCTGAGGTGCCGGGCTGGACGGCGTCGTGGGACGTCGCTGCGCGGCCTTCTGCGGCTGCTGCCGGCTCCCCTGCGCCGCTGTCGTCTTGAACTGGCCCGTCAGCTCCGCAAGCTGTTCGGTCTCCTTGGCGAGCGTCTGTGCGGCGGCGGTCGCCTCTTCCACCATGGCCGCGTTCTGCTGGGTCACCTTGTCCATCTGATCGGCGGCCGAGGAGACCTCCTTGAGGCTCTCGCTCTGCTCGCGGGCGCTCTTGGCGATGTCGGCGACGATCGCCGACATGTCCGAGACCTGCGCGACGATCTCCTCCAGCGACTTGCCGGACGCGGTGACGAGTTCGACGCCCGATGCCACCTGTTGGCGCGAGGCGGAGATGAGACCCTTGATCTCCTTGGCCGCTTCGGCCGAGCGCTGGGCGAGCCCGCGAACCTCCTGGGCGACGACCGCGAAACCCTTGCCGGCCTCGCCGGCTCGCGCGGCCTCGACGCCCGCATTGAGCGCGAGAAGGTTGGTCTGGAAGGCGATTTCGTCGATCACGGAAATGATCTGGCCGATCTCGTCCGAGGACTTCTCGATCCTGGCCATGGCGGCGACCGCCTGGCCGACGATCTCGCCGCCCCGCTCGGCGTTCTTCTGTGCCAGCTTGGCGGAGTCCTGCGCACGCCCGGCGCCCTTGGCCGTGCCGTCGACGCCAGTGGTCACTTCGCCGAGCGCCGCGACGGTCTCCTCGAGGCTTGCCGCCTGTTGTTCGGTGCGGCGGGCGAGGTCGTTGGAGGCGACGTTGATCTCATCGAGGCCCACATGGATGGAGCCGACCGAGGATACCACCGAGCCGACGACGTCTTCGAGCGCCGTGATCGCCTTGTTGAACTGGCCGCAGATCTGTTCGAAGCCGGGCATGCGGCCGGGATCCATGCGGATCGTGAGATCGCCGTCGGCAAGCGCGGTGAAGGTCGGGCCGACCTGCCGGATGAACTCCTGCTTGGCCTCTTCCGTTGCCTCGATCTCGGCCTGCCGGCGCTGCTCGGCACCGATCCGGCGGGCTTCCTCCTGCTCAAGTTCCATGCGGCGCTTGTCGTCCTCCGCCTTTCGGAAGACGAGGAGGGCGCGCACCATGTCGCCGATCTCGTCCTTGCGGTTCGCGTCCGGCAGGCTGGCGCTGGTGTCGCCCTCGGCGAAACGGCGCATCGCCGAGGCGGTCATGCCGAGCGGGCCGGTGATCGAGCGGCCGACGACGAACAGGATGCCGGCGACGAGCAGGATGAGGATGCCCGCAGCGCCGAGCATGGCGTTGAGGGCGAGTGCGGAAACCCGATCGCTTGCCTCTTGCGCCGCGTCGCGCGCCCCGGAGACGCTCTTCTGCAGGGTCGAGAAGATCGGCTCGATCTTCTCGAAGGTGGCGCTGAGCTGCCTGCGCAGCTCCGACTCGGCCAGCGTCGTCCGCGCGAACGCCTGGAAGGTCTTGCCATAATTGGCCGCGTCTTCCATGGCGGAGCGATAGACCGCGGGCGTTCCGAATGTCGCCATCGGCAGCTGCCGGAAGTCCGCCAGCGCAGCGTTCAACCGCTCGACATATTTGGGGTCCTGACGAAGGATGAAATCCTTCTCGTGCCGCCGCATGGTCAGCATCATCACCTGGACCCGCGGGTCGCCGATCGCGTCCAGCGTGTCCTCGAGCGAATGGACCGACGTGCGCAGGGCTCCCTGCTCTCCGGAATTCTCGTCGAGACCGAGCGCTCGATTGGCCGCGACGGCCTCGGCGAAGGTCCGGGCATAGTCGTCGAAGATCCGAGCCATGGCGGCGACGTTGCCTGACGAGCCGGCCAGCTCCGACTCCTGCCCGACGAGAGCGTCGAGTGTCGCGAAATCCGCTTTCAGTTCGGCGGCGGTCTTGGCATGCGCCTCGACGTAGCGCTCGTCACTGCGCAGGAAGAAGTCCTTCTCGGCCCGGCGTTCCTCGAGCAGGTCGAGTTCGATCGCCGTCGTGAGCCGCTCGACCGCTTCGGCGCTCTCGGCAAGGCTCTCGTAGCCTGCCCGGATCTGCCGTTCGCCGACGAAGGTCGCGGCGAGGCACAACATACCGACGATGGAGACACCAGCGGCCAGGCCGATGCGCCGCGAGATATTCAGATCCGATAGTTTCACCGCACCATGCTCTTCGAAAGACAAAGAAGACTGTTAATAAGGCAGGCCAAGAATACTCGGCATCCTGCCTTTCGACCTAGGGCCAGCGGCTTAAGGAAGGGATAAGACGCAGCGACAGAACACCTCCTGCGGGCTTCTGTCGCAGCGTTTCTGGTTTTTCATGCGTAAGTTCGGGGCGCCATCTACGGTGGCCGCCCCGACGGGAGCTGCGCCATGACGGCTGCCTTAGGCCTGGGGCAGAAAGCGGGGAGGGAGCCAAGGACCGTCGGCTTCGCGGCCGCCGTCCTGCCGGGGTGAGGCTGGCACCGGCCCGCATGCAGCTATGCGGCGCTGCAAGGCAAAGCCGTAGCCGTGGTGGTGGTCGGGAACTGGATGCAGTCGATGCTCGGCATGCGAGGCAGGGCCGAGCATGGAAAAACGGACTTCCCGATCAGATCTCCGCCTCCGCGAACACCTCGGCCGCGAAGTCGAGGAACGCCCGTACGCGCGGGGACAGCTGCCGGTTCTGCGGGTAGAGCGCCGACAGCGGGGTCGGCGTCGGCGGATGGTCCGGCAGCACCTCGACGAGGGTTCCGCGCCGAAAATCCTCGGCAAGGCGGTAGTGGGGGGCCTGCACCAGTCCGAAGTCGAGCCGGGCGAGTTCGGCCATGACATCCGAGCCGTTGACGGTGATCGGGTTCGGCAGCACGATGCGGCGCACGCCCGCATCGACGGTGAATTCCAGCGGCATCAGCTCGCCCGTCCGGGACGAGACGAAGCCGATCATGGCATGGCCCTCCAGATCGTCCGGCCCTTTCGGCGTGCCGTGCTCCGCCAGGTATGCGGGGCTGGCCGCGGTCACCTCGCGGATCGTGGCGAGCCGGCGCATGATCATGCCGCTCTCCGTGGGCTCGCCCGCGCGCAGCACGCAATCGACCCCCTCGCGCACGAGATCGACGAGCCGGTCGCCGGCTCCGATGTGAAGGGCGATGCCGGGATGGCGTTCCAGGAATTGTGGCAGGCGCGGCAGCAGGAAGCGCTGCGCGAGGAGAGGATGGACGTCGATGCGCAGAAGCCCTGCCGGTCCTGCGCCGCGCAGGGCACCTTCGGCCTCCTCGACATCGGCAAGGATCGCCATGCAGCGGCGGTAGTAGGCCTCGCCGTCGAGGGTCGGCCGGACATGGCGGGTGGTGCGCTCCAGGAGCCGCGCGCCGAGCCGCGTTTCAAGCTGGCGTAGCGCCTCCGTCGCCGTCGACCGCGGCAGACCGAGATCGCTCGCGGCGGCTGTGAAGCTGCCGCGGTCGATGATCCGCACCAGGAGGCGCATCGTGTCGAGCCGGTCCATTGTTCGCTCCTGCCGAATTGTGGTGCCGGATTTGGCCGGATTATCGCGATCGGCAAGCAGATTATCTCCGGCGCATCGAAATCAACCGGAGCAATCGAGATGGCAGACGCGGACAGGAAGACGGCCATCGTCACCGGCGCATCGCGCGGCATCGGTGCCGCGATCGCCAAGAGACTGGCCAGCGACGGCTTCCAGGTCGTCGTGAGCTATGCGCATGGCCAAGAAGCCGCCGAAGCGGTCGTCCGCGAGATCGACGCGGCGGGTGGCATCGGCCTCGCCGCACAGGCGGACATCGGCGATCCGGCGGGCGTGCCGGCGCTCTTCGACGCCGCGGAAGCGGCGTTCGGCAGCGTCGACGTCCTCGTCAACAATGCCGGGATGATGATGCTCGGCGGACTGGCGGAGACCGACGACGAAAGCTTCGAGCGGCAGGTCGCCGTCAATCTCGGCGGCGTCTTCCGCGGCATGCGCGAGGCAGCGCGGCGGCTTCGCGACGGCGGACGGATCGTCAGCTTTTCCTCGAGCGTCGTCGGTTTCTACCAGCCGACCTACGGCGTCTACGCCGCCACCAAGGCGGCGGTCGAGGCGATGACCCATGTCCTCGCCAAGGAACTCGGGCCCCGGAAGATCACCGTCAACACCGTCGCGCCGGGCCCGGTCGGGACGGACATGTTCCTGACCGGCAAGAGCGAGGAGCTCGTGGCCTCGATCACCAGGCTCATTCCGCTCGGCCGTCTCGGCGAGCCGGAGGACATCGCCGGCCTCGTCGCCTTTCTCGCCGGCCCGGACAGCGGCTGGGTGAACGGCCAGGTCATCCGAGCCAATGGCGGCGCCATCTGACCTTTCGCTCCCGATGACCCTGTCTCGCCGCCGGTGACCCTGATCGGCGGCGGCCCGACCAGATGATCGTGCACACCCATCCAACCTTTCACACTCGGAGAAACACCATGCCCTTCGCCAATTTCAAGACGCCCCAGGGCGCGCTCAACAAGGCCCAGAAGGAGGAGATCGTCCACCGCACGACCGCGATGTTCGTCGAATATTTCGGCGAGGCGGCGCGGCCGCACGTCATGGTGCTGATCGAGGAGATTGCGGACGGCGGCTATGGCCGTGCCGACGAGGTGTTCGTGATCCCGCCGGAGTACCGCGCCCTTCCGGACGCCTGACGAACGCCGCTTCCCGTCGAGAGGACGGCGTTTTCCTAGCGCTTCCAGAAATCCGGCAGGAGCACGACATAGACGGTGGCCAGTTCCAGCCGGCCGAGCAACATCGCCGCCATCACCACCCATTTGGCGGCCTCCGGCACATGGCCGAAATTCGTCGCCGGGCCGACGACCGGCCCGAGTCCCGGCCCGGCGTTCGCCATCCCCTGCGCCACAGCGGAGGTCGAAGACAGGAAGTCGAGGCCGGTCGCCATCGCCGCCAGGGACAGGACGACGAAGGTGATGAGATACATGAAGAAGAAATTGCGCACGGCGGCGATCGTGTCTCCGTCGATCTGCTTCTGCTGGTAGCGCAGGACCAGGATTCGGCTCGGCGAGAGCGTCGTCTTGAGATGCCGGAGCGCGCTGACGAACAGGATCTGCCAGCGGAAGATCTTGATCGCCCCGGCGGTCGAGCCGGCGCAGCCGCCGATGAAGTAGAGGACGAAGAAAAGTCCGATGGCGAAGCTGCCCCAGGTCGAGAAGTCGGTGGTGGCAAAGCCGGTATCGGTGAGGACCGAGGTGACGTTGAAGGCCGAGACCCGGAGCGCGAGGAACGGCTCCATCCCCTGCGAGATGTTCCAGACGGTCGCGGCGCCGATGGCGACGGCGAGCACCTTCAGGAAGCCGAAGACCTGCCCGTCCTCCAGGATCGCGCGGCGGCCGCGCATCAGGAGGCTTGCATAGACGACGAGCGGCAGCGCGCCGGCGGTCATGAAGACGATCAGCACGACTTCGATTCCGACGGAATTGTAGAAGCCGACCGAGGCATCCTTGGTCGAGAAGCCGCCGGTGGCGATCGCCGCCATGGCGTGGTTGACGGCGTCGAACGCCCCCATGCCGGCGACCATCAGCCCGGCCGTGCAGGCGAGCGTCAGCCCGACATAGACCGCGCCGATCGCTCGGGCGAACTGGCCGACGCGTGGAAAGGTCTTGCCGGAGACGTCGGAGGATTCCGACAGGAAGAGCTGCATGCCCCCGACATGGAGAAGCGGCAGCATGGCGAGCGCCATGACGACGATGCCGATGCCGCCGATCCACTGGAGGAGCGAGCGCCAGAGGAGAAGGCCGGGCGCCGTCGTGTCGAGGCCGGAAAGCACCGTCGCCCCGGTGGTGGTGAGGCCGGACACGGTCTCGAACAGGGCGTCGGTCATCGAGATGTTCAGCGAGGAGACCGCGAGCGGCAGCGACCCGAAGAAGCTGACCGAGAGCCAGGCGGTGAGCGTGATCAGATAGCCGGTGCGGCGGTCGAGCGTGCCCGTCCTGTGCTGCCGGAAGGCGGCGGCGAACAGGCTGCCGGTGCCCCCGACGAGGAGGGCGCAGATGACGAAGTTCTCCGCATCGCGATTGTTGGTGCCGAAGTCGACGAGGGCCGGCACCAGCATGGAGGCACCGAGACCGATCAGGAGGAGCCCGTTGACGAATATCGCGAACTGGGCATGAGAGCGAAAATAGGTGCTGACTGGCGAGGACATGTCGGACGGCCTTCGGGACGTCGCCTCGGACCCGGCGCGACGGCCGCCGCCGGGGACGGCAACGAGCCTCTTAGGTGCCAGCCGCCGCCCTGTCACACGGAAAATACTGCACTGCGAAAATAGCTTCGCCTGTGTGCGAAAACCGGCACGCCGTGGTTCGGCCGCCGCACGCTGCCCCGCCCAGCTCTTGGGCAGGGCGACGGCCTGCCGTCAGGCCCCCTTGCGCCGATGTGCCTCCGCGGTGCGCGCCTTTATCTCGCGCAGCGTCGTCAGCTCTTCCTCAGTTGGAGGCGGTGTCTCCTCGACATCGTCCCGGTAGCGAATGTCCCAGCCGCAGCTGTCGGCGATCTCATCCCGGGTGACGCCGGGATGGATCGCGTTCACCTCGAATTCCTTGGTCTCGGGATTGGGCCGCCAGAGCGCCAGGTCGGTGACGAGCAGCGTCGGCCCCTTGGTGGTGATGCCGCGATCCTGGCGATCGGTGCCGCCCTTGCCGTGGCCGAAGGAGGTGAAGAAGTCGATCGCCTTCACCATGCCGCGCTTCGCCTGCTTCATGGTGATGAACACCTCGCCGCAGGAGGAGGCGATTTCCGGCGCGCCGCCGCCCCCGGGAAGCCGCGTCTTGGGATGGGCGTAGTCGCCGATGACGGTGGTGTTGATGTTGCCGAAGGGATCGAGCTGGGCCGCGCCGAGAAAGCCGACGGTGATCCGCCCGCCCTGCAGCCAGTAGCGGAACATCTCCGGCACGGAGACGGTGGTGAGTGCGGTCTCGCAGAGCTCGCCGTCGCCGATCGAGAGCGGCAGGACGCTCGGCGCCGTGCCGATCGTGCCGGATTCGTAGATCAGCGTGATGTCCGGCGCATGCGTCAGCCGCGCCACATTGCAGGCGGCGGACGGCGCGCCGATTCCGACGAAGCAGACGTCGTCGTTGGAGAGCGCGCGGGCGGCGGCGATGGTCATCATCTCGTCGGGGGTGAAGTCGGTCGCGGCCATCACATCTTCCCCCTCAGCTCGGCGACGCGCTCGGCAAAGGCCTCGGGGCCGACCGCCATGACGTTCTCGTCGATCCAGCCGCGGAAGCTGTCCATGTCGGCTGCGATCCTGTCCCAGTCGAGATAGGCGGCGTTGTCGCGGCCGTAATAGCCGCGGGCATAGGAGGGATGCGCCCCGCCCGGCACGGCGGCGATCGCCGTCACCGTCCAACCCGGCAGGACGGTGAGGTTCGGGTGGATGTCGCCGAGATCGTCGACGATCTCCTCCACCGTGACGACCGAGCGCTTGGCCGCGAGCACGGCCTCCTTCTGAACGCCCAGAATGCCCTCGATCAGGACGTTGCCCTTCCTGTCCGCCTTCTGCGCGTGGATCACCGCGACATCGGGCCGGATCGCCGGCACGGCGGCGAGCACCTCGCCGGTGAAGGGGCAGGTGACCTCCCGGATGTTCGGGTTGACGTCCTTCAGCCCAGCGCCCTTGTAGCCGCGGAAGACGGCGAGAGGCAGGCCCGCCGCGCCCGCCTCATAGGCGTTGGCCATCGCCGCGTGGCTGTGCTCCTCGATCTCGAGCGGGCGGGGAACCGAGTTCTCGACCGCGTCCCGCAGCCGGCGCAGGAGCCCGACGCCCGGATTGCCGGCATAGGAGAAGACGAGCTTCTTCACGAGGCCGCAGCCGATCAGCTGGTCGTAGACGATATCAGGCGTCATGCGGATCAGCGTCAGATCGCCGATCCCCTGGCGGATGACCTCGTGCGCTGCCGCATGGGGAATGAGATGGGTGAAGCCCTCGAAGGCGACGCTGTCCCCGGGCTTCACATTCTCGGCGATCGCCTCTTGCAGAGACTTTACTGTGGCCATGATCTGGGTCGTGGTTCTTTGCTCGCGCGGCGCCGGAGCGGCCGCTCAGATGTCGAAGAAGATCGTCTCGTTCTCGCCCTGAAGGGAGATGTCGTGGCGATAGGTCGGCACGCCGTTCTCTTCCGAACGCGCCGCGATCAGGGTCGGAACGCGCGAGCGGTGCTCGATGCGCGACAGGATCGGATCGGCCTCGTTCGCGGCGGCCTCGTCGCCGAAATACATCCGCGTATGCAGGCCGATATTGATGCCGCGCGCGACGATCCACAGGGTCACATGGGGCGCTTGCAGCCGGCCGTCCTTGAACGGCACCTTGCCGGGCTTGATCGTTTCGAAGACGAATTCGCCCGTCGCCATGTCGCCGGGCGAGCGGCCGAAGCCGGAAAAGTTCGGATCCGCCTTGCCGCGCGTCTCGCCGGGCGAAGGATAGAGCCCGTCTGCATCGGCCTGCCAGATCTCGACGAGCGCATCCTTCAGCGGCGTGCCGACGCCGTCGAAGACGCGTCCGACGATGCGGATCCGCTCGCCCTTGGTGTCCGCGTCGACCATGTGTTTGCCGAGGTCCTCGGCATAGACGCCTTCGATGCCGCAATAATTCGGCGTGCAGCCGATATGGACGTAAGGCCCGGCGGTCTGCGAGGCGCTTTCCTTCAGGCGGTCGAGAGACTGGACCATCAATTGCCCTCCATCCGGTTCTCGAACATCGTCGAGCGGCGGCCCCTGAGGACGATGTCGAACTTGTAGGCCCGCGCGTCCATCGGGACCGTGTTTGCCATGTCGAGCGGGGCGACCAGCCGCTCCACCGCCGCCCGGTCGGGGATCGTCGCGACGATCGGGCACTGCCAGATCAGGGGGTCGCCCTCGAAATACATCTGCGTGATCAGGCGCTGGGCGAAGCCAAGGCCGAAGATCGAGAAGTGGATGTGCGCCGGGCGCCAGTCATTGACGCCGTTCGGCCAGGGATAGGGGCCCGGCTTGATCGTGCGGAAGCGGTAGGACCCGTCATCGGCCGTGATCGTGCGTCCGCAGCCGCCGAAATTCGGGTCGAGCGGGGCGAGGTAGGTTTCCTTCTTGTGCCGGTAGCGCCCCCCCCCATTGGCCTGCCAGAACTCGACCAGCGCGCCCGGCACGCCGCGGCCGTCCTCGTCGAGAACCCGGCCGTGGACGATGATGCGTTGGCCGATCGGCTCGCCGTCCTTGGCAAAGTTGCGGATCAGGTCGTTGTCGAGTTCGCCGATCATGTCATGACCGAACACCGGCCCGGTCATCTCGGAGAGCGTGTTGTCGAGCGCGATCAGCGCCTTCTGCGGCGAGCGCGTGACCGACGTCTTGTAGCCCGGCGTGAACGCGGGCGGATGCCAGGTCCGGTCCCGCTGATAGAACGATCCCCCGCTCATGGCGCTTCTCCATTCTTGGCGGCGTCGATTTCCTCATAGACGCTCTTGGCGATCTTGATCGCATGATTGGCGGCCGGCACGCCGGCATACACGGCGACATGGAGAAGCGCCTCGATGACGTCTTCACGGCTGGCGCCTGTATTCTGCGTCGCCCGCACATGCATGGCGACCTCGTTGTCCTGCCCCAGTGCAGCCAGCAGCGCAATCGTCACGATCGAACGCTCGCGCTTCGTAAAATGCGGCCGCGACCAGACCGAACCCCACGCGCCTTCGGTGATGAAGGTCTGGAAATCCTGGTCGAACGGGGTCGTCTGAGACTGGGCGCGATCGACATGCGCATCTCCCAGAACCTGCCGGCGCGTCGCCATGCCGATGGCGTAGCGATCAGCCCGATCCGTGGCATCGGTCATGAGGGGTCCTCCTGGAAGAGACTATCCTATGTCGCAAAAGTCATGTAAAATGAATTCCAGCGACATTTATATGCTTTTGAAGTTATGGATATCGATCCCCGGATCAAGATCCGCCATCTGCGGACCTTCGTCGAAGTGGCCCGGCTCGGCAGCGTCGGGCGCGCCGGTCATATGCTGAACGTCTCGCAGCCGGCCGTCTCCAAGACGCTGGCCGAACTCGAGGATGTTCTGGGCGCCAAGCTGATGAGCCGGGGGCGGGCGGGCGCGGCGCTGACGCCCGTCGGCCAGATGTTCCTGTCCTATGCGACGGCGAGCCTTGCGGCCCTGCGGCAGGGCATCGACGGCGTCTCGGAATCGCTGGCGGCGGGGGATCTGCGCCTGTCGATCGGCGCGCTTCCGAGCGTTGCCGCGCGGATCGTGCCGGACGCGGCGATCGAGTTCGGCCGGATCGCGCCGGAAGCGGGCCTGTCGATCGTCAGCGGTCCGAACGGCTTTCTGTTGTCGGAACTGGTCGCGGGGACGCTGGATCTCGTGATCGGGCGGCTCGGCCAGCCCGAGGCCATGGCGGGCCTGAGCTTCACCCAGCTCTATTCGGAACGCATCAGCCTCGTCGTGCGGCCGGGCCATCCGCTGATCGGGACGAGCGATCCGCGGGCGGTGGCGGGCTATCCGCTGGTCTTTCCCAACAAGGACGCGGCGATCCGTCAGATCGCCGAGCAGTTCTTCATCGCGCAGGGCCTGACACGCCGGCGCGACCGGGTCGAGACCGTGGCCGAGACCTTCGGCCGGGCTTTCGTGCGCAAGACCGATGCCGTCTGGGTCATCTCCTCGGGCGTCGTGGCGCTCGACCTCGCCGAGGGCAAGCTTGCCGAACTGCCGCTCATCATGGCGGACACGCTGGGTCCGGTCGGCCTCACCATGCGCGCCGAAGGCGACCCGTCGCCGGCGCTGAGGCTGTTCATCGAGGCACTGCGGCGAACTGTGGAGGGTCTCGGCCTTCACAGTTGACCCGTAGTACGGCCTCGTCCCATGCGCACCACCGCCCCGCCTGATCCTTTGTGCGTCATCCACTGGCTGCGAAGCACGCTACCCGGAGGCGAACTCGGCTTGTGTTTGCCGCGACATGCGCGGGACGCTCTTCACCGCGCGTTAACTATGTCAGGAGATGGTCGGGGGGAGGAGACCTCCGATGCGTATCCGCCTGGCCCTGATCTCGCTCCTGTCGGCGTTCTACGGCTGTGTCGGCGGGCCGTCGAAGTGCTATGTGACGCTGAGCCCGGGCGGCCGGCCGACCGCCGAAGCCTGCGAGAAGGGGCCAGTGCTGACCGTCCGGCCGATCACCGGAACCAATGCCGCCTATTACGTCCCGCCCTACGTCCTGGGGGCGCTGTCCTATGAAGGCTTCGTCGATCCCGGTGGCGTGACTGCTCAGGACGGTGGAACCCCCCGCGACGACGGGCAGGCAGACCGTCCGGATGGCGAGGAACATTCATCCGCCGAGCCAGCTGCGGGCGATATGACGGGCGCTGGCGCCATACCGGCCTCCGCGGCCCTTGCCGGCATCGGTCCGCATCGAATGTCTCGGCCGGACCTTCCGGACCTCGCCCTGTCGCTGGCGCCTTCCGGGCATGACGCAGGGGCGACCGATCCGCAGGCGATCTGGGACGCGCCGTTGATGGCCGGGCCGATCATCGGGCCGGCCAATTCTCCTCCGGGCGCGCCAGACTGGCGGGACCCGCCCGCCAATCGCATCGCGCCCAAGCAGACCATCGACGGCGAGGTGCGCTACCGCCGCCCTTACAATGGCGGCTACCAGAGCTTCGATCTTTCTAGCGACTTGCTTCTATGAGCAGCGTCATGCCGTTGACGACGGCGTGGCCGGGGGCGAGGTGCTTGACGATGGTCGGCCGGCTCCTGGGCGTGGCAGCGTCCACGACGATCTCGCCCTTGCGCACGTCGAACGTATAGCTGACGCCGTTGCACAGGACCGGGGTGCCGAACAGGGCCTCCTGGAAGGAGTCGAGGTCGATCGTCCTGCATTTGGCGACCGGCCGGCTGGTATGGCTGTCGGCGGTCAGGTCGACCACGATGGCATTCAGGGCGTAGCCACCGGGGATCTCGGCAAACTCGAAGGAGGTTTCGTAACGCGGCGGGTCCTTCTGCGGAGCGGACCGTTCGACCGGGGGGTTATCGCCGAATGGAATGGCAAGGCTCGAGGCGAGCAGCATGGTCTCGATCAGCATGACTGGGGTCTCCCCACCGTTCAACAAGGCGGGTGGGGGAGATACCAAGATCCCCCCCAGCCGAATCCTGGCCTGCTTAGCAGGGAACCAGAGTGTAGTGGTCCTTCTCGACCAGCTTCTTGGTCGTGATGTACACCGACGGGTTGCGGCGATGGTAGATCGTGGCACCGTCTTCGATGTCGCCGGTCCAGGTGGTGCTTTCGCCGGTGACGAGCTTGCCCCGGGTATTGTATTTGTAGAGCGAGGGGATGTATTCGACGAGGTAGCACTTGCTGCCCCGTTCATCGACATCCTTCTTGTACCATCTCGCATCGGCGGTCGCCGAAAAAGACACGACGCCGGTGAGGGCGATCAGCGTGAGCAGCACTTTGCGCATGAGAAAAAACGCCTCCGTGTTCGATGTTGCGCAAGGGCAGGATGAAATGATCTTCACCAAATATCAACAGATTAATGCTGCCGCTGGAGCGATTCAAAGGCTGCCGATAGCATCTGTGCCAAGATGAAACAGTGACTGTTCTGGAATGGGGCGATGAAGGCAGGATCTGTGCCGGAATCTTCGAGTCTATCGTCTGCCTGAACGCCCGTGTCTTTTCTTGCGCTGCGGAAGCTTGGGTTTTCAGTCGTAAAGGAAGGCTCTATCCGGGGCGGCGGTAGCCTCTGCCGCACGCGACCAGGCGCGCCGGCGCTCGCCGCTGCGGGTGGAAGTGGGAGGCAAGAGGCGGCTCGCCGGTCGGCGGGCATGCGCCGGCGACAGGACGGGCATGCGCACAGGCACCCTGTCCCCGCCTCTGTTCATCGGTAGATGCCGAATGCCGACGTCAGTCGGCGACGAGGATCGTTCCGGTCACCTCGATGCCGAAGCCCGTGAGTCCGACATAGGCGCGCTCATGGGTGGCAATGACCCGGATCGAGCGGATTTCGAGGTCCCTGAGGATCTGCGCCCCGACGCCGATCTCGCGCCAGCGCTTCTGCCGCTTGAGCGCGCTGTGATGCCGTTCGCCGTCGGCGTGGTTCTCGGCGTCGACGTCGAAGTCGTCGACCTGCGGCGTGCGCAGCAGCATGAGGACGCCGTGCCCGTGTTCCTTGAGTGTCTCGACGGCAATCTCGACCCAGGTGCGGCTGTCCCGCGCCCGGCCGAAGAGGTCGACGACCGGCTGCTCGCGATGGATGCGGGTCGGCACGTCCTCGCGGCCGTCGACGTCGCCGAAGATCGCGACGACATGCTGCATCTGGTCGAAGGGCGTCTGGTAGATGCGGATCACCCCGGCAAGGCCCGCCACCGTCAGCGGCTCCTCGCGCACGCAGGTCACGAAGGATTCGCGCCTGATGCGATAGGAGATCAGGTCCTCGATCGAGATGATCTTGAGGCCGTGCTCGCGGGCGAAGGGGATGAGCTCCGGCAGCCGCTTCACCGTCCCGTCGTCATTGACGATCTCGGCGAGGACGCCGGCGGGCTCCAGTCCCGCGAGCTTTGCGAGGTCGGTGCCGGCCTCGGTGTGGCCGGAGCGCGTGAGGACCCCGCCGTCGCGCGCGATCAGCGGGAAGATATGGCCCGGCCGCAGGAAGTCGCCGGCCGAGCAGTTGTGGTTGGCGAGCGCCCGCGCGGTATTGGCCCGCTCCTCGGCCGCGATGCCGGTGGTCATGCCGACCTTGTAGTCGACCGAGACCGTGAAGGCGGTGCGCATCGGGTCGAGATTGTTGGCGACCATCGGCGGCAGGTTCAGCGCGTCGGCCCGCTCTGATGTCATCGGCACGCAGATGATGCCGCTCGTATGGCGGATCATGAAGGCCATCTTCTCCGGCGTCGCCTTGGCGGCGGCCATGATCAGGTCGCCCTCGTTCTCGCGGTCGGTGTCGTCCACCACCACGACCAGTTCGCCGTTTGCGATCGCGGCGATCGCGTCCTCGATCGTGTCGAGTTCCATGGTATCTCCCGTCCGTCTCCCGCGTGTCGGCCTCGGGCGCGGGAGCCGTCCAATGGCGCATAGATGCGGGCAAGGCAACCCGCCTTCAAGGCGCATGCGCGACGGGCCCTCTCTCCAGCGTGGGACGGGGCGGCAGGCGGCACCTGCGTGCGGCCGGGCATCGGGGGATCGCCCCAAGTGGTCCGATGCTGCCGATACCCCGGCTGGGCCCTGTTGTCGAACGGTCCGTCCTTCGTCGCCTGTGTCGGTCGGTCGGGATCTTCTACCGGCCCGTGTCCTCGCCGACGCCGGCGATGAGCACGCGCCAGGGCGCAAGCCGGTCGTGTTGCCCCCGGTCGCGCCTGGCCGCTGTCATCAGCGTCCATTCGTCATGCGCCTGCGGATGTCGTTCGAGGAGCCGCGCGGCGTCTGCGAGAACCCTCCTCTGGGTCGCGAAGGGAAGCCATTGCGCGACCTCCTCCAGACTGCGGATGAGGCGCGCCGTACCGGACGAGCCGAGGCAGGCTCTCTCGGCGTCCGCCGCCGGGATCGGCTCCCTGACGCGGAAGACGACGCTGTGATGGTCGCAGTGACCGAGGAGGTCGATCCGGTCCTTCAGGACCCAGAACGGATAGGTCGCCCAGGGCGTGAACTCGTAGATGAAGTCCTGCTGGACGATGATCGCCCCCGGCTTCAGCCGCGGGAAGACGGTGCGAGTGATCATGTCGGTGAGGCCGGGAGACTTGCAGAGATCGAGGAAGACCAGCGCTGGCGGATCCGACAGCGCCTGAAGGCCGGCCGGCAGCGTTTCCAGCACATCGCCCTTGTACGGCCTGACGATGGAGGCGGCCGAGGCGGTCAGGATCGAGAACAGCTCGAGCCCGTCCTCGCCGGGAAAGAGCGGCAGGCCCTTGGAGTAGAGAAAGCGGTGCTTCACCGCCTCGTTCAGCTCGAACAGGTCGAAACTGTGGATCATGCGGTCCGGCCTCGACGACGATAGGACCCCGTGTGCCAGCGCCAGGGTCGAGCCGCCGACGAAGCAGCCGAGGTCGAGAATCGGACCGCTGCCGCGAAGATGGCGCGCCAGGAAGGCGAGCATGCGAAGCTCCTGCCGCGTCAGCATGGTCGGCAGAGCTGCCATGAAGTCCGGCTCGTGCTCTGCGTCCCAGGCCCGGCTCGCGATCGCTGCGTCGAGGTCCCTGAGGCTTTCGTCCCTGTCCGAAGGTTGGTTCTTCGGCTCGACCATCGGATCTTCCCTTTCGGCTGCTCGTCCATGAAGGTTGGCGTGACTGGGGCCTTCAGTCGAGATTACCCCCGGCCACGATAGGGCGGCACGCCCTGGTCTGGCAGGAAGACGCCTTCGGGGGCCGGGCCGGTCTGCCAGAAGACGTCGATCGGAATGCCGCCGCGCGGATACCAGTAGCCGCCGATCCTCAGCCAGAGGGGCTTCGTCGCTTGGACGACGCGGCGCGCGATCATGACCGTGCAGTCCTCGTGGAAGGCGCCGTGGTTGCGGAAGCTCGTCAGGAACAGTTTCAGCGACTTGGACTCGACGAGGCGCTCGTCGGGCGCATAGTCGATGACGATATGGGCGAAGTCCGGCTGGCCCGTCACCGGGCAGAGCGAGGTGAATTCGGGGCAGGTGAAGCGCACGATGACCGGCGGGCCCTCGGCGCGCGTGTAGGGAACAGTTTCGAGCTCGGCCTCGTCCGGCGAGGCCGCCGGACGGCTGTCATGGCCGAGTTGGGAGAGACCCTCGGGGGACATCGGCATTCGTCCTTTCGGTGTGGAAACGGGCGTCCGGCCGTGGTCGAAGCCAGGCGAAGCCACGCCGCGGTCATCTCGCAGCCGGCATAGGTCGAATGGGCTTCCCGCGAGACGGTACAAAATGTCGGAAGCGGACCACTAGGCTGCAAGCGGATGTTATGGAAGAGCCCGCCGGTAACGGCGGGTGTGGTCATCGCGATCTCGCGGCAATACGGACGATGACCGGAGCGGCCGGTATGGCCGGCGGCAGAAAGGACGGGCGGACCTGATGCTCGACAAGCTCGAATATCTCATCGTTCTCGCCGCCGAGAAGCATTTCGGCCGGGCCGCGGAGCGGCTCGGCATCACCCAGCCGACCTTGTCCGCCGGCATCAGGCAACTCGAGGAGCGGCTTGGCGCGACCCTCGTCAACCGGGGCTCGCGCTTTCAGGGAATGACGCAGGAGGGCGAGCGGGTGCTTGCCTGGGCGCGGCGGATCACCGATGACGTCAGGACGATGCGCGAGGAGATCCATACCGTCCGCCGCGGCCTCTCCGGCCATCTCAGAATCGGCGCGATTCCCACCGCGCTGGCCATCGTGGCGCGGCTGACGACGCCGTTCCGCAGCCGTCACGAGAACGTGACCTTCGAGGTCACCTCGCACACCTCGGCCGAGATCATCGCGGGGGTGGAGAATTTCGAGATCGATGTGGCCCTCACCTATCTCGACGACGAGCGCCTGCGCCGGCTCGACGCCTATTCGCTCTATTCCGAGCGCTACTGCCTGGTGACGACCAGAGGCAGCCGCTTCTCCGATCAGGAGAGCGTGACCTGGGAGGAGGTCGCTTCGGTGCCGCTCTGCCTTCTCAGCGGGACGATGCAGAACCGCCAGATCCTCAACCGGCACCTGGGAGCCGGCGGTCGACGGTTCACCGCGGTGATGGAGTCGAACTCGATGATCGCGCTCCTGTCGCAGACCCGCGCTGCCGGCGCGGCCGGCGCGGCGACGATCATGCCGTTTCGCTCGGCCGCGGTCCTCGGCCTTGCCGAACCCATGGTGGCAATCCCGATCACCGAGCCGGACGTCAGCTATCGCATCGGCCTCGTCACCGCCCGGCGCGACCCGCGGCCTCCGGTTGTCGGCGCTTTCTGGGAAGAAGCCCGGCTTCTGACGGAGCTTTGATAGAAATGTTCTATTGCGAAACGGCGAACGCGCCTTGATTTTCTCCTCCTGAGGGTGTGTGCTTTCTGGAAGCATTCAAAAGGCATTTCGGGAGGCGTGACGGTGGCTTACAGGACGGCATTCGATGCCGAGGAAGCAGCCAGCATCATTGATGAGTTGAAGGATCTGGAGGGCCCCCTCCTGCCGATCCTCAATGCGTTTCAGGATCGCTACGGCCATATCGGCGACGAGGCGGTCCGCCAGATCTCCGCGGCTCTCAACCTGTCGCGGGCCGAGGTCTATGGCGTCGTGTCCTTCTACCATGACTATCACAGGGAGCCGCAGGGCCGGCATGTCCTGAAGGTCTGCCGGGCGGAGGCCTGCCAGGCCGCCGGCAGCGACAAGGTCGCGAACGCGATCGAACGCGCGCTCGGCATCGGCTTCGGGGAAACCTCCGCCGACGGCCAGGTGACGCTGGAGGCGGTCTACTGCCTCGGCCTTTGCGCCACGGCCCCCTCCGCCATGCTCGACCGGCGCATCATCGGCCGGATGAACGAAGCCAAGATCGCGCCGCTGGTCGAGGAGATCCGGCTGTGACACGCGTCTTCGTTCCCCTGGATTCCTTCGCCGTCGCCTGCGGCGCAAACGAGATCGCCGACGAGTTGAAGCGGCTGGCCAACGAGCGCGGCCTCGACGTCGCGATCACGCGCAACGGCTCGCGCGGCATGGCCTGGCTCGAGCCAATGCTCGAAGTCGAGACGATCGAGGGCCGCATCGCCTACGGGCCGATCGAGCCCGGCGAGGTGGCCGAGCTGCTCGATACGGGCTTCCTCGAAGGCCGCGAGCACGCCAAGCGCATCGGCCGGCCGGAGGAGCATCCGTTTCTCGCAAAGCAGACACGCTTGACCTTCAAGCGTTGTGGCATCACCGATCCGCTCTCGCTCGACGACTACAAGGCGCATGGCGGCCTCGATGGCCTGAGGCGGGCGATCGAACTCGGTTCCGAGGCGACCGTCAAAGAGGTAACCGAATCGGGCCTGCGCGGGCGCGGCGGCGCCGGCTTCCCGACCGGCATCAAGTGGAACACCGTCCTTCAGACCGAGGCGGACCGCAAATACATCGTCGCCAATGCCGACGAAGGCGACAGCGGGACCTTCGCCGACCGCATGATCATGGAGGGCGATCCGTTCTGCCTGATCGAGGGCATGGCGATCGCCGGCCTTGCGACCGATGCGACCAAGGGCTTCATCTATCTGCGCTCGGAATATCCGGTCGCGATCGAGGTGATGAAGAAGGCGATCCACCGCGCCGAGGAAGCCGGGATCCTCGGGTCCTCGGTGCTCGACTCGGGCAAGGCCTTCGACTTGGAGATCCGCGTCGGCGCGGGCGCCTATGTCTGCGGCGAGGAAACCTCGCTGCTCGACAGCCTGGAGGGCAAGCGCGGCCAGGTGCGGTTCAAGCCGCCGCTGCCGGCCCACAAGGGCCTGTTCGGCAAGCCGACGGTGATCAACAACGTCATCACGCTCGCCTCGACACCGGAGATCCTCGCCAAGGGCGCGGCCTTCTACAAGGATTTCGGCATGGGCCGCTCGCGCGGCACGATCCCGATCCAGATCGGCGGCAACGTCAAGCATGGCGGCCTGTTCGAGACCGCCTTCGGGCTGTCGCTCGGCGAGATCGTCGAGGAGATCTGCGGCGGCACGGCGACCGGGCGCCCGGTGCGCGCGGTGCAGGTCGGCGGACCGCTCGGCGCCTATTTCCCGGTCTCGCTTTTCGACACGCCCTTCGACTACGAGGCGTTCGCGGCGAAGGACGGGCTGATCGGCCATGCCGGCATCGTCATCTTCGACGAGACGGTCGACATGATGGGTCAGGCGCGCTTCGCCTTCGAGTTCTGTGCGATCGAGTCCTGCGGCAAGTGCACGCCCTGCCGCGTCGGCGCTGTGCGCGGCTACGAGACGGTGAAGAAGATCATCGACGGGGAGCGCGTGGCGGAGAACATCGCCCTCGTCGAGGACCTCTGCAACACGATGAAGTTCGGCTCGCTCTGCGCGCTGGGCGGCTTCACCCCCTATCCGGTGATGAGCGCGATCCGGCACTTTCCGGAAGATTTTCACGGCCAGCCGATGAAGGAAGCGGCGGAGTAGCTGGCGACGGATGGGCGAGTGGCTGCGATCTTCGACGAGATCGAGTGGGACGCTGGTAACCGCGAGAAATGCCGGAAGCACGGCGTCTCGATCAACGAGATCGAACACGCCTTGAGGACGGATCCGCTGATCGCCGACGACCCGTCCCATTCGATGCACGAGCCACGCTTTCGTGCGATCGGGCAGAACGATGCGGGACGATCTATATTCGTGGTCTTCACGGTTCGCCGACGTGGCGACCGGTTCCTGGCCCGGCCCATCAGCGCCCGGTACATGCATGCGAAGGAGGTGCGGACATATGAGCAGGACGACGCTTAAGCCGATGCCGCAATTTGCGACCGACGAGGAAGCGGAGCGTTTCGTCGATGAGGCCGATCTCTCGGAATATGATCTGTCCGGATTCAAGCCGGTGAAGATGAGCCGCCGCAGCGACAACAGCACCTACAGCATCTCGATGCCCAGCGAACTGCTCTACAGGATCGATGATCGCGCACGCAGCCGCAATATCTCGATCGACGAGTACATCCTGGACCTCATCAGGAAAGATCTCGGAGACGCCTGACGGCGCCTCCTGCCAAAGAAGCAATCGCCGTCGCCAAGCGGCCAAAGCCATTCAGTCCGAATGCCCGTCAGGGAGGAACCCATGAGCCTCATTCGCGAAATCGACTACGGCACCCCGGCCTCGAAGGCCGAGAAGACCGTCACGCTCACCATCGACGGCCATGAGGTGACGGTGCCGGAGGGTACCTCGCTGATGCGAGCCGCGATGGAGGCCGGCATCCAGGTGCCCAAGCTCTGCGCCACCGACATGATGGACGCGTTCGGCTCCTGCCGGATCTGCGTGGTCGAGATCGAGGGCCGCAACGGGACCCCCGCTTCCTGTACGACGCCCGTTGCCGAGGGGCTGAAGGTCACCACCCAGAACGAGCGGCTGAAGCGCATCCGCAAGGGCGTGATGGAGCTCTACATCTCCGACCATCCGCTCGACTGCCTGACCTGCGCGGCGAACGGCGACTGCGAGCTGCAGGACATGGCGGGCGCCGTCGGCCTGCGCGACGTGCGCTACGGCTATGACGGCGAGAACCACCTCGCCAAAGAGAAAGACCAGTCGAACCCCTATTTCCAGTTCGATCCGGCCAAATGCATCGTCTGCTCGCGCTGCGTCAGGGCCTGCAACGAGGTGCAGGGCACCTTCGCGCTGACCGTCGAGGGCCGCGGCTTCGACTCGATGATCTCGGCCGGCACGAACTTCGACAACTTCATGTCGTCCGAATGCGTCTCCTGCGGCGCCTGCGTCCAGGCCTGCCCGACAGCGACGCTGGAGGAGAAGTCGGTCATCGAGATCGGCACGCCCGAGCATTCGGTTGTGACGACCTGCGCCTATTGCGGCGTCGGCTGCTCCTTCAAGGCCGAGATGCGCGGCGAGGAACTCGTCCGCATGGTGCCCTACAAGGACGGCAAGGCCAATCGCGGCCATTCCTGCGTCAAGGGCCGCTTCGCGCTGGGATATGCGACCCACAAGGATCGCATTCTCAATCCGATGATCCGCGACCACTATTCGCAGCCCTGGAAGGAAGTCTCCTGGGAGGAGGCGCTGTCCTTCACCGCGGCGAAGGTCAAGGACATTCAGGAGAAGTACGGCCGCGGCGCGGTCGGCGGCATCTCCTCCTCGCGCTGCACCAACGAGGAAGTCTACCTCGTCCAGAAGCTGGTGCGCGCCGGCTTCGGCAACAACAACATCGACACCTGCGCACGCGTCTGCCACTCCCCGACGGGCTACGGCCTGCGCTCGACCTTCGGCACCTCGGCCGGCACGCAGGACTTTGATTCCGTCGAGGACAGCGACGTCATCCTGGTCATTGGCGCCAACCCAACCGACGGCCATCCCGTCTTCGCCTCGCGCATGAAGAAGCGCCTGCGCGGCAAGCAGGGCGAGGAGGGCGCCAAGCTGATCGTCATCGATCCGCGCCGGATCGACCTCGTGAAGTCGCCGCATATCAAGGCCGACTATCACCTGCCGCTGAAGCCCGGCACCAACGTCGCCATGCTGACGGCGCTCGCCCATGTCATCGTTACCGAAGGGCTGATGGACGAGACCTTCATTCGCGAGCGCTGCGAGTGGGACGAGTTCCAGGACTGGGCGGCGCATGTCTCCGAGGAGCGCCATTCGCCGGAAGCGGTCGAGAGCATTACCGGCGTTCCCGCCGATCTCGTGCGCAAGGCCGCGCGGCTCTATGCCACCGGCGGCAACGGGGCGATCTATTACGGCCTCGGCGTCACCGAGCACAGCCAGGGATCGACCTCGGTCATCGCCATTGCAAACCTTGCCATGGTCACCGGCAATATCGGCCGCAAGGGCGTCGGCGTGAACCCGCTGCGCGGCCAGAACAACGTGCAGGGCTCCTGCGACATGGGCTCCTTCCCGCACGAGCTGCCCGGCTATCGCCACATCTCGACCGACGCCGTGCGCGAGACCTACGAGGCGCTGTGGGGCGTCAAGATCGACCACGAGCCGGGCCTCCGGATCCCGAACATGTTCGACGCCGCGGTCGAGGGCACGTTCAAGGGCCTCTACGTCCAGGGCGAGGACATCCTGCAGTCCGATCCCGACACCAAGCACGTCTCGGCGGGTCTCGAGGCGCTGGAACTGTTGATCGTCCACGACCTCTTCCTGAACGAGACGGCGAACTACGCCAACGTTTTCCTGCCGGGTTCGTCCTTCCTGGAGAAGGACGGCACCTTCACCAATGCCGAACGGCGCATCAACCGCGTGCGCAAGGTGATGAGCCCGAAGAACGGCTATGCCGACTGGGAGGTCACCCAGATGCTCGCCCGGGCGATCGGCATGGACATGAACTACGCCCATCCTTCCGAGATCATGGCGGAAATCGCCGCGACGACGCCGTCCTTCGCCGGCGTTACCTACGATCTCCTGGACGAGAAGGGCTCGGTGCAGTGGCCGTGCAACGAGGCGCATCCGGAAGGAACGCCCGTCATGCATGTCGGCGAGTTCATGCGCGGCAAGGGCAAGTTCATCAACACCGAATATGTCGCGACGGACGAGAAGGTCGGCCCGCGCTTCCCGCTCCTGCTGACGACCGGCCGCATCCTGTCGCAGTACAATGTCGGCGCGCAGACGCGGCGCACCGAGAACGTCGCCTGGCACGATGAGGACGTCCTGGAGATCCATCCTCACGATGCCGAGCAGCGGGGCATTCGCGACCGCGACTGGGTGAAGCTCGACAGCCGCGCCGGATCGACGGCGCTGCGCGCCAAGATCACCGATCGCGTGGCCCCCGGCGTCGTCTACACGACGTTCCACCATCCGATGACCCAGGCCAACGTCATCACCACCGACTTCTCGGACTGGGCGACCAACTGCCCGGAATACAAGGTCACGGCCGTGCAGATCTCGCCCTCCAACGGCCCGACCGAGTGGCAGGAGGACTATCGCGACCTGACCATGGACAGCCGCCGCATCGCCCCGGTGGAACCGGCGGAGTAGGGGGAGGACAGCCACGTCGACCGCGTCGTGACGGATCACCCCCCTCTGCCCTGCCGGGCTTCTCCCCCCCAAGGGGGGAGATCGCCTGTTCGTGCGTCGCGAACAGCGTTGCCCGGACATGCGCTCGATCCAACGTCCGCGAGGGGCGGGTACAGTTGCGTCATTTCGATTTCTCCCCATGGGGGGGAGATGCCGGCAGGCAGAGGGAGGCACGAAGGAGTGCCGGCGTTCGCCGCCACGGACGCCTACGACCACAGGCCGGCTTCGAAGCTCTTTCCGCAATGACGACCGAACGCAAACCGACAAGCGACGTCCCCGCCGCCGGCGCCGCCACGATCGCCTATCGCGGCGGCGTCTTCCAGTCCGGCACCCGCAACGTGCCGGAAGAGGTCGCCGTCGCGATCTCGATCAACGGTTCGACCCATGCCGTGATGATGGCGACCCCGAGCGATATTTCCGACCTCGGCCGCGGGCTTGCCCTCACCGAGCGGATCGTCTCGGACCCGTCCGAGATCGAACGGATCGAGATCGAGCAAACCAGCCTCGGCATCGACTGCCGGCTGTGGCTCGTCGAGGCGAAAGCGTCGACCTACACAGCGCGGCGCCGGCAGATGACCGGCCCCGTCGGCTGCGGCCTTTGCGGCGTAGAGTCTCTGGAACTTGCGGGTCGCAATTTACCGGCCGTGGCAGGCGAAACGCTCCTCCTGACGCCGACAGAGCTTACGGCAGCCATCCGGGCGATGGCGGTGGAGCAGGAGCTCAGCCGCCAGACGCGCGCGGTGCATGCGGCGGCCTTTCATCGCCCAAGCCAGGGGCTGGTCGTCACCCGCGAGGATGTCGGCCGACACAATGCGCTGGACAAGGTGTTCGGCCATCTGGCAGAGCGCGGCGTCGACCCGGCGTCCGGCTTCCTGACGATCACCAGCCGCGTATCAGTCGAACTGATCCAGAAGGCCGCAGTCATGGGCTGTCCGCTGATTGCAGCGGTCTCCGCGCCGACCGCGCTTGCAATCCAAGAGGCCGAAAGCACCAACATCACCCTCGTCGCCGTCGTGCGCGGCGACGAGTTCGAGATATTTACCCATCCGCAGCGGATCGCCGGCGCGCTGAGTGCCGCCGGCGGGGGAAGCCCAGCGGACCACCATGCCGGGGAGGGCGTACGCCATGGAACGTGACAAGCTGGCCTATATGGCGAACCAGATCGCGACCTTCTTCGAATCGGCGCCCGAGGGCGCGCGATCGGACGGCGTCGCCGACCATATCAACATGTTCTGGGAGCCGCGCATGCGCACGCAGCTCTTCGAGCGCGTCGATTCCGGCAAGACCGAGGACCTTCATCCGCTGGTTCTGGAGGCCATGCCGTCGATCAGGCGCCCGGAAACCCCGCTGGAACAGCGCGCGTCGAAGCAGGGGTGAGGGGGCTCCGAGCCTTCACATCAACGGGCTGTCGGATGGGATCATCGGCGTCACGACTGCCTCATCCGCGACCATGGCATCAATGGCTATCGGGACGGTCGGTCCACTCATAAGAGCGCTTCAGGGCTGAGTCTTCGCGCGGAGGCTGCGGGCGGCGCCGGGCTCAACAGCGCGTTAACCTTGACCGTTTATGAACCGGAAGGTCAGCAACCGGTTCGGGTCCCACACCATGCGCCTTGCCCAATTCGTCATGGCCGCCGCCGCGTCCAGCCTCCTCGCGGGCTGCGCCTCCAACCAGGCGGCGAGCCTTGCCAGGCCGCAGGACCCGGCCGGGAAGGTGGCAGCCCTCGGTTTTGCCGGAGAGGCGCGGGGCGCCGACGCGTTCCCGCTCTACCAGTCGTTCAGGCCGGTCTCGCATTCGGCGCTGAACGGCCGCACGATCGCCGTTGCCAGGATCTCGGATATCGCGCTTCGGCCGAAGGAAGTGGTGCTGACCTTCGACGACGGGCCGATGCCGGGAAAGACGTCGAAGATCCTTGAGACGCTCGACGACTATGGGGTCGGGGCGACCTTCCTGATGGTCGGCGAGATGGCTCACTATCATCCGGACCTCGTCCGCGAGGTGGCGCAACACGGGCATACGATCGGCACCCACACCTACCGCCATGCCAATCTGAGGACGATGAGCCCGGATGCGGCGATGGCCGAAATCCGGAAAGGGCAGGCAAGCGTCGCCGAAGCCCTCGCCCCGATCGGGCGCCGCCCGGCGCCATTCTTCCGCTTTCCCTATCTGGCGGACACGCAGAGCCTGCGAAAGCGGCTCGCGAGCGAAGGCATCACCACGATCGACGTCGACATCGATTCCAAGGACTATTTCCGGTCGTCGGCGGAATCGGTCCGCAGCCGCGCATTGGATGCGGTCGAAAAGCACGGCCGCGGCATCATCCTGATGCACGACATCCAGACGCGCACGGCGGCGATGCTTCCGCAGTTCCTCGCCGATCTGAAGTCACGCGGCTACACCGTCGTGCGCCTGTCGCCGGCCGATCGATCGGCGCCGCTGGTCGCATCGGCCGAGTAATTCCAGTGGATCGGACAGGCCCGCGCGCCGACGAAAGTCGCGGCGGGTTTTCCCGGCCTCACCTTCCCGGCGGTTCCGGGTGGCGTCGCGTCAAGACGCGCCGCCGGTTCGAGGGGAAGTGGGAAGCGGCACTGGACGCTGCCGGGACGGCACCCAAATGGACTGGACATCGGACAGAGGAATGTCCCTCCACACCCTGCCGGCCCGCCGGAACGGTCGGCCGAACCCGGCGGATCGCCGCGACATGAGCGCACTCGTCCAGACCCGGCTCGTCAACGAGCCCTTTTCGGATCCCGGCCTGTTCGTCGACTTCCAGTTCGGCCGCCGTGCCTTCCTGTTCGACATGGGCGATCTCGCTCCGATGTCGCGGCGCGAGCTGCTGCGCGTCGGCCATGCCTTCGTTTCGCACCGGCACATCGATCACTTCATCGGCTTCGACAGGCTGCTCCGCCTGCATCTCTACCGGGCGGGAATGCTGACGGTGATCGGGCCGCCCGGCCTCGTGGACGGCATCGAGGCCAAGCTGTCCGCCTACACCTGGAACCTCCTCGGCCCGGATTTCCAGGACTATCGAATCCGCGCGGCAGAGTTTCGCGACGGGCGCCTGTCCGACTGGAGCGAGTTCGCCGCCCGCGATGTCTTCCGGCGGCGGCCGATCGAGTCGGAGGCGCTGGCGCCCGGCTGCGTCCTCGACGAGGTGGACCTGTCCGTCGAGGCCGTGACGCTCGACCATGCGACGCCCTGTCTCGCCTTCGCCCTTCAGGAGCGCTTGCGGGTCAATGTCTGGACGGAAGGGCTGAAGGATCTCGGACTCGAGGTCGGGCCATGGCTTGACGCGGCGAAGACTGCGGTACGCTCCGGCGCATCCGACGACTATCCGATCGCGGTTGCAAGCGGCGAGACGGTTCCGCTCGGCCGCCTGAGGGAAGGCGCGCTGCATGTCGGCCCCGGCCAACGCATCGCCTATGTCGTCGACACGGCCTTCACGCCTGAGAATATCGACCGGATCGTCGCGCTCGCCGCGGCGGCGGATCATCTTTACATCGAAGCCGCCTTCCTCGACGAGGATGCGGACGAGGCGAGGGCGCGCCACCACCTGACGGCGCGCCAGGCGGGCGAGCTCGCCGCGCGCGCCAGGGTGAAGCGTCTGACGACGCTGCACCACTCGACCCGCTATCTCGACCGGCCGGAAAGCCTCGACGAGGAAGCGCAGGCGGCCTTCCTGGCGGAGGCGCGGTAGGAGGCCGCGATCCCCGGGGCGCGGACCTGTGGCGCGAAAGGATCAGCGCAGCCGGCGCAGCCGCGTCGTGAGGACGCTGTCGGTTCGTTGCAGGGCGGCGCTGATTGCCGCGAGTTCGTCGTCGGAGATCGCGCCGACCAGATAATCCTCCATCCGTTTCCAGATATTGCGGACGGCCTCCTGAGCCTTGAGTCCCTCCGGAAGCAGACGAACCATTGTCTGGCGAGCGTCGGACCGGCTCGGCACGCGTTCGACGAGACCCCTTTCCACGAGGCGGTCGAGCATCTTGGACACCGTCGAGGGTCGCACGCCGAGCGCATCCGCCAGGCCGGACACGGAGACCGGGTGGTCCACCTCGAGCTGGTCGAGCAGCCTGTCCTGGCCCGGATGGAGCCCGATCTCGGCCAGGGTGAGCGCGTTAAAGGCGCGGGTCGTCTTGGAAATGCACAGGAGAGACGGGACGAGGCTCATCGCACCGTCGGCGGAACCAGCTTCCATCATGGGTGCGTGGGTCATGCTGTTCATGCTGCATCTCCTTGCTCTGATGTCAGGATGGGGAACCACCCCGAGGCATGAGGAATCGCAGGGCACGGAACGCCCGGCGTAGAGCGGATCGGACCCGCCACGTCATGATGCGCTCACAGAAGGACCCAGGATGCCCAGCCCGAAATCGGCGAGGGCAGATCGCGCAGCAGTTGCGCCGCTCCGAAGACCCTTGGATGGGAAGCGCCCGATCCATTGCTTTCGAACCTAGCCCCGCTGATGCAGGGTGTCCTTAACATAGGCCTATTTGCGGGAAGTCTTTAGCCGTGGCGCAGTCCGTCTCGGTCACACCTATCTATTGCCGCACCCGCATCCCCTGAGCGAAGCGACGGACCCGCGGGGCCGTCAGCCAGCCCGACGTGGGCCTTTTTGCAACCTGGCAAAATGCCCGGATGCAATCAGTGGTAATTGCCGCTAAACACGGCGCCGGGGCAGGGGCGGCAATGGCTGCTTGCGCCGATTCTGCGTTTCGTCCCATGGTCTTGCGGGACACGGCGCGTTGTCCACATCATCGGTTTGGAAGGAGATGGATATGGGAGCGATCGACAGGCTCTGGCACGAATGGTTCGAGGCCGGCGAGGGCAAGGGATTTGCCCGGCTCATCGCCTTCATTCTGGCCTTCGTCGTGGTGTTCGGTCTGGTCTTTGCCGTGCTGAGTTAGGTGGGGAGCTAAAGGAAATTAAGCTTCCGTTGTTGCGGAAGCCCTGTGCTCTCGGGCGAGGCCAGAGCGTGGGCGGGAACGCTCTACACGGCCCGTTCCCGAGGCCCAAACCCGAAAACCCGTCATCGGTACGCGCGAATGCGCGTCCGCTGACGGGCGAAGACGGAAAACGGCTTTTCGTCTTGGATCGGCGCTAGGATCAGCGTCCTGTGGGGGTCGCGCGGCGCTTCGGGCCGGGGATCAGTCCCTCGCGCTGCGCCTGCTTGCGGGCGAGCTTGCGCGAGCGGCGGATTGCCTGCTGCTTTTCCCGGGCGCGGCGCTCGGAGGGCTTCTCATAGGCGCGACGCGCCTTCATCTCGCGGAACACGCCCTCGCGCTGCAGCTTCTTCTTCAGGGCTCTCAGAGCCTGGTCCACATTGTTGTCTCTGACGTCGACTTTCAAAGCGACTCCCTCTTCTTCCGGTGTGAATACGAAGAAAGCCGCGTCCGCCCCCGAAGCCGGGGCGGCACTGCAACCGGCAACTCGTGAAAGTCGCTCAGCCGGCAGCCTTCTTGCGAGACCGCGTGGTCTTCGGCGCCGCCCGCTTGGGCTTGGCCTCGACCGGCGGGGTGGCAGCTTCGCGCTCGAGCCGCAGCTTCCTCAGCCTAGCGGTCTTCTCCTGCGTCGCCTTGGCTTCTGCCGCGATAATGCCGCCCGCCGAGCCCTTCTCGGCTCGCGCCGGCGGCGCAGGCATCAGCGCATCGGCGCGTTTGCGCGCCACTTCGGACCTGTCCATCACACCGGTCTCCAATTGGGGATATCCGGTACGCTGGGCGCTCCGGTGTTCTACATATGGTGAGAACGACCCGAAAGGCAAATTTCCCCTCTTCTGCCTGGCCCGTAAGCGCAGGAAAACGTGATATTCTGCGCGCTTTTCCGGTTTGCGACGGATCCCAGAAGGGCGGTCGAGCGCTCTCGGCGAATTTCCTCAAGTCCGACCGGAGGCGATTCGGCCTGGCCCCGCGCCGCTGGCCTCAAGCCGGTGCGCCGCGCCAATCCGGCATCGGCGCCGATTGCCGACGGCAGCGGCCGTCGTTTCGCCGCTCATATGCGCCGCACTCGACGACTTCCGTGCGGTTTCGGCCGGCGCGCTTGGCCCGGTAAAGCGCTGCATCGGCTTCGGCGACCAGATGGTCCGCCTCCGCGCAGGAGCGCGTACAGGTCGCGCCGCCGACGGTGACGCTCAGAAAACCTCCGTCCGGCAGAGCCGGATGCCGGTGCCGGATGGCCGCAACCGCAGCCACCATCCGCCTTGCCAACTCGGCCGCCTGCCTGACGGAGGTTCGCGGAAGGACCAGCGCGAACTCTTCCCCGCCGTAGCGGGCGACGAGATCGTCCGGCTTGGGCATCTCGTGGACGAATAAACGGGCCAGTCGGCGAAGGCATTCATCCCCAGCCTGATGTCCCAGCACGTCATTGTACAGCTTGAAATGGTCGATATCGATCAGGAGGATCGACAGGGGCTGCCGGATGCGGTTGCGGTCCTGCCAGGCCGCATCGAGAGCGGCATCGAAGGCGCGGCGGTTGGCGATGCCGGTGAGGCCATCCTGTGTGGCGAGTGCCGCCAGGGCAAGCTGCGCCTTCTTCTGTTCGGTAATGTCGCGCAGGGTCTCCACGACGCCGATCATCTTGCCTTCGTCCGACACGATGGGGCCGGCATCGATCGCCAGATACCGGCGGGCTGTTTCCCGAGGCATCTGGCACCAGTTCTCCGCCGACAGCTGGGCGATCCCGTGCGGAGAGGGAACGATTTCGGCGTAGAGTTCCGCTGCCTCGACCAGGCGTCCCTGCAATATGAGATCGGCCAGGCAAGGGCGCGGTGCCGTATAGAACCCGCGCCAATGCTCCTTCGTCCCGATGACCTGCGACGCGGCAAGGCCCGTCAGGCGCTCGCAGGCCCGGTTCCACACGAGCACCCGGCCATCCCCGCCAAGGACGAAGGTCGGAACGACCAGATGCTCCATCATCCGGACGGCAAACGATTGCCCGTCGAGTGGGGATCCTTCCGACTTTCGGCTTGAACGAGCGTGCGGCATGGAGGTGCATCCCGAATGCGTCAGGCAACGAACTGACGGCCCAAACGAACATTGGAGCCTATTTCGTAAGGCGTGTAGGAATAATTACCAATTAACTTATCGGCCCCAATTTTAGGCGCCGTGTGTCAAAAGTTATACCACTACTTGGCGAATATCTGCGAGTTTAGTCCGGCGTTGTCAGGCGGACGGAAGCCGCTTTCACCCTCGATGTTCGGAATGCCGAACGGTGACACGGACCGGCCGCCAAAGTGCGAGGAAGCAGCTGCCAGACCTTCGGTCCGATGGGGAGGTGAAGCGGACGATCCGGCCCGGTATGATCCCTGCGAGCGGAGATGAACCGGCGTTGCGACCGGGCTGCGCGCGCCTTCTGCATTCAGAAACTGTGCCGTCGGAAACAAAGCGGTTCAGGTGACATTCAGCGTGAACCTGCCAGGCTGTGGACGGTTACCCCTGGCACCCGAAATTGGAGAGACCAATGACGACACTTTACGGCACCGATGCCCCCGAGGATTTCTACGGCACCGATGGCCAGGATTACATCGCCGGCTATGGCGGCGACGACTACATTGTCGGTTATGCCTCCTATGACCAGCTCTTCGGCGGGGCAGGGTCCGACACGGTCTTCGCCGGCGATTTCGACGACTCCGTCGAGGGCGGCAGCGGCGACGACATCATCTTTGGCGGCTCCTCCGACTTCGGCAACGACGTGATCTGGGGCGACAGCAGTGCCGACTACTCGCTCTCCGGCTACGACGACATCTATGCGGGCGGCGGGAACGACGTCGTCTTCGGGGGCGCCGGCAAGGACGTGATCGGCGGCGGGTCCGGCAACGACACGCTCTACGGTGGCGTGCCGGGCTCGAATGCCGGCGACGTCTCCACCGAGGCGAGCGGCAACTGGGGCGACGACCAGATCTTCGGCGGCGGCGGTGCCGACGACATCGGCACAACGAGCGGGAATGACACCGTCTTCGGCGGCAGCGGCGACGATCTGCTCTTCGATAGCGGCGGCTACAACCTCCTGGGCGGCGGCAGCGGCAACGACCGGATCATCAGCTATGGCGGAGGGACCATCTATGGCGGCTCCGGCAACGACACGATCGAGGCCCATGGCGGCACGAACACGATCTGGGGCGGAACCGGGATCGACGTCATCGTCAACTCCGATGCCTATGGCAGCAACGACGTCGACGTCTTCGCCTTCGACTACAATCATTCCTACTATGGTGCCGACAGCGTCTTCGGCTTCGAGTCCGGAGAGGATCTGATCGATCTCAGCTATTACGACCGCAATGGCGACGGCTATGGCGACCTCACCACTTCGGATGTCGCGTTCGACTACCGCACCGACCTGTCCGATTCGACCTATGCGGTGACCGACGTGCACTTCAACGGCGAAGTGGTGCGGGTCTATGCCGACGCCTATCTGAGCGGGGGCGACATCTACGTGTAGTTCGCCCCTTGTGGCGAGTGCCGGATGCCGGCCGAGTGGTCGGCATCCGGCGCATCAGAGCGAGGTCGGTCGCATCGATTCCGCCTTCAGAGCTGAAAGCTGCGGACCCGTCATCAGACATTTCGGGCTGCCTCAGCTCAATGCGCCGGCCACAATGCCCTCCTCGCGAACGACCGCTTGCTCTTCGCCAGCCCGAATGGGCTCTCCCGTCTCTTCAGTCTGTTGGGCCTGTGCGCACAGTCCTTTGCCTCGATCATCCGGTCTCCGGGACCGGTGCTTGGCTTCGACGGACATGTCCGGGCGCTCGCTCCATCGCGACATCCTGACGATGCGCGCCACTGATCCGTCAGACAAATGCGCCGCCGAACGAGTGCTAAGACCCGCTACCGCTAGCTCTGGACAGAATGGGTGCCCGACCTGAGACATAGGTGACACTTCGTACCGGAGACATGGGTAACACTTTT
>NZ_JAJAVB010000013.1 GCF_020615385.1 Jiella soli | reverse complement strand
GACCCGAAAGCCATGGAATCACGCCAGCCGCCGCAACGCAATTTGCAAGTTTCTCGGCCCGCAGCCGGGCCAAACTGGCAAAAAGCAATTCTTCCCTGAAACCGATCAGACCGCCATTTCAATGGCTTCGACATACTTCACGGGAGACGACGAAGCGCATTTGATCGTAGGCACCGCTTTTCGAAGCGCTATGAAGGACTTTGGCCCCTCTTGCTTCCACAGTGCTTCCACGGGTGGTGCAAACGCAAACGCCGCCCCGGAGGGCGGCGCATAAGCGTTTGATAAAGCGCAATATTTTGGTTGCGGGGAGAGGATTTGAACCTCTGACCTTCAGGTTATGAGCCTGACGAGCTACCGGGCTGCTCCACCCCGCGCCATGGCCGAAGCGCATCGTCTGCGCCGCCGGTGAGAGCGATATATGCGACACTCCGATGAATGTGAAGGGGGCTCTTCGGAAAAATCGAAAAGCACGAACCCGCCGGCCCGCCAGCACTCAACCGGACCGCCTGTCATCGCTCGAATGGGATGATAGGTCGCTTTCGGGCCCCTGTCACGCTTTCCACGGCCAAAAGCGCGGCTGCGGCGCGTCATTGAGAGGCGCACGCGTCTCCCGCCACCTGGCTGACGCAGACCGGAAGGGCCGCTTTGCGTGGCATTTCGTGATTCGTGACTCGCCCCGCGACCCGATCGCCGCGATCCGGGCGGGATGTCTGCCGGCGCCCCCTCGACGCGCGCACGACAGCCAGTCCAGACGACCGGCCTGTGCGGGCGAGTCTCTGCGCTTACTCCCGCAAAGCGCGACGCAGTACCTTGCCGACGCCGCTCTTCGGCAGTTCGTCGCAGAAGGCGATCACGCGCGGGCGCTTGTAGCCGGTCAGCTTGTCGCGGCAGAAGGCGCGCACGGCGGCTTCGTCCACGGCCTCGTCGCCGCGTACGACGAACAACTTCACCACTTCGCCGGAGGCCTCGTTCGGAATGCCGATCGCCGCTGCCTCGACGATCCCCGGCATGGTGAGCACCACGTCCTCGATCTCGCTCGGATAGACGTTGAAGCCGGAGACGTTGATCATGTCCTTCTTGCGGTCGACGATGCGGAAGCTGCCGGCCTCGTCCATGACGCCGATGTCGCCGGTGCGAAAGAAGCCGTCGTCAGTCATCACGGCGGCGGTCTCGGCCGGCCGCTGCCAATAGCCGGCCATGACCTGCGGCCCGCGGATCGCGATTTCGCCGGCGACGCCCGCCGGCACAATCCTGCCCGCCTCGTCGAGCACCGCGACGTCGGTCGAGGGCAATGGCAGGCCGATCGTGCCGGTATAGCCGCCGTGGTCGGTCCGGTTGCAGCAGGCGACGGGCGAGGTCTCCGAGAGCCCGTAGCCCTCGCAGATCCCGCAGCCGGTCACCCGCTCCCAGGCCTCGGCGGTCGACGCGGAGACGGCCATGCCGCCACCGACCGAAAGCTTCAGGCTCGACCAATCGACCCGTGCGGCCTGTGGATGCCGCGCGATCGCGGCAAACAGCGTGTTGACCGCGGGAAAGGCATGGAAGCCGAATCGGCGGATCGTCTTCAGGAGCGCCGGCACGTCGCGCGGATTGGGAATGAGGATGTTGGCGCCGCCGGTCCGCATCGACAGCATCATGTTCACGGTGAATCCGAAGATGTGATAGAGCGGCAGGGCGCAGACCGAGACCACCTGCTCGCCGGACTTTGCCTGCCTGAGGGCCGGCCCGTACCAGAGTTCCGACTGCAGCGCATTGGCAATCAGGTTGCCGTGGGTGAGCGTCGCGCCCTTGGCCGTGCCGGTCGTGCCGCCGGTATATTGCAGGACGGCGACGTCTGCCGGATCGATCTGAACGGGCGCGAACTCCGCCTTGCGGCCCGCGGCGAGCGCCTCCTTCAACGCGATGGCGCCGGGAAGCTCGTAGCGCGGCACGAGCCGCTTCACCCGGCGCAGGACGAAGTCAACGATACGGCCCTTCGGAAAGGGCAGGAGTTCCCCGAGCGAGGTGACGATCACGGTCTCAAGCTGTGTCTCGGCCCTGCAGGCGGCGAGCGTCGCCGCCATGTTTTCGAGGACCACGATCGCCTTCGCCCCGCAATCCGCCAGCTGATGGGAGAGTTCGCGCGGCGTGTAGAGCGGGTTGACGTTCACCACCACCAGCCCCGCCCTCAGGATGCCGGCGACGGCGATCGGATATTGGAAGGCGTTCGGCATCATCAGCGCGACGCGATCTCCCTTCTTCAGTCCGAGAGACTGGAGGAAGCTGGCGAAATCGCGCGACAGCCGGTCGACCTCGGCAAAGCGCATGGCCGCGCCCATGAAGTGATAGGCCGGGCGATCGGCGAAGTCGCGGAACGCCTCGCCCAGAAGGTCCGGAAGGTTGCGATAGCCATGATCGGGCAACCGCGCCGGAACGCCTTCCGGATAGTGGGCAAGCCAGGGTCGGTCCATGAAGCAATCCCTCCCGTTCGCGGCCATGGATAGCGCGTCCGTCGGCTGAACAAAATCCGCGGCGCCGAAACGCCTCTCCGCCCAGTTCGCCCAGACCGTCACTCCACCTGAGCAATGGACGGAGCGGCCGCGGGTTGCTATGAGCCTTGGATCCGCCAGCGCCGCAGGCTGATTTGGCGCCGCCCCGGCGACGGGACGGGCGGCCGCTGTCGCCTCTTCCAGGGCCACGGCGCGACAGCATCCCGCCGTCCACCCGCCTCTCCGCCATTTCGCCGAGCGGCGCTCGCCGAGACCAGGTCTGCCCGTGACAGAAGAGATCGATTCCGAGACTGGAGCCAAGCCCGGCCCGGAGACGACCGACGTTCCCGACGAGGATCGGTTCGCCGCCTTCAAGAACCGCCGGTTCCTGCTCTACTGGCTGGCGCGCTTCGCCTCCTCCTTCGCCATCCAGATCGTCGTCGTCGCGGTCGGCTGGCAGATCTATGCGCTGACCGGCGATCCGCTTGATCTCGGGCTGGTGGGGCTCTGCCAGTTCCTGCCGGCGCTCCTCCTCGTCCTCGTCACCGGGTCGGTCGCCGACCGCTATTCGCGCCGGATGGTCATGGGGCTCGCCAGCCTCGTCGAAGGCGTCGGCGCCTTCGCGCTCCTTCTCCTCACCTGGCACGGCCTCGCCTCGCCGCTTCCCGTCTTCGCCATCCTCATCGCCTTCGGGATCGCGCGGGCCTTTTTCGGCCCGGCACAGCAATCGCTGGTGGTCAATCTTGTCACTCGGCAGGAGCTCGCCAACGCGATCGCCTGGAACTCCTCATCCTGGCAGATCGCCGCGATCGCCGGTCCGGTCGGCGGCGGCCTCCTCTATGGAATCTCCCCCATCGCGGCCTATGGGACGGGCTTCGCGCTGTTCGTCATCAGCGCTTTCCTGGTCTTCCTGATCAAGCAGCCGGCGGCCCGCAAGCGCGAGCACGAGCCGGCGAGCTTCGAGACCATCGTCGCCGGCTTCCGCTTCATCTGGTCGGAAAAAGTTGTGCTCGGCGCGATCTCGCTCGACCTCTTTGCCGTGCTTCTCGGCGGCGCGGTGGCGCTGATGCCGGTCTATGCGCGCGACATCCTCGCGGTCGGTCCTTGGGGGCTCGGCCTCCTGCGCGCCGCCCCCGCCTTCGGGGCGATCCCGATGGCGCTGTTCCTCGCCGCCCATCCGATCCGCGACCATGCCGGAGCGATCATGTTCGCCTTCGTCGCGCTGTTCGGAGCCTTCACCATCGTCTTCGGCCTGTCTGCCCTGCCCTGGCTGTCGATCGTGGCGCTGGCACTGATGGGCGCGTCCGACATGATCAGCGTCTATGTCCGCGAGACGCTGATGCAGCTTTGGACGCCGGACGACGTGCGCGGCCGGGTCAATGCGGTGAATCAGGTTTTCATCGGCGCCTCCAACGAACTCGGCGAGTTCCGCGCCGGCGGCATGGCGGCGCTGATCGGTGCGGTCCCGGCCGTGGTCATCGGCGGCGCGGCGACGATCGGCGTCGCCGCGATATGGTCGGTGCTGTTCCCGGACCTTCGAAAGGCGCGGCATCTGGCGGGCCGAAGCTGAGGGGACGCCGCACCGGCCGCCCCCTCTCGTACCGCTCGCGCCCGATTCAGACCGTCAGCCGAGTTGCGCCTGGAGCTCGTCGAGACTCCTGCGCGTCGTCTCGACGATGGTGTCGACATGCTCCTTCTCGACGATCAGCGGCGGGCAGACCGCCAGCGCATCGCCGATGGCCCTCAGGATCACGCCGTTCTTCTGGACGAGACCGAAGGCGCGCGCGGCGAGCGAGCCGGCGGGCTGCACGGACAGCTTCTTCTCCTTGTCTGTGACGAGCTCGATCGCCGCGATCAGGCCGACGCCCCTCACCTCGCCGACCAGCGGATGGTCCTGAAGCGAATTCAGGCGCTCCTGGAAATAGGGTGCGAGTTCCGCCGCATGCGCGACCAGGCCCTTCTCTTCCATGATCTTCAGGTTTTCCAGAGCGACGGCGGCCGCGACCGGATGGCCCGAGGCGGTGAAGCCATGGCCGAAGGTACCGATCTCCGAGGACTGGTCGGCGACCGGCTGATAGACCCGGTCGTTGATCAGGAGGGCCGAAATCGGCAAATAGGACGAGGACAGCGCCTTCGACACCGTGATGATGTCCGGCTCGATGCCGTAGGTCTGGCAGCCGAACATCTGTCCCGTGCGCCCGAAGCCGCAGATCACCTCGTCGGCGACGAGCAGGATGTCGTATTTCTTCAGGACGGCCTGGATCTTCTCCCAATAGGTCGCGGGCGGCACGATGACGCCGCCAGCGCCCATCACCGGCTCGCCGATGAAGGCGGCGACGGTCTCCGGCCCCTCCGCCTGGATCATCGCCTCGAGATCCTCGGCGCAGCGGGTCGCGAAATCCTCCTCGCTCTCGCCCTCCTGGCCCTCGCGCCAGTAGTGCGGGCAGGTCGTATGGAGGATGCCCTCCATCGGCAGGTCGAAGGCGCGGTGGTTGTTCGGCAGGCCGGTCAGGCTGGCGGAAGCGAGCGTGACGCCGTGATAGCCCTTGATGCGGCTGATGATCTTCTTCTTCTCGGGCTGGCCCAGCGCGTTGGAGCGATAGCGCACGAGCTTGATCATCGTGTCGTTGGCTTCGGAGCCGGAATTGGTGAAATAGGCCTTCGACATCGGCACCGGCGCCATCGCGACGAGCTTTTCGGCAAGCTCGATCGCCGGCCCGTGCGATTTGTGCGTGAAGGTGTGGTAGTAGTTCAGCTGCTTCATCTGGCGGGCGGCGGCTTCCGCCAGCCGCTCCTCGCCGAAGCCCACCGCGACGCTCCACAAGCCGGCCATCGCCTCGATATAGGTCTTGCCGTCGGTGTCGGTGACGTGGACGCCCTTGCCGCTCTCGATGACGATCGGCCCGATCTCCTCGTGCTTGCGGGCATTGGTGTAGCTGTGGAGGTGGTAGGCGATGTCGCGCCCTTCGATCGAGTTCGGCTGAACGGTCATGGGATGCTCCGGATGGTCGCCCGTCGGGTACGGGCACGAGAAAAGGCCCTCCCTGGCGGGGACGGCGCTACGGCGACACTAGACCCGCCGCGAGCGCGAGGCCAGCCGCCCCGGCCCAAAGTCGGACTGCCCTCGCCTGCTGCGCAGGCCTGCTTCCGCGAGCGCCGGAAGCGCCGTGACAGTCACATTTTCAGGGCATCGCAGCGCTCCCGCGCGCGATCGTTCCCGAAACAATTCGTTTCACATCGAAACCGCCCAAGCATGGTGCCAGGCAGGTCGTCATCTTACCTTCCTAACAACTCCATCAACGATGACGTGCTGACAAGTGCCGATCAAGAAGACATTGAAGACGCTGCGATACCTGCCGCTGCTCGCCCTGCCCGTGCTGGCCTATCTGGCGCTGGGCGGTCACCTCGCGACCCACGCCAGCGAGGAGGCGGCCGCTGCCGTCACCGAAGCCGTGTCGCCGTCCCGGTCCGCCAGTCTCACCGTCACCACCGATACCGTCCGCAGCGCCGATATCGCTGGAGACATCCTGGCGACCGGCCTCGTCGCGGCGCATCGCGAGGTCGTGCTGGGCGCGGAGGCGAGCGGGCTGAGGCTGACCGACGTCCTGGTCGAACAGGGCGACCATGTGGCGGCCGGACAGGTCGTCGCGCGCATCGACGATGCGCTCCTGAAAGCCCAGATCGCCGAGCAGGATGCCGCGATCGAAAGCGCCAGGGCGACGCTCGCCTCGGCGCAAGCCTCCAATGCGCGAGGCCAGCAGCTGGCGAAGACCGGCGCCCTGTCGAAGGAGACGGCGGACGAGCGCGCCACCTCCGTCGCCACCAGCCGTGCCGCGCTCCTGAAGTCGAAGGCCAACCGCCAGACGCTCGAAGTCCAGCTCGCCCGCACGGAGATCCGCGCTCCCTTCGCCGGGATCGTCTCCTCGCGCCCGGCGGTGGCGGGCGGGATCGTCCAGCAGGGAGGCGAGATCCTGCGCATTCAGGAGGACGGCGCGCTCGAGGCGCGCGTCGACGTTCCCGAGCAATATCTGACGAAGATCGTGCCGGGCGCGGCTGCGAAGGTGACCGGACCCGACGGCACCGAGGTCTCGGCGAAGATCGCCTCGATCGACGAGACGGTGGATTCCGCCACGCATCTCGGGACAGTGGTGATCTCCCTGCCGGACGGCACCACGCTGAAGGCGGGCATGTTCGTGAGCGCCGCCATCGCCTCGGGCGGTTCCGACGCCCTGACGGTCGCGCAGTCCGCCCTCACCTGGAAGGACGGCAAGACCGCCGTCTTCGTCGTCGGCGACGACGATACCGTCAGCCTCACGCCGATCGAGACCGGCGACCGCAGCCAGAACCGGGTCGCGGTCTCCGGCAACATCCGCGCCGGCGATAAGGTCGTCGCGAACGGTGCCGGCTTCCTCGACGACGGCAACAGGGTGCGGGTCGCGACGCAGGAGGCATCGGCCGCGGGAGATGACGAATGAAGAACATCTCCGCCTGGTGCATCCGGCACCCGCTGCCGACGATCGTCCTGTTCCTGGCCCTGGCCGTCGCCGGCGCATGGGGGTTCCAGCAGCTGCGCATCAACAACATGCCGGACATCGACTTTCCGATGGTGACGGTGACGGTCACCCAGACCGGCGCCTCGCCGACGGAGATCGAGAACCAGATCACCGACATCGTCGAGAATGCCGTCGCCACCATCTCGAACGTCGAAGGCGTCACCTCGACCGTCAGCGAGGGCTCGTCCGTCACCGCCATCGAGTTTCAGCTCGACAGCGATCTGATGCAGGCGACGGACGACGTCCAGAACGCGGTGGATTCCATCGCCGGCCAGTTGCCGCAGGCGGCCGACACGCCGCTCGTCACCCGCGTCAACGTCGGCGACAACGCCATTCTCACCTATGTCGTCGACGCACCCGGCATGTCGCCGGACGACCTCTCCTGGTATGTCGACGACGACGTGTCCAAGGCGCTACTCGCCGTGGACGGAGTCTCGAAGATCACCCGCTCGGGCGGCGTCAACCGCGCCATCCTGGTCAAGCTCGATCCTGCCCGGCTCGACGCCCTCGGCGTCACCGTGGGCGACGTCTCGACGGCGCTCGCCGCCCAGAACGTCAACCAGGCGGGCGGACGCACGGTCGTCGGCGGCACCGAGCAGTCCGTGCGCACGCTCGGCCGCGTCGATTCGATCGCAGAGCTCGGTAACACGCCCATCCATATCGGCTCGGGCAAGACCGTCCGGCTCGCCGATCTGGGCAAGATTGTCGACGGCTGGGAAGAGCCCCGCAACCGGGCGCGGCTCGACGGCAAGGAAGTCGTCGCCTTCTCGGTCTACAGTGCCAAGGGATCGAGCCAGATCGCCGTCACCCAGGCGGTGCGCAAGGCGGTGGCGGCGATCGACGCGGGCGATCCCCAGGCGAGCTTCACCGAGGTGACGTCTTCCTCGGACTTCGTCCAGGAGAGCTACGAAGCCGCCTTCGAGGCGCTCTGGCTCGGCGCGCTGCTCGCCGTCGGCGTCGTCTTCCTGTTCCTGCGCGACATCCGCGCGACGCTCGTCGCCGCGACGGCCCTGCCGCTGTCGCTGATCCCGACCTTTGCGGTCATGGCCTGGCTCGACCTGTCGCTCAACAACATCACGCTGCTGGCCCTGTCGCTGGTGGTCGGCATCCTCGTCGACGACGCGATCGTCGAGATCGAGAACATCGTCCGGCACATGCGCCAGAGTGGCCAGACCGCCTATGATGCGGCGATCGAGGCGGCGGACGAGATCGGCCTCGCCGTGGTGGCGACGACGGCGACCATCATTGCCGTCTTCCTGCCGGTCGGCTTCATGCCGGGCATTCCGGGCAAGCTGTTCGTCAGCTTCGCCATCGTCGTCTGCGTCTCGGTCCTGTTCTCGCTCGTCGTCGCGCGCATGCTGACGCCGCTGATGGGCGCCTATCTGGTCAAGGCCGGCGGCAAGGGCCACGCGGAGGACACGCCCGCCTGGGTGCCGGCCTATCTGGCGGTGCTGCGGCAGGCGCTGCGCTTCCGCTGGCTCACCGTCCTTCTCGGCATCGCCTTCTTCGCTGGCTCGGTCTATGTGGCGACCGGCCTGCCGACGGAGTTCATGCCGGCTTCCGACCGCGGACGGGCGATCGCCTCGGTCGAGCTGACGCCGGGCTCCACGCTCGACGAGACCGACCGCGTGGTGAAGGCGGTCAGCGCGATCCTTCAAAAGCAGCCGGAGGTGAAGAGCGTCTTCGCCTCGATCGGCGCGGCGACCACGGGCGGCGGCGGCCCGCAGCACGCGACGACGGCGAGCGTCACCTCGGCGACCGTGACCGCCAATCTCAAGCCCCGGGACGAGCGCTCCGTCTCGCAGCAGCAATTCGAGAAGCGGCTCGCCGGCGCCTTCGACGAGATCCCCGGCGCGCGGATCCAGTTCGGCGCGGACAATCAGTCGGGCTCGAAGATCTCCGTGACGCTCGCCGGCGAGGACAGCGAGCTTCTGTCGCAGACGGCGAACCGGTTGGCGGGGCAGATGCGCGAGATTCCTGGTCTGCTCAACCCGACGTCGGACTCCGCCGCCGCCAAGCCCGAACTCGTCGTGCGTCCGGACAAGTCGCGCATGGCGGCGCTCGGCATCACGTCGAGCCAGATCGCGCAGCTCCTCAGCGTCTCGACGCTCGGCGCCAACGAAAGCGCGCTCGCCAAGTACAATCTCGGCGACCGGCAGGTCTACGTCATCCCGACGCTGACCGACGAGGCGCGCGGCGACCTCGACCGGATCAAGGCGCTGAAGATCGCCGGCACCAGCGGCACGGTCGTGCCGCTCGGCGCGATCGCGACCTTCGACTTCGGCGCCGGCCCGACGACCATCACGCATTATGACGGCGAACGCACGGCGACGATCTCGGCGGAGCTGTCCGGCCTGACGCTCGGCGAGGCGCAGAAGGCGGTCCATGGCTTGCCGGTGATGCAGGACCTTCCGAACGGAATCTCGCAAAAGGCGCAAGGGGACATCAAGCGGATGAACGAGATGTTCTCCGGCTTCGAGATGGCGATCGGGACGGGCATATTGCTGATGTTCGCAACGCTCGCGCTACTCTTCAACTCGTTCCTGCAGCCGATCACCATCCTGACCGCCCTGCCCCTGTCGATCGGCGGCGCCTTCGGCTTCCTGTGGCTCACCGGTTCTTCGGTCGCGATTTCGGTGCTGATCGGCGTCCTCCTCCTGATGGGCATCGCCGCGAAGAACTCGATCCTCCTTGTCGAATACGCGATCGTTGCGCGGCGCGCGGGCACCGACCGGATGACGGCGCTGATGGATGCCGCCCGCAAGCGAGCCCGGCCGATCATCATGACCTCGATCGCCATGGGAGCGGGCATGGCGCCGATCGCGCTCGGCATCGGGGCAGATGCCGAGTCGCGCGCACCAATGGCGGTGGCGGTGATCGGGGGCCTCGTCTCCTCGACCCTTCTCAGCCTCGTCTACGTTCCGGTGGTCTACACCGTGATCGACGATATCGAGCGGGTTCTCGGACGGCTGCTCGGAAGGCTCCTGCCGAGCCGGGAGGCCCCGGCGAAGGAGGCCGACGGCGAGGCGCGAGCGGCCTCGACATGATCTCGCGCCGCCGACGGAGCGCCGGGACGAAGGCGCGTTCGGCCGGTCAGCCTTCGCCGGCGACGCGACCGAGATAGTCCGCATCGGAGACCTGCTCCATCCATGTCACCGCATTGCCGCCTTGAGCTTCCTGCATCGCAACATGCGTCATCGCAGTGTCGGGACCGGCGCCGTGCCAGTGCTTCTCGCCCGGTGGGATCCAGACCGAGTCGCCTGCGCCGATTGTCCGAACCGGCTCGCCCTCGGTCTGGAACTGGCCGGTGCCATGGGTGACGTAGAGCGTCTGTCCGAGGGGATGGGTGTGCCAGGCGGTGCGCGCGCCCGGCGCGAAGGCGACGAGGACCGCGCGGATCCGCGCCGGTTCCGGCGCCTCGACGATCGCCTCCAGCCAGACCGTGCCGGTGAAGTATTCGGCCGGCCCGGGCTTGGTCGGTTGGCTGCCGCGCTGCTTGATGTCGGTCATGAAACGTCCCTTCCTGTCTGGGAAGGGGCATATGGTCCGATCCTAGCGCGGTGCCATGCCGCTCCTCTGCAGGACCTCGCCGACGAGATAGAGCGAGCCGCAGATGAGAAAGCGCGGCGCCGGGTCCGCCTGCCAATTGGTGGAAACGAGCGTGATCGCCTCCTCGACGCTGTCGCAGGGCTCCGCGTCGAGCCCGGCGGCGATTGCCGCGTCGGCAAGATCGTCCGGATCGATGCCAGCCTCGGACATGGACACCGGAACGGTGAAGACGCGCCGGGCGATGCCGCCGAAGGCTGAAAAGAAGCCGACCGGATCCTTGGTCTTGATCATGCCGACGATGAGGAACAGCGGCCGCGACACCCGCTCCTCCATGTCGGCGAGCGTCTCGGCGATGACGGTCCCGGCGCCGGGATTGTGGCCGCCGTCCAGCCAGAGTTCGGAGCCTGGCGCAGCCATCCGGTGCAGCGGCCCGCCGGTGATGCGCTGCATCCGGCCCGGCCAGTCGACGCTCGACACGCCGCGCTCGATCGCGAGATCGCTCGGCGCGAAACCCGCCTGACGCACCGCCGCAATGGCGGTCGCCGCATTGATGACCTGGTGGCGGCCGGGAAGCCGCGGCATCGGCAGGTCGAGCAGGCCCTGATCGTCCTGATAGACGAGCCGTCCGTGTTCCTCGTAGGCGAAGAAATCCTGGCCGTAGATGAGGAGCGGCGCGTTCATCCGGTCGGCGATGTTGGTGAGGACGTCGAGCGCGACCTCTTCCGGCTGCTGGCCGATGACGAGGGGAACCCCCGGCTTGATGATGCCGCCCTTTTCGGCCGCGATCAGCTCCACCTTGTCGCCGAGATAGGACTGGTGGTCGAGCGAGATCGAGGTGATGACGCTTGCCGCCGGCCTGTCCATGACATTGGTCGCATCGAAGCGGCCGCCGAGGCCGACCTCGACGATCGCCGCGTCGGCCGGATGCTCCGAGAACAGGATGAAGGTCACCGCCGTCAGGATCTCGAAGACGGTTATCGGCGCGCCGTCATTGGCCACGGCCGCCCGGCGCACGGCTTCGGCGAGGACACCGTCGTCGACGAGCCCCGAATGACGTCCGCGGGAGCCGGCGATGCGGTAACGCTCGTGCCAGTTGACGAGATGAGGCGAGGTATGGACGTGGACGCCGAGGCCGGCGGCCTCGAGGATCGCGGAGGCGAAAGCCGTGACCGATCCCTTGCCGTTGGTGCCGGCGACGTGGATCGTCGGAGGCAGCACGAGATGGGGATCGCCCAGCGCCGAGAGCAGCCGGGTGATGCGATCGAGCGCAAGATCGAACCCCTTCGGATGCTTCAGCATCAGGGCGTCGATCTCCGCTGCGGCCAGGGAGGTCGTAGTCATCGCGGAGAGTTACGCCACGGCGTCGTTGGATGCAAAGGGTGGCCGGCGGTCAGTCGGCGTTAGCCGGTTCCGGCTCGGCAGTGAGCACGGCGTCGCCGAGTTGCTCCTCGTCCGCCGCCGACGCATCACCGGCCGCCACGGCCCCGCTCACCGGCGTCTTCGTCAGGAGCTTCAGGAGGGTGGCGATCTTTGGCTTCAGCTGATGGCGGTGGACGACCATGTCGACCATGCCGTGCTCCATCAGATATTCGGCGCGCTGGAAGCCGTCCGGAAGCTTCTCGCGGATCGCCTGCTCGATCACGCGGGCCCCCGCGAAGCCGATCACCGCGCCGGGCTCTGCGATATGGACGTCGCCCAGCATGGCGTAGGACGCCGAGACGCCGCCCGTCGTTGGATTGGTCAGGACGACGATATAGGGAAGGCCCGCCTCCTTCAGCATCTCCACCGCCACGGTCGTGCGCGGCAGCTGCATCAGCGACAAAATGCCCTCCTGCATGCGCGCCCCGCCAGAGGCGGAGAAGAGGACGAGCGGCCGCTTCTCGGCGATCGCCGTCTCGAAGCCCTTCACGATCGCCTCGCCCGCGGCCATGCCGAGCGATCCGCCCATGAAGGCGAAATCCTGGACGGTTGCGACGATCGGCAGGCCCTCGATCGCGCCCTTGGCGACGAGGACGGCGTCGTCCACTTCGGCCTTCGCGCGGTTTTCCTTCAGCCGGTCGACATAGCGTTTCTGGTCGCGGAACTTCAGCGGATCGACCGGCGCGCTCGGCAGATCGACCAGATCATAGGCACCTTCGTCGAAAAAGTGCTTCAGCCGGTCCTTGGCGCGGATGCGCATGTGGAAGCCGGAGGACGGCACCACCCACTGATTGGCCTCGAGATCCTTGTGGAAGACCATCTCGCCGGTCTCCGGACACTTGATCCAGAGATTGTCCGGCACCTGCCGCGCGGGCAGGAGGCTGGAGAATTTCGGGCGGACGTAATTGGTGATCCAGTTCACGGCTCGGCCTTCTCGGGTGGCTTCTGTCTGGTCTGAGATGGCGGCTCGATCAGGCGGACGCAAGCCGCGCGGATCTAACGCCGGCCGCGAGCTCCTTCACGACCGCAGCGACGGCGCCCACTGTCCCGGCCGTCGCGCGGCCCTCTTGGAGCGATCCCTCGACGGCAGCGACCAGGGCCGATCCGACGACCACGCCGTCCGCGGCCTTGCCGATCTCGCGGGCCTGTTCCCCGGTCCTGACGCCGAAGCCGACGCAGACCGGCAGGTTGGTGTGGCCCTTGATCCGGCCGACCGCGGCCGCGACCTTCTGCGCATCCGGCGCGGCCGCACCGGTGATGCCAGTGATCGAGACGTAGTAGACGAAGCCGGAGGTGTTCTTCAGCACCGCCGGCAGGCGCTTGTCGTCGGTGGTCGGCGTTGCCAGGCGGATGAAGTTCAGCCCAGCGTTCAGGGCCGGCAGGCAGAGTTCCTCGTCCATCTCCGGCGGCAGGTCCACCACGATGAGCCCGTCGACGCCTGCGGCCAGAGCGTCGACGACGAAGGCCTCGACGCCATAGATGTAGATCGGGTTGAAATAGCCCATCAGGATGATCGGCGTCTTTTTATCGCCGGCGCGGAAGTCGCGGACGAGCCCGAGTGTCTTCCTCAGGCTCTCCCCCGCCTTCAGCGCCCGCAGTCCCGCCTTCTGGATCGCCGGGCCGTCGGCCATCGGATCGGAAAAGGGCATGCCGAGTTCGATGATGTCGGCGCCGGCCGCCGGCAGCGCCCTGACGATCTGAAGCGCCGTCTCGTGATCCGGATCGCCGGCCATGACGAAGGTGACGAGAGCCGGGCGGCCCTCTCCCTTCAGCGCCTCAAACCGATCTTCGATGCGTGTCGTCATGTGGCAAGCTTTCGCGCGTCTGGCGGATGGTGGAGCCTTGCGGAGATAATCCGAAGTGCCGTCGGGATACGCCAGGACGGCGCGGCTGAAAAGGGCGGAGGTTCATTCCGCCGGTGCGTTAAGCCGCCGGACGGCGCCCTAGCGGCCATCCGGACAGGACGGCGTCGGCATCACGGAAGCGTCTATCTCACGCGGCTGAACAAGACTCGGCGATCCAGTCGGCGGTCGCCTTGTCGACGAGATCGACCTTGAAGCCGAAGATCGCCGGCGTGTCGTAGGGATGGTTCCGGCGGATCGTCTCCGCGCAGGCGTCGAAGAGATCGGCCCGCGTCTTGATCGTCAGCGGCCACTCGTCATGCCGCTCCTTCTTGCCCTCCCAGAGATAGCGGCTGTCCACCTCCTTGCTGGAGATGTTGCAGCAGGCGGCAAGCCGGGCATCGAGCAGGGCATGGGTGAGTTCGCGCGCGACGTCGAGCGTCGGGCAGGTGACGTGGATTTCGACGATGTCGGTCATGAAAACACCTCCGCTGGCCAGTTTCGTTACGGCAAACCTGCTTCGAGATCCGAGCGAGCCGAATGCAGGCTTCCCCGAGGAGCCGTCGGGATCTGACGGCTTGCTCAGAGCCAATCCTCCGAGCGCTCGGCGCGCTGATCCCAGACGCGCAAAATTTCGATCCGGTCCTCGGTCACGGTATAAATGAACACGAACGGATCCGTCCGATGACGATCTCGCGTGTGCCTTCCTCCCCGGCGCGACCGGCATGGGCATGCTGCTTGAGCGTGCCGAGAGTTTGCCGAATTGGTCGCGCGCCCGGGCAGCACCTTCCGGGAAAACTGCCTCGTAGTACCGCCTGAACCAGCGCAGATCGGCCAGCGCGCGCGGCAGGAAGACGGCGTTCATCGCCGCGTGAAGACATCCGGCTCGGGCGTCGGAAGTTCGTCGGCGGTTCCCCAGCTCTCAACCCAGCGGAAAACTTCCGTCTCGGACACGAAGACGCCGCGCCTTGCCTCTTCAAGCGCCTGCCGCACCGCCTCGCGCTTGCGTTTCCGGCCGGCGAGATATCCGGCGATCGCCGCCTCCGCCACTTGCGTCGTGCTCTGGTTCGATAGCCGTGCTTCTTCTTCGAGATCGGCCTTCAAGGCCGATCGAACCGAAATCGTGTCACCGACCGCCGCCATAGCGATCTCCCTCTCGCGCTTGCGCGTCGCTCAGAGCTCCACCCCGAGATGCTTCGCCGCCGTGAACACGTCCTTGTCGCCGCGGCCGCACAGATTCATCACGATGATCTGGTCCTTGTCCATCTTCGGCGCGCGCTTGATCACCTCGGCGAGTGCATGGGCCGGCTCCAGCGCCGGGATGATCCCCTCCGTGCGGGTGAGAAGCTGGAAGGCTTCGAGCGCCTCGGTGTCCATGATCGGCACGTATTCGACGCGGCCGGTATCCTTCAGCCAGGAATGCTCGGGGCCGATGCCCGGATAGTCGAGGCCGGCCGAGATCGAATGGCCTTCCTTGATCTGCCCGTCCTCGTTCTGCAGCAGATAGGTCCGGTTGCCGTGGAGGACGCCAGGCGAGCCGGCGGTCAGCGAGGCGCAATGCTCCTCGCCGTCGAGGCCCTTGCCGCCGGCTTCGACGCCGACGATCGCGACATCCTTGTCGTCGAGGAAGGGGTGGAACAGACCGATCGCATTCGAGCCGCCGCCGACGGCCGCGACGAGCATGTCCGGCAGCCGCCCCTCGGCGGCCAGCATCTGCTCGCGCGTCTCCTTGCCGATCACGCTCTGGAACTCGCGGACGAGCTCGGGATAGGGATGCGGGCCGGCGGCCGTGCCGATCAGGTAGTAGGTCGATTCGACATTCGTCACCCAGTCGCGGAGCGCCTCGTTCATCGCGTCCTTCAAGGTGCCGTGACCGGAGGTCACCGGGATCACCTCGGCGCCGAGGAGCTTCATCCGGAAGACGTTCGGCGCCTGCCGCTCGACGTCGGTCGCGCCCATATAGACGACGCAGGGCAGGCCGAAGCGGGCCGCCACCGTCGCGGAGGCGACGCCGTGCTGGCCGGCGCCGGTCTCGGCGATGATCCGAGTCTTGCCCATCTTGCGGGCGAGCAGGATCTGGCCGAGGCAGTTATTGATCTTGTGCGAACCGGTATGGTTCAGCTCGTCGCGCTTGAAGTAGATCTTGGCGCCGCCCGAGAGCCCCTGGCTCGCCGAGACCTCGCGAAGCTTCTCGGTCAGCCGCTCGGCGAAATAGAGCGGCGAAGGCCGGCCGGTATAGGTCGCGTTGAGACCGTCGAGCTCGGCCTTGAAGGCGGGATCGTTGCGCGCCTCGGTCCAGGCCGCCTGGAGATCGAGGATCAGCGGCATCAGGGTCTCGGCGACGAAGCGGCCGCCGAATATGCCGAAGCGGCCCTCTTCGTCGGGCCCGGCGCGGAAGGAATTCGGCTGTATCTGGTTCACGAGGCTCTGGCCTTTCTAAAGGTTTGCGGCGACGGCGATCTCGTCAAGCGCGTCGAAGAAGGCGTGAATGCGGACGATGTCCTTGACGCCCGGCGCGCTCTCGACGCCGGAGGAGATGTCGATCCCGCCCGGCCGCGCGATCCGGACGGCCTCCGCGACATTGTCCGCGTCGATCCCACCGGAGAGCATATAGGACAATTTCGGGTCAAGCCGCGCAAGCAGCGTCCAGTCGAAGGAGACCCCGTTGCCGCCCGGCAGGGCGGAGCCCTTCGGCCGCTTGGAATCCAGAAGAATGCGGTCGGCGGCGGGCCGGTAGGCCTCCACGGCGGAAAGATCGGCCGCCTCTGATACTGGCAGCGCCTTCATCACCTTCAGCCCGGTCCGCTCCTTGATCTCGGCGACCCGCTCCGGCGTCTCGCGCCCGTGCAGCTGCAGCCAGTCCGGCCTCACCTCGTCGCACAGCTGCGCGATCAGCGCATCATCCGGATCGACGGTAACGACGACCGCCTCGGCCCGCGTACCGATCAGGTCCCGCAATCCCGCCATCGGGCCGATGTCCAGATGCCGCGGGCTCTTGGCGAAATGGATGAAGCCGACATGGGTCGCGCCGCGCGAGACCACCGCATCGATGGCCTTAGGCGTCTTCAGACCGCAGATCTTGATATCGAGTGTCATGCCTTGGAAGTGGCATCAAAGCCCGGCGATGTCGAGAGCCGCTCCGTCAGGTGAGCCGCTCCGTCAGGTGAGATGGCCGTCGAAGCCGGCGCCGATGAGGAAGCGCCAGGCCGCCATGACATCGGCCGGGATATCGACCTCTGCGGCAAAGCCCCGTGCCGGATAGTCGATCAGCCGCTGGAGGTCGCCCACCATTTCCTCGATGAGGCGCGGCAGCGGGTGGCCGGCGGTCGGTTGCCGCTCGAAGGGCGTTTCCGGCGCCGTGATCAACGCCTCGACATCAGGCCATTGCCGCGCGGCCGCAGCGAGCACCCGGCGCTGTGTCTGCGGCTTGGTGACGATGACGACGCGTGCGACGTCCGGCCCCAGCAAGGCCGCCGTCAGGCGCAGGTTCTCGCCGATATTCGTTGCCTCCGGTTCGATCAGGATCGCCGCCGCCGGCACGCCGCGTTCGGCGCAGCGATGCGCGAAGGCCTCCGCCTCGCTCGTCGCGTAGAGGCTTGCAGTCCAGTTGCCCGCCCGGCCGCTGAGGACGAGCCGGGATGCGATCCGGGAATGGAAGAGGTCCGCGCAGCGATCGGCGACCCTCAGATCATAGCTGCCGAGCCCGACGATCGCATCTGCGGGAACCGGTTCGTCATAGACGGCATGAAACTGCCAGAGCACGCGCGCGGCCGCCAGAGCCTCGCCCGGAAGCCGGCTCATCCCGTCCCGATCGCATGCAGCCCCGAGCCATGCCGCTTCAGCCAATCGCGGCCATGGTCCATGTCGGGGCAAAGCCTTCGGCACAGCGCCCAGAACTTCGGGCCGTGGTTCATTTCCTGGAAATGCGCGACCTCGTGCGCGGCGAGATAGTCGAGCACCTCCGGCGGCGCCATGACGATGCGCCAGGAGAAGGCGAGCCGGCGGTCGGCGGTGCAGGAGCCCCAGCGGCTCGTCGTATCCTTCAGCGTCATCGCCTTCGGCTCGAGGCCGACGGAAGCGGCGTGCCGCTTCACCGCCGCTTCCAGGTCGCGGCGGGCCTCCCGCTTCAGGAAGTCCGTCACCCGGCGGCCGAAATGCTCAGGCGCGCCGCCCACCAGAAGGCGAGATGTCCCGCGCTCCCCGTAAGGAGCATCGGCAGGTGCGGTGGCCATCCCCGCCTCCCCCGCCACGGCCTCGCCCGCCGCGATCGGCTCGATCCGCGTCGCCAGGCGCCCGCCGACATGCAGGAGAAGAAGGCTTGCACCGCGAAACGGGATCGTCGCGCCCGCCGCGATCGCGATCCGCTCGGGCGCCCGCGACAGCCGATCCTCCACCCAGCCGCGGTGACGTTCCAGAAAGGACCGGATCGCCCGCGCCGAAGCCTCCCGCGGCGCCGTGACGACCACGCCGGAGGCCCCGGGGGCGAGCCTCAGGATCATCCGCTTGGCGCGCGGATTGCGCCTGACGGTCACCGGCAGGGAGCCCGCGGCAAGCTCCAGATGGTCCGGCAAGGCGGGTTCGGCCGCTGTGCGGCGCAGGAGTGAGGGCATCGGCACCCGCTTCGTCGGCAGTGTCATGTACGGTGGACCGCGCCGGGTCCGCTATCGGTCATCCTAACCGAAGTCGAGACGAAAAAGCGGCGGCGCCCGTGTGGACGCCGCCGCTCCGCTACTTTTTCGCCAGGAGAGTTCTGTCCCTTGCGATCGTTCGTTCGTGTCAGGCCGGCTGGCCGTCGACGACCGGCGAATTGTCGGCGCCGGTCCGTTCGCTGCGGCGCGCATTCCGATCCCGCATGAAGCGGTCGAACTCTTCCTGATCCTTGGCCCGGCGAAGTTCGCGGGCATAGGACTCGAACTCGGACGCGGCCTCGTTCAACCGGCGACGCTCCTCGTCGAGACGCGAAAGCTCGGTCTCGCGCCATTCGTCGAAGGCGACATTGCCGGTGCGCTCGGCAAAGCCGGGCTTGAAGCCGGAGCGCTTGAACGAGCCCATGAACCGGTCCGTTCCGCGGTTGACGTCGCGCTTGAAGGTTTCCAGGCGATCGCCCCAAAGGATGTAGGCGAGCATTGCCAGGCCGAGCGGCCAGAAGATCATGAAGCCACCGACCATCAAAGCGATCGTAGCGGGAGTCCAGGCAGGACGAATCAAAGCTTGCGAAGACATCGCAGTCACGTTCCTTTCGATTAGGGCCGCGACGCCAAGCATCGCGGGTGCTTCGACACACTCAATACCGATGGCTTTCAGATGGTGAGCGCGAACGCCACGTTCAATTGTCGGCCATCGAAAAATCGCAAGCACCCTCTGCCACACGCATGGCGCCGGCTTCCGCCTCCCTTCGAGACAGAGAGGTCGGTGCGGATAGGAACCGCGCGAAAGGGCCGCCCGGCCGGGCTCCGCTGATGGTTCGGAACCTGCGGACAGATGGTGAATGAAGTTTCTACGACAGCGGAACGGCGCCGGTCGGGCGGACGTTTTTATCGTTCAGGAGGCCGGCGAGCGAAGTGCCGGCCCCTCACCGAAAAGGACCGCCCGATGATCGACTGGTTCCGCGACGCCTTCCGCCCAGATCGTGGCGCCGACGCCGCGCCCGAGTTCAGGGAGACGCTTTCTCCTGCGGCCCTGAGCGTCGCTGCCGACGAAGACGACGCCAGCAGAGATGAGGCGAGGTTGCCGTTTGTGAACGGTCGCTGGCTGCCGCGGGACAGTGAGGCACTCTCGCTCAAGCGCCTCGACATCGCACCCGACATCGACACGCTCTATCTCGCGGCAAGGGCCGCCGGATCTTCATTCGCCGAGGCCGCATCCGATTTCAGCGAGGACTCCGCGGGCTGCGCCTGCCCCGAGACCGCTGCGAGGCACGGCTAGAGGTCCGATTCCGGCATGAACACCGTGTCGACGAGACCGCCCGGCAGATTTCGGATCGAGGCCAATTGTCAGGCTATCGTTTCGGCTGAAGTAGGAACTCGACCTTTTGACACGCCGCCTGACCCGGACGAGGCTCGCATGCCGAGTTCAATCCGCTAGCCGCCGCGCCTGGCGCCGCGATCCGCCCCGCCGCTGACGAGACTTCATGGACTGGTCGCAATCTGTCGACGCCTATTGCGAGCGCACCGGCCCGGCCTTTTGGGCGGAGCCGGTCAACGCGCTGTCCAATCTCGCCTTCATCATTGCCGGCCTCTTCGGACTCTGGCTCCTCAGGCGGGCGCAGAAACACGACCGACCGGCTCTTTGTCTCGCGATCCTGGTGCTCGTCATCGGCGCCGGATCCTTCACCTTCCACACCGTCGCCACGCGCTGGGCGAGCCTTGCCGACGTCCTGCCGATCGCGGTCTTCATCTACGCCTATTTGGCCCTGGCGCTCCGCCGCTTCGTTTCCCTGTCGCGCTTGTGGACGGGGCTCGGCACGATCGCCTTTCTGATTGCGAGCTTCGCGCTGGAGCCGGCTTTTCGAGCGCTGGTGGGATCGTCGGCCGGCTATGTCCCGGCGCTTCTCGCAATGCTCGGCATCGGCGGCGCGCTGACGGCCCAAGGTCGTTCTTCTGGCGGAACGGTGCTCGCGGCCGGCGGGGTCTTCTTCCTGTCGCTCGCCTTTCGCATGCTCGACATGCCGCTCTGTCAGGACTGGCCGCTCGGGACGCATTTCCTGTGGCACGGTCTCAATGCCATAACCCTCGCCCTCCTCCTGAAGGCGGCGATCAATCATCGCCCGGCTCGCGCCAGCCTGCGCGCCTGAGCCACGCCCTCGGGCGATGGGCCCGGCGGTCGGCGGTGACGGCAGAGGCCGGCCACCGGCACGGCCACCTTGCTCCTCGCCCCAAACAAAAAGGCCGGATGCTTCCCCCGAAGCATCCGGCCGCGGCGTCCCCCGCCGTGAGATGATTTGGCGCTGCCGGTCGCGGCCGGCAGTCTTCGAGGGTCCCTCGCCGCGCCTCAGCGCTTGGCGAGACGCTCGTTGCCCTGCTTGACGATGACTTCCGCGCCCTGCGGAACGCGCTCGTAGAGATCGATGATGTCCTGGTTCATCAGCCGGATGCAGCCCGAAGAGGCGGCCGTCCCGATCGTCCACCATTCCGGCGTGCCATGCAGGCGGAACAGGGTGTCCTTGCCGTTCTGCCAGAGGTAGAGCGCGCGGGCGCCCAGCGGATTGGTGAGGCCCGGCTGCATGCCGTCGCGATACGGCTCGAGCTCCGGCTTGCGGTCGATCATCTCCGCGGGCGGGAACCACTTCGGCCAGTGCTGCTTGTCGTTGATCGTCGCCGATCCCGACCAGGAGAAGCCGGAGCGGCCGACGCCGATGCCATAGCGCATCGCCATGCCGTTCGGCTCGATGACGTAGAGGAAGCGATTCGGCGTATCGACGACCACGGTACCCGGCGTGTATCCGGCACCTTCTGGGTACGAGACCTCCTGGCGCAGGAACTGCGGATCGATCTTCTTGGTCGGGATCGCCGGAAGCGCGAAGCCGTCGTCGGTGATCGCGCCGTAACCGAGCACGCTGGTGGCCGCCACGCTGCCCTCGTTCGGCAGGGTCGTGGGAGCCGTATAGGCCGCCGCCATCTGTGCATCGGCCGCCGGCTTGAGCGAGGCCCGGTTGGACGAACTTGCGCAACCCGCGAAGGCAAGCATGGATACGACGGCAGCACCGACGGATAGAATGGTTTTGATCTTCATCTTTGATGCCACTCAGTGCGATGGTTGAAGGGCTTGCCGTACGGACCCGGCGCAGCCTGTCGCTGGCCATCGGACGCACCCCATCGTTAGGCTGCGAAGGCCGGGCAGGCAACGCCTACATTACGGACCAATATGGTTAAGAAAGGCTTTGTTGCCGCAACATCACAGTTGACGCAGGGCCTGACTGCGACATCTCCGAGGCTTGAGATTGCGACTGGTCCGAGAGGTCGTACATGAACATCGGAGAGGCATCTCGGCTATCGGGGCTGCCACCGAAAACCATCCGCTACTACGAAGAGATCGGGCTCGTGAAGCCCGGGCGGGCGAACAATGGCTATCGCAGCTATGGTGATCGGGACGTCCACATGCTGCGCTTCCTGCAGCGCTCGCGCTCGCTGGGCTTTTCGATCGAGGAGGCGCGGCGGCTGCTCGCGCTCTATGTCGACCCCGGGCGCCGCAGCGAGGACGTCAGGCGGCTGGCGAGCCGGCGCATGGCCGAGATCGACCGGAAGATCGCGGAACTGCAGTCGCTGAAGCGCGCGCTCGCCGACCTCACCGAACAGTGCCAGGGCGGCAAGGGACCGGACTGCCCCATTCTTGAGGAGATCGCCGGCGCCTCCGGCGAAGCTTGAGCAGGATGATGCGCCGCTGCCGGCCCGGTAATGACCCGTAAAGTTTTAGGGGTTCCTGCGGCAGCTGGCCGCGTGTCGCCGATTCGTTTCCGTTTCGTTTCGCAATGTTCTTGCCCCGGCGTGGCGAATTCGGCTACCGGTCGGCCATGCCTCTTGTCTCGCCTTTTCGCAACGAGCCGCTGATCGACGGACGCCAGTCGGAGCGGGCCATGATGGTCCGCCGCGGCGTGCAGCGCCTGATGCTGGCGCGGCGGGTCTCGGTACTGCCCGAGGTGTCGCTTGATTCCGGCCGCCGGGCCGACCTTCTGTGCCTCTCGGAAAAGGGCGCCTTCACGATCGTCGAGATCAAGACCTCGATCGAGGATTTCCGCGCCGACCGGAAATGGCCGATCTACCAGTTGCATTGCGACCAGCTGTATTTCGGCACGCATCCGGGCGTGCCGGCCGAAATCTTCCCCGAAAGCTGCGGGCTGATCGTGTCCGACGGCTACGAGGCGGAGATCCTGCGCGAGGCGCCGGAGGAGAAGATGGCGCCGGCAACGCGCAAGGCCCTCACCCTGCGCTTCGCGCGTCTTTCGGCCGACCGCCTGCTTCAGGCCGAATGGGCGGCCAATCCGGGGCCGTCGGAACTCTGACAGATACCCGGTGCCCGGCGTCGTCTGTCCGGCGGCGTGCCTGCGACATTTCGATCTTCGTTCGGCAGTTCGGGTCCATCGGGCGCGCCCACGGGCTGCGGTGTCCCCCACTCTCTCGAAGACGGCGAGGAGCCGAAATCAGCGCGGGGCCCGCTTGGCGAGGATGCGCTGCAGGGTGCGCCGGTGCATGGACAGCCTGCGCGCGGTCTCCGAGACGTTCCGGTCGCACAGCTCGTAGATGCGCTGGATGTGCTCCCACCGCACGCGGTCTGCCGACATCGGGTTTTCCGGCGGTTCCGGCCGCTCGTCGGCGTTCCGCAGCAGCGCGCCGACCACTTCGTCGGCATCGGCCGGCTTGGCGAGATAGTCGATCGCCCCGAGCTTCACGGCGGTGACCGCCGTCGCGATATTGCCGTAGCCGGTCAGCACCACCACCCGCGCATCGGGACGGGCCCGCTGCAAGGCTTCGATCACGTCGAGACCGTTGCCGTCCAGGAGCCTCATGTCGACGACCGCATGCGCGGGAGCAAGGCTTTGAAGCGCCTCCAGTCCCTCGGCCACACTCTCGGCCGTCCTCACCGCAAAGCCGCGCTGTTCCAGCGCCCGGCTCATGCGTTGAAGGAATGGGCGATCATCGTCGACCAGAAGCAGCGTCGCGTCCTCGACGGGCAGCTTCGCGACGCTCATCTCGGCCGGGTGTTCCATCAGCATATCTGTCATCCTTCCTTTACGAGAAAGATGGCGCCATGGGGTTGTCACTTCTACCTGGTACAAGCCCGCTCACGCGAAAGGTGAACGTGGCGTGATCATCGTGCCATAGCGTTTGCCGGTGGGTGCGCACGCCGGGACACCGAAGCCGGTCAGTCGCGGCTCGGCGAACGGCTGGAGAGATAGACGTCGAGCGGCCAGGTGATGGTCACGGATGCGCCCCCGACATTTCCCCCGCGATTCGAGAAGGCGATGGTCGCACCGGAGCGTTCGAGAAGCGTCTTGGCGATGAAGAGGCCGAGACCGAGACCGCCGCCGCGCCTGTCCGTCGGCTCGCGATCCGACATGTAGGGATCGCCGATGCGCGCCAGCACTTCGGGAGAAAATCCCGGCCCGTCGTCGAGGATGCTGATTCTGACGACCTCCTCGTCCCATCCGGTCCGTATGATCACCGTCGACCCCGCGAAGTCGACGGCGTTCTCGACGATGTTTCCGAGCCCGTAGACGATCCCGGCATTGCGCCGGGCGACGGGCTCCGGCCCGTCGCGCTCGACGGCCTCCACCTCGAGCGCGATGCCGAAATTGCGGTGCGGCTCGGCGACTTCGTCGATCAGCGACAGAAGCGGCAGGCGCGCCAGATGCGATTCGCTGGAGGAGGAGAGCGAACTCAGCCGCCTCAGAATGGCCCGGCATCGTTCCGACTGCTCGACCAGGAGATCGACGTCCTCGCGCATCGCGCTGCTTTTGCCGACGGAGCGATCCATGTCCTTGGCGACGAGGGCGATGGTGGCGAGGGGCGTGCCGAGTTCATGCGCGGCCGCCGCGGCAAGCCCGTCGAGCGCAGAGATGTGCTGCTCGCGCTGCAGGACGAGTTCGGTGGCGCTGAGGGCGTCGGCCAGAGCCCGCGCCTCCGCCGCGACCCGGTAGATGTAGATGGCCGAGAAGACGAGCGTCGTCACGATCGCGAACCACAGCCCGCCGACATAGCTCGGCGGCAGCCAGAAGAAGTCGCCGGTCGGCCAGGGCAGCGGCATGTGGAAGAAGGCGAGGATGGTGGTGGTCAACACGGCGAGCACGCTGAGCGCGACGACGGTCAGCGGCGGCTGTGTCGCCGAGGCGATGATCGCGGGAACCACCAGGAACACCATGAACGGATTGTGAATGCCGCCGGTGAGGTACATCAGCCCCGAAGGCTGCAGGATGTCGAATGTGAGGACGGCGGCGGCGGCCGTGGAACTCAGCCGCTGGCTCGCGGCGTACTGGGTCGAAAGATAGAGGTTGAGCGCCACCGACACGGCGATCAGCGCAAGGCAGGCCCCGATCGGAAACGGCCACCACAGACCCCAGGCGACGAACACGCAGGCCGCCGTCTGGCCCGCCACAGACAGCCAGCGCAGCCGCACGAGCGTCGCCAGGCGAAGGCGCTGGCTCTCGCGCATCACCGTCACGAAGGCCGGAAGCTTCAGCCCGAAGCCGCTGTCTGTCGCCTGATCCATGCGCGACACCTACCCCTGGCGCGGCATCCGGGAAAGAGGGCAAGGCAGCGCAGGCAACCGCAGCCGGCGCGGACGGTCTCGGGAGCGAAAGCCTTCCCCCCGCGTTCACCTTTCGATCAGCGCGGACAGAGCCGGCATCGCCGGCTTGCACTGTTGCCGCGAGGAAACGAACAAAGGAGTGAGACCATGGCGCTTGCCAATCTCAAGGACATCTACATCGACCAGCTTCAGGACATCTACAGCGCAGATGGCCAGGCCGCCAAGGCGACGCGGGAACTTGCCGGCGCGGCCCATGACAACGACCTGAAGGAGGCGCTGGAAGCCGGCGTGAAGGGCATCGAACAGGGCATGAAGACCCTGTCGGAGATCATCACCGGCCATGGCGCGAGCGCGACGGATGAATTCTGCCGCGGCATGGAGGGTCTGGTGAAGGAAGCCCGCGCGCACGGCATCGAGGCCGACATTTCCGATCCGGACGCGCGCGACGCGATGATCATCACCCAGTATCAGCGCATGGCCCATTACGGTATCGCCGGCTATGGCTGCCTCGTCGCCTTCGCCAAGCGCCTCGGCCTCGACGATGATGCGACGAAGCTGCAGAAGTGCCTCGACGCCACCTATCACGGCGACGACACGATGACGCAGATCGCCACCGGCGGGATCAACCGCGCCGCGGCCTGATCCAAAATCCGTCAACAGCGAAGATATTGCGGCCGCCGGGCACTCCCGGCGGCCGCATTCATTCGCATTCCAGGCGTGACGATCGAGGATCGGCAATAGCTCGGCCCCGCCCTCTTCCGAAGATCGGACCGGCTGCGGACATGGCGGTCGGCAAATCGTGATCCCCGATCCCGCCCGAGCGCTATTTTCGCGGCTTCGCCCGCGCCGTCGCGGCCGCACTTGCCGGGTCCTCCGGCCAGACATGCTTGGGATAGCGACCTCTGAGATCCGCCCTCACATCCGACCAGGAGCCGGCCCAGAAGCCCGGGAGGTCGCGTGTGATTTGGATCGGCCGGTGGGCCGGGGACAGGAGCTCCACCGTCAGCTTGAGCCGGCCCTCCGCGATCGCCGGGTGTTCGGTAAGGCCGAACAGTTCCTGCACCCGGATCGAGAGTACCGGCTGGTCCTCCTCGTAGCGGATCGGCACGCGCGAGCCGGACGGCGCGTCGAAATGCGAGGGTGCAAGCTGTTCGATCCGGCCGCTCAGCCCGCCCGGAACGAGTCCCTGCAGCGCTTGTGCCATCTGCCCGGGCTCGATGGAGGACAGGCTGGTGACGCCTGGGATATAGGGCATCAGCCAGTCCTCCAGCCCGGCGAGCAGCGCTTCGTCCGACAGGTCCGGCCAGGGCGGCCCATAGGCCTTGGCAAGAAAGCGCAGCCTGCGCAGGAGCCGCTCGCCCTCCTTGCCGAGGGGAAGCGCCCGCAGCCCGAGGTCGCGGATGCCCTCGATCAGCGCGCGCTCGGCCCCCGGACCGGAGGGGGTGGGCAGCGGCGTTTCGGAAAGGACGGCGCGGCCGAGCCGGGTCAGTCTTCGGGCCCGGACCGCGCGGCTCGCACGATCGAAGGCGAGGATGTCCTCGCTCACGCCGCGGGCGTCCAGAATGCGCTCCAACGCCTCCGCCGACAGCGCGGCTGCCGACAGGATGCGCCCGGCGCGCGCCTGCCCCTGGAGTTCCGCCACCACGATCGCCTTTTCCCGCGCGAGCGATGCGGTCTCGTCGAGGACGCCGCCCCGGCCGTTGGCGAGAACGAAGCTGCCGCGCGCGCCGCGCGCCACCGCGACCCGATCGGGATAGGCGAGCGCCAGCATGGCACCGGGATCGCCCGCAGTCTCGGCCGCTGCGATGCCGGCCTCCCGGGCGGCGTTCGTCGCCGTCTCGGCGATTCGCCGGACAAGCCCCCTCGCCACCTCGGCGCGCGGGCTTTTCTCGCCGCGGAACCGGCGCAGCCGCTCGGCGAGGTCGCCGTCCAGGCCGCCGAGACCGCGTTCGGTCAAGAGCACCGCCAGCATCGCCGCGCTCCGCCGATCCTCGGGCGCGGCCCCGACGACCATGCGAGCCAGGCGCGGCGGCAGGGGCAGCGCCCGCATGGCGGATCCGGTCGCCGTCAGCCGCCCATCCGCGTCGAGCGCTTCCATCTCCACGAGCAGGGCGCGCGCCTCGGCGACGGCAGCACTCGGCGGCGGATCGAGGAAGGCGAGGTCGGCAGGTTCGCCGACGCCCCAGGCGGCGCAGTCCAGCACCAGGCCCGAAAGGTCGGTCGCCAGGATCTCCGGCTGGTCGAAAGGTTCGAGCGCCGCCGTCTGCTCGGCACGCCAGAGGCGGATCGCCGTGCCCGGGGCCGTGCGGCCGGCTCGGCCAGCCCGTTGATCGGCCGATGCGCGCGACACGCGCACCGTCTCCAGCCGCGACAGGCCGGTCGACGGCTCGAAGACCGGCTGGCGCTTCAGCCCGCTGTCGACGACGACCGAAACGCCGTCAATCGTGAGCGACGTCTCGGCGATCGACGTCGCCAGCACGATCTTGCGCGTGCCGGCCGGCGGGGGCCTGACGGCGAGATCCTGCGCCTTGCCGTCCATGGCGCCGTAGAGCGGTGCGACCGTCACGTTCGCCGGGACCACCGGCACCAGACGCTCGGCGACCCGCTCGATTTCGCGCTGGCCCGGCAGGAAGACGAGGAGGCTGCCAGTATCCTCCACCAGAGCCTCCCGCACCGCCGCAGAGACCGCATCCTCGACCCGCTCGGTTCCCGGGCGCTCGCGGTAGCGGATGGCGACCGGAAACGCGCGCCCCTGGCTCTCGATCACAGGCGCATCGCCGAGGAGTCTCGCGACCCTCGCGCCGTCCAGCGTCGCCGACATGACGAGCAGCCGCAGGTCCTCGCGCAGCGCCGAGGCGACATCGAGCGCCAGCGCCAGGCCGAAATCGCCGTCCAGCGAGCGCTCGTGGAATTCGTCGAAGAGCACCGCCGAGATACCGGAGAGCTCCGGGTCGGACAGCACCATCCGGGTGAAGACGCCCTCGGTCACGACCTCGATCCGGGTCTTCGCCGAGACCTTGGTGTCGAGGCGCATGCGCCAGCCGACGGTCGCCCCCACCTCCTCGCCGAGGATCTCGGCCATGCGGCGTGCGGCGGCGCGGGCGGCAAGGCGCCGCGGCTCGATCAGCACGATCTTGCCCTTCGCCATGAACGGCGCGGCGAGAAGACGCAGCGGGACCAGCGTGGTCTTGCCGGCGCCCGGCGGCGCGACGAGAACGGCGCGGCCTTTTTCGTCCAGTGCCGCGGCAAGCTCGGCGAGAACCTCGGTGACGGGCAGATCCGGAAGCTTCAAATCGCTCATGCCCCCTCTCCTCTGGCATCACCGTCGGCCGCCTCTGTCCCTTCGATCGTCACGACCGGCCCCCGCGCCGCCTCCGCATCGGCCGGATCATGGGTGACGAGCACGGCCGGGATCGCCCGCTCGGCAATTCGCGCGAAGACGAGATCGCGGATGACCGAGCGCAGCGCCGCGTCGAGGCCGGAGAACGGCTCGTCGAGAAGCAGGGCCTGCGGCTCGGCGAGAAGCGTGCGGGCGAGCGCCACGCGGGCCGCCTGGCCGCCGGACAGCGTCGCCGGATCGCGGTCGAAATGGCCGGACAGGCCGACCTCGGCGAGCATCGCCTCGCAGGCCTCGCGCCGATTCCGGCGGCCGCGCACATGCCGCCCCAGGGCAAAGAGCAGATTGCCGCCGACCGACATGTGCGGAAAGAGCAGCGCGTCCTGGAACAGGAGGCCGATATTCCGTCGCTCGGGAGCAAGGCCGGTGATGTCGCGCCCGTTCAGCCGGACCCTCCCCCTCGCGGCAAAGGCCGGATCGAGAAAACCGGCGATGAAGGCGAAGAGCGTGGACTTGCCGGAGCCGGAGGGTCCCATGACGCTCAGCGTCTCGCCAGGGGCCACCCGCCGGTCGAGCACCAGCAGGATCCGGCCATTCAGCCGGATCTCCACCTCCTCCAGTTCCAGTCCCGTCTTGGCGTTCATTCGGCCCTGATGCCGCGTCGGTTTCGCCAGAGCAAGCGCGGCACGAGGCCCGCCAGAGCGAAAGCGACGAAGGGCAGCAATGTCTGGAGAAGCGCATAGGCGCCGATCACCCGGCGATTGCCGCCCGAGGCGAGCGCCACCGCCTCGGTGGTGATCGTCGGCAGGCGGCCGGCGCCGATAAGGACCGTCGGCAGGTACTGGCCGACGGAGACGGCAAAGCCGATCGCGGCGGCGGTGAGGACGGGGGCGATCAACAGGGGAAGCCGCACCCGCCAGAACGCCGAAAGGCGCGAGCGGCCGAGGCTGACCGCCACCTGCTCGTAGCGCGGATCGAGGGCGAACCAGGGATCTGCGAGCGCCAGCGCCACATAGGGCGCGACGAAGACGAGATGCGTCGCCACCAGGAGCGATAGGGAGGGCGTCAGCCCGGCGGCGAGGATCAGCACCTGGAGGCCGAACACGAAGGCAACCTGCGGCACGATCAGCGGCAGGTAGAGAAGGCCGGCGGCCGAAGGTGAGACGCGCACCCGCCTCCCTGCCCGCGGTCCCACCCCGCCTCTTTGGCCTTCCAGCATCGTGACGACGAGGAGGAGCGCGGCGAGGGCCGCCGCGAGCGCGACAGTAAATGTCGTCCACAGCGGTCCAGTGGCATTCGGCAGCACGCGGCTCCAGGTCGAGAGGCCGAGGCTCGGCGGTACGACATCGGGAAAGCCCCAGAACCCGGCCACCGACCACAGCGCAAGCATGCCAAGGCCGCCAAGGACGGCAAAGCCCGCCAGCGCCACCGGCAGGACGGCCACAGGCCGAACCGCGCGGTCGTCCCGAAAGCGCCGGCCGCCGGAGGCCGCACGGCGGCGCGCGACTTCGGCACATCGCTCAAGCCCGAGCCAGACGAGGATCACCGCAAGCGTGGTCAGACATTGCAGGAGCGCCCCGGCCGAGGCCTCGAAGCGCAGCGACAGGTCGGGATCGTTCATCCAGGCGACGAGCCGCACGGCGAGCGGCGCCGGTGTCGAGGGCCCGAGGATCAGCGCGACGTCGACGACCGAGGAGGAAAATGCCGCGACGGCGATCACCGGCAGGCGGATCTGGCGGTAGACGTCCGGCCAGACGGCGAAGAGGAAACCGGCCATGCGGCCGTAGCCGAGCGAACGCGCCAGCCGCAGCCGCCGCTCCGGGACCGTCTGCGGCAGGGCGGCCAGAGCGACGAGGAGGAGGAACGGCATCTCCTTGACGATCAGCCCGGTCATCATCGCAAGGCCGAGCGGATCGCCGACGATCAGGAGGTCCGGCGGCCGGTCGAAGCCGAACAGGGGTGCGGCGAGGCGGAAGAGAAGGCCGGTCGGCGCGATCAGGAAGGCGAGGCCGAAGGCGCTCGCCGCATGCGGGACGGCCAGGAGCGGCGCAAGGATGCGGCGCGCGAGGCGAAAGCTCCGCGTTCCGAAGGACACGGCAAGGAACAGCGCGACGCCGCAGAGCGCGGCGAGCGTCGTGATAAGACCGCTTGCGAAGGAGAGTGCCACGGACGCCGGCAGCCCCGGTTCCGCGAGGAGCGCCCGCCAGTGTTCGAGCGAAATGCGATCGCCGCCGAGGGCCGGCATGTAGCCGAACGCCGGAAGCGCCGCGCCCATGAGCCCGGCCGCGACCGGCAGGGCAAGGAGGAGCGGGATTGCAGCCGAGTCGAGGCTACCTCGCCGCCGCTGGCGGTCGTGAGCATCACGGCCCTCGCGCTGAAGCGCCACCGGATCGGCAAGGCTGGCGATTACGCCGCCTCGACGGTGAAGTCGACGTGGATGGCGTCATAGGGGAATTCGACGCCGGCCTCGCTGCGATCGATCACGCCGGCCGTCACAAGTGCTGTGACGTCGCCATGCACGGCCTTGACGTCCCGCCCCACCCGCCGCGCGACCTCGCGGATCGATAGGGGTCCCTGCCCCGTCATCGCCTTGAGGATCTCCCAGCACTTGGCCGTCAGCGTCCGCCAGAGGAGCTCCGGCGTCGCAAACCTGATGTGGTTGCCCTGCGGCACCCCGGCGAAGGCGGCTTTCATGCGTCGCGTGACATCGTCTTCGGTCGAGACCGAGATCGTCACAAGGGTCTTCTCATCAGCCATGCCCGCTCCTCGCCTGGCAATCCGCACAAGGAGCGGACCGCCGATCCCGCAGCGTTGTCAACGTCTCCAACACCGCCGCTGCGCCATCTCGGCTCAGCTCCCGTAGCGCGTCTTCCACTCTGTCTCGATGCGGGTCATCCAGGAGGCGTCGGGCTCCGGCAGGACGGGGCCGAGCTCGGACGGCGGCAGGGTCGCTGCGCCGCGATCGAGTTCGGCGAAGGCGTCGCGGTCGGCTTCCGGCAGCTTGTCCATGGCCAGCACCGTAGGGTCGCCCCAATGGCGCGGATCCTCCTTTCGCAGCTGCGCTTCCGGCGAAAGGAGGAAGTTGGCGACGACCATCGCGCCGGCCTTGGCCGAGGAATTGTAGGGAATCGCGACGAAATGCGTGTTGCCGAGCGTGCCGCCGGGAAAGACGAAGGAGCGAACCGTGTCCGGCAGTTCCCCCGCCGCGACCGCCGAGGAGGCCTCGGCCGGATTGAAGGCGAAGATGATCTCCAATTCGCCATCGGCGAGAAGCTGCTTCATCGCCGGATAGTTCTGTGGATAGTCCCGCCCCTGCCGCCAGAGGACCGGGCGGACCGCGTCGAGCCAGGCCCAGAGCGGCTCGGTGACCGCGTCGAAATTCTCGTCCGTCGCCGGCTTCTGGAGGACGGACGGGTCGGCGGTGGTCTCGATCAGCACCTGCTTCAGGAAGCTCGAGCCCATGAAGTCCGGCGGAGCCGGATAGGAGAAGCGGCCGGGATGCGCTTTCGCCCATTCTAGGAGTTCTGCCGCCGATTTCGGCATGTCCGAAACCGCACCGGACCGGGCGGTGTCGGCGAAGAAAACCAGCTTCGCGCTGCCCCACGGGCTCTCCTGGCCCTTGGTGGGCGCGGTGAAGTCGGTGGTGACGCCCGGGTTCGACGTGTCGACATAGCGCCAGTTCGGCAGATCGGTCGCAAAGCCCGGCGCGAGCAGGCCCTCGCTCTGCATGGAGACGAAGTTTTCGCCATTGATCCAGATCAGGTCGACCGAGCCTGCGCTGTCCTTGCCGGCAGCCTTCTCTGCCACCACCTTGGCGACGGCGGTGGCGGTGTCCTCCAGCTTGACGTGCTCCAGCGTGACGTCGAACCGGTCTTTCACTTCACCCGCAACCCACTGGATGTAGTCGTTGATATTCTGCGACCCGCCCCATGCGTCGAAATAGACCGTCTCGCCCCTGGCCGCGGCGAGGACGGCGGGCCAGTCGCCGGGATCGGGCTCGGCAGCCGAAGCGCTTGCGAGAGGTGCCGCAGCGCAGATCATCAAGCTCAGGGCCGCGGCACGAAACGCCGCTTGCGCAAATTGTAGAGTTTTGGAACCCACTTTTCTTCGTCCCCATCTGACAAGGAGGTAAGTGTTGGGGCAGCGATCGTGCTAAAAGCAACAGGATGCGGCTCCGCACGGAACGCCGGTGACCGCAACGTGATCGTTCCGGCCAGTTCTCTCAATGCCGTGTGATGGAAGAAAGACGAAGACGATGTCGGACACGATTCGCGACGAACGCAAGACCCTGGTGCTGACCGGCGCCTCGCGGGGGATCGGCCATGCGACGGTCAAGCGGTTTTCCCGCGAGGGCTGGCGCGTCATCACCTGTTCGCGGCAGGATTTCTCGGACAATTGCCCATGGCCGGCAGGTCCGGAGGACCACATCCGCGTCGACCTCTCCGATCAGGAAGACGTCGGCTACGCCGTCTCCGAGATCCGCCGCCGGCTGGAGGCGAACGGGTCCGAGCTTCACGCGCTCGTCAACAATGCCGGCATCTCGCCGAAGGGCGAGGCCGGAGCGCGGCTCGATTCGATCCGCACGCCCATGCACGTGTGGCGTGACGTCTTCCAGGTGAACTTCTTCGCGCCGATCATCCTCGCCCGCGGCCTGTTCAAGGAGCTGTCGAAGGCGAAGGGCTCGATCGTCAACGTCACCTCGATCGCCGGCGGGCGCGTGCATCCCTTCGCCGGAACCGCCTATGCGACATCCAAGGCGGCCCTCAACTCGCTGACCCGCGAGATGGCCCATGATTTCGGCCCGGCGGGCATCAGGGTGAATGCCATCGCGCCCGGCGAAATCGAGACGGCGATCCTGTCGCCCGGTACCGAGGACATGATCGAGGACATCCCGCTGCGCCGGCTCGGACAGACGGCGGAAGTCGCCGACGTGATCTTCTTCCTCTGCTCCAACCAGGCGTCCTATGTGAACGGGTCGGAACTGCACATCAATGGCGGCCAGCACGTGTGACGGAGCCGGCGCCACCGATGGAGGCCTGTCGCGTTCCGGCCAAGCAATCGCCTCTCGCCGAAGGCTCGGGCCGCGTTAGCTCACTGACATTCCAGATGGAAAGGCGAAAGAGCGATGGAACAGCGCACACTCGGCCGTGACCTGACGGTCTCCGCGATCGGCCTCGGCTGCATGGGCATGTCCGAGTTCTACGGTGCCGGCGACGAGACGGAATCGATCGCCGTGATCCACCGGGCGATCGAACTCGGTGTCACCTTCTTCGACACCGCCGACATGTACGGCGTCGGCCACAACGAGACGCTTCTCGGAGAGGCGCTCGCCGGCAAGCGGAACCGCGTCGTCATCGCCACCAAGTTCGGCAATGTCCGGGGGCCGAACGGCGAACGCCTCGGCATCAGCGGCAAGCCGGACTATGTGAAGAAGGCGTGCGAGGCGAGCCTGAAGCGGCTGAAGGTCGATGTCATCGACCTCTACTACCAGCACCGGGTCGATCCGGAGACGCCGATCGAGGACACGGTCGGCGCGATGGCCGATCTCGTGCGCGAGGGCAAGGTGAAGCATCTCGGCCTGTCGGAGGCGGCGCCCGCGACGATCCGGCGGGCGCATGCGGTCCATCCGATCACCGCGCTGCAGACCGAATATTCGCTCTGGAGCCGCGATCCGGAGGCGGAGATCCTGCCGACCGTGCGCGAACTCGGCATCGGCTTCGTGCCCTATTCGCCGCTCGGCCGCGGCTTCCTCACCGGCCGGTTCAAGTCCGAGGCGGACCTGCCGGACGGCGACTTCCGGAAGGGCTCGCCGCGCTTTTCCGGCGCGAACTTCCAGAAGAATCTCGACCTTGTCGGCGTCGTCGAGGCGATCGCCGAGCGAAAAGGCGTCCGTCCATCGCAGCTCGCGCTCGCCTGGGTGCTCGCCCAGGGTCATGACATCGTGCCGATCCCCGGCACCAAGCACGTCACCTATCTGGAAGAAAACAGCGGCGCGCTCGACCTGAGGCTGACGCGGGAGGAGCTCTCTGAGATCGCCTCGGCCTTCCCGAGCGAGGCCGTCGCCGGCACGCGCTATCCGGAAGCGGGAATGCAGGCGATCAATCTCTGAGGGTGGGGCGCCGGAGCGCGGAGCGAGGCGACGCATCTTCGCCGCGAGCCGATGCGGGATTTGCAGAGCAGCCGGAATTGGCTAGCAAGCCTGCGGGGCACCCGAGGAGAATCGCATCATGAAGACACGCGCCGCCGTCGCGTTCGAAGCCAAGAAGCCGCTGGAAATCGTCGAACTCGACCTCGAAGGTCCCAAGCAGGGCGAAGTCCTGGTCGAGATCATGGCGACGGGCATCTGCCACACCGACGCCTACACGCTGGATGGGCTGGACTCCGAGGGGATCTTTCCCTCGATCCTCGGTCATGAGGGCGCCGGCATCGTGCGCGAGGTCGGCCCGGGCGTCACCTATGTGAAGCCCGGTGACCATGTCATCCCGCTCTACACGCCCGAATGCCGCCAGTGTAAGTCGTGCCTGTCCGGCAAGACCAATCTGTGCACCGCGATCCGCGCGACGCAAGGGCGGGGCGTGATGCCGGACGGGACCTCGCGCTTCTCCTACAAGGGCCAGCCGATCTACCACTACATGGGCTGCTCGACCTTCTCGAACTTCACCGTCCTGCCGGAGATCGCGGTCGCCAAGATCCGCACCGACGCGCCCTTCAAGACCACCTGCTATTGCGGCTGCGGCGTGACCACCGGCGTCGGCGCCGTGGTGAACACCGCCAAGGTCGAGCCCGGCTCCAACGTCGTCGTCTTCGGCCTCGGCGGCATCGGCCTCAACGTCATCCAGGGTGCGAAGCTCGTCGGCGCCAACAAGATCGTCGGCGTCGATCTCAACAACGACAAGAAGGAATGGGGCGAGCGGTTCGGGATGACGCATTTCGTCAACCCGAAGGAAATCGACGGCGACATCGTCCAGCACCTCGTCCAGCTGACCGATGGCGGCGCCGACTACACCTTCGACTGCACGGGCAACACGACCGTGATGCGCCAGGCGCTGGAAGCCTGCCATCGCGGCTGGGGCGTCTCGGTGGTCATCGGCGTGGCGGAAGCCGGCAAGGAGATCTCGACCCGGCCGTTCCAGCTCGTCACCGGCCGCGTCTGGAAGGGGTCGGCCTTCGGCGGCGCGCGCGGACGCACCGATACGCCGAAGATCGTCGACTGGTATATGGACGGCAAGATCCAGATCGACCCGATGATCACGCACACCCTCAGCCTCGAGGAGATCAACAAGGGCTTCGACCTCATGCACGAGGGCAAGTCGATCCGCTCCGTCGTGATCTACTGACGGCATGACGGACAAGGCCGAAGGCGCATGGCGCTGGAGCGCCTTCGAGGACCTCTCCGGGCGGGAGGTCCACGACCTCCTTCGCCTGCGCATGGACGTCTTCGTCGTCGAGCAGGCCTGCGCCTTCGCCGAGATCGACGGCAAGGATCCGGGCGCGATCCATCTTCGCCGCCTCGTTGGCGGCGAACTCGCCGGCTGCCTGCGCGTATTCGCCCCATCGGCCCCGGACTTCCGGGTCAGGATCGGACGGATCGCCACGGCCGCGAGGCATCGCGGCGGCGGGCTCGGCCACGAGCTAATGGCGGAGGCGCTGCGGCTGTGCGCCGAGCGCTTTCAGGGCGCCGCGATCGACCTGTCGGCGCAGGCTCATCTCGCCGGCTTCTACGGCCGGCACGGCTTCCTGCCGGTCTCGGACATCTATCTCGAAGACGGCATTCCGCATCTCGACATGCGCCGTCCGCCAGAAACTCCGGCATAGGCGCATCCGCAAGCCCCGCCCTTTCTCCTTTCCTCGGAGCGGCGCGGCCGGCACCAATTTGATGGAGGACCGAAAATGTCTCTCGAAACCGCTTCCACTAACAAGTCCCATGGCGGCATCCAGGGCGTCTACAAGCACCCCTCGAAGGAGACCGGCACCGACATGACCTTCTCGGTCTTCGTGCCGCCGCACGAGCCGGGCGCGAAGCTGCCGGTCGTCTGGTATCTCTCCGGCCTCACCTGCACCCATGCCAACGTCACCGAAAAGGGTGAATACCGGCGCCTCTGCGCCGAGCTCGGCCTGATCTTCGTGGCACCCGACACCTCGCCGCGCGGCGAAGGCGTGCCGGACGATGCCGAGGGTGCCTACGACTTCGGCCTGGGAGCCGGCTTCTATGTCGATGCGACGCAGGAGCCCTTCGCCAGGAACTACCGCATGTGGTCCTATGTCACCGAGGAACTGCCGGCGCTCGTTGCGGCAGAATTTCCCGCCGACATGAGCCGCCAGTCGATCATGGGCCATTCCATGGGCGGCCATGGCGCGCTGACCATCGGCCTGACCTTCCCGGACCGCTACAAGGCGGTCTCCGCCTTTTCGCCGATCGTCGCGCCGAGCCAGGTGCCGTGGGGCGAGAAGGCCCTGCCCGGCTATCTCGGCGACGACAAGGCGGCCTGGCGCCGCCACGATGCGGTCGCGCTGATCGAGGATGGCGCGAGGGTCGACGCGCTGCTCGTCGACCAGGGCACGGCCGACAATTTCCTCGAGGGCCAGCTGAAGCCGGAGCTGCTGGAAAAGGCCTGCCAGGGCGCCGGGATCGCCCTGACCCTCAACATGCGCGAGGGCTACGACCACAGCTACTATTTCATCTCCAGCTTCATGGAAGAGCAGTTGAAGTGGCATAAGGCGCGGCTGGGCTGAGCGGGTAAAGGACGGCGGGATCGCGGGCCATATGGCCTGCGGTCCGGCCGGGCTGCCTTGAATTGCCCGCAGGTGTCGCGAGGATTGCGGCAAACGGCGCTCCGGTCCGGCGAAATCCGATGTTGTTCGTACGGATCGGAAATCCCGTTTCGTCGGGACCGCCGGTCCGCGGCATCCGGCCACGCGCCGAACCGAAAGAGGAAGCCAGCTGATGCGGGCCGTGCTTATCGAGAAATTCCGGACGCCGCCGACGCTCGTTTCGGTCGACGATCCCGCGCCGACGCCCGGGGGATGCGTGATCAAGGTCGAGGCGACCGGCGTCTGCCGGAGCGACTGGCACGGCTGGATGGGCCACGACGCGGACATCGTCCTGCCGCACGTGCCCGGCCATGAACTCGCCGGCGTGATCGCCGCGGTGGGCGGCCATGTCCGCCGCTGGAAGGTCGGCGACCGCGTCACGGTGCCCTTCGTCGGCGGCTGCGGGTCCTGTCCCGAATGCCATGCCGGCGACCAGCAGGTCTGCCGCAACCAGTTCCAGCCGGGCTTCACCCATTGGGGCTCCTTCGCCGAATATGTCGCGATCGAAGGCGCGGACCTCAACCTCGTCGCCCTGCCCGACGAGATGGACTTCGCGACGGCCGCGAGCCTCGGCTGCCGCTTCGCCACCTCCTTCCGCGCCGTCGTCGACCAGGGCCGCGCGTCGGCCGGCGAGTGGGTCGCGGTCCATGGCTGCGGCGGCGTCGGCCTGTCGGCGATCATGATCGCGACTGCCGTCGGCGCGAACGTCGTCGCCATCGACATCTCGAACGAGAAGCTCGCGCTGGCGAGGGAGTTGGGCGCCGTTGCCACGATCAACGCCACCACGGCGCCGGACGTCGTCGGGGCGGTGATGGAGGCCACGGACGGCGGCGCGCATGTGTCGCTCGACGCGCTCGGCCATTCGGCGACCTGCGCCAATTCGATTCTGAACCTGCGCCGCCGCGGCCGGCACGTCCAGGTCGGCCTGATGCTGGGCGAGCATAGCCGGCCGGAGCTTCCGATGGGCAAGGTCATCGCCCACGAGCTGGAGATCTACGGAAGCCACGGGATGCAGGCGCATCGCTACGGCGCCATGCTGGACATGGTCCGCTCGGGAAAACTCGACCCGAAACGCCTCGTGGGCGCCCGGATCGGCCTCGACCAGGCCCCGGCCGCCCTCATGGAGATGGACCGCTTCCAGGCCGTCGGCGCGACCGTGATTACCGAATTCGGCCATTGAGGGAAGCGGACGACGGGGCCCCTATGCACCCGCCGTCGATTTCATCCGCTCCACGAAGAGCCCCTGCAGCATCGTCAGGAACGCGCGAACGGCAGGGTTTGAGCGGCGGCTCTCGGGCCAGAGGGCGGTGATGTTGTTCCGCTCGACGGCGAATTCGGTAAGCACCGGGACCAGCTCGCACCGGGCGACGTAAGGCGCCGCGAGGAACGGCGCGACCATTCCGATGCCGCCACCGGCTGCGAGGATCGCGACGAGCGCATCGCTTGCATCGGTCGTCACGCCTGACGACGGCGTGATCTCCCGCACGCGGCCCGCGATCTGGAACGGCCAGCGCAAGCTCTGGCCGGTGCTCTGATAGCGCAGGACGACGGTCTCATGCCCGGCAAGGTCGTCCGGATGTTGGGGCGTGCCGCGCCTCGCGAGATAGGCCGGCGACGCGAAGCAGGAGAGCCGGTGCGGGGCAAGTCGGCGCGACAGGAGCCGCGAGTCGGAGAGTTCGCCGATCCGCACCGCGACGTCGATCCCCTCCTCGACGATGTCGACGATCCGGTCGCTCAGCCTGAGATCGACCGTCACGTTCGGATGGAGCGCGCGAAAGGCCGGCAGCGCCGGCGCGATCACATGGACGCCGATCGGCAGCGACGTCGCGATCCGCAGGGGCCCGGACGGTTCTCCACGCGCTGCCGTGGCGACCTGTCCGATCTCCTCCGCGTCGCGCAGCAGCCTCACCGCACGCTCGTGGAGATCGCGCCCCTCCGCAGTGAGGGTCAGCGAGCGGGTCGTCCGGGTGAAGAGCGGCACGCCGAGTTGCGTCTCCAGCCGCTGGACGCTTTTGCTGACCGCCGAGGGCGAGATCGACAGGGACCGCGCGGCGGCGGTGAAACTGCCCAGCGAGCCGGCCCGCGCAAAGGCGATCAGGCCGGTCAGCCGCTCCAATGCCATTTGTTCCTTCATGGCATCAGTGAAGCGCCGCTCGCCCCAATAATCAATCGGACGTCATAGCCTTACCTTCCGGCGAGCCTGATGAACGAAGGGAACTCGCCATGATCGACACGATGAAAGCTGTCCGCCTGCACGCATTCGGCGGGCCGGAGGTGCTTCGCTACGAGGATGCCCCGATGCCGGAGCCTCACCCCGGTGAGGTGCTGGTGCGGGTCCATGCGATCGGCCTCAACCCGCCCGACTGGTATCTGCGCGACGGCTTCCGCTCGCTGCCGCCGGAGTGGCAACCGCACCCCCGCTTCCCGCTGATCCCCGGCTCGGACATCTCGGGCGTCGTCGAGAGCGTGGGCGAAGGCGTGACCGCATTTGCCGCCGGCGACGCCGTTTATGCGATGGCGCGCTTTCCCGCCGACGTGATGGACGGCGGCAAGGCCTATGCCGAGTATGTGTCGGTGCCGGTCGCCGATCTCGCGCGCAAGCCGGAGCGCATCGACCACGTCCATGCCGGCGCCGCGCCGATGTCGCTGCTGACCGCTTGGCAGTTCCTGATCGATCTCGGGCATGGCAAGCCGAACCCGTTCCAGCCCTTCCGGCACGAGCCCGTGCCGCTTGCCGGCCGGACGGTGCTCGTCAATGGCGCCGGAGGAGGCGTCGGGCACTTGGCCGTCCAGCTGGCCAAATGGCGGGGAGCCCGAGTGATCGCGGTGGCGTCGGGCAAGCACGAGGCCCTCATGCGCGACCTCGGGGCCGACCAATTCATCGACTACACCAGTACGGCGGCAGAGGCGGTCGTGCGCGACGTGGATCTGGTGCTCGATACGGTCGGCGGCAGGAAGACGGCGCGTTTCCTCTCCGTGCTGAAGCGTGGCGGAGCCCTCTTTCCCGTCTTCCCCCTGGGATTCGATGCACAGGACGAGGCCGACCGTCTCGGCGTCACCGTGTCGACGACACAGGTCCGCTCCAGCGGCGCACAACTGGCCGAAGCCGCCCGCCTGCTCGATGACGGGACTGTCCGCGTGGTGATCGACAGCACCTACCCCCTCACAGAGGCGGCGCGCGCCCATGAGCGCGCGGAGAGCGGCAGCATTCAGGGCAAGATCGTCCTCACCGCCGCATGACCGGCCATGTCGAGAAGGACGCGGCCATGCTGATCGTGAACGGATACATCCATCTCGCGCCATCGGATGTGGGGCAGTTCGTCGCCGACATGGCGACGTTCGCCCGCACGACGCGAGCCCGCGACGGATGTCTGTTCTACGCCGTCGCGCCCGACGATCCGAGCACCGGGCGGATGCTCGTGGCCGAGCGATGGCGGGATCAGGCAGCGCTCGACGCCCACCTTTCGGCCTACGACACCATTGCGTTCGTGGAGCGGTGGCAGGGCCGGATGAGGAGCGGTCTCGCCAAGTTCGACGCCGGGAACGAGCGGGTCCTGACTGCGGCGTAGAAGGGTCGACGGGCCCCGCCCCTATCGCCGCAGCACGAACACCGCCTGCTGGCCGAACAGGTTCCAGAACCACCAGGGCATCTTCATGCCCATCTTCTGGCCGGTCGCGTTGATCGCGATCGCCGTCTCGACCGTCGCGCCGAGTTCCTCTGCGAGCGCGATGAAGTCGCGAATGGTGCAGAAATGGATGTTCGGCGTGTCGTACCAGGCGTGCGTGAGATTGCTCGTCACCGGCATCTGGCCGCGCAGGCCGAGCCAGTAGCGGATCGACCAATGGCCGAAGTTCGGGAAGGAGATGATCGCGTGGCGCCCGATCCGCAGGAGTTCGGACAGCACCGTCTTCGGATTGCGCGTCGCCTGGATGGTCTGCGACAGGATCACGAAGTCGAAGGCATCGTCCGGGTAGTGGACGAGGTCGCGGTCGGCGTCGCCCTGGATCACCGACAGGCCGCGCGCCACGCATTCGTTGACGCCGACCTGGCTGAGCTCGACGCCGCGCCCGTCGACCTGGCGGCGGCGCTCGAGGAGATCGAGCAGCGCGCCGTCGCCGCAGCCGATGTCGAGCACCCGGCTGCCGGGCGTCACGAGGTCGGCGATGAGGTCGAGGTCGACACGCGCCGAAGCGCTCGCGGCCACCGTCTCGGTGGTGGGGACCGGGGCGTCCGCGACCGTCATCGCGCAAGTCCCCGCGCCCTGGCCGCGGAGGAGACGAACCCGTCGATCGCGGCGAAGAACTCCGGCTCGCGGAGCAGGAAGGCGTCGTGGCCGCGATCGGTCTCGATCTCGACGAAGGAGACCGAGGCCGCCGCCGCGTTCAACGCATGGACCACGGCGCGGTTCTCCTCGGTCGGGAACAGCCAGTCGGAGGAGAAGGAGACAAGGCAGAAGCGCGTCTTCGATCCCTGGAAGGCCTTGGCGAGACTGCCGTCGTAGTCGGCTGCGATGTCGAAATAATCCATCGCCCGGGTCATGTAGAGATAGGAATTGGCGTCGAAGCGGTCGACGAAGGTCATGCCCTGGTGGCGCAGATAGCTCTCGATCTGGAAGTCGGCGTCGAAGCCGAAGCCGAGCGTCTCGCGGTCCTGCAAATTGCGGCCGAACTTGCGATGCAGCGCGGCCTCCGAGAGATAGGTGACATGCGCCGTCATCCTTGCGACCGCGAGCCCCTTCGACGGGCGCTTGCCGAGCGCGATGTAGCGGCCGCCGCACCAGTCGGGATCGGCCATCACCGCCTGGCGGCCGACCTCGTGGAAGGCGATGTTCTGCGAGGAGTGGCGCGCGCCGGTGGCGATCGGCAGGGCGGCGAAGACTTTGTCGGGATAGCTCACCGTCCATTGCAGGACCTGCATGCCGCCCATCGAGCCGCCGATGACGGCGAACAGCGTGTCGATGCCGAGCCGTTCGACCAGCATCTTCTGTGCCCGCACCATGTCGCGGATGGTGATCACCGGCAGGTCGAGGCCGTAGGGCTCGCCGGTCTTCGGGCTGATCGAGGCCGGACCAGTCGAGCCCATGCATCCGCCGATGACGTTCGAGCAGATGACGAAGTACTTCTCCGTATCGATCGGTTTGCCCTCGCCGATGAGCGAGGACCACCAGCCGGGCTTGCCGGTGACGGGCGACTGGCTTGCGGCGTAGTGGTCGCCGGTGAGGGCATGGCAGACGAGGATGGCGTTGGATTTGTCGGCGTTGAGCGTGCCGTAGGTGTTGTAGGCGATCTGGAACGGCGAGAGGTCGATACCCGCATCGAGATGCAGCGGCTCGTTCTCGGCGAACAGGGCGACCGGGCTCGTCGGCTCGAAGGCCTCCCGGCTTCCGGCAGCATGCGCGAGGTCTGTGCGGAGTGGGTCAGCGGTCATCGGCTCTGGAACATCGCGTTTGGCGGGCATCGAGGCGGCGGCTTGCGGGAACGCCGCCCAGGCAGCATCCGTGGCGCACAGATACGCGCCCGATGTCCTCGCGGCAATGTTTGACGCCCGCTTCGCCTTCAACAGGACTTTGCCAAGCGTGGCGGCAGCCGCTAGAAGCCGGCCGAAACGAAGGAGGGGGAACGCCTGTCATGAACGCGCCGACGAAGGCCGATCCGTCGCGGCTCCTGGAACTGCGCGCCAAGATCGACGCGATCGACGAGTCCGTGCATCGGCTGCTGATGCAGCGGGCGGAGGTGATCGACGAACTCATCAAGGTGAAGGGGACGGCAAGGAACGGCGCCGCCTTCCGGCCCGGCCGCGAGGCCGACATGATGCGCCGGCTGGCGGACCGCCACCGCGGCCACCTGCCGCTGACGGCGATCGAGCATCTGTGGCGGGAGATTATCTCGACCTTCACGGCGCTGCAGGCGCCGTTCGACGTCCTCGTCGCGGCGGGCGCCGATCCCGTGGCGATGGTGGAGGTCGCCCGCTTCTATTTCGGCTTCTCGGTGCCGATGATGCTTCAGGACACGGCGGCAGACGTCGTCACGGCGATCGAGGAGGGCGGGGACCGGCTCGGCATCCTGCCGATCGGAACGCTCGATCATCCCTGGTGGCAGGGATTGAGAAGCGCTCACGTCGTCGCTCGCCTGCCCTTCTTCGAGGCGGCCGACCGTCCCGCCGCGACGCCCTCCCTCGTCGTTGCACCACCCCTTTCCGATCCTGTCCCGCCGGAAATCACCTGCTTCTGCGTCGACGGGCTCAAGACGATGCCGGCCCCGGCCGACGGCGTGACGATCCTCGCCGAAGCCCGCTACGGCACCGACCGTTTCAGCGCGATCGTCGCCAGCGCCGATCCGAAGGCCGATCTCACGAGCCTCGGCGACGGCCTCGACATCCGGCCGATTGGGGGCTATGCGGCACCCTTCCGACCGACCGTGTGAGCCCCTCGACCTCTGCCGTATCAAGGGGCCAGATCAAGGGGCCAGGTCACCAAGCGAGCGAGCAAAGCGGATGAAACCCGTTCCGAACAAGGGAGTGCTTGACATCGAGGCCTATGTGCCGGGCAAGAGCCGGGCACCGGAAGGCATCGAGCTCCACAAGCTCTCGTCGAACGAAACGCCGCTCGGCCCGCCGCCGGCGGCGCGCGAAGCCGCGCTCGGCGCCGCCGCCAGGCTGGAACTCTATCCCGACGGCCAGGCGAGCGCGCTGAAGCAGGCGATCGCCGAGACGCACGCGCTGAACCCGAAGAACATTCTCTGCGGCAACGGCTCGGACGAGCTGCTCGGCCTTCTGTGCCAGTGCTATCTCGCGCCCGGCGACGAGGCGATCCACACCGAGCACGGCTTCCTCGTCTATGCGATCCAGATCCGCGCCCGCGGCGCGACGCCCGTGGTCGCGCCCGAGACGAACGCGACGGCCGATGTCGACGCGATTCTATCGCGCGTGACGGACAAGACCAAGCTCGTCTTCCTCGCCAACCCCAACAATCCGACCGGGACCTATCTGCCCTTCGACGAGGTGCGGCGGCTGCATGCCGGCCTTCCCGGCAACGTCATTCTGGTCCTCGACGCGGCCTATGCCGAATATGTCCGCCGCAACGACTATGGCGCCGGCATCGAGCTCGTCTCGGCGGCCGAAAATGTCGTGATGACGCGGACCTTCTCCAAGATCTACGGCCTCGCCGCGCTCAGGATCGGCTGGATGTACGGCCCGGAAGCGATTGTCGACGCGCTCGACCGGGTGCGCGGGCCGTTCAACCTCAACGCCATGGCGATCGCAGCCGGGGCCGCGGCAATCCGCGACCGCGCCTTCGTCGAGCGGGCGGTCTCCTTCAACGCCGAATGGCTGGAGTGGACGACCAGGGAGCTGGAAGCGCGCGGCCTCGCCGTCACGCCCAGCGTCGGAAACTTCATCCTCATCCATTTCCCCAACGAGCCGGGCAAGGGCGCGGCCGAGGCGGACGCCTTCCTGACCCAGCGCGGCTTCATCCTGAGGCGCGTCGCCGGCTACGGCTTCCCGAACGCGCTGCGCATGTCGATCGGCAGCGAGGCGGCCAATCGCGGCGTCGTCGCGGCGCTCGACGAATTCCTGAGCGGCAGGGCAGCATGACGGATCCCCTCTTCAAGCGGGTCGCGCTGATCGGCATCGGCCTGATCGGCTCCTCGCTCGCGCACAACATCCGGGCGCACAAGCTCGCCGGACACATCGCCATCTCCACGCGAAGGTCCGAGACGCTGGCGCGCGCCGAGGAGCTCGGGCTCGGCGACAGCTATCATCTCGAGGCTGCCGAGGCGGTGAAGGATGCCGATCTCGTCATCCTCTGCGTGCCCGTCGGATCCTGCGGCGCGGTCACCAAGGAGATCGCGCTCGCCCTGATGGCCGGCGCGATCGTCTCCGACGTCGGCTCGGTGAAGGGCTCGGTGATCCAGCAGATGCGCCCGCATCTGCCGGACAGCGTGCATTTCGTCCCCGCCCATCCGATCGCCGGTACCGAACAGTCTGGTCCGGACGCCGGCTTCCTCGAACTCTTCGAGAACCGCTGGTGCATCCTGACTCCCGTCGAGGGCACCGACCCGGAGGCGACGGAGCGCCTCAGGCGCTTCTGGGAGGCCTGCGGCTCGACCGTCGAGACCATGACGGCCGAGCACCACGATCTGGTGCTGGCGATCGTCTCCCACGTTCCGCATCTCATCGCCTACAACATCGTCGGCACCGCCGCCGACCTCGAAACGGTAACGCAGCAGGAAGTCGTCAAGTTCTCGGCGTCCGGCTTCCGCGACTTCACCCGCATCGCGGCCTCCGACCCGACGATGTGGCGCGACGTGTTCCTGACCAATCGTGACGCGGTTCTGGAAATGCTCGCGCGCTTTTCCGAGGACCTCGCCTCGCTGCAGAGGGCAATCCGCTGGGGCGACGGCGACGCGTTGTTCGACCTCTTCACCCGCACGCGCGCGATCCGGCGCGGGATCGTCGAGGCCGGCCAGGATACCGCGAAGCCCGATTTCGGCCGCGACCATACGCGGGCGCCGGCCGGCAAGTCCTAGCGGCGGGCTCGAAGCCGGCCGCCCGCAAGAGAAATCAGGCTGCTATTGCGGCGATGAAGCCATGGCGGCCGGTTCTACCCAGCTCCGACCATGCGCCGCGCGCCTCCTCGAGGCGCGCAAGCGCCGAGCGGCCCGGCCCGGACGCCGGCCCGAAATTCATGCCCTCGGCGAGAAGGTCGTCCGCCTGACCTGCGCATGCGGCTTGCTGATCCGCCAGTGTCAGAGCCTCCATCCTGCCGAAGCCGGCTTGCCGACGCATGAAGCGCCACAGCCGCAATTCGCGCCGGATCCGCCCGATTCGCCAAATGCAGTAGATCAACATCGCCCGCCCTCCAGCCTCAGCCCCCTGCCCGGTGTCACCCGGCCCGGTGTCCAGATGCCGTCGCCGCGTTCGCGGCAGGACCATCTCAGACCCCGGTCCCCTTCGGAGGCCATTCCCGGCATCGTCGCGAGGCGCGAACACCCCGCCGATGGGACCATCCCTAGCTCCGGATTATTCCGGATGCTGTGATCTATGTCACAGCGCGCACCACAGATGCGTCGAGGGAAGAAGTGGAAGAGCGAGAGCGGAACGCGGAGCGGTCCGGGCGCCGGCCGGTGCAATGCCCCTGCCGGAGCATGACCGGCCCTGCCGCAGGCATGATGGGACCGCGCGGACAGTCTCTCGGGACCGGTACCTCCGGCCGTGGCTGGCGCGCCGGCCGCGGGAACGGGATGCGCCGAAAAGGCGCTTATCGAAGCGGCGGCAGCGGTCCGATGGGAACGATGCCCGCCGACAGCATGCCGTCGCGCGCGGCAATGTCGATCACCGTCTTGCCGCCACGCGGACGGCCGATGAACGGCACAGCGGAGGCGACCGTCTTGGCGATGGAGGCAAATTGCGGCGCGGCCTGGCCGATCAGCGCGGCGATCTCCTCCGGCCGGTCGACCATGAGCTTGAAGTCGCCGGAGAGCCGACCATCGGCGCCGAACGAGAACTGACCGGAGAGTTCGGCGCTGGCCGATCCCGCCTTGACGAGGAGCGAGCGCAGCGTGACCTCGCGTCCGCTCATCATCTGGCGCGGCGACTGGCCTCGGGCCCGTCCCGTCAGCCAGTCGGCGGCACCGCCGATGGTCAGGTCGCTCGCCGTGTCGATCGACGGAAAACTGGGGGCTCCGGGCGCGACGATCTTGGCGCCTCGGACCGTCAGGGCGAGATCGAGATCGTCTCCGCGGCGCCGGGCATGGGTCTCGGTCGAAGCCGCCTCGACCAGCGGCTGGCGCGCCGCCGCCGGTTCGGCCAGCGCGACGACGGGACTGTTCGCGACGAAGGCGAAATGGTCGAGCCCTTGCGTCCAGAAGGTCGCGCTCGCCTGGGCGAGCCCCCAGCGCAGATCGAGCGGCGGCGCATCGGCGGTATCGACGATCAGCGGACCGTCGAGTTCGGCCACGACCTTGTTCGGCTGGTAGATCTGGGCGGCCGAGCGAAACGCCCCGGCGGTGGCGCGCATGCGGCTGCCGTCGCCATCGAGCGAGACCGCGTCGCAGCGGATGCCGAGCCGGAAGGGAAATCCGAACACCTCGCGATTGGGACATTCGATATCCGTCCCGTTCGCCCGCGCAACGGCGATGGCGCGGGTCACCCGGGCATCGAGCTGCCCCGCGAGATAGTACCAGGCGCCGGAAAGCCCGGCCGCCAGGAGCACGACCGTGGCGACGACGCCGAGATAGGCGCGGCGGGTTCTCCTGCGGCTATCGCTTGACGGGGCCATGGCATTTTCCTCTTTTGCGTCGTCCGGCCGGAACGAATCACGGCCCGGACAAGACGACGCCGGGGCTGAGTTCGCAAGGTGTCTTTTCATGATGGCGAAACCGAGCCGCGGGGCTTTCCGAGAGTGATGAGCGATCTTTGGGTGTTCGGATACGGGTCGCTGATCTGGCGCCCGGGCTTCGACCATGTCGAGCGGGCGCAGGCCCGTCTCGCAGGCTACCACCGCTCGCTCTGCGTCCACTCGCATGTCCATCGCGGCACGCCGGAGCGTCCGGGACTGGTCTTCGGGCTCGACCGCGGCGGCTCCTGCGTCGGCATGGCGTTCCGCGTCGAGGCTGGGAACGCCGATGAGGCGATCGCCTATCTGAGAGCCCGCGAACTCGTCACCCATGTCTATCGCGAGATGCGAGTGCCGGTGCGGCTGAAGGACGGCCGTCTCGTGCGGGCACTCACCTATGTCGTCGACCGCGGCCATTCCCAATATGCCGGCCGGATCGGCCCGGCCGATGCCGCCAGGATCGTGTCGCGCGCGCACGGCCACTCGGGACCGAATGTCGACTATGTCGTCAGCGCCCTGCAGCATATCCATGAGATGGGCCTCAAGGATTCCTGGCTCGAGGACGTCGTCGCGCGGCTGTGAGGGCTGCTTGCGTCGGGCATGGCCGATGCGGGCGCGGGTGCGCTGCAGGTGCGGGGCGGCTCACGCCGCAGGGGCGTCCCTGCCGCCCGACAGGCGGTCGCGGACGGCGTCATCGATCGGCAGCGTCGGATCATACTCGACAGCCTCACGCAACAAATCGGTCGAAGACGTCTCGATGCCCCCGCGCAGCCTGCCGAGAAAGGCCTGGCGCGCAAGCCCCGGCGCGATCGGGTCGAGGATCGCCGCCCGGATCGTCCCGGGATGGCGCAGGAAGGACCGGCGCGGCCAGAATACGCCCGAGTTCAGCGCCACCGGCACCACGGGCAGGCCGAGCGCCTCGTAGAGCCGATAGACGCCCTGGCGGTATTCCACCTCGTCTCCCGGCAGGGTCCGCGTACCCTCGGGAAAGATCACGATCTGGCGGCCTTCGGCGACCGCCGCGTGCGCCCCCTCGATCATCGAGGCGATGACCCCGCCGCGCCTGGCGCGATCGATGGGAATCATCTTCATCCGCGAGGCGAAGGCGCCGAAAATCGGCACCCGCATCAGCTCCTTCTTCAGGATGAAGGTCGGCTTCTCGAGCTCCGGCAGAAGCGCGAAGACGTCCCAATAGGACTGATGCTTGGAGGCGACGATGACCGGACCCGCGGGAATGTTCTGCCGGCCGACGACCTCCGAGCTTACGCCGGCGAGATGCCGCAGCAGCCAGAGACTCGAGCGCGCCCAGTTCTTGACGATCCGCCAGGCTCGTTCCTCCGAGACGAAGAAGAAGACCGGGGCGAAGACGATCAGCTGGAGCGTCAGATTGAGATAGAAGGCGAGGTTGAAGGCGAGCGAACGGAGAAGACGGGTCATCGACACATAAGGGACCGATTGCAGGCGGCCTGTGGCCTAGCGAGCCGGCGCGGCTCCCCCTGCCGTTTACGGGACGAGGTTCCAGAAAGCGAGAGCCCCGTCACGACGTCCGTTCCTCCTCGTCGGCCGGGCCTCCTACCGCCGCGCCATCGGCCCAATCTGCAGGACGCCTTCCTCCGCCGCTTCCTGCGGCAGGAGGCCGAGCGCGGCACGGGCCCGGGTCGCCAGGAGCTTTGCATATTCGGTGAGGAGGATCTTCAGCCCGGCCCGGCTGGGGATCGTCTCCAGCTGCCAGAAATCGTCGCGGCGCACCGCATAGGGGGTGACGGAGCGAATCGCTCCCATTCGGTCAAACTCGAAGAGCGAGCGCGGCATGTGATAGTCGCTGGTAACAAGGATGAGGTCGTGGAAGCCGCGCCGCTTCGCCCAGCGATTGGCGATCTCGGCATTACCGACCGTGTTCAGCGCGGCATAGTCGATGTCGACGCAGCACTCGAACCAGGACTTGTCGGTCTCGGTCATGCGCGCCAGCGTTTCGACGCTGGTGCCGGGATTGACGCCGCTGATCAGGAGGCGGCGACCGCGGCCGTCCTTCAGGAGGTCGATGGCGTGGTCGATGCGCAGCGCGCCGCCCGTCAGGACGACGATCCCGTCGGCGCGCTCGACCTGCGGCGGCACGGCGAACTCCGACACCTCTTCGGTGAACCGCAGGAAGCCGCCCGCCAGATAGCCGCCGACGCCGATAACCACCACCGCAAGCGCGATCAGCGTACGACGCCCTTTGACCGTGAGCCGGCGCCTCTGTCGGGTGACCGGCAAAGGGGACTCGTTCCCGTCGAAGGCCGTCGCGCTCAACGTCATATCGCAGGTCTCGTTTCGGCTGCGGGAGCCATTCCCCGCCCCACCCTTCCGCCACAAGCTGGAAAAGACCAGCCGCGGACGGGAGCAAACGGAAGGAAGACGGTTAAGATCGTCCGATCTGCGCAAGCGAAGTCGGCTTGCACGGGCGCCGAACCGTCCGTCCCGTTTCCGAACGATCGCAGGACATGCGCTTCCGTCTGTCTCATGTCCGCTCCTTGCTCCATCAGCCGACGGGTCATTCTAGCACAGCGAAAGAGGCGCAAAACTGGCCGCCTTCCACCTCATCTAGAGACTGGGATCGACGCGTTAACGCTTCATTACCCTTCAACGGGAGAAATCATGTCAATCGCTTCGAGCTGCTTCGTCACAGTCAGCCGCGACGTCAACGCGGTGAGCCCGGCGACGGTTGCTATAAGCGCGATCACGCCGACATAGCCCGGCCAGCCGATCGAGAAGGACCCGAAAAGGGCGGTGAACTGGTCGGCTTCCGGCGTGGCGCGGTTGCTCTCCGTCCACAGTCCCAGGCCGTAGAACAGCATCATCGCCAAGCTGCCGCCGACGATCGCGCCGAACAGGCCGAGACGGAAGAAGTGGCGCTGGAACTCCGCGGCGATGAACTGCGAGCGCGCGCCCACGAAATGCAGGACCTCGATGATGTGGCGGTTGCCCGACATGGCGCCCCGCGTCGCGAAGATCACGGTCAGGATGGTGGCGACCAGCACCAGCGTCAGGATCGAGACGCCGGCGATCACCATGGCCCTCGCCATCACCACCAGCCGGGAGACCCAGGCGCGGTGATCGTCGAGCTCGGCTTCCGGAACCGCGGCCGCGATGGTCTGCGAGAGAGCGGAGAAATTGGGCGGATGGTTGGTGTCGATGCCGATGACGACGAGCCGCGGCACCGGCAGTTCGTCGAGGTCGACGCCGCTGCCGAGCCAGGGCTCGAGCAGGCGGCCGGTCGCCGCGTCGTCGAGGATGCTCGCATTGGTGACGCCGGCCGACTGCAGCGCGATCGCCCTCACCCGTTCGAGCGCGGCGTCCATGTCCAGCCCTTCGGTCGGCTTCACCTGGACGGTGATCTCGCCGGAGATGTCGTTCTCCCAGCGACCGGCGGAATCGGAGACGAGGGTGACCGCGCCGACGGTGAGGCTGGCGAGGAAGGTCATGATCGCGATGACGGTGGTCATCGCGCGGCCCGCGACGTTCCGCGGCGGGACGATCGGCGTCAGCCGCTCGCCTCGGCGCCGGCTAACGAACCGCAGAGCCGCAACGCGAAGATCCAACAGGCGGGCGGTGACGTCAGTCATAGATATCGAGACGGCCATCGGAGAGCACCAGGCGCCGGGCGTCGACCTGATCCATCAGGCCGAGATCGTGGGTGGCGATCACCACCGCGGTTCCGGTTCGGTTGAGTTCCAGAAACAGGCGAAGCAGCCGGCGGGCGAGCGGCGCGTCGACATTGCCGGTCGGCTCGTCCGCGAGCAGGATGTCCGGCTGGTCGATCAGCGCGCGGGCGATCGCGGCGCGCTGCTTTTCGCCGCCAGACAAAACGACAGGCAGGGCATTCATCCGCTCGCCAAGGCCAACCCATTTGATCAGGTCCACGACGTCCTGGCGGTAGGAGGCCTCGTCGCGGCCGCGCACCCTAAGCGGCAGCGAGACGTTCTCATAAGTCGTCATGTGGTCGAGCAGTCGGAAATCCTGAAACACGACCCCGATCCGCCGGCGGATCGACGGCAGGTCCCTGCGCGAGAGCGTCGCGACGTCGCGGCCGAGGACGGTGATCAGTCCGCGCGTCGGCTTCAGCGCGAGGAACAGCATGCGCAGGAGGCTCGTCTTGCCGGCGCCCGACGGCCCGGTCAGGAACTGGAAGGACTGACGCCGGATCTCGAAGGAGAGATCGCGCAGCACTTCCGGCCCCATGTCGTATCGAAGCCCGACATTTTCGAACCGTATCACTGCGCGACATCTCCCAAGTCTTCATCGGCGCCGTCCAACAAGCGCCGGACTTTGTTGATTCTGGGCCGGCCGCGCTCCGCGACCGGTCGAAGGCTCGGTGCGGCGACGGCCCGAAGCGGGGATCGCCCCCGCCAGCGCGCCCGCACCCCGTGTGCTTCCGGTCGCTCGCGCCGCGCTTCAGGGTTTGTTAAGCATAATTCCTTACCGCTTGCTGAACCGAAAAGCGGAGCCGATGCAAATGAGCGATCATGGCAGCAGCGCCTCGAGCACGACGGGCGAACGCATTGGGCGCCCGCGGCAGGGGCTTGACGCGATCACCGTGATCGACGGCGTCGCCGAAGTCACGAGCCGCAGCTCTCGTGTCAAAAGCCGCGAGGAGAAGGCGGCGGCCTTCGCCGCGTTCCAGCAGCACGAGCCGCAGGAGACGCCCGTTTTCGGCCGGCGGCGAAGCGCGCAGCAGGCCGGGGCGGGCAGCAGCCGGAGACAGCGGCCGGAAAACCGCGATCTTCTATGGCAGGCGCAGGCGGCAGCCGCGGGGGTAGGCCCGTCGCCCGATCCGGCAGCGCCGCGGAACGCCGCAAAGACAAAGCCATCGCCCCGCATGCCGCTTGGCCAGGCCGCCCTCGCCGCCGGGGCCTTCGCGCTCGGCCTCGCCCTTATCCCGTCGTTCCTCGTCGCTCTTCCGCAGTCGCCGGTGGCGGCCACCTCCCTCACCGATCCGGGCTCTGCCGTGGCGATCCGCAACGTCGAGGCAAGCCTCACAACGCGCGGCGACGGCGCCGTCCTGTCGGTCGCCGGCACCATCGTCAACGAGACCGCGGTGCCGATGCTGGTTCCCCCGCTCAGGATCGCCTTCCGCCACTTCGACGGGAAGATCGAGACCAAGCCTTTCCGGCCGGACGTGGACCGGCTCGACCCGCACCAGTCGGTCGGCTTCGTGTCGCTGATCGCGGTTCCCGAAGGGACCAAGGGAGAGGTCAGCGTCGGTCCGGCGCCGATGGACGCGGCCCGCTCGTGATCACCGTTCGGGGCAAGCACATCGACGTCCTCTTCGATGAGGGCCGGATCGCCGCGGAGATCGACCGGATCGCGGACGAGATCGCGGCGAGGTCGTCGGAGAACCTCCTCGCCGTCTCCATCCTCAAGGGCTCATTCGTCTTCGCCGCCGACCTGATCCGGGCCATGCACCGGGCAGGGCTGGCGCCGGAGGTGGAATTCATCTCGCTGTCGAGCTACGGCGCCGGCACCGAGGGCGGCGCCGTGCGCGTGCTGCGCGATGTCGACAGCGAGGTGAAGGATCGGACGATCCTCCTGATCGACGACATCCTGGAATCGGGCCGCACGATCGCCTTCGCCCGCGACCTCCTCCTGTCCCGGGGCGCCAAGGCCGTGGAGATCGCAGTCCTGCTCGACAAGCGGATGCGCAGGAAGACGGAGATCGAGGCCGACTATGTCGGGTTCGATTGCCCGGATCACTTCGTGGTCGGCTACGGCATGGATGTCGGCCATGCCTTTCGCGAGCTTCCCTTCATCGGGCGGGTGGTCGAGTAAGCATAGATCGACGAACGGGGTTGCGCGGCAAGCTTCAAACCAGCTACGGCGGCTAATGGTGTTGGTACACGCATTCTCATGATGAGGAGGAGGCCGGCGTGGCGAAGATCTTGATCGCCGAGGACGACCTGGGCGTGCGCCGGCTTGTTTCGCGGGCGCTCGGCCTTGAAGGCCATGACATCGTCACGGCCGAAGACGGCGAGATGGCGCTCGAGATTCTGGAAGAATCGGAGGGCGGCTTCGACCTGCTCCTGTCCGACATCCGCATGCCGGCGATGACCGGTATCGAACTCGCCCATGCCACCGCCGAGAAATGGCCGTCGCTGCCGATCCTCCTGATGACCGGCTATGCCGAGCAGAAGGAAGCCGCGGAGGATCTCGCGGCGATCGTCGTCGGTGTTCTCGACAAGCCGTTTTCGATCGCCGACATCCGCCGGCAGGTGAGCGTGGTTCTCGCCGCTGCGGCCGACACCGAGGCCCAAGCCGACGAAGACGAAGATGACGCCGACGCGGCAAACGACGGCCCGCGCACCCGCCGCTGCGCGTAGGCGGCGGCAGCGGCCACGGTGCGACCGTTCGGCCGGCTCAGTCCGCGCTCGCCTTGCGCGGCGTGGGCCGCCAGTTTTCCGGCGCCATCTCGAACTTCTCGAACGCGAAGGCCGGCGCCACGGTGCAGCCGACCAGCGTGTATTCGCCGAGCGTCGTCGCGGTCTGCCAGCAGCCGGCCGGGACCACGAACTGCGGCGTCTGCCCCGCCTCGACATCCGGCCCGAGATGATGCGCGGAGGCATCGTGGCCGTTTTGGGAAATGGTGATCACCAGCGGCGCCCCGCCATACCAGTGCCAGACCTCGGCGGCGTCGACGACGCGATGCCATTCAGAGGTCTCGCCCGCTTCCAGCATGTAGTAGATGGCCGTGGAGCGGGAGCGACCCGTCTCGTCCACGGCCTCGTCCCGGAACGTCTCGCGGTACCAGCCTCCCTCCGGGTGGGGCTTCAGCCCCAGCGTCTTGACGATCTTCAACGCGGCCGAACTCATATCAGTATTGGTCCCTCTTGGCTCTGAGCGCGGCGAAGACCGCCGCAGGATCTGCATCCGACATTCCCATCGCCGCTTGCAACTCCGGATCGTCGGCTCGCAGGAATGGATTGGTCTTCTTCTCGCGACCGAGCTGGACCGGAAGCGTCGACTTGTGCTCGACCCTCAGGGTCTCGACCTCCTTCACGCGTTCCTGCAGGGCGAGGTTCTGCGAATCGATCGAAAGGGCGCAGCGGGCGTTGGTCGCGGTATATTCATGGCCGCAATACAGCATGGTCTCGTCGGGAAGCGCGCGCAGGCGCTTCAGCGATTCCCAGAGCATCGCGGCGTCGCCTTCGAACAGCCGCCCGCAGCCGAGTGAGAACAGCGCGTCGCCGGCGAACACGGCCTTGCCCTCCGGCAGATAGTAGGAGACCTCGCCCAGCGTGTGGCCCGGCGTGTCGATCACCTCGACCCGCACCCCGCCGACGTCGACGACGTCCCCGCCCTCGACCGCCTTGTCGATGCCCGGGATCTTCGCCCGCTCCTTGGCCGGGCCGTAGATGGTGGCGTCGAAGCGGGCTTTGAGCGCTTCGTTCGCCGCAACGTGATCGGCGTGGTGATGGGTCGTCAGGATGTGGGTCAGGCGCCAGCCGGCCTCCTCAAGCGCGGCAAGGATCGGCCCCTCCTCCGGCGTGTCGATGGCGATGGTCGTGCCGGCGTCCGGCGCATGGACCAGAACGCCGAAATTGTCGCTTCGGCAGGAAAACTGCCGGATTTCAAGTGACGTCATCGCTTCAATATCCTTCGTGTCCCGCCGAGGTCACGCACCGAGCTAGCGCAGCCTCGGCGATTGTCAGCCACGATCCCGCACGGCTCTGCACCCGACATGGCGGCTGAACGCAGAGGAAGGCGTCCGCAGGCGACCGCGCGGCTCTCGTGCCGACGTCCTTCGCGACGGCGAGAATCGCAACGGGAGTTTCGAGCTAGCTTGCTATCGTCTTATGCTGGCATCTTGTCTGGTCGCGGGGCCTTCGCTCCCGGACCTGCCGCTGCGATTTTTGGGAACCGGTCACACTGACGAGCAACGCCGACATCATCGACCTTTCGGGCTTCTACGCGTCTCCCCTCGGCAAGGCGGCGACGCGCGCGGTCTCGCTCGCGCTGACGCCGCTATGGCGGCCGATCTCGGAAGAGCGGCTGCTAGGCCTGGGCTACGCCATCCCCTATATCGATCGCTTCGCCGGTGATGCGGAGCGGGCGCTGGCCTTCATGCCAGGCGGCCAGGGCGCCCAGTGCTGGCCGGCTGGCGCCGCCTCGCGGACGGCCCTCGTCGGCGTCGAGGAGTTGCCGCTCGGCGACGCTTCGATCGACCGCATCCTGATGGTGCATGCGCTGGAATTTGCCGAGAGCCCGGAGGCGCTACTGTCCGAATGCTGGCGGGTGCTTGCCCCCGGCGGTCGCCTCATCGTCGTCGTGCCGCATCGGCGCGGCGTCTGGGCGCGGTTCGAGCACACCCCTTTCGGCTCCGGCCGGCCCTGGTCGCGCGGCCAGCTCACCCGGCTGATGCGCGGTGTGATGTTCACGCCGTCCTCCTGGTCCGAGGCACTTCTGTTTCCGCCCTCCCACAAGCGCACGCTCCTGTCCGTCGCGCCTGCCCTCGAAAAGCTCGGCCGGGACCTCTGGCCGATCTTCGCGGGCGTCGTCATCATCGAGGCGACGAAGCAGCTCTATCGCGGTATTCCGGTCGCCAGCACCGCGCATGAGCGGCGCCGGCTGGTGAAGCCGGTGCTGGTGCCGACCGGAGCCGGGGCCGGAGCGAGGGTCTGCCGCGAGAAGCCATAGACGGCTCGGGCCGCGACAGCCCGGCGCGCATCGCCGGCCGGTGCGCGAGGCGAGAGGGGCACCGCCGCGAGCGCCTCGACGCCGCCGGCGAATCCCACGAGCTTGCTGCGGCCGCGACGCACCGCCCCTTGCAGAGCCGTGGTCCTGTCCTGAATAAGGCGCTCGAAAAGCCCTCATCCGAAGGATCCGGCATTGACCCGTTCCGACCGCCCGGCGAGCGCCGAGCCGAACCCGCGCCGCTGGCTGACGCTCGCCGTCCTGCTCCTGGCCGGTTTCATGAATCTCATCGACGTGACCATCGTCAACGTCGCGATCCCGAGCCTCAGGGACGATCTCGGGGCGACGAGCTCGCAGATCGAATGGGTGGTGGCGGCCTACATCATCGCCTTCGCGCTGGGCCTCCTGCCCTTCGGCCGGCTCGGCGACATCGTCGGCCGCAAGCGCATGTTCCTGATGGGCGTCTCCGGCTTCACGCTCTGCTCGCTCCTGTGCGGAATGAGCCCCACGATCGGCATTCTGGTCGTCGCGCGGGCGCTGCAGGGGCTGACCGGGGCAATGATGATGCCGCAGGTGCTGGCGCTGGTGCAGGTGACCTTCCCGCCTGAGGAGCGCGGCTTCGCCTTCTCCTTCTTCGGCGTCACCGCGGGGCTCGCATCGGTGGCGGGGCCTCTCGCCGGCGGCGCGCTGATCTCCGCCGACATCTACGACCTTGCCTGGCGGCCGATCTTCCTCGTCAACCTGCCGGTGGGGCTCTTTGCGATAGCGGCCGGCTGGACGCTCATCCCGACCACCGAGGGCGGCCGGCGCGAGCCGCTCGACTTCGTCGGGATACTGCTCGCCGCGGCGGCCATATTCTCCGTCGTCATCCCGCTGGTCGAGGGCCGCGAATTCGGTTGGCCGCTCTGGTGCTTCGCACTCCTCGCGACTTCGCTGCCGCTGGCCGCCGGCTTCATCGCCTGGGAGCGGCGACGGGAACGGCGCGGGACGACGCAGCTTCTCCCGGTCAAACTGATGGAGAACCGGCACTTCCTGCTCGGCCTCGCAATGACATCGGCGCTCTTCGCGGGGATTCCCGGCTTCTTCTTCGTCGTGGCGATCTTCCTGCAGGTCGGCTTCGACTACTCACCGCTCCAGTCGGGCCTTGCCACCGTTCCCTTCCCCGTCGGCGTCTTGATCGCCTCGCTGATTTCCGGCCGCTTCGGCTCGCGCATGGCCAAGGCCCGACTGATTGTCGGGCCGCTCATCCTGGCAGCCGGCATGGCCATCCTCTACGCGGTGGTCGGCGGGGTGACCGACAGCGTCAGCCATTGGAGCCTGCTCCCGCCGCTCTTCCTGTGCGGCCTAGGCATGGGAATTACCGTGGCGCCGCTCTTCGCGACGATCCTGATGGTGGTGGAGACGCGCGACGCGGGCTCGGGCTCGGGCATGCTGCAATCGTTCCAGCAGATCGGCGGAGCCCTCGGCGTCGCGATCGTGGGCGAAATCTTCTTCGGCACGCTCGGCGGTCAGACGGCGTCTCATGCCGGTTATCGCGACGCCTTCGAGGCGGCGCTGGTCTACCAGATCGCGATCTTCCTGATCCTCGCCTTCCTGGCCAGCCGGCTGAAGGTGCCCGACCGCCAGCGCGAAAATCCCCGATCGGCGCGGCTCCCGGCGGAGGCCTGACTTCCTCCGAAGCCTGCCGCGCCGGACTTGCCAAGATGCAGGCCGGCGCGGGCCGCAGACGGCCGGGCTATTCCCGCCCGGTGGTGATGGCGATCTTTTCGAACGTCACCTCGACCGGCTCGCCGTAGCGCTTGCCGTTCACCTCGTCGTGGCGTGGAAAGGTGGGGGCGGCGATCGCGACATGAAGATCGTAGGTGCCGTCTCCGGGAACCTTCAGATCCTGGCCGTAGTGATAGAGCCCGGGATGCCAGAGGAACTGCGGCTTGAACTCGACCGGCGGCTCGCCCTCCTTCTTCAGCGTGCAGGTGATGTCAAGATAGGGCACGAAGCGGTGGTCGGTCGCGTCGAGGACGGCGATCTCCATGTGGCAGTTCTTGTCCTTGGCGGCCTCCGCCCATTCGAGCTTGCCGTCCTTCATCTCGTACATGCCCTCGGCGCGCTCCTGCGCGAAGGCGACGATGAAGTCGCCGGCATGCTGCTGGCCGCCATTGTCGGCGACCTCGTTCGCCATGTATTCCAGCGATGCGAGATATTTCGCGCCCTCCTCCTTGGCGAGGCGAAGCTGCTTGCGGTCGGCCTCGTCGCTCGGCGTCGCCGGCGGATTGCGGTCTGCTGCAGCATTGTCGCTGGTCATGATCGTCCCTTTCATGCTGTGTGGTCGTGAGGGCAACGCCCGGTCGCAAGGCTTGGTTTCGTGACCATCCGGTCATGCCGGCCCAAACAACGAGGGCCGGCAAAAGGCGGCGGATTGCCCGGCCGCGCGTTTCGTCTTACTCCGGGTAAATGACCGGATCGTCCAAGACCAGCCTCCTCATTCTCCGGCACGCCCATTCCTCCTGGGCGAGCCCCGGCCAGCGCGATCATCAGCGGCCGCTGGACGAGCGCGGACGTCGTGAGGCGGAGCTGCTCTGCCGCCTGCTGCAGGATGCCGAGATCGGCATCGACGCCGTGATCTGCTCCACCGCGGTGCGGGCGATCGAGACGCTGGAGGCGATCCGCCCGGCCTTGCCGGCCGGCCTCTTCGAAGAATTGTCCAACGACCTCTACGCGCTCGGCACCGAGGCCTATTACGCGGCAGCGAAGCGCCACTCCGGCAGGAACGCCGTGCTTCTCGTCGGCCACAATCCGATGGTGGAGGATTTCGCCCGTTCGCTGGTCGCAGACGGCGAACGGGAGGCGCTCAAGGCGATCGCTGAGGGATTTCCCACCTCGGCCTTCGCGACGATCGCCTTCGACCGGCCGCTCGGCGAAATCGCGCCGAAAACCGGCTTCCTGGCGGGTGTGATCATCCCCCGCGAGGAACGCTGAGGCGCCGGCCGGTCTACTGATCGGCGGCCGCACCACCTATATCGACGGCAACTTTCCTCAGACGTGGACGGCTCCTCGCCCCGATGACTTCCCTCGCCGACGAAGCCCGCCTCGTCCTCGACAATTTCACCGATCGCACCTCGCATCTCCTGCATCCGACCCTGAGGCTGGGCGTCACCGGCCTGTCGCGGGCCGGAAAGACGGTGTTTATCACCGCGCTCGTCCACAACCTCCTCCATGAGGGACGCCTGCCGATGTTCCGGGCGAAGGCCGACGGGCGCATCCTCGGCACCTATCTGGAGGAGCAGCCGGACGATGCGGTCCCGCGCTTCCAGTACGAGGACCATATCCGCACGATCCTCGAAGACCGCGCCTGGCCGCAGTCGACCCGCGCGATCTCCGAACTGCGACTGACCATCGACTTCGAATCCGCCTCCACATGGCGGCGCATGCTGCCCGGCGGACGCCTGTCGATCGACATCGTCGACTATCCCGGCGAATGGCTGCTCGACCTGCCGCTGATCGACAAGGACTTCCGGGCCTTTTCGACCGAGGCGATCGAACGGGCGCGGCTGCCGTCGCGCCGCGAGGTGGCGCGAGAGTATCTGGCGCTGATCGACCGGACGGATCTCGAGGCCAAGGCCGACGAGCCGACGGTGCAGGCGCTGAAGGCGGCCTTCGCCGGCTATCTCCAGGCCTGCCGCCAGGATCGTACGGCGCTGTCGACCCTGCCGCCCGGGCGCTTCCTGATGCCGGGCGATCTCGAAGGCTCGCCCGCCCTCTCCTTCGCGCCGCTGCCGGTCGAAAAGGGCAAGAACTATCCGAAAGGCTCGCTCGCGGCTTTGATGGCGCGGCGCTACGAGGCCTACAAATCGGTGGTGGTGAAGCCGTTCTTCCGGGAACATTTCGCACGGCTCGACCGGCAGATCCTGCTCGTCGACGCGCTTCAGGCGATCAATGCCGGGCCGGAAGCGGTCGCCGATCTCGAGACCGCGCTGACCGACATTCTCGCCTGTTTCCGGCCCGGCCGCAGTTCCTGGCTCGCCTCCTTCCTCACCCGGCGGATCGACAAGATCCTCGTCGCCGCGACCAAGGCCGACCACCTTCATCGCGACAGCCACCGCCGGCTGGAAGCGATCGTCAGGCGCCTCGTCGACGACGCGACCAAGCGGGCGCGGTTCTCCGGAGCCCGCACCGAGGTCCTCGCCATGGCCGCCGTCCGCGCCACGCGCGAGGCGAGCGTCGAGGAGAATGGCGAGACGCTGCCGCTCATCGTCGGCACGCCTGCCGCCGGCGAGCGGATCGGCGACGAAAGCTTCGACGGCAAGAGCGAGACCGGCATCTTTCCCGGCGATCTTCCGGCCGATCCGGCAGCGCTGTTCAAGGCGGACGGCGAGCTTGCGGCCGGTGCCATCCAGTTCGTCCGCTTCCGGCCGCCGCGGCTGGAACGCTCGGCCGAGGGCGTCACCCTGTCGCTGCCGCATATCCGGCTCGACCGGGCTCTGGAATTCCTCATCGGAGACCGCCTGACATGAGCGACGACCCGAACAGACCGCGCCGCCGGCCGGGCGCCTACCGGCTGCCTGGCGCCGAGCGCGAGGCGGAAGAACAGCGGGCCGCGCCGGAAGTCGCGCAACGGCCGCCGCGCGCCTTCGAGGATCTCGCCCGGCTGGAGATCGATCCGGACGAGGCGGTCGACCAGGATGTGCTGGAGGGGCTGGAGGTCGAGCCGGCTTCGCCGATCCGGCGGGGCTTTTCCTTCGGAAAGCTGTTCGTCACCGCCTTCGGCATTCTCGTCTCCTTTGCCGTCGGTCTTGCCGTCGACGACATCGTCCGCCAGCTCTTCGAGCGCAACGAATGGCTCGGCTGGACGGCACTCGCCGTCGCCGCCCTCTTCGTGATCGGGGCCATCGGCGTCGCGGCGCGTGAGGCGATCGGCCTGATGCGGCTCGGCGCGATCGACCGCGAGCGCCAGAAGGGCCTCGCCGCCTATCAATCGGATTCGCTACCCGAGGCGCGGTCCGCCGTTGCAGCCTTGACCACGCTGATCAGCGGCCGGCCGCAGACGGCCGAGGGACGCGCGCGCCTCGCCGCCGTGGCCGACGACGTCATTGATCCCGCCGACCTCGTAGCGCTGGCCGAACGCGAGCTCCTCGTGCCGCTCGACATCGAGGCGCGGGCCCTGGTCCTCGCCTCGGCCAAGCGGGTCTCCGTGGTGACGGCGGTCAGCCCCAAGGCGCTGGTCGACGTTTCCTACGTCCTGTTCGAGACGGTTAAGCTGATCCGTCGCATGTCCGAACTCTATGGCGCACGGCCGGGAACGCTCGGCCTGATCCGCCTGACGCGCAACGTCGTCGCCCATCTCGCGGTCACCGGCTCCATCGCGATCGGCGACGGCGTCGTCCAGCAGCTGCTCGGCCATGGCGTCGCCGCACGGCTTTCCTCGCGGCTCGGCGAGGGCGTGGTCAATGGCCTCCTGACCGCCCGGGTCGGCCTCGCCGCCATGGATCTCTGCCGTCCCCTGCCCTTCCTTCGCGAGCGCCGGCCGACGATCTCGGACATGCTGGGCGAACTCTCGGTGATCGGCGGCAGCAACTCGCTCGCCGAACGGGCGATGCGCAGACGGGACACGAGCGCGTGAAGGGACCGACCGGCGCAAGGCTTGATTAACCGTTCGCAGCGATACTGACAGGGTAAACGCTTGGTTTTTCAAGTCAGGAAGGTTTGTCCATGTTGCGTCCCGCCGCTGCCGGTCTCGCCCTCGCCATCGCCGGCTCGGTCGTGGCGACACCTGCATTCGCCGATTCCGACGAAGCCTTTTTCCAGAGGGTTCAGGGTAGCTGGTCCGGCCCGGGCGAAGTCGTCGCCGGCAAATACAAGGGCACGAAATTCGTCTGCACCTTCGACGGCGCCCGTCCCTCCAAGACTGTCGGCGTCGCGCTCGACGGCTCCTGCCGCGTCGGCCTGTTCTCGCAGCCGATGCGCGCCGAAGTCACGCGCGCTGGCAACGGCTATCGCGGCGCCTTCCAGGACGGCGCCAAGGGCCGCGGCCTCGACATCGTCTCCGGCAATGTCGACGGCGACAGGATCGTCGTCGGCCTCGACCGCAAGCAGCTGAAGGGCGCAATGATCGCCCGTCTCGACGGCGACGACGCCTTGGCGATCACGGTCTCGGTGCGCGTCGCCTCGCAGCTCGTCCCGGTGATCGGCATGAGCCTCAAGCGCACCGGCGACATGCGCCAGAGCGCGCTGGCGCGGTAAGTCTGCCTTCGCCGGATCGGTCCCTTTTCGGGAGCCGTCCGGTCAGGTGCCCGCCCTGCAAGCTCCGACTAACGAAAGCGGCCGCGGCGCAGCCCCGCGAGGCTTGCGCCCCGGCGCGCTTTGTTCAGCCCACGCCAGCCAGCCGGACGTTACAGCAAACTCTCCAGCGTAATCGGCAAACTGCGCACACGCTTGCCGGTCGCGTGGCAGACCGCGTTGGCGATTGCCGGGGCGACGCCGACGATGGCGAGCTCGCCAACCGCCTTGCCGCCGAGCGGCGTCGCGTCATAGTCTGGCTCGCCCACGGAGATCGTCTCGATGTCCGGGACATCGGCATTCGTCGCGATGCGGTAATCGGCAAGGTTCGATGAGAGGATGCGGCCGTTGCGCGGGTCGGTGACGCCCTCTTCGAGCAGCGCCATGCCGATACCCATCACGATGCCGCCCTTGAACTGGCTCTCGGCGAGCTTGGGATTGTAGAGCCGGCCGGCATCGAGCGCCGTGACGACGCGCGAGACGCGGACCGTGCCGAAGTCCTCGTCGACACGAACCTCGATGAAGTGGGCGCAGAAGGAGTGCTTCGACACGGGCGCTTCGGGCAGCGATCCGCGGCCCGCCAGCGTCGAGAACATACGCTGGCGCTCCTCGACCGAACGCTCGCCCGGCGGCAGCGTGTCACGCGTGACCTGGAGATGGTCGCGCCCTGTCGCCGACAGGAGCTCTCCGACCGGGATGGCCGCCCCGCGCGGGGCACCGATTCGTCCGTCCTTGACGGTCAGCGTGTTCGCCTGGTCGCGCAGCGGCGAACGGGGATCGGTGAGGCCGAGGGTAACCAGTTCGTCCCGCGCCGCAAGCGCCGTCTTGTGGACCGCCGCCGTCATCAGATTGGCGAGCTGCGAGCCGCCGGCGACCGGCGCGCGGCCGAGCCGGGAATCGCCGAGCTTCACCGAGACGGATTCGACGGGAACGCCGAGGACGTCCGCCGCAGTCTGGGCGAGGATGGTGTAGGTCCCGGTCCCCATGTCGATGGCGCTCGACAGCACCTCGACCGATCCGTCGGAAAGCACCCGCACCGTCGCCTCGCCCGGCGCGGCGTAGACCGGATGCGTGCCGACGGCCATGCCCCAGCCGATCAGCTCGCGGCCGTCGCGCATCGATCGCGGCTCGGGGTTCCGCCCTGCCCAGCCGAAGGCCTCGCCCGCAACGTCGTAGCATTGCAAGAGCCGCCGCGATGACCAGGGCTTACCGTTCTCGTAGTCGTGGTCCGGCTCGTTCCGCCGACGCAGTTCCACCGGATCGATACCGAGCTCGACCGCAAGCTCGTCCATCGCGCATTCCAGGGCGAAGGCGCTGGGGTTCTTGCCCGGCGCGCGGAACGGGCCCGGCAGCACCGTATTGACCGGCACGACCCGCTGGCGCGAGCGGAAATTCGGCACGGCGTACATCATCTTGGTGACGACGCCGAGCGTCTCGGCGAAATTGCCGTAGACCGAGGTTTCGCTGGCGGCGTCGTGGTCGAGTGAGACGAGCTTGCCATCCGGCGTCGCCGAAAGCTTCAGCGTCTGGCGCGTAGCCGGGCGGCCGCCATAGGCGGTGAAGGTCTGGGGCCGCGTCACCGCCAGCTTCACCGGCCGGCCGAGCATCTTCGCGGCAATCGCCGCGGCCGCCGAATGCGGCAGGCCCTGCGCCTTCGAGCCGAAGCCGCCGCCGATATAGGGCGAGACGATCCGGACATTCTCGAAGGCAAGGCCGAACCAGCCGGCATAATTCCGCGCGGTGCCGTCGACCCATTGCGTCGGCTCGTAGATCGTCAGCCGGTCGTCTTCCTCCCAATGCGCGATCAGCCCATGCGGCTCGATCGGCACATTGTATTCGCGCGGCGTCTCGTAAGTTCCTTCGAAGCGGACGGGCGCATCGCGATAGGCGACCTCCGGCTCGCCCCACTCCTTGGCAAGGGCATCCGTAGAGCGCCCCTCGCCGGCCCGCGCGTCGGCGAAGGTCGGCACGCTCGGTGCTTCCTCGTAGGCGATGTCGAGGAGATCAGCGGCGGCACGGGCCTCTTCCAGCGTATCGGCGACGACCGCCGCGACGAGCTCCCCGTTGAAGCGCACCTCGCGGGCGAAGGGCACATAGGTATCGCCCGGCGGGGTGTTGCCGAAGAAGTCCGGCATCGGCTTGAGCTTCAGCGAATTCTCAGTGTCGAGCACCAGCCGCACGCCTGGCGCCGCCTCGGCCGCGCCCTTGTCAATCGCCACGACGCGGCCCGCCCCGATTGTCGCCTGGACGAGGACGCAATGGAGGACGTTTTCGACCGGCTGTTCCAGCGCATAGGTCGCAGCGCCCCGGACCTTCGGCGCGCCGTCTCCCCGCACGCTCACCCGCCCGAGCGGACCGTTCGCTTCGCTGTCGGCAGCACGGCCGAATTTGGTTTGAGTGTCCGTGAGGCTCATCGGATTCCTCCGACCTTGAGGATCGCGCGTGCGACGACGCGTGGGAGAAGTTCGATCTTGTAGCGATTGCCCGGCCAGGACTTGGCGCCCTCGACCGCCGAGCGGCTTGCCTCGCGGACACTCGCTTCGTCGAGCACCCTGCCCGTCAGCGCGGCCTCGACCGCCTCCGCCCGCCAGGGCCTTGTCGCGACGCCGCCGAGCGCGACGCGGATGTCGCGGATCGTCTTCCCGTCCGGCTCGAGTTCGAGGCCGACGGCGGCGCTCGCAGCCGCGAACTCGTAGGAGGCGCGGTCGCGGACCTTCAGATAGGTGGAATTTGCGGCCGCCGCCGACGCCGGTACATGCACCGCGGTGACGATCTCGCCGGGGTCCAGTACCGTCTCGCGCTCCGGCGCACCGTCCGGTTCGAGGAAGAAGTCCGCGATCGGGATCTCGCGCCGGTCCGTGCGGATGGTCGCGTCGAAGGCCGTGAGGGCGACGGCGAGATCGCCCGGATAGAGCGCGATGCACTGGTCGCTGGTCCCGAGGATCGCGTGGTCGCGGGTCACGTTCTCCAGCGCCGAGCAGCCCGAGCCGGGCCGGCGCTTGTTGCAGGCGGGATAGCCGGCGGGATCGCGAAAATAAGAACAGCGCGTGCGCTGCAGGAGATTGCCGCCGATCGTCGCCATGTTGCGCAGCTGCGCGGAAGCGGCGAGGAGCAGCGACTGCGAGACCGCCGGAAAGCGCGCCTGGACTCCGGCATCGGCGGCGACGCGGCTCATCGTGGCGAGCGCGCCGATCGTCGCGCCGTCCTCGTTGTGCGCGATCGCCGGGAGATCCGGCAGCCGGGTGATGTCGACCACGGTTCGCGGCTTGGCTACGCCGCATTTGGCAAGGTCGATCAGCGTGGTTCCGCCGGCGAGGAGCGCCGCGCCTGGATCGGCCGCCAAGCTCGCTGCCTCGTCGAGGCTCTTCGCGCGGGTATAGTCGAAGTCGATCACGCCGTGGCTCCTTCCACGCTCTGCGCCGCCTTGCGCACGGCCGCGACGATGCCGTTATAGGCACCGCAGCGGCACAGATTGCCGGCCATGAACTCCCGGATTTCCGCGTCCGTGCCGGCGTGGCCCTCGCGGATGCAGGCGACGGCCGACATGACCTGGCCCGGCGTGCAATAGCCGCACTGGAAGGCGTCCTCCTCCAGGAAGGCCTGCTGCACGACATCGAGCGTGCCGTCCTCGCCCGACAACCCTTCGATCGTCGTCACCTCCCGGCCCTCCGCCTGGACCGCCAGAGTGAGGCAGGCGAGCACGCGCTCGCCGTCGACATGCACGGTGCAGGCGCCGCACTGGCCTTGATCGCAGCCCTTCTTGGTCCCGGTGAGGCCCAGATGCTCACGCAGCGCGTCGAGCAGCGTCACCCGCGGCTCCAGCGTGACGGCATGGAGCACGCCGTTGATGTTGAGTTCCATCGATCTCAGGCTCGCCATGAGCTGTCTCCTTCGAGAGGCGAAAGGCGTCCCGTCAGCGCGCGATCCGGATGCGAATGGGGATCCGGCCATCGGGAAAGATTGTGTCACAACAGTGGGATCGGACGGCAAAGCGATCGCGCTCCGCACGGGATTCAATCGGATACGCGCGCGGCGACCCACCGCCTCGCGCCGCCAGCCGGCGGTGACAGGCCGGCAATCGGGTGCGATAAGGTGATCGGGGCGCTCCGCATTAACCGGAGGAGCCTCCGGTTAGCGCCGAGGTAATGCCTGCTTGCACAGGTTCAAGTCCGGCCCGAAAAAATGTTCACCGAGATGGGATCGGGTCGTGTCGCGATCATGCATGACAGACAGAGACGACGGACCGGCGGCAGGCCGGCCGATGCGCGCCGACGCGAGGCGCAACCGCGAAAAACTCGTCGCGATCGCGGCGAAGGCCTTCGCGCGGTCAGGCGTCGATGCGTCGCTGGAGGCGATCGCGCGCGAGGCGGACGTCGGCACCGGCACGCTCTACCGCCACTTCCCGACCCGCGAGGCGCTGATCGAGGCGGTCTATCGGCACGAGGTTGAGGGGCTGGTCGCCGCGGCGGACGAGCTGTCGCAGAGCCGAAGCGCCGATGCCGCGCTCGCCGAATGGATGCAGCGCTATGTCGACTACATCGCCACCAAGCGGGGCATGCGGGACAGCCTCAAGCTGCTGCTCGAATCCAACTCCCCGCTCTTCGCCGAAACCCACGGCCTCGTGCCGCGAACCTTCCGGGGCCTGATGGAGAAGGCGGTGGCAGCCGGCACGATCCGGCCCGATGCCGACAGCGCCGACGTGCTGCATGCCTTGTCGAGCATCTATTCCGCCTCCGACGGCCCGGACTGGCACGAGCGCTCGCGCCGGCTGGTGTCGCTGATCATGGACGGGCTGCGCTACGGCGCGCCGCACCCCTCTTCCGGGACATAGACGCCCCGAAGCGCAAGACCGGAAACGAAAAGCGGCCGCCCCCCGAAGGAGCCGGCCGCCTCATGGAAGATCGTCCTGCCGTCAGGCTCAGGCCGCCGCGGACTTCTCGGCGCCGAGCGGGACTTCCGAGATCGTCTTCAGCACCTGCGAGGCGATGGCATAGGGGTCGCCCTGCGAGTTCGGGCGGCGATCCTCGAGATAGCCCTTGTAGCCGTTCTTCACGAAGGAATGCGGCACGCGAACCGACGCACCCCGATCGGCGATGCCGTAGGAGAACTTGTTCCACGGCGCGGTCTCGTGCTTGCCGGTCAGGCGAAGGTGATTGTCCGGGCCGTAGACGGCGATATGGTCATGGAGGTTCGTCTCGAACTGCGCCATCAGCTGTTCGAAATAGTCCTTCCCGCCGACTTCGCGCATGTACTTGGTCGAGAAGTTGCAATGCATGCCCGAGCCGTTCCAGTCGGTGTCGCCGAGCGGCTTGCAGTGATACTCGATGTCGATGCCGTATTTCTCGGTCAGCCGCTGGAGCAAATAGCGGGCGATCCACATCTGGTCGGCGGCCTTCTTGGAGCCCTTGCCGAAGATCTGGAACTCCCACTGGCCCTTGGCGACCTCGGCGTTGATGCCCTCGTGGTTGATGCCTGCGGCCAGGCACTGGTCGAGATGCTTCTCGACGATCTCGCGGGCGACGGCACCGACGGCACTATAGCCGACGCCGGTGTAGTACTTGCCCTGCGGCTCGGGATAGCCTTGCGTCGGGAAACCGAGCGGGCGGCCGTCCTTGTAGAAGAAATATTCCTGCTCGAAGCCGAACCAGGCGTCGTCATCGTCGAGGATCGTCGCGCGGCTGTTCGACGCATGCGGCGTCTCGCCGTCGGGCATCATCACTTCGCACATGACGAGCACGCCATTGGTGCGGTCGGGATCGGGATAGCAGGCGACCGGCTTCAGGACGCAATCGGAGCTGTGGCCCTCGGCCTGCATCGTGGAGGAGCCGTCAAAGCCCCAGAGCGGCAGCTGCTCCAGCGTCGGAAACTCGGGAAATTCCTTGATCTGCGTCTTCCCGCGCAGATTGGGGACCGGTGTGTAGCCGTCCAGCCAGATATATTCGAGCTTGTACTTCGTCATTTGCTTTTCTCGTCGTTGCGATGCGGGTGGTGCGAAACACGAACCGCCCCGGCCGATCGCGGCAGGCGATCAGGCGCGGCCGGCGACCGGATGAAACGATGCATGTCGCGTGCCAAATCCGCGCCGCCTACGGCGATATTTCGCTCCCTGCGACGACGACGCCCCTTCGCTTCCGCGTTACCGGGCACTTTTCCGCGCCCCGCGCGTTGAGTGGAAGCGGATCGCCGCAATCGACACTGCCGCAGTCGCTTCGCCCAAAGTCGAAGACGAGCCCGCGCCTGCCCGGCGAGGCGCGAGACGGCAGATTACGACCTGCCTATTATTTAGCCGTTTGATGATTTTATTTTGAGCAGATTGCATCTGTGATATGCATACACACCTAGGGAAGAAACGGCCGGAAAAAGACCGAGATGTCAGCCCGGCGCCAAGTGAGACCAAGACCATGTCCGAACAGACCAACCGACCCAGCGCCAAGATCCTGCAGTTCCGGCCCAGGCCCGATGCAAGGTCGCGCAACGGATCCAACGCCCCTCGTCAAGCGTCACCAGCACCCGTGATCATCGACGATTGCTGGTACCATCAGGAGGCCGTCCGCGAGGCCGAGGCCGCGCGCAAGCCGTAGGCGGTAGCGACCGCAGCATGGGCTGCGCGCAAAAAACCGGGATTGAAGCGCCGCACCCCCGCGCCATCTGCCTCTCGGATATAACCGTTGAGGGCGGCCATGACCGACAATCGCTCGCTGCGCGGCAAGACCCTGTTCGTCTCGGGCGGCTCTCGCGGCATTGGCCTTGCGATCGCGCTGAGGGCCGCTCGCGATGGCGCCAATGTCGTCGTCGCGGCGAAGACCGACGAGCCGCATCCGAAACTCCCCGGAACAATCCACACGGCCGTCGACGCGATCGAGGCCGCCGGCGGCAAGGGCCTCGCCGTCACCTGCGACATCCGCGACGAGGATCAGGTGAACCGGGCCGTGGCCGCCGCGGTCGATCGGTTCGGCGGCATCGACATCACCGTGAACAACGCCTCCGCGATCCAGCTGACCGGTACGCTCGACACCGAGATGAAGCGCTTCGACCTGATGCATCAGGTCAATGCGCGCGGGACGTTCCTCGTCTCCCGAGCCACGATCCCGCATCTGAAATCGGCGCAGAACCCGCACATCCTGACGCTTTCGCCGCCGCTCGACATGAGTGCAAAATGGTTCGCGCCGCACCTTGCCTATTCCATGGCGAAGTTCGGCATGTCGATGGTCACGCTCGGGCTCGCGGAGGAACTCAGAGCAGACGGGATCGCGGCCAATTCGCTCTGGCCGGCGACGGCGATCGACACCGCCGCCGTGCGCAATCTCCTCGGCGGCCACGCGGTCGCGCGGATGAGCCGGAAGCCCGACATCGTCGCCGACGCGGCCCATGCCATCCTCACCCGGCCTTCCCGCCAGGCGACCGGCAATTTCTTCATCGACGAGCTCGTGCTGATGGAGGAAGGCGTCGAAGACTTCTCCGCCTATGGGCCAGAGGGCGGCGAGCCGGTTGCCGATTTCTTCGTGCCCGACCAGGTGTTCTCGCAGATCCGCACCCGGGTCGGCCGTCCGCTTCGCGGCGGCTGAGCGGGCGCACCCGGCCGGCATGACAAAGGCTTGACGAAACGGCACGTTGCGATCTTCTGCCATGCGCACGCCAGCTGGCGAGGAATACCGATTCGTATGGGAGACAATCCAGAATGAAGCTGCGTCTGTCGATTGCCGGCCTGGCGGCGTGTCTTGCCGCGGGCATGGCTGGATGCACGACCACGGAAGAAGCCAACCAGGCCATTCAGGGCCGCTGGATCGGCCAGTCGAGCGATGCCTTCTTCTCGCAATATGGCCCGCCGGCGAGCCAGTTCCCGCTGAATGGCGGCGGCACGATCTACACCTGGCGCGGCGGCGAGACCGACCGCAACATTCCCGCCCAGTATCGCCCGACGACCAAGCAGGAACTGGAGCTGGAGAAGAAGGGGCCGCGGACGATCATCAATATCGGCGGCGACATGAGCATGGACCGTGCGCCTCCGGGGCAGGTCCTGGTCTCGCAGGCGCGGACGGAGCAGCTCGGCTGCGAGGCGCAGATCACCACCAATCCGGCTGGCGTGATCACCGCGATCCGGGCGAGCCGAGATACCGACGGCGAAGGTTTCAGCCTGTCGCGCTGCGCCGAGGTGTTCGGCGTCACGAACTGAGACGGCCCGCAGAGCCTGCCGCCGTGCCGGCCTCGAGCCGGCGCAAGTCTTTCTTGAAGAGACGATGCAGCGGCCGCGGCGGCCGCTTCCCGGCCCTGCGGCGAAGATGGAGGACGAGACATGACCTCGCGCGATGAGACCGAGGCGCTGGTCGGGCGGTATCTGGCCGCCTTCAACGCAAGCGACTGGGGCGGGATGCTCGCCTGTCTCGACGAGGACGTCGCGCACGACCTCAACGAGGGCGGCCGCGAGATCGGGCGCGAGGCGTTCCGCGACTTCCTGGCCACGATGGCGCGGCACTACCGGGAGACACTGACGGACATGGTGATCATGGCAAGTGCGGACGGCACCCGCGCAGCCGCCGAATTCACCGTCCACGGCGAATATCTCGCGACCGCCGAGGGTCTGCCGGAGGCAGACGGTCAACGCTATTCCATCACCGCCGGACAGTTCTTCGCGATCGATGACGGCCGGATCAGCCGCATCACCACCTATTACAACCTCAAATCCTGGATCGCCGCGGTCTCGGGACGATGACGGGGACGCAAGAATCGGTCCGGCTCGAAACCCTCTCCGGCGGCGAGATCGCCGGCGTGCTCGACGATCTCGCCGCGCTGCGGATTTCGGTCTTCCGGTCGTTTCCCTATCTCTACGAGGGCGATCCCGCCTATGAGGCGCGCTATCTGGAGATCTATGCCGCCTCGCCCGGAGCGGTCGTCGGGATTGCGGTGACCCCCGAGGGCCCCATCGTCGGTGCGACGACGGCAGCGCCCCTCGGCGACCACCAGCCGCAGCTTGCCGAGGCCTTCGGACGTCACGGGGAAGACCCGGCGGACATCTTCTATCTCGGCGAATCCGTGCTCGATCCCGCCTATCGCGGCAGAGGGATCGGCCATCGCTTCTTCGACCTGCGGGAGTCCGCCGGCCGCATGCAGGGTTTCAGCACCGCCGCCTTCTGTGCCGTGGTCCGGCCCGCCGACCACCCCTTGCGGCCGGACGATTATCGGCCGCTCGATCCGTTCTGGCAGGCGCGCGGCTACGAGCCGGTCGCAGGCCTGCGTGCGCCGATGCGCTGGCGCGACATTGGCGAGGAGAGCGAAACCGAGAAGCTGATGCAGTTCTGGCTGCGCCGGATCGACTGAGCACCGACGGCCGGCGCCGCGAGCTGGCTCCCGTCCAGCGACCAAAGATCGGACGCGAAGGCGCCGACCTGCACCGCGCGACACGCGCCAGACTGCCTACCCTGCGGCAGGGGCCGCCTGAACCTCGAATGAATGCCCGTTTCCGGATGGGTTCAGCTCGAAGAGACCATGGTGTTCTCCGTCGCCGGCCGATGCGCCGGCCTGTCACAGGAGAACCCGACATGTTCGATCGCTTCGCCAAGACCCTGCTGATCGTCGCAGCACTCGCCACCGGCGGCGTTGCCGCCACGGCCGCGCCCGCCGCCGCTGCCGGCCCGACCATTGAGATCACCGGCGATATCCATCTTGCCGGCCATCGCCATCATAGGCGCGACCATGTCCGCGGCCCGGCCTGCTCGCCGCGCCAGGCGGTTCACAAGGCGCACCGCCTCGGCCTTCGCCGGACGCATATCCGCCGGGTCAACCGCCGCGTCATCGCCGTCGCCGGCCGGTTCCACCATCGCGGCCATGCAGTCGTGCGCTTCGCCCGCGTCCCCGGCTGCCCCGTGCTCGGCTTCCGCCGCTAAGGCGGATTTCCGGAAAGCCCCGGCGGTCGGTCCCTACCCGATCTGCCGCCGGGCGGCGGATCGGCCGCCGCCGATTAAGCGGCGCAGAGACGAGAGCCGGCCCGAGACCGGGACTTTCTCTCGACATTCCACCGAGCGTTGCGCCTCGCGCCTCGCAGCGGGATCCGGGTCAGAGTGTCATCCGCCCCGCAACCTCTGCCCTCGTTGCATCTGGCAGGGGCAGACAGTTCGCCTCCCGCCCTCTCCGCCGTAAGGTCAATCCTGGATCTCGAAGACCATCTGCACGGTTTCGCTGAAGCGGTTCTCTCCCGCTTCGACCGGAACGCTGCTCGCCGCTTCCGCCGCCATCATCTTCATCGACCGCTGATAGGGCATCGGCGGATTGCCGGCCGAAGGCTGGCTGATCGACAGGATCCGGCCGAGCCTCACCCCGGCGGCCTCGGCCAGCACTGCAGCGCTGGACCGGGCCTTCGCAATCGCCTCGCGGCGTGCCTCGTCCCTCACCGCCTGCGGATCGTCGACGCCGAAGCTGATGTCGCCACCCTGGTTGACGCCGAGGCTCACCGCCCGGTCGAGATACTCGCCCACCCCGGCCATGTCATGCACCGTGACAGTCAGGCTGTTGCGGACGTCGTAGCCGACGATCTCCGGCGGGTTCTGCGATCCGTCGCTGCGGTTGTCCGCGCGATATTGCGGGTTGATGGAAAAGCCGGAAGTCTGGAGATCCTTGTCCGCCGCGCCGAGCTTGCGCATGCCGTTGATGACGCGCTGCATGGCGGCATTGGCCGCATCGAGCGCGGTTCTCGCCGTCTCGCCGGACCGCAGGACCGTGAAGTTCAACGTCGCGACGTCGGGCTTGGCGCTCGCCTCGCCGGAGCCGCTGACCACGATGACCCGCGGATCGTGATCCTCGCGGCTGGCCCCGGTCTCGGCCGCGGCCTGAAGGCTCAAGGACAGGACGATGGCGGCGACGAGGACGGGGATCGAACGGGGCATGGCAAGACTCACGGGCTGGATCTGATTGCGGTCTTGTCGAAGAAGACCGCGGCTGCAATGTGGTGACGGGCTTCGCGCCAAGCGAAAGCCGCGACGCCGATCCCGGCTATCGCGGGCTGCCGCCTGCCCCCCGGTCTTTCCACGGGCAGGGACCGTTCCGGCACGAGGGCGAGAGGCCGATGGAGGCGCGGAGGCCGCTCTGCCGACGGGCCCGGCGAAGCGCTCTCGCTCTTGCCGCCCCGCCTCGGAAAGTCCCGCTTGAGGGGAGCCCGGCTTTGCTATAGGCGAGTCGTCGTGGGGCCTGTAGCTCAATTGGTTAGAGCCGGCGGCTCATAACCGCTTGGTTGGGGGTTCGAGTCCCTCCGGGCCCACCACCTTCCTTGCAAACTCTTGAAAACACTGAAGCGTCGTCGCCATTTCGGACTGGACAAAGGCCGGAGTGCATAACATCGTGCATAACATGGACGACGATTCGATGTCTCTGCCTGCCTACGTAACCATGAGGAATGGGGTCTATCAGTACGTCCGGCGGATCCCTGAAGACCTTGCCGACCAGTTCTCCGCGCCGCGGATCCAGCGGTCATTGCGAACCCGTCTTCCCGGCGAGGCCCGACATCGCGCGGCCGCCATCGACCGTGAGATCGAACAGGAGTTTGATGCGGCGCGTCGGCGCGCTGGTCTGGAGGCCACACTCCTGCCGACAGCTGAATGGACTTGGGTCGAATGGGAAAAGGTCGTCGAATATCTGGTGGCGCGATGGCTTCGCGACGACCTGCACGAGCGCCTGCGCAAAGCAACCGGCGAGCACTTTTCGGAAGATTGCCGCGGACACCGGCTCTGGCTTGATGACAGGAGCCTCCGCACTGCGATCGATCTTCACCGAAAGCTGAAGGGTATGACTGTCTCGGAGTACGAGGCCGATCGCGCACTTATCATCCGTCGGATGCTGTTCGCGATCGGTGTGCCTCTTCCAAATTCGAAATCATACCGAGAGGAATTCATGAGTGCGGCTCTCAAGGCCGAAGTCGAATGTCTCGAAGCGATCTTTAAGCGGGAAGCGGGCGAGCGTATCGACCATCCTCATCCCGACACGATCGATGGGCCGTGGAGACGTCGCGCGATTCAGCCTAAGGATCCCGAGGCTCTGAGCGATCTGGCGAGCGTCGTGTCGCCCGTGCGGCGAACCCCAGTCTCCGCGGCCCGTTCATCACGATCGCTGGACGACTGCATTGCCGAGTGGGAAAAGGAACGCGAGCGGCTAAAAAAGAAGGTTGATCCGCACCTCGTGGCCGATATGCGGAAGACAGTGGAGCGGTTTACGCGTCACGCTGGCGTGACCGACGTCAACTCCGTTCAGCGTCATCATGTAGTCCGATTTCGAGACAGCCTCTTCGACGAAGGTCGATACAAGGTTGCGACCATCAACAAGAAGATCGGTTTTGTTACGTCGCTTGTGTAATTACCCACCCCCTTGCCAACGGGGCCGATCGCTGAATCCATGTGCGGATGGATCG
>NZ_JAJAVB010000012.1 GCF_020615385.1 Jiella soli | reverse complement strand
AAAAGTGTTACCCATGTCTCCGGTACGAAGTGTCACCTATGTCTCAGGTCGGGCACGGCACTGGTCGGCTCACCTCAGCCGCGAAACCGCGTAGGCCGCACCGCCGCCAGCCGCTCCCGTTTCACACTTCCGACCAGGCGGCCAGGATCGCGTCCGCGTCGACCAGTTCCACCTGATGACTGAAGCGGCTGGCATAGACGGTCATCAGCGCATCGTGCGTCTCGTCGGCCGAACTGCAGAGAGCATCCTTGACGAGGAGTATCCGGAAGCCACGATCCATGGCGTCGAAGACGGCCGCGAGCACGCAGACATCGGTCTCGGCGCCCGTTATGATCAACGTGTCCGTCTCGCGCCGACGCAGGATATCCATCAGCTCAGGCCGGTAGAAGGGCGAGTAGACCGGCTTGTCGACCACCGTTGCAGGAGGAACCAGCCGGGCAAGAGAGGGCACGAGGTCGAGAAGGTGAGGATCGACCTCGGCGCGGGTGAACTGGTGCCAGCGTTTGAAGTATTTGCGCCAGGCTCCTGAGACATCCTGCGGCCGGTCCGGCGGAATGAAGCGCGTGAAGATCGTGTCTGCGGTATGGCGCGATGCGATCTCTTCCACCACCGGCAGGACGCGCGGCATCCAGGGCGTCTTCCATTCCGTGTCGTCGGCGAAGACGTTCTGCATGTCGACGCACAGATGAATCGTATTCGGGGCGAGAGGCCCGTGAGGCAGGGCATGGTTCGTCATCCCGCCTCAACTCCCACGCGTTGCTTCGGTTCAAACAGCCGCGAAAACATTGATTGCCTGGCTGTCGTCGCCTTCGCAGGAATAGGTTCGTTGACCGGAAGCTGCGTGGTGTAGCACCCGCGCTCCCGTGAGCAGAGCGACGGCATCAGCCGAGGGAAGGTGAGCGACATGCGGAGTTGTCTGGGGGAGGCCCCGATCGATCCCGCGCAAGCCTCAGAGGCTGCTCGCACCGTCATGCGTGCGCACGAAAGCGCATCGGATGGAGCCTTCCAGGATGTAGGCAAGCCCGAGCCGCGCTCCGATGGCGATCGCGACGAGGACGATGGGTGCCGAGATCGTCAAGAGGGACGCCGCGGAGATGCCCTGGCCGATCGTGCAGCCGAGGGAGAAGACTCCGCCGATCCCCATGAGCATGGCGCCCACCATGTGCCGCGCGAGTTCTCGCGCGTCGTCGCAGGCTTCCCAGCGGACCTCGCGCTTCTGCCAGGCGGCCGCCGCCGCGCCGGCGACGACGCCGAGGACGAGCCCGACGCCGTAGCCGGGGAGGGAGCCTGTGAAGGCGATCAGATGGAGAAGCAGGTCGCCCGGGGGAACGACGAAGGAGGCGCTCTCCACCCGGACCGGCGCGAAGGATCGTGAGGCCAGGAACGCGGTTGCGAGCCAGCCGAAGGCCACGGCCGAGCCGATGGCCGTGCCGGCGACGATCCGGCCGCGTTCCCGGCGAAACGCGGGCGAGGCGAAGATCCAGCCTGCGAGCGCGATCGCGACGACGATCGTGACGAGGAGCGTGAGATCCCGGCCGGTCGTGACGGAAGCGAGCGAGCCGAGGGTCTGATCGGGGGAGCCGAACCGGCCGAGGTCGATCGCCTGCCTGTCGACGATCGCGACGCGGCCGACGGCGAGGATGCCGCGCTGGGTCGCCAGCGCGGCGAGGCCGAGCACGAGGACCACGACCAGCCCGCGCAGCGAGCCGCCGCCGAGGCGCACGAGTGCGCCGAACCCGCAGGTTCCGACGAGCGCCATGCCGAAGCCGAAGGCGAGGCCGCCGAGGATTGCGCCCGACCAGCCGAAGGACGGCGTCAGATAGAAGCTGTCCTGCGGATCGAACAGGCCGAGGCTGACGATCGCCCGGGTCAGCACGATCGCGACGAGGATCGCCAGCGCCCAGGTCCTGATGCCGGTGTTGTCGTCCGCATACCAGCGGCGTTCGAGCGCCGACATCGTGCAGAAGTAATGGCGGCGGGCGAAATAGCCCATGACAAGTCCGGCCAGAAGTCCGGCCAGAAGCGGCGCATAGCCGCTTTCGATGATCATGTCGGTGCCCTCCCGGGCGTCTCTAACGGACGCTCCTTGCAAGAAAGCTACGCCGCAGGACGTGTCACCGCAACTCTCTTCCTGCCGGCGGGACGTCGCCCCATTACCCGGCAGGATCGGCCAATGACCTCAGCTTCCGCGCACGGGCGCGCAGAACAGCTGGTAGAGCGTCCCGATCAGGCTCGTCACCTGATCGTTCGCGAGCGAATAGTAGATCGTCCGGCCCTCGCGCCTGGTCGTCACCAGCCGGTCGAAGCGGAGCCGGGCAAGCTGCTGCGACACGGCCGCCTGCGGCATCGACAGGATGTCCTCGATCTCACCGACCGAGCGTTCTCCCTCGGAGAGGAGGCACAGGATCACGAGGCGCGTCTCGTGCGACATCGCCTTCAGAAGGTCGCTTGCCTTCTTCGCCTGCTCGAAGAACTTTTCGGCTTCTTCCTTCGAGACACCGCGGTCGAACCGCGGGATCGACATGCGGGGCAATTGGTTCAATTCGAGTGCCCGCCCGCAGGAGTGGTTTCATCGTCGGGTAGTTTCGCCAGCATGTCGTCGAGCAGACTCCAGAAGAATTGGTCGCCAGGATAGCCTCGCAGACGCGCGATCTCCAACCCGCGATCGGTCAGGATGAATGTAGGCGTCAGCCTTTCCTTGCGAATGCCCTCAAGGTCCGCCGGCCAAGGCCGGGTGATGTCGATCCGTCGCAGCGGCGCACGTCGCCCCTCGACCGTATTGGGATAGGCGGGTGCGATCTCCTCGTCGAAGCGCTTGCACCAGGGACAGCCCGGCTTTTCCAGCATCAGAAGCTCGGCGCCGCTTGCGGCAGACGGGAGGCCGAGAAGCGGCGTCGCGGCCAGCGCAGCCAAGCCGCTTCGGGAGATGCAGTTGCCAATCCATAGAAACATATGCATTCTTGTATTTATAAGTTGCCGGCAGCGGTTTGGCGAGACCCGCGGCGCGTCGAAAAACCATACTCGCTAGTGGAAACGTCCGACATGCTGGAAGTGGGTTATGGCGCGGCCTTGCTGGCGGGTATCCTGTCCTTCGTGTCGCCATGCGTCCTGCCGATCGTGCCGCCCTATCTCGCCTATCTCGCCGGGCTGAGCTTCGACCAGATGCGCGACAGCGGCGAGAGGCCGGTCGTGGCGCGCCGGGTCGTCCTGTCGGCGCTGGCCTTCGTTCTCGGCTTCTCCACCGTCTTCGTTGCCCTCGGTGCGACGGCGAGCGTGATCGGCCAGGCGGTGGCCGAATGGTTCGACATCCTCTCGATCGTCGCGGGCGTGATCATCATCGTGATGGGGCTGCATTTTCTCGGGGTTTTCCGGCTGGCGCTACTCTATCGCGAGGCCCGGATCGGCGTGGCGCAGAAGCCGGCGGGGCCGCTCGGCGCCTATGTGATCGGGCTTGCCTTCGCCTTCGGCTGGACTCCATGCGTGGGGCCGATCCTCGCCGCGATCCTGTTCATGGCGGGCTCGCAGGACACGGCACTTCGGGGAGCGGCGCTGCTGGCCACCTATTCGTTGGGCATCGGCATCCCGTTCCTGCTCGCCGCCGTCTTTGCCGCACGCTTCCTCGACTTCGCCGCCCGCTTCCGCAGGCACATGGGAACGATCGAGAAGGTCATGGGCGGGGCCCTGGTGCTGACCGGGCTGTTGTTCGTCACCGGACAGATGGCGACGATTTCCGCTTGGCTCTTGGAGACGTTTCCGGGCTTTGCCACGATCGGCTGAGGCGCCGTACGCTTCGCTAAAATGGGAGGAAGACCATGCTGAAAGCACTGGCATTCGCCGTCGGGCTCACCGCCATGGCGGCCGGCGCCGCGCCGGCCGCCGAACTCGGCGACGACGGGCTCCACAAGGAGGACTGGTTCCAGCTGACCTTTCGCGACGTTGGCGAGGATATCCGGGCGGCGGACGAAGAAGGCAAGCGCCTCGCCATCGTCTTCGAACAGCGCGGCTGCATCTATTGCAAGAAGATGCACGAGGAACTGCTGAGCGACCCGGAGGTGCGGGACTACATCCGCGCCAACTTCATGGTGGTCCAGTACAATCTCTTCGGCGACGAGGAGGTCACCGACCTCGACGGCAAGGCGCTGACGGAAAAGAGCGCAGCGCGGCGCTGGCATGTGGTGTTCACCCCGACGATCCTGTTCATGCCGGACAAGGTTCCGGACGGGGAGACGGCGGCCGACGCCGCAGTCGCGACCATGCCGGGCGCTTTCGGCAAGCAGACCTTCCTGCACATGTTCGAATGGGTGCGCGAGAAAGGCTACGACACCGACGAGCATTTCCAGAAGTACCACGCCCGCAAGCTCGCCGAGAGCGGCGGGACCGACGACTGAGCCCGGCCGGCGCACGGCGGCTCTCGCTGCACGGTCTTCGCTAGACGCATTTGCTCCGGATCGTCGGCCTCGGGAGAAGATCGCGCATCGGAGGAAGACGACCTTGTTGCAGTGCAATGCAGAGGACGCAGGTGCAATACATTCAAAAAAAAGAATACTTGCATCTTTCAGGAGCCGCCGATAGGCTTGCCTCAGACTCGAAACAGATCGGCCACAAAGGTCGGCAGGCGGAGGAACGATTGCTCATGCTGAGACCCATTGTGGTGGGATGTGCCTTGATCGTCTCGGGCTCGATCGCCGGGCAGGCTGCCGAGACGGCGCCAGCTTCCGTCTCCTTCGACGGCGGCGCGGTGAAGGAGACGGTGTCCGGTGGGCCGGGCGACCCTGCGGAAGGCCGCAAGGTCTTCGTCGATCGTGGCCTTGGCAACTGCCTTGCCTGTCACGCCAACAAGGACCTCTCCAAGGAGCAGTTCCACGGCAATGTCGGCCCTGCGGTGGATGGGGTGGCAGGCCGCTACGACGCGGCGCAGCTGCGGGCGATCGTGGTCAACGCCAAGAAGGTCTTCGGCCCGGAGACGGTGATGCCGGGCTTCTATACTCTCGATGTCGGAGTGGACGTCGCCGAAAAATTCAAGGGCAAGACGATCCTGTCGGCCGATCAGGTCGAGGATGTCGTCGCCTATCTGCGTACGCTGAAGGGCGAATGAGGAGGATGGCAATGGATCTGACGAGGCGACGGATACTCGGTTGGGCCGCGGGCGCGGCGACGTTCGGAGGTTTCGCGGTCCTGTCGGCGGGAGGCGCGAGAGCGACGCCCGAAGAGACCTCGAAGGTACTCTCCGACTTGACCGGCGGCAGTGAGCCCAAGAGCGGCAAGATTACTTTGACCGCGCCGGAGATCGCAGAGAACGGCAACACCGTTCCGATCTCCGTCGACGTCGACAGTCCCATGACCGAAGACGATCATGTGGTGTCGGTGACGATCCTGGCGGACGGCAATCCCAATCCGGGCGTTGCGACCTTTCACTTCACGCCGATGAGCGGTTCGGCCAGCGCCACGACGCGGATCAGGCTCGCCAAGACTCAGAACGTGATCGCGATCGCCAAGATGAGCGATGGCTCGACCTTCGTCGATAAGAAGGAGGTCAAGGTGACGATCGGCGGCTGCGGCGGCTGAGCGAGCCGAGACCCCTAAGCCATCAGGAAGATTGCGCCGCCGATCCCATCGGAGAGCGGCGCGGGAGGAGAACGAGATATGGCGACGCCCAGACCCCGCGTGAAGGTTCCCAAGACGGCTTCGGCCGGCGATGTCATCACGATCAAGACCTTGATCAGCCACGAGATGGAATCCGGCCAGCGTAAGGACAAGGACGGCAAGGTGATCCCGCGCGAGATCATCAACAAGTTCACCTGCGAGTTCAACGGCACGAAGGTGTTCGAATGCGAGCTGGAGCCGGCGGTTTCGGCGAACCCGTATTTCGAGTTCAGCGCCAAGGTCCCCGAGAGCGGAACCTTCAAGTTCATCTGGGTGGACGACAACGGTTCGACCTACACCGACGAGCAGAAGATCACGGTGAAGTAGACGCTGCTCCGGTCCGTTGCTTGTCGCCGTGTATGGGGAGGATACCGCGTGAGGAAGACTGCCATAGCTCTGTTGGGAGCACTGTCGCTGAGCCCGTTCGCACTGGCGACGGCGGCGAGCGCCGACCCGGTCGACGAGGAACTCGTGATCGACGGCCAGAAGATGATCACCGAAGCCCCGGCACCGAAGGTGCCGCCGGGCCATCCCTTCGACGAGGTCCTGTCCGGCTGGCTGTTCCGCGAGGCTGACACCCGCGCCATGGAGGTCGACAGCTTCGAGAACCCCGGCATGCTGAATGTCGAGCGCGGCGAGGAAATCTGGAACACCGTCGAAGGCGCGGCCGGCAAGTCATGTGCCACCTGCCACGGCGACGTGGCGGAGAGCATGAAGGACGTCGGCGCGCACTATCCGAAGTGGAACGCGAAGGCCGGCAAGCCCTTCAATCTGGAACTCCAGATCAACCAGTGCCGCACCGAACAGATGAAGGCCGAGCCGTATAAGTTCGATGCCCAGGATCAGAAGGATCTGACGGCTTACATCAAGCACCAGTCGCTCGGCATTCCGGTGAAGATCGATCTGTCGGCTGGACAGATGATGGACTGGTGGAAGAAGGGTCATGACCGGTACTATCTGCGCACCGGCCAATTGAACCTGTCCTGCGCCTCCTGTCACGAGAAGAACGCCGACCACTACATTCGGGCGGACCATCTCAGCCAGGGCCAGACCAACGGTTTCCCGACCTATCGGCTGAAGCAGGGCAATCTCGTTTCGCTGCACAACCGTTTCCGCGGCTGCATCCGCGACACACGGGCCGAGCAGCCGAAGGCGTTTTCCGACGAGCTGATGGCGCTGGAGGTCTACACCGCCTGGCGGGGCGAAGGCCTTTCGGTGGAAACGCCGGCAGTCCGCCAGTAGCAGGCGGGAGGATGCCCGAAGAGGCATCCCCCGCATCCCGTTCGAACTTCACAGTAACGCCCGGTCCGCTTGACGCGGGCCGGGGAGGGAAGCATCATGGTCTCACGACGCGAATTCCTCTCGGCGACGGTTGCGCTCGGCGCTCTGACCGGATCCGGTCTTGCCAGCCGCTGGTCGCGCGCAGCGGCGCAGCAGAGACTGACCGAGGACAGCCTTCTCGCCGTCCCCGACTTCGGCAATCTGACCATCCTCCATGTCACCGACATCCACGCCCAGCTCGTTCCGGTCTATTTCCGCGAGCCGGCGGTCAATGTCGGGGTCGGCGAGGTCGCGGGGCTGCCGCCGCATGTCACGGGGGCGGACTTCCTCAAGCTCTACCACATCGAGCCTGGCTCGCCGGAAGCCTACGCCCTGACATCGGAAGACTTCGCCGCTCTCGCGCGCCAATACGGCAAGATGGGCGGGCTTGACCGGATCGCGACGATCGTCAGGCGCACGCGCACCGAGCGCGGCGACGGCAATGTGTTGCTCCTCGACGGTGGTGATACCTGGCAGGGCAGCTATACCGCGAACAAGACCGCCGGCGCCGACATGATCGAGGCGATGAACCTCCTGAAGCCGGACGCGATGACCGGCCATTGGGAGTTCACCTACGGTACCGAGCGGGTGAACGAGGCCATCGCGGCGCTGTCATTTCCCTTCCTCGGCTCGAACATCTTCGACAGTGAGTGGAACGAGCCCGCCTTCGACGCATGGAAGATGATCGAGCGCGGCGGGGCGAAAATCGCCGTCATCGGGCAGGCCTTTCCCTATACGCCGATCGCCAACCCATCCTGGATGATCCCCGGCTGGTCCTTCGGCATCAGGGACGAGGAAATCGCCAGGCATGTCGCCGAGGCGCGGGAGGCGGGGGCCGATCTGGTCGTTCTGCTCTCGCACAACGGGTTTGATGTCGACCGCAAGCTTGCCTCCCGCGTCGAGGGGATCGACATCATCCTCACCGGTCATACCCATGACGCCCTGCCGGAGCCGGTCAAGGTCGGCCGGACGATGCTGATCGCCTCGGGATCGAACGGCAAATTCGTCAGCCGCCTCGACCTCGATGTCGGTGCCGGAGGGCTCAAGGGCTTCAAATATCGCCTGATCCCCGTCTTCTCGGACGTCATTTCGTCCGATCCGGAGATGGCTTCGACGATCGAGCAACTGCGCGCGCCCTATGGCGACGAGTTGAAGCGGGTGATCGGCCACACCGACGGCCTTCTCTACCGCCGCGGCAATTTCAACGGCACATGGGACGATCTCATCTGCGATGCGCTGCTTCAGGAGCGCGATGCCGAGATCGCCCTGTCGCCGGGCTTCCGCTGGGGCACCTCGCTGCCGGCCGGGAGCGACATCACGGTGGAAGATCTCCACAATGCCTGCGCGATGACCTATCCGGCTGCCTACCGCAACACCATGAGCGGCGAGATGCTGAAAGCCGTTCTGGAGGATGTCGCCGACAATCTCTTCAACGCGGATCCCTATTATCAGCAGGGCGGCGACATGGTGCGCGTCGGTGGCGTCGGTTTCGGGATCGATCCGACGAAGAGCATTGGCTCACGGATTTCCGACATGACCATCCTGAAGACGAAGGCGCCGATCGAGGGCGGCCGGGACTATGTCGTCGCGGGCTGGGCTTCGATCAACGAAGAGACCGAGGGTCCCGCGATCTGGGACGTAGTTGAGGGCTATCTGAAGGGCCACCCCACCGTTTCGCCGCGCGATAATCGGGCGGTCATGGTGAAGTCATGAGGGGAACCCGCTGGACAGGCCGTTTCGGCTCAAATACATTCAAAAAAACATATGTAATGGGAGCGATCGGATGACCGACGAGACAAAGGGCGGCGGACGGGCCGCTTCGCGCCGCGGCTTCCTGAAGGGCGGTCTGGTGCTCGGCGGCGCGGCCGCCGCGGCTTTGACATCATCCGGGCGCGGCGTTGCCGGCGAGGCCGGCGATCCTGCGATCACCGAGATCAAGGACTGGAACCGCTATCTCGGCCCGGGCGTCGATGCGAGCCCCTATGGCAAGCCGTCGCAATACGAGGCTGAGGTCGTGCGCCGCAACGTTCCCTGGCTGACGGCGGACGCTGCAAGCTCGGTCAATTTCACGCCGCTGCACGATCTCGACGGGATCATTACGCCGAACGGTCTCTGCTTCGAGCGTCACCATTCCGGTGTCGCGGAGATCGATCCGGCCGAGCATCGGCTGATGATCAACGGTCTGGTTGAGCGTCCGCTGGTCTTCACCATGGACGAGCTCAAGCGTTTCCCGAGGGAGAACCGCGTCTACTTCCTGGAATGTGCGGCCAATTCCGGCATGGAATGGCGCGGCGCCCAGCTGAACGGCTGCCAGTTCACGCACGGCATGGTCCATTGCGTCATGTATACCGGCACGCCGCTGCGCAATCTCCTGAACGAAGCCGGCATGAAGTCGTCCGGCAAATGGCTGTTGGCCGAGGGTGCCGATGCCGCCGCGATGACGCGGTCGATCCCGATGGAAAAGGCGCTCGACGACTGCCTCGTCGCCTGGAAGATGAACGGCGAGGCGCTGAGGCCGGAACAGGGATATCCCGTCCGCCTCGTCGTCCCTGGCTGGGAAGGCAATATGTGGGTGAAGTGGCTGCGCCGGCTGGAAGTCGGCGACGCGCCCTGGGAGCAGCGCGAGGAGACGTCGAAATACACCGACCTCATGCCGGACGGAAAAGCGCGCAAGTTCACCTGGATGATGGAGGTGAAGTCGGTCATCACCAATCCGAGCCCGCAGGCGCCGATCCGGCACGGCAAGGGCCGCACGGTTGTCTCCGGTCTCGCCTGGTCCGGCAATGGCAGGATCAAGCGCGTCGACGTCTCGCTCGATGGCGGCCGCAACTGGCACACGGCGCGCATCGACGGGCCGAGCCTGCCGCTCGCCGTCCACCGCTTCTACTACGACTTCGACTGGGACGGCTCGGAACTCCTGCTGCAGTCGCGGGCCATGGACGAGAAGGGCTTCGTCCAGCCGACCAAGAACGAGCTGCGAGCCGTGCGCGGTACCAACTCCATCTACCACAACAACGGCATCCAGACCTGGCAGCTGAAATCCGACGGAGCGCTCGAGAATGTCGAAGTTTCCTAAGGTTCGCCCGATCGCCGGAATCCTCGGCGCCGCGTTGGCGCTCGCCGCGGGCGCCGGCATCGCCGCCGGACAATCCGATCCGGCCGTGATCAAGCCGGACGCCAACCCCGCCGCAGCCGCAAGCGAAGAAAAGTCCGGGGCGCCCTTCGGGCTCGGCCGGTCGGCGACCGCCGAGGAAATCGCGGCCTGGGACATCGACGTCAGGCCCGACGGAAAGGGCCTGCCGGTCGGCCGCGGGTCGGTGTCCGAAGGGGAGCAGATCTTCACCGACAACTGCGCGAGCTGCCACGGCGATTTCGGCGAGGGGCGCGACCGCTGGCCGGAACTTGCCGGCGGGTTCGACACCTTGACCCGCGAGCGTCCGGTGAAGACCGTCGGCTCCTACTGGCCGTATCTGTCGACCGTCTACGACTACGTCCATCGGGCAATGCCCTTCGGCAATGCGCGGTCGCTCTCCAACGACGACGTCTACGCACTGACCGCCTATGTCCTCTACCTGAACGACATCGTGACGGACGAGGACTTCGAGCTCTCCAACGAGAACTTCACCTCGGTGAAGATGCCGAATGCCGAGGACTTCATTCCGGACGACCGCGCGGAAGAGCAGCACTACAAGGACGACGCCGATCCGTGCATGACCGACTGCAAGCCCGCACCGGTGACGGTGACGATGCATGCGCAGGTTCTCGACGTCACCCCGGATGCCGGAGGCAAGGAAGAGGGCCCGGCCGGCGGAAACGTCGACTGACGCCCCGGCCGACCGGCCCTGTGACAATACGGCTTCGCGCCCCGGCGGGCCGCAGATGAAGGGAAGATCTCATGCGGATGTTCATCGGCGCGGTCGCCGCGCTCGCCGTCTCCTCGACCCAGGCGGTCGCGGGTCCGACGGACTCCTCGTCCTTCGATCCCGTGCACTACGAGGCGCAGAAGGCGCTTTACGACTTCGACTTCGACAATCCGGCGGACGGCGAGCGCGCGCTGGGCTTCATCCGCAACCATATTGCGGCGGCCAAGGAATTCGGCAACTTCGAGAATTCGAAATTCGTCGTGGTCGCGCATGGCAACGAGCTGAACGCCTTCTCCCGGCTCAACCGGTCAGCCTTTCCCGACGTCTACAAGCATGTGAAGGAGCTGGCGGACCAGGGCGTCGAGTTCCACATCTGCCGCAATGCCGCGCGGAGCCGCGGCTACCAGCCAGACGAATTCTACGACCTCTTCAAGGTCGTTCCGGCCGCCGTCATCGACATCGCGAAATACGAGAACCAGGGCTATAGCTACATCTACCCGGTCGTGACGCACAAAATGTCGCGTCAGGACATGGTCAAGGCGCATCCGGAACTGGAGTTCGAGATGGATGACCCGGAGTAGGTCTGTGGCAAGGCGGTCATCGAAGTTCTGTTGGTCGGCGGCGCGGTCCGCGACCGCCGCTGCCTGTCTATCGGCGGCCGCGGCCATCGCGTCACTGACGGCAATCTGTGTCGTGCCGGCCTTTGCGCAGGAGACGGGCGAGGGGGAACTCGCTTTCGCCGAGCACAAGCTCGCGCTGCAGGTATCCGACAACGACGAGGCGGCGATGCGCTCGGCGCTCGACATCGCCGCCAACGTCTCCCGTTTCTATTCGGACAAGGCCGAGGGGGTCGATATCCGGATCGTCGTCTATGGCCCGGGGATGGCCATGCTGCGGCCGGACCGCTCGCCAGTGATGGAACGTCTCGCGGCCTTCGACCAGAGCATGCCCAACGTTCGCTTCGCCGCCTGCGGAAACACGCTGGACACGTTGGAGCACAAGGAGGGCAAGCGGCCACAGATCGTGCCCTATGCCGAGGTGGTTCCCGCAGGGGTCGCCGAACTGATGCGACTGCACGAAGACGGCTACACGATCGTCAAGCCGTAGCGTCGATCAGGCGACATGCCCTTACCGGAGCGATCCGATTCCCTGTGAGGCCGGCACCGACGGCCTCCGCGGCGATGCCCGGTCGAGCCACGCCTGCGACAACCGCCGACAGATGCGATCGCCGTCATTCCATATTGGTGTGATTGCTCCGCATCGTCTCCGGCGAGACGGCCATGACGTCGCGCAGCTTGAGCACCATCACCTCGAAAAGAACGAAGAGCGCCCCCTCGTAGAGCGAGCCCATGGGCAGGACGGAGGTCGCCGAGGCGCCGCGATCGTCGGCCATGGTCTGGGCGGGAACCGTCAGCACGAAATCGGCGAGTTCGGCGCAGCGCCCGCCCGGCTGGGCGGTGACGAAGAGGATCTTCGCGCCGTCCCGCTTGGCGACGCCCATCAGGGCGAGGGCGGTGGAGATTTCGCCCGGGCCGACGGAGACGACGAAGAGGTCGCCCTCTTCGAGCGCCGGCATGGTCATGTCGCCGACGACGCCGACATCGCAGCCGAGATGGAAGAGCCGCATGGCGAAGCCCTTGATCTGCAGCCCCTCGCGCCCGCCGGCATAGGTGCCGATGCGCCGCGCACCCGCGATCATCCGGCAGGCTTCATCGACGGCAGTGTCGTCGATCCTGTCCATGACCGCGCCGAGTTCGGCAAGCGCCGTGCGATAGAGATCGCTCATGGTTCGGTGTCCTCCAGGCAGGGGCAGATTTAAGGGCTCAGACGATGCCGCCGCCCGAACCCTTGGTGGCGGGGCGCTCGGCTGCGACCTTGTTGCGATAGCCGCTCGCGCGGTAAGCCGCGATCGGATCGATCGCGCCGCCATCGAGGAGCCGGGCCCGGGCCAGGATCGGCGTCACATCGGTGCGGAAGGCCTGCTTCAGGCACTCGGATGCCATGATCGCGTCGTTCTCGTCCTGATGGTTTCGCAAGGCGGCGCGGTCGACCAGAAGCGCCTGCGCATAAGCCCGCCGGATCTCGCCGGACGAGCGGATCAGGCTCTCGATCGGATCGGTGACGTTGTGGGACTGGTCGATCATGTGGGCCGGACGCAGCCGCTCGAGCACGTCGCCGGCCTCGACCAGCTCGTTGAAGACGAGGAAGAGGCGGAACGGATCGATCGAGCCGGCGTCGAGATCGTCGTCGCCATATCTGGCGTCGTTGAAATGGAAGCCGCCGAGCTTCTTCGCGAAGATCAGGCGGGAGACGATCTGCTCGATGTTCACGTTCGGCGCGTGGTGGCCGAGATCGACGAGACAGAAGGCCTTTTCCCCCAGTTCCCGCGCGATCAGGAGATTGGTGCCCCAATCCTGCACGACTGTCGAGTAGAAGGCGGGCTCGAACATCTTGTGCTCGGTGAAGAGCCGCCAGTCCTCGGGGAGCCCCGCGTAGATCGTCTTCGCCGCTTCCAGATAGCGCTCGAAGCTGCGCGAGAGGTCGACCTGACCGGGAAAGTTCGAGCCGTCGCCGATCCACACGGTGATCGCCGTCGAGCCGACCCCCTTGCCGAATTCGACGACGTCGAGATTGTGCTCCACCGCCTGGGCGCGCACGGCCGGGTCGGCATGGCTGAGGGAGCCGAACTTGTAGGAAAGCGGCTGTTCGGGATCGTCGGGATGATCCTGGAAGGTGTTGGAATTCATCGCGTCGAAGGAGAGGCCGAGGCTGGCGGCCTTGTCTCTCAGCGCCCCCGGATCGGCACGGTCCCAGGGAATATGCAGCGAGACGGCGGGCGTCGCGCGTCCGAGCTGGTGGATCACCGCGCAGTCGTCGAGCTTTTCCATGATTCCGCGCGGCTCGCCGGGGCCGGGAAATCGGGCAAAGCGTGTGCCGCCGGTGCCGACGCCCCAGGAGGGGACCGCGACGGTGAAGGCGCGGACTTTCTCCACGACGGCGTCGATCGCGATACCGCGTCGCCCGAAGCTCTCTGCGAGCGCCGCGAAATCGGCCTCGAAGCCGGCGCGCCGCCCGGCATTGTCGGCCTCGACGACTTCCTGGTCGATCAGCTTTTCGGTCATGGCCTTCTCCTCCCAGATCGGCCGGTATCAAGACTGGTCCTCTGACGCGGGTTCAGCGCGTGAAGGACTGGGCGTTGCCGGCATCGACATTGATGATGTTGCCGGTCGACTTCGCCGAAGCGTCGCCGGCGAGGAACGCGACGGCCTCGGCGACGTCCGCCGGCAGCACCGAGCGCTTCAGCATGGAGCGCTTGCGGTAGTGCTCCTCCAGATCGTCCGGCGCCATGTTGTAGGCGGCGGCGCGTTGCTCGCGCCATTCGCCGGTCCAGATCTTCGAGCCTTGGAGCACGGCATCCGGATTGACCACGTTGACCCTGATGCCCGCCTCGGCGCCTTCGAGGGCGAGGCAGCGGGCAAGGTGAATCTCCGCCGCCTTGGCGGTGCAATAGGCGGCGGCGCCCGGCGAGGCGGCGAGGCCGTTCTTCGAGGCGATGAAGACCACCGCGCCGCCGAGCTGCTGGCGCCGGAAAAGGCGGAAGGCCTCGCGCGAGACGAGGAAGTAACCGGTCGCGAGGATGTCGATGTTGCGGTTCCACATCGAGAGCTCGGTCGTCTCGATCGGCGCGGAGGACGAAATCCCGGCATTGGAGACGAGGATGTCGCCACCGCCATATTCCACGGCCATGCCGGCAAAGCCCTCCGCGACGGCGGCCTCGTCCGTCACGTCGAGCATGACCGTGCGGACCATGTCGGCGCCGTAGCGCCCGGCGAGATCCGCCTTTGCCCGGTCGAGCGCCTCGGCGTCGATGTCCGCGAGGACGACGCAGGCGCCGTCGGTGGCGAGTCGCTCGGCGGTCGCGCGGCCGATGCCGCCACCGCCCCCGGTGATGAAGGCGACGCGGCCGGCGAGCGATTTCGGCTTCGGCATGCGCTGGAGCTTGGCTTCCTCGAGCAGCCAGTATTCGATGTCGAAGGCCTCCTGTTCGGGCAGGCCGCGATAGGTTCCGATCGCCTCGGCGCCGCGCATGACGTTGATGGCGTTGACGTAGAACTCGCCGGCGATCCGCGCCGTCGCCTTGTCCTTCGCGAAGGTGATCATGCCGACGCCGGGCACGAGATAGACGACCGGGTTCGGATCGCGCATCGCCGGGCTGTCGTCGTGGCGGCAGCTCTCGTAATAGCGGGTGTAGTCGGCGCGGTAGGCGGCGATCGCCTCGTCGAGCCCGGAGAGCACCGTTTCGATCCCGCCGCTTTCCGCGTCGAACGGAAGGACCAGCGGCCGGATCTTGGTGCGCAGGAAATGGTCGGGGCACGAAGTGCCGAGCGGGGCAAGCTTGCCAAGGTCATGCGAGCCGACGAAGTCGAGCACGACTTCGCTGTCGTCGAAATGGCCGATCTTGCGCTCGTCCCGTCCGATGCGGGCGCGGATCTCCGGCATCAGCTGCGCCGCGACCGCACGCCGTGCACGGGCGTCGAGCGGGGCCTGCCGCAGGCCGCCGAAGGGCGCGCGCCCTGCCGTCTTCTCCTCCAGAAAGGCGATCGCCTTGTTAATGATCCGCAGCGTCGTCTCATAGCACTCGCGGGCCGTCTCGCCCCAGGTGAAGAGCCCGTGGCTTTCGAGGACCACGCCATTGGCGTCCCGGTTTTCGCGGGCGAAGGCGGACAGGTCGAGACCGAGCTGGAAGCCCGGCCGGCGCCAGGGCAGCCAGCCGATTTCGTCGCCGTAGATCTCCCGCGTCATCTCGCGGCTGTTGTCGCTCGCCGCGATCGCGATCACCGCGTCCGGGTGCATGTGGTCGACATGCGTATAGGGCAGATAGGCGTGCAGCGGCGTGTCGATCGAAGCCGCGCGCGGATTGACGGCGAAGGTGCAGTGCGGCAGGTAGCCGACCATCTCGTCCTCGAGCTCCGGCCCGCGATACAGCCCCTTCAGCGCTTCCAGTCTGTCCTGGTAGAGCGTCGCGAAACCGTCGCGCTTCATCGTCCCGACGTCGCCGCCAGAGCCCTTCACCCAGAGCACCGTCACGTCCCGCCCGGTGAGCGGATCCTTCTCGACCACCTTCGCCGAAGTGTTGCCCCCGCCGTAATTGGTGATCCGCTTGTCGGCGCCGAGGAGGTTCGAGCGGTAGAGCAGACGCCCCGCCTCGTCGAGCGTCTCGGCATGAGCTTCGTCCCAGAGGGAGGGCAGGAGATTGGAACCGCTCGACTGCGGAGGTGTCGCCATGATCGATCTCGCTTCGGCTTTCGCGGGGCGTCGGAACAACCGGACATGACGGTTGTGGACCCGCCGACTGCAATCCAGCCGCTTGCGGCGCCGCATCGAGACTCCGGCCACCGCCGACTGGTTTCGGTTCCAGCATTGGTCAAAACCGCCCGCACGTCAATCAATACGATCATAATCGATCATGTTGCAATGCGGTATGCGCGGACTTGATCGGAAATGATTGACAACTGCCGACCCTTCGATCAGCATTCTCGACTGGGAGAAACACCAAGATGCACGAACGCGAGAGACAGAGGATCATCCTCTCAGTCGTTCAGGCCCGCTCGGTCGCCACCGTGCAGGAACTGTCGCGGCTGACCGAGGCCTCGGAGGCGACGACGCGCCGGGACATCGCGGCGCTCGCCCTGCAGAAGAAGCTGAAGCGGGTCCGCGGCGGTGCGGAAGCCTTGAAGGCGGCAGCCTTCGGCGAAATTTCGAGCCTTCCCTTCGAGACCGCGCGCACGATCAACGAAAGCGAGAAGCGCGCGATCGCACGCGAGGCTGCCAGGCTCTGCGAGGATGGCGATGCCATCATCCTCAATGGCGGCACGACGACCTTCCAGATGGTGCATCACTTCGCCGGCGCGCGGCTCCAGGTGCTGACCAATTCCTTTTCGATCGCCAATCACCTGATCGATCACTCGGAATGCACGGTGATGCTGCCGGCGGGCGCGATCTACCGCGACCAGGCGCTCATCCTGTCCCCGTTCGAGAACGACGGCATCGCGCATTTCCGGGCGCGGCGGATGTTCATGGGCGCGCAGGGCATATCCTCCTACGGCATCGCCGAGACCGATCCCCTGATCATCCAGTCCGAACAGCGGCTGATGCGCCAGGCGGACGAACTCGTCCTGCTCGTCGATTCCTCGAAGTTCCACAAACCCTCGAGCATGATCATCGCACCGCTCGAACGCGCCGACGTCCTGATCACCGATGAAGGGATCACCGACAAGGACGCCGCGATGGTGGAGGCGGCGGGCGTGAAGCTGGTCGCGGTGGCGCTTTCCCAGCAAGGGAGCGAGCGCGATGTTGCCTGACGAGACGCCTGAGGCCGGCGGAGCGGGCCAGGCGGTCGAGCGCATCGCCTTTCGCATGCGGCTGCTTCCGGGCTACGCCGACGAGTATCGCAGACGCCATGACGAGATCTGGCCCGAGCTTGTCGAACTTCTGCGCCACGCCGGGGTCCGCGACTACGCCATCTATCTCGACCCGGAGACGAATGCGCTCTTCGCCGTTCTCGATCGCCGCCGCAACCATGGCATGGACGCCTTGCCGGACCACCCGGTGATGCGCCGCTGGTGGGCGATGATGGCCGACATCATGGAGGTCGAGGCCGATCAGGCGCCGGTCACCGTCCCCCTCCAGCCGATGTTCCGGATGGAGTGACCCCGATGGAAGACTCGGTCCGCAACGTCGCCGTCATCGACATCGGCAAGACCAACGCCAAGGTCGTGCTCTACGATCTCGGCCGGCGCTGCGAGGTCTCGGCGCACACGATGCCGAACCGGGTGGTCGCGACCGGGCCCTATCCGCATTTCGATACAGACGCCCTGTGGACCTTCATCCTGGCGTCGCTCGCCGAATTGTCGCGGGACAATTGCGTCGACGCCGTCTCGGTAACCACCCATGGCGCCTCGATCGCCCTCGTTTCCGGGGAAGACTTGGCGCTGCCGGTGATGGACTATGAATTCCCGCTCGATCCCAAGACGCTCGCCGACTACCGCGCCGTTCGCCCGGATTTTTGCGAGACGCAGTCGCCGGCGCTGCCGGACGGGCTGAATGTCGGGGCACAGCTCTACTATCTCGAGCGGCATTTTCCGGGCCAGTTCGCCTCGGCCTCGATGCTCACTTATCCGCAGTATTGGGCCTTCAGGCTCTGCGGGGTCGCGGCCTGCGAGGTCACGCAGCTCGGCGCCCACACCGACCTCTGGTGTCCGTCGCAAGGACGTCTCTCCTCGCTCTGCGACGATCGAGGATGGACCGAGGGCTTCGCCCCGCTGCGCTCGGCTTTCGACCGGCTGGGCGATCTGAAGCCGGAGATCGTCGCGGCGATGGGCGCCGCCGGCCCGATCCCCGTCTTCTGCGGGATCCACGATTCCAACGCCTCGCTCCTGCCGTATCTGATGGGCCGCAAGGGCGCCTTCACCGTCGTCTCCACCGGCACCTGGGCGATCGTCTTCGCCATCGGCGGACGGGCGACGGCTCTCGATCCGGAACGGGACACTCTCGCAAATGTCGACGCCTTCGGACGACCGGTTCCTTCGGCGCGCTTCATGGCGGGGCGCGAATTCGCGGCGATGGCGGGCGAGGAGCCTGGCGAGGCGGACCACGAGGCAGCCGAAGCCGTGATCGCCGCGGGCGTCATGGCCCTGCCGAGCTTCGTGCGGGGAACCGGACCCTTTCCCCAGCGGGCGGGTGAATGGACGGTGGACCCGGCCGGCCTCTCGCAGGCCGAGCGGACCGCCGCGGCGAGCCTGGCCCTCGCGCTCACGACGACGGTCTGCCTCGATCTCGTCGGGGCAGAGGGACCGGTCATCGTCGAGGGGCCCTTCGCCCGCAACGGCGTCTACTGCGACGCTCTCTCCGCGCTGGCCGGGCGTCCCGTCGAGGCGAAGCCCGGCCTGTCGGGCACGGCCGCCGGCGCAGCGCTGCTCGCGCTGGGAACGGCGGATGCCTCGGCTGTCGCGGGCGCAGGCAGCGAAGCGGAAGCCACGGCGGCAAAGCCCATCCGCGGCCTCGCCGCCTATGCGGAGCGGTGGCGAAGCCATGTGGAGGAGACCGGACGCGATGAGATGCCGGCAAGGACATTGGGGGCGCTGAAGTGACACCGCATCCGGGGGGCGCTTGCGGCGCGACGGACGAACGGACGGGGCGGCGATGACGCCGATCCTCGAACTCAAGAACATCTCCAAGGCCTTCGGACCGGTCGAGGTTCTGACCGGCGTCGATTTCGACCTTTACGCGGGCGAGGTCCACGCCCTCATGGGCGAGAACGGTGCCGGCAAGTCGACGATGATCCGGATCGCCGCGGGCGATCACCGCGCCGACCAGGGAGAAATTTGGCTCGACGGCAAGCCGCGCCGCTTTGCCGGCCCGCGCGAGGCGCAGGCAGAGGGCATCGCGGTCGTGCACCAGGAACTTCTGCTCTTTCCGGCCTTGAGCGTCGCCGAGAACGTCTTTCTCGGCCACCAGCCGAAGACGAGCGCCGGCCTCGTCGACTGGGGGCGCATGCGAAGCGAAGCCCGCGAACTCCTCGATCGGCTCGACTGTCCCGATCTCGACGTCGACCAGCGGGTTTCGAGGCTTTCCGTCGCCGACCGCCAGCGCGTCGAGATCGCGCGCGCCCTGTCGCGCAATGCGCGCGTTCTGATCATGGACGAGCCGACGGCGGCGCTAGCCGAGGCCGATGTCAAGCGGCTTCTGGAAGTCGTGCGACGGCTGCGAGCCGACGGCGTCGGCATCGTCTACGTCTCGCACCGGATGAACGAGATCTTCGAGATCGCGGACCGCGTGACCGTCCTTCGCGACGGCAAGTCGATCGGCACGAAGCCGGTCTCCGAGGTCAGCGAAGCGGCGCTCGTCTCGATGATGGTCGGCCGCGACATCCACCAGCTCTTTCCGAAGGAAGACATTCCGCGCGGCGAGACGCGGCTGGAGGTGCGCGACCTGTCGCTTTCCGGCGTCGTCGAGAACATCTCCTTCGATCTTCATGCCGGCGAGATCCTCGGCATCGCCGGGCTCGTCGGCTCGGGCCGGACCGAGCTCGCCCAGACGATCTTCGGCGTGACGCCCGCGACCGCCGGAAAGATCCTGATCGATGGCGAGCCGAAGACGATTTCCAGCGTGCGCGAGGCGATCGCCGCCGGCATCGCCTACGTCCCCGAAGATCGCGGGACCCATGGGCTGGTGCGGGCGCAGCCCCTGCGCGAGAACGTCACCATGGCGATCCTCGACCGGCTGACGAAGTTCACGGTCGTCGACACGCGCCGGGAGCAGGGCATGGCGACCGATGCGATCGCGCGGTTCTCGATCAGGGCGCGGGACGCGCGCCAGCGCGTCGGGCAGCTGTCGGGCGGCAACCAGCAGAAGGTCGTGCTGGCCAAGTGGCTGGCGACCAACCCGAAGATCCTCATCCTCGACGAGCCGACCCGCGGCATCGACATCGGCGCCAAGACCGAGATCCACCGGCTGATGGGCGAACTAGCCAGGAGGGGCCTCGCCATCCTGATGATCTCCAGCGAACTGCCCGAGGTGCTCGGCATGAGCGACCGGATCCTCGTCATGCGGGAGGGTCGGCTGGCGGCGATCGTCGAGCGCAAGGACGCGACGCCGGACGCCGTCGGTGCGGCGATGATGCAGGGTCGGCGGGCGCCGGCGCGTGCGGAGGCGGCACGATGAAGCGAGGCCTCTCCCGCACGCTCGGCTCGCTCGGCCAGGAGATCCTGCTCGTCGTCGTCATCCTGGCGCTCTTTGCCTTCGTCGGGGCGTATAACGCCCGCTTCCTGTCGCAGCACAATCTGACCAGCATCTTCGTCGGCAATGCCTATATCGCGGTCGCGGCGATCGGCATGTCGCTGGTGATCATCTCGGGCAATATCGACGTGTCGATCGGTGCGCTGATCGGCGTTCTCGCCGTCATTTCCGGCCTGCTCGCGACCAATGGCTATCCAATCTGGCTCGCCTGGCTCGCGCCGCTCGTGCTCGGCGCGGCAATCAACACGCTCGTCGGCTGCCTCATCGCCTACGCGAAAGTGCCGTCGATCATCGCGACGCTGGCGATGCTCTCGATCCTGTCGGGCGGGCTGATCACCTTCACCGGCGGGCGCTGGATCAGCGGCCTGCCGGCCGGTTATCAGCTGGCGCAGTTCCGGCTCCTCGATGTTCCGTCGCCGGTCTGGTTCATGATCGGCATGACGATCCTCGCCGCCTTCCTCATGCGCTATACCGCCTTCGGCCGGACGATCTACGCGGTCGGCAGCAACCCGGAAGCCGCGCGGGCGAGCGGCATCGGCTACGAGGCGACGGTGGTAAAGGTCTTCGCCATTCACGGCGCCATTGCCGGCGTCGCTTCGGTGCTGTTCGCGACCCAGCTCCAGGTCATCCAGTCGACGACGCCGATCGGCCTCGAACTCGTCATCATCACCGCATCCGTGGTCGGCGGCGTCTCGATCCTCGGCGGCGTCGGCACGGTGTTCGGCTCGACGCTGGCGGCGATCCTCTTCGCCGCGATCGGCTCCTCGCTGATCTTCCTCAACGTCTCCGCCTACTGGCTGCGGGCGGTGCAGGGTGTCCTGATCCTTGCGACCGTCCTGGCCGACATGGCGCGTCGCCGGCGAACCGGTTGAGGGGAGATGGGGTCATGACACGCATTCTGATCCGGCACGAAGCGATCCTCGCCATCCTCTTCGTCGTCGCGCTGTTCGCGATGGCGTCGCAGTCCGACCGTTTCCTGACGACGGCCAATCTGCTCAACCAGGCCCGGCTGATGACCGAGGTCGGGCTCATCGCGATCCCGATGACTTTCGTCATCGTCACCGGCGGGATCGATTTGTCGGTCGGCTCGATCCTCGGGCTTTGCGCCATCCTCGTCGGCGTCTTCTGGCAGAATGCAGGCCTGCCGCTGCCGGCTGCGATCATCCTCTCGCTCCTTGCCGGGACGCTCGCGGGCTTCGCCAACGGTATCATCGTCACCCGCTTCCGGGTGCCGCCGCTCATCGCGACGCTGGCGACCCTCGCCCTTTATCGCGGGCTGGCAGAGGGCATCAGCCAGGCCCGCTCCGTGCGCGGCTATCCGGACTGGTTCGCGCAGCTCGGGCAGGGGGAGTTCCTCGGCATCCCGACGCAGCTCTGGCTGTTCGCTCTCGTCGCCCTGATCGGCATCTTCATCCTGCGCTTCACCACCTTCGGGCGGACCACCTACGCGATCGGCAACAACGAAGCCGCGGCGGAGTTTTCGGGGCTCGCGGTCGAACGGACCAAGCTTCTCATCTACACCGCCTCCGGCTTCGTCTCGGCTCTCGCCGCGATCGTCTTCGTCTCGCGCGTCTCGACCACCCGCTCGGACATGGGCACGGGCATCGAGCTCGAAGTAATCACCGCCGTCGTCCTTGGCGGCACCTCGATCTTCGGCGGGCGCGGCATGGTGATTGGCACGCTGATCGGCCTTTGTCTCATGCAGATCCTTCAGAACGGCCTGTCGCTTTCGGGCGTGCGGGGCGACGGAACCACCGTCGTCATCGGCGCGGTCCTGATCGTCGCCGTCCTGATCAGCAATGTCCTCAGCCGCTTCTCGAGCGACTGAGGATCGGGAGGGGCGCCTCGGAGCGCCAGAACAACAGGAGGAAATCTGATGAAACGTCTGATCACGGCGCTGCTTGGCGCAAGCCTGCTTTCCGCGCCGGCCTACGCGCAGTCGGCCTGGACCGGCGGCGATGACCAGCCGACCAACCCGCTCGCCTGCAGCGGCGAGTCCCCGGCGGCTGAGCCCGGCGAGTACAATGGCGGCACGCCGACCAATGCTCCCGACCGCAACGGCAAGACCATCAAGGTCGTCGACATTCCGAAGCTCGTCGGCGTCGGCTATTTCGCGAGCACCTCCTCGGGCATGGCGGAGGCGGCCAAGGAACTCGGCAATGTCGACGTCTCGACCGACGGTCCGACGCGGGCTAATATCGACGAACAGATCACCTTCATCGACAACTACATCACCTCGGGCGTCGACGGCATCCTCTTTGCCGCCAACGATCCGGTGGCGATCGCCCCGGTCCTGAAGAAGGCGCTCGAGGCCGGCATCAACGTCGTCGGCTATGACGCGGACGCCGAGGCCGATGCCCGCCAGTGGTTCGTCAACCAAGCACTGCCGAACGGCGTAGCGAAATCGATGATGGACCAACTCGCCTCGGAAATCGGCGAGGAGGGCAGCTTCGCCATCGTCACCTCGACCTTCACGACGCCGAACCAGGCGCGGTGGATCTCCGAGATGCAGGCCTATACCGAAAAGTGCCACCCGAAGCTGAAATTCCTGGAGACGGTGGAGGCCCAGGAGGACAACATCCTGTCCTTCAATCAGGCTCAGACGCTGATCAACAAATATGGCGACGAGCTGAAGGGCATTCTCGGCATGACGTCGGTCGCCACTCCTGCCGCCGCCGAGGCGGTCCAGCAGAACAGTCTCTGCGGCAAGGTCTCGGTCGTCGGGCTGGCGCTTCCCAATGCCATGAAGCCCTACATCAACTCCGACTGCATCAAGTCGACCATCCTCTGGAACACGGTCGATCTCGGCTATGCAGCGGTCGAGGTGATGCGGCAGGTGGCGGACGGCACGCTGAAGCCGGGCGACAAGACGGTCAAGGCCGGCCGGCTCGGCGAACTGCCGATCGTCAACCAGAGCCAGGTGCTGCTCGGCCAGCCGAAGGTCTTCACCAAGGCCGACATCAACGACTTCGACTTCTGAGGATGAACAAGGGCGGCGGGTTTGGCCCGCCGCCGATATCCCGCCGGCAGGTCGCACGTCATATGCGCGGCAAACCTTCCGGCTCCTGCGTCCGACGTTCCCCTGGATTCTCGGGACAGGCCCGAGAATGACGATCTGGAGGGAGTGGCTCCGCGTCATGACGAAAGCCCGAGACTGCCGCGAGCGGTGACGAAGAGACCGATCGGGATTGACGGACGGGGCTTTCTCGATCGCCAAATCTCCCGCGACCGTTTCAGAATGAGCAACACCATCCACGCTTCGTCATTCTCGGGCTCCGTCCCGAGAATCCAGGGCGGCGTAACCGGGGTGGTGCCGTCGCAGACAGGAGAAGACGCGCCGGTCGCGGCGCGTTCTCCGCCAGCCCCTCGACCGGCGGCTTCACCGAACCGAATATCCCCCGTCCGCCATCAGCACCGCGCCATTGACGATGCCGGCCTCCGCCGAGGCGAGATAAAGCGCTGCCGCCGCAATTTCCGAAGGTCGGGCGAACCGGCCGACCGGGATGTCGCCGCGCGCCTTCTCGCCCTTTTCACCGGACCAGCCGACCAGCGCCATCGGCGTCTCGACCACGGTCGGAGCGATGGCGTTGGCGGTGATGCCGTAGCGCGCCCATTCGATCGCCATCACCTTGGTGAGGTTGATCAGTCCGGCCTTGCTCGCGCCATAGGCGGCATGCTCCTCGATGGCGATGACACCGGCCTGGGAGGAGATGTTCACGATGCGGCCACGGCCCGAGACCTTGAGAAAGGGCAGGGCGCCGGCGGCCATAAGCCAGGGCGCGCGAAGATTGATGCGCATCGTCCGGTCGAAGGCGTCGATCTCGGTCTTTTCAGCCGGAAAGACGATGCCGAGGCCGGCATTGTTGACGAGGATGTCGATGCCGGTCTCGCGGCCGATCCGCTCAACACCTGCCGCGATCGCCGCTGGATCTTCCAGATCGATGACGGCGTGGCGGTGGACCGGCCCGAGGCGTTCGGCAAGGCCTGCGGTCTCAGCGATGTCGACCAGCACGAGCCGCGCCCCGGCCCTGGCGAAGGCCTCGGCCATGGCCGTGCCGATGCCGCCGGCAGCACCCGTAATGACGGCCGTCAGGCCCGATAGATCGGCCATACAGCTCCTCCCTTGCATGAAGAACGGGATGCCATCGAGAGCGAGGCGGCGGCGAACGCCGCCCCGTCGCGACCTCAGATGTCGAAGTTCGTCGGCAGGACGATCATGTCGCGGATGGTGACGTTACGCGGCCGCGTCAGCATGTAGATCACCGCATCCGACACCTCGGTCGGCTCGATCAGGCTCCCCGAATCCTTCGCCGCCTGGAGTCGGTCGGCCGGCCAGTCGGCAAGGAGGGCCGAGACCACCGGTCCGGGCGAGACCTGCCCGACGCGGATGCCGTGCTTGTTGAGCTGCCGGCGCATGGTCTGGACGAAGCAGGTGACCGCCCATTTCGAGCCCGAATAGACCGGCTCCCACTGGATCGGCATGTGGCCCGCGACCGAGCAGGTGACGACGATGTCGCCGGTCTTGCGCTCGATCATATGGGGGATGACGTCGCGCACGTTCTTCATCACGGCGTTGACGTTGAGATTGAGCATCCGGTCGATGGTCGCCGTGTCGGTCTCGGTGAGATCGCCGCCGATATAGGTGCCGGCATTGCAGTGCAGGATGTCGATCCGCCCGGCCTTCTGGAGGATCTCCGGCACCATGGCGGAGCAGCTCGAAGCGTCCAGGAGATCGGTGATCTGAGGGATCGCCTTCTCGCCGAGGCGGCTCCCGATCTCGCCGAGCGCCTTCTCGTCGCGATCGACCATCACCACCGTCGCGCCTGCGGCGATCAGCGCTTCGGTCGTCGCCAGTCCGATGCCCGAGGCGGCGCCGGTGACCGCCGCGACCTTGCCGTCCAATGACTGCGCCATTTCTCTTCTCCCAAAGTTCGCGCCGAATTCCTCAGACGCTCAAGAATCCGCCGTCGATCGGCAGCACGGCTCCCGTCACCATCGCGCTGTTTGCGGACAAGAGCATCGCGATCATGCCGGCGACATCGTCGACCTCGGCGAAGCGGCCGATCGGCGTGCGCGACATCATCGGTTGGCTTTTTTCCGGATCGCTCCAGGCGGCCGCCGCAAGCTCGGTGAGCGTGATCCCCGGCGCGACGGCGTTGACGCGGATGCCGTGCGGACCGAGTTCCTTCGCGAGCACGCGGGTCGCGCCTTCGAGCCCTGCCTTCGAGGCGGCGTAGCAGAGATGGTTCGGAAAGCCGCGATGGCCGGCGATCGAGGTGACGTTGACGATCGCCCCGCCGCCGCCCGCCGCAATGCGGGCTCGCGCAAATTCCTGAGCGCAGATCAGCGCCGCGCGGAGATTGATGCCGAGGACAGCCTCGTAGCCTTCCTCGGTCATGTCGAGGACGCTTTCCAGGACGTTGGTTCCGGCGCAATTGACGAGATGATCTGCCGGGCCGGCCTCGCGCATGGTCTCGCGGGCGGCTTTGGGATCGAGAAGATCGGCGGAGATCGTCCGGCATCCGGTTTCGGCGGCAAGGCTATCGAGATCGCTCTGCGTGCGGGCGATGGCGACCACCTTCGCGCCTCGCTTCGTCATCAACTGGGCCGTCGCCCGGCCGATCCCCTTGCCGGCTCCCGTAATGATGACGGTCTGGTTCTGAAAATCCTGCGGCATCTCGTGATCTCCACTCATCGAATACGGTATCTGCGCCGGCTGAAGCCCGCGGCGCGACGCCTGCACCAAAGCGTTCGCGGCTGGTGGCGTCGTTCAGACCGCCGCGAGCACCTGGCGCGCCATCGCCGCCTCGCGCCACTTCTCCTCGATGAACGTCCTGGCGTGCGCGGCGAGCGCATCATTGTCCGTCCAGGTGTCCCGCCAGATCCCGCAGGCGACCGACAGCGCCTCGTCGACGATCGCGCCGGAAAAGCTCTCGAAGGTGATGTCGCGGTCGTAGCCGATGTCCGCGAGCGCCCGGAAATAGGCGGTGAAATCGATCGTCCCGGTGCCGAGGAAGCCGCGATAGTTCTCGCCGATGTGGAAGTAGCCGAGCCGATCGCCGGCGAGCCGGATGGCGGCGGCGGGATCGGCCTCCTCGATGTTCATATGGAAGGTGTCGAGATGCAGCCGCACGTCGTCGCGGTCCGTGTCGGCGATGAACTTCAGCCCCTGCGCCGTAGTGTTGAGAAGGTTCGACTCGAACCGGTTGACGATTTCGAGGACGATCTCGACGCCGCATGTCCTGGCGGTTTCGGCCGTCGCTGCGATCGCCTCGGTGCTGTTCATCCAGCCGTCGCGGCTTGGCATCCGGTCATATTTGCCGTGCTTGGAATAAAGGATGCCGCCGAGCCGGATACCGCCGACGTCGCGCACGGTCTTCACGACGTCGGAAAGCAGAGCGCGGCCATGCGCCACGACGTCCCGGTCTTCGCTCGAGACGTCCGCCTCGGGCGGCAGGCCCATCGTCACCACGATCTCCAGGTCGAGCGCGCGGGCCCGGGCGGCCAGCCTCTCGATGTCGTAGCGCCCGGGAAAGAGATAGGCGAGCTCGACCATGCGGTAGCCATGCTCGGCCGACTTTTCGAGGGCCATCTCCAGCCCTTCCTGCGTCTTTCCGTCGGTCCACACGAAGGAGTGGATGCCAAGGCGTCGCATGACTTTTCCTCCCAGAAGTCGAAATACCGTCGTCGTCCTTGCGGGCGAGGCGGCCCAAGGGTCATCCGGCGCGCCGTTTCCGGGTCGCGTCCGCAACCGTGTCGTCGCCGGCCTTCAGAAGCAGCTCGGCGGTCACGTCGTCGGTGATCAGCGTGTCGATCAGACCGCGCCGCGAAGCCGCGCGGATGATCCCCACCTTGTGTTGGCCGGCCGCCGCCATGATCTTCTCCGGCGTGCGTTCGACCACGTCGAGATCGACGCCGATCGTGCGCCGGTCGAGCGCATGTGCGATTGGCTGGCCCTTCTCGTCGAGGAAGCGGCCGAGCACGTCGCCGATCGCGCCTGCATTGGTGATGTCGGCGGCCGAGTATTCCTGCGGCAGCCCGTTGGCGACGAGATAGGAGCGGTCGGAAATGTCGCTCGCCGTCAGGATCGCGGCGTCGAGGGCCTCGAACTTGCGGAAGTGGTCGGCGAAGATCTTCTGCGAGAGAAAGACGTCGCGATCGACCCCCTCCGACAGAAAGATCGGCGCTGCGAGCAGCGAGTAGCTCGCCCCCAGCCGCGCCGCCAAACCCGAGGCGATGCTGAACGAATTGAAGGACGCGCCCTGCATGGTGCCGCCCAGCATAGAGACGATCTCAAGATCGGGATTGACGAGATTGGGCAGCTTCCGGATCGCCGCTTCCAGGGTCATGCCCCAGGAGACGCCGATCATCCTCCAGGTCTTGGCGCGGAGCCGCTCGGCCATGAACGAGGCCAGCGCCGCCCCGACGGCACCGTGATAGTCGTATTCGTCGCGCCGGGCAGGGGCGACGATGGCCCGTTCGATGCCAAGTTCCCGGCGCAGCCGCTCCTGCAGTTCGATCCGTGCGACGAAGGGCGACTCGATCTGGACCTTGACCATGCCCAGCGACTTCGCGCGCTGGATGGCCTGGTTCACACGCAACCGCGTGGTCTCCAGGCGCTTGGCGATCTCGGCCTGTGTCATGCCGTTGACGTAGTAGTGCCAGCACACCTCGGCCGCGAAGGCCTCGCCGTCTTCCTGTGCCTCCCGGATCATCTTGTTCCCGCCCTGTCCGCTCCCCCTCACGGATTGAGGAAGATGGCACGGCGCGCAAATGATTTACAAGCCATACACCTGTAAAATTTCACTTGCATCGTACTCCATACATTTGCATGGTGGCTCTCGGAGGTCGTGCGGCGAGGGCGAGGCTCGCATCGCCGTGACCTCGGGAGCGAATGGGAGGAGTTGATGAAGTTTGCCTATAGGCTGAGCACGTCCGTGCTCGCCCTGACGATGATGGCGGGTGCCGCCTTCGCGCAGGACATCGAGATCAAGAATGCCGATTGGTGGCAGAACGCCGGCAAGCAGTTCGATGGCGTCACGCTGCGCGGCGTGACCGAGTCGACCCCGGCATCGAACTACATCGCCGACGTGCTGGCGCCAAAGTTCGAGGATCTGACCGGCATCGACGTGCAGATCGAGACCACGTCCTGGGACCAGATGTACGACAAGGCCATCAAGGACATGGAGGCCAAGACCGGCATCTATGACATGGTCTATATCGAGCAGGACATCATCTACGCCTATCTGTCGCGCAATTTCCTCGTCGACATCACGAAGTCGCTGAAGGACCACGCCGATCTGAAGGCGCCGGAATACTCCGAGGAGAATCTGACGTCCTTCGCCGACAATTTCCATGGCACCAACGGCGATCTCTACGGCATGCCGATGGAGGCCTTCATCAAGGTCTATCTCTATCGGACGGACCTCTTCAACGACCCGGACGTCCAGGCGGCCTTCAAGGAGAAGACCGGCAAGGAGCTGAAGCCGGCCAAGACGCATGAGGACTATGCCGAGATCGCCAAGTTCTTTACCGATTACGGCAAGGAAAAGGGCATGGACCTGTGGGGCACGACCGCCCAGGCCCATACCGGCCATCCGGCGTCCTGGTACGAATACTTCGAATCCGTCGCCCCGACCTTCGGCGTCTACAATTGGGGCATCAACGTCGACAAGAACTATGCCGCGACCGTCGAGAACGGCGGTACGATGAACTCGCCCGAGGCGAAGAAGGCGCTGAAGTGGTGGCTGTCGATGCGCGACATCGCTCCGCCGGAATCGGTGCAGTCGACCTGGACCGAGGTCGCGACGACCTTTGCCGCCGGCCGCGCCGCGCAGGGTCTGGTCTATGGCGAGAACGCCGCCTGGATCGCGACCGACGAGGAGAAGTCGAAGGTCGTCGGCGATGTCGGCGTGGCGCTGCCGCCGCTTGAGCCGGGTGTCATGGAGGATGCCGAAAGCGGCAAGGGCTATATCGGCTACTATGACGGCGGCGCGTTCGGCCTGCCGGTCACCTCCAAGAACCAGGACGCCGCGCTGCTCTTCCTGCAGTTCCTCGCTCTGCCCGAAGTCCAGGAAGACTGGGCCGCTGCCGGCTCGCGCATCACGCTGACCTCCACCTACGATACCCCGAAGGTGCAAGAGATCGACAAGAAGCTCGGCGGCTACTACTCGATGCTGCGCGACGACGGCAAGCTGTTCCAGGGCGCTCCGCCCTATCCGTTCCACCGCCAGGTCATCGAGGCGACCACGCCGATCTTCTACCAGATCCTGACCGGCAATGTCGGCGTGGACGACGGTCTCGACCAGATGGCGGCGAAGACCGAGGAAGAGCTGAAGTCCCTCGGCTATCGCAAGTAGGACGTAGCCAAGACGACGGGCCGCGACCTTGTGGCGGCCCGTCGCCGCGCGCCGCTGGCCGATCGGCCGACGCCGGCCTTTGCGACTGGGTGCGGCCGCTGCCGAGCGTCATGCGAGAGCTCGGCCACGTCTCCAGGCCGTGCGGCGGAGCTACCAGCGAACGCTGCCATTCTCACGAAATGATGTGCCTCGAAGAAGGACGGCGCAATGCAATCCAATAGGCTGGGCTGGATCCTTCTCTCGCCGACGCTGGTGATCCTCTTCTTCTTCGGCGTCGTGCCGTTCTTCTACGTGCTCTGGCTCGCCTTCCATCAGTGGAACCCGTTCGCCGCAGATCCGACCGTGATCTACAACGGCGCCGACAACTTCCGCGCCCTCGTCTTCGACACCGGCTTCCTGTCCTCCCTAGGGGTGACCGTCGCCTTCGTCTTCTTCGCCGTCCTCAGCGAAGTGATCATCGGCTATTTCCTTGCACAGGCGCTCCTGAAGGATTTTCCGGGCAGGGCGATCTTCCGGACGATCCACACGCTGCCGCTGATCATGGCGCCGATCATTGTCGGCTCGATCTGGAAGCTGATGACGACCCCGTCGATCGGGATCATCCCGTCGCTGCTGCACTCCTGGTTCGGCTACGACCTCAATATCGGCACCAGCGCCGTCGCGGCCTTCACCGTCACCGTCGTCATGGACGTCTGGCACTGGACGCCGCTCGTCACGCTGACGCTGATCGCCGCGCTCGTGTCGCTGCCGACGGACCCGTTCGAGCAGGCGCAGATCGACGGGGCGGGCAAGCGCCAGATCTTCTGGCACATCACCTTGCCGATGATCGCGCCGGCGCTGCTTGCGACCGTCTTCATCCGCCTGATGGACGCCCTGCGCATCGTCGACGAGGTCCTGATGCTGACCGGCGGCGGACCGGGCTCGGCGACCCGCTACCTCGGCGTGCACATCTTCAAGGAAGTCTTTCCGAAGACGAATTACGGCTACGGTTCGGCGGTGTCGATCATCGTCCTCTACCTCACCATCGTCTCGTGCTGGCTGCTCTACGTCGCGCTGATCGCGCCGCGCAACAAGAAGGCCTGATTTGATGAAGCGCTACAGAACCTGGGCCAATCTTCTGTTCTGGATCGTCGTCAGCTTCCTCACGATGTTTCCGATCTACTGGCTGTTCGTCATCTCGGTGAAGCCGGCGGTGGAGCTGTTCTCGACGCCCGACGTGATCCTCAAATCCGTCTACTGGAAGAACTACATCAACGTCCTCAACGACGAGACGCTGCGCGGCTACATGGCGAACTCGCTGATCATCTCGACCGGCAACGCGGTGCTCGTCACGATCCTCGGCTTCCTCGCCTGCTATGCGCTCAGCCGCTTCAATCTCGGCGGCAAGGAATCGATCTTCTTCTGGACGATCACCAACCGCATGGCGCCGCCGGCCGTCTTCCTGCTGCCGCTGTTCCTGCTGCTCACCCAGGTCTACCGGGTCGGCGATTTCACGCTTCTGGATTCCAAGATCGGCATGATCCTCGTCTATTGCACCTTCAACCTGCCCTTCGCGATCTGGACCCTGCGACCCACCCTCGACTCGATCCCGAAGGAACTCGACGAGGCCGCCTTCGTCGACGGCGCGAGCGCCTGGACCGTGATCACCGAGATCGTGCTGCCGCTGGCACGGCCGGGAGTCGCGGTGACGCTGATCCTCACCTGGGTCTTTGCCTGGAACGAGTATCTCCTCGCCGCCACCTTGACGAACTTCAATGCCCGTACGCTGACGACCGGCCTTTCGGAATATGTCACGACGACCGGGACGGAGTGGGGCGTGATGGCGACGATCTCGGTCTTCACGCTGATCCCGGCGCTGATCATCTTCAGCCTGGTGCAGCGCCATATCGTGGCGGGCCTGACATTCGGGGCGGTGAAAGGATGACGTCTTGACCCGGACCGACACGCGCGACATCGAGACCCCGATCAACCTCCTGGAACAGGAGGAGGAGAGCCGGCAATCGCCGATCGACCGCAAGGAGCGCCACGGCTTCCTGCCGATCCAGACGAACTGGTTCGACCGGATCTTCATTTCGGTGATCATATGGGTGGCGCTCTGCCTGTTCTGGCTGCGCTTCCTCGAGCCGGCCGGTCTGCCGCTCGTGATCGCCAACATTATTGCCGGCCTCATCGGCATCTACATCGTCTGGAAAGGCTGACTGCCATGAAATCCCTGGTCCTGGAACGCAAGGACGAACTGTCGCTCCGCGATTTCCCGATCGAGAGGGAAGAGGAAACGCTCGGCCCGCGCGACGTCCGCATCAAGCTCCACACCGTCGGCATCTGCGGGTCGGACGTCCACTACTACACCCATGGCCGGATCGGCCCCTTCGTCGTGAAGGAGCCGATGATCCTCGGCCACGAGGCCTCCGGCACGGTCATCGAGACCGGCTCCGAGGTTGCCACACTGAAGGCCGGCGACCGCGTCTGCATGGAGCCCGGCATTCCCGATCCGAACTCCAAGGCGACCCGTCTCGGCATGTACAATGTGGATCCGGCGGTGCGCTTCTGGGCGACGCCGCCGGTGCACGGCATCCTTCGCCCGACCTGCGTCCACCCGGAAGCCTTCACCTTCAAGCTGCCGGACAATGTCAGCTTCGCCGAAGCCGCCATGGTCGAGCCGCTCGCCGTCGGCGTTCACGCCGCGACGAAGGCGCGGATCAAGCCCGGCGACATCGCGGTGGTGATGGGGGCGGGGCCGATCGGCCTCGTCACGGCGCTGTCGGCGATCGCCGGCGGCTGCGCGCGGGTCTACGTCACCGACCTTGCGGAAAAGAAGCTCGAGATCGCCGCAAGCCTGAGCCCGGCGATCATCGGTGTCCAAGCCGGCCAGGAGAGCGTCGTCGAGCGCGTCAAGGCCGATACCGACGGCTGGGGCTGCGACGTCGTGTTCGAGGCGACGGGTTCGCCCAAGGCCGCGGCGCAGGTCTTCGAGCCTTTGGCGCCCGGCGGATGCGTGGTGATGATCGGCGGACAGCCGGATCCGATTGCCTACGACGCGGGCGCGGCGATGGTCCGCGAGGCACGCGTCGAGAACATCTTCCGCTATGCCCACGTCTTTCCGCGCTGCGTCGCGATGCTGTCTTCCGGCGCGATCGACGTGAAGCCGCTGATCACCCGCACCTTCGATTTCGACGAGAGCGTCAAGGCCTTCGAGATCGCGGCCTCGGCGCCGCCGAGCGACGTGAAGATGCAGATCGAACTGCCGCAGTAAGGGGAAGCGAATTGGCTGGCGTCAACATCGACCACGTGGTCAAGCGCTACGGTGCGGTCCAGGTCATGCACGGAGTGAGCGTCGACATCGCGGACGGCGAGTTCGTCGTCCTCGTCGGGCCGTCGGGCTGCGGCAAGTCGACCCTCCTTCGCATGCTGGCCGGGCTCGAGCCGATCAGCGACGGGACGATCCGGATCGGCGACAGGGTCGTCAACGACGTCCTGCCGAAGGACCGGGACATCGCCATGGTGTTCCAGTCCTATGCGCTCTATCCGCACAAGACCGTGGCGCAGAACATCGGCTTTCCGCTGAAGATGGCGAAACGCTCCAAGGCCGAGATCGACAAGAAGGTCGGCCGCGCGGCGGAGATCCTCGATCTGACGAAATATCTCGACCGCTATCCGCGGGCGCTTTCCGGCGGCCAGCGCCAGCGCGTCGCCATGGGCCGGGCGATCGTCCGCGATCCGCAGGTCTTCCTGTTCGACGAACCGCTGTCCAATCTCGACGCCAAGCTTCGCGTCTCCATGCGCATGGAGATCAAGGAGCTTCACCAGCGGCTGAAGACCACGATCGTCTACGTCACGCACGACCAGATCGAGGCCATGACCATGGCCGACAAGATCGTCGTCATGCGCGATGGACGGGTCGAACAGATCGGCGCCCCCCTCGATCTCTACGATCGTCCGCAGAACGTCTTCGTCGCCGGCTTCATCGGCTCGCCCTCCATGAATTTTCTGAAGGGGAAGATCGCGGTGAAGGACGGCAGGAAGCAGTTCGTCTCGAACGAGGGCCTGGTGCTGGCGATCCCGGAGACGGCAGCAGCCGACGGGCAGGCGGTGATCTACGGCATCCGCCCGGAGCACATCGCGGTCGGATCGGGCGGCATCGCCATGAACGTCGTCGTCATCGAGCCGACGGGATCGGAAACCCAGATCTTCGCCCGCTCGGGCCGCGAGCTCATCGATGCGATCGTCAAGGAGCGGATCCGCGCGAGACCTGGCGACGACATCTCCTTCGTCATCGATCCCGCGAACGTGCATCTTTTCGATCAGAGGACCGAGCAGCGAATCTGACGGCTCAGTCGGACGCGCCGTCGCGGGTGAAAAGCCCTTTTGGGGGCCTGCCGGCGGTCGCTGGCTCTGCCCAAGCGCCTGCCGCGGATTTCCGAGCGAAGCACCGTCCTGCCACTCCCCCTGAAGGGCCGTTATCCGCTATGATCGGCGGGGCCTTGAGCGAGGCGGATTCGATGGATCGGCTGTTCCAATATCTGAACGCGCGACCGATCTGGTTCGCGGTGACGGTCGCGCTGGCTTTGGCGCTGCTTCCGGTGGCCGTCTGGCTCGACCTGAGGCACCTTTCGGACGTCGCGCTGAACGCGCAGGCGAACAGCCTCAACGCGATGATCACCGACATCCGCAGCTACTACGCCAAGAACGTCGTCGGCCGGGTGCTCGCCAATCCGGACGGGCGGACGGTCGCCGCGCACAATTACGCCGACATCCCCGGAGCAATCCCCATCCCGGCGACGCTCTCGCTGGAACTCGGCGAGGTCATCGGTCATCGCGGCGAGAACATGCGCTACCGCTTCGTCTCGGATTTCGTCTTCGCCTCCCGCCAGCCGCACCGCCTGGACGGTTTCGAAACCGACGCCTTGAAGATGTTTCGCTCCGATGAGGGAAAGCTGCCGGTGATCACCGCCGTCAACGGCTCGATGTTCGACCGCAAGATCCGGCTCGCCGCGCCCGTGATCATGGGCGAGGCGTGCGTTTCGTGCCACAACACGCATCCCGAAAGCCCCAAGCGCGACTGGAAGGTCGGCGACGTCAGGGGCATCCAGGAGATCGAGGTCGAGCAGCCGATCGCCGCCAACCTTTTCTCCTTCAAATATCTCCTGACCTATTTCGCCGGCGCCGGCCTCTTCGGCATCGCCTTCGCCTCGATGCAGTGGCGCCAGGCGCGCACCTTCGGCCGGATGAACCGCGAACTCGAGGATGCCAACTCCTTCCTCGCTTCGGTCTCGATGAAGATCTCGAAATACCTCTCGCCGCAGGTCTATCGCTCGATCTTCTCCGGCGAGCGCGACGTCGTCATCTCCACCGAGCGCAAGAAGCTGACCATCTTCTTCTCTGATATCAAGGATTTCACGGTCTCTTCGGAACGGCTGCAGCCGGAAGAGCTGACCGCCATCCTCAACGAGTACTTCACCGAGATGGCGAAGATCGCGCATGAGCATGGCGCGACGGTCGACAAGTTCATCGGCGATGCGATCCTCGCCTTCTTCGGCGACCCGGAGACCAAGGGGACCAGGGAAGACGCGCAGGCCTGCGTCGCCATGGCCATTGCCATGCAGCGGCGCATGGTCGAGCTCAACGCGGAATGGCGAAGGCGCGGCATCGAGCGCCCGTTCCAGGCGCGCATGGGCATCAATACCGGCTTCTGCAATGTCGGAAATTTCGGCAGCGTCGACCGCATGGACTATACGATCATCGGGGCCGAGGCGAACCTGGCAGCGCGCCTCGAACAGATCGCCGAACCCGGCGGGATCGTGATGAGCTACGAGACCTACGCCCATGTCGAGGACACCGTTCGGGCGCGGCCGCTGGCGCCGATTTCGCTGAAGGGGATCAGCCGCGAGGTCATTCCCTATGTCGTGGAGAACATCCACGAGGAGCGCCGGACGACCATCGGGGTCATCAACGAATTCACCGACGGGGCCCGCATCTTCCTCGATCCGGAGCGCGTGACGGCCGACGAGCGGGCGCGGCTCCAGACGATCCTCTCCGATGCGCTCGATGCGCTGCGCAAGCAGGGGGTCCCGTCCCGGACCTAGGGCAGGGCAGCGTCGGCGGTGCGGGCAGCGCGGCCTTGCCGCCGGACGCCTGCGCCCGATAACCCGGCGCAGACGAACGTCATATCCGCGAAATCGGAGGAATCCCGCATGACCAAGCCGGTCGAGTTCGAGAATCTGCCATATCGGCCCTGCGTCGGGGTCATGGTCCTCAATTCCGAGGGGCTCGTCTGGGCGGGGCGGCGGCTGGTCGAGGACAAGGGCGAGATGACCGGTGCCGAAAAGCTCTGGCAATTGCCCCAGGGCGGGATCGACGAGGGGGAGGAGCCCGTCGAGGCGGCGAGGCGCGAACTCTACGAAGAGACCGGCATGAAGTCGGTGTCGCTGCTCGCCGAGGCGCCGGACTGGATCTCCTACGACCTGCCTCCGCAACTGGTGGGCGTTGCACTGAAGGGGCGCTATCGCGGCCAAACCCAGAGATGGTTCGCCTTCCGCTTCGAGGGCGAGGAGAGCGAAATCGCGATCAACCCGCCGCCGGGCGGACATGCCCCAGAGTTCGATGCCTGGGAGTGGAAGGCCATGGATGAGTTGCCGTCCCTGATCGTCCCGTTCAAGCGCGAGGTCTATGGCAAGGTCATCGCGGCCTTCCGCCATCTGTCTCCAGGCTGAACGGCGCCTTCCGTCGCGAAGGCCTCGGTTCGTCCCGTCACCGCAAACCCTCTTTGCGGGCCGCGGAGCAGTCGATGGTCCTGGCCGCTGCCTTCGACGCGGCAGCCAAGGCTGATCAAACGGCCGCGATCGGCCGTGGATCGCCTCTGACGGGAGGCATCGGATAGACCTGCTTCAAACGGCGGTGGACTCAGAGACCGTTTGAGAATGGGTTTTGTCTGGATCTGATTTATGATTCACACTCTG
>NZ_JAJAVB010000011.1 GCF_020615385.1 Jiella soli | reverse complement strand
GCGATCCATCCGCACATGGATTCAGCGATCGGCCCCGTTGGCAAGGGGGTGGGTAATTACTTCTTTCGAACGTCCTCATCTCAACAAGATTGCACAATTGCGATCGGATTTTCTCAGGCAGGCCGAAGTTGCGGTGCTATGCGATTGCGATACCTTCTTCGTGTCCGATCCGCGCCCCTACTTGCCGCGGAGCGTCGTGGCGGCAGCTGTGGTGGATCTGCCGAATCCGCCGTCCGACCTCTGGGATTCGATCCTGGAGCAGGCCGGACTGGCGCGTCAGAGGCCGGACATCCCCACCGGGACGCGGCAGGGAACGACAATCTTCGAGAACAGAAACGGCGGGCTCTATGTCCTGCCGGGAGAGTGGCTACCGCAGCTGGATGAATCTTGGCGCAAATGGGCAGAATGGGGTCTGAAGCAGGAAAGCATCCTGGGGAAGTATGTCTTTCACATTGATCAGATCACATTTGCCTTGGCCTGTCTCGAGCTCCGGATCCAGCCGGAACTCCTGCCCAAGGCGCTCAACTTTCCCATCCATCTGCCGCCGGAGGATGTCGGAGACGATGCACCGATCATGCTGCACTATCACCGCCAGGTCGACGAGTACGGCAAGCTGAGACCGCTGGGCCAGCCGACGGTGGATCGGGCCATCGCCTTTGCCAATGAAACACTCGCAAGACCCGCCCGGCTTCACCGGAAGCGGCGGCTGGTGCTGCATGTCGGGCTGCCGAAGACCGGCACGAGTGCATTGCAGCTATGGTGTTCGTCTCATTCGGAAGAGCTTCTGAAGCAGGGAATTCGCTATCCGACCCCGAGCAGCCAGACGCAGATGCCGAAGCACCAGTTCATGGTGACGGACCTGCAGACGGGCGACTTGACCCGGACTTGTCAGAGACCGTTTGAGAATGGGTTTTGTCTGGATCTGATTTATGATTCACACTCTG
>NZ_JAJAVB010000010.1:33260-112872 GCF_020615385.1 Jiella soli | reverse complement strand
TTCACGGCAACCAAAACAAAACCCCGCCAAAATGACGGGGTTTGTCAGCAGTCTGAGCCCCGGCGGGGCCGGGGCTTTTTCGATCAGTGCGCTCGAAGAGAGGCGAACGTCACTGGCTCTTCTGGGTGCCGTTCTCGCCGAACGTCGCGAGATAGGCGATCACGTTGTCGATGTCTTCCGGCTTGCTGAGGCCCGGGAAGGACATTTTGGTGCCGGGCACCAGCTTCTGCGGACCGGCCAGCCACTGATGGAGTTCGTCCACCGTCCAGGCCGGATGCGAGGATGCGTAGTCTTTGAGAGCCGAGGAGAAGCTGTAGCCGTCGACGGCTGCGATCTTCTCGCCGACGATGCCGTTCAGCTCCGGCCCGATCTTGTTCTTGGCGCCTTCGCCGACTGCGTGGCAGGCCTGGCACTTGCGGAAGACCGACTTGCCCGCCTCCGGGTCGCCGGCCAGCGCGGTCTGCTCCGCCGCGCCGGTCTCCTGCGGAGCGGCGGCCGGGCTCTCGCCCTGCGGTTGCTCCGCAGCCGGCGGATTCGGCTGCTCCTGATCGCCCATCGTCGGGGTGGCCTCGGCATTGGGCCGCGCGGCTGCCGCCTGGGTATCGGTGGTCGCGGGCGTCTGGACCTGCGACTTGTCGGTGCCTTCGCCCGGCTGGGTCGTCGTGCCGGGCTGCGTCACCGTCGGCGCGGCTTCGCCGGAGGCCGTCTCGTCGGCGGACGCCTCACCCTCGGCCGGTGCCGGCGGCAGCGGCGCCGGATTGTCGCTGAGCGACCTCAGATAGGCGATGACGTTGGCGCGGGCTTCCGGGTCCTTCAGGCCGGCAAAACCCATCGCCGTGCCGGGAATATAGCCCTTGGGATTCTTGATGAAGTGGTAAAGGTGGTCATACGTCCAGTTCTTCGATCCGCCCTCGGAGAAATCCTTCATGGCAGCCGAATAGTTGAAGTCGGAGACCGAAGCGATCGGACGGTCGACGATGTCCCACAGATGCGGTCCGACCTTGTTGGGTCCGCCTTTCTCGCCGCTATGGCACGCTTGGCACTTCTTGAACTGCGAAGCGCCGGCATCGACGTCGGCCGTCTGCAGAAGCGCGGCGACCGGGGGATCTTCCTGAGTGGCGCTGGCCTCGGCGCCGCCTTCCTGCGAGCCTTCTTCGGCGGCGGCGATTTCGAAGCCCGGCTTTTCCGGGGCTTCCGAATGGAACAGCCCCTCTGCAAGCAGGCTGCCGCCGAACAGGACGAAGACCGTCCCGAGCACGGCACCGAAGATCTTGTTGGCCTCGAACGAATTCATGTGCGGGATCGACCCCCCTCTCGCGATACCGGCGCCGTCACGACGCCAACCCCCAGGCTAAAATCGCGCGGAACCTAGGTCTTTTGCTGTTTCAAGGCAACACCTGTAAGAGCCGTTCCAAAGTCTGTTGAGGCGATGTAACGCAGGCGCGTCGGCGTTTCGCCGTCGCCCCCGGTTCAGGTAGGACACATGGCCATCCTCGTGCTCATCCCCGCCCGTCTCGGCTCCACGCGCCTGCCGAGCAAGGCGCTTGCCGACATCGCCGGCAAGCCGATGGTGGTTCGTGTGGCCGAGAGGGCACAGTCTGCGCAGATCGGCCGCGTGGTGGTGGCGACCGACGCCGAGGCGATTCGCGATGCCGTGACCGAGGCCGGCTTCGAGGCGGTGATGACATCGAGCGAGCACCAATCGGGGTCCGACCGCATCTTCGAAGCGCTCACGCTCGTCGATCCGGACAAGTCCGCCGAGACCATTGTCAACGTGCAAGGGGACCTGCCGACGATCGAACCGGAAGCGATCCGGCAGGTTCTCGCGCCGTTCGAGGATCCGCGCTGCGACGTCGCGACCCTGGCGGTCGAGATCACCGAGGATGCCGAGCGCACCAACCCGAATGTCGTCAAGCTGGTCGGATCCCCGATCGGGCCGACGCGGATGCGGGCACTCTACTTCACGCGGGCGACCGCACCCTGGGGCGAGGGGCCGCACTACCACCATGTCGGGCTCTACGCCTATCGCCGCCCGAGTCTGGAGCGTTTCGTCTCGCTTTCCCCCTCGGTGCTCGAACGCCGAGAAAAGCTCGAACAGCTGCGCACTCTGGAAGACGGCATGCGGATCGACGCGGAGATCGTCGATGCGGTGCCGTTGGGGGTGGACGCGCCAGGAGATCTCGAACGCGCCCGACAGATGTACGGAGTTTGACGAATGCCGCATGACGACCGACCGATGATCGCCTTCCAGGGCGAGCCCGGTGCAAATTCCGACATGGCCTGCGCCTCGGAATTCGGCGATACCTATGAGCCGCTGCCGTGTCCGTCCTTCGACGATGCCTTCGCCGCACTGAAGGCCGGAAGCGTCGAGCATGACGGGCGCACGCGGCGCGTCGAGCGGGCGATGATCCCGATCGAGAACACGCTCGCCGGCAGGGTCGCCGACATCCATCTCCTGATGCCGGATTCCGGCCTGCAGATCGTCGGCGAATACTTCATGCCGATCCATTTTCAGCTGATGGCGCTGAAGGGCGTCTCGCGGAGCGAGATCCGCAGCGTCCACAGCCATATCCATGCGCTCGGGCAGTGCCGCAAATACATCCGGGCCAATGGCTGGAAGCCGGTCGTCGCGGGCGATACCGCCGGGGCGGCCCGAGAAGTTTCCGAGAGCGGCGACCGCAGCAAAGGGGCGCTGGCGCCGCTGCTCGCCGCGCAGCGCTACGGTCTCGATATCCTGGAAGAAGACGTCGAGGACGCGGCGAACAACGTCACCCGCTTCGTCATCCTCGCCAATCCGGACATGCAGCCGCTAAACGATCCCGACGAGCAGCGGCTGAGCCTGTGGACCCCGCGCGCCGCAAGCCTCAACGAGACCGGCCGCGCCTATATCAGCCGCAATGTGGTGACGACCTTCGTCTTCCGGGTGAAGAACATTCCCGCGGCGCTCTACAAGGCTCTCGGCGGCTTCGCCACCAACGCAATCAACATGACCAAGCTGGAGAGCTATCAGCTCGGCGGCAGCTTCTCCGCGACGCTGTTCTATGCCGATGTCGAGGGCCATCCGCACGATCCAGCGCTGGGCCGGGCGCTGGAGGAATTGCGCTTCTTCTCCGCCGAATATCGCAATCTTGGCGTCTATCCGGCGGCGGAGAACCGCCACCAGCTGCTGCTGCCGGGGGAATAGCCGGCCACGGTTCTCACAGGGAAAGGCGAGCCTCGTCGGCAGCGCGATTTCCGAATCGGGAAACAACAACAGATCAGGGCGTCGAGAGTCGACAGGCGCCGTACGGAGATTTGCCCGTCCCCTGTCGCCCACTCGGGGCCGAGGTGCCGCCACGGCAGGCTGCCGGAATGGAGTTCGCGCCGCGCGGCTTCATCCGCCGACCGCGATCACGGAACGAGGTCGCCCTCCGCGAACGCCTTGATGAGGTGATGGGCGATGGCAAAGCGGCTCGGCGCGGTGAGACCTTCCGCGTGCGTGCCGTCCAGCATCGTGCGGACCTCGTCCCGGTCGAACCAGCGGCAGGCTTCCAACTCCTCGCCGTCGAAGGAAATGTCGCGGTTCGTGGCCAGTCCGATGCAACCGATCATCAGGGAGCCGGGGAACGGCCAGGGCTGCGAAGCGAGATAGGTGACGGAGCCGACGTCGAGGCCCGACTCCTCCTTCGTCTCGCGGCGCACGGCGTCTTCCACCGTCTCTCCCGCCTCCACGAAGCCGGCGAGACACGACCAGAACTTTTCGGGGAATCGCGGCTGCCGCCCGAGGACGCACGCCCCGTTGCCGTCGTGGACGAGCATGATCGTGACCGGATCGGTGCGCGGAAAGACGACCTCGCCGCAGCGCGTGCAGCGCCGCCGGTACCCGGCGGCCTCGGAAACCGTAGGGCCGCCGCACTGGCCGCAGAAGCGGTTCTTGCGGTGCCAGTTCAACAGATGCGCGGCCTGTCCGAGCCGGCCTTCGACATCGGCGCCGAGAGCACCCTGCATGGCGACCGAGCGCAGCTCGATCAGCCTAAGCGGCGAATCGGGATCCGGCAGGCCACCGAACTCGGCGGCGAGGGCTGGCCTGCCATCCGGCTCGAAGCCCAGAAGCACGCTGTCGCCCAGGCTGGCGCCGAACGTCTCCGCCTGGCGTGGCGTGAAGCCGGGCATGGGCGTGCCGTCGACGATCGCGCACAACCATTTTCCTTCGGCGGTCAGGTAGACGATGGCCGCGTCGTGGGCGAGGGCGGATGCGAGGCTCTCCTCCGTCCGCTGCTCGCCGTCGCGCCAGAGGCGGTTGCCGGCAAAGCCGGTGCGCGCGCTAATTTCATCCTGTGAGAGTGACATTCGCCGAATTGTCCTTCAACCGGGCATCACGGCCTGGCGAATCTCCGCCGTCATCCGCTGAAGCTCTTCCGGCGCATAGGGTTCGGCCGCACCGAATCCCCAGACCGGCCCGGGCCAGTTCGGGTCGCCGCTGCGCCGCGCTATCACATGCAGGTGGAGCATGGGAACCATGTTGCCGAGCGACCCGACATTGATCTTGTCGGCGTTCACCAGCGACTTCAGAGCTTTCGCCACGAGCCCGGTCTCGAATGTCAGCATGGTCTGGTCGAGCGGCGTGAGATCGTGCAGCTCGATGATGCCCGCGCGCTTCGGCACCAGGATCAGCCATGGCCAGCGACTGTCGTTCATCAGCCGGAGATCGCAGAGACCCAACTGGCCGACCCCTACGGTGTCCTCAGCAAGGCGGCGGTCGAGTCGGAAGGCTCGCATCGTCTAGTCTCCAAAAGGGCAGTGGCCGGGTTGCATTTAGAACGGGGATCGACGATATGCAGTCTTGGGAGGTTGGTGGTGGACGAGCCACTCGCCAATCGGGTCAGGTCCGGAAGGAAGCAGCCCCAACGAGCACCGGCACGGGTCACCGTGCCAGCCTCCCACCCTCATCAGTTTTTCGTGTATGTTGGTCGCGGCCGGACGATGGGCCGGGCCGCCTCCGGTGGACCGCCGTCCGCTGCGGCGGTGCGAACCGTTCCGCCGGCTTGCGTCTTCGCGCCGAAGGCCGCAGAACCGTCACGATCTCCAACGCGATCCGGTGAGCCTCGATCATGTCAGACCGCCCGAACGGACAGCGCAGGGAGCCGGCAGCCGGCCGGCCGGCCGCGTGAGCCTCGACGATTCGGCCGGCGATGCGCCCGGCGCCGCCTACAGGGTCCTCGCACGCAAGTACCGGCCGCGCTCCTTCGACGATCTCATTGGCCAGGAGCCGATGGTTCGCACGCTCACCAACGCCTTCGAGAGCGGGCGGATCGCACAGGCCTGGATGCTGACCGGCGTGAGGGGCGTCGGCAAGACGACCACGGCCCGCATTCTCGCCCGTGCCCTGAACTACGAGACCGACGAGATCCACCAGCCGACGATCCACATGGGCGGCCCCGGCGTCCACTGCCAGGCGATCATGGAGGGCCGGCATGTCGACGTCGTCGAGATGGACGCGGCCTCCCATACCGGCATCGACGATATCCGCGAGATCATCGCGCAGGTCCGCTACCGGCCGGTCTCGGCGCGCTACAAGGTCTACATCATCGACGAAGTCCACATGCTGTCGAACCAGGCCTTCAACGGCCTGTTGAAGACGCTTGAGGAGCCACCGGAGCATGTGAAATTCGTCTTCGCGACGACCGAGATCCGCAAGGTGCCGATCACGGTCCTGTCGCGCTGTCAGCGGTTCGACCTTCGGCGGATCGATTCGGCCAAGCTGATGGCGCATCTGAAGGCGATCGCCGAGCGCGAGAAGGTGACGATCGAGGACGACGCGCTGCGCCTGATCGCGCGCGCGGCGGAAGGGTCGGCGCGCGATGCGCTGTCGCTGACCGACCAGGCGATCGCACACGGTGCCGGCGCCATCACGTCCGAGGCGGTGCGCGACATGCTCGGCCTGGCCGACCGGGTCCGCATCATTGACCTGTTCGAAATGGTGATGAAGGGCGACGGCAAGGGCGCCCTCGTCGAACTGCGCGACCAGTACGCCTCGGGCGCCGACCCGGCGATCGTTCTCGGCGAACTCGCTGACTTCACCCATCTCGTCACCACGCTGCGCTACGTTCCTGAAGCGGCCGAGGACGCATCGCTATCGCCGATGGAGGCTGAGCGCGGCCTTGCCTTTTCCAAGACTCTGTCGATCAGGACGCTCGGCCAGGTCTGGCAGATGCTTCTGAAGGCGCTGGAGGAGATCCGGGAAACCGCGACACCACGTCAGGCGGCGGAGATGGCGTTGATCCGGATCGCTCATGCCGCCGACCTGCCGTCGCCCGACGAATTGTTGCGGGTGATCCGCGCCGAGGGTGAGGGCGCTCTGCCGAGGCCATCCGGCCGCGGCGCGGCCGCCATGGCGGATGGCGCACCGTCCGGCGAGATGGGGGTGGTGGGCGCGGAACAGGGCGGGGTGGCGCAGAGATCCGCGGACGGCGGGGCCCGCAGGCCGCAAGCGATCGCCGGGACGAACGCGCGCGGCGAGGCGCGGCCCACAGCCGTCGCCCAGCCGCAGCCGGCGGTCGCCGAAGAGGTCGCGATCCGCTCGCTGGCGGACATTGCGAAGCTTGCCGAGGAGAAGCGCGATTCCCTGATGCGCGTCTCGATCCGCCGCTATGTCCGGCTGGTGAAGCTGGTGCCCGGCCGCATCGAAGTCGCCCTGACGGACGAAGCACCGCGCTCGCTGGTCGGCGATCTTGCCCGCCGGCTGCACGACTGGACTGGCCGGCGATGGGTCGTCTCGGTCGCCAATGGCGGCGGCGCACCGACACTCGACGAGGAGGATGCCGCCAAGCGCGACGCTCTCGTCTCCGATGCGGCGAACGATCCGGAGGTGGCGGCCGTGCTCGCCGCCTTTCCCGGAGCGAAGATCACCCATGTCCGACTGCGCGGCGAGGCGGAGAAGGCGCTGGCCGATGCCGAGCTTGCGGCCGGTGGCGGCGACGAGGATCTGATGCAGGACCCTTCCGAAATCCTCGACGAGGAGGACTGACGGCGGGTGCCCTCGCTCGGCCCACGGCCGGCAGCACCCTGGGAGGAACCCGCAGGGCGCACCATCTGTCGCATGACGACGAACGAGTTTGACGCGAATCGAGGAGATCGGCGCGATGAAAGACCTGATGAACATGATGAAGCAGGCCAAGGCGATGCAGGAGAAGATGGCCGGCCTGCAGGACGACATCGCCGAGATCGAGGTGTCCGGACAGTCCGGCGGCGGCCTCGTCAAGGTCACGCTGTCCGGCAAGGGCGAGATGCGCGGCATGAACGTCGATGCCTCGCTGATGAAGGAGGACGAGAAGGACATTCTCGAGGATCTGGTCGTCGCCGCCCACAACGACGCCCATGCCAGGCTGCAGCTCGCCATCCAGGAAAAGACGCAGGAGCTAACCGCCGGGCTGAATCTGCCGGCGGGGATGAAGTTCCCGTTCTGAGAAGGGCGCAGAGCGGCCGATCCGACGGTTCGGATCGATCGAGACGCTGAACTGCCGAGTGACAACCGCCGAGCCAAGGCACCCCCTCTGCCCTGCCGGGCATCTCCCCCACAAGGGGGGAGATCGGCAGCTTTGGCGGGTGGCACGTCTATCCCGACCGGTGTGCAGGTTTCGGCGCGCGACCGAGGCCGCGAACGTCAGGACGAGATGATCTCCCCCCCTTGTGGGGGAGATGCCGGCAGGCACAGGGGGGGCTCCCCCGACCCTTCTCATGATAATCGTCCTCCCGGCGGGACGCCTCCCTCGCAATTTCGATAGACACTGACATGGCCAAATCCATCGCCGGTCCGGAGATCGAGCGGCTGATCCAGTTGCTCGCCAAGTTGCCGGGCCTTGGTCCCCGTTCCGCACGGCGCGCCGCGCTTCATCTCGTGAAGCGGCGCGAGCAGCTCCTGGCGCCGCTCACGGCGGCGATGGGCGAGGCGCTGGAAAAGGTCGCGATCTGCTCGGTGTGCGGCAATATTGATTCGCGCGATCCCTGCACGATCTGCTGCGATCCGGCACGCGACCAGTCGACGGTCGTCGTGGTCGAGGACGTCTCCGACCTGTGGGCGCTGGAGCGTGCGAAGGCACTGAACGCCGCCTATCACGTCCTCGGCGGCGTCCTGTCACCGCTGGAAGGGATCGGCCCGGAAGATCTGACCATCCGCCAACTGATCGACCGCATCCATCGCGGGGGGGTCCGGGAACTCGTGCTCGCGGTCAATGCCACGGTCGAGGGGCAGACGACGGCGCACTACATCATGGACCAGCTCGACGGCCTCGACGTGAAGGTGACGCGGCTCGCCCACGGCGTTCCGGTCGGGGGCGAACTCGACTATCTCGACGAGGGCACGCTCGCAGCAGCGATGCGCTCGCGCACGGCGCTGTAACGCTGTAGAGGGATCAGGCGCTCGAAGGACCCGATGAGGACCAAGCCCGTGACGTCCGCCAGCCTCTCCGCCTATGCACTCGCACTCGCCATTGCCGCGGCCATTCCCGGCCCCGGTGTCATGGCCCTTGTCGGGAGGGCGCTCGGCTCCGGCTTCAGGCACGGCCTCTTGCTGATTTCAGGTGTGGTTCTCGGCGACATCGTCTATCTGACGGCCGCCTGTTTCGGCCTTGCGCTCATCGCCCATGCCTTCGGCGATCTGTTCGTCCTGATCCGCACCGGCGCGGCGATCTATCTCGCCTACCTTGCGATCAAGATGTGGACTGCCGACACCGACACCGGGAATGTCGAGGCGCTGTCGTCGAAGAGCCTCGGGTCGAGCTTTTCCGCGGGTCTCCTGGTCACGCTCTCCAATCCGAAGACGATCTTCTTCTATCTGGCCCTCCTGCCGTCGATCCTCGATCTCGGAGCGATCCGGATGCCGGACTTTCTGCTCCTCGCCCTGGTGACCGCGCCGGTTTTGTTCGTCGTCCTGACGCCATATGCAGCGCTGGCCGCCGGCGCGCGCGGCGCGATCCGCAATTCCGCCGTGATGAAGTCGCTGAACCGGACGGCGGCCGCGATCCTCGCTGGTACCGCCGTCTGGACTCTCATGCGCCGGGCCTGAGCCTCCTCTGCCTTGCCGGTGTCCGGCACGGCGTGGTCCGAGGCGGAAGATCAGGCAGCGCGCGCGAACTGCACCTGGTTCCGCCCGCCGGCCTTCGCCCGATAGAGCGCGGCGTCCGCCTTCTGGAAAGCCGACATGATGGTCTCGGAGGGGGAGGTGACCGTGTGGACGCCCACGCTGACCGTCACCCGCAGCGGCAGGCCGCGGACGTCGTGCCGGACGCTCGCGACGGCCCGCCGGACTTCGTCGGCGAACGCCTCCGCGTCGGTCGCGCTCGTCTCGGGCAGGACGATGGCGAATTCCTCGCCGCCGAAACGGGCGACGAGACGGCGCTCGCGGGCGACGTTCGAGAGCGTTTCGGCAATAGAGCGCAGCACGAGATCGCCCGCGGCATGGCCGAACGTGTCGTTGATCCGCTTGAAATGATCGGCATCGATCAGCATCAGCGCGCAGGGCATGTTCTTGGCGAGGGAGGCTCGGATCAGGTCGGGCGCCAGTCGGTCGAAAGCGCGGCGGTTGACCAGCCCGGTCAGCGCATCCACCGTCGCGTCCTCGGTGAGGGCCTGCTCGCGAGCCAGAAGGATCTGCTGGCGGTTCAGCACATGGCCGGTCATGACGACGCCGACGAGGTTGGCGGCAAACAGCAGGACGCCGCCGCTCTGAACGAGGGCGCCCACCGTCTCGAACGGCAGGACCAGGAGGCTCGACGTCGAGAGGGATGCGGCGACGCCGAACACCAGGAGGACCCCAAAACTCGTCTTTTCCCCACTGAACACGCGGGCGAGCACGTAGCCGAGAGTGGCGGAGATCGCGATGCCGAGAAGGCCGGCCTCCACGCCCGCGCCGCCGAGATAGAGCCGGTAGAGGCCGGTGGCCGCGGCCATCAGAAGCGCTGCGAAGAGACCGCCATGCGACGCCGCCAGGATCAGGAAGACGTGCCTGAGGTCGAACATCACGCCAGGCGCTGCCTGGACGGGTATGGCCATGGAAGCGACGGCACAGCACGTGAGGATGATGCCTGCGGCAAGCTTGCGATAGCGCTCCGACGGGCAGCGCCGCAGGAGGATTTCGTAGGGAAGGGAAGCGAGCGTGATGATGCCGAGGCTCAAAAGCACGCTCGTCGTGACGACGCTCGGATTCACTGATCTGTTCCGGACAAGAGTAGGCGGTGGCGGCGCGCAGCATGCATCGCAGGCCGTTGACAAGCCGGAAACGAATTCGGTCAGGATCGCCCGATCGACGACTATCGTCCGCCAGGGTTACCCGCAGGTCTAGAGAGTCAGCGTGCCAACTGATCGAGCGTGTTCGAGGAGAGCAGGCTCGTCCCAAGGATCCCGTTCGACGGCACGCGATTTCTCCGGACCCCGTAGCGATACGACGCGCCAGTGGTTAGCCTGAGGTCATGATCATTCGCTTGCTCGCACTCCTCGCCATTATGGCGACTTCCGCTCCGTGGCTGGGCTCATCCGCTCGCGCCGACGCCGTGACCAAAGGGTTCCACCGGTTTCTGGAGACCGACATCTGGCCTGCCGCCAAGGCGAGAGGGGTCTCGCGGCCGGTCTTCGATTCGGCGCTGGGTGGTCTTGCCCCGGATCTGTCCCTGCCCGACCTCGTCCTACCGGGCGAGAAGAGCGCGGTCGCGGAGGACAACTTCCAGGCCGAGTTCAAGAACGGCGCAGACTATCTGTCCGAGCGCGCCGTCGCGGCGAACGCAGCTACCGGGCGCAAGCTGATCGCACGCTACGGCCCGCTCCTCGATCGGATCAGCCGAACATATGGCGTACCCGCTCCGATTATCGTCGCGATCTGGGGACGCGAATCGGCCTTCGGAACGGCGAAGATCCCGCTCAACGCCTTCCGTGTGCTGGCCACAAAGGCGTATCTGTCGCGGCGCAAGGACATGTTCCGGGACGAGCTGCTCGCCGCGCTGCAAATCGTCGCCGACGGTCATCTGAAGGCGAAAGAACTGAAGTCCTCCTGGGCCGGCGCGCTCGGCCAGCCGCAGTTCATGCCGACGAAATTCCTCAAATATGCGGTCGATGCGGATGGCGACGGCCGCAGGGACATCTGGAACTCGGTTCCCGATACGCTCGCGTCGATCGCCAACTATCTGCGCCAGGCAGGCTGGCAGGCGGGGCGCGACTGGGGGTTCGAGGCGATCGTTCCCGCCGCCGTCTCCTGCGCGGGCGAGGGGCCCGATCGCGGCGCGACGGTCGCGGACTATGTTGCCAAGGGAGTCAGCCGGGTTGCCGGCCGTGATTTTCCGGCGTCCGAACTGAAGAAGCGCGCGCATCTCCTGATGCCGGCCGGCCGCTTCGGCCCGGCGTTCATTGCCACGGAGAATTTCTACACCATCAAGGAATACAACAATTCCGACCTCTACGCGCTGTTCGTCGGCCATGTGGCGGATCGGATCGCCGGCGCGGGGCCGCTGGTGACGGGATGGAAGAAGACCGACAGGATTACGCGCGGCGACGTCGCGCGTCTGCAGGGAAAGCTCGAGGCCAGAGGCTATGACGTCGGCGGGGTCGACGGGCTGGCCGGCTTCAAGACGCGCCGGGCGATCGGCGCCATGGAGAAGAAGCTGGGGCTGCCCGAGACCTGCTGGCCCAGTAGAGCGCTCGGCGACCGGCTGTAGTCGCGCGCCATTTTCTCGTGCGCCATTGGACGGAACAGTATCCCGACGAGCCACCCCACAGGCGCATCGCGATTTAGCACTTCCTTAACGAGCTTTTCCAAAAGCGTTGGACAAGTGTGTCTGCTCACTATGCCATCACGGGTTCGCACGCTATCCAGAAGCCGTGGATACCCGAGGAGAACCGCGAAGAGATTCGCAGGTTACGCGGCGGGAGTTGCCGGGGAGGCGACGCGGGCGATCCGGATACGAACAGATCCGGATCGCCCGTCCATCCCCGAAATCGGCGATAAGCCGGTAACGTCCTTCACAGCCCTGACATGCCGAAAATCGGGACGTCGTTGCGGAATTTTTAACCCGGTCCCGCCGATAGTGTCCGATCTGCAATAGTTTCGCCACATCGTCGCGAGATGGCTTATCAAGCGAAGCGAGGGGGCGATGTCACGGGGTCAGGCCCGCGTCGCGTGCATCGGGGAAATGCAGATTGAAACGCGCTGACTGGATCCTGCCGACGGCCATCACTGTCCTTGCCGGACTCGGCTATGCCGTCGCCGACAATGCCGATCTGGTCATGTCGCGGCTTCCGCTCAACACTGCCGACGACGTGCGAGATTTCGTGCCACCGGAAAATTCCGATCGCGTCGCGATGCCTTATCGCGGCGACGGCGACGATTTTGCCGACGTCAGGATCGCGACCGTAAAGCCCTTCGCGGATGCCAAAGTCTTGGCGGATGATGGCTTGGAAGACGCGGTCGAACGGGCCGCCAAGGCCGTCGACACCGCGACGTCCCTGACGACGCGGACTTCGGTCGGGCAAGGCGCCGCCGCTTTCCTGAAGACCGTCGCCGAGGCGGGCGACAAGGCGGCGAAGATCGCGGTCGGCGACACGTCCGAGGACAATCCAAAGCCTTTGGCGACGCGCATTTTCGATGCCGAGACGCCCGTCTGGGAATCGCAGTTCTTCGCAGACAACCCGCTGGTGGGCGGCGTGTTCCGCGCCGACGGAACGCAGACCGATTCCTCTTCGCTGCTTGGAGCGGCCACCGACGCGCGCTACCTCCTGCTTGGCGAAATACACGACAATCCAGACCACCACCGGATCCAGGCGGACATCGTCGGAGATCTTGCTGCGAAGGTGGGCGACATGTCGCTGGTCTTCGAAATGATCCCCCAGCACTTCTCCGACCGTCTCTCGGACTTCGGCAAGCCTGGGACCGATATGGATTCCCTGGGCGAGAAGCTCGCCTGGAACGAGCGCGGCTGGCCTGATTTCTCGACCTACAAACCGATTTTCGATGCGGCGCTCAGCGACGGCCTCCCGATCTTCGGCGGCGACCTCGACGGCGAGACCGTGGGAGCCGTCGCGCGCCGGGGCATCTCTGCGCTGCCGGCCGATGAGCAGCAGCGTCTCGGCCTGACGAATCCGCTGCCGGAGGCTCAGCGGCAGGATATGGCCGAGGAGATCCGGGCATCGCATTGCGGCCTTCTGCCGGATGCCGCCGTTTCGCCGATGGTCGATGCGCAGCGCGCCCGCGACGGGGCACTCGCCGAAGCCATGATCGGTGCGGCGGGAAAGACCGGGCGGGCCGTGCTGATCGCCGGGGCCGGCCATGTCCGCAACGACCGTGGTGTGCCGAGCATCCTCCATGACCGTCAGCCGGGTTCGAAGTCCGTCTCCGTCCAGATGGTGGAAGTCGCCGACGGAGAGGGCTCTCCGGACGACTACGGTCTCAGCACGTCGACGCCCGCGCCCTACGATTTCACGATCTTCACCCCGCGCGCCGATCTGACCGACGACTGCGCCGCGTTGCGCGCGAAAACACTGCCCCGGCCGGAATAACCGGCGACGAGAGGGCGACGCCTTTTCGCGCGCCGAACGGCGAGCCGGGGCTTCCGGCAGGGCGGCTTGGCGATCGTGTGCGAGCTGCCAACGCTTCCGCTCTTGGCTCTGCGGCCTGAGACACCGCGCTCGATCGCGCCTTCTCGAGATAATCCCTCGAACGCCGAGTCCCGACGTTTCGCGGGAAGGACGTCCCGGCCGTGCCGGCACCCAGAATGGTTTTCGGCTGAAGGCCGGATGACGACGCATTGAGCGGCCACCATTTTTGGGACACGCAGGCGGAACCGTTCGGGCCGAAAGAGGCGCAGCCGTAAGGGGGGCGCGGCGCTCGGGCTGATAATGCGCCGCCCTTTTTTGTGCGCAAGGCCCGCCGCGGAAGATGATCTCTCGCGACCCGTCCAAGGCTCGCCATTCGACTGCCAATCCCGTCGAGACAGCCAAGGAATTACGGCGTGCCGAGATTCCGGTGGATCCCGCCGCCGGTCCGGCGCGAGCGGTTGGCGGACCCATCGGCCCGGAAATGGCTCAGGCAGCGGGGGGCAATATCGCGAGCGGGTCAGAGCGCCAGATACTGCATTCTGAGTTCCTTGTTGTCGATGATCTCCTTGGCGGTGCCGTCGAAGACGACCTCGCCCATCTCCAGGATGATCGCCCTGTCGGCGAGGTGAAGCGCGGCGATAGCGTTCTGCTCGACCAGGATGGTGGTGATGCCGATCGACTTGATCTCCTCCAGGATCCGTTCGATCTCCTGGACGATCACCGGCGCGAGCCCTTCATAGGGTTCGTCGAGGAGGAGGAGCTTCACCTCGCGTGCAAGAGCGCGGGCCACGGCCAGCATCTGCTGCTCGCCGCCCGACATGGTGACGCCTTCCTGGTTGCGACGCTCGGCAAGACGCGGGAAATGCGAGTAGATACGCTCGAGGTCCCAGCCGGCGGGCGGCTCGATCCGGGCGAGCTTGAGGTTCTCCTCGACGGTCAGGCCGGGAATGATGCGCCGGTCTTCCGGCACCAGCTGCACGCCGGCGCGCGCGGCCTGGAAGGACTGCATCTTGTGCAGCGGGTCGCCGTCGAGCCAGATCTCGCCGCGCTTCAGCTCCGGCGAGCCGGTGCGGGCGATGGTGCGCAGCGTCGAGGTCTTGCCGGCGCCGTTGCGGCCGAGCAGGGCCAGGATCTCGCCCTCGCGCACCTCGAAGGAGACCCCCTGCACGATATAGCTCTCGCCGTAATATGCGTGGAGGTCGCGCGCCGCGAAGAAGGGCGCTGCGCCGGTTGCCGTCGCGGCGGCTGGCGCGGCCGTTGCCGGATGCGAGGCCCTCGTGCCGCGGTTCTCGATCGTCTCGCTCATAGATGGGCTCCGCCGAGATAGGCTTCCTGAACTTTCGGGTCGCTCTTGATCGCCTCGGGCGGCCCTTCGGCAATTACCGTTCCCTGAGCCATCACGCTGACCGTATCGGCAAGCGAAAAGACCACATGCATGTCGTGCTCGATGATCACCTTGGTGATGCCCCGCTCGGCAATCTTCTTCAGGAGCTCGACCGTGTTGTTGGTGTCGGCGCGCGACATGCCGGCGGTCGGCTCGTCGAGAAGCAGGAGCTTGGGGTGCTGGACGAGGCACATGGCCAGTTCCAGGCGCCGCTTGTCGCCGCGTGACATGGAATTGACCACCTGGTCGCGCTTGTCGGACAGATTGAGGTCCTCGAGGATGTGCTCGGCCTCTTCGCGAACCGCCTTGCGGTCCGTCGCCCGTTTCCAGACGTTGATCCGGAACGCGCCGTCCTTTCGCGCGAAGGCCGGGATCATGACGTTCTGCATCACGGTCAACTCGCCGAAGATCTCCGGCGTCTGGAAGACGCGGGCGATGCCGGCCTGGTTGATCTCGTGCGGCTGGCGGCCGAGCAGCGAGTAGCCGTCGAAGCCGACGGTTCCCTGGTCCGGCACGATGCGCCCGACGAGGCAGTTGAGCAGCGTCGACTTTCCCGCGCCGTTCGGCCCGATGATGGCGTGGACGCTGCCTTTTTTGACGTTGAGATTGACGTTGTCGAGCGCCTTGAGGCCGCCGAAGCGCTTGCCGACGCCGCTGATCGAAAGAATCATGGGTGACGCGTTCCTTGTGGTCGCCTTGGAAGCCGGCCTATTTCGCCGCTTTACGTGCCGGATGCGGCATGTCGGGCATGTCCTTCTCCCCGGCGAGCTTCTGCCGGCGGCCGATGCCGCCGATGCCGCCGATGCGACGGAACCCTTCCATGATGCCGCCGGGCAGGAAGATCACGACGAGCATGAACAGGAGCCCGAGGGTGAGCTGCCAGCCCTCTCCGACGAACGGGCTGGTGATCGTCACCATGAAGTCCTCCATCCCCTTCGGCAGGAAGGAGAAGAAGCCGTGGAGAAAGTGCTCGTTGAAGGACGAGAAGATCTGCTCGAGATATTTCATGGCCGCAGCGCCCAGCACCGGTCCGAGCAGGGTGCCGACGCCGCCGAGAATGGTCATCAGCACGACTTCGCCGGACGCCGTCCACTGCATCCGGTCGGCGCCGGCCAAAGGATCGGTCACCGCGAGGAGACCCCCGGCGAGACCGGCATACATGCCGGAGATGACGAAAGCCGCGAGCAGATAGGGGCGGGTCGAAAAGCCCGTATAGGCCATGCGGTTCTGGTTCGACTTGATGGCGAGCAGCATCATGCCGAAGGTCGAATTCTTGATCCGCAGCGCCAGGAAGAAGGCGAGGATCAGAAGGATGGCGCAGAAGTAGAATCCGGGCCAGCCCTGCAGGTCGACGCCGAAGAAGTTGGGCACGGGAAGCGCCGCACCGGCGTCTCCGAATGCCCGGTCGATGACGCGCGGATCGGCCCTCGATATCTGCAGCCCCGTCTCGCCGTTGGTAATCGGCGTCAGCACCGAATAGGCGAGGTTGTAGCTCATCTGCGCGAAAGCCAGCGTCAGGATCGAAAAATAGATCCCGGACCGCCTGAGGCTGACGAAGCCGATGACCACCGCGAAGAGCGCAGCGATCAGCATCGCGAAGAGGATCGCGAAGATCGCGTTCATCGACAGGAGCTTGAACATCCAGACGGCGGCATAGGAGCCGGCGCCGAGGAAGGCGGCATGGCCGAAGGAGAGATAGCCGGAGAAGCCGAAGAGGATGTTGAAGCCGATCGCGAAGATCCCGTAGATCGCGAATTTCTGCAGGATGTCGGGGTAGCCGGCACCGATCGGCGCGAGCCATAGCGGCATCGACAGGATCGCGAGGGCGAAGATCGCGGTATAGCCGTAGTCGCCGAGACCGCCCTTGAGGCTGCCGCGCGAGCCCTTCTCGCCGGGAAGGTCGGTTTCGCGGGAAATGGCGTGGCTCATCTCAGGCCTCCATGACGCCGCGGCGTCCCATCAGGCCGCGCGGGCGGACGAGGAGCACGACGACGGCAACGAGATAGATGATGATCTGGTCGATGCCGGGCAGGATCGCCTTAACCTCGGTCATCGAGGCGAAGGACTGCAGAATCCCGAGGAGGAAACCGGAGACGACGGCGCCCGCGAGGGATCCCATGCCGCCGACCACGACCACGACGAACGACAGGACGAGGAAATCCATGCCGAGATGGTAGTTCGGCGCGAGGACGGGCGTGTACATCACGCCAGCGAGACCGGCGACCATGGCCGCGATCGCGAAGACGATGGTGAACTTCCGGCCGATATTGATGCCGAGCAGCCCGACCGTTTCACGGTCCGCCATGCCGGCGCGAACGACCATTCCGAAAGTGGTCAGCTGAAGGAAGCCGAACACCGCAGCGATGACGGCGAGCGAGAACAGAAAGTAGACGATCCGCCACATCGGATAGGAGATGTTGGCAACCCCGAACCACTGGCCGATATCGGCGCTGCCCGCAAGCGCCGGAGGCGCGGTGAGCGGGATCGGGTTGGCGCCGAAGAAATACTTCACGATCTCCTGCAGGACGATCGCGAGGCCGAAGGTCACCAGGATCTGCTCGGCATGGCTGCGCTTGTAGAAGAAGCGGATGAGCCCGCGCTCCATGGCGAAGCCGATGAGCAGCATGACGGGGACAGCGAGCAGGATCGACAGCGGCACTGCCCAGTCAACGATCGTCTGGCCGGCATCGCCGTACCAGATCGTCAGATAGGGCACCTCCTTATAGGCCTCGAAGAAGGTCACGCTCTCGTCGCGCACCCGCTCCGACAGCGTCAGGAGCCGCTCGAAGGTGACCGCGCAGAAGGCGCCGAGCATGAACAGAGCGCCATGGGCGAAGTTCACCACGCCGAGCGTGCCGAAGATCAGCGTCAGCCCGAGGGCGATGAGCGCATAGGCGCCGCCCTTGTCGAGGCCGTTGAGAATCTGGAGGATGATGGCGTCCATGGACGTGTCGTGACTTTCTGCCGCGTCGGGCGCGCCAGCCAAATGGGGCGCGTCGCCTACAATGTTCGGTTCACAATCGGATCGCCGTGGCCGACCTGTCGGCACCGTCCGGCGAGCCGCATGGGGCCTGTCTCACGGCATCGGGCGGGCGGCATTGCTGCCGTCCGCCCGGACCCGGTTCGAACGGGCGGAAATCAGGCCGCGCAGCCCTTGACGTCGTAGGGGCCGAGTTCGCCGCCGAAGATCGAGGGATCGTAGGTGACGGTATCGCGCGGCACGATCTTGACCACTTCCAGAAGGTCGAACTGGTTGGTCGGGCTTTCCTTGCCCCGCACGACGAGCACGTCCTTGAAGCACTGGTGGTCGTCTGCTCGGTAGAGCGTCGGCCCGTTGCCAAGGCCGTCGAACTCGTAGCCCTCGAGCGCCTTGATCAGTTCCGGCGGATAGAAGGTGCCGGCGGTCTCGGCAGCGTTGGCGTAGAGCAGCGTCTGCGCGTAGCAGGTCTGCGCGGCCTGCGAGGGCGGGCGGCCATAGGCCTCGCCGAACGACTTGGTCAGCGTCTTGGACGCTTCGTTGTCGAGCTTCCAGTCCCAGTTGGCGGTGCCGAGAATGCCCTTGATCGCGTCGCCGGCGCCTTCGGCCATCAGCTCGGAGATCAGCGGCACGACGATCTGGAACTGCTTGCCATTGGCCTGCTTGTTGCGCAGGTCGAACTGCGTCACGGCCTGGCGCAGCGAATTGACCATGTCGCCGCCGTAGTGGTTCAGGATCAGGACGTCGGCGCCGGAGTTCAGGACCGGCGTGATGTACTGCGAGAAGTCGCCGGCGCCGAGCGGCGTGCGCACGGCCTGCACCGTCTCCCAGCCCTGTTCCTCGGTGGCGTTCTTCATCGACTCTTCCTGGGTCCAGCCCCAGGTGTAGTCGGCGGTGAGGTGATAGGCCTTGCGGTCCTTGCCGTATTCCTCGGCGAGGACGGGGCCGAGGGCGACGCCGGACTGGTAGGCGTTGAAGAAATGGCGGAAGCCGTAGCGCCGCTTGTCCTTGCCGGTGGTGTCGTTGGAATGGGTAAGTCCGGCCATGAACACGACGCCCGCGTCCTGGCAGAGCGACTGGACCGCGACCGCGACACCGGAGGACGAGCCGCCGGAGATCATGATCACCTTGTCGGCCTCGATCATGCGCTTGGCCGAGGCTCTCGCGGCATCGGACTTGGTCTGGGTGTCGCCGGTGACGAAGGCGACCTTCTTGCCGAGAATGCCGTTGCCCTTGAGGCTTGACGGCTTCAACAGCGGAACGAGGCCGCCGTCGCCTTCGCCGTTGAGATGCTTGACGGCGAGCTGGAAAGCCCGCAGCTCGTCGGCGCCCTCATCGGCATAGGGACCGGACTGCGGTACGTTGAAGCCGAGCGTGACGGTGTCGCCCGTCGGATTGTTGCAGAACGCCTTGTCCTGTGCCCACGCTCCGCGAACGAAGGAATAGGGCAGGGCGAGGCCGGCGCCGACGGCCGCACCTGTCTTCAGAAGACGACGACGGGACCAGCCCGTGGTGTCGATGGACATACTCGATCCTCCCAGATGTACGATCCCAGCGTGCCGGAGAGACGATTCCTCCATCGCTTTCCGGCAGCATGCGGCCTGCATGGTCTACGAGCGCTTCGTCTTCGGCTATAATACTTTCGAATCAAAACTGGGTTGTACCTAGACTTTCTGCACCGCAGCATTTCGAATGCCGTTGCTGTCCGGGCAGGCGGAACTGCCTCTGCGGGCGGCATCTCTTTCGGCTCGAGCTCGCGCGCGCCGTGACTTACCGGGGTATGTCACGGCCGCGAGCGGCTTCGGGATGGGCCGAATCGCCCGCGCGTCCTATAAAAGGCGCTGGTCCGCGCCGGCGGATCCTTCGCCATGACTACCGGCCTCTTCGTCCGCGAAAGTGCCGCGAAATCGAAAGCAACACGGATGGACAACATCCTCGTCGTCGGCGGTGCCGGCTATATCGGCTCCCACACCTGTCTCGATCTCTCGGCCAAGGGCTTCACCCCGGTCGTCTACGACAATCTGTCGAACGGCCATTCGGAGTTCGTCCGGTGGGGACCGCTGGAGGTCGGGCAGCTCGAGGACCAGGATCGGCTGAGGGCCGTCATCGCGCAATACCGGCCCGCGGCGATCGTCCATTTCGCCGCCCTCATCGAGGTCGGCGAGTCGGTGAAGGATCCGCTCGGCTTCTATCGCAACAATGTCGCCGGCACGATCGCGCTGCTTGCGGCGGCCACCGAATGCGGCGTCGACAAGATCGTCTTCTCCTCGACCTGCGCGACCTACGGTGCGCCGGAAGCCATCCCGATGGCCGAAACGCACGGCCAGGCGCCGATCAATCCCTATGGCCGATCGAAGCTTATGGTCGAGGAGATCCTGCGAGACCTCGGCACCTATCGCGGCGTCCGCTCCGTCATCCTGCGCTATTTCAACGCCGCCGGCGCCGATCCCGAGGGGCGGATCGGCGAATGGCACGATCCCGAGACACATGCGATCCCGCTGGCGATCGATGCCGCGCTCGGCCGGCGCGAGGGGTTCACAGTGTTCGGGACCGATTACGACACCCGCGATGGCACCTGCGTGCGGGACTTTGTCCACGTCATGGATCTTGCCGACGCGCATAGCCGCGCGGTCCAATATCTGATCGCCGGCGGCGCGAGCGAGGCCCTCAATCTGGGAACCGGCACCGGGACGACGGTGAAGGAGCTCCTGGCGACGATCCAGACGGTGACCGGGCGGCGCTTTCCGCTCACCTATGCCGACCGGCGCCCGGGCGATTCCCCCGCACTCGTCGCCGACAATGCCAAGGCGCGGGCGGTGCTCGGGTGGTCGCCGCGGCACGATCTCGCCTCGATCATCGAGACCGCGTGGAACTGGCATTCGCGGTCGAATTTTCCTGCGGGATAGACCGAGGCCGCCTCGGTCGGGGCGTTGCATGTGTCCCGCCGATTCGGCGGCAACCAGCCTGACCGGGAAACTCAGAGCGGGCACAGCGCCGCCATCACGGTCAGCGGCAATCTCCCGCGGGTGAGACGAACGAAGACGGAGACGGGATATGGCATCGACATTGGCGATGATCGGTTTCGGGGAGGCCGCGACGACCTTCCTGAGCGGCTGGGACATTGACCCCAAAACGGTGTCGGTGTTCGATATCAAGACGGACGCGGCCGCCACGCGCACGGCCATGACGGAGAAGTTCGCGCAGTTCGCCGTCAGGGGATGTGAACGGATCGCCGACGCGGTGGCGGGGGCAGAGCTTGTGATCAGCCTGGTCACGGCGGATCAGGCGGTGGCTGCAGCACGCGCGACGGCTTCGGCTCTCGAAAGCGGCGCGCTCTATGTCGATGGGAACTCCTGTGCGCCGGGATCGAAGCGCCTCGCAGCCGAGGCGATCGAGGCCGCTGGCGGCCGCTATGTCGACATGGCGATCATGGCGCCCGTCAAGACCAAGGCGCAGCGGACGCCGCTTCTCCTGTCCGGCCCCGACGCCGGCGAGGCCGAAGCGCGGCTGTCGGCGCTCGGACTGGCACCGGCGATCGCTGGCGAGGAGATCGGCCAGGCCTCGACGATCAAGATGCTGCGCTCGGTGATGATCAAGGGCCTGGAGGCGCTGACCTGCGAATGCCTGTTGGCGGCACGGAGGGCAGGCGTCGAGGACGCGGTCCTGTCCTCGCTCCAGGCGAGCGATCCCGGCTGGGACTGGCGGGGACGCTCCGGCTACAATCTGGAGCGGATGATGGCGCATGGCACGCGCCGCGCCGCAGAAATGCGCGAGGTCGCAGAGACCGTGCGGGCGCTCGGCATTGCCAACCGCCTGTCCGAGGCGACCGCCGCCTGGCAGGAGGATGTGGGGCGGCTCGAACTTTGCGGCGGGGACGACGCGGAGCTTGCTGAGCGGGCCGACCGCATCCTCTCGGGCCTCAAGGTCGAGCGATAGGGGCGGCGCCCCGAACACTCACTCCTCCGGCCGTCGCCGGTTTGCGGTCGCATCCGTCGTCCGGGGAGGGCCATCGTCCGCAAGAAGCCGCGTCACGAGCAGAAGGGCGCCGCCGAGATAGGGAAGCCCACCCCAGACCGCCATCATGGCGCCGCCGAGGCGCTGATCCGACAGGCGCGTGAAGCCGAAGGCGCCCTGACAGACATCCGGCGCGTAGATGAGCCGCGGCGCGATCGAAAGCAGGACGCCGAGCATGCTCATATGCATGAAGGTCATTGCCAGCGACATGGCGCCAAGTCCTGCATCGCGCCGACTTCGGCCGGCAAGACCAAGACCCCAGACGAGTACGCCGGCGGCGAGAAAGCTCGCCTGCTGAAAGACGAAGACGCCGGTGTGCCGCGCCGCGGCCTCGTGCAGCACCGGTGCATGCCAGCCCCAGACGATGACGAGGTCGAAGAGGGAGGCGGCGAGGGCGGTCGCTACGCTAGGCCGCATGACGCGCTCCACGAGCGGGACGCGCAAGGCGCCGATGACAATCAGCGGCGAGGCGATCGTCACGATGCCGAGATGAAGCATCATATGGGCGGAGAAAGCGCGCCGGGCGAGCGGCACGAGCGGGCTGCTCCACAGGCCGACCAGGATTGCGACACCGATGAATGCCGGCCAATAGCGAAGGGCGATCGCCCTGGCCGACCGCCGCCGCGCTCCGTCCTCGCTCGCGCTGATCTCCACCATCTTGCGCAGCTTCCCCGCACGCTGTCCGATGTCGGCCCCGGACGTGGCACTATCTGAGGCCCGAGGTTGCCGGATCAAGCTTCGCGATCTGCGAGATCTGCCCTGCGGCAAGGCGGGTTCGGCTTCGGGCAGATTGTCTGGTGGCTTCGCTTGGCGCCCCAGCCGTCCTTCGGTACGAGGCCCGGTGCGTTAAAGACCGGCCGCCGTTGCCACGGCCTCGCATTGCCTTGCCATCCGACGGTGAGGCGGCCATCGATTCTTAATCTGGATTGAGGCGTGCGGCGAGGAAGTGCCGGTTGTTCAAGTGCGGCCGGACGCCAGTTCTTCCTCACGACCCCGGCCGCGGGGCTGCAAGCCTTTTCCAGGGCAGGCCGGTGAGGTGTAAGGGGAGGGTACCATGCGCTTTGACGCTATCGTCCTGTCGGTGCTTTCGACGCTCGTCGCGGCCCCGTCGCTGGCGGCAGGCGAAACGGCGGACTGGACTGCGGTGCAGAAGGCGACCGGGACCGTCTACCGCCTCGAAAGGGGCGACAGCTATTTCGCGGTCACCTGTACCGACTCGAAATACGGGGGCGGCGCGACGTTCGACGTCGTCCTGAAGGGCGTCGACTCCAAGCAGCACACCGAGACGCAGGTTTTCGCGGACGGCGCGGAGTACGACCTGCGGCATGGGGCGCTCGGGGTGGGCGTCACCGACTGCGCGGACTGCTCGAAGGCGTTCCTCCGGCTCTGGGACGCCTTGCGCCAGCGCGATCTGCAATGGATCGAGTTGAAGCGTGGCCAGACGACGGTCCGCCTGCCTGCCCGTGGTGGAGGGGGTGTCCTGGGCGACTGCACCAGCGATTTGCAGCGCTGACCGAGCCGGCGCCGCGCTGCGCCCCGAGAGAATTATCCATACGAAATGCAGCCGATGCATCGGCGACAGCTGCAACGGCCGCGCGTGGTCGCACGGAATGCAGCTCAATCCTTAGTGTTGTCTCAGTTGTGCATTGATCATGACGAAACGTCGTCAGATTAAATTGACACCGATCCTGGCACGACCGAAAGCGATGCACGGGCGATACAGGGGGATGTTTCGGCGGCCACGCTCTTTAGATCGATTCTTGCTGTTCAGCAGGAGGCCGATGATGAAAACTCGCCTAGGTGAGTCATGAGGCCGCGGTAAGGTGGCCGGGTGGAACCATCTGACGGGGGCAGTCATGAGATCGTCCGAACACTTCGCGATCCTTTCCGCGAGTGGGCTGGAACCGGGAGCGGGGACTCGCCGCCACAGCCGGTGTTACCGCGCCGGCTCCCGCCTCCGACGCTTCAGTCTCACGGCAGCGTTCTCGCTGACGCTTTTCGCGGGCGGCGCCCTGGCCCAGTCGGGCGACGTTGCCGGCGGAGGCGCAGAGGAGGGAAGCGGGCAGGACCTTCAGACCCTCAGCCAGGATCCGAACCAATGGGTGATGCCGGCGAAGAACTATGCCAGCACCCGCTACAGCGAGCTCGATCAGATCAACGCCGACAATGTCGGCCAGCTGCAACTGGCCTGGACCTTTTCGAACGGCGTCAATCGTGGCCAGGAGTCGATCCCGCTCGTCGTCGACAACACGATGTATATCGTCGGGCCGTGGCCGAACAATCTCTTCGCGCTGAACGCGACCACCGGCGACCTGAAATGGGCCTATTCGCCACCGACGGCGCGGGCCGCGCAGGGTGTTGCCTGCTGCGACGTGGTCAACCGCGGCGCGGCCTATGACAACGGCAAGATCTTCTACAACACGCTGGACAACCACACGGTCGCCGTGGACGCCAAGACCGGCAAGGAGATCTGGCACACCAAGCTCGGCGACATCAACACCGGCATGACCATGACGATGGCGCCGCTCGTCGCCAAGGGCAAGGTCTTCGTCGGCAGCAGCGGCGGCGAGATGGGCGTGCGCGGTTGGCTGACCGCGCTCGACGAGGCGACCGGAGAGATCGCCTGGCGCGCCTGGTCGACCGGGCCCGACAAGGACGTCCTGATCGGCGAGGACTTCAAGCCGCCCTACGATTGGATGAAGGGCAAGGATCTCGGCGTGAAGACCTGGCCCGCCGACCGCTGGAAGACCGGTGGCGGCAATGTCTGGGGCTGGATTTCCTACGATCCCGAGCTGAACCTCATCTATTACGGCACCGGCAATCCCGGCCCGTGGAACCCGAACCAGCGCGAAGGCGACAATCTCTGGACGACCACCATCTTTGCCCGCGACGCCGACACCGGCATGGCGAAATGGGCCTACCAGACCTCGCCGCACGATCTGTGGGACCATGACGGGGTGAACGAGCTGGTCCTCGTCGATCTCGAGATCGACGGAAAGACCCGCAAGGCGATGATCCGGCCGGGGCGCACCGGCTACATGTATGTGATCGACCGGACGAACGGGAAGCTGATCTCGGCGACGCCCTACGATACAGTCACCGCCTATAAGGGCGTCGACATGGAGACCGGGCGGATCATTCCGAACAAGGATCTCCACCCGGACCTCGGCAAGACGGTGAAGGACATCTGCCCGGCGCCTCCGGGAGCGAAGGACTGGCAGCCGACGGCGTGGTCGCCGAAGACCAAGCTCCTTTACGTGCCGCACCAGCACTTGTGCATGAACTTCAAGGCCTCCGAGGTCGGCTATATCGCAGGCACGCCCTATCTCGGCGCTACGGTCGACATGTACGCCGCGCCTGGCGACGGTTATCGCGGCGAGTTCATGGCCTGGGATCCCGTCAAGAAGAAGAAGGTCTGGGCGATCCACGAGAACTTCCCGGTCTGGTCCGGGACGGTGGTCACCGCCGGCAACATCGCCTTCTACGGCACAATGGACCGCTGGTTCAAAGCCGTGAACGCGACCACCGGCGAGGTGCTCTGGCAGTTCCGCGCGCCCTCCGGCTTCATTGGCCAGCCGTCCGTCTACAAGGGCGCGGACGGACGCGAATATGTCGCGATCCTGTCCGGCGTCGGCGGCTGGTCGGGGGCGGTCGCCGCGGCCGAACTCGACCCGCGGGTGCGCAACGGCGCGCTCGGCTTCGTCGGAGCCACGCAGGATCTGCCGGCCTACACCAAGGGAGGCTCGACGCTGCTCGTCTTCGCCCTGCCGAACAGCGGCAATGGCGGGCAGGGTGCGGCCGCTCGATCGTCCGGCGCTTCCGGAAATCTCGGCCGTCCGATCCAGAATCCGCCGCCGGCGCAGGATGCCGGTCCGAATGCAGCCGGCGGGAGCGTGCCGGGCGTGCTTGCCCCGAACGGTGACGGGGCGGCAATTGAAACGGAGAGAGGCGATGCTCCGGCCCAATAAGACCATCGCCTGCCTGGTTCTGCTTCTGTCTGCGGCCGGGTTTTCCGCGCCGGCAGCCGCAGCACCGGCCGGCACCGCACCGGCGGGCGAGGATACGCTCCGCGTCTGCGCCGATCCCAACAATTTGCCGTTTTCGAACCGGAAGGGCGAGGGCTTCGAGAACAAGCTCGCCGACCTCGTCGCCAAGGCGCTCGGCAAGACCGTCTCCTACACTTGGTGGGCGCAGCGGCGGGGCTTCATCCGCAACACGCTCACGGCCGGACGCTGCGATGTCGTGATGGGCGTGCCGACCCTCGACATGCTGGGGCTGACCCGCAGCTATTACGGCTCGACCTATGTGATCGTCAGCCGCAAGAGCGAGGGGCTCGATTTCAGCTCCATCCAGTCTCCGCAGTTGAAGAGCCTGACGATCGGCGTGCATCTGATCGGCGACGACGGCGCCAATACGCCGCCGGTCGAGGTGCTCGGCCGCGAAGGCATCGTCGACAATGTCGTCGGCTACATGATCTACGGCGACTACAGTCAGAGTTCTCCGCCGGAGCGCATCCTCGACGACGTCGCAAACGGCAGGCTGGACGTCGCGATCGTCTGGGGACCGCTCGCCGGCTACTACGCGAAGCACTCCGAGGTGCCGCTGACGGTGACGCCGGTGACCGGCACGGAGGCCTTCATGCCTCTGGTCTTCCAGTACCGGATCGGAATGGGCGTGCGCAAAGGCGACGAGGCTCTCCGACTGAAGCTGAACGACGTCATCGCCCGGCATCAGGACGAAATCGATGCGCTCCTGGATTCCTATGGCGTGCCACGCGTCTGAGCGCCGGCCCGCATCCACTCGCATGCGACAACCCGAAGGAGGAGGCTCATATGCTGGATCGTGAGCAGACGAAGCGAGCCCGCGGCCGCGCATCCGGCTGGGCGGCCGCCGGCGCGGCGGCCCTGGTCGCGGGATCGATCTTCGACGGCATCTGGATGGCCAATGCGCAGAAGCTGGATCAGCAGCAGGGGGAGGAACGCATCGCCCAGCCTGCGCCGGACCAGCCGGCCGACGATGCAAGCGATGCAGCGGCCGAGGCAGCCAAGGAGGACAAGCAGATCGGCGCCGTCGAGACCTTCGCCGGTGGCGGCGGCAGCGCGAGCGCGCTCCTGCATGTTCCGGTCACCACGCTCTATCCCGGCAATCAGAAGCCGAACCCGCCCGTCGAAAATCCGAGAAGCGACGAGGAAGCGGCGCAGCGCGGCATGATGTATTTCAACCAGATGAATTGCGTCGGCTGCCACGCGCCGAACGGTGCGGGCGGCATGGGGCCGGCGCTCAGCAACCACACCTTCATCTATGGCGGCGAGCCCGCCAACATCTATCTCAGCATCCTTCAGGGCCGGCCGGCCGGCATGCCGGCATGGGGCGGCATGCTGCCCGACCAGGTGATCTGGGACCTCGTCGCCTACATCAAGAGCATCAGCAACGCCCCGAAAGGGGAGACGTGGGGTAAGACCGTCTCCGCCGGCGGCTTCACCATCGAACAGGTGCCGGCCGAATTCCAGTCGACCACCAATCCCTGGAAGTACACCAACCCCTTCAGCTACGGACAGGCACCGTTCGAGAACCCGCAAGGTTCGCCCCCGCTCGAAACGCCGAACGAGGGAAGCCAGCCGCAATGATGCCGGATGCGAATCCGCGCGGGCGGGTCCGCCGCGCCCCCGATCGCTGCCGCTCGGTCGTGGCATCGGCAGCGCTCGCGACCGCGGAATTGCTGGCGCCGGACGCCGCCCGGGCGGCGCCTCCGATGTATTTTCTCGAAACCTTCGGCCAGAAGGGCGACGTCACCGTGCCGCTCCTGTGGGGGCTGCTCGGCCTGTCGGTCTTCGTCGTTTTCGTCGTCAGCGTCCTCGTCCTCATCGGCATCGCACGCGGGGGCCGTATCCGGACGGCTTCGCCCGGCACCATGCTTCCGGTCGGACGCGCCACCGGCGCCATGCCGTGGATCTATGGCGGGCTCATCGCCACCGCCATCGCGCTGATCGGCTTCGCTTCCTGGACGATCGCCGTGATGGCGGCCATCGACGAGCCGGCCGAGCCCGCCGCCTTCACCATCGAGGTCACCGGCCAGCAATGGTGGTGGGAGGCGCGCTATGTCGATCCGGCGGATCCCTCGCGCCAGTTCGTCACCGCCAACGAACTCCATATCCCGGTTGGCAAGCCGGTTCATATCAAGCTGATCTCGGCGGACGTCATCCATTCCTTCTGGGTGCCGGCCCTGTCCGGCAAGACCGACGTCATTCCCGGGCAGACGAACGAGACCTGGCTCCAGGCGGACCATAAGGGCGTCTATCGCGGCCAGTGCGCGGAGTACTGCGGCGTTCAGCATGCGCATATGGCGTTCCGCGTCTTCGCCGATGCACCGGAGGATTTCGCCGAATGGTGGGACCACCAGCTGCAACCGGCTAAAGCGCCGGCAGCCGATGCGCGGCTGGTCAATATCGGCCAGCAGCAGTTCGTCCTGCGCTGCGGCGCCTGCCACGCGGTCCGCGGCACGTCCGCCGGCGGCGAGCGCGGGCCGGACCTCACCCATCTGATGGACCGCACCTCGCTTGCGGCGGTGACCCTGCCCAACACGATCGGACACCTGTCCGGGTGGATCGCCGATCCGCAGCAGAACAAGCCGGGTTCGAAGATGCCTAATCTCGAAATCTCGGGGCCGGAGCTGACGGCCATCCGAACCTATCTCGCCACTCTCGACTGAGGAGCGCGCCGTGGCCGTCGCCGAATATGACAAGCTGCCAAGAGCCGGCGAGGCCTCGCCGGCTCTCGAGAAGAAGCTCCAGGCGCTGTGGGAGACGAAGCCCGGCATCTACGGCTGGATCGCGACGGTGGACCACAAGGAGATCGGCATCCGCTATCTCGTGACCGCCTTCCTGTTCCTGATCGCGGGCGGGATCGAGGCACTGGTGATGCGGCTCCAGCTGGCCGGCCCGAACGAGGGCCTCCTGACCCCGAGCCAGTACAACCAGCTCTTCTCGATGCACGGCATCACCATGATCTTCCTCTACGCCCTGCCGGTGCTGTCGGGGTTTTCCAACTATCTGTTCCCGCTGCTGCTCGGCACGCGCGACATGGCGTTTCCGCGGCTCAATGCCTTCTCCTACTGGACCTTCCTCGCCTCCGGCCTCTTCATGTATTCGAGCTTCCTGGTCGGCGCGGCTCCCAATGACGGCTGGTTCAACTATGCGCCCTATGCGCTGAAGCAGTTCAACCCCGGTCTGAACATGGACTTCTACGCGCTGGGGATGATCTTCTACGGCATTTCGACGACGGTCGGCTCGGCGAACTTCGTCGTCACGGTGATGCGCAACCGCGCGCCGGGCATGTCGATCAACCGCCTGCCGATCATGATCTGGGGGACGACGACCATTTCGGTCGGGCTGCTCCTTGCCAATCCGGCAGTGAGCCTCGCCTTCTTCCTGCTCTGGATGGACCGGCAGTTCGGAACGCATTTCTACGACGTGGCGGGAGGCGGCAAGCCGCTCCTGTGGCAGCACCTGTTCTGGCTGTTCGCCCATCCATGGGTCTACGTCATCGTGCTACCGGCGATGGGCATCGTCTCCGACGCGCTGCCGGTCTTCTGCCGCCGCCCGCTGGTCGCCTACAGCCTCGTCATCCTCGGAACGATCACGACCATGATCCTCGGCTTCGGCGTCTGGGTGCACCACATGTTCGCGACGGGCATTCCCTTCCTGTCGATGTCGTTCTTCTCGGGCGCGTCCTTCATCATCACCATTCCGAGCGCCGTCGCGGTCTTCGCCTGGATCGCCACGATCTGGACCGGGCAGGTGGTTCTCGCGACCCCCTTCTACTTCTTCGCGGCCTTCATCTCGATGTTCGTCATCGGCGGCGTCTCGGGCGTCGTGACGGCGTCGGTGCCGGCGGACCTGCAGCTCACCGACACCTATTTCGTCGTCGCGCACATCCACTACGTGCTGATCGGGATCAACCTCTTCGCCGTTCTCGGTGGGGTCCATTTCTGGTTTCCGAAGTTCACCGGAAAGATGATGAGCGAGGTGATCGGCAAGGCGAGCTTCTGGCTGATCTTCGTCGGCTTCAACGTCGCCTTCCTGCCGATGCACGTCACCGGGCTCCTCGGCATGCCGCGGCGCATCTACACCTACCCGGAGAATGTCGGCTGGGCGACGGTGAACATGATCACGACGGTTGGCGCCTTCATCCTTGCGTTCGGCATTCTTGTCTTCCTGGTGAACGTCTTCGTCAGCCTGCGCCGAGGCCCCGCTGCCGGACCCAATCCGTGGGACGCGCCGACGCTGGAATGGGCGACCTCCTCGCCGCCGCCGGTCTACAATTTCACCGTCATGCCGACAGTTGCAAGCCGGCATCCGCTCTGGGAGAGCCGCCTCGACGAAGGCACCGGCCATTCCTCCATCCGCCGAGGGCTCTTGCTCGACGACGGCAAGGAGATGCTCGCGACCTCGGTCCTCGACGCGACGCCGCTCGCCGTCCTGAAAATGCCGAAGGACGATCCCTGGCCGTTCCTCGTGACAGTCGCGCTGACGGTGGGCTTTACCGGACTTCTCCTGCAGTGGTGGTGGATGGGCGGCGGCGCGGCGATCGCGGTGGTCCTCGGCTGCATGGCGTGGCTGTGGCCGAGGTCCGACCTCGGACAGAAGGCAGGAGCGGCCTATGAGTGATGTGGCGATCGAAACCGAAAAGCCGCTGGTCATCGGACGGCTGAAGGTCGGAAGCATCGGCCACCATGCCAATGGCTGGTGGGGGATGATCATGTTGATCATCACCGAGGCCTTCCTCTTCTTCTACCTCCTGTTCAGCTACTACTACTTCGCCATCCAGAGCGACGGGACGTTCCTTCCCGACGAGATGCCATCCTTCAAGTTCTCTGGACCGGAGACGGGCGTCCTGCTTCTTGCAAGCCTCGCCGTCTGGTTCGGCGAGCGGGGCGGGCGCAAGGGCTCGCGGCTCCAACTCGTGCTTGGCCTGTTGCTCGCTCTCGCCCTTGGCTGCGGCTTCGTGGCGATCGAGTTGTTCGAGTGGATGGACAAGACCTTCACGCTCGCGTCAAACGCCTACGGCTCGTCCTTCTTCACCGTCACCGGCTTTCACCTCGCCCATGTCGTCGCCGGCCTGTTGATGCTCCTGCCGCTGACCTTCTGGTCGGCGCTCGGCTATTTCGACCGCGAGCGGATCGTGCCGGTGACCATCGTCATGATGTACTGGTTCTTCATCGACGTCATCTGGCTGATGGTCTTCTTCACCTTCTACGTCACCCCGTATTTCAGGTGAGCGCGATGGCACAGCAGCCTGCGATCTTCGACATCGGACATCCGGCACCCGACCGGGAGCGTACCAGCGGAGGCCTTCTGCTCGCCGGTTTCGCCGGCGGCCCGGTCGCCTGGAGCCTGCAGCTTCTTGCTGGCGCCGCGATCTCCGGCGCCGTCTGCATCGGCGGAGACGGGGCGCGGCTCGGAACCAGCGAAGCGGGCTGGGCGCCTTTCGTGATCGTCGCCGTCAACGTCGCGGCGATCGTTATCGGTCTCGCCTCGCTGATGATCTCCTATCGGGGCTTCTCGCGGACAGGCCGCGGCGAGCCGGGGAGCGCCGGCGGCGTGATGGAGGCGGGCGAGGGGCGCACCCGCTTTCTTTCGATCTGGGCGATCTGGACGAGCATCCTGTTCATCCTCGCCATCCTGTTCAACGCGATCGCATTCTTCTGGACCAGCCTATGCGGACTCTGACCCCCTTCCTGTCCGTGCCGCTGCTCGCCGCCGTCACCGTCTCGCTTGCCGCATGCGCGGAGTCCGGCCAGCCGGCGCGGTTCGACGACATCGGCGACGCCTCGGTCGGAGCCGCGCTGATCGAGGCGAATGGCTGCGGCTCCTGTCACATCATCCCCGGAATCGATGGCGCGGAGGGGCTGGTCGGACCGCCGCTCAACCATATGGGCCACCGCATCTTCATCGCCGGACTTCTGCGCAACACGCCGGACAACATGGTCGCCTGGCTGCGCGACCCGCAGGAGGTCGTGCCCGGAAATGCCATGCCCGACATGGGGCTGAGCGAGAGCCAGGCGAAGAACGTCACCGCCTATCTCTACACGCTCGAATAGGCTCCGGTGCTCGCCCAGCTTGTCAGCAGCCTAACGATCGACTTTGAAACGCCCGGAACTTTGAAGTTGAGGCCTCCGTTTCGTTGAAGAACGCGCCGTGTGGCCAGTTCCGACAGTTCGAATTCGGCCGATCCCGGCGTTTATTCAGCAAAAGGACGGTACATGCACTACGAAGACTACTCTCCCTCCGATCGTCAACTGGATACGCTTGCCAGGGGCCTTGGCTGGTTCAGCCTGGGACTCGGAGCGATCGAACTCCTTGCACCGCAAAAGCTCGATCGCATGCTCGGCGCCGGGGATTATCCTATGACGACCCGCGCCTTCGGCCTTCGCGAGATCGCGGCTGGTCTCGGCATCCTGTTGTCGCGGGACCCGAAATACTGGGTCTGGGCGCGTGTCGCGGGCGATGCGCTCGATCTCGGTGCCCTCGCTCCGACGACGACCGAAACCAACCCGAAGCGGGGCATGGCCGCGACCGCCTTCGCCAATGTCGCCCTGATCACGGCGCTGGACATCTTCTGCGCCGCAGCGCTCACCCGCCGCTCCGACGGTTCCTCGTCGAGTCATTCCTGATGCGCTGCATGGGCAGGCCCCCGAGGCAGAAACCGGGGCGCGCCATCTGAGAGCATTATGCAACGGTGTACGGACATCCGGGAATGCCGGATGTCCGCCCCCTCATCCGAGCATGTACAGCCGCTTGAAGCCGTGTGCCTGGCTGGCTCAAGCAGCCGCTCCGGCGATCGGCGCGCCTTCAGGCATCGCGCCTGGCAATCCAGTCGTGGTCGGGATGGTTCTTGAAGCGCCATTTGCGTAGAGGGCCGGCCATCACGTTGAGATAATACATCTCGTAGCCATAGGGCGCCGCGCAGGGGTGGTGCCCTTTCGGAACCAGCACGACGTCGTGGTTCGAGACGCTCATCGTCTCGTCGAGCGAGCCGTCCTCGGTGAAGACCCGCTGGTGGCCATAACCCTGGGCCGGGTTCAGCCGGTGGTAATAGGTCTCCTCCAGATAGGTCATCTCCGGAAAGGCGTCCTCGTCGTGCCGGTGCGGCGGATAGGACGACCAGTGGCCGGCGGGCGTGAAGACCTCTGTGACGAGGAGCGAGTCGGCGACGTCCCGCTCTTCCATCGCGATGGCGTTGATGTGACGCAGGTTGGTGCCCTTGCCGCGGTCGGCGAGGGTAATGCTCTCGGGCCCGATCCGCGCTGTCTCATGGCCGCCTTTGCCGGGGGCCGTACAGACGGCGAGGGTGCAGGGCGTTGTCGCCTCGGCTTCCCATTCGCTCCCGTTCGGCACGTAGAGGCAGTGCGGCGGCGTCTTTTCGAAGACGTTCATGCGCTCGCCCATCTCGCCGAAGTCCTTACCTGCCGCCGTGAACTTTGCCTTGCCCTCGACGAGGACGAGGATCACCTCGCGGTCTCCGGTCGTCTCGCCGGCCCGTTCGCCGGGGGCGAGGCGGTAGAGCGAGAACCCGACATAGGACCAGTCCGGCGACAGCGGGCTCCGGGCATTCTGGGGCGTGATGTCGTGCACCTTCCCGGTGGTGCCAGTCGGCTTGCGCAAGAGATCGCTCATCGGGCGCTCCTTTCGTCTTTCGATGGTCTGATCGAGTGGCCAGAGATTGCCGGCCTGCCGGCGATGGTCCTGCCGGGCCGCCCGGGCGTCAGGATACCTCGGCCAGTCCGGCCTTCTTCGCCAGCGCCTTCAGCGTCTTCAGGCCGAGCGACTGATATTCGACAGGGTTTCGCACTGCCGGGTCCTGTTCCGCCTCGATGACGATCCAGCCGGAATAGCCATTGTCGGCGAGGACCGTCATGCAGGGGCCGAAATCGATCCCGCCGTCCTCGTCGCCGGGCACGGTGAAGACGCCGCGGCGGACGCCCTCCAGGAACGACAGGCCTTCGCGACGGACCTCGGCCATCACCTCCGGCCGGACGTTCTTGGCATGAAAATGTGCGACCCGGCCGATATGCTTGGCAAGATAGGGGGTGGGGTCGACGCCGTTGCCGCCGAAATAGAAGTGCCCGGCGTCGAAGAGCAGCCGCGTGGCCGGGCCGGTGCTCGCCATGAAGAGGTCGAGCTCGGCGGGCGTCTCGACCACCGTTCCCATGTGATGATGATAGACCAGCGGCACGCCTTCGCCTTCGCAGTGTCTCGCCACCTGTTCGACCTTGGCGCCGAATTCGGACCAGCGTTCCTTCGGCAGGACGGGCGAGACGGCAAGGCTCGCCGCATCGTTGCCATGGATAGCGTTCGAGGTCTCACAGGCGATGCAGACGGCTGAGCCCATCGCCTTCAGCCGATCCAGGTGCGGCTGGATCAGCGCAATCTCTTCCTCCGCCGAACGAGTCAGGAGGTTCAGCGAATACCAGGCGGAGACGAAGGCGAGGCCATGGGGTTCCAACACGGCCTTCAGCTCGGACGGATCCCAGGGCATCTTGTGGCCGTTCTCGATGCCGTCAAAGCCGATCTCACCGGCCTCCTTGAGGCAGGTCTCGAGCGGAATGTCGGCCCCGAGGCTTTGGTCGTCGTCATTCGACCAGGCGATGGGGTTTGTGCCGAAGCGAATCATGGGTGGGGTCCCGTTGGGAAGAGGAAAAGCGTCGAGTTATTTGGTTGAGACGGATTGCTTCATCTGATCCGTCGCGCGAAGGGCGCGGCGTCGGCCTGTTCTTGACGGGCAACATCTGACCGATCATCACCCGCCCGCCCGCATCTTCACCTGCTCTTCATACGCCTTGCGAGCCTCGGCCACCTCTTCGCGCGAGGAGACTTCGGGAACCGCGACGTCCCACCAGTGCCCACCCGGCTCGCTCGACGGGTAGGGATCCGCATCGATCACCACCACGAACGGTCCGGCCGCCGTCTTCGCCCGTTCGAGCGCGTCTTCCAGTTCGGCGATCGAGGCGACATGCATCGCCTCGGCTCCCATCGACGCCGCATGGGCGGCGAAGTCGATCCGCGACGGATTGACGTGCTCGGCATGGTCGAGGAGATTATTGAACTCCGCCCCACCGCAAGCCATCTGCAGGCGGTTGATACAGCCGAAACCGCGATTGTCGGTGAGGACGATGGTGATCTTCAGGCCTAGCATCGCGGCGGTGGCGAGTTCGGAATTCGCCATCATGTAGCTGCCGTCGCCGAGCATGCAGACGACGTCGCGATCGGGCTCCGCCATCTTGATCCCGATCGCGCCGGCGATCTCGTAACCCATGCAGGAATAGCCATATTCCATGTGATAGGCGCCGGGGCGGGGCGCCTTCCAGAGCTTGTGGAGTTCGCCCGGCATCGTGCCCGCGGCGCACATGACGACGGTGTCCGGCCCGCTCGCACGCTGCACCGCGCCGATCACCTGTTGATCGGTCGGCAGCGCATTGGTGTCGGCCGGCGCCTCCGTCAGCGGATCGACCGCCGCAAACCATTCGGCCTTGAGCGTCTCGGACGGTGGTTGAAAGCGCCTGCCGGCGAGGGCTTGCGACAGGCGCTCGAGGCCGACCCTGGCATCACAGCAGAGCGGCTCGGCGCCGTGCTTCGCCGCGTCATAGGCGGCGACATTGAGCGAGACGAGCTTGCGCCTCGGGTTCTTGAAGAGGTTCCACGACCCCGTGGTGAAGTCCTGGAACCGCGTGCCGACGCCGAGGACGAGGTCGGCTTCGGCGCAGACGACATTGGCCGAGGACGATCCGGTCACGCCGACCGGGCCGAGATTCATGGCGTGGTCGAAGGCGAGCGCCGACTTGCCGGCCTGGCTCTCGACGACGGGAATCGCATGCGTCGAGGCGAAGTCCTGGAGCGCTTCGCTCGCGCCGGAATAGTGGACGCCGCCGCCAGCGACGATCACCGGCCTCTCCGCAGCCTTCAGCAGCGAAGCGATGGCGTCGAGCTCGGCCGGATCGGGGTGCGGTCGGCGAATGCGCCAGACACGCGGCTCGAAGAAGCTTGCGGGATAGTGGAAGGCCTCGGCCTGGACGTCCTGGCAGAAGGCGAGACACACCGGCCCGCAATCGGCCGGGTCGGTCATCACCCGGAAGGCGCGGGGCAGGGCGGTCAGAAGCTGGTCCGGCCGCACGATCCGGTCGAAATAGCGGGTCACCGGCCGGAAGCAGTCGTTCGCCGAGACGGTGCCGTCGGCAAAGTCCTCGACCTGTTGGAGGACGGGATCGGGACCCCGGCCTGAGAAGACGTCGCCGGGAAGGAGCAGCAGCGGCAGGCGGTTGACATGGGCGAGCGCCGCTGCGGTGACCATGTTGGTCGCGCCGGGGCCGATCGACGAGGTCACCGCCATGGCGCGTCGCCGCGCCGACTGCTTGGCGAAGGCGATCGCCGCGTGGGCCATCGTCTGCTCGTTATGGCCGCGCCAGGTGCGGATGGCGTCGCGCTCGGCATAAAGCGCTTCGCCGATGCCGGCGACATTGCCGTGGCCGAAGATCGCCCAGACGCCGGCAAGGAACGGCTCGCCCGTCTCGGTCATCTGGCGGCTCAGATATTTCACCATCGCCTGGGCGGCGGTCAGCCTGATCGTCGTCATCGCGTCGTCTCCTCGTCCGTCTCCAGCCCGGCGGCGCGGGCCGCATCCCAAAGGGCACAGAGCCGGCGGTATTTCTCCGCCATCATCGCCGTGGCGTCGTCCGGCGACAGCGCGCCGGCGAGATGGGCCCTCGCCGCCTCGCCGAAGATCGTCCGGCCGACGGCGAAGCCCTTCACCAGATCGAACCGGGCCGCAACGGCGAAGCTTTCCTTCAGAGCCTCCTCCGACGCGTCCAGGCCGAGCATCACGATGCCGCGGACATGGGGATCGTGTTCCGTGATCGCCGCGCAGGCCCCTTTCCACGCCGCTTCGCTCGCCATCGGCTCGAGCTTCCACCAGTCTGGATAGATGCCGATGTCGTAGAAGCGGCGGATGACTTCCGCTGTCGTCTGGTCGTCGACCGGCCCGGCCTTTGAGGGGATCACCTCGAGCAGGAATTCCAGTCGGTTCCGACGCGCCGCCTCGAACAGGCGACGCACGCTCGTCTCCTGCTCGGCCCAAAGCTCCGCCGGATCGTCCGGATGGCAGAAGCAGAGGCATTTGACCACATGCTCGGCCGGCCATTCGGAGAGGCCGCCGCAGTCCGCGCCGATCTCCGGCTCGAAGACGAGCGGCCGCGATCCCGGCCACTCCACCGGACGGCCGATCCAAAGGCCGCGGCCCGCCGCGCGGTAGAGCGCCCGGCGTCCGAGCCGCCCGTCGCAGAGAAGGCCGTAGCCCTTCCGCCCGGCCTGGACCTTCAGCACCGCGTCGAGGCAAAGCTCCTTGAAGGCGCCGATCTTCTCCGGGCTTGAGCCGGGAAGATCTTCCAGCTGCATGCGATGGTCGAAGGCGAAGACGCGCATGGTCGAGAAGTCGCCCTTGCGGGTGGTCGACCAGTGGATGCGTTCGAGCGCGGCGTCCTTCCGCAGCGCCTTCTCCTTCACGCCGCGCTTCAGGAAGAAGTCCAGCTCGGCAAGCGAGGGATAGGCCGGCGTGCAGCCATGCCGCGAGACCGCGAAGGCGCCGCAGGCATTGGCGTATTCGAGCGCCTTCGGCCAGCTCTCTCCGTCGAGCCAGCCCTTCAGAAGACCCGACATGAACCCGTCGCCGGCGCCGAGCACGTTGAAGACCTCGATCGGGAATCCCGGGCCGCTCTCGCCCTCGTCGAGACTGTCCGGGATGGCGCCGGTGAAGGCGACGGCACCCGCTGCTCCGCGCTTGCAGACCAGTGTCGCGTCCGAGACGGCCCGCACGGCCCGCACGGCCTCGATGGTGTCCGTCGTCCCGCCGGCGATGTGGAACTCTTCTTCCGTGCCAACGATCAGGTCGAAGAGGGAGAGCGTCGCCTGAAGCTTTGCGGTCACCGCATCCGAGGCAATGAAGCGCTCTCCGCCCGCGCCGTGACCGGCGAGCCCCCAGAGATTGGGGCGATAGTCGATGTCGAGCGCGGTCCGTGCGCCGTGCTTGCGCGCCAGCCGGACAGCCTTCAGGACGGCCGCTTCCGTGCGCGGGTGGCTGAGATGGGTGCCGGTCACGACGACGGCCCGCGCCCGCGCGATAAGGGCCTCGTCGATATCGTCCTCGCACAGCGCCATGTCGGCGCAGTTCTCGCGATAGAAGATCATCGGGAACTGGGTCTCGTCCCTTATGCCGAGAATGACGAGCGCGGTCAGGCGCTCTGGGTCGGTGACGACGCCGGTCGTTTCGACGCCCTCGCGCTTCAGTTCCTCGATCAGGAACCGCCCCATATGTTCGTCGCCGACACGGGTGATCAGCGCCGACTTCAGGCCGAGCCGGGCCGTGCCCGTGGCCATGTTGGTGGGCGAACCGCCGACATATTTGTCGAAGCTGCGCATGTCCTCGAGCCGGCCGCCCACCTGTCCGCCATAGAGGTCGACGGAGGAGCGGCCGATGGTGATGAGGTCGAGATCCCTGGCCATCAGACGGTCCCGCCGAGCGAGCCTTCGAGCGAGGCCATCTCCTGGCCGCCGGCCATCAGGTCCTGCAGTTCGTTGCCGGTGATGTCGCCGCGCTTCGCCGTTCCCAGGGTCTTGCCGCGGTTCAGCACGGTGAAGCGGTCGCCGACGGCAAGCGCGTGCCGCACATTATGAGTGATGAAGACGATGCCGACGCCCTGCTTGCGCACCCGGTCGATGGTCGCGAGCACGTTCGCGGTCTGGCGGACGCCGAGCGCCGAGGTCGGCTCGTCCAGGATCAGCACCTTGGCGCCGAAATAGACGGCGCGGGCGATCGCGACGGTCTGGCGCTCGCCGCCCGATAGGGTCCCGACCGCCTGGTCCGGCGAGCGCAACTTGATCCCCATCTCGCGCATCGCTTCCATGGTGGCCGAGTTCGCCTTGTCGATGTCCATGCGCTTGAACAGCCATCTGCCTTTGGTCGGTTCCCGCCCCATGAAGAAATTGCGGGTCACCGACATCAGCGGGATCATCGCGAGATCCTGGAAGACCGTGGCGATCCCGGCCTCCATGGCATCGCGCGGGCTGTCGAAGGACATTGGTTTGCCGTCGAAGAAGATCGCGCCCTTGGTCGGCTTGTGAACGCCGGACATGGTCTTGATGAAGGTCGACTTGCCGGCGCCGTTGTCGCCGAGCAGGCAATGGCATTCGCCGGCGACGACGTCGAAGCTGACGCCGGCGAGAGCGATGATGTTGCCGAAGTGCTTCTCGATGTTTTCCATGTGGACGATGGGCTTCGACATCTCAGCGCTCCCCCGTCACCCGCTTGCGGATGTAGTTGTTGAAGAGGACGGCGGCGAGCAGCATGGCGCCGAGGAACACCTGGAACCAGTCCTGGTCGAAATTGGTGTAGCTGAGGCCGATCGTCACCATGCCGAAGATGATGGCGCCGAAGAAGGCCCCGATCGCCGAGCCATAGCCGCCGGTGAGGAGGCAGCCGCCGATGACGGCGGCGATGATCGCCTCGAATTCCTTCATGAAGCCGCGCCTCGCATCGGTCGATCCGGCATCGATCACGGTGATGATGGCGACGAGGGTGGCGCAGCAGGCGGTCAGGACGAAGAGCGAGATCTTGACCTTGCGCACAGGCACGCCCGAATTCGATGCGGCATTCTCGTCGCCGCCGGAGGCGAAGATCCAGTTGCCCTGGGGCGTACGCAGGAGAACGTAGGTTGCCACGAGGGCGAAGGCGGCGAACCAGAGGATTTCGACGGGTACGCCCGGCACCTTCGGCAGGCCGCTGGAAAACCGGTCGATCAGGCCCTGCTTCGCAAGCCAGGCGAACAGGTCGGTGAAGGCGTCGCCCGAAAAGATCGGCGCCAGCCAGTCGCCTTCGACCGCATCGCGCACGCCGCGCAGCTGGGTGGAGCCACCGGTGGCGATCTTCAGCCCGACCAGCGAGGCGCCGCGCAGGATGAACAGGAAGGCGAGCGTTACGATGAAGGACGGTAGGCCGGTCTTGAGGACGATCGTCCCGTTCAACATGCCGAGCGCCGCGGCGATGGCGAAGGTCGCGGGGATCGCGACAACGAGCGGCAAGCCGAAGGTGACCACGAAGGCGCCGAAGACGAGGCCGGAAAAGGCGACCATCGAGCCGATGGACAGGTCGAATTCACCGCCGATCATCAGCATGGCGGCACCGATGGCGAGGATGCCCAGCTGCGCCGCGGGGGTCATGAAGTTCATCACGCCGGAGAGCGTGAACATCGTGTCGGAGGCGGTGAAGAAAAAGAAGAGGGTTACCGCGACCACCCCGGCGAGCGCGCCGAGTTCCGGCCGCTTCATCAGCTTGGTCGCGAAGCCCTCGCGCTTCAGCCGTTCGTCCTGAACGGTCTGCGAGACGTCGGCCATGGCGTGTCTCCTCTGCAGGCCTTCACAAAGGCGCCCCGCGGCTTTCGGGTCGAAGCCCGCGGTAATTCGAAGATGATGAGTAAAGCGAAGGGTCGAGCACCGTCACGAAGCGGCGAGGCGTCGCTCGATGCTCGAAGGCCGCACCGCGACTGTTGCGCCGCGGCCTCCGAGGGATTGCTACGGACAGAGCCGCGCCCTGGTCAGCGAATACCCTTGGCCGACAGATCGACGACCTGCTCGGCCTTGTCCTTGGTGATCAGGTTCGGGCCGGAGGGCACGTTGCCGCCGGGGACGAGGCCATACTTGGCATCGAGCGCCAGGAACACGACCGGCAGATAGCCCTGCAGGAACTGCTGCTGGTCGATGGCGAAGGCCGCCTTGCCGGCGGCGACGTCCTTGAGGAAGCCGGAGGACAGGTCGAAGCTGGCGACGTTCACCTTGCCGCCACGTCCGACGGCCTCGACCGCCTGAACGGCCGGCTCGCCGACGGTGGCGGCGCCGAGGCCGAGAATGGTGTCGACGTCCTGATTGGACTCAAGCGCCGCCTGCACCTTCGACTTCACCTCGGTCGGATCGTTTCCGGTCGGCAGCACCTCGACATTGCCGCCGAAGCCTTCCTTGAAGCCGGCGCAGCGCTGGTCGAGCGAGACATTGCCCACTTCCTGATTGACGCATAGCGCCGTCTTGCCGCCCATCTCCTTCAGCTTCTCGCCCGCCGCCTTGCCGGCGGTGAACTCGTCCTGGCCGACATGGAGGAGCGCGCCGAGCTTCTTCGACACGTCCGAGCCGGAATTCATCGAGATCACCGGGATTCCGGCCTTCACGGCGCGTTCTATCGAGGGGCCGAGAGCGTCCGCGTCGGGGATCGAGACCACCAGGCCGTCCGGCTCCTGATTGACGGCGGCGTCGATAAGCTGGCTCATCTGCACCATGTCGAAGGTCTCAGGCGCCCGGTAGTCGACATCGGCGCCAGTGTTCTTGGCCGCCTCTTCGACGCCGTTCTTGACCACCGACCAGAACGGATCGTTCGCCTGTCCGTGGGTGACGACGATGATCTGCTGGGCAAAGGCCGGCCCGGCAATGGCGAGCGCCATGGCGGCGCCGGCAAGCGTCTTCAGAATTCTCATTGCGATGTTCCTCCCGCTGTCGAAATGGATCGTCCGAACGGCCGGCAAACCCGCGACGGCCGAACCCTTGGCTCCTCCATGCCGCCCTCCCGGCGATCATTTGGAAGATTTATTCCATTTTTGACCTGTCGACGCGGAATGTCAATCGCCGTCCTTCCGTCTGCCGCCGACCGCGACCGTCAACGAGGTCGCGAGGGTCATCGCCGCGATCGGCGCGCGGAAGGCGCCGACATCGACTTCGCGGGCGATCAGAAGAACCCTGGCCGTATCGCGCAGCGGGCAGTCCGCCGTGTCGCTCAGCGCGACGACCGGGATGCCGCGGTCGGCGGTCCGTGCGGCGAGCTGCAGCGTTTCCTGGGAGAAGGGGGCGAAGCTGACGGCAAAGAGGCAGTCGCCCGGCCGAATCGCGTGATCGCTCTCGATCTGACCGGAGGTCCGGTGGATCACCGTCGGCACCTGCATCTTGTCGAGCATGTAGCCCATGTAGCTGACGATGGCGAAGGCCCGACGCAGGCCGACCAGATGGATCGTGCCGGCCGCCGCGAGCAATTCGCAGGCCTCGCCAAGCCGTTCCTCATCCAACGAGTTCATCAGGGAGATCAGAGACTTGTGCCCGGCCTCGACGAAGTCCGCGGCAAGACCGCCGGGCCCTTGTGCTCCGCGCTCGCGCAGCTGCGACAGGCGCTCGGCATAATCCGGGCGCAACTGGGCGTATTCGGCGCGAAACAGCGCCTGCATCTCGGAGAAGCCCGAAAAACCGAGCGCCTGGCAGAAGCGCATGAAGGCCGAGGGCTGGACGCCCGCGCCGGCCGAAAGATCGGCAACAGTCGAGACCGCGACGAGATGAATGTTGTGGCGCAGGAAGTCGGCGCACTGGCCGAGCCGTTTTGGCAGCGATGCGGCGATAGTGTCGAGCCGCTCCATGAGTTCGCTCACGCTCGCCGGCGCAGATGTCGTCTCGCTCACCGCCATTCCACTCTCCGATCTTGACACGAGCATCATACAGGCGCATCCCGAAGATGGAATATATATTCCATGTCGGGAGGTTAAGGAGAGGATATGTCGATCGGTCTCGGCCTCATCGGCACCGGCTTCATGGGCAAGGCGCACGCGCTGGCCTATCGCGCCGCCGGCGCCGTCTTCGGCGATCTTCCCGAGGTCCATCTCGCCTGTCTCTGCGATACGCCGCGCGACAGGGCGGAGGCGATGGCCCGCCAGTTCGGCTTCGCCGGCTGGACCGAAGACTGGCGCGAGCTCGTGGAAAGCGCCGATGTCGACATTGTCTCCATCACCACGCCGAACGCGCTTCACAGGGAGATGGCGATGGCGGCGATCGCCGCGGGCAAGCATGTCCATTGCGAAAAGCCGATGGCGCTCAGCCTCGCCGACGCCCGCGAGATGGAGGCGGCCGCACGCGAGGCAGGCGTGCGCACCATCGTCGGCTACAACTACATCCACAATCCCGCCTTCGCCCATGCAAGCCGCCTGATCGAGGCGGGTGCCATCGGCCGGCCGGTGCATTTCCGCGGGGTGGTCGACGAGGACTATCAGGCCGATCCCGATCTCGCCTGGACATGGCGGGCGAAGCGGAGCGAAGCCGGGCTCGGCACACTTGGCGATCTCGGCTGTCATCTCGTCTCGATGGCGATCGGCCTCATGGGACCGGTCGAGAGCCTCGTCGCCGACACACAGATCATCCATGCGGACCGGCCGCTTGCCGACGGCAGCGGACGGGCGAAGGTCGAAAACGAGGACGCCGCCTCGGCTATCTTGCGGTTCAGGACCGGTGCGCAGGGTGTCCTCGCCACGTCCCGCTCGGCCTGGGGGCGCAAGAACAAGCTCGACTTCGAGGTGCACGGCACCAAGGGGATGATCGCGTTCGCGCAGGAGCGGATGAACGAGCTGCAGCTCTTCGTCAACGAGGGCGATCAGGCAAGACAAGGCTTTCGCACCATCCTGACTGGCCCGCAGCATCCGCCCTATGGCGCGTTCTGCCCGGCACCCGGCCACCAGCTGGGTTTCGGTGATTTGAAGACGATCGAGGTCGCCGGCTTCCTGAATGCGATCGCTTGCGGCGGCGCGGCGTATCCCGATTTCACCGCAGGGCTCGCCTTCGAAGCCGTCATCCACGCCATCGACGCGTCGGCCCGGGATGAGCAACGCGTCCATCTCTGACATTCGACGATTGTCCGGGCCGCCGGACAGGGAGGAACATCCGCATGAAAGTCGCACTCTTCGGCGCCGGCCGCATCGGCAAGGTCCACGCCGCCTCGATCAAGGCAGACCCGCGCTCCGACCTCGTTGCGGTCACCGACGTGATGGCCGAGGCCGCGGAAAGGCTTGCCGAGGTGCACGGCATCGCCGTCCGCTCGCCGGAGGAGATCCTCGCCGACCCCTCGATCGACGCGATCCTGATCGCGTCCTCGACCAACACCCATGCCGACCTCATCGAGAAGGGCGTTGCGGCGAAGAAGGCGATCTTCTGCGAGAAGCCGATCGACCTGTCGCTGGAGCGCGCGCTCAAGGTGCGCGAGATCGCAGCCGCGTCATCGAGGCCGGTGATGATCGGCTTCAACCGCCGGTTCGATCCCAATTTCGCGGGGCTCAAGGCGGCGCTCGACGCAGGGGAGGTCGGCACGGGCGAGATGCTCGCTGTCACCTCCTACGATCCCGCCCCGCCGCCGGTCGCCTACATCAAGGTCTCCGGCGGGCTCTACCGCGACATGATGATCCACGACTTCGACATGTGCGCCTTCCTGTTCGGGATGCCCAAGACCGTCATGGCGCACGGATCCTGTCTCGTCGACCCGGCGATCGGCGAGGCCGGAGACGTCGACACCGCCGTCGTCGTCCTCACCTATGCCGACGGGCGGCTGGCTACGATCCGCAACTCCCGCCGCGCCGCCTTCGGCTACGATCAGCGCGTCGAACTGCTCGGCTCCGACGGGATGCTGGAGGCACGGAACGAGATCGAGAACACGCTGGTCAAGTCGACCGCAGCCGGCGTCTCCTCGGCCAAGCCCCTCTTCTTCTTCCTCGAGCGCTACATGCGGGCCTATCAGATCGAGTGGTCGGCCTTCGTCGATGCAGTCGTGGACGGCAAGCCCGTGCCGGCGAGCGCCGAGGACGGCGTCAACGCGCTGGCGCTGGCGGAGGCCGCCAACCTGTCGCTGCGGGAGGGACGGCCGGTGGAACTGGCACAGGTGATGGCGGAGGCCTGAGCCATGGCCTTCACCCTTGCCGCCTGTGCCGAGATGCTCTGGCGCGAGAAGTCGATGGAATGGCGCGTGAAGCGTCTGACCGAGCTCGGCTTCCAGGTGGGATTGTGGAACTGGCCGGACCACGATCTTGCAATGCTGGAAAGATCCGATGCGACCTTTTCGATCATGAACGGCTATTTGTCCGGCCGCCTTGCGGACGACGAAGGGGCGGAAGAGCTTCTGAGGACGGCGCGACAGACGGCGGAGGTCGGGCTTCGCATCGGCGTTGCACGCTTGAACCTCCACGGCACCGGGCTCGGGGAGGGCGGTCTGCCGGTGACGCCCTGCCACGTCGTCACCGGGCCGATGTGGCTGAAGGCGCGAGATACGCTGGAGCGGATCGCCGATCTCGCCGAGGAGAAGGGCGTGACCTTCACGCTGGAAAACCTCAACACGGGCGTCGACCATCCGGGCGTGCCTTTCGCCCGCGCCGAAGACACGCTGACGCTGGTCTCGGTGGTGAACCGGCCCGGTCTGAGGCTCAATCTCGATCTCTATCATGCCCAGATCGGCGAGGGGAATCTCATCGAACTCTGCCGGAAGGCCCTGCCATGGATCGGCGAGATCCAGATCGCGGACGTTCCCGGACGATGCGAACCGAGGACGGGCGAGATAGCCTATGCCGGTATCGCTCGTGCCCTCGAAGCGATGGGCTACGATGGACCGGTCGGTCTAGAGGCCTTCGCAAGTTCCGACGCGGACAGCGCCCTGGCCACGTTCCGCGAGACCTTTGCGCCCCATTGAGGGCGTAGGATCCGCGTGATCCGGCGGCGATTCTCGATACATCGCCACCCGAGCACAGAGTGCCTTAGCAACCTCTGCCGCATATGCCGGCGGCCCGTTCTGACGAGGTCCTCTCGAATCCCGAAGGGCGGCCCGCTCAGCGGCCCCCGCGCGCGACGCGCTCGATTTCCTCGCGCACAAGACGCTCGACCAGCTTGGGAAGGTTGTCGTCGAGCCATTCCTGCAGCATCGGCCGCAGCATCTCGCGCACGACGCCGTCCACATCGCGCAGATGCTCTTGCTGGATCGCCGACGCCAGGCTGGAGAAGGAGGCTGCGACGCGCTCTCCGGCTTCCTGGGAGATCAGCGCGTGGGCGACACGCATCGGCCCATCCGCCGGATCGCCGTCCAACGTCGCCGCCGCTGCGCCCGCGTCGGGGCGCGACTCACCGACCGAACCCGCACCGTGCTCCGGCGCAGATGCTGCGCTGGGAGATGCCGGCTCGATCAGGCCGACCTTGTCGAGAAGCTCGCGGGCAAAATCCTGCTCGTCGAACTCGCCGAGAAAGGCATCCGCCTCGGCCGCGTCGGGAGCGGCACGGTCGTTCGCGACGACTGCCTCGGGCCATTGCGGCATCTCGGCCTTACCGGGACGCGGTGCGCCTACCTGCGGCGAGTCTTCCACCGGCCGGGGCGCCGTCATGGCGTTCGCCGGCCGCAATTCGGTCACGAGGTCCCCACGACGGCGTTCGCTCGCATCCGCCAGCGAGGCGGCACGCGAGCGCGCCACCGACAGATCATCACTTAAGCCGCGATCCTCGTACGCAGTCGGGAGCGTCTCTGCCTTCGCCTCTTCCTGGACCGCGCCGGAACCCAGCCGGTCACCCGTCATTGCCGAACTCGTCTCGGGCGCAGTTCGAGGGACTGCCGACGGCTGGGCAGGCATCGATGGCAGCGGCTGCGAAGCTTCGACCGGGCGGGGTCCTGGAATTGGAAGAGGCGTCACCGACGCCTGCCGCGCAGCCGGCTTCTCCTCTGCCTTCGGCTGCAAAGGCACGAGGCTCGATTCGGAGCGGACCGGCGAGCCCGTCATCTCCGTCTTGTGCGCATGTGCAGAAGGATCGGAATTTTCCCGAGCGAGCGCGGCGGACGAACGCTTCGCCCTTTCATCGTCACTCTCGATGATCCGCCGGATCGAGGCCAGGATCTCGTCCATAGACTGTTCCCGGGCCGGCAGCGCATTGCTCATAAGGAGCCCCCCGCATGTTACGCGACAGGACAGCCCTATCGCGCGAATCATGCGTGAAGCCTAAGTCGAACCGGACGCGCGGTGAATCCCGCAAACGGTTAAAATCCGCCTTTCACCAACTTCCTTGAAGCCGGCCCCGTCCGCCATGCGCAAAGACGCGCGACCGCGACGGGCTCGATCACGGAAGCCACGCACATTCGAACGGGATTCGGCAGCCTGACAGGGAAGAGGCGGTCGATCAGCGGCCGTCGGGTGTGCGCAGGCCGTACCACTTGTCCTCGACCTGGATGTAGTGGTCGTCCGGGTCGTAGGTCTTGCCGGCCAGACGGAGCCGGCCCGCCGACAGGCGCCCGATCGCCGAGAGCAGCGAATAGCCCGCCACCACCTCGTCGCGCTGCGAACCCACGAGCAGGATCTGCGCCGAGATCACGTCGGCCTGCGCGTTGAGGACGTCGAGCGTCGTGCGCTGGCCGACATTGCGTTCCTCGATCACGCCGTTCAGCGCCAGCCGGGCAGCCTGGACCTGCGCCTGATAGCCGGTGATGTTGGCGCGCGCCGCCTGCAGCTGGGCCCACGCCGTCGCCACCGCAGCACGGACCTGGTCGCGGACCTGATCGACCTCGATGCGGCGCTGGCCGAGCGTCTCCTTGTACTGGCGCACCAGGGACGATGCCTGGCCGCCCTGGTAGATCGGGATCGTCAGCTGGGCCCCGACCGTCGCCGAGATCTCGTTCTGGGTCGAGACGTTCGGAATGAGCGGGTTGGTCGAAACGCCGGGCAGATTGCCGCCATCGCTGCTGCTGGTCGAATAATTGTCGTCCACGCGCCCGCTGACGGTCACCTTGGGCAGGAACCGACCTTCCGCGACCTTGACCTGAAAGGCCGCGGCGTCGACCGAAGCGAGGCCGGCGAGGATAGCCGGATGTTCGCGCTGCGAAATCGAAAAGGCGCTGGCGATGGAGTTCGGAACGACGCGGCCCGGGACCTTGCCGGGCGCGAGATCGGTCGGCGCGTCGCCGATGACCTCGAAATAGCTGGCCTCGCTGGAGGCGACCTGCGACAGGGCGCTGTTGAGCAGCGCCGTTGCCAGAGCCTGCTGCGACTCGGCCTGTGCGACATCGGTGCGCGTTCCCTCGCCGACCTCGAAGCGGGCGCGCGCGGCCCGAACCTGCTCACTGAGGAAGCCGAGGTTCTGGCGGCGCAGCGCCGCGATCTGACGGTCGCGCAGGACGTTCATATAGGCGGTGGCGGCGTCGAGGAGCGTGTTCTCCTCGGTGTTGGCGAGATTGTGCTGGGCGGCGCGCACTTGCGCCTTCGCGGACTCGACGCTGTTCGGCGTCTGGAAGCCGTCGAACAGCGTCTGGCTGATGACGATGCCGATGCCGGCCGAATTGCTGCGTGCCGTCCCGTCCGAAATCCGATCGCCATAGGTGGTGCTGCTGCGGACCGATTGCAGGCTGCCGACGCCGTTCACGGTCGGCCGCAGCCCGGCTCGTGCCTGCGTCACGGTCTCGTCCGTCGCCCGGAGCTGTGCACGGGCGGCGTTCAGGCTCTGGCTGTTCTGATAGGCCTTGGCGAGCGCTCCCGCCAAACTCTCTGCCTGGGAAAGCGTCGCGCTCGACAGCAGCGTGGTCGCCGTCAGCAGCGCGGCGATCGAGAGGTTCTTCAGCAACACGGATACTCCAGCCGACGTGACTCTCGATCCACGCCCCGCTGGGCGGACGCGCGGACCGGTGTTTAACATGCACCCTTGATCAGGTCGGATTAAGGAAGATCAAGCGTCGGACGAGATTCGCGGCATTTTCCTCGCCGGCGGGGCAATTCTGCAACGCCGAACCGATCAGAAAACGAACGTCTGTTTCCGCGCAAATCCGGGCAGCGGCTTGATGCTGCAGTTGAAGCCGAAGCGCTGCGAGACGACGCCCTCGTCGTCCTTGACGTAGAGCCGCGCTTCGGCGGCGTTGCCGACTCCCTCGACGACGACCATCCGGCCGCCTTCGCGCAGCTGGTCGAAGAAGGTGGTGGGCAGGTCCTCAACCGCGCCTTCGAAAACGATGACGTCATAGGGCGCTTCCGACGGATAGCCTTCCTTGAGCGGGCCCTCGACCACAGCGCAGGTGACATATTCGAGCCGCGCAAGGGTCTCGCTGGCAGCGGAGGCGAGATCGGCATCCTCCTCCAGGGCGACGACCGAACTTGCCAGATGCGACAGGATCGCCGCCGAATAGCCGGTTCCGCAGCCAACATCGAGAACGACGTCGTCGGGGCGAACGCCGACCAGTTGCAGAAGCTTGGCGAAGGGTGACGGCTCCATCACGTAGCGGCCATCGCCCAGCGGCACGTCCTCGTCGATATAGGCGAGCGGCTTGCGCGAGGCGGGAACGAACTCCTCGCGAGGAACCTGAAGAAAGGCCCGAAGGATCGCATGGCTCGTCACGTCCGTCGTGCGGATCTGATTGTCGACCATCTTGATCCGGGCGGCTTCGAAATCCATCGCGGAAATCCTGTCATTCGTCGCGTCAAAGGGCCTTTCTCGGCAGAGCTTCCATAGTCGCGCCACCCGCGACGCGCAAGCGCGACAAGCCGCGCCGAAGCGGCCGACGCCCTCTCGCCGAAGACGGCGCGAAGTGTCTGCGGCGTCCACACCCGCCACGGCGTACGGAACTGAGGGAAGCCTCGCCGCGGCCCTTGCAGAACCCACGCGGAATCAGTAGGTACAGCGCCCACGGGGCCTCGTGGCGGAGTGGTTACGCAGAGGACTGCAAATCCTTGCACGCCGGTTCGATTCCGGCCGAGGCCTCCATTCCCGCTTTCTCTCATGTGCATGGGCTACGATTGACAGCCGCCGCGGAACTCTTGTTCTTTTCGATGAGAGAGCCGGAGATGCACGATGACGAGCACCGACTGGAAATTTCAGAATGTAAATTGGGCGGTGCAGTTCTGCCTCGAAGGCATCCGTACAGCGGTTCTGATCAATGCAGGTGCCGGGGTATCGATCGTCGCCTTTCTCGGTGATCGTCTTGATAGCGAGGTGGCTACGGCCACCGACTCAAGCACGCTTTTCTATGCGGCTCTCGTCTATGCGACTGGTACCTTCATCGCCGGTCTTGTCTTTCCAGTTGCTTGGTTTGCCCAGCATAGATATGCGAATGAAGCGCATTTCGAGGAGCAGCCGAGCGGAAAAAAGTGGGCTATAATTGGTCTCTCACTTTTTACGCTATCAGTTCTACTGTTTGCGGTGGGAACTATATTGGCTGGAGCAGCTGTGCTCTGAAACAACTCCGCGTCAGATTGAACTCTCCTTTCATAGAATTCTGAGCTTGTCCGGGCTTAACCGCGAAGCGTGCGCATAGCGATTCGGGTGTCAGATGGGAAAAACATCTGTGTTTTAAGTACGTTATCTTCATCCTGCGGTGGCCGAATCCGCAACCGTCTCTGCGCTGTTGCGTTGTCGCCGAACTAAAGTCACCCGAAGAGCTCGGACAAAAGAGAAGAAGATGTCGATCGTTTCAGGATTTCCCGTTTCGCTTCCCCAGGTCGAGTTGCTCGGCCGCGCTGCGATCGCCTCGTTCGCGGGCGGTGCCATTCCGGAGGGCTGGAGCGTCGTCATGCCGGAAACGCTCGGGGTCGATCAGGCATACCGGGACGGCCCGTATTTCACCAACGACGGCGCCAGCGCGATCGTCCTGCAGCAGGGCGATTCCTTCATCATCTCCTTCCGGGGCACGGACGACTCGGTCGATCCCTACTTTTTCCCGCAGCTTGCGACCGGCGACTACATCGACAATTTCGATCCGCTGCTCGGGGCGCTGGCGGCGGTGGTCCCGGCCGGCGCGAGTTTCTCCTTTACCGGCGCCAGCCTCGGCGGTGGCGCGACCAATCAGATGGCCGACATTGCCGCCGGCAGTTATGGCGGCCGGTTCGCGGACGCGACCTTCGTCGCCTTCGCCTCGCCCAACATTTCCGAGGCCAGCGGCATCCTCAATTTCGGCTTCGAGAACGATCCGGTCTACCGGCTGATCGAAGGCTATGGCGACAGCCCGTCGAGCCTCGACAATCTCGTTCTTGCGACCCCCGAATATATGGCCGGGAATTACGATGGCCTGCACCCCTACGACGCCTACGCCCACAGCCAGAGCACCCTGGCCTTCGAGGCGATCGCTCGTCTCGATGAATCGAGCTTCTCGGGGCAGATGACGCCGGATTCCGTCATGATCTTCGATGCCAGCGACGGCCTCGTCCAGGACGTGACGCCTGGACGCGAAAATGTCGGCGCGTTCTATCTCGGCCAATTGCAAAACGACCAGATCTCGGGGCGCAACGGCAACGATCACATCGAGGGGTTTGCCGGAAACGACGTGCTGACCGGCGGGGCCGGCGCCGACGCGCTGGCGGGCGGAGAGGGAAGCGACACCATCTTCTCCGGCGATGGCGACGATTCCGCCTATGGAGGCGGCGGCGACGATCTCGTTTTCGGCGGCAATGGCGACGATGTCGGCGCTGGTGGCGCCGGAAACGATGCACTTTATGGCGGCGCGGGGAACGATGCCTATGCCGGCGGGGACGAGGCCGACGCGATCGGCGGCGGAGTGGGCTCGGACACGATCTACGGATCGGCCGGCAACGACCGGGCCTTCGGCGGTGCCGACAACGACCTCGTCTATGGCGGGACCGACACCGACAAGATCTATGGCGGGAGCGGAAACGACACGATTGCTGCCGGATCGGGAAATGACGAGGTCGGCGGCGGCAGCGGCGACGATGCCATCGCCGCGGGCAGCGGCGCCGACACTCTGTACGGTGCGGCGGGCAGTGACACGATCGCGGCCTCCGACGGCGCCGACGACGTCTATGCCGGCTCCGGCAACGACCTGATCTATCTCGGAGCGGGGGACGGTGCCGCCGACACCTATCACACGACCGCCGACAACGGCAGCGACACCGTCTACGGCTTCGAGCACGGCATCGACCGTCTCGACCTCAGCGCCAGCGGTTTCACGAGCTTCCGCTCCCTTGTCATCAGTCAGGATGCTGCCGGCGATGCGGTGATCGATCTCGGAAACGGCGATTCCCTCGTCCTCGGCGGCATCGCGCCATCGACCCTCGACGCCGGGGACTTCGTCTTCTGAGGACCGGATGATCCGAGCAGTGGCAAGCGCCCGCAGGGTGCGGCGCACTTTCGCGCTCTGCGGCGCTCTGCCATTGTCGCCGGCACAACGGATGATTGGCGCGCGATGAATACGAGCGAAACGGAGAAGCCGGCTCCCGTGGCCGTCTTCGATCTCGACGGGACACTGGTGGACACCGCGCCGGATCTGTCGGCGAGTCTCGACCATTGCCTCCTTGCCGCCGGGCTCTCTCCCGTCAGTCTCGGTCTCGTGCGGCCGCATGCCGGCCATGGAGCGCGCGTCATGCTGACGGAGGCCTATCGCCGAAACGGGCGCGACATTTCCGGGTCCGAGATGGAAGAGCAGGTCGCGCGGTTCCTGGATTACTATGCGGCGAATATCGCGGTCGCCTCGCGCCCGTTTGCCGGGGTCGAGCGTGCGATGGATCGCCTCGCAGACGCGGGATTCATCCTGGCCGTCTGCACCAACAAGCTTGAGACCCTTGCCAACCAATTGCTCGGCGAACTCCGGCTCCGTGCACGCTTTTCCGCGGTCTGCGGCCCCGATACCGTTCCCTTCCGCAAGCCACATCCATCGCACGTCACCGAGACGCTGGCGCGGGCAGGGGGCACAGTGGGCGCTGCGGTCATGATCGGCGATACGGCCGCCGACATCGATGCGGCGAGCGCAGCGGGCATCGCCTCGATCCTCGTCGACTTCGGCTATGCGCCGGACGCCGAAGCCCGCAGGAGAGCCGATCGCATCATCGCGGACTACGATCTCCTGGATGCGGATCTTGCTTCCTCGCTGATCGCGGCCCGCCGCGGCTCGAACCGGGTTTACCGGCCCGCCCTGCCGAGCAGCGATTCGCGCGCATCCGACTGAGAATCTCGCGGGGAGGAGACGGCAGCGGGCGAGGACCTTCCCGGCATCTCCGCCTGGATCGAGCCCCGCAACGTGCGCAGGCGTGCCGCAGGATACGAACGTCAATCGACGTGTTGACGGATGGCGCGTGGCAGGCCTATATCGCTCCGTCTCGCCAGGGCCTTCGGTCCGGGTCGGTCGGGCGCGTAGCTCAGCGGGAGAGCACTTCGTTCACACCGAAGGGGTCACAGGTTCGATCCCTGTCGCGCCCACCATCTTCTCCAGGTCTTGGTCGAAGCCAGCGGAAACGCCTGCTGCCTCCGACATCGTCACCGTCAGATCGCGAATTTCCCGGGAAGGGGAATGAGCATGCGGTGGGTGACCGCAAGAGCACCGTCAGGCCTTAGCCTGCGTCATCAACCGGACCTGAGCAGCCGCACGGCCTCGTCCTTGCCGAACAGGTACAAAAGCGCCCGCAGCGCTTCGCCTCGCTCGCTCTTCAGTTCCGGGTCCTTCGCCAGCACAAGGCGCGCGTCGTCGCGGGCGATCTCCATCAGGTCCATATGGTGCTCCATCTTCGCGATGCGGAAGAAGGGCATGCCGGATTGCTGCGTGCCGAGGAGATCGCCTTCGCCCCTGAGCTTCAGATCCTCCTCGGCGATACGGAAACCGTCCTCGGTCTCGCGCATGACGGCGAGTCGGGCGGCCGCGGTCTCGCCGAGCGGCGCGCGGTAGAGGAGGACGCAGGAAGAGGCTTTCTCGCCGCGCCCGACCCGGCCGCGCAACTGGTGAAGCTGCGACAGGCCGAAGCGCTCGGCGTGCTCGATCACGATGATCGAGGCGTCCGGCACGTCGACGCCGACCTCGATGACCGTCGTGGCGACGACGAGCCTCGTGCGGCCGGCCTTGAAGTCGGCCATGGCGGCGTCCTTCTCCTCGCCGCTCATCCGGCCGTGGACGAGGCCGACGGCATCGCCGAAGACCTCGCGCAGCTGCCGGCAGCGCTCCTCGGCGGCCATCAGGTCGCTCTTTTCCGACTCCTCCACCAGCGGGCAGACCCAGTAGATGCGGTCGCCGGCCGCGATCGCCTGGCCAGCCCGCTCGACGATCGCGCCCAGCCGCTCCATCGGCACGGCGACGGTGGTGATCGGCTTGCGGCCGGCTGGCTTGCCCGAAAGTCGCGAGACGTCCATGTCGCCGAAGGCGGAGAGGACGAGCGTCCGCGGGATCGGCGTCGCCGTCATCACCAGGAGGTCGCTTGCCCGGCCCTTCCTCGTCAGGCTCAGGCGCTGGTGGACACCGAAGCGATGCTGCTCGTCGACGATGACGAGGCCGAGGTCGCGATATTCGACGCCCTCCTGGAAGAGCGCATGGGTGCCGATGATGATGTCGGTCCGTCCCTCGGCAAGCGCGGCGAGCTTTTCGGTACGGACCCGGCCGGTGTCGCGGCCGGTGAGGAGCGTGATCGAGAGACCTGCGGCATCGCAGAGCTTCGACAGGCCGTCATAGTGCTGGCGGGCGAGGATCTCGGTCGGGGCGAGGAGAGCGGACTGTGCGCCGGATTCGGCGGCGATCGCCATCGCCATCAGCGCGACCACCGTCTTGCCGGCACCGACGTCGCCCTGGAGGAGGCGCAGCATGCGGTCCTCGGCCGCCATGTCCGCGGCGATCTCGGCAATCGCGGTCTCCTGCGCCTCCGTCAACCTGAAGGGCAGGGCGGCGCGCAGCTTGTTCGAAAAGCCACCGGTGCCGCGCATCACCCGGCCGCGCACGGCGCGCATGTTCTGACGCGAGAGGGCGAGGGCCAGCTGGCTCGCCAGGAACTCGTCATAGGCCAGCCGCCGCATCGCCGCGCCCTCCGGGTCGAGGTCGACGGCGTCGGCAGGATCGTGCAGGCGCTTCAAGGACTCCGTCAAAGACGAGAAGCTCTGGCGGGCGGCGACGCCGGGTTCGATCCATTCGCCGAGGGTCGGAAGCCGTTTGAGCGCCTGGGCGATCGCCTTGCGCAGGACCTTGCCCGAGAGCCCCGCCGTCATGGGGTAGATCGGCTCGACGAGGCTCAGCGTCTCAGCCTCGGCGAGCGGCGCGACGAAGTCCGGGTGCACCATGGACGGGCGGCCATTGAACCATTCGACCTTGCCGGAGACGATCATCGTCTCGCCCACCGGCAGGAGCTTTTCCATCCAGCCGGATTGCGCCCGGAAATAGGTCAGTGCGATCTCGCCGGTCTCGTCCTGCGCGAAGACGCGATAGGGCGCCGAGCGCTGAGCCCTCCCGGGCGCCTGATGCCGGTCGATCCGCACCGTCAGCGTGACGATCGACCCCTCCGGAGCCGTGGCGATCTCGGCGCGCTTCCTCCGGTCGATCAGCCCGGTCGGCAGGTGGAACAACAGGTCGCGCACCCGCACCGTCTCGCCGGGCCGCACCAGGAGCGTCTGGAACAGTCCCGCGACCTTCGGTCCCACGCCTTCCAGCGTGGTGACGGCGGCAAAGAGAGGATCGAGGATCGACGGGCGCATGGTGCGCGAGGTTTGGCGATCCGGCGGCGCAATGGCAAGGCTGACAGGCGAAAACCATCCCTATATAGAGGCGGAATTCACACCACAGGTATGACATGACCGGCATGCAGCGCTCTTCGAGCGATCTCGACGTCCGCCGCCGCAAGGCGCTCTACCATTCCTGGCACCGGGGCATCCGCGAGATGGACCTGGTGCTCGGACGCTTCGCCGATTCCGAGATCGCGACGCTTACCGACGCCGAGCTCACCGATTACGAGCTGTTGATGGAAGTGCCCGACCGCGATCTCTTCCGCTGGATGACCGGCGAGGAAACGGTGCCGGAGAACTACGACACGGGCGTCTTCCGCCGCATCCGCGATTTCCACACCGGCGACTGGGGAGCCTGAACGGTGAGCGTTCCCGACAGACTGAAGAAGGCGCTGGAGCGCGGCGGCGGGCTCGAGATCGGCGGCGTGCTCGAAGGCTACGACGCCTTCCTCCTCGCCGACATCGCGCGGCTGCGCGGCAAGAAGAAGCCGGTCGTCTTCGTCATGCGCGACGGCAACCGAATGGGCGAGCTGGAGGACGCGCTGCGCTTCGTCGCTCCGGATCTCCCGGTCCTGACGCTGCCCGGCTGGGACTGCCTGCCCTATGACCGCGTCGGCCCGTCCGGCGAGATCGCCGCGCGGCGGCTGTCGGCGCTCGCCTCGCTGTCGGCGCTGCGGAAGGATCCGCATCGCGCGCTGATCCTGACGACTGCCAATGCCATGCTGCAGAAGATGCCGCCGGCCACCGTCCTCGCCGAGGAGTCGATCGTGGCCTCCGCCGGCGGGCGGATCGCGATGGAGCAGATCGTCACGGCGCTGCAGCGCGGCGGGTTCGAGCGGGTCGCGACGGTGCGCGAGCGCGGCGAGTTCGCGGTCCGCGGCGGCATTCTCGACCTCTTCGCGCCGGGCGAGGAGGAGCCGGTGCGGCTCGACTTCTTCGGCGACACGCTGGAGACGATCCGCGCCTTCGATCCGGCGAGCCAGCGCACGACGAAGCAGCTGAAGCGCTTCGAGCTGGCGCCGGTCTCGGAAGTCAGCCTCTCGGAGGAGACGATCAGCCGGTTCCGGACCAACTACATCAAGCGCTTCGGCGCGGCGCAGCGCTCCGACGCGCTCTATGCGTCGATTTCGGAGGGCAAGCGCTTCTCCGGGATGGAACACTGGCTGCCGCTGTTTTACGAGCGGCTCGACACGCTGTTCGACTATTGCGACGGGTTCCCGGTCGTTCTCGACCATCTGACGATGGAATCGGTCGAGGAACGCCGCAAGACGATCGCCGACCACTACGACGCGCGCCGGCGGGGCGCCGCGGCGGGCGAGGGCGGGGCCGATGCCGTTCCCTACCACCCGGTCGAGCCGGACGCGCTCTATCTCTCGCAGGACGACCTCGCGGCAGCGCTGGCGATTGCAGACCCGGTCCGCCTCTCCGCCTATGGCGTGACCGACGCCTCCGGCCGCGAGGTCGTCAATCTCGACATCCAGCGCGGGCGCAACTTTTCGACCGAGCGCGCGGCAAGCGATGCCAACGTCTTTGAGGCGGCGGTCTCGCATATCGCCCGGCTGCGCGAAGGCGGCAAGCGTGTCGTCCTCGCCGCCTGGACCGAAGGCTCGCGCGAGCGGCTCTCCCAGGTGATGGAGGAGCACGGGCTCGGCGGGATTAAGATCGCCGAGAGCCTGAAGCAGGTCAACGAGGCGCCGAAGAACCGCGTCATCACCGCGGTCCTCGGCATCGAGGCGGGCTTCGAGACGCCGGATCTCGCCGTCGTCGGCGAGCAGGACATTCTCGGCGACCGGCTCGTGCGCCGCGGGCGGCGCAAGAAGCGCGGCTCGGACTTCATCTCCGAGGTCTCCGGCCTCAACGAGGGCGACATCGTCGTCCATGTCGACCACGGCATCGGACGCTTTGTCGGGCTGAAGACGATCGAGGCCCTCGGCGCGCCGCACGACTGCCTGGAGCTGCGCTACCAGGGCGACGACCGGCTGTTCCTGCCGGTCGAGAACATCGAGCTTCTGTCGCGCTATGGCGGCGAGGGCTCCGAGGCGATGCTCGACAAGCTCGGCGGCGGCGCCTGGCAGGCGCGCAAGGCCAAGCTGAAGAAGCGCCTCCTAGACATGGCGGATGGGCTCATCAAGATCGCCGCCGCCCGCCAGATGCGCGGCGCGCCGAAGCTCGTCCCGCCGGAAGGGCTGTGGGACGAGTTCGCCGCCCGCTTCCCCTATGAGGAGACCGAGGACCAGCTGAACGCCATCGACGCGGTCACCGACGATCTCTCGCTCGGCCGGCCGATGGACCGTCTCGTCTGCGGCGATGTCGGCTTCGGCAAGACCGAGGTCGCGCTCCGCGCCGCCTTCGTCGCGGCGATGAACGGGCTGCAGGTCGCGGTGGTCGTCCCGACCACCCTCCTTGCGCGCCAGCATTTCAAGACCTTCGCCGAGCGCTTCCGCGGCCTGCCGCTGAACGTCGCCCAGGCCTCACGCCTCGTCACCGCCAAGGAGCTTGCCGCCACCAAGAAGGGGCTGACGGACGGCACAGTGGACATCGTGGTCGGCACCCACGCGCTTCTCGGAAAGGCGGTGAACTTCAAGAATCTCGGCCTCCTGATCATCGACGAAGAGCAGCATTTCGGCGTCAAGCACAAGGAGCGGCTGAAGGAGCTGAAGTCGGACGTCCACGTCCTGACGCTGTCGGCGACGCCGATCCCCCGCACGCTGCAGCTCGCCCTGACCGGGGTGCGTGAACTCTCGCTCATCACCACGCCGCCGGTCGACCGCATGGCGGTCCGGACCTTCGTTTCGCCCTTCGACCCGATGATCGTGCGGGAAACCCTGCTGCGCGAGCGCTATCGCGGCGGGCAGAGCTTCTATGTCTGCCCGCGCGTCTCGGATCTCGCTTCGGTGAAGGACTTCCTCGATAGCCAGGTGCCGGAGCTGAAGGTGGCCGTCGCGCACGGCCAGATGCCGGCGGGCGAGCTCGATGACATCATGAATGCCTTCTACGAGGGCCAGTACGACGTGCTCCTGTCGACGACGATCGTCGAATCCGGCCTCGACATTCCCTCGGCCAATACGTTGATCGTCCACCGCGCCGACATGTTCGGGCTTGCCCAGCTCTACCAGATCCGCGGCCGCGTCGGCCGATCCAAGCTGCGGGCCTACGCGCTACTGACGTTGCCGGCTAACAAGACGCCCACCAAGGGCGCGGACCGCCGGCTGAAGGTGCTGCAGTCGCTGGACACGCTCGGCGCCGGCTTCCAGCTTGCCTCGCACGACCTCGACCAGCGCGGCGCCGGCAATCTTCTCGGCGACGAACAGTCCGGCCACGTCAAGGAGGTCGGCTTCGAACTCTACCAGCAGATGCTGGAAGAGGCCGTGGCGACGATGAAGGGCGAGGAGGCGGAGACCGACGGCCAGTGGTCGCCGCAGATCGCGCTCGGCACGGCGGTGATGATCCCGGAGCACTATGTTCCCGACCTGCAGCTCAGGATGACGCTCTACCGCCGCCTGGCGGACCTCAACGACGCGCGCGAGATCGACGCCTTCGGTGCGGAGCTGATCGACCGCTTCGGGCCGCTACCGCCCGAGGTGGAGCATCTCCTCAAGGTCGTCTTCATCAAGTCGCTGTGCCGCAAGGCCAATATCGAGAAGCTCGATGCCGGACCGAAGGGTCTCGTCGTCCAGTTCCGCGACAAGACCTTCCCCAATCCGGCGGCCCTCGTGCGCTATATCGGCGAGCAGGGGGCTTCGGCGAAGATCAGGCCGGACCAGTCGATCGTGCTCATCCGCGACTGGCCGACGCCGGAGAAGCGGCTCAACGGCGCCGCGACGATCGCGACGAACCTTGCGCGCTTCGCCGACGAGGGCCAGAAACAGGCGGCCTGAGCCGCCTGTTTGCGCCTTTACCCGATGCCGAACTCGCCAGACGGCATCCTGCTCACGCCGCATCAGTGGCCGAGCGCGTCCACGAGCGCCTTCCCGATGTCCGCAATGGCGCGGTTGCGCTCGTCCATCGATGCCTTCGTGCCGGTGATGTAGATCGCGGCGATCACCGGTTCGGCCCTCGCCGGCCAGATCACGGCAATGATGCCGCGGGTGCCGTGCCCGCCAGCGCCGCTGCGATCGGCGATCCGCCAGCCGTCGGGCAGGGCGGACCGCAGCAGGGGACCCGCGACCTTGTCTTCCACGAGCCATGTCGTCAGCCGCTTGCGCGAATCGGCAGACAGGGGGTCGCCCAGCACCAGATCGCGGAGGCTTGTCGCCGCTGCCGTCGGCGTCGTCGTGTCGCGCGGGTCGCCCGGCCGGCCCTCGTTCAGCTCCGGCTCGTCGCGGTCGAGCCGCGTGACAGTGTCGCCGATGCCGCGCAGGAAGCGCGTGACCTCGTCCGGGCCGCCGATCGCTTGGAGGACGAGGTTGATCGCCGTGTTGTCGCTGGTGCCGGTGGCGGCCTCGCACAGCGCGCCGAGCGTCATCTTCTGGCCGACTTGCTCCTTGGTGACGGGCGCATAGTCGAGGATGTCGCCCTGTTCGACGACGACGGCCTCGTCCAGGCTGAGCTTACCGGCATCGACCTTGGAAAGGAGGGTGGCGCAAGCGAACGCCTTGGAGGTGCTCGCCATCGGGAAGCGCTCATCCGAGCGGTGGGACCATGAGGCGGGCCCCTCGGCCGGAAGGATCTCCACGCCGACGCGTGCGCCGAGCTTCTTCTCGATCTTCGCGACGACGGGGGCGAGCTTGTCCTTCATCTCCGCAGCCGTCGCGGATTGCGGATCAAAACCCGTTGCCAAGGCGAGAAGGGCGGCAAGCAGCAGCTTCGGCCCGATATTGGCGTTCATGATGGAACATCTCCTGATGATTGCCGCCCTGGGCGGCACGGACAAGGAAGGCTGGCCGGAGCGGTCCCGGACAGCGCGCCCTGCCTATCCCGTTTCGGGGAGCCTTCTTGCGGCGCAATTTTGGGAGACCACAGCGGCGCTGCATCTGTTCACAGGCCCTGCGCGACATGGTTTACGAACTGCGAACGGCGCTCACGCGCCCGCCGGATCGTGTCCGGCATGTATGCGCGTAGCGGGCCCACGGACCGCGGCCGAGGATGCGTCAGGTCTGGCAGGACTGCGGGGCCGGTCATTATGCGGATCCGCCGTCTCTTATCCGGCTGCCTGGCCTCCCTCCTGCAGAAGACCCCGCAGGAGATGCGTCACGCCCGTGCTTTCAAGGCCGACCCATATCACCATCACGGCGTAGACGCCGAGAAGGATCCAGCTTTCGATCCGCGTCAGCGCCATGCTGGTCCGCATCATGACGAAGAGGGCGGCGGTGGCGACGGTCAGAAGGCCCATCATCGGCGCGGCGATCGAGAAGCTGATCGCAGTCGCGCCGGCGACGAGGACGCCCATCGGGATTGCGATCAGGAGGTCGAAGATATTGGAGCCGAGGACGTTGGCGATGGCGGTGACGCCTTCGTCTCGTCTGGCGGCGCGGACCGACACGAAGGCATCGGGAACGGAGGTCCCGGCGGCCACCATGGTGAAGCCCCACAGGAAGCTCGGAGTGTCCAGGATCTCACCAAGATTGATCGCCGAGCGCACCAGGCCTTCGACGCCGATGACGATGATGGCGAGCGAGGCGAGAAACAGAAGCCATTCGCGGCCGGGCCGGATGTCATCTTCGGCCTCGGGGGCGGGATGATCCCGCGTCTCCATGAACTGGACGACGACGTAGAGGACGTAGAACCCCACGGGAATCAGCGCCAGCGCCCGGGTGAGATCGCCCTCGATCGTATCGCCCGTCCCCGAGACCGGATTGTAGATCACCGCGAAGGAGAAGGTGACGAGGAGCACCGCCACGGAGACCATGTAGAACTGAGCCTCCTTGAAGATCAGCTCGCGGTTGGTTTCGAGACGACCCTTCGAGGCGAGCCCGCAGAGCGCGGGAATCACGAGAATATTGAAGATCGCCGAACCGACGATGGCGGCGACACCGAGCTGGAACTCGCCGTGGATCAGCGATGAGATGACGGTCGTCGAGAGTTCGGGAAAGCTGGAGCCGATCGCCACGACGATCGCTCCGTGAACGACCGGCGGCAGCCGATAATAAGCGGAGAGCTTTGTGCTGGAGTCGTCCAGCAGGCCGCTGCCCTTCCATACGATCGCCGTGGCGCCGAGCGCGACCGCGACCCATAACAGGATTTCCCCTGACACAGTGCTTCCCCTGACGGTGCGGTGAAGCCAAACCCTAGGGTGCCGCCGTCAAAAACGAAGCGGGGAGCTCCGCCCAGAGCCGTGCGCCGGGGAGACTTCGTCAAGGCCGACGATCTCGCGGCACTGGCGGGCGCCGAAAGGCGGGAGCTCCGTCGCGATTTCTTTCATCGGTCGCTCCATGCCCGATGGCCCGGGCGCGAACAGGATCGGCGGAGCGGCTCAAGTCTTCTCGTCCGGCCAGTGGCTCAGCGCTGCCAGGCGGCCTCGACGGTGCGAGTGGCGATGGCCTCCATCACGGCGATTTCCGACAGAGGCGTTCCGGCGGTCAGCGCGTGAGCCAGGATCGCAAACCGCTCCCAGATCGGGTCCGGTTTGGCGGATTCGCGCAGACGCAGTGCAATCCACACGAAGTGCTCCGCCCATTTGTCGCGCGCCGGCTCGACGACGTTCGTCAGCACGGCGCGACTGGCATCGCCAAGTCGCTTCGGGTCCGGTCGCTTGAAGTCGGCGAGCGCCTGCGACACCGCCGGACCATCCTCGAACCAGGAGTCCACCATCGGGTCATGAACGGTCCAGAATTCACTTTGCTGCAGCACCTGCCGCTGATGCCGTTCGTCCTTTTCGGACAGATCGGCGACGAGCGTGGCGAGTTCGGCCCGCCAATCGAAGCACCGGGGGGTCCAGTCGTTCGCACCGATCCGCTCGGCGATCTCGATGAGACCTGCCGGAGGCGGCAGATCGTGTGTGTCGAGCCCGACATGGAGATGATGGCGGACTGACCGATCGAGATAGGACCGCGAGACGGCGAGGAGACCGCTCTCCCGGCGGGCTGTCGCCAGAATCGCCGTGATCTCGGCCTTGCTCTGCGCAGTCGTCCAGGCGTCGCTGACACCATGTTTCGTCAGGATCGAGGACAGGGATCGCTTGCGCCCCTCCTTGGTGACGATCAGAAACCCCTGCGATCCGCTCCCGTCGAGCGAGGAGGAGTTGATCCCTTCGAGGCGATCCTCAGGCCAAGCGGCGCAATCCACACCGGCGGAACGGGCCTTGCGGACGAGCGCATCGATCGCGCTGCGTTCTGCGGCCGGCACCCAGTTCCGCAGGGCGATCAGACGTCGTACCGACACCCCGTCGAGACGGTTGGCGCCGAGGGCCAGAGCTTCGGCTGCCGCGCGTCGGACCTCCGGAACCGGATCGAGCAGCAGGAGGACCGCCGCGGCCGCAGTGTTCTCGTTTCCTGCCAATGCACCGGCCATCGCCGCCTTGGCGTCGACCGGCATGGCATGTCCTGCCTGCATCAGCATCGCAATGAAGGCGAAGGGATCGTCCGCCGCCAGTTCCGCAATGCCGCTCAAGGCGGACGAGAGTCCTTGGTCCCAGTCCGCGTCGCCCATGCTCTCTTCGTCGGCGAAGTCCTCGGCGACCTCGGCCATGGCCAGTTGGACTTCCGGGGAGGCGGGAATGCCTGCCTCGCTCAGCGCCATCGTCACGGCGAGAAACGTCTCGCCGTCAATGGTGGTGTCCGAAAGCTCGGCGAGATGGCGCTGGAACGCGGCGATCACGTTACGCGCGCCCGGGTTTCCCGCTTCCGCCTCGTGGCGCAGGACCGACAGCCACGTCGTCATCAGCATCAGATAGCCGGGGCAGTTCTCGTCTTCGACACCGTCCGGAAGGCTGGCGAACTGCCCCAGAGCATCGACGCAGAGGTTGGGGTCGGACAGAATGTCCGCCTCCATCTGGCCGAGTCGCGGCGACACCGGGCCGCCGTCGGCCACCTCCGTCAACAGCCGCGCATAGAGCGCGATCTGGTTCGGCTGCGGTTTGCGTCGCGCCATGTTCCGGCTCCCTCGTCATCCTCGCAGGTGCTGGGCGATGCCCTGGCGGCGAAGGCGTCCTTCCTGCCTTCCCGCCTGTTGTCTCCGTCAGTTCGTCGTCAGGCTCGCCGGGTCGCGCCAAAACGTCGACAACTGGTAGCCGTAGAGCGGCGTCGTCTCCGGATGCTTGATGAAGCGCCAGCGCGCCAGCCATTGCTCGGGCAGATGATAGAGCGGCACGACATAATACCCCGAGATGAGCGCCCGGTCGTAGGCCCGCACCGCCATAACGAAGTCCTCGCGCGATCGCGTGGTGACGATGTCATTGATCAGCGCATCGAGCGCAGGATCAGCGGCGCCGGCATAGTTGAACGTGCCGTTGACGTCCTTGGCCGCCGAGCCCCAGCGATAGACCTGTTCGGCGCCTGGCGAAAGCGATGCCGAATAGGTCGTGATGATCATGTCGAAGTCGAACCCGTTCTTGCGCGCCTGGTACTGGGCGTCGTCGACCTGGCGGACCGACGCGTCGATCCCGACCCGCTCGAGCGTCCTCTGATAGGCGAGGGCGATCTTCTCTTGGTCGGCGCTCTGCACCATGATCTCGAAGGAGAGCGGATTTCCGTCCGGCCCGACGAGCTTGCGTCCCTTGAAGTCGTAGCCGGCCGACTGCAGCTGGCGCACGGCCGCGGCGAGGACCTTGCGGTCGCTTCCCGACCCGTCGGTCACGGTCGGGGCGTAGGTGCCGGCCATCACGTCGGGCTCGACGTCGGCATGGCTCTGCGAAAGCAACGCCTTCTCAGCCGCGCTGGCGGGCTTGCCGACGCTCGACAATTCGGAGTTCTGGAAGAAGCTCGCGGTCCGGGCATAGGCGCCGTCGAACAGGTTCTTGTTTGCCCATTCGAAGTCGAACAGCATGGCCAGCGCCTTGCGCACCGCCTTGTCCTCAAACACCGGGCGGCGGGTGTTGAACACGAAGGCGAGCATGTTGGACGGCGCGCCGCTGGAAAAGCTCTCCTTCACGACCTCGCCGTTCTTCGCAGCCGGAAAGTCGTAGGCGGTTTTCCAGTGGGTCGGGCTCCCCTCCGCATAGACATAGGTGATGCCCTTCTTGAAGGCCTCGAACTGCGCGTTCGGGTCGCGGAAGTAGTCGATGACGATGGTGTCGTAATTATCGATGCCCTGCTTGATGGGCAGGTCCTTCGCCCAATAGTCGGGATTCCTCTTGTAGGTGATCTGCTGGCCCGGCTTGACGTCGGCGATGACATAGGGGCCGGAGCCAATCACCGGCTGCAGCGTCGTATTGTTGAAGTCCTTCTCGTCGAAGGCGTGCTTGGGAAGCACCGGGAGGCCGGAGATCAGGAGCGGCGTCTCGCGGTCCGCGGTATCGTCGAAGCTGAAGCGGACGCCGTCATCGCCGACCTTCTCGATCTTCACCGCCGGGCGCAGCCAGTTTGCGTACATCGGCCGCCCGTATTCGCGCAGCATCTTCACCGTCCAGATGACGTCTTCGGGCGTCACCGGAACGCCGTCGGAGAATTTCGCCCGGGGATCGAGCTGGAATTCCACGAAGGTCCGGTCGGGATCCGTCTCCACTGTCTTGGCGATCAGGCCGTACATCGTGAAGGGCTCATCGGGCGAGCGCTGCATCAGCGGCTCGAAGACGAGATTGCCGATATCGCGGTCGAGCCAGATGCCGCGGGCGGTGGTCAGGGCACCCTTGACGATGATCGGGTTCAGATTGTCGAAGGTTCCGAAGAAGCCGTAATGCATCGTGCCGCCCTGCGGGGCGTCGGGATTGACATAGGGAAGGTGATCGAACCCGGCCGGAAGAGCGGGCTCGCCCTGCATCGCGATGGCATGCATCGGCTCGGCGCCGGCCGCCGAGACGAAGGAGAAGGCGGTGGCGCAAACCAAGAGGACGGACGCCGCGAATCGCATCCGCGGCAGGGCGAGGGGAGTAGTCCGCATTGCGGCTGACACAGCTCCGTTTGATTCAATCTGCGCGATTCTAGCGGTGTCCAAGCGCTTTGCATACCGCCACGAGCCCGTTGCGCCGCCCGCATCGGAGCCTTCAAACGGCCTCATTTGCGAAAGAGGTGCGGGGCCGTTAAGGAACAGTCGAATTCACCCAGATACGCCCCGAAAGGATGTGAGGCCGTGACACACCGCTTGTTGACCGCTTCCACCTCGACCATCGCCGCCGGCATGCTCGCCATGGTGTCCCTCGTCGCCGGTCTCTCGGCCGCCGAGGCTCAGAACGCGGCCCCGGACAATCAGGCTCCCCAGGCGGCGCCGACCGAATGGTTCAAGGTCTGCTCGACCCAGGGCGAGAACGAGATCTGCAACACGCAGTACACGCTGTTCGCGGATACCCGGCAGTTGATCACCGCGGTCAATCTGATCAGCGTCAAGGGCAAGGTCAACCAGAAGGTGATCCAGGCGGTCGTGCCGTCCGGGCGGGTCATTCCGGCCGGTGTCCAGATCAAGATCGACAACGGCCAGCCGGTGACGTTGAACTATTCCGTCTGCTTCCCCAATCGCTGCATCGCAGAAGCCGAGCTCTCCGATACGCTCGTCAGCTCGATGAAGAAGGGGAGCCAGATGGTCGTGACCTCGATCAACTTCCAGCGTCAGGCGAACCCGATTCCGGTCACGCTGTCGGGCTTCACCGACGCCTATGACGGTCCGCCCAAGGCCCAGCCAGAACTCGCGCAGCGCCAGAAGGAACTGAACGAGGCGCTGAAGAAGCAGGCCGAGGAGCGGCGCAAGAAGTTCGAGGACGCTCAGAACGCCGCCAAGCAGAGCGCCGGCGATACCAAGGCGCAGTAGGCCGCCTGCGGGTCATAATCAGGATATCGGGGAGGGCGCTGCGGCGCCCTTTTTTTGCCGCGCACTTCGGCTTCCGTTCGAAGACCGTGGCCGCGGGTCGCGGCAGATGGTCTGACGGCCGCAGTCGGACAACCGCAGACGTCGACCGACAAACCAGGGCGCCCGAACGGGTCAGTTCCGCCGGGAACCCTTCAGCCGATAGGTGCCTTCCACCGGCCCGTCGAAGACATCCTTCACCTGCGGATGGCGGATCGGCGCATCGTTCTCGTCGGGCACCAGATTCTGCTCCGAGACATAGGCGATGTACTCGCTCTCGGAGTTCTCGGCGAAGAGATGGTAGAAGGGCTGGTCCTTGCGCGGACGCATCCCCTCGGGGATGGCCTGATACCACTCTTCGGTATTGCCGAATTCCGGGTCGACATCGAAGATCACGCCACGAAACGGATAGATCCGGTGGCGGACGATCTGGCCGATTGAAAACCGGGCTGTTTGCATTGCCCACGTCACTCCGTTAACCCCCAGCCCTTAGCCAGACTCGTGGCTGAGAGGCAAGCACTCGTTTGCCAAGCCGGGCCGTGGTCGAAATTGCGTTCAACGTCTCGGATCCTGCAGCCTTGATTCAGATCGTCGGCCTGATTTCGCCCTTCTTCGCCCTCATCGGGCTCGGTTTTCTCGCAGGCCGACTGGTTCGCCATCCCCTCGACGGCCTCGCCTGGCTCAACGTCTTCATCATCTATATCGCGCTGCCGGCGCTGTTCTTCCAGCTGTTGTCGAAGACGCCGGTGGAGAAACTCGCCAGCATCGGGTTCGTCGCAGCGACCACTCTCGGAACGTTCTCGATCTTCGTGATCGGCCTCGGCATCGCGCTCTTGCGCAGTCGTGGAGACGTGCCGGCCTCCACGATCCAGGGCCTTGCCAGCGCCTATGGCAATATCGGCTATATGGGGCCGGGGCTCGCGCTGGTCGCGCTGGGGCCGGATGCGGCGGTGCCGGTCGCTTTGATCTTCTGCTTCGACAACACGCTGCACTTCGTCATGGCGCCGCTCTTGATGGCGATCGGCGGCGAGCGTCGTGGATCGGCGGGCGCGATCGCGCTGCAGGTCCTCGCCAAGATCTTCACCCATCCGTTCATTATCGCGACGATCGTCGGCGTCGGCGCCGCGATCCTTGGCGCGGCTCCGCCGGCACCGGTCGACCGGTTCCTGGGTCTCCTCTCGGGAGCGGCAGCCCCTTGCGCGCTGTTCGCCATGGGCGTTACCTTGGCGCTGCGTCCGCTCAGGCGGGTGCCGCTGGAACTCGGCTTCATCGTGCCGCTGAAGCTGGTCCTCCACCCCGTGGCGGTCTGGTTGCTGCTCGGGCTCTTCGGCTCCTTCGACCCGGTCTGGGTGAAAAGCGCCATGCTTCTCGCCAGCTTGCCGACCGCCACCAACGTCTTCGTCATCGCCCAGCAATACGACGTGTGGGTCGAGCGCGCCTCCGCCGCCGTTCTGGTCACGACGGTGATCTCGGCCGCGACGGTGACGCTTCTGCTCTACCTGATCGCTTCAGGCATGATCCCCGCCGATCCATTTGCGTACTGAACGCGGGACGCCCATCAGGCCGGCGCCGGGCGAAAGCCCTTCGCGCATGGCGAACTGGCGCAGGAACGGCACCCTGCTCATGGCGGCCAGGCCTGCCGAGCGTGCCAGCTGCATCGGCAGCATGCCGGCCAGCAAGGACCGGTTGAGGAGGTCGACGCCCAGCGTGCGGGAGCGAATATCTGCCTTGCGCGCGGCCTCGTAGCGCAGGAGCGTCACGCGCCGACCGGGATCGTCCCGGCTTTCGAGGGCAAATCGGACGATCGCTTCCCCGTCCCGCAGGCCGAGATTGAGCCCCTGCGCGCCGATCGGCGGGAAGGCGTGGCCGGCCTCGCCGACGAGCGCCAGGCGATCGCCGGTGAGCCGGTCGACGACGGCGCCGCCCAGCGGAAATCGCTGGATCGGCTCTTCGACCGTGACACGTCCGAGGATCCAGTGGAGCTTGTCCGCCACCGTCTCCGAGAGTTTTTCCAGCCGAAGGTCCGCATAGAGTTCGGCGAGCTTGGGGTCCTCCACCCAGACGAGAGAGGAGCGGCGCCCGGGCAACGGAACCTGCGTCACAGGTCCGGACCGCGTGTGGAACTCGGTCGAGACCGACCGGTGATCGACCGCATGCTCGAAATTGAACACGATGGCGGTCTGCGGATAGTGCCATTGCCTGACCGAAATCCCCGCCGCCTCGCGGATCGGCGAACGGCGGCCGTCTGCGGCGACGACCAAATCGACCGCATAGCGCGAGCCGTCGTCGAGCGTGACGATCGCATTGGCTTCTCCCGGCTCGAATCCGACGGCCTTGGCGTTGCACCGCTCGAGATTGGTTTCCGAGGCCATCCTCTCTTGCAGGGCGTCGCCGAGATCGCGGTTGAGGACATTGTAGCCGAACGCCGACAGGCCGATTTCGCTCGCGTGGAACTCCACGGTCGGCGCGCGCAGGAGCCCGCCGGTATCGTCGACGAGCCGCATGACCGACAGGGGCGCGGCCTTTCCGGCCAGCGCTTCCATGATGCCGAATTCGGAGAGGAAGGCGACCGACCGGCCCAGCAGAGCGGAACTGCGCGCATCCGCCGCGGTCTCCGGGGCAATGAGAACGGTGTCGAACCCCTTGGCCGCAAAGCCAAGCGCGGTTGCCGTTCCTGCCAGTCCGCCACCGACGACCGCGATTTCCCTTCGCTCGATCGACATTTCCGGTGATCTCCTCTCTTCGGCCATGCATTCCGCCGGTCGTTCCGACGGGTTGCGCTTTCATTCGGCACATACGAACGCTACAGCGGATGACAATGGCCGATGGTGGGCCTTCGGCCAAAGAGGACGATCAGCAGAATTTCATGGCAGACGATGTCACCCAATTCGCACGTTGGCGCGCCTTCGCCATCCACCTTCTGACCGCGAGCGGTGCGTTCTTCGCCTTCATGGCCTTGATCGCCGCGGCTGAACGTCGCTGGGTGGGTGTCTTCGCCTGGCTCGGCCTCGCGCTGTTCATCGACGGGATCGACGGTCCGCTCGCCCGCAAGATCGACGTCAAGCGGCTGTTGCCGAACTGGTCGGGAGATCTTCTCGATTCGATCATCGACTACGCCACCTTCGTGATGATCCCCGCGGTGGCGCTCTACCTCTCCGGGCTGATCGGAGAACCCTTGTCCGGGGTCGCGGCGGGCCTCATCGTCGTCTCGGCCGCGGTCTATTATGCTGACACGCGCATGAAGACGAAGGACAACTTCTTTCGCGGTTTCCCCGTCGCCTGGAACATGCTGGTCTTCGCCCTGTTCGCGATCCGGCCTCCGGAATGGGTCGCTTTCGGCTTCGTCGTCCTGTGCGCGGCCCTGACCTTCCTGCCGATCAAGTTTCTGCATCCGGTGCGCGTCGCGCGGCTGCGGGGCCTCAATCTCGCAATCGTCGCCGCCTGGTCGGTGTTGGGCCTCGTGGCGCTCCTCGCCGATTTCGACACCCCGGAATGGGCACGGTGGGGACTTGCGGCGACAAGCCTCTATCTGTTCGCAATCGGCGGCATTCTGCAGCTGGCCGACCGGCTGTCGGGCGGCGCGCATCGCCGAGACATCGACTAGGGAGAGAGAGCATGAGCAAGGCCATCGTCGTCCACGAACTCGGCGGACCCGAAGTCCTGTCCTTCGAAGACCACGATCCGGGCCGGCCGGGAAGGGGGGAGATCCTGGTCGAACAGGAGGCAGCCGGGCTCAACTTCATCGACGTGTATTTCCGCACCGGCCTCTACAAGTCCGACAAGCTGCCCTTCGTGCTCGGCAAGGAGGGTGCCGGGATCGTCGCGGAGGTCGGCGAGGGCGTGACGCGCTTCAAGATTGGCGACCGCGTGGCCTATAACGGCGTGAACGGCGCCTATGCCGAACGGATCGTGGTCGACGCGGAGCGGGCCGTATCGGTGCCCGACGCCATAGAGCTTAAGACGGCCGCGGCCGTGATGCTGAAGGGCATGACAGCGGAATACCTCCTGCGGCGGACCTACAAGGTGGGGCCGGAGACCGTGCTCCTGTTTCATGCCGCAGCCGGTGGCGTGGGGCTCATCGCTGGCCAGTGGGCTAAGCATCTCGGCGCCACCGTGATCGGCACGGCAGGCTCGCCTGAAAAATGCGAGCTGGCGCTGAAGCACGGCTACGACCACGTCATCAATTACAACGAGGAAGACTTCGTCGCCCGGGTGAAGGAGATCACCGACGGTCGCAAATGCGATGTCGTCTACGATTCAGTCGGCAAGGACACCTTCCCGGCCAGCCTCGACTGTCTCAAGCCGCGCGGGCTCTGGGTGACGTTCGGCCAGTCCTCGGGCAAGCTGCCGGAGATCGATCTGGCGATCCTCAACCAGAAGGGCTCGCTCTACGCCACGCGTCCGACGCTATTCAACTATGTCGCGACCCGTGAGGATCTGGAGGCCTCAGCCAAGGCGCTGTTCGACGTCATCGCCTCCGGCGCGGTGAAGATCGAGATCGGCCAGAGCTACCCGCTGGCCGAGGCGCAGCAGGCGCATCGCGATCTCGAGGCGCGCAAGACCACCGGCGCGACGATCCTGACGATCTAACGCTCGGCGTCATCGTCTCGGTGACCGGCGAAGCGGGCAGCGGATGAACCGTCGTCCGATAAATGCGGCTCCCGGCGTTGGCAGATGACGGGACGCCGCCTCGGCCGTGATCATCAGCGACGGCGGAAGTTTTGCGGTTGCGGGAACGCGTCCGGCCGATTCGCGCTTGTAACTGGACTGAACTCTCTACGTGAGCGAAAATCCTGTGACGATCCACATCACTCCCAATACCACCAGCAGCTATGTGCCGAAGCCAGGCGTCCGGCGCAGCCGGATCGGGGAGGGCCGTCCCTTCCCGCTTGGCGCCACCTGGGACGGGATTGGGGTCAATTTCGCGATCTTCTCCGCCAATGCCACCAAGGTCGAGCTGTGCATCTTCGACCCGGAGGGCAAGCAGGAAGTCGAACGCATCGAGTTGCCGGAATACACCAACGAGATCTATCACGGCTATCTGAGGGAGGCCCGGCCGGGTATGATCTACGGCTATCGGGTCTACGGACCTTATGAGCCGGACGCCGGGCATCGCTTCAACCCGAATAAGCTGCTGCTCGACCCCTATGCCAAGCAGCATATCGGCAGCCTCACCTGGGATCATGCGCTGTTCGGCTACACGATCGGCCATCAGGACGAGGATCTGTCCTTCGACGAGCGCGATTCCGCCCCCTTCGTGCCGAAGTGCCGGGTGATCGACCCGGCCTTCACCTGGGGCGACGAGCGGGCGCCGCGCGTTCCCTGGGATCGGACGATCTTCTACGAGACCCACGTCAAGGGCTTCACCCAGCGCCATCCGAGCGTCGCCGAAAACGATCGCGGAAAGTTCGCTGGGCTGATGACCCGCGAGGTCGTCGACTATGTCCGCAGCCTCGGCGTCACCTCGGTCGAACTGCTGCCGATCCACGCATTCGTCGATGACAGCTATCTCGTTGACAAGGGGCTGCGGAACTATTGGGGCTACAACACGATCGGCTTCTTCGCGCCCGACCCGCGCTATCTCGCGAGCAACTCGGTCGCCGAGTTCAAGGAGCTGGTCTCGGCGTTCCATCATGCCGGACTCGAGGTGATCCTCGACGTCGTCTACAACCATACCGCCGAAGGCAACGAGAAGGGGCCGACGCTCTCCTTCAAGGGCATCGACAATGCCGCCTATTATCGGCTGCTTCCCGATCAGAATCGCTACTACATCAACGATACCGGCACCGGGAACACGGTCAATACGTCGCATCCACGGGTGATGCAACTCGTCACGGACTCGCTTCGCTATTGGGCCGGCGACATGCGGGTCGACGGCTTCCGCTTCGATCTCGCGACGATTCTCGCGCGCGAGCCGACGGGCTTCTCCGAGGAGTCGAGCTTCCTTCACGCCTGCATGCAGGACCCGCTGCTGACCGAGGTCAAGATGATCGCCGAGCCATGGGATTGCGGACCGGGCGGCTATCAGGTCGGCCGCTTTCCGCCCGGCTGGGCGGAGTGGAACGACGGATTCCGCGACACGGTCCGGGCCTATTGGCGCGGCGACGACGCGATGGTCCCCGAGGTCGCCAGCAAGATCTCGGCCTCGGCCGATCTCTTCGACAAGCGCGGCCGCAAGCCGTGGGCCTCGGTCAATTTCATCACCGCCCATGACGGCTTCACGCTGCACGATCTCGTCAGCTACAACGAGAAGCACAACGAGGCGAACGGCGAGGACAACAACGACGGCCACGACCACAACATCTCGTACAATTACGGTGCCGAGGGTCTCACCGACGATGAAGAGATCAACGAGATCCGCTTCCGTCAGCTGCGCAATCTGTTCGCGACGCTGCTGTTCTCCCGCGGCACGCCGATGATCCTCGCCGGCGACGAATTCGCCCGCACGCAAGGCGGCAACAACAATGCCTATGCCCAGGACAACGAGATCGGCTGGGTGGATTGGAAGATCACGCCGAAGAGCCGGGAACTCGCCGAATTCGTCCAGAAGCTGATCATGCTGCGCCAGTCGCTCGCCATGCTCCGCCGCGGGACGTTTCTGCACGGTACCTTCGATGAGGAACTCGGCGTCAAGGACGTGGCCTGGATCACGCCGTCGGGCGACGAGTTCGAGGACGCCAACTGGCAGGATCCCGAGGCACGGTGCTTCGGCGTGCTCCTCGACGGACGCGCGCAGTCGACCGGCATCAGGCGTCCAGGGACGGACGCCACCATGCTCATCATCATGAACGCGCATGACGACGTCGTGAATTTCACGCTGCCGGAAGCCAACGGCGGGCTCCGCTGGCGAAACGTCATCGACACGAACCTCCCGGAGCGCGAAGAGCTGGCACCGTTCGAATTCGGCGACGCCTACATGGCGACGGGCCGATCTTTCCTCGTGTTCATGCTCGAGCCGGTCGACGGCGACGGTGCGAAGGACGAGGCTCGGCGTTCGTTCGCCCATGTCTCCGAAGCGTTTGCCCGATCGGCAGGCGACCGCCTGCGGCTCTGACGAACGCCCCACGGCTGTGAAATCGGCATAAGGCCGGCTGCGAGAGCGGCCGGCCTTTTTCGTTCGTGAGGTCGGCGACGAAGCGCGTGCGATTGCGTGGACGGTCACGTACCGCCGCACGCTGCGAACGCAGCTGCGTCTGGCTGTTCGGTGCAAAGACATTGATCCGCAGCCCCGGGATGCCGCGCGGTGGCGGCACGGCACGCTGCAGCATCCACTGACCAGCGGCGCACAGCCCGCGCCGCTGACGGCGGGCCGACACGGGCCAGCCCTATAGCTGAAGCGGCCGCATGAGGCGAGCGGGGTTTCGAACCCGCGCTCCGATCCTCCACGCCCTAGGATGAGAGAGAGGGAGAGGGGTGTCGGGAGCTTGTGCCGTGCGCCGACGAACCGCAGGGAGCGCGTCCAGAACAGCACAAACCCAGAGAGGCGGGCCGACACGCCCATACATCTAAGTGGCATAAGATAGATTATGGAACGCAATGATGGGCGGGAACTGGCGTGGCGGCTTGCCTGGTCGTCCGAGCCATGCACTCTTCTCTCAGGTGTCGAGATCCGCGCAGTCGACGGCGAACGCGGCAAAGCCTTCGATGGACAGTCGGATGCGTTCGACGACGTCGGCGCGGTCAAGGATTGCGTTCGCGGCTTCGGGCGATGTCCCGATCAGGTGCAATTCGAACGGTGCCGTGTCGAAGAGCCGGACGGACATCGTGCGCAGCACTTCCGAAAGATGCTCGCGGACGAACAGCCCGCGCGTGCTCGCATGAACGAGCAAGACCGGCTTGCCTGGGATCTCCGGACGCGAGACCAGCCAGTCGAGCGCATTCTTCAGGACGCCGGGAATGCCGTGCGCGTATTCCGGCGCGGCGATGATCAGCCCGTCGGCTCGCGTCACCAGTTCCGCGAAGTGTTCCAACTCCGCCGGCGCCGCGTCGCCCTCGTGGTCCGGATTGAACGGCGGCAGCATGTCGAGGCCTGGCGCCATCTCGACCAAGACACCAGCCGGAGAATACCGGCAGAAGGCCTCGAGAAGAAGCCGGTTGCGCGAGTGGCGTCGGAGGCTTCCGCAGATCGCGAGGATGCGTTGCGATGGCGCTGCCGGGGTCATTCCAGCGGTAATTCGATGACGAGCCCGTCATAGGCCGGCCGCACATGGGCCGGCAGTTCGGCCGCCAGCGTCTCGTAGTCGAGTGGCGTATGCATGTGGGTCAGCGTCGCAGCCTCCACGCCGAGCCTGTCGATCCAGCCAAGCGCCTGCTCGACGCTGAGATGGCTTGGATGGCGGCGGTATTGGAGCGCGTCGATGACGATGTGCCGGGCACCGTCGATCGCGGCGGTGGCGGGCGGCGGAAAGTCGCTGACATCGCTGCAATACGCGAACGGCCCGATCCTCAGGCCGAGCGAGGTGATCGATCCATGCACCTGGTCGAACGGCAGAATTTCGACCGGTCCGCCAGGTCCGTCGATCGCAAAGACTTCGCCGGCTTTGATCGGCACATGCTTGACCACCGGCGGATAATTGCTGCCCGGCGGCGTCTCGAAGCAGTAGCGGAACGCTTCGAACACCCGCTCATAGGTTTGCGCGTCGGCGTGGACGCCGACGCGATGCTTCTGCACCAGCATGTAGCCGCGCAGGTCGTCGAGCCCGTGGATGTGGTCGGCGTGCGGATGGGTCAAAACCACGCCATCGAGACGGTCTACCGCCGCCGACAGCATCTGCTCGCGAAAATCCGGGCCGCAGTCGAGCGCGACCACCGTCTTGCCCCCGGCGCCGATCCGCTCGATCAGCGCGGCGGCCCTGAGCCGACGGTTCTTCGGGTTCGTGGGGTCGCAGGCGCCCCAGTCGCCGTTGATGCGCGGCACGCCGGGCGAGGACGAACAGCCGAGAATGGTCAGGCGCAGGATGTCGCTCACCGTCGGCGCCTCGTCTTCAAGCGTGCCGGGGATCGGGAATCTTGGCGAACAGGCGGAAGAAATTGTCCGAGGTCGTCTTCGCGATCGTCTCGAGATCGACGCCCTTCACCTCGGCCAGAACCTCGGCGGTGTGGCGCACGAAGGCCGGTTCGTTGCGCTTGCCGCGATGCGGTGGCGGCGCGAGATAGGGCGCGTCGGTCTCGACCAGCAGCCGCTCCATCGGAACGTCACTGGCGATCGAGCGGATCTCGTCGGAACTCCGGAACGTCAGGATGCCGGAGAAGGAGACGTAACCACCGAGCGCGACGCCCACCTCGGCAAGTCCGCGCCCGGAGGAGAAGCAGTGCAGGATAAACGGGAAGGCCCCCTTCCCGCTTTCCTCTTCGAGGATCGCGATCATGTCGTCGTCGGCATCGCGCGCGTGGATCACCAGCGGCAGCTGGGTTTCCCGGGCTGCCGCAATGTGCCGGCGGAACACTGCGGCTTGAACGTCGTGTGGAGCCTTGTCGTAATGGTAGTCGAGGCCGGCTTCGCCGATCGCCACGATCTTCTCGTCGCCTTCGGCCAGCCGGACCAGCTCTTCCGTCGGCACGTCCGGCTCGTCGCCGGCGCTCAAGGGATGGGTGCCGACAGAGGCATAGACCTCCGGATGAGCGCGGATGATGGTCTTAAGCCGCTCGATCCGCGACACATAGGTCGAGATCGTCACGAAGAGCTGGACGCCGGCATCCTTCGCCCGCGCGATCAGCGCTTCATGCTCGCCCTCGAAATCCGGGAAGTCGAGATGGCAGTGGCTGTCGACGATGAATGGCTGCATCAGGTGTCGTCGTCCGGGACCGTATCGTTGAATCGCGGAAAGACCGGCTGCGGCGGCGGCAACGGCGCGCCGGGCTTGAGCGCGACGTCCGGCGTCAGCTCGGTGAAGCTGCGCGCGGTCTCGGCGATCCCGAGCGTCCTCAGCATCTTGCCCGCGCTTTCCGGCACGAAGGGCTGGAGCAGGATCGCGGCGCGGCGCACGATCTCCGCCGTCACGTAGAGGACGGTCGCCATGCGCGCGGGATCGGTCTTTCGCAGCGCCCAGGGCTCCTGGCCGGCGAAGTAGCGATTGGCCTCGCTGACAAGCGAGATGACCGCCGCCAGCACGGCATGGAGTTCCTGCCGGTCGATCGCCTCGCGCGCCCTGGGCAGAAGCTGGTGCGCCGCTTCCATGATGGCGCGATCGGCCGCGGACAATTCTCCCGGCTGCGGGACCTTGGCCTCGCAATGCTTGGCGATCATCGAGAGTGAACGCTGAGCGAGATTGCCGAGGTCGTTGGCAAGTTCGGAATTCGTCCGGTTGACGATGGCGTCGTGCGAATAATTGCCGTCTTGGCCGAACGGCACTTCGCGCAAGAGGAAATAGCGCAGCCGGTCGAGGCCGTAGACGTCGATCAGCGCGAAGGGATCGATGACGTTGCCGACCGATTTCGACATCTTCTCCCCGCGATTGAAAAGGAAGCCGTGGGCGAAGACGCGTTTCGGCAGCGGCAGGCCGGCCGACATCAGGAAAGCGGGCCAGTAGACCGTGTGGAAGCGGACGATGTCCTTGCCGATAACGTGAATGTCCGCCGGCCAGAATGCGGTCCGATCCCCCTCGCCCGGAAATCCCGTCGCGGTCAGATAATTGGTCAGCGCATCGACCCATACATACATCACGTGCTTGGGGTCGTCCGGAACCGGAATGCCCCAGTCGAAGGTCGTGCGTGAGATGGAAAGGTCGCGCAGGCCCGATTTGACGAAGGATATCACCTCGTTGCGGCGTTCGGACGGACCGATGAACTCCGGATGCTCCTCATAGAGCGCGAGGAGCCGGTCCTGAAAGGTCGAGAGCTTGAAAAAATAGCTCTCCTCCTCGTTCCATTCGACTGGCGAGCCGAGCGGTTCGCGCCGCACGCCATCCGGGCCGAGGGTGGTCTCGGCCTCGTCGAAATAGGCTTCCTGGCGCACCGAGTACCAGCCGCTGTAGCGATCGCGATAGATGTCGCCATTCGCTTCCATGCGCCGCCAGATCTCGCTGCAGGCCGCCTGATGGCGTGCCTCGGTCGTGCGGATGAAGTCGTCGTTGGAGCAGCCGAGCGCGGTGAGCATCTCCTTGAAGACCGTCGAATTGCGATCGGCGAGCGCCAGCGGCGTCAGCCCCTCCGCCTCGGCGGTCTGCTGCATCTTCTGGCCGTGCTCGTCGGTCCCCGACAGGAAGAAGACGTCATAGCCGTCGAGCCGCTTGAACCGCGCTAGAACGTCGGTCGCGATCGCCGTGTAGGCGTGGCCGATATGCGGCTTGCCGTTCGGATAGAAGATCGGCGTCGTGATGTAGAAGCGTTCGGCCATTGGCGCTTTCGACGGATGGGCTCGAGACAGGATGAGTCTCCCGCGACATAGAGCATTCGCCCGAAGGTCTCAATCGACGCCGCAGATCGGGCGGCGACAAGCCGGACCCATCTTCCGAGATCGGATCACTCGGCAGCGATCGTCCGGCGCCGGGTAAAGTAGCGGTCGAACATCGTCAGCACCGTCTGCTTGCGGTCGAGATTGTAAGCTGCCGCCTCAGATATCCGACGCGTCTCCTCCTGCCAGAGCCGCGCGAGCTCCGCCGCGCCGTCGCCGTCACCTGCCTTAAGGCGTTTTTCGCTTGCGGCCGCCAGTGCGCCGAGAAACGCCGTCACCAGAAGATCGTAGGCCGCCTCACGCCCCTTTTGCGTCAGCGCGTCGGCCATTGTCTGGATTGCGGTCCAGTCCGGTTCCGACGCCTCGATCAGCCCCGCGAGCGTCCGGTTGATCTCGGTGCCGCCATTGGCGATCAGCATCAGCGCCTGCCGGACGCTGCCTTCGCAGAGTCTGAGCGCGGCGTCGATCTCGGCGGCCTGGACCGAGGGTGCGGCGGAGGAGACGGCGCGCTTCAGATCGGTTTCGCCGAGCGGCTCGAAGCGCAGCAGCCGGCAGCGCGAGCGAATCGTCGGCAGGATGCGGCCGGGCGTGTGGTTGGCGATCAGGAAGACCGATCGCCCCGGCGGCTCCTCCAGCATTTTCAGGAGCGCGTTCGCCGCGCTGCGATTGAGGTCGTCGGCCGGATCGATGATCGCGATCCGCCAGCCGGAGCTGGAGCCGGTCGCGTGGAAGAATCGGTTCAGCTTGCGCACTTCCTCCACCGTGATCTGAGTGCGGAAGCCGGATCCGCGCTCTACCGGTGGACGCATGACGTGGATGAGCCCGGGCAGCGTGCCGATCGCGATCTGCCGCACCACCGGATCGTCGTCCCGAAAGCGCGCCGTCGCCTCGCCCGCAGGTTCGAGCTTCTCTGCACCGGCAAGCACCCGGGCGAAGGCGAATGCGGCTGTCGCCTTGCCGATGCCGCGCGGGCCCTGCAGCAGCCAGGCGTGATGCAGCCGGCCGGAAGTCCGGGCATCCTCCAACGCATGCCAGGCCCGCTCATGTCCGAAAAGCGATAGGGTTCCCGGCGGCGGCGCGACCTGGTCGAGATCGTCGTGGCCAGCCGGAACGTCCTGCCAAAGAGAACTCACGGCCTGCGATCGCCGTTGAGAGACCGGTCAATCGCTTCGAAGCGCATGGCTTCCAGACGGTCGTCGACGACGGTCGCGATCTCGCTTGCCACCGCGGCGACGGAGCGATCGCCGTCGATCACCACGCAGCGGTCGGGCTCGTCCGACGCGATCTTCAGAAACGCCCGCCGCCGCTCTTCCTGGACCTTCGGGTCGTCCTTCTCGAAGCGGTCAGCTGCCCGGTCGCCGCGCCGCTTGCGGGCCCGGTCTCCGCCGATTTCGGCCGGAACGTCGAGGATGATCGTGAGGTGGGGATAGAGCCCGCAGAGGGCCGCCCGTTCCAGCCGCTGGAGCAGCTTCTTGTCGAGGGCGGGATCGAGGAACTGGTAGACCCTGGTCGAATCGTGAAAGCGGTCACACAGAACGACGTCGCCGCGCTCCAGCGCCGGCTTGATCAGCTGCAGGACGTGATCGGTCCGGGCGGCGGCGAACAGAACCGCTTCCCATTCGGGACCCAACTCTTCGGCCGCGCCAGACAGGATGATGTGCCGGATCGCTTCGGCACCGGGCGAGCCGCCGGGCTCCCGTGTGATCACGACGGACCGGCCTTCGGCGCGCAGGTGTGCGGCCAGCTGTGCGATCTGGGTCGACTTGCCGCTTCCCTCGCCGCCCTCGAACGTGATGAAGCAGCCGCTCACGGTTTCTCCCGACTTGTTCGCATCAAAAGGCCCGAACCCAGCCGAATGCGAGTTCCTTGGCGGCGCCGAGCGCGCGATCGGTGAAGCTTCCGGTGCTGACGGCCGTGCCGGCGACGAGCGGCGTCGACTGCACCCTTTCGTCGTCCACCATCACGTCCAGCGACGCAACCTCCGCACCCTTCTCCACCGGCGCGATCAGCGGGCCGTGATACCGAATCTGCGCAGACACGCGGTCGCTGTTCTCGTGCGGGACGAGAACCTCGATCGGTGCCGGGGCGACCACGGGCACGCT
>NZ_JAJAVB010000010.1:0-33251 GCF_020615385.1 Jiella soli | reverse complement strand
CGATTCGCTCGCCCGCCAGGAACAGCCGCTCGCGGTCGAAGCCCTCGTTTGCCCAGGTCAGGAGCTTCCTCGCCTCCTCGGCGCGCTCCCTCGCACTTCCGAGACCGCTCATTGCGAGATAGGTGGTGCGATCGTTGCGATCCGTCACGCCGAGCAGCGCGTAGCCCGAGGCTTCGGTGTAGCCGGTCTCCATGCCGTCGGCGCCGATCTCCATGGCGAGCAGCGGGTTGCGGTTGCGCTGGAATATCTTGTTCCACTCGAAGGAGGGCTCGGCATAGATCTCGTAGAGGTCGGGAAAGGTCGTGCGGATGTGGCGGGCGAGCGTCACGAGATCCCGCACGGTGACATGCTGGCCGTCCGCCGGCAGGCCCGTCGGGTTGACGAAGTGCGAATTGGTCATCCCGAGTTCGGCCGCGCGCGCATTCATCTTCTCGGCGAAGGCATCCTCCGAGCCGGCCATGCCCTCGGCGAGGATGATGCAGGCGTCATTGGCCGACTGGACGATGGCGCCACGGATCAGCGCCGAGACCGGGACCGTGGATTTCACTGCGGCGAACATGGTCGAGGTGCCCGACGGGGCTCCGCCGGTGCGCCAGGCATGGACGCTGACCGGGAATTCCGTGTCGAGCTTTAGGTCGCCGCTCTTGATCGCCGCGAAGACGATTTCCATCGTCATCATCTTCGCCAGCGAGGCCGGCGGGAACGGCGCGTCGGGATTCTTCTGGTACAGGACCGTTCCTGTGCCGCCGTCGACGATGAGCGCTTCCTTTGCCGCAGTCTCGATCGCGGGCTTGGAGTCCTCCGGCTGAGCGGATGCGACGCCCGCAGCCGATGCTGCGAAGAGTGCCGCCCCGACGAGAAGAGAGCCGAATGATATGGTTTTTCTCATGGGGTCCTTCGCCGAAACGTCGTCCCCACGATATACTCGCGCGCTGTCGTCATGGCTTCAGTTATCGCAGCGCATGCGGGTTGGGCAAGCCGGAGCCTGTGGGCATCCGGCGCCATCGGATCAGTCGTGCAGGACGAAGGCGTCCTCGGCGCCAACCTGCCAGAGCCTCTGCAGGATCGCGTCGCTGTCCTGTCCGTCGGCAACGGCAAGGCTGACCGAAACGCCGGCCGAATCCGGCACAGCTTCCTCGTGAAGCTCGCCCTGGCCGCGCGCCACCGCCTCGACCCGCTTCAGCGTCTCGCCGTCCAGGACCCCTATATTGATCCTCTCGCTCGCCCCTGCCCCGTCGGCGTTCCGTACTCCGGCGGCCGATCGAGCCGAAACGGCTTCTGACAGCGCCGCGGCGGCGCCCGATCGCATCTCGGCCCCGTCGGCCGCGAAGGAGGACCGGAACAGCGAGAACAGCGGCTTTGCCCCGTCGCTGCCGCCCGCGCCGCGATCCTCGGTGACCGCATCCGCCGGCCGCACGCCCGGCAGATCGCCGGCAAAGGCGGTCGCGGTGGAAATGCCGGCCGCTGCGGGCTGGCGCGCCTCGTTCATTGCCACCATGACGCTGTCCGGCGTGCCGCCGGCATCGCCGTCTGCCGGCCGGTAGTTCGCCATCAGCATCTTCGTGTCGTCGCCCTCCAGGGGCGCGCGGCCGACATACTCCACCTTGACGTTCGCCGTGCCAGCGCCCTTGAAGTCGAGGAGATCGGCGGCCTCGGAGGAGACGTCGATGATGCGGTCGTCGGCGAAGGGGCCGCGGTCGTTCACCCGAACCATCACCTGCGCACCGTTGTTGAGATTGGTGACCATCGCATAGGACGGCAGCGGAAAGGTCTTATGTGCCGCCGACAGGCCGTGCATGTCGTAGACCTCGCCGTTCGCGGTCAGCCTGCCATGGAAGTTCGGGCCGTACCAGGAGGCGACGCCGGACCTCGCGAATCCCGGCTTCCGCTCCTTGGGGTAGTACCATTTGCCCTTCACCTTGTAGGGCTTGCCGACGATCTCGCGACCGCCGCCCTTGCGCACGTTGCGCGACGTCGTGACCCGCGGACTGGCGGGAACGCCGTAGGTCTTGCTGTCGAACTTCACGACCGTAGCGATGTCGGCAAGCTGCTCGATCGGCGTGCCCGACCCCTGGCACCCGGCCAGAAAGGCCGAGCTGACGACGATGATACTGGCCGCACCCGCATAGCGGATGCGTTTCGCGCCGGTTGAACGCACGGCGACGCCCCCTTCCAAAGTGATCCCCCAGCCGCCTCTCCTCGCTCCCCAGCGAGACGAGCGGCCGCTTGACCGAGGATGTAACCGGCACGCATGCGGCGGATCAACCAACCGACGGCAACATCTGACGCGCGCACCATCACGGGCCTCTACCGATTATTCCCTGCCACCGGATTGACTGTTGCGCATCGGCCGCATTCTCCCCGCTGCCGGCACCGTACCACCATGTCGGACGGGCCCACTACTTTGGAGCCGGTCAAGCAGTTGATCGGGCGCCCAGAATTCTCTTCAAGCAACGGTTATACCCTGCTTGCACGCGGAACATGTCTCGAACACTTCCCGGCGGAATTAGGGCAGACGCCCCATTCTTGCCTGATTCGCGCTGGCCGCCCTCGAATTACAAAGACAGTTCACAATTTGTTACAAGATCCAGCTCGGTCTGACGCTTCGGCCTCGGTCTTCCCTGGCAAGTTCTAACGGCGTTGCCAACGATGGCATCGAGCTCAATCGACGAAATCGCGAGCATCCTCCGGCACGGCCGACGCCCCGAGCTGATCCGCAGCAGGCTGGTCGGTTGACGCAGCAAGCGGGCGGACGCTAAAGCCAGCGAAGCACGAGCTGTCGAAGCGCGGGCGCGACTGGTTTCGCAAGCGGCTCCCGGCGGGCTTTGGCGGTACCGGTCTGGCGGTTCGGATGGGTGTCCGAGTGGTTGAAGGAACCGGTCTTGAAAACCGGCAGGCGGGGAACCGTCTCGTGGGTTCGAATCCCACCCCATCCGCCACATACGAACTATTGATTTCATTGATTATCTGAAGCAACGATTTCCCGCCTGATGTCACACCCTGATGTCACAGGCGGCGGGCATGGCGACGACTCATCTTTCAAGGCGCGGCGGCATCTGGTGGTACATCCGTGCGATGCCGCGTGATCTTCGCCAACAGTTCTCCGTGCGCGCCAAGCGTAGAGAAAGATGTCTGGTCAACTAGCACAACATCAGCATGACGTAGGTCCCGGATCGCATTCATCGTAACAGACAAGTCATTGACGATCCTGGGGTTGGCCCGCCGTCTACTTCTCCTCCGTCGAAGGCCGAAGCGGTCAGGAGCTATCCTGATATGCGGTCTCAGATCGTTCTCTCGATCATGTGCCAAAGTGCTCCAGCACCCGCTGCCCCGAGAAGGGTGGGCACGATGCCCAGCCGCCATCGGAACAGGGCGAGCGCCGCGGCCAGGAACAGCAGGACGGCAACGGGAGCGACGCTCTCAAGTCGCGGCACGTCGAGCGAGAACGGTCCTGCCGAGACCTGGTCCACCTGTCGGAACAGCGTGTGCAGGCCGAGCCAGACGGCAAGGTTCAGGATTACGCCGACGACTGCGGCGGTGATCGCCGCTAGCGCTCCCGACAAGCGCGATTGCCGCGCAGCCGTTCGATGAAGGGGCCCCGAGGAAGATCCACAGGAAGCAGGGCACGAAAGTGACCCAAGTCGTCAGCAAGCCGCCGACCGTGCCGGCAACGTATGGGTTCATCGCTCCCGGAACACGGAAGGCGGCAAGGAAGCCGACGAACTGCGTGACCATGATCAGCGGCCCGGGCGTCGTCTCGGCAAGGCCGAGCCCGTCGAGCATCTCGCCCGGCACCAGCCAGCCATAGGTCTCGACGGCCTGCTGGGCGACGTAGGTGAGGACCGTGTCGGCGTCGCGGACGAGGGTCGCCAGCCGGAGCAGCGGCGGCGTCGCGAGATCGAGTTCCTCGACCATCGTATCGAAGGTGCAACGCTCTCCGCGGTGGCTCCAGAAGACGTTCTCGACGTCGAACCGCGCTGCACCGAAGCGCTCGCCGACCGCCTCGACCTCAGATGGCTGGACGAACAGGAACACGGCGAAGGGATCGACGAAGCGCCGGATCAGCCAGGGACAGGCGATCCGGTCGACCTTCGGACGAGCCCGGGCGACCCAGACGGTCCTGCCCTTGGGCATCCCGTTGGGGGAGCGAGGCTTCCGGCACGGCCGGAAGACCCGCTGAGGACCAAGCCTCGTGACCACCTTCCAGCACTTCGGCGGCAACGCCCTCATGGCGTAGCCAAGCGGCGACGCCGTGGCTAAGGTTGGCGCCGGCCTGACAGACGACGATGACCGGACGGGCGCGAAGGTCCGCCGCCCAGGCCGCGACGCTCGTATGGTCCCTACGCATCGCGCAGGGCACCGGCCGCGGGTCGGCAGCGAAGCTGTCCTCCGTTCGGACGTCGACCACGAGGGGAGATTTCGGGGTCCCGACGAGGCGGGAAAGCTTGTCGCATGAGATGGTGATCGTCGAGGCCATGACGCGTCCTTTCCATGAATGGATGAGTGGACGCGATGCTTCGGCCGGAGCCTCGTGGGGAGATCGCAATCTCCAGGCACGCATTCAGCCAGAGCGGCCCTCGAAGTCAAGTCTTCGCCGCGCCGGTCCGGCATCGGGTGCGAAGGAGAATCCTTTCGCCACCATGACTGCGCCATCTTTCTTGCCGACAAGTTTTGCGCCGCGATCGGAGACTAGGATCGCGGTCTTCGCCCGAGGGAACCAACCGCTGACGGTATGCTGACGCTCAGTCGAACCCTCCTTGGACATCTGACGATCGCCCTGGCGGTCGCCTTCGCCATGTTCGCGGCGCCTCAGGGGCCGTCGACTTCGCACGACCCGGTCGCCACGCTGCACGCCGCCCTCGATGACCACGGCCACTCGCATGACGACGAGCCGCTCGCCGACACATCCGGGCACGGCGATCACGAGCACAACCCGTTCGACCATTCCCACGACAAGCCCGGAACGTTGCCCCGGTTCGACGCGCCCGTGCCGCCCGGTGCCGTGCAGCATGCTCTGGTCCGTCAGGACCGAGGCCTGGAGGGCGAAGCTTCCACGCTCGATCGACCGCCGAGACCGTCCGTCACCGCGTGATCAGACGCCGTCTCCATGACGGCATGGCACCTTACGGACAATCGGAACCAACCATGCAAGACCTTTCCGTCGAAGGTCGTCTCGAGTCGCGCCACGCGATCCGGTCGACGCTTCGCACCTCCATGCTCGCGCTTCTCCTGGCGACGACATGGGGCACGACAGCTCTCGCGCACGGCGTTGCCGCGGGCGACCAGGGCTACATCCAGGAGATCACCGGGGTGAACCTCATCGCCTTCATGTATCTCGGCGCCAAACACATGGCGACGGGCTACGACCACATCCTGTTCCTGCTCGGCGTGATCTTCTTCCTCTACCGGATGAAGGACATCGGCATCTACGTGACCCTCTTCGCGATCGGTCACTCCACGACGATGCTGCTCGGCGTCTATTTCAACGTCGGGATCAACAGCTACATCATCGACGCGATCATCGGACTGTCGGTCGTCTACAAGGCGCTCGACAACATGGGGGCGTTCCAGCGGTGGTTCGGCTTCCAGCCGAACACCAAGGCCGCAACCCTGATCTTCGGCTTCTTCCACGGGTTCGGTCTGTCGACCAAGATCCTCGGATACGACATCTCGCCGGACGGCCTGGTGCCGAACCTCCTTGCCTTCAACGTCGGCGTCGAGATCGGCCAGCTCCTCGCCCTCGGCGCGATCCTCATCGTCATGGGCTTCTGGCGCAGGACCCCGAGCTTCTTCCGCCACGCCTACACCGCCAACGTCGTCATGATGGCCGCCGGCTTCGTGCTCTTCGGCTACCAGGTCGCCGGCTATCTCGTCGCCTGACGACCTCTCAACGCAAGGATACCGACACATGTACAATACCGACATGCCCACCCGCGCCGAGCTTCCTTCCACGCGGAAGCTCCTGCGCTCGACCGCCATCGCGGTGGTCTCCGCCACTGCGATCCTGGTCGCGGTCGTGCTCCCCGCCGAGTACGGGATCGATCCGACCGGGGTCGGATCGGCGCTGAACCTCACGGAGATGGGCGAGATCAAGACCCAGCTCGCAGCCGAGGCCGAAGCCGATGCCGCGAGGGACGCCGCCAACCGTGCCGCGCCGTCCGCCGGTGCCAATGCAGCGACGCTCTCGCCCGCTACAACCGGCATCGCACCCCCACCGGTTTCCCCGCTGGCGCCGCCCGCACCGCCGGCGCCACCCGCCCCGGAGCGCCAGTCGAGCATCCTCGGGGCGCTCGGTGCGCTGATCGTATCGCCCGCGGCGGCCCAGGAGATGCGGACCGACGAGATGACGATCACGCTCGCCCCCGGCGAGGGCGCCGAGATCAAGCTGACTATGCAGGAGGGCGAGATCGCCTCCTTCGCCTGGGTCGTCTCGGAGGGTGGCGCCGTCAACTACGACACGCACGGCGACGGCGGCGGACAGAACATCTCCTATGAGAAGGGGCGCGCGGTCTCGTCTGACGAGGGCACCATCCAGGCGACCTTCACGGGCAACCACGGATGGTTCTGGCGTAACCGCGGCGACGCGCCGGTCGCCGTGACGCTGCGCACGAGCGGCACCTACACCGCCTTCGAGCGGAAGGTCTGACCAGGTCTTTCAACGACCGCCGACCGATGGTCTCGTGCCGTCGATCGGCAAGCCATACCGAAAGGGCGACCGCAACGCTCGGATCAGGAGATCAACGATGCTCACCGTCCTGGGTCACCGCACCTATCGTCACCTCTTCGCGGCGCAGGTCCTGTCGCTGATCGGGACCGGCCTGACAACGGTGGCGCTCGGCCTCCTCGCCTACGACCTCGCCGGCGCGGACGCGGGCGTCGTCCTCGGCACCGCGCTCGCCATCAAGATGATCGCCTATGTCGGCGTCTCGCAGTTCGCCGGGGTCCTGACGGGCTTCCTGCCGCGGCGCACGCTCCTCGTCGGGCTCGACCTGACGCGGGCGGCCTTCGTGCTCCTCCTGCCGTTCGTCGGCCAGGTCTGGCAGGTCTACATCCTCGTCTTCGCATTTCAGTCGATGTCGGCCCTGTTCACCCCGACCTTCCAGGGGACCATCCCCGACATCCTGCCCGACGAGCGCGAGTACACGAACGCCCTGTCGCTCTCGCGCCTCGCCTACGACCTGGAGTCGCTGTTCAGCCCGCTGCTGGCGGCGCTGCTCCTTACGGTCATCTCCTTCCATTGGCTGTTCCTCGGGACGGCCCTCGGCTTCCTCGCCTCGGCCGGACTGGTCGTCTCCGTCGCGCTTCCTGCCGCCCGGGCCGCCTCGGGCGGACGGTTCGTCGACAGGCTGACCCGCGGCATCCGCATTAACCTAGCGACGCCGCGCCTGCGCGGGCTCCTCGCCCTGTCCTTCGCGGCCTCGGCAGGCGGCTCCATGGTGATCGTCAACACCGTCGTCCTCGTCCGTTCGCAGCTTGGCGGCACGAACGACGACGTCGCCTTCCTGTTCGCGGCCTACGGTCTCGGGTCCATGGCGGTGGCGATCGTGCTCTCGCGCCTTCTCGACCGCGTTCCCGCAAGGACGGTGATGGTCGCAGGCGCAGCCTCCATGGCGTGCCTCCTTGTCGTCGCCGGCCTCGGCCCTGGGTGGACGGGCAGCCTGATCGTCTGGACACTCCTCGGCGCGGCGTCGTCGGCCATCGGCACGCCCGGTGGGCTTCTCCTTCGCCGGTCGTCGGACGCGGACAGCCGGCCGGCCATCTTCGCCGCCCAGTTCGCGCTCTCGCACGCGTGCTGGCTCGTCACCTACCCTGCCTCGGGGTGGCTCGGCGCCACGATCGGACTGGGGCCGACGTTCACGGTCATGGCTGCGGCCGCGGCAGCGGGGACGCTCGCCGCGCTGGCACTCTGGCCGGCCCGCGACCCGGTCGAGGTCGAGCACGTCCACCACGCCTTCGACCACGACGGGGTCCATGTCCACGACGCGCACCACCAGCACGAACACGAGGGCTGGGAGGGACCGGAGCCGCACCGCCACCCGCACCGCCACCAGCCGATCCGCCATCGGCACGCGCTGGTGATCGACGACCACCACGCGACTTGGCCGACGGGCACGGCGGGTGGGTGACCTCGCCGCCTATGCCGGGATGTTCTGGTCCGCGTTCCTCGCGGCTACAGTCCTGCCCGGCGCATCCGAGGTCCTGCTCGTCGCCCTGCTGGTCTCGGGAACGGGCGAACCGTGGATCGTCCTTGGGACGGCGACCATCGGGAACACGCTCGGCTCCGTCGCCAACTGGGCCTGCGGGCGCTTCCTCGCCCGTTACCGCGACCGCCGCTGGTTCCCGGTCTCCGCCGTGCAGCTCGACCGCTTCTCGGGCCTCTTCCGCCGCTACGGAATGGCCTCGCTCCTGTTCGCGTGGGCGCCGATCGTCGGCGACGCGCTGACGGTGATCGCCGGGACCCTGCGCGTCCCCCTGGTGCCGTTCACCCTCCTTGTCGGGATCGGCAAGCTCGGTCGTTACTTGGTGGTGGCGGGTGGCGCGCTTGCGCTCGCGACCGCCGGGGCTTGAGACGCCCTACGGCCCTATCAGCTCCGACATGGCGACGAGGACCAGAGTCGCTCCCGCCAGGGCCTCGATCGCGCGTCCCGCCGTTACCCAGCCGACGCCCCCGAGGATCGCGGTCGCCCGCTCCCGAAGGAACACGGTCGCGAGCGCAATGGCCGACAGGGTCAGCGCGACTCCGACCATCATCGCAAGCGCGAACACCAGGCCAGCCTCGGGCACGCCCCGGACTACGGCGAACGTCATGGCGAAGAGGGTCAGCGGGCAGGGAACCAGACCCGCGAGCATGCCGACCAACGCTCCGCCGTGCTCGTGCCGGTGCGGCCCCCTCGCAGCCCTCCACAGCATCCATAGCCCGACGGCGACGAGGAGCCCGCGGCTGACATTCTCTAGGAGCGGAGCCTCGCCGGCCCCGCGCCCGAACGCGAATTTGACCAACGGAAGCGACGCAGAGACGATCACCACCGCCATCATGACGTGGGTGAAGGCGAGCGCCGTGGTCACGCCGAGGCTCTTCAACCAGCCGATCCGCGACCCTGCGAGATAGGCCGAGAGCACCATTTTGCTGTGGCCGGGCGTCAGCGCATGAACAGCCCCGAACACGATCCCCATCGGCAGAACGGACGCGAGCGCGGACCAGTCGCCACTTTCGGAAAAGGTCTTCAGATAGCCAGTTAGGTTGGCGTGGAGGTCAGCCTGGATCTGGACGAGGTACGGAAGCATCGCGAGGGCATATACTTCAATATGAGCCCTCTGACAGCATCGGTGGTGCTATCGTGTAGGCGGCGCTTCTGGGAACGCTGGCTGGAGATCCCTCATGGTCGACCGCCAATCGCCATTTAGGTAACACACTCTCAGCGGGATCCGACCGCCGGGGCCGTCGTCGCACAGCCCGAGCCGCAGGCTTCGGCCGACGACCACGAGAGACGGCCCTCGTGACCGGCGCGACCGCGTTCTTCAACCCGGGGGAGTCCTCTCCCTCCGGCGATATGTCAGCGAGAGCGCGGCGGGGCGCAGCGGCTCCGGGTGGGTGATCTACCACCTAACCTCAGCGCTTGGCTCGCGAGCAGCAGTGAAGTCGAGACCACTTCCTCCGGCCGCCCGTGGTGACGAGTCCGCCAACCCGGCAAGCCGTGGTGCACCGTTTGTTCGTCCGAGGCAGTCGGTCCGGTTTGTCGTTCGTCCGGTCTCTCCCTCGGCTACCTCAAGAGCCGATCAATCACCCCAGACTCCCGCTCGCTCCGGTATTCTGCATCCCGGTAGGGACCGCCGAGAGCGGCCATCTCGGCGGAGGCTGCCTCCTCAAAATGTTGACAGAACCGCCCCTGATGTCACATGGTGCTGTGACATCAGGCGAGAAATTCGCTCCAGAAAACGAGCCGATTTCAATATCTTATGGCGGAAATCGTCAACTGGTCCCACCCCATCCGCCATTTCCCTTTCCCAAGCCCTTTCAAATCATCCCTAAACCCCAGGAATCACTGGAATTTCCGAATGCCGGTGTCTCAGACCATCCCGGTTTGACCCATGCCAGCCCGGTGCTATTCGGGTCAAATACGGGTCAAGGATTGGGAGAAACGGGTCAAATGCTGACGGACACAAAAGCCCGGCAGGCCAAGGCGAAAGACCGCACGTAGCGTATCGTAGACGCGGGAAACCTGTTCATCCAGATGCCGCCCACGGGTCGCAAGATGTGGAGGATGCCCTATCCGCCGGATTCGCCGTTAAACGGTTTATCCTGCGAGCCTTTTCACTGATCCTCCGCCTTCGCGGATCGGCCGATTGCGGAAGAATCCGAGCAAATGCTTGCAAAGCGGTTTCGAGATTGACGCGCCAGTGACCGGAATGCTGGTCCCGGGACATGAGGCCGGGGCCCCAGGCCGCTACGACGCGAGACGACGGCGAACCGAAGCCGCTCCTCCTTCGCCTACCACCATTTCTGCGGCGTGAAACGGCCCGCGGCCTTTTCCAGCACCGTGCCGAGCGCGAACAGCGTCTCCTCGTCGAAGGGCCGGCCGATCAGCTGAAGTCCGAGCGGTAGACCGGCATCGTCGACCCCGCCGGGAACGGCGATGCCGGGCAGGCCTGCCATGTTCACCGTCACGGTGAAGATGTCGTTCAGATACATCTTGACCGGATCCGACGCCATTTCCTGATCCGCTATGCCGAAGGCGGCCGACGGCGTTGCCGGCGTCAGCAGCGCGTCGATCCCGCCGGCATAGACCGTCTCGAAATCGCGCTTGATCAGCGTGCGGACCTTCTGCGCCTGCAGATAATAGGCGTCGTAATAGCCGGCCGACAAGACATAGGTGCCGATCATGATGCGGCGCTTCACCTCGCGGCCGAAGCCCTCCGCACGGGTCTTCTCGTACATGTCGGCAATGTCCTTGCCGGGTACGCGCAGGCCGTAGCGCACGCCGTCATAGCGCGCGAGGTTGGAGGAGGCTTCCGCCGGAGCGACGATGTAATAGGCCGGGAGCGCATATTTCGTGTGCGGCAGCGAGACGTCGACGATCTCGGCGCCCGCATCCTTCAGCCAGGCGATGCCCTTCTGCCAGACTGCCTCGATCTCGGCGGGCATGCCGTCCATCCGGTACTCCCGCGGAATGCCGATCTTCAGCCCCTTCACCGAGCGACCGACCGCCGCCTCGTAGTCCGGCACCTCCCGGTCGACCGAGGTCGTGTCCTTCGGATCGACCGAGGCCATCGACTTCAGGAGGATCGCCGCATCGCGCACGTCCCTGGCGATCGGTCCGGCCTGGTCGAGCGAGGACGCGAAGGCGGCGATGCCCCAGCGCGAGCAGCGACCATAGGTCGGCTTGATGCCGACCGTGCCGGTCAGTGCGGCGGGCTGGCGGATCGATCCGCCGGTGTCCGTCGCCGTCGCCGCGACGCAGAGATGAGCGGCGACGGCCGCCGCCGAGCCGCCCGAGGAGCCGCCCGGCACGAGGTCGACATTCGAACCCTTCCTGCGCCAGGGGTTCTTCACCGGCCCGTAGTGGGAGGTCTCGTTGGACGAGCCCATTGCAAACTCGTCCATGTTGAGCTTGCCCAGCATGACGGCGCCGCCGGCCCACAGATTGGCGGTGACCGTGGATTCGTAGCGCGGCTTGAATCCGTCGAGGACATGGCTCGCCGCCTGGGTGTGGACGCCTTCGGTCGCGAAGAGGTCCTTGATGCCGAGCGGGATGCCTTCCAGCGCCCGGCCCTCGCCCCTGGCGATGCGCTCGTCGGATGCCTTCGCCATCGCCCGCGCCTTGTCCGGGGTTACGGCCACATAGGCGTTCAGGGACCCGTTGGCGGCTTCGATCGCAGCGATATAGGCATCCGTCAGCTCGACCGCGCTCGTCTCCTTGGCGGCGAGTTTGTCGCGGGCCTCGGCGAGGGTCAGGGAAGTGAGGTCGGTCATCACGATAGCATCTTCTCGTAAAAGCGATTGTCTTCGCAGGGCGAATAATCGAGGACAGCGCAGCAAGGGGCAAAGCCCGCGCTTTCGTACAGCGCGCGGGCAGGAGCGAATTCGGAGGCCGAGCCGGTCTTCAGAACGAGGCGGTGGAGCCCTCTTACCCGGGCCGTTCGTTCGATCGCCGTAAGTACCGCTCGGCCAAGACCGGACCCGCGGAACTCCGGTTCGACGAACAGGCGGGTGACTTCGCCGACCCCGGCACCGTACCTCTTCAGCGTTCCCATGCCCACGATCCGGTCGCCGCCATCACGAAGCATAAAGACCCGCGTCTCGGTTCCCGGCAGGTCCTCGGCCGTCATCTTTAGCCCGGGGTGCGACGAGGAAGCGGCACTCATCCGCGCATTCATCGCAGCGACCATCGCGCGGACCTCCTTCTGCAGCGGAGCCTCGACGGCGATCGTCCCTGCCATGCTCTACTCGACCACCTTCGGCACCATGAAGAAGTGATCTTCGCTCGCCGGCGCGTTGGCGACGATGTCGTCGGCCCTGTCACCCTCGGTGACGCGGTCCTCGCGCTTCTTCATCGCCATCGGAATGACCGAGGTCATCGGCTCGACATCGCTGACGTCGACTTCGGACAGCTGTTCGACGAAGCCGAGGATGGCGTTCAGTTCGGCCTCCATCGCCGTGACTTCGGTGTCGCTTACCGCGATCCTGGCGAGTTTCGCCACGCGGCGCACGGTTGTGGCATCGACGGACATGGGATCTCGTTTGTCTCTCTTGGCTCTCGCGGTGCTATAACGACGCCGCCGGCGTCAGGCAACGCCGGCCGCGTCTCGTTCGTCCCGTCCGCCCGAGCGGGCGGGCGGCGGCTTGCGGCTCAGACCTCGAAGGCCTCGCCGATCGCCGGGTTCCAGACCTTGCCGGCCTCGCCCTCCATCGCCTCGGAGAACTTGTCCGGGGTCTTGTCGAGAATCGGCAGCGTGCCCCAGTGGATCGGGATGATCTTGTCGAAGTTGAAATAGCGGCGGCAGGCGAGCGCGGCGACGGCCGCGCCCATGGTCAGCCGATCGCCCACCGGTACCATGGCGATCTTCGGCTGGTGCAGTTCCTCGATCAGCGCCATGTCGGCGAAGATGTCAGTGTCGCCCATGTGGTAGACGGTCGGCCCGTCATTGGTATGGAAGACGAGCCCGTTCGGCATGCCGAGATAGGTCACGGTGCCGTCCTCCTCCACGGAGCCCGAGGAGTGGAAAGCCTGGGTGAACGTCACCGAGAAATCGTCGAAGGCGATCGTGCCGCCGGTATTGCCGGGCTCGATGTTCTCCACCCCCTTCTTCGAAAGCCACTGGACGAGCTCGAACGTGCCGGCCACCTTGCAGCCGGTGCGCTTGGCGATGTCGACAGTGTCGCCGACATGATCGAAATGGCCGTGGCTGAGGACGATATGGGTGACGCCTTGGGTCGCCGCTTCCACCTCGCCGGAAAAGTGCGGGTTGCCCGACAGGAACGGGTCGATCAGGATGACCGAGGATCCGGTCTCGATGCGGAAGGCGGAATGCCCGAAATAGGTAATCTTCATCATGCTGCTCCTTGGGGGGATCCGTTGCACCGCCCGACCGCCATGCGGCCGGCGGCGCTTGGCCTCGTAACTGTCCGGGCGCCCGCACCGGTCAAGGCGCGGCGATGACCGCGCTCGGCATCGACGATTTCGTGGCCGCCGTCCCGGAGCGCGCGACGATTGCCGGGCTCGACCTCGGCACCAAGACGATCGGGCTTGCAGTGTCTGATCTTTCCCAGCGCTTCGCGACGCCGCGCACCGTGATCCGCAGAACCAAGTTCACGCCGGACGCCTCTGCGCTGATGGCGGCACTGGAGAGGGACGGCGTCGTGGCCCTCGTCGTCGGCCTGCCGATCAACATGGATGGTTCGGAAGGGCCCCGTGCCCAGGCGACTCGCGCTTTCGCCCGCAACTATGCGCGGCTCGACCCGAGGCCGTTGCTGTTCTGGGACGAGCGTCTGTCGACGGTCGCCGCCGAACGCGGCCTGCTCGAGGCGGACGTGTCGCGCCGCAAGCGGTCGGAGCGGATCGACTCGGCGGCTGCAGCCTTCATCCTGCAGGGCGCTCTCGACCGCCTCACGGCGCTGCGGTCACACTAGGTTCGATCGGCGATCGGCTGCAGGCGTGCGTCGGGGGGGCCGCCGAATCAGACGGTGGGCTGGGCGCTGGTGCGTCGCTCCCGCCACCATTGCGCGATAGCGCGACGACGCCGGAGTGCGACGAAGGCGAATAGGATCGCGCTGTCGAAGACCAGCGCTTTGGCCACCATGCCTGGAATGGCATCGGGATCGATGCCGAGCATCGTCCCGTAGATCAGATAGACCCGGTCATGCAGCTCGCGCGAGAAGATGACCCCGCCGATATCGGCGAGCGACAGGAAATGCCAGCTCCAGAAGACGACGAGCGGGGCGAGCCAGAGCTTTAGAAGCGTGCGCATACTAATGGAGATCCCGGTCGCCGCCGCGGGCTGAGGCATCGCGGCGCGCGATTGCGTCGCGCTCCGATTCATCGATCGCGTGCAGGATCGCCCGGAAGCTCGCCTCGTCCTCGGGATCCTCTTCCTCGGCCATCAGATGGTCGAAGAGGAGCGCACCGAAGGAGAGCGCGAGCCAGAGAGTGAAGCTCGGCCCATCCGCGAAAAGCCGGGTCGCGGGGGAGCCGGCCAGCGAGGTCGCTGCGAAGAAGGCGAACAGGGCGCAGAGCGCTGCAGCGGCAATCGCCTCACCGGTTTTTCCGCCGGTCCCAGCGCGAGAGTGGAGGCTGGTAACGGCCATCACAAGGCCGATCGCGAGAGCGGCGAGAATGGCGGCAAATGCCACTGCTTCCGGACGGTCCACTCCAAGCATGGGAACCGCCATCCAGGCGAACGGCCGATCGGCAACCGGGCCGAGGAGTTCGGTCAGAACGCCGCCTTCATGGAGAAGCCGGAGACTGGCGAAGCCGCAGAAGCCACCCCAGACGCTCAGCGCCAACGTCGAAGCCATACGGCTCATCGGGGTCTCCTGCGCAATTGGTTACCGATCCGTTAACGCCACTGTTGCGGCTCGGTTCAACCGACGCAAATGAAAGCCGGCCCTATGGTTAACGAATTCTTCTGCGCAGAACCGACGCCGATGTGGCGACCGGCCAGCTGCCGCCGCCGACCGGCAGCGTGCCCTGGAATCAGCAGGTCCGGGATTCGTTGCAGGACGAAACGGTCAGCGCAGGGGCGGATAGAGGTCGTCGACGATCGCCTTACAGTCATGGCGCAGGTCGATCATCCCATAGGTATGCCGAAAGACGCCGCCGAGGCGCGTTTCGGCGAAGGCGCTCGCGAGCTGGCCGAGCCCGAGACGCTTGAACGAAGCCGCCGTGGCAGCGAGCGCCATCTGCTCGGCGAGAAGCCGGCAGGCGCCCTCGTCCGAGAGCGCCATGGCGACGGCGGCCCTGAGCACGCCGGGCGTGCCGCCGGCGAGATCGCCGAGATCGCGTTCGATGGCCGCGATCACGGTCTGGAAGGCCTCGGGATCGCGGCGCAGGACCCGCGCGAGGTCCAGGGCGAGGACATTGCCCGAGCCCTCCCAGATGGCGTTTACCGGAGCCTCGCGATAGGCGCGGGCGAGCCGGCCATCCTCGACATAGCCGTTGCCGCCGAGGCACTCCATCGCCTCGTAGACGAGGGCGGGAGCCAGCTTGCAGACCCAGTATTTCGAGACCGGCGTCATCACCCGCGACCAGGCGGCGGCCTCGCCGCCGGCATCCTCGCCGCGCTCGTCGAAGGCCTCGGCCAGACGGAAGGCGAGTGCGCTCGCACCGGCAACGTCGAGCGCCATGTCGGCGAGGACCCTCACCATCTGCGGCTGGTCGATCAGCGCCTTGCCGAAGACCATCCGCTCCCGGCAGTGATGCACCGCCTCCGACAGCGCACCGCGCATCAGCCCCGCCGAGGCGAGCGCGCAATCGAGGCGCGTCAGCGTCACCATCTCGAGGATGGTCGGTACCCCCCTGCCCGGTCCGCCGACAAGCGTCGCCTCGGCATCCAGAAACTCCACCTCGCAGGACGCATTGGAGCGATTGCCGAGCTTGTCCTTCAGGCGCCGGATCAGAAGACCGTTCATCGAGCCGTCGTCGCGCCGGCGCGCCATCAGGAAGCAGCTCGGCCCCTCCTCCAGCATGGCGAGGACGAGAAACGCGTCCGACATCGGCGCGGACAGGAACCATTTGTGGCCGGTGATGCGATAGCGGCCCTCGCCGGCCTCGACGGCCTGCGTCGTGTTGGCCCTGACGTCCGTGCCGCCCTGCTTTTCGGTCATGCCCATGCCGAGGGTGACACCGGCCTTCTTGCTCGCCGGCTTGACGCCCGGATCGTACTGCCTTGTCGCGATCATCGGCAGCCAGGCGTCCTTCAGCTCGGGTGAGGCGGCAAGCGCCGAGACCGAGGCGCTGGTCATGGTGAGTGGGCAGAGATGCCCGCATTCGAGCCCGGCGCTCATGTAGAAGCGCGCCGCCCGCGCCCGGTGCCGGCGTCCGGCCTCGTCCTCCGGGCCAGACCACAGCGAAGCATGAAGACCGTCGGCAACGGAGCGGCGCATCAGCGCGTGATAGGCCGGATGGTAGTCGACCATGTCCAGCCGCCGGCCCTTCTCGTCGAACTGCCGGAGCCTCGGCGTCTCGGTATTGGCGAGACGGGCGAGATCGTGGGCCTCGTAGGATCCGCAGAAGCGGCCATGGCGTTCGAGATCGGCGACGGTCGATTCGGCAAGGCCGGCAGTCAGGAGCCGCAGCAGCGGGTCCGAGCGATAGGCGTTGAAGCCGGGAAAGTCGGACGACTGATTGAATACGCTGTGAGTCTCGAACTGCGTTTGCGCCACGTGTCTCTCCGATCCGCTTTCCGGTCCGCTGCGATCCTTGCCGCATTCACATGGATTGCCTATAGCCCTCGTCCTTAATGAGCGCCGACCGACCCCACCCTTTGTTTAGCCAGCGACATCTTCTCGCGATCGCCGGACTGAAGCCACAGGAGATCGAGCATCTGCTGGATCTCGCGGAGGCGGAAGTGGCCGTCTCCCGCCGACCCGACAAGAAAAAGTCGGCGCTAAAGGGCCGCACGCAGATCAACCTCTTCTTCGAGGCTTCGACCCGCACCCAGGCCTCCTTCGAGATCGCTGGCAAGCGGCTCGGGGCGGACGTGATGAACATGTCCGTCGCGACCTCCTCGGTGAAGAAGGGGGAGACGCTGATCGACACGGCGATGACGCTCAACGCCATGCAGCCGGACATCCTGATCGTCCGTCATCATTCGGCCGGCGCCGTCGCTCTCCTCGCCCAAAAGGTCGCGTGCTCGGTCGTCAATGCCGGTGACGGCGCCCACGAGCACCCGACCCAGGCGCTGCTCGACGCGCTCACCATCCGCCGCCACAAGGGCCGGATCGCCGGGCTGACCGTGGCGCTCTGCGGCGACGTCCTGCACAGCCGGGTCGCCCGATCCAACATCCTCCTCCTCAACGCGCTCGGCGCGGAGGTCCGGGTGGTGGCACCCTCGACCCTCCTCCCGCGCGGCATCGAGCAGATGGGGGTCGCCGTCCACCGGACCATGACGGATGGGCTGAAAGGCGCCGACGTGGTGATGATGCTGCGCCTGCAGCGCGAGCGCATGGCCGGCTTCTTCGTGCCGTCGGTGCGCGAGTATTTCCGCTATTTCGGGCTCGATGCCGCCAAGCTGGCTCATGCCAAGCCGGATGCGCTGGTCATGCATCCCGGCCCGATGAACCGCGGCGTCGAGATCGCCTCCGAGATCGCCGATGGCCCGCAGAGCGTCATCGAAGAGCAGGTCGAGATGGGCGTCGCGGTCCGCATGGCGGTGATGCAGGCGCTGGTCGGCGGATCCGAGGCTTCATCATGATGAGTGCGTTTCGCTCCGATTCCTCCCGCCCGCTGGTGATCGAGGGCGCCCGGATCCTCGATCCGGCCCGCGGTCTCGACGAGATCGGCACCACGATCGTCGTGGACGGCGCCATTTTAGCCTGCGGTCCAGAGGCACGCGGCCAGGGTCGGCCGGAAGGCGCGGACGTCATCGAGGCGCGCGGCCTTACGCTGATCCCAGGCCTCGTCGATGCCCGCGTCTTCATCGGCGAGCCGGGCGGCGAGCATCGCGAGACGATCGCCTCGGCTTCGCGCGCCGCGGCGGCGGGCGGGGTCACCTCGATCCTGACCATGCCGGACACCAATCCGGTCATCGACGACGTCGCCATCGCCGAATTCGTCATGCGCACGGCGCGCGAGACCGCGAGCGTCAACGTCTTTCCCGCGGCGGCGCTGACCAAGGGGCTTGCCGGCGAGGAGATGACCGAGATCGGCCTCCTTGCGAATGCCGGCGTCAAAGCGTTCACGGACGGGCGCCACACGATCGCCGATGCCAGCCTTCTCAGGCGGATCATGACCTATGCCCGCGATTTCGGCGCGCTCGTCATGCACGAGACGCAGGACGCCCAGCTTGCGGGGAACGGCGTGATGAACGAAGGGCTGCTGGCGTCCTGGCTCGGCCTGCCCGGCATTCCCGCCGAAGCCGAGATCATCCCGCTGGAGCGCGATCTTCGTCTCGCGGCGCTGACCGGCTGCCGCTATCACGCCGCCAAGATCTCGCTCGGCGAATCAGCCGAGGTCGTGCGCGGCTGGAAGCGCCGGCTGCCGGACCTCTCGGCGGGGGTCTCGATCAACCATCTGTCGCTCAACGAGAACGATATCGGCGAATACCGCACCTTTTTCCGCCTGTCGCCGCCGCTGCGCGCCGAGGACGACCGGCAGGCGATGATCGAGGCGCTCGCGGACGGCACGATCGACATTATCGTCTCTAGCCACGACCCGCACGACGCCGACGACAAGCGCCGTCCCTTCGCCGAGGCGAAGAGCGGCGCGATCGGGCTGGAGACGCTGTTGCCGGCTGCCCTGCGCCTCCATCATTCCGGCGCCGTACCGCTGGAGCGGGTCATCGCCGCCCTCACGGTCGGTCCGGCGCAGGTGCTCGGACTCGATCGCGGAACGCTCGCGCCGGGAGCCGCCGCCGACATGGTCCTCGTCGACCTCGACGCGCCTTACGTCTTCAGCGAGGCCGCAATCCGCTCGCGCTCGAAGAACACGGCCTTCGAGAATGCCCGCTTCCAGGGCCGGATCTTGCGCACGATCGTCTCGGGCCGCACTGTCTTTTCCGCGGATAGCGACGGAGACTGAGGCGTGGGCGGCGAAGCATCGACCTGGATCATCTATCTGGCGTGCCTCGCCGGCGGCTATCTGTGCGGATCGATCCCGTTCGGCCTCGTCTTCGGACATCTCTTCGGCCTCGGCGACATCCGCAAGATCGGCTCCGGCAATATCGGAGCGACCAATGCGCTGCGGACCGGCAACAAGGGGATGGCGGCGCTGACGCTTGCCGGCGATGTCCTGAAGGGCACGGTTCCCGTGCTTCTCGCCTGGCAGTTCGGGCCTTATGCGGCGGCGGCTGCGGGAATCGGCGCATTTCTCGGCCATCTCTTTCCGGTCTGGATCGGCTTCAGGGGAGGCAAGGGCGTCGCGACCTATCTCGGCATCCTTCTCGGCATGGCGCCGGTCGGCGTCCTGGTGTTCGCTGCCGTCTGGCTGGCGGTCGCCTATCTCAGCCGATACTCCTCGCTCGCGGCCCTGGCGGCGACGCTGATCGTGCCGATCGCCTACCTCCTGATGGGATTCACGGCCGCCGCGACCCTCACCACCGTCCTGACCGTGCTCGTCTACGTGAAGCATCATCAGAACATCCGCCGCCTCCTCGCCGGAACCGAAGGCAAGATCGGAGCCAAGGGGTGAGCGAGCCGGACGGCCGGCCGCGGGGCGTGCGGCTGCCGGACGAGACGCGCCGCGCTTGGCTGCAGCTCATCCGCAGCGAAAATGTCGGACCCGCAACGTTCAAGACCCTCGTCAATCGCTACGGCGGGGCGGAGGCGGCGCTGGAGGCCCTGCCGGGACTCGCGGCGCGGGGTGGCCGAACGATCCCGGTCACCGGCCGGGAAGCGGCCGAGGCCGAATTGAGGCGCGCCGAAGAACTCGGCGCGCGCTTCGTCTGTCTGGGCGAACCCGACTATCCCCAGCTTCTTCGCCGTCTCGACCAGGCGCCGCCGGTCCTCGCAGTCATGGGAGACACCGCCCTCTTCGCGCGGCCGGCTCTTGCCGTCGTGGGCGCGCGCAACGCCTCGCTCGCCGGCATCAAGTTTGCCCGCATGATCTCCAGCGATGTCGGCAAGGTCGGCTACGTTGTCGTCTCCGGGCTTGCCCGCGGCATCGACGCCGCCGCCCACGAGGCGACGATCGCGTCAGGCACGGTCGGCGTCTTCGCCGGCGGACTCGACCGGCCCTATCCCCGCGAAAACCGGCCCCTGATGCGCCAGATCGCCGATGGCGGTGGCTGCCTCGTCTCGGAGATGCCGTTCGGCTGGGAGCCGCGGGCGATCGACTTCCCGCGCCGCAACCGGCTGGTCGCGGGCCTGTCGCTCGGTCTGCTCGTGGTCGAGGCGGCGGTGCGATCGGGCTCCCTGATCAGCGCCCGGCTCGCCGGCGAGTTCGGCCGCCTGGTCTTCGCGGTTCCCGGATCGCCGCTCGACCCGCGCGCCGCCGGAACCAACCGACTGATCAAGGACGGCGCGATCCTGGTCACCGGCGCAGACGACGTCATCGACGCGCTGCGCCCGCTCGACGCCCGCATGGGCGATGGCGGAAGCGAGGTTGAGGAGCCGGAGGCGGACATGGCGAACGAAGAGCCGGCGGCGGGAGAGCGCGAACGGATCGTCGAGACGCTCGGTCCGACGCCCGTCGCCATCGACGACATCATCGCCCATACCGGCGCTTCTCCCGGCGCCGTTCAACTCGTGCTTCTCGAACTCGATCTCGCAGGCCGGCTGGAGCGCCACTCGAACGGGCACGTCTCGCTAATCGTCTGACGGCTTGAGCAGCGTCAGCTGGTGTTCGGCCTCCAGTCGCGCCATGTCCATCAAATAGCCCAGCATCGAGCCTTCGCGCGCACCGGATACAACCTTTAGTTGCTCCAGCATGTCACGAACATATTGCAGATTCTTCCGGCGCTCTACGGCATTGGTGGTCATGACGACTTGAACTCCGGAGGAATAGCGTTCACAAGGGACGGACAGCCGACCCCGGCTTCTCCCTCCCGGACTTGCAATATACAAAATTTCTCCTTTAGGTTGCAGCCGGCAACCGGTCGAAATGAGATCGGGGTTGACCGGTGCGGCGGGACTGTCCATCTGACGGGCGTTCGTCGCCGGATTGGCAGGCGAATGCCGCCCGCCCCGTTTTCCCGTTCAGGACTGATCGCTCATGGATGTCGTCATCGTCGAATCGCCGGCCAAAGCGAAGACGATCAACAAATACCTGGGCGGCAACTACAAGGTCATCGCCTCCTACGGCCATGTTCGCGATCTGCCGCCCAAGGACGGATCGGTCCGGCCGGACGAAGACTTCGAGATGAGCTGGGAGGTCCAGAAGCCGTCCCAGAAGCGCCTCAATGAGATCGCGCAGGCGGTCAAGAGCGCCGACGGGCTCGTTCTCGCCACCGACCCCGACCGCGAGGGTGAGGCGATTTCCTGGCACGTCCTCGAGGTCCTGCGTCAGAAGAAGGCCATCGGGAAGAAGCCTGTCAGCCGCGTGGTGTTCAACGCGATCACCAAGAAGGCCGTCCTCGACGCGATGGCCAATCCGCGGATGATCGACGAGCCGCTGGTCGATGCCTATCTCGCCCGCCGGGCGCTCGACTATCTCGTCGGCTTCACCCTCTCGCCGGTCCTCTGGCGCAAGCTGCCGGGCGCGCGCTCGGCCGGCCGCGTCCAGTCGGTGGCGCTGCGCCTCGTCTGTGACCGCGAATCCGAAATCGAGCGCTTCAAGCCCGAAGAGTACTGGCAGATCGCGGCGCGGCTCGCGACGCCGCGCGGCGACGAATTCACGGCTCGTCTCACCGCCTTCGACGGCGACAAGCTCCAGCGGCTGTCGATCAGCAACGGCGACCGCGCCAGCCAGATCCGGGCGATGCTGGAGAGCGCCAGCTACCGCGTTGAAAGCGTCGAGGCGAAGCCGACGCGGCGCAATCCCGGGCCGCCTTTCACCACCTCGACGCTGCAGCAGGCCGCTTCGGCCAAGCTCGGCTTCTCGGCCTCGCGCACCATGCAGGTCGCCCAGAAGCTCTACGAGGGCGTCGACATCGGCGGCGAGACTGCGGGTCTCATCACCTATATGCGAACCGACGGCGTCCAGATTGCGCCGGAAGCCATCGAGGACGCTCGCAAGGCGATCGGCGACGGCTTCGGTGGCCGTTACGTTCCCGACAAGCCCCGGCACTACGCCACCAAGGCGAAGAATGCCCAGGAAGCTCACGAAGCGATCCGCCCCACCGAATTCGGCCGCAGCCCGAAGGATGTCGAGCGCTATCTCGATCGCGACCAGGCCCGGCTCTACGACCTGATCTGGAAGCGCACGATCGCGAGCCAGATGGCGGCGGCCGAGATCGAGCGGACGACCGTCGAGATCGTTGCCTCCGGGAACGGGCTTTCGGCCGCCCTGCGCGCCAGCGGCTCGGTCGTGAAGTTCGACGGGTTCCTCGCCGCCTATGTCGATCACCGCGACGATTCCAAGGCGCAGGACGCGGGCGAGGACGAAGACGATTCCGCCCGGCTTCCCGAGATCCGCGCCAAGGAAGATCTCGACAAGCGTGCGGTCGACGCCTCACAGCACTTCACCGAGCCTCCCCCGCGCTTCTCGGAAGCCTCGCTCATCAAACGCATGGAAGAACTCGGCATCGGCCGTCCCTCGACCTATGCCGCGACGCTGCAGACCTTGCAGGATCGTGAATACATCGTCCACGAGAAGCGCAAGCTCCTGCCCGAAGCGAAGGGCCGGCTGGTCACGGCCTTCCTGCACAATTTCTTCGAGCGCTACGTCGAATACGACTTCACGGCCGATCTTGAGGAGAAGCTCGATCGGATCTCGGCGGGCGAACTTTCGTGGAAGGACGTGCTGCGCGAGTTCTGGCGGGACTTCTCCTCCCATGTCGACGGCACGAAGGAGCTTCGCGTCTCCGACGTCCTCGACGCGCTGAACGAGGAACTCGCGCCGCTCGTCTTTCCGCCTCGTGAGGACGGCTCCGACCCGCGCGTCTGCCCGCGCTGCGGGACCGGCCAACTGTCCCTGAAGCTCGGCAAGTTCGGCGCCTTCGTCGGCTGTTCGAACTATCCTGAGTGCGGCTTCACCAAGCAGCTTGGCACCAGCCTGTCCGCGGACGCTGCCGGCGACGGAGCCGACGACGGTCCCAAAGAGCTCGGCACGGATCCCGAGACGGGAGAGCCGGTCACGCTGCGCTCGGGTCGTTTTGGACCATACGTCCAGCGCGGCGAGGGCAAGGAGGCCGCGCGCACCTCGGTTCCCAAGGGTTGGGAGGTGTCCTCGATCGACCTTGAAAAGGCGCTGCGGCTTTTGTCTCTGCCGCGGACGGTGGGCGCGCATCCCGAGGACGGCGAGCCGATCGTCGCCAATCTCGGCCGCTACGGTCCCTATGTTCAGCACCAGAAGACCTATGCCAATGTCGAGGCGGTGGAGGATCTCTTCGAGATCGGTCTCAACCGTGCCGTCACGCTGATCGCCGAAAAGCGCGAAAAGGGCGGCAAGGGACGCGGCACACCGGCGGCCATCGCAACGCTCGGCGAGCATCCGGCCTTTGGCGGCGAGATCACCGTGCGCGATGGCCGCTTCGGGCCCTATGTGAACGTCGCTAAGATCAACGCCACGCTGCCGAAGGGCAAGGACCCGGCCTCCGTGACGCTGGAGGAGGCGATCCAGCTTCTGAACGAACGGGCCGAGAAGACCGGCAAGAAGCCCGCCAAGAAGGCGTCTTCGACCACGAAGAAGCCGACTTCCAAGGCCAAGGCGGCCGATGGAAAGGCCGATGGCAAGACGGCCTCCACAGCGAAGAAGGCGTCGCCTGCCAAGGGCAAGGCAGCGGCCGCCAAGAGCAAGTCGGCTGCCGGAAAGGCGGAGTCGGCAGAGGCCGAGACCGTGCCCTGGGACGCGGACTGATCCGATGGCGCGACGCCAGCCCCGGGAACCGAATCGGCCGGAGCTCAGCCGCGAGGCCGTGCTGCGCTTCATCGCCGATAATCCCGGCCGCACCTCCAAGCGCGACATTGCCAAGGCCTTCGGCGTCAAGGGCGACGAGCGGATCGCGCTGAAGGACTTGCTCGCCGATCTGCAGGCCGAGGGCGTGCTCGCCGGCGGGCGCAAGCGGTTCGGAGTTCCCGGTGCGTTGCCGCCGGTCGGTGTCTTCGAGGTGCGCGGCCGCGACGACGACGGGGCGCTTCTCGCCGAGCCCGTGAACTGGGACGAAGACGAAAGCGGCGAGCGGCCGCGCCTGCCCGTCGTTCAGGACCGCGCGAAGACGGCGGCCGCGGGCATCGGCGAGCGGATTCTCGCTCGCGTCGTGGAGGACGAGGCCGGCCTTCGCCGCGCCGAGGTGATCCGCATCCTCGAGCGCAAGCGCTCCCTGGCGCTGGGCGTTTTCCGGACAATGCCGGGCGGCGGCGGACGGGTCGAGCCGGTCGAGCGCAAGCAGCTGGAATACTCGGTCCGTCCCGGCGACACCAAGGATGCCGAGGACGGTGATCTCGTCGAAGTCGAGCCCGGTCCGCGTAGCCGGATCGGCCTGCCGGTGGGAAGGATCGTCGATGTCGTCGGCTCGCTGAAGTCGGAACGTGCCATCTCGACCATCGCGCTGCACGCGTACGGCATTCCGCACGTCTTCCCGAAGGCGGTTCTCGACGAGGCCGAACGCGCGGGCCCGGCGACGATGGCGCATCGCGAGGACTGGCGGGATCTGCCGCTCGTCACCATCGACCCGGCCGATGCCAAGGACCATGACGACGCCGTCCATGCAGCCGACGATGACGACCCGGCCAATCCTGGCGGCATGATCGTCACCGTTGCGATCGCCGACGTCTCCTGGTATGTCCGGCCCGGCACGAAACTGGACGGCGAAGCGCGTCTGCGCGGTAATTCGGTTTATTTCCCGGACCGCGTCGTGCCGATGCTGCCCGAGCGGATATCCAACGACCTCTGCTCGCTGCGAGAGGGCGTCGACCGCCCTGCCCTCGCCGTGCGCATGGTGATCGACGCCAATGGCGAGAAGCGCTCGCATGGCTTTCATCGCATCATGATGAAGAGCCATGCCAAGCTCGCGTACGAGCAGGCACAGGCGGCGATCGACGGCGCCAGCGGCGATGTCGCGCCCGAGATCGTCGAGACGATGCTACGGCCGTTGTGGAAGGCCTATCGCCTGGTCGGCCATTCCCGCGAACGGCGGCAGCCGCTGGACCTCGACCTGCCCGAAAAGAAGATCAAGCTCGACGCACAGGGCCGGGTAGAGAAGGTCGTCGTGCCGCAGCGCCTCGACGCGCACCGGCTGATCGAGGAGTTTATGATCCTCGCCAACGTTTCCGCCGCCGAGACGCTGGAAGCCAGACGCCAGGCGCTGATCTACCGCGCGCACGATGCGCCCTCCCTGTCGAAGCTGGAATCGCTGCGCGACTTTCTGCGCACGCTCGACATCCAGCTCGCCAAGGCCGGCACGCTGAGGCCCTCGCATTTCAACGGCATCTTGCGGCAGGTGAAGGCGAGCGAGCACGAGAACCTCGTCAACGAGGTGGTTCTGCGGTCCCAGTCGCAGGCGGTCTACACGCCGGAGAACATCGGCCATTTCGGCCTCAACCTGATGCGCTATGCGCATTTCACCTCGCCGATCCGCCGCTATGCCGACCTCGTCGTGCATCGCGCCCTGGTGACCGCACTCTCTCTCGGCGAAGGCGGTCTCAGCCGCGAGGACGAGGACAATCTGGAACAGACGGCCGAGGAGATCTCCCGGGCGGAGCGCCGGGCCATGGCGGCCGAGCGCGACACGGTCGACCGGCTGATCGCGCATCACCTCGCGGAACGCATCGGCGAGACCTTCGACGGCCGAGTCGCCGGCGTCACCAAGGCGGGACTGTTCGTGCAGCTTCCGACTTATGGAGCGGACGGCTTCGTGCCGATTTCGACCCTCGGCAACGAGTTCTTCCATTATGACGAGGTAAGCCATTCGCTGATCGGCGACCGCAGCGGGCATGGCTATCGCCTTGGCGATCCGGTAGAGGTGCGCCTCAAGGAAGCGCTGCCGCTCGCCGGGTCGATGCAGTTCGAGATGCTCAGCGAGCCGCGCGAATTGCCGCGCACGACGACGTCGTTCCACAAGAGCGCCAGGCGCAAGCGCGTCGGGCGCACGGACAAGAACGTGGCGGCGAAGGTGAGGAAGAAGCGATGACCGGCGAACCGAACGGCCCCACCACGGCCCTGACCTACCAAGCGACTGCGACGGACCGGCCACTCGGCCCGGCGCTCCTGCGCGGCCTCAGGTGCCGCTGCCCCAACTGCGGCGAAGGCAAGCTGTTTCGTGCGTATCTAAAGAGCGTCGAGGCGTGCAACGTCTGCGGCGAGGAAATCCACCATCACCGCGCCGACGACCTGCCGCCCTATCTCACGGTGTTCATCGTCGGGCACCTGATCGTCGCCCTGTTCATGGCGGCGGACGAGATGGTCCGGATGTCGATGTGGGCGCACCTGGCGATCTGGGTCCCTCTGACGATCCTGCTGTCGCTCGCCCTCCTTCAGCCGCTCAAGGGCGCGACGATCGCCCTGCAATGGTCGCTGCGCCTCGGCGGCTTCGGCGGCGAAAAGGATCCGCTCGAGTGATCTCCGAGAGCGCTCTGGAAGCGCTCGAAGGCGAGCGGCAGTCCCTGATCGCGCGACGTACTGGCGCCCGGACGGGCCTGCGCCCACGCGACGCGGCGACCCTTGTCATCGTCGATTCGTCGGGTCCCGTCCCGAAGCTCCTGATGGGCCGGCGGGCCGCGGGCCATGTCTTCATGCCCGGCCATTTCGTCTTTCCGGGTGGCCGCGTCGATCCGGTCGACCTCGCCATTGCCGCCGATTTTCCCCTGCCCGCGAAGGTGCTGGACCGGCTTTGCGCAGGACCGCCCGCGCGTTATGGGCCGCGACAGGCTGCCGCCAGCGCGCTCGCGGCAATCCGGGAGACCTTCGAGGAAGTCGGCCTGGCCATCGGCCTTCCCGGCCAAATGTCAGGGGCGCGCGGCACCTGGGCAGCCTTTGCTGGCAAGGGCCTCCGCCCGGTGCCCGAACGGCTCGTGCCGCTCGCCCGCGCGATCACGCCGCCCGGCGCCCCTCGCCGTTTCGATGCCCGCTTCTTCATGATGGATGCCGGCGGGCTTGCCGCGAGCCTGCCGGAGACGCCGCCAACGGATGAATTCGATGCGGTGGAATGGGTGCCGCTCGACCGGGCGGAGAACTTCTCCTTGGCGGCGATCACGCAGCGCGTGCTCTATGATCTCGGCCAACGTATCGCGGACGGATCCTGGCAGGATCCATCGCGGGCAATTCCCTTCTATCGCGTGGTCAAGAACCGTTTCGTGCGTGAGTATCTGTAGGACGGGGCAGAAGACGGATGGACAGATCGACGCCGGACGACATCGTCGCCGAAGCCGAAGCCGAACTTGAATCTGTCGACTGGGTGTCCGCATCGGCCGCGATCGCCTCGATCAGTGCGGTCGGCATCGCTCTCGGCCTCGGCCTGCCGCTTCTCAGCGTCATCATGGAGCGGCGCGGCATCCCGGCAACGCTGATCGGCGCCAACACCGCCGTCGCCGGGCTCGCCTCGCTGCTCGCCGCGCCGCTGACGACACCGATCGCCCAGCGAATCGGCGTCCGTCTGTCCATGCTGATCGCCATCGTCCTTTCCGGCCTGTCGGCGATCGGCTTCTTCGTCTTCACAGAGTTCTGGACCTGGTTTCCGCTTCGCCTGGTGTTCCACTTCTCGATCACCGCGCTGTTCGTCCTGTCAGAATTCTGGATCAACGCCGCCGCGCCGCCGGGCAAGCGCGGCCTGATCCTGGGCATCTATGCGACGGTCCTGTCCTTGGGATTCGCCGTGGGTCCTTGGATCTTCTCGCAGGTCGGCTCGACCGGGTTCCTTCCCTTCGGTATCGGCGCCGGCGTCATCTTCGCATCCGCCCTGCCCCTGTTCCTCGCATGGAACCGGCAGCCGACAATCGGTCACGACCGCCGCAAGGGCACCTTCTGGCGCTACATATTCGCAGTGCCGACCGCCACCGGCGCCGTCCTGGTCTTCGGCGCGGTCGAAGCCGGCGGTTTCGCCCTGTTCCCCGTCTATGGCGAGCGGGTCGGCTTCTCCGAGGCGGCGGCGGCTCAACTCCTGACGGCGATCGGCCTCGGCAATATGCTGATGCAGATCCCGATCGGCATTCTGTCCGACCGGGTCCGGGATCGGCGCACGCTCCTGTCCTTCTTCGCCCTTGTCGGGCTGGTAGGAACGCTGTTCCTGCCGGTCCTCGTCGACGACTGGACGCTTATGGCCGGCCTTCTCTTCCTCTGGGGCGGCGTCGTCGCGGGGCTCTACACGGTCGGGCTTGCCCATCTCGGCTCGCGGCTGTCGGGTGTCGAACTCGCCTCCGCGAACGCCGCCTTCATCTTCTGCTATTCGGCGGGCATGCTGATCGGGCCGCAGACCATCGGCACGGCGATGGACGTTTTCGGCCCGAACGGCTTTGCGTGGTCGCTGGCCCTGTTCTTCGCGCTGTACCTGATTCTCGCCGTCGCCAGGCTGTTCTGGACGAAGTCCCGGTCTTGACACAGCGGCACGCATGGCTAATGTCCGGCGCAAATTCGCCGCCGCGTCGCGACGGCTGATTGGCGCGTTCCGCCAGCCACAGATTCGGGCTGGCGAACGGGCCGCAACAGGGTTTCAACCGCGGCGCGGCAGGCATGATCGGGAAATTCCGATCCCTCGCTTTCGTCATGCGGACGATCGAACGGACAGAGCGATGGCCAAGGCGACCACAATCAAGATCAAGCTTCTCTCGACTGCGGATACCGGGTTCTTCTATGTTGCGCGCAAGAACTCGCGGACGATGACCGAGAAGATGACGAAGACCAAGTACGACCCGATCGCGCGCAAGCACGTCGAGTTTCGCGAGACCAAGATCAAATAGGCTGCAGACCAGCAGCATGACGAGACGCCGCCCCGGATCGGGGCGGTGTTTTTCGTTTCAGCTATCGGCAACGTCGCGCAGGTGCCCCTCGTCCGGGTGCTGAGGCAAGGCAGTGATATCGGCCTCGGCTTGGCCGACCGCTTCCGAATGCATCGTGGGCAGCTCCCGAAGGAAGCTCCAACGCTCTGTGTGAATGAGGAAGAGCCTGCCTTGGTCGGCTGGGGCGCCGTTCGGCGAGTCAACGCTATGCGCCCTGCAGCACAGTCGCTGCCGGCACACGGGCGCCGCCCAGGGTGATGACTTGCGGCTGCGGTGCGGAACTCGCGATCTGTGGCCGGCCGGCGTACGCGCGACGGTACGAGGAAACCGTCTATGCGCGCCGCCGACCGACCCCCCACGGGACCCAGGAGATGCGGCGGACCTGAGCATTCCATGGGGTAGCTTGAGAAGGTCTGGCTAGATCGCTTGACCTTCGAATTCCTGATGCGACACTTGCTCAGAATAGATTCTAATGCAACGACCAGAAGCGATTCTGCGTCGCTGACATTAAGACATGGTTAAGGATCAAGCTAGCTCGCTCGGCGCTGTCCCTCTCTCTCGGTGGATTCCGCGGACGCGGTGCGCGAGACCGATCGAACCCGTTCGTTGGGTCGCTTAACTCCGAAATACGCAGTCCCCGTTTCCGGTTCTGTCGGAATAGTCGGATTGGGTCGCTCACAGCCGCTCCGGTGCGCGTTCAGCGGACGCACGCTGATTTTCTGGGTCGCCGGAAGCCGCTTAGCCAGCCTAGACCTCCAGGCGATCCCCACGGCCCCTTCCACGCGACGGCCATCGCGGCGAAGTTGCCTTCATCCGCCTGTCGGACGATCACCCCTGGCTTCCTTCGCTTCGATTTCGCTGGCCTTCTGCTTCCGGGTCTTTGGCTTGATCCGGCGGAAGAAGCCATCGATCCGTCCATGCAGCCGCGTCAGCGACATCAGCCGGTCGATCGCCATGTTCGTTCCCTCGAGCCGTTCCGACAGAACCTGGGCGGATACGACTGCGATTTCGGCGGGCGAGAATTGTGGAAACCGAGCTGCGATCCGCTCCACTCCCTCGGCATCCTGGCTCCGTCCATCGCTGTCCAGTGCCCCTGTCCGGATCAGCAACCTTTGAAGGATCTGTTCGAAGGTCCAGTCGTGATCGTGAAACAGCTTCCAGCGGTCCGAACGGCGGCTGCTGAAGCCGGCAAGGACCACGCGTGAGGACGGACAGGCTTCGCTGAGCCAGAAGGCCAGCGCGAACCCGCTCGTCGGTACATGCGTGCGAGGATAGAAGTCGTCGAAAATCTCGCAGAGGTCGAGGAAGCCGACCTCGGCATCGCCGAACTCCTCGCGGCGGCTGAACACCTCTCGCGGACCGGCCCGGAGATTGGCGATCCCGCGAAAGCCCGGCCCGCGCAGAAGCCGGAGCACGGCGTCGACCTCGCGCCGGTAGACGATATTGGCCCCGGACGGACTGCTGCGTGCGACGATAAGTGCATTTCCTTCAAAGGGTTCAGAGAGAACCTTGAAAACCTTGTTGAAGAACACGAACAGCGTGTCCTCGGCATAACGCGCCCTGAGAGACACGATGTCGACCTGTTCGCTGTTTGCGACCAGAACGATCCGGCTGTAGCCCGAAAAGAATGCGGCCCATCCCTCCCGGTCTGACGGCAAGCTGCCAGTTGTCATGCCGGGTCCCTCATCACCTGTCTCTTCGATTTCGCCCTGTCGGGACGTCACAGCGGTTTCTCCAGCCGGTGGCAGCGGGCAGTTCCCCCTTCGACCGGAAGGCGCTACCAAGCGTCAATCGCGCGGCTTGGCAAGCCCGCGCCTCCGGAACAACCGGGCGCCGGGGTCTCACCGGATGCACGAAGGGAACCCCGTGTTCCGAAGGATCCAAACATTCCCCCAACATCGCCGGGCGCTTGCCGCCAGGTGACCAGCCGTGCGACACGCGCCATCGCGCCTGGTCAGAGCGGCACCGGAAGCAGCGAGGGACCCTTGATGAACGACGATGTCACGGAACGGCCGGAGACCGTCGAGATCATAAAGAAGAAGCGTCACTCGTTGTTGTGGCGCTATCGCATCGCGCGCCGGATCAGGAAGGCGCTGAAGGATCCCGAATGGGCGGCGAGCGAGGCCGCCCGCTTTCGCAGCGATCTCAGCGGCGACCTTCCCGCTCTGCCGGCATCGTCCGGGCCCGGCGTCGTGCTCGCGGCATGCGACGACCTCTACTACCACAGCTTCGGTCCGACGCTCGCCCGCTCCATCGAGCGCCATGGCGTGGAGCAACCGATGCATCTGCATCTTTGCGCGCCGAGCGCGGCCACGCTTGCCGACATAGAACGACTGTCAAACTCGCTGCGCCACGTGCGCCTCACCTGGACCTGGGACCGCGGCACGCTCGCCGAGGGGCTCCCCTTTCGCAGCATCTATCTGGCCAGTGCTCGCTTTCTCATCGCTCCGGTCGTTCTCGAATCCTGTCGCGCTCCGGTGCTCTGCCTCGACATCGACGCCATCGCCAACAAGCCGATCTGGAAGCATTACGAACTGGCGCGCGCCGGAACGGACGTCGTGGTCATCCAGCGCCGCGAGGAAACCAGCGACAGCCGCCGCGTGCGTGCCGGAGCCTTTGGGCTTAATCCGACGCCCGACGGCCTGCGCTTCGGAGCGGCCCTTGCCGGCTCTCTTTCCGCCATCCTCCCGTTGCGGCCCCGCTACCACCTCGATCAGATCGTCATCTACTATCTGATGAAGGAGCTGGCGCGCTCCGATTCGATACGGATCAAAGACATGCCGCCGGCATTGTCCGATTTCGGCTTCGAGAAGGATGCCGTGATCTGGATGGCGAAGGGCTGGAAGATGAAGAACTCCCCGCTGTTCAAGGACGCCCAGCGCGAGGTCGATGCTCCAACCGACCGAGACGATGGCTAGAACAGTGCCTCCAACCCGCAACGACGCCAGCGCGCGGCCCGCGACCAGCAGGACCATCTCCGATGCATACCGAATCTGACGACAGAGCGTCGACCGAAGCGCCGTGGATAGCCAGGTACAGGCTCAGGCATCGCCGCTGGCTCGAAAAGCTCGGCATTCTGGACAAGCCGTGGCTGATCTTCGGCGCCGCGCCGAACCCGACCGTGCCGGCCGAGCTCGTCTCGGGCACCTATGCCAGGGTGGACATCAACAATGCGGGACGGACGGCGGCCGAACTGGGTTTGGGACCGGCCGACCTGACGCTGCGCGCCAAGAAGAAGTCTTGGCAGGAGCACCCGCATCTGGATACGCGCGGCCTGCTCTGGATTCATACGGCGCCGGCGATGTTCCTGCGGCTGCTTCTGCTCAACAAGCCCTACGACTCCATCGGGACGGTCGCACCGTTTCGGCGGCGCGACCGCGACCTCATCGTCACGGAGGTTGCGGGCGTCTCTGCAAGCACCGTCGGAGATCTCGGCAAGGTCAGCAACGGCGTCGCCGCCATCTGCTACGGCCTGCTGCTCGGTGTGCCGTCCATCGTGGCGGCGGGAATCTCGCTCTCCAAGATGGGGCATTCCTACGACGACCTCGGCCGAACACGCCGCCAGATCGACGAGGACAGGCTGATCCTCGGCCGACTGAAGGCGGATCCGCGTCTTTCGACCACCGAGCCCGACCTTGCGGCCGAGACCGGCATAAGGCTCTGGGGCGAAGCGCGGGACGAGCCTGCCGACGCACATCGGGCGGACCGCAACCTCCCGCACGCCGTTGGCGATTGACACCGAGGGATCAAGGCGCCGCAAACGAAAACGGGCTCCGACGGGCCCGTTCTGCATTCGTCGATGATGTGCGGTCTGCACTTGTCGGCACCGCGCGCCGTTGTCGATTACCCGACGATGCCGGCGCCGCCCAGCATGCCGGACCATGGCCCGACATGCTTAATCTAAGATTCCGTCTGCGCTTGTCGGCTCCGTGTGCCGTCGTCGTTTACTCGACGATGGCGGCGACGATGCCGGCGCCGACGGTGCGGCCGCCCTCGCGGATCGCGAAGCGCAGACGCTCTTCCATCGCGATCGGAACGATCAGCGTCACGTCCATGGTCACGTTGTCGC
>NZ_JAJAVB010000001.1 GCF_020615385.1 Jiella soli | reverse complement strand
CGCAAAACAACGATCTCACCCCCGGCCCGCAAGGCGGCTCACGCCGTAGGAATACCGAGCGGGGACAGATGGGCGAGGTGTTCGTCGGGAACCGGGCTGCCTGCCTTGGCGAGCGCCGCGAGGGCCGCTTGCAGATAGGTCGTGTTCCATAAGACGATCGCGCCCACCACGACGTTGACGGCGCTGGCCCTGTGGGTCTGCGCCTGGAGACCGTGATCGCGAAGGCGGCCGACGCGATGGAAGAAGATGGCGCGCTTCAAGGCGTTCTCGGCCTCGCCCTTGTTCAGCTCCCTCGTGGTGCGGCGGCGCTCGTCCGGGCTGTCGATCCAGCCGAGCGTGAACAGGGTGCGCTCGACGCGGCCGATCTCGCGCAGCGCCAGGGCGAGCCCGTTGGCCCTGGGATAGGATCCCAGCCGTTCGAGGAGCAGCGAGGCGCTGACGACGCCGGTGCGGATCGATGTCGCCATGCGCAGGATGTCCGGCCAGTGGCTTTCGATAAGGCCCTCGTCGATCCTGCCGGCGACGAAGGGGGCAATCGACGGCCCGGGAATGTGCCCGGCGAAGAGGTGCAATCGGCGCGCGCCGATATTGGGAATGCGCGGCGCGAAGCGGAAGCCGAGGAGGTGGCAGAGCGCGAACACATGGTCGGAGACCCCGCCGCCATCGGTATGGTGGTCGGTGATCGCGAGATCGGCGGCATGATGGAGAAGTCCGTCCAGGACGTGCGCCGCCTCGCCGGCGGTGGCGGAGATGACCTTTGAATGGAAGGGCGCATAGCGGTCGGAGACGTGAGTATAGAAGGAGACGGCCGCCTCCGAGCTCTTGTGTGGATTGACGGCACCGGTCGCCTGGGCACGTCTGTCGAGCGGGAAGTGCTGACCGTCCGAGCTCGAGGATGTTCCCGAACCGAACCGGTCTGCGAGGGGCAGGCGGTGCTGGGCGTCGACGAGACGGCCCAGGGCGCGGCCGTAGGTGCCCTCGCGCAGGTGCCAGGCCGCCAGCCAGGACAGTTGTCGATGGCTGGCAAGGCTGCACGCATCCGCCATGCGGCGCAGGCCGAGATTGGTAGCGTCCGCCAGCACCGCGGTCAGGATGGTGCGCGGATCGTCCGCCGGCTGGCCTGTGTGGAGATGGGCGAAGGCGTCGGTGAAGCCGGTCCAGCGGTCGACCTCGGCGAGAAGGTCGGTGATCCGGACGAAGGGCAGGCAGGCATAGAGAGGCGAAAGCGCGGCTTCGGTCTCGTCGGGCGTGACGGCCTGGAGCGGGGTGATCCGCATCCGCCCGTCTGACAGAACGACGTCCTCCAACGTTCCGAGATCGGCCTTGCGGCCGACGTCGGCGAGGCGGCGATCGAGCAGCGCTCGCCGCTCGATGAGCCAGGTTCGCGCGTCGGCTGGGACGGCGATCGGCAGGTGGCCCGCATCCTGCATGACGGTGAAGAGATCGCGGGGAATGAACTGTTCCTCGACGGCCCGGTAGCGTCGGCTCCCCTGGATCCAAACATCGCCGGCGCGCAGCCGATCACGAAGCTCGACGAAGACGCAGAAGGCGTAGAGGTTGCGATCGGGAAGGCCGTCGTTCTCGATGCGGCGCCGCCAGCTTGGGCGGATGAAGCCACGGGGCGCATCGGCGGGAAGCCGCCGCAGGCGACCGGCATGGAGATCGTTCAAGAGGGTGGCGGCACGCAGGAGCGAAGCACAGGCAGGAACCGCGTCGAAGCGGAACGCGCCGAGAAAGGCCGGGCCAACCTTCCGCAGGATAGCTTGCGCCCCCGCCGCGATCTCGACGGGATCGAGGCCGTCGGGCCGGACCAGCCGGCGCGCCTCGTCGACTTCGCGTCCGAGGTCGTCCCAGCGGATGACGGCTTCCACGGCACCGTAGGCTTCGCGCCCATCGCGCCGTGCGGTCAGAAGAGCGTCGCCGAGACGGGCCAGGAGGCGGACCTTGGCGTTGATCGCCCCGCGATCCCGCTTGAGAGCGGCTTCCGCATGCCGCTCGGCGCGTCGGAACAGGCGACCGACGATCCGGTCGAACATGAGGACCGCGTCATCGGTGCGGGACGCGATGGTTTCCAGCACGGTTGCGACCAGGACGGCATGGCGACGCGCGGGGCGGATCGCGGCAAGGTGTTGGGCCGTCAGGCGAGCGCCCTCCTGGGCAAGCTGGCGGAGCCGCTCGGGATGGACGCCATTGGCGCCTTGGCTGGCGACCTCTGTCGCCCGCAGGATCGTCAGGCGATCCAGAATGTCGGTGAAGGCACGGTGCCCGGCAACGCCCGGAGGTTGGCGGACCCATGCGAGCGTGACTGACCGCTCGGCCCGGTTCGATGCGGAGAAGCCCATCGAGGGCGGCTCGCGTCGAAGCATCGAGCGTGCCGGCGAGGATCGCTTCGACGCGCTGTTCGGCTGTAAGCATGGCCTGCCCGCTCATGCGCTCCAACGCCGAGACGCCCGGAATGATGATGCGACGGCGCCGGAACTCCGCCCCGAGGCGTGCAGCCAGGTCCGCCCCGTTCGTCGTGGTGAGGGCGACCGGTAGGAGCCAAGCCTGGAGGGACGCCCGTTCGGGTCGGCTGAGCGTGGCAAACCCGAACAGTTCGCGCAGCGTGCCCAGTTGCTCGTAGCGGGTCGGACCACGCGCGGCGTAGTCGGCGAGTGCGTCCGATGGGACCGCCAACTGTCCGGCCACGAACCGCAGGGCCTCGTCCGGAATGAGTTCGCCCGGACGCAACAGGCGGCCGGGATAGCGCAGGGCGCAAAGCTGGACGGCGAAGCCGAGGCGGTTGTGCGGCCGACGCCGCCTGGCGATGGTCGCCAAGTCCTTGTCACCCAGCACCCAATGACGGGCCAGCGTCGCCTCGTCGGTCGGGATCGCCAATAGCCTATCGCGCTGCGCCTCCGTCATGAGAGCGCGGCGCGGCATGGCTCAGGCCCTCTCAGGGGCGGACCAGCCGATGCGCGCCAGCGTATCGATCAGCGTCGAGCGGGCGACCTTGAAGCTGCGGCAGACGGAGGCCTTGCTGGCGCCGCCGGCAAGGGCGGCGGTGATCTGTTCGACCTGTTCGCCGGTCAGACTGGGCGGACGCCCGCCACGGCGTCCCCGTCGTCGCGCCGCCGCCAGTCCCGCCACGACGCGCTCCCGGGTCAGCGCCCGCTCGTATTGCGCGAGAGCGCCGAAGAAGGAGAACAGGAGTTCACCATGCGGGGTTTGCGTGTCCATCGCCTCGGTCAGCGAGCGGAAGGCGACCCTGCGCGCGCGCAGGTCCGCGACGATCGACAGGAGGTGAGGAAGCGAGCGGCCGAGGCGGTCGAGCTTCCAGACCACGAGCGTGTCGCCGGGCTTCAGGTACTCGATGCAGGCCTTCAGTCCCGGTCGATCGTCCCGCGCTCCGGACGCCTTGTCGGAATACAGATGCCGCTCGTCCACCCCGGCCGCGATCAGCGCGTCGCGCTGCAAGGCGACGGACTGGCGATCGTCGCCGGAGGAGACGCGCATGTAGCCGACGAGCATGTACGGAAATCCTTCGATCGAGACTTTCCGTACGCCTATTCAATCCGACAGGGTTTGTCGCGCAAAATTGCAAGGTCCCTGCCAACGACAAACCGGTTCTCGCTTACCCTGCCGGGAAACAGGTGTTTTCCGACAGGTAAGAGTCGACCCGGTCGAGCCGTTAGCGGACGGCTAGCTTCAACCGCCGCGGTGATCGGTTAGCGTATATCTGGGTCCGTTCTATGTGCTGACCCCGGCTGCGGGAGGTAAGTACCCCGAGGATCTTCCGCCCCTCTGATCATATGCCGCGTTCCTGATTTGTCCGCTTAACGTGGTTTGGTGCCCGCTCTATGTCGGCTCCCCGTTGCGCCGGATATAGGTGGCGAATTCCTCGGCCGTTTTGATGAACGCCTTCAGCTTTGGATAGGCGCAGTCCTCTTCGAGCCCGTACAGTTCGTCGACCAGACCCTCGGCCCACAATAGCCCGGCCCGGGAGTTGCCGTGCCACAGGTATCGTTTAATCCGCAGAAGATCGCGGGCGATCCGCTCGCCCTCATTCCTGTCGTGGTTGACGAGGCCCGTGGCGAATTGGCCGAGGACGGTCAGACGCATGGTGACGTGGAACCAGTCGAGGTGATGTTCGGCGTAGGGGGCCATTTCGGCCGCCAGATTGCGGACATCGTCACCGCCGTCGATCAGGAAGGTGACGGTCTGGTTCATCTGCAGGCCTTGGGAGCAAAGGAGTTCCCACAGCCGGCGCTTCGGCTTGGCATCGAAGCTCTGCACCAGGCCGAGATAGCGATCCTGGCGATCGCGCGGCAGCGACTTTCCGACGAGAACGCCGAAATGATCCTTCTTGTCGGCCCAGTCGCGCACGTAGCCACCGTCGATCCCGACCACGATTTCGCCCTCTGGCGGCGGCAACTCCCGCCAGTCGGCCTGGCAGCTGTCGATGAAGTTCGGCCGCTCGTCCCCGAGCGCGGCTTCGGCGCGCACCGCAACCCGATGCAAATGGTTGCGTACGGTCTTGGGATTGAGCCTGGCGTCGATCGGCAGCACGTCCTTCAGGAGGTCGACGGTCATGCCGTAGGAGACCAACGACGCCCATTTGCTTTCGAGATAAAGCAGCTCGGGCGCGGTGTGCGAGGTGAACAGCGCGGGCAGCGGGCTGAAGGTTTGCGGTCCCGCTGCATCCGTGCACCGGCAGCGATGGAGGCGCGGACTGTCGAGCGGCACATTGCCGAACGGCGTGCGGAAGGTCAGCGAGGTGCGCCCTTTGCTGCGCAACGGTCGAGCGCAGTGCGCACAGCACCGTCGCTCGGTGACAAACGCTGTGGCCTGAGTTGCGATGAGGTACTGCTGCACGCCAGCCAGAAGATCCTTGCCCTCGGCAAGAGACAGGCCGATCGCCTCCAGCCGATCATGGCGCTTGTCGAGCGCGAGCACCTCCGCGTCATCGCACAGGATTTCGCCGTCGCCGCTGACGACCCGCAGTTGGACTTCGACGCGCATGGCTGCTCTCCTTTTGATTGGGTTGCCACAATGCGGGGAGAGGAAAGCTCATGACGCTCCCTTCGCCAGCTTCCCCTGTCAGGAGGCGCCGTTTCGCGGTAGCGTGCAAGCCTGTTTGTTCTCCAGAACCGTCAAAGCAAACTCATGGTCGGCTACATCGAGCGCATCTCCGATCAGGTCGCTGCTCTCATCGTGAAGAACGGGCTGGACTATTTGCAGACCAAGGCGGTGTTCAAGGAGGCCCGGCGAAAGGCGAACCTGTCCGCTCCACCGGTGAGGCGCGGGGCGCCGAACCGGCTGACGCTTGAGGAGGAGCTGCGGTTCATCGACGGCGCTTATCAGAAGGGCGGCCAAGTCGGACTGATGATGCAGACCCTGCTTGAGACCGGCGCACGGGTGTCCGAATTCGTCGCGTTGAAGGTCGAGGATGTCAGCCTGGCGGAACGAGTGGTGATCATCCGCGCCGGCAAGGGCGGCAAGCGCCGTGAGGTGCCGATCCGCGACGAACTCGCCCGCCTCCTTGCCCTGCATATCGGCAAACGCCGCGGCGGACCGCTGTTCGTCAGCCGCGAGAAGGGATCGGGCGAGACCGCTTACGTCTACAGCCGTCAGCGGGTCGGTCAGATCGTCCGCACGGTCGCCCAGGGCGCCGGCATCGCCAAGCGCATCTACCCGCACCTTTTGCGTCACACGATGGCGACCCGGCTTCTCGGCCTCGGCATGGCGATCACCGATGTCCAGCGCATGCTCGGCCACGAGGATATCGGCACCACCCGGATCTACGCCGAGACCAACGCCGCGCTGCTGCGGCGCGCCTTCGACAAGCTCACCGTGCCCCTCGGAAGACAGGTCGTCCGCGAGATCGACGATGCCCGCGGTGCCGACGCGGCAGTGTTCGCCGCCGAGGTGCTGGCGGACCGGGAGCGTCGTCTCAGCAAAGGTGCTGGTGCTTGAAGACATGATGATCGCCAGCATGCAGCCGCGCGTTCACCGCGCGTCGGGAGAAACGGTCTTTCCAGAAGGGCTCACGGGCCCGGTTCCGCTCCAGGGTGTCCTCGAGCTGCCAGCGGATCGCCTCGTCGGCCAAGAGATGTGGCTGGCTCTGCAGGACGATCTGATCAAGAAGATCGGCAATCGTGTCCATGTCCTCGAAAGCCTCCAATCCCAGCGCTTGCGCCCTGCGCTCGTCGTAGCCGCGTGGGCCGCCGCAGTCTTCGGGCGGACAGGCGCCTTTGCCGCCGATGCAGACGGGATACCGCTTGCGGGGCTGCGGCCTGATCCACGCCTCGACCCGGACTTCATGCTCCCAGAAGTCGGTCATGTCGTATTCGTAGACGAACTTGTCGCCGTCGCGGAGATTGAAACTGCCCAGCGTCCGATCAGGCATTTCCGCTCCCAGGTCCCAGGAGCCATAATGCACGGCGTGGATCCGAAACTGGAAAAGGTGCAGGCTCCGCCAGCCTATCGCCACCTGAAAGACGCCGTGCAGATCGTGAAGCGTCATGGTCGTCGGCACCAGCAAACGCCGCCAGGTCATCGGGCTGATGTCGATCAGGCGAACCTTCAGCTGCAGGATCGAACAGCTGTTTCCGTCCAAGGGATCGGTCGTCACATCCGGCATGCGAGGGTCCGGTTCGGTGCCAAGGCGACGAGCCTACCGCCGGTTTGACCGGGACACCACCGGCATCACCCCACAGATTTTCCTGCTCCCCCTTGCAGAGGAACTTCGACAGGTTCGACGGGTCGATCGCAACGCCATGCTGGCCCTCGAGCCAGGCGGCCAGGTCCGGCATCGTGACGTCAGGCTTCTCCTTCACCTTGTCGATGATCGCTTGCCGATATGGCCCGAGCTTGCCCGACCCCTTGGGACGGCCTTGCTTGGCCGGCGCCACCGAGCCGGTCGCCGCATAGCGCGCCTGCACCCTGACCGCCGTCGAGGGCGCCACTTCAAACCGCGACGCCATCGACCGGCGCGAACTCCCCGCCTCAATGCCTCGCACGATCCGGAGCCGAAGATCCGCCGAAACCGATTTGCCCATGGTGCACCTCCGGCCATAGGGAATCAGCATTCACATCAAAAGGAAATCCTGCGATTCATACTTCCTGCCCGATGCTCTAAGGAGTTCCCACCCGGTAGCGACGCAAGGTGAAAGCGGAAATGGTGGTATCCGTCGTCAAGGCGTATCGCTCCTCTGGAGGTTCGGACTGGCTTCAACAGCTCCGCCGATACGCCGCCTTTCCCACACCGTCATCACCCAGACTCCGCCATAGCTGCAGAACCCTTGATCGTAGATCTTCCGCGCTAAGCGGGCCAAGCGATCTTCTGGGATGGTGCCGGCCTGGTGCTGGTTGCCAGGGGCTGGAGACGGCGCGTTCAAATGGCCGGGTATCGCGGGCGGCTCCATTCGCCTCAGCGCGGCGCAGTTCTCGGCGCTTCTCGAAGGACTGAATTGGCGCCGGGTTGACGAATCCGGAAAGACGAAGGTTCCCGAAGCGGTGAGTTGAGCGGCATTGGCGGCAACAATACTCTCGCCGAGAGCGCGGCGTCGAACCAGCATCCGTCCGCAAGCTACCGCACAAGCGTTAGATGTAGCCGCTTGTGCCGTTGGCACCGGCCGCCAGTGCGCCAACCGGATGGCCTGCGAGAGCTGCGGCCAGTCAATGGGATAAAATTCACGATGTTCAGGCCTCATTGGCATCGGCGCCTTCCCGTACCCGGCGAATGGTCGTACGGCTAACGCCGTAGCGCCTGGCGAGAGCCGAAACCGACGCCCCCTCACCCAGTGCCGCCACCACGTCGCATCGTACCGCCGCAGCCAAACTGGGCCGGCGGCCGAGCCTTTTTCCCTCGGCCTTTGCGCGTTCGAGGCCAGCGCGCGTGCGCTCGATCAAGAGGTCGCGCTCGAACTCGGCGACGGCATTGAGGACGCTCATCGTCATGCGCCCCGCTGAACTCGTTAGATCGACCCCGCCCAGCGCCAGGCAGTGGACGCGGATTCCAAGTCGGTCGAGATGCTCGACCGTGGTGCGCACATCCATGGCGTTGCGGCCGAGCCGGTCGAGCTTGGTGACGATGAGAACATCGCCCTCCTCCATCCGGTCGACCAGCTTGGCAAAACCGCTGCGCTCGAAGGCCGCGACCGAACCGGAGACGGTTTCCGTAACGACACGCTTTGGCTTGACGTCAAAGCCTGCGGCCTGGATCTCGCCAAACTGGTTCTGCGTGGTCTGATCGCTGGTGGAGACGCGGAGATAGGCGAAACTGCGAGACATGAGGGAGCCAAGGTGGATAAATACGCCGTCAACATATCGTCCATAGACGAAATGGCAAAACCCTTCTTTTCGTTCATCTGCCCAGCGAATGGATAAAAACGGTCGATTCCGGGCAGAGCCAATGGCACTCATTAACCCCTATTAGCACCATTAACCCCATCAGATCAGATTGGGTAATATAGCAGGCTTTGCCTGTTTTTGCCACGAGCGTTCTGTTCCCGGAGAAACAGCCGCCCGGAGGAATAAACCATGCAGCAAGACATATGGACAAGAGGGGATCGGTGACCTAAATTGATGATAGGTCGGTATAAGGATAGCAGATCCAATTGCGGCTCTTGGACTACATAGGATCAATTGCCATGAAGCGCTATGAAATCCCAATGCAAGAGAATGGGCGCATCATCTTGCCCGCGGACCTTCGGAAGTCGCTTGGGATCGGGAAGGGCGATAGGGTTCTAATTGAGGCGGACGGCGATCATGTAGTGCTCACGACAGTTCGCCTCCGTCGCAAACGCGCGCAGGAGATCGCTTCGCGCTATGCAAAACCCGGTGTCAGCGTCGTCGAGGGTTTTCTGGCAGAAAAGCGCACCGAGGCCGAGCGCGAGATCGACAGGATTGATGCCAGCGAAGCGGACGCGTCGTGAGCCGGTGCGTCATCGATACTTCGGCAATTCTCGCCTACGCCTTCAGGGAGAGAGGCGCGACAAAGGTCGAGCGCTGGATTGATGGCGGAGCTGCCGTCTCGACCCTGACCATTCAGGAGACGGCCTCGAAACTTTGCCAGAATGCCATGCCGCCGGACGAGATCGAGGAACTGGTCGTTTCACTGGGTCTTGCAGTTCACGACCTCGATCTCGCTCTCGCCTTTATGGCCGCGAAAACATTTGCGATCACAAAGCCCTTCGGCCTCAGCCACGGCGATCGCGCGTGTCTGGCTCTCGGCTTGGCATTAGGCGTTCCAGTGGTCACCGCGGACAAGGCTTTGTCAGAGGTGGCTGCGGATCTCGGAGTGCAGGTCGAGCAATTCCGATAACTCCGCGTCATCCCCGTTGCGAGCCCGCAAAATCGCTACAGAAGAAACCGACGGCGGTAGGGGCGGAAGAAATCAACCTTCCGCCGCGGGCTATCGCTTCCAGCGTGGTAGATGACGTTTCCAGCGTTCGCCGATCGTTTTGCGCACCGCCCGGCGGGATCTGCGTCGACCTTTCGGAGGAGTATGCCCCGGTGGAAGATCTCGATCGTCTTCGCCGTCGCCCGGACATCGACCTGCTGTCGGATCAGGCCGTGCGGCACCGAGTAGAAGAAGCTGTCGAATTCGACATGGTAGTCGGTGCCGACGCGGGCGAAGCGCCATTCGGCGAACTCATAGTCGTTCCCCGACAGGTCCGCGAGCGCTGGCCGCTCGACGGTCTCGAAGAGATGCCGACGGCTGACACCGAGCCGGCGCATGACGTGGTCGTTGATGCGATCGAGCGCGCCGGCGATTGCCGCGTTGGCCTCGGCGAGCGAGAAGAAGGTCTGCTTACGCAGTCGGCCCAGGATGCAGCTCTGGGCGAACCGCACGCCGTTCTCGACCTTCGCCTTGTCGCGCGGCTTGCGGGGCCGCGCCGGCAGGACGCCGACGCCGTAATGGGCGGCCATCATGCCGTAGCTTCGGTTGATCTCCGGATCGTAGAACGAGGCGCGGTTGACGCCGGACTTCAGATTGTCGGGCACGATCAGGCGCGGGACGCCGCCGAGAAAGCGGAACATGCGCACATGGGCGCCGATTCAGTCGGGAAGTGCCTGCGTCCACGTCGCCTCGGCATAGGTGAAGCCGGAGGCGCCGACGACGGCGATGAACAGCTCGGCCTCGCGGATCTCGCCGGTCCGGGGATCGACGATGGCGATCTTCTTGCCGGAGTAGTCGACGAAGACCTTGTCGCCGGCCACGTGCTCCTGGCGCATCGTCGGCGAAAGCCGACGCTCGAAGCTGCGGAACAGTTCGCAGAAGCGGCTGTAGCCGTAGCCGCCGGGATGAACGGCCCGATACTCGTCCCAGAGGATCTGCAGGGTGACGCCGGGCTTCTTCAGCTCCACGGCGACCTCCGCCCAGTCCGGTTCGGGACGACGCCGCATGCCCTGCTTGACCCCGGCATGGTCAAAGAGCCTGTTCTCGATGACATCGTCCGTCATCTCGCCCGGCAGCGGCCAGCTCAGACCGGCCGCCGCGGCGCGCTTCAGGTTGTCCTGAATGGTGCTCCTCGCCACGCCGAGCGTCTCGGCGATCTCCCGGGCACTGACGCCGTCCCGGGCAAGCCGAAGCATCTGTCGTAATTGTCTCATGGTCAGCCTTCTCTTTGCCGGCATCACGCTCTCCTCGTTCGACAAGGAGGGTGATGCCCGAGTTGCTGACCCAGGGGCTTCAGACGCCGGAGGGTGGCCGGTTATTGATCGGAATGCTGGCCGGCTTCATCCCGGAATGGCGGCCGACTTCAAATTGGAATACCCGGCCGGTTTGAATCGGAATCCGCATGCCATCAGCCGGGTCGTCAGCGGCGGATGGCCGGGCGCGTCCGTGTAGACCGCGCCGAGCCGCTCTTCCAGAAATTGCCAGTCGATCGCCCGGCCGAGCCTGGCGAGAGCGTGGTTCGTGTCGACGATCTGGTCGAGCCGGGCACGGAACATGTCCGTCTGCCCGCTGTCCCGCCGCTCCTTCGGACGCATCCCGACGCTCCCGATTCATGGACCCGAAAGCCATGGAATCACGCCAGCCGCCGCAACGCAATTTGCAAGTTTCTCAGCCCACAGACGGGCCAAACTGGCAGAAAGCAATTCTTTCCTGAAACCGATCAGACCGCCATTTCAATGGCTTCGACATACTTCACGGGAGACGCTTGACTTCCACCGTGAAGGGTTTGGACTGCCGTCTCATAATATCTCGTAGAATGGGATGAAAAACGCCACGGGCGGAAACGTGTGAGACATCACACGTCTCTCCGTTCGGGTCGTCTCATTATGGGGCCGCACAATTGCCTAATCCAGAAGCAATTTTGCTTCCCCATAAAAAACCCCGCTTGGCGCAAATCTTCCGACGAACGCCCGTCGTGGACTGTTTCAGCCCGTCAGGAACTCCCAAGGTTGGTGCAAGATCTGGCGTCCATCTTGCCGCGCGGGCTGGTTACGGTGATGCTGAACGCATCAGGCAGCGTGTTTAGGGATTAGAGCGGATCATTCGCATGGCACAGACAGGCACCGTGAAGTTCTTCAACGCGGATAAGGGGTTTGGTTTCATCAAGCCGGATAACGGAGGTGCAGATGTTTTCGTCCACGTCTCGGCCGTTGAACGCTCCGGCCTTTCGACTCTCACGGAAAACCAGAAGGTGACCTTCGACACGGAGCCGGACAATCGCGGTAAGGGGCCGAAGGCGGTTAACATCAAGCTGGCCTGATCTCAGCTGCCAGGGAACGAATGTTCCGGGCCTTTTCCAGTAGCCGCGAGACCGCGCTGGAGCACCAGCACGGGGTGCAGGTCACGTCCCGGCCGCGCGGGCAGGAGTGGAAGGCGGAGGCACGGCGTCAACTAACCCTTGAGGCCAAGTGTCAGAAATCCGATAGATTTAAATGTGTCGTGTGGTGTAAGGCTCCATGACGGAAGTCACAGCCATGCATACCACACAATCTCTCCGCATCACCCCGCCCCTGGAATTGGCGCAGATGTGAAGGACAAAGTCAGCTCCGGCGAGTATGCCAGCGAGAGCGAAGTCATCCGCGACGGTCTGCGGACCCTCTGGCTATTCCAATTCATTTCTTGCTAGAATTGCTTAATTTGCCGTTACGGTATGTTAACTCCTATGTCCGAGCTGCACCAGCTCAATCTTCGAGTTCCTCGTATTGCCTCTGCGGAGATGCGCGATGTCGCCAAAGCGCTACGCGAGGATCCTGCCTTCCGCCATCAGGTGCGCCGGCTCCTCGACGAGCGGACGAACCCCGCGGTTCTAGCCACTCATGGCCAGCGGCTTGATCGGCTGGAAAAGCAGTTGGCGGAACTGACAGAGAGCATCCAACCTGGACGACAGGCCGAACTGACGAAGGAAAATGTCGAACCCAATCAAGGCGACTTATGCCCCTCATTGTCTGAAGCTCGGAGACATGGTTTCACGCGCTGAACCGGCCGGATTGGCGTGACTTCTCCTGTTTCTGCGGGAGGAGAGACAGCGAGGCCGGCGGCGGGGCAAGCCGCTGGAGATCTGGTTCCAAGACGAGGCGAGTGTCGGTCAGCCGGGTATCTTGACCCGCATCTATACCCCGCAGAAAAGCGGGCCGCGCGATCGGCTCTTCAAGTCGCCTACATCTTCGGTGCCGTCTGCCCAGAGCGGGCGAAGCCCAGCCCTGGTTCTGTCCAGCGCCAACGCGGAGATTGCTGTCGCTGCATCTTGCCGAAATCGCAGGTCAGGTCGCGCCTGACACGCATGCCGTTCTCGTTTTTGCCTGCACCGGCTACCGCGCTGTCCGCGATCTCGTCATTCCTGACAACATCACGCTCCTGAAGCCCCATTATCCGCCCGGCTTGAACCCGATCGAAAACGTTCTGCAACGGTCACCAATTAGGACCCGTATAACACAGTTTTTAAGTACTTCTTGTGATGCCCTAATATTACTCAGCCTCCACCAGTTTGGCAGGTAGGCAGACATCTCTTCCCGTTTGCCGAGCAATACCCTATAAAAATTGCACTTCAGCAGCGACCTAGTCCAGCCTGAAGAGCAAGCCGACGTCCGCTCCCGCCAATGCCCCAGGAGGAGCGGACGTCGACGCAATCCGCCGAAGCGGACATCGGCCTTAGATCATCTTCTATGCAGATAAAATACGACGAAATGCCTCGGCAGATATCGATCCACAACCATGTCGGGAGCGGATGCAGGCATTAATGTCCGCTGTGCGCCGCGTCCAGCGGCCTCGCCATCGAGAACTTGATCGTTCGGCCGACGAAACAAATGATGATCTTCTCGTTCTGGCCCGTGGACGAACTTGGGTCGAGATTCGGTCAAACACAGAAGGCGATGATGGTGGCGAGGGTGACGGCGTAGAGGAAGTTCGCGGCAAGCCTGTCGTAGCGTACTGGGGAGCCGACATAGAACGGGCACCAAACCACGTTAAGCGGACAGATCAGGAACATTAAGGTTCTGCGCTGCTGGGGTTCGGTTGAGCGCGCGGAATCCATCGGCCTCGATCCGCGGCTCGTCGGACCAGATGTAGTCGCCGGTGAGGTTGATGTGCTGCCAGCCGAGGGGCGCCAGATGCGGCAGCCATTCGGCAGGAACGTCCTCTCCGCGGCCGCGCAGGTGGTGGATGACGCGGTTCATGTAGACCGTGTTCCAGAGGATGATGGCGGCGACCACGAGGTTGAGGCCGCTGGCCCGGTGCTGCCGGCTCTCGGCGGTCCGGTCGCGCAAGCGTCCGAGCCGGTGGAAGCAGACGGCGCGGGCGAGGGCATTGCGGGACTCGCCCTTGTTCAGCTCGGCGCTGGCTTGCCGGCGAAGCGAGGGATCGTCCAGCCAGTCCAGCGTGAAGAGGGTGCGTTCGATCCGTCCCACCTCGCGAAGGGCCAGGGCCAGCGCGTTCTGGCGCGGATAGGAACCGAGCCTTCGCAGGAGGAGCGAGGCGGGCACGACGCCCATGCGCACCGACGTTCCCGCGCGCAGCATGTCGTCCCAATGCCTTGTGATCAGCGGCTCGTCGATCCGGTTCCCCAGGAAGGGTTCGAGCGTCGGCCACCGGCTGGACGGGGCGAAGGCATGAAGCTTTCGGTGGGAGAGGCTCGGAATGCGCGGGGCGAAGCGGAACCCGAGCAGATGGCAGAGCGCGAACACATGGTCGGAGACGCCGCCGCCGTCGGTGTGATGGACGGCAATCTCGACCTCGCTCCCCAGAAGGCCGTCGAGGACGTGGACGGCTTCGCCCTCGGTCGCCGAGATGACCTTGGTGTGGAAGGGCGCGTAGCGTCCGGAGACGAAGGTGTAGAACGAGACGGCGGGGTTCGACCCCTTGTGCGGGTTGACCGTACCGGCGACCTCGCCCCGCCCGCCGAGCGGGAAGTGCTGGCCGTCCGAACTCGACACGGCGGCGGACCCGAAGGCGGCCGACAGCGGCTGGTCATGCTGGGCGGCGACGATCCTGGCCAGGGCTCGGCCGTAGTTCTCCTCGCTCAGATGCCAGCCTGCGGTCCAGGCGAGCTGACGGTAGCTGGTGTGGGCGCAGGCCTCGGCCATGCGCGTCAGCCCGAGATTGGTGGCGTCCGCCAGCACCGCGGTCAGCACGACGCGGGGATCGGCTGCCGGCAGTGCCGTGCGCGCGTGGGTGAAGTCGTCGCACAGGTTCGTCCAGCGCGCGACTTCGGTCATCAGGGCCGTGATGCGCACGCGGGGCATCAAGGTCTGGATCCGCTCGGCGAGCCGTTCGGCCGCCGCGGGCGTGACCGCCTGCGGCGGCGTGATCCGCAAGGCGGTGCCGGTCACGCGGACATCGGCCAGAAGATCGCGACCGGCGCGTCGTTCGATCTCGTCCAGCCGCTCGGCGAGAAGCGCCCTACGCTCCTCGAGCCAGTGCCGGGGATCGTCCGGGACGGCGAGCGGCAAGGGACCGGCCTGCCTCATCGCCCTGAACAGGGGCGTGGGGATCATCTGATCCTCGACGGCGCGGTACTGACGGCTGCCGACGACCCAGACATCGCCCGCGCGCAGCCTGTCGCGCAGCTCGGCGAACAGGCAGAGTTCGAAGGCCGCGCCGTTGATCCCTCCCTCGTGATGGACGGCGTTGCGCCAGCTCTTGCGCACGAAGCCGGTCGGGAGATCGGCGGGGAAACTGCGGCGCGATCCCTGGTAGAAGGTCCGCATGGTCTCGACGCCGCGCAGGAGGCTGGCGCAGCTTGCGATCCCCACGAACGCGAACCCGTCGAGGAACGCGGGGCCGATCCGTCTCAGGAGCGCGTGGCTGGCGCTCGCCAGCGCGACATAGTCGGGTCCGTCCGGACGCGACAGGCGGTCCGCCTCGGCGACGGCGGTGAGGAAGTCTGCCCAGGGGATGACGGCATCGAGCGCCGCAAAGGCGTCACCATGCGCATTCCTCGCCTCGGCCAGCGCGCCTCCGACCCGTGCGAGAAGCCGGATCTTCTCGTTCGTGGCGCGGGCGTTGACCTGAAGGTCCCGTTCGGCCCTGCGCTCAGCGCGGCGGAACAGGCCGCCCACGAGGCGGTCGAACAGGCCGATGGCCTCGTCCGTGAGGCGCGTGATGGAATCCAGCGCCGTCACGGTGAGAATAGCCCGTCGCCGCGGCCCCGGGAGACTGGCGAGCCCAGGCCATTGGGCTCAGGACGGCGCCGGCGGGAACCTCCAGGAGCGCGTCGAGATCAAGGCGCTTGCGATCGTCGAGACCGGCATCGATCTGCCGTTCGACATGGCGTTCCGCCTGGGACAGGGCAGCCGCGACCAGCCGTTCGATGACCGTCGGCCCTGGAGCGGCGACGGCACGACGGCGAAGTTCCTCGAGGAGAAGAGCGGCCAGCGCGGCACCGCTCGTGGTGCCCAGAGCCGGGGCGAGAAGCCATCGCGCCATCTCGGCGCGGTCGGGGCGGGTAAAGGTACGGAACCCGTAGAACGCATAGAGGGCATTGAGCTGGTCGTATCGGGTCTGCGAGCGCACCGCGTAGTCGGCCAGGGCCTCTGGAGCCAGGTCGAGCTGGTCGGCCAGAAAGGTCAGGATCTCTTCGGGCACGACCTCGCCCGGATGGAGAAGGCGTCCCGGATAGCGAAGGACGCAGAGCTGAACGGCGAAGCCGAGGCGGTTGTGGGCTCTGCGCCTTCGCGCGATCACGGCCAGGTCGGCGGCGGACAAGGTGTAGTGCCGGACGAGATCGGCTTCGTCCGTGGGCAGCGCTAGCAGGGCTTCGATCTGGCCCTGCGTGAGAGCACGGCGACGTGGCATGGCAGGCCTGTCCCAGTTGGAGTAATGTCTGTTTGCGATGCTATCCGTGTCAGGCGGGACAGGGCCTTGCGAGGCCTCGCGCCGGGAGGGTTCAATTGGGACAGCGGGCCGCGATCTACTGCCGGGTGTCGACCGCCGATCAGTCCTGCGAGCGTCAGGAGCGCGAGCTTCGTGCTTTCGCCGACCGCGCCGGCTACGAGACCGTGGAGGTGTTCCGGGAGACAGGCTCGGGTGCGAAGGTGAACCGAGCCGAGCGCCGCAAGGTGATGGCGCTCGCCCAGAGCCGGAGCATCGACGCGGTGCTCGTGACGGAACTGTCGCGCTGGGGCCGCTCGACGCTCGATCTCCTGGAGACGCTGCGCGAGCTCGAAGCGCGCCGCGTCTCGGTCGTGGCGATGACCGGCATGACCTTCGACTTGTCCAGCGCCACGGGCCGCATGATGGCGACTGTGCTGGCCGGGATCGCCGAGTTCGAGCGCGACCTGTTGCGAGAGCGCGTTCGCTCGGGTCTGGCTGCCGCCCGTGCGCGAGGCCGGGTCCTCGGTCGACAGACGGGCCAGCGGCCGAAGTCCGATCGCCTGGCACCGAGGGTCCTGGCGCTGGTGGAGGCGGGACGCAGCTACCGGCTGATCGGGCGGGAACTGGGCCTGAGCAAGAACACCGTGGCCGCGATCGTGCAGCGCCATCGCCCGCCGGTAGCGGAACGCGCCTCGTGAGCCGCGCGAAGGGTCCTCCGTCCGATCCGTATCGCAAGGCCCGGTTCCGCGAGGAGGCACGCGACATCGTGGCCAAGGATCGCTGGGAGCGGAAGTACGGCCGCGCTGTCGACACAGGCGGCGCCATTGCCCGTGCCCTGGAGCGGGCCTACAAACAGGGCTTCAGCGATGCGCAGGGCGATCCGCGTCCCGCTTTCACCGCGATCCCGGCGAATGGCCCGCTGGACTGGGCGCTCATCCCGCCAAGGCCCCGCAATGCCTTCTGGTCCTGCTGTCTTTATATGTACGGTCGAAAGGGCGACCGGGAGCGGCCCGGGTGGCTGGAACCCGCCCCGACCAGCCGCGGCACGATGGGCTGGCGTCTCGTCGTCGATGGCACCAACCCTGAAAAGGTCATCGGCAACAACTCGATCGGTCCGTTGGTCGATCTCGACCTCATCGAACGCGTTCCCGGCACCCAGGATCACATGACCATCAGCGCGCGCGGCCGCGCAACGTGGGAACGCTTCCTCGCTGAGGGAGGACAGTACCCCGACGATCTTCCGCCCTTCTGATCACCGCAACTGTTCATCGTTTGTCCGCTTAACGTGGTTTGGTGCCCGTTCTATGTCGGCTCCCCGTACTGCGATGCGTCGGAAGTTTTTCAGGCGCAGCGATCGCGGTAGCGTCGCTTGTCGCAGGCGATCGGCCCCTCGGTGGGAGCGTCCAGGCAATCACCGGCGTGCAACCCATCACACAGAGAGGCGCCGCCGCAGGGCATTGGAGTCATACCTCTTGTCGGCAGTGAGCCAGCGCACCGGTCCCGTTACTGTCAGAGGTTGTCCGCGGCCCCCATGTCGCTGACGGTGCCAAGCGTCGCCGGAGGATCGCTGGGCGGCCGACGCAGTCGGTGATGGCATGGATCTTGGTGGTTTGCCTGCCTCTGGAAGGTCCGATCGCCTGCGCCTTCGCCCCCATTTCTGCCGTGGGCGGAGCGCTGGGCCTTTCAAATAGGTAGAGTTGATTAATGCCGACCGGCCCGAGAAACCCGTCGCCACCAGTGCTTTTAGAATGTTGCTCTAGATGCGGCACCATAGGTTGAAGCGGTTATTGATCGTCGTGGAAGGATCGTGTCCGCTGGGCAGTCGCTGCCAGGCCCCTGTGCATTATTGGGGCACGGATTCACGGTAGAAGTCAGCGTCGCAGGTCTTCGAGGCCGAGTTCCTTCCACATCCAGCCGAAATCGTAGGATGCCATGGGATCGGTGGGATCTCGGGCCTTGCGGGACTGGTTCTCGAGGTATTTGAGCCAGTCCACGGCCTTTACGCGGTGGACGTCGCTGGCTGCGGCGGCACGTGGAGACAGTCCCCCCAGCATTGGCACCGGCTCATCGAGCGTGCGGCGATATTGTCCGTCGAGGAGGCGATGCACCAGAGAGGCGGTGATCTCGGGCGGAATCTCCATGTCTTCATCGAGATCGGTGTCGTCGTCGAGGAACGCCTCTTCGGCCATGTCGTCGAGCGTCTCTATCCGAACCGTCGGCTCAAGGATGCGATCGCCGAGAGCTTCTCGAAGCATGGCCGTCGCCTGGTCGGCGCGGGAAACCGAATTGGTTGTGAGGATCAGGGTCCGACCCTCAAGTTCGACATGACCCAGGATAATCCGGCCATCGGGCCTAATCGCTTCCGCGACTGCGCCGGACGCCCTATCGCTATCCGCCGTGACACCGTCCGGTCGCTCGCCGAGCCAGTCCCAGATCTTTGTCCGCACCGGCGTCAGAACGCCGGTCGCGTTCAGCAGGACTGTAAGATCCTTCTGCCGAATGCCCTTGGCCAGTGGATAGCGGAACTGGTGGAACACCGGTTCTTCGCCGTCGCTGTTCACCATGGCCGGCATCTCCCCGAGCGCCCTCGGCAGGACGTCAAGCAGCCAGGCCGTGGTGAAGAGCGGCCCGGCGCGACACAGAGCCTCTTCGTCGATCGGAGGCGTCGGTTCGGCTTGTCCGAAATCATCCGCCTCATCGCCGCGCAGTCCGCGCAGTATCGCGTCGGACGCCTCGGGGCCGAAGGGCAGCAGTCCGCCGCCAATGACGGTGCGCTCGCCAAGATCGACCAAGCGTGCGCCGATCCTGTCCCAGGGCTTCAGGGACTGCGTCGCGCTCTTCTCGTGGACGAGACGCGGCTCGCCGCCCAGGATGAGATCACGCGCCCGAAAGGACGCGCCTGGCACGATGTCGCTGACCTCGTAGAGGCTCATGAAGGAGGACCGGAGAGCCGCCATGTAGCGTCTACCTTGAGCGCTTTCCTTCCAGCCGCGGCGCTTCAGGTAGTCCTCAACAAGATTGCGACCGGTCGGGCCGCCCCTGCGTGTCAGGAAGTCCTCGAAAGCACAGCCCCACAGCGTCCCGGCCCAGTGCTCCCCAAGCAGGTCCGGGATTTCGTCATAGTCGAGATCGAAGGCCTCGAGCGCCATGGCGAAGTGCTCAGCGAGAACGTCCTCGAACGCCTCCGCCCATTCCGGGCGGCCAACGAACTTCATCAGGCCGGCAAGTTCATGTCCGCTGTTCATGGAAGGGGCCTCCAAGGGCGATCGGACTCTGCCGGAACGCGGCAACGATGCGTGAGACGGTGGGTTCGCTGACGCCATAGAGCCGGGCCATCTCGGCACCGGACTTACGGCCCGAGAGGACTGACTCGGCGATCTCGCGGCGCTGTTTCTCGCCAAGCTTGCGCCGGCGCCCGCCGATGCGCCCTTCGGCGCGCGCTTGGGCGAGCCCGGCGGAGGTACGCTCGCGGATCATGGCCCGTTCGAATTCGGCGAAGGAACCCACCATCTGCATCATCATCCGGCCAGCGGCCGTGGTCGTGTCGATCGCTTCGGTGAGTGAGCGAAAGCCGGCGCCGGCGAGTTCGATACGCTCCATGATGTGCAGCAGGTCCTTCAGGCTGCGTGAGAGACGATCAAGCTTCCAGACGACCACCACGTCGCCCTCGCGCAATTGTCCGATCATTTCCTGCAGCTTCGGTCGATCCCAGCGCCCGCCACTGGCGGTCTCTTCGAAGACACGCCGGCATCCGGCAGCGTCGAGCGCGCGGCGCTGAGCCGCGTTCGACTGATCGTCGCCTTTCGAGATGCGGGCATAGCCGATCAGGTAGGGAGGATGGCTCACGCTGGCTCTTTCACAAACGGCCGTATCCGGAGGATGAAACGTCCTCACGGCATTGCGCCACATTCCGTCTTTCATAATCCTCTTTCATTTCAACGCCGAAAGGCAAGAGATTTTTGGAGGCCGGACGTGCCAGGACACATACCCATGACCAAGAGACAGCGCGCGGACCTGCTCGCCCTGCCGGGCAGTGAGACGATGGTGGTTCGCCACTACGCCCTTGATGCGAACGACCTAGCTGCTGTCGCGACGGCGCGCACGCCGGCAACCCGGCTTGGCTACGCCCTCCAGCTCTGTGCCCTGCGCTATCCGGGCCGCCATCTTCGTCGGGGCGAGCTGATGCCGGCAGCCATGCTCGACCATATCGCAGAACAGGTCGGGGTCGAAACCGATGTCATCGCCGACTTCGCGCGACGTACTCCGACGCGCTACGATCAACTCGCCGCCATCAAAGCCCGCTTCGGATTCAGCGATCTCAGCCGTCCGCTGCGCGCCGAGCTGATGACATGGCTGACGCGGGAAGCCGAGACCATCGTTGATGGCCGCGTTCTCCTCGACCGCCTGCTGGCCGAGATGCGCTCCCGCTGCATCGTCATCCCCGGCATCAGCGTCGTCGAGCGCATGGCGGCCGAGGCGATGCACCGGGCCGACGCCGCGTTTGTCGCCACGATCGATGCCAGTCTCGAGGGCGACATGCGAGTGCGTCTCGACGCCTTGATCGACGATAAGGTGCACGAGCGCCAGAGCCGCCTGTCCTGGCTGCGTGAGCCGACACCACGCGTCTCGTCCGCTTCGCTGAGCGAGATCCTGGAGAAGGTCGAGGCGATCCGCCAGACAGGAGCAATAGACACTTCCGTCGGGCCCCGACACGAACCACGCCTCACCCAGTTCGCTCGTGAAGGCGTCCGCTACACCGCGCAGGCCTTCCAGCAGATGCGCCCGATCCGCCGCCGCGTCGTTCTCGTCGCTACGCTGCGCGAGATGGAAGCCACGCTGACCGACGCGGCGATCGCGATGTTCGACGCGCTGGTAGGCCGCGCCCATCTTCGTGCTCGCAAACGGCTCGAGCAACGGGTCGCAGCGTCCGGACGCGAGGGACGGGAGCGGCTGGTGCGCGTGGCGAACGTCCTCGAGGCGATGACCCGGGCGGCGCGTTCAGGCGCCGATATCACGCTTGCGGTGCAGGCGATCGCACCGCTGGAGACGATTGACGCCGATGCCAGCATCATTCGTCGTTCCGCCTCACCTCACAAAGGCGACGTACTGGAGGAGATTGCGGCGGAGCATCGGACATTCAAACGGGTGGGACCCGTCTTCCTGCGGGGCTTCGACTTCCAGGGCCGGCCCAGCACCGCTGCCCTTCGTCAGGCAATGACAACTCTATCGGCTCAGGGCGGTGACGGGCGCAAGCCGTTGCCGTCGCACATACCGCTCGACCATATCGAGCGGCGCTGGCTCCGTCAGGTCATGGTGAACGGCGAGATCGATCGCACGCATTGGGAACTGGCGACCTACAGCGCGCTCGCCGACGCCTTGGCGTCTGGAGCTATCTGGGTTCCGTCCTCCCGGACGCATCGTTCTCTCGGCGTGATGCTCGCCGCGCCGCCCGGCGCTTCGCCGCGACAGGCTTTCTCGCTCGGCGATCCTCATGCCTGGCTGGAAGAGCGGTCTGCGCGGCTCGACCAGGCGCTGCGCGAGGTCGCCAGCAATCTCGGCGGCCGCGATCCTGCTCTCTTTGCCGGCGATCGGCTGCGCTTTCCCAAGGACGGGAACGCGGGAGACCATGACGATGCAAGGCCGCTCGCCCTGGCCTGCTACGGCATGGTACCGACGACGCGCATCACCGACGTCCTATCGCAGGTCAGCCGTTGGACCGGTTTCGTCGACCACTTCGGCCACGTCTCCACGGGTCTCCCGCCGACTGACGAACGCGCCTTCCTCGCCACGTTGATCGCGGAGGCCACCAATCTCGGCCTGGCACGTATGGCCGAGGTCTGTGGCGCCGCCTCTCGGCGCGTTCTTCTGCGGATGCAAACCTGGCATATGCGCGAGGAGACGTTCCGCGCGGCGCTCGCCTGTCTCACCGACGCCATCCATGCCGAGCCCCTGGCAGCCTGGTTCGGTCCAGGTCACAACGCGTCTGCCGACGGGCAGGCCTACTATCTCGGCGGTCCCGGCGAAGCTGGCGGCGCGGTGAACGCCCACTACGGGCGCGATCCCGTGGTGAAGATCTACACCACCGTCACCGATCGCTACGCCCCACTGCACCAGACCGTCATCGCCGGAACGGCGGGCGAGGCCATCCATGCCCTCGATGGCATCCTCGGCCACGACAGCGACGTCGACCTCACCGCGCTGCATGTCGATGGCGGCGGCGTCTCCGACATCGTCTTCGCCGTCATGCATCTCATCGGCCTTCGCTTCGAGCCGCGCATTCCCCGGTTATCAGATCGCCGCCTCTACGCCTTCGAGCCGCCCCGGCGCTACGGCAGGCTCGCGCCGCTGTTCGGTCGCCGGCTCAACCGAGAGCTGATCGTCGGGCACTGGTCAGAGATCGAGCCGGTGATCGGGGCGATGCGGGATCGAACCGTGACGCCGTCGCTGATCCTGAGGAAGCTGGCGGCCTATCGCCAGCAGAGCAGCTTGGCCGCGGCACTGCGCGAGGTCGGCCGCATCGAGCGCACCCTGTTCACGCTGCGCTGGTTCGAGGACCCGGCACTGCGCCGCACGGTCACTGCCGAGCTCAACAAGGGCGAGGCGCGCAACAGCCTGGCGCGCGCTGTCGCATTCCATCGTCTCGGCCGCTTCCGTGACCGCGGTCTGGAAAACCGGACAACGCGTGCGGCCGCTCTCAACCTAGTCACCGCCGCGATCATTCTGTTCAACTGCCGCTATCTCAGCCGAGCTATCGATGAACTACGGCGCCAGGGCCGGTCGATAGACCCGGCCCTGCAGGCGAGGCTCTCGCCTCTCGGTTGGGATCGCATCAACCTCACCGGAGACTACGTCTGGTCCGACCAGCTCAATCTTGGTGCGGACGGCCTCATGCCGCTCCTGACCGACGCCCTACCGTGAATCCATGTCCCAATAATGCACACGGGCCTGCCAGCGACCGCCGATCTTGAGCACGTGCAGGATGCCGCTGATCACCTGGCGATCATCGACCTAACGTGCACAAGGCTGACTCGAGTTTGGAAAGGATTTTTCTACAAGTAGTAGTACAAATGCTTTGGACGTTCTTTTTCGCCGCGTGGGCCCGGTGGAAATTCAGGTCCCTAGGCTTCTTTCATTTTCCTATCAAAACACTGCAGGCTGCTCGCAGCCTTGATTCCCTTGCGTTAATAATGTTTTATTACGCTGCGTGAGGTAAACTCTCCCGCGCGCGTGAGGCCCGACGGGTTCGATATGCTCTCCCCGTCGGGCCGTTCGGCGAGAGTTCTGTGGTCACCGTTTAAACTCATCCAACGTCATCGCAGGCTCGTCCGACCAGCCCAGCCAAGCTTCGTGCAAGCCTCCAAGGCTAACTTCGACCCTGATGACGCTAGTGCTGCGGTGCCGCCACATCCGCAGCGAAGGCCCGGCGGGAATCTCAGCCCCGCTGGGCCTTCTTGCGGGGTCTGTCTGCGGATCCTGATGCGCCGGTTCGCCTGCAGGAACCTTTCGTGCGGACGGTGGACCTTCATTGAGCCCCTGTAGGCTCTTCCCGACCATTCGCCCGTCGCTCCGCCAGCTACGGGAAGTCCAGCGACACCTTCTCAGCGCGAAGCCGCCGAACATCTCTCCCATTGTCTTGGCATGCGTACGAGCGCCAGCACCTTTTTGCGTCTTGTGCGCCCGGGACAGGGTCGCTGCGGCCGTGTCACCGCAGCCCCCATCCACGCCTGACTGGACTGCTTCACTGTGCCACACCTCTATGTCGAAAAATCGCCGATGACGTTGCGCGCGCCCCGGCGCGGCAACATCGAGCGGCCGGACTTCCTGGTGGGGGTACCCAGCCTTGATCTTCTGGCCTTTGATGTGAAGGCCAAGGCGCTGTCGACGGGTGGAAACTTTCGCGCGGCTGTTTCACGTCACGATGATTTTCGCATGCCTATCGACGGAGCCAGACGGGTGCGCCCAATGGGTCCGACTGACCGACCTGGAGAACACCCCTGCTGATCCCCCAGCGTCGCAGCCAGGCGGTGCTATGCGTATTGCAGGGCGCGTGATGGTGGTGGAGAGCGCTACGCCGCTTCAGACTTTTCGCTGATGGCCTCGGCCTGATCGGCCGAGTGGCAGGCTCCGGCTTTCTATGGCGCGCATTGAGGGCGCGTTCACCTCCGCCTGCCTGGCTTGCCAGATCTGCTGTTACCAGACGGGTTATTGCTGAGTGCTGGAAATGGGCTTCCTGCCGCTCCACACAAAGTGCGGGAGAACCAAAATTCACGCGGCATTGACACGAGCGACCGCTCGCGATCAGCCAGTGGATGCATCCTTGGCCAACGCTTCAACCAAGCCGATCAGGCCGCGGCGCACTTCACGGTCGGAGATCCTTGCAAAGGCCCGATTGAGGGCGTTGCCAGTCCGTGTGGAGACGAAATGCGTGAGACCGCCGTCATCGATCTCGGAAGCGCTGGAGTTGTCGAAGAACGCGGCAACCGGCAGTTCAAACAGTTCGGCCGTCTGCTGCAGCCGGCTGGCGCTGATGCGGTTGGTGCCCTTCTCGTATTTCTGAACCTGCTGAAAGGTCACCCCCAGCACTCGTGCCAAATCTGCCTGACTCATGCCGCGCGCGAGGCGGAATGTCCGGATACAACGGCCCACTGCAGCATCGATCGCGTCTTCGGTTTGTGTCTTGGTCATCGCCCCTCCGATGGGGAATGCTACCCCGCCGACCAGAGCTCAGCAATCGAGGCGTGCTGTCGCGGGGCGGGTAGAAGCCCGGATGTTCACCGACGATTGCCGCCCTGTGGGCAGGTTCGCCTATTCGGAGCTGCTGCCGAAACAGAAGGTGACGATCGGCACCATGTGACGGGCAACCGTTCTGAACAAAGCCGCAGATCCTCGGACCTGCGACTTAGAATTGATCCAGGCGCACCGACATACCGCAAGACGCCCTGAGCATCTGCGCCGACATGAACCTAACGTGGCGCAATTTCATGTAGCTGATCGACCATGCGGACGGTCATCGGCTGTCGCTACCGGACGGAATTCACGCGGCATTGACAATCGGCTGACGCGATTGCCGCCGCTCAGGCGGCATATCCTCGCCTCACCTTGGCGCGACGCTGCCGGTCGAGTGCCAAAGTGGCATCGCCCTCGTAGGCGAAAACGGTCGACTGCATCTGGCCGCTGCCGCGGCTACCGATGCGTCCCCAGCGGCGGACCAGCGCGTACTCGCCGAACAGCGTGCGCTCGACCGTGAAGGCGTAGTAGCGGGCCATGTTACGGGCAGGATCGATCCGCTGCAGCAGCACGGCAGTCTCCGCGTCCGCGGGACCTGTTGCCGGGTCCTGGCCGGCGAGCCAGTCAATCAGGTCGAGCTGCTGCATCATGGCTTCAGCCTCGAAATCGTCGAGTGGCTGACATTGTAGCTGCGGGCGATCTCGGTCAATGTCTCCTCGCCGGCCTCGCGCCGGCGCAGTGCCTCCTGGCGCTGGTGCGGGGTCAGCTTGAAATGCGGACCAAGTTTGACCCCGCGCGCCTTGGCGCGGGCCCTGCCCTCGCCGGTGCGCACCCGGATCAGCTCACGCTCGAATTCAGCCAGACCGGCGAGCACGGTCAGCGTCAGGCGGCCGTGGGCGGTGGTGGTGTCGGCCCAGGTGTCAGTGAGGGAGCGGAACGCCGCGCCCTTATCGGCGATGGTGCCGAGGATGTTGAGGAGATCCACCGTCGACCTGGCCAGCCGGTCGAGGCGGGTGACGAGGACGACATCGCCAGGATTGAGGGTGGCGAGCAGTCTGGTCAGCTGCGCGCGCTCGCGCTTGGCGCCGCTGACCTTCTCCTGGAACACGCGGGAGGCCCCCGCCCGCTCGAGCTGGGCGACTTGGGCCTCGAGGGTCTGCCCGTCGGTGGAGACGCGGGCATAGCCATAAGTGAAGGGTTCGGGGCGGGTCATCATTGTGCACGTATATTATGCACAGGCTAACCCGTTGGCGCAGCGGGGGCAAGCGTTATGTGCATAATTCTTCAGCTTCTCACCGGGGTAGACGCCCCAGAGGGATGACTGCTCGATATATCCGGACATGTCGTGCCGTGTGAGAGCGACGCTGCACCATGTTCCGTCACACGAGAGATCCTGGAGAAGCACGCCGGGCTCCAGACGTGCCACAAGACCGCTTTGAGATGAGCGCCCACTGTGCAGCGGCACCGCCCTTGTCATCCAGGGTGCCACGGTCGCCGTACGCTCGCCGGACAACAGCGCTCCGTATATCCAGCCGGTCTTCGCATCTGCTCCGCGGATGCGGCGCCAGTTTCCAAATTCTTGATAGATCTCAAGGGGGATTCTGCTCCGCACATAGGTCCAGAGAATGGGATAGTGGAGACCGGGTCCACGGCGCACGTGCGCTTCGGAAGCCTTCAACGATACGAACCTGGGAAGCGGCAGTTCCGTTCGGGCTTGGGTCGACGGCGTCATCACCATCAGACCCGCCATGGCCACCGCGATGTGCAGCAGTGGCCGAGAGTGCTTCTGCTTCAGTCTCATCCTTCCTCGTAGCTGCTAATCCGTTAAGCGGCGGTTGATCGTACCCGGTCTGATCTTCCGTCGGTTGAAGAATGGCTGCGGGCAGCGTACCTTGTATTTCTCTGCGGCGCTCAACGCATTTCGGAATAATTCTGCAAACTCCAGAAATAAGTTTGAGGTACCCTCGATGCGAATGCTACTTTGCCTGATTGGATTTTCTTTCATAGGAGCGGCGTCCGCGTCTGCCGCAGCTCCGGACACCATGCGCGATGCTGTTCGAGGCATTGCTGCGTTCACTGGGCGCGAAGAGGTTGTAACCACCTGTGACAACCCATTGTTCTGCAGCAGGGTCGTCAACGGCCACTGGCTCGAGGCGACCGAGTTTTCGTTAGCAGTGCGCCCGATTCTGGAGAACTCTGCTGAGGAATATCGACTGCTATGCAGCGGCGCGCTGGTGGGACTGGCAGGCCTTCCTGGAGATGCGGCAAAAACAGCTTTGACTGACACATTTGCAAGAGCGAAGAAGTCTCTCGACCACGCGGCTTCTGCCGAGTACAGCGGCGTGCAGGTCCGCATTAGCCCATATCCGGGATTTGGACCGGAATGTTCGTTCTGGCGCGGGCCAACTGCTGCTGAGCGAACCGGAGCCGTCATCTCAAAGAATTCCGCCTCTCCCAAGCCGAGTATTGATTAGTCAGCAGTGTGTATCGGCGCGGGATCTCCGCGCCGATCGGGCGTGATATGTCGTTGAACGCGTTGAGGTTGACGGGGTCAACATGCGCAGCCGATTGACATCAAAGTCAACCCCAAGATACCCAAGCTTCATCCCATGAAACGGTTCCGTGATGATCTAAATTTCTGCCGTGCGCATGCCGAAATGATATTCTAGTTGCAACGAAGGTTGCATGAAATCTGCTGATCGTGATTAAATGGAATTCTAATTATTCAAAAAGGGAGGTTCATCATGGCGAATCGTGAATGGGTAAAGCCCGCAGTTTGGGGTGCCGTCGGCGGCGCCATCGCTGCAATGGTAGTAGGTTTTTTTTGGGGAGGCTGGGTGACCGGCGGGACGGCCGAAGAGATGGTCTCGGCAGGGGCTGAGACTGCAATCGTATCTGCATTCACGCCGCTTTGCGTCGCCAGAGCAGAGAAGCAGCCGGAGCAGATCGCCCTCTTGGTGGAAGAGAGCTCCTGGCAGCACGATGATTTCGTCATTGAAGCCGGCTGGGTCCCCAACGTGAAGGAGAGATTCCAAGCCGAGGTCGCTCGGGCTTGTGCGTCGGCGCTTGTGGACGCGATGGAAGCAGAGCCGGCTGCTCCTGCTGCCGACTGATTCCACCCTCCGCTGCCATCGAGCTACGGCGGAATGTGGGTGATGACTGCATGATGAGGGCGGCGTATCGAGGCGGGTGCTGAGCCTGCCAGAACCTCTCGAGGAGAGTGATACGCCATGAGTACAGATAGCACCGTTGTTGTCTTTCAACATCCCGAAGACGTGGAGGATCCTCTGACCAGCGTGCTGCGCGAGGGCCACCGCCGGCTGCTGGCCGAAACGATCGAGGCGGAAGCCGAAGCGTTCCTGGCCACGATGAACGAGGAGCGGCTTTCTGTGTGGTTCGGCGCGGCGCTATGACCCTGCTTCATGGTACGCTCCGCTGCTATTTCAAACGCTTACCAGTGTGACCCCACGCCGATCGGCGTCGGACCCCGGCGCCGATTCACAGCCCGCCTGCGGCACCCGCTCGACGAGATAGGCGAGCTCCTCAAATTCATCACGGAATGGCGGGAGTTTCCGAAGCGCTATGCCTCGTCGGCGCGCTACGTGGCCCACAGTCACGAGCAGGCGGTGCTGCTCGCCAAGGGTGTCACCCGAACGTCGTTATCGCCGCGTTATACCACCACTGATTGTTGATCTCGTACAACAGATCCTAGAGCGTATCGCCGTTCAAAGTCTTCGACCGACATCGGACGGCCGAAGAGATAGCCTTGTGCCTCTTGGCAGCCCTTATGGGCAAGGATGTCGCGCTGAGCCTCATTTTCCACTCCTTCAGCGATGACGGCGAGACGAAAGCTTCTCCCAAGATAGAGGACTGCGCACACGATGGCGACGTCTTCGGCCGAGGTGCACATCCCGCGCACGAAGCTCTGGTCGAGCTTGAGTTTCGTCAGTGGCACCGATTTCAGCATGCTGAGCGATGCGTAACCGGTGCCGTAGTCGTCGAAAGCGATTCCCACGCCCAGTTCCTTCAACTCCTGGAGCGGTACGGTCATCTCGCCGTCATGTCGCAGGATAATGTTCTCGGTAATCTCTAATTCGAGAGCCGTGGGAGGCAGGCCCGTGGCAACGAGCACCGACCTTACGCGTTCGCTGAGGCTGTCCGTCCGGAACTGCGCGCCAAAAAGGTTCACGCCAACGCGGAATGCAGGCGCGCCGTGACGGCGCCAGTGTGCCCCTTGCTCGCAGGCCTTGGTGAGAACCCAATTGCCGACGGAAGCGGCCAGGGGCCCTGCATCCAAGGTTGGCAGAAAGGATGCCGGAGCCAACATACCAAGGGTCGGATGCCGCCACCGCAGAAGCGCTTCCGCACCCAATAGCGCCCCATCCGCCAAACGAACCTGGGGCTGGTAAAAGAGTTCGAACTCGCCCCTTTCATAGGCGAGCCGCAGCTCGAAGTCCTGGGTGCGCCGCTGCACGGCTCGATCACGCAGTGCTGGCATAAACATCCTGCGGCAGTGTCTGCCCTCCGCCTTAGCCTGATAGAGGGCAAGGTCGGCGTTGGAGATCAGGTCGCCCGAGTCTTGGCCAAAGGTCGGATGGATGGCAAAGCCGACGCTGGCGCTGACATTGACCGACTGACCCTCAAATACGAAAACTTCCGCCACGGCTGCGATGACCCGGTCGGCAACCACCGCGGCCTGAACTGGATCCCCGACGCCTGGCAGCAGCATGACGAATTCATCGCCGCCTATTCGGGCAACGGTATCAATCGGCCGTGTGCAGGCCACGAGCCGACCCGCCACCGAGTTAAGCAGAGCGTCGCCGACCAAGTGTCCCAGCGTGTCATTCACCTCTTTGAAGTCATCAAGATCGATGCTGAGAACGCAAGCAGCCTCCGAGTTCTTGCCGATGGCATCCAGGCGCGCCTTGAGGACGGCGCGGTTCGGCAGTCCCGTGAGCGCGTCGAAATGGGCAAGTTTGAAGAGGCGCTCTTCGTTCGCGCGCCGTTCGGTGACGTCACGGACGATACAGCCGAAGCTCGACAGGGCTCCATCCCGCCACTCGGTCAGCGTCAACTCGATTGGAAACTCGGCTCCATCACGCCTCGCCGCAGTGAGTTCGATACTCCTTCCAACCAAAAGCTCTGATCCGTCTCCAATAACTTTCAGTCTTGGCTCCTCGGCCGATTTGGATGGCATGATGATGGTAATGGGGTGACCCAGGGCCTCCTCGGACGGGCGATTGAACATCAGCTCGCAGGCGGTATTCCAAAAGGTGATGATACCACTGCCGTCAGTACACAAAATCCCATCCGGCGACGCCTCAGCAGCCGCAACGAATCGTGCGTGGCTTTCCTCTCGGGCAACTTTCATCCGGTGGAGTTCCAGCTTGTCGAGAACGACAGCTGCCAGTTCTGACAAAAGAACCTTGTCGCCATCCGAGAAGCTCGCGCGCGGCTGGGTGTCAACGATGCAGAGCGTCCCAATCGTTTGCCCATTCCGTACTGTCAACGGCGCCCCCGCATAGAAGCGTATATGTGGTGCACCAATTACCAGAGGATTGTCGTCAAACCGCCGATCCAGCGAGGCATCGAGGACGACAAAGATGTCGGCGCCATGGATGGCATGGGCACAGAAGGAAATTTCCCGATCCGTTTCACAAGCTTCGAGACCGACCTTGGCCAAGAACACCTGCCGGTTCCGTTCGACGAACGACACCAGCCCCATTGGCACCTGGAACACGCTTGAGGCAAGAAGAGCAATCCGGTCGAGATCGGCGCTGATGGATTCGATGCCGGTCTGGTATTCGGCGACGGCGTTTAGGCGCTCTTTCTCATCAATGGAAATTGGCGCAGGGCGCATGGTGGGGGCACTCCGAAGGGCGCGAGATTGGTTAAGCCGGCGCGTATGTAATGACAGTCCAGATGACCGCAGTACGCGGATCGCTTGCAACTATCTGAATCTGAGAAAGGGCTTTCGCGGCAGGCGCGCGGTTTTCCGCTCTTATTGAAGAGCGGTGTTTCCTCACCCGTGAAAGTTGATGAGATCCATGGCGGGCCTCATTGAGTTAGCAGCCACGTTCATTACCGATGAATGAGTCGTCGGCAACGAGAAGTTTGGCCATTGCATCTCTGATGGAATGTTCATCATACGGCTTCGAGAAGAACCTGCTTCCCTCTGGTAAACAAGTTTCCTCGATAATCGCTTTTCCAGAGGCAATAAGCAGTTTTACCGGTGGCGACCGATCGCGGATGTAGTGGGACAATTTGATGCCATCCATCGTTCCCGGCATCTCAATATCAGTAAAAACGAGATCCACGTCGGATCGCAACTCTAGGATACGAATTGCCTCATCCGCATTGCTCGCCTCGAGGGCTTCGTAACCAGCTGAGATAACGAGGTCGACGGCTCCCATCAGAATGATCGGGTCATCTTCGACCACAAGGACAACCGAATTACCATTATTCATAATCTACTCAGTTTTTTTGGAACGAAAAACTAAATCGTGCTGTGTAGGAACCATTAAATTACTATGCGGCCGTCAGAAGGATAGTGGAATTATCGGCATCTTCTCGATGACTGATTGTCACAGCGGTACCGGGACCTGCATCACTCAACTGGATTTCGCCCAGCAGGTTCTTGGCAAGCGCCTCGACAATTCCGGTGCCTAGTCCCGCCTTTGGAGGAGCGCCTGCCACCTGCATGCCGATGCCATTGTCAGTAACCGACAGAGACCAGTCTTTGCCTGACGAGCCGTAGGCGATCAAAATCTTGCCCGAGCGCTGATCAGGGAATGCGTGTTTGAGAGCGTTGATCACAAGTTCTGTGACGATAAGGCCCAGGCTTATGGAAACATCCGCGCCCACGGCGCTGTCGTCAACGTTCACCCCTATGGAGAGCCGGCCAGGGTCCGCGATCATTGACACAGCAAGGCTCTGGGAAAGCTGGATCAAATACGCGCGGAGTTCGACTTTCCCGCCGGTAGATACTGAGAGCTGCCGCTGCAAGGTGGCGATCGACATCACTCGATGATGGGCGTTTTGGAGATGCCCCCGGGCTTCTTCTGATTGGACCCGGCGAGCGCTCTGCATGAGAACGCTCGCTATGATCTGGAGGCTGTTCGCGACCCGGTGCTGGACTTCCCGCATCAGAGTGGCCTTGTCGCGTATTAGATCATCTTTCTCGCGGGCCTCGGCGCGCGCATCGGTCACGTCGGCTACAGCCAGCAGAAGGCGAATGTGTTTTTTGTCGCCGTCATCCAGCGTACGGGCATTGACAACCAGATTGCGAGTTTTCTGGCTTGGTCTCTCGAGATCGATTTCGTACGCCTCGATCCGCGCGCTTCCCGATGCGGTAGCCTTCAGCAGGGAGGCGAGTTTGGGCATCGCCCATTCGCCGGTTCCAAGGTCGCCAAGGCGTTTACCGGACACGGTTGCCGGATCGATTGCAAATGTCCGACAGAACGATGCGCTCGCGGCCAGGATCTTTTGGTCTTCGGAGAGGAAAAGCAGCGGTTCGTTCGATGACACCACCACAGCAAGTGTGCTCGCCGCTTCGAAATGCACAATCACTTTTTTTGACATAAAAGCCCCTAAAGGGGGCCGGAGACTCGCGGAGCGAGCCATTGCTCGGCAGAACGCCGTCAAACATGACTGAGCCGTCGACGTAATAGTAATAATATCATGCGCACGCCATCGCCACTACACTTATATTCAGGCTCCATCCTTGGAGCTTGGTATGCCGCGCTGAGGAGCAGGAACAATCCTGCCATTTGCTCCCACTCACCAAACCGCAGCAGGCGTTGAGTTGCTCCACGACAATGCGGCTCTCCCGTTAAATCCGCCCTCTCCATCGCGGCCAGAACAGTCGGGGTGATGGCCCCGGCAGCCCGCCCGGCAAGGCATCCAACCGTATCCCTGAAGGGAGCCCCTCGGCCGGAGCCTCCTGCCCGCTAATGATGGGCAAGCATCATGTGCATGATCCTTGATTTATGAACAACGTGGTTTCGAGCCGCGCGCCTGATCAAGCTCTCCTTGCATCAGGAGCCATGAGACAAACCCTACCCACACGACCAACATCAGCCCGAGGAATCGCTCGTATGCCCCGTCCCACCCGGTCGGCACGAGGAGAAACACTGGCGCGAGAATAAGCCATGCCACGCCAAGAACGACGGTGAAGCGGCCGAACGACCGTCGGATCCGTCGCAGACCGGGTCCCGACAGAAGTGTGGCAAGGAGGAACATCGCCGCCAGCACATACGTCGCATTCGAATGGATATCGGCGCCGACGTTGGTGGTTCCGGCGTACTGGTTGAAGTAGGCGATGACCCCGACATCGACGCCGAGGAGGATGAGAAGGCCTCCCGCTGCAGGCCAGGCATAACCGCCTTGCCACCAGCGGAAATAACCAACGCCGCAGGACGCGCATGCAATAGCGAAGGCGTACAGACCGCAGTCCTGGATCCAGGCGGCCTGGCCGACGGCAAGGGCGCTGATGGTTTCGCTGATCGGGCTGTATCGGTCGACGATGAACATGGCGATCAAGTCGGTCAGAACGGCAGCCACCGCCCCGACAAAGCCTATGATGCCGCAGATCGCCGCGATGCGATCGTGATCGCCGCCTGTCACAGGCTTCCTTGTCCGGTCCGCTCCTATGGACATCGAAGGCAAACTCATCTCATCCCTGAATTCCGACGTCTTGGCGTCAGCTTGTTTTCGGTGGAATGGCCGGCTGAAGCGCAGGGCGGCAGGCTCGTCCAATGGGGCGCATATCCCAGCGCACTGCGATCGGCCTCCGATCTTGCACGGCGGAATATGCTCGCCAGCAGGGGTAACGCCGCGGCAGAGGTGCCGCCTGGTCCAGAAAGGCACGGGAACGTCCCTTCATCTGTCCCGGCTTTTCCAGACGAAGCCGATTGTCGTTGGAGGGACGTTCGAGCGACTATGCAACAAGCGTGTCAGTAGCCGGTGTACATTGCCATATATTCGTCGGACGAAACCATGCCGTTCCCGTCCTTGTCGGAGTTCTTGAAGGTTGCTGCCTCTAGGTAGCTCTTCTCGAACTCGTCCCGGTCAACCCCGCCGTCGCCGTTGGCGTCGTAGCTCGACAGGTCGACTTCGCCGAACATCGGGTTCTCGTGCGCGTATTCCTGCTCTTCCAGCGTGGCACTTCCGTCGGTGTCCACGGACGTGAAAAGCGCGCTTGCCAGCTCATTTCCGTCGAGGCCGCCGCTCTTGTCGCTATCGGCCTGTTCGAATGTGATAGAGGGGGCGGCGCTCGACGACGAACTGCCGGAGGCCCCTTCGGAAGCGTTGTTCGCGGCAAGCGCCGGTGCCGATAGGGCGATGGAGGCGACAGTGGCCGTGAGGGTACGTTTCCAGTCGATCATGTTATCTCCTTATTGGCTAGTTGTGACAGCCGGGGGAAGCCGACCGCGCGAGGCAGGCGTTCTCACGCCCTTACGTGGCCGGCGAAGCACGAATGCTCAGGAGCCGAGGACGCCTCCATCACGAAAGCCTTCATAGTCGATCGAGACAGCCTTCCGGATGCCGTCGCTGTCGTAGGGCAGCGAAAGCGTTGCCGCATAAGGATTAACGGTTGATCCAGCCACAGTATCTCCGTCAAAGGGAAAGGCATAGTAGCCGGAAGCGCCGAATGCGACATCCGGTTGCACGACAACGGCTTTGACATGACCCTGCTGATCGAAGGCCAAGTCGGTGAGATAGCCGTAGTCCGAGCCGTGCTTCAGCTTGACATCGTCGCCTAGCAGGGCCGAGACGCGATAACTCGACTTCTTCGCGGCGTCTGCCTTGTTCGGCCCGAAGATCGAGTAGCTGTCCGTATCGTCTTCTTCGATGTCGGCGCGAATGCCGGGCATCTGCGGCGTGAGGTCGATCGCGCTGAACGGCACCGCGATCACGGTCTCGTCGACGCCAAGGAAGCCATCAGAGTTGATGATGACGCGCGTGATCGACCCATTGTCTGCGATCTCGAAGTTGATGACCTCGCCGATCGGCTGTCCATCCTGTCCCGCGACGTCCTGCTGCAGAAGACCTTCGGCGCTGAAGCCGCTGACGCCATCGAGGGAGATCCCCGGCGTCTTATCGTTAGAACCCTGAGCCTGCGCGGCGAAGGTGGCGAGCAGAGTGCCTGCGAACGCAAGCGCGGTGGTGGTTTTGAACATGCCTGGAACCTTCCGTGTCTGATCAGCGAGAGGGGCCCAGAAGGACTTGCCTCCTGGACCGGGTCGGGATCAGACGTCCCAGAAGCCGCCGTCGCCGATGTCATCGCCAACGTCACCGAATTCGGGCTCTTCGATCGTACCGCTATTGTCACGGTCGTAAGCGCCGAAGACGCCGGTATCGAATTCTTCCTGGCTCAGCGCGCCGTCGCCGTCCTTGTCCCAGGCCTTGTAGGCGCCGTTCTGGTCGAAGCCAGCGTTAAATTCGTCCTGCGAGACCGAGCCGTTGGCGTCGGCGTCCCAGCTCTTGACGTCGTTCATCTTCGGCGTCGCATTGTCCTGGGCGACCGCGGGAACGGCAGCGAGCGAAAGGAGAATGGCGGAGGCGCCGGCGAGCGTGGAAATCCTGTTCGTCATGTGGTGTCTCCAGTTCTGATGATCGCGCCGGCCCTCACGACCGGCACTCAGTAGGTCAACTGGACAACCATCGGCACGTTCCCCAACAATCCGGGCCAAGAACATTAGTTAATGTTACCCAGGAACATTACAATTTGGAAAGATAGTCTCAATATCGCTTTGGTGTTACACGCCTGTAGCGCAATTATGCTATCTGTTGAGCAGGGCTGCCGGGATCATCTCGTCATGGGAAGCAACAGCCAGAGGCCGGAGGCCGCCGCTGCGACGGCGACGGCTCCTCCGATGCCAATCGCAAGGCTGTCGAACAGAAACCTGACAACGACGAACATGGCGCAGCTCATCGCCAGCGCGACGAGGAACATGCCGCAGAGCGCGGTTCGGACACCGAACTGCAACCGCTCCTGACGATCCTTATAATCGGCGAGACGATGATGAGCGGCGGGAGAAAGGAACAGGACCGTCGCCAGCGCGATCGCGACGAGGGAAACCAGGAAGACCGCCCGTCCGAGCGTGTCGATCTCGTCGAAGTGGCTCGAGAACGGCACCGACAAGAGGAAAGCGAACAGCACCTGGGCGCCGGGGATGATGGTTCGAAGCTCTTCGAGGAGCTCGCGATATCGAACCCGGTCCTCCTGATCACCTTCCGCGTCCTTCATGCCCCGTCCTCCTTCAAGGGGCTCGGACCAGCTTTGATGCCGCATCCAGATCGCCAACCCTGGGTGTGGAACCATACCTGCAACGCCAAGAGCGGCGGCTGTCAAGGCACGCCGCATGACTTGCAGCACAGCGACGGGCGTGTAGAAGCCGAAGAGGTCTAAGCGCTGCAGCCCCCCTTGCTGCGTGACTTTTCCCCGTCGGAGCGCTCCGTCTCCCGCGATCCTGGTCGGCGCCTCGGCCGCAGCGCGACGGCCGGACCCTCGGCTTGACGAGAGTGGAGAACCGATTGGTGGATCTAAGTTCGGGGAGCCCTGCGGATGCTGCGACGCCGCTTTGGGTCTGGTTTGCAACGATCGGCGGGATTGCGGGCCTCTTCGTCTTCGATTTCCTGACCCATGTGCACAAGCCGCATGAGCCGAGTTTGAAGGAAGCCGGCTTCTGGTCGGCCGTCTATGTCGGGATCTCCATCCTCTTCGGCGCAGTCCTGTGGCTGCTCTGGGACCATGCCCACGGCATCGAGTTTTTCGCCGGCTACATCACCGAGAAGAGCCTCTCGGTCGATAACCTCTTCGTCTTCGTCATCCTGATGAAGACATTTCAGGTCCCGCGTGCCGACCAGCAGAAGGCGCTATTGATCGGCATCGTCCTCGCGCTGATCATGCGCGGGATTTTCATCGCGCTCGGCGCGGCCGCGATCGAGAGGTTCTCCTGGGTCTTCTACCTTTTTGGCCTGTTTCTGCTCTACACCGCCGGCCACCTCGCGGTAGAGAGCTTTTCGAAGGGCAAGTCCGTCGACGAGGAGTATGAACCGAATTTCCTGGTGACCTGGCTGCAGCGGCGGTTGCGCACCACGTCCGAGTTTCATGGCAACGCCCTGACGGTGAAAAAGGACGGCACGCGCTACTTCACGCCGATGGTCGTGGTCATCGGAGCGCTCGGCATCACCGACCTCCTCTTTGCGCTCGATTCCATTCCCGCCATCTACGGCCTTACCGATGTGCCCTACATCGTCTTTACGGCCAATGCCTTCGCCCTGCTCGGCCTGCTCCAGCTCTACTTCCTGCTCGGAGGACTTCTCGACCGCCTAGTCTATCTCGGCTTCGGTCTTGCCCTGGTCCTCGGCTTCATCGGCATCAAGCTGATCCTGCACGCCCTGGAATCCAACACCCTGCCGTTTCTCAATGACGGTCAGCCATTCAGCGGTCTGCCGCACATCTCCACGCCGCTGTCGCTCGGCGTCATCGTCGGCATTCTCGCGATCACGACGGTCGCCAGCCTCATTCGCAGCCGAAGCCGGATATGAGGAGTGAGAGGTCTCTGGGATCGTAGAGAGACGATGAGCTCGGTTTCAGCGAGGCTCATCTGAGCGGCGTGATCCCATCACGCCCCGCTCCCTAGCCTGAAGCGGAATCAAAAGCTGGACGAAGCCCCCCCGAAGGTGACGGGCTGTTGCCCAGGGGTGCATCCTTCATGGCCTCGCGAATGGATCCGATGTCGATGATCGGAACCTTGGGAGTCAAGCGCAGGGTCAGCTTGCCCGTCTGATCGTAACGGTATCGCGCTTCCAGCGCTTGCGCTGTGAGAGGCGTCACCTGAGGCACTAACCTTGCGTTCTCTGCACGGCCGGAAAGGCTCTGCCCGATCGGGGCCCGCTGCTTCGCGGGCGCAGTGGTTGTCGCTCTGGTCGGTGTCGTTGCCTCGGATTCCGCAGACGCCTTCATCGCCGACGCAATGCGTCCGTCATTCGGTCCGGAGCCGGCCAGCCGCTGACTGGCGTATTGGTCAAGCTGCGCAAGTTGGCCCGTTCGGTCCTCTGGAGCCTGCGCCAGCGAACAGCTCGAAAGGGCAGCCAGTGCGAGAATGATGATAGTTCGACAGAGCATGATGTTCCTTCTAACGTTCCGGGCACACCTAACACATCGGCGGCTTGTGTTCCGCGGATCGATCCGCAGTGGGCGCAGCTGAAGGTCTTCGCCCCAGGCAGCCCGGTGAACCGCCATCGGCTACTGGCTAGCGCGTCCCGCGCGGTACCGCATCGCCCTCGGGAACTTTACCAAAGGGGTGAGCGAGAACCCGGTAAGGAGCCCAGCGAATGAGCCAAGCAGGGCCATTGCCAAAGGTGAGAGGCTGGACGGCTCCAGTGGTGGCGTCGCTTTTCTAAGGATCCTTGCATTCGTCAGGTTCAGCCGCGCCTGCTCGTCGACCTCGCGGGCGCGCAACAGGAATGCCTGGTACACAGCGCGTAACGCGCTCACCTCGCGTTTGAGTTCACGCAGCCTGGTGAAGAATTGGCGGGTCAAGAATCGCTTCCGCTTCAAAGTTTCGAGACGATCGGCAAGCGCGGCGTTGGTCGCCTCGGCCCGCGCCAGCTGCGTCCGCGTTGCCGAGACAATCCGCTTCCGCTCCGCCTGAATCGATTGTCGGACCGAAGCCAAAGCGCGCCTGCTGGCCGCATGTTGAGGATGACGCGGGCCGAGTGTGGATGCGAGCCCGGCTGCCCGCTGCGACAGCTCGAAATAGAACGAGCGTAGCCCGATGAGCGTGCGGGAAGTCAGTTCCTCGGGAAGCGTCCATCTGACTGCGGCGCCGGCAAGGGCGGTGACCGTCTGTTCGACCTCGGCCTTTAGCTCGGTAGCCTCGGCGCGTCCTCGCGCGAGCCGCTTGTTCACCTCGGTCAGGTAGGATGCGTCGGGAAGGTTACCGTCGAACCCGACCAGCCGGTTCTGCGCTTTATATGCTTCGACCGCCTGTTCGGCGTTCAAGACAGCGCGTCGCAATCCCGGCACCCGGGATGCTAAAGCGTCGCTTGCGCGCGCCGCCATGCCGGCTTGCGTGCGGCCGAGCCGCTCGATGAAAGTTCGGGCGATAGCGTTGGCAAGTCTGGCAGATTTGTCCGGGTTGCGCGTGGTGAGTGCGATCTCGAGGACGAAGCTCTTCGCCAGGCGGTCAACCTGCATTTTCTCGCGCAGATTCGAAAGCGCCACGAGGAAGGGCTGCTGCTCGGCGTCACCGCGGAACAAGTCGAGGAAGGAGGTCAGCGGCGAAGGCAGCGCGTTACCGGTGCCGTTAAACTCCGGATCGTCCAGCAGCTTCTCGGCATCAATTACCCGCGACAGGAGGCCGGTAGAATAGATCCCCGGAATCTTGCTCTCGATGGGCGCGAGTGTTGCCTCGCTCGGCAAGCCGTTCGGCGCCACTTCGTTCTGCACAACCATGATGTCGCGCGGGTCCACGAACACCTGACTGGTCGCGGTGTAGCGCGTCGGCATCGAAAGCGTCATGAGCAAGGCCAGGGAGGTGCCCAGGATGACCGCAAGCAGCATCGCAAGCCGTGACGACCAGAGCGCATCGACCAAGCAGGGCCAGTCCAATCCAGGGTGCAGAGGGCGGGTCGACGGCGGGAAGAGAGGCGATTTTTGCTGCTGGCGCACGGCGGGGGACAATGGCATCTCCGCGTAAAGGAACAGCAGATCCGTCGATCAGCGTGCAGGGCGCAACCTGCGCACCTTAGCCAAAGATCGGGTTAAGGATGGATCTGCGGTCAGACTCAGACGCCAGCTCCCGATCAAACTTTGGGAGGCAAACCAGAGCCGGCACTTGCTTTCACTGTCCGATTTTGCGGTGGGCTGGTCGCGGCTCGCCTTTGGGGCCCTCCGCTATTCTCTCCGCTCCATCTTTCCGATCCGCCCGCGTCGGTCTGACGCCTGCCAGAAGTCCGGGAGGAGCACGACATAGACGGTGGCGAGTTCCAGCCGCCCGAGCAGCATCGCCGCCATCACCACCCATTTGGCGGCCTCCGGCATGTGGCCGAAATTCGTCGCCGGGCCGACCACCGGGCCGAGCCCCGGCCCGGCATTGGCCATGCCCTGCGCCACCCCCGAGGTCGAGGACAGAAAGTCGAGGCCGGTCGCCATCGCGGCGAGCGACAGGACGACGAAGGTGATGAGATACATGAAGAAGAAGTTGCGCACGGCGGCGATCGTCGGGTCGTCGATCTGCTTCTGCTGGTAGCGCAGCACCAGGATCCGGCTCGGCGAGAGCGTCGTCTTGAGATGCCGGAGCGCGCTGACGAACAGGATCTGCCAGCGGAAGATCTTGATCGCCCCGGCGGTCGAGCCGGCGCAGCCGCCGATGAAATAGAGGACGAAGAACAGCCCGATCGCGAAGCTGCCCCAGGTCGAGAAGTCGGTCGTGGCAAAGCCTGTGTCGGTCAGAATTGAGGTGACGTTGAAGGCCGAGACCCGGAGGGCGAGGAAGGGCTCCATCCCCTGCGAGATGTTCCAGACGGTCGCGGCAGCGATGGCGACGGCAAGGATCTTCAGGAAGCCAAAAATCTGCTCATCCTCCAGGAGCGCCCGGCCACCGCGCATTAGGAAACTCGCATAGAAGACGAGCGGCAGCGCGCCGGCGGTCATGAAGACGATCAGCACCACTTCGATCCCGACCGAATTGTAGAAGCCGACCGAGGCGTCCTTGGTCGAGAAGCCGCCGGTGGCGATCGCCGCCATGGCGTGATTGACAGCATCGAACGCGCCCATGCCGGCGACCATCAGCCCGGCCGTGCAGGCGAGCGTCAGCCCGACATAGACCGCGCCGATCGCCCGCGCGAACTGCCCGACGCGCGGAAAGGTCTTGCCGGAGACGTCGGAGGATTCCGACAGGAAGAGCTGCATGCCGCCGACATGAAGAAGCGGCAGCATGGCGAGCGCCATGACGACGATGCCGATGCCGCCGATCCACTGGAGGAGCGAGCGCCAGAGGAGAAGGCCTGGCGCCATCGTGTCGAGGCCGGAAAGCACGGTCGCCCCGGTCGTGGTGAGGCCGGACACGGTCTCGAACAGGGCGTCGGTCATCGAGATGTTCAGCGAGGAGACCGCGAGCGGCAGCGAACCGAAGAAGCTGACCGACAGCCAGGCCGTGAGCGTGATCAGATAGCCGGTGCGGCGGTCGAGCGTGCCCGTGCGCTCCTGCCGGAAGGCCGCCGCGAGGAGGCTGCCCGTGCCCCCGACGAGAAGGGCGCAGATCACGAAGTTCTCGGCGTCGCGGTTGTTAGTGCCGAAGTCGACAAGGGCCGGCACCAGCATTGAGGCGGCGAGGCCGATCAGGAACAGGCCATTGACGAACAGCGTGAATTGGAAGCGGGACGACAGCGTTGTGGCTCAAGCATCAGTTCAGCAGGCAGCCTGACTGGCTTCCCGCCTCCTATCAGAGTCGTCGCTGTGGAAACATATTCCATCGCATAAACAATTTATGCGCTGTTTATTCCCGTTGATCGCCTTCAATCGACGGCCCTCCAAACATAATTGGGCGTCGCGAAGAAGATGAGTTTCATGCTCCTATCTAGCCTTGGATGAGGCTGGCGCGACGTTCGCCGTCAGACGTATCGCGGTCACGCAACATGCCGGCAGCATCAACGCAAATAGGGAAATGGCGGTGGCAGGCGGGCCGATTCCCGCTATTTCCATCTCCTCATCCAAGGACTGGAAGGATACCATGCCGATCTTCCCCAAGAGGCCGCGGGGCCCTCGAGGCGACGATTTTTCTGCCCGATACAAGCCGCGCCGGCGATCGGATTGGGTCTTGCTCGCCGCTGCCTTCACTCTTCTGGCCGCCACCAGCCTGGCCCTGATGCGCTCTCCTTTGATGAGCGCCCAGGTCCGGCAGGGAGAGACCCGCATCCTGGACATGGATCTTGCAGCCGATAGACGCGACAGCATTGCCTGGGATCTGGCACCACACCGGCGGGAAGGGTGAGAGGTCACCGCTGACGACCTCTGATCAGTCCTGTCGGTCCTAAAGGAAGGAAAGCCAGTTCCACCCTTCCGACCAATTGAGCGTCTCGCCAGGATAAACACCCCATAGAGCGGATTGCCTGACATACCCGGTGACGTCAGGATGCTGGACCGATACCCGGCACCATGTGCCGTCGCACGACAGATCATGAAGAAGCACCCCAGGCTCGAGATGCGCGACAGGAGCACTCTGAAGAGAGGGTGACGGCCGAAGCCGAGCCAGATCAGAAACCCACGGTGCCACCGTCGCAGTCCGCCTTCCCGAAACAAGGGCTGCATAAATCCAGCCGCTTTTTCCGTCGCTTCCCCGGATGCGGCGCCAGTTGCCGAACTCCTGAAAGATTTCGACCGGGATTCCCCGGCGAACGTAGGTCCACAGGATATTATATCTTAGCCCTGGGCCTTGCCGGACGTTCGCCGCACTGGCTTTCAGGGAGACGAAGCGCGGAAGGGGAAGCGTGGTCCGCGCACCGGCGTCCTGCGCCGTCAGATGCACCGCAGACACGCAAAGCGCGGCCAAAAGCAGCGCACGGCGTATGGTTCGTTTCACCCGCATAACCCGCTCTTATGCGCCGAAGCTTAAGGTCGGCTTGATGCCGTCTCCCCGCTCCCCACAAGGACTGGCACAGCTGCGGGCAGGATTGCGGCCCTGACACCCGCGATGAACCCGGGGCAGGGCTTCAGCCGCCGTTCAGGTCCGATCTCCTACTCCTCTTCCTCTTGGTCCCATTCAGCGATCGCCAGCCCGCGCCTTACATGAATTTAAGAAAAACCCGATCTGCGATCAGGTGCAGCCGGCTGGCAACTCCGTTACGAACACGACGGCGACGCCTAAACGCAATCCAATGACGTCGATGCGCGATCCCATACCAGATATAGCCTCAGAAAACCTGCCTATGACAATCAAAGTGGTCCTCTGGAATGCGCTCTTCGTCCTGATCTTCATAGCGTTGATGTTCGGCTTTGGGCTGCTTGCTGTCGAGGTCAAAGAGGATTTGCCCGCTCCCGCAACCGCGACCGATGGGAGCGGTCATGCATGAGCGCTTCCGGGCATCCATGAGAATTACCGCATCGATCGCCGGCGCGCTGCTCTTGCTGGCTGGCTGCGCGAGCGAAAACGTAGACGTCGCTCGCGATTTACGGCCTGCGCCGAAAGCGTTGGGGCCGACCACCACCGTCGTGCAGACCCCCTACGGTATCTACTGGGTCTTCGATAGTCCGGCCTCGCAGCGGCTTCTGATAACGCCGAGCGCCGGGACGGCGTATCGGGCAGTCCGGCGGCGATTTCCGGAGATTGAGAGGGTTCAGGCTGCCGCCAACGGCTATTTTCATCGTCAGCAGCGATTTTGCCATATCGTCCAAACGGACCGCATCCAGATCTTTCAGTGGCGCATTCGCTATCGATGCCGGAAACGGGTCTCATAATGAATAAGCGCGGACCTGCAGATCATGCTCGGGTCTCACATCATCTCTTTTCAGCCGTGTACTTGATGAACGCCCTATCGAGCTCTTGAAGCTTCAAACGCATATCCTCGGGCAAGCCGAGCGGCGTTCGGAAGCTGGAAACATTCTGCATACTGCGGCGAACATCCGATTGAACACCATGATTCGTAATGACTTTCGCGAGTTCTTGCATGGATTCCATATCTCGCTTCCCAGACAAAATTTTGCCACCTAATGACCTTAATCCCGGCTAAATCAGAAGGTTCCTGCCTGGAACAGAATTAGCAATCCGATTTCACGTCCCACTCCTGACGGTCAATGCTTCCGGAAATACGCCAGGGCCTGGTCGGTAGTGGAGAAGATCCGCACCAATCCGCCTCGGGTGAAGCGCATCGCGGACGTCGTGGTTCTGGTCGTAGTCGTAGACCATCAGCTGAATGAGGCGGCCAAAAAGATGACGGCAAGCGCCACGATCACGACGACGCACACCACCAATCCGATCCAGACGGCATCTTCGTCCTCTTGTGGTGGTGGTCGATCGAACAACATCTGGAAGACATATTCCCCAGACGCGAAACGACCGCTGCCCTTACGGGTGCTCGGCGGACGCAAAAGCGTGATGCATCCTTTTGCCGCAGCGGACGGCCAGCGCTTCAGCTGTTGCCGCTTTCCCCGCGCGTCGCGTCGTCGCGCCGCTAGTCGGGCGATCGAGACCTTGCTCCACGAGGGCGAGATGGCTCTCCTTGAGGAGCCGAAGGGCCACCTGGGCAGTTCGCTCGATTCAGTGCCTTGCGCGGGCTGATCGTAGCCGACGCCCCGGTCCTTCCGTCAGGCAGCACCATTCCCCTCGTCCCCTGACCGCAGGCCGGGCAGTCGGTCTCTTGCGCCGTCAGGGTCTCCCGTAGCCTCCTTGCCCGCCAAGGTGGGCAAGCATCACGTGCATAATCCTTGATTTGTGCACGGTAGCGGAAGGGGACAGTGAAACTGGATGCACATGTCCTGTTTCAACTATCAGCCGCCAACGCAATCTTCTCACGATCCGCGCACCTGAGAATGAACCTCCGCAAGCCATCCGTATTATCGGAATGTCCTGCTGGGAGCGTGCCATGCCTCTATACTATTTTGATACAGATGACGGAAAGCACAGTATGATCGACGACGAGGGATACACATTACCAAACGGGAAGACCGCGAAAGATGTCGCCATTCTGGCCCTGACTGATATGGTACGGGGTGAGCAACCCGAGAGCAACGAGCGGCGTTTCCAGGTTGTGGTCAGAGATACGCAAGGCAGGCGCATCTTCTGTACACGCCTGGTTTTCGAGGCCGACGACAGCCGCGCCAGCTGAAACAGCATTATCAATCCCCGTTCCAGATCCGGCGAAGAGCGTGGCCAAGCTGCTTAGCGGAACCCGGTAAACGAAGGCTCTCTGGGCCAGCGTCTTCATGCCGGCGTCAGGTTCGCCAGAGCGGCTTCCACGTGAGAATCCCTCCGCGCGTCATCGACCCGCCCGGCAAGGAGCAAAGCCCCTCCCAGAAGCTCTAGCGGCGCCGAAGCAAGGAGGAAGGAAACTCGCAATCACTGCAGAGGCGGTCCCAGCCATGGATCGTGAGAACACGGCTCTCGAGCGTGATCTGGCCTTCAGCCCGCAGCTCCCGCAGCGTGCGGTTAACCTGCACGATCGACAGGCCCGTAGCGTCGGCGATGATCTCCTGCGTGAACGGAAACGAGCATCGCTCGACCGACCCCGGCAATCTCGAGGCGAGCATGACCTCACAAAGAAATCTCGCCACCCGCTGGCGCGCCATGCGGCGGCCCACGTTCAGCACCCAATTGCGGGCACTGGCGGCATTCGCCAGTGCAAGTGCCGCAAACGCTGTCGCCAGCATCGGGCGCACCTGCATCAGGTCCAGGATATCAGCCTTCGCCGCACTCGCGACCTGGCAGTCGATTACGGTCTCGACCGAATGATCCGATGAACCAAAGAACAGGATCGGCAAATTGCACAATCCGCCGGAGAACACGATCCCGACGATCTGGCGCGCGCCATCCGCCGTCATCTTCGCCCGGTAGGCAACGCCATCAACGATGGCCAGAAGCTGGTCGCTTGGCCTGCCCTCCAAAACGAGGGTGGATTTGCGGCGCAAGAACAACCTCTTTGAGAAAGCCGCCGTCAGCGCGGCCTCATCGTCCGCCGGCACGTCGATCGGCAAAAGGATAGGATTGGACCCCCGGCCCGGCATTCTGGCTCCATGACATGAAGACGCTGCAGCTCTTGGTTCAGAAATAAGATCTGGAAGTATGAAGAATTGTAACCCGCTATGGCTTTGCCGTTCCATAAACCAGGTCCAACCACTCCATCTCTTCTGGAGACGGAGCGGCGCCCTCCTCAATGCTCCAGAGGCGCCGGGCCGTGAGTCCGGTCGCGGTCGAGACGGCATCGATCGTAAAGCCGAGACCGATCCGGAGCTCGCGAAGCGACCCCGGCGCCAAGGCACCGGGGCGGGTCAATTGGATCGTTCATGGAGGCGGTGATCAGGCGGCCGCGGCCGTGGGTCACTCTAAAGCCGTCTCAGATGGCTGCGGTGCAATACCCCGGACACCGTCGAAAGCAGTTCGAAAGAGCAACTTCTGGCGGCTTTCGAATGACATAGCGGCGAGTGTGCCGAAGACTCGTTCGTGCAGGCATAGCAGCCATATTACCTCCTCCACCGAAAACCCCGCCTGAAGCGCCGCATGAGCAGGCCTAAACTTTTGGATATATTCTCTTTTCGTCATGGTAGGCACTCCGGCCTCGCCCCCTTCCGAGATCGCATAATCGATCGACCGAAAAGCACGGCAAAGATGAGTACGCACCTAATTCCCCTCGCCACAAGGGCTATCGTCGTAGACGTTCAGTAGTGTTCGATAAGTTTCGATAGAATTCCCTATCCCGATCGTCATTCCAGTCGGTCTATTACGCGATGCAGTGAGCTGAGAAGGCTCGCAGCGAGAAAATAGGACAACGTCTCCTAGGTGGCTTCGCTCACCGCGCAACTCGATGCCGCTTGATCAGTAGGAGGAATCGGCTTGGGGGCAGAAGGGAGTGCCCGATTGTCAGACGATTTTGCTTCCTGTAGCAGCGCATCGGCCAACGGAGGCATGAGGACCCCGAATCTCACCCGGGTCTTCGCAGTGTTTGGTGCTGGAACGTTGCCGCCTTCTCCATCCCATCGGCCGAGCGAACGCGACATGAACGTGTCGTACACACTTTCCTCCGCATCCGACATTGCGAGCAACTGCGGAGAAGGGTCCACCAAGGGGGGACCAATAATATAGGGATATTTCTGCATGTAGGCCATTAATATCTCCTGACTTATAAATGGTTTTACATATTCGCACTTGAACGTAGTTCTTGCGCGCGAATATTCTATCGCTGTTCCACTATGAGCTGCTTCTTGCGCCATGGTACGCGCACAAATGCCGTCTTGGCATTTAGTCCCTGTATTTTTATATATGACGCAATATGAAAGGGCTAACGTTAGTAAAATTAGGTATTTTTGCCGCAAAATACAAGGTGGAGGCCTCGAAGACCATCCCCAATCGCTAGTTTTCGTGATTCAATCAGCCTCGACAGGATTGGGAGGTATGGATGCGGGGACAGCCGGGGTTGTGGGATACCGACGAGCGCTATGGGCGACTGAGCGAGGCAGGTCCCACAAGAAATCAGACGCGAATGTCGCACCGATAGCCATGACCTGAACCCGCAGATTCGGGCGAGACCTCGACGGAAGCCGATCGTTAAGACTGTGGCTGCCAGGGCGAGGCGCTGTCAGGGTCTCCCGTGGTCCCGGCCACGCCGGTCACGGCCAGGACGGTCGGTGTGATGCCACCGGCGGCCCGTCCGGCAAGGCATCCAACCGTCTGCCAGAGGGATCCCTCGGCCGGAGCCTCCTTGCCCGCCAGTCCTGGGGCCGTTGGCGAAGATCTCCCCGACCGGCCGCGACAGGCGCAGCCGGGACAACCAACGGGAGAACACCCCATGACAACCAAGAGCAAATCCTCAAGCCCCAGCCACACGGTCTATGTGGTCGAGGGCGAAGGCGACCGCGCCTTCTGGACCAAGGTCGGCTCGGCCTGGTTCCACGACGACGGCGAAGGCTTCAACATCCGCCTCACCGCGCTGCCGATCGACGGCCGCCTGATCATCCGCAAGGCCAAGGCCAAATCCGACCAGGAGATGGGGCGATGAGCCCCACCCCCTGCCCCGCGCGGGCACCGGGAGAGACGATGCCCACCGGCAGCGTACTCCGCGGGGATTGCGTGGAGGTCATGGCCACCCTGCCGGCGGGCTCGGTGGACTTCATCCTCACCGATCCGCCCTACGTGGTGCGCTACCGCTCCCGCGACGGCGCGCGCCTCCTCGGCGACAGCACGGTGGACTGGCTCGAGCCGGCCTACCGGGCGATGCACCGGGTGCTGCGCGACGACAGCCTCTGTCTCAGCTTCTACGGCTGGCACCACCTGGTCGAGTTCGCCCTGGCCTGGAAACGGGCGGGGTTTCAGCCGGTCGGGCACCTGGTGTTCCCGAAGCGCTATGCCTCCTCCCGCCGCTACCTGCAGCACAGCCACGAGCAGGCGGTGTTGCTGGCCAAGGGGCGCCCGCCCCTGCCCCGGCTGCCAGGCTCGGATGTCTGCCCGTGGGCCTACACCGGCAACCGCCGGCATCCGACCGAGAAGGCGGTGACGCTGCTCGCCGCGCAGATCGAAACGTTCTGCCCCGCCGGCGGGCTGGTGCTGGACCCGTTCTGCGGCTCGGGCTCGACGCTGCGCGCGGCGCAATCGGTCGGCCGGTCCTATCTCGGCATCGAGCTCGACCCGCGGCACTACGAAACCGCGATGCGGCGCATGCTGGTGTGAGCGGTCGCGGTTCCCTTCCCCGCCGCTGGCGGGGATTTAGGGGTGCTCAGGCTCACCAAGGGAATCCCTCGCAGTCACCATCACAGGGCGACGCTCGCACGGGCCGCCAGCGCCGCAAGCCCCGGCCTTACGGCCGCCTGACGGTTACAGGGCTTGCCGCCCTAGCTTGACCCCGTGCGGCTCTTGCCCCGCGATGGCGGCTCCGAGGGAATCCAGCCAGGCGGGCGACAGGGCGGCGGTGGATATGCATGCGGCTGTACCCGTCTACCCCTATAAAGGTATGCCCCGATGCCTTTACTGACAGCCGGAGGGCGGTGACAGGTTGTCTTTGCCGGGCTTGTGCGAGCTGTGATAAGATCCTGCCATGAAGAAAGCGCCTCCCCCTCCCGGCAAGATCCTCGTCAGCGGCGCGAAGCTAACCCGCAGCCGTGCCGAGAAAATCAGTGCCGTCGAGGGCCTGCGCCTGTCGCCGAAGATGGCCGCGCGCTTCAAGACCTTCGATCAGCAGGGGCTCACGCCCGAGGAGCGGCGAGCCGCGATCCGCGCGGAGTTCGCCAAGACCCGCTGATCCGGTGGTCTACGCCTCTGAAAACGATCCCCTGTGCTATCCCGGCACCGATGTGCTGGGGAATAAGGCAGGCATCGAGGACCCGGAGGCTCTGGCAGAGTTCGAACTGTCAATGTTCCTCATCCGGGCCGACGAGGAGTTTCCTCCCGGCGCGCTGGATTATGCGCACTACCGTGCGCTCCATCACCATCTGTTCCAGGACGTCTATGCCTGGGCCGGCGAGCCGCGGCGCATCCGGATCGGCAAGGGCGGCAACTGGTTCTGCTATCCGGAATATATTGACCGGGTGATGATCCGCATCTTTTCGGATCTGGCCGCGGAAAATCATCTGATGGGCTTGGCGCCTGCAGCCTTCGCTGCGCAGGCGGCGCATGTGCTGGCCGAAATCAATGCGGTTCATCCCTTTCGCGAAGGCAACGGCCGCACGCAACTGACCTTCCTGACGCTCCTCGCGGAAAACGCCGGCTTTACGCTCGATGCTGACGTCCTTGAGCCGCAAACCGTGATTGGCGCGATGATCGACAGCTTCTCCGGCGACGAAGTCGCCCTTGCCGCCTTGGTGGAGTCAGCGCTGCACGGAAAACCGCAGGGGGGTTTAGCGGCGTAGGGGTATAGCCCTATAGCGGCCTCCAGGTGAACCGCTCCACCTTCACACCAGCACGGCATCATACCCCTACACCTTTATAGGGCTGCACCGTTGTGCAGCTTCGCCGCCACACCGTTACGCCCCTTTAACGCTTCGCCGGTATGCCTGTGTGGCGGTTCAGGGCTATACAGGCATCATGCATATCATCACACTGACCACCCAGAAGGGCGGCGCGGGGAAGACCACGCTTGCCACCGCGTTGGCCGTGGCCGCGCAGGAGGCCGGCGAAACGGCTGTCATGCTGGATCTCGATCCCCAGCGCTCTCTGCTGACCTGGGCTGAGACAAGGACAGGCGACGCGCCCCACGTGGAGGCATTCCCTGCCGACAAGATCGCCCAGCTGCCAACCATGGTCCGCCGCCTGGCCTCATCATTCAGCGTCGCCATTCTCGACACCGCCGGAGCTGACAACACCGCCACCCACAAAGCCATGGAGGCCGCGACGCTCTGCGTCGTCCCCCTGCGGCCGACGCGGCTGGACGTGAACGCCGTGCGCCCGACAGTGCAGGCAATCCTGCGCGGCGGCACTCCGTTCGCCTTCGTCCTCAACCAGTGCCCGCCGCAGCCGAACAACTCCCGTGCGGCGGAAATGGCCGCGGGTCTTGCCGCAATCGGCAGCCTGGCCGAACCGATCATCATCCAGCGTGCCGACTACCAGGACGCCTATGCCGTAGGGCAGGGGGTCACCGAGTACGCTCCGAACGGCAAGGCTGCCGACGAAGCTCGCCGTCTGTGGCGCTGGGTCGCCAAACAATCGAAAGGAACCGCATCATGAGCCGCTCAGCGCAGCCACGCCCATCCGTGTTTGCCGATGTCGACCTCAATATTGCGAAGGAAGCGCCCCAACCGGAGCCCGCGCAGACCGCCGCAGAAGCGCCGCAAGCCAAGGCGGACAAAGAGGTCATCAAGACCAGCACCTATCTGCCACGGCCGGTGCATGACGTGCTGCGGGAAATCGCCTTCCACGAACGCAGCAAGGTGCATGACCTGCTGATGGAAGGGGTGGAACACGTCCTCAAAAGCCGCCGGCATCCGAGTGTCGCTGAGTTAAAAGCGCAGGACGGCGCCTAGCGGTATAGGGCTGTACCCCTATACCGGCACACCATTAAGCCCTGGTCAGGGTAGCTGCCGCCAATGCGGTCAAAAAAGTCATAGGGCATGATGAGGATTTGCGCGGCTTTTGGGGCCGCGATTCCCGATTTTTGGTGCTGGTGTTCCCGTTTTGCACTAAGCTGTGATTCATGACTGATGCCCTGCCACCCGATCGCCGCGAGCAAAAGCGTCGTAATCGCAAAGAAATCCTCACGGAAAGCAAGCGCGCGCTCAGCGAAGAGACGGCCTTCTAGGGGGCGAGGTCGACATCACCGTCCACCACACAGACGGCGGCGGCGTCTCCGACCATGTGTTCGCACTCTGCCATCTGCTCGGGTTCCGCTTCGCCCCGCGCATCCCGAACCTCTCCCACCGAAAGCTTCACGCCTTCGGCCCGTCCAGCCGGTGGCCGACGCTCGAACCCTTCTTCGGGAACCGGATCGACGAGCCGCTGATCACCAGGCATCGGGACGACATGCTCCGCGCGGGAACGTCGGTGCGCATGGGCCTTGTGCCCGCCTCGCTCCTTTTGCGAAGGCTCGGCTCCTATCCGCGCCAGAACGCGCTGGCCCTGGCCCTTCGCGAGGTAGGACGCATCGAACGAACTCTCTTCACGCTGGACTGGCTGGACGATCCCTCGCTTCGCCGTATTCCTACGGCGTGAGCCGCCTTGCGGGCCGGGGGTGAGATCGTTGTTTTGCG